>NZ_SRLA01000009.1 GCF_004745825.1 Hymenobacter fodinae | reverse complement strand
GCCGTAACCGGCAGCTGCGCGGGCGCGTGCAGGCGGGTCACGTCGGTCAGGTGCTTGAGCGTGTGCTGGAACCGCTGCACCGAGTCGTCCATCAGGTGCAGCACGGTCGCCGTATCGGCGGTAGCGGGGGGCAGGACCAGCTCCTCCCGCAAGGCCGTGAGCAGCCCTTCAATGTTGGTGATGGGGCCCTTTAAGTCGTGCGAGGCGGTGTAGATGAACGTGTCCAGGTCCTTGTTCACGCGCGTGAGCTCGGCGTTGCTGGTGTGCAGCGCCTCGTTGGTGGCCGTCAGCTCATCGTTGACGGCCTGTTCCCGCTGGCGGGCCCGGACCTGCGCGGTAACCTCCGTGGCCACGCACACGATGCCGGCCACCAGGCCCTGGGCGTCGCGCAGCGGCTCATACACAAAGTCGAAATAGCCCACTTCCCCGGCGGCATGGCGCGCCAGGTGGATAGCCTGCGCCTGGGCGCGGTAGGCCTCGCCCGTGGTGCGCACGGCGTCGAGCAGCTCGGGGAACCCCTGGTCCGCCAGCTCCGGCAGGGCCGCAAAAAAGGCCTGGCCCAGCAGCTCGGCCGGGGCGTGGCCGAGCATCTCGCCCATGAGCGGGTTGACCACGTCCAGCACGTACGCAGGCCCCTGGAACACGCAAATCGCCACGGGCGCCTGCGTAAAGACGGCGTGCAGCTGGCGCTGCTGGGCCTCGCGCAGCTGCCGCGCCACGACCTGTTCGGTCACGTCGTAGACGAAGACCGATACGCCCACGATGCGCTCCTGCTCGCGGTAGGCCTGGTAGGTGAAGTTGATATACCGCTCCGGCCCGGAATTGAAAGGCGCCAGCGACAGCTCCACGCCCACATGGGCTTCCCCGGTTTGGTAGACCCCGTCGAGCAAGGCCACCAGCCCCAGCTCGACCGCGGCCGGCTGGCTCTGGGCAATGGTGGTGCCCACGGCCGGGGGGTGAGGAAACAGGGTGCGGTAGGCGGGGTTAAAGTACTCGACCCGGTGGTCGGGCTCGCGCAGGAGAATGATGGCCACGGGGGCTTGCTCAAACACCTGGTAGAGGTTTTGCCGCTGCCGGGCCTGGGCCTGGGCCAGGTGGAGCCGCTCGGCTTGCAGGGCCTCGGCCTGCTGGCGGGCAAGCACCTGCTCGGTGACTTCTACGCCGAGGGCCAGCAGTCCCGTCACCTCGCCCTGCTCGTTGCGCAGGGGATGGAAACCGAAGTTGACGTAGGCCGGTCCGGGGGGCTTGTCTCCGCGCGCGGGCAGCCGGACGGGGGCCTCCGTCACGAAGAACGGCTCGCCGGTGGCCAGGACGCCGGCCAGGATGGCCTCGAAGCCCTGCCCGGCCGTTTCGGGCAAAGCCTCGAAATAGGGCCGGCCGACCACCTGGGCGGCCGTACGGCCCCAGATGGCCTGCACGGCCTCGTTGGCCAGCTCCACCACGAGGGCCGGGCCGCGCAGGATGGCAATGCCCACGGGGGCCTGCGCGAACAGGCGCTCCAGCTCGGCTTGCTGCGCCCGCTGGGCCTGGCGGGCGCGCACGCTCTCGGTTACGTCGTAGGCAAAGACGAGCACCCCGTCCACCTGCCCGAAGGCATCGCGGCGGGGCTGGTAAGTGAAGGTCCAGTGCAGCATTTCCACCGGGGCCGCGGCCTCGCGGGCCAGCGGCACCGGCATCTCCTCGGCGTGAAACGCCTGGCCGGTGGCCATGACCTCGCGCAGGATGCCGGGGATGGGGGAGTCGCGTAGCTCGGGCAAGGCCTCGAGCAGGGGCTTGCCCAGCAGCAGCCGACCGGGAAACGCCTGCTGGTACCCCGGATTCACCAGCTCGTACACCCACTCGGGGCCGTGGAGCACGCAGATGGCGGCCGGGGCCTGCATAAACAGCGTGTTGAGCTGGGCGCGCTGGTGCTCGGCCGCGGCCTGGGCCAGCGTGGCGGCGCGGGTGCGCTCCTGCACGCGCGTTTCCAAGTCCTGGGTGAGCTGCTGCAACTGCAGCTGGGCGCGCAGCAGCTCCTGATTGGTGGCCTGCAACGCGTCGTTAGCGGCGTGTAGCGCCTGGTTCGCGTCAACCAGGCGCTCGTTCAGGTGCTGCACCTGCTGCCGCGCCACCACCTGCGCCGTCACGTCAATGGCGATGTCGAGCACGCCGAGTAACTGCCCGGCCGCGTCATAGAGCGGCTGGTACACGAAATTGAAGTAGTGGGTGGCCACGTCGCCGGCGGGTTGCCGCAACGCAGCGGCCACTTCCGTGCCCACGAACGGCACCCGGGTGCGGGCCACCTCCGTCAGCAGCGTGTCGAAGCCTTGCTCGCGGAGCTCGGGGACGCCCTCCAGCAACGGCCGGCCCAGCACGTGCTCCGGGGCATAGCCCCACATGCGGCACAATTGGTCGTTGGCCGCCGCGACGGTTAAGTCGGCGCCCTGAAACACCCCGATGGCTACCGGCGCCTGCGTCAGGACCGCTTGCAGCACATTCCGCTCGCGCTCCGCCGCTGCCAGCTCGTCGTGGCGGGCCGGCTCTTGCCCCAGGCGGTGGCACAGCTGGCTCGGCGGCTGCTCCGCGTCGACGCGGCCGGCCGCGTCGCTCGCCGGCCTACTGGGCGGGCCCCCCTTTAAGTCTGGCGCGAGCCCGGTTAGTAAGCTACCGACCAACCACTCCCCGCTGCGCCGCGCGGCGACGGTATCCTGCTGGGCCTGACCCTGGGCAAGGGAATCCACCGAGTAGCGCCCCGGCTCCCCCGTGGTAAACACCTGCCGGTAGAAGGCCAGCAAACCGGGGTGGTCGGTCGCCGGGAAACACGCCCCCAGGGTACGGTCTGGTCGCTCGGGCAGGCCGAGCAGCGCTTGCCCGGCGGGGTTCAGGTAGGCGAGCGTAAAGTCGGTTATCACCCCCTCGGCACTGTGAACCGGGCGGCCCAGGTACATGGGCGTCAGCGACGTGGCCAGCACATCACGCAGCAACGCCAGCAGCTCGTCAGCGGTGGCCGGGAAAAGATACGACATGGAATAAAGGCAGGATAAAGCCGACAACTACCGCGCAGCCGGTGCAAGTTCGGCAAATCCAACTAGCATACCAATGGCCGTTGCGTAGGGAGAGAATCACGCCTTACTATACAACAATTCAGCCCTACGGACAGCGCGCCCTGTTAGCGTAAGGAGCGCGCCAGGACAAGCAGGTACTGGTGCTGGGTCACTAGCACGGAAGGTAAGTCGGCCAGATCGGCTATCACACGCACCTGCTCGGGTATCGGGTACCCCTGTGGGCTGAATTGAGGCCAGGTCTGGGCGGGCCAGTGTTGCACGGCATACTGCATCTGATCTGCGATGCGCCGCAGGCGAGCCGATCGGTAGGGCGTTGTTTGCTGTAGGGCCAGTAGGTCCCAATAGAGTAGGCGAACGATTCGCGCAGCAGAAGAGTTGCTGCACTGGCTAGAAGTGGTACTAGTGGACATACACGAACGAGAGGGCTTGTAACGCTACATAGTTCAGGAGCAAACCGAAGCGGACAGCCCCGGCACAAAGTCGTCCAAGACTCGTAGCGGTAAGCAGCGGCAATAGACTTGGAGGTGCACGGTAATACTCCGGCGCCCTGATAGATTGTTCGCAGCTCGGGGTACGCGATACGACCTTACACGACCCTACGCTTCTTGGCCTTTTGAGCCAGTAGAAACTGGCACGGAATGGTCTGGGGTTGGGCTAAGTTACGCGTTTGGCTCAAATAGGTAGATGGGTATCCGGTGGGTCTGCTTGGCCCTCTGCGGGCTGGGGCGGGCCGTGGCCGAAGTCGGGCGGGTGGAGAAAACCCTGTACCTGCTGGCCTACATGCAGGACGAGGCCTAACGGCGGCGCATCCTGGGCCAGCTCAACCGGGGCGAGGGGCGGCACGCCATGGCCCGAGCGGTGTTCCACGGCAAAAAAGGCGAGCTGCGCCAGACGGCCGCCGAACCACCGGAATCAGGCGACGTGGTCCGGCTCTCGCCCTTGCTGCACGAGCACATCAACATGCTCGGCCGCTACGATTTTACCTTGCCCGAGGGCATTGCTGCCGGGCAACTGCGCCCGCTACGCGACCTGACCAGTTTAGAAGAACAGCTCGCCCAACTGTCCTAACGGGAATTTCTGTTCTTACTCTTGTGCTACCCCTCTACCAATGTGAATTGGTAGAGGGGTAGCAGGCTTTTTGCAACTAGAACGACAACTAACCCCGCAACTACTTTGGGTTGTTCTTTTTTGCTGACTTATCGATTTTCTCCTTTACGGCAGCCACGACGAAATCGTGAATGGAGATCCGGTCCCGCTTGGGTAGGCTATCCTGAATGGCCCGGATCTGGGCCAGCTCACTCTCGTAGATTTTGAAGGTAAACGACTTGAGTTTGTCCTCTTCAGGCTCTGCCTTGGTAGGAGCCGTTACCACTGGCTCCAGCACAGAACCGCCCTTGTTAATCATTTCCTGCATGGCAGAATTTGAAAGAGCAGCAGGTGGCGTAGGAGGGAGGCCTAGTTTGGGTTTCTTGGTGGCCATAGGTTGCGAATAACGTTGTACAACAGGACCTGTTTTTACAACTTATTTTAGTTGTAAAACAAGTTGCAATTGTGATTCTCTACTTAGTTGCTTCTACCGCAGCTTGTACACTTGCACACAGCTCGTTGACTTCAGCAATTGCCTTGTCGTCTGCCGGCTTTACTTCCAGCACGCCCAGCCCGGATGCAGCTGCATTCGCAAAAGAGATGCGGTTGCCAACAGAAGCCTCCAAAAACTGCATGTACTCCGAGCCACGCAGGAGTTCTGCTGCTTCCTCTTTGTAGGTGCCGCGTGCATCCGTCTTGTTGATGAAGGTGAGCGCACGCAGGCCTGGATTGAAGGGCGCTACTTCGGCGATCAGGTTCTCCACTTTTCGCAGCGTCCAGATGTCCAGGGAGCGAGGAGCGAAAGGGACCAGGTACACGTGGGAGATAGTCAGGGCGGATCGCTGGCTGACGGTATCTCGACCACCGGTGTCAATCACGATGTCGTCGCACTTCGTGGCTAGGCGCTGCACCTGCGCGTTGAGCTCCCGGCCGGTCACCTTGACAGCGGTATAGCCCAAGTCTCCATCGAGCGACTGGTGACGGAAGGAAGTAAAATCCGTGGCCGACTCTTGATCATCAGCATCAATGAGAATAACGTCACGGCCCTGCTGGAGCAGGTAGACTGTCAGGTTCGTCGCTATTGTGGTCTTGCCGCTGCCGCCCTTGATGCCGCCTACCGTGTAGATCATGTTGCCGTGGTTGAACTTATACAGGTTGCTGATTTAGTTGTAAATCTAGTTGTTCTACTCGAAGTAGCATAGGATGTGTAATTGTATAGCCAGAGTAACTATACGGCGAGCGATTAAATTGCCTACTCCTGGTCGACGCAAGAAAATGTGTTGTGCAGCAAAGGGCAACTATCCTTTCTCGAAAGTATCCGCTCTCCAGTTACCTATATCCACGTATGCTTATGGCTCCCATCATAACCGCGCCTTCCCTTACGTCTCTTGCCGGGCGTCTGCTCTTAGCAGCCCTACTGCTGGCTTGTCAATCGGAGGTGTCTCCAGCCCTCCCTGCCGAAACGACCTGGGGAGCAAACCAAGCCGGCTGTTTGGTCGATGGCACGGTCCTGATTCCTCGAAATGGCTGGGGCCGTTCTGGTACCAGCTTAGCCTTCCGGCTCGGCACCACCGCCGACCGATCAAATTTTTCGCTTAGTATCAAGGACGAAAAAAATTCTGGTTCCCCCTTACTTCTCCTTGAAGCAGACAGTATGGTGCTAGAAGAAGGTGCAACGTACCCTTTCTCGCTTTCCCCTCATAAGGGGGTGGCTAAAGGCTGGTACTACTCCTCAGATGGCCAGTACAGCTCCCAAGCTCCAGCTTCGGGCACGCTGACGATTAACCCGAGTTGATCGGCAAACAAGGATTTTGGCAGGGCGCTTCGAATTTGTGGCCACGAATCGGTCCACTGGTAAGCACGTGCAGGTCACTCAAGGGCGTTTTGATTACAAAGTGGAATAGCAATACTTCGCTTGGCATAAAACTTATCAGCAGTATTATGAGTGTATAACATTTTTTAAACGACCGTTTGTAAAACGTTATAGACCCTATCTTGCGGGCCCTTTCTTCCCCAACCGCCCCAGCACGCATGGCCATCCCGTCTAAGAAGTACATTCCCTACTACCGCGTTTCTACCCTGAAGCAGGGGCAGTCCGGCTTAGGCTTAGAAGCGCAACGGGCGGCTGTGCATAGCTTTGCCGCAGGACAGGGGCAGCTCGGGGAGGAGTATGTAGAAGTAGAGAGCGGCAAGCGCAACCACCGGCCCCAGCTGCTGGCCGCCATGGCCGAAGCCCGAAGGGTAGGAGGGACGCTGCTCATTGCCAAGCTGGACCGGCTCTCGCGGAATGCCGGCTTTATCTTCGCCCTGCGCGACTCGGGCGTCGACTTCGTGTGCTGTGACATGCCCGATGCCAATACGCTTACGGTGGGCCTGTTTGCCGTGATCGCCCAGCACGAGCGCGAGACCATATCCAAGCGTACCAAGGATGCCTTGGCGGCCAAGAAGGCCCGCGGCGCTCAGCTCGGTACGCCGGCCAACCTCACGACGGAGGCCGTCACGAAAGGACGGGAGGTGCGCCAGGCCAATGCCCGTACCCACCAGGCCAACCGGCAGGCTGCTCGCCTCGCTGCCTTGCTGCAGGCGCAGGGTCATACGCTGCAGCAGATCGCCCATGAGCTTAATGAGTCAGGGTACCGCACCCGGCGAGGGAAGGAATTCTTCCCCATGTCTGTGCAGCGCCTGCTCCAGCGAATATAAATTCATCCGTTACCCCCCTACCTGAATTAAGAACGTACTACTGGAAGGGCCTTATTCTGAAGGTCCGTGTAATACTAGGCCATGGACACGCACGTTCGCTTGCCAGCTGGAGACCTGTGGGTTCGGCCGGAAGGCTATATCCACCTAATGTGGAATGCCAACTCAATAGACTCTTCTGCCGCACAGAACGTCTTTTATAAATTGCTACACTTGTTGCAGCACACAGGCCATCATAAACTGTTGACGGATCAACGCCAACGAGCGACGGCAACAGAGGAGTACATGGGCTGGTTGCTGGCCATTTGGCTCCCCCAGGCGGCAGGGGTCGGCGGCCTGACGCACGTCGCCATCGTACTGGCTCGTCCACTAGAATTACGGTTGCAGGCAGTGGATGTCTGCGCGCAGGGGATGCATCATTACGGCATTCACTGCGAATTTTTTACTACTCTCGAAGCCGCCCGCGAGTGGCTTCAGTCTCCGAATAGTTTAGCCTAGTATTCAGCGGCACTGCGCCTATAGAGCGCGATAGCTGCTCAGGGGCACGTTGTGGAGCAGTAGATACAAGCCCGAGTCCGCCAACTCCTGCTTCACGCGCGCCGAGAAGCCATACCAGAACAAGGCCAGGTTCGCAGCGGCGGCGCGGCGCATCAAGTTCAGGATGGCCTGTTGGCCATAGTACGTCAACGACTCTAATTGCTGGCAGTCTAGCCAGAGCCGTCGAATTCCCCGGTGGATGAGCTGCTCCAATGTCTGCTGAAGTTGGGCGGCTACCGTGGGGCCGAGTTGACCGCTGCGTATGGTGACTTCACATTGGCCGTAGAAGTGGCCTAGTTGGATAGGGTGGGAGCGAGGCATAGGTGGGTCAGAATAGCGGAAGTTTTCCCTGCCTAGGAAACTCCACATTAGAAGGATGCAGGTAAATTATTGCATTTATCTACGCACTATGGACGCACCATGGTTTGCTGCCTAGTTCACCTTTGACTATATGGTGGATCATAGAAAGCTAGCACCATCTTTGTATTGCGCTATTTGTATTAGTTTTATCCTACCCTATATCTTATGTCACTCGTGGAAGCACACGCGGCTGGTTGCCTCGCCCTATCTCCCCAGGGCGTAGTTATGCTCACGCTGGAAGCGGGGGCGGTTGGCCTAGAGGCCGCGCAAGAACTGTTCGAACGCGCGCTGACGCTGCTCAAGCGCAGCCAGCGGCCCAAGCTGCTGCTAGACCTGCGGTATTCGGCTGGATACGAGCCGCCACTGCTGAACTGGTTAGTGCTGGATTGGGCTCCCCGAGCCATCGCCACGGGGTATTTGCGGCAAGTAGCGGTGCTACTAGCCACACTGCCACCAGTTCGTTTACAAGCCACCCAGTTTTGCCTGGAAACCCAGCGGCGCTATGGCTTAGTTAGCCGGTTATTCTGCGCTCAGCCCCCGGCTACGGCCCTAGAGTGGCTAGCGTAAACGATACAGCCGTACCTTTGCCCTCGCCTGCCGGGTTTCTCAGGTGTGGGGTACCGGCTGGTGGGCCCGCCTGTTGCAATTAAAAAGCCCCATCTGGTTGCAGGATGGGGCTTTTTCATTCTACTCCTCATCACCTGTAGCAATAAGAGAAAGCTTTTAGAGGCTTAGCTATTCATACGTGGTCTGTACTACACTTCTAGTAGCAGGGTCATAGGCTACTACCTTACCGTCTGGTGTGGTAAATACGTCCGGTCTAGCTGCCGTCGCGCCAACGTGCTGACGAATAGCAGCTAGTTCAGTTTTCATCCCTTCGAACTCCCGTTGCATAGGGGCAAACTGGTGCAATACCTTTAGTTCGGCTGCGGCCTGTTTCTCCTCGCGCAGCTTTTTCGGCAGTTCCATATCTGGCAGAATAGCCTTCATAGTGGGGTGCTGCCAGTCAATATCTTGCGGCCGGCCTTTGTGCAGGGCTTCAAACAAGGGTATCCGGTACTTCTCCGTAACCTCGGCGGTGTGCACGAATTCTTTGCCATGTACTACACCGCGCTCCTCATGCTTATCGCTGCCGCCGGTGTAGCCTCCTTGAAAGTATCCTTCACTATTGGATTGGGCGGCGCTCTTGGCCTTGGCTTTCGTAGCTACAAACGAAGCAACCATGGCCGCGGCGGCCACGGCCCCCAGAATGGAGCCGACCAACGGAATGGAGGACCACCCCGCAATCACATTCGCGACTGCCAGGGAAATAGAGCTGACGGCCTGTAGATCATTAATAAGCTGCTGCTGTTTGGCGGCGCGCTTTTGATCCTCCAGCGCTTCCCGGCGGGCAGCTTTGGCGGCCGCAATCTCCGCGTGGGTGTTGGCGATGTTCGATGCGCTTCCCTCCTTATTGTACTGTAGCTCCCGGTCCAGATTACGCTGCAGATCATCTATCTCCCGCGTTTTTGCATCAATCTTGGCTTGGGCGGCCTGTTGTTCCGCGGCCAGAATCGTATTGATGGTAGCCAGCACCTGTCCTACGACCGCATCCACCTGCTGCCTTGCCTCGTCGGAGTCCTCCTCACCCAGTACGAGCTTGTAGAGAAAGTCTTCGGCGGGGTGCGCGGCCTTTTCTCGCTCTACGTCGCGGATGGCATTCTTCACCCGCGCCAGTTGGGCCGCCGCGGCCGTCCGGGCAAGTGTTCCTTCCTCACCGGTGAGCTTCAAGGCATTGTTGAGCGTGTCTTGGGCATGCTGACGATCAATTTCCAGCAGTTCGGCCTTCTCTTTGCGTTTGGCTTCAATGACGGAGATGCCCGTACCCTCCCCGTAGACTTCACCTACCGTTTGGCTCACTAGGTTACGGCTAATGTCTGCCCTGGTATCGATGGTCCGCTGCTCCTGCCGTTGCTGGAGCGCCAGCAGGTCGCGCTGTTTGGCTTCTTCAAGAGCGAGCTCCAGATCCGCTTGGCCCCGGGCGGCAAACGCCAGCTTCTCATACTTGCGGTCAATCGCCTCTGTTTCCTTCCGGTCGGAGTCGGCTTGCAGATCAAACAGCTCATCGCTGTGGCGCTGGGCTATCTCACGCAGGGTGCGGTAGTAGTCATCGAGCTTACCAAGTCGTAGGGAGTTTAACTGGTCGCGCTGTACGTCGTCGATCACACCATCCCGCCCGGCGAGTTTCTCCAGTCGCTTGAGGTTCTCCTCGACGCGGTTGATTTCCGCTTGGGCCTGGCTTAGTTGCTCGGCGGCTTTGGCCTGGCCCTGATCCTTGAGCATTTCCAGCTCCAGCTTGTTGGCGTCGTCCCGTAGCTTGGCTTCGGCCGCCAGCAGCTGTTTCAGGTAGTCGGGACCCTTGCGGGCTTCCTTCTGCTTGCCTAGTAGGCGTTCCAGTTCCTCCCGTTCCTGCTTGAGCAGTGTTACCTGGGCTTTGCGTTTGGTCTCGAAGTCCGCCCCCTGGGATAACTGCTCTAGTATCTTCTCGTCCGCCGCGATCTTCTTGCGGAGGGCCTCGATAACGCCCAGTTGCTCTATCTCCGACTGGTTGCCCTTCAGCGCCAGCTCGTACCGTTCTTTGAGGGTATTGCGTTCCCCCTCCGCCAGCTTCAAGCGCGTCTTCGCCGTGATCTCCGCATCCTTGGCCAGGCGCATGCCCTCTACTATCCCGGTATCTCGCCGGAACTCGTCGTAGAGGGGGCTGGCCACGGGGGAACCAGCCTGCCGAAAGTCGGTGATGGCCTTGGCCCGGGCGGCCGCTTGCTGCTGTTGCTTGGCCAGCAGGGCATCCTGCTGCTCGAATGCGGCTTTCAGGGCGGCATTGCGGTCGGTGCCGGCTCTCTCGGCCGCGGCAGCCGCATCGGCAAATGCCTGATCGGCAATCTGCGCGTAGTCCTGTATTCCTTGGGCAGCCGCTTCCGTTGCTTTCCGATCCGTGCTTTTGAAGAACTCCGCTACCGAACGGGTAGCCCGGGTGACCCGCTGAATGAATTCGGCCAGTGGGCCGTTGGTGCCATCTCCCAGCACATCGAAGAGCTCGGTCAGGCTGGCGCTGAGCTTCCCCGAGGAGCCCGCGAATCCATCGGCCGCGGCGGCTGTGGCGCCCATCACGCCCTGCACGTCTCCCAATCCGAAAAGGTAATCGGCGACGGCCTTGGTGCTGTTCTGTACTTCCGTCGTGGTACCGCGGAAGGTAAAGGCAATCTTGTCGCCGTTTACCTTCGCTTTGATGCCGAACTCCGTCAAACGCTCGAATTGGCCCTGCTGGGCATCGACAATGGCTTCGACGTACTGATCGACCGTCTTACGGGAGGTGATGGCGACATCACTGAGTTGCTCCAGCTGCCGGCGGGTCGGCTCAATGCCCCGGTTCACGAGCGTCAGGTAGCTGTCCGTGAGTTTGGTGACGTTCTGTCCGGTATCGCGGGCAAACGTGGCCACGAGGCTCAACGCCTGCTGGGCCTTGCCCTGGTTGCCCCCGAAGGTGTTGGTCAGCACGGCCTCCAAACGTTCGAACTCGGCGCGGGTGGAGACAATGTTCTTAACGAAGTCTACGGCCTTGTCGGCGACAAACACCCCGGCGGCCAGGCCCCCTACGGCGGCGAAAGCATTGGACAGCCCCCGGGTTGCGCCGGTGGTCTTATCCACCCCACCTTTCAGGTCATCGATCTGTCGTTTAGTGTCGGCAATCTGCTTGCTGTAGCCTTGTACTTCTACCTTGGACGTGGCGCGGGCCCGGGCTTCCGTCAGGTCGGTCAGTTGCTTTTCCAGCTTAGTCAGCAGGCCAGCCGAACGCACGTGCTTGTCAGCTTCCTCGCGGGCCTGCCGTTGCAGTTTGGCTTGCTCGCGTTGCGTCGCGGCGACTTCCTTGGCCGACTGGGCCAGTTGCTTCTCGGCGGCCGCCACTTCCCGGGCCGACTGCTTCTGCGCCTCGGCGGTGGATTTGGCCTCGGCCGTCAATGACCGTTGGGTCTGCTTCTCCACCTCAATCGCCTGGGTGGTTTGCTTGATGTCGTCGGTGAGGGAGCGCTGCGCGGCGGCGTTCTCGTTGAGCTGAATCTGCAGATCGTTCTTGCGCTCTCCCGGGGCCGTCTGTGCTCGTTCTGCCTTCAACGCTTTCTCGGCCTCTTTCAGGGCACCCAGCTGCTCCATGTCCAGTTGACGCGCCTCTCGCAGCTCCTTCTCGCGGGCTAGGGAGATGTCCGTCTGGGCTGCAGCCGTTTCCTTGGCTTGTGCGGCGGCTGCCACCGCCTGTTCGTGTCGATCTGTAGCGGCGGCTACCGCACGCTCCGCCTCGGCCTGCTGCTGCAGAGCGTCCGTGGTTCGCTGCAGGGCTGCCTCGTAGGCCTCTTGCTGGCTGGTAGGTTGCCGGTCAGGAGCTGCACTGGCTGCCGCAGTGGTGGTCGGTGTGCCCGGTGGCTTGCGTGGGGGCACGGCGGCCGCCGTTTGTGCGGTAGTGACGTAGGTCTGCTCGGCGGCGGTTACCCGCTCGATCTCTTCGCGTAAACGCTGCTGGGCGGCGCTGCTGGCTTCCAACTGCTGCTTGAGCTCCGCCTGGCGCTTGGTACTGACCGATGCTTTCTCGCGCTCCGCGTTGAGGGCTTTCTCTGCTTTCTCCTGGGCGCGTAGCTCCGCGGTGAGCTCCTGGTAGACCTGCCGGATCAGGCGCTGTTGCTGGGCCTGCTGCATCACCTGTTGGGACGCTTGCAAGGCCTGCTGGGCCACCTGCTGCATGACCTGCCGTTGCTCGGTGCTGCCCTGCTGAATGGCCGTACGCAGGGTACGGTCGGCATCGGCCAGCTTCTGGAGGCCGGCGAGGGCTTCCGTGAAATCTAGTTTGTAAACGGTACCAACATCAGGCATCGGCGTAGCGGGTTAAGCAGGAGGTAGAGAGGTTGAGGCTATTGATGCAGGAGGTCCCGCAGCTGCTGTTGGCGCTCGTGGATGGAGCTGACAAAGCCCTGGTTGGCCGAAGCGACGTGGCTGGGGAAGAGTCCGTCAAAGAGGGGGCCCACTTCCTCCATGGGCATCTGGTTGACCGTGCTGTAGAGCTGCATGACAAAGCCGGACATGAGCGTGATGGTCGCGTGCTGGGAGATGATGGTGGCGCTTAGCGCGTGCAGCAACTCGTCGGTTGTGGCGGATGGTATGGTCAGGGAAGGAGTTTGGTTGGACATAGTGGAGGGGTGATGACGTGAAGTAGATAGCGCTCCCGTGCGCGCGGAATGTTCGGGTGGGGCGAAACCGCTGCTCGCGCACCTGCGCGCGTACTGGGCATGAAATTCCCGCAGTGGAAGGTACTGCGCGTGATGCCAATGCCAGCTGAGCATCCGATTTCTTTGCCTTCGCCTCGCGCGCCCGCGTATTGGCCCCGAAACTCCCGCTTGACTTTCCTTCCCATACCTTTCGCAGGTGCCGTAAGGGTATTCAGAATTGCGGGCGAGTCCTCGCGGGCGCGCGTATTGGTTGCGAAACCCACAGAAAGTCTGAGGTTTTCTGAGGTTTTATGAGGTTTTGGGGGCGCATTGAAGCTTGCACCGTCTGGTAACCGACTTGTTTTACTGACACTAGTTTGGGTAGATAGCATATCAAGTCTCCGGTCACTACGCTTGGTTGGGACTTCACACGCGCACGCGAAGGCTTCAGGTTTTATCAGGTTTTCATTCACCTCTTCTGAGGTAATAAGCCCGTCAGTGCGGGCAAAGAGTGATAAGACATACCACTTCGCGTACGCGCGTACTGCTGACGAAACAGGGCTAGGGGAGCCCTCTCGCGTGCGCGTGCACATGCGCGTACTGGGTGCGAAACTCACCGAGGCAGGGTAGACGGCGGCTGGTAGACAAAAACCTTCTACATTTTTATACATTTCTCTACATCTAGTTGAGCAGTAAGTAGCCTGAGAAAATGTCAGCATATGACAGCATGGAGTGGGGGTTGTCTCGCGCGCCCGCGCGTACTTCTCCACAAACTCAGGGGCGAATGGCCGGAATGTTCAACATTCTTCAACATTTGCACCTTCCAGCGGCTCCAAGACAAGTGGCTACTTGTGGGACAGCTACCGACGCTTGCGCTTGAGGCGCCGGCGGTTCTGGGCTTGGTTTACCCGCAAGTGAAGGCGTTTCAATTGAGGTGAGGCAGGTGGGTGTGGTGCCGGAAGAGCTATCACTGGTGGGCTGGGGATAGGGGTAGTATCTACCGGTATAGGTTCGGGTGCCGTATGTTGTGCAGGCTCTCGCTGCATGGGCTTGCTTTTACCCAGGCCGGCGGCGATGGTGTGACAGTCATCATTTAAGCGGGTGTCGCTGTTACCCTCCTCAAGCCGGTGTTGGAGGGTGCGCTCTTGGGCTAGCACATGCCAGACGAAGCCAACGAGAGTCTGGTGGTAGAAGACCGCCGCGGCGAGTTCAAGCTCATTGGGGCTCATGCGGACCAGCAATTCGGGCACCTCGTATTGGAGGCGGTCTTCGGCAGCCTGCAGGCGTTTACCCTGCTTGGGTCCGAAGCACGTGGTAATAGCTAGGTCCAGGTCCCACCATTGAAAGAGCACCTCCCGGTAGGCGCGTAACAGCTGCTGTTGCAGGCGATAGGCTGAGGCGGGAGTGGGGACGTCCAGATAGAAGGCGTTGGGGCGCGGTGTAGTAGGATGGGTGTATAGCTTCATAGCAACCGTTCGAGAAGTACTACAAGAGAGTACACGAAGGTGCGCAGAGCTTCAGGGGGTTACCAGCGCGAAAGGGTTTACTTCCGTACAACCGCTTGCTGGTACTTTGCGCTTAGCCTTATGCGGCCGGACGAAGGGGGACGAGGCCCGGCGTGGTCTGGGGATCCTCTGCCGGCACCAACACGATCTTCTGCTTGGGGGAGTTGTGGGGGAAGACCCGTTCGAGGCGGTAGCCGCTCCGAAATTGCCAGGTGGCCCGGCTCGTGCTCACGGGCTGGGGCGCATCCGGGCGTAGGTCCAGCCACCAGGGTTCGGTGGCAGAGCCGGGGCGTAGCTCGGCGGTGGAGCCGATGTTGAAGTAGGCGGCCGCAGCCTTCGTTAGGCGCACACGACCGTCGCGGTAGAGAGTGATTCTAATTAAGGCAGTGTTCGCAATCATATGTAATTTTATATGTATTAAAAATACTATGTAACAGGGCTTTACATAGATGAAGACCGCTGCCAAGCTCGACTATTTTGTGTATTTTCGTGCTGCGCCTCTCCCCACTAAAGCCTTGTGTCCAGACCTGCTTCTCTGTGCTATGAAAACGACTTGGCCATCATCTTGGCAGAAGCCGAGGGGCAGTACTTGCGGGTGGAATGGAAGCGGGCCGCGTGGCACCTATCGACGGCGCAACTGGTGATGGAGCAGTTGCTGGTCTGGGTGCGTCACACCGGTTACGGGAAAGTGTTGATCAAGCAGCCGCCGCTACCAGCCTTTCCGTTGGGCTATCACACGTGGCTGCTCTACAACTGGCTGCCGCGAGCGAAGGTGGCGGGGGCGTGGTGCTTTGCCCTGCTTCCCCCACGGGATGTGTTCGCGCACTTAGGGTTTGTTGACTTTCTTTCCCAGATGCGCCAGTGTCAGATTTGCTACTTTGTAGCCAGTTCGCGGGAGCAGGCCGTCGCGTGGTTGCAACAGCAAACTCCCATCGAATAGAGGACAGAATACAGATAGTTTGCACAACTCGAAGTAGAGGAAAGGGGCTAATGGGTGCGGGAAGCGCTAGGCACCTGTTATTGTCCATCTTTGTCTACGCTCATTGCTAGTCACAAATGGGGCGGCTATTGCCTGGCAGCGAGGCGAAAGCGCACGCTACTTTTGTGTACCTCGCTCGCTACATACCTCATGCACACCGACCTGCTTGCCTCTACCCAACCCTCGTTGGCTATCGTTGCTTTACTGCTGCTTGGCAGCCCCGAGTTGCTTAACCCGGTTACTTTCTCTCAGGCGTCTTTACCTGATCCTGCTTGGCTGCCGCGTACGCTGGCTCTTACGCCAGCCGAAGAGATCGAGCGGCTAGCAGCCTAGTCCTGCTCCAAGAGGTCCAGAATCTGCTGTAGGTCTCCCCGCGTGCTGGCCAGCTCCTGCACCCGTAGCATGTCCGTAGCGTAGGTCGTGGCAAATAGGCTTTCCTCCACCGCATTCAGCACGGCTCGGTTGCCCTTCCGCAAGAGTTCGCCGCGTGTCATGGGACGGCTGGTGCCGTCGTCTTCCACGTATAGCAGTACGCCGTCTTTAGCCTCCACGTCGCGCTCGGCAATCTCGGCGGCTACCTCCGGGAGTAGTTCGATGAAGCGCAACAGGGCCGGGCTAAGCGTCAGGCAGGAGATGTTACCCCCACCGGTCAGATAGCCTAGGATATCTACGTAGGGGTCGTAGGGGCCTTCCGGTTCTTGCACGTCTTCGTGCCACTCGTAGCCGTACTCCTCGAAGCCTTCCGGACTGGTGCCGGCCAACCCGTGGTGGCAGGCGTCCTCGATGTGGCGCAGGCTGTCGCAGTGGTCATCGATTTCAGCTTGCATGATGGTGCCCTGCCCGACGCTCTTGGTGTAGTTGTCGAAGATATCGGTGGTGAACTCGTACTGGTCCAGGCGTAACAGACGGGTGATGTAGTAGTGCAGACGGATCGTTAGGTGCGTGTGCACGGCTTCCAAGCGGCTGATTTTGCTCATGATAGAAAATGGATGTAGGGGTTGTTAAGAGGCAGGAGTAAAGGCTACTTGGTGAATGGCAACTAGATGGTCCAGCAGCTCCCGGTAGTGCTCGGTTGTGATAGCGAAGACCTGCAGGGCCGCGGCCGTGTTGAGGTGCACGAGTGCTTCGTTGAAAGTGTCAGCCAGACGCTGGTTGCGCAGGTCCTCATTGAGCTCATCTTCAATCTGGTCAGCCAGCGACATAGGGATAAGCTCTCCTTCAGGGGTGAGTTGGCTGACGGTGAGTTCCGGTCCGCCCGGATAGCCCGTCATCTTGCGTAGGCTCGTATCGGTCTGCGTGGCCACCGCTCGAGTGTAGGGGGCAAAGTCTTCGGGGCCGCTGGTGCCGATGTACTCGCCGCGCGATTCGTGACCGGTGAAAAAGACGGTGAGCTCGTGGCGTAGCGTGTAGTACACCAGACTCTGCTCGTCCTCTTTAAGCACCGGCTTCCACTCTTCATTCTCATCGTCTTCGTCATCACGGTACCAATCCGTTTCGTCGTCGCTACCATACTCTTGGAGGCTGGCCAGGCGATTGGCTACGGCGTAGCGGTGCAGGTCCCCGCCGTACGTGGTGAAGAAGTCCTGCAGCAAGGTGATGGCACCTACTACGCTACGGTGGATCCCGTGCAAAGAGGTCCCTAGAACGGTGAGCTCATAGAACACCTGGGCCTGCTTGGCCATGGTATGATGCGAGCCTTCCCGGACGGTGTTGCGCGCAAAAGCCTGCCGGCACTCGTGCATGGTTTCGCGGGGCGTGAAGACGATCTCCAGGGTAGAGAGTCCTTCCATATAGGCATTGAACAGACCAGCCAGCGGGTCTTGGGCAGTGATTTTAGGCAGCATGTTGGGACGCATAAGGGGGTAGTTAGGGATCAGGGATGTGCCTTAAAACGGATCGTCGTCTTTGGCGGCCTGACGGGCTTTCTTGTGGTATTCCCGCACGAAAGCGTCGTGATCGGGGTAATTCAGTAGCGGCGCGGGCGACACGCCGAAGGACTTGCGCAAGCCGTCGAACTCAAGCAACTGGTTGAGCATCTTACCCGAGCCCCGCTTATTGTAGTACTTGATGTGGGCCAGGTGGGAAGCATACTGGATGTTCTCGGGCGTGCTTTTCACTGCGTCGATGATGTTGGCAAAGCAGATGGAGAAGTCGGAGTTATCGAGGATCTTCTCCGAGCCCCGCACGAAGGGTCTAGCGTCGCGGGTGTGGGCGGCGCAGGCCTTGGTCGTGTGGCAGATCAGCAGGATGAACAGGTTGTAGCGCTTGGCCAACTCCTTCAATTCAAGGGTGATCTGGTTGAAGCGCTCCGTCTCATCCTTACCCTTCCCGCCCATGGCGGACAGCCCGTCGATGGCCAGCCCGTCGAGCGAGCCGTAGAGGGCAATCGTGCGCTGAATGTCGCGCTCGTAGTCCGCCGTGGTCTTGCCGCCGTTGCCGGTGAGAATGAGCTGGTCGGCGATGGTTTGCGAGCCGATACGCAGCATTTCCCGAGTCTGCTCCTTGTTGGCGCGGGCCAGGCCCTGCAGCTGCCGGCTGGCGGGCATCCCGTCTTCCGCGTCGAAGTACATGTCCAGAAAGCGGTTGACGGTTTCGGGCTTGCCCATCTCCATGGAGGAGTACAGGAAGCGGTTGCCGTAGCCGAGCACGTTTTGCACGATGACGTTTTGCAGGAAGTAGCTCTTGCGGGTTCCGCCCGAGCCGATGAGCACGCAGAGCTTACCCTTGAGGCTCATGCCCTGGTCCTCGTCGATTTCCGGCACTAAGCACGTCATGGGAGAGGGGGCTTGGGTGTAGTAGTCCAGCCACTCCTCCGTCCAGTCCGACCATATTTCGACCTTCTCCGTGGCGGGTGCCTCGGGAGTAAGGACCGTGGCTTTGGCCTGACCTTGCGTTCGCTGGGTGCGGGTGAAAGCCGATTTGACGATCTGGCGCACTTCGTCGTCCGGCAGGGGTACCGTGCTGGATAGGTTGATGCCGGCGATCAGTTGCAGCACGTGGCTTTCGTAAAGGGCCGAGTGGTCGAACAGGTGGCAGGCCTGGCGGAACAGGTCGTTGTTGCGATTCCCTGGTTGGGGAGGGGCGAAGAAGTCCCGATCGATCGGTCCCTTGCCCCCGGTGCCGTTTTTCACGCCGATGGTCGCTTTAGTGAACGCGGCTACGTCCAGGGTGCGGGCGTACTCCCACAGGGCGGCGAGTTCGGCGATGGGGGTTTGGGTCGTGAGCTTGGCTTCAGGCTTGTAATCAGGCCGCGGAGTCTCCGCCAAGGTCAAGATCTGTTCCAGCGGGAGGGTCAGCAGCTCGTGGCTGGTCAATCCCACCTTGTAGCGGCCCTTCTTGTTGCGGGAGTTGATGACCCGGAAAATGCGGTTGTTGTTGTAAATCCCCAGGTCCACGTCGGCGAACTGGGTGCCCGCCTGCTTGGCTTCGTAGGCTTTGGTTTGCAGTTCAACGAGCGTCAGCCCGTGGCACTCGGCGAGTAATCGGGCGGCGAGCACATTGAGCTGCAGAGGCAAGTGGGGAGAGGGGGCGAATCCGCCGAACAGGCTCTGGTGCAGGCCGACGTGAAAGCCCTTGCTGCCCGAAAAGCACAAGAAGAGCTGCTTAGGCGAGAGTTGAAAGCGGTTGTAGAGCCGCTTCAGAAGATCACGAGTAGCTTCCAGAGAGCCAGCCAGATCCCCGTCCCGGTCGATATCGAAGTACAGGAATTCGGCGAAGTAGCTGCCGGCAAACCCGGATACGCTGGTCTTACCGGTCTGCGGGTCGCGGTTGACTTCCAGGTGCTCGTAGATCGTGTTGTCGAAGCCGAACAGCGAGAGGTAGAACTCCTCGTCGGTGGGCGTAAGCTCGATCTTGGCTTTGGGCTGCACGAGGCCCCGGTTGGTGAGGGCGCCGCGGACGAGTTCGTAGTTCAAGACAGTACAGTTTTAGTTGACCAGTTTTTGTTCGCACTGATGAGCTGCACAGTTGATGGCGTAACTGAATACATGGCGCCTATCTCTTTCTGAGTCAGCTTTTTTTGAGCAAGCAACTGACGGATCTCACTCACTTGCTCTTCGGAAAGCTTTGCTCGTGGATGTTTTGCTCGTGCATTTCCAATTGGCGTAAGACCATGCTGGTTAGCATGCAGAATATTCTCGCTCTTCGTGACCCATTCTAGATTCTGCAAAGTGTTGTTGTGTTTATCACAGTCCTTGTGATTCACAAAGTCTTTGCCTGTTACAGGAGGCAAGTGCGCCAGTGCTACCAGCCTGTGAACTAAATAATTGCTTGATCTTATGCCAATTTGCAGATACCCGTTTCGGTGATTTACCAACTTTCTCAAAGCACCTGTAGTCTCGTTTTTCACACGACCAAGTGAGCTCACTGCATAGCCAGGGGATGAGGCTATAGGCTTCCATATTTCTGTTTCGTAGTTCATCGGGCTAGGTGGGGTTAGGCAGTGAGAGACGAGAGGGCCGTTAAGCCGTCTTTTCCTGCTTCTGGCGGCGTCGCAGCCAGCTTTGCGCAGTCAGGTTCGCGGAGTCATACTTGGTGAGCAGTACGGGCATATTTTGCATGTCCTGCAATACCCCGGTTACCACGCCGCTGCCGTGCTTGTGGATCAGGGCCACCAATTGGGCGGGCAGCAGGGGCTCAGCCATCTGGAAGAGCTTGGGTAGGGGGTTGTCCCGTTCCCAGGCCACGAACCGCTCCCAGGTGGCGTGGGCTTCCGCATTGAGTTCGGCAACCAGTTCGGGCCAGCGCTCGGCGAGGGGCAGTTGAGGATCGATACCGGATGGCGCGGCCCGACCGGCGGGGCGGCCCTTCTTTCCCTTCTTCCCAAGGTCACCTGGGGGGGTAGGCGCTTGCTCCTCGGCTGAATCACCACCAGAATTCAACTCTGAATCCTGCCCACGCACACACTCAGTGACAGCGTTAGCTGTCTTTTCTTTTGTTTTGTTTAGTTTAGTTTTATGTAGTAGCGGGGTTCCAGGGGGGGAAAGGGGTGGCAAAAGGGTAGGGGAAAGGGGTGGCATAAGGGGGGTGTTTTTCTTACCCCTTTCGGTTTCTTCTTCCTGGAGCTGCTCTTCCGTATCGAGCAGATAGTAGGTCGTCGTACGCCCCCGGCCGTCCCCGTTCTTGAAGTCAATCAGGCCGGCTTGCTTCAAGCGATTGCGGGCCGTCGTAAAAGGGTCCTTGGTCTTCAGTCGCAGCTTCAGCAGTAGTTCGTCTACTGAGAAGTTGAAGGGATTCTTCCACCCTAATGCGTTGCAGCGCTCCAGTAGTCTGAAGTACACGGCGATGTCATTGGGGGTGAAGGAATGCTCCAGATCCTTGGCCCAGAACTGATTGATCAGGCTGAGGTAATTCATAGAGGCCGGTGGCTACGCGGCCTGGGAGGAAGGCGTCATGGGTAGGCTACGCGGCGCATCGGGCAGGCAGGCCGCCATGATAGCGTCCGTTTCAGGCAGTGGCCCGCCACCGGTGTCTTCGTTGAGTTGCGCCAGCCCGGCTCGCATGGCGATGATTTGGCGTTCCAGTCCGGCCAACTGTGCGAGCAGGGGCTCCACGAACGCGCCGAAGATGTCTACTAGGCTGCCCGCGACGATCACGCGGTGATTTAAGCTCTCCAGCGTGATGCGGACGCACCCTTCCGTGTCGACCATCTGAATGCCGTGGTAGGTTTGCACCAGCTGCGCGTAGACGCGGCGCTTGCGCTCTATTTCATCCTGGTTGAAGTTTTGGCTGGCGGCCGTGTGCGGGCCGTCCTCCTGGAATTTCTCTAAGTCGGCAAAGCTGAACGTGGAAGTAGTCATGGGATTGAGCACTAAGAAGGTGGAAGAGAAGGACTAGGCGGCGGGCTGGAGAGCCGTGGGTTCGCTTTCCGGCTGGGGCAGGCACAGGGCGTGAATGGCGCAGGGTACCGGGTCTCCCTCGTAGGTGCCGGCCCGGGCAAACTCAAGCTCCTGATCCTGGAGCTGGTGCAGGATGTTCTTGTTGAGCCGGCGCAATTCTTCCGTTACCTCATCTTCCAATGCTTGGCCGATAGTGCTGCCCGTCTCGCGGGGGCCCACCTGCAGGGTAATCACCTGCGAGGCGCTTCGTACCGTGACTTCGTAAATGCCTTCCTCGGCTGCTTGCGACAACTGCTGGTACAGGGCGTAGAGGCGGGCGTAGTTGGCGCGCATGCGCCGCAGGATCAATTGACCGCACCGGGCATCGTAGCCGCTGTTAATTTGCTGCTCAGCATGCTCGATCAAGCTGGCAAGCGAGAGGCAGGGGTTTTCGGACTGCGAGTTTTTCATTAGCTTTAAGATGTTGTTTGTGAGATGTTTGCCGTAGAGCGGGTTCCTGTAGGAGGGGGCCCGCTTTATCTTTTCATGAAATGCGTAAGCGCGGAAGCAACCTTTTGCACTTTGTCGCCATCTTTGCACTATGCTTACTCGAGGAAGAGAAAGCGAGAGGGGCAACGTCGGTGAGAAGGCGGGGCCCCTCGTCTATTGCGGATCCGGCAGTCCGGGCTTGCCGTCCTGCTCGTGCGAAACGATCATGCGGGCCACCGACTGGGCTGCCCGCCGGCATTCGGCGGCGCACTGCTCATTGCCTCTAGCCTGCACCCGCTCGATGCTCTCGGCCGCCAACAGCTCGGCCAGGTGCAGGCCCACGAGTTCCTTCTCGCTCATATGCTCGCGGGGATTGGCCTTCTGGGGTAAGTTCTTCTTCTGCCGGATATCAGCTGCCTCTCCGCCCCACAGGGGTTTGTATGTCGCGTTAGTGCAGTTGCGGTAGCCACTGGCGCCGCGCACACCATGACGAGCCAGCACCGATACCAGACGGCCGCGGGTGGCCTTCCCCAGAAAGCGGGCCCGGATCTGCGCGTCGGTGAAGCCGCGGCGCCGGTAGGCTGCTTCGGCCCGGTCCAGAATCTTGTCGGGACTCTTCTCCTCGGCCTGGCGCTCAAAGAAGACTTGGTTGACCGCTAAATGGAGTTCAGGAGAAAGCCACTTGGCGTAGGAGAGTGCCAGCGTCTGCTGGGCATAGGTCCCGCCGTAGCGCCCGGCCTGGGAGCCCACCAATTCTAATTGCCCCATTTTTGGGGTAATTAAACTCTGGGCCATTTCCAGCAGCTCCTGGGTGCTCTCGCGGGCCAGCCACTCGGCCGGCTTCTTCTTCTTGGGGCTCTGGGCGGCTTTCCACAGGTCGGTGAGGCTCACCCGGCCGGACTCGTCGCGACGGATGATCACGCCATTGAAGGCGAAGGGAATGGGGGCCGTGCTCATCAGGCGGCCGCGTTGAGGGTGGCTAGGTCCTTCGCCGTGTCCAGCGCCCCGCTCTCGCGGGCAATGCGCATGGCTTCGATCACCACTGGATTACCAGGTTTGCAGCGCTTTAGGGCATCCCCTACGGCCTGTCGGCTCATGCCTAATGTCTTGGCTATTTTGCTCTGTGACCCGTGCGGCAACAGGTCGACAAGCTTGGTTGCGGTTTCTTGCATGGTATCTAGATTTGTTTACTTTTGCGCGTCATTCACTTGACAAATCAAACATACGCAATTCACTTGACAATGTCAACAGACAAAAGCAAGTAATAGCAAGTGTAAAGCAAACTTCTTTACAAAAGCAAATTATGTCTGTCCAGGTTTCTATTGCGGCCCGCATAAAAGAGTACCGTCAACTCGCGGGAATGAACCAAGCTCAACTAGCTGAAAAGGTTGGTATTACAAGAGCTGGTATCTCTGCCATAGAAAAAGGCAAGAGCGGTGCGAAAGCAACCACCCTTGCCTTGATAGCACAAGCGCTAGGCGTAAAACAAGAAGATCTACTTTCTGAAGAAAGTGTCTTTACAAAAGCAAGTAAAAGGGATCATAACCCCAACAACGTACAAGCAATTGGCTTCCTCGCCGACATGGCAGCGGTGGACCTTCCCTTCGTTTCCTTCCGGGCCCGCGCCTCCTTTGTTGAGCTAGGCCTGGGCATCCAGCATCCCAACAACTTTGAGACGCTACGTCTATATGTAAGCAGCGAAGAGGAAGCCGCACGCTATACTGGTGCCTTAGTATTCGAAGTAGAGGGTGACTCTATGGAGCCCATACTCCGCACTGGTGATAAGGTCATCGCCTGGCAGGTCCCAGATAGTAAGTGGGAACAGGTATACAATCAAGTCTGTGTAGTGGCCTATGACGATACCGTTACTATAAAGGCTGTGCGGGAAAACGAACTGTTCACGCGCAATCTGCTCACTCTGTACTCTCAAAATCCTGCCGCTGGGTTCTTACCAGTGCAACGCCAGCAAATTCAAAGTGTTTGGAGGGTAGAGGAGTTCTTTGATAGACCGAAGATTCGGCTGTAGAAGCCGATTTACATCGTCTACCTAACATAGACTAGGTATTTGATTTACTTTAGGTTAATGGGGACAGACGGATCGAATTATAATTCATCATTCATTTCAATTTGAGATCTCTCAGGATGGATGCAATGCTTAACGGACAAACAAAAGCTTAATCTCGTCTAACTACAAAAGAGCCGTTAGTAATAATTATGGCAGAAACATTTAAAATCCTTTCTCTTGACGGCGGCGGAATACGCGGTTTATATACTGCTGAAGTTCTACGTCATTTCGAAGAGGCATTTGGTGGAGGCATAGGGGAGTACTTCGATATGATATGCGGCACATCAACAGGAGGCTTAATAGCGCTTGCATTGGCTAAGGGGGTACCAGCAGCTGAAATGGTTTCCTTCTATAAGGAGAAAGGCCCAAGCATTTTTCCTTCTAAAAAGTATTTCAACAAGTCTCGAGGCTTTTTAAAACAGGTTTTCGGGACAGGTAAGTATGATAATGACCCTTTGGAAGCTGCACTTGAAGAGGTCCTCGGAGAAACTCAAATGAATGAATCTAGGAACCTACTCTGTATTCCATCCTATAACTTGACAACTGGTCAGCCGCGTATCTTCAAGTATCCTCACCAAGAAGGACAAAACTACGCTACAAAGTATGGGAGCATGATAGAGGCCGCTTTAGCTACTAGTGCTGCACCCACCTATTTTCCTGTGAAGTTTCTACGTAACTGCTACTACACAGATGGAGGTGTATGGGCTAACAATCCAGTTCTATGTGGCATTCAAGAGGCACTAGAGTATTTTGTCGGTGAAGACAAAGTACTACAAGGCCCAAATGCTGATATAGCATTTGATAGCTACTCCATTCTCTCTTTAGGTTGCCTACCTGAAAAGAATGGATGGGAGCATACTGGAGACACGAAAGACCTTAATATGTCAGCAGCTGCTTGGAACATAAAGTTAATTGATGCGATGTCTGACGGGCAAAGCTTTGCAGCAGAACGACTTGCTTCTAAGCTTATTCATATGACAAAAGCCCCAGGGCAATATGTTCGTATTGATGGTGCAAGTCATTTGTCTCCTGCTCAACGTAGAAACATATCATTAGACAATGCGTCTGCAGCAGCGATGCAAGCCTTGGAACAGGTGGGTAACACAGTGGGAGACCACTATAGAACGCGTGCCATAAACGAAGTCAGACCGTTCTTTTCGCAGAAAAAGAACTACAAAACCGCTCAGTAATTCCAGCCCCCACCTCAACAAATATGCGTCAGCTAAATTTTCAAGCATTAACTATTCGCCGGATGGCTAGCCACTCAATTCTTGAGAAACAGCCCACAGCGCAAACCTCTATAGCTGATGTAACTGATGAGCTCTTAGATTTTACCTATGACTTACAGCAGTTGATCCTCTCACGTCTACAGGCTGCATTAGGGCGCAAAGGAAAAGGCTTTTATTTAGAGATCGCAGATTCAGCGCCTAGCAGTTTCTTTGGCCAGTGCGTTGATCTAGAAAAGGTTAATGATCCAACATTCTTAAAACGTTCACAGAATATTGCTCACCTTTTAGCAGGTTCCCAAAACCGGAGCAACATTAAAGCTGGTGATTTGTACGTTATCGAAGCGGTTGATAGTTCTTACCAGAACAGTCCAGTTTATATTGTTATTAAGGCAGAACCTCATGAAGGTGTACGACGCAACAAAAAATCCCTTGAACACCTGAAGGACATTGTTCTTAGCCCTTCGCAAAAGCTGTATAAAGTTGGCGTCCTTTATAAGGATGAAAACGAAGGGAAAACTTATCCTAATGACTCGTTCAGTGCTTATCTGTTCGATGAGCAGTTTGGTAGTGGCAGCCAGACGTTGTCATCCTATTTTTACAAAGAATTTTTGCGGTTTGACTACACAAACAATGGTCCTATTCAAACCAAAATTTTCTACGACAAGACTAGAGACTTTATTGACAAGAATATTAAGGATGAAGATAAGCGTGAGGAATTAGGAGAAGCTTTACGAGTTCTACTAAAAACTGATAATGCACAATACATACGGCCAAAAGAATTTGCCCAACATTATTTAGAAACTGACGAGCAACAAGCTTTATTTAACGCTACTGTATCAAGGGATTTCCCTCCAATGGTGGAGAAGAATAGTCAATTAGTGGACTTTTCACTTAAAACGCGCAAAATTAGGTTTGGTGATGCTCAAGTTTCGGCACCTGATTCAAATTTCAACAATCATATACAAGTAATTAAGAGCCAAAATGATCTGATGAATTTAGATCCGTCAGATGACTCTTACACAATTTTGAAAGTTGCAGGAAAGCCAAATTCAGTAAAAAGAACTAAATGATATTCCAGAATGGTCGCACACGAGAGGGAATTATCTGAAAAATTCTCATCCGTAAGAGACTCTCTGGCAAAGTGGGGGGCTTTCGTGGACAGCAAGGTTATGGAGCTTGCTTCTGAGGCTTTCCGTAATACTAGTTTTTTACAGATTCCTCCTAAGTTCCGGTGCAAAGATGAGACGTCCTTTATAAGAAAAGCTCTATATAGAGGTAAGAACGACAACTACCGTAACCCGATAGTTGATATTGAAGACAAGGTAGCTACACGTATTATCTTGTTGACCACGGACAACGTAGAGACAGTAAAAGGCCTAATTACAGAGTGTCAGGCTTGGGATCATAAAATTAGCAAAGACACTAAGCAGTTTAGCAAAGAAAACCCGAACTTGTTTGATTACCAGTCTGTTCACATAGTAGTCTGGCCAAAAGAGAATTTTGATAATGTACCTAAAGAGGTGCTAACATGTGAGATACAGATTAGAACTCTGCTCCAACATGCTTACGCCGAAGTCACGCATGACTCGGTGTATAAAGGCCCTCACCAGAACAACAATGACATCAAACATGAACTCTCCAAATGTATGGCGCTCATGGAAACGACTGATGATATATTTCGCAGTGTATTTAATGCCATCTCGCTCAAAGCGGATAACAGCCAGGATGCGTTTACTCAGTTGCTAGCTCAGGCAACAAATATTTATAATGGTATAATCAGTGGTGTATCAGACTATAGAAACTCAGATGTATACTTCTTGGATGCCGTACGTTTCGTTTTTCAAAAGAAACCTATTACCATCGATCTAATAAGAGCATATACTAGTACTCATGAGCAAGACATTAAGATTGCAATAAAAACTAATGGTTCGATATTGATGAGAGAACCAGTAGTTTTAATTCTATTTTGCTACATCGAATATTTCGATGATTTCTTATCGGAGCACTGGCCACTATCAATCAAGATTATTGATAATATGAGAGAATCATTAGGGATTTCTGCTGGCGAGTATTAAATTAAAAAGCCCCACCCAATGGTGGGGCTTTCTGTTTCTACAATTTTTCCGCTGCTCGCTTTACACGCAGCTCTTTATCACGTTGCTCTTTCTCCTTCATAGGAATGCTGGAGATCAGCACGTCGAAATCATCTTCATCAATAGGGATCGATAGAAAAGCTGTTGCCTTCTGCCCATGCCAGTAATAATGTCCATCAAGCTGGTCCTATGTCTGTTCCTGCTCAAAGGGCGTTCCATAGGCTTGTGTGAGCACCTTTAATACTTCGTCAGCATTGGTTGAACCAGTAGCAGAGAAGAGGATATCGGAGAGTTGTCCCTTATAAAAGCAATACAGCACTTGCTTTAGGTGTGCATTACCAAGTGTCTTATTCTCACTGATCTTAGTGTAGACCGCTTTGTTGCCTCGGTTAGCAACGAACTTCAGTCCCTTCACTTGCGCTAAGGGTGTTTCGAATCGCAGACCACGGAAGCCATACCGCTTATCTAGCTCAGCAGAGAACCCAGGTATGTCTGCTTCGGATAAGGTGTCAGCAGCAATGTGCCGCACAGTATCGGTTAGGAATTTAGGCTTCTCCTTCGTGAGCCAGTCTTGGGCCTGGGCGGTGGTAGTAATGAGTAAGGACAGAGCAAATGTATAGATGTACCTCATATAGGAAAGATAATTGGCATTCCTTGTACACAAAGGACCTCGTCAATAATGTGAGTAGTTTGCTTCTAATATTATATCTGACCTACTTCTACATTTAAGTCATTTCTTAACCTAGATACTATACTTGTTCAATATAGATCAATTGGATAAGTGTGCATAATGGATAGCCCTCAATATCAGTTAGAAGCGCCCATTTAAGTTAGCATCGACTACAAACAACTTCTTAACATCAGTGTTTAAGGGCCCTATTATTAGTTATTTTGCTACTGATCTTTACATCGTATATAACCTGTGGACTGTAAATGAGTAAAAGAGAGGACTTTAAAACAAGAAGAAGGCTCTTGTTTGCTCGAATTCAGAGTAGGCGAGGGTACTTAGATAGTCCTAGACTTGAAAGGAGAGACATCAGAAGATACTCAAACGTTCTTGAGTCAAACTTTGGAATAAGTCTAGAGGTCATGCATAAGGATTCTCCAGTACTCCAATACATGGATGAGAATGGTATGAGAGCAGGATTCTCTTCTTTACACAGGAAAATCTATGTAAGGAGAGCAGTGACATATTATGAACTGGTCCATGAAATGAAACATGCCCAGCACTGGGCTAATTTAGGAGAGCAACAATACGACAGGCTTTCTGTGCTACAAAAGGAAACCTATGTTTTTGAGGAGCTTATGAATGAAAAGCATAACTTAACATCAAAGGAAGTTGTTGATGCTTACCGTTACTTAAACAAATTGAGGGCAGATTATGGAATTGATCCACTCTCTTCAGATGTTATAATGCCATGAACACAGCAACATTAATCGAATCGGGGGCAAGAATCAGTAAGCGAGATGCGTTGCTTATTGCTTCTTATACCCTCAAAGAGATGCATCTTAAGCATGATGTAGAGTGTGGCTTTGTAGCAACACTAGATAGGAAGCATGATACAAGTCCTCTAATTTGGACTGTTGCTTATCATACTGAGCAAAACCCATTTGGCTTTGCTCAGGAGAAGAACTATATTGAAATAAATGCAGAAACAGGTGATCTAATTGCCATTCTTACTCCTCGAGGTGATCTTGTGAAGCGTCAATTCGAAGACACTAGAATTCATGCTTTTTAAGCAAAATGCTCTAATAGAAACGAAAGAAGCCCTACCAATTGGTAGGGCTTCTTTCGTTTCTATACTTTACGCTCAACGCTCTGTCGTAGTTCCCCTCGGTTCCGATGTTGTTGCAAGCGATACAAATGCTACACCATAACAAGCTACTTCTTCGCTTTCAATGGTGAGAGAGCAGCTAATTCTGCTACTATCTCCTGCGTCCTGACACTTACCGTACACACCTTGGACAGTAGCTGTATGGTCTCATCACGATAGGCAGCAAAACGATAGGGGTTGAACCGTTCGCGAATTGTGGCGTCTTTCGGAGTCTTCTCTTTGTACTGGTCAAGTACCCATTCCAACGCTGACCGATTACCCAATTTGTAGTCCCACGCCACGGCCGGCACTCCTGTAAGTGTGAGCTCGTCATCGAGCACCAACTCTCCCTTTGCCACATTTGCTTTGAGACGTGTTTTGACACTTTTCCCGGGCGGGTTGTGGGGTTGTGGGGTTGTGGGGTTGTGGGGTTGTGGGGTTGTGGGGTTGTGGGGTTGTGGGGTTGTGGGGTTGTGGGGTTGTGGGGTTGTGGGGTTGTACGTAGCTCTAGCGGCCAGGATTCAGCGTTTTCGTATTCTAAATGCAGCTCAAACAACTCCTTGCCAGCTGTCGCCCAAGTATGAAAAGCCGGGTAAAATGGAATGCGAGGAAGCTCCCTTTTTAAATTCTGTTCGTACCTCGTGCGGTAGTGACTATCATGTAGTACTGCATAGATGTAGTGGAATATATCTTGTCCACTGATGCTGGTATCTTCATAGTAGGTCTGAAACTGGCCAAGCCCCCATTCTGTAACATTAGACTGACGCTCGCCAGCCTTATTGTATCGATACATAGGCAAACACTGTGTACCGCATCCTGCACCTACATAATGTAAATCAGCTACTATGTTAGAGGCTCCCACCATAAAAGGCTTTGAAGAACTCGGCGCAGTAAACAACAACACCTTGTTTTTCTTCACCAGCTTCGGGCCAAAGAACTCAAATTGACTACCTGTTAGTCTATCAGAGAAATACTTAGAACCATAGTAAAATTGCTTCACGAATGGACGGTAAAGCGAACTAACAATCTGAGAACTTTCGAAATTCTGTGGGCTTTTTTTAAGCGCGCGGTTGATCAGAGTTTCGCTCCACTTTACCCAAGGTGATAGAGATGATCTGATAGCTTTACCTTTCTTATCAGCAGCAATAGTAGCTAGACTCTCATTATGTAACTGGACTAAGCACGCGGCTTTTTCCGCCAGTAACTCTTTATCAAAGTCATAAACCCATTCATCTCTAGCTGTATTTACACCAAGTGCAGCAGTGGTGAACAACACTTCCTTATTGTCTTTCGACGTATTGTCGACTAACGGCAGCAAATCGTCCCAATTATTTTTAGTTATGTTCAGCCAGTTGCCTTTAGCATCCGGTCGAATACGATCGAATTCTAATTTCCCAAATTTAGATTCGTGGAGGAATGTCAGCTTGTCAGCCGCCGTTTCATCAGCCGCACGTCCTAGGTAATAAATCTTTGCCTGCTGGCCACGCTTCTTTTTCCTCTTGACGAAAAAGCCTATGGCGACGCCTGCTTGGATACCAAAAACGTTGTGTTTAGTGCCTGACAACTTTGGGTTTGATCGTACGTCACCACCTAGATCGACAAGATAGATTTCTGCGAACTCATTGGCTACAGATTTCCTAAAGCCATCGAAAGTACGTGAATGGATAAATGATGAGTTCGTGATAAAGCACAGAAGTCCTTCATCGGCAAGTCGATCAGAAGCCCATCTAAAAAACCTTGAGTACATGTCATAGGCTTTAGTTTTTTGAGCTGTACTGTGCTTAATGTATGTATCCTTAATACGCTTGTCAACAGCTGGATAGCTACGATTCTTGTTATGATCGTTCTCGTTCTGCTGGTTTGCGTTATATGGTGGATTTCCTATTATCACTGATATCTCGCGCTCGTTTTGACGACGAATGCGGGCCGAGTTTTCCATACCTAAACCAAAATTCAGAGCTAATTGTCCTTTACGAACCTTCTGAAAGTTGACGTTGTCGAGTGTATCGACAAAGCAGATGTTGTGAAACTCTGCATACTTGCCGACCCGTTGTTTATAAGTGTACTCTATGTTCAAGTTGGCTATGTAATAAGGTAGTATAGCTATCTCATTAGCATACAACTCGTGTTCGTATTTGTGTGGCAAGCATTTAGCTGGCAAATAATCCAGTAACTCCGTGATGAACGTACCAGTGCCAGTTGCTGGATCCAAAATCTCTACACCTTTGTCTGAGAGTAACTTTTCAAAATAGAGTTCTGTCAGATATTCGGTGCTTTCGATCATGAATCGCACTACTTCATTAGGAGTATAGACTATACCTAATTTATCAGCTCCTTTGGGGTTATAAGCCTGGTAGAAGTTCTCATACACTACTTTTAGAAACTTCTGTTTTTCCTTATGACTAGCAATGCTCGCAGCTTGCGCATTGATCACATCGAAGTAAGGCCTAATGCGCTCTAAAGTATCGCGACGTGTACTGCCCGTGAAAAAAGTATTGATGACCTGTTCAAGCTCGTGAGCGATATTATTCTCTCGATGGAACTGAGTTTCATCGAATATGCGGTTGAAAATATCCTCAGTCAGGATGTGCTGAATCATCATTTCCCGAGCTTCGGTGGTACTAAACTCAGGATTGATAGTTCGTTGGCCAAGCACTACGAATGCAGATAGCGCCTGTTGAAACGCTGTATTTACACCTTCTGCAGCAGCTATAGTAGAGCGAAGACTTTCTACTACCAGCGGCAGATCATCTCGAAACCGCTCAATAGCTTGACGAAAGGTGCTGACTTCAGGTCGTTCATAATGTAGAAACTGTTGGAGTATAGCATCTGTAGCTTCAATATCGTCCAAGTCAGCTCGTAGTGTTTCTTCACCACCCTGAATCAGCACTGCGCGATGGGAGTCCTCGAACAGAATATTGTCTTTAGGATACCCCTTGGCAAACTTTTTTTGAATCTCTTCATCCAAGTCGTCTGCTTCATCCTTACTCTCCCAGTAGCCCCAGGTGAGCCTTAGCGCATCCTTAACAGTACCATCTGGATAAACTGTTTTTCCGTTCGGAAGCTTAAAGTCTAGCTCGGGAATGAGCAGGAAATCCTTCTGCTTACAGTAATCATTCAGTAGATTCTGGAAGGCTACTCGAATGGATGTCTCCTTACGCGAACCCCCATATCGGATAATCTTTTCAACTTCAGACTGATAACTCTGAATAAGGATACGAGACATATAGCTCTGTTTAAAGGAGAGCTTAAATGTACCAGTGTACCAGCGAGTTAACCAAATTCGATTACTTCCTCTTGAGCTAGCCAATGCATCTCCATCAGGCCTTCGACGTAGCGTAAGACCGTCCTAGATGATTTGGAAGCCAAGGCGGGTAGCCGGAGTAGCGGGCATGAGCGACAAGTTACAAGTTGCAGAACCAGCGTATTGGAATGCGGAACGATGCTTCTATCTTTTGCACATCCTCAACCCACATTCCCGTCCATGGCTTCCGATCAGGCCTTCGTCGACTTCATCCTCGATCAGCTACAACCTGCTGGTCCAGTAAGCGCCCGAAAAATGTTCGGCGAATACGGCCTCTACTGGGACGACTTACTCTTTGCTCTCGTCTGCGACAACAAGCTCTTTGTAAAGCCCACCGCCGCCGGCCGTGCCTACCTAGCACCCGCCCTGGTGGAAGCACCACCCTACCCGGGAGCTAAGCCTAGCTTGCTCATCGAAGAAGGCCTAGACGACCGCGCCTGGTTGCAACAATTAGTGCGTCTGACTGTGGCTGAGCTGCCGCCGCCCAAGCTTAAAAAGAATAAGGCGAAGTAACGGATTCTGCCTAATACTACTCAATCTACAAACTCCACTTCATCGGGGTCTGCAGGTCGTCCAAAGTCCCGCCTTGGGTTGCCTGGCCACTCGGGGTCACGCACTTCCACTCGGTAGCGCAACTTGCCCTCATAGTTGTACTGTACGCCCACAATCTCGTGCGTGTATTGGCGGATTTGCCCCGGCTTCTTGGGATCATGCCGATAGGAGTCAGCATCTGAAAAACGCACGCGGCGGCCGATATGCTGGTCCAATGAGTTGGCGCCCACATCGAAGTGGCCATCACGGCCCAGCATATTCTCCAGTGCCGGATGCAGAGGGGACTCAGGCGTCAGATCGTCAGGATCAGGCATGGGGCGGGCGCTTTATGAGGCTGGTAAAGGTAAATGATGTGGAAGCAGTAGGTGAGATGTAAAGAAGTAACGGATTCTGCCTAATATGAGCCTTCCCTTAAATTATAGCCCCTTGCATGTCAACAGCCCAGTTTATCCGAGTAACACTAAATGCCGATTTTATCATCAACATTGCTCACATTATCTATTTAGAGCGAAAAGATGCCCCCGGTAATTTTGCTCCTACAAAAAACAGTGACACCTCTACTAACCCAGTAGAGTTACCATACCTTATCGACATTGCCTTAGTTCGCACTACAGTTACGTGGGGGTTTCACACAAAAGAGGAGCGAGATGCACGTTTCGGGCAACTACAAGACATGATGCATCCGGTGACTTTGCCAAAGCTTCCTAACGGCACTATAAAAAACACCGTGCTCGAAGCCACGCCGGGACGATCAGACCAATCCAGTTCGAAGCGGTCAAATAAGAAGCCAACCTCATCTCGCACCAGTAAGGTAGTACAGGACGAAACAACCAAGTCAGCTGATGATCTGACATAAAGTACAGATCCTTATCAATTAATAGAACTTCTTTTATCTATTGATCAAGTACTAAACAGACACCTGTACCCTTACAAACCGCGGTGGTCCAGTTTCTATCATGTCTGGTATATGCACATTAGGAGTTCTCCTCATCTCGAAATTCATAGTTGTAGGCCCATCGTTTCCCCACCGACCTTTATTCTCGAAAGGCTGAAAGCGAGGCCTACGAATAAAGGAAGCACTTATAGCTCCTAACCCGAATCCCAAGGTTACCTTTCCCTTTAGCGTATCCAAAGTATAACCAATATTACGTTGGCTCTTACACACTAATCCTAAGTTCGCATTAGCCAGTGTTGCTGTAGCAGTAGGCAGTTTATGCTGGGCTTCAAATTCTATCTCTGCTTCTTGCGACCCTTCATTGGAAATAGCCATCAAGCATTTCTGAGCTTGGTAGAGATCTGTGACAATCACCCAATGTTTGCTCCATTTACCGCTATTGTATAGGGCTAAGACGGCATTGGTGACTGACTGATAATTCTGGATTTGCGTGTATTGGATTCCATAAGCGTTAATACTCACGCCTTGCCCACCTGTGAAGCTCACTTTAAGCTTTGCTTTAGCAGAGGATGCTGCACGTATCTGCCCTCCGCCACCAGCATCGAAATTGTAGCTTACGCCAGTTCCAGACGAGAAAGTTTGATGTGCCCTGACTTGAGACTTGGAGGGTGTAATAGTGATTCCCATTCCCTCGTCTCGGATGTTACCTACTCTTGTGAACAAGCCGTTGAGCAGGGTGCCATAATCGCCTAATTCACGGTTCGTTGTTGGGTCCCAATTTGGATGGTATAACTGGCCATAGTTGTTGACTAAAACCCTCTTGTATATCGAGTATATGCTGCTGCTCATGAATGCTTATAACTAGGTGCTTTTAAGTAAAAAACCAGCCTCCATATTCGGTAAAATAACGCTTAGTTTTTACAAGAAATTAGGCAGATAGTAACGCCACTGTAGACCTATCAATTTGCAGAAAAGTATTACACTTTGTAACACATTGTAATGATTGTAAGTATATCTTACCGTACTTACAATCGCAAAAGCCTTTACCCGTTTGAAAGACGAGTAAAGGCTTGAGCAACCTGACGCTCTGCGCTGGTTATGGTTTCGGAAGGAAGGTTCTGCCAACTACCAAAATGGTAACCAACAAATCAGGTCGATAAGCCAGGATGGCGACGACAATAAAGAATGCCAAAAGCATGGCATAGAATCTAGCCTCTCGCATCAGGAGAGCTAGTCCTTCAAAATGGAATTTTTTCATCTTCTCGAGGGATGAATTAAGGTGGGTAATACCGCCGCAGAAGATCGCCTTGCCGGGCGATCTTTTTGCGTTCACGCGGGTTAGCTTCTAAAACACCTAGTGCTATCGAAGCTCGTGTGGTGAACTATACTACATGAGAAAAGCAGATTTTTAGTACTTGTAGATTACTGGGTTGTCATCAACACTTGAGTAATATCCACTTTTACGCAAAGAAGTACCGTGCCGTTAAACTCTGTCAAAAATTTTAGTGAATACCATAGTGGATACTTACTAAGGTAAGCCCGAGACCGGCCCTTTGTTACCTACGCAGTTCTCTCATTTTGTTATAGCAACATGAGGTTTCGTTTATACAGTTGTTATCCTGTGGTGTATATACAAAACAATGTTATTCATAGTCCGAAGTAAAGGACCCAAAAAGATGCGTTTGCAGCTCATGGAAGCATATGTCCTTTTCAAAAAATGCGTTTGCGCGTTGTATTGGCACTTTCTGTTGGGACCCAACCGGAAAGTTTTTATTTTACTTCGGGCGAGTAGGAAGGCACTAGCAAATAAACACAGTAAGTAATCCCAAGAATAGGACAGGGTATAGGCCATTTAGACCCAATAGAGGCATATCGCCTTGTGAAATATGCCTCTGATTTGCTGGAAATGCAGTTTATGTATAGGACAAAGTGGTGCACACTTTCTTTATGCTAAAACCTGGGCCTGCGTGGATGATCTGGAAGCTGCGATGAGCAAGTTGAGATGGCGATGGCACATATATGTATGTTCAAGGGCTGTAAACAAATAGATTTCTGCCTAACTAGGCTCCTCTATTCAGCATATGGATCCCTTACTATCCTGCCTGCAGGCAGTAGCCTCCACCGCCCAACGCGTGGAGCACGAAAATCGCCTCGTCAATCAGTACACCGCCCGTGACTTCACGCCCTTCCGGTTCATGGCTTGGAGTGAAGTGCCGTCCACACACATGCTGGCCTTCTTCCTCAATCCAGACGAGACGCACGGCCAAGGCACTCTATTTCAAGACATCTTCTTTGAGCACCTGCGCCAACTGCCACTGCTTGGGCCTCGGTTGCCACGCACGCGTTGGACGGTAGAAGCGGAAAGGCGCCATGGGGACACAGGCCAAATCGATTTGCTGCTGACTACAGTTGATCGGCAATTCGCTATCTGCGTGGAGAACAAACCGCGTGATAAGACCGGCGATCAACACAGGCAGTTAACACGGTACCGGCGCTTTCTCAAACAGCGTCACGGTCGTCATTATGCTCTGGTCTACTTGAGTAGTATTCCGCGGCGACCTCAGTCTCACAGTTTGCGTCCCTCCTTGCGCTGGCGCCTCATTAAGAGCGGCCATTATGTCAACATCACTTACCAGAGCTTTATCCTAACAGTAATTGATGCATGGCAACGGGCTGTGCATCCTGAATCCTTACGATTATTTCTAGGGAATTTTCGTCATCAGATAGAACAGTGGCTCAATTTCCCTAGCACAAAGCCCGCTCAACTCATGCAAGACAAGGAAGTCGTTAAGACACTCATAGCCATTCCGGCGTATGTGCACACTGCGTTTGATATTGCCAGTGCATTGGATACTCTCAAGCATCGACTTCGGGACCAACTGGCACAAAAACTAGGTAGCACGATACCTGATATAGAAGGAGCAGTGCACTGGAAATGGAAAGGCTTTGTGGACGGTGATGACGGAAACCCTTTTCTACTGCGCCGTACTCTGTTGAATAGCTCGTCTGCACCAGCTTGCTGGCTGTGGGGACGCTACGCTATCGCGATTGAGCTCAATGAAGGACGATTGATATACGGTATCCGCTTCGACAAAAACTTTTGGTTCCCTGGCGATTCGTCAGTGGAACAACCCATTCCAACTGGTGTACCGGAACAGTTGGCGTCAATGCTCGGTGATAAAAGTCAGCACACCGACTGGTGGCCCTGGTGGGAGTGGGCAGGCCCTACTACAGAGAAGGACCTCTATAGCGCCATTGCAGAAGGCACTCTAGTCAAGAAACTGCAACAAGAGGTACTAAGGCTTGCCAGCGTACTAGATCGTTACACTAGCCTTGTAAACACAAAGGACGTTGACTTTATGTTGAGCGCAGACTAGTTGATTGTCGGCATCAGCCATACGTAAGCTAGCTCCAAAAGAAAGCCCCGGCTATTTGACCGGGGCTTTTTGGGTCTATATCATTCTGATTTTGGTAAATAATTTCTGAATTATGTAAATAAGAACTATCTTTGTAGTGTATTCATATATAGCTGACACTATACAGAATTCAAAGGCCATATGGCTAGGCCTGACCAATAGCCTAATTGTCACTTAGCAGCGTGCAGCAGACACTGTCCGAGCTAACACACATCGTACAACATGAAGACCGTATTTTTCACTAATCCAAAGCCCCCAGACTGCTTATGCAAGTCTTCACTAAACGCGCCCTTCGCGAGTACGGTATCCAGAATCCTTCTGTCGCCCTTGAGCTATTAGAAATATTCAATGACCTGGAAGCCCTCGAGTTCAACAACGGGGCCGACGTACGGGCCTGGAAACCCAAAGCCGACTATGTAGGAGGTGACCGCTGGGTCATCAACGTGGGGCATAACCGCCACCGCCTCATTGTCCGCATCTTTTTTCCAGCCAAACAGGTGTATATCCGGTTCATCGGCACCCATGCCGAATACGATCGTATACCCGATATCACCACCGTATGAGGTACCAGGTCACTTCCCATCAGGTCAGTGAAACCACTCACAGAAGACCGCACCATGGAAATCAGAAACGAAACCGAGTATCAGGCAGCTATGCAGCGCCTGGAATATCTCGTGGACCATGAGCCCGAGAACCTAACCGAAATCACGGAGTTGGGCAACGTTGTCAACGCCTACGAGAATGACAACGGCCACCGTCCTGTGCACCCCGATTCCCTCATTGCTCGCATCGAGCGGGAGATGTTTGAGCGCCGCTTAAACAAAGGACAGCTAGCGACTCTATTGGGTGTGCCGGCCAGCCGCTTGAGCGAGATCCTGAATGGTAAGCGCGGCGTGAACTTAGACTTTGCCAAGCGACTTCACGCCAAGCTGGGCATTCCGGGGGACTTCATCTTGGAAGCAGCCTAGACCGACTAGTGAATCGACTTATCAGCCCTGCCCTTACAGGCTGGGCTTTTTACTTTGTATGCCATTCGCCGAAGATTTTACTACCAAGCTTGAGCTTCTGGATCGTTTCTTTCAAGAATATGAGGAACTGCTTAAGCGTCTACCACACCTGAAAGGTCATTTGTCATTCGACACGTATGTGCAGGTATCTATAGCGCAAGAAGATATAGTACAAGAACAAAGGTCAGCACCTAAGAAGATACGCTTAAAAGAGTTAGCGAGAAAGACGAATATGGCCAAACCACGCTAGCTTCACTCACTAGGTGGAGAGTTCTCCCCTTGTGACGTTGTCCGAGTTTCCTCCAAGGCCCCATCAGCTCTCAACTTGTCGCGTTGCTTCATGGCTTTGCTCAGTTGCTGCACACTGATGATGGGAAGTATGAAGTTGGGCCATCGGGATCCCTGAAAGCGAGGCAGTAAATGCCCACGGGCTAACCCGACTACTATACCAAGTGCCATATTGAAGGGTGGCAACGCGATGTCAAGTAGCCGAGGAAACTCAAGCCTTGTGTTGTCATTATCCACCATGATAAAATGGGTAACACAACCCAGAGCCATAAACCGGTTTGTAGCTCCCTCTTCTTTTACTTGAAATCCTTCGATAGAGAGCGCAAGTGTCAACACATTCCTGTTCTGTTCATCAGGTATGACCACGGCATCCGCCAGGAAACGCATGTCCTTTAAAGCGGGCTGCTTATCACAGTCTAAGTATTGCCAGAAGTCATTTACATAAGAAGTGAGTGGTTGAAGCTGGAATACAGGGGCCGGAACCAAGTGTGGCTCAAAGGTGATGGACATAGTAAGCTGGTGTGATACTTAGATCAGTTATCGAGAAGTCTAGTGAATAGGCTAAAGCGGTAGCCCCAGCGCCTGGTGCACGCATGCCGTCACCACCTCACGCCCCACCCGCTCACCCTCCTCAGGATGCTCCAGCAAGTAGCGATCTACTACATAGCTGATAGCCTGACTAGGCCCCATAGCTTGCCAGCCCAGCCGGCTGATGCTCACATGCGCCGGGTAGTCGTTGAATAGGTCGGACTGAAATTCAAACACCAGTGGCTCGGCGCCGGCATCGAGAAGTCGGGCGGCCAACAGAAACGGGATAGGAGATTTATTTGCCATTATAGTTAGTATTTGTGTTCAATATACTAATATTAGTAGCAAATACTATTTTTATGGCAGCTGAAATCTTCTGTGACCTCTTAGGCAAGCCTCTTCTTGAAGGAGCTTGGGTAGAAGCAGTTCGGTGGGAATACCAGGACGGCACCCCTATCCAACGGTCTTTCCTCTGGCGAGTGGAAGTGCGTCGTAGTCGACGATGCTTAGTGGCGCAGGAAACGCAACAGGTATTGCTGCTTACTGCTGATAGAGCTACACAAGTTGTCTGTATTCAACCATCCCGTGTGGTATCCATTTATGACTATCCCTCCCAGTGGCAGGCCTGGCGCGACCAGGGCTGGGGAGTTTACCTGATAGACACCTTCGACCAGGGAATTATGATTTCCGCCCATAGCCGACGGACTATTTTTACATGCCGTATCAGCGGCGCAGATTTCACTGAATTACTTCGCACACCGGGTGGCATGGAGGAATTTTTGATGAACAGTTTGCACAGCGCCAACCAGCCACGCCCCCGGAAAGCCGCTAAGCACAAAAGGACTTGACGTACCCCCCCGTTACCCGCCAAAGGGTCTACAATTAGCAGGTCAACCCGCAAGTTGTTCTCAAGCAATTCACTTTTAGTATACAATCGCAAACTATACGTGGATATACTCTGTATATTTGACAAGAAGTTTTTGGTAGAAAATAGCGGGCCGAACCACAGTCCGACCCGCTACCTCCTAATGGCGATCCAGCCAGTGAGAGACCACTGCTCGGATTACCGCTCCCAGGGCTGTCTTACACAGCTCAAAGGAGACACGAAACCAACCGCATTCATCGGTCCGTTTCGCTTTCGCACGTTTACCCATTTTCGCTTGGGAGTAAGGGTGCTAGATCCACCCACTTCCTGAAGCCCCGGTTGCGTCAACAGCCGGGGCTTCGTCTTTTCAGACAAGGCCGGCTGGGTGACTTACCGTGCGATAGGCTAAAGATACACTACCTGAGACCGTTTTTCCGTCCTCTGTTCCTCGCAGCAGAGCATAGCAAGACCTCGAGGCCATTGCCACGGTGGGAAGAGCGCATGCAAAGGATTCGCTCTTCCCTGTCTAGCTACTACTTACCGGAGGTTCTTGTCAAAAAACGCAATCACGCTGGCATTCATGCTCCGATGGAAGGATGGTCGATCAAACGACCCTTGCTCGGCGCACAACTGCGGCGGGGCTAGCAGGCCACAGGGAACGAGAAACGAGAAGTGCCCGGCCCCTTTCACGGGATGAAACTCGACCGCCCCACCGAGCACCTAGCTTCTTTGAATAAACGCCGGCAGCAGATGCAGTTGGAGCTCGTACAGGACTATTTGCAACGGGCTACCACAATGCACCGGCAAATGAACGCCAACAAGTAAGGGGCATCAGAACTTGCTCCTGATCCGGTAGGGTCTGGAGCAAGGCTAGAGCATTTCTCTTCCATAGCCGTAACGATTCTCATGCCTTAGCAATCCAGCACTGAGATTGCTTCGTACCTGTTGCCCCCTCACTGGGGGCATCGGTTGTCTGCTTACTTTAGGTGAGCTATCTTATTCCCCTGTATTACTATCGGCTCTAAACAGCTCGTTGTATCCATATGGTCCACCGTCGACCGGTTGCCCGCCCCAACGCCCGCAAGACTTATCGCGCGCACGAGCACGTGCTTACGATTACCCTGCATCCTCACTTATTGCGCACCGGGCTCGTTCCAAGCCGTTATCCGGCCATCGAGTATACGCTGCAGCCCATTGCCGGCAGTACCGTGCCGACCCGAACCCGCACGGCGGTCCACTGGTACCCCACGCTGGCGAGTGCCCGACAAGCGTTTGAGGCCCTGCAACCGCATGAGTGCCAATCCCTACTCGCCGGTGTGCTCCATCACCTGCCCCGCCACGCGGTGGCATCAGGCACCTCATCTTCGTAAGCGTGGTGGCCTCAGGCAGGGTGCGCCCGCACGTCGAGGGCGCCGGCTAAGTCCAAGATCGAGGCCGCGAGGTGAGCGGTAGCCGCCGTCTCAGCATGCACGGTTATGTGAGCGGCCGGGCCACCGGGAGCGCTGCCGTCGGTGCTCTCTATCGCCACCTGCTCCGCGCTAAACCCGGTGTCGAGCAGTTGCCGAAGCCCATGGTGGGCGTGGGCCACCGAGTCAAACTGTGCCACGATGATCTAGTTCATATACTTTGGCTTAGGGTAGGTCCCCGGCCGGCATATATGGCCTGGGATACACCTACCTACGCCTGCCAGCGGGGCTAGTTGTGGTGGGGGAACTGCCCGGCCAGTGGACGACATGCCGGTGGGAGCCTGTTGTGCAGCCGACGGGGCCGGTTAACGAGAGCTTTGAGGAAACCACCTACTTCCCACCGTCATGAGCGTGCTAGCCGGTACTTCTACCCGAGTTGCTGCAACCACTCCCGCCCCCCACGGGTCACTGGCCTATTCTGTTTTCTACCCTGTTACTCATGGTTCGAGTCCTGGCGGTCGATGGTCTTCCGCATATTTGCAGTCGCTGGCGCCGGCTCTTGGCGTCGCTACCTACGGTGCAACTGGTAGGCCAAGTACGGACCGAGCAGGAGTTGCTGGAGCAGTTGCCTCATACGCCCACGGATATCGTCCTACTCAGCTCTACCCGGGGAGAGGGTGAGACCCACCCGCTACTGCGCTACCTGCGGCAGCAGTACCCCTCTCTGGCTGTACTGGTCGTTTGTGCCGAGGCTGATGTGACACTCGCCGGGGATCTGTTCCGGGCGGGCGCGGCCGGCGTGCTGTTGCCTACGGCCTCGGCAGAGGAGTTGACGCTGGCTCTGCATCTCATCACCATGGGCCGGCCGTACCTGCCCGCGGAGGTTGGCCTGCTGGCCCTGCACGCCGCGGGTCCGGCTCCTTCCGCGCGCCCGACTCCCACGTGCCTGGTTTCGCCGGCTGTGCGGCTTTCGCAGCGGGAGCGGGAAATCGTGCAGCTGCTGGCTCAGGGTTTGACCACGTCGGAAGTGGCCGCGCAGTTGTGCACCAGCAAGCGTACGGTCGACAGCCAACGCCAGCAATTGCTGGAGAAAACTGGCTCCCGCAACTCGGCCGCCTTGATCCGCTACGTGCTGGAGTGGGGGTTCATCACCTGAGGGAGCTACGCGGAACTAAAATCCGTAGTTATCCCCGGTTTTACCGCATTTATCCCGTGCTTCGGTTTCGTATACCCTGGGTATGGAAGATTCCCTGTTTACCAACGCTACGCAACGACGTCGGGCTGTAACCCTGGCGGTGACGCTGGCTAGTGGCACGTCGTTGGCCCCCCAGTCCTACGAACGCTACATGCTGTCCCTGTTTCAGCGGGGACATCTCACACTGGCCGAAGTAGAAGAGCAACTTGAACTCAGCGTGTATCAAGTACTCTATCACAGCCGCGCAAGTCGCTCACCAACCGACATGGACTTGCAGCAATTGCTGACTGAATCCCGCGCTTACAATGAACAGCATCAGATCACGGGGCTGCTGCTCTACAGCCACGGCCGTTACGTGCAGGTGCTGGAGGGAAGGGAGCAGGCGGTGCGAGCGCTGTACGCCCACATTCAGCAGGATCCGCGCCACGAGCAGGTCTGCACGCTTTACCACGGACCGGGGGCACAGCGCCGGTTTGCCGACTGGCACATGGACTTTCAGCACTTGCCCGACCCGACCGCCGTGGACCTCATGCTAACTGCCCTGCAGGCTGCCTCCTCTCGGACGGAAGGCTCCGTGGAAGACGACCACCTGCGGGCCTTGCTGGAGGCCTTCGGGCCCCATCCCTTGACGGCGGAAGTTCCCTGACATCGCCCTTGGGCCAGCTACGCGGCCACTACGCGCCGGAAAGCTCGACCGGCTGCATCCTTTTGGGCCCGTTGCCAGTAGGAGGAGAACTATTCTGCTCCCCCTATGTCCTGCTCCGCTCTGCCCTCCCCGGCGCTGACCACGGCCGCCATGCTGCGCCTGTTACGCCTGGAGGTGCTTCAGTTGCCCGCCACGTCTCCCTACCGAGAAGCGCGCCTGCGCCGTCTCACCGACCAATTCACCTACATCGTGCAGACCTGGGCGGGCCTGCCCTGGCCGACCACCTCCCGTCAGGGGGGATGAAGTCCCCTCCCAAGCCCAGGTCTTACACCAGTTGACCCACTTGCCGGCGACACCCGCGGATCAGCAAAAAGCCCTGTTGGTGCTGGCGTTGCTCCTCACCTGACGCTACGCCGCCTTGCTTCCTGTACTCTGCTGGCCTCCGCCAGACGGGAGTAACCTCTTTTCACCTCAACAGTATGTAGGCAGGTGAAACCCCGCCAACAAGCATTAGTCACCGAGCTCACGGCCGCTCTGGCCGCGCAGCTGCCCACGACCGCCACGGGGGCCCTGCCCAAAGCAATTGCGCAGGCCGTGGGAGACTTGGCCGACCGCATCCTGCGCTGGCGCGCCAGCCAACAGCGTCCCCCGCGTGTTTTACTCGGTAAGAGTACCCCGTCCGTATCGGATGCGCTGGCTCGGCTGATAGACAGTCAACTGCACGAGCACGAGGATACGAACGAACCAGCTCTGCCGCCAGCACCTGATCGGGCAACCTTTAGGGAGCAAGCCAACACCGCGCGAAAACGCCGTCCCCGCTTACCTCGGTGACGGCCTACATCGACAGCCCCCGCTCCCTACCTCTGGCTTGGTGATCCTGTAGTAGGGTGCGCACCGCACCAGTACGCGTAGACTGATCGCCGTAGCTTTCCTCCACTGCTACACCCTCGGACCGGTGCGCCTTGTCCAACACCGCGCTGATCTTGGGAAGCTTCTCCCACTCAAAGCGGTAGGCCACGCTTAGTGAGGTTCGGTGATCGTCTAGAGTCCGCACTTGCCACACGCTGGCGCCAGCGTCCTCGAATGCAAGGCGGATGCGCTCGGCCCGCTCGGCATCGACGAGCGTAATCGTCGCCTTCAGCGAGCGCGGGTCGCGGGCTACTTGGAGACGTTCCTGCTGTCGCTGCTCTTCTCGGGTGCGCTCGATTGCCTGCAGTACCTGCTCCTGCAAGGGCTGGCCATTAGGCCGCAGGTGATCAAGGGGAAACTGCACGGCGGTTTTTGCCTCCCGCACGAAGAAGGATTTCTCCTTTGTCTGGTGAATCACATAGCCCTTCTCTTGTAATGCCTGGTCTACCTCGCTGACTTCCTTGATAGGCCCCTGTAATACGGTGACCACGACCTGCTCCGCCCGGCGCTGGCTGTAGGCTTGTTGTTTGCTGGCCCACTCCACTAGGTTCGGTGCCAGCGCTTCGCTTTGGGCCGTTTGCACGATCAACCGGTGGAACCGTTCGCGTAGGGTCCCCAGCTCTTCTGTCTTGGCCGTGAGCTCCTGCGTCTTCTGCTGCAGCGCCGCGGCGGTCTGCTGCTCGCGCTGCTTACTGGTAGCTAATTGCTTTTCCAGCACCCGTACCCGGTCCTGTGCCAGCACGTTGGCCGTGGCAATGGTGGCCAGTTCCGCGAGCTTGGCGTTGGCTTCCGCCAGTTGATGGGCTGCCTGCTGATTGAGTCGTTCCAGCTCCCGCTGTAGGTGCACCCCGCTGTCGACGTACCACGCTTTCTTGCCGATCTCCAGCGGGGTGTGCACGACCGGCGCCACCACCTGCGCCAACTGCTGCTGACTGGTCTTTTGGGCCCCATAATAGCGGCGCACATCCTGATGAATAGCGGTGCTGCGTTCAATGCCTCGCTTCAACCCGTAGGGTGCCATGGCTTCAGCGTAATCCGTTTGCAACTGCCGGAGTGCCGCGGGACTGAACAGGTCCCGTGCGGAGAGCCGCTCCTTGGCTCCCACTTTCTCACCCTTGTGCACGCGTTGCTCTTGGGTGACGGGCACCACAATAGCATGCAGGTGCGGGGTGCTCTCATCTTGGTGGAGCATGCACCCAATCACATTTTCCGCCCCGTAGCGCTGCTGCAGAAAAGCCAAATTGTCCTTCACCCAGAGAGAGTTCCGGATATCCGTCTTTCGCCCGGTGGTGGGGTCCCTATCGAACCGTTCTTCACTAGCTGTAAGCAAGATCTCCACGGCGCGAATAGCATCCTTCCGCTGACGTGGTAGCTGCAGCTCGGCAATGCGTTCGCCTGCCAGATCCCAGTAGCTACGCTGCTCATGGTTGATTAGCTCCTGGTTCAGGTGCCGCAAAGCCGGGTCCGCGTTGGGTGTTTCCTGGGTGCGATAGTTGTGGTGGGCGACGCTTTGCGCCTGCTCGCGGTTGGCAATTTTGGTCACTCGGATAATCGCGAAAGCCATACGGATAGAATAAGATAGATGCGTATCAGATGCCACTTACCAGAAGAAGCTACCCCTCTCCTACGCACCAATGTGTAGTGAGTTATACATTGAACGGATATTATTGCGTTTAGGCTAACGGTTTACTTGTCTGTTCTATTGCTATGCTCTTCCGAAGGAAGTGTATATTCTCTAGTTATGCAGGCTGCTGGTTTAGGATCTCTATTTAAGCCGGTAGCAGCATCTCTGACCCTCAACTATCAATGTTGCAGACGGCATTTATCGTAACCTGATATTTTTAATAACGTGCACCATGATAGCGTGACTCATTTAGATTCCTGTACCCTCTAAGTATCTCCAAAGTGTAAGAACCATAAGCATCGTACCCAGTTGCCTATCGCCGTGGCTACCAAAATATTCCCCTTCTATTCATGATGTAACCAAAGTATCAATAGAGCCAGCGGCACCCACTGTCCTTTATAAAATTCAAATTGACAGTCACAATCTTCGGGGATAGAATCAAGGCGCAACTGGTTCGTAGTACTGCTTTTCGTCCTGATAAGTGGATCAAAAAAAGGGGCACTTGAAAAACGACTTTTTATCAGTCAAACCCCATCAAAGATGCCTTTAGATAGCGCAGTCCCATCAGAGGAGAGCAGTAAACTTGGGACGACTGATAAAAGGTCGTTTTTATATCTCGCCGGTATACTCGAATAGAAATGGGGCATCTAGGATCAAGAAGTGGCAGTACATTAAGCACAACAGAAGCTAACCGAACAAATACGCAAAGTATAATTTAGTATTAAAAAAGTACAATCACTTGATGCGGTTTTGAACTAATTTGTGCTTCCCGTTTTGCTGCTTCCTGCTGCACTATTCCAGTTATATACCTACACCTTGAAAGCTAATCTTTTGAACTCGCGTGTGTATCAACAACTTGTGTATTTTTAGATATTTGTCTATTTGCAGGACTTGTAACTCGCTGTAATACTGATACATGCATGCATTATAAACTACCTTTTATCAGTTTAAAACGACTTTTCATCAGTGAATTACTACCTTTTATCAGTTTAAAACGACTTTTCATCAGTTATTCTGCACAGGTGAAACGACTTTTTATCAGTCAAAAACGTCCTGTAAAAACAGTTGTAGTTTTTAGCTATTTCTCTATATTTGTTGCCTATCCCTCCCTGCTATGGATCATTCGGAATCACTGGAAGTTAGACAACATAACGCGATCACTACGGCTCGCTATGACTACACGGCCTGTCAACTGGACCTGCTCTTCTTTTTGCTTTCCAAGCTACGGCGGGAAGATGCTCCCAATCAGGAGTACCATATCCATATGAACGAGGTGGTGGCCATGACCGGGCGGGAGTGGCACTACAAGCAGCTGAAGGAAGCAACAGAATCCATGGGCTCTCGCATGTTTGAGGTGGAGAATGACCAGTCCTACGTGCAGCTCTGGATGTTTCAGAAGGTGGAATACGTGAAGGGTCAGGGCTACCTACGTATTCGCCTTTCGGAAGACATCCGTCCGTACTTGTTTGAGTTGAAGAACAACTTCACCTCCTATCAGCTCTTCTCAGCCCTAAAGATCTCCAGCAAGTACGCCAAGCGTATTTACCAACTGGCCTCTCAATGGAAGGATATCGGGGAAACCAAGACCTATGACTTGAATGAGTTTAAGCACATGCTCAAGCTGAAGGATCCGAAGGGAAAAGAACCGGAGCAGTTTCAGCGTATTAGCGATCTGAAGGCCAAAGTGCTAGATATCGCGGTACGCCAGATCAATGAGAACACGGAACTCAAGATTGGCTACACCTTGCTCAAACAGGGCCGATCTTTCCACGCGGTACGGTTCTACGTGACCAAGCAGCAGCCCAAGCAACTTCCGATTCCTTTCGATGAAACACCGGAAGATGCCAAGATTCTCATGGCTCGCCGGCACCTGGAGTCGTTAGGCATTAAAGACACCAAGCTTGTAGCTCAGATCCTCGGGGATGAGAACCTCGTAAATGAGCTGTTCAAGTTTATGTACAGGCTGAAGACCGATAAGATCAAGGCCGATAAGAATCCAGCCGGCTTACTGCTGACAGTACTGGGGCTTAAAACGCCGGCTAAGACCAGCTAACACCCTCTTTCTCCCCTACCCTGCTATGACCTCGCATAACCAAGAAGCGTATCGCGTGCTTAGAGCCTACCTGACGCACTTGTTAACCGATCCACGGGACAAAGCCTTGGAGGAGGTGCCGGCGCCGTTACGGGCCAGCGTAGAAGCGTTTATGCTGGGCAAAACCGTATACCATGATGCGGCCGATCGTCCAATCATCTACGCGCATGATCTAGCTGCCTGGGCCCACCAGGTGATTCACGTCTCAGGGCTGGAGTACCCGGTATCCCTGGCCAGCGTGGACGTAGATAGTTTGCGCCAAGCCATGGCGGCATGAGTTGGAGTGAGATTGAGCGCTTAACGGCTCTCGTGCAACAGTTGCCGCCTGCCGACCGCCTGTCCCGACAGCTGCTAAACCACGTGATGGTGTCGGCCCACTCGACGATGATTGAGGGCTCGAGGGTAACGGTGCAGTCAGCTTTTGATTTTCTGGTAGGCGACGAAGCCAAGATCGATCCGACCCTACCTTGGGACGGCTACGATATGCTGGCTGACCATGCACAAGCCTTGGACCTGGCGCTGCTATGGGCTGAGCAGCGGCGGATGCTGACCCCAGCCCTACTGCAGGAGATTGCCGGTGCGGTGATGCGTACGACTGGCCTTCAAACCAACAGTATCATGGGCAGGACAGATGCAGCACGAGGCGACTTTCGCCTCGATAAAGTATCGATCATGGGGGCCAGCTCTTTCCCCAATGCGCAGAAGGTACCCGTGCTGGTGCAGCAACTTACTCAACAGCTTCAGCATCGCATGCTACAGGCCTCAACCTTATCGGAGCAGCTTGACATCTCCTTCGATGCGCATCAGCAGCTAGTGAGTATTCATCCGTTTAACGATGGCAATGGCCGTACCTCCCGGCTGTTGATGAACTATATCCAGCATTACTTCGGGCAGCCCTTGACCGTCGTGTTTCGGGAGGATAAGGCAGAATACTTCGCGGCACTCGAGCAAAGTCGCCAAACGGATGATCTGACAATCTTCCGGGAATTCATGTTACATCAGCACCATAAGTCGCTGGCACATCAGCTTATGAAGCTCTAACCCGCAACCACTCTTACAACTGAATACAGTTGTAAGGGTGGTTGATGATATTATCTGTTTCGGCCCGTTAAAAAGCCTGCTGCCCTTCTCTACGGGGTAGCGCAAGAGTAAGAACAGAAATTCCCGTTAGGGCAGTTAGGCGAGTTGAAATGCTTCGCCTAGTTGCTGGTGCAGCACGCGGGCCAGCATGGCCGCCGTCAGGGGCTTGGGCAGCATCGGCACGCCCAACTCCCGCGCCCGCTGCTCTTCCGCGGGCATGTCGGAGGAGGAAACGATGACCACCCGGACCGCCGCGCGCCGGGCGGGCGGCCACCCAAGCTGGGCGCGCAGAAAGCCGAACCCATCCAGCACGGGCATGTACAGGTCCAGCAGGACCAGCGTGGGGACCAATTCTGTGGCGTAGTGAGCGAGCAGCTGCAGGGCCTGGTGGCCGTCTGCGGCCATGAGCACCCGCACCCGGTCCGCATAGGGCCGCAAGAGGCGCGCGGCCAAGTACCGGGCGGTCTGGTCGTCGTCCACCAGCAGCACGGTTGGGAGAAGTTGCATGAACTTCTGCCTTACGAGACGTCGGGCGCAAAAGTTGGGCTGGGCTGGGGGAGCACCACCTGGAACAGCGACCCGACCCCCGCCTGGCTTTCGAGACTGATGCGGCCCCCCGCGGCCTCGATCACCTGCTTGACCAGATACAGGCCAATGCCGGTGCCCTCAATGTGCTCGTGCACCCGCTGGAACAGGCCAAATACCCGCGCCTGCTGCGGCTCCGTCAGCCCCAGGCCATTATCCTGTACTTCCAGCATAATTTCCTGGTCGCGCAGGTGACAGCGCACGACAACCTGCGGCGCCCGGTCGGGGGAACGATACTTGAGCCCGTTGCTGATGAGGTTGTAGAGGATGCTGCGCAAGTGCTTCTCGGCGAAGGTTACCAGCTCACAGCCATCGGGGTCGACCGTGACGTGCCCGCCGCTGATGACGAGCAGCGGGTGCAGGTCCAGGCGAATGTCGGCCACCAGGTCGGCCAGGGAGACGGCCGTAACCGGCAGCTGCGCGGGCGCGTGCAGGCGGGTCACGTCGGTCAGGTGCTTGAGCGTGTGCTGGAACCGCTGCACCGAGTCGTCCATCAGGTGCAGCACGGTCGCCGTATCGGCGGTAGCGG
>NZ_SRLA01000008.1 GCF_004745825.1 Hymenobacter fodinae | reverse complement strand
ACCGAAAAAACAGGAAACTAGGCTTGCGGAGGCTGCCAGACGGCAAAGGCCCGCGGCTGCGGGGCCGGGCTCGTCAACGTTGCAAACGGCCGGGCAGCATCGCCTACCGGGTGGGTGGCCGGAAGAACCACGGCCGTAGCGGCAGGCAAGGCGGTACCAGCGCAGCAGTGGCACTGGCACAGGGGAGTACACCAATCCTGCTGGTGATGCGCGGCAGCATCAGTCTGCGCCGTAACGCGGGCGCGCGCCGGCTCCGACGGGTTCACCGTCCCGTCAGCACAGGGCAGACAGGCCAGCACCAGCAGGTAGAGCGCAAAAAAGACCGCGACAAATCGCATAGCAGAAAGGGGCAAACGCTGCAAACATACGTACTCGTCGCCAAATAGATTCCTCTACCAGGTAATTAACAGGCGTAGCAGATCAGCATGATGGGTTTAGGTTGGGGAAATAGACCTGAAAAACACGGCATGAGGCTGGCTTCGACCCTAATCGCTGGTTATAAAATAAGCTGAAGCAACCAGTTTTTCGCCGGGCACACCACTAGGCTAAAATCTTCGTAACCGGCAGTATACAGGTGTTGAGTTCGCTGAGCGAACTGACGTCAGGGGCAGCGGCAGCAAACAGAATGCATTCAGTGTTAATTTCTCTGACCCCAGCAGCTGTCCACGCAAAATCACGCATTATTCCCGCGTCCTAACGCCGAAAACTTACCCCCAGAAAGTACGTTGTTTCTGTGTCTTTCGTCAGCGGGTAGTTCAGGCCCACATCCAACTGCACGTTATCCGTCACCCGCCAGATGGGCCCGCCGTTGAGCGTCGCGGCCCAGCCTCTTTCCCGCCAGTCCCAGGCCCCGGCCACTTCTACAAACCCACCCAGCGTTTTGTACAGGTCGTGGCCCACGGTCAGGGTCGGGGCCAGTTCCAGGCAGTGACGCGCCGTGGCTTCGTCGCGCACCCAGGTAGCTTGCAACTGGCTGCCCAGGCTCCAATCGTGGGGTAATTGGCAGGCAAACGGTGCCACCACGCCGCCTTCCCAATTGTGGTTGCCAGTGCGCCGACCCGTCGGCAGCTTTACGAAGGGCATCAGCGCCAGCGCCGTGCGGCCCCCGTCGTTACCCCACAGGTTGCGCTTCACCCGCAGCGTCAGGTCCCCAAAGCCGGCCCGTGCCCCCGGATGCTCGCCCCGCTCCGTCTGCGCCGTGTACGATTCCACCACCAGCTGCACATCCATCGTGCGCGTCAAACCTAGTTTCAGATTGGCATGGTTCAGCCCCAGCTCCTGGTGCGTGTCCTGCTTGCCAAACCGCTGCCGCCCCAGCCGCAGCACGTCGGTTTCCACCTGAAAATGCCCCGCGTCCACCAAGTAGGCGCTTTCCGTCGCGTCGGGCCGGTCCGTACTCATTGGCCGCAGCCGGGCCCGGGGCACCGGCCGCAAGAGCGAGTACTGGGGGGGGCGACGATTCAAGGAATCCGGCGCGACCCCTTGGCTCTGCGCTGACAAGGCTACAGGCAGTGAACAGAATACCAGGCAGTAGAAGGAGAGCATACGTGTATTTTAGACAAACCTAAATATTTTTTTAGGCAAGCTTACATACTCGCTTATCTACGAACTGGTTTTTTATATCAGTTTGTGATAGCCGATTGCCACCTAGTTAAGGGAGGCTTATCTTGGAGCAACTCGGTGCGTTTTATTCAGTTCTATTGCTCTTCACTGACGTGCAATGGCCCATTCAGCATGATATCAGTACTTTCTCTGCTTAACAAGCTGTTGCATGCCCGTAGAATTTCTCAGTGACGAGCAAGCCGCCCGCTACAGATGCTACTACGTGGCTCCTGGCCCTGAGCAAATAGCCCGCTTCTTTTACCTGAGGTTCGCTGATTTGGCGTTCGTGGCCCAGCGGCGCCGGCCATGTAATCGGCTGGGCTGCGTGGTGCAACTCTGTACTCTTCGGTTTCTGGTTACCTTTCCACCCGACCCACTCGATTTGCCAACGGTTGTCGTGGACACCCTACCCGCGCAGTTGGGTGCTGCACCGCCCGAAATAGAAGAACATCGCAAACGTATAAGTACTAGGGACGATCAGCAGGCCAAACTGCTGGTGTAACTCGGTTACATACTCATTGAAGCGAAGCAGGCATTTCGCCCTACCCACTGGCTGTATGCGCAGGTGACAACCAGCCCGGTACGTCACAGCATTTTATTTAATTTGGCTACTGCTCACCTAGTAACGCCCCGCGTGGTACAGCCGGGCGCTACGATGCTGGCCCGCTTGACTGTCCTGGTACGGGAGTGTACTAGCCGCACGGTGTATCGGCAACTTGCTGCCCGGCTTTTAACGCTGCAGTGCGCCGCACTGGAAGATGTATTGATTCTGTTGCCTGGAGAGCGATTTACGCCGATGCAAGTCCTCCGTACGCCTCCTACCCGCGTGTCGGCTCCAGCCCTGGCAGGAGCCTTTTGGCGGCTGGAACAATTGCGGGCCGTAGGCGTGGGAGACATTTTGGTACGTGACTTACCGGAAGATCGAGTGACACGCATGGTGCGCCACGCGCAGGTATCATGGGCTCAGAGAGTAAGCCGGATGCTCGAGGACCGGCGTTTGGCGACATTGCTTGTGTTTATGCACGCCTTGGAACGGACGGCAACGGACGATATTCTCGACTTACTAGATGGACTTGTGAGCACGCTGGCGCTACGCGCTGAAAACAAGCTCCGAAGTGAACTGCTCCGCTGCCTGGGAGGTCTGGACAAAGCAGCTTTCATGTTACACCACTAGTGCGAATGGTCGTGAATGAACTGATGGTGGCTTGGTGGGCGCTCGCTTTGGTCAGCAGCAGCCTGCCCAATAGCTTCCCAGTTATCAATAAAACTCCCCGTAGCCGAAAGGGTAATAGCGCAACAGATTTTTTTCACGGTTAAAGCAGTTAGTAGGCTAAAATACAGCGTAGCAGACTAATTTATAAGACCGGGCTAAAGGGAACAAGGCGAAAAACGACAGGTAGATAACAAAAACAAGCTGTCAGCAGATGCTGACAGCTTGAATTAGAACCAGGCATTCCTGGTATGGGTGCTGCAATACGTGTGGGATCAGATGTCGGAGCAGGCGTTTGCTTCAGGGACGAACTGGGCCTCAAGTTATCATGGAAGCCAACTATTTTTGGGCTTCAATCACGTTATTTTTTTACTTCCTGGCCGTTGGCGTCGAAGAGGAGGTCCATCTTCTTGCCGCTTTTCAGCACCTCGGCCTCGTAGGTGGTAGCCCCCGTACTGGCCGACACGATTTTGGCGGCTTCCGTGACTTTATAGCTTTTGTAAGAGCTGGCTAGCTTGGCCCGCACGGCAGCTGGCAGCTGCGACGGCGCCATTTCCGATTCAGTTTCCAGCAGCTCACCGCTGGCACTCAGCAAGGCCGACATTTCCACGTTGCCCTGCTCAAAGCCGGCTTCGTACTTGTCACCTTCCTTTTCCCATTTCACTTCTTTGACCTGGGGGAACTTCTGCTTAAACGCCGCAACGACTGCCGCGGGAACCTGGGTCGCCTTCAGCTGCTGCGCCTGGGCGGGGGCGGCCAGCGCCAGAGCGAAGGCGGCCAACACAAGATAGTGTTTCATGGGGAGGTTTTGAAAGATCTATGGCCAAAACTACCCCCTGATTCTGTCGATATTCTGGAATCCGACGCTGTCCGTAAAAATTATAACACCATCACCAAGGTCGCCCCCGTGGCCCCATTGGCGTAGCTGGGCAGCAGCACGGCGTGGTGGCCAAACCGGCTGGTTGGGCCGATGACGCGGCGAGTGGCGCGCTGCAGCAGCGGGTACACCCGGTACACTATTTCCGTGGACAGCATGCCTACCCCGGCCCCGGCCACCACGTCGGAGAGCCAGTGGTTATCCTTGGCCACGCGCAGCCCGGCCACGCCCGTGGCCACAGTGTAGCCGCCCACCCGGTACCAGATGCTCTGGGCACCGTACTCTTTGTCCAGAAACCGGGCCGCCGAAAACGCCGCGCTGGTGTGCTGGCTCGGAAACGACTCGAAGCTGTTGCCCTGGGGGCGCTCCACGCGGGTGATGCGCTTAAGGTTGCTGGTAATCGTGTTATTAAGCGTGTAGGTGAGAGCAAATAACACGGCCTGGTTGAGCGAGTTATGCTCGCCCTTCACCCCCAGCAAACTCAGGCCCAGCGTGGTGTAGGCGGGCGCGTGGCGAAGCTGGTCGTCGAGGTTGGTACGCACCCAGCGCAGGTGTTCCCGGCTTTCCTCCCGCACCGCTTCATCGGAATTGATTACCTCGACATGCTCTGTCGTGAGGGCCCCGGCTGCTATTAAAGCCGCCGGCACTACCAGCCCCCGCAGTACGACCCAGGTAGCGGGCCGGACCCGCTGCACCATTACGGAAGAGGTAGCGTGGGCACTATCGGGCACCAGCAAGCCCGGCGTTAATGCCGTTTGCTGAGCCTGCGCCGCCCCCACTGACCAAGCCAGCACACCTCCACTTATAAGGGGAAAAGCTGTTTTTCTCATAACCTAACGGGGGGAGCTGGAAACCTTAACGGGTTGGCTGAGCCGGTGCCCATCGGCCAGGAAGCGGAAGCGCATCGCGGGGCCACCGGGCGCGGCGAGCAGCAAGTTGTAGTGGAAGCCGGCCGGCGTTTCAACCAAGTGCATCGCCCGGCGCTGGTAGGAGCGGTAGTAGCGCTGCAGCGAATCCTGCAACCCGGGCGGTATGTCTTCCCCAAGCATCGCCAGCTGAGTTTCCTGCACCTGGCCGGCCGCGGTCAACCATACGTCTACGGGGATGGTCTTCCAGATAAAAGAGGCGTGTAGCCGGTTTGAGTCCGGGTGCCAGCGCAGCTGCTCCAGGTGCGTGCCGAATTTCTGGCGCAAAGCGTTTTGCGCTGCTGCTGGCACCGTGATAGGCTGGCCACTGCCCGACTCGCATCCGGTCAGAGCGGCTAATGCTCCAAGGCCAAACAGGAAGAGTAAAATGTGTGGGCGGAGCCGTGAGAGCATACAGGGAGGAAAAGCCAAGCCTGGAGTGGTTTGGCCCGCAGTCTATAAATCGAATCTGAAGTAATTCTGACGTGCGGCCTCAGAACTGACGCTGGCTTAGCCCGCTGACACTTGAGTATCCGGAGTGGAAGCTGCCTTTTTGGGTGCGAAGTCCACCCGCAAGGTATGCAGGCTGGTAGTCGGCTCGAAGCGGTAGCGCACGGTAAAGCCATAGTACTGGCAGATTTGCTGCACAATCGACAAGCCCAGGCCCGGCGAATCGGAAGCAGCTTGGTGCTTGCGGAACCGCTCGAAAAAGCGGGCTGGGTCGCCGGTCACCGTTGGGCCCGTGTTGCTCACTTCCAGGTACGCTGGAGTCAGCGTCACATCAATAGTGCCCCCGCGGTGATTGTGCTTAATGGCGTTCTGCAGCAGATTGTGTACCAGCGAATCGGTCAGGCCGGCGTGCATCTGCAAGGCTGGCACGCCGCTGAGGTGGGTGCGTAGCGTCACGTGCCGTACATCGGCCAGCGACTCAAACTGAAGCACTTTTTCTTCCAGCAGCCGGTCCAGGCGTTGCGCAGAGGTGTCTGCGAACTGACGGTTCTCGATTTTACTGAGTAGCGTGAGGGCCTGGTGCAAGCGCGAGAGCCGCAGCGTGGCCCCGTACAGCTCCGACACCAGCGTAGCCAGCTCCGGGTTTACCAGTTCCGGCAGCTGCAGCATCTGCTCCAGCTTGGCTTGCATAATGGCCAGGGGGGTCTGGGTCTCGTGGGCGGCATTAGCCGTAAACTCCCGCACGGCCTCGTAGTCGGCTACCAGCCGCTGGCTCATCAGGGTCAGGGCCTGGTTTAGCTCGGCAAACTCATCGGTGTTGGTCGGCGGAAACGTCAGCACCTGGTCCTGCTGCACGCCGTAGCCGCGCAGCACCCGTAGCGTATTGCGGAACGGGCTCCACAGCCACTGCCCCAGCCAGCGGTTAATCAGAATAACGCCCAGCAGCAGTAGCCCCAGCACGCCCACCATCACGCCCAGTACCACGGCCAGTACGTCCTCGGTTTCCACCAGTGACTTGCGCAACGTTACCCAAACCAGCTCTTGCCGCACCCGTAACGGAAACGTAAGCTGGCGGTGCGGCACCATTTCCTGCTCCTGTGGGTCGAGCAGCAGCGTGTCGCTGTAGCCGATGCGCTGGGGTCGGTGGCTGACTGCCATCTGGTACTCAAAGGGGGAGGTGGGCAGGCCCACACCATTCTGCACCCGCTGCTCCAAATATACGCGGCGATTGAACAACTGCTCTTCCACCTCGTGCTGCAAGGCGCCGAATAGCCCGTAGTAGAGTACCGCACTGGCCACAATGAACAGCACCGTGGTCAGCAGCAGGTAGTAGCGGTTGGTTTTGGTGAGCAGCTTCACTCGGTGCTGAGTTTATAGCCCACGCCGTACATGGTACGGATGTAGTTGTCGGCCCCTTTTTCCTGGAGCTTCTTGCGCAGGTTTTTCAGGTGGGTATAAATAAAGTCAAACGAGTCAGCACTGTCCACGGCATCGCCGCATAGGTGCTCGGCAATGGATTCTTTGGTCAGCACCCGGTTAGGGTTGGCGAGCAGAAACAGCAACAGATCGTATTCCTTACGGGTGAGTACCAGCGGCTGGTCCCGCACAAACACCTCGGCTTGCTCGGGCCACACCAGCAGGTCGCGGAAAGCAATGTGGTGGCTGCCCTGGAACTGGCGCCGCCGGATAATGGCCCGGAGCCGCGCGTTCAGCTCAGCCAGGTGAAAGGGCTTGGTCAGGTAGTCATCGGCGCCCAGGTCCAGGCCCGTCAGCCGGTCATCAAGGGCATCACGGGCCGAAATAATCAGCACGCCGGCCCGGGAGCTGTCGGCCTTCAGTTCGCGAAGAATATTCAAGCCGTTGCCGTCGGGCAGGGTTAAGTCTAGCACCACACAATCGTACTGATATAGCTTGATTTTCTCCAGCGCCTGCTGGTAGTCCCCGGCGACCTCGCAGACGTATCCCGCCTGCCGCAGGTAGTCTACGAGCGTATTGCGCAGGTAGACCTCGTCTTCAATCAGCAGCAGTTTCATGGTAAATGGGCAAAAGCAGGTCTTCCCTGATGGGATAGTGAAGGCGAAATAAGTCCGTAAATCTGAAGGAAAGCTGAAGCGCCGGGCTGCCGGCGCGTTCAGGCGGGGGTAGTATTGGATCGCCTTACCTCCCAAAGAGACGGGCAACGTAAAATGCGGCCCCGGCCGCGGCGGCCCCGGTGCTGGCCATCTTGAGGGCCCCCCACACCGGCGGCTGGCCGGTGATGCGGCTCTTGAAGTAGCCGAAGATGAGCAGGCAAACCAGCGTAATAAGGGCCGACCAAAGCAGGCCCTGCCAGGGCGTGCTGGTGAGGAAATAGGCACTGAGCGGAATGAGGCCGCCCACGGCGTAGGCCCCGGCGATGGTCACGGCGCTTTTGGGAGCCTGGCGGGGATTGGGCGCTTCCAAGCCCAGTTCGTACTTCATCATGAACTTCACCCACTGTTCAGGGTCAGCTGTCAACTCCTGCATGGCCACTTCCTGGGTGGAGGGGCTCAGGCCCATTTCAGCCAGCAGCTCCTTAACTTCGCAGCGCTCCACCTCGGGCACTTCCCGTACTTCCTGGTGCTCGCGCCGCAGTTCGGCGGCGTAGTGCTCCACCTCGGTGCGGCCGGCCAGGTAGCCGCCCAGGCCCATGGCAATGGAGCCGGCCACCACTTCGGCCAGGCCCGCCGTGATGACGAGGCTGGACGAGGCCACGGCCCCGCTTAGGCCCGCCGCCAGGGCGAAGGGCACCGTCAGGCCATCCGACAGACCGATGACGATGTCCTGCAGCATGGCCGAGCTGGTCAGGTGCGTTTCGGTGTGGGCACGTATTTCAAGAAAGGCGCGGGAGTCGGGCTGCATGAGCAAAGAAATAGTCAGTTAAAGACTATGAAATAAAGTGCCGCTACCCCAGGCGTTTGCCAAATCAATTGCGCTGTCCCCGAAGTAGTCGGCTATTTCCCCCTAGTATGCTGCTGCCGCATTACCGGCTCCCGGCGTCTTTTACAAACACTTTAACTCCGGTGTATTCGGCAGAATTGTTCTTTGACGGCACGGGCACCACCACCAGCACGGGCTCGTTGCCGGTAAGGTTCGCCAGGCGCAGCAGGGGCCGATAATCATGGGTTTGTGCGTGCGCGGATTGAATCAGATAGCTGTACACTCTTCGGGTGCGCGCGCTGTAGCCGACCCGCAGCAGCAGTGTATCGCGGCGAAAGAGGCGGACGCTTTCGGAGGCGTCATGCGCGGCTACGCTGTCCCACTTGGGCCGGCCCAACGTGCTTTCCACGCGGTCAATATCCAAGCCCAGCAGGTCGGGGACGTTGAATACGGGCGCAGTCTCGGCTGCCTGTTTTACGCTGTCCGATTTGGAACCGCAGCTAGAGGTAAGCAAGCCGATGGTCAAACACAGAAGCAGCCGGTAGCAGGGATGCCTGCAAACGCGCAAGAATCTTATCATTGAATACTTAAGTTTGTTGACAGGTTGGCGTAGGCAGTGACTGATGACCCCTGCTGACCGCGACATTGTGGAAGAAGTTGATTTTCCGGCCGACTTAAGCGAGGTTGGCCGATTTATGCTTTATGCGACCGGGCTTGACTGGGCAGATAAGCTCATCAGGGGCACGCGCCACGGCCGGCAGGTGGTCGCGCCGCGCCCGAAACTTTTCGCCAAACTTTCGGGTCAACGAGACCGCTATCTGCCGGTAATCGTCGGCGGCGAGGTACACCAGCAGCGACTTGTCCATGGGTCGGGCGGCCACCGTGCGCACCGCGTCGGGGTCTACCGCCACCGAAGGCGAAAGGGCGCCATGTGGAGTCAGGCCGCTGCTGAGCAGCAACACCAGCCCGGCTCCGGCCCAAGCGACGCGCAACCTGATTGAGGGGTTTGGGTTCGTAGTGGGGCAGACGACAGTCATCGGAGCTAGGCGACGGCTGGTTCTGCCCGCGCTGGTTCCGCTCCGGCCTTGCGGCCGAAAGCCCAATACAGCGCGGGCATGCCCAGCAGGTTAAGCACCGTGGAGGTGATGACGCCCCCGAGAATAACCACCGACATGGGGTGCTCGATTTCAGAGCCCGGCTCGTTGCCGGCCAAGATGATGGGCAGCAGGGCCAGCACTGAGGTCAGGGCCGTCATGATAATGGGCGATATCCGCTCCAATGAGCCGCGGATAATCAGTTCCTTACCGAATGGCATGCCTTCCTCCACTTCCAGATGGCGGTAGTGGCTCACGAGCATGATGCTGTTGCGGGCCGCCACGCCCAGTACCGTAATAAACCCCACGATGGAGCCCAGCGAGAGCACCCCGCCGGTGAGAAACGCCGCCAGCAAACAGCCCGACACGGCGAAGAATAAGCTCAGAATCCCCAGTACGGCCAGGCGCACGGTGCCGAAGTCGGTGTAGAGTACCAGGAAGATACCGATGAGCGAGAGGCAGACCAGCAGGGCCATGCGGTTCTGCGAGGCCTGTCGCTCGGCGTACTCGCCCAGGATTTCGGGGTGGTAGCCGGCGCCGAAGGCCACGCCGTCCACCTGCGCCTGCACGTCGCGGGCCACCGAGCCCAGGTCGCGGCCCCGCACGTTGAGCGTTACGTCGATGCGGCGCGACGAGGCCTCGCGGGTAATTTCGTTGGGCGTGGGCACGATGCGCACGTCGGCCACCTCGCGTAGGGGCACGGCCCCGCCACCAGGCAGGCCGATGAGCAGCTCGCGCACGGCCCCGAAGTCGGCGCGCATGGCTGGCTGGCCCCACACGGCTACGTCGAAAATCTTTTGCTCCTGGTAGATTTCGCCCACCTTCCGGCCCTTCACCACGGTGCTGATGGCCTGCAGCACCGTGCCGGGATTCAGACCGAATCGGGCCGCGGCTTCGGGCTTCATCTTCACCTGAATCTGGGGCACGAGCGTCTGCTGCTGCACTTTGAGGTCCACCACGCCCTCTACGCCTTCGAGCTTGCTGCCCACTTCCTTGGCCTTGGTGTAAAGCTGGTCGAGGTCGGGGCCGAAGATGCGCACCACGATGGTGGCCGAGGTACCGGTCAGCACTTCCTTGATGCGCTCGCGCAGGTAGGTCAATAGGTCGCGGTACAGGCCGGGGTAGCCGTCGACCACCGTCTGGATTTTGGCCACGGTGGCCTCATAGTCCACCTTGGGGTCGACGGAAATCCACAATTCGGTAAAGTTGGGACCCACCACCTCGTCGGCTACTTCCGCCCGGCCGATGTGGGCCCCGAAGTTGCGCACGCCGGGAATGGCGCGCAGCTCCTTGCTGGCCCGCACCGTGATGCGCGACATGGCCTGCAGCGAGGTGCCGGGCTTCTCTACCCAGTGCATGAGAAAATCGTACTCCTTGAAGTTGGGCAGAAACTCCTGGCCGAAAAACGGCAGCGTGAGCATGGAGATAACCGCGGCTGCCGTCAGCGACCAGGCCACGCGCTTGGGCCGGGCCAGCAGGGTGGGCAAGATGCGGGCGTAGTGCCGTTTGAGCCAGGCCACCACCGGCGCATCTTTCGACTTTTTCTCCGCCGCCTTAGGCAGCAGAATCAGGGCCAGGGCCGGCGTCAGGGTCAGGGCCACAAACAGCGAGGCCAGAATGGCCAGCACGTAGGCAAAGGCCAGCGGCTGGAAAAACGCCCCCGACAAGCCCGGCAGCAGGAAAATGGGCAGCAGCACCAGCGCCACGATAACCGAGCCGTAAATCACGGCCGAGCGTACCTCCATGCTGGCCTCGTACACCACCGCAAAGGCCGTTTTAGGCGAGCCGGCCTCGTGATTCAGCCGCAGGCGGCGCATGATGTTTTCCACGTCGATAATGGCGTCGTCCACGACTTCGCCCAGGGCAATGATGAGGCCGGCCAGCACCATCGTGTCGATGGTTTTGCCGGAGTAGCGTAACGCTAACGCCGCCGCGATGAGCGAGGTGGGCAACGCCAGCGCACTGATGAGGGCCGTGCGCCACTCGTACAGAAAAAACAGCAGCACCAGCACCACCAGTACGCAGCCGATGAGCAGGGACTTGTTCAGGTTGCTGAGCGACATTTCAATAAAGGTCGCCGGCCGGAAGATGGTCGAGTCGATTTCCAGCCCCTTCAAACCGGGACGCATGGCATTTAGCGCGGCTTCCACCTGCTGGGTCACGGCCAGGGTGTTGGCTCCCGGCTGCTTTTCCACGATGAGCAGCAGGCCGGCCCCGTCGTTAATTACGGCGTCGCCGATGGGGGCGGGAAAGCCCTCGACCACCTGCGCCACTTCGCCCAGCTTCAGGCTCACGCCGTTGCGGAACGTGACGGGCATCTGGGCTAGGTCAGCAGCGGACTGGATGGCCGAGCTTTGAGACACGGCCAGGCGCTGGTTGGGCGAATCGATAAAACCGCCGCCGGCCAGCGCGGTAGCGTCGGCCGCCGCCTTTTCTACTTCGGCCAAGGTCAGACCCAGGGTGCGCAGCTGCTCGGGGTTCACCAGCACCTGCAACTGCCGGTCGCGCTGCCCCCAGATGGCTACGTTGGCCACGCCGGGCACGGCCATCAGGCGGGGGCGGATGCTCCAGCGGGCCAGCGTGGTCATCTCCACCTGGGTCAGACTATCTGACGACACCCCAATTTTCAGCACCCGGCTCGTCGAGGACAAGGGTGAAAGCATCACCGGAGGCCGGGCTACGCCGGGCAGGGTAGGGGCCACCCGTGCCAGCCGCTCCTGCACCGCCTGCCGGGCGTTGTTGATGTCGGTGCCTTGAGGGAAGTACAGCACCACCGACGAGAGGCCCAGCACCGATTTGGAGCGGATTTTCTTGACCTCGGGCGTGCCGTTCAGGGCGTTTTCCAGCGGCACGCTCACCAGGGCTTCCACCTCGGCGGTGCTCAGGCCGGGGGCTTCGGTCTGCACTTCCACGTAAGGCGGCGCAAACTCCGGAAACACATCCAACGGGGTGTTACGCACCACCTGCAGCCCTGCTGCCAGCAATACGCCAAACAGGATGACTACCACCAGCCGTAGTCGCAGCGCCGATTCTATTATCCACTTCATCGCTTAGTGGCTGCCGCCAAATTCGGTTCCGAATAACTCCGCCGCACCGTCGGTCACGACTTCGGCGCCGGCTTTCACGCCCCGCGAGATGACCACCTGGTCCCCCACTGCCCGTTGCACCTCCACTCGCTGGCGGACGTACTGCAAGGGCTTGGTGCGCACGTACACCCACTGCCCGCCCGAGGCGTCGTAGAGTAGTGCGGCCGTAGGCACAGTCAGCGCCGCCGTACTGGTAGCCGCACCCGTCATACCATTTGTGGCGCCGCTGGCCGCGTTGCCCAGCGTCACGTCCACGGCCACCCGCTCGCCGGGGCGAAAGGCCTCGTCGGTGTTGTCAATCTCGTAGAACACATCGGCCGTGGCCGTGCCCGCCGTGCCCCCAATGGTGGGCGCTTCCACCGGCCGCGCTTGCCGGGCCGCGCCGCCGTTCAGGGGCCGCACGGTCACTGCCTGGTCCTTGCCCAGGCGGCGCAAGTCGCCCACGAACAGCGGTACCCGCACCCACACCTTGTTCAAGGAGGCCAGTTCCAGCAGCACGGTGTTGGCCGTCACCAGCGAACCCGGCGCGACCGTGACGCGCTGCACTACCCCGCTCAACGGTGCTTTGATGGGCAGGCTCTGCCCGCCGCCGGTGTTGCCGTTCAGAGCACCCTGTCGGGCCCGGGCATCGGCCAGGGCCCGCTGGGCCAGGGCCACGTCGGCGCGGGCATCATCGCGGGCGCGCACGCTGCCCGCGCGGTCAGCCAGCAGGGCCTCGGCCCGTTGCAGGCGCGCCTGGGCTACCTGCAGCTGGGTGCGGGCCTGGGTGGTGCCTTGGTCCAGCGTGAGCAGGTCGCGCTCGGCGGGCAGTGCCACCAGTTGGTACAGGGTTTGCCCCTGTCGCACGCGCTGGCCGGCCGTGAGGCCGGCCCCGCCACGCAGCGTGCCCTGCACCGGGGCCACGATGGTCACAGCCTGGCCCGGTACGGCCTGGATTTCGCCGCCCACCTCGCGGGTGGCCTGCACGTTGTCGGTCTTGACCGCCACGGTTTTAATGCCCAGCCGCTTTTCCGCGTCGGCGGTAATGGTCACCGTGGTCAGGTCTGACTCCTTGACCGGGTTTGCAACCTCGGAAGGGCTGACGGCTTTGGGCTTTTCAGCTTTGCCGCAGGCAACTGCGCCACCGAGCAGGCCACTCAGTGCCAGGCAGCGGGACGCTGCCAGCAGGGAGAATGTAAACTTGGGGAAGTACATACAGAGAAGAAATCGAAGAATTAGAAGCGGCCGCCCACAGCGTAGCGCAGCCGGGCCAGGGCGCGGCGCTGGTCCGCGCGGGCGTCGGCGGCACGCTGCTGGGCATCGAGCAACTGGCGGGTGGTTTCGGCCACCTGCACGTAAGGGAAGTCGCCGTTGATAAAGGCATTGGTGGAGCGGCGCAGCGCGTCCTGGAGGCTGGGCAGGTAGCTCCGCTCCCACAGGGCGACGCTCTGGGTGGCCTGCTCGTACTGGGCGTAGGCCTCGCGCACGTCCAGGTTCACGGTCTGGCGCAGGGTCAGGTACTGCCAGGAGGCTTGTTCCAGCTCGGCTTTCACCCGCGAAATGCGGCCCTGGTTGCGGTTGAAGAGGGGCAGGCCGATGGTTGCGCCCGGCCCCAGGTGCACCGGGTTGGGGTTGTTGAAGCGGGCGTCCAGCGAAACGATGAACGAAAACACCCGACTCCGTTCCCACCGCAGCCGCTGGCCAATGCCCTCGATGCCCACCCGCGCTGCCCACAAGTCGGGCCGGGCAGCGTAGGCCGAATCGAGCAGCGTCGGCAAGGGCGGCACCAGAGTCGCCGAGACGGGAGCGGCGGTGAACCGCAGGGAATCGGCATTCACGGAGTCCAGGCCCAGCGTAGCCAGCAGGCGCAGGCGGGCCACCCGGTTGTCGCGGCGGGCCCGGTAGTAGTCGTCGACGGCGCGCAGGGAATCGGCGCTGGGCGCCACGGTTTCCAGCTCGCTGGCCTCGCCTGCGCGGTAGCGGGCCCGCACGATGCGCGCTACTTCGGCCCGCATCACAATGGCCTCACGGGCGATGCGCAGCCGCTCATCGGCCAGCGTGATATCCGTGTAGCTTACCTGGGCGTCGCGGCTAACCAGCAGGCCGCGACTGACGAGGCTTTCGGCTACGCGCTGGGTTTCCAGCTGAGCGGCCCCCACGCGCGACAGCCGCTGCCAGAGCAGGTCAGAGGCTAGGCTCAGCGCCATGGAGAACGGGGCGGTACCGTGGGCCGTCACCAGGCTCAGCACGGGATTGGGAAGCAAACCAGCGTCTTGTAAATCGGCCTGGGCCAGCGCCAGCGTGCTCAGGTCGGCCTGGAAAGCGGGGTTGCGGGTCAGGGCCAGGCGGATGGCCTCGTCTTCGCTCAGGCCGTCCTGCAGAGTAGGCAGCGCCGGGGCCAGGGCGCTGGCGCTGCGGGCCGTGCCCAGCTCGTAGCCGCCGCGGGCTTGCAGGCGCCGGGCCACATGGTCGCGGGTGTACGCTGACTTGGTGCTGACGCAGCCGGCCAGCAGCAGCGGCAAAGCCAGTAGCCAAACGCCGCGGCGGTGGAGGGGAAAGACCAGAAGATTTGAAAGTCGATTCGGAAGGAAAAAAGTCACGGCAACTAACTATGAGTGCAACAAAGCGAAGAGCGCATGGCTACCGCATGTGAGGTTGTAAAACAGGATTGTTTTATCAGCTGTCCGCCAGCACTCTGCTTTAAAAGCATCTTGCTGTCATATGAATGGTACTTTAGGTATTTATGAAGAATGCGTGAAGCAGCACTACGCACAAGGTTAGGCACCGTTTCTGAAGCAATTCTGAATAAACCCTATTAAGCCAGAAACTAACGGTCCCGTAGTGAAAAAGCCCGTTAGCCAGCTTCCCGACTGGTTAACGGGCTTAGAATATCTTGTCAGCGCTAAACTGAGTTGTATACTAAGGGCGTGTAAAGGCGACTTGGCCGACTACTTCGGCCCTCACTCCCGAATTACCTTAGCAGGGTGGACCGGTTGAAAAGCAGGTATACACTCGTCACCCAGCCAACGGACGCAATCCAGCCCGCTAGCACATCGGAAGGATAGTGTACGCCCAGGTACATGCGCGAAATGCCCACCCCCAGCACAAACAGTGCCCCCGGCAGCCACAGCAGCCAGCGCCGGGGCGAGTGGGCCAGTATCAGCCCCAACGCCAGCACCACCGCCGCCGACCCCATGGCGTGGCCGCTGGGAAAGCTAGGCGTCGTTTCCGGAGCCAGAGATACCCAGAGTGCCGGTCGGACCCGGCCTAACAGCGCCTTCGCCAGCAGGTTGATAACCATAGCGCCTCCAACTGCCCACGAGAAAAACCAGGCTTGGTGGTAAGAGCGGCGCCAGAACAGGAAACCCGCAATGAGCAGGGTCACAACGGCCATTACCTGGGGTCCGCCGACCCGGGTCAGCAGCAGGTTGAGGGCGTCCAGCGGGGGCGTAGCATGGGCATGCAGCCACCGCAGAAAGGCCTGGTCGCCAGGGAAGCCTTCCCCCTCCCGGATTTCTGAGGCGGCCTTCAGAAACGCGCTCCAAGGCAGGATAATGCCTAGTAGCAGGAGTACTACCACCTGGCGCCGCTGCCGGAGCAAGTGGCGCAGGAGGTGAGTCAGATCAGAGAGATCCATAGTGAACAGTCTTGTAAAACCTCTTTCCGTACCAACTCACAGGGGAGCCGGCAAAAGCAAGACTAGTATCGGATTCTGAGTAAAAACTGAGGCCTAGCCACCAAGGAGCCTGCTGCAGCTTGTCCAGGTGCGTCTGGAAGTTGGCCGGACCCCGCCGCTCCAGCCGGATAGCGGCGGTCAGGCAGGCGTCAGTTTTGCTTCAGAATCAGCGGGCACCTTTGCCGTCGCACTCTATCTTATCGAGCTTGTAGCAGCGTCTGCTCACTAGTTGCCCGGATAAGGTGCCAGATGCCGCTTTCTGTGTCAGTGGCTGGATCATAAATACTTCACCTGGCTTCAGCCAACACGCCAGCTATTTCATACCGATGGCCAAGACTCCGCCTTTTTTCCAGCATAACCAGCACGCAACTGGGTTACGGTCCGCAGCTCCGGGGCCAGTACGCTACCCCTACCACGACAACGACGGGTGTCCCGTTGGTCAGCAGGTGAAGGCTGGAGGTGAGTGGCAATACTACGAGCCCACCCGAATCGAGGAAACTCGGGCACGCTGCCCCCACTGCGTGTCCCTGGACGCTGCTTATACTCGGGAAACGTAAGCCGCAAGACTCTGCTAGCTGCTGTTCTCAGCACGAACCTAATGGGTGCGGATTAGATAGATACGCACGAAGGAAAGCTCAACCACAGCCGCTCCAGAGTAAGCTTTAAAACTCAGATTTCCGCCAGAATCCGCCGTTAGGTTTGCGCGATTTCAGAACTCTTTTCCTCGCTGATGCGGGCCATGGTTACACACTAGCTACCAACATATGCGTATTGCATCGTCTTGCCGCGCCGTTTTCGCGGCGATAGTTCTGAGCCTGTCCATGCCGGCCTACGCCCAGATTCCCCAGAATCCGCCCACGCCGGCCGCGGACTCACTGCACAAATTCGAGGTGCCCGCGGCGGCGGCACCACCAGCTTCCAAACCCTGGTACAAGGGCAAACTGGTGAAGGCCAGCATTGTGCCCGCGCTGCTTATCGGCTACGGGGCCTATACCTTCAACGGGGGAGGCTTTTACACTAATCAGCAAGCCAACCGCGACATTCACAAGCTGTTTCCCACCTACCGTACGCGGCTGGACGACATCTTGATTTTTGCCCCCTATGCCGAGCTGGGATTGGTAGCCCTCTCGGGAGTAGAGTCACGCGACGACCGGCTGAACACCCTGCTGGTTATCGGCAAGTCGGAGTTATTCATGCTGGCATCCGTATTCGCGGTCAAAAACCTAACTCGGGAAACCCGCCCCGACGGTTCTGATAACCTTTCCTTCCCGTCAGGGCATACGGCCCAGGCGTTCTTGGCCGCTAGCATCGTGCACACGGAGTTCCGCGACAAAAGCCAGTGGTATGGCATTGGTGCTTATACTATCGCTACCAGCGTAGCGGCCCTGCGCATGATCAACAACAAGCACTGGCAGAGCGACGTGGTGGCGGGCGCGGGCTTCGGTATTCTCTCCGCACACCTGGGCTATCTTACCCACCGCAACCGCTGGGGCCGGCAGCCGCGCCTGGTAGGCCTGAACGTGGCTCCGGCCTATTTTGGCGGTGGCACATCCGGCCTGACGCTGAGCTGGCGCGCTCATTAACTGGCTGGCCTCATGCAGACCGCGCTGAAGAAAATCCCGGAAGTCACCCTACTCTTCTGGGTGATGAAGATCTGTGCCACCACCTTGGGCGAAACGGCCGGGGACCTGCTGGCGCAAACCCTGAACGTGGGTTACGGGGTTAGCTCCCTATTGCTGCTGGGCGTGTTCCTGGTCGTCCTGGCTGCCCAGCTAGTTGTCAGTCGGTACATCCCCGCGCTGTATTGGGCCGTGATTCTGGCCACCAGCACGGCGGGCACCACCATGTCAGACTACATGGACCGGACCATGGGTTTAGGCTACGCTACTGGTTCAGCGTTGCTGGTAACGCTGCTGGCCGTAATACTGGGGCTATGGCGGCTCAGCGAGAAAACCCTCTCGGTCAGTACGATTACCACTCGCCGGGGGGAGCTGTTTTACTGGACTGCAATTCTGTTCTCTAACACGCTGGGTACGGCCTTGGGCGACTATCTGGCCGACGACTCCGGCTTGGGGTTCGCCGGAGGGGCGCTGCTTACTGGCTCCCTGCTAGCCCTGGTCGTGCTGGCGTACTACTTCACCCGCCTGTCGCACGTGCTCCTGTTTTGGGTGGCGTTCGTACTCACCCGCCCGTTTGGAGCAACGTTCGGCGACTTGTTAACCAAACCCGTGGCTAAGCATGGCCTTGGCTTTGGCACGCAGGGATCCTCGCTGATTCTATTTGCGTTACTGGTTATTCTGGTTGCCTATACCACCTGGCGTCTTAACCGCGCTGACCTAGCAAATCCACGTCCGTAATACGCGAAGGGTAGATATTTCGCGGCAAGCACACTAGATGCGTTATAGCCGGATGGTGCGAGAGGGTAATGGTGTATCCGCGTTTCAGTAATTTTTTCTGCGCAAGCAGTAAGTGTTATGAATTAACAACTTAGGGAGTTTGTGAATCAGTATTTGTTCGGTTTCCATGGAATACTACTAAGTTAGCTCTCATCATCTAGGCCCTCTGGTCCGGGACTGGTGAGGGCTTTTAGCCCTTCTTATGGATTAGCATACCCTCCGCAACTTTGGCCGCCTTGTGCGGCTGAATTCATTTACATACCCTACTTACGCCAGTGAAAAATACCCCACTCAACCTATGTACCACGCGCCCCCATGGCGGTGAATACGGCCTGTACGTTGCGCTACAAGAACGGGCCGACAATGTCATGAATGCGGAAACCGAGCCGGTTTACGGTCACAAACCAGCTCGGTACCTGCTGCAGGAAATAGCGGCCGGCCACAAGGAGTACTCGGAGTTGCTGATCAGCCAAGAAACCGTTATTGGAAGAAAGGAGACCAGAGAAATCCTGCACGAACTGGCCCTACTACACACCCACTTCTGGCAGCCAGGCAGAGCGTTGCGAGTCCGGTTTCTGGGTGGGGAGGCGCATGTGCACCGTCAAATTGAAACAGTCGCCAAAACGTGGGAAACTCATGCCAACATCACGTTTGACTTTATTGCGCAGGGGCAGGCGGAAGTAAGAATTAGCTTTACCCGCAGCGGCTCCTGGTCCTTGGTAGGCACGGATGCTCTGACGGAACGCGATCAGAACAAAGCCACGATGAATTTTGATCTGTCGGACGAAACGACCAGTCCGGACGCTTTCCCGGCTACGATACTGCACGAGTTTGGCCATTGCCTGGGGTGCGTGCACGAGCATCAGAGCCCGGCAGCTGCTATCCAGTGGAACAAGCCTCTGATCTACAGCCGACTGTTTCAGGCCTACGGATGGGATCGGCAGAAAGTGGACACCAATTTCTTTGAACAAGCGGAAAAGGCTCTCATCACGAATTCGGGATATGATCCGCTTTCGATTATGCACTATAGTTTCCCCCCGGAATTCACCGTCCCCCCCACACCTACGCCGCATAACACCCAGCTGTCTGCCCAGGACATTGCGTTCATTAGTCGGTGTTATCCTTTTCCCGCGTCGAGCACCGCATCCACGCTACTGAAGGGCTAGGGGCTGCACAGCAGCTCTTCTGGCCAGTTTGGGGCGCTAGCTCGTTTTTGTTACGGGTGCATAGAGCTTTACCTCGTATGCCAGCCGTAACAGACTGGGCAGCACTACTAAGAGCAGGGGCAGGGCCAGCAGCAGACCCCCGATAACGGCAATGGCCAGGGGCTGGTGCAGTTGAGCGCCTGCCCCGATTCCCAGGGCCAGGGGCAGCAAGGCGGCAATGGCGGCCAGCGCCGTCATCAACTTGGGCCGCAGGCGGGCAGCAATAGCGTAGCCGATGGCCTGGGCCACGGGGTTGCCCTCGGCGCGGTTCTCGAAAAACTGTTGCAGCGTAAAGATGGCATTCTCCCCGATGATGCCCACCACCATAATTAGGCCCGTGTACGAGCCTACGTTCAGCGGGGTGTGGGTGAAGTACAGCGCCAGACTGCCCCCGGCCGGGCCCAGAATGGCCACCAGCAGAATTAGTCCCGCCGCTTTCAGGTCTTTGAACAGGAACAGCGCCACCGCAAACACCAGCAGGCAAGCGGTGGCCAAAATCGTAAGCAGCTCCTGAAACGACTGCTGCTGCTCGGCGTAGGAACCTCCATACTGAATAAAGTAGCCCGGCGGCAGGGGCACTGACTGGGCCAGTTGCTGCTGGATGTCGCGCATGGCACTGCCCAGGTCGCGGCCGTCGAGGCGGGCCGTCACGGCCGTCATGGCTTGCAGGTTTTCCCGCTCCAGCTCCGCGTCGCCGGCGCTGATGCGCACCGTGGCCAGCTCATCGAGGCGGCGGCGCTGGCCATTGGGCAAGAACACCGGCTGGGCCCGCAGCTGCGCCAGCGTAGCCTGGGTGGCCTGCGGGTAGCGCAGGCGGATGTTGAGCAGCTGCTCGCCTTCGAGCACGTTGCCGGCTATTACGCCGGCCAGCTGGGTTTGCAGCTGGGCCTGAAAGTCGGTGCCGGTCAGCCCGAACTGGGCGAGGTGCCGTGCATTGGGGCGCACGTCCACGGCGGGCCCCATGCGCACGATGCCATTAAAGACGTCGGCCGTGCCGGGCGTATGCTCCACTACGGTGGCTACCTGGTCGGCAAGCCGGTAGCGGGTGGCCGCGTCGGGGCCGAATATCTTAATTTCAATGGGCTGCACAGTGCTCATCAAGTCGCCGAGCATATCGCCAATTACCTGCCCAAAGTCGATAGTCAGGGCCGGCTGGGTGGCTTCCACGCGCCGACGGATGTCGTTTATTACTTCTTCGGTCGTGCGCTGCCGGGGTGTTTTCAGGCGGATGAGGTAGTCGCCCCGGTTGGGCTCGGTGATGAAAAAGCCCATCTGTGTGCCCGTGCGCCGGGTATAGCTGGCCACTTCCGGGACGCGCAGAATCAGCTTTTCGGCCTGGCGCAGCATCCGGTCGGTTTCCTCGATGCTGGTGCCGGGCGGCGAGTTGTAGTCCAGCACAATGGCCCCTTCGTCCATCTCGGGCAAAAAGCCCGTAGCCAGGCGTGGAATAACTATCCACAGCGTGGCCAGCAACCCCACGATGCCTAGCAGGCTGTAGGCCGGCCGGCGGATGACGGCCCGCACCCACGGAATATCGTGGTGGGCAGAATCCATCACGGGGGAGGGCTGGGTAGTCTTGGAAAGTGCCGCTTTTTTCGAGTTGGACAGTAGTAGATATAGTACCGGCAAGCCCAGCCACGCCACCAGGAACGAGCAGGCCAGAGCGACGACCATGGTGGTGGCTAGCACTTTGAAGTAGGCCCCGGCTACGCCGCCCAGCAGGGCGAAGGGCAGGAAAATGACGATGGTGCTCAAGGAGGAGCCTAACAGCGCCGGCAACAGGTGCTTCACGGACCGGGCCACCACTTCGCCCGGACTGGCGGCCGGATGGTCCTCACCCACCCGGTGCAGCTGCTCGACCATGACTACGGCGTCGTCAATCATGAGGCCGATGGCGGCGGCTACGGCCCCCAGGGTCATAATGTTTAGGGAGTAGCCCAGCCCAAAGTAGAGCACGCCCAGCGTCATGGCCAGGGCAATGGGGATGGTGAGCAGGATGGTGAGAGAAGCCCGCCAGGAGCGCAGAAACAGGGCCGTCACCACCAGGGCCAGGGCCAGCCCAATCCAGAGCGAGTCCTGCACCGACTTGACCACCTCCGACACGAAATCCGCCTGGTCGTAGTAGGGCTGCAGGGTGATGCCGCGGGGCAGGCCCGCCTGCAGCGCCTTCACCTTGGCCAGCACGCCTTCAGATACCTTTACCACGTTGGCGTCGGGCTGACGCAGCACCGAAATCAATACCGCCTCGTGGCCGTTGGCGTTGACGCGGGTGTATTCCGGCTGTTCGCCCAGCGTTACGGTGGCCACATCCGAGAGGCGCACTATGCGGCGCCCGTCGTTGCGCAGCACCACGTTTTCCAGGTCGCTCTTGGTAACGATGGTAGCGTCGGTCACGGTCAGATATAACCGGCGGTAGTCGCTCAGGTAACCGTTGCTTTGCACGAAGTTGGTTTGGCCTAAACTGGCGCTGACGGTCGCCGGAGTCAACCCCAGGGCGGCTAGCTGATCGGGCAGCAACTCCACCTGAAACTCCTTGGTGCGGCCGCCCTGCACCTGCACGGCCGACACGCCATCCACCTGGGAGAGAAACGGCTTGATGGTGTACAGCGCCAAGCGGCGCAACTCCAGCGCCGAGCGCCCCGGCCCTTCCAGCGTATAGCCCATCACCGGCAGAATAGCCGGGTTCATGCGCTCGACGCTGATTTGCGTGCCCGCCGGCAAATCGCCCCGAATTTGGTTGAGGCGCGACTCCACAATCTGCTGGCTTTGCACCACGTCCACGTTCCAGGTGAAAAAGGCCGAGATTTCGCAGGAGCCCCGGCTGGTGGTGGACCGCAGCAGCTTGAGGCCCGGCACCTGCTTCATGGCATTTTCCAACGGCTTGGTCACCGTCACCATCATCCGGTCCACGGGCTGCAGCCCGTTGTCGGCAATGACTTTCACCTTGGGAAAGGTGACTTCGGGAAACAAGGCCACGTTGATGCGCCGGTACGCCAGCGTACCCAGGGCGAGTACCAAAGCCAGCAGCACGGCAATGGGGGCTTTATACCGCTGAAAAACCGGATTTTCCATAAGCTGAGCAAGAAATTACTACCGGCTAAGCTGCACGGCTGCCGTATCGTCGAGGCCGTAGTTGCCCGTAAGCAGAATCCGGTCCTGGGGACTGAACCGGGGGCGGCTGATTTCCACCCGGCCGTCCTGCTCGGGGCCGCGCACCACCGGCACTTTCACGGCGGTAGAGTCATCAAGCAGGCGCATCACCCAGAACTGGGTCTGGGTTTCATCGGTGAGCACGGCCTCACGGGGCAGGGTGGGCACCGGCCGGGGAGCCGTGCGGTCCAGCTCCACCTGCACGGCCAGGTTTTCGGGTAGTTCCGGCACCGCTCCGCCGGTGGGCCGCACGGTGTAGCGCTGGGTTTGCAGGGTGGGGTCGGCCGTGGCCAGCACTTCGGCCACCTGACCCGCCAGCACCCGGCCGTCGGGCAGCAGGATGCGGCAGCGCTGGCCGGGGCGTACGTAGCGCAGCTGCGTCGCCGGCACATCCAGCACAAAGCCAAAGCGGCTTTTGTCGTACACCACGCCTAGCTGCTCGCCGTCCTGCACGTAGTCGCCGGCCAGCTTGTCCACGGTCGCCAGCACGCCGGCGCGCGTGGTTTTCACAGCCAGAATCCCGGAAAAGCGCAGACGCGGGTCGCCGGTGAGCTGATCCAGATGCAGCACCCGCGCCTCCTTGGTTTGCACCCGAAACACGGTTTGGCCCGCGCTGACGGCCTGACCGGGCACGGGTGAAGGTGATAATACGTAGCCTGTGGCCGTGGCTCGGAGTACATCCTTAGCCGGGTAGGTGGAAATCGCGCTTAGGCGCAGCACGTCGGTGAGGGTATCGGTGCGGACGGCCCCTACTGTTACCAGCGCGCGGGGGGCACTAGTGGTTCCGGCAACGGCTCCTGGTGTTCCGTCGCCGGAATGACAGGCAGTCAGCAGCAGAGGGGCTCCGATAGCCAGAAGAAAACGCAGGGAGTATACAGGCATATAAAAACGGGCTATTGCTCAGCTAGAAAGTCGAGGGCGTACAGGCTGCGCAACCGGTCCGTTTCCGCCTGAGACAAACTGAACTGGAGCGTGCGGTAGCTGGTCACGACGTTGAGGTAATCGAGAATGACCACGTCGCCCGTGGCCAGCTGCTGGCGCGTGGCTCCCACCAGCGTCTGGGCAATGCGCAGCTGCTCGCGAATGCGCACCAGCAGCGCATCGGCGGCCCGAATCTGTCCTTCCAGCTGCTCGTACTGCTGGCGGCGCTGCACCGTGATGAATTGCCGGTAGCCCCGCCGGCTTTGCTCGCTCAGGGCGATGCGCTGGTATTGCAGCTGGCGCTGGTGGCCATCGTAAACCGGAATGGAAAGCAGCAGCCCGCCACTGGCTCCGAAGCTATGGCTCAGCGCCCGCGGCAGATAAGAGGTGGACTGCAAACCGGCATCCGCCACCACGCTCACCCGCGGCAAGTAGTAAGTATCCACGGCCCGCCGGTCGAACAGATTCCGGAGGCTATCCAGCGTGTACTGGCGCTGAGCGGGAGCCAACAGCCCGGCCAGGGGCCGGCGGGTAGGTGGGGTCGGTATTTCCAGCGCGACTAGGGCCGTGTCGGCTACTCCGGCTAACGCCCGCAACGTACCCAGCTCGCGGCGATACGCCAGGCGATTCTGATCCACCGTTACTTCCTGCGTGCGCACCGACAAATAAAAGCTTAGGTACTGCGTTTGCTTGAATATGCCAGCTTCCACCAGCTGGCGCAGCTGGCGGTCCTGCTGGCGCAACTGGGTGAGCAGGCCCCGGGCAAAGTCTAGCTGCAATTGGGCGGCATAGGCCGTCAGAAACTGGTCCGTAACCGTGCGGCGCAAATCCAGGGCGCTTAGTTGCCGGTTGTTGCGCAGCACCTGTCCCTGGTTGCCCAGAATACGATAATCGTTGGCTAGCAATGCCCGGTTGAAGACCGGTTTGCTCACTTGGCCCACAACCGCGTAGTTGCCGCCGTTGGTGATGGCCTGGTCGTAGCCCAGCACGGCCTCGCCCTGGCGGTTGCGGATGCTGGGGTACAGCACCGCGGCCCCGGTACCGTTTATCAGAATGCCATTCTGGGCCTTGCGGCGCAGGCTGTCGAGGCGGTTCTGGCTGACTTGGTTGGCCAGCTCAATCAGTTGGGGGCTGTTCTGCTGTGCCACAGCCACGAAATCAGCTAGTCGGCGCGGACTGGTGGGTAAATTATGTGGGGCAGCGAGTAGCGAGGTAAGCGCGGGCCTGCTTGCACTAGAACGCTGCGCCCGGCTGGCTCCTGCAGATAGCAGCACCGCCACCAGTATACACAGGCAGCAGAAAAGCGGGCAATGAGGTGAGCGGGTAGGCAAAAGCACAGGAATTGAGTGAGGCAGCAAAACACACACTCAATTCTGGAGGAAAATTGGAGCACCTTATACCCATTACGCTACCTTGCTCTACATGCACTGCTTGGTAAGAAGGCGCCGGTCACAAAACTGGAGAAGCGAACCAGTAGTGGCTCGGTTTTTCAAAACAATATGCAGAGCGTCGGAACAAATCCGACGCAGGCAGACCAAACTCACGAAAAGCTATGCTCTAACTGATATTGACCAACTCGTCAATACCGGCTGGAGCCGGAGTGCGCGTTACTGTGCAAGCTTGCCAGACCGCGATGTAAGTGTAATTGTTGAGTTGCCCGTAAGGACAAATGCAAGGCTTAATGGGAAGGATTCAATGCGCACCAGGTAGGTGTCGTAACATTTAATTTTCTGAACCACTGCCTTAACTGCTTGCTTTTGCGACATCAAGCAATTTGGTCAGAGATTTTGGGTGCCGGATCCTGCGTATCCAGTTATGCTCTCGATGGGTAAGGCAACCGCATTGCCATTAAGCAGCACGTAGTAATTTTTTTCCGAGATGTACACCACCTCGACAGGTGCCTGCAGCACAGCTGGGGATGTAATAGCCCCACTTTTTACCAGCTTGTCAAGCGCTTCTGCCTGCAGGTAAAAGCGGGTGAAGTAGGGCCGCCCACCGCCCAACTGCAACGGCATCCAGCGATAGAAGAGCACTCCGTATAACACGCACGCTACTAGGAGAAAAGTAATGCCTGCTATAGCAGCCCACACTGCTCGCTGGAGCGAAGGTTTTTCCCTAATCCGGCGCATCTGCCGAACTATTACTTGGCAGACCACTCCACTGGAGATGAAGTACAGGATGAGTAAGCTTATGCCATATACGCCTACCCATATTATTACAACAGCCACTAGTAGGTAGAACCACGGCAGTCCATGCTTTTTGCCCCAATTAGGAGTGCCTGCAGCCGGTTTAAGCGCCGCAAATAAGAATGTACTGGCTGCAACAAATGCGACGGCTATGATCACTACTTTTATGGGCGCAACCGATTCAGCCGTTGCCGAGAAGCTCCCCGTTATGGTGAACGCAACGCATCCATACCCAAGAGCTCCCAGTACAGCAAACGCAGCATCCACTATAGGTATGGGTACCTGCTCTTGATCGTGCGTGGTATAGTAGGCTATTAGTACGGGAGGTAGCGTAAAGCCTAAGAAGCTGATGCCCGCTTTGATATAGTTAAAGCTCAACCAACTTGCTTCTGTCAGATTGTGAGTCGCTAGGTACATATTCACAATCAGGTAACCGGCCGCGTAGAGGGCGAACAATCCCATGGTTACAAGTGATTCGGACGACACTTCAGATACTTTCATGTAGGGTAAGTAAAAGAGAAAGTTAAACTACCACGTGTGTCAGAGGCTTATCAGCCTTCTTTGATCACTCTCAGTGATCTTACACCGGGCTAACGTACCTATACGAGCTGAATACAATGCTATTGCGGCGTGATAGTTTTACTAATAGCACACGTTTCCGCGCTCCGGGCAACTGGGCAGTCGCTATAATTACTCAGTTTGCTGTCCGGCAGGAAATAAAGGCTATTAAAAGGCTGGACGATCGTTTCCTCTTATCCGATAAGCGTGTATATTTCAACACGTAGATACATGTTTTACCCTTAACCACTACCTATTACCATGGCTATCAAACCCGGCCCTAAGCCTAATAAAGAAGATGGTACTCCGGACAGAAGAAGACGGGTGACGGAAGAAAACAGACCGAAACACCCCGATCTGAAACCGCATAAGCATAAGAAAGGCGACTAGTAGGCCTACCTGCGACTTACAGTAAGTCGCCTTGTCGAGGTCTCAACGCCCCATAACAGAATGCGCTATGGTAAAGCCCCTCGCCCGCTATCCTCAGGAAGTGACGCGAGGGGCTTTCGTTTGCATAGCGCCTCTCCAGCACCGTGCTGGCCGCTCTGTCGTGTTCACTTACCCAGATACACGCCTAGGCTACCTGCACCTGCTGGCAGGCTATAAGCTATCCAACTACCCAGTTTGACGCGAAAGTGCACGCACGGACGCTGGCTCTCCGGCTTGCTTATCGTCCTTCTTACTTAGGTAAACCAGCAGCCCCACGGCTGCAAGAGCGCCTAGTTTGAAAGCTGTTTAAGGTTTCTGGTAGAGCTTCACACTTTTTGGGCTTTGCGAAGGGCCTCCACATAGTGGCGCTCCTCTTTCACGGCATTCAGGCGGGCTTCGTCCTGTTCCCGCTACGCGAGTTCCTTCTCGCGCATCTGCTTCTGAATCTTCCCCTGCACTTTCTCCTGGAATTCCTGCACCACGTAGAGTTCCTGCAGCTTCAGGTTCAGATGGCTGGCCGGCACGGAAGCATCCCGCGCGGTGGTCAGTCTGTTGTTGGCTTCGAACGCTTTGTTAACCCGCGGTTCCACCACGGTCACGTTGTTTTTTGAACCCCTTTCGCTCGTTTCGTGGCGTCGAGAAGGAAATGATCAAGCAGATTATTGGGGTGTGCATTGCCGCCGGGGCCAAAATAAATCCGGACGAGCTGGAGCTGTCCCACTGTACCTACGCCCTGCAGCAGCTGGCCCAGAAGGCCTGAGTGGAGCGCGACGACAATGAAACGCCCGAGGCCATATTTGCCTCGGGCGTTTTTCGTGCCAGTGGTGCTCAGGCACCAGCTGACTACTCGTAGTCGTCGATTTCGATTTCCTCATCCGGTTCCCGGTTGGGGTATAGGTCACCGAGAATGGATTCAATTGTTTCCTCGCCCAGGTCGTCCCCTTCATTGATCTGCCGGAATCGTTCCTCGTTTTCTTCTTTTTCCTGCTGGTCGAGCCATTTGTAGTAGGCTTCCTGGCGTTCAGGGCTCGTGGGTTGCTGCATGGTCAGATGATGGTTAAAAGTTGGTGGAATAAACTTTGTTGTGCATAGATAGCGACTGCAATACTCTAAAAACAAGCATTTTAGCCTCAGAGCGTTTTAGCCGTCTTATTCCCTTTATACTATAAGGAGTGGATATGGTGAATTATCACAAACTTTTTTTCTGGTGTCCAGATCCAAGCAATTTTCTGCCCGCTTATGAGTATGCGCCAACTGCTTACCCATCCTGACCAGCAGTTCCAGCAGTTTAGCAGGCTGAATTTACACGATGCCGCCAAGCCGCAAATATGGGTTGGATTGAATCTGCCGGCAGCCGTCGATGATGTTTTCTACTTGCGCCTCGTATTCGGTGCCAGCAGTAGGCAGGCTCCGGGCCACCCGTGACACTTCAAAAGCCTCATCAATCACGCGCTGTTCCTGAGCCGCGTAGTTGTCGTGCGTCCGGGGGCGTTTGGAGGGCATACCCACTTGCGTTTCCGCAACCTGATTGTAGTAGCGGTGCAGGGCTTTGACTTGTTCAAGTAAGGTGTTGCTCATGGCTGGAATGGAAAAGTTGGTGTCGAAAAAAGACGGCTATTCGCTTTAGACTTCCAAATCAGGAGCAAAAAAAAGAATCGATTGGCCGGGCAAATTGCCTGCTGAAAACGCGTTTCTGGCCTAAAATGTGGTTTGTTATATGTATCTTAAGGATAACGCACGGTATCCACCCACCAACTCGGTTGCTTATAAACGAATAAACCCCGGAGGCTGGGGGCTCCAGGGTTTAAAGAAGTGGGTGCCGTCACACCTACCTTCTAACGCAATGAATACGTAACGGGTCAATACGAATTTTGGGTGCCAGCTTACACCCAGCATATCCTACAAGCAGGGTAAAGAGCAGCGTCTTGTACGAACAGTCAGAGCACTGAGGTAGGGTAGTAGAACCCTATAGTGCGTGTAGTACTTCGTTATGTACGATCGGTTGGATACTCGATTGCCAAACTTAGCGGCTCAATTTGCACCGTGTTATATATGCTATCCGTATCATCCATAATCCACCCCTTCGTTAACGCCTCTTGTAGGTATTGCTGCGCTGGCTGGGGAAGACTTGGGAGTAGACTTTCCAAGGTTTTTATACTGGCCGTATAGCTATCCCGGATCTGAGCTAATCTAGAAATCTCGTTGTGCAACCCAAGGATTTCCAGGCTAGTAATGGCGCGTATCTTGATAAACGCCGCATAGCGCTCAGGATCGGCCCGCAAGGCACTAAAGAGTGCCTGCTCATAGCTATACTCTAGTGGGTCAAGATCTGTCGCAGACGAAGAAGGCATGGTTGGAACCCGCTCGCGCAGGTCCGCCTCAATAACGATTCTAATTTTTCGTACGCTTTCCATGAAGGGGCAGTGGCAAAGTGAAGAAGGTGGATTTTCGGTATGGAAAGCACCGGCAGCAACCTTGATCTATATAAAGTGGAGAGCAACGTCTGCTAATAGGGAAAGAAGGTAGGTATGCCAAGCAATAGCAAGTAAACAACCTGTAGAAACCGGTCACTAAGATAGCTTAATATTTAAATAGGGCAAATTTGCCCTAACATTTCCTGACTTCAGCCGCCTCTTTTGCGGGGTGAAATACCTCCGGGATCAACATGGCCTGCAGCAATTCGGGCTTCGCCTGCGCCACTTGCGGACGGCCAAGGGGTTCACGCAAGAAAGCTTAGCAGCAGCTGCGGAGATAGAATTCAGTCAAATCGGTCGGATTGAGCGGGGTATCATTAACACAAGCTTAAGTACTGTCTTCGTCTTAGCGCGCACTTTGCAGATAGACGTGCGGGAATTATTTGACTTTTCCTCCATTACCTGATTGGTGGCTTACTGCCGCTAAGCTTTGCATTCCTGTTGCAGTTTCTGGCAAGCCCGGCGAACAGCTCACCCTATTTTATGCTACCAAAGAATGAGTGACGAGATAGCAGAGATCTTTGGCCAAGTACTCCAGCAGACACGAAAACAGCTAAGTATGTCCCAGGAAGAGCTGGCCTATGCCAGCAGTTTGAATCGCACCTATATTTCACATTTAGAAAACGGTAAGCAAGCTCCTTCTTTAGTAACGCTATTCAACTTGGCCCAAGCTCTGAACGAGAAGCCATCCACGCTGCTGCGGCGAGTTGAATTACACCTAAGTCAACAGAGTAGTAAGCAGAAGGCAGTGTAGTTACAACTCCATTACAAGCTAAAATTGGTCTGGCTTTCATCCAAGACAAAATTTGGCCAAAAAGCGGCAAAATACCATTTGTAACTTTATCAAGTAGTGTGCATCCATGAGTAAATAGGCTTACTCTTCTTTACATTATATCGCATGTTCTTTTTTGCTCTAAATCAGCCCAAAAACTCTTTTGAGCTATGCTAATCCACCAAAATTATTAAAAAATAATACCCTATCCATAATTTATAAATTGTATTATTAATATACACATACTACTTGATCCGTGTAATCTATCTGAATTCGGTGCAATTAGAAATGATTGCACTTTGAAATGATTATATTGCATTAATACCTTTGCGGTCTGTTCAATACTTCACAAACCGCTTTTTATGGAAGAGTTGTATGCTCGCTTTCCTGCGCTCGCAGGTCACCCCACTGTTGCTTGTTGGCTGCAAATCATTACGAATGAAGGAGTAGTCAAGAACACGGTACTCAAATACGCTCGGGTACTAAGTGACTTCTTACGCCATTGCCAGGAACACCCAGTGGACCACCTGCTTGCAACGCGGGAGCATACTGCGCTTTACCAGAACAACCTGGGCAAAAAGACCTGGCGAAAAGGACATGTCACCCGAACGGGCCTGTCCAAATCCACCATTCGTCAGCACCTGATGATACTTAAGCTGTACTATTCATATTTGGTGGATTCTGGTGAACGAACCACTATCCCGCTTCGCAAAAGCACCAACCCCCACGGCACTCATCCCTATTACAGCTCCGGAGCCCATGAGGCGGAGGAGTGCGAAGCCTGGATACCTAATGCACAGGAGTGGGCAGCGATTACCGCTCGCATGCAACGAACTTCCCTGCGTAACCTGCTTATGCTGAAGCTGGCCTACGATGGAGCATTACGCCGGGAAGAAGTCTGCTCGCTGCAGGTGGGCGACCTGGATCACGCAAACCTGTTGCTAACCGTGCGCAGAGAAACGACTAAGAACAAACTGCAGCGCATCGTGCCCTTCTCCCGGGAAACACAGTTAGTGTACGACGCCTACCTGGCCATTCGGCCGGTCCCGCTCCATCCCCGCGAGCCCCTCTTTGTCTCCGAGTCCCGGCGCAATACCGGCCGGCCCATCACGATTTGGTCCTGGAGCAAGATCGTGCACACCGTAGCGCTACGCAGCGGCTTACCTCAATTGAGAACCCATACCATGCGCCATTTACGCCTTACGCATTTGGCGGAGGCAGGGGTTGACCTCTTGGCGATCGCCAAAATTGCCGGCCACAAGAATCCGCAAACGACGATGCGCTACCTACATCTACGCCCGCCTGAGATAGCCAAAAAAGTAGTTGACGCCCTGCGCTCCCTGGATGATGAACAGGACTCCTCCCTTTGCTAAGGCCAGTATGAGCACTCCCCACCGATTGGAAGTATGGGCCACCCGCCTGGCGGAATTCAATCAAGAGCCCGGCCTGCTGGTCCCCGAAAAGAATGCGTTACTTGAATGCGTTCGGGCGCAGCCCCTGCCGGGCAGTGCACTGCCGCCGGGGCAGGGCACGCGACCCGACCTGGCGCGTTTACTGGAGCCGGTACGCTGCGCCCTGGCCTTTTGCGGTTACGAGGAAGCCAGCGAGCCCAGTGTCCTCGCCTGCCTGGATGTACTGGTAAGCCAGATGCAGCACCGGGGCACATCGCTATGGGCTTGGGATGAAGCAGTTTGGGTAAGCCTGATCGGTAAAACCAAACAAGCGGGCTCGGTAGCGCGCGCGCCCGGCCTGCGGCAGCTGGGCGCCACCCCGGCCCGGGTCCGGGAACACTTAATGTGCTGTGCTTACCTACTTAAAGGCATACCCATCTATTCGCTCGTTGCTCCCGGTCAGCCCGTGACCGTTGCCGCCCGCCAGCTGTTAGACCATGGTGCCTTACAGGCTGCGCTGGCCACCGTCCAGACCGAGCTGCAGCGCGGCGGGTGGACCAATAGCGGTAGCAACCCCGTGCTGGCCGCCTGCCTCAGCCAGGCGCTCCTGTTGGCCCGCAGCCCCCATTTAACCGACCTCGCGCTTCCTGTCCTGCAGCGTGTCCACGATCTGGCGGCGGACTTGCCCTACCTGCGACGCGCCTGCATTCTACTCTCCAAAGCCTTGCACGGGCTGGGCATCCTGACCGAGGCCTTAACTCCCGGTCCTCGCCTCCGAGTCGGGCGCCGAGGCGAGCAGGATTCCATGCCCGAGGCCTGGCGGTCGCTTCTGCAGCGGTGGGCCTCGACGGAGAGCTGCAACGAAAGCGTGCGCAACCAAGTCCTAACGGCCGCGGCCAAAGCTGCCCGGTGGTCGGCTTCTCAGCCCGGCGCACCCACACCCGAGCAGTGGACAGCTCCGATTGCTCTGCAATTCGTAGCGGCCGTGAAAACCATGCGCATGGGCCAGTGGCTGCACCCGGCCCATGCCGGGCGGTATAGCCTTGCTGATCGGGAAATGAAACCGGCTTCCCGCGCCCAGCTGCTGAGCTGCCTGCGCCGCTTTTTTACTGATTGTCAGGAGTGGGGCTGGCTTCCGGTGCAGTTCAGCCCGCAACGCCTGCTGGCCACGCCACGCGCCATCCGGGACGAGTGCAACATCAAGCCCCGCGTCTTGGAACACGATGTTTGGATGAAGTTGCGGGAGGCCAGTGCGACCCTAACGGTTCAGGACCTGGCCTACGCGCCTTTGACCCGCCCGGATGGCAGCACCGGCGAGCGTCGGGCCCATTACCCCTTCGAAATGGTACGCGCCATCGCTGTTATCTGGCTGCTGGCGGGCCTGCGAAGCGACGAGCTCGGACGGCTAGCAGTAGGCTGCGTGCGGTGCCAACCCAGGGTCACCGGCTACGCAGCTTGGTTACCCCAGGATGAGGTGCCCGGGGCCTGTTACCTGCGCGTGCCGAAGCATAAGTCCGGACGAGCCTTTGAAAAACCAGTTCCGCAAGCAGTGGGCGACGCGGTGCTTGCGTGGCAGCACGTGCGGCCGGCCACCCCAGCCCAGCCGGACCCGAAAACCGGGGAACTTACCGACTTTTTGTTTACGCGGCGGGGCGGCACCATCGGGCGCACGTACCTCAATCACCGCTTGATTCCCTTACTCTGCCGCAAGGCGGGCATTCCCACGCATGATGCATACGGCCCGATTACCAGCCACCGGGCTCGCACGACGCTAATTACGAGCCTGTATAACAGCGGCAAAATGAGCCTATTGGATATAATGAAATGGATGAACCATAAGTCGATGCGGACCACGCTGCACTATATCGACGTTCCCGATAAACGGATCATCGACGCCTTCCTGCAAGCCAACGCGCACATCAGCCAGCAGGCAAAAAATGCGACGCCGAAATTTCCAGCCGGGCACGCCGATCCGCCCGCTGCCCCCCTGTCCCGGGCCCGCATCTTGGAGTCGCTAACGACCCTTGAGCAACTGGCCGCCGTTCCCACGCTCTCAGCCGCTGGGCGGCACGCCATTCAGCAAGGCATGCATGCCCTGCAACAACAACTCGCGCAATTACCACCCGACCCGGAAGCATAGGCTCTTCAACTAAACTGCCAGCAGAAGCCTTCTGAACACTAGAAGTGATCTGCTCAATGTACCCAGCGTACGTATAGATGGCCGTGCGCAACGGATATGGTTGAACCCATTCTTTCTGATAGACCGTTTGTATAGTACTGCGTTAGAAGTTTGACTAAAAAAGCCCCGCCGGCCTCAGTCGGCGGGGCTTATTCGTTGACTTTCGGTAGGACAGAGATTGGTTTCCACCTTTTTAGAGCGTGTGGACAGCACGAGCTGCGAAGGAAGGTGGAGAGTCAAGCGTGCGGCGCTGGACCCCGTTGAGCAGAGGTAGGGTGCGCGCCATATAGGGGCCATTTAGATTTTCTGTAAGCTACGCAGACGGCACCTTGTCTATTGGGATAGGTAATTCATCTTACGTTTTTCCCTAGCAAAGTAGCTCCTTGAGTCGGCCACGTTCGAGCTTCAAGTTCACTTAACACGACGGCTAAGTACCCGGCCGTGTGACCTTGTTGGCGCAACATCAGCGTGGCTTTCTTGTAAGGAAAGCTGTCCGCATTTATCAAAGTCATTCCCTCAGCCGCTATAAGCACTTCGGCCTTGATGGCAAACTTGTTGACACTCTCTGATTGGCAGGCGCCCAGCAGTAGCAGCGAAAGCAGGATGGGGTACCCTTTCAGAACCAGGCTATTTCCGGTCACGATTATTTTCCTATGCCTGCCGATGACGGCGCGTTGAGGAGGATGACTTGACAGCGGCAAAGAGGGGCCGTACAGCACGAGCCGTTTCTCTTCGGCGAGAGTAGCAGTTGGGCGGGTGCACTGAGACGCAACGCAACAAGCCGTAGTGGTGGATGAGCTCATCGCGCAGCACTAGAAAAATACTCTGGTAATTGGCTCGGTCTACTCGAGTCCACTCAACGGAAGCTTCTTGTAACAGATCATAAACGCCCGTTTGTGATCTGTTACAAACCCGCTACCTTCACCTACCAGCACGTAAACTACCCCATGAAACACTTTCGCGAGTATTCCGCTGCCATGCAGCAGAACATTGCCCAGCAGGTGCGCACCCAGGCCAAGGAGAGCGGTTCTATTAATCAGTGGGTAAATGCCCTCTACATTCTTAATCCTGAACTGAACGCTTATCCCAACTACCCGGCCCAGGTAGTCGGCGAGGTCGCCCTTCTAGTGCACGACAACAACCAGAAATAACACCTATCCCCAAACACCCCCAGTATGTATGGATCAGGAAACCTTATTTAAGACTATACGCAACCGGGAGGTTGTCCTGTGGGCTGGAGCCGGGTTTTCAAAGTATGCCGGCTACCCCATGGGCGGCGGCTTGGTACGTCACCTGTTTGATACGCTCAGCAAAGCCCAGCAGCAGCAGGCCCGGGAGTATGCCCCCTCGCTGGATGCAGACGGTTATCCTAACATGCCGCTACCTGCTTTTGCCAGTCTGTTCGTCAACCTGTTTAACGGGCGCCTGCACGAGTTGCGCAAAGAGGTAAAGGCCGTATATTCTGCGCGGCCCAAGTCACTAAAGACTCATCAGCAGGTGGCTACCATTCCTTTCTTCGAGCATATCGTTACCACGAACTACGACTCGCTCTTTGAGCAGGCGTACGGCCAGGATAAACTTCACATTGTTACCAACGGTGAGCAGATACCGTATCAGGAACCAAATAAACCTACTCTGTATAAGGTGCATGGCAGCCTGGAGGACTTGAACCGTCTGCTGATCACGGAGGAAGACTACCGGGCATTTTACTCCAAGGCCGACCACCTGCTGTGGGGTGCCATCCAGGCGCTTATGGCGAGTAAAACTCTGCTCTTCGTTGGCTACGGCCTGGAAGACCCGAATGTACTGGTCTTATTTGAGCGCATCCTGGATGCGGTAAAAGGCAATATGCGCGGGGCCTACCTAGTTTCCCCCAATTTGAGTCAGCTCCGCATCGACTGGCTCAAGCGCCACAACGTCACCTACATTCAATCTACCGGGGAACAGTTAATTGCCGACCTGCTGCAGGACCTGAAGGATACTGCGGTACCCGCCTTAAAAAAGGGAGGGATTGAACTGGGGCCAACGACGCAGTTCCTGCGTAATCTCGGGCTTAACCCAACGATTAAGACTAGCGAGAACGGGTATCATATCTCGCAGCTTACTGGAGTACAGGGAGAGGTAGCGGGGCAAGTGACCCTAACCGTTCGCGAGGACGGGCGCGCATCGCTTACTCAATTTCAACAAGGGTTGTCGGGCCTGGCGTATCATATAGGTCCTTCCCAACTGGTTGATTTTGAATGGCGGGTAGGGGGCGTAAACCTGGGCTTGGAAATGGGCTCATTGGTGTTTGTACGCTCCCATACCATTGAGAAAACAGTTGATATTGAGTTTACTGGAGGACTCTGCATCCGCGATGCCACCTTACGCATCTACTCCAGCCCTGAGCAGGTAGACTTTTTGGTGTACAAGGATCTGCACAAGGTTCAGATCCGTGTACCCAAGAAGAACATTCACGCGAAAGGCTTTAAGTACTCGGCTACAGTTTCTCGTCGGCATCGCTATACTGATTCAGTTGATAGTGGCCTGCTACATGCCAGAATTCTACAGTCATTAGGCAGGGGGGAAGGAATCGCTTTGTATGAAGATGGAGAGCGGATCTGGAGCAAGGAGGAAACACCTCGGGGCCTTCCTTTTATCAAACAAGGAGAAAGCTTAGAGAGGAACATGCAGACCCTTCAGGTAGTGGAGAAGGGGTTCAACATCCGATTTCGACGGTTCAAGCTCACAGGCGACGACATAGACACAGCGGCGGAACTGAGCTATATCCTGCAGATGAAAACGCGGGTATCTAAGGCGTTTAAAGGGTACGTCGATGCTGTGGTAGAAGATCCTTCTCAACTCCCTGAATCTCAGGACCAGGATGTTGTTGTCCACCAGCAGCTAGATACGACTTATACGCTGCTGGGCTGGAAGCTCCGCATCGAGTACGAGGCAGCGCATGTGCTAAAGCAGGCACGGTATAAGCGAAGAGGCAAGGACAAGACCGCTTACCGCATTACCAGTGCCACTCGTGAATTACATACGCTGTACGGACCTGAGCAAGCCACTAGCGTCGCGGAAGCAGGCAAGCCCGAACCAATTCAGCGCCTAGATAAGATCGAGATGGAGACTTTACATGGTGACGAATCGGAGTAAGCCATGCGTACCTACATTGCCTACTACCGGGTAAGCACGGCCCGCCAGGGCGCCAGTGGCCTCGGCCTGGAATCACAGCAGTACCTGGTGCAATCCTATGTGCCAGCCGGAGGGCGACTGCTGCAGGAGTTCATCGAGGTAGAGTCCGGCAAGAAGAACAACCGGCCCCAGCTCAAGGCCGCACTGGCGGCTGCTAAGCAGCAAGGCGCCACGTTGCTCATCGCCAAGTTGGATCGCCTGAGCCGCAACGCTGGCTTCATCTTCGCGTTGCGTGATTCCGGAGTCGACTTTCTTGCCTGCGACATGCCCGATGCCAATACGCTCACGGTTGGCATCTTTGCCGTGATAGCCCAGCACGAGCGGGAAACCATCAGCAAGCGCACGAAGGACGCGCTGCAGGCGAAGAAGGCGCGGGGCCAACAGCTAGGCAGCCCCCAGAACCTAACGCAGGAAGCCCGGCTGAAAGGGGCTGCCGCTCGCCGGCAGCAGCGCCAGCGCACGCCGCAGAATCAACAGGCAACCAGCCTCGTGGTTCTGCTACGCGCCCAAGGATTGACGTTTCGTCAAATCGCAGCGCATTTAAACGCAGCCATGTTTCGTACAGCCGCCGGAAAAAAATATGCTGCTATGACGGTTCAGCGGCTCTTTCGTTATTCATCAACAATAGCAACAGGTCAGCCCGGTCCTGTTAGTAACCCACTGTAAAACAGATGAATATTTAATCTGGTGAGCGACTGAGTCTAGTATATTAACTTCCTGAACTTCTTGAGGAATTTTAAGAAGCCTAAGAACACTTGATTCTTTAACTTCTTTGACTTGCTAAACATGTTAGACTTCTTTAAGAAGCTAAACATGTCAGACTTCTTTAACTTCCTCAGGAAGCTTGGCAGGTGACAGAAGTCGAGGAAGTTTTAATTCTTTATTATTGCTGTCAGATCAAGCGTGTGCTGCACCATGAAGATTATTGTATTTGCTAACCACAAGGGGGGAGTCGGAAAGACTACGTCTACGCTTAGCGTGGCTCAAACCTTGGCACGTGACGGCTACCGCGTGCTCTTAATTGATTGCGACGCCCAGCGTAATCTTTCCCTTGCCTTCCGCTTGCCGGCAGGCTATCCGGATCTAGGATTGGTTTTAGAGAAAAAAGCTCAGTTGACCGACGTTGTCCTGGCGATAGAGGAACACTTGCACTTAGTGGCCGCTACCCCGGATCTGGACTATCTAGAAAAAATGGTTGGCCAGCAATTAGGCTACGAGAGTATCCTGCGGAAGGGGTTGGCACCTCTGCAGGACCAGTATGACTACTGTCTGATTGATACCCCGCCTTCATTATCTGCCCTTACGTACATGGCGCTGGTAGCTTGTAACGCGGTATTTATTCCGTGTCAACCGGAATACTTTGGGTACGAAGGGCTCAATAAGCTCATGCAAGCCTGCGAGCGGGTGAAAGACCTCTATAACCCCAATCTGACTATAGGAGGTATTTTCTTTACCAAGTACAGTAGCCGCTACCGTAAAAAGCTTCATCATGACATTGTGGCCCTGATTGACTCCAAGTATTCTGAGGCCAAGCTGCTCATGGAAACCACTATTCGTGAAAACGTTTCGCTGGCGGAAGCTCAGATAAAGAAGCAGAGCATCTACCGGTGGGCGCCCGAGAGCAATGGCGCCACTGATTACGAATCGCTTACCCAAGAAATCATTGCCCGAGTATGAGCAAGCAGAGCAAGAAACCAAATTTTGGGGATGACTTGGATGCCTCGGCGCCATCGCTAACGAATGACGCGCTCCTATACGGGGTAAACCGGAGCATCTTACCGCAGGTAGCCCCAACCCCTGCTGCTTCGTCCGAACCGGAAACTACTGCTTCCACTTCGACGGAAGAAGAATGGTTGAAATTCAGCAGCTTTCTGCGACGCAGCACCTACGTTCGCTTAAAGCAAAGTGAGTACTGGGACCGACTGGTGCTGAAGAAAGCAGTTGATTCAGCACTTTGTGCTTTTCTAGACACGATGGAAGGAGCTGATCGGCCGCTGCCAGAAGACGAACAGTATCGACTGAATGGCAAGAAACTCAAATAGTTACAGTATAAAAAAGCATAAAAAGCGCCGCAAAAATTTTCGCTTATTACTTTTTTTTGCTTTTACCGCGACCGTCTTTTCATGCCTACAAAATCGCCCTAAACAAGCTAGCTGATTACCTATACTATATTAGTAATTACAGGAGCCGTAACGGCCTGATTATATGTATCATGGAATGGAATAAGCCTACAAAATCGCCCTTTCATGCCTACAAAATCGACGATTAGCGCCTACAAAATCGCCCTTTGACGCCTACAAAACCGCCTTGCTGCCTTCCTTATGCCTACAAAATCGCCCTTGGTTCCGATTGTTGACAAAACGGTTGCCCAGCACAATGCGCTCATTAACGCAAGGTTCAGTTTTGTACCTCTGGAGATGCGATTGTTTATTTCTTTACTCACGCGTATTGAACCGGGAGACGAGCAATTTCGGGAACACTTTGTACCTATGGCTGAGATAATTCATGAACGCACGGGAGGCTCAGCGTATGATGAGGTAAAGCAAATGTGCAATAACATTACCTCCCGGCGGCTGTATATTGAAAAGCTGATTGACACGCAACAGGGTACTCGGAAGCGGAGCAAAAAGCCTGACTTCGAGTTTATCCCCTTGATGGCGAAGGCCGCTTACGAAAGCGATAGGGGAGGGGTGGTAGCCTCGTTTAACCCCCTGATTATGCCTTATCTACTACAGTTGCGGGAGAGTGGTAACTTCACTCTTGCGCAACTTGAGCAGCTCAATAAGCTGAAGAGCTTTTACTCCTACCGCATCTATTGGCTGCTGAAAGAGTATGCCACCTTCAAAGAGCGGACAATTACAATTGCTCAACTCCGTTTCTTACTAGATCTGCAGGAGGGAGAGTATCCGCGCTTTAATAACCTGCGCACCCGCATTTTGGACAAAGCCCAGACTGAGATGCAATCGACGGATATGCCGTTCACTTACGAGCTGCAGAAGCAAGGCAAAGTCGTCTCGGAGGTAAAATTTCTACTGGCTGCTCCAGCTGAGGGAAAGGTTATGCCTACAAAATCGCCCTCAGCCGAAGTGCCCGCTTGGGCTCAAACTTTGGCAGAAATAGGGGTCGGCGAAAAAAGCTTGGCCGTGGTCCGCCAGCAACTGGAATCTGGTGAATACGAGGTGGACTATATTGCCTATGTAGTACGCATTGTAGCGAGTCAGTTCCGCAAGGGCAAAATCAAGAAGCCCGCAGGTGCTATCTACAAGGCTTTAATTGAAAAATATCTGTTGGCGGATTACCAGCAGGCAAAGACAGCCGTTAACACAAAAAGGAAGGTAGAAACTCCAGCGCCCTCTATTGCCTCGGAAGTATCCTTTCGTCTAAGCGAGGTACGAGAAATGTTCGAAAATCCCGGGCCTTATGCCCAGCGACAGAAGCAGGCAGACACGTTCGAACAACATTTACAGCAAGTATATTTTCGCGATGGCTTCAGAATAGAAGATCGAGAAGGGGAGCAATGGCTTGTCAAGCACAACGAAAAGCTGTAACGTATTCTAGAGTGCTACCTCTACTTATTCCCGATTTTCAAATAAGCGGCCATTATAAATTACAAGAAGTGAACTATACATTTCAGTCCATATACACTCTCCTAAATTAAATGCGGCTGCTATAAATCGCACATGACACGTTTTGATGTGTTAGATCACTAAATCCGGCAACTATTCAAGCTGATATGACACCGAGTCTAAGGCCGAGCTATAAATTGTCTAAGCATTGTGTGTAAGGCACTGTCTCCAGCCGGTTGGTACAAGGATCCATGCCCGCCGGCCGGAACAGTGGCCTGTCTTAAAAGTTTGGTCCAAAAATCGCATTTGAAGCGGATGCAAGCATTTGCTATGCAGGACGCTTAATTAATTCACCGAGTTACTTACTGCCGTTAACGACAAGAGCCACTTCCTTTGAAAGTGGCTCTTCGATGAAAGAGAATTTTGACCTACTAATAGACTGATTTCTTCTTTGCCCGGCCGGAGTGGGCCGAGCCGCTACCGCGGTCGATGAGCGCGCCCCACATGCGCGGCGGCTTGGCTTGGTGTACTAGGACAGTAAAGTCGCTTTCAAAAGAAGCAGCGGAAAAACTTGGCCGACGGCCCTGCGGCCGGTGCTCCCCCCGTCAGCCTCGCTAAGCGCACTTTTCAAATTTACTGCCACAGGAACCTTTACCCGCTTCTGCCGGTACAGCGGTAGCCGGCATTTTCTGAATGCTGTTACCTTTGCCCCGATGCGCCTGCTTGCCCTCTTTTTTGCGTTCTACTTCGCCTGCCTCTCGACGCTGACCTGCGCCGACGGCGAAGTCGTGTGCAAAGACGCCAAGCAGACCACCGTGGCCGCCGCCTCGCACACCGACTGCGACGCCGGTGCCCTGGGCGACTGGTGCTCCCCGCTGTGCCAATGCCACTGCTGTGGCGGGGCCGTGGTGCCGCTAGCGCCCCTGCCGACCCTAACAGCAACTCCAGCCGTGACGTGGGCCTCTGCCCTGCGCCACGCCCGTTTGCGGGTGGGTGCCCCCACCTGGGCCGCCGCGGCCGTGTGGCAGCCGCCCCAGGCCTAACCCTTCCCGTTTCCTGCTGTCTCCCCCGCCGGGGTAGCCTGACGCGCCCGTTGTGCGCCCGGGCTGCTGACCCTGGCCCTGGTCGCCTGGGGCGGCTACTCGCTGAGTCGGCTGCCGGTTGACGCGGTGCCCGACATCACCACCAACCAGGTCGTCGTCTACACGGTGGCCCCCTCGCTGGCCGCCGGCGACATCGAGCGGCTCGTCTCCTTTCCCGTCGAGCAAAGCCTGGCCACCATTCCCGGCCGCGAAGAAGTACGCTCCTTCTCGCGCTTTGGCCTCTCGGTCGTGACCATCGTCTTCGAGGACAAGATTGACATTTACTGGGCCCGCCAGCAGGTAGCCGAGCGCCTGCGCGAGGCCGAAAGCCAGATTCCCCAGGGCATCGGCCGGCCGGAAATGGCGCCGGTCAGCACCGGCCTGGGCGAGGTGTACCAGTACCTGGTGCGCGCCAAGCCCGGCTACGAGAAGAAGTACGACGCCCGCGAGCTGCGCACCATTCAGGACTGGATTGTGCGCCGCCAGCTGCTGGGCACGCCCGGCGTGGCCGACGTGGCCAGCTTTGGCGGGCTGCTCAAGCAGTACGAAATCCGGCTGGACCCGGCCCGGCTCCGCTCGTTGAGCGTGACCGTGGAGCAGGTGTACCAAGCCGTTTCGCGCAACAACCAGAACGCCGGCGGCGCCTACCTCGACCAGAAGCCCACCGCCTACTTCATCCGCACCGAAGGCCTGGCCGAGAATGCCGCCGACCTGGGCAACATTGTCGTGCGCAACACCCAGGGCGGGCTGCCCGTGCTGGTGCGCGACGTGGCCGACGTGCGCCTAGGCTCCGCGGTGCGCTACGGGGCCATGACCCGCAACGCGGAGGGCGAAGTCACCGGCGGCATCGTGCTCATGCTCAAGGGCGCCAACGCCAACGAGGTCATCAAAGCCGTCAAGGCGCGCATGGTAACGGTGGAAAAGTCCTTGCCCGAGGGCGTGACCATCGACGTGTACCTGGACCGCTCCGACCTGGTGGGCCGCGCCATCCACACGGTGAGCAAAAACCTGCTGGAAGGGGCGCTCATCGTCATTTTTGTGCTGGTGCTGTTTCTGGGCAACTGGCGGGCGGGGCTGGTGGTGGCCTCGGTCATCCCGCTGGCCATGCTTTTTGCCATCAGCATGATGCGCCTGTTCGGCGTATCGGGCAACCTGCTCTCGCTTGGGGCCATCGACTTTGGCCTCGTCGTGGACGGGGCCGTCATCATCGTCGAAGCCATCGTGCACCGCCTGCACGGCGGGCAGCTGCGAGTGCCGGGCAACCGACTAAGTGCCGACCAGATGAATGAGGAAACCTACCACGCGGCTTCTAAAATCCGCTCCTCGGCCGCCTTCGGGGAAATCATCATCCTGATTGTGTACCTGCCCCTGCTGGCCCTGGCCGGCATCGAAGGCAAGATGTTCCGGCCCATGGCCGAAACCGTAGCCTTTGCCATCCTGGGCGCCTTCATCCTTTCGCTGACCTACGTGCCCATGATGTCGGCCCTGGCGCTAAGCCGCTCCACGGAAGTGAAGCGCAACTTCTCGGACCGGATGATGAACTGGCTCGAAGCCCGCTACCGCCCAGTGCTGGAATGGGCCCTGCGCCGCAAAGCAGTGGTGCTGTCCGCGGCAGTAATGATGTTTGCGGGCGCCCTGCTGCTGTTTCGCACCCTGGGCGGCGAATTCATCCCACAGCTCGCCGAAGGCGACTTTGCCGTCGAAATGCGCACGCTCACCGGCTCCTCTCTGAGCTACACGGTGGAGAAAAGTCAGCAGGCGGCGGCTATTCTTAAAAAGCAGTTTCCCGAAGTGCTGGAGGTGGTGACTAAAATCGGCGCGGCCGAGATTCCCACCGACCCCATGCCAGTCGAAGGCGGTGATTTAATGGTCATTCTGGAGAAGGATAAAAGCAAATGGACCTCCGCGAGCACGCAGGAGGAGCTGGCGGAGAAGATGGCCAAGGCACTGAGCGTGATTCCCGGCATGACCTTCGGCTTCCAGCAGCCCATCCAGATGCGCTTCAACGAGCTCATCAGCGGCGCCAAACAGGACGTGGTGCTCAAGATTTACGGGGAGGACCTGCAGCAGCTCGCTTCCTATGCCCAGCAGGCCGCCCGCCTGGTGCGCCAGGTCGAAGGAGCTGAGGACGTGTACGTGGAGCAGGTCACCGGCCTGCCCCAAATTGTGGTCAAGCTGGACCGCAACCGGCTGGCCCGGTTCGGCCTCAACGCCGAGGACGTGAACCGTACCGTTCAAACGGCCTTCGCTGGCCAGACCGCTGGCCAGCTCTACGAGCAGGAGCGCCGCATCGACGTGGTGCTGCGCCTGGCCCCCGAACTGCGCCGGAACATCGGCAACGTGCGCCAGCTATTGGTGGCGACCCCCAGCGGGGAGCAAATCCCGCTGGAGCAGGTGGCCACGGTGGAGCTGCAGGAAGGCCCCAACCAGATTCAGCGCGACGACGCCAAGCGCCGCATCACCGTGGCTTTCAACGTGCGGGGCCGGGACGTGGAAAGCGTCGTGACCGAGTTGCAGGGCAAAGTAGACCGGCAGCTTAAGTTCGCGCCCGGCTACTACACCACCTACGGCGGCCAGTTTGAGAACCTGCGCCAAGCATCCGAACGGCTGAGCATTGCCGTGCCCGTGGCCTTGCTCCTGATTTTCGTGCTCTTGTTCTTCACGTTCAAGTCACTCAAACAGTCGGTGCTGATTTTCACGGCCATTCCGCTCTCGGCCATTGGTGGGGTGCTGGCCTTGTGGCTGCGGGGCATGCCCTTCAGCATCTCGGCCGGGGTGGGCTTCATTGCCCTCTTCGGCGTGGCCGTGCTCAACGGCATCGTGCTCATCGGCTACTTCAACCAGCTCAAGGACGAAGGCCGCACCGACCTTTACCAGCGCATACTGGAGGGCACGCAGGTGCGCCTACGACCGGTGCTGATGACGGCTACGGTGGCCTCATTGGGCTTTCTGCCCATGGCCCTGTCGCAGTCGGCCGGTGCCGAGGTGCAGCGCCCCCTGGCCACGGTGGTCATCGGCGGGCTGGTCACGGCCACGCTGCTAACCCTGCTCGTGTTGCCGGTGCTTTACGCCTTGTCTGAACGCAGGTCGAAACAACAGGGAGAAGAAAAGCCGCAATCCGCCACGGCCGTGCCGGTTTCGGCGGTGCTGCTCGTGCTGGGTGGTTTGCTCGCTGCTACGCCCGCCCGGGCTCAGGGCCCGATTACCGCCACCCAGGCCGTGGGGCAAGCGTTGCAGGCCAATGGCACCGTGCAGGCCGCCCAACGCTCCCTGGAAGCCCAGCAGGCCCTGCGCCGCACCGCCTTCGACGTGGGCCGTACCACCATCTCAGGTACCTACGGGCAGGTGAACTCCCCGCTTTCCGACAACCTGCTCAGTATCGGCCAGACCCTGGCCCTGCCCGGCTACTACCGGGCTCAGGCCGGCCTGAGCCAGGCCCAGATTGGGGGCCGGGAACAGCAGCTCCAGCAGGTGCAGGCCGAATTGCGCCGCCAGGTGCGTCTGAGCTACGAGCGGGCCGTGCACGCCCGGCACCGCCTGCGCACCCTGCGCGGGCAGGACAGCATCTACACCGAATTTCTGCGCTCGGCTCAACTGCGCTTCAAGACCGGCGAAGTAGCCCGCCTGGAGCCGGCCAACGCCTTGATTCAACAGGGTGAAACGCAGAACCTGCTGGCCCGCGCCCGGGCCGACTACGCCATTGCCCGGCGCCAGCTGCAGGCACTGTTGCAAACCGCCCAACCGGTAGCCATTGCCGACAGCACCCTGCGTCTGTTGCCTATCCTTACGGGTCCTGCGGATACGGCCACCCTGGCCGCCACCCCGCAGGCCCGGGTGCTGCAGCAGCAACTGGCGGAGCGCCGCGCCGAAACCCGGGTAGAGCAGGCCCAGGCCCTGCCCCATGTCACGGTGGGCTACACCAACCAGTCCTTGCGCGGCACCTACGAGATAGTAGGGCAAACATTGACCTACGGGGCCGGCGACCGATTCCAGAGCGTGCAGGCCGGCGTGGCCATACCGCTGTTGCGCGGGCCCCAAAAGGCCCGGGTGCAGGCGGCCAAGCTGCAAGAGCAGGTGGCATCGACGGCCTACCAGCGCTACCAGGCCGAAGCTGCCGCCCAGCTGGATGAGCTGCGCCTGCGCCTGCAGGAACAACGGCAGCGGGTGGAGTTTTACCAGCAGACCGGCCTGCCGCAAGCCGCCGTCATCGTGCGCCTCAGCCAGCGGGCCTACAAGGCCGGCGAAACCACTTACTCGGAGCTATTGCTCAACCTGGAGCGCGCCCTGAGCGTGCGCACGGCCTACCTCGACGCCGTGCTTGAACACAACCAAACCGCCATCGACCTGGAGTACCTGTTGGGCGCTGCCGCTCAATAAGCCTTTGGCTCCCTCTGACCTGACAACCATGAATAAGATTGCATCCCTGGTGCTGCTCCTCGGCCTAACCCTGGCAGGCTGCACCACCGACAAGAAAGAAACCGAGCCTGCGGATACCGAAGCGGCCGAAACGAAGGAGGCCGCCGAAGGTGGGGAAAGCGGCGAGGCCGCAGAAGCTTCCGACATGGTCCGCCTCTCGCCCGCCGAGCAGCAGGCCGCCGGTCTGAAAACCGGGCGCCTCGCCGACCGGCCCATGGGCTCCGGTCTGGCCGTAACGGGTACGCTGGACGTGCCGCCGGAAAGTGCCGTCTCCATCACCGCCCCGCTGGGCGGCTTCGTGGAAAACACGGAATTGCTGCAGGGCACCCGGGTGCGCAAAGGCGAAGTGCTGGCCACCATCCGCAATCCTGAGTTCGTGACCCTGCAGCAGGACTACCTCGAAACCCGGGCCCGCCTCGAATACGCCCGCACCGAGCTGGCCCGCCAGAAAGAGCTCTACGAGCAGGAGGTGGCCCCGCAGAAAAACTACCAGCGCGCCCAGGCCGACTATCATACCCTGCAGGTGCAAACTTCTGCCCAGGCCACCCGGCTGCGGCTGGCCGGCCTGCCCGTGGGCGGCCGGATGGTCACCACGGCCAGCGTCCGCGCCCCGCGGGCCGGCTTCGTGCGGGCCGTGAACGTGACGGTGGGCCAAGCAGTGACAGCCACCGATGCCCTGTTTGAAATCGTGGACCCGGAGCACCTGCACGTGGAGCTCACCGTGTTCGAGCGCGACGTGGCCCGGGTGCAGAAAGGGCAGCTGATTCGCTTCACCCTGGCCAGCGACTCCACCGGCTCCCGGCGCGAGCGCACGGCCCACGTGTACCTGGTGGGCAAAGCCATTGGCGAGGACCGCACCGTCCGCGTGCACGGCCACCTCGACCAGGAAAACGACCCCGCCCTGTTGCCCGGCCTCTACGTGCGGGCCACCATCGAAACGGGCCGCACCCAGGCGCCTACGCTGCCCGATGCGGCGCTGGTGCGCTTCGAGAGCAAGAACTACGCCTATGCGGTGGAGGCCCCCGGCCGCTACCGCATGGTGCCCGTCACGCTGGGCCGCAGCGAGGACGGCTTCACCGAAGTCACCCTGCCCGAGTCGGTACCGGCCACTACGCCCTTCGTTACCGACGGAGCTTATTCGCTGCTAGCTAAAATGAAAAACGCCGAAGAGGAAGAATAGACCTGACTCATCCCCTCCGCGACATCTTAATTCCCAAGACTGCATGCACCGGTGTCCAGGGGTTGTCCCCGCAACCGGCCGCTGTGCCCATTTCCGACTTGCCATGCCTGATAGAACCCCTGAAAAACTGAACGAAGAGCTGAACACGGCCAAGCAGGTGCAGCTGGAGAACGTGGGCGCGTTGACCCGCGACCAACTAACCCCAACCGCCGCGGCCGAACCCCAGGGCCACGACGTAGCCGGCCACGACCACGCACCGGCCGCCGAACCCAGCGAGTCGTGGTGGCGCAACCCCTACGCGCCGGCCATAGCGAGCCTAATCCTGCTATTGGCGGGGCTTGCCCTGGACTATTACGACGTGGCCTTTTTCACCAAGTACGTCCGCCTGCTCTGGTACGGGGTGGCCTTTCTGCTAGTGGGCTGGAAAGTTATCCGCTCGGCCGTACAGAGCATTCCTTCGGGTAACATCTTCAACGAGTTCCTGCTCATGAGCTTGGCCACGCTGGGCGCCTTTGCCATCGGTGAGTACCCGGAAGGGGTGGCCGTGATGCTGTTCTACACCGTGGGCGAACTGTTTCAGGACGCAGCCGTGAACCGGGCCAAGCGCAGCATCCGCGCCCTGCTGGAGATTCAAGCCACCGAAGTGACTGTAGTTCGCGGTGGGCGAAGCATGGTACTGGACCCCAAGCAGGTACAGTTGGGCGACACCATCGAAGTACGACCGGGCGAGAAAGTGGCCCTCGACGGCACCCTGACCCAGGGGCCGGCCAGCTTTAACACGGCCGCGCTGACCGGCGAGTCGGCCCCGCAGACCAAGCAAACGGGGGAAGTCGTGCTGGCCGGCATGGTCAACCTGGAAAGCCTGATTCAGGTGGCCGTCACGGCAGGCTACCAGGACACGAAGCTGGCCAAAATCCTGGCCATGGTGCAGGACGCGGTGAGCCGCAAGGCCAAAACCCAGCTGTTCATCACCAAGTTTGCTAAAACTTACACGCCCATCGTCGTGCTACTGGCCACGCTGCTCATCGTGGTGCCCTACTTCGTGGTCGACGATTACGTGTTTCGCACCTGGCTGTACCGGGCGCTGGTGTTTCTGGTGATTTCCTGCCCCTGCGCCCTGGTGGTGAGCATTCCGCTGGGCTACTTCGGTGGCATCGGGGCCGCTTCCAAAGCCGGCATTCTGTTCAAGGGCTCGAACTTCCTGGACGTGCTGCGCGAAATTGACACCGTGGTCATGGACAAGACCGGCACGCTCACCCAGGGCGTGTTTGCCGTGCAGCAGGTGGTTGCGGTGCCCGGCACCGAGCCGGCTGCCCTGCTGCGCTTGGTTGGGGCGCTGGAAACCAAGTCCACCCACCCCATCGCCAAGGCCGTGGTGCAGCACGTGGGCGCGGCTGCGGCTGGCGTCGTGGTGGACAACGTGGAGGAAATTGCCGGCCACGGGTTACGGGGCCGGGTCGATGGCCGCGAGGTGCTCGCCGGCAATACCAAGCTGCTCGCCAAATACGGGGTGAGTTATCCGGCCGAAGTCGACCAAGTGGTCGACAGCATCGTGGTGGCGGCCGTGGACGGCCGGTACGCCGGCTACCTGACCGTGGCCGACGCCCCCAAGGCCGACGCTCAGCAGACCGTGCGCGAGCTGCGGGCCGACGGCATCACCAAAATCGTGATGCTCTCCGGCGACAAAGACAGCATCACCCAGCGGGTGGCCAAGGAGTTAGGCATTGATGAGGCGCACGGCGGGCTGCTGCCGGAGGACAAAGCCCGCTACGTGCAGCAGTACCTCAACGACGGGCACAAGCTGGCCTTCGTGGGCGATGGGGTAAACGATGCGCCCGTGGTGGCCCTGGCCGACGTGGGCATTGCCATGGGTGGGCTGGGCTCGGACGCCACCATCGAAACGGCCGACGTGGTGATTCAAACCGACCACCCCAGCAAGATTGCCACCGCCCGGCGCATTGCCCGTGCCACGCACACGGTGGTGTGGCAGAACATCTGGCTGGCCTTTGGCGTGAAAGCCGTGGTGCTGGCCCTGGGCGCCGGCGGCCTGGCCACCATGTGGGAAGCGGTGTTTGCCGACGTGGGGGTAGCGTTGCTGGCGATTCTGAACGCCGTGCGGATTCAGCGCATGGACTTCACCAGCAAAGGGGAATCACCTCGCTCTGAATCCTAACCGACTTTATCAATTCTTATCATGAAACCGCACCTTGTTCTTGTGGCCGGCTTATTGGTCGGCAGTCTGGTCGCCGCCAGCTGCAGCTCCCGGCACGATTCCGACGAATACGAGCAGAAGGACCAAGCCGGAGCCAAGACGAAGCCGGTGCCGGCACCCGTGAAGCGGCCGACCTCCCTGCGTGACACCGTACAGTTGCTGATGCAACAGCTCGACACGGTGCGTCGCATCGGCTGCTGGGACGAGGACTTTGCCCGCGTCATGACCGTGCACCACGCCGGGGCTCAGCGCCTGGCCGCAGTGGAAATAGCGCAGGGCAAGGATTCAACCCTGCAGGCCATGGCGAAGCACGTGCTTAAAGGCCATGAGCGTGACAACCACGTCCTCACGCTGGCCCTTACCCGCGAGCCGCCGGCGGGACAAGAATACCGCCCGGACAATACCAAAGACCCATTTGTGCGGCGGATGACGGCCGCCCTAGCGCCCCTACGGGAGTTGCCGCCCGCTACGGGCAGCATTGATGCTGATTTTGCCACCCTCATGCAGCTCCACCACCAGAGCGGCGTAGCCTTAGCGCGGGTGGAGCTGTCTTTCGGCCGCAATGAGGAGGTCAAAGCCGCTGCCCGCAACATTGTTCGGGATGAGCAAGTGGAGGTCAAGCAGTACCAGCGCTGGCTGAAGGCCCATGCCTTGGCGCCCTCCAACTAACTACTTCTTGCTCTTGATGCTGCTCAACATTCCGAATGCTGTTGCCTCAACCTGCCCCCTGCTAAGCTTTCCCCTGCTGCTGGCCCGTTATGATAGCCGGAGCATCCCTGCGCAGCTGTGTGGCGCACGCCGGGCCCACAGCCGCGCAGGGCTAGCAGGCACTTTGCAGCCGGCGTCAGTTTGTGTGCCAGTAAGCTTTTTATTTAGGCCATACTGGCGTGTTCAAAGCCAGTTCCCTTAAAATAAGACATAGGCGTCCCTGCGAGGCGCCTCGTAATTGTGCACTTTCCCGGACAAATACTGTTCATAACCTGCGGGTGTAGTTCCCGTACTTTGCAGTCCACCTTGGCCCAGTATGGGTCGTCTTTGCGTGAAGCGTTTCGCCAGTCTGTTTCTGCTCTTTAGCTACCTGCTGTCCAGCCCCGGACTGGTGTACAGCATGCACTTCTGTGGCCAGGAGCTGACGGCGGTTTCGGTGGCGCAGGACGGCGACACGAACTGCTGCTGCCAGGATACGGGCAAGCCGGCTTCGGGCTGCTGCCACGACCAGAAGGTAAGCAGCGCGCTCAAGGACGTTAAGCTTTCGGCCGCCCACTTCCAGCTGCAGGCCCCCGACGCGGTGCCGGCCCCGGCCGTGCTGCGGCTGGTGTGGCAGCTCGCGCAAGTGGCTTACCCTGCCGATGAGCCGGCCGCTGATTTGCTGGCCCACGCGGCCCCGCCGCCCGAATGCCCGGCCTACGTGCGCGGGCACGCCTTTTTAGTCTAGCTTTTCAGGTTGCTTTGTTCCCCACGCCGGTCGGCGCTGGGGCTTTGGTGCGTCCGGCCCCGGCGGTTGGGCCGCACCCGCGTCCGGGCACTACTGCCACGGGGCCTGCCGATGTCCCGTTACGGGTTTCCGGTTGGCCGGCGCTTCTCCCTATTGCTGTTTCTCGATGATAGAGCAACTCATTTCCTTTTCCCTGCGGAATCGGGTGCTGGTGCTGCTGGTCGCCGCCGGCCTCCTCGTGTGGGGGGCGTTTTCGGTGCGGGCCAGCAAGATTGACGCCATCCCCGACCTGTCCGAAAACCAGGTCATCGTCTTCACCGAGTGGATGGGCCGCAGCCCGCAGATTATGGAAGACCAAGTGACCTACCCGCTGGTCACCAACCTGCAGGGGCTGGCCCAGGTGAAGGCCGTGCGCGCCGCCTCTATGTTCGGCATGAGCTTCGTGTACGTCATCTTCACCGACGACACCGACATCTACTGGGCCCGCGAGCGGGTGCTGGAGCGCCTTAACTACGCCCAGCGCCTGCTGCCGGCCGGCATCACGCCCACCCTGGGGCCCGACGGCACCGGTGTGGGCCACGTGCTCTGGTACACGCTCAACGCCCCCAAGCTCGACTTGGGTGAGCAACGCGCCCTCCAGGACTGGTATGTCAAGTTCGGGCTGCAAACCGTGCCTGGTGTGAGCGAGGTAGCCAGCTTCGGTGGCTTCCAACCCGAGTACCAGGTGACGGTAGACCCCACCAAGCTTACTTACTACAACGTGACACTACCGCAGGTGCTCGCGGCCGTGCGCAGTAACAACAATGAGGCCGGCGGCCGCAAGTTCGAGCAGGCCGGCATCGGCTACATCATCAAAACCAGCGGCTACATCCAGGACGTGGCCACGCTCGAAAACGTGCCGGTGCTCACCCGGCCCGGTGGGGTGCCGCTGCGCCTCAAGGACCTGGGCACGGTGCAGATGACGGGCGAAAGCCGCCTGGGCATCTTCGACCACAACGGCGAGGGCGAAGCCGTGGGCGGCATCGTGGTGATGCGCTACGGCGAGAATGCCGACGACGTCATCACCCGCGTCAAAGCCAAGATGACGGAGGTGGCCAAGGGCCTGCCGGCGGGCGTTTCCTTCAACCTCGTCTACGACCGCAGCGGACTGATTGAGGAGTCGGTGGCCAACATCAAGCACACGCTGCTGGAAGAAATGGCCGTGGTGTCGCTGGTGGTGCTGGTGTTCCTCTTCCACTGGCGCAGCGCCCTGAGCATCCTGCTGCAAATCCCCATCACCATCGCCACGAGCTTCATTTTACTCAACGCCTTCGGCATCTCCTCCAACATCATGTCGCTCACCGGCATCGCCCTGGCTATTGGCGTCATCGTCGACAACGGCATCGTGATGGCCGAAAACGCCTACCGCAGCCTGGCCCTGCACCAGGCTGCTGAAGAAGCCGCGGCCGCCGGGCCGCCCGGTGCGCCGCCCGTGCCCACTGTTCCTTTTTCCACGCCTGAACCCGTCCGCCATGACTAACGACGAGCGCCTCGCCATCATCGAGAAGTCCAGCCAGCAGGTCTCGCGGGGCATCTTCTTCTCCACCATCATCATCGTGGCTTCCTTCCTGCCGGTGTTCCTACTCACCGGGCAGGAGGGCAAGCTGTTTCACCCGCTGGCCTACACCAAGACCTTTATCCTGCTCATCGACGCCGTGCTGGCCGTCACGCTGGCCCCGGTGCTGCTGTCCTTTTTCATGAAGGGCAAATTCAAGACCGAGGAGCAGAACCCCATTAACCGGGGCCTGGAGCGGGTGTATGCGCCCCTGATAAACTGGTGCCTGACCTGGCGCAAGACGACCATCGCCATCAACCTGGCGCTGCTATCCTTGAGCATCCCACTGCTGCTGAGTTTGGGCACCGAGTTCATGCCCCCGCTGGACGAGGGCTCCATTCTGTTCATGCCCATCACGCAGCCCGACGTGTCCAACTCGGAGGTCAAGCGCATTCTGCAGGTGCAGGATAAGATTATCAAGCAGGTACCCGAAGTGGCCGGGGTGCTGGGCAAAGCCGGCCGGGCCAGCACGGCCACCGACAATGCCCCGCTGAGCATGATTGAAACCATCATCCAGCTCAAGCCCCGCAGCGAGTGGCGGGACGGCATGACCAAGGCCAAACTCATCGCCGAGCTCAACGACAAGCTGCAGATTCCCGGGGTGGTGAACGGCTGGACCCAGCCCATCATCAACCGCATCAACATGCTCAGCACTGGGGTGCGCACCGACGTGGGCGTGAAAGTGTACGGCCAGCAGCTAGATACCATTGAACAGGTGTCGCAACGAGTAAGAGCCGCGCTCACCGGCGTGCCCGGCGTGCAGGACCTCTACGTGGACCCCATCACCGGCGGCAAGTACCTACAGATTGACCTTGACCGCCCTCAGCTGGCCCGCTACGGGCTGAGCGTGGACCAGGTGAACGAGGTGGTGGAAACGGCCATCGGCGGGGCGCCCGTGGCCACCACCGTGGAAGGGCGCCGGCGCTTCAGCATCAGCGTGCGTCTGGCCGAAGACTTCCGCAACAGCGTGGCCGCGATGGGCCGCATCCCCATTCAAACCACGGCCTACGGGCCGGTACCGCTCTCCGCGGTGGCCCGGCTGCGCTTTGTCAACGGCCCGCCCATGATTAACTCCGAGAACGCGCAGCTGCGCGGGGCGGTGCTCTTCAACGTGCGCGACCGGGACCTGGGCGGCACCGTGAAAGAAGCCATGCAGCGGGTGCAGAGCATCCAGGGCAAGCTGCCGGCCGGCTACTACCTGGAGTGGAGCGGGCAGTACGAGAACCTGATTAGCTCGCAGCGCACGCTGCTCTTCATCCTACCCATCGTGCTTTTGGTAATATTCGGCTGCCTGTACTTCGCGTTTCACTCGGTGCGGGAGGCGCTGCTGAGTTTGGTCACCATTCCCTTCGCTCTGATTGGCGGGGCCTACATGGTGTATTTCTACGGGGTGCACCTGTCCGTGGCCGTGGCCGTGGGCTTCATCGCCCTGTTCGGGCTGGCTGTGGAAACGGGTGTCATCATGGTCATCTACCTCAACGACGCCATGCAGCAGCTGGTAGCTGCCAAGGGCAATTCCAGCGAGACGATTACGAAGCAGGATTTGCGGGACGCCGTGTTTCACGGGGCGGCCAAGCGACTGCGGCCCAAGCTGATGACGGTATCGGTGGCTTTGTTCGGCCTGGTACCGGTGCTGTGGGCAACGGGCACGGGCTCGGACGTGATGCTGCCCATCGTGCTGCCCATGATTGGCGGGGTGTTCACTTCCTCGACCCACATTCTGCTGGTCACGCCTCTGATTTTTCTCATGACCAAGGAGTACGAGCTGCGCAAGTTCGGCAAGCTCGACGTGCTGGCCGTGAAGCATTAAGCCATGAAAGTCATGTTAGTTACCCTTAGAAACTGTATAATACTAGCGCTGCTGCTCCTGGCCGGGCAGCCGCTCCGGGCGCAGCAGGTGCTGCAGCTGGACTCGGTGCTGCGGGCCGTGGAGCGCCGCAACCCGGCCCTGCGCCAGTACGGCTACCGGGCCCAGGCCAAGCAGGCCGCCGTGGCGGGCGCCAGCAGCTGGGAAGCGCCCAAGGTGAGCGCCGGCTACTGGATGACGCCCTACAACCAGCGACCCATCAAGGAGATGAACAACGGCCAGGGCGAGGGTATGCAGATGGTGTCCGTCGAGCAGATGATTCCCAACCCGGCCAAACAGCGCGCTAAGCGGGAGTACCTGGCCGGCCAAGCCGCCGTGGACCAGGCCGACCAAACGGCGATGTTCAACCAGCTGCGGGCGCAGGCCCGCAGCCTCTACTACGGCCGGGTCATTCTGGAGAAGAAGCTTAAGGTGCTTGACGAAAGCGAGGAGCTGCTGGCTTTCCTGCTGAAGGTGGCGCAGGCCCGCTATCCTTACAACCAGAGCACCTTGGGCAGTATCTACCAGGCCCAGGCACGGGTGGCGATGCACGGCAACGACCACGCGCAACTCTACGGGCAGCTGCGCCAGACCACCATCGCCCTTAACACGCTCATGGCCCGCGACCCGGAAGGCGAGTTTGCGGTGGATACGCTGCTACCTACCTCCTTCGCGGGGCCTTATCCCGACACAGCCGCGCTGTCCCGCCGGCGCAGTGACGTGCGCAGCCTCGACCGCTCGCTGGCCGTGCTGCGCCTCAACCAAAACGTGGAAGCCAACCGCCGCCGGCCCGACTTTGGCGTGCGCTACGACCACATGAACGGCATTGGGGTTACGCCCAATCAGTTCACCGTGATGGGCATGGTCTCCATCCCCATTGCCCCCTGGGCGGCCCGCGAGTACAAGGCCAACACCGCCGCGCTCGGCTACGAGGCCCAGGCTGTGCAGCAGCAGCGGGCCAGCCTACTCACCGAAGCGGCCGGCCGCATCACCACCCTGCAGTCGGACTTACGCACCAAGCGCCAGCAGGTGGAAAACTACGAAAAGGGCATCCTGCCCGCCCTGCGCAAGAATTACCAGGTGACGCTGCTCGCCTACCAGCAGAACACCGCCCAACTACCAGCCGTGGTCGAAGCCCTGGAAACCTGGCTGCAAACCCGCCTGCAATACCTCGATACGCAAACTGAACTCATGAACTTACACGTGCGCTATGACCAGGAACTGGAGCAATAAACTGCGCTGCGCGACATGGTGCGTGCTCGTGCTGGCGCTGCTGGCTGGCTGCAAAGGCAAGGCCCACGGCCCGGCCGCGCAGGCCCCGGCGCAGCCCGAGGCCACGGCCGGGGCGCAACTGTACACCTGCTCGATGCACCCGCAAATCGTGCGCGACGCCCCCGGCCAGTGCCCCATCTGCGGCATGGACCTGGTGCCCAAAGCCAACGGCGAAGCCCAAGACGCTGCTGACACGGCCGGGGCCGACTTGGACCACCTGGTTACCTCCCCCAATGGCTCCGTGGTGTCGGCCATCGCAACCGTGCGCCCAACCTCGGGGGCCGCTTCGGATACGCTTTCCCTGCCTGGCGTAGTCGACTATGACCCGCGCCGGAGTCGGGCCGTGGCCGCCCGCGTGGGGGGCCGCATCGAGCGCCTGCTGGTGCGCTTCAACTACCAGCCCGTGCGCAAAGGCCAGACGCTGCTGGAGCTCTACAGCCCCGAGCTGGTGACGGCCGAGCAGGAATACATCTTCTTGTTGGGCAACGACGCTGACAATACGGTCCTTGTCAATGGAGCCCGGCAAAAGCTGCGGCTGCTGGGCTTGAGTGAAGGCCAGCTGCGCGCCCTGGCCCGCACCCGGCGGCCCGACTACCGGGTGGCCGTGTTCAGCCCCTACGACGGGTACGTGGTCGAAAACACGGTGGCCGCGGCATCCCTAGCCCCGCCTTCCTCCGCCGGTATGCCCGAAGCCAGCGCCCCGGCGGGGGGCATGGGCAGCGCCTCGGCTATGAGTCCAGGAGCGGATGCAGCAACAGCAACGGCCGCACCTTCCGCTCCAACCCCGGCCCTCACGCTCCAGGAAGGAGGCTACGTGAGCACCGGGCAGACCTTGTTTCAGGTGGTGAACACCGCGCAGGTCTGGGGGCTGTTTCAGCCCGGGCCCGGCGAACTCGGGCAGATGCGGCCGGGCCAAATGCTGCAGGTAACGGTGCCTAGCGACCCAACCCATTCCATAACGGCCCGCGTGGAGCTGGTCGAGCCTACCTACCGGGCGGGAGCCAGTACGCCGGCCGTGCGCGTGTCCTTGCCCAACCCTCGGGGTCTGCTGCGGCGCGGCACCCGCCTCACGGCCCGGCTGTCGAGCCCTACCGCCAGCGGCTGGTGGCTGCCCCGTGCCGCTGTGGTGGACCTGGGTACCCGGCAGGTGGCCTTTGTGCGGCGCGGCCGCACGTTCGTGCCTGTCACCGTACTGGTGGGCCAGCGTACGGCCGCGCAGGTACAAATCAGGCAGGGCCTGAGCGGCACCGAAGCCGTGGCGGCCAACGGCCAGTACCTGGTCGACAGCGAAAGCTTCCTGCAAACTTCTTCCACCCCATCAGATGCTACCCATGAATAGCCTACAAACCTTTTGGCGGCTTTCTACTGCCCGTTGGCTGCTGATGCTGCTGGTGGCCCTAAGCAGCGCGGCTTGCCAGAAAACCAAGCCCGCTAACGAGGGGGCCGTGGGGGAGAAAGTGTACTACACCTGCTCCATGCACCCGCAGATTCACGAGGACGCCCCCGGAAAGTGTCCCATCTGCGGCATGGAACTGATAGCGGTGAAGACGGGGCCAGTAGTCAAAAAGGCTGCTGCCAGCCCCACCGCGTACACCTGCCCGATGCACCCGCAGGTACATCAATCCAAACCCGGCCTCTGCCCCATCTGCGGCATGGACCTGGTGAAACAGGCCGGGCATCCGACTCCGGCGGGAAGCGCAGGGGCCAGCGGCGCGGACCTGACGCTGACCGCGCAGCAGGTGACGCTGGGTAACATTCACGCGCAGGTTATCGGGACCAGCCCGTTGGAGCTGCCCGCTCCTACCGTGCTCACCGGCACCGTAACGACCGATGCCCTCCAAACGGAAAGCGTGAGCAGCCGGGTAGCCGGGCGCATCGAGCATTTGTACGTACGCCAGACCGGGCAGCCGCTACAACGAGGTGAACCCCTGTTTTCCGTGTACAGCGAGCAGCTGCAGGCGCTGCAGCAGGAGTACCTGCTGGCCCTGGCTCAAAGCCGCGAGCAGGGCGGCGCCTACCGTCAATTCGCCGAAGCTACCGGCCAGAAGCTCCGCCTCTTGGGTCTGACTTCCGTCCAGCTCCGGCAGCTGGCCACTCGGGGCCGGCCCAACCCGGTGGTCACGTACTACAGCCCAACCACCGGCACCGTGCAGGCGCTCGACGTGGTACAGGGCCAGTATGTGACCGAAGGCAGCCCCCTGGTGACGCTCACCAATTTGACCACCGTGTGGGTCGAAGCGCAGCTCTATCCGCAGGACATGGCCCAACTGCCGCTGGGCCAAAGCGTCACGGTGCAGGTGGCTGGAGAGCCCGGCGCACGCCGTGGCAAAGTTGTCTTTCTGAGTCCCGAACTCAGTGGCAGCAGCCAGGTCACCCTGGCCCGCATCCAGCTGGCTAACCCCGGAGGCCGTCTACTACCCGGGGCTCAGGCGAACGTGTTGCTCAATGCTCCAAGGACGGCCGCTACCGCCCAAACCACTTTGCGCGTGCCTGTGGAGGCCCTTATCCGCGACGGCGAGAACAGCTACCTCTGGACGCAAACCGGCGAGCGGCAGTATCGCCGGGTGCGGGTAAGCACGGGCGAGGGCTCGGCCAGCAGCGTACCCGTCACGGCAGGTTTACCGGCCGGAACCAAGGTCGTCGTATCCGGCGCCTACCTGCTGCAAAGCGAATTCTCCCTGCGCCAGGGCGCCAACGACAGCATGAACGGCATGGCCATGTAAGCCATCGAAAACCCAATTCCTAATCCGTTATGGTGCTGCGGTTCAGCACTTTTTTTCATTACCCTCCCCAACATTCATGAAAAAGCTTCTTTTTCTCGGCTTGGTGCTCACCAGCCTTTCCGCCACTCTCTCATCCTGCTCCGATAACAAGGGCACGGCTGAAACCAGCACGGCGGCCGGCACCAACGCCACCTCCGATAGCACCGCCACGCCAAGCGGCAACCCCGGACCGGGCATCGCTGCCGAAACCTATACCTGTACCATGCACCCGGAAATTATTGCCAACGAGCCCGGCAAGTGTCCTAAGTGCGGCATGGACCTAGTGAAAAAATAGAACCCCGAACCAAGCGATTTTTTCATTCTTCTTTCATTCACTTAATCTCCCAACCCATGAACAACCAACATCAGAGTCTGCTCGACGCCCTCAATGCCTGCATCGCCGCCTGCGAGTGGTGCGCTACCGCCTGCCTGCAAGAGCAGGACGTAAAAATGATGGTATCCTGCATCAGCCTCGACCGCGACTGCGCCGACATCTGTGCCCTCACCGCGCGCTTGGTAGCCCGTGGCTCCGTCCACGGTCAGCACCTGCTGCGCGAGTGCGCCGAAGTCTGCAAAGCCTGTGGGGATGAGTGCGCCAAGCACAGCCACATGCAGCATTGTCAGGAGTGCGCTGACGCCTGCCGCCGCTGTGAAGAAGCCTGCCGCGCCGCTATTTAATAGCATACCTAACGCCCTTGCGCGACCTGCAAAAAGGAATGCCTGAACCTGTTTTGGGCATTCCTTTTCTTTTTACTTGACGGACACCCCCGGCGACTTCGTTATTGCTAGAAACCCCTGCCTATGCTTCCCAAAGACCTTACCCGCGACCTGAAAAGCCGCCTCAACATGCTGGCCGGCCAGTTGCAAGGTATCGGCAAGATGCTGGACGCGGAGAACATCGAGCCCGACCAAGTGCTGGTCCAATTCAAGGCCGTCACCAACGGGCTGAGCAGCGCGGAGCACCTGTTGCTGGACGAGGTATTTCGCAAGGGCCTGGCCTTGCAAATCGTGGACGTGGTGGGGGCCTGCCCCGGCGACTGCCAGGACGCCGGGCGCATCGAGGAGCTTCGGCAACAGTTCCCAAACCTGACGGAGGCCGAGCTGACGCAAAAGATGCAGGAGTTGCGCGAGATTGGCGGGCGGCTGGAGCAGCACAATGCGGGCCTGGGGAAAAAAGATGAAAATAAGTCTTGACAGACACCCGGGGGGCCAGCGGAGCTTTGTCTTACTGTTTTCGCTAACCCTTTCCCCATGAAACGCATCATCGAAGTATTCACCGCCGGCTGTCCCTTGTGCAACCCCGTGGTGGAATTGGTCAAAAGCACCGCCTGCGGCAGCTGCGACATCATCACCCACAACCTGACCGAAACGGCTGCCGGCAACCCGGCTCTGCGCCGGGCCCGCCTGCTGGGCGTGCAAACCCTGCCCGCCGTGGCCGTGAACGGCGCCCTGCTGGCCTGCTGCCAGGGCGGCGGCATCACCAAAGAAGCCCTGGAGGCCGCCGGAATCGGCAAAGGGGCCCCCGTGACGGCGGAACCCGCCGCGTAGCACCCTTCCCCATATCTGCTTGCTTTCCCGGGGACCAGTCCCTGATGGAACGCCCTTCTTTCCCGGCTGCCGGCCATGCTCATAAGCGGCCAGTGGCTCCCTTACCCTGTGAGTTATGGCAACCGAAATGGTGCAAATGAAAGTCTCGGGGCTCATGTGCTCGTTCTGCACGATGAGCGTTGAGTCGGCCCTGAAGCGCAACCCCGGCGTGAACAGCGTCATGGTCAACCTCGTGCACGGCATCGTGCTCGTCGAGGCCGACACGGCGCAGATGAGCCGGGAGGAGCTGGCGGTGGCCGTGGAAAAGCTCGGCTACACCGTCTCGGCCACCGAAACGCAGCAGTACAAAAATGACGAGGACCTGTTCGAGGTCATCAAGCAGCGCGGCACCATCGGCATGGTGCTTTCGGCTATCGACCTGCTGGTGGACCCGCTCAACCTTTTCGGCCTGCCGACGCAAACCCGTGGCTATTTCAGCCTGGCGGTGGCCCTGGTGGTGCTGTTCTGGGTGGGCTACCCCATCCTGCGCAAGACGCTCATGGCCCTGAGCCAGCGGGTCATCAACGCCAACGTGCTACTCTCGGCCGGCGCCTGGGGCTCGTTCATCATCGGCAGCCTGTCGCTGACGGATGCGCGCTGGCCCAACTTCCTGCCCGTGGCCGCCTGGCTGATGTCGCTGCACCTGTTCTTCGCCTATTTCAAGCTCGACACCCGCAAAAAGGCCTCCGAGGCTGTGCGCAAGCTGCTCAGCCTACAGCCGCCGCGGGCGCGGGTGATACGCGGCGACCAGGCCGTGGACGTGCTCACCAGCGACGTGGCCGTGGGCGAACTCGTGGAGGTGCGCCCCGGCGAGCGGCTGCCGTTGGACGGCGAAGTGGTGTCGGGGCAGGCCAGCGTGGACGAGTCGAGCTTTACCGGTGAGTCGGTGCCGGCCACCAAGGAAGCGGGGTCCAAAGTCATCGGCGGCACGCTGAACCTGGACGGCGCCCTGCAGGTGCGCGTGACCAAGGTGGGTCTGGATTCCTTCCTCAACCAGGTCGTGCGGCTCATGAGCCAGATTGCCGAGCGCAAACCCCCGGTGGAGCTGCTGGCCGACAAGCTCATGAACTACTACGGCCCCGTAGTCTTTATCGTGGCGGGCCTGGCCTTTGCGGCCTGGGCCTTGCTGACCGGCGACTATAATAAAGCGACGCTTGCATTGGTGACGACCATCATCATGGGCTACCCCTGCGCCCTGGGCATCACCACGCCCATGCTCGCGGCCATTGCCGGCGGCAAGGGCATTTCCATCGGCCTGCTGGTGAAAGCCAGCGAGGTGTTTTATGGCCTTTCCATTGTCGATACGCTGGTGTTCGACAAAACCGGCACGCTCACCTACGGCCGGCCCACGGTCACCGACGTGGAAGTGATTAAGGGCGAGCGCCTGGACGCGCTGGCGCTGCTAGCCGCCGTGGAACGGCAGAGCGAGCACCCGCTGGGGCAGGCCATCGGTTTCTTTGCCAAGAAAGAAGGCGCGGTGGAGCTGGCCACCGAGCAGTTCCGCGCCACGCCGGGCAAGGGCGTTTCGGCCCTGGTCAGCGGCGCGGAGGTGCTAGCCGGCAAGCCCGGGTTTATTCAGGAGCGCGGCGTAACGTTTAGCGCCGCCGTGCAGAGCCGATTGGCGGCCCTCGACGCGGCCGGCAAAACCGTGGTGGTGCTGGCCCGGGGCAGCGAGGTGCTGGCCCTGGTGGCGCTGCAGGACACGCCCCGCCGGGGTGCCGAGCACGTTATGGCCCGGTTGGCGCAGCAGAACATCCGCACGGTCATGCTTACCGGCGACGCCAACGGCGCGGCGCAGGCCATCGGTCGGGTGTTGGGCATCGACGAGATTCACGCCCAATTGCTGCCGGCCGACAAGGTGGCCGTCATTGAAAAGCTGCAGGCGCAGGGCCGCAAAGTGGCCATGGTCGGCGACGGCATCAACGATGCCCCCGCCCTGGCGCAGGCCGAGGTGGGCATTGCCATCGGGGCGGGCACCGACGTGGCCATCGAGTCGGCCGGCGTCATCCTCATCGGCGACCGGTTGGACGACGTGGTCAACGCCCTCGTGCTGGGCAAGGCCAGTTACCGGACCATGACCGGCAACGTGCTCGTGGCCGTGCTCTTCAACGTGGTGGGCATGAGCCTGGCGGCGCTGGGCTACATTACCCCCGTGCTGGCCATTGCGGTGATGATATTCAGCATCTTCGCCATCCTGCTCAACACGCTGCGCATCCGCACTATTAAGCTGGACCGAGGCCAGGAAACTCCCCCCGAGGCAAGCACGCTGGCCCAAGTGGAATTCAGCGTGCCCAACATGGTCTGCGAGGGCTGCGCGGGGGCCATCAGTGCCAAGCTCACCAAGCTGCCCGGTGTGCAGGAAGTGAAACCGAAGGTGGCGCAGAAGCAGGTGTACGTGCAGTACCAGCCAGGGCAAGTCAAGCAGCAGCAGCTAGTGGAAGCGCTGGCCGAATCCGGCTTTACCGCCGTGGAAGTATGAAGCCCGTAGCAGCGACACCCCTTCCCACAACGGCCGCCGCGGTGGCTTCGTCGCCGCGGTTGCTGTGGGCCCTGGCAGCGGCCACGTTCGTGGTCTTTTTCCAGGCCTACATGGTGGCGCCTCTGATTCCGCGCTTGGCCACGCTCTTCGGGGTGGAGGCACAGGCGGTGGGGCTGGCGGTGCCCGCCTACCTAATTCCTTACGGCGTGGCTACGCTGTTTTACGGCCTGCTGGCCGACCGGCTGGGGCCGCCGCGCATCCTGCTCGGCAGTTTGCTGGCTTTCGTAGCACTGACGGCGTTGACGGCCACGGCGTCCTCGGCCAGCGCCCTAGTGGGCTGGCGGCTGGTCACCGGCCTGGGCGCAAGCGGCGTGGTGCCCATGGCGCTGGTGCTCGTGAGCAAGCGCTTTGCCTACGGCGAGCGCGGCCGGGCGCTGGGCTGGCTGTTTGGGGCCATGGCTGGCGGCAGCGCGTTTGGTTCTACGCTGGGCGTGCTGCTGGAACCCTACGTGGGCTGGCGGGCCCTGTTTCTGGGCGTGGCCGCCGCGGGCCTGCTCGTCTGGTTCGTTGTTCGGCGGAGCCTGGTGCCTCCGACCACCCCGGCTCCGCCGCCCGCCGCGCCGTCCCCCTGGCGGGCCGTGGTGGCGGGCTACGGGCAGCTGCTGGGCAGCGGGCGCGGGGCACGTACCTACGTCTACGTACTGTTGAACAGCATTTTCCACGGCGGCGTGTTTACCTGGTTAGCGCTGTATTTCCAGCAACGCTTTGGGCTGGGTGAAATCGGCATCGGGCTGGCGCTGGTGGGCTACGGCCTGCCGGGCTTTCTGCTGGGGCCGTTCATCGGGCGACTAGCCGACCGCTGGGGCCGGCGCTGGCTAATTCCGGCCGGCCTGGCCCTCAGTGCCCTGGCCACGTTGCTGCTGCGGGCTGACCTGCCACTGGCAGTTGCCGTGCTGGCCGTGACGGTGCTTTCCCTGGGCTACGATTTGACGCAGCCGCTGCTGGCCGCCATTGTTACCGACGTGGGCAAGGAGCGGCCCGGGCAAGCCATGGGCCTGAACGTGTTCGCCCTGTTTGTGGGCTTTGGGCTTGGCAGCTGGCTGTTCGGCGAAGCCTTGCGAGCTGGCTTGCCCGCCGCACTGCTCGCTTTCACCGTGTTTGAAGCGGGGCTGGCTCTGGCTGCTACCCACTTGTTTAAATCCGAAACCCGGGCTCCGGCTTAACCGGAGCGCCAACCAGTCTTCTCCGTTTCACTACTTCAACATTCCCTCCCCATGTTCGCATTCAATGCTTCCAAATCCGTCCTGCTGGGCGCCCTGTTTACCCTGAGCCTGGCCACGACGGCCTGCGGGCAGCAAACGCCTTCGCAGGCAGCGCCGGCGGCTAAAACACCCGCCCAGCTCGTGGGCTACACCACCGCCACGCTGCCCATCGAAGGCATGTCCTGCGGCTCGTGCGTATCCAACGTCAAGCAAACCCTCAAGGGCCTCGATGGCATCTCAACGGTCGCCGTGAGCCTGGAGCAGCGCACGGCCACGGTGGCCTACGACCCCCAAAAGGTGAAGCCGGAGCAGATTCAGGCCGCTGTCAACGCCAAGGGCTACAAGGCCGGCGCGCTGACCACCGTCACCGGCAAATGAGCTTAGAAGATTTCCTGCACCAATCGGCCGCTTCGTTGGCCGGGGGCCCGGGTGTCTCCGCGCTGCTGGCCGTAATGGCCGGCGTGGTGGCCTGCAGCGTGTGCCCGTGCTCGCTGCCCGTGGGCCTGGGGCTGGCGGGCCTGGTGAGCACGAACTCCGAAACGGCCAGCAAGCGCAGTGGGCTGCCCGTGGCGGTGGCTTTCTTCCTGGGCATCGTGATGAGTTTGACGGTGCTCGGGGCCGTGGCCGGCCGGCTGGGGGTCATCCTGACCGAGTCCTTCGGGCGGTACTGGGCCCTGGCCATGGCGGGCATTTCGCTGCTGGCCGCGGTCGTGGCGTTTTACGGGCCCTACCTGAAGCCCCACCAGCTGCAAACCCTGCGCAAGCCGGGGCTGAGCGGCACGTTCGTGTACGGCTTCATCTTCAGCCTGGGCACCTCGGCCGCGCCGCTGCTGCTGCTGCTGGCCGTGGCGGCGGGGCAGGCCAGCGTGGGGCGGGGGCTGCTGCTAGCCCTGGCCTTTGGCATCGGGCGGGGCCTGCCGTTCCTGCTGGCCGGCGTGTTTGCCAAGTCGCTGACGGCGCTGGCGCAGTCGACCCGCTGGCGGCGGGGCATTCAGCTGGTGAGCGGCATCGCCCTGCTGTTTGTGAGCGGCTACTACGTGCGGGTGTTCATCAATCTGCTCGACGGCTAAGACACTGCCCTACTATGCAGGGGCGGTGGGGAAGCGAAATCCTGCAACTCCATCGCTCAATTCTGCACTATTTGCGCGCACTCCCCCATCATGCGTGCTGTTATCTATTTGAAGCGGCCACTGCTGGCCCCACCTTCCTTTCTCCCATGAATACGCTTCGCTTTACCACCAACATCAACTGCGCCAACTGCGTCCGCGCGGTAACACCCACTCTGAACGGGGAGCCTGCCATTGCCTCCTGGCAAGTGGACACGGAGAACCCTAGCAAGGTGCTAACCGTGACCACCGACCTAAGCGAGGCGCAGGTCCTGGCGCTTGTGGCCGACGCCGGGTTCCAGGCCGAGAAAGCCTAACCGACGCAACGCTTTTACTTAACGGCGCCCGGTCCGTTCTCCCGCTAACATCATCCGCTGGGCCGGGCTGTTGCGTTTTAACCACCCAGCCAGGAAAGGCAAAGCGTTGATGTTCAGTGCTGCGGTGCTGCTCTCTGGCGGTGTCCTGTTCGGCTTTACCAGCCCGACCGCTGCCGACTGCCCCCTGAAAGGCACCCCCGAGTGCCCCTTGGTGAAAAACTGCCCGGACAAGGGCACGGCCTGCACGTTGGCAGGTGTGCCCGCTTGCTGCACCAAAAAATAGGTAGCTAGTCATTCGCTTGAAATAGGCTTGAGCCGTGTCGTCCATGCAGTTGCGCGGCGCCGGCTCAGGCTTTTTTTTGGCCTTGTGAAAAATATTTTCCTTATGTCGTAAACTTGCGACATACTATGTCGTATATTTACGACATAGTTACTGACCTCTTTATGACAACCGCGAAAACCACGGCCTTTACGACTGAGCAACAGCAGCTGGCCCGCGTGGCCAAAGCCCTGGCTCACCCCGCCCGGGTGGCCATCATTCAGTTGCTGGCCAGTAAGCAAACCTGCATTTCCGGGGACATTGCGGCGGAGTTGCCGCTCTCGCGCACCACCGTCTTTCAGCACCTGCAGGAGCTGAAAGCCCTGGACCTGATTCGCGGGGAAATTGATGGCCTCACCGTCTGTTACTGTTTGAATACCGAACTGCTGCGCCAGGTGCACCAGCAATTCACGGCCTTTTTCATCGAGGCCACGACGAGCGCGGCCTGCGGGCCGGCCGACGCCTGTGGCTGCTAACCATATCCTTCACCAAACCGCTCCAACCCATGAAAATCTCCGAAATGAAGCAGTCCCTGGCCGGACTCGACGCCGTTAACTTCCGCCTGCCCACCGGCGATTACCTGCCATCCCACTTCCACGTGACGGAAGTAGGCTTAGTGAGCAAGCATTTCATCGACTGCGGCGGCGTAGAACGTCGGGAAACCGTGGCCAACTTTCAGCTGTGGGAAGCCGGCGACTACGACCACCGACTGGCCCCACAGAAATTCCTGCACATTCTGAAGCTCTCGGAGAAGATTCTCGGCAGCGAGGACCTGGACATCGAGGTAGAATACCAGCAGGACACCATTGGCAAATTCGGCCTTGCGTTCGACGGCACGGACTTCGTGCTGACGCCCAAACAGACGGCCTGCCTGGCACAGGATGCCTGCGGCATTGCGGAACACCAGATTGCGCTCCCGCAACTGCAAACCGCCTGCTGCACCCCAGGCGGCGGGTGCTGCTAACCGCTCTTAACGGCGCTACCCTACAGGGCAGCGCCGTTTTGCTTAAATCCCCGCATTTCTTCTTCGTTTCTGATGACAATTGCCTTTTTCTCCGACGTGCACGGCAACCTGCCGGCGCTGGAAGCGGTGCTGGCCGATATGGAGCAGCGCCGCCCCGACATGATTTTTTGTTTGGGCGACTTGGTGGGCTACGCCCCCTGGCCCAACGAGGTGGTGAACGAGGTGAGGCGGCGCGGCATCCCGACGCTGGCCGGCAACTACGACCAGGGCATCGGGCTGGCCAGCGAGAACTGCGGCTGCGCCTACAAAACCGATGTGGAAAAGGGACTGGGTGCGCAGAGCATTGCGTACACGAATCACATCGTCGGCCCGGACGAGCGGCGCTACCTACGCTACCTGCCCAAGCACATGCGGCTGGACTTTCAGGAGGAGCCCTACACGCTGAGCCTGCTGATGGTGCACGGCTCCCCACGCAAAATTAACGAGTACCTGTTCGAGGACCGGCCCGAGGCCAGCTTCCTGCGGGTGCTGGCCGATGCCAACGCCGACATCCTGCTATTTGGGCACACCCACAAGCCCTATCACCGCACGTTTGCCTACGAGCACGAGGGTGAAACCCGCTACCGCCACGCGCTCAACATTGGCTCGGTGGGCAAGCCCAAGGACGGCGACCCGCGGGCCGCTTACCAACTGCTGCACTTGGACGAAAACACCCAGCTGACGGACCCTAACAGTGTGCGCTCGGAGCTGGTGCGGGTTGAGTACGACGTGGAGAAGGCAGCGCAGGCCGTCGAGGCCTCGCCGCTGCCCAACGAATACGCGGACATGCTCCGTAACGCCTATTAAACGGATTCTGCCATGACGATTATTCCGATGACGGACGCGCACTGGCCGGCGGTAAAGGCCATTTACGAAGCTGGCATTGCGACGGGAAATGCCACGTTTGAAACGCAGGCACCGGCCTGGGAAGCATGGGATACCGCCCACCTGGGCCATAGCCGGCTGGTGGCGGTGGACGAGGCTGGCACGGTGCTGGGCTGGGCGGCGCTCTCGCCGGTATCGAGCCGCTGCGTGTACGGCGGGGTGGCCGAAATCAGCATCTACATCGGGGCCGAGGCGCGGGGCCAAGGCGTGGGCCGGCAGCTGCTGCAGGCCCTGATTGCGGATTCGGAAGCTCATGGCATCTGGACGCTGCAGGCCGGCACGTTTGAAGAGAATAAAGCCAGCATCGGCCTGCACACGCAGGCGGGGTTCCGGGTGATTGGGCACCGCGAACGAATCGGCCAGCACCACGGCGTGTGGCGCAACACGGTGCAGATGGAGCGGCGCAGCCCGACCGTCGGCATCGCTTAATACAACTGCTTTTTATGACGACTTTGAATCAACATTTGCCCGCCGCGCCGGCTCCGGCCGCGCTGGCGGAAAAGAAACTCTCGGGCCTAGACCGGGGGCTGACCCTGTGGATATTCCTGGCCATGGCGCTGGGCGTGGCCCTGGGCTATATGGTGCCGGGCATCAACGGGGCTATCAACTACTTCTCGGTGGGCACGGTGAACGTGCCGCTGGCCGTAGGGCTGATTCTGATGATGTACCCGCCACTGGCCAAGGTGAAGTATGAGCAGCTGCCGACGGTGTTCAAGAACACGCGCATCATTGGCCTCTCGCTGTTCCTGAACTGGATACTCGGCCCGCTGCTGATGTTCTTTCTGGCTATCTGGCTGCTGCCCGACAAGCCCGAGTACATGATGGGCCTGATTCTCATTGGCATTGCCCGCTGCATTGCCATGGTGCTGGTATGGAACGACCTGGCCGACGGCTCGCGGGAATACGCGGCCGGGCTAGTAGCACTCAACTCCATCTTTCAGGTGCTGTTTTACTCCCTGCTGGCCTGGCTGTTCATCTCCGTGCTGCCGCCTTACTTCGGGCTGAAAGGGTACGCGGTACACATTGGCATTGGGAACATCGCGCAGAGCGTGCTGGTGTACTTGGGCATTCCGTTTGCCGCGGGCTTTCTGTCGCGCCTAGTGTTGCGTCGGCTCAAAGGAAATGAGTGGTACGAGCAGGTCTTCATCCCGGCCATCAGTCCCGTGACGCTGGTAGCGCTGCTGCTCACCATCGTGGTCATGTTCAGCCTCAAGGGGGAAAGCATCGTGCAGGTGCCGCTGGACGTGCTGCGCATTGCGTTGCCGCTGGCCCTGTACTTCGGCATCATGTTCGTGCTCAGCTTCGCGGCGGGCAAGTACCTGGGGGCCGATTACGCCGAGAATGCCAGCATTGCCTTTACGGCGACGGGCAACAACTTTGAGTTGGCCATTGCGGTGGCCATTGGCGTGTTCGGGCTCAACTCGGGGCAGGCGTTTGCGGGCGTAATCGGGCCGCTGATTGAAGTGCCGGCACTAATTGCACTGGTCAACCTAGCCTTCTGGTTTCGGCGCCGCTGGTACGACGGGAACAGCGTGGCTGCGCAGGCGTAATGGGGGCAGACTATCCAAACAATAAAGCGCCTTACCTCACGAGTCAGGCGCTTTTTTGCGTCCATGCGGCCGCATGGTAACCGCTGCCTAAGAAGCCTACTTTTTAACGGCTTCCGCAGCAGCCGGGGTCACCACGGCGGCCGTGGTTGGCTTTTTGGCGCAGCAGCTGGCCCCGGGCTTCTCGTCCTTCGAGCACTGCATGGTGGCTTCTTTAACCGCTTTTTTGTTCTTTTTGCCGGGTTTGCCGTCATGGGCCGCGGCGCTGCTGATGGTGGCAAACAGGGTCAGGGCAAGCAGGAGATTTTTCATGAGATGGAAAGGTAAAGGAGTGAGTAGGCGAAGGAAAGGCATCTAGCAGCAGCCGCAGGCCCCTGTGCCCTGCTCCTGAATGGGCGGGCAAGGCACCGTGCCGTAGGAGCAGAACACGCAGCAGTCGCCGGCCAGGGGCTTGAGCACGGTGTGGCAGCTGGTGCATTCGTAAAACCACTGGCAGGCGTCGGTGGGCATCTGCTCAGCTTGGGCATGCTGGCAAACCGGACAGGTAAGCACCGACGTCAGCGTGACCAAGGGGGTAGGGGCAGAAGGCGTGAGGGAAATCATAGCCGGGAGCATTTAGCGGGAAGGATTCAGCACCGAATAGCCGGTGCCGTTGATGGCCTTTTCAATCTGGGCCACGGGCGTCACGGCGGCATTATAGCGCACCTGGGCCGTGCCCTGGTCATAGGACACGCGCACGCTCTGCACGCCCGGCAGCTGCTGCACGTCGTGCTCCACGTGGCGGGCGCAGGCCTCGCAGGTCATTCCCCCGATGCGGTAGGAGCTCGTTTGCCACACCGGCGCCGTATTGGTGGCTGTCACCGGTTTGAGTGCCGCCGACGGGTAGAACCGCGCACTGTAGTAGGGAAAGGTCAACAGCAGGCCGGCCAGCACCGTCACGCTGGCCAGAAAGCCGCGTGACTGCATCAAGGAAGGTTTAGCCGGCACGGGGCAGCCACAGTCATCGTCTGCCACGGGCGCGGGCTTGAGTTGTTGGTACCAAGCAAAACTGAGCACGCCCACCGTCAGGGCCACCAGGTAAGGACGCAGGGGCTCCAGCCACGAGAAAGTGGAGGCGACGCCGCCCAGCCCACCAATGATGGCCAGAAGCGGGGTGATGCAGCACAGCGAGGCGGCCAGCGCCGCCAGCACGCCCGTGCTGGCCAGGGACTTGGAGGAAGTGAAAGCGGGCTGGTTCATACGGCAGCGGCAGTCAAGGCGGGTGAAACGGATGATAGCAGCGACTGCACCAATGGCTGATGCGCGGGGGTCAGCGAGTAAAACACGGTCTGGCCCACTTTGCGGGCCTGAATCACCCCGCCGTCCTTGAGCTTGCGCAGGTGCTGGGAGATGGCCGACACATTCATCTGCAGCACATCGGCCAGGTCGCACACGCACAGCTGCTGGTCGAGCAGCAGAAACAGCATCTTCAACCGCACCTCGTTGCCGGCCAGCGCGAGCACGGCCGCCATGGCTTCGATGCCCGGCGCAGCTGCAGCCAGACGCTGCTTGCTGTGTTCAATGTGGGCGGCGTCAGCAAAGACGCGGATGCAGGAAGCAGCCATAACTTTGAGTTTATACAAAGTTATTGTTTTCTTATTTAAGCAAACGCTTAAATAATTAGCGTAAGACAAAGATGAGGTATAGTGAGTAGTTGACTGTCCGTTATTGAATAGCTGCTTCAGCGTGCAAGGAAGACTCAAGACTACTTCCACAACCGGCCGCATTGAAAAACCGGACTACCCTTACGGGTCAGAATTCTTCCTTGGTTTATCCAACAAGGGACCGGCTCCCAACTACTTTACTTGCCGGTGCGCACTGGCAATTGCGGCAGTACGGTCCTCGCTCATGCCGGCCGTGGCGGCAAACTCTGGCCACCGTGCCACCTGTTGCAGCACGTCGTCTATCAGCTCGTCGGCCCCGCGGATGTTCATCTCCCGGGCCACGGCCCGCAGGTCGGCGCGGGTGAAGCCGTCCCGCTTGCCGTTCAGGGCCATCTGGTGCTGGCTGGTCCAGCGGTTACCGGGCTGGTAGGCATAGGCCACGTCGTAGGCCGGGGCGAGCTGCCACTGCCCGGCGGCGTCCATCAAAAACGAGATGTTCTTGGTGTGGTCGTCCTGGTTGCGGGCCACCACGTTGAACACCATCCGCCGGTAGAACTGCTCGGCCGCCGTGTAGGGCAGGCGCAGGTCGCGCATGACCTGGAAGGCCTGCTCGTAGGAATAGGCGGCGGGCTGGTTGTAGTCGTAGTGGGCCAGCGCGCACAAGGTCTGCGCGTGGAGTTTCTCGCCCGCGGCCGTGCGGTCGAAGCGCCGGGTCATGAAGTGGGCCCGCGGCCCTTCCTCGTAGAGGCGGCACTCGCTCATCTGCAGGCCGCTGGCAGTGGCCATGAGGTAGTAGGCGTACTCCAGCCGCCCGAAATCCTGGGGGTCGGCCAGGGCCTGGTCGCGCACGCCGTCCAGCTTGAGCAGCCAGTAGCCAAAGCCGGGCGGGGCCTTTACCTGGCCCGAGCGCACCTCGCTACTGTCTTCGTTGAAGGCAATGATGGCCTTGGGCCGGGCGCCACCGGCCGAGGTGCCCACGGCCAGCAGGGCCGCCAGTCCGTCAGCCGCCTCGTCGCGCAGGTTGACGTGGAAGGCCTCGCGCTGGCCCACGACCTGCTGCGCCAGCTCGACCAGGGCGGCCACTTCCACAGGCTCGGCCCCCGCCCCGGCCACGTTGCCCACCTGGGGCTCGAATTCCAGGGCACCCATGCCGCGGTTGGCGATGTAGCACAAGCGCTCCACCGGCGAGAAGTCCGCGGCGGCGCGGCCCTGCGTGGCCAGCCAGGCGTCGATGAGCTGGTTGCCGAACCGGTCCGGCAGCGCATCGGCCAGTAGCCCGGGCAGGCCGTGGTAGGTGTCGGGGTTGAGGCGGGGAAAGGAATACACTTGGCCGGCGCGGGCCGTCAGCGGCATCTGCAGCGGCGCCACGTTCAGACCGGACTTCACAAAGCCGGGGTCATAGGCAAACGTGGCCAGCGACCGGGCCGCATCCCAGCGCACGGCGCCGACCAGCTGGCCCCACAAGCGAACAAAAGCGAGCTCTACCATTCAGCGGGTGGGGGCGGGGGCGGCGTGGATGAAGCCGGCGAGGCGTTGCGGCGCTGCTTTTTGGCGAGGCGGGCCAGCGCCAGGGGGTTGATTTCCGCTTTGGTCACCAGCGTATCCAGCAAGTCTAACTGCTCCAGCGTGCGTAGCAGCTGCACAAAGGTGAGCAGCGAGGTGGGCCGGCCGTGCTCAATCTGGCTCAGGGTGGCCCGGTCGATGCCCGCGGCCTCGGCCACCGCTTGTTGGGACTGGTTGCGGTTAAGCCGAATCTGGCGCAGGCTGCTGCCCAGTTCGCGCAGGATGGCCAAGTCGGAAAGAGAGTACCAATTCATGTTGTACAGACGCAACAAACAGGGCCAAATATACCATGTTTGTTGCGTTTGTACAACATATAAGAATCGCCTGCGGCACGGAATTATCCGTAGTTTATTTACCGGCCCTTCCCAATTGCTTAGTACCGCGGCCACTACAAAATCACATAGGTTCCTTGACTGCCACTGGTTTTATACCTGGCGTGTTTGGCTTCGGCCCTACGGAAACGGAGAACTAGGCCCCGGTTCGCTACAGGAGGCGGGCATTGACGGCGAATAGCTTTGCCAAGGCCGGTGTTACATTCCGGATGAGGGCGTGGGCAGGATTTCCTGCTACCGGGTCGTGGACGCAAGGACACTGATTGTCAAGCGGAACCTTTGCCGCCAGCAAGGCACCCGTGTGCGTACTACGGGTGGCAATGGCTTGTTCCAATGTGGTCAGGGCCATGATATCGACAGATAGGCCGTCTTCTCCGCTGCGCATCTTGAAAGCGGCGCTGGTAGGCCGGCGGACACCGTCCGGCATTACTTTAAAAAACTGGGGCTGTAAGATGATTCTTCGGAGTAATTCATCCTCGGGGGTTATCTGATGCACACTCATGTATTGCTTGCTGGGCGCGGAGGATCAATAAAATGCCGCAAGGCAGCAAAGAGGCTAGTGTAAGTGCCAATGAGAGCGCCTTGCGCCGTGAAAAGCAGGTAGTCCTCGGTTCCATCGGGGTGTACCTCGATTTCCATCGAGGCATTGTCTCGGTCCAGTTCCACCTGTATGCCACCATCGCGCATAGGAAATACATGCACGCTTACGGCCGGCGCGTAGACCAACTGCAGCGAGAGGGAATTTAAGAGCTGGCGGGCACGGGCCAGGGCGCGCTCCTCGGTGGGCAAGGCCCCGTACGAATCCCAATTAGGCGACAGGTTGCGGAACGTCTCCAGCTGCGCCAAGAGCTTCGGGATAACCAGGCCCAAGCCGGTTACTGGGTTTCGCTTGGTCTTGATGGCCAGTAACTCAAGGGTCTCGAACAGGGAGAATTTGTTGCTAATACCCCGTGCATTTTTTCGGCTGGCCTGCTCGTTGCGAACAAATTCGTCCGCGTCCATCGACCACATGTCAATGCCTTTCACCGACCGGCGGTCAGAGCGGGCAATTGACTTGCGAATCGTCATTACTTGTGGTTCCATGGCGCTTCTTATACTACTACTGCACGAAATTCGTACGAGGCTAATTTCAATATCATCGTTAGGACGAGAAAGACGTTTTCTACGCCGTACTCGTCGTCGTCCATCAAGCCATGGGCCACGCGGTTACGCAAGTTATAGCCGGCTTTCTCACTGAGGAAAAACTTGATAAAGAACCGATCCTCTTCTTCAAGCTTCCCTTTCAAGTCGGCCAGCAATTCGTCCAACAGCTTTTCCATGGTCACCTCCGAGCCCTCGCGCATCTTAAAAGTCGGCATATTCAACCGTACGCAGATGTAGCGCAGCAGGTACTCGACTTTCAACGTCAGTGAATCCGTGCTGGCAATGAAGTCGGGTTCATAATCAGGGTCCTGCCGCCACGCTTCCAGTTCTTGGAAGAGCAGGCGAATGCCCGACATGATTAGGCGCAAAGGGGAAGTCTGGGTTTGCTGCCCACTCGATTCCACCATACGGGGCTCACCCAGCCAACTGCGCTGCAAGAACGCTTCAATGGCGGCATCCGTCAGCTTTCCAGCTTTAAACGCTTCCAGCATCAGTTTAACCAACGTCTGGGTAGAGAGCTGGGCCAGCAGGCTGTAGGTATTCAAAAACTGAAACTGCTCCTTCTCTTCTTCCGTGTAAAACGTCTGAACCGTGTTGCCGTGCTTGTCTTCTAAGCTCTTGGGCAGCATGTCCATGAAAGAGTCACGCTGGGCCTGGGCGGCCTCACTCACCTTATCCAAACTATGGAACATGGGCGTCAGGCACAATTCCGTCAGAATGCCCTCGGCATCCTTGGTACGCACAACTTCATCGATGTACTCCATTAACGCCCGGGTGGCCTCGTCCGGCATTTGGGTGCGGGTCTGCGTCAAGGCAAAGCGCGTACGCAGGCGCTGATATTCCTGCTCCAGGCGCTGGCTATTAGGCTGGTCTTTCACTTGCCGGTAGATGCGCAGGGCTCGTTCCGTAAAGGTGACGGCTGTCATGTTGTGCTGTGCCTCCGCTTCCTGGGCCAGCGCTTCCAGCTGCTGCGCCTGAAACGTCAACCACCGCTCCCGTTCGCGGCGGGCTTTGACGGCCAGTTCCGCCGCCTCGGCCGCCAGCTCAATGGCGCCATGCCGGTAAGTTTGCGCCAGTTGATGCACCCCATGCCAATCTTGTTCGAGCAAGGCATCGGCCTGCGCCGGACTGTTCAGCGAGCGGTAATACTCGGTAAACAACCGGGTGATGGAGGCCAAGACCAGCAAGGTGGAACGGCTCTCCAACGGCCAGGAAGCATGCAGGTCCACCAAGTAGTCGACGATTGCGCGCAGCAGCTCTGCAACGCCCGCGTCGTTTTTTCGCGTGTTGGCCAGGTGAAAGGCTTTCCGCAACACCTCAATCGCATGCAGGGCATAGTGGGCCCGCTCCCCGGCCACGCGGTGTTTGTCGATATAACTGCTTCCTAATCGAAAGAGCGTAGCCGCCAAGTCCCGAACTTCCTCATTGGTGCGGAGTTGCTTGCGCAAATACAGAAACAAACCGTATTCGCTCTTCAGATAAAGGTTGGGGGAAGCCCGATACCGCTGCTGCACATACGCATACTCGGCCGCGCCATACCCACTCGTATCCGGCCAGCCGAACTCGTGCTCCACGCCCTGCTCGTCTTTTCGGGTACCACTGATTTGGTAACCTACCCCTTTGTCAAGTTGTTTACTGGCGGCTACTACTTCCTGCTCTATTCGGGCCAACCGGGCGTTTTCATGGTCCCCAGCCTCCGTAAGCTGCACAGCCATTTCGCCCAGTCGCGAGGTAATCGCGTGATGGTCCTTGACATCTTCGCTGGCAGTATCGAGGTAATTCAGGTAATTCTGAAGGTCTTGCATGTAGTGGCTTTACCGGTGCTTCCTAAACAAGGCGGCGGGAAGATTGGCTCCCATTACAGGACGTTGCGCGCAATCTTGCGCATGGCCGACGGCGTGTCGCCAAACTTGCACAAGGCCTCACAGTGCTGGCTGAGTTCGGAGAACAGAATGTAGTGGATGGTTGCGCCAGCGGCCCGAATAGCCGGGCGCGAGAGCTGCGCCTGCACTTCCTTCTCGCGGGCGTCAGGCACTATTAAGTAGAGGGCCGTTTCGTGCTCGGGCATGGAAGACGCCAAATCCGTCAGCCGCAGAATGCCGCTGTAGATGCTGGTGCTTTTCTCGACCTCAAAGGCGGCTACCACCCGATTAGTACCGGGTGCAAACCACACGACGTCAATGAGGCGAATGGTGCTGGCCACGTCGGCCGGCACGGGCAGCTCAGGGTGCTGATCGAGGCAGAGAAATGACAGCTTTTGGCCGTGACACAAGCGGTTGCGGTCGTTGATGGCCGTGGTCACGTCGCAGCCCAGGGCCTTGCCGATGCGCAGCAGGTGGTGCTGCATCTGGGTGTGCTGGTTTTGCTCCTGGGCCTCGGTCTGCACCTCCTGGTGGCGCTTGCGGGCTTGCTGCTGGTACTTATCGCGGTCCTCGTCGCTGGCAAACTGCTGGTCGCCGGCAATCATCTTCTTCACGCCCACGTCGAAGAGCAAGCCCGCCAGCGCCCCGTAGTCCAGGCTCAGGTGCTGACGGTGCTCCTGGTTCAGGTCGCGTAGCCGCTCGCGCATGCGCAGGTACTCCGCCCAGGAGCCCAACTTGATTTTCTCTCCGAATAAAGCATTGAAGCCGTTGACGATGGCCGTGTTGCAGGGTGGCATCAAGGTGGGGTGCAGGAAATACAGGATGCTGGCTACGGCCGGGCCCAGCCCCTTGATTTTGCGGCGGTCGAGCAGATCGATTTCGCGTAGTAATTGCTGCTCGGTGGTGGCGGCCAGACAGCTTTCCAGAAATTGCCCGAAGGCACGCTTATTGTCCTCGTGCTCGTAGATGTCGGGAATGCGCAGCTTGGGCTTCCAGTAGAAGGGGTGGGCCGCGCCCTGAAACACCTGCTTTTGCTCGCTGATGACGCTGAGCACAAATTCAAGCGACGTGCCCTTGAAATCGTTGCCGAAGCTACCGGCCTTGATGTCCTTGACCACCTGCTGTACCCCGCGCCGGATGGAGCGAAAAGCCTTTAACCGCTCCTCGTTGTTGATAAACCAGGTGTTGTAAACGGATTCAGAATCGGCTTTGTACGATTGGATAAGGGGCGGTAGGGCGGCAGACATAAAAAGGGAGTAGGACCAATACAGTAGCTAAGTTGCACAGAAGTCCGGGCCCAATCATCATGCTTCCGGCGCGGGTCCCGGCATTTCGCGAAATGGCGGCTACATCTGGTGGCCGGGCATGTCCATCCCGGGCATTGCATCCATTGGCATACCCGGCCGCATCGATAGGTCCCCGTACTGCGCTGCCAGGTAATATCCCACGGCCAGCAGAAGCAGGGAGAGCAAGGCTACCGCAGCCTTGCGGGATGCCGATATATGCTGACCGCCCATGTTGTGGTGGCCAGTAGCGTGCTGACCGCCCGGCGCTGAAGCATCAGCGGCTACGCGCATGTGCGCGGCGTGGGCTGCGGTGTGAGCTGTGATGGCGGGGTCGGTGGCGCGCTCGGGTGGCGGGCCACCTTTGCCAAGAGCACGCTCGGTGCCCATGCCGTGCTTAAGCTGTTTTTTCACGAGCCACCAGTTAATGGGGTAAGCCGTGAGGGCTCCTACCAGGGTGGCCAGTGACATAATCCCCCAGAAGCGTACGGAGGCAGGCTCCATAGCCGTCATGTCGCGGGTCATCAGGATAACCATAGTTGGAATCATGCCAGCCATGACCGCATTCATGGACACCCATTCGGGGTAAAAAGAGGCCTGTATGGCCTTACTATAGCTCCCCCCCAGCATGTCTTTCATAAACAAGGCCTGGAAAATAAGTAAGCCAAACAAGAAGCCGGCGGCGTACTCCACCCAGATGTCAATGCCCATGGGCAAGCGCAGCCAGCTGGTAATGATGGCTGCCGCAATGATGCCGGTGGCGTCGCCGGCTAAGCAGTGGATAGTGGAGCCGACGGTTTGCTTCCACAGCGGGGCTACAAACTGCTCGTGGGTGCCGGGGGCCGGCTCGCGGCAGGAAAACCAGTAGATGAGCAGGCCCACCGGCCCGGTGTAGAGCGTCACCAGCACCCAGCCCCATTTCATCACCTTCATTTCTGGGGTGCGGGTAAACAGGTCCCAGGCCACGTAGGCTACGGAAAGGGCGGTTAAAGTAAACCAAATCCACAGCAGGTACTGCGGAAACAGTGGCTCCGACATTGGGTGCATCAGGGGAGGGGAGTAAGTAAAACGGAAAGGAAGTAAAAGACCAAAAAGAAGAATCTTCAGCGGAGCGGCTGGCGCAGCCTAGCCTCCATGGCGGCTGTCAGTGGGTCAGCATACACGCCGTAGGCATTTACCAGCACGCCCCGCAGGTCTAACCCAATTGCCCTGATAGCATACAGAATGGATTGGTCTCCTGGGTCGGAATGCCTCTCAAAGCGAAAAATCACATCGACCTGAAACTGCTCGGGTCCGAGCGGTAAATCGTAAGCCGCGCAGTACAAATGATCAGGCTGCAAACTGAAGTCTTCGGTATAGCCGCGGCTGCGCAACTGCTGCAAGGCTAAAGAAAGCGTTTCGGAGAGCTTCATAAAAGCCAGTGTGGAGCGTAAAGAACCAGGCCGCTTACTGTGGCCAGCGGATACCCAGCTGCCAGCATTCGGCATAATCCAGCGCCATATGCAATAAAAAGCCCACGGCCCACACGCGCGTCAGGGGCGAAAAGAGCAAGAGCACGTAAATGCCCATGGCCCAGTAAGTATGCAGGGGGTGAAAGTTGATGCGGCACCGCGTGGGGTCGAACATGGGCGTGGCCAGCACATGGTCTATATCCAATAGCAGGCCGGCCGCCAGAACCAGCCAAACTCGGTGCCAACGCGGCCGGTAAAAAACCAGCGCTACTATTGCGGGCACCAGCATATGCAGTACAATGTGTAGCAACGCAGGGGAAAAGGAGGGGGAGGGAGAAAATAAAAGAGCGACCCCACCGGGGCCACTCTTTTTCATCGGTGCCGGAGAGCAGCCATCTAGTATTTTTTATTGGCCAGCAGCCAGTCCTGCAGCATCTTGATTTCCATTTTCTGGTCCGTGATAATTTGCTGGGCCAGGGCCTTGGTCGTGTTCTCGCGGCCGTACTTGAGCAGCGCATCGGAATTCTCCACGGCGGCCTGATGGTGGTCAATCATGAGCTGTGCAAAATCAAAGTCTGGGTCGCCGGTTAACGGGCGAAGGTCCACTGCCTTCATCATTTGCATCATATTCATCATCTGCAAAGCATTGAACTCTGGCACGGCCGGGGCATGCGCCGGGTGGCCCGTCAGAAAGGCATTGAACTGGGCGATTTCCGCCTGCTGCTTGTCGATGATGGTCTGGGCCATCTGCTTCATAGTGGCGTCCTTGCCACTTTTCAACTCCTCCTGACTGTTTTTAATAGCCACCTGATGGTGCATAATCATCATGCTGGCATAGTCGTTATCGGGGTCTTGCGTTTTGGGCATTGCTTCCATCATGGCCATGCTCTCATGCATATTACGCATGTAAACGCTCTCATCATGCTTGATGAGTTCAAGACCATCAGAATCATCTTTATTGCACGCAGTCAGCGTGCCAAAGGCTAGGATAGAAGCAAGCAGGGGAAGTCGAAGAGAACGGAGCATGGTAAGAGGGATTTAGGTACACAGGTAACGAAAGTGTCACCCCTGACTAAACGGTGGAATACCGCCTCCGTTTGCTCACAATTGAACCTAAAACGTTGTAAAGTTTCCAGTCTGAACCTTTAAACAAGGTTGGAAAGGCTCACGCGCCCGGCGCTGCCCGGCCCTAAGCGCTGGTAGTCCGAAGGCGACATGCCCGTTACCTGCCGGAACTGATTGGTCAGGTGGGCGGCGCTGCTATAGCCGAGCAGTTTGGCCACGCTGGCTACGTTTTCATCTTGGTAGCTGAGCAACTCCTTGGCGCGCTCCACCTTTTGGCGAATGATGTACTTCTCCAGCGTCAGGCCCTCGCGCACCGAGAACTGGTGTGACAAGTAGGCGTAGGACCGCCCTATCCGCTGGCTGATGAAGTGAGAATAGGTGTGAAACGGCTGCAGCTCAACCGGGGTGTAGTGAATCAGCTCTACCACCAGAGCCTTCACTTGCTCTACCAGCTGATCGCGGGGATCCTCCACCAGGGCAAAGCCATAGGCCTGCAGGGCTTCCTGCACCACGGGCTCCTGTAGGGGACTGCCATCCGCCATGCGCACATTAGCTGCCCCCAGGGCCACGTCGTCCACCACCAGCCCGGCCTTCTCCAGCTCGCGCTGCACCACCCGCAGGCAGCGGGGGCACACCATGTTGCGGATGGAAAGGCGAACCGCCCCGGCCGCGGGGGGCGGTAGGGTGGAAGTGGCGGACTGCGTCATGATGTTCATTTTACGACCAGGCTTCCCCGCAGCATGTGCATGCCGCAGGTGAAAGCAAAGGTACCGGCTTGCTGGGGCAAAAACTCAATGGCCGTAGTTTTAAACGGAGCCAGGTCGCGCCGGATGTTGAAGTCGGGCAGCAGCAGCTCCTCGGAGCAGCTGTTTTCCTCATCGCGGTAAAAGTTAAGCTGCACGGGCTTGCCGCGCTCCACCTCAATGACGTCGGGCGAGTAGCCGCCCTTCACCATGATGTCGACCTGCTGGATGCCCGCCGACGAGGAAACGGCCGCCGCCACCCGGTGCGGGGCCAGAAAGAAAAACCAGCCGACAAAGGCCAGCAGGCCCACGCCTGCCAGGGTGACGATTAGCTGAGTAGTATCCATAGGGGAACGTACAAAAAGGAAAGAAAAGGCCGCCTTATGCGGTCCGCTTATAAGCGCGCAGGCGCAGCGAGTTGGTCAGCACCGACACCGAGCTCAGGGCCATGGCCCCGGCGGCCAGCATGGGCGAGAGCAGCCAGCCGGTGAGCGGGAAGAGCAGGCCGGCCGCAATAGGAATGCCCAGCGTGTTGTAGATGAAGGCGAAAAAGAGGTTCTGCTTAATTGTGCGCATGGTTTGGCGCGAGAGGTCAATGGCCGTGACCACGCCCTGCAAATCCGAGCGCATGAGCGTGATGCCGGCCGCTTCCATGGCCACGTCGGTGCCGCCGCCCATGGCCAGGCCGATGTCGGCCTGGGCCAGGGCGGGCGCGTCGTTGATACCGTCCCCGACCATGGCCACCACGCGGCCTTCGGCTTGCAACTCTTTCACCTTGCCGGCCTTATCGGCGGGCAGCACCTCGGCAAAGTAGCGCTTGATGCCTACCTGTTCGGCTACCTTGGCGGCGGTTTGTGGGTTGTCGCCGGTCATCATCACCACCTCAATGCCTTTTTGCTGCAAATGGCGAATCGCGGCCACCGACGTGTCGCGTACGGTATCGGCTACCCCAATCAGGGCCACCACCTGCCCGCCCATCGCGGCGTAGAGCACGGTCTTGGCTTGGTCCAGCAGCTGCGCGGCGGCCTGCTCGGCCGCGGCCGTCATCGGCACCTGGTGCTCGATGAGCAAGCGGCGGTTGCCCAGCAAAATGGCCTGCCCGTCCACCGTGGCACTGGCCCCACGGCCTTCCACGGCCTGAAACGCGGTGGCCGACAGCGCTGCGGCGCCCTGGGCATCGGCGTAGCGCACTACGGCCTCGGCCAATGGGTGCTCGCTCTGCCGCTCCACGGCGGCCAGCAGGGGCAGCAGGCGGTCAGTAGCTTCCCCGGTGACGGGCACGAAGTCCGTCACGCTGGGCTCCCCGCGGGTGATAGTGCCGGTTTTGTCGAGCAGCACGGTGGTTACCTTCTCCGCTTTCTCCAGGGCCTCGGCATTGCGAATCAGCACACCGTGCTCGGCCCCCTTGCCGGTGCCGACCATAATGGCCGTAGGCGTGGCCAGGCCCAGGGCGCAGGGACAGGCGATGATGAGCACGGCTACAAAGTTGACCAGCGCCAGCGGCAGGCGCGTGGCTTCGGGGGCAAAGTCAAACCAGAGCACAAAGGTGACGATGGCAATCATAACCACCACCGGCACGAACACCGCGCTGACTTTGTCGGCCAGCTGCTGGATGGGGGCGCGGCTGCCCTGGGCTTCTTCCACCAGCTTTACAATCTGGGCCAGCATGGTTTCGGCGCCCACTTTGCTGACGCGAAAGCGGAACGAGCCGGTCTTGTTGAGGGTGGCCCCGAACACGTTGTCGCCCTGCTTCTTTTCCACCGGCAGGCTCTCGCCGGTGAGCATGCTCTCATCGACGGCCGAGTGGCCGCTGAGCAGCACGCCGTCGGTAGCTACTTTCTCCCCAGGGCGCACCACCACTTCGTCGCCGGGCACGACCTGCTCGATGGGCACGTCTACTTCCTGCCCGCCCCGCACTACGCGGGCGGTTTTGGCCTGCAGCCCCATCAGGGCCTTGATGGCGGCCGAGGTCTTGGACTTGGCCCGGCTTTCGAGCACCTTGCCCAGTAGAATCAAGGCAATGATGGTGGCCGTGGTGTCGTAGTACACCTCGGGCATGATGCCGCGCTGCATAAACCAGTGGGGAATCACCGTGGCGGCCAAGCTGTAGAGAAAGGCCGCCCCGGTGCCCACGGCGATGAGCGTGTCCATGCTGGCGGTGCGGTGCCGGAAGCCGTTCCAGGCCGAGACGTAAAACTCGCGGCCGCTGTAGAGCAGCACGGGCAATGTCAGGGCCAGCAGCACGTAGTTGAGTACCGGCGTCGGGATCAGGTTCATCATCCGGGGCCAGAGCATGAGCATGCTCAGCGGCATGATGACCACGGCCAGCCCCACCGCTACCTGGAAGCGGCGTTTGAGCTTCTGGTAAGCCTCGGCCTTGCGCTGGTCCAGCTCCTGGTCGGAAGCCAGCACGTTGGGCGAAGCCGGCGCGACCGGCTCGTGCACACCGTAGCCGGCCTGCTCCACGGCCGCCTTCAGGCCGGCGCGGTCAATCTGGCCCGGCAGGTACTCGATGGTGGCCTTTTCGCTGGCCAGGTTTACGGTGGCGCGCTGCACGCCGGGCGTGCGGCTGAGCGCCTTCTCCACAAAGTTGGAGCAGGACGCGCAGGTCATGCCCTCGATGTTAAGCGTGGCGGTCTCGGTGCCGCCAGCGGGCGCCGCTGGCTGGGCGGGTGCCGCCGGGGTGGGGTGATGATGGGGTATGGTTTCCACGAGTAGTAGCGTTGGTGGGGAGCGGTAAGTTGCTCGTTGTGGTCAACACGAAGTAAACTGGCTTCGGTACCCAATAGATGTGCAGAATTGAGCTTTGCGCTTACAACATTTGCATACCCCGTCGTCCAGTGTGCCGGCACGTACACAATTCAGTCGCTGAGCTTATAAGATTTCCAGCATAGCCCGGGTGTACTCCCAGCGGGTCAAAACCAGAACGGGGCCTGGGAAGGCCCGCAGACGCTGAAAAGGCCATTTCTGGGGCGGTAGGGGAGGAAAGGGGCTTAGCCGCCGAGCTAGGGAGGCCAGAGTAGCAGTAGAATACTATGTAAACCTTTCCCATAATTTTGCAGTTGACCTGTACCAATGTTCCGACTCCAGACCCATTCCCGACGCGCGATGGCGACCTCCTTACTGGTGGTCTTCCTCAACGTGTTCTTTGGGCAAGTCTTCTGTGCGTTGGTAATGCCAGCGGCCCCGGCTCAAGCCATGGCGTCGCACAAGCACCCGGCCGGCACGCCGGCGCATGAGCACCCGCAGCCAGCGTCGTCCAAGCACCAAGCGCCCCATTCCCATGGGGCTGGCCTCAACGCGACGGCGGCTCACCACCACGACGAGCGCGAAGCCCCCGCTTCCGGGACCTCGCACCAGCACGGCCCTAAGGGTGCCTGCTGCCAGGATGATGCCGCAACCGTATGGTCCTCGCTGGCGCATCCGCCCAAGGCGGGAATTGAGAAAATGGCGTTCATGCCGGTGGCTCTGCCGCCAGCACCCCTGACCGTAGTGTTCCGCTTTCAGCAGTGGGACCGTTCGCGTCCCGTGCTGCTGGTGGCGCGGCGGCAATTAAAGCCCAAAATACCCGATATCCGCATTTTCATCCAGTCGCTGACTGTCTGATTTTTCCGACGCGCTAAGGCTCGCGCCGGCATAGCTGTGCTATGTCCGGGGCGGGCCTTTTCGTTTGCCCGTCGCGCGTGGTCCGGCCGCGCCCCTTCCCCTTTTTCTTCCTGGTTTTTTCCTCCCGGCAATGAAGAGTTGTTGCGAAGAAGCTGGTACGCCGCCCCGCCGAGGGCCGGGCCGTCGCCTGCTCTCCTACTTGCTCTACGCCGTGCTGGCCGCCACGCTGAGCTTCGTGCTCTGGCAGCAGTGGCAGGCCTAAGCACTGGCTGGAGCCCTGGGCCGCCCTGAGAAGCGCCCCCCCCCCTTTTCATCACTCATTTCCTCCCCCATGCATCGCGTACCCCTTTCGCTGCTGGCCCTGGCCAGCGTCCTGACCGTGGCCGGCTGCTCTTCCGAAACCGAGTCGAGTAGCGCCACTAACACCGTAACCACGCCCACGGATGCGCCAGCCGGCGCCGGGGCGGATCACGGCGCCGGCCACACCTATGCCTGCCCCATGCACCCCGAGGTGACCAGCACCAAGGCCGGGGAGACATGCCCCAAGTGCGGCATGAAGCTCGAACACAACGATCAGGCGGCCGGCAACGGCAAAGCCTACGCCATGAAGTTTGAGCCGCAGCCCATGCAACTCACGGCCGGGCAGCCCTCGCAGCTCGTCTTCACCCCCCAGGAAGTCGGCAACGAGGCCGCGCCCGTGCCCCTGGCCCTGGTGCACGAAAAGAAAATTCACCTGATCATCGTCAGCAAGGACCTGGGCCAGTTCTACCACGAACACCCCGACTATACTGCCCAGGGCAACTATAAGGTCACCTACACTTTCCCCAAGGGCGGCGACTACGTGCTGTTTCAGGACTACACGCCCACGGGAGCTGGCCACCAGCTGGGCCGCCAGCCCATCACGGTGCAGGGCCCGAAGTACGCCCCGGTAACGTTCAAAAATGATGACATGCAGTGGGAGCAGGATGGCTACCAGGCCACGCTCTCCTTTGACAAGCCGCTCACCACGGGTCAGCTGCTGGGCATGAGCATCACCATCCAAAAGGACGGCCAGCCGGTCACTGACCTGGACAACTACCTCGGTGCCCTGGGCCACGTGGTGGTCATTAGCCAGGACACGGAGCGCTACCTGCACGTGCATCCCAATGACCAAGCCGACAAAGGCCCGCGGATCGGCTTCAACACCAACTTCGAAGCTCCTGGCCTCTACCGCGTCTTCCTGCAGTTCAACCACGGCGGTAAGATCCATACCGGCGACTTCACTATCAACGTGAAGGGCACGGCCGCTAGCTGAGGCATCCCTGTTTAGTTCCCTTTTTACAAACCATCCAACCCCATGAAAAAAACCACTTTTTTCCTCGCCACCCTCTGTTCCGCGTTGCTGTTGAGCAGCTGCAACAATGAGAAAGCTGATGCCACCACTGCCACGGAAAGCACCATGGAAACCGCCACCACTGATGCTGCGGCGGGTTCCGGTTCGATGGCAGGCATGGATCATTCAAAGGTGAGCAGTGAGACCTCCACCAGTGAATCTCCCATGCTGATGGCCATGAACGATATGATGGCCAAAATGGACGCCATGAAGATGAAGGGCAACACCGACCACGATTTTGCCCACATGATGCTGGAGCACCACAAAGGTGCCCTAGCCATGGCTGACCTCGAGCTGCGCGACGGCAAGGACGCCACCATGCGGCAAATGGCCGAGAAGATCAAGGCTGATCAGCAAAAGGAAATCAGTGAGCTGGAGCCCATTGCTGAGCGGCTAGACTCCGCCCCCAATAACTATAAGCCAATGGATCCGATCGACCCCTTCACCAGCAAGATGAAGGCCTCCATGGACGGCATGATGCAGAACCTGCCCAGCATGGTGGCCGACCCGGACATGAACTTCAACATGATGATGACGGTGCACCACCAAAGCGCCGTGGACATGGCCAAAGCCGAACTGGCGCACGGCAAGGACACCAAGCTCAAGGAGATGGCCCAGATGATGATTGACGCCCAACAGAAGGAAATCGCCGAATTCAAGGCCTGGCACGGCAAAAACGCCGACAAAATGTAATCCGGGTGGCCGGCGGCACTGGCGAAAGAAGCCTATTGCCGACCACCTCACTCCTCCCCACTGCCCATTCGATATTCTTCTCCTCCATGAAGCTTTTCAGCATTTCCCTGACGACCGCCGCTCTGTTTGCCCTGGCTCCCCTGGCCTCGCAGGCCCAGCACTCGCACGCCGGTGGCAAGCCGGATGCCCACACCGCACCTGGCGAAACCCACGCCCACGTAGCCCCGCACGGCGGCGTAGTACGCTCGGCCAACCCCTACCACATGGAGCTGGTGCAGCACACTGGTGAGTTGCACATCTACCTGTTGGCCGATAAAAATGCCTCCGTGCCCAGTAAGTCGCTCTCGGGCACGGTGATGGTGCAAACCACCGACAACAAAACTATGACCGTGACGCTGGTAGCTGGTGGTACCGACCACCTGGTGGCCAAACTGCCCGCCGGGACGAAAGTGCGCACGGCCATCGTCAGCCTGAAAGCCGATGGCAAAGCCATTAACACCCGCTTCGACAAGCTCGACGCGGGGGCTCAGGGTAGCAAGGCGGTTGGCGCCGCTTACGAGTGCCCCATGAAGTGCGAAGGCAGCGCCAGCTCGAAGCCTGGCACCTGCCCAAAGTGCGGCATGGCCCTCGTGAAAAAGGCCTAGGCGGAGCCTGCTTCTCGGACGCCCGGCGTCCGAACCCTCTCCGTCTCGGGCCGCTCGCCGCTGCAACGGTGGGCGGCCCCATGACGGGCTCTAACCTGACAATATGAAGTTTCTAAACCTGAAATGGGCAGCGCAAGGGCTGCTGGTGCTGGCGCTGATTGGGTTGCTCCTAGAAGACGCGCGGGCCCAAACCGCCATCAGCCTCGACAGCGCCGAAGCCCTCACGTTGCGGCGGCACCCACGGCTGCGGCAGTCTGATCGCGAAATCGAGGAGCAGCGCGCGCTCAAACGGGGCTCCTTCGCACCCGCCAACCCGGACTTTCTGTTCTCGGCGCCCACGGGGGAAATGTGGGCCCCCGGCGTAGTACAAACCATCGACTTGCCTAACGTCTACCGGCGCCAGCGCCAAGTGGCCCAGGCAGGTGTTACCCTGGCCGAACGCAACCGCGAGGTGAGCCGGGCCAGCGTGCTGCGCGATACCCGCCTGGCCTACCTCAGCCTGCAGTTTGCCGAGGCGCAGGTGCGACAGCTTACCTATCAGGACAGCCTGTTTCGCGCCCTGCGCGTGGCCACCGAGCGCCTGTTCGCCGCCGGCGAAGTCACCTCCCTGCAGCGCATCAGCACCGACGCCGAGGCGCGGCAGGTGACCGTGCAGCTGCAGCAGGCGACTGCCGACCAGCGCGCCGCCCAGCGCCGCCTGGGCTTGCTGTTGGGCCAACCCACTGCGGCCCTGACCACCACCACCGACCTGCGCCGCACCGGCCCCGAACTGGGGCAGGTGGGTGGGGCGCTGCTCAGCAGTCTGCCCACCGAAGACAGCACCGCCCTGGTACGTAGCCCTACGCTGGCGGCTGCCACCCAGAACGTGGCCTTGAGCCAGTCGGGCATCAGCTTAGTTCGAGCCCGGCGCACACCGGCTCTGACGGTGGGCTATCAGAATCAGGGGTACGATTATTCGCCTACTCGCTACCGCTTCCAGTTTGGGGTATCGGTTCCCATCTGGTTCTGGACCTACCGCTCGCAGCTGCAGGCGGCTACGGCTCGCTCCCAGGCCGCCAACTATCAGCTCCAGGCCCAGCGGCTGGAGTTGAGTGGACAGTATCAGCAGGCCCTAGCTGACTCGCGCAAGTTTGCGGCCTCGCTGGGCTACTACGAACAAACCGGTCTGCCCCAGTCACAGGCCATTATCAGCCAATCCCAGCGCCTGTTCCGCGCCGGGGAAGTCAGCTACCTACAGCTGATTTTGAGCCTGAACCAGGCGTTCGCCATTCAGAATACCTACCTGACCACCATCCGCGACTACCGCCAGGCTTTGGTCGAGCTTAACTACCTGCGGGGCGAATAACCGTCAATCCTCATGAAACAACTCCTGATTTTGCTGCTGGGCCTGCTGCTAAGCGCCTCTGCCTCCGCTCACGGGGGCGAAGACCACGGCGACGGCGCCAAAGCATCGACGCCAGCCGGGGCCACGTCGTTTTCCGTCGCCGCGCTCTCGGAACAGTTTGAGGCGCTGCTGCGCTACGAGCCGCTGGAAGGGGGTAAGCCGGCCGATCTGCGCCTGTTCCTCTCCGACTACGCCACCAACGTCCCTCTCCAAGGCGCCAAGCTCACGCTTACCAACCCGGAAGATGCCAACCTGAAGTGGGCGGTGACCGAACAGGAGCCGGGGGTGTACCTGGTGGAAGGCCAGTTCCCCGCCAACAAGACCTACAGCTTTGCGGCCAACATTGTGGTTGGCGACAAAGCGGACTTGCTGCTGCTGGAAGGTATCAACGTAGGGGAGAAGCTGCCGGTGGCGGCTGCCACTTCCACTGTGACCCCATCGCTTTTTTCCTCCTGGAGAACCATCCTGGCCGTGGTGGGCGCCTTCGTGCTCGGCATCGCCCTGACAGCGTTGCTGCTGCGCCGCCGGCGCCAATCCCCGGATTCAGTGCTGCACACTTCGGAGCCGGCTTTGACTGCCCGCCACCGCACGCCCATTTCTTAATCATTCAGGATATGAAGACCCACTATAAATTCCTGGCGGCCACAGCCGCAGCTGGCTTCGGATTGACCGTGCTGTTGCCTCCGCCGGGTACGGTACAGGCGCACGGGGGGGAAGACCACGGTGGCGAAGCCAAAGCCAGCACCGGCGTGGCCTTGACCGATGAGGTATTGCTGCCCAAAGAAAGTCAGTTTCTGTTTCAGGTACGGACCAACCTGGCCGAGTACTCCACCACCTATAGCCGGGCCACGCTCTACGGCACGGTATCGGCGGCAGCCGGGGGCGAAGGGCGAGTCGTCGTGCCCCAGGGGGGGCGCATCGTGAGCCTCTCGGCGCAAGTGGGCCAATCCGTGCGGGCCGGGCAGACGCTGGCCGTTATCGAGCAAACCCTGGATGCTACCCAGCAGATTGGACTCAGCACCGAGCGGGCTAATGCCCAGGCCGAATTGCGCGCCGCCCAACAAGACTATGCCCGGCTGCAGAGCATCGCCGACATCGCGGCCCGCAAGGACGTGGTGGCGGCCGAGCTTCGCCTGCGCCAGGCCCGGCAGAACGCCAGCATTTACAACGGGCAGGGTCAGCAGCGCCGAATATCCATTACCTCGCCGGTGAGCGGCACGGTGGACGTATTCAACCTGGCCGTGGGCCAGCAGGTAAACCAGGGCGACGAGCTGCTGCGGGTATTGAACCCGGGTAAGCTGCGGGTGGAAGCTCAGGTGTTTGCCCAGGACTTGGCTAAGATCACGCCCGGCGCGCAGTTCCGCGTGGAAGGCCTGCAGGGGCAGGCCGGTGTATCGGCCCGGCTCGTGGTGTTCTCCAACGTGGTGAACCCCGTGAACCAGGCCCGCCAATTGGTGCTGGAGCTGGACGCTACCGAGAGTAGTGCCTACCGCGCGGGCCAAGCGGTGAACGTGCAGGTCGTAGGTCAGACGGGTGGGGGCCGGCCCCAGCTGGTAGTACCCACTTCCGCTATCACCGACCTCAATGGCAAACCCGTCGTGTTCGTGCACACCGAGCCCGAGCACTTTAAGATTCGCTTTGTGCAGCCGGGAGCGGTCAACGGGCAGCAAACGGTACTGCTGCAAGGCCAGGTCAACGAAAATGACCGGGTAGTGACCGCCGGCACTTACCAGCTCAAGTCCATTTACCTCAACCAATAGTGCCCCCTACCCGGTGGCCTCACGCTCCGTCCGCTTGCCATGAAAAATCGCTTTGCCTTTGCCGCTTTGCTTGCCCTACTGATCCTTACCGCCGCCACGGCACAGGCCCAGACGGCCCCCGCCGCCGGCTCCGCTGCCGATGAGGCCGCCGTGAAAATGGTGCTGACCAAGTACCAGCAGGCCGTGCAAAAACTCGATACGACGGGCACCCACCGCCTGTTCGCACCTAACTCCCAGGTGTTTGAGTCGGGCGGGGTGGAAGGCACCTACCGCCACTATGCCGAGCACCATCTGGGGCCGGAGTTGAAAGAGTTCAGCGCCTTCACCTTTAGCGACTACAAGGCCGCCGTGCAGGTCGACGGTCCCTACGCCTTCGCGACGGAGACTTACACCTACACGATCAGTCTCAAGAACGGCCCCCAGGATAAGCAGGCCAAGGCGCCTGTTGTCCGCCGCGGGGTGGCCACGTCGGTGCTGCGCAAAAACGCCGCCGGCCAGTGGCAGATTATGAGCACCCACTCCTCGGCTCGCACCCCCCGTCCTAAAAAATAAGCAGTCCGGTGGGCCTGGGCTACTTGTCCGGGACGCTGCCGATTCCGGGAGGGGAGGGGCCTTCCGGCCCCCTCGCTTCTTCCTTTTTTGCGCTAACAACCGATGCTCGATCAGATAATTCGCTTTGCCCTGCAGAACCGCCTGCTGATGCTGGCCTTCGCCCTGGGCCTGCTCATTGCCGGCACCTACACCGCGGGCCAGCTGCCCGTGGACGTGCTGCCCGACCTGGACCGTCCTCGCGTGACGGTATTCTTAGAAGCCCCGGGCATGGCGCCCGAGGAAGTGGAGGCCCTGGTGACACTGCCGGTGGAAACGGCCCTGAACGGAGCCACCGGCGTGTCGGCGGTGCGCTCCAACTCGGCCATCGGCCTGGGCATGGTGTTCGTGGAGTTCGACTACGGCACCGATATTTTCACGGCCCGCCAGATTGTGAGTGAAAAGCTCCAGACCACCGGCGAGCAGCTGCCCCAGGGCGTTACGCCCGTGCTGGGGCCCATTTCCTCGGTTATGGGCCAGATTATGCTGGTGGGGCTGTCGGGCGGAAAAGAAACTAATGCGGCTGATTTGCGCACGCTGGCCAACTACACCGTGCGCCAACGCCTGCTCTCCATACCCGGCGTGGCCCAGGTCATTCCCATCGGCGGCGACAATCTGCAGTACCAGGTCTTGCTGGACATGCCCCGCCTGAATGCCACCAGCCTGACGGTAAACCAGGTGGAGGAAGCCTTGCGCCAGTCCAACTTGAACACCACCGGCAACTTCTTCGATCGCAACGGCTCGGAGGTGCTCATCCGCAACCTGGGCCGCCTGCGCTCGGTCAAGGACATTGAAAACATCATCGTCGGCTACCGCGACCAGTCCCCGGTCCGCGTGGCGGACGTGGCCAACGTGGAGTTCGGGGCCCGCTTCAAGCGCGGCGACGGCAGCGTGAACGGTAAGCCCGCCGTCATTCTGAGCATTGAGAAGCAGCCGGGGGCCGCCACCGTGGGTCTCACGCAGGCCGTGGAGAAGGCCCTGGTCGAGCTCAAGCCCTCTTTGCCCAAGGATGTGCAGGTAAATACGCGCCTGTTCAAGCAGTCGGAGTTCATTGATTCCTCCATTACCAACGTGGAGGAGGCCTTGCGCGACGGGGCCATTCTCGTGGTCATCGTGCTGTTTGCTTTCCTGCTGAACGTGCGCACCACCTTTATTTCCCTGGTAGCTATTCCCTTGTCCCTGCTGGTCACGGCCCTGGTGTTTCGCCTGGCCGGCATTAGCATCAACACCATGACGCTCGGCGGGCTGGCCATTGCCATCGGGGAGCTCGTGGACGACGCCATCGTGGACGTGGAAAACGTGTACCGGCGCCTGCGCGAAAACAAGCAGCGCCCTGATCCGCAGCCGGTGCTCAAGGTCATCTACGCCGCCTCCTCGGAAGTGCGCAACTCCATCGTGTACGCCACCATCATCGTGGTGCTGGTATTCCTGCCCCTGTTTGCGCTGGAAGGTATGGAAGGCCGCATTTTCGCCCCGCTGGGCATCGCCTACATCACCAGCATCGTGGCCTCGCTGTTCGTGTCGCTGACCGTCACGCCGGTGCTCTGCTACTACCTGCTGCCGAAGATGAAGCAAATGGACCACGCCGAGACGGACGGGCCGCTGGTCCGCTGGCTGAAAAAGAAGGATACGCGCCTGCTGGGCTGGGGCCTGACTCACCCTAAGCTTATCCTGACTTCTACGGCCTTGCTGTTTGTGCTGGCCGCGGCCATGGTGCCGTTCTTCGGCACGGAGTTTCTGCCCCCCTTCAACGAAGGCTCCCTGACGGTCAACTTCTCGGCCCCCGCCGGCACGTCGCTAACGGAAAGCAACCGGTTGGGCACGCTGGGCGAAGAGCAAATGCTCAAGATTCCGGAAGTGGCCTACACGGCCCGCCGCACCGGCCGCGCCGAGCTCGATGAGCACGCCGAGTCGGTGAACAACTCGGAAATCGAGGTAGCCTTCAAAACGGAGGAAGAGCTAGAGAAGGAGGGCAAGACCATGCGCAGCCGGGACGAGATTCTGGCCGATATGCGCCAGAAGCTCAGTCTGATCACGGGCGTCAACGTGAACATCGGCCAGCCCATCTCGCACCGCCTTGATCACCTCTTGTCGGGCGTGCGTGCCCAGGTGGCCATCAAGGTGTTCGGCAATGATTTGCTGGAGCTGCGCCGCTACGCCAATGAAATCCGCACGGCGGCCGGCACGGTGCCGGGCGTGGTGGACCTACAGGTCGAGAAGCAGGTGCAGATACCGCAGCTGCTCATCCGGCCCAAGGACGACGCCCTACGAGCCTACGGCATGGCCCGGGGCGAAGTGGTGCGTGACCTGGAAACCCTGTTTCAGGGCGCCGTGGTCTCGCAGATGCTCGACGGGCAGAAGCGCTTCGACTTGGTGGTAAAACTGCCGGAAGCGCAGCGCAACGACATCGCGGCCATTGGCCAGACCCGCATTGAGACGCCCACGGGCGCCATGATTCCCGTGAGCCAGGTGGCGGATGTCATCTACGAGCCGGGGCCCAACACCGTCAACCACGAAAATACCCAGCGCCGCATTACCATCTCGCTTAACGTAGCCGAGCGCGACCTGGGCTCCACGGTGAAGGAGATTCAAGCCAAAGTCAGCCAGCAGGTGAAGCTGCCGGCGGGCTACTACCTCACCTACGGCGGGCAGTTCGAGAGCCAGCAGTCGGCCTCGCAAAAGATTCTGTGGCTGAGCTTGTTTTCGCTGGCCGGCATCTTCCTGGTGCTCTACTCGCACTTCAAGTCCACCTACATGGTGGGCCAGATTATGCTTAACATCCCCCTGGCCCTGATTGGCTCGGTGGTGGCGGTGCTGCTCACGGGCAGCACGTTCAGCATTGCCTCGCTCGTGGGCTTTATCACGCTCACCGGCATTGCCTCGCGCAACGGCATCATGATGATTTCCCACTACATCCACCTCGTGGAGCATGAGGGCGAGACCTTCGGCAAAAAGATGATCGTCCGCGGCTCGCTGGAGCGCCTGGTGCCCGTGCTGATGACGGCGCTGGTAGCGGCCCTGGCCCTGGTGCCGCTCACGCTGGCCAAGGACGCCCCGGGCAAGGAAATCCTCTACCCGGTGGCCACCGTCATCCTCGGAGGGCTGCTCTCGTCCACCTTTCTCGACATCATCGTCACGCCCGTGGTGTTCTGGCTGGTAGGGGAGAAGGCCTTGACCCAGTATTTCGCCGCCCATCGGGAAGTAGGCCTGGATGAGCACCCGCAGGAACTGGATGCGCAGCCGCTCACGCCCCCGGGCGATCAGACCGATTTGTCCCCGGCCCTGTAGCCCTTGTCCCATGGCCTCCACGCTCCTGTATGTCCGGCATATGGTCTGCTCAAAGTGCATCCTGGTAGTGCGCGAACTCCTCGTGGAGTTGGGCCTGGTGCCGTTACGCGTGGAACTGGGGGAAGTGGAACTGCTGGGCACCCAGCAGGTCATTGACTGGGCCCGACTGCAGCAGCGTCTGGAAGCGGAAGGCTTTGCCTTGCTCGACCGGCTCTCCCCCCAGCAGCGCCTCGTAGTGCAAATCAAGGAAGTAATTGCCGAGCTGCTGCGTAAGGAGCCCGCCGCGCTACGTAGCGGACACTTCTCCCGACTGCTGAGCGAGCGCCTGCAGCGACGCTTTGCTTACCTGAGCGACGTGTTTTCGGCCACCGAAGGACTGAGCCTGGAACAGTACGTCATCCGGCAGCGCGTGGAAGAGGCCCGGTGCCTGCTGCGGGATGGTACGCTGCCCGTGGGGCGCATTGCTACAGTACTGGGATTTAGCAATCTGGGCCACCTCTCCAGGCAGTTTCAGCGCGCAACGGGGCTTTCTCCCAGCGAGTACCGCCGCCAGTGCCTTCTGCAGGCTTCCGTCGCTACACTTTCTGATTCGGGTGCAAGCGGCTAAGGCCTTGTAGGGTTCGGGTTCTTGCTAAAATAGCACCTTGACGGGGTAAGCCGAGAAAGCGGCTTGCAAAAGTGGAGCCGAGTAAATTATGCAGGTAATCGGCTTTAATCGTGCACAACTACTGGCTGCACGGCAAGTATATACTGGAAATTATTCATCCTTAACCTTCCAGTATCATGCACACTCAAAACCAGAACCTGCTCGACGCCCTCAATGCCTGCATCGCCTCGTGCGAACACTGCGCTACCGCCTGCCTGCAAGAGCAGGATGTGCGCATGATGGTCCGCTGTATTAGCCTGGACCGGGACTGTGCCGACATCTGCGCCCTCACCGCTCGTCTGCTGGCCCGCGGCTCTGAGCACGCCCAGCACCTGCTGCGCGAGTGCGCCGAAATCTGCAAGGCCTGTGGTGACGAATGCGAAAAGCACGGCGCGCATATGCAGCACTGCCGGGAGTGCGCGGAAGCCTGCCGCCGCTGCGAGCAGGCCTGCCGTCAAGGTTTGAACGCCTAGACTACCTGACACCAAAAAAGCCAGCTCATGTGAATTGAGCTGGCTTTTTGCATTTGTATGAGTGTAATGTTGCAAGCAATAAACCCGATAGTACATTTCTTACTATTTGACGGGATTTTACCTTTGAACTAATCACGCGGTGCCCTAATACCTGTAGCGGCTCACCCCCTTCCCAGACTTGCCCGATACTGCGCAGCCCTGCTGTTAGCTCTTTACGGAGACCAGTGCGGTGACTTGAATGGGACGATCTCCCAAGAATCAGCAACTGGCTCAGCTTCTTATCTGCTCGCTTTTCATCTGCTCGCTTTTCATCTGCTCGCTTTTCATCTGCTCGCTTTGCCACTTAGAGCATGGTCTACAGATGTAAACGCCACTTCTCCCATGGTTTGTGCTCATAATTCGGAGTTTGGGTGTGGCATGCCTGGCAGTAGTGACCCGTGCATTATCCTTCTCTTACCTGCCACTGCCCGATAGGTGGTAATGTCGGGGCGCGCACGCTTGGCTGAAAGCTTACTGATTTTCGATGACTGCCTTTTACCTCTTACCCTTATCACGACAATCGTGTGGGTATTCTACAAAAAGTAGTGTAGCGGTTTCCCCGACTCTTTCTCCACGATACATGAAAAATTTCCTGCTCTTAGCTTGGCTGTTGGTGCTGACTGGTGTTGTGCGGGCCCAGGTGGTCTCAACCGCTCCGGCTTTCTTTGCGGCGACTGACCCAGTTACTCTGTCCTTTGATGCCACGCAAGGCAACCAGGGCCTGAACAACTTTACCGGTGACGTGTACGCTCACATCGGGGTTATCACTAACCTTAGCGCTTCACCTTCGGATTGGAGGTATGTGAAATTTACCAATTTTACCGCTCCTGACCCCTCGGTGCTGCTTACCCGCACCGGCCCTAATACCTACGCGTTAAGCATCACGCCCAGCGTGCGGGCCTGGTTCAACGTGCCGGCCGCCGAGCAGGTTCTGAAGTTGGCCATGGTGTTTCGCAACGCCGCCGGCACCCAGGTCGGCCGGGCCACCGGTGGGGCTGATATCTTCGTGGACGTAAGCCAGAGCAGCGCCCTGGCCGTGCGCCTTACTGCCCCAGCAACGGGTCAGAACCCCATCTTTATCAGCTCGGGGGCACCGGTGAACGTGGCGGGTGTCGCCTCTCAGGCCGCGACTCTAACGCTGCGTCTTAATGGCACCCAGGTCGGCCAGCAATCCAATGCCACGAGCTTTACCGGCAGCGTGACGCCCACCCGGGCGGGCCGCAACGTCATCCGCCTCACAGCTACCCTGGGCACCACGTCCGTGTCGGACTCGGCCATTGTGTACGTGCGCCCGGTTGTAACCACGGCCGCCCTGCCCGCCGGCGTACGCGACGGCATCAACTACTTGGCTGGGGGAGCTTCCGCCGTGCTGGTGCTCACGGCCCCGGGCAAACAGTTCGTGTACGCCCTCGGCGAGTTCAACAACTGGCAGCCCGACCAGCCGGCCTACATGAACCAGACGCCCGACGGCAACCAGTGGTGGGTGCAGCTCAACGGCCTGACGCCGGGGCGCGAATACGCCTACCAGTACCTGGTGGATGGCAGCCTGCGCGTGGCCGACCCGTACGCTGAGAAAGTGCTCGACCCCAATAACGACCGCTTCATTCCGGCCGTAACCTTCCCCAACCTAAAGGCTTACCCCACGGGCCAGACCTCGGGCATCGTGTCGGTGCTGCAAACCAATCAGCCGGCGTACACCTGGCAGGTGCCTACCTTTCAGAAGCCGGCAAAAAGCAAGCTGGTCATCTATAAGCTGCTGGTACGCGACTTCATGGCCCGCCACGACTACCAGACCCTGGTGGACACGTTAGGCTACCTGCAGCGCCTCGGGGTCAACGTCATCGAGTTGTTGCCGGTGGGCGAGTTCGAGGGCAACGAGTCGTGGGGCTACAACCCCTCCTTTCACCTGGCCCCCGACAAGTACTACGGCCCCAAGAACGAACTCAAGCGCTTCATCGATTCCGCCCACGCCCGCGGCATCGCCGTGACGCTGGATATGGTGCTCAACCACGCCTTTGGCCAGAACCCGATGGTGCAACTGTACTTCGACGGGGCAGCCGGCAAGCCGGCCGCGAACTCACCCTGGTTTAATGCTGACGCCACGCACCCCTTCAACGTGGGGTACGACTTCAACCATGAAAGCGCTTTCACCAAAACGTACGCCAAACGGGTGATGGAATTCTGGCTGCAGGAATATCACCTGGATGGATACCGCTTCGATCTGTCCAAAGGCTTCACCCAGACCGTTTCCGGCACCAACGTGGGTCAGTGGAGCCAGTACGACCAGTCCCGGGTGAACATCTGGATGGAGTACAACAATTTCATTAAAACAGTGGACCCGAATGCGTTCGTTATTCTGGAGCACTTTGCCGATAATACCGAAGAACGGGTGCTGGCCAACGCGGGCATGCTGCTGTGGGGCAACCTTAACTACAACTACAACGAGGCTACCATGGGCTTTCTGCCCAACTCCAACTTCAGCGGGGGCTACTACGGCAGCACCGCCCAGGGTGGCCGCGGCTGGGCGCAGCCGGGCCTGGTGACCTACATGGAAAGCCACGACGAGGAGCGGCTGATGTACCGCAACCTCACCTTTGGCAACCAATCCAACCCCGCCCACAACGTGCGCGACCTCACCACTGCTCTGGCCCGCAACGAGGCCGCGGCCGCGTTTTTCTTCACCGTACCAGGCCCCAAGATGCTGTGGCAGTTTGGCGAGCTGGGCTACGAGGTGAGCATCGACTTCAACGGGCGCACCGGCAATAAGCCTATCCGCTGGAACTACTACCAGGAACCCGCCCGCCGTAAGCTCTACGACACCTACCGGGCGCTGATAGCCCTGAAGAAGAGTCAGGCCGTGTTCGACAACCCCACCAGCTATACCCAACAGCTGGCCGGCGCGGGCAAATCCATCCACCTGGGCGATGCCACGCAGCAAGTGACCGTTCTGGGCAACTTCGACGTGACCAGTATCACCATTGACCCAGCCTTTCAACGGCCCGGCAAGTGGTACAACTACCTCAGCGGCGACAGTATTACCGTGACCAACGTGAATGCCCAACTAAACCTGCAGCCCGGGGAGTACCGCGTGTACACCACGCAGCGGGTGCGGCGTGCCGGTATAGTGCTCAGCACCAGGGGGGCGCAACAAGGCACCGCGCTGAACTTGAGCGTCGCCCCGAACCCGGCCGGTACTCGGGCCACCGTGCGACTGACTACGCCTGTTACGGCCCCGGTGACGGTGAGCGTACGTAACCTGCTCGGCGGTGAAGTACACCGGGTACAGTTGTCCCCGCGTCCTGCCGGCACGGTCGTGGAAATACCGCTGAAACTCGATAGTTTGTCGGCTGGAGTATACTTAGTTAACGTGGTAAGCGGTAACCTTACGGCCACTACGCGACTTTTGATCCAACCCTAACAAACAGGCTTTTCTACTACCTTATGGAATGACCATCACAATTTGGTGGCACTGTTCGTAGGGGATTAAACTAGACTCACGGGGCTGAAAAGACTCCAACTACTTGATCCTAACGAAATAGTTCATGGTATGAACTCTCCTGCAAATCATATAAGCCCGGAGCGCAATTCTATACCCCTGGCGCCGCACTGGAGCCTATTTTTGTGCGTTATACACCCAGTACCGACTAGCTCGGCGGACCTTACTTCTTCTTCCATGAAAACGCTGCAATTCAAGACCAATATCAACTGTGGCGGCTGCATTAAAGCCGTTACGCCGACCCTGAACCAAGAAGCTGGCGCGGGTAACTGGCAAGTAGACACGACTAGCCCCGACAAGATTCTCACAGTCACCTCCGACCAACTCACGGCGGAGCAAGTGGTTCAGGCCGTCGAGAAAGCCGGCTTTAACATTGCGGCTGCTTAAGCGCCTTCGTTGTCTGCACGTAAAACGCCCGGTTCTGCCGGGCGTTTTTGGTTTTCAGGGTGCCTAGCACTGGAAAGCATGGAAATTATGTAGGCTGCGCGCGCAATAGCAGCAAACACGCCCCCACCCACTCTGCGTAAAGCGAACCGCCGGTCACGTCCTGCTAGCCTGCTGGCACAGCAACACGACTTCTCTGATTTGCTTCGTCGTGGCCGGGAAAAAGCGGCGCTGCACTACCGGAAAATGTTGCGGCGCCGGGAATCCGGAAAGGGCTCCGCTCTTTCGGCGGTTTTCTGCTGTTCAATTCTTTGCCTGCCTCTATGTTCTCAGATTTTCCCAACCTGCACCCCCTGGTGGTGCATCTACCTATTGTCCTGCTGCTGCTCAGCGCGGGCCTGCAGGCGCTGAACGTGTACAAGGACTGGCCACCGGTGAAGTGGATTACCATGGCCGTGATGGCCGGCGGCTTTCTGGGAGCTCTGGCCGCCAGCACCGTGTTTCATGCCATGCCCATGGGTCTGGCACCCCGGGCCGCCGCCGTTTTTGAAGCCCACGAAAAGTTCGCGGGCTACACCCTGTGGCTTTCCGGCATTACCTTGCTGCTGACCGGTGTCGGCACGTTTTTCAAGATTCAGCGGCGGGCCTACGAAATCCTGGTGCTGGTGTTGGCCATAGCCACGGCCGGGGTATTGTCGGTGGCTGGGCACCGTGGGGCGCAGCTGGTGTACGTCGAGGGCGTGGGGCCGCAGGGCCGCCTGCTCGATAAAAGCCACGGCCATGGGGGCGGGGAAGCCATGCCCGCTATGGAGATGGAGGCCGATACGCACAACGAGGCGGCAGGGGGCAACGACCACAACGCGAACCAGGCTCCCGCTTCACCCAACCCACTCGCGGCCCCGGGTTCTGCTGATATGCCCGGCATGGATATGAACGGGCCCGCCTCCACCAGCAAGGACAGCCGCACGGCCCCGGGCGCGATGGACAACAGGGCTATGCCCGGCCGCCAGCCGGCTGGTCCGCCAGCCCCCGCTAACAGCACCATGCCGGACATGCCGGGCATGCGCATGCCCGCTGAAAAGAGGAGTCAGCCCATGCCCGCGGGCATGGATAGGAGCCGCCCGGCCCGGCAGAAACCCATGAACGATATGCCCGGGATGGAGAATATGCCCGGCATGAGCCCGCCGAAACCAGGCGCCATAAAGCCAGCCAAAGCCCCATCCGGCATGGCGGGCATGGGCACTATGGCCGATATGCCGGGCATGAAGGCGCCGGGTTCAAAGCAGCCCAAGCAAGCCACGCCGCCAATGGACAACATGAGCGATATGCCCGGTATGGAAAAAGGCCAGCCCATGCCCGCCATGGGCCCGATGCCGGGCATGCGCATGCCCACCAACCCCCTGGACAAGTTCCGCTTCGAGGACAACAACCCCGCCCGTAACAAACCCAAGCATGCTAACCAGTAGCGACCCGATGAGATTATTTGCCCTTCTACTCTTTCTGCTTGGTTCGCTTTCCCTGGCCGCCCAAACGCCCCAGCACCAGGCCATGCCCAAAAGCAAGGCCGCCAATGGCCCGGCCACCCCGCCCCCGGATCAGGACCTGCGGGGCCACGTGGTGGCGCCCCGCACGGGCCACGCCGGCCACCGGGTCGAATATGACCTGTACGTGGATGAGCGGGAGGTAAGCTACACCGGCAAAACCCGCCTGGCTATTGCCATCAACGGGCAGATTCCGGCCCCCACGCTGCGCTTCACTGAGGGCGACACGGCTATCATCCGGGTACACAACCAGATGAGCGTGGAAACCAGCATTCACTGGCATGGGCTGCTGCTGCCTAACGACCAGGACGGGGTGCCCTACCTTAACACGGCCCCCATTGAGCCGGGCGGCATGCACACCTTCACGTTTCCGCTGATCCAGAGCGGCACCTATTGGTACCACTCCCATACCATGCTGCAGGAGCAGAACGGGCTGTACGGCTCCATCGTCATTCAGCCCAAGCAGGTGAAGTACGAGCTCAAGGAGTACGTGCTCCTGCTCTCCGACTGGACCGACCACCCACCCAAGGAAGTGCTGCGCTACCTCAAGCGGGCCGGCGAGTGGTTTGCCGTGCAGAAAGGCGCCACGCAAAGCTACGGCGAGGCTGTTGCGGCCGGCTATTTCAAGGACAAAGTCCGGCAGGAGTGGGGCCGCATGCCGGCCATGGACCTCACCGACATCTACTATAACAAGTTCCTCACCAATGGCCGCGAGCAGAGCTACTACCCTGACGCCAAGCCCGGGGAAGTGGTGCGCCTGCGCGTCATTAACGGCAGCGCCTCCTCCTACTTCTACCTGCAGTATGCCGGCGGCCCCATGCAGGTCATCGCCGCCGATGGCATCAACGTGGAGCCTTTCCCCGTCAGCAAGCTTGAAATTGCCACGGCCGAAACCTACGACCTACTGGTGACCATTCCACCCGCGGGCGCGGCCGAACTGCGGGCCACCGCCAACGACATCACGGGCTACTCGTCCAGCTTCTTTGGAGCCGGCGAGCCGATGAAAGCGCCCGATTTGCCGCGCATTAACTACTTCCAGATGATGCGGGAAATGGGCAGCATGGGTAATATGACCGGTATGGACATGGGCGGCAACGGCCAGATGGACCCTAACGGCGGCATGAAGGGCATGGATATGAAAGGGGGCAGTGGGGAGATGAAAGGCATGAACATGCCGGCCGGCCGGCAGTCTACGCAGCCCGCGGACCCCTCTATGAAAGGGATGGATATGAAAAACGGAACCATGCCCGCCAGCACGGCCCCCTCTCCCCAAAACCGGCCCATGAACATGCAGGAAAAGAGCGGTAAGAGCATGGGCAATACGCAGGACATGGGTAGTATGGCCGGCATGGACATGGGCGGTGGAATGGCCGGCATGAGCATGGGGGGCGCGGGCGGCGACTTTAACTACAACCAGTTGCGGGCCCTGAATCCGACCACCCTGGATTCTACCCGGCAGTGGCGCGACATCAAGCTTACGCTCACCGGCAACATGCTGCGCTACATCTGGTCGTTTGACAACAAAACCTTGTCGGAAGCCGACAAAATTCCCATCCGCCGGGGTGAGAACGTGCGCATGACCTTCACCAACCTGACCATGATGCGCCACCCGCTGCACCTGCACGGGCACTTCTTCCGCCTGGTCAACGCCCAGGGCGCTTACTCGCCCATGAAGCACACCTTCGACATCCCGGCCATGGGCACGGTGACCATCGAATTTGAGGCCAACGAGTACCAGGACTGGTTTTTCCACTGCCACATCCTCTACCACATGATGGCCGGCATGGCCCGCATCATCAGCTACGACGCCAGCCCCCAGAACGAGTACGCGAAGGGGAATTACAAGATGCTTAAGCGCGAGGACAATGCGGTCTACCCCTGGCTCGATTTATCGGTCCACTCTCAGGGGGCCTTCCTGGAAGGCAATCTTTCCAATAACCGCAACGCGCTGGAATTCGAGGGCCGGGTCAACTACCTGGGGAACTACGAAACCGAAACCCACTTGCTGCGCTACCTCGATAAGCGGCAATTCTGGGCGGCCTTCGTGGGCTATGATTTTCGGGACAACAAGACGTTACGTGGGTCGCCCCTGGAAAAAGGCCGTCCTCGAGACAACAACATCAATTTCCGCCGGCAAACCGAACTCGGCGTGTACTATCTGCTCCCCCTACTTGTGCGCGCAGAGTTACGCTCTGATCTGACTGGTCAGGTGCGTCTGCAACTCGAGCGCCGGGATTTGCCCCTGAGTAATAATGTGTTCATGGACATCCGGGGCAACACGGACCGGGAGTTTACGCTCGGCTTCCGCTACATGGTCAGCAAGTACGCCTCGCTGAGCACCAACTACGATAACCAGTATGGCTGGGGCGCCGGTCTGACCTTTCATTACTAGCAAAGCGCCCCTCAAGAGCGTTGCTTTGCCCGCTGCCTCCTGAGCCGCTACTTGAGTGGTCTATCCTGGCGCGGCTGATTTACCCCATTATGTATATTCGCAAGCACATTCATTGGCGCGTTATCTGGCGCCATTCCTGGAAGGACGTGCTCCTTTTCCTGACTTACGATCTGCTCTTGGCCGTACTCTACGGACCGCTGCACTGGCATTGGCTGGACGTGCCCTGGCAGCTGGTCAGCATCGTGGGCGTGGCCGTGTCGTTCTACGTGGGCTTCAAGAACAGCAGCTCATATAGTCGCTTTTCCGAAGCCCGCCAGCTGTGGGGCGGCATCGTCAACCGCAGTCGCAGCTGGACGATGCTGGTGCTGGGCCACACCCGGCCGGCCAACCTGGTGAGCACCACGCTGGCGCAGCTGGCGTTTCAGCGGCAGCTGGTGTACCGGCAGCTGGCCTGGGTCAATGCGCTACGCCTGCACCTGCGTCGTCAGCCTGAGCGCTGGCAGGCGGAGGTGGCACCCCTGCTCGACCCGGCCGAGGCCACGCAGCTGCAACAGCTGGCCAATCCACCCGCTCAGCTGCTGCTGCGGCAAACGCAGGCCCTGCGCGAGGCCGAAGGGCTGTTCAGTGAGTTGCAGCTGCGTACTCTGTGTGAAGAGCTACGCGAGATGACCAACCTGCAGGGCGGCTGTGAGCGCATCAAGAATACGCCGTTTCCCCGGCAGTATGCTTTTTCCAGTCTGGTGTTCGTGTGGCTCTTTATTGCCCTACTGCCCCTGGGCTTGCTGGCCGAATTCGAGAAGCTGGGTCATGGCCACTACTGGCTGACCGTGCCGTTCTCCGTGCTGGTATCCTGGGTATTCATCACCATTGAGCTGGTGGGCCACATCAGCGAGGACCCGTTTGAGAACCGCATGAACGACGTGCCCATGACGGCGCTCTGCCGCAGCATCGAGATTGATTTGCGCCAGATGCTGGGCGAACAGCAGGTGCCCGCGCCCGTGCAAGCTGAACACGGCATACTTTACTAGCCGCCCGTACTACACCCTGCTTTCTCCTTGCGCCTGACAGTAAGGCCCATATCCCTACGGACTGTAGCTACTCCACCTGCTAAAAGGTGTTTAAAGTTAGAAGATTGACAACCGAGGGAAGCTTGCCAAGTCAAACCGGTTCACCGGTCCGGCTTCGGGTGCGTAGGCTGTTGCGGCCAGGGCTTGTAAGCCGGTCTACCTGCGGTGGCAACTAGAGCAGGCAGGCAGGTAGGCCTGATATCGGATACACCATCCCCGGAATTTGTTGCATAGTTTATCCTTAGGCAACCGGGAAGGGAGCGTAACGCGAGTAGCTCTATAGCAAGCTTCTTTTTTCGCGTATTGTTTTTACTATTGACCCTTCCCTATATGAAGATCAACCAGCTTGAAAATGTAGTGTGTAGACTGGCTGCCAGGGGGGCCAACGTATCAAGGGCAGAGATAACCAATGGTTGGCAGCAGTTGGCACCCCGCCTCGATGCACTGCAACTATCTGCTCGGAGTGGTGAGCAGGTAACTCAACACTACGTGGACCGGCCGGGGCCGCACGGCAGTCTGTCGAGTAAGGAAAAAACGGTGCTGGCTCCCCTTGCCCCCTGAACGCAGGCAAGGGGTGGACAGCATTACTGACAGGATTGTAGCAGTGCCGTTACGCTGAGCGTAGCAGTAGCATCGGTGGTATAGTTGTCATTGTTCACGCACACGTAGAGACGGCGGGTACCGGCCGGCAGCGCAAGGGGGCGGGTTTCCTGGGGGGTATTTTCTGCTGCCCGAAAGCACACTTTGTCCCGGGTAATGGTGCCCTTGGTAGCGAGAAACTGCTGGGCCGCGCGCTCGTCGGGGGTAATGTACCAGTGACATTTGGTGCTCACCGTGGGCGGAGCATTGTTGCCTTGCTTGGTCAGGGCCGTGGCCGCGGTGCTCAGCAGGGTGGGGGCCGCAGTTCCCCCACTGCTGGCCACGGCTGCCACCGCCAGCGCCGTTGACCAGGAAATAGGAGGCTGGCCTTCGTCGCGCACGTCCAGCTTATAGATAATGCCGACCGTGCCGACCGGCAGGTCTACCGTGAATACTTTCCGGCTGGTGTGCATGCAGTTGCTGCAGTGGAGGGAAGCCGTGCTTAAGGGCAGCGCGTCCTGCAGCACGGATGTACACTTGATTTCGCGGCCGTCCTCATGCCAGCTGCGAAAATCAGCTTGTTGTACGCCATTCACGTACGTTCCGCGAAAACTCATCTGGCCGTTTTCGTGCCAGCCGCAGCACAGCCCGGTGGGCTTGTCCGGGGCTTCACTGGCCATTTTTCCTTCCCACTGTTTTTTCCAGGAAGGATAGAAGTAGTCGCGCACGGTGCCCACCGTTTTGCCGGCAGCATCATGGCGGGCAATCCGAGCATAGGAAACCTCTTCCAGGGTCTCGGTGCGCTCCCAGTCACGGTCAAAATACACGGTGTCGGCCGGCGGTAAGTTGACAGCTGCCGGCTTGGGTCGCTGGGCCAGCACGGGCAGGCAAATAAAGCAGAAGAAGGCGTGTAGAAAGTAATGTTTTGCCATACAGGAATAGGCGGTAGAACAAGCCAAAATGCGGTAGGTAAATATACCAGGCTGCCGACTATTCACGGCTCCGACCTATGCAGAAAAGGGGGTGCTCAACGGAGCACCCCCTTTTGCGGGAATTGGTAGAACGCTGTTTAAAGCGTGAGGCCCAGTCCCGCAAACCAGGTGCGGCCGTCGGCGGGCAGGATGCCAGGGCCGGGGTAGCCACCCGAGCGCCGGGTAAAGTAGCGCGCGTCGAACACGTTATTCACGCCCCCGCTCAGCCGGTAGCGGTTGTCGCGGCCCAGCTTCCAGGTAGCGGAAAGGTCGGTGACTTGATAAGCCGGGATGACGCCGGTCTGGGCAGTAGCCGGGGCAGTCTCCGTGTTGCTGGCATCCGCATACACTTTGGCGACGTGGCTGAACTGCCCAGTAACGGACAAGCCCTTGTGGGCGAAAGTCAGACCCATGCGCAGGGTCTGACGCGGGGCATTCTCCACGTAATTGCCCTTCAGGTTGGTTTCCACGATTTGGGTGCTGGTGCCCGTGCCCGTGAGCGTGGTCACGGGCAGGTTCCCGTAGCGGGCATCCAGCAGGCTGAGCGCGGCGAATAGATCCAGGTGGGGTAGGTTGACGTTGCTGGTCAGCGAGTGAAGTAGGTCCAACTCGGCATAGGCTTCCAGGCCGTGGGTCTGGGTACGGCCCAGGTTGGTTCGAAACTGCTGGGTCTGGCCAGTCGTGCCACCGGGTACGGGACGACGGATGACACCGATACGGTCCTCGTAGTTGAGGAAGAAGTAGCCTACGTCGAAACGCAGCCAGGTCCGGAAGCTGCCGCGGTAGCCCACCTCCGCCGTATAGCCGCGGGCATCCTGCAGGTTGGGGTCGATGACATCCGAGGTAGCTGGTGGCACCAGGTCACCGAACAGCACGGGACGGAAGGCGCGGGAATAGTTGGCGTACAGATTGGTCGTGGGCGACAGCTGGAATTCGGTACCCAGACCGTAGAGCAGCACGTTGCGGCGACTGGCCTGGTCAGCAAGGCGGTTTTCCGTCCCATCGGCCGCCCGGCCCAAGTAGCCGCTGCCAGTATTGCGCAGGTAGTCATAGCGCAGCCCAGGGGTAACGCTCAGCCGCGCACCGGCGCGGAGCAGTAACTCGGCAAACGCTGCGGCATTGGTAGTCGTGAAATCAAATTCGTTGGTGAAGCGCCCGTTACCGGTTAATGTCAGGTCAAAATCCGACCCGGTGGTGCCCGTACCACGCTGACGACGGGAGGTGGTGGCGCGGTAGGCCCGCAGGCCCGAGGCCAGGGTGTGGGTGCGGCCCAGGAAACGGACCTCCTGCGTCAGCCGCAGCTCGGCGCCGAGGTTGCGGTAGTCGTCGCGGTCCACCTGGCGGGCGGCGAACTGCCGGGTGCGGCGGCTCACCGTGTCGGGCGCGGGTAGACCAGCCACGAAGCCCACGCTGTTGCGGGAGGCCACCAGGCCAAAGGTTTTCACGCTCAGGCGAGTCCGCTCGCCGGCCTGGTAGTCCAGCGTCAGCGCCGGAATCAGCCAGGGAGTGCTCAGCCAGTTGCGGGTGCGGGTACTTTGGCGGCTATCCTGAGCAAACTGCGCATCGGTCAGGCCGCCCGGCTGCTGGAGCTTATCGGTCAAATAGCTTACTTCCGCCCCCAGCGTCAAACGCTTGGTCAAGGCTACGTGTATGTTAGCATGCACATCGTCGACAGTGAACTGATTGGAGGGACGCCAGCCGTCACCCTGTCGGTGGCGGTAATACGCATAGTAGTTCACTTTGCCTACCGTGCCGCCTACGGCATTGTAGGAGTTGAACAGGCCGTTGGAGCCAGCTGTATTGCTGGTTTCCACCTCCACCTTTTTATCCTGGGGACCACGTTTGAGCTCGTAGTTGAGCAGACCACCAAACTGGGGTCCAAACTGCAGGCCGGCCCCGCCGCGCAGCAGCTGAATGCGCTCTACCGCTTCCATCGGCGGATTGTAATAGGCCTCGGGGTAGCCAAAGGCGTCGGCGCTCATGTCGTAGCCGTTCTGCCGGGTGTTGAACTCCCAGCTACGATTAGGGCTCAGGCCCCGGGTAGCAATGTTGATTTGCTGACCGGATCCGTCGTTTTCCCACACCATCAGGCCGGGAACGCGGGCCAGCACCTGCCGCACATTGTTCTGAGCCAGGTTGGCATTCACGTCGCGCGGCTTGATAAGCTCGTTGCGGCGGCCGGCCGTGAGCGTGGTGCCCTCAACGGGAGCGGCGAAATGGGGAGCCGTGCCGGTAACGGTGACCTCGCTCAGCTTCTGGTGATGCGTGGTGTCGGGCGCCGACAGTCGCTGAGCCAACCCGGGCTGGGAAATGATAGAAAAAGCAAAACTGGTCAGTAGGCCAGCCATGGTCGGGTAGAAAGAACAGCTCATTAGGAGACTTCAGGTGGAATAATGGCACAAAGGTATGTTTGTTTAGAAAGATTATAAATAACACTAATCACCCCGGTTACTTACATAATTTCCAGCTCTGAGGTGTAATCTTTCGTCCTGGAAGGCTTCGGGCACTGCGGAGCGCGCTACAAAGCCCGGATGAATGGGTAGCTTAAGCAAACGGCAGCACCAGATCCGTGCGTTTGGCAGGGGGAAAGCGGGACTGCGTCGCATCCTCTACCTACAAGCCTGGCCAGTACCGTAGTGGGGACGCCGCCGCCCGCCCGGTACTTCTCATTATCCAAAGCCAAAGCCGGCGCCTAGCGCTACGAAAGCGGCCGGCATGAGGTCCCAAGCCATCATCATGGTCGTTGCCACAAAGTAGGGCAGGGCTCGGATCAAGCTTGTTAGAAGACTTTTGGGAATGCATCAGGCTTCCTCTCTGCCTATTCACTTACCCCTCTCACGGGCTAGGAGCCGCTTTACCCAGCTGCGCAAGGCATAAATACGGGAGTTGAGGTAGCACGCGCGGCAGTGGCTGAAGTTCCACAAGCAATCCACCATATCCGTGAATAGGTGGAACAGCAGGCCTACGGCGGCAATTTGCGTGACTGGTAGCAGGAGCAGCAGCGTATACACCGGGATGGCATAAAAAGAGTGGAGCGGGTGATACCCGATGCTGCAGCGCAAGGGGTCGAAGATAGGCTTGGCCAGCAGATGGTCCAGGTCCATGATCATGGTGGCAAGCATGATCAGGTAGGCGGTTTGCCACACCGCGGGAAAGAAAATAAGCGCCAACACAGCCGGAAAAAGAAAGTGCAGCCCATAATGCACCAACGTTTGGACGCTGAAGAACTTGGGGGAGGCATACTCCCGGGGCCTACGCGAAACCAACGGCTGAGTGGTGCCACCTACCGTGTCCTTAATCGTTGGCTTGGGCTGAAAGCTACCCAGCCGAGTCGGCTGCTCCCTTTTTTTCGGAGGGGGGTAGACCGAAGTGTTTGTGGTCGCAGGCTGAACTTCAGGCTGTACCCACTTCTGCGGCGCAGAGGGCAGTGTAGGAGCTAAGAGGGATTTCGTCGTGTCAAAGCGCTGTACCGGCCGCGGGGAGCGGTACCCGGTAGTAGCCGCAAACTTGGGGGGCAGAGCGGATGACCGGCAGCCAGCAAGTGCCAATATCAGGCCGGCGGTGCTATAGCGAATAAAGCTGAAAACAGGCAAGAGAAGCAAGGAAACGTGTTGGGGACGAGTAAGCAAGCTTATCCCGAGCAAGCACCCTGCGGGCGGCCTCGTGGCTCGACGCCATCGAAGCAGCATAGTTAAAGATGGAATCATCCGTTTTGAGCGGGGCGTCCAATGTCGTTACCCAGCTTGCTACGATGCCTATATGGGGACGCTTGTGCTTCAGAATGTCCTTACCGGGCTTAAAATACCCAGGTCGTAAACAGATCGCTGCTATCCCTTCCGGGCAGGAAAGGCAACACAGAGTCGGCTATTCGGTGGGAAGGGCTAGGTGAGCTTACGCACTTTGCCCGTGCATCGTGTGGCCGATTTACTTGCATAATTTCCAGGTCCTGAACTGCCTCGATGCAGCCTGATGGTTTAGAAAAGTCATTCGGCTAAACTGAGAAGTATACACGAACAGGAAAGGCGGTGACTAAGCACTGCACTCCTCTCACGGATGAGCCATAATTGACCATTACCCGATAGATAGGCCTGCAAACAGTGCTCTTCGCCTGCCAGCCGGTCAGGCAACAGATTGTCGTAGGTAGGGACACCCCGAGCAACACGGGTTATGCTGTGAGCGGGCTACCATGGGCCTTTTTCATGGCGCAGAGTACTACCAGAAACATATTTCGTATTTTTAGAAACGTATTTAGATATTTTGGAAACGATTTACGTATATTTGAGTACGTAAAAAGCACTCATGTTTACAGAAATCATAAAAATCATTGAAGGCGGCCTTAACAAGGATTCGCAGAAGGTGCTTAGTTACGCTATGCTGCTGGCTGAAAACCTCCGCAAGGCCGGCGACACGAAAGCGGCCGACCGCATTCTGCGCGCCTTGCACAGCAAGCAGGCCCAGCCCGTGTACCTCGACCAGCTTCTGACCGCTCCGGTCGATCAGGAGACCCGCATGAACATTGCCGACCTGGTGATGCCCCAACCAGGGTTGGAGCTGCCAGTTATTCTTTCTGATAACCTGCGTCACAAGCTCGACGGCTTTGTGAATCGATTGCAGCATCGTTCTGAACTCCAGGCTGCGGGCGTAGCTCCGCAGGCTTCTCTTTTACTCTACGGCCCCCCCGGCGGTGGCAAGACCACCATTGCCCATTACATCGCCCAGCAAATGCAGCTCCCGCTGGTAGTAGCTCGGCTCGACTCGCTGGTTTCCTCGCTGCTGGGTAACACGGCCAAGAACATCCGCAAAATTTTCGAATTCGCCAGTCGCCAGCCCTGCATCCTGTTTTTGGATGAGTTTGACGCCATCGCCAAGGCCCGGGACGACCAACATGAACTCGGGGAACTGAAGCGGGTGGTCAACAGCTTGCTGCAAAACATTGATGAGTTTGTGGAATCCAACATCCTGATTGCAGCTACCAACCATCAGGAGCTACTGGATAAGGCCATTTGGCGCCGGTTTAACAGCATCATCGACGTGTCCCTGCCCCAGCCAGCCGACATTCAGCGCCTGCTTCAGCTATTTCTAAAATCCGTGGAGTTGGGGTTTGACCTGGACAGCAAAAAAGGGGAGGCCCTGGCCGAACTGCTACAGGGCAACAGCCCGGCCGACATCAAGTCCATCTGTCAGAATGCCATTGCCCAGAACGTGCTGGCCAAAAAGTCAAAGCTGGAGTACGAACACCTGCTGTTGCAATTCTACTACTACAAGCACCATGAAGCAGCCTCTCAGGAAGCCCTGCTCGGCTTTTTGAGTGCCCATGGGGTGTCACAGGCCGCTATTGCGGACTTACTCGACATTTCCCTGCGCCAGGTGCGCAACTATTTTAATCCGAAAGGCTAGTTATGGAACCCAAGAATCTTCCCATTAAGCTGTTTAGCAAGCGCGGCACCCAGGACGAGCGCAAAACCGAAGCTGGGGGCGGCGGCCCCCAACCCAGCTGGTTATTGCCCGAAGACGTGCTGGAAGCCCGGGCTACCGAGTTTCGGCAATCATTGGGCGCTACGGCCCAATCCATCGCTGCGCGGCGACCCGAGCGCAGCTTTATTCCGGCCGTGGTGCAGGTAACAGTGCGGGAAGATGCGATGGCCAAGTCGCACCGGGGTGAGGTAGGTAAAATTTTTAACCGCAAGGAAGAATACAACTTCATCGGGCTGTCTGAAGACCTGGACTTCCTGGTCAAAGTGGACTCGCCGGAGCACGTGGCCTTCATCGACCATAACCTGGAGCGCCCGCTGGCTTTCTCCATCGGTTTATCCGCCATTGACGAGATTCGACCATTTCAGCCGCGCATTGATTTACCCCAGGATACCTCCACGCCGCTAAAAGTCAAGCTGGTGAATTACCAGGATCGGCAAATGAATGCCCAGGTGGAAAGTGCCTTTGAGCAGACCCTGCGCGAGGGCCAGGTTGCCTACCGCAAGACGCGCTACACTTCCGGGTTGACCGTTTTCAAGCTGGAGCATGTCCGGCCCGATACCCTCGTGACGGTGCAGGAGTTTGAGGCGCTGTACTCGATCGACCCCATGCCGGCTTACCGTATCACGCTCGACGAGCTGAGCAGCGGCCTGGAGCTGCCGGTGAAAACCCCGGTGGCAGGTCAGGACTACCTGACGGTCGGCGTACTGGATTCGGGCATTGCTCCTATTCCCCACCTGGCCCCGTGGCTGGACGCGCGGCGCTATAGCGCTTATCGCGAACCAGAAGTTGACCGCTCCCACGGCACTTTTGTGGCCGGCGTGCTGCTATACGGCGACGAGCTGGAGCAGCGCAGCTGGGTGGGGGTTGGCGAGTTTAAGCTGCTCGATGCCACCGTGTTTCCGCGGCCGGGGCTGGAAATTGACGAGGATGAGTTGCTGGAAAACATCCAGAACGCGGTGTTGGCCCACCCCGACGTGCTGCTGTGGAACCTGTCCGGCGGGGGCACGATGGAATGCAGCGCCCGGGACTTCTCGGACTTCGGCAAGTCACTGGACGAGCTGCAGCAGCGCACGGGGGCCCTGATCTGCAAATCGGCGGGCAACTGCACCAACTTCGTTTCAGCTGCCCCCAAGCGGCGCATTCCTATTTCGGCCGATTCCGTGCGCTCCTTAGTGGTGGGCAGTGTAGCGCACAGCCAGGGGCCGGACGACCTGGTGCCCGAAGGCCACGCCTCGCCCTTCTCGCGCTCGGGGTTTGGCCCCAACAAGCTCATCAAGCCCGAACTGGTGCACTACGGGGGGAATGGTGGCGTCACGGCCGGCGGGCGCATGAAACTGACCGGCGTCAACTCCTTTTCCCTCACCGGGGGGGTGGTGCAGCAAGCCGGCACGAGTTTTTCCACCCCCCGGGTGTCGGCGCTGATGGCCGGCCTCTCGCACCGCGTGGCCGGCGACTTCAACCCCCTGCTGCTGAAAGCCCTGGCCATTCACTCGGCTAAATACCACCCGGGCCTGAGCCTGAGTCCGAGCGACCGGTTGCGCGAACTGGGCTTCGGGTTGCCGAGCTCCGTGGACGACATCATTTTCAATTCGCCCCACGAAAGCACGCTGATCCTGCAGGACAACATCGTGCGCGGGGGCTACATTGAGATCCTCGACTTTCCGTTTCCCGACGTCTTACTCAACGACGAGGGCCAGTTCTACGGGGAGGTTACGGTCACCTTGGTCACCGACCCGCGCCTGGACGGCAACCAGGGCGCCGAGTACTGCCAGTCCAACATTGACGTGTCCTTCGGCACCTACGACCGGATTCGCCTGCGCGACACGACCAAGCGTACCATCTCCAACCCCATCGGCAAGCTTAATCCCTACAATCTGCTGCTCTCCAGCAACTACGCCGCCAAGTTCCAGCGCTACATCGACCACCCGTTCACGGCCGAGCGGCAACTGCGCGACGACTTGGGCAAGTACCACCCGATTAAGAAATTCGCCATCAACCTGCAGGAAATGACCGAGGCGCACCGGGTACGCGGGCTGACGGCGCCCAAGAAGTGGTACCTCGAGCTCAAGGGCCTGTTTTCGCACGCGGCGGAAGCGGCCGCCGCGGCCGACGGCGAGGTGCTCTCCCAGGAGTTCTGCCTCATTGTGACCATCCGCGATCCCCTGCAGCGTCACGACGTGTATAGCTCCGTAACCCGCAGCCTGACACTCAACAACTTCCAGCATAACAACATCCAGCTGCGCAACGAGGTCAACCTGAATCTGCGCAACACCAGTGGCGGCCCGGCACCCGAGCCAACTACGGAGTAGCTTACCAACTTGCTTTTCTATCACTAACCGCCTGCTTTACTTCTTATTCCGCCTATGAAGCTCGACAACGCCCAACTGGGCCATTTCATTAACCGCATCAAGCTCCATCGCGACGACATGGGCAAGTACCGGGACCAGATTGAAAACCTGCGGGACCGGCTTAAAGCCAAAATCAAGGACGACACCAGCACCGGCATGAAAGTTACCCGCTTCGTGATTGCCGGCTCCTGGAAAAAGCACACCGTGCTGCGTCCCAAGGGCGAGCACCCAGTGGACGTTGACCTGGTACTATTTGTGGACGGCGACGACACGCTGAAAAGCGATGTGGACAAGCTGCACGACTACGTGGCTCAGTACCTACGCGAAATTTACCCTACCAAGGATGAGGGTGACGTGGAAGCCGAAGGCAAGACCAAGGCCATCAAAATCAAATTCGTGGGGACTGGACTGGAAGTCGACATCGTGCCGGTGGTGCCGGACACGCCCAGCACCTACGTCTGGCAGCCGGAGCGGGGTGGGGGCGGGCGTTTCATCACCAGCATCGACAAGCAACTCGATGCCAACCTAAAGGCCCGCAAGCAAAACGCCTCGTACACTTCCATCGTGCGGGCTCTGAAATGGTGGCGCAACCGCCAGGGCCTAAAGCCGGGCCTCACCTCATTTACCATTGAGTTGATCGCGGCCTATCTGGACGATACCTACGGGGCTGAAACCAATATCGAAGAAGGCCTGATTCGCTTCTTTCAGTTCGTAAGCGGCCGCAACTTCCCGGTTATCACTTTCCCTTCTGCCATCAACAGCGTGCCGCGCTTTACCAACCCGGTTTTCATTGCGGATCCCACCAACAACGAAAACAACGCCGCCAGTAAGATGGACAACGATGCCTGGGCCGCCGTGGTCAAGGCGGCCGATACGGCTTTTGACGGGCTGAACATCGCGCAGTCCTGCCCGACACTGGGAGCTACCACGGAGGAGTGGACCGAGTTATTCGGCCCCAGCTTCACGATAGAAGAAAACTAACTGCCTCCATGTATACGACCACGCAAACCGCCACCTACACGGTAACTGACGTCCGCAAAACCTTCGGCAATTTCGAAGCTGACTTGCGCATGATTGCCCGGCGCACCGGCAAACTCACCCAGACCCAGGTAGAAGAATATTGTCAGGATGTGCTGACCTGGGCCGAAGGATACTACTTGGACCGGGTAGATATTGTGCTGACCAATTCCCTGGGTAAAGTGCTACAGGCCGCTCGCTACACAGTCAATGAAGCGGGTAGCGCTCTGAGCGGCGACCGGGCCGGTGGGAACGACTGGCCGGACGTAGCAGGCAGTTCGCTGAACCTGGTCATTTGCCCTAACGCAACCTGGCAAGGGCTGGACGCCACGAAAAAGCAGGCCCTGCAGGAGAAAATGAATATAAACTGGGGCGTGTCCAGCATCGACACGTCCTACTCGCACCTGCAGCGCTCGTCGGCGCAGGGCTACGCCAGCAAGGGCTACGAACTCAACAAAGAAAACTTCCAGTAATGGCGACTACTATTTTCGACAACGTTACCGAAATACCCAGCCGCGAGATCCAGCAGCGGGCCGCGTCGCTTATTGGCTTTACCAAGCGCTTCGAACGCATCCACTTCAACCTGCGCCTGCTGCTGGACCCGGATGGGTTGCGTAGCTGGAGCCAGCTGCATCATGGGGCCGCGCTGCCCATTCTCTCCTCCTTGACTGACCGCTACCCGCTGGTAATTTTGGAAGGTGACGCGGGCACCGGCAAGACGGCCTCGGCCGAGGCCATTGCCGACCAGATTGCCCGCGAACTCAAGCGCGACGGCTACTTCATTAAGCTCAGCACCCGGGTGCGGGGCGAGGGACTGCACGGGCAGATGGCCCAACTAGTAAACGAGGCCTTTGACCGCTTGAAAAAAGAATCGAAAGAGGGCATTGCCTTCCTGCTCATTGACGAGGCCGATGCCATTGCTACTACTCGCTCGACCAGTCAGATGCACCAGGAAGAGAAAGCAGCCGTCAATACGCTGATTCAGAAAATTGACGACCTGCGCAGCCTCAAGGGGCGGGCCGTGGTGATGCTCTCCACCAACCGGCTGCACTTCCTGGATGAGGCCATCGTGCGGCGGGCCGCGGTTATTATGACCTTTGATCGCCCGTCCGAGGACGAGCGCCGGGAACTGCTGCAAAAGGAACTCCAAGGAGTGAAGCTAACCAGCAAGGAAATGGAAGAGCTGGTACACCTAACCGGTCCGGAGAAAAATCAGGGTCTGGGCTATTCCTTCTCGGATTTGCGCCTTCGCTTCTTACCCGAAGCCATCGCACAGGCCTATCCAACCCAACCGCTGACGGCAGCTATTCTTAAAAGCACCTTGCAGCACATGCAGCCTAGTCCGGCTATTAAGTAGCGTACGATTAACTCCGCCTTGCCCCCTATGACGTTTCTTCAGGTACTAGTGCCGCTCTTGAAAAGCGGTGCGTGGTTAGCTCCTAAATTGTTTGAATCCGAGCGGGAAAAGCGTGGTCCCAGCTTTTGGAAACGGATGAAGCTGCTCTACACCAGCAAGCGTCAGTTGGCTTCTACGCACGTACGGGTATCGATTTCCTATCTGTTTCGCATCAGAATTGATGGGCGTTACCTGCTGGTTAAAGGCCGGCGCATCAACCAATACCAGCCGGTGGGAGGTGTTTATAAGCACGACTCGCAGGCGGTGCGCGATCAGTTTACCAAGTGGGATGTGCGGGAAGATGAAATCATGCCCATCGACATCCACAGCCGTGACGACCTACGGGTCCGGGTGCTAGGCAAAAACCTGATTCCCTTTCTCAACTGGTTTGTGTCCGAGAAAGACCGGGAGACTACGCAGCAACGCGAGTTTCAGGAAGAGTTAGTGGAGCCTGGCTATCTGTCAAAAGCTTTCGCCACCATCGACCCCCGCTACCTGTACACCGTCTGGCGGCCCCTCACGTATTCACCTCACACCCAGGCCACAGAACTGATGGTTTACCAGGTGTTCGAGTTAAAGTTAACTGCGGCTCAGGAGCACGAGTTGCGCCATTTGCAGCTGCCCGCCTCGGGCGAGCTGCGCTGGGTGACGGAGGAACAAATCAAGCGACTGGGCGACGACCAGTTCAAGCATCTGGACCCCTTTCGCATTGGCCAGCATGCCTGTTACCTGCTTTCTTCGGAGGGGTAGGCCTGATACCCGCCCGCCATTCTAAAACTTATTCTCCTTCAAAATTGATCGGCCTAGCCTCCTATGTATGGCTGCGCACTACACTTTATACTATGCCCAATTTTGCTCTTTCCGCTGAGTTACGCCAAAACTTTGCCCCCTCTACCAAGTCTGCTATGCGCCAGGAAGGACGGGTCATTCTCGAGTCGCTTAATCGCTATGGCGTGCAAAATGTGCGGGCCTTTTCTGAGTTACAGGCCGTTTCACCCACTGTCCGACAGCTGGTGACGAATCCGAACGTAGAGTTGGCGATGCTCTTCATTGATATCACCAGTTTTTCCACGAAAACTGCGACGATGTCAGCCGCCCAGATTGCCACCATCTTGGATGCTTACTACGCTCAGGTGCTGCCCATTATTTATGAGTTTGACGGAGAAGTCGAAAAGATTATCGGCGATGGGATTATCGCCGTTTTTGGCAAGCCCTTTACTCCGGGTCACAGCGCGTATCAGTGGCTGCAGGCAGCTGAGCAGTGTGCGGGAAAGATTGGGCGAGCTCGCCACAGCAGTCCTTATTCCGTAAAAATCGCGCTGCACTACGGCAAGCTCCTCTACTACCACAACAGCAAGACCACGGTGGACGAATTCTATGCTATCGGCCAGCCCATGACCGAGCTGTTCCGGCTCGAGGGCGAAGGCGTGGACAAGGAAATTTCTTATTACGTCAACGGAGGCTATGACCTACACCGCCGCGCGGGCCTCTCGGTTTTGGACCGGTGGTGGCTGGCCCGCGCCCCTCGCCCGGTCCAGCTGAAAGGAGTAGCTTTCACGCAGGTAATCGATTTATACTAAATGGACGAGAACCTGAAATTTCTGCTCACCACGGTCAACGAGTGGCTGCGGTTTCTGGAAGCCAAACACACCGCGCTCATTGCCCTGAACGGAGCCGCTATCATTGGCCTCGTGCAGAGCTTGTCTTCCATTGGTAACCCTTCTTTGCTGCTGCTGATTCCGTATTGGCTAATTCCGGGTCTTGTACTGGCCGTACTCACTTCCCTGTTTGCCATGACTAAATGGGCCAGCCTGGTAACGCCTTGGCACCGCGGCCAGCGGCTGCTCGTGCCCAATGCCCTGTACTTTGGCTACATCAGCGCCCTGAGCGTAACGAGCCTGCAGGCCGAGCTGGCGCGTGTGACCGGCCTGTCCCTGCCTATGACCGAAAGCCAGGCGTTGCTGACCCAGCAGATTCACACCAATGCCTGCATTGCTTACGCGAAACAGCGCCTGTTTCACTGGGCTATCACCTGCACTTTCAGCATTCTGTTGGGCTGTTTTACTGCTTTTTGGCTGATTCGGTGGGCAAAAGCGATCTGCTAGTGAATTGCCTGCCGGCCCATCGGATGGCGGTATACTCGCGCAGGTTAACACACCCGATTAGTTAACGACAACAATCCCTCGCACATGAAACTCATTATTCCCGCCCCCGTGACGACGTCCGACAGCCAGTGCTTGCCGTTGATCAGGCGCAGGGCCGCGACGCTGGTGGCCACGGTGTAGCCGCCTACGCGGTACCAGCCGCTGCGCGTCCCGTACTCGCGGTCCAACAGCCAGGCGGCCGAATACGCCGCGCTGGCGTGCTGACTCGGGAACGAGCTGTAATCGCCGCCGCCGTAGGGGCGCTCTACCCGCGTCAGGCGCTTGAGGTTGCTGGTGAGCGTATTGTTGATGGTGTAGGTCAGGGCAAACAGCAACGTCTGGTTCACCGTGCTGTGCTCGCCCCGCACGCCGGCCAGGCTGAGCCCCAGGGCCGCGGCGGCCGGCACGTGGCGCAACTGGTCGTCCAGGGTGGTGCGCACGGCCGGCACGTGCTCACCGAGTTCCTCGCGCACCGCCCAATCGGTCTTGAGCTCCAGCGTGTGGTGGGCCGGGCGGCCGACCCCCACCAACAGCCCTGGTACCAGCACGCGCCAGGTGGCCGGCCGCCCGGCCCACTGCGCCGCGCGCCGGAGCGGCGACGGCCGGGGCTCTACCTCCAGGCGCCGGCCCACGGAATCAGGCACAACAGGGGAATGCAGCACCTGCCCCGCGACGGGCGCTGGCGTCAGCAGGCAGACGGCCACGCCGACAGCGGGCCAGCAAAGACGAACAGGGAGCATACAGTGCAGGGGACAACCCCGGAAGATACACAAGGTAGCGGCACCGTTGGCCTATGCTAGGTGCGTTGTGCACCCGGTTCCTGCGTAGCGCATTCCCAAAAACGGCCCCATGCGCCGGGCTAGAAACCGCCGGCTTGGGAGTAGAGGATCCAGGCGCCGACCGCCGCGTAGAGGCCTAGTCGGAGCAGTTTTCGAGTCGGGGTATGATGCGCACACATACCCGCCTAACCATAATGAGAGCGGGCGTAGTTCCCCTGGCGCACAGCAGCAAAGACGCCGTCTGCAACGAGCTGCCGTCGCTGGGGCTGAGCACGAACCCCGCAAAGCCACAGGTCGTTTGGCCGTGGCGGGCCGCTTACTCGTAGCTGCCCTGCCGCGCGGTGCTGCTGGACCGCTACGAGTTTCTGGCGTTCTGCCCCGGTATAAAACGCTGACTCCTACGCCGGACTTCATCGGCCGGCAGGAACGGGATCCAGGATAAGCGCATCATAGTTGCCGACGCTGTCCTGGGCGTAGAGCGTAAGCCGCTCCAGCTGCACTTCCCTTGACAACCCTTGGCCCTGGTCGGTGCGCAGGCTGTCCAAGGAAAGCCGCCGGTGGGCGCCCGGGGCAAGGGTGCCTAATGCGGCCGCAAAGGCATCATTTACTTCCACTTGCGCGTGGTAGTACGTTGCGCGGGTGGGGTTATGGATCCGGATGGCCGTGCTGTCGAAGGCAACCTGCAAGCGGAGGGTCAGGCTATGCGAGCCCAGATTGCCACAGCCGGGCAGCAACAGTGCGGCTGCCAGACCGGCCAGGCCGATGAACCGATTAAAGGGCAGATACGTCTTCATGCCATACGAGCTAAAAATGAGCAGCGCCCCGGCCAGTAAATAAGGAGGGAAACCGGAGGTAGGAGAACACCCGGAAAGGGCGCGAAGCCGCCCGGACAGCGTTAGTAATAGAGGCCATGGCCATGCCAGCCCCGCCGGGCGTTCCATTCTAACGCCGGGGCGGGCAGGTGCACGAGGCTGGCTACGTAGAACACGCGCCGTAGCACCTGGGAGCGTGTGGGCACCCGACGCAGGTCCACGTCCACCGACAGGTAGTACTGGCGGTAGGCGCGCAGTCCGGCCGCCTGGTTGCGGGCCGGGTCGTTGTAGAGCAATTGGTCGGCCCCATAGCCGACTGCCGGCTGGAGCCAGCGTGGCCAGCGGCTGCCGGCCGGCAGCCACGCGCCCACGTCGGCACACACCCAGTAGGTTTGGCCGTTGTAGTCCTTGAGCAAGCGCTCGGGCAGGGTACGCCCCAGCACGTCGGGGCGCAGAGCGGCGTAGGGGCTGCGGTGAAACGATACCTTGGGCATCAGCCGCACCTGGCCCCAGGCCAGCTGCTGGGTCAGCAGGCCCACCGATCCGGCCAGGTTGGCCGCCAGGTCGCCGGGCGAGGCGCCGTAGGCGGGAGAGCGGCCGTCCAGCAGCTCAATCGGGCTTTGCAGCAGAAATCCTACAAAGCTCCCGTACCAGCGGGAGCGGCGCTCGGCCACCCCGGCCCAGCCCAGCAGGTCAACCGCGGCGCGGCTTTCGTGAAACGCGGTCCAGAAGTGGCCGGCTTTGTCTAGCTGCTTCCATTCGGGCCAGTCGTTAAACCAATGCAGCGGAACCCGCTCCCCGGTGTACCAGCTACGCCCCAGCAGGTACAGCCCCGCGGGATAGACCACCGCCACGCTGCCGGCCAGCACCGGCAACCGAGCGGCGTGACGACTGGAGTCGGCCAGACTGGGGACGTCCTCGTTCTTTGATCGGGGCACTTGGGCGGCGGCGGGGGAGGGCTGCAGCAGAGCCGCGCTTAGCCAGGCCGCGCTCAACAAGGGTCCACCTGCGGCCCGCCGCCACCCCGCCCCGCAGGGTAGGCGGCCAGTCAGGTTACAGCAGTACATCCTCCACGGGCTGTACGGGCGCGGGCACCTGCTGCTCGCCCAGCATCTGGCGCAGGTCAATCTCGATGGTGCGGCAGAGCGCCGTCATGGGCACGTCGTTCATGCGATTCTCAAACGGGTCCTCACTGATGTGGCCCACCAATTCCATGGTCACAAACACCCAGGACACCAGCACCGAGAACGGAATCGTCATCCAGTACTGCCCGTGGCCCAGCTTCTCGAACTCGGCCAGCAAGCCCAGGGGCAGCAGGGCAATAAAGAGCCAGACGAACGCAGCGCTGGAAAAGGCATACTGCCGGGGAAACGGGGTGTTCTTAATACGCTCGCAGCCACCCTGCAGATTGGTGAGCTCCCGCAGGTCTTCGGTAAGGGTGCGCTGCTGCAACTCGGTGTAGAGACCGGCTGCCTGGCGCAAGTCATGGGTCTGCCGCAGTAACAACTGGGCCGGCCGATTGGCTACTGCCCGCAAGTACACGGACTCGTCCGGGCCCAGGAAAGGGGCCACCTCCGCCTCCCACCGCTCAGGCTGGCGGCGCAGGTGCAGGCGCAGGGCATTCACCCAGGCCAGGTGCCGGTAGATCAGCCGCTGCTGTGCGGCCACTTGCGCCGGCGTCAGGGCCGGCCCCAATGGGTCGGTATTGCCCAGTACCAGCATCGCCCAGCTGCGGCTGCGGTTCACGATACCGCCCCACAGCTGGCGGGCCTCGGAAAACCGATTATAGGAGCTGCTGTTCTTGAAGCCCACGTAAAAGGAGACGGCCACGCCGAGGATGCTGATGAGCTGCCAGGGAATGTCCAGCCAGCGTACCTGCAGCGGCCCGTGCAATACGGCCAGCAGGGTATCGTAGCCAAGAAAAATCAGCACGTCTTTCCAGGAATAGGCCCAGATAACACGCCAGTGAATGTGCTTACGGATATACATGCGGTAACAGCGGGGTAAAACAACGAAGGATCATCAGGCCGTGAGCAAGCCACTGGCCGGAGAACTGGACGGCCCGCCGCCTCAGAGCAGTCCGGCCAGCAGGTTGATGGCCAGCGCCACGATGCTGGTATTGAAAGCAAAGGCCAACAGGCCGTGCAGCATCACCAGCCGCCGCAGACGGGCCGAGGACACGGCCACGTCGGCGGTCTGGGCGGTCATGCCCACGATGCAGGCGAAGTAGGCAAAGTCCCAGTACGAGGTGGGCGGCTCCCCGGGAAACTCCAGTCCCCCCAGCGTATCCGGCGGGTCGGTCGCGGGGTTTTCGCTGAAGTAGGCGTGGGCGTAGCGCAGAGCAAACACGGTGTGCACCAGCAGCCAGGCCCCGACCACTGCCCCGGCGGACAACCCCACATGGTAGCTCACTTCGGGCCCGCGCATGGAAGCCAGCCCCGAAAGCAGCACCACCACGGCCAGCAGCGCGGCACTGCTGCCGGCCAGCACGGCCACGAAGGTCCAGGTCCGGCCGGGATCCTGCCGGGTGGCGACGCGCCGGATATGGGCCGCGTCGGCCCGGTACATGGCGGCCCACAGCAAACTCAGAATGCCGGAGCAAAACACGTCCCAGGCGGCCACCAGGCGCGTGGCCGCCTGCAAGGAAAACGGCAGCAGCAGCAGCCAGCTCAGGCCGCCCAGGCCGGCGGCTACGAGCAGGCGCTGCCGGGCCGAGAGGTGACGCAGATGGGCCAGCAGGTGCCGGGGGGAAAGCAGGCGTAAAACAGGCATAGGTCCGAGTAAACAATGGCCACTTGGTATGTTAGGGATGCCTCCGCCCAGGGCTGGCAGCCAGCGGGCTTAGCAAGCGGGCTATTTCTCGTAGACGGAAATCCTGCCCGTAACGCAATTGCAGCTGTGCCAAACGGGTGAGGCTCGTTTGGTACACGCGCCATGCGGCCGCCAGTTGAGCGGCAGAATCTGCCTTGGAAGCAGGAAGTGCCGCGCAAGCGTGCGCCAAATCGCGGCGTAGCAATGCGGTGGCGCGGGCAAACGGTGTAGCCGGATCCAGGCGGTGATTGGTGTGAAGATGATGCTGGCGGGAAACAATGGCTTCCAATTCGGGGAGTAGATGCTCCTGGCCGGGGCGCACCCGCCGGGCCAGGGCCCGTAGGGAATCGGAAGCGCTCCGCTCCACCGTCAGGTTGGCCAGATCCAGGCCGGCGTGGGTGTATTCCAGCGCCAGGTGGGCAAAGTCATGGTCGGCCCGGCCGTTCAGCGAGAGGCCGTCCAGGCTCTCCTGCAACCGCTGCAGAATGCCGGTGGCGGTGGCGTGCTCCACGGGCGCGTCTACGTGGCCCGAGTCGGCCGGGGCCACGGCCGGGCGCGCGGGTTCCGCGTGCTGCTCGTTGCGGGGGTGACCGCAAAAGCCCAGCAGCAGGGCCCCGGCCCCCAGCAACAGGATGCGTACCCGGCGCAAAGGTGCTAAGAAAGCAGGCATGGCAAGAGGGGGCTAATAGTTGATGTGCACACCGTAGCTCTCGTCCCGGAGAACGTCTTTCCACTGGGCAATCAGGCGCTGGTAGGCCCGGCCCACGGGCCGTATCTTGCGGTCCAGGTCGTAGAGGCCCAGGGGGTTGACGCGGCCGTTATTCTCGCGCAGGGCCGTATCCCAGTCCACCTGGTCGAGCAGGGAGTACCAGGTGAAGCCCACCAGGGGAATGCCGTCCTGCTTGAGGCGGTAGGCGTTGGCCCACTGCCGCCACAGCCAGTTCACGGCGTCGGGTTCCCAGAGATTGGTTTCCGTGTGCATCAGGGGCATGCGGTAGCGGTCAAAGTACTGCTTGGCAATGACGTAGTAGCCGAACACGTCGCCGGCGGGGTAGGTACTGCCGTCCTCGCGCACCATACGCTCGTTGGTGCGGTAGTAGTCCGTACCCATGATGCACTTGGCCTTGATGTGCTGGTCGTCAAACCAGTGGTACTCGGCATCCGTCATGCCGTTTTTGAGCAGGAACTCGTACATGGCCACGCTCACGGGGTAGCCGTAGGTTAAATCGAGGCTCAGGAAGCGCTTCTGATTGAGAAAGTTGGCCAGGGGCCGCGCGGCGGGCGTTTCGGGGTGGAAGTACTCGGCCGACTCGCTCTGGATGAAGGTGGCTCCCGGCTGCACGGCCAGGATGGCCTGCATGGCCAGCACACCCGCCCGGCACACGTGCTTGAGGGCCGTCACAAAGGCCTGGTCGCTGGCCAGGCACTCGTTCCACCAGCCGTACTGGGCCGAAAACATGGTGGTGACAAAGATTTCGTTGATGGGGGTGTAGAACTGCAGGTCCGGGAACCGGGCGGCAAAGGCCCCGGCGTAGGCGGCGAAGTGCTCGGGAAAGGCCGGGTTCTGGAAGTTGCCCAGCCAGTCGGGCAGCCCGAAATGCAGCAAGTCCACCAGGGGCGTGATGCCCAACTCGCGCAGGGCGCCGAAGGTCTCGTCGGTAAAGGCCCAGTCATACTGGCTGGGGCCGGTATGCACCCGGTAGTAGGGCGGGCCGTAGCGCAGGAACTCAATGCCCATTTCCTTGACCAGGGCGAAGTCTTCGCGCCAGCGCTCGTAATGGCCGGTTTTCTCCAGCTCGTCCACCCGCTGCATCGTGCCGTCGGGCAGCCGGATGGTGGGGTAGCTGTTTTCGATGCCGGTGGCAAACATGAAGGCGCTCATGGGCTTGGGGATAAGTTTAAGCGGAAATGGAAAGGTGGGTGCGGGGAGGCGGTTACAGGATGCTGAGCCGGCCGCCGTCCACGACCAGGGTGGTGCCGTTGATGTAGTGGGCATCGGCCGAGGCCAGGTAGCAGATGGCGCCGGCAATGTCTGCGGGGTGGCCAACCTCGCCCTCTACCTTCTCCTTGCCGCTTTTCACGTTCGGGTTGTTCCACAGCATGGGCGTGTCCACGGCTCCGGGGGCCACGCAGTTGGTGCGCACGCGGGCAGCCGGATACTCCTGGCTCATGCCCCGGGTGAAGGCCTCCAGCGCGCCTTTGCTGGCCGCGTAGGGAATCACGTTGGCCGTGGTTTCCTGCGCATGCACGGAGCTGATGTTGACAATGGCCCCGCCCTGCATGTGGGGCAGGCACAGTTTGCTGAGCAGGAAAACGGCCCGCAAATTCACGGCCATAACCAGGTCCCACTCCGCTACCGCCAGTTCGGTGAGGGGCTTGAAGGTCATCATGGCCGCGTTGTTGACCAGCACATCCACCCGGCCGTAGGCGGCTACTACGGTACCCATGGCCGCTTCTATCTCGGCCACCAGGCCCAAATCAACCCGGATGGCCCGGGCCTGACCGCCGCCTTTTTCAATCAGGTCCACGGTCTGCTGGGCCGTGGTTTCGTCGCGGTCCAAGACCACGACGGTGCCGCCTTCAGTTGCCAGCTGCAGGCAGGCCGCCCGGCCGATGCCGGAGCCGCCGCCGGTGACGAGGCATATTTTGTCGGTAAAGCGCATGGGGTCAGTGCTTGGTGGGAGAAGCGTGAGCGGAAGTCCAGGCCTGCACCTGCCGCAGGTGCCGGAGCTGGTCGTGGTGAAAGCGGTGGGCCAGGGCAATCAGGGGCGGGTCGCTGCCGTGGGCGATGCCCTCCTGCACCAGCAGCAGGCCGGTGCGCAGGTGGGCGGAGAGGACCGCGGCAAAGTCGGCGTCCGGGTTGCCCGTCGGCGGGCGGGAGTACCGGGCCGCCGAATCGCAGGCCGCCTGTACGTCGCGGGAAAATTCCTGGTAGAAGCGGGTGTTTTCTTCGGAGGCCTTGTCGTGGGTGCGGCTCGCGAGCCGGCCCAGCGCCAGACTTTCCTGCTGCCACTCCCGGCGCAGCGAATCGGCCAGCGCCCGCAAGTCCGCATCCCGTCCCGTGGCCTGTTCCACGGCAACCAGCTGCTGGGCCCCGCGGTGATGCTCCAGCAGCAGCGAGGCCACGTCGTGGTCGATGTTGCCTGAGCGGGCCACCGTGCGCAGGCGCTGCCGCGCCCGGGCGGCCACGGCTGGTGCGGAGTTGAGTTCGGGTTGGGCCGGGGCCGGATGGCGCTGGTGCGTGTCGGCCGTGTGCACCGGCGTTTCCGGCGTCGACTCCCGGCACGCGCCCAGCAGCAGCAACGTGAGCACACCCACAACGAAACGAGGTATCATGCAGCGAGCAAAGTAGCTTATCACCGCCTGGGCACAAGCCCAGCGGTGACGGGAATGTGAAAAAAGAGTAGCTCAGTGGCTACAGGGTCGTGCGCACGATGTTGCTGTGTCCCTCAAAGGCATCCTGCTGATTGAAGTGCTGCACGTGGTACTCCAGCGTGGTGCCGGCCGGAAAGGATTCCGTATCTATGAAGGGCGAGCGGGCGTTGGTGGCCACTTGCTGCCAGGCGTCCCCGGCTGTCCCTACCCGGCGGTACACGTGCACCTTTTCCAGCATGTCTTTGGAAAAGGCAATATGCCGGCCCGCCGGCACCAGGGTGAGTTCGATAAGAAGCTTGTGCGAATCCATAGGAGGTAAGTAAAAAGGGCCGGCTACACGAGCATGCCCAGAAGTAGAAACAGGAGAAAACCCAGGAAGAAGGCCGAGGTCAGCCAGGGCGACTCCGGCTCCTCGTGGGCCTCGGTCAGCAGCTCTTCCGTCACCAGAAACAGCAGCGCGGCCAGGCCAAAGGAGAGCACCAACTCCATGACGTTGTCGGAGGCCCCCTTGAGCACGGTAATGCCCACGCCGGCCCCCACGACCAGCAGGGCCGAAAGTGCGGCCACGATGCCCACGGTGCGGGCTTTGCCCTGTCCATCCTGGCGCAGCTCCACGGCCGTGGCCAAGCCCAGCGACAATACTTCAATGGTGAGGGCAATGGCCAGCAGCATACCTTCCTCGGCCCCGGCGGCAAAGCCGATACCCAGCAGCAGCCCGTCGATGAGGATGTCAATGCCGACCCCGGTGAGCAGGCCCATCGGCAGCGCGCCGGGACGGACGGCCTCGTCCGGCGCGGTTTGGGAAGCCCACAGCACCCCGGGCGGCAGGGCCGGCGTGGGCCCGGCTTTTTCCTTTTCGGCCGCCTTGCGGGTGAGCGAGCGCAGAACCAGCATAACCCCGACGCCGATGGCGAAGCCCAGGCCAACCTCCAGCGGACGGTGTCGGGCCACAATGTCGGGCAGCAGCTCGACGGCCACCACGGAAAACACCACCCCGGCGGCGAAGTGCAAAATGGCGCTGCGAATGGCCGCCCCGGGTGGGCGCAGCACGGCCACAACGGCCCCCACGACCATGATGGCGGCGGGCACCAGGGAATACAGTAGCACCTGGGTCCAGGAAGGGGGCGCGTCCGGCGTAACAGCCAGCAGAAAGGCGAGTAGCATACGGGGTTACATATTGAGGGCACCGATGCCGGCCGCGTTCAGGCAGGCTTCCTTGAAGGCTTCGGCGTAGGTGGGGTGGGCATGCGACATCAGGCCCACGTCTTCGGCCGCGCCCCGGAAGTGCATGATGCCCACGGCCTCGGCAATGATGTCGGCAATGCGGGCTCCAATCATGTGCACGCCCAGAATCTCGTCGGTCTGCGCGTCGGTAAGCACCTTCACCACCCCTTCGGTGTCGGCCCCGGCCAGCGCCCGGCCGGAGGCGGAATACGGAAAGGAACCCACCTTATAGGCTTTGCCCTGCTCCTTGAGCTGCTCCTCGGTGTAGCCCACGCTGGCTACTTCGGGCCAGGTATAGACCACGCCCGGAATGAGCAGGTAGTTCACCTCCGGGGCCTGGCCGGCAATGAGCTCGGCCACGTACACGCCCTCGTCGGAGGCTTTGTGGGCCAGCATGGCCCCGCGCACCACGTCGCCGATGGCCCAGATGCCCGGCACCGTCGTCTGCAGGTCCTCGTTGACTTTCACGCGGCCCTTCTCATCCAGCTCCACGCCGGCCGCGGGCAGGTTCAGCCCGTCGGTGTAGGGCCGGCGGCCCACCGATACCAGGCAGTAGTCGCCTTCCAGCTGCAGCTCGGCCGATGGCCCGCCCTGGGCCGTGAGCTTCACCGTGTCGCCGGTCCGCACCACGGCCGTCACCTTATGCGAGAGGTAAAACTCCAGACCCTGCTTCTTGAGGGAGCGTAGCAGCTCCTTGCCCAGGGTGCGGTCCATGGTCGGGATGATGGCGTCGGTGTATTCGACCACTGAGACCTTGCTGCCCAGGCGGGCGTATACCGAGCCCAGTTCCAGACCGATAACCCCGCCCCCCACAATAATCAAATGCTGGGGCAGCTCGCGCAGGGCCAGGGCCTCGGTGCTGGTAATGATGCGCTCCTTGTCCAGGGTGATGAAGGGCAGGGTGCTGGGCTTGGAGCCGGTGGCGATGATGATGTTTTTTGCCGTAAGCTGCTGCGCTTCCCCACTGCCCCCTTCCATAGGCACGACCTGCACGGTGGTGGCATCCACGAACGAGGCCACCCCGTGGAGAATGTCCACCTTGTTTTTCTTCATCAGAAACACCACTCCGTCGCACACCTTCTTTACCACCTGGTCCTTGCGCGCCATCATGCGCGGCAGGTCGGCGCGCAGGTTGTCGGCGTCGATGCCGTGCTCGGCGAACTGGTGGGTGGCTTTCTGGTAGAGTTCGGTGGATTCGAGCACGGCCTTGCTGGGGATGCAGCCCACGTTGAGGCAGGTGCCGCCCAGGGTGGGATACTTTTCGATGATGGCCGTTTTCAGGCCCAACTGCCCGCAGCGCACGGCGGCGATGTAGCCGCCGGGGCCGGAGCCGATAATAATTACGTCGTAGGAGGTCATGGTTGTGGAGAAAAGGGGGAGAGTGGTTGTGCAGGCTTACGAAGGGACTATGCGCACGAGCAGCGTTGATGAAGGCGGTTGGACGGGTGCCAGAACAGTCTGCACCTGTTGGGCTATGGCGTGCTCTTGCGCAACCGTCAGGGGGCTGGATACGCGTACCCATACATGCAGAACGGAACCGGTTTCGGACGGCTCAAGATGGGCCTCGGCGAGGGTGATGCCCGGAATCGTCTGAGTACAGCACTGCAGCCGGGCTTTCCATTCTTGCCGGCGTACCGTTGGCCCGGCAACCGAGGCTGGCTGCAATAGGCGGTAGGCATTGCCCACGAGCAGCGCGCAAATGCCCAGGGCCGCCCAGTCATCGGCCCATTCGTAGCCAGGGCCGCCCAGAATGGACAGGCTGATGCCGACGAGCGCGAGGTTGGACGGCAACGCATTGCTGGGGTGATACCACGCCCGGAACTCACCCAAGTTAGGGGGGCCAAACAGCTGCCGGTACGCGCCTTTTTCCAGCACGATGGCTACCCCGGCCACGCACGCTGATACAATGGTCGGCGGCGGGTGCGGAACGTTCATCACCCGAATGCAGTACCAGGCGGCACCGAATGCTGCGGTAACCAATGCCCCGGCGCCGACGGTTGTCCACACGCGTTGCCGGGCGGCCAGCCCCTGTGGAGAGTCAGCGACTGACCACCGGCCGGTGCGGCTCATCAGAAGAAGCCCTAGCTGGGCCGCGGATGCCAGGGCATCGGCCAGCAGTGCGTGCGAGGCTGCTTGCACCCCAACGGCCCACTTGCTAAAAACCAGCAACGCCAGAGCCGCAGCCGTTACCCACGCTGGCAGTGGAGTACGCTGGTTCGGCTGCAACTCAACGAAAGTGAAGGACATAGCGAGTGAAGGTGTTATCGCCACGCAATAGTGACCCGAGAGTCACTACAGATGGGTTTCGTGCTGGGCAAAGTCGCCGCGCTCCACCTGAATGGTGGCGTGCTGAATGGGATGCTTGGTGGTCACGTAGTCCTGGGCGCGGGTCAGCACGTCCTCGTGCCGGGCCTCGTCGGTCAGCACCACGTGCACACTCAGGGCATTCACGCCAGAGGTCAGCACCCAGGCGTGCAGGTCGTGCACGGCCGCCACGCCGGGCACCTGCAGCAGGCCCTGCCGCAACGTCTCCAGGTTCACATCGGCCGGGGTACCTTCCAGCAGCACGTTCACCGACTCCTTGAGCAGGGCCCAGGTGCGGGGCAGGATGAACAAGCCAATACCGGTCGAGAGCAGCGGGTCGGCGTAGTACCACTTGGTGGTAATCATGATAGCCCCCGCGACCATGACGCCCACGGAGGTGAGCATATCCGACAGCACCTCGAAATAGGCGCCCTTCATGTTCAGGCTCTCGCCCGAACTTTTGCGCAGCAGGTACACCCCGTAGAGGTTGACCAGCAGGCCCACGCCGGCTACCCACATCATGGTCGTGCTTTCCACCTTGGGCGGGTTCAAAAACCGCAGATAGGCCTCGTAGAGAATATAAATCGAAATCAGAATCAGCACCACCGCGTTGGTAAGGGCGGCCAGAATCTCAAAGCGGTAGTAGCCGTAGGTGCGGGCCGGCGTAGCCGGTTTCTCGCCGAAGCGGATGGCCAGCAGCGCCAGCCCGACGCCGGCCACGTCGGTGAGCATGTGGCCCGCATCGGCCAGCAAGGCCAGGCTGCCGGTCCACCAGCCGCCGATGACTTCGGCCACCAGGTAAGTCAGCGTCGTGAAGAAGACGATGGTTAACGCGCGCTTATTGCGCGAAGCGGCGCTGCCGCTCATGCCGTGGGACCCGCTCATTTCGTTTGGTCGTTAGAGTGGTGCGGGCCTTCACGCAGTTCGCGGGGCATGGGCTCAACCACCGACAGGTTTTCTGTAACTGGCGGGGCAGCGGGCGACGGGCTACCGGTACCCGGTGAGGAATAGTCCATGCGCTGAATGCGCACGGCATTCAAAATAGCCAGTAGGGCCACGCCCACGTCGGCAAATACGGCCTCCCACATGGTCGCCAGGCCGCCCGCGCCCAGCACCAGCACGATACCCTTCACGACGAAGGCCAGCCAGATATTTTGCCATACCACGCGGTGGGTGGCGCGGGCAATGCGCCGGGCGGTGGCAATCTTGCTGGGGTGGTCGGTTTGGATAACCACGTCGGCGGTTTCAATGGTCGCATCCGAGCCCAGCCCGCCCATGGCAATGCCCACGTCGGCCAGGGCCACCACCGGAGCATCGTTTACCCCGTCGCCCACGAAGGCCAGCTTCCGCCCTTCGGTTTTGTACTGCTGCACGTAGCGGGCCTTGTCCTCGGGCAGCAGGCCGCCGTGGGCCTCGTCGATGCCCAGCTCCCGGGCGACGCGCTGCACGATGCTGTCCTTGTCGCCCGAGAGCATGACCAGCTTGCTGATGCCGTCGGCGCGCAGCTCCTGCACGGCGCGGGCCGCGTCCTCTTTCGGGGCGTCGGCCACAGTCAGGTAGCCTGCGTACTGCCCGTCCACGGCCCCCACCACGATGCTGTCCACCACCTGGTCTACTTCGGCCGGGTAGGCCACGTTAAACTTGCGCAGCAACTTGGTGTTGCCGGCCAGCACGTCGCGCCCGTCCACCCGGCCCCGTAGGCCGTGGCCGGCTATTTCCTCCACGTTCTCTACTGCCACGCCGGCGGTAGCCGCGCCGACGTGGGCCACGACGGCTTTGGCAATCGGGTGCGTCGATTTGGTTTCCAGCGCCCCGAGCAGCCGCAGCAGCTGGGCTTTCTCCAGTCCCACCGCCTGCACCTGCTGCACGGCAAACACCCCCTCCGTGAGGGTGCCGGTTTTGTCCATCACCACCGTATCCAATTCGCGCATGGCATCCAGGAAGTTGGAGCCCTTGAACAGGATGCCCGCTTTGGAGGCCGCGCCGATGCCGCCGAAGTAACCCAGCGGAATGCTGATGACCAGCGCGCAGGGGCAGGAAATGACCAGGAACACCAGGGCCCGGTACAACCAGGTGCGAAACACGTAATCGTCGACCACGAAGTAGGGCACCACGATGAGCAGCGTGGCCAGTAGCACGACGATGGGGGTGTAGATTTTGGCGAACTTGGTGATGAACTGCTGGGTTTTAGCCTTGCGGCCCACCGCGTCCTGCACCATGGCCAGGATCTTGGCCAGCTTCGTGTCCTGGTAGCCTGCCGTGACGGCCACCTGAATCAGGCTTTCCAGGTTGACCATGCCGGCCAGCACCGGCTCCCCCGTTTGTTTGGTCTGGGGCACGGATTCCCCCGTCAGGGCCGCCGTATTGAAGGAAGCCGGTCCCTTGGTCAGCGTCCCATCCAGGGCTACCTTCTCGCCGGGCTTCACTTCAATGGTATCGCCTACCTGTACCTGTTTGGGATCCAGCACCAGGGACTGCCCGCCTCGCAGCACCGTGACTTCCGTGGCCTGGATTTCCAGCAGGGCCTTGATGCTGCGCTTGGCCCGGTTCACGGCCGCGTCCTGGAATAATTCGCCGACTGTGTAGAACAGCATCACGGCCACCCCTTCCGGGTACTCGCCGATGGCAAACGCCCCCAGCGTGGCGATGCTCATGAGCAGAAACTCGTTGAACACGTTGCCCGACGGAATGCTTTGCACGGCGGAGCGGATGACTTTCCAGCCCACCAGCAGGAAGGCCACCCCGTACCAGAGCAGGCGCACGTAGCCGGTAAAAAAGCCCACCGTATAGTAGTCGAGCGCAATGCCGGCCAGCAGCAGGGCCAGGCTCACCCCGGGCCAGAGGTAGGGGTTGTCCCCGGCCGGACCGTGGTCGTGGTCGTCGCCGTCCCCGTGGGAGTGGCCGGCGTGCTCGTCGGCCGGTTGGCCGGCCAGGTCCACGACCTGTTTGCCGGGGGGATGGTGGTGGCCCGTGTGGTCGTGGGTGGCGTGGTCGTGGCCGGGCACGTCGTGGCCCTCGGGCGCGGCGGCGGCCTCAGGCGTGAGCTGGTCCCGGCTCAGGGCGCCCACGTTGTCGAGCTGCACCTGCTTGGCGGTGTTGAGCTCTTCGTCGGTATTGGAAGGGGTTGGATCAGGCATAGGAAAGATGCATCCGGTGAAAAATGAAGACAGCAGCCGGCGGGCCGCTACCAGTCCACGAAAAAGCCGGCCAGGCCTACCAGCACGAGCACGGCCCCGGTCAGGCGACGCTCGTGGTGCGCCAGCCCGTCCAGGTTCAGGCGACCCAGCCCCCGGTGAGCCAGCGCGACCAGCGCGCACATGGCCGAGACCGAAGCCAGCAGGTACACCCCCATGAGCAGGGCCAGCGCCGCCGGGCCGTGGGTGCCGGCGGCCAGAAAAAACGTTTGAATTTCCAGGCAGGGCGCCAGAAACATGGTCGCCGCCAGCCCCAGTACCACCCGGCCGCGGGGCCGGGTCGGGGCCGGGTCCGGGTGGGCGTGTCCCGGCCCCGACAAGGCGTACAGCACGCCAATGAGCACGAGCAGGGCCGGGGCCGCCCCGCGGGCCAGGTGGGAGAACTGCGCCGACAAGCGCCAGCCCAGCAGCCCCAGCCCCAGGCCCAGCAGCACCGTGCTCAGCACGTGGGCCAGGCCGGCTACCAGCGTCACGCCCACGGCCCGGCGCAGGGGCCAGCGCTCGGCGCGCGCCACGGCCAGCACCGGCGCCCAGTGGTTGGGAATCGCGGCGTGCAGCAGGCTTAACAGCAGGCAACCGGTGAGCAGATGGAACATGGGCAGGGCGAAGAGCCGCGACAGGAACGCGGCCGGATTAGGGGAGAAAATGCGCGGCTATTCTTCTTCTTCCGCGTTTTTGAGCTTGGCCAGCAGCGAGTACGCGCCCTCCACCACGACCTGCGCCGCCGCAGTGCCTTGCGGCAGACGGACTTCGGTGTAGCCGTTTTCGCTTACCCCCGCCGTCACGGGCACCATGCGGTAGTGCGTTTCCTGGTTTTTTCCTGCCGGACCTTCGGCCACGAACACGTAGCTCTTTCCCCCAAACTGCACCAGGGCCTTGTCGGGCAGGGAGGGCAACGTGGCCGAGTTGGTTTCGATAGTGGCCCGCACGTAGGTGCCGGGCAGGCGGCTGGCGTCTTCCCGGCTCAGGTGGGCGTACACGCGCACCGTGCGGTCCTCGCTCACGGCGCGGCCAATCACATACACCTTCGCCCGGTGCTCGGCCCCGGCCGAATCATTGGCCAGGGTGTAGCGCACGGTCTGGCCCACGCGCACCTGCGGCACGTCCTTCTCGAACACAGTGAGCACCACGTCCAGGTGGGCCGGGTCCACGATTTCAAACAGCACGTCGGTCGAGGTCACGCTTTGCCCGGCGCTGGCATTCACGGTTTTCAGGAAGCCGCCGCGCGGGGCCCGCACCGGGGCCGTCGTGGTAATCTTGCCGCCCACCGGCAGGCCCGCCAGGCGCAGGCGGGCGGCTTGCGCCGCCACCTGGGTCTGCATGGCTCGGTATTCGGCACGGGCCCTCTGGAAATTTTTCTGCGGGGCTACTTCCTGGCGGTAGAGCTCCTGCTGGCGCTCGTACTCGGCGCGGGCAAACTCCAGCTGGCTGCTGGTTTCCAGGTAATCCTGCTGGAGCTGCACAAACTCGGGGTTGCGCACCGTCGCCAGCACCTGCCCGGCCTGCACGCGGCTGCCCTGTAGCAGGGTCGTCCGCTCCACGATGCCCCCAAGCAGGGCGCTGACGGCCACCGCGTTTTCCGGGGGCGCGTCGAGCGTGCCGTTGACTTTGAGCGTGCCGCTGAGCACCCGGTCTTCCACCCGGCCCAGCCGGATGCCGGCCGCCCGCTGCTCGGCAGCCGACAGGGTGGTTTCGGTGGCGTTTTCTTCGGCGGCGGCTTCGTTGCCCGCGGCCTTGGCGCCGCCAGCCGCTGTTTCCGTGGTGGCCCCGGCCGCTTCCGGTGCCGCCGTATCCGTTTTCTCCTGACCGCAACCGGCCAGCGTCAGGCCCAGCAGGGCCAGCAATGCGTATTTTGTCATGAAAGGGGGAGGCAAGAAAAGTCAGGGATGATTACTGGGGGGTGCTGCCCAGCAGGTAGTCCAGCTCGATGACGGTCTGGTTGTGTTCCAGCAGCACGTCCAGGTAGGCGGTGCGCAGGGTCAGGGCCCGCTCCAGGTTGAGCAGGTATTCGGCGTAGCCGGTTTCACCGGCCTTGAAGGCCCGCGTGCTCAGGCGCACGATGACGTCGGCCTGGGGCAGGGCCGTCTGCTGGTAGAAAGCCAGGCGCTGCTGCTGCTCGGCGTGCCGGGCCACTAGCTCGTCCAGCCGGCCCGAGAGCTCGGCCCGCAGGCGCTGGTAGCCGGCGTCGGCCACCTGCTCCTGCAGGCGGGCGGCCTGCACCCGACCCTTCTGCGGCCCGCGCAGGAGGGGAATGCCCACCGAAGCCTGCACGCCCTGGAAGCGGTCCGACCCGGCGTAGTACCGCTCCGCGCCGCCCACGCCGCCCATGGTCTGGGGGCCAATCAGCGACTGGTTGAAGTAGCCCAGCGTCACGTTGGGTAGTCCCAGGGCCTGCTCGGTGCGGGTGGCCGCCTGGCGCTGGGCGATGAGTTGGCGCTGCACTTGCAGCTCCGGGTTCTGGGTCAGGCGCGCCGTGTCACCGGTGGCGGGCAGCACCACGGGTTCCAGCGGGCGAAGCAGGCTGTCGGCCACGCCCACCGCCTGGCTTTGTTGCAGCAGGGCTTGCAGCTGGCGCTGGGCCACCTGGTAGCCGGTGCGGGCCTGGGCAATCAGGGCGCGGGTTTCGCCTTGCTGCACCAGGGCGGTGGCCGGCTCCAGGCGGGCTACTTCCCCGGTTTTAAAGCGCAGCTGAGCGGCCCGCAAAAACTCGCTGTAGAGGCTGTCCTGCCCGCGCAGCACCTGCACCCGGTGGCGGGCGTACACGGCCTGCTCATAATTCAGGCGCACCTGCCGCCGCAGCTCGGCCTGCACCTGGGCCAGCGTGAGCTGCTGCCCGCCGACCTGCGCCTCCAGCAATTGGCGCTGGCTGCGGTACACCCGCGGCAGCGAAAAGCTCTGGCTGACGTTGAATTGGTTGTCCTTGCGGTAGGAATTGTACTGCCCGTAGGTAACGCCCACGGTGGTGCGGCCCACGTCGGTAGCGGTGCGCCGCAGGGCCTGCTGGGCCTCCAAACTGCGCTGGGCAGCCGTTACCGTGGTGTTGGCCTGCAAGGCCTGGGTCACGGCCTGCTGGGCCGTGAAGGGCGTGCCACCGGCCGTCAGCTGCACTTGCTGGGCCCGGCCGGTGCCGGGCACCAGCAGTGTCAGCAACAGCACGGCTGCGCCGCCGGCCAGCAGGGGTGCCGACCGGGTGCCGTGGTGGGTTGGATCCTCGGGCTGCTGGTCCGGCCCGGCTGCCGGGGTGCGTTCCGACAGGGCGTAGAGCACCGGCAGCACCAGCAGGGTTAGCAGCGTGGCCGTGACCAGCCCGCCGATGACGACCGTAGCCAGCGGGCGCTGCACCTCGGCCCCGGCCGAGGTGCTCAGGGCCATCGGCAAAAAGCCCAGCGAGGCCACCGTAGCCGTCATCAGCACCGGCCGCAGGCGTACCTGCGTGCCTTCCAGAATTCGCTCGTGCAGGTTGGCCCAGCCCTCGTCCTTGAGCTGGTTGAAATAGCCGATGAGCACGATGCCGTTGAGCACGGCCACGCCGAACAGGGCAATAAAGCCCACGCCCGCTGAGATGCTGAACGGCATGCCCCGCAGCCACAGAGCCGCCACCCCGCCAATGGCCGATAAGGGGATGGCCGTGAAAATCAGCACGGACTGCTTCAGGGAGCCGAAGGTGAAGAAGAGCAGCACAAAAATCAGGGTCAGGGCCACCGGCACGGCCACGCTCAGGCGCTGCGAGGCCTCGCGCAGGTTCTCGAACTGCCCGCCGTAGGTGGCGTAGTAGCCGGGGGCGAACTTCAGGCGCTGGTCCACTTTGCCCTGCAGCTCTTCCACCACACTTTCCACGTCGCGCCCGCGCACGTTGAAGGCCACCGTAATGCGGCGCTTGGCGTCGTCGCGCTGCACCTGGTTCGGACCCTCCTGCAGGGCCACGGTGGCCACCTGCTCCAGCGGCACCTGCTCGCCCCGCGGGGTGGCAATGAAGAGCTGGCGCACGGCGTTGATGTCCTGGCGCAGGTCCGGGCGCAGGCGCAGCACCAAATCAAAGCGGCGCTCCTGCTCAAATATCTGCCCGGCGGCCTGGCCGGCAAAGGCAGTCTGCACCGTGCGGTTCACGTCCTCGACGTTCAGACCGAACTGGGCCAGCTTGTTGCGGTCCAGCTGGACCACAATCTGGGGCAGGCCCGTCACCTGCTCCACGTACACATCTTCGGCTCCCTGCACCTGCCGCACCTGGGCCGCGGCCCGCTGGGCGTAGTCGGCCAGCTGCTGCAGGTCTTCGCCGTAGATTTTCATCACCACGTCCTGCTTGGCCCCGCTGATGAGCTCGTTGAAGCGCATCTGAATGGGCTGCTGGAACCCGAAGGTGACGCCCGGAATTACGCTCAGGGCGTGGGCCATTTTCTCGGCCAGCTCCTCGCGGGACTTGGCCGAAGTCCACTTGCTCTGGTCCTTTTCCAGAATTACCATCACGTCCCCAGCTTCCACCGGCATGGGGTCGGTGGGAATTTCGGCCGCGCCAATTTTGGCCACCACTTCCTTGACCTCCGGAAACTGCTGTTTCAGGATGGCCCCGGCCTGCTGGCTTTTTTCGATGGTGTAGCTTAGCGACGAGCCCGTGAGCACGCGCATCTCAATGGCGAAGTCGCCTTCCGAAAGCTGGGGGATAAACTCCCCGCCCAGAGTGCGGAACACGAGCAAGGCCCCGACGAACAGCCCCACGGCCGAAGCCAGCACCAGGGCTTTGCGGCGCAGACCCCATTCCAGCAGGGGCCGGTAGCGGGCCTCCAGCCAGCTCATCATGCGGTCCGAGAAGTTGCGCTTGTGCTCCGTGTTGCGGCTCAACCCCAGTGCCGCCATCATGGGCACGTAGGTGAGCGAGAGAATGAAAGCGCCGATAATGGCGAAGGCCACCGTCTCGGCCATGGGCTTAAACATCTTGCCCTCAATGCCGGCCAGGGCCAGCAGGGGCAGGTACACGATGAGGATGATGATTTCCCCGAACGCGGCTGAGGCGCGGATTTTGGAGGCTGCCTCGTAGGTGGCCTCGTTCATCTGGTCCTGGGTTAGCTTGCCGTGGGCCCCGTCGGGGTGGGCGGCAATTCCCGAGTGGGTGTGCAGGCGGTGCACGATGGCCTCCACGATAATCACCGCCCCATCCACTACCAGTCCGAAATCAATAGCCCCGAGCGAGAGCAGGTTACCCGACACGCCGAACACGCGCATCAGGCTGATGGCAAAGAGCATGGCCAGCGGAATCACCGAGGCCACCACCAGCCCCGCGCGCAGGTTGCCTAGGAACAGCACCAGCACAAAAATCACGATGAGCGCTCCCTCAATCAGGTTTTTGGTTACCGTATGAATGGCCCGGCCCACCAGTTCCGAGCGGTCCAGGTACACGTCCACGGTCACGCCTTCGGGCAGGGACTTGCGCACGGTTTCCATGCGCTCCTTGACGGCCTTGATAACCTCGTTGGCGTTGGCGCCTTTGAGCATGAGCACGATGCCGCCGGTGACCTCGCCCTCCGCGTTACGGGTCATGGCCCCGTAGCGCACGGCCGAGCCCAGGCGCACCTCGGCCACGTCGCGCACCAGCACCGGCAAGCCGGTGCTGGTAGAGCGCACCACGATGTTGCCGATGTCCTGGGCGTTTTGGGCCAGGCCCTCGGTGCGGATGAAGTAGGCCGTCGGGTTTTGATCCAGGTAGGCTCCGCCCGTGTTCTGGTTGTTGCGGCTGACGGCCTGGTACACCTGGTCCACGGTCACGTTCAGGGAACGGAGCCGCTCCGGGTCCAGGGCCACCTCGTACTGCTTGAGCTGGCCCCCGAAAGAGCTGACGTCGGCCACGCCGGGCGTGCCCAGCAGCTGGCGGCGCACAATCCAGTCCTGAATCGTGCGCAGCTCCCGCGCCGTGTATTTTTTCTCGTAGCCGGGCTTGGCCCGTACCAGGTACTGGTAGATTTCGCCCAGGCCGGTGCTGACCGGGGCTAGTTCCGGCCGGCCCACGCCGGCCGGAATCTGGCTTTCGGCCTCGCGCAGGCGCTCGGCCACCTGCTGGCGGGCCCAGTAGATGTCGATGCCGTCTTCCAGGACGATGGTCACGACCGAGAGGCCGAAGCGGGAAAAGGAGCGTACTTCTTCGCGCCCCGGAATCGTGGCCACGCTCTGCTCGATGGGAAAGGACACCAGCCGCTCGATGTCGCCGGCCGATAGCGAGGGTGCCACCGTGTAGACCACAACCTGGTTGTTGGTAATGTCGGGCACCGCGTCAATGGGCAGCCGACTCAGCGAGTAGCTGCCCCAGGCAATCAAAGCCAGGGTCAGCAGCCCGATGATGAGCTTGTTGTGAATGGAAAAGTGAATGAGCCGGTCGAACATACTGGCTGAGGGGTAAGACTAGAAATCCTGAGAAAAGGGCGGTCGGAGCCCGCGGGGCTCGACGACGGCAGGGTTCGACAGCGCACAGCAAGGTGCGTATGCGCCGACGGGACCGGGCACGGCAGCGTGCCCGGTCCCGCGGACGGAACCGAAAAAACAGGAAACTAGGCTTGCGGAGGCTGCCAGACGGCAAAGGCCCGCGGCTGCGGGGCCGGGCTCGTCAACGTTGCAAACGGCCGGGCAGCATCGCCTACCGGGTGGGTGGCCGGAAGAA
>NZ_SRLA01000007.1 GCF_004745825.1 Hymenobacter fodinae | reverse complement strand
CCGTGGAAGTGTTCACGCGCTACCTGGCCCTTGAATTAGGGACGCGAAGTATTACGGTCAACGTAGTGGCTCCCGGCGCCATCTTTGGGGGTGGTGCCATGCAGGACACCCCCGAGATTCGGGAATATGTGGCCAGCATAACCGCCCTAGGTCGGGTAGGCCTGCCCGACGATATAGGCGGTGTAGTGGCCTTCCTCTGCAGCGAGGAAGCTAAGTGGGTGAATGGCCAGCGCCTTGAGCTAACGGGCGGCATGACTCTGTAGCCGCCGCAGAGTGGCCTAGGGCATTAGCCTTCCGAAAATACCCAACAAACGAGCCGGCATGCAGAAGATTAATCTCTGCATGCCGGCTCGTTTAGGTTTTACACAGTGTGGAAATAGAAGTGGGTTAAGGCTTGACCAATCGAGTTACCGACGACTGGCTGCCGGAAGTCACCCGGAGCAGGTACACGCCCGCCGGCAAGGAGCTTACCGGTAGGCGCTGCTGCTGAACGGAGGCCGCCTGCGGCACAGCTTGCGTGGTGAGCTTGCGGCCCTGCAGGTCGTACAGGCTGATTTCCAGAGCCTGGCCCTGCACGCCGCTTACTTCGATTGTCGCCTCATTTTCGGTTACGGGGTTACCCAGCACAGCCACCTGAAGCTTAGTGGCCGTGGTGGAGGCCGCCGTAGCCGCCGTGCTTAGCTGCGCCGAGCGGGCCGCAAGAGTAGCCGGCTCTACACCGTATACCAACTGGCCCTGGTAGTACACCGTGATGTGGTCGTTTTCGGCGAGGGGGCCGGCGGGGCGGTAGGAATAGTCGTTGGCCTCCTGGAAGCTCGACCAGTCGGCTTTGGTGATGCGGTACTGGATGTCACCCGTACGGCTTAGGGGGTAGAGCGTACCAGCAGTTGGCTGGAAGCCCAGCTCCAAGTAAGCCTCTGCCCCAGTGGCCGTAGCCTCCGCAAACTGCCCGGTGATGGACGCTGCGCCCAGCTTGGCGTAGTCCACGGTGTGATTGAGGGGTGCGGTGCCTTCGGGGCTGAACCAGTAGCGCACTTTCAGGTCTTCGTAGCGAAGGGGCTGATTGCCAGTATTGCTAAGGGAAAGCGTGATGCTGATGCTGTTGGTGCTGGTGTTCCGGTTGCGGTTAGCGGCCAGCACCTGCACCTTGGTTTCGGGGGTTGCTTCGGTGGGCTCGGTGCCCCATACGAGGCGGCCGTTGCGGTAGAGCGTGACGTGGTGGTTGAGCACGTAGGCAGAGGCGCTGCGGTAGGAATAATCGTCGCCTTCGTTAAGGTTGGCCCAGTCCTGGTTGGCCAGGCGTGACTGTACAACGCCCGAAGTACCGCCCGCCGCCAGCGTGCCCGCGGCCGGTGCAAAGGCATACTCCACATAGCCGTAGGCCCCGTTGCGCGGCTGCGCAAGGCGCACGTACTGGGTCTTGATCTGGCTGTTGCCCAACTGGGCGTAGTCAATCCAGGCGTTCAGGCCGGCGTCATTTTCGGCGGTGAGCCAGTAGCGGGCCGTCAGCTCGGCGTAGGCCACCGGTACCGGGCCTTCGTTGGCAATAGTGAGGTTGGGTTTGATGGTGTTGTTGGTGAGGCGGCCATTGTCGCCATCCTGGGTGCGGGCTTTCACCAGCAGGGGCGCTACGGTCAGGGACTGGCCTACGGGCTCGGCAGCTAGGAAACCCGCGTTGCCGGCCTGGGTGGCCGTAATAGTTGCGGTGCCGGCCCCCACCATGCGCACCGCGTCGCCGCTGATGACGGCTACTTTCTCATCGGAGCTGGTGTAGGTAACAGGCAGCCCCGAGCTAGCGGTGGCCGTCAGGGCAAAGTCGGCGTCGCCGAGCAGCTTGGCGGGCAGAGCGGCAAACGTGATGGTTTGCTTGGCCTTCATCAGATCGGCAATTTCCGACTTGCTAAGGGCGTAGTTGTACACGCGCAGTTCATCGAGGGCTCCCTTATAAGGGGCCGGGGAGTTGGCCGAAGATATGAATTCCAGCTCACCAATGTTGCCCACAATCAGGTCACTGGCCTCGCCGATGCCCAGGGCCTTGGTGGTCATTTCTTTCACCAGCACGCCGTTCAGGTACACCTGGATCTTTTTGGTCGCCACGTCGCGCAGGGCTACCACGTGCACCCACTCGCCGGTGAAGAAGGGCGCGCCGCCAATCTGCAGCTCGTCCTTGTTCTTATCGTCGTCAATAGCAAAGCGGAATTGCTTGTTCTTGAACTCGATGTTGAAACGCTTGCCGGTAGCGCCGGTGGTGGCACTGCGAGTGATGGAACCCTTGCAGAGCAGGTAGGCGCTGGTGCTGTTGTCCTGGGGCAGTTGGGCCGTGGTGGCCTTCATCCAGAACGACAAGGAGAAAGAGCTTTGATCGAGGTAGAGCTGGTCTTGGTGCGGGATGCTCACCACGTAGCGATTCACATCGGCCGAGGCAAAGTTGAGGGCGCCGTTTACTTTACCGGCCACCCGAATGCTTTGGTCGTCGTCATCGAGGCCGAGCACGCCGTGGTTAGCGTAAGTTGATTGGTCGGTAATCTGGGTGCCGTCGGCGGCGGTTTCATCGAAGCCCCAGTAGCCTACGAGTTGGGGCGTGATGCTGCCCGCCGTTCTAAACGACCAGACGGCGCCGTCGGCGGTGCCTTTGGCGTTGGTGGCATCCACGCGCCAGTAGTAGGTTGTGTTTTCCAATAAGTTAGGTACGGTCAGAGACGGCGCGGCCACGTAGGCCACTTCTTTCAGCTTAATCAGGTTCTCGGGTGAGGTGCCGAAGTACACGGTGTAGGAAGTAGTGTTGGTGCTGCCCGTCCATTTTAGGGTCAGAGCATTGGCAACCAGCTCCGCATACTGAAACCCGTTGGCGGGCGTAGGCGTACCGGCCACCACAGGTGCTGAGGGCAAAGCGGGCGTTTTCACCGATGCCACTGAGCTATACGTGGAGCTTTCCCCGTTTGTCACGGCCAGCAGGCGGTAGTAATAGGTCCTGTTGGGCACCAGCCCCTGGTCGGTGTAGGTGGTGGCATTGGCGGCGGGCTGGGCAATGGCGGTGTAGGCCACTCCATCCTCGGAACGCTCTAGCACGAAGTGGCTTTCGTTGGGCGAGTTGTCGGCCCAGGTCAGCGTAACCTCGCTGGTGGGCGCGGGCAGCTCGGTGGTTTTGGCTGCGAGCTGCACGTTGGTCGGTGGCTTTACGAAGTCGGGCGCCGGTGTTTTGATTAGGGAGTTGACGTACACCTCCACGTTGAGGTAAGCCGGCGCGGCGGTGCTGTAGGCCACGGCATCGGCGGCGTTGTGCTTGTTGAGGCCGTGCGCATCTTCCCAGGCATCGGGAATTCCATCTTTGTCTGAGTCCAGGGGCGCGGGCGCATTAAATACGTCGCCCAGGCCGCCATTGGCAAAGGGCAAATCCGTTTCAGTATACACATACAGGCCCTTGGTACCGCGGGAGCGAACCTCGTCCACCATGAGACCATCCACCTGGTCGCGGCGGGGGTAGGTAGCGCCCACGCTGTCAATCACCTGCTGGTAGGCCTGGGCGGCGGTAAGCTTGGGCGCGGCGGCTGGGTAGGCAAAGGGCTGAGCCTTGAAGGCCTCCCCGGTGATGCCGGGGTAGCCCACCGAGTCGAAGGGCACCAGGGTGCCGTCGAGCACGCCGTTGCGGTTGTTATCGAAGTAGTTGCCCGAGCCGTGCACATTGAAGGTGCCCGTGCCGCGCGAGAAAGGCGTGGTTTTCTCGGGTGGGGTAAGCGGGCCGCCCACGAAGTAGTTGTTGATAATATTGACTTCCGACACACCCGAGGAGCCGCCCATAATATAGGCGTCGCCCGACCAGCCGTAATTCAGCTGGTCGCCCAGGCGGTTGCCGTTGCCCCAGTTGTACACCACGTTGTTTACAAACTCGTTCACCCCCTTCACCTTGGGGTTGCGGGTTTTGTTGCTGATGTAGAGGTTCCCCAGCAGACTCACCTTGCCTCCATCAGGCGTCTGAATCAGGCCGCCCGCCGAGTGGTTGACCTTGTGCAGGCCCTGCCCGATGATGGAGTTCTGCACCGTGATGTTGTCGGGTGCCGTGCCTTTGCCGTCCCAGTTGATGGAGAATACCTCGTCCATGCCCCAGGAAAACGACATGTGGTCGAGGATGATATTGGCGCCGTTGGCCAGGCCCGAGGCGTCGTTGCCCTGGTTGCCGGTGGCCCCCAACCGCACCCGCAGAAACCGGCAGATGCTGTTGTTGGAGCCCGTAAAGGTGATACGCTTATTGAATACCACAATGCCGTCGCCGGGAGCCGTTTGGCCCGCTACGGTCACGTTGGGCGCCACCTGCACGTTGCTTTGCAGGTTGATGATGCCGCCCACGGCAAACACCACTATGCGGCCCGGCTGACTCACGGCATCGCGCAGGGAGCCGGGGCCGCTGTCGTTGAGGTTGGTCACGGTGTACACGGTGGGGTTAGCCACGCCGCGGGCCCCTGAAGCAAAGCGCCCGAAGCCGCCCGCGCCGGGGAAAGCCAGCGTCTGGGCCTGGGCGGGCAGGGCCAGCGCGGCCGCCAGCAGCGTAGCCGCGCCCGTTAGCCTTCTGACCATAGTAGTCATGTGCATAGAAAGTGGGTTTTTGGTGGAAAGGAATACTCAGAAAGCGCGCGGGAAGGCCGCCGGAGCAGGCAAACGCCGGTTCCTTCACCCTGACAAGCAGGCCTAGCGGCAACAAGTACTAGGTGTGCGGGGAAGCGGTAGAAGTCAGGTGCCTTTCGGCGAGGAAACGCGGGAAGTAGTGCCGGGGCCGTTGCCCTCCACCACCAGCTGCTGGAGGTATTCTTCCAGGTTGGTGTAGCCGTCGTAGTCGGCATCGTGGTTGCGGTCGGTGGCGTCGCGGGGGTTCAGGCCGTAGCGCTGCTCCCAAGCGTCGGGCATGCCGTCCTGGTCGGTGTCGAGGGGCGCTAGGCCACCCTGCACCTCGCCGGGGCCGCGCATGGGCGCCTCGTTTTCATCCTGGATGATCTGGCCCAGCTTGCCCAGGGAGGTCAGCTCCTGCAGCAGGCGCGTGTCTACGGCGTCGCGGTGCCGGGAGGCGCCGGCGTGCTGCACCACGTAGGCGTAGGCCTGTTGGGCCGTCAGGGCGGTGGTGGCCGGGTAGGCGAAGGGCGTGGCCTGCCAGCTGACTACCCCGTAGCCTGCCGGCAGAATGGGCGCCCCATCGAGCTTGCCATTGCGGGTGCTGTCCTGAAAGTTGCCCTGGGCGTAGATGCTGAAGTTGGCGTTGCCGCGGGTGAAGGGCTGGCTGGCCTTACCTGGCCCTTGTATGAAGTAGTTGTCCATAACGTTGGCCTGGGACTTGCGCTCGGAGTCGCCCTGAATGTAGGCGCCAGCCTCCCAGTTGTACACCACATTGTTTATGAACTGATTCACACCTTTCACCTTCACGTTGCGGGTGTGGTTATCAATGTAAAGGCAGCGCAGAATGCTGGTCCCGCCCTCCGACTGAATCAGGCCGCCCGCCGAGTGCGGGTGCAGGCCCTGGGCCACGATGGAGTTCTGCAGCGTCACGTTGCGGGCCTCGTTGGTCACGGAGAAGTTCTCATCCTGCCCCCACGACACCGACACGTGGTCAAAAATCAGGTCGTGACCCGCGGCAATGGTCACCGCATCTTTGCCCGGGCTGCCCCCGTGCCCCATCCGAAAGCGCAGATAGCGCACTACTGTGTTGTTAGCATTGGTGAAAGACACGGCGTCGCCGTACACCACAATGCCGTCGCCGGGCGCGGTCTGGCCCGCTAAGTGCAGGTTTTCCGCAATCGTTAGCGGGCTTGTCAGCCGAATGACACCCCCCACATCAAACACTATGGTGCGGCCCGGCTGACTTACGGCGTCTCGCAGGGAACCAGCCTCAGTATCAGTTAGCGTAGTAACATGGTACACGGCCCCGCCGCGCCCGCCGGTAGCAAACCGCCCAAAGCCTTCCGCCGTGGGAAAGGCCAGCGTTTGCGCGGCCACGGGAGTAGCCATTAACAGGCCTAGCGCCGCAATTACCCTAGCAACAGCGCGGCGCCCCTGATGGTAAGTACATGTTTTCATAGAGCATGGGCTGGTGGGAAGAGCGCGGGCGGGGACGATATCTATAGGCATGGCGCAACAGATTGCGCAGGCAAGGCACTATTAATGATATTCCTTTCAATAGCTTGATAACTACCCAATACTACCTTTCCACCAGGCCATAACTCTCCTGCACTATCCTGAAATCCAAATAAATAGAAGTCGTGCTATTGACTAGCAGTCAAGCTCTAGTTCACCATCCTCAGCTGAAGCGGGACTATAAGTGGCTGGCTGGTCCAGACTGGCCTAGGCGGAATGTCTTATCAAACTTGCCGAGATATCTCGCTCGGCTGACGTTGCCACCCTACCTATCATGCTTCATCTGGCGTCCGCTTGTCGAAGCATGACATTGTCTGGAAACAACGACCACCAAACTCCTCAAGTATGCAAGGAAACGAGCGGCTAGTCGCCAGCTGATACTCTTGCTAGGCCGCATGCTCTCACCGCTTCCCCTGCGTGGGCTGACGCCAGGTATCGGTGCGGAAAGGAGTGGCAGGAAGGCCGGCTGAGTTGAACAGGTTGGGCATAGGCGACTTACGCCAGCCAAAGCGCACGGCCACCGGCTGCTTCACATCGTCGCTCCATACGACTACCGTGTTGCCCTCCACGCGGGCCTGAGCAGGATGAAACACGCTGTCGGCACCCGCGATGATAAACTCCCGCAGAGAACCATCCGCAGCTTTCAGGCCCGCGGCGTGGTCGAAGGCCAGGCAGGCTTTGCCATTTTCCACTTTCATGGACTGGTAGACTGGCCCGGAGGTTTCCAGCTTGCTTTGGCCGTACTCGTTGTGCAGAGCCCAAAGGGCCAGGCGGTGGCCTACGGTCTGCTTGTTGCGGGGGTGAATGTCGAGGGAGTCGCCCACGTCGGTGGTCACGACCATGCCCGTGTGCGGAACCTGCTGCCAGGAAAGCAGTTGCGCTTCCCGGATTTCTGGGTTCTGCCCCTTGTGCGGGGCAATCTGCACGAAGTAGAAGGGCAGGTTAGGCTGCTGCCAATCCTGACGCCAGTTGGCAATCATGGTCGGAAAGAGGGTGCGGTACTGGTAGGCCCGCTCCGCGTTGCTCTCACCCTGGTACCAAATAACGCCCTTAAGCGTGTAGGGCTCTAGGCCACGTATCATGCCGTTGTAGAGCTTGGCGGGCGACTTATTGCTGGTGGCGCTCAGCGGCTCCGCGGGCTTGGGGCGCGTGGTCTGGGGATTGGCCTGCTTCTCCTGCTTCCAGGCGGCCAGTTCGGCCTCGTAGGCCGGCCTACGGGTCAGGCCCTCGGCGTACCGCGTCAGGATGGGGCTCAGCTCCGGGTTCTGCTCCAGCACCTCCCGCCGCGTCCACGACTCAGCCGGGGTGCCGCCCCAGGAGGAGTGAATCAGCCCCACCGGTACCCCCGTTTTCTCGTGAATCTCCTGCCCGAAGAAGTATCCCACGGCCGAGAAGCCGCCGACCGTTTGGGGCGAGCAGACCACCCAGCTGCCCTGCACGTCGCGCTGGGGCGCATCGGCCACATTTTGCGCCACCGTGAACATCCGGATAGCGGGGTAGTTGGCCTTGGGTACAACTTCTGCCTCGTTTACTACCCCCGTCATCCACTTAGAAGCGCCCTTGGCCACGGGAAACGCCATGTTCGATTGGCCCGAGCACAGCCACACTTCTCCCAGCAATACATTCTTGATGGTCACCTGATTATTTCCCTGCACTGTGATGGTGTAGGGTCCGCCGGCCTTGCTAGTGGGCACCCGCACGAGCCAGTTGCCCTGCGCATCGGCGGTGGTCTTTACGGGCTGCTTCGTCCAGCTGGCTTTCACCGCCACGGCCTCCCCCGGCGACGCCCAGCCCCAGAGTGCCACGGTAGTTTTTTGCTGGAGCACCATGTTGTCCGTCATCAAGGCCGGCAGGGTAACATCGGCACAGGCGCAGTGGCCCAGGAAAAGCAGGAGACTAGCAAGGATACGGCGCATACGAAAGGCTAGGTGATTTTGAAGACGAAGGAGGAGGCGGTCATGTACTTGCCACCTTGGGAGGCGCCGAACAGGTACTCGGGCTTGCTGTTGCGCATGAGCAGCTGGGGGCGCTCCAGGCGGCCGTAGCGCTTGAGCTTGGGCGGGGCGGGAGGCTCCTGCACGCCGTAGTCGCGGAGGGGGAGAAAGGCGATTTTGGGATAGGTCCACTCTTTCCCGTCCTTGGATTCGAGGTAGAGACCTACCTCCTGGCTGTACACCCCCATGTCGCGAGCTAGCAGGTGAAACTTGCCCTGCTGCTCCCACACGTAGGCATCCTCGAACTGCTTGTTGTTGCCCAGACGGGAGAAGTCAATGACGGGGTTGCCGGCGTACTTCACGTAGGGGCCCTCTAGGCGGTCGGCAATGGCTAGGCCATACTTGCGGTTGCCCCGGATGACGGGGTCCTTGGAGGTCACGTAGTCCTGGGTGTTCCAGGATTTGTAGTAGAGCCAGTATTTGCCTTCGTGCTTCACGAAGGCTGGGTTGGTGGTGCAGTGGTCGTCCCAGGCGCCCGTTTCGCCGGGCAGCAGCAGGGGCTGATCGGGGCGGGTCCAGGGGCCTTCGAGATGGTCGGCGGTAGCCAGGCCGATGCGCTTGGTGTTGGTCTTGCCATTGGAGGTGCCCATGAAAAATAGGCAATACTTGCCATCCACCAGCTGAATGTGGGGGTTGTGGCAAGTAGTGGCATCCCAGAAGCCGGGACCACGCGGAGCCAGCACGGTTTCCTGGTACACGAAAGGCCCTTCCGGCGTATCGGCCACGGCGCGGGCTATTTCGCAGCTGTTCAGCCAGCCCCCCATGCCCTTAGCCGCCGGCCAGCGCGAGTAAAACACGTGCACCCGTCCATCGGGGCCGTAAATTGGGCTGTTGCACCACACGTAGTAGCCTTCCTGCTCCAGCAGGCGGCCCACGGGCTTCAGATGCTTGCTGAACTTGGCGAAATCAGCTTTAGGAAAATCCAGCAAGCGCCCCGCCGCAAAGCCTGCGGCGGCTCGGGCCAGTGGCGCTAGGGTAAGGGTAGCCAGGAAAGCGCGGCGAGAAAGCATGGATAGCGGAGAAGTAGTGAGTTACGTTACTGCACCTTAGCGGCGGCTACGCCCGTTGAAACCGGCGTTAGGGTAACGGGTCCAATCAGCCCTGACTCTTTGAGCTCCCACTTTTCGGCGGTGAACAGCCCCTGCTCATTGCGGTTTTCTTTGAGCTTGGCGGCCATGTTGATGTTGTAGAATTTCTTCCACTCCACGTGGTTGCGGTCCATGTCGATGATACGGTTCGCCATGCTATTACTCACGCTCACGGTTAGGCTGTTAGAGGCCTTCAGCTGATCCTGGGGGATGAACACTTGGTACACCGGCCCGATGAGGGTGCCAAGCTCCTTACCATTGAGCTGCACGCGGGCACTTTCGGCCACGCGGCCTAGGTTCAGCATCCAGCCCTCTCCCCCACCCGTCGGCTTGGCAAAGGAAACAGTGTACGCGGCCGTGCCCGAAAACTTCTTGACGGCCTCGCCACTGAGCGAAGTCCAGGAGCCGAGCTGGGCGGTTTGCACAGGGGCCGGCAGTTCGGGCCCACCCGAAACGAACCGGATGTTCCAGGTTCCCTGCACGGGCTGGGCGGCTCCGTTGGCTTTCAGGTAGGCGTAGGCGGGGCCGGTTTGGGCGGTTTCGCTGGTTTGCAACACGCACGACTCGCCGGGGGCCAACTGCACGTATACCTCAGGGGTGCCGGCAGCAGCCGTACGCATCTGAGCCAGGCCAAGCCTCTCGGTCATGGGGTTAAAAAGGGCCACTGACTTAGCCGCCGTTTGCAGGGGCACCCAAGTTTCCACGGGCTTGTCGCCCCAGTTGGCCACAAAGTACACGTGACCTTTGCCCTGGCGGCGGCGCACGAACTCCAGACCACTATCCACCATGGTTTCACGCTTGAGCCCGGTGGAGGTAAGCAGCTGATCTACATCCTTGCCCACCAGCACCCGCCCTTTGCCTAGCGGAGCCTGCTGCACCCCGGCTAGGCCACTGGGCTTAAATTTCAGCTGCGCCAGCCGCTTCTTAAACGCGGCCCGCCGGGTTTCCACCTGGCCTAGGCCAGGTACATCACTAGGCAGTTGGTCTTGAAACACGATGGTCGCGCCATTCTGGGCGAGCTTTAGCAGCTGTTCCCAAGTAGCCAGCGGCATCAGTTTGGCAACCGGCACCAATATAGTTTGGTAGGCCACTCCCCCACCCGTTTGCAGCGTTTTGCCCGTTGACTTCACTTGCAAAAGCTGCTTGTCGGAAATGAAATCGAAGCCGTAGCCGCGCTTGAGCAGCGTCTCGCCGGTGGCGCCCACCGGCATGCCCTTAAAGCCGTGGTCAATGCCATCGAAGTGCTGGAGCAGCACCTTGCCGGGCCGGGCGTAGGCGTCGTACATGGGTAGGTACACCAGCACATCATTGGCAGGCTCTCCGGCCTGCAAAAAGCTCTGGCAGTGCGCCACGTAGCGGTTCAACTGCCCAAAATCCTGCCAGAAGGAGTTATTCGGGTTGAAGTGCACGGCCGCGTAAAACAGCCACCCCGGCCAGGCCGCGGCCTGGGGCGAGTAGTTGGTGCCGTGGTAGAAGGTATGGTTGATGCCGCCCAGCAGCATGCGGTCTATAGCCTTCTTTACGTCGGAGAGCTTAGAGAGGAAGTGGTCGTTTTCCCAGGTTGCCGACTCCGACGACGCGAGCTTTTTGCCCGTTACGTGGGCCGCTGAAGAGGCAAATTTCAGGCGCAGCAGGTCCTCGCCTTCCGTCTCGGGAATGTCCGTGACGGCGTACAGATCCAGGATGTTGGCCGGGGAGCCGTGGGCCTGGTTGCGAATCAGAGCGCCGTAAGTTTTGGCCCAAGTGCTCCAGGTTTGGGTGTAGTTTTCCAGCAGCAGTTCCGAGATAGTCTCGCGGTAGTCGCTGAGCACGCGCTGGTGCTGCTCGTTTTCGGCCTCCTTGCTGAAGAGGGCCGGCAGGTGCTGGCGCAGGTCGTAGCCGTGGCGCTTCTGGAATTCGGTAAACATCTGCGGGGTCCAGTTGGCCTCGCCCTGGGCATCGTCTACCTCATAAGAGTCGTTGAAGAAAGCCCGGATGGGCTGCACGTTGCGACCCTTAAACGCTTCGTCGAAGCGCTGCAGGTAGTGTTGGGTGGCCGTTTTGGAGAAGTGGTCAATCACGTCGCCTTCTCCGCCGGGGCCGGCGCGCTCCACCTGCTTGCCGTGCCACCCCTCAAATACGGCGTACAGCGTCCAGTTGCCGCTGGGGGCCGTCCAGGTCAGCTTGCCATTGGCGTCTACCTTGCTGGTCAGGTCCAGGGTCTGTCCTTTGTCGGAGTAGGCCACTAGCGCCTGCAGGGGCAGCGGCTTCTCGAAGCGCACCTGATCGAAGGCATGCAGCTGCAAATCGGGGTTCTTCGCGACGGGCTGCACCATCTGCTTGAAGTCCATGGGCTGGCCTACGGCCTTCATAATGGGCTTCTGGATAAAGCTCACGGCTTCCATGAGCTGCTCGCCGCCTTTTACCGCGTAGGTCTGGTAGGCCACATACTTGCAGGCGTCTTCCGGCGTCACCCACGGCCCGCCAAACGGCCAGCCCGAGGCTTGGGCCATATCCACGCCCAGGCCTAGCCGGCCGGCTTCCGTGAGCGTGTGCTGGAGCATGTCCATCCAGCGCGGCGTCAGAAATGGAATAAACTGACTTTCTGTGCCCTTCACACCATAAATTGGGGTAATCTCCACTCCGCCCAAACCGGCTTGCTGATACTGGGTAAGCAGACGCGTCAGGTCTTGCTCATTCACGGCGCTGCCCTCCCACCACCAGCGCGTCCAGGGTTTGGCTTGCTGCGTGATTTCCGGCCAGCGCAGCGCCTGGGCTGAAGCGGGAGACTGGCCTAGCGCGGCACTGATCAGTAGGGAAAGGGCAAGGGTGGATTTCATAGCGTGGGCAAGGGCAGTGGAAGGAAGCTGGGAACCTGGGCTACCTACTGGATGCTGGTTAATTTTTGGCGGTGGTCTTGGCGGCGGGCGCGTCCTGCAGTTTCATCAACTCCGTGCCGGCGAGCAGGAAGCAGCCGAGACCATAGTCCTCAAAGTCAGGCTTGCTGGTGTAGCTCACGGGCTGCCCGTCCTTGGGCTCCTTGCCGGTGCCCTGCACGTAGCCCAGGAAACCATCTTTGTGCACGCACTCCTTCTGCATAGAGTTCCAGGCCTTGGTGATGATGGGCTGGTACTGCTTTTTATCCAGGAGGCCGTGGTTGATGCCCCAGGCCATGCCGTAGGTAAACAGGACCGTACCCGTCAGCTCTTTACCGCCGAAGTGGGTGGGGTCGTGCAGGCTCACGTTCCAGTAGCCATCGGGGCGCTGCAGGGGCGGCAGGGCCTTCATCATGCTCAGGTACATATGCTCGTACTCCTCGCGGTGCGGGGCACCCTTAGGCATAATCTCCAGCACGCGCACCATGGCGGCTACCACCCAGCCGTTGCCCCGAGACCAGTAGCAGTCCTCGCCGTTGGGCTCCTTATAGGGTGGCACGAAGTCTTTGTCGCGCCACCACAATTGGTCCTGGGGGTTGTAGAGGCCCTTGCCGCCGTGCTGGGTTTTTGAGTAGGTATAGATGCGGTACATCTTGCCGTAGTAGGCCGTGTCCTGGGTCAGGACGCCCAGCTTGGCGTAGATGGGCATGGCCATCTGCAGGGCATCAATCCACCACCAGTCGTCTACCTGGGGGCTGCTGACCATCAAATCGATGCTGGCCTTGATGTCGCGCAGGCGCTCGGGCTGCGGGTCAATTTCGTAGAGGGCCAGGTAAGTCTGGCCGGCGCACTGGTTGTCGGCGTTGCGGGTTTCGACGCCGCGGTTCAGGCCCCACTTATGCTTCTGGCCCCAGTCTACGGCGTAGTCGTAGTAGCGCTGCTGCTTGTCCACGCCGTAGAGTGCCATCAGGCCCTCGTAGTATACGGCGCGCGTCCAGATGTTGCTGGGGCGGGCCTTGTTGGTCACGATTTCCTTGCCCGTATCCGGCCACTTCTTCATGAAGTAGTCGTTAGCGCGGGTCATCGTTTTGAGGATAACCTTTTTCTTGGGCAATTGCTGGGCCAGGGCCGGCAGCGTAAGCAGGGGCAGTAGGCAGGCCGTCAGGATAGGTTTGAGCATGGGGCGGAAGTAGGAGGCGTCTTGGTTTGTAACTGATTCGTCTAGCGGAGCGAATACTTCATCAGACGGGCTTGCTGTCGGTTTCAGGAGGCCGATTTCGCTATTTCCACGGCGTAGACCTGGCTTTCGCCTTCAAAGTTGGCCCGGAAGATCAGCCATTTGCCGTCGGGCGAGAAGTGCACGTTGGGCTCCAGGTGGTAGTTGTGCTTGGCCAGGTTTACCAGCTTCTCGGCCTGGAATTTATCCCCATCAGGTCGGAACAGGTAAATCCACTGCCCATTGGGGGAGTGGGCCACGGACGTAGGGTAGCCACCGTCGCCGGCAAACACCTTTTGGTCCGGCGAAATCGTGTAGTGCACCGACCACTCGTCGCGCTGCAGCTCGTACTTTTTTTCCTGACCCGTTTTCAGGTCGGTGCCCGTCACGAAGAACGTAGCCCCGCGAGGCATTTGGTGGTCAAACCAGATGGTTTTGCCATCGGGCGCAAACCACTCGTGCCCGAAGATTTCGCGGTCTAAGGTGCGCTGGTGCACTTTCCGCACCTGCTTGCTCTGGGTGTCGATAGTCCAGATGCGGTCCACCAGCTCCCAGGGCCCCTCGTGGCAGAACATGAGCAGGTTGGGGTCGGTGGGCGAAAACTGCACGTGGTTCAGCCAGGCCGTGTCGGTGAAGAGCTTGGTGAGTTTACCGCCCTGGGCACTTACGGTGAATAGCGTACGCGGCAGCTTCGAGTCGTAGATACGCCGGAAGTAATCTTTCTTCTCGGGGTACTGGCGGGATATTTCCTTCTCAGCATCGGAGGCCCAGGCCCCACCCAGCTGGGTTTCGTCGGCGTTGAGCGTGGTGATGCTGGCCCGAAAGTCCTGGGGAAACACGTATACCAGCCGGGTTTTGCGGGTGTCCACGTGGGTGGCGTATACTGAGTCGCCGGTCTGGTAGAACACCTCCCGGCGCTTCGGGGCCACAATCTCTCCCCCCACCTGTTTGAAGTAGCGCGTCAGCGGCATCACCTCCCGGGTTTTCAAATCGATGGTGCGCAGCTGCTTGCCCTGGGCATCGGAATGGTAGAACACCATTCGCTCCCCGGCCCCACCCTTGCCAGCCAGGAAGGGGCGGTTATGGAAGTAGAAGCTGTTGTTGCTGCCATCCCGGGGCGTTAGGCGCACTACCCGATGGCCCGTGTCCTGGTCGATCCACTCGGCAGCCGGCATGGGCGTCTGCGCACCGGTTACCAGCTTGGTTTGGGCTTGCGCGCGCATCGGCAAGAGGCCTAGGCCGCTCACGGCTAGTAATAGGGGCAGTTGTTTCATGGGTGGGAAGGGAAAGAGGCAGAGTCAGAAGTAGCAAATCAGGTTATCGGGGCCGGGAATCGGGGCGGCGGAGCGCTGGGTGCATGGGGTGAGCTGCTCCTTCTTCAGTACCTGCCCCGCGGGGCCCGCCCGCAAAGCCATCAGCATACTTCGTAGGGGGCAGAAACATAAGCTAGTTCGGGCACAGGAGGAGAAACGTCAGCCAATAAAGCTTGGTCCAGCAACTCAACCCTCCTGTACTCTGCCGGTAGACGTCCGTATAGGTAAACAGCCAGCCACTCCCAGGCCTCTGCGTGACCCCTGCGCCCCAGCTCCCGAGGCCAAGTCTTCTTTGACTGCCCGGTGGAAGCGATGGAGCAGCGCATGGCACTGCCCATGACCTTGTCAGCCGGGGAGGGCCCAGTATTGCTCCAGCGGGAAACTTCCCCCTACAGAAAACCCGTTGGTTGACCCGCCGTGACGGCTCAGCCGATTTAAATTGGGAGTTGATATTCGGTTTCAGCCCTTTTATTTGCTGCGTTAGACAAAAGATGTGACTGCACCCCCTTTCTGAATCCTCGGTTGAGCCACCAACCGGGGGTTCGGCGTGTATGGGCGTCTACGTGCCTTGCAGTCTGCGCTTACTGGATAGAATTGAGCCTCCGATGCGAACAGATTGGCGCAAGAGCTGCACGTTCAGTTTTGAGTGGCGTTGCTGGAGTACCTGGCCTCTCACAGTAAACTTCACCCAGTTTCGAGTATTTCTGCAAGATCAACGGGCTGATGTTAACCCCTACTCTCTTGAAAAGCTCGTCTCCTTTGAACAGAAATTGGCAAAGCCCCAGTAAGTAGGGCTTGTCGATCCTTGTTGAAATCTAGGAGTGCTTTAGGCGGCGGTTTTCCGAATGCTCAGTATGAATAGGTGTCCAGAATCCTTCGGTGAGAATTCAACCTGCCAGGCCTCACTTAGTGATAGGAAACTCTCCTTTTCCTGTACAATCTCACCCGGATCACAAGTAGAGGAAAAAGACCCAAAAACGGGCAAAATCAATTCACTAAACTGGTACAGGTAGTAAAGTACAGAATGCGTATCTTCTCCATAACAATCCTGTACTTGGTCTATGAACATCGGCTACGCTCGCGTCTCCACCCGCGACCAGAACCTGGCCCTGCAACTCGATGCCCTCGCGCAGGCCGGTTGTGAGGAAATCTATCAGGAAAAAGCCTCCGGCATGAGCGCGGCCCGCACGGAGTTAGACCGGATGCTAGCCCGACTTCGACCTGGCGATACCGTCTACATTTACAAACTGGACCGGTTGGGTCGCTCGCTCAAACACTTGCTGGACATGGTGGCCGAGTTCGAGTTTCGCGAGGTGGGCCTGGTCTCGCTCACCGATGCCATCAATACGAGTTCGGCCCAGGGGCGTTTGATCTTTAATCTGTTTGCCTCGTTGGCCGAGTTTGAGCGCGAGCTCATCCGCGAGCGGACTCATGCCGGGTTAGCGGCGGCGCGGGCCCGGGGCCGCATCGGGGGGCGACGGCCCGGCCTCTCGGAAGCGGCGCAGCGGACGGCCATCGTGGCGGAGACCCTCTATCGAGAGCAGCAACTGGGCGTGAATGAGATTGCCCAGCGCCTGCAGATCTCCAAAGTCACGCTCTACAAGTACCTGCGCCACCGCGGCGTAGCCATTCAGCACTACCGCAAAGGGACGGCTCTTTAAGGAGGTTGTTACCCTCCCTACCGGGATTCGTGCGCCGATTTCGCCCGTGAGGGGTAACGAAGTTCACGTGCTTGTCTTCTGTCTTGGAAAACCAACTCGGCCTATCACCTGTACTCTTGGATCTGTGCGCACCTTCCCCCCTGCTCTGGCTGCTCTCTGCTTAAATGGCCCTGGCTGCTAAGCGAAAATATGGCAGCAACGAAAAAGCCCCTACGCGTAATGCACGGGGGCTTCTGCATGAAAATGATGCCCTACTGCATCGCTATTTTCGGTCGTTACGACGGCCAACATGACACCCAAATCCCTCTTTCAGCAGTAGGCAGACCAAGCAGCCGAACACACAGGAACTGTCCACAATCCGCACCAATACGAAAGGGTCGAAGGAGGAAAGCATGCAGGCTTAGGTGTACTCGTCGTGCTCGTCGTAGCAGCGCCGCTGGGGTGGAACTTGCGGTACGTGCCGAAGATGGCCAGCACGATGGCAATGGTGACCACCCTCCGCCCCCAACCGGGCCCGTAAGGACTGTAGAGAACGATGGCCGCGGCCAGGATGATCAGGAACTGGCGCATTGTGGTAGGGAGAAAAAGCGACAGCCCAATACATAACGCAGCCACGGGTGGCCTTCAGTACCGTAGCTAACCTGCGGAATCCACCCCATTGGGTCCGAGCTACAAACGAAGAAGGGTATAGCCAGGTGCTATACCCTCTCATTTCACCAGGAACGCCTTCTACCGCTTTAATTTGCGGGCCTCGAGAATGTCCTCATTGGTCACGTCGAAGGTCAGGTGTCGGCCGCCGCCGCGCTCGAACATTTCTACCACCAGGTTCTTGTCGTCGGGGATGGTGAACTTGCGCAATACGTAGACCTGATCTATACCGCCCGGGCCAGGAATCGTGCGCTGGGTGGCATTGTAAACGAATATGGGGGCGATTTCCGATTCTTGGATGGCCGTGCGCTTGGCCAGCTTCCTATCGCGGATGTAGAATTTGATGAAGTCCACGTCGTAGTTGATGTTGGACTGGTTGAACAGGTGGAGGGGTAGAAAGAACAGATCATCCTGGGTGTACATTCCCGGCAGGGCCAGGGTGATATCGTCCTTGACTTCCTTCGTGCGCAGCATCTTCTTTTTCTTGAGGACGATACGCGAGTAGTTTTCCATCTCGGCCTGGGTCATGCTCAGGTTGGAGAACAGGACCATCGGCAGGACGGGCGAGGCGTCGCCGGCGCCGGTGGTCAGGTTGTAGTTGAGCACGCGCGGATCCTGCTCATAGTCGATCAGGAAGGAATACAGCCGCCCATCGGCCGTGACCACGGTCATGTTGGTTTGCGGGAAGTTCGGCTGGTTGGCCTTCAGCTTGACGATGTTTTCCGCGCCCTGGGCCTTATCGGCAATGATGCCCGCGTTGCCCAGATCCACGTAGGTCACGGCGTAGGGGAAAATCAGGTGCGTGGTTTTTTGAAAGCCCACGCCCAGGTGATAGGAGCCGATGACGTTCTGTTCCCCGAGGCTCAGCAGCTTGGGCAGGGGGGCCGGGGCCGCAGCGGGTGCGACCGTCGTCGATGCTGGGAAATTGCCCATCAGCTGGGCTGACGTCATTGGCTGACGAGCGATAGACTTCGATTTTTGAGCCGTGGCCGGCAACGTCAACCAGGACAGGGCCGCGAAGCCCAGGCAAGCAAGAATGGAGGGAAGTCTCATGATTTGAGCAGCAGTTTATAGTTGGCTTTGAGGTGGATTTTAACCAGCTTGATTTTCTTGCCGGCCAGCGCCTTACCAGTCTGCAGCGCGATGCCCGCGGCCTGGGCTCCTAAGTTGGGCGACATGGTGGGCAGGTCGGCCGAGCTGGCCCCACCCGCCAGGCCCTGCTTGGCCGCGTCCCGGTTGACCGAGCCCGGAATGCTCAAGCCCTCGCCCCCATCCATATCGTAGGCTTTCAGGCGGAGGGGCAGCACGCTGTTTTGGTACTGCACCGCCGTCGCTTCAATGGTCAGGCGGTTGCCCGACACGTCACAGGTGCCATAGACAAAGCTATTGCGCGGAATAACGCGGCCTTCCAGCTGCACATCGGCGAGCAGGCGCATCTTCACCGTCGAACCCTGGCTCACGATCACGTCGTCATGAATCACGGCCGGTACCGAGTTCAGCTGGCCAGCGTTGCTTTCCCCCAGGCCGTGGAAAGAGTTGCCGGCAGTCACCACCACGACGGGCGTGCCCAGGCCGGCGCGGCTGCCCAGGCTGGTGACCACCGATTGCGGCACTTCCGTCATCACGCTCATGCCTTTCGGCTTGGGGGCTGTCGCACTCGTGGCCACCAGCGGCGCCGCTGGGGCCGCAGCGGGAGCAGCGACCGGCGGCGAGTTGAGGGCCTGCAACCGCCGCTCATACTGGCGCCGCAACTCATCCAGCTCCCGGATGGCGTGGTCTAGCTCGGCATCCTTGCCGGAGGACGCCGGCGCGTCGGCGCTCGGCGGAGCGTACCCGCTACTGCCATATCCCCCGCTTGACCGACTGTAAGCGGGCTGAGGGGCCGCCTGTTGCTGCAGGTGCTGCAGGCGGCTTTGCACGGCCGCCACATTGGAGTCATGGTGGGGGTCGTAGCACTGGGACGACTGGCCGGGCTGTACGGCGTAGTTTAGCCCACCAGGTACGGCCGTGGTGCTCGAGGCCTCAGGCGCCGCAGCGGGTGCATCCATTGGCTCGGTAATGTCCCCGACTGGAGTAAAGGCCAGGCCGTTGCGATGGGTGCTATCCTGGGGAGCCTGGTAGGCTTCCATCTTATCCTCATACAGCGAGCTTGTGCCCGCGGAGGGAAGCGACGTGTTGATGCCCGTAAGGCTCGAACCGGCGTTGGCCGTCGCTTCCGCCACGCCCTGGCCGCCGCCACCCAGATGGAAGAGCAGCGTTAAGCAAATAACCCCCGGTAGCGGAATAAAGACCATCATCCGACGCTTGTGGATGAACTCCTGCGTCTGTTTGGGAGAGGTTGCCATAGCGATAGGGGTTAGCGGCGCTCGGTGCGCAAATCGTTATTTTGGACCACCCGCCAGCGCTCCATCAGAAAACCGTGCGGGTTGTTGCTGGAGCGCGACACGTCGCGCAGGTAGCACTCGGAGATGAGCAGGCGGCTTGTGGTGTTTGAGGCCCGGATGATTTGCTGGTGCGCATAACACTTCGCGTAATAAGGGTAGCGGGCCGCGTTGATGCGTACGCTGTCGACCTTGATGTCCTGGCTGATGTTGGCCTGAATCAAGTCGTTGTAGTAGCCGCTCTCCTTCAGGTTCTCGTACGCGCGCCGGGCGCTTTCATCGGCCAGAAACAGCGACTGGCTCACGTTGTACTCGATGGCCTTGGCATCGGGGTCGAGCGTGAAGAAAAATTCGTGGAAGCGCTTGACGTGGTTCTGGGCTTCGACCGGGCGGTTCTCCTTGACATTGTGGGAGACGGCCGCCAGCAGGTTGCCCTGATCGAGCACGTAGATGCGCCCTTGGGCAGCGGCCGTCGTTTGCCGGGCCGAGTACACGGCGTAGGCGGCCAACGAGAAGCACAGCAGCATGAAGAGCAGCGCCAGCGTTTTCGTCTAATATGGGCGCTACTGCCGCGCCCTAGCCAGAGAAGCCGCAGAGTCAGCAGAACCAGAACCAACCTCAGTCGGCTAGAGCTTCGCGAACAGCCCAGGGATTTCGGTCTTCAGGTGATTGATAGTTGCTCCTCCAATGTTGTCATACACCTTGGATTTTGTTTCGTAGTTGACGAGCAGCTGATGCGTGGATTTCAGCAGCTTCGTAAACTTAGTTTCATCATCGCCCAGGTAATCGAGTACCGTTCTGATCTGCGCATCGGTGACCTGGAGCTTTTGCAGCCGCGCAACAATGCGCTGGTGCAGCGTGGGCATTTCCGAAATGATTCCTAGTGCCAGCTGATCCGATTGCTTCTGCTTGGCGCGTCCTTTCGGGGTTATATCGATTGTTTGCGGTCCGGTACTCTCCGCAATGACGTGCTTGGGAATGGTGAAAAGAACTTTGCCGACCTTCTTACCCACTTTTATTGGTTCCCAGCTAACCATCCAACCGATATCCTGGAGCTCCTTGACCGCGGGCTCCAGGACATACCGTTTGAAGTCATAAAAGATGGTGTACGCCGTATCCTCAGTCCCGACCATCTGCTCCCGCAGGGTATCTAACTCTACTTCCCAACTCCCAACGTCATCCCAGCTGGTTAACAGCCAATACAAGCGATGCGCATGGGCGCTTTTAAGGGTCAGGATGGTTTCAATTTCTACGGTGGTGTACTCACTGGCTAGTTCCAGCAAGAAAGGCTTTATTTCTGGCGCAAAATTGCCCGTCACGTACCCAGTGCCTTCGTCAATCTCCATGAAGCTGATGATACCGTAGTTCTTGATATTCATCTTGCCCTTGGAGTTGGTTTTGGCAATGCTCACCACTTTGCTCATCAACGTCTTACAGGCCGCATCAATCTGCTCGTAGACTGGGCCCGATTTAGACTTTGGGATCACCCGCAGCATGGGGATTCGGATCTGGGGTAATTCCAGCGACTTTGAGTTGATGCAACCTAGTGATAAGGCAAAGATCCGAGCCTCAATATGATTGAGCTTGAGGGGAGAACGAACTAGAATGTTGGCTTGACGGGCCTGGGGGTACAGGGTAGGTTCCATAAGGGAGGGTAATCATGGCGAGCGTAGTCTAAATACGGAAATTTTATAGATTTTTCCGTACGTGAGCCTAATTCCATTCCGAAAGTGTAGTTTCTTCCGTAGGTGGTGTAACTTCTTCCGTGGGTAGTGTAGTTTCTTCCGTAGATGGTGTAACTTCTTCCGTAGGTGGTGTAGTTTCTTCCGTAATAAGGTGTAATTCCTTCCGTACTTGGGTGTAATTCCTTCCGCATTTGGGTGTAGTTTCTTCCGTAATAAGGTGTAATTCCTTCCGTATCAAATCAAGCTAATTATCTGCTTTACAGCGCTTTATGGTGACAGAAGAAAGAAGAAAGGAAGTATAGAAAAAACTGAAGAGACTTCTGTTTTTTAAAGGGGTAGCTTGACGAAAAAGCTTCCCCGGGGTCCCGGCTACTTCTTACCCAGCCTAATTAGCCTCTAGCAACCTATGACTCAAATCTTTCCGAGCAACTACGGAAGAAATTACACCGCAATCCCACTCGTACCGCCTACTACTGCCCTCCTAACCACCCCTTATTAACTCAGGACCGCCGGTTGGTTTCGCTTTACGAGCCCCTCCTCCCCTGCCCGCTGCTCTATCGGCAAGCCATCCTGCCGGTACACCTGGTGCAGGTGGTGTCCGAACGTGTCCGCGCGTTGACCAGGGCGTTGTGCTGGACCACGATTTTGCTGCTGGCCTCCTCCGGCTTGGGCGAATCAGACAACAGTACTTGCATCAGGGGCGAACGGGTAGCCGGGTCAAGATGACACCTTCTTCCCGCTACTACAGAACTCCAGGTTTGCAATAGATTCTTAGCCACGCGGCCTTTAGTAAGTGAAGATTCCGGCTCTCGTGGTTTTGGTAATAGGTAAGGGCATTTTTCTCGTGGTTTCTGTAATCGCGACCGGGACCAGGTAGCCTCAAACTATTGGGCCATCACTACCTGGAAAGTCTAGCTACTCCCTACTTGACCCCCTTATTCAGGCGTGAAGTAGGACGTAAAAGCGGGGAAGCTTATCCGGCCTGGTTTACCGCCCAGCCAACCGCGGCGGCCCAACGTTTAGCTAGCGACGCCAAACTCATTACTCCCTGGTGTAGCAGTGATCAGGCTACTGCTACCGGACTAAGACGCTACTGAGGGAGCCATTAGCTGCTGGCCTATTTCAGGATCGCGTACAGCCCCGGAAATTCCGTTTTCAGCAGGTTAACCGTGGTTCCCCCCAGGTTGTCGAACACCTTGTTGCCGGCTTCGAAGTCCCGCAGCACCGGGTGCGTGACTTTCATCAGGCGGGCAATCCGAACTTCATCATCCCCCATAAACTCCAGCACGTGCTGGATCTGAGCCGAAGTCATCTTCAGTTTCTGCAGGCGGGTGATGATGCGCTGCTGCAGGGTGGGCAGCTCCGCCGGCAGGGCCAGCGTCATCTGCTTTTCCACCGGTCGGACCGGACTGGTGGTGGTCAGGGGACTCCCCTCCGCCGCCGGCTCGGCGAGCCGAACCTGCGGCTTGGGAATCAGGAAGCGGACGGCCTTGACCTTCTTGCCATCCTTGAGGGGCTCGTAGTTGACCACCCAGCCCAGGGAGTGCAGCTCGCGCATGGCGGGCTCGAGCACGTAGCGCTTGAAGTCGTAGAAGAGCGTGTACGTGACGTCGTTGTCATCGCCGAGCACCTGCTTGCGCAGGGCTTCGAACTCCACCTCCCACACCCCCACGTCATCCCAGGACTTCAGCAGCCAGTACAGGCGGTGGGCGTGCGCGGATTTAAGCGTGAGCAGCGACTCCAGCTCCACGTGGGTGTACTGCTCGGCCAGCTGCAGCAGAAACGGCTTGATTTCCGGGGCGAAGTTCCCCGTCAGCAGGCCCGTGCCTTCGTTCAGGTCCAGGTAGCTGATGATGGAGTAGGCCGTAAAGCGCTTCTTGTTGCCCTTCTGCGACTCAATGCTGACGACCTTGGACATGAGGCTTTTGCAGGCGTCGCGGATGGTCTCGTACACGCTGCCCCCCTTCTTTTGGGTCATCACCCGGTTGATGGGAATCGAGATGCCGGGCAGCTCCGTCTGGTCCTGGTGAATGCAGCCCAGGGCCAAGGCAAATATCCGGGCTTCCACGTGCGTGAGCTTCAGGGGCGCCCGCACCAGCGCGTTGGCCTGGTAGGCCCGGGGATAGAGCACGGGAACGAGCGGAGCATTCATACGCAGGCAAATACGGGAGGCTACCCCACGAAGTTAGAAGGATCAGCGTGAAATTCTAGGGGCTTTCACGCAACAGGTCGGGGAGTGCCATTTTTCACGCAGCACCGGACGGGCCCGCACCGGGTGCCATTTTTCACGCTGCACCGACCGCTCCGGCGGCCCCGGTGCCATTTTTCACGTAGTGGTGCCATTTCTCACGCCGCAGAGTGCCGTTTTTCACGCAGATGGTGCCATTCTTCACGCAGATGGGTGCCATTTTTCACGCAGCAGAGTGCCATTTTTCACGCAGATAATCGCCTTAAAATGTTATGGACCAGAGGGTTACGCCGACCTGAATATAGAATAGATAGAATAGCTTAAGAAGACAGAAGAGGCTCTGCTTTTTGGCTGGATATTTTTTTGCTGATGGCTGGCTAAAAAGTTCGTTTTCGGCTCGCCCAGGCTGTTTTTAGGGGGTTTGGCCCGGACCAGGTGATGGCCACCTGGGAAAAATCTCTCCGGGGATCTGCGTGAAAAATGGCACTCCCACCCCTACCCCCAACCTACGGTCTTCCCGGCTTCGGAATGAGCCACTTAGCATCTGCGTGAAAAATGGCACCCGACCGCCCCCGACTTTTACCGGGCTACCCTTCGGGCAAGCCCCGACTGGTCAGAAGCTCTCCGCGGCGGCTGGGGAGGAGGTTGGCCAACCAGCCGGCGATGCTTTGGGGCAGGAAAGGCCAAGATGGTTGAGCGGGGCGGCGGCCGTCACCTCGCCTTTCAGGTCACGAACGAGGATATTCCCAAAGCCCGCCGGCTGAGGCGCTAGCTCGGGGCCTGAGCAGTCCCAGGCCAGCCACCGGCAGGCAGAGCAACCGAGCCCTGCAAAAGGATAGGCCCGCCCTTATCGGCGGGCCTATCCTTTTGCAGAGGGGGCTTCATTGGGCGCTCCGGCCCGGCTGTCAGCTCGCGACGTAGGGACTGCCTACGCGTGGAGCGCTCACCGTTCGGATACTTGGCTGACCCGGGCCCGCTAGCCGCGGCGGGTTGCTACGGCAGCTTGCGGCGTTTCTTTTCCTCCGCCGGCAGCTCCCGCTGGGAGTCGGGGTGCTGGGCGAAGAAGGCCAGCAGGGCCTGGTCGAGCACGGTGGCCAGGTCCTTGCGCTCCCAGAACGAATACTGGTGCAGCTGGCGCCAGGTATCGAGCGGCAGTTGATTCGAGAACTTGATCTTGACCGCTTCGACTGCCGGCGCCTCGGGCAGAGGGGCTTTAGCAGCCTTGGGTTTGAGCAGGAAATCATCGGGATTAGCGGGCAGCAGCTGATCCAGGTCGAATTTGGGTTTGGAGGCCATGGTAACGGGTCTTTAGCGTAAAGCCGGTCTTTATTATCCTGCCAATATAGCTTATCTTGATAGTATGTATTATCAAGAATGTAAATATCATCAAGATAATAAAGACTGGCAAGACAATCAGGCCAGGATTTCCTGGGTGAGGGCCTGATAATCCAGCTGGGCATTCGAGCCCGGAGCAGTCTCGTGCAGGGGCCGCCGCTGCACCTGCGCTTCCGGGATGGCCACGTTATCGCGGATGGTGGTGTGCATGATCAGGGGGCCGAACTGGTCCCGCATGCGCTTCACGAACTGGTGGTGTAAGCCCTTGCGGTAGGTGGCGGCGTACTTGGTCAGGAAGATGCCGCCCACTTCCAGCTCCGGATTGTAGCTGTCCTGGATCTTGGTCACGAGCTCCAGCAGGCTGTTCACCCCGTCGAAGCTGAACAGCTCGGGCTGGGCCGGCACGTACACCTTCGTGGACGCGGTCAGGGCCGCCACGGTTAGGGGGGAGTTGGGCGAGGGCGGGCTGTCGATCAGCACGTAGTCGATGTGGGCCGCGAGGTTTTTCAGGGCCTTCTTGAACAGGAGCGGATACGCCAGGTCGGCGCCCAGCCCCTTCTCGGCCACGACCAGGGACTCGTCCGCCGCCACCAGCCACAGGTTCGGGCCCACGGGCTGCATGACCTCGAGCAGGGTCGCCTTGTGGTCAATAACCCGGGTTAAGCCCTTATCCGGGGCCACGGCGGGCAGGCACCGGGTGAGGTTGGCCTGGCCATCAGCATCAATCAGCAGCACCCGGTGGCCGGCCTGGGCCAGGCAGTGGCCCACGGCCCAGGCGGAAGTGCTTTTTCCCGTGCCGCCCTTGCGCAGGGCAAAAGTGAAGATTTCCATACGTTCTTGCTTATCTAGGCGATAAAGAACGTCCATCCAACGTAGATAAGCAAGGAAAGCAGGACAATCTATATTATCAAGATCATAAATATAATCTTGATGAACTTGATCCTTCTGCCCGTTATCCAGCACGGAAGGGAGGGGCCCGAGGGAACCGATCTGCTCCGGAGCGGGGCATTGGGAAGGCGCAGCCGGCTGATCGCCACCCTAGGGGCCAAGGAGGAGGGGCGCTGAGAGTACGACGAGGCGCTTCCCAGCCAAACGGGCTCACCGGTCTAAGCTAGATCATCTATCTAATCTTGTTTATCTATCTTATCTTGATCATCAAGATAAGATAGATAAACAAGATTAGATAGATGATCTAGATGCTATCAGTCCCGCGCTGCTACCCCACCCGTACCGGTCCACGGAGGTGCCACGGCGAGCCCGGCGGCGCTGCCGAAGCGCGCCAGCGGCGGGTCGACCAGGGCCCGGGCTCCCGCCCGGGGCGGCGGGAATGGGCACCGGGGAGCAGGGGAGGAGGAGCTTTCGGAAGATCGGGCCGGGGCCGGCTAGGCCGCCCGCAGCTCCGCTTCGTAGTAGCAGTCCCAGTAGCCGTTGTCCAGCCGGTACACGTTGAGGCGCTGCACCAGGCCGGTGCGCGGGTGACGCGCTTTGAGCTGGCCGCGCCAAATAACGGGCCGGACCGGCGCCCCGGGGGCGGGCTGCACCGCCTGCCCCAGGGCGTAGGCAAAGCCGCCGGCGGTCCCGGCGGCCGGAGCTTCGGCTGCGGCTTCCCGGCCGGCGGCCGGGGGCGCGGTACTGCAGGCCGCTTCGTGCCAGGCCAGCAGCTCGCCGCAGCTTGGGCACAGGGATGCCTGCACATCATCGGGGGAGTCCAGGGCCGCCGGGTACTCGGCATCTTCCGGCCGGGGGGCATCGAGGACGAGGGTTTGCGGAGCTTTCTTGCGGGTTGCCATAACGAAAGAAGTGAGGAAAGTTAGCGGACCAGCAGCAGGTCCTCCAAGCGAGTGGTGTAGGCCGGGCTGCGGTACTGGGCGTTGCCTTGCCAGGGGGCCGGCTGGCGGCCGGGGATATTTGTGGCGGCGGGCCGCACGGCGCCGCGGCCAAACTGCCGGTTCAAGCGGTCGAGCGTGCGCATCAGCTGCTGGGCGCGGCCCGCCTCCGGGGCGGGGACCAGGGCCGGCGCGGCGGGAGCGAACAAGCTCAGCTGCTGGCCCCGGCCGGGCGGCTCCAGGCCGTCGAGCACCACGCCGGCTTTCACGTAGACGCGGCCCGGCTCGTAGAGCCGTTCGAGCAGCCGGCGGGCGTAAGCCAGCAGCTGCAGGGTGTGGCTGGTGGGCCCGCCGGGCAGGGTGAGGGTGGTGGAGCGGGTGTGGGGTGGGGGCAGGCGCGGGTCGTAGCGGTCCTGGCTGAGGAAGACGGTCAGCACGTGGGCCTGGTCGCCCTGGGCGCGCAGCTTCTCGGCGGCCCGGCTCAGGTAAGTCGTCACGGCCCCCCACAGGTCCTCGAAGGCGGTCAGGCGCTGGCCGAAGGAGCGGGAGCAGCGGATACTGCGGCGGGCCAGGGTGCCGTCCTCACTCGGCAGCAGCCCCTGGCAGGGCTGGCCGCGCAGCTCCTGGATGAGGCGCCACCCCACGACTCCGCCCAGGTGCTTGCGGGCCCAGGCCTCGGACACCCCGGCCAGCTCCCAGGCCGTGCCGATGCTGTGGGCGGCCAGCAGCTGGGCGTACTGGCGGCCGATGCCCCACACGTCGGCGACCGGCAGCGCGCGCAGGGCCCGCTCGCGGCGGCTTTCCGTGTCGAGGCGGAGCAGGCCCTGCAGCTCGGGGTACTTTTTGGCCAGGCGGTTGGCGGCTTTGGCCAGGGTCTTGGTCGGGCCCATCCCCACGCAGGTGGGAATGCCGGTGCAGGCCAGCACGTCGCGGCGGATGGTGCGGGCGCGCTCGTCGAGGCTGCCGCAGTAGGTGGTCAGCCCGTGCAGGTCGAGGAAGGCCTCGTCGATGCTGTACACTTCCACGGCGGGCGCCTGGTCGGCCAGGCGGGCCATGACGCGGCGGCTCATGTCGCCGTAGAGGGCGTAGTTCGAGCTCAGGGCGTGGCCCTGGTGGCGGCGCAGCAGCGCGCGCACCTCGAAGTAGGGCGCCCCCATGGCAATGCCCAGCTGCTTGGCTTCGGCGGAGCGGCTCACTACGTTGCCGTCGTTGTTGCTCAACACCACGACGGGGCACCCGTCGAGCCGGGGCTGGAACACCCGCTCGCAGCTTACGTAAAAGTTGTTGCCGTCCACTAAGCCGAACATGCCTGGGGTAAGTTACAGTGAGAGAAAAGATGCGGCCTAGTCGCGGCTGCGCAGCAGGGCGGTGAGCTTGCCGGGAATCAGCTCGTGGACGACGTGGGTGACCACGCCCCAGATGCGCAGGCTCTCCGGATCGGTGATCTCGTAGTCGGGGTAATCGGGGTTTTCCGCCTGCAGCCACCAGCCGCTGCCCCGCCGCACCAGGCGCTTGACGGTGCACTCCCCGTCGAGCACGGCGACGACGATGTGGTTGTGGTCGGCCTCGAGGTGCTTGTCCACGGCCAGCAGGTCGCCGGCGTGGATCTCGGCGTTGGTCATGCTTTCCCCGGCGACGCGGATCAGGTAGGTGGCCTCGGGGTGGCGGAACAGGATGCGGTTCAGGTCAAAGAGCTCTTCCAGCTCGTCGGAGGCGGGCGACGGAAAGCCGGCGGGCACCAGCGTCGCGAATAAGGGCAGCCACCGGGTGGTGGTCGGATCGCCAACTTCGATCAGTTCGATAGTTGTCATAGGGGCAGTGGGGTAAAGAGCACCGCAATTATACTAAAATAATTAGTAGTTGGTTGGCTAGGCGAAACGCCGAGGGGTGCTGGGACGGTGGATTATTATATTGATTTACTGCTATATGTAATTGCTGGCTGGGATGTCCGCTGGCTTCGCCGCCTTCGCTTTATGCGCTGAGGATACTGTTTGGGCGCTAAAATAACTAGTACGCTCGCCGTTCAATCCAGCGTCAACCGAAAGGGCGGTTATTAGAGCGGTGAGGACCCATGGAAACCGCTCAAAAAGTAATAGTGCCCAGCCCAGCAGACTTCCTGCGCGAACATATCCTGGATGAGCCGGTAGTACCCGCCTAGCGGCCAGGCATCTTACTTGCTTCCTAAATCTACCTCCGGGGAGGTCGGGCTGTCTCGCTTGGTGAATGCGCCGCGGGACAAAGGCAGATGCGTGCCCTCCCAATCGAATAGAAGCCCACGGGGTGCCAGCATGCTGGCACCCCGTGGGCTTCTATTCGATTGGGAACATTGCCAAGGCAGCTACCAAACCTTGCCCAAACGGCTTCGTTAAACGGGTCAACCGCTAATTCAAACCCTAACACGATGAGGAGACTACCCGTCTATTTATTACTGGACACCTCCGGTTCCATGACCGGCGAGCCCATTGAAGCAGTTAAAAATGGGGTTCAGGTCATGATTAGTTCGTTGCGGCAGAATCCGCAGGCCATTGAGACGGCCTTCATCAGCATCATCACCTTTGACAGTGAGGCCAAGCAAGTAGTGCCCTTAACCGACCTGGCTTCCTTTCAGATGGTGGACATCCGGGCCACGGGCACGACCAGCTTGGGCGAAGCGCTGAAGCTAGTTTCTACCTGCATCGACCAGGAGGTTACCAAAACCACGGCCGAGCAGAAAGGCGACTGGAAACCCCTGGTGTTCATCATGACCGATGGTATTCCCACCGATGACTGGCAACTGGGCCTAGAGGAATTCCGAAAACGCAAAACCGCCTTTACCGTGGCTTGCGCCGCGGGTAGCGCCGCCGATTCTGCGCTCCTGCAGCAGATCACGGAAAATGTCGTCAGCCTTGACACCGCCGACAGCCAAAGCATTGCCAAGTTCTTCACCTGGGTGAGCGCCTCCATTGGCGTTTCCTCCACCAAGGTGGAGGATGGCGGCCAGGAAGTAACCGGAATGGGAGAATTGCCCCCGCCTCCCGCCGAGTTGAATATCGTCACCTAAGCACGTGCCCACCTCCCCAAGCAAGGAAGGGGCTGACCAGAATATGCAGCTGCCTCTTCCTTGCTTTCTTATCGGATTAGGCCCCCGGCAGTAGACTGCGCGGTCAAGGACGATCAGGGAGCGGCAGCCTCAAGGGCAACAGGGTAGCCTGGAGAGTAAGCCTCGAGCAAGTGAGTTTCACCCCGTAAGCCCAACCGCAGGAATGGCCGATGCAAAACAACTGGTAACTGATCTTTTCAAGCGCAACGGCCTACTCATTCCCGAGCACCGGATGCAGTTGTTCGACCGCTTTTTACAGGAAGAACACAATCTTGCCATTCTCGACCAACTCAGAAAAAATCAGGAACAGCTCATGGCTAATTGGAAAACCAAAGACCGAATAGCTGAGATCGTGCAGCAGCCCATTCGTATTCCAAATGCTACCGTGGGCAAACCCTATGCGGCTCCCTTTGACTTTGAGGCCTATGGGTGGAACGACCTTATCGCCTTTAAAATAGAGGGGCTGGAAGCCCTGGGGTTGAGCTACAGCGCCGAAAACAACCAGATTACTGGGGTGCCCACCCAAAGCGGCGACCTGAAGTTTACGCTTCACTTCAAGGTGGAAGGACAGCCTGAGGAGGCACCCTTCCACCAAAAAGACATTCTGCTCATCATCAACCCCGATCCTAAAGGCCTCTGGAAAAGCCTGGAGAGCGACAGGAACGATCCCTACTGGAAGGAAGACGAGGTCACCTTGCTCTCTCCCCTGGGCGACCGGCACCTGCTGGTTTCTTCCAAGCGCGGGCGCTCCCACGCCAACGTGGGCTCGTTCCGGGAAGATGACTTTGCGTTCAAGGAGCTGCCCAATGGCTGGAACATCGTGGTAGTGTCGGATGGGGCCGGGAGTGCAAAACTATCCCGCAAAGGCTCGGCGCTGGCCTGCACCGGCGTGGTCGACTATTTTCTGGAGCCCGCGTCCGTGGAGAGCATGACCGAGTTTGACAGCCTGGTCCAGCAGCACGCCAGCCAAACCGGGGAAGACACCCAGAAAAACCTTAACCGCTTCGTTTACAACAACCTGGGCAAAGCGGCCTTTCAGGTGCACAAGCAGCTGGAAAGCTTCGCCAAGGCGCAGGAGGTCACGTTGAAAGACCTCAGCAGCACGCTCATCTTCACCCTGTTCAAGAAGTTCGACGTGGGGTACGCCCTGCTTTCCTTTGGCGTCGGCGACTGTCCCATGGCCGTGCTCAGCAAGGACGTGAGTGAAGTGACGCTCATGAACTGGATCGACGTGGGCGAGTTCGGGGGCGGGACCCGGTTTATCACCATGCCCGAGATTTTCCAGAATGAAAAGTTCGCTACCCGCTTTGGGTTTAAGCTGCTCGACGACTTCTCTTACCTGATCATGATGTCGGATGGCATCTATGACCCCAAGTTCGTGGTGGAGGCCAACCTGCCTAACGTGGCCAAGTGGCAGGAGTTTCTCGCGGACTTACAGGGGCAGAACGAGGATAAGGCCGCGGTGGAGTTGAGCACCACGAACCCCGACATTGAAGCGCAGCTCTCCCGCTGGATGGATTTCTGGAGCCCCGGTAACCATGACGACCGGACGCTGGCCATCGTTTTCTAGCTCGTTAAGGGAAGAAAACCTGAAAAGGCACCTGAAACAGAGTACTACCTCTATTATAGCATTGAACCTGTGAGCCAAGGCAGTATCCCCACCTTCTCCGTTAACCTCGGCCAATCCGCGAAGTCGGTGCCATCCATCATCACGCCCGGTAAAACCTACCCCTACGTGGATACGGGCGAGCCCATGCGCGGCGGCATGAAGGACGTGTATTTCGGGCCCGATAAATCCTACGTCATCGCTTTCTACCGCGACAAGCAGGATTACAACTCCCGGGAGCGGCTCCGGAAACTGGTGACCCAGTACTACGATAGCTTCTTTAACCGGGAAGGGGGGCAATATTATAAGGAGCTGTACTGCTGGCCCACCGACATGGTGGAAACCCCCGACGGCAAAGTTGGGCTCGTGGTGCCCACCTATAACAAGAACTTCTTTTTCCAGAAAGGCTACGCCACCAGCGAAGGCATCAAAGGCAAAGAAAAGCAAGGCTTGTGGTTTGCCTCGGCCAAGTTTCGGCACCCGCAGTTCACCCTGCGGCTGGATGAGAGCGAGCTGGGCAACTGGCTTAGCTATTTCCAGATCTGCGTGAAAATTGCCCGGGGGGTGAAGCGCCTCCACGCCGCCGGGCTGGCCCATTCGGATTTATCCTACAAAAACGTGCTGATTGATCCGGTCAGCAAATCCGCCACCATCATTGACATTGACGGGCTAGTAGTACCGGGTTTGTACCCCCCGGATGTTATCGGCACCGCCGATTTCATTGCCCCCGAAGTCCTGGCCACCAAGCACCTGGAGCTGCGCGACCCCAACCGCAAGCACGCCAACCGCACCACCGACCTGCATGCCCTGCCGGTCATGATTTACCTCTATCTGCTCTACCGGCATCCGCTGAAAGGCGGCAGGGTCAACTCCCTGGATACGGAGCAGGACGATCTGCTGTCCATGGGGGAGAAGGCCTTGTTCATTGAGCACCCCACGGACCTCTCCAACCGGCCGAAGCTGGATCAGGTGTCCAAGTGGACGCTGCCCTGGGCGGATGTTACGAAGCTGCCTTACACCATCACCGGCCCCTACCTGAAGGCGTTGTTTGACCAGGCCTTTATCACCGGCCTGCACGACCCTAACCAGCGGCCCAACGCCGACCAGTGGGAGCAGGCCCTACTCAAAACCACCGATCTGATGCAGCCCTGCAGCAACCCGGCCTGCCAGCAGAAGTGGTTTGTGTTTGATAATACCACCTCGCCCAAGTGTCCGTTTTGCGGCACCCCGGTAAAGGGCACGCTGCCCGTACTGGACCTGTATTTTGAGTTCAAGCCCACCGTCTGGCGCCCCGAGAATCACCGCCTCATGGTCTACCATAACCAGTACCTGTTCCAGTGGCACGTGAACCGGAACGTCGTCCGAAATGAAAAACTGACGGACGAGCAAAAGACCCCGGTGGGGTACTTCACCTTTCACCAGAATAAGTGGGTCTTTGTCAACCAGAAGCTCACCTCTCTGAAAGACCTCACCGAAGACAAGGAGATACCCGTGAACACCATGGTAGAGCTCACCGACGGCAAGAAGCTCCTGCTCTCCAAGGAAGAAGGCGGCCGGGTGGTGGTGATTACCATGGCCAACAAGTAGAGCCGCTACGGTCGTGAGAGACCAGAAAAAACAGAGAAGCTGAGAGAGGGGAATAACATAAAGACTCACTAACCCTTACCACGATGAGAATAAAGCCACTAGGAATACTTGTTGTTCTGTTGATCATGGGGGTGCTGGCCTATTTCGCCCTCAAACCTCGTTTGTCAGGGAGCACTACCGACAGTACTACCTCCGCTACTACCTCACCCACCATACCCGGTAGTAACCAGACCACGGACAATACCACGGCGGCAGCGGCTGGCTCAACGACTACGCCTGGTACCGCTGCGGCCGGCCCGACCGAGGAAACCCGCGAATTCACCTACACGCCCGAGAAACCCGAGAATGGAACGCTGCGGGGGGTAGTGGAAGTAGGAGCCACGGGCTTTAACTCCTTCGTCATCAACATGGATCGGCAGAAGCGCTGGGAGATTGTGTCCAAAGATTTCGGCGAATCCCTGGCCTACGAAGGCCTGGCCACCACCGCCGACATCAGAGCCGGCCTGAAAAAATACCTGTCGGCCATGTTTGACAAAGGCGTGGCCAATAGAAACATGCACTTCGTCATTTCCTCGGGCGCCCAGAAAGAACCTAAAACCGCCATCATCAGCAACGAGCTGAAGAAGATGGGGTATGTCGTAAACAATGTCACGGCCGAGCAGGAAGGCAAGCTGGGCTTCTCGGCCACCGTCCCGCCCGCCTTCGCCGACAACTCTTTCCTGGTAGACATTGGCTCCGGGAATACCAAAATCTCCTGGCAGGAGAATGGCCGCCTCCAATCCATTGAGCTGCCCGGCGCCAAGTACTACGAGAAAGGCATCGCCGATGAGCAGGTGTACAACCAGGTGAAAACGCTGGTGGCTAAACTGCCCGAGAATAAGCGCAATATCGGCTTCATCTTGGGTGGGGTACCCTTTACTCTGGCCAAGCAGCACCGCCAAGGGCAGGAGAGATATACCGTATTAAGGGATCCCGGGGCGTACCAGGCAGTAGATAAGAAAATGGCCTCCGGCTTGACTATTTACAAAGCCTTGGCTGAGGCCTCCGGCACCGACACCTTCGTGTTTGACTGGGATGCCAACTTCACCATCGGGTTCCTGCTGAGCCTCAACCAATAAGGCCTCTTCTCATGAGTTTCTTAAAGCAGTTGTTGACTCCTTTTGTGGAGTTTGAAGACGAGTCCAAGCAGAAACCCGCAAAACCAACGCCACCGGTCCCCGCTCCGGCGGAGCCTACATCCCCTTCCTTCCTCCCTCCAGCAGTACCGGCTGCTCCCGAGAACGCCCAGCATCCGCTGATCAATGGCCCCACCGCCCCTATTACGATTCCAGACCATGTGCCCACCTATTCGGCCGGAGGTACCATCACGGAACCCTTGCCCGAGCACGCCCAGTACTTTGAACGGTTGGTGGAGGAGGCCAACGCCCGCAACCCCTTGTTCCAGGGAGCGGATTACAAAGAGTTCGTGGACAGCAAACTAGACATCGACGACATTCAGGACGAAGCCCTCAAGTACCAGACTGCTTTCAACGTGTTGAAAAGCACCGGCCTCACCAAGGAAAAGCTTCTGGCAACCGGACAGGAATACCTGAATTTGATTGGTCGGGATTTAAATGCTTTTCAGAGCGCCCAGGCGCAGCAGTACCAGAAGGAGGTGCGGCCCCGGGAAGAGCAGCTGCAGCAGAAAGCGCAGGAGCTGCAAACCCTTACCCAACGCCTGAATACCCTGAAAACGGAGATCAACCAGATATCCCAGGAGATCACCCTCACGAAGGAGAAACTGAACACGACTAAAAACTCTTTCTTGCTGGCTGGCGAAAACAAGCAAAAGGAAATTCAGACCGAGCTGCAGAAAATAGCGCAACACTTTTAAAGGGTTAGCACCCGGCGAGGTGAAACTCGCTTGCTCTGCGGCGTGGCCTCTTCTCTGGTTGAAGACATTCACCGCGGCGCCTTTAGAAGCGAAGCCGGGTGTAGCTGCCGCCAATTCCTGCCAGTCAAGCAGCAGGGTCTTCTATTTGGGGCATCGGGGTGCAGGTGGGGTGGGCCACTACAGAAAGGCTGTTGCACTATGCGATATATGATGCCTCGCTTAGCAGGACTTATAACAGGGGTTGATATTGTATAGGCTATGAACATCCGTGCCCTTGCCCATCTGGAGGGGAAAGCCATTCCCTGCGTAGGGAAAATAACGCTTCGGTCTCTTACGTACCCGACCGCCTACCTGATCTGGTATTTAGCGAGTGAGCAGGACGTGATCGCCTACAAAGCGGCCCCCTTGTACTTCCCCTATGGCGAGGAGGAAGCGCATCGCTTGTTCGAGATGGTGCTGGCCTACATCCCCACCTATCGCATCGGCCGGAAGCGCGTCTTTACTGACGTAATGGTTGTTCTATAAGCATTAGAAGCACTCAACGTGCTACCTAGACTCCGCTGCTCACTAGCGTATCTGTTCTGCTGGCCCTGGGCTGGTCTAGTCAAAAGCTCTGCTTTATCTGAACATCATGTTTAGCTTAACGAGGTATGCTGGTGACCACTATATACTGCGTGAGGCGGGTTCCGAAAGAGCAGCCAAGCATCTAGTTGGCAGGCTAGAACCAAGGAATCCACGAGGCCAAACCCGTTCCCTTTTCAGTTCAGCAGCAACCCGCGCAGGTTTCTCCCGAATGCGTCCTTATTGAACCACGAAAGGAAGGCGGTAAAAAAGAGTACGCCACCTACCATGAGCAGCAGCGACCGCACACAGGTGGGAACAAGTAGGTGTTCGTTGAGCGCGTACGTGACCATCCACGGAAGCCCAACGTCGGCAGGTGGACGGGCCTAATGAAAACTAGAAAGGCCAGCTTGAAGGGGTAAAGTAGCAGCGCCACCAACAAACTCACAGTCAGCCAAATCATGCGCTTTATCATCGTTATGTTAACGGTAACGTAGTGCATGCACCCTATGATATAGGGCTAACAGATACAGTAGGTTAAATTTGGAGTACCCTTCTTTTCCTGTTGTTAATGCCCGTTTACCGCACGTAAAACTACCTTTAACACAGTGTTTTTTAAGTCAGATGCTGCTTGCGAGAAGAGGCTCCGTATCTATCGGCCTGCGCTTTTTTGTTAGCCGCACGATGGTTGGGCGCGAGATACTAGTCAATCGAACAATTAGTTGCGAAAATCCCTACTAGTAGCTTTCCTGTGTGTAGTGCGCTGCTTCATGGGGCTCCGTTGGCGTAAACAACGTCTGGATAACGGCAAGTGTGTATTGATACTCGGGCTGCACGTTCAGGCTACCGTTTTTGCATAGTGCCGCGCTACCGCATTTTCTGCTAGGAAGCGTAGTTGGGAGCATCGGACAAGCTAACAATCACCTGTGATTTTACCACAGTCAGATAATATAACAAATCATCTAATTAATCGAGCCGGATATGATGAATAAATTATATCCAATAATATTCTATAGTATCAATTAAGATCAAATTATATTTATTATAGTTATAGTAAAATTAATATAAAAAATGCAATATCAAATCTATGAACTATTTGTTTTTTTCATCAATGACTGTAATGTCATGTCCGAATAAAAAGCACAGTTGCTTCACGTCATTAAACTCGTATCTGTCTATATACCCCCATAATTCATGCTGCAGCTCTTTTAGGTTCTCTTCCTCTGTAGGTCCTGCTATTAGTTTAATATGATATTTAATATAGGGCTCTATATCTTCCTTAGTCATTAAGCCGCTTTGTTCATAGCGGTTAAATAAGCTAAGCTTGTCTAAATATTGATCAAAGTTTGCTCGCACCATAGCATTTAATTTCATATCAACACCTTTTGGTTTTGGCTGCAAACAAAGAGTTACCTTGTCTCTGGTAATAATTCCAAGTTGCTTATTTACAAATCTTGATTGATAGTCAAGTGTCTTAATGGCAAAAATAACCGCTGTATCACTAGCAAATTTTTCATACTGATTAACAATAAATTCCCCTTTTTTCCACTTCTCTGTGTCGCGAATATTTTGTGAGGAAAACCACAGAGCACCAGCGGTAGCAATTAGACCTAACAATGTAAAAAAATGGTCTAGATTCATTTTTTTAAACATAATACAAGTGTTTTTAAGTAGTTTGCCTTACAAAATATGCTATTTTAGAATGAATAAAGAAGTCATTGTAATTCTATTGTATCATAAAAGTATAAGTGCTCTTGAATCCTGGTATTTGTTTTATGCCGTTTGTGTATGTATTATTTTCATATATTTTAATCCAAAAAAATACTCCCTTACACGGGGATATTTCATTCGCTTTGAATTTTATTTCAATTGAATTATTCCCTACTTGGTTATTGAAATTAACCATATATCTATATTTTGTTTCATCTTTAGATAATTTATTATATAAACTAAATATTTTATTTGAAGCTTGTTGTTCCATGCTTTGTTCCGGGTTGGAGTAGCATGCTGTAGCTTCTACTTTATCCAAGGCATGGCTACTTGGAATTGAATTAGGTAAAGTGATTAATATTTTTATGATATCTTCGTTCTTAACAAGAATTTTACGATCATTGTTTACAATTCCATTAATAGTGAGTGTGGCATTTTGTCCGAGTACAAACCTAGAGCAAACCGCCAGAAGCAACGTCAGAATAAACTTTACCATAAACGTTAAATTAAAGTTGTAAATTACTTCTGTGTAATTTAAGACGTTGAATAATTAATTTAACCAAGAAGGTAGGTTCTGTTATTTAATAATTGATAATGCTAACCTAGGCTCTCGACTTCAAATATGTCCTGAGGGCCTGAGAAGATTCGTGCATTGCTAGAACTCTCTCAATAAACTCATTACGCGCTGGACGGGCGAGTTGGGCAGGGTATAGAAGTTGGTCCCCGAGTAACTCTTCTAGCTCATGGTGCTGTTGGGTTAGCTGCAGCAGTTCTTGAGTCAGCATTTCAATAGCAACGCTGTCAGGAGCCGGACGAGTGGCACCTTCTCCGCGTAATGAACTTGGTGGAGCCTCCCGAAAGAGTACATTGAAGATGGGAAAATGGACCTCGTCAGCCGGTGTGAGTTGTAACTGATCAGGCGCTGGTACGGGCACCTCTAAGGCGGCACGGGCCCGCAGCAGCCCATGCCCAAAGAACAAATCATGATCCTCGTCATCCGTTATGATTGTGCTGCGGCCAGCCGTACTAAACAGGGCTCGACGAACCGCTTCTACCCGCATCCAGGGAGCCGGTAGTTGCTGGAGTTCTTTCTCGTGCCGTCGCCAATAGCAAGCGGCGGCGGCGGCCACCTGTGGGGTAGCCGACGAGGTGCCCGCCCCATCCAGATCTATTTGGGCGGCATCAGCCATCTTAGCCCAGGGTAGATTAGGGGTGTACGCTGCCATAGCATGCCTCATCAGCGGCAAAGGTCCATAATTGCCCTGCATTTCAGTGCCATTGTCGCGCCGGTTGTACGGGCTACTGTCATAGCACGCACCACAGGCTGCCACTACCCGCCCAAATCGGGCGGGGTATACCAAGTGACGGGGCGTTTTATTGCCCATGTTGTTGCCAGCAGCCGTCACGATGAAAATGCCGGCTTCATACGCTCGATTCACGGCATCAGCCCAAGCTCTGGAAGCCAAGCCCCCCATACTCATCGTAATTATCTGTACTTGGTCAGCAGGAGGAAGGCGCACCAAGTGCTCCAACGCCTGTACAAATGAGCTCGTGCGCCATAATACCACGCTAGCGCTTATTCGCAACGGTAATACTTCCGCAAACGGGGCTCCTCCCAGTTCTTCGGCAAATCCATATTGCGCAGGATTTATAATGCCGCCCGCTAAAAGCGCTAATGTCGCCGTCCCGTGGCCGGGATTGAGCATGGTGCCCTCGGCCCCCCGGTCATACGCCTGAGTGCCGCCATCCACAAAGTCCCGCTGATTGCGCGTGTCCAAATGTTGGGGGCAAGTAAGGTGGGTGGGGGAGTAGCCCGTATCGAGATGGGCGATGCGCACCTTAGCATTCGACGTACCCTGCTGCGCGTATTCTCGAGCTGCCCGTAGCTGAGAGAAGTCGTCGTCCAGATGCCAGATGCGCGGCTCGCTAGGGTGCGGCCAACAGCCGCTATAAGGCGTACCATCGTCGCACTTGTCTGGCCCAAAAGAGCGGGTACGCAGCCCTTGCGGCGCGCGGTCGGGCTGAAAGGTGTAGTCCTGCGGCAAGTCAGGCTCCACGAAGCCCACGGTTGAGCCATGCTCCGCCCGATAAGCATGAGCCAAATCCCAAGGCAACATGTCGGATACCACCGGGGTATGAGCCAGATAACGAGCCGGCCTACCAGCAGTGGGCGTACTGCCTGGTCCCCGACTGCGGGTGCCAGCAACAGCTGACTGCAACGGTTCTACTTTAAACTTAAGGTCAGCAAGGTGCCGAGGAGGCGCTGCGGAAGGGCCAGCCTTAGTGCCGCGGGTGCGGGAGGGAGCTGCTTCGACGAGCAGACCAGTAACTGGGGAGGGAAACGGGCACATGGGCGGAAAAGCTAAACGGTGAAAGGCCGTTGACGGCCGTAGGCGGCGTTGCGCGCTCCTACCGTCATATGATTGGGTTGCTGTTCCTCGGGCATCCTACGCTTGATTGCCTGCACAAACTTGCTATAGGGTCCCTGGAACTGTCCATCAGCCCACACGTTCTTGAGCTGCATCGTGAACAGGCCATTATCATCCAAGTCTTGAGAAAGTTGGTCGGATTGACAACCTGAAATCAGCCGGACGCACGCCTTTACACGCCCTTGCTCTTCCGCTTCAGCCGTTACTTTTTTATCGTTGGCCTCGTACTGCTCCTTATTTTTCTGATTTGTGCCCACTCGAGTGCTACGGGGCATAAATCGGTAGCGCTTGCCCTCAGCCGTACGGTTGTCTGTAGTAGAGGTACCGTAGAAGCTGTTCTTGACTACCGAACCGCTGTGGCAGCTGTCGGATAGAACTAGGAGGCGGGAGCCTAGTGGAAAGTGTGCCCACAGCATGTACAGTTCATCATCCGACATCTGGCGGTCATAAAGGCACCACGTTTCATCCAAGCCATCCTTTTCGTCCTGGGCTTCGTCGTCATTGAAATCTGTAAGTTGACCGCCATGCCCTGAATAGGTGAGCAGAAACAGATCGTCAGGCTTCATTAGATCGGCAAATCTGCGCAGCGAGCTGTCAACGAAGTCCGCCGTTACTTCTTGGGTCAAGGCTATTTCTGACTGGGCGAATCCTTGTTGGCGGGCGAGCGCGGCTAAGTCGCGGGCATCGTTTTCGCAGCCATACAACTCTCCATTCCAACCCTGGCCAGCAGAGGTCACATAGTGAGTGGGGTCAACGTAGTTGAGTCCCAGATGTAAAGAGTAAGCTTGTGCCATGGTAATGAGGCTAATAAAGGGGGATAGTTGTCATTCGAGCTGGGGCTCACTGGTTGCCCAAGTGGTCCGGGCTTTACTGTTGGCTGCGCAATGCGGTAGGGGGAGCCTCTGCTAGTTCCTCCGTACGTTCCGGGTTGAAGTTTTCTATCTCGTGTAGAGGCTCTTCAGTGGCAGCAATAGCCTCACGAGTGCGGGGCCGCGAGGCATTCAGGTAAGTGCGCCAGTCGCGCAACTGAAAGTGGGGGGAGTCTTGGAAGCTAGTCCAAGCTCCGCCCCACTCCGTGCCGGCTACAGCTAGTACTAATGGCGCGAACAGGGCGAATAACTGGGGGTTCCAGTCCACTCTCTGGTCGGTGGTGATAAAGGCCACATCAAAGGCCAAGGCTGGGCGGTAGTTATGAGCCGACTGGCCCGGTGACGCGTTCGTGACGCGCTTCTGACCTTCCGAGGCTCCGATTGGCGTCATACCGGCGGCGTTGCGCAGCTGATTTATTTCGGTCAACGGCAGGCGGCCTTGGGCGTGTAGTGCCTTTTGCTCTTCCTGTGAGCGGTACGTGCAGGTGACGAAGGGTTGCGGCCGTTGCGGATACTTCTGGTGGTACTCGTCACGGGCACGGCGATAGGCCTGCGCCAACAGCGGGTGTAGATCATCAAGCGAACGAGAAGCCATGGCTAGGGAAATGAAAGGATGGCAGATGAGGGAGGGAAGAAGCCGATGGCATCTTTGCCGTTGCGGTTTGCAAGGCTCGGAAATCAAACCGGTCAGCAAAAAAGTCCCGTTTCCCGGGGGTATCCCGTATGTTTAGAATACGGGCGCAAGTAGCCGCCCACGTAGCGGGGTCAGTGGCAAAGCCTCGATGCGTACTGGCGTCCGAGCGTAGCTGTTGTGGTAGGTTTTCGGGGGTTGGTGCTACCAACCAACTGGCCTTTGCGGGGGCAGCCCTGGCGGATACCCCAACTGACATCCCGAAACATAGTTGCTGCCCCGTCGCGCGGTCGGCATGCGGGTGGCGATAAGGCAGCAGATCTCGAGTCAGGCCAGCTAGCTTTAAGGCACCTGCTTCGTGTCGATCAAGCGAACGTGCCACTAGATGCAGCAGAGAACGCCGGTAGTAAGGCCCAACCTGATCTTTGGCCTCGGCCTCGGGGGTGAGCGTAAACAGCGTAAAACGGCATGCGGGATGCCGCCGCACGTATTCACCCACGGTGTTATTGAGCAGCGCCAGGGAGCAAGCAGGAGCCCAAAGTGTGATGCTCATCGGGTGCAGAAGCGAAAACCTTTGCGTAGACTTTCCCTGCTCGGCGTCCTTCAGTAGTGTTTGTACCAATCGTACGATGGCAAGGCTGCCGACGCCATGCCCCAGTAAATGCAGCTCGGCTTTACTAGCCGCCTCCCGCAGCTCTTGCAGCCGCAGCAGTAAGTCGTACCCAATGCCGTAGCACCCTAGCTGGCGGGGGTCCGTGGTGGCCGGTCTCCCATTTTTGGCAGGAAGGGGGGGGAGGGGCTCCACCGGCTCTGGCAGCGATGCTCGCTGTTCACGAAGCAGCTCGTTTTCGCAGGAATCCTCCTGATCTTCGGCCCAGAATAGCCGCCACGCGGCCTTTTTCCATTCCTGCCAGAGCAGTTCACCCCGGGTGCGAACCAATGCTTCCAGCGTGTCCGGAAGTCTTTCCCGCACGGAGGGTAGTACGGCATCTTTATCTGCCCCTGAATCAGGCTGGCGTTGCTCATAGGCCAATTGCAATTGGCTAAGCAGCGGGGTTCCCAGGCCGCTACGGCGATTAAGTAGTAGCGGGTAGATGTTCACCTCTTCGTGCAGAAGCGTTGGTAGCACGGGCAGCAAGCTTCTCGCGGCCTGATGACCATCTTCGAGTCCTTCGGGAGCATAAAGCAACAGGCGCAGGGGGGCTTTACGGTTCAGGTAAGGATCTAGGTAGGAGGAAGGTAAGGGTGGCACGGCCCCCTCGGCTGACTTCAGCAACAGCTGCCGGACTGCGTCGCGGCTGTTGCCGTAGGTACCGGTCTCTTGGGGTCCCCCGTGGTTGCAGTAGCTTACAATGTGCGGACGGAGATCAGCCAGAACCAGAGATTTAGTGACTTCACTGGCTGATATCTCATGCAGGCTGGTCGTGCTCTCATCCCCCCGTAGGTTAACTCGGACGGGGGCACCAAGCTGCGCCACCCACACGTCACGCCCGTTGAGGAGCCAGTCATCGTAGCTGAGTAATCCGAACCCCTTTTTTCCCCAGGCGGTACCCCAGGAGTTCTGAATCCAAAACCCTCGGTCATCATACCCTACAATGGCAAAAGCGTGGCACACGTCAATGCCACTGAATTGTTCCTGCTGCTGTTCTTCAATAGCTTCCGAGCCCCCGGAACGGCGAGCTGGCGTGTAGTTGATGAGGCCCGTAGCCGGGTCGGGCCCATCTAAACCTGGGCCTCCTCCCCAGCCCGGATGAATTTGGGCTGTTGCCAATAGCACCCCAACTTCAGCTAAAGCCGAATGCATTTCTACCAAGTCCTTGTGGTTGACCCGGTAATAGGACCCTAGTGGGGTGCGGGAGGCATCTTCGCGTACTGGTGGGGGCAGCAAGTTGCCTGGCGGAGGAGTGTCAGGTCCCCACTCCTTGAGTCGGCATACCCCGTGTTTGTGCCACCCCTTCATCGCTCCACGTGCGCTAGCCCACTCATACGCTTCCCCTTGCCAGGAGTCATAGCGCCGCGCCATGGCAAAAAGCATGTGGGGGCTGACGGGCTCAGTTGCGCACTCCTCGCCTTGGCGTAGCTGCCGTAAACAATTGATGACTGCCGCCAGTGCAAATCCCGTGCAATGACCTGATTCCTTTTGGTCAAGGATATGAATGGGATGGCCGGCAAAACGCATCTCATAATCCTGCACGGTAATGCGAGCTGGTACCCGCACTAGAGAAGGGCGATAGCGCTGGTCTCGGAAGTCAAGCGTATCCGGACGGGTGCTGAAATAGCGCTTTTTAGGAATAGGCTGAGAGTCCACCGCGATGTTGAAAAAGGCAGATCGGATTTAATCCTAGCAACAGCGAATAGCAGGGCAATTTGCCCTTTTATTCAAATGAAAAATTAAGGCTAGTGGGATACATACAACTGCTTGGCGGCCTATTTGGGCCGCCAAGCAGTTGTACAATTCTATCCTTTCAATCTCTTCTTCAAATCAGTGCCAGCACTGAACAATCAGCAGCGTCATCCACCAGTAACCTCTCCACTTGCAGTTGTGCGGTCAGAGCTTGTACTAGGGCAATTCTGATTTGGTAGGATAGCTCGTTTGAAGCTGATGTGGTGAATACAGAATTCAGTGCCAGTACTGATTCGATAGCACCAGTGGGATGGTAAGTTGAATGAGAGATAGCAAAACCTGCTCTCGGCGTCGAGAGAGCGTGCTAGTAACGCTCAGTTGACGTAGCCTAACTACTCTCTACCGCGACAAATAGGAAAGTCCCTGCGAATGATTAGTGTGCTGCTAATCGTAGGTGCTTACCCTACGCAAAGCCACACCGGTCGTGAATCCGACTTCAGCTTCTGTTCCGCTGGTTTACGCCTCACTGTCTTTTCAACGCACCTAGCGATCTAGGGTAATTCTCCATAAAACGCTGCTTTCCAAGGAACAACATACAGGCACTTTCATAAACATTACAGCCATGGCCCTCTCATTGCAAGCTGATGCGTTTATCGACACCATCAAGCTCCCTGATTCCAATCATCGACTCGTTCGCGCGCGGGGGGGAGATATTCCACAGTCTAGTGAGGTCTCTGGTATCGAAGTGCGCCTCTCCCAAGTCCTAATTAAGGATAATGGCACCGAGACTATATGGCCTTTTCCGGGGTATGCGGACGTTTACGTGCTCATAGTGGTGCTGGATAATTTAACCAAGGAGCCTCAAACGCTCACCTTGCAGGGATTCGCGGGAGTTGATGATCATGAGTCGTTACCCGTTGACCGAACCGCCTATTTTTGGAAGAAAGAAACGGATAGCTCGCCCGCCCCTTCTCAAATTCATGTATTACTGTCAGTGCTTAAGAGTAAAAACAAGCTTCGTAACACAGGCAAGGTCTTGGCTCACGTAAAAGAGAATCCTGAATATACTTCTCTGATAGCGCAAATTGGTAAAGCTGTAGCTGGTCCTACAGGCGTAGCTGTTGACTTGCTGCTGCAGGTCGGCACTGTGGTAGGAAGCATTCTCGAACGAGTGGAAGATAAGCCCCTTTTTACGCAAGTTATTAGCTTCACTGATCTCAATGGCAACTTTGATAGCTTAGGCAAAACAACTCATTCCCAGCAAAATAACAACGTTGAAACCGTGCTTACGCTAACTATTCGGGACCGGAAGCGCGAAGCTATGATGGCTAAATCAGTTAATGAAGTGACGGCTTCGGCCTAGCTCGCCTTATTGATTGCTACGTGCTAACAAAGTAAATCTAGTTTTCACCCCACGTAAATCTGTTAGCGCCTTCTTGGGCACCACAGCGGGTCGCCAACTGCTGTGCCATCGGCAGGAGATGAATCAAGCCTGACGAAGGAGAGAAGACCAGGCCTGAGCGTGCGGGATCAAGAATTACCGTTTTTTAAATAACTCAGCCCCCTCCGCGTCAGCCCCAGCCAAATTCAATTCGAGTTGCGTGTTATCCAAGGCCACTTCCGCCCCAACCGTGAACGCACCCCGGGCATGGATGCTCGAGAAGGCAATTCAGCTTTTGACCACCGCTTTCACTTGGTTGGGTACAACGCTGGGGTGGGATAGAAAGCTACCCCGCTGCAGCTGGTCGGTTACGGGCAAGAGCCCCGCATATGGTCGCGTCACGCCTCAACGGGCTTAGGAAGGGGCGGCGTTAGCGCGAGGGCATGGACCATCCAGTCTTGGTTGAAGCCGCTAGCCGTGCCCTGGCCCGTGGCGAAGCCTTGAGCCACGTAGGCTGGTCCGAGCGGCTTGGACAGGTACTGGGTGCTCACGCCGCCCCAATCTGCCCGCAGGTCATTAAAGCTCGGGTAGTGCCAAGGCGGTGGACACGTTAAAGATCTAGGCTCCGTTCCTACTCCCCCGCATAATAATCCGAGATATCCGCACTGGTTCTGAGCATAGGGGCCACCTCCTGCTTGACGCGTAGCGCAGGCTGAGCAGCTGCCAAGAACGACGGTAGAAGCGTGTTCAGTGCTCAGAAAGTAAGCGCCTCTCGTGGCCCCTGACTTTCTTTTCCTGCTGAGTGCAAGCGAAGAGTATCAGTTCTGAACTTAACTGAGTGATGCGTTCCCCTACCTATCTGCTGCATCGCCACGGTTTGACCTTGGGCCTTACTCTTCTGTTTGTACTGGCCATGGCAGCCTATGCGCTGAGTTACCTGCCTGCCCGGGAAGAATACCTTCGGGCTCGCTATTTCCGGGTCCTGAATCGTATGGGGGAAAACATAAAGGGCAAAGCAGAAGCATACGAAAAGCGCGTCACTGCTATGCGGCGGGAGATCCTTTATAACGTTTCCCTCAACAAGTCCGGCACCCCGGTATCAACGCCCCGGCACTTACCGGACTCCAACCGTATCAAATCCGTAGCTGCTACCCTGCGCTACACTTGGAACCGACAAGGATTAAATAGTCCGGCCTTTGAAAGACTCAACAGCGCCGCAGGCACGCCCGCAGGGCACCTGTTAAGCACTGCCTGGCTCCCTATGCGACAGCAGGTGCAACTGAACTACGGCTTCAACGAGCAGCTGCAGCTCATAACCACCGTAGGCATAAAGGACGTGGTAGGGGACCTATTGCGACCGGACGTGTTTGCTCACTTTCTGGTTCTGGGGCCGCCCTCGTCAGGAGAGAAAGAGGCGTTGCTGCCAATATCCAGGGTGTACTATAGTACGTTTGAAGCGCCAGCTGTCGTGCTGGGTCCGCAAGATGCCGGAAAACATTTCTGGCTGCAAGACACCACTGGTATCTTGAGCGCCCGACAGGGCGAACTCAGCATTAGCGGACGATCCCACCAGATCTTCACCCAACCCATCAGGCTTAGCGGAGGGGTGACCTGGCTGCTGGTTGGCGCAGTTCCAACCGACAGTTTTCGCGCCCAGCAGCGGGCGTTACCCGACAGCGTCCTGGAGGTCATGCTGGCTCTTATTCTGTTTGGTATTCTGGCTCTGCCCTACTTGAAAATAGTGCTGATGCATGCCCGAGAGCGGTTGAACTACACCGATGTAGTAGGCTGCGGGCTCTCCTTGGTATTCGGCACCACCTTTCTGGTCGTGTTGTCAATGTCTCCAGTGGCCAAATACGACATAGAACCGGATCTGCAGCACCATCAACTCACTGAAATAGTGGGTCGCGCCGATACCCGGTTGCGTCAGGAGCTGACCTGCCTGGCTTTGTCCGCGGAACGGGCAGAGAATGGCTTACTTCAGGACCAGGCGCAGCAGCTGCTACAGAAGCAGGAAAAACCCCTGCGATCTTTGCGCGCCAGTTATCATGAGAGTGCTAGGGGAGGGAAACCTAAAGAATACTTCCTGCCGGGGCTCAAGTTATTGCCAGGGCAGGTCTTATCGTCAGACTGGGGGCGCACCTGGCAGCCTGATGACCGCCTACACTGGCTAGACTCTGCCGGGGAAGCCCTGGTGCTGATTGACAGCTTACCGACCCGTTTCAACCCGAGTTTACTGGACCGGGACTTTGTACGTGCGGGGCTCCTTGGCCAGATGTGGCAGTTGCCGGCTGTACTTACACCCGACAGCTTCTGCCAGGGTACCCCTGCGGCATCGTTCCGGCTGGCTTCGGTAGTACGCTACGGACGCGCCGGCAACAAGTCCGCCGTATTCGTGCGCCCGTCGCTGCTACGTTTTTTTAGCAGTGGCCGCTTTCTAAATAATGCAGCTGTTTCCGCCGGTACCCGAGCGACCAGCCCGGTGCCTCTGAACCTTTATACTACCCGGCTGCGCACGTTTGCCTCACCGGTGCTGCCACCTGGCTTCAGCTTTTGCCTCATCGACGCTCAGGGACAGGTACTGTTTCACTCTGACAGCCGGCTTGCGCTAAGTGAAAATTTACTCCAGGATGCGGAGCCGGGCAGCCTGCTTCGTACGGTGATGCTTACCGGGCAGCCGGCCGAGGGAGTTGTGCAATATCAGGGAAGACCCCACCGGCTGTACGCTCAATCATGGGCTAACCTGCCGTTGTTTCTGGTTGCCATGATAGATTTGAGGCCGGTGCGCACGCATCACATGCAGGCGCTGAGCTTCGCGTCTACCTTACTGGGCATGGTCGCACTGGCCCACCTGCTGTTCCTGCTGCTGTATATTATTATACTGCCTAGGCGCCACCGCATGTTTGATATCGTTTATCAACTGCGACGACTCTGGGCAAGATCGGAACGGGAGATGCATTATTGGAAGATAACTGCGGCACTGGCTGGTGGGATCGTGCTGCTGTGGTTGTTTTCCTTGTTCATCAAGGCCCCAGTGCTGATCTTTTTGCTCGTCACCTTACCCGTACACCTGTTTGGTTATGGCTTCCGAATCCTGCAGCTGCCCGAGGACGCGACCAAAGCTTCGCCGCGGGTGTTTGGGTTGGTAGCCGCCACACTGACCGTATACGGTATTTTAGCCTTTTACTGGACCGGCCCGGCGTTGTCTGCCGAGGCTCAGGCCCCCCCCGACGACTGGGTACCGTTTGCTACGATAGTATTATTTCACACCGCCCTTTTTCTATTGATGCGGCTTGTCGGGTACGTTTCTGGCCGTTGGAAAGCTCCCGAAAACAAACACGGAGGGCGGCGGTCATACAAGTATTTCCGCCGTGCCTATATCTGCATGCTGCTGGGTTGGCTGGTTGTACTCAGTATTGCGCCGGCAATATACTGTTATCACCTCGCTTACCAGGTTGAACGTGAGCTCCAGCTGCATCACGATCATCTGCAGTTGATCAGCCAGTTACGCGCAGCAGAAGACCGGGCAGAGACCGAACACCTCACGCCAAATGAGCGCGCGGCGCAAACAGCCTATTTATCTGGTTTCTTCGGCACCAAGTACTACTCATCTGATTCTGATGCATGGGAAAAACTTCCTTCTAGGGCAGTGCGCAACTTCCGACAGATCGTCCAGTGGCTGCATCCCGGTTTCGATACGCTGCAGCAAAGTGGACGCAGCACCCTGCCCTTTGGAGACTACGCTACTTATTGGGGAACGAAAAAGCGGGACAACGATACCCGCGTATGGTCTTATCATGCCCGCCCCGATGGGTCTCATGACAAGCTCATGTCCTTCGTCAGCGACGTGGCCTGGGGGAGACACTGGTACTGGCCAAGTGCCGTTACAAAGGGCGAATCTTGGCCTCACTACCTGCCTCGCACCTTACGGCAACTGGGCATGCTGGCCTTACTGCTAGTAGTGCTGTACATCCTGCTTTCACTTCTGGCCCGGCGGGTATTTAACCTTGACTTGCTCAGCCTTAAAAACCTTATGCAACAGACTGCTCTCAGTCCCGATCTGCCACTTGTAGCTGAGCCAGTTGCTGTCCACTGCTATCTAATCAATCCGACAGGGGGGGGACTTCCGGATCGTTACAAAGCGAATGAGTCCGTAAGCTGCTATCGCCTCGTGCCTGCAACAGAAGACGAAGCCAGCTCGGAGAACAATAAGGCTTTGCTAAAGAAGGCCGTTGAAGAAGCAAAGTCCGCTGACATTTATACCCTGGTTTTGGATCATTTTGATTACCGGGTCCACGATACGTCAATGACGCGGGCCAAAATTGAATTATTAGAGTATCTCGTTACTGAGTTGCCCGCTGCCGCGCGACTGGTGGTAGTATCGAGGGTTCACCCATCCTTATTTGCTGATTGCGGCCATAGCCCTCAGCAATGTCCCAGAAAAGATGAGCACGAGGTGTACTGGCAACAGGGTGACAGGCTGCTGGACGTGTTAGCGGGCTTTGTGATAGCCTATGAGCCCTTTCACCCCCGGCGGCCACTGCGCCCTGATGTGAGCTGGACCGCCGACGGCCAGGAGCTCACGCGGGATAAAAGCAATTTCGAAGATAAATTGCGAAAGGCATTAGATCGGACGTCCTTCCCCGCTGAGGGGATAACGGGGGGGGTAAAGGCACCATCCCCATCCGCTGAAACCCTGAATATAAGGGAGGTCAAGCATTACCTTCTGCTCCGGTGGTATGTGCGGGTTGAATGCGATGCCCTTCCCTTTCTGGCACCTCTGGAGTCGGAGCTGGAGCAGTTCCTGCTTGCTAGTGCACGATCAGGCCGGCAGCCCACGGAGGACGATATCATTCTTGCTATCCACCGCCGCGCGCAGTTGCAACTGCGTCAGCTTTGGGAGACTCTCGCCCCGAACGAGCGCCACCTGCTCTACGACCTGGCTCAGGACGGATTGGTAAATGGCCGTGAGCCCCAGCTAATTTATGACCTCCTGCACCGTGGCTTGCTGGTGTATGATCAACTGGGCCTGCGGATTGTTAATGAAACATTCCGAACCTTTATCCTGATTGGTCTGCCCCCTTCCCAGGCGCTGCGCATTGAAAAGGAGGCCGAGCAGGAAGCAGATAAGGTTGGTAGCTGGCGTCACCGCAGCTTTCCAGTCTTCTTGCTTCTGGTCGCCGCCTGCCTGTTTATCATCGTAACGCAGCACGGTTCCCTGAGCCAAGCAGAAGCTTTACTCACAACGGCTTTGTCAGGAGCACTGCTGCTTTCACGCTTTTTCGGGCTGCCCACTTTCGGCAGTGCGCCTTTGCCGAATGCTGCCACCAAATCTGGTGAAAATCCTGTGCAGTAAGGCCCAAATACCATAAACTTCAGCCGATCTACGCTCTGTGGAGTTCTACCCGGCAGTTGGCTTTATCTGTATTGGCCCGTGTGCTGCACCAGTGAAACGTCGGCCAGATGCTGGTTGAGAATAGGAGCGGCGCCTCCACACCCGCCGTCCCCCAAGGGCTTGGGCCGGGCAGTTACCGCCGCGCTGCACAATTAGACCACATCGGGTTCCGCCGCCTGGGTAACTTTTTGTGACCTTGCCTGCCACATTATCCGGCCGTGAGATTGAAAACCCGAGGCCGTTGGCTGCCTGTTAGGTCTTTGGTAACGCCCGCCGTGCCTTGTAGCGGGATGCCTCCGCCCAGAACAGTTTCTGCGGTTGTGTTCTGCTCACACTTCGGCCACGAAAACTTCTCGGCGGTTAAGAACGGCTACATAAGCAAACTGTCTTTTGCTTCCTGCAATGGCAGTGTATCAAGCAGAATGCTCTCGTCGGGGATTTGCGGCGACCAAGCCGTTGAGCTCCGCTAACGCACGGTGAGCAGCCGGTAGTTTTTTCAGTACGGCTCATGTTTCCAGTTCTACCGCAGGCGGAAGAGCAGCTGGTGGCCAGTTTGTTTGCACGCAGAAAAAGAACTAGCTAGAAAGGGATGCAAGCTAGCTATGTCAAGAAACCCCTCGTTTGTTTTACATAGCTAGCTTGACCTATGTAAAACAAACGAGGGGTTTCTTGACATAGGTGATGTAACTATCCTCGTTTGCGGAGTGCGATTACCCAGGCAGGGTGAAAACTATAAGGACTGATAAGGTTCACTTATCGGTCCTTATCGTAAATTCGTATTTCACCCCGTTTTTTAGGCGCGCTACTCCTTATATATATGGCTACCGAAAACCAGTTGCCCGTCATCACCTCCCAGCCGGCTGGCCAGGTGCCGGCACACCTGCTCGAATCCACCCACCGCTACATCGCCTCGGGCCTGCGCGGGGCAGCCAACACCGTGCGCGCCTACGCCGGGGACTGGAAGCGCTTCACCGCCTGGTGCACCCTCCACGAGATGGCGGCGCTGCCGGCCTCGGTCGAAGCGTTGGTCGGATTTCTGACTGAGCTCGCCGACACGGGCAAGAAGTACGCGACTATCGAGCGGCATGCGGCGGCCATTGCCAAGGCCCACGAGCTGGCGGGCGTAGAGTCGCCCACGACGGACAAAAAACTCAAGGTGCTGCTGCGCGGCATTGCACGCGAAATCAAGACCCGCCAAAAGCAGGCGCCCGCGTTTTCCCTCGATTCGTTTAAGCGCACCATCAAAAGCATCGATGTCACGGTGCCCGCGGGTTTGCGCAACCGGGCCTTGCTGCTGCTGGGCTTCACCGGCGCGTTCCGCCGCTCGGAGCTCGAAGCGCTCAACATTGAAGACCTGGCCTTTGATGACGACGGCTTGGTGGTGACGCTGCCGCACAGCAAAACCAACCAGCTGGGGCAAGCCGAAGAGAAAGCCATTTTCTACTCGCCGGACTCGGCGCTGTGTCCGATCCGGTCATTGCAGGCCTGGCTGCGGATGCTGGGTCGCACCGAGGGTCCGGTGTTTGTCTCGCTGCGCAAAAACAACCAGCTGACGACCCGGCGTATGACGACCAAGTACACCAACCTGATTGTGCAGCAGTACCTGGGCGCGCAGTATACGGCGCACTCGCTGCGGGCTTCGTTCGTGACGGTGTCCAAACTTAACGGCGCCGACGACTCCAAAGTGATGAACCAGACCAAGCACAAGACGAGTGCGATGATCCGGCGCTACACCCGACTCGACAATGTGCGCCAGCATAACTCGGCCAAGGAGCTCGGGCTCTAACAGAACAAATCTGGACGGCAAAAAGCGACCTTGGAAATCCGGCCAAAAAGCCGGTTTTTTGACCCAAACTTAGTACCGACAATTGAGCATTATCGGTACTAAGTTTGGCGCCGGTGCCTAGGCGGCCTGGTCAAGGGTCGCGGCGTCAGCCGGGGGTAACGCCTGGGCGCCCGGTCTGAGCGGAAGTTGCTTGGAGGAGGAGGAGCCGGGGCGGCGCCACGCCGCGCCCGGGGAACCGGGTGCTCGCACCAGGGGGCGTAGCCGCCCGCAGGCCCGTTGCGGATCCAAGGGGCCCGGCGAGACCGGAGGGCAGTTCGCCAATCCACCTAGCACCCGCCCGAGGCTGGGGAGCTAAACTCGCGGCGAGTTCCGGCGCCCGCGACCGTGGGGGCAGCTGAATACTCGTTTGCGCTGATGGGTGCGAGGGAGCTTATGCCTGCTAGTGCTGTTGTCCGGGCCGTCGTAGGCTTGTGCCTCCCAGTTCCCCGCGGGAAGTGCCCGCCGCTGGGCCTACTCCCGCGGCTGGATGTACGCCGGGGCTGGCGCAGGAACCACGCCGCCCGCCCCGCCCCGGGGCGTTACGGGTGAGCTGGGTGGGTAGCGGCAGGTACGAGGGGCCCCCGGTAGCCAAGGTTGCCGGCGGTTCCCCCTGCGGCTACACCCGGCGAATTCCTGCGTGACGAGCTGGCCGCCCGCCCCGCCCTTACCCGGCTTGCCGCCGGGGCGGTGCCCCGTGGCCACTTCTGGTTTCGGGAAGTGTCGCGCCGTAACTTGGCCCCGCGATAGGTTCAGTTCCTGCGCCCGGGCTCCCCTGGGCGCGAGAATAAACAGTCCGCGAGCGATTACATTGCCTACCCTTGGGCGACGCCGGAAAAGGGAGTGCGCTGAAGCGGGCTGCTATCCTTTCTGCGGGCGTACACCTGCCTCATTCCCTAGATTCGCGGCTGATTATGGCTACCACGACAACCACGCCTTCCCCTCTGGCTCGTGCCGGGCACCTGCTCCTCGCCGTCCTCCTTGGGGCTTGTCAACCGCAGGAGGTCTCCCCCGCGCTGCCGGCCGAAACAACCCGGGGCGCAAACCACGCGGGCTGTTTGGTCGATGGCGCGGTGCTGATTCCTCGCAATGGCCGGGGCCGTTCTGGCACGAGCCTGGCTTTCCGGCTCGGCACCACGGCCACCCACTCGAATTTTTCGCTCGGCATTACGGACGAAAAAAGATCTGACTCGCCCCTGCTGTTCCTGGAAGCCGACAGTATGGTGCTGGAAGCGGGAACCACGTATCCGTTCTCGCTTTCCCCTCACAAAGGGGGAGTCAAGGGCTGGTACTACTCCCCCGCTGGCCCGTACAGCTCCCAGGCTCCCGCCTCGGGCACGCTGACGCTGACCCGGGTAGACCGCCAGGCCCGGATTCTGGCGGGGCGCTTCGAATTTGTCGCCACCAACCGGGCCACTGGCCGGCAGGTGCGGATCACCCAGGGGCGCTTCGACTACCAAATGGAATAGCCCTACTTTACTGGGCGCAAGGAGCATCAGCAGGATCGTGGAGTGGATAACATATCCCAAACGGTCGATTAGGATCCATTACAAGCAGCTTCAGGTGGATGATCTGGAGTAGTCCGAGCCAAGCAACAGAGCGTATTTTTCCATTGGTTCTGCGCGGTGAGCTCCTCCCCCAGTACGGCGGTCTGCGCTGCGTCTTCATCCACCCGCGCAATGGCTCCTTTCACCCGAGTGAACCGGCTCGTGCGGCGACCCGGCTGTACGGCCCATCTTTGCCGCTGCCAAATCCTCCTCCTCAAGGCGTTGTTATCTGCAGGCGAATGAAAATAGTCGTGACCGGTAGTTCCGGGCGAGTGGGACGCGCGATCTACAACCAGCTGGCTAGTCAGCATGAGGTAGTAGGCATTGACCGAGCGCCGTTTGCCACCACGCGGATAGTTGCGGATTTCGTAGACGCTGACGTGTTGCGCCGGGCTGTGCAGGGGGCGGGCATGGCTGCGAAAGTGTGGGCCCAGATACACGTGGCATCTCCCCCTTCTTGCCCCGGCACAAACGCGTAAACCAAACCCTTCAGGGGTAAGTCAGTAAGAGGCACCAGGTAGAAGCACTAAGCCCAATGGCCCGGGAGGCAGCCCCCGCTAAAAACATTGGTCGGGCAGTAACCTTTGGCGAAATTCGCCGCTTTCGGTAAACCAACGGCCAACGTTGTGTAGGACAAGACCCTACCGTTACCCTAGGAAGTGGCGGCGGCTGTAAGCCACCACAAGCGCGCTAGCGAGCAGGAAGAGTAGGAACGGCAGTCGGTTGAAGGCCCGTTGCCGGGCGTGCACCCCGATGGCGGCCGCCAGCACCACCCCCATCCCGCCCGCCGCGAGTGGGGTTAGCCAAGGCAAGACGCCCGTCCCCTGGGGTACCAGCACGCCGACGGCCCCGAGGAGTTCCACGGCCCCCAGCCCCCGCAGGAAGGAAAGGGAAAATCCAGCCGGCGCCAGGGCCCGCACGGTGGCGGCCGGCTGGGTTAGCTTCACCGTGCCCGCTAGCAGAAATACCGCCGCCAGCAGGCCTTGCAGACTCCACAAGAAAACCGTCATTGTGGCCGTGGGTGAGCGTACATCGGTGGCCGGCGGTGGGCGCGGGCGGCCACCGCCGCAATGGCGTCAACCAGGACCGGAACTACTTGAAGCGGCACCTCGTGCCCCACCCCCGGCAGGAGAAGCCACTCCGCGCCGGGAATGGTGGCGGCCACGTCTTGGCCTGCCGCGACGGGTACCAGGGGATCGGCATCGCCGTGCACGACGAGCGTGGGCACCTGGAGGGTGCGTAGCTGCGCGCGGCGGTCGTGCTGGCTCTCGACCAGGGCCGCGGCGGCGTGGCGCTGGTAGCCCGCCGGGTAGCAGCTCCGGCGGAGCTCGCGCGCTACCTCCGCCCGGATGGTCGCCTCGGCCGTGGGGTAGGCGGGACTGCCGAGCAACTGGCGCGTGCGCACCCCATAGACCAGGGCCGCGGCCGTGTCTGGGTCGGTGGGCGGCGGGGGCGCCTGGGCCAGCACCTCCGGTTTGGCCAGGGGCGGCAGGCCCGGCTTACCATCGGTCGCCATGAGGGAAGTAAGCGAGAGCACCCGGGTAGGGTAGGTGGTGGCGATTAGTTGGGCAATCATGCCACCCATGGAGGCGCCCACCACATGCGCCCGACGAATATCCAGCGCGTCGAGCAGCCCCACCGCGTCCCGGGCCAGGTCGGAGAGGGTGTAGGCGAGCGGGACCGATTGGCCCGCGGCCAGCCGGGTCATCAGGCTGGGCCAATCCGGCAGACCAGCGCCCTCCAGGCGGGTGGAAAGGCCGCAGTCGCGCTGGTCAAAGCGGATCACGCGAAACCCTTTCGCCACGAGTGCCTGGCAGAACGCATCCGACCAGTGCGTGAGCTGACTACCGGTGCCGCCAATGAGTAGAATGGTTTCCCGCCGCGGGTTGCCCAGGCTTTCATAGGCCAGGGTCATCCCATTGGCGGGTACAAAGCCGGCTTGCGCCGCCGCTGGGGGCGCCAGGAGGCTCTGCGCGAGCAGCAGCGCTGCCCCCGCGACGAAGCGAGCCCAGCGCCGCCGCACGAAAAAGTTGGCGGCGCACCGCGGCCACCCGGAAGTCGGAAGATAAAACATATGGTCAGGAAGTGAAAAGGTGGCTCAGCCATAGGATCTAGCCTGTTCCTCATGGCTTCGGCATAAGGTGCCTACCCCCGCGGCCATCCGGCCGCGGGCTTGGCGCAAATCCTGGTGGGGCGGTACTTAGCCGGTGGTTCCGCTGGCGTCCAGGTCTTGTCGCAGCGCGGACAGGCGCTGCAAGGGGCCGGCAAACTGGTGTTGGTTTTCCCAGCGCAGGGCCAGGGCAAAAATCCCCACGATGAGCCCGCCCAACAGCAGGCTAGGCGTGGGCGATGTAGTGAAAGCCGGCACCCAGCGCAGGCGAATAAACAAGCCGACCATCACCAGGGCCGTAACCGGCGTGGCGAGTAGGTCAAAGCGTTGTTTAAAGCGAAAAAACTGCCGCAGCGCTTCGTACTGCTCCCCTAGGTGGGCCTGCACCGCCGCACTCGAAACGTCATCGGCTCGGTAACGGCGGGTGTAGCCGCGCAGCTGGCGCACGAACACCACGGTGAAGGGCAGGTACAGCAACCCGCCCAGGCCGCAGTAGGCGAGCGTGCTCGGGTCGGTCCGATAGCGCAGGGCCAGATAGCTCAAGGCGGCGTAGACCATCGCCTGCCAGCAGACCGACCCCACCACATAGTTGCCCACCCGGCGCTGCTCCCGCCGGTACCGGGCCGCCACCAGGGTCCGCAACTCGTTGGCTTGTAGGGCGCGGGTACTGGCGGGCGGGGCGCCTTGTTGCCAGGCCGCTTGGAGCAGTTTCCAGTCGGGGCTCATGCGGGGAGGTCGGCTAAGGCCCGTTTGAGGGCGTGTTCGAGTTTCTTTTTCAGGCGCACCAGCCGCACGCTTACGTGACTTACCGTCAAGCCCGTCACCTCGGCAATCTGGGCGTAGGTCTGCTCTTCCAGGTACAGCAGCACGATGGCCCTATCCACGGCCGAGAGCTGCTCAATGGCCGCGTACAGCACTTGCACCTGCTCCGCCTCGGGGGCTGGGAGCGGCGCGGCGAGTTCGAGGGCCCCGTCGGGGAGCGGCGCGGCGGCGGGGCGGCGGCGACGCTGGCGCTCGTAGGTGAGGGCCGTGTTCAGGGCGACGCGGTAGAGCCACGTGGAAAATCTAGCTCTGCCCTGGAAGCTCGGGTAGGCTTTCCAGAGTTGGTACAGGATTTCCTGCTGTAAATCCTGGCGGTCATCGGTGTCGCGGCAGTAGAGGCGACACACCCGGTACACTAGTCCCCAGTGCGGGTGGAGCGCGGCTAGGAAAATGGTTTCTTGTTCCTCGCACATGGGAGTGGGTCGTGACTCAGAAAGGTAGCTACGGCATTAGTAGCCAGGTCCCCCGAAAAACTACGTGCGCTCCGCATATTTTTTACAATGGGCCCCGTGCGCTTAGATAGCAAAGCAGGCATGCTGCAGCCGGACGCATTTGGTTGGCAGTTTTCACCTGGTTAATCAATTTTGATAGCCTGGTCTTTCTGACCCGTTCAGCGAAGGCCGGAGGGATGGAGCCAGTAGTCCTCGGCTAACGTACGCCTGTCGCCACTTTGTCAACTGGGCTGCACGAGGTACCCCAATGGCTCAAGAAGGTGGAGTGATCCAACCCCGTCACCAGGCATTGGGAACCAGTTGGGCCCACTAACCGAGCTCCACTACTCCCCCCCGTCGGGCACCCACAGCGGCCACCCACGATGCAAAATCAAATGCTCCGGCCGCACCAGTATTTCCGGCTAGGTACCCCAAGTCCTGCTCGTGACAAAGCACTGCGGGAGCAAAGCCCACCGCTGCCATTCCTTGCCCTCCTCCCGGAGCGGTGCGAGTAGAGTCAACACCGCGTGCGTGACTGCTACCCCGGAAGCCACGCTGCGCGGTAAGTCCTGTCCGGCTTGCGCGGTGAGGACCGTGGCAGGTGGTGCGGGAGCCTGGTACGGTCCCAGTCGTAGGCGTTCTTGTTCGTGCATCTTGCTGAAAAAGGGTAAGAGAGCTTTTCGTCCACTATGCGGTCAGCCAAAAGCGAAAAAGTACTTAGCCTACTACGCCGCTGGTAGCCCCCTTACTCGTACGCCGAGTTATGTCCACCGCCGGCGTTCTATCCTTCACTTGGTAGGGGTTTGCTGCCGCAACCACGTGACAGCCTGCTCCCGCGAATCGGCTACGTAGTAGCCTATCTGACGCTGGCGCAGCTGGGAAAGAAAATCGATAAAGCCCAGGTGAGCGAACAAGTCCCGCGGGGGAAATAGGGCAAAGCACCACGCCCCCGCCCCCTTGGCCCGCGGCAGCCAGTTGTAAAGCAGCCACGTGTGATAGCCCAGCGGGAAGGACGGCAGCGGCGGCGGCTTGATCAGCACCTTCCCGTAGCCGGTGAGGCGCACCCAGACCAGCAACTGTTCCAGCACCAGCTGTGCCGCCAGTAGGTGCCACGCCGCCCGCTTCCATTCCACCCGCAAATACTGCCCCTCGGCTTCCGCCAGGATGACGGCCAAGTTATTTTCATAGCACAGAGAGGCGGGGATGGACACTAGGCTAACACGGGAAGGGTCGCAGTTCGAATATACGGAATACAGTTGAGCTTGCCATTGGTATCGCGCCATGTAATGTGTTGTTGATTAGATTATTGCATATATATTAATTTTTCTATTATGTTAAGCCCTCCTTTGCTCCCCATGACCCTTTACCGGGACGGTCTCGTGCGCCAACGAAGTCGAAGAGCATCTACGTCGGTGTGAGCCCCCGGCCGCCAAAACCTAGGCAGCCCGTGACGACCTACTCGTTATGGAAGGTCTAGCTGCTTTCCCCGTGGCCTGACCTCAACATCTTGCGCAAAATGCGTGGCGGGCGGCCGACGGGTAGTGGGGGGAGACCAGCTAGGGGTCTCTATTTTGGGCGTCGTCACGCCTTGAGCGAGCAGTAAGCTTCCCGACCTATCGCGTCGGGTGGCCACAGGCAGCAAACCGCGGCTTTAGCGACCAGCGCTCCCAGGAAGCACCGCCAAGCCGCCTTTTTGGCCGGAATCTGGTAAGGTCCTGCTTCACGGGGGGGCACCGCCTCCGGTAAGGTCAGCACGTGATACTGCTCCGGATGCGCGGCCAAGTACCTGAGTAAAGCCCGGTGGGCCCCGGCCGGGATGCGAAAGAACTCGCTGCCTACGCCGTGAAACTGATAGACTCCCATCCCCCCTACCCTGTGCGCTTCCTAGGCAAAGGCGATTAGTTCTCGAGCCCTTGTGCCTTCCTCCGCCATCCCGGTGGGCACCTGCATGGCGCCAAGCGGCAAGCCAGCCCAGATAACGCGGGCTACGCTTTAGGGACCGGCCGAACAGATGGGGTCCGCTAATCACACCCCCCTGGTTGTTGAGCGCTACCTGGAGGGGGTGGGCACGGCATCACTAGCTGCAGGGGGGCAATTTTCTCCGCCGGTGCTAGCCCTCGCAACGGGCAATAGCCTTCTGGTAGTACAACCTAATAAATATAGTAACATATTGATAATCACATAATTATATAGTTGACCTTCCTCGGGGCCGTTAGTAATTTAAAGCATACAGTAACCTTTATACCCCCTTTATCATGGAAACAAAGTTCAGAGTATCCCAACGTAACGGCCACGACCAATTCGACCTGCCGCCTACTGGCTCCGGCTTGATGGGACAGCCTAGTGAAAGTGACGCTGCGGATGAAACCGGGCAGCCGGAGGTCATGAATGAAGTGCTCGGCAAAAGCGATAACGCGGAAACCAGCGGGGGCTTTGGCAGCGAAACAGATACGGAAGCAACGCTGACCGATGGGCACCGGCCGGTGAGCAGCCCCACGTCGCGCGCTACCAAGGCGAACAACGAAGGGGCTACCGCCGACGAGTCGTTCGCCGAAGCCGATGAGGCAACGGACACGGAGTCGCAGTACGAGAACGTGGAAGGGTGGCAGGAGGCTCAACCGGCGGAAGCCAGCGCCGAAGCGGAGCCCGTCGTGGAAGCCTCCTTCGCCGATACTGAAGCCGGCCCGGATGGTCAGGAGTTTTTCGGGGCCCTGGCCGCGCTGGTACTCCCCCTCGCCAAAGCAGTGCTGCCCAGTCTGGCCGGGGCGGCGGTAAAGCAAGGCACCAAGCTGGTAAGCAGTATGGCCAAGCCTAGCGGCCGGAAGCTCAGTCCCGCCCTGCTGCAGATGCTGCGTCAGGCCGGGGTCAATCCAACCATCATCAAGCAGTTGGAAGCCAGCGCGGCACCGGATGGGGAAGCAAGCGCTGATGAGGCAGCCGAAACCGATGAATCGGCCATTCAATCGCTGGCTCAGCAAATTGAGGCGCTGGAAGTTGTCATTGGGCTTGATGACCGGGTGCGCGTGAATGACACCACGGTAGTTCCCTGGAAGCGCATCTGTCACCTGAAAATTCAGGCGGCCGACGGCAAGAATTACCTGGGGACCGGCTTCTTTATCGGGCCGCGCACTATTCTTACGGCGGGGCACTGCGTGTACATTCACGGGCACGGGGGCTGGGCCCGGCAAATTGTGGTAACCCCGGGCCGCAACGACCAAGCCGAACCGTTCAAGCACTATACGTCCCAGGCTTTCCGCTCGGTGCAAGGCTGGGTCTCGAACAAGTCCCGGAACTACGATTACGGGGTCATCCAGCTGGCGCGCACCGACAGTATTTCTCCCAACATCGGGGCCTTCGGCTTTGGGCAGTTCCCCGATGATTTCCTGCTCAACAAACGCCTTAATACGGCGGGCTACCCCGGGGATAAACCCGCAGGTACGATGTGGTTTAATGGGCGCAAAGCCAAGGGCGTCACGGCCCGCACCATTACGTACGATATGGACACGGCCGGCGGACAAAGCGGCTCCCCCGTCTGGTTTAAAAGTCCCGACGGCAGCCGCATCGTGGTGGGCATTCACACCAACGGCGCCACGTCGGGCAACTCCGCGACCCGCATTACGAAGCCGGTCTTCGACAACCTTAAAAAATGGCGGCTAGAAGGCGGCGCGGCCTAAGGTCCCGGCGGAACCAAACCATTCGGGTAGGAAGCCCGGGCGGGGTAGCCTTATCCGGCCTGGGCTTCTTATTGCTTATGGTAAGCTTCAGCGGGCTAGTGCTACGTTATCTCACCCCTAATGCACCAACTGTCATGGGATCTATCACTGGTATTGTCCTGAATACCCATAACCTCCCGGTGGAGGATGTCAACCTGGTTATTGTGGCGGGCCCCTCGCACCCTGACATCGCGGCCCTCACCGATGCGAAGGGGTTGTTTAGCTTTGACAACTTGCGGCCGGGCCACTATATCATCAAGGCTTTCGGGCAGGTAGCCAGCGATGACATACCCGTTCAGGTGATTCGCAACAAAACCCCTTTCGTGGAAATATGGCTGGATCTGGAGCATCCGCCTACCGGCGACCTGAATGTTATCGGGGAGGAGCACTTTTTTACGGATGACTCCGCGCAGCGGGAGGAGTACTAACCCACTCGGGCAAGACCCGCGTGTAGGTCCACCCCTAAACACTCCTCCCCGCGCCGGGCCAGCCACGGGGCAGGTGGCCCAGCAGGGCGGCAAAAACAGCGGTTCGCGGCGACCGGCCTACGTGAGGCGGGCACTCCCCAGTGGTTCCGTCACGGTGCCCCCGCGGTTTCGACATAAAAGCGGTAACTCGCGGGTACCGGACCAGACTACGGCCTTTGGCCCGTCAGACCGTGAGGGGCATCCCCCTAACAAGCACCGCCGCACTGGCTGCCCAGCCGGATGTAATCAGGCCCCCGCGCCGCCCTCGCCGCCCCTGGCTGAGCCCAATGCCGAGCCGCAAGGCGCCGCTGCCCCGCCGAAAGCCCCGGCCCAGCACCACGCGCGGACCCACCGGGCTTGCCAGCCGGGCGGCGCTGGCGATCGCCCAACTCGTGGTGCGCCGCGCCGCGGTCCTTTAAGATACTCAAGCACGCTCCGGCCCCGGGGCCACCGCGCCCGCGCGCACCGGACAACTACCTGCGACTGGTGTTCCGTCCGACGGAATGACTGCGGAGAAGCTGCCCGTGTTTAACTACGGGCTCCACGATGTGCCGGCGGTGGTAGCCCACCAACTGCCGCCCTCGTCTACGCATCATAGAACCGTAGCGCCGAAGACCACCTGTTTTCTGTACGTGCTCGTCCTCGGCACCCGAGGCGTGGGTGGACCCATCCGCGTGCAGGGAGAGAAGTGCTACTACCGCGTCAATGGCACCGGGATCTACTGCGGGCCCGCGCCGCGGAACCACTTCACACCCTGTAACAAGCAGAACCACCCCCCGACGGCGACCAGGGCTGGCGACAACTTTTACGAATAGGCTGCCTAAAGGCTCGTTTTTCTAACTCGAGGGCCAACAGAAACGGGCGATTAGCGCACGTACCGCCGCTGACTTGCGCGGGGCCGGGGGGGCGCGGCGGCGCGGCCTGGTTTGCGCGGCCTGGTCCCTAACACGGCCGGTAAGATAAAGTCAGTCATCATTTTGTCGACCTGCGCATGGGCGTTGGAGGCCCCGTAGGCGGTGGCGGTCACGACCACCACCAGGGGCTGGTCCTTGAACACGAATATCGTATTGCCTCCGTTGCCGGCGCAGTAGTACGTTTCGTAGGACTTGCCTTGCACGTGGTAGGTTTTATTCCAGAACAGGTACCCGTAATACTCCTTTACCCGGTGGGGAAGGGCGACCTGGTGGCTCAACGTTTTCGCGACCCAGGCGGCGGGCAGCAGTTGCTGACCCTGCCACCGGCCCCCGTTCTGGTACAGCAACCCGTACTTGGCAAAGTCCAGCGCGCGCAGCTGCACGCCCCCGGCCGTGTTGGCGACGTGTTGGGGCGTGTACTGCCACCGGTAGTCGGTGATGCCCAACGGCCGGAAAAGCCGGCGGTCCGCGTACGCTTCCAGTCCGCCGGGCACGCGGTGCTCCAGCACGTCCCCCAGCAGGATCGCGCCGGCGGTAAAATACGCCCATTGTCCCCGGGGCTTGACCGAATCCACGGGCAGGCTCAGGGCAAAGCGCACCCAGTCCGACGTGGGGTACATGTGCTCTTCGTTGCCGGGAGAATCGGCTTCCTCATCGTTGCCCGCCAACGCGGAACGCATGGTCAGTAGCTCGCTGAGCGTGATACGGGCCTTGGCCGGCGTGTAGTGCGGGTACTGCGGCATGTCGTAGAAGTCACGCAGCGGCTGAAATTCATTGCGGAGGAAGCCATCGGCGATGGCCAGGCCCGTGAGGGTGGAGGCGAAGGATTTGCCCACCGAGCGCGGGTCATGCCGGGTCGCGCGGGTCGCGCCCTGGAAGTATTCCTCCACGAGCAGTTGCCCCTGTTTGAGCACCACCACGCTGGTGATCGCCTTGAATACCCCGGCCTCGATGTTGGCTTTCAAGGCCTTGATTTTAGCGGTATCCAGATGCGCCCGCGAAACAGGCAGCCCCGGATACGGAGCGAGCGAACGCAACCGGATGGTATTAGGGTCGATCACGGGCGGCTTCACCACCAGGGTAACCTGCCCGGCCGCCAGCGGCGGCCCCACCAGCAGCCGCGTGGTGTGCAGATAGGGACGAATTTCCACCCGCAGCAGGTGGGGGCCCGTGCGCAGGGCTTTTTCGCCGCCCGCCGCCAGGAACCGGTTCCACAGCGACTGGCTCCACCAACTGGTGGCGGTCTCGTTGTTGACCAGGGGCTTGTGCCACACCGTTTCCGCGTGTTTGAGGGCGGCGTAGGGGGCCCCGGGGTGGAGGTTGCTCACGTACACGGGCTGCTGATCCACGAGGAACGTAAACTGAAAATTTCCCCGCTGGGTCAGCTCTTCCGCCGTCGCGTCGGGAGCCAGCGCATGCAAGGCATTGGTCAGGGAGGTGCCCAAAAACACGGTCATGAACAGGCTGCTCTTCGGCGTGAAGACTTGGGAAGGGGCAAACGCCGAAGCAACGTAGGCCGTGGCCGGGAGGGCCTGCGCACTGAACAGGATTTCTCCCACGTGGGCCTGATGAAAGGGGGAAGTGATGCCGTGGTCCGGCACGAACGGGGCGGATTGAGCCCCGAGCCGAAAGGCCATGAACAGCGGCAGCAGCGGCAGTACCAGATGTTTCATCAGAGTTGGCAGAAGGGAGACAGCCGCAAAAATACCTTCCCTCAGCCCCGTTAAATAGGACAGATTTAACGGGGCCTCCTCTGCCCGGCGCTGCGGCTTACCGCCGCAGCACGCGTCGGTACTGCGTGGGTCGTTCGTGCAGCAGGGCCTTGAAGCAGCGGTTGAAATGGCTCTGGTCGTAAAAGCCGCAGGCCAGGGCAATATCCAGCAGCGACCGCTGCGGGTCGAGCAACAGGGTCAGCGCCCGTTGCACCCGCAGGTGGCGAACATACTGGCCCAGGGTAGCGGAGAAATACTGCGGAAAGCTGCGCGACAGGTGCGCCGGATGCAGGCCGACTTCCTGGGCCAACCCCGTCAGGGTCCAGCTCATGTCCGGCGAGTCGTGCAGCAGGTCCCGAAGTTGGGTGACCCAGGGCGGCGCCACGGTGCGCACGAGGGCCGCTCCCCGGGCCAAGTGCTGCAGGCCTGCCGTCAATAGTGATTCAATGGCCAAGGCGCTGGAAGCATCGTTGAGTTGGCTTTCCCTCAAAATCTGGTAGAGGATGGTGGTAACGGCCGGGTCCCGGACCAGCAGGCTCCCCTGCACGGCACTGGGCGTCAGGCCCACCGATACAAACCAGGCCGGGGGCACCTCCAGGTGGAAGCCGCGGGTGTAGCCCGGGGGCTTGCGGTTGTAGTGGGCTTCCTGCCAGTGGTGGTACAACAGCGTGCCTGCCGTGCACCACTGCTGGTGCTGACGACTTCCCTCCAGCATTTGCCCCGTGAGCAGCAGCGTGAAGTAGGCGTTCTCGTGATAGTGCCAGTCCACCTGCTCGTGGGTGTACTCGGTATCCGTGAGCGTAAGCGCCCCCACCTGCAGCAAGCGGTTGGTTTGCCCAAAAAACTGCCCGGTCCCTACGTAGTGCATGCATGGTGGCTTTAGGGGGCTGGTCGGACGTACTATTCCTGGTCGGTACTGCCCCCGTCCGGGGTTACGTCGCCCGCGGCGGCAAGATTTCTCGACCACGTCCAGGTTTAACGTTAAGATAGCACTATCTAAGCCAACCCCGCCTTTTTTTGGGTTGAGGCGGCTCAGGATCGGCGGCCCTTGAGCGGGTCCTCACCCCCCACACCAAAGCCCGTGGTACGGACCACATGCCAGCAGGAGGCTCCCCGCCCTGCGAGGTAGCCGTCGGTTAAAAGGGAACTGCATTGTCAGCCAACTCCGCTATTCAAGCGGACTGATCATCAACTCCCCGCAGTCGGCCGGAAGCCTAGTTGGGCACTGGGGGCTCATTCTCCGGGAGCTTCTTTTTACGACGGCACTCTCCCTGTGCTGAACATACTTTCCACTTAACGGAATGTAAGAACGAGACCCGGCTAATTTCTTTCGTTTATCTCCTCCGTGAAGGAGCTGCGGGGCCCCGCTGCTGTCTGCCTGGCCGTGGTCGGCCATACGGAGGAAGGCACCGGGCCTCGAACGTGAGCCGCCAGCCTACGCCGGGCCAGCCTACGAAAGGGACTTTTCAAGCAACAGAGAATAATCCCCAGCAAAGAACTACTCTAGTAGCGGAATCAACCATGGTCATAAACTCCCCATCGAGGTCACCTTAGACGCCCAGTTCAGCGGAAGCTTCGGTGGGGCAGTAAAACAATACGCGGCTGATGCGGGGAAGTACTGGATTTTGCCTACTATGAGTCGTCTATTATTCGTTTTAGGTGCCCGTCCTTTCCCTCGCCGCATGAAAATTAGGTTTGCTTGGTGGCCCTTGATGGCGTTCGTGGCCCTGCAGTTCTTCCTGGGCGAAGCGCATGAACTGGTGCACACGGGGGTGGGCCGCCTGCTGTGTGGCTGCTGGGGCCCGAGAGATTTCAACGTCTGGAGCCTGTGCGCAACCTGCGAGCAGGCCCCGCTCCGTACCATGGCGGCTACGGTTGCCGGTCCGTTGTTCACCTTCGCGATGATGGGCTGGGGCTACCGCCTGCTGGCCCCCCAAAACCCCATCCCGCACCGGTCGCTGGGCTTCGCGCTCGTGTTTGCCAACCTGCCCGTTGCTCGCCTGCTCGGCGCGGTGTTCATGGGGGGCAACGATGAGGTATATGCCCTGCGCCCCTTTTTGCCCTATCCCCTCGCCTGGGCTGTGGGCGCCACGTTTGTGGTCGCTGCGGTAGCCTTACCCGTGGCACGGGCGTACACGGCCTTGCACCCGCACGGCCGCCGGGGCGTGTTTTTGGCTTTCTTCTTCCTGCCCATGGCCTTGACGGTAGCGGTGGTACTCGGGGTGCTTAACTCGCTCTTGGCCGCGGGCTTTCTGGCCATGACCGGCGTGCTGGGGTCGCCGTGGCTGGTCACGGGCTGGACGCTGACGGTGTGCCTGGCCCTCGGCAGCACGTACCGGCACCTGTTCGCGTTGGGCCAACCCGCCACGGCGGTTCAAGCGTAACGACTCGATTTAACCAACAGCCAAGGTTCGATCATTGGGCTAAACTTTGCTAGCTGGGGATGTGGTGACACCTGCCAGGGGGGCGAGGTCTAGAGTTACGGGTCTGATCGCACAAGTTCTTATATTGGAGTACGTGAGCCGGAATTTCCAGGTGCGCTGTTCCACGAGCGCACGAAACCCTTTGCCTAGGGTGTAACCCGTTATAATCTTGGTTCGCCTTAGTAGTACGAGCGCCCGTGATGGACATTCACTACCAGACTTGGCTCCCTTCCGCTCATCTGCAGCCCTTCATCCGGGAGCTGCTGCTGCTGGACGTCACGGCCGCCCCGGGGGAAGTGGTGCCGGCCAAGGCCATGGCGGCCAATACGGAGCAATGCCTGGTGTTTTATCTGCGCGGGCAGGTCACGGCGGTTCACCCCGCATCGGGCACGACGGCCGTGTACGCCCCGACCGTGCTCAATGGCACCCAGTCCGCCCGGTTCGATTTCTACATCAGCGCCCGGTTTCGCATGCTGTCGGTGCAGTTCCAGCCGGGCGTGCTGGCCAAGTTTCTGCGCGTGCCCTTGCCCGAATTCACCAACGCGCGCATCGACGCGGAAGCGGTGCTGGCGGCCGAGATTCGGCAGGTGCAGGAACAGCTGGTCAATGCCCCCACCTATGCGGCCCTCGGGGAGCTGGTCGAGGCGTACCTCTGGCGGCGTATTCAGCGCCTGCGCCTGGACTTTCAGCCTTTCGATCGGGCGCTGCGCGCGCTGGCCGCTCAGCCGCAAGGCTACTCGCTTGACCAGCTGGCGCACGATGCCTGCCTGTCGGTGAGCCAAGTGGAGCGGCGGTTTGTGCAACAGCTCGGGGTGGGGCCCAAGCTCTACGGGCGCATCAGTCGCTTCAGCCAGGCCCATGCCCTAAAACAAGTCCACCCCGAGTGGGACTGGCTGCACGTGGCGGTCGCCTGCGGCTACTACGATTACCAGCATTTGGTGAAGGACTTCCGGCAGTTTGGTTACGCCACCCCGCCCGCCTTGCTGCTGGCCCAAGCGCAGGCCCCGGACCGCCTGGCGCGACCAGCCCGCTGAACTTGCGGATTTTTTACCACTAGGCCGGCTGCACTTATGGGTAGGTTTAGGCATTCATTTATCTTAAGCTGACCGTACCATGAACAAGCTAGTTAGCGGAAGCATCGCCCTGCTCCTGTCCGCCGCCCCGGCGGGGGCCCAGCACCAAGACGAGCCCGAAATTCGCCGGCTCGAAGAACTTGAAATTACGAGCGTGCAGCGGGGTGATACCGCCGCCCTATTCCGGCTCTGGCACCCGGAGTTCGTGGTCAACAACCCCTACAACCAGGTGGTGACGCGGCCCCAGATCCTGGCCTTCATCCGCCAGGGCCAGCTCGACTACTCGACCGTCCAGCGCGTAGTCGAGAAAGTAACCATCGTCGAGCCCGTGGCCATTGCCATGGGGCATGAAATTGTGACACCGCAACGCGCCACCGCCTTCGCGGGTAAGGTAGAAACCCGCCAATACACCAACGTGTGGCTGAAAACGAAAGCCGGCTGGCGGCTAACGGCCCGGCAAGCCAGTATTGTGGTGGTAAAGTAGGCGGGGCATGTGGGCAACCCTGGTGCTGGCACTTACTGGTCTGCCGCTTCGCTCCGGCAGCTAGTCCGGCGGCCAGATGGGCAACGCGCGGCCGAATGGGCTGTGCCCCTGCTGCGCGGCTGCCGCTGCGGGTAGGCTTATGTTCACTTACTAAAAGCCCCCGGCTAGTTGGTTCTCTTCCCGGCCCAGCCGGCGATGACCCCACTGAGCTGTCGAGCAGTCTATACTTTCGTGGGGGTGCACCAGCGCCCACGAACCCACCGCTAAAAAACTCCTCTTACAGAACGCAAAGCTGGGCTGCCGGAAGCCGTCAAATGGCTGTAGCAGCAGCTGAATGCCGCGTCAGCCGGCTCGCGGACACCCCCAGAACACCGCTCGCCCTGAGTCCCCTTCCGCTGGGGCACCGCCACACCTCGAGCCCCTACCGGCCGTGCACCCATTACAGGGCTGATCAACGACCACCGTTCGCGCGCGGAGGGCGGCCAGGTCAAACACCCGGATGTGCTGCACGGGGCTGGCCCCCGTCAGCTCCAGCATCTGACTGAAGTCGCAGTCACAGAGCCTCCCGTCCCAGCTGCCGGCAAGCGGGGTGCAACATATCACGCCCGCGGCGGCCACCGGGTTGAAGGCGTTCACCAGTTTCTCATGTACCCCGCCTAGCTGCCCGACTCCAGCAGCGGAATAACAAGATCGGAGCTCCCCAGTTCGTTTCGGCTTGAACCGGGGGCTACGCGGCCCAGCCCGGAGGGGCTGCTTTGGGTTCCACCTCAAACCGCAGGCAAATACGTACTCCTGGTCCAGGCTCAAAAGATAGCGTGCCATTCAGCTGCTCGCTCAGGCCCCGGATCATGGTCAGACCCAGCGTCCGGCTACTATTTACTTTCAATCCTGGGGGCAACCCGACCCCATCATCCGCCAGGCGCAACTCGTAGTCGTTCGTAGCCGTCTGCGTCAAACTAATGGCAATGCTACCTTCTTGTCCGTCGGGGAAAGCGTACTTGAGCGAGTTGGTTACGGCTTCGTTGATAATCAGGCCGAGCGGCGTGGCAACGGTTACATCTAGCTCAATGGCCGCCACGTCCAGGCAAGTTTGCACTAGCTCTTCACAATCGAAGGAGGCGACTAGGTGCTCCACAATTTCCCGGATGTACTCCTGCATGTTCACGCGGGCAATATTCTGGGCCTGGTAGAGCTTCTGGTGAATCAGGGCCATGGCCTGAATGCGGTTCTGACTTTCGCGAATGATGGCCAGCGTATGCTCGTCGCGCAAGTAATCGGTCTGCGAAGCTAGCAGTTCGTTGACAATCTGAAGGTTGTTTTTCACCCGGTGGTGGATTTCCTTGAGCATCCACTCCTTTTCCACTAAAAGGCCTTCTTTTTCCGCCAGCACCTGCTCTAGCGCCTGGTTTTTGTGGTCAATTTCGCGCTGCTGACCTTCCAGCAGAAGGTTGCTGCGCTGCTTCAGTCGGTACCGGTTGTAACCTAGGCCGAGCAGCAGCAGGAGCAGCCCGGAGCTGGCCAGCACGGCGTTGCGCTGCGTTTGCTGCCGCGCGATGTTAGCCTGTTGCACTTGAGTCTGTTTGGTCAGCAGAGCAATGCGCTGTTCCCGCTTCTCCGTTTCAAACTGCACCTGGGTCAGGGCCATTTGCTTGCTATTCCTCTCCGTGAAGATGCTGTCGGTAAGCTCCTTGTAGCGTTTGTAGTGCGCAATAGCTGGCAACAGGTGGCCCTGCGCCGAATCGGCCCGGTAGAGCAGCAAGTTGGTGTTGGCCAGGTTCGGCATATTGCCCACCTGCTCCACGGCTACCACGGCTTTCTTCAGCACGGCTTCCGCTTTGGTGTAGTCGCGCGTAGCTAGGTAATACTTACCGAGGGTTCGGTACACCCTAGCCTGGATGTGGTAATTATCGCGCAAGAGGTCAGTTTGCAGCAGGCGAAGCAGCTGTGCGGCGCTGGTCCGTGCCTGGGCGTATTGCTTTAGGCCGAGGTAGGATTGGGTGAGGCCATCCGCCAGCATGAGGCGGGAGTAGTCGTCTTGGGGCGGGTGCGCCTGGCGCTGCCGCATAAGCAGCGCCAGGGCCTGTCCGGGCTCGTTCACCAAAATCAGGTTGTGCACGATGGCCGAGGTGCTCTCCGTAATCCCGAAGGTGCTGTGGATGCTTTCTGAATTGCGCAGAGCTAGCCGGTAATAGTCAATGGCTTTTCGGCGCTGATTTAAGTGGGCGTACACATCGGCCACTCGTGCGTAGAAGGTTGCCAGTGAGACGGTATCGTGGGTGGCAGTGGCGCTGCGCACCGCGGCCAAGGTGAAGCGCAGTGCCTCCGGATAATCGCCGAGCACGTCGCTGGTGATGCCGAGCAGGTCGTAAGTGTAGTGCAAGAGCGGGTAGCCGTTGCGCCGGTACAACGAGAGAACACGCTGTAGCTCCTGCCGGGCCAAGCGCAGCCTACCTTGCTGAAAGTGGATGTCGGCCATTTCCTTCAAACTCCGCCCTTCCACTTGCGGCTGGCGCACCGCGCGGGCTAGGCTAGCCGCTTTCGTATAGTATTGCAGGCGGCGGGCCGAGTCGGCGGGCGTGTTATACGTTTCGCCCAGCATATACCACCCTACCGCCGCCCGGGCAGTGTCGGACTGCTGCTCACTCCGGGCCAGGCCTTGCGCGGCAGCTTCACGCGCCTTAGGACCGTTGGTGTCGCGTAAGAAGCAGAAGGCCAAAGCGTAGTCGCTTTCAATCTGACCGGCCACGTAGCCGAGCTGACGGCTCAACGCCTGCGCCTGCCGGGCGTAGGCCACCGCCGTGTCCGCCGGATTATCAGAGTAGTACGCACGGCTCACAAGGTCGCGGCTCAGGGCGACCAACACGTTTACGCGACTGGTATCGGCCGGGCCGCGCCGTAGCTTCTGCCGCAGTGTCTCGATGCGGTGCTGCGCCAGCGCCGGATAGAAAGGCTCGGCCTTACTAGTAGTAGCAGCGGCAAGCAACAGCAACAGTACTAAGTACTTCATACAAATAGCACAGCATCTGGCCAGGGTACTGGCGAGCAGCCAGTCTTGGCTTTACTCAACTAACGTAGCCCCTCTCTTATACCTTACCAAATAGGTCGTTGAGGGCTTCCGTCATGGAGGGATGAATATAGATATTGTCGCGTAGAACCTCGTAGCGCACGCCAGCCTTCATGGCTAGCTGCACAGTGTTGATGACTTCACCTGCGTCGGCGCAGAACAGCGTGCACCCTAGGATGCGGCCGGTACCTTCTTCTATCACGGCTTTGAGCAGCCCGACGGGCTCTTGCAGCACTTGTGCCCGCGTGATGGCGGCGGCCGGCATAGTGGCTACCCGCACTTGGTAGCCCTGGGCGCGGGCCTCCCGCTCGCGCAGGCCCACGTGGGCCAGCGGCGGAGTCAGGAACACGGTAGAGGCCACGTGCTGGCGGTCGGCGGTGGTGCGCTGGCCGGCGCCGAACAGCTGGTCGCGCACGATGCGGTAGTCGTCGAGGGAAATGTAGGTAAACTGGGGGCCGCCGTTCACGTCGCCCAGCGCCCAGATGTGGGGCACGTTGGTTTGCAGCCGCTCGTTCACTTGGATAAAGCCGCGCGCGTCCTGGGTTACGCCGGCGGCGGGCAGGTTGAGGCTCGCTACCACCGGCTCACGGCCTACGGCCACCAGAACGGCTGAGGCCGATAGGCGCTGGGTGGCCCCTTGGGCATCTTGCAGCACCACGGTGTCGTGGGCGATGCCGGGTTCAATTTGCTGCACCTGCACGCCTTCCAGGAAGGTAATACCCTTGCTTTCCAGCATTTGCCGAATGGCGGCGGCCATGTCCTCGTCTTCGTGGGGCAGCAACCTAGGGCCACTTTCCAATACCGTGACGGCCGCGCCAAACTGGGCGTACATGCTGGCAAACTCCAGCCCGATAAATCCGCCGCCGATGATAACCAGCCGCTCAGGCAGCACGGTTTGCTCCATGAGGCTGGTGCTGGTGAACACCCGCTGGCTTTCGCGCAGACCCGGGATGGGCGGCAGGCGCGGCACGGCGCCGGTATTGATGAAGATGTGGTCAGCCTCCACCAGCACTTCTTCGTCCGTTTCGAGCAGGTGCACGCGCACTTGGCGCTCGTTCACGAACGCGGCCTGGCCTAGCAGCAGCGTGGCCTCGGGGTGGCTGGTGAGGTTAGCTAGGTTGCGCCCGCGCAGAAAGGAGGTCAGGCGGTTCTTTTCGGCAATGGCCTCCGCGTAGGGCCGCCCTGTTTCAGCGCTATGTACCAGCGACTTGGTCGGAATGCAGGCGATGTTGATGCAGGTGCCACCGTACATCTGGGCCGACTGCTCCACCAGCGCCACCTGCCAGCCTTGCGCGGCCAGAAAGCCGGCCAGCGTCTTCCCCGCTTTGCCAAAACCGATGATAAGTGCCTGATAGTGTCGGATGTCAGAAGCCATTGCCATTGCGTGAAAGAATTGCTGATAGCTAAGCTATTGCAGAAAGGATTTTTGTCCATCATACCGCGCTCAGTATGATGGTTATGTAGGTGGCGCTATTTTGTTAAAGCGGGATCAATGACGTTGGCGTCGAACTCTGGATTCAACTTTTTATAGAGCGGCGTGGGTTCCACCGCCATGAACAGTTCCAGAGTGGGGCCAACAACCAACTCTAGCAAGTGGCCGCCGCGCACGCTGCCGTCGGGGGCGGCTAGGTTCAGGTGAGAATGCGGCGCCGGCTTGCCGTTGAGCACGGCAATGTCGCCGGTCAGCGACGTCACCTCGACAGGCTCGGTGATGGGAATGACCTTGAACTGCTTGCGGCTGTAGTCGTACACGCCAATCTGGGCCGAGAGGGCATCGCCAATGGCCTGGTAATGCGCACTTTTGACGTTGTACTTCTGCGCAAATTCCATCAGGCCCGACATCACCTCATCGCCCTTGCTGAAAACCAGGACGTAGGTTTTGACTTGCCCGCTGGTGCTCAGCAGCTTTACCTTCATGCCGGGCGCCTTGCCCAGTTCCACGGGCTTGCCCGACGCGGGCGATACATATTCTTGCGCTTCGGCGCAGAGGCTAGCCCCAGCAACGAGCAGCGCGGTGGTAATGAGGCGGGTAAACAGCGTCTTCTTCATGATAAGGTATGGGTTACGTGATGTCCTCCCATACGGCAAGCACGGCAGCAGGTGGGCCTGTACACCTTGAAGCCAAGCAGTATAACTGGCACCTACCCCTAGGCCTAGGGGCCCGCCCCACCGAAAGCGGCCTAGCAGGACTGGCCTAGGGGCTAGAGGTACTTGCCCAGATTCATCTCCACGTCGCCGGGCTGGTGCAGGCCTTTTTCAAGCAGAGCTTTGATGCGCTTTTGCACGTGCGGCGTCGCCAGCGACTGGAAGAAGCGCGTCTGCGTGTCCATCAAATGCTCGTTTTTAGGTAGCTCTGCGCGCTCGTTGAGGGCAGCCTTAATAGCGGCAATAGCTGGCTTATCGAACGAGGCAATTCGCCGGGCCAGGTGATCCACGAAGCCGTCTAGTTCAGCATCCGGCAGTGCGCGGTTGACCCAGCCGTACTGGGCCGCCGTGTCGGCGTCGTAGTCTTCGCCGCTCACAAGGATTTCCAGCGCCCGGGCCTTGCCGGTGAGCAGGTGCAGGCGCTCTAGGCCCCCGCCGCCCGGAAACGAGCCAATACCCACTTCGGGCTGGCCTAGAATAGCTTTTTCCTTGCTAGCGAAGCGCATATCAAAGGCCTGGGCAAACTCGCTCCCGAGGCCCCGTGCCCGACCCCGGATGACGGCAATGCTCGCGAAAGGCGCCTGCTCCAGCCGCTTGGCAATATCGGGCCAGGAAGCCGACAGGCCGGTGCGGCCGGGCCCCTTGGGGTAGTCACCGGGGTTGATGAGCTCAGCGTGGGCAATGAAGAAGTCTGGGTTGGCGCTTTCAAACACCACCACTTGCAGGGCCTCGTTGGCTTCCAGCTCGTTCATCAGCGGTATCAGTTGACGCGAAAACTCGCCGTCGAACACGTTGATGGGCGGGTGGTTAAACGAGACTTTCCAATACGTCGGGCTGATTTTGTCGATGGCAAAAATCATGAGAGCAAGGGAATTATGGGTGGAAGGCACTGCCGCGGCAGCATGGTGCGGCTGTCACAACTTGCGGCCGCGACAGTGCCTTGCCTAGACGATTTTGTTTTCAAGGGTAAGTGCTACCCGCCTACCCTAGGTACTTCTGCAACTCGGCGGCGGCGTGCACAAACAGCGACTTGGTAGCGGGCACCTCGGCCAGGCCGTTGAGCAGGCCAAAGTCGTGAATCATGCCGTTGTAGCGAATGGTGGTAGCGGGCACGCCGGCCTCGCTGAGCTTGCGGCCGTAGGCTTCGCCTTCTTCGCGCAGCACGTCGTTTTCGGCCACCTGGATGAGCGCCGGCGGCAAGCCTTGCAGTTGCTCCAGGGTAGCGTGCAGCGGCGAGGCGTAGGGCTGGGTGCGCTGGGCCGGGTCGGTGATGTACATGTCGTACATCCACTTCATCAGCGGCGTGGTCAGGAAGCGGTCTTGGCCGAAAAGCTGGTACGATTCGGTTTCGAAATCAGCATCCACGATGGGCCACATCAGGATTTGCAGCTTGATGTGGGGGCCGCCTTTCTCCTTGGCTTGCAGGGTCGTAACGGCCGTCATGTTGCCGCCCACGCTGTTGCCCACCACGGCTAGGTTCGTGCCGTCGACGTTAATTTCCGCACCGTTCTCCGCCACCCATTTCGTAGCCGCGTAGATTTCGTTGATGGCCTGCGGAAACTGCGCGTCCGGCGTGCGGGTGTACTCCACGAACACCGCGGCGAAGCCCGACAGGACAACCAAATCGCGCACCATGCGCTTATGAGTGGGGAAGTCGCCGAGCACCCAGCCGCCACCGTGAATGAAGATGAACACGGGTAGCACCGTATCGGCCGTGCCCGTGGGGCGCACGATGTACAGCGGCACGGTGTAGCCGTCTTGCTCAATTGTTTTCTGCGTGACTTCAATGCCCGATAGGTCCACATCGACGCTGGCCTGAGCGCCTTCCAGCACCTTGCGGGCGTCGAGGGGGGCTAGGGTTTCGAGGCCGGGGCTGCCGTTGTTCAGGCCCTTGAGAAAGGTAATAACCTGCGGGTCGAGGTTCGGGTCGGTGGCGAAGTCGCGCACTTGGGGAGCGGTGATTTCAGCAGTGGCGTTCATGATGCGAGGGTTAAGTAGCGAAACAAGTATTTACAAACCAACTAGTTGTCTTCTGATTACGCAGGCAAGAAAGGCTACAGCGTCACGACTACCTTACCCTGGGTTTTGCCGCTTTCCACTTGGCGGAGGGCGTCGGGCAGCTGCTCGAAAGGCAGCGCCAGCGACACGTGGGCACGCAGACGGCCATCAGCCAGGCGGTCGGCCAGCTGCTGCATCTGCGCGCCGCTGGACTCTACCAGGAACGCCGTGGCCGTTGCCCCGCGCTGCTCGGCCAGACTGCTGGCTTCGGGCGTCATGCCGAGGATGCTCACGAGGCGGCCGCCGGACTTGAGCACAGCAGCCGAGCGGACGAGGTTCGGCCCGCCGACAGTGTCGAGCACCACGTCCACGGGCGGCAGCACTTCCTCGAAGCGCACTTGGGTGTAGTCGAGGTGCTCATCGACGCCGAGCGATAACACAAACTCGCGCTTGGCCACCGACGAAGTACCGATGACGTAGGCCCCTAGATCCTTGGCCAGCTGCACCGCAAAGTGCCCTACCCCGCCCGCGGCGGCATGGATGAGCACCCGCTGGCCCGGCTGCACGTTGGCCTTGGTCACCAGGGCCTGCCAGGCGGTGAGGGCCGCCAGCGTGGCCGCTACCGCTTCTTCGTGGCTGATGCTCGCAGGCTTGTGGGCTAGGTGGGCGGCCGGCGCGGCCACGTACTCGGCGTAAGCGCGGCCGTGGCCGGGAAAGTTGACCATGCCAAATACTTCGTCGCCGGGCTTGAATTGCGTTACCTCGGCCCCGACCTGCGTGACGATGCCCGAAATATCCCAGCCCGGTATCAGCGGCTGCTCGTCCTTGAGGCGGCCGTACATGCCTGAGCCGTGGGTAGTTTTCACGTCGACGGGGTTCAGGCTGATGGCTTTTACTTGCACCAGCACGTCGGTGGCTCCTAGGCTGGGCGTGGGCAAGGTGGTAGGGTGCAGGCTATCGGGGCCAGTAGTGCCCGTCAGGATGAAAGCATTCATAGATGAAACGTTGGGGCGTTGAGCAGTATAAGCACGGCAGATAACAGGGCGCCGCGCAATACAAATCGGGAAATCATGCAGCCGGGAAGGGTGGCGCTTGGCTAGGCTACATCTGCTTGCTCAGTTTCCAAAGCCTGTGCCACCGGCCAACCCTTTCCACCCTTGGAAGCAGCACCCGCACTGATTACTTATTGATAACCAGTAATTTATTGCCAAAAAGCAGCTCTAAGCGGGTACTAAGCAACCTAGCTACCTCCAATAGTTCGCTTAGTACTTATTGGATATTCTCCAATAGAATGGAGTGGCTCCTACTTCCGCGCGGGGCGGCCTACCAGTGAGTCGGCCTTTTAGAGGTGATTAAGTCGAGGTTGCCGAGGCCTCTCTGTTGCTCCGACAAGCTCAGCATGACGGCCTAGGTCTTCTGAACAACACGCCCTTCTTGCTCGCATGGCCACCGTGCGGCTCCATTCTGTTGGAGAATATCCAATAAACCCCGACCAGCTTGTTGGAGGCTGCCATGCTCGGCCAAGTACCCCTAGCAGTTGGAAGTGCTGATTTTGAGGCCCTAGAATGATTTTGGAGTTCACCACCTAGGTAGCCGGTACAGACTTTGGAACGGGGCAAGCGGCAGTCGGCCCAACCACAGGCGGTCGGCACTCAGCCTTCATCCTCACTTTTTCAGCAGCAAGCATGCACACGCAACAAGTAGCCCTCATCACGGGGGCCAATCGGGGCATCGGATTCGAAACCGCCAAGCAGCTCGGCGAGCAGGGTATCACGGTGGTACTGGCCGCCCGCCAGCTCGCCGCCGCGCAGGATGCCGCCGCCCAGCTTAAAGGCCTAGGCCTCGACGCCCACGGCATTCAGCTCGACGTAACCAAGCCCGCCGAACGCGCGGCCGCCGCGCAGTTCCTGACCGACACCCTAGGTCGGCTCGACGTTCTCATCAACAATGCCGGCGCCATCCCGAAGGAGACGCTGTTCGTGCCCCGCACCATCGAAACTACCCCCGAGGAGTTTCAGGAAATCTTCGATACCAACCTATTTTCGGTGGTGGCCCTTACGCGCGAGGTGCTGCCGCTACTGCGCCAAAGCCCAGCCGGCCGCATCGTGAACCTATCCAGCAACCTAGGTTCGCTCACCGAGCACGCGCAGCCCGGCAACCCGCTCGGGCCCTTCCAGGTGCTGTCGTACTGCGCCTCCAAGGTGGCCCTCAATATGTTCACGGTGCTGCTGGCCCACGAATTAGCCGATACTAACATCAAAGTCAACTCGGCCCACCCCGGCTGGGTGAAAACTGAAATCGGGGGCGGCGACGTGGCCCAGCTCACCGTGCCCGAAGGCAGCCGCACCAGCGTGGAACTAGCCCTGCTCGGCGCCGATGGCCCCACTGGGCACTTCGTGCACCTAGGCCAGGACTTGCCCTGGTAAGCTCGAAAGCTGTTATTTTAAGTCTCCAGAACGGTCGTGCGGAGCTTGCCGAAGCATCTCTACCGCAGTCCTAACTCCTACTTGGGAGGCCGAAGCGGCAGAGATGCTTCGGCAAGCTCCGCATGACTGTTAGCATATATTTTATCCGACTACCTAAATTCAGCTGCCTGCCAACTTCTTGTTTAAGCAAGTAGCTTTCTGCACCAACGCTATGCAACCAACGCTCGAACTTTCGCCGCTGCCTTCTTTGCTCATCGTCGAAGACGAGTTTGTGATTGCCAACGGGTTGCGGCGCATTCTGGAGAAGGAAGGCTACGAGGTAACGGGAGTGGCCATATCGGTGGCTAAGGCCAAGGCGCTGGTTGTCGAGCAACGCCCTAGCATCGTGCTGCTCGACATCTTTCTGAAGGGCGACGAAACGGGCATCGACCTAGCCTACTGGCTGAAGGAGCAGGATATTCCGTTCGTATTTCTCTCGGCCAACCTGACCGACAGCGTGCTGGAAGCCGCGAAAATAACCGAGCCGTACGGCTTCCTGAACAAGCCCTTTCGCGAAAAAGACGTGCTGACAACGCTGGAAATTGCCCGCTACCGCCACGCCCACAGCGCCGAAGCCAAGCTGCGGCAGCAGCAGGGCATTCAGATGGCCGTCAACAACGCGCTGGTTTCGCTGCACGACCGCCACCAGCTGTGCCTAGCTATTGCCGCTCAGCTCAATAAAGTGGTACCGTTCAGCATGTTCAGCTTGCGCCTGGCCCTCCCCGAAGAGTCGGTATACTACTGGGTGACGCTGCAAAAAACACCCACCGGCGACTTCGAGCGGGTGCTGGTGCCGATGCTAGCCCGCCGCGAAGCCATCCAGGAGTTTCAGCAGAAGCTGGCGCAGGCGCCGGCCGCGCCGCCTAGGCCAGCGGGCCTATTCACGGGCGAGGCGCTGGCCGATTTGTGCGCCCACTACCCGCCGGCCCAAATTAGCCACGACCACTTTGGCATGCAGTCACTGGCCTTGTTTCCGGTGACTCTGCAGCAGCGCCGCTCCTTTACTACTATCGAGCTGGCTTGCACGGAGCCGCAAGGCTTCACGCCCAAGGACTACGCCGCCGTGGAATTGATTATTCCGCAGATTGTACTGGCGCTCGACAACCTGCTGGCCAGCGAGGAAATCGAGGCTCGTCGCCAGCTGAAAGCCGCCGAGCTGGCCGTGGTGCGGGCCTTCCAAAACGGCAAGAACGTGGCCGAAACCACCAGCCAGGTAGCCGCCGCCATTCACGAGCTCATGCCCATCGATTACCTGAGCATCTATTGGTCAGGCAGCTCGTTGGCGGAAGCAACCGTGGAGCGAGAAGGCAACGTTTTTGGGCCGCTACCGGCCGCGAAGCTGGCACTGCCCGAAGAAGCCGCGTCGGCGGAATGGCGACAAGCCCTGACGGCCATTCCTGCTTGCCTGAGTAGCCCTACGCTAAACGTGGGCGAGCAGCAGGAAGCCCTGCGCGAGCGTGACATTGTCACTCGCTATTATTCCACCCTGCTGGAAATTAAGTCTTCTATGTCGGTGCCGGTGGCCCTCAAGGGGGCGGCCTCGGCGGCCCTGGTAGTGGCTAGTAAGGTAGCCTTTGCCTTCACCGAGCGCGACCTACGTACCCTGCAAGACCTAGCCGAGCAGGTAGCACTAGTGCTAGAAAATTTGCTGGCCTTCGAGCGCATCAAGACCCTGAGCGAGCAGCTGGAGCGGGAAAACAGCTACCTGCTGGAGGAAATCAAGACCAGTCACAACTTCGAGGAAATTATCGGCACGAGCCCGGCCATGCTTAACATATTCAACAGCCTCGGCCAGGTGGCGCCCACCGACTACACGGTGCTGGTGCTGGGCGAAACCGGTACGGGCAAGGAACTGATTGCAAGGGCCGTACACAACCTATCGGGGCGTAAAGACCGCACGATGGTGAAGGTAAACTGCGCCGCCCTCCCCGCCCAACTCATCGAATCGGAGCTGTTTGGACACGAAAAAGGCAGCTATACCGGGGCCACCGACCAGCGCATTGGCAAGTTTGAGCTAGCCCACAAAAGCAGCATTTTCCTGGATGAAATCGGCGAGCTGCCGCTGGAGCTGCAAGCCAAGCTGCTGCGCGTGCTGCAAGAAGGTGAGATTGAGCGCCTAGGCGGTAAGGGCACCATTCACGTGGATGTGCGCGTCATTGCCGCCACCAACCGCAACCTGCTGCAAGAAGTAGCCGCGGGCCGCTTCCGCTCCGACCTCTACTACCGCCTCAACGTGTTTCCGGTGATCGTGCCGCCCCTGCGCGAGCGGCAGGAGGATATTCTGCCCCTAACCACGCACTTCCTTCAGAAAATCAGCAAGAAGCTAGGGAAGGCGTTCACGGGCCTCTCGCAGGCTACGCTGCAACAGCTGCGTCAGTACCCGTGGCCCGGCAACATTCGGGAATTGGAGCACGTGCTGGAGCGGGCCGCCATTCTTTCCCGCACCACCACCCTGGAGCTAGCCGAGCCGCTGCAACTACCCCCAGCGCCACCCTCCCCGGCCCCCAAGGAGCCCGCTGCCCGACTGGCGCAGCCCCTGGACGAAGCCATGCGCGAAACCATCCTGGCCGCCCTGGCACAGACGCATTACCGCATCCGGGGCGCAGGCGGCGCGGCCGAGCTGCTCGATATCAAGCCCACCACGCTGGAAGCGCGCATGAAAAAGCTGAAGATTATTCCAGCGAGCTAGCTTGTAGTCTTTATCAAGCATAGTATCAGAGTAATCCGTGATTTATCAGGCTTCGTCTGGCATGCGCCGGTTGAAGCCTCGCCGCGTTTCTTACCTATTGCCTACCCGACCTTATCCGGCACTTGTCCGGCTCAAAGGGCCCTTTAGCCCGTTCGGCTTATAAACAAAGGGGCTCTTTTCCTTGAGGTATAGACCTGATTACAGGTTGGTAATAAGATCTTCTTGGCTCTCCCTGGGCTTATCAACCTGATAGGGGGGACCGAAACCATAGTAGCTAGGCTACGCATCTTATTCTAGGCCTGCTCCGGCCTACGCTCCAACAAGTTGGAGTAACTCCAAAAATTCTGCTCTGCTCAATCCATTGGAGTTGCGGGTGGTGGGAGGCAATACACTGTTTATTGGGGACAAAAAGGCGGTTTGGAGGCGTCTGAGGCATTGTGTGTGCGCCTAGGCCTTCTGGCACGGGGCCCGTGGTACAGTCATTGGATTGAGTTAAGCACAGCAACGCTCGGCTTCCACTGGCCCTACTGGCCCCAGGAAGCGGCTTACCGGGCACCGGACTGCTGCTTACTCCTATCCTGATGAGGCTCTCTATTCCCTTTTCCGTACTGGACCTTTCATACCGCAGCCAGGGCCATACGTTGGTGGCCCGCTGGCGGGAGCAGCCGGGCAGCGACGAAGAATACATCGCCAGCTACCGCCAGGTGCTGGCCGCGGCCGTGCAGCGCCAGTGCCGCTTTTGGCTGCTCGACATGCGCCGCTGCGCCAACAACTGCCCCCGCTTGCCCCAGTGGCTGCTGCAAGAGTTTTGCCCCGAGGTAATAGCCTCCTTCCGGACCTCGCAGCAGGTGTACGGCGCCTACCTGGTTTTCCCATCCCACGTGCCCTACTACACTGATATCGTGCTGCCCACGCTGGCCCACCCTGCCAATACCGGCTACCGGGCCGCCGCCTTCATCGACGAGGGCCTGACCACTACTTGGATTCGCAACCAACAGTAACACGCCAGTAGGTCGGCGCACTCCGCTTCTTCTCTCCGCTTACTTCCCACCCATGAAACAAAAAGTATGGCTCATTACCGGAGCCAGCAAGGGCCTAGGTTTTGAAATCACGAAGGCGGCCTTGGCCTCAGGCGACCGGGTAATTGCCACGGTCCGCCGCGAGCCTGGCGCCTTGGCTGGCACCCTGCAGCACCACACCAACTTATTCACGGCTCAGATGGACGTGACCGACGAAGCCCAGGTGCAACAAGCTGTTCGCCAGGGCGTGGCTCACTTCGGGCGACTCGATGTGGTGGTCAACAACGCCGGCTACGGCCTGGTGGCCGCCCTCGAAGAAGCCACCGACGCGGAGGTGCGCCAGCAGTACGACACCAACGTGTTTGGGGTGCTGAACGTGGTGCGCGCTGTGCTGCCCATCATGCGCCAGCAGCGGGCCGGCTACCTGATTAATATCTCGTCCATTGATGCGCACGGGGCCTTTCCCGGCTGGGGCGTGTACGGCTCCACCAAGTTTGCGCTGGAAGGCATTTCCAGGGGCCTAGCCGTGGAGCTAGCCCCGTTCGGGATTCAAGTCACGGCCATTTCGCCGGGGCTGTTCCGCACCGGTTTCCTCGGGCCGGAGTCGCGGCAGGTGGCCAGCCGCCCCATTGCCGACTACGACGCCACGGCCGTAGGCGACATGCGCGCCGATGCCCGCCACTTGTTCAGCAACGAGCCGGGCGACCCCAAGAAGCTAGCTCGCGTGGTGGTTGACCTGGCCCGCACCGCGCAGCCGCCCGCTCACCTGCTGCTGGGCAAAGATGCCGTGCTCTTCTACCAAGCCAACGTGGAAAGCATGATGACGGAACTGGAGCAGTGGCTGCCCATTTCCATCAGCACCGACCTCGATGGGCGACGCTGAGCACCTATTCAACTTTTTCAACCTACTCAACCACAGCACCATGAACGACTTACTCGCCCGCACCCTAGAGGCCCACGGGGGCCTGACCCGTTGGAATGAACTAAAAACCCTCTCGGCGCACCTCACGCAGGGCGGCATCTTGTGGGGGCTGAAAGGCCACGCCGGCATGCTCGACGAGGTCAACGTCACCGTCGATTTGCACCAGCCCTGGACCTCGCACGCGCCCTTCGGCGCCCCCAACCGCCGCACCGCCGTCACGCCCAACCAGGTAGTGATTGAAACGACCGACGGCACGCTGATAGAGGTGCTGGATTCCCCGAGGGCCTCCTTTGCCGGCTACGGCCTAGAAACGCCGTGGAGCGACACGCAACTAGCCTACTTCGTGGGCTACGCCATGTGGAACTACCTCACGGCCCCATTCAGCTTCGCGCTGCCCGGCTTCGAGGTGGCGGAGCTAGGCCCCTGGGAAGAAGCCGGTCAGACGCTGCGCCGCCTGCAAGTGACCTTCCCGGAGAATGTGGCCACCCACAACCCGGTGCAAACCTTTTACATCGCCCCGGATGGCCTGCTCTGGCGCCACGATTACAACGTGGATATCAACGGCGGCACCCCCGCCGTGCACTACTTCGCCGACCACGTCATGGTAGCGGGCATTACGCTGCCTACCCAGCACCGCATTTACCTCCGCAATGAGGATCTAGGCCACAGCCCCGAGCCGCTGGTAGTAGCCATCGACCTGAGCAACATCGTGCTGCAGTAGGGCCTGGTCACCAAGCAAGCCACGTGCTTAATCACTTTACCACCAGCTGTTACCATGACTACCCCTGCCACTCCCGTGCTGGACACCGCCGGCACTGTCTACCCCGAGTTTGCGACCATTGCCGGCCTGCGCATTCGGTACGCCCACAGCCCCAGGGCCGGGGCCGATACCGTGCTGCTGTTAAGCCCCTGGCCCGAGAGCCTGCTGGCCTTCCGCCCCATCTGGGACACGCTGGCGGCTGAGTTTGCCCTCCTGGCCATCGACCTGCCCGGCTTCGGCCTTTCGGAAGGCCGGCCCGAGTTGATGTCGCCGCGGACTATGGGGCAGTTTCTCATTGAGCTGAACGCCCACTTCGGCCTGACCCAGCCCCACGCCATTGCCCCCGACGTAGCTAGTCCGTCGGTGCTGTTTGCTGAAGCCCTGCAGCCCGGCACCTTCCGCAGCCTGTTCATCGGCAGTGGTGCCTGCTCATTTCCGCTGATTGTGGATGGGGTGCTGAAGCAGATTATCGAGGCCGAGTCGCTGGATATGTTTCGGGCGCTGGATACCGATGCCATCGTGCTGAACTCGCTCAGCGAGATAAAGGCCTACTACACGCTGCCCGACGCCATTGTGGCCGACTACCTGGCCGCCGCGGCCGACGGGCGCTTCGTGGAGGCCATGAACTTCGTACGAGCCTACAAAACGGACCTGCCCGCCCTAGCCCCGCAGTTGCCCGCGCTGCACACGCCGGTGCACATCGTCAGCGGCCGCCACGACCCGAACGTACCCGTAGCCGACGCCGAGGCGCTGCACCGCCAGCTCCCTAACAGCACCCTTACCGTGCTCGACTGCGGGCATTACACCTGGGAAGAGGAAGCCGATACCTACGCCCGCCTGGCCCTGAACTGGCTGCGCGGCGGCTACCAACATCGGCCTTACACCGCCGCCACGGAAACCGTCATTGCTATTAAGCACCAGGCCATCAAGCTACAGCGCCGCTTTGAAGACGTGACGGCAGCGCTCGAAAGCCTGCTCGGCCGCATTGATGAAGCTAGCCTGGCGTTGGCCGCCACCAATCCCGCCCAGGCCGAGCAGCAGCTCGCCAGGCTGGGCGGCTATGAGAACCTGATTCTCTTTCAGATTCAAGACCACGGCACGCTGCTGCGACTGCGCGGCGCCGCCCACAAAGCCAAGCAGTACGTGCTGGGCAACCCGCTCATCGCGCTGCAAATGACCCAGCACGACCTGCGCGCTGCCCTCTATGCCCCGCTACGCCTGCTGGTGTACGAGACCACCGACCAGCAGGTGTGGGCCGAATACGACCTGCCATCCTCCCTTTTCGGACAGTTCCAGAATGAAGCTGTGACGACAGTGGCCCTAGGCCTCGATGAGAAGCTGCGCCGGCTGCTGCACCGCGCCGATACGCCCACTGACGAGCAGTAAGCTGCCCGCAGCTCCACGAAACACTACACTCCCTAACTATCCTTTTTGCCATGGCAACCCCGGAAACCTACACCCACGAAACCGCGCCCACGCAGTACGTCGACGTGAACGGCGTGCCCTTCGCCTACCGCACCTTCGGCAAAGCCGACGGCCTGCCCCTGATTTTCCTGCAACACTTCACTGGCACCATGGACAACTGGGACCCGCTAGTGACCAATGGCCTAGCCCAGAACCACCGCGTCGTGCTTTTCGACCAGGCTGGCGTGGGCAACTCCGGTGGCCAAACACCCACCACCGTGGCCCAGATGACCCGCGACGCCTACGATTTCATCCGAGCCCTAGGTTTCGAGAAAGTGGATTTGCTGGGTTTCTCGCTGGGCAACTTCATCGCGCAGCAGCTGGTGCTCGACCACCCTGGCCTAGCCCGCCGCCTGGTGCTGGCCGGTGGGGCGCCCGCGGGTCAGGGCGCCGAGGAGTTTAAGTACGTGACAAGCAACCTAGGGGGCAAGTCGCCGAAGGACATCCTGCTCTACCTGTTCTTTGCCGACACGGCCAGCAGCCAGCAGCAGGGCGAAGCCTTCGTGCAGCGCCTGCAACGCCGCACCACCGACCGCGACACACCCAGCACGCCCCAGGTGTTCCAGGCCCAGTACCAGGCCATCGTGAACTGGTGCACCACACCCGAACCCTCCCTTGACCGCCTAGCCGAAATCAAGCAGCCCGCCCTGGTGGTGCAAGGCAACAACGACACCATGTTCCCGACCCGGCAGTCGGTGCTGCTGTTCGAGAAGCTACCTAATGCCCAGCTCAGCCTCTACCCCGATTCCAGCCACGGTTCGCTATTCCAACACGCCCGCCTCTTCGTGGAGCAGGTGAGCTACTTCCTGCAAGCCGAGGACTGAGCTGTCTAGCTTAGGAAGGATGTCTTGAGAATATAAAAGAACGGTCATGCTGAGCTTGTCGAAGCGTCTCTACCGCTTCGACTGTCTCCCACTTTTCTTTTTTAAGGAGAGGAGCTGGGGGGTAAGGCGCACAAGGCGAGCGTCAGCACGCGAGATGTCTCGACTTCGCTCGACATGACGCCCTACAGAAGTCCAACAAAGCAGTAGAGATGCTTCGACAAGCTCAGCATGACGGCCTAGGTATCCCGAATACCATTTCCCCGCTTCCTTATGCCCCAACTACTCCCGCTCGATACCGCCCTGCTGGACCGCATTCCCGTCTTTCAGCACCTACCGCTGACCGTGCTTGATTGGCTAACGCAGCATGGGGAGCTGCGCCAGTACGCTCCCGACGAAGTCATTGCCGCCGCGGGTAGCTTGGCCGACAGTCTGCACGCCGTAGTAGCGGGCGAAATGCACTACTACAGCCAGATGGACGGGCAGCCGGCGCACCTATTTCGCGTCGAGCAGGGGCAGGTGGGCGGCGTGCTGCCGTATTCGCGGTTTCAGGTGTACCAGGGGCAGGTGGTAGCCGTGGGCGAAACGCAGGTGTACGCCCTGCCCCGCGGCCAGTTCGCGAAGCTGGAGCAGGTGAGCCCCGAGCTGGTGCAGCGCCTGGTGAGCCTGATGAATGACCGCGCCCGCGACTACGTGCGCCTACAGGAGCGCGACGACAAGCTGCGCGCCCTGGGCAAGCTCTCGGCTGGCCTCTCGCACGAGCTCAACAACCCCGCGGCGGCCATCAGCCGGGCCTCGGCCTCGTTAGTGGGCACGCTACAGGGTACGCCTCAGCTGTTGCAACGCCTGCTGGCAGCCTGCCCTTCCGACGAAGCCGTAGCCGCCCTGCTGGCGTTGGCTACCTTGCCGGCCACACCCGTCCCTAGCCTATCGGCGCTGCAAGCTGCCGACCGCGAAGAGGAGCTGGCTGACTGGCTTGAAATGCAAGGCAGCCCTGACGGCTACGCCCTAGCGCCCGGCTTGCTCGAAGCGGGCCTGACGGTCGAGGCCCTGGCTCCCGTAGCGGCCCAACTGCCGGCCGAGGCCCGAGCGGTGGCGTTTAGCTGGCTCAGCGGCCACCTTACGGCCCTGCGCCTGGGCCAGGAAATAGCCGAGGCCAGCCGCCGCATCAGCACCCTGGTGGGCGACGTGAAGGTGTACTCGCACATGGACCGCGCCCAGGATCGCGAAAAGCTGGACGTAACCACCGGCCTGGAAAGTACCCTGCACATGTTTGCCTTTGCCCTGCGCCAGAAGAATGTGCGCCTCACTCGTCACTACGCCCCCGACCTGCCCCCGGTGCTAGCCCAGGCCGGCGCCCTCAACCAGGTGTGGACCAACCTCATCGACAACGCCCTCGACGCGTTGCCCGAGCAGGGCGGCGAGCTGCGCATCAGCGCCGTGCGCCAGCAGGATTTCGTGCGCATCGGCATCGAGGACAACGGCTCGGGTATCGCGCCCGAGGTGCTCAGCCACATTTTCGAGCCCTTCTTCACTACCAAGCCGCCCGGCCAGGGCAGCGGGCAGGGCTTGGACATTGCCTGCCGCATCATCCGGGAGCACGGCGGCCGGCTGACGGCTACTTCTGAGAAGGGCCGCACCGAGTTTGTCGCCTGCCTGCCCGTGGCTTCCTAAATCCTTCTTCCCAAGCTGCCCCGATGAAAAAGCCTATTATTCTCACCGTCGACGATGACCCGCAAGTGCTGGCCAGCATTGCGCGCGACCTGCGCCAGGAGTTTCGCCGCGACTACCGCATCCTGCCCGTGGGGTCGGGGCCGGCGGCTCTGGCGACGCTGAACGAGCTGCGCGTCCGGGCCGAGCCGCTGGCCTTGGTGCTAGCCGACCAGCGCATGCCCGAGGTGGAAGGCGTGGAAGTACTGGCCCACGCCCGCACGTTGTTTCCGGAGGCTAAGCGTGTGCTGCTCACGGCCTATGCCGACACCTCAGCCGCCATCCGAGCCATCAACGCAGCCCAGCTCGACCACTACTTCCTCAAGCCCTGGGACCCGCCCGAGCAGCTGCTCTACCCCACCCTGCACGATTTGCTCCGCAGCTGGCAGGCCACCTACCGGCCAGCATTTGAGGGACTGCGGCTGATTGGCTTTCAATGGTCGCCCCGCTCGCACGAGCTCAAGGATTTTCTTAGCGGTTACCTGGTGGCCTACCAGTGGCTCGACTTCGAGAAGGACGCCGAGTCCAGCACCTTGCTAACCGCTCAGGGTCTAGGTGCCGACGACCTACCCGTACTGCTCTATGCTGACGGCCAAGTGGCCACCAAGCCCGACAAATACGACGTAGCCCGCCACCTAGGCCTGCCCACCGCCGCGCAGCAGGAGTTGTACGACGTGGTCATTATTGGGGCAGGGCCGGCGGGACTGGCCGCGGCCGTTTATGGCGCATCGGAGGGGCTGAAGACATTGCTGATTGAAAAGCAGTCGTTTGGTGGGCAGGCCGGCTCGTCGTCGCGCATCGAAAACTACCTAGGTTTTCCCACGGGCCTGAGCGGCGCCGATCTGGCCTACCGGGCCTGGACGCAGGCCACCCGCCTCGGAGCCGAGCTCATTGCCCCGCAGGAAGTAGTGGCGCTACGGGTGCAGGACGGCTACAAGGTACTGACCCTGAAAGACCAAGCGGAGGTGCGGGCGCGGGCCGTGATACTGACGACGGGCGTGAGCTACCGCACCCTCGACGCGCCGGGCCTGGCGCGGCTGAGCGGCGCGGGCGTGTACTACGGCTCGGCCCGCACCGAGGCCCACCTGTGCCAGGACCAGCCGGTGTACATCATTGGTGGGGGCAACTCGGCGGGGCAGGCGGCCATGTTTTTGTCGGCCTACGCCTCGCGGGTGTACGTCGTGATTCGCGGGGCGAGCCTGGAGGCCAGCATGTCGACCTACCTCATCGAGCAGCTGCGCCAGACGCCTAACATCGAGGTGCTGTCCAATACGCAAGTGGTAGAAGCCTGCGGCGGACAGTCGCTCGACGCCGTGGTGCTGCAGCACGACGGCCAAGCGCCCGAAAAGCACCCGGCCCGCGCCCTGTTCGTCTTCATCGGGGCCAAGCCTAGCACCGAGTGGATTTGCGACCTCGCCCTCTGCGACGCCAAAGGCTACCTGCTCACCGGCCGCGACTTGGTAGCCGACCCACGCTACGCCACCCACTGGAAGCTCTCCCGCGAGCCTTTCCTGCTCGAAACCTGCGTGCCGGGCCTCTTCGCCGCCGGCGACGGGCGAGCCGGCGCCATGGCCCGGGTGGCCTCGGCCGTGGGCGAGGGCAGCATGGCCATCAAGTTCGTGCATCAATACCTGAGCGAGTAGCCAACCTAGGCCTCCATTTTTTCTTCAATCCTTTTTCCAACCAACTCATGCAAACGACTTCGCTTACCGTTTCAGCCCCCAACCAATTCATTGAGCGCAACGGGCGCCGCCTGGCGTACCGCCGCTTTGGCGCGGGTCAACCCATCTTATTTTGTAACCGCTTCCGCGGCGACCTGGACACCTGGGACCCAGCCTTCCTAGATGCGCTGGCGGCGCAGGGCTTCGACATCATCATCTTCGACTATAGTGGGCTAGGCCTCTCCACCGGCGAACGGACCTACAACCCCCTCGTGCTGGCCAAGGACGTTATCGATCTGCTCGACGCCCTGGAGCTGCCGCAGGTAGTGTTGGGTGGCTGGTCGGTAGGCGGCCTGGTGGCGCAGGTGGTATTTGCCACGGCCCCGCAGCGCCTCTCGCACCTGGTGTTGTTGGGCACCAACCCGCCCGGCGAGCTGCCGAAAATGGCGGAGCAGTTGTTCTACGACCTAGCCGGCAAGCCCGAAAACGACTTCGACGATTACGTGCAGCTGTTTTTCGAGCCTCGCTCCGCCGCCAGTCGCCAAGCCGCCGCCGACTCCTTCGCCCGCCTGCAGCTGCGCCAGACCGAGCGCAGCGTACCCGTATCAGGCGAGTGGGCCGGCAGCCTGCTGGCTGCTACGGGCGGCAAGCCGCGCAGCAATTTCTTCCCGGCCCCGGCCGTACTAGAGGCCCTCAAGCACACCACCCTGCCCATCCTGCACATCGGCGGCGACCATGATATTTCCTTCCCGGTCGAGAACTGGTACGCCCTCAACGAGCAACTTCCGACCATGCAGCTGCACACCTTCCCGCAAGCCGGCCACGGTCCGCACCAGCAGTACCCCGAAGCTAGCGCCCAGACCATTGCCACCTTCGTGCGCACCGCCACTGCTACGCCGCAACCAGCCGCGGTTCAAAGCCAGACTGTTGCCTCCTAGTGTATCGGAACGCTCTTAAAGAGTTAATCAACTACTTCAATGAAAGTTGTCCAATACACTGAATTCGGTGATTACGACCGCCTGCAGGTGGTGGAAGCTCCCGCTCCGCAACTGGCCCCTGGTCAAATGCTCGTCCGAATGACAGCAGCGGCTGTCAACCCCGTGGACGATTTTGTGCGCCGGGGGCTTCATCGCACGGCCCGGCAGCTGCCCCACATACCAGGCAATGAGGGTGTTGGTATTGTCGTGACTGGTACGGCAGACCTCCCCGCTGGTACGCGCGTATTGGTGCTGCCCAACCTGCTCAGCGGAGGACTGCGAGGAGTGGCAGGGGCCGGAACCTGGCAGGAATTGCTAGTGCTAAGCCCCGCGGAGGTGGCACCGGCGCCGGCGCAGCTTAGCGACGAAGCCGCCGCAGGTTTTAGTGTGGCCTACCTCTCGGCGCAGTTGAGCTTGGAAAAAGCTGGTTTCAAGGCCGGTCACCGGGTATTGGCCCTGGGAATAGGCGGGGCGGTCGGCAACGCGGCGGTCCAACTGGCACGTGCCCAAGGGGCGGCCCAGGTTATTAGCACGGCTGGCTCGTCAGCCAAGGCGGAGCAGGCCCGGCAGGCAGGCTATGAGCACGTTATCGATTTATCGCAAGAAAGCCTGACGACCGGAGTAGCTCGCCTCACGGACGGGGCCGGCGTGGATGTGGTAGTTGACAGCCTAGGTGGTACGCTCACGGGCCCCTCCTTAAGCGCACTGCGGGCCGGTGGCAGCTTAGTGGTAATTGGCTACGCGGCTGGGACAGAGGCAACCGTTACCATCACAGACTTTGTCTGGAAGAAGATTGCCATGTATGGCACCTCTATGGGCGGTCGAGAACCCGGTACCTACCAGCATTTATTTGAGCAGTTTGCGCCGCTGGTGCAAGCAGGCGCGCTGCAGCCACTATTTGCCCGGTCGTTTCCCCTAGCCGAGGTAGCGGAAGCTCAGCGGTACCTGCAGGAAGAACGGCCCTTTGGAAAAGTGGTGCTTACTTTTTGAAGAACGCAGTTAAGTAAAGAACCTATTTTTAGTAAGGGAAATCACCAGCTGCACACCTTTCCGCAGGCCGGGCACGGTCCGCACCAGCAGTACCCCGAGGCCAGCGCCCAGACCATTGCCTATATTGTCAATTATAATGTCCACGCCACCATATGTGTCGTGGGTGGCTTGGGCCAAGTGGTCTACCTGGTGCGGCTGGGTTAAATCGGCTGCCATAAACTGATTCGCCAACTCGGTTTCACCGGGATGCTGGCGGGCAGTAATAATTACCTGGGAGCCTGCTTGGCTTAACTTGTCCGCAATGGATTTGGTGCCGCCCGTCACCAACGCCGTAGGCCCGTTGGCCCCTGGTGCTTGGGGCGGCAAGCGGACTTGTCCTTCCCGGTGCTGCACGTGCAAGCCCGGGGAAGCCACAGGTCCGCGCCGGTTAACCTAACCCTTCTTCTCTCCTATCCTTCGTTCCGGAAAAGGCCTGCTCGCGCTCGTTGCCGTAACCGCCGGAGACTTTGCCAACCCGCAACCGGACAGATTGCAGCCGGTACTGCTTTTAAACAAATCCTGAGGTGAGGCAGGTCCAGCCCGAGGAGCCATTTGGGATAAACAGTGCGGCGGGGTAAGTCCGGCGCCTGGAGCACCGAGCGAAGGTCACTTATTATCAAGGACTATCAGGAAAAGTACTTCCTGGATGCCATATCAGCTCCGCATCAAGAACCGGCATAAAGTCACGGGTGCCCGCATTGACAACGCACAGTTCAAAGTGGGCAATGATTTGACAGGTGGCCTTTTCAGCACACCAACTTGGACGTTTCACCAAAACAGCGCCCCTCACCCTGCGGGTACCTTTGTCAGGTAGATATTACAAACCTAACGGGTAAACACATGAAAAAGACAGCCTTAGTTACGGGTGCTTCGGCAGGAATTGGGAAGGCAACGGCCCTGTATCTGGCCCGGCACGGTTATACGGTGTATGGGGGAGCACGCAGAACGGACAACATGCTGGATCTGCAACGCTACGGGATTACCCCCCTGGCGCTGGATGTCACCAAGGAGGACAGCGTGGTAGCGTGCGTAAATCACATCTTCGCAGCGGAAGGAGGCATTGATATTTTAGTTAACAATGCCGGCTTTGGGCTGGAAGGGGCCATTGAGGATCTGCCCCTGCAAGACGCCCGCTATCAATTCGAAGTGAACGTATTCGGGGCCATGCGACTGGCCCAGCTGGTGCTGCCGAAAATGCGCGAAAATCGCTACGGTAAGATTGTCAACATTTCCTCGGTGGGCGGTAAGATTGCCTTTCCGTTAGGGGGGGTATCACGCCAGCAAATTTGCCGTGGAAGCGCTGAGCGACAGCCTTCGCAATGAAGTAAAGGAATTTGGCATTGACGTAATTGTAGTGGAGCCCGGGGCCACCCGATCGGAATGGGGAACGGTGGCCACGGATATTCTGCTGAAAGTCTCGGGCCATACAGCCTACCAAGACCTGGCGGCCAAAACCCATTCCTTATTTACCCGACTTTCGCAGGATGTAGCGGAACCCGTCGTCATTGCGGAACTGGTCCGGAAGGGAATTGAAGCCAAAAGCCCCAAAGCAAGATACACGACTTCCCAACTGGCTTCCTGGCTGCTGCTGGGGTTGAAACGGCTGTTGTCCGACCGGCAAATGGATAAACTAATTATGAGTCAATTACGCTAGTGCGCCATGGACAACGTTTTTCTGCAGCATAATATTCTCTACGCGCGCGGTCATCAGAAACTGCAACGGAGTGAGCATTACTTTCCCGACCACGCGCTCGGCATTATGTTGTCCGGCGAGTCACACTACTTCACCAACGAGAGTTCGTTTGTTATGAAAGAAGGCACCATCTGTTTGATGCGGCGGAATGAATTATTCAAAAAGCTGAAAAAAGCGGGCCCCCATGGGGAGCCACCTTCCTTGATCAGCCTGTTTCTGGAGCAAAAAACGTTACGCCACTACGCGAGTGAAAACGGTATTTCCAAGCAACGGGCGTACAAGGGCAGCGCGATGGTTGATCTAACGGCTAACGGGTTCTTAAGAGGGTTTTTTGATTCCCTGTTGCCGTATATCGATCAGCCGACCAAGTTGAATGCCAACTTGGCGGCGCTTAAAACCGGGGAAGCAATTGAGTTGCTGCTGCAGACGGATGATATCTACCGTCAATTTTTATTTGATTTTCAGGAACCGCATAAGATCGATCTGGAAACGTACATGAATCATAATTTCAAGTACAATATTTCCTTACCATCATTTGCCAAACTGGCGGGACGCAGCCTGTCGACCTTCAAGCGTGATTTCCGAAAAATATTTGAAACGACCCCGGAAAAGTGGCTGCAGCACAAGCGCCTGCAGCACGCGCACTATCTCCTGGCACAGGGAGAAATGCGACCCTCCGACGTGTATTTAGAAGTTGGGTTTGAAAATCTGTCGCACTTTTCTTTCGCGTTCAAAAAAGCCTTTGGTATCACGCCCACTGAGTTGGCGGAACAACATAGAGTGACTAAGTGCTAATGAGAACAAGGCAGTGCATTGGCAACTACCGCACTCGTGTTCTGCGCGTGTATTCTTAGCTGGAAGGGTACATCGTTATCCTACGACTCGAGCCCCTTCTTTTCTCTATTTACCCAACCACTGCCGGTGCGCGGTGGGTTACCTTCCTTTGCATATCTTCTTTTAATCAGGTTTTGGCGGCGCGGCCCGTATTGGGCCTTACCTTGGTAAATTCAGCTGAGCCGGCCGGCAAACAAGAAATCAATCAAGTATAACAACCTGGCAGGTAACAATTTATTCATATCCAGCGCAGGATGAATGGCCGGGCAGTTACGTTGAAGTTCCTACTACCTCGTGCTCCGGCTCGCAATCCTATGAACTCTTCTCTACTGTCCATTTGCCTGCTGGCCGTTAGTGGCCTGGTGCTGTTCCTGTACGCGGTAAGCCGCTTGGCCCTAGCCTTGCGCCACGTGGCGGGCGAGCGAATGAAAGGCTGGCTGCACCGTTTCACGAAAACCGTGCCCATGGCCATCCTCACGGGTGCGGTGGTCACTACCCTGTTGGATTCGTCATCGGTCGTGATTATTCTGGCTATTGCCCTGGTTAGCGCCGGCGCCCTGCCCTTCCGCAACTCGCTCGGCGTAGTGCTGGGCGCCAACATTGGCACCTCCATTTCCAGTCAGCTCTTTGCCTTTGATCTGGGACAGTACGCCGTGGTAGCCATGTTGCCGGGACTATTGCTGTTATCTTTCGCCAAAAAGCGTAACAAACGCACGATAGGCCGAGCCTTGTTCTGCTTTGGTTTGCTCTTTTTCAGCTTGTTTCTAATTGGCGAGGCGGCCGCGCCGCTGAAAGACTACGCGACCGTGCAGACCTGGCTGCTGAAGTTGGAAAATCCCGTGCGCGGGGCGGGCGCGGGCGCCCTCATCACCCTGCTGATCCAGTCATCGTCGGCCACGCTGGGCATGGTTATCAAGCTCGCAGCCAAGGGGCTGCTCACCCTGCCCGCCGGCATTGCCGTGATGCTGGGCGCGGAATTGGGCACCTGTTCCGATACATTGCTGGCCACCATGGGGCGCGGTCGGCCGGCGCTGAAAACCGGGTTGTTTCACTTGGGCTTCAACCTCGTTTCTATTACGGTAGGCCTCTTGCTTATTCACCCCTTTACGGCCCTGGTTATGCGCCTAGCCGGCCAGGCCGAGGTGTCCCGCCAGATTGCGCACGCCCACGTGCTTTTCAACGTCGCCGGCGTGCTGGTCTTTGCCCCGCTTGTGCCCCTGTGCCAACGGCTCCTGGACGCGTGGTTGCCCGACCAGCACCAAGCGGTCAGGAGCTTGACGGCCCAGCCGGCATAGGCCCCTTAAACTGGACGCTACGTTACCCCCTCCGACGGTGCGAGCCCGCGTAAAAAGCAATCCGGGCTCCGGTTTAAGCGGGCATTGACTCGGCGCGAGTATTAATTCTAGACTCATAGTCTGTACCAGTAGGGAGCTGACTCACGGACCGGACACTCGCCTCGACTTAAGCAGTACAGAAGTAAGCTCCACCTGAGCCCATCGAAGGGGAGCAGAAGTTCCAGCCCCACTTACCGGCACATCTGCTTATAATAAATTTTCTTTGCGTGACGGTGGGCTAGGCCGCTCAACGCTAGGCCAAGGGCTTAGCGCTGAGGATTTTTGGTTATGTACAACACGCCATTTTGGTCCCCGCAGAAAGCAAAATTTTCATTCCGTCCGCAAAGCGGCGCCGACGCTGTCACACATAGTCGCGATTTAGCATCCAAGTATAGGCTGGTAATCTGATGGGCTTGGGGAAGCAAAATTTTGTCCCCTTTGCTCGTCGCAATGCCAATGGTTTCAAGGTAGGAGCCGGACGGGGTGGAACTAGGGGTCCGGGCTATATCAATGTAGTACTCAGTACCAGACGAGGTGTTGATTTTGTTTCGGGCAATTTGCGGCTCGTGGCTGTCCCGCCGCCAGTTACGATAGGGCTGCCAGGTTGCCCCTTGGTTGACACTGAAGTAAGAGGGGGTATTGGCATATGGCGTAGCAGGATCGCTGGAGTTCGTGCTCTGCGTATTAAGGACCAGCAAGGTGTCTGCCACTTGAACAAAGCCAAACAAGCCTCGATTGGAAGAGTAATTGGTAGCCCGCCACGTTTTCCCCCGATCCGTGGTTTGGTAGATCTTATAGCCAGTCGTGATTACGAGCGTTCCATCGATGTCGCCATATACTCCCTCAATGGCGCGGGCGTCGGGAGCCTTAAGAATGTACCAGTCGGCGTTTTCAGGCTGAACGTCACGTTCAACTTCGGATTGACATGCGCCAACGGTCAGCAACAGCAACGCAGAAAAGAATAATGATTTCATAATAGAGCTTAGGTTAGAAAAAGAGCCAGGATTACCCACCACCAGTACTACATGCTTGCGTTTGTCTTGCGCAGATACCGTTAAAATGTCCTTGTCCGCCCATAAGGAGCGGATCAGAAGTATAACAGTGGAATATACCTATTTTAATACCTGCAATGGTACCCCCTCCTCAGTCCGACAGCTTACCAGAGTGCTTCCCCTCTAATAGTGGCCTGGGTAAAGAAAGAGACCAATCCTACCGGGCCAACTGGTTAGGGATCTGCCAGTATCCGGACTGCTGAAGTGCGTTATTTGCAAGCACAGGCGACGTGCCCACCTGCCGCGAACGGCTCGGCGCTTCAATCCAGGAGCTTGAAGGTAATCGGCAACGTGTAGGCTACCCGGACCGGTTGCCCGTTGAGGCGGCCCGGGGTCCACCACGGCATAATGCGCACGAGGCGCAACGCTTCCTGATCCAGTCCCGCCCCCAACCCGCGCACTACAGTCGGATCTAAAATCCGGCCTTGCTCGTCCACCACAAAGCTGACGAACACTTTCCCATTGATGTTCTTATGCAAGGCTTCTTCCGGGTACTTAAGCTTCGTTTGTAGAAACTTCAGGAAGGCGGGAGCACCACCCGGGTACGTCGGCATTTCGTCGACCGTTTCGTATACCTTGGGCGATGCCGCGACGGCTCCGCCGGTACCCGTTTCGTTCGCGACGGGAGAAGTAGTAACCGTGAGGGCTTGCCCGATAACGTCCGCGGCGGCCAGCAAAAGGAAGCACACTAGAGTAAAGGTTCGGAGCATAGAAAATTAAAATTTGATCACGTAAATCTAGCGCCCCTTCCAAGCCACTAGTGGCGGGTATGCATCACGTTACTGTTGTGTTTACGTGACGAAGATGTTACTTCCGCCGCTCCCGGGTAGCCCCATCGGTCACTCCACCCGGACGCCCTCCCCACCGCGCATCCCGCATGGGGTGCCCGTGGCTAGTAGCGAGCACCCTCCTGGAAAAACGAAACCATTTTCCCCTTCCTAGGACCACGAATCGTCCTGCTTTAGCCGGACCCAGCTTGGCCCCGTACTTTGGCACCCAATGGCCGCTCCCGACTCTCGGGCAGGAACTCCCCTAGTGGAGCCCGGGCTATCTTCACAAAAACGTAACGGGGGCGCTACACGCGCATAACACGAAACCCGCACCTTTGCTTTCGCCATTACGCAGTGCGCAGGCGAAATGGCCGTGGGCAATCCTTCACGCGAGCCCCCGTGCTGCAACGCTGGGGCTTAGGGCCGCTATTCTTACCACGCCCCTATCTGGAGCCTGCTCAGCTTAGCGGCGGCCCGGCCAGCCGCCATCGCAGCCCCGGTAGCAGGGCTAGTTCTGCCGCACTGGCATCTCCCGGGCGAGCCCTACGAACTACTCAGGGTAATGGTTTAGGTGATCCGGCTTGCTTGATAGGCTATCCCGCCAAACAGGAGGACCCCACTGGTTATGCTAAGCGCTACAATAAAATCATAGAGTGCTTTGCCTTTCAATGATTTACGCCAAGCCGGTGGCGTGATTATTACCCTAATGTTACCTGATTCCCAGGGGATGGTAATGATTAGATAAACTTAACAACAACTTCTAGCAATATACGACGGGGACCTTTGCGTCATATTCTACTCCTATGGCAGCACAACGTACTCGGTTGTTTCAAATTCTTGTTTTCTTCATGTGTTTAGGCAGCTTTTCTGCTTTAGCGCAATCAAGTGGTACCATTCGTGGAACGGTACGGGACCAGAAAACTCAGGAGCCCATCATCGGGGCCAGTGTAGGAGTTGTCGGCACCACCATTGGTGCCTCCACGGACCTAGACGGCACTTTTTCGCTTTCGAAAGTACCCGTGGGAACGCACACCCTGCGCATCAGCTCCGTGTCGTACGAAGCGAAGAACGTACCGGGCTTGCAGGTGGAAGCCGGCAAGGTAGTAGTTGTTAATACGGCCCTGGCGGATGCTTCTGCCTCCCTGGGGGAAGTTGTGGTAACGGCTCAGCGCCGCACGAACACGGAGGTAGCCGTGATCAGCGAGGTACGTAATGCGCAGTTGGTGGCCGTGGGGGTATCCTCCGAACAGATCGTTAAGTCTCAGGACCGGGATGCGGCGCAAATTGCCCGCCGGGTACCGGGCGTATCCATTCAGGACAACCGCTTCGTACTCGTGCGGGGCTTAGTACAGCGTTATAACGCCGTAATGCTCAATGATGTGCTGACGCCCAGTTCGGAAGTGGACACGCGGGCCTTTGCTTTCGACATGATTCCGAGCAGCGTCATTGACCGGATGATGATTTTCAAGTCGGGCTCCGCGGAGCTTCCCGGCGACTTCGCCGGGGGCGTGATCAAAGTATACACCAAGCGTGCCCCGGAGGAGAATTTCACTTCCCTGGGTATTCAGGCAGGTTACCGCAACGGCACCACCTTCCAGGATGTGCAGAAATACAAAGGCGGCAAATATGATTGGCTGGGTTTCGATAGTGGCAAACGCACTATTCCGGATAACTGGCCTAGCCGAATCAACCGCGACCTTCCCCTCACCTTGCAGGCGGCTTACGGCCGGCAGCTGCCTAATAACTGGGCTATCCGCTCGGGGCAGGCCGCCCCAGATCTACGCCTCTCCTTTAGCCTGGGTCGCCGTTTCGAAATAGGCGAAAAGCAAGTAGGTACGCTCACAAGCCTGAACTACGGCAACTACCACGTCGCTACTACGCCTAACCTGACTTTCTACGAACTCGGTGCGAATCGCGATGCAACCAATGCGGAATATGAAGACCAGGCCTACAACAACGAGGTGCGCCTGGGGGTGGTACAGAACTTTTGGCTGCGCCTGAACAACCGCAGCACGCTGGAATTTAAAAACCTGTTCAACCAGCTTGGCGCCGCGGAAACCGTAATCCGCGAGGGGGTAGATAAGGTAGCCGGCAATGACGTGCGCTCCTACTCGGAGCGGTACGAGAGCCGCAGTATCTACTCCGGACAGCTGATTGGCAACCACGAGTTGGCCAACAACAAAACAACAGTTAACTGGGTGGGTGGCTTTGCCTACACGCATCGCACCGAGCCGGACTGGCGCCGGGTGCGCTACTTGCGCCCAACCAATGTTATGGACGGGGACGGCGTGCCCGTACCCTTCGGGGCCGCCACCGGCTCCCAGCCCGTGCTGACCGACGCCTCGCGTTACTTCTCCAAGCTTAACGAGCGGGTAGAATCGGTTGCCTTGAATGTGGTACACCAGATTACGCAGGATTCAACCAACAAAGAAGGCGGTATCAAGCTGAAAGCCGGCTTGTACGCCGAGCGCAAAGACCGGGACTTCTCGGCTCGCTGGTTTGGCTATACGAACGTGGGCAACACGGGAGCCACGGGTAGTGGAGCCCGCCTTCAGCCCATCGATCAGATTTTCAGCCTCGGCAATCTCACGGGGCAGAACGGCGGCTTTGCTCTCCAGGAAGGTACGGACCCCAATGACGTGTACACGGCCAGCAACACGCTAGCCGCTGGCTACGCCAGCCTCACCCTGCCGCTTGGTAAGTTTACCGGGGTAGCCGGCTTCCGGGGTGAGTACAACGACCAAATTGTGAACAACCAGCTGCGCGGCGGTGGCACGGTAAAAGGCGGGCAGCGCCTGTTCAGCCCGTTGCCTTCGCTTAACGTTTCTTACAACCTTTCCGACCAGATGCTGGTACGCGCCGCCTACGCGGCGACCATCAACCGCCCCGAGTTCCGGGAGCTTTCCACCTTCCGCTTCTACGACTTCAACCTGAATGCCGACGTGCAAGGCAATGCTTCGCTGAAGACGGCCAAGATTCAGAACGTGGACCTGCGCTGGGAAATGTACCCATCCATGGGTGAGCAAATCACGCTGGGAGGTTTCTACAAGCATTTCAACAGCCCCATCGAAACGTTCATGAACAGCTCGGTGGGTGGAGCTAACGTGCTGGGCTACTCCACGGTGAACACCCAGTCTGCTACCAGCTACGGCGTGGAAGCGGAGGTGCGCAAGTCGCTGGCGGGAGTTTCTGGTTCGCGTTGGCTGCAGCGCCTTTCCCTGGTTGGTAACGCCTCCTACATCTTCAGCCGCGTGGAGCTGGGTGACTACGTAATGATCCCGGACGCCAGCGGTCAGGTGAAATCAACGTACGTCGGCGACACGCAGACGCGCCGCCGCCCCCTGCAGGGCCAGTCCCCTTACCTGATCAACCTGGGGGCGTATTACAACGACGATGAGCGGGGGACGCAGGTCAGTGTACTCTACAACATCGTGGGGCCGCGCATTTTCGCCGTCGGCAATAACGATAACCCCACCCTGTATGAAGTACCCCGCAACGTGGTGGACTTGGTGTTGACCAAGCGCCTTGCCAAACACTGGGAGCTGCGCGCTGCCTGGCAGGACATTTTCAACCAACCCGTGCAGTTAGTGCAGGACACCGACCGCAACGGAAAGTACTCCAGCAACGACTCCTCTTATCGCTCCCTGCGCCGGGGCTCCAGCACAACTCTGGGCCTGAATTTCATCTGGTAACTCAGCCCTTCCCCTTTACTCCTCTTGCTCCATTCATCCAAACTCTCCTTATGAAACGCTTTCCGAAAATGTTGCTGTTGGCCATGCTGGCACTAGCCAGTGCTTCTTCCCTCAGCAGCTGTGAGGACAACAATGACAATGCCCCAACCCAGCAAGAGCCTTCCGGCCCTACTGATGCAGCTGGCCGGGTGATTTTATCGGGGGAAATCAGCGCTAACCGTACCCTTCGCGCTAACGAGAAGTATTTACTGCAGGGCTTCGTCTACGTCACTAACGGCACGACCCTAACCATTGAGCCGGGTACCAAGATCTTCGGTGATCAGACTACGAAAGGAGCGTTGATCATTGAGAAGGGCGGAAAGATTATCGCCGAAGGCACCCAGGCCAACCCGATCGTGTTCACCTCGGCCAAAGCGCCCGGCAGCCGCAACTACGGCGACTGGGGCGGCCTCGTTCTGGTGGGCAATGCCCCCATCAACCGCTCGACCACGGCCACCGAAATGGAAGGCGGCATTCGGGGCAACTTTGGGGGCTCTAACGCGGCGGATAACTCGGGCAGCCTGAAGTACGTGCGCATCGAGTTTGCGGGTATTCCCCTCTCGACTACGGCCAACAGCGAAATCAATGGTCTGACCATGTACGGCGTCGGCTCGGGCACGCAGATCGACTACGTACAGGTTTCATATTCTGGTGACGACTCCTACGAGTGGTTTGGCGGCACGGTAAATGCCAAGCACTTGATTGCGTACCGCGGCTTCGACGATGACTTCGACACGGACTTTGGCTACACGGGCAAGGTACAGTACGGCTTGTCGCTGCGGGATCCGCAGTTCGCAGACCAATCCGGTTCCAATGGCTTTGAATCGGACAACTTCAACCCCGGCACTCCCGCTACTTCCGACTTCAATGGCCTGCCCCTGACGGCTCCCGTCTTCAGCAACATGAGCGTATTCGTAACGGGGGGTACTCCTCCCGCTACGCAGCAGTCAGGTAGCGGCGTGTATCAGTCTGCCCTGCACCTGCGCCGCAACACGTCCACTAGCGTCTACAACTCCGTGTTTGTAGGCTATCCCGAAGGCTTGCGCCTGGATGGCACTCCGACGTGGGCTAACGTTCAATCGGGCGGCCTGAATCTGGCGGGTGTTGTTCTGGCCAATACCACGCGACCTCTGCGCGCAGCCAACAACACGGGCAGTGGAGCCTTCACCGATGCTGACGTGGAGACGTGGTTCAATGCGACTGGCAAGAACAACTCAGTGGTAAATGCTGCCGGTCTGAGCTCGCTGGGACTCAATACCAACACCTTTACCCTGACCGGTCCCAACTTTCTGCTAAACAGTGGCTCTCCCCTGCTTTCGGGCGCTGTCTTCACGGGTAAAGCGGACGACAGCTTCTTTGAGAAGGTTACCTACCGCGGGGCCTTCAACGGCTCAACCAACTGGGCTCAGGGCTGGACGAATTTTGATCCGCAGACTACAACCTACTAGGCAGTTGCTTTAGCCACCATAGGCACGAAACCGGGGCTGCTCGTCAGCCCCGGTTTTTTTGTTTTTACCGTTTCTATTTGCTTGTACTTGTGTTAGGCCCCCAGCCCGATTCTGCTCTACACTTATTGGACCATGTCCGGGAGTACCTGCAGCGTACCCTGTGCGTAACCATTGGAGTCTGCCCCCCCGGTACGGGTTACCAGTGGTGGCGGTGGGAGCAAGGCTTGCTCACGAAGGTGTTAACCATAGGCACCGTCACGCCCCCCCGTATTGCGCAGCTGGCGGAGATACCGCCCCCCCTGCTGCTCGTCACCGAGTACGTATCTCCCTCCCTGGCGGAGCAGCTCCGCCGGGCGGGCATCTGCTACGCGGACCGCGCCGGTAACGCGTGGTTGCGCTGGGGGCAGCCCCAATGGCTGGTCCTGCTGCAGGGGTTCCGCCGGCTCCCGCTGCCCTGTCCCACGGTCAGCGCGTCCATCCGCTCGGCCCAGATGAGGTTTGTGTTCCAGCTGCTGACTAGCCCTGCGTTGCCCAGTTACGCTCCAGCCAGCTTAGCTACCCACACCGGGCTTAAGCTAGCCCTGGTTGAACGATTGATCTTGCAGCTGCAGCAACAAGAACTCTGGCTTCCCACTGGCCCAGGTCACCTTGCCCCGCAGATGGCCCCCCTGGCCCGCTACTGGGTGAGTCATTACCCGGAAGCGTTGCGCCCGCGCCTAAACCCGCAGCGCTACCGCTGGTCCAACCCTCAGCAAACGGCAGCTACTCTGGCTCAACTGCGTTTTCCGCCCGATACTTGGTGGAGTGGAGAAACCGCGGCCAATTTGTTATTGGCGGAAGAGGCCCTTCCCACTTCCTTCGTTATCTATAGTCGCCAGATTCGCCCGCGGCTGGCAGAACAGTTGGGGCTCGTTCCCCATAATCGCGGGAACGTGGAAATTCTTACCCCCTTCTTCTCACAGGTGCCACCTGCCAGCGCGGCTTTCTCCTGTGTGGATCCAATGCTAGTCTACACGGACTTACTGCTGCTGCCTACTGCGCCGGGTCGCCAGCTGCAACAGCGCTTTAAGCAGCGGTTTCTATCCGCCCTACTCCGGGCGGCAGGCTAGAGCTAAGTCAGACACCACCCGGACCTACTTAATTAGGAGGAAACTACCAATAATAGGCACGCGACGGTGAAGCAAAAAGTACAGCACGATCAAATTCAAGCCCCTAGCAGGACTCTTGCTCAGTAGGGACAGTTGCGGGTAGACGGGCTCACGCAGCCCGCCCCTGGTAGCGGGAACCGCCGCTGGCTGGCCTACCATTCACTCTTAAATACGGACCGTAAGCCGCAGCCCGCCGTAGGAAATATTGCTGGTCAGGTCTGGTTGGCGCAATAGGTACGCTCCCCGCCGGAAGTACACGCCCGTGGCTTGGAGGGTGAGGGACGCCGTGGGGCTGTAGGAAAGGACGGCGTCCACCATATCGCCAATGCAGCGGCCCGAATCAACGGATGGCAGCAGCCGCACGCCGGTAGGCCCGTACACACCATCCATCAGGCTGCTGCGCCAGAACCGGTAATAGCTGGTAAAAAGCCGCACCCCGGGGGCCAAGTTAACATCGGCCCGGGGGTGCACGACGTACACGTTGGAGGAACCTACATTGTCGATGAACCCGTAGTAGATGGCCATAGGATAGAGCGGATTAAATGTATTTAGTTCGCCGTCCCCCGGGTTATGGTCACCGCTAGCGATGGCGCTTTGGAGCGTGAGTACCGGCTTACGCTTTGAATTGGGCATCTCGTAGGCCACCAGTTGCGCCACCTTCCACGCCCGGATGGTTGTGCTAGCAAAGTGGCCCAGCTGGCCTTCGACCACCGTGATGCCATTCCACGAACCCCGCTTATAATACATGGAAGCTCCCGCTGTATGCCGTTTTTCGGCCCCAACCCCTTGATTAAAGACAGTCTGGTCGCGGTTGACGTTTAGATAGAATACGTCTAGGCGGGTGAGCAGCGGGTGCTGGTAGGTGTGCGTCAGCCAGCCGCCGAGTAGGTACTGCGACCGGTCGCGCGCATCGTCCAGCGGGCCGGGGTTGTTGCGCACCACCCACATGGCTAAGCCGTCGACGCGCGTATTGCCCAGGTAGGCTACGGCTTTGGCGCCCAGGAACGAGCGCCGCACGTTGGCGTCGCGGATGTCGAGCAATGTACCCTGGCCGTATTGCAGGAGCTGCTTACCGAGGCGCAGCACCACGCGCGACCGGGGCGCGAGCGGCCAGGCTAGCTCGGTAAACAGCTGGTTGAAGCTGAGCTGGTTGACGTCCTGCACGGGGCGCGGCCCGCCCGTACGCCCCGTAATGGTGCTGCTGTTGATTTCGGCGTAGGCCCGAACGTGCCGGCTCCACCGCAGGTCGGCGTACCCGATGGCCCGGTGCAGTAGGTAGCCATTCTTGTCTTCCGGCCCGAGGCCCCAGTAGTAGGTGTGTTAGTTGTCGTAGGTTTCGCGCAGGTGCAGGCAGTAGGTCATAAAGCCCCGGTTGGCGCGAATAGGCAGGTGTTTGAGCCGATAGGCCAAGGTGCGGCGCAGCGAATCCGGCACGGCCGGCCAGTACTCCTCAGCCGAGTTAGCGAGGTAGCCCGTAGCCGTGGTGTCGCTACCCATAGTTTGCGCGGCCGCGCCGCCGGTGCTACCTAGCTGCAAGGTGGCAGCTAGCACCACCAGTGGCGCCAATCGTCTGGACTTGCGGCTGATTCCAGCGGCCATGGTAGGAGAAAGCAAAGCTGTGCCAAGCTGATGGTTGACGTCAATCAGAAGCAAATGAAGTGGGCGCCGCACGCTAAAGACCACAGCTAGGCTCCGCGGCAACGAAGCGGTGATACGGCATTTTGTCGCGGCGGGGCGCTTTCACAGTGGCGTCCGTAACGGCGGGGCGCGCATGGATAGGCCCACTGGTCTGCCGCAGCATGTTGCCGGGCCGGCCTTGCCGCACCGCTTGCACTTCGGCCACAATGGATAGGGCCACTTCTTCCGGCGTTTCGGCCCCTAGGTCCAAGCCCACAGGACTGAAGAGCCGCCCGCGCAGGTGCGCTTCAAGGTCGGGGATTTCCTTGCCTAGCTCTTCGAGCAGGCGATCTGCCTTGGTGCGGGCGCCCAGCAGGCCGATGTACGGGGTGGGTGCATCCAACAAGCGTTGGAGCACGGCTCGGTCGTAGGCGTAATTGTGGGTGAGCAGCACGGCAAAATCGGCCGTGAGCGGCAGCCTGGGCACCTCCCCTAGCGGCACCACGCGCACCTGAGCGGCCTGGGGAAAGCGCGCGGCAGTGGCTTGGCGCGGCCGGCCATCAATTACGGTCACGTGCCAGCCGAGCGCGGCGGCTAAGCTCACGAATGGCTGCGCATCGTTGCCCGCCCCGTACACGCACAGGCGCAATGCGGGGCGCAGCACCTCCAGGAACACGCGCACCGTGCTGCCCTCAGCCACTCGGCACTCGCCCACGAGCGACTGCCCGGTAGTGAAAGCCTGAGCGGCTAGGTCCTGGAGTTGGCTTTTAAGGTCAGGCCTGTCGAGCGAATGACCCGCTACTTCGCCCGCGGCCGTGAAAAGCAAACGCTGGCCTAGGCCGCTGACGAACTGGTTGCCCGCGCAGCGGAATACCGTTGCCAACACGGCCGGTTCGGGATGGTGCACGAAGCCGCGCAGCAGCTCCAGCGGATTGGTAGATTCGTGAAAGTCAAGCGGCTCCAGCAGAATGTGCACTACACCCTGACAGCCGGGACCTAGGCCGTGGCGCGGGTCGTCTTCATCGGTGGTGTCGTAGGTAACCAGGGCGGGCTGGCGGCGCATTAGGGCTTGGCGGGCGCGTTGCCGGGCATCGCCTTCGAGGCAGCCGCCGCTGATGGCGCCCGTGAGCTGCCCATCATCGGTAACCAGCATGCGGGCACCGGGGCGGCGGTAGGCGGAGCCTTCCACTTCCACCACCGTGGCCAGGGCGCAGGCGCGGCCCGCGGCGCGGTAGCCATCGTAGGCCGCTAGTAGACGTTGGAGTTCGGTCATAAGTCAAGCAGGCGTAGGGGCGCTGTGGGCTCAGGTACAGCCCACTAGCGTCAGTTAGCACTGCGACAAAAGTCATTTCCGCGCTCCGCCGGGTCATTGATAAATATCAAGAACCGCCGCTGGCCTATTGGGAGACAGGCTTCTACTAGGGTAGAAGCAGTCAGGCTTGATCTGGCGTCCGTTTGTCGAAGCATTTCTTCTGCTTCGCCTGCCCTACCGAGGTGCATCTAGGAGCCGCCAACCTAGGGTTGATGGTTGATAAAAGTCAATGCAAGCGCCTGGAGATGAGCCACAATTTTGGCGAAGCACCAAACCTAAAACCTCCTCGGCTATGACGACCACGCCATCCGCGAAGACGGGCTACGATGCCCTGCTGACTCCGCAAAAAAGCTTACTGCTGCTGATTGACCACCAGCCGTTTCAGTTCGCCAATTTGCACAGCCACGAGCCGTCGCTATTGGTCAACAACGTGGTAGGGCTGGCCAAAACAGCCAAGGTGTTCGGTGTGCCCACCATTCTGACCACGGTAGTGGAAGAGCGCGGCGGGCAGCTGCTCAAGGGCATCCGGGACGTATTTCCGGGGCAAGAAATCATCAACCGCACCACCATCAACACCTGGGAAGACCCGCGCGTGGTACAACGCGTGGAAGCCACGGGCCGCCGGAAGCTGATTATGGCGGGCTGGTGGACCGAAGTGTGCCTAGCCATGCCTACCATTCAGGCCTTGGGCGAAGGCTACGAGGTCTATATCGTGACCGATGCGTCGGGCGGCGTGTCTGCCGAGTCGCACGAGCGGGCCGTGCAGCGCATGGTGCAGGCGGGCGCCGTGCCCATCACCTGGATGGCGGTGCTCTCGGAGCTGCAGCGCGACTGGGCCCGCACCGAAACCACCGACGGCGTGGGCGAAATCTTGTTCGAGCACGGGGGCGGCAGCGGCGCGGCCCTGCACTGGGAGCGGCAACTGCTCGGCGTAGGGGCTGGCGTTTAGGCCTAGCGGCAGGCGAGCTAAGCAAGCAAAGCCGTGTCAGTGCCTAGCCTTTGGGAACTCTTGACAAAAGTCAATGCGGTGCGTCAGCGGCTACCGGATTTTTGGATGACGATACGATGCTGCTGGCACCGGTGTGCCTTCGCCTTTGAGCTAGCCCATAAGCCGGCGTTGCGGTGCCGCTAACCCGTTGGCTTTCACCCTATCACTCATCAACCCATGGAAGACAATCCGTTCGACAAGCACCCCGGCGGCCGACCCGAAGATGGTTCGCGCCGCTCCTTTATGAAGCAGGCCGGCGGCATCGTGGGCCTCGCCCTGGCGCCCCCGTTCATGGCGCAGGCCGAGCGGCTGACGGCCTTCTCGAAAACGGTGGCCGGCGTGTCGACCATGCAGCTGAAGGTGAACGGCACGGTGCGTACCATTCAGGCCGAACCGCGCGTGACCCTGCTCGATGCCCTGCGCGAGCACCTGCACCTGACGGGCACCAAGAAGGGCTGCGACCATGGCCAGTGCGGCGCTTGCACCGTGCACGTAAACGGCCGCCGCATCGTGAGCTGCCTGACGCTGTCGGTGATGAACCAGGGCAAGGACATTACCACCATCGAAGGCCTGGCCCCCGGCAACCAGCTGCACCCATTGCAGGTAGCCTTCATCCAGCACGACGCCTTTCAGTGCGGCTACTGCACCTCCGGCCAGATCATGTCGGGCGTGGCGTGCGTGCGGGAAGGCCACGCCACCACTGACCACCAAGCGCGCGAGTGGATGAGCGGCAACATCTGCCGTTGCGGAGCCTACCCCAACATTTTGGCTGCCGTGCGCGAGGTAGCCGGGCAATCCACCAAAGGCTAATCCGATGAACAACTTCACGTACACGCCGACCAACTCGGCCAAGGAAGCCACCCGCCTGCGCCGGGAAACGCCCGCGGCCACCTACGTAGCCGGGGCCACCACGCTGCTGGATATGATGAAGGTCAACCTAGTCGAATACCCACAGCTGATCGACATCAACGAGCTGCCGCTCAGGGGTATCGAACAAACCAGGGAAGGCCTACGCATTGGGGCGATGGAGCGCATGAGCGACGTGGGCGAGCATCCCGTGGTGGTGCAGCAGTACCCGGCCGTGTCGGAGTCGCTGCTGCTGGCGGCCTCGGCCCAGCTGCGCAACATGGCCAGCATCGGCGGCAACCTGCTGCAACGCACCCGCTGCGGCTACTTCCGCGACGGAGCCTTTCCGTGCAACAAGCGCGTGCCCGGCTCGGGCTGCCCCGCCCAGCAAGGCGACCACCACGGCCTAGCCATCCTTGGCACCTCCACCGCCTGCCTGGCCCAAACCTACCCCGGCGACTTGTCGGTAGCCCTGGCGGCGCTCGACGCAGTTATCACCCTGGAAAATGCGAAGGGTAAACAGCGCCGCGTGCCCGTCACCTCCTTCTATCTGCTGCCCGGCCAGACGCCCGACCGCGAAAATATCCTGGAGCCCGGCGAGCTGATCGTGGCCGTGACCATTCCGGCAGCCCCGCACGCCCAGCGCTCCACTTACCTGAAGGTGCGCGAGCGAACCAGCTACGCCTACGCCCTGGCCTCAGCCGCCGTGGGGCTGGAGGTCCAGGGCGGCACCATTCGCTCAGCCCGCGTGGCGCTGGGCGGCGTGGGCACCATTCCGTGGCGCTCCCCCGAAGCCGAGAAGATCCTGACCGGCGCCCCCGCTACCGACGACACGTTTCGGGTCGCTGCCGCGGCGGCCCTGCGCGGGGCGCAACCGCGGGAGCACAACGGCTACAAAGTAGCGCTGGCCCAGAACACGCTGGTGCGGGCCCTGCAAAAAGTTGCTACCCCTTAATCCTGTCGTTGTATGAACGATTCGCTTTCCTTCGAGCCGCCCAAGGCAGGCAGCGTGGTCGGCCAGCCCGTCAACCGCATCGATGGCCTCGCTAAAGTAACGGGCCAAGCCCGGTACGCGGCCGAGTACGACCTACCCGGCCTAACCTACGCCGCGCTGAAAACCAGCACCATCGCCAAGGGTCGCATCACGCGCATTGACGCGACGGCGGCGCTGCGTGAGCCCGGTGTTCTGGCCGTGCTTACCCACGAAAACCTGCCCAAAATGGCGCAGACGCCCAACACGCTGGCGGGCAAGTACGCCATTTATGGCATGCACATGGGCTATATGCCGATGACCGGCGACGAGATTTTCTACGCCGCGCAGCCCGTGGCCGTGGTGGTGGCCGACACGTTTGAGCGGGCTACCCAAGCCGCCGCCCTAGTGCAGGTCACCTACGAGGAGGCCCGCCCGGTAGCGTCCTATCAAAGCGCGCAGGCCGAAGTGTTCGACCCCAACGGGCAGGGCTTCGTCTTCGATTTAAAGAAAGTAACCCGCGGCAATCCGCAGGCGGCGCTTGCGGCCTCCCCGGTGCAGGTGAAAGCCACCTACGTGCACGCCATCAACCACCACAACCCCATGGAGCCGGGCGCCACCATCGCCCACTGGGAGGGCCCCGACCGGGTGACGGTGTACGACTCCACCCAGGCCGTGGCCATGTCGCAACAGTCCCTGGCGGTGGTGCTAGGTTTGCCGCAGGAGCAGGTGCGGGTAATTACCAAGTTTATCGGCGGGGGCTTTGGCTGCAAGTTCAACCTCTGGCCCCACACCGTGCTGGCCACGCTGGCGGCCAAGGCGGTGGGCCGGCCGGTGAAGCTGGTGCTGACGCGCCAACTGATGTTTACTAGCCTGGGCCACCGCGAAGACCAGGAGCAAACCATTACCCTGGGGGCTACCCAGGAAGGCAAGCTCACGACGCTTATTCACGAGAAAACGTCGACCACGTCGCCCTGGGACATCTTTGCCGAGCCCAACGCCGCCATTCTCAACTGGCTGTACGCCTGCCCCAACTACGAATCCTCGCACCGGGTAGCCCGGGCCAACGTGATGACCTCGACCTACATGCGGGCACCGGGCGAGTCGCCGGGCTCGTTTGCCATAGAGTGCGGGCTGGACGAGCTGGCGGCCAAGCTCAACCTGGATCCGCTGGAAATTCGCCTGCGCAACTACGCCGACCTGGACTCCGGCACGGGTCAGCCGTGGTCGAGCAAGGGGCTGAAGGAATGCTATCGGCGCGGGGCCGAGCTCTTCGGCTGGAGCAAGCGCAGCCGCCAGCCGGGCGTCACGCGCGACGGTCAGCTGCTGGTCGGCTGGGGCATGGCGACGGCCTCCTACCCCGTGCGGCCGGCGCAGGGGCGGGCCCGCGTGCGCCTCTACGCCGACGGCCACGCCCTGGTGCAAACCAGCGCCACCGACCTCGGTACCGGCACCTACACCATCATCACGCAGGTTGCCGCCGACGGCCTAGGCTTGCCCATGGATAGGGTTCGGTTCGAGCTAGGGGACAGCACCCTACCCACCGCGCCCGCGTCCGGCTCGTCGGTGGCGGCGGCTACGGTGTCCTCGTCGGTGCACCTGGCTATTCAGGACGTGTGGCAGCGCCTGGCGGCCATGGCCGTGCGCGACAGCCAGTCACCGCTCTTCAAAGCCCCGCTCACCGACCTTACCAACGAGCAGGACCGCCTGGTGCTGCGCAAAGATCCCAGCAAAGGCGAGTCGTTTGCTGCGCTGCTGCAGCGCCAGGGCCTGACCGACATCGAAGGCGTCGGCAACAGCAAGTCGGGCGAGGGGTTTGAGGCCGACCAACTGGCCTTCGACAACAAGCCGGGCACCAAGCAAACCAAGCGCTCCATGTACTCCTTCGGAGTGCATTTCTGCGAGGTGAAAGTCGACCCCGACCTCGGTACCGTGCGGGTCAGCCGGTGGGTGAGCGTGATGGACGGCGGCCGCATCCTGAACCCTAAAACGGCGCGCAGCCAGATTATCGGCGGCGCCATCATGGGCATTGGGTCGGCCTTGATGGAAGCCACCAACCGCGACGAGTACTTCGCCCGCTACACCAACGCCGACCTGGCCGGCTACCACGTGCCCATCAACGCCGACATTCCCGACATGACCGTGGAATTCGTCGACGGCCACGACCCCTACGTCAACGCCATGGGCGTGAAGGGCATCGGCGAGGTAGCCATGGTAGGCTCCGTTGCCGCCGTGGCCAATGCCGTGTACCACGCCACCGGCAAGCGGGTGCGTAGCTTGCCCATCATCCCCAGCAAGGTGCTAGGCCGCGACGCGGTGTAGCGCTACGCAAACGAGCTGAGCGGGCCGAATCCTCTCGCTTCGCGGAATAAGCTCACCCGAAGCAGTAGCGATACTGCGGACCGCTCAGCAGGACGCTCCACTACTTCTGTTTACTTTTTTCTTTTCATGTCAGATTCAATTTTGGTGACGGGTGCCACGGGCACCGTCAGCTCCGAGGTGGTGAAAGCCTTGGCAAGCCGCGGCCTTACGGTTCGCGCCGGCGTGCGGTCCATCGACAAAGCCGCCGGGCTTGCAGCCCTCCACCCCACTGTTCAGCTAGTAGAGCTAGACTACGCCCGCCCCGAAACGGTACAGGCCGCCTTCGCTGGGATTACGCGCCTGTTTTTGCTCACGCCATTCACCGGCGACCAGGTTGCCATCTGCAAGCAGCTGGTAGATGCGGCCCAGCAAGCTAGCGTGCAGCAAGTGGTGCTCCTCTCCGGCGCCGGAGCCGATGCGCAGCCGGGCACCCAGATCAACCACTGGCACCGGGCCGTGGAAGTGTACCTGCAGCAAAGTGGCCTATCCTACACCGTGCTGCGGCCGAGCGGGTTCATGCAGAATTTTCTGACTTACAACGGCGACTCCATTCGCCAGGAGGACAAGTTCTACTTAGCTATCGGCGATGGTCGGGTGAACTACATCGACGTGCGCGACATTGCGGCCGTGGCGGCCGCCGTGCTTACGGCGCCGGTGGCGGCGCACCAGGGCCAGATTTACACGCTCACGGGGCCTACGGCCGTCAGCTCGCCGGAAGTAGCCGCGGCCCTTAGCGCGGCTACTGGCCGGCCGATCAGCTACGTGGCGGTGCCGGGAGAAGCCGCCGCCCAAGCCCTGGCGCAGGCCCCCGGCTGGATGCGCAACGGCCTGCTGGAGCTCTACCGCCTGTACAAAGCCGGCGGCGCGGACTGGGTGACGCCCACGGTGCAGGAGATTACGCAACGCCCGCCCTACACCATCCAGCAATTTGCGCAGGACTTCCGCCAGCAGTTCGCCCCGACATATCAAGTACTGAGTGGCGTTGATTACCGGCGGCACTACCGGCATCGGCCTGGCTACGGCACAAGAATTTGCGGCCGAAGGAGCGTAAGTTATCATAGCCGGTCGTCGCCAAAGCTCCGTGGGTCAAGCTGTCCGCCAAGTGGGTAGTGAAGGCTTGGGCTTGGTTTCTGATACCAGCAACCTAGGCCAGGTACAGCAATTGCGAACGCAGGTGAGTGCCCTAACGCCCCACCTAGTAGAGGTCCATCCATTCCATACACCGATTCAAATACTCGGTAGCGGTTCGCGTGTCGGTTAACGCAACTGATCAACAGTGAACCGCCACTTTCTTCGCTATGCACGCAGGTCGGCATTTTACGCTTACGGAAGTTTTAGTCTGGACCCGACGGCAAATCTTCATGGTGCTTATCCTGGCGCTGGTGCCCACCGCGCTCTACGCCGGGCTCGGGTGGCACTGGTTGGCCCTGCCCTGGGTGCCCATTGCCCTGGTGGGGACGGCGACGGCCTTCGTGGTGGGCTTCAAAAACAACGCTACTTACAGCCGCTTGTGGGAAGCTCGGCAGGTCTGGGGCAGCATTGTAAATACCAGTCGCGCCCTGGCCGTAATCGTGCGAGACTGCGTAGATGACGCGCCGGCTAATGGACCAGGCTTTCTGAATGCGCGCGAGCAATTGGTGCATCGGCATCTGGCGTGGCTCACGGCCTTGCGCTATCAGCTGCGCGAGCCTCGGGTGTGGGAAAACATGAATCAGCCTGCCAACGTCGAGTACAGCCGCAAGTACCACATTGCCGAGCGTGAAACGACCCTGGCCGATGAGCTGTCCCGCTACCTGTCGCCCGCCGATGCTGCCTACGTGCTCAGCAAAAAGAACCGGGCCACCCACCTGCTCGCCCTTCAGTCCAAGCAGCTAAAAGAGCTGCTTGATGCTGGCCACCTCGACCGGCTGCTGCACCTGCAGCTGGTACCTCTGGTCGTTGACCTGTACGATCAGCTGGGCAAGTGTGAGCGGCTGAAGAACTTCCCTTACCCCCGCCAGTTTGCCACCATCAACTTGTTTTTTGTGCGCCTCTTTGCGGGCCTAGTGCCCTTCGGCTTGCTGCAGGAATTTGAAAAGCTGGGCGGTTATGCCGTGTGGCTCACCGTGCCGTTTAGCGCGTTGGTGGCGTGGATTTTCCTGGCCATGGAAAGGGCGGGCGAAACCGCCGAGAATCCGTTTGAGGGTGGGCCCAACGACGTGCCCATTACCGCCTTGGCGCGCACCATCGAAATTGACCTGCGCGAGCTGCTCGACGAACCGGAAATCCCAGCCGCCCTGCAACCCGTGAACAACATTTTGCTTTAGCCACTTAGCCTATGCCGCTGCCATCGACGGAAAGCAGATGCCGCTTGGTCGGCTCGACCCTGTCAATGCCAGCCTGTGCTTGGTCGGCGGCCAGCCGTCACTCTGCTAGCGCAGGCTAGCAAGTGTTGCTTATTAGCGGTATTTCATTCTTTTTCAGATAGCTACAGGTGCACCCAAGACTTGGCGGCGAGCGGCTTGTCAGGCCCTGCTTGTCGCTTTTTCTCAACCTTTCCAAGCGGGTTGTTGCTAACAACCCGCCGTTCAAGTTTTATGGCGCTCAGCTTATTCTCGCCACTTCCCCTGCGCGGGCTAACCCTTAAGAACCGCCTGGTGGTGTCGCCCATGCAACAGTACACGGCCCCCGATGGCTTGGTGGGCAACTGGCACCTGGTGCATCTAGGCAGCCGGGCGGTAGGTGGTGCCGGCCTTATCATTACCGAATGTTCGGCCGTGTCACCCGAGGGCCGCAACACCTTGTTCGACACGGGTTTGTGGAACGAGGCACAGGTAGCCGCCTGGCAGCCCGTGGTGCAGTTTGTGCAGGAGCAAGGCGCCAAAATTGCCATTCAGCTCTGGCACTCGGGTAGCAAAGGCAGCCACCGTCACCCCCAACAAGGCTTCACGTTCCTGCCGCCCGCCGAAGGCGGCTGGCTCCCCAAAGGACCCTCCCCCGTACCGCTGGACAACGGCCTGGTAGCCGAAGCCATGACCCTAGCCGACATCGAGCTGGTGAAAGCCGATTTCGTGGCCGCCGCGCTACGAGCCGTGCAGGCGGGCTTCGATGCCATTGAGCTGCACGCGGCCCACGGCTACCTGTTTCACCAGTTTTACTCGGCAATGATCAACCACCGCACCGATGCGTACGGGGGCTCCTTCGACAACCGCATCCGCTTCTTGGTGGAGACCGTGCAGGCCCTGCGCCAGGCGCTGCCCGCAGCCATGCCGCTGCTGGTGCGCCTCTCGGTGGTCGACTACTCCGACGACCCGCGCGCGTGGCAGCTCGCCGACGGCGTGCGGTTGTCGGCAGTGCTTAAAGAACACGGCGTAGACGTCGTCACGGCGTCGGGGGGCGGGTTTGTGCCGGTTGATCCTACCGCTGTGTTTCCCTCCTACCAGGTCCCAATGGCCGAAAAGATCAAGGCGGAAACCGGCATCATCACCGGCGCAGTCGGCATGATTACCGAGCCCGCGCAAGCCAATGCCATCATCAGCAACGGTCAGGCCGACCTCGTGCTCATGGCCCGCGAGCTGCTGCGCGACCCGTATTTCCCCTTGCGCGCCGCCCGCGCTTTGCACCTGCCCACGGAAATCCCAGTCCCTTATAAACGGGCGTTTTAGACGAAAGTCCTGCTCAAGCTTCGCTCTAGGGTTCATTGCGTCAGTTTTATGAAAATCATGGTTATCGGAGGCTCGATGGCGGGCTTGTGCGCGGGCATAGCCTTGCGCTGCAAAGGCTACGACGTGGCCATCTACGAACGGTCGGCGGCGACCATCGAGAGCCGGGGTGCGGGGCTAGTGGTGCAGCCCGATCTGATGAATTACCTCATCGAGCACAACCTCATTGCCAGGGAGCTTTTCGGCGTGCCGGCTACCCATGGGCAGGTGCTCGACCACACGGGGCGGGTGGCGCTCAAGTACCCCCTTAGTGGTTCTTTCACCTCCTGGAATCATCTGTGGAAGCACTTGAAAGCCCATTTCCCCGCCGACCACTACCACTTCTCGCACCAGCTGGCGCACGTAGCCCAGGATGCCACCCAAGCCACTGCCACCTTCACCAACGGCACCGAAGTCAGCGGGGATTTGCTGATCGGTGCGGATGGCTACCAATCGGCCGTGCGGCACTACTTGCTGCCGGCAGTGGAGCCTAGCTACGCCGGCTACCTCGTATACCGGGGTCTGGTGCCGGAGCCCGAGCTGACGCCGGCCGAAGTAGCCTTGTTCGCCAACGGCATCACCTTCTTTCCCTACGAGCACGCCCGCATCCTGGCCTACCTGGTGCCCGGCGACAGCGGCGAAGTAACGCCCGGCCGTCGCCTGCTGAATTGGGCCTGGGCGGCCAACACGCCCGCATTGGAGCTAGCCGAGCTGCTGCGCGACAAAGACGGCCGGGCCCGACCATCGAGCGTGCCACCTTCTTTCTTGAGTGCCAACAGCCTAGCCCGCATCACGCACTTAGCCGAGGAGCACCTACCCGCCGTGTTCCAGCGCATCGTAGCTAAAACAGAGCAGCCTTTCCTCCAAGCGGTGATGGAGCTACTGGTACCGAAGATGTACGAGGGCCGCGTTGCCATCCTAGGTGACGCGGCTTTCGTGGTGCCGCCGCAAACGGGGTCGGGCACGTCGAAGGCGTACCAGGATGCCATTGCCTTGGCCGAATCCCTGCACTATCATAGCACCCTGGAGGCTGCCCTAGCACATTGGAACAGCGACCGGCAACGACAAGCCCGCAAGCTCTTCGCCCAGGGCAAGCAGATTGCTTGGCAAAGTGGCCTAGGGGTAGAATAGATAAGGCCTAGATGGCGCCGTCAACAACTTCTTTTTAAACTCTTCCATGAAGTCCTTACTCAGTATTCTGCTGATTCTGCTTCCCTTCCTTTCCCCAGCACAAACCGCTGGCAACCAGCCAGAAGCGTACACGGTGAAAGGTCAGCTCAATCCTAAAGCGGGTGTGAGCCGGGTGTACCTCTTTTATATTCTCCACAAAGTTCGGGTGCTGGATTCGGCTCGGGTGGAGCACGGGCGCTTCCAGTTCCGGGGGGCGCTGCCCGAACCCGTGCCGGCGCTACTTAGCTTTACCTACCGAGGAGCCCCCTACCGGCCGACCGAAAATGCCGCCCCGTTTTTTCTGGAAGAAGGCTCCATTACCATTACAACTCCTGATTCGGCGCGACAGGCGGTTGCCACGGGCACGCCGCTGAACTCGGAAAGCAACGCGCTGGCCGTGAGCCTGAAGCCGCTACAAGATCAACAAGACGCTATTCGGCAGGAGTTTGCCGCGCAGCCCGCCGAGCGCCGCCAAGATTCGGCCTACGCCGCCGCCACAGAAGCTAGGCTGGCAGCCCTGGAGTTACAGCAACGGCAGGCCTACGCAGCTTATATTCAGGCTCACCCGAGCAGCCGCTTTAGCTTATTTGCCCTGCAACACTACGGCGGCCCTACACCCGAAGTAGAGTCGTTTGCCCGCCTGTATCAAACCTTAGCCCCTACCCTGCGCCGCTCGCCCATCGGGCAGCGCTTAGGGCAGCAGATTGCCGCGCTGCAGCGGGTAGCCATCGGGGCCCTCGCGCCCGACTTTGTGCAGCATACGCCCGAGGGCAAGCCCGTTAGGCTCTCGGAGTTGCGGGGCAAATACGTGCTGATTGACTTCTGGGCTTCCTGGTGCGGCCCCTGCCGCGAGGAAAATCCCAACCTGGTTAAAACCTACGCCCAGTACAAAGACAAAGGCTTCACAGTGCTTGGCGTGTCGCTGGACCGGCCCGGCGCCCGGGAGGCCTGGGTGAAAGCAATTGCCGCCGACGGCCTGCCGTGGCTGCAAGTCTCGGACCTGACCCGCCCCAACGCGGCGGCCGAGGCCTACGGGGTGCAAACCATCCCGCAGAACTTTCTGCTCGACCCCGCAGGGCGCATCGTAGCGACTAACCTGCGCGGGGAGACCCTCAAGCAAAAACTTGCCGAGCTGCTGGGCAAGAGCTAAGTCTTTACTTACGAATGGTTGCGTTTGTTGTATCTTAACCATTACCCTTCTGATCTATTCACGCTTTCCCGCTTCCTATTTCGATCCGTGAAATACGTCTTGGTGCTCTTGTTGCTGATTGCCTTCACCAGCCAAGCGGAGCCTTATTACCCCATCCTGCCTAAGACTGAAGCCGATCGCCTGCTGCATAGGCTGCGGCGCAGCGCGCCCGATACCAACCGCGTCAAGCTACTGGTGCAGTTCAGCAATGATTTGACGTCGCGCTACTACTACCTGCAGAAGCCGGACACCATAGCGCGGTGCATTCGCCAGGCGCAGGCCTTGAGCAAGTCCTTACACTATGCTGCCGGACAAATAGATGCTGACTACGCGCTAGGGTATTTACTGCGCAAAGACCCGGGAGGCCGGGAAGTGGTTTTACAGGCGTTGGCGCGCAGCCAGCAGCGGCACGACCGGCGCCGGGAAGCTATTGGCTGGTATCTACTCAGCGAAACCTACGAGAAATCGATGGCGCTCCACCCGCAGCGGATTCAGTGCTTCGAGCAGGCTATCAGGCTGTTTGGAGATGTGCACGACCCGGTGCAGGAGGCTAGGGTGCTGCGAGAACTGGCGGACGCGTACTTAATGCAGGGTAAACCGGCGCGGGCGAAGGAAGTGTTGCTCCGTAGCCTGGCCTTGTATAAAGCGGCCGGCTATAGCAAGCAGCATTCTTCCCTCGATCTGCTGGCCGCCACCAATGATGCGCTGGGCAATTATAAAGAGGCCCTCCAATACGCGCTAGCAGCCGTGGCCAGTGCCAAGCGCAGCCAGGATACCCTGATGCTGTGCACGTACTACATGCGGGTCGGCGCCGTGTACCAGCAGTTCGACCAGCGGGATAAGATCATTCAGTACTACCGGCTAGCCATGCGCAGCGCGGAAGCCAACCATTACAACGATACGGCGCTGGGTTTAGCCTCAACTATTGCCCGGGTCTTGCTGGCGGAGAATCGGCCGCAGGAGGCCCTGGCGCTCATTCTTGAAAAAAGCAAGGCGTATCCGCCCCAGGATGATTTCTCCCGGCTGAAGGTGGACCAAGGGTTGGTGAGTTGCTACCTGCGCACCAAGCAGTACGCCCTGGCTACTACCTATTGCCAGCACATAGAAGCCTACCTCAAAAGCAAAGATGTCACTTCTGATTACCGCGTGCTGCACGGGGCCTACCTGACCGTTGGGGCTTGCTGCTTGGCTACCAAGCAATACCCCAAAGCGCGGGCTTATCTGCTTAAATCATTGGCGACGGGCCAGGTAGTGCTTACCCGGAGCAGCATGGCCCACGCGTGCTTGCTCCTGTATAAAGTTGATTCGGCCCAAGGAAATCTATCCTCCGCCATTGCCTACTACAAACGCTACAAAGCCATCAACGACAGTATTTTCAGCGAGATGAACAGCAAGCAGATGGCCGCCTTGCAGGTTCAGTACGACACCGAAAAGCGCGAGCAAAGCATTGCCCTGCTCACCAAACAGACGCAGATGCAGCAGATGACCATTCGGCAGCGCGAGCTTCAGCGAAATGCCGTGCTCGGGGGCGCCATCCTATTGGTGTTAGTGCTGGGCCTGGGCTACAACCGCTACCGTCTCAAGCAGCGCAGTACGCGTTTGCTGGAGCAGAAGCAGCACGCGTTGGAAGCTCAGCAAGCAGAGATTCACCGCAAGAACGAAGCTCTCGAACAAGTGCTGGGGGAGAAAGACCTGCTGCTGGAAGAACGACAGGAGCTACTGGTGGAAAAGGATTGGATGCTCAAGGAAATTCATCACCGGGTGAAGAACAACCTGCAAGTAGTCAGCAGCCTGCTGGCTACCCAGTCGCGCCACCTGCTTGACCCCCAGGCGGTGGCCGCTATCCGCGAGAGCCAAAATCGGGTGCAAATTATGGCTCTGCTGCACCAGAAGCTCTACCAAGCCGACCACATTGGCCGCGTGAACATGGCCGACTACAGCCGCGAAATCGTGACGTACCTGGTTGAGTCCTTCGACCGTCAGCGCTCAGTGCACACGCAGCTGGACCTAGCTCCCATTGAGCTGGAAACTACGTTGGCCACGCCCCTAGGCCTCATTATCAACGAGGCCGTGACCAATGCACTTAAGCACGCCTTCCCGCCGCCTCGGCGCGGCACGCTCACGGTCAGCCTGGCCCGCTTGGCACCGCAACAATACCAGCTCACCATCACCGACGACGGGGTCGGCCTGCCGTCGGGCTTCGACCTGCAGCGTAGCCGTAGCCTCGGCATGGTCATTATTAAAGGATTGAGCCACCAGCTGGATGGTCAGCTACTAGTGACTGCGGCCGACGGCGTACGCATTAGCTTGCAGTTTGACACAAGCAAAAAGCCCGTGCCCGCCGAAGCTGTGTAAGCAAGCCCGTTACTCCTTGACGCGGCTCTCTTTGCCCGAAGGAATGCCCAGCTTTTTCATGCGCGCTTCCAGCGTGGTGGCCTTCACCCCTAGTAGTACCGCCGCCCCGCGCGGCCCCCGTATGCGGTAGTTGGTTTGCGCCAAAGCCTCGAGGATGGTGTCGCGCATGGTATCCTGCATGGGCCGGATGGGGCTAGGAAGCGGGGCCGCGGGCACGAGGGGCTCGGCCAGCAGCAGCACCGGCGGAGTGGAGAGAATGGCGGCCCGCTCCAGCACGTTTTCCAGCTCCCGAATATTGCCGGGCCAATGGTACTGCTCGATCTGCTGCAAAGAGGGGTTAGCAATGCTGGTGAAGGGTTTGCCGAGCTTCGTGCTGAACTTGTGCAGAAAATGCGTGGCCAAGGGCCGCAGATCGGCGCGCCGCTCCCGGAGAGCGGGCAGCACCAGGGGAAACACGTTGAGCCGGTAATACAAATCGGCGCGGAAGCGGCCGGCGGCTACTTCCTCGGCTAGGTTGCGGTTGGTGGCCGCAATGATGCGCACATCGACCTTGATGGGGCCCTTACCGCCGATGCGCTCCAGCTCTTTTTCCTGCAGCACGCGCAGCAATTTGGCTTGGAGCTCCAGGGGCAGCTCGCCCATTTCGTCGAGAAAAATGGTGCTGCCGTGGGCTAGCTCAAACTTGCCCACGCGCCGCTCAGTAGCGCCGGTGTAGCTGCCCTTCTCGTGCCCAAACAGCTCCGACTCCATGAGCTGCGGGGGCAGGGCGGCGCAGTTTACCTTCACCATGGTGCGGGTGCGCCGGCCCGAGCGGTTGTGGATGGCGCGGGCAATCAGCTCCTTGCCGGTGCCGGTTTCGCCCAGCAGCAGCACGGTAGCATCGGTAGGGGCTACCTGCTCGACGCCCCGCAGCACGGCCAAGAGCGCCGAGCTGGTGCCAATGATTTCCTCGAAGTTGTGATTGAACTTGATTTCCTCGCTGAGGTAGGTTTTCTCCTGCTCGAGCTGCTCGCTCAATAGGCGAATGCGCTCATAAGCCAAAAGGTTTTCCAACGCCAGGGCCAGCTGGTTGGCTAGTTCCTGGAGCATTTGCAAATCCTTGGCTGTGAACGCATAGGCGACCCTACTCGCCACCACGAGCACCGCCACCGGTTGGTCTTTCAGCGCAATGGGCACATACATAGATGATTTAAGCTGTAGCCAGTCCCGGTAGTAGCGCGTTACCCAGTTCCGCTCACTTACCTGCGCGGCGGCCTCCCCCACGTTCAACGTGGGCTGTAGCAGCCACGGCTCCATCGCAGCGGTGGTTTGCTCCCACTCCTGCCAGGAAGCCTTATCGGGCAGCAGATCTTCGGTGGCTACCAACCGAAACTGACCCTGTTGCTTGATGACAGTGGCATCCATCACGTGGGCGGTGCCCAGCACTTTTCCTACTCGGTAGAAGCTGAGCAGGTCAATGGGCAGCAACCCATTGAGAGCTAGTGCCACCTTAGGCGCGATTTCGGCAATGTCGCGGCCGTTCCGAAAAGTGCCCGCCACGGTTAGCTCCGCGGCCTTGAACCGCTCCCGGATTTCTATTTTTTCATAAGCCAACAAGTTATCCAGGGCGAGGGCAATTTGGGGAATGACGAGGCCAATGGCGGCGTAGTCATCGGCGGTGAAGCGCTGGGTTTTACTACCGAGTTGCAGGCTGATGAACGAGCGCTGCTTGAGCACCACCGGGAAAAGGGCCATGGCCTGAATACCAAAGGTAGTGCGGATGGCCTGGGCAGTCGGGTACTGCTCCCCCAGCGCCTCGAACGCAGCGCCCGCGAAGATTCCTTGCTGATCGGCTAGCAGCGTGGTGATGGGCTGCTTCAGCCGCTCCAACAGCGCCGGTGGCGTATTCGGGCCGAGCAGCTCGGGCAGGTGCACCCGCTCAAACGTTCCTGAGTCAGCCTTGCGCAGCATCATCCAATAAGAAGCTTGATCTTCGGGCAGGCTAATGCACAAGTTGAACAACTCAAAGGGCACCAACTGATCCAGCTGGGTGGCGATGGCCTGGCAAAGCTGTTGCCGGTCGTGCAGGGTAACCAGGGCATCGTTCACCGCCATTTGGGTCTGCTGCTGCTGGCGGAGCTGGGCTTCCTGGCTGTGCGCGTGGCGGTAGCGGGCAATTTCGAGGGCTGCCAGCACATCTCGCTCCCGAAAGGGCTTGTTGAGAAAGCCATAGGGCTCGGTTACTTTGGCGGTTTCCAGCACGTCGTCCGTCAGGTTAGCTGACAAGAATACGAAGGGAATATCCTGTTGCTTCAGCCAGTGCGCTAGCTCAATGCCCGTTTCGGAGCCCTTCAGGAAGATATCGAGCAGCACCACGGTGGGCCGCGCTTCCGCTACCAGCGCCCGCGCCTCCGCGCCCGATTCGGCTAGGCCAAGCACCTGATAACCGGCATTTTCCAGGATACCAGCTAGGTCGTTAGCAATCAAAAACTCATCCTCTACAATTAGCGCGAGGGCAGGGGTAGGTGCGGTAGGCGAAAGCATGCGAAGAAAAAGGCAGGTGGCTGATGGTCAAAGACGGCCGCCGCCCACCAAGGTCGAAAGCCCAAAGATGGAGTAACCCTGCTAAAGCTGATGCACAGGGGGTATTTATCCAAATAAATCTCCAATATGTTGGATAATCCAATTGAATGGAGATTTTTAGCGGCCTACAAGATCAACTATTATTTTATTACAACCTACTGATAAATAGAATTTTACATCATATAAAAGCGCGTGGACTCGGTGGCTGGCACTCCATTGGCAACTTAGGCAGCAGCTGATCAGTAGGGCGTCCTTTTTGATTCCTCATTGGCCAGAAGATGCAGTTGGCGCAGGCACCAGAGAGTAAACGCTGCTCGGGCTACCTAGTGCCGAACGCAGCTGCCCACATCCATTACTCCGCTCATGCTATGCAGGCTTTACGCAACTATATCGACCAGCAAACCTGCTCGACTGTTTCCGACGCCGACTTCGCGTTGATCAGCGACGCGCTGCTGCCTTATAAGCTCCGCCGCAAACAGTTTTTCCTGCGAGCAGGTGACGTGTGTCGGCACAAGGCCTTCGTAGTGCAGGGTGCCCTGCGCGTCTACACCGTGGACGCCAAAGGCAACAAGCACATTCAGCTGTTTGGGGTGGAGAACAAGTGGGTCGGGGACCGGGAAAGCTGGTTGCAGCTTACGCCCTCTCCTTACTACATCGACGCGCTAGAAGACTCGCAGCTGCTGCTCATTGGGTGCCCCCAGGCGCAGGAGCTCGTGCGCAAGGTGCCGCTCGTAGCCGAGCTGGTGCGCATTCAGGACGAGCAGTATGCCATCGAAACCCAAAAGCGCCTGCACGCGGCTATTTCGTGCACAGCTGAGGAGCGCTACGCCGCCTTCGTCACCCAGCACCCCGACTATGTACGCCGCTTTTCCCAGGTAATGATTGCTTCTTACCTGGGTATTTCGCCCGAAACGCTGAGTCGTATTCGCACCAAGCTGTCGCACTTGAAAGCAGAACCGTCTGGCTCTTAAGGTTAGGCAGCTGACAATAACTTGAATTCAGACCTTTCGCTATGCTTTCACCGTCTCTTGGCACTTCTGCGCCCCGGGCTTTTCGGACCTACGTTGACTCCTTACTGGCCTCCCCCATTTCCGACGCGGATCTGGCCGCCATTGGTACGGTAACGGTACCGAAGCATCTGAAGAAAAGAGGGTTTTTGCTGCAAGCGGGCGAGGTGTGCAAGCACTTCGCCTTTGTGCTAAAAGGGGCGCTGCGCATGTACAGCCTCAACGACAAGGGCGGGGAGCACCTGCTCAGCTTTGGCCTCGAAAATGGCTGGATTGCGGACCGGGAAAGCTGCGTGCTACTCACGCCTTCCGCTTACTACATTGATGCGCTGGAAGATTCGGATCTGCTGCTGCTAACGCACGCGCAACTGCAAGCGCTCATCCGCACGGTGCCAGCCATGGCCGAGCTCATGCGCGAGCTAGAGCGGCGCCACGAAGTTGCCACCCAAAAGCGCCTGCACGCGGCTATTTCGTGCACGGCCGAGGAGCGCTACGCCGCCTTCGTCACCCAGCACCCGGATTACCTAAGTCGCTTTCCACACCATCTGATTGCTTCCTACCTAGGTATCCTGCCTGAAACACTGAGCCGCATCCGCGCCAAACAGCTACGGTCAAACGCGCTGCCCATCGCCTCGCTTTCTTGATAAAAGTCAAGGCAGCGAGTCAGGCGGTTCGGCACCTTTGTACCAGCAGCTCACGCCAACTAGTGCTGCTTTACAGTCCGCAGGCTATGATTAAACCCATCATTGCGCAGCTTGGAGGAACCAATGCTAAAGTAGGCAGGCTCCTGGTTAACCGGTTGCTGCCCAGTCGGATGGTGGGCGCCGTGGGGCCGTTTGTTTTCCTGGACCACGTGTACCCCACCAAGTTTGAGAGTCAGCTTCCGCAGGCACCTACCGGCGAGGGGGCGCATCCGCACCGGGGCATTGCCACCTTTACCTACGTGCTGAGTGGTGAGCTAGAGCACTACGACAGCTACGGGCACCACGGCGTAGCAGCAGCGGGCGGCGGGCAATGGATGAAAGCCGGCTGGGGCATTATCCACGACGAACAGCCGAGCCGACACTTCCAGGCTACGGGCGGCGTGCTCCACGCTTTGCAGTTTTGGATTAACCTGCCGGCCCGCCACAAAATGGAAGTGCCGGACTACCTAGCTCTCCACGCTACCGCCGTGCCCGTAGTACTGCTACCAGAGGAGGCCGGCAGCCTGCGGGTGCTGCTCGGCGCTTTAGGCGATGCTGCTTCGCCGGTTCCTACCGCCAGTCCGCAGTTCCTGTACCACTTGCAGCTCAACCCGAAGGCGACGTTTACCCTGGCTACCAAAGCGGGCCTCGACTACGCTGCTTTTGTCCCCGCCGATCCGGTACGAATCAACGGCCAAGCCTACGGCCAGAGCGAACTGCTGCTGTTCGGAGCGGAGGCCGACCCCATCACCTTTACCAACCCGAGCATCTCGCCCACCAACGTCATACTATTTGGTGGGGCGCCCTACCCCGAATCCACAGTTATGCAAGGGCCTTTCGTGATGAATAGCCACGAGGAAATAACCACGGCTTACGAAGATTTTTTTGCTGGCGACTACGGGCAAATTCAGTACGAAGCAATGGCGCCCCGCCGGCACGTAGCGTCTTACAGCCCCCAACCATGAAACAGGAGTATGCCGGCCTAGCGCTGCACGACAACACCTACGACCAGCAATTTGAACTGGTTGTCAGCGGCCTCACCGCGTTCCTGGAGTACCAGCTTCACCACGAGTTCCTTACCCTGATTCACACCGAAGTGCCGGTGATTATGCAGAACCAAGGCGTGGGCAGCGCCCTCGTGGAAAAAGTATTCCAGCGCAGTGCCGAGCACCACTTGACTATCATTCCGCTGTGCCCCTTCGTGGTGAGTTATCTACGCAGGCACCCGGAATGGTACCGGTTGGTGGCCCGCGGATACCGACCCGCGGGTACGCCTTAACCGATAGAGGGCGGCCGCTGCGCAAGCGTCTGCCCTACCCTAGCTTATTCACCTTCTGTCATTTCTCATGAAAATAGGAACCATCGGCGCGGGCAATATTGCCCAAGCATTTGCACGCCACGCCGCGCAGGCCGGCTTCGAGGTTGTCATCAGCAGTAAATCGGGGCCGGCCGCGCTCATCAATCTGGCCGCCTCGCTCGGCCCGGGGGTAAAAGCCCGCACGGTGGAAGAAGCCGCGCAGGCCGACCTCGTGCTGCTGTCCGTCCCGTGGGACGCAGTAGCGGATGTCTTGGCCCGAGTGCCGGGCTGGAAAAACCAGATCCTCGTGGACACGACCAACGCCATTCACTTTCCCGACTTCAAGCCCCTAGACTTGGGGGAGAAAACTTCGTCGGAAATCGTGGCCGAGCAAGCCCCCGGTGCGCGAGTGGTCAAGGCATTCAACACCCTCGCCGCGGCCTTGCTGGCGGCCAGCCCGGGTGAAGGCGGCGGCCAGCGGGTCGTGGTCATCTCCGGCGACGATGCCGCGGCCAAAGCCGAGGTGCTGGCCCTTATTGGCAACCTGGGCTTTGCGGGGCTCGACCTGGGCGAGCTCGCTACCGGCGGGCGGCTCCAGCAGTTTGGCGGCGCATTTTCGGGCGTTAATCTGCTAAAACTACCGGCGTAGTAGGCCACCCTTACCACTTTCCATCTCGCATCAGCCATTCAACCAACTAATTCCTTTTCGTATGCAAGCCCCTGCTTTTGCCACCGACCAACACCTTGACCCGCAGGTCATCACGTTTCTAAAAGCCCTGAACACCGGCGGCCCCGGCCTCGAAACGCTGCCCGTGCCCGACGCCCGCCAGGTGCTGGTCGGCGCCCAGGCCTCCGCTACAGTGGACCTATCGGGCGTGGAAACCACGCAGCGCACCATTACCCAGGACGGCTACACAGTGCCCCTGCACATTGTGCGCCCCACCGGCACGGCCACTACTGTATTGCCCGCGTTCATCTTCATCCACGGCGGCGGCTGGGTGCTCGGCGACTTCCCCACCCACCAGCGCATGGTGCGCGACCTGGTGGTGGCCTCGGGCTACGTGGCGGTGTTCGTGGACTACACGCCCAGCCCGGACGCGCAGTACCCGCAGGCCATTAACGAGATCTATGCCGCCACCAAGTGGGTAGCCGAGCACGGGACCGACATCAACGTGGACGGGAAGAACCTGGCGGTGGTGGGCAACAGCGTAGGCGGTAACATGTCAGCCGTCACCTGCCTGCTGGCCAAGGAAAAGGGTGGTCCCCACATCAAGCTTCAAATCCTGTTGTGGCCCGTGACCTCCGCCGCTTTCGACACCGAGTCGTTTGAGCTGTATGGCCAAGACCGCTTCCTCACCGCTCCGCTCATGAAATGGATGTGGGACACGTACACCACCGATCCGGCCCAGCGCAAGGAAATCTATGCCTCGCCCCTAAACGCTACGCCCGAGCAGTTGGCCGGCCTACCCCCGGCGCTGATTCAGGTGGCCGAAAACGACATCTTACGCGACGAGGGCGAAGCCTACGGCCGCAAGCTGAGCGAGGCCGGCGTGGCGGCCACCACCATCCGCTACAACGGCATGATTCACGACTTTGGCCTACTCAATGCACTAGCCGACGTGCCCGCCGTGAAGTCGCTATTTGTGCACGCGGCGGCCGAGCTGAAGAAGCGTCTCGGCTAGCTTCCACTTATCGAATTAGCTTTCTCAGCCCCTGCTTTTTACCTGAGTCAGGGTAAAAGTGGGGGCTGTTGCCTTGGCGGCGGGCAGCAACGCGGTGCCCTATCCTACCTTCCACCACCTAGCATTTGTGACGCATGAACCAGTCCTATTGGCTGCTGGGTACGCTCACGCGCATCCTAGCTGACGACGAAACTACCGAGGGCCGCTACGACCTCATTGAGGGCACTTTCCAGCCCGGAGTAGCCACACCGATGCACCGCCACACCGCCTATTCCGAGCTCTTGTTTGGGCTGGAAGGCGAGTTTACGGTGCCCACCAACGCTGGAGTAGTGGTGGTGAAACCAGGCGAAAACTTTTTCATTCCGCGCGGCACGGTGCATGCCGTCGTGAGCGGCCCTGGGCTCGCGCGCGGGCTGGTAGTTGCCTCGCCCAGCGGTTTTGCCCGCCTGCTCAAGGCGGCGGGTACCCCGGCCGACTCCACGGGCCTCCTTCCCACTACCCCGCCTGATATGGCAGCGTTTGCCCAGGCTTCGGCCGAAGTAGGCGATGAAGTGATCGGGCCGCCCCGCCCAGCAGGGAGCCGATTGCGTAGCCTCCCCCCTGCCATTTATAAGCGGAGGCGCTCATTTATGCTCCCTACCTAATCACTTCACTAATGAGGTTCACTTTAAAATATGGGGCTCTGCTTGCGTTCCTGGCTACGACGCCCATAGCCGTGGCGCACGCGCAAACGCACGACCACCACCGCCTGTCAGCCGCCCCAAGTAGTCTGCCGCCGGCCCCGCCCCACATGGCCGGCATGGTCCACCCTGCCCTAGCTCCCGGTACGACCGCGGCGGCTTTTCACCAGCAGATGGATTCGGTGATGACGGTAATGGACCGCGGCATGCAGCAGATGGGCGGCGTGCCGCCGACCGACCTCGACGCCAGCTTTGCGGCCATGATGGTACCCCACCACCAGGGCGCCGTGGACATGGCCCGCTTGCAATTGCTGTACGGCCAAGACCCCGAGCTGCGCCGCCTGGCGCAGAGCATCATCGCCGAGCAGCAAATCGAGATTCAGCAGATGCAGGCTTGGCTGCGCCAGCACAACGCCCTCAACGTTAGCCCGGCCCCAACTCCTCCTGCGCCGCCTACTCCGGCTGCGCCCGCCCACCACTAATCTTTCCTACCATGAAATACTTGCTTGCCGGGCTGCTGCTCGCCAGCGCCCTTTCCGGCCACGCTCAGGCCGTGAGCCACCGCGACCGGGTATACACTGCCGACCAGATTTCCAACACCGTATCGGTTATTGATCCGGTGGATAACAAGCTGTTGGGCCAAATTATTCTGGGCAAACCCCAGCCCGACATTTTGACGCCGCTCTACCGGGGGCAGGCGCTGGTGCACGGCCTAGGCCTGGCGCCCAACCACAAAACGCTGGCCGTGGTGTCGATTGGCTCCAACAACGTGACTTTCATCGACCCCGCCACCAACGCTATCAAGGGCAACGTGTACGTGGGCCGGGCCCCGCACGAGCCGACGTTCCGGCCCAGCGGCAAGGAGGTGTGGGTGACGGTGCGCGGCGAGGACTACGTGTCGGTGATTGACGTGGCTACCCTGCGCGAAACCCGCCGCGTGCCGGTGCCCAACGGGCCCGGCATGGTGGCTTTCAGCCCCGATAACAAGCTGGCGTTCGTGTGCTCCAGCTTCTCGCCGGAGCTGACAGTAGTGGACGCGGCCACGTACAAAGTCGTCAAACGCCTGCCCGTCACCAGTCCCTTTTCGCCCAACATCTTCGCCACCAAAGATGGCCAGCAGGTATGGTTTACGCACAAAGACGTGGGTAAAGTATCGGTGCTGGATGTGAAGACGTTGCGCATCACGAAAGTGCTGGATACCGGCCCCGTAACCAACCACGTCACCACCCTGGATACCAAGCTGGGCAAGGTGGCCTACGTGAGTGTGGGCGGCGAGAACGTGGTGAAAGTGTACTCCCGCGAACCGGGCTTCCGGCAGCTGGCCACCATTCCGGTGGGGGCGCTGCCGCACGGCCTCTGGGCTTCGGGCGACGACAGCCGCGTGTACGTGGATTTGGAAAACGGCGACTCGGTAGTAGCAATTAACACGGCCACCAACCAGGTGGCCGGGAAAGTGAAAGTCGGCCAGGCCCCCATGGCACTGGTGTACGTGCCGGAGGCCGTGCCCGCGGGCGCGTCGGGCCTCAGCAACCTAGGTCGGCAACTCGTGGATCAGCCCGCCGTGGTACGCGAGCTAAAGGCAGTTAGCGGCGGGGCGGCGGCTGGCTCCCTGGTCACGCGCTCCGAGGGGCTGGTCGACCTTGCCTCCTTCTCGCTGATGCACTTGCTGCCCGACACCGAATACGACGTCTACCTCAGCCAAGCTACCCAGGCGCCTTACTCCCGCGACTACCTCCTGCTCACGGTGCGCACCGATGCCAAAGGCGGGGCCATGGCCCAGACCCTCGGCCCCGTGCAAGCGGTGTCGAATGCCGATCAGGCCCCTGTGGGCAGAGCGTATCGGCGCGTGGTTGTCGCCCCTAAAGCGGCCGGCAGCGCGCCGGTGCTAGTCGGCGAGTAGCCTGGGGTGGCTTTCATCCCCGTGCCTTGCCAGTTATTGGGTGTGTACTGGGTGGAGGTTCATCTATAGTAGCAGCGCAGTCCCTGGGGTAGGCACTCTCCTACCTGACTAGGGCTAAAGATTTTCCTTGACAATTGTCAACGTGTTTTCTTGATAATTGTCAACGAGGGTGGCGGAGGGAGAATGGGACCTTTGTCGTGTCGAAACAGTCCTGATAGCTAGGGCCGACACTATCCTACAACCCGCAGCAACTCACTAGAACTGCTTGCTGCAACTCACCTCTTTTTATGAATCGCTTGACCGATAAAATTGCTTTTGTAACGGGTGGCAGCCGTGGCATTGGGGCCGGCATTGTGCGCCGGTTGGCGGCGGAAGGTGCCGATGTGGCCTTCACCTACACCCACTCCGCGGCCCAGGCCGACACCTTGGTGGCCGAGCTAGCCAGTACGGGCCGCCGGGCCTTAGCCATTCGAGCCGATAGTGGCGATACCAGCGCTATTCGGGCAGCCATCACCGAAACAGTAACGCAATTCGGCCGCATTGATGTGCTGGTGAATAATGCGGGCTTGTTTATTACCGGTACCGTCGACGATGCCACCGCCGACCTGGCTGCCTTCGACCGGCAACTAGCCGTCAATGTAGCGGGCGTGGCTGCCACCGTACGGGCCGCCGTGCCCTATATCGGCGAGGGGGGGCGCATCATCTCCATCGGGTCTACCGGCGGCAGTCGGGCCCCCTTCCCGGGTATTGCCGACTACGTGGCCACGAAAGCCGCCGTGGCCGCCTACACCCGCGGCTGGGCCCGCGACTTAGGTTCTAAAGGCATTACGGTGAACGTGATACAGCCCGGCAACATTGATACGGACATGAACCCGGCCACAAGCGACTTTGCGCCAGCGCAAGCCGCCGGCACGGCGCTGGGGCGCTACGGGCGGGTCGAGGAAATTGCCGCCACGGTGGCTTTCCTGGCCAGCGCCGAAGCCTCTTACATCACCGGGGCCACCATCAATGTGGATGGTGGGCAAAGCGCCTAACCGGCTCGGACGTTCGGTCTTCCCGTTCTTTCACTATTATCTATGGACTCTCTTTCACTAAACGCACCTACTGGTGTGGTCACGATGCAAGCGCCCGGGCCACCTGCGGTCCTGAGGTATGGTCAGGAAACAGTCGGAGCACCAGGGCCGGGGCAGGTACGCGTGCGCCAGGCGGCCATCGGCGTCAACTTCGTCGATACCTACTTCCGCAACGGCACGTTTGCCGTTCACTCCTTCCCCTTCGTGCCCGGTGTGGAGGCGGCCGGTACCATCGAAGCCGTCGGCCCGAACGTGACTGGGTTCCGGATCGGCGACCGGGTAGCCTACCACTTTGTGGCGGGGGCGTACGCCGAAGTTCGTCTGATGTCCACCAATGGTCTGGTCCACTTACCGGATAAAATCACGCTGACCGAGGCAGCAGCCGTGACGACCAAGGGGCTGATGGCGTGGGCCTTGCTCCGGCGCATTTACCCGGTGCCGGCCGGCACCGTAGTGCTGGTGCACGCCGCGGCCGGGGGCGTGGGCAGCCTGACGGCCCGCTGGGCCCGGGCCCTGGGCGCCACGGTGATTGGCACGGTAGGCACGGCCGCGAAGCTGGCCGCCGTACAGCCTTACCTCGACCATGCCATTGCCACCGATCAGGAAGATTTTGCGGCCCGCGTACTGGAAATCACCGCCGGGCAAGGAGTTGATGTCGTCTATGACGGCGTAGGCCAGGCGACGTTTGCCGCCTCCGTGCCCGTGGTAAAGCCCGGGGGTACGCTCGTGCTCTACGGAGCGTCGTCGGGACAGCCCCAGTCGCTGGCACCCGCCGAGCTTGCCCGGCGGCAGCTTACCGTGGTCAGGCCAGTACTAGGCACCTACCTGCCCACCCAAGCGGTGTTGGAGCAGGCCGCAGCGGAAGTGTACGCAGCCCTCGAGCGGGGCTGGTTCGGGGAGCTGACAACGCAAACCTACTCCTTGGCCCAAGCCGCCCAAGCCCACGCGGACCTGGAAGACCGGCGCACCACGGGCTCGGTACTCTTGCTACCATAAATAAAACGGTGCCGCCGGGCGCAACAGGGACCGAGGAAGCTGGGGCATGCACAGGCTTAGAGAAAAAGTGTATTCTTTTGCGTTCGGTACCATCCTCGTCTCCGCCCATGTTCGCTGTATTTGAGCAGTATCTGCAGCGTAAAGAATTCTTCACCCCGGCCGAAATCGAACACATTCGGGCGGCAAGCACCGTGCGTACGCTGCGCAAGCGGCAGTACCTGCTCCAGGCCGGCGACGGGTGGCAATCCAACGCCTTCGTGGCCAGCGGCTGCCTGCGCACCTACTCCGTCGATGCCAAAGGCCTGGAGCACATTATCGGGTTTGCCGTAGAAAATTGGTGGGCCACCGACCAGGAAAGCCTGCTCTCCCACCAGCCTTCTCGCTACAACATCGAGGCTATGGAGGACTCCACGGTAATCGTGCTGCACAACGACGACTTCGAGCGCCTGCGCCGGGAAATACCGGCCTTCGACAAAGTGGTCAAGGCTTTGGTACTCCGCAGCTTTATGGCCGCGCAGGATAGGGTGCACTCGGCCATCAGCTATTCGGCCGAGCAGAAGTACCGCGAGTTTCTGCAAAAGTACCCGGGGTTGGTGCAGCGCATTCCGCAGCACATGGTGGCCTCCTACCTGGGCGTCACGGCTGAAACGCTCAGCCGTATCCGCCGTCAGTGGTAGGTATTTCGCCGGGCCGCGCCTAAAGCCAGCCCAAGCAGGGCAGCTTGTTACACCGCAGTCTGGGGCGAAGTATCCAGCTTTGTATCGACTTACCAGCCTGAAGCCCCGCCCGGCAGCTCTCAGCAAGGTTCCGTACTGCGCCCTACTCGGGCTGCCGCGTGGGACTTGGTCGTGAAGAGCCTTGATGTTCACGGCTAACCGCCTGCGATGGGCATTCTGGGTGTTGATCGATTTTCTGCGCTGCTTCTCCTGGCTAAGTAGGCTGACACGGGAAAACCTACCCTGATTTTTTCCTGCGGCTTATTGACTGGCCTAGGTACGTTTCCTAGTAACCTACTCAGGAGTTGGTCATCCAGTGGTTAAACCAGTTTCCTGAACCGCTAAAAAAAATCCGCTTCCTGGGCGCCCGCATTGCAGTTCCTCTGCAGGCGGATAACTCATCAATAGTCTTGACAAAAGTCAAGGCAGACGTGGGGGGCGGGCCTCACCTTTGCCAGGCTAATGCAAGCAGACAGAGTTGCTGTCCAACAGCAATTATTAGCGCCCGTTGCTTTCTCCCGAGACCTTTTGTTCCCCTTATCCCTTTTCAAATGAAAACCGCCATTGGTATTGGCCCGGAGCACCGCGAGGTAGTAGCTCATCAACTGGCCACCCTGCTGGCCGACGAGTTCGTGCTATCTACTAAAACGCTACGGGCCCACTGGAACCTGGAAGGCCCCGACTTCCACAGCCTGCATGGCTTCTTCGAGGAGCTCTACCAGCAGGCCGCCAACCGGGCCGATCAGGTGGCCGAGCGCATTCGCCAGCTCGGCCACTACGCGCCGGCTTCCCTGAAAACTTTTCTGCAGCTCACCCACCTGACCGAGCAGGACGACGCCGGTACTGACAGCCTGAGGTTGATTCGGCTCTTGCTCCGGGACCACGAAAGCATCATTGAATTCGTTCGGGGCATCCTCGACGAGTTTCAGAGTGCCCATAAAGATGCGGGCACGAGCGACTTCGTGACGACCCTGCTCGCGCAACACGAGAAAACGGCCTGGATGCTGCGGTCCCACCTGAAGTAGGCCGCGATGTAGGTCGAGTGCCGCCGTCCGAAAAACTGGCATAGGCTGCCGGTTAACCTAAGTCTCCGTGGCCAATACCTGGCCTAACAAGTTGCTTTTCTAGTTCTTACTGTTCTGATTAACAGCATAACAGGTATCGGCAAAGCAGGACCTGGCTTCTTTGCTGATTCAGGACCCGGGTAGCCAGGCCCTCAGGCGCTCGGCGTGCCTGTTTTTCTGGCTGGTAGTTTTCTCCACTTGTTGCTTTTTCTCTATGAAAACCATTGCCCTGTATGGATTCGGCCGCATCGGGCGGCAGTTTCTGCGCGTAGCGCTGGCCGAGCGCCTGTTCGTGCCGGTGTCGGTGTCCGACATTCGGGACGAGGCGACCTTGGCGGCTCTCTTCGCCGTGGACACCAACTACGGGCGCTGGCCCGAGCCCGTGACGGGCACCCCGGGTCAGCTGCGGATCGGCGAGCGGACCGTTCCCTACCGAAATTCCGCCACCGAAATCCCCGATTGGGCCGCTCTGGGCGTGGACTTGGTAGTGGACTGCACCGGCCGGGCGACCACCCGCGCCGGCGCGCAGGCCCACCTCGACCGGGGAGCCAAGTACGTGCTGGTGAGCGCGCCGAGCAAGACCCTGGCGGACTGCGACGCGGTGCTGCTCAAAGGCATCAACCTGGACACCTTCGACCCGGGGCAGCACCACATCATCAGCATGGGCAGCTGCACCACCAACGCGCTGGCCGCGCCCATCAAGGTGATCCTGGAAAACTTCGGCATTCAGTACGGCTTATTCTCGACAGTGCACTCCTACACCAACACGCAGTCACTGACCGACCAGCCCATGAAGGACCGGCGCGACTCGTGGGCGGCGGCCGAGAACATCATTCCCTCGTCCTCGGGGGCGGCGCGGGCGCTGCAGTTTATCTGGCCCAGCCTGCAGATAACTGGCAAAGCCTACCGCGTGCCCACCCGCACCGGCAGCATCGCCGAGCTCAACCTGGTGACCGAAAAGGAGTGCACGGTGGAGGAGGTGAAGGACGCTTTCCTGCGAGCCGCGCAGGCCGGGCCCCTGCAGGGCGTGCTCGATGTGTTGGAAGACGAATGGGCCTCCTGCCGCATCGTGGCTGACCCGCACACGGCCATTATTGACTTGTCCCTGACGGCCAAGCAGGGCGGGCTGCTGTCGGTGGCCTCGTGGTACGACAACGAATGGGGCTTCGCGAATCGCTTGGCGGAAGTGGCGGCCTATCTGGCGGCGCGCATCTAAGCGCCCCGTTTTCGTTGTCCGCTTCTTATCCCAACCTTTATTGCTTTCTCCATGGCCTCCGTTTGCTCTCACCTCGCGGCGCTCGACCCGGCGCAGCTGAAAACTGCTCCGCAGCACAACTGCCCCGAGTGCGTGGCCCTGGGCGACACCTGGGTGCACCTGCGCGTCTGCCAGGAGTGCGGCCACGTCGGCTGCTGCGACCAGTCGAAGAACACGCACGCCACCAAGCACTTTCACGCCACCCAACACCCGGTGGTCAGCTCCGCGGAACCCGGCGAATACTGGTTGTGGTGTTACCCCGACCGGGAGTTTGCCGAGTACTAGCCCATCCGTCCGTCGTCTCGTTTGCTGCCGCATGGCTCACCTGCTGCCCGCCGGAGCCAGGGCGGCCCTCCCGGCGCTGGCCGGGCTGCCAGTGGCGCTGCCCCCTCCGGTATCGGCCTTGGCAGCGGCCGGCCGCGAAGATGAGCTGGCCCACTGGCTTGAAAAGCACGGCTGCCCCGATGGCTATGGGTTGGCCGGAGGTGTGCTTGATGCCGGCTTAGGCGTAGCCGCCCTGGCTCCATGGGCGTACCAATAGCCCACCCACGACCGGCCCGCCGCCTTTGCCGGGCTCAGTGGGCCCCTGCTGCGCCGGGGGGCGTCAAGGCCTACTCGCCCATGGACCGCGCCCCGGGCCCCGAAAGGCTGGCCGTGACCACTGGGCTCGACAGCAAGCGCCACCTGTTTGCGCACGCGTTGCGAGAAAAGCAGGTACGCCTCACCCGCCACTACGCCCCAACCTGCCGCTGGTGATGGGTCTGACCGCCGGCTTCAACCAAGTCTGGCCCAATCTGCTTGACAACGCCCTGGCCGCCCTTCCCGCCAGCGGCGGGGAATTGACAGGGGGCTTCTAGCGCCGCGCAAACTGCCTGGTAGTTTGCGGGCAGGATGACGGCCCGGGAATCAGCACCGAGATGGTAGCGCACGTAGTGGAGCCCTTCTTCACCACCAAGTCCCTGGGCGCGGGCAGCGGCCTGGGCCTTGACATGGCCCGGCGCATCGCGCCGGAGCACGGCGGGAAGTTACCTCCGACCCGGGCCGCACGGAGTTCACGACCTGGCGGCCGGTTGCCTAGCCCCCTGGTCCCGACAACCGTCTCCTCCCCCGTTGTTGACCGCCGCTCGCCGGCTAGTTGTCGGCTGGGGCCACCGCTGCCTCAAGAGCTGATCCCGGCGGCCGCATGGCAGCTTAACCACTTATCATCCGCTTCTTACCTCTAGTTTTTTACATGTCCAATTCAGCTCCTTTTGCCGCTGCCTATCAGGCTACCGCGCAACAACCCCTAGGTTCGGGCTTTACTGCGGCCAGCACCGCCGCCGACGTTATCCGGGGGCTCGACCTGACGGGTAAGATAGCGCTGGTCACCGGGGGCCACGCTGGCCTCGGCCTGGAAACCGTGCGAGCTTTGCATGGCGCCGGCGCCCACGTCCTTGTACCGGCCCGCGACCCCACCCGGGCGGCCGACGCCATGCTGGACCTGCCCGGCGTCGAGGTGGAAACGCTGGATTTGCTCGACCCCGCTTCGATTGACGCCCTGGCCGCCCGGTTTCTGGCCAGCGGCCGGCCGCTCCACCTGCTGGTGCTGAGCGCGGGAATTATGGCCAATCCCCTGGCCCGCGATGCCCGCGGGTACGAGTCGCAGCTGGCTACCAATCACCTCGGGCACTTCCAGCTCACCGGTCGCCTGTGGCCGGCGCTACGGCAGGCACAGGGCGCGCGGGTGGTGGCCGTGTCCTCCCGGGGACACCGCCTCTCACCGGTCCGGTTCGACGACCCCAACTTCGAGCGCCACGCCTACGACCCCTGGGTGGCCTACGGCCAGTCGAAAACGGCCAACGTGCTTTTCGCCCGGGGGCTGGACCGGCGCGGGCACGCAGCGGGAATTCGCGCTTTTTCCCTGCACCCGGGCAGCATCGCGGGCACGGGTCTGAGCAAGTACGTCACCCCGGAGCAGCTGCGGCAAATGGGCGCCGTCGATGCGGCTGGTAACATCGTAGTGGACCCCGCCCGGGGGCTGAAGACCGCGGCCCAGGGGGCCGCTACCAGCGTCTGGTGCGCAACCAGCCCGCAGCTCGCCGGCCTGGGCGGGGTGTACTGCGAAGACAATGACGTGGCGACCATCTACACTCCGGATGATTCCCCTACCCCGCGCGCCATGACCGGGGTCATGCCCTACGCAGTGGACGAAGCGAATGCTGACCGTCTGTGGACCCTTAGCGAGCAGCTCACGGGTACCATTTATCCCCACTAGAAATCGGCAGCACCATCCAATACGAACCTTTAGTCTCCTTGGTAAACCATGAAAAAGCCCGCCATCCTGGTAGTTGACGACGACCCGCAGGTGCTCGCGGCCATCAGCCGCGACCTGCGCCGCGAGTTTCGGCCGGACTACCGTATCCTGAGTGCCAGCTCGGGTCCGGAGGCGCTGACTACCCTGGATGAGCTGCGGGCGCGCGGCGAGCCGCTGGCCTTGGTGCTGGCCGACCAGCGCATGCCTGAAGTGGAGGGCGTGGAAGTGCTGACCCACGCGCTGGCGTTGTTTCCCGACGCCAAGCGCGTGCTGCTCACGGCTTATGCCGACACCTCGGCGGCCATTAAGGCCGTCAATTCGGCGCAGCTCGACTACTACCTGCTCAAGCCCTGGGACCCACCTGAGCAGTTGCTCTACCCCGTGTTGCACGACTTACTCCGCAGCTGGCAGGCCTCGTATCGGCCCACTTTTGCGGGCGTGCGCCTGATTGGCTTTCAATGGTCACCCCTGTCCCACGAGCTCAAGGATTTCTTTAGCGGCTACCTCGTGGGCTACCAGTGGCTGGACATCGAGAAGGATGCCGAGGCGGCCACGCTGCTGGCCACGACGAAGTTCACCGTCGATGACCTTCCCGTGGTGGTCTGCCCCGACGGGCAAGCCATTCCCCGCCCCGACACCGCTGACTTAGGTCGGCACTTAGGGTTGCTGGTGGCAGCTCAGCACGAATTGTACGACGTGGTGATTATCGGGGCCGGGCCGGCGGGGCTGGCAGCGGCCGTGTATGGCGCCTCCGAAGGGCTGAAAACGTTGCTGATTGAACGGCAGACGCCGGGCGGGCAGGCCGGGGCCTCGTCGCGCATCGAAAACTACCTGGGTTTTCCGACCGGCCTGAGCGGCAGCGAGCTAGCTCACCGCGCCTGGTCCCAGGCCACCCGCCTCGGGGCCGAATTTATGGCCCCGCAGGAAGTCGTGAACCTCCAGGTGCAGGAGGGCTACAAGGTGTTGACTCTGCGCGATGAGTCGGTGATTCGCACCAAGGCCGTGGTGCTGACCACCGGGGTCAGCTACCGCACGCTCGACGTCCCGGGCCTGGAGCGCCTGAGCGGGGCGGGCGTGTACTACGGGGCCGCCCGCACCGAGGCGCGCAGCTGCAGCAACCGGCCGGTCTACCTCGTCGGCGGGGGCAACTCGGCGGGACAGGCGGCCATGTATTTGTCGACTTACGCCTCGCGGGTGTTCATCCTTATTCGGGGCGAGCACCTGGCGGCCAGCATGTCGGCCTACCTGATTGCGCAGATCGAGCAGACGCCCAACATTGAAATTCTGCCCCGCACCCAGCTGCGCGAAGCCTGCGGCGCTAGTTCCCTGGAAGCCGTGGTGGTGCAGCGCGAGGGGCAGCAGCCGGAAAAGCGGCCGGCCCGGGCCCTGTTCATCTTCATCGGGGCCAAGCCCAGCACCGAGTGGGTGTGCGACCTCGCCCTCTGCGACGCCAAAGGCTACCTGCTCACCGGCCGGGACCTGGTGGCCGACCCGCGCTACGCCGCCCAGTGGAAGCTGCCCCGCGAGCCCTACCTGCTTGAAACCTGCGTGCCGGGTCTGTTCGCCGCGGGCGACGGCCGGGCGGGAGCCATGGCCCGCGTAGCCTCCGCGGTGGGCGAGGGCAGCATGGCCATCAAGTTCGTGCATCAGTACCTCGCGGAGTAAGACCTCGGCCTGGGGCACCGGACCGGCACCCCAGGCCGAGGTGTTTAGCTCGGCGTACTCTCCAGCAGCTCTTTGAGCTTGCTCATCTCCTGCTCAATCAACTCAACAGCTTGGTAAAAGGGCTCATCCGCCAGCACCGCGGGCTTGGTGAAGGTCATCATAAAGTGGGCGCCTTCGCTGCCGGCTACCACCCGGCAGGGCACCAGCCAATTGCCCTCCACGGGGTCGTTGAATTCCTGATCCAGAATGCCCAGCTCGCGGTTGGAGCGCATTTTTACGTGTTGGATCCCCCGCGGGCCTGCCATGTTCCAGTACCCGTTTTCGCCGGGCGCCGCGCTAAGCACGTTGTGAATGGCCCACTGCGGCCAGTTGGCCAGGTCGTTGATAAACTCCCATACCCGCTCCGGGCTGGTTTGGATGTTGATGGTTTTGGTGACGGTACTGGCCATAGAAAGAATTGGTTGTGGCCGCCCACTGAAGTAGGCGCGCCCAGGTGTATATGAAAAAAGCTGCCTGCTAACTAGGGATTAATGGGTCACTGGGGCATGCTCCAGCAGGTGTAGCCTTGCTCCCGGCTTGCTCCCACCTACCAGCGCGGCAGGGTCGCAGCGTACAACACGCGCGGTAAGAAGGCTGGCAAAGTCGTAACCGGCACGGCGCCACCCACGGCAACCGTGCGGGGCCGCCATCCCACGCGGGCCGGGTTGCAGTAGCCGCGTTGGTCCGCGGGGGCACCTGCCAATCAATACTTCCTTCGGGAGGCCTACCCACGACGCCGGCGTCCCACGACCCGTACCTAGTTGCCGAGGCCCACTACCGTTACGGCCCGACCCTGCGAAACCAGCTCCAGCGTGGTAAATTCCCGCACTACGCGCACCGGACCGGCTGCGGCCAGGACCGTGACGGCGCCGATTGGGCAAATTCGCCGCGGGCGGCGGCCGCGAGGATGACAGTTGGGGCTGAACCGAGCAACTCCGCCCGCTGGGGCTCCCCCATGCCCAACACGTCCAGTCCGACTTCATCGGCTCACCCACTTCGGGCGGGCCGTTCTGCCTGGGCCGGCGTCCCGCTCGGTGGGCTGCCCGTACCATTAGCCAGCAGCGCCGCGGCGCCGCTATCAATTCCAAGTTGCATAAAACGCTGCGTTAGCCCCTAGTGTCCTCCCCGGTCGGTTTGACAAGGCCGACTGGCGGCCGGGAGGACCTCCGCAAAGAAGGACCGCCGGGGCAAGTGATTACATTGACATTAATCAATAAAATGAACCCGCCAGAACATGGGCTAACAAGCAGTTCCCCTCGGGCTAACTGTCAGCGGCCACTATCTCGGAAAAGGGGCCTCGATTGCGATGAAAATTTATTCCGGCTACCAGTGCCAACTCCTCGCCCCCGAGTTACTCAAGGGACTAGTACAAATGCGACTAACAGCTTGCGAAAAGGTATATTTAAGTATAAACGGCATATACCTTTTGTGCTAAAATATACCCCTTAGAATTAACCTGAATCATCGTTTATGCTTGATTTATACAAATACTATCGATCTGTAATTTTATACTAATCTTCCACGTAAGTCTATCCTGCTCATTTCCCTTATCTCTTTGGGTAGCCTCATCCCTACCCGCTTTGGTCTTGTCCACCCGTATGAAAAAACTACTGGTTACTACTTTGTTGTCTATATCCTTGCTTAGTTGTCAGCAGACGTCCCTGGAACAGCCAACGCCCCCCGCTGATATGCCGGTAACGGGCGACACCACCCTGCTGGATTCGGACAAGCCCGTGGTGGAACTCGCCGATTCCCTACCCCATCTTCAGCAACCGTAACCAGCTTCCTACCCTCGACAGCTTGCGTGCTGTCGAGCTAGTATTGGTAGCAGCAGGAGGGGTGGCCGGGATTCCTCGACTCTGGCGGCTAGCTCCTTGGTCAGTGTTAAAAAAACCGGTTAGGATAGGCGTGAGAATGCCGTCGCCCGGCACGCGGGTAGTAGGGTAGTAGCAACAGCCCTTTCCTGAAGAGTCAGCTTCTCCCCTTACCCTAACCGGGGGTACTGTCCACCTCGGACCGGGCCGCTCGTAGAATGACCTCCCGCAAATGGCTTTCGTGTTCATCCCCCACTGACCCAGCGCAGCAATTACCGGCAGTAGCGTGGTGCCCAACGCCGTCAGGGTATATTCGACTTTGGGAGGAACCACCGGGTAAATAATTTTTGACACTAGGTTGTGCTGCTTTAACTCTTTCAGCTGCAGCGTTACGACCCGGCGGGAAGCATCCGATACTTTACGCTGCAGCTCACTGGATCTTTTATACCCCTGATAAATAAACCACAGCAACCGGATCTTCCACTTGCCATACTGTACTTCCCCGCTCAGATCCAATCCACAATTCAGAGGATCCTCGTTATTTGCCAGCCATCTGTTACTATTGGGCTTGACTATTTCTACCCTAATGACTGTTTCTACCCTAAATGCATCCGCTACGAAGATGAGCCACCTCCTCCACCATCTAACTCAATTTTTGCTAGCTCTCGCCAAGGGGGTTGCGTGCAGTATGGGGGTCTTGCCCTGATACGTAGCAAGGATTCCAACTTGACGTTGAAGCGGCGGCGGTGGTCACCCCTTCCTGCTGGGCTGGAAGGTGGTCTCCTTGGTTCTAATTCTTACTGTTCTGCTGGGCAGCCTAATTGGCGGACCTGTATTTCCCCTTCGTCTAATTACCCAACTGCCTAGTTCCGTTGGTGCTGATTGCTCACGCCGCTGCTTTTTGCCAGAGAGCCCGGCGGAAGGCAGTCATGCCGGCATTTTCCTTCGTAAAACACTAAGCTCCCAGCCACAAGGCGGCAAAACACCACCTGGCCCGTGGCCGGTAAGCCCTGCCCCGGATGGGGCAAGAGCTTACCGGCCACGGGCCAGGTAGCGCTGTCGAGCAAGCGAGAAGTACGGCTTAGGCAAGCACGGCCGTCTGGCCCTTCAGGATCTGGCGCGCCACGGCCAGGTTCGTGTCGCGCGCGTTCACGGCCAGGTAGATGAACTTGTCACCGGTGGGCGAGAGCTTGATCAGGTGCAGCTGGTCGGTGAGCGTGAGCAGGATGTCCTGTACCGTCTGGTTCAGGTTGAGCGCCTTGATGGCCTTCAGTTTCTGCTTTACTACTTCCGTGTTGTAGGCAGCGGCAGTGTCAATGTCGAAGTCAGAGAGGTTCGAGTGAGCCGCCAGCGGCATGCCGGTTTCGGTTTCTACTACGGCCACGGCCAACAGGGTGGGCAGCTCTTCCAGAATTTCTTTAACGGTTTGTTTCGGCGAAGCCATGGGAAAAGGTGAAAATGATGTAAAGGGGTAATTACTCTGTGTTAAGCAGTATGGCGGCGCAGTATGTCCCGCGCCATGCCCAGGTTGGCGTCGGCGAAACGGACGGCCACGAAGCAGTACCACTGCCCATTACGCATGGGCCATACGGTGTGTAACTGGTCTTCCAGTAGCACGTTGATATCAGTGAGAGGGCCACCCGGAATCTGCTGCGCCGCTAACGTTTTAGTGGTGAGCTGCAGCAGCTTGGCGTACCGCAAACTGATCTGATTGGGGTTGAGGTGAGCCTCCCGGGTGTAGGAAGCCAACACCCGGCCGGATGGCACTTCTACCACGCACGTGAGAAGCAGCTCCGGCAGCTCAGCCAACAGCTTTTCCAGCACGGTGCGGGCTTGTACACCGGCCTCATGGGACGCGCCTACCGTGAGCTGGCGGGTGCGGACCCGGTTGAGGAAAGGAATAGTCATTTAGGAGAAATAGCGGAAGATGTGCCGGGGGGCTAGCCCCCTAGAACTGCCACCAGTGGGGCTTTTTCGTTTTAGCGTCGGTGCGCGGCAACAGGGTGATGTCGTAGGACTTCTTGCCCGTCAGCAGAACTTCTTCTTCCTTATAGCCGGCGTAGGCGTACTGCAGCTGCGTGGCCTGGTTGGCCGGCACGACGATGGCGTAGTTGCCCTCCCGGTCGGTGGACACGCCCCGGCGGTTAGCCCGGTCGAGCACCGTAGCCCCTACCAGGGGCTGGCCGTCTTCATTCAGGATGCGGCCGCGCATCGTTACCACGCGCCCGGCGGCCGCGTTCGCGGCTAACGCTTCCGCCGACTCTGCTTCAGCACTAGTCGTCGCATCGGCCGTCACGGGGAAGTTTTCGGTGGGCGTGTTCGTACCGGCAAATACGGCGCCGCCTAGTAAGGCGCTGCCGACCAGCAGGGCGGCGGCCCGCTGGCGGAAACGCTGGGGCTCGGTGCGAATCATCTCGAACTGGCGCTGCACCCAGCCCACGGGCCGCACGTGCTGGCCCTGGCCTTTCAGCTCGTAGAACCGGCGCAGCGTGGCATCCGCTTGGGAGCTGTTCGTTTTCAGGTAAGCGTCAACCGCCTCCGTATTCGCAAGCGATAAGTCACCGCGTAGATACGCGTCCCGGTAAGCCGGGAGTAGATCGCCCGTGGTCGGGTGAAATGGGTTAGCCCGTAGTTTCATGCAAGGGGAGTGGCTAGGTGTGTGGTCAGGAGGTCGTCTTGGCAACAGAATGCGATCAAAGGTGCAAGCATGTATGTACATTATTCGATCAAATAATGTGAAATAGCATTTATTGTCGACTAAGGCTTACAACTAGCCAGCGAAGTGACTTTGCATATCCGGCCTTATAGTATTTTTTGGTGGAACATTCATTTCAGTCCACTTTAGGGATACCGACCGCATTCCCGTCACGACTCGTGACTTCGGCTTACCAGGGCAACTTCCTTCCAAAAAATACGCACTAAAGCTATGGTTGCCCCCACGGGGAAGCAATGAATTCTAGTGTACTATGAGGCTGCCAAATTTGCACTGTGATACTCCGAGGTAAGCTGTCAGACCCGGAGCTCTACGGGAAGGTGCCGGAAGACGGTGCCAGCCCATAACCAACACTTTGGGCGGGTAGGTAGCGTCAGGAGGAAGCCGGTGAAAATATGGCAGGGGAGGCTATCGCCAGCTAGTACTACCGAGTAGGGGAAGAGTCGAGATAATCAACTTATAAATGGGGGCCGTGCTGCTACAAGAGCCATCCCATGACCACCATCGAGCGGGTAGGCTATCTCCATTTTACTGAACACGGGGTTCAGTCAGCTGGGAGAATTCGCCGCTCTCGCCGATGAGCGCTTGTACAGGCTCTGCCGGAAGGTTGGCCCTCGTATAGCTCACGGATCAGTAAGTGGACGGGTAGTCCCAAATAGGTGATTCCCACCCCCGATTTGTGTTACATATCCGCGGTTTTGTGTAGGGGAGCCCCGATGCGCGCACCGGACCTTTGTAAAGGCAGCCTACTGTATGAAATGGCGGCCCTTTGCTCCACCTTACCCCCCCGTACCCCATGAGCCTGATTCCCTCCCTTCCCCTTGGCCCGCAAGGCCTGCGCGTCTCCGCCCAAGGCCTCGGCTGCATGGGCATGACGACGCTGGCTGGCATGGACGTCTACGGCCAGCCCGACGAGGCCGAAGCCCTGGCCACCATCCACCGGGCCCGCGAGCTGGGCGTCACGTTTCTGGATACCGCCGACCTGTACGGCCCGCTGCGCAACGAGCGCCTGCTGGCCAAGGCTACGGCGGGCCAGCGCGACCAGTATACCATTGCTACCAAGTTCGGCTACGAGGTGGACGAGCACGAGCAGCTGACCTGGGGCTTCAACGGCCGGCCTGACTACGTGCGCAAAGCCGCCGAGCGGTCCCTGCGCAACCTGAAGACCGATTACATTGACCTGTACTACCTACACCGCCTCGACCCCGCCACCCCCATCGAGGAGACCGTGGGCGCCATGAGCCGCCTGGTAGAAGAAGGCAAAGTACGCTACCTGGGCCTGTCGGAAGTACCGGCCGACATCCTGCGCCGCGCGCACGCCGTGCACCCGCTCACCGCCCTGCAAACCGAGTACTCGCTCTTTGACCGGGGCGTGGAGGAAGATGGTGTGCTGCAAGCGGCCCGGCAGCTGGGCATTGGCTTCGTGGCCTACTCCCCGCTGGGGCGGGGGTTTCTGTCGGGGGAGATAACCAAGTTCGAAGATTTCGCCCCAACCGACATCCGGCGTAATCTGCCGCGCTACCAGGGCGAGCGTTTTCACAAAAACCTGGAACTGGTGCAGAAAGTCCAGTACCTGGCCGCCCAGAAGCAGGTGACGGCGGCTCAGCTGGCCCTGGCCTGGGTGCTAACTCAGGGCGTGGTGCCCATCCCCGGCACGAAGCGCCGTCAGAACCTGGAATTAAACGTGGCGGCGGCCAGCCTCAGCCTGAGCCCACAGGAGGTAGCCGAGCTGAACGCGGTGCTGCCCGTGGGGAGCGTGAGCGGGGCGGCCTACGCCTAGCAAGCCAACGGCTTGGCTAGCCCGGCGCCCGGGATGCCATCCTCCTCGCTCCGGGTTATCTCCCCATCGTATCTTCAGCGTATGAAAGCTTCTGATTTTCACGTGCTGCACACGGTCACGGACTACACCCGCTACTACGGGCTGCCCGCCCCGGCGCACCCCTTACTCACGCTCATTGACCTGGCGCAGATTACCGGGCAGGTCATTCCCGCCCCGATCGTGGCCCAGCTCTACACCGTCGCCCTCAAGCGCGGACTGAAAGGCACCGTGTATTACGGCCGGCAGACCTACGATTTTCACGAGGGGCTGCTCACGTTTCTGGCCCCCGGCCAGGTAGTGCTGGCTGATCCGAGCCTCGATATTTCCGAGATGACCGGCTGGGCGCTGGTGTTTCACCCCGACCTGCTCCGTAAATACCCGCTGGGTCAGAAAATCCGCACGTATGGCTTTTTCTCCTACCAGGTGCACGAGGCCCTGCACGTTTCGGCCGCGGAGGAGTGCCTGTTGGAACACGTGCTCGGCAGCATTCGCCACGAGACCGAGCAACCGCTCGACGTCTTCAGCCAGGACCTGTTGGTGGCGCAGCTGGGGGTACTGCTGGGTTACGCCAACCGCTTCTACCACCGCCAGTTTCTGACCCGGCGCCTGGCCGAACACGACCTGCTCAGCCGCTTCGAGGCGCGGCTCACGGCGCACTTTGCCCAGGGGGCCAACCACCCGCTGCCCACGGTGCAGCAGTTTGCCGACGAGCTGCACGTCTCGCCCGCGTACCTGAGCGACCTGCTCCGCGCCCTCACGGGGCAGACGGCCCAGCAGCACCTCCATCACGCGCTAATCGAAAAAGCCAAGCTCCTACTGCTCAGCACCTCGTTGACGGTCAACGAAACGGCCTTTCGGCTCGGGTTTGAGTACCCGCACTATTTCACGCGCTTGTTCAAACGCAAGACGGGCCTCACGCCGGCCGCCTTCCGCGTCTCGGCGCCCTAACAGGATTTGGGCAAGCTGCGCCCAGACGGATAGAACGCAGGACGATTGCCGGGGGCCGACCGGCTAGAGGCGTGAACCGTAATCGGCAGCCAGATTGCTTAACGCTACTCGCGGCCCGGAGCTACGCTCCCAGGCCATGCGGAAGTCATAGCCCCTCGACGTGCTTAAGTCCAGCGGGGTTAAACTCGAGCTGCTACCATCCTCTGCACTTATCTGCCGGAGCTCTTACTGTTGCTTTCTCTCCCTCGAAGTCCCAAACCACACAGTTGCCCCGACCGCGATAGGCTAGGCCAGGGAGGGCGCCCATGTGTCGGGCTAGATGGACTGTGCTGGCCGGCAGAACCAACTCAGCGCCCAGCAAGTCGCCCTCCCCTACTCTGCTTTGTAGTTGGCCCGCTACGGATTAGCAGTAAGGCAGGTAACATATTTATTTAAATATTTGAATATTAAATAGTAAATTTAGTGACTGGCTAGTGCGTGCATTATTTCGACCTCCTAGCCGAGGGCTCGCCGCCCGGCCCTGGTTGGCTCCTACCTAATACCGACTTCTTCGCTATGACTGCTGTTCGTGCTGTTGCTCGTTCGTTTGTTACTACCGCTGAATTCTGGCTCCGGGGCGGGCGCCGGTGCCTGTTGGTTTTCATTACCCTCTCAACCAGCGTCGCCCGCGCCCAGGGGCTTGCGCCAGCGAGGTGGACTCCGGTCCGTAATGCGGTAGCCGCTCCCCCCCCGGCGGCGGTGTCGGTGGAGTTCACCCAGACCTTGAGCACCAGTTCCCCTACCGCGTCAGCGCTGGCCCTGTTCAGCTCCCAGGCGGGCGGCTACAAGCCAGGGGTCCCCGCCGTTCGTGGCAACACGCTCACCTACCACCCTTCGGCCCCCTTCAAGGCGGGGGAGGTTGTTTCCGCCACGGTGACTACCGCCGTGCAGAGTAGCGGGGGGCAGAACCTGACCCGTCCGTATGTTTTTCAGTTTACGACGGCCACGGCCCCTAGCACGGGCCTATTCAGCAGCCAACCCGACGTGCCGCTGAGTAACCCCTTTAGTCTTGCCGTGGGCGACATCGATAGCGATGGTGACTTGGACCTGCTCGCCGTGAATTCGGTTAGTACGGGTCCCGAAAACACCGTCAGTGTCCGCCTGAATACGGGAGCCGGCACGTTTGTCAACGGCCAGGAAATCCCCGGGGTTAGTGCGGGCCGAATTCTGCTGGGCGACCTGGACAACGATGGCGACCTGGACCTGGTAACCAGTGGGGGCGTGCGCTTAAACAGCGGGGGAACCTTCGGCCCGCCGCAGCCCGCGGGGGTAGGCGGAGCCGCGTTGGGCGACGTGGATGGGGACGGGGACCTGGATGCGGTGACCGAAGGCGCGACCAGTAGTGGGCCCGCGCCCGGCACGGTCGTGCGGGTAAGGCTAAATAATGGTCGCGGGGGCCTGAGCGAAGGCCCCGTCGTGCCCGTGAGCCTCAACGCCGCGACCGTAGTGCTAGGGGATGTAAACAACGACGGCGCCCTGGACCTGCTGGCCAGCGGCCGCAACGGGCTGATTGACGTGCGCCTGAACACCGGGCAGGGTTCGTTTGCCAGCACCGGTCAGCGCCTGAATATTGCCACTATGCCGGGGGGCTTGCTGCTGGGGGATGTGGATGGGGACGGCGACCTGGATCTGCTGGCCGCCAACACCGGCAGCACCGTTACCGTGGTGTTCAACGACGGGCAAGGCACCTTCGGCGGCAGCCGATTTGTTAACCTGGGCTCCTTCGCGGTGTTCGCGGCCCTGGGGGATATGGATGGGGATGGCGACCTGGATCTGCTGGCGGGCGGCTTTCCGAACTCCGTGAGCCTGCGCCGCAACGATGGCCTCGGCAACTTCAGTGGCGACCAGACGATGGTGGTGCCCGAAAGCCCCCGCGCCTTGGCGGTGGGGGACTTGGATGGGGACGGCACGCTGGACTTCGCGACGGCCAACTCCAGCAGCGGCACGGGGGGCTCCGCCAGCATCCGCCTCAACCCGGCCACGGCACCCTTACGTAGCCGCTACCGCATCAAGGCCGGCGGCGCCGCGGTGAGCACCACCCGCGGTACGTTTGGGGCCGACCAATATTACGCTCCGACGCCGGGCAACACCTTTTCTTCCCCGGCCGCTATTGCCGGCACTCCCGATGATGCCCTCTACCAGGCGGAGCGCTACGGAACCAATGGGGTCATGCGCTACGCTTTCCCCGTGGTCAACGGTCCCTACACCGTCAAGCTCCACTTCGCGGAGCTATACTGGACCCGCGCCGGCCAGCGGGTGTTTGATGTGGCCCTGGAAAATTCGCCCGTTCTCACGGCCTATGACATTTTTAAGAAAGCCGGTGCCAACGCGGCGCTCGTGGAATCCTTCCCCGTTACCGTCAACGATGGCATTCTGAACCTGGACTTTACGGCCCTTAATTCCGGCGGCCTCGACAATCCCCAAATTGCGGCCATTGAGGTGCTACCGGGCACCGAGGCCAGCAGCCCAACCGCCTACCGAATTAATTCGGGCGGCGAGGCCTTGGTTACGGCCAGCGGCGTCTTCTCCGCCGACCAGGCTTTCTCCCCCGCCCCTGGCAATACCTTCGGGACGAGCTCCCCCATCGCGGGCACCCCCGACGAGGCGCTGTACCAGACGGAGCGCTACGATCGGAGCGGCACCTTCGCCTACGCCTTGCCCCTGGCCAATGGCTCCTATAAGGTAACGCTGCACTTTGCCGAAATCTACTTTACGGCGGCCGGCCAACGGGTCTTTGACGTAAGCCTGGAGGACCGTAAGCTGCTCGCTGAATATGATATTTATAAGAAAGTAGGGGCCTTCACGGCCACGACGGAAGTCTTTACCGTCCCGGTCACGGATAGCACGCTGAATGTGCTCTTCACCTCGCAGGCAGCGGGCGGGCGGGAAAATCCCAAGGTGTCTGCCATCGAAGTGGAACCGGTCGAAGTTACGGCCCCTCGTGCGCCGGCCACCCTCCACCAGGCCGCGGCGCAGGCGCCCACCCGGCTGGAGGCCTATCCTAATCCGCTAACTGGTCGCGGCACGCTTCACTTCCGGACCCCGGTGACGGGCCCGGCCCGGGTGGTGGTGTACAATGTCCTGGGCCAGCGGGTGGCTACCCTCTTCGACGACGTGGCGGAAGCGGGCCGCGACTATGCCCGCCCGCTCGACGCCACCCGCCTGCCCGCCGGCGTGTATTTCTGCCGCTTGCACACCGGTAGCCAAGCTTCTACTCAGCGGCGGATTCTTGTCAACTAGTGCCCCGTCCGCCGCAACATGAGTTGATAGCAGCAGGTTAAGTGGCACTCTGACGCTCGCTGGTCAGTGACGGCCGGTTACCGTATGGCGCCGTAAAACTCAGGCAGAGCCGGCAGTAGTGCCCAGACCTGGAAAATAAGTCAAGCCCCTCCCGTTAACGACAGGGGCACGGTAAGTCCCCTCCGGAGCTGGGCACCCGGTAAGCATAGTCTAGGGAGCGGCTATTTTTTCTGCCGACTAGGGCCCCGTTCTCCCGGCTTGGTGCCTCGCGACGGCAACGATGTTTGTGGCTCGTTCACTCCTAAATGGTTCTAGTATGCGAAACGACCCGGGCAAAACCATAGTCTTCGTCACCGGGGCATTTGTCAGCCACTAGTGCTGGGCTGCATGGAAGGTGTATTTTGAAAGCAAGGGGTACGCCTACCACGCCCCGGCCCACCCGCACAAGGAAGGGAGCCCGGCGGTGTTGCGCCAAGGGCATCCCTACTCGCCCATTGCCCACAACAGCTTAGCCAGCGTCACGGAGTCGTACGCGGCCTTTATTCGCCTACTTCCCGAAAGGCCAATTCTAATTGTGCACTCCTTTGGCGGGCTGATGGTGCAACTGCTCCTGCAGCAGCAACTAGCGGTGGCCGGCGTAGCCATTCACTCTGTGCCGCCGCAGGAGACCACTGCTCGGATTACCGTTCCTAAGGTTGCCTTACACAGTTTTAAGCAGATGCGAAATCAACTGCTTTCAGCGGCCCGTTTCGTTTTCGCACGACGGTGCTAGCCCCCCTCACTTCCTGAAGCCCCCAGGTCGCCACAACCTGGGGGCTTCAGCTTTTCAGCCAAAGTTGGCTGGTAATCCACAGGATATAAATCGTTTTACGTGGCTTCCCGTGCGCGCCAATTCGCAATAGGCCGCACTTGCCGCAGCGAATAAGGGGCCTGTTGTACAAACCACGACGTACAGCATTCGTTGCCAGGTTCAGAGACATATCAGCTACAGGAAGGCCGTTAGCAAGGCGAGCAGCCATGGGTTGCGGATAAGCTGCTGTGGGGTCGCGGGCGGACTAGGATGCGTGTGGAACTGATGAATCAGCCAGTAATATTCCAAAGGAGAGGCCTCCGTAAAGGCCATACTCCGCTGCGCAAAGCAGCGGTGCGCAGCGAGGCCCGTACGCAGGATGGTGACGCCCTGGTGGCGGGGGTCGCACTCAATTTTTGCGTACAGTTCCTGCACGGCGGCGGTGCTGCCTTCTAGTAACTGCACGAACAGCCCGTCGCAGTAACACAGTAGCCCCGTAATGCCGGCTTGCAGGTTGTGGACCTGGGCGTGCTCCAGTAACGCGAGCACCTGCTGCAGGTGGGTGCCCCGAGCGGCGTGGCTGCGATACAGCAGATAATAGGTGTCATCAGGCAAAACGGCGGTGGGGTGCACCCCGGGCTGCGCCTGACTCGGGGACTCTTTATGGGCAGACACCTGTGGGACGGACAGATCGTCCGCATCCAGTCGTTCCAGCAACGACGCATGCATGAGAAATAAGTTAATGTAACCTGAACGAATCCAGTCGAAACAGCCACGAGTCAGCCCCTGCCTTCCCGACACCGAAGGTACGGGTGCTGAACGCTATGGGATACAGTGTTAAGCTTATTTTGCTCGACAAATAGGATTGTTCACTAGTCAAACACCTTAAGTAGCCGGTTGAAACGATTTAAACAACGCGTAAGAATTTCATGCCAGCTACTTACTACCCGGAAAGACCCTGTTATCAGCTTGTGCTCTGGCGGTCTTGCAGCAGGGTGCACCCGGCCCTTGTGCGTATGGCGGCTCGAAGACTTTATCTCTTTCCTGACGCTGTTGAGTGTTTGTAGCCGCAAAGACTTCTATAAAATCACGCTCACCACCGGACTCGTCACTCATCACGCCGCCGATCAACTCGCCCGAAAAACAGCTCCTTGCCTCTGCCGCCGATCTGGGTCGGGCCAGGGCCGCCGCAATGGGAATCCAGGTTTTTGCAAGCTTGGCCGCCGCGTGAACCCGCATTCCAGAGTATTATTTGCCCTGACTGGGACCACCTAGCTAAACAGGGGGCTAGATCTCGTTTTGTGCCCGAGCAGATCGGTTGGTTGATGCTAGGTACGGAGAAGCGCAGGCTGAAAATGCATTGCGCCCAGCTGGTCCGCTGCTTATTCCAGTCTGCTTTGATCTGGCACCAAGCGTATTTTACTCCTGGTTTAGCGGCAGCAACCGGCGTTCATTTCAACTGAATGTCAGCCGATGAACTACTTTCATTCCCTGACGCTTCGCTGCAGGGAGGCTGATCAGGTCCGCGGTCTTCGGGTAACAGGGTGGACGACCCAACTGCAGCCAGGTGATGTGAGGGGGTGAGTCCACTGGGAAGGTGTCCGGGTTAGCGGGTACTACAGTCGAGCTGGCTGAGGCCACTACCGCGTACTACCGCCGGGACGTTCGTCTTGCCTACCGGACGCGGTAGGCGGCAGTCGAATGTGAGCGACAGCTGGACAGGCGCAGGTAGCAATCTAAACCCAGATACGCTACCGAAATAGGCAAGATAGCCCCCGCCTGCTTACCAAGGCTGTCACTAGCTATATAGTTGGGGAGGTTACCTTGCCGCCCCAGGGGGAAACTAGGCGGCGCTACAGAGCCAGCCCGGTCCCCTAGACTTTGTTGGGGCGAGGCATGCTTTTTCTGGCCGGGCGAAAGTAGCCAGCCAGACCCACCGACGCGACTTCTGCAACTATTATTGAACGTTGCTGCGGCCCCGGCAGGTAAGTGCGGTGCTCCGCCGGGTAGCCGCGGCGGAGTCCTACGCTGGGAGCCGGCCATGGCGGAGCAAGTGTCCCTGGGCACAGCCTCAGTTGTACTTAGCCATGGCCTGTTTGATCCGCTGGTAGATTTCCGTATTCTGGTACATGCCCGTGAACAGCTCGCTGCCAGTACCATAGGCAAAGACGGGCACCACCACCGCCGAATGGTGGGTTGTGGTGAAGCGGCCGACGAGCTTGCCGGTCTGGCTGCTTCCGCCCACCACGCTGTAGCCGCCGGTTTCGTGGTCGGCCGTAACGACTACCAGGGTTTCCCCGTTCTGGGCCGCGAACCGGAGGGCCTTGCCTACCTGCTGGTCGAAGTCCAGGACCTCTTGCACGTTGTAGGAGGTGTCGTTGAAGTGGCCGGCATCATCAATCTGGGAGCCTTCTACCATCAGGAAAAAGCCGTTTTTGTTTTTGCCGAGCAGCTCCAGGGCTTTGTCAAACCCCAGCTTCATGTAGGCGGCGGTCCGAGCGGGCATACGGGCCGGGCCGTTGTCGGCCAGTAAAGCCACGGCTTTAGGGCTGGTTAGGTTGCGGGCCTACTGGGGGGAGTGGTTACCTGGTAGCCCTTGGCGCGCCACTGGGCCAGCAGATCTGCCTGGTCCTGGCGCTGAGTAAAGAACTTCAGCCCGCCCCCGTACATGAAGTCCATGGGGCGTCGAGGTACTTTCGGGCAATAACTTCCAGGTCCTGGCGGTTGGTATGGTTCACGGCGAAGCAGGCGGGCGTGGCATCGGGCAGCTCGCAGGCTACTACCAAACCGGTGGATTTGCCCTGCTCGCGCGCATCCCACATAATGGAGTGAAACGAATGCCCCAGCGAGTCCATATTGATGGCGCCGTTGTAGGTTTTGTGGCCGGTAGCGGCCTTGAACAGGCTGGGAGTGGGCGAAATACTCGCAGGAGAGGGTGGGCAGCGGGTTTTTTAGCAGTTTGCTAGGCCTCCGACAGCCACGGTGAAGCGGCGGCTGACTGGCGGAGGAAAAGTTCTTTTGCGCGGCACAAAGGAATAGGTCACTTGTTGGGCTAGTGTTCTCTATAAATTATCTAATTATTACTCGATGCCAATTTAACGACCCAACTGAGCCAGGTCGGCGGTTCCAAAACTGCCTTGGCCTGCGGCGTGCTCCGGGCAGCGCACACGCTATCCGGCCCCAGGGGTCCTGCTCTGGTCCGGCAGGAATTTTTCAGCTCTATCCCTTGAGGCTGTGCTTGGCTGGGGCCGCAGGCCAAGCCGTTTAGTTATGGTGGAAAGACTGCCGGAACGCCAGCGGCGAAAGAGCCGTCTTCGTTTTGAAAAACCGGCTGAAGGATTGCGGGTGCTCGAAGCCCAGCGCGTAGGCCACTTCGCTCACCGACAACGCCGTGGTAGCCAGCTTTTCCTTGGCTTGCTCGATAAGTTTGTCGTGGATATGCTGCTGGGCGCTTTGCCCGGTGAGGGTGCGGAGCATGTCGCTCAGGTAGCTGGGCGACACGTGCAGCCGCTGGGCCAGATACTGGACCGTGGGAATGCCCCGGCTGGGCAGGTCCTCGCTGCTGAAGCAATCCGCCAAGATTTCTTCCAGCTGTTGGAGCAGGTCGCTGTGCACGGCTTTGCGGGTCAGAAACTGGCGCTTGTAAAACCGGTTAGCGTACGTGAGCAGCAATTCGAGCTGGGCAATAACCACGTCCTGGCTGAATTCATCCAGGCGGCTGGCCAGCTCCTCTTCTATCGTTCCAAACAGGGCCAGCAGCAGTTCCTTCTCCTTTTCCGACACGTGCAGCGCCTCATTGGCCGAGTACGTAAAAAAGCCGTAGTGCCGTATCTTTTTAGCCAGGGGGTAAGGGGCCAAAAAATCCGGATGAATCAACAAGGTGTACAGGGAGCACGCCCCCTCGCCGGGTTCCTGGGCGCCGCCAATAATCTGGTTCGGCGCAGCAAACAGCAGGCCGCCTTCGTCGAAGTCGTAGTAGCCCTGCCCGTACCGAAGCTTGCCGCTTAGCTTGGGCCGGTAGGATATTTTGTAGAAGCTCAGCACGTGGAATTGCTCCGGCCGGACGCCCGGAGCCGGCGCGGTGGCGCTGTTTACCAGGCTGATCAGCGGATGCGAGGGCTTGGGCAAGCCCAGGGCGCGGTGGGCATCGGACAAGGAAGCAAACCGAAGCGGGGCGTTTTCTTGCTTTTTCATTTCTCTTCGTGCAGTACCAAAAACAGCCGGTAGTTAAGCTAAACTACCGGCTGCTCAAGTGGTTTAGTGGGCGTGGCCCTGGGCGGCCTGGGCCACGCCCTCCCAGGCCTCCCAGGTGGCCAGCCGCTCGGTGTAGGCAGTACGCACCGAGGGCAGGTTGTGAGCGCCCAGGAACAGGCGCAACGGCGGCTGCTCGGCGTCGACGACGGCAAAAAGAGCCGCCGGCGTGGCGGCTGGGTCCCCTCGTTCCATGCTGCGCAAGCCCGCGAAGAAGTCGTTCTTATAGTCGGTGTACGGCTCCAGGCCGGTGGCGAATCGCAGCGACTCGGGGCTGCCAAACTCGGTGGCGTAGGCCCCGGGCTCGATAATAGTAACCTTGATGCCAAACGGGGCTACCTCGGCGGCCAGGCTTTCGTGGATGGCTTCGAAGGCCCACTTGGAGGAGCAGTAATAGCCGATGACTGGCAACGTGACGTGTCCCAAGTTGCTCGAAGTGCCCAGAATGTGGCCGCTGCCCTGGGCGCGCAAAAGCGGCAGGGCGGCCTGAATGACTGAAACGGGGCCGTATACATTGGTTTCGTACATGGCCCGGATTTCGTCGAGGCTGGCTTCTTCAATGGCTCCGACCAGGGAGTACCCGGCGTTGTTGAGCACAATGTCGAGCCGGCCGAAGTGCGCATGAGCCTGCGCCACGGCCGTCCTTACCTGCGCGGGGTTGGTTACGTCGAGTTCCAGCGTCAGCACGTTGGCCCCGTACTTCTCCGTCAAATCCTGGATGCTGCCCAGCTGGCGCGCAGTCGCGGCTACTTGGTCGCCGCGTTGCAAGGCGGCTTCCACCCAGACGCGGCCAAAGCCGCGGGAAGCCCCTGTGATAAACCAGATTTTGCTGAGGGCGCCCGCGGCGGGCGCCGGGCCGTTTTCTGCGGCGGGGTGTGATTTAAGTGTCATAAGCAGTGGTATGTTAGTGACCACTGCAAAGCTCAGACCCTGCCGCCGCCCGTTTGTAGCCGGATTGCGGAACGTTGTAGCGTAAATGAAGCGGGCGTACCCGCCCAAGGTCCCGGGGCGCGTTATCAGCGCCCACCTCTTAGTGAGCTGGATGACTTGCTTTGCGCATACGCAGCGCTGCGAGCAGAAAATAGAAGGCCCCAACCGCCGAGTAAGCGGCTACCGTAGTCACCCCCTTGGTGGGGTCGTGCGCCTGGATTACAAATAGCACTCCGGCCAAAATCGACTGCCCCCCGCTCAGGATCATGGGCCACTGCCCCCCTAGCTGTCGCCGCCGCAAGCCGAGCAGCAGCTGAATGAGTCCCGTTAACACGGCCCATATGCCAAACACCACGAGTACTGCCGGAATGCCCTGACGCAGGGCGAGGCCGACGGCTACGGTCGTGAGGCTGCCCACGACGATGTTCACGTATTGTGGCCGCCGCGTTTCCCCAGTGCCGCGGGTAGCGCGAACGTCCCCGAAGGTGCCCAGTACGTCCCAGGCGGGGTATAATAACAATAAGGCAGCCGTGAGGGTAGGCGAAGAGTGGACCAACAGAAAAACTAGGCAAACCCAGACCACGGAGAAAGCGGCGCGCACCAAGTACAGCGTGCGCAACGCGTGAGCGGTCTGAGCGGGCGCTGGGCTAATGGAGGTGGATGAAATAGACATGGGATCCAGTGAAGTGAATGATGGGTCAAAGGTCCCGCCGTCCACCCACCTGGTTTTTCACCTAGGTTAAAAAGTGCCGACGGCTCGGTACTTTCGTTCTGCCCTGCGGTTCTTGGTTTTCTCCCTTAGTGCCCTCCGCCCTTGCTCGTACCGGGCAGAAGTAGTGGTTCTGTTACGCTGTATCGAACAGCCAGAGGGTGCAACGACTAGGGTACCCGCTTCTTTTTAACCTACTTGTGCCATGCTGTCCTTGCCGACCTTCTCGCCTCGCCAGCTCCTGCAGCAGCAACTGCAGGCCTTCGCTCACCTTTCCGAAGACGACCTGCGTCTGGCCGAAGACCACTGGACGCTCCGCACTATACAGCGCAACGAGTTTTTCAACTTTCGCAACGCCGTGTGCCAGTACGTTGGCTTTATCGTGCACGGCCTGTTCCGCGTGTACTACGTGGACCCCGTGACTGAGCAGGAACACAATGTGGCGTTTGTGCCCGAGGGCACCTTTTTGACCTCCTTGAAAAGCCTGCTTACCCAAGAGGCATGTCCCTACTACATTGCCGCGCTGGAAGAGGCCGAGCTGCTGGTGATCAGTGTGGGCCAGTTGCATACGCTCTACGCGCAATCCCACGGCTGGGAACGGTTCGGCCGTCTGCTGGCCGAGCAGTATCTCATCCTGCAGCAGGCCAAGGCGGAGTCCATGCTGTTTCAGACGGCGGAACAGCGTTATTTAGCGCTCCTGGAGCAGTTTCCGAACGTGACCAATCGCATTTCGCTGGGGCACATTGCCTCCTACCTAGGCATCAAGGGCCCTTCGCTCAGTCGCATTCGTGCTCAGCTAGGCAGAGCGTAAGGGGCCTGGACTGCGCGTGGTAGGCAGTCCAGGGCGGTTTGTCAGTGTATGACTACAAGAAGAGAGATTTTAGGGCAGCTAGCACTTCGACAACATGCTGTTGCCGCTAGGTTAGGCAAAGGCTGACCTTCAGGCCCCAGCCGCCGCTGTTGATAGGTAGTGGCCGGCGGCACTCAACCAAGATTACTTGTCGGCCGCCATTGCCAAAGCGAGTTCTTTTTGCGCATCCAAAGCTGCCAAGCGGGCTACTAGCGCCGCCCGCACGTCAGCGTAGGTATCCGAGCCGAGGGCTAGGCGCAGTGGGGCCGGGTGCTGGTCGGCGGCATCCAGTATGGCCAGCGCCATCTTGTCGGAATCGCCGGGGATGGGAAAGCTGCCGTTGAACAGGCCACGGCGCACCTCGCCGGCAGGCGTCTGGTCGTAAGCCGCCAGCACCGGGGCATGAACCAAGGCCGCCCCAAAGTTGGTGTGCGTGGCGCCCGGCTCCACGATAGTCACGCCAATATTGCACGGGTTCACGCTGGATTAACGGAACGTTGCTTCCCCCGCAGTAGGGGTGGCTTCCTGCTGCTAGGGAAACAACGTCCCGCTCGAGGGTGTCGTTACGGGTTAAGCAGAGGAAAGAGGGCTTCTCGTTGCTGGCGTAATCCTTCCGCCGCGCCTATTCCCACTTCATAGGTATCGCTTTCGATCACTTGGAGCATCGCCTCAACAAATGCCGCGACCGACAGCGGATGGTCGTTTGACCGGTCGTAGTGGTCGGCATGCCCCAAGTTGGTCTCGACCGCCGGGGGGATGATTTCAAAGACCTTGACCGCCGTCGCCCGGAGTTGATGCCGCAAGCACATGGTAAAGGCGTGCAGGGCCGCCTTCGTAGCAGAATAAACGGGGACGGAGGCCAAGGGCGTAAATGCCAGGCCCGACGTGATATTTAGAATAGCGGCCTCCGGCTGCTGTTGCAGGTGGCTGGCTAGCAAGCTGATCAGGTGAATAGGAGCGAGCAGATTAGTAGCTATCTCCGTGGTTACTTTGGTCAGGTCAACGGCTTGGGTCAGGTCCAAGACCTGCATGACGCCGGCATTATTGATTATCACGTTCAAGTGGGGATAGGTGCTCGTCGCCCAGTGCGCAAAGGCCGCACAGTGCGTGGGGTCGCTCACATCACAAACGTAGGTGGCGAGCCCAGCGTACTGGGTGGCCAGCGCCGCTAAGGGCTCGGGCTGGCGGCCGCACACAATAACTTGGTTACCCAGCTCGTGTAATTTACCAGCCAGGTGCCGGCCGATGCCGGAAGTTGCGCCCGTCAGGAGCACGGTTTGCTTGATCAACTGCATGATGGAAAGGGGGCAGGAAGGGCGTATATTCCCGGTAAGGTTAAAAACAGCTCGGCAGCGGCGTCTCAACAACGGAGAGTTGTCCGCCGATAACGCCCCGGTTTACGGACCTGCCCGCCGCATGCCCGGCACATTCTTGCGCTTCTAGCGCGCATTCGTGCGGTTTGCGGCCCCCTCCCCTGACTTCAGGCCCCGGGGGCAGGCTTTCCCCACTCGGTGGGCCGCACGCCGCAGTGCCGCTGAAAGAGCCGGGCAAAATGTCCCGCGTGGTGGTAGCCAACCGCCCGGGCCACGTGCGCGATGGGTAACCGGCTGTGTTGCAGCAGGTCTTGGGCGCGCTGCATGCGTTGCGCCACCACATACTGGTGGGGACTTAGGCCGGTAGACTGCTTAAAAAGGCGGCAAAAATGGAATGGACTCAGACAGGCAATCGCCGCCAGCTGCGTCAAATCAATGGGTTCCGCTAACGCGCTCTGCACATACTCCTGAATCTGCCGCAGGCGCTCGGGGGCTAGTTTGCCCCGGCTGGTTGGCAGCGGGCGCGGCTGCGCACTGTGTTGGTACACGAGCTGGGTGGCCAGCATGTGCGCCACCGTCTGCCCGTAGAGCGGCGCTACTCCCCCCGGATCTTGCAGCATGGCCGCCAAACTGTAACCTAATTGCCGGAGTAAGGGGGCCTCGATACACGGACCCGCCTGCAGCTCTACGTGCGCGGCCGGGAGGCCCGCCGCCGCCGTTTGCTGCAGCAACTCCTGGTCTAAGTCGAGTTGAATGGTTTGAATGGTACCGGCCGCCTGCGCCCGCCACGCCAGCTCATACGGCAGTTGCTGAGGGGTATTCACGTACACACTGCCGGGTAGACTTTGGTAGCGCCGCCGCTCCCCCGCCCTCGTCAGCGTGAGCTGCATAGCGCCGGTTAAATGAACAATAAGTTGAGGGTGTCCCACCGGCTCCAAGAGCACGGGCGCTAGGGTAGCCGGCTTTATCTGTAGCTGAGCGGTTAGGTGCGCCCCCTGGTACTGAGCGAGGAGCCGCGTGGGAGCACGCTCCCTGGGGAGAGCCGTCGATTCTAGGGAAAGAGTTGTCGGTTCGGGCTGAGCAGGATGAAACACGGGTATCGAAGTTGAACTGGCGGGAGTGGTAACCAAAAGCGAGAAGGACAAAGCAGCGGGTGATTTACTACTGGGTGGGCAGCACTACTCGCGCGTAAGCGCAACGGGCTAGCCGAGGTTAAACTCCTCTCATGGAGTAGCCTAGGTGCCCCCTAGGTAATGCTCTTGGCCGGCTATTCTATTAGGTAGTGCTATTTGTCACGTTTGACAAGGTTTGTTCACCGAATGTTATCAATTCGATCAAAGGATTCTGCGCTGTCTTGCGAATGCCGGTTTAGAAAACCGAGCATAGCAGCCGACAGGCGAGAGTATCCAGTACGCACGTAGCTGCCCTGGGCGCAGCACAGCTTGGTGACCGGGGGTACCCGCGCAGCCCGGGTCGTACGCTACCCATTGCTACGCGGGGCCCAGTTCGTCTACCTCCACCGTTGCAACCCTGGCCCCCCCGGCAGTATAGAAAGCTTTCTTCTCCGTTGATTTTCGTGCCATGGTGAGGCCGGCCGAGTTTTTTCTCCAGCAAGCAGCTGCGCAAGGACACATTCAGTTCCTGTACAGCCTGACCGAGCGGCGGATTGTGTACGTAAACGCCGCCTACGAGCACGTCCTCGGCGGTCACGGGGAGCAGGTGAACGACGAACTGCCGGCCCTGCTCGCTCGCGTGCCCGCCGAGGAGGTGCCGGTCTGGCAGCACTACTGGAAGCTGTGGCAAGTGGGGCGATTGCGCGAAGAAGTCGACCTGTGCCTGCGCTCCGAGGACGGGCCGGACCGTTGGTTTGTGCTCGTTCCCTACTGGCAACACGATGCGCACGGCCAGACCTGGCTGGGCGGCACGCTGCGCGAAATCACCGAACAGAAACGCCACGCCGACAGCAGCCAGAAGTTCAGCATCAAGAAAAACACGGTGCTGGAGATTCTCTCCCATGATTTGGCCAGTAGGTTTGCCATGGTGGATCGCATAGCGGGGGTCTTGCACCAACGCCTGGACCCCGCCACGGACCCGGAGCTGCGGCAGCTCCTGCCCGTGCTGCAACAGACCAGCCGGCAGAGTCTCCAATTGATTCGCTACCTGGTGGACGAGGAGTTTCTCGAATCCTCCGAGATCCCCCTCAAACGGGAAGTGGTGGACGGCGGGGCGTACGTGCGGATTCGGATTCCCTTGCACGACTCGAACTAGGTCAAGCCTCTCCTTGCAGGGCGGCCACGATGAAGTATATGCCCAGCGCCCCTTTCTGCCCTATCCGCATGCCTGGGCGGTGACAGCCACGGATCCCGCGCCCCCCGGTCCTGCCCAGCGGGGATGCCATCCAGGTGGAACTCCCCCTGCCCAAACTGGCCGACGGGGTCTACGCCGCGCTGCCCGACACGCTGCCCTATGGCTTCCAGCATTGCTCCACGCCGCAAAGACTAGTACCCGTACTCTACCGGGCCACCGCGCTTACCGGAACACCGCACCGACCTGCTGGCGGTACATGCGCCCGATAGGAACTTCCTGCCCGGCTACTTCCAGGTGGCTCGGGCTATAAGTGCGTACTTTGTCGAGGGCCACGATAAAGGAGCGGTGGACCCGCAGAAAGTTGCTGGCCGAGAGCTTTTCCTCCATGCTGTTAATGGTTTGCTTGACCACCAGGGTTGGCCCCACGGCACAGTGAATCTTCACGTAATCCTTCAGGCCCTCCACGTACAGCACTTCGCGGAGCATCACCTTCACCATTTTGCGGTCGATGCGGAAGTACAGGAAGGCGTCGGGGTTGGGCCCGGCCGGCGCTTCGACCGGCACGGGCGAGGGTTCGGTTTTGGTGGCTTTGGCCACGGCCTTCAGAAACCGCTCCAGCGACACGGGCTTGAGCAGGTAGTCCACCGCGTTCAGCTCGAAGCCCTCGTAGGCGTAGTCGCGGTAGGCGGTGGTGAAGATGACTAGTGGCGGGTGCGGCAGGCTGCGCAGAAAATCCGTGCCCAGCATCTTGGGCATCTTGATGTCGAGGAAGAGCAGGTCGACGGGCTGCTGCTGCAGGACGGCGAAGGCCTGCAAGGCATTTTCGCAGGTGCCGACCAGCTTCAGGTGGGCCACTTCCTGCACGTAAGCGGTCAGGACTTCCAGGGCTGGCGGCTCGTCGTCGACCAGCAGACACGTGAGGTTCATGGGAGTTGCGGTTGAAGCGCAGCTTCGGTCGCCGTCGGGCCCAGCCGGCCCCCAGCCAGCTGGGCCCGCGCCGCGAGCGGCAGGTGCAGGATAATCAGGAGGGTATCGGGTTCCGGCACTACCAGCAACTGGTAGCGTCCGGCGTAGTGGTGCTCCAGCCGCTGGCGCACGCGGCACAGGCTCGCGTCCTCTGTCCAGTCCGCCGCACCGGGTAGCTGGCTATGGATAACTTTGAGTTCGAGCCGAGAGGGGCACACTACCAGGTCGATGCTGATCCAAGCGCAGTCCAGGGCGGCGGCGGTTCCGTGCCGAAACGCGTGTTCCAGGAATGGCAGCAGCAGCAGCGGCTCGATGACGTACTCCGCCAACGCGCCGCTGAAGTTGAGCGACACCTCCACGCGGTGGCCCAGTCGGAGCTGCTCCAGCGCCACGTAGCGCTGCATCATAGCTACTTCGTCGGCCAGCGGCACCGAGTCGCGGGGACTTTCGTAGAGCATGTAGCGCAGCAGTTCGGCTAGGTGCAGCACCGCCCCCGGCGCCTCCGGCGCCTTGGCAGCCGTGAGACGCTGCAGCGACCGGAGCGTACCGAACAGGAACGCCGGCTGCAGCTGGGCCTTCAGCAGCTGCAGCTCGGTCTGCAGCCGCTGTTGTTCCAATTGCTGGCGCTGGCGGCGCTGGGTCTCCCACTGGCGGGCAATTTTCACCGTCACGGCAATGCCGGCCGTCAGCAGGGTAATGAAGAAGGTGTAGTTTAAGTGCCAGTAGCTGCGGCCCTGGTGAACTGCCCGATCAATGGGGGCGTGAAATAGCCTCGGCATCACCACAACATCAAACCAGATGACCGTCAGCACCGTCAGCAGGGCGCAGGCGGCTCCCCAGGCGGCCAGCAGCAGCCCAAACGCCAGGATCTGGCGCTGCCGCATCAGCCGGGGCAGCAGCCAGTACAGCAGCGGATACGTGACCAGCATGGAAGCTGGCAGCTGGTTAAAAAACAAGCCAATGACGTACAGCCCGGTGCCGTTGCCCCAGTGCGCGGGCAGCTGCAGGATCAGGGACAAGGCCAGCACCGCCACCCAGAACAGCCCGTGCCGGACCACCCGGTATCGTAGCGCGCCGCTCATGCGGGCATCCGGTTGCTAGCGGCGGCCGGCAACCGGGCGCGCCGAAGGGGCCGGCCCGCCCCCTGCCCAGCCCGCCGGCGGGGCGGCCGGGCGGCCCCGTCCACTTCTCGCAAGCGCAGGCGCAGCTGCACGCGAAACGAATCGGGCAGCACCTGCACTTCGAGGTGGTGCTGCCCGGGGTACAGCAGCTGCAGGCGCTGCCGCACGTTGTGCAAGCCAATTCCGCCGGTTCCAGCGGGGGCATCCGTAGTTTTCGAGTTGAAGATGGTGCAGGTGAGGGTGCCGGGGGCCAGGCCCAGCTGAATGACGATGCGGGCGGCCCCCACCTGCTCGGCGGAGCCGTGCTTGAAGGCGTTTTCGACCAGCGGCAGTAGCAGCAGCGGCGCAATGCCCGCCCGGGGTGGCATGACGGCGGCGTTGAACACCACCGTCAGGCGGGGGCCGTAGCGCAACTGCTCCAGGGCGACGTAATTGCGTAGCAGGGCCAGCTCGGCGCGCAGGCTCACCAGCGGCGCGTGGCCCTGCTCTACCACGAAATGCAGCAGCGCCCGCAGCCGCTCCACCACCCGCGGCGCCTCCTGCGACTGCCGTAGCGTGAGGGCGTAGAGGTTATTGAGCGTGTTGAAGAGAAAATGCGGGTGGATCTGGGCTTGCAGCAGCTGTAGCTCCGCCCGGGAGTTTTCCTGCTGGAGCTGTTCATTGGCCAACTCCTTGCGGCGCCACCGGCGGTAGCCCCACAACCCGGCGGCGACTCCAGCCGTCAGGAGCAGGGGCAGGTGCAGCGCCGGCGACAACGCCAGCTGCGCATCCGGGGGGCCAGCCGCCATTGCCGCCCGCAGCGGCAGCAGCCCCCAGGCCCACCCGGCATAGGACAGCACGGACGTTGCACCCCACCACCCTAGCGCCCGGATTAGTAGGCGGCCGTAGCGGGGCGGCTCGCCCCAGAGTTCGGGCAGCACCCCGTAGAGCAGCGCGTAGGTGGCCGGCCCGAATGTACCGAGCACCAGCAGTGCATACAGCAGGGCCAGCCCCAGGTGATCGATAAATACGCATTTATAGCGCAGCAACGCGGCCTCCAGCAGCCCAATGACCAGCCAGAACAGCGCATGGCGCAGGCCGCGCCGCTCGTCTATCGCCCGCAGCACCTGCCGCAGCGTGTGTGTTAGTACCTGAGCCATACCTCCCGTCTGCGTTGAGCCCAGCTGAATATACCGATTTCGAAGCAGGTAAACCACTAGCTATCTGGAATATAGACCAACGTCAATGCCTTGTCGACCAACCACAGAACCGGCCGTTCAGCGACCAACGGCTACCGTACTTCCCGACGCGTACGTCGCCGGCCGAATAAGCCAGCGCGGGCTGATCGAGCGGGCCATCTTTACCTCAGGTAGCGCCTAGCCCCTACCCCGTGTTTCACCATTAGTTCACCTCCCGCCATGAAAACGCTTCTACTCACCGCCTTCTGGGGCCTGCTGTTTCCCGCCTTGCTATACGCACAGCAAGCCCCGCAAGGCGGCTACTGGAACCTGGAAACCAACCTTACCACCCGCGACTACACCCTCGTGCGCTTCTACAATGAGAAGGACGAGTTGCTGCACGAGGAACGACTTGACAACCTCTGCCTCGATATCAGCAAAGGCACCCCGCTGTGCCGTCGCACTGCCCGGCTGCTCAATACAGCCCTAGTCCAGGTGCTGCGTGCCCCCGGCAGCCGCACCCACCTGGCCACGCAACTCGGCCAGAACCGCCGCATCCAGCGTGGATACGCCGTGCGCTGAAGCACGAGGCCGCGCAAGTGGCGTGCTTGCTTGCTAAGCAAAGCAGCAGAGCCGGCCTACGGCCGGCGCCGCGCGGAAAGAGCCTGCGTGCGGGGGCCATGCGGTTTACCCACCCCTGACACCCGTAGTGCTGTTCAGGATACCTCCATTTGCCCTGGTACGACGGAAGGTGACGGCCCTGCTTGGGAACGAATAGCACAACCCTTCCACGAACTGCTGCACGTTTTCCAAGTGGCCGACACCCGACGAAGAGAAACCGACTGCCGCGCTGGTTGCCACCCCGCGTGGTATCACCTACCGGCATGAGCAGGTTGCCCGGTCAGCAAGGTATACCTGTTCAGCTCCTACCGAAGTTGATTTGGTCGGGGCCGAATCATTGCCGAAAGGTGGAGCCAAAAAGTAGGGTGTAGGCCGCGTCCTCCCTTACATAATTTCCCATTTATGTGAACCAACCAGTTTGCTTTAGAAGTACTAGACACCAGCTTCAGCGTAGAGCCTAGGCGCTTGCTTACCTCGATTGTTGAGCAAAACCATGAAAAGCGTGTACGTTTAGGTGGTAACCCAAGTGTAGTCGGCAACAATTAACTTTAACTTACCACCTGTCTCTCTTGCTCTTGCTCTCGCTCTTGTTACATGGCTCTGCGCTTCCTCCTCCTCACGTGGCTTCTGCCACTTGCCTCTGGGGGCCAAATTGGCAAACCAACTCCCATAAGCGCCCTCTCCGCCAAACAAGCCATCCCACTGCTAAGACCTACTATTGAAGAGGCACTAACCGGCATGCTTAACGTCCGCATTACGGAATTGACCAAGCCGACCTACCTCTGCCGGCACCTGAGCGACTCCAGCCGCCATCCGGTCGCAGGGGAACTGAACAGAGGACTTTTTGTCATCGTGCGCAAATCCTATCCCCCCGACTGGATAGCGGTTAACCTGGCCCTAAGCCCCACCCAGGGCTTGGGTGACACCACCACGTATTATATCCGCAGCAAGGCATTTGTAGGGTCAACGACCCGCATCACTCAGTAACCGCTGCAACTGGCGCTTGTTCAGCCAAACGGTGGTTTAGCTGTGCAAATCAGCTTTAGCCAGTCATGGCGCGGGATAAGCTATCGAGTGAGCGGCCACAACACGGTCCGTAGCGCGCCGCAAGTCCGGGAGTTGAGCCCCCTGCTAGGTTTTCTCTCGCAGGGGCGCGCCAAAGCACTTGCCCAGGCTACGGCAACTGCCGAATGATGAAGTTCTTCAACGGGTTCTTCTTGATGATAGTCACCAGTTGTCCGTTGGCATATTGGTACTCGTCTTCCCGGCCGTCGCGCCGGGCGTGGTAGCGGGCAGACCGCACGGGTTGCACTTGAAAATAGTCACCGAAGTATTCGGCGAAGGCGCGTTGCTGCCCCCGGGGCTCACCGAAGAACATATCCGTCACGGTGTAGGTAATGGGCTGGGTTTCGGTGCCCCGGTACTGGTGCTTGTACTGGTTGGCGACGATGTCGTAATGGCCGCCCTTCCACTCGGTACGCGAGGAAAAGTCGCCCTGGTTGGTGTGCGCTTCCACGGTGGAGAGCAGCAGTTGCCCGTTGCGCACCTGATTGATGACCTTGTAGTACACCTTCAGGTGGTATACCAGGAAGTTGACCTGCACGTCGCTCACCAGGGTAAAGCGCACGTCGGTGCTGCTCAGCGGCTGGCGGGTAGCCGTCATCGTGCCTACCCGCACGCCGGCCACCTCGATGGTATAGCGCCGGATTTCTTCCGGTACAAGCTTAGTACTCGTTGACTGGGCCGGTGCGGCGCCGGAATGCAGTACCAGAAGCAGGGCCAGCAGAAAGCACAACGCGTGCCTTCGCTTACTGCTCATTGAGCTTCCAATTGTAGTCAAGGTAAGTAATCTTGGCCGTGGGCGCCATCGGCGTGGACGCGTACTTGTGGACCCACTTGGTTACCGACTGCCCGTTCTTGCTCCAGTCGCCCTTGTACCAATCGAAGTACTTGGAAAGCTGCGCGCTTTCCTTGCCCACCTTGTTCTTGGCCGGACTGTTTAGGAAGTCGCGGCCCTGGTCGTCGAGCTGCTGGTTGAGCTTGGCGGCCGTGTAGGCTTCGTTGCGCAGGCGCGGACAGGAAATCGAAGCGCACACCAAGGCGAAGTGGATGCGCGGGTCGCCGTACTGCTTGCGCAGCGTGCCGTGCTCGATGTCGTCGAGGCTCATTTTCTTGCCGCCGATGCGGAAGAACTCGGCCGCCCAGGGCGTGGTCACGAAGGGGATTTTGATCTTGGAGCCGATGTCCTTGATGCTCTCCACCGGGTAGTGGTTCAGGATCAGCTTGATGGTGTAGGCGTTGTAGGCGTTGATCCAATAGGCCATCTGCTCGGCCTGGCTCCAGCTGGCGGCCGGCGGATTTTTACTCAGCAGGTCGAGGTATTGGTTCAGCTCCTGCTGGTTGCCTTTCCACGCTTTGTAGTCGACGAGCCCTTTATCGTTGACGTATTTTTTGAGCATTCGGTCGTAGGCCCCGTGGTCGATTGAAGCGGCGACCGTGGTCGGCGCCGGGCCGGGGGTAGGCGCCACGAAGGCTGCCAGCGGGGCGCCCACGGCGCTTGCCAGCAGGAGGGTCAGAATAATTCGGCGCATAATGGTACGGCTGAGTACCCATGTACGAAAACAACGCCCGCAAAAGATTGCCGCCGGGGCAATCTTCCAAGCCGGGCAGTTTCGTAAGAGTACAAACGCTTCTACGCCGCATGCTTCTGACCACTACGCTGCTTGGCCTTTCCAGCTGGCATACGCCCCCCGACAGCGTACCCAAACGCGTGTCCGTGTTTCCGCTGCCGGTGGTGTACTACACCCCCGAAACGAGGCTGGCGTTTGGCGCGGCGGCCACGGCCACGCTGCGCTTCCGCCGCGACGCGGGCGACAGCACGGCCCGTCCTTCGCAGCTCACCTTCGGCGTGGCCTACACCCAGAACCGGCAGCTGCTCGTGTACCTGCCGTTCCAACTGTTCTACGACCACAACCGCTACTACGCCTACGGCGAGGCCGGCTACTACCGCTACAGCTACTACTTCTTCGGCGTGGGCGAGCGGGCGGCGGCGAAAGAGCTGTACGGCGTGCATTTCCCCCGCATCCGCGTCAACGCGTTCCGCCGCATCGTGCCCGGCTGGCGGCGCGGCCAGCTGTACGCCGGCCTGCGCTACCAGTACGAGGACTACGACGTCACCCACGTGGTGCCGGCCGGCGAGCTGGCCAGCGGCCTGGTGCCCGGCGGGCGGGGCAGCCGGCTCACGGGTGGCGGGCTGGGCCTGTTCTTCGACGCCCGCGACCGGGTGTTCTTCCCCACGCGGGGCGTGGTGGCCGACGTGACCTACCTGCCCCGCAACCGGGCCGCGGGCGCCGGGGCGGGCGGCGAAACCACGCGCTTCAGCCGCCTTTCCGCCGACGTGTCATCCTACCACCGCCTCGCGCCGCGCACCGTGCTGGCCCTGAACTACTTCGTGAGCTACACGGCCGGCACCGCGCCCTTTAATGCCCTCTCGCTGCTGGGCGGCACCCGGCGCCTGCGCGGCTACTACGAGGGCCGCTACCGCGATCAGAACGCGGCCGGGCTGCAGTCGGAGCTGCGGCTGCCGGTCTACAAGCGCCTGGGGGCCGTGGTCTTCGGCGGGGTGGGCGTGCTGGGTGATGCGCAGCAGCTGCTCCGCCTGGATGCGCCTAAAGCCGCCTACGGCGCCGGGCTGCGCTTCACCGTCAACCGCCGCGACCACCTGAACCTGCGCATTGACTACGGCCTGGGCCGCAATTCCAGTGGCTTCTACCTCACCATCGGCGAAGCTTTTTAACCATCTTCCGAACCCCAACCGTTCTCCCGCCCGCCTTCCCCGCTATGCACATCAGCGTCATCATTCCCACTTACCACGAAGCCGATAACATTGCCCGGCTGGTGCAGGAGCTGCGCCGGCACGACCCCGGGCACGACGTGGAAATCATCGTCGTCGACGCCGGCAGCCCCGACGGCACCGCCGACGCGGCGCGCCAGGCCGGCGCCACGGTGCTGCTCGCGCCCAAGCCCGGCCGGGCCAGCCAGATGAACCACGGCGCCCGGCACGCGGCCGGCGACATCCTCTACTTCGTCCACGCCGACGTGCGGATCCATCCCGGCTACGTTACCACCGTCCGGCGGGCCGTGCGCGACGGGTACCCGGCCGGCTGCTACCGCTTCCGCTTCGATTCCCGGCACCCGCTGCTGCGCCTCAACAGCTACGGGACCCGCTTTCAGGGCCTGATGAGCCGCGGCGGCGACCAGACCCTGTTCATCACGCGCGCGCTGTTCGAGCAGCTGGGCGGCTTCGACGAGCACTACTGCATCATGGAGGACTTCGACATGATCCGGCGCATTCGCCAGAGAGCCGCGTTCCTGGTCGTACCCCAGGACGTGGTGGTGTCGGCCCGCAAGTACGAAACCAACAGCTGGCTGCGGGTGCAGCTGGCGAATCTGACGGCTTTCTCGATGTTCTTCCTGCGAGTGCCGCCCCCGCGTATCGCGCGCACCTACAAGGCCCTGCTCAACTACCGCTAAGCATGACCAGGCGCGTACTCGTCACCGGTGCCGGCGGCTTCTTGGGCCGCCACCTCGTGCAGCAGCTCCGGCAGCAGGGCTACGCCGTGCGCGCCCTGCTGCGCCGGCCGCTGACGGGCGCCGTGGGCGAGCCAGCCTTTCCCGCCGAGGTCGAGTGCGTGGTGGGCGACGTCTGCCGGCCCGAAACGGTCGCCCACCTAGCCGAGGGGTGCTGGGGCATCGTCCACGCGGCCGCGCTGGCGCAGGTAAACCCGGCGCGCGACCCGGCGGTGTGGGATGTGAACTACGGCGGCACCGACACCGTGCTGCGGCTGGCCCGGCAGGCCGCGGTGCAGCGCTTCGTGTACGTGGGCACGGCCAACGTCTTCGGCTTCGGTCCCCTGGCTCGGCCCGGCGACGAAACCCATCCCTTCGCCGGCCGGCGCTACGGCCTAGATTACATGGACAGCAAGCGCGCCGCCACCGCGCTGGTGGAGCAAGCCGTGCGCGAGTGGCGGCTGCCGGCGGTGCTGGTGCACCCCACCTTCATGCTCGGCCCCGGCGACGCGAAGCCTACCTCCAACGCCCTGCTGCTGGAGCTGCTGCGCGGCCGGGTGCCCGGCTACCCGGCCGGCGGCAAGAACTACGTGCACGTACACGACGTGGCCGTGGCGGCCGTCAATGCCCTGACGCAGGGCCGCGTGGGCGAATCCTACGTGCTAGGCCACCAGAATCTGAGCTACCGCGACGCCTTCCGGCTGATGGCCGAAGTGCTGCACGTGCCCGCACCGCGCTGGCCCATCCCGACGCCCCTGGCCCGGCTGTACGGCACCGCCAGCGCACTCGGCGCCCGGCTCACGGGCCGCCCCGGCCGGCTGAACCCGGCCATGGTGGCGGTGGCGGCCGACGGGCATTACTTCGACGCGGCCAAGGCGCGGGCCGAGCTGGGCCTGCCCCAAACGCCCATCGCGCAGGCCGTCGCCGACGCGTACGACTGGTTTAAAACGCACCGCTATGTCTGACCATACCTCCTCCCCTAACGCCGGCCGCGCCCCCGCCCCGGTACTGGGCCAGGCGCCACCGGCCCGCCGGCCGGGCGTATTCACGGGGCAGGTCGCGCTGGTGACCGGCTCCGAATCGGGCATCGGGCGGGAAACGGCGCGGCTGCTGTGCCAGCAGGGCGCCGCGGTGGTGCTCAACGGGCGCAACCCCGAGCGGCTGCGGCATACCTGCGCCGCGTTCGAAGCCGCGGGCTACGCCGTGGTCAGCTGCGTGGCCGACGTGACCGACTACGCCAGCTGCCAGCGCCTGGTGGACACCGCCCTGCAGGCGTTCGGGCGGCTGGATATCCTGGTGGCCAACGCCTGCATTTCGCAGCGGGCCTACTTCGTGGACATGCAGCCGGAGGTGTTTCGGCAGGTGCTCGACAGCAACGTGTACGGGGCCGTGTACCCGCTCATGGCGGCGCTGCCGGCCCTGACCCAGGCGCGCGGCAGCGTCACGTTCATCTCGTCCATCTCGGCGCTGAACGGCATGCCCAGCGGCTCGGCCTACTGCGCCGGTAAGGCCGCCCTGGCCAACCTGGCGCACACCCTGCGGCTGGAGCTGGCCAGCACCGGCATTCACCTGGGCGTGGTGCACATCGGCTTCACCCAGAACGACCCCGAGAAGCGGGTGCTGGACGCCGGCGGGCAGCCCGTGCCCATTGCTTACCGGCCGCCGCGCTGGCAGAAGTCGCAGGGGGAGGTGGCCAGCATCATCCTCGGCCACATCCGCCGCCGCCGGCAACGCACGGTGATTTCGTCCTTGGGCTGGGTGATTCTGCTCGTGCACACGTACTTGCCCCGCTTGGGCGACTGGTTCATCCGCACCAGCTTCCGCCGTTTTCGTCACTGGTATGAGTGACAATCTACTCACGGTGCCTTCTCGTACGTACCCATCCTGCTCACCCTCTGCTTCTCGCCTTCCCGTGGAAAAGACGTATTACAACCCGGCCGACCTGGCCCAGTTCGGCAACGTCACCGAGTGGCAGGCCGACATGGGCCGCAAGTTCTTCGACTACTACGGCGAAGTGTTCAAGGACGGCGCCCTCTCGGAGCGCGAAAAAGCGCTGATTGCCTTGGCCGTGGCCCACGCCGTGCAGTGCCCCTTTTGCATCGACGCCTATACTACTGACTCTATGCAGAAAGGCGCCGACGAAGCCCAGATGATGGAGGCCGTGCCCGTGGCGGCCGCTACTAAAGGGGGCGCGGCGCTGGTGCACGGCGTGCAGGTGATGAACAAGGCCCAAGAGCAATCCATGTAATCAGGCCGGCAGCGCGCGCCCCGCGCCGCCGGCAACTCATGCCGTTATGAAATCACTTAAGGCTACGGGCCACCAGCTGGCCGAACCCGCATTTCAGCTCACCGTGCTGCGCCAGGAAGTCGTGGACACGCTGCATCTGCCCTTTTTTCACGAGAAGCTGCGGGAGGCTAGCTTGTTTCCGCTCGCGCCCGTGGCCCCGGCCGTGCTGCAGGTGAACGTGGGCAAGATGTGCAATCAGGTGTGCAAGCACTGCCACGTGGATGCCGGGCCCGACCGCAAGGAAATCATGACCCGCGCGACGATGCAGCTCTGCCTCGACGCGCTGGCCCAGGCCGACATTCCGACCGTCGATTTGACCGGCGGCGCGCCCGAGATGAATCCGGACTTCCGCTGGTTCGTGGAGCAGCTGCACGCCCTGGGCCGCCACATCATCGTACGCTGCAACCTGACCATCATCGTCGCCAACAAGAAGTACCACGACCTGCCGGAGTTCTTCAAAGCCCACGGCGTGGAGATGGTCAGCTCCCTGCCCTTCTACACCGCCGCCAAAACCGACAGCCAGCGCGGGGACGGGGTATTCGATGACTCCATCCGGGCGCTGAAGATGCTCAACGCCGTGGGCTACGGGCAGGAAGGCACGGGACTGGTGCTGAACCTGGTCTATAACCCGGCCGGGGCGTTTCTGCCGGGCAGCCAAAAGGGCTTGCAGGAGCAGTTCAAGCGCATGCTCTTCAAGGACCACGGCATCGTCTTCAACAGCCTGTTTGCCATTACCAACATTCCCGTCAGCCGCTACCTCGATTACCTCATCGAGTCGGGCAACTACGCGGGCTACATGGAGAAGCTGGTCAATGCCTTCAACCCCGTGGCCGCCGCCGGCGTGATGTGCCGCAACACCATCTCGGTGAGCTGGGACGGCTACCTCTACGACTGCGACTTCAACCAGATGCTCGACCTGAAGGTGGCCAGCCCGGTGCGCCACCTCCGCGACTTCGACGCGGCCACTTTGGCCGAGCGGGCCGTGGTGGTGAATCAGCACTGCTACGGCTGCACGGCCGGCAGCGGCTCCAGCTGCGGCGGCACCACGGCCTGAGCTGGGCACGTCAACGCTCTACTCTACTTGGACACAACAAAGCTCAGCCACGGGGCTGAGCAGGCAGCAGATTCGGCTCGCTGGCCTCGTCCTGCAGCGTAATGGGCTGGCCCTGCACTGCCTTCTCGGCCGCTGGCAATATCTCGCAGTTGTCCCAGATGCCCGTTAGGAGCGTGCGGGCGTAGGAATCCGGGAGCCCGTTGGCTTGCATCAACTGATGCGCCTTGCCGTTGTCGTAGGTAAAGGCGTGAAAGGTGTAGGTAAGCTGGCCATCGGAGTCGTCGAGCAGCAGGTACCAACCCCGCGGGGTGCCGTCGTTGGCGGGCATCCCAATCACGCCCGCGTTGAGCCAGCAGAGCCCGGCCCGCTCATCGGCAAAGGGTAGTCCGGCGTGACCGGCCAGTATCACTTCGGCCTCGGTGGCGGCGAAGCTGGTTTCTTTCACCGGCCACGGAGTGGAGGCAAAGACAAAATCGGCAATGCCGGTGGCCGCGCCGTGCAGCACGGCTACCGCCTTGCCCGCGTAGCGGAAAGACAGCTGCAACGGCAGGGTACGCAGCCAGGTGACCGAGCCCGCCGAGACGTTGCGCACCGCGTAGGGAAACCAGGTGCGGGAGAACAGGTCACACCGGCTGCCCTCGGCGAAGTTGCAGCCGCAGTCGTCTTCGCCCCGGATGATGTTCTGCTCCACGTTGCCCTGAATGGCGTGCACGCCCCAGTCTTGCACCAGCTGCACTGCCTCCTCGGGTTGGGCGCAGTAGCCCACGATGTCGCCGGTGCAGATGATGTTGCCACGGGGGATCTGCAGCTGCTCGGCAACTGCTTGGAGCGCCTCCAGGGCCTGCAGGTTGGAGTAGGGCCCTCCGAAAACAAGCAGTCGGCCGCTTAGGGTACCCAGGTCTTGGGGGAGTACGTTATCCATTAGAAGGATTTTTGCGAAGAAGCGTGCAGAGCCCGAATACCCCGAAACAGTAAGCCGACGTAATCAGGTTGGTGCTGAGCAGCGCCCCGTATTTGCCGCTGCCCAGCTGCAGGGCGTAGGGCAAGGGAAACAGCGTCAGCAAGCCGCCCAGCACCAGCCCACCCACCACCGACAGGTGAAAGGCCAGGCGCGGTACGGGCACGTGCCAGAACAAAAACACGGGGGCCAGGCCCAGCACCAGCGTCCCGCTGATGGTGGTGGCCGAGAGAATGGCCGGGTTGAAAAATACCGGGACCGTGCCCAGTACCGTCAGCACCACCATGGCCCAGCGGCCCCGCGATACGCTGGGTTCGGCCGCTTTGCTCAGGTCAATGCTGATGAGCTTGGAGAACGAGGCCATGGCCGAATCGAGGGTTGACGAGGCGGAGGTGACCATGATGAGGTTCATCAGCAGCAGCATGGGCACCCCGAAGTAGCGCGCCACGGCCACCGGGGCTTCGCCGCTCAGGCCGTTGAGCTTGGCGAAGATGCCCACGAAGCTAAAAAAGATGATGCAGCCCGAGCCGATGGCCCCCGCCCAGAGGTAGGACCGGAGCGTGGTGCGCGTATCGGTGATAAAGCCCCGGTCGGTGAGCACCGGGTCGTGAAAGGGGTAGCTGAAACACTGCACCAAGGCCACCAGCAGCAAATCGACGCCGTGGCCCAAGGTCCACGTTCCGCTGCTCAGAAGAGGCTGCAGGCTGCCCCCGTACTGCGGCAGAATAAACCCCAGAATGACCGTGAGCAAGCCCACGAAGAGCGAGAGTTGAATTACGTCGGTCATAATGGAGCTGCTCATGCCGCCCTTGAGGGTATAGGCCAGCGTCAGCAGGCTGAACACCACAATGGCGACGTAGTAATGGGTGGTGCCCTGCTCACCAAAGTAAGAGCCAATGACGATGGTGTTGGACCAAATTTCGTTGTAGAGCCGAATGATAATCAGCAGGGTAAAGACGACCACCGCCCCCGCGCCGTATTTCGATTCGAGAAATTGGTGGATGCTGCGGTAGCCGCCTTGGTTGCGCATGGCGACGATGACCAAACCGGCCACCAGAAACGACAGGTAGTACCCCGCGTAGGCCACGCCCCCCACCAACCCGAAGCTTTGGCCCAGGTTGGCGGCGTTGGTGATGGACTTGGCAAACAGCCAGGAGATGACCAGGCTGCTCGTCAAAAAAACCGTGTTGGGCGTCCGCTCTTGGCGGGCGCCTCGGAAAAACTCGGGCGCGGTGCGGGACAGCGGCGAGACGAAAAACAGCGTGACGCTGGAGGCCAGCACCAACGCCCACTGCAACAGGGATATACTCATATAGGGATACTCAGCGGGCCCACCATACGGGCGCGTTGATGCTGTTGTTCTGGGTATTGGCCGCCGCTAGCTGATACTGCGCCGCGTTCAGCGCGCTTTCCGTGGCGGGATAGGGCAGGCGCACGGGAATCAGCCCGTTGTTGAGGCTGGCCGCCACCGCTTTCAGGCGCGGAAAACCCGTGCGGCGGTACTCCGTCCAGCCTTCGTAGCCGTTGTTGAGGTTGTGCAGCCACTTCTGGGTCAGGATCTGCTCGAGGGGGTTCTGGCCGTTCTGCCCGTACGCCACCCGGGGGCTGCTGAGGTAACCGGCGGGCAGCGCCGTGCCCCAGTAGGCAAACGACTGGGTAATGCCCTGCTCGTACCAGGTCCGCGCCGACGCGGATAGCAGGTTCCGCTCGGCCGCTTCGGCCAGCCAGAAACTAGTTTCGGCCGCGGTCATGTAGTTGGCGGACAGCCGGTCCGAGTTTTCCCGGAAGATGGTCCCCGTCAGGGAGTAATCGGCCACCGAAATCGAGAGCCGGGAGGCATCGGGGCCGTTCAGCAGACCGCGGTAGGTACCCGGATTGGCCGCCGTCGGGCGGAAATACGTCGCCATCCGCGGGTCGCTCAGGCCCATGAGCAGCTCCTCGCTGGTTTTGGACATGATGAATAGGTTGTAATCCCCGACGCGGGCGGTGGCCATCCGGAAGTTGTTGGGCTGCGACAGCGAGAACCGGAAGGCAGCATTATCCGCATTCGCCCGGATATAGTTGCCCTCGGTCACGACGCGTTGCAGGGCCGCTTGCACGTTCACCTTGCGCGAAATGCGCAGCAGGCACTTTATTTTCAGCGAGTTGGCAAACAGCACCCATTTGCTACGGTTGCCCCCGTACAGCAAGTCCCCGTCGAGCGCCGTCGTGCCGGTGTAACCGTTGATGGCGGCAATACCCTGGTCGAGGTTGTCAAGGATGCCGCCGGGCGCCGTGTAGATGGATTCCTGGCTGTCGTAGGCCGGCGTAATCACCCCCGTTTTACCCTGCAAGGCCTGGCTGTAGGGCACGTCGCCGTACAGGTCCGTCAGCGCGGCGGCCAGGTAGGCCTTCAGGATCAGGGCCGGGCCTTCGTACACCCCGAAAGCGGGATTCGAGCGGGCTTTCTGCAGCAGAATCTCGTTGTCGCGCAGGTTGCTGTAGAGAAATGGCCAGGGGTTGCCGCCGTACTGCGGCTCGCTCAGGCTGTGGCGGTCAAACAGGTTGAAGTCGACGGCCGTGAAGTACTGCCCCAGCAGGTTGCCGGCCACGAAGCCTTCGTAGGACATCTGCTCGCCGTAGTCGAAGATGATTTTGCGCAGCAGCAGCGAGGGTTGCACGTCGACCGGCGCGTTGGGGTTGGTGTTGAGTTCCTCGAAGTTGTCCGTGCAGCCGGGCAGGAAGGCGGCCAGCGCGGTCAGCAGCAGGAGGCTGTATAATTTCCGTTTCATGGGCGGGTGGTGGGGCTTAGAAGTTGGCGCTGAGCTTCACGCCCACGTTGCGGGTGGTGGGGTAGCTCATGTCCTCGACGCCGGTCTGCAGCTGGTTTTGCTGAAACGAGGTCTGCTCCGGGTCGAAGTGCGGAATGTGCGACAAAGCCAGCAGGTTGCGGCCGACCAGGGCCACGCTCAGCCGCTGCGCCCGCAGCTTTTTGGCCAGCCAGGCCGTTTCGGGCACTGAGTAGCCGATGGTTACTTCCCGCAGCTTCACGTACGAGGCATCGTAGGTGTTATTCTCCTCGTGGTTGCGGTCGTAGTACATCCGGTAGTAGGTTTCGGCCGGGATGGCGCGGGTATTGGGCTGGTAGTTCGGGTTGTCGGCCGTGCCGGTGTTCACCACGCCGGGGGCCACGATGCCGCCCTCGGGCCGGTCGGCCGTTTCAATCAGCTGCCCCGCCACGCCGGCCAGGGCCAGCGTGCGCGACACCAGGAGGCCGCCCTGCCGCCAGTCAAGCAGAAAGCCCGCGTTCCAGTTCCGGTAGCTGAACTGGTTGGCCAGCCCCAGCATGAAGTCGGGGTTGTAGTTGCCCAGCTTCTTCAGGGTGTTGTCGGCAATGTACTGCCCGTTGCTGCCCACGATGAACTCGCCCTGCGGGCTGCGCAGGTAGCCCGTGCCCCACACGTCGCCCATGCGGTCGCCCTGCCGCACCTGGTACCATACGGTCTGGTTCACGTTGTCGTAAATGCGGTTGTAGCCCAGCGTGAGGGTGCCGGCTTCTTCGGGCAAGGACACCACGGTGGTCTGGTTGCGGCTGAAGTTCAGGCTCACGTTCCACCGGAAGCGGTTCGTTTGCACGGGCGTGGCGTTTACCACCGCCTCGATGCCCCGCGAGCGTACTTCCCCGCCGTTGATGACCCGCTCGCTGTAGCCCGTTGAATTGGCAATGGGCAGCGACAGAATCTGGTTGCGGGTGCGCGCGTCGTAGTAGGTCAGATCGAACCCCAGCCGGTCGTTGAGAAAGCGCACGTCGGCGCCGGCTTCCAGCGAGGTGCTCGATTCCGGTTTCAGGTTGGTATTGGCAATGGTGCTCTGCTCGCTGAACGCCGGCTGCGAAAACACCGGGTTGCGGGCGGTGAACACGCCCGCCGTCTGGTACGGCCCGGTGTCGTTGCCGACGTTGGCCACGCTGGCCCGCACTTTGGCAAAGGACACGACGGCGGGCAGCCGGAACTGGTTCGACAGCACCCAGCTGGCCGATACCGACGGGTAGAAGAAGGACGTATTGGCCGTCGACGTGGGGGTAGCCAGGGCGCTCGACCAGTCGTTGCGCCCGGTGATGTCGACGAACACGAGGTCCTTATACCCCAGCTTGGCCAGGACGTACAGGCTGTTGATGCGCTTGCGGCCGCTCTGCTGGTAGACCTCCACCGGGGAGGCGGCGTTGGTGAGCTTGAACACGCCCGGCTGCGCCAAGGTCAGGGCCTGGTACTGGTCGAACGAGGCCAGCTGGTCCATGCGGTTGCCCCCGGCCGACACGTCGAGCGACACCGGGCCCAGACTGCGGGCGTAGTTCAGCAGGAAGTCGGTGTTGACTTCCCGGAAAAACACGGCGTTTTCGGCGTAGGCGCCGTTCTTGAAGCGGTTGCTGCTGAAGGCCCGCCGAAACTGGCGCTTCTCGTTGGAGTAATCCATGCCGCTGCGCACCAGCAGCGTGAGGCTGTTGGCCAGCTCGGCCGTCAGGGCCACATTGCCGATGAGCCGGTCGCGGGTAAACGAATTGCGGTTTTCGTAGAGCGTGAAGTACGGGTTGTCGAAGAAGGTATAGTTGTAGGAAAACTGCTGAATGTCCTCTAGCCCCGGCTGCCAGTACTGCTTCATGGGGTTGATGTCGGTTTGGCGGCCCAGCCAGGCACTCAGGGCGTAGTTGGTGTTTTCTGAGCCGTACTTGGTCGCGGGGCGGTTGTCGCTGCTGCTGTTGATGTAGTTGAGCGAGGAGCTGAACTTAAGCCGCCGGACGGGGTCGAACTGCAGCCGGGCGGCCAGGGTTTTGCGCTTCAGGTCCACCCCCGGGATAGTCGACTCGCTGCGGAGGTCGGTGAAGGAAAGCCGGTAGCTGCCTTTCTCGTAGTCGCCCGCCACCGCCAGGTTGTTGATGGCCGTGCGCCCCGTCCGGTAAAAGTCGCGCAGGTTGTTGGGGTGCGCCACAAACGGCGTCGGGGTGATGGGCTGGCCGCTGTATAGCCCCGTATCGGCGCCGCGCACCACCCGGCCGTCGGGCAGGGTTACCGGGCTGTCGTACTGCGGAATCAGCAGGCCCGCGTCCAGCCGCGGGCCGTAGCTGTACGAAATGTTGTCGTTGACGCCCCCGCCCAGGCCGTTGCCGTACCGGAACGCCCCGCTGTTGCCCTGCCCGTAGGTGTTCTGGAAGCGGGGCAGCTGAAACGGCCGCTCGGCGTAGAAGGTGCTGTTGAAGCTCACCCCAATGCCTTTGCCCGCTCCCGAGCCGTCTTTGGTGGTAATCAGGATGACCCCGTTGGAGGCGCGGGTGCCGTAGAGCGCCGCCGCGCTGGGCCCTTTTAGCACCGACACCGAGGCCACGTCGTCGGAGTTGACTTCCATCGCCCCGTTGCCGAAGTCGATTTCCTGAAACCCGTTGGCATCGTCGTTGACCCGGTTGACCACCGTGGCGTTGTTTATCACCACGCCATCGACCACGAAGAGGGGATTGGTGTTGGTGAAGGACGATTCGCCCCGGATGGTGATGCGCGACGACGACCCCACCCCGGTAGAGCCGGCCGTGACCATGACGCCCGCCACTTTACCCGCCAGGTTGTCGAGAAAGTTAGCGGCTTTCACCTCGCTGACCTGGCGGCCCTCCACCTTCTGCACCGCGTAGCCCAGGGTCTGGGCGTTGCGCTCCAGGCCCAGGGCCGTCACGACGACCTCGTTGAGGGCCAGGCCCGCCACTAGTTCCACCGTCAGGTTGGGTTGACCCGTGTACTGGATTTTCTGCGCTTGGTAGCCCAGGCTCGAAAAAACCAGGGTGTCGCCTGGCTGCAGGTTGGTCAGCGTGAACGTGCCCGTCGCATTCGTGAGCGTGCCCGCCTGCGTGCGTTTGACCTGCACGGCGGCCCCCGGAATCGGCTCAGACGAGCCATTGTCCACCACCTGCCCGGTGAGCTTCTGGGCAAACGCAGACACGGACAACCAGGGGGAAAATGCAATCAGTAGTGATGCTCGCATCTAGGGGAAGAATCAGTGGAAAGAAGGTGTGGTCATTTACAGCATGAGGTGGTCTGGGAATGACGGACAGCGGAAGCATGGGTAGTTCTCCTGCTCTTAGCAACCCAAACCCGCGGAGCGTTGCCCAACAAACGGCATAAGCTACGAAGATGGATTGCAGACCGAAGCAATACTCTCATAGCGCAATACTACTCATCGGCTGCGGCGCGCGTGAAGACGCCTAAACAATAATACCATGAATGGCTTAGCCGATTGGGCCCGGCAGCACTGCGGCGGGGCTCACCGCCAGTAGCGGTTTGATGCCCGTGTAGACCCGCTGGGTGGTCGAGCGTTCCAGGAGTTGGTTGCACCGGTACCGAGGAACTAGCCACAACTACTAGGGCGAAGCCGGCAGCGGAAAACGCTCGTTTCGCTGAACACTGTGTCTAGCTTAACCAGGGCAAATTTGACCATTCCGAACAGGGTAGGATGATGGTGACCTTACCATCTCACCTGGTCTCGGCCTACGCAGATCGTTCGCTCGGCGTCCTACCAGAGCGGACGATCACAGCAAACGTATCTAGTCTGGTGTGCGTGCTTTCCGGTAACACCAGTACCTTGCCGCATGACCTCTCCGTGGTATCACCTGCGCCTGCTTCTCGTCCTGCTCTTACTGCCCATGCCGTCCTGGGCGCAAGAAACGCAGCAATGGCCTCGAAACGCTACGACGGGGCGGGTGGAGTTTTCCGGGGTGCTCCCGTGGCCGACGCCCGCTCCCTCCCCGCAGCAGCAACAGACGCTAGCACAACAGTGGTACACCGCGAAGCTCTCGCCGCCCGTACCTATCAAGTTTGCGATGCAAAAAACTCCCCCGACCACGTTTGCGGGGCTACGTACTCAAGCGCATCTGGATTCCCTCACGTATGAGCCGAACTCCTCAGGCGTGGTGGACTCGGCAGTTGACTGGGTCGTTTGGCGCTTGGTCTATCAGGTACACTTGACGCCCACTCCCCAAGGACTAGCCTATCGACTTTCTGCCTTTACGGTTGGGGAGATAGTGTACGATACGTATAGCGAGGCGCCGGTGGAAGAAGCCCTGCGTACGTTTCCCCAGGAAATGGCCGTGTTTCATCGGCGCGTGCGAAAGGCGTTGGCAGGTTGGTAGAGAGCCTGCTGGTTGCTCGTTCCTGATAGGGCCGATGATTAACCGACTCCGAACAGGATTTACCTCACCTCATATGATCCTGGCCCACTAGAAGCTCCGCGTTAAACTCATAATGCGGCTTGTAGACATAACAAAAGACTTTACGAACCAGGAGGTCAACTACCGCAGGGTGCTGACAACAAAGTCGCGGGCAATGACATAGTTCTGCCCGATGAACAACACGTTGAAAGGGGGAGCAATCTTCAGTGGTTCCGGTACGGAGTATCGTGATTCTAGGAGTTCTCGCCATTCCCTGTAGGATGCTTCCACGTCGAATAACCAACAAAGTGCCTGTAGCTCATGGGTCACTTGGGTGGGAAGGTAGAACGTGTGCGGGTGGCCTTGCTGTAAGTATTCTTCCAACCACTGCCGGTTGCGTTGTACCCCGCTCCACAGTGGCAGGAACGCCTGCCACTCCACCGCCAGGGTCGCGAAGCGCTGGTAGAAGGCTTCCAGAAAACCTACTGGCAGCCCTGTGGGTGCCCGAACGGTCAGGGCCGCCAGGGGGCCATTGTAATACGTGAGGGCGGGGTGTTCGCCGTGATAGCTTACCGGTCCGCCAGTACCTCGCTTGAGGGTCGCGGCTACCTTGTGGTGAAAATCAATGCGGTGGACTTCCACGGAGGTCGCCAGCTCCAGGTAGGTGGTTTGGCTGTAACGGACGGTGCCGGTGGGATACAGTGCACTGAATTGCTCCATCATGCCGGGAAGCTACGTAGGGTCAGGAAGGGTACAAATGCGAGTGCTACAACTTCACTTGCATAAATGCCCCTAACGGAAACAATCCTTAACATAAGATGGGCAATAAACGGCATCTTGGAAAAGTGACGCTGCTTTGCTGATCTAGCCGTTGTGCCAGGCGTCATACTTTAGCAAGTCCGACATATTACTTGGTAAGCGATGGCTATTATTCCTCTGAAGCACCAGTCCCTGGTAGCATTGTATGCTTACTTGAGGCATCTGGATCTAAGTTTAGATCGGAGTCGCTGGGGGACTTGGCAAGACTACGTGGCCTATTCCCGAAGCCAAGTCGCACCAGCTGTCATTATGCATTTTCTCGAGCAAACACACAGCGTGGTGGCAATGGGGGACACCAATGGGGTGCCTCCTCCGCATTCTTATACTAAGCTGCGGCGGCTCTACTTGACCTGCATACCCCTGCGGCGCAACAACTACTTGACGTCGGTTGAGGTAGCCGATGTGTGGCAGGTGCTGGAAACGTATCAAAAGTATTTAGCCACCGCTTGGAGTGCCTACTCTGTTGAACTGGAAACGCTACGCCTCCGCATAGCACACTTCTGTTACACGGTGTTAGAGGCCAAACTGAGTCGCCGCGAGTTAGACTACACGATGCGTATTGAGCATTATTTCTCCGCGCAGCCCATACAGACAGTGCCTCTACAACCCTTTTTGGCTTGGCTAACGTGACAGCTAAATAGCGCAAGGCTGCTGTCTGAGCAACCTTAGCGACCCTCTACATGCTCACCTCGCCGCTGCGGCTGTGCTGCTGTCCAACCTAGCGCACGCGCTGCTGAGCCATCTAACACTGCGCCTCCTACTCCAGCGTCGGGGCCGCTGCGTCCACTATGAGGCCTGATAAGCTTTGGTTACCATACCTAAGCAGCGTAAGTCTTACCAAGTGCCTTCTTTCCTGAACTACTGCTTTGGCTTACTCTACTTGCTGCCCCCTAGAGTTCTTCTACCTCTACTACTTTCTTCTTAAACTTCTCAACCAGAACAGGATGAAGCTGATGATAAAGCTTTTGGTCCACTACTAGCATGTACGGCCACGCATCATACTTCTCAAAAAAGACTTTTAGGTTGTCATGGCCATCGCTAGCCGCTACTTCGTCTTTCATGAAGCGAATAAAATCCGATCCCCTAAAGTAGTAGTTCTGTACAGTACCCGTAATCAACAGCTTCGTTCGCATGTTGTCCACATACGATCTATTGAAAATGTACTTCACTAGATTATGCTGGATCAAGTACTCCAAATCAGGAGTGATATCTAGCTGTTGTTTCGCTCGTATGGGCTCGTTGATTAAGGCATATTTCGTATACACATATAACTCCGCTAATTGCTCTTTTTCTTCGGCACGGTAGGTTTCTTTATTCACTAGCGTTCGGTAGACAGCAGTTTGGTTGGCAGGAGTCGTCGTGGCCATAGAATCAAGGGCGGTAGCACAAGCCCGTTTGTTTCATGGTCAGCAGTACCTGTGGATTCGCTAAGTTCAGCCGACTATCGCTGGGCAACTCCAGGTACTTCTCATTGAGAGGAACTAGATACAGGCGGCCGGAAACGTCCCGTAGCGGGTTTTCCTCCGCCTGCTTTTCGCTGCATCCGGCCGGCATAGCCGTAGTCATGAGAGTTGTTAATAAAAGGAAGATCCTGCGGACATCCTTCATAAATGCTACAGCTAAGAGGCGTATTCCTTTTTTCTAAGAACCATGTCTAGTTACGGGGAAATGAGAAAATATTGTCTGCTCTTCCTAAGGCTCAATAAGCTGACCTAATGTGGTATCCTACTCCTCATAAGGCCTGATAAGCCCCTTTTTATCAGTCCTAAACAATCGTTTCTTTGAACGACAGAACTTGCTCCAGAAGTAAAAAGCCGTGCCGTGATAACTGATGCTGAACTGAAACACTCCTTCTACCGGGCTCTCCTGTTTCAAGTGCTTCCCGTCACCCGAGCTATGTATCTGGTCCGCCTCGCGGAGGACTTGGTGGAACTCCGCGTGTATAATGACCGGACGTTATCCGAGGAAGAACAAGATGCCTGCTACTCTGTGGCGGCAGAAATGAGTGGGGACTTTGTCAAATTAGACGTCCGAGTAACCCTTCTAGTGGATACGCTGCCACTCCAGCAATTGAATGAAGGTCTACTGGTGTATCACCGGTATGAGTGTTTAGTGTTCGATGAGCAGGGTCGGTCTTAAACACTTATGTATCCAAACCGCCCCTAATGAGACCGGTTAGAAGCGTATGGTCAAGCCTATAACGTTCTGTAAACGTTCCTTTGCAGAATGTTACAAGCTCGGCCGTAACCTCTCCAGCGACGATTCACAACACCACGCGTAACTGGATCTTTAGTCCTATTTTATCAGGCCTTATCATGGTACAAGAGAAGATCTTTTCTCTCTTCTATGTTTCTTGCAAGCCTTATGCATCCAGACACGGCTACTGCTAATAAACTGCTTCAACAAGCCCTCGCAAGCGCGGCCGTAGAAAGCTTTGGTCTCGCACACCAGATGCCATTCCTCGAGTTCAGAGATGGTGGGTCAGAAGATCATACCCTGTCGATTGACACGGAAGTAGAATCGAATATTGTTTTTGAGGAGGCTCTTGGGCTGACGCAAGAGGAGAAGCTGCTCTTGCTATTCAACCGTGTGAATCTGCGTTTGGTGACGCACATCGAGTGCGACGATCTCGCAAACCTGGTTATTGATTTCGATAATGGGGTGCAGCTGCGATTTGCAGGCAGCCCGAAAGAGGAAACGTCTGAACCGTGGCAGTTAGGTAGTAAAGCTAATTTTGAGACAGGAGGATACCTACTGATTGCTACCTATGCCGGAGGGTATGCTATGTGGGATTACACGACCAAAGCTGTTTGAACAAGGACCTTTTATGAACCAAATGCTTGATTTTAACGACTTAGCAATTCTGACTCACCAACAGTTTGATTGTGCTCCACAATGCCTCGAAGCTCACTCTCGACAGCGCGTTGCGCCTGTGTAGTAAACGCAGTGGGGTACTGAGTTAAGAAGCGCCGAAGGTGTGCCAAGAGTGGGGCTAACGAGAGAGCACTAGAAAACACCAGTTGGTGGCGGTATTGGAATACAACGTTGTACCCGGCATGAGCAGAGTTCAAGCCGAATTTACAGACGCCAATCCCCGGCTGTTTGGAACTCACCAGCAGAGGTACTTGGAAATGCCCATCGATTGCCTTGTCCGCTTCGTGCGTGAACAACAGAAAACGCAGCATTTCGCGGTCGAGGTGGGTTTGCTTCGTAGTGGGGACCGTGCGTGTGGTGACGGACTTAACTTGAATGACTTGGCCTGCCGCGCTGTCTGTCGACACCCACCACAACATCAGGAGGAAAATGATTTTCATACGATTTAGCTGGAAGCAAAATCTCGCTTCATTAATGGGGCTCGCTCTCTGGCCAAAGTACCACAATTCGAGGCCAGTAATAGTGGTAAAAAAACCACTACTTTTCCGAGGGTGGTCCGAGAACACCAATTATGTAAAGAGATAAAAAGGAGAACAGGGGCTAGTATAAGCCTAGCTCCTGTTCTCCTTTTTGTTTAAGTATAGTAGCAAGTCTCGGGTTGCTATCTGCCAGCCCCTTATTTATACGCGTAATTGGCCCAGCCGCCGTCTACCAGCAGTTCCGTACCGGTGACAAAGCTGGCCTCCTCGGAAGCCAGGAATACGAAGGCTTTGGCCAACTCCTCGGGCTGCCCTAGTCGTTGCAAGGCCGTCGAGGAAGCAAAATGCTGCAACACTTCGGCCGGAGCCGCTAACACTAATTCCGTCGCCACTGGTCCGGGACTCACGACGTTGACGCGAATTTTTCTGCCCGCCAGTTCATTGGCGGCTACCTGCGCGATTTTGTTTAGAGCGGCTTTGGTCGCCGCGTATACGCTTGTGTTCAGGGTGGCCGCTGTGGCAGAACCGGAAGAGGTGAACAACACGGAGGCCCCCTCCCCCAGATATGGCAGCAGCTTCTGCAACGTGAAGTAATGGCCTTTGACGTTGGTATTGAATTGGGCATCAAACTCCGCTTCCGTGGTCTGCTCAATCGACTGAATGCCCACGATGGCCGCATTCAATAGGAGCACATCAATAGGGGCCCCGCTATCGTGCACAGCTTGTTCCAGTGCCGCGATACCCGCCAGGGTGGAGGTGTCGGCTACCACGGTTCGGAGCTGGGGGTTGTTAATTTTTACCGCCGCGGCCCGTAGATTTTCTTCCTTTCTGCCGGTGATCCACACCGTTGCCCCTTCCTGGATAAAAGTCTGGGCGGTAGCGAACCCAATCCCGGTAGTGCCGCCGCAAATAATCGCGTTTTTTCCTGTCAGACGCATCATAAAACGTGTGGTTGATTGACAGCTCAAATGTAGACTAGTCTTGTTCTCTTTCGTAACTTTGTAATCGAAAATAACCGTAACATCGGTGTAACTAAGTAACACGGCTATGTCCCCACAAGAAGACGCGCACGTTCAGCGTAAGTACCTCATGCGAACTGTTCAGGACGCAATGGATGTGCTGAACGGGAAATGGAAAATTGCCATTATTTCCGCCCTTTGCTGCTTCACCAAACGCCGGTTTTCCGACATCTTGACGGATGTAGTCGGCATTTCGAATAGAATGCTGAGTAAGGAATTGAAGGAGTTGGAAGTGAACCAGATTATAAAGCGGACCCTGGTAGATACCCAACCCATCACGGTGCACTATGAGTTGACCGAGCATGGCAAAACGCTGCAACCCCTTATCGAAGGGTTAGCGGCGTGGGGAGTAGTGCACCACAAGCAAATTGTGGGCAAGTGAAGCCTTAGTAAGTACGGCCTATTACCAACACCTAGATAGGACTCCGAATGGCGCACCTTTCAGACGCCTCCTTTCTCACGCCCGTAACAGAGCAGAACAGCGCCTGTGCCTGAGTCAAGAAGTGGGTTCGGAAAGGTCGCTCCGGGAGCTATCCTTTCTGAACCAGATGATTTATGGTTGGCTACGCCCACCTTTCAGCTATCGGCAACAAGCGCAAGTGCGACTTGTGGACCAAACTTGTAACTGAGGCCAAGAAGCAGGCCTCTTACCGTAAGCCTACTCCAATAAAATGGTCTGATAAGTCGAATTATGATAAGCCGTTAGTTAACGTAATTCGACTTACAAGCCCTATTCACTCGCTCTGTGAATTCTACTTTCAACGCAAGCTCTTTACGGGCATTCATAGCGGTGGTAGAATGAAACGTCTCCCTGCCTACTTATTCCAAACCAGGCACCTCAGGCACTGGCTATCGGCGTAGCAGACGGAACGGCGCAGATGTCCCTGACTGATTGCGCGAGTTATGCTCCTAGGTTTAAGCGCTTGAAAAAGGCCTCCCGGTACGTCTCGCTGATGGGCAGCAGCTGCTGGCGGATGCTCACCCGGTTGCGCTCAATGAACGCGATGCGAGCGAAGGCCACCACGTACGATTTGTGAATGCGCGCAAACTGCTCGGCCGGGAGCTGCGCTTCCAGGCTGCGCAGGCTTTGCAAGGTGAGCACCTTCTCGGTGGTCGTATGAATCACCACGTAATCCCGGGCCCCTTCCAAGTAGTAGATGTCCGACAGGTTAAGCTTCAGAATCTTATACTCAGTGCGGATGAAAATAAAGGGGCTTTCCGGAGCGGCACCCGCTACGACCGGCACCGGCTGGTGGGCTTGACCACGACGCTGCGCTTTGTGCGTGGCGATGAGAAAGCGCTCGAGCGTGATGGGCTTGAGCAAATAGTCTACCACGTGGTGTTCGTACCCAGCCAGGGCGTACTCACTGTAAGCCGTCGTCACGATGACCAGGCACCGTTGCTGCAGGATCTGTAAGAACTGCACCCCGTCGAGTTCGGGCATGTGCATGTCCAGAAACACCAGGTCCGGGGGCATTCGCCGCACCCATTCCAGACCCAGCAGCGGGTCAGAAACCGCCGCTACTAATTCCAAGCCGGGTGTCTTGCGGATGTAATCGCTGAGCAAGGCCTGGGCCAAGGGCTCATCATCCACTACCAAGCACTTCAGGGGAACGGAGGCGTCAGGCATGCAGGGGCAGCGTTAGCGTGGCAGTGAACAGGCCGTCTACTTCTTCGAGTTGCAGGCGGTGCGTACCCGGATAGACCAGCGCCAGGCGCTGGCGCAGGTTGGTCAGCCCGATGCCGCCGGCCGCGTCCTTGTGCTGGGGGCGGGTGGCGTTGCGCACGCAAAACGTCAGGTGCCGCTCCGCGGTGTGTAACTCAATGGTGAGGGGGCGTTGCGGGTCCTTGAGCGAGCCGTGTTTGAATGCATTTTCCACTAGCGGAATCAGGGTCAGGGGTAAAATCTGAGGATGCGTGCGGGTAGGCAGCGGCAGGTGCACGCGCAGGGCCGGGATGTAGTCGTAGCGCAGCAGCTGGAGGTCGATGAAGTTCTGCAGGTAGGCGACTTCCTGCTGCAAGGGTACGGTGGCGCTCTTCTCGTAGAGCAGGTAGCGCAGCAGCTCCGAGAGCTGGCTAATGGCCGGCAGGGCGTTGGCCGACTCCTGGTAGACGAGCGCGTAGATGTTGTTGAGGCTGTTGAAGAGAAAGTGTGGATTGACCTGGGACTTGAGGAAGGCGAGCTCGGCCTGCTGGAGCTGCCCTTGTAGCTGCTGCTGCCGCTGCTGGGCGAATAAGGCGTGTTGCACGAAGAAAAAGACTACCCCCACGGCGCTGTAGTAGAAGGCAAAATAAAGGTTGTCCAGAAAGTACGGCCGGGGCGCGAGCATGGCCTCCCCGTACTGGTGTCGACCAGTGAGCCGGTAGAGCACGACTTCCTCCAGCCCGTAGCGGAAGGCAATGGCCGCCGGCAGCGCCAGCAGCAAGTACAGCAGCAGGGTGAGGGCGATCCCGCGGGTAGGGTAGCAAGTGTAAAACAGCAGGTACACTCCCCAGCACGTGACTAGAAAGGTCCAGGCCGACGGCTGCCCCAACACGCGGCCAACGTGCTGCCCGAACCCGGTCCAGGAGCCCAGGTCGGCGTGGCCGTTGAGGGCCCAGACGGTGTGGGTAAGAAAGTAAAACAGGAGAAAGCAGCCTGTGAGCGGCAACAGCTTCGGCTTCATAGCGGCAAGGTAGCGCGTGGCCCGGTAGGGCGCCAGGGCAATCGGCTAGCGGAGGGCAACACGTCTGCAAGAGCTGCCAGGGCATCTGCTACGCCGTCGCAGACGGGAACTGGGCCCTCGCAGAGACAGGAGCCGGAATGGCCGATTACCCACCACTCCCCCGACACGGACGGTCAACCTTGCAGTCATATCAGACAAACATCCCGCTATGAAAAAAATAGTAGTGACGGCATTGGCTTTGTGGCTGCTGTCGATTACGACCACTCTCGCGCAGACCAAAAAGATACGGGTCTACCTGCTCGGTACCTTTCACTTCAATCAGGTTGACCCGGGCGGGTATGACGTGAAAAGCGCCGCCCAGCAACGGAGTATGCAGCAGTTGGCGGCCCTCATCACGAAGCGCAAGCCTGACAAGGTATTTGTGGAACGGATGCCGGACTACGAGCACGTCAACCACATCGACAGCTTGTATCAGGCGTACCGGCAAGGCAAGTTAGACCGCGCCCGCAATGAAATCTGGCAAGTGGGGGGACGGGTCGCCGCCGCGTTGCAGCACCCGCATCTCTACCAGTGCGACCATCCCGGCCAATACGGCACCTGGTACCGGAAAATTGCCGACTACGCGGCGACCCATGGCCAACAGCAGGGGCTGGCCATGCGGGGGAAAGGCATGACGACCCCGGCGCAGTCTTCGCTAAACGAAGACTCCCTGCGCCAGGCAACCACCCTGTTGGAGTATATGCGGTGGCTCAACTCCCCCGCGGTGCAGGGCACCTCGCTGGCGCATTACCTCAATGTGTTTCCTCAACTGGGTAACACGGACGTGTTTCGGTACGACTCGACCTATTTTCTAGGCGCTGAACTCACGGCAGACTGGTATAGACGAAACCTGTTTATCTATGCTAAAATGCTGGCCCAACTGGACTACTCCGAAAAGGCTATTTTTTTGCTGATGGGCAACGACCATATCCCGGTGATTCGGCAGCTGTTCGAGGCCAATCCCTATTTTGACGTGGTGGATCCTAGAAAATGGTTAGGCAAGACCCATCTTAAGGTGCGCTAACTGGCCCTATATCTCACACTTACCCCAATGCGCACTGACACGCAACATACAGAAGCCCCGCCCACCTGGCCGGGGCTTTTGGTTTGAAATTACACTACTGGAGAAGCAAGCTTTACCTATCTTCTTAGCTTTTTGTATGGGAGGAAGGCTTCTCATGGTATTCGCGTTGCTACCTACATGGTATGGCATCGACAAAACTAGTAGCCAGATGTTGTCTCGCTCATGTACAAAGGTCGGTTCCGCGCAATGTATGTCCCCCGATTGTATTTCTTATAGTAAGTGTCATATCTACGCCCATGTTAGCATCTTTAATCAGCTTGATATGCTCTCCCTTATACAAAGAGCATACAAACAAGATGTGACTTTGCTTTTTCTCTTGACACGAGATAATGCTTATCCAAGCGATTATCGATAAGGCTGTCTGCATAAAGCAATAAGCTACTGTGTCTCTGCTTACCTTACATTCGCTGAGAGCAGCTACATTATAATTTGATGTTAGATGAAATGCATTTTGCTATTACTACAGCTACTAGTTGTCTACTCCGGTTGTGCGCAGAATCGAGTATGGCTGATTGGAACAGCGCACGAGGAAACGAAGTATGTAACCCCTGACAGCCTATTACATGCATTGAATAAACTAAAGCCGGACGTCATCTTACTGGAGCTGGAAGCCCAGCATTTTACCAAGGACTTTACCTTCAATACGGCTACATACCCTCTGAAAGACTATCTGACCACGAACGAAAATATTGCCAGCTATACGTATCAGCAACAGCACGGTACGCAGCTACGCCCCTTTGACATCGAGGGCAGGCATGCATTTTATGAACGGGAGCGTTACCGCGAACGAGAGCAGCAGCTGTTTGCGCAAATAATGAAGCTGTATAAAAGCAACCAGCTTTCAACTGCTGGCAAGACAGACTTCGAACTACTCCTCTTGGCATTAGGCAGCTATTCGAATCTTTCGGTTCGTTCTTTGAAAGAACTAAATTCCAATGTTACGACCCGGTATACGGCCTTGAAAAGCACAGTGGATTTTGAGCTGATGCTTTCCATTGTCCGGCAGACAAACGAGTTGGCCCCATGGCTTCCATTTGCCGAGCTTCGGAAAGCGTATTGGCAGAAAAGAAATACGGCCATGTGCGATAACATTGTGCGGTATGCCCGTGAATTTACTGGCAAGAAACTGGTTGTGTTAGTTGGTAATGAGCATAAGTATATTCTCCAGGACATGCTCAAGCAGCGTAACATGGAAGTAAAAGAATATTAAGGTCAGTATCACCACTGGCTGAACTGGTGGTGGATTTAAAATAGAAAAGCCTCGGCCAGATGGTCGGGGCTTTTCATTGTACTCAACCTAAGAGACTACTTATACGCGATACCGTACAGCGCCGTCATCTCCCGGGATTCCTCCTTAACAATGAGGACGTTGGTTTCCCCCAGCTTGGTTGCGGCAGCCCGCAACTTCTTGACGGCTCGTTTGTCTCCCATTACACTGGCAACACTCCCTCCTAGTGGAGATCAGCCTTCCACCTCCCTTACAACCTGGGAAATAGGGCCGGTTTTTGCTTTCTACCCGTTTTGCACCGAGTAGCGCTCCTCCTTGTGGCGTAGCCGTCTTGTCAACGTAGCCCATGTCTTTCTCTCATCTTCCCGCTGTGTGCGTCAATGAAGAAGCCCAGCACTTGCTGGCGCTTACTGACCTGACCCTCGATGCGCCTATTCTCGACCTAGGGGCCGGCTCTTCCACCTTCCTGGAGGCGTTGCTGCACGCCGGCTACACGAACCTGATCGCGGCCGACACCAGCGCGGCCGCCCTGCAGGCCCACCGTCAGCAGTTGCCCCCCGCCGCCAGAGAGCACGTGCTCTGGCTGGTGGACGACGTCACCCACGCCCGGGAGTTGCGGGCCCTGAATCCCATCCTGCTCTGGCATGACCGGGCCATGCTCCCGCTGCTGCAACTGCCGGCCCAGCAGGCTGCCTACCACGAGCTGCTTGGGTATATGGTGCAGCCCGGGCAGGGCTGGGTGCTGCTGAGCGTGCCACGACCGGGTGGCCCCACGCACCTGGGGGATCTGCCGCTGCAGCCCTACACGCTGGAGGCGCTCGTGGCGTTTCTGGGTTCCGACTACGCGTTGCAGTACCAACGCTGGTACGAGCATCTGCTACCCGATGGCACCCGCTTACCCAGTCTCTACGCCCTGTTCAAGCGGCAGCAACAATCCGCTACCCCTTTTCGCGCCGCGCTCTGAATTTCCCCAGCCGGTCAACAGGCCTAGGGTTAGCGAGCCCTTAACCAAAGGCTCGCTGTTGGCAGTCGCGCAACCAGTGCTGGGCCTGCGCCAGATCTGAAAAGATCTGCAGCTCCAGTTCCCCCAGGTGGGCGTGGGTAAAGGTGCGGATGAGCAAGTCTGTGCCCGTGTCCTGCTGCACGACGTGGGCCACGAAGCGCAGGCCCAGCTGCTGGGCCCGCGGCAACCAAGCCTGCTCCAGCCACTCCAGCGAGTCAAACCAGGGGCCTTGCAGGGCGACGTTATCGTTGAGCAAATACGCACAGGCCAAGCCCTGAGCCTGTACTAAATAGTTCTGGGCCCCGCGCATCGCTTCCTGGGGATCGACGTAGCCGCGCCAGGTAGCCCGCAGCCATTTATTCTCTTGCTCGTACGTCAGTGTGCAGCGGCTGCCATCCCGATCGGGCAACGAAGAGATCAGCATAAACAGGGGGTAAACCGGTTAGCCGGGCAAGAAACAGAAAAACTACACAGAGTGCAACCTGCCCCCAATATTGCTATGACCTATGCGCCGAGTTGAAGCAGCCTGCCAGGGGTTGTGCTGAGAGAGCTGGCTGAGCTGACTCCCCTACGCTGGGTGTGGTCTCCCTGCCTAAAGGTACGACGGCAGGGTAACCGGGAAGCCCGACAGTACGTTACCCCACCCATCATCAAGGTTCTACCTTTGGCCGGCAGCTATTAGCCACCTCCGGTACCCGTGCCCCTATGCAAACGCTCTTTAGCTCTGCTTACCTGTACATTTACCTGCACCGCACCACCCACCCCACGCTGGAACTGCACTGGCTGGACTTTGTGCCCAGTGCCGATTTTCGCGCCTGCATCGACGAGCTGATGCGGCTGGCCCGGGCGCATCAGGCCAAGGCCCTCATCGCGGATAACCGCCTGTTGCGCGCCCTGCGCCAAGCGGATCTGCAGTGGAGCGGCGACGTCGTGTTTCGGGGCCTGAGCGAGCTGGGAGGCCAGCGGTTTGCCGCCGTGGAGTCCCTGGATGCGATGAACCGCATGGGCGTGCAGGCGCTCGTGGCCACCGTCATCCCGGACACGGCCCTGACCAGTCAGTTTTTCACCACTATTGAAGAAGCCCGGGCGTGGGCCACCGCACCGCTCTAAGGGCTGCAAGCCCGGATGTGGCAGCGGCGAGGCACTTCGCGCTGCCCAGGCTTCCCTTTCTTACTTTCCGCAATACCCAGACGGCTCCTGCTTTGGGTGAGCTAGGTTACTTCTCATGAGTGAACAAATTATTCTAGCAACGTCCTACGGGGTCGCGCTGGCCGATCCGTCGGTGCCGTGCGTTATCACCCAATGGCACGGGTTTGCTAACCAGGCCGAATTTATTGCCTTGCAAGGGGCGGCGCTTCACTACTACGAGCAGCATTCTACCCCGGCCACGCCCTGGGGCTGGGTGGGCGACGTCCGCCAGATGGGGGCCATCCCCGAGGGCGCTCAGCGCTGGCTGCAGGAGGAGTTTAACCCGCGAGCCTTGACCGCAGGTCTGCGGGTGGTCAGCGTTGTGGTCGCGGAAACCATTTTTGGCCGGATTGCCACCCAGCGCTACGCCGAGCGGACGGCTAGCAGTGCTGCCACCTTGGGGGTGACGTACTACCCGTCGCTAGCGGCGGCCAAAGTCGGTGCCCGCCGCGATCTGCTGGCCCGCTGACCGCCTGGGTGCGTTCCTCGTGAGCAGGTAGCGAGGGCAGCGGAGCGGTGCTTGGCTTGAAAAGAAGCCGCCGATGAACCCGGGCTCGGTGGGCCTACCTACTGAGGCAGCCATACCCGAAAGATAGAACCCACGTTCAGCGTGCTTTCCACCGCTATGTGGCCGCCTCTGTTGTTGATCAGCCGCTTGACGGTGTACCGCCTCACAATCGAGTAGCAGGCGTAGCCCTCGTTTAACTGCACTACTTTTTGATTTAGATCGCTGATAATGTGTTGATAATAAGATATATAAGGCGTATATTCTTGAACTAAACTCTTGCCTAATGCAACGTCGCACGTTTCTGCACCTGTCCCTAGCGGCTCCAGCGGCTATTGCACCCTTGCCGCGGTGGCTAGATTCGTTCGGTATTGCCTGGCCCGATGACGGATTAGGCAAAGCCCTACTGGTGCGCCGGCAGCAGGACCGCCACAACCAACCCTTCCACTTCCTGGATGCCTTATTTACCGTCAAGGTATCAGGCCAGGATACGGGCGGCCGCTGCGTGATTTTCGATACTCTGCGGCCCGCCAAAGTCGGCCCGGCGCTGCATTACCACCAGCACTGCGACGAATGGTTCTACGTGGAGGAAGGAGAGTTCAAATTCCAGGCGGGCCAGCAGACCCTGCGGCTACAAGCTGGTGATAGCTTGCTGGTGCCCCGCGGGATGGTCCACGCGTTCGTTAAAACCAGTGAGGGCGTGGCCCGGCTGCTGGTCATGCACCAGCCTGCCGGCACGATGGAGGAGTACTTCCGTACGGCCAGCCAGTTGCCCGACCAAAGCGTAGAAGGCCGCCGGGCTCTGGCCACAAAGCACGATATCCACCTAGTTGGCCCGCCGCTGCAGCCGGAGTGATCCGGGCCGACTTTATGATCCGCAGCCGCTTATTCTGAATGGGAGTGACCACTTGGAACGACGCCTTCCTAGAGCCATTTACTTCCTTTGGCTGTACTCTAAGTTCAGTTAAATGAGGGAATGGCTTAGTTCCAGGGTATCGATTCGCGTCAAATGCGCTCAACAACTGAATAATTCCTGCCAGCCGGCTGGTGACGTTGGGGCTGCTCTAGGAGAATGGATTACTCTCCTCTACATTTAGCCAGCTATCCTTGAAGGCAGTACACTATCTTGTTGTGTACGCTTACTCATCTGATAAGACAGTGGTAGACAGAGATTATGCCGCTTGTTTAAATTGAGTGGGGCCTAAAATTCAGGGTCTGGTGAGGCCGTTGCGTATTATAGTCGTGCCGCCACTTGTCGACGAGTTGGCACACCTGGGCCAGCGAGCGAAAGAGGTAGGCGTAGAGCAGTTCGCGGCGAAATGCCCCGTTGGAGCGTTCGATATACGCATTCGGTGTCGGCTTGCCGAGTTGAATCCAGTGCAGAGTAATGTCCCGTTGTTCACACCATTCGCTCAATTTGGTGCTGATAAATTCAGGGTCGTTTTCGGTGCGCAGCTGCGCGGGGCGGCTACAGCACTCGACTAAGCGCGTAAGCGCCTGAACCACTCAGTTCAGAAACTGCGCCCGGTACTCGTGCGGCGTCAGGCCGACTTCCTTCTTGAAGAGCCGGGAGAAATAGGGCGGGTTTTCAAACCCAAGCTGGTAGGCGGTTTGGGCAATAGTGTTGTCAGTGCTGATGAGCAGGTTTTTGGCCTCGCCCAGCAGGAACAGGTGAATGTGGTCGAGAGCCGTTTTGCCGGTTTCCTGCCGCAACAAATCGGTGAGGTAGCGCGGCGAGGTGTGCAGCTTCTCGGCCAGGTATTTCACGGTGGGCAGGCCTTCCGTTTGCAGCAGGCCGTCCTCAAAATAGGCCGTCAGCAGGTCCGTAAAGCGCGAGGCCGTGGTGCCCGACAGGGGGCTGCGGTTGAGGAACTGGCGCTTGTAGAAGCGTTGCGAATATTTCAGTAGGGAGGCCAGGTGCGTCAGGATAATGTCGCGGCTGTACTCATCCGGATTGTTGCGGTATTCAAAGTCCATCTGGTGGTACAAGTCCCACATAATCTGCTCCTCGCGCGGGGACAGGTGCAGCGCCTCGTTGGCTTCGTAGTCGAAGAAGCCGTACTTTTTTATCTCGGCGTGCAGCGGGTGGCCGAGCAGATAGTCTTCGTGCATCAAAAGCACGAAGGCTTTTTCGGTCAGCTCGATGTCGTTGATTGCCATCACCTGCCGGGGCTTCACGAAGGAGAGGGAGCCGGCGTCGTGATCGTAGTTGGTTTTGCCGTAGAGAAAGTTGCCCACCTTGATTTTCTTCAGACTAATCATGTAGAAGTCCGTGGTAATCGGGCTGCTGCCGAAGGAGCAGTACGTCAGTTCCTGGCAGGTCAACAAACTCAGCAGCGGGTGCTCGGCCGGCTCGTAACCGCTGATGCGATGGAATTCGCTGATGCTAGTAAAATGCTTCATGAGGGGGCAAGTAAGCTATGACCGGATGAATATACCCCAAACGGCCCCCGCTCTACCCAGGAGCGGGGGCCGTTTTCACGGGAGTGGAGCACGGGTATTAGCCGTGGGCCTCCACGGCCACGTCCTGCCACGCGGCCCAGTTGGCCAGCCGCTCGCCGTAGACCTGCTGCGCCCAGGGGTAGGCGTCGCGGCCCAGGAACAGGCGCAGCGGCGGATTCTCGGAATCAACCAGTTGGAGGATGGCCGGCACGGTCGCCAGCGGGTCGCCGTAGTTATCGGGGACAAAGCTGGGAATGGCCCACAGCGCCTCTTTCACCTTGTCATAGGCCGCAATGGGCTGGCTTTGCACGGCCGAGCTGCCGCCGAAGTCCGTTTTGAAGCCATTAGGCTCCACCAGGGTGACGTGAATACCGAGGTCCTTTACCTCCAGCGCCAGCGCCTCGCTCAGGCCCTCCACCGCAAACTTGGTGGCGCTGTACAGGCCCAGCGTCTGGGCCGTATTGATGCCCAGAATGCTCGACAGCTGGATAATATGCCCGTGGCCCTGCGCCCGCAAGATAGGCAGGGCCGCCTGCGTCACCCAGAGCGTGCCCAGCAAGTTGGCGTCAATGATGTCGCGGGCTTCCTGCTCGCTGATTTCTTCCACGGCCCCGAATACTCCATAGCCCGCGTTGTTAATGACCACATCGAGCGTGCCAAAGTGGTCTTTGGCCTGTTGCACAGCGGCCAGGCTCTGGGCGCGGTTGGTGATGTCGAGGGCCAGCGGCAGGAAGGCCGCGCCGTAGGCGTCGGCTAGGTCTTGCAGCCCGGCTACGTTGCGGGACGTAGCTACTACGTTGTCGCCTCGTTTCAAAAAAGCTTCGGCCCAAATTTTCCCGAATCCGCGGGAAGCGCCGGTAATGAAGATTGTCTTTGCCATCTCTGTTTTAGGGGTGAAGTGATGACACAAAATTCCGGCAAGGCCCCGGCGGGAGGCTGATACAAAAGGAGGAAGTTGTGATACAGAATGACGTCGGGGCAGAACGAGCAATAGCGCGATGAGCTTGGTGGTTCGCGTCCGGGTGGATGCTCGCCAGCGGACGCGAATCACCAAGTTCGCGCCGCTACTCAGCCGCGAAATAGGGGAAGTAGCCGCGCATGATGGCCAGATACTCCTGGTCGGAAGCCGTTTGCCGGGCTTGCAGGTAGTGCGCGGCATCGGCCCCGACCACGTAGCGCAGTTGCGAAGCGCCGTCGGTGGCGGCCTGGTAAATGACCTGGGCCACGTCCTCGGCGGTGCTGCGGGGCAGGTGCCCGGTGGCCTGCGCATAGTGCGCGCGGAACGTGCTGGTGACGGGCGCGTACTCGGGCAGATTGCTCTGAATGACCTCGGCCGAGGTGCTGCCGAAGTTGGTGGCGACGCCGCCGGGCTCAATGATTTTGACGCCCACGCCCAGCGCCGCCAGCTCGTAGGACAGCGACTCCGAAAAGCCCTCCACCGCAAACTTGGAGGCGTTGTAGAGGCTGCCCACGGGCACCGCTACGCGCCCGCCAAAGGATGAAACATTGATGATGGTGCCGCTACCCTGCGCCCGGAAATGCGGCAGCACGGCCTGCGTCACGGCCATCAAGCCGAAAACGTTTACGTCGAACTGCCGCCGGATTTGCGCTGCGGAAGCCGATTCGAAGATGCCGAAGGTGCCGAAGCCGGCGTTGTTGACCAGCACGTCGAGTTGGCCGAACCGCGCCAGCCCGGCGGCCACGGCCGCGGTAATAGTCGCCGGCCGCTCCACGTCGAGCTGGGTGACCAGCACGTTGGGTAGCTGGCTAAGCTCGGTTTCGTGCTCCGGGGTACGCATGGTGGCGACGACGTTCCAGCCCTGCGCGGCAAAATAACGGGCGGTGGCCCGGCCAAAACCGGACGACGCACCGGTGATAAATACGGTGTTGCTCATGACAATGAGGGGATTGTTATTTGACCCCACAAAGCTCCGGCGGCCGGCTCATGCCCCGTTTGCGCCGGACAACCCATTATTTGTCTGCATCAAACAATTCGCTTCAGGCGCGGAAAGCCAGGGGCGACAGGGACGTGTGGCGCTTGAAAAAGTGGGAAAAATGCGCCACTTCCGCGAAGCCCAGGCTGTCGGCAATTTCCGACACCGTCCAGTTGGTTTCCCTCAGCAGGGTTTTGGCTTCCTGTAGCAGGCGGCCCGCAATGAGGTCGGTGGTGGTGCGGCCGGTGGTTTCCTTCAGCGCCCGATTTAGGTGGTTGACGTGCACGGCCAGCCGGTCGGCAAACTCCCCAGCCGTGCGCAACTGCAGCCGCTGCTGGGGCGTGCTGACGGGAAACTGCCGCTCCAGCAACTCAATAAACAGGGAGCTGACGCGCGCCGAAGCGTTGAGCATGGGGTGCTCGGCAGGGACCGGCTGCAAGCGCTGCCCAAAATGAATCAGCTCCAGCACGTAGGTGCGCAGCAGGTCGTACTTATAGGTGTACTCGGAGCTGATGATTTGCTGCATCTTCTGGAAAATGGCCCGCAGCTCGGCGTACTCCGTGGCCGATACCTGAAACACCGGGTAGCCGCCCGCGCGGAAGATCGGCAGCTCGTCGAGCACCGCGCCGCTTTTAGCCGGCAGCATAAAATCGGCCGTAAACACACAGGACATACCCACTTGGTTCAGGTTGTCGGGCACCCAATGGTAGGGCACTTTGGGCGTGGCAAACAGCAGGGCCTGCTCTTCGATGGCAATGACCTTGTCGGCGTATTCGGCCCGGCTGCGGCCCGTAATCAGGCTGATTTTGTAGTAGGCCCGGCGGTCAAAGGGCATGGTGGGTTTCTCACGCACGTGGCGCAGCAGGTCCTCAAGGTTGAAGACGTTGAAATGCCCGATTTCCCGCTGAATACCGCTAGGCAGCAGGTCACTCGGGTCGGTCCCGGCCAGCGCCGCCAACTTTTGGTAAAACTCGTCCAGGGATGCCGTTTTCATGGGGCTGGGGTTGCGTTATTCAAAGGTAGAGGTAAGTTGCCGGCCGGATGGATCAGTCAGCAGGGAAAACAAAATTCATCCTTGCTCCTTGTTGCCTACAATAACGCCCCAACACTATGCACATCCAACAGTCGCACGCCCCATTTGCCATTGCCGTAGAAGAGATGACGCAATGGGTGGCCCGGCCGCACCAGCACAATTTCTTCGAGTTGGTGTTTATCGAGGCCGGCACGGGCCAGCAGTGCATCAACTACCAGCATATAGCGTACAAGGCCGGCAACGTGTTCCTGCTGCCGCCGCTCGACTGCCATTCGTTTCAGATCAGCACCCCGACCCGGTTCGTGTTTGTGCGCTTTACCCACCAGGTATTTGCCCGCAACAGCCCGGCCGAGGCCGACTTTCAGGCCTGGTTTCAGCAGCTCTCCTACATTCTGATTAACTACAACCAGGTGCCCGGCGACTTGATTGCGGACCCGCAGGACAAGCACCATCTGGTTCAATGCCTGCACCTGATCCGGGCTGAACACACCAAGGGCGACACCTTTTCGGCCTCCCTCATCCAAAGCACGCTGGTGACGGTGCTGAACCTGCTGGCGCGCCACGTGGAGGCGGCGCTGCTGGCCGCACCCGGCAGCGCGCCCCGCCGCTTCGTGGAAGTGCTCAACTACATTCAGCACCATCTTTTTCAGCCGGAGCATTTGAGCATTGCCGCGCTAGCAGCCCGCACGGGCATGGCGTCGTCGTATTTCGGGGAGTATTTCCGGCAGCATGCCGGCGAGTCGCTGCAAGCCTACATCACGAAGTCGCGGCTCAAGGTAGCCGAATCCCGCCTGCTGCACTCCGACCACTCGGTGAAGGAAATTGCGTTTGAGTTGGGCTTTACCGACACCAGCCACTTTGCCCGCACCTTCAAAAAGCACTACGGCTACACCGCGCAGCAATTCAAGCAGCGCGGTCAGTTCTGTCAGTTGAAATCAGCCGGCGCGCCGGCGTGAGCCTGTCAGCAAAGCAACTTTGAGCCTTACAGCAAAATCACCCCGATAGCGCCACCGGACCTTTGCCTTGAACTTAACCCTTCAAGGTAATGAGTAACGTATGGTTTATTACCGGCAGCTCGCGGGGCCTGGGCCGGAGCCTGACCACGGCCGTGCTGGCCCACGGCGACCAAGTAGCGGCTACTGCCCGCAACCCCGAACAACTCAACGACCTGGTGGCCGAGTACGGCAGCCGCATCCTGCCCCTGACGCTTGACGTAACCGATACCGCCCAGGTCGAGCAGGCCGTGGCGGCGGCCCTGACCCACTTCGGCCACCTCGACGTGGTAGTGAACAATGCCGGCTTCGGCATCATCGGGGCTGCCGAAGCCTACAGCGAGGAGCAGGTGCGCAGCCAGCTCGAAACCAACCTGCACGCGCCCATTGCCGTGACGCGGGCCGTGCTGCCGCACCTGCGCGAGCGGCGCCGCGGCCACATTCTGCAAATCAGCTCGGGGGGCGGGCGCGTCGGCAATCCGGGCGTGAGTATTTACCAAGCGGCCAAGTTTGGGCTGGGCGGCTTTAGCGAGGCGCTGGCCAAAGAAGTAGCGCCGCTGGGCATCCGGGTCACGTGCGTGGAGCCCGGCGGCTTCCGCACCGATTGGGCCGGTGCTTCCATGAGCTACGCCCCCGAGGTGGCCGGCTACGAAACCACCGTGGGCGCCCTGAAGCACATGTTCCAGAGCGGCGCCTACGTGCCCATGGGCGACCCCGACAAAGCCGCCCAGGTGCTCCTGGCGCTGGTGGCCCACCCCAAGCCGCCCCTGCACCTGCTGCTGGGCAGCGACTCGCTTGGCCTGGTGCAACAGGCGGAGGCCGACCGCAGCGCCGAGCTGGAGGAGTGGATACCCGTCAGCCGCTCGACGGACCACGACGCGGCCGAGAATTTTCTGGATACGGATCTGGGCAAGCAGTTCCTGAAAGGTAAATAGTCGGCCGCTTACGCAGAAAGCCCAGCAACCGAACAGCCCTGCGGAGCAGCCCAAAGCATTTCTAGCGCTTCCTGGTTTATCGTCCCTGGCAGTAAACCCAGACGCTTTGCCGGGCTCCGCAGGACCGTTGTCGCCATGAAACTGTTTAGCAAGTCACCGGCACGTCATGTATCGACTTCGCTTGACATGACGTGCCGGTGACTTGCTAAACTCCTTCTTCCAAGACTGCTTTTTCATGCTCAAGCCAACCGACGCGCCCGAGTTGCCCCGCATTCTGTACTCCTGCTACGCCAGCCGGAGCCGAGAGGGCGAGCAGTTTGTGTCCGAACATATTTTCGGCTGCCAGCTGGCAGGCACGATGCTGCTCGACGATGGCCAGCAGCAGCACTGCTTCGGCGAAGGCTCAGTGTGGCTGTTACGGCGCAATCAGCTGATGAAGTTTCAGAAGCAGCCGCCGGCCCGGGGTGAGTTTGAGACGTTGTCGGTATTTTTCGACCAGCCCACGCTACGGGCCGTAAGCCAGGAGTATGGCTACCAGGCCGAAGGCCACACGCCCGGCCCCGGTGTTCTGCCGTTGACCCCGAGCCCGCTCTACACCAGTTACTTCGAGTCGCTGCGGCCCTACCAGCAGCTGGCGCAGCCCAGCCAGGCCCCGCTGCTGGCCCTGAAGGTACGCGAGGCGCTGCTCCTGCTTCTCCAAGCGAACCCCGCGCTACGCGACGTGCTGTTCGATTTTTCGGAGCCCGGCAAAATCGACCTCGAAGCTTTTATGCAAGCTAATTTCCGCTTCAACGTGACCCTCAGTCGCTTCGCCTACCTCACGGGCCGCAGCCTGGCCAACTTCAAGCGCGATTTCGAGAAGCTGTTTCTGACCTCGCCCAGCCGCTGGCTGCAGCAGCGCCGCTTGCAGGAAGCCTACTACCTGCTCAAGGAAAAAGGCCGCACCCCCTCAGACGTGTACACCGAAGTCGGGTTTGAGGACCTGTCGCATTTTTCTTTTGCCTTCAAAAAAGCGTACGGCGTCGCGCCGTCGCGGGTGTAGCGACGGGCTATGGGGGCAGGAGGGCAGCGGCGCTACCCGTTCGTGTCCGTGTGCCTTCGCTGAAAAGCCTCCAGCCGAATGAGAATAGCCAACCACTTCCGACCGGCCTATTGGAGCCGGACGGGCAACAGCGTGCTTTTTAAGTCCGTGTTTGGGTCTCAGAAAGTCATATCCAATTAGTCGAGGCACTTTTTGCCGCAAGCGCAAGAGTTAGGATACGGTCAGTGGCGTAGGCTTTGGTAGCAGAACCAGCTGCAATACCCTAAACGGAGTGCCCCCTTCCCGTGCCGCATTATCCCCGATTCGTACCGCAGGCTGGGTAGTGGGAGCAGGCACCTTTGTGCCGTCCAACCAACCTTTTTCTGCCATGCAACTGCTTCCATTTTTTGCCGGACTGGCGCTGCTGGGCGCCGGCGGGCCGGCCGCCCCCGCCCAATCGCCCCTGCCGCTGGCTCCCATCACGGCCCCCAAACGCGTGACCCGGGCCAGCACCCTCACCGAGGCGCAGGCCGCGCAGCTGCTGCGCACGGCCCGCCTGTTCTACACTTTCTGGAACACCGGCGACGTGCGCTATGCCCGCGCCGCCGTCAGCCCCGAGTTCAAGGACAACACCCTGCCGCCGGGCCGGCCCCAGGGGCTACCGGGCCTGCAAGCCGCTTCCAAAGGCTTTCTGACGGCTGTTCCCGACCTGAAGTGCACGCTGGAAGACGTGGTGCTGGCCAACGACAAGGTGGTGGCCCGGCTGCTGTTCACGGGCCACCATACGGGGCCGTTTGGGACGCACCCGGCCTCGGGCAAGGCCATCCGCTTCATTGCCATCGACATTCTGCACATCCGCAACGGCAAGATTTACGAGGACTGGCACCTGGAAGACAACCTGACTTTCCAGCAGCAAATCGGGGTGGTAAAGCCATGAAAGCCCCGCACCAAACCCTGCTAAACAGCCTGCTGCTCGGACTGCTGCTCAGCGCCTGCACCGCGAACACGTCGACTTCCGTGGAAACAAACGTGGCGCAGGAGCCGGCCCGCTGCCCGGCCGTGGGTCCGCTCGAAGCCGTGTACCAGGGCCCGACGCCCTGGGTGGGCATTGTGGTCAGCGACGCCGGGCGGGCCTTTGTGCTCTACCCACGCCCGGATGGCGAGGCGGGCCCGCGCATCGCCGAACTGCGTAACGGCCAGCCGGTGCCCTACCCTGACGCGGCCTGGAACGACTGGCAGCCCGGCCGCGCTACGGCCGGCAAGTTTGTGCGGGCCAATTCGCTCCGCATCGGGCCCGACGGGCTGCTGTGGGTGGTGGACACCGGCACAGCCCGGATGGGCGGCCCCGTCCTGCCCGGCGGCCCCAAGCTGGTGGCCATTGACTTGCAAACCAACCAGGTGGTGCGCACCCTGCCCCTGACCGGCGTGCTGAAGCCCACCAGCTTCGTGGACGACCTGCGCCTAACCGGCAACACCATTTTCCTCACCGATGCCGGGGTGCCGGCGCTTATCGTGTTGGACAAGCAAACGGGCCGGGGCCGCCGCGTGCTGGAAAATGATTCCAGCACCACCGCCCGCCGCCCCCTCTACGCGGAAGGCACCGCGCTTACCACCCCCGACGGCCAGCCCGTGCGGGTGCATGCCGATCAGCTCGAAGTGTCGCCCGACGGCCGGCTGCTCTACTTCCAGACCGCCTCCGGCCCGCTCAATCGCATCGAGACGCGCTACCTGCTCGACCCGCAGCTGCCCGCCGCCGAGCTAAGCCGGCACGTGCAGCGGTTCTTCGACACGCCCAGCACGGGGGGCACGGCCATCGATGCCGCGGGCAACCTCTACGTGGCGGACGCCAACCACCAGCGCATCCTTAAAATCACGCCCCAAGCCCAGGCCACTACACTGCTCGAAGACCAGCGCCTGCTCTGGCCCGATGCCCTGTGGATTGACAACCACGGCAACCTCTGGATTCCGGCCGCGCAACTCAACCGCTTCGCCCGCCTGCACGGCGGCGTGGACGCCTTTCAGCCGCCGGTATTCATCTACAAGCTGCCCATCGGCGCCAAGCCATTTCGCAGTTAAAAAGCTGGTTGAAAAGCCAAAGCACTGGACGGAAGCAGCCAGAATGGCCCGTCATCAACACCAGTCGTAGCTCCGCTTTCCGTGCCGCATTATCCCCGATTCATACCGCGCGCCGGGCAGCGCCGCCCCGCACCTTTGTACGGTTCAAATACCTAACCCCTTTCCTATGAACGCCTTCCTGCTCACGGGCACCAACGGCCCCGACAGCCTCAAAACAACCACCTTGTCCACTCCCACCATCGACCCGGCTGAGGTGCTGGTGCAGGTAAAAGCCATTAGCCTGAACCCTGTCGACGTGAAAACCACCTACGGCAAGGGCGTGTACGGCCGCCTCAAAGACGAGCAGCCGCTGATTCCGGGCTGGGATATTTCGGGCGTAGTGACCGAAGTCGGCGCCGACGTGAAACAGTTCAAGCCCGGCGATGAAGTATTTGGTATGGTCAACTTCCCCGGCCACGGCCGCGCCTATGCTGAGTATGTGGCCGCGCCGGCTGCCCACCTGGCCCACAAGCCCGCCACCATTTCGCATGAAGAAGCCGCAGCCGCCACGTTGGCGGCCCTCACCGCCTGGCAGGCCCTGGTGACCAAGGCTAACGTGCAGCCGGGCCAGCGCGTGCTCATCCACGCCGCCGCGGGCGGAGTGGGCCACTTCGCGGTGCAGCTGGCAAAGGAGCTGGGCGCCTACGTCATCGGCACCTCCTCGGCCGCCAAACGTGACTTTGTCCTGTCGCTCGGGGCCGATGAGCACGTGGATTACACCCAGGTGCGGTTTGAAGACGCGGTTCAACCCGTTGATATGGTGCTCGATGCCATTGGTGGCGACAACATGATCCGCTCCCTGGACGTGGTGAAGCCGGGCGGCACGCTCATCAGCATCCCTAGCGGCCTGAGCCCGGACATCACCGAGCGGGCCGCCGCCAAGGGCATCCACGGCTACTTCTTCCTGGTCGGCTCCGATGGCCCCGACATGCAGCAGCTCGCCGAGCGCCTGGCCGATGGTCGCCTGCGGGCGCACGTGTCGCGGGCGCTGCCCTTTGCGGAACTGACCGAGGCGCTACGCTTGGTGGAAAGCGGCAAAACCCAGGGGAAGGTCGTCGTGGTCCTGTAAAACTAACTGGTTAGCAGTTATGAAATCACAGCTTTGGATTACCGCGCTTACGGGCGTCGCCGTGGGCCTGCTCAGCGGCTACACGCTTTGCGGGGCTGCTGCGCGGGCAACGCCGCCGGTGCAGCATTTTGCCTTCGCCAGCCTGCCCATCCGCGCCGTGAATGCCCTTACTACCCGCAGCATGGTATCGGGGCAGGCGGGCACCATTGGCCGCCTGGTGTACCGGAAAGGGGCCGTCATTCCGCGGCACCAGCACCCGAACGAGCAGTACTCACTTATCCTGCAGGGCAGCGTGCGGGTGAGCATCGACGGGCAAACCTACCTCGTGAAGGCCGGCGAAGGCCTCGTTATCCCACCCAACGTGCCGCATCGGTTCGAGGCCCTCGAAGACGGCACCGTCGATGTGGACTTTTTCACCCCGCGTCGTCAGGACTGGATTGACGGCACCGACACCTACTCGGCCGGGCCGGGCAAATAATACCCTACTTCACCATGCGTAACCCATTCATCTACGCCGGGCCGGCCCTGGCCCTGCTGGCCGCCGCCTGCGGCACCGACCACTCCACCGCCCAGCAGCCCGCCGCTGCCGCGCCCACGCTGGAGCCCGTTTTTGCTGATAGCACCTACCAGCTGACGGGCGTAGCCGCCGCGGCTGACGGCCGCGTGTTCGTCAACTACCCTTATTGGCTGGATAAGCACAGCTATTCGCTCCTGGAAATCGGTCCCGATGGCCGAGCTAGGCCTTACCCCGACGCGGCCTGGAACAGCTTCAACAAGGGCGACGACGGCACCAACAAATTCGTGTGCGTGCAGGCCGTGGTGGCCGACGACAACGGTTCCCTCTGGGTGGTAGACCCGGCCGGCATCGGGCTGGGCCAGGTGTACCAGAAAAGCAATAAAGTGGTGCAGATTGACTTGAAAACCAACCAGGTGAAGCGCATCTACCGCTTCCAGGAGGCAGTGGCCGGCGCCGACAGCTACCTCAACGACATCCGGGTGGACAACCAGCATGGCTTTGCCTACCTCACCAGCTCCAGCAAGGGCGGTATCGTGGTGCTCAACCTGGCTACCGGGGCGGCCCGCCTGGTGCTGCAACCACATTATTCCACCCAGTCGGATACGGCCTACCATTTCCGCCCGAACGGCCAAGAGCTGGCTAACGCCCAAGGCCCGGTCAAAATCAATTCCGACGGCATTGCCCTCTCGCCCGACAAGGCTTGGCTGTACTACAAGCCCCTCACCGACAACAAGCTGTACCGGGTAAGCACCGCGGTGCTGCGCGACTTTAGGACTACGGAGCAGCAGGTCGAGCAGCGGGTCGAAGACTTGGGCAAGTTTGTGACCACCGACGGCATGGAGTTCGACGCGGCCGGCAACCTCTACCTGGGCGACTTGGAGAAGTCCAGCATCGTCAGCATCAGCCCCGACAAGCAGGTGACCACGCTGGTCACCGACCCCGCCAAGCTGAGCTGGCCCGACAGCTACAGCGTGAGCCCCGACGGCTACCTGTACATTTCCTGCTCCCAGATTCAGCACATGCCGTGGTTCAATAACGGGCAGAACCAAACCAAGCGGCCTTACCAGGTATTCCGCCTGAAGCTGAAGTAAACTGAGCCTCGACGCTAGGGACGCCAAACCGTATGCATCGGCCTTTCACCAGTATAGAACTAACCACCATGACCATTTGTCGAGTTAAACAACTCCTTGCCGCTGCTGTGCTCGTTGCCGGCACTGGCTACGCGGCTCAGGCCCAGGAATACGTGTCCCCCGCAAAAGGCAAACCTGTGGAAGCCGGCAAGGCGCCAGGTATGAAGGTCAAGCTACTGAGCACCAACGGCCAGACGAAAACCTACGTGTTGGTTTTCGCCAAAAACGACGAAGTCATGTCGGGCCTGACGGATTTTGCCCGCACCTACAACGTCAAAAGCGAGCATTACCAGGCCATTGGCGATGCGCTGTCGGCTAAGATAGGCGTGTATGACTACGGCCGCAAGCAGTTCAAAGTCATTCCGATAACCGAGCCCTGCGAGGTTACGTCCCTGACGGGCGACATTGCCGTGCTCAACGGCCAGCCGGCCCCGCACTCACACCTGAACCTGGCCGCGGCCGACGGCAGCGTGCGCGGCGGCCACCTGCTGGAGCTGGTTATCGGCCCCACCCTGGAGCTGTTTGTGACGGTCGAGCCCACGCCTCTCTACAAGCGGCTCAATGAAGAGTTCGACGCCAATGTGATTGACCCCGCGCTGAATAAGTAGGGGTAGTGCTTTTCCCGAATTGCTGGCCGGGCTGGTGCGCAGCCACGAGGCGAGTACCCCGGAAGCTGCCTAGGTGCACGGATGGTTGCTGACCTGCCCCTGGCCTCGCTGGGCTTAGGGCAGCGGCTTACGCAAGGCAACGTAGTCACGCTGTTGGCGCACGCTGGCCCAGTCAGCCGCCCATAGAGAACGTTGGTTTCAATCCGATGACCCTGTAGTACAGCGGCGCCCGCGTCGCCGCTGTACTACAGGGTCAAACGCGTTGATGTGCTCCAACACCTAAGTCAAGGCACGGGGCACGGCGTTGGTCAGTGCGGCCAGCTTGTGGCAGAAATCGTCGAGGCAAGCAGTTGGCATGGCCGACGGGAAGGCGTATTCCCAATAAGCGGTTTCAGGTATTGGTTGTAGCCGCCGGACTGCGCTACCGGGCGTCGTGGAGCTGCGCGCGTTTCACCGACCAGTCGTAAAGCCTGGCCAGCACTTCTTCCAGCTCCTGGCCGGTTTCGGTGAGGCGGTATTCCACTTTGGGCGGCACCACCGGGTATACCTGGCGCGCAATGATGCCGGCCGCTTCCAGCTTCTTCAGCGTTTGGGTGAGCATCTTGGGCGAGATGCCGTCGATTTGCCGCAGCAAGTCGCTGGTGCGCTTGGCGCCCGGCAGCAGCGCCAGCAGCACCAGCAAGGTCCACTTATCGGCCAGCAGCATCACGGCCTGGTGCAGCAGGCAGGTCTCGTCCATGAGCATCGGCTGGTCGGCCATGGTCATGACCTGGCAGAACAACGACATTTTTTTTTCCGGGCTGCTGGGCTGCGTTTCCATTTTTTACTTTTGGGTGCGTAAAGCACTACAAAGTGCCTTCTTTTCTGGGTAACTGGCCCGCTCTACGTTTGTTCCATCAACCCCACAAACATGGAACAACAACCCCAACTTGCCACACTCCCAGCAGTGCTGCAATGGCCCATCGGCCGGAAGCTGGTGACGGTGCTCAACGACAGCCGCTTTCCGGACGCCGATCCTTACTTCACCCACGTGCCCGAGGGCGGCCTGCAGCCGCAGCTGCAACGCGCCTTTCGGTCGGCACCGGCGGCCCTGACCACCAACGTATTTCTTATTCAGTCCGACGACCACGCCCCGGTGCTGATTGACACGGGTATGGGCGCCAAAATGGCCCCCGCTATCCAGGGCCGCCTGCGCGAGGCCCTAGCCTTTATCGGCGTGCAGCCCGCCGACATCGGCTACATCTTGCTGACCCACCTGCACGGCGACCATTACTACGGCTTGCTGGACGAACACGGGCAGAAAGCCTTTCCCAACGCCCGGGTGTGGGTGTCCGAAACCGAAGCGGCCTACTGGTTCGACAACGCGGACCTGAGCGAGTACGACCAGCAGAACGCCGCCTACGCCCGGCTGGCCCTGCAGCCCTACGAGCCCCTGCGCGCCGCCGGCCCCGAGCTGCTGCCGGGCTTTACCCCGGTGCCCTTGCCGGGCCACACCCCGGGACAGACGGGCTTCCGGCTGCAGTCGGCCGAGGAGGAGCTGCTGTTCTGCGCCGATGTGCTCAACCTACCGGCCGTTCAGGCGGCCTTGCCCCAGGTAGGCTTCGCTACCGACGTCGACCATGCGCTGGCCGTGCAGACGCGCGTCCGCACCCTGCAACAGGCCGCTGACCGCCGCTCGCTGCTGGCCGGTGCCCACTTTGAGTATCCCTGCCTGCACTATGTGGAAAAAGACGGCACTGGGTTCCGCCTCATTCCCCGCCAGTGGCTGTAGTCGGGGCAGTCGTTGCCGAAGATTGCTTTTAGAGCAGGCTGCATAAAACGAAGGCCCCGTTTGCTGTTGACAGACGAGGCCTTCGTTTATCTGAACAATGTACACCTATAACCCCATTATGTTGGCCTATGAGCTGCGCCATACCTCCTTCAAAGTCAATGCCGTCAATCCAGGCCAGACGGCAACGGACTTTACCGGCCATACCGGTCACTCGCCTGCCCATGCCGCCCGCGTAGTGGTCAAATATGTGCTGCTGCCGGCCGACGGCCCTACCGGTCAGTTTGTGAGTGAGGACGGCGCAACGCCTTGGTAAGACTGATAGCCAGGGAAAGGGCAAATGCGACTGGTAAACCAACCTGTTACCCAAGACCGACCTTCGACTGAGCCCGATTAGCGGACGGGTTCCTGATGGGCTGGCGCTTCTATTTTTGTTTGGCTTGCTCGAATTACCTCTAAACATTAACCCATGCGCAAGGGTTATAAAACAATACGTACCTTTGCCTGCCATGGATACGAAGTCCCTCGTCAAATTAGCCAAGTCCCTCAGCGACCCAACCCGGCTCCGCTTGTTGCAGGAAATTGCCAAAGGAGACATCACGGTGTGTGCTGACTTGTTTCAGTACGTGCCCATCAGCCAGCCCTCGATGTCGCAGCACTTGAAAGCCCTCTCCGAGGCGGGTTTGATCGAGTCACACAAGGAAGGCCGGAATATGTGCATGTCCATCAATGCGGAAAAGCTGCAGGAACTGGAAGACTTCCTGCAACTGCTTAAACCGGTTAGTGTTAGAGGGTAATACTTCGGCCCGTTGGCGGTAGCGCCAACGGCTTTTTTCTTTTTTAAAACATTGCCTGTTGCTTATGTATTTATGATTCATACCTTTGTCCACGCTCACTTAAAAGAGTCCTCGCCGCCAGCGACGCACTTGCTGGGCTTTTTTTTGCCTTTTTACATAATCCCTTGCTTATCAGATTATGTATTAACAGCGCTTACCAGCTTCCAACGCACACCCCACTTCGCCCGATAGCCCCGGCTGGGCCGCTTGTACCTCATGAAACTATCTTCTCTTTTGGCCGGCAGCTTGCTGCTGGCGGGCTGCGCTGAGCAGCAGGCCCCGCAACAGGCATCCGCCCCCCCAGCCCTGCCGGTAGAGGCGGTGCACACCGGCACCGAAACCACCTACCAGGAGTACCCGGCCTCAATTGAGGGCGTCGTCAACGTGGAGATTCGGCTGCAAGTGGCGGGGGTGCTGGAGCGCATTCTGGTAGATGAGGGCGCGGCCGTGCGCAAAGGCCAGCCGCTGTTCAAACTCAACGACGCGCCGTTCCGCGAGCAGCTGAACAACGCCCTGGCGGCCCAGCAGGCGGCGGCCGGGTCCGTGGTCAGTGCCCAGGTGGAGGTCGACCGGTTTGCCCCGCTGGTGCAGAATAAGGTCGTGTCGGTAGTGCAGCTGCAAACGGCGCAGGCGGCCCTGACCGTGGCCAAGGCCTGCTTTACCCCCGCAAAAGGCTTATCGATGGTTTGAATAACAAACCGTTCCCACTGCCCTTTTATAGCGCTTACATCCAGCTTTTTATTGGCCACGAGTTCATTGATGAGCTTGTTGTGGCCGACCGTGCCAACGATGATGACCGTGGCTGGCAGGGCGCTGCTGGCGGCCAGTACCTGTGGCTTTTTTCCGGATACCTTCTCAATATCCTCCGCCAGAAAGTTGGCCGCTTTAGCTACTAGGATATTTTCCGTGGCATCGTAAAAAACAGCGGCCGAGCCGGTTTTTCCGGTTATTGGAAACTGTTTGTTTTCTGTCCCTTCATACGTGACAACGACCTGGGCAAATCCAAAGAATGGCCACAATAGGAACGTTACAAACAGGGGAATTCGCTGATTTTTTTTCATGCAGTTAAAGATTTGAGGTAGTCTAGCCAAGCCGGACAGAGTTGGGACGTGGTTTGAAGGTGGATTTCGAAGTGGTTGGGAGCAAGATAGCCGAGCTAAGAATGCCGCCGTTCGGCGTTGTAGTAGGCGATGTGGTGGCTGATTTCGAGTTTGGCTTCGGCCAGGTCGGGAAACCTGCCGCCGTCGAGGAGTTCGGCCTTGAAGCGGCTCTAACAGGATTCGGCGTGGGCATTGTCGTAGCAGTTGCCCCGCCGGCTCATGCTTTGCCGCGCCCCGCAGCGGGCGAGCAGTTGCTTAAAGCGGGTGGCCATGTACTGGTGCCCTGGTCGGAATGCACGATGAGCCCCGCCCGGGGCTGGCGCACGGCCAAAGCGCGGCGCAGGGCCTCGCTCACGAGGTCTTCAGGCCTGGCGCTGGGCGATGTAGCGGTAAGTGCTTATCGGGTCGGCTAGCCGAGCCTGCGCTTCAAGCAGGCGCTGACCAAGGCTTTTTTTAAAATGGCGAGCTCCTGCTCCGCCCGCTTCAGACGGGCGCGCAGCTGGCGTACCTCCGGGTCACAGGCCACTTCTTCGCTGCCTACCTCGGCCACGAGTTGCGCCTGCTGCCAGCGGTAGAGCAGCTTGGGGCTGATGCCTGATTGCCGGGCCGCCTGCGTGCTGCGGCTCTCGCTGGCCAGGCGCAGGGCCTCGGCCTTGAATGCCTCGTCGTACTCGCGCCGTTTGTCGGGCGACGCTCCATTCTTTTTTGCGGTCATGACAGAAGAAATATACGTCCTTCTTCTATCCGCCTTGTCTAGACCACCTCACAACCCAACGGACTGCGCAGCCTGCGAAAGCCTATGGAAACGGCTTAGCGTAATTTTATTCCCCCGCTGCTAAGAAAAGGCCTGATTTCAAAGGGTTCCTCGGGCTCAGGTTCAAGGCATTGGCTGTACTACTTATTACCTGCCGCTGACCGCCCTATGCGGCTTTGGCATCGGGGGCTACACGGCTGGTATCTGCCCTTGGATGCAGTTGCCGAATGCGGACTGCTCCCCAGTTTTGGAAATAGCACGTACCATTTATTTTGGCCACTCATGCTGCTGACGATTACCAATGGCAAAATCAGCGAGCAGCAGACCCACATTGACTGGTCTGATCCTACGGGTATCCAGACCGATCCAGGAGGAGTCTGTCAGGCACGATCCATTTCGCAGGCCCCTCCAGTTTTGTTCAGGCAGGAAACTACAGGGAGGCCAGTTGCCCCATAGATAATAGCTTGGGACTCGCAGTCGGTGTTTCTGTTTCCGGCTTAGTCTGCCCCCACATGAGCTACTTTCCCTACCGCGCATTTGCGTTCCTGGTCTGTCACCTGACATTTGGGCTTCTGACAGCGCTGGCTCAGGCCCACCTGCCCACCCATAAACAGGTGCAGTACCTCTCAGGGCGCGATAATAGAACTAGTGTGCAATGGGACTTCTGGTGCACGGGCGGGCGGCAGAGCGGCTACTGGACCAAGATTGCGGTGCCCTCCTGCTGGGAGCAGCAGGGCTTTGGCAGCTACAATTACGGCCGCGACTATAAAACCTACGGGAAGAATTTTCGCTTTGCCGATGAGCAGGGCCGCTATCAGCATGTCTTTCAAGTGCCCGCCAGCTGGAAAGACCGGCAGGTATTTGTCGTCTTTGAAGGCTCTATGACCGATACCGAGGTTAAAATTAACGGACAAGCGGCCGGCCCACTGCACCAGGGAGGCTTTTACCGCTTCAAGTACGATATTACCGATAAAATCAAGGCGGGGGCAAACAACCTGCTGGAAGTGACGGTCAGCAAGATGTCGGCCGACAAGTCGGTGAACAATGCTGAGCGGCTTGCTGACTACTGGATTTTCGGCGGGATTTTCCGGCCGGTATACCTAGAGGCGTATCCTAAGCAGTTTGTCCGCCACCTGGCCATCGATGCGAAGGCTAATGGCTCGTTTGCCATGAATGTGTTCGTGCGGGGCTTGCGGCAAGCCACTCAGGTGCAGGCTGATATTGTGGACGCTACCGGTCAGGTGGTGGGCACCGCCCGCGGCACGGCTACCCCGACCGACACGCTGGTTCAGCTTCGGACTACGGTAGCCAAGCCCCGGCAGTGGACTTCGGAAACGCCAACCCTGTACCGGGCCCGCGTGACACTACGAGCAGCGGAGCATACCCTCTACCAGACGCAAGAGAAGTTTGGCTTCCGTACCATCGAAATCCGACGCGGCCAGGGCATCTACGTAAATGGTACGCAGGTAAAAATGAAGGGCATAAACCGGCACAGCTGGTGGCCCGAAACTGGCCGCACCCTCAACGACTCCATTCAGCTACTAGATGTAAAGCTGCTGAAGGAGATGAACCTGAATGCGGTGCGCATGTCGCACTACCCACCTGACGCTAAGTTCCTGGACCTGTGTGATTCGCTAGGCCTGTATGTGCTTGATGAATTGGCAGGTTGGCAGAAAGCCTACAGCACTGAAGCCGGCGCCCCACTAGTGCGGGAAATGGTAGAAAAGGACGTAAACCACCCCAGCATCATCTTCTGGAGCAATGGCAACGAGGGTGGCACCAACAAGGAGCTCGACGATGATTTTGCCCGTTACGACCTCTCCAACCGGCCCGTCATCCATGCTCACCACCGTCCCGGCAACCAGCACAATGGCATCGACTGCAACCACTACGAAAACTACTACAGCACCCAGAAGATCCTCGCCGACTCGCTCATTTATATGCCCACCGAGTTTCTGCACTGCCAGGACGACGGGGGCGGCGCCGTAGGCCTCGCCGATTTCTGGGAGCTGCACTGGCAGGCGCCGCGCTCGGGTGGGGGCTTTCTGTGGGCCCTGGTAGACGAAGGCATTGTCCGCACTGACCAGCGCAACATCATCGACGTGAACGGCGTGAATGCCCCCGATGGCGTCGTGGGTCCGCACCGCGAGAAGGAAGGCAGCTTCCACGCCATCCGGGAGATTTTCTCGCCGGTGAAGATTGGTATGCTGGAACTGCCGGCCAAGTTCAACGGTACCGTAGACGTCGAAAACCGCTACCATTTCACGAATCTGGGCCAGTGCTTTTTTCAGTGGGAGCTGGTTAACTTTCGCAAGCCCACTGACGGCTTTACGGGCGCCGTAGTACAACAGAAAAGTCGACTCACAAGTCCGAACGTGGCGCCCCTGGCTACTGGCAAACTCAAGCTCAACTTGCCTAAGAACTGGCGCAGCTACGATGCCCTGGTACTTTCGGCCTTCGACCCGCAGAAGCAGCTCATCTACAAGTGGACCTGGAAAACCGGCGCGTCGGCGCAGCTGGTCCGTGGCCTAGTAACGGCCACGGACCAGCAGGCCGTGGAAACCACCGAAACCGACTCTACCCTTACTTTAACTGCCAGCGGCATTGCCGTAACGTTCAATAAGACCAATGGCCACCTCACGCAGGTGAGGGGCAACAACGGCGACAAGCTTTCCTTTGCCAACGGCCCCGTGCTGGTAAGCGGCGCCGCACAGTTCCTAGGCCTCTCCCACCGCCGTGAAGGCCAGCAGGAAGTGGTAGAAGCCCGCTACAGCGGCGACCTAAGCACGGTGCGCTGGACCATGAACAGCAGCGGCTGGCTGCGCCTGGACTATGCCTACACGCTGCAAGGCAATTATCGCTTCACCGGCGTCAGCTTCACCTACCCCGAGAACTACGTCATCGGGGCGAAGTGGCTGGGAAAGGGGCCGTACCGGGTCTGGAAAAACCGGCTGCAGGGCGTAGGCCTCAACGTGTGGGAAAACGCCTACAACAACACCCAAACCGGCGCCGCCCCCTGGCTCTACCCCGAGTTCAAGGGCTACTTCGCGGATATTGCCTGGCTGGAGATGAACACCGTGGAAGGCAAGTTCCTGGTAGCGTCTCCCGACCCCGGCCTGTACGTGCGCCTGTTCGATTTCTACGGTTTATCGGGCGTGAAGCCCCACCCGGCGCTACCGCTGGGCAACCTGTCCTTCCTGGATGCCATTCCGCCCCTGGGTACCAAGCTGGCCCTTAACATCGATGCCAACACCGAGAACCTGGGCCCCTCCGGCGAACTGAACCATGTATCAGGCCCGACTAAGCGCACCTTGTACTTCTATTTTGGTCTTCTCAAGTCCACCAGTACTCCCCAGCCGTACACGGCCCCCACAAAAGATGAGCTGTTTTAGGCTCTCGCCCGCCAGCTTGACATGATTCTCCGGGCTTCCGCTGCCAGAGGCCTTACCGTTGTACTAACCCAATGGCCCGCGCTGCTTAGCGCGGGACATTGGGTTTTGCAGCAGCTAAGCTGGCGGCATAAGAGCCCGCACCCCCTATCCGGTCCAGGCTCTTAATCCCCTCCCGAGAGCAGCCTTCACTACGGTTTCCCTCGGCTAACGAGACTTCGCCATTTCCATTTCCACGCTGGCCATGATAAAGGGGCCTACGCCCTTAAAGTCGTTTTTCTTGAGGGGCTCCGAGAGGTAATACTCGTAGCTGCCGTCGCGGTAGGGCGTGCCGCCCAGGCCCCCCACGCTCACGGTTCCGTTGAGGGCCAGGGTGCCGTCGGGCTCGGGCTGCACAAACTGCTTTACAATGCCCCGGTACCCTTTCTGGGCCACGGCAGCGTACTTTCTATCGAGGTAGCCCAGGCGCACGCCTTTCTGCAGGGCGTACACAAACATACAGGAAGCCGAGGTTTCAATGTAGTTGCCGGCCCGGCCCGCCTGGTCCGACACCTGCCACCAGCCCCCGGTGGTGGGGTCCTGGTACTTGGCCAGCACGGGCGCCAGGCGCTGCAAGTACTTCACCAGGCTCCGGCGCTGGGGATGGTCCTTGGGGAAGTAATCGAGCACATCGACCAGGGCCATGGCGTACCAGCCCATGCCGCGCCCCCAGAAGTTCGGCGACTGACCCGTGGTTCTATTGGCCCACTGCTGCTCCCGGCTTTCGTCGTAGCCGTGGTACAGCAGGCCCGTCTTAGGGTCGACGAGGTGCTTTTCTACCTGCGCAAACTGTAGCGCCACGTGGTCGAAGCCGGCGGGCTGGTTGAGTAGCTGGCTGTACTCGGCGGAAAAGGGCTCGGCCATGTACAGGCCATCGAGCCACATTTGGTGGGTGTAGCGCTTCTTGTGCCAGTAGCCCCCTTCCTTGGTAGTGGGCTGCCCTGCCAGCTGCTTGTGCAAGAGCTGCGCCGCCGTGCGGTAACGCTGCTGGTCAAGGCCCGGCTGCTGGCTCAGAGTGAGCAGCACGCGGCCCGTATTGATGTTGTCAAGGTTGTAGTCTTCGAGCTTAAAGCGTGCAATGCTGCTGCCGTCGGCGGGTAAGGAGTAGTTGATGGTGCGCACGATGTAGTCGAGGTACTTCCTTTCGCCGGTACGCTGCCACACCCGCTCCACGGCTTTCAGCATGAGTCCCTGCTCGTAGCCCCAGCGCGCCGCCTTGTTCTGCTCCAGACCTAACGAATCCGGAAACCACTTAATAAACGAGTCGGCCATCTGTTGGGAAAGCGGCTTACCCGCCTTAGGCTTGGGCTGCGCCGAAACCTGGTAGGCCACTAGCAAGAGGCCGCAAAGAAGTAAACGGAAACGATGAAGCATGGCAGGGTCTTTCATTAGGATACAGCCACCCTCCTCAGATGATTCTGCGCATCAAGCGGAGTGAGGTAGGGTGTGGCTGAAGTGGCCTAGAACGGTACAACAGAACGTGTTATGCTGAGCAGGGGCTTCTTTGGTGCTGATGTTACTTCTCACCTGCACGTCATCCTGACGCAGGAAGGATCTTATTATGCGTGAACGGATGGTCTAACGCCTTGTGCTGACGTGAAAAGATCCTTCCTTCGTCAGGATGACGTGCTTCTAGGTTAGTTTACCATCGCACCATCAGCACGCGAGATGTCTCGACTCCGCTCGACATGACGGGCCTGGGATTTGGCTACCGTCTGGAAACGGTAGCAGCCTTTTTCTTTACGCCCTGGCCTAGCTCCAGGGCTTGTTTGGCTTTCGACGGATCTGTGTTGAGCAGGCGCACGTCTTTGGCTTTCTCGGCGCCGGAAACGCGCAGCAACACGGCAGCTTGCTCGGGATAACGGATGCCGTCGAGGGTGATGTTTTGGCTGTTGTGTACTTCCATCACCGGGTCGGTGCTGGTGGGCAGCAGGGTCACATTTTTCAGGCGGATGTTGTCAGCTTCAATGCACACCAGGCCTTTGTCGCTTTGCAGGGTGGCATTTTCCAGGCTGATGTCCTTGATGGCCATTTCGGGCAGGCCGCGTACCAGCATGGCGGTGCGGGCACCGTTGCAGGTCACGTTACGCATTTGAATTTTGCGGAACTGCGGGGTAGTCTCATCCACGGGCCTGGCTGGCGACACAGGCCGCTCCTTTGAGCCGGCCACCTGGGGCGTGGGGTCCTTGATCATGTAATACATGTCGAAGAGGATGGCCTCGCCGGGAATGTCCTTCATGTCGATGTTTTCCAGAAAGATATCTTCCACTACCCCGCCCCGCCCGCGGGTGGTTTTGAAGCGGATGCCAATGTCGGTGCCGATGAACGTGAGGTTGGAAGCATAGATGTTGCGCGCCCCACCCGACATTTCCGAGCCAATGACAAAGCCGCCGTGGCCGCGGTACACCGTGCAGTTGCGGATGATGAAGTTCTCAGTCGGCATGGCGCGCTTGCGCCCTTGCTCGTTGCGGCCCGACTTAATGCAGATGGCATCATCACCAGCGCTAAAGGTGCAGTTTTCTACCACTCCATTTTTGCAGGATTCCAGATCCAAGGCATCGGTATTAGGCGTGTACGGGCCGTTGAGCACGTTTACGTTGCGGATGATGATGTCCTGGCTCATCATGGGATGCACCGTCCAAGCCGGGGAATTTTGGAACGTAACGCTTTCCAGCAGAAGGCGCTTACACCCATCGAGCACCAAGAAGTCGGGACGCAAGTAGTCTTTGATGTCAGTGAAGTCCTCGATGCGCTGCTTTTCTTCGTTCAGCACGCCCGCTTCCTTTACGGTAGTGCCTTTCAGCGACTGCGCCGTGGGGTACCAGCGGTCCTGCTTTTCGTTGAGCACGCCACCCGACGCTACCAGCTGCTTCCACTCGCCCTCCAGGCTACGGCCTTTCTGCACCATGTGCCAGGCCTCGCCGGCCCCATCCAGGATGCCGTGGCCGGTAATAGCCACATTTTCCAGGTTCTTACCATAAATCAGGGGCTGATTGCGCACGGCCTCCAGGCCTTCCCAATTGGTCTTGATCAACTTGAAGTCAGAGCGCTGATTAGTGAATTGCACCAGGGCGCCGGTGGCCACGTGCAGGTTCACATTGGAGCGCATTTCCAGCGGGCCGGTGCGCCAGTGTCCCCGCGGAATCAGCACTACCCCACCGCCCTTCTGCGAGCACGCGTCAATGGCCTGCTGAATGACGGCCGTGTTCATCGTTACTCCATCGGCCTGCGCCCCCAGCTTCGCTATGGAGGTAGTATCGGCCTTAAAGGAAGTGGTTTTTACTGCGGGCAGATTGGGCTTAAAAGCGGTTTGAGCTGACGCGGCAAGTGACAACGCCAACAGGCCTAGGGAGCAAAGGGTCTTTATCATATGGGAAGAGAAGACAGTATTTGGGGAAGTCTGCAGGGGCAGCTTGCATATCTGAACTGATACCTCCCCTTGCTAAAGGGGGATGTTGGGGAATGATTGAAGTGGCCTAGAACGCTTGACTTTTACACGTCATCCTGAGCGTAGCGCAGGATCTTATTAGGAATTGCACGACTGGCCTAGAACGGTTCGTTCAACAAAGATTAGATCCTTCCTTCGTCAGGATGACGTGCTTCTGTAGTTGCACCATCAGCACGCGAGATGTCTCGGCAAGCTCGACATGACGGGCAGGTGGTGTCGTTCTGGTGTAATCGTGCTAGGCTAGTCAACCACCTCCTCCTTTTCAGGGAGGGAAGTTATCTTCTAGTGGCCTAGGGCATTTTTTCCAGGCCTTCCCACTTTACATTCCAGTTCTTGGGGATGCCGGGGGTAGCGTTCTGGCTGCCTTCATAGCCGGCGCACATTAGGGCTACTGCCGCCAGCAGGCCCCCGTTGCCGGGCAGGTAGAGGCGCAGGCGGTCGTCCTGGAAGTTGTGGCCGTTGGGCAGGTAGGTATTAGTGTGAACTTTCATCAGGAGGGCATCCACGGCTTTCTCGGGCAGGCCGAGGCGGGTGGCGGTCATGGAGGTCATCGGGAAGTCCCAGCCCCAGGTTTTGTCCCAAGTCCAGTCGGTCCACACTAAATCAAAGGTGCGGCGCATGGTAGGCAGGTCCTGCTGGCCGGTTACGGGCATCATGCCCAGTGCACCCAGCACCGAGGGGTGGTCAGTTTTAAACTCGGGGTTGGTGTAGGAGTCGGAGGCGCTTTCGGTGGCGAGGTAGACGCCATTAGCCTGGGGCAGTTTGGAAAGCTTTTTCAGGACCTCATCCCACTTGGGGTTGCGGGCTAGGCCAGCCCGCTTGCGCCACTCCTGAGCTACGTTGAGGGCCCAGTTCCAGTACACCAGCTCGTAGGTGGGATTGAAAGTTTCTTCGGCCTTGAAGCGTTCCTGGGCCGGAATCAGGCCTTTGCCGAGAATGTAGCGGTCCTTTTCTTTCTCGTAAAAGGGGTACGCCGCCATAAAGTCGGCAGTGGCAAATACCAGGTCCTGGTACTTCTTCTGGGTGGCGGCGTTTTCCCGGTCGCGGTACACCAGGTCAGCCATGTAAATGAAGTGGGGCTGCTGCCAGATCAGGAAGGCCCCGACCGACGACGGCGCTTCCTTGCCTTGGTTGTCGGTCATCTTCTGCCAGCGGATGCCTTCGTAGCCCTGGCGCTGGGCAATGGCCTTGGCGCCGGCCACAATTTCGGGGCGCAAATACCAATCGAGGCTCTTTTCCATCAAATCAACCCGGCCCCACAGGGCGTGATGGATGGAGTGCCACCAGTGCATTTCGAGGTGGGGCTTGCCAAACCAGCTATTGTAAGTCAGGCCGGTTTCCTGGGGCGGAAACTGCCCGGTGCTCTGGGCCTTAATCAGGTACTGCGACAACACAACCCGGCGCTCGAGCTCCTTGGCCCTGGGGTCGGGGGTAGCGCCGAAGTCAATGGCTCCGCCACTGTTCCAATAGGCTTTCCAGGCCTTCTGGCTGTTTTCACGGGAGGCGGCAAACGACGGTACCGTGCCCTGAGCCTGGGCCGAAAACCGGCAGCTTAGCTCAAAAGAATCTTTCTTTTTGTCAGGAGTTAGCACGAACTCGTGCTTGCGGCCGGCGGCTAGCTTCGCGTCGCCATCCCAGCCCAGAGCTACCAGGTACTTGTCACTATCGAGTTGGTGGGTGATGACGGCCGCTTTGCCTTTCTGCTCGGTGATGGTGGAGGTGTGCTTGCCGTCGTTGGCCGCATCGTAGTTTACACCTACATCGTCCCACTGCGCCGTAGGGTACGGGAAGCGGAGCGCTACCTGAATGCGCTGCTGGCGCACCAGAGGGGATTTCACCTGCACGGCTACTTCATCTTGCTGCTGGTGGCCAACCGTGAGTACATCCACCGGCACGCCTTCCAGGGTAAAGTGGCTGCTGATTTCGCCGGTCCAAGGATTCAGTTCCTGCCGGATGTTGCGTAGGTCTTTAATGGTGGCCTTCGAGCCATCTTTCTTGAGCAGCACAAAGCCCAGGTTGCCTAGTTGCAAGCGGTGCGGGTTGGCGCGCAAAAAATCCTGCGCCTGTTTGGCCCGCTCCGGCGTTTTCACCTGCACCGTGTAAGGGACCTTGCGGCCATTCAGCAGATATTCCCGTTGCGACTCTTCCACTTTATAGCCCTCCTGGTTCGGGAAGCTGTGCCACCCCCATTCCGACTGCGTACCCAGCGGCACGCCCTTCTGGTAATACTCCGGAAACGACTGTAGGCCAGTCACGTCGGTGGTAAACGCGAAGGCCCCGTTACCCACCGTCAGAGACGCCAGAGAATCGGTAGTCGTGTTCACCACTTTATGGCGCTCCACTACTGCCTGACGGTTAATGGGTGCGGTTTGAGCCGCAACGGGCGCTGCGCTGGCAAGTAGTAGAAAGCTGGAAAGAACGCGGAAAGAGAGCATAGGAAAGGAATTAGCTGGCGCCGATGGCAAGGCAGAAGCGCCAGCAGCGGGAGTTCAGGAAGTGGCATAGGCAAGCGGTGGCAGCGCAACTAGCGCACCAGCGTCACGCTCATCAGCCCAATAACGACGTCGTTGGCCAGAGCCTCGACGTCCAGACGTTGGAGTTTCTTTTTCGGGTTGAGCGGTAAGTCCAGCACGGTAGCCGCCCCGCCGTCGATAGCGCGGGTGCTGAAGCCCTTGATGCTGGTGTAAGCCGGTGCGGCTTCGCGGGTAAGCAAGCCGGTTTTGAGGTGCAGGCGGTACGGCCGAGGCACGCCGGTAGTAAAGGCAAAGCCGTCTTCCAGGTAATCCTGCTCGATGGGCCACCAGTTTTGCGGGTTGCGCAGGGCCAGGGTTTCTGAGGTGCCATCGGTGTAGCGCACTACTATGTTGCCATTGGTGAGCTGACTCTGCATGGGGTTGGTGGAGCCGGCCAGCAGCAAGTACGCGTGCCGAGCGCGGCCTTTCAGGGCCACCGAGGCCTGGTCCGGGTAGTTGTCCCACTTCGACACGAACAGCACATTCTTGGCGCCCGCCGCGCTGGGTGTGCTCAGGGGTACGCCGCTGGGGAGCTGAATTTGGTTTTTGCTGCCGGCGGACTGCCGTAGGCCAGTGTCGTCAATAACAGCCTCGGTGAGCGGGTAGCACCAGTTGCCGATGCCCTGCGTGGGCAGCTGCAAGGTCGGCCCGAGTGGCCTAGGAGACAGATATTGCTGCTGAAAAATGCTCGTCACCTGAGCGTTGAAAGCCGAAGCCAGATTTACTGTCTCGTACTTCTGCGTTACGGTTTCTGAAACGTCGGGCGAGGCTGGCGCCGGTGCTTTCACCGCGAAAGTCAGCGGCTGCCACCAGGTTAGCTCGCCTTGCCGGAGCTGCACGAAAGCCGTCCGGTTGCCGGCCTCTACCCCCACTTGTGCAGTGAGGGTAGAGCCGTTTGGCACGGCATTGCGCAAGGCTTGCTGGGGGTCGAATACTTTCTGGATGGTAGCGTGCGGAAACTGTGTAGTCAGGGCAGTTCCTGGCACATACGTGGGTTCCAGCGTAGCCACGTCCGGCGCATCACCTTGCCACTTGATAACAACCTCATAAGTATCAGCAGGATCAGCACTGATTTCCAGCATGGGGTGACCTACGGCGGCATCTATATTTTTCCAAGTAGCCGACTTGCCGTTGACTGTTAATGACTGCACCGCCGTACCCCGCGCCTGCACCTGCAGTTGTAGCTTCAGCGGCTTCTGGAAGCGAGGCGTAATAGTGTAGGTTTCCTGGCGCCCTTGCCGCTGAAAGGCAAATACCACATCCGGGATGGAGAGCGAGGCCTCATTCCAGGCGGCGGGCAGGCCCGGCCGGATGGTCAGCGTGCCGACCAGCGCATCGGGCACAATCCCAAATAGGCCTTCGACTAGGGAGCGGGAAGCCATGCCGATGGGGTCAGCAAAGTCGCGGTACAGCTCGCCGCGGTGGGCATCGTAGAAGGACACCTGCTGGAAGTTGCCGGGGCTGGAGCCCAGGTACATGCTTTCCAGCAAGGCGCTTTTCCAGAGCTTGAACGCCTCCTCGGGGCGGCCCGCCTGCCAGTTGGCCAGGGTGGTGTGCAGCACCTCGGCCATGGCCACGTTGTTGATGGACCAGTCGTAGGGCTGCCAGTTGGTAGTGGAAATCAAATAGTAGCCCTCATCAGGTAGACCAGTGGCGCGCACCGGAATGTGCGGAATCTCGGTATCGATGTAGCGCAGGGCCTGGTAAGCCTGGAAGTTATCGGGCACCTGCGAGTCGAGGGCGTGGTAGATGGTCCAAATGCCGGCGGCGGGGTGCAGCTGTTTCAAGCCGAGCGCATCCTGATACTCCGCGTACCAGCCCTGGCGGGGCAGCCACAGCCGGCTGTTCAGGGCCTGCTTGATGTTGGCGGCTTCCTGCTGGTAGGGTGCGGGGTTTTCGCCGAGGCGCTGGGCCAGCGTGGCCGCCAGTTGGTTGGTCAGGTAGTTATAGGCCGAGGAATGCGTAACGGCGCCGCTGCTGTACTGCAGGGCATCGGAGGCCCAAATGGCGGCATATGCATCGTAGAGGCCGTCGTTGTCCGAGTCGAAGTTGCGCTTCTCCCAAGCCAGGTGGCGGGTTAGCACGGGCCACATTTCCTTGGCGAAAGTCAGGTCACCGGTCCAGAGGAAATGGCGCAGCAACTCGTCGATGTAGACGAGGTTCATATCGTAATGGTGGGGCCGGAAGTCACCGCCGGGGTTGCGGCTGATGTAGCCCGCACTGTACACGCTGGTGCCCAGCTTCTCCTGGCTGCGAGCCAGGTGCAGGGCCGTATCCATCACTACCGGGCCAGCCGGCGGCGTTTGCAGCTGCGACTGGGCATAGGCCCGGAAGTGTTTCTGGGCGCGGTCGTGCCAGCCGAGAGGGTCGGCGGCATAGGGGCCGCGCCAGCCGTTGAGGCGCATGCGCCAGGCCACCGAGCCGTGCAGGTAAGTGGGGTCTTCCCAGATGGCATCGGCGGCAATACCCAGTGCGCCCCCCAGCGTGTTGATGTAGGGGTCGGGAGTTTTCACCTGAATGCGGTTCGCCAGCACTTGGCGCGCGGCTTCGGCTTTGGCAAAGGCCCGCGGCAAGTCGGCGTAGCGCAGCGCTAGGCCACTGGTAGCGGGTTTCTGCACCGAGAAGTACAGCGCCTCCCCTGCCTTCGCGGGTACTACTCCGGCGGCCACTGGCCTAGCCGAACCTTGGGAGGCCCACAGCTGCTGGGGCGAGTCCTGCTGCTCCGCATCGGCGACGTGTAGTTCTGACGTCATCGGCACGAGGCCTAGCAAGGTTTTTGGCTCAGCGGGGGCCGCATTGGCTGCAGCTTTGGTTGGCTTGGTGGCAGCCGAGTAGTCTAGGGTGAAGGCCTTGCCCTTCAGCGTAATCGTGTTGTTCTGGCAATACTCTGGCTTGAGGTAAAAGCTTGATTCAGGGTCGGCCCCGATGTCACCGTCACGGCTGAACTTCTTGCCTGTGGCGGCGCCGTAGGCCCACAGTAGGCGTACTTGGTTGGCAGGCACCTTCTGGAACTCAGCCTTCACGAGCATCCCTTCTGCATCAGCCATGGCCTGCACTTCTAAGTGCAGCGTACCGCCTGCCAGCAAAGGGTCCTGGATGGTGTAGAGCATTTTGCCGGGCCGGTAGCGGGCTTCAATGCTTTCTACTTTAATCAGCCATTTGCTCTGCCCATCCTTCCCAATCAAGCCAAACTTGAGGTTGCCGCCCATACCGGGCAGGTATAGCGCAAACTCTGGCAGGTCGCCGGCTTCCACCCGGAAGGCGGTGTTGGTGCCGTACAGGGCGCGGGTGAAGCGCTTGTCGCCGTTCCGAATGACGAAATCAGTGCCGTCGGGGCGGTAGCGCAGGGTGCGGGCTTGGTTGTGCCAGAGCGGCGCTGCGGGGGCGGGCTGGGCCACGGCGCCATCCACTGACCACAACATCAGCAGCGCCGCTAGGCCACTTCTCCCCCGGTGTTTCCATTGCGATATACGTTCAGCGCTTACGCTCATTCACTCCTGGGTAAAAAGACCGGCCCAAGCGCCTTCCAGCATCACTGAAAAACACTCAGGCCGAGCTTGTTATACATTCAGCACTTAGTAGCCGGGGTTCTGCTCATACACATAAGAAGAAGCGGCCAACTCGTTTTGGGGCACGGGGTACAGCAGGTCGTTGGCCGTAATGGGCTTCCGGATGCGGTTGCGGGTATCCTCCTTGGCAATCCAGGCGTTCATCACGTCGAGGGCCAAGCCAGAGCGCACCAGATCGTGCCAGCGCAGGCCTTCCCCGGCAAATTCCCGGCGGCGCTCCTCCATCAGCTGGGCCAGCGTTACGCCCGTCAGCGGCGCGGCGGTGAGGCCCGCCCGGTCGCGCACCCGCTTCACCAGGGCATCGGCGGTGGCAGAGGGGCCACTCTTGCGGATGAGGGCTTCGGCCTTCAGTAGCAGCACATCGGCGTAGCGCAGCACAATGAAGTTGATGGGCCAATCGGTGCGGGAGGTGCCGCGCAGGGTGCCGTTCACGTACTTCTTGAAGGCCGGCCGGGTTTCCACGGCCACGGGGGTCGTGGTGGTAGTGTAGCCAATTTGCATGGTTACGCCTTTGCGCGTGTCGGCGGGGGCGTAGCTGGCCACCAGGTTATCCGACGGGGGGCGCAGCTCATCACCCGTACCGAAGCCCGTACCCGCCCCAATCGACTGAAAGTAGTTGTTGGTCAGCAGAATGGAGGGATACGACGCCCCCAGGCCCAGGCCACCACTCACGTACTGCACATCAAAAATCACCTCGCGGTTGTTCTCGTTGGCGTAGGCAAACACGTTCCCGTAGGCGCTGCCAGCGGTGCCAGCCGCCGTAATCAGGTCGTACCGGCCGCTGTTAATCACCTGGTCGAGCAGGGTGATGGCGGCGTCGTAATCGTTGGTGCCCAGGCCAGGGCCGTTAATGCCGTAAGTAGGGCCCGAGCGCGTTAGGTACACCAGGGCCAGCAGGCTGCGGGCGGCCCCGTTGGTGGCCCGGCCCACGTTAGTGGTTGTGTACGAGTCGGGCAGCTTAGCAATGGCGTCCTGCAGGTCAGCCACGATGAGCGCGTACACGTCGGCCACGTTAGCGCGCGGAATCTTGGCTACCTCCTGGGGCTCCAGGGGCTTCTCTACCACGGGCACCTTCCCGAAGTAGCGCACCAGATCAAAGTAGAACAGCGCCCGCAGAAACTTGGCTTCCCCCTCGGTCCGGCTCTTCACGTCGTCGGTCAGCACCGAGCCGTTTTGGGCCAGCTGATCCAGCACAATATTGGCCCGGAACACGCCCACGAAGTCCGTCGTCCAGGTATCGGCGGGGTACTCGTTGGAGGCGATGGTGGTGGAGAAGTTGTTGATGGGTTCCCAGGTCCGGATGCCCTGGGTGCTCACCCCGTAAATATTATCCGAGCGGGTTTCCGACATCGTCAGCTGGCGGTCGGGGTAGTCGCGCAGGTTGCTGTACACCGCGTTGATGGCCTGGGTGAAGTCGTCGGCGGTTTTGTAGAACGTGGGTACCGAGCCGCTGGAAATAGGCGCTTGGTCGAGGTCTTTTTCGCAGGCGCTGAGCACCAGCACGCTGGCCGCCAGAATCGAGAAAAGGGTCTTTTTCATATTTCGCGCGCAGTTGCCTGCTAGAAAGTAAGGTTGAGGCCGAGGGTCATCGATTTGGTCAGGGGCAGGCCGCCGTAGTCGGTGCCTACCGAGAAGCCGCTGCCGCCCGTGTCGGAGTTGGTAGCATCCACGTTGTAGCCGCCGCGGTAGGTATCGTGACCGAAGAAGTTCTCCGCCGACACGTAAATGCGGGCGCCCTGCATGATGGTTTTAGGCACTAAGTTGCCCAAGTTGTAGCCCAGCGTGATGTTGCGCACCCGGTAGTAGTTGGTGGAGTACAGCCAGGAGTCGCTCTTGAGAGGCGTGAAGTTGGCCTGCGCCTTGCCCCGCTCACCCGCGCCGGGGTTGTCCACGGAGCGCCACCGGTCGCGCTGCAGGCCGAGCACGTTCTGGTTGTAGCCCATGTTGGTGTTGTCGATGGCCCGCCCGATGAGCGAGTACAGGCTACCGCCCTGCTGGCCCTGCACCAACACGCTCAGGTCGAAGCCCTTAAACGTGAAGTTGTTGGTGATACCCCAGGTAAACTTAGGGTTGGGCTGCCCGATAATCACCCGATCTTTTTCGTTGATGGTGCCGTCGCCGTTGGCATCCCGGAAGCGAGGGTCACCCACCGTCTGCCCCTGGATGATGGGCGCCCCGCCGTCAATATCCGACTGCGTGAGGATGCCCGTTTGCTGGATGGCGTAGAACGAGAACATGGGTTTCCCCACCATCAGCAGGGTGCTGGAGGCCCCGTAGGGGGAGGCAATTTCGATGGTCGCGTCGCCCTCGCCTAGGTGCACCACTTTGTTGCGGTTGTGGCTCAGGTTAAGCGACGTATTCCACTCAAAGGCGCCGGTAACGTTGCGGGAGCGAAGTTCCAGCTCTAGGCCCTGGTTCAGCACCTCGCCAATGTTCACGAGCTGGGAGGAGTAGCCCGAGGCGCTGGGCCGGGGCACGTTCAGCAGCAGGTCTTTGCTGGTCTTGGTGTAGTAATCAAACGAACCGGAAATGCGGTTGTCGATCACGCCAAAGTCGAGGCCCACATCAATCGTTTGCGACTTCTCCCAGCGGAGCAGGGCGTTGGGGGCTTTGTTCGGCGACTGACCCGATGCCACCACGCCCCCGAAGGTGTAGGGGTTCACGCCCAGCGTGGCAATGCTGCTGTAGTCGCCGATGCCGTTGTTGCCCGACATACCGAAGCTGCCGCGCACTTTCAGGTCACTGATGACGGGCAGGCCCTTCATGAAGTTTTCCTGCGAGATGCGCCAGCCCGCTGACACGGCCGGGAACACGCCCCAGCGCTTGTCCTGCCCGAAGCGGGAGGAACCGTCGCGGCGCACGCTGGCCGTGAGCAGGTACTTGCCCTCGTAGGCGTACTGCACCCTTCCGAAGTAAGACAGCAGCACGTTCTGGGTTTCGGTAGTGCCGTTGTCGCCGGTGCCCGTGATGTTGGTGGCCCCGTTGAGGGTAGTTACCGCGCTGTTCACGAAACCACCCGACGACCGCAGCCGATCGGTTTCGGTCTTAAAGAAGTTGTACGCGTAGCCGGCCAGCGCCGAGAAATCGTGCTTGTTGGCAATGACCTTGTTGTAGGCCAGGGTGTTTTCGTTTACGAAGGCCTGCTTGCGGAAGCCGCTGAAGGTGCCCACCGCGCCCGAGCCCACCAGGCGGGAGTTGGGAATGTAGCTCTTGGCCCGTGAGTCGGTGTTGTCGAAGTTGAGGGTAGAGCGGAACCGCAGGTTCTTCACGATTTCGTAGTCGCCGAACAGGGTGCTCAGGGTCCGGAACACGGTGGTCTGCTGCTGGCGGTTTTCCAGTTCTCCTACCGGACTAACGCTGCTGCCGCCCCACGTATACACGGGATTCTCGCCGTAGTTGGTGTACAAGCCCGCCGACGACTCGGCCACCGGCACCATGGTAATAAACTTCTGGGCCAGGTTGTCCTTGCCTTCCACGCCGGGGTCGTTGGAAATGGCGTAGCTGGGGCTGATGTTCAGGCCGAACTTGAGCTTGTCGGACGCCTTTACTTCCATGTTGGCGCGGGCCGAATACCGCTTGTAGGCCACTCCAATCACGATCCCCTCCTGGTCGGTGTAGTTACCCGACACGTAGTAGTTCACGTTGTTGGTAGCGCCGCTGGCCGACACCTGGTAGTTCTGCACCTTGCCGGTCCGGAAAATGGCGTCCTGCCAGTCGATGTAATCCAAGCCAGGGTGGCCGGGCTGGTACCACCGCTCGTCAATCATGAGCGAGGGGTTGATGGTAGTAACGCCCAGGATGGCCTGACGTTGGGCCGTAGTTTGGTTCGCCAGCCGCTGAGGGGCTCCGGGAGTAGTAGGTTGCGAGCGGACCCAGTTGTTGTTAATGATTTCCGACGCGCGCTCCACCCATTCATCGGGCTTCAGCAAGTCAAGCTTCTTGGCCATCTGGGAGTAACCCCCATACACGTTGAAGTTGATCTGGGGCTTGCCGGTTTTACCGCGCTTGGTGGTTACCAGCACTACCCCGTTGGCAGCGCGCGAGCCGTAGATGGCAGCGGCGGCGGCATCTTTCAGTACCTCAATCGATTGAATATCATTGGGGTTGATGTTGTCGAGGGGGCTGCCGGTGGCGTAATTGCCGTTGCCGTTGGGCGAGGTGCCTTCCAGCGGGAAGCCGTCGATAACGTACAAGGGTTGGTTGTTGGCCGTAATGGAGCCGTTGCCCCGCACCTGCACGTTGAACCCGCGGCCGGGCAGGCCCGTGTTCTGCTGCACATTCACGCCCGCCAACTGGCCTACCAGGGCTTGATCGACGCGCAGAATGGGCCGCTCTTCCAGCTTGCTGGCATCGAGGGTGGCAATGGCACCGGTTACATCGGCTTTCTTCTGGGTGCCGTAGCCCACTACTACTACCTCATCCAGCGACTTAGAGTCTTCGCTGAGCTTCACCGTAAGGTTGCCGGCACCAGTAAAGGGGCGCTCCTGGGTAGCAAACCCAATGAAGCTGAATACGAGCGTCCCCGCCGTTTCGGGCACGGCCAGGGTAAAGGTGCCATCGGGGCCGGTGGTGGTGCCGCGGGTGGTGCCTTTGAGTACTACCGTTACACCCGGGAGACCTTCTCCGTTCTTGGATTCTACTTTGCCGCTAAGCTGCCACTCAGCGACGGCGGAGGCGGCGGGGCGGGCCTGCACTGCCGTAACCGCGGGCCCCGCGAGCAGGAGCAGCGGCAGACAGGCTACGAAGGGGCCGCGCCGCCAGGTGTAACTTTTCTTCATGGGTTGTACAGGTAGGATTAGTAGGATGGGACGACCAGTAGGCCACCAAAGAGAGCTGCTTTGATGATGCCAAATTATTTTTCCTCCTACCCGAAACCCTCCTGTAGACTACCGCCCGCGAGTGATTACTCACCATTTTATTTTTCCGGCATCAGTTTGCACTTCGCCCCGACCAGCTGTTTGGCCATGGGTTAAGGCTAGCCAAGACAAGTTACCTGCGCGCCGGAGTTGCACTGGCTGCCGCCATAGCCGCCTAAAAAACAGCTCCTGCGCTGCCCACCGCCTCATTGCCCGTATCAGGCCGGAGGCGGCAGACCCCGCAGGAGCTGCCTTGTAAAAAAGGTGGCTTAGGAAGCCAGATAGTTGCCGAACCCAACTACCACCGTGGATAATACTACCGTGAGAATGCCCAGCTGAATGGTGCGCATGGTGGGCCGGTTTGCCCCGCGCCACTCGTGCAGATACAGGCCCCACAACGAGCTAAAGGCAATAATAAAGGCCATGTGTAGCGTCCAGCCCGAGAAGCGGTACTCACCCATTTGGCTGTCGCCCATGCCGTAGAAGAAGAACTGCAAATACCACGTCAGGCCCGCCACGGCGCAGAACAGAATGTTGCGCAGGGCCGGGAAGCTGGGGTTGAGGTAGTCGGTGTACGTTTTGTTCTTGACGTTGAGGTAGATGCACCAGATAGCGTTGGTGGTGAGGCCGCCCAGTAAGATGATTACCAAGGAGGCATTGTTCACGTAGAGCGGGTTGGCGCCATTCTGCTCAGCCAGCTTGGCAATGGGCTCCCCGGCAGTCAGGCCAAACGACATGCACGCGCTCATCACGCCGGAAAATATGGCTACCAGCAGCCCCTTGCGCAGATCAAACTCCGCGATAGTGGCCTTCTTTTCGTCGCTGCTGAGGTTTTTCTCCTTCATCATGCCCGCTAGGCCACAGATCACGATGCCGAGCACGCACACGCCCAAACCGGCCACAATCACTTGGCCCGAAGTGCTCTGCAGTAGCGCATTAAATTCCCCCTTGTAAATAGGTGGCACCAGCGTGCCAAAGACCGCGCATAGGCCTAGCGTGAAGGCCATGCCTAGCGAGAGGCCTAGGTAGCGCATGGCCAGCCCAAACGTGAGACCGCCCAAGCCCCAGAGCACGCCCCACACGTAGGTCCAGAACAGCGTTTCGCGGCTGGTTTGCCCTAAAATATCAAACAGGTGCGGCACCGTAGCCGAGCCCAGCACCAACGGAGCCACCAGCCACGACACCAGCCCGCCCACCAGCCAATAACTTTCCCAGGCCCAGCCGTGCACCTTTTTATAGGGTAAATAGAAACTGCCGGAAGCGAAGCCGCCCAGCGCATGCAGAAGTACTCCTAGAAAAACGCTCATAGCTCAGTTGGTTTTTACCAAATCTGCCCAGGCTGGGGCCCGAAACTCTCCTGCTCTCTCCTGAAAGCAGGAAACTACCAGTGAGTGGTAACTCACCCGTAATTCGACCCCAAGTATAGGCCCAATATTTTTCTGACGCGAACAGGAGAGTGCAGGAGTTATGCCCCACAGGCAGGGACGTACTTTGTCAGACAAGCATTTCTTCTCGGGTACCCGATTGTCAAAACCGACGTCTCAATATGGAAAAGACCTTAACCTATCAGCACGTAAGCTACCTGTGGGACGAGGCCAAGGCCCTGACCCTGGCCGGCGATGAAGTCGCCTTGTTCATTTACCGCAGCAACCTGCTCGGGGCCGATCTGCGCCTGACAAACTACGCGGGCGGCAACACTTCCTGCAAAATCACGGAAACCGACCCCGTAACCGGGCAGCCCGTGGAAGTGATGTGGGTGAAAGGCTCGGGTGGCGACATTGGCACGCTCACCAAAGCCGGCTGCGCCAACCTCTACGTGGAGAAGCTGCACCAGCTGAAAAACCGGTACCGCGGCCTGGAGTTCGAGGATGAGATGGTGGAGCTGTTCAACCACTGCCTATTCGACCCCAAGTGCGCCGCGCCCAGCATTGATACTCCCCTGCACGGGTTGCTTCCCTTCAAGCACATCGACCACCTCCACCCCGATGCCCTCATTGCCATTGCCGCCAGCAAAGACGGTGAGCAAATCATGCAGGACATCTGGGGTGATACCATGGCCTGGCTGCCCTGGCAGCGCCCCGGCTTCGACCTGGGCCTGCAGCTGGAGCGCGTAGTACAGGAAAACCTTAACCTGCGCGGCGTGATTCTGGGCGGCCACGGCCTCTTCACCTGGGGCGACACCTCCTACGACTGCTACCTCAATACTCTGGAAGTTATTGAGCAGGCCGCGACCTACCTGGAAGCTAATTACGGCAAGCAGCGCCCCGTGTTTGGAGGTCAGAAGCTGGAAAGCGTGGCTCCCGAGGTGCGCCGCGAGCAGGCGGCGGCCGTAATGCCCGTACTGCGGGGTCTGGCCTCCCAGCACCGCCGCATGCTAGGCCACTTCACCGACGACGCGCGGGTGCTGGAGTTTATCAACTCGAACGATCTGGCTCGCCTGGCTCCGCTGGGCACCTCCTGCCCCGACCACTTTCTGCGCACCAAAATCCGGCCGCTGGTGCTGGACCCCGCCCGCATGCAGGCCTCGGAGCAGGATGTGCAGCAGTATCTGCAGAAGCAGTTTGAAACCTACCGCCAAGACTACGCCGCGTACTACGAGCGTTGCAAGCACGAGAACAGCCCCGCCCTGCGCGACCCCAACCCGGTGGTGATTCTGTGGCCGACGGTGGGTATGTTCAGCTTCGCCAAGGACAAGCAGACGGCTCGCGTGGCGGCCGAGTTCTATACCAACGCCATCAACGTGATGAAGGGTGCCGAGGCCGTGAGCACCTACCAGGGCCTGCCCGAGCAAGAAGCCTTCAACATTGAGTACTGGCTGCTGGAAGAAGCCAAGCTGCAGCGCATGCCTAAGCCCAAGTCGCTCTCCGGCCAAGTGGCCTACGTGACGGGCGGCACCGGCGGCATTGGCCTCGCCATCTGCGAGCTGCTGCTGCAAAACGGCGCCTGCGTGGTAGCCGTTGACCGCGACCGGCTGGAAGACACCCAAACCACCCTGCGCAAGCGCTACGGCAAAGACAACGCCCTCACCTCCGCCATTGACGTCACCAAAGCCGACACTATTCAGTCCTCGCTGCAAGAAACCATTCTGCAATTTGGTGGGGTAGATATTCTGGTAAACTGCGCGGGGCTGAGCATCAGCAAGCCCCTTTCCGAAACCACCCAGGCCGATTGGGACATCCTGGAAAACGTGCTGGTGAAAGGTCAGTTCTTGGTGTCGCAGGCCGGCGTGGAAATCCTGCGTCAGCAGAAGCTGGGCGGTGATATTGTGAACATTGCCAGCAAGAACGGCCTGGTAGCCGGCCCCAACAATGTGGCCTACGGCACCGCCAAAGCCGCTCAACTGCACATGTCGCGCCTGCTGGCCGCGGAGCTGGGTGCCGATAAAATCCGGGTGAACACCGTGAACCCCGATGCCGTGCTGCGCGGCTCCAAAATCTGGGAGGGCGACTGGGCCGCGGGCCGCGCTAAGGCGTACGGCGTATCAGTAGAAGACCTGCCGGCACACTATGCCAAGCGCACTTTGCTAGGCGAAGAAGTTCTGGCCGAAGACATTGCTAAAGCCGTGCTGGTATTCGTGGATGGTTCCCTGACCAAGTCAACCGGCAACGTGCTGAACGTGGATGGTGGTGTAGCCATGGCGTTCGTGCGCTAGACCTGTCTAGATATCTATAATTCGCTCGTAAACGGGCCGGCTGCCGCAGCTGGCCCGTTTTTGTTGCTTTTACCTTTTAGCAACAACTACGCCCGGCCCTAGGCCACTACTCCGCGCAACTCCCGGTTCCGGGAACGTTCCCGATAACGTTTGCGCAATTAAACTAGGCTGTAAACGCTGTTTCAGGCAGAAGCTGTGTAATTTATCAACTGACTAGCGTACTGCTCCCACGCCGGGGACTGGATTTCCTGCAGAAGCGCCCCTCTCCTTCTGCCCATTGTCGCCCGGCACCTGCCCTTCCTTCCCACCAAACCCCGCTGGTCCGATGGCGCTATGCCTACCCTTCTCCCATCTTCCCAGTCCATGTACAAGCTGCAGTTCAAGCCGTTCGACAAAACGCCGAAATACAAGCAGATTGTGCAGTCCGTCATCATGGACATCGAGCGCGGCACCCTGCGCAAGGGCGACCAGCTCCCCAGCATCAGCGAGCTAAGCGCCGAATACTACCTGGCCCGCGACACCGTGGAAAAAGCCTACCGCGAGCTGCGCGAGCGGGGCTTCTGCACCTCGGTGCAGGGAAAAGGCTACTACGTGCAGGCCCCCGACAACACCAAGCTCAAGATTCTGCTGGTACTCAACAAGCTCAGCTCCTACAAGAAGATTGTGTACTACGCCTTCCTGCAGGCCCTGGGCGAGCACGCCACCGTCGACTTGCAGATTCATCACTACAGCGCCTCACTTTTCCAGGAAATCATGGAAAAGAACATGGGCAAGTACAACTACTACGTGGTGATGCCCCACTTCACCCAGGATCTGGACAAGGCGGACTACAAGAGCATTCTGAACGGCATTCCGGCCGATGAGCTGGTGCTGCTGGATAAGCAGGTACCCGACCTGAAGCACCAGCCGCTCACGGTATACCAGGACTTCGACAAGGATATTTTCACGGCGCTAGAAGGCTCCAACGACCTGCTCGAAAAGTACCACCGCATGGTGCTGGTGCTGCCCAGCGTGGGCAACAACTACCCCGCCGAAATTGCCTGGGGCTTCCGCACCTTCTGCATCAACTACAACAAGGAGTTTGCGGTGAAGGAAAGCGCCATGAACGAGGTGATGGAGCCCGGCACCGCCTACGTAGTAGTGGAAACCACCGACCTGGCCGAGCTGATCAAAAAGGTCCGCCAGACGCACTACCTACTAGGTCGCGAAATCGGCATCCTGTCCTTTAACTCCAGCACGCTGAAGGAGCTGCTGGGCATCACGGTCATCACCACCGATTTTGAGGCCATGGGCCGCACGGCCGCCGAGTTGCTGCTAGAGAAGCAGCGCGTGAAGGTGAAGAATCCCTTCTATACTATCCGGCGCGGCTCCCTTTAACCTACTGAGCAGCCCTTTGCAGCTTGCTAGGCTTATCTGCCCACTGGGGAGCAGGTCTGCTTTTTCGGCTGCAAAGGGCTGCTCTTTTTTGCTCAATACGCCGGGGCCCGCCCCCACTTTCACATACCCGTTAAAGACGGAGGTAACTGCTCACTCACTCCCGTCCGAAAATTCTGGCAATACAGGAGAGTTCAGAAGAGTTTGGGTGGCGAAGCGTGGTAGGTTGCTACTCAGAACAACCCATCACCTTCCTCCTTGGGCACACCTATTAGCTCTTCTGCTACTGTGCTTTTTGCCCTACCTACCCCACTTGCTATGCTCGCTGACGACCACATCCAGGACTTCAACCAATCCTTGCTGGAGGACCACCAGTTTCGGTACGACTATCTGGCCACGCTCCTTTCCCGCCGGGCCGTAGACCTGCCGCAGGTGGTGCAGCAGCTCATCGATTTCCAGGTGGCCATTCCGAGCTGGGCCCTGGGTACGGGCGGCACGCGCTTCGGGCGCTATCCGTTGGGTGGGGAGCCCCGCAGCTTGGAGGAAAAAATAGCCGATGTGGCCCTGCTCAACCGGCTCAACCGCTCGTCTAACTCCATTTCCCTGCACATTCCCTGGGACATTCCGCGGGATATTCCGGCCCTGCAGCAGCAATTGCAAGAGTCGGGCCTGACGATTGATTCGATGAACTCGAACACGTTTCAGGACCAGAAGGAGCAGCCTTATTCCTACAAGTTTGGCTCGTTGAGCAGCACCGAGGCATCCGTGCGCCAGCAGGCTATTCAGCACAACATTGAGTGCGTGGAGTACGGCAAGCAGCTAGGCGCGAAAATTCACACGGTGTGGCTGGCTGATGGGTCCAACTTCCCCGGCCAGCAGCACTTGCGCCGCGCCTACCAGCGCACAGCCGAGTCGCTGGCCAGCATCTACGAGGCCATGCCCTCCGACATGACCATGCTGATTGAGTACAAGCCCTACGAGCCGCACTTCTACTCCATGGTGATTCCGGACTGGGGCACGTCGTACTCGCTATGCCAGTACTTGGGCGAGAATGCGCAGGTGCTCGTGGACCTAGGCCACCATCTGCCCAACACCAACATCGAGCAGATTGTGGGCCGCCTGCTTCATTTCGGGCGCCTGGGCGGCTTCCACTTCAACGGCTCCCTGTACGGCGACGACGACCTGACCACCGGTAGCGCCAAACCCTTCCAGCTCTTCCTCATCTTCAATGAGCTGGTGGATGGTGCCCAAGATCAGGCCGTAACCAACGCCGCGGTGGCTTACATGATTGATGCCAGCCACAACACCAAAGACCCGCTGGAAGACCTCTTGCAGTCGGTGGAAAATATCCTGGGGGCCTACGCCAAAGCCCTGCTCGTGGACCGCGCGGCCTTGCACGAAGCCCAGGAAAATAACGACGTGGTGCGGGCCGAGGAAATCCTGCGCGACGCCTTCCTGACCGATGTGCGCCCCTTGGTGGCCGAGGCCTACCGCCAGAGCGGCGGGGCGCTCAACCCTGTGGCGGCCTACCGCGCCGGCCAAGTGCGCGAACAACTCATTCAGCAACGCGGCAAACTAAGCCTCTCCACCGGTCTGTAAGCATGAAAAAGTCGATCTACGCCGTGTTTGATGTGGGCAAGACGAACAAGAAGGTCATCTTGTTTGACGAGGAGCGCCGCATTATTGATGAGCACCAGCAGGTGTGCCTGGAAACCGTGGACGAGGAAGGCTTTCCCTGCGAAACCCTTTCTCGCCTCTCCCAATGGGTGCACGACCGCTGGAACGCGCTGCGCCACAACGCCCACTACAACCTGAAGGGCGTAAACTTCACTTCCTACGGGGCCAGCTACGTGCACTTAGGCGCCAACGGCCAGCCCATTCTGCCGCTCTACAACTACCTCAAGCCCCTGCCCGAAATGATGCAGGACCGGTTTTTTGCGGAGCTGGAGCAAAGCCCCGAGGAGTTTGCCGCCGAAACCTGCTCGCCCAAGCTGGGCATGCTCAACTCGGGCATGCAGCTCTACTGGCTTAAGCACCACAAGCCCGACCAGTACGCCCGCATTCGCACCTCCCTGCACCTGCCGCAATACTTGTCCTACCTCATCACTGGGGAGGCCTTTAGCGACTACACTTCCGTGGGGTGCCACACCGGCCTCTGGAACTTCAAGCTAGGCCGCTACCACGACTGGGTGTACCGCGAGGGCATTGACGACAAGCTAGCGCCCCTCACCAAGGACTCTATTGCGTCGGTAGTAGATGGCATTCTGGTGGGCGTAGGCCTACACGACAGCTCCGCCGCCCTGGTGCCCTACATGCAGGAAGATGAAAAGCCCTTCCTGCTGGTGTCAACGGGCACCTGGGCCGTCACCTTCAACCCCTTCAACCGGGAGCCTCTTACGCCGGAGCTGCTGCGCCGCGACTGCCTGAGCTACCTCTCGCCCAAGGGCGAAATGACTAAAGCCTCGCGGGTATTCTTCGGGCGGGAGCATGACTTCCAGGTGCAGCGCATCGCCCACCACTTCCACGTTAAGCCCGACTTCTACCAGTCGCTGATCATCGCTCGCCCCTATGAGGAAGTGTCCCACCCGTTTCACCCCTGGTGCATGCGCGGCACGGGCCCCTTCCCCGAGGAGCAAGTGAGTGAGTGGGATTTATCAGGCTTTAAGTCGGCCGCCGACGCCTACCAGCACCTCATGCACGGCCTGATGCGCATCCTCACGGCTTCCATCAACCTCATCCGCAAAGAGGAAAAGCTGATTTACGTGGACGGCGGCTTCGCCCGCAACCCGTTGTTCATGCAGCTGCTGGCCGCCAACTTCCCCGGCGTAAAAATCCGCACCCTGGAGGTCCCCCAGGCCACTGCCTTGGGCGCCCTCATTCACATGGAGCAAGGCGAGGCTTGGAAGAAGACGCAGTTACTGTTTAGCTGATTGTTGCTGGCTCGTAGTTGAGCCCTCAAGACCGTTCTAGGCCACTTCAACTACCCCAACCCCTCCTTATTTGATGCGCAACATCATCTGAAGAGGGGAGCTGAAGTTCTGTCAGCCTTACCACAAGAAGGCTCAATACATGAAAGTAGCTCTTTTCATCCCCTGCTACGTCGACCAGTTTTATCCGCAGGTGGGTATTGCCACCCTGCAATTACTGGAGAAGCTAGGCGTGCGGGCCGATTTTCCCAAGCAGCAAACCTGTTGCGGCCAACCCATGGCCAACAGCGGCTGCGAGCGGGATGCCATTCCGGTCTATCACAACTTTGTCGACACCTTCGAGGCTTACGACTACGTGGTGGGCCCCGCGGGCAGCTGCGTGTATCACGTGCGCAAGCACTTCGATATTATTGAGCAGACGCCCGCCGTGCAGCACGTGCGCACCAACACACGCGAGTTGTTCGATTTCATCATCAATGTGCTGGGCGTAACGGAAGTCCCTTGCTCTTTTCCGCACCGCGTAGGCCTGCACCTGAGCTGCCACGGGCAGCGCGGCCTGCACCAAGCCAACGAGTCGGAAATGACGCCTGTGCGCGATGGGCAGTTGCGGCGCCTGCTGAGCAGCGTGCGGGGCCTGGAGCTGACGGAACTCGACCGCAACGACGAGTGCTGCGGCTTCGGGGGCACCTTTTGCGTGAGCGAGGCCGGCATTTCGGCCCGCATGGGCCAGGACCGCGTGCACGACCACGTGCGCAACGGCACCGAGGTACTTACCGGCGGCGACATGTCGTGCCTGATGCACCTGGAAGGCATAGTGCGCCGGCATAAGCTCCCCATCAAAGTGCTGCACGCGGCTGAAATCCTCAACGGCATCCTGCTATGAGCCACTCCCAACGCTCCGATATTTTCCTGCTTGACGCTGAGCGCACCACCTGGCACGATGAGACGCTCTGGTTTGTGCGCCAGAAGCGCGACAAGGCCGTGTATGCCACCCCGGAGTTTCAAGAGCTGCGCCAACTGGCCTCCGATATCAAGGACCACACCCTCAGCCGTCTGGATTTTTATCTGCAGCAGTTCGAGGAAAACGCCCACCGCAATGGTGTGCAGGTGCACTGGGCCGCTGATGCGGAGGAGCACAACCAGATTGTTTTAGGCCTGTTGCAGCAGCACGGCGCTACCCGCGTGGTCAAGAGCAAATCCATGCTCACGGAGGAGTGCCACCTCAATCCCTACCTGATTAAGCACGGCGTGGAGGTGATTGACACCGATTTGGGCGAGCGGATCATTCAGCTGCGCGAGGAAGCGCCCAGCCACGTGGTGCTGCCCGCCATCCACCTGAAAAAGGAGGATGTCGGCGACACGTTTCACTTGCACCTGGGCACCACCAAGGGCAACAACGACCCGCAGCAGCTCACCGAAACGGCCCGCCAGCACCTGCGCGAGAAGTTCCTGGCGGGGCAGGTAGCTATTTCGGGGGTAAACTTCGCCGTAGCTGAAACGGGCTCGGTAGTGGTGTGCACCAACGAGGGCAACGCCGACCTGGGCGTGAACTTGGCGAAGGTGCACATTGCCTGCATGGGTCTGGAAAAGCTGATTCCGCGCCTATCCGACCTGAGCGTGTTTACGCGCATTCTCACGCGAAGCGCCACCGGCCAGCCGGTTACCACCTACACCTCGCACTTCACCAAGCCAGTGAAGGGCAAGGAAATGCATATCGTCATCGTCGACAACGGCCGCGCCCAGCAGCTCGGCCGCCCCGACTTCCGGGCTTCGCTGAAGTGCATCCGGTGCGGGGCCTGCATGAACACCTGCCCGGTGTACCGCCGCAGCGGCGGCCACAGCTACGACTTCACCATTCCGGGTCCCATCGGCGCAATACTTTCGCCCAACATCGACATGCGCAAGCATGCCTCCCTGCCCTTTGCCAGCACGCTCTGCGGCTCCTGCACCGATGTGTGCCCGGTGAAAATCGACATTCACACCCAGCTCTATAAGTGGCGGCAGGTGCTAGGCCAGGCGGGCGAGATTCCGACCAGCAAAAAGTGGAGCATGCGCTTGCTCAGCCGGGTGCTCGCCAAGCCGGGCGTGTACAGCCTCGGCGGCCGAGTAGCCCGGCAGGGGCTGCGCCTGCTCCCCCACGGCCTCACCCACGCCGGCGGCTACAACCCCTGGGCCATTGCCCGCGAGCTGCCCGAGCCACCCAAACAAAGCTTCCGCGAGTGGTACGCTCAGCAAGAAGCGAAAGTGTGAAGAGTAAATCTGTGAATAGGTATTCTGGCCTTCACGCTCTTCATCACCCCATTCCCTCATCACCTTGCACCTCATCACCTCCCCCTTGACTTCTTCCCGCGAAAAGATTCTGGCGGCTGTGCGCGCCAACCAGCCAGCCGAGCTGCCTCTCCCAACCGTGCCGCTTTTTGCGGGTGACGATTCGGCGGAGAAGTTCACGGCTATTCTGCAGGGCATTGGCGGGCAGGTGGTGGAAGTGATGGATGCCGCCCGCCTGGCGGAAGTTATTCACGGACTGTACCCTACTGATTACCGCATTGCCTCGCCCCTACTGCCCGAGGCCGTCGTGCCAGTAGATGCGCAAACCTCCATTGAGGTACTGGCGGGCGTAGAGCTAGCCGTGCTGCAAGGCGAGTTTGGCGTGGCGGAGAATGGGGCCATTTGGGTGCCCGAGGCCAATACGCTGCACCGCGCCCTGCCCGTGGTAACCCGGCACCTGGCCCTGGTACTTGAGCGCCGCAACATTGTAGCCACCATGCACCAGGCCTACGCCCGCCTGAGTTCGGTAGGGAGCTACGGCACCTTCCTAGCGGGCCCCTCCAAAACCGCTGATATTGAGCAGTCGTTGGTGATTGGGGCTCACGGCGCCCGGAGCATGACGGTGCTGCTGGTGTAATACCACCCTCTAGGGCGCTTACCTCAGCCGCGAGGTCAGGCATTAGCCAAGGCTCGGTCGAGGTGCACGTAGCCCCCATCTACGTAGATGAGCTGGCCGGTAGTGTGGCTGCTGCGCTCGGAGAGCAGGAAGGCCGTGGTGTTAGCAATTTCCTCGGCGGTAGTCATGCGGTGGCCTAGCGGAATGCGGGCCGTGATTTCGCGCAACTTCTCCGCGGGGTTTTCCAGGGTTTGAATCCAGGATTCATATTGGGGCGTCCAGCACTCAGCTACTACCACGGCATTCACCCGGATGCCGTATTTGAGCAGCTCTACGGCCCACTCCCGGGTGAGGGCGTTGCGGCCGCCGTTGGCCGCCGCGTAAGCCGAGGTGTTGCCCTGGCCGGTTTCGGCAGTTTTGGAGCTGATATTCACGATGGCGCCGCGCGACTTTTTCAGCTCCGGCAGCGCGTAGTGAGCCAGCAAATAATAGTGCACTAAGTTCTTGTGCAGGCTAGCCAGAAAACGGGGGTAGTCGCCGTGCTCCAAGCCTACTCCATCGTTCACGCCCGCGTTGTTCACCAGCCCATCAATGCGCCCGAACTGGCCTAGCACGGCCTGCACCGCGGCCTCACACGCCGCGGGGTCGGAGAGTTCTGCTACCACGTGGCTGGCGTGCCCGCCCGCGGCAGTAATGGCTGCTACGGTGGCCTGGTTGTCGGCTTCGTTACGGCCCAGAATGACCGGTATGGCTCCTTCCTGCGCCAGCACCCGCACAATGCCTTCCCCAATGCCCTTGGCCCCGCCGCTGACGATGATGACCTTCTCCTTAAGCTGTAAATCCATCGGCTAGCTGGTGTTGTAAGCGGTAAAACTGCGCGGCATTGTCGCCCCAGAAGCCGGCTTGTTCAGCCGAACTGAATTCGGTAAGATAATTCTCCAGCAGGCTTAGGGCCCGGCGGTAGCCGCCGGCCACCGTGCACACGGGCCAGTCGGAGCCAAACAGGAGCCGCTGGGGGCCGAATGCTTCGAAGGCGGCATCGAGGTAAGGGCGAAAATCGGCGGGTTGCCAGTGGTGCCAGTCGGCTTCCGTCACCAAGCCCGATACTTTGCAGAACACGTTTTGGTGGGCGGCCAGCGCCTGCAGTTGCTGGCACCAGGGCTCCAGCGCGCCTGCTTTGATGTAAGGCTTGGCCAAGTGGTCGATGATGAAAGGCTGTTCCGGAAAACGCTTTACCAGCTCCGTGGCATAGGCCAGTTGACCCGGCTGAATGAGTAGATCATAGGTAAACCCGTGCGCAAACAACGCCGCTAGGCCTCTGTTGAAAGCCGGCGTCAGCATCAGCGCTTGGTCGGCTTCGCTTTGCAGAATGTGCCGGAACCCTATCAGCTCCGGAAATTGGGCGTACCGCTCTAAGCGCCGCGCCACGTCGGGCGCCTGCAAATCAACCCAGCCCACCACACCCTTGATAAAGTTGTGCTTGGTGGCGTGGTACAGCAGAAAAATCGTCTCGGCTTCTGACTGATCGGCCTGCACGGCTACGCAGCCATCGAGCTGATGCTGGTCTAGCAGCGGCTCCAGGTCCGGGGGCAGAAAATTATGGCGCAGGGCGCGCATGTCGTCCGTTATCCAGGCGTCGCGCTCCGGTTGGAACTGCCAGAAGTGGACGTGCGAATCAATTCTGGCCATAGGCTTGCACCTGCTGTCGGGAGGTTCCCAGCCCATCAATGCCCAGCTCTACCACGTCGCCGGGTTTCAGGTACACGGGCGGCTTGAAGCCCAGGCCTACCCCGGCCGGCGTGCCCGTGGAAATAATGTCGCCGGGCAGCAGGGTCATGAACTGGCTGAGGTAAGAAACCAGGTAAGGCACCTTAAAAATGAGGTTTTGGGTGGTGCCATCCTGCATCATCTGCCCGTTCACCGAGAGCCACAGGCGCAGGTTGTTTACGTCCGCCAATTCATCGGGCGTAGCTAGAACCGGACCAACCGGCGCAAACGTGTCGCAGCCCTTGCCCTTGTCCCAGGTGCCGCCGCGTTCCAGCTGAAACTCCCGCTCCGACACGTCGTTGTGCAGGGCGTAGCCGGCAATGTAGTCGGCCGCGTCAGCCTCTTCCACGTAGGATGCGCGCTTGCCAATTACCACCGCCAGCTCCACTTCCCAATCGGTTTTCACGGAGTTGCGCGGGATAATGATGTTGTCGTTCGGGCCCACTAGTGAGGTGGTCGACTTCATGAATAGAATGGGCTCGGTGGGCGGCGTGGCACCGGTTTCGCGGGCGTGGTCCACGTAGTTCAGGCCGATGCACACGATTTTGGAGGGCCGCGCCACCGGAGAACCGAGCCGAACCTCGTCGCCCAGTAGTGGCAGCTGTCCTTCGTTGGCCTGCACAAAGGCCGCTAGTCGCGCTAGGCCACCGGTCGCGAAGAACGCTTCGTTGTAGTCTTCCCCGAACGCGGAAACGTCGTACTTCTGGTCGTTGAGAATAACTCCGGGTTGTTCCTGGTCGGGCTGGCCGTGGCGGATTAGCTTCATCGTGGCTGCGGATTTGTTTGCGGGAGTAAGGTTGCCGGAATGGCCGGCGGGTTGCTTCTGCGGGCGGGTAAAATCAGGGCCTGGCGGGCAAGTGCTAGTTATTCAGCTTGATAAATCCGCCGTCGAGGGGGTAGTCGCAGCCCGTCACGAAGCCAGCTTCGTCGGAGCACAGGTAGAGCGCGAGGGCGGCTACCTCCCCGGGCCTACCCATGCGCCCGATGGGCTGGCTTTTCGAGAGCTTATCGAAGATTTCGGCTTCCTGGCCGGCGTAGTTTTTAGCAATGAAGCCATCCACGAAAGGCGTGTGCACCCGGGCCGGCGAAATGCTGTTGCAGCGGATGCCGTGGGCCAAGTAGTCGCGGGCCACCGAGAGCGTCATGGCGTAGATGGCGCCCTTGCTCATGGAGTACGCAAACCGGTCGGTGATGCCCACCACGGCGGCAATGGAGGCCATGTTCAGAATCACGCCCCGGCCCTGCTGCTTCATCAGCGGCAGGGCCGCAAACAGGCAGTTATAAGCCCCTTTCACGTTCACCTGGTACACCCGCTCGAAGTCGGCCTCGGTAGTATGCTCGGCGTTGCCCACGTGGGCAATACCAGCGTTATTCACCAGAATATCGACCTGGCCTAGCGCCTGAAACGCGCTGACTACGGAGGCCTGCTGGCTGATATCCAGCTGGTGAGCCTGGGCCTGGCCTCCCTCCTGTTGAATCAGCGCTACGGTTTCGGCCGCGGCTTCGGGGTTGAGCTCGACTACGTGCACGGTGGCCCCTTGCCGGGCAAACAGCTGCGCTATAGCCCGACCAATTCCACTTCCGCCGCCGGTAATCACGGCGCCTTTTCCCTGGAGACTAAACATGATGATGGTTGACCTACTAGATGAAGCCGCTAGTGCGCGGCCATGAGCGAAATTTCCTGCGGGTTAACTCGGGTGCGGGCGTTGCGCAGGGCAAAGTACAGCACCACCAGAAAGCACACGCCCGGCACCACATAGGCCGTTTGGATGGAGCTGGCATCCGACACGCGCCCCATGAGCACGGGAAACACCGCTCCGCCCACAATGGCCATAATCAGTAGCGAAGAGCCTTCTTTGGTCTTCGCCCCCAGCCCCCGAATGCTCAAGGAGAAAATGGTGGGAAACATGATGGACATGAAGAACTCCACCCCCATCAGCGCGTACACCGGCAACTGCCCTTTCAGTGTCACGGCTAGGCCTATCAGCAGCACATTGACTAGGCTGTAGACAGCCAGCAGGCGGGCGGGCGGCACCACCCGCATGAGCGCGGTACCAATAAACCGGCCCGCCATAAAGCCCAACAGGGCCCCCGAGAGATAGAGGGTAGCCGCCTGCTCCTGAATACCCGCTACCCCACCCGCAAACCGGATGAAGAAGCTGCTTAGGCACACCTGGGCGCCCACGTAAAAGAACTGCGCCACCACGCCCCACAGCAAGTTCTTCTCCTGCCATAAAGAGCGGCCACCCCCCGGAGTAGATCCTGTAGGCTCCGTTATGTCGGGCAGGCGAGTGAAGTAAAGTACCATGGCCACCGCCAGCACCACCAGCCCAATTAGTAGGTAGGGCAGCTGCACGGTGGCGGCTTCTTGGTTGAGGTAGCCGGTGAGCTGCGCGGGCGTCATGGCTGCTGTCTGCTGCGCCGTGAGGCTGCGGCCCGAGAGAATAACTTGCCCGCCCAGCAGTGGGGCCAGCGTGGCCGCCAGCCCATTAAATGACTGCGCGAAGTTCAGGCGTTGCGTAGCGCCTTCCGGGTCGCCGAGCACCGTGATGTAAGGGTTGGCAGCCGTTTCCAGGAAGGTCAGGCCGCTGGCAATAATGAACAAAGCCACCAGGAAGAAGCCGTAGGTGCGGGTAGCGGCAGCCGGGTAAAACAGAAATGCCCCCGTAGCAAATAGCAACAGGCCTAGCAGAATGCCGCCTTTATATCCAAAGCGCTTCATGAACTGCCCGGCTGGCAGGGCCACCAGAAAATACGCCGCGAAGAAAGCCGAGTCAATCAGCGCCGATTGAGTATCCGTCAGCTGACAAGCCTTCTTCAGGTGTGGAATCAGCACCGGGTTCAGGTTCACGGCGAAACCCCACAGAAAAAATAGCGAGGTAATCAGCCCCACCGCAAACAGGTTCTGGTTCTTCTTCATTCAGGGTGGGATTGGGGCGGCGCAGTGGCTTAGCGCAGTAACAGAACGAAGCTCCCCTCCTTGGATAAGGAGGGGCTGGGGGTGGTTGACTGGCCTAGAACGCCCACTCTAGAACGACATTCCAAGCGCAGTCGAAGCACCTCTCCTACTGACTAATCGACTGGCCTAGCCACTCTGCAACGAAGCGGGAGAGTTGCTTCGACAAGCTCAGCATGACGTGTTATGTGGAGCAGCGTTAGCCCGCGAGATGTCTAGACTCCGCTCGACATGGCGTTTCCCTTAAGCTGTTCTAGGCCAGTCTATCACTCACTTAATACTTCATGTTCGTGCTGTTAATCACAGCCACGGGCTCTTGATCCTCGGCTTTGATTTCCAGGTCTTTGATGCTCCAGCCTTGGGCGAAGTCAATCTTACCGGCTTTCTTCCCGGTAATCGAGATGTTATCCAGCTGAAAGTTTTCGAGCAGGGAGGCGGCCAGGCCCTCGGCGGAAATGGCTTCTCCGGCCCCCGTGGCGCGCAGGTTGCTGATGCGCACGTTGCGGAAGTGGGGCGTGCCGCGCTCGGGTTCTACCTTAGCCAGCATCTTTTTCCAGTGCTCGGGCAGGGTTTGCTCGGTGTAGCCGGCGGGCAGCGTGGAGTAGCTGTAGGCCGGGTTCCAGTTCATGGTCATGATGATCGGCACGCGCACGGCGTCCATCTGAATGTCCTCCACGATAATGTCCTCCACCACGCCGCCGCGGTTGGTGGCCGACTTCAGGCGGATGCCGTACTTGGTGCCCTTGGCCTTGAGGTTGCGGGCCAGCACGTGGCGGATGCCCCCGGAGGTTTCGGAGCCGCAGGTAAATAGGCCATCACCCGCCCCAGCCACGCAGTCCCGAATCACGATGTACTCCGTAGGCCGGTTCACCCGTAGCCCGTCCCAGTCGCGGCCGGCTTTCAGGCAAAAGTTGTCGTCGTTGCAGTCAATGTCGCAGTTCTGCACCAGCACGTAGGTGCTCGAGTCGATGTCGATGCCGTCGGTGCTGGGGCCGTGCCCGCCAATGTTGTTGCGCACCACCAGCCCATCGGCCGTGACGTTTTTGGAGTACAGGATGTGCACCGTCCAGAAGCCGGCCCGCTGCAGCGTAATGCCCTTGAGCGTAACGTTGCTGGAATTAGAAACCAGCAGGGTGCGCGGGCGCTTGGCGTCATAGTCCACAATCCAGCGCAGGCCCTTAGGGTCGTACTCTTTGCGCATGGCCCAGTACTTGTCCCAGAAAGGTTTGCCCTGCCCGTCCACGGTACCTTCCCCGGTGATGGCTACGTTTTCCTGATCCACAATATTGATAAGGGCGGCGGGCCAGGTCATTTCTACGCCAGCAATGCGCGAGGGCATTTCGGGATAGTCCTTGATGTCCTGACTGCCGAGCAGGGTCACGCCTTTGGGCAGGTTCAGGGTCACACCCTTCTTTAGGAAAATGGAGCCCGTCAGGTACTGGCCAGGGGCAAACGTCACTACTCCGCCTTTTTTGGCGGCGGCATCAATGGCCTTTTGAATGGCCTGGGTGTTGAGGGTTTTGCCGTCGCCCACGGCCCCGTATTTCGCGGTGGAGAAACTGTTCTTGGTGGCGGGCATGCTCTTGGCGCCTACCTCCTTCACCCACGCGGGGTCAGCGGGAGCAGCAGGCGTGGGCGCGGGAGCAAGCAGGGTGCTCAACCACGTGAATAGCGGAACCGCGAGGGTTAGGGGCAGCGTCATAGGGCGGGAAAGATTTGGCAGGACAGAGGCAGTAACGTAATGCGGGTCGGGCGGCGGAGCGGCAGATTCCCACGGCCGCGGCCCCGGGGCCCGACCACGCATTCGTTAACGGCAGTTGAGGTGTTCACTCATCTCAAATCTGCACTTCTCCGGTTACACCACTTACCCGCACCCTCCTGTAGTTGTCCAAATGCCGCGGAAATACTTCCTTTTTCTTGTTGTAGAGGGAAGCCGGAGTACTGTTCTACTCCCGGGGTGAGCCGCCGCCGGGAAACACGCCTTCTTCTGCGCGCTTATCGTAGGCCACTCCCCTACTGACAACTTAGTTTATATTTGATTTTCTCAAACGCTATGGCCACCCTAAAATCGAATCCGTTGGGTGAGTTTTACCAAGAACTGACCACCTGCACGGGTGACAAGCTGGACACCGTACTGCCCAGCGGCATTCAGAAGGACATTGGACATTTCAACGTGTTTGACATAGGAGCCGTCTGGGAGCCGGCCCAAGCGAAACCAGCAGTATCCTATGCCTGCCGGTCTTTTTACAAGATCAGCTTGCTACGCGGGCGCAGCCGAGTCGACTACCCCGATGCTACCATCCACATTGAGGACAGTGCCTTGGTCTTCTCTTCGCCTAAACTCCCCCACCAGTGGGCGCCTGACCCCGAGCAAAAAGGCCATTTCTGCGTGTTTACGGCGGAGTTTCTATTACCTGCCAACAGTGGCGTGGTGCTCGACGAGCTACCAATTTTTAAAGGAGACCGGCACCCGGTTTTCAAGCTTTCGGCGGCTGATAGCAGCCGGGTGGAAGCCCAATTTCAGCGCATGCACGAGGAAATGGCTTCAGACTATGCTTACAAGTACGACTTGCTGCGCACCTATGTCCTTGAGTTAATTCACCTGGGCCAGAAGCAGCAACCCGCTACGGTACTGCACCCGGCGCACAGCGGAGCAGCCCGACTTACCTCTTTATTCATTGAACTCTTGGAGCGGCAGTTTCCACTGGAAACCCCGCAGCAGCGCCTGCTGCTGCGCACGGCTAAAGACTACGCCGACCACTTGGCGGTGCATGTGAACCACCTCAACAAGGTGCTCAAGGAAACCACTGGCCGCACCACCACTGACCTCATCGGCAGCCGGATTGCGCAGGAATCTAAGGCCCTGCTCCGTCAGACTGACTGGACTATGGCTGAAATAGCCGACAGTCTGGGCTTCGCCGATGTGGCGCATTTTGCCAACTTCTTCAAACGGCAAACGGCCGTTGCGCCGGGCGCTTTTCGCAGCCTTGCCGTGGTTTGATTTTTACATAAAATGGATTGCTAAGCGCAAAAGCCACGCTGGGGGCGCGCCAGACCTTTGTCGTGTTCTTTCTTACACGTCACAGCAATTCAGATGACAACCCCTAAAATCGCCCTTGTAACCGGCGGCAGCCGCGGCATCGGCAAAGACATTGCCCTGCAGTTAGCCCAGAAAGGTATCGACGTCGTGCTTACCTACCATACCAACCACCAGGAGGCCGCTGCTACGGTAGACCAGATTGAAGCCCTCGGGCGCAAGGCCGTTGCCTTGCAGCTAAATACGGCGGAGGTATCCAGTTTTCCTGGCTTTTTCGCTCAGCTCACCACAACCCTCACGGGCACCTTTCAAACGGACCGCTTCGACTTTCTGATCAATAACGCCGGCACCAGCCTCAATACGCCCTTTGCCGAGATGACCGAAGCGAAGTTTGATGAGATGCTGAACATTCATTTTAAGGGCGTGTACTTTCTCACCCAGCAGGCCTTGCCCCTGTTGCGCGATGAGGGCCGCATCGTCAATATGTCCTCGGCCACTACCCGCAGCGCCTTTGCCGGCGTATCGGCCTATGCTAGCATGAAAGGGGCCGTGGAAGTGTTCACGCGCTACCTGGCCCTTGAATTAGGGACGCGA
>NZ_SRLA01000006.1 GCF_004745825.1 Hymenobacter fodinae | reverse complement strand
TGGTGTATAACACGCAGCTGGTGGGCAACTGGGTGGAGAACGTGGAGGACCGCACCAACACGGGGGCGCCGGCCTACATCGGGCTGCTGCCCTACCAGTACGGGGTGAGCCAGAGCCTGGGCACGGCCGCGCTGGGCGTGGAGGTGAAGAACAACACCCTTGTCGCTCGACCTTCCTACAAAACCTCCTTCGTTAACAATAATGAGCTAGGCCGCGAGGGGTATTACAACCATTTTCTGGCCCAGTTTATCGGGCCCATGAGCGATATTCCGGTAACCCTGGGCACGATCTTCCAGAACAACACGGCCCGCAACACGGCCAACGCTTTTTACCTAAGCTCCGGGGCCCATAATACGTTGATCTGCTCCACCACCCTTAACAACGTGGACAATCTCGTGGACGACCGTGTGCTTCATAACGCAGCGAAGGCCTCCGTTAATACTGTACGCGAGTGTTCCGCTTCGACTGTGCAACCACCAAACAGCCGTCCTCGCCCTACCGCCGACCCCAAAACCAATACTCCAATTCCGCGCAATGGAGGCGCTACCCGGGTGCTGCCCCTAACGGGGTCATCTCCTAATGGCTATATCACGGGGTTTACCATCACGGAATTGCCCCCGGCCTCGCAGGGCACCTTGTACTTGGGGACCGACCCCATCTCTCAGCACAGCGCCTTGTCAGTAGAGCAAGGACAGCAACTAAGTTTTGAGCCGCGCACTAGCTTCACGGGTGAAGTAGTGTTTACCTACACCTCCATTGACGACCATGGGCTCGTGAGCCTTGGAGCCGACTTTGTGATTCCGGTTTCTAACCCGCTGCCCGTAGTGCTTACTCAGTTTACGGCTAAAGCGCGCAACACCGATGCGCTATTGGCTTGGGCAACTGCCGCAGAACTGAACCATAGCTACTTTGCTGTAGAGCGTAGTGTTGATGGTACAAGCTTCCAGACGGTGCATACGGTCCGTGGATCAGGCACTTCAACTACGGGAATGGCCTACAGCTTTGAGGATTATGGCGTGGGGGCGCATACTCCGGGGATGGTATACTATCGCCTTCGGCAAGTTGACCAGGATAGCACCACTACCTACAGTGCCGTGCGGGCTGTTAGCTTCGCGGCGCCAGCCACGGCAGCTCTGAACATTTATCCCAACCCTGCAGCCAACGAACTGCGCATAAACTTATCAAACCCTGGCGCACGGCTTACGGTGTACTCGGCAACTGGCCTAGCGCTACTTGATACGCGTACAGCTACGAAGGAGGGTGTATTAGATATTCAGAAACTGCCTGCTGGTACGTACGTCCTACTCGTTCGGCCCGATCAGGGCACTTGTCTTCGACAGCAATTTGTAAAGGAGAAAACGTAGCACTCATACTACACTAAAAAACTACACTAAAAAAAGGCCCTACCGCTCGGTGAGGGCCTTTTTTATTGTCTTACTGATGAGCAAGCTACCGCTACACTCTATGTACGCAGGCATTTTATACTTTATCAACACCATTTTAATTATTGGAATATTCCAAAAAAAACTAGAAATATATATAGCATAAGTCTATAGGGTTCTCTACTTTAGCAGCGCAAGACAAAGAAAGATACCTATGGGCAAGCAGTCACGGGCAGTTGATAACTACATCAGGTAAAAGCACTTGCAAACAGTGAGGCCCGTTGGGCGTACCTGACTTCTTCGAGAGCCACATGTAAGGAATTAGTTGCTGACTAGGCCTATTGCTAATAGGCTTCAGGCACCCCTTCCTTCCCCAGCTATAATCACTTACTACGCTGCTACACGGCCGCTCTGGGGTGCCGCTTCACTCCCTATACTCCGTTACTCCCTCTACTTACATTACGCTCGCTACGCTTTCGTAGCTCACACATGACCTAGCTGCAAAGATTGGGCGACTACGGCGTAGCGCACCTTTCTGTCAGCGGCCCTTTGCGGTCCTCTCCTGAACACTAAACGCTTCATAGACCCTGTAGAGGTGAGCTAGCGGCGTGGTTGCGTCCTTTAGAATCGCTCTCGCCAAAGCCTCCGGCTTTCCTCATGTCTTATTGTTAGCCCATGAATCACAACTTTTACGCAAAAATCAGGTATTGGAAAAGCCAGTGCCTGTGGGTGACAGGTATTGCTTTGGCACTCGGAGTTGGAACTCCACAGAGCACCACTGCCCAAACCTCGGCTAATCAAGGCCGGTCTAAAGAGAAGGTCAAAGAAAAAAAGGCCAAGCTCCCGCCTATAAACCTAAGCGGTGCCATGCTGGCTAATGCCCAGTATAACTTCTCTTTTTCGAGAAGTGGCCTAAAAAACGTGAGCCTGGGAAACCCCACTTCCCTCCAGTTTGGCCCCGACGGCCGTTTGTACGTGGCTCAACAGGATGGCTTAATCAAGGCCTTCACTATTGTTAGGGCCGGCCCTGCTGATTACTCCGTCACGGCAACGGAGACCATCGGGCTGATCAATACCATTCCTAACCATGACGACAATGGGGCGCTCAACCCCCAGGTTACAACGCGCCAGGTTACCGGGATTCTAGTAGTAGGAACGGCCGCCAGCCCTATTCTGTATGTTTCGTCCAGCGACAGTCGAATCGGTGGTCCCGATGGCGACTTTAACTTGGATACGAACTCCGGCATAATATCACGACTGACCCGCAGCGGCGGGGTCTGGAGTAAGATGGACTTGGTGCGAGGCCTTCCCCGGTCGGAGGAAAACCACTCGGTAAACGGCATGCAACTGGATGCCACCAAGAACACGCTCTACGTAGCTACTGGCGGGTTTACAAATGCGGGATCCCCCTCCACCAATTTCGCCTATATCAACGAATACGCGCTTTCAGGTGCTATCCTATCAGTTAACCTAACCACTATTGACGCCCTCCCGACCAAAGGCAACGGGAATGCCGCCTATAAGTACGACTTGCCCACATTGAACGACCCCACCCGTACCAACAACCCTGACGGCACGGATGTAGATGACCCTTTCGGTGGCAATGACGGCTTAAACCAAGCCAAACTAGTGGCAGGCGGCCCCGTGCAGGTATACTCCCCTGGATATCGTAACCCGTATGATCTGGTGATAACCAAAACGCCAGGTAAGGCCCGCCGCATGTATACCATCGACAACGGGGCCAACCAGGGCTGGGGGGGCTACCCCGATGGCGAGGGTACAGCCAACGTTACGAACAAGTACGTGGCCAATGAGCCAGGGTCAACTGTACCGAGTGCCACCGAAGGTGTTGTGAACAACCTTGACAACCTGGAGTACATTGGTAATCTGGACACGTATGTACCAGGTAGCCACTACGGGGGGCACCCCAACCCCACCCGGGCCAATCCATCGGGCGCTGGGCTTTACGTGCACAATGGGAGCACCGGCACATGGCGCACTAGCAAAACAGGTACAAACCCGCTGCCCCAAGACTGGCCACCCGTTCCGCAGGCTCATGCCATTGAGGGAGATTTTCAGATGCCGGGGGTGAATGACACCTCCCCCCTGACCTTTACTAACTCCACGAATGGGCTGGCAGAATATACAGCCTCCAATTTTAGTAATGCTCTGAAAGGAGCCCTACTGGCCTGTAGCTTCGATGGTAGCATTTATAAGATAACGCTGACGGATGATGGCACAGGAGTAACCAACCCCCGGGCTGCTGCCGACAAAGTCAACCAAGACCTGCCGTTTGCCTCCAACTTCGGCTCCGTTCCGCTGGATGTTACCGCTCAAGGCGACAACGATATCTTCCCCGGAACAGTGTGGGCCGCTACGTACGGCTCAAACGCCATCGTAGTATTTGAACCGCAAGACTTTCTGGTATGCACCGGCCTGTATAATGCCACCGATGACGACAACGACGGCTACACGAATGCAGACGAAATTGATAACGGCTCACAGCCATGTTCGGCAGCCAGTGTGCCTCCAGATTTTGACAAAGACCTATTATCTGACCTCAATGATCTGGATGATGATAATGATGGCCTAGCCGACACCGAGGATTACTTCGGCGTTGATGCTGCCAATGGCCTCACAACCAACCTGCCCATCCGCTACGACCTGCTAAACAACTACCCTGGCACCGGCCTATATGGGCTAGGCTTTACCGGGCTAATGAGCGATGGGACTAGCGACTACTCGCTGTTGTTCGAAGACAAAAACCTGATTGCGGGGGGCACGGCCGGGGCTTTCTCTATCGTGAGCGTATCGGCGGGCGATGCCTTGGGAGCACTGAACACGCAAGAAGATGCCTTTCAGTTTGGAATAAAAGCGGGCACCGCAACTGGGCCTTTCACAGTAAAGGGTCGATTACTAGGCCCATTCTTCAATGGCCAGACGCCTGCCAACAATCAATCCCAAGGCATCTATATTGGCAATGGTGACCAGGACAATTACTTGAAGGTTGCCTTGGTTGCCAATGGGGGCACCGGCGGCATTCAAGTAGTGTACGAAAGAGCTGGCGTGGTAGCGCTAAACACTACCTATGCCTTGCCAAACGGTATTCCTTCCTCTACCCTGGACCTAATACTGGCGGTTAACCCCGCCACCGGCACGGTGCAACCCAGGTACTCAGCCAATAATGGAGCGCTGGTCAATCTAGGGTCACCCATTACGTTGAGCGGCACCTTGCTAACCATTCTGCAGGGCAATCAGGCGTTGGCCGTTGGTCTCATTGCCACGAGCCGGGGTGCCACCCCCTTCACGGCAACGTGGGACTATATCTACATAACCGCCGATGAGATTCTTACGCCCATCTATCGGCTCAATGCCGGAGCAGGTGCCCTCATGACGTCATTGGGCTCTTTTACCGCTGATCAATACTTCTCCCCTAGCCCAGGCAATACCTACTCCACCACCGCAAACATTGCGGCTACCAGCAGCGCGGCCTTATACCAGAGCGAGCGGTACGGAAGCGGAGGCAGCTTTAGCTACGCCCTACCCGTGCCCAACGGCACGTACCGGGTGGTGCTGCACTTCGCGGAACTGTACTGGACCTCTGTAGGCCAGCGGGTATTCGATGTAAATGTGGAAAACACGAAGGTGCTCGACAATTACGACATCGTGAAGAAAGTTGGCCCCCTGACGGCCACTACCGAAACCTTCACTACTACCGTAACCGATGGTTCGCTGAACCTTGTGTTTGGCGGGACGGCGGCTGATGGCGGCATCGACCAGCCCAAAGTATCGGCCATTGAAGTGTACTCCAACACGCCATCGGTTAACCGGGCACCAATTGTGGCCGCGCCTATCCCCGATCAGGTGGCTACCATAAGTACGCCTTTCAGCTATGTGGTGCCCATTGGCACATTCACCGATGCGGATCTGGACCCGCTCACGTACACGGCCACGCTCAGCACGGGAGCGGCCCTGCCCAGTTGGCTCACCTTCACGCCCACCTCGCGCACGTTTAGCGGCACCCCGCCCGCCGGCAGCCCCACCAGCCTCACGCTACGCGTCACGGCCAATGATGGCAGAGGCGGTACTGCTACCGACGACTTTCTGCTCACTATTACCAGTGCCCCATTAGCCCCCGTGTACCGCATCAATGCAGGCGGCGGGCAGATCAGCACTTCATTGGGCACGTTTGCCGCTGACTATTATTATTCAGCTGCCACTTCGTACGTGTACTCCGTGACCTCGCCCATTGCCGGCACCACCGACGATGCCCTCTACCAAACCGAGCGCAGCGCCAGCACCAACCAGGGCAGCTTCAACTACGCCCTACCCGTGCCCAGTGGCACCTACCGGGTGGTACTACACTTTGCGGAGCTGTACTGGAGCGGCCCCGGCCAGCGCCTATTCGATGTGAGCCTGGAGGGAACCAAGGTCCTCGACAATTATGACATCTTCGCGAAAGTAGGCGCTCTTACGGCCACCACCGAAACCTTCACGACTACCGTATCGGACGGCACTCTGAACCTACTGTTTAGTGGCCTAGCCAACGACGGTGGCGTCGATCGGCCTAAGGTCTCCGCTATTGAGGTGTTCTCTACTACGTCCGTAGGAAACCGGGCGCCACTAGTTGCCACCTCCATTCCTAACCAAGGAGCTACCACGGGCGCAGCGTTTAGCTATAGCTTTGCCGCCACTACTTTCTGGGATGCGGATCTGGACCCGCTCACATACACGGCCACGCTCAGCACGGGGGCGGCCCTGCCCAGTTGGCTCACCTTCACGCCCACCTCGCGCACGTTTAGCGGCACCCCGCCCGCCGGCAGCCCCACCAGCCTCACGCTACGCGTCACGGCCAATGATGGCAGAGGCGGTACGGCCACCAACGACTTTCTGCTCGCCATTACCGGCTCAAGCTGGACTCCGTTGCTGCGCATCAACGCAGGGGGTGGTGCGCTTAGCACTGGCCTAGGCAGCTTTGCCGCCGACCAAGCCTACTCAACCGCCGACAGCTACGTTTATTCTGTAACCTCGCCCATTGCCGGCACCACGGATGATGCTCTCTACCAGACCGAGCGCAGCGCTAACACCAACCAAGGCAGCTTCACGTACTCCCTGCCCGTGACTAGCGGCACGTACCAAGTGGTGCTGCATTTTGCTGAGCTGTACTGGGGTGGCAGCGGCCAGCGCCTGTTCGACGTGAGCCTAGAAGGGCAAAAGGTGCTCGATAACTATGATATTGCCAAAAAAGTCGGCCCGCTAACGGCCACTACCGAGACCTTTATCACCACCGTCTCCGATGGGGCTCTTACCCTCTACTTCAGCTCGTTATCAGCCGACGGCGGCGTGGACCGGCCTAAAATCTCGGCCATTGAGGTGTTCTCCGCCGGCTCAGGTAGCGCCCGAGCCAGCAGCGTAGCCTCGGCACAGCTGCTGACGAGCACTTCGGTGCCCGCTACCGAGAGCGTTACTTCCGCCGAGGTATTCCCCACTCCCACCCCCGATGGGCTCTTGCACTTGCGGCTGCCCACAGCCGGGCCCAGCTTCCACTCTTACCAGCTGTACTCTGCCCTAGGCAAGCAGTTGACCAGCGGCAAGCTCCCTCCCGCGGGCGGAACGGTACCCCTAGACCTGAGCTCCTTTTTGCGTGAGCCGGGGGTATACGTCCTGCACCTGCTGGGGCCGGGAATAAGCCAACCTCTTAAGCTCGTCAAAGAGTGAGCTAAATCAAGCAAGGCCTTTGCCATCAGCTTCTAGGCCACTCCCTGCTTGCCCCTGCCGCAGTTGCCCTGCGTGAGCCGGTTACTCATATCCTATTATATATCAGATGGAAAACGCCTTGATCCAGTACACGCTTCCGAAGCGGCTGTTTAGCGCATGTTTACTGTTGTGGTTGCTGCTGATACCATTTCTAGGCCAGGGGCAGAGTGCAGGCTGGAGCCTGATGACCCCGTCTAACACGCCTAAATGGGTCGGCTTCAGCGTAATGATTAATAATAAGATGTACGTGTTCTCGGGGTTCGATAACAGCTCCGTGCACACTACGGCGAAGTGCGAAGTCTATGATCCGGCCACGAACACTTGGACTTATCTGGCGGATATGCCCTACCCGGTAACCCATGCCGGCATTACCGTTGATGGTACCAAAGTATATGTGGCTGGGGGGTTCTTGGGGGGGCTAGTAGGAGACCCTAATTCTGACCTGCTGCAGATTTATGATGTAGCCACTAATACCTGGAGCCTGGGCCCAAAGCTGCCCAGCCGGAGCGGGGGCAATGCGTTAGTACGCGTAGGACGCAAGCTGCACTCGTTCGGAGGGCTCCTGGATGATCGGCAGACTGGGGCTAACGTGCACTATGTGCTGGACCTCAGCAACCCCAACGCCGGCTGGACCACGGCAGCTCCCATGCCTGACGCGCGGTGTCACTTTGCTACGGCCCACGTGGGAGGCAAGATATACGCCATGGGGGGCCAGGTAGGCCACGACGGCCCCTTCAATGACGTGAACTACGTGCAGGTCTACGACCCGGCAACTGACACGTGGACGCGCCTGCGGGATATGCCCTATATCCGCTCCCACAGCGAGCCGGCCACATTCGTGGTAGACGGAAAAGTGATGTTGGTTGGAGGCCGAAGTGGCCGGCCCAATGGCTTCGACAACGTACTCAACAACGTTACTACCTACGACCCAGCCACCGACACCTGGACTGAGCAGGCCCCGCTGCTAGACCACCTGTTTGGCCCGGCGGCGGAGGCTATCGGCAGCGTACTCATTGTGTCTAATGGTGGTCTCAACCAGGCCACCAACCCGCAAACCACTACCCGCAAGCGCGACCTACCTCGCACGCCTAATAATAAAATCGGGTTTTGGCCGGGCAAGCTCACCCTCTCTGCCGCAGCGGGTACTACCGTCACCAAGCAAGCTTTGCTATGGGCCCTTAGCGGTACCCCAAACTATACTATAGATGCCAGCACCCTCCCGGCCTGGCTAAGCGTGAGCCCCACTACCGGTACCATCGACCTGCTGGGCGGCACCGAAGTGAAGGTCACGGCTACCACAACGGGCCTGAGTGCGGGCACCTACGCCGCCACCGTTACGGCCAAGGCCACCGGCTACCCTGATGCTACCCTGGAGGTGACGCTAACGGTGCAGAATAGCAAACCGAAACTTCTCTATTTATATGGTAGCGTGCCGCCCTCCATTCACGACATGCGGTTGGCTGATTCCGGCAACCAAGGTATGTCTCAGTTCAACCAGTTGCTCACTGAAACCGGATTCAGCGCGGTAGAGGCCCTCGATGCCACCGTTACGCTCAATGCCGCCACGCTCAGCAACTATAAGGTGCTCATTTTGGGTTCTAACAACCGCCGGTTTAGCGCCGCTGAGAAGACGGCTGTGGCCACCTGGGTAAACAGTGGCGGTGGCTTACTAGCGTGGTCAGACGCGGCTTTTGGCTGGGATAGTGGAGGCATCAATAGCACCGTGGGGGCTACTAGTGACAATGACCTAACCGATCAGTTTGGCATGCACTTCCTGCGCGATAATGGCGTGAGCGTGTTTACCCTAAATCAGTGGAGCACGAATCATTACATCAACCGTTTCAATAAGAATGGAGGGCTAACTATTGAGGCCGAAGGGGTTAGCCCGGTGCGCACTACCTCGCCAGCTACCATCTTGGCAGGCTTGCCTGCGGGAAAAGCGCAACTCAATAGTCTTGATGGTCCCGTGACGGCAGCAGATGCGGCAGTTGCCATTGCTAAGATTGGGCAAGGGCGCGTACTGGGTTTCTTTGACCGCAATGCCTTTTGGAACGCCGGCGAGGGCACCTACCTGAGTCGGGTTGAGAACCGGGTATTTGCGCAGCGCATCCTGCAGTGGGTGGCGGGCGCCGATGATGGCGAAACTCTCGCTCCCAAAGTTGTGAATCCTATTGCCGATGTAACCGTGCAGGAAGGCAGCGCCCCCACTCAAATTCCGCTGAGCGGTGTGTTTAGCGACAACGGCGGCGTTAGCAATCTGCGGTTCAGCATTGTGGGCAATTCAGACCCCAATGTCATTCGCACCTCCCTTAGCGGCTCTACCTTGACCCTCACGTATGAGCCCAACCTACTAGGCGCTAGTGATATAGTAGTGCGCGCAACGGATGCCGATGGGCTGTGGGCCGATGACACGTTCCGGGTGATTATTAATCCTGCTACCTCTACTACCGTTGTGTATCGGCTTAACACCGGGGGTGGTGCGCTTAGCACTGGCCTAGGCAGCTTTAGCCCCGACCAGTATTATACCGCCGCTACCTCTTATATATATACTGTGACCTCGCCCATTGCTGGCACTACCGACGATGCCCTCTACCAGACCGAGCGCAGTTCCAACACCAACCAGGGTAGCTTCACGTACTCCCTGCCGGTGACGAGCGGCACGTACCAGGTGGTGCTGCACTTCGCCGACATCTACTGGAGCAGCCCCGGACAGCGCCTGTTCGATGTGAGCCTGGAGGGACAGAAAGTGCTCGACAACTACGACATCATCAAGAAAGTCGGCCCGCTGACGGCTACTACCGAGACCTTCACCACCACCGTCTCCGATGGCGCCCTCACTCTTTACTTCAGCTCCTTGCCTGCCGACGGCGGTGTAGATCGCCCTAAAATCTCGGCCATTGAAGTTTTCACTACCGCCACTGGCAACCAAGCGCCAGTAGCCAACGCAGGTCCAGATCAGAATCTGCGCCTACCCACCAACAGCACCAGCCTAGCTGGCTCAGGCACCGACCCAGATGGCTCTATTAGCGCTTATCGCTGGAGCCAGATCAGTGGCCCGAATACTGCCAGTTTCAGCAGCCAACTAGTAGCAACGCCCACAGTCAGTGGCCTAGTAGCCGGCACGTACATCTTCAGTCTGGTTGTTACTGATAACCAACAGGCCAATAGTGCCCCCGACCAGGTTACGCTCACTGTTACGCCCGCTGCCCTGCCCACTTTCCGTCTCAACGCCGGCGGCGGGCAGCTTACTACTTCCTCAGGGACGTTTGCCGCCGACCAGTATTACGGAGCCAGCAACCTCTATTCTGTAACCTCGCCCATTGCCGGCACCACAGATGATGCGCTGTACCAGACGGAGCGCTACGGTAACAACGGCCAGCTAACCTACTCCCTGCCGGTGACGAGCGGCACGTACCAGGTGGTGCTGCACTTCGCCGACATCTACTGGAGCAGCCCCGGACAGCGCCTGTTCGATGTGAGCCTGGAGGGACAGAAAGTGCTCGACAACTACGACATCATCAAGAAAGTCGGCCCGCTGACGGCTACTACCGAGACCTTCACCACCACCGTCTCCGATGGGGCCCTCACCCTCTACTTCAGCTCCTTGCCCACCGACGGTGGCATAGATCAGCCTAAAGTCTCAGCCATCGAGGTGTTCCCCGCAGCTGGCAGCCAAGTGCAGACCACAAGTATAGCTGCTGTGGAATTACAGCAGCCTCTGCCTTCAGGCGACAAGAAGCTCCCCCATATTGAGCTTTACCCGACTCCGACCCACGATGGCCGCGTATGGCTGGAGTTGCCGCCAACACAGTGCCCCTTAACTTATCAGCTTTACTCTGCGGTGGGCCAGCCCTTGACCAGTGGCGTGCTGCCAGTTACTCCCACTGGCCTAGTTCCGCTAGATCTTGGCCCTTACTTGCGCCAGCCGGGCGGATACCTGCTACGATTAGTTAACGCAACTACCAATCAGTCTCTAAAGCTGGTTAAGGAATGAAATGCCAAGAAGAAGGTGCCCTTGGGTATGGTCACAACCTATTCACTTACATAAGGCAAGTAGTAAAGCCGCCATAGTAGTAGGAGGCCTAGCGGAATGAAGTCGGGATAGAAAACCAGCCAGACACAACCCTATACAACTGGTATTTAAATAGATACGAAATTTCCGTGAAAACTTGATAATTTGAATATATATTCAAAAATCTGTGACTTTATTTTGATTTTCTATAATCATGCTATACTTTAGGTACAAATAAGAGGACAACAGCTCTTCTTAACTGTTTGATAATTTGGTGTTTACAACAAAATACTATTGACACCATATTCAATTAATTCAAATAAAAAAGATGCACGTGTAACAACAGACAGAGAGGAAGGCCTAGGCCAGGAAAAACTGACAACTAGTAAGCGCGCCCCAACTCCGCCCCTGTTACAACGCTAAGCGCCGGTGCTCCATCCCACCTGGAGGCCAAGTGCAGATTGTTTAGCTACTATCCCACCGCTAAACAGTCAATCTACCCAGTACGCTCCCCCCCCTTAGCGTACTATCCCATGCCCAAACTGGGCTTACATGCAGCTTGCTGCCCCGACCAACCCCATGCCACACTGCTTGTAACAGTGCCTAGCAGTGTGTGGTCTAGCGACTATTCAAATGCGAGAAGTATTCCAAACTGGATAAACAGCTCTACTGAGCTCCTTCCCCTATGCATGCAGAAACTTTCGAAAAAGGAACTATGGCACATCAGTTCTTGCCATCGCATGTCGATAATATCGTTCTGGGTGCCTTTCTACGGAAAAGAGCGTTTGATTTTGCCTTTTCCTTGTGCGTGGTAGTGCTGCTCCTCAGCTGGTTTGTTCCCCTGATTGCGTTGCTTATTAAGCTGGATTCAAAAGGACCCGTTTTTTTCAAGCAATTGCGGACAGGCAAGCACAACAAACCTTTTTACTGCTTGAAATTTCGGAGCATGCGCATTAATGCAGACGCTGACCATAAGCAGGCAACCAAAGGTGACAGCCGCATCACTCGTCTTGGTGCATTTATGCGCAAAACCAATCTTGATGAACTACCTCAATTTATTAATGTGCTACGGGGAGAAATGTCGGTTGTAGGCCCCCGCCCACATATGCTGAAGCACACGGAAGATTATTCTCGCCTGATTGACAATTTTATGGTTCGGCACTTAGTTTCCCCAGGAATTACCGGATGGGCTCAAGTAATTGGGTATCGAGGCGAAACAAAAGAAACTGAAGCCATGGCAAAGCGAGTAGATACTGATATATGGTATATTAAGAACTGGTCGTTTATGCTAGATCTAAAAATTGTTATTCTTACAATAAAACAGACGTTTAAGGGCAGCGACAATGCCTTTTAAAGAATACAAAAAAATAGTATTCTCTTACCTAACCTTGTTTATTCTTGAACTCTTCCTCCAATTCTTTAATGTCTTTCAAAATAGTCTCCAGTTTGGAAACTATTAATTGAGCTGACTGACCATAAGAGCTATGCTTATTGGTCCACCCCAAGAATTGCTTGATTTCTTCTTTGGCAAATTTCACCATTGTAGAAGCATTTTTTAAAAACTCATCTTCCGGTTCCATATGCTTACCTACGCAGTTCGTGTCAGATTTGATATAACACAAAAGTAAAGTTCTGGCATCGATAACTAGGTAAAGCTTTATGGCGCCGGACGTGAAAATTACACATAATATTGCTTATCAAGTAATTATGTTTTTAACCCACTTACTAAACGGATATAAAAGCAACTCCTCCATACGCTAGGTCACTCATTTGTTCAGCTTGCAAACAACATACTAAGCCGCTCAGAACATGATGACTCATTCCTACTTACCCGTCATGCTTTATGATAACTGGTATAAAGTACTCAGCCGGTAAAGGCAGAAATGAGCAGCACATTTAAATCAATAAATTTCTTTCGCATGAGCAGGGACATCATAAAATTAATTCTCTTATCCTTCATATCATTAGCCTCAATTGCCTGTCGGCCAACAAGAAATTTGGTTTATTTCAGCGACTTAAAAAATAATGACAATTATAAAGTTGATGTTCCCAATAACTTTGCATTACGCTATCAACCCAATGACCTCCTTAATATTCAATTAATAAGCCTCAGCCAGGAATCTAACGCCTTGTTTAATAAAGGCACTGTACAACCTACCAGCGGCAAAGCCACTGCAGGCTTGAACCTAGCTGATGAAAATACCGCAATTGATGGATATTTAATTGACACCAACGGCCAGGTTGACTTCCCGGTGCTTGGCAAAGTAAAATTAGCTGGTCTTACCAAAGAGGAAGCCACGCAGAAGATGACGACAGAAATCAAGAAATTTGTAAAAGATCCTATTGTTAATATTCGACTGCTTAATTTTAAAATAACTGTTATCGGGGAAGTAAATAAACCTTCTACGTTTATTGTACCCACCGAGCGAATTAATATTCTAGAAGCACTAGGCCTAGCTGGCGACATGACCGCCTATGGCAAGCGAGAAAATGTGCTGTTAGTCCGGGAGAAAGATGGTGTGCGCAGCACCACTCGGTTAAATCTGAACAACAAGGAAATTCTTAATTCTCCTTTTTTCTACCTGCAGCAGAATGACGTGGTGTATGTGGAGCCAGATAAGATCAAGCAGATCCAGGCCACTACGGATACCCGCACCTACACAGTGGCTGCATTAGCGGTTTCGGTTCTAGTCGCGCTGATATTCAATTTCCAGAATATCTTCTAGTACGTCGCCTTTACTCCTTCTACTATGAGTACAGAGTCATTTCATTCGGAAGAGTTTGAGTCTACGAACTACCGTCATATCCTCTCCAAATACCTGAGCTATTGGTATTTGTTTGTATTGGGAGTAGTGCTTTCGTTGGGTGCTGCTGTGCTCTACTTGCGGTATGCCACTCCCCAGTACAACATCAGCAGCTTGCTCCTGATCAAGGATAAGCGCAACGAAACGGAGATTAACCCCACGGAGAAATTCACGGACTTCAGCCGCCTAAACGCTGGTAAAAACGTTGATAATGAGATTGTGCTGTTAAAGTCGGTCAGCCTGATGCACCGGGTGCTATCCGAGCTTTCCTTACAGGCCACGTACCGAGTGAAGGGTGGCATTCGTCAGCAGGAAGTATACCAGGACCAGATTCCCTTCAAACTACTCATCAGCCACCTAGACTCCGCCGCGTATGGCCAGTCTGTGACGGTTCACATCACGAGCAACAACAGCTTTGAGCTCGAGGATAAAACGCAGCGTAGCACTCACCAGTTTGGCCAGATTTTGCGCAAGCCATACGGCACTTTCACGCTGGTTTCCTTACCGGCAGTGAGAGGTACCCGCCGTACTCAGCCGGTCACCATAACTTTTCAGAACCCCCAGAAGCTTGCCAATCACTATGCGAAGAGCTTGCGCGTAGTGCCCGTTAACAAACAAGCAAGTGTGTTAAGTCTGAGCTTGACGGATGCCGTGCCCGCGAGAGGTAAGGACATTATCAACAAGCTTGTGGAGGTGTATAACAAGGAAGCTGTGGAAGATAAAAATGCCACGGCAACTAATACTATCAACTTCATTGACGGACGCTTACAGGGCCTCAGCTCTGAGCTAACAGACGTGGAGAAGGAAGATGAGAACTTCAAGCGGAAGAACCAGGTGGCTGATGTCAGCTCCCAGGTAACACAGTCTCTGCGAGAAGCCGGTGAATACAGCAAGCAGATTTCCAACTATGGTATCCAGATTGAAGTGCTGGAATCCATCGAAAACTATATCACACAGAGCGAAAATCAGCAGCAGCTTATTCCCGGCACGCTCAACGTGGAAGACGCGACATTAGCGAGCCTGATAGCGCAATACAATGATTTGCAGCTAGACCGCGACCGAATGCTGCGCACAACAGAGGCCAGCCACCCCGTAGTGCAGAACATGAACGACCAGCTGGCGAACCTGCGGCAGAATATTCAGGAGAACCTGCGTACCGTTAAGAACAACCTAACTATTACCCGCCGGAATTTGCTGGCAAAAAATAGCCAGTTTGGCTCTCGAATTCAGCAGGTGCCCACCATTGAGCGGGGCATCTTGGCCATCAACCGCCAGCAGGAGCTCAAGCGCGCTCTTTACCTGTACTTACTACAGAAGCGAGAAGAAGCGGCCTTGTCTTTGGCGGCCACTGTATCGAACTCCCGCATCGTTGACCGGGCCATTGCGGAGGATTACCCAGTTAGTCCCAACAAAACCACGGTGCTGCTGGTGGCTCTGTTGGTGGGGCTAGGCCTGCCGCTAGCCTTCGTGTACGTGAAGGAGCTCATGAACGACAAGGTGCAACTGCTGCAGGATGTGCAGTGGGTTACTACTGCCCCCATCTTGGGTGAGCTGATTCATGACCGGACGAACGAGGCCATTGTGGTAGCCAACCAGACACCCATTGCCGAAATGTTCCGCTTGATTCGCATCAACCTGCAGTTCGCGGCCCGCGAGCAAGACAACAAGGTGCTGCTGGTAACCTCCAGCATGAGCGGCGAAGGCAAGACGTTCTTTAGCTTAAACCTGGGCGCCAGCTTGGTATTAACCGGGAAGAAGGTGGTTATAGTAGGCCTAGATTTACGCAAGCCCAACGCCATTACCAACCAACCCCTAACCGATAGCCCAGGCATAACCGACTACCTGGTTTCTGATGCGGTATCGGTCGATGACATTGTCAAGCCTTCGACCGCCTTACCGGGCTTATACGTGGTAGACTCCGGCCCGACGGTGGCTAACCCCTCGGAGTTGATGCTTAGCCCCAAGGTGGACAAGCTCATTGATATCCTTAAGGAAAGCTTCGACTACGTTCTCATTGACTCTGCGCCCGTAGGCCAGGTCGCGGATGCCTTCAGTCTGGCTCCCTACATTGATTCCACTATCTATCTGGTCCGTTACAACTTCACGCACAAGGCCCAGCTGGAAATCATAAACCGCATTCAGGCCGGTCATAAGCTAAAGCAAGTGATGCTGGTAGTGAATGACGCCAACAAAGCCAACCTGCGAGATTACGGCTACGGCAACGGGTACGGCTACTATAAGCCCGACACCAGAAAACAACGGCAAAACCTGGTGTAACCGTCGTCTTGTACGCCTCCCGCTTCAACTCCGCGCCCACGGCCTCCTAGGCCTCTGCCCCATCCCACCTCAGTTCCCACCCATGGCCCCCGCCAAACGCCCCACGCGCTTGGCCTGGGAGCCGAATGCTTGGCGCGGCCCTGCCTAGCCTGGCTCATTGGCACACCAACCAATTGGATAACTGATACATACCAACTTAAAAAGCACGCACATGAAAATTGCAGTAGTAGGTACGGGGTACGTAGGCCTAGTGACGGGCACCTGTTTCGCCGAAGTCGGCATTGAGGTTACCTGCATCGACATCGACCAAAAGAAAATTGACAACCTCAACCACGGCATTCTCCCCATTTACGAGCCTGGCCTAGAAGAAATAGTATCCCGCAACGTATCGGCGGGGCGCTTGAGCTTCTCCACCAACCTGGCCGAAAGCATTCAGGAGGCCGATGTGGCGTTTATTGCAGTGGGCACCCCTCCAGGTGATGATGGGTCGGCGGACCTGAAGTACGTGCTGGCCGTAGCCCGCGCCATTGGCGAGAACCTAAACGACTACTGTGTAGTGGTGACGAAGAGCACTGTACCAGTAGGAACGGCCGCCAAAGTGCACCGTGAGATTGAGCAGGCCTTGTACCTGCGCGGGGCGGAGGTGGAGTTTGACGTAGCCTCAAACCCAGAGTTCCTGAAAGAAGGCGCGGCCATCGACGACTTCCTCAAGCCCGACCGCATTGTGATTGGCGTAGCTTCGGAGCGGGCGCAGGAAGTGATGAGCCGCCTGTATAAGCCTTTCTTGCTCAATGGGCACCCCATCATTTTCATGGATATCCCGTCGGCTGAAATGACGAAATACGCGGCCAACTCCATGCTGGCCACCAAAATTTCGTTCATGAACGACATTGCCAACTTGTGCGAAATCATGGGGGCCGATGTAAACATGGTGCGCAAGGGCATTGGCTCTGATGCTCGTATTGGCACCAAGTTCATCTACCCCGGCATCGGCTACGGCGGCTCGTGCTTCCCGAAAGACGTGAAGGCACTCATCAAAACGGCGGCCGAAAACGGCTATGAGATGCAGGTGCTGAAGGCCGTAGAGAGCGTAAACGAAGCGCAGAAATCGGTCTTGTTCAACAAGGTTACTGAGCACTTCGGCGGGGAGCTGCAAGGCAAGAAGTTTGCCGTGTGGGGTCTCTCGTTCAAGCCCAAGACCGATGACATGCGGGAGGCTCCTTCGCTGGTCATCATCGACAAGCTGCTGGAGCAGGGAGCCACCGTAGCTGGCTACGATCCGGTAGCCATGCCCGAGGCCAGGCACACTCTAGGCGACCGTATTACCTACGCCAAAGACCCGTTTGAAGCCCTGATTGATGCTGATGCGCTGCTGGTGGTGACGGAATGGCCCGAGTTCCGCTCTCCCAATTTCGGGGTTGTAGGCCGCTTGATGAAGGACAAAGTAATCTTCGACGGCCGCAACATCTATGAGCCTCAACAGATGCAGGAGGCGGGATTTATCTACCACTGCATTGGTATTCGCACCGAGTACAAGGAGCTAGCCTTCTGACGCCCGCCCTGTGCCCCCACCCCAGCCGGGGTGGGTATTGCCAACCATTAGCTACCATCCCATGTCCGATAAAAAACGTGTTCTGATTACTGGCGGCGCCGGCTTTCTGGGCTCTCACTTGTGCGACCGATTTCTAGCCGAGGGGTATCAGGTTGTTGCCATGGATAACCTCATTACCGGCGACCTTGCTAACATCGAGCATCTGCTCGAAAACGAGGATTTCGAGTTTGTGGAGCACGACGTCTCCACCTACGTATCACTGCCGGGCAAGCTAGACTACATCCTGCACTTTGCCTCGCCGGCCTCGCCCATCGACTACCTTAAGATTCCTATTCAGACGCTGAAAGTGGGTTCGTTGGGTACGCACAACCTGCTAGGGTTGGCCAAGACCAAAAACGCACGCATCCTGATTGCCAGCACCTCGGAAGTATACGGCGACCCCGAGGTGCACCCCCAGGTGGAAGAGTACTTCGGCAACGTGAACCCAGTAGGCCCCCGCGGCTGCTACGACGAAGCCAAGCGCTTTCAGGAGGCCATTACGATGGCCTACCACACCCACCATGGCCTAGAAACGCGCATCATCCGCATCTTCAACACCTACGGCCCCCGCATGCGCCTCGATGATGGCCGCGTGCTGCCAGCCTTCCTCTCGCAGGCGTTACGTGGTGAGAACTTGACCGTGTTTGGCGACGGCTCGCAAACGCGCTCGTTCTGTTACGTCGACGATTTGGTAGAGGGTATCTACCGCCTGTTGCTGAGCGACTACCCCCTGCCGGTGAACATTGGCAACCCCACCGAAATCACCATCAAGGAGTTTGGGGAGGAAATTGCCAACCTGACGGGCGTGGAGTTCAAGCCCTCCTACCATCCGCTGCCCCAGAACGACCCGATGAAGCGCAAGCCCGACATCACCAAGGCCAAGGAGATTCTGGGCTGGGAGCCCAAAGTAGACCGTGCCGAAGGGTTACGGCGCACCCTGGAATACTTCAAAGAGAGCGTGCTGCAATAAGCAGAGCCCCAGTACACTGGTAGCAGCCGCTACGGGTGTTTTGTTCACAAGCAGACAGGTAATTTATGTCAACAGCCTCGCGGTTGATTTCCGGAAGTGCGGCGTCCTGGGTACAGATTGGCGTCACGGTGCTATCACAAATGGCCCTGGTTCCTCTCTACCTCTCGCACTGGAGCGTAGTCACCTTTGGGGTGTGGATTGCGGTTCAGACGCTGGGTAGCGTCATCTCTATCTTGGACCTGGGACACCAGGAGTTCCTGGCCTACGAGTTCCTAAAAATTGGCACTACCCGGCGCCCAGCCCTCAGCAAGCACCTGTGGTCAGGTATCAGTATTGGTATTCTGCTGAGTCTGGTGCAGCTGCTCATTATTACCGCGCTGCTTGTTACCGGGGCACTACCGTACTTTTTAGGCAAAACAGATGTGGCTAGTCCTGGCTTGATCCGGGATGCGGGCATTGTGCTGCTGCTGCAGGGCATTACGTGGTTGGTCTGCACGAGTGTATCGGGGCTGTTCTTTCGGGCCTTGGCTCCGTTCGGGCACTACCCGCGCATGGCGTGGTGGGGACTGGCCTACTCCGTAGCCTGTTCCGTGGCTCCAGTTTCAGCAGTACTGCTTGGGGCGGGCCTGCTCACCACGGGCGTTGTAACGGCCGTAACCGGGCTGATCATTGCACTACCGCTCTACCTAGATCTGTCTCGGCTATTGCGGCAGGAACAGATTCCGTTTACACGCCCCTCGCTGCGGCTGGGCTTCAAGAACTTTACCCGCTCGCTGGCCATCACCGGGCGGGTGCTGCTCGAGAATGCGCGCCAACAAGGAGTACGCCTACTGCTGGCCCCCCTAGCGGGCGCCGCCGGGTTAGCCGCTTTCTCTACCATGCGCACGGGGGCCAACGTTGCGTTGCAGGGCTTGAACACGGTAGTCAACCCCATGATGCCGGAGCTGATGCGCTTTCTGCACCAGCGCGACCAGGCACGTAGCGAAGTGGCTTTCGGAACTATCTGGTTTGTGCTGGTGGCCGTAATGGCTCCCGCCACAGTGGTCTTTCAGGCTGTAGTAGAGCCCCTGTACGGCCTTTGGACGCGCGGAAAGGTGCCATTCGACCCGCTGTTATTTGCTACGCTCTCGCTTTCGGTACTGGTGTATGCCGTGGTGCAGCCAGCCATGGCCGTTGTGCGCGGCAACAACCTCCTGCGTCCGCAACTGCTGCTCTCCGCTACTGCTGCCGCCGTGGTAGTGGGTGGAATAGTCGTGCTGGTTCCCAGCACGGGCATCCTGGGTGGGGGCTTGGCCCTGCTAGCTGCCGAAGTGGTAGCCACCTTTGGCTACCGGGTGGTGGCCGGGCAATGGTTGCGCACCAATGGCCTATACTGGCCTACGCGCCCCTTCCGGATAGCGGTGACTTCGGTGTGGGTGGCCGCCTTGGCAATGGGAGCCATGATTGTGCTGCCCCAACTCAAATGGCTAATTGTGAGCAGCGCCTTGGTGCTGCTGCTCGGCAACGCCTGGCGCTACTGGCAGGTGCTGCCTACGCTGGCCACTGAGCACACCCTGCGCTTGGTAAGTGCTCTGCCTTTGGTTAAAAGGCTTTTCCCGGCCTAACCACCCACGTTTCTCCCGCTTCTTCGCCCTATTATGGCCGTCACTCAGATTTCAATCGGACGCTTTCACCACTTTCACCTGGCCCGGCAGCTTGAGCAGCATGGGTTGCTCGACTGCATCTGGACGGGCTACCCCCGCCTGAAGCTGCGCGATGAACAAGGCATTCCGGCAGCAAAAATCCGTACGTTTCCCTGGCTACACTCCCCTTTCATGGCCAGGGGCCGCTTTGGGCTGGGTGGCTCGCCCTGGCTCGACCGGGAGTGGCTATGGTGGGCCCACGAAACGCTTGACCGTTACGTGGCCCTGCGCCTGCGCAACCCCACAACGCTTATGGCGCTGTCGGGCAGTGGCCTACACGCCGGAGCTGCGGCGCAGCGCAATGGAGGATACCACGTGTGCGACCGAGGCTCCTCCCACATCCGCTTTCAGGATCAGATTCTGCGTTCTGAGCATGCCCGGTGGGGACTTCCTTACCGCGGCATCGACCCCCGCATTATTGCCAAGGAAGAAGCTGAGTATGAGCAGGCTGACCTCGTAACGGTGCCTTCCGAATTCGTGCGGCGCTCGTTTTTGCAAATGGGGGTGCCCGACGAAAAGCTCGTGAAGGTGCCGTATGGCGCGCGCTTAGACCGGTTTCACAAAGTAGCCGATCCGCCCCAAGACCGTTTTCGGGTGCTTTGGGTGGGCGCGGTAAGCATCCGCAAGGGGTTTCTGGATCTGCAACAAGCCTTCCAGGCACTGCGACACCCACGTAAGGAGCTTGTGGTGGTGGGCTACGTAGAGCCGGAAGTACAGCAATTGTTAGCGAACCGCGACGTGACCGGTATTGATTTCCGGGGGCTGGTGCCTAATCAAGAGCTGCCCGCCCTCTACAGTTCGTCGCATGTTTTCGTGCTCCCGAGTGTGGAAGAAGGCTTTGGGCTGGTATTAGGTGAAGCGCTGGCCTGCGGCTGCCCGGTAATCTCATCTACTAATACGGGTAGTGAAGACCTGTTCACGGATGGCCTAGAAGGCTTTGTAGTGCCCATTCGCTCCCCCGATAGTATCCGAGAGCGACTCCAACAACTCGCGGATGATCAAGCACTGCAACAGCACATGTCTGAGGCGGCCATTAAACGAGTGCAGGCAATACGAGGCTGGGACTCTTACGGCACCGCCCTCTCCCATGTGCTCACCGACCTGCAGGCTGTAGTCCGCTAACCCTGCTTTCTCTAGCCGTTTTGTTTGCCATGCAACCAGTTCCCTCTTTCACACACGCAGCCCCAGCCCAGTTGGCCCCAAAAGGCCAGCGAGACTTCCTGTCTCAGTTTGTCGGCTGGTCTTGGGTGGTGATACTCGGAGCCGCGCTGCTGCAGAGTATATTCTTTAGTACTCAGGCAAATTTGGTGGGTACAGGCGCCGTCTTGGTGGCGTGGGCCGCCGTTACGCTCACTGCTCTGCGCCCTGCCAGCTTGAAGCAGTTTCCCCTGTCTTCCTATCTGATTGTGGGCTTCACGGCGACTCAGTTTGTTTTCCCACTCATATTCACCCTGCTGGAAGGGAAAGAGCTGGTGTATAATCTGAAGTTGCCCTACACCGTCTTTCTCCACTCTCTGTTAGCACTGGGGGTGCTGGTCTTCACTCATCTCCTCTACCGTTTCCTGGCAACTGCCCCACGCAGCTTGTCCGCCAAGCGGCCTAGTCTGCTGCAGCGGCTCGGGATGTTTACGGCCCCAAGTGATCTGCAAATCTGGTTGATTGGCTTTATCGGGTTGGGAGCTATGTTCTTCTCCTACTTCTACATGCCTTCGCAGGGCCGGGAGACGGCCGGAGCCGGCGAGAAGATTATTGAAGCACTGGTTCCGTTCACCTACGCCCCGTACTTCATCCCCTTCGGTCGGATGTATGGGCAGCTTACTCCCCCAGCTCGCAACCTGGTACCCCGGTTGGTTGGGTTTACCGTGTTGCTGTTTATCCTGAGCCTAGGTACCAACAGCCGCGGAGCGTTCATGCTCGGGTTTACATCGGTTGGCTTCACCTTCGCCTTGGGGTTGCTGCTAGGCCTGATTAAAACCCGCCTTTTTACGCTCAAGAACCTAGCCATTGCCCTGTTCGTGGCGTGGTTCCTCACGGGCCCCATGTCGGATATAGGCACCGCCATGGTTATGGTTCGCAATGTGCGCTCTGACACCCCACGCTCAGAGCTAGTTGGGCTCACGTGGCAAGTCTTTCAAGACAAGCAAGCCATCCACGATTTCAAAACCAGCAATGAGGTGTCTAGCGCCTGGGAAGCCTGGGATGAAACCTACCTGGACAACATCTTCCTGGCCCGTTTCTGCAACATCAAGTTCAACGACATTAATCTGCTGCTGGGCGCTGAAATTGGGGATAATGACCCCGATGTTCGGCAGTACAGCATTGACCGCTTCTTGACCACGTTTCCTAAGCCAGTGCTTGACCTGCTGGCGCTAGACGTTGACAAGGACGCCGTGAATGCCATTGCCTACGGCGACTTTCTGTACTACAAAGTAACGGGCAGTGATGAGGTGTTTGGAGCCCGCCTTACCGGGCACTTTGCCGGCACCGGAATGGCCGCATTTGGCTGGTGGTACCTGCTTATTCTGGGGGTAGCCATGATTCCGGTGTACTTCTTATTTGACTGCTTTTGTATTCGGCGGCCCCTCTCGGGCAGCTCGCCCACCGGCCAGGGCCGCACCTATCTGCTGTTCAGCTTCTGCGGCTTACTGAGCCTGACGATGGTATTTCAGTTTTTGCCCATGGAGAGCGTGACGGGCACGGCTAACTTCTTGCTGCGCAGCTGGATTCAGCAAGTGCTCTTGTATCTACTCCTCTTCCACGTTACTCGGCGGCTCAGCACCATGGTTGCGCTACTGTCCGCCACTGCCAAGCCCCGGCGGGTGCTGCTAAGCACTTAGAAAGCACCTATAACCCATGACCTGATGGAAACAACGACCTCCCCTATGGCTACTATTCTGTATTTCGGGGATTGCAACCCCAAATCCACGGCAGCCCAGCGCGCCGAGGCCTTGAAGCGTCTAGGCCACCATGTAATTCAGCACAGCCCCTTTGATACCATTGCCGACTTGGTGGGCCCGATGGGCAGCTACCGGTGGTTTGTGGCCTTCCACTATCGTACCGGCTACCGCTTTATGCAAAGCAAAGTGGGTCATTGGCTGCGCACCATTTTGGCGAATACTCCTAAGCCCGACCTGATCTGGGTGGATAGCGGGGAGCTGTTTGGCGTCGGCTGCCTGAAAGTGCTCAAGAACGTAGGGTGCCCCGTGGTGCTTTACAACGTGGATGACCCAACTGGTCAGCGCGACGGCCACCGCTTCGATTCCCTACTTCCGGCTTTATCCCTCTACGATTTGGTGGTGGTAGTGCGCCGCGAGACGGAAGTCGAATGCCAGACCCTGGGTGCGCCTCAAGTTCGGCGCGTGCTGCGCAGCTATGATGAAATAGCCCACAAGCCCTTCCCGCGCCCTACCGCCGTGCCTGCGGCCTACCGGTCCGACGTGGTGTTTATTGGCACCTGGATGCCCAACGAAAAGCGCGACGAGTTTATGCTTGAGCTACTGCGGCAGGGCGTACCGCTTGCCATTTGGGGCAGCCGCTGGGAAAAATCTCCTCACTGGAAGGAGTTGCAGGTTGCTTACCGTGGGGGTGCGCTGGGTGGTCGCGATTACGTAGCGGCCATTCAGGGCGCTAAGATTTGCCTGGGGCTGCTCTCCAAGGGCAACCGCGACCTGCACACCCAGCGCTCATTGGAAGTGCCCTACGCCGGCGGCCTACTGTGTGCCGAGCGCACTGAGGAGCACCAGCAGATTTATGATGAAGGCCGCGAAGCCGTTTTCTGGTCTGATGCGGCCGAGTGCGCGCGCGTTTGCCATGAGCTGCTGCGCAATGACGAGCTGCGAGAAAGCATCCGACGCGCCGGGGCGCAGAAGGTACGCGAGCTAGGCGTTGGCCACGAAGACCTTGGCCGCTTGGTGCTCAGCGAGTTTCAGCTCAACTAAACGGCCCGCTGTTCCTGCCGTTTTCTCACGCGTTTTATCCGAACAGGTAGCTTATGAGGCTTATTTTAATCGGGAACTACCCCCCAGATGGTCAAGAAAGCATGGAGCGCTTTGCGTGCATGCTTCACGCGGGCTATCAGCAGGCAGGTATTAACTCCGAAATCTGGCGTCCTACTGTTCTGTTCGGCCGCCGGCATCAGGCTGCTACTACTGGCATAGGCAAGTGGCTGGCTTACGTAGATAAATGGCTGGTTTTTCCAATGGTCCTGCGCTGGCGCTTGCTGGATCAGGCCTTTGCCAGCCCTAACGTACGCTTTCACGTGTGCGACCATTCCAACGCCCCGTATCTGCAGCACCTGCCAGAGGAGCGGGCGGGCATTACGTGCCACGATGTGCTGGCCATCAGGGGTGCATTCGGCTACGCCGATGCTTACTGCCCCGCTTCTGGCCTAGGCAAGGTGCTGCAAAAGTGGATTTTGCACCACCTGAGCCGCGCCAAATTGCTGGCCACCGTTTCGCAACTCACCCTGCAACAGCTGCGCGAGCTAGCCCCCGACCATGCCACTCAGGATTGGCGGGTGATACATAACGCTTTCAACGCAAGATTTGCCCCGCTGCCCGCGGCCCAACAAGCCGAGCTGCTTAGCCAGGTAGGCCTAGCCCCGGATGCAAACTTCCTGCTGCATGTCGGGTCAGGGTTGGCCCGTAAGAACCGGGCGCTGCTCCTTCATATGGCCGCCGCGCTAGGTTCGCGTTGGCAAGGGTTGATCTGTTTTGCCGGAGAGCCCCTTGAGGAAGCGCTGCTTGTGCTGGCAAACTCCCTAGGCCTACAGGGCCGGGTAGTTTCCGTGGTTAAGCCGGAGCATGCTACGCTGGTGGCGCTCTACTCGGCTTGCGAAGCCTTCATCTTTCCTTCGTTCTCCGAGGGGTTCGGCTGGCCAGTTATTGAAGCCCAGGCCTGCGGAGCCCCCGTCATTGCCAGCGACATTGAGCCCATGCCCGAAGTGAGCGGCGGTGCCGCCCTGCACGCCGATCCGGCCCAACCCCAAGCGTTTGCGGAAGCACTGCTCACTCTACAGGACGCCGACACCCGCGCCGCCCTGGTGGCGCGGGGCTTCGAGAATGCTCGCCGCTTTGAGCCTGAGCACATGACCTCCCATTATCTGGATCTGTTCGGGGTCCGGCAAGAGCTTAGCTATGTTTCGTAAAGCAGTCACGTGTATTCTGCCCTGGAGCATTAAAAGGCGAGCCCTGCACCGGTGGTTTGGCTTTGAGCTACACCCCACCGCGCACATAGGCCTAGCCTGGATTTTTCCCCGGCGATTAACCATGGGCGCCGGTGCCCGCATCGACCATTTCACCGTGGCTATTCACCTTGATGCCATTACCATGGAGGCCAATGCCACCATTGGCCGCGGCAACTGGATTACGGGCTTTCCCACCCGCACGCAGTCGCCCCACTTTCAGCACCAGCCTTCCCGCCGTGCCGAGCTTATCCTGGGCGAGTCGGCGGCCGTTACCAAAGACCATCACCTCGACTGCACGAACCTGCTGGAAATAGGCCGATTTGCCACTATTGCCGGCTACCGCTCGCAGTTCTTAACGCACTCCATCAACCTGTTTGACAACCGGCAGGGCAGCGAGCCAATTCGAATTGGGGCCTACACCTTCGTGGGTACCAATGTGGTAGTGCTGGGTGGGTCGGTGCTTCCGGCCTACTGCGTGCTGGGAGCTAAATCCCTGCTCAACAAAGCCTACGAACAGGAGTGGAAGCTGTACGCGGGGGTGCCCGCCAAGGCGGTGGGCGAAATCCCCCCCGACGCCAAGTATTTCAGCCGAACCGAGGGCTTTGTCTACTAACCCTCGTGAGTCACGCTTATTCCTGCCTGAATTTCATTTCTCATTAACCTACACATCGTCATGGCCCCCACGGTATCTGTCATACTGCCCGTTTACAACCAGGAGCCCTACCTGGCGGAAACCATCGAGAGCGTACTAGGCCAGTCCTTCACCGACTTCGAGCTGCTCATCCTCGACGACGGCTCCAAGGACGGCTCGGCCGACATCATCCGCCGCTACGCTGCCACCGATGCCCGCATCCACGCCTTCTTTGAGCCTAATGCCGGGCGTTGCGAGGCCACTAACAAGCTGCTGGCCAAAGCCGTCGGTACCTGGTGCGCCCTGCTCGATGCCGATGATGTGATGCTGCCGGAGCGCCTGGCCCGGCAAGTGGCCTTCCATGAAGCTAACCCGGAGGTAGATGCCTCTAGCTGCCATTGCTACTACATTAACCACAAGGGCAACACGCTGGGTACGCAACGCTACCCTTTCATCAAAAACGTAGCTGAATGCCGCAGGGTGGCGGCTACCGGCGAGTTCGTACAGTGCGCCATGACGGGCCTGATGGTTTCGCGGGCAGTGTTCGAGAAAACGGGTGGGCTGCGGTCTAAATTCTGGCCCTGCGATGATTTTGAAATATTCAATCGTCTAATAGCGGAAGGATATATTCTGGTCATAATTCAGGAGGCCCTGATGAAATACAGAATTCATGAATCAGCAATTACTGTGCGCAACCCTTTTCATACGTTTGATATGATAGGATACACAATGCACTGCTTGAATTCTCGCCGGAAACTGCAACCAGAAATTACGTTTGAAGAATTTATGCGTATTCGTCAGGCAGAGCCGTGGCTAACTCGCTTCAATCGCAAAAGATTTAATTACTCGCAGATATTTTTCCGTAATGCGGGGTTTTCAATCATGTCTAAAAACTATTTAAACTTTTTATGGCAAGCCAGCACGGCCACGGCCTTATCGCCGGGGTACATGCTTACGAAAGTCCGCAACCTCGCTAGAGCATAAGTCACCATGGCCCCCACGGTATCTGTCATACTGCCCGTTTACAACCAGGAGCCCTACCTGGCGGAAACCATCGAGAGCGTACTAGGCCAGTCCTTCACCGACTTCGAGCTGCTCATCCTCGACGACGGCTCCAAGGACGGCTCGGCCGACATCATCCGCCGCTACGCTGCCACCGATGCCCGCATCCACGCCTTCTTTGAGCCTAATGCGGGCAAGTGCAACGCCACCAACAAGCTGGTGGAAAAGGCCCAAGCTCACTGGTGCGCCTTTCTTGACGCCGACGACGTGATGCTGCCAGAGCGCCTAGCCCGGCAAGTGGCCTTCCATGAAGCTAACCCAGCCATAGGAGCGTCAAGCTGCCATTGCACATACATCAGCCCCACCGGCGAGTTTTTGGGCGTGCAGCGGTACCTAGGCCTCCGTACCGTGGAAGAATGCCAACAGGCACTGGCTAACAATGAGTTTGTGAAGTGTGCCTTTACTGGCTTTATGACAAGTAAAGCTGCATTCTTCGAAGCCGGGGGGTTACGGAATCAGTGCTGGCCCTGCGATGATTTCGACTTCTTCAACCGCCTGATAGAAAAGGGATACTCGCTGGTCATCATGCAGGAAATCCTGATGAAATACCGGGTACATCCATCCTCTATTACGGCAACAAAGCCCGTGCACACTTTTGAGGTGATGGATTACGCTGCTCATTGCACCACGCGCCGCCGCTCCAACCAGCCCGAGATTACTTACGCTGAATTTAAAGCTGCCCGCGACCAAGACCCCTGGTGGAAGAAACTAGACCGCAAGCGCTACATCTATTCCATCCTCTATCATCGAGAAGCCAGCTTTGCCATGAAAACCCGGAAATACCTGAGTTTTTCCTGGCTTTTGCTAACTGCTTCAGTGCTATCACCAAAGTTCGTGGTAGCCACAATTTTTAACCGAGTTACTAAATCAACTGCATTTCAGTAATTTTTATTTAATCATTGCATTATAAGCCACTATACAAATCAAGTAAATACACTTATATTGTTATAAAGACAAAGATTACATATCTCATAAATATTATTTAAGCAGCAACGCTATAACTAAAAAGTAAAATATTTTACTCAAAATCGCCACAAGCACTATCTAATAAATCCAGTAGAAGCAAATAATATCCAACACGACCTAAGGTATTAATTAATAAGCTAACTTTTTTAAGCACCGACTGCTGCTTCTGCCTAACCTCCTATGAAATACCTACACGTCATATCTCGCATGGACCCTCAATTGGGTGGGGTGAGTCAAGCCGTGCGCACCATGGTGAATGGGCTGGCAAGTATTGGGGCTTACAGCGAAATTGTGAGTTTAGATGCTCCGGATGCAGAATTCCTAGGCACTGACCCCCTGCCCATTCATGCGCTCGGTCCGGCCCAAGGCCCCTGGCAATACAGTCCTCATCTAATCCCTTGGCTGGTAGCGCAGTTAGCCCGCTTCGATGTAGTTATTCTGCACGGTTTGTGGCTTTATCACGGATATGCTGTTCGAAAGGCCCTAACGCGATGCCGTAAAGCAGGCGTGGGTGCTCTGCCTCAGCTTTTTATTATGCCCCACGGCATGCTCGACCCCTATTTTCAACGGGCCGGCGGGCGACGCCTCAAAGCGGCTCGCAACTGGGCCTACTGGAAGCTGGTGGAGGCAGCCTTAGTGAATGAGTCGGCGGGCGTGCTGTTCACTTGTGAAGCTGAGCGCCAACTGGCCAGGCAGCCTTTCCGCCCTTACCATCCTGCTCGTGAGCTGGTTGTAGGCCTAGGCGTAGAGGAACCACCGCATTACACGCCCGCCCTGGATACGGCCTTTCAGCAAGCCTGCCCTACTGAGCTACCAGATCAGCCCTATCTACTCTTTCTAAGCCGAATTGATCCCAAAAAAGGAGTTGACCTGCTCGTTGACGCCTTCGTTAAGGTAGCCGCCCATGTCCCAACCAGTTCCGTTTTGGCAGCAACCAGTGCAGAGCCCACAGCCGTTGAGGAGCCAGCAGCCCCGCACTTGGTCATTGCTGGCCCTGGCTTAGCTACTGCTTATGGGCAGAGTATTAGTCGGGCCTCTCAAGCTCAAGCAACTCCAGCAAGAACTATTTCCTTAACCGGCATGCTAACTGGGGATGCTAAATGGGGCGCTTTTTACGGGTGCGAAGCCTTTGTTTTGCCCAGCCACCAAGAGAATTTCGGCATTGCCGTGGTAGAAGCCTTGGCCTGCGGCAAACCCGTGCTCATTTCAGATCAGGTGAATATATGGCAGGAAATTGAGGCGAGCGGAGCAGGCCTAGTAGCTCCTGATACGCAAGCTGGCACCGAAGCTCTATTAACGGCTTGGTATCAACTCTCGGAGTCACAAAAGCAGGCCATGTGCACGCGAGCCCGAGCCTGTTATGAAAGCCAATTTGCAGTGTCCGCTGCTGCTCAAAGGTTAGATATTTCTTTGCAAAAGGCTCTACTCAGTGTTAAACATTGACTACTAATAGCTTATATTAGCATGCACACTTCTTAGATCAATAATATCCATTTGATTATTGTATAAATCATAATGTAGTTGAACTATTTAGCAATTTTTTGTAAATTTTTCATTGGATTTTTTTGATTATAAATTTATTTCCGTAAAATGGCTGTCAATTCCAACACCCACACCGGACCATCCTTTTCCCGGCGCAACCGGTTAGGACGTTTGCTGTGGGGAATGTTCTCGGCCTTGTTGTTTCGCTACTCACCACGGCCGATGCACGCTTGGCGTTCGTTCTTACTCCGATGCTTCGGGGCCAAAGTCGGACGAGGAGTTCACGTGTACCCAGGGGTCAAGATCTGGGCGCCGTGGAATCTGGATTTAGCCGATGAGTGTGGCATTGCCAGTGGTGCCATTCTCTACTGCCAAGGGAAAATCACCATTGGGAAACGAGCCGTAGTTTCTCAGGGTGCTCACTTGGTAGCCGGCACTCACGACTATACCCAGCCTGGTTTTCCTCTGATTACCAACCCTATCACGGTGGGAGACCACGCCTGGGTAGCCGCGGACGCCTTTGTTCACCCAGGTATTACCATTGGAGAGGGCTGCGTAATTGGTGCCCGCTCCGTTGTTACCAAGGACATGCCAGACTGGATGGTATGCGCCGGACATCCTTGTAAACCCCTTAAGGACCGGGCGGTCCTGGTTTAACCGCCCCAGCTTGGCCTCGCGCCTCGCTTAGCTACCTACGCTCTGGTGCCGCCCTCCCCCCTTGCGGCCCCTCGTCCTACTTCCCATCCCACCCCCCATACGACAGTAAATCTACCGCGTCACCCGGCCGGCAACCCATGCCCATGGCCCACTACTAAGACTAAACTCTAGAAGTTCATGAGGGTGCCTACACTTGATTTAACTATCGCTATTCCCGTGCGCAACGAAGAGCAGAACTTGCCTGGCTGCCTGGCGGCCATTGGCCCTGATTTGGCTCGTCGCATTGTGATCATCGACTCGGGGAGCACGGACCAAACGCCGCACATTGGGCGGCGCTTTGGGGCAGACGTGCTCAACTTTGAGTGGGATGGCAAGTTTCCGAAGAAGCGAAATTGGTTTCTGCGCAATCATACCCCCGATACTAAATGGGTATTGTTCCTGGATGCCGATGAGTATCTGACGGAAGAGTTTAAGGCTGAGCTGCGCGAAACCTTGCGCGACGATGCTGGCTCTGATAAGGTTGGGTACTGGCTGAGCTACACTATCTACTTCATGGGTAAGCAGTTGCGTGGCGGTTACCCTTTGCGCAAACTGGCGCTGTTTCGGGTAGGCGCCGGTGAGTACGAGCAGATTGATGAAAAGCAGTGGAGCAAGCTTGATATGGAGGTGCACGAGCACCCCGTGCTGGAGGGCAAAGTAGGGGTGATAAACCACAAGATTGACCACCAAGACTTCCGCGGCTTGTCGCACTATGTGACCAAGCATAACGAATACGCAGGCTGGGAAGCTGCCCGCTTTCTGAAGTCATCTTCCGATGCGACAGTAGCCACCCGCTGGACCTGGAAGCAGCAGCTCAAGTATCGGCTGATGCGCAGCGTGCTGATAGGCCCGGCCTATTTCTGCGGTAGCTTTTTCCTGTTGGGGGGGTTCCGCGACGGAGCGCGGGGCTTGGCCTTCGCCATTCTCAAGATGTCCTATTTCACGCAGGTCTACTGCAAGATCAAGGAAAACCGCCTCCTGCAGGAAGCCTAATCAGGCGTCGCTTCTAACCTACTCTTTCACCGCCTTTAGCTAGGGCCCTACCGGCCCCCTCTTCTATGCGGCTTGGAATACTTCTGACTTTACTAGCCATTGGCACCCTGCTCGTGCTCTACTTAAGCTGGCTACCACTGCCCAAACTTAGCTCCCTCTGGTTTATGCCAGGGTGGCTAGGCCAGTGGGCCGATGCCGACCGCAATGATAAAATCCGGACGGGTATACCCTTCGTGTTTCTAGGCCTACTTGTAGGGGCGTGGTTGATAGCTGAAGAACACCCATGGCCCTGGTGGGGAATGGCCTTTACCAGTTTAGTTGCCGTGGTGGTAATAGCGGAACTGGGGCAGTTGTTTCTGCCGCAGCGATTTTTTGACTGGGGAGATATTGGATGGGGTGTGGTTGGCGCTGCAGCAGGCCTAGGGCTTGCTGCAATTGTGGGTGGATATCAAAACCGAATTAAAGCTAAGCACGCCAATCGGCGCTAACAGGCGCTAACTGATATCCATCAAACATCCTTCCTTCAATGAACACGACCGTCAAGCTTGTTAAGGCAATTAAAGACAAACCAGCTCCCGTTAGCAGTCGGAGAAAATACTTTATCGTGGGGGGATTTTTGCTGTTTGGCCTTTTATTGATGGAGGGCGTGTTACGCAAGGTATATGGCTTTACTGATGCCGTGCTGATGCGGGAGGACAAGGATTTTGAATACATTCCTATTCCACAAAAGCGTTATCGGTTTTTAAAAAATAATTTTTACAATTCTTATTCTCAACGCAACCGAGAAATCACGGCCGCTGATTCTGAAGTTATATTAGGCTTTGGCGACTCAGTACTTAACGGCGGGGTTCAAACTGACCAAGACAGTTTAGCCACTACGCTGCTAACAAATTACCTAACCAAGAAAAACAAGCAAAACATACTGGTCACGAATATTGCTGCCGGATCGTGGGGGCCAGACAACTGCTACGCCTACCTTAAAAAATACGGCAATTTCGGTGCTAAAAAAATATTATTAGTTGTAAGCTCACACGATGCTTACGACAACATGAACTTTGAAAAAATTGTTGGCGTAATTCCCAGCTACCCAACTAAGCAATACGCCTTTGGCATAACCGAGCTATTTGATCGGTATTTATATCCGCGGTACATAGCGCAATATATTGCACCACAAGAAACCAAGACACCGAGCAAAAACGACAACTTGCTAATTAGCAAGTATCAAGAAGGCATGCATTTTAACAGCGGGTTTAGCCATTTCGCGGCGTATGCAGATAGCGCTAAAATTCCACTTCTAATTTATTTACACGCCGATCAAGAAGAATTGAAGCGAGGCGCTTATAATTCTCAAGGAGCCGAAATCATTGCGTTTTGCGCACAGCATCATATTCCTCTCATCAAGGAACTGGATTACGCCTTTCAGGAAGATGATTACCGGGATGGTATTCATTTATCCGATAAGGGACAACGCCACCTGTACTCCATCCTAAAGTCGCAGTACTAGCCCGCGGCTATCAGTGGCTGGGCCCTGCCCTGGCCTACACTTCGTGAGCGACCATACCCCCTCCGGATTATGAAAATTCTAGTCAGCAGTATGACGTTTGCGCCCGACCACAGTGGCATTTCCTTGTATGCCACTGACTTCGCGACGTACGCCGCGGAGCAAGGGCACGAGGTAACCGCCGTAACGGGCTTTTCTTGGTATCCTAAGTGGGTGAAGCGCCCAGAGGACAAGGGCAAGCTTTTCCGCACCGATATGTACAAGAATATCAAGGTGCTGCGGGGCTACCTCTACGTGCCCAAGAAGGTAACCACCCTCACCCGCATGGTGCAGGAGATTTCCTTTATCACGTTTGCCTTCATCAACTTCTTGCGAGCAGGCAAGCACGATACTATTGTCCTGTTTACAACGCCTATTAACCTAGGCCTCATGGGCACCCTGTTTCAAAAGCTATGGGGGGCTAAGCTCATCATCAATGTGCAAGACCTGCAGCTAGATGCGGCCAAGTCATTGGGTATGGTGGGCAAGCTACCCATCGTTGAAATCATGAATGGAATTGAGAAGTACAGCTACAAAAAGGCCGACCTGACCACTTCTATTTCCACTGGCATGCTAGATTTAATTAAGCGAAAGGGAATTGAGGACGAGAAAATCTATTTGTGGCCTAACTGGATTGATGTTGCCGAAGCTAAAGACAAAGGCTTGCAGGGCAAGTTCCGGGAGAAGTTTCCGCAGTACCGCGACAAAACCATTATTGGCTATGCTGGCAATATTGGGATAAAGCAAGGCCTTTCGGTATTGATCGACTTAAGTGAAAGATTCAGAGACCGTGACGACTTAACCTTCTTAATTATTGGTCAAGGAGGAGATTTAGACAATCTTAAATCATACGCCCAGCAAAAGAATATTCCAAACTTACATTTTATTGATTTTCTAAATCAAGAAGACTATTTTAATTTCTTAACTGATGCCGATATAGTTTTCCTATCTCAGAAGAAAGATTCGGGAGATGTATATTTCCCGTCTAAGCTCTTAGGAATTATGGCTAAGGCAAAGCTGATTTTTATATCAGCCGACAAGGATTCTGAGATTTACAAGGTCATTACACACAACGAGCTAGGCATTTCTTCCGAATTTGGCGACATAGACCAAATGGAATCTTTACTGACTAAATATTTAAAAAAACAACACGATTTCGAAATATATAAATCAAATGCTTACAACTATGTTCATCAGTTTGACCGGAACATTGTTATCAAATCATTTTTAGATCAGGTCCACACTATTAGTGCGAATTAGCACTACCCGCTGCCCTTTTTATTTCTGCATCCCACCCATTATTCCGACCCCAACTCACGGGGCCTGCCTACATGATTGTTCGTTCATCACCATACATTTTGCCTTATGAAAAAGATATTAGTCACTGGCTCCAGCGGGCTTATCGGGAGTGAAGTAGTGCGCAAGTACTGCCAGAGTGGTTGGAAGGTCTATGGCATTGACAACAACATGCGGGCAGACTTTTTCGGACCCAACGGCGACACTCGCTGGAACCAGTTGCGGCTGCTCGCCGAGTTCAAGAATTTCGAGCACATTGAGCTGGATATCCGGGACCGCACGGGGGTTAGCGAGACCCTCAAGCAACTTCGCCCCGACGCTATTGTGCACACTGCCGCTCAACCCAGCCACGACCTAGCCGCCTCACGTCCCTATGACGACTTCGACGTTAATGCCGTTGGTACTCTCAACCTGCTCGAAGCCACGCGTCAGCACTGCCCTGAGTCGGTTTTCGTGCATATGTCGACCAACAAAGTGTATGGCGATGCACCCAACAGCCTCAATCTGGTAGAGAAAGACACCCGCTGGGATTTCGCCGATGCCCAGTACCACGATGGTATAAAGGAGTCGTTCAGCATTGATCAGTCTAAGCATTCCATTTTCGGCGCATCAAAAGTGGCGGCCGATGTGATGGTGCAGGAATACGGCCGCTATTTCGATATTCCGACCTGCTGCTTGCGCGGGGGCTGCCTCACGGGACCAAACCACTCGGGTGTAGAGCTACACGGCTTTCTCAGCTACCTAATCAAGTGTAACCTAGAGCAGAAGAAGTACACCGTGTTTGGGTACAAGGGCAAGCAGGTGCGCGACAATATCCACTCGCACGATGTAGTCCGCTTCATGGAAGAATTTATTGCGGCTCCGCGCATTGGAGAGGTGTACAACATTGGCGGTGGCCGCGACAACTCCATCTCCGTTTTGGAGGCCTTTGCGTTGATCGAAGATATCTCAGGTCAGAAGATGCTGTACGACTATGTAGATAAAAACCGCGCGGGCGACCATATCTGCTACATCTCCGACCTAAGTAAAATGCGGGCGCACTATCCCAACTGGGATATCACCAAAAACCTGCGCACCACATTTGAAGAGATTCATCAGTCGTGGGCGACTCGCATGGTAGTGGCCTAGGCCTACCTCAATAAGCAAGCATTTCTTTTTTAGGGGCACAGTTGCCAGCTGTCGAAAGAAGCCGGTGACTGTGTCCCTTGCGTGCTTGTAGTCTACGCAAGCTATTATTATGCAGGCCCACGTGCGCTTAACACTAGACTCATAGCTAAGCGCTTTTATTACGTGTAAAAGCATAAAGAAACGCGAGCAGTCAGTGACAATCAACGATTAATAAAACGCCTCTTGGTTTCCCCGGGGCATCCATCTAGTGCTTTTCTGCTACCTAATGCCGCTAGGCCTATCCTTCTGCGCGTAACCTGTCCGTCGAGCAGCCAGTCTAACACTGCAGCATAACTGGTTACCTTGAAGAATGAACAACTTAGAAAAGTCGCCCGCAGTTGCTCCCGCTACTCTGGTTCGAGCCTTTGGAGTAGTGAGTGGGACCCTGCTGGTGGCAGGCATTGTAATTGGCTCCGGCGTGTTTAAGAAAATCGTGCCGCTGGCGCAGAGTGGCCTAAACGCGGAATGGATTCTGGCCGCTTGGGTAGCGGCGGGGATGGTGACCATCTGTGGGGCCCTAAATCTCTCGGGCATGGCCTCCCTGACCGAAGAATCGGGCGGCGTGTACGAGTACCTGCGACTGTCGTTCGGCAACTTTGCCTCTTTCATGTTTGGGTGGACGGATTTTGCCATCATCGGCTCGGCATCGGTGGCGGCACTGGCCTTTATCTTCGCCCAATCTGTGAATGCCCTGCTGCCCCTGCCCAACCCGGCCCAGGCCTGGGCGCACCTCTCCATCGGTGGGCTCATCTACCCTTTCGCAGACTCCGGCATTAAGCTCCTGGCTATTGCCACCACGGCCGCGCTTACTTGGGTGAACTACCGCGGGGTGAGTGAAAGCGGGCGGCTAAGCAATGTGTTTACGGCGGCCAAAATTGGGGGTATTCTCCTGCTTATTCTGGCGGGCCTGTTTCTGACTGCGCCAGATTCTGGCGGCACAACAGTGGCGGTAATACCGGTGCAGGAGGTGTCGCTGGCCAGTGCCTTTTTCGGGGCGCTGCTCAGCGTGTTCTGGGCCTACGATGGGTGGGTAGACCTTTCCTTCGTAACGGGTGAAATCAAAAATCCGCGGCGCAACGTGCCCCGCGCCATTATTGGTGGGGTAAGCATTGCCATTGTGCTGTACGTGCTCATCAACTACGTGTACCTGCGTACCCTACCCCTGGCCCAACTGGCGGCCATCGGCCCGAACGAAATTGGAGCAGCCGTGGTAGCCGAGGGCTTGCTGGGCAAGTGGGGCAAAACGGGCGTAACGGTGCTGATTTTGGTCAGCGTATTCGGCACCCTCAACTCGGTGCTGCTCTCGCACACCCGCGTGCATTTCCGCATGGCCCAGGAAGGGTATTTCTTTCAATCGGCCGCGGCAGTGCACCCACACTACCGCACGCCTCACCGGGCGCTGGCCTTTACCTTCACATGGAGCAGCCTGCTGATTATATCCGGCACCTTCGAGCGACTTACTGACTTGGTCATTTTCGCCACTTTTCTGTTTTATGGCCTGCTGGCGGTGGCAGTGGTAAAGATGAAGCGCCAGGGCCGTATTCCAGGCCCGGTGCCAGGCTACCCCTTCGTGCAGCTCATACTCATCCTGTTCGCCCTCACCTTCACCGGGCACACGCTTATTACGCAACCTACGCAGTCGTTGCTAGGCCTAGGCCTCATCCTGACAGGGCTCCCCTTTTTCGTATACTTCCGCCGACGGCAAACTCAGATGCAGCCTGCGAGGGTACCCAGCCAAGAGGCCTAGGCCTAGCTAAGTGACGTGGCTTAGGTGCGGGACAGTTGATGCGAGTGAGTTATTGCAGGAAGTTGAATACTGCCTCCAGCACTTGAGCGGGCTTTTCCTCGAACATGTAGTGGCCACTATTCTGAAGGCCAATTACCTGTACATTTTCGGCTACGTGGGGTAAGCCCATGCTCATATGGTTGTAGGCCACATAGCTGGCAACGCCCAACACTGGCATAGTCAGGCGGGGGTAGGTGTTGGCGTCCGCAATATCCTGATTGAAGGTTCGGTACCAGCCGGTAGCCGCCCGGATGCTGTCGGGGTGGTTGTAGGCAGCGGCGTACACCTGGCGGTCGAACTCCGACATATGGCTCTCATCAATCATGACGTAGCTGAAAAGCCAGTCGAGCAGGTAGCGGAAGCGGCCGGCCAGCAGCTGCTCGGGTAGTTCCTTGATCTGGTTGAAGGCCATCCACCACATGTAGGGGTTGTCGCCGTCCATCTTAGCCTCGAAGGTGCCGGGGGCGGGCAGCATGGTCATGTACCGCATACCTTCGGTGGGGTGGCTACCATCCAGCAGTACTACCTTGTCGGTGGCCTCGGGGTAGTTGAAGGCGAAGCTCAACGCCACCATCCCGCCGATGTCGTGCCCCATCAGCGCCACCTTCGAGAGGCCTAGCAGCTGGGTTAGGGAGTACACGTCCTGGGCCATAGTCTTTTTGTTGTACCCCGTGGCAGGCTTGTCCGAGGTGCCCATACCCCGGATATCCAGGATGATGACGCGGTAGTGCTCGGCTAGCTGGGTTGCCACTGGGTGATACGACCACCAGGTTTGAGGCCAGCCCGGCAGGCAAATCAGCGGCTGTCCGCTACCACCCTCCACGTAGTGCAGCCGAATGCCATTGACAGAGACATAATGATTGGTGAAGCCAGGCAGCTTCTTAATCAGCTCCGCATCGGAGTACATGTCCAGGGTTTCCGTGAGCGGGGTGTAGGGTGTTGATTCGAGCGTATGCATAAAGAGGAAAGTGTGGGGTGAAGCACCAGGCAACTGCCTGTTTGCATGATGCAAAGTTGCCCGCAACCCCTCCAGCACCCTACCCAATTCTTGCTCACTTCTTATACATTCTTGCTCACTCCAGTTGTGGCCTAGAGTTGGAACCTAGTTCCCCAATGTAGCTGAGGAGGGGTTAGGGATGATTGACTACTCGTTAAACAATTACTAGCACTAGTTTCTAATCCTAGCACTTCAACTACCCCTAGCCCCTCCTCATCTAAGGAGGGGAACTAGTCTTTTGCTCTAGTTAGCCGCGCTGAAACTCGCGGGGTGTTTCGCCTACTGCCCGTTTGAACGCCGCGGAGAAGTGGGCGGGCGAGGCGAAGCCGAGCGCATCACTGATGGCTGCTACAGGTAGGTCGCCGGTGCGGAGCAGGTGGCGGGCGCGCTTGATTTTCCAGTCGAGCACGTACTGATAGGGCGAGCGGCCGGTAGTCAGTTTGAAGCGCCGGGCGAAGTGAAACACACTCAGGTTGGCCAGATCTGCCAGCGCGGCCAGCGTAATAGGCTGCTCTGCGTAGGCCTCTAAATAAGCGTCGATGCGGGCTATTACGGCCGCTGGCAGTTGCGCCCCAGCGCCGGCAATACGCCGCTCGAAGGTGGCATGGAACTCGATAAGGTGGTAGCCCAGCGTGTTCACTAGCGATTCTGCATACAACTGCCCTAGTGCATGCTCCTTACCGGCGGCGGCCAGCAACTGGCGCCCAACGTGCGGCAACAGCGCATCCTCAAATTGAAACCGTTCGCGAAGGTTAAACTGCACTAGGTCTAAACTCTGGCGGGCGAGAGTTTCCAGCCACTCTGGGTCGATGTGCACGTTGATGATATCCGCCGGCTCATCCCAGGCAGAAGGCCCATATTCTCCGGCGGGGTACAAGCCCGCGTCGCCGTCCCGAAATAGCCCTTCCTCCACGCGGCTTCCTTGCAGTCGGTGGGAATGAACGGCGGCTTGGTGCACCAGCAGCAGGTGTTGCCCATGAAAATGCGCCGGCATCCCTCCAGGTGCCAATTGGTAACGCTCCACCCGCACCCCCGGCCATTTCTGCGCGTCGCTGGTTTGCAGAGCCGGCTGGGTATAAAGCTCAGAGGTGTAGGTGGAGTAGTTCATCGGGGGTATATGGCAGGTAACCTCTGCAGCCGCGGGTTGTTCTGCTTGCTACCGGTTTTCTGCTGGAATAGTTATCCAAGACCTTATTTGTCACTTGGCTGCCGCGCCGCATCTGCCGTGCTAATTTTTAAGAGTTTCAGGCTGTAATCTACCAGCTTGCCCCGATGGGTTAGAGACCTTACTAAGCAGATTTTATATATAGATTTGGCGCCATAAATATTCTCCTCCTTCCATCATGCGCCTTTCTCGTTCATCTGCCTGGGCCTTGCTTCCGCTTACGGTGCTGCTGGCCGCGGCCGGTTACCGCCACGCTCCTACTGCGGCCACGCCCCCCGTAGCCGATTTCACCCAGGGAATCATCACCACCCGCGTGTCATTGCCTGGCAACCCCTACGATAAGCTGCTCAACCGCATCGACCCAACCAAGGGAAACATTCAGGGCCAGATACAGCAGCTGGCTGCCAGCCTTACTGTTACTGAGCAGCAGCAGTTTCAGGCGGCCGCCGCAAACCTCAGCCCAGCCATGACCATCGGGGCGCTGATGCTGCCGCGCAAGGGCACTCTGTATTGCCGAGGCAAGGAAGTGCGCGCCACCACCGACGCCCTCACCTACCACCTCGAAAACTACTTCAACAACGCCACCAACAAAGGTCTGCTGCGCATTGCCTCCCAGTCGGTGCCCCAGAACGTGAACTACACCTACGACGCGGCCTCGGTGGAGCGGAGCTGGCAGAGCATTGTGGTAACCACCACCGACTACACCGTGCGCCCGACTACTGAAACCGAGTTGGTAGCCGGTTACCCCAGCCAGAAAACCACCTATACTATTAAGCCTGGCGCCGCCGGCAGCACCCCCGAGGGCCCCGGCCAGCTGCCCAGCAAGCCCGTAGCGCTGGATGTGTGGACGTCTAAGCAGATTCCGCAGAGCCTGAACTTTGCCCATCCGGTGTACGTGAATGAGGCCAATGGCATCACGCGCTTGGTGGTGTACTTCGATAAGGAGCGCAAGCAGCAGATGCGCTACGAGTTTACCAACGTGCAGGCAAAGCCCGTAACCGACCAAGACCTGAAAGTCACGACCACCGCGCCGGTGCTCGACTACGCCAAGGATGCCGCCCAGATTGGAATGAAGACCATGGCCCTCATGTTTGGCGGTGGCCCCAAAGCCTCCAGCAACTCCGACGAATAAGGCCTGCTCTCACTGGCCTATACAGGTTAGCCAGACAATAGAGAGTAGGTATTGAGCCAACCAGCCCGTCATGCTCCGGCGCCGCGCAGCATGACGGGCTAGTGAGTTGTTCCCTACAACTTGTACTAGGCCACATGACACCACGCCGCGGGTTTCGCTAATAAGCCAGTGACCGGGCTTGTTCGCCGAGAAGCCCGGTTCCGAAGAATGCCAATTGCCTAGCTTTACCCCATGCGTACCGCTTTTACTCGTTGGGGTAGGCTTCTGCTGGCATCGTTGGTCTTATTGGCCGCCTGCTCGTCGCCCGACCACAACACGACTACTCCCACCCAAGACCCGAAAACCGGCGAAGTATACACCAAGCGCCGCGTGGTCATTACTGATTCACTGATCCGGGGCCGCATCCTTGACCGCCACGACTCGGTGCTGGTAGATACCCGTCTTGTGTTTCTACTGAAGCTGCCGCGCCGCCCTCCGCTCGATACGCTGGCCCTAGGCCAGTTGCTAGGCTGGGACTCCACCACTGTGCGCCGGCGTATTGCCGAGGCCTTGCCCTACCCCGGGGCCCGTCCTCAAACCCGGGTACAGCTTCTCCTCACGGCCAAAGAAGCCCAGCGGGTCCGCCGCGACAGCGCCGAGTGGCCTAGCCTCCTGCTCAGTCAGCGCCACCAGCGCACCTATACTACTCATGCCGGCGCCGCCGTGCTGGGCTACCTCGGCAGTGAGGCCCAAGCCTTCTACCGCCAAGCCCAGCGCTACCGACGCGGCCGGTTTTACCGCCTGCGCAACGGCGGCGTAGAGGCCTATTACAACGGTTTGCTCAAAGGCCGTCACGGGTACTTGCACCCCCTGCTTGATGCCAAGGGCCAGCAGCACGGCACGTGGGCCAAAGACACCACCTTCCAGCAAGGCCAGGACCTACACCTCACCATCGATGTGAAGCTACAGGCCTACGCCGAAAAGCTGATGGGCAACCGCAAGGGCTACCTCGTGGCGCTCGATCCATGCACCGGCGAGATACTGGCCTACGTGTCGGGGCCGGTGTACGACCCGGCCACCATCACTGCCCCCGACCAGGCCGGGGTGCGGGCTGAACTGCTGGAGCACGAAAACATGCCCCTGCTGAACCGGCCCGCTATGCTGGCCAATCCGCCGGGCTCGGTGTTTAAGCTGGTGAATGCCGCCGTAGCCCTGCAGTTGGGCGCCATTACGCCCGCCACCGCTTTCCCCTGCGACCAGTCGTTGGTGAGCTGCGTGCACCACCACAAGCCCGCCACCAACCTGACCCTGGGCCTCAAGTACAGCTGCAACCCCTATTTCTATCAGGTAATGCAGAACCTGATAAACGCGGTGCCCGATAGCTTGGTGGCCGATACGGTAGCAGCCCGCCACGTGAACTTGGCCGAGTGGCGCCGCTATGTTCGGTCGTTTGGGCTTGATTCGGTGCTGGGGGTGGACTTGCCGCGTGAAGCCCCGGGCTTCCTCCCTACCCCCGAGTACTACGACAAAGCCCGCCGCACCCGCAACTGGAACTACCGCTCCATCTACTCTCTCAGCATCGGGCAAGGTGAAATCAACCTGACGGGCCTGCAAATGGCTAATATGGCCGCCATCATTGCCAACCGCGGCTGGTACTACGCGCCTCACTTGGTGCGTGCCGTTGGAAAGGGCGGGCCACTACCTCGCTTCACGGAGAAGCACCACACTCTTATCGACAGTGTTCATTTTGCGGCCCTGGTACCGGGCATGGTAGCTGTAATGCAGAAGGGCGGCACGGCTGATGCTTCCAGTTTAGCCGATGTAGGTATTACGGTAGCTGGCAAAACCGGTACCGTGCAAAACGATGAGGGCGACGACCACGCGGCCTTCGTCGGCTTCGCTCCGGCTGATAAGCCTAAAATAGCTGTGGCGGTGTACTTTGAGAATGGCGGCTTTGGGGCTACGGCCGCCGCGCCCTGCGCCGTGATGGTGATGGAGAAGCATCTGCGCGGCTACATTGCGCCCAAGCGTAAGCGCTGGGAGAAGCGCATTCAGAGCAGAGCCCGGCACGGGTATTAGCCTAAAGCAATAGTTTAAAAAAATCTATCATAGATCTCAGCTTAGTATACATGTCAAGTTCATCTACTACCAAGTCGCTTCGGATTACCGGGATAGGCCTAGGTCTATCCATCTTGTTTGAAGCCCTCATGTGGGGGGCGCGGCCATCGTAAAACCCGGACACGACTCTATTCTGGCTTATTATAGCCCAATCGTGTTTCTGGTTGGGATTGCCGCCGGGTATTATCTCATCCAATTCTTTGGAGCTTTACTTGCCGTTCAGCTGGTAATTAGATGAATGGATTGGCTACGAGAAAGGGGCCGTTGAAGCCTAGTTCCAGCAAATAACCATTATAAGTAGCTAGCAAAATCTCTCAGTAGTTACCTGTCGAAGCAGGAGTACTTGTCTAATACTTGGAGGTATACTAGTTATCTAAAGGCCACTAATTTAAGCTACTATTTTCCCCATGCTCCGCGCCTTTCTGCTTGCTTCTCTGCTAGGCCACGCCCTGCCGGGCTGGAGTCAGCGCAGCTTCACCGTTACCCAAGGCTCTACACGCTACTACGCTACCATTACTGTCGCGGGCTGCGCCGATGACCACTGCGAGGGGGCGGGCACCATCAAGCTGTACAGCAAGCAAACCAAGCAACTCGTCCAGACTTTCACCTCTGAGGACCTCTCCTTTTACCTCGATGCCCAGGGCCAGCAACCTACCGTAAACACGGTACAGCTGTACGGCGAGCAGAGTACGCTCATCTTCAACGACTTCAACTTCGATGGCACCGAAGATCTGGCCATCCGCAACGGCAACCACAGCAGTTACGACGGCCCTTCTTACGACGTGTACGTGTACGCCAGCCGCTCCCGCCGCTTTATACGCAGCCCTGAGCTAACGGCCTTGGCGTCCGATAACCTCGGCATGTTTCAGGTTGATAAGGCCCATAAGCGTCTCACTACGTTTCAAAAAGACGGGTGCTGCTGGCACCTGACCACGGAGTATGAGGTAGTGCCTGGCAAAGGTCTGAGCGAAGTGTTGACTTTGGAAGAAGATGCGCGCGGCGGCGAAAATGTGCTGGTGAAAACTCGCCGCAAAACCAATGGCCGCTGGACGAGTACCACCCGTACTTACCCCATAAAGGAGTACTATAAGGAGTGAGCCGCGTCCAAATCCTCGCCTGATGCAGTTGCTCAGCCAGAGCGTAGCCAGTTTCTGCGGTTCTAGGCCACTCACAGCTTTTCTATTTGCTTGCTATGCAACTACTCTCACTGCCCCGGCTTGTTTTTTTTGCTCTTATTGCTGGGCACTAGTGCATCGTTTGCGCAGACCAGTGGGCTTACCGATGAGTACGCCAACAGCAAGGCTATTCTGGCGGACTTAAGCAAAATAGTCTCGCCCAATGGAGTTCAGGAATCGTATACCGTGGCCATTGGGGGTATAAAGCAGTGGGTATATGTTCGGGGGCAAGACAAGCGCAACCCCATTATTCTATTTGTGCACGGTGGGCCCGCGTCGCCAATGGCGCCCGTATCGTGGATGTTTCAGCGGCCACTAGAGGAATACTTCACCATGGTGCAGTACGACCAGCGGGCAGCCGGCAAAACCTACGCCACCAACGATACCACTGGCCTAGCTCCATCCATCCGCATTGAGCAGTACGTGCAGGATGCCATTGACCTGGCTGAACTACTCCGAAAAAAGTACGGCCAGCCAAAGGTTATTCTGATGGGCCATAGTTGGGGCACCATCGTGAGCATGCAAGCTGCCCTCAAACGCCCCGATTTATTTTACGCTTACGTGGGCATTGGGCAAGTTATCAATACCCAAGAAAACGAGCGGGTGAGCTTCGAATATGCGCTGAAACGTGCCACGGCAGAACACAACGAAGTAACTCTCAAAGAATTACGCTCCATTGCTCCCTACCCCGGCAACCAACCCATTACCCGCAAGCGAATTATCATTGCCCGAAAGTGGCCTCAGTACTATGGCGGTCTGTCGGCGTACCGCTCCGAGTCGAAGTACTATTTCAACGCCCCATTGCTTTCTTACGAATACTCCAGCAAGGAAGTGGAGGCTATTGACCAGGGTAGCTTGTTTACGCTGGGCCGCATACTACCGGCCTTTTTACAAGTTGATTTTAAACCGGTAAAATCGTTTCCTATCCCGGTGTTCATGCTCATGGGGCGTCATGATTATACTACGCCCTCCGAGCCTACTGCTAGCTGGCTGGCCCAAGTGAAAGCGCCGCTGAAGAGAGGCATCTGGTTTGAAAACTCGGCCCATCTTATTCCCCTCGAAGAACCCGGCAAGCTTCTACTCACCTTAGTAAATGAGATACGGCCTTTGGCCCTTCAAACTACTAGCACCAGTAAGAAGTAGGTTTTTGTGCCCGTAGGCCAAGTGTAAACCACTTAGTAGCAGACGCGTATGGGTTGACAAGACTAGCCAACTAACTCACTGGCAGCCACATCTGTTACTGGTTCTTCATCATGCACACGCCTGACCTCGACTCCGCAGCGCTTATACACAGAATTGAAAAGCTGGAAAAGCAGCTGAAGCGGCAGCGCCTGCTGGGCGCCTTGGGTGGCCTAGCAGTGCTGGGGGTAATGCTAACGGGTTTCGTGGCCCGCAAAACGGAGTATCTGCATGTGCGCGGCATCACTATTACGGACGCCGCCGGGAAGCCTCGTATCCTCATGGGAGCACCCAATGAAACCACGGGCCGCCAGCGGAAGGATGCACCCACGGCCTCGTTGGTAGTGCTAGGACCCGATGGACAAGACCGCGTTGTTCTAGGTGAGGCGCCCGACCCAGTGCTGCAGGGCAAGACCTATCCGCGCATTGCTGCTTCATATGGCCTAACTATTCATGACAAAACTGGCCAGGAGCGCGGTGGTATGAGTTTCCTCGATAATGGCCGCGGCGTCATTGCCCTCGACCGGCAGAATCAAGACGCAGTAGAGATGATTGTGAACGACAAAACCGGGTTTGCGGGCCTCACCATGAACTACGAGCGGCCTTTCGGGCAGTATAAAGAAGCTGTCCGGATTGGCACCAAGGGCACTGACGTATGGTGGGCCTTATCCGATACAAGTGAGCAGGAACGGGCCAGCTTATACGTGAAGGACAGAACCATCCCGAAACTCAGCCTGAACGCAGCCAAGGGCCAGTAAGAATCAACTCTTATTTTCTACTTCAGCCATCTTGCAACGAAATGATGTACGAGCGGCCTAAAGTATCCTACCCGCTTATTCGTCAGCTTGGCAACCAAGGGTTATGTCTCGTGGTTCAACGTATTCCATCTCACTATCTGTATGTCTGCTACCATCACCATCGCTCCAACCTCTGCCTATCCCCTCACCGTTAACCGCCTCGGCTACGGCACTATGCGCCTGACAGGTCCGGAAATTTGGGGGGAGCCCGCTAACCGCCCCGAAGCCCTGCAGATTCTGCGCACCGCCGTGGAGCTGGGCGTCAACTTCATCGACACGGCCGACTACTACGGCGAGGACGTCACGAACCGGCTCATCCGTGAGGCACTATATCCCTATTCCTCCGATCTTGTCATCTGCACCAAAGTAGGTGCCACCCGCCGCCCCGATAAAAGCTGGGTGCCCTTCAACCGCCCCGAAAACCTGCGCCAGAGTATTGAAAACAACCTGCGTACCCTGGGCCAGGAACAGGTACAGCTGGTGCACTTACGCCTGATGGGCCAAGGCCCCGTACCGCTGGAGGAGCAGTTGGGGGCTATGTTTGACATGCAGCGCGAAGGCAAAATCCTGCACGTAGGCCTCAGCAACGTCACGCGTGAGCAACTGGAGGCTGGCCTAGCGCTGGGCCCCATTGCCACCGTGGAGAATATGTACAGCTATGCCCAGCGCACTAGCGTGTTCTCAGCCCACGGCGACAACCCCGGTGGTGAGGAAGTGCTGGATCTGTGTGAGCAGCACCAAATTCCGCTGATTCCTTTCTTCTCCCTGATTCATGGATTACCTAAGGCAGGCAATAAAATTGCCGAAATAGCCCAGAAGCACAACGCCACCGAGGCTCAGATTAACCTTGCCTGGCTGCTGCACCGCTCCCCTGTCATCCTGCCTATTCCGGGCACGTCCTCCCTAGCCCACCTGCGGGAAAACCTGCAAGCGGCCGATATCAAACTGAGCGAAGAGGATATGGCCTACCTGGCTTAGAGCAGTACATCCTTCACTGCCCCTGCTGTGTAAGCGTCAAGATACTGGCCTACGGGACCAGACATTAGAGAGTAGTTGACATGATTCTGGCGGAGCTGTATAACGCTACCTAACCAACATGAGAATAAAGAACCGTCGGGCGCGTTACTCGCAGCAGACGGTTCTTTTTTGTTTTTCTAGGCCACTTGATAGTGTCCAACTAAGAGTTTTTACTTAGCAGAATGAAAGGCAGTATTTGGCAACTACTAACCATACTGGTTCTACTGATGGCTGGGCCGGTAAAGGCTCAATCGTTGGCGGGCATTTGGCAAGGTGTAGAAACCGACACGGGTGAGCGAGACCCCGATGCGACCTGGCCCGCCGAGCTACGCCTGCAAAAAGGCCAGGGCAACACCTTGTTTGGTATTTTGTACCAAGAGGTGGGCGGCGAGCCCCGGGTGACCGTCACGTTTAAAGTGCAGGCCACTCCTAGCGCTACCGGTCTGGTTTTGGAGCACCAGCAGAAACTCAACGAAACCGGCCGCACGCCTGGCTCCTATTGGTGCTCGGGCTCTATTACGTTTACCTACGACCCCAAGCTGGAAAAGCTCACCGGCCGGGCCACCTACGAGCCCATCGGTAACTGCGACGTGGGCACGTTCACGTTTTACCGGGTAAAGCTGAAATCGGCGGCTAAAGTGGCGGCCGGGGCTGAGAGTACCATTCGGGTTTCGGGCCGAAACGTGCTGTGGTACGCCGACGCTGAGCTGAAGCAACCCGTAAATACGGGCAACTCTTATCGCACCAAGCTCACCAAAACCACTACATTTTACCTCACCCAAGGCTTTTATCCTACCCGGCAGAGCGCGGCGGTGCCCATCAATATTCAGGTAAGCGGGGCAGTTCCAACTAAGCCGGCTCCGGCTAGGCCTACTCCTGCTCCCGCCGCCCCGGCTACCCCCAGCCGCCCGGAAGTGGCTCGGCAAGATACGGCCCGGCCTCTGCCCGCACCGGCTCCCGTGCTGGCGCCTACTCCGGTAGTACTGCCTACCGTGCTGTTTAAGCTAGGTACTCCTGAACTGCTATCCGAAGGCCTGCCAGCGCTCGACCAACTAGCGAGCGAGCTCAAAGTTAGGCCACTGCTGAAGATTCGGGTGGCAGGCCACACTGACAAAATTGGCGAGCCCGAGAAAAATCAAGTGCTTTCGGAGCAGCGCGCCGAGGCCGTGAAAGCCTACCTAGTGAAAGCCGGAGTAGATGCTGGCCGCATCAGCACGGTTGGCTACGGGGACTCCCGCCCCTTGTACCCTTCTCCCGACGCCCGCAACCGGCGAGTAGAAGTGGCAGAAGTAAAATAGCCCCTCGCCGTGGATCGTGGGACTGATTATCTCCCCTTATTTCTTCATAAGCTGAAGTAGTAACGCCTCTAGGGCAGCAGGTCCATCTGGGCCATACAAGAAACCATGCCCACCCGTGGGGCGCGACTCGAAGTGCCACTGCCGAGCAAGGGTGCGCTGTTGCGTGTATACAGCTTGCACTTCTTGGTAGGCCACTACGTCGTCATCCTGGGTATGCAGGGAGTACAGCGGGGCGCCCTGGTGAAGCTGCGCAAAGTGCAGCGGGCCGAGAGAACTAGTAGGCCGAGCTGAAATGGCATAGAATCCCGCAAACCCCGCCGGCGAATTGCAGGCGTACCAGAAAGCGGCAGTGCCTCCGTTCGACATGCCTCCTAGGTACACGCGCCGGCTATCCACGTGGTAGCGTTGCTTGACCTGCTCCACCATCGTGCGTACATTCTCCAGGGCCGCCCGCTGCTCAAGCCAGCCGAACGAGCGGCGGCCAAACGGATATAATACCAGCGCATTTAGCTTGGAGGCTACCGCAAAAATAGGCTCCTGCGTCACCCCAGGGTCGGCGGCCTGAAACTGCGTGGTGTTCACAATGCCACCATGCAGGTACACGAGCAAAGCCGTTGGGCGGGTGGACTGATACGTGGTGGGTACATACACGAGGTAGGGCACGCGCACCGTATCAACGGGTGCATAGTAGAGCGCAAAGCCAGAATGTGCCGGGGCGTAGGCTCCTTTTTTTACAGCGGCAGGTAGCGCTTGCTGGGTTATTGTCAGTTGCCATTCAGCTTTGGCTTGTTGGACCTTGGCAACGCGGGTGGCCGCGCTTGCCCGTAAGCTGCGCAGAAAGTGGTTCCACTCGGGGTAGGTACGTAAGCTGACTAAGCCAGCGTCTTGCGCCATTTGGTCGATATCTCGATCTGTAATGGGTACATCATCTCGGCGGGTAAGCTGCAACAACCAGCGCAAGGCCTGCCCTTGTCGCCCCGCACAGTTAGCCGCCGCCCCGGCTCCGGCATACAAGTCGAAAGGACTTGCCTGCGTGCTATCAATAAATGCCAGGGCAAATGCCCTGGTTGCGGCACAATAATTCTTCTGCCCTAGGTAGTACGCTGCACTATCAAGCCGTTGGGAATAAGTCTGCGCTTCAATAGCCGTACCGCACAGCAGTAGAAGTAGCACTAATGCAACGGCAAAGATTGATCTGTAGACTTTCATAATATTGAATAGATAAGCACTGAAATTCCTTACCTCACCTAGGCCACTATGCACCTGCTGGCACAATAAGAACCGTTATCGAGTATCCAAATATACTAATAGTACCTTGTTAAGCAAGGTACTATTAGTATATTTGGATATACTCAACAAATAATTCGGTTTCAACAGTATCAGAACAGCAGAACTACCGCCCAATTGCGCTGATATTTGTCTGCAAGTGAATTTCTTAACATACCACAAAAGCCCTTTTGTAGAGGCTAGCCCCTCCGCCTGCCGAATCACCCACCGAATTTCTATGCGTTTCCTTGCTCCCCTCCTTTCTGCCGCTAGCCTCCTGTGGCTAGGCCTCTCTGCTGGCTACGCCCAAACTAAACCCTCCACTACCTGGAATAACAAGCAGTGCGCCGTGGTGCTGACCTACGACGATGCCATCGATGTAGACCTCGACAATGCCATTCCGGCCCTCGATTCCATGAGATTTCGGGGTACATTCTACCTTATCGGCTCCTCGCCCGTGGTAGCTAAGCGTCTGCCGGAGTGGCGCCGTGCCGCCCAGCGCGGCCATGAGTTGGGCAACCATGCCCTGATGCACCCCTGCGACGGCAGCCTACCCGGCCGTGGCTTTGTAACGCCCGACAACGACCTAAGTAAGTACACCGTGAGCCGGGCCGTGAGCGAGGTGCGAGCCAATAATGTGCTGCTCAATGCCATCGATGGCAAAACCGCCCGCACCTTTGCCTACCCCTGCGGCGACTTACAAATCGGGGGCGTGAAGTTCTACGATCAGTTGAAGAACGATTTCGTCGGGGCTCGTGGCGTAACGGGTGGCCTACAAACCGCCGCCGAAGTAGACCTGACCAACATCGACAGCTACATGATTAACGGGCAAACCGGCGAGCAGCTGATTGACCTCGTGAAAAAGGCTCAGCAGTCGCACACGTTGCTGGTGTTTCTGTTTCACGGTGTGGGGGGCGGCCACGGCCTCAACGTCGACTTGAAAGCGCACCGCCAGCTCTTGCGCTACTTGAAAGCCCACGAAAAAGACATTTGGGTGGCCCCCATGGTGGAAGTAGCCGAGAAAATAAAAACGGTGCAAGCAGGTCCGGCGGCAGGCAAGGTTAAAGGCTAAAAGCCTCCCGCAGTTTTAAGTAGCTCACTAAAAAGGCCCTCCTCCGACAGTCGGAGGAGGGCCTTTTTACATCAAATTATATCAGCGTAGCTGCTAGGCCACTTACAGGGTTACTTGGCCAATTTCGCCGCCTGATACGCCGGTACTGCTGCTAATGCTGTTGCCGCCTACGTCACCGTCTTGGGCGTTGCCGGGGGCGTCGTAGTTAGGCGCACCAGAACGCACACGGGCTCCTTTTATTTCCTGGCCACCTTCGGTGCCGCCACTGCCGGAGTTATCATCGGCATTCAGGCCGGTATCGTGGCTGCCGGGGAAATACTGGCCTTCGGGCTGGCGCTCGTCGTTCGACTGCGAAGAGCTGGTGTTATTGTTACTATTGGGAGTTTCCATAGGAGGTTTGGTTAAAGCTAAACGGGGAGTGTGCCTTTGTATACGCGGTGTCCGGCGCCCGCGTTGGCTAGCGCCGCACCAGGTGAGCTCTTAGGCCAGTGTTTCTAACTTCTCATGAACCCACTTAGCCCTAACGATTACGGGTGGGTACAATGCACAAGAGCTGGCCAGTACGGTCGTCGGGGCTAGGGGCTAATTAAATGCCTCCTGGGCCTCTGCCGTCGTTACCCCAAAGGCGGTTACCAGATTCACGCCAGCTTGGGTTACGTTGGCCTCGCTGGGGTACTGCTCGGCTGGCATATTGGGGGCATACACGGGTGCCGTGTACATGGGCGCGAGCCCGCCATTATCGTCGCCCGAAATCCAGTTCTTGGGCTTAGAGGTGAGCGGGCCGGGAATACTTTGCGGGCTGCCGCGGCGCACCGTTCGGATGTAAGAAGCGTGGCGCCCTTCTACGGAGGAAATATTGAGGGCTGCCTCCAGAATGGTATTGTTGCTGATGAGCAACGGCGCACCACCTTTGCTACCCTTGTGGCTGGCGCCGATGCCGGGCGCCAGTCTTTCTTGCTAGCTTAGAGCAGCGCTTTCTGCTTACCTCCTCCCTAGCTTTACCTTATGCGCCTTTTCCCCTGCTTCCTAGGCCACTCCCGACTGCTATTCCTAGCAGCTCTTCTATTGAAACTAGCTCAACCCGCCCTAGGCCAGCAGCAACCAAGCCCGCGCGATACGTCTTTCACTACCTACAGCGCTTACACTAAGGCCAAGAAACAGGACCCGACCATCAGCATAGCTCGGCCAGCGGCACCGCCGAGCGTTCGGGCGCAAACCAATATTCCCTACTGTACCCAAGGCACCCACGCGTTGCAACTGGATGTGTTTTACCCCAAACCCAAGCGGCGGCAACTACGCCCAGCGGTGCTCCTCATCCACGGGGGCGGCTGGCGCTCCGGCGACCGGTCGCAGCATGTGCCGCTGGCTCAGCAACTGGCGGGCAAGGGCTACGTGGCCGTTACGGCAGAATATCGGCTGTCTACCGAAGCACCGTACCCAGCGGCCGTGCAAGATTTGAAAGCCGCCCTACGCTGGATGCGCGCTCACGCCCGCACGTACGGCATTGATACTGCTCGGCTGGCCGTGTGGGGATTCTCGGCCGGGGGCCAACTGGCAGCCCTCATTGGCACTACCAACGGCAACCCTCTCTACGAAACGGGCTGCTACCCTACCCACTCTAGCAGTGTGCAAGCCATTGTGGATGTAGATGGCATTTTAGCTTTTATCCATCCGGAGTCGGGCGAAGGCGACGACCGCAAGAACACCTCGGCGGCCACGTACTGGTTCGGGAGCCCTAAAACGGTCCACCCTGAGCTCTGGCAGCAAGCCTCGGCCCTGACGCACGTAAGCGCACAAACGCCTCCCATCCTATTCATTAACAGCGGCGTAGACCGCATGCACGCGGGCCGCGACGACCTGCGGCGGCAGCTCACCCAGTTTGGTATTTACTCAGAGGTGCACCAATTCCCGGAGGCCCCGCACCCCTTCCCCCTATTTAACCCCTGGTTTGCGCCCACTCTGCAGTATACCGTTGAGTTTCTGGATAAAGTGTTGAAGCCGCGTTAAGCAGAAGCATATCGGAGGCGTAAGAGCCGATTTGGTTTGCGGGCGCAGCAGGAGTAAGCTGGTGGCCTGGCCGCTAGTGACGTGTAACTTTCCGGAGCCAGCACAGTAGGATAAGGGACTACGCAGCTCTTTATTTTCCAAACCCTACCCGCCATGGCAGCCAACTTCCCTCCCCCCAACGACCAGAACAACGCTACTGACCCCGCTAAACTAGGTGCCGACCAGGGCCCCGGTTCTTCCCCGGAAGAAGATCCACGAGATATGTCGACGGTGCTGGCCAACACCGGTAATTACCGCGACGAAGTGGCGCTCCGCCACCCAAATTCGGCGCACAGCAACCCGTCAGATCCTGAGCAGGGCTCTGACTTTGACCACCAACGCCGCCAGGGCGCAACTGGCAGCGGCAACCAGTCTGGGGCCGTGGGCGCCGGTGAAGGGATGGGCCGGGCTGGCTTTAACAATGATGAAGACCGCGGTTATGACCAAAGCGGACACCGGGGTGGCCTAGGCACCAGCGGAGGCCGCGAAGACCTCTCCGACCGGAATGCCAACCCCTATCAGAACGCCTTCACCGGCGGATATGGCGGTGGCGACTACGATCAGCCGGACGATTCTCAAACCCAAGGGCTGGGCCTCAACAGCCGTAACCCCGCAGATCAATCGACCTTACCCAAGCTAGATAACATCGTAAACGAATCGGACTAAGCTGATAGATCACCCTGAGAGGGCTCTGCTGCCGGATGGTGCCAGGCTTTCTCAGGGTGATTTCCCGTTCATAGCAGTCCCTTATACCTGGCCTAGAAGCTGACTGCTACCGACTAGGCACTGCACAAACTGTTGAATCAGGTAGCCCACATTACCAGCGCCGATCGGTCTAGCCTCGAGAACTCCGCCCCCTCTGCTCCTTCGAAGTAGATAGCTGATCAGGGACAATCTATTGCCGGGCAAGTGTCTAAACTAGTCTTTCTGCGCTTATGCTTCTGCACGCTTAATGCACTATGCGCAACGCCGCATTACATCTGACACCCAGTCATTTTCAATATATAAACGTTTATAATTCTGATATTTATCCATCACAACATCAACTTTAACATTATCCCTAATAACTCTCGATGGACGGCTTAGGTAGAGACTGATTAATTCGATTCAGTTGTGACAAGTGGTGTAGAAAAATGCTTGTCTAATTTCCGGTTGTGGAATGGTGGCACGCTGCCTTGCTTTGCCTTTGCATACTGCAAGCACTTCGCTCACGCCACTCTCCACCCACTATGGAATTCCTGCTGTTGCCCTCCCCCGTTGAATGCTACCAAGCTTTAGTAGCAAAAGACTCTAGCTATGAAGGCCGCTTCATCGCGGCGGTGAAAACTACGGGCATTTTCTGTCGGCCCACCTGTACTGCCCGCAAGCCTAAGCCCGAGAACGTGGAGTTCTTTGCCACCGCCAAAGAAGCTTTATTGCAAGGGTACCGGCCCTGTAAGGTGTGCGTGCCGCTGCAGGCAGCCGCATCTACCCCCGCCTTTATTCAACGGCTACTAGAGGAGCTAAGTCAACAGCCCGCAGTGAAAATAACCGACCAAGCCTTGCGCGAGAAGGGACTGGAGCCGGCTACCGTGCGGCGCTGGTTTCTGCGCCAGCACGGTATCACGTTCCAGGCATACCAACGACTCAACCGCATTAATGTCGCCTTCAAGAAACTGCAGCGGGGCGAGTCGGTGACGGCGGCAGCCTTTGACAGCGGCTATGACTCGTTGAGTGGGTTTCAGGATTCCTTTAAGGCGGTGTTTGGGGTGTCGCCGCGGCAGAGTCGGGAGCAGCAACTCATTCAGCTTACTCGCCTCGAAACACCGCTGGGGACCATGCTCGCCTGCGCTAATGAGCAGGGCATTTGCCTGTTGGAATTCACTGACAGGCGCATGCTGGAAAATGAGCTGAAAGACTTAGCTCGCCGACTAAATGCCACCATCATCCAGGGCGAAAACTCACACTTTAGTCTGCTTCGGACCCAACTGGCCGAGTATTTTGCGGGCACCCGGCAGGAGTTTACCGTACCTCTGTGCACCCCAGGCACGGAATTTCAGCAGGCCGTTTGGCAGGAGTTACAAACCATTCCGTACGGTACCACCCGCTCGTATGGGCAACAGGCGCTGGCTTTGCAGAGGCCTAGCGCCGTGCGGGCGGTGGCCACGGCCAATGGCATGAACCGCGTGGCTATCCTCATTCCCTGCCACCGCGTAATTGGGGCCGATGGGCACCTGACGGGCTATGCCGGGGGCCTGTGGCGCAAGCAGTGGCTGCTAGCGCTAGAAGCGGGTAAGCAAGAGGCCTAGGCCAAGTGCTAGCCACAGGTACAATATTGTGGCTTTCATCTATATTCTACTTGCAGCACAATATTCTCACAAACATCTATTTATCAAATTCTTATACATAGACCGCAATTAGTAATATCATAGGTTACCCCCCTATGAAGTAGGGCAAATGGTATGCTTGTTGCCGAGCTTAGGCAGGACCCTATTCTTTGCCTCATGTTTCCGACCGAAGATTCATTTCGCAACGCCCTGCAGAAAGGGCAACTCAGCACTGCCGCAATTCTATTGGCCCAACTAATTGTAGCCCGCCATGAGCAGCACGCCCATCTGGGGCTAGCTCAGGAGGTGTACGTACACCGCTACTGTGAGCAGTTGCTGGAGCAAGGGCACCAACTTAATGCCGACACTCTCCTGGAAGCAGCCCACCACTACACACCCGCCTAGGCTGCTTTTGCGTATGCTGCGGTATGAGCATCATTCAGCCCCCTTACCCCGGATCACCGGAGCAGCCGGAGCCATCAGCCAATAGCGGTACCCCTTCCTTGGAAGAGCTAGCTGCCCTTACTGGCCTGTTCAACCCCGCCCAGATTATAGAAGAGTTAGAACAACTAGAAGACCTCGATGCCGCCGATGAGTCTGCACCGCAGCCCAACGGCCCTTTGCCCGGCGACACCGCCGAGCAACAGCGCGGCTAGATGCCCAGCCGTCAGAAAGCTTTGCTTGCCCAAACGTAGTGTAGTTGCCCGGAGACTGGCCTAGCGCATGGCGAGGTTAGTCTCCGGGCACTTTCTTATACTAGCGTTCTGACCTCACCCCCCGGCCCCACCCATGAAACGCTATTTCCAGGATTTCCAGCGCATTGCGCGCACGCGCACCTACGCGGCGCTTGCCACGCACCCCATCCCGAAGCCCGAGTTTTTTAACTGGACGGTCGAGATTTTTGAGGGGCTGCACGCGGCGGAACATCCGGAGAAGGAGGCGCTGGTGCTGGTGAGTGACGATGGTCCCGAGCAGCGATTTAGCTACCAGGCCCTGGCCCAACAGGCCAACCAACTGCTCAACTATTGGCGCCGTGAGCAAGTGGAGCCCGGAGACGCGGTGCTGCTGATGGTGCCCGTGGTGGCCGAACTGTGGTTCAGTTACCTGGCCAGTATTAAGGGCGGGCAGGTGCTCATTCCCACGGCCACTATTATGTCGGTGCCGGACCTTGCCTACCGCTTTAAGCGCCTGCTGCCCGCTGTGGTACTGGCTGATGCTGAGAATGCGGAGAAGATTGATTTGGCCGAGCAGCAGATCGGGCAACGCATTCGGCTTAAGATGCTGGTGGGTGAAGCAGAGCGGCCAGGTTGGGTAAGCTGCTCGGCCTGCGCCACGGAAGCGCCGGAAGCTCCAGCCGCCCCCACCCGCGCCGATGACCCGCTCTTTCTGTTTTTCACGTCGGGTACTACCGGCATGCCCAAAATTGTAACTCACACCCACTATTCCTACCCCGTAGGCCACCTGAGTACTGCCGCCTGGATTGGGCTGACGCCGGAGGATGTGCACTGCAACATTTCGCAGGCAGGCTGGGCGAAGTTTGCCTGGAGCAGTTTCTTCGCCCCTCTGAGCGTGGGCGCCACCCTGCTGGTATACCGGCAGAGCGGCAAGTTTGCGGCTCCGCCCCTGCTGAAAGTACTGGAACAGCAGCGCGTTACCACCTTCTGCGCCCCTCCCACCGTGCTACGCCTGCTGATTCTGGAAGATTTGACACAGTACCAGTTCAGTTTTCGGGAGTGCGTGAGTGCCGGGGAGCCTCTAAACCCCGAGGTGATTGATGCCTGGCAGCGCGGCACGGGCCTCCTCATTCGCGACGGGTACGGCCAGACGGAAAGCACGGCCATGGTGTACAACCTGCCGACCGGCGAGATCAAACAAGGCTCCATGGGGCTGCCCTCCTTCCTGTATGAGGTAGTAATTGCCGACGAGCAAGGCCAAGTGCTGGCTGACTATGAAGAAGGCCACATTGCAGTGCGCATGAACCCTGGCCGGCCCAATGGCATCTTCAAGGAGTATTTTGGGGAGCCGGAACGAGGGGCCAGTGTATTCCGCCACGGCCTGTACTACACCGGCGACAAGGCCTACCGCACTCCCGATGGTTACCTCTGGTTTGTGGGCCGCGATGATGACGTCATTAAGTCTTCTGATTACCGGGTGGGCCCCTTTGAGGTAGAAAGTGCGCTGGTGGAGCACCCCGCTGTAGTAGAGGCGGCCGTGGTAGGCTCGCCCCACCCCATAAAGGGCCACGAGATAAAGGCTTTCGTGCTGCTGCACCCCGAGACGCAGCCCTCCGAGGCGGTAGCTACCGCTTTGTTTCAGTATTGCCGTGAGGTGCTGGCTCCGTATAAGATGCCGCGTATTCTGGAGTTCGTGACGGAGCTACCCAAAACCATCAGCGGCAAAATTCGGCGGGTAGAGCTACGGGCTCAGGAGGCCGAATACCGACAGTTGGGCAACTCCACCAGAGCGCAGGAGTACTTCTACCAGAAGTAAACCGGCCAGCAACCACCTACTTTGCACGTCAGCACGCTCAGTCCCTTGGCTTGGTGCAGCTTGAGGCGGGCAACTCAACCGCAGATACTCCCCGCATCAGTTAGCTGCCTGGCTCAAGGCAGTAACGCCACGCTTAACCGATACGTGTTTTGGCATCAACTCCCCGCACTCCCCCCTCCGCGCCCCCTGACTTGGCCCTCGGCATCAGCGACCGGCTAGCCTTGGAGCGGACCCGCCTGGCCAATGAACGAACCATCCTAGCCTACCTTCGCACGGGTATTGCGTTGGTAGTGGCCGGCTTTTCCCTGATCAACTTTTTCCGGGGGTATTTGTACGTGTGGGTAGGTGTGCTGCTGGTGCCGGTAGGCTTTGGGATGGTGGTGCTGGGCTGGTACGCATCCGCAGCAAGCGCCAAACCATTTTACGGGTGCTGCACGGTCACCACGCTCCCAAGCCCTATTCCGTGCCCGCTGACGAACAGGCCTAGCAGACGCTACAGGCAAGTGGGCTTAGCTATTTCACCACCAAGCTACCGCGCAGCATCCCCATGCCGCAGGTAAACTCAAACCGGCCGGCCTGCTGAGGCAGCAGCTCCACCAGAGTGGTTTGGAACGCGGGCAGCTCACGCCGAATACCAAAGTCGGGGAACAGCACTTCTTCCGAGCAGCTGGCTTCCTCGTTTCGATGGAAGTGCAACTGCACAGGCTTGCCTTTCTCCACCTCAATTACAGCAGGCGAGTAGCCCCCCTGCACCGTTATATCAACCTGTTGCACGCCGGTGGCCGACGAAACTGCGCTAACAGTCTGGTGAGTTGAGAAAAAGAAGTACCACAGCACAAAGGCAATCAGGCCCAGGCCTACGAGGGTGACGATAAGCTCAGAGGTATCCATGAGAAGTAGCAAAGGAGGCCTAGGCCGCCGCACCCCGGAAAGAGCGCAGCCGCAAAGAATTGGTGAGTACAGAAACCGAGCTTAGGGCCATGGCCCCGGCCGCCAGCATGGGCGAAAGAGAAATACCCAGCACCGGATACAGCACCCCGGCCGCAATGGGGATACCCAGCACGTTGTAGATAAAGGCAAAAAACAGATTTTGCCGGATGGTCCGGATGGTCTGCTTGGAGAGGTCGATGGCGGTGACCACACCCTGCAGGTCGGAGCGCATGAGGGTGATGCCGGCGGCTTCCATCGCCACGTCGGTGCCGCCGCCCATGGCCAGCCCAATATCGGCCCGGGCCAGCGCCGGGGCATCGTTGATGCCGTCGCCGACCATGGCTACCACCCGGCCTTCGGTCTGGAGCTCCTGCACTTTGCCGGCTTTATCTTGGGGCAACACTTCGGCGAAGAAGCGCTTAATCCCAACTTGTTGAGCAATTTTTTCGGCTGTCTGAGGGTTGTCGCCGGTCATCATCACTACTTCCAACCCCATAGCCTGCAGGCGCCGAATGGCCGCGGCAGAGGTATCCCGGACCGTGTCAGCCACCCCAATCAGGGCCACGCCTTGCCCACCGATGACAACGAACAATACCGTTTTGGCCTGGCCTAGCAGCTCACTGGCCTGCTCTGTTAGCTGCGCCGGCAGCTCCACGCTGGCTTCCGTGAGCAACCGTTGATTGCCAATGAGCACCCGCTCGCCGGCAACGAGGGCGCTAGCCCCGCGGCCCTCTACCGCCCTAAACTCCTGCGCCGGCACACTGGGCACCTGGTGAGCTTCGGCGTAGCGCACCACGGCCTCCGCCAAGGGGTGCTCCGACTGGCGCTCTACGGCTGCCACCGTTTGCAACACCTGGCTGGGTGTTTGGCCCGGGGCAACGATAAAATCCGTGACTGTCGGCTCTCCTCGCGTAATGGTGCCGGTTTTATCAAGGAGAATAGTAGTGACCTGATGGGCTTTCTCCAGCGCTTCGGCGTTGCGGATAAGCACCCCGTTTTCGGCGCCCTTGCCCGTGCTGACCATGATGGCGGTGGGCGTAGCTAGGCCAAGCGCACACGGACATGCAATGATCAAGACGGCCACAAAGTTGACCAGCGCCAGTGGAAACCGGGTGGCCTCCGGGGCCAGGTCAAACCACAGCACGAAGGTAAGAATGGCAATGCACACCACCGTAGGCACAAAAACGGCGCTGACCTTATCGGCGAGGCGCTGAATGGGCGCGCGGCTGCCCTGGGCATCTTCCACCAGCTTTACGATCTGGGAGAGCATGGTTTCGGCGCCAACTTTGGTTACGCGGAAGCGGAAGGAGCCGGTTTTGTTAAGTGTAGCCCCGTAAACGGGGTCCCCCACGTTCTTTGCCACCGGTAGGCTTTCGCCCGTAAGCATGGCTTCATCAACGGCGGAGTGGCCTAGCACCACTATTCCATCCGTGGCTACCTTCTCGCCGGGCCGTACTACCACCACATCGCCGGGCCGCACCTGCTCAATGGGCAGGTCAATTTCCTGTTCGCCATGTACCACGCGGGCCGTTTTAGCCTGCAGGCCCATCAGCGACTTAATAGCCGCTGAGGTTTGAGTTTTGGCCCGTAGCTCCAGCACTTTGCCCATCAGAATAAGGGCAATGATGGTGGCAGTGGTATCATAATACACCTCCGGCATGAGGCCGTGCTGCATAAAGAGATGCGGCGCTACGGTAGCGGCTAGGCTGTAGAGAAAAGCAGCCCCAGTGCCTACCGCAATTAGGGTATCCATATTGGCCGCCCGGTGCCGGAAGGCATTCCAGGCCGAGGTATAAAACTCCCGGCCGCTGTAGAGCAGCACGGGCAGCGTGAGACCCAGTAACACATAGTTGAGTGCCTGCATATTGATGCGGGCAGACAAGGCGGGCCAGAGCATCACCATGGAAAGCAGCATCACGACGGCTGCCAACCCCACGGCCACCCATAGGCGGCGCTTGAGCTTCTGGTAGGCCAGGGCCTTCTGTTGATCGAGTTCGGCCTGACGGTCAGCGGCGCTGGTGTCGGGTGCGGCGGGGGCCGCCACGCCGTAGCCTGCTTTCACCACGGCTTCCCGCAACGTTTCGGGGGTGGCCTGGCCAGGCAGGTACTCTACCGTAGCCCGCTCCGTGGCGTAGTTCACCAGCGCCTTGTGCACGCCGGGCGTGCGCGACAAAGACTTTTCCACGAAGGACGCGCACGAGGCGCAGGTCATGCCCTCAATATCCAGAGTAGCCAGGGCGGTGGCAACCGGGACAGGCACCACCGGAGGCAGCACTGCCGCCGCTACGCCTGACTGGCCTAGCCGCGCTGCGACAGTGCCACCAGTTGTCACGAGCTCAGCTTCCAGATACTGCGTTGGATCTGCCTCGAACTTATGCTGGCAGTTCGCGGAGCAAAACACATATTCTTTATCGTTGAAGTGCGAACGATGCGCGGCCGAAGACGCGTCAACCATCATGCCGCACACTACATCTTGCTGATTCATATCTAGGCCTCAAGCGGAAAGGATGTGCCTTCCCACTGCACAAATCAACAGCCAACCGAGACAGTTGGCCGTACGGGATTCTGGAGAAACATTATAGAATTCCGACTGGTGCCCGCACAGGCATTCTTGCCGCATAGAGTGGCCTAGCCAAACAGCTCACTTTCCTACCTAGGGTTTCTATAGTTCACCGAGGCGCTTTCCCTGGTCGCGGCCCAGACGCAGGTGCTTGGGCTGCCCAATTATCTGCGCCGAGTAGATCCCCCGATGACCGGAAAACAGGTAGGCCACCACGCAGGCTAGGGCCAGATATACTCCCCCTTGCAGGCCAAACAGCTCCAGGCCCATGAGCATGCAGGCCAGGGGCGTATTGGCCGCTCCCGCAAACACGGCCACAAATCCCATAGCTGCCAGCAGGGCCACCGGCAGCGGTAATACCCCCGATAACGCACTACCCAGTGTGGCGCCGATGAAAAATAGCGGAGTTACCTCGCCCCCCTTAAAACCACACCCCAGGGTGAGGGCCGTCAACACCAGCTTGAGAATAAAATCGGTGGGCGGCAATGGCACCTGGCAGGCCTCGACAATGACGGGCACGCCTAGGCCACTGTAGCGGGTGGTGCCCAGGGCCCACATGGCCGCTACCACTAGCGCACCGCCCAGCACGGGCCGCAACGGCGCGTAGTCCACCCGCGCAAACTGCTGGCTAATCCAGTGGGTAAGGGTGGCGAAGCTGCGAGCCGTCAGCCCAAACAATGCTCCCGCCAGCAACGTGCAGCCTAATCCTAGGGGCGTAAGCGGCAGCGCGGCCAGCTGTGGATAGTGGGTGTGGCCTACGCCCCAGGCCCGCGTTACCACGTCGGCGCTGACGGCGGCCAGGAAGGCAGGTAGTACGGCATCGTAGCGAATGGTACCTAGCAAGAACACTTCCAAGCCAAACACGGCCCCGGCCAGCGGCGTGCCAAATACGGAAGCGAAGCCGGCACTCATGCCCGCAATCAGCAGTAGACGCCGGTCGCGGGGGCGCAGTCTGAAGAGCCGGGTAAGCTGATCGGCCAGGGCCCCGCCCATTTGTACGGCGGTACCCTCGCGGCCCGCCGAGCCTCCAAACAGGTGGGTGATAAGGGTGCCGCCCAGTACCAAGGGCACCAGCCGCAACGGAATATGCAGGCGGGGTGCATGTATTTCGTCCAGCACCAGGTTGTTGCCGCGTACTACCCTATCCCCAAAATAGTGGTAGGCCAGCCCAACCACCAGCCCGGCAAGCGGCAGCAGGACAATGATCCATTCGTGCAGCTCCCGGTAGTTTGTCACCCAATCCAGGGAAACCAGAAATAAGGCCGACGCCGAACCAGCCAACGCTCCTACCAGCAGGCTGAGCACCAGCCAGCGTCCCACAAAATACAGGGTGGCCGGTAGGTTAAGGGCGCGCAGATTCGAAAACCAGAAGGAAGTAGAGGCAGGGCGGAGTGGCATAAGGCGAACTATACGATGAAGCAAGCAGCAGCCCTGTGTGGGCCGCCGTTCAGTAGGAATCATCAGCGCAGCGCCGAAGCGGCTGGCGGTTCGCGGTGGAAATCCATCACCGTATGCAAAAGCAAATATAGAAGCAATGGCCCTAGTACCACAAATAGGCCCCACTAGGCCACTGCTCAGCGATGGGCTCCATCAAGTGATTACCAACTTTAACCCCTTAGCATACAATGCCGATAACTCAATCTCTGCTACCCTTCGCAACCTTTAGCCACATGCTTCGTTTACTAGCGGTTGCTAACTCATGCGAGAAGCTCGATCAGCTAAAGAATTGTTGAGCAGTTCTCATAAATAAATGATGCTTGCATAACACTTTCTTAACTTTTGCGCTGTATCTTTGCAGTCAATAATCTGAATTACATTAACATACCAAACGCACAATGAAAAAGAGCACTGCTGCCGTTTCTTCTCTACTTGTTCTGGGAGGCCTAGGGTCATTGCGCTATCTGGCTGCTCAGGTACGCGACATGAATCTATTTTTTGACCTACGCGACGAGGAAGAGCTGCACTTCTGCTAAGTGGTGTCTTCTTCCAGGTAATATTTGAACTCCGCCCCTCCCGGCGGAGTTCGTTGCGTTTAGGCCCTTCCGCAAGCGCGGTTGCCAGCCTTCTACTAGAGAGCCGACAGCGCTTTCAGCCCTCGCGGAGGGTATAGTTTTTTGGCTATCAGAGCCCCTGTTCGGCAGTTTTTGCCCGATTACGGCAAGCTGAAGGAATAATCCGGGTTTCAGCCTCAGGAGGTTAGCCGCTTGGCCTCAAAAAAACCGCATCCATTCCCGGTAGTTTCCTGTACTTCACAGTTCGGCAGCCCGCGCGGGATGCCGGTATCTCTCACCGCTGCCGGTGCGGCAGGCTCGGGCCACGTGGCGCCTGGGTTGCCTACCGCGTGGCATAGTACATGGTTTATGAACCTGACCAGCCTGAAAGAGCAGATCAGCTACATCATTGGGCGCGACATGGCCCGCAACTTCGCGCAACAAGGGCTCGACATTGATGTTGATACGTTTGCCCAGAGCATGAAAGAAGCTCTTGGTGGCGAGCCTAGCCGCCTCACCCCCGAGCAAATGCAAACTGCCATGCAGCAGTTGCAGGAGCAAATGGGCATTGGCCAGGAAGATGAATCTCAAGACTCCAACTCCATGAACAACAAAGCCGAAGGCGAAGCATTCCTCGCCGAAAACAAGAACAAACCGGGTGTGCAGACGCTGCCTAGTGGCCTACAGTACGAAGTCCTGACGGAAGGTACTGGCAAGAAGCCCGGCCCTAGCTCGTCGGTAACCACGCACTACCACGGCACGCTCATCAATGGTAACGTGTTCGACAGCTCGTACCAGCGCGGTCAGCCCGCTACGTTTGGTGTAAACCAAGTAATTGCCGGCTGGACAGAAGCCCTCCAGCTGATGCCCGAAGGCTCTAAGTGGCGCCTCTACATTCCCTCGGACCTGGCCTACGGACGCCGGGGTGCTGGTCGCGACATTGGACCTGACACGGCTCTTATCTTCGACGTTGAGTTGCTGAAAGTCAACAACTAAGCTACCCTTACTTAAAGCCCCGCTATCTGGTATAGTCGCCCTTCTGAGGCTGACGTTGCCGGGCAGCGGGGCTTCTTTTCGTATGTCTGTCCCACCCCCTTCTTCTCCCGGCCCAGTCGAGGATCCTTCGGAAAATACCTCCCCTGCTCAACCAACCCCCGGAGAGCAAGTGCCTATCCTATCCGGGGCTGAAGAGGACACCTCTAGGCCACTCGCCGGAAGCCAGAGTACCGCATTTCAGCTACTGCCCCCACCCCCGCCGATGGTATTTACCGTGGTGCGCAGCGAAGACGGCCGGATGGCCCTGACCAACGAGGCCCTGGAAATCAATGGCCAGGTGTTTGGGTGGCGGGAGCTGGAAGGCGTAGACGTACAACCGGTACGGTGGCTACTGTGGTTTTTGCTGGGGGGCTTCACGCTGGCCGGATTCATGCTGGGGTTTCTGCAGAACTGGCTTCGCACAATTCCGGCGGCCATGGGCATGGCTCTGGGAGCGCTCTTGCTGGCCTTTGGCACCCGGGGCGCTAACCGCTGGCGCCTGCACCGGCCGGGCCAGGAGGCGGCTTACTTTGCCTTGTCGGGGCCGGCGCGGGGCTGGCAGCAGCTGGCCGCCGAGTCCAACCGCCGCATTCGGCAGCGCCACGATGAAGCCGCCGCGGCCGCTGAGTACTGGCTGCACATGTCTTGGAACGCCAGCCAGGCTGCCCGGGCAAACGCCCCAGAACCCCCAGAACATTTCTAGGCCGCTTCGCACTTTTTCCGCTGTATTGCGTAGGCCTGCCGGCAGCTGCTATTGTTGCAAGCCCTACCTTTGGCGCCGCTTTCTACCTAGCATTATTTTACTTCTACCCCTCACATGGACGCAAAACATCAGCACACCGCCGTATCAACGGCCGGCTTGCTAATTGCACTCGGTATCATTTACGGGGATATTGGCACTTCCCCGCTCTACGTGATGAAGTCCATCATCCAGTCGCAGTCAGTAACCCCGGGGCAAATTGACTCACATTTGGTGTACGGTGGTATTTCCTGCGTTTTCTGGACGCTTACCCTCCAGACGACCATCAAGTATGTACTGCTGACCCTCAACGCCGATAACAACGGGGAAGGTGGCATTTTCTCGCTCTACGCACTGGTGCGGCGGCGGGCCGCATGGCTGACCATTCCGGCTATTATTGGGGGCTCAGCTCTGCTGGCCGACGGGGTTATTACCCCGCCCATCTCGGTTTCTTCGGCTATTGAAGGCCTAGAAGCTGTGTACCCGCACATCCCGACGGTGCCGATTGTCATCGGTATTCTACTGGTACTGTTTCTGTTGCAGAGCTTCGGCACTCAGATTGTAGGTAAAGCTTTCGGCCCGATCATGCTGATCTGGTTCACGATGCTTGGTGTTTTGGGCGGCGTCTGGATTGCCGAGCACCCGCAGATTCTGAAGGCTCTCAATCCTTATTATGCCTACGACCTGCTAGTGCATTACCCAGGAGGCTTCTGGCTATTGGGGGCAGTGTTCCTGTGCACGACTGGTGCCGAAGCCCTGTACTCCGACCTAGGCCACTGCGGCAAGGGCAACATCCGAATTAGCTGGGTGTTTGTGAAAACGGCCCTGCTGCTCAACTACATGGGCCAGGGAGCATGGCTGATTACCCACGAAGGCGAGATGCTGGGCAAGAAAAATCCGTTTTATGAACTCATGCCCGAGTGGTTCCTGCTCATCGGTATTGGCGTGGCTACCATTGCGGCCATTATCGCCTCCCAGGCTCTCATCACGGGTTCCTTCACGCTGGTAGCCGAGGCCATTCGGCTGAACATGTGGCCTAAGGTGAAGCTCAACTACCCCACCGATGTGAAGGGCCAGCTCTACGTGCCCAGCATGAACCGACTGCTGCTGGCGGGCTGTATTGGGGTGGTGCTCTACTTCCAGAAGTCGGAAAACATGGAAGCGGCCTACGGTTTGGCCATTACACTTACCATGCTCATGACCACCCTCCTGCTGACCATGTGGCTGCGTTCCAGACGCGTGCCTATGGTGGCTATTGCCCTGTTTGTGCTAGTATACGGAGCCATCGAGGGTTCTTTCCTGGTGGCTAACCTGATCAAGTTTCCGCACGGTGGCTGGGTGTCGCTGGCTATTGGCGCCACCCTCATGGGCGTAATGTACGTGTGGCTGCGGGCCTACTACATCAAGCGCCGCCTCACGGAGTTTGTGAAAATTGAGCCCTACATGGAGGCGCTCAAGCAGCTCTCCGACGACGACACGGTTTCAAAGTACGCCACCCACCTGGTGTTTATGAGCTCAGCAGAACGGGCGACGGAGATTGAGTCGAAGATCATCTACTCCATCTTCCAAAAACGTCCTAAGCGAGCCGACATCTATTGGTTTGTGCACGTTGACACCACCGATGAACCGTATACCATGGAGTATAAGGTAACGGAACTGGCCCCCGACGACGTGTTCCGCATCACCTTCCGCTTGGGCTTCCGGGTAGAGCAGCGCATCAACCTCTACTTCCGCAAAGTGGTAGAAGATCTGGTGCGCAACAAAGAAGTAGATATCACCTCCCGCTACGAGTCATTGAGCAAGCAGCACGTTACCGGCGACTTCCGCTTCGTAGTGCTGGAGAAGTTCCTGTCGGTCGAGAACGAGTTCCCGCTCATGGAAAAGTTGGTGATGCAGGCCTACTTCTACATCAAGCAGTTCATTGCTTCCGAAGACAAGTATTTTGGCCTCGATACCAGCTCAGTTAAGGTGGAGAAAGTGCCGCTCGTTATTACCCCCGTTAGGGAAGTAGCCCTGAAACGGATTCAATAACGTTTATCTAGTCCTGTCAAAAGGCTCCTTTACCTAGCTGGTAAAGGAGCCTTTTTCATTGTCTGGGGTATGGCAACTGATGATGGTGTTTCACTATAGGAGGCGCTAGGCCACTAGCCTGGAGTGAGCGGGTTTGTTTTAGGATGACGGACTGTAATACGCAGAAACCCTCTATGCGCGAGGGCCAAGCCTGCCCTTGCCTTTGTCGCTGATTTTCTTGTCCTTAAGTATACTAAGCTCCCACCAACCAAAACCCCACCACGTATGCGTACCATTACTCTGCCCCTGGCCACCATGCTGGCCTTGGCGTTGGCCGCGTGCCAGCACGAAACCGAGCAGGCACTTCCCCAACCCGACGCCGACCCTACCACCGCCCTGACTGTGCAGCAGCTTGATGAGCAGATTATGCAACGCCTGCGCGCAACGGGTCAGTTTAACTGGAACGAGGCCTCAGCTCACACCGTCTGGAGTGCCCTCACCCGTTCTGATTACGTGCTTTCAGTTGGCTACCAGCCAGTCGGCTTCGCGGCCACCAGTGCCCTCCCCGCCGATGCCCGTCAGCTGCCGCAGTGGCAGCAGGCCCGTGAGCAAGTGCTTCAGCTGATTCTAGGCCAGGAACGCCAGACCAATCCTACGCTTACCCTCGACCAACTCACTCTTTTTGAGGAAAACAGCCTTCCCGTGCTGACGGTGCATGTGCGGGAATTGAGTACCGTGCAGGCCTTGCGCCGCTCTGGGCTGGTGCGCTACGCCGAGCCCATGGGGTATGAGCCCAACCGCCCCGCTGCCGGGGCTGCCAACCGCGCGGTTTCCTCACTTAGCAGTAGCGGCTGCGGCAACAACACCGCCACCGCAGGGCTTATGGAAGGCTCCGACTACACTGTTCTGCCCGACGGGAGCAAATCGTCCTGGAATCAGCAGGACCAGTACCACGGTATCCGGGCGGGCTGGAGTCAGAGCTCGGGGCAAGGGATAAAAGTGCTCATCATTGATACCGGCTCCTCAGATGCGCAGGAAAATCTCGGCGCTGCCTTCAACCAGGGCCAAAGTAGTGGCCGCAGCATTGAGCGGCTGGTTACCCTGCCGCGCAACTCACTTTTTGGCATTCCCTACGGCGAGGCAGAAACGCCTAACGACGGCTGCGGGCACGGCACCAGCATGGCCGGAGCCTGCGCCGCCCCGCGCGGTACCGATGGCGCTGCCGTGGGAGTGGCCTACAACAGTAACCTGATTACCGTCCGGGCCGCCGAAGATGTATTGCTAGATGCCAGCCGCGAGGTGCAGGGCGTTGCCAATGCTTTCGTGCTGGCTGGTAACCGCCCCGATGTACGCATTATCAGCATGAGTATGGGCCGCCTCACTAGCTCGTCGCAACTCACCGATGCCATCCGGTACGCCTATGGTAAGGGCAAGCTGATTCTCTGCGCCGCAGGTACTTCCTTTGACTGGACAGCCGGCTGGGCCGGAGTAGTATTTCCGGCCTCCCTGCCCGAAGCCGTTGCCGTCACAGGCATGAAAGACGACCTACGTACCCGCTGCGATGAGTGCCACGTGGGCAGCGACGTTGAGTTTACAGTAGTGATGCAGCGCACTGCCCTTGACCGTAGGCCTCTGACCCTGGCCATGAGCGGCGACGCTCCCAGCACCGTGGGGGGTTCGTCCGTGGCCACCAGCAGCATGGCCGGCATCGCGGCCCTGGTTTGGGCCCGTTACCCCGCCGATACTCGCACCCAGCTCATGAGCCGGCTGGTAGCCGCCAGCAGCAACCGCACGGCCCGCAGCAGCACTTTCGGCTGGGGCCGCGTGAATGTTGCGACTGCACTCGGAGCCTTACCCCAATAGAGAACAACAGGTTGACTAAGAGCCTTTCTTACTCATCTTGCCGTAGAAGCACTGCCGGCTAGGCCAACCAGTACTCGTCATTTTACAGCCATTAACTTCTAACAGAAAGGCCCGACGCAGTGCTGCATCGGGCCTTTCTGTTAGAAGTATGTTCGGTTAGCGAACTGGCAGCCACTTATTGAACACGGTTTGTTGTTCGGCAGTGGGGTTTGCCTGGCGCTCAATCCGGTAGCGGCGGGCCGAGGAGGCCAGCAGCGGGAAGCTTATCTCCTTGATCTGCCCCTCACGGTTCACCAGCATCTTCACCTGCGAGCCAACAGCGCGGTTAGCGAGCAGTTTGTTGGGGTCGTCGGTGACGCGCGCACCATCCACTGCCAATATTTCATCGCCTACGCTTAGGCCACCCTGCCAAGCACTGCCGTCGCGCAGCACGCTGGCTACCGTTTGCTTTCCACCCGCGGGGCTGATGCTAGCACCCAGAGCCGCATCGGTAGCGGCGGCCGTAGTCACTGACAGCTTCAGGCCAGCGTACCCCAGCGCCGTTTCGTAGGGCAGCGTTTCGGTGCCGTACACGTAGCGACGGAAGAAGTCATCGAAGCGGCGGCCAGCTACTTTAGCCACGGCATCCTGGTATTCCTCATCAGTAAAGCCCCGCCCCAGCTTTTTGTAGTACTGGTCGTAGAGGTAGCGCATCACGTCATCGAGACGTTTCTGGCCTTTGGTTTCGTTGATAACCATCAGGTCTAGCACGGCCCCAATGACTTCGCCCTTATCGTAGTAGCTGATGCCGGTATTGGCTGAGTTCTCATTGGGGCGGTAGTACTTGATCCAGGCATCGAAGCTCGACTCGGCGGCCGACTGCTGCTTGTTGCCGGGCGTATTCTCCACGCGGTTAATGCCGTTGCTCAGGTCACCGAGGTATTCGTCGGGCGAGAGGAAGCCCGCGCGCTGCACAATCAGGTTGGAGAAGTACTCGGTGCCACCCTCACTTACCCACAGCATATGCGTGTAGTTCTCGTTATCGTAGTCGAATGGCCCTAGGGCAATGGGCCGAATGCGCTTCACATTCCAGAGGTGGAAGTACTCGTGCGCCACTAGGCCTAGGAAGCCCTTCCAACCAGCCTCTGAGGAATACGCATTGCGCGACACCGACAGCGTAGTAGAGAATAGGTGCTCTAGGCCACCCGTGCCCCGGTCGATGTTGTGCACAATGAACACGTACCGGTCGAGGGGGTTGCGGTTTACCACGCGGTGTGCCTCCTCGCACACGCGCTGCATGTCGCGGGTGAGGCGGGCCTCATCTACCTTCGGGTCACCGAACATGGCTACCGTATGCGGCGTACCGTTGGCCGTGAAGGTGTAAATCTTCTGGTTGCCGATTTCAATGGGTGAGTCGGCCAGCTCATCGTAGTTGGAGGACGTATAGGTGAAGGTACCACCAGCGGGCTTGAGGCTGGTGCTTACCTGCGTCCAGCCCTGGGCGGGGCGTACTTCGAGGGTGCTGCCTAACTGCTTGGCTTCGGCGGGATACATAAATACACTGCTGCCATTGAGGTAGCCGTGGGCCGCATCTATAAAGCTGGTGCGCACGCTCAACTCAAAGGCATACACCCGGTAGTTTACCTTGAAGTCTTTGCCCTTGGGATGGTACACGCGCCAAGTATTCTTGCTTACCTTCTCGGTCCGTAGTTTTTCGCTGCCCGCGGTGGCCTGGAAGCCTTCTACGTTCTTGGCAAACTCCCGCACCAGGTAAGATCCGGGTGCCCACACGGGCATTTTTAGGTCGGTGTAGGCTTTGTTGAAGCCACTGAGCGTGGTCTCTACCTCGAAATAGTGCGTTTGAGGCGCCGGCATAGACAGTACGTAGCGCAAGGTTGGCGATGCCGCTTCGGCCACGTTAGCCTGGCTGAGCAGTGCCACCAAAGCCGCCGCCGAGAACAGGCGGGTACGGAGTTGAAGCATGTTTTTGAAGGAAGGAGTGAAAAGGAGGTGTTGCAGTAGGAAGCGCCAAGGCAGCCACTATTGGGTGGCCAAAGAACGGAGAAAACCGCCCGAAGCTGCAAGCACGGACTAAAATTTGCGCTATACCCGTTGCTCCGGTCCCCTACTCCCCGGAACCTGAACTGTACTCCCCCCGTTACGCACGATATATGGCCTCTGGCCTTCTGCTTATATGCGCTACGTTTGGCTTGTTTTCCTGACTTTAGCAAGCGTGCTGATTGCCCGCCTGGCCTGGGTACGTTTGCACCCTACCCCGGCTTCAGCCTCTTCCGCTTCCGTAGCACCAGCCCCAACTCCCACCCAACGAGTGGCCTACGTAGTCAGCAACAAGCGTGTGCCCGTCCGGGCCGACAGTGTAGTGGCCTTTGCCATGCGCCAGTTGGGCACGAACTACTGCTACGCCGGTAGCACTCCCGAAACTGGTTTTGACTGTTCCGGCTTCGTGAACTACGTGTTTGCCCGCTACAAGGTACCCGTGCCGCATTCCACGGCGTTGCTCATTAATGTGGGCAAAGGTATATCCCGCGCAGAAGCCCGACGCGGCGACATCGTGGTGTTTACTGGTACGGCTACCACCTCTACCACTCCTGGCCACGCGGGTATCGTTATCTCCAACCCAGGCCAACCCCTGCGCTTCATTCATTCCTCCTCGGCCCGCCGCGAGTCTGGTGTAAAAATCAGCCAGGTAGAAGGCACCGACTACGAGCGACGCTTTATGCAGGTCCGCCGGGTGCTGTAGGGGCGCAAAAAAAGTGGTTTAGCGGAAAGCATAGAAGCGACGTGAGTGGCCTAGGCTAGTCCTGATGATTCTGCTTTGGCTAGAAAGGCCCACGGGATAGTCTCGCTATTCTTCCTTCTCACATGGCACAAAAAAGCGATGCCCGGTCGCCTATGCAGAACCGTTGTGGGCTGCTGGGCGAACCGGGCATCTAATCCTTCAAATCTTACCAAGCGATGAGTCTGGGGTACAGCCCCATCATCCACTTATCGAGTAAGACCTTGCCAGAATGCGGGAATAGCTCAAATAGGAGCGAGTTCCGCGCGAAAGCTGTTGTTAAGCGCGTCCGGCGGTGAAGCGGACTACATTCGACAGGCTTGGCAGGATTTGTTTGGGACTACTAGACATTTTGTACCTCCTTTCTTTAGATCCGACATAACCCGGGCTTTGCTTCCCAGCACCTTAGGGCTGCGCGGCGGGGGCTGTAGCACTCGCTACGGTTAGTAAAGTTAAAATCCCCCCGGATGGTTCAAAATAAAAACACCATTATTTATGCCCCCTAGCCCACTTTCGGGCCATACGCCTGATCATCAGGGCCTTTAATTTCTACAGCAGGAAGTCAAAATTCAGGCATAGGATATCTGGCTTCAAACTTGCCTATACTATCTGCGCACAAACCCGAGGGACAACGGATTGCACTGATCAGTTTTTGTTCTATCTTTTTCCCGAAAACCCACTCTTACTTCATCACCATGAAAAAAACCCTGCTCCTTTGTCTAACCCTGTTGCTTGGTGTAATTGGCGCCGCTTCGGCCCAAAAACTCTCCCCGTTGGGTGTCTGGACCAACGCCGAAAAGAAGGCCACTTTTGAAATTTATCAGTGTGGCAACAAGCTCTGCGGTAAAATTGTAACCCTGACGGTTCCCAACGACCCCAAAACGGGTAAGCCCAAAACAGACTCTATGAACCCCGACCCCAAGCTGCGCAACCGCCCCCGTTTGGGCCTAGTGTTCATGCAAGGGTTTGAGTATGATGAAGGCAACAAGTGGGATGACGGCAAGATCTACGACCCCGAAAGCGGCAAAACGTACTCCTGCTACATGAAAATGGAAAATCAGAATACCATGGAGGTAAAAGGCTACATTGGCTTCTCCATGATTGGCAAGTCACAGACCTGGACCCGGGTACGCTAGTAGGCACCCACTGCTAGGCCAGTAGGTAAAAAGCGACGCTTCTGCGCAGAAGCGTCGCTTTTTTTGTTTCTTACTACTACACTGGCTACATGTGCCAGTAGGCTACTTGTGCCCGGCTTGCAGAATTTATGAAACAGCTACTACGTTGGAGCACCGGAATATTGACCCTGACCTTGGGCCTGCTCACCCCAGCGGCAGGGTTAGGCCAGTCGCTCTCACCCGTAGGTGTGTGGGCCGATGATTCACAGAACACACATATCGAGCTGTATTCGTGCGGCAATAAGGAGCTATGCGGCAAGCTCGTGTGGCTCCGCCCCACCACCGATAGCACCGCCGCCTACCCTCAGCTTGATGTGCATAACCCCGACCCAGCCAAGCGCCAGCACCCCATGCATAATCTGCGGATTTTACGCGGGCTGCGCTATGACGCCAGCGACGAACGGTGGGAGGACGGCGAGATTTACGACCCCAACAACGGCCGTACATACTCCTGCTACGTGCGCTTGCACTCCAAAAACCGCTTGGAGGTAAAGGGTTATATCGGCTTCCCGCTTCTGGGCCGCTCTCACTACTGGACCCGGGTACGCTAGCTAGGCCAGTGGGGCACTGCTCTGTTGTGAACAAAAGCCCCTAGGCCACATTATAAAATCTCCTTGATCTGGTACGACTTGCCGCGGAACGTAAACGTGTCGCCGGAATGCACCTGTGCCATTGCCTGGTATAAGGGCGAAAAGGCCGAAAGCGCAAAGTAAGGCTGGCCCTCTACCTTAATCTCTCCCAGGCTCAGCGACACGTAGAAACGTTGCGAGTCCGTCACTACTACTGAGCCCAAACCTGGCTGATTGGGTGAAGATTTGGCTTCCGGTACGCGGCGCAACACCTGTAGGCCAGTTAAAGCCTCATCGAGCTGACGGGCAAACAGGTCGCGCTGGCGCTGGCACACCTCCCGAAACGACTCCATGGCTTCCTCAGCCGTGTCGCCTTCCAAGGCGCTTTCCTGCACCTCCAGCATGGCCTGTCGGGCATTGTGGACTTTCTCTTCCTGAATGCGGCGGCACTCCGCCAAAAGCTGGTGTTTGAGGGTAGCAGATGCGCTGGTTGTTGACATGGCAGAAGCTAATTTTTATTCATAAAGCAAGACAAAAAGGGACCCATCGGAGGCGCACAGGTTGCAGCTTGTATCGAAACTATTTAGCTGGGCTTATGTTACTCCTGAAACTTCCCCGCCTTGTTACCTTTCCTTAAAAAGCTATTTTCCTCTTCTGATGCGGCTCCTTCTACGGAGTGGCAGCCCCTGCAGCGTAGCGCGGCAGAAGAGCGCCTGCGACAGAAATGGGTGCAGGAGCAAGTGTACCTAAACTGGATGGGACCCTATTTTAAAGCCTATCATTATCAGAAAGCAGGCCTACCCAATCAGCAGTTTCGAGTGCAACTGCTGCACGATGAGGGCCGCCAGGGTGCCTTGTTTTTCTACGACCCCAGCATTGGACCCGGCAACTTCCGCCACCTCTTCGATTACATCCGCGACCGGGTTCTGGCGCTGGGCTACAACCTTGCTACCTCCGACCAGCGGAGCGTGCGCCACGCCTCCTACACCGAAACTATTTTCAAGCACTTTCTGAAGCCGCAACCGCGCGACTGCACCCAAACTGGCCGCTGCAATCAGCTCTACGGCAACATTACTATTGATCTAGTGAGCGTCAATGGGCAACCTGGGTTTCTGCGCCTGTTCAGCAATCCCTTTGCTAATGCCATCTTCACCCCCGCTCACTCTTTCGACGAGATGTTAGCGGCCATCTTTGACATGCCCGCCGCCACTCCTGAGGTGCAAAAGCTGATCAAAAAATACGCTCACAAATAGGGAGTATTTTTGCTTAAAACACCAAGGGCTTCCTCAGTTGAGGAAGCCCTTGGTGTATTTTTGGTAGGTGCCCGGTTATTCTGCAGCCCGCACAAAACGCGCCTGCGATACGCTGCCATCAGGTGTCGTTAGGTGCAGATGGTAGATACCTGGCCTTAGGTGCTGAGTATGTAGAACCGGCGCCGACCCAGCTACTGCCTGCCGCAGCACTACACGCCCAGTAGCATCGCGCACTTCGGCCTGCGCCCGCGTTGCCCCCAGATCCGCAATGCGCAGCTGGCCTACACAAGGATTGGGGTACACACTTACTGAGGCAACTGCGGCGGCGTTCTTGCTGGCCAGCACTAGTCCATTGTCGCGGGTTACGGAGCCGGCACCGTTGAGCACCCACTGGTCTGGGTCGATGGTAATGGCACTGAGTGTCCGACTTTCCGAGAGGCCTAGGTCGGTGATGGGCTGGTTCTGACGCAGACGCACTGTGCGGCTGGTACCATCCGTGAATTGCAGCAGCAAGTCAAGATCGGTGGCGAAAAACGGAGTAACGGCGGGCATAGAAGCCGTTTCGGTGGACTGTAGGAAGATGCTCTGGCCCACTTGGTTCCACCGCACTGCGAACGTGGGGTACCCCTCCCCCCGAAACCACTGGTCGAAGAAATACTGTAGCGGCACCCCTGCTTCAGTCTCAAAAATGCGCTGCAGGTCGCGAGTGCGGGCCGTACGACCGGCGTACGTAGCTTGGTAGGTTCTCAACGCCCGGAAGAATTTCTCATCATCATGCAGCAGGTAGCGTAGCATGTGAACAACGGAGGCCCCCTTCTTATAGCTCAGGCGCGAGCTAAAAATGCGGTTTACGTTGCTGGTGTCCGACACGAATAGGCTACCACCGGGAGCCGTCATGGCGGAAGCGTGAGCCTGATCCATCCACCTTCTAGCGTCAGTGTCTGAAGCGAACTGGCCTAGTGAGAGGTACTCCCCGTAGGAAGCAAAGCCTTCATTCAGCCAGATATCCTCCCAAGCGCCGCAGGTCACGTTGTCGCCGAACCACTGGTGAAATAGCTCGTGGGCCGTGAGCGTGAAGGTAAAGCCATCTTGAGTGGTCATGGTCTGGTGCTCCATGCCTCCCCCAATGGGTGCCATGCTGTGGCCGTACTTCTCCGCCGCAAACGGATACAGGCCTACCAGCCGGGAATAGTTCTCAATGAAGCCAGGTGTGCGGTCAATTTCTGCGCGGTAGTTGCTGAGCGCTGTCTGGTTATATACGTAGTTGACAATTGGGATGCGGGGGCCGCCCACGGGGTTGGCGTAATTGATGTACTCTACATAGGGCCCTACCGCCACCGATATCAGGTAGTAATCAATGGCGTACTTTGATTTCCACTCGTAGCGCACTTTCCCGTTGGGCTGGGGCGTTACGGCCCGAAGCAACCCATTAGAGCCCACCTTATTGATGGCCGAGGTGGTCACCCAAACTTCTGAGGAATCGGCTTTGTCGGTGAGCACCTGCTTGCAGGGCCACCACTCATAGGCGTTGTAGGGCTCCGACAGGCTCCAGGTGGTGCTGACCCCGTACGTGGGAGCAACGGCCGTATTGAGGGCATTGCCAATGGCAGCTGAATTGCCGCTGGGAGCGGTGCCATGGTAGTAAATAAGGGCATTAAATAACGCCTGCGCACCCACGGGCTGCTGCAAAGCGGCGGTTACGTCACCGCCGGCCCGGCGCCAGCCCGGACTTTTCCGGCCGTCTATTACTACCGAGTCAATGACCAGGGTTGGGTACAGCTCAAATGCCAACGAGTCAAACGTAGCCACCAAGGAGCGGGCTTTAATGCGCACGGAACCACCCACACTGCGGGAGTTATTCTCTAGGCCTATATCCAGCTTATAAAAGCTGACATCGTAGCGGGCCATCTTCTGGCGGTGGTTAAGGCTGGCGTAGGCCACCCGGTTGACCTCCCCTATTCGGGCTTGGGCGCAGGCATCGGCAGCACCCAGGATATCAGCGGGCCGCGCTTGGTACGTGGGCACTTGGGCCAAGGCAGACTGGCCTAGCAGTAGCAGCCCCGCTACTAAAGCCGGTAAAAATCGAGACATAAAGCTGATTGGAAGACAATAAAAGGCCAAGCGCAGGCAACCAACCCAATAACGGGTAGCAACAAGGTACGCAGACGGACAGGATTTCTGGCTTTAGCACATGACTGCAAATTCGCTAACTAGCTAGGCCAGGGTTATGAAATAAAAAACCGTCTCCAGTTTCACAAAGAATCTGGAGACGGTCGTGCAGTAAGCCAACGATGCATCAATACAAGAACAGGAAGGCGGCAAAGAGTACCACCCACAGCACATCAATAAAGTGCCAGTACACGGTAATCATGTGCAGCTGCAACCGGCGGTAGGGGTTGCGAATAAACACCAGCGTGCGAACCCCATCGCGGGAGGCGTGGATAGTACGCAGCAGCAGCGCCAGCAGAAACAACATCCCTCCCAGCAGGTGCACCACGTGCAGCCCCGAAATGAGGTAGATAAACGTGCCGCTGGCTACCCCATTGAGTAGCACCCCTTGGTTGAGCAACTCCCGCCAACCCAAAATCTGAAGTCCGGCGAAGATGCTGCTCAGCAGCAGCGTGGCTCCGAGGCAGCGCACCAGGTTTGATAAATCGTCTTGCTGGTAAAGCCGCTTGGCCTGGCTAATGGTATAGCTGCTCACCAGCAGCACTATGGTGCTCAGAGAGAAGTAGCGCGGGAAGGGGTAAATACCCACTGGCGCATCGCTCACGAAACGCAGGCGGGCGTAGGCAGCAACCAGTACCACAAAGAGCACCGTTATACCGACCAGGCCTAGGTACAGCATGACCAGTAAAACGGGCATGCGCTCCATCCGCTGGAAGGTGGAGGAGGCACGCCCGGCCCCTACTTTATCTCTATGTTCTCTATCCGAATTCATCAGGCTGAAAAAATGGGCAGCTTCGTGGTTATGCAAACCAATCCAGAGCCCATTAGTTCCAGCCCAAGAAGGCACTGAAGGCAAGAGGGCCTACCAGCAAGATACGTAAAATCGGCCGGAAGGCTGTTCCATTTTTAGGGCATTTCTGCGCCTAGTTTCCTCTGAAAAAGGACCCTATTTTCCCAAGTACGGCATTGAATGTGATCTTGGGGGCGGAGCCTGCCCCAAAGGTCACGTGAGTTTTGTTGGCTACCCTCATATCCAGCACCAGGCCTAGCCGCAATGCCAGGTCGTTGAGCTGTTTCAGCGGGTCTGGAGCGTTCGGGTCTTTGGGCTTTTTCGGCGCATTGGGGTCCTTAGGAGGCCCGCTGGTAATCTTATCGAACACCCGCTGACTTGGGAAATTTATAATCAGATAGGTCCCCACGGCCACAATTTTCACATCGTCGCCATCGAGGGTTACTACCAATTGCGCATCTATCTCTAGGCCACTAGCCAACGGACGTGGGGTTTGCAGGTGGAAGCGTGGCTGCGGGCGGGTTTTCACCGCGGGTCCGAATGCGGAGAGCTCCGTTCAGGCGCCACGTAGTGGGGGCGCTTGGGTTTTGGGCGTTGGGCATTTGCAACTCCATCTGATCAAAATTCAGGGCCAGCTCTACGCCTCCCGATAGCTTTGACAAGAGTGAGGCGGCCGTATCGGCCCAGGAAGGTTGCGGGTTGTTGTCAGGCATAATGCTTTCTGGTTAAGAGAGTAAGACGGATATAGCTGCGGCTTTCTTAGAAAGATGCCAGTTGCCATAGTACTAACCAGACAACCGCCGCTTCCTATACCCAGCCCCGCAGGCCCGTACGTAACGAACGGCCGGGAGGCGCGCAAGTTACATTAGCCTCTGAAACCATTGTGCGTTCTTGTGATTGGCAAGTCATTTGCACCAGCTCAATTTGGGGTGCGGCCAGCGGGCGGCGTCCCAAGCCCAACAAGACAAAATCCAAAGGGTGTAAACTGCGTATGCTGCCAGTGTCTACCCTTCAGCCCTGCTCTGCATTATGACCTGCCATTCCTTCTTGTTATGTTTAGCCGGCACGCTGGTGCTGGCTGCCCCGGCCGCCACTGCTCAGGACCAGCCCACGCCACCCACCGAAAGTGCCCGCCCGTTTGGGCTGACGGATCGGATGGAGGTAGTATACCAATTGCAAGATGCGAAAGGCAAACCGCTTGGCACCATCCGCAACCGGGTAGTTAACTTCGGCACCGAGCAGAACAAGAAACAGACAATTACGACCACGACTGCCCTTATAAAAAGCGGCGCTTACGATACTAAAAACAAGCTCATGAACCTGCAGGACCTCCGTTACCTGTGCCGACAAGACACCTGCTTTACGGATGGTACCAGTGAGCTAAACCAAGAAAGCCTCCGCTCCTTCCGCGACCGGCGCTTTAGCTACGAGCCTGTGCCACTGGCCTGGCCTACCCACCCCACCGTTGGGACTACCCTGCCCTCGGGGGGCATTACGGTGCAGGTAAGCAGTACTGCTGTGGATATTGCCAAGGTGTATACTACCATCAAAAACCGAAAGGTGGTCAGCGGCCCGGAGACTGTTACCACGCCGGCCGGCACTTTCCAGTGCTACAAAGTGGAATCAGAGCGGGAGAGTGGCACGGCCGCCCGCGCCGACCTGGTGATGCGAAACGGCCAACGCATGGTTGATTACTACTCCCCGGAAGTAGGCGTGGTCAAGACGGAGTATTACGACAAGAAAGGCAAGCTGGAGCAAGTCCGGCTCCTGACCATGCGGCAGGGCTCCGACGCAGAAGCCACTGAGCATCTGAAACAAAAGAGCAAGATTAAAATCAAATAAGCCCAATCTCATTCTACTTTACCTATGCTCTCCCACGTGCCACGTACCCTTTTCGCTGCGGCTCTGGCAGTCTTGCCGTTCGCCGCTTGCCAATCGTCGCCGGAAACAGCTGCCATTCAGGAACCCGCCAGCTCTACTGCCCCCGCCCTGACGGGCAAAACCTACGGGGCACCCATCAGTGCTGAGGGAGCCCAACCAATTGCGAGGCTGCAGCAGGCTCTCGGGAGCAAGGACTCAGCCCAGGTGAAGCTTGTGGGCACTGCCGACGCGGTGTGCCAGGCTAAAGGCTGCTGGCTGACGATGAAAACCAAGGACGGACAGCCCATGCGGGTCCGCTTCAAGGAGTACGCCTTCTTCGTGCCCAAAGACATTGTAGGCAAAACGGTGGTGGTTAATGGCTGGGCCCACCGCGAAACAGTGCCGGTTTCTGACTTGCAGCACTACGCCCAGGACGCCGGCAAATCGAAGCAAGAGGTGGCGGCCATTACGGAGCCAGAGCAACAATATACTTTCGAGGCGGATGGGGTGTTAGTGGCCGACTGATCTACTCACTTGCCGTACCCTACCTCCCGAGCCCTTTCCTGCCAGTGAAGGGGCTCGGTGCGTTCTAGGCCTAGTTAGGCAATGCCGGCTACCCTTCTGCTAGGCCACCAGCTGATAAAAATATAGGCCATGCTACTAGCGTACCGGCGGTTTCTATGAGCAGCACCGACGCTCAATTCGTAGCTTGCGCGTATGTTGGCGGCGTAGTATTTACCCGTTGTGCCGCCCACTCCGTAAGCGTCTGAGCCACCCAAGCGAAGTTCCATGTCCGATATTCAGCAACAGATAACGGCCCTCACTGAGCGCCTGCACCACCTCAATTACCAGTATTACCAGCGCGACATTTCCGAAGTGCCAGATCAGGAATTCGACCACATGCTGGCCGAGCTGGCGCGCCTGGAAAAGGAGTACCCCGAGTTTGCCCATCCTAACTCCCCCACCCAGCGGGTAGGCGGCACCATTACCAAACAGTTTCCAACGGCCGAGCACCGCTACCCCATGCTCAGCCTTGGCAATACCTATTCTGAGGCCGATTTGCGCGAGTTTGACGAGCGCGTGCGTAGGGGCCTCGAAGGCGCCGATGTGACGTATGTGTGCGAGCTTAAATTTGATGGCGTGGCCATGAGCCTCACCTACCAGGATGGGCAGCTCACCCAGGGCGTAACGCGCGGCGACGGCACCCGCGGCGACGTGGTAACCAATAATGTGCGCACCATCAAGAACCTCCCTCTTCACCTACGGCCGGCCGCCAATCAGCCAAAGGAGTTTGAAGTTCGCGGTGAGATTTTCATGCCCCTGCCGGTATTTGCCGAGTTAAATACTGAGCGCGAAGCCAACGGGGAGCAGCTGCTGGCTAACCCGCGCAACGCGGCCAGCGGGGCCCTCAAGTTGCAAGATTCCGCCCTGGTAGCAGCCCGCCGCCTACGGTTCTACGCCTATTCTTACCTGACCTCTAGCCGCACCAGCTTCCCTACCCACAGCGCGGCCTTGGAGGCCATGCTGAGTTGGGGGCTACCCGTTTCCGACACTTGGCGCCGCTGCCATTCCATTGAGGAGGTGTTGGATTTTGTGCACGAGTGGGACAAGCAGCGCTTCACCCTACCCGTGGCTACCGATGGCATCGTAATCAAAGTAGATGATTTCCGGCAGCAGGAAATTCTCGGCTTCACGGCCAAGAGCCCGCGCTGGGCTATTGCCTACAAGTACCCGGCCGAGGCAGCCCGCACCCGCCTCAACAGCATTCAGTACCAGGTGGGCCGCACCGGCGCTGTAACGCCCGTGGCTCTCCTCGACCCCGTGCCGCTGGCCGGCACCGTGGTAAAGCGCGCCTCTGTGCACAACGCCAACCAAATTGCGGCCCTCGACTTACGCCTCGGCGACATGGTATTCGTGGAGAAAGGCGGCGAAATTATTCCGAAAATTACGGGCGTTGATTTGAGCGCTAGGCCTGCCGACAGTCAACCCATTCAGTACCCCACTGAGTGCCCCGCCTGCGGAACTCCCCTGATTCGGCCGGAGGGTGAGGCGCACTTCCGCTGCCCCAACGACCGGGGCTGCCCGCCCCAGCAGAAGGCCCGTCTGGAGCACTTTGTGTCGCGCAAGGCCATGAACATTGATGGACTGGGAGCAGAAACCGTGGGTCGCTTCTTCGACCTAGGCCTCGTGACCGACGCCGCCAGCCTCTACGACCTGCCGGCCAAAGCCGCCGAGCTGGCACAACTGGAGCGCATGGGTGAAAAGTCGGTGCAGCGCTTGGTAACTGGCCTAGAGCAAAGCAAGCAGGTGCCGTTTGATCGGGTGCTGTTTGGGTTGGGCATCCGGTACGTAGGTGAAACCGTAGCTGAAAAGCTGGCCGCCCACTACCGCACTATGGAAGCCCTCAGCGCCGCCAGCGCCACAGAGCTGGCCGCCGTGCCCGAGGTGGGTGGCGTTATTGCCGAATCGGCGGCGGCGTGGTTCCAGGAGCCCGAAAACCAAGCCCTGATCAGTGGCCTACGGGCCGCCGGCGTGCAGATGGCCCTGACCGGGGAAGCTCCGCAGGCCGTCAGCGACCGACTGGCAGGACTCACGTTTGTGCTTTCGGGCGTATTTGAGCAGTACAGCCGCGAAGACCTGCAGCAGCTCATTCAGCAGCACGGTGGTAAAGTGACGGGCAGCATTAGCAAGAAGCTCAGCTACCTGGTGGCTGGCGACAAAATGGGCCCTGCCAAGCGCGAAAAAGCCACTGAGCTGAAGGTGCCCATCATTTCCGAGGCCGACCTGCTAGCTATGTTGCCCACTACCACCAATGCCCCCGAGGAGGACGAATCAACTGACGCCCCCTCTTTGCTGACGGCTGACCTACTTCCGGCCCCCGACCCTACCGACGACACTACTCCCGAAGGCAAGCCAAGTGGTGGCCTAGGCCAGCAAGGCTCTTTGTTTTAGGCTTTCTCGTTCCTAGGTAGCCAACCGGACGCATCCGCCAGCTTATGGCTAGTGCGTCCGCGGAGGAACATTCTGTTGGCTAGGCCAGTTACCACACGCCCGCAGCCGCCGGTGTTTCCTTCTGCCTTCTTCCTTTCTCACTTCGTTTTGTTTATGCTCCGCTCCACAGTTCTAGCCTCCGTTTTCTTCCTGGCCGCCACCGGCGCCTTTGCGCAGGGGCAGACCCAAACGGCACCCGCAACACCTGCCACTGCTGCTGCCCCTGCCGCCCCTGCGGTGCCCATAGCTCCATTGGCGGCCGTACAGCAGGCTCTGGCTCAATCGGGCGTGGTACTGCTGGATGTGCGTACGCCGGAAGAATTTGCGGCCGGCCACCTCAGCAACGCGCGCAACGTAAATTTTCGAGCCGCTGACTTTGCCGCCCAAGTAAGCCAGCTTGATCCTACTAAAACTTACGTCCTATACTGCGCCTCCGGCAACCGCAGCGGCAAAGCGGCGGCGCTCTTCCAGGAAAAGGGTATTAAGAAGGTTCTCAACGCTGGTGCCTTCAAAACGTTGCAGGAAGGTGGTCTGAAGGCTGAGTAACCTGCATGGTGCAGTTCTTCCCCAGCCGCTGGGTTGGCAACCAGTGGCCTAGCATTGAAATGGAGCCCGTTAAAACCGCTTTATTTCAACTGGTGCTGGCCTACCTCGCCAATATCTATCAGTTCCCCTTACCGTCCGTGGTGGGTACGCTGGACGGGTACTTTGCCGACTTTCAGGTCCTGGGCACGGAGGCCAGCTTCGACCTTGACAACTGGAGTTTGTCGTTTGCTTGCCCCTCTGAAGCAGTCCGTGACGAGGTTCTCACCACGCTGCAGAACTTACCACCCGACTTCTTTGAACTTGTCAAATAAAACAGCCCCACCATCCCATGGGATGGTGGGGCTGTTTTATTTTATCTGGCGCGAGCCATATGGCCCACACAGTAGTGGCCTAGAAGCTTTGCACGATGCTGTTGTGCAGGGTGCGGGGGCTCCAGTAACCGCTGGCAATAATGCGGCGGATGGTGAACAGCGGGTCTTGCTGGTCGCGCTTTTCGGCTAGCACGAAGGCCGCGTCCATGCCTCGCTTCTTCAACTCAGGGAAAGCCTCGGGATTCCAGAGGCCGAAGGGATACGCGAAGTAGTTGATTTTCTTACCCGTAATTTCTTCCAGCTGCTTGGTGGGCTTCTCAATCTGCGTCACCCAATCTTGGCCCTGGTATTTCTTTACGTTGTGGTGGTCCCAGGTGTGCGAGCCGATAACGTTGCCCTCATCCGAGAGCTGCTTTACCTGCGCCTTGGTCATGTAGTTGGGCCGGCCTAGGCTCACCGTCATCACAAAGTACACGGCCTTAAAGCCATACTTGTCCAACGTGGGCCGGGCAATAGTGAACTGGTCGAGGTCGGTGTCGTCGAAGGTGAGCATGATGGGCTTGCTCGGCAGCGGAGCCCCGGTGGTCAGGTAGGCAAATAGCTGGTCGGGCAGAATAGCGTGGTAGCCGGAGTCAGCCAACATCTTGATCTGGGCCTTAAACTGCTCCACGGGCACAATGTAGTCTTTAGCCCCCTTCGAATCTTTGGCGCGCCAGTCGCGGATTTGGTGGTAGCACAGGATGGGCACCTGAGGCCGGGCCAGAATGGTGGCGGCATCGGCGCGCTTGCTGGCCGGAATGGTTGCTGGGCTGCCCGTGCTTACGTCGGCGGCGGTGGCGTTGCCGGCCGTAGTAATGGTGGCCGTGGAGGCCGAGTCGGCGGCAATGGCGGTGGCCGAAGCAGCGTTTTCGGCGGCCGTAGCCGTTTTAGCGTCGTTGCAGGAAGAGAGGGCGCTGAGCGCCGTAATAGTGGCCGCAGCCAGTAACGGGTAAGTGGTAAACTTCATGAACGGGGTTAACGCGACCGGCCTAGGGGAGCCGAACTTTTGAAGGAAACGAGCTGACCTTCGCCGCGGGTATAGTACCTTCGCTGCGGGTCTTCCCTACTACAAATCAACCGCTAATTTCCCGCATGGACAAACTCCGTGGCACTGGTGTAGCCCTCGTTACTCCCTTCACTTCTGATTACGCCGTCGACTACGACGCCCTGCGCCGCCTGGTCGATTTCACCCTCGATGGCGGGGTAGAATACCTCGTTATCAACGGCACCACGGCCGAGTCGCCGACCCTCACCACCGAGGAAAAGGCCGAGATACTGCGCGTAGTGCGCGAGCAAGCCGCCGACCGGGTGCCGCTGGTGTACGGCATTGGCGGCAACGACACCGCCGCCGTGGTGCGCACCATCCAAAGCACCGACCTAACCGGCATTTCGGCTTTGCTCTCGGCCAGCCCCTACTACAACAAACCCAGCCAGCGCGGCATTGTGGCCCACTACCAGCGCATTGCAGATGCCTCGCCGGTACCAGTGCTGCTGTATAACGTACCCGGCCGTACGAGTTCCAACCTCACCGCCGCCACTACTCTGCAGCTAGCCCAGCACCCTAACATCATCGGCATCAAGGAAGCCAGCGGCAACTTAGAGCAGTGCATTGCCATTGCCGCCGCCAAGCCTGCCGACTTCCTACTGATTTCGGGGGATGATATGATGACTACTTCACTGATCAGCTTTGGGGCCGTGGGTATCATCTCTGTATTGGCTAATGCCTTCCCGCGCCGCTTCTCTGACATGACCCGCCACGCCCTGGCCGGTGACTTCAAGGCGGCCAGCCAACTTCTCTTCGACTTCGTGGAGCTCAACCCGCTGATGTATGAGGAAAGTAACCCCGTGGGAGTAAAAGCAGCCTTGGCAGGCTTAGGCATTTGCGCTGCCACGGTTCGCCTGCCGCTGGTCGAGGCCACCGAAGGCTTACAAATGCGTATCCAGAAACTGCTCTAGGCCACCTGGCTTCGGCTGCTACTGCTCAGCGGCTGCTTTACGGATTTCTCAACACACGGCCTGCTCCTTCTCAGAAAGAGCAGGCCGTGTGTTGTCAAGGAAGGGGCTTATCGAAGTAGGTTGCCCCGTGAAATTCATTGATTATTCCGGACGACACCAATTGAAACCGCATCCGTTTCCCGTCCATGTTCCGGTAGTCGAGCTCCACGAATCCGTATTGCGGATGAAACAGGAGAACTAGGGTGGTTTTGCCAGCCGTGCAAGTGGCCACAGCCGTAACCTCGTAGCATGTCAACTGGCCTAGGCGCGTCTGAATGTTTTTTTCGCCGCCAGCTTTGTAGTGAGATCGTACCACCATGCGGTCCTTCCATACGGCCCAGGCCGGGTTCGACCAGTGTGAGCCAACGCTTAATTCCCAGTCCCATTCCTGTCCTACGCTGAACGGCAGCCTCACCTCCGGAAATGGACTCAATTCCAGAATAGCGTACTCGTCAAACCGCGGCGGATGTATCCAGACCCCACTTGGGCTTTCTTCCACGCCAGTACCACTTTGAGTACCACTAACTTTGCTGCTCCACCCTATTTCCTTCTGCGTGGTGTCCATCTTCCAGGCAGTGCCTATGGAGGTGAGTACCACCGTATCTGTTATGATGGCCCGGCCGTCCTTAAAACGGCTCACCTGATAGACAAACTCTTTGTTTTGGGTGAAAATTTCGGGCTTAGCCTCAGCAGAGTTTTTGGCACCAACCCCTATTAGCTGGCTGGGTCCCGTTTGGCAGGAGAGCAAAGCCACTGCTCCTAGGTAAGTCACCCATGTTAGCAAGAGCCTTTTCATGCGTGCGCTACCTACTGGCCTACCAGCCACTGGCTAGCACATCAGCCACGTGCAGGGTTTTGATCGGCTTTTTCTCGCGGCGGATATAGGCGTCGAGGTGCATGAGGCAGCTCGTGTCGGTGCTGATGAGGTAGTCGGCGCCGGTGGCCAGGGCGTGTTCTACCTTTTGCTCGGCCATAGCGACGGATATGGCTTCAAACTTCACGGCGAAAGTCCCCCCGAATCCGCAGCAGGTTTCGGTTTCGGCCATTTCCAGGCGCTCTAGGCCAGGTACAGCGTCGAGCAACAGGCGAGGTGCTTCGCGGATGCCGCACTCCCGCAGGGCCGAGCAGGAGTCGTGGTAGGTGTATTTGCCCTGTAACCGCGCCTGTGGGATGGTCTTCACACCCAGTACATCTACCAGAAACTCCGTCATTTCAAACGCCCGTCGCTCTACACCGTGGTAGCGACCTGCTTCGGGAGTGCCTTCAAACAACTCGGCGTAGGTGTTGCGCACCATTCCAATGCAAGAGGCTGAGGGGCTCACGATGTAGCGCTCCTGCTGCGTGGGAAAATCGTCGAGGAATTTGCAGGCTACCTCCCGGCTCTGCTGTTTGTAGCCGGCATTGTAGGCGGGCTGCCCGCAGCAAGTTTGGGCGGCGTTGTAATGCACTTCGCAGCCCACCGCTTCCAGCACTTTCACCATGTTCATGGCGGTTTCCGGAAACAGTTGATCTACGAAGCAAGGAATAAACAGGTCGACTTGAGGGGCTGGCATAGGAAAAGAAGAATGTCATTCCTACGCCAGAGGAAACTGGTCTGGAGGCTAACCCAGTTTCCTCTGGCGTAGGAATGACAAAGTACGGTTAATGAACCGCAAAAATGCGCTGATTTAGCTCTAAGGCATCTGTTAGGGCTTCCAAGTTAAGCACGGGCTCCTCCTCTACTGTTACCCCAAACTCTATGAGGCGCTCGGTGGGCATGTTCCCAGTGAGCTGATCAGCGGCCATGGGGCAGCCGCCGTAGCCACCTAGCGCTCCGTCAAAATGACGGCAGCCAGCCTCGTAGGCCGCCTGCACTTTCTCCTGCCAGGTATCGGGGGTGGTGTGCAGGTGGGCACCGAAGCGGATGTCAGGAAAAGCCCCCGTCAGTTCTTGGAAGGCCGGGCTGATGGTGGCGGGCGTGGAGGCCCCAATGGTATCCGACAGGGCCACGATTCCCACGTTCAGATCGGCTAGTTTCTGAGTAAACTCTCCCAGCACACTGGGGCTCCACGGGTCGCCGTAGGGGTTACCAAAGCCCATGCTCAGGTACACTACCTGCTCCTGCCCGGTGCGGGCGCACAACTCCTGCATGCGCGCCACATCATCGAGGGCCTGGGCAATGCTCTTATTGGTGTTGCGCTGCTGGAAGGTCTCGGAAACCGACAGGGGAAACCCGATATACCGAATTTGGGGGTGCTGAGCTGCGGTTTCGGCCCCGCGCAGGTTAGCCACAATGGCCAGCAAGTGCGTGCCCGACTGGCCTAGGTCGAGCCCGTCGAGCACCTCTGCGGTATCGGCGAGTTGCGGAATGGCTTTCGGCGACACGAAGGAGCCAAAGTCGAGGGTCTGGAAACCAACCCGCAGCAAGGCGTTGAGGTAGGCAATCTTATCAGCGGTGGGAATAAACGTCGGCCAGCCCTGCATGGCGTCGCGGGGGCATTCGGTGAGGTGGAGCATGGGTGGAGGGTGCGTGGTTGGGAAAGTAAAGGTAGCGGTGCCCGCCGACTGTTCTGCGCCATCATGAGAGTCGAGCAGCGGCCGGGGCAATCTGGGGGCTGATATACTGCTTACCGAACTACTAGCCTCTGGCTGGGGTTTATCCTATTACCTATTTATTCTTGCCTGACCCTGCTCCATGCTGCATCGCCTTCGTGCCCTGCCTGCCGTTTTTTTCGTCCTATTTCTTACTGCCTGCAGCCAAAGCCAGACGCTACAGGGCATCTTTCAGAAATCAACTCCTCACGAGGAATATGCCCGCCGACTGCGGCAGGCCCGCCTTGATGAAACGGCCTTGGGCCGTGACTGGCTGCGCGCCGCCGAACAGGCTCTGCGTGATTCCCTGACTATTACGCTGCCTTTCCAGGAAAGTGGCTTCTTCCCCGCTGACCGCGCCACCGCCGTCGGCTACCGCTACAAAGTGCGAAACGGCGAAACAATTCACGTGAGCCTGAAGCTGGCACCCGGCACCGATGCGCGTGTCTTCCTCGATGCGTTTGAGCTGCGGCCCTCCCTCGCCAAGCCCGCTCTACTAGCCTCTGCTGATACCACCGACCTCTCCTTCCGCTACACCGCCGACAACGACCAGCAGCATGTGTTGCGGGTGCAGCCGGAACTGCTGCGGGCCGGCCGTTACACTCTGCGGGTGCAGCGGGAACCGAGCCTGAGCTTTCCGGTGCGGGGCAAGAACGATGCTGCCGTGGGTAGCTTCTGGGGCTCTGACCGCGACGGTGGGGCCCGCCGCCACGAGGGCATCGATATTTTTGCTAAGCGCGGTACGCCTGCCATTGCTGCCGCAAATGGCTTTATCACGCGGGTAAACGAGACGAACTTAGGTGGCCTAGTGGTGTGGCTTGCCGACTCTGAGCACGGACAGCATCTCTACTACGCTCACCTGGATAAGCAACTGGTGCAGCCGGGCCAGCAAGTCCGGATTGGAGATACGCTGGGTTTGGTGGGCAACACCGGCAACGCCCGCACCACTAATCCACACTTACACTTCGGTGTGTACCGCGGCGGACGTGGGGCCGTGGACCCATTCCCCTTTGTGCGCCGCCCCGATGTGTTGCCTGCGCCACCCCGGCTTGCGCCCGAGCGCCTAGGCCAGTGGGTGCGGGCGAAAGACCCTAAATTAGCCTTGCACCGAAGCCCCGCCGCCAAAAGCACCACGGTGGGTACCACGGCCCGGCCTACTCCCCTATTGGTGCTGGGCGTAACCGCCGACTGGCTGCGGGTGCAATTGCCCACCGGCCGGACCGGGTTTGTGCCCTCGCGCACAGTTCTCAAGGCTGAGCCGTTGCGTCGAGAGGCGCTAGCCACCGCCGCTGATTTGTACGCCCTGCCCCAAGCCAATGCGCAGGCCCTCGACTCGGTACCCGCTAAAACTACCGTGGCGGTGCTGGGCGAATTTGCGGGGTACCGCTTGGTACGGCGCACGAATGGCCGCGTGGGGTGGCTGGCTCCCAGTGCTTCCTAGGCCACTTTCACAAAATCTGCATTTGGGCTTGCAGCTTCATGCAGCGTTCATGCAGTGGCCCGTATTTTTGAACCGGTGATTGGAGTACAACGCGGTGTAGCTTTCTCAAGGGGGCTGCACCGCGTTTTTCTTTCCTGGCCTGGCCAGACACTTCCCATGAACATAAAAAAGCCTGACTAGCAGTAGTCAGGCTTTTTCGAATGATTTACAAATTGGCGCGTGGTTTTACTCTGCCACTACTACCGCTCGGCTGAGCTTTTTGGAGTAGGCCAGACGCCGCTCACGGCCACCGGCTCCCACGTAGTCGAAACCAACGGCGCGGTTATCCTCCTTCACACTGCTCCAAGACTGCGCATCCACATTCTCAGGCTGCACGGAAGCTTTTGGAATAGCTGGCTGCACGAAATGATCGTCGCGGAAAAAGCTGTTCATGCCCTGCAGAATGGCAATTTCCTTGTCGCGGACGGTGGCGGCCTGGGGGTCCGCTAGGTCTCGCTCGTTAATGAGCGCCGAGGCTGGCATTATCTCCTTCCGCAGCGTATCGCCGGCGCTACTTACAATGATGAAATTCGCCTGCGCCGTAGCAATCTTAGTCCCGCGCAATTGCAGGATAAAGTTGTCCTTGGTTTTGGGGTTGGAGAAGTAGTGGGTGGCATTCACCGTACGCAATATGCTCCGATCTGACAGCCGGGAGCGGCTACCCTCCGGGGCAGGCGTAAATACTTTTTGGGCGTTTTTGGAAGTCCCCACTTCACGCTCAGTGTTGATACACGAGGTAGTCTGCACCAGCAACAGAGCGCAGGCTACGGGGAGTATATATTTTTTCATCTGTGATACGTCAACCATCTTTCAGTTCGCCAAAGTACGAATCCTCCCGACAGATAAGAACATAGTCGGGTGGCCTAGCCATTATTATACCAGAGGAGTTTCGTTCGACCGAGTGCCGGGCAGCTTTTCCGAAGGTTAACTTCGGGAAAACCGCACAACAGTGTGCTGTCAGCAAATTGCAGGTCGACTGCCACTAAACTGTACAAAAGGGCCTTGCATTGCTTTTTACGCTTAACCACTAAGCCCTGGTTTTATATTTCTGCTGGATAAGACCTTTTTAGCACATTTTCATCCACTTACAGAAAACAATCTAGCTGCAGTGGTCTACAAAACTTAAAAAAGCCCTAGCTCCAGTCCGGCTGACCACCGCGGCAAATCGGGGTAAGTAGCTGAAGCAGCCTTAGTAAAGGTATCGGTTAAGCGGTAGCGTACCACGGCTGCGTACCGGTTTGAGCCTATCCGGGCCCCTACCCCCGCCGACCAACGGCGCACATAGGTTAGCCCGCGCTCGTGCACTACAGTGCGAGATGCGCCGCGGGCACCTGGGCGGTCTTCGTAGGTGTGCACCGTGCCGGCCACCCATCCGGCCCAACCGAGCAGGTCGAAGTAGTGGCCTACTACGTTGCCCCGCCGTCCAAAATTCAGTCGCACGTAGGGCTCCGCAATCAGGTTATGCAGAACCAAGGCCTCGGAGTGATGCTTATCGGGAGTAGGCAGCACTTTATCATCGGTTTGAGCCAAGCTATAGTTGAGACGAGTGTAGCGCAGGTCGAAGCCCAGGGCGGTGGTATTGGATAAGCGATACTTGTGCCGCACTCCCAACGAAAACTCAGCCGACTTAAACGGTCGGAACTCTGCGCCCGGCCCACCAGCCGACCCAACTATGGGCAGGTAGCTCAGGTACATATGCCGAAAGAACGCACGATTAGGCCCGTAGCTAGAGCGCACGGTATCGAGGCTGGTTGTAGAGCGCAGCAGTACCCGCTGGGCCGCGCTCTGCCGCGCAGCTCCCGTTAGTGCAAGGGCCGCGATAAAGGCAGCTGGTAGAATTCTCATGAAGCAGAATACACGTGGGTGAAGCCCCGATAGTGCACGCGCAGTACATCACCGGAGCGCAGGCGCCGTAGCGGCACGCGCAGCACGGCCCGCTGGGTTACTTCCAGCACCTGATACCGGCGCACTACCCCAGCGGCATCCAGAATCTGCCAGTAGAGGTAATCGGGGGGCACAGGACCCAACACAGGGTCCGGGTCAGGAGCATCCGGAGTTTCCGGATGCGGCTCCTCCTGGCCTAGCTTAGCAACGGGAGCTGCTGCCTGGTCTGGCGTCACGGCCCGCACAGAATCGGCGTAGAGGGGCAACGTACGGGCCGGAATGAAGGCCGCCTCGGGGCGAATAATTACGGCAACAGCTGAATCCTGCCGGACAAAGTCAAAGGATGGTTTTACGGGTGCTTTAACGTTGGCTCCCCGCGTGAAAAAAGCCGCCCGTGGCATGCCATACCCGTGGGCGTAATCAAAGTACGGATACAAACTGCCCGCCTCCTGCAGTTGCCGAAACAACGTCATGACGGGTAAATTACGCTGCTGTTGCAGCACACAGGCCGCAAACCCAGCCATGAGGGGGCTCGAAAACGAAGTCCCCTGCGTGCGCACGTAGCCACCCGGCGCGGCGGCCATAACGGTGCCAAAAGCCGCCACGTTAGGTTTCAGGCGCTTATCCGCAGTCGGACCGTAACTGCTGAAGTCAATGTGGAGGTAAGTATCCGGATCAATGCCCCCCACGGCCAGCACGGAATCCCCATCGGCGGGGGTCCCAACGGTGCGCCACTGTCGGTCGTCGCCGTCGTTGCCAGCCGCATTCACTACCAGAATACCTTTGCGCACGGCTAGTTCTGCAGCGCGGGCTACCAAACTAGTGCGGCCGTTCATCTGCTCTGGAAAGTAGCGCCGGGTAGTATAGCCCAAAGACGAATTAATGATATCGGCCCCGTTGCGGTCGGCCCACTCAGCGGCGGCCAGCCAGGCTAGTTCCTCTGCATACCGCTCCCGGTACATCTGCTCAGTACGAGCCAGCAGAAACTCAGCTTGAGGCGCGAGGCCTAGGTAGGTACTGTCGGGCAGACGCCCCGCAATGCAGGATAGGACTTCGGTGCCGTGCGTGCCGCCCTGGTATACGTTGGGGGAATGCTTGAGAAAATCGTACGTCCCAACAATGGCTTTCCGCTGCCGCAGGTGCGCAAAGGCCACGTGCTGGTCAGCCCCGTTGAACCCCACATCAAAAATTGCAATGCGCACTCCTTGCCCCGTTAAGCGAGCCACCTGAAATTCTCTACCACCCAAGCTTAAGGTTTGGCGCCGGGCCAGTTGGCGGTCGGTGGCTGAGAGTGTCATGGAAGCTCCCTGGTCCTCGACTAGCCTTTCCGCAGGCAGCAGAGCCGCCTCCGGCAAGGCCTCTACTGAGCGCACGCCCGGTAGCAACCGTACGCTTGCGGCTTGAGCTGGTGTAGCTTGGCAAGCTACGGCGTTAAACCACCTACTTACCAGCAACACTGAGCTTACTTGCTGCTGCACGCTAGCTACGTACGCAGGGCGCACGGGAAAATCGGTGCTGTCGGCGATGGGCAGGTGTTGCCGCTGCCGCCGTGCCAGCGCCTGCGGAGCGAAGTAGTGAGTTGGGGAAAACTGCTGGCCTTTCTTGTCGGTGAAAACAACCCAAAACCGACCGGAGCCTGCGCAAGGGGCCGGTTGAGCCACTCCCGTGTGACCCACAATCAGCAGAATGCCAACCAGCAGCCCTTGCCGAACCAGAATAGAAAGTGCAGACTGATACAAGCGAATAGAAAACAGCAACGTGTAAACCAGATAAAAGCCCCACAAGGTACGGGAAATGGCTCGTAGCACGGTAAAAGTCAGCACAACTGACAACTCAGTTTATGTCCGAGGCGAGCTATGTCACCCACTAAGTGATACGTAGTCACTAGGTTCTAAAAGGCTTGTATTTCCTAATAGAGGCTCGCTGAGTAGAACAGTTATGCTAATGTTTTGGTATTGGCTACAAGAACTAACTTGTTTTCGAGCCCACGTTTTTAACTCACTGCTAAATAATAAAGCTGAGTTTGGCTGTTTCGGTTAAAGGATTGTAAACTCAATAACAGGTAGAGCTCATTTGTTACTTATAAGGCCTAAGCCAATTCCAGTGGTGGCTTTCTTGCACAATAATTTAGATTACGCAGCTGCCTAACATACTGCGCTGTAATGATACTACCTCCATTTGCGGAGAGGACATTGCTAGGCCAATGTAGCCTACACTGCAAAAGCGTTAAAGTTGCTCAATACTATAAATTAAACTGTCCTAAAATACACCAATCAGCATCGACCATAACTACTTGCTTGATGCCTCAGCTGATTTACCTAGCATCATTTCTATTACCAAGCAATTCACGTTTGTAGTGTAATTAAGTTAACAAGGATAAATCACGTATATTAAGGTACTGACCTATTGCGGCAGAAATGGCTTAGTTATGACCTATCTGCTATTTGTCAGGCTACTATCGCAAGCAAATCATTTTAGCCATAATTAATTGCATATCAACTACTTGAAATTTAAAAATCAAGACAAATAAGCTGATTAAATTACCATTTACAGCTCTACAACAGCTTATCTTACTTAGTCAAATACTCAGCGGGCTGCAGAAATGCTAGGTTTACAGGCTTAGTAAGTGGTAATAGCTACGCTCGGTTATCAATTATGGACAGAAAAAATAAATTATTCATTTACAATAAACATTAGTTGCCTTGCGTACGTTTTTATCACACCTTTGAAAACCATTAACACTAAATAGACTAAGACATGGCCGCTCCCGACCTTAACAAGCTACAGCAGATTCTGGCAAACGCAGAAGAAAATGAATTCGTAATTAGCCAGATTCGCAAGAATATGTCGAAGGTGGCTGAACTTATTGCGGAAGTAAACACGATGCTTGAGCCCGGCTTTAAGCCAGAGCGCAAGGAGCGTAAGCCACGTGCAGTTTCTGCTACTGGCAAGCGTCCCGGCCGTCCAAGAAAAAGCGAAACGCCTGCTTAAGTTATTTTAAGCTCATACATGTAAGGCCCGAAATGCAACTTGTGTTTCGGGCCTTATTTTATATTCTATTCTGCCTAATTATCACACTAGCTCAAACTCCCGTATTTTCTCCCATTGCTGCCCACTATGCCGAAATAATTGCAACGACTTTATCTCGAATGTAGCGCCGTAATGGCGGTGGCGAAATTCCTCTTGCAGCAGTGGCACCGCCGAGGTGGGTATGTCGCGCGTAGCAAGGGTCATGTGAGGAGTAAAGGGGCGATTTTCGGGCTGAATACTGGGCAGCCGTTGCGCGCACCACGCATAAAGGGCTGCGTGTAGCTCCAGTAAAGCATCGGCCTCTACTACCCTTACAAATAACGTCCGCTGCCCAAACCAAGAGAAATCATGGAGGCCAACCCTTACTGCAGCACGCCCCCGAACGAATTCTGCTAATGCATCGGCCGCCGCGGCTTCAAACTCCGCGGGCTGGCGAGTTGGCGGAATCAACGTGATGTGGGGAGGCAACCGCACCGCATTGCGACTACCGGTACGCTCATGCACCTCTTGTTTCAGGGCCCACACCTGGCCTAGCACCGGCTCGGGTGGCAACACAGCTACTAAATACAAATTCATAGATCGGTAAGCATTAACCGGTTTGCCCACTGTGCTCCTACGCTCGGGCAGCCCAGAATGATACGAGCGGACCAAGTAAGCGCAACGGCCGCCCACCGGCCCGCGTGCAGGCAAGTGGGCGGCCGCATCATATAGGGCACGCGCAGTGGCTGGGTACTGGCCTAGAGCCCGTACTTACTCATCAAGTATATCAGGGCTGCCATGCTAGCGCCACCCAGTTCCAGCTCGCGGCGGTTCACCTTGTCAAACGTGTCGGCGGCGGTGTGGTGGATGTCGAAGTAGCGCTGGGAGTCGCATTCATAGCCGATGAGGGCTTTAGCCTGGCCTTTTAGGGGGCCAATGTCGGTGCCCGCATGGCCAGGCGCAAACTCACCGCTACCGTAGGGAACAAACAATGGTTGCCACTGCTGCACTTTGCGCACGGTGGCGGGGTCGGCCTCAATATTGAAGCCGCGGGGCGTAAAGCCGCCACCGTCAGACTCCATGGCGGCTACGTGCTTCTCGCCGGCGCTCTTGGCCAGCTCCGCGTATTTGTTGCCGCCACGGGTACCGTTTTCCTCGTTCATGAAGAGCACGGCGCGCACCGTCCGCTCGGGACGTAGGCCACTGGCCTTCAGCAAGCGCAGTACCTCCATGCTCTGTACGCAGCCCGTGCCATCGTCGTGGGCGCCTTGGGCCAGGTCCCATGAGTCGAGGTGGCCCCCAACGGTGATGATTTCGTCGGGATACTTTGAGCCTTTGATTTCACCAACCACGTTGTAGCTTTTCACTTCAGGTAGGGTCTGGCAGCTCATTTCCAATTCAACAGTGAGGGTTTTGTCGGCCTTCAGCAGCTGGCTCAGTTCATCGGCGCCATTAGTGCTGAGGGCCGCGGCGGGTACTTGCGCTACGCCATCTTCGTAGCGCATGGTGCCAGTGTGCGGGTAGTCGTCGTGCGCCAGGGAAAGGCTGCGCACCAGGGCACCCACGGCTCCACGCTTCGCTGCCTCAGAGGCCCCGCTCCGGCGCTGGTCGCCGGCCTCGCCATAGGCCCGGCCAGTCTCCACGTAGAGCGGATTCATGGGCCGGTTGAAGAACACAAACTTGCCCTTCACCTGGTCGGCGGGCAGGGCAGCCAGCTCTTGCATGCTGTGCACCTCTACCACCTGGGCTTTCAACTTGCCATTGGTCCCCACCGATCCGCCCAAGGCGCATACGTTTAGAGCTAGCCCTTTACCCTTTACTCCCCGCACCTGCGCTTTTTCCTTGGCGCCCCGCACCCAATGCGGCACCATCACCTCCTGCAGATACACCCGATCGAGGCCCATTTTCTCCATGGTAGTCTTGCCCCACTGCACTGCTTTTTCGGCCTCTGGCGAGCCACTCAGGCGCCCGCCAATAGAGCCGGTCAGCTCCCGCAGGTTGGCGTAGCTCTGCCCGTGGGCCAGGGCCTCGTCGTAGATTTTGCGGATGTTGAGCGAATCAATGGTATTGATGCGGGCTGATTGCGCCGAAGCCGCCACTGGGGCAGCCGGCAGTACAGCTGCCAGCAGAAGAGTGCGGCAGAGGGAGGAAATACGCATAGTATGAAACTGGAAGGAGTACGCGGGTAAATGTGCGCAATAGAAGTGAAAAAGCCGTGCAGGTTGCAAGCAAGTGGCCTAGAGCTAGCAGCCGGGGTTGTCCGTCGTCAGATAACAGGCAGGCGCAACAGGGCATTTCCCCTGGAGAACCTAGCGGTTACTTGCCGGCTCCGTACCGCCGAGCCACGGCCGTAGAGGCCTTGGTAGAGTCTCGCGGCATGCTTACCTCCAGCAAATAGTTGTAGTCGTTGTCGCCGACGGAGGGCACGGGTCGGGGCGCCCCCAGGGCTTCGGCCGTTTCCAAGATGGTATTAGAGTGGCCTACCACCAACACGGTTTTGCCGGCATACTCGCGGCGGATGCGCGAGGCTAGCTTGGGCAGCTGCCGGGCATCGTATACCTCTACCGGAATCTGGAGTTGAGTGGCCAGCGGCATAGCGGTGGTGCGGGTGCGGAGGGTATTGGTGCTAAACACCGTGGACACGGGGCGGGGCGCTTTCACTAGCTCTTCGCGCAGGGCCTGGGCCCGTTGCTGGCCTACTTCCGTCAGGGCGGGGTCGGCTAGGCCAGGTGTGGGGTCTTTCTCAGCGTGCCGTACAATGTAGACCGTGGTTGGGGCGGCAGAAGTACTCACGTGCGCCGAGCCCCCGCAGCTGCTTAGCAAAGTTAGGAGCGGCAGTAGCCAGTTGAAAGACGTTAGGAATTGGTTCATCCTCAGGAAATCAAGTCAGTTAGTAGTAGATCAAATAAACCTGGCGGCTACTTCAGCAACTCAATGCATAACTAAGCTACTGAATGGTCTCGCCACCTTACTTGAGGGTTAATATTTGCTTTAGCTCAGCATCAGAAACCGTCAGCAGCCCCACTTTGGGCAGACGCTCGGTGAGGGTACGCCAGTTGGGGTCTTGCTTGAAAATAGGTCCCAGCATTTTCATGGCAGCCGGCACCTGCTGCTTGTTAGCCAGGCTGATGGCATGCCAGTACTTCATTTCGAGGTTTTGGGGAAATAGCTTTTCGGCGGCTTCATACTCCCGAATGGCCCCCGGCACATCGTTCTTCTCCACGGCCAGGTCGCCGGCGTTCATGTGCTCGTAGGCTCGGTGTAGGCTCAGCAGGCGGCTCAGCTCACGCAGCGGCTCGGCAGCATCATCCACGCGCAAATCAATGAGGCGGTCGGTCCAGGGTGCCTCGCTGGCTTTGGCACGCACCACCAGCAAGGCCGCCGACTGACGCCCCCGAATGTCGCCGCCGGCAGCCTGGGCCGCTTGCAACGCCGACACCACACGCTCGGCGAAGGGCAGCTTGGCGTTTTGCTCGTAGGCTTTTTGCATGGCCGTGGGCACCGTGTTATTGAGCATCATATTCGCCTGCACCGAAAACTGGCTGCCCTGGCGGTGGCCGGCCATATCAATGCACTTGGCTCCGGTGTGGGTAGCTACGCGGCCCTGGTTGTCAACAATGGCTACCTGGCGCACGTCGCGGCCTTCGTCGGTGCGCAACAGCTCATCGAGAGCCTCTTGGGCCGACTTACCACTTTTCAATAACGCCAAGCCGCGCGGACCGAAGGACTTGTTGGTGAACGACTGGGTGGCAACGGCTCCTACCCCGGCTTCGGCCCAACTCACTGAAGTGCCAACTGAAAACCAGTGGCTTTGCACGGCCACGGCCAGGTCGCCGGTTTGAGGGTCGCGGGCTACAATGGAGTAGGTGTGGGCCAGCGGGTCGGTGGCCGTGTACACCTGGGCAGCAGCGGGCCGCACCAGGCCTAGCCACAGCGCAGGTAGCAGACCAAGGAGAATCTTTTTCATGGTACGAGTGCGGGAAAATAGGTTGTGGGTGGGCAAGATACTACACGCCATGACATGCCCCGTCAGCCCTAGCCTGCTCTGCCCTGGGGTGGCCTAGCAGGTACCTCGCCCTGTGCTGGTGCGGGCTATGTCGGCTTTCCCTTCTACCTTACACCACTCGTCAGTTTACTTGTTGCGTGACTTCTTCCTCTCCACTTGCCATTCAGGCTACCCAGCTCAGCAAGCGCTACGGCCCCCACGCGGTAGTGCAGAACGTTTCCTTTGCCCTACCGGCGGGCGAAACTTTGGTCTTGCTGGGCCCCAGCGGCTGCGGCAAAACCACGCTGCTTCGCATGCTCAACCGCCTGGTAGAGCCCGACGAAGGGAGCGTGGCCGTGCAGGGGCAGGATGTTCGCACTCAGTCTGCCGCCGCGCTGCGCCGTGGTATCGGCTACGTCATTCAGCAGGTAGGCCTGTTGCCGCACTACACGGTGGCCGAAAATGTGGGGGTGGTGCCTCGCCTGCTAGGCCAGGAAGAACCTCAGGTGGCGGCCCGGACCGAGGAGCTTTTGCGGCGGCTGCACCTGCCTCCCGAGCGCTTCGCGGGGCTGTACCCTCACCAGCTTTCCGGCGGGCAACAGCAGCGTGTGGGGTTGGCCCGAGCCCTAGCCGCCGACCCGCCCATCATCCTGCTCGATGAACCCTTCGGCGCCCTCGACCCCATTACCCGCGCCAGTATTCGGCGGGAGTTCCGGGAGCTGGAGGAGTTACGCCGCAAAACCGTAGTGCTGGTTACCCACGACGTGACGGAAGCCTTTGAGCTAGCCGACCGCATCATGCTTCTGAATGCCGGGCAAGTACAGCAACTGGGCACGCCCAAGGAGCTACTGTTCCGGCCCGCGAATGAGTTCGTGCGCCGCTTCTTCGATGCCGAGAAATTCTCCTTACAACTCCGTACGCTACGACTAGCTGACGTAATGACATACATCCCTAATGAGGTTCATAATAATTCTTTACATACTTATAAATCAGCCGATAAGGTATTGCCACTTAGTGTAACCATTCAGGAGGCTATAGAGGCGCTTAGCTCACCTTCTGGACTGCAGACTAGTGCTGAAGAGGAGGCAGTAGTGTGGGTAGAGGCAGGCAATAGCCCTTCCGCAACGGCATACATTTCCCTGACGCTGCCGCAGCTAATGACGGCGTTTGGCCGGGCGCTCCAAGACGTTCAGACCGCATGAACACCTTCACCGAACTCCTCTCCTTTTGGCACGCTCAAGCCGATAAGCTAGGCCAGCAGACCCTGCAACACATTGGTCTAACGGCTGCCTCCCTCCTGCTAGGTGTGCTGCTTGGGGTGCCGCTAGGCCTGCTCGTGACGCGCCGCCCACGGTTGGCTCCTTGGGTGCTGGGTGTAGCCAGCGTGCTGCAAACCATCCCGAGTATTGCCTTGCTGGGCTTCCTGATTCCGGCTTTGGGCATCGGCCCGGGGCCCGCCATCTTTGCCTTGTTTCTGTATGCCCTGCTGCCCATTGTGCGCAACACCGTAACGGGCATTCAGGGCGTGGATGCAGCCGTGGTAGATGCCGCCCGCGGTCTAGGCCTGACCGATGGCCAGGTGCTGCGCCGGGTAGAGCTGCCGCTGGCGCTGCCGGTGCTGTTTGCCGGTATCCGGACGGCAGCAGTAATCAACGTGGGCGTGGCTACGCTAGCGGCGTACATTGCGGCGGGTGGCCTAGGCGAATTCATTTTTGGCGGCATTGCCCTGAACAATCCCGCTATGATTCTGGCCGGAGCCATTCCGGCGGCCGCACTGGCCTTAGCTTTCGATGCAGCTTTGGCCTTGCTGCAGCGCCTGCCGGTTCGGCGCTTGGTGCGCGTAGGCCAGGTGGCTCTGGTGGTGCTGCCCTTGCTAGCGGGACTCTACCTGTTGCCCCGCGCCACCAGCCGCCTGTTGGCCGGGTTCAGCCCCGAGTTTGTGGGCCGTGCCGATGGACTACCCGGGCTGCAGCAGAAGTATGGCCTACACCCAGCCTCTGTGGTGCTGGCCCCCGCGCTGGTGTATGAGGCAGCCCACCACGGCGACGTAGACGTTATTGATGGGTACTCCACCGACGGCCGCATTCGGGCCTATGACCTGCGGGTGCTGCACGACGACCGGCAGGCATTTCCGCCCTACCAAGCGGCGCCCGTGGTACGAACCCAGACGCTGGCCCAGCACCCCGAGCTGGCCCCCGTGCTAGCCAAGTTAGACGGGCAGATTTCAGACTCTGTTATGACGGAGTTGAACTACCGCGTTGACTACTTACACGAAACACCGCGGACCGTGGCTCACGCTTTCCTGCGCCAGCGCGGCCTGTGGCACGACCCACTACCCGTACAAGGCGGCACCATCCGGCTGGGCTCAAAAATCTTTGCCGAGCAGTATATCTTGGCTGAAATGTACGAGGCCCTGATTCGGGGGTACACGGGGTTAGCCGTGGAGTCTAAGACGGGGTTGGGGGGCACCAGCATTTGCTTTGAGGCATTGCGCACGGGCTCCATCGACCTCTACCCCGAGTACACGGGCACGGGCCTCTTGGTGGTGTTGCAGCCAGCCACAGCCGTGCTGGATTCATTGGGAAGCCAGCCCGCGGCCGTACTGGCCTACGTGCACCGGGAGTTTGAGCGGCGCTACGGGCTGGAGTGGCAGGCACCGCTGGGCTTCAACAACACCTATGCCCTGCTGATGCGCCGTCAGCATGCCGAGCGCCTGGGCATTGCCTCAGTATCAGATCTGAGTGCCTTTCTACGCAAGTAAGCGCGTAGTTGTGAGGTCCTTATACCTTGCCCTGCCGGATGAGGTGGCGGTATAGGCGCACCAAGCGGGCCTGCGGCACCCCAAGCCAATGCATCACGGCCACAAGTGTAAAGATGGCCTGGAGACGGAAAACGCCGTTTTCGTGGTACTTGCGGGCCGAAGTTTCTACGGTGTGTGGCAGCACCTGAAACCGCCCTGCCTTGCGCAACCGCCCAATAATCTCCTGATCTTCCATGAGCACTAGGTCTTCCCGGAAGCCCCCGGCTTGCTGAAACACGGCGCGCTCCACAAACAGGCTCTGGTCGCCAAATCGAATCAGGTCAATATCGAATCGGGTGAACCAGGCATTAGCCCTTAGAAACCAGTGCGAGTCATTGAAGCGCAGCCGAAAGCAGCCGCTCCCAACTCCGGCCGCAACGGCCGCCCGAATCAAAGGCAGAAAGTTGGGCGGCGGGAAAGTATCGGCGTGCAGAAAGTAAAGGATGCGGCCGGCGGCAGCCGCGGCGCCGGCATTCAGCTGAGCCGCCCGGCCCTTGCGAGTACATTCTACTACCCGCGCGCCTGCCTGCCGGGCCAGGTGAGCCGTACCATCGGGGCTGCCCCCATCGGCTACAAGCACCTCCAGAGCTGCATCGGGGCCGGCGGTGGCTTGCAGGTGGCCTAGCAGTTGCCCGATTCCCGCCGCCTCGTTATACGTGGGAATGATGATGCTAACGAAGGCCGGCGCCGCAGCAACCGGGTGAGAGGCGTAGCTCAAGGGCGAAAGAAAAGGGTTAGGGTAAAGTAACGGAGTTTACGAGAGGCAAGATGCACAGGCCTAGCGCAACTGCCGAGCCACTGCCACCGCACCGGGCCCGCTATTTCGCGGAGTTTTGCGCGGAATTTCATGTGCTCTTCACCCCGGCGGTGCGTATGTTGCACCATCAACTACTTCGCCAGCGCCCCATGCACGTTCTAATTGTTGAAGACGAAAAAAGCCTGCACCAGGAGGTGCAGCAGTTTTTGCTCCAGTCTCAGTACCTCGTCGATTCGGCCTACACCTACGCCGAGGCGTCGGAGAAGGTCTTCGTGAATAGCTACGACTTTGTGCTGCTGGACCTGGGCCTGCCCGATGGGGATGGCCTAGAGCTGCTGCGTGAAGCCCGGCAGAACGACCGGCAGGAAGCGTCTTTCATCATTCTGACGGCTCGCGGCGCCCTCGACGACCGAATCAAAGGCCTGGACCTGGGAGCCGACGACTACCTACCCAAACCATTTTCTTTGCTGGAACTGCAAAGCCGGATGCAGGCCATCATGCGCCGTAAGTTTGGCCTGAAGCGCCAGGAAATGCAGTTTGGCGGCGGCTTTCAACTTGATGCCACCGGCCGCACCCTGCGCTTCGAGGGGCAGGATGTGTCGCTCACCAAGAAAGAGTTTGACCTGCTGCACTACCTGCTGCTGCACAAAAACCGCGTGCTCACGCGCCTGCAGCTTGGGGAGCACCTGTGGGGCAACGTGCTGGAGGACGACTCCGACTCCAACTACATTGACGTGCACATCAAGAATATCCGCAAGAAGCTCAGCCAGTTCGCCCCCACCGACTTTCTGGAAACTGTGCGTGGTATCGGCTACCGCGTAACTGAGGCGAATTAGCTTTATCGGTATCGGGTAGCGCCTTAAAGCTGGGAGTGGCCTAGCGGCTGCTTAGGGCTCATCTCGTTTGCCCGGCTCGGAGTCGTTTACATTTTTCTATCTAGCCCCCTCATTCTTCACCCCATGCGCTTAGAGGCGAAGCTGGCCCTGTTTAATGCTCTCTCCAAGCTGCTGCTGGTCTTACTGGGGGCCGTAGTGATTCCGCCGGTGGTGAGCCGGGTGGCGGTAGGCCACACCGACCAGCGCCTGCACGAGAAGCAGGCGGAGGTGATGCAGCTCATCCGACGCAACGGCATCTCAGCGTTTGTAAAGGGAGAGGCCTACGCCGACTACAATATCCTAAAACAAGAGTATATCACGCTTACTCCCCTCCCTGCCGCCTCGGAACCTACCGGCAAGCCGCGCATTTTTGATGAGCCCAGGCAGGTAGACAACGAAATTGAGGATTTCCGGATACTGAGCTACAACTTCAACATCGACCGGAAGGAATACCGTCTGGAAATTGGTTCCTCCCTGGCCACGGTGGAGCTGCTCACAGATACGCTGCGCCACATGGCCCTGTGGGTGCTCGTAATCGGGGCGCTGATTACCATTTTCACCGATGCTGCCTTTGCCCACTACCTGCTCCGCCCCTTGCGCCAGCTGATTGTGCGCAAACTGCGCGGCGTGCACCACCCTTCGGCCTTCTCTTACACGCCCCTCGAAACCGACACCGCCGATTTTCAGCGGCTGGACGAAAGCCTGAACGAGATGATGCGCAAGATTCAGTCGGCGTTTGAGAAAGAGCGGGAGTTCATGTCGAACGTCTCGCACGAATTGCTTACGCCGGTCAGCATTCTGCAGTCGAGGTTTGAGAACATGCTGCAAGACCCCGAGCTAGGCCACGCACACTCCCTCAAGATTGTAGACTCGCAGAAGACACTTTACCGCCTGCGTAACACCGTGAAAACGCTGCTTCTCATTGCCAATATTGAGAATGAGCAGTACCTGCGCGACGAAACCGTATCGGTGGCCACGGTGCTGGCCGAGGTGACCAATGAGCTGGAAGATCGACTGGCCCAACGCGAGATTCATCTGCTGGAAGATCTGGAGCCCGACTATGTACTGCTGCGGGCCAACCGCACCTTGCTGTTCACGCTGTTGTTTAACCTGATCAGCAACGCCATCAAGTACAACAACTGGGGCGGCAGCATCACCGTGTTGGGGCGCCCTCACCCCGAAGGGGGCTACACCCTTTCGGTTACGGACACTGGGCCTGGCATTGCCCCCGAAAACCTCCCCCACCTCTTCGACCGCTTCCGGAGATTTCAAAAGGGAGCTTCGGCGCCGGAAGGTTACGGTCTAGGCCTGCCCATCGCCAAAACCATTGCGGAGTTTCACAAGGCCCAACTCACGGTAACTTCGGAGGTGAGCAAGGGCACCACGTTTAGTCTGCGGTTCCGGTAGCGGGTGGTTTCACCTGTCCTTCACCTTGGTGAGTGTAGCTTTTAGCTTTATTGCTCTTGCCACCTCCTTCTCCATGAAAAAGCTGCTTTTGGCGGTCTTGTTACTGGCCATAGGTATTGCGCTGGCGCTGCTTTTGCGGCGTCCTCCGCCCGCCCATACGTACTCGCCTACCATTCCCGTCATCCGTAAATCGGTGCATGACGTTGCGCCCATCAAGCACGTTACCACTGTGCACGGCCTCTACGCAGGTCACCACCGCCCATCCACCAAGAAGTAGACCCTCCGTGTTATAACGGCTCAAACGGCCGCCCCACGGAGTGCCGCTGCCCAAAACCTCCTAGTCGGCTCAGGGCCACATCGGTTTTGGGCAGCGGCACTCCGTGGGGCGGCGGTTCCGCGAAGTGGGTAACGCTAGTGGCCTAGCCTAGTCCTTCGGCTGTTTCGCCGGGCTCCGGCGTGGCACTTCCCCTACTGGGGGCTGGTTGCGCTGCGGCGGGTTTGGCGGTAGCTAAGTCCCACCGTGAATTCATTTCACCCACTGCGTGCAGGGCCGTCAGATCAAACTGGCAAGGCACAATGGAGATATAGTTGTTAGCCAGAGCCCATTCATCAGTGTCGGTGCCTTTGTCGAGGTTGACGAATTCTCCAATCAGCCAGTAATACGGGCGGCGGTGCGGGTCGTGGCGTAAGTCAAAGTCTTCTTGCCACTTAGCTCGGGCTTGGCGACACACGCGGGCACCGGCAATGGGCGTCTCTGAGTTCTTCGGGATGTTGATATTCAGGGCCGTGCCCTGCGGAATACCGTGCTCCAGTGCCTGCCGAGTTAGGTGTTCAATCCAACCTTCGGTGTGGGAGAAGTCGGCGTCGTGGCCGTACTCGCAGAGTGAGAACCCAATGGCGGGCAGCCCCTCAATGGCCGCCTCAATAGCCGCCGACATCGTGCCCGAGTACAGCACGTTTACCGACGAATTAGAGCCATGATTAATGCCCGAAACTACCAGATCGGGGGTCCGGTCGCGCAGCACGAAATGCTTGGCTAGCTTCACGCAGTCGGCGGGAGTACCACTGCACTCGTAGGCCTCTATCCCTTCAAAAATGGTACTCGCGTCGAGGCGCAACGGATGACCGATGGTTATGGCGTGGCCCATCCCCGACTGGGGAGAATTGGGCGCTACCACCACTACTTCCCCAATTCGGCTCATTACGCGCACTAGCGTAGCAATACCGGGGGCCGTAATGCCATCGTCGTTGGATATCAGAATCAGGGGCTTGCGGGTGTTTGCAGTCACGGGCAATAAGTTGGTTTAGATTGGAAGGAGTGTAAAGGTACGTAGGCCACCTCGTTGGGGTGGTTATGGTTGTGCTACGTTACTTGGGCACACAATGGCAGATGCTATTTCAACAACCCGCCCCTGGTGTTCGTATGCACATCATGCTCAATCGTTTCTTTTCTTCCTTTCACCTGTTGCCGGCTCTCGGCTTGGCCTTCGTTTTAGTGAGCTGCAACGAGCAGCATGGCAGCTCGGCGGCCGGTGCTTCCGGGGGCGCCGAGCCTCCCTTCGTTCCCGCCGATGGCTCACCGGCCACATCACCCGGCTCCACTTCCGTGGCCCAATCGGCCAGCGCCACCCCACCACTAAGCGGAGCTCCCACCCCCGACTCGCTACACCTAATCAGTCCGGGCCGGGCGGGCCGCCTGCGCTTGGGCATGACGGAAGCGAAGCTGAAAAAAGTGGTGCCAGCCCAACTGCTGCGCGCTACTACTTACGTAGATAATGGCCAGGAACTCCCGGCCTACGAAATGCTGGATGCCCAGCAGCCCACGGCACCTGCCACCGTGCTCCACTTCATCGGCGACTCGGCGGGGGGGTACCGCTTACGCCGCATCCGCATCTACGACCCACAGTACCGCACGGCCGAAGGCATTGGGGTGGGCTCACCCTTTGGTGCTGCACGCCAGAACCTAGGCCTCACGAAAGTACGCCCCACGCCGGCTGGGTTTGCGGCAGTGTCAGGGCAGGTACAAATGGCCTGGGTAATCGACCCTAAGTCGTTGCCCGCCAAACACCCCGACGAAATGAACTCGGCTGATATACCGCCGGCAGCGCGCATCACTGGCGTATTACTATACCGGTAAGCTACACACTAGAACGATTGCATTCCGCTGCAAAACTTGTACTTTGGCAACGCAATGCCCCACAGTAGGCGGGTAGCTTGCACTACCACGTCCCCGGTTTTGTTTCTGTTCTCGCCTATGGCTCTGTTTGAAAACCGCTATAAAACCCACGACCTAGGCCTGTTGCTGCTGCGCGTAGGAATCGGGATTATGTTCACCATTCACGGCTACCCCAAGCTGGTTGGTGGGCCTGAGGTGTGGGAGAAAATTGGCGGCACCATGAAACTGGTCGGGATTGATTTTGCGCCGACCTTCTGGGGGCTGCTGGCGGCCATTGCCGAAGCGGTAGGTGGGCAGTTGCTGGCAATAGGGTTGTTTTTTCGCTTGGCCTGCGCCCTCCTGCTGGGCACCATGCTGATGGCTACCGTGCAGCATGTGCTCAGCGGCGACGATTTTCAGGTGTACTCGCACGCGCTGGAGGCAGCCATTCTATTCCTAGGCCTCTTGTTTGCCGGCCCCGGCCGATACAGCCTCGATCAAGTGCTTTTTCCGCCTCCCAGGCGCCTTTACTAGCTCTGCAAACCTTATCTTACTAACACGCTGTACCGCTTTGGCGGGCAGCGTATTTTTTTGCTGATAGTGGGTAGTCATCAGCAGTTGGGTTATAAGAGCTCTTGAAACTGACTATTTAGTTCTAGTTTCGGGCGTTATTGCTGACGCCCGTTTCTATGCTGCCTTTTCTGCTCTCTGCCCTCCTGCTTTCCTCACCTGCTCCTTCGCCTAAAGCTGATTGGCGCACCCCCTTCGAGAAAGGCAATGGCAACACCACTACCACGTACGCCGAGTGTATTGCCTATTACCAACGGCTCGACAAAGCCTACCCGGAGATAAAGCTGCAGGTAGCTGGCTCTACCGACAGCGGGCTACCCTTGCATGAGGTCATTGTGTCGCTAGATAAAACCTTCGACCCGGTGAAAATGCGCAGTAAAAACCGGCGGGTAATTCTTATTCAAAATGGCATACACCCGGGCGAACCGGAGGGGATTGATGCCGCCATGATGCTCGCCCGCGACTACGTACAGAAGCCCGAGCTACGCCAGCAATTGCAGGATGTCACGCTGATTATCATCCCTATCTACAATATAGATGGCTCGCTCAACCGCAACAGCACCACCCGCGCCAACCAGAACGGGCCCGAGTCATACGGCTTTCGTGGCAACGCCCGCAACCTCGACCTAAACCGCGACTACGTGAAGCAGGACTCGCGGAATGCCCGCAGCTTCGCCGAGCTGCTCACCCGCTGGCAACCCGACGTTTTCGTGGACACGCACACCTCCGACGGCGCCGACTACCAATACGTAATGACGCTCATTGCCACGCAGCAGAGCAAGCTGCACCCGGCCCTGAGCAAGTACATGAATGCTAGCCTGCTGCCGCAGCTATACCAGGGCATGAGCCAACGCCAGGAGCCCATGACACCCTACGTAGACTTCGAAGGCCGTACGCCCGATGCCCGCGGGCTAGTCGGGTTTCTGGAAACCCCTCGTTACTCCAGTGGCTACACCGCCCTGTTTAACACCATCGGGTTCATCACCGAAACGCACATGCTGAAAGCCTACACGCCCCGCGTGAAAGCCCAGTATGATTTTCTGGACCTGATGATCCGGACAGTGGCCCACGATAAGGAAGCGCTAGGCCAGGCCCGGGCCGAAGCTGCTCGCCAGCTGGCCAGCCAAACCACCTTTCCGCTGGCGTGGAAGCTGGATACTACCGCCGCAGAAAAAGTTACTTTCTTGGGCTATGAAGGCCGGATGAAACCCAGTGAAGTAAGCGGCAAGCCCCGGCTCTACTACGACCGCACCGCTCCTTACTCTCGCCAGATCAACTACTACAATACCTTCCGGCCCACCGTAACCGTTGAGCGGCCTGCCGCCTACCTGATTCCACAGGCCTGGGGTGAGGTAATAGACCATCTGCGCCGCGCTGGTACGCAGCTCCAACGTCTCACCCGCGACACAACCCTCACCACGGAGGCCTATTACATTCAGGATTACAAAACCGGGCCTAGGCCTTACGAAGGTCATTACCTGCACACCCAGGTGGAGGTGCGCCCGGAGCGCCTGCCCCTTACCTTCCACCGCGGCGACTACGTGGCGTGGGTTGCGCAGCCCGCAGCGCGCTACCTCATTGAAACCCTAGAGCCCCAAGCCACTGATTCCTTCTTCGCTTGGGGATTCTTCGACAGCATTTTGCAGCAGAAGGAGTACTTCTCCGACTACGTGTTTGAAGATGTGGCCGCCGACCTGCTTCGCCGCGACCCAACGCTCCGGGAGCGGCTGGAGAAGCTGAAGCAGCAAAACCCCGCATTCGCCGCCAACGGAGCCGCCCAGCTCGACTGGGTGTACCGACAGTCGCCCAACTACGAGAAAACCCACCAGCGCTACCCTATTGTGCGGTGGACGGGGGGCCAACTGCCAACGGAGGCAGTGAAAAATTAACGGTATAGGTTATGCCAAGTGCGTCTTGTGTAGTGTGAGCGGGTAAGACAAAAAAGCCCTTATCTCCGTGCCGGAGGTAAGGGCTTTTTTTTCACTGAGCGAAACGCAACAACCGTAGATGTTTCGGCCCCGCATCTCAAACACAAGATCTGTTCACTGCTTTATCTTCTCACTACCCAGCGAGTTAGCGTAGTTTACGATGTAGGCCAGTTCCCGCGGATCGGTGAAGCTTAGGCTATTGTCTTTCGCGTATTTCTCTACCTGACGAGAATGACCATGAAAGAAGGAAAGCAAGTCTTTTTTAGGGTTACGCAGGGGCAGTACGTTACCATCGGGTAGGCCTAGGAAAAAGCTATCTTTTACTTCGGTGTAATACCCCATGGGCCGGCCCATCCCATACGGAACGCCGTACCCGTAGCCATACCCATAAGGGGAGTTGTTCATAACGGGGCGCTGCACCAGTCCTTCGCGGCGCAGCAGAATAGTAGGCCCGCTGCTTAGCTGCTCGAAAAAGCCTGGCGTGCGAAAGTCGCTATAATCGTTGTCGCGGTTCCAGCGGTACACCCGAAACACGCGCACTAGCGCTGTATCGGGCCGCTCCCGCCGGCGGGGCACGGGCAACGAGTTGAAGTAAGGGTTGCCATAATAATACCCCTGCCGCATGGCGTAGAAATCGTCGTAGTAATACTGCTCGCGCTGGCGGTTGTACCGTTCGCCCTGCACGGCAAAGCTCTGCACGTTAACGGCGGGCAGGGTGCGCACCGTGTTGTCGGCCATGGTCATGGTCAGAATGTCCTCGGAGCGGTGCAGCGCCAGGGGGCCAGCAATAGTGTCGCCAGTACTCAGCAACACTGTGGCCTGGGTAAACTGTTGCGTGAAGCCCTGCCCCCCGCGCTGGGCGTTAGCCGTAAGACAAAGTAGCAGCAGTACGGGCAGCATCCATTGCCACAGGCACATGGAGTGGGCAGTTTGGGAGGAGTAGCAAGCTTTCATAACCAAAGAAATATACACTTTCGCAACGGTATAGTTCTCTTGCTTGTTCCCGAAAATTACCCTGCCAGCAGTACGTACCCTGCTTTACTCTTGTGGAGTCGGTGCCGTCTGCACTACAGCATTACGGCTAGGCCTACTAGAAAAATGAAACTACACGAGCACTCTAAAGAGAGCAAAATAGAGGTAGGTTAATTTTTCGGGTTTTCTCTCAACAGGTAAGTATCTCGTCATTATGAGAATAGATTGTGCGTAAAACCAGTTGCTTGTCTGGCAATCTAAGTATAGCAATGGCTTTAATACCTGGCGTGTTTCAACTATCTTTTTGCATCAAACGATCTTGGCAGCTGCAGAAACTTGCCATCTTGGCAAATCGAGGGCAGTTATTATTATTTGCAACTAATCTCTCTTATTTAATGTGACTCTTATTTCCCGTTGTACTAGCATCACCTTATCCGGAAACAGAACTACAAAGCAAACCCCGACCCAGCCGGTAGGCCAAGTCGGGGCTGTAGGGAGCCATCAAAAGGACTCTGATTTAAACAGCCGCCTCCGCGTCGGGGTGCGGGGTACGGTCTTTGTGCAGGATGGTGTGGCCTAGCTTGTCGCGCTTGGTGGTAAGGTAGCGCTCATTGTGCTCATTGGGCTCTACTTCGATGGCCACGGAATCTACAATTTCAAGGCCATAGCCGATAAGGCCGGTGCGCTTACGGGGGTTGTTGGAGAGCAGGCGCATCTTCGAAATACCTAGGTCGCGCAGGATTTGGGCACCTACGCCGTAGTCGCGCTCATCGATGCCGAAGCCCAGCTCTACGTTGGCTTCTACGGTGTCGCGGCCTTGCTCCTGGAGTTTGTAAGCGCGCAGCTTGTTCAGCAGCCCTATGCCGCGGCCTTCCTGGTTCATATACACAATTACGCCGCGGCCTTCGCGCTCAATCTGCTGCATGGCGCGGTGCAGCTGGGGGCCACAGTCGCAACGGCAGGAACCAAAGATGTCGCCGGTTACGCAGGAGCTGTGCACGCGCACCAGCACGGGCTCGGGGCCGGAGATATCGCCTTTCACCAGAGCCAGGTGCTGGGCGTTGGTGGAGGTTTGGGTGTAGGCAATCAGGTCGAAGTCGCCGAACTCAGTGGGCAACTTCACGGAGATTTCGCGGGTGATAAGGCTTTCCTGCTTCAGGCGGTACTTAATCAGGTCCTGCACCGAAATCAGCTTGAGGTTCCACTTGGTAGCTACCTCGCGCAGCTCGGGCAGGCGGGCCATTTCGCCGTCTTCGCGCAGAATTTCTACGAGCACACCAGCGGGCTCAAAGCCCGCCAAGCGGGCCAGGTCAATGGCCGCTTCAGTGTGACCAGCCCGACGCAATACGCCTTCTTTACGAGCTTTTAGCGGGAAAATATGACCGGGCTTGCCTAGTTCTTCAGGCTTGGTTTCGGGGTCAATGAGGGCCAGGATGGTCTTGCTACGATCGGAGGCCGAAATGCCGGTCGTCACGCCGTTCTTCAGCAGGTCGATGCTCACGGTAAAGGGCGTGGCGTGCAGAGCGGTGTTGCGACCCACCATCAGCTCTAGGCCTAGCTCTTCGCAGCGCTGCTCAATAAGAGGAGCGCACACAAGGCCGCGCCCGTGGGTGGCCATAAAATTGATGACTTCGGGAGTGGCGCAGCGGGCGGCGCAGATAAAGTCGCCTTCGTTTTCGCGGTCTTCGTCGTCTACAACCACTACCACCTTTCCGGCGCGGATGTCGGCAATGGCGTCTTCGATGGAATCAAGCATGATTCGCTGATTAACTAGGAGTGAAATAATTTCGCTGAGCGCCGGATATAAGCATACGGCCGCGAAGCTGGAGGAACAACCACCAACGGCGCCGCGAAGTTACACAAACGGTGAATGTGTGATTGAGTGACTGAGTGAAGTGGCCTAATGTGCGTCATTGAGAGGAGACACGATGAAGCATACACAGGGCAGGCCTAGGACACTTGACCTCATTACCTCCTCTACTTCTACTCCTTTGCTAGCTCCGTGGCGCGTTGCTGGGCAGCTTTAATGCCTTCCACAAGGGTTTCCTGTAGGTTGCCGGCCCTGAAGGTGCGCAAGGCGGCTTCGGTGGTGCCGCCCTTAGAGGCCACGGTGGCAATGAGCTGGTCGAGGCTTTGGTCGGAGTTGTTGAGCAGGTGGAAGGCCCCAATCATGGTTTGCTTCACCAGCAGCCCGGCCACTGATTCGGAGAAGCCCAGCTCCTGCCCGGCCCGCATCATGGCCTGCACAATGTAGTAGAAGTAAGCTGGCCCGCTCCCACTCACGGCGGTTACGGCATCGAGCATGCTCTCATCTTCCAGGAAAATAGAGCGGCCAGTGGCATTAAGCAAGTTCTCCACGCGGTGCATGAGACTGCGCTCCACCTCGGGTGCCGCCGTAAACCCGGTGATGCCCATGCCCAGCAGCACGGGCGTGTTGGGCATGGCGCGCAGCACCTGCCGGTGGCCTAGCTCCCGTTGCAGCCGCGCAATCGGGATGCCGCCCATGATGGAAAGTACGGCTTGCTCCGGCCGGAGTACGGCCCGCAACCCCGCGGCGGCGGTGCCGAAGTCTTGAGGTTTCACGGCCACCAACACTATGTCGTAGGTGCCTACTGCCTCCGTTAGCAGGCCTACGGGAACGTCAGCCTGCGCCAGGCGTAGGCGCTGGCACTGGTCGTCGTGCTTGCCAACCAGCAGCAGGTCTTCGCGCCGGATCAGGTTGTATTGAAGGAAAGCTTTGGCGAAGGCAAGCCCCATATTGCCGCAGCCCAAAATAGCAATGCGTATGTTGTCCATAATCGCCAAGGTACTAGGTGGCGAGGGCAGCGCACAAAAAAGCTGCTGAATCTAATTCAGACTTAACGCCTACCCGGAAAACGTAGAACGTCAATCCGCTGGCCGAACCGAAGGTCGCCGTAGGTAAGTACCTCTCCTGCTTAGTTGGATAATTACTAGTACTAGGCCAGTTGGTTAGCCAGCGGTAGAGGTACTTCGCTCGCTGGCTTGATGCGCCACATGCTCAGCATGACAGTAATTAGGTTTCTTGTCTGAGACGGAATCAGTATGCTCCTATTTGCTCTGCTGAAAGCGTTGCGTAGGCTCCCACACCGTGGTGCGCACCCCGCGCAGAAAGCGCCACAGCCCGACAAACAAGGCGGCGTTCATGCTGTAGAAGTGCGTGATAAAGCGCAGCAGCCGCGAATGAGTGCCCCGGCGGCGCAGGCCAGAATCCAGCAGCAGCAACAAGGGCACCCCTACCTGGCCTAGCATCATCAATTGGTAAAACCAGCCGGCTCCTAAAGCTACCAGCACCACATTGGCCAGCAGCATCAGCACCAGCAGCAGCGGCGTGAGCCAGCGCAACACCTTGTGCGACCAGAAAGCAAAGCTGACCCCGTGCCAAGGCGGCCACAGCAGCCGCCGGAAGGCCAGCAGGTTTTGGAAGTTGCCCGTTGAGATGCGCGCCTTCCGCCGGAACTCCTCCGGCAGTCGGTCCGAAACGTCCTCGTAGCACACGGCATCGAGCTCGTTGATAGCCTGGTAGCCATCCTGCAGCACCGCCATGGAGATGAAAAAGTCATCAACCAGAAACGAAGCCGGCGCGGGGTGGTAGCAGGCGCGGCGCACCGCGAAGCAGCCTCCGAAGGCCCCAATCATGGCGCCCCACACTACGCCTTCTTGGTACTTGATTATGTTCTCCCGCTCGAGATAAGCCTTCTCCTGCCCCGATATTCCTTCGCGCCGGTGCTCGGGGTTGATGATATTGCCCCCTACCTGGCCTACAGCCGGGTTACGGAAGTGCTTCACGAGTTGGTAAATGGTATCGGGCGCGAAGAAGACGTTGGCGTCAGTCAGCACCAGAACCGGGGCGGTAGCTTCCTGGCCTAGGGCCTCTATTACGCCGGGCTTGCCGGTGCGCTGCCCAAACGGGCGGAACCGTAGGCCAGGGTACTCCGGCTCCAGGCGCTCCACCAGAGCATTGGTATTATCTTGGGAGTTGTCGGAGCCAATGTAGAAGGTAAGCTTGTCGAGCGGGTAGGTAGTGGCGAAGGTGGTGCGAATTTTCTCCTCAATTACCTGCTCTTCGTTGTACACAGCCAGCAGAATATCCACGGCGGGCAAATCTGCGTTGTCAGGAGCGTACACCTGCTGGTTCTGGCGGCGCGAGCGGGCCAGGCGGGCCAGCAGTAGTGGGAACAGCACGTAGGTATGCGCTACCAGCAACAGGCTCATCCACAACACGAAGGCAGCCCCCAGCTCTAACATTTGGCGCGCTCGGGGAGCAGAATGGTGTACAGATCCTGGAAGCTTTCGACCACGCGCTGGTTGTCGTAGAGGCGAGCAATAGTGTGGGCGGCCTCCTGGCCAATAGCTTGGTGGCCTAGCTCGCTGCGGTAGTAGTGGCCAATGGCTTCAATCCAGGCGGCGGGCTCATCGCGCAGTACAATATCAAAACCGTCGCGCACATGAATTCCTTCGGCGCCTAACTGTGTGCTGATGATGCACTTGCCCAGGGCCATGCCCTCGATGATTTTGATGCGCATACCGCCGCCGCTCAGCAAGGGGACCAGCATCACCTCATACTGCTGCATAAACGCCGCCGCGGACTCCACGAAGCCGTGCACCACAATGCCGGGTACTTTCAACTGCTGGAAGCGCAGGGGCATTTCCTTGCCCGCAATGTGCAGCTCCAGATCAGGGTAAAGTTTCGACACCGTAGGCCACACGTGGGCCAGCAGCCAGTCGAGGCCCTCTTGGTTGGGCAGCCAGTCGAGGGAGCCAATCATGAACACGGTACGCGGTTTGGGCTTGATGAGCGGGTCGGGCTGAAAACGGCTCATATCAACGCCCGCCGGCACAAATACTACCGGCTCCTGGCAGCCCATAGCGCGGAGGCGGCGCTGATCGGGCTCGGTAATGGCAGCCACGGCATCGAACTGCGGAAACACGTGCTCCTCAAAGCGGCGCAGGCGCTGGGCCAGGTGGCGCAGGTACACGCGTTTGAGTACGTTTTGCTCCCGCTCAGCCAGCATCTGCCAGATGGTATACTCCACGTTATGGGCCCGGAACACCACCGGCAAATTCGGCGCTAGGCGCTTGAGCGTCTCGATGTACCAAGCGGCTAGGCTACCCTCAATTTGAGCCATGTCGAACTGCTCGGTACTTAGGAGTTCTTGCAGTTGGGCCTCCACCTCCGGGCTGACGAAGCGCTCAATGTTATACGGCAGCTTGCTGAACAGCAGATTGCGCAGGGCGTTTACTGGCGAGAGGCGCGTATCAACTGCCACCGGCACCAGCCGGACGTTGGGGCCCAGGTGGTCGAGCACGTCGGCGGGCTGGTAGTGCTTGGGCGTGTTCAGGGCCAGCACCGTAACGCGGTGCCCCGCCCGAGCCAAGCCCGCCGTCACATCATACATGGCAATGGCGCCTCCATCAGTGGGCGGATACGGAACGCGCGGACAGAGCTGCAGGATGTGCACGGAAGCGGAAATTCGGGGCTGAAAGTGCGCAAAGCTACGCAGGAGCAACCGACCTGCGGTAGTGCGTGGCGGCCGGCGGTTTCTAAAGCCTAACGCTGCAGCATCTTACTTCTGTATGAAGGAGCATCCGCAAGTCCGCGAGATGTCTCGACAAGCTCGACATGACCGTCGGGTTTACCTTTACTGGCCTACCGCCTGAACTGGCTGAGTAGCGTGGTTATTTGCTCATCGGTGCCCAGGAACAGAAAGACGTCGCTGGGGCCCGGAATCATATCGGCGGAGGGGCTGACTACCAGCTCACCATCGAAGCGCTTGAGGCCGATGACGGTGGCGCCAGTGCGGGAGCGGATGTTCAGGTCGCGGATGCTCAGGCCCTGCAGCTCGCCCCGCAGCTCACTGGTGCTAAGCTCTTCCAGGCGCAGTTTGTTGGGGCCTAGGCCACTAATCATATCCAAGAACCGAATTACCTCGGGGCGCATGACCAGGTTGGCCATGTGGGAGCCGCCAATTTCATCGGGCATTACTACGGAGTCGGCGCCGGCGCGCAGGAGCTTGGTTTCGCTGCTTTTCAGGCTGGCCCGCGCGATGATGACGATGTTGGGGTTCAGCTCGCGGGCGGTTAGGGCCACGAATACGTTGTCGGCATCTTTGGGCAGGGCCGTGATGAGGGCCCGGGCACGCGTGATTCCGGCGGCACGCATGGTGTCGTCGAGGGTGGCGTCGCCGATGACGGCGGCAATGGTTTGGCCTTCGTCGTCGCCAGCATCTTTCAACAGGCCCTCGCTTTGTTCCACCACTACTACCTCGGCCCCGCTGGCGCGCAGCTCGTGGTAGGCTTTGCGCCCGTTGCGTCCGAAGCCACACACGATGACATGATTTTCCAGACTGCGAATCTGCTGATCGTTTCTGAGCATAGCGAACATGTTGCGCAGGCCCCCGTCGAAGATGTAGGTGGTGAGCACCGACAACAGGTAGGCCAGCATCAGGAGGTTAAAGAAAATATAGAACGACACGAACAACCGTCCGGCCGGCGACATGGGGTGCAACTCCCCAAAGCCCACCGTGGAAACGGTTATCATCGTCATGTAGAAGGCATCGACGAAGGAGAACTTCTCAATCCACATGAAGCCGCCAATGCCCACGGCAAAGCTGAAGACCGTGAGCACCAGCGCACCCACGAAACGGCTAAGGTTGAAACGGCGCCAGATGTCGCGCACGTAGCGCAAGGCCCCAGGCGGGATAGAATGCGGTTCAGACATAAAAACAGAACCTACGAACGCAGGTAATCAGTCTTCGATCAAGGTAAGCACCAACTGGCAGAGGATGTAGCAAGCGGAAAGTGGCTTAGCACAGGTAAAAGCCCCGCTAGGCCTATTGGGCGCTCCGCGGAATCACGGTGCCCAACATGCCAGCCAGCTGGTTATCCATCTGCTTCAGCAGCCGGATGGTCTGCAGGTGCTCCATCATGGTGTCGTCGTCGAGGGGGTGACGCAGGGCTTCGAGACGTACGGCCAGTTCCCGCTCCACGTTCACCTTGTTGAGGCGCAGAATGGCGTTGTCGCAGGCAATCTGCAGCTGGTCCAGCTCGCGGGGCACGTAAATTTGATGGGTAGTCCAATTAGGGCTGAGCTCGTACTTCTCCGTAGCCAGCTCCGCCACCAGGGCCCGAATATCACCCCGGCCGTGCTGAATGAGGGTCCGCACCTCGGGCCAGCGGCCCTGCTCCAGCTCCTCGCGGCAGAGGTGCAGCAGGTCGGCGTAGATGCTGGTTTTGAAGGGCGTATCATCGAGCTGCTGCAGCAGGTATTGGGCCACGCTCACCTCCGGGGCCAAGGGCTGGGGCGAGTACAACAGCAATAGGCGCACTACTTCCCGCTCGCAGCTTTCCTGCACATCGGGCACGGGCTCCAGGTCTTCCTTGGGAGCCGTGAGGGTGTCGCCGCCTTCCGCCAGGTCCTCAGGCGAGGCGCCGTACATCAGGGCTTCGGCCTCCTCTTCGGGGCTCATAGGCCTAGGAGCTGGCCGCGGGGAGGCTCCACTGGTGTTATTGCTGGTAGCGGCCCCGCTGCTCTGCGGGCTGCTGCTTAGGCCACTCGCACCGCCGCTAGTGCTGCCCGCGGCTTTGCCGGAAGCATTGCGTACCAGCTTGTTGTACTCCGTAATGAGCACCTGCTCATCAATGCTGAAGGCCTGCGAGGTTTGCTGCAGGAACACTTGCCGCTTGATGGGGTCGGGCACCTTGCCAATGCTTTGCAGCACGTCGCGGATGGCCTCAGCCTTCTTCACCGGGTCCTGGGCGGCTTCGCGGGCTACCAGGTCAGTCTTGAACTGGATAAAGTCCTGGCTGGCGTTTTCGAGGTGGTCTTTGAAGCGCTGGTCCCCTACTTTCCGGATATAGCTGTCGGGGTCGTCGCCGTCGGGGAACAATACCACGCGCACGTTTAGGCCACCTTCCAGCAGCATATCAATACCGCGCAGGGAGGCCCGGATGCCGGCGGCATCGCCGTCGTAGAGCACCGTTACGTTATCAGTGTAGCGCTTGATGAGGCGAATCTGCCCATCAGTAAGCGAGGTACCCGACGAGGCCACCACGTTCTTGATGCCGCCCTGATGCAGACTCAGCACATCAAGGTAACCTTCCACTAGGTAGCACAGCTCTTCCGTCCGGATGGCCTGCCGGCCCTGGTAGAGCCCGTACAGTACATCCGACTTATGGTAAATCTCCGACTCGGGCGAGTTGAGGTACTTGGCGGTTTTGTCGTTGGGCTTGAGCGTACGCGCCCCGAAGCCAATCACGCGGCCCGACACGTTGTGAATCGGGAACATCACCCGGCCCCGGAACCGGTCGTAGCGCCGGCCGGTATCCTTGCCCTGCTCGTCTTCACGGGTGATGATGAGGCCGGTTTTCTCCAGGTACTTACGCTCGTAGCCTAGCTTGTCGGCCGTTTTCATCAGGTCGTCCCACTGGTCGAGGGAGTAGCCCAGCTCGAAGGTCTTGATGGTGGTCTGGTTCAGGCCACGCTGGCGCAGGTAGCTCAGGCCAATACTCTGGCCCTCATCGGTGTTGAGCAGCAGATTGTGGTAGTGGTCCTTGGCCCAGTTGGAAACGATGAACTGCGAGTCCTTCTCGTTCTGCGCCAGCTGCTGCTCGGGGGTCTTTTCCTCCTCCTCAACGTCGATGCCGTACTTTTTGGCGAGGTACTTCAGGGCCTCCACGTAGCTGGTGCCCTCAATATCCATGATGAACTGCACCACCCCACCGGCCTTGCCGCAGCCAAAGCACTTATACAGCCCTTTGGCCGGCGCCACCGAGAAACTCGGCGACTTCTCGTGGTGGAAGGGGCAGCAGGCCCACAGGTTCTGGCCTTTGCGCTTCAGCGAAACGAAGTCGCCCACCACTTCTACAATATCAGCGTGGTGAATAATCTGATCAACGGTTTCCTTCGGGATGCGAGCCATACGGCCGCAAAGGTAGGCAGAAGTACGCCTGACTTCCCGCAGTCAGATCCAAAGTCAGGGCTACTGGCCTAGGGTTATGCGGTAGGCCAGTAGTGCCCATTTTAGCGTCTGAAAGTTTGATTATCTTTCAATGTTGCTGCTGCGTTAGGGGCACAATATGTATATCCAGATGTATAAAAAATTATTTGTTGGCTTGCTGCTATTGCTATTCACTGGCTTGGTACCCACCAGCTGCTTTTTCAAGTGCGAAGTACCCGATCATGCTCTCCTGCAAGAGTTCAGCCTGTTCCTTTCGGAGCCGGTACGCGGCGCCGCCCCCTTTACTGAGCCAGTTCTGGCCAATGGTGCCCGCACTATTGCGGCGGCCCTGTTTGTTAGCATCGGGCAGTTGAAATATGATTATGTGTCTGCTCCTTCTCTGCAGTCTCTGTTCGCCAATCAAGCACTAGCCTTCTCGTGCCCCCCTCCGGGCCGGCTGGGCTTGAAAGACCAGGTTGAAACAGTAACCTTGACCAGCAAAGGAGTTTTCAACGGAGTACCTGCAGGTCAGCCGCTTGACCAGTTCGTGCGCTGTCGCACTTACAACAGTTTCACCGACACCCTTGAGTTTCCCCTGGATCAGCTACCCACTTCAATTAACAAACGTACGTATGCAACTGACCTAGAGTCTCCGGTTAGGTTGCGTATTAGCCCTAAGCCTCTTGATAATGCGCAGCAGCAATTTGAGTTGCGCGTTCGGCTGCAAAGCGGCAAGGAGCTTATGCAAACCACTTCAGCTATTATCTGGGAGTAAAGAGCTAGGCCTGCTTATGGTGTAACGATTAGGCCGTTTGGCATAAGCAATCTAACTCACACTTCCTGAGTTGATAATTAGCTATTTATACTAGTAGTTGTGACTGGCGGTAGTTTCGGGAATGATAACCACGTAATCATAGCCGAGCAGAACGGTGGCTAGCTCCTGGCTGCTCACCTTGAGCTTGTCGTTGATTAGGGCCCGGCGCAGGGGGCGCAGGTCGAACACTTGCCAGGCGCCTGCAGCAGTTTGGGCCATGAATGGCTTAAGCGCTGTGTTATCAAGGTTGTCGTACTGCTTCACGTTCTTGCTGAAGTCGTCGGGGTTGAAGCCCCCTACTTGTGTACCCTGCTTCCCGATGATAAAGATGTGCAGAGACTTTTGGTCGTGCACGTCGGCCAGGTTCAGCGCCAGGTTGCCCATATCATATACTCCGCCCAGCAGGCTCACGCCCCGCGACACGTGCACGGCCCCGAACTTGAAGAGGGTTTTGGGCAGCGGCTGACCGGGCTTCTGGTAGGCCTCTAGCGCTTGCACCAGGTTACGCTTCATCAGGTTGATGCGCGTTTGGTGACTTTTGAGGCCGTTGGTGGCGTTGAGCTGATATATTTCGCTGCTGGCGCGGAAGTCGCGCACCATTTGCTGCACCTCGGGGCTCTCGGTGCGGGTCAGGGCCTGCAGGCTATCCAGCGCGGAGGGCCGCTGGTAGATGCTGTAGGTGTTAGTGCCCTTCACCATAGCTTGGCGGTCCTGAGCCTGATAGGCGGCGGCCCGGTCAAGGAGGGTGGCCTTGGCGGCTTTGCTTTTCACCTTGCCGGCCAGCTCGGCAAAGAAGCTACCCGGCGACACAATGCTCACCTGATCAATACCCACAATGGGCACTTTTTGCGTCCGCAGGTAGCGGGCCAGCTCAAACTCTTCGGCCCAGCTATAAAAAGACAAACCCATGGGGTGCTGACGCTCAACGGCGGTAGGCAAGCCCGGCTGAGTAGCCAGCTGATTGAGTTTCTGAGCCTGATACTTGTCGATTTCGGCTACGTACACCGCGGGTTTTAGCACCTGGGCTACGGCGGTGGTAAACACCGGAATCTGCGCCATGCCGTGGTCTTCGCCCACCAGCACCAGCTGGCTTTGCTGGATGTCTTGCTGCAGCTTCTGCCAACCGGCCCCCGAGAACTGCCCATTGGCTTGGATGAGGTCGTACTGATATTTATGCACCAGGCGCGTGAGGGTGCTGTCCTGGGCCTGGGCGTGGTGGCTGAGCAGGCCAGCGGCTAGCGCGGAAAGAGCTATCCGGCGCAGGCGACGAAAAGAAGCAGTGCGGGCAATGGTGGCGGGGCAGAAGGACAGGCGCATCGGGCAGTTCTTTTTGGGAGTGGAGAAGATCTGACACGAAGAAATTGCAGAGCTTTAGGGACCGGAAGTTTATTCGACCAAAGCACGGCCCCACACCACCAAAGCAAGAGTTGGTCTGCTGTTTTTTATGCCTGAATCTGCCTCATTAACCACTTTTAGCTGGAAAAGCCTCAGCTCTCGCACTACCACGGTGCTGCTGCAGCTCCTGTTGTGGGTAGTGCTGGGGGTCTTTTACTTCGCCTGGAACAACCGCCCAAACTTCTCCTTCGAGGGGCCCGTGTGGCCGCTGGTAGCCCTGCAATTGGGCTTTTCGGTGCTGCTTTTCAACGCCCTGGTGTACCTCATTATTCCGCTGTGGCTGTTGCGGGGGCGGACCTGGCAGGCGCTGGCGGCGGGGGTGGCGGTACTGTATGCGTTTGAGCTGTGGATGTACGTGGGCTCCCGCTTGGCCCAGACCTACCTGCCCCTCTCGCCCGTCATGCACCGCGTGTTGCAGCAGTTCTACGTGACCGGGTTCTGGGGCAAGCTGCTCAACCCCGCGGCCCAGCTAAATGCGTTTTTCGGGCTGCTGGCCATCGTGCTGTTTCCGGTGCTCATTAGCTTCCTTGCCTACGCGCTGGTTATTGACCGCCGCCGCCTGGCCCTGGAGCGCGACCACCTGCACCTGGAGCTGGGCTACCTGAAGTCGCAGATCAACCCGCAGTTTCTGTTCAACACCCTCGGCAGCCTCCACACCCTTACCCGCACCCGCGACGAGCGCGCCGGCGACGTGGTGTTGCACCTCGCCGACCTGATGCGCTACACTCTCTACGAAACCGACTCCGAGCGCGTACCCCTGAGCCGGGAGCTGGAGTTTCTGGAAGACTACCTGGCCCTAGAACGGCTGCGCCGCCCCGAAACCCTCAGCATCACGCACAAGGTCGTAGGGGCCGTAGCCGAGCAGCAGCTAGCGCCCCTGCTGCTGCACCCGTTTCTGGAGCGCCTCTTTGCTGGCCTCGACGACGCCCCCCAGGCTGCGGCCAACATCCATAGTGAGGTGCGGGTGGGCGCCGAGGAGGTTTCGCTGACACTAGAGCGGACCACTGAGGAGCCCCTGCCCCTCACCTACCGTACCGATGCCGCCATCGGAGCCGCCCTGCGCCGCCTAGCGCTGCACTACCCCGACCACCACGCCGTGCACCTCACCGAAACCGACCAGTTGGTGCGGGTTCAGCTTACCATCCGTCTCTGATGCTTTTTTCCGCTCTGCTTCCCCATCTCCTATCTGCGCTCCTGCTTACTGGGGAGGCACCGCTAGGCCTGCTCGATACTTTTCTGCGGGTAGCCAGCGTGGTGGCGCTAGGCCTAGTGCCCTGGCTGGTGTACCGTAACCGCCACAACAAGCGCCGCATGGGCATCATCCTGCTTGGGCTGGTGGTGCTGTTTGGCTATTCTACCGGTATTTCTCACTCCGCTTTTATCCTTCTGTGTATCATCCTGCCTGCCATTGGCATCGGGATATTAGCTTTCCGGAAGCCCGCTGGCCCAGGCTCTCGCAATTCAACTAAGTAACTATGGCCACTCTGGGCTCTAATGCGCGGCACTTTCTCGCTAGGCCACTAGGAAGGGTACTTCAGCACCTGTTTTGGTGGACGCTGTTCGTCGGCTTCGAGTACTTCGTGTTCAGCAACTGGCAGGAAAAACCCATCGTTACGTGGGGCTTTGTGCTGAAGGACACTATAGCTACCATCTGCAGCTACTACTTCTTTTCCCTGGTGCTGCTGCCGCGGTTTCTGCTACGGCGGCGCTGGCTGCTCACGGCCCTGGGCATCGTGGCCATTTACTACTTCTGGGCTACCCTCTGCTACGTGTGCTTCGCGGTTTTCGACCGTTTCGGTCTGGTTTCTGAGAATGCTTACGGGTACATGCACCGTTTTCTGGATGGTACCCTCTGGGAAGGCATTTTCTCATGGCGCAGCGTGAGCATGGGCCTGAATGATTTCTCCGTGACGGTTATTCCGCCTATTCTGGTGCGCTTCATCCGGTTTCTGCTCAGTAGCGGCAACCAAAGCCTGCGCCTGCAACGCGAAAACCTCAACCTGGAGGTCAACTTCCTGAAAGCCCAGGTCAACCCGCACTTCCTATTCAACACGCTCAATAACATCTACACCATGGTGGTAAAGCAGGATGAGCGCGCCCCCGACATGGTTGAGCACCTCGCCCACCTCATGCATTACACCGTGTATGAGTCGGATGCCGCGCTGGTGCCGCTAGGCCAGGAGGTGAGCTTTTTGGAGTCGTACTTGGAGCTGGAGCGCCTGCGCTACGGGCAAAAAGTCAGCATTACCTACCATAAAGCTCCTGACCTTCCCACGCATTACCGTCTCACCCCCCTGCTATTCTTTCCCTTCGTGGAAAATGCCTTTAAGCACGGCGTTGATAGCAGCTTGGAAGCTTCCTGGATAACCGTAACATTAGCGGAGCACGATGGCTGGCTGCAATTTGAAGTCAGCAACAGCCAAGCGCCGTCCGCTCCTAAGCGCGAGTTTGGCGGCGTGGGCATTGCCAACGTGCGCAAGCGCTTGGCCCTGCACTATCCCGCTCAAGATTACCAATTGCACATTGACTCCACCGCCGATACCTACCGCGTTACGCTCAACTTACGGCTGCACCCACCGGCAACGGGTGCGGCATCAGCAACACGCAAACACAGACCCGCCGTTTCGGCTGTGCTAGCAACTTCCCCAACTGGCCTAGAATGATGCAGTTTGATGCGACTACCGAGGTGCAACCCTGAACGTCATGCTGAGCTTGCCGAAGCATCTCTACTGCTTCGTTGCAGACTCCTAGGCCACTTAGATTAGCCAGAGGGAGAGATGCTTCGACTCCGCTCAGCGTGACGGTATAATGGTTCATTGGCCGCTCTAACAACATACTACTACACTCTAGGCCACTTCGCCGCTTCACTTTCTGCTTCTTACTGCTACCTATATGATTAACTGCCTGATTATCGACGATGAGCCGTTCGCCCGTGAGCTGCTTGAAGGGTACATTGCTAAAATTCCATCTTTGAACTTGGTGGCTAGCTGCGAGCATGTGTTTGACGCGCTGGAAGTAATGCAGCAGAAAGTAGACCTAGTGTTTTCCGACATCAACATGCCCCAGGTTAACGGCATTGAGTTTATCCGCTCCCTGCACAATCCGCCCTACGTGATTTTCGTGACGGCCTACCCCAATTATGCCTTAGAAGGCTTTGAGCTGGATGCGCTGGACTACATCGTGAAGCCCGTGTCGTTTCCGCGCTTTCTGAAGGCGGTGAACAAGGCTCTGGCCATTCTCAACACCCGCCCGACCATAGTAGCGCCACCAGCCCCGGAATTCCTGTTTGTGAAGGAAGGCAACTCCCTGCAGCGGGTGCTCTTTGATGAAATTTATTACATCGAGGGCATGAAGGACTACATCAAGATTATCCTCAAGAACCGCGTTATCGTCACGTATCTGCGCATGAACCGCATCGAAGACCAGCTCCCCGCCGACCGGTTCACGCGCATCCAGAAGTCGTACATCGTGAAGGTTGACGCCATTAAAGCCATCAGCGGCAACGAGGCCGAACTCTACGACCTGCGCGAGAAACTGCCTATCGGCAAGCAGCACAAGGAGGCCCTGCTAGCGCGGTTTGGGCTGTAGGACCACGAAAATTGGCCACAGAACGGAAACAAAAGCACGTCATGTCGAGCTGGTCGAGACATCTCGCGTGCTAACGTTGTGTAATTAATCAAACTGGCCTAGAACACCAACGAAGCACGTCATCCTGAGTGCAGCGAAGAATCTTATCATGCATGAAAGGCAGGCCTAGCGCCTCGTGCTGACGAGGTAAAATCCTTCGCAAGCTCAGGATGACGTGCTTCTGGATTGAGTCACCACCACAACGTCAGCACGCGAGATGTCTCGACCAGCTCGACATAACGGTCTAGTGACCCACCGACATAGCGCTAAGTCACCTAAAACCTACCGTAGGCCACTAGCAACTTCCGGCGCCATTTCCGGGTTATCTTTGCGCTTTGCATCCGCACTTTCCCGACTGACTATAATGGCAACTATCACCAAAGAAGACGTTCTCAAGGCCCTGAGCTACGTGGAGGAGCCCGACCTGGGCAAAGACCTCGTGACGCTCAACATGATTGAGGACGTGGCAATTGAAGGCAACCGCGTGTCGTTTACCGTGGTGCTGACTACCCCGGCCTGCCCACTCAAACAGCTCATCCATGATGCCTGCGAGCGGGCCATCCATACGATGGTCGACAAAGATGCCGAGGTGGTGATTGTGATGACTTCGCGCGTGACGACCATGCGCGAAAACCGCGACCTGCTGCCCGGCGTCAAAAACATCATCGCCATTGCTTCGGGCAAGGGCGGTGTGGGCAAGAGCACCGTGACGGCCAACCTGGCCATTGCCCTGGCCCAAAGCGGCGCCAAAGTAGGCCTGGTTGACGCCGATATCTCAGGCCCCAGCATGCCCCTGATGTTTGGCGTGGAGTCGGCCCGCCCGCACGTGTACCAGACGCCCGAAGGCCGCAACCTCATCCAGCCCGTGGAGGCCCACGGCGTGAAGCTGATGAGCATCGGCTTCCTGGCCCCGGCTGAGTCAGCTATTGTGTGGCGCGGCCCCATGGCCTCGTCGGCGCTGAAGCAGTTTATTACGGAGGTAGACTGGGGTGAGCTCGACTACCTGCTCCTCGACATGCCTCCCGGAACCTCCGACATTCACCTGACCATGGTGCAGACGGTACCCGTTACTGGCTCGCTCATCGTGACCACGCCGCAGAAAGTGGCGCTGGCCGATGCTGAGAAAGGCCTGCAGATGTTCCGCCTGCCCCAGATCAACGTGCCGGTGTTGGGCATTGTGGAGAACATGGCATGGTTTACGCCCGCCGAGCTTCCTGAGAACAAATACTTTATCTTTGGTGAAGGCGGTGGGCAGCAGTTGGCCGATAAGCACCAGGTGCCGCTGTTAGGCCACATCCCGCTGGTGCAGGGCATTCGGGAGAACGGCGACCAGGGCACGCCCGCCATCCTGCAAACCGGCACGCCCGCCGCGGCGGTGTTTGAGCAGCTAGCTGAGGACTTGGCCCGTCAGGTATCCATCCGGAATGCCATGGCGCCCAAAACGAATATTGTAGAGATGAACCGGTAACTAGCCAGACTTCTCCTCTCCCTCTGCCGGATTGCGCAAGCATAGTCATCCGGCAGAGGCCTTACCCAACTCCCTTTTGACGCTGTGACGAACTTATGAGCAAATTGAGTAGTTGATTTGCTGAGAAGCAAAAGCCCTATCTTTGCCCTACCCACCTGCTGATGGTCCGCCAAATTTCATCCGAATGCGGCGAAATCACGTTACTCAGCAAAACTCCACCATTCATGACTCATTCCGCCGCCGTAGAAAATCATCCGCTCCTGCCCCGTATTGAGCAGGCCCTGGACACTATCCGGCCGTACCTGGCTGCCGACGGAGGCAATGTGCGCGTACTGGATATCACCGACGACATGACCCTGCAGCTAGAACTGCTGGGCGCCTGCGGCACCTGCCCCATGTCGCCGATGACGCTTAAAGCCGGCGTTGAGGAATCGGTGAAGAAAGCCGTACCTGAAATCCGGGCCGTAGAAGCCATCAACTCCACCCCGATGGCAGAACAGCCCGCCGGCCAGACCGGCCACCCCGTTTCGCCCGCTCCGGTGCCTACCCCGCAGTTCTAGCTTTGTAAGATTTTTAAATTTCAAAGGCCGGCTTCTCCCACGAGAAGTCGGCCTTTTTGTGTTTTGTGGGGCAATTAGAAATGCAAGTACAACATGCACTTTATCTGTATCCAAGATTTAATTCTTTCATATCGAAGTAGCATTGCTCACAAATAACTTTAATATCTGCAAAAGCCATAGAATTGTCATTCCATCCATCTTCCTTTTGCCTGACCTTTTCGCATTCATTGCACCAATCTTGAAAATCATCATCATCTTCAAGCTGCATATTTTCATAAGTCTCAAACGACTCTTCAAAACCTATTTTATCACGATAATTTAAATGATTGCATACAAATGCTCTTCGCCTGTACTCATGGGCGCCGCATTCAACATATTTATCTTTAATAGCTTGTGCCGTTTCATTATCAACAAATTCTTGTATCACCATAAAAGTCAACAAATCTTCTGAAGCAGGTCTGTAAACGCCAATTCCTTTGGTGAGCCTAGCGGTAATTGCCGTCAACTCCCACGCCTCTTCCTCATCACTTTCAAAACAACCATTAGTTAGCTTTTCAAATTCTGATTGGTATCCAAAATTCTTTACAGAGCTTACTTCTTTTTTTACTTCTGGCATAATATTCTCATTATCCCACGACCATTTCCAAGTATTACTTCGTTTTGAAAATGTCCCAGCTAATAAATACCTAAAGTTTATTTGATCTTCTTCAGTCGAAAAAGTCAGCAAGCCATTCGACTGATTATAAAACCAATCTTCATATCCATCAATATCATATCTACTTTTAAAATCATCTTGCAATTCTATTAATTCATGCAGGCAAAATTTAGCAAACTCATTATATTCTGGGTGCTTCATTATTGTTGATTAAGTAAAACTATTTGTGCAATTCGTTTTAAGATGAGAAAGATACTGGTATCACTTCCGGCTTCCAAACTACCATATCTATATATCATTTCCTTCACCCCGCTACCTTTGCCGCTCCTTCCACCCTATATTATATGGCTAACCCGAACGACCCCGCGCTCCGCTCCTGGATTGATATTGCTCCTGAAAGTGACTTCCCGATTCAGAACCTGCCGTTTGGCGTGTTTGAAACCGATGAGCGGGGGCCGCGCCTGGGCGTAGCCATTGGTGAGTACGTGCTGGACCTGTACGCCGTGTCGCAGTTCGGTTTCTTTGAGGACATAGAACTCGGCCCTAAGATGCCGAAGGTGTTCCGGCGGCGCAGCCTCAACCAGTTTATTGCCCTAGGTCGCCCGGTGTGGCGGGCCGTACGCCAGCGCGTGTCGGAGCTGCTGCGGCATGACAACGCGGCCCTCCGCTCCGATGAGGTGATGCGGGAGTGCCTGCTGCGCCAGAGCGAGGTGCGGATGCTGCGCCCCGTTAAGCCCCAGAATTACACCGATTTCTACAGCAGCATTGAGCACGCCACCAACGTGGGCATGATGTTCCGCGACCCGGCCAACGCCCTGCTGCCCAACTGGCGCCACATCCCCATCGGCTACCACGGCCGGGCCAGCAGTATTGTGGTCAGCGGCACCGATATCCGTCGTCCTAACGGGCAGCGCAAGGCTCCCGATGCTGCCGCGCCTACCTTTGGCCCCTCCCAACAGCTCGATTTTGAGCTGGAAATGGCCTTCGTGGTGGGCCGTGGCACCCAGCTCGGCGACACCGTGCCGCTGCAAAACGCCGAGGACTACATTTTCGGGCTGGTGCTGTTCAACGACTGGAGCGCCCGCGACATTCAGAGCTGGGAGTACGTGCCGCTAGGCCCCTTCCTGGGCAAGAGCTTCGGCAGTAGCGTGTCGCCGTGGGTGGTGACGCTGGATGCCCTGGAGCCTTTCCGGGTGACCGGCCCGGTGCAGGAGCCCGAGCCCCTGCTCTACCTGCGCCAACTCGATGAGCACAACTTCGACATCAACCTAGAGGTTGCTATTCAGCCCGAGGGTGGCCTAGAAACCACCGTGTCGCGCTCCAACTTCGGCCTGATGTACTGGAGCATGGCCCAGCAGCTCACTCATCAGGCTTCCAACGGCTGCAACCTGCAAGTCGGCGACCTGTACGCCTCGGGCACCATCTCAGGCCCCACCCCCGACTCGCTGGGCTCGATGCTGGAGCTGGCCTGGCGTGGCACTCGCCCAGTGCCCCTGGCTGATGGGTCGGAGCGCAAATTCCTGCAGGACGGCGACACCGTGACCATGCGCGGCTACTGTGAAAAAGAAGGCTTGCGCATTGGCTTTGGCGAGGTAACCGGCAAGGTGCTGCCTGCCCCTCTGATCTAGGCCACGTTTAGTAAAAAACACTTGTAATTAAGGCCGTCTTGCAGAACAAGACGGCCTTTTTTCACCCTTATCTGCTGGGGGCTGTACTGAGTGTTCGGCTCTTGAGCCAGCCTAGAGGGTGATTTATAGGTAGCATAAGTGGCCTAGCGTCTACTGCTCGAGGCTTAGGCATTGGTGTAGGCCACGTTGAATTGCCCATGGCGGTAGCGCACCTTAGTAATAGAGCCGTAGTCGATATCCAGCCGGAAAGCATTGCTGAGCGGCAGCCCGAGGCAATGGCATAAGAGGCTGCGGATTACTGCCGAATGGCTTACGATAACGAGCGTAGCCTCAGGCTCGGCGGAGGCTAGAGCTTCGGTGAGAAACTCGGTGGCACGGTCTTGCAGGGCCTGGAAGGTCTCACCCCCGGGGGCGGGTACCTCCACAAAGTCAGCCATCCAGGGGTCTAGCTCTGTGGCAGGCAGGGCGTCCCAGGGCTGCAACTCCCACTGGCCAAAGTCATACTCCATGAGCCGGTCGTCCAGCGTTAGGCCTTTCGGCACCAAAGCTTCGGCCAACTGCCGACAGCGGTTGAGCGGACTGGCGTAGGCCACTACGGGGCCAGCGGCAAGCACGGGCGCCAGGCGGGCGCGCACGGCCGCTTCATCCTCGGCGTATGTAGTGGCTACCTCTACATCGGAGCGCCCATAGCAAATGCCGGCGGCAGTGGCCACTTTGGTGTGTCGGATCAGGTAGATATCCATACTAGCGGGCAAAGAAATTCAAGCTAAAAAACAGGTACACCACTACTTCTGCTACTTGCTGCGTTGCGCCAAGGCAGTCGCCGGTGTAGCCGCCAATCCACTTCTGGAAGTAGCGAGCCAGGTAGGCTTTCACCAGCCAGAGCGGCAGCAGCACCAGGAGTAGCCAGGGGTTACGCAGCCAAACCACCATGCCCAGCAGTGGCAACAAGCCTAGGGTCATTCCTACGGCCAGCTCCGCCAGACGTAGCTTCTTGGCTACGGGCTTGGCCTTGCTATCCTCGTTGGCGCGGGCATACTCGTGGGTATAAATGAAGGTAAGCGCCGTGGTCCGGCTCAGTGAGTGCGCCACGATGAGCACGGGTACGATGGAGCGGAGGGCATAGAGGTTATCTGCCCCTATCGACTGTAACGTGTAGAACTTAAGCGCCAAAATCAGCCCCAGTCCGGCCGCCCCGTAAGTACCTAAGCGGCTATCCTTCATAATATCGAGGATGCGCTCCGGCGTCCAGCCACCCCCGAATCCGTCACAGACGTCGGCGAAGCCGTCCTCGTGGAAGGCCCCGGTCATCAAAATGCTGGCTACCATGCTCAAGAGCAGGGCAATATTCAGGGGAAAGAAATGACTCAAGCCCCAGAAGACTAGGCCCGCCACCACTCCTACCAGCCAGCCAATCACCGGGAAATAAATGGTGGACTTGTTCAGCAGCTCCTCGGAGTGGCCTACCCAGCGTGGGCACGGCACGCGGGTGTAAAACATAAGCGCCGTGAAAAACAGCTCAACCTGGCGCCGCATCATACGGCGCTGGCCGGCTGTGGCTCGGCCTGACTAACGCCGGCGCTTTCAAACGAAGCCACTTCGTTCAGGAAGTTTACGGCGGCCTGCAGCAGTGGGTAGGCCAGCGCGCAGCCCGTGCCCTCCCCTAGTCGCAGCCCCAGGCTCAGCAGCGGCCGGGCGTTCAGGTGGCCTAGCAGCAGCCGGTGCCCCGTCTCCTCCGACTGGTGCCCGAATACACAGTACTCCAGCACGGCGGGGTGCAGCTTAACCGCTACCAACAGAGCCGCCGTGGCAATGAATCCATCAATGAGCAGCAGCATCCCGGCCTCAGCAGCGGCCAGCATAGCTCCTGTCATCTGCGCAATTTCAAAGCCCCCGAAGGTGGCTAGCACGTCCAGCGGCGCCGAAACGGTGGCGTGGGTAGCGGCAGCGGCCGTCAGCACGGCGGCTTTGTGGGCCAGTTGGTCGTCGTCTAGGCCAGTACCTCGGCCCAGGCACGCCTCCAAGGGCAGCCCGGTGAGGCGGTGCATGAGCATGGTGGCAGCAGAGGTGTTGCCAATGCCCATTTCGCCAAAGCCGAGGACGTTGCAGCCGGTGGCGGCCACTTCCTGGGCCAGCCGAGCCCCGGCGGCCAGCGCCTGCTCACACTGGGCACTACTCATGGCCGGCTCACGCAGAAAACTACAGGTGCCTTCGGCAATTTTCTGATCTACTACGGCCGGAAATTCGGTGAAGCTGCCCTTCACGCCGGCGTCTACTATGCGCAACGCAATGCCTTGCTGGCGGCTGAATACGTTTATGGCGGCCCCGCCACTCAGGAAGTTTAACACCATCTGATAGGTTACTTCCTGGGGGTACTTGCTCACTCCTTCCTGGGCAATGCCATGGTCGGCGGCAAAGACCAGCATGTGCGGGTGTTGCAACGCCGGGGTCAGGGTTTGCTGCACCAGCGCCACCTGGCGGGCCAGTTGTTCCAACTGGCCTAGCGCCCCGAGGGGCTTGGTTTTCGTATCGATTTTGTGCTGAATGGCCGCTGCTAAACTTTGGTTGAGCGGCTGGATATGGAAGTCGGGCATACGGGCGGAATTTGACGTGAAGGTAACCGCCCCAGCCGGATTAGCTTACAGGCCTAGTTGAGGTTGCCTACGGTTCATCCCGTCAAAATGTCCTTTCCCGCTATAGTCGTCAAGAATACCTGGTAAGCCAACTAGCTCTCATCTGGGGTACTAGTGGCTTTAGCCTGCTCCATTTTTACTTGCTTTTTCTCAATAGTATCAAGCACACGCTCCGGCTGCACGTCCTTCGCTAATTCCGAAATCTCAGGGTCAGCAGCGGCTTCAATATTCATCTGGCGGGCCATTTCGGTTACCAGAATAACCAGACGCGTGATTTCGTGCTCCCCCAACAGATTCACTTGCAGATTTAGCTCGGCACGCTTTTCAGCCAGAGCAGATGATCGGTTCTGACTAATCAGCACGAACGTGGAAAGAAATATTGCTTCGACCGAGGCGAACATGGCCAGCACCACGAAGGACGGATCGAATGGCTTCAATCCTAGCCACCCAAGGTTCCAGATGATCCAGATGCCAAATAGAGCTAAGTGAATAAACACAAACGTGATGCTGCCGGTAAAGGTGGTCACGGTATCGGCCAAGCGGTCTTGCCAGGGCATCTGCTTTTCCTGTGCTAGTTGCCGCTGCAAGAGAGCTTCAATATTCCGCTCTACCACATTGGCCATTTCGGGCTGACCAGCGGCGCCACCATCTCCTTGCTTCTGTTCCGACTTCATTCCGTACGCGTAGGATTACTGCCTTACATACGAATGCACGTTATAAAAATCAGAACAATACGAGGCTACTACCTGTCAGTCAATCCATTAATCTCACTAGCAAGTCCTAAAAGCTACCTGCAGCTCAACGCTATGAACCTGCTTGCCTCGCTGCTCAGCACCACACCATAAAAATAGAAATGCCAACCCTTTGGGGTTGGCATTTTCAGTTAAACCATCAAATCGATCTTACTTTCTGCCCTCGATAATCTCATCTACCACCGCCGGGTCAAGGAGCGTGGTGGTGTCGCCGAGGCTGCTGATTTCTCCCTCGGCCACTTTGCGCAGAATGCGGCGCATGATTTTACCGGAGCGCGTTTTCGGTAGGCCACTCACAATCTGGATCTTATCAGGCTTGGCAATTTTGCCGATTTCAGCCACAATGGTTTCGATGATGCTGGCCTCAATGTGGGCCTTGTCCTTGTTGGCGGCTTCAGGGCTGCAGATCACGTAGGCATAAATGCCCTGCCCTTTTACATCGTGCGGGTAGCCCACCACCGCCGATTCGACCACGTTCTGGTTTTGGTTGATGGCGTTTTCGATTTCGGCGGTGCCAAAGCGGTGACCCGATACGTTAATCACGTCATCGACGCGGCCAATGATACGGTAGAGGCCGTTCTCGTCGCGGCGGGCACCATCGCCGGTGAAGTAGTAGCCTTTATAGGGCGCGAAATAAGTTTGCACGGCCCGCTCATGGTCGCCGTAGGTCGTCCGGATGATGCCGGGCCAGCTGTGTTTGATGGCCAGGTAGCCCTCCTCATTGTTGCCCTCAATCTCTTTACCCTCTTGGGTGAGCAGCACCGGCTGCACGCCGGGCATGGGCAGGCCCGCGTGGGTGGGCTTACTGGGTGTGATGCCCGCCATGGCTGAAATCATGATGCCGCCGGTTTCCGTCTGCCACCATGTATCTACCACGGGGCAGCGCTCCTTGCCCACGTGCTGGTAGTACCAGTACCAGGCCTCTTCATTGATGGGTTCCCCCACCGAGCCCAGTACCCGTAGCGAGTCGAGGGAGTAGCTGAGCACGTTATCCAGCGGCGCGGCCATGAGGCTACGGATAGCGGTGGGCGCGGTGTAGAAAATGCTAACCGAGTGCTTGTCAATCACCTCCCAGAAGCGGCCCGCGTCGGGGTAGGTCGGAATACCCTCGAACATGAGGGAGGTGCTGCCAGCCAGCAGCGGGCCGTAGAGCAGGTACGAGTGGCCCGTTACCCAGCCAATGTCGGCGGTGCACCAGTAGATGTCGTTTTCCTCAATCTGAAACACGTTGCGGAAGGTGTAGTCGGCCCAGACCATGTAGCCGGCGGTGCTGTGCACCACGCCCTTGGGTTTGCCCGTGCTGCCCGAGGTGTAGAGAATGAACAGCGGGTCTTCGGCATCCATTTCCTCGGCGGGGCAGGTTTTAGGCACGTCCTCGGCTTCCTCGTGGTACCACACGTCCCGGCCTTCCTTCATTTGCACGGGCCAGCCCAGGTGCTCCACTACAATCACGCGGCGCACGCTGGGGCAGGTTTCCAGGGCCTCGTCTACCACGCGCTTTACTGGAATCTGCTTGGCACCGCGGTTTAGACCGTCGGCGGTGAGCACCACGGTGGCCTGGGCGTCGTTCACGCGGTCGGCAATGGCGGTGGCCGAGAAGCCCGCGAAAATCACGGAGTGAATGGCCCCAATGCGGGCGCAGGCTAGCACGGCAATGGCCAATTGCGGAATCATGGGCATGTAAATGCACACCCGGTCGCCCTTCTCCACGCCGTTGTTGTGCAGCACGTTGGCAAACTTGCAGACCTCCTGGTGCAGCTCGCGGTAGGTGAGGCGCAGGTGACGGGTCTTGGGGTCGTTAGGCTCGTAGATGATGGCCAGCTTATTGGCTCGGGTCGCTAGGTGCCGGTCGAGGCAGTTTTCGGTGATGTTCAGGCGGGCGCCCTGGAACCACTCGTTGCGGCCGGCGGCCATGTCGGAGTCCAGCACTTTGGTCCACTTACGGCGCCAGGTGAAAGGCTCGGCCACTTCGGCCCAGAACTGCTCGGGGGTCTCAACGCTGCGGCGGTAGGCCTCGTGGTATTCTTCGAGGGAGCGGATGCGGGCGTGCTTGGTGGTGGGATTGTCAGGCATGATCTATAGGAGTTAGGGAGTTGAGTGTACGTGTGAGAAAGTCGGTTCAGACGTTGGTACCGATGAGTTCTTTGATGGTGGTCATGAGCTGGCGGGTACTGAAGGGCTTGGGAATGTAGAGGTCGGCCCCCGCTTCGTAGCCTTTCTGAATGTCGGCTTCCTTGCTCTTGGCCGATAGGAAGATGACCCGGGCCTGGCTCTGGCTGGGTACCTGCCGCAGCTGGCGGCACACCTCGTAGCCGTCCACATCGGGCATCATTACATCCAGCAGCACCACATCAAAGGGGGTCTGCTCTATGGCCTCTAAGGCCTCGGTGCCGTTACGGGCAATGCTCACGCGGTAGCCGTTTTTGCGCATCAGAAATTCGAGCGACATTACAATGTTGGGCTCGTCATCGACAATGAGAATGTGGGGAGGTGTCGGCATGACGTGGGGGTTTGTTTTCGGGAGAGGGTCTCAGGCGTTGGTTCCCGCAGAGGAACGCAGAGGATTTCGCGGAGGGGCGCAGAGGTAGTTCAAGGTTGCTTCACTCATTCACTCATTCGCTCATTTACCGGCAGCGGCAGTTCGAAGGAGAACCGGGCACCCTGCTCAGGCTGGCTTTCTACCCAGATGCGGCCGGCGTGCAGCTCAATAATTTTCTTAGTGATGGCTAGGCCTAGGCCCGAGCCTTCGGGCTTGCGCATGGTTTGGTGGCGGGCCTGAAAAAACTTATCGAAGATGAGCTGGTGAAACTCCGGGTCGATGCCCTTACCGTTGTCCTCCACTGCAATGCGTAGGGTATCTGCCGCGGCTTCGGCCACCACGCTGATGCGCCCACTACCATCGGCGCGGCATGATTTCACGGCGTTGGAGAGCAGGTTCACCAGCACTTGCATGAGCCGGTCCCGGTCGCCAGGCAGCCGCGGCAGCCCCGGCGGCACCAGTAGCTCCAACTGAATCTGCTTGTCGCGCAGGAGCTGGCCTACCGAGTCGAGGGCGTCGCTGATGATTTCGGGCACATCTACCGGGCTCTTTTCCAGCGTCGCTCGCCCCGACTCGTACTTCTCCAGATCTAGCACCAGCGTAATCAGCCGGCTTAGCCGCTCCGATTCTTTGGTGATGGTAAGCAAGAACCGGTGACGCTCCTCTTCGTCCATGTCGGGGTTGTCGGTGAGGATTTCCGACAGGGCCCGGATGCTGGTGAGCGGGGTGCGCAGCTCGTGCGTGACGGTGTAGAGAAACTCATCCTTGTGTTGGTCCAGCTCCTGCAGCTGGTCATAGGCCACTTGCAGCTGCCCAGTGAGGCGCTGCAGTTGCCGCTGCTGTTTCTGCAGCTGGCGGTTGGCTTCCAGCAGCTGCTGACTTTCGCGCAGGATGCCCACCACGTTATCGAAGCTGATATCTTCTACCCCCACCGACGATGATAGCAAGAGCCGCGCCGAGGCCGGGCCAATGCTGCCGGCCAGCAGTTTCTCGGCGTAGGCCAGTAGGCGCGGATCGGCCTGGGCCGTGGCTACGTTTTCCGACGAATCGTGGGCCTCCGGGAACCGCTCGGCGAAGGCGTGCAGGGCCTGGGCGGTGCGTTTCTTGCCCAGGAAGCCCGTAAGCAGGGCCCGCACATCGGGCAGCGGGGCGCCGGCCTGCCAACCTGCCGGGCCTTCAAAGCCGGTGCGGTAGTGAAACACGCCCACAAATACCTCGGCCTGACGCTGCTCCAGGGCCGAGGGCATGCGCAGCAGCGACACGCCCACGTAGAGGCCCACGTTGAACAGCCAACTCCAGAACAGCCCGTGCGAGAGGTAGTCTAGGCCAGTCAGGCCAAACAGCGTGAAGGGCCGTAGGCTACTCCAGCCACCCAGGCCCTGGTCTAAAATGGATGCGGGCAGCAGGTCGGGACCCACCATGGTAGGCACTACCAGCGTGAAAAACCAAACGATAAAGCCGGCCAGTATACCAGCCGTGGCGCCCTGCCGGGTGCCGCCTTTCCAATAGAGCCCGCCCAGCACCACCGGTACAAACTGCGCCACCGCCGCAAACGACACCAGCCCAATGTTCACCAGGGGCAGCAGGTGGCCTACCGCCGCGTAGTAGCCGTAGGCCAGTAGCAGCACCAGCACCACCGCCAACCGCCGACTGTGCAGCGCCACCTGGCCTAGATAGGCGAACCAACGCGGATTCTCGGTGCGGGCCGGTGGCAGGCGCACCAGCAGCGGCATGAGCAGGTGGTTGCTCATCATTACGCTCAAGGCAATGGTTTCCACGATAATCATGGAGCTGGCCGCCGACAACCCTCCGATATAAATCAGCAGCGCCAGCCACGAGTGACCCGCCTGTAGGGGCAGCGCCAGCACAAACGTATCGGCGTCAATGGATTGGCCCGCCAGCAGCCGCCCCCCGAACGCCAAGGGCAACACAAACAGGTTGATAATTATGAGGTAAAGCGGAAACAGCCACATGGCTTTGCGCAGGTGGTCCTCGTTCACATTCTCCACCACCGACACCTGAAACTGCCGGGGCAGCAGCAGAATGGCCGACATGCTCAGCACCAGCAGCGTAAACCACTGAGCCCCGCTGGTGCCCGCACCATCTAGGGTAAACAGGCGGGCCAGGTCAGGCACGGCAGCGGCTCTCTCAAACACGTCGCCAAAGCCACGGAACAGGCCAAACGTCACGAACAGGCCCGCCGCCAGAAATGCTACCAGCTTCACCAGGCTTTCCAAGGCTACCGCCAGCACCATGCCCTCGTGGCGCTCCGTGGCCTCCACCGACCGCACCCCGAAGATGATGGTGAAGAAGGCCAGTGCTCCGGTAGTCACGAGGGCGGAGCTGCTGGCCACGGTGCCTTCCGCCAGCATCGACCCCTCCCCACCCCCGGTCAGAATATCAAAAGAAGCCGCAATAGCCTTGATCTGCAGGGAGATATAGGGCACCACCCCCAGCACGCACACCACCGTCACCAAGGCCCCCAGCGCGGCGCTCTTGCCGTAGCGGGCCGAGATGAAGTCGGCAATAGAGGTGAGACGCTGCACGTGGCAGATGCGAATAATCTTGCGCAACACAAGCCAGGCTAACGGGGCCATCAGTGTGGGGCCCAAGTAAATACCAATGAACTCCAGCCCGAAATACGCCGCCCGCCCCACCGAGCCGTAGTACGTCCAGGCGGTACAGTACACGGCCATGCTCAGGGCGTACACATAGGGGTTGCTCACTAGGCTCCGCCGCGCCGCCGAGCGTCGCTCCGCCGCGTAGGCCACCCCAAAGAGCAAGGCCAGGTAGCCGAAAGAGAAACCGATAACGAGCAGGGTGTTCAAGGTTTTTAGTGACGAGGTGAAGAGGTGATGGGGTGATGAGGGGATGAGGTGATGGAGTGACGAGGCGACGAGGTGATGGAGTGACGGGGTGACACGCTGGGCCACCTCTACCCCCTTTACTTTTTTACCTCATCACCTTCTCACTTCATCACCTCTTCACCTCCTTACTCCCCTTCACCAACAAGCCAGTTAGGAGCACGAGCGTGGCCCAGGCCAACAGCACGTAGAGGTAGAGCACCGGAATGCCCAGCACGCGGCCGTTGTGGTCGAAGACGGCGAGCAGGGGGAAGTTCAGCAGCACAGCAAACAGCAGGCTCACGAAGAGCAGCCGTTGTCCGCGGCGCTGCTCCTGCTGCTCTTGAGGCGACATCGGTAGCATAGTGGCTCGGGTGTAGTTGGGGCCGGCAGATAGCGTCACCGGCAGCATGGTTTATTCCAGAGTGGCCTAGCTATGGCTGGTAGGTTGCGAAAATGGGGTTGACTTTCCAGCAGAAAGTCCGCCGAACCTGGGGCTCGGCGGACTTCACATGCAAGTATTCCGAAGAACCTCTTGCGCCAAGCGTATCGCAGTGGCCTAGGCCTGTTTAGGCACCTTCTTGCGCCGTATCGTCCATGAGGCGCACGTTGCGCACGTCACGCATGTACATCATCCCGATGATAAAGCATATCAGTGCAATAGCCACGGGGTAAATCAGACCAATGAGGCTACTGTGCTCCTTGGCAAACGTGCCTTCAGGCTGCGCCGCGGCCCACACCCCAATAGACGTGGCCACCAGCGGCACAAAGCCCCCGAAGATGCCGTTACCAATGTGGTAAGGCACGGAAAGCGAGGTGTAGCGCACTTTCGTGGGGAACAGCTCCACCAAGTAAGCCGCAATGGGTCCGTACACCATCGTCACGAATACCACCAGGCAGAACGTGAGGGCAATCATGGCGGGTACATTGGGCGTCAGGGCTTTCATGACGGCGGGCACAGCTTTGCCGGCGGCATCAACGGTGGCGGGCGTAATTTCCGATAAGGGGCCAGCAAACGCCTTGATGCCATAGAACAGCGGCGCCGTGAACAAGGCCCCGCAAATCATACCCGTCATGATGATGCGCTTGCGGCCAATGCGGTCAGAAAGCGAGCCGAAGTACACGAACAGCGGCGTAGCCAAGAGCATAGATACCACCATAATCACGCTGGAATCCACGATATCCAGTTTGAGCGTGGCATTCATGAAAGTGAACACCTGAAACTGACTGGTGTAGAAAATTACGCCCTGCCCCATGGTCACGCCGAACAGCGCAATGAGCACCAAGCGGCGGTTTACGGGGTTCACAAAGGAATCACGCAGGGGGTTTTTGCTGGTGGTACCAGTAGCCTTGGCTTTGGCAAACAGCGGCGACTCGTGCAGTTTGCGGCGGATGTAGTAGGAAGCAATAACCAGGAAGCCCGACAGCAGGAACGGAATACGCCAGCCCCACTCCTTGAAAGCGTCTTCGCCCAACAGCTTACGGGTAATCAGAATTACCGAAATACTCAGGATCAGGCCACCGGTGGCCGTAATCTGAATAAAGCTTGTATAGTAGCCGCGTTTCTTATCTGGGGCGTACTCGGCCACGTAGGTAGTAGCTCCTCCGTACTCACCACCCAGTGCCAGCCCCTGCAGCAGGCGCAGAATTACCACCACAACCGGCGCGGCAATACCAATGGTATCGTAGCTCGGGATGAGGCCCGTGATAAACGTAGCTCCGCCCATGATCAGCAGCGTCACCAAGAAGGTGTACTTCCGTCCAATCATGTCGCCGAGGCGGCCGAAGAACATGGCGCCGAACGGCCGCACCACAAAGCCCGCCCCAAACACCGCCAGCGCCCCCAGCAGCGTTTCTTCAATTTTACCGGCGTGCCCGAAAAGCACCGGCCCAATAATAGCGGCCAGCGAACCGAAGATGTAGAAGTCGTACCACTCGATAATGGTGCCCACCGAGGAGGCGGTAATCACCTGCCAGATTTTGCTGGTCGAGACGGCATTGTTGTCGTGGGCTACGGCGTCATCGGCCGAGGCACCACCCAGGGGCGCGGCACCTGCGTAGGCATCGCGCTGCGGTAGGTTTTGGTTCATGCGTGGTGGGAGTTGTGGTGAGATGAAAAAAAGTGGGCCACAGGGCTAGAGCTATTGTGGGAAGCCCCGGCACTACTAGGCCTGTTGTCTACAGGAAAATCTGCGTTTGCAGGGTGATTTCGGGCTTGTAGTCCAACCGGTTGAAGTTGCCGGTGGCGGGCACGTACCCTTCGAAATCGGGGCGGGCGCGGTAGTTGAGTGTTACCTTGGCATTGTGGCCATCCAGCAGCACGTTCACGCCGGCATCGTACACGTTCACGGCTTTGGTGTCGCCATTAGTGTAGTGCAGACCTTCGTAGTCGCTGTGCAGGTAGGCCACATAGGGCTGCAGTCGGGCTTTTGGCCCTAGCAAACGCTCAGGCAGCAGGAAGCCCGCTTGCCCATAGAACGAGTTACCCGTTCCCGACTGCGGTACTGCGTTGCCGCGGGTGGGCGCGGCACCATAACCGGGGTTCTCAGGCCCAATGAAGCGCACGTGGTTCGGGCCCATGTTGTAATTATAGTACACCCCATAAAGTGTGAGGGCGGTACGGGCGGCCGTATCGAGGGGCACATCATAGAACGCATCTACCCCGAACATCTTCATGCTGTGCTTAGTAGTACCCACTAACCCAAACGGATCGGCTGAGACGGCCGGAGTCACAGTCACTGCGCTCGAGGTAGGCCGCGAGTACATGGCATCCTTGTTATAGAGGAAGCCGGCACCCACACTGAATACGCGCTTGGCTCCCAAGTAGGTGCCCACAAAGTAGGGCAGCAGGTTTGCCTCCGGCTCCAGGAAGTTGTAGCTCACGTAGCCCTGATACACATGACTGGTATTCTGCGGGTTGTAGGCCGCTACGCCCGTGCCGGTGTTGGTCGTTACACCGCCCACCGTAGCGCTGGTGCCCAGGCTAAGCGGGGTACTGGCCTGGTTGGTCAGGAACGGGTCACTGACGGAGAAGCGGTAATCGAGCTTGTTGATGCGTCCCTTGGCATACACGCCTAGCCAGCGCGCAAACTGATCGGTCGCCTCAATGGTGGGGAAGTTGGTGAGCGGCAGATCAATGGGCAGAATATTAACGGTGCTGGCGCTGGTGAGGCGCGAGATGCCGTTGAGGTAGTGCAGGCCGCCCCCCAGGCTCAGGTACTTGTTTACCTTATACTCCGTGACGGCCTCGTGAATAAAGAACTGGGGCTTTTTGCCGTCGACAGTTGGTGTAAGGCCGCCTCCTACAGCATTCTGGTTATTAATCCCTAGGTGGGTATAAATGACAAACCGCGGGTTAAGCTGGGCGAGGATTACCAGACGGGAGCGACGCAAACCAAAGTCAAGTTGGCCTTTCTGCGGTTTGCCCGGGGCTCGTAGCGTGCCGGTATTATTTTCAGTGTAGCGCGTGTACACCTGGTGCCAGGTCAGGAAGCGCAGGTACTTAGAGCCATCAGGCGACAGGTTCACCTTCATGCCCGCCCCGTACGGCGCCGATTTGGTGGGGGCTGGCGGGGCCGGGGTGGGCGCCGGGGCGGCGGGTGGCGGGGCCGGTTGCTGACCAGCGGGCGGGGGCTGAACTTGAGCAATTGCGCCTGCGGAGACCATCAGCGCACTAAGGGTCAGTGCGTAACGAGTATTTCGCATGTAGAAGGGGGTGGGTTGGGGAGTGGTAGGGAAAAGAACCAGCCGCATTCAGGTAGCAACACCCGTATCAGCTCCCCCAAATAGAACAATCCCCCGAAGGAATTCACCCTGTTGCTATACTTCTGCTAATGCTATAGCTCTAGGCCTGCTTAAACCGCTCCCACCGGATCATCATGTACTTATCACCCAGTTCGGTCACCACCAGTCCGGCCCCTTTTAAATGCTGCGGATCCTGAAAATACTCTGCCAGCTCCTTTTGATTCAATATTTTATACGTAGGATGATACTCCGTCTGTCGGGGAGCTTTCATCCCGTATTTTTTTACCCAGTTCATTACGCTCACATGGCTTACACCCAGCAACCGCTCAATTTCCCGGTAGCTTACACCCTCTACGTATAGCTGCAGCGCCTTAATAACATAGTAAGGATTAATCTCTTTACCCGTTTTAGCAACCGAGAAATGATACCCGCAATTTTTGCATTTAAACCGCTGCCTCCCCCCAACAATACCGCTTTTAGTAGCATCCGTTGATTCGCATTTCGGACAGGCTGGCTTTGACATATAGCTGGTGAGTAAGCAGTTACTAACTACCTATATCAATTTAGTAAAGATATAGTAACTTAGCAACTATCATACGTTACTGATGCTAAAAAGTATACAGGTATTTATGCGAGCTATAAAACATCGTAAAGGCACCTGTTATCGAGAAATCAAGAAAATGCGGAAGCGCAAGCGTCACATTCAGCGCCTTCGTTCAGAAAGTATTTGGGCACCTCACCTCAACGAAGAGGTGCTACAGTACTACGGCTATTACCATGAAAGGCTAGGCCTCCACCCTTGGCATTGGCATCACCGCCAACCGCCCTTACAAGTGCGTCAGCTGGCGGTGCAGCACCTTTTAACTACCTTTTTTGCGTGGCAGAAGCAGTTAGCTAGTTTGGCTGAGCCCTATCATTTGGCGCTCTGGATTGTAGGGCCAGAATTTGCCCATAGCTCCCAAGTACTTGTTAACACGGGAGAACTGATTGCTCAACAGCAAAGCCGTTTCGAAACCCCGGACCCGAATGGCCCACCTCTTCCTATTGAGTACCACCAACTGCCCGGCGCCAACCTGCTAACGTGGCAAGCCTACCCCTGGCACATCTTCCTCGACGATTATGACTACCCCAACGCCTGGCCCACTTGGGCGCTTCGGTACCCGCACAGTTTTGGGCCTTACGAAGATGGTAGCGAATACTTAGCAGTGCAAACTGGGTGGATGTGGGTGGGACAGTTGCCCGCTCAAGCTAAAGCACAACCTACGCTGTAAATAGGGCACTGTCCCCGGCGTCTACATCAAAGGAGGCGCCGCTAATGCGGGCGGCTTCGTCGGAGGCCAGGAACACAGCCATGGGAGCCATGTCTTCGGGCTGCAGCCAGGGCAGGCTAAAGGGCGTATGCTCGGCCCGTACGTTGGCGGCTTCCTCCGGCGTAGGCGGCGTCTCGGGTTGAGAGCGGTAGTCGCGGTAGGCCTCGGTAAGGCGAGTTTCGTTCATGGTCATATCGGTAGCTACCAAGCCCGGCACCAGCGCATTCACTGTAATGTTGTGTGGCCCCAAATCCAAGGCAGCCGACTTCATAAAGCCGATCAGTCCCCACTTGGAAGCGGCGTAACTGGCACCGTGCCGGAAGCCTTTTTTGCCTTGGCCCGAAGCAGTAATAATAACGCGCCCGCCACCTTGCTTCACAAGCAGCGGCGCGAAGGCCCACACTGTATTGGCCGTGCCTGTTAGGTTCACATCGAGTACATCGTGCCACTGCGCATCAGTCATTTCCAGCAGGGGCGCAAATACCTGAATGCCTGCGTTGGCCACTACAATATGTACCTGGCCTAGGGCCTGCTCTACCTGCTCTGCGGCAGCCCGCAACGCCGCTATGTCCCGAATGTCAAGTTCCAGGGGCAGAAAGCGGCCTCCCTCCTGTTCCACCAGCCGGCCAGTTTCGGCCAGGTCCTCGGTAGTAGCGGCGGGGTAAGCGGTAGTGCTGCTAACGGCCGCGGCTTTATCAATGCCAACGACGGCGGCTCCTTCGCGGGCGTAGGCCACCGCAATAGCGCGTCCAATTCCGCGCGCGGCTCCCGTCACCACGGCCGTTTTTCCCTCTAGTCTTTTCATAGCTGTCTAGTAACGCCTAGCCTTCGCACGCATCAGGAAAGCACAGCGACTAGCCTACGACCGTTCGCAACGGCGGGTTGAGCCCCTGTGCCTAACATGGCGAACTGCATGAGTGGCCTAGCGCCTTACATAAACAGCACTACCGCCAGCAGGGCATCCACGCTCAGGCCCAGCCGGCGCATATCGAGGCGGTTGAGCGTATCGGTGGGCTCGTGGTAGTGCTTATTGCGGTAGAAGGCCGTATCGGTGAGCAGCACAGCGGAATACCCGAACTGCCAGTAATTGAGGTGGTCGGAGAAGTCGATGCCCGGTAGCCAAGCGGGTGCCTTGAAACGCTTAACGGGCAGCCTTGCCTGCTGCTGGTATGCGCGGGCAAACTGCCGCCCAAACCGACCATTCCCGAATTTCTGCGCTACCGTGACATAGTTGCCACGGCTGCCGTACACCAGCTTCAGTGGGCCCACGGGGTAGTCTTGGCTGCCCTTCTTGTCGTCGAAGTACCCTAGCATTTCCAGGGCTATCATGCCTTTTACCGGCACGTTAGCCTCGTGCAGTTGCTTGGCGTGCACGTAACTACCCATGTGTTTGGTGCGAAAAAAGGGCGGCTCCTCCAATGTATAGGCCACTAGCTCAATGCGGTAGGCCAGGTTGGGCTGCCCGCCCAGCAAGCGCGCCAGCTCTAGAAGGGCCGCCACACCGGTCCCGTTATCGTCGGCGCCAGGTTGCTCCCCGCACACATCGTAATGCGCCCCAATAATCAGGCGCGGCCCCTGCTCAGGCCCAAAACTGCCAATGACGTTCCTATACCGGCTCCCCTGCACGGTGTAAATCTGCTCGGTGTGGCGGGCTCCGGCGGCGGCTAGCTCTGCCCCAATGTAGTCAGCAGCTTGGTTGAGGCTGGCCTCGTGCAGGTAGTTGCGAGGCTCGGGGGTAGAAGTAAGAGAAACTAGGTCGTGGCGCAGGCGGGCCGTATCGGCCGTGCCAGCCGACTGGCCTAGCGCGGCTATGGTGACCAAGCAGGTCTGTAGCGCAACTGTCAGGATAGACAAGTGCAGTTTCACTGGTAGATATAGGCGCATATGCTGGTCAAGATGACCGCATATTACATTTGGTTGCTTGTGTCGAATCGTAAAAACTGTAATCTCCGACTCACATGGTGAACAGTGGTCATATTACTACTTATCCTTGGCCCTACGGGCTGCTCCTATTTACACTCTTACTCCTACTTGAGGTGGAAGCTAGCTGGTGGCTTTTTCCGCCTGTAATAACGCTGTCACTGATAGCTCTTCCCCTCTTACTATTGCTGTATCCGCTGTGCACTGCTGGAACTAAGCGCTACTTCCTTACTACAGGCCTAGTACTATTAATGCTACTCAACCTAAATAGCAGTGTGCACCAAGCCCAGGAACAAATTACCAAGCCCCGTGCTAAACATCTCATTCAGCAACTTGAAGCTTACAACCGATACTACGGCCGTTATCCTGACTCATTAGAGCAGTTAGTTCCTCAATATGTAGCTGAAGTACCACCAACTGGGTTTGGGTTATTAATACCCCAAACGTTCTCCTATAAACTAGAAACCGAAGTTCATTCAACCGCTCCTAGTAGCTTTGAGCTAATCTATGCAATAGGCGCTATGGTAAATGCAACATATAGCAGTCGTACGCACACGTGGCACGTGGACAATTGAGTTGTAGCTCACCTTGCATTTTCCTGATCGCACATTCCTTTCCCACCCCTACATGTCTGCTCCCACCTCGTTTCGCTCGATCGTTCCTTCCGACCTCAAAGCGCCCGACTGGCACGCCTTTATGGTGGGGGCCGTGGCCCCGCGCCCAGTGGCCTTTGTGAGCACCCAAGACGCCGAGGGTAACGTCAACCTCAGCCCCTTCAGCTTCTTTAATTGCTTTGGCTCCAACCCACCCATCCTGGTGTTTTCGCCCGCCAACCGCGTCCGCGACAACTCCCAGAAGCACACTCTGGAAAATGTGCGTGAAGTGGCCGAATGCGTCATTCATATCTGCGATTACGCTATGGTGGAGCAGATGTCGCTGGCTAGCACTGAGTATGCCAAGGGCGTGAATGAGTTCGTGAAGGCCGGTTTTACGGAGGTAGCCAGTGAGCAGGTACGCCCGCCGCGGGTGCTGGAAGCCCCCGCCGCCTTCGAGTGCGTGGTAGAGCAGGTAGTGGAACTGGGCGCCAACAATGGCGCCGGTAACCTCGTGATTTGCCGGGTGGTGCTGGCCCATTTCCGCGAGGACATCATCCTGCCCTGCGGCATCGGCATCGACCCGCACAAGCTCGACGCCATTGCCCGCCTCGGCGGCGACTGGTACACCCGCGCCTCGGGCAGCAGCCTCTTCGAGGTGCCCAAGCCTAACCGCAACCTCGGCATAGGCCTAGACCAGCTACCGGAGCACATCCGCACTTCCCATATCCTCACCGGCAACAACCTGGGCCGTCTCGCCAACATCGAAGCCCAATCCATGCCCACACCCGAGGAGGTAGAAGCTTACCGGCACGAGCCGCTGGTGGCCTATACGCTCAATAAGTTTAAGGCTGACGCAGCCACGCAACAGCAGGAACTGATGCTGCTAGGCCAGAAGATGTTGGAGGAAGGCCGCTTACTGGAGGCGTGGAAGGTGCTGTTGCTGGCTGCGAGGTAGCTTATGTAATAATTATGAGCAAAGCCGAGAGCGTCCTAACCTCTACTTTCCAGTGGCATATTTGCTAAAGGACCGCTGAATGCTGAGCGCTCTCAAATGAGTATTATGCCTTAATTTAAAACAAAATAAAAATGAATTATTTGGAATTAAAATGGAGCGCAGATCCTAGGGTTGTAGGCGTAAAAGATGGCTTAGGCCCCTGTTATCTTGATAATGATTTTTATGAACGCCATCGCTGGCTCGAAGATATTTTTATTAATAATAAGTATGATCAACTTGTTGATCATACTACTTGGTGGAAGCCGTTGGCTACTATGCCAGATTTTGGAGGCAATTTAGAACGTATTCCTATGGAGAAAGCGGCCAAACTTACTGACTTTATAGACTTTAGTGGATTCAGGGAAGGTTATTTAGTAAATGAACGCTTACGGGATATTTTAGAGAAGGCCCACTTGCCACAGCACAAATATTTCCCAGCCACATTTCAGCAAGGCGAACGTGAGATAACTGGCTATTGGTGGCTATACTACAATTTAGAAACGGGTGAGCATCACGTTGATTTTTCACGAAGCAGCTTTCAGCCAGATCGTTTTGGCAAAGCAGAAATAAAGGGGGGAAGCATTGGGTATAAACTCTTACACTGATTATATTAACTATTTCAACGAATATAAACACGCTATAAAAACATCTAAACTACAATTAAAATCAACTTTTGACAAGAAGTTGGATCTATGGGGCACTCAATTTTTAACCCTAACTAAAGGCTACATTTCAGATAAACTGCTGAATATATTTGAAGAAAATAAAATAACAGGATACTCTGCCCGTCGACTTAAAAATCCACTATTTTTCAACTAAATCATCGTTATCATTATGTAAATAATCCTAAGGACATTAAATTCACGTCATTACTATTAGATCAACAAGCACAAATAAAACAGCAAACTACCTGAAAAAATCAGCACGATAACGCCAATATTTCCAGGTAGTTTGCTGTTTTTAGTTTGATGAATTAGCTGTCTACATCATCTCAAAAGCCACTACCCTTAATTCCGCACGGCAATCATCAGCGCTAGTTCCTTATAGCGCATGTTGAACTTCTTGGCGATGCTAGCATTAGTGAGTGAGCCCTTGTAGATGTAAACGCCCGAGCGGAAGTGCTCATTCGTGAACAGCACCTCATTAATGCCGCCGTGCTGGCTGATTTCTTGCAGAATGGGCGTGAAAATGTTGCTCAGCGCATTGGTAGCGGTGCGCGGCACGCGGGAAGCAATGTTCGGCACGCAATAGTGAATCACGTCGTACTTGCGGAAGACGGGCTTGCTGTGGCTGGTCATCTCGCTCGTCTCGAAACACCCGCCCTGGTCAATGCTCACGTCGATAAGCACCGAGCCGGGCGCCATCTGCGACACTACATCTTCCGACACCATGAAGGGTATGCGGCCCTCCTCGGCATTCAAGGCCCCAATCACCACGTCGGCGCGGCGGATTTGCTGGTTAAGGGCGTAGGTATCGAGGGTGCTGGTGTAGAGCTGGGGCGTACACAGGTTCATCTTGAGCCGGCGCAGCTTGTAGAGGTGGTTATCAAACACTTTTACCTCAGCTCCTAGGCCAGTGGCGGCGCGGGCGGCGTACTCGGCCACGGTGCCGGCTCCCAGAATAACTACCTGCGACGGGGGCACGCCCGTAATGCCGCCCAAAATAATGCCTTTGCCTTCGTTAGAGCGGGCCAGGTACTCAGCCGCAATCAGCATAACCGTGGAGCCCGCAATTTCGCTCATGGCCCGCACCACGGGGCGCGCGCCGGAGGGGTCCTTGATCAGCTCGAAGCTGATGGCATTGATTTTTTTGCGGGTGAGGGCCGTGATGTACTCGCTGGTGAGCGAGCCAAACTGCAGGGCCGAAATCAGAGTTTGGCCACCGCGCATGTACTCAATTTCATCGTAGGTGGGCGGGGCCACTTTCAGAATGATATCGGCCTCAAACACCTCTTTGGGGGAGTAAGCAATGGTAGCGCCCGCCTCGGAGTAGTCGTGGTCGGAGTGCTTGCTGGGCTCCCCGGCCCCGCTTTCCAGCAGTACTTCGTGCCCGGCCTCCACTAAATGCTTCACGGCCTCAGGAGTAAGACAAATGCGGTTTTCCTGGAGGGACGTTTCGCGGGGCAGCCCGATGAACAGCTTGCGCTTCCGGGTTTCCACGGCCAGCATGGATTCCTGGGTGAAGTAAGCGCGGCTCGTGGCCAGCGACTCAAATCCGGGGGGTACTGCTTCGGGCATTTTCTTCAAGTAAAAATCAAGAATCGAAAATTAAAAATCTTGGCCAGCAGCCTGTTAAACGTTTTAGGACGCGCAACGGCCAACTCCTGACTTTTAACTTTCAATTGTTAATTCCCTGGTTTCTAGGCCAGTGACGGTGAGCGTTATGAGCAGCCGATCCGAAGGCAACAAGGCTTCAATGCGACTAGGCCACTCTATTAGACAAAGATAGCCAGAATCAAAGTACTCCAAGGCGCCAATATCCTCAGCTTCGCGCGGGTTGTTTAGCCGGTAGAAGTCGAAATGGTAGATCGGGCGGTTCTGCGCGTCGCGGTACTCGTTCACCAAGGAAAAGGTGGGGCTGCTTACTTCCTCCTGCACTCCCAGGCTTTGGCACAGCACTTTGATGAAGGTGGTTTTGCCGGCCCCCATCTCCCCTTCAAAGCAAATGACGGAATGCTGGCCTAGCGCATCGCGCACCTGAGCAGCTACCTGGGGCAGGGCATCGAGGGAAGAAATATGGATGGAGGAACTGGTCATGAGCGGAGCAGAGCAAGTAGGGAGTATAACTTGAGGTAGCAAATTTGGTTATTCTGGCGCAATGCCTCCCAGCTCTCCCCCTTTTCCACTGCCTTCCCACTCATCCCACCTACGAGACTAAAGGCGTTTTACGCACCCTCATGTTGTGCAAAGTTGGCGTTGGTATTGTAGCAGGAGGTATTCTTCTTCAGTGGATAAGTGGGCCGCCCCCTGTTCCATTACTGCTTTGTTGCCCCGACCGGGGTGGCCTACAAGTAGAGAACACCCAGTAGCATTAGCGTTCTGATAAGCGAGTACGGGTGGGCAGCTCCCCTACTGGCAAATACTTCCCCAAGGCGGTTGAGCAGCTCAGAATAAAGGGTAGGCCTGGACAATTGTTTTTTGAGGAATATACTCAGTTAGGGCGCCATAAAAGAGGGAGTCCTCTATCTTTGGCCGACCCCAAACACACTAGCTCATGCAAGTTTCGAGAATGGCCGGTAGCCTGATTGGCTCCGAAATCATCAAAATCGGCAATGAAGTCAACGACATGATTCGCAAGGGTGAGCAGATTTGCAACCTCACCATCGGCGACTTCGATCCGTCTATTTTCCCAATTCCAGAAGAGCTCCAGCAGGAAATTACCTTGGCCTACCAGGCCGGGCATACCAACTATCCTCCCGCAAACGGCATGGCCGGCCTGCGCGAAGCCGCCGCCACGTTTACCCGAACGCGCCTAGGCCTGGAGTACTCGCCCAACGATTTTCTGGTGGCCGGTGGCTCTCGCCCGCTTATCTATGCCACATACCTGGCTCTCGTGGACCCCGGCGACAAGGTGGTATTTCCGGTACCCAGCTGGAACAACAACCACTATTGCCACCTCTCCTCGGCTCAAGGCGTGATGGTAGAAACGCGGGCTGAAAACAACTTTATGCCCACGGCTGAGGAGCTGGCCCCTCATCTGGAAGGCGCAACGCTGCTAGCCCTGTGCTCTCCGCTCAACCCCACCGGCACCGTATTCACCCGCGAAGGGCTGGAAGCCATCTGCGACTTGGTGCTGGCCGAAAACAAGCGCCGTCAGCCCGGTGAAAAGCCGCTTTACCTGCTGTACGACCAGATTTACTGGCTCCTGACCTTCGGCACCACTGAGCATTACGACCCCGTAAATCTGCGCCCCGAGCTGCGCGATTATACAATCTACATTGATGGCATTTCGAAATGCCTGGCGGCCACCGGCGTGCGCGTAGGCTACGCCTTTGGTCCGGCCGTCGTAATCGACAAGATGAAGGCTATTCTGGGCCACGTGGGTGCCTGGGCTCCGAAAGCCGAGCAAGTGGCCACGGCCAAGTACCTGCCGCAATCAGAGAAAGTTGACGGGTTCCTAGGCCAGTTCAAGGAGAAAGTGCAGCGCAGTCTGGATACGCTCCACCAGGGCCTGCAAGACCTGAAAACGGCTGGCTACCCTGTTGATTCGATGGTGCCCATGGGAGCCATCTACCTCACGGCCAAGCTCGACGTGCTGGGCAAGAAAACGCCTGCCGGACAGGTTCTGACCACTACTAAAGAGCTAACGTCTTACCTCATCAGCGAGGCCCGACTGGCACTGGTGCCCTTTAGCGCCTTTGGTAACGACCACACGGCGCCCTGGTTCCGGATGTCGGTAGGTGGCGCCTCACTTGATTCCATTGAGGCCGCATTGCCCCGCCTACGGGCTGCTCTCGACTCGCTGGTGTAGGCAACCCTATCAGCCATAGCATTTTACAGCATCGCCCGGCTCATTTCTGCGGAATATGAACCGGGCGATGCTCGTTTGAGTGAATTTTACATGAGGCTCCCGAGGCCCATTGCGTTTGAAGTTTTCCTAAAATGGGTAATATACCTATCTTTCCGGTCAACTGACCTGCATTCTGGTAGCGGAGTAGCGACTTCTTCTAGGTGCCATTCCTCCCTTCCAAGCCTATTGCACGATGTTGCTTCACAACCAACTCATCGTGTCTATGTCGTTTATTTTGCCCAGTTCTCTGGGCCATTTCTGGGTAGCAGCTAGTTTGGCGCTGCTGCCCGCTTCTTTGTTTGCTCAGGGCCAGTCGGCTCCGGTGCGCGGTACAGTCCGTGCCACTACCGGCGGCTCTCTCGAATACGTATCCCTTACCCTGCATAGGGCTACCGATTCAGTAGCTGTAAAGACGGAATTCAGCGGTGCTCAGGGGGCATATGTGCTACTGGCTCCTCCCGGCCGCTACCTGGTATCGGGGGCGTTGGTGGGGTATAAGCGTACTTGGTCCGGGGCGTTTGAGCTTCCGGCGGAGGGCCTTACCTTGCCAGCCTTGGAACTGGCCGCCACCGCCTCCACTACCCTGCAAGGGGTTACGGTTACGGCTGCTCGTGAACAGTTTGAGCGCCTTTCAGACCGAACCGTGGTAAACGTGGAGGGCACGCCCATCAGTGCCGGCAATACCACGCTTGATGTACTCAGCCGGGCCCCTGGCGTAACGGTTGGGGGGAATGATAATTTGGCGCTGCGGGGAAAGCAGGGGCTACTGGTGCTCATTGATGGCAAGCGCGTGCCGCTCATTGGCACCGAGCTAGCTGATTATTTACGCGCACTACCCGCTGAGCAGGTCCGAAGTATTGAGCTGATTACCAACCCACCTGCCAAGTATGATGCGCAAGGTGGGGCGGGTATTATCGCCATCAACCTAAAAAAGGATCAGCGCCTGGGCACCAACGGCAGTGTGAACACCAGCTACGGGCGCGGAAAATACGGCAAGTTCACCTCGGGCCTTTCCCTGAATCATCGGCAGAAGAACATCAATCTGTTTGCCACCTACTCTTACGCCGACCGGCAAAGCTTTCAGAAGCTTGACTTCTCCCGAACTTTCTTCCAGGACGATAACCAAGTTCGCAGCCGGAGCATTCAGGCCAATGATTCGCGTGGCCACTTACAGTCGCATACTTGGCGGGCGGGCCTCGATTATACGCTCACCAAGAACACGCAGCTTGGCGTAGCGGTGAGTGGCCTAGCCAGCCGCGTGCCTTCTACTGGTGAGAATACGGGTCTGTTTTTCGATGCCCAGTCTCAGCCCACGGCCATTCTCTATTCCGACATTTACCGGAACCTCCGCACGCCCAACCAGACGGCCAACGTATCGGTGCGGCACCGGTTTGCGGCAGATTCGCTGGGTACCCCGGAGCTGTCAGCCGACCTCGACTTCGGGCATTACGGTACTTACCGCACCCTCGATTTGTTCAACTATTACCTGCTGCCCGCCGGGCGCGACAACCGGCTGCTTGGCGACCAGGATGGGCAGTTGTCGATTTGGTCGGGGAAGGCGGACTATATCCGGCCACTCCGTCACCGCATGCGCCTGGAAGCCGGGTTAAAAGCCAGCCGCGTTCATTCCGACAATGACGTGCTGTTTACGCGGGAAGTTGACGGGGTTCGGACAATTGACCCTCGTACTACCAACCAGTTCCGGTACGACGAAGATATCCGGGCCGGGTACGTTACCTTGTCCCGCACCCGGCCGGGCCTCACTATCACGGCAGGCCTACGAGGAGAGCAAACGGTAGTGGAAGGCCGTCAGGCCATTGACAATCAGCGTTTCAGCCGCAATTATTTTCAGCTGTTTCCCAACGTTAGCCTAGAGCGTGTGCTTACCCCTCAGCATACGCTAGCCCTGAGCTTCAGCCGCCGCATCGACCGCCCCACTTACAACGCGCAACTAAACCCCTTCCGCTCGTACATTGATGCGGTTTCTTATCGGAGTGGCAACCCAAACCTCTGGCCCCAGACAAGCCTAGTGACGGAGCTTACCCACACCTTTAAGCAAAAGCTAGTTACGGGCCTAAGCTACACACGTACTTCGCGCCCCATTGTGGGAGCCACATTACTCGATGCGGAAGGGCTGGTGGTGGCTACTTTCGTTAATCTGGCGGCGCAGCACTACTACGCCTTCACGTTTACGGCCCCAACCAAGCCCACGAAATGGCTCAGTCTGTATGCGAATGCCGAGGTATTCTACATCTATTTTGAGGGGCAGCTAGCAAACGGCTCAAAGCCCGCTCCAGCCCGACCGGCTGCCATTTTAAGCGGCAACGCTACCGCGACGCTAGGCAGTGGCTGGACCCTTGATCTGAATGGTAATTACCACACCCCCGAGCGGTATGCCTTTGAGCGGGTCCGCTCTTTTGGGCAGTTAGCAGCCGGAGTGCAAAAAGGCCTCGGCAGCCACGCTTCCCTTCGCTTCAACGTAACCGATATTTTCTATACCGCCCCTTTGCGGTCGACTGCTACCTATGTGCCGTTGCAGGAAGTTTTCCGCAATCGCCAAGATTCGCGGGTGGCTACGCTTGCGTTTAACTACCGGTTCGGCAACGATAAGGTAGCTCCCTCCCGCAAGCGTGCTACTGGGGTGGAGGATGAGAAGCGCCGGGCAGGGGCTGTGCAATAACAGATCGGTTTATATACTCTTCGGGAAGCCATTCTGCTAGCAGAATGGCTTTTTGTATTCTTTCTCGGCTTTAGCAAAAGCTATTAGGCCAGTTCCATTCTCCTGGTAGAGGGGCTATACAGCGCTGACAAGAAAATATTTATATGCCCAGGCAACTATTATGATATATCATACATCTATATGTTGCATCATCTAATCCTACTATGCTTTGCGCTGCTCAATTTGCTAACACAGCTGATATATGCTGGCTTTCCTGTTCACAGCAGCAAACTAGCCATGATTTATCTGTATTGCTAATTCATGCATGCGCGAGGTGGAAAGCTATGTCCACCAACATTTCTGCCTCGCGTTTCCCCAGCATTCTATATCTCACTGACTTCTCTCTGCCTGTAATAGGGTTCAAGAATAGTATTCGCTTTTGTTAATACGAAGAGTTTCGTATGTTTAATACGAAACTCTTCGTACTTGCATCGTTCTCCTATTATCGGCTTGGCCAGCTGGCAGTGGAGCATCGTTTACACCTCATTCATTTCAGCTCTGAAGTCATGAACACTTCACTATGTGGGCTCCCAATTAAGCCCTGCTTACTAACTCTACTTGGCATTACTGGTGGTGGCTATGTGCATGCACAAACTGCTACTGGCCTAGGAGGTAGCGTGAAAAGTACCGCCGGCTTGCCCATTGAGTTTGCTACCGTGGTGTTGCACCGGGCCAGCGACTCTACGGTAGTCAAATCAGAATTCAGCGACGAAAAGGGCAATTATCGGTTTGAAGCGGCTGGAGCGGGGCGCTACCTCATATCAGCTTCACAAGTTGGTTTCACGCGTGCTTGGAGCAAGCCGTTTGAGCTACCTGCCGCCAGCTCCTCCCCTCTCGTGCTTACGCTACAAGCCAACGGGGCTACTAACCTGAAAGAGGTAACTGTGGTGGGCCAGAAGCCGCTGTATGAGCGCGAGGCCGACCGTACTATTGTGAACGTAGAGAACAGCACGCTCTCGGCGGGCAATACCACCCTGGATGTGCTACGCCGTGCCCCTGGCGTAACCGTTGATGGCAACGATAACCTGGCCCTGCGCGGCAAACAAGGCTTGTTGGTCCTCATTGATGGGAAGCGCCAGCCCATGACGGGCACAGAGTTGGCCGACTACTTGCGGGCACTACCCGCTGAACAGCTCAAAAACATTGAGCTGATTACCAACCCACCCGCAAAGTACGACGCCCAGGGTGGAGCCGGCATAATCGCCATCAACCTAAAAAAGGATCAGCGCCTGGGCACCAACGGTAGTGTGAACACCAGCTACGGACGGAGTTTCTACGGGGGTAAGTTCACTTCTACTCTGTCGCTGAATCACCGCCGGAAGGGCCTGAATATATTCGGGAGCTACACCTACTCCGACCGGCAAAGCCAGCCGCTCCTCACCATCAGCCGCGACTTTTTTGCTGTGCGCGACTTAGGTGATAATCAAACCAGCCGCACTTATACGGGCAGTAGCGCCCAGGACAACCGCATTCAGGTACACGGTCGTAACCATGCTGCCAAAGCCGGCCTCGACTACACCCTCTCCGACCGCACCGTGCTAGGCCTAGCGGTGAACGGCTTTACCAACCAAGTACCGCAGGATGGCACCAACCTTACGCAGTTTTTCAATGCCCAAGGTGGCCTACTGGAAACGTATCGTTCCAGTAATGTGCGTACCTCCCACTCACCCAACGGAGCCATCAACCTTAACTTCAAGCACACTTTTCCCGCCGACTCAGGTGGCACTCGTGAGTTGACCGCCGACGCCGACCTTGCCCGTTACTACACGGTACGCACCCAAAACTTAACGACCCAGTACGAAGGCGGGCGCCCGACGTTTGTCCTGCGGGGCAACCAAGAAGGCAACCTCGTCATTAGATCGGCCAAGACCGATTACGTACAGACGCTAAGCAAGCAACTGCGCCTGGAGGCGGGCGCAAAAATCAGCCAGGTGCATTCTGATAATGATGTGCTGTTCATTAATAATCTTAGCCGCAGTGGCCTAGACTCGGTAGACCTAGGCAAGACAAACCGTTTCCGCTACGATGAGAATATTAATGCGGCGTACGGCACGCTTACGTTTACGCCGCAGCCAGGCCTTACGCTTACGGCTGGCTTGCGCGGCGAGCAAACCAACGCCACGGGGCGGCAAACAGTCGGCAATGAGGGGTTCGACCGCAACTACTTTCAACTGTTTCCGAGTGCGGCCCTGAAGCGCCAAGTGAGCAAGGACCACGAAATAGCCGTTTCGTTGAGCCGCCGCATCGACAGGCCTAGCTACAACCAGCTCAACCCGTTCCGGGTGTACATTGATGCTACTACCTATGGCTCTGGCAACCCCAACTTGCGGCCCCAAACGAGCTACAATGTGGAGTTCAACCATACCTTCAAGCAGAAGTACACCACGGGCCTTAACTATACGAAGACGTCTCTGCCTATCATTCAGGTGGTGCAGCCGGCTCCCGTTTCTGAAGGCCGGCAACAGGTGGTGTCTACCAGCGTGAACCTGCAGGCCCAGGAATACTACGCCCTGAACCTGACGGTACCCTTGGAGCCGATGAAGGGCTGGAGCATCTACAACAACGCCGTGGTGTATTACTCCAGGTTTGTGGGCGACTTGGCGGGCACCAACCTCAACCGGGGGCGGGCCGCATTCAACCTAACGAGCAACAGCTCCTTCACCTTCGGTAAGGGCTGGTCGGCTGATTTGAGTGGCACTTATCAGTCGCGGGAGCTGTACGGGTTCCTCGACGTGCGCCCACAGGGGCAAGTTACGGCGGGCGTGCAGAAGGCGCTTTGGGACCGGAAGGGTACGCTGAAGCTGAACATGACAGATATTTTCTTTACCAGCCCCGTGCGCGCTACCTCTGCCTACGCCAACTACGTGGAGCGTTTCTACCAACGCCAAGACTCCCGCGTGGTAACCCTCTCATTTGGGTACCGCTTCGGCAACGATAAGGTAGGTCCCACTCGCAAGCGGCTGGGAGGTGCGGAAGATGAAAAGCGCCGAGCTGGTTAATTAGTGGCCTAGGCACACGGAACCGGCCGCCAGCAGGACTTTGCTACACCTATCACTTGGGTATAGCAGAGTCCTGCTGGCGGCCGGTTGCATGGGCTAGACCAGTCAGTTATTTCTTATCCTTAAGCGGATCGTGGCCCCAGTTCATCAGGGAGTAGCGCCAACGCGAAGTTTCTACATCTTCCCGATGGTGCGGCCCCTGGCCGAGGTGGCGGCTCACGTAGCTGTGCACTTTGTGCATGTGGGCTTCATCGTCGGGCGTAATATCGGCTTTCTTCTTGTGCAGAATCTTGATGATATGTTCGCCCGATTTGTGCCCGATGCTGGTGCCGTCGCCACTATCCTGGCCTACGGACTTTGACTCTTCGGTTTTGAGCCACTTTTCCAGCTCGCTTGCCGTCATGTTCACGTCTTGCTTGAACTCAGTGTAAATGTCCTGAGCCGAAGATGATGAAGCTGCCATACCTGTGTAATGTTAAGTGAAGAGCCCGGCCAACCGACCGGGCTCCAATCATTTACGCAGGCCTAGCTCAGCAGTTCATACAACTCTTTGGCTTACTGACGCTTTACCCGGGCCACTGGCACCCTATTCAGTAGGACCGGTATCGACCCGGCTCTCCACTTTGGCTTGTACGCCTGGGGGCACTGCCGATAACAGATCTAGGCCAGTGGCAGCTTCAATGGCATCAACACTCACGCGGTACTGGCCCCAGCTGTTGCTCAGCCCGTTATCATTCGGAGAATCAATGGCAATAACTCGGGTGTTGTTGCTCACGCGTTGGGCATCATTCACACCCGTGGCTAGCACTACAATTACCTTCCAGCACCGTTTGGGCACCGTTACGTGGCCGTCGTCGATGGTTTGCGTTACGCCGCCATTGGCTCCAAAGCCCCCTTTCCCGTAGCTGCCGCATATAATGTACAGCTCATCCCCCGCATCGGCCAGCGTGCGGCAGTACTCCTCCAGCCGGGACCAAGTTTGCTGGTTGCTGCGGGGCGCCTGGGGCATCATGTTGGTCATCAGGAACGTGGCAGAGTTGTCGGTCACGGTTTTGGTACGGTCGGCAGAAGGGCAGTTATGACCTCGATCAAATCCGGAACCCTGGTAGCTGCTGGCTTGCACTTGGTACCACCCTTCGGGCAGGGCATCATCGGCCCTAAAATCATCTTGCCGGGCCGCCGAGCCCCGCCAACTCTTGTCTAGGTGCCAGCTCACCCAGTTCGGAATGCCACGGTCTCGGTGGTATGACAACGCGTACTGAGGCTTTATCAGCAGATAATTGGTGGGCTGCTTTACATCGGCCACGGCTCCGCTGGGGTTACCCATGGTCAGGTGCACACTAGTAGTATCGGGAGCAGGCTCGGGGGTAGAAGTGGAGTCGCAACCAGCTGAGGCCAAGAGCAGCAACAGACAGGCGAGTTTGGATAGTATTCTCATCGGAAAGGAAAGGAGCGCGGAAGATGAAAGCGGAAAGTTCGCTTTTTAGGCAATGATACCGTCTAGCAACTCACACAAAAGGCCGGTTATATAACCGGCCTTTTGCAGTAAGCTGTTGTGCGCCTAGCCTTTCGGGCTGAGCACTACGTACGGAATGATGCACTCCTCCAAGGAAATGCCACCGTGCTGGAACGTGTCCTTGTAGTAGTTCACGTAGTAGTTGTAGTTGTTGGGGTAAGCAAAGAAATAGTCGCCGACGGTGAAGACGTAGGCGGTGCTCACATTCTCGCGGGGCAGGAAAATATGCTCTGGCTTACGCACCGTGTACACATCGCGCGAGTCATCAAAGCCCAGGTTTTTGCCGTGCTTGTAGCGCAGGTTGGTATTCGTGTTCCGGTCGCCCACAATCTTGTACGGGCGCTTCACGCGAATCGTGCCGTGGTCGGTAGTGATAATGAGCTTACCTTTCTTCTCGGCAATAACCTGCAGCATTTCATACAGCGGCGAGTGCAGAAACCACGACTTGGTGATGCTACGGTACGCCGATTCCTCGGCGGCCAGCTCCCGAATCATGGCCATGTCGGTGCGGGCGTGGGAGAGCATGTCCACGAAGTTGTAGACGATGGCGTTCAGCTTATAGTTGTTGTGCAGGTTAGCCATTTTACCCAGCAAGTCTTTGCCGGCCTGCAGGTTAGTTACCTTGTTATAGCTGAACTTGTGCTTCTGACCAGCCTTCTGGAACATGATTTCCATAAACTCAGCCTCGTGCATGTTCTTGCCCTCGTCGTCGTCGTCCCATACCCACAGGTTGGGGTACTTTTTCTGGATTTCGCCAGGCATCATGCCCGAGAAGATGGCGTTGCGGGCGTAGGCCGTGGTAGTGGGCAGAATGCTGTAATAGGTCTCCTCCGAGTCTACCGTAAACATTTCGGCAATGATGGGCTCGAGCACCTTCCACTGGTCGTAGCGCAGGTTGTCGATGAGCAGGAAATACACGGGGGTATCGCCGGTTTCCTTGAGCATCGGGAACACGCGCTCCTTGAATAGCTGATGCGACATCAGCGGCGCTTCTTCGTCACCGTTGATCCAGTCCTCGTAGTTCTCCGTGATGAAGCGGCCGAAATAGGTGTTGGCCTCATCCTTCTGCATATTAAACACGTCGGCCATGCTCTTGCCTTCGGTTTCGGCAATTTCCAGCTCCCAGTATACCAGCTTCTTATACACATCGGCCCACTCTGAGGGGCTGAGGCGGTCGGAGAGCTGCATGCCCAGCTGGCGGAAGTCGCGTTGGTAGCCGCTGTTGGTGGCTTCGCTCACAAGGCGCTTGTTGTCGAGCACCTTCTTCACCGACAGCAGAATCTGGCTGGGGTTTACAGGTTTGATGAGGTAATCGGCAATTTTAGCCCCGATGGCCGATTCCATGATGTGCTCTTCCTCACTCTTGGTAATCATGACCACGGGCACAGTAGGCCTAGTGGCTTTAATTTCAGTGAGGGTTTCCAGGCCCGTCAGGCCCGGCATATTTTCATCCAGAAACACGATGTCGTACGTCTGCTCCTGAATCTGCTCAATGGCGTCGGCCCCGGAGTTTACGCCGGTTACGTCATAGCCTTTTTCCTGCAGAAAGAGAATATGGGGTTTCAGGAGGTCGATTTCGTCATCGGCCCAGAGGATGCTGTAACGTTGCATATAGAGTGGAAAGGTTTACGCTTTGAAAACAACACACCGCAGTGGCCTAGACTGGCCTAGTGGCGGGTTGGGAATGGAAAAATACGGCTCAATGATACAACCAGCGGGTATCGGGCGAAAGAGCACGGAATGCCTAGACCGGTTGCAAATGAGGTTTCGTAAGTAGCTTTACTGCCAATCCCTAGTTTTTGGTTTTCAAAAATTGCCTTAATCCGATATTTCGGCGTTAACTCCGCCGTAAAGAAGCCGAAAATAGTTGGTTTCGGTTCCGATGGTCAGTTAGGTTATCCTTTAACTGCGTGTTTATTTCTCCCAACTGGCCTAGTACTTCTACTAAACCCATCGTTCTTCGAGGCTCAAAACGTATGTTTTGGGCTCCTGCTCATAAATGAACAAAAAGAAAATCTTCAACGACCCGGTATACGGCTTCGTCACGATTCCTACCGAGTTGCTGTTCGACCTAATCGAGCACTCTTACTTCCAGCGCCTGCGCCGAATTCAACAGCTAGGCCTCACCATGTTTGTGTACCCGGGAGCCCTGCACACGCGCTTTCACCATGCCCTAGGTGCCATGCACCTGATGACCTTGGCCCTGCGGACGCTGAAAGATAAAGGTATCAAGATTTCAGCTAAGGAAGGGGAAGCCGCCATGGCCGCCATTCTGCTGCACGATATTGGGCATGGCCCCCTCTCCCACGCTCTTGAGCGCAGCATCTTTCATGAAGTGCACCACGAAGAGCTCAGCCTGCACCTCATGCGCAAGCTCAACGCCGAGCACCACGGCGCGCTGGATCTGGCCATTCAGATCTTTGAGGGCACCTATACCCGGCCCTTCTTCCACCAGCTGGTAAGCAGCCAGCTGGATATGGACCGGCTCGACTACCTCAACCGCGACTCCTTTTATACCGGAGTACAGGAAGGCCGCCCTGGCGCCGACCGCCTTATCAAGATGCTCACGGTGGTAAATGAGCGGCTGGTGCTGGAAGAGAAGGCCGTGTACAGCATTGAGAACTTTTTGGTAAGCCGCCGCCTAATGTACTGGCAAGTATACCTGCACAAAACCGTGACGTCGGCGGAGCAAATGGTTATCCGGATTATGCAACGGGCTCGCGACTTGGTGCGCGCCGGCCACCACGTGCCGGCCTCGCCCGCGCTGCACTTCTTCCTGTCAAGAAATGTGTCGCAGAAGGAGTTTGAGCAGGACGACCAGATTCTGCGCCGCTTCACCCGCCTCGATGACACCGACGTGTGGAGCGCCGTGAAACTCTGGGCCGACCACCCCGACACCGTACTTAACTATCTGGCTCAAAGCCTCCTCGACCGGCACTTGTTCAAGATCAGCCTACAATCGGAGCCCTTCGAGGAGGAATTTAAGCTGGGTATCATTGAGCTGATTGCCGAGCATTTTCGCCTGTCCCACGACGAAGCAGCCCAGTTAATGATTGCCGGCCGCATCAGTAACAACGCCTACGACGCCGATGGCCAAGATACCATTGACGTGCTGACCAAGCGCGGCAAAGTGGTGAACGTGGCCGAGGCTTCTGACCTACCTAACATCAAGGCCTTAGGCCAGCGGGTAGAAAAGCACTACATCTGCTACCCCAAAGAGATTCTGTAAATCAAGATGTTGGAGTATTAGGGACTCGGGAGCTTAGTCTCAATTCTAGGAAGGATTATTGTCCGATATCCAAGCCTCTAAGCCCCCAAGCCCTCAAGACCCCAACATTTCCCTACTTTTGCCCGATGGAATTTACCGTAGGCCAGATAGCAGAAGTACTGCGCGGAGCAGTCGAAGGTGACAGCACCCAGCGCGTAGATCGGCTGGCGAAGATTGAAGAGGCCCAAGCTGGCTCCCTCTCCTTCCTGTCGAACCTGAAGTACGAGCACTACCTTTATACTACCGGCGCTACCGCCGTTATTGTAAGTCGCACGCTGGAGTTGAAGCAGCCCACCCAGGCGGCCCTCATCCGCGTTGACGACCCCTACACCAGCTTCACTACCCTGCTGGAGTTCTACCAGCAGGCCACCCGCACCGGCAAGCGCGGCGTTGAGGAACCCGCTTACATGGGCGCTGGCTCCCGCATCGGCGACAACCACTACCGCGGGGCCTTCTCTTACATTGGAGAGAATTGCGAGATTGGGCAGGATGTGGTGATTTTCCCTCACGTGTATATCGGCGACCGGTGCAAGATCGGGGATGGCACCATCCTGTACGCCGGCGCTAAAATCTACGCCGAAACCGTAATTGGGGCCCGTTGCACGGTGCATGCTGGCGCCGTAATCGGCTCCGACGGCTTTGGCTTCGCACCCCAGCCCGACGGCTCCTACCGCACCATTCCGCAGATTGGCAACGTGGTGTTAGAGGATAACGTGAGCATTGGGGCCAACGCTACCATCGACTGCGCTACTATGGGCTCTACCATCATTCGGGAGGGTGCTAAGATTGATAACCTGGTGCAGATTGCCCATAACGTGGAAGTTGGGCGTCACACGGTGGTTGCCTCACAGTCAGGAGTTTCCGGCTCCACCAAAATCGGCGACTTCTGCGTGCTAGCCGGACAGACTGGCCTAGCGGGCCACCTCACCCTAGCTAACCGCACCACCGTCACGGCGCAGTCGGGCGTGGGCAAGTCTATTAAGGAGGAGGGCGTGCTGCTACAGGGCTCCCCCGCCTTTAACCTCCGCGACAGTCTGCGGTCCAATGCCATCTTCCGCCGCCTGCCCGAGCTGGAGCGCCGCCTTGATGAATTAGCGCGTAAGCAGGCTCAACCGGAAAAGTCCTAGCTTTGCACGAGAAGTTAGAAGACAGAAGCTGGAAGCTAGAAGGCAACCACATGGCTTCTAGCTTCCAGCTTCTCATTTTTCCTCTTCTCTTCAGCACCTTCTAGCTCGAGCTTCTGGCTTCTAGCTTCTTTAGATGAACGACAAGCAACATACGATTAAGGCCCCCGTCACCGTGAGTGGCATTGGCCTTCATACCGGCGTGCAGGCCACCATGACGTTCTGCCCCGCTCCCGTAGGCCACGGCTATAAGTTTCAGCGCGTTGATTTGCCCGGCCAGCCCATCGTGGATGCCGACGTTGACAACGTGGTAGATCTTTCCCGCGGTACCACCATTGAGCAGAACGGCGCCCGCGTAAACACCGTGGAGCACACGCTGGCTGCCCTGGTAGGCCTGCAAATCGATAACGTGCTGATTCAGTTGGATGGCCCTGAGCCCCCCATCATGGATGGCTCTAGCTATGAGTTTATTAAGCCCCTGAGTGAAGTAGGCTTGGAAGAGCAAAATGCGCTACGCAACTACTTCGAAATTCCCGACGAAATACGGTACGTAGACAACGCCCGGGCCGTAGAAATTGCCGGTCTCCCGCTCAACAACTATCGCCTCACGGTGATGGTAGATTATAACTCGCCGGTATTGGGCTCTCAGCACGCCTCGCTGACGGATATCTCCCAGTTTGAGAGCGAAATTGCCTCCTCGCGCACTTTCTGCTTCCTGCACGAGCTGGAGGCCCTCTACAAGCAAAACCTCATCAAAGGCGGCGACCTGAGCAATGCCATTGTGGTGGTTGACCGCGTGGTAAGTGAGAGTGAGCTGACCGACTTGGCCACCATGTTGGGCAAGCCCAAGGTGGCTGTGAAGAAGGAAGGCATCCTCAACAACGTGGACCTGCGCCACAAGAATGAGCCCGCTCGCCACAAACTCCTTGACCTTGTAGGTGACCTAGCCCTGGTAGGCCGGCCGTTGAAGGGTCAGATTCTGGCCGCTCGTCCCGGCCACGCGGCCAACGTGGCCTTTGCCAAGCGCATCAAGAAGAAAATGATGGAGGCCGACAGCAGCCCCATCCCAACCTACGACCCATCCCGCCAGCCGGTGATGGACATCAACCAGATTGCGGCCACCCTGCCCCACCGCTACCCTTTCCTGCTCATCGACAAAATCATTCACCTGGATGCCCACACGGTTACTGGCGTGAAGAACGTGACGATGAACGAGCCCTTCTTTGTAGGCCACTTCCCGGGCAACCCAGTTATGCCCGGCGTGATTCAGATTGAGGCCATGGCCCAAACTGGCGGGATTTTAGTACTGAACACCGTACCCGACCCCGAAAACTACTGGACGTACTTCCTGGGCATTGAAAATTGCCGGTTCCGCCGCAAGGTCATCCCCGGCGACACCATCATTTTCAAGTGCACTCTCACGGCGCCCGTGAAGCGAGGCATTGCCAAAATGAGCGGCAAAGCCTACGTGAACGGCAAAGTGGTGATGGAAGCCGAAATGTCGGCCAGCATCATCCGGAAAGACGCTTAACTGTCAGTGAACAATGAAGTGGAGTCTGAGCCCGTTTTCCCACCCTCGGGAAGCTAGTTCATCATACCTCCATCCTGCATTGCTCATTATTCATTGTTAATTGAATAGAATGAATCAGCCACTCGCCTACATTCACCCCGAGGCTAAAATTGCGCAAAACGTAGTAGTTGAGCCCTTCACGACCATTGACAAGGACGTTGAAATCGGGGAAGGCACCTGGATTGGTCCGAACGTGACGATTATGTCTGGCGCCCGCATTGGCCGGAACTGTAAGATTTTTCCGGGCGCCGTAATTGCTGCTACCCCCCAGGACCTGAAGTTTGCCGGCGAGAAAACCACCGTGCACATCGGCGACAACACCGTAATTCGGGAGTGCGTGACCGTGAACCGTGGCACCGTTGACCGTTTGAAGACCGTGGTAGGCGCCAACTGCCTGCTGATGGCCTACGTGCACATTGCTCACGACTGCATTATCGGCGACAACTGTATTCTGGCGAATACGGTGCAGGTGGCTGGCCACGTGGAAATCGGCGACTACGCCATTGTGGGTGGTTCTTCGGCGGTACACCAGTTTGTGCGCATCGGCCCCCACGCCATGATTTCGGGCGGGTCATTGATTCGGAAGGACGTACCACCCTTCGTGAAGGCCGGTCGTGAGCCCCTCACCTATTCAGGAATTAACAGCATAGGCCTACGTCGCCGCGGCTTTTCCGACCAGAAGATTGCGGAGATTCAGCAGCTCTACCGTCTGCTGTTCCTGAGTGGCCTGAACAACGCCGCCGCGCTAGACCAGATTGAGTTGGAGCTTTCCCCTTCGCCGGAGCGGGATGAGGTAGTAAACTTCATTCGCAACTCGGGGCGGGGTGTTATCAAAGGATACTCTCGCAACGGCAACAACGGCGCTGAGTAATAATTTCTTTACGGGCCCAGCAGGTAGAAATCAAGCGTAGCTAAATGCTAGGCCACTTCTACTCGCTGGGTTTCGCACTTCTACGCGCAGAGAAAATGCAGCTAACGGTAACGGGGTTGAGTAAGCGCTTCGCCCGGGAATGGATATTTCGCGACCTTACGCACACGTTTCGGGCCGGTACTGCTACCGCCATTCTCGGTCCTAATGGCGCTGGTAAAAGCACGCTACTCAACACCTTATCGGGTCAGCTGCTGCCTTCGGCTGGTATTGTGGCCTACGAGCATCAGGGAGCAGCAGTGGCTGTGGAAGAAATTCCTGGCTACCTGGCCTACGCTGCGCCGTATCTGGAGCTAATCGAAGAGCTGACCCTCACGGAGTTGCTGCATTTTCATACCCGTTTCAAGCCTCTGCGGACAGGCTTTACCCCCGAAAAGCTTATTAGTCTAGTGTACCTGGAGAAATCACGCCATAAGTTGGTGCGAGATTTTTCTTCCGGGATGAAACAGCGCCTCAAGCTGGCCCTGGCTCTCTACGCCGAGGCCCCGCTCCTGCTGCTTGACGAGCCCACCACTAACCTCGACCGCAGCGGCGTGGCGTGGTATCTGGAGCACGTAGAAGCCACGCTGGCGGGCCGCACGGTATTGGTTTCAAGTAACGTGCCCGAGGAATACGACTTCTGTCAACACCAGCTTCTGATTACTGATTTTGGGGCCAAAGCGGCGCGGTAGCAGCTCCGGCAAGGAGCTCTCGGCACACCCACTCTTGACCTTAAGCGCGCGCAGGCAAGCGCATGTATCAGTGCTATGGTCGTGCTTAGGTATAGTCTAATACCTGCTTGCTACTGGGGCCGCTTGACTGTCAAACAGCATCTTCCTAGTGCCGCTTTTGGAAATATATCGGCGTCTAGAAGTGCCTGATTCTGGCGTGAAAGCACTATTTTAGAATTTCTGAGCAACGCAACCGTAACCATTTAAACGGCTGTGCACGTATCTTCGCAGCCGGGGCAACCATCTTTTTACACTGCATACTTTCACCCTTACGCCCTGACAAGGCCATGAGACAATACGACGACCTCGACGACGATTTCCTCGACGATGACGACGAGCTGGATACCTTCGCGAAAACCGGCGGTAGCAAAACCCGCGGTAGTTCCGAAGATCAGCTTTCCGCCAAGTACGCCGATTACCTGATGTGGCGTGATACCGGCTCCTCTCACGATGAAGCCCTAGACCTTGCCAGCATGACCGAGGAAGAGTTTACGGCCGCCGAAGCCGCCGAAGACCCAGACGGAAGCCGTGGTTATGGCAGCCTCGATGATGACGACGACTTCTCGGACGACGATGATGACGATGACGACAGCTATGGTAGCTCCCGTAATGGCCGTCGCTCTAGCTTCGATGACGACGACTTCTAAGGCAGTGGCCTAGCCATAGCTCCTTACAACCAAAAACGCCCCTTGCCGGACTGGCAAGGGGCGTTTTTGGTTTCTGGGCCTTTACGCTACTATGGTCGTCAACTTACTTGCGGCCGAATACACGCTTGAGCAACTCGGTAGTACGAGCCACCGGGTTCTCCCGGATGTTGGCTTCTTCCTGTGCAATAAGGGTAAAGAGGCCATCAATAGCTTTGCCTGTGGCGTATTGATTCAAGTCGGTTTGGACTGGCCTAACGAGCGGAATCTGGTTGTAACGCGTAGTAAGGTCGGTGTAATAGCGGGTGGCTCCTACTTTGTCCAGGCTTTGCTGAATGATGGGCTTAAAGGCAACTGTCAGCTGTTGGGTAGTAGTGCGCTTGAGGTAGTTGGTAGCTGCGTCCTTCTCCCCGGTCAGAATTCCCCATACGTCAGAGAAGGTCAGGCTTTTGATGGCCGCTATAAAGATGGGCTTGGCACTTTTAGCGGCGTCTTCGGCGCCACGGTTCAGCGTCAGCTCAAACTTATCAACCTGGCTCCCCAACCCGATGGAGCGAAGAGTGGTAGCTACGCGCTGCGCATCGGGCGGAAAAGGAATCCGGATAAGTCGGTTGAGGTTAAAGCCATCTTGCTTGGAAGCTTGGTCGGCACCCTTGCTGATGCCCTGCACTAAGGCCTCTTTCAGCCCGTTAGCAGCTTCCGTATTCGTGACGCCGCCGGTGGTGCTAGTAGTTGTTCTGGTAGAAGGCTGGGGCAGGGTGATACCCCCAATTTTTGGGAGCTTTATTAGCTGCGCCGAAGCAACGGTGCTCAGCCCCAGCGAGGCTGCTAGCAAGACCGCCAAACGTATCTTTTTCATAAGGAGTGCAAAAAGCAAAGCAGGAATCAGCCCGTAGGCCACTCCTGCTTTTGCAGAAACCGGACCAAACTACGCAGTAAATGGCCCAGCGGGTAAGTCGACGGTAAAAGTAGCCGGTAAGCAAAAAAATATCATTCTGAAGCCGAGCAATAAACCGGAGAGGTGGCCAAGCGGCTTCCTTCCAATTCTAGCTCGGCTCAGAATGACACGTTAACTTTTATTATGATTAGAAGCAGCTGAGCCGCTCTTGGCCTAGCGGCCAAACACCTTCTTCAACAGCTCCGTGCTGCGCGACCCGGGCCGGGACCGGATGCGCCCCTCTTCTTCTGCAATCAGAGTGAAAAGCCCATTCACCGTCTGTTGAGTGGCGTAGGGTACCAGCTCGGCGCTGATGGGTGTCATCAGTGGAATCTTGTTGTATCGGTTCACCATCTCGGCATAGAGACGGGTGGCACCGGTTTGATCCAATGACTGCTTAATGATGGGCTGAAACGACGACTTGAGCTGCTCTTCGGTGCTGGAGCGCAGCAGTTGCGTGGCTATGTCCGTCTGGCGAGACGTCGCCAGCGTCAAGGCATCCTGAAAGCTTAAGTTTTGCACCGCGCCCAGGAAAATGGGCTTGGCTTGCGCAGCCGCCTTTTCGGCGCTGTGGTTGAGGGCCACTTCGAAGTTATCTACCAACGCGCCCATGCGCAGGCCCCGCAGGGTGGTAGCTACCAGCTGCGCGTCGGGCGGCATCGGGATGCGAATGTCGGCGTTGTCGTTGAAGCCGTTTTCGGAGCCGGCAATATCAATGGCGCGGGCCACGCCTTGAGTCAGGGCTTCGCGTAGGCCACTGGCGGCCTCATCGGCGGTGATGGGAGCTACTACGGGGGCGGGGGCCGGAGCCGGAGTGGTGGCCTTGGTGGTAGTAGTTTTGGTTGTAGTTGCTTTTGACGTGGTTTTAGTGGCCGCCGGTTTTCCCGTGGTGGTCTTTTTGGTAGTAGTGGTCGTTTTTTTAGCGGTGGTTTTGGTCTGAGCCTGGCTCAGCTGCGTAGTGGCGAAGGCCAGGCCTAGGCCCAGGGCAAACGTGCGAAACGTGGTCATTTGAGTAAAGACGAAAAACCTGACGGCCTACGTGGCGGTCTTATTCATCCAGAGGCCAATATTGCGCCAAATCCAGCACCCATCCTAACACCCCTCCTCATGCCGACTCCTCCCGTCGTTGAAATAATGACCATTGGCGACGAACTGCTCTACGGGCAGGTCATCGACACCAACTCCGCCTTTATGGGTCAGGAGCTAGGTAAGCTGGGCCTGCGCGTGCGCCAGATTACCAGCGTTTCCGACTTTGCCGATGAAATTGTAGCAGCCCTCGACCTAGCCCGGGAGCGCGCCGACGTGGTGCTGATGACCGGTGGCCTGGGCCCCACTAAAGACGACCTCACCAAGCACGTGCTGGCCCGCTACTTCGGGGCTGAGCTGGTGATGCACGAGCCCACCTTGCGCCACGTGGAAGGCATTTTTGCCCGCTACAACCGACCCATGCTGGAAGTAAACCGTCAGCAAGCCATGGTGCCCAGCAACTGCACCGTGCTGCACAATGCCCTGGGCACGGCCCCCGGCATGTGGTTTGAAGACCGCGGCACCATCTTCGTCTCCATGCCGGGTGTGCCGTTTGAGATGAAGGGCCTGATGAAGGACGAGGTGCTGCCCCGCTTGCAGCAGCACTTCCAGACCCCGCCCATTGAGCACGTAGTGGTGCAGACGGTAGGTTTGGGGGAGTCGTACCTGGCGGAGAAGATAGCCGACTGGGAAAACGCCCTGCCAAGCAACGTGAAGCTGGCCTATCTGCCCTCATTAGGCGGAGTGCGCCTGCGCCTCTCCGGCTACGCCGATGGCCAGCCTGACTTGCGCGGCCGCATGGAAGCCCTGCTGCCGGCCCTGCGCGAGCGAATTGGTGATGTGATTTTTGCCGTGGGCGAAGTGCCACTGGAGCAGGCCGTAGGCCAGCTGCTGCTGGAGCGGGACCTTACCGTGGGAACCGCTGAAAGCTGCACCGGCGGCTACGTGGCCTACCGCCTCAGCAGCGTACCCGGCAGCTCCCGCTACTTCCAAGGGAGCGTAGTGGCCTACAGCAACGATATCAAGATGCGGGAACTGGGCGTGAAGCCCGCTACCTTAGCTGAGCACGGGGCAGTGAGCGAAGCTACCGTACGCGAAATGGCCGAAGGCCTGCGCCAGCGCCTGGGCGTAGACGTGGCCATTGCCACCAGCGGTATTGCCGGGCCCGACGGCGGCACGCCCACCAAGCCCGTGGGCACTATCTGCATCGCCTACGCCGACCAGCACCAGACCGTGAGTCGCCAGTTCAGTTTCGACCGGGGGCGCCAGCTCAACGTAGAGTATACCTCTACGGCCGTCCTGAACCTGCTGCGCCTGAGCTTGCCCCAGGCCTAGCCGCTAGGCTGGCCCTGGCCTAGGCCACTCTTCGCTTCGGGCAGGAAGTACAGACAATGGATATATTCCGAATATCTAGGATTCCGGCCGTAACAGCTACCTTTGGCTTGCTTTTCGGGCCGTACACCCACCCTCCTTCGCATCCCGAATTCGCAGATACCAGACCTTCAACTACCCACCATCCCCCTAACACCCCCTACCTACCGCATGGCACGAGTGGAAATGACGATGCCCAAGATGGGCGAATCCATCATGGAAGGCACCGTTCTGAAATGGCTCAAACAAATAGGCGACACCATTGAGCAGGACGAATCTGTACTGGAAGTAGCTACTGACAAAGTAGATACCGAAGTGCCTGCCCTCCACGCCGGCGTACTGCAGGAAATTTTGGTGCAGGAAGGCCAGGTGGTGGCCGTGGGCGCTCCTATCGCCATTATTGAAACCGATGCCGCCAGCGCTGGTACTTCGGCCCCCGCCGAGGCCGCTCAGACGCCCGCTCCTTCGGTAAACGGAGCCGAGCAGCACGCCGCCAATATTCCCTACGTACCCGAAGCCGCTCCCGCTCCGGTGGCCGCCTCAACGGCTCAGCCCCAGCCCGGCCGCTTCTACTCGCCCCTCGTGCTGAGCATTGCTCGCGAGGAAGGCATTTCAATGGCCGACCTGGAATACCTGCCCGGCACCGGCAGCGAAGGCCGCGTTACTAAGAAAGATATCCTGGACTATGTGGCCGCTGGCAAGCAGCCCCTGGCCCAGCAAGCCGCTCCGGCGGCTCCCGCTGCTCAGCCCCAGGCTGCTCCTGTTGCCGCCGCTCCTGCCCCGCAGGCGCCAGCTCCGGCAGCCGCCCCAGCTGCTCAGCCGGCAGCTGCTCCAGCTCCGCAGGCCGCTAAGGCTGCTCCCGCCGAGGCCCCAGCCAAGGCGGTGCCTTCTATCAGTGGCAACCAGGAGCTGATTGAGATGGACCGCATGCGCAAAATGATTGCCCAGCGCATGGTCGACTCGAAGAAGATTTCGCCCCACGTTACCTCCTTTGTGGAGGCCGACGTGACCGACATCGTGAACTGGCGCAACAAGCACAAGGATGCCTACAAGAAGCGTGAAGGTGAGAACCTCACGTTTACGCCCATCTTCATCCAGGCCATTGCGCGCGCCATTCAGGACTTCCCCAACATTAACGTTTCGGTGGAAGGCGACTACATCATCAAAAAGCGCGACATCAACGTGGGTGTGGCCGTGGCCCTGCCCTCCGGCAACCTGATTGTGCCCGTTATTCACAACGCTGACCAGCTCAACCTCAATGGCCTGAGCAAGCGCGTGAATGACTTGGCCAACCGCGCCCGCCAGAACAAGCTGAAGCCCGAAGATCTGGAAGGTGGCACCTACACGGTTTCCAACGTGGGCTCGTTCGGCAACATCATGGGTACGCCCATCATTATGCAGCCGCAGGTGGCCATTATGGCCGTGGGCGCAATCAAGAAGAAGCCCGCCGTTATCGAAACGCCGCAGGGCGACCTGATTGGCGTGCGTCACTTCATGTTCCTCTCCCACAGCTACGACCACCGCGTGGTAGATGGCTCGCTGGGCGGCATGTTTGTGCGTCGGGTAGCCGACTACCTGGAGCAATTCGACCCGAATACTACCATCTAGTGATGGACTAAATAATGCGGAGGGTTGGTTGTTATGCCGAATACTGGCCTAGCAATCAACCCTCTTCTTTTTAGCCTTTATATTTCATGAACAAAGCCTTGCCCCTAGTGGCCCTGCTCATTGCGCTGGGTCTTATCTTCTTCCTCTACCAACGGCTCCGCACGGCAGAAAACGCCCTGGAAATGTCGGAGAGGCGCTTTCACGACTGCGAACAGGTGAACTTCCAACTGCAGAACCAGCTGGTAGCCGCCACCCGCGGCCCCGTGCCTGACAGCTTGAAGGTGCAGGACTAACTGGTCCTTAGAGCTAAACAACACAGCGGCGGAGTTGCCTAGAGTATCAAGAATTAAGATACTAGGCCACTCCGCAGCTGTTTTATGCAGGATGTGAATTGCTTACTCCAGCACCCAGGTCACCTTTTCCTCCAAGGGGCGGCGGGTGCTGCGGGCGGTGGCGCCGGACTTAGGGTAGCCTAACATAAAGAAACCCAAGAGCCGGTCGTCGGGGCCCAGTCCGAAGAAGGGTTTGGCTTCCTCGTAGTATGTAACGCCCCCGCTGCTCCAGAAACCCGCCAACCCGTGCGCTACGGCCGAGAGGTGCAGGTTTTGTACGGCGCAGGCTACCGCTGAAATCTCCTCTATTTCGGGCACCTCTTGGGTGCGTTTCAGCCCGATGGCAAGTACGTGGGAGCTGAGCAGCGGGCTCTGCTGCAGCTTCTCAAACTTGTTCTGCTGAAACTTCTCGCCGGCTTTCTCGCGGTACAGCTCCGCCTGAAACGTAGCCAGCCGCTGCCGACCCTCGCCGCCAAATACTACAAAGTGCCAGGGCTCGGTGCGCTTGTGTGTGGGGGCCCAAGTGGCGTTTTCTAGCAGCTCGCGGAGCAGCGCCTCGGGCACTACACGGCCCGCCTCAAACTGCACGGGCTGCATGCTCCGTCGCCCCCGAATAAGCTGCGTAACCTGGGAGGCATCAATGGTTGAAACGGATTCTAGTTGCGTGTTCATAAAGTAAAAAGCGAAACTCTATCGGGTTGTTTATAAAAAGCACCGCCCGCCCTTGCTGCAAGGACGGGCGGTAGCAATGTTGCAACTGGCCTAGGCCACTCGCAAGTGTTACGGACGGCCGCCGCTGGGGCCCTGCGCGGGCGTGGCGCCCGCGCCGTTGCCGCCATCGGAGTTGCCACCGTCCTTCAGGTCGTCGTTGCTGACGGAGCGGCGACGCTTGGGCTGAGCCATGCTCATCTTACCAATGCGGTAGCTCATGTTCACCCGGAAGCCAATCCGGCGCACCACGTTCACGCTGTTTTGGTCGAGCGTGTAGGAGCTGATTTCGTTACGGATTTTGTTAGAAGGCGTGAAGAAGTTATCAGCACCGAACCCGATGCTGCCTTTCTTCTCGGCAAAGTCTTTCTTCAGACCCAGGCTATACACCCCAAAACCGCCTTGGTAGCCCTGCAACTGCACCTGGCGGCCCCGGTAGAAGCTGAAGAACTGCAACCCCCACCCTTTCGTGAAGTTGTAACCGCCCATCAGGCGTCCGCTTACCACCAGGCCTTCATTCTTGGCAGCAAAGCGCACATCACTCAGCCCGTTGTTCAGCACTGCGTAATAGATATCGGTGCCGCCCCCAATCGTGAGCTTATTGTTGATGTTCACGTTGGCGAATACGCTGCCGCCGTAGGCATTTTCCTCACCAATGTTCCGGTAGGTCGTTGTAATGGTGTCACCGTTCACCGTCCGGAAGGGCTGAATGGAGCCGGTGGTGTTGCGGGCAAACGCCGTGAAGTTGAGTGAGGTCTGCTTGATGAACGTGTTGTAACCCAGCTCGAAGTTGTTGGTGTATTCTGGGCGCAGCTCTGGGTTACCCTGCGTTGCGTTCAGCGGGTTAGGAGCCTGACGGTTGGGGTTCAGGAATTGCAGCGACGGGCGCTGAATCCGGCGGTTATAGGCCGCTTTGATGGTGTTGCCATTCGTGAGTTTGCGCGACAGATTTAGACTCGGCACAAGCACCCCATAGGAAGGAATTGTGACGTTATCCGTGTTCTGGAATTTGGCGTCGATGGTAGTGTACTCGTAGCGCGCCCCAGCTTTCAGCGTGTAGCTTTTCAGGAAGCCCAACGTGTAGGAGGCGTAACCAGCCGCTACATTTTGGTTGTAGGTAAACACGTTGGAGTTGCCCACCTGGTTATCAAGCTGCCCGTTCCGCAACGATACGTAATTGCTGTTTACCTCGCGCATGATGTCCTTGGCGCCAAACTCCAGAAGCTGGGTTTTGCTCAAGGGCGTTTGGTAGTCGGCCTGCAGCGTGATTTCCTGGTTGTAGCTGTCGTTTTCGTTGCGCAGCTGGCTGCCCGCCTGCAGGCCTTCCCGGATATCGTTGGTGAAGTCGTTCGTGCGGTTGTTGCGGCTGTACTGGCCTAGCAGGCTCAGCTCGCGCTGGGGCGTCTCGAAGGTGCGGGTGTAGTTCAGGGTGGCGTCGAGGGTGTTCGAGCGGTCCAGCACCTTTACGTCGCGCAGGCTATTGATTACACTACCATCGGCGCGCACGGTGTTGGCCCGCAGCCCGTCCTGGTAGCTATTGCCGTTTCGCACGCCCAGCTGCACCGAGGCCGAGAGGAAGTTGTACTTGTTGATGTCGTAGTCCCAGCCCAGCGTGTAGCGCCCAAACAGGTTTTCATTGCGCGTGTCGGCGCTCTGCGTGGTGCTGCTGATCAGGTTACGGTTGAGGTCGTAGGTGCGCTGGTTGTTGGTGAAGCTGCCCGGCGTGTTATACTGCGCTCGGCCGCCACCGCCCAACGAGAAGCCCATCTTGCCGGTGCGGTAGGCCGCATTCAGGCCAAGGTCGGCGCTGCGTAGGCCACCGCTGCCGCGGGCGTCCAGCGTGAAGCCCTGCAGGTTGTTCTGCTTGGTTACGATGTTGATGATACCGCCCGAGCCTTCAGCATCGTACTTAGCCGAGGGCGAGGTAATCACCTCCACGCTCTTAATCTGATCAGCCGGAATCTGCTTCAGAGCGTCGGCAATGCTACCGGCCGAGATGGTGCTGGGCCGGTTGTTGATGAGCACCCGAATGTTGGAGCTACCGCGCAGGCTCACGTTGCCATCGAGGTCTACGGACAGCGAGGGCACGCGCTTAAGCACGTCGGTGGCGTCGCCGCCGCGGGTGGTTTCATCCTTCTCGGCGTTGTATACCGTGCGGTCAACTTTCTCTTCCAGCAGACTGCGCTGGCCTTCCACCTTCACCTCACCCAGTGCCTGGGCCGACGACTCCAACGGCACGCTGCCCAGGGCCACGGTGTTGCCATCCTCCGTTATCACCACGCCGGGCTTTTCCACCAGCTTGTAGCCGATAAAGGTAATCTGCACGGTGTAGGTGCCAGCGGGCACACGCGGGATGCTAAACTTGCCGTTGTCGTCGGCGGCGGTACCGTCCACGGGCTTTCCGGTGGCGGGGTTGAGCAGGGCAATAGTGGCGTACGGAACGGGCTGCTTGGTAGCGGCATCGATGATAGTGCCGGTTACGCGGCCGTTACCCGCCTGCGGGGCGGGCGCCTGTCCGGCCGCCGGGGGGCCACCCGCGGGCCGACCAGTACCGGCGGGCCGTTCGCCGGTAGGCATCTGAGCAAGTACAGCATGACCGGCGCTGCTCAGGACAATAACAAGGAAAAGCTTTTTCATGTACGTGAGGGGAATTAACATCGCCCGGCGGCCCGGGGTCAACTGCTGACCACTGGCAGTACTGGCAAAACTACTCCTCCACCTTCCGCACCACGAATGAACCCGACTAATCGGCCGATTTATGCTGCGGATGCCAGAGAATGTTCGTGAGTATGCCGGACAACCGCAGCCACAGACGCAACTTTACACCTGGGGTGGCACGCCGGACATAATATTTCTGGAAATACTGACGAGTGCATACGCAAAAGGCCGCCCCTTACTCAGGAGCGGCCTTTTTGCATAAGATCCTACTGGCCTAGTCCTCTATGCCCAGCAACAGCAGCATGAAAGCGAATTGCCGGGCCGTGTCGTGGATGGACTTGAAGCGCCCCGAGGCCCCACCGTGGCCCGCTTCCATGTCGGTATGCAGGAGCAGCAGGTTGTTATCGGTTTTCAGGGTGCGCAGCTTGGCTACCCACTTCGCGGGCTCAAAGTACTGCACCTGGGAGTCGTGTAGGCCAGTGGTAACGAGCAGGTTGGGGTAAGCCTGGGCCTTCACCTGGTCGTAGGGTGAGTACGAGAGCATGTACTCGTAAAACTCCTGCTGGTTGGGGTTGCCCCACTCGTCGTACTCGCCGGTGGTCAGCGGAATGGTTTCGTCGAGCATGGTGGTTACCACGTCCACGAAGGGCACGGCCGCCACTACGCCCTTATAGTACTCGGGGTACAGGTTTATTACGGCGCCCATCAAGAGGCCTCCCGCCGAACCACCCATGGCGAACAGCTTTTCGGGTGAAGTGTACTGCTGCTCAATCAGGAAGCGGGAGCAGTCGGTGAAGTCGGTGAAGGTGTTTATCTTCTTTAGCTTCTTGCCGTCTTCGTACCACTGCCGGCCCAGCTCCTGCCCACCCCGGATGTGGCAGATGGCATAGGCAAAGCCCCGGTTAAGCAAGCTCAGGCGGGCCACGCTAAAGGTGGCGTCCATGGAAAGCCCGTAAGAGCCGTAGGCGTACTGCAGCAAGGGCGCCTGCCCATCTTGCCGGAAGCCTTTCTTGTAGACGATGGAAATGGGGATGAGTGTGCCGTCGAGGGCAGGGGCGTACAGCCGCTCCGTTACGTAGTCTTCCTTGTTGAAGCCGCCCAACACCGTCTGCTCTTTCAGGAGCGTCTTGGTGCGGGTAGTCATGTCGTAATCGTAAGTGGAGTGGGGCGTGGTGAGGGAGGTGTAGCCGTAGCGCAGCACCGTGGTATCAAACTCGGGGTTGATGCTGATGCCGGCGGTATACGTCGGCTCGCCGAAGTTGAGGTAGTGCTCCTGCTGGTCCTGCCACCGGATCACGCGCAGTTGCAGTAGTCCTTCCTTCCGCTCGCCCAGTACCAGATACTCCCGGAACAGCTCCATATTCTCCAGAAACACATCGGAACGGTGCGGAATCACCACTTGCCACGCCGTTTTGGCCGTATCGGCAATGGGCGTTTTCAGCAGGTGAAAGTTAGGAGCTCCCGCGTTAGAGAGAATGTAGAATTGATCCTCAAAGTGGGCCACCTCGTAGAGGTGATCATCTTCGCGGGCCAGGAACACTTGCGGCTCCTCCGTAGGACTATCGGCGCGCAGGTAGCGCGTCTCCGACGACATCGTGCTGCTCATGTGCAACATGATGTACTCCCGTGACTTCGAGCGGCCCACGCCGGTGTAAAACGTGTTATCCAGCTCCTCATATACCAGCACGTCCTGGGCCGGGTCGGTGCCGAGAGTATGGCGGTACACCTGATACGGCAGCAGCGTCTCTACATCCTTTTTGGTGTAGAATACCGTTTGGTTGTCGGCGGCCCACACGGCTTCGCCGCTGGTATTCGGAATTTCCTCGGGGTAGAGCTGGCCGGTTTGCAGGTTGCGAAAGCGCAGCGTATACAGGCGCCGGCTCACGGTATCGGTGCTGTAGGCCAGTAGCTGGTTGTCGTCGCTGACTTCAAAGTCGCCGATATCGAAATAGGACTCTCCCCGCCCCATCTCGTTGGCGTTGAGCAGCACTTCTTCCGGGGCGCTTAGGCTGCCGGCCTTGCGGCAATAGATGGGGTACTCGCCGCCCTCTTCGTAGCGCGTGTAGTAATAGTAGCCATTATCACGGTACGGTACCGACTCATCCTGCTCCTTGATGCGGCCTTTAATTTCCTGAAAAAGCTGTTCCTGCAGTGCCTTGGTGGGAGCCATCTGCTGCTCGAAATAGGCATTTTCGGCGTTGAGGTACTCAATCACCTCCGGGTTTTCCGGCTCATTCAGCCAGTAATAATTATCGGTGCGGGTGCCAAAGGGCGATACTAGTTGGTGCGGCTTTGGGGCCGCTATGGGAGGTGTGGACATTGGGGGAAAGGATAGAACTGCCCCCTTGAAAACAGGAGCAAGAGCTGGTCAGGAAAACGAAATAGTACTCCAGTAACAACATTGGAGGTATTCCAGATCCTAAAGAAACCAAACTCCCCCTGAATCTTCCTAGATCGGCCATCCGCTAGTGGCCTACCATCTAAGCCAATAAGCTCTCTATCAGACATTGTTTTAGATACTTACGATGACAGTTAATTGATATACTTCGTGAATCCTTTTTGCAAAAAGTCTTTCACCCTCGGCGACTGAAAGAGCAGATTGCGAGCTTTAGAGCGGTACTGTTCAGTAGTAGAACCATAGCCGGTGGTAACTTTTCGTTGGAACTCCTCTAGGCCAGTATGTGCTGTTATTTCAAGACGCGGTAGGCGGCGCAGATCCTGACCCGGCCTTACCAAGCCTGGGTGCACTGAAAAGCCCGCCACGTACCCAACTTCCTGGATGCTACGCAGGGCGGCCGCCCTGTACTTGCCATAGGGGAAGGCGTAAAACTGTACGGGAGTACCTACCTGGTACTCAATCTGGCTCTTACTCCCGACAATTTCCTGCTCTAGCTCTAAATCCGAAAGCTGCGCGTGGTTTAGGTGCGCGCAACTATGCGCCTCAATGGCCCATCCGGCGCGTTGCAACTCCCGCACCTCCTCCCAGGTCAGGGGCCGGTCGTGGCGGGGGGCACTGGCCCCAAAGTTGGGCAACTGTTCATAGCTGGGACACCCTACGGCACCAGTAGTCAGAAACAACGTGGCCATGAAGCCCAGGGGTTTCAACACGGGTAGGGCCTGCTCAATCAGCGAGAGGTAGCCATCGTCGAAGGTGAGCGCCACGGCCTTCTCGGGCAGTGGCCTACGAAGCAACACGGCCTGCTGTAACTCCAGCAGCGTAATGGCCTGGTAGCCCTCTGCTGCAAGCCAAGCCATTTGCTGCACAAACGCCTCTCCCGCTACGTGCACGGGGGCCATGTAAGGCTCAGGCACCGCCACCAGGGCGTGGTACATCAGCACAGGAATTCCGGTAGACATTGACTGGTTACTTAACGGCTACGCCCTGCTTGGATGAGGTACGGGTGGCGCTCCAAGTTTGCACGCCCTTGCCCAGCAGCACCGCCACCGCCGACTTAATAACGTTGAGAATAAGTACCGCCCCGGAGAAAATAAGCAAGTACTGTTCTCGCTTGGCATTTACCAGGCGCAGGCCTAGCAAGCCGTACAGGCAGAACGTAAGCGCTAGCCCCCACCATACCCAGCAGGTCACCAGCGCATACTGCTTTGCCCACACCGATAGCACGCCGAATATCACTGTGCAGAGCAATAGAAGGGAGCGAGGCGGCTGTAGCAACTCGCACGCAAAATCAAGCTGGCTTAGATTGGCCCGCAACAGCCCTAGGCCTAGCAACTGGAACCCGTGCTTTTTCATCGATTCAAAATGGCCGGCCAACCACCGGCTGCGCTGCTTCTGGAAGGCTACACTGTCGGTTACCACTACGTAGCTGAGCTGAGCTTTGGGGCAGTAGTCAACCTTTACGCCGCGCTCTACCAGATGAGCCTTCCAGTCTTTGTCTTCGGCCAGCGAGTAGGTAGGCAACGCCATTAGCTCCCGAAACACCTGTTCACGGGCCGTAAAGCCTAACCCATAGATAAAGTTATCCATCTCCATGAGCTTGCGCGTACCCGACAACACACATTGGCGCAAGGCCTCAGCGGCAGCATCAAGCACTGTTACGTCGGAGGTAAAAGTATTGCTCACGTACCGGTAGCATTGCATGGCCTGGGCAGCATTGGGCCGAGTGTAGCTTTGGTTCAGCTCAACCAAAAAGTACGGGTCGAGGTAACAATCGGCGTCGATAATGCATACCACCCGTTGGCCCGACAGGCCTTGGGCCAAAAAGGTCTCGGTAGCGAATAGCAAGGCCTGCATCTTGTTGGATGGCGGCGCAGAAAAGCGCTCCAAGCAAAGCACCTGTGCTTTGCGGGCAATAGCCGCCGTGGCATCCTGGCAATTGTCGGCAATAACGACGGGGGTAATTAGCTGGGCCGGATAATGCTGCGCTTTGATGCTGGTCAACAACGCAGGCAGTAATTCCGCCTCGTTGTGCGCCGGAATCAGCAAGACAAACTCCGTGGTAGGTGGCGTGGCACCTGAGGCAGCTGGTGGCGCTAGCATTTCCCGTATTTTCCGACGAAATGTCCAAAACACGACCAGTGGCAGGAAAAGGTGCAGACAGGCCAGCAATACCAATCCTTGGACAGCGTAGGATGCCAGCATCAGCACAATTTCAACGTTTTTATGCACGGTGTGTGTACTCGGTGAGGGAAGAGAAGTGCAAGCGCACTAGATCAGATAGAGCAGGCAAGGCAATCAGGCAGTTAGCTAGAATGTGTATGCCGCGAGTGTTTCCGCGACTACAATATACCTTGATAAAACAATATATTACTAAACTGACAAAAAATATAACTTTCGTTTAATCAATTCATAAAAATTCTTTATCTCGCCCATCTAATTCGATAACATGAGGCCGATAATGAGAAAGGCCCGACACTACAGTGTCGGGCCTTTCTTGTATTCAATTACTGGAGTTCGTTCTTACAGAACTGCCAAGCTTTGCTCCAAGGCCGCAATCTTCGACTCGGCGTCGGCCAGCTTCTGCCGCTCGCGTTCTACCAGGTCGGCTTTGGCATTGGCTACAAACTTCTCGTTGCTGAGCTTTTTCAGCACCGACTCGCGGAAGCCTTGAGTGTACTCCAACTCCTTGGTAAGGCGCTCCTTTTCTACTCCGAGGTCAATCTGGCCTTCCAGCGGTACGAAGAACTCGGCCCCACCCGATACAAACGCCACAGAAGCCGCCGGCGCAGCCTCAACGGTGCTGATTTTGGTGAGAGCAGCCAGCTTCCGGATGATACCATCGTAGGTCTGTAGCAGCTCTGCATCGTCAGTTTTGGCGGCCAGGGTCAGAGGCTTGTTGGGGCCTAGCCCTTTCTGGTTTCGGATGTTACGCACACCCGCCACAATGTCCAGGGCTTTCTCCATGCGGGCCAGCAGCTCAGGGGCACCGGCTACGGGCTGCTGCTTGGGCCAAGAAGCTACGCACACGAAGTCTTTAGGACCGCGTTCCGACAGCTCATGCCAGATTTCTTCGGTGATAAAAGGCATAAATGGGTGCAGCAACTTCAGCAGGGTTTCCAGGAAGCCGGTGGTGTGGCGCAACGTTTCAGGGTCGATGGGGGCCTGATACGCGGGCTTGATCATCTCCAGGTATACCGAGCAGAAGTCGTCCCACACCAGCTTGTACACCGTCATGAGCGCGTCGCTCATCCGGAATTTCTCGAAGTGCTCATCTATTTCCGCCAGCGAGGTTTGCAGCTTAGCCGTGAACCACTCCACCGCTGTTGAATTGGCAAAGGGCAACGCGGCATCTACTTCCCAGCCCTGCGTGAGGCGGAAGGCGTTCCAGAGCTTGTTGCAGAAGTTGCGGCCCTGCTCCACCAGCTTCTCGTCGTAGAGCAAGTCATTGCCGGCCGGAGCCGAGAATAGCATACCGGTCCGCACGCCATCGGCCCCAAATTGCTTGATGAGGTCGAGCGGGTCGGGCGAGTTGCCGAGCTGCTTGCTCATCTTACGGCCCTGGGAGTCGCGCACAATACCGGTCAGGTACACGTTGCGGAACGGAATATCCTTGCGGAATTCTAGGCCGGCCATAATCATACGGGCCACCCAGAAGAACAGAATATCCGGGCCAGTTACGAGGTCGTTCGTGGGATAGAAGTAGTTGATATCGGCATTATCGGGGTCCTTGAACCCATCAAACACCGAAATCGGCCACAGCCACGAGGAGAACCAGGTATCCAGCACGTCTTCATCCTGGCGCAGGTCGGAGAGCTGGAGATTAGCGTTGCCGCTCTGGGCGCGGGCCAGTTCCAGGGCTTCGGCGGGCGTGAGGGCTACCACATAAGTGCCATCGGGTAGGTAGTAGGCCGGAATCTGCTGGCCCCACCACAGCTGCCGCGAAATACACCAGTCGTGTACGTTCTCCATCCACACGCGGTAGGTGTTTTTGAACTTGGCGGGATGCAGCTTTACTTGGTCGCTTTCCACTACCTCCAGCGCCGGCTTAGCTAGGTGTTCCATTTTCAGGAACCACTGCATGCTCAAGCGGGGCTCAATTACGGCTTTGGTGCGCTCCGAGGTCTGCACGATGCTAGCGTACTCCTCTACTTTTACCAAGTGGCCGGCCTCCTCCAGATCTTTCACAATGTTGCGGCGGGCGGCAAAGCGGTCCTGGCCTACGTAGAGCACCGCCTTCTCATTCAACGAGCCATCGTTGTTGAGAATGTCGATAACCGGCAAGTTGTGCTTCACGCCCAGTTCGTAGTCGTTCAGATCGTGGGCGGGCGTTACTTTCAGCGCACCCGTTCCGAAGTCGATACTCACATATTCATCCTGAATTACCGGAATCTCGCGGCCTAGCAGCGGAATGCGCACTTTCGCGCCGTGCAGGTGGGTGTAGCGTGGGTCATTCGGGTTCACGGCCACGGCCACGTCGGCCATAATGGTTTCCGGGCGCGAAGTGGCTACGGTCAAGAACTGCCCGTCCTGGCCTACTACCTCGTACCGCAGGTGATACATCTTGGCCATCACGTCCTTCGGAATTACTTCTTCGTCGCTGATGGCCGTCTGGCTCTGCGGGTCCCAGTTTACCATCCGAATGCCGCGGTAAATCAGACCCTTCTGGTGCAGGTCTACGAACACGCGCAGTACGGCTTCAGTCAGCTCGGGCTCCATAGTAAAGCGCGTACGGTCCCAGTCGCAGGAGGCGCCGAGTTGCTTGAGCTGCTCCAGAATAATGCCGCCATATTTCTCTTTCCAGGCAAAGGCATGCTCCAGGAACTGCTCGCGCGTGAGGTCCTTCTTCTCAATTCCCTGCTCCTTCAGCAAGGCCACTACCTTGGCTTCGGTGGCAATGGAGGCATGGTCGGTGCCGGGTACCCAGCACGCTTCCTTGCCCTGCATGCGCGCCCGGCGCACCAGCACATCCTGAATGGTATTGTTCAGCATGTGGCCCATGTGCAGCACGCCCGTTACGTTGGGCGGCGGAATCACTACCGAATACGGCTGTTTACGAGGGTTGGCTTTGGCTTTGAAGAAGCCCTGCTCCTGCCAGCGCTGGTACCATTTGGCTTCAACGTCGGCGGGGGTATAGGTTTTGGCGATGGACATCGTCGGAGGGAATCAGTTCAGAATAGGGACAAAAGTAGGCATTTCGAAGAAGGCGGGAAATGCGGTAATTCTAGAGGCTACAGAGTGGCCTAGAAATACGAAGAGCCGCTCCAGGAGCGGCTCTTCGTGTGCGGTAGTGCGTGGCAAGAGGCCTAGGCCTCTTGGTGCAGCCACTGCTTTTTCTTGAGCAGATCCTGTTGCGCTTCGCGGTAGTCGGGGTCATCCACGCAGCAGTCGACGGGGCAGACGGCCGCGCACTGGGGCTCCTCATGGAAACCCACGCACTCGGTGCACTTGTCCGACACAATGTAGTAGTACTCATCAGAAATCGGGGTTTGCGGAGCAACACCCGACACCACTGAGCCGCCGTCAATTTCTACTTCCTTGAGGCTGGTGCCATCGGCCCAGCGCCACTGGGCACCGCCCTCGTAAATCGCAGTGTTGGGGCATTCCGGTTCGCAGGCACCACAGTTGATGCACTCGTCGGTTATCATGATGGCCATAGCCTATAGTTCGTTTGGGAGTGAGGTGAAGAGAGTCAATAAGAACATATACGCACGATGGAAGGTGCGCGAACGGGCAAAATTAGAAATTAGCCGTACACTCTTGACTACTTTTGATGCATTGATTTTGTTTCTCCCTAATGAATCACTCCGAACGATTAGCTGCATTCGTAGCGCTAGGCCACCATCTCACCCAACTTCCCGACGAAGAAATTACGGAGCTGGCGTACCGCACCCGTAACCAAAACCCCTGGTTCGACCGCCCCAACGTGGCGGCCGCCATTAAAGGCATTGCGCACTTGTTGCAAGAAGAGCCCCTACGCCAGTGGGCCGCGCGCTACCGCCCCGAGCCCACCACTCCCCGGCAAATTGGGGTGGTAATGGCCGGCAACATTCCGCTGGTGGGCTTCCATGATTTGCTGTGCGTGCTGCTTTCGGGCCACACGCTGCTGGCTAAGCTCAGCAAGGACGATACCTTCCTGATGCGCTGGATATCTAGTGAGTTAGTGCGCCTGGAACCTCGGTTCGCAGAGCGCCTGCAGTTTGTGGAGCGCCTCAATGCCGCCGATGCCTTCATTGCCACCGGTTCCGACAATACCTCCCGGTACTTCGAGTACTACTTCGGCAAGAAGCCCAATATCATCCGCCGCAACCGTACCAGCTTGGCCATCATCACGGGCCGCGAGTCGGAGCATGATCTAGGCCTGTTGGGCGCCGATATTTTCCGGTACTACGGCCTGGGCTGCCGCAACGTGAGCAAGCTGTACGTGCCCGCGGGCTATAATTTCAAGGAGCTGCTCGACTCGCTGGCGCCTTGGCATCACGTGCTGGAGCACAACCGCTACCAAAACAACTACGATTACAATAAGAGCATTCTGCTGGTAAACCGCGTGCCCCACTTCGACTCTGGCTTCCTGCTAGTCACGGAAAACGCCCAGCTGGTCTCCCCTATATCGGTGCTCCATTACAGCCAGTATACCAGTGAGGTAGACTTGGTAGATCAGCTCACCGACGTGGCCGCCCAGACCCAGTGTTTGGTATCGTCGGGGGGGCTGTATCCAGGTAGCTTTCCGTTGGGGCGGGCGCAGGAGCCGGGCATTGCCGATTACGCGGATGGCGTAGATACCATGGCCTTTTTAGCAGAACTGGCGTAAACAAACGAGATAAGAGCCGGGTATTCCTATACCAGTGCGGCACCTCACGCGTTCTTCACGTGGTAGTTACCACTTTAGTTGCCCAGGCTTTCTAACCTCGACTTACCCTATTTGCGTCATGTTACCTGAACTGAAAACCACCGATCCGGCCGTTGAAACTATTGAGAAGGAAACCATTCCCCAGCTGCGTTTTGCGCCGGAGGATGTTTTAACGGATAAAGCGGCCATCCAGCGCCGCCGCCACGATGCCGAGCGGGCCTCTACGCTCGGCAACGCCTACCACGGCAAACTGGACATCTACTTCCGCACCGATGATGGCGTGATCAAGCGCGTGCACACTACCGTGTGGGCCACGCACGAGGAGTATTTGACCCTGAAATCAGGTATCGCTCTCCCCTTGCGCTCCATTCTTAGCTTCGATTTTTATTAATGGTGGCCTAGCCCAAACTATGGCTCTAAACAAAGAGGCCCGTTTCCACTCTTGGAAACGGGCCTCTTTGTTTATGCTACTGGCCTAGCGGCAGCCGTTGCCGCTAGGCCAGTGCTCCTTACCAATAGATGGTGTAGAGAGTAGTCAGGATTACAATGATGATCATGGAGCCGATGGCAAAACCGCGGTTGGGCACGAACATGCTGGCATCAACTTCCAAGCCATTGGTTTTCACACCGCGGCTGGTCTGCAGCAGGCTAATCAGAACCATAGCAATGATGCAGATGATGAATACGAAGCCCATCCGGTCGAGGAACGGGATTTCATACACGCCAGCTGCATTCTGTACGGAGAAGCCGAAGGGCGCCAGACCCGACAGGTCAGCGAAAGTGGGCAGGAACTTGAAGAAGATAGACAGCAGGAAGCCGCCAATGGTGGCGAACAGGGCCGCGGCCGAAGTGGCACGCTTCCAGAAGAAGCCCAGGATGAACATGGCGAAGATACCCGGCGACACAAAGCCTGTATACTCCTGAATGAACTGGAAGCCCCCTTTCTTATCAATGCCCAGGAACGGAGCAATCAGCACGCCCAGCAGTACCGCAACTACTACGGCAATCTTACCCACGCTCACCAAGCGCTTTTCGCTTGCCCCGGTGTTGAGTACTTTCTTGTAGATGTCGAGGGTGAAGATGGTGGCAATGGAGTTGGCCTTACCGGCTAGCGAGGCTACTACAGCGGCAGTAAGAGCGGCAAACGACAATCCTTTCAGGCCTACGGGCAGAATGTTGAGCAGCACGGGGTAAGCGCGGTCAGGGTTCAGTTCACCGTCCTGCATCATCTCAGCACCAAAGATATTTTCCTTATACAGGATGAAAGCAGCAATACCAGGCAGTACTACAATCACGGGCATGAACAGCTTCAGGAAGCCAGCGAAGAGCAGACCGTTGCGGGCCGTGGGCAGGTCGGCGCCCAGGGCGCGCTGGGTGATGTACTGGTTGCAGCCCCAGTAGTTCAGGTTCACAATCCACATACCACCCAGCAGAACCGTGAGGCCGGGCAGGTCGAGGTAGTTTTCATTCTTGCGGTCCAGAATCATGTGGAAGTGGTCGTTGGCCTGCTCCGTCATGAGCTTAAAGCCGCTTAGCACGCCCGATTGGCCGTAGTGCTCAGCCACCAGATTCAGAGCCAAGTAGGTGGTAGCTAGGCCACCCAGAATCAGGAAGAACACCTGAATTACGTCGGTGAAGCCAATTACCTTCATACCACCCAGCGTGATGATGATGGCGAAGATGGCCAGGGCGTACATGCAGAAGTTGAGGCCCAGCCCCGAAACGCTGCTCACGGCAATGGCGCCGAGGTACAAAATGGATGTAAGATTTACTACCACGTACAGCGCCAACCAGAAAATGGCCATAATCATGGCCACCGTGCCGTTGTAGCGCTGGTGCAGGAACTGCGGCATGGTGGAAATCTTGTTCTTCAGGTACACCGGAATGAAGAACACAGCCACGATGATGAGGGTGAGGGCAGCCATCCACTCGTAGGTGGCAATAGCTAGGCCCATCTTAAAGCCTGAAGCCGACATACCCACCATTTGCTCGGCGGAGATGTTGGAGGCAATGAGGGATGAGCCAATGGCCCACCAGGTTAGGGAGCCTTCCGCCAAGAAGTAGTCCTTGGAATCACCTTCAATGGTGCCGTCGTGCCCTGTCTTCCGCCGGTAGATCCAGATGCCGTACCCGGCAACTATCAGGAAATAGATGAAGAAAACAATGTAATCTAGAGTGGCAAGCTGATGCATGATGCTACTACAAAGAATGAAAAAGTGTGCTTATTGAAAGGAAAATGGGGGCATATGGTAGAAAGACCAGGGCGGCATCAGAAGTCACCACTCAAATCGACGTACTATTTAAGACTATTTGCGCACACCAATGCGGTATTGCGCGGCAGAATGAGAGGTTTCGCCAAGTTTCAGGAAGGCAGTTGATGAGCTGAGTTGGCTTAGATTAGTGGGAAAGTACTGGGTTTCAAGTCAGAACTCATCATTGTCCTCACATTTAGTATTCCCTGCGTCGCGGAAATTTCCTTTTAGAAAATTTCCGGAACAAAATTGCACACCATGCCCAACCAGGCAGAGGCCTAGCAAACAGCACCCCTGGTGAGGTGGTGGTCTCCGGGCACAAGTGGCCTAGCCAGGCTGATTAGGCCACGCCACTTATCTGACTAAAGGGGTTATAAACGGATGCCTCCCTACACACGTCATCCTGAGCTCAAGCGTAGGCGCTCCTATCAGGCAAGAACGAGTGGCCTAGCGCCTCGTGCTACCACAACAGGAGCCTTCGCTTAAGCTCAGGATGATGTGCTTTTTTATTTCCTATTAAGGAAGGCGTATTGGACCAACGCTACCAAAACGACTAACGCGCAAAGGTTACTTGTCTCCTTCCGTCTGCGCCGTTACCACTTCATTCTCAAGGTTAAACTCCTCGAAGGCGGCGGTAGCCGTGGCAGGGCCTTTGACTAGTACCCCGGCACGCACGCCCCGGTCCCAGGGCGGCAGGTAAGCGCCGTTGATGAGGGCTGGTGCACCGGGTACACCCTGCCAGGTTTTACCGCCATCCGCACTCCAGCTAAAGCGGAATTGATTGCCCTGCTGGGCCTGCAAGCGTAGGGCAACAGCCGCCGTGGCAGTAGTGGGCAGCTTCACTTCACCCAAGGCTTTCTGCTTGCCTTTCTCCAGCTGCCAGAGCTGCAGCTTGCCGCTGCCGGCGGTAAGGGCCAAGGTGTTTTCTGGGTCACCGTGCGCGGCAATGCCGGCCACCGTACCTGCGGGCAGCTTGCCGGGGTTTAGCAGCGTGGTAGTAGCGGTGTAGTCGGCGGTGGTGGTGTGCTGGCCTAGCACGGCCCCGCTGTGCTGAGGCCGGGCCGTCACGTACAGCTTCCCGTCGCGCACGGCTACCGTAGGCCTCTCCTCCACCGGCCACTGCCACGAGGGCTGCAAGGTGGCGTTGGTAAACTCATCGTTGAAGTTGCGGGGCACAACCGGCGCCGCTTTGGTAGGCACGGTTCCGTCGTTGCGGAACTCCGGCCAGCCGTCGGAGGTCCACTTGAATTCACTGATTACCCCCTGCCGTCCCACAAACTCAAAGCTGCGGGTGTCGTACGCGTGGTGCAGCATGTACCAACGGTTGCCACGATTGAATACCGTTCCGTGGCCGGGGCAGGCCCACTTCTCATTTTTCGTGAGGATGGGATTTTTCTCGTACTTCTCCCACGGGCCCAGCAGGCTCTTGGCACGGGCTACCCCAATGCCATAGGTGCAGTTGTGGCCGCAGCAGCCGTTGCCAGCATAAAAGGCGTAGTAATAGTCGTTGCGCTTCACCATGCACACGCCTTCCACCAAGTTGCCTTCCCAAGGCACTGTGTTGCGGAATAGCTCCTTCTTCTCCCCTAGCAGCGCCGTGTGCTCCTCGTTGAGGCGCTGCGCCCAAATGGGCGTAGGCTGATTGACGCTATTGCCATCCTCCTTCCAGATCAGGTAAAGTTGATTGTTTTCATCGCGCATCGGAAAGCCATCAATCGAGCCATCCTTCTGTGCTACCAGGGGGCCCAGGTCGCGGTATGGGCCGGCGGGGGTATCGGCCACAGCTATGCCCACAGCTAAGTTGCCTCCCTTCTTGTGGGCAGTGTAGTAGATGTAGGTTTTGTCGCCTTCCTGGCTGATTTCCGGGGCCCAGAAGTAGTAGTCGGCCCACGAGGGCAACTCATTCGGGAACACGTGGCCTACCAGGTCCCAGTCGGTAAGGTTCGTGGATTTGAGCAGCGGAAACACTGGCCCCCAATTAGAGGACGTAGCCGTAGCCCAGTACGTGTCGCCCACCTTCATGATGGAAGGATCGGGAAAGTCTCCGGGCAGCACCGGGTTCACGATGGAAATAGCCGGAGCTTCGGTTTCGGCTTTCGTTTCGGTAGTCGTAGCAGTAGGCGTGCTGACGCTGGTGGTGGCCGTTTGGCAGGCGCCCAACAGGCCGAGTGAGAGGCCTAGCGCCAGGGTAGTCTTGTGGTTAAATGCCATGCAGTGGAAAAGCTACAATCGTCGGAAGAGTAAATAAACTCGGGGGTTATTCGCCAGCTGGCTTGGGTAGCGCCGTGCCCACGGCTACCGGAGTACCAAAGTTGGGCGTTCCATCTGCATTCCAGGTAAACTTCTGCATGCGGGGGCTGCGGTTGTCGCCGCAGCCTTGACCAGTTCGTGGGTTGGCATGGTAGATAATCCAGTCCTCCTTACCATCTTTCGACTTGAAGAAGCCATTGTGACCAGGCCCGAAAACTTGACCTTCAGGGTTTTTCACGAAGACGGGAGCAGTCGATTTTTTCCAGGAGCTAGGCTGCATCGGGTCGGCCGTGCTGGAAGCCGTGAGCATACCCAGGGCGTAATCGTCGGTGCTGCAGTGGCTGGCCGAGTAAACGAGAAACGTTTTGTCGCCATGCTTGATTATTTCTGGGCCCTCGTTTACATCTGGGTCACCCAACGTTTCCCAGGCAAACTCAGGGTGCGAGAGTTCTACGCGCGGCCCTACCAGGGTCCAGGGGTTGCTCATTTCTGAGATGTAGAGGCGCTGAGTGCCCGCGCCCTCTGTTTCGTGGCCCGACCAAATCAGGTAGCGCTTGCCGTTCTGCTCCAACACAGTGCCATCAATGGCCCACAGGTCTTGATTAGGGTTGGCAATCCGGCCTTTGTACGTCCAGGTACCGGTAGTGGGGTCGGCGCTTGCATTTTCTAGCACGTGCACCCGGTGGCCGGCGCAGCAGAATGGGTCGGCCGAGTAATAGATGTACCACTTACCGTCGAGGAAAAACAGCTCCGGGGCCCACAGGTCGCGCTGGTTAACGCCGCCCTGCTGGGGCGTCCATACCACGGTGCTCACTGCCGAGCCCAGGTCCGACATCTTGCCCGTTTTCCGGATGGTGATGTTGCCCCCGGTAGTACTCATGTAGTAATACACGTTGTCTTTCTGGTACACCCAAGGGTCGGGGCCTACTGAGAGCAGGGGGTTTGTGAATGTAGCAGTTGTGGGAGGGGCTGGGGGTGCTGGAGAGGGCGCAGGAGGAGCCGAAGAGCTCTGGCACGCCAGCGTGAAAGCCAGCACACTCACGGGTAGCAATCGAAACAAGGAAGTCATAGCAATCGAGAAAAGCGGAAAACAGAATAGATACCTCACCCCTAACGGCTAAGCGGCATCTGCTAATCTAGGCCAGAAAAAGAAAGCCGCCCCGGCCCATGGTCGGAACGGCTTTCTTCTAAGCGCCACTTAACTGGCCTACCAACCAGGGTTCTGCTGATAGCGAGCCAGGTCTACCTCCGACTGCGGAATAGGCAGCAGACGGGAGCGGTCGAGACGGAAGCTGTTAAAGTCGGTGTCGCGGGCTTTCAGCTGATCTAGGCCTGCCTGGTTATCAAGTAGGCCCCAGCGCTTAAGGTCAAACCAGCGTTGGCCTTCACCGGCCAGCTCCGTTACGCGCTCATGCATTATCTGGGTCCTCAGGGTAGCCTGCGTGAATGTGCCAGCGGTGAGGGGCGCCAAACCCGCACGGTTACGCACTTGGTTAATTAGCGGAATAGCGTTGCTGGTTTGATTTTGCTCGTTCAGGGCTTCAGCCTGTAGCAACAGCACATCGGCGTAGCGCATCACTCGGTGGTTGATGGGCGAATCGAAGTTCTCGAAGGTGCGATAATAGTCAGTTTGGTACTTGCGCCAATACACGCGGCTCAGGTCGCGGGCATTGCCCTTGAATCGCTCTAAGAAGCCCTTGCCGTACACCAGCGTATCTGCGTCTACGGGCAGCGTAGTAGTAAACTGGCGGCGATTATAAAAGGCGGTGGCCGCCAGGCGTGGGTCGCGGGCCCCGGTGGTGGTGCCTTCCTTCAAGAATTCGTTTATCACCCACGGGCGTATTTCGCCATCTACAAAACCAGCGCCCGGTACGCCCCAGAACTGGGAGCGTTGGCCACCTTCTGAAGAGGTAGCATCGTCGCCATCGTTGCCGCCGAGCTTGGCGTCAGAGAATTGCACCTCGAAGATAGATTCGGAGTTATTTTCGGTGGTATGCCGGAAGTTATCGGTGTAGTTGGCCGTCAGTTGGTAGCGGTTGGAGGCAATAACTTCCTGAAACTGTGTTGAGGCCTCGCTCCACTTCCGCTGTTGCATATATACCTTGCCCAGCAGCGTGGTGGCCGCGCCGCGCGTGGCCCGGCCTATGTCGTTGCCACCGGTGTACACCAGATCCAGGTCCGGCTTGGCGGCTTGCAGATCCGTGATAATCTGCTCGTACACCTGTGCTTCCGTGGCTTGGGGCGGCAAGTTGGTGGGGTCGGCGGGGGTAAGCGCCAGCGGTACATTGCCGTAAAGTGTGACCAGATTATAGTAGTAGAGAGCCCGCAAAAAATGAGCCTCCCCTATGATCCGCTTTTTCAGCGTCTCATTCATTTGCATGCCTGGCACATTGGCCAACACTTGGTTGGTCCGCGAAATGGCCCGGTAATGGTCGCGCCACAGGTTCTGCGACACTTCAAAATCGTAGTTAGCCTGCGTAAAGCGAGTGAAGTCGGCCAGCTCGCCCCATGGGCTTTGGCTGAAGCCTTCATCTGAGCGCAGGTCGTAGGCAAAGTTCAACCAGCGCCGGTAGGTACCTAATTGCTGTAGGCCACTATATGCGGCATTTATCCCCTTTACAGCGTCACCTTCCGTTTTCCAGAACGACTCAGTTGTAGGCTGGTTAGGGTTAACTTGATTAAGGAAGTCTTTTTCGCAAGCTGTCATTAGCAGCAGGCTGCTTGCCAAAGCGGCCAAGCGGAGAGTATGTTGTTTCATGGGAGTTCAGATGGATGGGGTAAACACACGCGCCGACAGGCCTAGAAGCCAAGCTGAGCGCCAATCGATACCGTGCGGATGTTAGGGTAGCTGCCTTCATCCACCCCACGGGTGAGCAGGCCTAGGCCTACTACTTCCGGGTCGTAGCCACTGTAATCGGTAATCGTGAACAGGTTCTGCCCCGTTACATAGAACCTCAAGCTGCCAACGCCTTTCACCTTATCCGTTAGCGTTTTCGGAATTGTGTAGCCGATCTGCACGTTTTTCAGGCGCAGGTAGGAGCCATCCTCCAGCCACCGCGTCGAGTTGAGACGGGAGTTGTTAATAGCTGCCTCACCGGCCTGGCCGCCTCCACCCGCAATGATAGCGCGGGGCGTAGTAGTAGAGGGGTTGCTGGGCGTCCAGGGGCTGAAGTCGCGGCGGTAGTTGCCATTATCATCCGTGCGGTCAAGCCAGTAGCGGCCCGTGTTCAGTATATCGTTGCCCTGCACACCCTGGAAGAAGGCAGCCACATCGAAGCCCGCAAAGCTCGCCGTTAGGTTCAGGCCATACTGAATTTTGGGGAACACCCGGCCAACGTGAGCCCGGTCGGCGGCAGTAATCTGTCCGTCGCCATTCACATCCTTATAGCGAACATCTCCTGGCTGGGCTGTAGGCTGCGCGCTGGTAGCAATGTTGTCGCCAGTCTGAAAGATGCCATCAAACTGGTAGAGGTAGAAAGAGCCCAGCTCGTAGCCTACTTCCGTCCGCGTTGATTCGCCGGGGCCTGATACGAAGAAGGGCGAGGTGGCATCATTGCTTAGGCTAGTTACTTTATTCCTGATGGTGGTCAAGTTGCCAGTAATTCCATATTTGAAAGCGCTCCGGTTTTCGTTGTAGCCTGCAACCAGCTCGAAGCCCCGATTTTGGATGCGTCCCACGCGACGGTAAGGGTTGCTTCCGGCATTACCCAGCACCAGCGGAATGGCAGGGTCAACTAGCGCATTGCGGGTCTCCGACTGGTAATAATCAGCCGAAAGCGTCAAGCGGTCTTCCAACAAGCCAAGATCAAAGCCATAGTTGGCCGTGCGGCGTTCTTCCCAGGCGATGTCGTTACTGGGCAGCTGAGTCTGAATGCTGCCGTTTTGGATATTGTCGCCCCCAAATGGGTAGTTCACGTTGGGATTAATAACGCCTTGCCAGCGGTAGGCACCGCCGTACTCGCCGCCCAGCAGCTCGTTGCCAAGCACGCCATAGCTAGCCCGCAGCTTCAGGTTGCTCACCTTGTCGGTCAGGCCTTCAAAGAATTGCTCCCGCGAGATACGCCAGCCTGCGGATGCGGCCCAGAACGTACCGTAGCGGTTTTCGGGGCTAAAGCGCGAAGACCCGTCTCGGCGAATCGCGCCGGTTAGGAGGTAGCGCTGGTCGTAATCGTAAGTAACCTGGCCTAGGTAAGAGCGCTTATTGTACGTGAACGAAGAGCCTTGCACCTGTGGGGCGCTGCTGCCAGCATCGAGGGCCCAGTAGTACGTTGGACCAACACCATAGCCGTTATTGCGTCCGCGGGTAAACTCGTTATGCTGGTGCTGCTCAGTGTAGCCAGCTACGGCCGTTAAGTTGTTCTGCCCAAAGCTCTTGTCAAACGTCAGGGTATTTTCTACTAGCGTAAATAGGTTGTTGCCCTGGTTCTCCGCGTAGTAAGAAGGATTCAGCGGGTCATTTTGGCGCCATTGCCCATATTGCCGCTTCTCTCGGTCGTGATAGCCCAGATACTCAGCGCCCAAATTGAGACGGTAGCGCAGAAAGTCGAAAATGGTCAGCTCCCCATACACGTTGCCCTGCAAGCGGTTATTCACGCTGGTATTATTCAGCAGCTTTTGCAGCGCAATAGGGTTAGTTCCGAAAGTGCTGGCGTTGTTGTTGCCGAAACCAAAGCCACCGGGGTTTGCTTGGTCGTTCACCGGAATAATGGGCAGCATACGCAGCACATCCAGGAAGGGTAAGCCGTTCAGAAGGGTCTGGTTGGTACGAGCCAACTGCAGACTCTCACCCACCCGCAGGCGGCCCCGGTTGAAGCCTGAATTTAAACGCACGCTGTAGCGCTCAAACTTAGGCCCCTGCACTGTGCCTTTCTGAGTGAAATATTCGCCGGATAGTAGGAAGTTGGAATTTGGTCCGCCGCCCGAAAAGCCCAGATTATAATCCTGCACCGAGCCGGTACGAATCAGCTCTTTTTGCCAATCAGTATCTACACCGGGCGAATTTGCAACGAACGGCTGAACAGGTCTGCCCGCATTCTCGTAGGCCTGCCGGTTGATGACTGCCCACTCCTGGGCGTTCATCAGGTCGTAGGTTTTATTGATTTTCTGCACCCCTGCGTACGCGTTGAAGCTGATAGCAGGCGCACCAGATTTACCTTTTTTAGTGGTGATGATTATTACTCCGTTAGCCCCCCGTGAGCCATACGGAGCCAATGAAGCACCATCTTTCAGCACCTGAATCGACTCGGCGTCCTGAGGGTTGAAATCTCGGATATTATCGACCCATAGCCCATCAATAATGTAAAGCGGACCGCTCCCCCCATTGATGGAGCCCAAGCCCCGGATGTTGATGATAGGAGCCTGACCGGGTACCCCGGAGTTGATAACCTGCACGCCCGGCAAACGCCCTTGAATACCCTCGCTAATGGTAGCAACTGGTGCGCGCTGCGCCTCCCGGCCGCTAACGCTTGCAACGGAACCGGTTACATCTTCCCGCTTTTGCGTGAGGTAACCTACTACTACTACTTCATTCAGGGCTTTGCTATCGGGCGCCAGATTTACATCTACGCTGGTGCGCCCATTAACCGCAACTTCCTGGGTAGTATACCCTACGAAGGAAAAAGAAAGGGTGGCATTGTCGGCTACGGTAAGGGAGTAGCGGCCGTCGGCATCGGTAGTGGCACCGTTGGAAGTACCTTTTTCCAGAACGGTTACGCCCGGCATCCCCTGCCCTTTCTCGTCAAGTACCCTACCCGATACGGTAGTAGCTACTAGGGCTGGAGTTGCCGCTATATTATGTGCGGGGGCAGCAGTTGCAGCGGTGGGGGCTCCAACTACTGCCATGGGAAGGCCAACCAGCGCAGCTGGAAGCGCTAGCCTCCCCAGTTTGGGTAGGGTGTTTTTCATAGGGGCTATGTGGGAAAAGAAATGGTGGGAACATCATTTGCAAACGTTTGCGCATTTAAGCTTGATGCAAACGTTTGCGCATTCACTCTAAAAACAGACTCGCTTGGGTAACGAGGTACTAAGTGCTTATAAGGAAGCGGCCCAGAACACGGAAGCCTTACAAACCTAAAAAGGGCCAATTTCTGCCGTAATGTTAAACATCAAGTGTACCAATGTCAAGAATGCATATGAAAATGTTGATAATCAGATTGACAGAATCAATTCTTACGCCTTGTACCCAACGTAAAATCAATGGTTCTTTTACTATCCAAATTGGAGTTAAACATTGCTAGTACCTAAAAAGCCAATAAATGTTGCAAACGTTTGCACGTTTTCTCTTGTTATTGCGCATTAGGAACTAACTAAATTCTTTTTCTATTAGCTGGGATTATATCCGACATTACTAATGCCTTACCTGATCAGGTTGGCTATTTCTCTCCAGAGGGTCGCACTAATGGTACTCCAGGGGCTATGGGTCGCCCGAAGTTGGGTGTATCATCGGGGTTCCACGTGAAGGGCTGGGCTCGGGGAGAGCGGAGGCGGCCACACCCCTGCCCTGGTGCATTGTTGGCGTGGTAGAGGAGCCAGTCCTGCGTACCATCGGGTGATTTGAAGAAGGAATTATGCCCGGGGGCATATACACCAGCGGCCGGGTCTTGCTGAAATACTGGCATAGGCGACTTGGTCCAGGAGCCGGGCTGCAGTAGGTCGCTATTGGCGGGAGCCGTGAGCATACCTAAGGCGTAGTAATCGGTCCAGCACCCGCTAGCTGAGTAAATCAGCACCAACTTGTTGCCGTGCCGAAGCACCTGAGGACCTTCATTTACATCAACGTGAGCTGGATTATCAGTAGCGGAAAGGTCACCATTCCGCTCCCAGGCATACACTGGAGTAGAAACTTTCAACCGGGGGCCGTCGATCGTCCACGGATTTTTCAGGCGGGCCAAGTAGATATCCTGTCGCCCGTTGCCATCCCCCTCCCAGCCCGACCATACAAAGTACAGCTGCCCGTTGTTCTCGAACACAGAGCCATCAATTGCCCACTTGTTAGTTACGTCGCGCAGTTGGCCTTTATCAACCCAAGTGCCCTGCAGCGGGTTCTCGGAGCTATTTTCCAATACCCACAAGCGGTGATCGTCGTTGCGGCCCCCATCGGCGGCATAGTACAGGTACCACTTTCCATTGATGCGATGCAGCTCCGGGGCCCAGATTTCGCGCGAGTTAGGGCCTGTTGCTGGCGGCGTCCATACTACCCGATGCTCAGCCTTATCTAGTTGGCTGAGGGAAGTGGTTTTCCAGAGGGTAATATTAACGCCTGTGGTATGGGTGTAGTAGTAGTAGCCCTTGTGGTAGATGCTCCAGGGGTCGGCGCCGGAAGGCAACAGAGGATTGGTAAACGTAGCTCCCGATGATGCCTGCTGGTGCTGGGAGTGGCCTAGGGAGCTTGTCAGAAGAGCTACTCCTAACAACAGGCGCATGAAGAATACACGCATCAGAATTACAAACGGTTGAACTAAGGCTAGTGCAAACCACTCGCAGACTTACTTCGCAAGCAGGTTGCCATCGGTGCTTGGGATGACTATGGCCTAGGCCACTTAGTTACGGTTCAGGTTGCGAATCAGCGTGGTCTCATCTTCCCGGTACGGGGTGCCATCCTTCCGGAACACCTCATGAAACCACTCTATAGGCTCACTGCCATCGGGCAAGGGCGTTTCCCATTGGTACTTCGTATTGGTTTTGCCATCCACTAAACCCCAGTTTATAGCGCCCACATTGCGCTTCTTGAGCATGGGCATGATGGTTGCGAAACGACTGTTGCGCGTGCGAGCCATATACTCAGTGCAAATCAGAGGGCGGTCGTGGGTTTGTAGCAGGTCAATGATGCGCTGATGCGAGGCTAATTCGTCGTAGCAGTGGTAAGTAATCACATCTGAATGCATTGCCTGATAGGTGTTCAGGGCGCTAAACTCCCAATTCCAGAGGCCTACACTCAATGGTTGCTCTGGATTTACTTCACGGGCCCAGGCAAACACGTTGCGCACAAGGGGCAGGGAGCTGGTTAACTTTCCGTTATTGCCAGGTTCATTATATAAGTCCCACAGTAAGATTCGCTTATCGGTGCTGAAGGCCCGGAGTACGTCCTGAACATAGGGCTTCAAGGCAATGAATGCCACCGAATCGCGCGAAACAGGCTCACCGGGGTCCTGCATCCAACCAGAGTTATGAATACCGGGCTTAGGCTCCGGCTGCACCCCAACCTTAGGTTCCTTGTTCCAGCAGTCGTCAAAGAACACGAACATCGTTTGGATGTGGTGCTTATCAGCCAGCCCCAAATACGTGTTCATTCGCTCCTTAAAGCCTTTTGGGTCTTGCTTCCAGGCTAAGCTGTGCAGGAATACACGCATCGTGTTAAACCCAATGCCTTCTGCATAGCCCAACTCTTTGTCGATGGTGGCCGGATCAAACGTAGCCGCCTGCCACATCTCTAGCTGGTTGATGGCGGTGCTAGGCGTAAAGTTTGCACCCGAAAGCCAAGGGTGTGCTTTGTACCATGCTTGGGCTTTATCTACCGTCCAGCGTCTACTGTCAACTACCGTACTTGCTCCTGCTCCCTTTATCTTGACTTTGGATTTTTGAGCATAAGTGCTATGTGAGGCCACCAAAACCATTAAGCAGAGGAGAACTTTCTTCATCAGTGTTGGAATTTGGAAGGATGGAATCAGGTCGAAAAAGAATGAAGAGCTACGTCAAGTAACAACAGAGCAAGCACCATCGAATGCAAACGATTGTATCACCTGCCTGCTGATTGTTCTGGTTTAGCTATTTATATGATTAGCCTGAGGGATTAATGGCAATACAGCAAGCTATGCCCAAAAAGGGCGATTCTGAGGCTTTTACTGCACTACTACTCTGTGCGTAGACTGGTTTCGTGCTAGGTGTTACTTGGGTAGTCTGTCGAGCTCTAGACGGTGCAATCTAAGTTTATGTTACAATTTATGCAAACGTTTGCATTTTTCTATTCATATTGGCTGTCGCAATTCAGTAGTGCCAGCCTGCATCTTACTCCCACTTCTGCTGCTGCAATATCCGGTCCTCTATCCTACTCAATAGTGCGGTGTTTCTGGTTAAGCCAGCATGCGTGCCCAGATTATTGTCTCGTAGTTTGAGGCATAAATTAAGGCTACTCAGTACACATCCTTTCTCCCACCCTCGTTCGTTTATGCCTTCTCGTCGTCATTTTCTGCAGCAAGCTGCTGCTGGCTTAGCCTCACTGGCTCTTATGCACCAAGCGGCGGCCCGGGCCGCCCGCACGTATACTAACCCCGTATATGCTGGTCAGTTCCCCGATCCATTCGTGCTGCGCCACCAAGGTCGCTACTACGCTTTTGGCACCACGGGGCAAGGCCGCACTTCCGATGGGCGCATCTTTACCTTGCTCACATCTACTAACCTAGTGGATTGGAAGAACGCTGGCGGTGCCCTCACTCCGCCTGCAGGCGCTGAAGGAGCCGACTTTTGGGCCCCGGAAGTGGTGTACCACAATGGTACCTTCTACATGTATTACTCCATAGGGGGCGGGGCCATTGGCGCCAGCGTAGGCCACCGCTTGCACGTGGCCACCAGCAAAACGCCCGAGGGACCCTACCAACAAGTGGGCCTGCTAGACGTGCCTGACAGTAAATTTACGATTGACGCCCACCCCTACCGCGACACCGATGGGCAGTGGTATTTGTTTTACGCCCGCGACTTCATTGACTCCAACGATGGGTACCGCCCCGGCACTGGCCTAGTAGTAGACCGTCTCGTTAACATGACCAGCTTAGCCGGAGAAAGTCGCACAGTGATGCGGGCCCGCCACGACTGGACGGTGTTCGAGAAGAACCGCACGATGCCGCTCTACAACAACCAGACATTTAAGGAGTGGCATACGCTGGAGGGCCCCTTTGTGCGTAAACACAACGGCAAGTATTACTGCTTCTATAGTGGCGCTAATTTTCTCACGCCCCGCTACGGCGTCGATTACTGCGTGGCCAATAGTATTCTGGGTCCTTATTCCGATGCAGGTGCGGAAAAGGGTCCGCGGGTGCTCCATGCCGTGGATGGGCACGTGCGCGGCCCCGGCCACCATTCTCACGTGCTAAGCTCCGACGGCAAAACGGAGTACTTAGTATACCACGCCTGGGATAAGAGCATGAAGGAGCGGCAGCTGTGCATTGATAAACTGGCCTGGACTGCCCAGGGTCCGCGTTGCCAAGGCCCTTCTTACACGCCCCAACCTTTGCCCAGCTAAAGTGCGCCCGTGGGGCGGGGCGTATGCTGGCAACTTGTGCTTGCTCATGCAAAGCGCATAGTCTGAACTTACTTTTGCGGTCTTATTGCATGTAGTTGCGCAATATTTGCGTAACTGTTTGCTCTGTTTCTCTGCCTACTCTTTATCAATCAATCCCTTGGCTCGCGCGAAAGCATCCATAACTGATCTGGCTAAGCAGCTCGGCATCTCCGTGTCCACGGTTTCGCGCGCCTTGAGTGACCATCCGAGCATCAGTGACCCAACTAAGAAGAAGGTTTGGAAGCTGGCGAAGGAACTGCACTACCAGCCCAACCACATGGCGGCGGGTTTGCGCAAGGGACGCAGCAATTTGCTGGGGGTGATGGTACCCCACATTGATGGGCACTTCTTTACCTTGGTAGTGAAAGGCATTGAAACCGTGGCTAGCAAAGCCGGCTTCAACATCATGATCTGCCAATCGAATGAAGATGTGGCGCATGAACGCAAGAATATCGAGTCGTTGCTGAGTGCACAGGTTGAGGGAATTCTAGTTTCACTGGCTCGCAACACGCTCGATTTTAAGCATTTTGAGAAAGTCCAGAAACAGGAGATTCCGTTGGTCTTCTTTGATCGGGTGCTCGATGGCCTCGATGTGAATGCCGTGGTTATCGACGACCGAGCCGGCGGGTACCAAGCTACTAAGCACCTGATTGCGCAGGGTTGCCGCCGCATTGCCCACTTCAGTGGCCCTCAACACCTCAACATCTACAAAAATCGGCGTCAGGGCTACATCGACGCGTTGCTAGAACACGACCTACCCGTTGAAGATGAGTTACTTTTCATCTGCGACATGACTTTGGAGGATGGCGTAACGGGCGTGCAACGCATGCTGGCCCTACCTAATCGACCTGATGCTATTTTCTCGGCCAGCGACTTTTCCATTGTAGGGGCCATGCAGGAACTCAAGCGCCACCACTTGCGCGTACCCCAAGACATTGCCCTGGCTGGCTTTAGCAACGAGACGTTTACCTCCCTCACCGAACCCATGCTCACTTCCGTCGATCAGCGGTGCGAGCAAATGGGGCAATCGGCGGTACGGCTACTTCTGGAGATTTTGCGGGAAAGTAGCCCCGACTTCTCGCCCCGGCGGGTTGTGCTCCAACCTGATCTACTAGTTCGGGATTCCTCCATCGTAAGAAAGAAGTAAGGCATCAAACGCAAATGGGCCGACCTGTTCGTAGGTCGGCCCATTGTGTAATACATCTGGCGGGTGCAGCCGAGGCTGCATTGTCGCGGCCCTAGGCCTATACCCGGTCCAGGGTTTTAGCAATCAGATCGTTGATGACGGCCTCCGAGTTGGTAGCGAATTCGCCAGTCGCCCGGTTGGCAACAATGGCATTCAGCGAAACTACCTCGTGGCCTAGCATACGGCCCAGCGCGTAGTAGCCAGCAGTTTCCATCTCGAAGTTGGTGAGGCGGAACTCTCCCTCGGCGCTCTGGTGACGGAACTGCTGAAACTGCTGCACTAAAGTGGGCAGGCGCAGATCGAGGCGTAGCACGCGGCCTTGCGGGCCGTAGAAACCAGGGCACGTGAGGGTATTGCCGGCTACCATGCCAGCGCCCAGCTGTTCGCGGAGCAGATCTGAGCCGCGCACGCAGTATGGGCGGTAATCCAGCTGCAGGCTCTGCTGAATCTCGCGGGATACTTCCACTTCTAGGCCAGTCTCCACAAGCGGGTAAAACTGCATGAGGGAGTCAAGCCCTACGGCGTGCTCCGTGACGAGGTGAGAGCCTACCGGAATATCAACCTGCAGGGAGCCACTGGTACCCACCCGGATAATGCGCAGATTGATGCGCTCTTCCAGTGGCCTAGCCTCCCGCGTCACGAAATCGACGTTCACCAACGCATCTAGCTCGTTCAGTAAAATATCGATGTTATCTGTTCCCATGCCCGTGCTAATCACCGTCAAGCGCTTGCCGCGGTAGTAACCCACGTGCGTCACAAACTCGCGCTTCTGAATAACGGTTTCGATAGAATCGAAGTGCTGGCTTACGGACGGGACCCGATCTGGGTCGCCCACCGTGATAATGGTGTCCGAAATGTGGTCGGGAAGCAGGTTTAAGTGGTAAATGCTGCCGTCTTTATTAAGGATCAGTTCGGAGTCAGGGATGGCCATAAACAGAAGGTGTTAGGAAAGAAAGAGTACGAGTACGGAAAAAGCAGAAAGAGTGGCCTAGAAAGTACGATCATCCTGCCGAAGGAAAGAAGCCTTACTCCTTTTAGCGCCAGAAGTTGCCTTGAGTGCGCTACTAGTTGTTGCTTCTGCCTTAAGCAGGATGATGCGTTCTAGGCCAGTGAGGCGTTAGCGAGCTGGCGCCCGATACGACAATAAGCCTTGCTCAGGGTTATAGTTATTGCTGATTTTAGGATACGTGCCCGTACCATCGTAGGGGCGTTTATCGGGGTGCTCCTGACAGGTGGCAGAGCAGGCACCGTCTAGTTGCTCGGCGCAGGCTTCGCACAGGGGTACGTGGGCATTGCAGTGGGGGTTAGCGCAGTTTACCATCCGGTCGGAGGGCGTGTGGCAATGGTGGCAGGTGCTGATAATGGTGGGGTTGACGCTATTCACATCCACGGCCACGCGGCCATCAAACACATAGCACTTGCCCTCAAAGTCTTCACCTCCGGCCTCTAGGCCATACTTAATTATGCCGCCGTGCAGCTGGTAAACATCTTCAAAGCCCTGCTCCAGCAGGAAGGCGCTGGCCTTTTCACATTTAATGCCACCGGTGCAGTACGTCAGGATTTTCTTGCCCTTGTACTGTTCCAGCTCCTCTATTTTCTCCGGAAACTCCCGGAAGTTTTCGATATCCAGCGTAACAGCATTCTTAAAGCGACCGAGCTGGTGCTCGTAATCGGAGCGCACATCCAGCACCACCACGTCGTCCTGGTCCTTCAGGTCCCGGAATTGCTCCGGCGAGAGGTGAATGCCCGTGCGCTCGTAAGGCTTGATGTGAGGCAGCCCTACGTGCACAATTTCCGGCTTCACGCGCACGTGCAGCTTCTGGAACGTATGGGCCGGAGCTTCTTCTACCTTAAACTCGAGCGCGGCAAAGCGCGGGTCGGCCTTCACGAGACGCATGTATTCCTCGCAGTCGGCGCGGCGCCCCGAAACGGTGCCATTCAACCCCTCAGAGGCCACAATGATGCGGCCCAGCAGATTCAGGCGTAGGCACAACCGGTGGTGCTCCTCCCGAAATTGCTCGGGGTTCTCAATGGGCGTATAGCAGTAATACAGCAGAACGAGGTAGTCCATCTTTCTAATAGAAGTAAGAGAATAGAGCGTAAAGCCAAGAAAATGAAGGGCAAATCCCTGGTACTACGCTCTATCTTCTAAGTTCTTAATTTACACTTTCTGGGCGGGGTTGCCGAATACCGTCTGGTTCGCAGGCACATCAGCTACGACTACTGAGCCGGCCCCAATACGGGCTTTGGCACCGATCTTTACGCCGGCTACAACTACGGCACCGGCCCCAATGAAGGCTAACTCCCCAACCGTCACTTCGGCATTAAGGATAGCCCCCGCCCCAAGCTGAACGAAGTCGCCTACCTCCGCTTTCACATCTACCACGGCATTGGCACCTACAATGCAACCGTCGCCGAGCTTAGCCGTGCTGGTCACTACTGCGTTGGGCCCAATGAGGTTGCCGTGGCCTAGCCACGCGTGCGGCGAAACGCTGGCGCGCTGGTGAATAGCATTTACGGGCGCTACCTCGTACTCTTCGCGCAGCATGTTGGTGAGGCTGCGGCGGCTGGCCGTATCCTCGGTTGCCACAAATACTTCGCACTTCTTGCCTAAAAGCTTGAGTAGTTCTTTATCGTCGGTGTTGCCCATCACGGGCACGTCGTTCAGTTCGGTGTTCTGCAGCTTGGCATCGTCATCCAGCAAACAGTAGATAACTACGTCGTTGCTTTGAAAGGCATCCAGTGCGGCCGTACCAACGGCTTGCGCACCCAGAATGATTACGGGGTTTTCCATAGAATCGAAAAACGGCCCCAAGCAGGCCGGCAGTTTATTTCAAAAGGCAAAGATACGGGTTGCCGGATGGTTGTTCCCTATGGGTTACTAATTGTCCGGTTCTAGGCGCCGCTGCAGACGGCCAACGTAGCTATTCTGCAAGACCACCAACAGTAGAAATGGCAAAAAAGATACCCGGTAGCGGCTTAAGGTGCCCAGGTTAGGGGTTGTCAGGCCCAACAGTGCTGCCAGCAACACGGAGTATACCAGCAAACATAGCACCACGGCAAACGGCAGTAACCCCCTCTGCCGTTCCGTCAGGCTGGCAACTGCCACCAGCAGCAGTACCAGCAACAACATATTTTCGAGGCCTGCGATAACATAAAGAAAGCCCCCTCCCTCCCACGGCCGAGGATACGTGAGTACATTCGCAATAGCTCGGGGCGCGTTTTGCAAAACACTTTCGGTAGTAGGCGCCAGCGTAGGGTACTCCAGGTGAGGGCGGTTGCGTGATGAGGCCAGCAATTCAGAATAGTTGCGCTGAAGCTGACTGGTAAACTTGTTCAGACGGAAGGTGGGGCTGACTTCACTCGCGGCCCAGGCCCCACCGGCCAGCACAGCCAACAGCAATACCGTTTGGGTTATCCATCGTTGAGCCCCGCCTAAGTGCTGCACCACCCGGATCAGGCCTAGGCCACTCAATACACCTAGTAAAGCTGCGGCCGAAAAGAACCGCATCTTAAAATGCAGCACTGCCACTGCTACTAGCACCACTACCAGCCGGACGGGCTTGAATTTTACGCCATAGCAGAGCTGGAGTACGATGGCTACCACCAGGGCCCCGCTGCTTACTAGTAGGCTCTCTTTGGTTAGGCCAGAAGTCCAGTACACAATCGTCGGCCATAGCAGAAACCCGCCCACTGCCCCACGTGCTACGGTAGTCGACCAGATGTGGCGCAGCATACGCACCAATTCCCAACTTCCCCAAAAGCTGAATAAAGACAGATAACAGGAGTTAAGCCACACATTCCCCAACGAGGCCAGGTTGAGTACTGATATCACCTTCATAAGGAAGAAGGTGTTGGAGAAACCGTGAAACACCAAATGCCAGGCGCCGAAGTGAAACTCATCCTGCGTAAGCATATGAAGCCAAGCAGCAGGTTGAGCCCAGAGTTGGGCCGTCATGCGCTGCGCCCACACCATGAAATAGCGCGAGTCGCCGCTGAATAACAGCACCGATAAGACCGTGGCAACTCCTTTCAAAATCAACGTCGGCAGTACCCAGTCGCCCAGCTGTGGAATCCGACGTAGCCGCAGTAGCCAGTACCGTACTACCCCTAGCAAGGCAGCATTCAGAGCAATGGCTAACAGAATTTTCAACGAGATAGGGGGTTAGGTTGAACGAGGCGGCTCCCAATACTGCAGTGCAAGCAGCGCCGGGGTGTGCAGTAGCCCCGCTGCAATGCCAGCAACGCCTGAGAATCGGCGGCGGTGCGGTGTTGGAAACCCAGCGCGTTGTAGAGGTCAGTGATATGATTGTGCTCTGCGGGCAGCTGTTCCAGCAAAGCTACGGAGGCTTCAACCAACTCGGCGCTGCCGGTGTGACGAGCGTAGGCCACCCTGAGGGGCACTACCACATTAATGATAAGTAACTGCACGCTACTACGACCCAGCTCCGCTACTTTGCCGGGTTTGCCGGGCCGGAAATGCGTGCGCCAATATTCGGGCATGGGGGCCGTAAAAAACTGCTCAAGCGCAGGCACATCGGTGGCTGAGAGCAGGGCATCAAACAGCATTGGGCGAGCGTGCAATAGGCCTACGAGTTGCGCCAGGCGTACGGTGGGAAAGTTTGCTGGCCGCAGACGCAGGAAGTTCCAGTCGTGAGCAGAAAGCCCCGTGCCTGCCAAGTTGTACTTGTGCCGGAGGAAGGCAAACTCCTGCTGTAAATCCCGAATGTATAAGTCATGGCTACTATCTGCCTGTTCTGCCAGAAAGCCGGCCTGCCCAAATACCAGGGCCGATAGCTGCCGCAGATCGTGCCTATGTCGACGCACAATGGAAAGCGGCAATGCCTTGGCTAAGCGGCTCAGGGGCTCACTGTTTTTTTGAAAGCCAAATGCTGCCGCCAGTGCGTGCCAAGTAGTAGCTTCCCAATCCTGGCCTAGGGATTCGTACAATGCTGCCAGCACATCCGCTTTTTGCTCCACCCGCTCCAGTAGGGCACGATCTAACATGAGCGTTTTGGTGAGTTCCGACACCTGGCCTAGCAACCCCGCGCAGGGCAACGATTCACTGCTGGGCTGTTCGCACAGTCGCTCATATGCCGAGAGCAGCCCAGCTGGCAACCGAGCGCCCAGTGCCAGCACTGGCACCAGCGTGCCATCTGTGCGGTACACGGGCTGGTCGGCGGTGTGCACCACGTGCAATATTACCTGATCGTACTTTTGGTCTTGCTGATGTTGATGCCGGTACCAATCAGAAGCTTTAAGATGAATCTCTACGGCCCCATTCCATTCCACATCCCCTAACTGCAACCGAGCATTCGGGAAATCGGGGCCGGCATCCGTGTGCCGAAAACCCGGACGCAGAATTGTTAGTGCCTGCCCGTCCTCCGTTACGAGTTGTTGTTTATCAAAATACTGGTGTTGCCAGACATAGTGTAGAAAATCCTCTTTCATATCACCCTATTCCTAAATACTGATTTAGTAGCATCTTGCTGAAGTAAATATAATCCTACGGTGCGGCCTCCAGGATTCTATTCCCGCTGTATTATCGTATTTACTGGCTGAATGAATACAAAAACAGCCCGCTCCAGCAGAATAGCTGAAGCGGGCTGTACGTTTCTTGGGGGTGTGGCCTAGCGCAGGTCAATCACCTTCACACCTTTGTATTTTGCTTTGTCAAAGGTGAAGGTAGTAGCGTCGACCGGAGGGTTAGGCTGGAACTTGCTGATCCGATACGTGTAGCGGTTGCCGTTTTTCTTGAACATCTGCCAGCTTTTCACCGACTTATCGGCCTTGCTTACCTTCAGCCGCACCTTAAACACGGGGTTCGAGCGGTCTTCAGGCGCTAGCTCAATGACGTCTACGGCTTCGCCGCCATCCTTGGCTTCCTCTACGTAGGAGTACTTATATCCCTTTTTATAGAGGGTATAAATCTGTGAAGGGGAAATTTCCTGGTCCTCAGGGTCGTAGTCCGAGATGTTTACCTCGTTCTCCGCCTTCATGTACGTCCACATCGTCTGGCCGTTGTTAATGACCTCTTGGCCGCTCATCTTCAACCGAAACTTCTGGCCGCTCACGGTAATGTCGCCACTCAGGTTTTCCTTCACCTTCGCAGCGTCGTTTTCCAGAGTCTGGGTAAACGTGGCCTTGAAGGCTTTCATAGCCTGATATTTCGCACTCATCTGGTCGAGGATCTTACCGGCTTTAGGGTCTTGTTGCGCCGAGGCAGCTGTCGAGACCGACACCGATAAGGCGAGCAGAGCGAGATATTTTTTCATTTCTTAAAAGAGGTGTGTGGAGTAGTGTGCGTAAGACGTACGTCGGGACGCAAAGTTTAAACAACTAAATCCCGAAGAAAGTCTCATTAAGTGCAGTACTACGGGCTATTTTGGCAGAGTATTCAACAACTGTTCCAAACTATATTCATCGGGAATTAAAACCTCCCGGGCCTTGCTGCCCTCAAACGGCCCTACAATACCGGCGTGCTCTAACTGATCAATTAGACGGCCAGCGCGGTTATAGCCAAGCTTCAGACGGCGCTGCAATAGTGAAGTACTCCCCTGCTGGTGCGTCACGATAACGCGGGCAGCTTCCTCAAACATCGAGTCGCGCTGGGAGGGGTCCATATCCTCCATATCGCCGTTGCCGCTGCCACTTTCACCCACTACTTCGGGCAGGTGGTATGCGTCGGGGTAGCCCTGCTGCTCGCCGATGAAGTCGCAGAGGTGGTCTACCTCGGGCGTATCAATAAAGGCGCACTGCACCCGAATCATATCCGAGCCTTGCGAGATGAGCATGTCACCTTGACCGACCAACTGATCAGCACCACCCGCATCGAGAATGGTGCGGGAGTCAATCTTAGAGGTTACTTTGAAGGAGATACGGCAGGGGAAGTTGGCCTTGATGATACCCGTAATAACGTTTACGGAGGGGCGCTGGGTAGCCACAATCAGGTGAATACCGATGGCGCGGGCCAGCTGAGCCAAACGAGCAATGGGCGTTTCCACTTCCTTGCCCGCCGTCATCATTAAGTCAGCCAGCTCGTCAATTACTAGCACAATGAAAGGCATGTAGCGGTGCCCCTTCTTGGGGTTGAGGCGGCGCTCCACAAACTTCCGGTTGTATTCTTTCAGGTTGCGGCAGCCGGCGTCCTTGAGCAGGTCGTAGCGGCGGTCCATTTCCATACACAGCGAGTTGAGCGTGTTCACCACCTTCTTAGTGTCGGTGATGATGGGCTCGTCGGTGTCGGGTAGCTTAGCCAGGAAATGACGCTCGATCTTGTTGAAGATGCTCAGTTCCACCTTCTTGGGGTCGACGAGCACAAACTTTAATTGCGAGGGGTGGCGCTTATAAAGCAGCGAGGCTAGAATCACGTTCAGGCCTACCGACTTACCCTGACCCGTAGCACCGGCCATCAGCAAGTGGGGCATTTTGGCTAGGTCGACTACAAACACCTCGTTGGTGATAGTACGACCGAAGGCAATGGGCAGGTCCATCTCGCTGTGGATGAACTTCTCGGTGTTGAATACCGAGCGGATGCTTACCATCTCCTTTTTGGCATTCGGCACCTCAATACCAATGGTGCCTTTACCCGGAATAGGCGCAATGATACGGATACCCAAGGCCGCGAGGCTCAGGGCAATATCATCTTCCAGGCTCTTAATTTTAGAGATACGCACGCCGGCATCCGGCACAATCTCATACAGCGTGACGGTGGGCCCAATGGTAGCCTTGATGCTGGCAATGTTGATGCCGTAGTGGCCTAGGGTTTCAACGATGCGGTCTTTGTTGGCCTCTAGTTCCTCCTTGGTTACCTGCGCTTTAGCTACGCCGTAATCATTGAGCAGTTCAAGAGTTGGGTACTGATAGCGTGGCAGATCCATGGTCGGGTCGTAGTCGCCGGTGGGCATTACTTCCGCGTCTTCTTCCTCCTCGGCAATAACAGCCATATCGGCACCGGCGGAGGGGTCCAGCTCGTGTGAAGTGGCATCTTCCACCTCAAACGACAAGCCACTGGTTATGGATGAAACCGGAGTAGTTACTACCGGTGCAACAGGCGCAGGAGTGGGTGCGGGCAGGGGCGTTGCGTCATCCGCAAGGTCGGCCAACGACAGGGGCGTCGGGACGCTGGCGGTAACGGGAGCTACCACAGGCGTTTCGGCTACCGGTGCCTCAATAGAGAAGCTAGGGCCAGCCGCAACCGGCGCCGAAGCCGACGCAACCGAACCAGCCGAAGCGGCCACGGTGAGCGGCAGTGCAGCAGCACCTGCGGAAGCTGCTAGGCCACCGGCAGCAACTGTAGCTGCGGCCGCCGCAGCAGGAGCGGCTACGCTAAACGAAGGCCCCGCTGGCACAACTGAGCCCGTGCGCACCGGTTCCGGCTGATATTCTTCGTCCTCCTCTTCGTCGGCAACATTGGCGGGTGTCGGCTGGGGCTGAGGAGCTGCTAGCGGGCCAACTCGCTTCAGGGTGATACCCAGTGAGTCGTCCTCTTTTTCTGCTTCTGGCTCACTCACGGGCGCATATGCAGCTCGGTTGCCGGCGGGTTCAGCACGGTTAAAGGGGCTGGCGTCAGCAGCTAGATCTTCCTCCATCTCTTCCTCATTGCGGCGCAAGTTGAGGTTAAGCGTGGTCACGTTGAAGAAGAACACCACAAACGAAATCAGGATGAAGGCCAGCAGCAGTACCGTACCCCAGCCAATGAGGCTATCGAGCCACAGAGCCGTTTCATACCCAATGCCACCGCACAGAAAATCAAGGCGGTGCGCCAGCGTCGGGTCGGCATCGGGGGCCTGAATGGTCAGCACCACATAGCCCAGTAGCACACTCAGCCACAACATGGTAAACAGGCACAGACTCAGCACATAGCTGATGGACAGGCCCGCGCGGCGGAACACAATCTTATAGCCCAGAAAGAATACAATGGGCACCACTGCAAAAGCAGCCACTCCGAAGCCCTTATATATTAGAGCCTGGGCGAAAACGGCCCCCAGCAGGCCTAGCCAGTTGCCGGTTTCTTGGCCGGCATCTTTCACGGGCGTATTTCCTATCGTTTCTACTACACTCTGATCGGCGTGCCCCGTGAAGATAAACGACAGGAAGGCAATGGTCAGGTAGATGGAAGAAAGCAGGAAGAAGAAGCCAAGAAACAGCTGAAAACGCCGGTCGCGCAGGAAGCCAAACACGCCCCCCAACTTGATGGAAGGCAGCTTCATGGGTTGGCGTGGCGCTTTTGGCGCAGCCGTTCCTTTAGGCTCGTTGCGGCGGGTTTCGCGTACGGGTTCAGCGGCAGCCGGCCGAGACGGATTACGCGGGGTGCGCGCTTCCGTCGGCCGGGGCTCGTTGGCGCGGCTCGGAGCCGCGTTGGGTTGTTGCTTGTAGGTATTTTTAGCCATTCTCACGCACCAAAGCACCAAATCTAGGCAATTGCATTGAGTTATGAGTATCCTAGACTCTGACTATCTGAGTTACTGTTGACTATAATAAGAATATAATTCTGTCTATAAATTACGCAGTTGCTCTGCCCTCGTACCTCTCCCCTACCCCTTCTGCCAATACCCTTACTGTGCCGCAAGACACGCTAGGCCAGTACTTAGGCGTCAGCAACACAGTTCTGTTTATTCCAGGTGCCTCAGCTTACCTACGCAAAGCAATAGTCAGGGAACAAGTGGCCTAGAACGGCATTCTGGGTGGGGCAACAACTGTTAGCTGCGCGGGTGGAACTCGGTAATTACTTGCCGCAGGTAGTCGCGGTCGAGGTGGGTATAGATTTCGGTGGTGGTAATGCTTTCGTGGCCTAACATTTCCTGCACGGCGCGTAGGTCGGCGCCACCTTCAATCAGGTGCGTAGCGAAGCTGTGCCGGAAAGTGTGCGGGCTGATGCTTTTGCGCACGCCAGCCTTATCGGCGGTGGCTTTGATAATGTTGAACACCATCACGCGGGAAAGCTTGGCGCCGCGCTTGTTCAGGAATACAACATCTTCATTGCCGGGCTTGATATCGAGGTGGGCCCGAATGCCCTGCAGGTAGAAGCCCAGGTGTTTCAGCGCATCACGCCCAATGGGCACCAAGCGTTCCTTATTGCCCTTGCCGGTAACGCGTACAAAGCCTTGGTCGGCGTAGAGGTTGGAGAGGCGCAGGTCGGTTAGCTCACTCACGCGCAGGCCCGAGCTGTACAGCACTTCCAAAATGGCTCGGTTACGGGTGCCCTCGGGCGTGCTCAGGTCAATGGCATCCAGCAACTGCTCAATCTCGGGGTAGCTGAGGGTATCAGGAAGTTTGCGGCCGGTTTTGGGAGCTTCCAGTGTGTCGGTTGGGTCGAGGGCCAGCATGTCTTCCATAATCAGGAAGCTATAGAAGGCCTTGATGCCCGACAGCGTACGGGCCTGTGAGGTGGCCGACATGCCAAGGCCACCCAGCCAAGACAGAAAGTCGCGCAGGATGCGGGTGGTAACCTGCTGGGGCGAGGCCGGCAGCTTCTCCAGCTCCAGATACTGGCGCAGCTTGCTCACATCGCGCACGTAGGCCTCTACGGAGTTGCCAGACAGAGACTTTTCTAGCTGCAGGTATCCTTCAAACTGCTTAATGGCAACGGACCAGGTAGACATAAATTAGAAACTTGGGGGCTTAGGAACGGGTAAAGGTACGGGGCTGTAGCTACCGAGCTAGGCTAGGCCACTGACCTCACGCCCCTGATTAAGTAGGCTAGCTTAGCACCTACAATCACCGTTACCTTTACCCGCTCCCAAGTTCCTCAGACGTCACGCCCTCCATTTATGCAAATCCTCCTGCTCAACGGACCTAACCTCAATCTGCTTGGCCGCCGCGAGCCGGGTATCTATGGCACCCGTTCTTTTGAAGACTACCTGCCGGAGCTGCAAGAGGCATTTCCGCAGTTTGAGCTGTCGTACTTTCAGAGCAACCACGAAGGCGAACTGCTTGATAAGCTGCACGAAGTGGGCTTTAGCTACCACGGCATTGTGCTGAATGCCGGCGGCTACACCCACACTAGCGTGGCCCTTGCCGATGCCATTGCCGCCATTGCTACGCCCGTGGTAGAGGTGCACCTGAGCAACCTGCACGCCCGCGAGGAGTTCCGCCAGAAAAGCCTCATTGGTCGCAACTGCGTGGGCAGCATCAGCGGTTTCAAACTCGACAGCTACCGGCTGGCACTGCATTACTTTGATGGGTTACGGCCCAAACGGGTGGGCTTCAAGATATAAGCCGGCGCCCTGTTGCTTAGCAGGAATAAAAAATTCTGCTTGTCTGACGAAGACAGGCCTAGCGTGCGTTTAGGCACCTCAGTAGCCCAAATACAAGAGCTGCCGAGGTGCCTTGCTGTGAGGCCGACAGAAAGTTTGCGCGGGAGTATTTCTCACCAGCGCTGTTTTTCTGTTTCTACCTTTGTATTTCCCGTTCCCTAGCTTCTTTACCTATATGTATACATTCAATCCCGGTCCGTCGCAGGTGTACCCACAGGTGCGTCAATACCTTCAGGATGCCTTCGACGAAGGCTGGCTTTCGGCGCAGCACCGCGGTGAGCGGTTTGTGCAGCTCATGCGCCAAACGGTTACCGAGCTGAAAAATAAGCTCAACATCCCCCAAGATTACACCGTGTTCTTCATGAGCTCGGCCACCGAGTGTTGGGAAGTGCTAGCCCAGAGCCTGACCCCCAACAAGAGCCTGCACCTTTACAGCGGGGCTTTTGGGGAGAAATGGTTTGAGTACGCTAAGGCGTTGCGCCCGAACAGCACAGGCATCAAGTTTGGCATTGATGAAATACCCGATGCCAACAACCTGCCTGGCCTAGACGAGCAAACCGACCTGGTGTGCATCACCCAAAATGAAACCAGCAACGCCACCCAGCTCCGCGACGGCGTGGTACTGAACTTGTATAATCGCCTGCCCGGCAACACTCTGCTGGCTGTTGATGCCACGTCTTCCCTTGCCGGTATTCAGCTGAAGTATATCAAGGCCGATATCTGGTACGCTTCGGTGCAGAAGTGCTTTGGGCAGCCCGCCGGCCTCTCCGTGATGCTGCTGTCGCCGCGGGCGGTGGAGCGCTTCCGCAAAATCAATGAGCGCAGCCACTATAATTCGCTCACGGCGCAGTACGAGAAGATGCTCAACTTCCAGACTACCCACACGCCCAATGTGCTGGGAATCTACCTGCTGAGCCGCACCCTCCACGACCGCCCAGCCATTAAGTTTACGCATCAGCACCTGCAGGACCGCGCTACGAAGCTGTACGACTACTTCGATCAGGCCACCCAGCTCACGCCCATGGTGCAAAACCCCGAAACCCGCTCCACCACGGTTATCGGTCTGCAAGCTTCCGCCCCGCTGATTGAGGAGGTGAAGCGCCGTGCTCTTTCGCAGGGGCTGCAGTTGGGCAGCGGCTATGGCACCTGGAAGCCTACCACCCTGCGCATTGCCAACTTCCCCGCCATCCCCGACGCGGCTTTCGAGCAGTTGGTACAGTTCTTCGCCAGAGAGTTTGCCTGAAATCAATGAGTGAATGAGTGATAGAGTAAATGAGGGAAAGATCTGGCGCTACAGGTCACCTCATCTACTATATCACTCATTCACTTACTCACTCTTTGTTATGTTCAGTCTGAAAGAAATTGCTTCTGTCACACTCACGCTTTTCGCCGTGATTGATATTCTGGGCTCCATCCCGATTATCATTCAGATTCGGCAGCGAGAGGGCAAGATTCACTCCGAGAAAGCCACGCTGGTCGCGGGCATTCTGATGGTAGTATTTCTTTTTCTGGGCCAGAGCATTCTCTCCTTATTCGGGGTTGATTTCCAGTCGTTTGCCCTAGCGGGTGCTATTATCATTTTCCTGATTGGCATGGAGATGATTCTTGGCATTGAACTGTTTCGGCACAACCCATTGGCGGCTTCAGGCTCCATTGTGCCGCTGGCGTTTCCGCTGATTGTAGGCGCAGGCACTATGACCACCCTGCTCTCCTTGCGGGCTGCGTATCAACTGCCCAACGTGCTAGCGGGCGTGCTGGTGAACTTGCTCTTTGTGTATCTGGTGCTCAAAAGCAGCGCCTGGATTGAGCGCAAGCTGGGCAAAGCTGGCGAAGATATTCTGCGCCGTGTGTTCGGCGTGATACTGCTGGCCATTGCCATCAAGTTGTTTAAAAGTAATTTTTAGGGTCTACGAGACTCCTAGAGCTTGGGAACTTGAGTTGCTATACATCAACTACGATCCTGAGTGTTGGAGCTCTCAAGCCCCTGCCTTCTACATGATCTACCTCTTTACCGACGGCTCCTCCCGGGGCAACCCGGGCCCCGGTGGCTACGGTGCCATTTTACGTTTTGGTCAGCACGAAAAAGAACTGACCCAGGGATTCCGCCTGACCACTAATAACCGCATGGAGCTGCTGGCGGTAATTATAGGCCTAGAGGCCATTACGCGCCCCGAGCTTCCCATTACGGTCGTTACTGACTCTAAGTATGTGGTAGATGCCGTAGAGAAGAAATGGGTGTTTGGGTGGCTCAACAAACCTGACTTTGGCAAGAAGGCCAATGAAGACCTATGGCGTCGCTTCGTGAAAGTGTACCGCCAGCGCAACGTGCAGTTCCGATGGGTACGCGGCCACAATGGCCACCCCGAGAATGAACGCTGCGACCAGTTAGCCGTGCGCAGCGCCGTGCATGGTCCCCTCCTAATCGACGAGGGATATGAACTGATAGAAGCCAAACGCGCCTAGGCCTGTCAAGCTTGCTACTGCATGGCTAACTCTTACTTCCAGTTCAAACAGTTTCGCATCGAGCAGGATGCGTGCGGCATGAAAGTCAGCACCGATGCCTGCGTACTGGGTGCCGCCGCTGACCTAACTACCGCGCATAGGGTTCTAGATATTGGAACGGGCACGGGCCTACTGGCGCTTATGGCGGCTCAGCGCAACCCCACTGCCCACATCGAAGCAGTTGAGCTAGATGCTTCGGCGGCGGCGCAGGCCGCGGCAAATTTTCAGGCCAGCCCCTGGGCCAACCGCCTCAGGTTGCACGCCATGTCGCTAGGCCAGTATGCCAGCAATCAGCCGGAAGCATTTGACCATATTCTCTGCAATCCGCCCTTTTTCCGGCACTCACTCCGTTCTCCGGATGCACAGCGCACAACGGCCCGCCACGCCGCCCCCGACTCACTTACTTTTCAGGAGCTGGCTGCCTTCGCAGGTCAATTTCTGCAAAAAACAGGCTCCTTAACAGTGTTGCTACCGCCTTCTGAGATGCAGCATTTTGAAAGCGAGGCTTCTTTAAGTGGCCTACACCCCACTTCCCGGCTAGTATTGCGCCATCGACCGAGCAGCAAACCGTTGCGCCACATCACGGCCTTTTCCAGAATGACAGCCATTTTGCAGGACGACGAACTTTGTTTGCACGAAGCTGCCTCGGAAGAATATTCCGGCCAATTCAAGCACTTGTTAGCTCCTTTTTATTTGGCCCTTTAGCGGCCAGAGCAACTTAAGACCCTAATCGTCGAATCTATTTGAGGCATAAAAAAAGAAGAGCCGCACTTCGCAGTGCGGCTCTTATGCAACAGGTGTGTAGAGCGAGTATCGTTTTCTAAATGAAAACGCTGAAAAAATTCTATTTGATAGCCTTTCTAACATCAAGCAGAAAGCACGACGAATTAGGCATGCTTCTATATGACTATGCATAAAAGTACACCTTTATGCCGTAGGTATAAAATCAAATTGAGATTTTTTTTCAAAATAGGAATTCAACAGCACTGCCTGCCTACTGTATTCTGGCGGGTTATTTGGTTTTAACTGACTATACCTACCGCCTTTTTTTCCTCCTGAAACCGAATACCATAGTCAGCAGCGAGTTCTGCTAAGATAGGCTCGTACAAGTTAGCCTGAGTTGGGATAAGCACACCTCGTTGCTGCACCTCACCCCGCGCTAAGCGGCGGATGGCCATACCCAGCGGCAGCCCCACCGTTTTCGCCATCGCTGTGTGGGTGCTGTCATCTCCAAGTACTACCAACGACGACGTATGCACGTACTGCTTGCCCTCTAGCTCGTACTCAAACAAGTGCTGCATTACAATCATATCACGGTCGGTAGGCTCTAGTCGCCACTTCTGCGTGAGCAGGTGCTCCAGCAGTTGAGCAGGGGTGGCATTGGCTAGGCCTACGGGCTCGTCAGAAAACAAACCTAACCACTGCAGGCGGTGCATTTCTGGCGAGTTGGGCGCTAGGCCTAGATGCTGGGCGACCAGAGCCGAAAAGGACGCCTGCGGATTAGGGTAAACGGGTAGGTAAGAACTTACTAGTTCCTTCCAGGTCATCTCGGCGGGGTTACCCAACGGCCCCGAATCATCTGTGAGGCCCAGCCGCACTAGCGCATTCCAGGCGGTGCAATACCCCGGCCGCCGCAGCGTGCCACGCAGAATAGTAGGAATATCTTCCAGACCGTAGGGCGCACGGTAGCTCAACGAATCACGGTTGGCATAGCCTTCAAACAGCCCATACTCAGCTACGGCTAGAGCTTCGGTCTGGATAAATAGCTGTTGGTAAGGAATAAAACGCAACTGCCCGTCTTGCTTGTACTTAGCTGTACCCTGCCCAGCCAACACTACGTTACGGGGGTTCCAGGTAAACTTATACTTCCAAGGATTATCACCTTCTGAATCGGGAGCCATTAGTCCACCGCAGTACGATTTGAAGCTGCTGATTCGTCCGCCCTGGGCCCGCACGTGGTCAATGACCTGCATAGCCGACATATGATCAAGGCCTGGGTCTAGGCCACACTCCATGAGGAACGTGATGCCCGCCTGCTGGGCCTCCAGGTTTAGCTCCCGGATGGCTTCGCTCACGTAGCTCGCCGTGGCTAAATGGCGTTTGTACCGCAGGCAGGTACGAGCTACTTGAGGATGAAAGAGGGCTGGCAGCATGGAAATCACCAGATCAGACTCCTGCACCAACTCGTCTAACCGGGCTTCGTCTTGAATATCGAAGGCTACGGCGCGGGCGTACTGGGGGTGCTCTTCTAGCACTGGTTTCAGGTGCGACGGATGTACATCGGCAACGGTTAAGTGCCAGTTCTCCCGCGGTGCGTATTGAAGCAGGTAACGAATTAGCGAAGACGCCGAGCGACCGGCGCCAAGCAGTAATAAGCGATAAAGCATGGACAACAATGGGTGGGATGAAAGCAGCAAAACGACGTGAGGTTCACAGTCGAGCCCAATAATCGGAAAAACCTGCCAACCATCCGGGCTAGGCCAGTTTATGGTATGAGTGGGACGCTGCAGATTAAAGAAATTGTAGTACATTCACCGCCCCTTTCCACCAACCGGGGCCGCTATTCGGTCTCGGAACGCTTTGCTGCCCCGTAAATGGCCCATCCCCTTCACCTGAACATCACTGTTGAGGTTACCACCGAAGCCGAACTTTCTTCCGCTGAAGCAGCTACCTGGCAGGCGGCCCGGGCTGCCACCAACCATGCTTACGCCCCTTACTCTCACTTTCACGTGGGGGCTGCCTTACTGCTGGATGATGGGACAATTTTTCGGGGCACTAACCAAGAAAACGCGGCTTTTCCCTCGGGCCTATGTGCTGAGCGTACTGCCCTTTTTGGGCTTGCTGCTTCCCAACCTGAGCGTCACATTATAGGTATGGCTGTGGCTGCCCGACCAGCCGAGGGTGATTTTGTAGCTGTTTCTTCGTGCGGGGCCTGCCGCCAAGTTATGGCCGAGTATGAATACCGGCAAAAGCAGGCCATTCCGCTGCTGCTACAGGGCCCCAATGGTAGCATCTACCGTTTCCAGTCCCTCTCCGATCTGCTCCCCTTCGGTTTTAGCGCCGACGACCTGCCTGCCCCCAAAGCGTAACCTGTAACCGCCTGCTTTTGCCGCGACACAGGTCTAGCTTAATTCAGGCTGAGTGTATTCTGGACACGTTGACGAGCGGCTGCGTAAGCCCCTAGTTATGCGGGCCCGCTGAGACGCACCTTGTACCTCAGCAAAGTACTACTCTAGAACCTGTTTGAATGGCTGCTCAAGAGCATCATCTGTCGGTAACCCGCACGGCACGCTACGCTCAATTAGGCACCTTGTCGAGTGCAACTCAGCGGATATGGATTGTCTGCCACGGGTATGGTCAGCTGGCTGCTTACTTTATTCGGCACTTTGCTCATCTGACGGAGGCAGACACCAGCCTAGTAGTGGTAGCACCCGAAGGACTTTCGCGCTTCTACCTGCAGGGCACCAGCGGCCGAGTTGGTGCTACCTGGATGACACGCGAAGACCGCCTCACGGAAATTGACGACTACGTAGCTTACCTAAATCACTTGGCAGCTACCCTTCTTGATCAGGCCTCTGCTGATGCACAAGTAACGGTGTTAGGCTTTTCGCAAGGGGCTGCTACCGTTAGCCGGTGGTTGTCGCGGGCCCAATTCCGGCCCGTGCACCTTATTCTGTGGGCGGGAGCCTTTCCTCCTGACATGGACTTTACCGTAGCCACCCGCCTCCTTCAAGACTTGCCCGTAACGCTCGTCTGTGGCGACGACGATGAGTTTATCAAACCCGAGCAGTTAGCCCAGCAGCGCACGTTCTTACGCGGCTTGGGAGTAGAGCCGCAAGTGGTAAGCTTTGCAGGTAAGCATACGCTAAATGGACCTGTGTTGCGTCAGCTGGCAGGCCTAGCGTAGTAAGCCTTGTTGGCTAAAGCCACTGCGGCCCCGCTATACAGCGGGGCCGCAGTGGCTTTAGCCAACAAGGATAAGCAACTATGCTTTTTTAATGACTGTTGCCGCTGCCTGTGCAGCGGGCAGAATGAGCACTTCGGCAATGTTGACGTGCGCCGGACGGGTTACCATGAACTGAATCAGTTCGGCAACGTCTTCTGCCTTAAGCGGCTCGAACCCTTGGTACACTGTAGCGGCACGGGCAGTATCACCCTTAAAGCGTACCTGCGAAAACTCGGTTTCTACGGCCCCTGGGTTTACTTCCGCCACCCGAATGTTATGGGGTAGCAAATCGAGGCGCATTCCCTTTGTGAGGGCCGCCACAGCTGCTTTTGATGCGCAGTACACATTACCGTTGGCGTAGGTCTCGTGCCCAGCAATAGACCCAATGTTGATGATGTGCCCAACGTTGCGGCGGGTCATGCTGGGCAGCACAGCCTTGCTCACATACAGCAATCCTTTCACGTTGCCATCCATCATATCGTCCCAGTCCTGCGGGTCGCCGTCCTGAATGGGGGCTAGGCCATGTGCGTTACCCGCATTATTAATAAGCACATCAATATCTTGAAACTCGGCGGGTAAGCTTTGCACAGCGGCTTCTACTGCCTGCCGGTCGCGCACGTCGAACGTCAATAGGTGCGTAGGTACGTTGTTGAGTTCTTGCGCCAACTCTTCCAGCCGTTCGCGGCGGCGGCCAGTTAGCACCAACCGGAAACCTGCGTGGCCTAGCGCCACGGCCGTAGCCCTGCCAATGCCTGATGAAGCCCCGGTGATGAATGCAGTTTTAGTCATGTGTGAGCAGAACGGTTAGCGACCCGACCAGATATTCAGGTAGAGCGTCACGGTATTGGTTTTCATGCTTTGCAGGCTGCGGCTATACACATCATTAGCGGGCGTGTACAGATTTTTCAACCCGTGCGAAAACCGAAGTTCAGGTGAAAACTTGAAGAATGGGTAGAACAAGTCCAGGCCTACCCCATACTCAATGGCCACGTCGGAATTTGCCGCCTGCAGCAGGTTCACTTCCGGGTCTTTGCGCCGGTTGCCGATGTTGAAGTTGGGTTTCACCCCTCCCACAATGTACAGCCGCGTATTTCGCCGCCGTTCTGATTTTAGCTTGAATAGCAACGGCAGATCTACCTGGGTGCTGGCAATTTCCTGGTTGACAATTTTTCCTGGCTCCGGATCTTCCGATTCCTGTGGGCTATACCCCAACTCCTTGAACTCAACCCGCCGCGTCATGAAGCTCACGCCCGGCGCGAAGTTGAAGGTCAGATAATCGGTAATCCGAAAATCGCCAAGAAAGCCTACCGACAGTCCCGGGCTAATCATGGAGTTGGCCGAAACCCCTTGACTGAAATAAGCCGGTGACTGCTCAATGTTGTAGCGTGAGAAGTTCGGCGCGATGTAGAGGCCTAGATGTAATGGCCGGCTATCATAGCCAGGGAGGTTCTCCGTTGTAACAGATTTTACCTGTCCGTTTCTTCCGCGACTAGCGCTGCTGCGGCTTTTTTTCTGCGCTTGAGCGGCAAGCGGAAGGGTAGCGGCGGCCAACAAGAGCAGGCCATAGCGGCTTACTTTTGTGCGGTATAAATGGAGCTGATGCCGAACGTGAGGGGTTGCCATGCAGGAGAGGTAAAGCCAACCTTACGCAGAATAGCCAAAAAGTCGGGGCCATCCGGAAATGCCTGCACCGATTCGGGCAGGTAGGTATAGGCAGAATTGTCTTTTGAAATCAGTTTACCGAACACCGGCAAAATCTGCCGGAAGTAAAAGTTGTAGGCCTGTTTGAGCGGGAAGGCAGTAGGCTTGGAAAACTCCAACACTACCAGCTTGCCTCCGGGCCTCAGCACCCGTCGCATTTCCGCTAACCCTTTTTCTAAGTTCTCGAAGTTGCGCACCCCAAATGAGGCGGTAACTGCGTCAAACTCATTGTCGGCGAAGGGCAGGTTTTCAGAATCACCTAGCTCCAGCTGGATACGGTTGCTGAGCCCTTTGGCTTCCAGCTTACGCCGCCCTACGTCCAGCATGCCCTCCGAGATGTCAACACCGGTGACCTTGGCATCAGGAGCCGCCGCGCGCAACGTCTCAATTGCAAAATCAGCTGTACCGGTAGCAATATCCAAGATACGAGCTGGCCGTAGCTGCTTTAGCTCACTCACGGCCTTGCGGCGCCAGTAAATATCAGTGCCTGCACTCAGAAAGTGGTTCAGGAAATCGTACTTACCAGCAATGCTGTTGAACATGTGCGCCACCTGCGACTTCTTGCCGGCGGTGTCGTCTTTGTAGGGTACTACGGCCATAGTGCTTAATGCGAAGAACGGCAAAACAAGGGCAAAATTGTTTCATCATAACGCCAACCCCGGCATTATGTTGAAAAAAAACGGGTCGGGCAATATGCCCGACCCGTTTTTGGCTTGACCTTAAGACGATTAGTCGTTGTCGGTCTTCACTTTGGTCTTCGCGCCGTCGGCTTCTTTCACTTTCGAGTCAATAGTACCGTCTTTCGTTACGGTCTTGCTTTTCTCGTCGTTGGCGCCTTTGGTTTTCACTTTTACTTTGTCGCTGTCCTCGTCTACCTTGGTTTTCACCTTGGTACCATCGGGCAGTTTGGCTTTGCTCTTACCTGGGGCCAACGGCACCGTGGTGCGGGTTGAGCTGTTAGAGCTGCTGGAAGTGCTGGTACCAGTAGTACCGCTAGTTCCTGTGCCCGTGCCAGTACCCGTACCGGTGTTGAACTGAGGCATCGTTTCGCCTTCTTTCAAAATCACGCGGAACTCAACGCGGCGGTTCAGCTGCATGTTTTCGGGCGAATCGTTCGGCGCAGCCGGACGACGCTCACCGTAGCTCACAGTTACCATGCGGGTTTCGCCTACCCCCGACTTCTTCAGGTAGTTGTAAGCGGCATTAGCCCGGTTTTGACCCAGTACAATGTTGTACTCGTCGGTGTTGCGCGAGTCGCAGTGACCTTCGATAGAGATGTTGATACCGGGGTTGGCCTTCAGGATGTTCGAAATGTTGTTCAACTCCTGAATTGACTCCGGACGCAGGTTATACTTATCAGTATCGAAGTAGATCTTCTTGAACTGCGAGGCCATCATCGACGTGGTGTCGATGTAGTCAACGTAGAAGTTCTTCTCAACTACCGTAGAGTCGTTGGTTGAAATCGGCACGGCAAATTCCTGCGTCTCGATATTCTTTCCATCCTTCGAAACAGCCACTTGGTAGGTACGGCCCGAAAGCACGTTCACCGAATAGTCGCCGGTTTCGGGCTTGGTCACATCACGGTAGCTCAGAGCAGTTTTATCTGCCTGAGTGCCGCTAAATACCAGCTCCACACCTGGAATAACCGTGCTGCTGTCACGCTTGCTGAACACCTTACCGCGGATAATGGCGTTCTTAATGTAGTTAATGGTGTAGATGTCCTTCTCACCGTACCCACCGATCCGGTACGACGACAAGTACGCGTAGCTACCATCAGGGCTTAAGCGGTAGTAGGTATCATCGTCAGGCGTGTTGATGGGGTAGCCCATGTTCTCGGGGCGGCCCCACTTGTTGCCTACTGAATCCCACTCTGACTTAAAGATGTCGTAGCCACCCATGGTGTTGTGGCCACGCGAAGAGAAGTACAGTGTTTTACCATCCCGGCTCAAATAAGGGCTATCATCATCGTACTGCGTGTTTATGGCCGTACCCAACGACTTAGCAGGTCCCCAGTCGCCACCCGGCTGGCGGGTAGAGTAATAAATATCCAGCGTACCGTCTTCAGAGAACTTACCCGTGGAGAAGTAGATCGTCTGTCCGTCGGGCGTGATGTACGCATCCGACTCATACGCTTTGGAGTTGATGTTACCGTTCAGCTTCTTAGGAGCCGTCCAGTCGCCACCCGAGCGCTCAGAGTAGAAAATGTCACCATTCTCATCTTGGCGATACATCAGCATTTTGGTGTCATTATCGAACACCTGAATGGAAGCATCGTGGCCTTTGCCGTTGAGGGCGCCGCTCAGCGAACGGGGCTTTTCCCACTCGTCTTCGTCGATGCGTTTGGCCTCGAAGATGTCTTCGTAATATTCGCCGTCAGAGGCAACGTTGCCCTTGTCCTTGGAATTTGTGCTACCAGCACCAGTTACGTTCTCACCCCGCGAAGTGAACAGCAAAAGCTTGTCATCAGCAGAGATAACGGGGCTGTGCTCAGAGTACTGCGTGTTGATGGTGGGGCCAAGGTTCTTAACAAAGATGTCCTTAGGGCTGTTGAATTGCACTTTCGCATTTTTGCTGTGCTGAATCAACTGCGCCAAGTCCTTCTTGCGCGTATCCTTCTGCTTCAGGGTCGTGTTGTACGCCTGGAAGTGCTGAATAGCTTCGTCGAAGTTGTAGTTCAGGTGATCAACGCGGCCCAGCCAGTATTCTACATCTTTAGCAACTTTCGGCTTGAGCTTCTGCGCTTTATAAATATAGTCACTTGCCTTTTCCTTGTCGAAAGACATGTAGGCAATACCAGCGCGGAACAGTGCTAAGGCATTGTTTGGCTCCTTGGCTAATACTTGTTCGTAGAAAGGAATAGAAGCCCGGTAGTTCTCCTGTTCAAAGTACTTATTAGCAGTCTTAAGCTGTTTACGCGTGCTTTGGGCCAGGGCAGGTTGGGCCACAGCCGCCGTTAGCGCAAGCGCACACGAGGCTTTTAATAACCTTCTGACTAAGTTGTCCATTGTAGGAGGGTTTAGGGAAATAAGGAGTTGCAAGGGAGAGTTTTTGAACACCGGCGTCTTTATTGAACGACGATTTTCGCGAGTTGCCTCTTATACTGAAAATAAGTGCCAGGGTTAAGCTGTTGAAAGCAATTTTATGGATTATGCCGATAGCTTTACATATAAACTACTTTAAATACTGCGGCTCACCTATTCTTATTTCCAGTCAATTTGCGGCCAAAGATAGAAATTTTATAATACGGCCTTTGTCGTATCCTATTAATGAAACTTAAATCATCACTTTAGAGGTAATCTTTTTCATTAGTTCGCGCTGCGACTCGGCAATTAGAACCGCGCAAATATAGCCGTGCATCTTAAATAGCAAGGTTTTTCATGAAAAAATTATGCCGGAGCCGGGTCAGCTAAATGGCTACCTTTGCGGTGTATCACTCTGCCGCTTATGATTATTCGGGAAGCGAAATTTCTGATGAGCAACTCCCGCGTGGAGCAATGCCCTGCCCCTACTATGCCGGAATACGCCTTTATCGGCCGCTCGAACGTGGGGAAGTCTTCTTTAATCAATATGCTAACCGGGCAAAAAGGGTTAGCTAAAACTTCTTCCCTGCCAGGTAAAACTCAGCTGATCAATCATTTCCTGATTAACAACGAATGGTACTTGGTTGATTTACCCGGTTATGGTTACGCGAAAGTCAGCAAAGAGTCTCGCGTAAAATGGGGCCGAATGATTAATTATTATTTACACAAAAGAGAAAATCTTGCGTGTGTTTTTGTATTGCTCGACGCACGTCATCCGCCGCAAGCAGTTGATCTTGATTTTATGGAAACGTTGGGCTCGGGCGGTATTCCATTTGTAATGGTATTTACAAAAGCTGATAAACTTTCCGGCTCAAAAGCACAACAGAACGTGGTCGACTATCTGCGGAAGATGGAAGAAACATGGGATGAGCTTCCCCGTCACTTTCTAACCTCGGCCGAGGAAAAAACAGGGCGTGATGAAGTGCTAAACTTTATCGAAGAAGTCAATCGCCAACTGGCTGAAGAGGCGTCAACTACGTAAATTTGGCCCTGTAATTGCCCTGGTAGTCGTCTTCGACACTTTATTAGATTCCCTCCTTTACATGAAAAAACTTCCCTTCCTGTTGGGTATTGGCTTGCTGGCTCTCTCGGCGCCGGCGATGGCACAGAAAACCAAGACCCCGGCTAAAACTGACGCACCCGCTCCCGAAGTAGCGCCTGAGCAGGACGCACCAGCTCACGCCCCAAAGGCTATTCCGGTGGCGGAATACTATGAGGGCGGACAAGAGGCCATGTACTCGTTCATTTACCAGGAGCTCAAATATCCTATTCTGGCCAAGCGCAATCGAATTCAAGGTCAGTGCATTGTGAGCTTTACCCTCAACACCGACGGTACTCTCAGTGGCATCAAGCTGGTAAAAGGAATTGGCGGTGGTTGTGGGGAAGAAGCGTTGCGTGTAGTACGGCTGCTAAAATTCAAGAAACCCGACTACGCCATTCTGACCAGCCTACCCATTACCTTCAAACTGTAGTCCTTCGCTCCGGCGGTTGCTACTGCGTACCTTCGCACTTTCAACAACTGTTTTTTCCTATGCCTTACGACCTGAAGGAAGTTGCCGCTATCAGCGGAATGCCCGGTCTGTTCCGCCTACTGAAGCCCACTCGCGCAGGCGTTATCATTGAGTCTCTGGATGCTAAAGCAACCCGTTCTGTGGCTTCAGCCCGTAATAAGGTTTCGCTGCTCCACGAAATTTCCATTTACACGCAGGACTACGACCACACGGTGCCCCTGACGGAAGTATTTGACCGTATTCATCAGAAGTACGGTGCTGATCTGCCGCTGAGCAATAAGTCTGACGACCGGGACCTGACGGCCTTTATGGGCGAGATTATTCCGGACTATGACCGCGACCGGGTATATATGTCAGACATCAAAAAGCTGGTGACCTGGTACCGGACCGTGAGCAGCACACTGGAGTACCAGGCACCTGCCGCCGACGACGCACCCGAGGAAACTTCCGCTACCGAGCAAACGGAGCCAGCCAATGATGAAGCCATAAGCACGGCGGGCATCATTCCGGCTTCTGAGGAAAGCAATGCCGCTAATAACCCAGAGGCTGCTACGCATAAAACCACCAAGAAAACCAGCAAAAAAGCCGAATAGCTTTTTCGGTTTTCGGTAACAGAAAGAGGCCTACCAGCTAGCTGGTAGGCCTCTTTCTTGTTGGCAAGAGTCAGTGATTAGTGGCCTAGCCAATTACTGATGTTTCACTGGCATGTTCACGGGCCAAGAACTCTTCTACTTTCTCCACTAGCTCGGGCGAGCCAATGAACAACGGGCAACGCTCATGCATCTCTCTGGGCTCGATTTCCATGGTACGACGGCGGCCATTGCTGGATTTTCCGCCGGCTTGCTCTATAATGAAAGCTAGGGGATTGCACTCATACATCAGGCGCAGCTTACCGCTGGAAGCCTTGGCGGTGGGTGGATACATATAAATACCGCCCTTGAGCAGATTCCGGTGGAAGTCGGCTACCAAGGAGCCGATATAACGGGCAGAGTAGCTCTGCTCTTTGCAGTAGGCCACAAAGGCCTTCATACCTTCCGAAAATGACTCCGAGCTCCCTTCGTTTACGGAATATATAGCACCTGACTTGGGTGTTTGAATATTGGGGTGCGACAGGAAAAACTCACCTAGAGAAGGCTCATAGGTGAAGCCATTGACGCCGTTGCCGGTGGTATATACCATCATGGTGCTGGAGCCGTATATTACATAGCCAGCCGCTACCTGGTGGGTGCCGGGCTGCAGAAAGTCCTGACTAGTGCCCTCGCTGCCCGTAGGCGACACGCGGCGGTAAATGCTGAAGATGGTGCCAATACTGACGTTGACGTCGATGTTCGATGAGCCATCCAAGGGGTCGATAGCTACAACATACTTGCCTTGCACATTGCCGGTCTGGATTACATCCTCGTCTTCCTCGGAAATAATAGTGCACACTTCTCCCCCATTGCGCAAGGCCCGGATAAAGCGGATGTTGGCAATAACATCCAGCTTCTGCTGATCTTCGCCTTGTACGTTGCGGTTACCGTAGGCGCCTGCAATATCAATAAGGCCAGAGCGGTTGATTTCGCGATTCACGATTTTGGCCGCCAGGGCAATGTCGCGTAGCAATTGGGAAAGCTCTCCGGTAGCATACGGAAAGTCTTCTTGCTTACGCATAATAAAACGGTCAAGGGTGGTACCGACGGGCAACGCCAGTTTGTCGTGTTGATTCATAGGGAGGTGAAAAATATGCGGGTGGTGGGTGTTCAAAAGTAGTCTTTTCTCGCGGGCTTCGGCAAGGCAACGGCTATTGTCGCTAGGTCACTTCTGCGCTCAACTTCTCGTTAGGCAAGTACCTTAGTCTGCAGCCTACAAGGGCGCGGAGTGGCCTAGCAAGCTTGGCCAGTGACCGAATTAATCTAATTATTCTACCTCTTAGCATAGGTTTTAAGGAGTTCCGCTGACACATAGAAATACGACCACTACCGGGAAAAGGCGTGTCGAAGGGCTAGATTCCTATGGTTCGCCCTACATTTGGGGCCATGCACACACCGCCGCTTCTTACCGTTTATAAGTTCGGGGGCGCATCAGTGAAGGATGCCGCCGCTATTCGTAATCTGCGCCACATTGTATCCACCGCTGGTGCCACCCAACGCTTGCTAGTGGTGGTATCGGCGATGGGCAAAACCACGAATGCTCTGGAAGACATCTTCCAACTGGCCTACAATGGCCTAGAATATGAATCTGCATTTACTCAGCTGGCTGATTTTCACCGATTAGTATTGGCTGAGCTCTTTCCGGAGGACTTACCCGCTGCAAAAGGCCCGGTAGACGCGCTGCTGGAGCAATTGCACGACCGCTTGGCCACCCTCACCCCTGGCGACTACGACAAGCAGTACGATCAGATTGTGAGCTTCGGGGAACTGCTGGCTACGCGCATTGTGGCCCGGGCCTTGAATGCACAGTGGCTGGATTGCCGCCCTTTGCTGCGTACCGACCACACGTGGCGAGAAGGGCGCCTCGACTGGCCTACCACTGAACGCGCCCTGCGCGCCACGGTGCCCAGCCTCTTGGCTCAAGGCCCGGTAGTAACGCAAGGTTTCTTGGGCGGGACGGCCAGCGGCCAAACTACTACCCTAGGCCGGGAGGGCTCAGACTATACGGCCGCTATTCTGGCTTACTGCCTCGATGCGTCGTCGGTGGTGATATGGAAGGACGTAGCGGGCCTGCTAAACGCCGACCCTAAAGTGTTTAAGGATACCGTCCGCTACCCGGAGGTGAGCTATCAGGAAACCATTGAAATGGCCTATTACGGGGCTTCGGTGATTCACCCTAAAACCATTAAGCCACTAGCGGTTCGTCAGATTCCGCTTTTAGTAAAGTCGTTTTTGGATCCTGCGGCCGAGGGCACCAAGATCCACAACTGCCGCCACGGCCTGCTGGCCCCTGCTTACATCCGCAAAACCAACCAGTGCCTGGTTTCTTTTGAGTCGAAGGACCTCACGTTTATTTCGGAGGAAAACCTAGAGGTCATTTTTGGGGCCCTGGCTCAGGTGCGGCTAAAAATTCATCTGATGCAGAACTCAGCCATTAGCTTTTCGGTGTGTACTGACTTCTCAGCGTACCGGCTCGATAAGTTGCTAGAGCTGCTGCGCGACCAGTTTTCTATCCATTACAACACTGGCCTCGACCTTTATACTATTAAAAACTATAATGCAGCCAGCATCCGCCGCCTAACCGAAGACCGGCAGTTGTTGTTGGAGCAACGCACCCGCCAAACTTTTCAGTTTGTGTGTCGCTCCGATATGCACGAGCATTTGCGCTGATAGTAGCCTGTAGGCCAGCCGTTCAGCCCGCCGATTGTGCTAGCTACATTAACCCGCTTACCAAAGTAAGTAGGCGTTTTTATGGCTGCTAGGCCATAATCGTTGCCCTGCAAGAATACGGCTGCTTATCTTTGCGGAGAATCATTCTTGTCTGGTGAGCCATTCGTCCGAATCTTTTTCGCCCTCCACTCCTCCTTCGCAAAGCCAATTGCGGGGCCGTTTGAGCCAGGCCGGCCTTCGAGCTACTCGCCAGCGCGTGGTTATCCTGGAAAGCCTGCTGACGTTGCCGGGTCACCCCACGGCCGAGCAGGTGCATCGCCGGGTAGTGGAGCTGGAGCCCACCGTTTCGTTGGGCACCGTTTACAAGGCGCTAGACTCCTTTGTGGCGGCCGGGCTCACGCGGCGCGTGGCTTCCGCCGAAGGTGCCTCCCGCCGCTACGATGCCGACTGTTCAGAGCACCATCACCTGTTCTGCACCGATACGCAGGAGATAATCGACTACTGCGACCCGCAGCTAGACCATTTGATTCGGGACTTTTTTGCTGCCCGCGGCCTCGCCAATTTTCAGCCTCACTCCTTCTCGCTGCACATCACCGGGGTGAAGCGTAAAAACTAACCTGGTCGTAATTCAAGACCGGGCGTATAACCTTGGCGTACAGGCAGGTTACGCATCCAAACACAGCCTTACTTTTCATTTTTAATTTTTCAGACTCATGGCAGTTCTTGTTGGCAAACGTGCTCCTTCTTTCAAAGCCACTGCGGTTATCGACGGCGAATTTGAGGAGGATTTCTCCCTCGACCGTTACCTGGGCAAGAAGCACGTTATCTTCTACTTCTACCCCGCCGACTTCACGTTTGTGTGCCCTACAGAAATCATTGCTTTCCAGGAGCGTCTGGCTGACTTCGAGGCCAAAGGTGTAGCCATCGTGGGCTGCTCTACCGATACGCACTTCTCGCACTTTGCTTGGTTGCAAACCTCGCGCGACAATGGCGGCATTGAAGGCGTAACCTATCCGCTCGTGGCCGACGCCACCAAAACCATTGCCGCTAACTACGACGTGCTGGGTGGTCACTTCGACTACAACGAAGCCGGCGAAATGATCTTCGTGGGCTCACCCCTGGCCTACCGCGGCCTGTTCCTGATCGACAAAGACGGCATCGTGCGTCACCAGGTGGTGAACGACGGCCCGCTGGGTCGCAGCATCGACGAGGCAATGCGCATGGTAGATGCCCTGCAGTACTTCGAGAAGAACGGCGAAGTATGCCCCGCCAACTGGGAAGAAGGCAAAGAAGCCATGTCAGCTACCCGTGAGGGCGTGGCCAACTACCTCGGCAAGCACGCTGCTCACTAAGCAGTTGCTGCTAGTAGCCTGCTAATGGCTCCTAGGCCAGTATATTTCTTACAAAAAGCCCCAGTCATAGCGGCTGGGGCTTTTTTCATGAAGTTGCTAGTGAGGCAACAGAACCGCGTACTTTTGCAGCATGATCCTCCGCCGGGCCACCGAGGCTGATATTCCGCACATCGGGCAGTTGTTTTACGATACCATTACGCAGATCAATTCCGCCGACTATTCTCCCGCGCAGGTGGAAGCCTGGCGGGGCGGGTGGCAGAATACAGCCGGTTGGCAGGAAAAAGTGGCGGCTCAATATTTTCTGGTAGCTGAAGTGCCCACTGGTCTAACCGGCTTTGCTTCCCTCTGCCCCAACGGCTACCTTGATTTCCTCTTCGTGAGTGCCCGGCATCAGGGCCAAGGCGTAGCTCGGCAGCTGTTGCATGCCTTACTGCATCACGCTACCGGCCTAGGCCTACCCAGCGTGCATACCGACGCGAGCCGTACGGCTCGTCCGTTCTTTGCACACCATGGGTTTATGGTTGAGCGGGCACAAGAGCCAGTAATCCGAGGGGTTGAGGTTCCTAACTTTCGAATGGTGAAACCACTCGCTGTTCTTCACTCAGACACTCTGCTTTAGCATTGCTTTTTCTATATTCTCTCGGTTTGCGCCTTTATGCCCTGCTACTGCAGTTGGTGGCTTCCTTCGTACCCAAAGCGGCACGTTGGGTTGAGGGGAGGCAAGGCCTGTTACCCCGCATTCAGAATGCTCTACGCCAGGAAACCGCTCCCCTGGCCTGGTTTCACTGCGCTTCGTTGGGCGAGTTTGAGCAGGGTCGCCCGCTGATGGAGGCCTACGCCGCCCAATTCCCGCAGCACAAGATTGTTCTGACCTTCTTCTCGCCCTCGGGCTACGAGGTACGCCAAAACTGGCCCGGTGCCGCCTACGTGTTTTACCTTCCCCTCGATACGGCCGCCAATGCGCGTGCTTTCCTGGATGCCGTACGGCCTCGGCTAGCTGTATTCGTGAAATACGAGTTCTGGTACTACTACCTCACGGAGCTGCACAACCGCCAGATTCCGACCATCAGCGTGTCGGCCATTTTCCGGCCTGAGCAGAATTTCTTTCGGCCCTGGGGAGGCTTCTTCAAGCGTATTCTAGGACGGTTCACGCATATTTTCACCCAGAATGACGAATCGGTGCGCTTGCTCCAACAAGTTGGCCTTACTCAAGCCAGCAAGGCCGGCGATACTCGCTTCGATACGGTAGTGCGCACGGCGGCGGCCCCGCCCCGCCCTCTGCCGATAGTGGAAGCGTTTGTGCAGGACCGGGCCCCAGTGTTTATCATTGGCAGTAGCTGGCCCGAAGACCTGCCGGTTCTTTCGCCGCTACTTCAGCAGTACCAGCAGCAGCTTCGGTTTATTGTAGCCCCGCACGAAATCAGCGAAACCAATCTGCGGTTGGTAGAGCAGGCCCTGCCAGGGCAGGTAGTGCGGTACTCGCAGGCCGATGCGGCCACTGTAGGCCAGTCGCGGGTGTTGCTCATGGACAACGTGGGGCTGCTGAGCCAGCTCTACCGCTTTGGTCAGTACGCCTATATTGGAGGGGCATTTGGGAAGGGCTTGCACAACACCCTGGAAGCGGCGGCTTTTGGTCTGCCCCTGTTTTTTGGTCCCACGTATGGTAAATTTCAGGAAGCTCAGGATTTGGTAGCATTGAACTGTGCCTTCCCCGTGCAGCAGCCATCAGACCTGCTCCGCAGCTTTGCGTATCTCTACCACGATGAGTCGGCAAGGCTGCGAGTGCTAGATGATAGCCTCGAGTACGTGCACCAAAGCAGCGGCGCTACAGACCGTATTATGCGTTGGCTGAAAGGCAATGTGGTAAACCAATAAAACTGGGTCATTTATCTCTCCGGCGGAATTACAGGCGCTGACTAAGCCAGTAGAACCTGCACCGTATCTCAAGCCCACACCACGTTACCAATCACAACTTCACCTTTCACTATTTCCCCTATGACGGGTATTGTTGTCAAATCCACGGGCTCGTGGTACTTGGTTCGCGAAATTGCTACGGGGCAGCTGCACCGCTGCCGCTTGCGCGGCAAGTTCAAGATTAAAGGCCTGAAGGTTAGCAACCCGCTGGCCGTGGGCGACCAGGTAGACTTTACCGTGGAGGACCAAACGGAAGGTGCCGGCGTAATTCACCACATTGAGCCGCGTCGCAACTACATCATCCGCCGCTCGGTGCACAAGAGTGAGCACGCCCACATTGTAGCCGCCAACCTCGATCAGGCCCTACTGGTAGTTACGTTGGCCTCCCCGGCCACGTCGTTCGGCTTCATCGACCGGTTTTTGGTGACGGCCGAGGCCTACCACATTCCGGTTACACTCATCTTCAATAAGGCGGATATCTACGATGAGGACTTGCTTGACTACCAAGAGCAAATAGCCAAGATGTATAAGCGCGTGGGCTACCCCAGCCTGCGCAGCTCCGCGCATACCGGTGAAGGCGTAAGCGATATTGATGCCCTACTGGATAATAAGGTCAGCCTACTTTCGGGCCATTCAGGCGTAGGAAAAAGCACCCTTATCAATGCGCTGGTACCCGACCTCGACCTAAAAACCGCTGAAATCAGCCAGTTCTCCGACAAGGGTGTGCACACAACTACCTTCGCCGAGATGCTGGAAGTGAGGCCCGGCACCTACCTCATCGACACGCCGGGTATTAAAGAGCTAGGCCTAGTCGACGTGAAGAAGGGTGAGCTGGCTGGCTACTTTCCCGAAATGCGGGCCCTGCTCAACCAATGTCGCTACCACAACTGCCAGCACCTGCACGAGCCGGGCTGCGCCGTGCGCGAAGCCGTCGACAAAGGTAAAATTGCCCTCCCCCGCTACGACAGCTACGTGAGCATGCTGGAAGGCGACGATAATCGCCATTAGAAGGTGAATTTGTGAAATAGTGAAGCGGTGAGGTTGACGTTTAGCGGGCCTACCCGTAACAATACACGCTGCTGGCGCTTTCTAGGCCAGTCGAACGACAACTTTACCATCTCACTAATTTATAGTATGTCGCATACCGTTGCCTTTTTGGGCTTAGGAAGCATGGGACTGGCTATGGCCAACAACCTGCTGAAGGCCGGTCATCAGCTCACCGTTTACAACCGCACCGCCAGCAAAGCCGATGAGCTAAAGGCTCAAGGCGCCAAAGTAGCCGCTACGCCCGCCGAGGCCGTGCAGGATGCCGATTTCGTGTTTACCATGGTAACCGATGATGCGGCCCTCCAAGAAATTTGCTTGGGTCCCGATGGCATCTTGCCCGCTATGAAAGTTGGGGCTATTCACGCCTCTTGCAGTACGGTGGCGCCGGGCACCAACCGCCGCTTGGCCGAAGAGCACACTGCCCACGGCAGCCACCTCATTGCTACGCCCGTGTTTGGGAAGCCCGATGTGGCAGCAGCCGGTAAGCTGTGGTTGGCCTCCGCTGGTGCCGATGCGCCAGTCCGCGAAAAGGTGCGTCCCTTGCTGGAGGCGCTAGGCCAGGGCGTGCACGATTTTGGCGACGACCCCGGCGCGGCCAGCGTGGTAAAGCTCTGCGGCAACTTCATGCTGGGCGCCGCCATCGAGGCTATGGCCGAGGCCTTTACGTTGGCGCAAAAGAGTGGCCTAGACCGCCAGCAGGTGTATGAATTCTTCACGAGCACCATCTTCAACACGCCCATCTACAAGAGCTACGGCAAGCTGGTAGCCGAGCGGCACTACCAGCCGGTAGGCGCCCCACCCGCTATTATCCGCAAGGACCTGCGGCTGGTGTTGGATGAGTCGCGCGCCCAGACTGCGCCCATGCCCTTTGCGAACATCATCCACGACAACCTCTCTACCACAGTTGCCAAGAACGAGCAGGTAGACTGGGCCGGTTTTGCCGAGCGCGCCGCCGAAAACGCCGGCCTCTAGGCCAGTAGGCTTGCCTTTGTTGCACGCATAGTTTTCTAACTCGTCATGTCGAGCTTGTCGAGACATGTCGATTGAATCGTTGGGTTACTACTACGTCAGCACGCGCACTGTCTCGATAAGCACGACATGACGGGCTGAAATAAATACCACCGTTGTCTACTGACAACGGTGGTTAGCAGACTGACGCACACCAACAAAAAAGCCCGACTGAAGCAGTCGGGCCTTTCTAACCAATCAGGAAATCTTAGGGGTGCTACTCGCCTGTCGGCAGCAAAACGTTGTCGATTATGTGGGTCACGCCGTTGCTGGAAATCACGTCGGGAGTTTCCACATTGGCATTGTTGATCATCACTTTACCATCTTTCACCGACACCTTGATTTTCTCCCCATTCACCGTCGTCAGTTCCTGACCATCTTTCAGATCCTGGGCCAGCAAACGGCCGGCAATGACGTGGTAGGTGAGTACGCCTTTGAGCTTCTCCTTGCTCTCGGGCTTCATCAGGCCAGCCAAGGCACCTTTGGGTAGCTTGTCGAAGGCGGCATTGGTAGGCGCGAAAACTGTATAAGGACCTGTGCCGCTGAGAGTACCATCGAGGCCGGCAGCCTGTACGGCTTTCACCAGGGTAGTTACGCTCTTGGCCTGCACCGCATTTTGCACAATGGTACGGTCGGGGGTCATGGCCACCCCATCCACCATGACGCCTTCTTTCTTACCCATCCGGGCGGAGTCAGAGAGCATGGCCGTTGAGTCGACGGTGGTTTCGGTGTTGGCTTGTGTGGTGGTTGTGGTTTCTTCAGCTGACTTGTTTTCGCCGCAGCTGATAAGGCCGAAGGAAACAGTACCAGCCGAGAGCAAGGCTAGCGTGGTGATACGCAGAGTCTTCTTCATAAGAAGGTAGAACAGGGGTTGGTGAGGGAGAAAAATAGTTCTATTTCCGGAAGCACCGCTTCAGGATATGCTTACGAAACTCGCCTGTACCTTGGATGTTTGACCGCGCCTAAATTGTCTACATTTGCGCCCTTCTTGCACCGCCTTGCTGGTGCTTGCGTATACGCTCATCACCCAACATTTCAACCCCACATGAAAACTGCCGAAATCCACACCAATAAAGGTGTAATGAAAGTAGAGTTCTATGAGCAGGACGCTCCGAACACCGTGAAAAACTTCACCGACCTGGCCAAAAAAGGCTTCTACGACGGTCTGAAGTTTCACCGCGTTATCCCCAACTTCGTGATTCAGGGCGGCTGCCCCAACACCCGCGAGGGCGCGAAAGGCATGCCCGGCACCGGCGGCCCCGGCTATAAAATCGACTGCGAGCTGACCGGCGACCACCAGTACCACGAGCGCGGCGCCCTGAGCATGGCCCACGCTGGCCGTAACACCGGCGGCAGCCAGTTCTTTATCGTGCACGACCGTCAGAACACCGCCCACCTCGACCGCAACCACACCGTGTTCGGTAAAGTGGTAGAAGGCTTGGATATCATCGACCAGATCAAGCAGAACGATACCATCGAGAAAATCGTGGTAAACGAGCAGGCCTAGGCCAGTCGAATAAACCGAAAAAGCCCCGCGCACCAAGTGGTACGCGGGGCTTTTTGATGTAATTCCTACAGAGTGAGGAATGACAAGGGGATGCTACTACCGGCGACGGCCGCGCTGGGGCTTCTCGTCTTCGTCCTCATCGTCATCGTCACCGAAGCTGGGCATGGTGAACATAGATGACAGCAAGTCCTTGAACTGAGCACCGGCGGTAAGGCGGTTCCGGGAAATCAAGCTATATTCGGAGAGGCCGTGCAGCAGGAATTCCATCAGGAAGTAGGTAGTTTCCGCGTCCTCGTTGGGGTGCAGCTCCTTCACGATGTCGCGGAGGCCGGGCACTTGGTCGAGGGCGGCGTGATAGTCCTTGTCGGAGGCGTCGTGGAGAATGTCCACGGTGTGGCCGCTGCCGAACCACTCCTGCACCGTTTTGTACGGGCTGGGGCGGCTTTTTAGCTTTTTGGCTTTGTCGGGGTCGGGGAAGTAGTTCAGGAAGAGTGTCCGGATGGCTTTGCCCATCAGCTTCTCAGCCACAATGCCGGCTCCCTCTTGCTCGCCTTCATACACCAGCTCCACTTTACCCGTAATGGCGGGCACCGCCGAAACGAAGTCAGCCACGCGCACATAGGTCTTAGCTTCGCCGTTGATGAGAGCTCGGCGCTCAGCTCCCGCTACCACCTGCTCGTAGGCAGAAATGGTCAGACGGGCCGAAACGCCACTCTTGGCGTCCACGAACTCCGAGCCGCGGGCCTCAATGGCCACTTGCTCTACCAAGTCGTGCACAATCTCGTTGGTGGTCACTAGACCTTTCTGCTCCTCTTTGATGCGGGCTTCCTGCTTGGTGATGCGCTTGCCAATCTCAATTGACTTCGGGTAGTGCGTAATGATCTGGGCGTCGATACGGTCTTTGAGGGGCGTAACGATGGAGCCACGGTTGGTGTAGTCCTCGGGGTTAGCCGTGAACACAAATTGCAGATCCAGCGGCAGGCGCACCTTGAAGCCCCGAATCTGGATGTCGCCTTCCTGCAGAATGTTGAACAGCGACACCTGAATGCGGGCCTGCAAGTCGGGCAGCTCGTTGATGACGAAAATACCCCGGTGGGCCCGCGGAATCAGGCCGAAATGAATTACGCGCTCATCGGAATACGGCAACTTTAGGGTAGCCGCTTTGATAGGGTCGGCATCACCAATAAGGTCAGCTACCGATACGTCGGGCGTAGCCAGCTTTTCGGTGTACCGGTCGTCGCGGTGCAGCCAGGCAACGGGCGTATCGTCGCCGCGCTCAGCAATCAGGTTTTTCGCAAACACCGACAGCGGCTGCAGCGGGTCGTCGTTCAGCTCCGAGCCTTCTACTACTGGTACATACTCATCAAGCAGGCCGATCAGCAGACGGGCAATACGGGTTTTAGCCTGGCCCCGCAGGCCAAGCAGGTTGATATGGTGGCCGGCTAGAATGGCCCGCTGCAACTCGGGAATTACAGTTTCTTCGTAGCCATAGATGCCCGGAAACACATCTTCCTTGCTGCGCAGCTTGGCAATCAGATTGTCGCGCAGCTCCTGTTTCACAGACCGCGGCTGGTACCCGCTGGCCCGCAGTTGGCCCAGCGTACGAATGGATTCTTGTTTCATCGGGAGGTAGAGAGGGGAGTTAAGCCCCGGTTGAGTTAACTGGTAAAGGGCCGTGCAGGTTCAGGCATGCTGCCTTTGCGCTACCGCAGCTTGGTATGGTGGAAATGAATCCCACCGGTCAGCCAAATAATGAGAAGTTAGCCCATCAGTAGTGGCCTAGAAAGGCTCTACACGGACAGACTGGCTTTTCACCCAGCTGACGGAAGTACTTACACCGACTTCCGGCGGTTACGCTTATAGTCCTCGAAGATGAGGTGGCCTAGCCCCTTAAGAGAGCTGTAGTAGGCCTTGCCCTGGTTTACCTCCGTGAACTCCTGCACAAACTGCTGCAGGTAGGGGTCGGATGCAATCATGAAGGTGGTAATGGGCACCTTGAGCCGGCGCGCGGCGGCGGCCAAGTTCAGGGTTTTGTTAACCACTTTCCGGTCGAGGCCGAAGGCGTTCTTATAATAGCCGTTGCCCTCTTTCAAGCAGGTGGGCTTGCCATCGGTAATCATGAAGATCTGCTTGTTGGGCGTCTTGCGCTTACGCAGCAGATCCAGGGCCAGCTCTAGGCCAGCTACCGTGTTGGTGTGGTAGGGACCTACTTGTAGGTACGGCAGCTCTTTCACCTCAATCTGCCAGGCGTCATTACCGAACACAATAACGTCGAGGAAGTCTTTGGGGTACTTCTGCTTTACCAACTCGGCCAGCGCCATAGCTACTTTCTTGGCGGGCGTGATGCGGTCTTCGCCGTACAGAATCATGGAGTGCGAGATGTCAATCATCAGCACAGTACTGGTCTGCGACTTATGCTCGTTCTCGCGCACTTCCAGGTCACCCTCGGTCAGCATGAAGTCGCCGGTGCCGAGGCCGTGGTTGAGCTGGGCGTTGCGGATCGACTCCGTCATGGAAATCTGGTCAAGCGAGTCGCCGAAGCGGAATTCCCGCATGTCGGTGCTCTGCTCATCGCCCTGGCCGGTGTGGGGCGTGCGGTGGTTGCCCTGCCCCGACTTCTTTAGCTTACCAAAGATTTCCTCCAGCGCGCTCTTTCGGATGGTCTGCTCACTTTTGGCCGTGATGTTGAACGCGCCTTGCTCCTGCGGATCCTCATCGATGTAGCCTTTCTTCTTGAGGTCCTCGATGAAGTCACCCATGCCGTAGCTGTCGTCGGTCAGGCCATATTGTTTATCGAGCTCATTCAGCCAGGAAAGGGCCTCGCCCACGTCGCCGCTGGTGATGGTGATGAGCTGCATGAATATCTTGAAAAGGGAGTCGAAACCTTTATCGGACGACTCCTCGGGCACGAAGTCCCGGAAACGAAAGCCTGCTGCCATATGAAGGGGAGTGAGAAATTAGAACAACTGGACGGGCAGCAATGTTCGTTTTGCGTGCCGGTTTGCCCCTATTGTATTTGCGGGGTGGCGCTACTGGCCTAGAAGCCCATTTTCAAGATACTACCTTCCCTTCATAACCCCCACCACACCCCATGAAAGCTATTTGGAACAATACCGTTGTGGCCGAAAGCAACGACACCGTAGTGGTAGAAAACAACCACTATTTCCCGGCCGACTCCATCAAGCGGGAGTTTTTTGAGGAAAGCATTGCTCATACCACCTGCCCCTGGAAGGGCCGCGCCAGCTATTACTCCCTGCGCGTAAACGGTGAGCTGAACAAAGATGCCGCTTGGTATTACCCTGAGACCAAGGAAGCTGCCAAACAGATTGAGGGGCGGGTAGCTTTTTGGAAAGGCGTAAAAGTTGAGAAGTAACCCAAAGAAAGGCTGGCTGACACCAGCCTTTCTTCTTTATAGCCGGCGCACTCCTGTAGCCTGAGCGCCACTGCGAGCATCCTTAGTTGGTACGCTCACCAGCTTCAGGTAGTTGGGCAGAATGTTGTGATTTTAGGGGCAAAACGTAAGATATTGGTCAACAGCCTACCTATGGCCTACGTATAGAAAGCACTCTTTCTCTCCTCCCTACATGAAGTTTTTCTTACCCTTACTAGGCCTGTCGGTTGCGGCCCTAGGCCTCTCGCTTTCCAGTTGCGACACCACGCGCGAAACCACAACCACCCCGGGCGCACCTACTGCCATGCCATCTGAGGCAGGTGGTATTGATACCGTTACTAGCTACCGCCGGACTCTGACCCAGGGTTCTACTCAATACATGGTTCGGACTACCGGCGAGGGTAGCATGCGTATGATGAGCATAGGCGTTCGGCAGAACAACCAGGCCCCAGTGGCACTCCGCGACACGTTGGATGGGGAAGTTCAGCAGACGGCCCTACTACCGACCGGCGGTGGCCAATCTAGCCTGCTGGTTTTTGTGCAAAGCGCGGGGAGTGGCTCATACGGCCAACTATATGGCTACCTGCCTGAGGGCCAAACGTTGCGGCGGTTGCCTGAGCTACCCGAGCTAACTGGCCCAGCCAGCCAGGGCTACCAAGGGCACGACACATTTCAAGTGCTAGGCCAGGAAGTAGTGCGCACCTTCCCTATTTACGCGCCAGCCGATGCCAATTGCTGCCCTTCAGGTGGCCAACGCACGGTGCGCTACACACTAGCAGAACGAGGCCAAGGATGGCGCCAAACTCGAGTTGAGCAAACCAGCAATAATTAACTAAGAGGCGCTTGGCTGAAGACCTAATACAGTCGAGCTTACTGAAATATTCATAGCTTATTATAAATTGTTCTTATTCGTTATATTAATATTGGTTTATATAAATAGCTTTGCTCTACACTAGTTAACAGGAAAAATACAACTCATTTTTTTCACTTTCGTTTACTTGCTTAGTCTCTCCGGACGAATATTCTGCTCAGCACTATACTAGCCGACTATTTGTCTTTCCAAACCCATTCACCACTATGCGTACGTCTTCCTTCACCCTTCTCTTACTCGCATCTGGCATGTGCGCGGCATTAACTGCCTGCGATTCAACCCGGCCAGTGGCCAGCGAAAGCTCCGACGACTCGGCTTCTACGACGCCAACGGTAGAGGCTTCTGATGTAAGCTTTGATCGTGAGGTTACGCAGGGAAACTATCGTTTCACGGTTAAGACATTTGGCTCGCAAGAGCAGCGTGTTGCCAGCATCCGCTCCTACCGGGGCACGGCTCAAACCATTGACCCTCTACGCACCGATATCATGGGTGCCGTAACCAACGTGGTATCCGGTGACCTGAACGGCAACGGCAAGCCTGAACTGTACATCTTCACCGATAACAAGAAAGCTAACGGCGGTCTGTACGCTTACGAGTTTGGCGAGCGAGGCTACACGCCCATCACCTCGCCCAGCACGCCCACCGGCAGCGCTGGAACTGGCTATGCCGGCCAAGACACGTACCAGATCAGCGGCAACAAACTGGTACGCACCTTCCCGGTGAACAGCGCCACGGCAGCCACTACGGGCACTGCTCCGGCTACCGCAGCTACTAGCCGCACAGTTGAGTATACCCTTGATTCTTCTGGCAAATTTGTGATGGGCCAGTCGATGGACGCCCAGCGCTAAGCTGCATCACTTATAAAAAAGCCCCCGCAACAGGTTGTTGCGGGGGCTTTTTTTATGCTATCAGTGCAGTGACTGGCCTAGCGGCCTACTTCGTCAATCCACTTGAACTTGTACTCTAGTTTCGGTACCGGCATACGGTCGGCCACGCGGCGCAGGCGGCCTGGCAGGGCCATTACGTACTCGCGTGCTTTTTCGGCGGCACTGTTGAGCCCCGTCATCTGTTCGATTTTCCAATCCTGAATCAACGACTCCAGAATATCGGTGTAATCTTGGCTGGTGTACACACCTAGGCGCTGAGCAGCATCAGTAAAGTGGCCGAAGGTTTTGCCCATTTCAACACCCAACTCGCGCATGTAGTGGGCGGGCATCACAATCTTCTTGCGCATCATATCCTCGAAGGCGAGCATCATTTCGGAGGGGTCTACCTCGAAAATTTTCTCCACGAAGGTTTTATAGACGCGGGCGTGGCGGGTTTCGTCGCCGGCAATCATGCCGCAAATCTTGGAGAGCTGCTCGTCGCCGGCTTTGCGGGCCAACTGGCCTACGCGCCGGTGCGAGATGTTGGTGGCCATTTCCTGGTAGCTCGTATACACAAAAGCCCGGTATGGGTCGTGGGCAGTGCCTAAGTCAAAACCATCAGCAATAAGGTGCTGGGTGCTGGCCTCAAACTCGCGCATATTTACGCGGCCCGAGAGGTAGAGGTAGCGGTTGAGCAGGTCACCGTGGCGATTTTCCTCCGCGGTCCAGCCCCGGATCCACTGCGCCCAGCCATTGTTGTGGTCACGCTTCAGATCATCAAGCTGGTGAAACCACGCCTCGTAGTTGGGCAGGGCTTCCTCCGTAATAGTATCGCCGATGAGTACGGCCAGCAGGTCGTAGCTGAGTTCCTTGGCGCGCTCACGCAGAAGCTTTACTTCGTCAAAGAAATTATCGAGGCTGGAATCAGGTAGGAAGTCGGTGGGCTGCCAGCTGGCCTCCACGCTTTTCAGGAAGGAACTCATGTTTTCCTTCAGAAAAGATTCGAGGTGCTGCAGGACTTCCGCGCGGGAGGTGACGCTTGCAATCATGGTGGTGACGGAAAGGAAGAGGAGAAATCTAGGCCAAATGTATGTATTCAGTACCCCGTATTGCGCGGAATAAGTCCGCAGACCCCCCTATAAAATTTTGGCTTTTTCCGCTACTTCACCTCCGCTACATACTCTTGCACACCATATAACCCGCTTGCTGGCAGCGGCTTAAGCAACAACTGCACAAGGGGCTTACCATCACTGTGGGCACGTAGTAAGTGCTGATTGAGCAATGCCGCGCCGGCTGGTGTAAGCATCCAGCGCACCGTGCGGCGGGTAGCAAGCCGCTGCAAGGCCAGTGTAAAGTCGCGACTACCCGTTAGGTGTTGTCGCCACGCAGCCTGGGATGGGTCAAGAGTTTGCCACCCCATCAGTGACAATACGCGCACGGGCCGCCCCAGCGCCGGATCAGCAAACGGAGAACTGGACTTATATGTCAGCTCCACGGCATCAGAAACTACCAACGGAGGTGCACCTGCTGGACTTAATATCTGGCGCCGCAGCGCTTCATTGGCGTACTGCTCCTGCCTGAGCAGGGTGCGCCGATGCCAAGTCTTGTATCCGTACGGTACGGCAGTCAGCAGCAGAACAACTGAGATACTAAGCAAGGACTGGCCTAGCCCCTCCTCTCGTTGCCAGAGGTAGATCAGCCCACCCAGCAACCAAAAGTCGAGCAATGGCAGGGCTAGCCGAGGTGGCAGTTTCAACCCTATACCTAGCAGCAGCAGTAAAGTAACAAAGCCGGCCTGCACCAGCCAGAACTCCCGCTTGGGTACTGCTTGTGGCAGGCGGCCAACCTGGTAGGCCACTACCAGTAGAGCGACCAGCACTGGAAAGTAATTGCGCCCAAGCTGTTGAAGCAGCACGGCTAGCTTAATGGGGGCGGTGTGCTGTAGAAAATGCGCAGCATTGAAGGGAGCGGCCCGTGCAAAGAACGGCTCATTAACTAGGGTGGAATCACTAAGCATCCAGTGCTGCACCTCCATCAGAGCTAGGCTATCGGGAGCAGTGCGCGGCTGCGGGTGTGCCAACTGAAAATCGTTGATGTTAGACTTGAGCACATCAAGCCGCCGAAACGTGACTTCTTGGGGGCTCCAGGTCAAGTGAAGCCACAACGCCCCCAGCACGGCCCAGCCTGTGGCTCCCACCACTACCGGAATGGCTTGCCGGTGAGCCAGCCACCAAGCCCCCGGTGCTGCTGCCGCCAATCCCAGCACGGCGGCGCTAGGCCGAATCAGCCAAGCTAGCCCAAAAGCTACTAGGCCTAGTGCCAGCGCCCAACGAGTAGGAGCGCGCTGGGCCGCAAACAGCACACCGGCCCCCGCCAGCAGCACCGGTACTCGCACGTAATTAAACCAGAAGCCATGTTCGAGCCAGGCTACGGCAAAGAACAACACCAAAAATATCAGCACCTGGCCTAGCAAAACCCTAGGCCGCAGTAGCCGCTCCAACACCAAAAAGGTGAGTACGGTAGCCGCGTACAAAAGCGTGTATAGGGTAAGGGCATACCAAGGCACCCCGGCAAATGCCACATACAGGCGGCTCCAGAGGGCAGTATACCCATGAAAGTACAGGTGTAGATCGGTAACCGGAGCCGCGGCCGACGTTCCACGCAGCAGGGCCACAATAGTCAGGTCGTCGTTTGTTTCACTGAAGCAGCCCAGCCCTAGGCCACTCGCCAGGAGCAAGAGCAGCGGCAAGAGCAGCAAGCAGAAACGACGTAGGTTCATGGCCGCAAGATACAGCCTCCGGCACAGCGCCGCTGCGTAGCTTTGCGCGCATGATATCTCGCCGCCTAGCCGACTGGACGCTCCTGTTCGTGCTACTGTTTACCGTTGCGTATTTTTTCCTCAGCCACGAAGGGCTGTATGCTATCGACGATTATTTCTATTCCCGCTATGCACACCAACTGATTAACGGCACCTTTCGGGTAGCTCCCGACCCACAAGGGCTCCTCCACGACCCCCTCAAGGAGCGCCCCATGATTTACGGTCCGGTGGCGCTGTGCTACCTGCTGTTCGGTATTAATATTATCAGCAGCACCCTGTGGCCCCTGCTAGCTACGCTGGGGTGCGCTGTGCTCATCTGGAAACTGTACCGGCGGCAAGAGCCGGTAGTAGCAGCCACAGCTATGCTGCTACTGGGCTTGCACTACTTCACCCTCAACCTGACCAATTACCTCTACCCCGATAACATCTTGATGTTTTGGTGCTTGGCTGGGTCGGCTGCGCTGCTGGTCGGGCGGCGGGCCGGAGCGCGGACGCTTGCGTGGGGCATCGGGTTCGCGGGAGTCAGCTTCGCGGCCTTGCTCAGCAAAGAAACCATTGTCTACTACCTCCCCTTCTACCTGGCCGTGCTGGGACGTGATGCTTGGCGACGCCAACACGGGCGGTTTTGGGGCGCAGCTGTGTTTACGGGCCTCGCCCTACTCACGGCATACCTGGCTTTTTACCAAGTGTATACTCACGATGCGCTGTATCGCCTGCACCTGATTGAGAACACCAATGAGTTCCTAAAGGAAGGTAATTACCTGTTAGGCAATCGTGCGGCCCTTATCAGCCGCATTACGTGGCAGCCACTTGCTTTCTTTATTGGAGCCGGGCTCGGGCCGATGCTACTGCTGGCAGCCGCAGCCCTTCTACAACCTGCCGCGCCTAACTCCGACAAACGGTTTTGGTTAGGCTTAGGCTTCAGCACTCTGCTTTTCTTCTGGGTTGGTAGTACCTCGCTTGGCCAGTATAACCCCATCACGCTGCTGCCACGCATGACGACTCCCCTGTTACCGCCACTGGCGCTGGCCGCGGGGTTTGGGCTGCAGTACATGCTGCGCAACGGCCGTGGCGTGGTCATCATAGCGCTAGGCCTGTTGCTGTGTGCGGGTTGGCTGCACAATAGCCTATCGGTATTGTATAGTGGCCTAGGCCTGTTTCTGGCGGTAGTGGCAGTTGCTCAGTCACGTCCTCTGTGCCCTACTTTTTTGCGGCCCGGTCAGGCGCCATTGGCTCTACTTACCCTGCTGGTGCTAGTTGGGTGCCTAGTTCTTCGGCCGGCGTATTTTATGTGGAAGCCCTCAGTGTCGTCTCACTTTGCGCAGAATCGGGTTATCAAGCAGCATCTGCAAGCCCCGGCCCAAGGCGTGGTATTAGTTGATGACTTTCTGATCGATAATTACGACTTCTACTACAGCTTTGCCATGCCGACCGGGTTGCAGTATCGCCGCTACTGGTCGCGCGACTCCTTGCAGCTACGTCCGGGCCAACATGCCTGGCTGTTGCTCAATCATAGCACCCTCACCAACGATGAGCTAACTCGCAAACTCATCCGTTACTCTCCCGATTCAGTTCTGAGTTGGTACCCCCGGCGGCAGTTAATTGCAGAAGATGGCAAAGTGTCGCTGTTTGAAGTGACTTTAGGAGACGAGAGAAAGGGTAAGAATAATTAATAGTGGGGATTCGACTCGATAAGTGGATAAGCAGAAGTACATGCAGTTGGGAGCAGTGACTTAATTGCCTTATTGGCTCATCAAGCGCTAGGCCAGTCCTTTCTGGCAAGAGTGCTCGTCCCTCTAAGTATAAACTTTACAGGGTCCCTTTCCTACCGATTACTTTATTATAGCCACCCATAAGCCGAGCAACCTGTCGAAGAGGGTGAGGTGGTTTAGCTCTTGCAGCAGCGTATAAAGCGTGCGGGCTTCTGAATAGTTGCGCCAGCGCACTGCTTGGCGCAGCTCCCAGCGCACACGCACCGCTAGAGCAGTGCGCTCAGCCTCATTCCGGCACATAGCTAAGGCCTTACGGCACACGTGAATAGTAGAATTCAGGTACGGATCGTGGGGCTGGTAGCCTTTCCGCGACATTGATTGCGGGTGCAGGCGCTTTTGGGTAGTCACCTCATCCAAAAAGTAAAATTGCCAGTTGCGGGAGGCGCGCACCCAAAAGTCAAAGTCTTCGTAAGCCAGGGCTTCATCATAGCCACCCAGCTCTTCCAAAGTGGCGCGGCGCATAGTCATAGTTGGAGTGCTGATGAAATACCGCGCCAGCACATCGGCAAACACCCACCCTGATGCCGGCCGTGGGAACAGACCTTGGGCAGTACGTCGGAAATGACGACGCACCAAGTGCCCTTGCTCATCGATCAGTTCCGCATCAGAATACACCATACCGCACTGCGGGCCAGCTTCTTGAAATGCAGTTATATGATGAGCTACCCGATGAGGCAGGAGCACGTCATCGGTTGCAAAATCAATTACAAATTCCCCCATCGATTGCCGAAAAGCGCTGTTGAATGCTCGACAATTACCTACATTTTCTGGTAGCAACAAGAGACGCCAGTTGGGTTGTGCCTGCGCGTAACGCATTAAAATAGTAGCACTATCATCGGTACTTGCGTCATCAACCAGCAGTACTTCTAGGTTAGGGTACGTCTGGTTAAGCAGGGAGTCGAGAGCCTGGGGTAGAAAGCGAGCGTGGTTGTAGCACAGTGCAATAATAGTTACCAGCGGTTGCTCAACAGTTGACATAGAGCGGCAAGTTAAACAGGCATACTGGAGGTGAACACACGCAATCCTCTGTATTCAAGCTGACTGGTTTTACAGTACGTCAGATGAAGACTATCTGCTTCAACAGCGACCAAGACTAAAATAAGACAACACTTAACAGGCTATCCTACACAATATCACGCCGAAAATACCAGAGGCAGCCTGGCAAAAGCAGCCAAAAGCGCGCCGCATGTGCTAAAGGTGCTCCCATCAAGCCATAGTGAGGCAACAGCCACACCAGTAGCACGGCATATAGCACTGCAGAAGCTGCCTGCACGAATATGTAACGTCCGACCTGCGCCTGCACAGTCAGCAGATACAGTAGCGTCCAGGTCAGAAATTTAGCCCAGTCGCCCACAAGTTGCGGGGCGAGCAGCGGGGCCGCCGCTACAAAGTGTTGATCAAACAATAGTGGAAGCAACCACACCCGCAGCAACCATAATACTACAAACCCTACCAATATAGCGGGAGCCAACAGGGCTAGTACTGCCCTTACCAACGCTTTACGCTGGAGTGGTTGAGCTGAAAAGGCAGCCAGCCGTGGGTAATAAACGCTACCCATGATAGCGGAAAACACCATAGTATAATTATCGGAGAGCTTTGCTATGGCCTGCCAAAGGTCAGTTTGGCTCAGCCCTAGCTGCCGAATGAGCACCTCCCGCATGGCAAAATCAATGCTCTTGCCAAAGAGTAGCACGCTTACGGCCATGAGCAGAAAGCGGCTCAACCCGCGAAGAGCTGGCTGACTGAAGCGGCCGGTAAGGCGAGGCAGCAATCCGGCTCGGTGCGCCAGCAGCAGCGTAGGTACTATTGTCATTCCCTGAGCAAATAGATAGGCCAGGAGGGCTGACTCACTGGAACCGCCCAAGGCCAATACCGTGGCCACGGCTCCCACCCCTAAGCTGCTGAGCAGCACCGTCAGGAGCACGTACTGGCGTAGCTGCCCCGCCGCCAACAGTACCGATACCAGCAATGCATGTCCTGTTAGTAAAGTGATGCCTAACGCAAACAGTCCCCCCCAGCCTATTGTGGGCCGAAACATTCCTATTAGGGGGTTGGGAACCAACGCCAGCAACAGGAAGCCAAGCAGCAAGGCTCCTACATTCAGGATTAAGCTTGCACCCCACCACGCCCGGTAACGGCCAGAGCCTGGCCGCAGAGGTGCCAGATATTTTACTAGCCCCACATGCACCCCATCATTAGGAAGGGTAGTGAATAAGGCCATGAGGTTTTGAAAGTGAGCTAGCAATGTAATGCCCCCCGCCCCCCCATACAGGGCTAGTAGCTTGTTGAGTACTACTGCTCCAGCCGCCCTCACTAGCACAGCTACTCCTGATCCTAGTGAGCCGCGCAGGAAACGGCCCAGCACAGCGGCGCGCGGCTCTGGCTGGGGTGCTACTGAATCCGGTGGATGCTGCATTACCAAGTAAGGTGGCTTAGCCACGGCCTGCAGCCAGTTGACATACTGAATCCACTCATTTCTCGAACGTCAACTTCAGACTGAGCACCCCGCCTAGGTGGCGCTTAAACTGCAACAGCGAATAATTAGGTCCTTCTGGCAGCATGGAAGTGCCTAGGTCTAGCAGCCGCATACCACTAGCTTTGCCGAAGGCGTGCAGGCCAGCATTCAGGAGCACCACCGGGCTAAAGGCGTTGTAGGCCAGGGGGCTGGCGGGGTAAAAGTTGTAGAGCACTTCGCTGTTTACCCGAATAGCTACTGTGAGAGCGACCCACTCTCCGGCTGGGTTTCGCACCGAAAACAGGAAGTAATGCTGCGGAAATAGGCGAAACAACTCCTGCAGGCGCTCTAGCGGCAATGAAAGCTGCTGACCTTTTTCCTGGCGACAACGACTCAAGAACTCGTAGGCCAGGGGCAGCAGCAAGGGAGGTTCCTGCTCAAACTGAAAGCCATGCTGCTCACACTTGCGCAGCCGGCGCTTTTCGGAGGGGTGCAGCCGAGAAGTAAACTCTTCAGCTAAAGGCAAATGGTTATTCAGCTCGGTGTGAGTTATGCGGAAGCCCAGTTGCGTAAGCGCCTGCGTGAGCAAAGCACTACCGGCCTCATCATATCCAAGCGGGTAGCTCCGAATTTGGAAGCGCTGCACGCCCCGTGCCGTGAGCTGGCTTTCAATCACGGCCAAGAAGCTGGATACTACCTCGGCGGGCAACCCAGGCAGAAGCTGAGCACTGCCAAATGGCGCCTGCCAAGGGCTATAGGCCGCCGTGCCCGCCGCATCCAGGAACACCTGAAACTGGCCTACGGTCTGGTTGTTGCGCTGGTCTTCCAGCTTAAAGTGAAGCCGTTCACCAGGAGCCTGCTGTAAGGCCAAGTGGGCCGCCGTGAGATACAAAAAAGGGTCGTAGGCCAGGGGGCGGATCGGCTGGGCTTCCATTCCGTGCTGGCAGCGCACTGCGTACCGCCCCTTCTCAACGGGGAGGGGCAGCAGATTAGGAGTAGAAGTAGCGGCAGAATCCAAGGGCAACTGTAGAGGAGGGCGGGCAGCGAAAGTACGAGAAAAATGCCGCGGCTGGTTGCTAGAGCCGATAAGCACTGGGGCTTACCCCTACGTTAATAGTGGAGATTATAACAACGAACTTGTCGCCACATTTCGTAAACTGCCCTACGTACTTGTTTTGTGCCCGCATGAATTCTGCTGCCTCCTCCCCTTCAGCTACTTTCCCTCCTCCCGTGCTGCCCGACCCCGAAGCGGAGCTTCCCTCCCCAACTGGCGCCCTTGCCGACCGCGACGCGACCCGCCAGGCGCACGAACAAACCGTAGGCCAACGCCCCGGCACGCTTATGGTCCGGGCTGATGCCTTGCCGCCGCGCCTTTTTCTGATCAGTTACAGCGAAAACTTTTTTCAGGAACGTGAATATTTCGATTACCCAGCCCTGCGGGCGTATATACAGGAGCATCCCGAGCTGAAGCATTGGTTTGACATCCGCGGCTACAATAACCTGGGCCTGATGCAGCAGATTCAGGACGACTTCCACATTCACCCGCTGATGATGGAGGATGTGCTTAATGACTATCAGCGGGCCAAGGTGGAAGAGACAGAAGAAGGTTTATTCCTGGTATCGCGCATGACGGAATTTACCTCCCAACTCGATATCGAGGATGACCAACTTTCCCTCTTCACTGGCGACAACTACGTTCTGAGTTTTCAGGACGACTACGAGGATTGCCTAGAAGCAGTGCGGCAGCGGTTGCGCTCGGGCCGCAGTTCTATTCGGCGCCGCTCTCCGTTGTACCTGGCCTACGCCCTCACCGACGTGGTACTCGACCACTACTACCCTACTATGGCCGCCATTGGCGACTACATTGAAAAGCTAGAGGAGCGCATTTTCACGGGCCGCTCCGACCGGCGTTTGCTCAACCGCATCTTGCACATTAAGAAAGATATTGTGCGCTTCCGGCGGCTAGTGTACCCCGAGCGGGAGAAGATTGCCGAGATTCTGCGCATGCCCGAGGAAATAGTGCCGGAGGAGATGAAAACCTACTTCAAGGACTGCTACGACCACTCTATTCAGGCAATGGATCTGGCCGAGAGCTACCGCGAATCGGTCAGCAGCCTCGTCGATCTGTTCCTCTCCGACCAAAGCAACCGCATGAACGAGGTGATGAAGGTGCTCACCATCATCAGTAGCATCTTTATTCCGCTCAGCTTTGTGGTAGGCCTCTACGGCATGAACTTCCAGCGCGAAGCCCCCGACGGGACTATTAATTACCTCAACATGCCCGAGCTGTACAGCCCCTGGGGGTACCCTGTGTTGCTGGCCATACTAGGCCTAATTGTGCTGTTTCAGCTTATCTATTTCTACCGAAAAGGCTGGCTGACCAATCGGTAAAAAGGTAGGCACGAAGCACTACCTTCCTCTCTATTCATAGCAGGCAGCCTCTGACTACCTGACTCTTTTCGCCTTACTGGCGTGAGGCACCACGCCAGAACTAAACAGGCCTAGAAAAAGCCCTTACCACCGGTTGGAGGTAAGGGCTTTTTCTAGGCCTGTTCCGCTGATGCTAGGCCAAAACCCAGCTCAGATTAAATGGCTGTTTATTTTTTAACGAACACGGGCAACTGAGCCTCAAATAAGCGGGCAAACTCTTGGCTGGAGAGAATGTGGCCCTGCTTCTGGGCATCGTTGGCGAGGTTGTACCCCCACTGGGCAGCCGCGAACCGCTGCGTGGGCGTACCGTGGTGGCCATTGCTGGTGATGCTACAGTCGCCGATGTTGAAGAACACGCCCAGGAACTGCTGCACGCGCTTCCACTGCATGGCCGCACCCCGAGCATGCGAGAGGTAGTAGGCCGCGTAGGCATCAGCCATAAGTTCGGTGCGGCGGGTTGCTTCAGGGCTCTGCACCGTCCCGAACAAGTTTAGCTGAAACTGCACCTGGTGGCCAAACTCGTGGGCCAGAATGGCCTGGGGCGCTACGTCGCCGTAGCCAGTAGCCGCAAAGGCATCCATGATACCGTCGCCCATGATAATTTTATCAGGAATGCGGCCGTAGGGAGGAAAGTTGAAGCCCTGCTGGGCAAAAGCGTTGAAGGTGAAGATGGGGTGGTTACCATCCCGGTACTGCGGAATTTCGTCGGCCAGCATGGTCACGATATCAGCCAGAATACCAGCCGTGGCCGGGTCTACGTCATACACAGCCACGTAAGTCCGGATAATCCGGTCACGGTTCGTGAGCATGTTGCCGTGCATTGCAGCCAGCACAATGTCAGCCGACTGAATGTTCCAGAAGCGCTGCAGATCCTTGAAGGTCTTAGTTAGCGTCTGGGTGTATTCGCCATTTACCCCAAAGGTCTGGCCATTGGAGCTGTTCTCAAACACCAGGGCGTCGTAGGTTGGCAGATCAAGCATGGCGAAGTCCAGCACGTAGCCGATTACCTCGTTGTTCCAGCCCACCAGTTGCTGGTCGAACCACTGATTAACGGGTGTGTTGTCGTTACAAGCCGTGGGCTCGATGGCTAGTACACTGCGTACTTTCTCGCGGTACTGAGGGTCAGTTTGTAACAAAAGAGCGGAGCGCTCCTTTAGCTTAGCCTCAACCCCAGCAGGCAGCGAAGCCCGGAGTTGGTTGATTTTTTCGCGGGTTGTAGAGGTAACTTGAGCAGATTGTTGGGTGGCACTCGGACGAATAGAATTCTCAGTTTCCTTCGAGCAGCTGGTCAGCAGGATGAAGGAGCATGCGAAGAGGGCCGTTAGGCGGTTAAGGTGCTTCATAGAGCGGATTAGGTTATGGAAAGAAAGGATAAGTCAAACTGTATGAAGGCTGTTAGAAGAGCAATGTAATGACGTGCTTGCCATACTATCCTACTCTGTTGTACTCAGCTAGACAGAGCGGAATCATCTAACATGCTGGCCAAGCTAAAATTATATTATATATAATCCTAAAATAATAATAAAATACAATATAGATAATATTTACTCTTATCTATTGCCAGCTCATCAATAGATAAGGATTAAAACTGCGAAATACCCATACTGAAGCAGAATTAGCATACGTGCTTAGTGCTGTAAACTCCAGGGAATACTTATTACATCCCCACTTATTTCTAGCGAGGTTGCTATCTGATTTGCCTTGAGATAGTGATCCAACCTGGCCTAGTTCAGGCGCAAATCAGAGCGGCGTAGCTCCTTACCTATCACTCGAAACAGGTAGTACACTGAGGTAGCCGGATTAAACTCCAGCGCAATTTGGGGCGTGGAGCTATCGAAGGGCTGTCCGCCTACGAGCCGGGCGCGGGCGTCGTAGAGGTACACCTTACCAGGCCCCTGTTCCGAAAGTACGTACACTTGGCGCCCCCCTTCAAAGTTGAAGTACTGTGCCTGCTTAGGGGCTGAGGTAACGAAGGTTTGGGTAAGCAGCTGACGACCGGCGGCATCGAACAACGTGAGGCGTCCACCCTCCTCACGCGTCACCACATACGTACGCTGCTGCTGATCCGGCACCAAGTGAAACTCAGAATTTCGGCTCCAGGTGGCTATTCGGCTCCGGGAAACAATGTCGCCGCTCAGGTTAAAGCTTACCCTTTCTCCGTGCTGAGTAACTACCGTGAGGCGGGAGCGGCGCATGGTGGGGCCTATTTCGGCTAGCGCGCCGCTATGCAAGCGGGCGCCCACGCTGATAGGAAAACCTGGATACACGCCTCCGGCCTGATCATACGCGTAGACGTACCCATTTTCGAGTAGGGTCACAATTACATCGCGCCCGTTTACGCTGAGGTAATGAGGCGGTGCAGCCAACCGGAAATCAAGTTGCTTGGGCTGCCAACCGGGGAAGCTGCGCCCTTGCGTATCATAGAGAAACAAGTTGCTGCCACTGCCCGCCACCAGCAAACGGGCAGCCTGCCCCCCACGGATGGGCAACACCGTCAGAGAAGTGGCCTGCACCGTATCGGGCAAGTTCAGGGGGAAATTGGGAAGGAGCTGTCCTCGGCTGTTATACCCAAATAGCTGCGTAGCACTTCCCAGCAAGAACCCACTGTTGCCAGGCAGATGGTAGGGCTGCCCAATGAGGGGACCGGGCAGAGTGTCAGACCAGGCTACCACATTGTCGGGGGTGATGTAGTGCAGAATCTGCGCGGTATCCTGCACCAGAATACCCGAGAGCCGGGCCCCGCTAACGGGTACCAGGGTTGGTGAGCTGCGCAAGGCGGCCTTGAACGTGAGGATGCTGCCGGTGCCATCTTGGTTTTGCGGCCTGGCCACGGCTGGACCCTCTGCTGGGTGGCGAAGCACAAAATGCGTGTAGTACTGGGCCCCTTCTTCGGCTTCATTGGCCGCCGGCACCCACTGCAGGGCCACCTGAGGGAAGCGCTTGAACAGGGTTTCGTTGCGCAGCAATCCGGCCCGGCGCTCTTCCACCAGTCCGCGCAGCAGCACGTTCCAGGCGTTGCCCATATCAAGCAGCACACTCATGCGGGCCAAGGGCTGCGTGTCCTGCAAAAAGGCAACCTGCGTGGGAGAACGGCTCCAAACCTCGCCCGCGGTTACGCTCAGCAGCCACTGGCGCACTGCTTCCGCGTCTTCGCCAAACGCCACGTAGTTACCTACCTGCGCTACTACCGGCTGCGCAAAATTGCGGAACAGAGGGCCTAGCAGACGTTGGGGCAGCTCCGGCACACCGGTTTGGTAAAGTTGGTAGGGACCCACCCGCTCGAAGGAGGGTGTGGTGCCGGTGGCCCGCCGCATCTGCCCAAGCAGAATACCCAACTGCGTAGGGTTGGAGCACCAGGCCAGGGCCAGCTTGGCCGGCCGCAGCCTAGCCGAGGCCGTACTCAGGTAGCACAACGCCACCTCTTGCCGGAGCAGCGCGGCCATGCTATCTACCAAGGGAACCGTATTAGCCACCAGAGAATCAGACGCCACAGGTGCAGCACCACTCCGCAGGGCAGCTGCTTGGTTTAGACCTAGGTGCACGAGCAGGGCCGTTCGAAGGGGTACTACCTCGGCCATGCGCAGGCGCTGGGCCGGTTGACCTCGCAGCCGTTCGTGTAGGCCACGGTGGGCAGTTTCGGCGTTAGCGAATCCATTAAACACCACCTTATTTCCTTCCAGCTTCATCTGCACCAGCCCGTTGCGCGCTAGGCTACTCACCTCGGTTAGCTCAGCTTCCATGTCGCGCCGAAAGAAAACGCCCAGCAACTGCGGCAAGCGCCGCTGGTTCAGCAGCAGCGTAGCATCCACGTTTCTCTGACGGAAGAAATCGGTGTTCTGGAAATCAGCCGCCACGGTGGGCTGCTCGGGATGCTCCAGCCGCAAGGCCACGGCTTCCACCAGCGCGGGGCTGGCACTGATGAGCAAATGGTTTCGGTAGTTGAAAAAGGTAATTCCTTCGCCGGTGCTGCGCTGCTGCACCTGCGTAAATTGCTGGTCGTGAAACTCGCGGGTACTCACCTGAAAGCGTGCATCGCGGCCTAGCCCCTCCACCAGGTTGCGCACCTGGCGATACTCCCGCACACTGCTGATGGGCACCTGAAAAAGCACGTCGAAGCTGGTGGGGCCTGTAACGTGCACCGACGTCAGGACCCGCTTGCGGCCCAGAAAGCGCAGGACTACATCCTGCCCGCTGGTGAGGCTATCGGCCAGGGCCACGTTATCCTCCACTTGCTGGAAGTAGCGCACGGCCGTGAGATTGTCCCAGAGTTGGGTTTCCTTGAGGTGGCGAACCAGCGTGGGGTGGTCGTGGGTAACCGTAACCAGCACGGCATCGTCGGGGACCAGTGCCCAAGGGTCGACGGGCACCTGCGCCTCTCGGTGGCGGTAATACACGTAGGAACCCAGTGCCGTAAGCAGCAGCAGACCTGTCAGAAACACCAGTACTCGTTGCGACATGCAGGATTCCGGGAGAAGGGCGGGCGGCAAAAATAAGGATTACTCCTTTGGCGCGCGATGGTTGGGCGTACTCCTCCTACGGCTGCGGGCACAAACAGCTGCGTTGGTAGTCAACCCAACGCTTCCAAAGTGCTTTCAGACTGGCCTAGTAGGTATCCGTTTGGGTTCCGGCGCGGCGTGAGGCAAGCTTTGGCCGTTTTCCGGCCTTCGCCCTAGGCATTCTACTATCCGCCCGTTTCTTTTCTATCTTCCGGCCCTGAAACACTTCCTACTTTCCCTGTATGTCTGAAAAGCAAGGCCATTTCCAGCGGGCCATTACGCTGTTTGATGCCGTCATGATTGTGACCGGGAGCATGATTGGCTCCGGTATTTTCATCGTGTCGGCGGGTATAGCTCAATTGGTGGGCTCGGCCGGCTGGCTGCTGGTGGTTTGGCTCCTAACGGGGTTTATCACGCTGGCGGGTGCCGTGAGCTATGGCGAGCTTTCCTCCATGTTTCCGAAAGTAGGTGGCCAGTACGTGTACCTGCGTGAGGCCTACAATAAGCTGGTGGCCTTTCTGTATGGCTGGACGCTGTTTCTGGTGATTCAGACGGGCGTAATTGCGGCGGTGGCCGTGGCTTTTGCCCGCTTCACCGGCGTGCTGCTGCCCTGGTTTAGTGAAACGAATGTACTGCTGCGCGTGGGTACGTTTGAGTTAAGCACGGTGCAACTGCTGGCCGTTACGCTGCTCGTGGTACTTACCTATATCAACTCTCGCGGGGTGCGCAGTGGCAAGCTGATTTCCAACATCTTCGGGAGCACCAAGCTTGTGGCCTTAGGCCTTTTGATATTGGGTGGCCTAGCGCTGGGCATCAACCAGCAGGCCGTAAGCGTAAACTTCCAGGACATGTGGCAGGCCATGAGCTTCGATAAGCTAGGCCACTCTTCTCCCCTGACTACCTCGGCCCTTATTACGGCAATCGGACTGGCCATGACGGGTTCCCTGTTTAGCTCCGATGCCTGGAACAACATCGGCTTCTCGGGCGACGAAATTGTGAAGCCCGAGCGCACCATTGTGCTCAGCATGGCCCTTGGCACGGCCATCGTAACGGCGCTCTACATTCTCATTAACGTAGTGTACCTGCTGGTGCTGCCCCTGAAAGGCGACCCAGAAGCCACTACCGTGATGGGCCGCGGCATCATGTATGCCACCAATGAGCGCGTTGCTACGGCCGTGGCCGAAAGCATTCTAGGTCAGGTAGGTGCCTACGTAATGGCCATTCTGATCATGATCAGCACCTTCAGCGCCGACAACAGCATTCTGCTGTCGGGGGCGCGGGCCTATTACGCTATGGCCGCCGACGGGCTGTTTTTTCCTGGAATGGCTCGTCTTAACAAGGCTGGGGTTCCGGGCGTGGCGCTGTGGGCGCAATGCGCCTGGGCCAGCCTGCTTTGCCTCTCTGGCTCCTACGGCGACCTGCTCAACTATGTAATGTTCTCGGTTATCCTGTTCTACGTTATTACCATCATCGGCATTTTTGTGCTGCGCCGCACCCGGCCCGATGCTCCTCGCCCCTACCGAGCTGCCGGTTACCCCGTTATCCCGTTGCTTTATATCATTCTCGCTTCGGGCTTCTGCTTTATTCTGCTCACCGACCCTGTAAACTCAAAGTTTGCCCTCCGGGGTCTCGGCTTGGTGGCCGTGGGAATACCCGTGTACTTCATCTTTGGGAAGCGCTTTTCAAATAGCTCACCTCAAGAGCCCTCCTAGGCCATTGTTATCCAAACTCACGCAAAAGGCTCGCTGATGTAGATCAGCGGGCCTTTTGTATTTTATTCTGGCTTATCTTACAGCATACGCCACACGCCATTGCGCTGTAAATTGCCCGGCTAGGCCACTAGCGCCGACGACGCTTACCGGCATTTTCAGCTGGCACCAGCGTAACGTTTACGGGCTGAGCGTTGCGAGTGCGAATCTCCTGGTCTTCGTAGCCGCCGTAGCCGTACACCAGCGTGTTGTCGCCGGCCGGCAACTCCAGGGAGTAATTACCATTGGCATCTGTCCCGACGGCTTTTTTCGAGCCCTTCACCAGCACCGTAGCGCCAGCCAGAGGGCGGCCGTTCTCATTCAGAATGCGCCCCGTAATGGTAACCATAGAGGGGGTTGCTGGCTCGGCGGCGGGCACGGGCTCTACCTCAATTTCGGCGGGCGCAGCCTCCTCTTTAACCTCCTCAGCTTCTGTGCGGGCGGCTGTCTCGCGGGCAGATTGGGGCTTGGCGGCAATAGCCTTTTGCTCGGCGGGAGTTTTGGGCTCTTCGGCGGGGTCGGCCGCGGTGGTGGCAGCTACGGTGTCGGTGGGTTGCTCGGCGGCCCGGGTGCCCGTTACGGTAGCATCGCCTAGCTCAATCCCCGGCATGGCACTTACCAGTTGGCGCGTGGTGGTAGCAGGCAACATAGCATAGCCAGAAACTACCAGCGCCACAATGCCGCCCACAATCAGGGCCAAGCGTCCGTTGCCAGAAGAAAAATTTTCCTCCTCGGCCAACACGTTAGTGGTTACTTCTTCTTCGTTAAGGGGAGTAGAGGTGTTCTCATTCATGAGGGTGTGCGTAATAAAAAGGGAATTTGCAGGTAGAAGCGTACGGTAAACCCAATCAGCAGAGTCCGTTAGTGGAATAATCCCGTTTAAACCCTTCTGCGGTTCCTAAAGATAAAGGACCGAATTGTGTAAATCCTAATTTCGCTCGTAGCGACTAGTTGGACTCTCACCTTGCGCGCTGTAGGCCACAAAAAAGCCCCGCTCTTGGTAGAGCGGGGCTTCTCATACAATACAGGCATTGTACTAGTCCTCAACTGGTTTAGCAGGACCGCTAGTCGTCGATTCCCCGAATTTCTGGTCGCGGGTACGGAGCTGATGGTCAAGCTCGACGCTACCCTCGATACCGAAGCCAGGGCCGCCGGCTTGCTCGCCGGGGTTGTCGTGGTCATTGCCACCCTGGGGTACGCCTTCGCCCCCGCCAATGTGCAAGTTCTCAAGCTGATCTTTCTGGTCGGAGCGCTGGGTATACCCGCCGGCACCCTGGTTGCGGTGAGCCGAGGAGTCATCGGACTGTTTGCCGTTGCTCACTACCTCTTTAAATTCTTTGGTATTCTCCAGGTGCTCGTTATCGGGCGTAGCGGCTTTATCGTGTACTGCGTTATCCGCGGATTTATCATTCGTAGCCATGATGGACGGAATTTTGGTGGAAAGGAAACGTGGTTTTGAGGGTGTACGCTGACCCAGGCGGTAGGTTGGGTGGCAGTGAGGAACATACCCTCTGGTAAAGGCCGCTTCCTGAAAATCAATCCAGCACCTTAACTCCTCCGTATGGCAAAGACCAGCTCGTACTAGGCCAGTTCTAGGCAACTGGGCTGGTCAGTTTTTTCTTCCACCTTTGCGCAGTGGTCTTTTCCACGTGCTTGCGTATGAATTTGGTTATAATCGGCAACGGCATTACGGGGGTAACCTGCGCACTGACCGTGCGCCAACTGCGTCCCGACGCCCGCATCACGCTGATTTCCGAAGAAAGCCCCTATCATATTTCCAGGCCGGCCCTCATGTACGCCTACATGGGGCACCTCCGCCCCCAGGACCTAAAACCCTACGGCGACTGGTTTTGGGCCGAAAACCGACTGGAACTGGTGCACGCCACCGTCACTGGCCTCGATACCGCACAGCAACAGGTAGAACTAAGCACTGGCCTAGCCTTACCCTACGACAAGCTGCTGGTAGCCACTGGTTCTGTGAGCCGCGTGCATAATTGGCCCGGCCAAGACCTAGCGGGCGTACAAGGCCTCTACGGGCTAGCCGATCTGGAACGTATGCACCGCGAAACGCATGCTGTACATCAGGCAGTAGTAGTGGGAGGTGGCCTAATTGGCATTGAGCTGGCGGAAATGCTTCGTTCCCGGGGCATTGCCGTTACCATGCTCGTGCGTGATGCTCACTACTGGGGCTCAGTGCTGCCGCCCGAGGAAGCGGCCCTGGTCAACCGCCAACTTCAGGCCCATGGGGTGACGGTGCAGTATGGCACCGAGCTAGCCGAAATTATAGGGGATGAAGCCGGCCGAGCACGCGCCGTACGCACTTCCCAGGGCGAGGAAATTCCTTGCCAGTGGGTAGGTCTCGCCATTGGGGTAACGCCTAACATAGGCCTAGCCCAAGCCGCCGGCCTAGAAACTGACCGTGGTATTCTGGTAGATGAGCAGCTCCAGACAAGCCAAGCCCATGTGTTTGCGGCCGGCGACTGTGCCCAGCACCGCCAGCCCGGTCCCGAGGAGGTGCCCATTGAACAGCTCTGGTACACGGGCCGCCAGCAGGGCGAAACCGTGGCATACGCCATATGTGGGCAGCCACGCCCCTACCAGCGCGGTCCTTGGTTTAACTCCGCCAAATTCTTTCAGCTGGAATACCAGACCTACGGCCGCGTGCCTGCTCGCCTGCCCGCCGGCATTCACAGCTTTTACTGGCAGCACCCCACTGAGCAGCACTTGCTCCGGATTAATTTTCAGGCCGATGCCCACGGTGCCGTTATGGGCATGAATACGATGGGTATCCGGCAGCGCCACGACGTATGGGACCAGTGGCTACGCACTGCCACGCCCATTACGCAAGTGCTCAGCGCCCTCGGCACGGCCAACTTCGACCCGGAGTTTTTCCGGCGGCACGAAGCCGCCATTGTTGGCGAGTTTGCCCGGCAGTTTCCGCAGTACCCCGTGGCGCCACCTCGCCGTAAAGGAATTTTTTCATTTCGTTAACGCATTCTCCTGATTGCCCAGCGCGCAGTACCAAGCTTTAGTGCCCCGCTGTGCTTACTTCTTCTGGCTGTACCTACATGGATTTCTCTAAACTTTACCGCCCCAGCGCCCTCAATAGCTTTCAATACATTGCTCTCGTAGGCATCGTGATGAGTGCGGGCGCTCAGTTGGTCATTCACCTGTTGAACCAACCCGAGCCCAACGGCTACAACTGGCTTTACCTCTGCTGGGTGGTGCTCTACGTGCTAGGCTCTTTGCTCAACCTGTTTGGTAAACCCTCCGACGGCCACCACCATCATCACCACTAAGGGTGGCCTAGGCCACGTTGCTATCAGCTTGCGGCGGCGCCTTAGCTAGGTTAGCTAATGGCGCACATCTCCCCTGTTACTTATGAACTCCACCCTTCCCCTCCCAACACCTCCGCTGCCCACCGTACCGGCTACCGAAAAGATCCTGCTCACTATTATTGGGCTGGGGCTGTTGGCGCTGCTGCCTGCGGCCTTTGCGGCCGACCCATGGCAGGCCCGGGTAAGCCTGTATGTAGCGCTGGCCCTGGTAAGTGGCGGTACTCTATTGTGGGCGGCGCGCAAGTTTGGGAGCCACCCGGCCGGGGTGCAACAAGATAACCTATGGCTGCGCGCCAGCACCAGTCGGGGCAACGTAGCCTGGCTGACGGCCGTGGTGCTGACGGGTTTTTACGTGGTACTATACTGGTTTAGCAGCCCAGATGAGCAAGGCAACTTTGGCCTGCTCAACAACCTGATTCACGCCCTCGACCCGTTTAGCCAAGCCCTGCGCCAACGTCCCGCCGACCAGTGGTTTTTGTACGGCACATTCTATACGCTGGCTATTCTGGTGATGGGGGGTCGGGCCCTGTGGAAGTACCGCCATTCCCCGTACCAGCGCATCCGTACGGTATCGGTGATGTTCTTTCAGCTTGGATTTGCGTACCTGCTGCCGAGCCTACTGCTGGCATTTCAGCGCCCTGAGTACTATTTCAGCTACTTCTGGCCCCTGAAATACGACTACCTGTTTCCGGGCACCGTGAGCTACTTACTAAAGGATGGCGGACCTGGCCTAGGCGTGTTTATGGTATTCTGGGGCGCGGTTATCTCTTTCGTGGGCACGCCCGTACTCACGTACTTTTTCGGGAAGCGCTGGTACTGTTCGTGGGTGTGTGGTTGCGGGGGGCTAGCCGAAACTGCCGGTGACCCATACCGCCACCTCTCCGATAAGAGCCGGGAGGCTTGGCGCTGGGAAGTTCGTCTCATCTACCCTATCCTCGGACTCATTGTGCTCGTAACCGCGCTGCTGTGGCTGGGCGTGTCGGGGTTGCTGCCGGCCTGGGCAACTACGCCGCAAGCTTCCAGCATTGGGCTATTCAATAATCTGAGCCCGGTTGATGCCCTGAGTAAATTCTACGGCTTTGCTATTGGCGCGGTATTCTCCGGCGTAGTTGGTGTGGGCTTTTACCCGTTATTGGGCAACCGCGTATGGTGCCGTTTTGGGTGCCCAATGGCCGCTTATCTAGGCCTATTGCAAAAGCACTTCTCCCGCTTCCGCATTACTACCAACGGCGCCCAGTGCATCAGCTGCGGCAACTGCTCCAACATCTGCGAGATGGGTATTGATGTAAAGCAATACGCCCAGCGCGGTGAGCCCATCATCCGGGCGTCCTGCGTGGGTTGTGGCCTGTGCTCTACCGTATGCCCTCGCGGCGTGCTTAACCTCGAAAATGGCCCGCGCGAGGGCCGCTATCAAGCGTCCCCGCTGATTTCGGCAGAAAGCCTGCGCATCCTGAGCTAATTTTTACGTGCTACGGGTGCACAGCAGGAGGATTCTTAACTAGTTGTAACGTATTTATTCCTCTCTATGACCTACTCTGCTATCCGACTGTTTTGCTTAATGGCATTGGGCTGCATCGCTCTACCAGGTCACGCCCAGGAAACCGCCTCGTACAGCCGCCCGCAGGTTCAAATCTCCGAGCCTGTGTATGTGCTGAATTCTAGCATTATCATCAATGGCCTTTTGCAGAATATTAACCCTCAGCATATTAAATCAATAGAAGTATACAAAGACCCTGGCAACTCAGAAGCTCAGGCAGGCGCATCTCACTTAAAAAATCTAAGCCGTTTCGGGGTCATCAATATCACTTATCCAAAACGAGTACGCAGCCGCACCTTTGCTCAGGTAGGCCGGCGGCTGGGCCTTCGAGGGCCGCTGATTTTTGCCCTCAATGGACACACTCTCAGCACCGAAGATGCGGCCGCCCTACGCATTGCACCGGTTGCTATTGGGCAACTCCACATTCAGAAGCCCACACCAGAAGCTCCCGAAACAAGAGTGGATATCTGGCTGACTCTACCTCCCAATTCGTCACACAGCCCCCGCTCACCAGGCACCATCCTTCTTCGGTAACACCGTCAGCATTTCCTTCTTAAGCCAGTGCCTGAGCTAAGTAATTTCCTTTACGGCCGCTTCTTACGGAGTTCCTGCTTTGGCAGTGGAGCCACGCCACCGGGTGCCTCCTGATTAGGCGTGGTAGCACGTGGCATGGATGAGGATGATGAGCCGGGTACAGCCACCTGCAGGGAGTTCGGGCGGCTTTCGTACGTCCCCGGTGCTAATTGCTGGCGCGCCTCTTGCCGGATGGCCGCTTCGTGTATCTGCTTCTTTCCGGCTGACATATTGGCCTTGAGTTTATACTGGCCTAGGCCTACCCCATGCGGAGCAGTAGTTTGCGCCAGCACAAAGCCCGGCAGGCCCCACATCGTCAATAGCAATAAGCGTTTCATACCGTATTACGTTGGTTGCTAGGTAAGATACCTAAAGCCGCGCCATAGTTGCAGTAGTCTCTATTTCACGAACGCCACCAAAGCCTCCAGGAAGCGCGGCGTCGCCTCTAAGTGTGGGATGTGGCCTATACCATTCAGCGGCACTAGTTTAGCGCCTTTTATTTGTGCGGCAGTGCGGCGGCCCAGCTCCGGATACTGGCCTAGCGTGGCCAGCACCTTCGGGTCTTTCACCAACCCCTTGCCCACTACTGTGCGGTCATCTTGCCCAATAATGAGCAGTGTGGGCACAGCTACCCGCCCAAACTCATAGCTCACGGGCTGCTGGTAGATCATCTCAAACGTGAGGGCATTGGCGCGGGCTACTTTCGGGAAATCGGGGTGGCGAGTTTGGGCCGCCAGGGGCAACAGCCATTCATCGTGGGCCTTGGGGTAGCTGTGGGGGTAATAGGTGGCGTGGTACTTCCGGATACTCTCCTCCGTGCTCTTGCGCTCGGTAGCCTCAGCTTGATCTACGGACTGAAATGGCACGCCTAAGCGGTAATCCTCTAGGCCTATCGGGTTTTCCAGCACCAGCTCTTCGGTGGCCAACGGGTACATCAGCGCGAAGCGTGTAGCCAGCATTCCACCCATGGAGTGGCCTACCACCACGGTCTTCTGCACGCCCAGCGTATCAAGCAGGTGCTTGGTGTTGCGGGCCAGCTGGTGAAACGAGTAGTGGATATCGGGCTTATCTGACTTGCCGAACCCAATCTGGTCGGGCACGACCACCCGAAACCCAGCTGCCGCCAAGGCTTTAATGGTTTCGCGCCAATACGCCCCGAAGAAGTTCTTGCCGTGCAGCAATACTACGGTGCGGCCGTTGGCTTTAGCAGTAGCGGGCACATCCATATACGCCATGCGCAGGGCCTGCCCCTCGAGCTTCAAAGGCAAATACTTCACCGGATACGGATACTCGTACCCATCGAGAGTGGCATTGAGCGCGGCGGGAACTGAGGATTGCGCCGAAGCGCTAATTGCCCCTACAAAGGCCAGCAGCACAAATAAAAACTTCATCACAAACGGAATTAGCGAAGTGAAACATACGCAGAAACCGCGCTGCCGTTCCGCTGCAAGTCGTGCTAGGCCACTTTCAGGGTAGACTTACTTCGCTTCCGAATCGCGCTGCCGGAGCAGTAGCTCGATGGTGCGCGTGTCTTCGTCGCTCCACACTACGCTGCGCACGTTATCAAGGTCCATGACGGTGTGGCCGTCGGGCTCCCCATATTGAGTGTACACTTCTACCAGCAGCTCATCCTCCGTGATGCGCTCAATGTACCCGTAGAGGTCATTATCAGCGTGAGTTTCCAGCTGCACTAGTTGGCGCACCTCACTGGCCCGCTGCAGCACGGCTGCCACAGTCAGGTACTGATTGTCGAGCCCGTCGGGAGCGGCGGGGCGGGCATACACTACCTCTGGGTTGTGCTCCTTGAACTCAATCAGGCGCACATACTTATCATCAAAGTGCACCTGCGAAACGTTGCCCAGATTTAGCGTGCGGACGCCCGTAAGCAGGCCTTGCCGCGTGATGGTGCGCAGCACTACAAGCTCTGGGTTGTGGTTGAGCACGTACCCTAGAAACGTACCACCGCTGGTTTGAATAGACACTACCCGCCGGCTGCGCTGCGCCCGCTGAAGCATGTCAGATAATAAAGCTCCCATAAATTCACACTGTATATAACCAGCCGGCCACTGATGCGCCGGGCGGCAAATATACACCTCGGCAGTACTAGCTGCGCCGAATACTGCAACAAGTGGCCTAGGCGCTGGCGCGCACCTTAATCAGGACGTTCTTGGCTGCAGAACCGTAGCCGGTGGCACAGTATAGCAGGATAATCTGTCCACAGTCTGAGATTGATAGCAACCGAATCATTTCAAGTGCCAGATTTTTTGTTAGATATACTTGCTTAAGCAGCCAAAAAAGCCCCATCTCCATGACGGAAATGGGACTTTTTCGAGGGAAGTAAGACAGCCTACTTATTGCCGGGGAAGGCAAAGCCCAGCTGGAATTGAAATACTGAGTTGTAGATTTTATTACCTCCGGGCAGCGCCGCGTCGCCATCATAGAGCTTGGTGATGCTGCGGTTGTAGCGGATGCCCACATTGGGGCCACTTTCGAGTTGGTAGCCAACACCTACGATGTAGCCGAACTGGAGCTTATTAAGTTGGCCCCGGGCGGTAACGTCTGGTATGGCCGAATCATCATACTTGGTTTTACGCGCGAACAAGTAGCCTACTTGCGGTCCAACTTCAAATACTAACCCAGCGGCGTTGAGGCGAGCTAGGAGCGGCAAGTCGATGTTGTGGAAGGTGGTTTTGGATACATCCTCGATCTGGTAGCCGCGCTGGGAATACAATAGCTCGGGGTGCAGTTCGAACAGGCCGCCCACGCCCAAGGTCGTGGTGGTCGTGACGCCAGCTTGAAATCCGAAGCGGTTTTGCACATCGCCTTGAAAGTCTTTGTCGTCACCGGCGAGTGAGGCTGCCACGACGCCCACTTTAAGGCCGAAGCGGGTGCCGCCCCCGGTGGTAGATTGGGCCTGTGCTGCAGCGGTAACACCACTTAGCAAGGCCAGAGAGAGAAGAAACTGTTTCATAGCTGAATTGAGAGAAGAGTGAAGGCGTGAAGTGCCGCTAGGAGTATAAGGTTAATCAAGCCCCTAAGCTCAAGCGGCATAAATAAAGACGAAGAATAACCGAATTTGTTTGATAAATTATTGATTTTCAATTAACAAGCCCAGCATTTAGAAGCTACGACTGAAGATCGTTCCCGTGTGAGCATGCCCGCGAAGTGATACCCATCATATCAACAGATCAATGACTTTTTGCCGCTTTATCTTACCGCTTATGATTCTAGTGCTAACATCGTTATGTACTTCTCAGCTATAGTCGCACGCAGTCTCGCCCCAAGCCGCCTTTCCGGATAAGGTGCTACTGCTATGCCGGTACCTCCGCTGACGCTGCTGGCCATAGAAAAAATGCTGCTGCAGTACGAGTGCACCTCACTCACTTGTCTGGCATAACAAGTAAGTAAGAGCGCAGGATGACACCTAGACGTTCTGATGGCTACCTATTGGGATGCCACGGTGCAGCAGTGGGTAGTGTTCAAGAAGTGCGGGCCAGGTTTTTCTATATCACCATACTTTCCAGGTTAAATAGGCCCCTCCTTCTAGACATGAGAGTTAGGAAGGGCGGTATTGCATGGGTGGTGCCTTGGGTAGAGGCATCAGATTAATTTCAGGTAACGATAAACTTAAATATATAATAAATAATATATTAAAAACTTACTGAACATCAATTATTTGAAATCAATATGCGTACATAGAATAGTCTATCTTTTTCAGTAGATTTCACTCTACCCCCTTTCCTCCTGTCCCTATGTGCTCCCTCCTTCCTGCCTCTTCAATATGCTTCGAAAATCCACTGGCCGTGATTGCGGAAGAAGCGCGCGGACAGTACCTGCGCGTGGTTTGGAAACGGGCACCTTGGCATCTGTCGGCGGCGCAGACGGTTATGGAACAGCTGCTGGTGTGCCTGAGGCGCACTGGGTGGGGTAAGATTTTGGTTAAGCAGCCGCCCATGCCGGCGTTCCCCGTATCATATCACACTTGGTTGCTTTACAACTGGTTGCCGCGGGCCCAAGCAGCTGGGGCGTGGTGCTTCGCCCTGATACCTCCCCGCGACCTATTTGCCCATGTGGGCTACGCCGACTTTCTCTCCCAACTTCGTCAGCGTGGGGTACACTATACCGTGGCCGATTCGCGGGAGCAGGCCATAGCGTGGCTGCAGCAGCAAACGCCAACTGGGTGAAGGGGTTTTCTGCATTCTTTTTTTGCGCAACCTGGCGTGTGCAATAGTGGCCTAGCGCTACGCTATGAGGTATCTGCCTTGCAAAGTGCAGCTATATCTACGCTCATTGCTAGTCACAATTCCACTCTGTATTGCCTGGTCTTGAGCCCGAAGTGCAGAATACCTTTGGGTATTCTGCTCGCTTCCGACCTGTTATGCACACCGACCTGCTAGTTTCATCTCCCCAACCCTCGTTGGCAATCATTGCCCTATTGCTGCTGGACAGCGAGGAACTGCTGGGTTCACTTGCTCCTTGGCCGGAGCGCACCTCAATTCAAGGCAAGTCCCCGCGAACAGTCGCCTTGACGTCAGTAAACGAGCCTGAGCGACTGGCGGCATAGGCCTAGTTTACCGACCTATTGCCTCGGGCGCTGTGTGCTGACTAGTTTCTGTCAAACACGAAACAAGTCGTTCGGGAAGAATCCGCCCATTAATAATCAAGCCACTGCTTGAAGGCTGTTGCACGACCGGCACTTACTACCAAGGCCTCTCCCGCTACAGGGGGAGCTACCTGCAGCACCAAGCGGCCTTTGAAGTACGGCCGGATTTCTTGCACCGCCTCGATACTCAAAATCACCTGGCGATTGATCCGGAAGAAGTTTTGATTGTTTAGCTGGCCTTCTAGCTGATCGAGGGTGTCGGCAATGATGAATCGTTTGCCGGGGTGAGTGACGAGGAACACCACGCCCTCTTCTGCCAGAAAATACGCCACATGCTCCACGGGTACCGCCTGCAAGGCTTGACCGGATTTTACTAGAAAGCGCGTGCGGGGCGTGGTATGCACCAAACGCTGCACATTCTCAACCACTGCCGGCAGCGTAGCCGGGTGCCGGGTCTCATATTTCTGCAGCGCCTTTTCCACCGCCGCCGCTTGCAGGGGCTTGAGCAGATAGTCCACACTGTTCACCTGAAAGGCCTGGATGGCATACGCATCGTAGGCAGTAGTGAAAATAACAGGTGCCTGCACTGCCACTTGCCGGAAGATATCGAAGCTGTTGCCGTCCGACAGATGAACATCGCAGAAAAGCACGTCGGGTGCTGGCTGTTCCTGCAACCACTCCACTGCTTCTTCCACGGAGCCCAACGACGCCAGAATGCGCGTGGCAGGGCGTAGGCGGGTGAGCAAGGCAGCTAGCGCCTGGGCGGCCAGGGGCTCGTCTTCAATGAGTAGGGCGTTCATGCAGCGGGAGCAGTAAGCAGCGGGAGTCGGACCACGAAGGATTCCGCGGTGGGCATGATTTCCACGGGGCGGTCTGTCAGGTGATGGTAGCGACGTTGGATGTTGAGCAGCCCCGTGTGGGTAGACGCTACCGCGTCGGTGCGGGGTTGCCGATTGTTTTCGACCACCAGTAGCCCATCGGTGGCGGATACCTTGATGCGCAGGGGCTTGCGGACGGTAGAACCATTGTGCTTGATGGCATTTTCCAGCAGCATCTGCACGGACGTAGGGGGAACCAGGGCCTGCTCCCAGGCCGGGGCAATATCCCACTCCACGCGCAGCGCCTCGCCAAAGCGAGTTTCCATCAGACTGGCGTAAGCGCGCACCAGCGTCATTTCGCGGCGCAGCGGTATCAACGGCTGCGCCCCGGTATCAAGCAGGACCCGGTACACGTCTGAGAGCTGCCCCAGAAACTGAACGGCGCGGTCGGCGTCGAGGTGAATCAGTGAGCCCAGCACGTTGAGACTATTAAACAAGAAGTGCGGGTCTACCTGGTGTTTCAGGGCTTCCAGCTGCGCCTGAAACGTTTCTTTTTGCAACTGCGCCACCCGCACTACTTCCTGCTGCAGCTTTTGGCGACTATGCTCGCGCTCCACGAAGTAGTAGAAGAATAGGGACAGCACTGCATTCACGGCCAGGGATAGGCGCAGGGCCCGGGGCGAAAGCTGCGCGGTGGGCACGAGGTAGTGCTGCGGAATGGAGAAGAATACCTCCCAGAAAACCAGGCTGACTAACACCACGCACAACCCTTCTAGCAGAGCTTTGATCGTGGCGGGCATTTGGGTCAGACGGTCGGCCCCAAACAGTTGGGCAATATGGGTGTGCGCCCAGAAGGTGGGCAGCAGAAAGGCAAATACCAGCAGTAGTTCCTTATACCCCGCCAACTCGCTCACCCACAACGTGCCCTTCTGGATAAACACCGTGGCATAAAATACTGCTACAGCGGCCAAGGCCGCCAACGCAATTTTTCGGATCATGGGGCGAGGGTAGAGCAGTAAGGTGCCTGAGAATAATAGGTGGCCTAGAAAGTAAGCGAAACAAAGTAAAGGTACCGGCTCGCCGGCTGAAAAGCCGCATGCCGCTTGCCAATTCACTTGGTCTTTATCCCGATTCAGTGCCTCGAAATCCGGCCTTATCAGAAAACGCTTCCGGGTCGGTAAAAGACATGGCAGTTTTATCTCATTCTGGTAGACGCCAGATGCATTTCCTTCATTACTGCTAACTCCCAACTGCCCATGCGCTACCCTACATTTGATCAACCGCTTCGCATTTCCCGACCACGCGTTTTCTGGAAAATGGCCAAGGCCGCCTTGGATCGGGACCGGCCAGTGCTGGTGCAAATTGTGGTCACCCGCCGTTGCAACCTCGCCTGCGGCTACTGCTACGAGTACGACAAGGTGTCTAAGCCCGTCCCGCTGGAAGAGCTGAAAGCGCGGGTCGATACCCTGCGCAAACTGAAAGCGGTGTTCGTGACACTCAATGGCGGCGAGCCTCTGCTGCACCCGGATATTGCCGAGCTGGTGCGCTACATCGCCGAAGCGGGTATGGTCCCGATGATCAACACCAACGGGCACGTGCTTAAGGCCCAACTTATCAAGAAGCTAAACGAGGCAGGCTTGTTTGGCATGCAGCTGAGCTGTGATAGTCTGGAAGACAATGAGGTGACTGAGAAAAGCATGCGTCGGTTGCGGCCTAAGCTAGAGTTGCTGCGCGAGCATGCCCAGTTTATGGTGCGCGTGAACGGAGTGCTGGGTTCTGGCAACCCGGCCGAGATGGAGCAGGTGGCCAACATCGTCGTGGGGCTGGGCTTTGGGTTTCAGTGTTCCTTGATGCGCGACAGCAGTGGGCAGGCCCTACCCCTGAGCGACGAAGCCTTGCAGGCCTACCTGCGCATTCGGGCCCTGAAGGGTCGCCTGCCGCAAGTACTGAATGATAACTTTCAGTTGCCCTTGGCCCGGGGAGAAAGCAAACCCTGGAAATGCCGGGCCGGGGCTCGGCACTTCGAGGTGGACGGGGCAGGCCTGGTGCACTTGTGCCAGCCTAAAACCGGCTCACCGGCCAAACCCCTGGCCGAGTATTCCGTGCAAGATATTCGGAGCCAGTTTGAGTGTGGAAAATCCTGCTCGGCGCGCTGCCCTATTGCCTACGCCCACCTAGGCAGTCGGCTAGACGGCTTCCGGCGGCAGCAACGTGTTGGGGTATGATACTGGACCTGAGTCTAATTATTCCGGCCTACAACGAAGCTGCGCGTATTGGCCCCACGCTGCAGCGCATTCATGCGTATCTGACTTCGCGCCCCGCAAGCTTTGAGATATTGGTAGTGGATGATGGCTCGACGGACGACACGGTGAGCCTAGTGACAGCCTTGGCCGGCGAGTTGCCTGGTCTGCGCGTGCTGTGCTCCCCGGTGAACCGGGGAAAAGGATATGCGGTGCGCCGGGGTATGCAAGCAGCTACGGGCCGGATCCGGGTATTTTCCGACGCCGACGGCTCCACTCCTATCGACGAGTTGCACTTGCTGCTGCAGGAGCTGGCCGCAGGGGCTGATATTGCTATCGGGTCCCGCTACTTGCCAGCCTCCCGGGTCACGCGGCCCCAGCCTTGGCTGCGCCGAGCCTGGAGCCGGCTCGCCAACCAAGTTGTGCAGCGTGTGCTGCTGCCTGGCCTAGCCGACCCACATTGTGGTTTCAAGGCCTTCACGGCCACGGCGGCGCGCACCTTTGCAGTCTGTACTGTAGATGGCTGGTCGTTTGATCTGGAAGTGCTGGCCCAGGCTCGCGCCCGGGGGTTGCGCATCCGGGAAGTACCCGTGCGCTGGAAAAACGATGAGCGCAGCAAAGCCCGCTTCCGCCAGCTCCCTCGGGAGATTCAGCATGTGTACCGCATCCACCAGCAGCTTCGGCAAGGAGAAAGGGAAACGGCAACTGCGCTTCAAACTGATTTTGGGTACTGAATTATGCACCTGTTCGCTCACTAGAGAGCATACGTACCACGTGGAACAAAAAGCACCTCCTACAGACTATATCCGGCCTCTGGCCATCAATGCGCTGCTGATCCTGAACATCTTCGGGGCGATGGCCTTAGCTATTTCACATCAACGAGACGGCTATTTAGGCGGGCTGGGGTACGTGCTCTACGCGGGGCTATCCATTTTAGGGAGCACGGTCTTCAACTTGGCCGCCTTCCTGTGGGCGCTAACGAAGCATAACACCTGGGGCAAAATAATTTACGCAGTTGCAGCGCTTAGTTTCTTTGTGCTGAGTGTGCTAGTTCTACGTGAATTCGACCAAATAGGAAGTCTGAAGCCGGGAGGATAAGCTCCTTATTCGCTTCAAACCCTGGCTACAGGGTTGAAAGTCACTTAACGAACCGTATGAAATAAGTAGTCTTACCTACAACGATACGACCCGATTTTTGCTGGCTTCTTAGCTGAAGGCACCTATGTAGTTGAAAACATTAAAACGCCCAGCTCTGCTTGAGCTGGGCGGCAAACAGTCCCCCGACACCAGGAATGCGGGGAACTGTAGCGAGTGGCCTAGATGGTGGCGCGTAGCTTAGTCAGGACATCCTTGGCTTCCGAAACGTGGTCGGTGGCGCGGTTCATGGAGTTAAAGATGTATTGAATACGCCCATCGGCATCAATCACGAACGTAACGCGACCAGGCAACAGGCCTAGCAACGCGCGCGGCACCTGATACTGCTTGCGCACGCGGCCACCGGTGTCGGCGAGGAGCGGAAAAGGCAGGCGATGCTTTTGGGTGAATTTCTGGTGGGAAGTTTCGCTGTCGGAGCTTACTCCCACTACTTCAGCACCCAGCTCCTGAAAGTCCTCATATTGGTCGCGGAAAGAGCAAGCTTCGGCCGTGCAACCGGGGGTGTCGTCTTTGGGGTAGAAATACAGCACAATGCTACGCTTTCCGCGGTAATCGCTGAGGCGAAAGGTTTCGCCGGTGGTAGTTTTCAGAGAAAAGTCGGGCGCGAGGTCGCCAATCTGGAGCATAGAGTCTGGGGTAAGAACCGAAAGAAACTAGGCTGCAAACGTGCGCTTGCGGGAATTGTTCAAGTGAGCTGGGCTGGGTACAGTCACAACGAGCACAACCGTGCATCTTTGCAGCCGTTGTGTGCCCGTACGCTCACCCTGTTCCTGCCTTCCCGCTGCCCCTCTTCTGCATGACCTCTACCCCGCCCCTCATCGACGTTATCATTCCGGCCTACAATGAGGAGCAATCAATTCCGAAAGTGCTGGCGGAAATTCCGGCGGGCCTCGCCCGGGAGGTTATTGTGGTCGATAACAACTCTACTGACCGCACCGGCGACGTAGCCCGGGCCGCTGGGGCCACGGTGCTGCGGGAGCCGCGCCCCGGCTATGGGCACGCCTGCCTGGCCGGCATGGCCCGCTGCTTTGGGCGCCCCGCTGCTGAGCAACCCGACATCATTGTGTTTCTGGACGGCGACTACTCCGACTACCCCGCCGACATGACGGCCCTGGTAGCGCCTATTTTGCGCGGCGAGGCCGATATGGTCATTGGCTCACGGGCCCTGGGCGAGCGGGAATCAGGCTCCATGCTCCCCCAGCAAATTTTTGGAAACTGGCTGGCCACCACCCTGCTGCGGTGGTTTTACGGTGCCCAATTTACCGACCTAGGCCCCTTCCGGGCCATCCGGCGCGAGGCCCTGGAACGCATAGGCATGCAGGACACCACCTACGGCTGGACGGTGGAGATGCAGCTAAAGGCGGCGCGGTTAAAGCTGCGCAACGTGGAAGTGCCCGTGCGCTACCGCCGCCGCATTGGCGTCTCCAAAGTATCCGGGACAGTGAAAGGCACGCTGGGCGCCGGTTACAAAATTCTCTGGACGATTTTCCGGTACTTATAAGCGAAGCCACCCGGGCGGCTCACAGGCCTACGAAAGCTGGTGCCGCTTTCCGTTCTTTGCAACGCGCCCTTACCCTCACTGCTCATTACCCCTGAATGCTTGGTCTAGAACTTCTGCTGGTAGCACTCTACGGCCTCTGCCTGGTATTTATTCTAAGCTTCAGCCTGACGCAGTTTCAACTTACCCGTCTAGCTCGCCGCGCTTACCGGCAGCCTGCTACTCCAGCGCCGCCTATTCCCGCGGAGTGGCCTAGGGTCACCGTTCAGCTCCCCATCTACAACGAACTATATGTAGTTGAGCGCGTGATTGATGCCTGTGCCAGATTACAGTACCCGCTTAACTGCCTTCACCTGCAAGTGCTCGACGATTCTACTGATGAAACCGTGGCTTTAGCAGCCGCGCGAGTAGCCTATTACCGTGCCCAGGGCCTGCGCATCGACCACGTGCGGCGGCCTACCCGGGAGGGGTTCAAGGCGGGTGCCCTGCGCTACGGCCTGGAGCAAACCGACGGGGAGTTCATTGCCATTTTCGACGCCGACTTCATTCCGGAGCCCGACTTTTTGCTGCGCACGATTCCGCATTTTCAGGCGGAGCGCACTGGGGTGGTGCAAACCCGCTGGGGTCACCTCAACGAGGAATATTCTCTGCTGACTGAGCTGCAAGCCTTTGGTTTGAATGCCCACTTCTACGTGGAGCAGGTGGGCCGCACGGCCGGGGGTTACTTCATAAACTTCAACGGCACCGGCGGAGTATGGCGGCGCACTTGTATTGAGGATGCCGGGGGCTGGCAGGCCGATACGCTCACCGAAGACTTAGACCTGAGCTACCGGGCCCAAATGCGCGGCTGGCGCTTTACATACTTGCCGCGGGTAGTAGCCCCCGCCGAGCTGCCCGCCGCCATGGATGCCTTGAAGTCGCAGCAGTTCCGCTGGACCAAGGGCGCCGCCGAAACCGCCCGCAAACACTTAGGCCGGGTGTTACGCTCCTCGGAGCCAATCGGGGTGAAAATCCACGCTACGTTTCATCTGCTCAACAGCTCTGTTTTTGGGGCCATTCTGCTGATGGCGGTGCTGAGCGTGCCGCTCGTGTATGTGCGCGCCGACCTACCCGCCCTGCGTCCGGCCTTCCAGATGGCCTCGGTGTTTCTGCTGGCGTTTGTGCCCCTCACCACTTACTACTATACCTCTTGGCAGCTAGCCGCCCACGACCGCAAGCCCACGGGCCTCGGCTTCGTGTTGCGCTTTCTGCTGTTTCTGTCGGTAATGATGGGCCTTTCGTTGCACAACGCCCGGGCGGTGGCGCTAGGCCTGCTGGGGCAGCAGTCGGCCTTCATCCGAACGCCTAAATTGGGCTTGGTGCGGCGGCAGGGCACTTGGCAGGGGCGCCGCTACCGCACGGGTGGCCTAGACGGCCTCACCGCGCTGGAAGGTTTGCTGACCCTGTACTTTCTCTCGGGCTTGGTTGCGGGTATCTACTTCCATGACTTTGGCCTGTTCCCCTTCCACCTGATGCTTACGGTGGGTTACGGGCTGGTCTTTTACTACTCTCTGCGCCATAATTCGCGGCGGTAAGCCGGCCCCGCTATGCCCCGACTTACTGGCCTGCGCCCCATTCATTGGTTGCTGTTGCTGCTGAGTGCAGGGGCTTACGCAGCAGTGGCCTACACCGTACCGCGCCAGAACTTTTGGTTGCTGCTTTCTTGGATGATGGTGGCGTTTGGGGCGTATGCGGGCCTCTGGTACACGCGGCTCCCCTTAAAAGCAGGCTTGGTGGCGGCCTTGCTCCTGCGCCTTATCTGGCTCCCGGCCCTGCCTCCGCTTTCCGATGATTACCACCGCTTCCGCTGGGACGGGCTGCTAGTAGTGGCGGGCATCAATCCGTATCAGTTTCGGCCCGATGAGTTTACGCTTCCGGGCCGCCCAGCCCAAACCCCGGCCAAGACTGGCCTAGCTGACACGGTGAGCCCAGCACGGCACCCGCCACAGCACTTATTATCTGGGACCGTTCTGCAACAGCTGGCAGCAGAATATCCGCTACTTAACTCGCCCCATTATTACTCCGTGTATCCACCGGTGTGCCAAGCAATATTTGCTGGGGCCGTGAGGGTTTTCCCGACGAGTGCCATGGGGTTTGCTTTTCTGCTGCGCCTGGTGCTGCTGGCCGCCGAGTTGGTTACAGTGGGGCTACTGTGGCGCTTATTGGTCGCTTTTGGGCTAGATAAGCACCGGGCGTTACTGTATATACTAAACCCACTGGTGATAGTGGAGCTGACGGGCAACCTGCACTTCGAGGCCCTCGTGATTTGCTTGTTGTTGCTCACACTCTGGCTACTCTGGCGGAAGCGGGTAGCGCTGGCCGGTGGGGTGCTTGGCCTAGCCGTAGCCACTAAGTTTCTGCCGGTGCTGGTGGTGCCGCTCCTGCTGCGCCGGTTATGTTGGCGGCGGTGGCTGCTGTTCTCAGCTACCACGGGCGCAACACTGCTGCTGGTATTCGGCCCCTTTCTCTCCTGGGAGTTACTACTCAACATCGGCAAAAGTCTGAACCTGTACTTCCGCAGCTTCGAGTTTAACGCCAGTGTTTACTACCTGCTGCGCCCCCTAGGCCAATGGGTTACGGGCTACAACGAAATTGCCCGCATCGGTCCTGCTCTGGCGCTTACCACAGCAGTGGGTGGGCTGCTGCTGGCGGCCCGCGAGGCTCACCCCACCTGGCCTACACTGCCACGCACCTTACTACTGTTGCTCACGCTGTACTATCTGCTGGCTACTACCGTGCACCCGTGGTATATCACGCCTCTAGTAGCTCTAAGCGTGTTCAGTTCCTACCGTTACGCCTTGGTTTGGTCTGGTATGGCGGTTCTTTCCTACGCCGCCTATCAAACCCTGGCCTACACCGAAAACCTATGGCTGGTGGCGCTAGAATACGTGGTGGTGCTGAGCGTGTTCGGGTGGGACCTTAGACGGCCAGTGCCTACGTCAGCGGCCGACCAACGGCAGCGGTAGTGTCGGGGCGGGGGCTGCGCTGAGGCCAGTAGGCGAAGCGACGCACCTGCTTGAGCAGCAGCGTGCGGCCGTCCCAAGTGGTTTGCCGCAGCAGCAGGTTAGGGTAGCGCTTGGCAAACCAGTACACATTCTGCTTCTGCTCCTGCAAGGATACGGTTACCCGCCAAGCCGGCTCAGTAGTATCGTTGGGCAACGCCTCTTCCGTTATCACTAAGGCCTTATACAGTTGCGGCACCTTCGCCTGACTGGTCTGCTGAAGCTCATATACCGGTACTGTGAAGGATGGCTTGCGCTCAAAGCGCATGGTGCGCAGTACGTAAGGTAGGGCATCCTCAAACAAAGCCTCGCGCCGGAGTTGGCGCCGGCCGGCCCCCTGCCCATCCCAGTACGAGTTATAGCTTTGGTTGTAGTGCAGGCCTTCATCGGTGATGGCCTTGAACGTGTTGCCGCACCACTCCTGCGAAGAAGTGGTCATTTTGTGCAGCATGGTGGGCTGGTCGCGCCGGAAAAACAGGGAGGTGAGGTAGTGGTAAGGGTAGTTCTCCGTCGGGATGGCGCAAAACTCGTTGACCTTCATCACCGGAAACACGTCCTTGCGCTGGTAGTCGTCGGTCTTGACGTTGTATTGCGCGTTGAACTCTTCCTTCACTGTAATAATGGTGTACTCAAATTTGCGGGGCTCTCCATACACCATCCGTTCAGCGTCGTACGTTGCCACTTCCGCTAGCCCATCTTCCCAGAGAGTATCCATGGCCCACTGGTGATTGAACACACTGCCGCGGCGGGTAAGCACGTGGTCGGTGGTGGGAGCGGCTGCTTTTGGAGAGGTTGTTTTTTTCTTCTCACCGCCCGATGAGCACGCCGCCGCTAGGCCACTTAGGGCCACCACTAGCAACCGAACGGAAACTCTATTTACGCGATACATGAGCTGATACAACATGGCAGACGGGCTTCCATACGCGGAATAGGCCCGAAAGTGTTCAGCTGCCTCTTTTTTCGGCGGTTTCCCAAGCCCGAAGGTCATCGGCAGTATCTACGTCGCGTAGCTCCGGCAATAGGTGCACCTGCAGACCCAACCGCCGCGCATCGGCCAGCGTATCAGCCCGCACCGAATCAGTGCTCCACCGTTTGTTTGCGAATAACTCGGGCCACACTTTCTTCATGCCTAGCAAGTAATAGCCGCCATCGGTGGCGGGCCCCAGCACCACCTCGTGGGTGCGCAAGGCCTCGTAGGCATCCCGCAGATGCTCGTGCGTGAGCCCAGGGCAGTCGGTACCGATGATGACTGCCGCAGTTGCGCCCTCAGCAAATGCGTGCGAAAACGCCGACTGCATCCGGTGGCCTAGGTCGCCAGGGGGCTGGGGGCGGCGCTGGTAGCCTACCCACGGATCGGACTGATCAGCAGTGGGGCCTGCCTCGGCCAACCATAGCCACTTGCGGGCAGGCAGGTCCGTTGTTACGGCTTGGGTGTGGGCTAGCAGCCGCCGGTACACCTGCAAAGCTCGCTCTGGTCCTACGCCTGCTGCCAGTCTAGTTTTTACTTTCCCTAACTCAGGGTACCGGGCAAAAACTATCAAATCATGCTGCTGATGGGCAGGTGCGGACGGGTTCGAGCTACTTTGGTTAGCTGACAAAATGAAAGAAGATAGGAAGGTGGCCTAGCCCGACAAGTGCCACTAGGCCAGGAAATCAGATGTCAAAACTTATTGATAGGCTGGTTCGCCGCGCTTTAGCCAGGGTCGCCACAGTGCCGAATACGGGTGTACTTTGGCCGTGGGGCCTGCTTGGTTATACACCGCGTGGCCTTCATTTACCCACTGGAAAATACCGCCGTAGAGGTTGTGCACCTGCTGGAAGCCCAAGCTCCGGAGGCGGGCTCCTACCTGTTCGCTACGGGCCCCCACCGTGCAATACACCACTACGGGCAGGTTGCGCGGCACGTCCTGAAACGTAGCTGTCTTGAAACCATCAAAGTCGACGAAGCGGGCTCCGGGCAGGTGGCTTACCTGGTATTCCTCGGGGCTGCGCGTATCTAGCAATACCACTCCACTGGGGTGTTGACGCAGGGTTTCGGCCAGCTTAGCCGGCTGAATGGTGGGTACCGTCTGCTTATACAGCAGGCTCAGCATACGGTCGTAGGCCGTCATGGGGGGGCTGTTGGGAGCTTTGGGCGACTGGCTACAGGCGGTGGTGCAGGCCACCAGCCACAGCAATAGCCAGCCCAACACTCCCCGGCAACTAGTTCTTCTCACTTGTAGCACGCGCGAGTGGCCTAGGTGGTGGCGCCGCCGCAGCTGGAGCCAGCCCCCGCCGTGCAGCCGTAACAGTGCTGGTTAATAACAATGCTCCGGCTGCTGAGCGCAGCCTCATTAAAGTCACGGATGTGCTGCGGGGCGGTGGCAGCTACCGGTAAGTCGAGCTGCTGATTGAAGTCGCAATCATATAGCTGCCCGTCCCACCCAATGCTGAGGGTACTCCGGCACATCACGTTGGCGGCCGCCACGGGGTTGTACGCCGCAATAAGCTTTTCCATGTAGCCCTCGTAATTGCCGCTTTCCAGCAAGTACTCCATAAACCGACTGATGGGCAGATTGGTAATGGTAAGCAGGTTACTGAAGACGATGCCGTGCTCCCGCCCTAGGCGCTGCTTAAACTCCCGCTCCAGGCTGGCCTGGCTGCCCGGCATAAACGCCCCAGAGGGGTTATACACCAGATCCAGCGACAAGCCCGAACCCTCCACGCCGTAGCCCACGGCGTTCAGCATTTTCAGGGCCCGAATGGAGCGCTCAAATACTCCCTCACCCCGCTGAGCATCGGTGCGGCCCGCCGAGAAGTGGGGCAGCGACGATACCACCCGTACCCGGTGCCGGGCAAAAAACTCGGGCAGGTCGTGGTACTTTTTGTTGGCCACAATGATGGTGAGGTTGCAGCGCACAATGGTCTCCCGACCCAAAGCCGAAATCTGCTCCACTAGCCACCGGAAGTCGGGGTTCATCTCGGGGGCGCCCCCGGTCAGGTCTACCAGCGGAATGTCCGTTTGAGCCAGCGCATCTAGGCAGAGCTGCATGGTTTCACGGGTCATGATTTCAGTGCGGTCCGGGCCGGCATCCACGTGGCAGTGGCGGCAGGTTTGGTTGCACATCTTACCCACATTGATCTGCATCACCGCTAGGCCAGTAGGCCGCAAGGGCAGCAGCCCGCTTTCGCGCAGCTTGTGCGCGAAAGCAGGGAAATGTGCCCCCGCCGCTTCGGCCGGAGACAGAACTGCCAACTGGTAGCCAGAATCGGCCAAGGGCGCCTGTCGGGCGTGGAGTGATTTCATAAATCGTAGCTGGGCACTAAGAGAGTTGGAGAAGAAAAGCAGTCAGTTAATGGCTTATAAGCCAACCGGCTGCTTTACATCGATAGTTCCTTGGCTTTGTTCATCATCTGTACGCCGTGTACAAGGGCAGCTCCCCCCTTAATGGCAGCAGCCACGTGCACGGCTTCCATCATTTGGGCCTCGTCGGCGCCCTTTTGTAGCGAGTCGGAGGTATAGGCATCAATGCAGTAAGGGCACTGCACAGCGTGAGCTACGGCCAAGGCAATCAGGGACTTTTCGCGCTCAGAAAGGGCGCCATCTTTAAATACCTCGGCGTAGTAGGCAAAAAACTTATTGCCCATTTCAGGCTGCCACTCCGTGATGTTACTAAATTTAGCTAGGTCGGCGGGATTGTAGTAAGTGCTTTTTTCCATGATTTGAAAGAGTTGCCGACGGCAACTAAGTGAATGAAAGTTGAAACAGAGGCCTAGTGCGCAACTGGTATCTGCCGCACCCGAATGCGGACCCGTTCACCGTTCTCATCGGTGGTTGGCTCCACCAGAATCTGGTCGGCTTCGTCAAAATACGCCGCTAGGCCCCGCACAATACCTACAGCCAGGGCCCCCATGCGTCGCTTCGACATGTAATCAATATACAGCTCCGTGGGCGAAACGCGGGTCACCTCTAGCACGGGTGGCGCATTCTCGATGTGCTCACTGCGCACCTGCCGGTGCATGGTATGCTCCGTGTGCTCCAGCATATCGAGGGTCTTCCATTCGGGCTGCACCAGCCGCTGATACATGTACATAAGGTCAGGCACCAAGTACTCCCCAAATTTCTCGTGGAGTTCATCGGCAGAAAGCCCCGTCATTTCGGCGGCGTGGCCTACCAGCGCATACATGTGCTCGTCGGGGTACACATTCTTATGGTCGAAGTCGGTAGCCGAAAGGTTGGAAGCTTCCAGCAGCCGCACCCAGGTGCTATGGTCGTACTGCGTTTGTATGTAGCGTTTTAACAGCGTAAAGATGGTTCCGTGCACAGGAGCAATAGGTAGTGAGGGTTGAGTAAGCTCCACCGTTTACGTAGGATCTTCTCTTTTTGGCAGCCAACTCCCTAAAAAAGAAGAGCGAGCCACCAGTGTGGGCAGCTCGCTCTTCAGTAACTCCCGCGTGGCCTAGATGTTACCGAGCACGGTCATAGTAGTCAGGGTTGGACTAGCACTACCTCCCGCGGGCTCCACCGTCATGGCAAAAGCCTGAGCGCTGGCAATGTCTTTCATCTGCTGAATACTATCGCCGGCAGCAGTGGACGTGGCCAGCACCCCAGCATCTACCGGCTTGCCGTTATCGAGGGCCCACAGCTGATACTGTTTGCCTTCGGGCAGGGCGGGCAGGTTGCGCACATCCACATACACTGCCTTGGTTTTGGCGTTGTAGTATACGCGGGCCAGGGCGTCGGGTGCTTTTGGCGTACCTTTCAGCTCCACCGGGCGGAAGGCCTCGTCGCGCAAGATTCGCAATTGCTGGTCGCGCTCATTGAGGGCGGCCTGCTGCGTGGTAGCAAAACGCGACTGCTCATTCTGAGCTACTTCCAAGTTGGCTTCAGTTTCCTTCAGCCGGTTGTAGAGCAGGAAGTTGCCCAGCGCGCTGAGCATGAGCAGGGCAACCGAGGCAGCAATCAACCACCGCGTGCGGCCACTATTGCTTTCTTCTCTCGGCAGCTGCCGCACCACGCCCGCATTAGGTGCCTGAGCCGGAGCAACAGCAACCGGATCGGGCGTTGAGGCATGCATTACCGGGGCCGTTAAGGGCTGCACCGGATTTTGCTGGATTACTTGCTGCCAGCCGCTTAGCACCCGCTCCCGCATGCCGGCGGGGGGCGTGATGGCGTGCGCCTCGGCATAGAAATCCAGACCGCGCGTAATTTCCTCCAGCTCCTGGCGAATTTCCGGGTGCTGGGCCGCCATGCGCTCCACTTCGGAGCGCTCGGCCTCGTTCAACACGCCCAGGGCGTATTCCTCGAGAATTCCAGATTCGATGTATTCCTGAACGTTCACGATTATCGAATCAATTTGGAAAGGACCTTGATAGCCGCTCTGGCACGAGTTTTCACCGTACCCAGCGGTAAACTGAGTTCTTCTGCCACTTCGCTTTGCGTAAATCCGCCGAAATAAAGCAGGTCAACAATTTGCCGCTGTTCCGGATTCAGCTGGCGCGTCATTTCCTGCAAACCAATGTGCTCAGGCCGGAACGTGGGTTCGGCGGCCTCGCGCAGCGCTGCACTTTCCTCGATGGGCTGCGTACGACTACCTACGCGGTACTGCCGAGAGCGGATTTTGTCGATGGCTAAATTTCGGCACACGTTCATCACCCAAGTGAATAAACGGCCTTTTTCGGCATCGTAAGAGGGAAAGGAGTGCCATATTTTGACCATGGCTTCCTGTAAAACATCCTCGGCAATTTCTTCTTTCTTGACGATGCGAAAAATCACACCGTAGAGAGCAGCCGAGTACTTGTCGTAGAAGATGGTCATGGCCGCCTCGTCCCGGTCGCGCAGGCGTTGCACGAGCAGTTCTTCGGTTGCGAGAGCGGCAGACTCTGGAGTAGTAGCAGACACAGGCAGCAACTAAGGGAACGGGAACGGCGTAGGAAAACCACCCCCTGAATGGGACGAAAGTACATGATTCGCCAGTATTCCAAGCGACACCGTACAAAAATGCGGCAGCGCCGGAACGGCTCAGGTGCTACGCACACAGTGCAACCGGAGTTGCAGGCCGGGCACCTGAGCTAACCACCGCCCTTCCGCAGTTGTTTAGCCCCTGACTGGGCCTCAGCGCCTCCGTCCCGCCTTCCTTAGGGTACAGCTTCCATCTATATGTCGCTTCGTCGGCCCCAACTTGTTTTTCCTGCATGGCAATTGAGTCGTTTAACCCTTTCACTGGCCGCGTCGAGCGGCGCTTTCGGGCCTTCAGCTGGTCTCAGACGGAGCGCATTGTAGGCCAGGCCCACCGGGCCGCCGCCGAGTGGCGCACCACCACCTTCGCCCACAGGGCCCGCCTGATGCACCGCGCCGCCGAGCTGCTGCGCGAACGGCAGGATGAGTTGGCCCGCATGATGGCCGTGGAAATGGGCAAACCCATCGTAGATGGTCGGGCCGAGGTGCAGAAATGTGCCCTCACCTGTGACTACTACGCCGACCATGCCGAGGCCTTCCTGGCCGACGAGGAAATCAAGACGGAAGCCCAGCATAGCTTTATCTCTCACGAGCCCATTGGTATTGTGCTGGCCATTATGCCCTGGAACTTCCCGTTCTGGCAAGTAGTGCGCTTTGCCGCCCCGGCCCTGATGGCCGGCAACGTAGGCCTGCTCAAGCACGCCTCCAACGTGCCGCAGTGCGCTGTGGCGCTGGAGAAAATTTTCCACGATGCCGGCTTCCCTCCTGCCACGTTCCGCACCCTGCTGATTGGTACGGATCTGGTGACCAAGCTCATTGAGGACGACCGGGTGCGGGCCGTGACGCTCACGGGCTCAGAGCCGGCAGGAGCTCAGGTGGCTGCCACAGCGGGCCGCGAAATCAAGAAGACAGTGTTAGAGCTGGGCGGCTCCGATGCCTTTATTGTGCTGGCTGATGCCGACCTGGAGTTGGCCGCCAAAACCGCCGCACAGGCCCGCATGATCAACTCGGGGCAGAGCTGTATTGCCGCCAAGCGTTTTATTGTGGAGAAGCCGGTGCTAAAGGAGTTCATCTCGAAGATGAAAACCCACCTGCTGGCCTTCCGCCCCGGCGACCCGCTCGACGAAGCCACCCAATACGGCCCCCTCGCCCGCCCCGACCTTGCCGATGAGCTTACCCAGCAGGTGGAAGACTCGGTGAAGCAGGGAGCCAAAGTGGAGCTGTTCGGGGGCCAGAGCAAGCCCGGCACCGCCCTGTTCCGGCCCATGATGCTGAGCCACGTAAAGCCCGGGCAGCGAGCCTACGAGGAAGAGTTCTTCGGGCCGGTAGCCATTATTCTGGAAGCCAAGAACGCCGACGATGCTATCCGACTAGCCAACGACTCGCGGTTTGGCCTCGGCGCCTCCATCTGGACCAAAAACGGCAAGCGCGGCGAGGAGCTGGCGCGGCGCGTGGAGGCGGGAGCGGTGTTCGTGAACAGCTTGGTGAAATCGTCGCCGGAAATGCCGTTTGGGGGTGTGAAGAAGTCGGGCTACGGGCGCGAGCTTTCCCACCTGGGCATCCGGGAGTTCGTCAACCAGAAATCGGTGTGGGTAGCCAAGGAGACCAAGCCCGAAGCCAAGAAGAAAGTAGAGTAACTGGTACTTATTCAGCTGCTTTAGCGCCCCGCTTTTTATTTAGAAGGCGGGGCGTTTGGCTATTTGCTTGGCCTAGCAAGTTACGGCCCAGCGTTTCCAGCGCCACCCCAGCCAGCACGCCCACCGTGTAGCAGACCAAGTCGCTCCATAAAAAGCCGTGGCCTAGCACTAGCTACCAAGTGTGGTACGGCGCACCGCATCCAGCCAAGTCGGGTGGTAGAGCTGGCTAAGTTCAATCAGGAAGGAGAAGCTCAAGGCCACTATCGCCCGCCACTGAGCGGTGCGGCTAGGCCACCCGAAGCCCAGTAACCAGTACACCAGCAAGGCCCAAAGCGTGTCGCCGGCGTAGGCGGCCACCCAACTCGGCAGCCAGGCTCCGTAGAGGCGGGAGGATAGGCCTAGAAGCATTGTGCTGATGCTCAGTAGTAAATACCTCAGGCGAAGGTTCTTCACTCAGCTTGTAATGATTAGTAGCACTAGATGATTGTTAGCAAAATTATCACTTACTTTGTAATTCAAAGTTCTTTTATAGCTCAACTTCCAGCCAAAGTACTTCGAAGGATCTAGGCCACTCACTTTCAGGTTATCACTCCTATGGAATATTTCGTTGCCCCGGGCTCAGTGGTGCGCTCTATCTGGAGCAAGGCCGACGTGGTGCTGTTCATCTTTGCGGGCTCGGCGGCCGAGTTTGCCCTGAACAAGGCCGTGGACTGGCTGTACTTTACCGGCCGCCTGCCCGCCGACCCGCTGGCCCGGCTGTTTTCAACCGTAGAGTACGCCCGGCAAATTGTGTTTGCGGAGCGGGCGGGGGCCGAGCGGGCCATTGACACCATTGCTGCCATTCACGGCGCGGTGGAAGCCAAACGGGGCATGAACATTCCGGATTGGGCCTACCGCGACGTGCTTTATATGCTGGTGTCTTACTCTATTCAAGCATTTGAAGTGCTGGAGCGCCCTCTGACCGAAACCGAGAAGGCCGAGGTGTTTGACGTGTTTGGCCGCGTAGGCCAGCGCATGGGCATTAGTGGCTTGCCAGACAACTTCACGGAGTGGCAGGTGGCCCGCGAGCAGCACCTCAATGAGCACCTGATCCACAGCCACTTCACTGCCGATTTATATAAGCAGTACCGGCATCACCTGGGGCCAGTGCGCTACCGGTTGCTGCTGGAGGCGCAACGGTTAGTAGCGCCAACTCAAGTGCGGCAGTTGCTACAGCTGGGTCGGCGCTCTTGGCTGCGACCAGTATTGCCCGTGTACCGGCGCGTGCAACACCTGGCGTTTAGCCGCTGGCTCAGAGCATCACTTCTGCCGTCGGCCTACAAGGCCCAGATCCTGGCCCTCGATGGTGACCCAGGTATGCGCTTGGCAGCCTAAACTTTAGCCTAGCTTGGGTACCTGAAAGCGCCCCGGCCCCGTTTCGCAAAAAATATTGCTGAAACGGGACCGGGGCGCTTTGTTTTTTAAGCGCATGCTCCCGATTGGTGAGTCTCGGAGCGTGTACAAGCACGTGTGCTCAGACCGATTTTCGGCGTGTGCTTTAAGTGTATTATATCCGGACTATATGCTTATCTAATAGCCTGTAGCTCAGTTTTGCACCTTGCATTTAGGTAATTATTAAGGATACATTAGCACTATTCTAGGCCAGTTTCTGACACTTCTATCTGCCCCGTCAACCTCCTTTATTAGCTACTGCCTCTTACTGGCTAGGCCTCTACTATTCTGAATTCACTTTCGCGGCGAGTCCCCTATTTCCGCCGCTAGCTAGAGTTATCGCGGCTAACCTGCCGCCCTTCCCTTCGCTTTCCGATCCATTTTCCCTTTCAAATCCCACTAGTATGAAAAGAACCTTCTACAAGTATGTCCAACGAGTCCGGTTGAGTTGCCTAGCGCTGTTGGGTGGCCTACTAGCCGCCGCGCACCTCCCAGCGCAGGCCCAGCAGCAACTCGTGTGGGAAGAAAACTTCAACACCACCAGCATTAACCCCAACACCTGGACGTATGACCTCGGCGACGGCTGCGCTCAGGGCGTGTGCGGCTGGGGCAACAGCGAGCTGGAAACCTACACTAACCGCCCCGAAAACGCCCGCGTTGAAAACGGTAACCTAATTATCGAGGCCCGTCGAGAAAATTACCAGGGTAAGCCCTTCACCTCAGCCCGCCTGAAAACCCTGGGCCGCGTGCAGTTTAAGTATGGCACTCTGGAAGCCCGCATCAAAGTACCCAATCTGCAAAACGGCCTTTGGCCGGCCTTCTGGCTCCTGGGCGCCAGCGGTACCTGGCCCGCCAGCGGAGAAACCGACATTATGGAAATGGGCTCGGCGGCGGCCATCAAAGATGGCGTCATCAACCGCCGGGTGGGTGGGGCCACGCACTGGCAAAACGCCGGTCAGCACGCTTCCTACGACCGGTACTTCGACAGTCCCACGGACCTTACCAACGACTACCACGTGTACCGCATGACCTGGGACAGCCAGCTCATCCGCATGTTCATCGACGACCACGAGTACTACGCCATCGACATTTCGAAGGGCGCCGCTGCCGACTTAGAGGAGTTTCATAAGGCCCAGTACATTCTGCTAAACTTAGCCGTAGGCGGCCAGTACACCGGCATTTACGGCACTGAGGGCATCACAGCGCCCCTACCGGGTCAGATGCAGGTAGACTACATTCGGCTGTACCAGAGCCCTGGCGACGAGCTATACCTGGGCACCAACAACGGCATTGCCGGGGACTTCGGTATCTACACCGAGAACCCCGCCATCACGCAGCGTCTGGCTTACGGGCAGGATGCCAACCTTTACATCTGGAACAACCTGACCAACATCACCTCCCCTACCCCAACCCCTTTTGAAGGGCAGGAGGTGCTGGCCCTGCGCGCCAACCCCGGCAACTGGTTTGGCATGGGCGTAGATAACCAGGTAAAAAACTTAGTGGCCTTTGATAAGGGCTCATTAAAGCTTCAGTTCAAAACCTCCTATGCTGGGCAGTTCAAGTTCGGGATTAAGTCGGGGGCGGGTGAGAGCTGGGTTGATTTCCCGGCCGGCACCTCGCGCTTCGGACTGGTGCGCGATGGGCAGTGGCACGAAGTAGTGATTCCGATGTCGGCCTTCAACAATGGCGACCTGGGCTCGGTAACGGCTACGTTCATGTTTGCCGGTGATGCACCCGGTAGTGCCGCCGACTTCTACTTCGATAACATCTACTACAGCGGCGGCGTGGCCACCAACCCCGCTCCTACCGTCAGCCTAACCTCCCCAGCTAATGAGGCGCTGATACCTACGCCTGCCACTATCACCCTGACGGCCAAAGCCGCCGATGCTAACGGCTCGGTTACGAAGGTGGAGTTTTACAACGGACCCACGCTGCTGGGCACGTCTACCACCGCGCCCTACAGTGCCACTTGGAACAACGTGGCTCCTGGCACCTACACGCTCACGGCCAAAGCTACCGACAACGAAGGTGTAACGACTACCTCCGCCCCAATTACGGTGTTTGTGGCGGCGCCCAACAACACGGCTCCCACAGTTTCGATAACCGCCCCTACGGCCAGCACCAGCTTCACCACCCCGGCTACCATCAACCTAGCCGCCACTGCCGCCGATGCCGACGGCTCGGTGTATAAAGTGGAGTTTTACAACGGCCAAACCTTGCTCAGCACCGATTACAGCAGCCCATACACCTACACCTGGAGCGGGGTAGCGGCGGGCACTTACACGCTCACGGCTAAGGTGACAGATAACGGCAAGCTCGTAACCAATTCAGCTCCAGTGACCATCACGGTGAAGAGCAACGTCATTGCCGGGCCCAACTTCGGGGTGTATACCGAAAATGCCCAAGTAACAGAGAAGCTGGCATTCGGCCAGGATGCCGATTTGTACCTGTGGAACAACCTCAGCAACATTCCTTCCCCCACGCCCTACGAGGGCTCTGATGTGCTGGCCCTGCGCGCGGGTGCCGGTAATTGGTTTGGGTTTGGCATTGCCAACAGCGTCAAGAATCTGGCAGCTTTCTCAAATGGCTCCCTGAAATTCCACTTCAAGACTACCTACGCCGGGCAGTTTAAAGTGGGCGTGAAAAGCGGCACCGAAGGCTGGGTTGATTTCGCGCCCGGCGCCACGCAGTACGGGCTGGTGCGCGACGGGCAGTGGCACGAGGTGACCATTCCGCTCAAAGCCTTCGGCAACCTCGACTGGACCGCCCTGGAGCAGGCCTTCATGTTTGCCGGTGATGCCCCCAGCGCCCAGGCCGACTTCTACTTTGACAACGTATACTACAACTCGGCGCCCGTAACGGTGCCGCCCGTGACGTACTGCGCCACCGCCGCCAGCGGCGACTACAGCTACGCAGCTACTACGGTGGGCAACAACGTCAACTTTGTGTTTCACCCCCTGGGTGCCACGGCCGGCGGCAACTTGGCCATCATCTACGTGAATGGCCCCGGCTACAGCATGACGAAAAACTCGGTGGGTGACTTCACTTACTCGCTGCCCAACCAGACGGCCGGCCAAGCCCTCAACTTCTACTTTACTTACCAAGTAGGAGCCGGCGGTGGTGAAAAGAACTCGGCGGCCGCGCCCCACTCCTACACGGTAGGCACGGTGTGCAGCGATGCGCCCGCCCCTTCTGCCCCGACCGTCAGCCTGACCTCGCCCGCGGCTTCGGCTACGTTTGCTGCGCCAGCTACTATTACCCTCACGGCTAATGCCGCCGATGCCGATGGTACCATCAGTAAGGTAGAGTTCTATCAGGGTACCACCCTGCTTAGCACGGCTGCGGCGGCACCCTACAGCTTCTCTTGGAGCAATGTAGCGGCAGGCAGCTACTCGCTCACCGCTAAAGCCTTCGACAACAGTGGCCTAGCCACTACCTCGGCACCTGTAGCAATAACCGTAACGGGTACTACGCCCGGCGGTGACACCGGCGGCTACTGCGGCACGGCGGCCAACGGTGACTTTAGCTGGAAGGCCGTAACTACTGGGACCGATGTTGCCTTCACGTTTCACCCGCTGGGGGCAACGGCTGGGGGCAACCTGGTTATCTTGTACATCAATGGCGGTGGCTACGGCATGACCAAGAACTCCGTTGGTGACTTTACCTACACGGCGCGCGGACAGGCCGCCGGCTCAGTACTCAGCCTGTACTTTACCTACCAAGTAGGCCCCAATGGCCTGGAGCGCAACACCGCTGACGCCAAGGTGAGCTACACGGTAGGCGCTTCCTGTGGCACTGCCCCGGTAAATACGCCGCCTACAGTTAGCCTTACGTCACCCACGGCTTCGGCCACATTTGCTGTGCCAGCTAGCATTACGCTCAAGGCCTCGGCCGCTGACACTGATGGCACCATCAGTAAAGTAGAGTTCTTCCAGGGCACCACCTTGCTGGGCTCGGCTACAACGGCGCCCTACAGCTTCCAGTGGAACAACGTGCCTGTAGGCAGCTATGCCCTCACGGCTAAAGCCACCGATAATGGTGGCCTAGCCACTACCTCGGTGCCGGTGAACGTTACGGTGGCCTACGCCGATGAAGATGGCGACGGCTACCCCTCCAACGAGGACTGCGACGACCTCAACCCCGCCGTGCACCCTGGCCTGGTGTTCTATGCAGATGCTGATGGCGACGGATTCGGGAACAGCTCAGCTCCTACCATCACGGCCTGTCTCACGCCAGCTGGGTACGTGCTGAAAGGCGGTGACTGCAACGACCAGGACGCCAGCATCAACCCCGCTGCGAAAGACGTATGCGGCCAGGACCGCAACTGCGACGGTAAGCTGGATTTGCCCGCCCAAGCCGCTCCAACCATTGCCGTGAAGCCCACTTCTGCGGTGTACACTGGCGGCAGCGCCCAGACCATCTATCTGGGCTACGGCTCCCAGAGCGTGACCCTCACGGCCTCGGCTACAGGTGCGGCTTCCTATACCTGGAGCCCGGCCACTGGCCTAGGCGCGACTACCGGCGCCAGCACGGTGTTTACACCTAAATCAGCGGGTAGCTACACGTTGCAGGCTACGGCCAAAAACGCAGCGGGCTGCACCGCTACGGCTTCCGTTACCATTACGGTTGTCGACGTACGTGCCGGCAAGAAGGGCGAAAAAGTAGTGGTTTGCCATAACGGGATGCGTATCGAGGTTGAAGCCGCCGATGCCGCCGACCACTTAAAGCACGGCGACAATTTGGGCATCTGCGGGGCGGTTAACGCAACGGCAGAATCCAGCGCCTATTTAGCGGGTCAGTCAGCTGGTTCTACTGCTGAGGTGATGCTTTACCCTAACCCGGCTCAAGACCACAGCCGCCTGGAAGTTACCCTGGCGCAGGATGGCCAGTACACGCTGAGCATCTATGACCTGAAGGGCACTCTGGTGAAGCACGTAAGCACTGGCCTAGGCACCCGCGGTCAGCACCTAACCTACGACTTGAACGCCCGCGAGCTTGCCGATGGTATCTACCTCGTGCGTCTGGTGACGAGCAAAGAAGTTCAGAACAAACGCCTAGCTATTCATCACTAGGTCAGTAGGCTTTCGAACACAAACAAAAGGCCCCAGCCAAATGGCTGGGGCCTTTTGTTTGTAAGCCAATTATTGAAGCATCTCCAATTCATCTAGCTCACCTCTACTTTTTGGAGCGGGGGCGGGGGAGAGGCGCCCGCTAGGCCACTTCTCCGCTCACCAGCTCTGGCGTAGATGCTGGCTTGCCTTTCAGCTCAGCCAAGATTTCGTAGGAGCGCACGCGGGCGGCGGGGTCGTAGATATGCGATACTACCATCAGCTCCTTCACCTGGGTTTTGGCCACGAAGTCATTGAGTTGACGGGTGATTTTCTCAGGCCCACCGATGAACACGTAGGTCATCATCTGGCGCACGGCGGCTTCCTCCATATCACTCCAGCGGCCATTCATGGTGTCAATAGGCGGCTGCAGGGGCGACGAGGTACCCCGAATGATGTTCAGGGCAAACATATAGAACGAGGTAGCCAGACGCTCTGCCTCCTCATCGGTGTCAGCGGCAATTACGTTGATGCAGGCCATGGCGTACGGCTCAGCCAATTGCTCGGAGGGCCGGAAGCTGCTACGATACAGGCGTAGCGCCTCGTGTAGGTAGGTGGGCGCAAAGTGGCTGGCGAAGGCAAACGGCAGGCCCAGCATACCCGCCAGCTGGGCGCTGTAGGTGCTGGAGCCCAGCAGCCACACCGGAATATCGAGCCCCTCGGCCGGCACGGCCCGCACACGGCCATTGCGGTTTTCAGCCGACAGATAAAGCTGCAACTCCTGCACGTTCTCGGGGAAGTCGTTGACCGACCCGCGCGCATCGCGGCGGAGGGCCATGGCCGTAACCTGGTCGGTGCCGGGGGCGCGGCCCAAGCCCAGGTCAATGCGGCCGGGGTACAGGGTCGCCAACGTCCCGAACTGCTCGGCAATGACCAGCGGGGCGTGGTTGGGCAGCATAATGCCGCCCGAACCCACGCGAATGCGGCTGGTACCGCCGGCAATGTGCCCGATTAGGATGGACGTGGCCGAGCTAGCAATGCTGGCCATGTTGTGGTGCTCGGCCAGCCAGTAGCGCTGGAAGCCCCACTCCTCTACCCGGCGCGCCAGCTCCAGGCTATGACGGAAGGTGTCGGCGGGCGTGTGGCCGGCCAAAATGGGGGCCAGATCGAGCACCGAGAAAGGTATATCGGCGAGTGACGTAGTGGTCATGTTCGTGAATTCTAATAAGTGAAAAGCTGCTTCTGGCCGGCGGTTATCTACTCGGGGCAACAGCCGCCGCTTAGGGCTGCAGCAAGCTTGATAAGCCTCGCCATTGCAGTTGGGTAAAACCCAGCCGCCCGTTAAAAGGTTTGTGCTCAGCTTGGCGCTACCTGTCTCTGCGTATATTAGCTCACCTAGTGCCGTGCTTCCTTATTCCTTCTAAGTCATGCAGAACTCCTTCTTCAACCGGGGCTTCCAGCGCAAGCGGCCCGCCCCTACCGGCCACGTGCTACCACCGGGCCAATACGAAACCAAGGATTTTCCGGTGCTGAGCGCCGGCCCCACACCCCGCATCAACATGGCGCAGTGGTCGTTTGGCGTTGATGGATTGGTGCAGGCGCCCCAGAAGTGGAGCTGGCAGGAATTCAACGATTTGCCCCAGCAAGATCTCACCGTAGACATTCACTGCGTCACGCAATGGTCGAAATTTGGCACAGTATGGCAGGGCGTAAGTCTCGATACGCTGCTGGATGCTGCCCAGCCCACCCCCGAGGCCCGCTACGTAATGGCCCACTGCTACGGCGGCTATACCACCAACCTCCCGCTGGCCGACCTGCGCGGCGGCAAAGCCTTCATTGGGCTGATCTATGACGGCAAACCACTGGCGCCCGAGCACGGTGGCCCGGCCCGCTTGGTAGTGCCCCACCTCTACTTCTGGAAAAGCGCCAAGTGGATTCAGCGCCTGGAACTGCTCGCCGAAGACAAACCGGGCTTCTGGGAGCGGGCCGGCTATAGCATGTACGGCGACCCGTGGAAGGAGCAGCGCTACCGCGACGATGACGAAGACTTAGCTGCCCAGGCCCAATGAGTGGCCTAGCCTGGCAGGTGGGCACCGTGGTGTCCATTACTACCGAAACGCCTCACGCTAAAAGCTTTACCCTAAGTTTACCCCAGTGGCACCGGCACCGGGCCGGCCAGCACTACACCCTGCGCCTCACCGCCCCCGATGGCTACCAGGCCCAACGCAGCTATTCCATTGCCTCGCCCCCAGAGCAAACCGGCGAGGTGGCCTTCACCGTGGAGCTCATTGAGGAAGGCGAAGTATCAGGCTACCTGTTTGATGGCGTGCAGGTGGGTGACCAGTTAGAAGTGCGCGGCCCCATTGGGGGCTATTTCGTGTGGGATGCTACGCCTCAGGCTGGCCCCTTGCTGCTAGTCGCGGGCGGCTCGGGCGTGGTGCCGCTCATGTGCATGCTGCGCCACCGCCAGCGTAGTGGCCTACGCAACCCCACCGTGCTGCTATACAGCGTCCGGACGCCGGAGGAGGTCATTTACCAGCAGGAGTTGCTAGCCATGGCCCAGGCTGACCCATCGTTTTCGCTGGTGCTGACCTATACCCGGCAATCCCCGGCAGGCTGGACCGGCAACCAGCGCCGCCTCGATGCGGCTATGCTGCAGGAGGCGGTAGGCCAGCTGCCAACGTCGCCGCAGTGCTTTATCTGTGGGCCCACTGGGCTAGTGGAAAGTGCCGCTACCCTACTTGCGCAACACCTGCAGGTACCGACCGCAGCTATTCACACTGAGCGCTTTGGCCCTTCAGGCACCTAGCGGGAAATGGGGTGCGACAGGGTAATTCTGGAGGGTGAAAATAATTTGCACTCGCTTAAAACCATGTAGCTACTTATATTCGTAAGATGTCGTGACCTGAGTAACTACCAACACCTATGCTGCCTCCATGCCCCACAAAACCGGCAACGCCTTCCCCTATTAGGCGGGCCCTCGAACTAGACCGCTACATGCAACAGCTGCTGGAGCACCAAGCCAAACAGCTGGCCGGCACTCCTGGCTGGCCTCAAGAAGCTTCCTGCGTGTACGAACAGCTTCTGCAGCAGATTGAGGAAGATTTGAAGGGCTAACTCTCTCGCCCCTGCGTAGTGCTAGTAAAAGCCGGTCTTACTGACCGGCTTCTTTTTTGCTACAGGTAGCCCAGCAAACAGTACACACCGTAGCCCACCATTTCATGAATCAGCACGCTCCACAGGCGGGGGGCATCATCACTGGGCACTAGCCAGTAGGAAAGCGTCGGGCGGCGGTCGGTGGAGTAATAGGAAGCCGGAAAAGCTGCTGGCTGTAGGCCTACCTTCCGGAAGCAGCCCAGGGCGCGGCGCTCGTGGAAGGCCGAAGTGACTAAGACCAGCGACTTGATATCGGGATGCTGAGCGAGCAGGGCCTTGGTGTTGAGCGCGTTTTCGTGGGTGTTGCGGCTCTTATTTTCCAGCAAAATGTCCTGGGTTGGCACGCCCGCCAGGCGCAACAAAATGCGCAGTTCCTCCGCCTCCGAGCGCGCTACCTCCGTCCCGATGGCCCCGGAACCTCCCGACACTATGATTTTGCGGATGCGCCCGGCCCGGTAGAGCCACAGCGTGTGCAGGAGCCGGTCGGCGCCCTGGTTCACGTACACCCTATCGTGCGGCGACTTTGTAACGCTGGTAATACCGGTCAGGAGCACACCCGCATCGCGGTGGCCTAGCGCCGACAACGGTTTGGGCGGAATCTCCCAGGCTAATAATGCCTCATTCACGAGGGCATTGTTGGTGAGCACCACCGCCAAGCCAAAAGCTGCCAGTAGCAGCCGGGTACCCCATTTAGTGTGCCGTAGCATCAGCGCCAGCAAAAGCAGCCCGATGAACCACAGCATCGGCGACAAGACAAAGTCCAGAACTTTAGACAGGAAAAAGAACATGTCGCAAAGCTACCAGGAACCATCCTACCCGAGCCAGCACCACTCCTTCCGGCACCATACGCCGTAAGGCTTTGCCCATGCCCGCTTACTACTGGCCTAGCGCCGCGCAGGCTGGCATCTGGTTCGGCACCTATCAAAGCCAGCGCAGCAATACTTCGAAAGGGTTAGAAAAACAGGAATAACAGAGCCAGCATGGCCAACATGGCGAGGAGGGCCAGCAAGTCTTTGTGGATGCGCAGTTGCACAGAACGTTACGGCGCTACAGGACCGGTGCTTCATCAGTGCACGCCTGCAGGGTTTCCAGCATGGCCAGCACTTCTTCTTCTGTTTTCAAAGTATCGCACTCCACAATCCGGCCGCGGCAGTAGGCCACAAAGAAGGGGGCTACACGCTCATCCATCAGCTTTTTAGCTACGGGGTTTTCATCAGAGTCAAGCCGCAAGAAGGTGGTGCGGAAGCGAGGGTCGTTGGCGAATTTCTCGAACGGCGGGGCCAACAGCTTACAGATGGTGCAATCGGCGGAGGTGAACTTGGCAATGACGCGGGGGAAGTCGTGAATTAGAGTGCGCAGGCCGGTATCGTTGGTATCAATGACTTTCATAGGCGGGCTACAAAGGAAGCTGATAAGGTGTGTTGGTAGTATCTCTCATTCGGTGAACAGAGAGAAAAGTTCATGCGCAGACACAAAAACAGCCCCGGAAAATTCCTTCCGGGGCTGTTTTTTCTGTAGCATCTATGTATCTACCTGATAGTCATTACTTGGCCAGCATCATCTGCCGGATGTATTTCACGGGGGCACTGCCGTAGCTCAGGAAATGCTCATTAAATGCCTTCAGGTCGAACTTATCAGCGTCGCGTTTTTTCAGCTCCTCACGCAGCTCGTAAATGGCGGTGTAGCCGGTGAAGTAGCTGCTGAGCTGCACCTGGCTCAGGGTAGCGCGCAGCCACTTGCCGCGAGCCTCGGCGTCTTCCTGAAACCCATCGCGCAACAGCATGGCCACGGCCGCCTGCTCCGAGATGTTGTTAACGTGCACCTCGTGGTCGAGGATGGTATTCAGGGTCACGCGCATATTCCACTTGTCCCAGGCCAGCCAGATTTCGTCGGTATTGCCGCCGTAGCCGCTTTCCAGCATCATGCGCTCGGCGTACACGGCCCAGCCCTCAATCATGGCGCCGTTACCGAAAATGGCCTTTATTAGTGAGGGACTGCGGTTGGCGTACACGAGCTGAGTATAGTGCCCCGGAATGGCCTCGTGGATGTTCAGGATTTGCAGCGTATACTGGTTGTACTCGCGCAGGTAGCTTTCGGCCTTCGCCGCCGGCCAGCTGGTTAGGGGCTCCACGTTGTAGTAAGTATCGGCGGCCTTGTCGTAGGGGCCGGGGGCCGATACGCTAGCCCCGGCGCCGCTGCCCCGCATGTACAGCGGGGTTTCGCGCACTACCAAGGGTTTGGTGGGGTCCTGGGTCAGGAGCTTGTGGTCGTCCACCCACTTCAATAGGGTCGGTATCTGGTCTTTCACGGCCTGCACAAAGCCAGCCTGCGTGGCGTGCTTCTCCGAAAGCTTGGTGAGTACCTGCTTGATGAGGGCTACGGAGTCGGTGGGCTGCGGCTGGCCGGGGAAGTACTTGGGCCAGAGACGTGCGGCGCGCTTGCCCATGTCATGTAGCAACTCTTGCTTGTGCCGCAGCGCCTTCTGGTACACCTGTTCGGCCGAGTACGTCGACTGAATATCGAGGGCAAACTTCCGGTCGAAGAGTGGCTTGCCCAGGCGAAAGGAGCGAAACTTACCAGCCGGCATCACCTCCTGCTGCAGGAAGCGCACGTAGTTCTCCATCACGAGACGCGTGGTGGCAATGCGGTCGGTGAGGTCTTTTTTCTCCTTCGCCGAGAGTCCCGATTTTGCTACTGAATCTTGCAGCGCCTTCCCGAACACCTCTAGGCCACCCTTGTTCTGATCGATAGCCAGCTTGGTGTGCTCCAATGTGGGCCGCTCCAAGTTAGCTTTGGCAGCTTCGTAGTAGTCGGCGGCGCGGCTAATTTTGGTGCTGATGGAGCGCAGACGACGGTCGAGAGGTTGATAGCGGCCATTTAGGATTTCGGCCACCGAGCCGCCCAGGTTATAGCTGGCCGGGTTCCATTGCCAGGCCCGCAGGGTGTCATCGTAGAAGCGCGCCGACTGCAGGTAGTTCTGCATGAGGCGGTAGTCGGTTTGGTTGTTGACCGACAGGTCTTCGGGCTTGAAGATTTCCATTTCCTTCCAGCGACGGGCAATGGCTGCAGCTTCCGTTTGCCGGCGGCCCGCCGTAGGCACTACCAAGAGCGAGTCGTAGCGGTGGTATCCTTGGGAAGAGGCCCACTCAGGGTTATAGTACCACAACGAGTCGATGAAGCGCTGCTTGTAGCGGTCGAAGTCGGCGTTTACGGTTTCGGGGGTACCGGAGGTGGGCTTGTTGTTGGAGTTGCAGGCGCTGAGGGCCGCTAGGCCACTCAGACCAGCCGCCAGCACCAGGTGAGGAAGAAAAGGTTTGGGCATAAAGGAAGTTAGAGGCGAAATTAGAAGCGCCAAGGTAGCGCACAAGGACGTGGATTGACACGGGGCGTTGCGGCAACTCAAGTAGAATATATCGGCTCTCTAAATGTGAGTTCTATTGCGTATCGTGTACGTTTACGAGCTCTTTACCTTAGCACCTTACCCACGCCTTCCTAAAACTTCCACCGCCAATTTGTTTTCCTATGAGTCTATCCTCCATCAGCCGCCGCCACTTTCTACTCACCCTGGGTACTGGCCTAGCCGGAGCCGCCGTACTGACTGCTTGCGCCCGCACTGGCCTAGGCTCGGCCAACCCTTCTTACTTGGTATATGTAGGTTCCTACGGTCCGGCTGATCAGGAAAACATTGTGCTTTACCGCCTCACGCCCGCCACCGGCGCCCTCACGCGGGTAACTGGGGCCAAGGGTGGCGCGGCCCCCTCCTTCCTGACCGTGGACAGCCGGCACCGCTTCCTCTACGCCGTGAATGAGGTAGATAATTACCAGGGCACGCCCAACGGCGGCGTCAGTGCTTTTGCCATTGACCCCAAAACCGGTGGCCTCACGCTGCTCAACCAGCAGGCTTCGGCCGGTACCATTCCCTGCTACATCAGCCTCGACAAGCAGAACCGCCACGCCCTGGTGGCCAACTACGGCAACGGCACCGTGGCGGCCCTGCCCATTGGCGAAGGTGGAATGCTGCGCCCCGCCTCTTCCGTTGACCAGCACCAGGGCCACGGCCCGCACAAAAACCAGGCAAACGCCCGGGCTCACTGCCTCCTGCCCGACCCCGCCGGCAAGCACTTTTTTGCCGTCGATTTGGGCAACGATACCGTGTACGGCTACACCCTCGATGCCAGTGGCAAGCTTGTAGGCCAGTCGGGGCCGGCGTTTAAGGCCAAGCCGGGGGCGGGGCCGCGCATTCTCACTTTCCACCCCACCCGGCCCCTGGCCTACCTCATCAATGAGCTTGATTCGACGATGACGGCCCTGACCTACGACCCCAGCCGGGGTACGCTCACCGAAATTGAAACGGTGCCCACCCTCCCCGCCAGCTTCACCGAGTGGAACGCCTGCGCCGATGTGCACGTGTCGCCGAACGGGAAGTTTCTCTACGGCTCCAACCGCGGCCATAATAGCCTGGTAGTGTACGCCATTGACGAGAAAAGCGGCCGCCTGCGCCTAGTAGAGCACGTAATGCTGCCCGGCAAAACACCCCGCAGCTTCACCTTCGACCCCACTGGCCGCACCGTGCTGGTGGCGCACCAGCAGTCTAACACCATCGTCACGTACTTCGCCGATGCCAACACCGGCCGCCTCACGCCCACCGGTCAAAGCGTGGAGCTTACGGCCCCGGTGTGCCTGCAAGTGTATCCTGATTTTCTGGCGTAGCTAGGCCAGCATGGGTGCACTAAACTGGGCGCCTACGCGTTGGCTAGGCCAGTCGGGTTGGCAGTCGGTCAACGCCGAAACAACCCGCTGCTCTTCTGAGCGGAGCAAGGAACCTAAATTGTTCTTTCTAATGATTGACCCAGGTTCTTCGCTCCGCTCGGCCGGGCAACTCTAGCTCCTACCTACGCATGAAATTTCTGTATCCGCTGCTACTGGCGTTGCCCTTGTCGTTATCGGCGCAGGAGCCTGGCTCAGTGCGCCGGCTCGATGAAAGCAACGGCTTCCGGGGTATCCGCTTCGGCACGCCCCTCACCGACGCCTTGCATTTACACCTGGTGCAGGATAACGGCGACGAGAAGATCTATGAGCGCACCGACGAGGACCTGCGGCTAGGCCAGTTCTCAGCGTATCGAATTCACTATAAGTTCTTCCGAGGTCAGTTTGCGGCCGTCACAATCATTGTGAAGGGCACTGAACACGCCCAGCAGGTATTGCCCACCTTCCAACAAGTGTATGGCCCCGGCAAGATGGAGGGCTTCAGCTGTAAGTGGCAGGGCCAGCAAGTAGGTCTCTCCTACGCTTCCTGGAGCGCCGATAACGCCATTCTGGCCATGACCAGCTTGCCCCTTACGGTGAAGATGAAGCAGGCCAAAGAAGCCGCAGTCAAACGCACGGGCAAGTAACAACGGCGAGCCTGCACCTCAGAAGCCTGCGGAGTGGCCTAGCGTGCCTGCGTGGCTTCTGCTACATTCGCCCCAGAAACTCACCCGCCGTTTATGCGCCGCATCTCCCCTGTTGTCCTCTCGGGCCTCCTGCTGAGCCTAACCTCCCTAGGCTGTTCTCAAAATTCTCCCGAAACCACTCGCCAGCCAACTTCTGACCTCAGCGGTCCGCCGGCCATTCCGGTGCAGTCGGCGGGCACGGCCGCGCAAAGCCCCGGCCGCTTCCCCGAGACGTTTGAAACGGCTCAAAAGGGCGCCTACGCTACCGGAGATGAAAACTTAGCTTCGGGCTCGTGGCATTTTGAAGATGCCCTGATTGGTTCTTCCGACCAAGACCACAAGAACGGTCAGCAGGCGGCTCGCCTGCGCGACCAAGGGCGGCTGCGCATGAACTTCGACGCCCCACGGGGCGTGCAGGTTATTAAGGTAACCAGCGCGGCCTATGGCACTGACCCCGCCAGCACGTGGGAGTTGTGGGGCAGCATTGACGGGGGGCGCACGTACCGCCGCATTGGGCAGCCCGTGAAAGCCCAGGGCCCGCGGCTGGTGGTCACTACGTTTCAGGGCGGCGCGGCTGGTCCGTTGCGCCTGGAAATCCGCAAGACTGACGGTGGCAAGGGCCGGCTTAACATTGATGATATAACCCTGACGGGGGCCAACGGCGCGAATGTGGCGGGCGGCTCCGTGGTGGGGGCACCCTCTACAACTGCCCCGGCCAGCAGCCCTGCTCCCACTTCTTCTAGCCTGCCCCCGGCCACTACGGCGCGGGCCTCGGCAGTAGTATCGGGCCGCGATGATAACATGGCTCTGGGCAACCCTAGCGGCGCCACCCCCGATGTCAACAACCCCTCCAACTACCTGCTGGTAAAGCCTCAGTACGTAGTGGGCTACAACGCCCAGCGCGGCACGCCCACCTGGGTAAGCTGGCACCTCAACCGGGCCTGGATGGGCTCGGCCCCGCGCCAAGATGATTTCCGGCCCGACCCCGCCCTGCCCCGCCAGTTCTACCAAGTGACGCCCCGCAGCTACAGCGGCTCGGGCTTCGACCGCGGCCACAACTGCCCCTCCGCCGACCGCTCCACGGACCTCGACGACAACTCGGCCACCTTCCTGATGACCAACATGATTCCGCAGGCCGGCAACAACAACCAGCGCACCTGGAGTGGCCTAGAAGAATGGACGCGCAACCAGGTGAAACAGGGCCAGGAGGTGTACGTGCTGATGGGCAGCTACGGCAAGGGCGGCACCGGCCAGAACGGCCGCGTTACCACCATCGACCAGGGCCGCGTAACGGTGCCGGCCCGCGTGTGGAAGGTACTGGTGATACTGCCCGAAGGCTCTAATGACTTGCAGCGCATAGCCTCCGGCCAGGCCCGCATACTAGCGGTAGATACACCCAACGATCAGTCTGTCAGCCCCGAGTGGAGCCAGTACCGGGTAAGCGTGGATGCTATTGAAGCCGCTACTGGCCTAGACCTGCTTAGCAAACTCCCCCTACCCATGCAAGACAAACTAGAAGCCCAGGTAGACACCGGCTCTGTACGCTAATACGACGGGTTGTGTGCCAACAGGCACCGTACTCCTGTAGCCTACCCCTTAACATAGCTAGGCCCCTGTAACTGTTGAACTGGCAGTTTACAGGGGCCTAGTCGTTTAAAGCCTGCCAGCCAAATCAGTTTCTCAGCGGGCAGGTTTTGCAAAGTACATCAGGGAGGTTACTTGGCTGCTGAGTACCAGTTGCGTAGCCGCACATCAATCTTCTTGTTGGCCGTGTTTACGGTCTTTTTGAAGGCAGCCACATCGCTCAAGCCGTTCTGGCCGCGGTAGTGGTACGGGTACACAATGCCCGGTTTGAACGCCAGCACGCCTTGCGCAGCCTGCTGCACATCCATGGTATAGGGCAGGTTCATGCACACGAAGGCCACGTCAATGTTCTTCAGGGCGCGCATTTCAGCAATGTCCTCGGTATCACCGGAGAAATACACGTTTTTGCCGCCCAGGCCTAGTACGTAGCCATTGCCTCGACCTTTGGGGTGCATAGCATCGGGGGCTTCGGGCAGGTTATACATCGGAATAGCGGCCACGTGCATGCCCAGCGTGTCGAGCTGCTGACCGTTGCTGAGCACGCGCACCCGCCCCTTGTATTCAGCCGGCAGCTTCTCCGCTACAGCCGGGGGCACTATCATGAGGGCTTTGCTTACGGGGAGGCTGGCCAGCGTTTTGGGGTCGAGGTGGTCACCGTGGATATCGGTGATTAGTACCACGTCGGGTGCGGCTAACCCAGTGTAGGCTTCGCCGCCTCCGTAAGGGTCTACGTAGATAGTCTTCCCACTCCAGGTAAGCACTACGCTACCGTGCGTGATGGGCTGCACCGTAAGCGGGCCCTGCTTGGTGGTGATTTGGTCGGGGGCAACGCGCGAGGCGGGGGCTGCGGTTTGGGCTGTTGCCTGAGCCGCCGAGGCTAGCAGCGCGGCCGCAAGTATAAAGGTCGATTTCATTTGGTCGAGAGAGGGTGGGAAACGCGTTAAAGCCTAACAGTTTGAGAGAATCAATACCAGAAACCCTCGAACTGTCGAGACCATAACCTACGGGCCCATTATAAGTTTTTGCCGGGCGTCGCTGGCCATTGCTACGCACGTTGTGCCTTATTTCGCTCACAATAAAAATCCATTTTGCTTCCTCACTCAAATCGGCAGTAGTAGCGCTGTTTGCTAAAACGTGTTGGCCCTGCGGCTAACTTCCGCCCTGCCCTACCGTACATCTGGCCTAGCGTACAACCATCGGCAAGCGGTTCTGGTCTCTTTTGCTGATCTTTGCGGGCGCGGCCCCACCGCCTTGCCTCTTTTCCGTTACTCCCACCCATCTTGCCCTGTTGCCGGGCCCGGATGGGTATTTTTTTGCTGTCCGATTTCGCTGTTGCCTTTTGCTATGCTGACTTACTCCCCTGGCTCTGACTTAGTGCACCCCCGCCGCACCTACCGGCTGGCGGTGGCGGCCGCCTTTTTTCTGCAGGGCTTGTGCTTTTCTACCTGGGCGGCCCGCATCCCAACGGTGCAGCAACAGCTAGGCCTCTCCGATACCGAGCTGGGCGGGGTGCTACTGGCCGTTCCGTTTGGCTCCCTGGTGTCTTTGCCGTTATCGGGCTGGTTGGTGGCCCGCCACGGGAGCCGCCTGCTTACAGTACTTGGCTTGTTTCTATACGCAGCCTTCCTACCCTTGCTGGGACTAGCCAGTTCTACGCCCCTACTGATGGTGGCGCTGGTGGTATTTGGGCTGGCCAGCAATATGGCTAACATCAGCATTAATACTCAGGCTGTGGGCGTGGAGGCCGTATATGGCAAGTCCATTATGGCGAGTTTCCACGGGCTCTGGAGCCTGGCTGGTTTCGCGGGGGCAGCCATTGGCACCTTTATGATTTCGCATAACGTATCGCCCCTGCACCATTTTCTGCTGATTACGGGCGTTATCATTGCCGGGGTAGTACTGGTGCGTCCCTACCTGCTGCCCGCCGATGCCCCCCGCGAAGCCGATGCCCCCATTTTTGTGCTGCCCGATAAGTCGTTGCTGCTGCTGGGCGTGTTGGCGTTTTGCTCTCTGCTCTGCGAAGGCACCATGTTCGACTGGAGCGGGGTGTACTTCGGGAAGGTTTTGCACGCCAACCAGGATGTGGTGGGCGTAGGATTTGCCGCCTTTATGAGCACCATGGCCGCCGGACGCTTCATTGCCGACTGGTTCACCGACCGTTTCGGCCGCCAGCGCACCCTCATGCTAAGTGGACTGCTGGAGGCCATCGGCCTGGCTTTGGCGGTGATTTTCCCGAGCGTGCTGCCGGCCACCGTGGGCTTTATGCTGGTGGGGCTGGGGGTATCCTCAGTAGTGCCGCTGGTGTACGGGGCGGCGGGGCGCTCCAAAACCATGTCCCCGGGCGTGGCACTGGCGGCGGTTTCTACGGTGGGCTTCGCTGGGTTTTTGCTGGGGCCGCCTCTCATTGGCTTGGTGGCTGGCATCACGAGCCTGCGCGTTTCCTTCGCCCTAATTGCCGTCATGGGCCTAGCCGTAGCAGCCCTGGCCCGGAAAGCTAGCGTCGAGTAACTGGCTCTTATATAGCAGTCGGACTATCTTATCCGTATTTTTACGCTTCACCGCATTCCGACTGCCCATGCCCGTTGCTCCCTCCGACAATATCTATACCCCGCGGCAGCAATACGTGCTGCTAATCTTGTGCCTGGTGGGGCTGGCTACGCTCATTTTGCTCGGGCTAGGAAGCTATACCACTGCTTTCCTGGGTGCGGGTATTCTGTTTGTGGTGTTCCGGCCGTGGTTTAAGGCCTTGGTTCACCGCCGCGGCTGGAACCGCCAAGCCGTCACCATCGGGCTGCTGGTATTTGCCTTTGTCGTTATAATCCTGCCCTTTTCTGCGCTGAGCTTGATGCTGGTTGACCGCATCCGGCATTACGGTCAAGATACCAGCCAGATTATGACCGTACTGCACACCATTGAGCAGAAAACGGGTTACCGGTTTACTACTGAGCAAAACGTACGCTCACTGCTGCAGCAGAGTGTGAGCTGGATCAGCCAGCGGCTGCCTTCATTGGCGAGTGGCCTGCTGCATTTCGCCGTGGTTATTGGCCTGATGTTGTTCACGCTTTACTTCATGTTTACACAGGAAGCGGGCTTTTTGCGCGGACTGCGTCGCTACCTGCCATTTCGTACCAGCACTCTGCATGAGCTGGGTGAGTCTTTAAAAAACACGGTGAATGCCAATGTGCTCGGGCAAGCGCTCATCTCACTGGTGCAGGCCACGCTTACTGGCCTAGCCTTATGGGTGTTCCAGGTTCCAGATGCGCTGTTCTGGGGCGTGGTAGCCTTTTTCTTGGCATTCATTCCGGTACTCGGCACGCCCTTGGTCTGGGGCCCAGCGGCCATTCTGAAGCTCACCCAAGGTCATACGGGGCAGGGCGTCGGGATTCTACTGGTGGGACTGATTGTCATCATGAACATCGACAACCTATTGCGCATTGTGCTAGCCAAGCGCATGGGTAATATTCATCCGCTCATTACCCTGGCAGGTGTGGTGCTCGGGGTGGAGATTTTCGGCATTCTGGGCCTGGTGCTAGGCCCGCTGCTGCTCTCCTACTTCATTGTGCTCATGCAGGTGTTTGAGCGCGAAAACCAGCTTCGGCCTAAATTCCGGGGCCGCAAGATTGACAACATTCCCCACGTGGAGCCCGATGCTGAGTCAGGCCCTGCAGCGACCTGAAGTTTCAAAAGCCAGAAGGCGCAGAACTGATTCTGCGCCTTCTGGCTTTTGGGCCCGGTGGCCTAGGTTTCCGTCAGCACGGTTTTAAAGCCGGCCAGTTTGCCATCCTCCGTTTTGCCGAAGGCTAGTACTGGCACCTGGGGGCCGCTGCCGAAGCGGTAGACCTGCACATCTTCGAGCTCTTGCTTCAGGAACATCTGCAGAGCCTTGAAACGGTTAGCCAGCGCAGCATCGCCAAGCACGCCTTTGTCGGCGGTATGGTTGCGCAGGAAATAAGTCAGCTCCTGCTTCTCCACTTTCGTATCGGCAGGTTGCCCGGCGAGCTTCGCCAGCTCCGCATCAGTCAGGCTACCGCTGGGTGCGGGAAAGCTCACGGCTTCCAGCGGCGCATCCGACTCACTTACAAAATACAGCCCCTTGGTGAGCTGCTGCAACTGGCCTAGTGCGGCATTGGGGGCTGCGGTGGAAGTAGCAGAAGCAGTTGGCTCGTTAGCTTCCTCAGTTTCGCGGCCTCCCTTAGTATCTAGCGCAGCTACCCGAGCTGCCCCGGTGGCACCGGGCACCTGGGCGCTGATGGCAGCGGCCAGTTCCTTCATACGCGCTTCCGCCACCTTGATTTTGGGGTTAGCAAAGTTCATGTCCGACACGTTGTTCATCGGAATGAGGTGGATGTGGGCGTGGGGCACCTCTAGGCCTATCACGGCCACCCCAATGCGCCGGCACGGCACGGCCGCCTGCACGCCCTTGGCTACGCGCTGGGCAAACTGGTGCAGGGCTGCCAGCTCGGCCGGAGGCAAATCAAAAATATAGTCGACCTCTTTCTTCGGAATAACTAAGGTGTGGCCTTCCACTAGCGGCGTAATGTCCAGAAAGGCTAAGTGTTGCTCGTCTTCGGCCACCTTGTAAGCAGGCAGCTCGCCGGAAACGATGCGGGAGAAGATGGAGGGCATATGGTGAAGTTGTGAAGTAGAGAAAAGGTCAGGTTGAGATACTAGGGTTGCAGGCGTTTGGACTTTCCAGTTGAAAAGGGCTGAAACCTCAACGCTAGGCCAGTATACGGCCTTGCGCAGGCGGGGAGTGGCCTAGCGCTCCAAAGTACGAGGCAAAACGCAAAAGGGCGAAGCCGGTGGCTTCGCCCTTTCCAAAAGCAGAAAGCGGTAAAATGACTACTTCGCCATTTCACCCTTCACAACTTCACCGTTACCGGCTGATTTCCAGAATTTCAAACTGCAGCTTACCAGCGGGCACCGTAATTTCGGCGGTGTCGCCAGCCGATTTGCCCAGCAGGCCTTTGCCGATGGGTGATTTCACCGAGATTTTGCCGGCGGCCAGGTTGGCTTCCTCTTCTGCTACCAGAGTGTAGTCGAGAACCATGTTATTCTTCAGGTTCTTCAGCTTCACCTTGCTCATGATGAGCACCTTGCTGGTGTCCAGGTTTGATTCGTCGAGGATGCGGGCGTTGCCCACGATTTCCTCTAGTTTGGAAATCTTGAGTTCAAGCAACCCTTGGGCTTCCTTGGCCGCGTCGTACTCCGCATTTTCGCTCAGGTCGCCTTTGTCGCGGGCTTCACGCAGGTCGTCAGCGGCCTTGGCCCGGCCACGGATTTTGAGGTCCTGTAGCTCATCCTTCAGCTTCTGAAGACCTTCCGGAGTATAGTAGTTGATAGTAGACATGGTGGGGTGATGGTAAGCTCAAAAAACAAGGAGAACGGCCAGCATGGCTGGCCGTTCTCCCCGAACAGGTTTAGGCAAATATACGAAATGTGGTTGGATTTGTCTAGGCCCCTTGGTGAGGCTTGCTTGTCAGATCCTCGAATTCCGAACCCGTTCCGTATCCTTCCCTCCTGCTACTTCCCCCACGCAGACTCCCCTACCGCAGCCGCGCCTACTGCGCCAAGAGAAAGAAGGAACTGAAGCTCAAGGAGCCAGCAAGATGTGGTCTGAACTGATGCCTTACTCCTCTGTGCCAGCAACTGCTGGTGCTGAGCTGCTGCTGGCAACGCTTCAAAAAAGAGTTTCGACAGTTTCATGTCGCCCTCTCTATTACATGTAGCATTGCATTACGGGGCGACTGACTAATTACTGAGCGTTTTTCGCTGCATCTGACAGTGTAGTCGAGAACACAATCAGCAGCATCTTAAATATCAGTAAGTCAATTATTTACTAAATAAATCATACACTTACAGCAACGTTTGAAAATCGTAAGAGTGGCCTAGAGCCACGTGGTAGCCTAGCCGGGAGGAATATCTTGCTAATTCGGCCTGCTGCGCCGAGTCGACTTCCTCTCCAACCACGACGCCACTTTCCGATGACACCCGACAACCCGCAGGGCCTCTACCGCCCCGAGTTCGAACATGATGCCTGTGGTACGGGGTTTATTGCCGACCTCAACGGCCGCAAATCGCACCAGATTATTACGGATGCCCTCACCATGCTCGAAAACATGGAGCACCGCGGCGCCTGTGGCTGCGACTCCGACTCGGGCGACGGAGCGGGCCTGCTGCTGCAGCTCCCCCATTGGTTTCTGCTGGAAGAGTGCACGGCCCTCAACATCCGGCTGCCCGAGCCCGGACATTACGGTATAGGCATGCTGTTTCTGCCCAAAGACGCTACAGCGCAAGCAGCTTGCAGGGCCGTAGTTAAGGCCGCCGGTGATACGCTAGGCCTCTCCATATTAGGTTACCGACCGGTGCCGGTTAATCCGGTGGGCATTGGCCCCACGGCACTTGCCGCCGAACCTAGCATTGAGCAGGTATTTGTGGCGCGCCCCACTGGCCTAGCCACTACCGAAGATTTTGAGCGCAAGCTGTATGTGCTGCGGCGCTATATCACCAAGCTGGTGCAGGAGCAAGTGCCCGACGCAGCCGAGGATTTTTACTTTGCCTCGCTCTCCTGCAAAGTCATTGTCTATAAAGGCCAGCTGACCACCTATCAGGTGCGCGGCTACTTCCCCGATTTATCGGATGAGCGCGTGACCTCGGGCTTTGGCATGGTGCACTCGCGCTTCTCTACCAACACGTTTCCATCGTGGCGGTTGGCACAGCCCTTCCGGTTGCTGGCGCATAATGGCGAGATAAATACGCTGCGGGGTAACCTGAACTGGTTTTATGCCGGGGTGCGCAGCTACGTGTCGCCGTACTTCTCGGCGGAGGAAATGGACATGCTCCTGCCGGTTATCGACAGCCATCAGTCTGACTCCGCCTGCCTCGATAATATCGTAGAGATTCTGCTGCACTCGGGCCGCTCGTTGCCGCACGTGATGATGATGCTGGTGCCCGAAGCCTGGGACGGCAACACCCAGATGGACCCGCTGAAAAAGGCTTTCTACGAGTTCCACGCCACGTTTATGGCGCCTTGGGACGGCCCGGCGGCGCTGCTGTTTACCGATGGCCAAATGCTGGGTGCCATGCTCGACCGCAACGGCCTGCGGCCCCTGCGCTATATCGTCACCAACGATGGGCGCGTAATGGTGGCCTCCGAAACCGGGGTACTCACCATCCCCGACTCCATTGTGGAGAAGAAAGGCCGCCTGCAGCCCGGCAAGATGCTGCTGCTCGACACTGTAGCCGGCCAGATTATTACCGATGAAGAATTGAAGGCCCAAGCCGCCGCCCGGCAGCCCTACGGCCAGTGGCTCGATGAGTACCAGATACGGCTGGAGGAGCTACCCGAGCCCCGGCAGGTGTTCTCCGACCTCGCCGCCGACGCCGTATTCAAGTACCACCAGGTGTTTGGCTACACCCGCGAAGATATTGACACGCTCATCACGCCCATGGCGCTAGAGGGTAAGGAGCCCATCGGCTCCATGGGTGTAGACGTGCCCCTGGCCGTACTTTCCGACCAGCCCCAGCATCTGAGCAGCTACTTCAAGCAGTTCTTTGCGCAGGTAACCAACCCACCTATCGACCCCATTCGGGAGCGGCTGGTGATGAGCCTGGCCACCTTCATCGGCAACAACGGCAATATTCTCGATGAGGATAAAATGCATTGCCATTGCGTAGCCCTGCACCAGCCCATTCTCACCAACCACGAGTTGGAAAAGCTACGCAGCATCGACACGGGCATGTTCAACGCCAAGACGCTGCTTTCCTACTTCAAAGCCGACGGCAAGCCCGGCTCCCTGGCAGCCGGCCTCGACCGCCTGTGCCGCTACGCCGAGGATGCGGTGAATGATGGGTTTGAGGTATTAATCTTGTCGGACCGTGGCCTGGACTCCAAGCACGCGCCAATTCCGTCGCTGCTGGCGGTATCTGCCGTGCATCACCACCTGATCCGGAAAGGATACCGCGGCTCCGTAGGCCTGGTAGTGGAGGCCGGCGACGTATGGGAAGTACATCATTTTGCCTGTTTGCTAGCCTTTGGGGCCACGGCCATCAACCCCTATTTGGCCCTCTCCACGGTGCAGACCATGCACGCGGGGGGCCAGTTCAACACTTCTCAGGATTACCCGCAACTCGCCAAGAACTACATCAAGGCGGTGTGTGACGGGCTACTGAAGATCTTCTCGAAGATGGGCATCTCCACGCTGCAGTCGTACCACGGCGCGCAGGTGTTCGAGATTCTGGGCCTCAACCAGGAGGTAGTAGACCAATATTTCACCGGAGCTGTAACGCGCATTGGTGGCCTAGGCCTTGATGAAATTGCACGCGAAACCTTATACAAGCAGTTTCAGGGGTTCAAAACTAGCACTCAGGAAGAGCAGCAGCTTCTGCCGGAAGGAGGAGTTTACCAGTGGCGCCGCCGCGGTGAGGCCCACATGTTCAACCCCGAAACCGTGCACCTGCTTCAGCACGCTACGCGTACGGGCAACTACGAGGTATACCAGCGGTACGCCCGCTTGCTCAATGAGCAGCCCGAGCGCATGTTTACCCTACGCGGCCTGCTCGACTTTGCCCACCACCGCCCAGCCATTGCCCTGGAGGAAGTAGAGCCCGCCGAAAGCATTATGAAGCGGTTTGCTACCGGGGCTATGTCCTTTGGTTCGATTTCGCACGAGGCGCACAGCACCCTGGCCATTGCCATGAACCGCATTGGGGGCAAGAGCAACACCGGCGAGGGCGGCGAGGACCCCATGCGCTACGAGCACCTGCCCAACGGCGATTCTATGCGCTCGGCCATTAAGCAGATAGCCTCGGCCCGCTTTGGCGTCACGGCCCACTACCTCACCAACGCTGACGAGCTGCAAATCAAAATGGCCCAGGGAGCTAAGCCCGGCGAGGGCGGCCAACTTCCCGGCCATAAGGTAGACGAGTGGATTGCCAAAGTGCGCCATGCCACCCCCGGCGTAGGCCTCATCTCGCCCCCGCCCCACCACGATATCTATTCCATTGAAGACTTGGCCCAGCTCATCTTCGACCTGAAAAACGCTAACCGCGCTGCTCGCATCAACGTGAAGCTGGTGAGCAAGGCCGGGGTGGGCACCATTGCCGCCGGGGTTGCCAAGGCCCACGCCGATGTTATTCTGATTGCGGGCTATGACGGCGGCACCGGTGCTTCACCCATGAGCTCCATCAAGCACGCGGGTTTGCCCTGGGAGCTAGGCCTAGCGGAAGCTCATCAAACCCTGGTGCGTAACCAGCTGCGCAGCCGCGTAGTGCTGCAGGCTGATGGGCAGATTAAAACCGGCCGCGACTTGGCCGTGGCAGCTCTATTGGGCGCTGAAGAATGGGGGGTGGCCACCGCCGCCCTCATTGCGGGCGGCTGCATCCTGATGCGCAAGTGCCACCTTAATACCTGCCCCGTGGGCGTGGCTACTCAAGACCCCGAGCTGCGCAAGCTGTTCACGGGCCAGCCGGAGCACATCGTGAACCTGTTCCGCTTTTTAGCTGAAGAGCTACGCGAAATCATGGCCGAACTGGGCTTCCGGACGGTAAATGAAATGGTGGGCCGCACACAGTTCTTGAAAGTGCGCGAGGATATCACGCACTGGAAGGCCCGCACCCTGGACCTTTCCGACTTACTGCAGGCCGTGGCCAACCCCTCCAAGGGCACGCTCTACAATAGCGAGCAGCAGGACCATGGTCTAGAAAACATCCTCGACTGGCAACTGCTCCATCACGCCCAACCGGCGCTGGAAGAACGAATTCCGGTGTTTGCTTCCTTCGAAGTCCGCAACACCGACCGCACCATTGGCACGCTGCTGTCCAACGAAATTGCCAAGCGCTACCACGGCCCCGGCCTCCCCGACAACACCATCAATTACACGTTCCGCGGTTCGGCGGGCCAGAGCTTCGGGGCGTTCTGCGCCAAAGGACTTTCGTTTGCGCTGGAAGGTGAAGCCAACGACTACGTGGGCAAGGGCCTATCGGGCGCTCAGCTGGCCATTTACCCGGCTCCTAACGGCCATTTTGTGCCGGAGCAGAACATCATTATCGGCAACGTGGCGCTGTACGGTGCCACTTCCGGTGAGCTGTTCGTGCGGGGGCAGGCCGGGGAGCGGTTTGCGGTGCGTAACTCCGGCGCTACGGCCGTGGTGGAAGGCGTCGGCGACCATGGCTGCGAATACATGACCGGCGGCCGCGCCCTCATTCTGGGCAAAACCGGCCGCAACTTCGCAGCGGGCATGAGCGGCGGCATCGCCTGGGTATACGACCCCGAAGGCACCTTCCGCGACAACTGCAACCTCGAAATGGTCGAGCTAGACCCGCTCGACCTCGACGATGAAGCTCAAATTCAGGCTCTCCTGCGTAAGCACCAGCAGCTCACCGGCAGCCAGTTGGCCGTCTATCTGCTCGGCAACTGGCATGAAGAAACCAGCCACTTCGTGAAGGTCTTCCCCTCGGAATACAAGAAGGTGCTCCAAGCAGCGCAGTACGAGCCGGCCGAACGGTAATGGCCTGGCAAACCAAATTGAAACGTCATGTCGAGCTTGTCGAGACATCTCGCGCGCACCGTCTGGTTACCTTACCACCACACCGTCAGCACGTGAGATGTCTCGACAAGCTCGACATGACAGGCAAACAAGATTGATGATACCCATGGGACATATCACCGGATTCAAAGAATTTGAGCGGGAGTTGCCAGCCAAGGCTGCTCCGCAGGAGCGTGTGGCGCACAACCGTGAGTTTGTGGGCATGTTCTCGGAGGACCAACTGACCAAACAAGCGGCCCGCTGCATGGACTGTGGCATTCCGTTCTGCCATTCGGGCTGCCCTCTGGGTAATATCATCCCGGAGTTCAACGACGCCGTGTACCAGCAAGACTGGGAAGAGGCCTACCGCATTCTATCCTCCACTAACAACTTCCCGGAGTTTACGGGCCGCATCTGTCCTGCGCCCTGCGAGTCGGCGTGCGTGCTGAGTATTAATCGGGCGCCGGTGGCAATTGAGGAAATTGAGAAACACATCATCGAAATTGCGTTTGTTAAGGGCTACGTGCAGCCCACAGCACCGGTGCTGAAGTCGGGGAAGATGGTGGCAGTAGTGGGCTCGGGGCCAGCTGGCTTGGCCGCCGCCGCTCAGCTCACCAAAGCTGGCCATTCCGTAACAGTATTTGAGCGCGATGATCGGCCGGGTGGACTACTGCGCTACGGTGTGCCCGATTTTAAGCTGGAAAAATGGGTAATTGACCGGCGCATTCAGTTGTTGGAGGAAGACGGCGTAGTATTCCGCTGCAATACCGAAATCGGGAAAGACATTTCCGGGGTTGAGCTAACAGAGGCCTTCGACGCAGTGATACTTTCTGGCGGGGCTACCGTCCCGCGCGATTTGCCTATTCCGGGCCGGGAACTGCAGGGTATTCACTTCGCCATGCCGTACCTTACCGAGCACAATCGCCGCGTGAGCAGCTTACCCCTCTCTGAAGACGAAGTGCTGGCGACTGGCCTAGACGTGGTGGTAATCGGGAGCGGCGACACGGGCTCCGACTGCGTGGGCACGGCTAACCGACAGCAGGCGCGCTCCGTCACACAGTTCGCCATGATGCACCAGCCCGGCACCGAGCGGCCCGCCCACACGCCGTGGCCGCAAGAGCCGGCCATCTTCCGCACCAGCACCTCCCACGAAGAAGGCTGCCAGCGCTACTGGGGCATTCACACCAAGGCCTTCCTCGGCGACGAGCTAGGCCAGGTGCGTGCTCTGCTCGTAACGGACGTAACCTGGGAAACCGACGTACTAGGCCGCCGCCTGCGCTTCGAGGAAATTGCGGGTTCAGAGCGCGAAATTCCTTGCCAGCTGGTATTGCTAGCCGTGGGGTTTGCCTCGCCCCAATACGCGGGCTTGCTGGAACAGCTTGGTGTAGCGGTGGATGAGCGCGGCAACGTGCGCGCCGCCGAAAGCTCTTATCAAACCAACATCCCCAATGTGTTTGTAGCCGGCGACATGCGCCGGGGCCAGTCGTTGGTGGTATGGGCCATTTCCGAAGGCCGCGAAGCCGCCCGTAAGGTTGACCTGTTCCTGACCGGTAAGACTGCGCTACCTAGTAAAAACGCAGTGGGTATGTTTAATTAAAAACTGTCATTCCGAGCGCAACAAGGAATCTGGGTTAGCCTCTAGGCCACTTCCTAGATTCCTTGTTGCGCTCAGAATGACAGTTCTTGTTCGTCAAATATATAGCCTAGGCCACTCCTTGCGCACCTAAAAATGCTTTCAGCTTCCGCACGAGTACCTCATTAATCCGTTGATATGATTGGAAGCTCCAGCCTCCGATGTGCGGCGAGAGAATGACATTGGAGGCAGAAGACAGATAATCAAAGCGCGCTTGCTGCTCTGGGTTCAGAGTTGCCAGCTTCTCGTTTTCCAACACATCCAACGCCGCACCGCGAATCTGCTCCTCACGCAAACCCTGCACTAGGGCGGCATGGTCAAGCACCTCACCCCGGGCCGTATTCAGCAGCCACAAGGGGTTCTTGAAGGCCTGCAGAAACTCAGCGTTGACGAAGTGGTGGTTGGCAGGCGAGTATGGGATGTGCAGGCTCAGCACCTCGGCCCGCTCTTGCAACTCCGGCAGACTTACCAACAGGGCGTGGTGATTGGCTTCGCACTTCGGGTCGTGGTCGTATGCCAGTACGGTGCAATCGAAAGCCTGCAGGCGCTTGGCGAATGCCTTACCCATGTGTCCGTAACCAAGCAGCCCAACGGTCTTCCCCCCTATTTCCTCGCCCCGGTTAGCTTCCCGGCGCCATTGCCCAGCGTGCACCTCCTTATCGGCCCGCACAATGTTGCGGAACAGTGCCAGCAACAGGCCTACGGCATATTCTCCCACCGCATCACGGTTGCCTTCGGGAGCATTGAGCAACGTTACGCCCGCGGCCGCCAACGCCTCTTCATCAATGTTATCGACCCCGGCCCCGGCCCGGCACACGTAACGGAGCTGAGGCCCGTGCGCCAGTAACTCAGTTGTGATGCGCAGTTTCGAGCGGACCATCAGGCCATCATACGGGTGAGCGGCCAGCGCGGCCGGTACCTCCGCGGCTTTTAAGTCGGGCCGGTAGTGCAATTGCACGCCAATTTCCTGCAGCATATCCGGCAGGCTGGGGTGCATATCGTCGATGACGAGGCAGAGGGACATGGTTGTGGAGGGGAAGAGCTTAATCAGAAAAGTACGGCCACCGCAAATGCTAGGCCACTACTCGATGCTGCTCAACGTGTTTAGTCAATCCAACAAAGTCGGCCACACTTAGTTGCTCGGCCCGCTTGTCGAAGATGGGGTCCGTAGTGGTTTCAGCGGGCATCCCGAAGGGCTTCAGAGCATTCCGCAAGGTTTTGCGACGGGTCTGGAAGGCCTGCTTCACCACCTGAAAGAACAGTTTCTCGTCGCAGTCCAGCTTCTCGGTAGCGTTGCGCGTCAGGCGAATAACGGCCGACTGCACCTTAGGCGGTGGGTTGAACACGTGCGGTGGCACCGTGAACAGGTATTCGATATCGTAGAACGCCTGCAGCAGCACGCTCAGGATGCCATACGTTTTGCTACCTGGGCCCTCGGCGAGGCGGTCGGCTACTTCCTTCTGAATCATGCCCACGCACTCACGCACCTGCTGGCGGTGGGCCAGCACCTGGAAGTAAATCTGGCTGCTGATGTTATAAGGGAAGTTCCCGATGATGGTAATGGGCTGGTTATTGTACAGCTTGCCTAAGTCCATCTTCAGGAAGTCCTGCGAGTAAATCCGGTCTCCCAGAGCGGGGAAGTGCTTTTGCAAGTAGGCCACCGACTCCCGGTCGATTTCTACTACCGAGGTGCGGTACTCTGGGTGTTGCAGTAGCGTTTCGGTGAGCACGCCCATACCGGGCCCAATCTCCAGCACTTCCGTTACGCCATCGGGCAGACGCAGGGCCTCCACAATGTTGCGGGCAATGTTAGGATCAGCGAGAAAGTGCTGCCCGAGGTGTTTTTTGGCTTTAACGGAATCCATGTTCTGCATGTAAGGGCGAGGAAGGGCGTAAACCAGATGCAACTAGTGGCCTAGGTAAGTGCCACTGGCCTAGAACACGCGCCGAACTTATCGGTTAGCTGTATTCGCTTCTACAAAAGGACTACCTTCACGCCCAAAGATACGCCAGTGGCTGCCGTTTCTCCGCCTACCGCGCCAGAAGCAGGCGCCATTACTGGCCTTACGGACTCGTCTCATGCCTCTATCCCTTGCCTACTCCGCCGATTTTCCCTCGTTTGCGGATACTGTATTCATTTTGCCCGCCGGTACCCTGGAGCTCCCCATCAGCGCCGCTGCCGACCTACCTCAGCCCGTGCGCCAATACGTCAGCGACCAGCTAGCTGCCGGCGAGAAGCTCATCAGCATCAACCAATACACTCACCACCACTACTACGTGGTAGCTGAGGAAAAGAAAACGGCTGATCTGGCGGCAGAATCTCTGCGCAAAGCAGGTCACAAGCTGCATGCCCAGCTGAAAGAAGATAAAATCCCGGAGCTTTTTATCAATGACCTGACGCTGGACGGTGCCCTGCCCCTGGCCGAGGGCATTGCCTTGACAGCTTATCAGTTCGAAGGCTACAAAACTGACGAAAAATCGAAGCAGCTGCCCACGCTCCAGCTGCTTACGCTAGTGGGCCCCGAGCTTAGTGCGGAGAAAGTGCAAGAGTTGGATGGCGTGTTGCAAGGCGTGTACCTAGCTCGCGACCTGGTGAACATGCCGTACAGCCATCTTAACGCCACCCAGCTAGCTAACCAGATGGAAGCCGCGGGCGAAGAAGCCGGCTTCCATACCGAAATTCTGGACTTTGTGCGCATCGAGGCTTTGCGCATGGGTGGCCTACTGGCTGTGAATCAGGGCAGCCCCGAGCCCCCTACCTTCACTATCATGGAGTACAAGCCGGAGGGAGCCACCAACACCAAGCCCTACGTGCTGGTCGGGAAAGGAGTAGTATTCGATACGGGCGGCCTCAGCCTGAAGCCTACGCCCAACAGCATGGACCTGATGAAGTGCGACATGGCTGGTGCTGCTGTGGTAACTGGCGTGCTCACGGCCCTGGCCAAAAACAAGGTACCGCTGCACGTGATAGGCCTAGTGCCCGCCACCGATAACCGTCCCGGCGGCCCCGCCCTAGCCCCCAGCGACGTCATCACGATGTACAGCGGCCTGACGGTGGAAGTGTTGAATACCGATGCCGAGGGCCGCCTGATTCTGGCTGATGCCCTGGCCTTTGCCAAGAAGTACGACCCCGAGCTAGTGCTGGACTACGCCACCCTCACCGGCTCCGCAGCCCGCGCCATCGGTATTGAAGGCATTGTGTGCATGGGCACCGCCGACGAGCAAGTGCTGACGGAGCTGAAGCAAGCCGGCAACCGCACCCACGAGCGTCTGGTAGAGTTTCCACTCTGGGATGAGTACGCCGACCATATCAAGAGCAGCGTGGCCGACATCACCAACCTGGGCAAAGCCGAGGCCGGGGCTATTTCGGCGGGCAAGTTCCTGGAGCGCTTCATTGAAGGCTACCCCTGGGTACACTTTGATATTGCCGGTCCGGCCTTCCTCACTGCCCCCGATTCGTACCGCGGCAAGGGCGGCACCGGCACCGCCGTGCGCCTCACTTACGACTTCCTGAAGCGCAAAGCGTAATGCTCCGTTAGCGGGGAGTGGCCTAGACCAGTCGGGGGCAGTTCACACATTGCCCGCGGCAGCGGCTAGGCCACTCTGCCGCTTTTTGCATTTGCGCTCCTTACTTTTTTCTCATCAGCAACTTCTGATAATGCTTCCACGCATTGGTATATCTGTCGGCGACTTGGCCGGCATTGGCCCGGAAATCATCTATAAAACCTTCCTCGACCAGCGGCTGCTCAAGTTCTGCACGCCCGTAGTCTATGGCACCGCCACGGTGCTCTTTGATGAGTTTCCGGTTGATCCGCAGGCGGAGCCCCTCACCTTCCGGCAGGTGCGCGAAGCGGCCGACATTGCTCCCGGCAAGCATAACGCCGTTACCTGCTGGGACGAGGATTTTCACCTTACGCCCGGCCAGCCCACCCAGGCCAGCGGCACTGCGGCCCGCCAAAGCCTGCTCGCCGCTTCCCGCGACCTGAAAGCCGGCCTGCTCGACGCCCTCGTCACGGCTCCCATCAGCAAGGAGAACACGCAATCGGACGACTTTCGCTACCCCGGCCACACTGAGTTCCTAACCACCTTCTTTGAAGCCCCCGAAAGCCTCATGCTGCTGGCCACGGAAGACTTGCGCGTGGCCACCGTCACGGGCCACATTCCGCTTAAGGATGTGCCCGCTAAGCTCACCCAAGAGCTCTTGACTACCAAGCTGCGCATTCTGATCAACTCCCTGAAGCAGGACTTCGGCATTGAAAAGCCCCGGGTAGCCGTGCTAGGCCTCAACCCACATGCCGGCGAGAACGGTTTATTAGGCTCCGAAGAGGCAGATGTAGTAACCCCCGTGCTCCAGCAGTTTCAGCAGGAAGGACACCTGGCCTACGGCCCGTTCCCGGCCGATGGCTACTTCGGCACCCGCCAATTCCGTCAGTTCGACGCTACCCTTTCCCTCTACCACGACCAAGGTCTGATTCCGTTCAAAACCATTGCCTTCGAGCGAGGCGTGAATTTTACCGCAGGCCTGCCGGTTATCCGCACTTCACCTGACCACGGCACCGCTTACGGTATTGCCGGCCAGTACAAAGCTGATCCGACCTCCTTCCGCGAGGCGCTGTATATGGCCTGTGATATGGTAAAGCAGCGGAGGGCACTAGCTGAGATTAAGCCCTTGATTCCGGGCCCAGCACCACGCAGCAGCCGCTACGAATAGCAGACTGGTAATTGTACTCTTCTAGTAGCACCAAGGCTAACCACTCATATGCGGGCGGTTAGCCTTGGTGTTTTATGGGCCACACCTAAAACTCTTGCTGTTACTAAGCTGTACACATAAGCAGAACATTGTTTCCAAAAACGAAACTTTGTTTGCAGTTTTAAAACAAGCTACGTAGATTTGCACCCCCCTATACAGCAGTTTACTACTTTCCTGCTCTTCTTAACTTTTTCATGACGCTGCACACTCCCGCTGATTACCGCACTGCTCTGCGCCGCCTCGACGCACTGGTAGCTGCTGGCTTTGAGGGAAATGCGACGTTAGAGGCCGAGTTTCAGGAATTAGTGGTGGCGCTGGATACGTACGAAGGCAAGCTAGGCCTATTGCCAATTCCTAATCTGCCGACTTCGCTGGCAGAGATGATTGAGTTAAAGCGTCAGCAAATGCGCCTCAAACAAAAGGAACTGGCCCAACTGCTGGAAGTGCCTGCGGGCCGTCTTTCGCAGATTTTGAGCGGTAAACGCCGTGTGACGTTGGACTTAGCTAAACGATTATATGAGCGGCTAGGCATTCCACCAGATTTCATTCTGAAGAACGCCTAGCCTTTTCTCTTACCGTTCAGCTGCTTTTATATACCGGGGAAAACTTTCTACTTTTGCCCCCTGCTACAAACTCCCCCTGTGAAAAAGGATTCTCAATACGACCTCAATATCGCCAAGCTGGCCGATAAAACGCATCATTTCGCGTTTGAGCTCGACCGTGCCTTTTTTGAGCAGTTTGACCAGCAGCTCATTCCGGATGGCAAGGTCCACGCAGATGTGACGCTTACCAAAACCGACCGTCTCCTGACCCTGGACTTCGATTTGCATGGCACCGTGCGCCAGATCTGCGACCGGAGCCTGGATGAGTACGACCAGGAGGTGGACGCCCAGGAGCAACTGCTGGTGCGCTACGGCGACCAGAACCTGGAATTGGATGATAACGTGCTGCAAATCACGCCCGACACCCAGACCCTGCCCATCGCTCAGCACCTGTTTGATTACATCGGTCTGGCTCTGCCCATGAAGAAGCTGCACCCGCGCTTCCAGAATGAGCCCGATGATAACCCAGATGCCGATGCCAAACTCATCTTCACTACCCGTCAGGAAGGAGATGATGACGATGATAGCGACGAAACGGACCCGCGCTGGAACGCGCTACGCAACCTGAATTAAGCGTCCTGGGTCGCTTGAACCCTTTTACTCATAACTTTCAACACTCAATTTTTTCTTGACCCATGGCACATCCTAAGCGCCGCCAATCCTCGACCCGCCGCGACAAGCGTCGCACCCACGATAAGCTGACCCCCAAGGCTATCAGCATCTGCTCTAACACTGGCGAGCTGCACCTGCGTCACAAAGCCTATGTAGTTGACGGCGACCTTTATCTAAATGGCAAAGTTGCCATTAAAGATTACGCTCCCGTAGCGGCTCCTGCTGCTGCCGACAACGACGAAGAATAGTAGCCTTAGCGCTTATCTACCCTCGGATGCGCTCCTGTAGTTGCTCGGCTTCTGGCGGCTCGGCTTAGGCCACCGCGAGAAGCCGAGCGACGAGAGTGGCCTAGGGAATTCTCCCGGACCTCTTTGATACCTCTTTCATGAAGATAGCCCTGGACGCAATGGGGGGTGATTTCGCCCCTCAGGCTGCCGTCGATGGTGCTGTGCTAGCGGCGAAAGCGCTGGCAGGCAAGGCGCAGATTGTGCTCATCGGCCAGGAAGATGCTGTTCGCCCTTTGCTTCAGCAACACGGCCCCGACGCCGAAGACCTGATTTTGGTGTCTGCTTCGCAGATCATCGAAATGGGGGAGCATCCGGCAAAAGCCTACCAGCAAAAGCAGGATTCCAGTATTGCCGTGGGCTACCGGATGCTGCACGCCGGAGAAGTAGAAGCCTTTTGCTCTGCTGGTAACACGGGTGCTATGCTCGTGGGAGCCATGTTCAGCGTGAAACCCGTACCCGGCGTTATGCGCCCCGCCATTGCTAACTTCGTTCCTAAGCTGCATGGTGGCCTAGGAATCTTGCTGGACGTAGGAGCCAATGCGGAGTGCAAACCCGAGATGCTAGAGCAATTCGGGGAGCTTGGCTCTCTCTACGCCCAGTACGTGCTAGGCATCGACCGGCCTAAAGTCGGCCTTATGAACCTGGGAGAGGAAGAAGGCAAGGGTACCGCCATCACGCAGGCGACGCACCAGTTGCTGAAAGTGAACCCCCATATTCACTTCATTGGCAACATTGAGGGTCGTGACCTGTTCAATGACAAAGCCGACGTTATTGTGTGCGACGGCTACACGGGCAACGTGATGCTGAAAATGGCCGAGTCGATTTACGACATCATGGCCGAAAAGCAGATGCTGGATGACCCGTTCTTCAACAAATTCAACTACGAAGCCGTGGGTGGTTCTCCTATCCTGGGCATCAACGACAACGCTATTATCGGGCACGGAGTAAGCACGCCTACCGCCATTTGCAACATGTTGCAACAAGGCTACCAAATGGCTAGCTCTGGCATCTCCGACCAGATAAAAAATACCTTCAAGTCCTAAGCGACAAAGTCCGGCCGCGAGCCGGACTTTTCTTTGCCGCGCTTTTCCGTCTCCTCTCTAATGAAGATTACCGCTGCCATTACTGGAGTGGGCTCTTACGTGCCCGACTACGTGCTTACGAATCAGGAACTCGAAACTATGGTCGATACGACCGACGAGTGGATCATGAGCCGAACCGGGATTCAGGAGCGACACATTCTCAAAGGTGAAGATCAGGGCACTTCCGTAATGGGCATCAACGCCGTGGAGCAGTTGCTGGCAAAAACCGGCGTAGCTGCTTCGGATATTGACTTGCTCATTTGCGCTACTACCACCCCTGATCTGGTTTTTCCGGCAACTGCCAACATCATCTCGGCGGCAATTGGCGCCACCAAAGCCTTTAGCTTTGACATGCAGGCGGCCTGCTCCGGCTTTATGTACGCTCTAGCTACCGGTTCTCAGTTTATTTCTACGGGTACCTACAAAAAGGTGGTAGTAGTGGGGGCCGACAAAATGTCGAGCATTATCGACTATACAGATCGCGCCACTTGCATCATTTTTGGTGATGGTGCCGGGGCCGTGCTACTGGAGCCTAACACCGAGGGCCTAGGCCTGCTAGACCAGGAGCTGCACTCCGATGGTAACGGCGAGCAGTACCTTCACCAAAAGGCGGGTGGCTCGCGTCGGCCACCATCTGCCGAAACCGTGGCTAAGCGCGAACATTACGTGTACCAGGAAGGCGCGGCTGTATTCAAGTTTGCCGTGAAAAACATGGCCGATGTTGCTGCTCAGGTAGCCGAGCGTAATGGCCTCACCGCTGAGACTATTGATTGGCTGGTACCTCACCAGGCTAACAAGCGCATCATTGATGCTACGGCCAACCGTGTAGGCATTGGGCCCGAAAAGGTGATGCTGAATATTCACCGCTACGGCAATACCACCAACGGCACCATCCCGCTGTGTCTGGCTGATTATGAGCAGCAGCTTCGTAAAGGCGACAACCTAATTATTGCTGCATTTGGAGGCGGCTTTACGTGGGGCTCTTTGTACCTGAAATGGGCCTACGACCCCAAGCCTGACCCTTCCGCCGCGTAATTCCGGCGGCGCGAAACCAGAAAACCTCTATACTTGCACTCCCGACGTGCCGCCCCGCCATCTTTCCGGGGCGGCACGTTGCGTTTCCACCCCTGTTTACTCATTTTCTGAACGTTGAAAATCTAGGCCTAGCTCAACTGTTTCCGCAGCTTTAAGTCTGATTTTCCCCTTAACATTTTCTTTCCCACCATGGCCACGACCGCAGATTTTCGCAACGGGCTCGTTTTGAATTACAACGGCGAGTTGCACGTCATCACCGAATTTCAGCACGTGAAGCCCGGCAAAGGCCCGGCCTTCGTACGCACCAAGCTCCGCAACATCAAAACCGGCCGCGTGATTGACAACACGTTTAACGCCGGCGTGAAAGTGGAAACAGCTCGCGTGGAGCAGCGCCCCCACCAGTACCTGTACAAAGACGAGTACGGCTACACGTTCATGGACAATGAGACCTTTGAGCAGGTGGTGCTGCCTGAGGCTATGGTTCCGTTTGCTGACCTGATGAAAGAAGGCCAGGTAGCTACCATTCTTTTCCACGCCGAAACGGAGCAGCCCCTGACCGCTGAATTACCCACTACGGTTGAGCTTGTAGTTACGTATACTGAGCCTGGCTTGAAAGGCGACACGGCGACTAACACGCTGAAGCCTGCCATCGTGGAAACGGGGGCCCGCATTCAGGTGCCGCTGTTTATTGATACCGACACCAAAATTCGCATCAAGACGAGCGACTACTCCTATGTCGAAAGAGTCAAATAAGCAGTCCAGCAAGCCCTCTCCCGCCGCCATGAAAGCCAAAGAACTACAGGAACTGATCGACTTCATTGCCAAGTCTGGTCTGAACAAAGTCAACATCGAGACAGAGGAATTTAAAATCTCGGTGCAGCGCGAGCCCAGCTATAAGCCCGTGGTGAGCATGTCGGCACCCGCAGCCGCGGCTGCGCCGGCTCCCGCCCCTGCGGCAGCTCCGGCCCCGGCAACCCCCGCAGCAACGCCAGCCGCAACTCCTGCGCCAGCTACAGAGGCCTCCAGTGGCGGCAACCACGTAGCGCTGAAATCGCCTATGATTGGCACGTTCTACCGCAGCAGCAGCCCCGACACTCCCGCTTTCGTGCAGGTAGGTGACCTAGTAGAGAAAGGCCAAGTGATTTGCATCATTGAAGCCATGAAGCTCTTCAACGAGATCGAGGCCGAGCAGTCGGGTCGCATCGTGAAAGCCATGGTGGAAAATGCTTCGCCGGTTGAGTACGACCAGCCATTGTTCCTCATCGAGCCAATGTAATTGGTTGGGGTCTTAGGGTCTTGGGAGGTTAGAGTCTTGGTTTTTTCGCGAAGCCAGCTCTGCCCCCAAGACCCCTTCTTTTTCTCATTAAGACCCCACGACCCTAAGACCCAAGACTCCCATGTTTAAGAAGATATTGATTGCCAACCGGGGCGAAATTGCGTTGCGCATTATTCGTACCTGTAAGGAGATGGGCATCAAAACGGTGGCCGTTTATTCTACTGCCGACAAGGAAAGCCTGCACGTTCGGTTTGCCGACGAAGCGGTATGCATTGGTCCGCCTTCTTCGGCCCAAAGCTACCTGAGCATTCCTACGCTGATTGCCGCCGCTGAAATCACCAACGCCGATGCCATTCACCCTGGCTATGGCTTCCTGAGCGAAAACGCAGAGTTCTCGCGCGTGTGCCAGGAAAACGGCATTAAGTTCATTGGGGCCTCACCGGAGATGATCAATCAGATGGGCGACAAGGCCTCGGCCAAAGCCACTATGATTGCCGCCGGCGTGCCCTGCATTCCTGGCTCCGTAGGCCTGCTTGAGTCAGTTGAACAAGGCAAGAAAGTTGCCGCTAAAATCAAGTATCCCGTTATTCTGAAGGCTACGGCCGGAGGCGGGGGCCGCGGTATGCGCATCATCAACTCTGAAGAGGAGTTTGAGAAAGCGTGGAACGATGCCCGCACCGAAGCCAAAGCAGCCTTCGGCAACGACGGCGTGTACCTGGAGAAGTTTGTGGAGGAACCCCGCCACATTGAGATTCAGGTGTGCGGCGACCAGTTCGGCCGCGTGTGCCACCTCTCCGAGCGTGACTGCTCTATTCAGCGCCGCCACCAGAAGCTGGTGGAGGAAGCTCCTTCCCCGTTCATGACGGACGAGCTACGCGAGAAAATGGGTAAAGCCGCCATTGCTGGTGCCTCAGCCATCGGCTACGAGGGAGTGGGCACAATTGAGTTCCTAGTTGATAAGAACCGTGATTTCTACTTCATGGAGATGAACACCCGCATTCAGGTGGAGCACCCCGTGACGGAGGAAATCATCAACTATGACCTCATCAAGGAGCAGATTAAGGTGGCCGCCGGCATCCCGATTTCGGGCAGCAACTACTACCCCAAAATGCACGCCATGGAGTGCCGCATCAACGCCGAAGACCCCACGAAGGATTTCCGTCCGTCGCCGGGCAAGATTACGGTGCTGCACATTCCGGGCGGCCACGGCGTACGCGTAGATACGCACGTATATGCCGGCTATCAGATTCCTTCGAACTACGACTCTATGATTGCCAAGCTCATCACGGTTGCGCAAACCCGCGAGGAGTGCATTGTGAAAATGAAGCGGGCTCTATCGGAATTCGTGGTGGAAGGGGTTAAAACTACCATTCCGTTTCACCTGAAGCTGATGGACAACGCCGACTTCAAAAGTGGCAACTTCACCACTAAATTCCTGGAAACGTCGTTCGACTTCTCAGAACTCTAGGCCACTATTTCAAGCTTCCCGCATAAAGCCCAACCTTCATCGGTTGGGCTTTTTTGTTGACCATGCTTGCGGAGGTATTTCAGGGTAGTCTAATACTTAAAGGTGAGTACTCACTTTCCTGGTTACTGCTTTTTTACACTGACTGTAAAACATGCATTTGTAGCATTGTTTACGCATCAATACAGCATAGGATTAACAAAATATTATTGAATAATACCGTGAGAAAGCAGTTACTATTGTATTGTTCCTAATATCCCCACAACCAAAATTCCTACATCATGTCAACCTCATTTCAGAGGCCTGTTCTAGGCCTGCTGCTAGGCGGAGCTTTGCTTACGGCTTCGTGCTCCAAGGAGAATCTGGCTCCCTCCTCTCCTGCCCCGGCAGCCACCACCAACCCACAACATGCTGTAGCCGTCAATGGCGTGATGCTGCAGGGTTTTTACTGGGATGTACCCATCAGTAACACCCAGGGCACTTGGTGGCAGGTGCTTGGTAGTAAGGCTACTGAGTTCAGCACGGCTGGCTTCACCGCTGTATGGCTTCCCCCAGCCTATAAGGGCGGCAGTGTGTATGACGTGGGCTACGGAGTGTATGACCGATACGACCTGGGCGAGTTCAACCAAAAAGGTACGGTTCCGACCCGGTATGGCACCTTGGCGCAACTGCAGGCGGCCATTACGGCGCTCCATGGCAAAGGCATTCAAGTATACGAGGACATGGTCATGAACCACCTAACTTCAGCCGACGCTCAGGAGCAATTCACGTACAATGGCCAGAATTACAACGTGTACACCAGCTTTACCTATCCGGGGCGGGGCAACACGTACAGTTCCTTCAAATGGCATTACTACAACTTCAACGGCACCCAGCAAGCACCTAATAACGGCTGGTACCAGTGGAATGCCTGGGATTTCCAGCCCTATGCCAACGGCGACGCTTACGACAACCTGTTAGGCTCTGAAATCCGGTATGCCGACGTCAATCAGCGTACCGAAACCAAGAACTGGGGTAACTGGATAACCACCAAGCTCAGCCTGGATGGCTACCGCCTCGATGCTACCAAACATATTCAAACTTCCTTCGTGAATGAGTGGCTGGATGCCGTAAAGGGCACTAGTGGCCGTTTTGCCGTGAGTGAGGCGTGGTTCCGAAATCTGACGGATATGAACAACTACGCGGCGGCTACCGGCGGCCGCACCAGCCTGTTTGACGTGCCGCTGCACTACACGTTCCAGAGCATGAGCAGCGGCAATGGCGCCTGGGACATGCGCGGACTGCAGTTTGCGGGCTTCACGGAAGCCAACGGCCCCCTTTCTGTTTCCTTCGTAGATAACCACGACACCGACCAGCAAGGGGGAGGTTTGTACTCGCCCGTGGTTAACCTCAAGATGCTGGCCTACGCCTACATTCTCACCCGGGAAAAGGGCTACCCCTGCGTGTTCTATAAGGATTACTACAACTACAACCTCGGCAGCCAAATAAGCAAGCTTATGCAGATTCGGAAAGCAAATGCCTACGGCTCGGCTTATGAGTATACCGGCGTAAACGATGCCGACTACTATGCCTACTCCCGCGCTGGTGATAGCACCCACAAAGGCCTGATGATGATCCTGAATGATGGCAGCAGCGCCCGCACCAAGGGCATTACCTCCCCCTTCAAGAGTGCCACGCTAACCGATAAAACCGGTAATTACGGCGGCACCATCACCACCGACGCTAACGGCTACGGCAACTTCCCGGTACAAGCCCGCAGCTACTCTGTGTGGGTACCTAACTAAGGTACCGCACCAAGTCAAATCAGAAAGGGCTACCTGCTAGGTAGCCCTTTCTGATTACTGGTATTACGAAACTTAACCACTTATTCCGCCGAACCGTGCTCGATTTCGTGCACTAATTCGCCGTACCACTCTTCGCCATATTTGCGAACCAATGGCTCTTTGAGAAATTGATAGATCCGTACGCTCAGGTTGGCGCCGAAGGAGCAAGCAGGGTTGCAGATATTCCAACGGTCGTAATTCAGCGCGTCGAAATCTTCGTACTTGGTGATGCGGATGGGGTACAGGTGGCAGCTTATGGGCTTTTTGAAGCTGGTAGCGCCGGCCAAGTAGGCCTGCTCGATACCACATTTTAGAATGCCACGCTCGTCGTAAAGCGCATAGGCGCACTCCCGGTCATTGATGGTAGTGGTGCTGTAGTCGCCTTCCCAATCTTTAATGTACAAGCCCTGCTGCTCGATGGCCTGTTGGCCGGCTTCGGTGAGGAAAGGCTTGATGGCCGCATATTCCTGCTCCAGAATGCGCAATTCACTTTCTTCTAGGGGGGCGCCTAGGTCGCCTTCCACGCAGCAGGCTCCTTTACAGGCCTCCAGATTGCAGACGAAGAAGTTGTCGCGCACGTCATCTGAGATGACGGTATTTTGTATGATAATCATGTCGTGGGTTGCTCGCCGGATGGTGCTTCCTGTTTCTCGATAGGTCAGGAAATGACTCAGCCAACACCGGCGCTACCGGCCCGGTTCATTGTGAGAAACAAGGCGACAAAGATACCGGAATTAGGCCAGCTCTAGTAAGATCTGTTCCGTTAGCTCACATTGCCGCACGTGCGAATATTCGGCTTGGGCGCGCTGGCTCGCCGACTGGCCTAGCGCCTGCCGCAGGGCGGGTTGCTGCAAACAAAGCAATACTTGCTGCACGCACGTTTGCACATCGCGCAAAGGGTATAGTAGGCCAGTTTGCCCATCCTGCACAATTTCCAAGGTACCGCCGGTAGCGCTGGCTACTACCGGCAAGCCCGAAGCCATGGCCTCAATGGTAACCATGCCATAGGTTTCGCTCACGGAGGCCAGCACAAACACATCAATGGCGCGGTAAAACACCTCCGTGTCGGGGCGGAAAGGGCGAAAATGCACGTACTGCGTGAGGCCAAGCTGCTGCACCTGGGCTTGTAGTTGCTGCCAGTACGTGTCGCCCTCGTTGCGAGTAAGTTCGCCCATCAGCACCAGTTCTACGGGCTGCTGATGGTGGGTACGTAGTTGGTGCAACACTTCAATTACGAAGTCCTGGCCCTTGCCATCGTCGAAGCGCCCCAGTACACCCAGCAGCGGCGTTTCTGAGGGCAATTGCAATTGCTCTCGAGCCTCCTGCTTAGTAAGGTCCGGCGCTACAAACCGCTGCAAATCAATTCCTAGCGGAACCACGTGCACTTTAGCCGGATCAAAGCGGGTCATGTGCGTGACTTGCTGCGCTAGGCCAGGCAAGGGCGACAGCCACGCGTCGAGCATGGCAAAACGCTGGGTATGAAACCAGTCACGCTTGGGAATTCCGATTTGCATGTGCTGCTGATAGACGATACGCAGCTCCTTGCCCATCAGCAGCTTCACGAGTGACACAAACCCTAGGTCTTTGTTCTGCGTGACGAGGAGCACTCGGATATTGTGCGCCCGCAGGTATTGGGCGAGTCGCCAGGCAGTTACTACAGCCAGCGACTTACGCCGGGCACTCAGGGTAATGTAGGCCAGTTGCTCGCGCGCAGCCCAGTCGGCCAGCGGAGAATGCGGGGGCACCAGCAGAGTAATAGGCCACCCTCGCTCGCGCATCCAGCCAGAAAACTTGATTGTGTTGATTTCTAGGCCACCCAGACTAGCGGAAAGGCACAGAATGGCCAGCGCCGGCCGCAACGTACTGGCGTCACCAGTGGAAGTTAGCGCCGCCGAGGGATGCCCTGCATCAGATTGCTTACCGACCCTTTCTCCTGTACTCATTAACGACAACTGCTAGCTGAACCTGATGCAAGGAAACGGCGCGGCGCTCTAGGGCAACCATGCGGGGTTGCGCAACCTGCCGTATCCTGCACAATGTAAAATCTGGCTGCAAGGTACAGCCTTAGCAGAAATCAGGTATTTGGAAGTTTCCTTGCCGGCACCTTACCTTCGCCCTACCAATTCTTTTCGACCAAAGGATTGTTTTTATACAGAGGCGTGGAGAGACAGGCTCTATGAAACGCCGGCAACCCCCAGTTACTGGAACGGTGCCAAGTCCTGACCATATAAAAACAAGTTGCCGTGGCTACTACCAACAACTTCTTCGCTTTCTCTGCTGCTTCCGCTGCTCCGCAACTGGCCCTTCGTACCACGCGTACGATGTTGGCTGAATCGGTTATGGCAGGCTGCTGTTGTTGTTGATAATAACCCGCCCCTTCTAGGCCACTGCTTAGAATAGCTCGCGGCCCACTACCGCGCTTTGCTCCTCCTGTTGCTTGGTAGCAGTAGCCCTTGTGTTTTAGCACCATTGTGCCGCTGCGCTGCTGCTTGCCCGTATGGCTGAGCCTGCTCTGTAGGCCAGTACTTTTCGGGGTTTTCGCAGGACGAATCTTGGCGTCCTGTTGTTTGGGTCAGCATCTCGCACCCCCTGCTGCTTTTCACGATTTACGGATGTATCGCTCACTCCCGCAGGAGTTACGGTAACGTCTTCTTCCCCTCTCATCTTCCATTATTTCTTCTCCCATGGCTCACGCTGCAAAGCCGATTGGCATTTATTTCGAACATCCTGAGTGGTTTAAGCCCCTCTTCGCTGAGCTAGAACGCCGCGGACTGGCCTATGAGAAAATCGACGCCGCTCATCACCTCTTTGATCCTTCTGAAAAGGAAAGCCGCTACTCTCTGGTTGTAAACCGCATGAGTTCTTCGGCTTACCTGCGCGGCCACGGCCAAGGCATCTTCCACACGGCCGGTTACGCTACGCACCTTGAGCGGATTGGTACACGCATCATCAACGGCTCGGTAGCTACCAGCATTGAGACCAATAAAGCCCGCCAGCTTTCGTTGTTTGCCTCGCTGGGCCTAAAATTTCCAAAGTCGTTCGTGATAAACCACGCTTCGCGCGTGCCCGACGCGGCCCGGCAGCTGCAGTTCCCCATTGTGGTGAAAGTGAATATTGGGGGTAGCGGCGCCGGTATCATTCGCTTCGATACTATTGAAGGTGTGGAGGCCGCAGTAGCCGCCGGCCAGATCGACCTCGGCATTGACCAGACGGCCCTGGTGCAGGAATACGTGACGCCCCGCGGCGGCAACATTAACCGCGTAGAAACGCTGAACGGCAAGTTCTTGTATGCCATGAAGGTGTATACCACCGGCGAAAGCTTCAACCTCTGCCCCGCTGAAATCTGCCAGATTCCGGAGGAGCAGTCGGCGGAGTTCTGCCTCACCGAAGCCCCTAAAAAAGGCATTCAGGTAGAAGCCTTCACCCCTCCGGCTGAGGTAGTAGAAGCAGTGGAGCGCATTGTTGCCGCCGCTAAGATAGACGTGGGTGGAATTGAGTACCTCATCGACGACCGCACTGGCGATGTGCTGTTCTACGATATCAACGCCCTCTCCAACTTCGTGGCCGATGCCGTGAACGTGGTGGGTTTTGACCCCTACGCCCGCTTCGTGGACTACCTCGAAACGCAGCTGCCCGGCGCAACAGAAATAGTTGCCGCCGAACTCGTTACCTCTTCACCCGCTGACTTAATCGCGCAATAATGAGATACGGATATTGGATGCCCGTTTTTGGCGGGTGGCTGCGCAACGTGGAGGACGAGAACATGCGTGCCGACTGGGACTACGTGAAGACGCTGGCCCAGCGTAGCGAAGACCTCGGCTACGACCTCTCCCTTATTGCGGAGCTGAACCTCAATGACATCAAGGGCGAAGAAGCTCCTTCCCTAGATGCGTGGAGCACGGCGGCAGCGCTGGCGGCCGTCACCAAGAAAATTGAGCTAATGGTGGCCGTGCGGCCCACCTTCCACTCCCCCGCCCTGCTGGCCAAGCAAGCGGCCAACATCGACCACATCAGTGGCGGTCGGTTGTCGCTGAACGTGGTATCCTCGTGGTGGCAGGATGAGGCGAAGAAGTACGGGGTACACTTCGAGCAGCACGACGACCGTTACGCCCGCACCGCCGAGTGGCTGCACGTGGTAGACAACCTCTGGAAGCAGGACCACTTCAGCTTCGATGGCAAGTTCTACAAAGTCACCGACTCCATTTTGCAGCCCAAGCCAGTGTCGCGCCCGCGGCCGTTTATTTACGCCGGGGGCGAATCGGAAGCGGCCAAGAATATGATTGCCGCCCAGTGCGACGGCTACGTAATGCACGGCGACGAGCCCGAGGCCATTGGCCGCCGCATTCAGGACCTGAGCCAGCGCCGCGAGAAGCTAGGCCTGCCGCCCATGAAGTTTGGGGTGGCGGCCTACTCCATCGTGCGCAACACCGAAGCCGAGGTGAAAAAGGAGCTGGAACGCATTACCAACGTGCAAGGCTCGGCGGCTGGCTACAAGAACTACCAGCAGTGGTTAGCTGGCACCCAGCTCGAAAACCAGGTGTCGCTGCAGGATTACTCGGTTTCCAACCGCGGCCTGCGTTCCGGCCTCACCGGCACCCCCGATCAGGTAGCCGAGCGCATTGCCGCCTTCGAAGCCGTGGGTGTGGATTTGTTCCTGCTTCAGTGCAGCCCGCAACTAGAGGAAATGGAGCGCTTCTCCGAGGCCGTAATTCAAGTACTGGCCTAGGCCTATCTAGAGAAAGCTAGGCCACTTAAACTGTCATTCCGAGCGAGGCGAGGAATCTGAGTTGCTCGCAAGAGGCTTACCCGGATTTCCTGCTTCGCTCGGAATGACGCTTTTAGGCCACTCTTGCTCGCTGATGTTACTGTTCTTCCTTACCCGTACAACATGGAATCAGCTTTATCTCCTGCTCACGTTGCCCCACGGGTTGCGGAAACCGTGTCTTTCCGGGAGGCCTTGCGCTTTTGGCTCAAGCTGGGCTTCATCAGCTTCGGCGGCCCCGCCGGACAGATTGCCATTATGCACGAGTACGTGGTAGAGCGGCGTCGCTGGCTGGACGAAGAACGGTTCCTGCACTCCCTCAACTACTGCATGTTGCTGCCCGGCCCCGAGGCCCAGCAGCTGGCCACCTACATTGGCTGGCTGCTGCACGGCGTACGAGGTGGCCTAGTAGCCGGCGGGTTGTTTGTGCTGCCTTCGGTATTTATGCTGCTGGGGCTGAGTTGGGCGTATGTGGAGTACGGCACCATTCCGGCCGTGGCTGGGCTACTTTATGGCCTGAAGCCGGCCGTGGTGGCCATCGTGCTGGGGGCGTTGCTGAAGATTGGGGAAAAGGCGCTGAAAACACCCCTGCACCTCACAGTAGCGGTGCTGAGTTTTCTGGCGTTGTTTCTAGGCCACTTTCCTTTCCCAATCGTGGTTTTCGGGGCGCTGCTACTAGGCCTATTGGTACAGCGCTGGTACCCGGCTTGGTTGGGGTTACCACAATCTACTTTCAGAGCTAATGCTCCACAGACAGGTCCAGAAGTTCGTCGCCAGTGGCCTCGGCGGATTGGGAAGGCCCTGCTAGTGGCGCTAGGCCTATGGGTGATTCCGGTGGTAGTTGCGGGAGTTGTTACCGGCGACTGGAGCTTCTGGTGGCAGCTGACGCGCTTTTTTAGCACGGCCGCCCTGGTTACGTTTGGCGGCGCTTACGCCGTGTTGCCTTACGTAGCGCAGGTAGCAGTAGAGCAGTTTCACTGGCTCACCCGCCTGCAAATGGTCGATGGCCTGGCCCTCGGCGAAACCACACCCGGCCCGCTGATTATGGTGCTCACTTTTGTGGGGTTTATGGGAGCCTGGCAGCATGGCGGCCACTCGGTAGCGTGGGGGGCGGCAGGGCTGTTTCTCACCACCTTTTACACCTTCCTGCCCAGCTTCTTGTTCATTTTCATAGGGGCCCCGCTGGTGGAGCGCACCCGCCAGGATGCGCGGGTTAAGGCCGCGCTAAGCGTAGTAACCGCGGCCGTGGTGGGCGTGATTCTCAACCTCGGCATTTATCTAGGCCAGGCAGTAGTGTGGCCGCGGGGAATTCAAGCTGCGCCTGATTGGTTTAGCTTATTATGGGTAGTGCTTTCGGTGCTGGCGCTGCGCTGGGGCAAAGTCAATCTGATTTTGTGGATAGGCGTGAGCGCGCTTGCAGGATTGGTGTATTTCTGGCTGTTCTAGGCCAAGTTGCATCTGCCAACGCTGCAAATCAGCTTCGGCTTTCCCCGCCCAAAGCCCTACCTTTGCTAACAAGCCAACAAGCTTAGTTTCCGATAAACTGACGAATGGGACTGGATTATCTTTCTCTACTGAACCCCTCGCAGGCCGCCGCCGTGATGCACACCGAGGGGCCCTGCATGATTATAGCCGGTGCCGGCTCGGGCAAAACCCGGGTGCTCACCTACCGCATTGCCAACTTGCTCGAAAAAGGAGTTGATCCGCACAACATCTTAGCCCTCACCTTTACCAACAAGGCCGCCAAGGAAATGCGCGCCCGTATTGAGAAGGTAGTGGGCACGAATGCCAAAAACCTGTGGATGGGCACTTTTCACAGCATTTTCGCCCGCATTCTGCGCTCCGAAGCCGATAAGATTGGTTTCCCCCGTTCCTTTACCATCTACGACACCCAGGACTCCAAAACCCTCATCACTCAAATTGTGAAGGAGCTGGAGCTGGACGACAAGCTCTACAAGCCGGGCCTGGTGCTCGGCCGCATTTCGGCGGCTAAGAACAAGCTTATCTCGGTGCAGCAGTACCTCAACGACCCTGTGATCAAGCAGGACGATGAGGCGGCGCTCCGGCCCAAGATTGGTGTGCTCTACCAGCAGTATCAGCAGCGCTGCTTTAAGGCCGGCGCCATGGACTTCGACGACCTGCTCTACCAGACCAACGTCTTGTTCAAAGACCACCCCGATGTGCTGAACAAGTACCAGAACATTTTCCGGTACGTGATGGTGGACGAGTATCAGGACACGAACTACTCGCAGTACCTGATTTCGCGGAAGCTGGCGGCTAAGGAGCGGAACATTTGCGTGGTGGGTGATGATGCCCAGAGCATCTACGCCTTCCGGGGCGCTGACATTCAGAACATTCTCAATTTCGAGAAAGACTACCCCGAGCTGCAGGTGTTCAAGCTGGAGCAGAACTACCGCTCTACCAAGAACATTGTGTGGGCGGCCAACTCGGTTATCAAAAACAACCAGGCCCAGCTGCGCAAAGACGTCTTCTCCGATAACGAAGACGGTCCGCTGATTGAAGTGCTGAAAGCTGCTTCTGATAACGAAGAAGGCAAGCTGGTGGCCCAGAGCATCTACGAGGACAAGATGAACCATCATCTCTCCTACGATGACTTCGCCATTCTGTACCGCACCAACGCCCAAAGCCGGGCCATGGAAGAATCGTTGCGCAAGCTCAACATCAAGTATAAGATTGTGGGCGGCTTGAGCTTCTACCAGCGCAAGGAAATCAAGGACTTAGTGGCCTATCTGCGCCTCACCGTTAACCCGAATGATGAACAGGCCCTGCGCCGGGTAATCAACTACCCTAAGCGCGGCATCGGCGACACTACGCTGGCCAAGCTTATCAGCGCCGCCGAGGAAACCAACCACACCATTTGGGAGGTAGTCAGCAACGCCGATAAGTTTCTGCCGGCTCGCACCGCTAACCCCATCGTCGACTTTGCCGAGAAGATTAAGACTTACACGGCCGTAGCGGCCAAGGAAGACGCCTTTGAGGCGGCTAAGTTCATTGCTAAGAATTCGGGCATGATTGAGGAGCTGTATGCTGATAAGAGCATCGAGGGCCTCTCCCGCTACGAAAATATTCAGGAACTTCTAAACGGGGTGAAGGCCTACACTGAGGACCCCGAGCGCGAAGACAAATCATTGAGCGCCTTCCTGCAGGACATTGCCCTGGTAACCGACGCCGACACCAAAGACGCCCAGAGCGAAGGCGAGCAGGTGACCCTGATGACCATTCACTCGGCTAAAGGCCTGGAGTTTCGTAATGTATACATCGTGGGCATGGAAGAGAACCTCTTCCCCTCACAGATGATGATTACCTCACGCGCCGACCTAGAGGAAGAACGCCGCCTGTTCTATGTGGCTATTACTCGGGCTGAGAAGAAGCTGACCCTAAGCTACGCCACCTCCCGCTACCAGTGGGGAAACCTGCGCAGCTGCGAGAAGAGCCGCTTCCTCGACGAAATCGACCCACAGTACGTTGACTTCAAGTTCTCCTCGGGCCCTGGTAGCGGCGGCATGGATTCACCCTTCGGCCACGTGCTGGAGCGCCGCAGCAACCTGGTACCCACCGCCCCGCGCAAAACGGTAGCCACCAAATACGTGGCTCCCACCGATTTTCAACCTTCGGATACCTCCAACCTGCAAAACGGACAGCGTGTAGAGCACCCAAAGTTTGGCTTCGGACAGGTAACCAAGCTGGAAAACCAGAATGGGTCCGTTAAAGCCATCATCCAATTTGAGGAAGTAGGCGAGAAAACGTTGCTGCTAAGTTTCGCCAAGTTGCGAATTGTCTAGGCCCTAAACATATCTAATTCCGCTACGTTCAGTCCAAAAAAACAAGCGCTAGGCCACTCAGTAGTGACCTAGCGCTTGTTTACTTGTCTATTCAGCTGTATCAAAGCTGAGTAAGTCTTAAAAATTATCCAACTTCACCTTTCCAACGCGGCCATTGCCAACAGCTCTTTCCGAGAAAAGAGGCCTAGGCTCAGGTTTGGCGTATATTTGTCCGGCAGGGTACTCTGCCTTCTGCTTTTCTATGACTCTTCCTTCTCTTCATAAGCACGAACTCCTCCAGCGTGAGTACGGCCAGAGCACCTTTCAGCTCGTCCAGCAGCTCCGCGACATCGAGGACCGCGCCGAGCGCACGCGCCGGGCACAGCAAATAGTGCAACTCATCTTCCGGCTGCAACCCAGCCTCCGCGACCAGCCCGACGGCCAGCAGAAAGTCTGGAACCACTTGTTTGAAATGGCCGACGGCGAGTTGGACGTAGACAGCCCCTTCCCACTGGCGGCACCTGCCAACCAGACGAAACCGGCTCGGGTGGCCTACCCCAGCAAGGGACCTAAGCTACGGGCCTACGGACGCGCTGTAGAGCAGCTCATTGAGCAGGCCATTGCCATCGAGGACCCCACTGAGCGTGAGCAAGCAACGGTGGTTATTGGGCGTACCATGAAATTTCTGTACCGCTCCCATAACAAGGAAAACGCCAAGGATGTCACTATCCTGAAGCACTTAAAGGAGCTCTCGGCTGGCAAGCTCACTCTTGACCCTGCCCAAGTAGACGCCCAAAACCTCTTCGAGTTTACGACTTCGCCGGGTGGCCGCCCCACTCCCTTCATTGTGCCCCAGCCACGCCAAGAGCGCGAAAACCGCCGCGGTGGCTCCGGGGGCAATAATAACCGCCGCGACAAACAGCGGCGTGGGGGCAAAAAAGGCCGCCAAGAACCACAACAACCTCCCCAGTAACTTTTCTTTCAGGAGCCAGCCGTGTGCCCTAGAAATCAGCCCGATCATAGTACATGGTACTGCAGCTGCTTTCTGCTACCCGGCGGCTTCTAACTTCTCTCCTACATGGCCTCTTTTGAAGTAATTGGCGGCAAAGCCCTGAAAGGCGAAATCGTGCCCCAGGGCGCCAAAAACGAAGCGCTCCAGATTCTGTGTGCCGTTCTGCTCACCGATGAGCCCGTCACCATCAGCAACATCCCCGACATCCGCGACGTCAACAAGCTTATCGAGCTGCTGCGCGACATGGGTGTGAAAATCGGCAAGCTGTCCTCGGATACTTACCGCTTTCAGGCGGATGCTGTCAACTTAGACTATCTCGACACTCCCGAGTTTGTGGCCCAGGGCCGTGCTCTGCGCGGATCGGTTATGATTCTGGGACCCATGTTGTCGCGCTTTGGCAAGTGCCAGCTACCTAAGCCTGGAGGAGACAAAATCGGCCGCCGGCCGCTCGATACGCACTTCGTAGGCCTAGAAAAACTAGGTGGTAAGCTCACGCTGGAAGGCAAAGATTTTTACCGCATTAGCACGGAAGGCCGCCTGCACGGTGCCTACATGCTACTGGATGAGGCCTCCGTAACGGGTACTGCCAACATTGTAATGGGTGCTGTACTGGCCGAGGGCATTACTACCATCTACAACGCTGCCTGCGAGCCTTACCTGCAGCAGCTCTGCAAGATGCTGGTGCGCATGGGAGCCAAAATCAACGGCATCGGCTCTAACCTGCTCACCATTGAGGGCGTGGAACGCTTGGGTGGCACCGAGCACCGCATGCTGCCCGACATGATTGAAATCGGCTCCTTTATTGGCCTAGCTGCCATGACAGGCTCCGAAATCACGATCAAAGACTGCCAGATTCAGGAGCTAGGCCTCATCCCCGATACCTTCCGCAAGCTGGGTATTCAGTTGGAGTTCCGGGGAGATGATATCCACGTGCCCGCCCAGGAGCATTACGAGATTTCGACCTACCTCGATGGTAGCATCCTGACCATTTCGGACCACACCTGGCCGGGCCTTACCCCCGACCTGCTGAGCGTAATTCTGGTGGTAGCTACCCAGGCCAAAGGCACGGTACTCATTCACCAGAAGATGTTTGAGTCGCGGCTGTTCTTCGTGGACAAACTCATTGACATGGGTGCCCAGATCATCCTCTGCGACCCGCACCGCGCCACCGTCATCGGCCTCGACCAGCGCAACCGTCTCCACGGCATCACCATGACCTCCCCCGACATTCGGGCGGGTGTGGCGCTGTTAATTGCTGCCCTTTCCGCCGAAGGCCGTAGCGTAATCGAAAACGTGGAGCAGATTGACCGCGGCTATCAATACATTGATAAGCGCCTAACCGCACTAGGTGCTCAAATCCGCCGCCTTTAGGCCTAGGCTATTCCAATAGCTATTAAAAAAGCCTGCACTCAGACGAGGGCAGGCTTTTTCTTTATCTGTATACAATTAGCGCTATATCTCTCGTTTATCTTTCAGATAGCGCTTATCAGGTTTATAGTTTACCCTTAATTTATCCGTTTATGAAAGCACTACTGTGTAGTATCACGGCAGGCGCCCTGTTGTTAGGTGCTTGCGGAAAGCAACAGGAGCCACGAACTTCTACAGACGCAGATACCTCGGTCGTCTCTGAAGTAGCTTTAATGGAAGCGCCTGCGTTAGATGCTCAAGGTGCACCGCCCCCTCCTCCTGCGGCTCCTCAGGCCCCTCCAGCACCGATGGCCACTCAGCCAGGCATACCCGCTGATGGCTCCGTTCCGACTGCAGCGCCTGCCTCGGCACGCAAAATCATCTATCACGCCGAGGTACGTGTAAAAGTTGATGACCTAGTGAAGACGAACGCTCGGATGGATAGCCTCACTCGCGCGTATGGGGCCTATATCTCTGATGCCTCGGAGGAAAGGCAAGAGGGTCAGTGGGAGCACCAAATGAAAATACGGGTGCTGCCGGGGCAGTTTCAGCAGTTGCTAAACAGCCTCAATGGTTTAGGCACCCTGCAGTCGAAAACGCTCGGCACCGATGATGTAACCGCTGAGCACGCCGATAAATCGGCGCGGCTGCGCACTAAGCGGGCCGTGGAGCAACGCTACGTGGCCTTGCTATCGCAGGCGAAGAAAATAGCGGATATCCTGGCAATTGAAGAGAAAATTGGGGAAGTACGAGAGGAAATAGAATCCACTGAAAGCCGGCTTAAAACCCTCAACGACCACATTGGCTATTCTACCATTAGCCTCACTTACTTCCAAACGCTGCCGCTTAATCAGCCCGAAACGCCCATCCTTTCGTTTGCTAGCCGCTTTACGCAAGCGTTTTACAACGGCTGGGAGCTACTCACTGGCTTGGTCCTAGCCATTGTAACGGCTTGGCCGTTGCTGTTGCTTGGGGCCCTAGGCCTAGTTGCTTTTCGCACCTGGCGCCGTCGGCGGCGCACCCAGCTGGAGGTGGAGCCCTAGGCCACATGCAGTCAACGAAAAGGCCCGTTGGTAGCTACCAACGGGCCTTTTCGTTGACTGCATTTTGCTTAGTCGACAATTAAATCTACAACAGCCGTTACCAGTGAAAGCACCACGCTAAATATAAGCGCCGACACGAACCCATCTACCTCAAAGCCCGAGAGTAAATAGCTGGCCATCATCACAATTAAAGCGTTGATGACCAACAAAAACAGACCTAGGGTTAAGATGGTAATGGGGAAGCCAATGATTTTAAGAATGGGCTTGACTACGGCATTTAGGATGGCCAGTACAATTACCAGAATGATGGCATCACTGAAGCCACCAATGTGCGAGCCCGGCAGAAATTTGGCCAACACGTAGGTAATGATAGCCGAGAGCAGAAATTTGAGAATAAATCCCATGACAGGTAATAGGTTGGAGTGAGGAGAGAGTTGGTAGGCCTATAGGAATAAGCCTATACTGCGATACGCAAAAGCGCTTCCGACGTTGGCTCCCTCTATTTCTCCGTGGGCCGGGCCTTCAGCCGTCCCTGTGATACCCCCATCCAGTTAGCCATGTGATAGAGCAACCGGGCCCCTACAATAGCGTTCCATTCCGTGTCACCGGGAGCAACCTCGTTCAAATCGCAGCCAATGATAGTGCGGCCTGAGCGCACCACCATCCGCAGTAGGTACAGGGCTTGCTCAAATTCTAGGCCACCAGGTACTGGCGTGCCAGTGCCAGGGCACAGCTTGGGGTCGAGGCCGTCGATGTCGAAGCTCACGTAGACTTTGGGCGGCAGTTGGGCAATGATCTTCTTACACTCCTTCTTCCAAGATTTACCCCCCAGCATTTCGGCCTGCAGGAACCGGTCGGCGAAGAGTGCCACGCGGCCATTGCTCTGCTCGATGAATTCCGCTTCCTGCTGGCAATAGTCGCGAATACCTACCTGCACCAGCTTCTTCACCTGCGGCAACTTCAGGGCGTTGTACATGATAGAAGCGTGCGAATATTCAAAGCCTTCGTAAGCCGGACGCAAGTCGCAGTGAGCATCAATCTGCAGGATACCAAACTCCTCGTGCCGCTCTGCCAGGGCGTGCATGTAGCCTAGGGGAGTGCTATGGTCACCGCCTAAAACTACTACTCCTTTGCCCGCATCGAGCAGGGCACCGGTTTTAGCTTTTAGCCACTCCAACAGAGCTTTTCCTTGAAGGCCAATTCGAGCGGGAACCTCTGAGAACTTGGCATACGAATCTTCCGGCTCTCCCTCCTCCAGCCACCCGATGTACTCTTCGGCAGTAGGGCGCAACTCTAGGCTTTGGGCGGTAATCTGCTCATCTGGGTCTTCCATAGCGAGGCCCATCTTCCAAGCGTCCGGCAGGTCCGGGTCGTAAAGGTCAACTTGCAGGGAGGCCTCACGGATGGCCGCTGGCCCTTCGGCGGTACCTGCCCGGTACGACACGGTAACCTCCCACGGCACGGGTACCACTACCACTTGGGCTTCTTCTGGGGTAAAGGGCAAGCCGAAGATACCACCAGCAGTGTCACCCAAGGCATTAGGGTCGAAATTGGCAAGCTTCTGTTCCAGAGAAGATTTGGCTGAATCAGTCATAGGAAAGAGAAAGAAAATGGAGAGAAAGCAACAAATGCCATGGCCTCCGCTTTGCCAGTCCAGAGTTCGTTTAACTCTAGGCTAGCACCGGAGGCCATGATTTAGGAATAGGCCTAGCGGCCAACAAATGAAATTAGCTGGGCTGCTGACCACCCATAAAGTCGTAGGTACGAATGATTTCCAGAATTTTCTCGAACGTATCCCGGTCGAAGAAAATCATCAGAGGCAACTCCACAGAATTAGCCTTATCGGAGAACTGTGTGATAACGCTAAAAATGAGTGGCTGCACCATGGGCCGGTCTAGCATAAGGCTTTGCAGAGCCTTAGCCATATCATCGTGTGGGTTTACAGGAGGTGCCCCATAGATATTGGCCTTCAAGATATTGGCTAGCTGCGTTACCAACGCCCCCGTGATGATGTTGCTGATTTCCAACAACAACGACTCCTGCATTTCATCAATCTGGGTTGAATCGGAGGTATTCATGCGCAGACAAACGCGCGAGAGGCGCTGCACGTGCTGCCCAGAGAAGAACATGAGCGTAGTCCCATTGAATTCGCCCCGGATATCAGACTGGATAATGACGTGCTGCTCCTGCAGTTCGCGTACTTTTTCCAAGATGCTGCGGCCCGAAACAATGTTTAGGTTAGGAACCTCAAGTAGCACCTTTTCCTGGGCAATAACCGCGAACGAATCGGCGGCGCGAGCCAAGCCAATGTTCAGGATTTCGCGGATAATATCCCGCTCCAGTTCCGTCATGTGCAAATCCATAGGAGTCATTCTGTTGGTGAGGCTATTGGCCTAGGCCAGTAACCAGAGGTCTGCATGTTGGTAGTTAAGGTCGGCGAGCTAAGAACAAACGGGTGAGGGCCGGCACATCGAGTACCAAGCACACCTGCCCGCTGCCCAGCAGCGTAACGCCGCCAAACAAATCAATGGTATCCAGCGGCTTACTCATGGGCTTAATCACGATGTCCTGCTGGCGCAGGAAACGATCAACGATGAGGCCGAGCTTACGGTTGCTGTAATTTACGATAATGATGTCTTGGCGCCCGTTGAGCTCTGCTTTGTTGGCGGGCGGCAATGGTCCATCACCGTTGTGTAAAAGGCGCCGCAATGGCACCACTGGCAAATTTTCGTCTTGCACGCGGGCTAGCAGCATACCACCAACCACGTGAAATTCATCCGGCATCAACGACACCACCGAATCAGTATGCATGAGCGGGATGGCGTAGTTGCGCTCATCGAGCACGAACAGCAACGCCCCCTTCACCGCAATGGAGGTAGGCAGTACTAAGGTAAATGTAGTACCCTGCCCCAGCACTGAGTCAACGCGTAGCTGCCCGCCCAGTGAGTCAATAGCGAGCTTTACTACGTCGAGGCCCACGCCGCGGCCTGAAATCTCCGTCACCTCTTTGGCCATGGAGAAACCAGGTTCAAACAAAAAGGCTCGCACCGCATCATCATCAAGCGTGGCGGCGGTTTCTGCCGCTACCAAGCCTCGTTCCACCGCTTTGCGCCGAACGCTTTCTACGTCAATACCGCGGCCATCATCAATAACCTGAATCAAGACGTCGTCGCGCTCGGTTTGGGCCGAAAGGGTTAAATGGGCTTGGGCTGTTTTGCCAGCGGCCGTACGCTCAGTTGGGGTCTCTAGGCCATGCCCAATAGCATTGCGCACTAGGTGTAGCAAGGAGTCGGTGATGATCTGCAGAATGTTGCGGTCGATCTGGATATCTTCCCCTACTACGGTTAACTCTACGTCCTTAGCCTCCGCCGCCGCTACGTCGCGCACAACGCGAGGAAACTTGTTGAACAGGGAGCCAACGCCTACCAAGCGGGCATCCATCACACTGTACTGCAGATCATCGGCAATACGGGAGAAATGCGCCGCCGCCGCCACTAAGGCCGAATTACCAATTTCCTGGCTTAGAGTCAGGATACGGTCGCGGTCAATGATTAACTCACCTACAAGGTTGAGCAAATGGTCCAGCTTTTTAATCTGGATATATACCAGATCAGAAAGCTCAAGCTTGCGGTTACTCTCGTCTTCCTCCTCGTCCTCGTCTAGAACAGGGGCTTCCCCCTTGGTTAGGCGGTCAAGATTTTCCAGTAGGCGCGAAATGTCCGGTACTTCCTGCTCTGCTCCCACGGCCCGAATCATCTTGCCGATAGTGTCAATACCATCGAAGAGAACAGGCACCACTGGTCCCGTAAAGGTCATCTCCTTGCTGCGGATCAGACCAAAAATCGTTTCCATGTGGTGGGCAGCTTCCCCAATTTGGGTATAGCCCATTGCCCGCGCATTCGACTTGAGGTTGTGCATGAGCCGGAACAGCTCATTCAGGGCCGGTTCATCGGTAGGGCTGCGCTCCAACTCACTGATATGGCGACTCATGGCGTCGTAGTACTCGAGCGCCTCAGCCATAAATATTTCGCGGTACTCCTGTTCCCTTGACTTCATCGTGACAAAGCTTGGGAAGATATCGAAGTACGCTCAACCCGAGTAAGCGCGGACGTGCGCACGTGGCGTAACACAAAGCTGGCTATATCTACCAGTGGCACCACCGCCTGCGCATATCCGGCCTTGATGACTGACTTGGGCATACCAAACACTGCCGATGAAGCCTCATCCTGCGCTATAACCACGCCGCCCTGCTCACGAATTGCCCGGGCCCCGGCCGTACCATCGTGGCCTAGGCCAGTTAATATCACGCCGAGCACGTTGCGCCCCACGGTCTGAGCTACTGACTGCATGAGAATATCAACCGAGGGCGTATCCAGGCCGGTTTGCTGCCCAAATCTGATCTGCCACCCCAGCCACGGATGATTGCCGCTCGAGTGCACTGAGCAGTTAAACCCACCAGGGGCCACCAGTATTTTTCCCGCCTCGAGCACAGAGCCTTCAGAGGCGGCTTCTACTGGCATGGCGGATGCCCGGCGCAAGCGTTCCACCAACGATTCTGTGAAAGATGCTGGCAGATGTACAGCCACCAGAATAGCCCACGGAAAGTTTATCGGTAGCGCCCGTAGCACTTGCTCTACGGCCGGGGCTCCGCCGGTAGAGCCGCCAAGTACAAGCACCCCTTTTGGAGGCAGTGGCGCGGTTGTCCGGCGCGGTGTACCACCTGGTGCTGCCTGGTTTGTAGACTTAGGCCGGGCAGCCTGTACTTTACGCTTTACTTGACGCCGCCACTCCACCATTTTCGCTTCGTCGTACATGGGCGCAGCCGCGAGGTAATCATACACGCCAAGACGGCTGACCTCTCGTAGCATACCAGGCAATGGTGGCTGGGTTGTATAGAGCAGTACCGGGCCAGTATAATGGTGACGCAACTGCTCTAATTCAAGAAGTTGACTCTCCCCTACAACCACTACCCCAGGCTGCAAACGCCGCGCCTGTCCCGCTAGCTCTCCAGCACTCATGGTAGTGCCCACAACCCGCACCGAGGGGTCAGTGTGCAACAGCCGTGTAAGCTCTGCCCCAACAAAAGTGGGCAGATTACCAAGCAATAGAGTGAAAGGAGAAGGTGTGTTAAGCACGGAAAAAAGTGCGAATGATTAAATCAGCTACTAGTAGAGCAGGTAGCTGGCAGGAGTGCCTGGCCTATGGTTATGCTTCGCTAGACTCTGGATCTTGCAGAGCGCTTCCAACGATTTCCAGGACCTTTTCTTCTGAGAAAGGCTTCACGATATAGGCAGTCGCGCCACTCTCCAATGCCTCATTCACAATAACTTCCTGGCCTACTGCCGAGCACATCACCACTTTTACATCAGGTTGCTCTTGGCGAATGCCTTTCAGAACGTCTAGGCCGGTATTGTCGGGCAGAATAACGTCGAGCGTAATCAGGTCAGGCTTTGTTTGAGTGGCTAATTCCAAGGCTTGTTGGCCATTAGCCGCCTCTCCCACCACATCATAGCCGGCGTCGGTAAGCATGTTCTTGAGCATCGTGCGCATGTAAAAAGAATCGTCGACGATGAGAATGCGGTTTTTCATATGAGAAGAGGTATTTCAAAAAGGAGAAGAAGGAAGCTGAACAATGCCTTGAGATTAGGCCTTTGTACGGGTGGCCGCGGCGGAAGATTCTGCTTTCGGCTGGATCTGCATGATTTCAGCAGGCGTGAGCAGCTTAAGCATATCTAAGACAACCACAATGCGCCCATTGATTTTGGCTATTCCTTCGATGTATTTGTCGTGGATATTGATATCCTGAATGAATTCCGGTGCTTTTTCAATGATAGACACAGGAATGGAAAGCGGTTGGGGCACCTCACGCACCATAATACCAATGGTGTAGTCTTTTGCCTCAATAGCTAGAGTATAGCTGATTCCTACTAGCTCTTCTCCGGCGGGGCGCAGTTGAAAGCGCTCTTCCAGATCGATAATCGTGATAATATCACCGCGCAAATTGGCAATGCCCTTCACAAAAGAGGGAGTTTTGGGCATGCGCGCAATTTCAGGAGTGATGGTTACCTCCTTTACCTGCTCAATACGAATACCATACTCCTCCTCTCCTAGTCGGAAAACGATTAGCTGGATAACGGCTTCTTGCTTGGCGTTCTTATCGGTTTCAGGCATACCTAAAACAAAGGGACTAGATTCCAGGCACTGCGTGCAAGCAGCGCCCGGATCCATTAATCACGTGTGAGAAAGTTACTTGGCTTTGTTCTTAGCTTTCCGAGGCTTCTCTGCTGCCGGAGCAACGGGCGCATCGGCTGAAGCCGCAGGCTTTTCCGCACGGCGGTTAGGCCTCTGCGTAGGCTTAGCTTCTTGCTGAACTACTTCCGGAGCGGGTGCAGCAGCTTTACGTCGAGAAGCTGCCTTACGCACTGCCGTTTTAGGCTCTGGCTCGAGAGTTGGCGCAACCGTTACCGACCGACGCAACTGGCGGGCAGCCGGGGCCGAAGGAGTGGCAGCTACCACTGCTGCGCCGCGCCGCGTTACCCGCCGGATGGGTTCCGGCTCGGGCTCAGGCTCCAGATCTTCCATCAACTGGAAGGCTGACAGGCCTAGCTGCAGGTCGTCGGCAATATCAGTCAGGTTTTGGCTGCTAGTCGTGAGTTCCTGCATGGAAGTAGAGAGCTGCTTGGCTGTGCCAGCTACCTGTTGTGTGCCGGTTGCCGTTTGCTCAGCAATAGCTACCACTTCTTCTACGTACTTCACTACGTCACCAATAGAGGTCTTCTGAATCTCAGTGGCCGTTAGAATGTCGCGAGACGTGCGCAAGGTTTCGCCGCTGCTGGTAGCAATGTTCTTAAAGGCCGAGCTAGCTTCAAACGTAGCGTTCTTACCCTTAAGTACTCGGCCTTCCATGGTCGAAATAGCCGTTGCAGCTGATGTGGTGTCTTTACGAACGTCCTCAACCAGCGTTGCAATTTCGTTAGCCGATTTGCGGGACCCTTCAGCCAGCTTCCGAATTTCCTCAGCTACTACCGCAAAACCACGACCAGCTTCCCCAGCGCGGGCTGCCTCGATGGCCGCGTTCAGAGCTAGGAGGTTGGTTTGAGCGGCAATGTCGGTGATTACGCCCAGCGACTTGCTGATTTCTCCAGAACGGGTGCTTAGTACTTCAATGGTTTTAGAGGTTTGAGCAGCCGCACTGCTGATTTCCTCCATGTTTTTCACCACCTCCGCTACGGTTTTCAGACCCAACTGCGAGGTTTGCTCACCCAGGATTGCCGCTTTGATACCGACATCAGCCTTGCCCGCTGTTTCCTTAGTGGCCTGCATGATTTCTTCGATCAGCTTAAAGGCTTGGTCGGTCTTGAGAGCCTGGTTCTGAGCGCCTTCTGCCATCTGTTGCATGGCCAAGGCCACATCAACTGTAACGCGGCTCATCTCCTGTCCTTTCACTACCATCTCCTCCGACGACTCGCCCACAATCTGCGACGACTCATTGATTTCGCCTAGTAGCTCGTTGAGGTTATCTACGGCGAGGTTCAAGGCGTTTGACATGGCGAGAATGTCGCCAGCAGTCTGAATTTCAACCTGCTGCGTGAGGTCACCTTCCGAGATGGCGCGTACCACGCGGCTAACTTCCAGTACTGGAGAGGCAATCGACTCAATTAGCGCATTCAGCGTGTCAACCAGTTCTTTCCAGGAACCGCTCACGTCGCTCACAGTTGCACGCTCGGTCAGCTTGCCTTCTACCCCGGCTACTTTTGCCACGCGGCTAACTTCTACTGCCAAACGGTTCAGGTCATCCACCATTCGGTTGATGGTCTCGGCCAAGTCAGCCACTTCACCTTTGGCGTCTAGGGTCAGCTTCTGGGTCAAGTCGCCCTGCGAAACGGCCGTTACTACTTTTACTAGGCCACGTACCTGAGTGGTAAGGTTGGCCGCCATCGTGTTTACGTTGTCGGTCAGGTCTTTCCAAACACCCGATACGTTCGGCACATTGGCCTGGCCACCAAGGCGACCTTCTGTACCTACTTCCTGTGCCACACGGGTTACCTCGCCGGCGAAGATGTTCAGAGAGTCCACCATCCGGTTGATGTTATCCTTCAGGTCGAGCAGCTCGCCTTTAACATCAACGGATACCTTCTGGCTCAAGTCGCCGCGGGCTACGGCGGTGGTTACGTTGGCAATGTCCCGCACCTGAGAGGTAAGGGAGGCCGCCATGGTATTTACGTTGTCCGTGAGGTCTTTCCAAGTGCCGCGCACGTTGGGCACCACAGCCTGACCGCCGAGGCGGCCTTCCGTACCTACTTCCCGGGCCACGCGGGTTACTTCGTCGCCGAACGTGTTCAGCGAGTCCACCATTTGGTTAAGGTTTTCCTTTAGCTGCAACAGCTCGCCGCGCACATTAACCGTCACCTTCTGGCTGAGGTCACCGCGGGCTACGGCGGTAGCTACGTTGGCAATGTCTCGTACCTGAGAAGTCAGGTTCGAGGCCATCGTGTTTACATTGTCCGTAAGGTCTTTCCAAGTACCTGACACGCTCGGCACGTTAGCCTGTCCACCCAAAATACCTTCCGTACCTACTTCGCGGGCCACGCGGGTTACCTCGCCAGCAAAGATGTTGAGCGAGTCCACCATCTGGTTCAGGATGTTCTTCAGGTCGAGAATCTCGCCTTTTACATCCACGGTCATCTTCTGGGTCAGGTCGCCCTTTGCTACGGCCGTAGCCACGTTGGCAATATCTCGTACCTGTAGGGTCAGATTCGAGGCCATCGTGTTTACGTTGTCCGTTAGCTCCTTCCAAGTTCCACCTACGCGGGGCACGTTGGCTTGGCCACCGAGTTTACCCTCAGTACCTACTTCGCGGGCCACGCGGGTTACTTCGTCACCGAAGATGTTGAGCGAGTCCACCATCTGGTTCAGGATGTTCTTCAGCTCCAGGATTTCTCCCTTCACATCCACGGTCATCTTCTGGCTCAAGTCGCCGCGGGCTACGGCGGTAGCTACGTTAGCAATGTCTCGCACCTGTAGGGTCAGGTTCGAGGCCATATAGTTTACATTGTCCGTCAGTTCTTTCCACACCCCAGCCACGTTTGGTACGGAGGCTTGGCCGCCAAGTTTACCCTCAGTGCCTACTTCTAGAGCAACACGAGTTACCTCGCCGGCAAACAGGTTAAGCGAGTCCACCATCTGGTTCAGGTTCTGCTTCAGCTGCAGCAGTTCGCCTTTTACATCGACGGTAATCTTCTGACTCAAGTCACCTTTTGCTACGGCCGTGGCTACATTGGCAATATCTCGCACCTGCAGGGTCAGGTTTGAGGCCATGTAGTTTACGTTGTCCGTTAACTCCTTCCACACGCCGGCTACATTCGGTACTACGGCTTGACCGCCTAGGCGACCTTCCGTACCTACCTCTTGTGCTACACGGGTTACCTCGCCGGCAAACAGGTTGAGCGAGTCCACCATCTGGTTTAGGTTCTGCTTCAGCTGCAGCAGCTCGCCCTTTACGTCTACCGTGATTTTCTGCGTTAGGTCACCCTTCGCTACGG
>NZ_SRLA01000005.1 GCF_004745825.1 Hymenobacter fodinae | reverse complement strand
TCCGAACAGAGCCGTTAAGCCCCGGAGCGCCCATGGTACTGCCTTCACCGGCGGGAGAGTAGGTCGCCGCCAACCTTACTGAACTGCTGAGCCGCTTTTCCTAGCGGGCGAGCTGCGTCCCGGACCTGGTCCGTGAGGATGCGCCGCCGGGGGAGGAGCGGCTCAGTGGCGTTTCAAGGCCCCCGGCCGGTGGGACAATGCCCTCGCCGCCGGAAGGGTATCGTAGAAAAGGCCTCGTATCCTATTGGTGCGAGGCCTTTGTGTGTTTATATAGTGCAGCTTTTGCGTAAAACATCTTACAAGTATGCACTACGTATTAGCCATTATTGTAAAATGCCATAGGCTAGCACAACTGTGTTAGCCTTTTTTGTTTCACATGTTATTGGCGTACAAGCAAAATGTCTAGACGCAAGCTTATTGTGGATTACTTAAAGTCGAGTAGAGTAACCTTACTGTGATTACGTAGTTTAACTTCCTTATGGACGCTGAACTGTTATCTTCTGAATTTATGCAGCGCTTCGAGCGCAATCCTCTAATTGTGCGTGCGCCTGGGCGAGTGAATCTGATTGGGGAGCACACAGATTACAACTTGGGATTTGTCATGCCAGGAGCAATTAATCGAGCCATCTATTTCGCAATAGCTGCCAATCAGCGCGAAGAAGTTCGATTAGTAGCCTATGACGAGCAGCAGGACACTCTGACAGTTCCATTATCGTCGATTGTTACAAGCGATAAGCATTGGGCCAATTATCTGCTGGGAATTATAGACTTGTTCCAGAAGCGGGGAGCAAGAATAAAGGGGTTCGATTGTGTGTTCGGTGGTGATATTCCTCTAGGGGCCGGACTGTCTTCCTCTGCTGCGCTTTGTTGTGGTCTTGCCTTTGCACTGAACCATATATTCGATTGTGGCTTAGACCGATTGACATTAGCGAAAATAGGCCAAGAGGCAGAGCATTCGTATGCTGGCGTGCGCACTGGCCTAATGGATCAGTTTGCCAGTTTGTTTGGGCAATCGGGACAGGTGATTCGGTTAGACTGTCGCTCGTTAGACTACTCATATGTACCGTTCGACACCCATTCGTGCCATATTGTGCTGTGTAACTCGGGGGTGAAGCACTCCTTGGCTAGCTCAGAATACAATACTCGGCGCCAAGAGTGTGAGCAGGGAGTCAAGATTTTACAACAATATTTCTCGGGAATCGGCAGCTTACGTGACGTAACACTAGCGCAATTAGAAGCGCATGCTGATGAGCTAGGCCTTATTGTGTACAAGCGTTGCCGGTATGTGGTCGAAGAGAATCAACGAGTGGAAGCAGCAGCTCAAGCGCTGAATGAAGGCGATTTACTAGCTGTAGGTCAGTTGATGTATGCTTCTCATGCTGGTTTGCGCGATGAATACGAAGTGAGCTGCCGTGAGCTGGATGTGCTAGTTGAAGCAGCTCGTCCCTTAGTGGGAGTATATGGCGCTCGAATGATGGGCGGGGGCTTTGGAGGATGTACCATCAACCTAGTAGCGCCTGAGCACGTTGCAGCTTTTGAGAAAGCAATGCGGGAGGCCTACCAGCGAGAAGTACACTTGCCACTAGAGACATATCATACAGTTCTGGTGGATGGTGTTTCCCTCGTTTGATTTGTTAGCTCAGACTTAGATAGAAAACCAATGGCAGATACGTCCAGCCACTTCGATCCAACAGAACAGTCACACCGCCGCTACAACCCGCTGCTAGGCCAGTGGCTGCTGGTATCTCCTCATCGTTCTAAGCGACCGTGGCAAGGGCAGCAGGAGGCACCGGAAGTTGAAAAGCGCCCTGCTTATGATCCAACTTGTTACCTCTGCCCCGGAAACAGTCGTGTAGGCGGCGTCCAAAACCCAAACTACACGGGTACGTTCGTATTCGACAACGATTTTGCCGCGTTGCAAGCTACGGTACCAGTAGGAAGCGTGAATGTGCGCGGGCTACTTCGGGCCGAAGCAGAGTCGGGGGTTGCGCGGGTAATCTGCTTTTCTCCTCGCCATGATTTGACACTACCTGAAATGGAAGTAGGGGCCATTCGGGGAGTAGTAGATGTATGGACAGCTCAGTATCAGGAGCTAGGAGCTAGGCCTGATATTAACTACGTACAGATTTTTGAAAATAAAGGCTCCATGATGGGGGCCAGCAACCCTCACCCACACGGACAGATTTGGGCTCAACGCACCGTTCCTGACGACCCAGCCCGGGAAACAACGCATCAACTGGCCTACTGGTCGGAGCATGGCCGCAGTTTACTGACCGATTATTTGGCCATTGAACTGGAAGAGCAAACACGCCTGGTGTATCAAAACGAGCACTTTGTAGTGTTGGTGCCCTACTGGGCCGTTTGGCCATTCGAGACGTTGCTCATATCTCGCCGCCATGTGCAAGACCTGGCGCAACTAACAGATGACGAGAAGAATGCGCTAGCTGACGCATTGCAGCAGCTAACCATTCGGTACGACAACCTGTTTCAAATGTCGTTTCCTTATTCAGCTGGCTTACACCAACGCCCTACCGACGGACAAGCCCACGAGAGCTGGCACCTCCACATGCACTTCTATCCACCGCTGCTTCGCTCAGCTACCGTTCGCAAGTTTATGGTTGGCTATGAGCTACTAGCTAACCCCCAGCGTGACATTACGCCCGAGGTAGCTGCTCAGCGCCTGCGTGAACTGCCGAGTGTCCATTACAAAAAGTCACAGCCGCAATAAGACGGCTACTTATATTCACTTTTTTCTATTTAGCCACTAGGCCTAGGCCTGGTCTTGAAACTTCCATCTGATGAACGCAACGCCGACCACATTCTCGTTTGGCATGATTGGCCTGGGTACCATGGGCCGCAACCTGCTGCTTAACCTGGCAGATCATTCCGTAGCCGTAGCAGGGTATGACAAAGACGCCGGAAAACTAAGCTTGCTAACGGAGGAGGGAGCTGGCAAACCCGTGAAGGGATTTGCTGAATTGTCGCAGTTTGTGCAAAGCCTGAGTACACCGCGGGCTATCATGATGCTGGTACCCGCGGGCCCCATCGTAGATAGCGTAATCGAGGAGTTGAAACCGCTGCTAGCTGCCGGCGACATTATCATTGATGGAGGTAATTCACATTTTACCGACACGACTCGCCGGGCCGATGCATTAGCGACGGCTGGCTTCCACTTTTTTGGGATGGGCATATCGGGGGGCGAAGAAGGCGCACGCTTTGGTCCAAGCATGATGCCGGGTGGTGATAAACACGCCTACCAAACTCTTCAGCCATTATTTGAGGCCATTGCCGCTCAGGTAGACGGGCAGCCCTGCGTGGCTTACATGGGACCCGGGGCCGCCGGTCACTTCGTGAAAATGGTACACAACGGCATTGAGTATGGTCTCATGCAACTCATTGCCGAAACCTATGACGTAATGAAGCGGGGCCTGGGGCTTGATAACGAGGCAATAGGCCAGGTGTTTGACCGCTGGAACCAGGGCCGATTGCAGTCGTTTCTGCTCGATATCACGAAAGATATTTTTCGCTTTCAGGCTCCTAACACCGACCACCTACTGCTTGATGATATCAAGGACGAAGCCCGCTCGAAAGGCACTGGCAAGTGGACATCGCAGGTGGCTATGGAGCTGGAATTGCCTATTCCAACTATTGATGCGGCTGTTTCAATGCGGGACCTTTCTAAGTACAAGGCGCTGCGTCAGCAATTGGCGGAACTGTACACCCCCGCGGCTGCACCGTTGCAGGTTGATACTGACTCTTTCCTGCAGAGCCTGGAAGAGGCCTTCTACTTCAGTATGGCTATTACTTACGCCCAAGGAATGCAACTGCTTGCGAAGGCCTCGCGGGACTACGGGTATGAGCTACAACTGGCCGATATTGCCCGTATCTGGCGCGGAGGGTGTATTATTCGCTCAGAGTTCCTGAATCATATTTATGCTGCTTTCCAGCATGCACCTGGCCTAGAGCACCTGCTCCTTGATGGGCAAGTGCAGCAGGTGGTAAGCCAAGCCGCCCCAGGCGCCCGTACCGTAGTAGCGGCCGCTATTACGGCAGGATTGGGAATTCCGGCTTACGCAGCAGCGGTGGGGTATTTCGATTCGTTGCGTAGTGGCCGTTTGCCCTCCAACCTAATTCAGGCCCAGCGCGATTATTTTGGAGCGCACACGTACGAGCTGATTGGTAAGGAAGGCGTATTTCATACCCAATGGACACCTGACCATGAGGATGCCGCCAACAAACAAGACGCGCAAGTAGGAGAGAAGAGCCAGGGGGAGCAGCCCGTGATTCCCAATAAGTAGTCTAGTTTCTCTCATTCGAATCCGTAAAGCAAGCTATAGGCATGAGTAGCCATAAGAATATCCAACCCACTGTTTTTGTCATTTTTGGCGGCACTGGAGATTTGAACGCGCGCAAACTGGCGCCCGCCCTGTATAACCTATTCATAGATGGGTGGCTGCCCGAGCAGTTTGCCATCATTGGCACCGGCCGTACCACTCTCACCGACAAAGCCTTCCGGGAGCGGATATTAGAAGGAATAAACCAATTTTCGCGGAGCGGCAAGGCCAACCCCGAGACTTGGGAAACATTTGCCAGCCATGTAGTATACCAGGCGGCTGATGTGCAGGATGCGGCGGCTTATGAGCCTTTTGTGCGGCGTATTCAGGACTACACGAAGGAGTGGGGTACCCAGCCCAACGTGATTTACTATCTGGCAGTGGCGCCTGATTTTTTCCCGGTTATTGCCCAAAACATTGCGAAGAGTAAGCTTTCGGCTGACCCGGAGCGCACGCGGATTGTAATTGAAAAGCCCTTTGGGCACGATTTGGAGTCAGCTAAGCAACTGAACCAGCTCTTAGGCCAGATTTTCACGGAGCAGCAGATCTACCGGATCGACCACTATCTGGGCAAAGAGACCGTGCAGAATATCATGGCTTTCCGCTTTGCTAATGCCTTATTCGAGCCCCTCTGGAACCGCAACTACATCGACCACGTGCAGATTTCCGTGACGGAGCAGCTGGGAGTAGGAGACCGGGGTGGGTATTACAATGGCGCGGGTGCCCTGCGCGACATGATTCAGAACCACTTGCTACAGTTGCTGTGCCTGGTGGCTATGGAGCCGCCCGTGAATTTCAACGCCGATGAGGTGCGCAACCGGAAAGTAGACGTACTGCGGGCCATGCGCCGGTTTACGCCCGAAACAGTGCGGGAGTCGGCGGTACGGGGGCAGTACGGCGCTGGCTGGATGGAGGGCAAGAAAGTGCCCGGCTACCGCGATGAAGTGGAGTCGAAGCCGCCTTCTAATACCGAGACGTTTGCGGCCGTGAAGTTTTTCGTGGACAACTGGCGCTGGCAAAATGTGCCGTTTTACTTGCGCACCGGGAAGCGGATGCATCGTTCGGCCTCCAGCATTACGGTGCAGTTCAAGGATGTGCCGCACTGCGTATTTCCGACGGAAACGGCCGAAAGCTGGCAGCAAAACCGTCTGATCATCAGTATTCAGCCTGAAATGAGTATTCGGCTGCAGGTGCAGGCTAAGCGCCCTGGCCTAGACATGATGCTCAACACCGTGGACATGGTCTTTGACTACAAAGGCACCTACTCCAATCAAGCACCAGAGGCCTACGAGACGCTACTGCTGGATACCATGCTGGGCGACCAGACCTTGTTCATGCGCGGCGACCAAGTAGAAGCGGCCTGGGACTTGATCATGCCCATTCTTAACTCTTGGGAAGGCCGTGCCAGCCAGAGCTTTCCTAACTACTCCGCCGACTCTTGGGGACCGGAAGTGGCCGAAGCCCTCATTGCCCGCGACGGGTATCACTGGTTTACCCTCCCGCTCAATGGAAAAAAATAATCTCCCAGAGCTGCACATTGCCTCGTCTAGTGAGGAAGTACTGCGCCAACTGGCCGATTTCTTCCGGGATTCGGCCTTAAAGGCAGTAGCCGCACAAGTCCAGTTCAGCGTAGCCCTGTCTGGCGGTAACTCGCCGCGGAAGCTATTTGAACTGCTAGCATCTGCCGAGTACCGCGACCAGATACCCTGGGAAAAAGGAGCGTTCTTCTTCGGTGATGAGCGCAACGTTCCGCACGATGACCCCGAGAGCAACTATGGTATGGCGAAGGCGGCTTTGTTAGACCCCTTGGGCATCAAGGCCGAGCAAGTGTTTGCCGTGAATACCGCATTGCCACCAGAGCAGGCGGCGCAGCAGTACACCCAAGACATCGAACAATTCTTCGCTCCCTACGCCGTCCGGTTTGACCTAATATTGTTGGGCCTGGGCGACAACTCACACACAGCCTCGTTGTTCCCTCACACACCCGTGCTGCACACCACCGAAGCCAACGTGCAGGCCGTGTTTGTGGAGGAAAAGCAGGCCTACCGCATCACCTTCACGGCTCCCCTGATTAATCAGGCGCGGGCAGTGGCTTTCTTGGTGTACGGGGGTGATAAAGCGCTGGCAGTAAAACGAGTGCTAACGGCAGACCGGCAGATTGAGGAGTATCCGGCCCAACTGATTGCCCCTACCAGCGGCAACGTGCAGTGGTTTATAGACCAAGCCGCCGCGGCTGAACTAGGCCAGCTGGGAGCAATTAACCCTGGTTAAGCTTTAGGGCAGCTCCGCAAAGTTGGTGGCCGAAACGGGCTCCATCCCAGGTTTCACTACCATCACCTGGTCGCCCTGTGTAACCAAGGCTGCCTGAGCTAGTCCTAGGAACAAGCCATGCTCTACCACACCCGGAATGGTTTGTAGTTGCGCGGCTACCTGTTCCGGGTCGGGAATATGCGTGAAGTGGCAGTCTACTAAAAAGTTGCCTTGGTCTGAACGGGCGGGCTCCTTGAGATTGTGCCGATCTGAGCGCAACACCGGGGAGCCGCCCAACTCGGCCACTGCATCCAGCACCCACGGTAGGGCGAAGGGCACGACCTCTAGCGGTAGCGGAAACTGGCCTAGCTGAGGTACTAGCTTCGAAGAATCGGCGATGATGAGCAAATACTGGGAGGCGGTAGCTAGTACTTTCTCGCGCAGAAGTGCGCCCCCGCCCCCTTTTATCAGCCGGAGCCGCGGATCCAGTTCATCAGCACCATCTATGGTTAGGTCGAAGCGCAGTCCGCGCTGAGGTTCCAACAGTGGAATACCTAGCTCACGGGCCTGAGCTTCGCTGGCCTGAGAAGTAGCCGTAGCCTGTACCCGCAACTGCCCATCACGCACCGCCTCACCCAGCAGCGCAATGAAATGGGCGGCCGTGCTGCCCGTACCCAAGCCCAGTACCATCCCGTCGCGCACCCAGCGCAAGGCGGCAGCGGCAGCAAGTCGTTTTTCCTGGTCTAGTTGATTGGAGGCGGAAGCAGGAGGTGTCATCTGGCTTTGGTAAGGTGAAAGAGGCCTACAAAACACAGCCCCCGCACTATCTACTGATAATGCGGGGGCTGTGTTTTGTAGGCCTCTGCTATTGACGAACGGTTGGGCGTAGTGGCCTAGCGGATCAGGGGCGCCACTCGAGTGCCTAGCAAGTCAATGGCCGCCATTAACCTCTGGTGAGGCAACGTGGCCACGTCCATCTGAAACGTTACCCGCGAAATGCCACCCAGCGCTTCGCTATGCCGCAGGATTTTGGTAGCAACTTCCTCGGGGCTGCCAACCAAAAGGGCGCCTAAGGGACCCGTCTGAGCCATAAATTGGCCCCGAGTTACAGGTGCGCCACCCCGTTCGCGGGCACGGCTGCTGAAGGTTTGGGCGTAGCCGGGGTAAAACTCCTCTAGGGCTTGCTCTGTGGTTTCTGCCACATACCCTAGGGAGTGAAGGCCAACCTGCAACTGCTCCGGCGAGTAGCCCGCCTGCTTGCCAGCATTGCGGTATAAATCAATCAGGGGGCGGAAGCGGTGAGTGTCGCCCCCAATGATGGCCACCATTAGGGGCAAGCCCAGCATACCAGCCCGTACAAAGGATTGAGGCGTACCACCCACTCCAAGCCAAACGGGCAACTGTGCCTGCATAGGCCTAGGGTAAATGCCTTGCCCCGTAAGGGCTGGCCGGAATTTACCGTGCCAGTGCACGCGCTCTTGGTCGCGGATGGCCAGCAGTAGCTCTAGCTTCTCGGTAAACAGCGCATCATAATCGTCTAAGTCGAAACCAAAGAGGGGGAAAGCTTCAATGGACGAGCCCCGGCCCACCACCATCTCAGCCCGGCCCTGCGAGACGAGGTCGAGGGTTGCAAACTCCTGAAAGACCCGCACGGGGTCGGCGGCACTGAGTACAGTCACGGCGCTGGTTAGCCGAATTTGTTTGGTGCGTGCCGCCGCGGCAGCCAGTATAACGGCAGTAGCCGAATCGAGATACTCAACCCGGTGATGTTCCCCAATGCCAAATACATCAAGCCCAACCTGGTCGGCTCGCTCAATACGGTCCAGCAGTTGAGATATGGCTTCTGCGCCACTGAGAGCCGGACCATTGCTTTGACGGGCGGCGGCGAAACTATCTATTCCGATTTGCATACAGTTCTGACTTTATAAAGGTGTGCCCGTGGAAGCGGGTACGATAGGTATGCCTGTGCCACTAGTGCACAGGTAGGTAAAGATACATATAATTAATGTATGTACATATATTATCCATATTTTGCACTACGCGGCAAGTGGCCTAGAGCTTGGCTTGAATCAGCTGTATAAGCTGGGGCAACTCCGGCACGGCCTGTAATTCTGCCGCCGTCAGGAAAGGGTGCCAGGCTAGGCCACTCTGCCGCCGAAATACAGCTGGCAGCGCGACTTGTGCCAGCTCCTGATATTGCTCAACTAGCTCGTTACGGTGCAGAAATGTAGCGCGCGCGGGCAAGTGCTTCAAAAATTCTCTCCACTCGGGGCGCATGGTGGCGGCACCATAGGTAAGGGCACATAGAGAGCACGCATACGTAGAGGGCGAAACCAGCTTGTGCACAGTATCCAGGAAGCCGTTAATTAGCCCGGCATCGGCATTATACACGAAAAGCAGTTCCGGTAGCTCAGAGGGTGCCATAGCCTTTACTTGTTCAGAAAATCCTCAAACGAGGCTTGCTCGTAGGCCTGTCCAAGCTGGAGCTGGGCCTTGGGGAGGTTACGGCTTTGCTTGAGTACTTGGCGGGCTACATTATCATACGTGACGCCACCTTTCGGCGTCATTACCCCAAAGCCATCGGTGAAGCAGTAGAAGGCAAACCCACCCGGCCAGGCAACTGGGGCAGGGGCAAGCAAGTCGCGGCTCCAGGCAAATTGCCTACTGGGCAGCCCAAGCTGGTGCAGCAAAGTAGCCGCTACATCGGTTTGGCTGCCATACGTTTCCACAGCTATACCACTGGCGGAAGGGCGCAGGGCTCCACCCGTGAGCAGCAGCGGAACCCGGAACTTAGCCGGGGCCTCGTTGGGCGTGTCGCCGGGCTGGTGGTGCCCATGGTCGGCCACGAGTACTACCAGCGTATTCTGCCACCACGGCTGCCGGCGCGCTTGGGCCAAGAACTGGCCTAGCACATGGTCGGTGTAGTAAACGGAATTTCGGAAGCGGGCGGCTTCACTAGTACCCCGGAAGTGAGGGCGCATGGGTACGTCGAAGGGTTCGTGGCTGCTTAGTGTAAAGGCCGTCACAAAAAAAGGCTGGCGCTGTTGAGGCAACTCGCGCAGCATACGGTTCAGCAGCACATGGTCGTGGGCGCCCCACTTCGAGTTTTGATCTTGAGGGGCAAAATCACTTCGCTCCGTGAGACGCTCATAGCCGGCCGTAACGAGGTAGCTCTTCATGTTGGCAAAGGCTAGTTCGCCGCCGTGGTAATAGGCAGTGCTGTAGCCTGTGCGCTTCAGCACTCGTGCCAAGTGGGGCAGGCGCTCCGTCTTGCGCGGATACTTGATAATGCTGGTAGCAGGCTGGTTAGGATAGCCGGAGAGTAGTGCCACCAAGCCCTTCTGGCTACGGTCGCCGGCGGCGTAGATGTGGCGGAAGCTGATATCTGTGCGCGCCAAGCTATCGAGAGTGGGCGTAACGCCTCGCTCGCCCCCTAAGTGGCCTACCAGCTTACCCGTGAAGCTTTCGAGGATGATAAATAAGACATTAGGTTTAGGAGTGCGTAAGAGCTGCACCGTATCAACACTGGGCCGGTACAGGCTGGCAACTACCCTGTTGGCCGTAGAGTCAGCCACAAATTGGTAGGGGTTAGGGCCCGTATTCTGCAGTAGGAGCGAGTTGGCGACATTCCAGGGCACGTTGACGGCCGCATGGTTAGCAAAGGGCTGCGCCGAGAAATACACGTCGCTTTGGTTAACCGGAATCTGCTGCACGCCGCCCCGCATGGGTACCACTAGCAGCAGACTATACAGCATGCCCGCCAGGGCCGCCCGAAGACGGCTGAAGGTTGGTGGCAGTCCCGGCAGGGGCCCCACCAACTGCCTGTATAACCCCCATCCTAGCACCAATAACGCCACGAACAACCCTAACAGCAGCAGCAGCGGGGCGCTACCCGCCGAGGCGGCCATTTCGCCGGGAGTGGCCAGGTATTGCAGGGGAGTAGCATCGAGCCGGAAGCCCCAGGCTCGATAGAGCTCTAAGTCGGCCACCGTAAAAAACGCCACTACAATACCAGCCACAGCAGTAAAGAAGCGCAACAAGCGCTCTAGCGGAAACCTGGGGCCGAGTAAGCTGCCCAGTACAAATAAGGAGAAGGGTATTACGCACAGGTAGGCTGTGGCAGAAGCATCAAGCCGAAGTCCGTAGCCAAAGATGCGCGACCCCGTACCGTCTGGCAGCAGGCGGAACTTGGCGTAATGATAGAGCAGAAATACGGCCTTAGCGGCCACGAAGTACGCCAGCCAAAACAAAAAGTACCGAGGCTGAAACGCGAAGCGGGTTCTCACAAGGGCAAAGGTAACGGAACCAACGCCGGGGTTGCTTACGGGAGTTACGATAGAGTTAGCGAACGAGCGTCAGGCGCACGTCATCTAACAAGATGGCCGTGGCCCCATCCTTGACTATATAGACCTTTAAAAGATCGTGCGGAGTGCGGGGCGCCGGAAAGTGAAACGCGCCACCCACTGTAGTCCAGCGGCCCGCTGGGGCTTGGTAACGCCGGCAGTCAAGGGCCTTCCAGTAGTAAGCCGGGCCGCCCCCTGGGGGCTCTAGGCTGGCTACCAACAGGGCTTTATACTCACCCTGTGGAAGCCAGCACTTCGCACGTACAATTAGGCGGTCCTGGTTCCTGAGGGAGGCCTGGCCTACCGAGCGGCTGTAGGTCAGACCAAATGTGCTCGTCTCTTTGAGGTAGTATGCCTGTTGTCCGGAGGCAGCTTGCTCGGTGCTCAAGGAGTGGCTGTTGAGCCAGACGGTAGTGTCGAGCGGACTTTCGAAATCCGTCTGGGCTTCCCATACTACCGGCACTGGCCTAGCACGCGGCCGCCACAGCGTGAGGCGGCCGTTGCTGAAGACAGAATCCAGGCGCTCCAAAATCAGGGGGTAGTTGCTGACTACATCGGAGCGGAAAGTAGCGTTCTGCGTTATAATCAAATCGGCAGGTTCTTGAAAAGAGGCCCGCAGGTTTTCCTCGTTGGTGGTGAGCACGGTCCAGCCCCGGCGCTTCATTAAAATCAGCGGAAGATTATAGGTATAGGCGTCGAGGACCGTGATATGGGCTGAGCGCGGCACGCCCAGGGAGTCGAGTAGCTGAGCACTGCCGGTAAAGTTTTGCAGCGTCATGTATCCCAAATCGTTCGGATGCACTGTGTAGCGCTCCATCTGCACGGCCCGAGTATCGCGCGCCCACAGCGAAGCCACTGCCACACTTGCCGCCGTGCCGCCCAGTTGCCACATACGGCGGCTAGGCCAGGGCATCACTACTAGACTACCCGCAAACAGCAGCACCAACGGCAAAAACAGCGAATCAATAAAGTAATAATCGTGGTCGAGGTACTGAGGCCCCATAAGCACATAGTACGTTAACCCGCCCCCCGTGAGTAGCAGCCAGTGCACAGCCCACTCTGAGCGCACCCAAGCGTGCAATGGCCGGTTCCCCAGCGCCAGTAGCGCTACGGCAACCAAGGCAAACCATTGCGTGCTTCCCAGCAATTGAAGCCCCCATTTACGCGCTACTTCCTGCGTACTGCTCAGGGCTTCGGCAGGTGACTGAAATGGTAGGGGGCGAGCCAGGAACATAGAGCCACCGTAATGGCGAGTCAGGTACTCGTTGTAGAGGAAATAGCTGACCAGGAAAAAGCCACTGAGCGTGTAGGCCAGTAACACCCGGCCTCGGTTAGGCGGTCGGCGAAGCGGCAACGCAACTAAGTGCAGCAGAGAAGCCATTAACGGAATGGCGAAAGGCGTGCGGATAGCTGCTGCCAGCGTAAACCAAGCAACGGCCCCGTACAACCAAGCCCCTGCGCGTGGTAACCCACTAAGCTGGCGGGATTGGTAAAAGCAATAATACCCCCCTAATGCTGCCGCAAACGCAGGAACTGAGGGGAGGTAACTGGCTTGATAATACCCATATACAGGGGCAAAAAACACAAATAATACCGCCAAACCAGCCCGCCAGACGCCCGCCTTGGCCTGGTATACGGTGGCGCCTAGCGCTAGTAGGCCACCCAGGCTACACCCCAATGTGAGGAGGCGCATAAGGCCCGGAGCTTCTGAATGCGTAACGGCCATCAGAATGGCCGCCAGATAAGCCGGTAAGGGAAACGCAGCACCAGTTACCCCGTCGCGGGTAAGAAGGTTGTGGGTGGCGGGATGAAAAAAATCAAACCCCCGTTCCCGAAACTTCAGGGCCAAGGAAAGCCAATCTGCTTGTGCCCAGGCGTGGTGAAAAATAGGGGGTAGCCAGATAGTATCCTGATATAGCCACCAGCTAAGACCGATTAATAGGAATAGCAAGACCAGAAGCCACAGCCACGTGACATTTCGGAGCCGGTCTAGTAAGGAGAAAATCATAAACGAGGCTAACAATACACTATGCAATGATAGCCCTGGATAAGCAAATTCGCTGAAAAACAGATGAGCCTATTTAGGTGGCCTAGAACCCCACATGAGCTGCTACCATAGTACGGGTCTAGTCTTTCTCTTAACTGCAACAGCAGAATTACTCTCTACCCATCCCGCATTTGTGTAATTAAGAAGTACTAGGTAATAAGCAACCGTAATGCTATCTGCTATGCCTCCTGTAATCAAGAGTGTCAAAGTGGATAGTGCCTTTGTGTATTTTACAATGTTATTACGAGCACATGCCTCTAAAAATGGAGGTGTTCGTAGAGAAATTAGTCTATTTAGCCGAAAAGTACCCGTAAATAGGAGGCGTATTTGGAAAAATATAGTGTAGAACTCTACCTTTGCCTCAGAACTTCAACCTGAATTGCTCACGTTACTCATTGCATGGCAACTCTTCGCTTTAAAGCTTTAGAAATAGTAGATCAGCGGCAGCCCGTAGCTGTTGCTATTTCTGGGGAGCGTCGCTCCGACGCATTCGGTAAGAATGTATTCAATCTTGACGCCATGCGGGCTACCATGCCCGGTGAATATTTCAAAAAGCTGCAGGCTGCCATCAAGCAAGGCTCGCCAGTAGAGCGCAGCGTGGCCGACGCTGTGGCTTCGGCTATGAAAACCTGGGCTATGGCCAAGGGTGCTACCCACTACACGCACTGGTTCCAGCCCCTGACTGGTGCCACCGCTGAGAAGCACGATTCGTTTTTCGACCTAAACTCCGACGGTCGTCCTATCGAGAACTTCAAAGGCTCGGCGCTGGTGCAGCAGGAGCCCGATGCTTCTTCGTTCCCCAACGGCGGTATCCGCAACACCTTCGAGGCCCGTGGCTACACCGCCTGGGACCCCACCTCACCCGCCTTCATTATTGAAACGGCTGGAGCTAAAACTCTGTGCATTCCCACCATCTTCGTGGCCTACACCGGCGAAGCCCTCGACTATAAAGCTCCGCTGCTTAAGTCGTTAGCCTCGCTGGAGAAAGCAGCAGTTGATGTGTGCCAATACTTCGATAAAGACGTGCAACGCGTACACACTACGCTGGGCATTGAGCAGGAATACTTCCTGGTAGACAAAGCCCTGTACGCCGCGCGCCCCGACCTGATCATGACCGGCCGTACCCTGTTCGGCCACTCGCCGGCTAAAGGCCAGCAATTAGAAGACCACTACTTCGGCTCAATTCCAGCCCGCGTGCACGCATTCATGCTCGACTTCGAAGAGGAGTCGAACAAGCTGGGCATTCCACTGCGCACCCGCCACAATGAGGTGGCGCCCCATCAGTTCGAGTGCGCGCCTACCTTCGAGGACGCTAACCTAGCCGTTGACCACAACCAGCTCCTGATGGATATCATGGAGCGCGTGGCTGATAAGCACAACTTCAAAGTACTGCTGCACGAGAAGCCCTTCGCGGGCGTAAACGGCTCGGGCAAGCATAACAACTGGGCCATGAGCACCGACACGGGCGTGAACCTGCTCGCTCCTGGTCGTCGTCCCAAGGAGAACCTCCAGTTCCTGGCGTTTTTCATCACTACTATTAAGGCTGTGCACCGCTACGGCAACCTGCTGCGCGCCAGCATTGCCTCGGCTTCCAACGACCACCGTCTGGGTGCTAACGAAGCCCCGCCGGCTATCATGTCGGTATTCGTGGGTTCGATGCTGGACTCAGTGCTGGATGAGCTGGAGCGCACCGCCAAAGTGCCGTTGGACAAGGGCGACAACATCTATCTCAAGCTGGGCATCGATAAGATTCCGGCCATCTTGCTCGACAACACCGACCGTAACCGCACGTCGCCGTTCGCCTTCACCGGAAACAAATTCGAGTTCCGGGCTGTTGGCTCCTCGGCTAACAGTTCTTCGGCCATGACTACGCTCAACGCCATCGTGGCGGAGCAGCTCATCGACTTCAAACAGTCGGTGGATGCGCTGATCGAGCAGGGCAAGAAGAAGGAAGTAGCCATTGTGGAGGTGCTGCGCGAGTACGTAATCAGCTCTAAAAACATTCGTTTCGAGGGCAACGGCTACTCCGACGAGTGGAAAGAGGAAGCTGCTAAGCGTGGCCTGGCTAATGTACCCACCACGCCGCAGGCACTCGATGCCCTGGTGCAGGATGATGCTTCGACGCTGTTTGAGCGGCATGGTATTTTCTCACACGTGGAACTGCACGCCCGCCACGAGATTCTGCTGGAAGACTACATCAAGAAGATTCAAATTGAAAGCCGCGTAATGGGTGATTTGGCCATCAACCACATCATCCCGACCGCGGTAGCCTACCAGACCAAGCTGATCAACAACGTACGCGGCCTGCGTGAACTGGGCCTCGACGATGAGAACTCACAGGTAACGGTAGATACTATTAAAGCTATTTCGCGCCACATCAGCATCATCAAAACTAACGTAGATGAGATGGTGAACAGCCGCAAAGTAGCCAACAAGATTGACGACACGCGCGAGCGGGCTCTAGCCTATTGCGACAACGTCAAAGGACATTTCGACACCATCCGTCGCTCAGTGGATAAACTGGAGCTGATGGTGGCCGATGAGGACTGGCCCCTGGTAAAGTACCGCGAACTGTTGTTCCGGCACTAAGTCCAGAGTCAGAGTCGCGCCGGAGTTGGGTGGGAATTTTCTCCGCGCCGCGATTTCAGAAAAGCCGTTTCCGGGTGGGGACGGCTTTTTTTGTGCCTGCTCGACGGGGCTTACTAAAAAGGCCCTCTAGCTAGCGCCAGAGCCATTTGCCAATTCCACGCTAAGCGGGGGTAAGCCCTATATTTCACCGACCCGCCCCCAAATCCGCCCCCATTTTTTCTAGGTCGGCTGGCGGGCCGTGCGGCGGTATATGGCCAGCAGCTCCTGCTCGCCAATGCCCAAGTCGCGGTTAAAGCTCGCCTCGGTCTTGTGACCGGTGGCCAGCATCACCTGGGTCTTGGGCACGCCCTGGTAGATTTTCAGCGTGGCAAACGACTTGCGCCCCACCCGGGTAGGGATGGTGGATATGCATGATGTCGGTAAAGTAGGTAAGCAGGAGTAGATAACCGTCGACGGTGGATAATTCAGGTAGACAGGTGGCCAGGGTAAGGCTGATACTTACGCACCAGCTGTCCGAACCTACGCACATTATCATCAGAAATAGGAAATGATGTAGCGCTTAGCCGTCTTACCGGAATTAATTTTTGTAAGTCTGTTGTGGATTGTGCAGGACCAAGTGTGCCACTTGTGAAATGTGGTATGAGCTTGCTCTATGCACACTATATATTTACTAACATTAGCTGGAAGATCTTAGGAAGATGCCACCCGTTTTACGAATACAGCGGATCTGCACTTTTATAACATCATCACTGACGAGCTGCTAAGAAGCCAGAATTTAGTCGCCTGCTGGTCGTGTACAGTAGTAGGTAAAATGGCTACTTATCGGACGAAGATTGTAAAACAAGCGGTGGTTTTATAGCGCCGAAATAGTAGCGCAGACCTACATCTAGTTTCGTGGGTAACAGTAGATTAGTGTTGGAGTGGACTCCAATATTAAGTATAGGAGTAGTGCGAACTTCTGTGGCTAATTCCAGAGAAGGGGTGAGAGTAAATCGTATTCCCATACACTGTTGCCTGAGGCTACCTATACTCTTTTCTGTAAGGTCAACTTCGTCGCAGTTAACTCTGTGATGGTACTACCGAAAGGACTGCCGTTGTTCTTGTCTAGAGGAGTAAAGAAGAGGGTTTTACCTGAGCGTATATAGGTAAAATGGCCTGAGTATTTGGTTTCGAGGGTAGAGCCTGAAAAGGTGTAGAATTCTGCGAACAGAACGCTATGCCGACCGCTTTGGGATACTACCGAACCAGTAGGTGAGTACTCAGTGAATTCGGATTCGATGTAACGCCAACTGCCCTCTAAGGACATGTCGGGCTCTGGTGTTGGCTCGGCTTCGTTCTTACAGCCAGCGGTGAGCAGCGTTAGGCTCAGCAGCAATTAGGGGAGTAGTCGTGGGAGCATAGAGTAGTAAAGTGGCCTAGGGCTTTTCTTTCTGGGTAAGAAGGCTTGTACGCTGATGGGGTAGTATGAGCAGGATACCTATACATAGGAGGGCTGCTACCACACTGCAATAGTAGATATGCCAAGTGGGGCGGGGTGGAGCAAAAGAAGGGGCGAGGAGTGCATAGACCATCCCGGTGGCATAAATGCTAAAGAGGGATTTGGCCCATCCTTTTCCTTTTTTAAGGCCAATACCGACAAACACGAGGCACAATAGAAGCCCTAGTACTATCCCCAAAACCTGTAGGTAGATGAGCGTGTGCCCGCTATCCGTTTGCCATTGTAAGAGAATAGGACGGACCAGATGAACTAGAAAGGGGAGTAGCACTAGGCCTATACTACTGAAGTAGATTGCACAAGTCACTATACCCTTGTGGCGGGCAGCCAACCGCATGGAATAATGAGTGAGTAAGTTGTTTGGGTGTGCTGGCCAGTTACGACCACGGGAGTAGGAGTAGCGTCAGGCTCAGTAGCAGGCAGGGGAGTAGTCGGTTACCCATAGAGTAGGGAAGCAGTGGCCTAGCGGGTGTAGTGGTCCACCACGTCCTGATAGATAGCGCCAGGCGTTTGGTTCTGGTCTTTATAGCGCAGCATGTGCGCGTGTTCGGTCAGCTCCGTGATGGTGATGGTGGCGCGCGGATAGCGGATGCTGTTGCCTTGGCGGGTGTAGAGCTCCTTGCCTGAGAGGCTGCCATCTAGGAGCCTGTGGTAATAGGCCGTATCCCGCGTCAGGATCATGTAGTAGAAACTTCTCAGGCTGTCTGTTCTGGCGCAGCAACTGGCCGGAGGCACTTCAGGTAGTTAAGGCATCGGCTTCCAAGCAGTCTAGCAGCTTGGGCTCGGCTGCGGGCCTAGGCGTATCTCTATTTTGTCTTGCGAACTCATATTTGTAAGGCTAAAACTTGTTTATTTTAATTGAAAACTTGAGAAGAAAAATGGCTCTGATGTTGTGTTTGAGTAGCCGGATACTGTGCTTCCCACTCATAGGTGTTGCCCTGCGGCACTGCCGGTAGCTCCAGCCACTGGCCGGCGCAGCAGGTCGCGGGCGACGATGACAGTAGCCCAGATATAGGGGATGAAGGACAGAGTGGTGAGCAACTTTTCAGACAGTGGTTTCACCGAGGTAGCCAAGCTGAACATTTGTAGCGCTAGGGCAAGTAGGCTATAGATGAGGAAGAAAACCTTCACCCGGCGATACCCGGCCAGGACCCCTAGCGCCATAGCAACCCAAAAGAGAATAGCGAAAGTAAAGGAGAAAAAGGCGATACCGGGATGCGAAGAGAAGTAAGTGGGCCGGTCAGCATTAAAGATTGATAGGAGGGTCACAAGTGACCCAATACCTAGGCTGGCAAAGAACAGATTTGACGCTCTAATATCGTTTTCGAGGATAGTTATAGCCATGGGTTGTGGTATAGTTACTTTTTTAATTGTTTCTCTTGAAACTGGCTGCTACCCTTCTGCTCTGCATCTGCCTGCTGCGCCTCGCGGAGCCAGGCCTTGGCTTCCTCTATGTCGCTGAAGACGCGCATATGAAAGTCGCGGTTGATGCCCTTTTGAAACTGATCGGCGGTTACTGTAGCCATGGAGTCGGGATCCACTACGTGCGCAAAGTGGGTGAGGCCTGCTTCCATTGCTTGGGGGCGCCATACCGTAGCAGCCCACTCCAGGGAGTGATGCCAGAGGCCTAGCAGGAGCCGGTTATCATTGAGTAGGTAAGGGCACTTATTCTCCCTAATGGGTGCTAGGTAGGCCATTGCCCCGGCAACAACGTTCTCGAAGGTTTGGTAACCTATCCAGTTAGTATATACCCAGTGGTTGGCGGCATCGTACTGGATGGTAAGATGCGTTTTGCCTGCTTCATTGGTAAGAATAATAGGCATAGGGCGGGGTAGTAGGGGCACAAGGGCTTGCAGGCTTAAAGTACTACCACTGCAGCATGTTTAGCAACTGGTTGGTCTAACCCTGCTTCTAGTATCGGCTCCCAAAACCCACTTCTAAAAGCCAGGGAAGTATATCCCGATTTGATATGGATAGCGCTGGAGCTATTCGCAATTGCTTGCTTCTTAATTTGCTCAGCAACATCCCACGGCGTGTCATTTTGGTTTTAGAGATGCACTTGCCTAGCCTTTGCTAATTCTTATGCAGTTTGTGTCAAAAAAATAGCACAAATGCGTGTCCGCTGAACTTAGCTAATGGCAGCATGACCTGCCTCAGGCCCTCACGTGGCTGTGCAAGGCGCAGAATGCTGAGGCGCGGCCGGGCTGTAAATAGAGCAGCTAGGCCAGTTAGCGCCGCCGCCCTCGCCAGATTTGATGCAGCAGCGTCAGGCCTTCCAGCACCAATTCTCGTTCCTGCTCCCAACGCCAGTGAGTGTGCGGCGACGGCGACAGGAGTTCCAGCAACTCGGCCCCTCGGTATGGCAGCGTGGGTTCTTGCAGTAAGTGGGTCAGGAGGAACTCCCGGGCCTGGGTGAGGGGAGCGGCGCTGCCCACGTCGCCGGCAGTGTGGGTTTCTTCCAACTGCTGGCCAAGGGTTCTTAAGCGAGAAAGCAGAGCGTCAGTGGCCATCGGCAAAACAGAAATGAGGACGGGGCAAAGCTACTATTTTCCGGCTTGCAGGGCGGCAACCCGGTGGCAGAGAGTCTGATGCCTAACTTAGGGCCAGCGCTCTTCTTGAACTGGCTGCATAAAACTACCGGACTGGCCTACGTAGCATGTAATAAAAATTGACGCCGTCGGGGCTTACGCCCTGGGGCAGAATTTCCCAGCCCTGACTGGCCAAGTAGTTCAGTACTTCGGCCTGTGACATCCAAAAGCGGTCTTTGCCCTGCTCGTTTTGAACGTACCATTGGGTGCGGGAGTGAGTAGGATCAGTATCGGACAAGCGCCACTGCCGGAGAGTATACTTATTGATAGCGGCCGTACCATACTCATAGGCCACTGCGGCGGTGGCAGCTGGGGTCCGTGCCTGAGAGGTAAGCGAGGGCAAGCCAGTAGTTGCCAGGAGAGCCAGGAAGAATAGACGCTTCATAAGATATGCACTGAAAATAAACAGGATAGGAAAACTACGCTCGGGGGTGCTGTAGCGGCAAGTGCCTACACGGCCGGGCAATGCAGAGAATGGCTACTTGCTGCAGGCCCAGGCCCGAGCCGTGGGTAAATCGGTAAAATGGCGCACTTCTATGGGCAGGGTAGTAAGGGGCGGGGTGTAGGCCTCCTGAATCAGTTCTCGGTTCAAAAGGTCCTCCGACTCGATAATGGCCAAGCGGCGGATGCCACACTCCGCCAAGGCTGGGAGCACATCGGTGGCCACCCACTCCAAATCGGCGGCCTGCATGGGGCCCAACTGTCGGTCGTCGGCTATCCAACACTCGGCCTGGTACTGGCGGGCTAGCGCTAGGCCTTCGGTAACGGCCTCCCGAAATGATTCGCTGCCACCGTGGTCACTCCATCTTGCCTCCAGGGCCCGGCAACCAATATTATGCAGGTAAAAGCTTACGGAGGCAAGGGAGGTGAGCAGAAGCATAGAATAAAAAAGCCGGTGAGAACTAGGAGGTGGACTAGCACGCGGGTAGCCACCCGATGAAGTTCGAAATGTAACGCACAAGGGTTACAGCTTCTGTCAACCGCGTGAGCAGCAACGGAAAGTGAAGAACAAGTAAGCCTGACTAAGTAACTGTGGCGCCGCCTAAGTGTGGCCGCCATTCGCTACCTGGTCTCATCAGGAGCAGACTGCTAGTTGTGCACAAGTTGGCTACCTGTCTTTGGCATAGTAAATAACATGGATAGGCTTGGGTAGGGCGTAACGGGAGCACAGCAGGTAATGTTATAGTGATAGGAAGGCATACCGATACGGTGGGCGTAGCAAGTGCCCTGTTGCTTACTCGGCACCTGAGTCACCGCGTAAGTAATCAGAAAAACGAATATATGAACAAGCAAGTCACAACCTCGTTCTTCTGGCCGCCGGGCAGCCTCAGGCCATGCATGAGTAACCGGCTATTTGCTCAGCCCTTGAGCTTGAGAAGCGCTTGCTCGGCCTTATAAAACCACAGCCCAGGATGACCCCTGGGCTGTGGTAAATGAGCAGGACTAGGCCAGTGGGACTGTTCGCCGTATTCTAGCTAGAGGTAACTCTTAAGAAAACGGAGCTAGCGCGGCTAGCAGTGTGGTGGTAATTTGGCGCCACTGCGCATACGACCAGGCGCTTTCTGGTAGCAAGCTGAAGGCAACAGCATCGCGTTTAGCGTTGGCGGTCCAGGTTAACAGCACGTGGCGGCTGGGCATGGGCTGCACCCCGTGTAGCGACGTAGGCCACTGCTCTTCGGGCCAGGTCTGCAGAAAGTACTCGGTCTGGTCGGCAATGCGCGCTAGCCGCGCGGCAGCGTAGGGGTCGGAGTGGTAAATATGGCGGGCAGTACGATACAGCTCCCGTAACGCCTTGCCCAATGAAGAAACCTGGTCGGATTCCGTCGGAGAAGAAGAAACTAACTTTTTCATTGGCCCCACCTACGACTCAGTAAAGGGGACCGGATTGTCAATTTCAGGTAAAAAGTGGGTCAAATGAAGTAAAGATTAGAAGGTGAATTTTTCAGGGAAAAAGCGTGTTGTAGCGCCCGCTTTGCAGATTAGGCCGGAAGTTGCCGCGGAAGCTCGGTGTCGTCGGGGAGGACTTCGGCGCCGGTGCCATGGTCGGGGGCCAGGGCTTTCCAGGTGGCCTGCTTAAGCTCCTCGAGGCGGCGTAGCGTGTCGGCAACGGTGGTGTTAGCCCGAATTTTCTCGAACAGACCGGTGCGGTGGCCTACCTTAATCAGATGCTCCACCACAAAGGGCAATACCCAGCCCACTACACTCGAGGCCAGCACCCCCCGCAGGCCTAGCCGCACCAGCAGGCGGGAAGCCATGCGCTCCAGCAACAGGGCACGGGCCGCGGGCAATGCCTTGTTAGTCAGAAAGTCGGCTACTAGTTGCCCATTGCCTTTCTGGACTTCTGCGCGCAGCACCTCCTGCACCGAATCAAGCGCCGTCCGGACCGCACGCTGGAAGAGGCGGCCCGTTTGCCAGGCGCGTAGGCCAGTAGCTCGGGCAGCTTGCAGGAGAGGGGGCAAAAAGGATACTTTTTTCATGGAAGTAAGCTCGGCAGTACGTGTACGAAAACTCGAAAAATATGGTTGATGATAGCGCATAGGCTAACCAAGCAGCGGGTTTCAGCGTCCTGGTAAACGGGCCCGTCAAATGGCAAGCACCCAGCAACCACTCCTCATGCAACAGATTACGATTTCCGCGCCCGGAGGGCCAGATGTTTTACAGCTTCAAGAGGCTCCCATACCCCAGCCAACCGCGCACCAAGTGCTGGTACGGGTTGAAGCCGCCGGCGTAAACCGCCCCGACGTGCTGCTGCGCCAAGGCAAGTACCGCGGGAGCGGCGACGTAACAGGCCTAGTGCCTGGCCTAGAAATAGCGGGCCGGGTGGAGCAGTGCGGTTCTGCCGTTACGCGCTGGCAGCCTGGCGACGCCGTGTGTGCGCTGCTGGCGGCAGGCGGCTACGCCGAGTACGCCGTGGTAGATGCGGGGCATTGTTTGCCCATGCCGGCGGGCTGGAGCATGACGGAAGCCGCCTCCTTGCCGGAAACCGTGTTTACGGTGTGGCACAATGTGTTTCAGCGCGGCGCCCTGCAGCCTGGCGAGACGCTGCTGGTGCACGGCGGCAGCAGTGGCATTGGTATCACGGCCATTCAGTTGGCCCATGCCCTAGGCAGCCGCGTGGCCGCCACCGCGGGCAGCGCCGAGAAGTGCGAGGCATTACGCCCACTAGGAGCCGACGTAGTTATTAATTACAAGGAGGCCGACTTTGAGCAGGTATTAGCTGAGCAAGGTGTGGACGTGGTGCTGGACATGATTGGGGGCGACTACACGCCCAAAAACCTGCGTCTGCTGCGCCCCGATGGGCGGCTGGTATTCATCAATGCTATGCAGGGTGGCCCCGCCGAGTTTAATGCCTTGGAGGTAATGGCTCGCCGCCTCACCATTACGGGCAGCACCCTACGGCCCCGCTCGGCGGAGTTTAAGGCGGCGCTGGCCGTAGCCGTAGAGCAACGTGTATGGCCCCTGCTGGCCGCGGGCAAGTTTCGGCCGGTTATCTATCAAACGTTCCCGCTGGCCGAGGCGGCTGCGGCCCACCAGTTGCTGGAAAGCAGCACCCACATCGGAAAGCTGGTGCTGGAGGTGGCCCCTTCGCAGTAGCAGAAGATCACTGTCTATTATAGCCCGAAGCCTAAGCTCAACCGTACAATGGGCAAGCCCCAAGCTTTGCCTCAGTTAATAGCGGTAGCCTCCGTCGCAAATACACGAAAGCCGTCGGCGGCTTTGGGGTTCACTTACTGCCTGCCCATCAACTACCAACTCATGAAAACAGCCATACTGATTGGGGCTACTGGCCTAGTCGGCGACTACCTGCTCCGGCAACTCCTGCTCGATGACCGTTTCACCAGCATCAAGGTGTTTGCGCGCCGCCCAACGGGTTACCAGAACCCCAAGCTGCAAGAACATCTAGTCGACTTTAAGCAGCCTGAGCAGTGGAGCGAGCTACTGACCGGTGATGTACTGTTCTCCACGCTGGGCACCACGCTGAAACAGGCCGGGAGCCAAGCAGCCCAGTATGAAATAGATTACACCTACCAGTACCGCGCCGCCCAGGCCGCCGCCGAGCATGGGGTAGAAACGCTGGTGCTCGTGTCGTCAGCCGGCGCCGATGCCCATTCCATGATTTTCTACAGCCGCATGAAAGGAGAACTGGAGCGGGACGTGAAGAAGCTGCCCTTCCGGCGCATCCGGCTGCTACAGCCCGGCATGCTGGCAGGCCTTCGGCAGGAGCCCCGCACGGGCGAGCGAATAGGCCTAGCACTGGGCAGCCTCATCAGCCAAGTGCCCTTATTGCGACAGTATCGGCCTATTCATGGGCGCACGGTAGCTCAAGCCATGCTCAACGCCGCCCTCGATGAAACGCCCGGCGTGCAGACTATCACGCTGGAAAAAGTGTTTGAGCGCGCCGAGAAGTGAAAAGTGTATCCGTACGCCCACAAAAAAGCCCGCTCTTGAGCGGGCTTTTTTGTGGTCTGAAATAGTGGGAAATAGCCTAGGCCCGCTTCCACTTGATGGTGCAGCCGATAGCCTTGGTAGAATTTACCGAGGCAGGCTTGCCGGCCATGATGTCGGTCATGGCGTTTTCCAGATACTTGGTTTTCACCTGACGGGCATCCTCAGAATTGTCGTCGATGGCGCCGATGTAGCTTACTACAAAGTCGTTGCCCTGGCGGGTGAGCACGTAGAGGTGAGGGGTGCGGGTAGCGCCGTAGGCCTTGGCTGTCTGCTGGGTTTCGTCCTGCAGGTAGGGAAAGACATACTTTTTCTCCTTGGCCCGCTTCTGCATGTCGGCGAAGGAGTCGCCGGGCGCTACGGCGGGGTCGTTGGGGTTGATGGCCACTACCGGGTAGCCCTGGCTAGCATACTTAGTATTTAGGTCGATGATGCGCTGCTCGTAGGCCTTAGCGTAGGGGCAGGTGTTGCAGGTAAACACCACGATGTAGCCTTTGGCGGTTTTATTATCAGCCAATGACACCATCTTTCCATCCACATTCTTCAGCTTGAAATCAGTGGCTTTATCGCCCACCTGATACCCAGCCGCAACCGGCCGAAACACGATGAAGCTGCTCAGCGCCAACACCAGGCAAGCAGCCAGAAATGGAAGAAGCTTTTTCATAGAGGTAAGGGGGTAAAGTGGAAGGGTTAAAAACTACACGTGTCATACCGAGTGAGGCGAGGAATCGGAGTCAAGCTTCTAGGCCAGGTAGTAGATTCCTCGCTTTACTCGGTGTAATACTTACTTCATGGTGGCTTGTACCTGCTTGTTCAGCTCTTGGGCCGTTAGCTCCTGCTCAAACGTGGTCCGCTTGTTACGGGCGTTGTTTACAATAATAGTAAATGGCAGAGCGCCAGTCCATTTCGAGTCCACTTTATCCATCCAGGAATTCGGGTCCGGCTCGTTCAGCAGCACCACTTCCGACTTCAGGCCCCGCTTCTGCACGAAAGGCTTGACCTTATTATCAAGCTGGGAGGCATAGTCCATGCTCACCAGCAGCACTTTCACTTTCTGCTTGGCATAGGTGGTCGAGAGCTGATCGAAGTGGGGCAGCTCTTTCACGCAGGGCGCGCACCAGGTAGCCCAAAAGTTGACCACGTAGGTAGTATCGTTCGGGCGGCTCAGGCGCTTCTGCAGCTCCGGCAGCTTTATCACGGCCACTTGTTGCGCTAGGCCAGGCACGGCAAACAAGAGGGCCGCTGCCAGCGCAATGAATTTCAGTTGCTTCATGTTAGGGAGGAAAGTAGTTGTGCTAAAGACAGCAATTGCCCGCCAGAAGTTGCTGACGGGATGACCTAGCAGCTAAACAACTGACACAAGAACGAGGTAGAGGCACGTATTCGCGTCTAGTCGTTGAACGGCCAGGATTGAACGGCTGCTCTAGAACAACCGATAGAAACAATATCAGCAATGATAGAGACGCAACTAGGCGGCTTTACATCGGGCTCGTGGCACATATGTTGAGCACAAACCTTCCGTTACCTTTGTTATTCTTCTGAAAAACGCTCCCCTTCGGGTTATGAACAAAACGTATTGCCCCAGCCTCACCGAGTATAAGCGCCGCCTCAGCCGGGAAGTCCAGATTGGCGACCTGCCCATGGGTGGGCTCAACCCCATTCGGGTGCAGAGCATGACCACCGTGGACACCATGGACACGCTGGGCTCGGTGGAGCAGACCTTGCGTATGGTAGAGGCCGGTTGCGAGTACGTGCGCATCACGGCGCCCAGCGTGAAGGAGGCTCAGAACCTGCTGGAAATCAAAAAGGAGCTACGCAAGCGCGGCTGCAACGCGCCCCTGATTGCCGACATCCACTTCACGCCCAACGCCGCCGAGCTGGCCGCCCGCATCGTGGAGAAAGTGCGCGTGAACCCCGGCAACTATGCCGACAAGAAGAAGTTCGACGTGATTGAGTACACCGACAGCAGCTACGCCGCTGAGGTGGAGCGCATCCGGGAGCGGTTCCGGCCCTTGGTGCAGATTTGCAAGCAGTACGGCACCGCCATGCGCATCGGCACCAATCACGGCTCTCTGTCCGACCGGATTCTGTCGCGTTACGGCGACACTCCGCTGGGCATGGTGGAGTCGGCGCTGGAGTTTTTGCGCCTCTGCGAGGAGGAAAACTACTACAACGTCGTGCTGAGCATGAAGGCCAGCAACACCCAGGTGATGGTGCAGGCCTACCGCCTGCTGGTGCAGAAGCTCGATGAGGAAGGGCTACAGCCTTACCCATTACACCTGGGCGTAACGGAAGCTGGTGAGGCCGAAGACGGCCGCATCAAGAGCGCCGTGGGCATTGGCACGCTGCTGGAAGACGGCCTCGGCGACACCGTGCGCGTGTCTCTAACCGAAGCGCCCGAAGCCGAAGCCCCCGTAGCCAAAGCCCTCATTGACCGCTACACCAACCGCGCCGCCGAAGCCAAGCCCATTGCCCCGCTGGCTGCTGATTTCATGGCTGCTGTAGTTGACAATGCAGCCCTAGGCCAGTCGGGAACTGCCACGGTAGTTACGCCCGATGCGGACCTGTCGCCGATTGATCCGTTCCAGTACCACCGCCGCGCCACTCGCGAGGTGCTGAACCTAGGCGGGCAGAACGTGCCCCGCGTAATGGCTGACCTCTCGCGCCTGCCCGGCCTGGAGTACGCCGACCTGCGCGCCGTAGGCCACCTGTATTCGGCCTTTCTCGACAAGTTCCAGATGAACGACCTGGGGGCCGACTACGTGTACTCGGGCCAGCGCCCAATTCCGTTTATGCTGCCCAACGGCCTGAAGGAAGTAGTAGACTTCTCCGCGTGGCAGGATGGCGGCCAACGCCCCGACCACTTCCCGGCCTTTACGGCGGCGGAGTTTGCCACCGCCACGGCTCGGCACCCGGACCTGAACTTCGTGTTCCACAACTTAGCGTCGCTAACGGAAGAGGCCCTAGGCCACCTGCACGCCGACCCCACGGCGGTGCTAATTCTCGCCACCGATAACGCCCACGCCATGCCGGAAATCCGGCGGGCCTTCTTCCGGCTCATCGATAAGAAGATAACCAACCCGGTCATCATCAACCGCCAGTACCCCGTGCTCACGCCCGAGCAAACCCAGCTCTACGCCGCTACCGATGTGGGAGGCCTCCTGCTCGACGGCCTCGGCGACGGGGTGGTGCTGAGCACCGAGCTGCTGCCCGAGCGCAGCAAGGAAGAGTGGCTCCAGACCCTGGACCAGCTCAACCAGCTCAGCTTCGGAATTCTGCAGGCGGCTCGCACGCGCATGTCCAAGACGGAGTACATCAGCTGCCCCAGCTGCGGCCGTACCCTGTTTGATCTGCAGGAAACCACCGCCATGATCCGCAAGCGCACCGACCACCTGAAGGGCGTGAAAATCGGCATCATGGGCTGCATCGTGAACGGTCCCGGCGAAATGGCCGACGCCGACTACGGCTACGTGGGCGTGGGCAAAGGCAAAATAGCCCTCTACCGCGGCCAGGAAGTCATCAAGAAATCCGTTCCCGAAGAGCAAGCCGTAGACCAACTCATCGACCTCATGCGTGAAGACGGCAAATGGATAGAGCCAATGGTGCTGGAAGAACCAGTAATCGGATAGGTAATTTGCCAACGGGGCAGATTCATACGAATCTGCCCCGTTTTACTTTCTGCATATGCTAGATCTGTACCTAATACACGATACACAAAATATGTCCAGCAAAGGCTTAGCTCTGGAGCGTGTCGGAGGTATAAAGGATGAACTGTTCTTTCAATTACAACAGGAAGGCATTATTGAGCCTTGGTTCGACTACTACAGCAAATTTCGCTGGCAGAGTGAATTGGTAAAGCGTATGGTTATAAAGTTGCAAAAACGCTTCTCAGTGGCTCCTTTACCAAAAGGGTACGAATTATTTGTATCTGTATTAAATAAAGCAGCTCGATCTAATAGCGGACTTTTAGCTATTGAAGATTGAAAGGAATATGAATGATACCCTGGAAAGAGAAGTGCTCAAGGGATATTGGTTTTATGATGCTGTGCTCAGAAAAGGAGTAATCATCAAGTCTATTAATTATGACTACTGGTATGAGCTTGAAAAGTCAGATGGATTAGATATGACAGATCAAGAACCTGAGTTAAATGAAGCTGGTGAAATGTATATAATTTAATGGAATGATCATGCGCATATAAACCAGGAGAGCTTCACGGTAGAAACTCTGGATTTAGATTCTACCAAAGCACAAGCCGAAGCTATTGTAAATCAGTCCATAGAATGGTGTCCAGAGACCAAGTAAAACATTAGCACTATTCATTCAAATGATAAAACGATGCGTTGCATCCGAAATAACTACGTCACTACATGATGCAGTTGTAGACCAGTTTCAATTTAAAGCTTCACGTGGGCGTCTTGAGGTTATTATCTGGCAAAGCCGTGAAGATAAAAATGTGTTGTGGTGGCAGCTGACAGTATCAGGAATCAGAAATAATAGGGAAGTCCAACAATTCCAAATTATAATAGATACTATTCTAGCAAGAAAAAATAGTAAGAGCCTAGGTTTTCGAATCGATGAGTTTAGTTGTCAAAAACAGCCTTCCTCAGAGAATGGGATTGTATATAGAGTTGATTTATCTATCGACCATTTAGCCCCGCTACGAATAGAATGTGCAAAGTGTACCCTTCAAGCTTTGGAGGATAAAGCATTTCCTACGCAGCCATAAAACATCCGCGCTGCTCGTGCGTCTACCTCTCCATGAAACTACGCGTTATCGTAACCGGAGCCACCGGGATGGTGGGAGAGGGAGTACTACTTGAATGCCTAGGCCACCCCGAGGTGGAGCAGGTGCTGTCCGTGAGCCGTAAGCCTAGTGGCATTAACCACCCCAAGCTGCGGGAAATTCTGCACAGTGACTTTCAGAACCTGGCGCCCATTGCCGACCAGCTCACGGGCTATAATGCCTGCTTTTTCTGTCTGGGTGTGTCGTCGGTGGGGATGAAGGAGCCGGAGTACCGCCGCCTGACCTACGACCTGACCCTGCACTTCGCCCAGACGCTGTTGCCCCGCAACCCTGAGCTCACATTCTGCTACGTATCGGGGGCAAGCACTGATGGCACCCTGAAAAGCCGCCAGATGTGGGCGCGGGTAAAAGGCGAAACCGAAAATGCCTTGCTACAGCTAGGGTTCCAGGATGCCTACATGTTCCGGCCCGGATTCCTGCGCGCCACGCCGGGCCAGCAGCACGTGTTGTCGTACTACAAGTATATCGGTTGGCTGTTTCCGGTGCTGCGGGCCGTTACGCCCAACTACGCCTCGACTCTCGCGGAGCTAGGCCAGGCCATGATTCGGGTGGCGCAGCGCGGCTACCTGCGCAAGGTGCTGGAGGTGCCCGATATTGTGCTGCTTGGGAAGCGCTAGTCCAGTCGGTAAGCGTGGCCATTACGGTTGAGCGCGATTTTCGACTACTTACTGACGAGGTTGATCGAAAACCTCATCGGTAGCTGAAACAATTAGCGGATATTTGCTCGGATTTTCCGCTCCTAGTTGCCTCCTCGTTTGTCTCAAACGCCCGACCTTGTTGCACCCGTAGCGCTGGTGCTGCCCTGCTACAACCCGCCCGCCCACTGGACTATCAATATTCTGGAGAGCCTGGAGCGGCTGCAAGCACTGCTTCCCGCTGGCATCGGACCGGTGCATTTGTATGTCATCAACGATGGCAGCGCCGCCGTTACGGCCGCCGATGTCAAGTTCCTGCAGGAACGTCTGCCACACTTTACTTACCTCACGTACCCCATCAACCGGGGCAAGGGATACGCGCTGCGCACCGGCATGGCGCAGGTAAAAGAGCCAATCTGTCTGTTCACGGATATCGACTTTCCCTACGAAGAGCCCAGCGTAGCCAACGTGTTGGAGGCCCTGCACAGCGGGCAGTGCGACGTGGCCGTGGGCACCCGCGACGAGGCTTACTACGCTCAGGTGCCGGCCGGCCGGGTGTTTATCTCCAAAGCCCTGCGCCGCAGCACCCGCTTCCTGCTCGGGCTGGCCGTTTCAGATACCCAGTGCGGCCTGAAGGGCTTCAACCAGCGCGGGCGGGAGGTGTTTCTGCGCGGGCAGATTGACCGGTACCTGTTTGACCTGGAGTTTATCTTCCTAGCATCCCGCCCCGAGGCTGAGCTCCGCGTGAAGCCGATACCCGTGCGGCTCAAGCCCGGCATCATCTTCTCCCAACTGAACCCCCGAATTCTGCTCACCGAAAGCGGCAGCTTCCTAAAAATTATGCTGGCTAGGTTGAGATAAGCCAATAGGTGGCTGAAAACCATGGTGCACTGGGTTACCTCGTCGCCCCTAGGCCGTAAAGTAGTGGGTGCTTCCAAAACACAAGAAGCACCTGCTACATATGGTTTCTCGACTGCTTACCCTGCCTGAACTTGGGCTGCTGCTATACATGCTGCGAGACAAGCCAGCCGCGGAGCATGTACTGAGCGGGCTGCCCACGGCGCGGGTCCAGGAGCTGGCCGATAACGGCATGGGCAGCCTGCAATTTGTAAGCCCAAGGCTTAACCGTCGGCTAGGCCACCTGCTTGCTAGCCAGTGGTACCTCGATGCTGATGGGGTGCCGGTGCTGGCCTCGTTGTACACCGATACGGAGGGCGAGCTGTTTGAGCTGGATAGCTGGAAAACCGATAACTCGCCCTTGCAGCGTATCCCGGCCTTCTGACGCTCGGTGCCTACTTACACTTTTCTTTGCGGCGGGTATCAATGATGTGGGCAATCTTCCAGCCGTCGGTCAGTTTTACAAGCTGGAAAGAGTTGTAGCCGCAGTGGCTGAAGGTAGAGCCCAGGTAAAACTCATACGGCGTCCATACACTGGCCAAATTGGCGTCAATCAGCACCTTGTCAAAGGTAATGCGCTCATCGTACACCTCCTTGTGCGGAGTGCCCACCGACTTCACAAAGGCTGAAGGGCTTTCGGGCCGCAGGGTGGTTAGGCCGTTGCGGGTGCTGATGGTATGAAAGACCGCCCCCGGCGCCAGCGTGGTCCGGACCAGGGTGCTGTCGCCTTTGCGCATGCCCTCAAAAAACAACTGAATAGTTTTCTTGACGGCTTGCGTTTCCGTGGCGGGAGCGGTTTGGGCGTAAGCTGCACTGGTAGCGGTCAGCAGAGAGCAAGAGAGGAATAGTTTCTTCATGTGATGGGGTGGGATGGGAGAAACAGAGAAGGGAATAATGGGAAGGTAACGTACTACCACCAGATGTTGCACGCTATACTTCAGCCTTGCCTTAGTAGAAAGCGCCTAGCGCTTGGTAAAATTATGGCGTAACCCCCTTTTTGCGGGCTAGGGAGCTATTTTTGCGATGGCAACTGATCTGATTGCCGCCGCCTTTTGTTACCCACCCATGGAAATTCACCGCACCTTCGACCTGCTAACCCACCTTGCTACGCTCAACCCCTTGGCCGACTGCCTGGTGGAAAAAAAGGAGGGCGCTTGGCAACCGCTCAGTGTGCAGCAGGTGCAGGAATTCAGCAATCAGGTAAGCCTGGGCCTGCGAAGCTTAGGCATTGAACGCGGCGACAAAGTGGCCATCATCTCAGCCAACCGGCCCGAGTGGGTAATTGCCGACTTCGGCATTGCCCAGTTGGGGGCCGTGAGCGTGCCCATGTACCCGACTATTACGGTGGAAGACTACCGCCACATTTTTCAGGATGCCGGGGTGCGGGTGGTGTTGGTAGAAAACCAAAAGCTGCTAAACCGTGTGCAGGAGGCGGTTGCCGGCCTCGACCAAGGCCCTGAGGTCATTTTTACCTTCGACAAGCTGCCCGACGCCCGCCACTTTGGCGAACTGCTTGCCCTAGGCCAGTCGGGGGAGGATGCTAGTGGCCTAGAGGCCCTGAAGGCCGCCGTGCAGCCCGATGATCTGCTGACCCTGATCTATACCTCGGGCACCACGGGCCGCCCCAAGGGCGTGATGCTCAGCCACCGCAACATTCTCTACAACTGCGAGAACCTGACGGGCTACCTGCCTCTGCCCGCCGGCCAGAAGGCGCTGAGCTTCCTGCCCCTAAGCCATATTTTTGAGCGCACCGCCACCTACCTCTACCTGCTGCTGGGTTTCAGCATATGGTACGCCGAGGGTGTGGAGCGCATTGCCGATAACCTGCGCGAGGTGCAGCCCCAGGTGTTTACCACCGTGCCCCGCCTGTTGGAGAAGATCTACGACAAAATTGTGGCTCAGGGCCAGAAGCTGACGGGCCTGAAGAAACGGCTGTTTTTCTGGGCCCTCGACCTAGGCCTGCGCTACGACACCCAGCAAGACCAGGGTGTGCTCTATAACGCGCAGCTGGCCCTGGCCAACAAGCTCGTGTTCAGCAAGTGGCGCGAAGCCCTGGGTGGGCAGGTGCGCTACATTGTGAGCGGTGGCGGGGCCCTGCAGCCCCGGCTGGCGCGGGTATTCTGGGCGGCGGGCATTCGGGTGATGGAGGGCTACGGCATGACGGAAACCTCCCCTGTAATTGCGGCCAGTCAGCCTGAGGCCAGCGGCAACCTCATTGGCGCGGTGGGCCCGGTGATACCCGGCGTAGAAGTGAAAATTGCCCCCGACGGCGAAATCCTGACCCGCTCGCCCTCCGTGATGCAGGGCTACTATAATCGCCCCGACCTCACGGCCGAGGTAATTGACCAGGATGGCTGGCTCCACACCGGCGACATTGGGCAGTTTGTGGAGGCTAAATTCCTGAAAATCACGGACCGCAAGAAGGAGATGTTCAAAACCTCGAACGGCAAGTACGTGGCCCCGCAGCCCCTGGAGTCGAAGTTGGCGGAGTCGCCGCTGGTGGAGCAGGTGATGATAGTGGGCGAGGGGGAGAAGTTTGCGGCGGCCCTGCTGGTGCCGGCCTTCGCCGAGCTTCGCGCCTGGGCCAAGAGCCACAACCTGCCCACCGACCTCTCCGATGCGGCCCTGGCGGCCCACGCCCAGGTGCAGCAACTCTACGAGCAGCTAGTGCAGCAAACTAACGCCGCCTTTGCCCAGTGGGAGCAAATCAAAAAAGTAGCCTTGCTGCCCGTGCTCTGGAGCGTGGAGTCGGGGGAGCTGACGCCGACCATGAAGGTGAAGCGCAAGGTCATCAGCCAGAACAACCAGCAGCGTATTGAGTCGCTGTTCCGCTAGGGGCTGGCGGCAACGGGCCTAGAGGCTACGTTTTTGCCACCTGATGCACGGCTTTAGCTGGTCTGAAGTAGTGCTATATTTTTGATTTCAACTAAATCTTTCTGCCCACCCGGGTGTTATCTTAGCATACCATACGACTCACGCCATGCGCACGAAAGGCCTTTTTGATTTCGGTCCGGTTTTCGGGTATTTCTTCCGCAAGAACGACCCAAACCGCAAAACTAACTTCAACCTGCGCACCATGCACTTCATCAACAAGCTCTCCATGAGCATGTTCCTGGTGGCGTTCATTGTGTTGCTCTACCGGTGGTTCATTCGCTAAGCGGCGGGTCTACCATTCAACAGTGTTTTCTATAGTAGCGGCGACCCAACGCCGGTGCATATACCGCGCCCACCTGGCCTACAACCTCGGGTGGGCGCTTTTGGCTCTATGAACATTGAAGATTTCCGCGACTACTGCCTGCTGAAAGCGGGCGTGACCGAAGAAACGCCTTTCGGCCCCGATACCCTGGTGTTCAAGGTAGGCGGCAAAGTATTTGCCCTCACCGACATTGAAACGTTCGGGAGCATCAACCTGAAGTGCGACCCAGAGCGCGCCGTGGAGCTGCGCGAGCAGCACGAGTACGTGCTGCCCGGCTGGCACATGAACAAGAAGCACTGGAACACGGTGCTCATGGGCACCGGGGCTCCCGTCAGGCAGCTGCAAGAGCTGATAGATCATTCTTACGACCTGGTACGGGCGTCGCTGCCGAAAAAGCAGCGCGAAGAGTTGGCAGCCGCTGAGCAGGAGTAGCTAGGTAGTTAGCGTAAATAAACAACAAGGCCCGCCGAACGAATCCGGCGGGCCTTGTTGCTGACCTACTGGCCTAGAGGACTATACCACCACGTTCACCATGCGGCCGGGCACAACAATAACCTTCTTAGCTTCTTTGCCTTCGGCGAAGCGGGCCAGAATATCCGTAGCGCGCACAGCAGCCTCAATTTCGGCGGCGGTGGCGGTGGCCGGGAACTGCAGCTGCTCGCGCACTTTGCCGTTGATGGCTACCGGGTAGTTCACGGTGTCTTCTACCAAGTACTCCTCCTTAAACTCGGGGTAGGTGGCCGAGCTGATAGAGCCGGCCGGGTGGCCTAGCTTCTGCCACAACTCCTCTGCCAAGTGCGGAGCGTAGGGCGACACCAGTACCACCAGCGGCTCTAGAATGGCTCGGTTGTGCGTGTTGAGGGTCGTTAGCTCGTTCACCGTAATCATCAGGGCGCTGACGGTCGTGTTGAACGAGAACTTCTCAATGTCTTCTTCCACCTTCCGGATGGCCTTATGCAGGGCCTTCAGCTCGGCGGGCTTGGGTGCCTCGTCGGTTACGGCGAAGTCGCCGTCTTGGGGGTGGTAGAGGCGCCAGAGCTTCTTAAGGAAGCCGGCCACACCGCTCATGCCGTTGGTGTTCCAGGGCTTAAACTGCTCCAGCGGCCCCAGGAACATCTCGTACAAGCGCAGTGCATCGGCCCCGTACTGATTTACCAGTACATCCGGATTCACAACATTGAACTTAGCTTTCGACATCTTCTCGACTTCCCAGCCGCTTACGTAAGTGCCGTTGTCTTCAAGAATAAATTCAGCAGTAGCGTAATCAGGGCGCCACTTTTTGAAGGCTTCTGTGTCGAGTATATCGTTATTTACGATGCTTACATCGACATGCAAAGCAGTCGTTTCGTGCTGGTCTTTCTTGCCTGCCGTCACAAACGTATTGGTGCCGTTAATGCGATACACGAAGTTCGAACGGCCCAAGATCATGCCCTGGTTGATGAGCTTTTGGAAGGGCTCATGCGCGGTTACCAGGCCTAGATCTTTGAGGAACAAGTGCCAGAAGCGGGAGTAGAGTAAGTGACCCGTAGCATGCTCTGCACCACCAAGATATAGATCCACATTCTGCCAGTACTGCTCGGCTTCCTGGCCTACAAAACGCTCGTTGTTCTGCGGGTCCATGTAGCGCAAATAGTACCACGAGGAGCCCGCCCAGCCGGGCATGGTGCTCAGCTCGAACTCGTACTGGCCTTTGTACTTCCAGTCCTTAGCGCGACCCAGGGGTGGCTCGCCGGTTTCGGTGGGCTTGTACTCGTCGATTTCTGGGAGCACTAGGGGCAGGTCGGCTTCGGCCACACCGTAGGCCACTCCATCCTTGTAGTAAATCGGAATGGGTTCACCCCAGTAGCGCTGGCGGCCGAAGATGGCGTCGCGGATACGGAAGTTAACTTTACCCTTGCCGATGCCGCGCTCTTCAAGCTGCTGAATCAGGGTTTGGGTAGCCTCCTTGTAGCCCATGCCTTGGATGAGGCCGTGCAGGTAGGTGCCTTCCTTGGTGGGGTCGGCCTGCTCCTCAATCTGCTGCTGATCTACCACCTGCACGATGGGCAGGTTGAAGTGCTTGGCAAACACGTAGTCGCGCTGGTCACCAGAAGGTACGGCCATCACGGCGCCGGTGCCATAACCCGCCAGCACGTAATCGGCAATCCAGATCTGGATGGGCTCGTTGGTGAAGGGGTTGAGGGCGTAAGCGCCAGTAAAAGCCCCCGAAACCGTTTTGGTGTCGGCCATCCGGTCGCGCTCCGAGCGGCGCTTGGTGGCGTCGATGTATTCCTGAATGGCTTCCTGCTGCTCGGGCGTAGTCAGCTCGGCTACCAGCTCATGCTCAGGCGCCAGCACCAGGAATGTGGCGCCATAAATGGTATCCACGCGGGTAGTGTACACCTTAATTTGAGCGCTTTCGTGGCCCTGCACCGAGAAGGTAACTTCGGCCCCGATGGACTTGCCAATCCAGTTGCGCTGCATTTCCTTCACTGCCTCAGGCCAGTCGATGGTGTCGAGGCCCTGAAGCAAACGGTCGGCGTAGGCGGTAATGCGCAGGTTCCACTGCGGCATCAACCGACGTTCCACGGGGAACCCTCCGCGCTCAGAGAGGCCGTCTTTTACCTCATCGTTGGAGAGCACCGTGCCTAGGCCAGCGCACCAGTTCACGTAGGTGTCTGACTGGTAGGCCAGTCGGTAGGGGTGCACGGCTTGCAGGCGCTGCTTCTCGCTCATCATCTGCCACTGGCCGGCCGTAAAATCGTGGCGCTCCTCCTCGTCGCCGGCGGCGCGCACGCCCTGGCTGCCGTTCTCGGCAAACTTGTCGAGCAGAGTTTTCAGGGGCTCGGCGCGGTCGGTGTCGAGGTTATACCAGCTATTGAACAGCTTCAGGAAGATCCACTGCGTCCACTTGTAGTAGCTGGGGTCGGAGGTGCGCACTTCGCGGCTCCAATCGTAGCTAAAGCCCAGGGAGCTAAGCTGTTCGATGTAGCGGGCAATGTTTTCGCGGGTGGTTTTCTCGGGGTGCTGGCCCGTCTGGATGGCGTACTGCTCGGCGGGGAGGCCAAACGAGTCAAAACCCATGGGGTGCAGCACGTTAAAGCCCTGCAGGCGCTTATAGCGCGTTACGATGTCGGAGGCGATGTAGCCGAGGGGGTGGCCTACGTGCAAGCCCGCGCCGCTGGGGTACGGGAACATGTCCAGCACGTAGTACTTAGGCTTGTCCGAGTTGTTCTCGGCCTTGAAGGTATTGTGCTCTTTCCAGTGGGCTTGCCACTTCTTCTCGATATCCTGGGGATGGTAGCCGGGCATGATATACTGCTTCGTTGTAGCCGGCGAAAATACGGGCAATTGCCGGGAATGGCTAATATTCCGGGTTTTGGGTCCAGCAACTCGCCGCAGCGCTTACCACAGCTTCACTTTCTGGCCTCGGTTGTCTAGGCTATAGAACGTGTCGGCTTCTACCCAAACGCCCTGCATGTACCCTCTGGCCGTATTTTCTTGGTGTGGCAAGTCAATGGCCAACACCTGGTTGGTATACAGTGGTGTAATTTTCTCCACTGGGGTGTGGCCTACCACCATTCGGGCGGCCTGGTATTGCTTTAAGATGCTCCTAACCTCACTCGCCGAGACCTTTTCCTGTACAAGCCCCCGGTACCAATCGGGGCTTTGCTGGCTATAGGTAAGTAACTCTTCTAGTGAGCCTTTTGGCGGAATTACGTTGAGTGGCCGGCTCAGTCCTTGTCGGGCCACATTGTTAATAGCGGTAATAGACAAGTGGCGGGCCGCTACCTCGGGGCTGAGGCCGCCGTGTAAGAAGAGGGTGGGACCAATCTTTTCCAGTACGTTTTTAGTGCGCAGCCACTGGCCTAGCTCGGTATCGGCGGCGTACCATTGCTCATAGGGCAGGCCTAGCGAATCGGCGTTGACGCGGTATTTGCGGCGCAGGTACCTGAGTTTGCCCGTTAGGTTCATCACCTCGTGGTTGCCCAGGATGAAATGCACTTTGCCACCGGCCTGCTCTGCTTCCTGCTCTAACTTGTAAATCAGCCATAAGCATTCCGTCACGTTTAGGCCCCGGTCGAAAAAGTCACCCACCAGCACCAAATGCCCTGACCCAAACTGCCAGGCATAGTGCTCGTTCATTACACCGGCGCTGGTAAGCAGCAGCCGGAATCCTTCAAAATTGCCCTCGATATCAGACACCACCAGCATCTTTTCTGGCGCCGGATAGGTGTCGGGTTGTACGGAAGGCGGGTTCTGGCGAAGCGGAACCTGGAAGGAAACGCTGTCGCCGAGGTGGCATGTAAAGCTGACTGGCTGCCCGGTAGGCAGCGTATCGGTCATAACCTGTAGGCCACTAGCCGTAGCAACAATCTGTCTGCTAACGCGGTACCTGTTGCGGTTCATCACAATGGGGCCATCGGTTGAAAAGCCTGAGTGATCCTGCTTGTGCTTGATGGAAAAATAAGGGAAGAAGTAGAACCTCTCTAGTGCCCCAAATTGGATTGCGGCTATTCCGGCCGCAACATATAGTACATAAGCAGCCAGCAGCGCCAGAATAGTCCGCTTCATTAAATTAGGTAATGCGTAGATGGATAGGCTAGTAAGAAGAGCAAGGATAAGACATATTCCATCAGAGGCAAGAAAGACGCAGGAAAGTCTCAGCTGCTATCTGCGGAAGAAGTAAAAGGTTACCTGGGAGTAGAGAGCAACGTAGTGTGTCGCAGGTGGCGTGCTGTACTGAAGACGGTTTGCGGTTCTTCGGCTCCGGCCGTTGGGTTGGGTGCTAGGCCAGTTAGCGGCGGCGAAGGTGTCGTAGTAATAAACAGGTATGTGCACGGAGCAAGTTGGCGTGAGCCTACTGGGTTAGCGACACAGGCTAACACTGGCCTAGCTCCACCGTAAGACGTAAGCTCCACCTTAGCCGCACTGCCTTTGCGTTACCTCAACTTTCTGCTCCACTTCCTGCGCAACCGCTTCGATTTGCTCGAAGATACCGCCGACCCGGCCGTCATTGAGGAAAGTGTAGAGTCAAGCACTTCCTTCCGGGGCACCAATTTGTGGGTGCTGATCTTCGCCATTCTCATTGCCTCGGTGGGACTTAACGTTAATTCTACGGCCGTCATTATCGGGGCTATGCTGATTTCGCCGTTGATGGGGCCGCTCGTGACGCTGGGCTACAGCACTGCCACCAACAACCCCGACCTATTTCGGCGGGCGGTGAAGAACCTAGGCCTAGCCATCATCATTAGCCTGATAACCTCCACAGTTTACTTCCTGCTGACGCCGCTGGAAGGCGCGCAGTCGGAGCTGCTGGCCCGCACCGAGCCCACCATCTGGGACGTGCTCATTGCCTTGTTTGGCGGCTTGGCCGGAGCCGTAGGCCTCACGCGCCGCGAAAAGAGCAACGTTATTCCGGGCGTGGCCATTGCCACCGCCCTGATGCCCCCTTTGTGCACCACCGGCTACGGCTTAGCCTCCGGGCATTGGCAGTACGCGCTGGGGGCATTTTATTTGTTCTCCATTAACTGCGTGTTTATCACGCTGGCTTCGTTTCTGGTAATGCGCTTCCTGCGCCTGCCGCCGCACCGGTTCCAGAATGAAGAGCAAGCCACGCGCGTGCGCCGCCTGATGCTGGTAGCTGCTATTGTGGTGGCGGCCCCCAGTGTGTGGCTGGGCTACCGCATCGTGCAGCGCTCCGTGTACGAGCACGCCGCCGAAGACTTCGTGAAAGAACAGCTCGACTTCCCCGGCACCTACGTGGTAACGCGCCAGATCAACGCCCGCAGCCGGTCTATAAATGTGTTACTGGTAGGCCCCACCATAGATTCGGCACGGCTGCGTGCAGCCACCCGGCAGCTGGCTAAGTACCGGCTGGTACCCACCAAGCTCACCATTCGCCAGGGGCTCCAGGCCTACGACTCGCTAGATGCCCAGGCCCTGCGGCAAAACTTGCTGGAAGATGTGCGGGCGCGGCAAAACCAGTCTCAACTGCGGTCGGAGGCTGAAATGGCTCATTTGCAGCAGCTGGTAGCCACTGCCAAAAATGCGCTGCCCACGCCCAATGCATTGCTCCGCGAAGTGCAGGTGGAGCACCCGGTTGTGCGGCGGTTGGGGCTGGCGCAGCTGGCGCGGCCGGCCGTGCCGCGCGATTCTTTGCCCGCTGATACGATGTTGGTAGTAAGCGTCGAAGCAAGCACTCTATTGCCTATCCCTGAACGGGAGCGGCTGGTGCAGTGGCTGCAAGCCCGTACCAACCATAACCAGGTGGAGTTGCTAGTGTTGCCGCCTCCTGCAATCCGAAAGCTTACTCCCATAACGCCCCGCGTAACGGAGAAAGCTGCCGGAGCAAAGAAATAAAGCTACCGGTTCATAAGTCAGGTGCACGCTAAGCTTGCCGCTTACCCTGCTACTGGTAGGGTAAACAGGAAGCGGCTGCCCGCGCCAGGCTCACTTTCTACCCACAGTCGGCCGCCCTGCACCGAGATAAACTCGCGGGAGATGCTCAGGCCGAGGCCCGAGCCGCCCTTGTGCCCAGCAGGGTTAGGAACTTCGGCAAACCGCTGAAAAATCCGCTCGTGATACTCGGTGGAGATGCCGGGGCCATAGTCCTGCACGCTCACCTGCAACTGCTCCTGGTGTTGGGTGGCCCGCACCGTCACGGCCGAGCCGCGGGGCGAGTATCGGATGGCGTTAGCCAGCAGATTGATGAGCACCCAAGTGGTTTTTTCCAGGTCGGCGCGGGCGGCAGGTAGGCCCGCCGGCAAATCGGTTTCCAGCCGTAGCTCCTTGTCCTGCAGCTGAGCCTGCACGGTATCGGTGGCATATTCCACAACCTGGGCCAATGTCACGTGCTGCACATCAAGCCGGATGCCGGCGCCCGCGTCCAGCCTCGACACGTCAATCAACTGGCCTACCATGCCCAGCAGGCGCTGGGTTTCATCCCGAATGCCATCGGCGATGCGCAGGCGCTCCTCAGGGTCGGTGCGCTCGTTTTGCAACAGCATAAGACTGAGGTTGATGCTGGCCAGCGGCGTTTTCAGCTCGTGTGATACCGTAGCCAAGAAATTCGACTTCACTTGGTCGAGCTTCTTGAAGTCGGACACGTTGCGCAGGGAAAGAATGTGTCCCGCAAACTCGGTGTGACCAGCCTCGGAGTTAAAGGATACGATGTGGTTGAGCGAGAGACGATAGTACACATCCTCTCCGTTCTGCTGAAAGGTAAGCACCGGCGGCTGGCTCGTAGCATCTCCCGACTGCCCTTCCAGCAGGGGCCGGAACAGCTCCCGCAGCAACTCCGATTCTCGGCTTAAGTCCTCTGCCTGGTGGCCTACCAACTCGGCGGCCGAGCGGCCCAGCAAGGCCCGGGCCGTGGGGTTAGCCAGCAGCACGCACTGCGTTTCATCCAGCAGCAGCAAGCCCTCATCCAGGTGCTCCACAAGGCTCTCCAAGCGGCTGCGCTCGGTAGCCAGTGCCACGCGGGTTGCGCTGCGCTGGTCTTGCATGTATCCGAAAGCCCGGTTCAGGGCCAGGGCTACGGCGCCTACTTCGTCGTGTTTAGTGACGGGAACCTGGGTGGCTGGGCTCGGGCCGGCTACATCTTCCACGTCGGCCCGCAGCCGGCGGAGTGGCCGTAACACCTCCTTGGGCAAACGGATAACCAGTGCCAGGGCCACCAATGCGCTCAGCCCAATGAAATTGAGAACAGTACGCCGGGCGTGGCGAGCGTAAGTAGCTGCCCGCTGAGTTTTGGCAGTGAAAGAGCGCGTATTTAAACGGATGATGTGCTGGGTGTCGGTGCGCAACAAGCGCCGCACCTGGCCTAGCGCAGGGCGTGGAGCCTGCTCATCGACGAGGCGCTGATAATCGGTGAGGTGCTGGGTGAGCTCATCGACGGCGGTCAGTTCGCCGGGCTCCGTGATATTGGCAGTTTCCCGGGTGAGGGCCCGGCGGAAGTCAGCTAACAGCGCTGGGGCCGTGGGGGCATCTTCCAGCCTTTCCACCGCATTCAGCATGGCCACGCCGTACTCCACCGAGGCGAGGTTGGCTTGCTGTAACAAGCGGGCATTGCTTTCCAGTCGCTGAATGGTCAGGAAAGCGTAGCTCCCCAGGCCTAACAGCAACAGCAGCATGGCAATCAGACTGACGCGGATTTTATTTTTTAAGGTCATGGTGGGGGGAGTGCCGTCGAAGGCAAAACCACGGAGTAGAAAGGAAGCCAGGACGGGGCGCCTAGCATGCTAGCGCGAGTGGCCTAGGAGTGTGAAGCAGCAAAGAGGGGTATGCTGACACGTCATGCTTGATCTGGCATCCAAGCAGCCAAAGCACCTCTACCGCATTGTTGAATCGTCGCTAGGCCAGTAAGCCAGAGGTAGAGATGCTGGCTCACTAGGGTAAGATCAGACATGACGTTTAAAACAGGGGGTTTAGGCCTGTAGGCCATACTCCTGCAGCTTGCGGTAAAGGGTAGTGAGACCGATGCCGAGCTGGCGGGCGGCTTCGGTTTTGTTGCCCTGGGCTTTGTGAAGCTGCTGCTGAATGTGGCGGGCTTCTACGGCCCGTAGGGTGCAGTCGTCGGGGTTGAGGGCGCCGGAGCTGGTTGGAGCCAGCAGGGCATGGAACTCGTCGGGTAGGTAGGCGGCGGTGAGGGGCTGGTTGGCGGGGGCCAGAATGGCGGCGCGTTCCAGCACATTTTTCAGCTCCCGCACATTGCCGGGCCACTCGTATTGCTGCAGCAGGCGCAGGCATTCCGCATCGAGACCCGGGAGGCGCTTACTGAGCTTGGCCGCGAAGTACTGCAGGAAGTGCTCGGCCAGCGCGGGTACATCGGTTGGGCGCGCTTTGAGGGGCGGCACATCAATGGTAAAGACCGAGAGGCGGTAGTACAGATCGGGGCGGAAGCGGCCCTGCTCGGCCTCCTGGCGCAGGTTGCGGTTGGTGGCAGCTACGAGGCGCACGTTCACGTTGGTGGGCTTGGTGTCGCCGAGCTTGGTGAATTGCTGCAATTCCAGCACCCGCAGAAATTTAGCCTGCACGTTCAACTCTAGCTCTCCAATCTCATCCAGAAACAGCGTGCCACCGTTCGCTTCTTCCAGCAGACCGCGCTTATCAGTCAGGGCCCCTGTAAAGGCCCCTTTCTTATACCCAAACAACTCCGACTCCAGCAACTCGCGCGGAAAGGCGCTGCAGTTCACCGCCACAAACGACTTCAGCCGCCGCGGCGAGGCCTCATGGATGGCCTGGGCAAATAGCTCCTTGCCCGAGCCCGTAGGCCCCTCCAGCAGCACCGTGCTATCAGTAGCCGCCACTTGCTCACCCAGGCTCTGGGCCCGACGCAGTGCCGGGGAGGAACCAATCATTGAACCGAAGCTGTGGCGCTGGCCTACGCGGCGCTCCAGCTCCGTCACGCGCCGCCGCAGCCGTGCTTTCTCCGCGGCCCGGTCTACCACTACCACTAGTTGCTGCTCAAAGTCGCCCTTGGTCAGGTAATCGAAGGCGCCCTGCTTCATGGCCTTCACCCCATCCGGAATGGTGCCGAAGGCCGTGAGCAGAATGATTTCACAGTCGGGGGCTTTGGCCTTGAGGCGGGGCAGTAGTTCCACGCCGTTGGCGTCGGGCAGCTTCACATCGGATATTACCACCAACACCTCATCGGCGTGCTGCTCCAGTAGCTCGAGGCCACGCCGGGCATCGGGCGCCTGCAAAATGGTGTAGCCCTCCAGCTCCAGCACCCGCGCCAACAGCTGGCGCAAGCGCGGTTCGTCATCAATGAGTAGGAGTGTTCCAGAAGGCATAGTGCATTAAAGATTAGGAAGGTATTGGCTTGAGTGGTACAGAAGAAAATACAGCCCCAGTCATGAAAATTCAGAGAGGAACCATGCTGATACACTGTGCTGCTTGGCTACTTACGTGCTTTAGCGGCTGGTTTGCGCTGAGGTGCTGTGCGTCTGGGTAAATTCTCTCGGACCTCAGCCGCCGTAGCTAGCTCGTCTAGATAAGGACGAGGAGTTAGATCTTCTTTGTATTGAGGATATCCACTGCTGTTCTGCCCCACATAATTAAAAACGACCGTTCTATAGTGACTCTCACGCCCGTAAAGCCGTTGGCCATCTACCTCGATATGTGTGTTAATGTAGCTGCATTCCAGCAATGCCAGCAGCTCCTTTTGCCCATTCTGATCGACATCTGCAAAAAATAGAGAAGTCAAATAATTTCTATCAGGCATAGACGACATTAGCGGAATAATCTGTACCGCATAAGTATTGGCTTTGAATGGGTCTAATACGAATAGATCACATCCATATTCATTGTCTGCGCCACCCGGCACCGAGAAAAATAATTGTTTACCAAATACACTTGGCCGCCACGCATATGCAACTAAGTCGTCGCCGAGAGCGGGAAAGGAAACGGGTAAGACGCGTTTTAGAAAAGTAGTATCAGCTTCTCCAGGCTGACGATGAGCTAGTCCCTGTTGAATAGTTTGAGTTTCTATTTGATGCGCTGTTTGGCTGAACGCTGCTGGGAGGTAGAAAGAAACGCCCGGTATTCCTAGCAGTAAAAAAGTTACTACTACGAGCCAGCGACACATTAAAATTCGCAAAGACATAAGTTGATAGCTGGAAATAATAAGAGCGAAGGTAGAAGGAAGTCGTTTAGCTACTCCTAACTAAAACAACACATCACGCTGACATAGGAAGCAGCGCGTGCTGTTGCGCGTTACTGTCTAATTTCATCCTTGATGTGCTCTACAAAACGAGCGAATTCCGGCTCGGCTTCCACGTTTTCGTGCCAGGCCAGACCCATTTCGGCGAGGTTGTATTGGTGCTGTTGGGTGATGGTGGCGCCGGGGATGAGCTGGCCGTTAGCGTCACGCTCGTAGCCCAGGAGCCAAAGTCGGTCGCAGAGGGCGGTAGTAGTGGCAATGTCGTGGGAGACGATGACGACGGTGTTGAGTTCATCCATGGTCGTGACTTCGAGGATAATCTTTTTCACTTCGTCAATCATGGCCACGTCGAGGCCGGAGAAGGGCTCATCGAGCAGGATGAGGTGGTCGGAGCAGAGCAGCTGCTGGGCAATGGCGGCCCGCTGGCGCTGACCACCGGAGAGGTGAGCGGGGTATTTTTTGCGGTGCTTCGAGAGCTGAAAGCGCTCCAGGTAAGCGTCAACCTGCTGGGTCGCTTCTTCGGGCGCGTATTTACGACTAGCCGCCACAAGTAAATTGTCGTGGAGGGTGCGGTGGTTGAATAGAGGGTAGCGCTGTTGCACGAAACCCACCGCACCGGGCGTAACGGGCTCCTGCTGCTCGCCCACCAACACCCTACCGGTGGTGGGGGACACCAAGCCCGCCAGAATCCGGCACAGCACCGATTTGCCCATGCCCGAGCGGCCATAGAAGCCTACTACCTGCCCCTGTTGCATGTCAGGCCGGCACACATCCAGCACCTGGGCGTTGATGTCGCGGAGGATGACTTCACCGTTAAACGTCATGGAAATGCCTTCCAGTGTGAGTACCGGGGCTTTATAGAAATAGGGAGTCATGAGCGGTGAAGTTGTGAGTTGGTGAAATAGTGGGTTTGCACTCTGGCTGTCATGCTGAGCATGTGGCGCATCAAGCCAGTGATCGAAGCATCTCTACCTCTGGCTACCTACTGGCCTAGAACATCAGCAAGGAAGCGGTAGAGATGCTTCGGCAAGCTCAGCATGACAGGTAGTGTGGCAGCAACGTCAGCACGCGAGATGTCTCGACTGCGCTCGGTATGACGGGCTGATTTGAGCGGTATAAGTTTTTACCGTGCCGTGGTTAGTTCGGAGTAGGGGAAGAACACGCGGCGGAGCAGGCCGAAGAGGTAATCTTGGAGGGCGCCGGTGGCGAGAATGACCAGTTGAATGGCTACTACGCCATCGAGGTGGAGGTAGCGGTTTTGCTTGTATAGTAGCAGGCCAATGCCGCCTTCCGATTGGTAGAGAGTTTCCACCAAGGTAATCATCGTCCAGATGATGGCGAAGTTCTGACGCACCACTTCCAGCATGTCGTCGAGCTTGCCCAGCACCACTACTTCCCAGAAGCTGCGCCATTCGCTCATGCCCAGGGTGCGGGCGTGGTCCATTTCCTCTTGCGTAGTGGTCAGGATTACGCTGGTCATGCCGGTCACGAGATACACAGTAGTCGCGAAAATCAGAACCGTGAGCTTCACCTCATGGCCTGAGCTGAGCAGGATGGCCATGAAAAACGTGAGGCCCGTGAGGGTGAGGTAGCGCATCTTGGAGGCTGCGTAGGCAATGGGCCGGAAGAAAGGCAGCGCCGTGAGGTATGATATTAGCAGCGCTAGGCCAGTAGCCACGGCCAACGACTGCAGGGCCGTCGTCATGCTGGCCCACAGTTCCGGAATCAGGCCCTGGCTAGTGGTCAGCTCACTTAACGCCCGCAGCACCGCCCCCAGCGAAGGCAGCATCTGCATGGGGTAAAAGGCCCACAGTAGTATCAAGAGCATGAGTTGCGCGGCTACCATTGTGGTGAATACCACGCGGCGCGGCCGGGCATTCGGTGAGAAAAGCTCTTTCATGGTGAGGGAAGGTTGGAAGGGGAAGAGGAACCGCACCGGCGAAAGAAGCCCCACGAAGTGTGGGGCTTCTCGGTGGCTAAGCGGAATATTACACTAAGAATTAGCTGATAGGATAGGGCACATAGAAGACGATATCTGAGTGTGTAGCGGAATCAGGCGTTATTTGCCCAGCACAATCTCCACGCGGCGGTTTTGGGCTTTGCCAAGGGGCGTGTCGTTGGGGGCTACTGGCTCGGTGGCGCCGTGGGCATAAACCTGGATGCGGCCCACGGGGAAGGCGCTGGCGCTTTTTTGCTCCAGCCAGTGCTCCACGGCCAGGGCGCGGGCTTCGGAAAGCTCTTGGTTGCGCTGCGGGTCGCCGGTGTTATCGGTGTGGCCGTGCACTGCCACTTTCAGGCGGCCAGCTACCACTAGGTCGTCAAAGAGCTTGGATAGCTGACGCTCGGCGGCGGGGGTGAAGGAGCTCTGGCCGGTGTTGAACTCGATGTTCCAGGCGCGGCGGCTTACGCTCTGGCGGATTTCATCATCGGCGGCAAACTGCTGGGTTTCGGCCGGAGCCAGGGTTTTGCCCTGATACTGGCGCTGTAGCTTGCGGAGCACCGTCAGGTCCAGCATGTTGTCGAGGGGCTCATACGTCGGCAACTCTTTGGGGTAGAGCTTGCTTTGCACATCACCGAAGGTTTTGTACACCGAGGCGTAAATGTTGGTGCCGCCTTCGTTTAGGCCAAACAGGGCCAGGTTATCGGAGAAGTTGAAGGCCTTGCTGCCACCTAGCTCCACCACCTCGCCGTTGCGGTCGGCTTCGCTCACGCCTTTGTAGTAGCGCAGCCAGTAAGCGCCGTTTTTGTCCCGGTCGCCGTACACCTCTGCCGAGATGTCGGCGGCGCGCTCCAGGGCTTCGGGGTGAGCTTTCACCTGGTCGCCGGCTACGGCCAGGGCCGTAATTAGGGCTTCAACCTCTTTGGTGTGAGCTTGGTACCAGCGCTTAGTGGTCACCATGATGTTGGGCATCTGGTTCGAGTAGTCTTTGGTAGAAACGATGTTCACTAGGCCACCTTTCTGCTTGGCAATGTTCACGTCGCCGGGAGTCCAGGTGGCTACGGCATCGGCCACCACGTCTACTTTCACACCGGTGTTTTTGCCGTTTACCACTTTGGTGCGGGCTTCGGGCTTGCCGATGATGTACTTTTCGGCGGCGGCCAAGAAGTCGTTGGCGGCCATGAAGTTCACGGCCTCGGGGTCATAGGTGGTTTCATCGGGGTTTACTTTCAGGCCGTTGTCGGCGCACCATTTCAAGGCAATGTTCTGGTCGCCGTCGCGCAGGTAGCAGGCAATGGTTTTGCCGAGGGCGGCTTTCGGCTTATCGAGCCATTCCTTGGGGCCCATCAGCTTGTCTTCGCCGTATGACTTGCCCACGCTGTAGGGGATGATCTGTAGGCCAGTGCCAGCCTTTTCCAGTTGGGCCTGCACCGCCGAGAAGGCCGGCAGACCGTCGCCCATAATGCTCACCACCAGGCCCGGCGTGGTAGGGTTGTTCTGCAGATCGAGGGCGTTTTTCACCAGGTCAGCCTGCATCTTGGCCACGTCGTCTTGGCGCACAATCTGCATGTCGAGGCCGTTGGCGGCCATGCTGGAGCCTTGGGTAGTGCGGGGGCCACCGTTGGCTAGCATTCCGGCCATTTGGCTGTTCCAGGCCATTACTTCCCACACGATGGGCAGACCTTTACCAGTCGCCACCGTGCCGGGCAGTGGGGCCAGCGGCACCACCGTGGTAGAACGGGCCCCGGCCGTAGCCGCAGGCAGCTCAATGGAGTTCAGCAGCACCGACTCAGTAGCCGCTTTTTTAAAGACCAATCCACTCGACACCACCTTGTTAATGCCGAAGTAGAGCACCGCTATAATGAGGGCGCCTAGTACAATTTTACCGCGAGTTGTCATGATTATAATTGAGGGAAAGAGAGTTGAAAAGAGAAGAGGTGTATGCGGCCTTTAAGAAGGCTAGGTCTAGCTCCCCTCCTCAGATGAGGAGGGGTTAGGGGTGGTTGAAGTGGCCTAGAGCGGTCATTAAAGCTAGACTTAGTGGGTCGTTCAAACGCGTGGGTCAACCACCCCCAACCCCTCCTCATCTGAGGAGGGGAGATAGGTTATAGCCCTAGCTCCAGACTGCTAGCTCTAATCCAGCAGGTTGCTGTAGGCGTCGTTGGTGGCGGTGCGGGTTTGGGCGACGGTTTTCGTGGGGGCTGACTTGGAGTCGAGGATGGCGTTGAACTCGCCTTTCTGGTATTTCTCGAGTAGGCGCTGGCCTTTCTCGCTCATCACGCCGTTCTGAATGTCCATTTCCTTCACGAACTCCTGGCTGTAGCGCATGGCCTGCTTGATCTGACCGAGCTGCTGAGCCATATCCTGGGCTACGCGGTCGGTGGCCAGGTCGAAGAAGTACTTCTTGTCGGGGTCGCCGCGCAGGATGTTCATGGCGGCGCGCATGCCGGAGCTGGTGCGCTTCACGAGCTCGTACTCATCCTTGAGCAGATTTACCTTGAACTTGCTGCCGTCAATCTGGCGCAGCGCGGCCTTCAGGATCTGGCGCATTACCAGGCTCACGTTGGCCGTGGTGGTGAGCATGGGCGTGAGGCGCTGGTTGTACTCCTGAAGCTGGGCGGCGCGGGAGGCATAGCTTTCGGCGGCATCCTTTTCGCCCTGGCGGGTGGCGGAGTCGGCCAGCGCGAGGTACTCGTGCATCTGGTTTTGGTTGGCCGTCAGCTTGCGTTTTACCAGCTCGTGGGCGCCCTCAATGTGGCCTACCTCAGTTTCCATCTTCTTGGCCTCCTGCTCGGTGTTGCGGATGTAGTCCTGCATAATCCCGATGGGGTCGGTGTTGACGAAGATGCCGGCGGCCGTGCGGAATATTCGCTGCCCGGCATACCACAGGCCCGCCTGCAGGCGCTTATTGGTGAGCAGCAGAAACAGGGCAAACACGCAGCCCAGGCCAATGCCCAGCTTCACGGTATCAAACACGATATCAACGAGGTAGGGCACTATCACACCCCAGCTGTAAACGCCGGCGGCCACTAGGCCACCGAGGAAAATCCAGCCGGCTACTTTTTCGGGCTTTTGCCACTTGGGCAGGCCAGAAGTTGGTTCGAAGGGAAGAAGCGTGTTCATAGCATTAACGGGTTGGAGTGGTGGTAGAAGGGCCAGACTGGCCTAGCAGGAAAGATTGAGTGGCTTGACGGTGGGCCTGCAGTTCCGCGGCCGCCGAGGTGTTGGCCAGCTCGTAGGATGCCAGCGCCGTTTGCGCCTTTTGCCGCTCGGCCTGGAGTTGCTGCTGAGTGGTTTGCAGCTCCTGGTGCTTCTCATCCAATTGCCGGGTGAGCTCGGCCAGCGTGTTCTGGAGTTGTTGCTCCTGTTGCTGCAGCTTGACTAGGGGGCTAGCCGGCTCTTTGCCCGTGGGCGTTTCCCCGATTTTTTCGCGGTGGCGGGCCAGAATCTTCTGGTGATCGGCGGAGAGAGTTTGCTCAAACTGATCGGCCGAGTTTAGCAGGGCAGGCAGGTCTAGGCCAGTCACGGCGGCAAAGGCGTTGAAAGCCGTTTGATACAGTACCGGTCCGCTAAGACCGCTGGCCGCCATGCTCTTCACCATTTTGGTATAGGCCACGAAGTCCTTTCCGTTGCCCGTCAGCAGTTGCTGAATGTGGTCGAGGTGGCGCTGCTCGGGCTGGGTTAGCAGGGGTGGAACTGGTGGTACCGACTGGGAGCCTCCGAAGGCTGGCGCGGTGGGTTGATAAGCCGGCGGACTAGCGGGTAGTGGCCTATAAGTGGTGGGGTTGGTGGGAGCAGCCTCGTCGGGCTCCACAAAGAAGTCTTTGGCCGCTTTGGCGAGGTTGTCGAGAATAGCCATGGGGTTGAAGTGGTGGTTGGTCTGCGCCGGTAGGTGAATGGCGATGTAGACCAGATTCCAAGACGGGTGCCTACTTCAGAAAGGCGACAATAGTTATCTGGTAAACATTTGATAATCAATTGATAAAAATAAAATACCCCATCGGATACTATTTCCGATGGGGTAGCAACCATTCCAAAATGATAGGGTATAATTTCCGAAACGATAGGTTGAAAGGAGGAGGCAGTATAACACTCCCCGCTTCTGCAGTAGAGCAGCCAACCGGGTGCGTTAGGACGTCAGTAAGTTGCGACCATCCCAGGTGCCCTGCGCCCGAATCACCCGGAACCGGGCAAACAGCTCCTCGCCGTACCACTTCTCCTGGCGGGTGAGCTTGATGACTTCCTTGTGCTTCTCGCTACGGTAGGCGTAGTCCTGCATGGCCTGCGCCGATTCCCAGAGGCTCACGGTAGCCTGCCGCACCACCGGTAGCTCGCCTAGCCCTATGGCGGCCCGCACACCAGGCGCGTGGGCCACGGTGGCGCTAGTCGGAGCTACGTAACGCCAGAAGCGGGGCGTTTTCCGCCACCGGATGGAGGCGCGAGTCAGCACGGCAATAGGTTCGTCTAAAGCTGCGCCTTCTGTCTCGTAGTCAAATGGGTTTACGCCATCCCACAGCCCGTGCGACTTAATAGGGGCGAGTTCCGCCGTCCAGATTTCTTGGGTGCGCTGCTGATACTCCCGCCACAACGGATGCGTGGTGAAGAACGCCTCGGCGGCGGCGGGGGAGTCCCACACTGCCATAAACCCGTAGCGGTGCACGTTAGGCATAAAACCGAAGCCGCCGGCACCGCTGCCCAGCAGCTTTTGAAACCGTAGGCCAGGTACCCGTTGCAGGGGCCGTTGGGCCGTGCCCATCTGGGCCAGGCCCCACCGCACATTGCCCGGCTTCAGTGTAAGTATAGAAAGAGTAGTAAGCAAGTGATTATGAATTAGTAAAGAAGAAGTCCGCACCCTCTGCGCAAACCTCCGCGCACCTCTGCGGGAACCAGCACCAGAAGAAAGCAAGAACCATCCCTTGCCCGAAACAACAAAAAAGGGCCGGAACTGCTTCCGGCCCTTCTCAAAACTTTATGTAGTGGCCTAAGGGCTACTTGGGGTTCACCTGGGCGTGCTCGTCGCCGGTAGGCTGGTACCGCTCGCCGGTAGCCACGGCTTTCACGTAGCCAAAGGCGCGCACCAGCACGCTGCTGGGCTGGTCCCAGTACTCGCCGCGGTCGATGTTGATTTTCAGCAGAGCAATATTGGGGTCTTCGGGGCCCTTTGGGAACCAGGCGCGCAGGCCTTCGCTCCACAACTCCTTGATTTTGGCCTGATCGGTCAGGATAGAAGCAGTGCCCGAAATCGACACGTACAGGTTATCGTCGGGTTTGGAGTAGCCCAGGTTTACGTGCTGATCTTTGCGCACTTCGTAGATCTTGGCCGAATCTTTCTCGGTGAAAAACCACAGAATGCCGTCATTCTCGGGCTTGTGGGTATACATGGGCCGGCTGTGGAGGCCACCTTCCGCGTCGGCGGTGGTCAGCATGGCAATCTTGATGTCTTTAATTCTATCGATTAGCTTGGTCACGTCGTGACTTTGGGCAACTTGCTCAGCCATTGTCTTCGGGTTTTGGTGGTATAGGATGGAGGTAGGAAATACGGCCGGGGCGCCTGAAGGTTCAGCTAGCGTATTTTTGCCGACCTTCCGCTGCCCATGAATTTTCTAGCTCACCTGCTGCTCTCCGGCTCACCCGCCACCACCCCCGACTACGAGGACATCGTAGTGGGCAACTTCGCCGCCGAAGCCGTGCGCGGCCGGGCCGGACTACTGGCCTACCCGCCCGCCGTGCAGCGCGGCATCCGGCTCCACCGCCTCATCGATACCTTTACCGACGCCCACCCGGCCGTGCGCCGCACAACAGCCCGCCTGCGCGAAGCCGGTCTCGGCAAATGGGCCGGGGTAGTATCCGATGTGGCCTACGACCACCTGCTGGCCCGCGACTTCCCCCAGTATCACACCAACCCCACCGAGCCGCTGCCCGCCTTCGCCCAACGCATGTACGCCCTGCTCCAAGCCCGCCGCCATGAGCTGCCAGAGCGCCTGCAACAGATGTTTCACTACATGCGCCAGGACGACTGGCTCACCGGCTATGCCCACCCAACTGGCCTAGAGCAAGCCCTGCTAGGCCTATCGCGCCGTGTGCCCGCCGCGGCAGTGCTGGCCACAGGAGCAGCGGCGTTTTTGAAGGAGCTACCGGCGTATGAAGCAGATTTCGCGGAATTCTGGCCGGAGCTGCGGACGGCGGTGGAGGCAGATGGGTATTTAGCAGATAATAATATTTTAACGTTGTGACCTCTACATATTGTAGAGAATTATGAGGAAAATGAATTAAAGTAAAGCATGGGGAAGAAGGAGCATTTGATTAATATTTTAGGCGTAAAGGTTAGTCTATATGATTTTATAGTTACTGTAGCTCTAATGTCACTTGTTGTATGGGGTGCTAAAAGCTTTGTTTATCAAAGAATTATGATGCAAAATCAAGCACATATAAAAGCAAAAGTTATTCAGCTAAGAAATTCTACTGGTAAAAACTTGTCTTTATATCCCTATATAACTTATCAGTTTGTAATTAATGGGCGAGTTATTGAAAGGGGACAAAAATCGCAATATGGATTGTCACCTGTTGTAGGTGATTGTATAGACGTGATTTATAGTACCAAAGATGTAACTGTATCGGAAATAGATTTTGCTAGTGGAGTAGTTTCCTGCGATTAATGAAGGCTTGTTGCAGTTGAGACATAAACAAAAAACGGGGCCAAGTGGCCCCGTTTTTCTTAGTCAATTAAAGCGCAAGAGGCCTAGTGATGATGGCCGCCTTCGCCATGTACGTGGCCGTGGTCTAGCTCTTCGCGGGTGGCTTCGCGAACGTCGGCTACTTTGCCGTCGAAGTGCATAACCATGCCGGCGAGGGGGTGGTTGAAGTCCATTTTCACGGTGTCGGCGCCGATGTCAACGATTTTGCCTTGCATGTGGTGCCCCTGGTTGTCGGCCATGGGCAGGAAGTTGCCCACTTGCACCATCTCGTCGTCGATTTTGCCGTCGATTTCGAATACGTTCTTCGGAATGTCTACCACGGCTTGCTGGTCGTAGTCGCCGTAGGCCTGCTCGGGGGTGAGGGAGAAGTTGAACGTGTCACCGGCCTGCTTGCCGTTGAGTTGGTTTTCAAATTCTTCGGGTAGGCCACTCTGGCCGAACAGGAAGACCATCGGCGCATCTTCTTCGGCCGATTCTACGAGAACTTTCTCTTGGTTTTCGTCGGTCACACTTAGGTCGTAGGTGATGGTGACGACTTTGTTGGGGCTGATCTGGGCCATAATGCTGGAGGGGACGCGGGCGTCCGGAGGATGGGTGAGAAATAGGTTCGGCTGGCTAGTTACGGAAATGGCCGCTAAAAACGAGCCCCCGAACAACCTGTCATACTGCAACCCGGCCGGGGGAGTTGTGGCTATGTAAAATTTTGGCATTGGCTAACAGGGTTATCCGCTGGCCGTTAAGCTCCAGCATATACCTCTGAGCTTAACACATACGGCCTGTTTGGCCCTTCCCTCATTTTCCCATGAAAACTATCCTTCCGGCCCTCTTGGTAGGGGGCGCGCTGCTGGCCGGGTGCCAGTCCAACTCCACCAACACCGAGAACAGCACCCCCGCCACCCAGCCCAGCGGCGACTCTACCGCCACCGCGCCCGCCACTTCCGATACCGTGGCCAACATCGGCAGCCCCAAGCTTCTGCACACCCTCGATGAGGCCCACAATACCCCCGATGGCCTGGCGCTGGCGCCCAACGGTAGCCTTATTCTATCGGTGCCCAACCTGGCTAACAACTCCTATCCGGCGGTGCTCATGGAGATGACCGATACCAGCCTTAAGCCTTACCTCACCAACCTGCCCTTGGAGCCCACCACCAAAAAGGCTGCACCCATGGATCTGGCCTTCGGGCCCGACGGCAACCTCTACTACGCCGAAAATCAGTACGAAAACAGCAAGGATTTTAAATCTCGGCTGATGCGCGTACGGGTACAGAACGGTAAGCCCGGCGCCGTGGAAACCGTGGCCGATAATTTCGCGCTGGCTAATGCGGTGCTCTGGAAAGGCAACACCCTCTACGTAACCGACAGCCAGTGGGACATGCCCGACAACGATAAGGGCAGCGCCATCCTGCACTTCACGCTGGCGGAGCTCAGTAAGGGCCCCATCCATCTGAAGCCAAAAACCAAGGACCCGCACGTGCTGGCTATGTTCACGACCACCGTAAACGAAACCGGCGTGGACAACGGCGCCGATGGCCTAGATTACGACAGCCAGGGACGCCTCTACACCGGCTCCTTCGGCGACGGTAAGTTCTACCGCGTAACCCTGAAGCCCGATGGCAGCCTGGACAAGCAAGAAACTCTCACGCTTACCGGCAAGCAAATCCCCTGCATCGACGGCCTGATCATCGACCGCAAAACCGATAAGGCGTACGTGTGCAACTCCCGCGAAAACGCCATTGAGGTTATCAACCTTCAAGACAACTCCGTGACCACCCTAGCCCAGAATGGCGACACCGACGGCGCCGGTGGCCTACTAGATCAGCCCGCCGAAGTGCTGCTCAAAGGCAACCGCCTCTACATCTCCGATTTCGATAAGCCGGAGAAGAACTTCGTCAACAAGAAGTCCGACGCGCCGCACACCATGTCGGTGATTGATCTGCAATAGGCCTAGCGAGTCAGTCCTGCATAACCAAACGCCCGCACGTCATCCTGAGCGCAGCGAAGGATCTACTCACGCAAGAACGACTGGCCTAGCGCCTCGTGCTACCGTGGGTAGGTCCTTCGTGGCACTTAGGATGATGTGCTTTGGTGATGTTCTAGAGTAGTTGATTACTACTGCACCGTCAGCACGCGAGATGTCTCGGCCAACTTGACATGATGGTCTTCTTTATCGTTCTAGGCCTGTTTATCCAGCTCTTCGCGCCACACGGCCACGAATGGTTCCGCTTCTCCGATGCGGTAGGCGCAGCGCATGATGTTGGTGTTCGTCTCGATGGCCACGTTGCCGTCTTTGTCGATGGCTATGAAGCCTTTGTCGCCCTTGAGGTCTTCGTCGCGGAGCTTGACGGCTTCACGGCAGGCTTCTGAGGCGGTGAGGCCTTTGTATTTCACCAGGGCATAGACTTCGTGGGCCAGCGCACCGCGCATAATTACTTCGCCGTCGCCAGTGCAGGAAACGGCGCATGCCTCGTTGGCCGCGTAGGAGCCGCCACCCACAATGGGACTGTCGCCGACGCGCCCTTTCAACTGGCCTTCAATGCCGCCTGTGCTGGTTGCCACGGCCAGATTGCCGTCCTGATCGAGAGCTACGGCTCCAACGGTGTCGTGCTCTTGGGGCTCTTTCTCTTCCTGCTGAATGATTTCCAGCCACTCCTGCCGGGCCTTTTCCGTCTCGAAGTAGTGAACGGCTTCCATTTCTAGGCCATGCTGCAGCGCATACTCTACGGCTCCTTCTGAAGCAAGAAAGACGTGCTTGCACTTTTCCATCACGGTCCGGGCCAGCGTAATGGGGTTTTTGACGTACCGCACGCTGTTCACGGCACCTGCCCGGAGAGTGCGGCCATCCATAATAGATGCGTCCATTTCAACCTCGCCCTGCTTATTGAGGCTGCTGCCGCGGCCAGCATTAAAGTGCTCGTTATTCTCGAGGCTACGCACGGCGGCTTCTACCGCATCAAGGGCACTGCCGCCACCGTGCAGCACTTCCCAGCCGGCTTGCAGGGCTTGCTGGAGGCCTTCACGAATGGAAGCTTCCAGATCAGGAGTCATTTTGCTGGGGTCCATGGTGACGGCCCCGCCGTGAAGTACAATGGAATAGGTTGGCATGGGTAGAAGGCTAGCTAGTGATGCTAGCAGGTACGCAACAAAACCGTCCCCGTTCCTCAGAATCGGGCTTTTCAGTGTTTTTACGCGGCCTCGAATAAATACGGAGGGTAGCGGCGCCGTGAATGCGAGACAAGCCTTGGTATGAAAGGAGATGCGAAAAAGAAAGGCTCTAGAACGTCAGGGTAATCCTATATTTATGGTTTAAAGCGAGAGTATTATGCGTGAACTTATCACCTCTTTACTAGTAACCGGGTCAATTGCATTGCTTGGTTGTAGTGCGCATCCTTCTGCAAGTTTGTCTGCCGGCAAGGAGTTAGTTGGTACTCAAGATGCCGTACAATGGCAGCTTATATCAGCTGACTCTGATCAGGCTAAAATGTTAGGACCAGATCCAACAGTTGCTTATCAGGAAGTGCAGCTGTCGGATGTGGTGGCGACAAACTCAGCTTATACAGCCACGATACGTTGCAACCAGGATTCACTAGGGACTTTGCGCTTGCAAGTGCAACTAGATCATCAACGACTCACTATCAAAAAGCTGCAATTGTTATATGCTGGCAATAGCCGCAAGTACAAGGTCAACCAAATCGGCGATGGTGTTGGGCACTACGACGCAACGGACCAACGATACTACTTCACTGTGGCCTACCAAACAATTTCGGAGCTGCCACAAAACATGCGTTACGGTAGTGGTCTATACCAAATCAATGGCTGGATTTCTACTGAAACAACTACCGCAGGGCTACAACCAATAAGCCTCGCTGATTGACAAAACGACACCGCCAGTATCTACATGCAAACTTTAGTGAAGCATGTAGATACTGGCGGTGTCTACTATTAGGCCTAGGTGGCTAAGCCATTATTGCAATTCCCACGCGGTGCGGTAGGCGCCGATGCTTTCCACGTAGTCCAAGAAGGCTTTGTAAAAGGGGTGGGAGCCTAGAGTGCTAGAGTCGCCTACCAACAGCAGCTTGCGGCGGGCCCGGGTCATGCCAACGTTCATGCGGCGGATGTCGGCGAGGAAGCCGATATCACCGTGCTGGTTGCTGCGGGTGAGGCTGATGGCAATGATGTCGCGCTCCTGCCCCTGGAACGAGTCGACGGTGCCGATGCTGAGCATGCGGTGCTCCATGAGGCCTACCAGCTCGTCGTTTTCCTCCACCGCATCCTTCAGGTAATTAATTTGGGCGCGATAGGGGGCAATGACGCCGATGGTGAGCAGGTCGGCTTCGTGGTCGGCCTGGTCGTAGGGTTCTAGCAGCTGGGCGAGACGCTTGAGCAGCAGGTCGGCTTCTTCAGGATTAGCAGTGGAGCGGCTTTCCTCAATGGTCATCTCCTGGAAGCCGAAACCGGCCGTATCCAGGAATTCCACGGCCATGTCGGGGGCGAAGCGCAGGTCGTAGTCGGGCAAGTCGGCGTGGGCCACGCTGGGCGCGGCTTTCAGACGGCCTTCGTAAAACTGCTCCGAGCTGAACTCCATGATCTGCTCGTGCATGCGGTACTGCACCTCCAGCATGCGGGCCGTGTTGGGCTGCCGCCGGATGCACTTCTCAAACAGCGTTTCGCGTAGGCCACCCTGCGCTGCTTTCTCGCTCTTCACGGTGGGGGGTAGCTGCTGATGGTCGCCGGCCAGCACCACGCGGTTGGCTTTGGTAATCGGAATCCAGCAGCCGGGCTCCAGGGCCTGGGCAGCTTCATCAATGAACACGGTTTCGTAAGTCAGGTGGCGGATGGCACGGTTAGAAGCGCCCACCAGTGTGCACGTAATCACCTGCACCTGCTCCAGCAGATCCTCCGTGATGTAGCGCTCCAGTTGGTCCGACTCCTGCAGCAGCATGTGCGCCTGCTCTTTTAGGTGGCGGCGCTGCTCACGCTCCTCCCAGCCAAAGTGGCGCTTGAATTTGCCGGCCTCCTCGCGGTATTGCTCGGCGGTTTGGCGCATGCTTTTCAGCTCGGCGTAGCTCTTGTGGTTCATAATCTGGGCATCCAGCGTGTGCTGGAGCAGCAGATCCGACACCCGCGAAGGGTTACCCATCCGAATCACGTTGACGTTGCGCTCAGCGAGCTTTTCCGTGAGCAAGTCCACGGCTGTGTTGCTGGGGGCGCACACCAGCACCCGCCGCTCCCGCCGAATGGTTTCCAGAATGGCCTGCACCAGCGTGGTCGTTTTGCCGGTGCCGGGTGGGCCGTGGATGATGGCTACATCTTGGGCGGCCAGCACGTGGCGCACCGCCGCCAACTGGGAGTCGTTGAGCGGGGAGGGGTAATAGAGCTGCACTTCACTCTCGGGCTTGTAGCGGGCGGGTTTGGCACCCAGCAGCACGTCGCGTAGCTCCGCCAGGCGCCCGTCATAGGCGCCCATTACTTTGCCCAGAGCATACTCCATCTCGCGGTAACTCACCTCGTCAAAGGTCAGGTCCACGCCCAACTTGCCCTCATCCACCCAGTCGGGGAGGTCTTCCTTGGTGGTGGCCAGCGTAATTTTGTTGCGCTTTACACTGGTAATTACGCCGTTAAGCGTAGGCCTGTCGGAACCCGAGCGGCCGGGAATATTGCCGAACAGCGCGGCGTTTTTGCCTACCTGAAACAGGTGTAGGCCACCCTGGCTGGCGGGGCGCTCCAGTTCCAGCACGAGCTTTCCTCCAAAGCCGATATCTTCCTTGGTTATTTTGACGGGATACCACGTCAGGCCGCGCTGCTGGCGCTCCGCAATGGAGGCCTTGGCACTCTTGATTTTAAATTGTTCCAGGTCCTCCTGCTGCTCGAGCTTCATGAGGGCCTCCACCTTGCGCAGCTCTTTCTCTAGCGCGTAAGGGTCGGTATACGTAGGTTGTTCAGACAAAAGAAGGGAGTATTTGTAGATTCGTTGATAACAACGAAACAGGCAAAAGAGTGGCCGAAGGTCGGGGAGATTTTTGAGAATGGAGATTACTCAATACCCGTCCCACGCATTAGTTGAGCAAGTATAATGGCTGCTTTTTGATGCGCTGGAATATCGACTCGGCGGAGTTGTATATAAAACGCGACTAATTCAGGCAAAGGCAGAGGCAAATAACGCCGCAGGGTTGCAAGAGTAATAGGATTGCGAGCTAGCTGAACAGCTAAAGCTTGATTTCGCTGCCAAAGAGCCGACTGCTCTGGAAGTTGGGGCAACTCGCTCCAAGAAATAGTCTTAAGCAACCCATTTTTTCGATTGACCACAAAGCCTGGTGCTCCTGTGAACATGGACCATTGATCCTGAGACAATTCAAATTTGTACTGTACTTGGTAATCAAAGTAGTAGCAGTGCACATACTGAACAGGCGCACCCAAAACATACTTATAGTCATCTGGGGCCTGCAAATTTTGGTTTATATGCTCTACGTGTGCCTGGGCCAACGCAATAGCTTTATTGAGATTTATATAAGATAATATTTCAAGAATATGCTTGCCCATTTAAGAGTCTATTTTTTTAGCATAAAGCCATAAATAGGTAGCAAGATAATATTGCCAGAACCTAGTCAAGGCCAAAGGTGGTACTACAGGGTCGAGTAACAATATTTTTTATTACTAGTCTTGTTACGATTTCTGCCTTTCTCAACGATATAAATTGAAGCTTGATAGCCGCGATACTGAATATGAAACTGCTGAAGCTCGTTGATTCCATTCTTATTGCTGGTCCGCAATAGCAGGGATTTGAGTACACTCAAAATTATAGCTAGCGTCTGGTCTGGGATTCTTTTCTGAGGGAAGATATCATACTAGAAGGCAGGCAGAAAGTTGCTATGTGTTTAAATGCATAAGGTGCATTGTTATAATTTTTTTCAGTGTCTATAATAACTAGCAATAATTGTATTATAAAGAATAACTATGTATTACAATCGTAGTTTAAGCTTTGATTTTTAGATTTTAAAAACAATAAAGTATCACCAGATACTGTGTTCTTTAATATTACACTGTCGCTAGATAGTAGTATTATTCTTTTGAAAAATCCTTGTATGTAAATAGTATCATTATGTTTGAGAAACCAAGTATTTGGATAAACAGCATCACCTGTATGCCATTTGCATCTTTTATGATACCTGTTATAAAAGTACAATTGTAATGTTCCTTTTTTATGCAGCGCATATGAACCATACAAATACTTTTTTCCTCTATGATATTTGTATACATCCCAAAATTTATAATTTCCATTAGTTAATTTGTATTCACTAGTTTTGTTTTTGCAACCAAATAACAAAAAGAATAGCAAGTAATATATTATATTTATTGTGAATATTGGGTTACTATTCATGTCTTGTTTTTTATAGTTTAACATTTGTTAAATAAATATAGTGTATGTATGATGAATGATTATGGTGGTGTTATTATTGTGTAATATAACATTTATATAAATATATACTTCGTTATTATTAAAATAAATGTTATGTCCGACGTGTCATTGGTGTCATATGTATTATTAACATGGTTCAAAATATTTTGTCCTAAAGATCCCGCAATATCCAGCTGAAATCTTGTAGTAGGAGACCGAAACGTTTCATCTAGGTAGTAAAATCATGGTGCCTTTTTATGTATGGAAACGGAGTAAGCATCGTTCAATCTACCATCGGTTGCAGCTATAAAGCTGACCAAGCCGGCGGGAATGTTCGCCACGTTTGCCGGCTCCTGGCGTTTTGAAGAGCTAAGCGCTGGCACTACCAAGGCAGCTTTTACCTATGCCTTTGCGCTGAGACAGCCTTTGCAGCTGTTTTCCGCTCTAGAGAAATACATCCTGGCGCATAATGTACGTGGCTGCTTGCGCGACCTAAAGGCCACACTGGAGCAGCAATTGTAGTAACTTGGTTTGCCTTGATATAGGAACCTGAAAGTCGAGGAGGTTTGAGAGGATATGTTCTTAATCAAAGTTGACTAATTGTAATTAATGAACTGTGAATAACACTGCTGTATAGTAGTGCCATTGGCCCTTTTGGCCTAGGCATAGCCGGTTGACCAAAATCTAAAATAGGAGCCAATGCCAGAGCAAAGGCAAAGAGAAACTTCATGTGCGATAGTCTACTCAGCTACGAGCGGCGTATGAAGGCTATTCACTTTTGAACTCGCCAATGTGCCAGAGCACGCCGGCGGGGTCGTGCACGAAGCCTTCTTTACCCCAGTCCTCGTGCCGGATGGGCAACACCCGCACCCCGGCGTAGCGGCCGGGCAAATCCAGCGCCGTAAGCTCAGCCCAGTATTTCTCCACGTCTTCCACTTCCAGAAACAGCATGGTGTTGTCTACCCATTCGGGCACGTAATAATTCTGCAGGTAAAAGCTTACGCCCTCGCGGGAAAAGAGAGACATGGCCGGCGACAGCACCGTTTCAACGAATCCCCAGGCTTGGTAAAAGCTGCGCGAAACGGCAAAATCTTTGGCGCCAATGAAAGGACGGAGGGAGCGGATTTGAGGGGTCATCACGTTCGGAAGGAAGTAGAGCGGATTGCCTGAAAGATGTTCGGCGGAGAAAGATAGAGCACTACGTGTGAAAAATTGGCTGCGGTTGAGCTTGCATTGCACTGGTTCCTGCGTACTTGCTGTCTCTATCCAACTACATACTTTCTAGATGCCCTACCAACCAAACCCCTCCCGCTATTCCTCCATGCTCTACCGGCGCTGCGGCCGGAGTGGCCTTAAGCTGCCAGCCGTGTCCCTAGGCCTCTGGCACAACTTTGGCGACGTGGATGTGCTCAGTAACTTTCGCGCCATTTTGCACCGGGCCTTCGACAGCGGCGTGACGCACTTCGATTTGGCCAACAACTACGGTCCGCCGCCCGGCTCTGCCGAAACCAACTTCGGCCGCATCCTGAAGGAAGATTTCTACGGCTACCGCGACGAGCTGATTATCTCCACCAAAGCCGGCTACCACATGTGGGAGGGGCCCTACGGCGAATGGGGCTCCCGCAAATACCTCCTCTCCAGCCTCGACCAGAGCCTCAAGCGCATGAAGCTGGACTACGTGGACATCTTCTACTCGCACCGTCCCGACCCGGACACACCCCTGGAAGAAACCATGGGCGCCCTCGACCACGTCGTGCGCCAGGGCAAAGCGCTGTACGTTGGCATCAGCAACTACCAGCCCGAAGAAGCCGCCCGCGCCATGCAGATTCTGCAGGAGCTAGGCACGCCTTGCCTGATTCACCAGCCCAAATACTCCATGTTTGAGCGCTGGGTAGAAGGTGGCCTATTCGACCTGCTAGGCCAGGAAGGCGTAGGCTGCATTCCGTTCTCGCCCCTGGCCCAGGGCCTGCTCACTGACAAATACCTGCACGGCATTCCTGACGACTCACGGGTGGCGAAAGGCGTCGGCTTCCTCACCGAAAACCAGCTTACTCCGGAGCGCCTAGGCCAGATTCAGCAGCTGAATACGCTGGCTCAGGAGCGTGGCCAGAGCCTCGCCCAAATGGCGCTTTCCTGGATTCTGCGCGATGAGCGGGTAACGTCAGTGCTTATCGGAGCCAGCAAGCCCGATCAACTCACGGACTCGCTGCGCTGCTTGGAAAACATTCAATTTAGCGAAGAGGAGCTGAGTCGCATTGAGCAGATTCTAGGCTCATAAGAGGGGATTTCACTGAAGTAAACCACCCCACCACTAGCAAATGCGCTAGTGGCGGGGTGGTTTAGTGTTTACCAGGGCAATACGGCCGTGGCGGAAGAGCTTGTGCCGGTAGGACCATCCGGGGGTAGCAAGGCTAGCCGGATGGCCTCCGCGGCTCCTTGGTCGGGGGTGTCGGTGCCGGCAAAGCCGTTTAGGTCGGTGGCCGTGTAGCCGGGGTTGGCCGAGTTTACTGCGATGGTCGTGTCGCGTAGTTCGTAGGCCAGTTGCACGGTGAGCATGTTCAGGGCCGCTTTCGAGGCCGAATACCCCAGTAGGCCCCAGTCGTTTTGCCTGCTGAGGGTGAGGGAGCCCAGCGGACTGGATACGTTGACAATGCGCCCCGCCGCGGCCTGCCGCAGCAGCGGCAAAAAGGTTTGAGCAACTGCCAGCGTGCCCACAAAATTGGTCTGCATGACTTGCGCTACGCTCCGAACATCTGCCAGGCTCGCGTGGCCATCACCCGGTACGTTGATACCTGCGTTGTTCACCAGAATATCGAGGTGGCCTACCTCGCGCTGCAGGTGGGCCGCGGCAGCCGTCAGCGTTTCTGGGCTGTTCAGATCTAGCTCAATTACCTGTACGTCGCCTTCTGCCGCTAGCTCCGCGGCGGCTTGCTGACCTTTTGCTACCTCGCGGGCGCCTAGGTAAACCCGGCAGCCTGCCCGTAGTAGCCCGCGTACAATGGCCAAGCCGATACCTTTATTGCCGCCGGAAACCAGCGCAATTTTCTTGTTTCCCATATTGCCTGTTCGTGTTTGCTCCGCACCAGAGAGGTGAATGAATACCTCGCAAAGGTGCGGCCGACAGGCCTAGGGTAAACTTCGCCAATCAAGCCAATTGCTTTAGATTTCAAACACGGCTGCGCTGCGGAAGTCTCTCGGCGTTTGGGCAGTGTAGCGCTTGAAAAATGTGCAGAAATGCGCCACATCGGCAAAGCCCAAGCTATCGGCAACTTCCGAGATGCTCCAGCTCGTTTGCCGCAGCAACAGCTTGCCTCCTGCAGCAGGCGCTGGCTAATGAGAGTGGTAGTGGTGTGGCCGGTGGTTTCCTTCAGCACCCGGTTGAGGTGGTTGACGTGCACGGCCAGTTGGTCGGCGTAGTCGGCGGCGGTGCGCAGGCGCAACGGGGGCTGCGGACTCTGGCGCGGAAACTGTTGGGCCAGCAGGTCGGCGAACTGAGTGGCTACCCGTTCGGCGGCGCTGTGCGTGGCCAGTCGGGCCGGGGCAGGTTGCAGTTTCTGCACCAGATGAATCAGCTCCCACACGTAGGTGCGTAACAGGTCGTGCTTGTAGGCGTAGCCCGAGATAAGCTCGTGCTGCATCTTCTGAAAAATAGCTTCCACTGCTGAGCATTCGGCCTCGGTGGCTTCCCACACCGGGTAAGCCTCGGGCTGAAATATGGGGAGTTCCGCTACGGTTAAACCAGAGCGGGCGGGAAGCAGAAAGGCGTCGTCGAAAAGGCAGCAGTACCCCTCAGGCGTTTCCGTGGGCAGCCACCGGTAGGGCACGCGCGGCGTCACGAGAAACAAGGTGTTACGGGCGCTGTGCGTGGCGCGGTCGGCGTATTCTACCTAGCTGCGGCTGCGACAGAGCACAATTTTGTGGTAGGACCGTCGGGTAAAGGGCATGGGCGGCGCCTGGCGCAGGTCGGCCAGCGGAAACACGTTGAAATGCCCGACTCCCTGCGCCATGTCCGGCGGTGGTAAAATGCTGGCTCCCGTTTCCGGAGTGGGGGCGCAGGCGGCGTAAAAGGCGGCGAGGGAGGTTGGCTTCATACAACTACGGGTTGGCCCCAAAACAACATCATTTAGCTTATTGTGTTGGTGCTGGCTCTACTTGATACCTGTGCTTGTAGGAATTGCGCTCAGAATGCGCTCTAGCCCTATCACCTGCTAAATTGCCTCGCTTTCGCACGAACCTTCATTCTTGATCATGCACGTATTGTCCTTTCTTCCGTCTTTGCACCAAACGGCGGCATCCCTGACCGAGTACTGGTCACCACGAGTAGTGGCTGAATTTGAAGACTCCTATGTGAAAGTTGCCAAAATTCAGGGCTCACTGGCCTGGCACAGTCACGACCAGGAAGATGAAGTCTTTTTTGTTCTGAAGGGCCACTTGCGCATCGAACTTGAACACGGGGCCGTCGAGTTGCCAGAAGGGGCCTTGTACGTTGTGCCGAAGGGCGTCCGTCATAACCCGGTGGCCGAGCAAGAATGCCACATCATGCTAATAGAAAAAAAGTCAACCTTGCACACTGGTAATGAGGTGACCGATAAAACCCGTTCCCTGGCAGATCAGCTACGGCCATTAGACGGCGGGAGCCTTTAATATACTAACCGTTAGGGCCCGCTAGGCCTGTCCATAAGGCCCTCTACATTTAGGCGTAATCTGACAAATAAGTTACTCGAGGCCCTAAGCTTTGCCTACTCTTGGCTACTTACCGAAGAGAGGGAAGCGACTTAAGTAAGCATTAGAAACAGCTAGGCCAGTTGAATACCAAACATTGGTGTTCAACTGGCCTAGCTGTTTATTTATCAGTCATTCAGAGCAAAGCACCGAACGACGATTTGCTACTTACTCAAACGAGCCTAACGACTCCACGTGGGCTTTGCTGCCATCCGTTACCCAAGAATCTAGCTGGGCGGGGTCCTTCATCTGCTGACCGCGGCTGCGGGGCACTACCACGTAACCGCACTGCACGTCCGGCAGGGCCGACATGTCGCTCCAGAGCTTCTCGATCTGCGCCACGGGGTAAATATCCTCCTGCCCGTGGCCCCAGCGGTACTTCACATCTTTGATGGTAACATAGGTGGGGATGCGCTGGGCCACGCTGCGCACGGCGCGGGCCAGTTGGGCTTCGTCGCCGGTTTGCAGGTCTTGGCGGGTGAGGCCGAACAGCGCCAGCAGCGGGTCTACTTGGATCCAGGTGGTCATGGAGTTGTAGTAGCTCAGCGCCAGCTCATCTTCCTCGTGGGGTTGGGCCAGGCCTTCTAACAGGCGCACGTGCCCGTTCACGCGGGCCAGTCCGCCGCCGCGGTCCTCGATGCGGCGCGGAATCACCTCAAAGGTGAGCACGTTGCGCGAGGCCAGGTGGTAGCCCAGGGCCGCCGCGTGCACATCAGCACCCAGTGTGTCGATGTTGTGGAGCATGAGGGTTTCCACCTGCGGGTTCTCGCGCAGCAGTTGGGCCAGCGTGCCGTTGCGCAGTAGGTTTGATACCTCGTACCAGTGGCCTAGGGGCGAGAAGCGTTGGGCCGCAATGTTGTCAACGTAGTCGGTGCCTTCGCCCTTGCCTTTGGCCCAGTTGATCATGCTGCCGCGCACGGCGTCGCGCACTTTCTGCTTGTTCTCGTCGAGGGTTTCCTGGGGCATTTCCTCCCACATAAAGCGCAAATCGCGCTCAGTAGGCACGAAACGCTGCCCAATGCTGCGGCCCTCTGAGAGGTACACCGGCCCCGAGTACCCGAAGTTGCCGGTGGCGGCCAGCTGTTTGCGGATAGGCTCGTGGGTGAGGTAGCTGGTGGCCACCACGTGCGGAATAGTAGAGCTGTAGTGCTGGGCTACGCGGCGCGTTTTGGCCAAGTGAATCTCCAGGAAGCTGCGGTGGCGGCCATTGAACTCCACGAAGGGGTTCAGGGCCTTAATTACGCCCGCGCCTTTAGTCCAGCGGCTACCCACACCGGCCGCAAGGCTCAGCACGGCAACCTTGCCGCCCCGAATAGCTTCTTCGCCGGTGGCTTCATACTGGCCTAGCGTCTCAAACGGCACCACGTCGGCGGTTTGCACATCCTCGATGGTGGTGTCTTCGGAAAGGCGGTTGCGCGAGAGGCCGATGCGGCCTTTCTGCAGCTCCTCCCGAATGTCTTCGTGCTGAATGTAGTCGAAGCCGTTTTCCTGCTTGATGCGCTCGGCCTTTTCGTTTTCCACGCTGCGGTTACCCTGGGCCGTGGGGTCGGAGACCTTGAATAGGTTGCTGACGATGGTGCGCAGCAGGGGGTAAGCCAGGTTGTTTTGCTCGCAGTGAGTCGTGAAGAAGTCGATTTCGGCACGCCGGATGTAGGAAATTGACTCGGGCTCCTGTTTCACCAGCTGCGACACGTGGATGGCGTAGTACTGTTCCGGCATCAGCGCCTCGGCGCCCTGGTGCAGACTGCCCCACGAACCGCGCTTATTAATGCTCCAGTTGTACACCACCGGCTCCATGGCAAACGGCAGGGAGGCCGACAGCTCCTGCTTGGTCTGGCGGAGCAGCTCCAGCACCCGCCGCTTGTAGTCCTCGTACTTGTCGGGGTTCACGAACATGCCCATGCCGCCGCCCGACATGCCGCCCAGCATCAGGAAACCGTAATAATCGGCCCCGAACTCCTTCTTCGCCTTGGCAATCAGCTGCTCGGTGAAGTAGGTAGTGGCCCAGGGAATAATGGTTTTGATGGGCCCCTCGAAGTTGCGGGCCGTGTTGGCGCCCAGCTTCTTGATATCGCCCTCCCGGATGGCGGCCAGGATGTTGTCGAATACCTCGTTGGTTTGCTGGCGAGCGGCAGTTTCCTGCTCGCCGCGAAGCAAGTACTTTTCGGTCACCATCTCCAGGATGGGGCCCACGTTGGAGGCCATGCCGCCGTGCATGAGCACTAACGACTTCATGATGCGCTCCTCCATTTCAGGGTGCACCTCCTCGCCCTCCAGCACCCGGTGGCGGGGCAGCAAGGTGCCGCGGCTGATGTCGTACTCGGGGTCGCCGGGCTGGGCAAACGTGCCCTGAATGGCCTTGATGCCGGGCCACACGCCGCCCGAATCCTGCCAGCCACCGCCCGAGCCGCCAATCCACTCGCCCAGAATAGCGCGCGAGGCCACCAGGCGCCGCTCACTTTCCTGTAGGCCACCCGTCAGCTGCTGAGTCTGGCCGGTGGCGCGCATCAGCAGGCTGATGATGGAGCCAAGCAGGTTGGTTGACACCGCAAAGCGCGAGCCTTTCGGAATGTCGTTTACCTTGGTTACCAGCTCAATACCCATGCCCGGCGCCACAATGCGGGCCAGAATGTCGGGCAGGCTCTGATTGGTGCCTTCGAAGGAAGGCGGAATCAGGCCGGAGGCAATTACGCCGGCCTTCACCAGGCTCAGGTAGTCGTTGCCGAAGTTGAACAGGTCGGCCAGGTCGTGCACGTCCTTGGTGGTGTTCAGGTCGATGCTGGTGAGGCGCAGCACCGGGTCCGGAATCACGCGCACGTAGGCGTGCAGGGGCGGCAGAATGTCTTTGTCGCGCCCAAACACGCCCAAGTCGATGGAGAGGTTCACCACGCGGGCGCCCTCGGGGTAGTCCATCCCCAGGAAGAAGATATCCGACCAGCCGCTGTGCGTGAGGTCCATGCGCACGGACGTGCTCTCGTGTAGGACGGGGTAGAACAGGCTGCCTTCCTGGCGCTGCAAGAGCTGGGGGTGAATGCGGATGGGGTGCTCTTCCTGATGGCCTACGCGGAACATCCACTGGTTGCCTTTGCTGGAGCGCACGCTCTTGCGCACCTGGTCGGCCAGAATCTGGAAGGAGAGGTGGTGGTAGCTTTCGGCCAGGGCGCTGAACAGCGTGGCGTTGGGCCCGTGCGCGTCAAGCTCCTTTAAGAAGGTGCTGATGGCGTGCTCAAACCGGCGGCCCAGCAGGTCCTCAAAACCCGCGTACGGGATATTACCCACGGGCGCAATTTCGGGTGACTCCTGCAGGAAAAACCGGAAGCCGGCGTACAGAAACAGAATGGCCCGCACCTTGTCGTAGAGGTTGGGCGTGGCCTTCCGGAACTCATCCAGCTCCCGCAGGTGCTGCAGCAACGTCCGCGCCGACAACCCACGGCTCAGGTCGTAGAACGACCGGTTCCGCACGGCAGGGTCCGTGGAGGTAATGGTATCTATGAATGCATTCATGCAGATGCGTGATTTAATAGGGCGTTGGCCTATGGGCGAGTGGCCTAAAACGACTAAAAAAGGTCGTCATGTCGAGCTGGTCGAGACATCTCGCGTGCTGATGTCTGATTAATATAGCAACGTCAGCACGCGAGATGTCTCGACCAGCTCGACATGACGTTCTGGAGTGTTATTCCAGCCTACCTCCGCTGTCTAGCCTAGCTGTGGCTTGCGGGCGTTGGCTTCGGCCAGCAGTTCTACAAGCGTGGTGAGCGTTTCGTCGTGGGCTTCGCCGGCTAGGCCCAGCGCAATTTGGGCCCGGAGCAGGCCTTGCTTACGGCTGAGGTCGTAGCGGCTGCCGCGTACTTCCAGGGCCAAGTATTTATCAGAAGCGGCTAGCTCCTGCAGGGCGGGCGTGAGCAGCACGTTGGCTTCACCCTGGGCCACCTGCGACTCCAGAATGGTGAAGATGGAAGGCGTGAGCACGTGCATCCCGAAGAAGCACAGGTAGTAGCCAGCGCGTAGGCCAGAGGTCTGCAGTTCCAGCTCGGCCAGGCTCAGGGAAGGCTTCTCGATGATCTTATCAATCTGGTAGATGCCCACCTGGCCTGCTACGTGCTTGCCGGTAACGGTACCGTAGCGGCTTACCTGGTGCTCAATTGTGGGGTTTACGGCCGACACAGCGCATCCTTCCTGGGCTGCCAGCTCCAACAGTTGGGCAGCGCAGCGCTGCTGCGGCAGGTCCGAAACGTAGAGGTAGTCGCCCAGCATGAGCAGGAACGGCTCGCCGTTTACGAACTCCCGGGCGCAGTACACGGCGTGGCCGTAGCCGCGGGGCTCCTGTTGCTCGGCAAATTGCGTGCGGCTGAGCAGGTGGTCGATTTTCTCGGCTTCTTGCTTGGCCCAGTCAATGCCTTGGTACGACTTCAGCAGGTTGTCGCGCAGGGAATGGAAGGCGGCCAGGTACCGTTCGCCGTCGCCGGGGGCGCACACAATGCACAGCTCCTCAATACCGCTGCTGAACGCTTCCTCGGCAATAATTTGAATCACTGGCTTGTGCAGGCCATCCACATCCACCACGGGCAGCATAGATTTCTGAATGGTATCAGCTACTGGGTAAAGCCGCACCCCGCGGGCCGCCGCCGTAATTACGGCCTTTTTAATCTTCATCATAAGGTGTTTGTAGTCAAGCGTAAGTGGCCTAGCGAACCAGTAAAACGCGTGTTTAAAGCGCTGATTAGCTCGGCCAGTTCCTGTCCAGAAAGGAATGGTTTCACTGATGGGAAGTGCACAAAGAAACACGGAAAATGGAAGTGAAACCTAAGGGTACAGCATCTTATTATGGGGTAGTAGCCCAACCGTATAACGCAAAGAACGAGCGAGTTGCTACCGGTATCGATACCGGTAGCAACTCGCTCGTGGGTCCATCCTGCCGTACTATTGACTAAAGCCTAGGCCACTAGTACGGCACCTGCTGCAGCCACTCCACGGCTCGGTTCACCTCGGCATCCTGACCCTGAGCTAAGGTGGATACAGTAGGCTGCACCACAACATCGGGGGCTAGACCAGTGCCCTGGTATGTACCACTGCGGCTCACCACGCGGCGGCCGGTCCAGCTGAGTTGGTAGGCCCGGCCGATGGCAGCAAAATTCATTTCGCCGTTGGTGCCGCCGGTGGTCTGGCCGAGTAGTATGCCCAGGCGGTGCCGCCGTACCAGCTCAGCCACCGTTTCGCCGTAACTGTAAGTGTGAGGGCCCGTCAGGAACACCTTAGAGGCTGGAAGGAAGGGAAGCTGAGCAGGTAAGGGCCGAGACGTTGACCCTACTAGCTGTGCTTGCTGAAAGTCAGGCTGGCGCAGCAGCGGCGTAGCCGTACTGTCGGGCAAAAGGGCGGTCGGCGAAAAATGCGGCAGCACCCGCAGTAGGTCGTAGGAAGGGCGCTGGCGCAGGTCAATGATCAGGCCCCGCGCGGTTTGTAACTGCGGAAGGGCTCGTTGAAAATCAGAGTAGCGCAGGCGGGCGGCATCCAACAGATAGAAGCCCGGCGCCACCTCCCTCACCGCTGCCGGCTGGTGGCGCATGTTGCCCCGTAGCTCCCGGAAAGCCAGGACCTGCTCAAGCTCCCGGCCCTGCGTGTTGCGAAACGTTAACCGGGCCGAAGGCCCCACCGCCGCCAGATGCGTCAGCAACGACTCCGCGGCCAATTGGCGGGCAACTGGCGCAGAGGTTGCCGGAATAATTGCCTGTAACTGCTGAAGCAGTGCGGCCACTGGCTGACCGTTTACCTGCGTGAGCACCATGCCCAGCTGCAACTGCTGAAGGCTCTGGGGTACCTGTTGCACCATCACTTGCTCGTCTACTAAACGGAGCTGGAGACCCCAGGGCGGCGACACGATGCGCAACCCCGTGCGCGTTTTAGGGCTGATGCCTACGTGGCGGTCGGGCAGCCGGGCCAGCATGGTGCGGCAGGCAGTAAGCAGCTCGGTGTCTGTGGTGGCGCGGGCCGCGGCCTGCAGAGCCAGGGGCAGGGTCTCCGTCCATCGGGCACTGTCCAGCACGGCTCGGTAGGGGTAAAAATGCTGCACAATATTCCAGCTGAGCAGTACCGTGGTCAGGCGCTGGGCTGAGGTGGCGGCGTTTAACCGGTGCACCGAGCGGCCGCGTTGCCGGGGCAGTCGTTGTTGATACTGGGCCTGCGTGAGCAGCAGAGGAAACGTGAGGTGGAGACTATCCAGCAAACGAACCGTATACTGCGGCTGACCTTGGAAGAGCTTAACCGCTTCCGGCACTGGTGCTGACTTAATAGCGCTGGAATACGAAAGACCGCCCAGTTTAAACATAGCCCGCACTACCGGTAGCCCCTTTTTGTCAAGCGCTAACCCGTGATGTTCCCAGTAGTAGTAAGGGCCGGCCTCCGTATGCGCTAGGCCAGTATTAGGCACGGAGGACTGGCCTAGCGCAACGCGGGCTGCGGGGGCCAGGGGGTGAAAGAGGCTATCAAGGGTTACCGCTAAGGCGGCGTCGGTACGTGCCCGCCTAACTGCCGGAATGCTCCGTACGAGAACCGTTTCCCAGCTAACCTGGGCCGTGTGGCGGTTTGGGTAGAAGTACTTGATGGCTCCGGCAACCTGGCCTAGAGCCGTGAGGTTGCGGGTTTCGCGCGGCGTAAGCGTATCTGGCGCAGCCGGTGCCAACACCACCGATGTGAGAAGGAAAGCAGATAAAAGCACAAGCAATAAAAGGAGAGTAAGCTAGCAGTAGGAGCCAAGCGCAAGCCGGTTCGTTGCATAATACACCCGCGGCCAGGCTCGTGTAGCGAGTGGCCTAGAGCTTAAGTTCCTGACCCTGAATGGCGGCTGCCATAAGCTGCGGGAACTGTCCCGGCGTGCAGGCAAAGCTTGGGATGCCTAGGGCGGCAAATTTCTCGGCTACACGTCGGTCGAAGCTCGGGGCGCCGTCGTCGGCGAGGGCCAACAGGGCTACCACGGTTACGCCAGCGGCTTTCAGAGCGGCGGCCCGTCGGATCATCTCCCGCTCATTACCACCCTCGTATAAGTCGCTGATGAGCACCAGAATGGTATCGGTAGGACGGGTGATGAGCTGCTGACAGTAGGTGAGAGCCAGGTTGATATCGGTGCCTCCGCCGAGCTGCACCCCAAACAGCAAATCCACGGGGTCTTGCAGATTCTCTGAGAGGTTAGCTACGGCCGTGTCAAACACCACCATGTGCGTTTTCACGGCTTTGATGGACGCCAATACAGCCCCGAATACGCCCGCGTACACCACCGAAGAGGCCATTGAACCGCTCTGGTCTACGCAGAGCACAATTTCCTTAAGCGCCTGCCCGCGCCGCCCGTAGCCAATAAGTTTTTCGGGCACCACCGTTTTGTACTGCGGCTGGTAGTGCTTGAGGTTAGCCCGAATAGTGGCCGCCCAGTTGATTTCGGCGTAGCGAGGTCGGGGGTTACGCACCGCCCGGCTTAAGGCCCCTTGCACAGCTTGGCGTAATGGGTTGGCCAGTTTTTGCTCTAGCTCGTGCACCACCTTGCCCACCACCTCGTGGGCCGTGTGCTTCACCTTCTGCGGCATCACCCGGCTCAGCGACATAAGGGTGCCCACCAAGTGCACATCGGGCTGCACGGTGCGCATGATTTCGGGCTCCAGCAGCAGCTGGTGCAGGCCTAGCCGATCCATGGCGTCTTGCTGCATTACGGCTACCACCGAAGACGGAAAATAGGTCCGGATGTCACCCAGCCAGCGGCTGACTTTGGGCGCAGAGCCGCCTAGGCCAGCTTTCCGCTCACCTTCGTGGCCGTCGTAGAGCTGGGTTAGCACTTCATCCATGCGCCCGTAGTCCGCCGACATAGGGATTTCATTGGCCGCATCAGCGGGCGAGCCTAAAACCAGTTTCCAGCGGGCAGCAGAGGAGGAAGACACAAGCAGAAGGGTAGAAGGTTAAACCGAAAGCTACGTTAATCACAATCAATATGGAGCCGGTGCTGCCCGCAGTGGCGACACTGAAACAGGTACCCGGTCAAGCTCCCATCCGCTGAGAGGCTCCGGAGCAAAAAAACCTCATTGGGCCAGTCCTGCAGATCGGGGCGTAGTTCTGGGAGAAATGGGCGAATATCGTCGCCGCCCACGTAGCCCAGGAACATGCACAGGTCCTGGCAATGCGTCAGCCAAACGCCCTGCTGCCAAGAGTTGTAGCCGGGTGAGCGAGAAACCACTTCCTCCAAGGAGGCAGGGTTGAGGGGTGCCGACGCTTCCGCCGGATCAGGCGAGTGGCCTTCCACCGAGGCCCAATCCTGAAACTCGGCGTCCCATTTCGCGGCTGCGCTGCCATCGGCGATGCACCACGGGCACAGGTCATCCACATCGGCCTCGCAATATATGGGACCAGTATAGCTGTAGGCGCGCGGTTGGTGGCAGCACTCACAGACGATATCTTTTTGCTCGAAGAGGCCTAGGGCGTAAGCGTTGGGGTTGAATGTAAAGTGCGGTAACGGACTGCTGACGGACATAGGCAGTAGAAGTAGCAACGCAAAATAGACCTTGGGCTGCCAATATACAGGCGGTGTTTGCCCTGCAACCACTTCAAAACGTTTGAGCAGAGCAAGGAGGGCTTAAAATAACGAGGCGCGGATGGTTCCAACCAAATAGTAGTTGCGCACAAAGAGACGCTTTCTGCGCACTGGGTGCGGTGAGTTATGCTGAAAAGTGGGTATCCCTCGCTACCTTCCGCCCACTCCACTACCTCTCCACTGCATGAAGAAACTCTACTCTTTACTGGTTGGCTCTCTGTTGGTCAGTTCGCATCTGGTTTCGGCCCAAAGCCTGGCTGAGAAAACGAAAGGAATGCAGAAGTTCTCGGGCTTCTTTCCATTTTACTGGGACGAAAAAGGGGGGCGCATTCTGCTCGAAATCGACAAGCTAGACCAGGAAATTCTGTACGTCAGCACGCTGCCCAACGGCGTAGGCTCCAACGACCTGGGGCTTGACCGGGGCCAGATTGGGCAAACTCGCATTGTGAAGTTCGTGAAGAGCGGGCCCAAGATTCTGCTGCTGCAACCCAACTACGACTTCCGGGCCGTGAGCCAGAATGCCGAGGAGCGGCAGTCGGTTGAAAATTCCTTTGCCCAATCGGTGCTCTGGGGCTTTAAGGCCGAAGCCCAGGAGGGAGGCAAGGTGCTGGTTGACCTGACGCCTTTTCTGCTGCGCGACTCCCACCAGCTCGGCGATAAGCTCGACGACCTCAAGCAGGGCTCTTACAAGGCCGAGGAAAGTCGCTCCGCCGTGTTTCTGCCCAACACCAAAGCATTTCCGCTTAACTCAGAGTTTGAGGCCGTGGTAACGCTTACGGGCAAAGCCAAAGGCCGCGAAATCAGCTCGGTAACGCCCGACCCCACGGCCGTGACGGTGCACATGCACCACTCGTTTATTCAACTGCCCGATAATAACTATCAGCCTCGTGCCTTCGATCCGCGAGCGGGCTACTTCGCCAACGAGTACATGGACTATGCCGCCGCCATTGATCAGCCCATTGTGAAGCGGCAGATTGTGCGGCACCGCTTGCAAAAAAAAGACCCCTCGGCCGCCGTAAGTGAGGCGAAGGAACCCATTGTGTACTACCTCGACCGTGGCACGCCCGAGCCCGTACGCTCGGCGCTGCTCGAAGGGGCCGCGTGGTGGAACCAGGCCTTTGAGGCGGCCGGGTATCGCAACGCCTTTCAGGTGAAGATGCTGCCCGAAGGCGTTGATCCTATGGACATCCGCTATAACCTGATTCAGTGGATTCACCGCTCCACCCGCGGCTGGTCGTACGGCGCTTCTATCACCGACCCGCGCACCGGCGAAATCATCAAGGGGCAGGTGTCGTTGGGCTCGTTGCGGGAGCGGCAGGATTACCTGATTGCTGAAGGCCTGCTGCAGCCCTATGAAGAAGGCAAGCCCACCAGCCCCGAGATGCTGCGCGTGAGCATGGCCCGCCTGCGCCAGCTGGCCGCCCACGAGGTAGGCCACACGCTAGGCCTGTACCACAATTACGCCGCCAGCACCAAAGAACGGTCGTCGGTGATGGATTACCCGGTGCCCCGCATCAAGCTGCGCCCCGATGGCACCGTGGACCTGAGCGAGGCGTACACCACCGAAATTGGCACCTGGGATAAGCGCGCCATCTTGTATGGCTACAAGGATTTTGGTTCGCAAGCCAACGAGGCGGCCGGCCTCAACGCCATCATCGCCCAGACGCTCAAGGATGGCTACCTGTTTATGGCCGACGCCGATGCGCGGGCCCAGGGCAGCGCCCACCCGCTGGCTCACCTCTGGGACGATGGCACCAGCGCCGCCGATGCGCTGAACCACGTGATGGACGTGCGCAGGGTCGTGCTAGACCGCTTCTCCGAAAAAGCTATTGCGCCCAATCAGCCCATGGCCACCATCGAAGAGGTGCTGGTACCCATGTACCTGCTGCAGCGCTATCAGGTAGAAGCGGCCTCTAAGGTGTTGGGTGGCCTCTACTACACGTACGCCGTGAAGGGCGACGGCCAAACTGTAACGCGCTTGGTAGAGCCCGCCGAGCAGTGGAAGGCCTTCGACGCGCTGATGCGCACGATTTCGCCCCGCGAGTTGGCGTTGTCGGAAGAGCTGCTGGCCAAGATTCCGCCGCGGCCCGTGAACTACCCGCGCACCCGCGAAACCTTTACTGCCCGCACCGGCCTTACGTTCGACCCCACCGGCGCGGCCGAATCGGCCGCGGCAACAACGTTGGAGTTTCTGCTCAATCCTCAGCGGGCCGCCCGCCTGGAGGAATACCACGCCCGCCACAACGACCAACCGGGCCTAGCCGCCGTGCTCGACCGACTGGTAAAGCAAACCTGGCAGGCCAAGCCCGAAGCTGGCTATGCCGGCGAGCTGCAGCGCTTAGTGAACACGCTCACCCTGCAAAAGCTGTTGGCCCTGGCCGCCGCTCCGCAAGCGCCCGTCAATGTAAAAGCCCAGGCCACTATGAAAGTGGAAGAGCTGAAAAAGCAGCTTCAGAAAGAGCAGAAGTCGGGTAAGGATGAAGGCCGCCGGGCCACTGCCTTCGCCGCAGTGCGCATGATTGAGCAATTTGAAGCAGCTCCCGAGAAGTTCCAGGCTGCACCCGCCCTGCCCATGCCCGACGGCGCCCCGATTGGGGATGATGGGTGTGCTGGGTTTTGATAGGTACTTGGTATAGGGATTAGTACAGCGAGAAAATGAGTGTGAGTAAAACAGAAATCCAAACTCAGTTCGATACGCTGGTATCAAAAGTCATTTGGCCTGAATTCAAGAAACGAGGCTATAGTAAAACAAAGAATAACTTTCGATACTATGATTCAGCTGGTTGGGGCAAAATTTTAAGTATTCAGAAAAGTGCTTATGGAGACCGAAGCAACATTCGATTTACACTCAATACAGGCATATACTTACCTGAAGCAGAACGCCTCTGGACAAGAGGTAGAAGCATATCCAATGAAAGGTTTCTGGAACCAGCCTGTTTGATTCGAAAGCGAATTGGGCAACTGAAAGGCTCTGACGACCTTTGGTATGAGTTAACGGACCAATCGGAGTTTGATAATTTATCTCGATTAGTAGAACAGGATATAACCACCAGAGTACTGCCGTATCTGGACCGCATAGATGGGGTTGAAGCTATCATGCAGCAATTAATACAAGTAAAAGAACCCAACTCAGAGCTTGCTATCGAAACCCTATTTAACTATGGTTATCAGAATGAGGCTAGGAAATGGATTGAGGATGAACTAACCAAAACCATTTACCGAACGCAGCGACAGAAAATGCTGGAGTTACAAGCAAGGCTAGCTCATTCACTTTAGCCATTGACAAGAACTTTGCGCAACTGAATTTTTGACCTGCTATGCTCTAGGCCAGCCTACTCAAAAAAATCCCCCGGGTCGGTTTGGCTAAGGTATTTGCTTAAGCTGCCTAGGTCGCCGAAGATGGGGTGGACTAGGCCTAGGAACTGCTGGGCGCTGGCGCGGCTATCGGCGTAGGCACGGAAGATTTCGCCCTCGCCCGCTAGCTCAATATGATCGAGCAGTTCGGGGGCGTGTTCTTCCACAATAGTTTCAATGTGCTCGGCCCAGGAGGCGCCGCTGCCACTGAAGCCGTGCCGCTCAAACACCGTGTAGTAATCGTCCATCTCCGACAAATCAACCACAATACGGTACTGCCGTTCCGGGGTGGCGTGCTCTTGCAGGTCGTAAACAACGAAGGGGTGGTATATATTGGCCATCAGCCCAAAGGTACGGGACGCAACACGAAGCAGATGGTACGCACTTAAAGGCTGTCATGCTAACCCAGCACACTGGCGGCAGGCCTAGCCTAGCTTTAGTTGGGTCAGCAGGTTGCGCTAGGCCACTGGGCAGGCGCAAAAGAGCTTTACTTCATCAGGATGACGTGCGGTAGTGGGTCAAATCCTCACTGAATCACTACCGAACCATTTTACCGCCCATAGGGGCTGTCGGCGCGGTGCTGGCGCTCAAACTCTTCGCGAGAGCACAGCGACTTTACATCCACCATGCGGTCGATGGAGAGGATGCCGTCGAGGTGGTCGATTTCATGCTGGAGCAGTTCGGCGAGGTCGTCTTTGGCGCCCGCCTGAGTTTCGTGCCACTGGCCTAGCAGGTCTTGGTAGCGCACAGTAATCCACTCGTAGCGCTCTACTTGCATAAAGATGGAGAGAAAGGAAAGGCAGGCATCCCACACCACCATCTTCTCGGGGCTGTGGTCGATGATGCTGGGATTGATAAGCGGCCACACCGGCTGGCCCGGCAGGCGCAGCAGAATCACGCGCTGCAACTCCCCAATTTGGGGCGCGGCAATGGCCCGACCGTAGCCAGTCGTTTCGCGCCAGTGGCCTACGGTATCGGCCAAGTCCGTGACAAGACTGGCCACGGCTGGTGCGGTTGGGTCAGGAATGGGTTGGGCTATCTGGCGCAGCACGGGGTGGCCTAGCTGCAGAATTTCACGAACGGGCATCTGGCTGGTATGATGAATTGAGTGACATTTGATTGTGCCCTCAGTGCTTTACTGCCAGCAGCATCTGGCGCAAATCGGCGGCGGTATACACGTGGCCGTGAGCAATAACGGTGTTGATCTGGCGCAGGCTGCTGATGTTAGTTAAGGGATTTTGGTCTAACAGAACAAGGTCAGCCGCTTTGCCAGCTTGGATGGTGCCGGAAAACTTGTCGGCTTTCAGGAAGCGGGCCCCGTTGATGGTGGCGGTTTGCAAGGCCTGAGCGGGCGTGAGGCCGGCCTGCACCATCAGTTCCAATTCACCTAGCAGCGAGGTGCCCGGGTACACGTAGGAGTTGGACGCACCGCTGTCGGAGCCGGCCAGCAGTGTTACCCCTGCCTTGTGCATGGCCGGCACCAGGGACATGAACTTGGCACCAAGCTGCTTATTGAAGGCCTGCATGGCCGCTGACTGGCGGCGGGCCCCGTTCAGGCGCCCGGCGTAGGTACGCTGAATTTTAGGGTCTATGTAGGTCAGGAGAGAGTCGCGGGAGTGGTCGGTTTGGGGCAGTTCGGCCAGCAGCTTCTGGATATAGAGCGTGGGCACCACCGCCGTTTTGTTTTTCACCAGTGTTTGGTAGATGCGCGCCTCGGCGGTGGGGTCAAACGTGCGGTAGATGGCCGGCAGCACCGCAAACAGGCCTAGCGGCTTAGCCGTGCCCTGGCTGCGTTGCACCGCCGTGGTGATGCTGTCTTCCTTGCTTGAGCAAGCCTTGAACACGTAATACAAGTGCTCCGAGGCATCCAGGCCCCGGTCGGAGGCCTCGCGCAGCGTGGCAGTGTAGGGCATATGGCCCGTTGTAGTCATGCCGCGCTTCTCCGCCGAGGCCACGGTGTTTAGGAAGGCATCCCGCGAGATGGTGCTTTCATAAATCTTGACGTAGTCGACCTTCAACGCCTGCAAGGAGTCGAGGGCCTTATCAATATCTGCTTGCGTCACGACCGGAAGGGAGCCAGCCCAGGTGGGTTCCGGCCCGTCAATCTTGGGACCGGAGGTATATATAGTGGGCCCCGCCAGCTTACCGGCCCGAATTTGCCTCCGCCAGTCGAAAAGTGCAGGTGTCAGGTCGCCGCCCGCATCACGAACTGTAGTGATGCCGTGGGCCAGGTAGAGCGGGAGCAGGTTGCGGTTGGCCGTAATCAGGGAGTCGCCGCCGCGGAAGTGCACATGCATGTCCCAGAGTCCCGGAATCAGGTATTTACCCTGGGCGTCGAGGGTGCGGGTGGCGGGTAACGGCCGACCGTTTGCCTTTTCCAGCCGCCGGATCTGACCATCGGCAATGGCCAGGGTCTGATCGGGCCTGATCTGGCCGGTTTCCACGTCTACCACGTTGGCATGCGTGATAACAAGGTCGTAGGCCTTTTGGGGTGGGTGGTGGCCAGCGCAGCCCACTGCCAGTAGAGGAAAAGAGCAGGCAAGAATTCGGGAGAGTAACTTCATACACGACTAGTTAGGGCCTGATGCCATCATCTTCATGGCAGCTAGATTTACCGTTCGGGCAGGCTCCATCTTTATGCAAAGAGCCCAGCTACCTGCTGCACCAGCACGGTGCCGCTCATCCAGGTCATGAGGAGTACCACCAGCAGCCCAAATGCCGCCAGCCAGAGCGGGTGGCGGTACGCAGTACCAACCACGCTGGGCCGGTAGGCAGCCACGAGCAATGTGCCGAGGGTAATGGGTAAGATAAACCCATTGAGTGCTCCGGCCCATACTAGCAATGCCACGGGTTTGCCAATAGTAACGAAGACCACGGTGGATAAGGCAATGAACCCGATAATCCAGCTGTTTTCGTGCTCAGCTACGCGCGGCAGCATCGATTTGAGAAAGGAGATGGAGGTGTAAGCCGAGCCGATAATAGAGGTAATGGCCGCCGCGAACATCACCACCCCAAACAGCTTATAGCCCACCTGCCCGGCGGCCAGCTGAAACACCGAGGCAGTAGGGTTGTCGGCGTTAATGGCCAATCCCTGGCCGACGACGCCCAGCGTGGCCAGAAACAGCAACACCCGAATCAGCGAGGCCACCGACACGCCCATAATGGCGCTTTGCGTTACCTGGGACAAAGCGGCGGGGCCCTTCACGCCCGCATCAAGCAGGCGGTGGCCACCAGAAAACGTGATGTAGCCCCCTACGGTGCCGCCTACCAGCGTGATAATGGCGGTAAAATCAATAGTGTCGGGGGCAATGGTGCGCAGCGCAGCTTCGGCAGCCGGCGGATGGGTGGTAACTGCCACGTAAATAATAGCCCCAATCATAACCAAGCCCATAAGCTGAGCAAATCGGTCCATAAGTGGCCCCGCTTCGCGCACCAGGAAGATAGCTATGGCCATGGCTGCGGCTAGCCCGGCGCACACCGTTACCGGTAGCCCCGTCAGCACCTCCAGGCCCAGGCCGGCCCCACCCACGTTCCCGATGTTAAACGCCAGCCCTCCCGCCACAATCAGGGCTGAAATAAAGCCGCCTAGGCCAGGCAGTACCCGGTTGGCAATGTCGGGGGCGCGCATTTCTGACATGGCAATAACCCGCCAAATGTTGAGCTGCACCCCAATATCCATGAGGATAGAGGTGAGAATCACGAAACCAAAGCTCGCCCCCAACGACTGGGTAAAAACGGTGGTTTGGGTCAGGAAGCCGGGGCCCACCGCCGAGGTAGCCATCAGGAAGGCCGCGCCGAGCAGCACCCCCCAGTTGCGGGTTGGCCTCATGCAGTAGTCTGGTAAGGAGCCTGAATCGTAATGCCCGCTTGCTGAAGCGTAGCCCGAATGCGCTGGGCAAATTCCAGGGCGTGGGCGCCGTCGCCGTGAATGCAAACAGTATCTGCCTGAATAGTCACGTCCTCACCCGATAAGGCCTGCACCTTGCCTTCCTGCACCATGCGCACTACTTGGGCAATAGCCGCGGCGGGGTCGGTGAGTAGGGCGTTGGGCTGACGGCGGGGGGTGAGGGTGCCGTTAGGCTGGTACGTCCGGTCGGCGAAAACCTCTTGGGCAACGTGCAGGCCTAGCTTTTGGCCCGCACTAATGAGGGCGCTGCCAGCCAGGCCATAAAGGCAGGCTTCGGGGTGCACCTGGTACACGGCTTCGGCCAGGGCCTCAGCGAGAGTAGGGTTTACGGCGGCCATATTATAAAGGGCGCCGTGGGGTTTTACGTGGTGCACGGTGCCGCCCTCAGCCCGCACGAAAGCAGCCAGCGCCCCCAGTTGATACACCGTCATATCATAGGCCTCTTCGGGAGAAACCGCCATTTCGCGCCGACCAAAACCCACTAGGTCGGGCAGGCCGGGGTGGGCCCCAATGGCTACTCCGTGCTGCAAAGCCAGGCGCACGGTACGCTTCATCACGGCTGGGTCGCCGGCGTGGTAACCGCAGGCAATGTTGGCGGAGGTGATACTGGGCAAAATAGCTTCGTCGTGGCCTAGCGAATAAGCCCCGAAGCTTTCCCCCATGTCACAGTTCAGGTCGACGGCGTACAGTTTATTCATTGATAGTAGCGCAGGGCTAGGGCCCGTTGAAGTTGCTGGAGTTGTTTTTCCTGGCGTAGGGACCAGTAGTGGGCTTCCGAAAGGCTGACTTCCTGAAAGCGCAGCCGACCACCCGGCGGCACCTGAGCCAGTTGGGAAAAGTCGGCCGAGATGACCTGCCCGATGCGCGGGTAACCGCCGGTGGTTTGGTGGTCGGCCATGAGCACAATGGGCTCACCAGAGGCTGGCACCTGCACCGTGCCGAAGGTAACGGCCGAGGAGAGAATTTCCCGCTCGGTGCGGCGGTCCAGCCCTGGCCCCGCCAGCCGGTAGCCCATGCGGTCGGAGTGGGGCGTTACCAAGAACTCTTCCCGCCAAAAGTTCTGCTGGCTTGCTGGCGTAAACAGCTCATACTCCGGCCCCCGAATAGCCCGTATCGTTATGGCATTGCCGCCGGAAGCAAAGGCAGGCTCCACCGCTGGGTACCACCGCGCCGCCACCCAGTTTTGGCCGGGGTACTGGCCTAGCAGTTGCTGATGCAGCCGTTTCCCCGCAGGAGTAGGGCCGGCTGCTGGTAGCACGTTGCCGGCTCGCAGGGCTCGGCCTTCTAGACCACCCAGCTGGGCCCGCAAATAGGTTGATTGACTGCCGAGGACCGCAGGCACCGTGAGCCCACCCGAAAACGCCAGGTAAGTCCGGCAGCCCATACGCGCCGCCCCAAAAGCTAGTGTGCTGCCTTGCTGCACTGCCACGGGCCGGTTCAGAGGCAACTGCTGCCCATCGAGCGTAGCGGATAAGTCGGCCCCACTCAGGCAAATCAGGTGGTCGGCTTCAAAGCGAATGGTAGGGCCCAGCAGCGTGATTTCCAGCCCGGCGGCATTGGGCGGGTTGCCCACGAGCAGGTTGGCCAGGCGCAGCGCCCAAGGGTCCATCGGGCCACTCACAATAACGCCCGCCTGCTGGTAGCCGAAGCGCCCGGCATCCTGAATGGTGGTGAGCAGACCGGGCCGAAGAATGCTACTGCTCATGCGTCAGCAGGTGTTCGTACGTATCCTCCGTAATAGCCACGAACCGTAGCCGCTGACCCGCCCGCAACAGGCTGGGGGAGGCGCCCTCGGGCGTGAACAGGCGGAGCGGGGTGCGGCCAATTAGCTGCCAGCCCCCGGGCGTAGGCAAGGAGTACACGCCGGTTTGGCCCCCGGCAATGCCCACCGAGCCCGCGGGTACCAGCGGGCGGGGATGCGCTTTGCGCGGAGTGGAGAGCTGCTCGGGCATGCCGCCCAAGTACGGAAATCCGGGCGCAAACCCAATCATGTAGACTAAGTACTCCGGCTCGGTGTGCAGCCGAATGACCTCTGCGGGTGCTAGGCCAGTATGCTCGGCCACCAGGGCCAGGTCGGGACCGTAGCGGCCTCCGTAGCACACCGGTATTTCCACAACGGGCTGAGGTTCGCTTGCAGAAGCAGTGGGGAGGTTGTGCAGCAGCGAAAACAGCCACTCGGCTACAACTTGGTTGGGGTCATGCTGGCCGCGTTGGCTTACCACCCACGGGTCGTAATACACGGTGAGGGTAGTGAAAGCCGGCACGTATTCGCGCAGGCCGGGGAAGGTGGCATGATCGAGGGAGTGGCCTAGAGCCTGCAGCGTGCGGTGGGTAGCTTCGCTGATAGTGTCGCCGAGCTGCAGCACCACGGCCGCATCGCCGAGCGGGTAGATCTGGGCGGGCGGTAGCAGATCGGTGGGGGAAGTAGGCTGTTCCATCGGTGGGTTTGCTTTACCTTGGGTGTTCGACCTGATGGAATTCCTTTCGAATGAAGCTTCAATATAAGAATGGAGCGCGCACTAGCGTGTTTCTGCTGAGCCTAGGCCTGTTGTCGTGCTCTAAAAAACTAGTGGTTGCTGATACGGCCGCGCCTGCCATTACACCCACCGCGCCGCTAGCCGTGGTGGCCGGCGTGAGTGAGGAGCTGGCCCAAGACCGCGCCCGCCGCATCTCCCGCCTGGCCTACGCCCTGCACCTGACTATTCCGGTCGGCAAAGCCAGTCCCATTGCGGCCACCGAAACGGTTCGGTTTCACCTCTCCGATGCCGCCCAGCCCGTGCAGCTCGATTTCAAGGAGCAAACTTCCAACCTGAAACGGGTGGCGGTAAATGGCCAGCCCGTCGCCATCGACCACCACGATGAACACTTGGTGCTGCCGGCCCCTAGTCTGAAAACCGGCTCGAATGAGGTGCAAATTGAGTTTACGGCCGGCAACCAAAGCCTCAACCGCAACGAGGACTTCCTGTACACCTTGCTGGTGCCCGACCGCGCCCGCACCGTGTTTCCGGTGTTCGATCAGCCTAACCTCAAGGCTTCCTTCGGCCTGACGCTCACCCTGCCAAAAAGCTGGCAGGCTCTGGCCAACGGTCCGCTGCAAGATTCGACGGTGGCAACTGAGAGCAAGACGTACCGCTTCGCACCCTCTGATACTATCAGCACGTATTTGTTCTCCTTCGCGGCCGGCAAATTCACGCGGGTTGCGCGCACGCTAGGGGGAAGGCCGATGCAGTTTCTGCACCGGGAAACCGACCAAGACAAGGTGCGGCTAAGCCTGGACCCCATCTTCCAGATTCATGCCGACGCACTCAAGTTTTTGGAGCAGTACACCGCCATTCCGTATCCGTTCCACAAGTTCGATTTCGTGGCCCTGCCCGATTTCCAGTACGGGGGCATGGAGCACGTGGGCGCCATCGACTACAAAGCCAGCACCTTGTTCCTGGACGAAGGCGCCACCCAGGACCAGAAAATAGCCCGCTCCAACCTCATCGCCCACGAAACCGCCCACATGTGGTTTGGCGATTTGGTGACTATGCAGTGGTTTAACGACGTGTGGATGAAGGAGGTGTTTGCCAACTTCATGGCCGATAAAATCACGCAGGTGGCCGTAGCCAACTCCAACTACGACCTCAAGTTCGTCATCGACCATTACCCCGCGGCCTACGGCGTCGACCGCACTACTGGCGCTAACCCCATCCGGCAGGAGCTGGATAACCTGAAAGATGCCGGCTCGCTCTACGGCAACATCATCTACCACAAAGCGCCCATTATGATGCGGCAGCTGGAGCGCCTGATGGGTGAGGGGCCCTTCCGCCTAGGCCTGCAGGAGTACTTAAAGAAGTACAGCTTCGGCAACGCCACCTGGCCCGACCTTATTCAGATCCTCGACGAGCGCACCCCCGCCGACTTGCAGGCCTGGAACCAGGTGTGGGTAAACCAGCCCGGTCGCCCCATCTTCGACTATCAGCTGCAAACCAAAGACGGCAGCAGCACTGAGGTGGTCATCACCCAGCAGGCCGAGGATAAGTCGGATAGGCTGTGGCCCCAGCTGTTTGAGGTGCTGCTGGTGTACCCCAATGGCCGCACCAAGGAGGTAACCGTGAATATGAACCAGCGCCAAGTGGTACTGCCCCAAGTAGAAAGCAAGGTGGCCCCGGCGTTTATGTTGTTCAACTCTACCGGCCTGGGCTACGGGGTTTTTCCGGTTGATAAGCAGCTGACCACTGGCCTAGGCCAGTTGCAGAACCCTGTGGCGCGGGCCGCCGCCTACGTGAACCTCTTTGAGAACATGCTCCTGGGCCGCAGCCTGGCACCCCGGCAACTGCTGGAGGTGTACCGTAAAATGTTGCCCCAGGAGAAGGAGGAGTTGAACATCAAGCTGTTGACCGGCCAACTCACCGATATCTATTGGAAGCTGCTGAAGCCTGCCGACCGCCTAGCCCTGGCACCAACCCTGGAACGCGAGCTGTGGCAGATCATGCAGCAAAACCCGGCCGCTAATTCCAAAAAGCTCTTGTTCAAGGCCTACCAATCGGTGGCCCTGACCAAGGAAGCGCAAACGCGCCTCTACCAGATCTGGAACAAGGAGCAGGCTCCCGCGGGCGTAAAGCTCACCGAGGATGACTACACCGCCCTGGCCTTAGCCCTGGCCGTGCGCGACTACCCGGCCAGTACGCCCATCCTGCCCAAGCAGCTCACCCGCATCCAAAACCCCGACCGCAAAAAGCGCATGGAGTTCCTGATGCCGGCTCTTTCGCCCGATGTGCAGACCCGGGACACCTTCTTTGCCTCGCTCAGTGACGAGAAAAACCGCGAAAAGGAAGCCTGGGTAACGGCCGCCCTGGCCTACCTGCACCACCCATTGCGGGCCGCCACTGCCGAGAAATACCTGCCCCAGAGTTTGGCCCTGCTCGAAGAAATTCAGCAGACCGGCGACATCTTCTTCCCGTATTCGTGGCTGCAGGCGACGCTGGGCTTCTACCAAACTCCCTCCGCCGCCCATACCGTGCGGGAGTTTCTGGCGGCCCACCCTGGCTACAACCCTAAGCTGCGAGCCAAGCTGTTGCAAGCCGCCGACGATGTGTTCCGGGCAGAGCGGCTGGTGCTCTAAAAGTGGCTTTAAGCTCGACAGAGGGCCTTTTGAGGGGGTAGTACTACCTTTGGACTTGCTTTATTTTCTACGCAAGTCCCCAGTGAACTTCCTCCTTATTTAATGGCAAAGCTCTCCAGCATCCTGTTAGTTGACGATGACAAGACCACCAATTTCCTTAACCGCTTACTACTGGAGGGCTTACACATAGCCGATAAGATTCTGGTGGCCCAAAACGGCCAGGATGCCCTGCGTGTAATTAAGCAGCAAAGCCAACAGGAGGGGTATCCGCAACTTATTCTGCTCGACGTGAATATGCCGGTGATGAATGGGTTTGAGTTTCTGGAGGCCTACGCGTCACTTCAACATCCCACCAAACAATCGGTAATACTTGTGATGCTTACTACCTCCTTGCACCCCCGCGATGTGGCTCGGCTCCAGGAATACGCAATCCAGGGGTTTCTGAATAAGCCGCTGACCAAGCAGATGGTTGGGAAGTTGCTGCTGGAGCATTTTCAGCGGGAACTACCTGCTTAAGGGGTAGGTGCCAGTAAGCAGTAGTAGGACAACGGATAGCCCTTTCGTAGCGCCTATTGTCTCTGAAACGACGCATCTGAAGCAATTATCATAAAGAGGCACACTGCAGCAGTAACCCAGTGGGCCACTTCTGCGGCGTGCCTACTTCGTTTCTTCGCAGTATTGTGTCACACGGGTTGTAAGCCCAGTAGCTCCCGTAGCATCGGTAGCACCCGCAGGCCACGCTCCAGGTCAAATTCTGCTTCCGGTGCGACTGTAGCCGCGGGGCCACCCTTAGCCAGAGCCAGCACCTGCTGGCGCTCAGGCTGGCTAAACTCGGTGAAGGAGCGACGCAGTAGGGGCACAGTTTCTTGAAACACCGATTCTTCTAGGCCAGTAAGCCAAGCGTCCAGCAAGTCGAACAGCACCCGATTATGAATAAGTAGCAAGCCGCTCCCCCGCAGGAAGCCCTCAATCCAGGCGGTTGCGTAATCGGTGGGCTGCGCTGGGGCCAGCGCTAAGCCTAGCTGAGTGGCCGTTTCGTCGGGGCCGAGCTGCTGCGTGTCAAAGAGCAGGCGCGTGGCCACGCCGGCTAGTAGGCCACTGCTGGCAGGCTGGCGCGCAATAAGGTGCAGGGCCGCGTACCAGTGCGCCTGTTGGTCTTCCTCGGGGAGCAGACGAATGGCTTGATGAGCCGCTTCTATTTGCTCCAGGAGCTGGCTGGCGGCGTCTCGGTCGAGGCCGGTGCAGGCCAGGGGCAGGGAGATGCACAGGCGCGGCACCAGATGGTGCACTACCTTGGCTACCTGGGCGGTTTCGGTACGGCGCACGTTGCCGTAGCGTAGCACGTTTACCAGCGGGGGCAGAGCCGTGAGCAGGTGGGCTACGTCGCGGGTGCCGGCGCTCAGGGTTTCGAGGCGGGCTACCAGGCCGGGCAGAGCGGGGGCGAGGTCGGCGCGCAGCGCTTCTTCCAGCAGCTGGCTTACCTGGCCTAGGTCGGTGGCCTGGTCGGCGCGGTGACGGGCGGCTCCGCTGGCGGCGGCCAGAATGGTATTGCCCCAGCGGCCCGCTTCCAGCACGCCCAGCACCATTTCCGGCCGCCACTGCAGCTCCCACACCTCATGGAAAGTGCCGCTTTTGCCCTGTACACGCTGCGGCTTGCCCCACTTAATACCTAATAGCTGCAGGCGGTGGAGCAGGTGGCTGCGGCCCAGGTCGAGGTCTTTGCGCAGGTCGAGGGCCAGGGTTTTGTGGGTGGCTTCAGGCTTGAGGCGGAGGGCTTTTTGCTGCTGGGCCAGGTCTTGCTGCAGGGGCGAGGCGGGTAACTCTTCGGGGACTTCACCCAAGGCTTCGCCAATTACCAGCTGCTGATGCACCAAGTCCAGGGCCTCGGCGTAGCCACCCCCGAAGATGCTCACGGCCGCTTCTTCCAGTTCCTCAATGCCGGGCAACGCCAGTCCGCGCACGGCGGCCAGGGCCTCGGCCAGGCGCACGGCCTCAATGGCGTGGGCCGACGACGCATCTATCTGCTGGGCGCGTAGCAGGTGAGCCGCCCGCACCATCCAGTGCGTGACTACCCGCTCGTGGGGCTCTTGAAACAGCAGCTCGTACCAGGCCGGCGACAACACCCCCGCCCCGTAACCCGATTGCCGGGCCAGGCGCTCGTAGGTCCAGGGTACCCAGGTGGCTTCAGTGGGCGCTTTCTTCAGGCCTTTGAGGCGGGCTTTGTCGTCTTTGGCGTAGGTAGGGAGTTCTTCGGCCCGCAGCACCGGCGCGTGCCAGGCCCCGCATACCACCGCCACCCGCTGATAGCCCTGCTTGAGGGTAGCGCGCAGGGTTTCGCGCATGTAGGCCTCTCGTAGCAAAGTCTCCTCAGATTCAGGCTGAGCCAATTCCTCGCGCAGGGCCGTCATCATCTGCAGTACTACCTCGAAGGTATCGGCGTGGCCGGCGCTATGCTCAATGCGGGCTTCCCACCACCGTTCTCCATCGGTGTAACCATCTAGGCGGGCCAAGTGGGCAATGGGGTCGAGGTGCAGCGGGGCTTCTTCGGGGGCTGGGTTGTCGGCAGTTTCTGGGTTTGTAGCGGGTACTTCTGTATCCGTCGGCGCAGTATCGGGGGGAGGAGCGAGTGTTGTTTCGGCGGCTACTTCAGCAGGGGGTAGCGGCTCGTGTTCCACGGCATCCGGGAGGGCAAAGCGCAGCGTCATCGGCAGGTCGAAGCAGCGCAGGTGGGCGCCGTGCTGCTGGCACCACTGCGCCGCCTGCCACTCTGGCGAGAAGTGGGCGAAGGGCAGAAAAGTGGCCTGGGCGTGCTGCTTGGGGTTGTAGATGAGCAGGGCCACCGGCGGCTTTAGCTCCGGGGTGGAGGCAAGCGCCAAGGCCTTTTCCCCATCGGCGGGGCACTCCAGCAGCACCATGTCGGGCTGGTAGTCGTCCAGGGCTTTCAGGAGGCTGGCGGTGCTGCCGGGGCCGTGGTGGCGGATGCCGAAGAGGCGGAGTTCGGAAGGCATAAGGGGGGTAGGACTACAATAGGAGTAACTCAGGTTTCGGCAATGCCGCCCATTTCGGCCAGCTGGTTCGCCTCAAACCTGATTTCCAGGCCGTGTTCCGGATCGAGGCCGTAGCGAATAGACAAGCGGAGCGTTTGTTCGTCCGTAATACGGAGGTAGGCCACGTCCTGCAAATAAGCAAAATGCTCCTCGGGCGTGCGCAGGTACAGTGCCGGGGCTCCCGACTGAGCCGAGTCCTCATAAAAGGAAGCATACAGATCCTGGTAACGGGCAAAGGTCTGCTGCTGGAGTTCTGGGAGCAGGCGCGGCGCATCTGCAACGAAGGCCTGGAACGTAGCCGCATACTCGTCGAGCTGCGCCGGGGAAAGGTCGTATTCCTCGTCTTCCTCGTCTTCCTCAAACAGTTCCTCACCTAAGAACACCTCAATGGGTTGTTCAAAGCCCGGCAGTACAAACTTTTGTTGCGGCGCCATGCCGGCCCAGCTTTCCTCCACAATTCCCCAGAACGGATGCGTTAGCATAGACAGGTTAGTTATAAGCTGAGGCCGGTAGCACACCCTGCCATCGCGCCGCTTGGTGCCAGTTTACCATGTCAATGCTTGCCGCGGCCGCTAGAAACTCATTGCCGTCTTCCAGGGCGTCGGGCTCTAAGAAGTAGCGCCCTTGCTCCAGGTCATCCGCAAATTGAGCAAGCAGGGCCGCCACAGAATCGGCCACCTGAAAAACGGATTCGTTTACCTCATCCACGAAAATAACCTGCCCGTATCGGCCTGCCGGGGCCGGGTCAAGGTCCACGCACAGCCACGTGTGGGAACCGTCGAAGCTGAGTTGGAGCCAGTAAGGATTCAACACGTTATCGGCTTTTACTGAGGCCTGCGCATACACCGGCGGACACAGTTCGGAGTCTTTAGCGCGACTCTGAAACGCAGCTGCTACCCTCTCCAGGGGAATAAAGCTAAGGCCGTAGAACAGGCTGCCGAAGTTATCAGCGTCTTCATCTAAGCCGTTGCGCCAACGGTACAAGGCCTTGTAGTCTTCAGGCAGCGGCTTGCCAACGGCAGTCTCTAGGCCACTCAGCTCGCTTTCGGCAGCGCCATCGTTCAACGACTCGGTCAAAATGCGAGGCGCGTTGGCGGCCAGCCAGGTTTCAATTCGGCGGATAGATTCAGATGGGCTCATGGGGTAGGGAAAGAGTTGGCCGGGCTACCGGTTTCCGGTTCGGGAAATCGAGTGGGGTAGGACGCGGCCATAGGCAACGACGCGCCGAGAGCGGCCTACCCCGCTTCAAATTCCTGCGGAAACCCTTTTGGATGCTCTGGTTCCAGTTCCTCTAGTTGCTCATCGGTCAGCAACGCAGACTCGGCGCCGGCTTGTTCATAGGCCTGTACTACGGCGGCCAGCCAGGCGGTTAGGTTGGGGAACAGCACCGTGCGGGCTTCCCAGTCGTGCCAGTGTTCCATAATTTGCCCGGCCTGGCCAGTGAAGGTGCCGTGCAAATCCACGCAGACATGGTCGCCGCCGCCGTTTTCGAGAAATGGCACCCAAGCCGGATGCCACCAGTTCGTCACGAAGTCGCCATCGGCCAGCAGCTCGTTGTTGATGCGCATGCTTTCGGCCGCGCCGTCCAGCGACTGAAGGCAGTTGTTCTGGAAGAAGCTGTCGTAGCCTTCCTGCCCATTGTGCCAGCCAAACCACTGCCGTAGCTCCGCTGGCAATACTAGGTTAAATTCCGCCTCAAAAGCGGCCAGCTCCGCCCCCGTAGCCGGTGGGCCCAGGGTAGCGTAGTACTCCGGTCGATGCTGTTGGAGCAGGGTATCGAGGCGAGTAAGTAGTTCGGGGAAAGTCATGTACGTCAAAGCTTTAGACTATCCTATTTATAATTTTTTCAAAATCGAAAAAAAGACCAGAGTCGAGCCAGAAAACCTTGTGTTTTGTCGGATTCTTCATTAGCCATGGGAGAGCTTTCTACAAACTTCGTTTTATAGTTCTGTTGCCAATGCGGTATTGCTTGGCACATCGTTTCAGCTAGCTCTTTCGTGAGTGAGTCTATGCGACTGTTATTGCAAGGTGGTATAGGGCGATAGTGTTCTTTGAACTTGGCAATTGCGGTAGGATTGTAGCAGACTTTAGGGCGAAGATTCTCCACCAGTCGAACATCTATTGATATAGTTATCAAACGTTTGGATTTGCGGTGAAGTCCGACTACTACAATACTTTGGCACATTCCAGGATACCAATCAATGATGTACACCTTAGTGCCCGGCGCAAAATGCTTTGTGCCGTAGCGTATTTCAGCCCCGCCCGGCCCGTAAGGACGTTCCCTAATGATGTTGCCAACAGCTGTCCAATAGGATTCAGCAGTAGGATCTTTATTAGCATCCATAATTCAAATTACGTCCACTGTAACCAGCATGAGTTATAGTAAATAAGTGCTATTCAACTACCTCCCGGCAGGCGCGGTAGAGGTCTTTCCAGCCGGCGCGCTCTTTTACTACGGTTTCCAGGTACTCCAGCCATACTACACGGTCCTGCACGGGGTCTTTGATGACGGCGCCGGTAAGGCCGGCGGCGAGGTCGGCGGCTTGTAGGGTGCCGTCGCCGAAGTAGGCGGCTAGGGCTAGGCCACTGTTAAGCACGGAAATGGCCTCGCCGGTGCTGAGGGTGCCGCTGGGGCTCTTGAGCTTGGTTTTGCCGTTCTCCGTCACGCCCGAGCGCAGCTCCCGGAAAATGGTCACGAGGCGGCTGATTTGCTCCAGGGCCGCCGTGGTTTCGGGCAGTTGCAGGGCCCGGCCGGTTTTCTCCACCCGCGAGTGCACAATCTGCACTTCCTCAGCAATGGACGTTGGTAGGGGAAGCACCACCGTGTTGAAGCGACGACGCAGGGCGCTGCTCAGCTCATTCACGCCCTTGTCCCGGTCGTTGGCGGTGGCAATGACGTTGAAGCCGCGGGCGGCCTGCACCTCGGTGGCCAGTTCGGGCACGGGCAGCACCTTTTCGGAGAGGACGGTGATGAGCGTGTCCTGCACGTCGGAGGGGATGCGGGTAAGTTCTTCCAGGCGCACCATGCTGCCTTCCTGCATGCCTTTGAGCAGGGGCGAGGGCACCAGAGCGGCGGGCGAAGGACCTTCGGCAATGAGGCGGGCGTAGTTCCAGGAGTAGCGGATGGCATCCTCGGAGGTACCCGCCGTGCCCTGAATCAGTAGGTTGGAGTGTCCGCTGATGGCGGCCGTGAGGTGCTCTGACACCCAGCTTTTGGCCGTGCCAGGTACGCCAAGTAGCAGCAGGGCGCGGTCGGTGGCCAGGGTAGCCACGGCAATTTCCATCAGCCGCCGCTGCCCGATGTACTTGGGCTCGATCACGAAACCATTATCCAGGGTGCCGCCCAGCAGGTAGGTCACCACGGCCCAGGGCGAGAGCTGCCAGTTGACGGGCTTGGGCCGGTCGTCGAGGGCTTTGAGGGCGGCAAGTTCTTCGGCGTATTGCACCTCGGCGTGGGGCCGCAGGATATCGGAGGACGGATTGAGCGACATAGAAAAACTTATTGCTGGTAGTTGGGATGCAAGGTGGGAGGAAGAGACAATATTGTGGGACGGGTTAGCCTAGGCCAGGTGGCTCAGTTAGCGCCTCTGCCAACTGCTGACGGAAATGAAGCGTGCCAAGCAGGCGAGTGAGGCTGTTATGGATGTAGGGCACATCGTGCAGAAGGGGCTCCAGGCCTCGGGCGCACAGCAGGTATTGGCTGGCTGGTACCGCGCGGGCCATATGCTCAAAAAGCTGGGTGGCCGCGTACTGCAGGCGGTGCAACTGCTCGGGCCGACTAAGAGACCCGAGCAGCACCTCTATCACGCGGCGCGTCAGGCTTTCCGGCCAGGGCCCGTAGCCTTGTAGGAGCAGGGGTAGCCAGCGGACGTCGGGGCTGAAGTTTGGGGCGGCCGCCAGCAGGGGCAAAAGCAAGTTGGTGAACTGCGCGGGCGAGAGTTGCCACACCAGCCCACCCAATGACTGTAGTGCAGGGAGTTTGCGCGGCTTCTCATAAAACCACTCCAGCAAGGCCGCGGCCCACTGACCGTCTCGGTGCAGAATAGCCCCCTCAGCCCAGCCAGTAAGTAGCAGCGTGGCCCACTCCGTTTCAGCTGCCAGATCAAGCAGCTTAGCAACAGAAAGGTTGAGGTGAGTTGTCCACCGCTGGGGTGGAATGAGGGCCAGCATCTGGCCTAGCAGCGTGGCCCGGTCGCCCTGGAAGCGGCTGTCGTGTTGCTCCAGTCCATCGGCCAGCCAGGTTCTATCCCACGGCTTGTCAGGGAGCTCCACCAGTAGCTTCTTGGAGAGTAACGAAGCCTTCACCCGCACCAAGGGCTCAGCGCGTTGCCAAACACGCTCTACAAGTGCGCTGCTGGGTACCTTGGCTAACAGTGGCCGTACCACCTGGCGCACCTCTTTGTTTTTCGACGTAAGGTACTGCTCTAATAATGGGGCGTCGGCGGCCGTGAGCCCGGTTTCGAGGGTTTGCAGCAGTTGCTGCTGGTTTTTGGCCGGCTCTTGGGGCAGGGTTGCAGCGAGTAGCTCCCGGGCTTCAGCCGGCGTGGTGGCCCGCAGTAGGTACAGAAACGTAACCCGCTCACTGATAGAACCGGTTTCCCAGGTAGTAGCATCAGGCCCAACTGCAGCAGCCGCCAAAATGAGTTGCCAGCTGGGGTTTTGCGTGGCCAACCAGGTACCGCGCTGGCCTAGTACCAGAGCAGCGGGTCCCTGCAGGTCGCGGCGGCTGCGGGCTACTTCCAGTAAGGGTACCAAGAATTGGTGAGGAACCCGGCGGCCATGGTTGTGCATCTCGTGCAGAAATCCCGCAAGCAGATACTGATGGGTACCTTCAAGCAGTTGCTGTAGTAGCTGTGCTCCCGTAGTGCCCAGGGGCTGAGTTGTTTCGGCGGGAGCTGGCAATGTTGTTGAGTTTGCCAAAACTGCTGGGGCAAACTGATAACCTGCCTTGCGCACGAGTGACAAGGTGCCCGCCGCCAGCAGGGCTTGCTTTTCGCGGTAGTCGGGGTCAGTAGGTTCTTCTGCTAGGGCTAGGCAACCAGTGGGTAGGGCATCGGGGGCTTGGCGGGTGCCTAGCAACGCGACGCGCAGCAGCCGTTGCCAATCGGCGCTCGGCTGAAGGGGTGAGCTAGGAGAAAGGGCGGTCTGGGGCTCCGGCATAATCAAGCAGATGGCGTTAGGGCAACGGGGCTAGGCCAGTGGGTCAGGGGGCGAAAGGCGGCCCCCGTCCATTCCCCAAAAACCGTGAGAGGATGGCCACCGCTCACGGCACGTAGCGCCCAGCCATGCAGCTCGTCGCAGGCCAAGGGCAGTGAGACTTCCGCGGGCGTGTCAGTTTCCGCAGAAGTGACAAGAGCGGGTGACGTACTGGTAGTTGCTTCGCTTAACGGGAACTGAAGCACCCAAGCGCCAGTAGTGGTTTGCTGCGGTACCCCGCCCGTAAGCAGCACGGGCAGCTCGCGCAGCCACGGCTGCCGGGCCAGCCCGGTGGCGTAGGCCTCTAGCAGCTCAGCGGGCATGGTGCCGCCCACCGGAGCCAGACTACTAGTGCCAAAGAAATTCAGCTGGCCAGGCACCGCTCGCAGCGGGAGTAAGCCAGGGTAAAAGGTAAGACTACCGGCATAGCGCCCGGTCGGTATCAGGGGGGTGGGAAAGGCCTGGCCGCCGAAGGAAAACTCCACAACCAGGGCAAACCGGTCTGTTTCCTGACCCTGCAGCCAGGAGCGCCGCACCAGCAGGCGTTCCTCCTCGGTAGTCGTTTGGCTGAGCACCAGCCACTGATCCGTAACGGCGGGTTGCGTAGCCAGTACGTCTTCTTTCTTCACGTTTACGCCGAGCTGCTGCAACACTTCCTGGCGGATTTCGGGTGGAAGGTGCTCTAGGTTGCGGGCCGTACGGGCCAGCAAGTACAGCTCGCCTACCTGGCCTAGCATGCGTTCCGGCCAAGTGGGCCCCTGGTGGCGCAGCGTGGGAAGCTCGCGCACTACCGAAGCCAAGCCCGGCAGTTGATTGTCTACCAGCCGGGCAGCTTGATTTTCCCAGAAGCTCAGCGGCTGGCCTTCGGCCGCGGCCAGGCCTGCCCGCATCAGGTCGATAAGCCAGGTTTCCAGCTCTGCGGCGCCTTGCTGCATACGGCCTAGGCGCTGCGCTTCGCGTTTTTTACGGGCGACTTCGGCGTCGGAGGTGGCTACGGGAGCTGACGCGGGCTCCTCGTCTGGGAGTGTAGTTTCCGGGGCTGATTTTGGCGGTTTTTTGCCCTGGGTTTGCTGACGCTTGTTCAGCCACTCTCTCAGCCAGGGCGGCGGGGTAACACCGCTGAGCAGCTCAGGTTGGCGGGCTAAGAGCAGGAGCAGGCCCGCACCATGCTTGCACGGAAACACTCGGCTAGGGCATGAACACTTAAAAGCGGGTTCGGTAAGGTCGATGCCGGTTTGGTAGGGCTTGCTGCCGCTGCCTTTGCATTCGCCCCAGGCGGCGGTGTCGGTTTGGCCGAGGTTGCCCCACTTCGTAGGTGAGGCCAGTTCCTGACCCCGTTTGAGGGTGCCAGCATCGGTGATAAGGGCGCGGGCCTGTGCTTCAGTCCAGGTCAATTCTTCACATAGTTAGGCCTGGATAGAGCAGGCCGGATACCGCGGCAAAGTAGTAGTTCAGGCCGGGAATTCCTTGCCGCAAGAGGTACATTTATGCAGGGTAGTGCCAGCGTAAAACAAGCGTTTCCACCACGCTACACCCACTACGGGCAATGGGCCGGGTGAGCCGCACTTGGGGCAGCGCAGCTCCGGCGCCTGGGTCCGCTGCCGGGCAAAGGTCTCCAACACTTCGCGGGCCTCCACCAGGGCATTTTCATCCAGCAGGAGTTGATAGTACATGCCCTCCCCGAAGGGAAAGGTGGGTGGGCCACAGGTTTTTACCAGCGCAACGAGCCCCAGCTCGCGGAGTTCAGCATACAGAGCTACTGCCTCGCGGTACGTTAGAAACTCGGCAGCAGCGACTAGCATTTTCAATAAATTTTCAGGTCACATTTCCAGGCAAAACTTACGCGCTCATCTGCCGCGTGGCTGGACAAAAGCACGTTCATGCTCTGGAAAGACAGGTGGATGGCAGGCTGTAATGCAGATGCAAGGCTCAGGCTCGTCGGTAGGGCGTGTCACAAACTGGGCGGGTTCTTCCTTTACAACGAACGCCAAAAGTTGTCTCTTTGAAAAGAGTTCTTAACTTCTGCACTCGTGCTAAAGCTCGGCTGTATCACCCGGCAGTTGCTATTGTTGCACCCTTTGGAGAGCCAGCTGAGTGACTGGTTCTTCATTACAAAAAGCCCCTTTCTGCAAGAAGGGGCTTTTTACTTGGGCCACACTGTTCAGGCAGGGCGTAAGAAAGGCAACCGGCCTAGGATTAGGTGCTTACTTCCGGCGCCGGGCTGGCGTAGCCAAGCGGCCGCGCAGCTTCAGCACGTAGGCCAGCAGCCCAACGGAGAGCAGGGCCAAACCGGCAGCCAGCAGCTCGCGGCTGGTGCGCGCCTGGGTAGCCTCGGCCTCGGAAGCCTGCAGATCTTGTAGTTTCTTCTCCCGTTGCTTGTCACGAAGCTGCAGGTTGGCAATTTCGTTCTCCAGGTCGTAGAAGCGCTGGCGGGTGGCGCTCTGGTCGGTTTGGGCCACGGTTACCTGTTGCTTAGCCTGCTGGTTTTCGGCTACGATAGTGGCCGTGCGCCGTTGGGTGGCGTCTTGCACGGCCCGCACAATCTCGGTGTCTTTCCGGATAATGCCCTTCAGGGCATCAACCACTTCCTGTAGGTCTTTCTTACTGGGCTTGTTGGCCAAGAAGGCATTGCGCTGGGCATTAGCCGTCTCGTACTGGCGAATGAGGGCTTCCCGTTCCTGAATCAGGCGTGGTAGAGGGTCAGGAGCCGTTGTACTGGGCGGGGTAGGTTGGGTCTGGAGGAGTAGCAGGAGCAAAAGTTTCATAAGGCAAAGATGGCAGCAGATCCTACAACTCGCCGTTGCGCATGAGCAATGTGGCAATGGTGGCCGAGGTGAGGAGCCGTAGATTGGGGTCTATCCCGTCGCGGACCCACACGTGCAGGACCTGATCGGGAGAGATGGTTTCAAAGTCAAGGAAGCAGATGCGCTGGCCGTCGTGCAGGATTTCTATGCCGCCGGGCCCGGCTAGGTGAATCACCTGGTGGGCCAGCTTACCGGCGCTTTCGGGCAGCGGGGCGCGGGCTACCAGCCGGATGCGCAATAGCACCTGGTCGGCGTCGCCAACCAGCCCAATTACGGGCGTTTGGTTGTCGCGTTCAAAACCAGTTTTGTTTGTCGTGGTCATCAGCAGATTCCAGGCGTTGGTTTGCCCCAGCTGCGGACCTACAATAATGGCATTAAAGGTTTCGGTGGTGCGGCTGCGCAGCTCGGGGTCAATCTCACCTAGCAGGGGTTCCTTCGAAACCACCGACTGGGTTAGGGCTTGCCGGGAGCAGTACACATCGGCGGCCTGTTGCGGATCTTGGCTGTTAGCTAAATGGAACTCCATCTTGCTATCGGCAGTACTCACGCGATGCACGTAGGGCAGGTGAAGAATATCAAGCACGGGCGAGCCGGTGGTGCCTGGGCGCAGGTAGCCCAGGTCGCGGGTGCGGGTGGTAGTCCAGTCGCGGTGTACGTCGGAAACTTGGTAGGGCCCCAGCGCAAGCTTGCGCCCCGGCCCTAGTTTGGTAGCCGGTACAGTCAGCAGGGTGCCGGCCGCGCCCCCAAAAGGATTGGCCGATGTGCGAGGAATGTTGGCGGGCACTGCGCAGCTGGTCAGCAGCAGGGCTAAGGCCGCTATATTAGTTCGGATTAAGAGCAACATAAGGGTGGAATAGGTAGCAAGATCAGGCAGAAGTAAAAGCAGGCTATTTCAGGTCGGGGCGGAGCAGTAAAGCCGTGCTCATACTGGCTACCACGGTCTGCAGGGTGGGCTCAAGGTCTTTGCGCAGCCAGAAGATGTTGCGGGACCGGCGGTTCAGGTCAGTCAAGGAAAGAGCCGCAATGACTTTGCCCTGGTGGAGAAACAGGAAGCCGTGGTGTACCTGCGCCGCCAGTAGGGCCGCCGCCATCCCGCCTTGGTCGGCATAGCTAAGGGCGTCGTCAATTACCTCAGCAAATTGAATTTCCTGCACTCCATTGCTGACCGTGCCCCGCAACGGAGCTTTCGTAATCTGCTGGGCATTCTCCACCGCAAATTGCCAGATGGGCTCCGTGGGAGAGTGGCCTACCAAGGAAATAGCGCCCACGAATACATCAGTATTGTTGTTTTTCGGCCGTAGCGTGTCGCGGCTGGGAAACAGAATGCGGTCTAGGTTGCTCAGGGCATTGCCGCGCAGCGTCAGGTTGGCCAGGGCAAATACCTGGGCTTCCTGGTGCTGGGCCTTGTTTTCCAGCACAAAGCGCAGCTGCTGCTTGCTCTGGGTTTGGTAGGCTACTACCACCGGCGGCAGCGCAATGCCATCGGGCAGGGTGGTGAGCCAGTCGCCGTTGCGGTGCAACTCCAGCAGCCGAAACTGATCAAAGGACAGACCCCGGCCCAGGCCGCCATACTGCACCGGCATGGGCCGGTAAGCTGAAAGGATAGTAGCCGGAATTTGCTGGGCGGTACTGAGGTGAGAAAAGGCCACTAGTCCGAGGAGGCAGAGCCAGCGGATAGAATAGCGCATATAGTAGGTGCGGGGTAAAAAATCAGTAAACTAACTGATCAGCTGCCCTGAAAAAATAATGCCGAAATATAGCGGGTATCCTATGCCTGAAACTGGCGCGGCGCGTTACTGGCCTAGTAGCAACCTCTCGCGCTACGGCTGGCTGAGGTGACGAGTGGCTTCCTTTTAAGGCGAAAGTAGCTGCTGCTAGGCCTCTAACTAACTACTCCTAAAAAATCAATCTCCCGCCTCTAAGCCAGCTTGTGTAGCTGCTCATGAAGCGGGAGATTAGGTAGCCTAGCGAAGGGCAGCAGCAAGGTTAGCCGCCCAGCGCCGGCACGGGTTGGCGGATTTCCTTGGGGCGGTGCTTGTAGAAGGCCAGAATCAGGATGGGCAGTAGCGTCAGCTCGGCCACCACGCCAAAGAGCAGGGTGAGGCCAATGAGCAGCCCCACGTAGAAGGTGCCGTCGAAGGAAGAGAAGATGAGCGTGGAAAAGCCGCCCACCAGAATCAGGGACGTCACGATAACTGCTTTGCCGGCCATCAGGTAGGTTTTGCGCACGGCCTTAAATAGGCTCTTCTCCTTCAGGAGCGTGAGCTTCAGTTTGCTGATGAAATGAATGGTGTCATCGACGGCAATACCGAAGGCAATGGTGAAGATGATGCTGGTGCTGACCTTCATATGCACGCCCGCCAGACCCATTACGCCCGCCACAATCAGAATGGGCACCAGATTTGGAATGAGCACAACTAGTGTCATGCGCAGGCTCCGGAACAGGGCCAGCACAATGAGCGTGACCATCACAATGTCGATGCTCATCCCCGTAATCATGTTCAGGGTGAGGTTTTCATTGTTCTTGTCGATGAGGTTGGCCGAGCCGGTGAGGCGGGTTTGCAGCACCGTGGAGTCGTTGTGCTTGCGCAGGAACTGGCGCAGGTCGGCGTTGAGCTTATCGGCCCGGATGCTGCCCACGTCGGGCATGCGGCCGGTCAAGCGGCCCTCCCTGGCATCGGGCAGCACCAGGGCCCGGAACTCCGGTTTCTTGCGGAACAGCTTAATCTTGGAAACCAGGCGCTTCAGCTCGGCATCTGACTCCGGCAGGCGGTATTCTTCCAGTAGGCCACCATTGAAGGCCTTGCGCACTGATTTTACCAGCGTCACGGGCGAGGCCACGAAGTTGAGGCCGTATTCTTTGGTGAGGTAATTCTCAATCTGCTCGGTCTGGCGCAGCACCTGCAGGTCGTAGATGGTGCGGCCGGGAGCGGGCTTCAGGTCCAGCTCGAAGGGCCGCACGCCGGCGAAATGCTTTTCAAAAAAGCGGAAATCCAGCTTTACCGGGTCGTTTTTGGAGAGGTCGTCGAGCAGGGCCGAGTTGATGCGGATGCGCGAGGCCGAGGCCACCGAGCCAATCAGCAACAGGGCGCTGATGGCTACTACCCACTGACGGCGGGCCAGCACCGCCCGGAACATGCGGCCCAGCACCCCATCCCAGCTGTGGCCCTCCTGGCGCGGAATGCGCAGCTGGGGCTTGCGCAGCAGCATGAGCATGGCCGGCAGCAGCGTAAAGCTGAGCACGAAGGTGAGTAGCACGGCAATGCCCGTAAACAGCCCGAAGTTGTAAATCGGGCGGATGGTGCTGGTCATCAGGGTGAAGAAGCCGATGCTGGTGGTCAGGGCCGACAGCCCCGAGCCGAAGCCCGACTCCTTAAGCGTAATCACCAGCGAATCGCGCTTAGAGGTGCCATAGCCCAGTTCCGTGACATAGCGCGTGATGATGTGTATGGTGTCCGACATGCCCACCACGAATAGCATCACCGGCAGCAGAGCCGTCATCAGGTCGATGCTCACCCCGCAGGCCGACATCAGCCCTAGCCCCCATAAAATGGCCCCTAGCACTACCACCAGCGGCAGCACCACACCCCACCACGTCCGGAAAGTAAACCACAAGAGCCCCGTTACGAGCACCACTGACAGCGACATAAACACCATCAGCTCCCGCTGCAGCCGGTCTACAAACACCGACTGCGCCACTAGCTTGCCCGCCAGGTGGTAATCAGCCTCCGCGAAGCCCTGGCGACTCAGCTCAGTGCGCACCGCAGCCAGCAGGGAGTCGCCGGGTGGTTTGCTGAGGTTGGGAGAGGTTTGCAGCAGAATGGTAACGGCGCGGGCGTCCTTGGCAATGAGGTTGCCCACCAGCCCCGGCGTGCGGTACACCAGCGCCGAGTCTTGGGCGCGGCGCTCGGGCTCTTGGGGGTGGAGGTACGGGATGTTGAATACGCCTAAGCCCTCCACCACAGGGTTGGTGGCGTTGGTGGGCGAAGTGACGTGCACCACGTGCGGCCGCGCCTGAATAAAGCGCGTGAGGGAGTCGACGCGGGTAAGGAACTGCGGCTCAAACACGGTGCGCCCGGCCGGAGCTTCCAGACCCAGCAGCACGTAGTCGTTGTCGTTGCCGAAGCGCGCGGAGTACTGCTCGTAGTAGTCCAGGTCCGGGTCGCCGGCGGGGTAGAAGTCGTTGAAATTGTAGTTGAAGCGCAGATGCGCTACGGAATACACAGCCAGCCCCGTCAGGATGCCGAGCGCCAAAAGGATAAGGTGAGCGAGTTTGCGAAGGGGCATAAGCAGTAGCGCAGATCCAGGGGGGGCGCTGGCGGGGAAAGTAGATCAGGGAAAGGTGGCCTAGGCCAGTCAGCTGGAAGACGAAAAGCTGCCGTTTCCGGGTTGAGTGGCCTAGCGCTTACCGTAACATTTCTGGGGGTAGAAAGGTGAGAAGCGCCGCAAAAGTAGTTGCTCCGTCGTCCGGTACAGGCCGCCGCGCTCCGTATCTAAGCAGTAATAACAAAAGCCCGAAACGTGGAGTTTCGGGCTTTATAGATATGTGGAGCCGGTAGGCCACCTTCCGAGGCGGTTACTTCAGCGGGAATAGGTTCGGGTAATCGGTAATGATACCATCGACCTGCAGTCCCAGCAAGCGCCGAATATCAGCGGCTGAGTTAACCGTCCAGGGAATCACCTGGATGTTCTGGCGGTGGCAGTCGGCTACCAACTCGGCCGTGACCAGCCGGTAAGCGGGGCTGTAGATGGTGGGCCGGAAGCTCAGGCGCTGCAGGTTGGCCGTAAGCCCCTGCAGGTTCTCGACTAGCAAGGCCGTGGATTGCGTAGGCAAGGCGCGGTGCACCTCTTCCAGAGTGCGCGGGTCAAACGACTGAATGGTAACCCGGTCCAGTACTTTTTTGCTGGTCAGCACCGCCAGCAGGAGCCGCACGAACTCGGCCGGGGCGGGGTGCAGCACATTGTCGCCAGCCTCGGTGGTTTTCGTCTCGATGTTGTAGTGCGGCGCCGGCAAGTGTTTGCGGCGGGCGTAGGACTCCGCCGAGTCGATTACCTCAGCCAGCAGCGGCTTATAGGTGCGCAGCTTTTGCTGGCGCGGAAACTTGGGGTTGCCGTGGCTGCCCACATCGTAGCGCCGGATTTCCTGGTAGGGCAGGCCGTACAGGCGCAGCGCCTTGCCCTCAGCAGTGGTCAGCGGTTGCCCGTTGGGTTTGTGCACGAAGTCCGCGTTCATGTACGGGTCGTGGGAGAGCAGCACCTGCCGGTCTTGGCTGATGGCCACGTCCATCTCCAGGGTAGTCACGCCCAAATCCTGGGCTTTGCGCATGGCCGGAATGGTATTCTCGGGCATCAGGCCGCGGCTGCCCCGGTGGCCCTGCACATCGAGCGGGCGCGACTGTTGGGCAGTGGCACTACTGGCAAAGAATAAGGAAACAAGAAGCAGGAGCTTGTGCATAATACGAGTGAGTTGGGTGGGGAAGTCGCCCACTACGCTAGGCCTAATCGTCGTCATCCTTGCGCTTTTGCTCCATCTTTAGGAAAGCCCCGCGGCGCGGCGCCGGCGCCACGGCATTTTCACCCTTGATGAATTTCCAGATGACCTCGTTCAGCTCCAAATCCGGAATGGCATCTTCGCTGGCCAGGTTAAAGCGCTCCGACTTTTCGGCGCTCTTGTTCCAGGCCACGTTGCGGGCCTCCAGGTTTACCCGCGCGGCGCGAGCCTGGTAAGGCGACAGGTTGGGGGTGCTGGTGAAGCAGTCGTAAAGAGGCAGGGCAGCCGCGTCGTATTGGCTCATGGGCGGCAGGCCTAGCAGTAGCTCCATGGTTCGCAGCGCTCCCGAGGTGGAATACATGGTGTGAATGGCCGTGCCCCGGCGGGTGTAGGGACTAATCACGAAGGCCGGGGTGCGGTGGGCATCCACGTGGTCGGGGCCGTTCTGAGCATCGTCTTCTAGCACAAACACCACTGATTCTTTCCAGATGGGGCTTTGCGAAAGGTGCTCCACCAACTGGCCTAGGGCCAGGTCGTTGTCGGCCATGGCGGCAATGGGCGTGTACTTGCCGCGCCGCTGCCCGCTGGTGTGGTCGTTGCTGAGGCGAATGGTGCTGAACTGCGGCACGGCCCCGGCGGTTAGCAGCGAGTCGAAGTCGTGGCGCCAGATACGCACCCGCTCCACATCCTTGATGTCCATGTTAAAGCCCGGCGACTTCACGCACATATGGCCTTGCAACGATTTCAGTGGCGTTTTACCCAGGTCGGCAAACTCCCCGTAGGTGCGGTAGCTGAGGCCGGCGCGCTGGCAGTAATCCCAGATGTAGCCGTCGCGGGGGTAGGCAATTTTGCGGGTGCCCTCGTAGTCGTAGGTGCCGCCGCGGTTGCCGTAGCTGGTAGGCCAGGTCTTCTCGGTGTAGTCGGTGGCGTAGGCGGCCATGCTCCAGTTGTGGCCATCGGCGCTGACCTCAGCATTGACGTAGAAGTTGTCGAGCAGCACAAACTCCCTGGCCAGGGCGTGGTGGTTCGGCGTCACCTTCTCCGGAAACACGCACAGCGTCGAGTCGCCGTTACCTTCGGCCATGTCGCCGAGCACCTGGTCGTAGGTGCGGTTTTCCTTGATGACGTAGAACACGTACTTAATGGGCGACTTCTCGCCGGCCTGACCCGGCACCGGGTGGCCTACCGAGCGCGCGGCACCGGTGCCGGCCTCGCCTGTGAAGGGCGTGTTAGCGTACACCTGCTTGGAGTAGGAGCTCAATAGGGCATCATCGGGCCGCTCAATAAACGACAGTGTGCCTTTAAACAGCCCGCCAATGTACTGCACCGGCTGCCCCGTAACGCCGGTGTGCGAGCCGCTATTATCGGTGGGTTTCACCGGCTGGGGGCCCTGAGGGTTGGCCAAGGAGGAAAAGCCTTTGCCGTTGGCCACCAGAATGTGGCGGCCCAGGGTTTTCACGCTGGTGGGGTACCAGCCCGTCGGGATAAAGCCCCGGGCCGTGCTTTTGCCCGGCGTCCGCACATCAAACACGGACAGGCAGTTGTTGTCGGCGTTACCAATGTAGAGCGTTTTCTCATCCGGCGACAACGCCAAGGCGTTGGTGGTAGAACCGGTGAGCTTGGTAGGGTGGAGCGCCGCCGAAATAACCTCCAGCACCTTGCGCGTGCGCGTATCCACCACCGACACCGAGTTATCGTTGGCGTTGGCCACGAACAGGGTCCGGCCGTTGCGGGTCAGTAGCAGCTCGTTGGGGTGACTTTCGGTGGCTATTTCGCCCGTTAGCTTACCGGTTTGGGTGTCAAACAGCGCCACTTTGTCGCCGCCCCAGAGCGAGATGTAGAGCGTACGGCGGTCGGGGGACAGCAGGCAGGCGTAGGCCTCGTGGCCTAGCGGCACCTTCTGCACCGTGGCCTTGGTCTGGGTGTCCAGCACGTAGAGGGTGTTGTCCTCCTTCGTGACGGCGTAGAGGCGGTGGCGGGCGTCGTCGAGGGCTAGTCCAGTGGGACTGATTTTTTCCTTGGTCCAGGGCTGGCCTAGCCGCAGCGTGTCGGGCGCGCCAAGGCGGCCCCCGGCCGTGCCATACCGCAGAATGATGTTGTCGTTGCCGCCCGAGGCGTAGAGCTGCCGGCCATCGGCGCTAAACTGCAGTCCGTACCACGACTTGGCAATGGTCTTCTCATCGAGCAGCTTTTCGGTTTTCGGGTCAATCAGCTGAATGGTCTGGGTGCTCTGCCCGTTGTTGGTGACGGCCAGCAGGCGGCCATTCCGGGAAAGCTGCATGTTCAAGGGCAGGTCGCCGAGGGGCAACGACCGGCCCACCGGGCTCAACGACCAGCCATTAGGCAGCAGAATGTGACTAGCCTGCGGCGTGTTGGTGGGCAGTTGGGCCCGCGCTTCGGTAGCGAGAAAAGCGCCAAACAGGCCAAGCCCGGCGGCAACAGTACGAGAGGTGAGCATACGTGAGGGGAAGAAGGCCGATAGATAAAGATAGCCAGCGGGCGGGCGAGGGAAGAGGCCTAGATGATGTATAAAGCCCGAAGCCCGTCATGCTGAGCGGAGTCGAAGCATCTCTACCTCTGGCTAATCACTGGCCTAGAGAAGCCGTACAGATGCTTCAGCTACGCTCAGCATGACGTTCTTTTTTATTTGCTGTCCAGGCAGCCTAGACGCTCACGGCCTCCGTGTACTTCTGCCCAAACCGGTCCGTCACTTCCACCCTGATGTCTTTGGCACCGGCCGAGGGGCGGGCATAGAACATATGGTCGGCTAGGGTGGGCTCCACCCACTTGTGTTTGGCGGGGCGCTTGTCGCCGGCCTGCAGCTTCACGGCCATAGGGTCGAGGCTGGTTTGCTGGTGCATGGGGCCCTGGCGCTGCCCGTTCTCGTACCAGGTCACCTGCCACTCGGAGTCCCAGTTCCACACGTTTACCACAATATCGTCGGGGCGGTCAGGGTTGGCGCCCTTGGGGTAGGTCCGGAACTGGTGCTGCCGGTCGTGGCCGATGGACTTGTAGTACCACTTGATGTTCGGGCCATCTACCTCGTACACGCCGTAGCCGTTGGGCGAGCCGTCGGTGCAGATGGGGCCCGTCCACCAGGCCCCGCACACGGCGCCATGGGTGTGCTCAATGGTGTTTTCGTGGAAGATTTTCTCGCACACGTGGGTGTGGCCCGACATGATGTGGGCCGTGTAGGGCTTGAGCAGGCGGTAGAGCTCGTGGCGGTTCGATACCACCCCGCCCAGCGACTCTTCCTTGAGCTGGTTGCGCCGCTTGTCGCCGCTGTTCACCGGAATGTGCAGGGCCACTACTACCGTCGTGCCCGGCTTCACGTGGCTCAGGTCCTGCTCCAGCCACTGCAGCTGGGTTTCGGTGAGATACCCGATGTACTTCTTGGGCGGGCCGATAAAAAACACGTCGTCGAGCACCACGTAGTGCACCTCGCCCCGGTTGAAGGAGTAGTACGTAGGCCCGAACAGGCTCTTGAAGGTCTGCCCCGAGCCCTCATCGGCGCGGGCCGTGAGGTTCATGTCGTGGTTACCGATAACCTGAAAGAAGGGGATGCCGGTCACTTCTACTGCCTTCTTGTAATCATCGAACAGCTCGAGATGGTCCCACACCAGGTCGCCGCAGCCAATGGCGAAGGTGCTGGGGTTGTTGTATTGAGCTGCAAGTGCCTTCAGGTCAGGGGCCGATACGGTAATCAGTTCGTTGGTGTCCTTCTTATCAATCATCTGCGGATCGGCCCACACCATAAACGTATGCTTGGTGTCGTCGGTAGGCAGCTTCTGCAGGGCAAAGTCGGCCGTCATGCGCGTCTGGCCGGGCTTAATCGGCTGGTAGAACCGCGCCACGCCTTTCTCGTGCGGAATAGCATACCCGCGGGGCAGCGTGAGGTACACAAACTCGGCGGTGGAGTTGCTCAGCAGCTCATAGCGGCCCGCCTTGTCCGTCAGCACCATGTTATAGCCATCGGTCACGGGCACGCCGGCTAGGCCAGTGCCACCCGCGTGCACGCGGCCTTTAATGGTAAGGGGCGTGAGGTTGAGCTTGTGCGGTGTGGCCTTAGGCTCCGCTATTTCGGCCAGGGCCGCCGGGGCCAGGGGGATGCTCACGCCCGCGCTCAGCAGGCCGATGCTTTGGAGGAATTTTCTTCTGAACATATTCTGGAAAGGCTGTTCGTATCCGTCGTGCTGAGCTTGCCGAAGCATCTCTGCCGCTTCTTTGCAGTTCTAGGCCAGTTGATTAGCCAGCGGCAGAGATGCTTCGACAAGCTCAGCATAACGAGCAGGAGGGCAAGGCTTAGTTTTCGTAAATGGCGATGTCGTCGAGGCCCAGGCGGCCGTTCAGGACGGTAGGCGGGTTGCTCGTGCCCAGGCCCAGCTTGTTGATGCGGAAGCGCACCGGGCCGCTAATGTTGAGCAGGAAGGTGATGGAGCGCTGCCAGTTGCCGGCATCGGTGATGGTTTGGCCGGTTTGCTTCCAGGTCTTGCCCTGATCTTGGGAATACTCCAGCTTCCAGGAACTGGACGCATCGGTATAATAGGCTCCGTAGAGCAGGGTCACTTTGCTGGCTCCGTTGGGTACATCAAATTTCATTTCCACAAAGGCTGATTCCGAGAGCCCCTGCTGCATCCGAATGCCCTGGGCGCCGGTGTACCGGTCGCGGCCGGAGGTGTTGCCGAGAATGGACTGGTACAGCTTCCAGGGGCCCGTTCCGAAGTTCACGGTGTTGTCGGGCACGGCGGCGGTATTCATGTTGTAGCTGCCCTTAGTGGCCTGGGGCACGGCCTCGAAGCTCTCGGGGAAGCCTGCGTACACGGGGCCGCTGGGGTCAATGGCATCGGAGGGGTTGCGCAGCCAGAGCTGGAGTGCGGGCGTGGCAGTGCTACCCACCGCAATGCCTACAAAGGTGGCGCTGGCGGGCATCCGGCGGGTAGCAAAGCTGGCCGTGGCCTCGGTGTGCAGCCCAATGCGGTTGTCCGACCCATCGGCCAGCACCTTGTCGCCGCCGTAGGTGTCGCCCGATACGGGTAGGGGCGTAATGTTGCCGCCCGTCACGCGCACCAGGGTACCTTCGTAGGCCTCGGGCGTAGCCAGCAGATCGGCAATGGTGGTTTCGCGCACCACCGGCGTTTTGCCGCTGCTTACTTTGGTGACGTTGGCTGGCGTCAGGCCCTCAATGCGTAAGGCGCCGCTGCCTTTGCTGAGCGTGGCCCCGGTAATGTCTACCACCACAGAGTCACCGACGGCGAAGGAGGTAGCACCGGCGGCGGGCAACGGCAGAATCATGCCCCGCACCAGTCCGCGCCGCTTGTTCTGGATTACCAGCGCGTGCTGGCCGCCGGGCACGTTGCCCCCAGCCGCATCGGAAATAACTACACCCACCAGCTGATGGGCCCCGGCGAGCTTCTGGTTGTCCAGCACCACATCAGCGCCTTGGTAAAGCCGGCGCACGTCGTCGATGGAAGCAATGGGACTGAGCATTCCTTCGGCGTAGTTCGGGTTTTCCTCCAGGCAGCCGCTGAAGCCAAAGGCACTTAGCAGGGCCAAAGGGAGGAGTTTTTTTATGGTCATGAGTTGATAGGCGGTTGTTTTTGGTGGTGCTGCTCATTCTCCAACCTCACACTGATTAAGGAACAGAAAGGAAGAAGAGAGCCACCGCAGTTTGGGACTTAGGTTAGCGGCAGTGGCCTACCGCAGGACTAGTTCTGCCACCACACTTTGGTGTTGATGTCGTCGGGACCCTGGTCGGCAATGGCCGCCTGGTAGCTTTGCTGGTTGAGGCTCTGCACGTACACGGGGTAGTTGATGCGGGCGGGCATGCGGCCGTTGTTGCGCACACCCGAGCCGATGGGCAGCACCGGGTGGCCCGTGCGACGATACTCAAACCACTGCTGGAAATCGGTGAAGAACAGGGCGTAGTACTTCTGCAGATGAATCTGGTCGAGCTGGCGCTCTGGGTTGCTGCCCGGCTCCCACTTCAGGTCAGAGTTGGTGAAGTAGTTGGTGGGCACAGTGTAGCCCCAAAGGGTAATGCCGGCCCGCGTGCCCGTTTCGTAATAGGTCTGGGCGCTGCCCGAAATCCAGCCGCGTAGGGCGGCTTCGGCTAGCAGCAGCTGCACCTCCGGGTAGTTGAGAATGTTGCCCAGCAGCGGCTCCGTCATGAGCGTGGCGGGGTAGGTTGACTTGGCAGCCTGCATCTGGGTAGGGTCGTAGCCACTCGGAATGCCTTCGTAGGTGCCGTTCGACACGGTGGCCCACTTCGGCAGGCGTGGGTCGTTCCACTCGGTCAGGTTGTTGATGAAAAACTCGCTCATCGAGCTGAACGAGCTGAAGTCGGCGGTGCGCCAGGTCTGGAAGGGCGACTGGTAGGGCGCCGTGCCCGTCCAGCGCATAATGGCCGACTCCTCGTTGCTGGCAATGAGGGGGTAGGCCGTGGCGTTGGTGTTCACCATGTCGCGCAGCTTGTCCTGGGGGCTCATGCCGTTAGCAATGGCGTCGGTGCGGTTCGAGACGCGCATGAGCAGTCGCAGGTACAAAGAGTTGCCGAACTTGCGCCACTTCAGGGCATTGCCCTGGTAGAGCGGGTCGAGCTGGGACTGGTCGGGCGTGAGGTTGGTATTGGCTTTCAGCAGCTCGTTGGCTTCCTCCAGCTTCGTGAACAGGTCGCGGTAAATGTCTTCCTGCTTATCAAATGGCGGCTGTAAAATGCCTTCCCGGCCGGCCGTGGCCTGGGTGTACGGGACATCACCGAAGGTATCCGTGATTAAGGACACCGTCCAGACCTCGCAGATGCGGGCAATGGCCATGAAGGTGGGGCTGTTCACGCCCTGGGCGCTGCGGTACATGTCGCGGAAGTCGGTGAGCTGGGTGTACCAGCCGGTCCACATGTAGTCGGCTTCCGAGGGGCGGATAACGTAGCGGTGGATGGCGTCGCCGTCGTTGCGTGTCACGTGCACCTGCATCAGCTCGTTGGTGATGCGCCGGGCGCGGTCCATGTTGCGCTTTACCAGGTCCGTCAGGGCCGGGGCCAGCAGCGTTTCGGGCAGCACATTGGGGTTCTGGTTGGGGTTGACGTTCATCTCCTCAAACCCATCGGTGCAGGCCGAAAGCGTAGCCGCACTAGTAGTAGCTAGCAGCAGCCAGGCAAACAGTTGTATCTTTTTCATGAGGTGTTGCTTCGGGATAGAGCGGGCCAGGTTACTAGATTCCTACCGTCAGATTGAGGCCAATGGTGCGGGTGCTCGGGAACTGGCCTAGCTCAAAGCCCAGGTCCACGGAGTTGTCGTTGAGGGTGCCGAACTCGGGGTCGAAGGCGGGCCATTTGGTCAGCGTGTACAGGTCGCGGCCATAGACGCCGATGGTAGCCTGGGTCAGCTTCAGGCGCTGCAGCAGCGCGGCGGGCAGGGAGTAGTCGATGCGTGCTTCGCGCAGCTTGATAAAGTCGGTGCGGAAGAGGTTGGCTTCCACGTTGTCGCGGCCGTAGTGGCTGGTGTAGTAGGTCGGGATGTTCTCGGCCACCACGTCGTTGGGGCGGAAGGTGCCGTCGCCGTTGCTGATCACACCCTTACCGATAATGCCGTTGTAGCGGCCGGGCAGCGTGTTCTTGGTTTTGCCCTGCTCGGCCAACACGGCGTGGGTCATGGAGTAGGCTTTGGCCCCGAACTGCCCGTCAATCAGCACATTCAGGCGTACCGGTCCGTAGCGAAACTCGTTGCCGATGCTGCCCTTCCACTTGGGTAGGGCGCTGCCCAGGTACATAGCCTGGTTGGTGAGCAGGGGGTAGCCCTTGTCGTAAATGATCTGCCCATCGGGGGCGCGTTGGTAGCCGCGGCCGTAAATGTCACCCATGTTGCCGCCGGGACGGGCCTCCACGGTGCCGCGCCCACCGGGCCCGCGCTGAAGCTGGTAGGTGAACACGCTGTCGGCTAGCTCAATTACCTTGTTGCGGTTGGCCGTGTACGTGCCGAATATCTTCCAGCCAAAGCCGGTAGGGTTCGACAGCACCTGGGCGTTGGCCTGAATTTCCAAGCCCTGGTTGCGTACTAGGCCTGCATTAAGCGCCGCATAGTCGTAGCCCGAGGAACGGTCCAGCGGCACCTGCAGAATCTGGTCGTAGGTGTTGTTGCGGTACACGGTCACGTCCACGCCCATGCGGTTTTGCAGGAAGCGCAGATCGGCGCCCAGCTCCACGCTGCGGGTGCGGCGCGGCTTCAGGTCGGCGTTGGCAATGACGTTGGGGTTGCTCAGGCCCGAGGGGAAACCCGTGGCCGTAGCGTAGGTGTAGGAGGTGAGGTAGGGGGTAGTAGAGCCGCTACCCACCTCAGCATAGGAGCCGCGCAGCTTCACAAAGGATATGGCTTCCGGCAGCTTCACCAGCTCCGATATAATGGTGCTTAGGCTAGCCGAAGGGTAAATGCTGATCTTCTCGATGCCGTTCGGGCCGGCCAGGGTGCTGCTCCAGTCTTTGCGGGCCGTGAGGTCGAGGTACAGGAACTTGTTGTAGGCCACCGTCGCCAGTCCGTAGAAACTGTTCACGCCAAACTCGGCCCGGTAGGGCAGCGTGAGGGGCAGGTCGCGGCTGTTAGAAAGGTTGAATACGCCCGGATACAATAGGCGCTCAGCCCGTAGCTCGTTCTTGTCGTAGCGGTTGTTGAGGCGGCTGCCACCCCCGGAGGCCGTCACGTCGAACTTGCCGAAGGTGTGGCTGTATTGGAGCAGAAAATCGTGGTTGATTTCCTGGGAGAAGATGTTCTGGGTGCGGTACATGCCCTCCTTATACTTCTCGGTGTCCTTGGGGCGCTGCTGGGAGCGGGCCTCGTAGGCAAAGTCGATGGCCGAGCGCAGCATCAGGTTCCAGTCCTTGGAGAAGCGGTAGTTCACCTGCACATTACCCGTCACGGAGTGCCGATTGGCCTTGTTTAGCATCTCGTAGGCAATCAGGTAGGGATTGTCTACGAGGCTGCTGAAGGGGTAGCGCTGGGTGATGCCCTCCGCGCCCGGCACCCAGTAGGGCCGCAGCCAGCCCAGGTCGGCGTTGGGCAGCTGGAACATGTTCCAGTACATAATCGTCTGGTTGTTGTAGCCAGTTGAGGGGAGGTTGTCGCTGTAGCGGTTGGTGTAGTTGATCTTGCTGGAAACCTGCAGCTGATCCGTGATTTTGTGGCTGGCCGACAGCGCCACCGTGTTGCGCTTATAGCCCGTGTTCGGGATAATCCAGGTGTTCTGCAGGTTGGTGAGCGAGAGGCGCAGAGACGTGCGCTCATTGCCGCCGTCGATGGCAATTGTGTTAGTGAACGTCTTGCCCGTCTCAAAGAAATCCTTGCGGTTGTTCTTGTAGGGTACCCAGGGGGTACGCTCGGTGCCGGCCGCGTTGGTAGTGGGGTCGTACTGGAAAAACGACTGGCCTAGAAACGGCGCGCCCCAGGCCGAGCTGGTGCTGCGGGTACTGGCCCCATCGGCCGTATTACCGAAGGAATAGTAGTTCTCACCCGCCGCACCCTGCCCAAACTCATACTGGTAGTCGGGCGTGCGCGAAATAGACTCGATGGCGGCGTTGGAGTTGAAGGTAACGCCAATGCCGCGCTTGCGCATCCGGCCCGATTTGGTGGTGATAATAACGGCCCCGTTACCGCCCCGCGCGCCATACAAGGCTGTAGCTGCCGGTCCCTTCAGCACCGATACCGACTCAATGTCTTCGGGGTTGATGTCGTTGAGGCTGGTGCCAAAGTCCACCGGCGACTCACTCTGCAAGTAGGCCGAGCTGCCGTTGCCGGTGTTGCGGCTGCTGCCGCCCAGCACCACGCCATCCACCACAATTAGGGCGTCGTTGTCGCCGGCCAGGGAGCTTTCCCCGCGCAGAATAATGCGGTTGGTACCGGCCGGTCCGCCACCCGAGCGTACCAGGTTTACCCCGGCCACCTTGCCCGACAGCGCATCGGTCCAGTTGTTGGATTTGGCCTCGGTCAGTTGCTCATTGTCGAGCTTGGTAACCGCGTAGCCCAGAGCTTTTTCCTCGCGCTGGATACCCAGGGCCGTTACTACTACCTCGTCTAGTTTCTTAGAGTCTTCTTGCAGCACCACGTCGTAGGAGCTGGCCGGGCCGCCGGTGGTTACTTGCTGGGTGGCGTAACCGATGTAGGAGAAAACCAGCACGCTGCCCGGCTCCACGGCCAACTGGTACGCGCCGTCGGTGTCGGTAGTGGCGCCCACGTTCGTGTCCTTCACCCGGATGGTCACGCCCGGCAGGCCCTCACCCTTGGCATCGCGCACGTGGCCCCGTACCAGGGTGGGGTCGGGAGCGGCGGTAATGGCCTGGGCGCCGGGACCGGCCTTCACTACAATGCGCTTGTCTTGCTGTGTGAACTGCACTTTGGCCTGCGTGGCCAACAGCTGCAGCACCGCGCCCAGGTTGCTGTGCGGCGCGTGTACCGTCACGCGGCGACTGAGCAGCGCCGCCTGGTCGACGAGCAAAAACCGGTAGCCGGTTTGTTGCTCTAGGCTGCCTAGCACGTCTGCGAGGGGCTGCTGCTGCACCGTTAGGGCGCAGGGCACCGTGGCCAGGCTGGGCGCTATTACCTGCTCGGTGGCAGTGGCCGCGGCTGCGGGGGCGCTCAGCGCCGTCAGGCCTAGGCCAAGCACGACGGGCCATTCAGAGCGGCGGTGCCAGGAGTACCACGTTTTTCTCATAAGTTTGGGCGTGAGCGTTGTTAAATGACACAAGGTTTAAGAGCACTCCAACTAGCCCGCAGTTCGCACCTGCGGGCTTCTCAATCGGAAGCCGGCGTGTTGGCGCACGTCGGCTTCTTCGGGTAAAATCACAACTCGTGCGGCGCTTTTGCCGCCTGATGCTTGAGGTAGATGACTTGGCCTTCGCGGCGGTAGGAGATGGGGCCGGCCAGCTCCAGAGCCTCCAGCACGGCCGTCAGGGGCTCATTCTCGAAAGTGGCCCAGAGCTTGACCTCGGCGGTGGCGGAGTCGGCAAACACCAGCTTCACCCCGTACAGGCGCTCAATCTGACTAGCCACGTCGGCCAGCTTCTCATTCTTGAAAATCAGCTTGTTAGTGCGCCAACCCGTTACCTTGGCTTCATCGAAAGCCTGTCGGTAGATGCGGCCCGTGCTGCGGTCGGCGAGCAGCTCCTGGCCGGGCGTCAGCAGGTAGGTGTCATGGGCATCCTGCACCCGCACCTGGCCTTCCACCAGCGAAACCGCCGTTTGAGTAGCCTGCGGAAAAGCCCGCACGTTGAACTTGGTGCCCAGTACCTGCGTGACCCAGGTGCCGCTGTGCACCCGGAAGGGCCTGCGGGCATCTTTGCTTACCTCAAAAAACGCCTCGCCCTGCAGGTACACCTCCCGGCTTGCGCCCGTGAAGTGGGCCGGGTACCGCAGTTGGCTTTGCGGGGCCAGCATCACGAGGGAGCCATCGGGCAGATGAATGGTTTGCCGCTGTCCGGTCGCCGTACGGTACTGTTGGTAGGCCACCTCCGGGCTAGGTGCCACTTGGAAATGCCATAGGCCTACTAAGGCCATCAGCACCGCCAGCGCTAGGCCACCTACCAAGTAGGTGCGCCGCTGCATTTTCCGCCCGCCGGCCAGTACGGGCTGCGGGGCGGCGGGGGCAGGCGTGGTGGCGAGGCGGGCCTTCACGGCGCGCAGGGCGGCGGCGGTTTCGGGGGCCGTGGTGGCGGGCTTGCTGTGCTGCCAGAGGGTTTTCAGCTGCTCAAAGGTCCGCTCGTTTTCCGCCGACTCGGCCACCCACGTAGCGAGCCGCTCGTTTTCCTCCGACGATGTTTGCCGGGCCAGATAGCGCGTAATGAGTAAGTAAAGCTCCTGCTGTTCCAAGGTGGGAGAGGTCCTAAATAGCGACCTTCCCTACCATGACGCCCACCGCCGCCGACCTCGTGACACGCAAAATCAGGCTTAACAGAAGGGTAATAGCCGTAACAGTGGCTTAACCTGACCACTGGGAACCCGACACGTACAGGGACTCCTTCAGGAACCGAATGGCCCGGAACATGTGGGTCTTCACGGAGTTCAGGGAAATGTCGAGCAGCGCCGAGATATCCTCGTAGGTAAGGTTACCGTCGCGGTGCAGTTGAAACACCATCCGGGAGCGGGGCGGCAATTGCTCAATGAGCTGCAGCAGCCGCTCGCTGAGTTCGTGGTAGGCCAGTACTTGGTCGGGCTGCAAGTAGGCCGCTTCGGGTTGTTGTTCCAGCACCTCCTCCTCGGGCGCGGGGGCCAAGCGGCGCTGCTGCCGGAGCCGGTCGTAGCAGCGGTGCTTCACGGCGGTGTAGAGGTAGGCCGCCACGGCACCTTGCACATTCAGTTCGGTTCGGTTCGTCCAGACTGCACAAAACACGTCGGCGGTTACGTCTTCGGCCGCATCGGTGGGGTAGGGCAGCAGCGTTTTGGCGTACCGCAGTAGGCCAGCGTAGTAGCGGGTGAATAGAGCATCAAAGGCAGCCTCGTGGCCGCTTACAAGCGCCTGCAGAAGCTGCTGATCGGAAGAACTAGTTGCCGTCGCCATATCAGCAGGCAAAGCTACCGGCCCCCATATTGGCTCTGGGTTACTCTTTTATTACCATAAAATGACCGAGGCGGGGCAGGGTCTCCCGCGCAGCAGGCCGCTAGGCCAATCGGCGGCGACAAACCCGGCGCGCAACTGGCCTAGTTTGCCAGGCATGTGCTATCTTGGAGACGGTGGCGCCCGTGCTGCCAGTCTCCTTCACTTACTGATTATCCTAGCCATGAAAAACGCCCTGCTTGCTCTTGCCCTGTTTGCTTCCGTTGGTACCGCTGCTGCCCACGAGGGTCACAACGGTGATAAAGCCAAAAAAGGCAAGAAAGAAGCCTGCACCTCTGAGATGCAAGCCAGCTGTGCACCCGGCAAAAAGATGGCCGCCGGCGGCTCCTGCTGCATGAAGAAAGGCGCTAAAACCGCCGCAGTAACTCCGGCCCCGGCCAGCGCGGCCGTGAAGTCGTTGTAGAGTGCTATCCTGTAAAAGCAAGAAAGCTGCTCTCTTAGAGGCAGCTTTCTTGCTTTTACAGGATAGCGTCCGGTGTTAATTCATGTAATTCGATACCATAGTCTTTGTTAAAAAGCTGCCGCATTAGCTCAGGTATTTCCTGCGGATTTACGGTTTGCGGAATTCTGCGCGAGGCTTGATAATGCCGGGTACTCATGCGCTCTGCTAAATCGCGCATGGTATGAATGCTCAGGCTAGTTCCGAACTGGCTTGCTAAATTCACCCAGACTACGGCTACCATTAAGCCTACTAATGCCAGTAGCGGATTAAAAAACAAACACCCAAGCGAAACCAATACAGCCAAGCAGCCCACATTCGTCTGCCAGGAGGTCATTCCCAAAATACCGAGCCTCATTTGCAGGTCCTGCTCTATGTTAGCGGCAACCTTTCGACGTTGGCGCCCAGAAGGGAAAATGTCAACCAGAGCCGTATCTGGAGAAATGTGTTCTGCCGCTGTATATTTCTTAATTGCCTGCCGGGCTTTGTAGAAAGCCTGCTGGGAAGTGCAGTCGTTGGCAAGCCTTCTCGTAAGCTTGGCTTGCACCGCCGCGCAAAGCTGCCCGAAAGTGTGAACACCCGCCAGATCAGCTTGCTGAAACGAAATTCCAAATGATTCTTCCAACTGAGGAAGAATACACATGCTGAATTCCTCGTGGTCGATTCCTAGATTCTGAGCTTTCATGAAAGTAGAAGGGTGGGTGAAGACAGGTCGTTTCTTAATTTATGCAGTGACTTCGCACCCTAGAAGAAGCAACCACGAAGCATAGACTTAACTAAGCTAGGCCTCATTATTTCTGAGACACTGCGCTAGGCCACTCCATCACCGCCTAACTGGCCTAGCCGTACTTTGACTTCCGCTAATCTGGCTTGTTTTTCGGCTTCGCGGCGGGCCAGGGCAGTGGGCGTCCAGTAGCGGTGGGCGCTGAGGAAATTTACCTGAATCTCGTACCAGTGCCGCTCATCGCGCACCATATTGCGGGCTTGCCACTCTTCACGTAGAGTGTTGCTGATAGTCCAGAAGTCGGGGCGGCCGAGGTAGTCCAGGTCGGCATCGCAGAGAATTTGGGCCAAGTGCAGGTCGTCGGGGTTTTGAGGGACCTGGGTGGCCATAATCATGCGGCAGATGAGCTCCACTTCGCTGGGAGAGTAGTCCATGTCGGGCAGCACTTCCCGCACCAGCTCACAGCCGGTGGCCTCGTGGTCCTGGTAGGTTGTCAGGAAGCCAGCATCGTGGTAGAGGGCCGCCGTGCGCAGCAGCGCGAGGTCGTCGGGGTCGGTTACACCTTCGGCCGCGGCCAACGACTCGGCCTGCTGCACCACATCGAGGGTGTGGTGCACGCCATGATAAAACAGAGTGGGCGACAGGTGCTGGCCCAGTTGGTCGAGCACGTAGGTTTCGGCGCGTTGAAGGTCCATGGGTGGGGCAGATAGGGTTATGCGGTGTAATTACAGCAAAAAACCCGTGCCATGCCGAGCTAGGCCACTATCTTGCGGCTTCTCATTTTAGTTGCCGGGGGTGCTTGCTGCTTGTTATTTGTTGGCTGCTAGTTTTCAGGCCATATCGCATAACAACTAACAACCCTCCGCAACCAGCAATCAACAACCAAGAATGACACTACTTGAGCGCTGGCAACAATTGCTGGGCATTCGGCCGGATGAGGGGCGTACGGTGGGGCTGTTCTTCCTGCACAACTTCCTGCTGGGCATCGGCACCATTCTGGTCTACGTATCGGCCAACGTAATTCTGCTGGAAAACAACCCCGAGCGCAACCTGCCCCTAGCCTACGGGGTGGCGGCCCTACTAATGATTGGGGCCGGTAAGGTGTACGCGCATTATGAGCACCACCTGGGGCTGCAGCGCGTGGCCGTGCGGGTGCTGCTGGCGGTGGTGGCCCTGACTGGGGTGCTGGGCGTGCTGGTAGCCGTAGGCCAATCGGTAGCGGCGGCTATAGCCATCATGGCCGGCTACCGCATCATCTACCTGCTCACCAACCTGGAGTTCTGGGGTGTGTCGGCGGTGGTGTTTGATGTGCGCCAGAGCCGCCGTCTGTTCAGCGTCATCAGCTCCGGCGACATGCCCGCCAAGGCCCTTGGGGCCGTGCTGGCTATTCTTATTCACCATCATACCGAGCTGCTGTGGCTGCTGCTCACGGCCTTTGGGGCCTATATGGGAGCCTTGCTGGTGCTGCAAGCCACCGGGCGCCTACACACCGTAGAGGCCCGCTCTGCCGCCCGCGCTCAGCGCACCATAGCCGTAACGCCGGGCCTGCAGCGCTGGTTTGGCAGCAGCCGTTTAGTGCTAGCCATGTGCTTGAGTATGCTGGCTATTGCGGCCGTTACCACGGGCATTGAGTTTTCCTTTTTTGTCAACGTCAAGCACCGCTTTCACGATCAGTCGGTGGTGATGCGCTACGTGGGCAGCGTGCTGGCCCTGACGTACTTGCTTGCCTTGGTATTCAAGCTCCTGCTCACCAGCCAAACGCTGGATAGGGTAGGCTTCCGGGGCACGCTGCTGGCGCTGCCCGGCACGGTGCTGGTAGGCCTAGGCCTGTACGGAATTCTGCAAAACACCGGCTCCGCCGACAGTCTGATGCTGTATTTCTGCGGGCTGTTTCTGGCTTTGGAGGTGCTGCGCCGGGCCGTGTTCGATCCGGTTTTTCTAATTCTATTCCAGCCATTGCCCGCCACCGAGCGCCTGCAGGCCCACACCCTGGCCAAGGGCGTATACGAACCCTTGGGTATGGCCCTGGCCGGCTTGCTGCTGTTTGCATTTCATAATCAGCCTGAGCTGAGTGAGCCGCTTACCTTTGGGTGGATGGGGCTGCTGGCGTTGCTGGCGCTGATTCTGCTTTACCGCACCTACGGCCACTACCTGGCTGAGCTGCAGCACGCCGTAAGCCGCCGGTTTGCACCCGTAGCCGATCCTTTCGCATCCGCAAATGACTCGGCCACTGCCAGTAGCCTAGGCACCGCCGTAATCCCCAATTCGGGCGCAATTCAAGCCCTGATTATGGGCTTAACTGATAAAGCTACCCGGCCCCACGCCACCGACCAACTCCTGCAACTTGGGGCTGCTGCGCTGCCGGAGCTCATCAATACCCTGCGCACCAGCGCCGATGAAGCCCTAATCCGGCGCGTGGCCCAGCTCTGCGGGCACGTACTGCAGCCCGCAAGCCGGCAGGCCCTGGTAGAACTGGCTCGGCAGCCAAACCTGTTTCGGCGCGAGGCTGCCCTGCGCGCCCTACGAAACTTCGAGCCCGTGCCCGCTGAGGCACCCATCTTTCAGGGGCTGGTGCAGGAGGAAATGCGCTTAGCGCACCAACTACTGCTAGGCCAGGCGGCTACTGCCAACCAGGCGTTGATTACCAGCCTGGAGTATGAGCTTACCCGGGTGCAGCAGCGCCTGTTTGGGCTACTGCTGCAACTGTATCCGCCCCAAATCATTGCCGATGCCCAGCGGGGCGTGGCCCACGCCGCCCGGGAGCGGCAGGCCAATGCCCTCGAAATGCTTGACAACCTGATTCCTAGGCCGCTCTACCAAGGCCTGCAAACCTTGCTCGATGTTGTGCCGGTGGCCGAGAAGGTGCGCCGCTTCGATGCGGTACTCGGGCCCTCGGGTGGCGGTTCCTCGCTCGTACCTGGCATTATTGAGCGGGGTGAAGTGGCCTACACTGACTGGACTATCAGCATGGCGCTGGAGCAGTGGCGCCCCACGCCCTACACGGTGGGCCAGGTGCTGCCCCTGTTGCACAGCGCTAATCCGCTTATTCAGCAAAGTGCCGTAGCCGTGCTAAGCCGGTTTGCCCACGATGCCCCCGAAGACTACCAGCACCTGCTGGCCGCCCATCCTCACTTACTTTCTCTGCTCATGAGCCACCACGCCACCACGTCCCGCATCTCGGCTACGGAGCGGGTTGCCCTCCTGAAAAATACCGCCCTATTCGCGGAAACCCCCGAAAATGTGCTCAGCAGCATCGTGCCCATTATGAAGGAAGTGGCCTTCCACGACGGCGAGCAGATCTTCGCCAAGGGCGACCTGGGCACCTCGCTCTTTATTGTGCAGGAAGGGAAGGTTAACATCTTCAGCGGCACCCAGCAGTTGGCCACCTTCCGCTCTGGCGACTTCTTCGGGGAGTTAGCCTTGCTTGATGCGGAGCCCCGCTCAGCCTCGGCCGTGGCCCACGGCGCCGTAGTAGCCTTCCGCCTCGATCAGGAAGATTTCTATGATGTAATGGAGGAGCGCGGCGAGGTCCTACGCAACATTCTGCGGGTGCTGTGCCAGCGTCTGCGCCGCCAGAATGAGAAAATGCACCTGCCCCAATAGAGAAAACTTGGCTTTCTAACGGTCGGCCAAATGTTGCTGACCACGTGAGGCTTGCCTTTTGTCTGGCGCAACTTTCGGGTCTTAGAGCTCAACAAGCAACCAACAACCGTAAAACAAAGCGGTAGTTGGTTGCTTGTTTGGCGTATAGACTGATTCCAATCTGGTCGCTAGGCCAGTCGGGAGCTGCCATTGCAAGCAAAGCGGCAGCAACTCCATCAGCTGCATAAAATCCGTGAATCATATGAACAACATTGCCCTAGTAGTAGGCGCCAGCGGCATCATTGGCGGCAACCTGGCCCAGGAGCTGCTCTCCAACGGCTGGACAACCTACGGCTTGGCCCGCCGGCCCAGCACTGATATACCTGGCCTCCAGCCCGTAGCCGCCGACCTGCTCGACGTTGCTGGCCTGGAAACCGCCCTGCAAGACCTCGCCCCAACTCACGTGTTTATCACAAGCTGGATGCGCAACGACACCGAGGCGGAGAACATCAGGGTGAACAGCGCCATGGTCCGCAACCTACTCACGGTGCTTGCCCCGAAACACTCGGTGCAGCACGTGGCGCTGGTAACGGGCCTGAAGCATTATTTGGGCCCGTTTGAGGCCTATGCGAAAGAAGGCGTATTACCGCCTACTCCCCTGCGTGAGGAGCAACCGCGCCTGCCCATTGAGAACTTCTACTACGCCCAGGAAGACGAGGTGTATGCCGCCGCCGAGCGCGACGGGTTTACCTGGAGCATTCACCGGCCCCACACCATCATTGGCAAAGCCGTGGGCAACCAGATGAACCTGGGCACCACTCTGGCCGTGTATGCCAGCATCTGCAAGGAAACCGGCCGCCCGTTCCGTTGGCCCGGCTCCAAGGCCCAGTGGGAGGGCCTTTCCGACGTTACCGATGCCCGCATTATTGCCAAGCAGCTGGTATGGGCTGCCACCACTGAGGCCGCCAAGAATGAGGCTTACAACATCGTGAATGGCGACGTATTCCGGTGGAGCTGGCTGTGGGGTCGCATTGCCGATTGGTTCGGTGTAGAAGCTGCCGGCTTCGATGGCACCATTTACCCTCTGGAAGCCGAAATGGCGCAGTATCCCGACGTATGGCGCGACATTGCCACCCGTCACCAGCTCGCCGAGCCCAACCTAGACCGGCTAGCATCCGCCTGGCACACCGACCTAGACCTGGGCCGGCCCATTGAGGTAATGACCGATATGGCCAACAGCCGGCAGCGGGGCTTCACCGCCTACCAGCGCACGGAAGACTCGTTCTTTGACCTCTTTAAGCAACTGCGCCAAGACCGGCTAATTCCATAACGAGCCACTAAAAAAGCCCCGCCGACTACGCTAGTCAGCGGGGCTTTTTAGTGGTGCCAAGCGAGGCGGCTAGGCCACTACCTCATAAATCATAACGGGCTGTACCTTGTTTTTTAGGGTTACCTCCTTGATGGGACGACACTGAAACGATTCTTTCACACGCTCATAGGTGGCCTCCGTAATGATTATCTGGCCGGGCTGGGCCGCTGATTGCAGGCGCTGGCTCACGTTCACGGTGTCGCCGATAACGGTATAGTCGAGGCGCTTGAGGGAGGCCGAGCCAATGTTGCCCGACACCATCTCGCCGGTATTTACTCCGATGCTTACCTGGGGTTTATAGGGTTTACCATCGGGGAGGGTGTGCTCGTTGGCCTGCACTACGGTGCGCACGGCCAGGGCGGCATCAATGGCACGGTCGAGGTGGTAGTCGCCCCGAAATACAGCCATAACAGCGTCGCCCATGAACTTATCCACGTAGCCGCCCTGAGCAATTATTTCCTTCACCATCTGGTCGAAGTAGGTGTTGAGCATACCCACCACTTCGGCCGGAGCCAGCACCTCGGACAGCGACGTAAACCCGCAGATGTCAATGAATACGACGGTGGCCTCCACGGTTTCGCTGGCCATAAGCTTGTTCTCGAAGCCTGGCCGACCCATGAAGTTGAGCACGGTCTCGTCCACGTACATCTTAAGGATGTTGTTTTCCTGAATGGCCTGCAGGGTTTCTCGCAGCTGGCGCACCTGCTTAGCCGTCTTCTCCATGGTCAGCTCCAAATCCTGAAAGTCCACGGGCTTGCACACGAAGTCGAAGGCCCCGCGGTTCATGGCCGTCCGGATGTTTTCCATGTCGCCGTAGGCCGATACCATCACGGTTTTCACCACGGGGTTGGCCTCTGGTACTTTGCTCAGCAGCGTCAGGCCATCCATTACCGGCATGTTGATGTCGGAAAGGATGATGTCTAGGTCGGGGTTGGCCTGCACTGTATCTAGGGCCTCCTGCCCGTTGCTGGCAAACACAAACTCGTACACGTTCTCCCGGATTTTACGCCGGAACTTCTGCTTGATGAGCAGCTCCAAGTCTGCTTCATCATCTACCACCAATATTTTAGTTTTCATGGCTCGCGAGCAAGGTCAGTTTTTCTTTGAGGGCCGCAAAGTCAACAGGCTTGGTCAGAAAATCGTTGGCGCCAAGCTGCATGGCCTGCTGATAGCTGTCGTCGTCGCCGTAGGCGGTAATCATCATTACTTGCGGCGGCATGGGAGGGGGAGCGTTGTACTGCTGCTTGATCTGCTTCAGCAGCTCTAGGCCACTCATACCGGGCATGTTGATGTCGGACAAGATCAGGACCACCTCCGAGGCGTGGTCGTGCAGGTAAGCTAGGGCATCCTCGCCGGAGTACGCAAAGGAGAAGGAAAACTGCCCGCTCCGAATTTCCCGCCGGAAGCGCTGCTCAAACAGCGTGCGCACGTCGGTTTCATCATCTACAACCAATATCTTCATCGGGCTACAAATCTAGTTGAAATAGGACGGGGGAGAGGAAAAATAGTGATTGCGCTAGGGGAGCAACTCAGCTAGCGGCCAATGGTGTCAGTCTTTCGGGGCTTCAGCGCCGTCGGTTTGGGGCAGCGTGATGATGAATTCGGTGCCTTCGCCCTCCTGGGTTTCTACGGTAAGCGTGCCATTGTGGCCTTTGGTGATGATGTCGTAGCTCAACGACAGGCCTAGGCCAGTGCCCTCACCAGTGGGCTTGGTAGTGAAGAAAGGCTGAAAGATTTTTTTCTGCACGGCCTCCGGAATGCCAGTGCCGTTGTCGCGTACTCGCACCTCTACATCGCCATCGGGTAGGTGGAGGGTGCGCACGCTAACGGTAGGCGTGTAGCCCTCGGGGCAGCGCTCTTTCTTTTTCTGCACCGCATAGAAGGCATTGGTAAACAAATTCAGCAGCACGCGGCCCAAATCCTGAGATATGGCCTGCACGGTGCCCAACTTCGGGTCGAAATCGGTATTGAGGGTGGCATTGAAGGTTTTGTCTTTGGCGCGCAAGCCGTGGTAGGCCAGGCGTAAGTACTCGTCGGCCAGCACGTTTAGGTCTACGGGCTGACGCTCGCCGGTGCTGGCGCGGCTGTGTTCTAACATGCCCCGCACTATGCTGGCCGCCCGCTGTCCGTGGTGGGTTATTTTCTGCAGGTTTTGCTTTAGGTCAACCAGTAGTTCGGCCTCCAACTCCGGGTCGCGGTCGGGGCGTAGGCGTTCCTCTTCCAGCTCCTCAATCAGCTCCGCCGAGACATCAGAAAAGTTAGTAACGAAGTTGAGCGGGTTCTGAATTTCGTGGGCAATGCCGGCCGTGAGTTCTCCCAGCGAAGCCATTTTCTCGCTCTGGATAAGCTGCGTTTGCGTAATGCGGAGCTCCGTCAGGGCCTCGCGCAGCTCTTCGGCCTGCTGAGTGAGGGAGGCTGTGCGTTCGGTTACCAACCGCTCCAATTCGGCGTTTTGGGCCTCAATCAGGCGCTTGGCTTTTTCCTCTTCTTCCCGCTGGATGCGCTCTTTCTCCAGCTGCTTCTTCTGATTGCGGGCAATCAGGATGAAGGTAAACAGCCAGATGAGAGCAAACCCCTGCGAGGTATCGAAAGCGTCGTCGTATTCTTTCAGAAAAGCGCCCCCCGTTAGCTCCAGCTCTAGCTCAATGGCTGAGTAGAGCACGTAGGGCACCATGGCTAGTAGCACCGTGCGAGCCGGGCGGTAATTCTGCAGCCGCAGTAACACTACCAACACCACCCCGAAGACCAGCAGCAGGTATATCTCGTCCAGCTGATCTGTTTTCCACTGCAGCAGCAAGGCAATAACGTACAGCGCCACCCCCGGGGCCCAAATCCAGTTGAGGGCATGATTCAGGCGGGGCAAGCGGGCCGGAAGGTCAAAAAAACGCCGCATTGACCGCACAATCAGCATTGCGACGGGGATGGTAAAGAATATAGTAGTGTTAACGCTCATAAGCTGAGTAGGCGCAACGGGAAGCGAGAGTGGGAGAAAGAACAGCAGCGGGAGTAAGGGAGTAGGGGAAGTGAGCGAACAGCGGGGTCCGGGCCGGTGGCCTAGCGCCGCAGAAAATTAGTTTTTTTCGTCGCCGTTTTCACGCTTCTTGTTGCCCCAGCCCTTCGGAAGATCAATGGTGAACTCCACCACGGGGTTGCTGGTGCGCGACTTGCGCTTCGACGTCAGGGTTTTGAGCTTGTCGGGGTTGCTGGAAAGGATGCCCCGAGCATAATCGCTCAGCACGGCTACCACCGTGGGTAGGGTTACTTGTACCGTCATTTGCTGGCGGGGCGGGTCGGCAGGCGCAGAACCAGTTTTAGACTGCGCGTGGCTGCTCACGGCCAAGAGCAACAACACAGTAAGCACAGACACTGGTTTAGAAATATTCATCGGATAACTATTGATGGCCTAAAGATGCTACTATAAAGTAGTTCTGAAAAGCTTTTTGCCCGGCCCAAAAGGCTAGAGTACTTCCCGGCCGCTGGGGTTGCCTGGCTTGCCTGGGCTAATCCCATCTGAAAGCCAGAGCTGGTGCAGCCGCCAGCTTTTCCTACTTTTGACTTCGTACTGCGCGCCGCCGGCTTTGGGCAGCAGCGCGCTTAGTTATCTTCAGCTTACCACCTCATGCGCCAATACCTCGACCTCGTTCGCCACATTCTTGACCACGGCACCCAGAAAACTGACCGTACCGGCACCGGCACGCTCTCGGTATTTGGCTATCAGATGCGGTTTAATCTGCAGGACGGCTTCCCGCTGGTAACTACCAAGAAGGTGCACCTGCGCAGCATTATCCACGAGTTGCTGTGGTTCCTGCGCGGCGACACCAATATTGCCTACCTCAAAGAGCATGGCGTGAGCATTTGGGATGAGTGGGCCGATGAGAACGGAGAGCTGGGCCCCGTGTACGGCCGCCAGTGGCGCGCCTGGCCCGACGGCCACGGTGGCACCATCGACCAAATCAGCGAGGTGGTGCGCCAGCTGCGGGAGCAGCCCGACTCGCGCCGCATCCTCATCTCAGCCTGGAACGTGGCCGATTTGCCCCTCATGAAGCTGCAGCCTTGCCACGCGCTGGTGCAGTTTTACGTGGCCGATGGGCGGCTCTCGTGCCAGCTCTACCAGCGCTCCGCCGACGTGTTCCTTGGGGTGCCTTTCAATATTGCCAGCTACGCCCTGCTCACGCTCATGCTGGCTCAGGTGAGTGGCCTAGCGCCCGGCGAGTTTATCTGGACGGGCGGCGACACTCACCTCTACAGCAACCACCTGGAGCAGGCACGTTTGCAGCTTACCCGAGAGCCGCGCCCCTTACCCCAAATGCGCCTCAACCCAGCCGTTAAAAACATCTTTGAGTTTCAGTTTGAGGATTTTACGCTCGAGAACTATGAGCCCCATCCTGGTATTAAGGCTCCCGTAGCTGTGTAAGTAAAGCACCGTCCGGAGGTGTATCATCTGCAGGTAGGCCCCAAGGCCGTGTTATGTTGCTGCGCGCAACTTACCATGGTCTTGGGGCCCACCTGTTTATGGCGTATCAGCGACGGACAATCTGTATAAAGGAAGCCATCTTATGCTGTTAACGTATCTGTTAAGCATCATCGCGGGTAAAAGTTAGGTAAGTTGAATTTGTCTTTTTTTAAGACGTATGGAGATTTATTGATCAGCTGTATTTTAAGGATAGGCTAAGAAATGTCATATTGGGTGCATCTGTAAATAACTAGCCTTATAACTTAGTAAGGATAAATTGCATTATTTATAAAAGTTTAATGAAATTTAGATGAAATGGTAATAGTTAATATGCTGTATAGTAGAGATATGGCATATTTTATTGTGCCACGGTAAAATTAAATCATCAAGCAAAAATCTAATTTATAGCGTAGCTTCGTATACGCTACCATGACATCCGCACCTGTTCCTACACTCACTGCGCCTAAGTTGCCTCTTCGCCATCGGGCCTGGATTGCTTTGTACTCCATAGCCAATAATCCAGTTGACCGGGCAGAGATTATGCGCATTAATAATGTGACGGAAACGGATTTGCAGGAGTACGAGGAAAGCTGGCGCCGCATGCGCCGACGGGTACCACCAGGCTAGTGGTATCTATATTAGTAAATGCGTCTTACACAGCATACTATCCGTAAGAGCCGGGTCAGTTCAGATCAACGCCTAACTTCTGCCGCTCGTAGCTGCTGGAGCACTGGGTGTACTTCTGATACAAACCTGATACCGGCAACTTCCTCTACCGCTCGAATTCCGGCAATATTCGCCGTAAATACAGCCTCAGCCGCCAGTAAATCGGCGGGCAAGTACTCACCCTCATGCCAGGAGAGGCCTAGCGACTGGCTTATGGTACGCAAATGAGCCAACCGAACACCGGCAACGCAGCCGGTGCTGAGAGCCGGGGAGTAGATGGCTCCTTCTTTAATCCAGGCTACGGCTGCAGAAACGGCCTCGGCCACATACCCGTGGGGTGAGGTCAGGAATACCTCATGAAGCTGGCGCTGGTCACGCTCCCGCGCGGCCAGCACGTAGGTTAGGGCATTAGGCCCCTTGCAAAAAGAAAACGCTGAGTATTGCGTATGCACCGACTCTGCAAAGTCGGCCCGGTGGATCGGGTTCTGGAGGGGGGAAAACGGCTGACAGGTTGCTAGCCATTCGCAGTCGGAGGTGGGGGGAGCGTACAGGCCGCCGCCGCGCCGCCAGAGTTGTACACGCAGCCTCGCGAGTGGCGCATCATTAGCGGCTGCTAACTGGCCGAGCGTGTGCTGCAGGTCTTTGGGGGTAGCTAATTGCTGGGGCAGAACCAGCCGAAGCGCGGCCGCTGCTCGGTGTAGTCGTTGCAGATGCAAAGTGCAATAGCGGAGGCTAGATTCTGCCCACACCAAGGTCTCAAAGAAACCATCATTAAAAAATAGCCCCCGGTTTGGTAGCGGTAAGGCGAAGTCCTCGGCCGCATGCAGCTGTCCATTATAAAGCAAGTGCGTGGAGCCTGAAGTCATGGGCGTAATACGGGGGCGTAGGCTGTTTAAAGAAGGAAGGAAAGCGTGATTGTCCGAGCTACCAAGCCAGGGGAGGTGCTAGGCCACATCAATTCAAGACAAAGCGTTTGCCTGGTAAAGCTTTCACTACACCTTTAAACTCTAGACCCAATAAGCAAGTGGCTACCTGGTGAACGGGCATCTGGGTTTTCCAGGCTATAGTATCTATGTGTTCTTCCTTAACGCTCTGCAGCACTTCAACAATGTGAAATTCTTCCGGGCTGAAGTCGGTGGCGTCATAGGAGGTGGGGCCTTTAAATTTGCCATTCAGCTGTAAGGCTGCATCCCAATTCAGGAGCTGCTCCAAGTCCTGCGGTTCGGAGTAGAGGGCCGCTCGGTTAGTCTTAATTAGCTCGTGGCAACCCTCCGACGCCGCGGACCCCAACGGGCCAGGTATGGCCAGCACGTCGCGGTTGTAGCCTAAGGCCAGGTCGGCAGTGATGAGGGCGCCTCCTTTACGAGCCGCTTCCACTACTACTGTGCCATCAGAGAGGCCGGCAATGATCCGGTTGCGGCTTGGGAAGTTATACTTGTCGGGTTGGGTGCCGAAGGGAAACTCGGTGAGCAGACCACCCTGGGTCAGCATCTTCTCGGCGGTTTTGCGGTGCGCGGCGGGGTAGAGCACGTCTAGGCCAGTGGCCATGACGCCCACAGTTTCTAGCCCTTCCTGCAGCGCAGCGCGGTGGGCGGCAATGTCAATGCCGTAGGCCAGTCCGCTCACAACTAGCGGGCGGTGGGCCGCAAAGCCTTTTACCAGCTTTTCGGTTTGCTCGCGGCCGTAGTCGGTGGCTTGGCGGGTGCCCACAATGGCCACTGTTTTGGGGTGGTTGAGGTCGGCAGTGCCCTGGTAGTAGAGCAGTACGGGTGCGTCGGGGAGCTGCTTGAGCCGCGCCGGAAACCGCTTGCTGGTGTAAAACAGAATCTGCACGCCTTCCTTCTCGGCTTTACGCAGGCTGTCTTCGGCCTGCTTCAGGGCCTTGGTGCGCTCTAGGCCAGTCAGGATGGCTACCGTGGCCGGCCCCACGCCCGGAATCTTGCGCAGCTTGCCCGGCGGCAGGTGCAGCACGTTCTTGGCCGAGCCCCCGTAGCTCATCAGCTGCCGCGTCAGCTGCGGCCCGATGTTAGGGAATAGGGTAAGGGCGACTTCGTAGAGGAGGGTATCGTTGAGGGGAGGAATAGACATAGAAGATAACAATTACACGAGACTAAGTTAGACGTCATCAAACCAATGCCAGTTCGGCTCTTGCTTAATCTTTAGCATAAACTCATGCCCTGGCAGCAATGTGCCACAGTCGTTGTCGACCAAGAAGTCGGGGGAATCTGCGATGTGGACAAGAACTTGTTTGATAAACTCTAATCCTGAGTAACTGAGGCTATACACATGCCTTAAGCAGGGGAAATACTCCTCAATGAATGCCAATTCCTCCTCATCCCAGCCGATCTGTTCAATACTGCCGTAATACTCAAAAAATACTCTTTGATTGGATGGTAGCATCGCAGCGAATTCTCCTGCGCCTGCCATCGGATGGAAAGTCGCCTGCGAGAAGTGTCGTTGCATTTGCTGCTCAAAGTGGGGCAATAGGCTACCACTGCCTGCCACTAATATTACGGCCTGCATTTTTTACCCCTGTTGCGCTTTGCCAATAGCATCCAGCTCCTTCTTCATCTGCACCAGAAAGCCGCGCACTTTCTCCAGGCTCTGAATGACGTCGATTTTCTCCTTGAGCTGGGGGCCTTTCTGCTTGAGCATGTCGCGGGCACCGGGAATGGTGTAGCCGCGCTCCTTCACCAAATGATAAATGGTGCGAAACGTGTCGATATCCTGGGGCGTGTAAAGGCGGTTGCCCTTCTTGCTTTTGCGCGGGCGCAGCTCCTCAAACTCAGTTTCCCAGAAGCGAATCAGGGAAGGAGCCACATTGAATTGGGCTGCCACCTCACCAATAGTGAAGTACTGCTTTTCGATGTCGCGCTCTTTATAAGGCATAAGAAGGAAGTAAAATGCACGTAGGAGGCGAGCTTCGCCCAACTATATTGAGTTGGATTGGCTCATGAAAGATGCAAGCTAAGGCTTACGACGTAATTCAGCAGGAGGAACAGCTTGCACGGCGGAAAAACCAGCTGACCTTAAATTTTTTGTGTATTTCATCCAATAAGAACAGAGTTATGGTGGCCTAGGAGGGTCGACTTTCTACGTGGCGGTTTCTCTCTAGTGTTGGGTTGTATCGACTTCCGGGTGAACTGGCTACCTTTGCAGAAATGCCTTCTGGCCCGGTTATTTGGGTTTCTGAAGTTACAAAGTCGCCAACACCGCTACCGCCGCCAGCTCTATGGCGCGGTCTTATATCTCCTGCATGTCACTCCCCACCGCCAGCCACGTCCGCCAGCAGTTCCTGGATTTTTTCGCTTCCAAAGGCCACCACATTGTGCCCTCGGCGCCCATTGTAGTGAAGGACGACCCCACGCTGCTGTTCATCAACTCGGGCATGGCCCCATTCAAGGACTATTTCCTTGGCAACAAGCCCGCCCCCTTCAAGCGCATTGCTGATACCCAAAAGTGTCTGCGCGTCTCGGGCAAGCACAACGACTTGGAAGAGGTAGGCTACGATACCTACCACCACACCATGTTCGAAATGCTCGGCAACTGGTCGTTTGGTGACTACTTTAAGAAGGACGCCATTGCCTGGGCTTGGGAGCTGCTCACGGAAGTGTACAAGCTGCCCAAAGACCGGCTCTACGTTACCTACTTTGAGGGTGACAAAGGGGACGGCCTAGGCCCCGACACCGAAACCCAGGACCTGTGGCGCCAGTATGTGGCTGAAGAGCGCATTCTGCCCGGCAATAAGAAGGACAACTTCTGGGAGATGGGCGACACCGGCCCCTGCGGCCCCTGCACCGAAATCCACATCGACCTGCGCGACGAAGCCGAGGTAGCTCAGAAAGGCGGCGCCGAGCTGGTCAACGCCGACCACCCCCAGGTAGTTGAAATCTGGAACAACGTGTTCATGGAGTTTGAGCGCCGCGCCGATAAGTCGCTGCTAAAACTGCCTCAGCAAAACGTTGATACGGGCATGGGCTTCGAGCGTTTGATGATGGCCGTGTCGGGCGTGAAGTCGAACTACGACACCGATGTATTCCAGCCGCTCATCCAGTTCATTGCCTCGCAGGTAGGCCTGCAATACCACGGCACGGCCCCCGCCACCGTAACCGACCAGCCTACCACGGAGAACGAGAAAACGGACATTGCCATCCGCGTAATTGCCGACCACATCCGGACCATCAGCTTCACCATTGCCGACGGCCAACTGCCCAGCAACGTAAAAGCCGGCTACGTGATTCGCCGCATCCTGCGCCGGGCTGTGCGGTATGCCTTCTCGTCGCTGAACCAGAAGCAACCCTTCCTCTATAAGCTGGTGCCCGTGCTGGCCGATCAGATGGCCACGATCTTTCCCGAGCTCAAGCAGCAGCAGCAGTTTGTGCAGCGTGTGATTGAGGAAGAGGAAATTGCCTTCCTGAAAACGCTGGAAAACGGCCTGCGCCGCCTCGACGCCCTCGAAGAATCTGCCCGCGCCAACGGCAACCGCATTGATGGCAAAACAGCTTTCGAACTGTCGGATACCTTCGGTTTCCCACTAGACCTCACCGCCCTCATTGCCCGCGAGAAAGGCCTGACGGTGGACGAGGAAGGCTTCAAGAAGGAGCTGGAGGCCCAGAAAAACCGCTCCCGCAACGCCCAGGAGGCTGAGCAGAGTGACTGGACTATCGTAACCGAGTCGGAGGAGCAGCCCGTGTTTGTGGGCTACGACCAGGAGGAGGCCTCGGCCCGCATCCTGCGCTACCGCCGCACCGACCGCAAAGGCAAAACCGAGTATCAGGTGGTGCTTGACCAGACGCCGTTCTACGCCGAATCGGGCGGACAGATCGGGGATACCGGCTATCTGGTGTCGCCGCTGAGCAAGGTGCGCGTGCTCGATACGAAGAAGGAAAACGACCTCATCGTGCACACTGTGCTGGACCTGCCCCAGGATCTGGACGCCGACTTTAGCGCCGAAGTAGACCATGCCCGCCGCGACCAGATTCGCCGTAACCACACGGCCACTCACTTGCTGCAGGCCGCCCTGCGCGAGGTGGTGGGCACCCACGTGGCCCAGAAAGGCTCGTTGGTAAACGAAAAGCTGCTCCGCTTCGACTTCAGCCACTTCACTAAGGTTACCGACGACCAGCTACGCCAGGTGGAAACCATCGTGAACCAGCGTATCCGTCAGCAAATTCCGCTGGATGAGCGCCGCAACGTGCCCATCGACGAAGCCAAAGCCCTAGGCGCAACCGCGCTGTTCGGTGAGAAGTATGGCGAGTTCGTGCGCGTTATCACCTTCGACCGCGACTTCTCGGTGGAGCTCTGCGGTGGCACCCACGTGCGTACCACCGGCGACATTGGTTTCTTCAAAATCACCTCGGAAAGCGCGGTAGGCGCGGGTGTACGCCGCATTGAAGCTGTAACCGCTGAGGCTGCCGAAGCCTTCGTGAATCAGCAGTTAGACCTGTTAGGCCAGGTGCGCGAGGCTCTGGGCAACCCCCAGCACCTCATTCCCAGCATCGAGAAGCAAACCGAGGAAATTGCCAACCTGCGCAAGCAGATCGAGCAGTTCGCCCAGCAGAGCATCAACCAGCAGAAAGACCAGCTGGTAGGCCAAGTGAAACCACTGAGCGGCATCAATTTTATTGCCGCGCAGGTGCAAGCTACATCGGCCGATGGCCTCAAAACCCTCGCCTTCAACCTGCGCCAGTCGGTACCCAACCTGGTGGCCATCCTTGGTGCTGAAATAGATGGTAAGCCTCAGTTGGCTGTCATGCTCGACGACGAGCTGGCGAAAGGCGGCAAGCTTAACGCCTCCCAGTTGGTGCGCGAGCTGGCCAAGGAAATACAAGGCGGCGGCGGCGGCCAGCCTTTCTTCGCCACGGCTGGTGGCAAGAATGTAGGTGGCCTAGGGGCAGCCATTGATAAAGCCGAAGAATTAGTCAGTAAGACGCTGGCCTAAACTTGTATTTTATACGGTAGGCGGTATTTTTGACCGTTCATGCGACTAACGTAAAACGGGCGTTGTGAGGCAGTGAATTCACTACCGCACAACGCCCGTTTTACGTATTACAACTGATTATTTTTTGTGAAGCACATAGGAATTACCCTAGGCCTCTGTTTGGCTGCCTGCTCAGGTATGGCGCAAATACAGCCGACCAAAACAGTGTTTTATCAAGCTTTCCCCGATTCAGCCGCTCAAGTGGAAGAAGCGGTGTACCGGGTAGTACGAACAGAAGTATCTGGCCAAAACCGGCTAGACAGCTTGTTCTATACGAACTCTAAACGGCTGGTACATGTACGGTCCACCACGTGGCAATCTGCCGGTGACACGTTGGTGACTACCACGCAATGGCGAGCTAACGGGAAGAAAGCCGGAGAAACTACTAGCCTGGGCAAGCGCAGCGAACATACAACGTATGATGAGGAGGGGCATATCTCCCAAAAATCAGTGTGGGAGCGAGGTAAAAAGATAGCTGCCGTATGCTATTCTGATACCGGTGCGCTTATCCCATGCTCAGAGTATCAGTATGTAGAGAAAATGCCCGAATACCCAGGCGGCCCCCAGGCTCTACTACAGTACATAGGTAGCTCAATACAATATCCTAAGTCCGCACTTAAACGCAGGCAAAAAGGAGTGGTTATCATCACTTTTGTGGTAGATGAAACCGGGCAAGTACGTTACACAAGGGTAAAAAAAGGTATTTCACCTGAGCTGGATGCCGAGGCCTTACGGGTAATAAGCGGGCTGGCCAAGTTTGAACCAGGCCAGCAGAATGGGGAGACGGTACCCGTCCATTATACCGTGCCCGTCACATTCGCTATCAAGTAATTCCTCTTTCTCCCTGCCCCAGATTCTATGCGCATTTCTACCTTTCTACTAACTGTAGGTCTGCTACTAGGGCTTACAATATCTGCTCAGGCTCAGCAACCGGGTCAGACGCTTAACGACTTTTACCGGCAGCAGCCTAACAAAAACACGCTAGGCTTTGGGCCTGGATTTCTATTTCGGGCCGATACAGTGCGAGCCGCCAATACGGTTGGCGCGGTTGTAAAGAAGTATTACCCGTCGGGGCAAGTGTACGAACAGACCGCCGTTTCCGACTTACGAAAAGGCACACTTAATGGTGAGCATACCCGATGGTATGAAAACGGGCAGGTGCACATTCAGGAAAAGTATCAGGCCGATGAGTTAGAAGGGGAGCAGATCACCTACTACCCCAGTGGAACTGTAAAAACCCGCCGCCAGTATCTGCACGGCAAGCTTATTCAATCAGCTGGCTTCGCGCCCAATGGCACGCCGCAATCGGCCCCCGAACTGCTGCTATTCCCGGAGTATCCGGGTGGCTTACTACCGCTACTGACGGATATTCAAAAGCGCACGAACTATCCCCGGCCGCTTATTCGGCAACATGTGACGGGCAAAGTGGTAGTGAACTTCCTGGTAGATGCGCAGGGTCGCGTACAGCAGGCCTGTGTAAGGCAAGGTGTTCATCCGCAGCTGGATGCGGAGGCACTGCGCGTAGTTAACAGCCTACAAGGTTGGACGCCGGGGCGTCTGGACGGCGACGCCACCGACGTTATGTTTGGCCTGCCTGTTACGTTCGCAATTCGATAATTCAGCCTTTACCATTCACCTTCATATCAAACAATTTATGCGCATTTCTACCCTTCTGATTACGGCTAGTTTACTGACTGGCCTAGCCTACACCACCCAGGCACAAACCTTTACGGACCCGGGCGCCTACAACAACTTTATTGTGGCTGAGCAGCGGGCCATGCTTAAGAAAAACCTGCGTTACATCAGTAAATCGGCCCATTCTGATAACGAAAAGAAGATCGACGCCAAGCGCCAGGACCTAATCAAGCAAACAGAATTGTCGCTGAACAAAGTGGCTAAAATGCCGGCTTTCCAGGATGATAAAGGCTTCAAGGAGCAGACTACGGAAGCGTTGTATCAACTGCTAAAAGTGTATTCGGAGGACTACAAGGCCGTGGATATGATGGCAGCTACCCGAACGGCCACCGTCGAGAACATGGAGCAGTACTTCAAGCTTCAGGAAATTGCCGAAGCCAAAATGCAGGTGGTCAATGACTCAGTGGACGCGGCGCAAAAGCGGTTTGCCCAGCGTCATAAGATGACCATCTCGGAAGACCCGGAAGGCAAGCGCCTGGCCAATTATATGCGCCAGGTGTCGGAAGTAAATAGCTACCAGCACAAGGTGTACCTGGCGCAGTTTCGAATTGAAAAAGCTAATGCCCGCCTCACCGATGCCCTAAATGCCCAGGATGCAGCAGCATTTGAGGTAGCTCGCCAGCAGTTGGTGCAAGACGCCCAGACGGCCACCAAGGAACTGACGGCCATTGCGCCCTTCCGCGGAAAAGACGCTCAATACCGGGATGCGGCCCGCAACCTGGTGAAGTTCTACGGGGCTTTTGCCACCAACCAGGCCGCGCAAATGAAAGCGCTGATGGAGCACAAAGACCGCCTCACCAAAGTAGAGGCCGACAAATTCAACGGCTTTATCAATTCTTACAACTCGCAAAGCCAGAGGCTGGTAGCCAGCTACAATCAAGCCGGCAACAACTTCCAATCGAGCTATATTCCGGTTTTCAACGACTAAAAGCAGTATGCCTGCGGGCGAGTGGCCTACCGAGAGTTGTTGCTTGGGCAGCGGCTTTTGGTAGGCCAATTTTTAAGCAAAAGGCTTGTTGGGTGGTAGCAGGATGATTCGTTGCGGAGTAAAAAGTAAATAGAAACGTCGGCATCGAGTACCTTAGCACCCAAAATCAGCGCAATCAGCTGTAAAATCAGCGAAAATCTGCGATTCATGGACGAAAGCATTAAGTCGAAATACCAGCCCGTAATTGGCCTCGAAGTACACGCTCAGCTGCTCACGCGCAGCAAGATGTACTCTTCTGATGAGAACGAATACGGCGCGCTTCCCAATAACAACCTCAGCGTTATCACGCTAGGCCACCCCGGCACCCTCCCGCGTGTAAACTACACGGCCGTGGAGTATGCCATGAAAATGGGCTTGGCCACCAACTGCCAGATTCGTCGCGACAACCTATTCGCACGCAAAAACTACTTCTACCCCGACCTTCCTAAGGGGTATCAAATCACTCAGGACAAGACTCCCATCTGCACGAACGGCCACGTAGAGATTCGTCTCTCGGATGGCTCTACGAAGAAAATCGGTATCACCCGCATCCACATGGAGGAAGATGCGGGCAAGTCGATGCACTTGGCAGGAGAGGTAGAGACCCTGGTAGACCTGAACCGCGCCGGCGTACCCCTGATTGAGATTGTATCGGAGCCCGATATCCGGAACGCCGAAGAGGCCTACGCGTATCTGAGCGAAATCAAGAAACTGGTGCAGTACCTCGATATCTGCGACGGTAACATGGAGGAAGGCTCGCTTCGCTGCGACGCCAACATCTCGGTGATGCTGAAAGGCGCCGATAAGTTTGGTACCAAGGTGGAGGTGAAGAACATGAATTCCTTCCGCAACGTGCAGCGCGCCATTGAGTACGAGATTGAGCGGCAGATTGCTATGGCCGAGGCCGGCGAGGTAATCGACAGCGAGACCCGGGGCTTTGATGCGCAATCTGGTACCACCAGCGGGCAGCGCAGCAAGGAAACCATGAACGATTACCGGTACTTCCCGGAGCCCGACCTGCCCCCAGTAGTAATCGACGATGAGTGGCTGCACCGCGTGCAGGCTGAGTTGCCGGCTCTGCCTCAGCAGCTCTACGCCCGCTTCACCGGCGAGCTAGGCCTGTCTGACTATGATGCCAACGTGCTGACCGCCGACAAGGAAGTGGCGCTGTACTTCGATGAACTGACCCGCTTGACTACGAACGCCAAAGCGGCGGCCAACTGGGTGACGGGCCCTGTAAAGGCGTACCTCAATGAGCGTGCCCTTACCCTCGACCAATTCCCTCTCACGCCTCAGCACCTGGCCGACATCATTGGGCTTATTGACGAGAACAAGGTAGGCCACTCAGTAGCCAGCAAGCAGCTGTTCCCGTACCTGCTGGAAAACCCCGCGCAAACGGCCGCCGCGGCCGCCGAGGCGCAAGGCTTGCTGCAGCAGTCAGATGCGGGGGAACTGGAGGCTAAGATTCAGCAAGTGCTCGACGCCAACCCGGCGAAAGTAGCTGAGTACCGCGCCGGCAAAAAGTCATTGACCGGCATGTTTATGGGCGAGCTGATGAAGCTGACCGGCGGCAAGGCCGACCCTAAGCTGGCCAACCAATTGCTGCGTCAGAAACTCGACGCATAAGCTTTGTTACCTCTGCTAAAAACCACCGGCCCAGCAGCCGGTGGTTTTTCGTTTATTTAAGGGCAAGCCTACTTATCCAGTTGAATTTACTACCCCTATGAAGCGTCACATCCTTATCGGTATATGTGTTTTGGTAAGCAGTGTAAGCTGTCAGCGGCCAGGGAGCACTACTGCTCCGGCAGCCAAAGTAGCACCCCGTGCCTCGGAAGCGCCCGATATCAACCTGCCCCAGCCCAATGGCAGTAAGCTGGCCCTGAGTAGCCTGCGCGGCAAGTATGTGCTCGTCGATTTCTGGGCTTCTTGGTGCGGGCCGTGTCGGGTCGAGAGCCCAAACCTGCGTAAAATCTACGGGCAGTTTCATAGCCGCGGACTTGAAATTTACAGCGTGTCGCTGGACGTAAACCTGGCCCGATGGCACCAGGCCATTGCGGCGGATGAGCTAACGTGGCACCACGTTTCGGACCTGCGTGGCTGGCAGAGCGCGGGCGCCAGGGCATATGGGGTTCATTCTATTCCGTACTCAATGCTCTTAGACCCCGAAGGCCGCGTACTGGCCTACAACCTGCGCGGGCGGGCCCTGGGGCAGAAGATTTCGGAGTACATTCCGCTGGACTGATTGCGCAAACAAGGAGCAGGAACTGAAGCAGCCAGCTTAGGTGTATAGGAGGGGATAAGGCTGTCTGGCAAGTACAGAATCTGGTTCGTTTCCCGAGAATGCGCAGGGAAATTGGCAACTTGCCACCTCAATGCTTGTCTATAGCCAAACGGTACGCTAGCCCGAAGCTGGCGCGCACCTCCGAAGATGCACAAAATGAAGAGTTTCCTGTTTATGGGCGCCCTGCTAGGCATGGTCAACGCCTGCAACAAAAACACCACTCCTACCACGGGCGCGGCCGACTCGGCGGCCGGGAGCTACCAAATCAATGGCCAGCTACAGAATGCCTCGGCGGGCTCCAAGATCTATCTGGCAGAACTAGGCGACACGCAGTTTGTATCCCGTGATACCGCTACAGTAGCGGAAGACGGCAAATTTACGTTCTCCGGAACAGTGCCGGAGGCTGGCATCTACCAGGTAAAGACCAACGACAAAAACCAAGTCCTGCTTGCATTGAGCTCGAACACCCGCGTGCAGCTGACAGGCGATGCGCAGAAGCTTGGCGAAACGTATACCGTAAAAGGCTCTCCCGACTCGGAACTGTGGCAGCGCATCAACCAAGCCCTGCAGACTGGGCAGCAGCAGATGCAGCAGGCCATGCCGCGTTTAGAAGAGCGCTACAACCGAGCCGCGCAGGCCGGCCGCACCGACTCGATGCTGGTGATACAAACGCAGGCGGAGCAGTTGGCCAGCAAAAGCCAGCGGCCGGTGCAGCAGCTGGTACGGCAGAATCCGCGGTCCATTGTGTCGGCTTTTGTGGTGACGAGCATTCTAAACCCAGAGGAGAACTTCACACTAGCCGATTCAGTAGCCACCCAACTTAAGGCTGCGCAACCTAACTCGCGTTACACGAAGAGCTTAGTAGCCCGACTGGAACCCCTGCGGGCAACGGCGCTTGGGGTACAGGCTCCTGAAATCAACCTTACCGCCCCTGATGGCAAGCCTGTTAACCTAAGCAGCCTGCGCGGCAAATACGTGCTGATTGACTTCTGGGCCTCATGGTGCCGCCCGTGCCGCCAGGAAAATCCCAACGTGGTGAAGGCGTACAACAAGTTCAAAGACAAAGGCTTTGAAATCTACAGCGTCAGCTTCGACCAGGACCGTGACAAGTGGCTCAAAGCCATTCAAGCCGACGGCCTAGCCTGGACCCACGTGTCTGACCTAAAAGGGTGGGAAAGCGCAGCGGGCCAGACGTATGGTATTAAATCTATTCCGGCTTCCTTCCTGCTTGACCCCCAGGGCCGCATTATTGGCAAAAACCTGCGCGGCGATGCTCTAGCTGCTAAGCTGGCGACGGTACTCAAATAGTGGCCTAGCGTAGGTATAACTGATAAAAAAAGCCCGGCACCTTACGCAAGGTGCCGGGCTTTTTTATGGACGATGCACCTACAAGAACATCCGTTGCATGGCGTGCCAGAGCTGTTTTTTGCGGCCGGCATCATACTCCAGCATGCTGATTTCGCCGGCTCCCAGGAAGGCAGTATCGCCAAACAACAGCACGGGCTCGTAGGGTTGGGTCGTGTACACGGCCACATCGAGCAGGTTTTTACCAAACGCTAAGAACTGCCGCGCCCCAAGTGTTTGCCGCAGGCTGCACAGGGCCACCGGGTAGCTGGGATGCTCTACATTTACCAGCACTACATCTTCCACAATGAGGCGAATGGCCTTGAGGATGTTGTTGAGAAATACATTGCGCGGCAGCTTCCGGAACTCCGCCTCGGGCAGGCGTACCAGAATAATCAGGCCGTTAGGATTGCTACCTAGCGTAGAGAACGGAATATGCGCTACCGGCGACTGGGTAGGCGTGGGCTGCACGCGTCCGGCCGGAGCGTCGGCAGCGGCTGGCAGCTGGGCCAGCGTAGGTACCACGGGCTCGCGCGTGGGGCTAACCGGGGCTGCGGGCGGTGGTGGGGTAGGCTGCGCCCGCAGCGAGGCAAGAGAGGGAAGCTTGGTAGCCGCCACGGGTGGTGGGCTTACGGGAACGGGTGGGGCAGCTGGCCTAACCACGGGGGCAGGCACCGCTACCGGTGGAGTACTCACCATGGGTGCTGGTGCCGGCACCGGAGCAGGAGCTACAGCGCTTGGGCTGTCTGCCTGAGCCGCAGGAGTTACTTCGGTGGGTACTCCTGCTGGGGCAGGCTCAGGCACCACGTACAGTGAAACCCCATCGTAGAGGTTCTGAAAAAAGGCAAGGTCAGCGGCAGGATTCATAGTGAGGGCGCGGGGCTGAACGGCAGATAAGAGAAGTAAGCAATAGGAGTGGCCTACGCCTCTAGGCCAGTTAAGCTAAATCAAACAGCGCCTTAAGCTCAGTAGCTTCGGATGGTTTGAGGCGGCCAGCCAGCACTAAGCGGAGCTGACGGCGGCGCAGCGCCCCATCGTATAACTCCTGCTCGACGGGCGTTTCGGGGAGGGCGTCTGGTACGTCAATGGGCCGGCCGGACTGATCAACCGCGACAAAGGTGAAGAATGCTTCGTTGGATTTCACTTTCGTGCCGCTCGGAATGTCCTCTGCCCACACGTCAATGTGTACTTCCATGGAGGAGCTGAAGGCGCGGGTTACTTTTGCTTCTAGTGTTACCACGCTGCCCAAGCGGATGCCTTCCCGAAAGGATACGTTATCAACGGAAGCCGTAACCACAATGCGGTTGCTGTGACGTTGCGCCGATACAGCGGCGGCAATGTCCATGAGGTGCATCATGCGGCCGCCCATTAGGTTATTGAGCGTATTGGTATCGTTCGGCAGCACTAGCTCGGTCATGCTTACGAAGGATTCTTGAACGGGCTTTTGTTTGCGCATCTGGCGGCAGGGTAAGAGTGGCAATAGAGGCGCAAAGATAGCACCGCGCCGCCCAGCATGCAGTATGCTACCAGTCGTTGCACTACGGGCGGGCCAACAGACTTTTCAGCTTTTCCTCAACCGGACCAATAGACGAGGTCATTACCAAGAGGTTGCCTTCTTTGTCAAGCAGCATATAGGTGGGAAACTGCTCTACATTTAACTGTTCAATTACCCCTTTATCAGCCTTCAGCTCTGAGAGCTGGGTCCAAGTAAGTTGGTGTTTGCGAATAGCTTTCAACCAGAGCGGCTTGTCCTGCGCTGCTTCCATGCCAATACCCACAATGGCCAGGCGCTGGGCATACTGGGTTTGCAACTGCTTAAGGTGAGGCATGGAGCTGATGCAAGGGCCGCACCAGTGGCCCCAGAAATCAAGCAACACGTACTGCCCCCGAAAACGAGCCAGCGAAACAGCCACACCGGCGGTATCGGGCATGCTGAAAAGTGGGAGCGGGTGGCCTACCTGCGGCTGCTTGCGCAACACCGCCAGGCGACGCGCCACGGCTTGGCCTTGTGCACTGGCCTGCACAGCGGGGGGAAAGATTCCGGAATAATTTCTCATACTCACCCACGGGCCTGTCGTGGTGAAACTTTGCCTGCTGATACAGCAGGTCGGCGCTGGTACGCGCCTTGGGGTGCGCGGTTATAAATGCTCGGGTTGCCTGGCCTAGCAGCTTGCCAAGAGTCGCTATAGAATCGGGGTTGCCCTTGGCACGGTGTTCAAATTTCCACTCTATCTGCTGGTTGTACTGCGTGCTAAGCGTGTTTTCGGGAGTCCCCGTAACGGTGAGCTCAGATGGCTCAGCTATGTTGCCGGCTACCGTCACCTGTCCGGCCTCGAACCAAACGGGAGTAAAACGACTCGGAATGATCTTGAGGTTGAACTGCCCATCATCGCTGGGGCGGGCAGTGTAGCTGAATTGGTCATTGTGGGCGTGCACCGTATCGCGGCGCTGCTGGCCTTTCCAATCATAGAAAACCACAACAGCTTGGTTGCCTAAGCCCTTTATATTGCCCTCAACCTGGCAGACAGTCTTGGTTTGCGCCTGCGTGAGGGAGGTTGAACCGCTCAGAAGAGCCAGTAGGAGGAGAGGTAATTTCACAAGCTGATACTATAAAGTCTAACTAATGCAGACAATATAGGCCTTTGAGTGAAAACCCCTGCTGGCTAAGAGGTTATTCGTTCCAGCCGGCCTGGCCTAGCAGCGGCACAAAGCGGAACTCCTCGAAAACCTCCCTCGAAAATTCTTCCTCACTTTCCCGCACCACGCGCATCATGCGCTGGGTGTGAGCATCGCCAACGGGAATTACCAAGGCGCCCCCCACCCGCAGCTGGCGTAGCAAGGGCCGCGGAATAGTGGGGGAGCCTGCCGTCACCAGTATCTTATCAAAGGGCGCGTACTGGGGGAGGCCTAGTGAACCGTCGCCGCAGAATAAATGCGCGGCGCGGTGCAAGGCAGCCAGCCGCTTGCGGGTACGCTCAAACAATACGGGCTGGTACTCAATACTAAACACCTGCGGGGTCAGCTCCAACAATACGCAGCACTGATAACCCGAGCCGGTACCAATTTCCAGCACCCGGTCGTGGGGCCGAAGGCGCAGCAACTCGGTTTGGTAGGCCACCGTGTAGGGCTGGGATATGGTTTGGCCCTCACCAATCGGAAAGGCCTTATCTTGGTAGGCATGGGCCTGAAAGGCCGGGTCGAAAAACAGGTGCCGCGGTACGGTGCCAATGGCCGCCAGCACGCGCTCATCGCGGATGCCTTTGCGGCGTAGCTCTTCCACGAGGGTGCGGCGCAGGCCACGGTGCCGGTAGCTGTCAGTGTGCATGAGCGTAAGGAAGGCGGTAGGAGCCTCCCGCAAACCAGACCTTTCTGTGAAATGCGGCTAATCCCTACCTTTGCTCGGCTATAAAACAGGCCCGAAAGAGCTTGTAAAGCCGAAATAAAGCACGAAACTACGGCTTCGTGACCATAAAACCGCCCTTCCTCACCTCCTAACCAGTCAGCCAGTTCCCTCTTGATCCGCACCTTCCAAAAACTGAAGCTGATAGCTGCCGATTTTCTGGCCGCTTTATTGGCGTGGGTCTGCTTTTTCTTAGTGCGTAAGTACCTGCTTCAGGAAATTACGGAAACGTATCACTTCACCGAGGGCGCACTTTTCTTTCTGACGGGCTCGGCCCTGATGATTGCCACGTTCTGGACCACTCTCTACGCGCTCATTGGCGAGTACCGCGATATTTTTCGCAAGTCACGCCTGGCCGAAATCATCCGACTGGGCCGGGTATCCTTTCTAGGGGCCGTAGTTATTTTCTTCGCCCTGCTGCTCGACGATGAAGGGGTGCGAAACTACCAGGCCTACTACCTCACATTTCCGGCGTACTTCCTGATTCATTTTTCCGTGACGGCGGTGCTGCGTACCTGGGCCGTAACGAGCGTGCAGCGCCTGGTGCGGGGTGGGGTAATTAGCTTTAGCACGCTGCTGGTTGGCTCCAATGCCCTGGCCCGCGATACCTACTACGAACTGCGGCGCACGGGTCGGCACCTGGGGCTGAAGATCGTGGGATTTGTGCCCACCAGCGAAACCGTAGACCCGGGGTTGGCCGCTGAGCTTCCGGCCCGGGGCACCTACCGGCGCCTGCCGGCCCTCATACGGGCCATGCACATCGAGCAGGTTATTATTGCCATTGAGCCCGCGGAACATCGTCTTACCGAAGAAATTCTGGCCCTGCTGGAAGGCACTCCCTCGCGCGTGAGCATCCTGCCCGACCTCTACCAGATGCTGCTGGGCTCGGTGAAAGTAACCCACGTGTTCGGCACGCCCCTGATTGAAATCAAGCAGGATTTGTTGCCCGTTTGGCAGCAGGTCTCGAAGCGGGCGGTAGATGTAATGGCCTCCATGCTATTTCTGCTGCTGGCCTGGCCGGTGTACCTGGTTACGGCCATTATGGTGAAGCTCTCTTCGCCGGGGCCTGTTTTTTACTCGCAGGAACGTATCGGGCGGTATGGCCACCCGTTTCGCATCTATAAGTTTCGGTCGATGTACGTGGATGCCGAGAAAATGGGGCCCGCGCTCAGCTCCGACCATGATCCTCGCATCACCCCATGGGGAAAGTTTATGCGCAAAGTGCGCCTTGATGAGCTGCCCCAGTTCTGGAACGTCATAAAGGGCGACATGAGCATCGTGGGCCCGCGCCCCGAGCGCCAGTTCTTCATCGACCAGATTATGCGCGTGGCGCCTCATTACCGCCACTTGCATCGGGTGCGGCCCGGACTTACCAGTCTAGGCCAGGTGAAATACGGCTATGCTGAAACGGTAGCCCAAATGGTGGAGCGGCTCAAGTTTGATATCCTCTACATCGAGAATATGAGCCTGTCCATGGACTTCCGGGTGCTGCTCTACACCCTCAAAATCATCATAGAAGGCCGAGGCAAATAGGTGTTCACGCGCCGTGGCACCGTACGGGAAGAATATTCCTGGCGCGGAGCTACCAAATGGGCTCCGTACTTGTTGATTGTACTACTTCATCTCTCACTGAGAATATGTTCACTGGAATCATAGAAACCCTGGGTACCATCCAGGATGTGCGCCGCGAGGGCACCAACATTCATTTCACCGTCGCCTCGACGTTTGCGCAAGAGCTAAAAATCGACCAAAGCGTAGCGCATGATGGGGTGTGCCTGACCGTGGTGGCGGTGGATGGGCACGCCAATACGCACGTAGTAACCGCCATTGACGAAACCCTCCAGAAGACAAACCTGAACTCATGGCAGCTGGGACGCCGCGTAAACTTAGAGCGGTGCCTTGCCGCTAATGGTCGTTTTGACGGTCATATTGTGCAGGGCCACGTGGATTTGACGGCCGTGTGTGAGTCGGTGGAAGACCAGAACGGCTCCTGGCTGTACCGGTTCCGCCACGAGGCTGGCCCCGGCCGCGTAACCGTGGAAAAGGGCTCAATCTGTATCAATGGTACCAGCCTGACGTGCTTTAACAGTACCGATGACGGGTTTTCAGTGGCTATTATTCCGTACACCTATGAGCACACCACGTTCCAAGACCTCCAGCCCGGCGACCAAGTAAATCTGGAGTTTGATATTGTGGGGAAGTATGTGGCAAAGCTGTTAGGCCGGTAACAAGCGCAAAGGCCTGGGCAACGCGTTGGGAGTAAGCTGCGTAGCAGAAATATCCATCAAACTGCACCTGAGCTATGTCTAAACGCCAATTAATAGAACCCAACCCAGGCGATAAGCGCTACGTGCGCCGCGATAAAGACGGGAAGTTTACCAGTTCCGTCGACATACACCGCTCTCTCTCCGGTGACGACCGGGTGAACTCCAAAGTAACCAGTAAGCCCGGCCAAGGAGACCGGGGCGACGGCCATACCGGCAGCCGCGCGGCTGCTTCCAGCAAAAAGAAATAGTAAGCCTGCCTACCAAACAGCAACGGCCCCGGTAACCCGGGGCCGTTGCTGTTTTAATGCTACCGTGGAAAATGCTGTGCCGCTAGGCCACTACCGAAGGCCACCAATACTCTGCGCCCTTTCTAAAGAGCACGGCGCAGCCCCACGCTAGCAAGCTCCCGAGCATGGCTCCGGCCAGCACATCGGAAGGGAAGTGAGCGGCCAGGTACATGCGGCTATAGCTGACAATAGCTGCCCAGAGAAACAGCAGCAGTTTAGCCAAGCGGTACCGATGGGGTAGCACCAGAGCAATAAATACTGCCAGCGCAAAGGCATTGGCCGCATGTGAGGAGATAAAGCCAAACTGCCCGCCGCACCCGTTTGCCAAGTTCAGCACGGCGGAGAGCTGCGGATCGTGGCAGGGGCGCAAACGGGCAAAGTACGGCTTGAAGAAGCGGCTGGAAATGATATCTGCCAGGGCAACACTCAGGCCCAGCAATGGCAGCAGCAGGAAGGCCCGGCGCCGGTAGAGGTAGCCAAGCATTACGATCAGTACGAAATACGCCGGAAACCATACCAAGCGCTCGGAGAAGAAAATCATCCAGGCGTCGAGGGTGCGCGTGTGGTGGGTGTTGGCCGCCACCAGCAGGTGACGGTCGAGAGCTTGCAGATATTCGATCAAGAGGGAACAGACGGGGCAGGCACCCAGTCAATGCCCTTGCGCAGCCACTGCTGGGTGGCGGCTTCGGGCGAGCCGGGCTCGGGTTGGAGGTTATAGTGCCACTCAGCTTGGGGTGGCAGACTCATCAGAATGCTTTCGGTGCGGCCGCCGGTTTCGAGGCCGAAGCGGGTGCCCCGGTCGATGGCGAGGTTGAACTCGGCATAGCGCCCGCGGCGGACGAGTTGCCACTGCTTTTCGCGCTCGGTGAAGGGAAGGGTGGCGTTCTGGCGCATTAAGTGCGTATAGGTGCGGCCATAGACTTCCCCCACGGCCCGCACAAATGCAAACAGACTATCTCGGTCGCCGTCTTTACCTACCGTGAGGCGGTCGAAGAAAATACCACCCACCCCGCGGGTTTCCTGGCGGTGAGGCAGGAAGAAATACTCGTCGGCCCACTCCTTGAAGCGTGTGTAGTACATGGCGTCGTGCTGGGCGCAGACTTCCGCAATCTGCTCATGAAACCAGCGTGCCTGCGCCTCATCCACGTAAATAGGAGTCAGGTCTAGGCCACCTCCAAACCAAGCTTCACCGTTGCCCGCTTCAAAGTAGCGCACGTTCATGTGCGAAATTGGCACGCGGGGGCTGCGCGGGTGCTGCACTACCGAAACGCCGGTGGCGAAGTACTGGGGGTTGGGCATTAGCAGCACGCGGGCGGCCTGCTCGCTCATGGTCCCTTCCACTGCTGAGAAGTTAACGCCACCTTTTTCGATAACGTGGCCGTTCGTCAGAACGCGGCTGCGGCCTCCGCCGCCACTGTGGTGCTGCCAGGCGTCCTCCTGGAACTGGCCTAGGCCATCGGCCGCTTCAATCTGCTGGCACAGCCAATCCTGAAACTGGCGCATCCAGGCCTCTACGCTATGGCGAAAGGTGGGAGCCGCGCTGGCGGTGGGAAAAAAGGTAGGTTCGGAAACAGACATGGGTAGCATAGCAGCGGAGGAAAAGTGCATGGCAAACTTCCACCGGGAAGCATTGCCGGCAACTGACAAAAATCAGGCCCGCCGCTGTTTTTTGTTCTGCAAAGGTAGGGGTTTGGACATTTAGCTGCAGTACAGGCCTAGCCAAGGTCAACTGAACTATTAGCAGCGCCGCAGTGGCCGCTTAGCAACTTTTATCTTCTACCTTTCTCGCCATTATTCAAACGAGCATTACACAGCACTACTCGCTTTGGGGTGCTAACTGCAAGTTGATCTAGCTTCCATACCTCTATGAAGAACTATTATTACCTGATAACGGCCGGGTTGGTGATGCTTAGCGCAAGTGCTTTTACTGGGCTAAAAACCACTGAAGGTATCGGGGAAAGCACAATTAAGATGCTAAAAATTAATTAACTGCCCTGCGCTACTCTCTCAGCAAAGTCGTTGCTGAAGGTTAAACTGGCTTATCGTATTGCCGACACGAAGCAGTCTGAGTATGGGTTTGCGGTATCCATCAAATTTCAAAGCACCAGACCAGGCATGACGTTCTCTGATGGCAGGGCAGGCGAGGTCACGGTAAAGTGCAAGCAAGACACGCTCACGCTCAGCTATCCCATGTCAGCCCTTCGGCAGAATGCCATGCTGAAGCGCCCAATTACGTGCTACTTCTACCTGCATCGCAACACCGCTCCCGGCAGGAGCACTGTTATTGCCAAAACCGACCCAGTAATCTTTCAGGAGTGCCAATAGTGGCTACAGTGCCTTGCGCAGCAGCAGGAGTTCTAAGGGCTGCTTAGGTATTCCGAAGCGCGTGTCGGTGGGGAAGGCGACGGTTTCGCCGGTGCGCTGGAAGCCATGGCGTTCATACCAGGCGAGTAGCTCGTGGCGAACCGAAATGACCGAGATTAATAGGCTGTTACAGCCAACTTGCCGTGCGTGCTCAGCCACGGCGGCCATCAAGCGCTTGCCAAGGCCTGTGCCTTGAAGCAGCGGCGATACAGACAGCATGCCCATGTACAAATCGGGCTGCTGCTCCTGCATGTACACGCTGCCTACTAGCTGCCCAGCCTCATTGCGAGCTAATAGAATGGCCCCGCCGGCACCTTGAAGCAGGGTGCGAATATCTTCAGCATCGGTGCGCTGGCCGTCAAGCAGGTGGGCTTCGGTGGTCCAACCCTGGCGGGAAGTGTCGCCCCGGTAGGCGCTATTGACTAGGGCTACCACTTCCGCAATATCTGCTTCAGTGGCGAGAGTAATGGATACAGGTGAAAGCATGCGGCGAAAGTACGAGGCAGTGAACAGGGTTGGGGCTCCTTCTGTTAAAATGTACAGCCTCTTGGGCTGCTAGTCACCATCAACCCTGGCCGCCCTACAGGCACTGCGTCAACTGCCAGCACCCCGTACGGGAGGTGGCCTAGAGCCCTAAATTATTTAGACGCCCCACAAACTTCGCATTCCCTTGCGAACCCGTAATTTCGCCGCATAACCCACCGCCCCTGCATGTCAATCTACTCCACCCCGACGACGCTGGAAACCGAGTTTACCACCCCAACCCCCACCCGAGCAATGCTCCAACGTGCTTATCGCCTGATGCGTACTGCTGCGGAGCTAGCTCGTTTATACGAAGAAAATAAAGCCGTAACGGCCAAGTACGTGCACGCCACGGCCCGGGGCCATGAGGCTATTCAGCTGGCGGCCGCGTTTCATCTGCGGCCCACCGACTACGCCGCACCATACTACCGCGATGATGCCATGCTGCTGGGCTTCGGCCTGACGCCCTACGAACTCATGCTGCAGCTCATGGCCAAGCGCGACGACCCGTTCTCGGGCGGCCGTACATACTACAGCCATCCTTCCTTGCGGCGGGCAGGTTTTCCCGTTATTCCGCACCAGAGCTCGGCCACCGGTATGCAGGCCATACCCGCTACGGGCATGGCCCACGCCATCAAGTATCTGGAAAGCCAAAACCTACTGCCCGAAGCCGAAGAACAGCCCGTGGTGCTGTGCTCCATCGGCGACGGAGCCATGACGGAGGGGGAGGTAGCGGAAGCGCTGCAGATGGCCGTGCTGCACCAGTTGCCCATTATTTACTTGGTGCAGGATAACGATTGGGGCATCTCGGCTACGGGGCGCGAGATGCGCGCCATGGATGCGTTTGAGTTTGCGGCTGGCTTTAAAGGGCTGCACCGCCTGCAATTTGATGGGGCTGATTTTCTAGCGAGTCATGCGGGGATGGAAGAAGCCTTCGACTACGCTCGCCGAACCCGCGGCCCCGTGCTGGTACACGCCAAATGTCCGCTGCTAGGCCACCACACCAGCGGCGTACGCCGCGAGTGGTACCGCGGCGACAACCTCGCTGCCCATACTCTCAACGATCCGCTGCCCCGCTTTCATCAGCAACTGTTGGAGTTGGGCTACTCCGAGGCACTGCTGGCCGAACTCGGAGAGGAGGCCCGCGCAACCGTAGAAGCCGACTACCAGCGGGCCTTGGCTGCCCCAGCACCCGACCCCGCCACCTACGCCGAGCATGAGTTTGCGCCGCCTGCCGTAACAGAAGAGGCTGGCGAGAGAAGCCCCGTAGGGGCTGATAAGGTGCTGATGGTGGATGCTGCCCTGCACGCCGTTGATGAAATTCTGCAGGAGTTTCCGGAGGCCTTGTTTTACGGCCAAGACGTGGGCGGCGAGCTAGGTGGAGTTTTCCGCGAAGCAGCCCTGCTGGCCAAGAAATACGGCGACGCCCGTGTGTTCAATACTCCCATCCAGGAGGCCTACATTGTGGGCAGCACCGCGGGCATGAGCGCAGTGGGTGCCAAGGCCATTGTAGAAATTCAGTTTGCCGACTACATCTGGCCTAGCCTAAATCAGTTAGTGGAAGAGCTGAGCAAGTCCTGCTACCTCTCCAATGGGAAATTTCCGGTACAAAGCCTGATTAGGGTGCCGGTGGGAGCTTATGGTGGGGGCGGACCTTACCACTCCGGTTCAGTAGAAAGTACGCTGCTCACCATCCGGGGCATCAAGGTGGTGTACCCCAGCAATGCCGCCGATATGAAGGGCCTGCTGCGGGCCGCTTTCCTCGACCCAAACCCCGTGGTGCTGCTTGAGCACAAAGGCTTGTACTGGAGTAAAGTGCCTGGTACCGAAGATGCCAAAACCGTGGAGCCAGAGCCTGGGTACGTTATTCCGTTGGGCAAAGCCGCTGTGGCCCAGCAGGCCGACCCGGAAAAGTTACGCTCCGGTGAAACCTGCGTGGTTATTACCTACGGTATGGGAGTGCACTGGGCCAAAACGGCCAGCAAGCGGTTCCTAGGCCAGGTAGAAGTGCTGGATTTGCGTACTCTCAACCCCCTCGATTATGAAGCGGTGGAAGCTGCCGTACGCCGCCATGGCAAAGCCCTGGTACTGACCGAGGAGCCCCTAATGAACTCCTTTGCCGAGAGCTTGGCCGGGCGTATCCAGCGTACCTGTTTCCGCCAGCTCGATGCGCCAGTTTTCACCCTAGGTGCCGCCAATTTGCCCGCCATTGCTCTCAACGTAGAGCTGGAAAAGCAAATGCTGCCGAGCGCTGAAAAAGTAGCCGCCGCGCTGCAGGAGCTGTTAAGCTATTAGTGCTAATACAGCGAGCATCTGGCCTAGCCCACTAGCCCAATGCATTCTAGGCCGTAGGCGCAAACCCCCAAACAACCTAAAGCCCCAGTGGGGCGACACCGACCATCTAGTGTGCGGTGTCGCCCCACTGGGGCTTTAGGTTGTTTGAGTGTAAATGGATTAATATTAAGGCGTTAGTACTAAGTTAATTCTGGGACTAGGCCACTCCACGTGCGCTCAAACCGTCACTTAGAATGGATAACCGATGCCTAGGTTGAAGGCAGTTTGGTCCTCCCTGAGGCTAAAGCGCCGAATGGCCCATTTGTCGCTTGGCGCCGTGGGGTCGTAGACCTTCGTGGCAATGTCGAGGCGCAGAATCAGGAAGCTAAAATCTAGGCGCAGACCAAAACCCGACCCGACCGCAAACTGCCGATAAAATTTATCGAACTGGAATTGCGCACCTGGGCGAGCGGGGTCTTTCTGCAATGACCATACGTTGCCAAAATCTGTGAACAAAGCCCCCTTAATAAAGCTGTAGATCGGGAAACGGTACTCTACGTTGCCTTCGAGCAGTAACTCGCCGGGCTGCTCTAGGTCGTAGTTCCGCTCACTGGTTTCATTGCCGTTCTCGTCTCGCTGATACTGCGTATAGCTGCCCGTGCCCAACCGGCGGGGTTTCCAGGCCCGCACGCTGGAGCTACCCCCGGCGAAGAGGTACTTGTCGTAGGGCACCAGAAACTGGCTGGCTTGGCTGTTAGGAATGATCTTTCCATCCTCCCCACGCTGCACTGTTTTGGTGGCAGTCAGTGACCGGACAGCGCCCCCCGCTAACCGGTACACGAAGAACGTTTGAGGGGTGAGTTTGTGGTACCGGCGGTAGTCGGCTGTGAACTTGGCGAAATCGTACGTTTTCAGTCGGTCACTGCGCTCTGGTCGCAGACTGAGAACCACGGGCTGCTTTCGGTATAGATTGCGGGTTAGGCCACCTACCTCAGCAAACAGGCGCAAGTATTTGCCGTCACGGGTTTCGTTGAAGTCGTTGGAGTTATAAAGCGAAGTAGCACTGAAGCTGGGCACAAACAGGTTGTCGAAGCTGCGCAGTACCGGCGTGTTCTGCGTTAAGGCTAGCTGCTGCAGCAGGGCAAAATATGGGTCCGTAATGGCAGCCGTCCGGACAATGCTCAGGTCGAAGGGGGTGAGCACGTACTGATGATACGTGGAGCGCTGCCAGATGTAGTCTAGCGTGCCTTCCACGTTGGTTCTGGTGTACTGGGCCGGGCGTTGTACGTAGGTATAGCTGGCGTTGAAGCGCGTGCGGGGGTTATACTGATTCAGGTAGCGGTTGGGGCGCCACGGAATCAGAAACTGCGGCAGCACCAGGTTAACGTTGGCGCCTAGCTGGGTAGTCAGCAGACTTTTCTGCTGATCGTCGTTTGTCTGCCCCGCAATGTTCAGCTGCCCTTCAAATCCCGCACGCAGGCCAAATTCCAGCACCTCAGCGCCCCCGAATACATTCCTGACTTTCAGGCGAACGTTGCCAAACGGGCCCAGCTTTTCTGCCACGTAGGTACCCCCAAACTCAGAAGTTTCCTGGTATTTCTTGGCCGGTGAGGCATTAATAGTGGCATCCAGCAGGCCCCGGGTAGAGTCAGCGGGGGCGTCATCACCACGGAGCCGCCGGTACGTAACCGTACTGAACCGGAACATATCCAGGTTGGCTAGTTGGCGTTGCGTAAGCTGAGTTTTGGTCTGACTGAAAGGTTCGCCGGGGCGCACTGCCACTTTACGGTCGAGAGTACGGGTGCTGAATTTGTGCTTGTAGGCCAGGTAGTAGACCGAGTCACGGATCAGTGTGTCACGGTTCTGACCAAAGCGCACCAAGCCGGCATCTGTAATGAAGTTTACCCGCCGAACGGTGTACAGCCGGTGGTGCTCCCCCCGGGTCGGTTTGCTGATGATGGTCCGCAGGCGCACGGTGGTGGGGGCAAAGCTGGTATCGGCCTCCAGCGTAATGTACTGCTGGCGAAAATCGTAGTAGCCCTGATTTTTAAGCAGATCTTCAATACGGTTCCGCTCGCCGCCAATAGCTTCTTCATCGTATTGGTCGCCAATGTGCAGCAGGCTTTGGGGCAGACTCAGCAACACCCGGCGAGCCACGGCGGTGTCCTGAATATCGTAGTCGAGTTGGCTGTAGTGAAAGGGCTGATTTTCCGTAACGCGGTACACCACCGTAACCCGGCGCGGCTCACTGTGGAAGGGACTCCGGAAAGTAAAGATCCTGAAGGGCGAAAACAGCCGCGTCGGCACAGTATCCGTAGCCGTCACGCCGCTGCGGAAAAAACCCTTCGATTTCAGGAAGGTGGCCATCTGATCGGCGCTGGCCTGGGTGAGGGAGGAGTCGTATATAACGGGAGCCTCCCCAATGCGCATGATGGCATTGCCCTTGTCGAGGGCCAGCTGGTGGCGCCGGGTGTGCCGCTCCCGCTTGGTGAGCAGTTTACCTACTTCCACCGAGTCAGTACCGGCCGCCTGAATCAACTGGTCGTAGTGCGTGCGGTCTTCGTCGAGCTTGCGCTGGAGCTTTTCCGGGTTGTAAAACTTACGGCCTAGCTGATAGATTGCTAGCTTTGGCAGCGGAAACGTGCTATTGGGCTTTTGCTGCGCTAGCGCCTGCAGCCGCTCGGGGTCGGCTTTCTTTACCCCCTCTATTTTTACGCGGCTCAGCAGGCGCTGCCCCGGCTGGAGCAGCCGCAGCGGTGAGCAGCCCGCTAGGCCACTGAGTAGCAGCAGGCTGCCCATGGCGGCCCGCGTTTTCTTTCCCGAAAAAAGACCTCTGGTTGAGGCCTTGTTAAACAGCGTATATGGTTTCAAAAGCAGTAGCGAAATACGTGCACGCGCTGCACCTGAAGAAGTATCGACTTCGGCACGCCGCTTTCCTGGTAGAAGGCGGCAAAAGCGTAAAAGAGCTGCTAAGTTCCGGACTTCTAACGGAACGGGTGATTGTTACGGCTGATTTTGCGGAGAAAATTCAGGCGCAGCTACCGCCCGCCGTGCCTGTTGACATTGTCACGGAAGACGAACTTACGAAACTCGGCACGCTAGCCAACAATACTACCGCCCTGGCCATTGCCCGCCTGCCCCAGGAGCGGCCCCTGCAGCCTAGGCCCGGTAGCCTCCTGCTGGCCCTCGATCAGGTGCGCGACCCAGGCAACGTAGGCACCCTCATCCGCCTCGCCGACTGGTATGGCCTAGCGGGGGTAATCTGCTCCGAAACCTGCGCTGACCCATGGGCACCAAAAACGGTGGCCGCCACCATGGGCTCTTTTACGCGGGTGCCCGTGTGGCAGCGGGAGCTGCCCGGGTGGTTGCAGAGCCTGCCGCCCGAGCTACCCATTTATGGCGCCGACCTGCACGGGGAAAATGTGCACCGGCTTACCTTGCGTCCCACCGGCGTACTCATCATGGGCAGCGAGTCGCATGGCCTCACTCCAGACGTAGAAGCCTGCCTGACCCAGCGCCTGCACATCCCCGGCCGGGGCCAGGCCGAAAGTCTGAACGTAGCCGTATCGGCCGCTATTCTGCTGGATAACTTCTACCGGAATGAGTAATAGTTGAGTATAGGAAATTAGACTAGACAACTAGCTAAAAACAAGAGGCCTAGCAGCATTGCTAGGCCTCTTGTTTTAGGCAATGAGGAGAGCGGGTTAGTCTAGCAGCGAGATGCCGAAGCTCAGGGTTTGGGCTTGGGGGCCGCGGTTGTTCTTGAAGGTATCGTTGAGGTTGTACTTCACGAACAGATCTAGGCCGCGGATGCCGATGGTGCCCTGCAAACCGTACTGAAAATCAGAGAGGTTGTAGCTGCCCCGGTCTTTGTCTTTACGGGTGCGGCCTTCTTCCTCGTACTTAAGCTTAGTGTGGGAACCGAGGCGGTAGCCCGCAAACCCACCTGCGCCAATGTGGAACCCATCCCGGTCGTTTTTGCCACGGAAGCGGAGCGAAGCCATCAGGGGCAGGTTCAGCGTGGTCATGGTGAGCTTGCTCTTTTCCAGGCTGCGGGTATCGGCTACTACTCGCGTGATGTCGTTGTCGTCGGCGAAGCGGTAGTTTTTATCGAGCATGAAGTTGTTGAAGGAAAGCTCCGGGCCCGTGATGAGGTGGAAGGGAGAGCCTTTCTTCCCCACCCGAATATCGTAATTGTAGTTTAGGCTTAGGTAGCGGGAGCCAATGGGGCGTAGGTCAAGCTCGTTTTCGCCGGGGGCGGTTGATTTATTGACCAGCGTGTTCAGACCCAGGTCAACGTTGAAGTTGGTGTGCACGGCGCGGTTGGCGCGCTCCTCCTGCTTGGCCTTGCGCTGGGCCTGCTTCACCGAGTCGGGAGTGGAGCTGATGCGCACCGAAACGTGGTCATCATCCTTGCCATCCTGCTTATCGTACACCGTCACCCCAAACACGCGGCCCATCACCACATCGGTACGAGTCATGGTTTTGGAGCTGGTCTTGCCATCCTCAGAGCGCACGGTGATGCGAATTTGCTCGGGCACTTTTTTGCCGGGCTGGTCTTTGGCGGGGTAAAACTCCATAGTCACCTGGTCTGACTTCGAGTTCTTGCCAGCTGCCTCAGCCTGCGTGATGTAGCCATCGAGCAGGACGAGCAGCGAGTCGAGCTTGTAGTTGCGCATCTCACGCAGCTGCGCTTTATTTTTCACGAACAGCGTCATGGTAGCCTGGTTAGGCAGCTTCACAATAATGGTGTCGTCGGGGTGAGTGGCAGGCCTAGCAGAGGCGTGCAGGCGGCCAGGCAGCAGAAGCACTAAGGCCAACAGGGCGAGGAGAGAGGATATACGTTTCATGACGTAAGGGAGAAAAAGGCGGCGTTACAGTTGGATAACTTTGGTAAGCGTGCGGTTGCCCACGCGGGCCTGCACTGTTACCATTTCCGGCAAACCGGCTTCCGTCAGGCTTACTTTGTCGCCGCGCACCGCATTGCGAGCCTGCTGCAGCAAGGCGCCAAGGCGGGGGCGGTGGCCAGTTTCGGAGGCATCGGTTAGGGCCATAGCCGTGGTAGCCGGGGCTTGGCGGACTTCTACTTCAATCGGACCGATGGGAGCGGATTTAGCCGACGTGCTTGCCAGGGCAATAGAGGGTGCCGGGGCCGTCGTTTCGGGCTGGGGAGCTACCCCCGCACGCTGCTCCGGAGCAGTGGAAGCGGGAGAGGTGGCGGCCAGCGCCTGGTGGGAAGCAGCGGCATCAGACGTAGCTTTTAAGGAGGGGCGAGTAGCAGAACGAGGGGCCGAAGCGCGGGCTAATGCGGCGGGGCGAGCTCCTGGGGCGAGGTCCGGTTGTACACCCGCGGACCGGGCCGGAGAAGCATCTGAGGTGGCCACCTCTACCGGCGTCGCGTTGTCCGGGGCTTCTGTAGCGGTAGATGGAGAAGCAGGAGTGGGGGTTGCCTGAGCGAGTGAAGATTTTTTTTCTGGGTTTTGCTTGGTTGCTGAGGCCACAGGGCCGGTGCCTAGTCCACTGGCTGGGCCTTGCTGCACCAGCACCCACCAAGCCCCGCCTAGCAAAGTGAGCAGTGCTACGGCCGCGGCAGCTAGCCACATGACGGGGCGCTTGCGCTTGGGCTGAATTTCGGCCTCCAGTTGGTCCCAGAGGTAGGCGGGCGGCGTGGGGGCGTGGCCCTCTAGTCGGTCCCGAAACAGCTTATCAATATCTTCCGGTTGCATAGAGTTCTTTCGTTGAGGAAGTGGAGAAGGGCCGGGCTTGGGCGCCGGCTACCGCGAGGCGGCGCTGGAGCATGGCCCGGGCCTTACTGAGCTGCGACTTGCTGGTGCCTTCCGAAATACCGAGCAGCTCGCCGATTTCGGGGTGGGTGTAGCCCTCCAGGGCGTACAGGTTGAAAACGGTACGATAGCCGGCGGGCAACTCGGCCAATACGGCCAGCATATCGTCGGCGTTGAGCTGGCTTTCGGCCGTGGCCGCCGTAGCGGGCACGTCATAGGTCAAATCGTCGATGGCCATGTGCAGGGGCTCCTTGCGGCGCAAGAGGCCTAGCGCTTCGTTCACCATAATCCGGCGAATCCAGCCTTCAAACGAGCCTTCGTGGCGGTACTGGCCTAGGGCCCGGAATACTTTGGTGAAGCCCACAATCAGGGCTTCCTCAGCGTCTTCGCGGCGCCGCAGGTAGCGCATGCACACCGACAGCATCAGGCCCGCAAACCGCTCGTAGAGCAGCTTTTGGGCCCGGCTGCTACCTTCGCGGCAGGCGGCTATGAGGTCAGCATCAGTCACGGAAGGAAGGGTAAAGGTTGGATCAGGAGCAAGTCGTTTGGTGGGCTAGATGCAACTGTTGGGGGTGGGGTTGCCTGAAGAAGTGAAAAAATGATCAGAATGAATGTGTTATATGGCACTCGGTTTTTAAGATTCTGAAAGTATGTTGTTTAGCTGGTAGCAAGCAGTATAAAAAATGCCGGAGTCAGTTCTTATATCATGAACTGACTCCGGCAAACTCGCCTACCCAAACCGAAAAGTGGCTCCCGCTAAAGTGTAGTAGAAATAGTAGCTGAGCGTACGCCCGCACTGTTGGCAGGTGTGCCGTTGGAAATAGTGACGGTGTTTTTAACGGCTCCATCCACTTTGATAGTGGCCTGGATAGAGCCGGAAAGGCTAGCACCCGCCCGGCCAGTAAGTGGGTAAAACTGTACTTCAGCCGTATACGTGGTGCCCGCGGGCACGGGCTTCTCGTTGTGGATGAAGGAGTCGGAACCCCGTTGGATACTTTTGGAATACACGGTGGTAAGGCTCTGGGCTGTTGCTTTGCGCACCAGTACGCGGCCTTCGTAGTCGCTCGACGAGTTTTTAGTCCGAACATCGACGGTAACCTTGTGGGTAGGCTGTACCTCGCCCGTTTTCTTTTCGCAGGAGGTCAGCGCCCATAAACTCACACAAAGAGGTAGTAACTGTTTCATAGTAGCACGTTTTGTACTTAATAGTAGGTGGCCTAGCGTAGATAAGGTAGGCGCCGGTAGCAGACTCAGCGCCAACAAGTATAGCAAAAAACGGATGCAAAAAGGCCGGCGCCAGCCGAAGGCGTTAAACCGCCTCCGGCTGGCGCCGGCCTTACGTTATAGCAAGCTCTAGTACTGCCCAATAGACAGCATCACCAGCGTGCAGGCTTCCTCGGTACGGATGCCCCGCTGTTGGGCCAACTCTTCCAGTTCCGGGTTCTCGGTACCGGGGTTAAAGATGATGCGCTTAGGGTTCAGGTCGAGAATATAGTCGTACCAGCCGGGCTGGTTCTGAGGGCCAACGTACAGCGTTACCGTGTCAACGTCGCCCGCCTGGGGCCGGTCGGTGTGAATATCGAGGCCGGCCACTTGGCCTTTCCGGATGCCTACGGGTACTACCTCGTGGCCATGGTTTTTCAGCTGATGGACAGCGCGGTAGGCGTAACGGTTCGGGTTATCGCTCGCCCCCAAAACAAGGGTCTTTTTCATAATGTCAGATGAATGGATGTACGTAAGCCAGCTTCTGAAAAGCAGCTTCACAAGTATTGTACGGAAGGAACGCCGTAGAAGCTTACTCTAGGCCTTGTTAGCGAAGCGACAAGCGCCTTATTTCCTGAGTCACCGCCCTAACTCGGTCCGCGACGGTAGTATCACCTCGTATCTCCAACACGGGGCACGTAAGAGAGCGTAGCCACTGCTCATGGGTACGCAGGCTTCGTCCTAGGCCAGTACCCTCATCGTACCCCGCTGCCCACTCCATAAGTTCTCGATAGTGGGTATTGCGCTCCTCATCCTGGAAGATAACTGGCCCGTAGCGAGCCAGCTCCCTAGCGGCCAGGCGTTGCATCCGCAGGGCCGGGGGCACCCACAGAAATACCACCAAATCAAAAGCAAGAGGGCTCGGAAGCTCCCACCTGAGGAGCGAACCTCCCAGCACCCAACTCTCAGCCGCCGCAAGATCTTGCAGCAGTTGGGCATTCCGCTCGGTTACTGGCCTACGGACCCGAAAGGGCGGATCAGTAGATTCCCAGAAATACGTGTCGGTGTCGAAATACGGGACGTTTAGCTCGGGCGCGAGGGCAGTACCCAACGTAGTACTGCCCGCTCCCGAAGCCCCGACGATATGCACCTTCATCTGGAAAGGTTATTTACTAGATATGGCGGCCAGTACTGCCTCGGCGCACCGCTCACCGTCCATGGCCGCCGACACGATGCCGCCCGCGTAGCCCGCGCCCTCGCCGCATGGGAACAGCCCCTGTACCTCAAGGTGCTGCAGCGTGTCCCGGTCGCGGGGAATGCGGACGGGGGAGGAGGTGCGGCTTTCTACGCCCACAATTTGGGCGGCGTTGGTGGCGTAGCCGGGTATCTTCTGCCCGAAATTCTTGAAACCCTGACGCAAACGTTCTGCTAGGCCAGTGCCCAGCACCTCTTCCATCGGCACCGAAACCAAGCCCGGTTGGTAGCTGGTTTCAAGCAGTTCCGGCGACACCTTGCTCTTCAGAAAGTCGCCGAGGCGCTGGGCGGGGGCCAGCTGGGTGTTGCCGGCCAACCGGCAGGCGCGCTGCTCAATTTGCTGTTGCAGGCGCAGGCCAGCCAAAGCGCCGTGCTGGCGCAGATCCATGTCTTCCAGCTCAATGGCCGTAACGATCCCGGAATTGGCGAAGCGCGAGTCGCGGCGGCTGGGGCTCATGCCGTTTACTACCACCTCGCCGGGGGCGGTGGCGGCGGGCACAATAAATCCACCAGGGCACATGCAAAACGAGAATACGCCCCGCTGCTTGTTCTGCCACTGGGTTTGATGCACCAGCGCGTAGGAGGCAGCCGGCAGGGCCCCCCGGTCTTTGCGACGGTACTGGGCCTGGTCAATAAGCTCCTGCGGGTGCTCTACACGCACGCCCAAGGCAAAGGGCTTGGCCTCAATGAGCACGCCGCGGCGGTGCAGCAGCTCGTAAATATCACGGGCGGAGTGGCCGGTGGCCAGAATCACGGCGTCGGCTTCCAAGGCCTCGCCCGTGGCGGTTACCACGCCGCGCAGGTGGTTGTTTTCCAGCACTAGGTCGGTCACGCGGGTTTCGAAGCGGACTTCGCCTCCGGCTTCCCGAATAGTGTCGCGGAGGGCCTGCACCACGTAGGGCAACTTATTGGTGCCAATGTGGGGGTGGGCGTCTACCAGAATATCGGGGGTGGCGCCGTGCTGCACCAGCAGGCGCAGAATGCGGCCCACGTCGCCGCGCTTGGTGGCGCGGGTGTAGAGCTTGCCATCGGAATAGGTTCCGGCCCCGCCTTCGCCAAAGCAGTAATTGGAGTCGGTATCCACGATGTGCTCTTTATTGAGAGCTGCTAGGTCGCGGCGGCGGGTGCGCACATCTTTGCCGCGCTCCAGTACAATAGGCTTAATACCCAGCTCAATAGCGCGCAGGGCCGCAAACAAGCCCGCTGGGCCCGCGCCTACAATCAGCACCGAGCGGCGGGCCTGGCTCACATTAGGATAGTGAAACCACGGACCAAACAGGTTGGCTGGGGGCGGAGTCTGGTAAATATCGGCGCGCAGGCGCACTTGGGGCTGACGGCCGCGCGCATCAATGGAGCGCTTGCGCAGGTGCACAAAATCGGCTTGGCCGGGCACGAGGCCGGCGGCGTCGAGGAGGGCGCGGTAGCGCGCCATTTCATCGTAGGCCACTTCCGGAGAAAGCAGCACCTCGATTTCTTGGGGTGTGGGCATAAAAGAAGGTGAAAGGGAGTTAGCCTTTGAACCGTGTGGTGTAAAGCAGCCGCAAAACTACAAAGAATGCCGTGTAGGCCACTTACTTCAGAGTGTGCATGGAAAAGCCGGCCTTGTCTGGCAGCGTAGCAACCGCTGAAGCGGGCACCGCTGCCAGACAAGGCCGGCTTCGAAACAGGCGAAATTAGTGGGCAGTTCCTTCTTCGGAGATGCCGGTTTTGCGCGGCCAGAACTTCTCCATCGACTGATTGAAGCACTCCAGCACCTGCGTACGGACCTCGCCGGAAGGGTGGCGCAACAAGTGGCCTAGCAAGTGGCGGTACATCTCAGTGGTCACCTCCAGCCCCTTAGCACTTACCAACCCATGATGAAGCAGGTCGCAGTTAGCGGCTATGGAGTTGGAGATAGAATCGGTGAGTTCTTCGCGAGCTTTATCAGCTTCTTTAAAGGATTGTTCCAAGCGGGCTTTGTGGTTAGCAAGGGGCTGCTCCATTTTCTACTGAGAGGAGAAATCAGGTGATATGAATAGTTCGATGAACTGATGGAACTGCCAGAAAGGTTCAGCTTATGCTTCGGATTCTAGGAAATAACTAGGAAGAGATGAGTCGGTAAGAATATGATGCTCGCAGAAAGAGTGCGCCGTGCACGCATATTCTCACGCGTGGCCGAGAATAGAAACCGGTCGTTTCTGATCATCAATGGCGACGAAGGTAAACAGGCCCGACACGGCCATGATTCGCTCCTCCGAGTACATCTGCTCCACAAACAGCTCTACGCGTACTTGCAGACTGGTGTTTCCTACCCGGGCGACTCGGCCAATCAGTTCCACCAGGGTGCCGCCCGGAATGGGGTGCGTAAAATCTACTTTATCAGAGGAAACCGTGACCATTTTCAACCGGCTGAAGCGCGTGGCCGTGATAAAGGCCACCTCGTCCATCATATGCAGGGTGGTACCCCCAAACAGGGTATCGTAGTGGTTGGTGGTATTCGGGAATACAGCTTTGAAGATGCGGGTTTCAGCCCGGCTGATTTTTTCGTCTAGTGAAGACATCAGGAAAAGGAGAAGGTGAAAAAACACTCCGTGCCGGACGCTTCCGTGGCGCCTACGGCTCACCTTCTCGCTGTCGGTTACCTGGCCTACGCGCATGCCACTCTGCCCCGCCTGGCCTAGCCCAGCGGAAAGAGAGGGCATCAGCCCGCAGCAGCACCCGACAAGGACCCGGTTCGCGCAGGAGCCTCATCATTAGGAGCGGCGGGCAGGTCTCCTGACTTGTAACATGCTTTCCGCCCTTCTCGCGTGCCGTGGCAAGCAATGGGCTGTAGCTGGAAAGCACTGGCTGTGGTTACTTACAGTAGCGCGTCTGTCCGGGAGTTGCACCCGGTTCCCTTTTCATTCCGGCCGAAACCAGAAACCTGCCGCTCGTCTGACTGGAATAAGCCGACAAAGAACAATGTGGGCAAAGGTAACAGCCCGCGGATTATACTAGGCCAGCCGCCAGTAATTGAGGCCGCATTCTAGACCAGGTAGTATACTTTTTGGGGCCCTTGTAGTAGCTGCCTGCGGGGCGGATAGTGGCCTAGAGCGGCTTCAGGTGGCTTGTGCTATTTTGCGGCTCTTCCCAGCATTTTTCTCTGGCCTATGCTTCCTCCCGCAACCACCGCCCCGCGCACCATGGCTTCACGCATCCGCTCCATCTTCAGCGGCTCGGTGGGCAATCTGGTAGAGTGGTACGATTGGTACGTGTACTCGGCCTTTGCCTTGTACTTCGCGCCGGCCTTCTTCCCGAAGGGCAACCTCACGGCCCAACTGCTTAACTCGGCGGCTATTTTTGCGGTGGGCTTTCTGATGCGACCCCTGGGCGGCTGGCTTATGGGCATCTACGCCGACCGGCACGGACGCAAGGCGGCGCTGCTGCTGTCGGTGCTGCTCATGTGCGGCGGCTCTTTGCTGATTGCCCTCACGCCCTCCTATAGCCAAATTGGTGTGGCGGCCCCCATCTTGCTGGTGTTAGCGCGCCTGCTGCAGGGCCTGAGCGTAGGCGGCGAGTACGGTACCTCCGCTACCTACCTCAGCGAAATGGCTGACCAGCGTAACCGGGGTTTCTTTTCCAGTTTTCAGTACGTGACCCTCATTGCCGGGCAACTACTAGCCTTGCTCGTGCAGCTAGGCCTGCAACAGGTACTTACCACGGAGGAGCTGTATGCCTGGGGCTGGCGCGTACCGTTTGCCATTGGGGCGGTAGCGGCCCTGGTGGCCCTCTACCTACGCCGTACCATGGAGGAAACCGATGCCTTCACGAAGCAAACGACTGCTCCGGCCACCCCCGCCGCGCTGGCTGCCGCGCCGAGCAAGCTCACGCTGCTACTACGCTACCCCCACGAGGTGCTGACTGTTGTAGGCCTGACGCTGGGCGGCACAGTGGTGTTTTACACGTTTACCACCTACGTGCAGAAGTTTCTGGTGAATACCGCAGGCTTTAGTAAGGATGCTGCCACCATCGTGTCGTTTGGAGCCCTGGGCGTGGCTATGCTGTTGCAGCCGGTACTTGGGGCTATTTCCGACCGGGTAGGCCGGCGGCCTGTGCTGCTGTTTTTTGGGGTGGGCTCTACTCTGGGCACCTATCCGTTGCTCACGGCGCTAGGCCACTCGGCGGGCCCTGGGGCGGCTTTCGGGTTACTAGTGTTGGCCCTATGCATTGTAAGTGGGTATACCTCCATTAATGCCGTCGTGAAAGCCGAGCTGTTCCCAACGGAAATTCGGGCCTTGGGGGTTGGTCTGCCGTATGCGCTGACAGTAGCGGTGTTTGGCGGATCAGCCGAATATGTAGCCCTGCTGGCCAAAGACCAGGGGGTAGAAACCTGGTTCTACTGGTACGTAACGGCCTGCGCTGCCATTTCCTTAGTAGTATACCTGCGCATGAACGACACGCGCGACACTTCCCGGATGCGGGAGGAGTAAGCTACAAGTGGCCTAGGCCTATTGCGCCAGCGGTTGGCTAAGCAACTTATTGAGGATACTACTGTCCCTGGGCAAGCAAAAGCCTATTTTGTTACCTTGTTTTTTGCCTGAAAACAAAGTTCGTACGTTGCGCTTACTGTTCTAATTCACTCTCCTAACCCCAGCATTGCCATGCGCAAATTAAAATTCCTGCCTCTGTTTATCGGAGCTAGCCTATTGTCTGGAGCTGCCTTTGCCCAGGGCACCACTACTACCACTAAAACCACCACTACCACTAAGGCCCCCGAGGACAAATCGAAGCGGCCTAGCCCACCGGCTACCGTAACGGGCACCGCCCCTGGTGGAGTGGCCTACACCATCGACTACAGCCGCCCCTCCGTGAAAGGCCGCAAAATTTTCGGTGGACTGGAGCAGTATGGTAAAGTGTGGCGCACCGGCGCTAACGAGGCTACCACGTTTGAAGTAAAGCAGCCCGTAAAAATCAACGGTCAGGCGCTACCAGCCGGTAAATACGCCCTGTTCACCATCCCCGGCGAGCAGGAGTGGACCATTATCTTCAACAAGACAGCTAACCAGTGGGGCGCCTACGAATACAAACAAGACCAAGACGCACTTCGGGTAACCGTGAAACCCACCAAGACGCCCGCTCTGGTAGAACAATTCACAATTTCTGCCGCCAACAACGGAATGGTAACCTTGGCTTGGGAAAACACGCAGGCTAGCTTTACCGTGAGCAAGTAGAAGTTCAGAGAACTTGTCAAACCCAGAACCGGCCGCCGTTCTTGCTCACAAGGAGCAGAGCGGCGGCCGGTTTTGAGTAGATAGTAAAAGTGGAATAAAGACTACCGTTTATAGCTGGTACCCTTCTGTAGATCGGAGAGGGTTTGGCCTGCTACGGCAAACTTGACGGGGATGGAAGTTTTATCTGCCTCCCCTGGTACATCCACTTCAAAATGCAAGTGGGGGGCCGAACTCCAACCGGTGTTGCCGCTGAAGCCAATGGGCTCGCCTTGCGCCACCTGCTGGCCCGGCTGTACTTTGCTGCCGTTCTGCCGAAAATGGTAGTACGTAGCAAAGCTGCCATCTTCATGATAGATAACAATGTAGTTGCCCAAGTCTTTGCAACTGGCATCGGGACAGCCGGAATTAGAGTCTTGCTTGACCTCCACCACCACTCCAGCGCGGGCGGCACAGACCACGCTATTTTCGGGCATACTGAAATCTAACGCTTGCTTGTTTACGTGTGAAAACAAGCCATTATTGCCTTGCATTACAGTATATTCCTTGCCTTCCTCAAAAGGCAGAGAATACGCAAAATCGGTGTTTGGTTTAGTGTCGTCGACGTTACCCACGTAATAGTGGTACTCATATTTATAATTGTAACGTTGCCCAGGTATCGGTGTCAGCCTGACTAGAACCGTCTTTTTCTTGGCCGGTACAACCACCTTACGCACGGGCAGCTTCGCACTAGGCTCCATGTTGAGTAAGTCGAAGTTGATGACTACCGTGTAAGGGCAAAAGCTGTTATTCTGCGCTGAGACAACAACTCCAGATCCTTTATAATCCACGTAGCTTATCTCAATGGGTTTTACCTGACCATTGGTTACTGTGCTATATGCCAAAAGCGCACTTACTATGGCTCCTATTAAACGCATAAACATAACGGAGTACTATCTAGTAAAATGAAGTTAGGTTATTGATTAATAGGGGGACTAGCTCTGCTTCGTCATTTCTTCGCCTAGCACGCTCTCTACCCAGCCTTTACCCCAGTCTTCTAGTTCTTGCGAGCTCCAGATTTGGGGGTAGAAAATGCGGCGCTGAAACTTAGGCGGCAGGTATTTGCGCCAGTTGGTGCCCCCAGTAGCGGCAATAGCATCGGGGTGGCGCTCCAAGTACCGCACTGCCGATTTGTAGTGCATAAGCGGCCAGTTGACGTTCACGTTTACATCGAGCTGGCGGAGCTGACGGAGCAGGCGCGGGTGCTGGCGGTCTTCCTCGGGCAGGCGCTGCACCACGGCCCACAGGTTACGGTCTTGGAAACGGCGGGCATGCTCTATTAGCTGAGCCGTATATTTCTGTTCAAACTGCACCAGGGTGAGGGCCTTAGCTCCCGTATCTTCCACGGTGGCCCCTGCTTTCCAATAAATGCAGCCCAGTAGCTCATCGTGCGCGGCGGCCTCGCCTAGCAGACGACGCTGCTCCTCGGGCACTAAGTTGGTAAGACTGGTGCTGGCTAGCTCAATCATGCGGTACTGCACACTCTGAAACCCTGAGGCCGGCATCAGGCTCATCCTAAACTGCAGAAACTGCTGCTTGTCCATGCCGTCCACCATCACATCAAACGAGTCGATCAGGTTCTCGAAGTAGCGGTTTACGCGGCCCACGCGCAGTACCACTTCCTGCAGGGTAGGCTCGCGCAGGTCACCGAGCTGCTCGTACTCGCAGAGGCAGAGCTTGAAATACAGCTCCGTAATCTGGTGGTACATGATAAAGATGCGCTCGTCCGGAATCTGCGTAAGGGGCTGCTGCAGCGAGAGGAGGGTGTCTAGCTTAATGTAGTCCCAGTAATTTACGTAGTCGGCATAGTAGAGGCCTTCCAGGTAGGCGGCCAGATCTTGGCCATCAGCGGCATATTTAGTTTGGAGTCGGCGCAACTGTTGCCAGACGGCCGGCGAGAATTCTTCCTCGGGAGTTGTCATGCGTAGGGAGGTGGAAAGGGGGGCTATACACAGCGGGGTGGGCTACAAAGAACGAAAAACCCGCTGAATGGTGCAGCCTCACCGTTACTAGTGGTGGTAGAAAGTAGGGAGCGAAGCCAGCGAATAGGAGGGCCTCCCTAGGCCAGTTGCCCAGCTACACTAGACCTAGTGCCGAGCTTGCTGCATGAGCCATGTACCGGGCCACTGAGGTAGAAAGCAACACTTCCTAGCGCAGGCACTATGCTGAATCGGGTAAACTTCTACCTTTACTACGTTTATGGCCGAGAAAAGCAGCATTTTCGATATGATCGGACCGGTGATGATTGGGCCGAGTTCTTCGCACACGGCGGGGGTGGTACGCATTGCGCGGGCCGCTATTCGCATTTTGGGCTCGGTGCCCACCCACGCCACCATCATCTTTTACAATTCCTTCGCCCGCACCTATGAGGGCCACGGATCCGACCGGGCCATCATTGCGGGCCTGCTCGGGATGCCTACCGACGACGTGCGCATCCGGGAGGCGTTCGACCATGCCAAGGAAGCAGGACTGCAGTACACTTTCCAGAGTGTGGGCAATGCTTCTACCATGCACCCCAACACCATTAAGCTGCAGCTGCGCGACGAGCGGGCGGGCACGGCCGTGGAAGTTATTGGGCAGAGTCGGGGCGGAGGCGTTATCCGGATTGTGGAGGTTGATGGCTTTCCGGCCGACTTCTCGGCCTCCCTGCACACACTCATCATTGATGCCGACGATGTGCCCGGCTCCATTGCCTTCATTGCCTCGGTTATTGCCCACGATGAGTGCAATATTGCCACCATGTTCGTGTCAAGGAAAGGTAAAAACGATGCCGCCCGCCAGTTTATCGAAATAGATTCTGGTCTGCGTGATATCACTCTGGAATACCTTCGGCAGCTGCGGTGGGTGCACCGCGTAACCTACATACCTACCATTGATTAGCGCCAGCGGGCTAACGGGCAAAATCCTCTGATTGAAGGCTGATTTTAGGCGATTGGTTGATTTTACCCGGGCCCTGGTTTTCCTACCCGATACCTTAGTGGCCTAGGCCACTGGCTATACTTCGTTAACCCTGTTTCCCATAGGCAGGCAAGCATTACACTGTATGAAGCGTTTCTACTGGTTGTTACCCATCTCAGCCAGCTTGCTGGCGGCTCCGGTTACGGCCCAGACTACCTCGCCCACTCAGCCGCCTGCGGGGAGCTTAGCTGCTACCGCGCCTACTGGCCCCTTTACCTTGCAGCGGGCCATCGACTACGCCCTGCAAAATAATCTGACCGTGCGGCAGCAGCAGCTCACTTCAGAGCTGCAAAATGCGACGTTGCGGCAAAGCCGGGCGGCGCTGCTTCCTTCCGCTAACCTTTCCGGAACTCAAGCCTGGAACTACGGTACTAGCCTCGACCCGCTGACGAATGATTTCGTTAGCCAAACTATCCGGTCTAATAACTTCTCGGCCAACTCCCAGGTAACACTGTTTTCGGGGTTTCAGCTGCGCAATACGGTAAAGCGTAACGCCCTAGACTCAGAAGCCAGCAGCCTCGACATCGACAAATCACGCAATGATTTGGCCCTGAACGTGGCCTCGGCCTTTTTGCAACTAGTACTGGCCGAAGAGTTAGTGCGCACCAACGAGGTACGGGTAAATAGCACCCTGCAGCAGGTAGAGCGCACGCAGAAGTTGCTGAAGGCGGGTTCTATTCCTGAAAGCAACTTGCTGGATATTCAGGCCCAGCAGGCCTCCGATGAGGTTAATTTGATTACCTCGCAGAATCAGCGTGACCTGGCCCGCCTGACGCTCACGCAGCTCCTGAACTTGCCCTCTCCGGCCGGTTTTCAAATAGAGGTGCCCGTGCTGGCCGACCCCGACGATGAACCGCTGGTAGAAGCCGACCCCGACGGCACGTATCAAACAGCTCAGGACCTTCTGCCCGAGATTAAGGCCGCCGAACTACGCGTTCGTTCAGCTCAGCGTAGCCTCGATATTGCCCGCGGGGGGTACTACCCACGACTGGCCTTCGGAGCAGGCATTTTCACGGGTTTCTCCTCCTCGCGGCTGGCACGGGTATTTAACGGCGACTCTACCAGCGCCGTGCAGGTACCCGTATTTCAGTCGGGGCTGAGTGGGCAGCCCATTCCGTCGCAGTATTTTCTGCTGCAGCCCAAGCAGGCTATTCCGGAATTGTTGCCCTCCAAGTTTTCGCAGCAGCTGAAAGACAACCTGGGCAAGAGCCTACAGTTCTCCCTGCAGATTCCCATCCTAAATGGTCTCCAAACGCGCACTAGCGTGCAGCGGGCCCAGATAAACATTCAGCAGCAGGAGCTGCGGGCCGAGCAAGCTCGCCTTACGCTGCGCCAGAACATTCAGCAGGCCTACGCCGATGCTATTGCTGCGCAACGCCGCTACCTGTCGTCGCGCCGCCAAACGGAAGCCTTGACCGCAGCCTACCGCAACGCCGAGATTCGCTTCAACAACGGACTGCTCAACGGTACGGAGTTCAACATTGCTAAAAACAACCTCACGGCGGCCGAGTCTACTATGATTCAGGCCAAGTATGAGTTTATTTTCCGTCGCAAAGTGCTTGACTTCTACCAAGGTCGGCCCATTGCGCTGTAGTTATTACTACCACACGTGCTGACGTCAGGCATGACGCCAGTTGCTCTGCTGGAGCACGTCAGAGGCCTATAGCTTCTCTTGAGCTTTGATACCTTAAGTCCCTAATATTTCAGTAAATAGATGAAGAACAACCGCGTACTGTACATTTTGCTGGCCATAGTGGCGCTGCTGCTGGTCGGCTTTGTGGTGGCGAAAAAGCAGGGGCTTATTGGCAAGCCTGCCGGGACGGAGGTGCTAGCCGTGAAAGCCAGCCCGAATACTATCGTGGAAACGGTTAGTGCTTCGGGTAAAGTGCAGCCCGAAACAGAGGTAAAAATTTCTCCCGACGTGTCGGGCGAAATCATTGAGCTCTACGTGGAGGAAGGTGATTCCGTGAAGAAAGGCCAGCTGCTACTCCGCATTCGCCCCGATAACTACCAGGCCATGGTAAACATGCAATCGGCTTCGGTAGGTACGCAGCGAGCCAACGTGGCCCAAACCCAGGCCCGGCTTCAGCAATTGCTGGCCAGCGCCAAGCAAACGGAGCTCACTTACCGCCGCAATGCATCCCTGTACAAGCAGAAAGTAATTTCTCAGGCGGATTTTGAAGCGAGTAAGGCCGCCTACGATGCTTCGCAGGAAGAAATCAACTCGGCTCGGCAGAGCATCCGCGCGGCCCAAAGCAATGTGCAAAGTGCACAAGCTTCTCTTGATGAGGCTCGCAAAAACCTCAATAAGACTACCATCTATGCTCCGGTTAGCGGCACGGTGAGCAAGCTCAACGTGAAGAAAGGCGAGCGTGTGGTAGGTACCTCGCAAATGGCCGGTACCGAAATCATGCGCATTGCCAACCTCAATAATATGGAGGTGCGGGTAAGTGTGAATGAAAACGACATTATCAACGTCAGCCTCGGCGACTCCGCCGACGTAGAGGTGGATAGCTATGCCAGCAAAAATCAGAAGTTCCGGGGCATCGTTACCAGCATTGCCAACACGGCGAAAGATGCTCTGACGGCGGAAGCTGTAACTGAATTTGAAGTACGCATCCGGCTGCTGCCCGCCTCGTATCAGCAGTTGCTGCGTTCGGAGAAGGGCCGGGCCGTGGTGCCCTTCCGGCCGGGCATGACGGCCTCAGTTGACATCATCACTGAGCGCAAGGCCAACGTGCTGAGCGTGCCCCTTATGGCGGTAACTACCCGTTCAGACAGCACCAACACCGACGAAGCAGAGGGCAAGGGTACCCCCGCCGTGCGGGTTAGCCGCGGTGGTTCGGGGGCTGCTGAAACCGCCGACCAGGCTAAAAACAATGAACCAGTTGAGCAGGTGGTGTTCCTGATTCGGAACGGAAAAGCCGTTATGACGCCCGTTAAAACCGGCATCAGCGACCGGAACAACATGGAGATTCTAAGCGGTATTCAGGCCGGCGACGAGTTGGTGAGTGGCCCATACCGGGTGGTGTCCAAAACCCTGAAGGATGGCGCCCTCGTGGTTATCAAAGATGCCAAGTCCCTGGACAAGTCGGCCCTGAAAGAAACGGCTGACGAAAGTAAATAACCGCCCGGCAAGTCAAGCATTCGGCTGAGTGCTTGCATGCTAGGTTCCAATGAGAGGCTGCCCTTGTGTAACGCAACGGTGGCCTCTCATTTTTTTTGGCTAAGATTGAAGGATAAGCGGCGGTAGCGAGGCCTAGCCTGGTACCAGTGGCCATCAGGCCTGCCTTTTCGTAAGGGCAGGAGAGTGGCCTAGGGCGCCTGGGCAGCTGCTTAGAGTACTATCTACTTATTCAACCTCAGCTTGGAAAAAATTGCCATGCTTGGCGGCGGCTCCTGGGCCACTGCCCTCACCAAAATCTTATCCGAAAACGGCGCCCGTGTGAGCTGGTGGATGCGCAGTAAAGATGACGTACAGCACCTGCTCCGTACGCGTCATAATCCGCGGTATCTGTCCTCCGTAGCCCTCGATCTGGCGCGCGTGCACCCAACCACCAACCTCGAGGACGCCGTGCGCGAGGCCGACTGGCTGGTGCTGGCCGTACCGGCGGCATTCGTGCAAAGCACCTTGGATAAGCTGGACCGTGATGCTCTGAAGCACAAGCGAATCATTTCGGCCATTAAGGGTATGATTCCGGGGAAGAACGTGCTGGTAACTGACTACGTGGCCGAGCGGTTTCGGCTCCCGCATACCCGGCTGGGTGTGGTTGCTGGGCCCTGCCACGCCGAAGAAGTAGCCTTAGAAAAGCAGAGTTACCTCACCATTGGCTCTCCTGATGCGGAGCTGGCAGAAGAGTTCAGCCGTCTGCTGCGCAACCGCTACGTGAAGGCCAATGCTGCGCAAGACCTGGATGGCATTGAGTACTGCGCCGTGATGAAAAACATCATTGCCCTCACTTGCGGCATTGCGCACGGCCTCGGTTATGGCGACAACTTCCAGGCCGTGCTGGTTTCAAATGCGGTGCAGGAAATGCGGCGCTTCGTGCATGCGCTTAACCCCCAGCCCCGCGACCTGTCTGCCTCTGCCTACCTCGGCGACCTGCTGGTAACGGCGTATTCGCAGTTTTCGCGCAACCGCACCTTCGGGAATATGGTAGGCCGTGGCTACAGCGTGAAATCGGCGCAGATGGAAATGAACATGGTGGCCGAGGGGTACTACGCGGTGAAGAGCATCTATGAGCTCAATAAAAAGCTTCAGGTAGCTATGCCCATCACATCGGCGGCGTATCATGTTCTCTACGAGAAGATTTCCCCCGCGGTAGAGATAGAGTTGCTCAAGGAGAAGTTTAAGTAAGCGCCTAGGCCTACTGCAATTGTGCGGCGCTGGCGCTCTATGCTCGTGAGCGAGTAACGGAAGGAGAGTACTGGCCTAGCAGAACAAAACAGGCTGCTTCTCGTCTGCTATCAATATCGCTCATTTACTTGATACCACATGGCAACCTGGGGCTACTACAACTTTGATAATGATGCGGCGGCGGACATTTCCACCAAATTCCGCGACACGCACAGCTTAGGCCTTCTGACGGAAGCTCTGACCTCAGTGACTACACCCGATGCCGTGGAAGCTGAGGCTGCTCAGCAAGCCCTGGCCGCCGCCGAAATTGTAGCCGCCCTATTCGGGAAGCCCGGCCGCGACCTGCCCGCCGATTTACTGCCGCTCACAGTTCGGCTCAGTCCAGAAGAGGAGCCCACATTCAGGAACATGGCTACCCAGGCGGTTGAGGCTATAGCGAAACGCTCGGTCCTGCAGGTACACTGGGGAAAAAGCGATGATGCCCAAGACTGGGCGCAACTGCAGCAAGAATTGCTGGGTCGGTTGCGATAAGCACAATATCTGTTATGCACTGGCTTTTACTGGCAATACTTACGGCGCTCTGTTTAGCGCTGTATAATTTTTTTATTAAGCTGGCGGCGGGCCACATATCGGCCGCGGCGGGCGCAGTTATTCTGCAACTGGTGGCCGCGAGTTTAGGCGGGCTATGGCTGGTGTGGCTGCGGCTGAAGGGCCAACCACTGGAACTGCATAGCACGGGCGTAGGCCTAGCTATGTTGGCCGGCGCTGGGGTAGGCCTAGCCGAAATTCTCACGTTTGTAGTGTTTAGCCGCGGCATCCCTTCCTCTGTCGGTACGCCCGTTATTGTGGGTGGTTCCGTCTTGCTGACGGCCGTGCTAGGCCTAGTAGTGTTACGGGAAGCACTGTCTTGGTCGCAGGTGCTAGGCCTAGTGAGCATTGTGGTAGGTATTGCCTTGCTCGCCCGCGGGCACTAGCTTACCAACCATAATTACATTCACTAGCTACTGATAGCCCCCAAATGCGCAAGCCGGAAAAGTAATTTTCCGGCTTGCGCATTTGGTTGTGGAAAGGGGACGGTTGAAGTTGAGCGGCAATTCACTGCCCAACCGGAGGGTGATACAAAAATGCAGCCCCGGTGGCGGGTAGCCAAGGCCAGATAACGTCAATTTGTGACATGCCTGTTGGAGCTAGATACGTTCCTGATTCCAGCAAAAAAGCCTGGAGAGAGGCTAAAGACGGTGAAATAGAAACCAAATTCTGCCTAGTTGCTGCTAAATGTGACATAGCGGAATCTGCGTATTTTGATGTCACATCATAATATTTCTGAAGCGACACAGTACTGATTTCTGCTTGCAACTCCTTGAGGTCAGACTCTACTTATTGATTACTAGGCTAGTGCCGGCAGAGGAAGCCAAATATGGTATTCTGTAAAGTCATCTGCCCCGGAGCTAACAGATATATTCCCATTAAAGCCTTTGGTGAGCAAGTCGTGGCTCAAGGCTAGGCCAAGCATACCTTCCGTAGCCCTATCTGCTGCTGGAAAGCGCTGAAAAATAGTCTGCTGAGTTGCCTCTGATAAGGCAACTCCATTTGCCCGCACGTAGATACCTACTCCATCACTAACGCGCTTAGTGGTCAGGGCCAGCTGCGGAACATAATTTTCATCTCCTTGCTGAAGACGCTGGTGAACAGCGGAGAGGGCAGTTGTGAAGACGCCTAGCAGGGCCCGGCCCAAATCTTGCCGCACAACATTTACCCAGCCCACTGCTGGGTCGGGATACAGTAGCAAGGCCACGTTGAATAAATGGTTTTTAGCCCGCATATCATGGTAAGTGAGCCGCAAGTATTCCTCCGCCAATTGGTTGAGGTTGGTCGCCTGCCGAGGTTGATTGCCAGCGTGGGAGTATTCCAGCATTCCACGCACAATAGACTCTGCCCGCTGGCTGTGGTGTACTATTTTCTCCTGATTGCGCCCCAGGTTTTGCAGCATCTCATCAACTAGTTCTTTATCTTCTGGCGGGAGGCTATAGTGGGCCAGTTCAGTTTTCACCTCTTGGCACAGCTCCACGCTAATAGCGGCATATTTCCGAATGCTGTGCACGGGGTTTTGAATTTCGTAGGCCACCCCAGCCATCAATTCTCCCAATGAGGCCATCTTTTCCCGGAGCACCAGTTGCCCCTGCGTTATTTTCAGTTCCTGTAGTGTACGGGCTATGCTGTCTCGCTGCGCCAGCAACTCGTCGGCCTGCTGCGTAACTTGTTCGTTCAGCAGGCGCAGGTGTTTGTTCGCGTGCTGCTGTTGCCGATTATTGCGCCACAACAGTGTAATCAGAAGCAGAAGCCCGCCCACTGTGGCCAGCCCAGCAACCAGCCTTACTTTGGCAGCATACGCAACTTGCTCGTCCTCCAGTGTGCGCAAGCGTTGTTGCTCGGCAAACCCAATGGCATCTAATTGCTTGATTCTTTTCGGGTTGTACAGGCTGTCCTGGCTCATGAGCATTACCCGCATGTATTTCAGCGTGCTATCACCTTGCCCGGTACTTTCAAAGCTGGTGGCCAGGAGCTTGCTGCTGCGTACCATGCTAAGGACATAAGGTAAGGATTGGCTGAGCGCCAATGCCTTGCGAGCATAAAACACGCACGAGTCGAGCTGATTGGTTTTCTTGTACAGCTCTGCTATGTATTGGTAAGAGCGCGAAGCACTCCGCAAATCATTCTCGGGCACGGCTACCTGCGCACTGCGGCGGTAGTAGTCAAGTGCCAAGGTTGGGTGGCCTAGGGCAGCTTCTAACAGGCCCATTTCACGCAGAACGTACGGGGCGGGGTTGCCCCAGCAGCTCCCGTGTACCGCGGGCGAAGTGCGCGTGATAAGCCACGCTTTCCGAAGAAAATAGGCTGCTGAGTCTAGTTGCCGCTTGCCCTCATAGCTTGCCCCAATATTGGTGAGTACACTAATAATTTGTGAGGGGTCACTGTGGGGAAGCTGCTTGTATAAGCGCAGAGACCGGAAGTAATAATCCAGAGATGGCTGGTAGTCTTCCAGCGCAGAATACAACAGTCCGGTTTGATTTAGGGTACGGGCTGTTCCTTCTAGGTCGTGAGCAGCTTCGTTTAAGTTAAGCGCTTGCAAATCCACGCGCAACGCTTGGGGGAGGTTGCCCCGCTCGCTGTACAGAATGCCAATCCGGGATAGACAGCGGCCTTCGCCTTTCTGATAACCGATCTTCTGGGCCAGTTGCAGTCCGCGTCGCGCGTAGTAATGAACGGAGTCGAAGCGGGAATAGCGGTACGTGGCGCTCAAATCAGCTAATAGCAGCACTCGGCTGGTATCAGAAATAGCTGCGGCCAGCGCTTGGCGTAATTTTTTGGTTTGAGGGCTTTGGGCACCAGCATTATAATTAGTCGCCATAACAGCCGCTACTACTAAGCCCACCAGTCTGCATCGGATCATGGGCGTGAATATAGCGCCTCGTCAGTAGAGCCGTTTCATTTTGACCTTAATTATGGCAAACTGAAATTGAAAAAGTATAATTAATCGGTACCAGTAAGTTACGTTCGCCGATGAGTTCTCTACGCTGAATACTTGCTGACAGGGTAGGCCTAACGCAACGAAAACACCCCTAGCTTTGTCTAGGCCGGTTATTTAATTAGGGGAATGGCTTCGCCGGTTACTAAGAGAATGGCCAGCACAGAAAGCATTGGCAATTGTGAGGGGGTTGAGGGGGCAGGTGCGATGAGAGGCATACTAGTAAAATTTATACACAAAGCTCAACCGTAATAGCTGACACGTAAAGGCTAAAATCTTACTTTTTGTGACATACATAATTCTCGCAAATAATATAATAAATCTGGTTTAATCATGAATGAAGGCACCTGTACTAGTACTCCGTTTGGATGGGTTGTATCTGTAAGCTTCGTTTTTGTGACATGCTGATTACGATAAAGTGTAAAAACATTATCATGTTCACATCATGTAGTAATTCTATATTTAAGCGTCTGCACTTCTTCCCTAATACTCTCGGTGTAGACACTGCACACCTATTGGAATAGAAAAAGCTCCGCGTTGTATGCGGAGCTTTTTCGTTTTATAGCTGAAGGCCAATGCCACGATTTCAGCCACGTAGTGCTTCGCTGAAAGCATCTTTGGCCTTGGAAAGATAAGAGCGGCAGCGCCCCCTGTAATAGGCACTACCGCTCCAGACTGTCATTTTCTCACAAAATCGAGTCCTTATCTAAGTGCAATATTACAGGAAAATTGCAAATAACGCTAGACTTGTAAATATTCATTTATCGACAGCATTAAGCTTGACCACCAAATATGCTTCTACTCAATTATAAGGCGCTGGCTTAACGACCCGCTCCGGACAATATATAGGCCGGGAGTAAGAGAAGAGGGCAGTGAGATGTGCAATGGTCCTGCTGTCGGCATGGTGGCTAGCAAGACCAACCGGCCTAGCGCATCGTGAAACTGCACAGCCTGGTGGGCAGAAGGACCCGTGATGCGAACAGCCGTCTGGCAGGGGTTTGGGGCCAGTTGTAGGCCTGCTTGTTTAGAGGCTTGACCAGATGTGACAGGAAGCGTACTTGTACTCACATGGGCCCAAAAACCATATCCTGCGGTTGCGGATGGAGCTAGAGAAACGGGACCGAAGTTTACGCTCTGCGAGCCAGCGGTACCTGTTATGTAAACTCCACCTTGGTTATCAGGGGCTAGGCCAGTGCCACGGTCATAGCCAGTGCCGCCAGCGCGCACTGCCCACTGCCAGGTGCCAGTAGCAGCTAATTTAGCAACGAATACATCGGAGGAACCAGCGTTGAGTAACTCCGTTTCTCCGAATCGAATGGTGTTGCTAGGGGAGTCGCTGTAGGAACTGCCAGTAACATACGCGTTTTCATCCTTATCCAAGGCTAGGCCTAGACCAATGTCATTGCCATAACCACTGCTCTGAGCAGCCCACTTAAATTCGCCTTGACTGGTAAGCTTCGCGACAAATATGTCACCGTAGCCTCCCGCGGTAGCCGTTAATTGACTAGGACCGAAATGAGCTACACCTCCCGGCGACTCCAGTGCGCCGAGCCAATAGACCGATCCTGAGGGGGATACAGCTAGCTGTTGGCTACTGGTTTGACTTACATAGGCCGGAGCGACTGGAGCAGCGGGCGAGACGGCCCACAGCCAGTCGCCGGTGGGACTCAGCTTGGCCACGTACGCCCGCGACTGTTGTGCGGTGCTGGTCAGCGTAGTAGAGCCTAAATCAACGCGGCCCCGCAGCGCACCCGTCACGTAAGCGTTGCCCTCCGCATCGAGCGCAACTGCCGTACTTGTGCCCAGATGGGCCGGTTCGGGACCCGCAATCTGCCGCACCCACTGCCAAACGCCATCGGCGCTGAGCTTGGCTACAAATCCGTCGCTGGAAGGGCTGGTGTATTGGTAGGGTGGCTGAGGAATAGTACCCGGATTCGTAAAAACGGTATTAGCTACTGTGATTGAGGTTAGGGAAGAAGAAGCCGCCAACAGCACGCTACCGGCTGCGTTTGTGGCAATTTTCCGGCTCTCCGCATTACCCGTTTCCCGCGCCCACATAAGCGTGCCAGCACCGTCGAGTCGGGCAATAAACCCACGGTTTGCGGCTATTTGAGTAGTTGCCAGAGTAGCGCCGGCGCCTAGGTGGCCTAGTAAGTACAAAATACCCGTTGGCGCCCGCACTAGGTCTATGCTTTGATCATCACCGGCGCCTCCCAGGCGCACGGCCCAGAGGTAGTTGCCCCGCGGATCGAGTTTGGCCACATACACATCAATGCTGGGTTGACCATACGGGTTGGGCGTAGAGGTAAGGCTAATTGACCCAAGCTCCACTGTGCCCTTAAAGCTACTGCTCACATAGGTGTTACCCTCATCATCCGAGACTTGAGTAATTGTTTCTGCCAAGGCACCTACCGGAACGCTATAGGGCAACTGCCTTGCCTGCGTAAAACTTTGCCCGTAAGTAGATAGTGCGGAGGTGGCTGCCAGAGCACATAGAAAGAGGGTAGCACGGCGCATGGGCAATAAGTATTTGTATAATATTAGGTGGTTTTAATATACATATTTGCGCGTAATAAGTTGTTTTTCAGTAATAAATAGTTGAGTGAGCGTATGGAGCTAATAGCTCAACTTACTTGCACTCCTTTCAAAAGACATCAAGGCCCAGTTCAATGAGGCAAGAGCAGCTACTACGTAAGGCAGTGACCATAATCAGGCTACTTGAAGCAGCCAGGTGGCAGCCTCTTGTGCACTATTGAAAACGCGATATAGCAGCACGCCTTCCCTGGCTTCATGCATCAGTTGATTCATGCCCAGACGAGCAAACACGTCATCGGGGAGCAGCACGGCCGCAATCATCTCGCGCTGAAGGGCATGGGAAACCACTAGCCACTGCTCCCGAATCCATATCCGTTCCTCATCGGTGAAGGGAGTGAGCAACCGCTGATTGGCAAGCATCTTATTCCAGCCGCGGCTTTTGAGCAGGTTTTCTAAATGGTTGAGGAAAGCTTGGTAAGTGCTTAGCTGACGCGTACCGGCTTTATAGTCAACAATGGCGTAGCCATCAGGATGTTCGTAGAGCCGCCCAATCGGATTCTCGTAATATATGGGTAGGCCTGCAAGCTGCAACATGTGGCAAGAAATGGGGCTGAGAAAAGGACGCCAAGATATAGGGGCATCCTAGCAACCACAACCTCAACAGGAACAAGCCATGTACACATTGACCATGTATTGTGCAATCTCCAAGTGTCGCTGCTGTCAGCAAGCTTCTCCGTGGGAAACGCCGAAAGTGCACCATGCGCTAAGAGCTGCTCCAAATCATTCCTTCAGGTTGGATCTTCCTGAGCAGTCAGCATTACTGTAGATGAGCGGTTTTTGCCGTCTGCAGTGCTGATGAGCTTTCAGCGTAGCCGCATACGTTGAGCATTAGAATGCCACAGCTCATTCTTAGTGGCCTAGCTGAATGAAATTTCGACTGAAAATCAGTTGGTTAGTTCCTCGTAAGGCGGATTACGGCTTTGGAGCCATGTGGCGCTCCAGCATTTTGATAAAATAGCCCCCCACAACGGAGCGGGCCTGGAAACCGACTTGCGTGGCGTCGGTTGTTTCGTGCCAGTCGGTTAGCGGTACGCGAGTGGGAGAGTTGTTGGCGAACTGCCAAACCGGCCTGATCAGGGCCTGAAAATCGGCGGGGTTGTTGGCCATGGTGGCCGTCCACATAATCCAGTCCGACTTTGTGTAGGTCTTGCGACTGTCGAGGGGTAGGCCGTAGCGCTGCTGCTTGGTTAGATAGTAGGCTATTTCCTGCTGCGCAATTTCCTTTGGGAAAATATTCAAGCCCAGTAGCCTGTCCCACACCAAGTTGTACTTCTGGCTCCACGAGCCCGGGGTTTTATCAAACGTCAGGGTGTAGTGGTCGCCGGCCCCCGACATGGCCACCCAGCGCGTGGCGTACTCGCGGGCCAGAGCCAGGTACTCATTAGCCGTTTTCTCATCGCCTAGCTGCCGGGCCATTTGGCCGTAGCTGGCAATACCCATAATAGCCTTCACCGACAAGTTTGCATTGCGGGCCAGGTGCCCGGCAAAGTCATCGGTGCTGAGCTGGTTAGCTGGGTCGAAGCCGTCGCGCTTCAGGAAGCCCACCCATTTGGTGAGAACAGGCCAGTGCTGGCGGGCAAAGTCGGGCTTGCCATCCATTTTCACCACTGCAGCCGTCAGGATGAGCATGTTACCAGCTTCTTCTACCGGCATGTCTTCGCCGTACTTTTGGTCGTTGGCCAGGGGGTACGTGCCCAGATCATGAGCCGGAAAGTCCTTTTTCCAGCGTCCCGATTCACTGTAGTCGAAGATAAAGCGCAACAAGCCCTTGGCTAGCTCATTGTTGTAGAGTAGAAACAGCGGAGCCGAGGGGTAGGTAACATCCACGGTGCCAATGAAGCCCCCGGAATAGTTTTCCTTGGAAAACGTTAGCACTTCTCCCTTGGGGCCCGCCACGATTTTGTGGGCGGCAATTGCCTGGCGGTAAGCTAGCTGGCAGAGGTCGGCGTATTCGTGGCCCCCGGCGGCTTGGGCGTCGGCATACAGTTGCTTATCGAAGGCGGTGCTTTTCTGGCGCAGTCGAGGGTAGTCGGCTTCGGCGGCTTGCAACACCTTGGGCATGGTAGTGGCAGGGTCACGGCGCCACCAGCCGCGCAAGTTCTGGCCGAAATACTGCACCGAATACACGTCATCGTAGCCGAGTAACAGGTGACGCTCGGTAGCTTTGCTTACGGCATCCAGCTCCAGCACGGCGGCCAGCGCAACGCGCTGAGCTGGACCAGTGAGTGGCCTAGGGGCGGCAGGAAGGCGGCCGGTTTTAGTGAAGGTACTTCTGAGGGCGAGGGGCTCACCCGTTGTAAGGGTAGCTGGGCCGGGGGCCGCCAGGTAAGCCTGTCCCCAGTCAATGCGGGCGTTGTCGCCGGCCTGGCCTAGCACGGCTTGGGTAGTGGTGCCCACGGCCTGCCAACTTAGCGTGCCAGCTTTACCCGCCTGAGTTGTAACGGGCTGGTAGGCAGTGTTGGAGGCTAGGCGCCCGCTTTCGGTAAATAGTACCTGAACCGGGTGCGCTTTATGGTCGGTGGCCGTGGCAGTAACGGTCAGGTAGCTGACAGGGCGGGCCACAGTCTCCAGGTCATCGAGCAGCAGGGGTGAGAGAAAGGTAATGGTCAGCTGCACGGGACCAACCAAAAACTGATACGTGGTCTGCGTAGCCGTAACCTGCACGCTGGTTTGCCGGGCTCTTGGCAGGGCTGGTGGCTGGGGCAGGGCTTCGTACAAACCCGCATCGAGGTACTCGCCGCCCACGTGGCTGTTGGCGTGCATGGCCAGCACGTTCCGGCCCTTGCGCAACGCCTGCCGCGCCGCGGCTGGCACCTCAAAGTACTGGTAGCGGCCGTTGGCCCCGGGCTGGCGTGTGAGCAGCACCCCATTGAGGTATACTTCCGCTCCGTCGTCGTGCTGCATCAACACCTTGAGGGCGCCGGTGGTAGCCGGATTTGGAATCTGCACTGAGCGGCGCACCCAAATGTCGCCGCCTTCCCAGGTGGTACCGTGCAGGGTTTGGTTATCGGTGAAGGGTGCGGGGCCCGTTTTCCAGTCAGTGGCGGAAAAGTCGGGCTGCTCCCAACCTGCCGCCGGTGTGGTAAGGGTGTACTGGGCCGAATAGGGCTGCTCCTGGGTGGTGGCAATAATGGCGTGGTACTGCGGGGCCGACTGGCCTAGGAACTGGTACGCCTGCCCATCTACCCGCACCACCCCTTCTAGGTTTTGCTCTTCCCCGGTCCAGTGTCGGGTAGGGCCAGCCGAAAGGGTATCGTTGAACGCCCAGATACTGAAGAAGGGGTCGTGGGTAATCAGCGGGTAGGCGGGCGGGCGCAACGCTGGCGCTTGCGGGCTGCGGGCGGTGGTGACCTGAAGGGTAGAGCTCGGTTGCGCCGCCAGAGGGGTCGCAAGTGTTCCGAATAAGGCAATAATCAGAAGGCAATGCTTCATACACTCAGTAGTAAGAATCCTATCTATACTCCCCGATCCTAGGCCACTCCGCGCGGTTCCAGAGCCGTAGTCCTTGTGGCCTAGAGAATTAGTTACTCGTGCTAATATCCAGCCGCCCACCCTGACGAAACAGGGTGTGGTCTACGAAGTACCCTTCCTGGGTTTTCCCGTTCACCTTCACCGTGCGCAGCACGCGGCCGTTGCCCGCTTTTTTCACCGTGAATACCTTACCATTATCGGCTTTCCAGCTGACCTCGTCAAAGAGCGGGACGCTCACCAAGTACTTAGCGTCGGCGGCAGAGTAGGGGTACAAGCCAGTGGAACTGAACACGTACCAGGCCGACATTTCGCCCGCATCGTCCATGCCGGAATAGCCTAGGCCATCTTTGCCCATGCCGTAGAAGCGGTCCATAATTTCATCGAGCCGGCGCTGCGACTTTTCGGGTTTGCCAATGAAGTAGTAGGAAAACGGCGTTTCGTGGTCGGGCTGGTTGCCATGACAGTACTGCCCAATAAAGCCCGACACGTTGCGAGCAATGTAATTGGGGTTCCAGGGCACGGTAAATAAGGAGTCGAGCTTGGCCTCGAAGGATGCTGGCCCACCGTACAGCGCAATCAGGCCGGGCATGTCGTGGGGCGCAAAAAAGGACACTTGCCAGGCGTTAGCCTCCCGATACATGTATTCATAATAGGGATACTGCGGGTTGAAGGCCTTTACCCAGCTCCCATCGTTGAGGCGGCCGCGCATAAATTTGGTGCCGGGGTCGAACAAGTTCTTGTAGTTTTTAGACCGCGCCATCATCACCCGGTAGGTGGCAGTATCCTTCAAAATTTTAGCCATCTGCGCCACGGCGTAGTCGTCGAAGGCATACTCCAGGGTTTTCGACACGCCGGCTTTGTCCTTGGTTTCCACTTCTGGGTTTGATACTTCCGCGGTCGAAATGTATCCTTTCTCAATGTACTCGGCAATGTGGGGGCGGGCTCCGTTCTCCAGATTAGCATTGCGCAGCATGAGCCGGTACACATCCTGCACGTCGAAGTTGGTGATGCCCCGCTGGTAAGAGCCGGAAATCAACGCCGAGGCATGGTCGCCATGGAAGAAGGTGGGCAGAAAGCCGGTTTTGTGGCCTACATCCTGCATCGACTTGATAACGTCGGTCGTTACCTGGGGCGCGAGCATGCCAACTAGCAGGTCCTTATTCCGGTACGTGTCCCACAACGATGGCTCAGTGTAGTAGTTGAAATCGGCCTTCACTACGTTGCCCTGCACATCGCGGTACTCGTGGTTGTAGTCGCTGCGCAGGGCCGGCCACAGAAACGAGCGGTACAGGCAGCTGTAGAAGAGCTGCTTCTGCTTGGGCGTTCCGCCCTTCACATTCACTTTGGAGAGCAGACTTTCCCAGGTTTGCTCGGCTTGCTGGCGCACCTGCTCAAACGTTTGGTGGCCTAATTCCTGCTCCAGGTTCTGCTTGGCGTTCTGCACGCTCACAAACGATATCCCCATTTTGAGCTCCACGGGCTTGCTGCCGTCGGGTAGGTGCACCACGGCTAGGCCATCGGCAGTGCCTTGGCCGCGCACCTCCAGGTCTCGTACGTTTTCGCTCAGTGCCCCGTAGAAGTACACGGTCTGGCGGCCAGTTTCCTGAAAGCCCTGCACCGCGGCGTCGCCCGCTTTTTCGATGCTCCACTTGGTCACCCGCTCATTTGACTGGGCAAGTTTGAAGACTATACTGCGGTTTTCGGGCTGACTGTAGCGGTAGCGGTGAAACCCACCGCGCAACGTGGAGGTAAGCTCCACCTGCACGCCGTAGTCTTGCAGCGTTACGCCATAGAAGCCCGGCGAGGCCTTTTCCGTGGATTTGCTGAAGCGTGAAGAATAACCACCCGCGGTAGTAGCGGCCTTGGTATTGGTAACGGGCAATACCGGCAGGTGGCAGAGGTTCCAGTGGCCTTTGTTGGTATGGGCAAACCCGTAAATCACCGAGTCCTCGTAGTCGTAACCGGCCCCCGTATGAAACTCAGTAATGGGACTGAGCTGCACCATGGCATTCGGTAGGGAGCTTCCCGGGAAGACCAAGCCGGCCCACACGCCCCGCCAGCCCTCGGGTGGGGCATACCCAATCGTCTTGGGGTCATTGAGTGGAGCCGTGCCCATAAATGGGTTAGCGTACTGCAGGTGGCCTAGCCGGCCGGCGTTGCTGTTACCCTGACTGCTACGGCTCGTTGTCGGGGTATGAACGCAGGAGAAAGCACTCCAGGCCAGTAGAAGAAGGGAGTAGCTCGTTGGCTTTGTCATCAGAGGAAAGTACAATGTAAAATAGGAGAGGATACGCTCCCAGTGGCGGCTAGCAGACTGGCCTAGGTGAACGGAGGCCGGCAGCGTCGTTTTTCGGCCCCTGCCAGAAGGCACCGGTATCACGACTGCACGGAGTTATTTCTTCACAAAACGCTGCGCCAAGTGGTGCGGACCCTTGCTCCACGTAACGGTATAAATGCCGGGTGCCAGGGCCGAAACATCAAGCCCAGTGCCGTAGGCCGGGGCGGTAAACACCACTTGTCCCAGCGAGTTACGGATTGTGGCGCTGCCACCAGCCAGTTGACGGTTGGCCTGGAGGGTCAGTCGGTTTGTCACCGGATTAGGAAATACCACCAGGTCGGGAGATATGGCGGCCACTGGGCTTGTGGCTAGCGGAGTGTTGGTTACCTGAGCTACCCGCAAAATGGCGGCTGCCGCGCAAGCCTGCCCCATCATCTGGATGGAGGCCGGAAAGAGGTAGCGGCGGTCCAAGTTCCAGGTACCATCGGCGTCGTTATAAGAGCCAGGATAGTAACCGAGCTGGTCGCGGTTGTAGTCAATGAGAAAGTCAACGATGTCGCGGGCCGTATTGAGCCACTTCACATTATGATCTACTTCGTAAAAGTCGACGAGCATTTCTACCATGTCGCTCCCGCCCCAGAAGGATATTTCACTAACCCCTTTCCCAGGCGTGTACCATTGTTTCAGGCAGGCATTAGCCATTACGGTAGCATCATCGAGGTAGCGACTGTCGCCGGTAATTTGGTAAAGCTGAAGGGCTAGCTGGATATTGGGGGTAGTTTGGTACGCCCGGTAGCCCGCCCCATTTTCGCCGTGCCCGGTCAGGCTCCAGCTATTGTTGCTGTAAAAGGAGAACTGATTGAGCAGGTTGGTATTTCCGTCGCGCAGCTTCCAGCTTACGTCATTGATCTTGTCGTAATAGCGCTTGGCAATGTCCAGGTACTGCGGGTCAGAGCTGGTTTTGGCGATTAGTGCGCAATGCAAGGCGGGCAAAATGGTGGCTTGGGAGTAAAACTTGCCCCAGCCTAATTCAGACTCCTTTTGCGGGACGCCCCAATTGGCGTCGCGGGCATTCAGGCAGTAGTTGAGGCCAATCAGTGACCGTTCGTACAGGCCGCTTTCGGCCGGCAATACTTGCCGATAGGCCTCCATCAGGGCCAGTCCTACAATGGCATTGTCGTCATACAGCGGGTCGGCACCCGGCACGATGTCGGAAGCGTACTTGCCGTTCTGGCGGTACTGGTCGAGGGCGTAGGCGTAAGATTTGAGCCGCTCGGTGTACTTGGCCGGATTCGCGCGGGCTCCGTAGCGCAGGGCCCGGAGCATGTGGGAGGCTGGCCAGACGTAGCTCGCGCCTCCGCGCTCTACAATTACTTTCTCATTCCCATCAAGCTGCTCCACATACAGCTGCTTGCTGGCGTTGTAAAACTTGGTATTGAGCTTGTCCAGAATAGCTTCGCCGGCCACCTGATACTTGTTTTGGCCTAAACCGGTAGAAACCGTCAGTAGGCCAGTAACCAGTACCAAGGCCAGCCGCCGCGCCCTAAAAAGGGTAATTGATAAGTACTGCATACACGTGTGAGCTATAGAAGGTGGGAAGTAGTAGCAGAAACAGCACGCTCACAGCGCCAAAGCAGTACAGGCGAGTCGACTGTCAGGGCTGGTAGGAGAGGGGAAGGTCACTCCAGAGTTAAGTGACGAGCAATGCACTTATGAATGGCCTACCGGTAGATAGATGCATCGGTAGGCCTATCAATACGACAAATAAAACACTATATTTTTTCGTTTTGCTATGAAACGAACATTTTTATTGTCAATATTGGCCATGCTAATTCTGTAGCATGTTGCCAAAGGCCACTTAGGCTCAGTTAAACATTAGCGCTCCGAGCAACTGATGCAAGGTGCATTTGCCTGAATTACTGCGCCTAACTGGCCTCTCTTTACTTCCTTTCCTTATTTCTCCTGCTATGCGCTCCTCCAACTATGACAAGTTTCCCTACGTGCCGGTTGCGGCCACAGCGGAGGCTTGCCAAATCGGGTGGCCCGCCATTATATCAGCGTTGCGTGCGGCGCTAGAAGTTGCGCCAGCTGCCCCCGACGGTCCTCGGGTTCTTGCCGTGGAATGCTATCCTGGCACTGATCTGGAAGTGCTGCAACAAGAGTTAGGCCTGGCCCTGCAGCCAACTCAGTGCCTGCTGGCCGATAGCTTGTACCGCCGCCCCGCTGAAATTGACCAGCTGGTGGCCGGCTCGCTTACCGATGACCCCGTTTTTGGCCGGCTCAATGGGCTGACCGTAGCCGACTTTTTCGACCCCGAGCAGTTGGCGCAAGCGCAGGAAACTCTGGCAGATGCGGCAGCAGGTGAGCTAATTCTGCTACTTGGAACCGGAGCGACACTAGTCTACCCAAACCCCGCTCTGGTTGTGTATGCCGATCTGGCCCGTTGGGAAATTCAGCTGCGGCAACGGCGGGGCGACATTGCCAACCTTGGCGCGGACAACTTCACCGAAAAAGCCAGCCTTAAGTATAAGCGCGCATTCTTCGTAGACTGGCGGGCGGCCGACCGGTTGAAAAAACAGGTACTGCCTACCGCTGACTTCCTGCTCGATGCCAATGATGCGGCGGTGCCCAAGCTCATCACGGGCGCCGACCTGCGGGCTGGGCTGGCCGCTGCGGTGCGGCGGCCATTTAGGGTGGTACCGTTTTTTGACCCCGGACCATGGGGTGGGCAGTGGCTGCGGGAGGTCTGCGACCTGCCCGATGGCCCAGCCAACTACGCCTGGGGCTTTGACTGCGTGCCCGAAGAAAACTCCTTGCTGCTGGGTTTTGGAGAGGCCCGGGTGGAAATCCCGAGCATTAACCTGGTGTTTGCCCATCCGCGCGAGTTGCTGGGGGAGGCTGTGCACGGGCGCTTCGGCACCGAGTTTCCCATTCGCTTCGACTTTCTGGACACTATGGGCGGCGGCAACCTCTCGCTGCAGGTGCACCCACTCACTGAGTATGCGCAGGATAAGTTTGGCCTGGCCTACACTCAGGATGAAAGCTACTACCTGCTAGCGGCCGAGCCGGATGCAGTGGTGTACCTGGGGCTGAAGGAAAATGTAGACGTGCCAGCCATGCTAGCCGACTTGCAACGTGCGCAGCAAGACAGCACGGCCCCGTTCCCGGCAGCCCACTACATCAATGAGTTTCCGGCCCGCGCCCACGACCACTTTTTGATTCCGGCGGGTACCATTCACTGCTCGGGAGCTAATTCTATGGTGCTGGAGATTTCGGCTACGCCGTACATCTTCACCTTCAAGCTCTGGGATTGGGAGCGACTAGGCCTAGATGGCCAGCCCCGGCCCATTCATCTCACCCACGGGGCCGCCAATATTGCAACTGACCGTACCACAGACTGGGTGGCCCAGCACTTGGTGAACCACGTGGAGCCAGTAGGCTGTGGGCCCGACTGGCGCGAAGAACGCACTGGCCTACACGAGCGGGAATTCATTGAAACTCGTCGGCACTGGTTTACGGGCCTGGTGCCGCATCATACCCAAGGTGGGGTGCAGGTGCTTAATCTGGTACAAGGAGCCGAGGCCATCGTCGAAAGCCCAACGCAAGCCTTTGAGCCTTTCGTGGTCCACTATGCTGAAACGTTCATTGTGCCGGCGGCAGTTGGGGCCTACACCATTCGTCCCTACGGGCGAGCAGTAGGTACCGAATGTGCTACCCTTAAAGCCTACGTGCGAACCCAGCCCTAGCGGCTCCCGGCTGGCTGCTACCTTCGCTCGCAAACCAACTTTTTACTCTTCTTTCCTTATGGCTGATTTAGTAACATCTGATAATGCGGCGGCCATCCGCGCTCAAACTATTGTTGAAAAGCTCCTGCAAACCGGCACAGTAGCCGTTGAGGAATTAGCCACTTTGTTTGGGGTTTCCGTGGTCACCGTACGGCGCGATTTGATGGAGCTAGAGCAGCAGGGCCGGCTGCGGCGTACCCACGGGGGCGCGGTGCCCCGGGAGCCTTTGCTGTATGAGCCCTTTCGGTACAACTCCAGCTTCCACGACCAGATTGACCGCAATCTGGCGGAAAAGCGCCGCATTGGGCTGGCCGCGGCGGCCCTGATTCAGCCTGGCGATATTATTTCCCTAACGGCGGGTACCACCACCACCCAAGTTACGCGCAGCCTCCGCTCCGACGCCAACGTGACGGTAGTCACCAATACCGTTAACGTAGCTATGGAGCTCAGCCACCGCCAAGATGTGCGCGTGTTCGTGACGGGCGGCTTCCTGACGGGCGGCTGGTTTTCGCTGGTGGGTCCCGCTACCACTCAGGCCCTCAGTCAGTTCTTCGTTGACAAGGTGTTTATTGGGGTAAATGGCATTGATGCCGAGAAGGGCCTGACCTCCTTGCACCCCGAGGAAGCCGCCGTTATTCAGGTGATGCTGCGCCAGGCCAAGCGCCGCATTGTAGTAGCCGACCATACCAAGCTCGGCACGGTTGCTACCTCCTTGATTTGTCCGCTCTCCGAAGTACACCAACTTATTACGGACACGGGTGCCACCGACGCACAGGTAGCCCCCTTTCGAAAGTTGGGCATTGAGGTCCTGCTGGTCTGACCCTTTGGAGAAATCTACTTCCGGCGGCGGTGGGTGCTGAACGGGGTACTTGAGCTGGAAAGTGGCCTAGAGGGTGGTTTAAGCTGGCCGCAAACGCTTCGCATTGTATTACTCAATAACTCCTAACTACTACTTGCCATGCCTACTCAAGCGTCCTCTGGTTCCGTGCTGCGCGAATCACCTCCTAGGCCACCTTCACCAGCGGTGGGCCCCACTGGCAAAGCCGGTTACGTCTACCTGATGGCGACCGTCGCGGCATTGGGAGGACTATTGTTTGGCTTCGACACGGCCATCATCAACGGGGCCCTGGTATTTCTGAAGAAGGATTTCGGCCTGACCGATTCGCAAACCGAGCTAGCTGCAAGTAGCATTCTGTTTGGGGCGGTAGCAGGCGCTGCCGTGGCCGGCTGGCTCACCGACCGCTACGGCCGTCGTCGCCTGCTGTTTGGGGCCGCGCTCTTGTTCACGCTTTCGGCGCTGGCGGCGGCACTGCCCCGCACGCTCACGGAGTTTGTGGTAGCCCGGCTGGCGGGTGGCCTAGCCATTGGGCTGGCCTCGTTGCTGGTGCCCCTTTACATTGCTGAAATTGCCCCGGCCCGCATTCGGGGGCAGTTGGTTACGCTGAATCAGCTGGCTATTGTAACGGGCATTTTACTGGCCTACGTGGCCAGCTATTATCTGGCTGGGCTCGGGTTGGCCTCTTGGCGCTGGATGTTTGCGGCGGCGGCCTTGCCTTCTCTGCTCTTCATGGTGACGCTGCTACTAGTACCCGAAAGCCCCCGCTGGTTGCTGGGCCGGGGCCGTGAAACGGAAGCCATGACTACGCTTACTCTCCTCAATGGCCCAGAAGCCGCTGCCACGGAAGCAGCTGAAATTCAGACCGCCCTGGCTGCCGAACGCGGGGAGGACGCCAACCTGTATCAGCCGCGCCTGCGGCAGCCCTTACGGATTGCCATAGTGCTGGCCGTGCTGCAGCAGATTACTGGCATCAACACTATTCTCTACTACGGCTCCATTATTTTCACGGAGCACAGTGGGCAGAGCGCCGCATCGGCCATTGGGGCCAACGCCCTTATTGGGGGCATCAACTTCGCCGGTACCATTGTCGCGCTGTTCGTTATCGACCGGATTGGGCGCAAGCCGTTGCTGCTGGTGGCTTCGGGGGGTATGACCTTGGCGCTGGGAGCCTTAGTAGTCGCCTTGCACCTGGGCGCGCCCGGCCCCTGGTTGCTCGGGTTTATTATGCTGTACGTGGCCTGCTTTGCAGTGGGGCTGGGGCCGGGGGTATGGGTAGTTATAACTGAAATTTTCCCCAATGCAGTGCGGGGCCGCGGAGCCTCGGTGGCTACAGTTGCCCTCTGGATTGCCTGTACGGTGGTATCCTATACGTTTCTGTCCCTGGTAAAAGCAGCGGGGCTAGCCGGCGCCTTTGGGCTCTACGCCGGGCTGTCGGCTTTGACCTTTTTGTTTGTGTGGCGAGCAGTACCGGAGACCAAAGGCCGGAGTCTGGAAGAGATTGAGCGTGGGTGGAAGTAGGGAGTAACCAGCTAAAAATGCGCCTCGCCAGCTGCCCAAACAGTAAATAGGCAGGCAGAGGTAAGAAATTTATTCATAGTAATTATTTGATTATCAAATAATTAAGTTTATTTAGTGAAATATTTTCATCGATAAACACATCAGCTATTTACATTGCTTAAACGATTTAGCTATACTTGCCTACTCAGCACTCCGTAGCAGGCGGTTGCGGTGGGGTACAAACCGGTGGCGATGTGGTGCTTAAGCACTGTCTCTGCCCTCATTTCAGCCCTAACTCAAACCGCTAAAACAGGCGTGGTGCTTTAAAGAAGATACTCTCCTGACCTACCAAACTCCCACGCTTTTACCCAAAACGAATCAGCTTTTAACTGTAATGCGCTGGTTCACTTAGCAGCTACCCTTTATCCGAGTACCGGGCCATGTGCCCGCCCACAGAGCCCCTCTACACTTGGTTACCGCTGGCTAAAGCCCAGGGTAGGCCATGGTCGCATCCCACATTCCCTGCACTTCCCGGCTGAGTTGCCTAGCTGGTGCGCGGATTCCTCTGCTCTACATCCTTTATTTTTCCCACCCATCACATGGCAAACTTTACTCGCTACGTGCGTTTAGCAGTACTGCTGGGCGCTGTTCCCAGTAGCGCCAGCCGGGCCCAGGGGGCTTGGGCTCTCGCTAACCAAAGCGCCCGGTCCGCCGATCCGGCCCTGATGCTTCCCTCCCGATCAACAGCCCCACTTCTGGCCGACGTGACCGTAGCAGGCCGCGTGACGGATGCCAAGGGCGCAGGCCTCCCCGGGGTAACCATTGTAGTGAAAGGCACTACGCAAGGTGCCAGCACCAACTCCGATGGCTACTTCACCCTGCAAGCACCCGAAAACAGCGTGCTGGTATTCAGTTTCGTAGGATTCAGCCGCAAGGAAGTTCCCATCACCGGGGCGACTAGCCAACTCAACGTCACCCTTGCCGACGACACGCAGGCGCTGAACGAGGTAGTGGTAGTGGCCTACGGCACCCAGCAGAAGGCCAACGTAACCGGCGCCATCAACACGGTAGGAGGGGCCACGCTGGAAAACCGGCCGGTAACCACAGTTGCTCAGGCGCTGCAAGGTTCTTCTCCTAACCTCACCATTCAGCAGAATAGCGCGGAGCCGGGCGCTGGGCTCAACATCAACATCCGGGGGGTAGGCACGCTGGGCAATGCCTCGCCGCTCATCATTGTGGATGGTATTCCTGGCTCGCTCAACGCACTGAACCCGAACGACATTGAAAGCGTGACGGTGCTCAAGGACGCTGCTTCGGCCGCCATTTATGGCTCGCGGGCCGCCAACGGTGTGCTGCTGGTAACCACCAAGCAGGGCGTACTCAACCAGAAGCCCGTTATCAGCTACAACACCGTGGTGGGCTGGCAGGAGCCGAACTTTCAGCGCAAGCCTGTGACTGGCCTAGAGTTTATGCAACTGAAGAATGAGGCCTTGGTTAACTCCGGACAGGCCCCGCAGTTCACTCCCCAGCAAATGCGAGACTTTGCCGCGCATGGCGATTATGAGTGGCACCTGGATAGGGTGCTGAAAAAGCGGGCCTTGCAGCAAAACCACAACCTGAGCGTTAGTGGCAGCACGGGCCGTACCCGCTACCTGCTTTCGCTGGGCTACGTTGACCAAAACAGCTTGTTCAATGGCGACGACTACGGGTTCAAACGGCTCAACAGCCGCCTGAACCTGACCACGCAAGTAACGGACCGCCTCAAAGTAGGGGCCATTTTTGCCTATGCCCACGTGGGAACCCGGGAGCACGCCTTCGACTCGCAATGGATTATCAGCGACGCGGCCCGCATCCCGGTTATTTATCCCGTGCAGGATGAACAAGGCAACTACGTAACGCCGGCAACCTCCACCAGTAACTCGGTGAACCGGCTGATCAACGGTGGCCTACGCACCAACTCCAACGACAATGGCTACGCTAATCTGAACGCCGAGTTGGAGTTGGTAAAGGGACTAAAACTGCGGGGCATAGTGGGCGGCGACCTGTGGAATTATCAGCTCGATGAATTCACCCGCAGCCTACAATACGTAACCCTGGATGGCTCGCCCACCGCTGGCGGCGACGGCAACAACTCGGTGCAGAAACGCAGTCAGCGTACCCTGCTAACCAACTACCAGGCGGTACTCAACTACGACCGCACGTTTGCCGAGAAGCACGGCTTGCAGGCCTTGGTAGGCTACTCCACTGAACACTTCACCGACGACCGCCAAGGTGTACACGTTATCAACGTGCCCGGAAACGATTTCGGGGTGGTGAACAATGGTACCACCTACGCTGGCGTGTACGACCCCAGCGGCGGCTACCACGCCAACGGCACCTACGGCAACCAAGAGCAGTGGGCCCTTAACTCGGTATTCGGGCGCTTGAATTACTCTTTCGCCAATAAGTACCTCCTGGAGGGTAGCTTCCGCTACGACGGCTCCTCGCGGTTTGCCAGCAACAAGCGCTGGGGCTTCTTCCCCTCGGTGTCGGTGGGCTGGCGGCCCCTGGAGGAGCCGTTCCTAAGCTTCCTGCAGCCTACCCTCAGCGACCTGAAAGTGCGGGGCTCCCTAGGCCAGTTGGGCAACCAAAACATTGGCCTGTACCGCTACCTGAGCACCGTTAGCCTGGCTCCGGGCACCTACTCCTTCGGCAGCACGCCCGTATCGGGATCTTACTTCAGCACATCCAACGCGGATATTACCTGGGAAACGGCCACCATGGGCAACGTAGGCCTAGATGTTGGCTTCTTCCAGAATGCGCTGTCGTTCAGCGTCGACTTTTTCGATAAACGCACCAGCGACATTCTCATCGATCTGCCCGTGGCGGCAACCTTCGGGGCGGGGGCGCCCACCCAGAATGCAGCCAAAGTGCGCAACCAGGGCTGGGAAGTTACGGCCACCTACCGGATGCGCACCGAAGGCGGCTTCAACCAGAGCCTGAGCCTGAACGCGGCCGACAGCCGCAATACCGTGCTTGATACCAAGGGAGTAGAAACCATCCGGGGCGGTGACGCCACCAACATCATCCGTGAAGGCTTCCCCATCAACTCGTACTACGGCTACCGCACTAACGGTTTCTACCAGACGCTTGAGGAGGTGAATGCCGGACCTAAGCCTGCCTTTGTGGCTCCTGGCACAGTTCGCCCTGGCGACCTTCGTTACGTGGACCGAAACGGCGACGGTATAATCAACCAGGATGACCGCTTTATTCTGGCCAACCCATTTCCCCGCTACACTTTCGGGGCTAATTACACCGCCGACTACAAGGGTTTTGACCTGCTGGTATTCGTGCAGGGCGTAGGCAAGCGCAGCCTCTACATTCGGGGTGAGGGGGTGGAAGCCTTTCACAACAACTGGGAAAACGTGTACCAGCAGCACCTCGACCGCTGGACCCCCACTAACCCGAATGCGGATTATCCCCGCCTGACCATCGGTACGGCCTCCACTAACAACAACCAAGGCTCGGATTACTGGCTGCGCAACGGCGCTTACGCCCGCCTCAAGAACGTGCAACTGGGCTACACCCTGCCCGCCACGCTTACGAAAAAGGCCGCTGTTCAGCGCCTGCGCATCTTTGCTTCGGGCCAGGATCTATTCACCATCAGTCACTTGAAGAAAATCGGGTTTGACCCGGAAATCTCCGAATTCAGCGAGAGTGTGGGCTTTGGGGGAGGACGGGGCAGTAGTGGCCGGGTGTACCCCGCCGTGCGAGTCCTGACGCTAGGCCTCGACATTTCTCTCTAACCTCCATTCCCACTCAGATGAACCGCAATTTTCGCAATACTTTACTGCTTGGGCTTGGGCTGAGTTTTGGTTTCTCGGCCTGCCAAGAGCTTGACCTGCCGCCCACCGACCGCCCCACCGACGCTACGTTCTGGCAGCAGCCAGCCGATGCAGCCAACGTGCTGGCTACGGCCTACGAAAACCTCTACAACTCCGAGTATTTCTTCTTCAACGAGGTGCTCTCGGATAATGCCTACAACAAAAGCGACGTAAACGGCTCCAACGCCCGCAACATCGCCGAAGGGGCCTACGGCACCAACCAGCAGCGTATTACTAACGAGTGGGGCTACCACTACAGCGGTATCCGCAAGTGCAATCAGCTGCTGGCCAACATCAACAAGATTCCTAACCTGGAAGGAGGCCTCAAGGCCCGCTACCAGGCGGAAGCCCGCGCACTGCGTGCCTACCAATACTTTCAGCTGCTGACTTGGTACGGCGACGTGCCGCTCATCACGGATGAAATCAGCGTGACGGCGGCCGCCGACGTGGTGCGCACTCCGCGCGCAGAGGTGCTGGACTTCGTGCTGAAGGAGCTGGATGCGGCCGCCGCCGACCTGCCCCTGAATACCGCCTACGCCGCTGAGGACCGGGGGCGCTTCACCAAGGGAGCCGCGCTGGCCGTGAAAGCCCGGGTGCTGCTCTACGAAAGCCGCTGGGCCGACGTGGTTGCCGTAACGGAGCAGATTATGAACAACCAGGCCGGTGCCTACAGCCTCTTTTCCAGCTACGCAGGTATTTTTTCGCCCAACAACGAGGGCAACAGCGAAGTGATGCTGGACCTGCAGTATCTGTTTCCCTCGCGCACCCACTCTGAGCAGCGGTTCTTCATCCCGCGCACCGAGGGTAAGCTGATCTGCGCCATTGCGCCCACCCAAGAGCTGGTGAACAGCTACGTGATGGCTAATGGTAAGGCCATTACCGAGGCCGGCTCTGGCTACAACGAAGCGACGCCCTACGTAGGGCGCGACCCGCGCTTCGCGGCCACACTAGTCTACGATGGTTACCGGTGGCAGCGCCCCGATGGGTCGAGCATCCTCATTCGCACCCTGCCCGGCACCGGCGATAATTCTGTGGATCGGGCCGATGCCAGCCCCACGGGCTACTACGTGGCCAAGTACTTTGACCCCACCGCCGATGCTAACCTCAACTCGGGCCTAAACCTGATTCTGGTTCGGTACGCCGATGTACTGCTCATGCACGCTGAGGCCAAAAACGAGCTAGGCCAGCTCGGCGCGGCAGATTGGGACCGTACCATTGGGGCGCTACGGCGTCGGGCGGGTTTCACCGACCCTGCCGCGCTAGCCTTCCCAGGCGGCGACAAAGCCAGCCTGCAAACCATTGTGCGGCGCGAGCGGCGCAGTGAGTTGGCCATGGAAGGCTTGCGCATTTTCGACCTGCGCCGCTGGCGCACGGCCCAAACGGCGCTCAACGGATACGCCCACGGCATCAAGGCCGGCGACCCGAACGTGGACAACGGCTACCTGCGGGTAGACCAGCGCACGTTTGACCCCGCCAAACATTACCTGTGGCCCGTGCCCCAGCGCGAACGGGACATCAATCCTAAACTCAGTCAAAACCCAGGCTGGTAGCCCTTTTACTTCGTTTTTGCATTTTTCCTCGCTCCATAATCATGAAAAAATATTCCCACCCACTGCTGCTTTTGATGCTGCTCATTGGCCTGCTCACGGGCTGTAAGAAAGATGACCAGGAACTCGACGAGACGATTACGCCGGTAAGCAACTACATCTCGCCCGCCGATAACAGCCTGGTGAAACTTGATCCGCCGTCGAATGCGGCCGTAACCTTCGAGTGGAGCCAAGCCCGCGCAGCAGACGGCACGCTGGTACTGTACGAAGTGCTGTTTGACAAGGAGAATGGCGACTTCTCGGCCCCAGTTTACAGCACCGTATCGGGCACCAATGGCCTAGATACCAAACTGGTGCTAAGCCACGGCGACCTGAATAAAATTGCCAATCTGGCGGGCATCCCCGCCCAGGCCCAGGGTAAAATGAAGTGGAGAGTAAATGCCTCCAAGGGCATTAACGTGCTACCCGCTTCTGCTGCGCGCACCATTCAGGTAGAGCGGCCCGCTGGCTTCTCCGTAATTCCGGGCAACCTGTACCTGACCGGCTCGGGCACGGAGGCTGGGGCTACGCTAGGCCAGGCCATGCCGTTCAAGCGCGTATCGGCGGGGGTGTTTGAGCTGTACACCAAGCTCTCGGCCGGCGACGTAAAAATTGTGGATCAGACGACTGGTACGCCCACCAGCTACTACGTCAGCGGCAACAAACTGCTGCAGGGCAACACTACCACCAGCCCTGCCACCACGGCTGGCGTTTATCGCATGACCCTTGATTTCAACAATGGCTCGGCCATCCTCACCGAAATCCAGTCGGTAGGCCTGTGGGTTTCGGCGCAGAATAAGGTAACCGTGACCTTGCCGTACGTGGGCAAAGGAGTATGGAAAATTGAGAACACGCCCATCGAGTTCTTCCAGTTCAGCTGGGGCCGTGACGAGCGTTACAAGTTCATCTTCTCGGAAAAGGACATGGCCGGCAAAGTGACGGCCCGCCAGTACGGTAGCACCAACACCGACAACGTACCGCCCACGGCTACCACAGCCGCTGCCTACTTCAACATTGTGCCGGTAGCTGATGATCAGTGGAACAACACGTTCAAGTTTGCCGCCGCCGCCGACCGCAAGAGCGTGGACATCACGGTGATGATGCAGCCCGCCGCCTACACTCACCAAGTGACCGTACGCTAAGGTGCAGCCCGGCTTTTTACAAGATTTTAGTTCTACTGCTATGTTGCTTTTCCGAGGCAAAGCCCACCTGCTGCTAGGCCTGTTGGTGCTGGCCGCCTGCCACGAGCCCGTGGATGACATGATTACGCCCCCGGCTCCAACGCCCACCGCGGCGGTGGCCAACTGGGCCGCGCGTGCCGACTCTGCGCAGGCGGCGCTCCACCAGAACTTCTGGGCACCCACCGACCAGTATTACCTGCAGAACAACCTCGGCAAGCCCGACTTCAACTACTGGTGGCAGGCCCACGGCATCGATGTGCTGTTGGATGCGTACCAGCGCACCACCTCCCAAGACTACCTTACGAAGCTGCAGCAGCTACAGCAGGGGGCGAAGAAGAAGAACGGTAACACTTACCTCAACAACTTCTACGACGATATGGCCTGGCACGCCCTAGCGAATCTGCGGGCGTACCAAGTCACTAAGGACCCATCGTACAAAGCCACGGCGCAGCTGCTCTGGGCCGACCTCAAAACCGGCTGGAACACCACGCAAGGCGGAGGCATTGCCTGGCGCAAGTCGCAGCTCGACTATAAAAACACCCCGGCCAATGCCCCGGTGGCTATTCTGGCGGCCCGTCTTTACATGCTCGACCGCAACCCCGATGATCTGGCCTGGGCCACGAAAATCTACGACTGGCAGAAAAAGACCTTGGTCGACCCGACTACGGGAGCCGTTTGGGATGGCGTGAACCGCCAGGGCAACGGGCAGACGGACAAGGACTGGCGCTTCAGCTATAATCAGGGTGTATTTCTGGGCGCTGGCCTAGAGCTCTACCGCGCCACGCAGCAGAGCACGTACCTCGATGATGCCAACCGTACCGCGGGTTATGTGCTCAACGACAGCCAGCTTTCGCCCGGTGGTATTCTGCGGGATGAAGGGGGCGGAGACGGTGGCTTGTTTAAGGGGGTACTGGTACGTTACCTGTCCCTCTTGGCCACTGAGCCCGCCGTGAATGAGGCTACCCGTGCCAAGTACATTGCGTTTCTGAAGTTCAACGGCGAGAGTCTCTACAAACAAGGCATGCGTAGGCCCCAATACATGTTCAACACCAGCTGGACGGCTCAGCCGGGTGGTACCGTGGACGGGTCAACTCAGCTGAGTGGGGTAATGATGTTTGAAGTACTAGCCGACTTACAGGCCCGCAAGCTCCTGTAGCTGCACAACTGATATTCTGAAGGCGAAAAGGCCAGGCTGCTCGTGGGATGCGGCCTAGTCAGCCCGCGCTTGGCTAGTGGGGCCGGGCGCGGGCATTTTTTCAGGCCTCCACTTCCTAAACTTCTTGTATGAAACTGACTTTCACAGCCAGCGCATGGTCATTGGCGCTGCTACTGGCGGCGGGCGAAGCCAGCGCCCAAAGCGTGCTGAAGTACGTAAACCCCAACATTGGTACCGCGCACAGCCGGTGGTTCTTTTACACCCCGGCGGCCGTGCCCTACGGCATGGCCAAGCTGGCGCCATCAACCAACGGCCACTATGGCAACGCCTCGGGCTGGGAAGCCGTGGGCTACGATACCCGCCAGAACTCCATTGAGGGGTTTGTGCACTTTCATGAGTGGCAAGTAGGCGGCGTAAGCTTTATGCCCACAACGGGCGAGCTGCGCGTGAAGCCTGGTGACCTAGACGGACCCGCAACCGGTTACCGCTCGCGCTTCGACCGCAAGAATCAGGTGGCCGAGCCGGGCTACTACCGCGTGCTGCTCGATGACTATGGTATCACAGCCGAGCTAACCGCTACCAAGCGTGTGGGCTTCCATCGGTACACTTTCCCGAAGAACGACCAGGCTCACCTCATTCTCGATATTGGCAATACCCAGGGTGAGAGCGGCGAAGTGACCGACGCCAGCATCCGGATGGTGGACGCCACGCACGTAGAGGGCTACGTGAGTACCTATCCGAAGTATGTAAAAACCTACGACCCCTCCGGCAAGGTAAACATGTACTTCTACGGAGAAATCAGTAAGGCCCCAGCCAGCGTGGGCGCCTTCACGGCCGCAGGTATCCAGGAAAAGCAAAACTCAGCTACTGGCAAAGGCGCCGGGCTGTTCCTGAACTACCGCACCAATGCGCAGGAGAAGATAGAGCTGAAGGTAGGCCTCTCGTACACGTCCATTGCTAATGCCAAGGCCAACCTGCAGGCCGAAGCGCGCAGCCTTACCTTCGAACAGGCCCGTACCGCCGCGCAAGCCACCTGGCAACGGGAGCTAAGCAAAATTGCGGTGGAGGGCCCCGATGAGCAGAACAAGACCAAGTTCTACACGGGTCTGTTTCATGCCCTGCTGGGGCGCGGCATTGCCAGCGACGTGGACGGGGCCTACCCCAAGCACGGCGGCCAGGTAGGCCAGTTGGTGGCCAGCGGCTCCGGCCCCAAGCCCGAGTTCATCAATACCGATGCCATTTGGGGAGGCTACTGGAACCTGACGCAACTGTGGGCGCTGAGCTACCCCGAGTGGTACGGCAACTACGTGAATACTGAATTGCAATTGTACCGCGACAAAGGCTGGTTTGGCGACGGTATAGCCAACAGCGAATACATATCAGGAGTGGGAACCAACTTTGTGGGGTTGGCCGTGGCCGGCGCCTACCAGGTAGGCATCCGCAACTACGATGTGAACCTGGCCTACGAGGCCGTGCGCGCCAACGAGCTGAACTACCGCAACCGAGCCTTTGGCTCGGGCAAGATGGATGTGAAGGCCTTCACGCAGTACGGATACGTTCCCTTCAAGGAGGAGTACAAGCAGTATCAGGGCGAGTGGTACAAGACCGACTCAACGGGCTCGTACTTCTCCAACTCACACACCCTGGAGTACAGCTACAGTGCCTTTGCCGCCGCTCAGATGGCGAAATCTCTAGGCAAAAAGGCCGATTATGAACGGCTCATCAAGCTCTCTAATGGGTGGAAGGCTATCCTGAACCCGCAAAGTAAGCTCATGCAGCCTAAGCTAGCCGATGGCACCTTCGCGAGCAACTTTAAGCCCTTTGAGCCCTGGCGCGGCTTCCAGGAGGGCAATGCTATGCAATACACCTTCTACGTGCCGCAAAACCCCGCTGGCCTCATTGCGGCCCTAGGTCGCGACAAATTCAACAATCGCCTCGATAGTATTTTCACGGCGTCGGCCAAAACGGGCTTTGGCGGTGGCAAAGAAATAGATGCCTTTGCCGGCGTCAATGCCATCTATAACCACGGCAACCAGCCCTGTCTGCACATCAGCTGGCTGTTCAACTTCTCGGGCCAACCCTGGCTGACGCAGAAATGGACTCGCCAGATTTGCGACGAGTTCTACGGCACCGAGCCCATTCACGGCTACGGCTACGGCCAAGATGAAGATCAGGGCCAGCTGGGCTCCTGGTACGTCATCACGGCCCTAGGCCTGTTCGACGTGAAGGGCTTTACTGATGCCCGCCCCATCATTGAACTCGGGAGCCCCATCTTCAGCAAGTCTACCATCCAGCTCGGCAACCAAAAAAAGCTGGTAATTGAGGCTAAGAACACCTCGAAGCAAAACCTGTACGTGCAGTCGGCGGAGCTAAATGGCAAACCACTGGCTAACTGCTGGCTCTACCGCGACGAGCTGATGAAGGGCGGCAAGCTGGTATTTACCATGGGCCCCCAGCCAAACAAAACCTGGGGCAGCAAGACCCCGCCACCATCAGCGCAATAGAAACATGGCAGGTTCTAACCCGTGCAAGCACAGCAGGTAACTCATATGCCACTCGACGGGTGAGGGTGTTGAGACGAGGTGACCTAGACCTAATGATTTCTAACTTCGGGTAAAATCGAGTGAAAAAACATATGCCGCGGAAGGTGAGCTTGCCCCTGCATAGGGAGTAAGTTTAGCTTCCGCGGCATCTTGGTTAGAAGATTGGTAAACCCATCGGGTTGTGCCATCTAACAAGGATGTACTGGAATGTAAACAACCATAAGGCAATCGATTAGTGAGTGGAGGAGTTGCCTAAAACACACTGCCACGGATGCCAGGCCTGGCCGGGGTGTGTAACATCACGGGGAAATCAGTTTCTTTGAGGGAGCCGACTTTGACTTTCTTCCTTATGTCTACACGCCGTTCGTTTATTACCTCATCTGCTGCTGGCCTTGCTGCCCTGGCGGCCAGTCCGTCTGTGGAGGCGCTTAGCCTACCTCCCGCACCAGCCAAAGGCAAACCGCTGGTTATTTCTACTTGGGATACTGGCCTAGCGGCCAACCTGGGAGCCTGGAAAGTGCTGAGCAAAGGGGGCCGCGCACTGGATGCGGTGGAAGCAGGGGTGATGGTAACGGAAGCCTCGCAGAACTGCTGCGTAGGCCTGGGTGGCAACCCCGACCGGGAAGGTATTGTGACGCTGGACGCCTGCATTATGGATGAGCAGTTCAACTGCGGCAGCGTGGCAGCTCTGGAGCGCATTAAACACCCTATTAGTGTGGCCCGGCGCGTAATGGAGCGCACCCCGCACGTGATGCTGGTGGGAGAAGGGGCTCAGCAGTTTGCCGTGGCTCAGGGTTTCCCCTTGGAGCCCCAAAAGCTTAGCCCCGATGCCGAGCAGGCCTACAAAGAATGGCTCAAGACCAGCCAGTATAAGCCCGTGGTCAACATTGAAAACTCGGGTAGCAAAAAGCAGGTGGGCCCGGTTGGTGGCGCCAACAACCATGATACCATTGCCATGCTGGCCCAAGATGCCCAGGGTAACCTCAGCGGCAGCTGCACCACCAGTGGTATGGGATTTAAGATGCGCGGCCGCCTCGGCGACTCACCCCTGATTGGTTCTGGCCTGTTCGTGGATAATGCCGTGGGAGCCGCCGCTGCCACGGGCCAGGGCGAGGATGTGATTCGCATTGCCGGGGCGCACACGGTGGTGGAACTCATGCGCCAGGGCATGGCACCGAAAGCAGCGTGCAAGGCAGCTATTGAGCGCGTGGCCCGCATTAAAGGAGACAAGGCTAAGGATATTCAGGTGTGCTTTATTGCCATTAGCGCCCAGGGCCAGCACGGCGCCTTTGCTTTGCAAAAAGGTTTCAGCTACGCTGTATGTGATGCTCAGAACCAGCAGCAGCTCATTCAGGCCGAGTACCTGCTTAAATGAGCCAGCCGGTTTTGGAAATCTGCGCGGGCTCGTTGCAGTCGGCTGTGGCTGCGCAGGCCGGGGGTGCCGACCGGGTGGAGCTGTGCCAGAATCTGGAGCAGGGGGGCACTACGCCCTCATATGGTACCATTGAGCGGGTGCTGGCTCAGCTTACCATTCCTGTTTTTGTGCTGATTCGGCCGCGCCCAGGAAATTTCAGCTACGATGCGGAGGAACTGGCTATTATGGTCGCCGACATTCGGCAATGCCGGACGCTAGGTTGTGCGGGCGTAGTCATCGGGGCGTTGGATGAGCAGGGCCACGTTGCCATGGAGGCTTGCCGGCGTCTGATAGATGCGGCCGGGTTGCTGCCGGTCACTTTTCACCGGGCCTTCGATGCCTGCCCCAATCAAGCGAAGGCGCTGGAAGACATTATCAATCTGGGCTGCCAGCGCATTCTGACGTCTGGCGGCCAAGCCACTGCGCCAGCAGGGCAGCGGCAACTGGCTGCCTTGGTGCAGCAGGCCGCCGGCCGTATCAGCATTATGCCGGGCTCGGGTGTTACGCCAGCTACTATTCAAGATCTGGTGTGGAGCACTGGGGCGCAGGAGTTTCACGCCAGCGCCAAACGGCAACTGGCCTCGCCGCCTGCCGCAAAGGCTACGGAGTTTGACGCACCGCGCTGGGAAACCGATTCGGCCATTGTGCAGGAGTTGGTTGCGCAACTGCGTGCTCTTGGCTAGGCCACGGCCTATTTACCCCCTGAGTGGAATGCACTACCCGTTGCTGGGCTCAATCAGCTTTCATCTTATCCTAACCACAGCGTATGGTTCTCAAGCAAGCTGCCCAGGCCTTTGTTTTATGCACCGTGATGGCGGCGTTGCCCCTACGCGCCCAGGACCAAGGGGTTCATCAGCAGTCAATCCAGTATGAGGCACCCACCGACCCGCTGGTCCAGCAAAAGCTGGAAAAGTGGCGCGACCAGAAATTTGGGCTGATTCTGCATTGGGGCTTGTACGCCGTGCCCGGCATCATTGAGTCGTGGCAGCTGTGCTCGGAAAGCTGGATTGAGCGCGACAGCACCGTGGCCTATGAGGACTACAAAAAGTGGTACTGGGGCCTGAGCCAACAGTTTAATCCCATAAACTTTAACCCTGAGCAGTGGGCCAGCGTGGCCAAACAGGCGGGCATGCGCTACCTGGTATTCACTACCAAACACCACGACGGGTTTGCCATGTTCGACACCAAGCAGTCGGACTTTAGCATCACCCACGGCCCGTTCGGCAGTAATCCGCGGGCCAACGTAACCAAGTACGTGTTTGAGGCCTTTCGGCAGCAAGGCTTTATGGTGGGAGCTTATTTCTCGAAACCTGACTGGCACTCTCCGAACTTCTGGTGGCCTAGGTACGCCACTCCCGACCGTAATGTAAACTACGACATCCGGAAGTACCCGTGGCGCTGGAAGCAGTACCAGGAGTTCACGTACAATCAAATCAGGGAGCTGATGCACGACTACGGCGCCCTGGATATACTGTGGCTGGATGGAGGGTGGGTGCGGCCCCGCGAAACGGTGAATGCCGAGGTACGCTCCTGGGGCGCACCCATTCCCGAGTTCAGCCAAGATGTGAACATGCCCCGTATTGCCGCCATGGCCCGCCAGGCCCAGCCCGGCCTGCTCCTGGTCGACCGCACCGTGCATGGCCCCTACGAAAACTACCAAACGCCCGAGCAGCGGGTACCCGACCATAAGCTCGATGCCCCTTGGGAGAGCTGCCTGACCTTGGCCAACAACTGGGGGTACGTGCCCAACGATGAGTACAAGTCGCCCACCCGCATCATTCACTCCTTGGTGGAAGTAGTAGCCAAAGGCGGGAGCCTGCTGCTGGGCGTGGGCCCAAAACCAGACGGTACTCTAGCCAACGAAGCCGTGACCCGGCTACGAGTTGTAGGCCAGTGGCTGAAGGTAAACGGCTCCGCCATCTACAACACCCGCACCACCGCGCAGTACCAGGACGGCAGCACCTACTTCACCCAGGGCCCCACGGGCACCCGCTACGCCATTGCCTGCTTACCCGAAAACAAGCCCACCCCAACTACCATTACCTGGACGGGCAACATCCCCCGGAAAGGCAGTAAGATAACCCTGCTGCAAACCGGTAAAAAGGTGGCCTGGACCCGGCAAGGCAACCGCGTGCAGATTAGCTTGCCCCCAGCCCTGGCCCAACAGGCGGGAGCATATCCAGCTCTGGCCTTTGCCTTCACGGCTGAGTAGCGCCAATTCTAGCTAGCGCAAACCTCCAATTTGCTTTACGCCCTGCTCGTTTCACCCTTCCTCATGCCCAACGAGTTACCACCTTTATTCCATGCGTAAATACGTAGTTCTCGGGTTGTATTTCATCGGTACGGTGGCCTATGCCCAGAATGCTAGGCCAGTGTACAAAGACCGCAAGGCACCTACTGAAGCACGGGTAAAGGATCTGCTCGGGCGGATGACGGTAGAGGAGAAGGTGGGGCAGCTTGCCACCGTGCTGGGCTGGGAGATGTACCAGAAAGAAGGCGCGCGGGTTGGCGTGAGTGAGGCCTACAAGAAAGCCCTGGCTGAGCGCCACATCGGGGGGCTGTGGGCTACGCTGCGTGCCGACCCCTGGACCAAAAAGACCTTAGCCACCGGCCTGAACCCTACCCAGGCCGTCGAAGCCACCAACGCTCTGCAGAAGTATGCCGTGGAGCACACGCGGTTGGGCATTCCGCTGTTTCTGGCCGAGGAATGCCCGCACGGCCACATGGCCATTGGTACCACCGTGTTTCCTACGGCAATTGGCCAGGGCAGCACCTGGAACCCCGCCTTGCTGCAACGCATGGCCGCGGCCATTGCTCAGGAGGTGCGGGCACAGGGCGGCCACATCGGGTACGGACCGGTCCTAGATTTGGCCCGGGAACCGCGTTGGTCGCGGGTGGAGGAAACCTACGGCGAAGACCCCGTGCTCACCAGCCAGCTGGGCGTGGCTATGGTGACAGGCCTACAGGGCCAGAGCTTGAAAAGTGGCGTCAACGTCATTTCCACGCTCAAGCATTTTGCTGCCTACGGCGTGCCAGAAGGAGGGCATAATGGCGGCGGCAACAGCACGGGCTACCGGGAGCTGTACCAAAGCTTTCTGCCGCCAGTGCACGCCGCTGTGAAAGCCGGAGTGCTTTCCATTATGACCTCGTATAACTCTATTGATGGCGTGCCTTGCACCGCGAGCGAGTTTCTACTTACCGAGGTGCTGCGTCGGCAGTGGGGCTTTCAGGGCTTTACGGTTTCGGACCTAGGCAGCATTAGTGGCCTAGCGACGAGCCACCACGTGGCAGCCACGCCCGCAGAAGCCGCAGCCCTGGCCATCAACGCCGGCCTCGACGATGACTTGAGCGGGTATGGCTATGACAAAGCGCTTCTGGAAGCCATCAACCAACAGCTCGTTTCAGGAGAGGTGCTAGACCGGGCGGTAAGCAGGGTGCTGCGCCTGAAATTTGACATGGGACTGTTTGAAACCCCCTATGTGGATGTTCGTCGGGCGGCCCGGCAGGTTAAAAGCCCGGCGCACGTACAGCTGGCCCGGCGGGTGGCACAAGAATCGGTAGTACTGCTCAAGAACAACCAAAACCTGCTGCCGCTGTCAAAGTCGCTGCAGCGTATTGCTGTCATTGGCCCTAATGCTGATAACCTCTACAACCAGCTCGGCGACTATACCGCGCCCCAGCCCGAGAGCAACATCGTTACGGTGCTGGAAGGCATCCGGGCTAAGGTGTCGGCTACTACGAAGGTTACCTATGTGAAAGGCTGTGCCATTCGGGATACCACGAGCGCAGACATTGCGGCCGCCGTGGCCGCCGTCCGGCAGGCTCAGGTGGCCGTGGTCGTGCTTGGTGGCTCCAGTGCCCGCGACTTCAAAACCGAATATCAAAGCACCGGTGCGGCTACCGTCACTTCCGCCGGCCCCGAGGTACTCAGCGACATGGAAAGCGGCGAAGGCTATGACCGGGCCACCCTGGAGCTGCTGGGTAAGCAGCAGGAATTGTTGCAGGCCGTGGTGCAAACCGGTACGCCGGTAGTGGTAGTCCTCATCAAGGGCCGGCCGCTGAACCTGAATTGGATGGCGGCCCACGTTCCCGCTTTGCTTGATGCCTGGTACCCCGGCCAGGAGGGCGGCAACGCCGTCGCCGACGTGCTCTTCGGTGACTATAACCCGGCGGGCCGCCTGCCTATTTCCGTGCCCAAACACGTGGGGCAGCTACCCGTCTACTACAATGCGCCGCGCCCCGCTCGGCAGAGCTACGTGGAACTGGATGCTAGGCCACTCTACAGCTTCGGCTTCGGCCTAAGCTACGCCAAATTCGAGTATTCTGACTTGCAGGTCAGCGCCACTGAAGGTAGCGGCGCGGTGAACGTAACGGTACGGTTCAAGGTGAAAAACACTAGTGCCCGCGCCGGCGACGAAGTGGCCCAGCTCTACTTGCGCGATGAGGTAAGCTCCGTAGTCACGCCCAGCAAGCAGCTAAAGAAGTTTGAGCGGTTCAATTTAAAGGCCGGGGAGCAGAAAGAAGTGGTGTTTGAGCTGACGGCCGAAGACCTGATGCTGCTCAACCAACAAATGCATTGGGCCGTGGAGCCGGGAGCTTTCACCCTGATGATAGGGGCCTCATCCGATGACATTCGGCTGCAGGCTTCCTTCAACGTGGCCAACGCTATACAGCTAGCCCAATCTGCTACCCGGTAGACTGGCCTAGCGAGGCAATGAGCTGCTCTCTTTTGTTCTTTCTGCTGTCCTTTTGTAAATATTTTAGCTCAGCACCTATCCTAATCAGTAATTTAAAGCGCAAAGCCTCGCCTCAAGCAAGTAAACGGACGAAACCTGCATGCATACCACCAAATACATCGGCATCGACATCGGGGGCACGAAGATTCATATGGGCGTGGTGCAAAACGGAGCCATCGTCCAGGAAAAACGCTTTGAAACCGCTGCCACGGCCCCGCAGGAGCAGATATTGGCGGAACTGGCCTACAATCTGGAAGAACTAATCGACGACGAGGTGGCCGGAATTGGTATTGGTACGCCGGGTCTGGTGGATGAGCAACAGGGCATCGTGTACAACGTGCAGAATATTCCGTCCTGGCAGCAGGTGCCACTCAAGCAGTACTTATCAAGCCGGTTCCGTCAGCCCGTGTATCTCGCCAACGATGCCAACGCCTTTGCCGTTGGCGAGAAAATGTACGGGCAAGGGCAGCCATTCGCCCATCTGATAGGCCTGGTAATCGGGACTGGAGTAGGGGCAGGGCTCATCTTTAATAATGACCTATATGCCGGCGTGCTTTCCAGCGCCGGAGAATTCGGCTGCGTGCCTTACCTCGACAAAACAGTGGAGGACTACTGCAGCGGCAAGTTCTTCAGCCAGCAAACCGGGCGGTCGGGCGCTGAGTGGTACGCGCTGGCCCAGCAAGGCAACCCCGCCGCGCTTGAAGTGCTGACGGAGTACGGCCGGCACCTGGGCAATGCCATCAAAATTATGCTATTCACAGTTGCGCCCCAGGCCATACTCCTGGGCGGCTCGGTTAGCAAGTGCTTTGCGTATTTCCGGGGTGGCCTCGAGGAGAGCCTACGGGAGTTTCCCTTTAAGCATGTGGTAGAACGGCTGGTTATTGCCCCTTCCACCATTGAAAACGCGGCCGTTTTGGGTGCCGCCGCCCTGTGCCATCTCAAGCAAGATCTGCTTTCCCCATCTCAATCCGTTCCGTCTCTGTGAGAAAGAAAACCTGGCTGTCGTTGCCCATCTTGTTAGGCCTATATGGGGCTTCGGCTACCGCGCAGCAAATTCCTTCACCAGCATCTGCTAAATCGATTATTCCGCTACCTGCGAGCCTTCAGGTAGGCAGCGGCAGCTTTGCCCTCACGCCGGCCACCACCATCTACGTCGACGCCAAAAATGAGGAGCTGCGCCGCATTGGGCAGATGTTAAGCCAAGACCTGCTGCGCAGCGCGGGCGTACAGCCGCAGGTAGTAGGAGCTAGGCCAGGTAAGAAAAAATCCAGCGGCATTTACCTAACCCTGCGGCCTGCTCTCGATAGCCTGGGCGCCGAAGGGTACGCGCTCAGCGTGCAGCCCACGCAGATTATGCTGGCCGCCAGCAGTCCCCAGGGCGTATTCCGAGGCCTGCAAACCATTCGGCAGCTGCTGCCTCCGCAGCGCCCGGCTGCGGCCGTGAGCTTGCCAACGGTGGAGGTGCTCGACAAGCCACGGTACCAGTGGCGCGGCATGCACCTAGATGTCAGCCGTCACTTCTTTCCGGTAGAGTTCGTCAAGAAGTACATCGACTATCTGGCCTTGCACAAGATGAACACCTTTCACTGGCACCTCACCGATGACCAGGGCTGGCGCATTGAAATAAAGAAGTACCCTAAGCTTACCTCTGTAGGTGGGTGGCGCGACGGTACGCTCATTGGGCACTACTCCGATCAGCCCCACCAGTTCGATAACATCCGTTACGGCGGCTTTTATACGCAGGAGCAGATTAAGGACGTGGTGAAGTACGCCCAAGACCGCTACATCACGGTGGTGCCGGAAATTGAGATGCCCGGCCACGCAGTAGCGGCCCTGGCGGCCTACCCCGAACTGTCATGCAGCGGTGGGCCGTTTAAGGTGGAGGGGCTATGGGGCGTGTTCGACGACATTTTCTGCGCTGGCAACGAGCAGACATTTAGCTTCTTGCAAGACGTGCTAACGGAAGTAATGCCTTTGTTCCCCGGCAAGATTGTGCACCTCGGCGGCGATGAAGCGCCCAAAACCCGCTGGCATAACTGCCCCAAGTGCCAGGCCCGCATGAAAGCTGAAGGCCTAAAGGACGAGCACGAGCTGCAGAGCTACTTTGTGCAGCGCATGGAGAAGTTCGTGAATGCTAAAGGCAAGAGCATTATTGGGTGGGATGAAATTCTGGAAGGTGGCCTAGCGCCCAACGCGGCCGTTATGTCGTGGCGGGGGCTGGAAGGAGGCATTATGGCGGCCCGGCAGCAGCACAACGTGGTAATGGCGCCCGGCACCTACGCCTACTTCGACCACGCCCAGGGCGAGGCAGGCCTAGAACCCTTATCGTTTGGGGGCTACCTGCCCCTCTCCAAAGTATATACTTTCGAGCCCACGCCCCAGGAACTTACGGCTACGGAGCGGAAGTACATCTTAGGCGGGCAGGCCAACATCTGGACCGAGTATATCCCCTCGGAGCAACAGGTAGAGTACATGGCGTTTCCGCGCATGTCGGCGCTGGCGGAGGTGCTCTGGACGCCCGCCAAGCAGCGGGACTGGCCTAGCTTCCAGCAGCGCATGCAGCAGCAATACCGCCGCTACCAAGCCTGGGGAGCCAACTACTCCCGTAGTGCCTACAACGTGCGGCAGCAGCTTACCCTCGACCCAGCGCAACGCACTACCCTAGTTACGCTGCAGATGGATGCCGCCGGTCCGCAGATTGTGTATACCCTGGATGGCTCGACACCTACGGCTTCTTCACCGGCCTATACCCAGCCGTTTACGGTGGCTAGCTCGGCCGTTATTAAAGCGGCATCCATTGAAGGTGACAAGCTGATGGGTAAAGTCACCACTCGGGAGCTGCTCAGGCACAAGGCCTTTGCCACGCCAGTAACCTTGGTAAACGAGCCCAACAAAAGCTACAGAGGTACAGGGCCTTTTACGTTGGTTGACGGGCAGAAAGGCTCCACTAGCCACGCCGACGGGCAGTGGCTAGGCTTCTACGGCACCGATCTGGTAGCCACGCTCGATCTGCAACAAGTCACCGACATCAACACTGTAAAAGCCAGTTTCCTGCAGGCCGTGGGCTCCGGCATCCGGCTGCCTGCTAACGTGGAAATTGCCGTGTCGAATGATGGGAAGAAGTACCAAACGGTGTACTCAGCCCCGTTTGCAGGGCCAACTTCCCAGGCCAAGCCCGCCATCAGCGAAGCACAGGCCGATCTGAAGAAAACCAAGGCCCGATTTGTCCGGGTTATGGCTAAAAATGCCCAGACGCCCGGCGCCGCTAAGCCGGATACCTGGCTCTTCGTTGACGAAGTAGTAGTTCAGTAAATAGTCGGCGCGGGCTTTCGGGATTTGGAAGCTACCTGCGCTCATACTGGCCTAGAAACTCTTCTGTGCTATAAATTCTGCTTTCATTTTGCCGCTAAGCCTGCTAACCCATGATGCGTCGCCATACTCGATCCGTTTTTTTCGTCAGTGTCATAATGGGCGTCGCCGCCGCAGGTGCCTGTACCCGTACTCCTTTGGTCAGCGGCCAAGCGGGGCCAGTCAGTAAGCAGCAGGCCAGCCTTACGCGGTACGTAGACCCATACATCGGGACGGGCTTTCACGGCCATGTGTTCCTGGGTGCCAACGTGCCATTTGGAGCTGTGCAACTCGGGCCAGTTAACATCACCGAAGGGTGGGACTGGTGCTCTGGATACCATTACTCCGATTCTACCATTGTAGGTTTTGCCCACACCCACCTCAGCGGCACCGGCATCGGCGACCTGGGCGACATCACCGTAATGCCGACCACCGGGCCGGTACGCGTGACAGAAGGCCGAGTTAAAAACCCTGAACGGGGCCTCGTATCACTGTTCTCGCACCAGGAAGAACAGGCCAAGCCCGGCTACTACGCCGTACGCCTAAAGCGCTATGACATCAAAGCCGAGCTGACGGCTACCGAGCGAGTAGGCTTTCACCAGTATACCTTCCCGAAATCCGACGCTTCGCACCTGGTGTTCGACTTGCAGCAGGGCATTGGCTGGGACCTGGCCACCGATACCCACATCGAGCAACTCAACGACAGTACCCTGGTAGGCTACCGCAACTCTAAAGGCTGGGCCACCGATCAGCGCCTCTTCTTTGCGGCAGTTTTCTCTAGGCCTATCCGAAACTTTACCAGCCTGCAGGTGCTAGATACCTTGGGCAACACCAAACCTGCTGCCACCGGCAACCGCATCAAAGGCGTGGTGACCTTCGCTACGCAGGCCGGAGAGCAGGTGAAGCTGAAAGTGGGCATTTCTCCCGTAAGCTCTGAGGGGGCGCTGGCAAACATCCGGGCAGAAATTCCGCACTGGAATTTTCAGCGAGTGGTAACCCAAGCTGATGCTGCATGGAACCGGGAGCTACAAAAAGTGCAGATTCAAGCCAATAACACTCGATTAAAGACTTTCTACACGGCCCTCTACCACACCATGATTGCTCCGTCGGTGTTCAACGACCACAACGGCGACTACCGGGGCACCGACCAGCAGGTGCACCGCAACCCAGGCTTCACGAACCTGACTACGTTTTCCCTCTGGGATACCTACCGAGCGGCGCATCCGCTGTTTACCATCCTGCAGCCTGAGCGCGTCAACGATATGGTCAGCTCCATGCTCGCCATCTACCAGCAGCAGGGCAAGCTGCCCGTGTGGCACCTAATGGGCAACGAAACGAACTGCATGGTGGGCTACAGCGCCGTGCCCGTGGTGGTAGATGCTTACTTAAAGGGCTTTACCGGCTTTGACGCCGCCCTGGCCTACGAGGCAGTGAAGACCACGGCCATGCGCGACGAGTTTGGACTGAAAGCTGTGAAAGAGCTAGGCTTTATCCCGGCTAATGGAGAAGTTGAAAGCGTATCGAAGGGCCTGGAGTACGCCATTGACGACTGGTGCATTGCCCAAATGGCCCGGCAAATGGGCAAGCAGGCCGACTATGCCTACTTCAGCCAGCGCGCCCTGAACTACCGAAACTACTTCGACAAAACAGCGGGCTTTATGCGCGGCCGCGTGGCCCAGAAGGAGTGGCGTACCCCCTTCGACCCCTTCAAATCAGTACATATGAAAAGTGACTTCACCGAAGGGAATGCCTGGCAATACACTTGGCTGGTACCCCAAGACGTGGAGGGGCTGATTGCCCTGCTTGGGGGTGAGCAACGGTTCAGCCAGAAGCTTGATTCGCTGTTTCTGGTGAAAGGGAGCATGGGTGAGGAAGCTTCTCCTGATATTTCGGGACTGATTGGGATGTATGCCCACGGCAACGAGCCTGGCCACCATATTACGTACTTATTCAACTACGTAGGCCAGCCCTGGAAAACCGCCGATAAGGTCCGGTCCATCACCGATAACTTCTACACTGCCAAGCCCGACGGTATCATCGGCAACGAGGACGTGGGGCAGATGTCGGCGTGGCATGTATTCTCTACCCTAGGCTTTTACCCGCTCAATCCAGCCAACGGCACCTACGTGTTTGGCAGCCCAGCCGTGGAGCGCGCTACCATTCAACTGGCAGGCGGCAAGTCGCTCACCATCGAGACAAAAAACAACAGCTCCGCTAACAAGTACATTCAGGGAGTTACACTCAACGGCCGCACCTATACCAAGTCCTACATCACGCATCAGCAACTTATGCGCGGTGGTACGCTCAAGTTTCAAATGGGGCCCCTTCCGAGTGCTACCTGGGGCGTATCCCCCGCCGATCGGCCAAAATCTGTGCTGTAAAGCTCTGGTTGGTAATCAGCTGATATTATGCATGAATACGAAGAGTATATCAGCCGGCTCCAGAACAATCAAAATGCGGGCTGATGTCGACCGACCTGTGAGGCCAGTGGGTTACATTGATAACTGGCAGTATTAACTCCAGCTTTCACTAGACGTGAAGGCGTCAGATAAAATTATACGACGGACTAATACCTTGGTAACAAACACCTATATGACAAGCTCTGACTAATTATATAGCGTTAAATGTTGCCATGAGATAAGCAAGGTATTGGCTAAGTAAATAACTCGTTGTTGGGAAGGGCGCTGCGGTCCCCGCCTTTAATAGGTATATGAGGAATTGCTGGTGCCCAGAATTGGAGTAGGTGCGCCAAGCTCGTATAGGAGTACGAGGTTCCCCATGGCTCACTGAGCAGGATTCGTTCTTGGTCAATGGCTAACAGCATAAGGTACACGTCGCCCGTGCGAAACTGGCCCGTTGTTGGGCCGAGGTAGCGCAAGTGCTGCGTCATAAGAGAGGGGGGGTGTTGGGCCTACAGAATACGTGCTAATATCCCTGCGCACAGCGCTGGCAGGGGAGGTATTCCAACAAGCGGGGGATATCTAGTTGGCAATAAGGTCTCTGTTTAGCAAGACTTACTGGTTATTAAGGGTCTAAGCAGAGCAGAGGGCAGATAGGGTACAGGCAATAATGTACAAACATATATGTTCAACATGATGAGAACATGATAGTATTTTAAAGTAGTGCAGTCGCGAATTGCTTGGCTCGGGACTGTAAGATTGATGCAGAAAGATGTTCGATCTAAAACAGTGTAGATGGCTTAGTACAACACTTTAATTGGCGTTGGAACATCAACGTAAATGCGCACGAACACTGGCTTTCAATTAGTGCGACCAAGGCACACATGAGGCAGATATTTTAAGGTTCACAGCTTTCGGCTCAGCATCTTCTACCTATTAACAGGCCGCGCTATCACCATCCAGAGTAGAATTATTCCAGCAGGCGGCAGCCATTGGCATCGGGTTGGAAGTCGAGGGGGGTACGGTCAGCGTGCTCAGGCTGCAACGGCTAGGCGGGCCCAGAAGGTTTTTCGGTCAGCACATGTCGGTCAGGAGTTAGGGAACGGTGGGTACTTCGATGGGCACAGCCAGACCCTTGGTGGCTTTGCTATGTTTCAGGTTGGGCTTGAGCAGGTGCCACAGTTGTTCGGGCGTGAGTTCTGTGTTTTCCTGCTACAGCATCTAGCCGGCCGTGCGCTCGAACTCGGCCAACTAGTTATTGATCTTTAGGTAGACTATTTGAGTGGACTTTACCCGTTCGCCTTTCCAGTACTTGGGTAGATACCTCTGGCTCATGCTGGCATGTAGGCGAGAGGTCGTCAGTAACAGCGTCGCCGCGGTCCCAATGAATGTCGGCTTAGTGGGGAGCGGCCGTCGGTGTGGGCGTAGGTGTGTGCTGGTAAAAAAAGGATAGGCATACCAAGGGGGCTATTAGGATAACCTAGGGTAGTAAAACGCTATGGGTGGTAGTTATCCATGCAAAAAGCCCCTCCATATAATGGAGGGGCTTGAAGTAAAGCGAAAGCGTGTCAGCTTAGTACTGCAGGCCGTTCACGTAGCCGCGCCAGTAGATGGGTTCTTCCGAGTGGCGGGCATTGTAGGCGGCGCGGTCAATGGCGGCATCGATGGCATCCTGATATTCTTGGGTGCCGCGACCATATACCGAGGCGTAGTAGGCTTCCTCATCCGCTCCGTCAGCCATGCCCTGCTCATAAGTGAGAGCAAAGGAGAAAGTAGCGGCCTGCTGGGTTGCTACGGTGTGGGGGGCACCCTGTACGGCCTGAGTGGTGCTCAGCAACAGAGTTGAGGCAGCGAGAACACGAAAGATCGATTTCATACGAATGAAAGAAATAGAGTGAATGGATGCCCACAAGCTAGGCTGTAGGAGTGGTCATGCTCAAGTCCTATTTGCTTCAAATTGTGACATAGGTTGCCGACCTAGGCAGCGTATCCCACTGCGAGCATCCTGTGGCGCTATCACGAAGTGCTACCGTAGACCCGGAGGCTCCTCATGGTCACAAATACCGCAAAAGTGCTCTTTAAGGGCGCCGAGCATTTAGGCACTTTGGGGCTCGATCCTACATCTATTCTGTATTTCTATGAAAAGTGTTGTGCGTAATCTCACTTTATCTATGCTGCTACTCGGCAGCTTTGGCTCAGCGGATGCGACCGACATTAATCCTACTCACCCCAAGCTTTGGTCGCTGGGGAGATTAATATAGTGGCCTAGCCACGGGCACGGAGCACAAGGATTATTACGCCAACCTGTATGAAGCCGGCACGTCTGCGTACAAGAAGGCCATCGACCAAGACTATAAAGTGACCATTCAGAATTTACGTAGCGCCGAGCAGGAGCACGGCCAGAATAACATTGATTTTTAGACCGGATTCATCGATGGTCTGGGCCGGCGGAGGAAGAATGCTAGCCGCGTGGCACGCAACTATTATTAACAAATAAGCCCTGTGCTCCATGGATAGGGCTATTTCCTATTCAATGCAGGGTAATTGAATATTTACGCTGTCCAGGGGTAATTGAGTGTACTCCGGATTGTCGGCCTCTCGACTATTAGTGTACGCACGGCCGTTGTAGCCACAATCTGGCACATAGCTAGCTGGCCTAGGGGCGATGCAGGACATATCTGGCTCGGCTGAGGCAGTGCCGCCGGCGCCTGGGTCTGATAGTAACAGCAGATAGAAGATGTGGCGGGCACGCATGGCTATGTGGGTAGCTCACAGCCAAGTGGAGCTGCCTTGTAATCAATAGGTAGCACTTCTAATAGGGTAGCCTGTCAGAGCTGGGCGGCCGCGGTTTCGTCCTCAAAGGAAGCGTGCCGGACTGAGCCTTCAGTTAGCTGGTGACCCTGCCAGTGCTGCAGAATCAAGGCCCGTTCTTCGTCCGTGAAGGGCGAGAGCTAGCGCAGGTCACTCAGAAACCTCGCCCAGCCGCGCTGTTTGAGCAACCTGCTCATGTGCATCAGGATGTGTTACACGTTCTGTATACTACGCGGCCCAGGGCGGTAGCGAAACAGTGCATATCCATCCGGGTGTGCATGGTGGCTAGTCATAAGGTTTTATGGTACAGCTTGGACGGGCGCACGGAGAAAAGGCATTGCTGGGAGCGCGCGGCTAGAGGGAGCGTAGCCAGGCGGTGGCCGGCTCAACCTGCGTAAACAAGTGGTAGGTCAGTTCACCCACGCGCATGGGGTGCGGCGTCTGCTGCTCGGCCGGTAACTGCGCGAGCGGCTCATCAGGAATCAGCACGGCTGAGAACATACCCTTTTGTACGGTGTGGGAAAGCAGCAGCCAGTGCTCGTGCAGAAAGGTTTGCTCTTCCTGAGTGAAGGGTGTCATCTGCCGATGGTCGGCCAGGATTTTGTTCCAGCCGTGGCGCTTAAGCAGGTTTTCTAAATGCTGCAGAAAGGCTTGGAAGGTGGCCAGCTGGCGAGGGGCGCGGTTGTATGTAAGGATGGCGTAGCCATCGGGGTGTTCGTACAAGCGCCCGGTGGGATTCTCAAAGTACAGGGGCAGGCCTGCAAGTTGTGGCATAGAGAGAGGAGAAGAGCGGAAAGGGGGATATAACTACCATATATGGGAGTTGTTCCGCAAAGTTGCCATCAGAATTGGTATTTGTGCAAATATGCGTAGCAACATGAGTAGAGCAATAGCCAGTTGGGCGAATCAGCGGAACAAAACGCGTTGCAGGCCCGCGCCACGATATGGGCCTTCTGGTGGTGGCGTCGTACGCGCCTGACAGCTATCTTGCTGCGTGCACAGAATTTTAATGCGGCTATGCTCACTGCCGTCTAGGACCGCGAAAAACCGTAAACCACCGCCGGCTAGCCTCCAACCTACAGCAACAGCCAGATCGGTATCGGTGTCAAGGTCTGGTAGAAACAGGAACTGTGTTTGAAGACCAGTACACGCAGGCCCTGCTATCCCCATGTGCCTTGTCCATTCGGGAAACCAGGCAACGAGCTGCATGTACAAGGATGACCCTACGCTTATGTTGGTGATTGAGGACCTGTGGGTGGAGCAAGTGCGCAGCTTGACCGAGGTCGAAGCCTAAGCGGAAGGTATCCGCTCCTAAGAGAAGGCGGGGCGGGTGTATGGGATAGAGCCCGACCAAGAGGGATGCTTCCGCTGGTATGACAGCCCCCAGGTTGCCTTTCAGAACCTACTTAACTCAATTTATCCAAGTGCCTGGGCCCGTAATGAATGGATGTGGGTCGTGTCCTTACACCTGGTATGAGTCATAAGCAGGAGGAAGGCAGAAAGGTGATGTATAAGCAAGAGGCCTAGTGGCCTAGAAAATACACAGCCCTGACCTACTAAAGACCAGGGCTGTGTTGTGGTAGCGAGACTACCGCGCTTCTGTTACTGCGCGGCGACTTCGGGGGAGGTCGGCTGCTCGAAAGTCCGGGTCCATATAAGGACTGTTTCAGAGGTGGCCTTCGATGTCCTGAAAGTTGCGGTCACACATGAGCTCCATCTCGTTTTGCGGCTGCTGAGGCACAGAGTGTCCGTCGGCGGCTAAGTCAAAAAAACCTAAGTGCGGGGGAACAATGCTGATATTTTTGCTTGGAACAAATCTGGTTATATGGAAGCAGAACGGATCCGTTTACACGGTGAAGTACGCACCAAGCGCTTTCAGAATGAGGGGCAGTTCGCAGTTCAATTCCCGGGGCAAACTGGCAACAGCAAGAAATGGGCAAGCCCCACTGAGCCAAACAATGAGACTGCTTGGAAAGCTGCTTGAAGCGCTTTGATTACAGATTTTATCAATAAACGCACCGCGTTTAATACTACTGGTATGCGAGGGAATGCAGCCTGGATAGATTGCTTCTATAAAGATATTTTAGCGGATGCTGAAGCCAATAGCCCCCTTGCTCAAGGCACCTATAAAGCTTATCTACTAGCCGAGCAGCAGATAAAACAGATTCTTTCGCCCAACTGGCCTGAGATGGACCAGGTGGAGGAAAATGCATTTATTAGAGAGAGCTTACAGGCCAATTTAGAAAGATACCTACAAGTGCGCTACCGGCAAGATGCCTATCGAAAGTATAAGGAAAGTCTAGCCGTTTATGATACTATTCAAGCCAAGCCCATTTGGTCGCATTGCTACCGCACTTGGTTTAGCTTAAAGGCTTCCTACAACAATGCTAAGCAACCCTTGTTCGACCCGACGCTACCGGATAAAGCCTATAAGCGCACGTATGACTATGAGGTAGGAGAGTTTCAGATAGCCATTAACCACCTAGACATTCATACCTAGAGCAAGAATTATGTTTCGGGGATTTGGCATCAGCAATCCACTTGACTTTATAAGAGTCAACCAGCGCACGTACCAGGTCACTACGCAGCAGCACAACTGCACGGGCTTCATCGAGGTCGTCAAGCAAAGCACGGCGCAACCGGAACTACTCAACGAGGTTGCCATCAAAACGGTGCAGTTGCAGGCTGCCACCTATTGGACGAAAACAATAGGAATCGACTTGAGCTACAAGCTCAAATTCGCAAAGGACTACACGGATAAGAACAAAGCCTACTTGGGGATATTTTTCCCGATCAATGCCCGTAAATCTATGTTGCTGTTCATGCCGCAGCTGAAGTGGACGGATGTTAAGTAAACGAAGCCATGGTCGTTCGGGTTCAACCTTTCGGCTTAGCTACCCGGTTTTGTGACAAAGGATAAGTAACCAATCACGCAGAAGGCATCATAAGTAAAGGCGCACGTAACATGGAAACCGCCCCGCCTGCAGTAGGTCGGGGCAATTATGTTGATGATGAGATGGTTCTACCGCAGCGCCCGCCGTTTCAGCTGCTCGAACTCCTGGCCGGACGTGGAAACCAAACAGAGAGTAACGGGCTTCTGAGTAGGAGATAGTTAGTGCACTTATTTGCTGGCTCCTGACGTTAGCTATTATATGTCTACATCAGTTAAACGTCCCCGTCCCCGGAAGCCCAGCGAAGAAGCGGTGCCCGTACTATCCCATGCCGATCAGCTCCAAGCTTTGCATAAGCGGGAGGAAGGCAAAACGGTGATGTACAAGCAAGATGCCTGGGGGCATATTGAAACGCGCTTCGTGCGCACCCAGAATGTAAAAGCGTGGGAAGAGAAAGGTTTTTTCGTGCGCTAACTCCGGAAAGCCCCGCCCACTGGCCTACTACAGAACTGCCCCGACCTACTTCAGGCCGGGGCAGTTGTGTGTTAACGGTGATATCGTGCTACTGCTTACTGTGCGGCGGCTTCAACAGAGGCCGGCTGTTCGGCGAAGGCGGGATCCATGTAGAGGATATTCCAGAGGTGGCCGTCGAGGTCCTGGAAGTTGCGGTCGTACATAAACTCCGCTTCGTTTTGCGGCTGCTGGGGTACGGATGTTCCGCCGGCGGCCAGGGCCGCGTCGGCAATGCGGTCCACCTCAGTGCGACTGTCAACCGAGAGGCAGAGGATGGCCTCGTTGGCTTGGTGAGCATTGACCAAGGGCTTCGACGTGAACGTCTGAAAAAACGGCTCTACCAGCAGCATCACGTAGATGGTTTCGCTGATGATCATACAGGTGCCTCGTTCGTCGGTCATCTGCGCGTTGAACTGAAAGCCGAGCTGGTTAAAGAATGCTACAGAAGCGCTTAATTCCTTAACGGGCAGGTCGATAAAAATGGAAGTTGCCATGTGCGGGTTGGGTTAGTGGGTACAAGGCAAAAATAGACGAGGGGCCAGCCCGAGAGGGTCGCTGAATGCGACAACCTGCGGGGGTGTCTGCGACAGATACCTAAAGGCCCTGACTACTTGGGGTAGCCAGGGCCTTCGGTGTCGTTATGGAAATAGGGAGAGCCGAATATACGAAGCTCGACATTGCCATTTGGGATACGCGTAGTATTGCCGCGGAGATGGTGGGAGAGGAGCTGGCTAGAGCTTCTCCCATCGAAGAAACTACCTACCAGCGGACCCTGCCCCTTGCAAGCATGAGAAGAAGGGCCGCCCCGCCGCCGGACCGGACGTCCCCCTGGCCGTGCTCACCGACGCCGAGCGCGCGGTCTGGGACCGGTTCCTGGCTTGGGAGGAGAACAACCCCTTGCCTAAGCTCTTCCGCATGAAGGAGCCGCTGACCCCAGTTCAGCTCGTGGCCCTGATCGACAAGCACGGGGCCGGCTCCGTCACCAGCGTGCTGCTGGACATGCAAAACAAGCCCAAGCTGCTCACCGACCACGATTCGGCCAACCTCACGGCCCAGAGCTGGCTGCGCCGCCGCCAGCAGCGCGAAGTCCCCGTCACCGCCTAACTCTCCCCGCCATGAACTACGAAGTCTGCCTCGGCGGCCCCCACGTATGGGGCACCGTCCAGCCCAAATCCGACATCCGCCGGGAGCCCACCGACGAGTAGTTCTACCTCTCCATGTTCGGCTTCGACAACACGATCTACGAGCACCTGCAGGTCAACCGCGACCCGCAAACCGGCAAGACCAGCGTAGCCGGCTTTCCCGGCAGCTACTACGCCGAGTACCTGCACTTCGACATTGACCGCCAGGGTGATTTGCCCGGCTCACTGGCCTCGTCCCGCGATCTAGTGCAGCGCCTCTACCGCTGCTTCCAGCTCTCGCCCTCCAATCTGCTGATCTGCTTTTCCGGCAGCAAGGGCTTTCACATCGGCCTGCACCAGAGCCACTTCGGCGGATCCGCCCCCTCGCCCCAGCTGCCCACGCAGATCAACGTGCTGGCCGCCCGCCTGCTGGCCGAGTGCTACGAGCTCTCGCAAGAGCAGCTGCAGGTGAAATCCCGCGAGGCCCGCGCTCAAAAGCCCGCCCAGGAGTTCGCCGACGTGGATTTGAGCATCTACAACAACCGCATTTTCTGGGTCCTGAACTCGCGCAACAAGAAGGGCCGCTATAAGGTGGGGCTCACCAGCACCGAGCTGCTGACCCTGCCGCTGGAAGACATCCTGGCCCAGGCCGACGCGCCCCGCCCGGACTACCGGCCCGAGGGGCGGCTGATCGTGGCGGCCCCGAGCCCCGAGCAGCAGGCCATGTGGGAATACGCCCGCACCTTCGACACGCAGGCATTCGACCGGGCCAACCGCCCGGGCAAGGGCAGTACCGGCACCACGGGCGGTATCGACCGAGACTTCTTCGCCCCGCCGCAGGAAGGATCCCGCGACAACACCCTCTTCAAGCAGACCTGCCACCTGTTCGACCACTCCGACCTCTACGAAACCCAGATCCTGCAACTGATCGATCTGATCAACCGCGGCAGCGAGCGGCCCCTGCCCGACGAGGACATCCGACGCATCGTGCGCTCGGCCTTCACCCGCACCCAGCGCAACAAAGCCCAGGCCGCCGCCTCCGTGCTAACCGACGGCAACTCGAAAGGCGAGGTAGAAATCTGGGGCGACTGGACCGAGGAGTGGCTGGACTATTACACCCAGAAGTCGGAGCCAATGACCTGCCTGCTGCCGGAAATCGACGCCGACCAGGAGGGCAGCCTCAAGGGCAAGCTCGGGGTTTTCATCGGCTCGGGCGGCACCCGCAAGAGCTTCTTCGTGCAGAACCTGATCGTGGCCAACGTACTCGGCTACTCCCACCGGTTCATCCCACCGGTTCATCTACTCCAGTATGGTGATGGGCAAGCCCGAGGCCGTGAACCGCTTTCTCGACATGTTCTTTCCGCCGCAGGAGAACGTGCCTGCCAGCCGCTTCCTGCAGCAGCAGGCCCGCCAGAGCAAGGAGCTCACCCGCCAGCTCCTGCAGCAAGCGCGCCCATCGGCGACCAGCGGTGCTGTGCAGCCGCGGGGGCAAAATCACCCAGGACTACGAGCAGGACATTCAGAACACCATCTGCCTCTACGGCTCGGTGGATGCGCTGGTCATCGACGGGCTGTCGGCAATTGGAGGGAAGGTTGAGGAAACCGAGAAGTTCAGCCGCAACACGCTTGAATTGAAAAAGCTGGTCAAGCGCTACAACATCTTCATCGCCCTGATCTGCCACACCACTAAGCAGTGCGCTGCCCACACCCGCGACGCCCGCCCCTTCGTGCGGGGCTCGGAGAAGATCCTCGACAACTCCGACTTCTCCATCAGCTTCTCCAACGTCATCGACGCGACCGAGTCCACGCCGAGCAACCTCGTCTACGTGAAGTTTTTGGCTCACATCAAATACTACAACAAGCGGGGCTCGGGGCTGATGCTCAACAAGCTGCTCGAATTCAACAGCCGCACCAGGCAGTTTACCGAATCATCCGTGCCCCTGCACACCTATCCCGACCACGACACCTTCGTGCGGGAGTACAACAAAAAGGCCCGCCAGGCCGCCCAGGACGACCCCTTCTAAGCCCATACTCCCATGAAAATCCTTCTCAATCGCACCGTCTACCAGTGCGAGCATTGTACGGCCAAGCGCTTGACCAAGCAGTCCATGGTGCGCCACGAGCAGTTCTGCAAGCGCAACCCCAAGAACCGCCACGCCTGCTTCGACTGCCAGCACCTCGTGCGCGCCACCGAGGAAGCGGCCGTGGACGAGCACGGAAACCTCGTCACGGCCAAACGCACGGTCTTCACCTGCGCCGCCCTCGGCAAAGACCTCTACAGCTACGTGGCCGAGCGCAAGAATATGCTCGCCTACGTCGGCGACGCCGAGCGCGTGCCCTTACAGTGTCCCAGCTACGAACTGGAAAATCTTTTCCCTGACGCGCCCTTCGGCACGCCCAGCCTTCCCGATTCCTTCGACTCTTCTCCCTTTTAAGCCATGCGTTTCATTACGGGCTTACGGGCCATCACGCCTCATCTAAAGTTCGTCAGCCACACCATCGTGCTGCGCGGCTGGCCCCCCAGGGCATTGGTATGGACACGGTCACCTACGAGCAGAACCTGCTGCAAGCCGGGCAGGTAGCCGTCTGAATTGCCGAGTTGGAAGACCACTTGTTCTACCTGAGCCAGCTGCTGCGGGCGGACGACCACGGCCAGCAGGGTACCGTGCCCACCTACGAGGACATGCGGTTGCTGCTAAGTACTACCGGTTCATTCGGCACGCTCTCGCTCAGCGCTGGCCTGCTGCACTACATCGAGCGCATGCCCGAGCAGCATCGGCGCACGACCGTGCAAGCCCAGGACGGAGAAATCCTGATGACCACAACCGAGAGCGGAGAGATTCGCCCCATGACGCCGGATGAAATCGGCGCCTCGGCGATACGGTATTCGTCGGGGCCGTGGAGGAGCTGCTGTTCGTGGAAAGCTACGCCCCGGACTTAGCCCGCCTGAAAGCTCTGGTAGAGCAGCGTGCCGACTGGCATCAGATCAACGCTTTAGAGTAGTCATGCCATCCAGTAGGCGAACGGCCGCTGACTGGAAATCCTCAGGCGTCATGTGGAGCCCGTAGTCAATTAGCTCCCTGGACGGGTCCAAGCCCAGCCGAACGAGTAGCCGCAGCTCCCGGTGGCGCCTGAGCCAGGCCTGACGGCCCTCGACCGGCAACCCGCGCCACCAGTTATCCCACTCCGCCAACTCTTCTACCGTGAAGTAGCAGGCATTTGCGTCCTGATCATCTCTAGGGTCCGCTTCCATAGCTCAACCGTACTGCGTCCTCCCATGTACGGTAAGCTCCACCATTCGGCTACAACAGTCCCATAACAGGCAACATGGCCACACTCCGCACGGCTTCCCGAGTCGATGCCAATCAGCCCGCAGTCGTGAAAGCGCTGCGTGCCATTGGTGCTTCTATCCTGCATGTACACCAGCTCAAGAATTGCTTTAATCTGCTCGTCGGCTACCGCGGCCGCACCTTCCTGATCGAGGTGAAGGACCCGAGCCAGCCCCCGAGCAAACGCCAGCTCACGGCAGGGAAGGAGCGCTTCCGGGCCCAGTAGCTGGGCTCCCCCTACCACTTGGTCGAAACGCCGGCCGAGGCAATCTGCATCGTCACCACACCCCCGCATTCCCTCTGCTGATGCTCACTGCCAGCCCACCATTTACCCCCATAGTGCCGGCCCACCACCGGGGAGCATAAAAGAAAACCCCTGGTCTTGCAAAAGACCAGGGGTTCCTCGACAACCATCCTTTGGAAAGCCAGCGCTTACAGGTCGCTTACTTTCAGCTCTTCCATAACGCTCACCTTGTTGCTGGACACAGTTGAAAACTTATCCAAACGTATCGTTCGGGCCACGTTGTTGTTGAGCAGGATCTCCACCGTTACCTGCGTATTGTCAGGCAATTGTTTGGCTTCCACCTGGGAGCTCACATTGGTAAAGCTCAAGTCCACCTTGATATTATCGGTGGGGACCAGCTCCGTAGCGCTATTTATGCCCGAATCAGTCTCCCGGCCTGTTAGCGTGGCCTCCAAACGACTCTTCACGGCTTCCTTCTTCGCATCGGTAATGAGTACGTTGATGGTGGCGCCTACGTCCTGCTTGTTGGGCATCAGGTTCGTCGCTGTGTACCGCACTTGCACTTCGTAATGCTTTGGAGTGGGGTCCGTGTGCTTTTCGTCATCCTCGCCGCACGCCGTTAGCAGACTGATGAAAAATAGAGAGCTAAGTAGTAAACGAATTACTCGTAAGGTGTTGAACATGTATGGTTTAATAAAAAGATTAAGTGGCAAATATACAGCACAACAGCACTCTTCTCTACATAGTTGCTTAGTCCTCAGCGCAACCTTCGAACCTGCGCCACCCCTATGCTTGGTTACGGCTTCGGGGCCTTGACGAAGACGAACGTACTGTTGGCGTATGCTTGGCTCGTCATACTCTGCAGCACAAAGCCTTGCTGCAGATAGGAGTCAATGAGCTGTTGGTATTTGGCCGTCACCTGCTCGGAGTAATTCTTGCCAGCAAATTTGAGCTCTTCCCTCGCGTGTGTTGCCCCACCCCGAGCGGTAATGATAATGAGATTCAGATTCGACTCTATTGCGCGCACTACTACCACATTCGGTTGATCACCCTGCGCCATCATGGGTGAGCTGCTTAATATCAGTAAGCAACCCATTAAATAGAATAGTCTTTTCATAAGGGTTATGGCTTTGGGGCCTTAATGAAGATAAGTGTGCTGTAGCTCTTGATCGACGGATCCTGATAGCCCTGCACCGTGCTTTGTAAGACATAGCCTTGGGCATAGAGGTTTGCAATCACCTTCTGGTACCCATCTGCAGCGCGGGTCAGATACTTATCATTGTCACCATTGTCAAATCGGGCCATTTCGGCTGGACCTGCACCCTTTGAAATGGCGATGGATATTCCGCCTGCGTGTTCGGATACGCGCACCACGACCACCGCCGGATCACCTACCACCGCCATCACCGGAGAACTGCTCAGCACCAGCAGGCAGCCCACCATATAGAATAGTTTTTTCATAGGCCCCCAAGATACGGGCCAACTTGACTTCCTATCTATGGCTCTCTCGTTACCTAGAAACAACAAGGCCCGCCACGGGGGCAGGCCTTGTACCGGTCAATTAGTTAGGATTGTAGGGCTCGGGCTCAAACGGCCCCGTGCCACCCCCGCCACCCCCACAGAGCGCAGGCAGATTGTAGCCTTCTTGCAGCCCATCATAGTAGCCACTCCAATACTCATAGGCCGCCGCATCACCCGTTCGGCTTGCCTCATCACGGTAATAGGCGGCGTACGAGCGCCAGCTGTAATACCAATCATTATAGCCGGCTTCGCTTCCTCTAAAGCTGCACTTGGCATCCCGTGCGTCATCCGACCCATCGGTATAGCCCGAGATATAATCGGGCGTCGACTGAGTTCGCGTTGCCTGCGCAGCCTGTGCACGCTGCGTGGCAGGCATTGCCGCCATCGAACCCAGGCTCAGTAGGCCCAGGCTTAGGTGTAAGAGTTTCTTCTTCATGTAGATGGAAAGGTGAAGTGGATATCCAAACAACGCCAATTCCTTTAAGCACGACCAGGAAACAACCACTGGTTTTGTGACCAGAATATAATCCTATCAGAATAGTCTAACATCCCCAAGCGACCTGCTTCCCCGCTATGTGTACGACTCCTGTCTTCTATCCCATTACCGCCCAGGCTCCCGCTAGCCCCGCCTGGCAATCCCATGCCGAAACCCTCCGGCAAGTGCTGGCCCAGCTCGACCCCAAGGAGCGCCGCAAGATTCTCGACTACATCAGCCTGCCACCCGAGCCGCAGAAGCCCAAGCCCTACCCGATTGGTGAGTGCATGCAAGCGGCCCGCCTCGTCGCCGAACTACTCCACAGCCACCCCAGTTGGCCCCAGGCCAGAGCCCGGGCAACCGTGGCCCGGCAGCTTGGGGTGAGCACGGTACAACTGCGGCGCATGCTACGCCACGTCAACCAGTAAACTGCGCGACGCTTTTTGCAGCTGCGCGACGTTTCCGCGCCTAGGCGGTTGCGGGCCTCTTCGCTGTGGGGCAACTTGCCTGCATGGACGTATTTACCCAGCCCTTTGTCTTGCAACTACAACCCGCTTGCCCAGGCCAGGGCGTGTACCTGCGCTGGCTGTCACCCCTAGGCAACTGGGAAGGCTGGTTGTTCGAAGGTGACACCGACCACACCACGACGCCCGAGGCGGGCAGCGTGTTCCGCCCCGCAGGCAGTGCGGCCCAGGTGCTGCAGCGGCCCGGCATACAGAAGCATCTGCTCCGGGCGGGCAACCTGCTGCCTGGTCAGTGGGATGGACTGAGTACGCTGCTCACCAGCCCGCAGGTGTACGTGCAAGATGAAGCCGGCACGCTGACACCCGTAACCGTCCTAGCGGGCCCTGCTACGCGCAGCTCAGCGGAGACGCGCACCGAGTTCGATGTAGAGCTTGACCTAGGAGCACTCAACCCGCTAACGCGCATCTGATGGCGGCTTCTTTGAAATTAGCCGATGGCCAGCGCTTGCCAGTTGCCGCGGATAGCCGGGTAGGCTTGACGGTGCAGGCCAATGATATTCTGAAAACTAGCTCGGTACAGTCGGACTACAGCAACACGCTCACCCTGGCTGACACGCCTGAAGTGCGCGCGGCAATGGAGCAAGCCCAGCACGGCATGAGCCTATCGGAGGTGCCCTATGCTCAACTGCCTTGTACCTTGGAAACCAGCGCCACCGAGGTGCTGCCCAACGCGGTGGCCATCGTGGAGCAGCATGAAACCGGCAAGGGCTTCGAAGCGCAGGTACTAGGGGGCAATAAGAATTTCTACGCGGCCATCGAGGGCAAGAAGCTGCGGGAGCTGGCTTTCAACTACAACACCGAGCATGACTGGGTGCTGAAAGTCGCGGTAGCCGGCGCTGGCCATAATGATTACAGCCAGGCCTACGTGTACGACCTCTACGACCGGGGCAAGGGTGGCACTGCCGACAGCGATACCGTGCGCCTGTGGGAGGATGAGTTGCTGCCCAGCGTGTACGTGCGGGCCGTGTGGCAGCAGATATTTGATGAAGCCCGCTTCAAATGGACTGGCCCGATGCCCAGCCTGTTTGATCGGCTGCTGCTGCCTACCAGCTCCGCACTAGGCTACAGTGAAGACTTCCGAAAGTCGCGTAGGCTGCTGGCGGGCATCGATCACGCCGGCGGCAAGAATACGGACAGCGGCCGGCCCTACGAAGGCCGGCCCGAGGTGCAACGGGTGGTGCCGTTTGATTACACGGCCGCCCGCTACGGCTACGTGGCGCCCACGGCTGCCTTAGTGTGGAATCCGGAAGCCCATAGTTGGAAGGCCTTGGAGCCCTGCTACGTGAACATGTCGGGCTCCGTGACGGTGAACCTGCAAAACCCCTATGGCAGCTCCCAGGCCCAGCTCTTTACCTACGTCAATGGCCAGGAGATTGGCGGCGTACCCATCGTGGAGAGCAAGAAGGGCGCGGACAGCACCTACGTCACGGCGACCACCAACGCCAGCAAGCTGCTACTCAAGGCGGGCGACACGATTACGCTCAAGATCAAGCTCAACAAAGCCAAAGCGGGCATCTACGGTACCCATAAGTGGGGCTACGAGATGTTTACGGGAGCCATTTACACGATTGAGGGCAATACGTTGCCACTTGATTCTTTCAGCGTAGAGGTGCTGGCTGACTTTCCACCTGGGGGCCGGGTGCGGGTGCAGAATTTGCTGCCCGATATGACCCAAAAGGACTTCGTGAAAGGCCTCATTGGCCTGTTTGGCCTGACCCAGCAGACCGACCCGTACACGCGCCTCATCACATTCACGCCTATGGGCCCCGCGTTGCAGCAGAATGCCGCTAATGCGCCCGACTGGAGCCATAAAGTAGACAGCAGTCAGCCCGCGCCGCGGCTGTTCCACCTTTCCGGACAGGCCCAGCAGAACTGGTTCCGCTGGAAAGAGGATGATACCAACCCCGAATCGGCCAAAGAGCTAGGTGATGGCATGCTGCCGTGTGCAGATAGTACTCTGGAAGCCAAGCGGGATGCGCTGGCACTGCCGTGGGCAGCTACCATCGTCGGCACCAATGGGCTGCTCTTGTTGCCCGTGTACAAAGCTCGGGCGGGCACTGTGTCGGTGGAGCAGCAATTCGATAAGCAGAGCCCGCGCCTCGGCTCGTGGTGCAGACTGGCCAAACCCGGCTGGTGAAGCTCACCGACGGGAAGACTACCGAAACCATCCGGCCGCTCATTACCACGTTCGGCGGGCTGGATTTTGCCACCTCACTGCTGCCCGCCTACTACACGCACTTGGCTGCGGCCTACCGTCGGCCCCTGGTGCTCAAGCCTTCCGTGCACCTACTGCCCACTGAGGTAACGGACTTCAACCAACTGCAGCCCGTGTGGCTGGAAGCCGAGGGTGCCATTTTTTACGCCAACAAACTCGATAACTGGGAGGAGGATCAACCCTCTACGGTGGTCGAACTCATTCGCCTTATTTTTTGAATGAAATATGCTTGTTTTAATAAATAATATGAATATATTGGTGTAAGCAATTCGCTTTATCTTGTAATACTCTATAGACTGTGGATAAACAACCTACTGTATGGCTAAAGCTGAAGACCTTAACAGTAATGATGGACAGCATCCTCAAACAGGTGCCGAGCCAAGGGTCGCATCTCTATATGACTATTTTGAAATTACACTAAAAACTATCTCAGCGGTAGTTCCAGCTCTTGTATTTCTATTTGGTATTATCCAATATAGAGCACAAAAAGAGGTGGAAGCGCGCCAAGCGGAAAAGGATTTTAGAAGAACAATATATGAAAAACAATTTGACTATTATACAGCGTTGTCTGATACAATATCTAGACTTATGGTAATTATCATGCGGCCACAGCGCGCCGTGGAATTATTTAATTCCAGAGATTATATACGCACAAAGGAAAATTTTTTCCATATGTATTATGGTAAAATAAATTTAATAGAGTCTCCTGAGGTAGAAAGAGCAATAATAAGATTTAGATATAACCTAGAAAAATATCAACAAGGTGATGACATACCCGAATCAAAGTTAAGGCAGATGGGGTTAGCGGTTTCAGCAGAATGCTCCAAATCTCTTCAAAAAACCTGGGGCCTTGATTCAACTCAATTTAAAGCAAAGATTATAAAGTAGGAGCAAATGGCACATCTACTGCTTTCACTTCTTTTACTGGCAAATAGGGCAATAATGCCAATTCAAGATGACAAATCAGTCAAGCTTGAAGTCTTCGTAGGAAATACCGCCTATACAAATAGAGTGTCGGTATCAGAAAAGGATACGCTGTTCTTTTTATTGCAAAAAGTAGATTGTGTTGATTGTACGTTTTATGTTATAAACAATGATAAGGCAAAGTTTAATTCATGGAATAGTGACCATGAGATTTCCAATAACGACACGAAGGCTACAACTAGGGGGTTATATCAAGTAAGAACTCACGAGAATGAGTTCGCGTTGCCAGTAGGCTCAAAAAAATATAATAAAAGAGACAAATACACTATTTTCTATATTCCGGTTAGATCAGTATTAGCATCTGTTAAGCCCGCTGATAATTGCTTTGCGTTAACGCTGCCTACTATATACAATTCCAAGTCGGATATTCCCTTAAGCATTCATCCGCGCGATAAGCATTTTGAGTTCGTTTTAAGACGAAATATGTAGCCCTGTCGTCGTAGCTGTTTGCTCGGTTCATTACTCCGCGACGCTTTTTACAGGTTCTCGACGTTTTCAAGTCTTGGCGTTTGCCAAGGCTTTTTTTGTAGGTCAACTTGCCTATATGGCACAAGACCAAACCGAAAAGCTACTGTTTCAGATAACTCTCAATGCTGAGCAGCTCAAAGCCGAGAGTGATGCCGTCCGGAAGAAACAAGCAGAGCTGGCTACGGCTATTGCCGCTACCCGTGCTGAGCAGAAGCAGCTGGTGCAAGACTTTAAGACGGGCACCAAGAGCGAACAGGAGTACGGCGTAGCTGCCCAGGCGCTGAGTGAGAAGCTACACGCCCAGACCAAAGAGCAGGCCGCCGCTACCAAGCAGCTCGAAAGCCTAACCAAGGTGGGTAGCGAAGCCGAGGGCTCAATCAACCAGCTTCGCGCCGAGTTGGCCCTTACGACGGCTGCCTATAATGCGCTGAGCAAAGAGGAACGCGAAAACTCCGAAGCCGGCAAAGCCCTGCAACTGCGCACCCGTGCCATCAGTGATGAGTTAAAAGCACTTGAGGGGCGCGTTTGCGACAATCGACGTTCAGTAGGCTCCTACAAAGAATCGTTTAGCGAACTGGTGAAGGAGATGGTCAAGCTCCAGGCTCAGGAAAAGAACCTAGCTGGTAGCACCGAGGCACTCGCTCAGAATCAACAGCGGCAAATCGGCTTCCAGATTGCCGCCCAGAAGGCAGCGGCTCAGGCGGGCCTGACCTATGAAGAGGCCACCGAAACTATTGAGAACTACGCCAAGAGCATTCAGCCCGTCGTAGAAAACCTAGTGGCCTTAGAGGCTGAGCAGGCGCGCATTGTCGAATCCGGAGAGGAAGCTACGGAGGCCTACCGCAAGATCGGCTTCCAGATTGCCGCTACATCGAAGGCCTTGAATGGTACGATCCGTCTCTGAGGATGACCACCCCATACAGTCAAGACATGAATTATGCAGTGGATGACATTCGGCTGGTGCCAGCAGCCCAGGAGCCTCTCGCCTGCGCGGAGCCTCAAGCAGAAGGGCCTTACTTTCTGTGCACGAATTCGGCAGAAACGAAGTATTTCAACGTTCTAAATCCGCAGAACAACGTTACTTACAACTGGAAAGTGTACAATCTCAATGGAACGTTACGTATGTCAGGCACTGGCGCTAGCTGGGGCGTGCGTGGTAGCCAATTCGTAGCAGGAACTTATTTGTTCAGGGTCACAGCCACCTATCCTTGGGGATGTACAAGTGGGTATCTCGAAATTGAGTATGATATAATTTATTGCGACGAAGGAGCTCGTACAGCCTCTACATTGAGCGCCTATCCGAACCCAGCTACGGACGAATTAATCCTACCCCAGGATGCTACTGACGCTACGCTGGTCAATAGCAAAGGAAAGAGCCTGCTGCAGCAAAGTTCGGGGCAGAGTCGCCTGGACGTGCGCAACTTGCCGGATGGGCTCTATGAGCTTCGGTGGAAGCAAAAAGACGCTGCCAAATCGCAACGTATCCAGATCAAGCACTAGGGTAGACGCCCTCCGTTCGTAAAACAAACCGCCCCAGCCTGCAGTAGGCCGGGGCGGTTTTCTATTCTAGGGCAGCGCTAGGTCTACTGTAGCTAGCACCCGCCGCATCTATATAACCTTGTTGAATTGCACTCGCTGTCGTATCATTCAGCATGAAACAATTAACTATCCCTCGTTATCAAGTATGCATGCTACTCCTTGTCACCGCTACGGCCTGTGGGAAGGAGGAAAAGCAAGATGATCCACAGCCTGCTCCGACCATGCATCAGGTCGAAGTACGCTACTCAGGGGCCGGCCTGACCGATTTAGGGGCCTTTATCAATGTATTTACGAACACGCCAGCGGGCAGCGACTCCAGCAAAGTATTCAGTCATGCCATTACGAACCCCACGATTCAAGCGCGGGCAGTGCCACGAGACATGTTTTCTTCTGCGCGCGATTTTACCGTGATCGTGGCCTTCAAAAAAGTGCAAGGTGCGACCCAGGCTCCTGCAGGCAGCTACTTAATGGCAGAAATTCTTGTGGATAGCCAGGTCAAGAAGACGGTGCGAATTGACAACACGACGACTCCGAAAGGAAGCTACGTTACAGCTAAAGCAACCGTCCAAGGCACAGAATGGCATTAAGGCCTCTATTTTAGGTTGGATTCAAACTTGACTATTCGTAACCGCCCTGGCCTGCTTAGGGCGGGGCGGTTCTGTTAACGAGAACACTGTTCTAGCGCAGCACCCGCCGCTTCTGCTGCTCGAACTCCTGGGTCGAGAGCACGCCTAATTACGGGGCAGTCACACGCTCCGTTCGGGCTATGTAAGTTTCGGGCTTGTGCGTATCCACGGCAAACAGGCCGGGGCCAGCCAGGGCCGTGTAAGAGACATAGAGGAAGCCGGGGTACGCGAGCAGGGTATAAAGCAGGAATGACGTGCGGCGGCGTTTATCCACTTGGTGCAGAATGAACAAAGCCACCAGTGGGATGAGCAGCAGGATTGCGTGGTAGTTTCCCTCGCCGACGAACTCGGGTTCAAACGTGTACTCGCCGGTGGGGTCCATGAACCCGATTTCTGTTTTGTTCCAGTAGTCGATAACGCGGTGCAGGTAGGTTTCCGAAAGCGAGTGATAGGCCCATAAAAACAGCAGGAAATAGCCGCCCAAGATCAGCGCCACGTGTTGGAGCTGGTAACCTTTGCGCCATACAAGCAGGAAGAGAGGAATAAAGAGCGCGATGTGGCCCCAGAAGGATTCCCAAGCGGTGATAGGATGGTTTGGCATAGCTTTTAAAGTTCTTTGAAATTCAAAGTAAATAGATCCATAGGAAATTCGCTACTAGTTGGTACCGAAATGTGGTAGTTGGCTACTTCTTGTCGGCCGGCTTTATCTCAATGGAGTCGAAGAAGCGGCGGCGCTGCGCATTCCCGCTGATGCCGGCCGTGTCGGCCAGGTCGCGGGGAATAAAGTTGAAGGCATACCCTACGCCATTGGCCAGTAGGCTCCGAGAATATTTCACTACAAGCTTTCCCGTGCCCTTGTGGCGGGCTCTGGTCTTTACTTCTATGCCAGTACCTGCGGACGTTGGGAACGTGGCGCGCTCTAACAGGACCCCATCGGTCTGGGCATCGAGTATGCCCTTGACTACTCCATCATAGTAGCTCTCCCGGCTTTCTGCTCGGGCCAAATTGGCCGCCTGCGCCGGGGGCATCTTTACCAGCATAATCTGGTACACACCCACTGAGTCGGAGGTCATCAGCAACCGGGTATTGGGGATGCTGCGCCCGGTCAACTTCTTCATGTCCACTTCCTCGGCCGGGTGCGGAAGCAGTACCTGCAGTTGCTCATCCACGGTAAAGGGTGCCCAATCGGGAGCGATAAACGAAGTAAGGGGCAGGCTCAGTAGCACCAGAGCCCGAAAGAGGTAGCCGTGTTTCATGCTGCAAGATAGAGGGTGGTGCCTGCGTAGCCTACCGCAGCACCCGCTTCTTCTGCTCCTCGAACTCCTGGGCCGTGAGTACGCCCTGCTCGTAGAGTTGCTGGAGCTTAAGCAGTTCGTCGGCCAAGGATACTGGCGCGCTAGGCTGCTGTACAATAACGGTATGCTTCGCTGGGCGGAGTAGGCGCCAGATGCCAGCTAGGATCAGGGCCAGCAACAGCACGGTAATAATGAGCAGCTCGGCGCCACCGATGTTGCCCATGAGAAGAAGTAGAGTTGAGAGCATAGAGAGGGGCATTAACTATTTATAGGAGAGCAGCCTTTGTAGAGTCAGCCATGGACAGATGGGGCTGCTGTATGTACCCAGGTACGCCAGGGTCACCATACATGCGCCGGTCTCGCAGCACGACTTTGCACCAGCCATCTGCCTGGATGGTCTGTACATCAAGTGTGTCACCAATCGTGACAGTTCCCACGATATGGGAAGCTGTATCCGTGGTGCTGGCCTTGGAGTAGAGGGGAACCGTAGGCGAACTCACGGCAGCGGCATGCCGAAGTTGGTTGCTGGGTACGGGCTGACCGAAGTAGTTCACTGCCACCAAGATGGCGAGGGAGAACAGTACAATTAGGCCAAGTATAATTCGCCAATTGACGTGCCGGCTCTCATCATCAAAGCCATAGATGTCGTTGCGAAGCGGGTCGTGATTGTAGAGGGACATAAAACGAAGGATACGCGTTAGAATTGCCGAAATATACCGCTGTAAGTACACAAATCCGTACTGGCACGGATAGTACAGGAGCGGGAAGAACAGCAGATTTGCTCTAGAAACGTAGCAATTATCCTAGCTACCTATCCTTATCCATGAAGTCTATCCTTTTCCTGGGCCTGATGACGGCCAGCCTCACCGCATTGGGAGGCCACGATGACCTTATTCTGCTTGACTTGCTAATTTTTAGATAATGAGTTGTGGATGGCCAGCCAGTTCCTATTAATACTATAACAGGTGTTAATTATATGGGGATGTTTAGTTCTGCTGCTGAACTTCTAAGCGCTTCATCTCGGCAATTAGCGGCTCAATGGCCCCGCCGTAGTTGCCCACATTTCGCACGAATAATCCCATGCCCGCATCGGTAGTCTTCAAGGTGCCGCGCAGCTCATCAATGACTTTGGCCAGCGCCTGGGTTTCCTCGGTGCTGTTGTTGGCTGAGCCCGCTAGCTGCTGGTACTGCCGCTGGGCCAAGCTGAGCTGCGCTTGCTGGGCCTGATAGGAATCGGCTACGCCCTGGCTGGCCGTACGATACAAGTCCAGATTCTTGACTAGCGCTCTTTGCTCAGTGCGCTGGGTTTTAAGCTGCTGTTGCAGCTTCACATTCTGGGCCGCGTACTGCTCATCGGTCAGCTCTCCAACCTTGCGCGCTTGGTTAAGCGTCTTCTGCGCTTCGCGCGATTTCTCAATTTCGAGCACCAGCTGCTTGAGCCGGTCGGTGGTTTTGCCCTCGTCAAGCTGAACTCTTAGAAGAATATAATTATTTAAGTCAGTCACGCTTAGTCAAAAACAGTTACAGTTCGGAGCAGTTCGAAATCAAGCCTTTCTAAGTTTAAAAAATATTGGCTCAATTAATTTACTATAAATCAATTGAGCCAATATTTTCGCATATTATATAATTTTGATATAGAATCCATCTTAATATTAAATTCTCGTATTTGATTATTATCGCAACTATCACAAACACCCACCAGGCGTATTGTTTCATTATCAGGACTTACTGAAAATAAGCCAATAACTTTATCATCTTCTGTGTAACCATAGCTTTTAGGTCTCTCAATACATAAATTTGACTCACCTTTCTTATATGCCCTGCATCCATGAAACAATAAGATATCATCCCAATTAGTGTTTTCCATTTTTTTGAAGTTGTTATGTATACCATACTTGTTAATTTCTCTAGATATTTCTAATTTATTATTCTGTATTGATTTTATACTTGCGGATGTAAATGCAATCCTGTTTTCCATCACCTTGATAGCAACCCTCGATTTAACGAGTACATATACTGATAATGCTGCTACAATGATAGTAGAAAGCATTAGTAGAGCTATTACTCTAGGTCGCGTTTCACTCGCGGGTTTAAAGTCCATATACAATTAATTTAATCAATCTTTTTTGTTCAAACTAGATATTTGACCTTTCATTTCCCCTGTTTGGACTTTAAGGCTTACTAGCTCGTTTGATATAGTCTCAAGCTTAGTGGTTACCTTTTCAAGATCATTTGTCACCTTCATATAACCTCCGATAGTAACACCAAGTGTTATTAGAAAAATACAAAGGGCTATAAACTCCTTCACGGTTAATGTGACCTTTGAATCTGGAGTTACACTGTATCCGCTGTTAACTGTGTCTACTGACATAACCTATGTGGCATGAATGAGCTAAAAGTCAAGCTCTGTGAGACATTATATGCGATTACATTAATATATAATAAATTTTTATATTAATAAAAATTATCAATATAATTAAATTACATAATGAATATTCAAGTGCCACCTCAGAAGTTCTACTTTGGACGCATCAGCCATTAGGGCTATGATTTAGCAGGAGCCGGGTAATGGGGTACGCGCACGAGGCGCCCCTGGGCAATGTCGTTGAGAAACGGCGTCAGGAAAGAGTTGAGCGGAATGCCTTCCGCAGCAGCTGGTTCCTTGAGGCGTTTGACCGTGTTTTTCGGCGGATTGACTTCCATAGAAAAATAATCCCGGCACCCTGCCGGTGGTATGCCGGTGAAGTTCCGGCCTTATTTGCACTGCCCCAAGAAGTGGAGATTCCTTTGTTGCAGCGTCCCCAATGGGTGCTAAGCAACATGCCCGAACTCGTCATTCCAGTAGGTGAAAACATCGGCCCCGGCTACATAGACTGGGATGAGTATGATTACATACCTGGCTTCACAGTCGATGACATTAAGATGCGGATTGAGTGGGAGGCCTACCAGGGTCGCACTATTGACAGCATCCTGCTAGAGTTCGGCATTTGCTATGGCGGTTCCGTGCGCCACGCTATGGATATCTACAATTACCTGCAAGGCCTGAAGCTCCCGATACGGGCGCACATCATGAGCCTGTGTGCCAGCTCGGGCACCATTGTAGCCTTATCCGCGGACGAAGTAGACATGGAGCATACGGCGCAGTGGATGACCCACCGGCCCCTGTATCCCGAGGGGACGTACTCTCAGCGTAGTGAAGGCCTGCGTGCTGATGCTGACCGGTTAGACCGCGAAGAGCAGGCGGTGCGTGATGTATACATGGCCCGCACTGGTAAACCTGAGGCGGATATCATCACGCTCATGAGCACTGACCGCTTCATGACGGCCCAAGAAGCGAAAGACTTTGGCTTCGCCACTAAGGTGATACCCCTCAATAGCAAGGCCCCTTCTACGGTAGAAGCGAAGGCCCGCCTCTCTCAGTTCAAACTTGCCGTGGCCCGCGTGAACCGCCGGGCTACTCAGGCCCGCCTTAAGCCGGCCCCCAAAGCGGCCCTTCACAAGCCTACTAATTCAACACGTCCTATGGCTACAAACGCCACCAAGACTGCCCCCAAAGCCGGGGCCAGAAAGCCTGCGCCCTCGGCTCAGGACAAAGCCAACGCGCAAGCCGTTGCCGCCTTCGCCAAGCAGTTGGGGGTAAAAGCCACTATCGAAGGAGTGGAGGAAGAGCCCGTGGCGGAAGTGCAGAGCACGGAAACCGACCAGGATGGGGCTCTGCTCTATCATGATGGCCCGCTGGCTCAGGGCGTAGCCGTATTCTATGACGAGGCCTTGACGGAAGCCGCCGAGGATGGTGACTATGGCTTAGCTGATGGCCGCACCATCACGGTGGCTGGCGGCGTGGTAGAGAACATTACCGATGCAGAAGCGGAGGATACCACCACTGAAAACAGTGCTGACCTGACAGAGGTGATGAACCGCTTGAAGCAATTGGAGGATGGTCGCCAAAAAGACCAGGAGACCATTGCGAGCCTCAACGACGAACTCAAGAAGTTCAAAGGCACGGTGCCGCCTACACCCTCGGCGACGACCAAGCGCCCCAGCCCCCAAACGGATGTGAAGAACGGTGCTGCAAAGAAGCCGCACCCGATGGATAAGGCCAAATCTGCCTAGGCCTACCACACTCCCTTATCCTGTTTTGTCTGCCGCCCGCCGGCATTTCTTCACCTGCCTAATTCATTTCTGAAATGGCCTATTTCGTTAACCCGATCACCTACGGCGGCAAACAACCCACTGTAGAAGACTTCAAAGCCAAGATGTTGCTGGAGCCCCCAGTGGAGCAGTTGGATTTGAAAACCCTGGGCTTCCAGATTCAAGAGGGCGTCAAGTCCTCGACCGTTGACTACTCCATGACTGCGGCCCGCAAGGTGACGCGCCGGGATACGGGCTGCGGTCCCTTCGTGCCCACGGGCGACCTGCTGACCATGGGCAGCAACACGATAACCGTTTTTCCGCTCATGATTCAGTTGCAGGAGTGCGCGGACCGCTATGATGGTACCATCCTGGAACTGGCCAAGAAAAAGGGTCACGCCACTGATAACGATCTGACCGGCACCGTGCTGGAAGAAATTGTTCGGGAAGCCCTTTCGCCAGTAGTGTACGAAGACATGCTGCGCATCCTGTTCCTCGGAGACCGCACCAGCGCCGATGTGAACTACAACCAGATCGATGGTTTGCGGAAGTTCCTACTGGCTAAGGCCACGGCAGGTAAGGTGAAGCGCGGTGCGGCTATTGATGCGGCGGCGCTGGAGGCTGACCCTAAAGCAGCCCTGGCTGTGCTGGAAGATCTCTATAAAGGCCAGTCGGCTCAACTGAAGAACGTGGCCAAAACTACGAAGGTGTTCTACGTCGATGAGGTGCTCTACGACGTGATTGAGGACGCCTACATCCAGTATGGTGCCGGCACTACGGTACTGGAGTCGGGTAAAACCAACCTCTTCGCCGGGGTCCAGGAGCTGCGCTACCGTGGCATCCTCATCAAGAAGCTACCTCAGTACCACCAGTACATGAGCGTGGACTTCGCAGGCCAGAGTGCCCACATTGCCATCCTGACCGTGCCCACCAACATCATCGTGGCCATGGACCAGGAAAGCGACCTGTCGGAAATCACCATGTGGTACGACATCAAGGACCGCTTCAACTATACCCGCGTGCTCTACCGCCTGGGTGTAGGCTTTGGCTTTGACTCGCTGGTCACCTTCGCGATCTAGTCTACTGCTACTGAATCATTCGTGAAACCCGCCCTAGGTGCTGCAGCACCTAGGGCCATTTCGAAAGGAGAACCGAACTCATGGCAGAAGATATCTGCAACCGCATTTCCAAGGCCGTGAAGTCCACGGCATGCCCCAAGTCTGGCGGTATCAATCGCAACTGCTGGGTGTTCCAGCGTGACCAGTTTAGTGGGGCTGAAACCAAGAGCGGCACCACGGGCGCGCTGTCGGGCTTCACGCTCAACGGCACCGAAAAAGGCATTAGGGCCGTAGGCCGGCCGAAGAAGGGCAACGGCTCGCACAAGTCCACTACCAACGAAAACGGTAGCATGGAGGTAGAGCAGACCTTGATTCAGCAGTATTCCTATAAAGACCAGAAGGGTCTGGAAGCCTTGGAGGAATTCCTGGCTGCTGGCAGCAAGGTCGTGTTTCAGGAGCTAGCCTCGGGTGATATCCGCGTGTACTTCAAGGAATTCGGCAACGAAACCAGCACCGGTGAAGACGGTACGGGTACGGCGCAGACCGATGACAACAACGTCATGAAGACCACGCTCACCGGCAAGGAGCCCAAGTTCCCCATGTTCTTCGAAGTCCCTGTCACCGGGGGTGAAACGCAGCTCGCTGCCAGCCGCGCCTACCTAGACGCACTGGTAGTACTGCCCGCCTAAGCCGTGGCTGTCGCTTACACTGAGGAAATAGCTAGCCGGGCCCAGGCCTGGCTAGACGCCTCCTACTCGAAGCGCCACACCAACGAGTACAAAGCCGAGTTGCATGCGCTTTACGCGCTGATCACCGGAAACCCGGCCGCCGGCTGCACCAACTGCAATTTTCAAGGCTACGTGGACATTCTTTCCGCCTACGTGCGCCACTACCAACGCCAGTCAACCCCTGAACTCATGGCAAACGCCACGTACAGCTTAGCTCCCGGCTTTGAAAACGAGCAATTCGTGCACGAGTCCTACTCGGAAGTAGTAACCGCTGACAACCTAACGGATAAGTCGGCTGAATTCTTCATCTCGAAAGGCTTCAAGCATGCCTTCCTGAAGAATGGCAAGGCCATCGAAGACGAGGCCGCTAAGGAAGATGCTCCCAAGCTGACTGAAAAGCAGAAAAAGCAGGCCGAGTACAAAGAAGTACTCGGCACTGATGCGGATGACAAGCTGACCATTGCGCAGCTTACCGAAGCCATCGACGCGAAACGCGCTGAGCACGATAAGCAGGACTAAGCTTGTCCCTTCTCAACCACTAAAAAGGGCCGCTGCTACTAGGTAGCGGCCCTTTTCTTTCCCCACTGCCAGACGACTTCCCCCATGGCTAAGCGCCGCCGCACTTCTACCGTTTCCCTGCTTCGCGTTGGCGCTCCTTCCTCGGTTCTGAATGCGCCGGCTATCCCTGCGGGTAGCACCGGCGAAAAGCTCAAGCTCGTGAGTTGGGGCGCTAGTGACCAGTTGCCCCAGGAGTGCCTGCGTATCCTCTATGATTCGGGCACAGCAGAAGCCTGCGTGACGCGCATTGCCCAGTTCATCGGCGGCAAGGGCTTTGCCTCGGAAGCTACAGCTACCATGCGGGCCAACGATGAGCAGACGCTCAATGATTTGCTGGCCGAGGCGAAGCACTACGCCGGCGCTGGCCTGGGCGTCGCCGTAGTGGTGCGCTACACGTATGGTGGCCAGCGCGGAGATGTATTTGTAGAGCCATCGGACTGCCTGCGGCGGGAAAAGGATGGACTAGGGCGCTTCGTAGTCAACTACGGGCTGAGCGAGGGGAAACGCTCAGCTGCTGATAACCGGGTATACCTGCCCTTCAACCCGCTGGCTTCGGAGGAGGAGATTGCGGAGGAGGTGCTGGCGGCGGTGCAGTCCGAGACCGGTTATTGGGGGCACCTAGTCTTTTCCTTCGAGGCCCGGCCTGGCCGCACCCAGTACCCGGTGCCGAGCTACTACGCCGCTAAAGAAGACTTGGAGACGGATGCCGCCCTGGCCCGCTTCGTAAAAAGCAGGCCAAGAACGGCTTCTTTCCCGATGCCGTGATGACAGTTATCGGCGCCAAGTACAGCCCCGAGGCTGACCCGGACTTTGTGCCTGGGGAAGGCCAGACCATGGATGATGCGCCCGATGTGGAGTCGCCGGACCTGCTCGATATCAAGAAGGGCGTGAAGGCCATGAAGGGCTCCGAGTCGGAATCGTCGGTGCTGGTGCTGGCTGTCGAGAAAGAGGAAGAGGCCCCTAAGATTGACTTCATCGATAAGGGCCCGAATAGCAAAGGCCTGACCGACATGCGCAACCGCATTACCAATTCGGTGTGTCGGCACATGGGCGTGCCGCCGGTACTCATTGGCGTGGCTGAAGCGGGCATGCTGGGCAACAATCAGCAGATCGTCAACAGTATCAAGCTCTTCAACCTGACTGTAGAGCCGGCCCGCGCGTCCATCATTGCCCCGTTGGCTAAGCTGTATCCGGAGCTTTCCGACTGGAGTGTGAAGCCCCTGAACCCCGTGGACTACCTCGATCCCACGGTAGCGCAGAAAATGACGGATGATGAAATCCGCGCCTTTGGGGGATTACCCGAGCTGGAGAAGCCACAATCTACCGATGCTGAGCGCACGCTGCAGGCCTTGGCTGGTTTGCCTGCCCTAGTAGCCAACCAGGTGCTGGCCGACATGACGGAAGACGAGCGCCGCGGCCTTATTGGCCTAGGCCCGAAAACTACTACGCCCACGCCCGCCACATGAGCCAGCTGTTACTAATCACCGTCGCCGACTTCCTGGAGTTCTGGCCGCTGTCGCGCAACACGGCTCCTGAGCTGGTAGATCCTTACATCCGCAAAGCTCAACTCTTCGACGTGCGCCCACTGCTCACCGCCGAGGAATGGGCGGGCTTCGAGCGGAACCTGGGCAACGGCAGTAGTGAATTTCCCGGGGTAGAGTTCGACCCCGCTGAGTTCTTGGCTACGCCCCCGACCTCGGGCTGGGACAACCCTACGCTAGCCGCGCTTTGGACGGGCTTTGTGCGGCCCTTACTGGTTACCGAAGCCTTCCGCCGGCTGCTGCTCTGGCACGGCACCCACATGACGGGCAACGGTGCCGAGACCTTCTCGGATGGCAGCAACCAGCCCATCAGCGCTTCCCGCCGGGCCGAGCTGAAGGCCGATGTGGAAGCCGAACGCAACCTCTATGCGGGTCGCCTGCAGGCTGCCCTGCGCGCCTACCGCGGGCCTCAGCCTACTACCACCTGCGGCAACAGCCGCCGTCGCCCCGGTCGGGGTAGTGTGACTTTCCACGCTATTTAAGTATCCGCCCTCTATGGCATCCCGCGCCCAGCACAAGCAACGTATTCGACTTGTATTCAAAGTAAAAGAGGGTGGCCCGTCCGATGTGACGCGTAGCGCGCCAGTCATCAATGCCCTAGATGGCATTATCGACGACTACGCACTGAAAACCGAGATACCGCAGGCGGCTGGCTTTACGCCCATCACCGAGGGACAGTACGGCACTCATCCGGAGTTCACGAGTCAGAATGACGTGAATGCGTTTCTGCTGCAGCAAGTGGCCAATGGGGTAGCCGTTACGGTGCCATCGGCCCCGAAGGGCGCGCAGGTTGATGATGTGGGCAATATCTTCTCGCACCTGGCCGTGCCAGGCTATGCCTCCGCTTCGGATTACGAGCTGGAGAAAGCTGATGTTGCCGCGGGCTTCTCGACACCAGCCGATATCTACTCGCAGGGTGGACGCATTTACTACCCCGGTATCACGGGTCCGCACAGCGTGGGCTCGGTGCGGGCGCGCGTGAAGGCCAGCGGCGGCCGGCCGGCGGGTGAGTTTGTGAGCAATGCCACGGCCTTTACGGGGCCAGTGGTGGTACCCGTAACAGTTCCAAGCCAGGTTACAGATATCACCTCTACGCCAGGAAACACGCAGGTAGTACTCGGCTGGGCAGAGCCCGCTAACGGGGGGGCTGCCATCACGAGCTACACCGTGCGCTACCGTCCAGTAGGTGCCAGCACCTACAGCGTTTTCGGTACGACGGGCAATACTGCCATTACGGTAACTGGCTTGGCGAATGCACAGCCGTATGAATTCACAGTAACTGCAACAAATTCTGTGGGCTCTGGCCTAGCCTCAGCCCCCATTACCGTTACCCCTGTAGCAGGGCCTGCTACGCTGGCAGCCGGCTTAACGCTTCCTTCTGGCAACTCGACCACCGTAGGGGCAACGCTGGCGTTCACCGCTACTGCCAGCGGTGGCTCGGCGCCCTATCAACTGCTGGTACAGGCTGAAAACACTACCAGTGGCGTAATCACGCAGGTCTATAGTGGTAGTGGTGCTTCGTATTCTGGTACCTGGGTGCCAACAAACGCGGGAAGCTACGCCCTGACCAACACGGTAACGGATGTCAGTGGCGCGACGAAAATATCCGCCGTTCGCACGGTCACTGTCACGGCACCAGTACCGGGCAGCAGCATCAATCTTTCAGACCAGCCGGGCGTGTATAGTAATGCCAACGCCGATTACGGCAGCAAGCAATACGGCACCGACTCTACGGCAGGACTGACCGCACTATTTGCCAATAGCTCGGGCGCTCCGCTGGTCGTCAACTGGGATTGCGACGTGTCGCTGTCGCACATCATCATTGGCAGCAACGTCACCATTAACGCGGTAGCCAAGCCGGGCACCAATCGCAACTACGGCTTTATCCTGCGCGAGCAGAGCAACGGCTTTGCCGTGCGCAATGCCAACCCGGTGGGCATGAATGGCAGCAGCCTAGGTGTCATCATCGATAGTAATATCAACATCGGCCGCATCTACGCCAACCTCAATGCTTTTGATGTAGCCACAGGGGCGGAACTGCAGCAGCGCGAAGCAGCGGTCGGGCCGAACGGTGAGATTATCTGGACTATTGGGTTCCGGCTGGCGGGTATTAAGAACTCCAGCATCAACATGGAGGTGGTGAACCAGCGCACCTTCAGCTCCTACATTTCCAACTTCCAGAACGTCTCTTGCCCGACCATTTCGGCCTTTGCGTACGTCAACTCCAATGGGGAATTGGCCCGCAACTCGGATGGGTTCAAGTTCCACGCGGGTACGGGCCTGACAGTCGGCACCGTGTTTGGTCAGACCGGTGACGATTTGATCTCGCTGGTGGCGCACGATATCTTCTTCCCAACCTATCCGGCACCCGTTGCCGGGCCTAATGGGCAGACCGGCTATAACCCCTGGGCCGTGTACGGGAAGATCAGCAATGTGCGGATTGATACCATTGATTCGCGCAACTGCAAATACCTGCTGCGCTTGCTGGCTTCTGGTGGACTAGAAGGGGCGGTGGATGATATCGTTATCAAGCGTATCATCGGCACGGTGCAGCAGCAGGGTTCGCTATTTGATAACTATGCTGAGTCGCCCAATGACATCTTCACGGGTGGCAGCAATAAAATGGGCATCATTGGCTCGGTGAGGATTGACGAGTACACCGTCGAGATGACGACTACCGGCTCCTATAAGCCCGCCAACATGATGCTAGACTGCACCGTGCGCAACCTAAGTGTGGGCCTGCTGCGGCGCAATAACTATTCGGGCAGTGCTCACCCCACGGTGCTGTATGGCCCGACTGCAGTAATCGACAATGCGACGTTCGACCTGATTATGGCCACGCCGGATAGTTCCGATAACCGTTCCATTATCGACATCCAAGGCTCCGGCACGACCTTGCGAATCAAGGCAGGCACGATGAACCGCAGTGCCCATAACCGGGCTGCTGCCCCGATTACCCGCTTTGCCCGCAACCCAAAAACCGGGCAGGACGTGGGGCACCTGGTCAATCTGCAAATTGATAGCTTCTCCGCCACCAACCTCTACAACATTGTAGAGAACTTCTATGGCAAGCTAGACAACTTTAATTTTGCCAGCATCAACGCTCCAGGCACCTCGACCATCTATGTCGGCGCGGGCAAGACGGTAACCAATGGCACCTCTAATAACTCCGTAGGCATTGCGCGGGTGCAGGATGAGGCCGGAATCGGGACGGTAACCAATAAAATCGGTAACGACTGGGGCATGACTCCACCTCCACCAGATGGCTCCACAGAAGGCTTCGAGGCTTGGGCAACCCGTGTAGCCGCCGATGGGGGCAGCGTGCCTGCCAGTCACAAGAATGCTGGTGTGGCGCTGGAAAATACGCTACGCAATGCAGGTATCTGGAGCCGCCTGCGCACGCTCTATGCCTTCGCTGGCGGCACACTGGCAGCGGCTAAATACAACATTCTCAACCACCAAGACTCGGACGCTGCTTACCGGTTGTTGTTCTCGGGCAACTGGACGGTGGATAGCGTAGGCGTCAAGCCAGACGGGCAGGTGGGCACCCAGGCCCGCACCTTTTACCTGCCCTATGGTAAAACACCTGATGCGACGGGGGCCCGTCACTTTGCATTCTTCTCGTGTGAGGACATTGCCACTGGGCGGGACTTCGGCTACCTAACGCCTGGCACTTTCGGGGGTGACGGCATCAACCGGGGCGACAACCTGCACCTGGAATATACGGATGGCAACACCTACTGGGCCAGCGGTAAAGGCTCCAGCTCGGTAGCGGCGGGCAACACGAAGGCGTTGTATATCGTCAACCGCACCCCTGATTATAAGGTAGCTATCTGGCGTTCCGTAGCTGGCCAGCCCGCGGTATTCCTCAAAGACTACCTGGAGCAGGAGGATAACAGCAACGGGGAGTACTTCTTCGGTGACATCAACATTGTGGGCGGGGAAACGCCGGAAGTAACGCACCTGCCTTCTAGCCGAAAAGTAGGCTTTAGCACCACGGGAGAGCACTTTCGCACCGAGGCCGAACTCAACACCTATTGCACGGCCGTGCATGAGTTTATGGCCGCCAAGGGATACCAGCCTTAATCCGATCTATCTAACACCAGTGCCCGCCTAAACCGCCTGCACCCATGACCTATTCTGTTTGCCTGCCTCGCTACGTTCCTCGCTACTCGCTACTCTGGCCACCGCCGAGCTGGCAACAGGTGGTAGCCGGCTTACCGCTTCTCCCTAATCATTTCCTAGCTGTCTGTATCGCCGTGCTGCCCTCTTATACCTTCCTCGTTGTGCTGTTGGATGTGGGTTCTGTTATGCCTACGCCTGTGCTTGCGGGCTTGGTGGGTGCTGTCATCGGGGTGGCCGCGTGGCTGCTCAATCGTACCGTGGCCGGCTTCGATGCCAGCACCAAGGAAACCAAGGATGCCGTGCACCAGCTACGGGAATTGGTGACAGAAATGCGGCTGGAGCGCAAGGATGATCGGCAGCTCGTGAACTACCTCAAAGAGCGTCAGGATAAGCTGGAAGACGAAAATACTAGTCTACGCAAGAGCGTAACTGCCTTCGATGTCTTTCTAGAAGTGCAAAAAGCCAGTGGGAAAGTCAAACCCTAATCACTAATACCCTTATGGAAAACACCCCCAACACCTGTACGCCTTGGCAGAAAGCCGCGGCCTATATCCGCCGACATGTGCCCTTTCTGCTAGGAATCCTCATTGCCCTCGTCTATGTGTTCACCCCGGAGCTGCTGCCCAAGCTCACTTTCTGGCTGTACGACGCCGAGCCCATTACACCCGGTAGTGCGGATCCGGACGGGGCACAGGTAACTGCGTTACACCAGGCCAGCGGTGCCAAACAGTTCGGGGCGGTGGTCAGCATCTTCCTGGCAGGCAGCGGCTACTTCTGTGGCATTATCGTGCTGGTCTGGTCGCTCATGCACTACATCACGCCGGGCTTGCCTGTCTGGGCAAAGCGTCACTTCACCGCCGGCTTTGTCATCGAGGATTCCACCGTTCAACTTTCGGAAGAATGTCAGTACAACATCTACTTAAAAGTCTGGTTTGGCTTGCTCTCGCTGTATGCGGCCTGCCTGCTGGTAGCCGCGCTCAGTCAGTAGCCCAACGCTCCAACGCCGCCTGTGTCCTTGACTGGGCCGGGCGGCAAACGGGAGTGCGAGAGCTGACCGGCAGCAACGATGGGCCGCAAATCAATGCCTGGCAGAAGGCGGCGGGTGCTGCTTTATATGGTCCGTGGTGTGGCGTGTACCAAGCGGCCAACCAACGGGCCTGTGGCCTGCCAGTACCTAAAGGCGCCGCGGGCTCCTATAACTGGTTTACCGATAAAACGCGCACCTACTATTTCACTGGTAAGCGTGGCTCCATCGATAGCCTAAAGCCTGGGCATGTAGTCGGCTTCTACTACGCCAGTCTAGGCCGCATTGGGCACATTGGCCGGGCGGTAGAGATGGGCCGCAGTATCCGCAAGGGCCGGCCCGCACGCGGCTGGTACGTGAATGCAGGCAACACCGGACGTGGTGGGGGCCGGGATGGTGGGGGCGTGCGTGTGGTGTTTTACCCTAGCTCGGACATATCCGCAGCTGCTAACTGGCTTTATTAACAGTGGGTACTCCTAAACTAAATGGCTATGGCCGTTTGCTGCTGCTGATCGTGGCGGGCATCCTTCTACTAGGCTTCGGCCTAGGTATGACAATTGGTCTGAGCAGTTGCGCTTCCTCCAAAAATGTAGCAAGCGACAGCCTGTCAGTAGCAAGCTCGGAGGATACAAGCCAGTACGTGCGTGACCAGCCGTACAAGGCTGTGAACTACGCTAATCAGGTGCCCATGGTACAGGCTAGCCAGCCTAAGGGCACAGGCTTTCTAGGCCTAGGCAAGCGCTCAGGCAAGCAGAAGATTAAGAACAGCACCATTATCCTGCAGCAGGGAACAGGCAACACGGCAGCCGTGCCAACTAAGACAGAAGCCCCAGTGCAGGTAGGGCCCGGCAACAAGGCCACCGATAACCGAGAAGCCGGCGCCGATGGTGGGGCCGCGGGCATTGGCAAGAACAATACGCTTAGTGTCAGCACTAATAAAGCCGGTACCCCCTGGTATGTGTTTGTCGTGCTGGTGCTAGTCAGTGTAGGCGGTGGCTGGGTGCTACGTAGTCAGGCCGCCTCAATTGGGTCATTTAAATAGTTGTTTAATGCGTGGTTGAATTATTTTTTCCAGTATGTAGGCTAGGATCACCGTAACGATGAAAAACAAAACCGTACGTACCCAGAAGGTTTGGGCGCTACCACTAAACATTTCCAAGCACTGGAAAGCGTGCATCACAGGGAAGTGAATAATGTAGATGCCATAGGAAATAGCTCCGGTTGCCGATAACCAGTTGATGAATCTACTGGATATGCGCCGCAGCTGGTTCTGAAATACATAGCAAAACACGGCCGCCCAATAAAACAGTACGGGAAATGCCCAATAGCCAAAGTCTATGTGAGCACGGTCCTGGAATAAGTATTTGAATTTATAGGCTGGCAATGCCAGTAGCAACCAGGTAAGTGGTTTGCGGCCTAAAAAGTCCTTGGATGTGAAAATGATAATGGTCAACAGTGCGTAGGGTAGCCACGAAAAGTCGGCCAATTTAATAATCCGGTCAAGCCAGAATACGCTATCCGGATAAATCAGCTTCCCCTCTGTTACTTGGATAACTTTGCTTATTACCACTTCCAGCAGATTGAACATCGGTAGCGCCAGCCAGAGAAACATCAGGCTCAGCATCTGGCCAGGGTGAGGTTGTGTCTTGTGCGGCATGTATCTGGCCAGCACCACCCCCACCATCCAAAACGTGAAGCCGTACAGGTACGAGGTTAGTTGAGGCGCTGTGCCCAGCAGGCTATTTATAAGCCCAGTTAGTAGACACAAGGCTGTTACCAGCAGTGCATTGAGACGGAAGTATGAAAGAGGAATGAATAATAAGTAAAACAGCACTTCATAGTGTAAGGACCATGCAGGAGAGTTCTGGCTAATAAGCTCAGATGTCATTCCCTGCAGCAGTAGGAGGTGACTGAATATAGTCCACCCTGGATAGGCCTGCTTTGCAAGCAGTAGGGCGATCAGTATGCTGATTAAGTAGATCGGGTAAATCCGAACAAACCGCTTTTTTAGATACGTTGGTATCGTTGCTCGGGTAAGTGGCTCCCTAGTGTTTAGAGCAATGACGTAGCCGCTCAGTACGAAGAAGATTAGCACGCTCTCATGTCCGGGTGCTAGATACACCCAGATGCCTTCGGGCTGAAAGTGAGGGTCAATGAAGTGGCCGAAAAGAATGATGTGATACCAGACGACCACTAGCGCCGCAAAGCCACGGAGAGCCTCTAGATTAAGGTCTAGAGACTTGGCTGTGAACGAAGGTGCCAGACGAGTAGGGGTAAGCGGCATGCAGGTTAGGTAAGCCTTGAGAAATTAGTAGGTAATGTACCTTTCTGCCACCGGTAATGAGAGCCAAGCAGGGACTATTAATTCGCCAGCTTCAACACCTGATTCGCACGTAATAGGGGAGGGGGAACGGAAAAAGGGCACACCAACGGGCACACCAATAAAAAACGCCTTGCAAATCATTGATTTACAAGGCGTTATTTTACCTATGAGCCCCCTGCCGGGATCGAACCAGCGACCTACTGATTACAAGTCAGTTGCTCTACCAGCTGAGCTAAGGAGGCGTTAAGTGGTGCAAAACTACGTACGGAAATGATATTGTCAAATTTGATTTCGAAAAAAATGAGCCTGTTCAGATGCTTTAAGTACTGTGCATGTTGGAAGATTCTGATTATCTGTAATGTGTGTTTAAGCTAGAATGTGAAATTTTTTTAGTGTTGCTGCAACATATAGGTCTTGTTGGATGATGGGTATAGCTTAAAATAGGGAGCCCGGCTGAAACAAATGCTTCAGCCGGGCTCTTCGAAGACGGGTAGTATTTAGCTTAGCTGCGTACTTGGCGCAACTGTTTTTTTAAAATGTCAATTCGCGTTTGTGCTTCATCAATGCGACCTTGGTACTCCTCCCGGAGTTGCCCGGCGTTTTTAGAACGAGCAAAAAACTCTAGGTTAGTTTTAAGAGTTGAAATGTCATTTTCTAGCTCGTTAATTTCTCGCCGCAGTAATTGCTCTTTTTTGTAAAGCTGCTGCTGGGCATCGGGAGCAGACTTCAAGCGCTCAATTTGTAGGTTGAACAGCAACTCCGTGCGTTCTGCGTAGGACAAACCAGGAACCGCATCTAGGTATTTAGCCATTAGGGCTTGAAACTTATCCTCGCTGCGCTCATTACCGCGCGAGGATCCGGTGTCAAACTGACGCCACTCATTTACGTGTTGACGGAAGCCTTCTACCGTACCTGGAGTATCTGCTGAGAGGGCAGCAACCGCTTCCGCTACCTTATCTAGGTGCTGAAGCTGCTCCCGACTTGCTTGCTGAACTTGCTGTTCACGCTGTTTTACTTCTTCCTTCTTCCGGTCAAAGAAGGTGTCGCAGGCAGTGCGGAAGCGGTTCCACACTTTATCCGACTGTTTCTCGGGTACCCGGCCAATGAGCTTCCATTCTTTCTGCAGACGAATCACGATTTCTCGTGCTTCCTCCCAGTTTGGATTTTGCAGTGCCGCTTCGGCTTGCTCGCATAGGTCGAGCTTACGCTTTAAATTGGTGTTCTTCTCCTCGTCAAGCGCTTTAAAGAACTGGTTTTTGCGCTGGAAAAAGCCTTTGTAAGCCCCCCAGAACTGCTTGTTCATCTGCTCGGCTTTCTCCCGAGGAACTAGCCCTGCCGCATCCCATTCTTCCTTCAGCTTCTGCAACTCATCGGTTTTAGAGCGCCACTCATTTACCCGCTCCGTTTGGAACTCACCGAAAGGTTGTAGTTGAGCTAAAAGAGCAGTTTTCCGCTCCAGATTCGCATTTTCCTGAGCGGAACGCGTAGAAAGAAATTCCTTTTTCCGGTCGTGAACCTTTTCTGATGCCTGCAAAAAACGCTGCCATAAGGCCTCGCGCTGCTCGTTCGGCACGGGGCCGATGTGTTTCCATTCTTCATGGAGCTGACGAAGCTCTTGCAGAGCCTTATTAATGCTAGGCTGCTGCTGTAATGCCTCGGCCCGCGTAATAAGTCCCTCTTTAGCTTCTTGATTACGACGGCGGTCGAGTTCTTTCATTTCGAAGAACAGTCCGCGGTTGTTATAGAAGATATCTAGTAGTGCGTGGTAGCTGTTCCACAACTCCTGCGTGTCCTTTTGAGGAACGGGGCCTGTGGCTTTCCAATCATTTTGAAGAGCCTTGATGCGAGCAGAGCTGTCCTTGGTTTCTGCGGACTCGACTAGTTGGCGGAGCTGAGAAAGCAGGTATTGCTTGTGAGCTAGGTTCTTCGCCCGCTGCTCGTCCTCGGCTTTGGCGTCGCGGACGCGACTATCCCTAAACTCCTGGTATGCTTTGGTCAGCTCTTGGTGTCCGGCGGGGCCTGCGTACGCAAAGTCGTCGTTACCTGAAGTCTCCGTTGACTGCTGCCGGGCCGCGGCGCGGTCGGCTTGAATTGAAGCGTCGTACTGGCGGTACAGGTCAAAAATTTGCTTACGGTTCTGACGAGCATCTGGCCGCTGTAACAGGGAGTGCAGATAGCTGGTTTGTGCGGTCAGGTCGAGGCTGGCAAAGTCTGGGGCCGTTGCATCTGGTACGTATTCTTCATCTTCTTCCGTGGCAGCGGCATCGGAGGAGGTGTGCAGGGAAGCTACGGAGGGGGCTTGTTCCAGGGCCGCGTCCAGGTTTTGTCCGGGTGTAACATCCACGACTGGTTTCACGTGCGGATCCTCGGGGCTATCTGTTGCGGCAGATGAACTACTGGTTTCAGATTCAGCAGGGGCTGCGCCGGGTTCAGTAGTGCCGTAATGAGCTAGAGCACGGGCCTCCCCGGCCGAATGCGCAACGCCAGGTACTTGCGAGGGAATGTGAGTGGCTGATTCTGCTGCGGCCTCGGCTTCGGGCGAGGCGGGTACTTCTGCGGTACCCGCTCCGCTAGGTCCGGGTGCTACCGAAGGTACTCCCTCGTTCGGCCGCTCCGTTATGTCTTCGGGGGCTACAGGAGAGGCCGGCGCATTGTTTACCGCACCAGAGGACTCGGCGGGGGGAGTAGTAGTTTCGTTTGCCGGATCCTGCTTGGCATTGATTTCGGCCAGGCGACGCTCCAGAATGCTCATTGGCGATTCAGAAGCCTCGTTGGCGTTGGAAGGGGCGGTGTTATCGTTTTCAGGTAGCATAAGGTTCAAAGGAGATAGGCCCGAAGGCGGGCAGTGGGCGCGATTAGTTCAGACGTGGGTCTGTGGGGTAGTTGGACAACATACGGAAGCGGCCCCCTTTTTCACGCAAAATCGACTGCCAGAAGGCATCGTTATCCAAAGTAAATACTTTACCAGCAGCATTGGGGTGCACAATCCAAACATTTTCCTTCACTTCCTCGGCCAGTTGGCCCGCCGTCCAGCCTGAGTAGCCTACGTACATACGCACATCTTCCTCTGGTGTCGAAGCTGATTGCAGCTCGTCAATCAGCTGGCGAAAATCACCTCCCCAGTACACGTCCTGGCCTAGCGCCACGGCGTTTGGCAAGTTGGCATGCCGGTGTAAGTAGTGCAGCGTGTCGGGCTGGACTGGCCCCCCCAGGCCTAACGGAATGCGGGACAGCGGCAGCGCATCGCCCCCGGGTAGCTCCAGCACATCGCCGAGCTGCAACGAAGCCGGCCGGTTGAGCACCAAGCCAAATGAGCCTTCTTCTTCGGAGTGGCTGCAGATGAGCACTACAGTTCGCTCGAAGTTAGGGTCGCCGAGGAAGGGCTGAGAAATAAGCAGACTACCAGATCGAATGCGTGGCATCAGAGAAGGTGATTGGTTGGAAGGAAGGTAGAGGGGAACGAGGAGCAGGAACAGAAAGTACGGAAAAAGACGGGTATTTTGGGCGTTTCTTCCCGACAGGCCTACGTAGGGCAGTATTCTTTGGGGATTACGTTGGGCAGGGGGGCACAGGTTCCGTTTGCCGGTGTTATTGCACTACCTTGCGGCTAGGCCACTGGTTGGCTCAAGCTGGCTGAGGCCCTAATTGCGCGGGTACTTTGCTCCCGACGCGTATTTTTGCCCCAGTTGTTGAGCCAACCAGTGGCCTAGCGGCCCGGCTTGCGGGCTTATTTTAGATTGCTTCCACCCCTCTGATCAGTTGTGTGTATGATTGACCCCCAGCTTGCTGATTTACGCAAAACGTATGCGCAACGTACGCTTACTGAGGCCGATGTGCAGCCGAACGCCGTGCGCCAGTTTCGGGCCTGGCTGGATGAGGCTCTCAGCGCCCAGGTAGATGAGCCCACGGCCCTCACACTAGCAACGGTTAGTGAAGCCGGGCAGCCTTCTGCCCGGGTAGTCCTGCTCAAGGGCCTGCCTGATGACGCGGGCTTCCTGTTCTTTACTAATTATGATTCGCGCAAGGGTCAGGAGCTGGCCACCGGCGCGTTGGCGGCCATGACGTTTTTCTGGCCTGCGCTGGAGCGGCAGGTGCGCGTGGAAGGCCGCGTAGAAAAAGCTCCCGAAGCACTGTCAACAGAGTATTTTCAAAGCCGGCCCCGGGCTAGTCAGATCGGGGCCTGGGCGTCGCCGCAAAGCCAGCCTATTCAGAGCCGGGAGGAGTTGGAGCAGCGCGAGCACGATGTGGAAGCGCGCTTTGCCGGGCAGGAGCCCTTGCCGCGCCCTCCACACTGGGGAGGCTATATTCTACGTCCGCAGCGCATCGAATTCTGGCAGGGCCGGCCTAGTCGCCTGCACGACCGAATTGTGTATGAGCGGCAGGGAGAAAGCTGGAGTGTCTCGCGCCTGGCACCTTGAGGAAGGCACCAGGCCTAGCTAGGCCACTGCTTTTCTCCCTTCACCTTACGACCCTCTTTACGTGGCCGAAATACAACCTGTGCGCGGCTGGCGCTATAACACTGAGCTAAGTCAGCAGATTGATACGTACGTTTCGCCGCTCTTCGATGTAGTATCTACGAAGCAGCGGGAAGCTCTGTACCAGAACCCCTTTAACAGCATCCATTTGTCGGTGCCGCGCGGTGAGGATGCCGCGGGTGCCGCGCGCCAGCGCCTGCAAGAGTGGCAGCAGCAGGGCGTGTTGCGCCAGGATGAGTTGCCGGGCATCTACGTATACTATCAGTATTTCCGGCTGCCGGGGAGCTCGCGCGAGTATTGCCGCAAGGGGTTTATGTGTCACATTCGGGCGTATGACTGGGCTGAGAATGTGGTACTGCGTCACGAAAACACGTTACCCGCATCGGTTAATGACCGCGCCGAGCTGCTCAGCCGCATGGAGTTCCAAACCAGCGCCACCCACGGGCTGTACCGGGATGATGCCTTTGAATTGGAGCAGTACATGGATGAGGCCATGCAAAACCCGCTCTACCAGACGGAGGAGGATTACCAGGGCGCCCGCGACGTGCTGGCCGTCATTCAGGATGTGCACGTCATTCGGCGCTTTCAGCAGGTGCTGGCTGCGCGGGAAGTGATTCTGGCCGATGGGCACCACCGGTACGAGGGTTCCCTTACGTACCGGCAAGCCCGCCGCATAGCGGCCGGAGAGGCCTACACGGGCGCCGAAGCCTGGAACTTCCACTTGATGTACCTCACCAACGCCGCTGCTGATGACCTGCGGATTCTGCCCACGCACCGCCTCATACTCGAGTTGCCCGAGGGGCTGTCGGCCGACGAGTTGCTGGCCCGCCTGACGCCGTACTTTACAGTGTTAACCCTGGACGACCCCTACGATTTACCCGAGCGAATTGCTGGTAAGCCCTGGGCGTTTGGCTTGTACTTGGGCGAAGGGCAGGTGTACAAAATCCGGTTACGGCCGGAAGTCCACGCCCTGCTCGATTGGCCTACCACGCCAGAAGTAAAAGCCCTAGATCTAACGGTGCTCCACTTCTTTGTGCTGGAAAAAGCATTGGGCATTGTGGGACCGGAGGCGCAACGGCAGTGGACGGGGGTGGCCTACGTGCGTAATTTCCCGGAGTGCCTGTCGCGGGTGGACCGCGGGGAGGCGCGGGCCGCCTTCATTACCAATGAAGTAACCATGGACGAGGTGGAGCGGGTGTGCCATTCTGGAGCCGTTATGCCACCTAAATCCACGTTCTTCTACCCTAAAACCATTGGCGGCTTCCTGTTTACCAGCATCCGCGACTCCGAAACTGAACACCCTTTTTATGCCACTTTCCGCTCCTAATTCTTCGCTGGCCCGGCCGCGCCTCGTGCTGGCATCTAACTCGCCCCGGCGGCGGCAACTGCTGACTGATCTGGGAGTGGCCTACGAGGTACGGCTGCGAGAAGTAGCCGAGGATTTTCCGCCTCACTTAGTGCGGGCCGAGGTGGCCGAGTATCTGGCCGCGCACAAAGCCGCTGCCTACGCCCCCGACCTAGCTCCAGACGAACTCGTGTTAACGGCCGACACTATTGTGTGTCTCGAGGACGATGTACTTAACAAACCCGCTGATGCGACGGAGGCCGTGCGGATGTTGCAGCGCCTGCAGGGCCGCGCCCACGATGTGTACACGGGCGTGTGTTTGCTGGCCGGCGACGGACGGCGTGTGGTGTTTTCTGACCAAACCCGCGTCCATTTCCGGCCCTTATCGCTGGCCGAGATTGAGCACTATGTTACCCAGTACCAACCCCTGGATAAAGCCGGAGCCTACGGCGCCCAAGACTGGATTGGCATGGTAGCCGTGACGCGCCTAGAGGGCTCTTACTTCAACGTAATGGGCCTGCCAGTGCACCGGGTATGGGAGGAACTGGAGAAGCTGGGCGCCGTAGGATTCTGACCCTTACTTCTAGGCCTATTCCAGCCGCTTCAGCAAGTCTTGCTGAGTTTGTTGCCACTGGGGTAGCTCATTTGAGGCCTTCCACAATTCCAACAGTTCTGAGCGATTTACTACCGATGCCACGGCGCGGCGGGCCAACTCCGTTAGCTCATCTTCGTCGCTCACGTCTAACTCGTCGGCCAACTCGCGTAGGTCCTCCGGAAAGTCGGGGGCGGGCTGTCCTTGCCAAGCGGCTACAATCTCGGCGGCCGCCAGCGCTTGGGCGGCTACATCGGCATCCAAGTCACCTTCTTCCTCCGCGGCAGTAATGAGGGCTTCCAGCAGCAGCACTTCGCTAGGGTCGTCGGCAAAGTCGGCCAGAAAATCAGCGGCGTCATCGTTATCAAAATTGCGGAAGCCAGAGGTGCCCATAGGAAGAAGGTTACTGCGTGAGCAGGCAAAGATAGGAGTGAAGCGTGAAGAGAGGTGGCCTAGCGCAAGTACCCTGCCTCTAGGCCAGGGGCAGTTCCGGCACGGGTTGGTCGGGGCGGGCGTAGCCGTAACGGGCCTGTGCGGTGGCGGTGTGATAGGTGTCGAGGCCGGACAGGCAGATGCTGTCAGCGGCGGGTAAGTTCAGGGAGCCGTCGGGCCGCATCACCTCGTCGGCCAGATACAGGTGTACTACGCGGCCAATCAGTAGAATTGTCCCGTTTATTTCAATGGGCAACTCCTGGGCTAACTCCAGGCCCAGCTGAATCCGGCTGCCTTGCACGTACGGGGCCGAAAAATCGTCGCGGTACTCGGGCGTGAGGCCGCAGGTGGCGAATTCTGAAACTTCGCGGGGAAAGTTGGCCGAGGTGTAATGGGCCTCGCGCATGATGCCGCTGTGCACGTGGTTGATAGTATAGCGGCGCGTGGCCTGAATGTTCTCGTACGTGTGGCGGGGCACGCTGGCGGGGCGCATCACGAAGCCAACGAGGGCGGGGTTGGACCCCAGATGCACCACCGAGCTGATTATGGCCACATTCGTGGCCCCGTCGGGGGCGGCGGTGCCTACCAAATTGGCAGGTTTATAGCCGGTTATCGAGTTGATGAGGTTGAGACGAAATACTTTTTCCAGACCAGCAAGGTCGTCGGCAGTGAAATGCGGCATACGGACAGAAATAAAAGAGACAGAGATATAAGCAAGTCCCGACCTTTGCCAGATGTTTCGATTTTTGTTTCGTCGTCGGGCCTGGCTTGAGCCGGTAGTGTACGTGGCCATAGTCCTAGGCCTCTACGTAAGCGGCTGGCATACCGAAGTACTTGGCCGGGCGCAGCAGGCCCTGCTCAGTACGGGGTTATGGCAGCCGCGCCTCTCCGCACCCCAGCCTGCCACCGCTCATACCACTTCTCCAGCGGCGGATGGCACCTTTCTGCTGCTTCCCCTAAACCAGGCGGGGCCAGCTGTGCCATTCTCGCAGCTGCGAGGCAAGGTGATTTTTTTGAATGTGTGGGCCAGTTGGTGCCCGCCTTGCGTGGCTGAAATGCCGGCTATTGTGCGGCTGGCGAAGCGCACCAACCCCGATAGCGTAGCGTTTGTGCTGCTTTCTCTGGACCAGAATCCAGACAAAGCCCGCCGCTTTTTAGCTCGTCGGGGTATTACGGTGCCGGCATATTCTCCGGGGTCTCCCTTACCAGCGGCCTTTCAAACTCAGGCTATTCCGGCCACTTTCATCATCTCCCCAACTGGCACTATCATCGGCTCCCACGAGGGAATGGCGGAATACGACACGCCGGAAATGCTAGGCCTGTTACGCCGCTGGCAGAAACGAAAGTAGCGTAGCTTCTAAACGGAGCTACTGCCGGGCGTGGTACCAGATGGCTAGCGAGAGAGCAACTATGGCGGCCACCACCATCAGCACGTAGATCACCCGGTTTTGCCGAGGCTCAATCTCATTCCGTTTCATTGTTGAGGCGTTGGGTTACCCAGAAGTGGGTTGGCAGTACAACAGCAGCAGGGTATTATAGTTATAATGCCTTAGTATATAAAAATTACATTGATGGGTGATTATCAATTTATCATGCTGTAAAAAATAAATAGTCCACCCTGAGTTATTAAATATTTAATAACTCAGGGTGGACTATTTATTTTATATTTACTGATTAGGGCATCAACACTTTGTCAATAACGTGAATTACGCCATTGCTCTGCGTAACGTCGTAAGTTGAAATTGTCGATACTCCTCCTTTCTCGTCAACTAGCACAATGTTTTTCGGGCCGTTCATCATGGCCTTGAGGGTGCCGCCGCTTACGGTCTTGAGTGAGGCAGTGCCTTTGCCCGCTTTAATAGCTGCCATAATCTTGTCGGCCGTCATGTTGCCGGCTACCACGTGGTAGGTCAGGATTTTGGTTAGCGTGGCTTTGTTCTCAGGCTTCACCAGCGTTTCAACCGTGCCAGCTGGTAGGGCATTAAACGCCGCATTGGTTGGAGCAAATACGGTAAATGGGCCTTTGCCCTGCAGGGTTTCTACTAGGCCTGCTGCTTTCACAGCGGCAACTAGTGTGGTGTGGTCTTTGGAGTTTACGGCGTTTTCAACAATGTTTTTCGTGGGATACATTGCCTCGCCACCAACCGAAACGGTGCCGGCAACCATTTTAGCCTGAGCGGAGGCTGAGGTAGCGGTGGCGGCGCCCATCAGGGCTACTACTGCGAGAGAAAGCAGGTGTTTTTTCATGTGTTGTAAGGAGTAAGGGGAAGGTAGATTAAGGTTATGTGAGGGCATCTACGCCACCTAACTCTTTACTGGATTTACAGCTGATGAAATATTTTTTGTTGCTTAAATATTTTTGCAGCTAAGTATTTGCAAAGTATGGTTTTAATAAAAAAACTGAGCTAAATATTTTATAAAACAACGTGCTAGAACTAGATTATTTGCTCAAGTGATTATTCGTTTTAAATAATGCTGCTGTAACCAACGGATCTAAATTATAGATATCTGGCAGGAAGTGGAGCTGGCCCTGATCGGTAGCGCAGGTGTAGTAGCGCAGATGGATAGGTAAGCCGTTAGTAAGCTCAAACCGCTGCTTTTCGTGAGCCTGCACGCTGGCGTAAAATTCTTTGATGCGCTTCGGTTGATCTTCGCGGCGAAGCAGGTACTCGGCCAGCTTCAAGGGCTTTTCCATCCGCACGCAGCCGTGACTAAGGGCGCGCTCCGAACGGGTGAAGGCTGCCCGACCCGGGGTATCGTGCAAAAATACCCGTTGCTGGTTCGGAAAGTAGAACACCACGTTTCCCAGCGCATTGAATGAGCCCGCCCGTTGCCGGATAGTATATGCAAACGAAGCAGGTGTAACGCGGGCCCAGTTCACCTGCCACGGACTCACGCGCCGGCCTAGGCCATCATACAGCCGATAATGATTGTCATACAAGTAACTTGGGTCGCGCTGCATCTCCGGCAAAAACTCCCGCACGGCAATGCTGTGGGGCACCCGCCACTCCGGGGCCGTAACAAAAACAGTGATGCGGCTGCTGAGCACGGGGGTAGGAAGCTCGGGCTTGCCCACAATCACGCGGTAGGTTTGCAGTACCTGGCCTTGCCTGATGATCTGCAGCTGATACGCCGGAATGTTTACCTCAGCATATTCTGAGTCGGCGGCCGCTTCCCACCGCATCCGCTCCAGGTTGATGGCTACCCGCCGAAACCCGGCCACCGTATCCTGCATCAGGCGAGCGGAGTCGGTGGGCGAAGTGTGCAGGGCTTGGCTCCAGATGGTTTGTAGGCGCCGGTAAGCCAGGTGGGCGGGTTGCTGTGCCAGCACCGCGGCCGTAAGGGCTGGGCTGGCTAGGGCCTGGTGCAGGCGCTGGGCTAGTTGTTGGCTGGTTAAGCTGTCGGGGGTAGTGGGTTGCAGGGTGGTAGGTGCCACATGCCCCTGGCGCAAGTGGTATAGGTAGCTGACCAGCGCATCGGTGAGGCGCAGCTCAAATGTTGCCAGCTGCCGCCCTTTCGCTTTGCCGGATGCTGGTCGATGCAACGAGTCGGGGAGGGTGGTAAGGTGTTGCCAGCCGTAGGCCTCTCGTACCAACCCAAACTCAGCGGCCCGCCCCAGCAGTTGCAGGGCTTCCCGGGCCTGCGGTGTCCAGCCCGACGCCTGGGTCCAGCGGGCGGAATAATCTGTGGTGTGGTAGAAGCTCTGTACGGCAGGGCCCATCCGGAGGCCGAGGCGCTGGTAGGTAGCCGTTGGGCCCAGGGCTCTGGTGTCGAGCAGTTGCTGGAGCGTAGCTCGCACAATGGCCGTTTCGGGGGAGGTGGCCACCGTGGCAGGGGGGAGACCTTCGCTTTTCTCCCGGGCCTGGGCCCCTTGGGAGAATGCGCAGCCAGCGAAAGTCAGGAAAATGTAGGCAGACCGCACGGTGCTTCTTAACCAGTCCATGAGCACAGGAGTAAGAAGTGACGGAAAATGCTGGGCAGAGTAAAGGTGTTACGATAGGCGAAAGTGCAACAGGTGAAGCCGAGAAGCCGACCAAGGAGGACAGATATAATTTCCGAAATTCTGGCGGCTAATCCTATTAAAAATAGATAAGGTGCAAGTGTGAACTAAACAAAAAATCCTCCTTACATGTGCAGGGAGGATTCTTTGCTTTATGCGGTATGCAGCGGCGGGCGTGTTAGGGCTTGAGCCGAGGATCAAAGGGATGCGGCTCCAGGACCACCGTGCGGAGTTGGTGGTGGTCAGGATGCAGGGGGTTGAGCAGGTAGTTCCACTCGTGCGGGGCGTGGGCGGAGGGCACTCGCATTAGCCATTCCCGACCCTCGTCAATCCAAGCCCGCGTGAGTTGCGCCAGCTCCAGCGGATAGGGTAGCTGCTGCCAGCTGCTGGGCAACTCCTCAAGTGTAACGTGACGGATGGAAGCCGTGTCCGGAACCTCCAGGGTCAGGGAGAAATAGTTACGGGGTAACGATGGAGAGTTAGCCAATACCTCTAGCTTGGCCAAGGATAAGTGCTCGGAGGTGTAAAGAATCAGGGTCCCGACTTCGTGCCAGCGCCCCCCGTAGTAGAGACCCCCCTGCCCAGATGTATCTGAAATATACGGGGCCTTGCCCAGGCGGTACAGCAGCATAGAGTGGCCTAGGAGTAGTGTCCGTACTGAATACGGCCCAGAATATCGCAGATCTGCTCGCGCCCAATGGCCGACGACAATAAGGCTTTGGGCTTGATGCCCCCTAGGGCGGGGTTAGCCGTTGCCAGCCAGTGCTGAAAATCATCCTGGTCTTCGAACACCTCTAGGCCCTTAGCTAGCACGCCGGAAAGCTGAATGGTTTTCTCGCCTTCATCCAGGGTGAGTGCGCGTTGCGCTTGCTCACGGCGGGCCAGCGTGCTTTCAGAAATGCCCAGCACAGCGCTGATTTCTTTGTTGGAGAATTGCAGCCGCTGCTGCAGAGCCCGTACAGCCTGCACCGAGATGCCCTTGATGGCCACCCCCAACAGGTCGAGTTCGTTGCGCACAAGCTGTGGAATTACGGCTTGGCCACCCATTAGGTCTACCATGCTGGCTACGGAAGTTTTACGAACGACTGTCATTTGCGTATTTTTAAACCGTCATTTGACGGCAATATACGTAGGAACGAATAATTACCGCGAAAAGATTCCGTCCACCGAGCTCTAGGCCTGCTCAACGCGCGTTCTTACTCCATGAATCAAGCCCAGCAAACCCGCATTAGCAAGTTCCTGAGTCTTCATTTACGCCACCGACCTGAACTGTTGGGACTGGTCCTGGATGCCGAAGGCTGGGTAGGAGTGGAGGCGCTCCTGACGGCCTGTTCCCGCCGGGGTTTCCCACTCACTCGGCCGCAGTTAGAGGAAGTTGTAGGAAGTAATGATAAGCAGCGCTTCGCTTTTGATGCCTCTGGAACCCGCATTCGGGCTCAGCAGGGGCATAGCGTGCCGGTTGAGCTAGGCCTGGTAGTACAGACACCACCGCCTGAACTATACCACGGTACCGTAGCCGCAGCACTGCCGGCTATTTGGCAACACGGCTTGCGGAAAATGCAGCGCCACCACGTGCACTTGTCACCCGACGAGGAAACGGCCCGCCGCGTCGGAAGTCGGCGGGGGCAGCCCGTGCTGCTGGCCGTACATGCGGCGGCTATGCAGGCGGACGGGATGACCTTTTACCAGTCAGGTAACGGGGTGTGGCTCACTGAGCAGGTGCCACCGCAGTACCTACGGGAACTGCCTAGCTGAATAGTAGGACTGTTTGCGTAGTAGTTGAGCCACCGGCAGAGTGATACCTTTGCCCCGTTTACACTCCCTGGCCTAGGCCACTGCTAGTATGCTCAACGCGCAACAACTCATTACTCAAACGGCAGATTTCGTCCGTGATAAATTTCTAAATGAAGGCTCTGGCCATGACTGGGCCCACATCCGGCGGGTGTGGCACGTGGCCCGGGCGCTGGCCGAGCAAACCCCCGGGGCCGACCCGCTGGTGACGGAACTGGGCGCTTTGCTGCACGATGTGGCCGACTGGAAGTTTCACGACGGCGACGAAGAGGCCGGCCCGCAGGCGGCCCGCCAGTGGTTGGAAAGCCAGCAGGCCGAGGAGGAAGTTATTCAGCGCGTGGTAGCCATTATCCGCGAGATTAGCTTCAAGGGCCTGGGCGTGGCCACGCCCATGAGCACAGTAGAAGGGGAGCTGGTGCAGGATGCCGACCGCCTCGATGCCATTGGGGCCATTGGGGTAGCACGAGCCTTCGCCTACGGGGGCCATAAGGGCCGTCCCCTGCACGATCCGGCCGTGCCCCCGGTGCAGCACGCTTCGTTTGAAAGCTATAAGAAGAACACGGCCCCGACCATCAACCACTTTTATGAGAAGCTGCTGCACCTGCGGGAGCGGCTGAATACGCCGGCAGCCCGGCGAGTGGCCGAAGAGCGTCATCAGTTTATGGAGCAATTTCTGGAGCAGTTTCTGCGGGAGTGGAACAGTCAGGATGTAGGCGCTAGGCCTGCTTCGATATCCTAACCAGGCCTAGCGCTAGGCCACCTGTTACTGCATCTGTAGTCCGGAACTAAATACCTTTACCCGCATGACTTTACGCGTACTCTTCTCCCGTCTCTTAGTGCCCCTGGTGGGGCTGTTATTAGTGGCCTCGTGCCGTACTTGTCCCATGGTGGCCTGCCACACCCGCAAGGTGCATTTGCACAACGGAACCAAGTACCGTGGGCAGCCCTGGTTTAAAAAACAGAACCCCGCAATCGGCGAAAAAATCAAGGTGCACAGCCAGCAGCAGGGCCAGCATCATAACGACCGTAAGAAGACCCTCTAGGAGTGCTAAAGATGGCGCTAGATTAGGTAAAATGGCCTTTTTTGCCTATCTTGCAGGCTTAAGAAAGTACACACTCACGGGCCGAAAAAGCTCCCGTTTTTCACGGGTTTCTAGGCCACTTAGATCTCCCTATGGCGGAAGGCGAAAAGATCATTCCGATAAACATTGAAGATGAGATGCGCGGCGCCTACATCGACTACTCGATGTCGGTCATCATCTCCCGGGCCCTGCCGGACGTACGTGACGGCCTGAAGCCTGTGCACCGGCGCGTGCTCTATGGCATGAGCGAGCTGGGCGTTTCCTACAACAAATCATACAAGAAGAGCGCCCGTATCGTGGGCGAGGTGCTCGGTAAATACCACCCCCACGGTGACTCCTCCGTGTACGACACGATGGTGCGCATGGCCCAGGACTGGAGCTTGCGTTACCCGCTCGTAGACGGCCAGGGGAACTTCGGTAGCATCGACGGCGACTCGCCGGCGGCTATGCGTTATACCGAGGCTCGCCTTAAGCGCCTGGCTGATGAAATGCTCGGCGACCTGGACAAGGAAACGGTGGACTTCCAGCCTAACTTCGACGACTCCCTGGAGGAGCCGTCGGTGATGCCGGCCAAGTTCCCGAACCTGCTGGTGAACGGCACTACGGGTATTGCCGTGGGTATGGCCACCAACATGGCTCCCCACAACCTGACGGAGGTAGTAGACGGCATCATTGCGTATTTAGCCAATGAGGATATCACCGTGGCGGAACTGATGGAGCACGTTACCGCTCCCGATTTTCCCACCGGCGGTATTATCTACGGCTACGACGGGGTGAAGCAAGCCTTCGAAACCGGCCGGGGCCGCGTAGTGATGCGCGCCAAAGCCCACTTCGAGACCTTGCCTTCGGGTAAGGAGCAAATCATTGTGACCGAGATTCCCTACATGGTGAATAAGGCCTCAATGATTGAGAAGACGGCCGCTCTCATCAATGAGAAGAAGATTGAAGGCATTGCCGACCTGCGCGACGAGTCGGACCGCGACGGTATGCGCATTGTGTATGACCTGAAGCGGGATGCCATGCCCACGGTGGTACTGAACAACCTGTTCAAGTACACGCAGCTGCAGTCTTCGTTCGGTGTCAACAACGTGGCCTTGGTGAAGGGCCGCCCCATGACGTTGAACCTGAAGGATCTGATCATGTACTTCGTAGAGCATCGCGCCGACGTTATCGTGCGCCGGACGCGCTACGAACTGGCCGAGGCACAAAAGCGGGCCCACATCCTGGAGGGCTTGCTGATTGCGCTGGATCACCTGGATGAGGTAATTGCTCTGATCCGGGCTTCACGCGATGGGGATGTGGCCCGCGCCCAGCTCATCGAGCGTTTCTCGCTGAGTGAAGTACAGGCTCGCGCCATCCTAGACATGCGTCTGCAGCGCCTTACGGGCCTGGAGCGCGACAAGCTGGTGCAGGAGTATAATGATCTGATGAAGCTGATCGACCACCTGAAGGCCGTGCTGGCTTCGGACGAGATGCAGCGTCAGATTATCCGCGACGAACTTCTCGAAATCAAGGAGCGCTACGGCGATGCCCGCCGGACCAGCATTGAGTACGCCGGTGGCGACTTCTCAATGGAGGATATGATTGCCGACGAGAGCATGGTAATTACCATCTCCAGCGAAGGCTACATCAAGCGTACCCCCCTGGACGAGTACCGGGCGCAGGGCCGCGGGGGCGTAGGTGCCCGCGGGGCCGCATCCAAGCAGGACGACTTCACGGAGCACCTGTTTGTGGCTACCACGCACGAGTACCTGCTGTTCTTCACGGAGGCTGGCCGCGTGTTCTGGCTCAAAGTATACGAGGTACCAGAAGGAGGGAAGGCAACCAAAGGCCGTCCTATTCAGAACCTGATTGAGATTCCGCGGGAAGACAGCGTACGTTCCGTTCTTAACGTGCGTGGCCTACGCGACCCAGATTATCTGGAGAACACCTACCTGATGTTCTGCACCGAGCAGGGTACCGTGAAAAAGACGCCGTTGGAGGCCTACTCGCGTCCCCGCACCGCAGGTATCAACGCTATTACCATCAACGAAGGCGACCGGCTGCTTGACGTACAGCTGACCACCGGCTCATCCGAAGTAGTGGTAGCGCTGCGCTCGGGCCGGGCAGTGCGTTTCCCCGAGGAGAAAGTACGCTCCATGGGTCGTACGGCCGCCGGTGTGCGAGGTATTACCCTGGCCGACGAATCGGACCGGGTGGTAGGCATGGTCTGCATCGAAAAAGACAGTGAAGACGAACTGCTGGTAGTATCCGAAAATGGGTACGGCAAGCGCAGCCCACTGGATGAGTACCGTATCACGAACCGTGGTGGCAAAGGGGTCCGGGCGATGAAGATCACCGAGAAAACGGGCGCACTGGTAACCATCAAGGCCGTTAGCGACTCCGATGACCTGATGATCATCAACAAGTCAGGTATTACCATCCGTCTGCGTATGGCGGAACTACGGAGCATTGGTCGCGCCACCCAGGGGGTGCGTCTGCTGAAAATCAGCCAAGGTGACGAAATTTCTTCCGTAGCTAAAGTGGCAGCGGAAGAGGAGAAAGACGTGGAAGCAGGCAGTGGGGACGGCTTAACCGGAAACGGCGACGGCTCAGCCACTACGCCCGACTCCGACCTGACCTCGCTCACTGACCCAGATTCACTCAGCGCTAATTAACTTGCAACGGCAGAACTCAACCTTGGGTTCTGCCGTTTGCTTTGCAATTCCTTTCTTTCAACCTGATCATTCTTCGACAAACTCCCATGAAGAAGACAATTTTGACGCTCGTTGCAGCGGCCGCTCTTCATACTGCTTCGGCCCAGAATTCAGCCGTAACAAATGCTGTTCTTTTTCAGCGCCAAGGCACCTTAGATAAAGCCCGCACTGAAATCGACAAGGCTATAACAAACGAGAAAACCTCAAACAAAGCCAAAACCTGGTATACCCGTGGCGAGATCTACGACGCGATGGTATCGAGCCCAATTTATGGCAAGGCGCTGCCGGCTGGTGAAGGTGCCAAAATAGCCTTCGAGTCGTATCAGAAAGCTATTGAGCTTGATGGCAAAGATGGCGAGTTTGGTAAGCAGGCTTCGGCTAAGCTTGATGGCTTGTATGGTCTAGCGCTGAACGCTGGTGTAGAAAGCTACAATGGTAAGAACTACGACGAGGCATTGAAGCAGTATCGTATGGCTCAGCAGATCCGTCCGCAAGACACGACGGCTTACCTGTACGCTGCTTACGCCGCTGCTGCAAAGGAAGATTTCCCAGCCGCGAAGGAGCAGTACACCAAGCTCCAGGGCATCGGGTATAAGTCGCCGCAGATGTACACGGCAATGCTGCAGATGGCTCGTCAGGAGAAAAACGATGCTGAAGCCTCTAAAGTATTACAGCAGGCGCTGCAGGCTTATCCAAATAACAAGACCTTTATGCTGGAAGACCTGAACGCTGATTTGAGCTCGGGTCGTGGTAAAGAAGCTTTGGCCAAAATCGACAAGGCCATTGCAGCTGATCCTAAAAACGCCAACTTGTACGCTGTAAAGGGCTCGTTGTTGGACCAGGCTAAGCAGCCAGCTCAAGCGCTAGAGGCCTACAAGAAGGCGGTGGAGATTGAGCCCGATAACTTCGATGCTAACTTCAACCTCGGCGTGTACAACTACAACAAAGCTGCTGACCTGTACACGAGGGCCAGCAAAATGAGCTTGGCCGAGTATCAGAAGTCAGGTAAGAAGTATGAAGCCGATGGTAAGAAATACTTCCAGGATTCACTGCCATATTTCGAGAAGGCTCTGCAGGTACAGCCCAATGATCGGGCAACCATTTCTTCATTGCAGAAAGCATATCTGCGCGTAGGACGTACCGCTGATTCGGAGCGTATGTCCGCTAAGCTAGACGCTGCCAAATAAATTAGAATACTTTCCTCGTAAGTAGGGGGAGCGTAAAATCAGCCCGGATACTTGATTGTAAGTGTCCGGGCTGTTATTTATAAACACTACTTAACATAATATAAATTATAAGACAAATAAATATTTTAGATCTGTAGTTCAACCAACCAGTGATTCATGTAAACATGTACAATTAATCTAACTAAATAATACCAAACTCGACTTGCTTGTAAGCTGAATGAAATAGCATACCGGAATGCTTAAAGACAGCTGTCTACTACATTAAACCTATGTAATAAACTTGAAAGTAATTAGAAAAGAATCAATCGCTGTTTTCTGATCAGAAACTTTATTTGACGCGTCATAGGGATTCAGATAATTGATAATCAGGACGAATTAGAGCTCCAAGTTCATGTGAACGCGCGTTGTAGATATAAGCTGATAGTATGTTGTGTGGAGTTGGCAACGCAGGCCTAGGTAAGCATCAACAAGGTGTGTGTTGATGATAGGTAAAAAGCTCAGCTCTGAGTTAAGAACCTAGGGGATTAGGCACTGACACCAGCAACCGGAAAGTATAGGTGGTAAAATGCACAGGGAACAAAAATGTGTTGCTACAACATACGCCAATAATTTTGTTGCTGTCCGTATTCTTGAACGGCAGTGTTCAGCTCGGTCTGCACCTGGGTCGCACACTTGCGTCAGTATGGTTTCGTAATTAGTCCGGCTTATACTTCCAGGGGCTTTCTTAGTTTATAGCCCTAAGCAAAGGTGTATGAATCTGAAGCAGTGTAGAATCAAGTTTGCTTCCCTCCTATTTGTAATGGATTTGAAACTCGAAAGTCAGATGAATTACTCAGATATGGCTAATGAACATGCGGTCACAGATTGGGTATACAATGCCCCCTGTTACTAGTGATAAGATGATGGCAATGGCTATCATTTAAAAACTAATAGTAGTGTGAAGAGCCTAGGAATAGCTGAATTTAACCTGTGCCCCATTTCGTTCAACGCCCCGCCCACTTGTTAGAGGGTATTAAAATTAGTTAGGTATTTTGAGAGGTTAATAATCTAACAATCTATATAAAAGCAATACATAGTAATAAATAGTAAAAAATCGCAAAAAAATTATATATTTTAACCATTTTGTACTTTATACTACTGTTATATACTTTGATTATACATGCTATCTTTTTACCTTACCGCCACGTAGTATATACCAACCCTTTTTTTATTCCCATGCCCAAGACTATAGACTACCCTCGCACCAGTTATACTAGTGCATGGGAAGTAGCTGAAGTAGTTGATGATACTGGTGGTAAGTGTGCCATCGAAACAGCTGCTCGTAAACTCAATAGAAAGGTTAGTGGCTCCTTTAAAGCCATTATTGGTTCTGCAGTCAAGTTTGGGCTCTTAACAAGCAAGAGAGAGTTCCTAACCACTACAAACTTGTTTCGGCGTATTAAGCACGCATATGACAAGCAGGAAGAGAGAATCTATCATCGCGAAGCATTCCTTCATCCGCCCTTGTTCACACAGATATGCCGTAAGTTCAGAAACAGGGAGCTACCAGTACACATGCTGGATGTGATGCTACTGCGTGAATTCGGTGTAGAAGAAATAAATGCTCAGGGAGTGGCCAAGGCATTTATAGACGGCGCACGAATGGTTTCAATCCTAGATGAGAGAAACATCATTGCTGACATAGATCAACTCGATGCTCGGCAAGGCCCACGCAAAGAGCTTAGCAGTTCTGAAATGCCCTTGAATCTATTTAAGGGTGCCGTTAGGTCAACGACAAACAATGAGGCCACCTCACCGCAATCAGAGCCAACAATAGATAGAATAGATAGTAATCCTGCACAGGCCCCAGTTGTACCAGCACAGCGCACAAATGACCCCGTATCTAGACTATTTGGACTAGACCCCGATGATTTGGATGACGAGCAGGAGGATGACGATAGTACAATCGGTGAGTCTGAGGCAGAGTATGTACCTACCGAGCCAACGGCTGACTCCATACGGAGCAACCACAAAGATTCCAATACTGGCGCTAGTCCTACAACCAGTAATACTCCTTCTATTGAACCACTACATCCAGCTCCACAGAGACAGCCTACACCTCAGCCATCAGTGCCGGTAGCATATACTACAACAGCAGTTGCACCCACCACTGGATACAGTATTAGCATCAGCGGCCCTGGCCTAGACACTCAACTTGTAATTCAGGATGCAGAAGACTTAGTACTTGTAAGTGCCTTACTAGATAAGATAAGGCGGCAGCTACGCTGAATAAAAAAGGCCGCGGATTAACTCCGCGGCCTTTTTTGTAGGAGAGGCATGGCCCCTACTCTAACTATCAAGATAAAGCAACCCAGGTTGTTTTAACATTATGTTAAGGCTTTTTGGTGCCTAACCGGTTTAGAATCCCTACCATCCAGTAGCCTGACTCCTTCTTGCCTCCCAAATAAAAGCTGTCGACTTGAGTGATGCGGAAGCCAGCCTGACGCCAGGCAAGTGGCAGCCGAGACTGTAGAGGCGCCGCGGAGAAAACCGCTACCGGACCCGCCGTAACGGCCCCTTGCGGAGATGAAATGGGGCTAGTAGGCGGCAGATGCCAAATGGGTACTGCCCTACCCGCAGCCCATACCTGCTTAACATGCAAGGTATCGAGGCTCACCCAACGCATACTTTGCAAGGCCACGTGCCGCCGGATATCCCGCATCTGCCGAAGCCCGACAGTATCGCGCCTGCGTTCCCAAACGGGATAAAAAGGTAACAGTAATATAAGCAAGGCAGCCATGCCCGTTAAGGACGCTCCAGTAAGAGCTGTAGGCCTAGGTAGTCGTACTAACTGTCGCAGCACATACGCTCCTACCACCCCAAATACTACTACCGAAGCCCATAGCCTAGCCCCTTTCGTACCGGGTAGATCAATAACGAATAGCGCAACAGGTACGGCCAGGCAGACTACCAGCAGAATACCTCCCCAAACCCGAAGCAAGGTTAGGTCGGAGCGGGTAGATCGTTTGGCAGCGACAGCAGCCTCCCAGTACCGTATTAAGCCCGCAACCAACAAGGCCAGCGGTGGCATCAGGGGTAACATATACCGTTCCTTCTTTTCAGGAACCAGACTTAATAGCAGTAGGCTGATTAACACCCACCCCAAGGCTAATGCATAGGGTATATACCGCTGGACGCGGGGTCGAGCATACGGCCACACCAACGAAACCAAGGCTACTAAAGCCCAGATTCCGGTAAACGCAGCAAAGGGAGCATAAAACCAGAAGGGTTTAACGTGTCGTTCACCCCAAGAAGATATTTCCGTTCTAGCTACGGTAACCGCCGCTGGGGCCACATGCTGATAAATGTACCAAGGCCAGCTGCAGCCGATACCCAACAAGAGGCCTAGCCCAAGCAATGTCCCGGGCAAGTGGCGGCGAACGTGCTGCCTATGCTGGGGGTACCCTACCAGGTAAATCAGCAAGAAGGGGAATAAAACAGTATAGAGAGCTACCGGCCCTTTACTCAGCAGTGACAAACCTCCCAGTACGCCCGCGCCAGCCAGCCAACCCCAGGCTTGACCTGCGCGTTGCCACCCTTTTACAAGCAACCAGAGAGCCCCAACCATCATACTAACGGCGAAGATGTCCCACTGCCCTTCTCGGCCGGTAGTAATCACAAGCAAGCTGCTGGCCAATACCAACGCCCCCAACCACGCCGTACGTCCTGAGTCTTCGGCGTCCCCGGGCAAGTGACGGGTAAGCTCCCGGGCCAGACCCCAGAAGAAGAGTACAAGCAGCGTAGCAGCAAACGCCGCCGGTAAACGCAGTAAGGCCAGGTTCTCCGTTGGCCCCACAAGTTTTTGCAGGGCCGCTACCGCCCAGGTAGGAAAGGGTGGCTTGGCCAGCCGCAGCTCTCCATTCATGGTCGGAATAAGCCAGGAGCCCCCAGCAACCATTTCACGGGCGGCCACAAAATTCCGCGCTTCCATCAGACTGACCTCTGGAGCCCCACCGTGCACGAAAAAACTAGTGATACAAACCGCTACGACGGATGCCCACCTCCCCCAAGCCCGTAGCCGGAGAGGTGGGGTATTATCTTGATGCATATACAGAAGGAAAGAGTGTGTGCCTGCTAGTTAAACCCCAAAACGCAGACTTAATGTTGGGCAGGCCGAACCAACGACACTGATGGCGCACCCGAGGTACCCCCGTGGCGGAGCTGGTGACGCAGCCGCCGAACGTTGTCTACCTCATACGCGTCGGGGTGGGCGGCTACCACGCGCTTCAGGGCAGCACCTGAGCGGCCCCCAAAGACCACTACCTCGCGGCCCATCGCATGAAGGCGGGCCACCCGCTCGGGACTTATATCATCTTTGTGCAGGACTACTGCCTGCACATCGGTGGTAGCCAGGCTAGCCATCCCCTGCTCAAACTCATCGGTGAACTCCAACCCTAATGGGACAGAGGGCTGGAGTTGGCGTAGGTAAGCCAGGGTAGCCGGACGATTTGTAAGAATAAGTACCCGCTCCAGGGGCACCTGGTACTGGCCTAGCAAGGCCACTAATTGGCGAGCTAATGTGCGGCTGCGGGCGGTATCATTGGCCGAACATGCATCGTCCTCGTGCAAATCAAGGTGCAGCAAGGGAAAAGTGGGGCGCTTGGCAAGCTGAGCCAGCAAGGTTTCAAAGGTGCTGATTTGTTCATGTTGAAACCAATCGTAGGGCCAGCCGCCACGATAGCGCAACCGCTGCAACTCTGCCGCCGACGTTTGACTGACACACCCCTGCCCGTTAGTCATAGAGGTCAAGGTATGGTCGTGATACAACACGGGGACCCCATCCTGAGAAAGCCGAATATCCACTTCCACGCCCGCGGCCTGGTGGCGCAGAGCCCGATTGATGCTGCGCAGACTACTCGGCGGCAACGGGTTAAACGGCATAAAGGGTGTAAAGAACCCCGAACCCGCGTGGCCTAGCACCAGTGGCTGAGGCCACGGTCGAACCGGCTCAGGCGCAGGAGGCCCTTCAGTACCAACAGGCATACCTAGGGCGGTTGTACAAACGAGGCCTAGGCCACTCAAAAACCCAGGCAGCAGCCCGCGGCTGCCCATTCGGAATAAAATAGAATGCATAGGCAAGTGACCGAACACCATGAAAGGAAAAAAGACTGAAGTGTTCGGCAGGAATTATATACGCGAAAAACTGCTGGCTGGGCAATTCCGTTACCTTTGCGCCCCGCGGTTTTACCGCGGAGTTAACTTTCTTCCCGCTTCTGCGCATGGCATCCATTCTGGTTACCGGCTGCGCGGGCTTTATTGGCTCGCACCTCGCCGAGCGGCTGCTCCAGGATGGGCACCGCGTTGTAGGCCTCGATAACTTTGATCCGTTCTACGACCGGACTCTCAAGCAAACCAACCTAGGCCAGTGCCTGATGCATCCGCGCTTCAGCTTTCACGAGGCAGACCTTCGCCACGGCCTCGATGCGCTGGTAGATGCCCTGCCCGCCGACCCTATTGACGTAGTAGTACACCTGGCAGCCAAGGCAGGCGTGGGCCCCTCCGTGCGGGAGCCTGTAGCCTATCTGGAAAACAACGTCATCGGGACCACCCATTTGCTGGAGTGGATGCGCCTGCGCGATATCAAGAAATTGTTCTTTGCTTCTTCCTCCTCCGTGTACGGCAATACCAAGGAGCAGCCTTTTCGGGAGGAACAGAACCTGCTCGCGGCCTGCATCTCGCCCTACGCCGCATCTAAGCTGGCTGGGGAGCAGCTCACCTACACGTACCACCATCTCTACGGGATGGATGTGCTGAATGCCCGCTTTTTCACCGTGTATGGCCCCCGCCAGCGCCCCGACTTGGCCATTCATAAGTTTGTGCGCCTGTTGCGGGCAGAAAAGCCTATTCCAGTATTTGGCGATGGTACTACGGCCCGTGACTACACTTTCGTGCTAGATACCGTAGATGGCATTGCTCGCGGGGTAGACTATCTGCTAGGCCACAACGGGGTGTATGAAACCATCAACCTAGGGAATAACCGTCCCGTTGCGTTGCTCGAGCTGATTACAGCCGTGGGTGAAGCCGTAGGCCACGCTGCGCAGCTGGAGTTCCAGCCCATGCAGGCCGGCGATGTCGATATTACTTACGCCGATATCAGCAAGGCCCAGCACTTGCTGGGCTACGCTCCGAAGACCCCACTAGCCGATGGCTTACGACAGTTTGTGGAGTGGATAGATGCCCAGGACCCACTGGCGTAACTCCTCTCTTAAAGCTTCCCTAAGACTTACCCCCTACCGATAAAGCAGATGCCCCGAGCCAGACCCGAAAGGTAGCCCCCGCGCCTTCCTGGCTATCGACCTCGATGTGCCCGCCGTTAGCCTGCACGATGCGGTTGACGAGGTATAACCCTACCCCAGAGCCCGACGTGTGCTGGTGCAGACGACGGAAAAGCTGAAACAGCTGTTCACCGTACTTCTGCGCGTCGAAGCCCAGGCCATTGTCCTCCACTACGAGCACAGGCTGACCGGAGTCAACCCACATGGAGAGATGAATACGGGATGGGCGCCGGGGGTCGGCATATTTGAGGGAGTTGCCTAACAAGTTGAGCAGAACGGTGCGCAAGTTGGCACGAGGAAACAAAATGGTGGACTGAGCCGCAAAGTCAGTTGTGATGCGGGCCCGGGCTGCCCGGGTCTGCGGCTCCAGGAGGCTGAGCACTTCTTCGGTTACCTCCGCCAGCGAGACGGTTTCGGACAGGGCCTCGCCGGCGCGCTGCGCTTGCCCCAGCGCTGCCAGTTCATCAATGGTAGTGCCAAGCTGTTGCAACGATTGCTGAATTAACGGCACCAACAGCCGTTCTTCCTCCGGATCGGTGAACTGAATACTGCGGTAAAGCTCGTCGAACAAGCCGCGCAGATTGTTAATGGGCTGCTTCAGATCGTGGGAAGCCGCGTACACGAAGTTGTCCAGGTCTTGGTTGGTGCGCGTGAGTCGCGCATTTGCGCGCTGGTGCTGTTGTTCCGACTGCCGAAGGGCCTCTTCCGCCCGCTTCGCCTCCGTTATATCGAGCACAAACTTTACACATTCTGTATCGCTCAGGCGTTTGCCCGCCGATAAACCCCACCAGCGTGAGCCATCTGGGCGCTGGTACTGCTTTTCCAAGGGCGTACTTGTCCCGACGGTGCGCAGTTGCTGCAGCGCCTGGTGGGAGGCGGGAATAAATTCCGGTGCCGTCAGGGTGTCGAGGTGCACGTGGCCACTGGCCAGGTCAGCGTGCGCAAAGCCGCTCATGCGCTCAAAAGCCGCATTGCTGTCATGAACGCGGCCCTCCGGGTCAAAGAAAAGAATGCCTACCGTATCAATGGATAGGGCTTTGCGCAGCCGTTCTTCACTCCGGCTCAAGGCTTCTTCAACCTGCTTGCGGTCATGAATATCCATGGAAGAGCCGAACCAACGGGTAATCTGCCCGCTTACAGGGTCGTGAAAGGGCTCAGCGCGCACCAGAAACCAGCGGTAAGTACCATCGGCCGCACGAATGCGGTGCTCAACCTCAAACACGTTACCGGTTTGCCGGGCCTGCTCAAACGCCTGCATGGTGCGGTGGCCATCAGCCGGATGAACGAACCCGCTGGCCACCGCGGCAGCCGTGCTGGCCTCATAGGCCACGCCGGTGTAGCGGCTCCACTGCCGGTTGAAAAACTCGGTCCGGCCCTCCCCGTCCGTAATCCAAACGATTTGGGGCACGGCATCGGCCATTACCCGGAACCGCTCCTCACTCTCGCGCAGGGCCGATTCCGTGCGGGCACGCACTACCGCGTCCCAGGTTCGATCGGCCGTTTTCTCCAACAGCGTCAACTCCTGGTCGGTCCACGCATGCGCTTCGGGGTAGTGCATAAACAGCACCGCAATCAGCTGCCCGTTCTTGCGCAGCGGCACGTTGACGGTGGCCCCGAGTTGCAGCACCGCATGGGCGTGTTTCTCCTCGGCGGTAAGGGTCGGATCGTTGGCGATATCGGGGCGAACCACCGTTCGACCTTCCTTAAACGCTCGCAGTAGCTCCGGCCCGTAGTCATTGTAGTGGTAGCGGCCCTCAATGCTCGGCACGCCCTCCTGGGTATAATTCCGAGTGACAACGATGTGCGCATCATCGCCCTCGTCTACAGCGTAACCTACGCGGCTGGCGCCCAAGTACTGGCCTAGCGCACACGCGGCTCGGTACTGAATATCTAACGGGTCAGACAGTGAACGAAGTAGGTCGCTGAGTCGGAGCAGAAACCCCTGTTGCTGCTCACTTTGGCGAAGGGTTTCCACAGTGTGCCGATGTTGTGAGGAAGCCGCGGACATGGGAAGGGATTGTGCACCGTAAATATACGCTCGGCGCAGATGAGGAGTGGTGGGCTACTGCGCATACGGAAGGATCACAGCTACAGCCTATCCACGGACGAGTTTCCACCAATGTCCGCCTGCTTCCCTGGTGCCAAGCCTGCATGTTACGGGTAGCAAACAGGTGGTTGCGCGCAAACCCTAGGCCAGGGGAACTTGTGCTTGTTGGGCTTGCTCACGGCGCAAGAGCACAATGTTGCGGGTATACACCACAATACCGGGCACGTTACCCAGAATCAGTACCTCGTCGTGGCGCAGCAAGGCGTAGATCAGCACCAGGAAGGAGCCTACCAGGCTCACCACCCAAAAGCCCAGCGGCAGCACCGATTCGCCCTTGCGCTCGGAATACAACCACTGGTACACGAACCGGAGCAGGAATACCGTCTGGCCAACCGCACCCAACGCCAGCCAGCCCCCTGGAATGGGCGTGTGCAGCATGCGCTGAAAGCTGAAGTTGGGCGTGCCCACGAAGAACAATACCAGCGTGGCCAGCGGAAAAACGTAGGCCCCGGCCCTGAACACCCCGTTGAGTTTACGCCACTCGCCCAGCAACTGCAGGTTACGGATGTAGATGCCGTAGCTGATGAGTTGGGCGCCCAGAATAACCGGGTCGTGGCGCAGAATGCCGTAGATAATCATCAGGAAGGATGATATCAGACTGATCTGCCAGAACAAGGCCGGCACCAACACCTGCTTGGCCCGCTCGCTCTTAATCCATTGCAGAATAATGCGGCTGCTGAACAGCCCCTGCGACAACAACCCAATGATGCGGGCAACGAGTTCGGTACTCATAGTACAGGTGGCCTAGGCTAGGCTGAGGCAGCCGCTGAGCGCTGCTCCTCCCCGATTTCGTAGTTCTTCCAGCGGCTCCGGATCCAGCGGAACCCGAAGGTATCCACCAGAGGCTTCCAGGCGCGGTTCCAGAGGTTGTACTTGGCCGTACCGGCGAAGCGCGGGAAATGCTGCACGGGCATCTGGTGCACCTTGCCGCCTTGAAGCTGCACCAGCGCCCCCAGGAAGCGGTGCATGCCGTGGAAAAGCGGAATCCGGCGGGCGTACTCAATCTTCATAATCTTGAGCGGGCAGCCCGTGTCCTGAATGCCGTCGTTGATGAGGGTGCGCCGCACGCCGTTGGCAATCTTGGAGGAGAGCTTCTTCACAAACGTATCCTGGCGCTTGGCCCGGATGCCGTTCACCATATCAAACTGCGGGAAGAACTCAAAGAACTTCAGGAAGTCCAGCGGCGAGGTCTGAATGTCGGAGTCGATGTAGCCCAGCAGCGTGGTGCGGCAGTGGTCAATGCCGGCTTTGATTGCCGTGCTCAGGCCCCGGTTTTGGCTCAGGCTAATGAATTCGTAACGCGAATCCTGGCGGCAGATGTCGCGCAGAATAGGCAAAGAGCCGTCAGTGGAGCCATCGTTCACGAACAGAACAGTGGTTTTAACCGGCGTCTGATCCAGAAACTTATTCATCTCCACTGCAAACTGCTGCAGGCTTTCTTCTTCATTATACACTGGCACCAGCACCGTAAGGCTTTGCTGGGCTAGATAGGAGGCGTTGAGGGGCATAAAGGCGAGGCAAGCGTTTAGCTGCGCAAGGTAGGCTAAGATTAGAAAACGATTAGAGAATGATCCGCGCGACCTATCTTACTGCCAATTATCAGAATGAGTTTGTGTCCCTATGAAATTATCTTATTTCGTGGCTGTCGGCTTGTGTTTACCAGCCTTTAGCCTTGCTCAAACCCAAACAACACCTAACCTAACACCGCCCCCTGCCCAAGTAGTAAAAGCCGGTGTGCGCGTGTTCAATCAACCCGATGTGGTGGCTGGGTATGAAAGGCAGATAACGCCCCGTTTCAGCCTGCTGGGTGGCCTAGGCTACTTCCGCCAACGGTACTCCACGTCCGGCCTCTGGTTTACAAATGCTGCTGGCCAGAGCCAGCCGGAAATGCTGCAGGGCCTTTCTCATTCCTACCACGCCGACCTCCAACTCCGCTATTATTTCCGGGCCCGGGTGCCCCGGCCCGCTCTCACGGGCTGGTACACTATGTTCGCGCTCCAAGGCACCTACCGGCGTACCGAGGAACGATACGTGGCTTCCCCAACCGTGCCCGTTGGTACCCGTCGCCGCTATCAAACTACCGGTCTGCAGCCTCAACTGTATCTGGGCCGACAATGGGGCATAGGCCGCCGTATAGTGCTCGACACATTCGTAGGCGCCTGCGTCTACCGGCGTGAATCCGTGAACCAGCCGAATGCCAAAGCAGCGTATCTGGACGCCGGAGGTGGCCTAGCACTTGGCTGGCGATTGTAAGCGAAACTGCCTGAACACAGCGACGGCGTTCAAGATGTCCTGAACGCCGTCGCTGTGTTGTAACGTCGGCTGAGCCGACTCGCTTGGCAAGACGCGTTTAATCCCGCCGCACTCCCGCCGAAATGGTGGTGTGACGCTGACGCAGCACCTCCACTATGTCTTCCAGCGTCAGGCCCGACGCCGTGAGCAGTACCAACAAATGGTAAAGCAAATCGGCAGCTTCTCCTTTTAGCCCGTCAAGGTTGCCCCCTACGGCATCAATGACGGTTTCTACAGCCTCCTCTCCCACTTTCTGGGCGATTTTGGGCATGCCTTTCTTGAACAGCGAAACCGTGTACGACTTCGGGTCCTCGTCGGGGAATTGCTGGCGGCGCTGCACCAGGCGCTCCAGCTCCGCAATAAAGCCCACCGGCGCTGTTGGGTAGGCCACCTGCTCGGCCTGCTCAAAGCAGCTGGTGGTACCGCGGTGGCAGGTAGGCCCGTCCGGAATAGCCCGAATCAGCAGGGCATCCTGGTCGCAGTCGGGGTGCTGGCTGACCACGGTGAGGTAGTTGCCGCTGGTTTCACCCTTGGTCCAGAGGCGCTGCTTGGAGCGGGAAAAGAACGTAACGCGACCCGTTTCAGTGGTTACGCGCTGGGCTTCCTCGTTCTGGTAGCCCAGCATCAGCACCTGCCCGGTCTGGGCATCCTGCACGATGACGGGAATGAGCCCGTCGGGCATTTTGGCGAAATCCATTTGTTTTAAGTGATGAAGTGACTAAGGAATGAGGTGAAGGGGTGAGGAAGTAAGGAGATGATGAGGTCGTTCTTTACTTCCTCACCTTATTACCTCATCACCTCATCACTCAAAAATTACAGCCGGACCGGGATGCCGTCCTGGCGCAGATGTTCTTTCAGCTCCCGGATGCCGATTTCGCCGAAGTGGAAAATACTAGCGGCCAGACCGGCGTCGGCGTGGGCTTGCTGGAAAACGTTGGTGAAATCTTGCTTGGAGCCGGCTCCACCCGAGGCCACTACCGGAATAGTAATGGCTCGGCTCACGGCGCCGGTGATATCCAGGGCAAAGCCATCCTTGGTGCCGTCGTTGCTCATAGAGGTCAGCAGGATTTCGCCGGCGCCGCGGTCGGCGGCCTCCCGGCACCACTCCACGGCGTCGCGGCCAGTGTTATTGGTGCCGGCGCGGGTGTAGATCTGCCAGCCGTCGGCGTCGTTGTAGCGCGCATCGGCGGCCACCACAATGCACTGACTCCCGAACCGGGCCGCCAGCTCATCAATCAGCTCCGGCCGCGCCAGCGCGGCCGAGTTAATGCTCACTTTGTCGGCCCCGTTGAGCAGCAGTGCCTCCACATCGGTAACAGTACCAATACCGCCGCCCACGGTAAACGGAATATCCAGCTCCCGGGCCACATCGCGCACCAGCGCTACCAGCGTAGCCCGTTTCTGGTTGGTAGCCGTGATATCCAGGAACACCAGTTCGTCAGCACCTTCCCGGGCGTAGCGTGATGCCAGCGCCACCGGGTCGCCGGCGTCGCGCAGCCCCTCAAACCGGACGCCCTTCACGGTGCGGCCATCCTTTACGTCGAGGCAGGGGATAATTCTTTTGGTTAGCATGGGGTGTGAGGTCTGCGGTTACAACCAGCCTTTCAGCTCGTCGAGGGTGATGGTGCCTTCATAAATGGCCTTGCCGATGATGGCACCGTGCATGCCAATTTCGGCCAACGCTTCCACGTCGGCTATCGTTGTGACGCCGCCGCTGGCAATGAGGCGGGCCGCCGGCAAGGCCTGCCGCAGCTCCCGATACGTGTCCAGGGCCGGGCCCTGCAGCTTACCATCCTTGCTTACATCGGTGCAGATAAAGGTGGTGGCTCCGGCCGTGAGGTACTGGCCTAGAAACTCCTGCAGGGTATGCTCACTCTGCTCTGCCCAGGCATTGATAGAAATATGGTTGTCACGGAAATCAGCGCCCACAATTATCCTGTCGGCCCCAAACGTCTGCAGCCAGTTATTCACCGTTTTCGGCTCCCGCACGGCAATGCTGCCCGCCGTAATCTGGGTAGCCCCGGCATCAAAGGCCTGCCGCAGGGCCTCGTCGCTCTGGAGGCCACCGCCGTAGTCAACCACCAGGCTGGTGTGGCGAGCAATGCGCTCCAGCACGGGCAGGTTCACGGGGCGCTTAGCGCGGGCCCCATCTAGGTCAACTAGGTGCAGGCGTTTAACGCCGTGCTGTTCAAAGCGCTGCGCCACGGCTAGCGGGTCGGAGTCGTAGGTAGTCTGCTGGGCGAAGTCGCCCTCAGTGAGGCGCACGCACTGGCCGTTAATCAGGTCAATGGCGGGGATTATTTCCATGTGGATTGAGCGATGAAGAAATGAGGTAATGAAGAGATGAAGAGCATGGGAGACTAAGCTTCGAGCTTCCTTTCTTCATCACTTCATCACCTCATTACCGGTATTACAGGTTCAGAAAGTTTTCCAGGATGCGGGTGCCCACCGTGCTGCTCTTCTCGGTGTGGAACTGCACAGCGTAAAAGTTCTTGCGCTGCACGGCCGCGCTGAAGGGCGTGGGGTATTGCCCTTGGGCAATGGTATACTGGCCTACGGGAGCATAGTAACTGTGCACGAAGTACACGTAGTCTTCTTCCTGGAGGCCGGTAAATAACGGAGAGCGAAGTTTACTCAAGGTGTTCCAACCCATGTGCGGAACTTTGTACTCCGCCGAAGCCGGAAAACGTACCACGTCAAACGGCAGGATACCGAGCAGATCAGTACCGCCACCTTCTTCACTGTGCCGACCCAGCAGCTGCATACCCAAGCATATACCCAAGAAGGGTTGCGTCAGCGTGGGCAGTAGGGTGTCGAGGCCTTGCGCCTGGAGTTCCCGCATGGCTGAGGCAGCTTCTCCCTCACCCGGAAAAAGCACCTTATCGGCTCGGCGTATTACATCATGGTCGGCCGTTAATGTTGCCTGCACGCCGAGGCGCTCCAACGCAAAAATCACCGACTGCACATTGCCGCCCTTGTAATCAATTACAGCTATTTCCATTTGAGAAATAATAGAAGAATTTCTTGTTTATACACATGTTATAACATTTGGACAAAAGCTCATTCCGTCATTCTTCCTATCTATTGCCAGCTAAATCAAGCTTGAAAGCTTTTCGTGACATCAGCATACCTTTAGGAGGTATATTGGAAAGCAGGTCAGACCTTTATCCATCTGTTTAAACAAATGGATAAACTATAAAATACCCTTCGTGCTGGGTATCTCCATCTTGCCGGCATCGCGCACCAGCGCCATCTTGATAGACTTAGCTACGGCCTTGAAAATTGCCTCAATCTTATGATGCTCATTCTGGCCTTCGGCTTTTATGTTGAGGTTGCAACGGGCCGCATCAGAGAAGCTCTTGAAGAAATGGTAGAACATTTCCGTCGGCATATCCCCTATTTTTTCGCGCTTGAACTCCGCCTCCCACACAATCCAGGGGCGGCCCGAAAAGTCGATGGCGGCTTGGGCTAACACGTCATCCATGGGGAGCAAGAACCCGTAGCGCGCCAGGCCACGTTTGTCGCCGAGGGCTTGGGTGAAGGCTTCGCCGAGAGCAATGGCTGTGTCTTCGATGGTGTGGTGCTCGTCGATGTGCAGGTCACCCTGCACCGAGATTTTCATGTCGACGCCAGAGTGCTTGCTCAGCTGGTCCAGCATATGGTCGAAGAAGCCTAGGCCGGTGTGCATGCTCGGCCGACCGTTGCCATCAAGGTTCAGCTCAATGCTGATTTTAGTTTCGTTCGTGTCGCGTTGTACTACTGCGGTGCGCGCGGGCAAGCGCAGGAACTGGTATATTTTTTCCCAGCTCATTGTAGTCAACGCGGCGCGCTCGTCGTCCTCCCCTTCCGGCTTTAATAAAATAGACTGGCAGCCCAAATTTTGTGCTAGCTCCACATCTGTCAGTCGGTCGCCGATAACGAAGGAATGCTGCAGGTCGTAGCCAGCTTCTTCGCCCAGGTACTGCTGCAGCATGCCGATGCCGGGCTTGCGCGTGGGCAGGTTCTCGTGGGGGAAGCTCCGGTCGATGTGCTCGCGCACGAACTCCACTCCTTCCGAGCGCAGAATGTCAAGCATCATGGTGTGGGCTGGCCAGAAGGTATCCTCTGGGAAGCTGTCGGTGCCAAGGCCATCCTGGTTGCTTACCAGCACCAGCTCGTAATCCAGCTCACGCGCAATGCGGGCTAGACCCGTAATGGCGCCGGGCACAAACTGAAATTTCTCGCGGCTGAGTGAGTCAACTTGAAAATCCGTGGGCGGCTCAACCAGAATGGTACCGTCGCGGTCAATAAAGAGAACTTTTTTCATGAGTATTGTTGGCGCGAAGCGGAAGCTCCGCGAGTCGTCAATAAAGTACGCTCCTATATATAAGGAGTGGCTTACGAAATAACGTTTGGTACTCCGTAGGCCCCTCCCAAAAAATTACGCCTCCTTAAATTCTTGCAGCGCTTGCAGTAGTTCTTCGTTTTCCTGGGGCGTGCCCACTGTCAGACGAAGCGTGCCGGCGCAGCCGGGCTGGGTGGTACGGTTTCGCACAATGATGCCGCGGCCCACCAGGTAATCGTAGACGGCGGTGGCATCGGGCCGGAAGCGCGTCAGCAGGAAGTTGGCATCCGAAGGGAATACTTCTTCCACGATGCTCAGCGACGGGAGCCGCTCGGCCAGCCAGTCTCGGCCGACGAGGAGTTGCTCACGCATTTGCTCGAAGCGGGGCGCATCCTGCAGGGCCGCCAGGGCGTGCTGCTGCGTGGCTTCCGATATATTATAAGGAGGCTTGATTTTGTTGAGGTAGCCGATAATCTCAGGCGAGGCGAAGGCCATGCCCAGGCGGAGGCCCGCCAAGCCCCAGGCTTTGGAGAAGGTTTGCATCACCACCAGGTTGGGAAACTCCGCCAAGCGCGTCGTCCAGCTGGGCGCGGCCGCGAAATCAGCGTAGGCCTCATCCACTACTACCAGCCCGCGGAAGCCGCGCAAAATTTGCTCAATGGCTTCGGCGTGCAGCAGGTTGCCGGTGGGGTTGTTGGGCGAGCAGAGGAATACGATTTTCGCGTCGGAGGCATTAATCTGCGCAATAGCTTCCGGGGCAATCTGGAAGTCGGGCGTCAGCGGCTGACGCTCCAAGCGCACGTCGTTCAGATTGGCCGCCACCTCATACATGCCGTAGGTGGGCGGCAGAATAAGGATGCTATCCTGACCGGGAATGCACACCAGGCGCACCAGCAGGTCAATGGCTTCGTCGGAGCCGTTGCCGAGGAAAATCTCGTTTTCGGCTACGCCCTTCAGCTTGGCCAGCTCCACCTTCACGGCGCGCTGCAGCGGGTCAGGGTAGCGGTTGAACCGCTCGGGGCCGGCGCTGCCCAGGCTGTTTTCGTTGGCATCGAGCATCACATGCGCCTCGCCCTGAAATTCGTCGCGGGCCGAAGAATAAGGTTTCATTGCCCGAATATTGGGGCGAACGAGGCTGGGTAGGTCAAACATGAATCACGGATTTAGACGGATTTATCGGATGGCACGGATTGCTATTGGTGCCACTCCCGTACTGGCCTAGGCCAGTGAAAATATGGTTCGAGCGAAATGCGTTCAACACAACACCTAGTGAGGTTCTACTCCAGCGTGCGGGCTACGGCTTCCAGGCGCAGGGTCACGGCGCGGGCGTGGGCGCTCAGGCCTTCGGCTTCGGCCATGGTTTCTACTACTGGCCCCACGTTGAGCAAGCCTTCGGCGGTGATACGCTGGTACGTGATTTTCTTCAAGAAAGAATCAAGCGAGACCCCGCTGTAGTTCCGGGCGTAGCCGTTGGTGGGCAGCGTGTGGTTAGTGCCAGAGGCGTAGTCGCCGGCCGCTTCGGGGGTGTAGTGGCCTAGGAATACAGAGCCGGCGCTGGTAACGCCTTCGGCTAATTGCTCGGGGTTGCGCACGGCCAGAATCAGGTGCTCAGGAGCATATTGATTCGAGAAGTAGAGCATGTCTTCGGGGGTGCGCAGCAGAATGGCTCGGCTTTCGGTCAGGGCCTGGGTGGCAACGGCCGCCCGCGGCAGAGAGGCCAGCTGACGCTCAATTTCAGCTTGGGTCTGCTCAATTACGGCCATCGAATCGGATACCAGAATTACCTGGGAGTCGGGTCCGTGCTCGGCCTGACTGAGTAAGTCGGCCGCTACGAAAGCGGGATTAGCCGTTTCATCCGCAATAACGAGCACTTCCGAGGGGCCGGCCGGCATGTCGATGGCTACGCCGTGGCGGGTTGCCAATTGCTTGGCCGCAGTCACGTAGCGGTTACCGGGGCCGAAGATTTTATCTACAGCCGGAACTGAGTCGGTTCCGCCGGTGAGAGCGGCAATGGCCTGGGCCCCGCCCGCTTTAATAATGGTGCTAATGCCAAGCAGCTGAGCCGTGAACAGAATAACCGCATTTACGGAGCCGTCTTTCTGAGGGGGCGTGGTGAGTACCACTTCCGGGCACGCGGCCAACCGAGCCGGCACGCCTAGCATTAACAAAGTGCTGAACAAGGGCGCGGTACCGCCCGGAATGTAGAGGCCTACCCGCTGCACCGGCACCGAGCGGCGCCAGCACGTTACCCCCGGCATCGTCTCGACGGGCTTTTCCTCAGTGCGCTGGGTGGCGTGAAACTTCCAGATATTGGCGTGCGCCTGCCGGATGGCAGTTTGCAATTCGGCCGGTACCTGGGCTACGGCGGCCGTAATCTCCTCGGGCGTTACGCGCAGATCCTGCAGTTGCACACCATCAAACTGCTGGGCGTAGTCGCGCAGAGCTGCGTCGCCGCGCTGGCGAACATCCTGAAAGATGGCCTGCACGCGCTGCTCTATCTCCTGCGCCTCCTGGGCCGCGGCGCGCTGCTGCAGGGCGGCCCACTGCGTCTGACTGGGATATTGAAAAACTTGCATCCGTTGCTTTGGGGTCTTAGGATCTTGGTTTGATAGGGTCTTGGGTAGCGTTCTTACACGCCGCGTTGCTTTGAGAATTAGGCCTTGCTTTGTGGTGGATTACTGACACAACTTAACCCAATAGCCAAGACCCCAATTCACTAAGCTCATACACCCTATGAAATCATTTTCTCAATGGGGAGCACCAGAATGCCCTCGGCACCCACGGCCTTCAGCTGGCCCGTGATGTGCCAGAAGTCGTCTTCGTTCACCACCGACTGCACCGACACCCAGCCTTCCTCGGCCAGCGGCGTGACCGTCGGCGACTTAATACCCGGCAGCAAGGCCTTCACGGCATCGAGCGAAGCCGTGGGCGCGTTCAGCAGAATATACTTGTTGCGGCGGGCGCGGCGCACAGCCTGCATCCGGAACTGCAGCTGCTCCAAAATCTCCCGCTTTTCAGCCGACAAGTTTTGGTTGGCAATCAATACTGCTTCGGAGCGGAATACGGTTTCTACTTCACGTAGGCCGTTGCCTAACAAGGTAGAGCCGCTGCTTACAATGTCGCAGATAGCCTCGGCCAGCCCGATGCTGGGGGCAATTTCTACCGAGCCGCTAATAGTGTGCAGGTTGGCTTTCACGCCACGCTCGGCCAGGTAGGCGCCCAAAATCTGGGGGTATGAGGTAGCAATATTCTTGCCCTGCAGGTCCAGCACCGAGTCGTAGCCGGCGGCGCGGGGTACGGCCAGGCTCAGCCGACACTTGCTGAAGCCCAGCGGCTCCAACTCCAGCGCGGGCATGCCGGCTTCCACCAGCACATTTTGACCTACGATGCCTAAATCAGCCACGCCATCCTGCACGTAGCCCGGAATATCATCGTCGCGCAGGTACAGAATTTCGAGGGGGAAGTTGGTGGCTTCGGTTTTGAGCTTGTAGGAGCTGGTTTGGAAGCTGATGCCGCATTCACGAATCAGGTTGAGGGAATCTTCGCTCAATCGGCCCGATTTCTGGATGGCAAGACGAATCATATGGGTAAGGAGGAAATGAGGGAGGCTACGTGGCCAAACGGCGTAAGCTCGAGGCACGACCGTTAAGTCAAGAAAATTTCGGAAGAACTACGAGGGAGACCCCAGCGTTGCACAGCGGCCATACTCGGCCGGGGCCACCACTTTTCGGGGGCCGGGGAACCTAGTGCGGTTCGCCCAACGGGGTCAATATGATGCGTATATTCCTCTAGAAAGAGGAATGATGCCCGTGCACATGATGATGCACCGCGCGCAGCCCGGCCAGGGTGCCCAGCGTGGGGGCAGCCATGTGGCAAAGTGAGCAAATGTGTTGCGCGTTGAAGGACATAAAAGGCTGAATAGCGAGGCAAATGTACGCGCCGGACGGTAGGATGAAAACTTTTCAAGCAAAAACTTACATCAAAGACCTTCCTTTGCGTTATCAATGACTTTCTAACTGAAATCTGGCACCATTGTTTCGGGCAGTACAATCCATGGTATTGCTCTAAACTGCCGGATGGCAGCCTGCTCACTTCTTATTGCTTTGCACATGTTGAAAGACCGGTTATTGGCTCGCGTGGGTCTAGGTATCAGTCTTATGCTAATCGGTACCAGCGGAGCGCTGGCCCAAACGGTTTCAGAACCGACGCCCGCTTCTATAACGCCCAGCACCAATGCGCCGGAGAATGCTCAGCCCGTGCTCCTGCCCCTGCCCCAGGCGAGTCCGCACGCTCTGGTTTCCCAAAATATTGGCCTGACGGAGGTGGTGGTAGATTACCATGCCCCCAACGTGCGTAACCGCACCGTATGGGGTGGCCTAGTGCCCTACGAGCAGGTGTGGCGCGCGGGTGCCAACGAAAACACCATCATTCGTTTTTCCACGCCCGTAGTGCTACGGGGGCAGACGGTGGTAGCGGGTCAGTATTCTATCTATGTATTGCCCCACGCCGACCGGGAATGGGAGCTGATTCTGAACCGGGTTATCAACCACTGGGGCACGGAGGGCTACGATGCCAACGCCGATGTCATTCGCATTCCGGTGATGCCCGAAACAGCCCCCTTCCATGAAACCCTGCTCTATTGGTTTTCAGATGTGCAGCCCACCGGGGCTCACCTCAACCTGACCTGGGAGAAACGAACCATTGTGCTGCCCATTGAAACGGAGGTGCATAAACAGGTGCTCAGCAGCATTGAGCAGGTGCTCCAGCAAAAACCCAACGACTGGCAGCTGCTAGCCCAGGCCGCCGACTACCTAGTGCAAAACAACCTGCAACCGGAGCGCGCCCTCACCTATATAAATGAGTCGTTGAAGCTGCAGGATGTGGCTACCAACAACTGGATTAAGGCCCGCCTGCTGGCTCAGCAGCAAGACTTCGGCACGGCCATCGTGTACGCCCGTAAAGCCATCAAGCTGGTAGACAAAGATGAAACACTCAAGCCGCAGCTACCCAACATGCGCATCGCCCTCACCGAATGGCAGGCCAAAGCCTACTAGGCCACGGCTAGGCTAATAAGCAAGAAAAGCGTCACTTTCTGCGGAGAATGACGGTTTTTTTATTCAGTCGAAGGTGGCGGTGCCTTATGCTTGGCTGTCGTAGCTTCGAGGGCCAGACTGCTTCTGACTGGCCTAGCCGCCTTCCTATGGACAACTTATTAGCCGTTTGTGATGCCATTCATCCTCTCTCGGAGTCGTTGCGGACGGCCTTGCGGCAGCTTGCGCAACGAGAGGAACTAACCAAACAGCAGCATCTGCTGCAGGCGGGGCAAGTAGCCAACCGAATTTATTTTTTGGAAACGGGCGTGGTTAGGGGCTATTACCTGAAGGACGGCAAGGAAATGACCTCGTGGTTCACGAAGGAAGGCGACTTCGTAATTTCTATCCTGAGCTTCTTTTCCGGGCAGCCCTCCCACGAGTACATCCAAGCCCTAACGCCGTGCGTGGTCTGGACGCTAGGCCACTCGCATCTGCAGGAGCTCTACAGTCGTTTTCCGGAGTTCAACTTTATAGGACGTACGCTCACGGAAAAGTATTACGTGCTGAGTGAGCAGCGGGCCCTGCACCTGCGCATGTATTCCGCCGCCGAGCGCTACGACCAGCTGCAACAAGATTTTCCCGACATTTTCCAGCGCGTGCCCCTCAAGCTGATTGCTTCCCACCTGCGCCTGACGCCCGAAACCCTCAGCCGCCTACGGGCCCGTCGAACTTGATGTAGATCAAGCGCATTGAGTGGCATACCCAGCACTTTTGGACATGGTTTTACCCAACTCCTTGTCCTATGTTTTCTGCCTTACCTGGCCTAGTGCTGTGCGTTACCAGCTTATTTTCTTGGAGCCCGCCCCCGCTGCTCACGGTTATTTTTTGCGCTTTTCTGTTTTGCGTGGTGCTGGAACGGCTGCTGCCCGGCTGGAAGTTGCCCCGGGTGCCCACCTGGCCGGTGCGAGTGCTCACCATTAATCTGGCGCAGTTGCTAGTAGTGCTTGTCGCAGGAATTACTTGGGAACAGTGGTTTTCGGCTTATTCGGTTTTCCACCTTTCTGAGCACGTAGGACCCATGGTGGGCGGGCTACTGGCCTACGTGGTGGCCACCTTTGTATTTTACTGGTGGCACCGCTGGCGCCATACGCAAGACTTTCTCTGGCTGCACTTTCACCAAATTCACCACAGCCCCCAGCGCATTGAGGTCATTACCTCTTTCTACAAGCACCCCCTAGAAATGACCGTCAACTCCCTGCTGGGTGGCCTACTGGTTTATACGCTGCTAGGGCTGAGCCCGGCCGCGGGAGCAGTATACACACTGTGCACGGCGCTTGGTGAGTTTTTCTACCACACCAACGTCCGGACCCCGCAGTGGGTGGGCTATATTTTCCAGCGCCCCGAGATGCATCGGATTCACCACGAGTACCAAAAGCACAGCCACAACTACGGCGACCTAGTGGTGTGGGATTGGCTATTCGGCACCTACCACAACCCCAAGCAATTTCAGTCTACCTGCGGGTTCGACGCCGAAAAGGAGGAGCAACTGCTGCCCATGCTGCGCTTCAAAGACGTGCACCGCGATGCCTAACCTCCCTCACGCTAGGCCACTGGCAATTAGCCTGCTGCTGAGTAGCGCACTAATGGTAGCCAATATCCTGCTAGGCCACTACTATGGTCCCTCCGGAATTGTACTAACGCCCCTGGTGCTCATGGCTCTCACCGGCTGGCTGCTGCCCCGACACAGTCAGTACTCTCAGAATCTGCTACGGGTGGGGCTGCTGGCGCTGCTCATTTGCCTGCAAGATGCCGGCACCAAACTATTTGCGGGCGGCTCCCATGATGCGGAGGGTCAAGGCGTCATTCATGCCTTTCTGTTTATGGGGCTGCTGCCGGTCTTCGGTTATATAGTTTACATGCTGAGGCGCCAACGGGCTGAACCGCCAGGCAGCAGAATACTAGCCGGGTTGCTGTTTCCGGTAGCGGTAGGCCTCTATCTGTGGTTGTTTGCCAATCTAGGCTATAACTGTGACTACGGATGCTGACTTAAACCAAGGGCTAGAACCGCACAATGGCGCGCAGGTTCACTACCCGCCGTGAGAGAAAGTTGGGCACTGAGTAAGTCTGCCCGTTCAAATCCTGCAGGTAGTTATAGCCAGCTACGTTGTCGGCGTCGAGGATATTAAGAATCTCTAGGCCTAGCCACAGGCTTTCTAAGCGTATGGGTTTCCCTCCTTCCTGCGCTGGAGGAGTCGATCGGAGCGCCACCACTTTCGAAAAGCCCATGTCTACCCGCTTGTAGCTTCGAGTAAGCTTGTTGGTACCACGCAGATCTGGCAAGCCCGGCGGGCTGAATGGTAGGCCAGTACCAAACACCAAGTTCACGTAGCCTTTCACGGATGGTATGTTGGGCAAATTATCCTGAAAGAACACTCCCAAGTTCAAGCGCTGATCGGAGGGGCGTCGGATATAGCCTTTGGGTACGCGTCCGGTTACGGTATTACCATTGTACATATTTATGGAGTCGCCATCGATATTCTCGCGGGTAGTGAGTATGCCCAGGCTAAACCATGACTCAACTCCTTCCACAAACTCCCCACTAACCCGTGTATCAATTCCGGCGGCGTAAGCGCGGGCGTTATTCTTGGCAAAGTAGCGCAGGCGTACGTTGTCAAGGTCGTAGGGCACCACGTCGGTGAGGTACTTGTAGTAGGCCTCTCCGGTAAACGTAAAGGGCCGGTCCCACTTCCGGAAGCGTACCTCATTTCCAACGATGAAGTGCAACGAGCGCTGCGCACGTAGCTCTAGGTTTAGGTAGCCAGTTTGGTTTTGGGGTACACCAAGCTGAGCGCGCAGCTCGCGGTAGAATGGAGGTTGCACGTACACTCCCGCCGCCGCTTTCCAGGAAACATTACGCCGGCGAGGATTAATAAACGAATACTGAACTCGGGGACTGACGGTAAACTGCCCGTTCACCGTCCAGTAATTCAACCGGGCTCCGTACGTAAGCGTGCGCAACGAATCGAAAGTGACTGTGTGCTGCACGTAGCCCTGATAACGGGTGCTTTCCAGCCGCAGATCTGAGCGAAGACGCGTACGGCGAGCATCAGGCACATAGTTCGCCGAATCAACGAAACTGTACTCGTTGAGCGTATCGTCGATTTTCTCCCGCCCTGCTTTCGCTCCCCACCGAATGGTGTGCGCCTGCCCCGGCGACCAAGTGCCGCGGGTTTCTACAGTGGCCACCCAAGCCGTGAGATAATTACGAGAGTGGTCAAATCGAGACCCAAGGCTGCGCTCCCGACTGGTTTTATTGTAATCCTTTGAATCGGGGTCAGTATTTACGTCCCCAAGGGTATAGCCAGCTTCAACGTCACGGTACTCAAACTCGCGTGAGTACAACAGCCCTCCCAGCGCTTCCACCCGCAAATTAGGCCGGATGTTGTGGCGCAGATTCAGTCCTCCCTGATAGGTATCATACTGCATCCGCTCCAGCCCCTGATACCCAATCTTGAGCCGGGTATATTGGTTGGCAGAGGTGCTAAAGGTACTTTCTCCACTGTCCGGGCTGAAACGGTAGTTGTTATGGGCAAACGTGGTAAGCAGCCCAAGGGAGGTTCGCTCTGGGTTATCCTTGGGGCCTAGAGCAACAGTAATCAAGCTTTGCCCGTCGTAGAATGTAGGATTGTATATTCCTTGCTGTTGCTGCTGCGCACTCAGCACATTCCGGGCATTTTTGTACCGGATGCCTGCCAGATAGCTGATGCGCTTGTTGGGAGAAGCGGCCTCCACGTGGGCCGTACCCCCTACCAAGCTCGCCGACGCCGACGCCCCAAACCTAGTGGGCTGCTTGTACTCAATGTTCAGCACCGAGGACAGCTTGTCGCCAAATTTGGGCTGCCAGCCCCCGGTAGAGAATTCTACCCGATTCACCAGGTCTGGGTTAACAAAGCTGAGGCCTTCTTGCGCGGCCGCCGTTACCAGGAAGGGCCGGTATATCTCAAAGCCATTCACATACACGAGGTTCTCCTCATAGTTGCCGCCCCGCACGGAGTACGTGCTGGTAAGCTCGTTCGTGCTCGTTACACCCGGCAGCGTCTTAAGAATAGCATTGAAATCCCCAAAAGGTGAAGGAATGACCTTAGCCGAGCGCGGATCCAGTGTCATGATGCTGACCTGCTCGCGGGTATTAGCTGCGTCGGTGTTGCCGCGCACCGTTACGTTGCCCAGGGAGCGAGTATCCTCGCTGAGGGTCAGGCGCAGTTCCGGCTGCTCCGTGAGGGTAAGCGTAACGCGTTGGGTTTTGTAGCCTAGTCGGCGCACTACCAGCACGGGCGCTTTGCCACCACTCGGGCGTAGCACACTTAAACTAAAGTGTCCCTGCTCATCGGAAACGGTACCGCCAGGCTGGCCTTCCACTCCCACGCTCACCTGATCAAGGGGGGTACCTGCGGCATCTACCAGCGTGCCGGAAACTACTACCCGCTCAGTTTGCTGAGCTAGGGCAGCCGGTGCCGTAAGCACGCAACAAAGCATCGTACCAACCAGAGGCTGACCGAGCAAGTGTAGTCGCAGGGTGTGGCGGGAGAGGAAACGTTGCAGCATCCGTGTTATTCCTGGTCGCCGGACTCAAGTAGGGCCGTCAGCTGCTGGCGCATTTCGGCCAGCGTAGTCACGGGGTCAGCGGAGTTAAACACGAAGGAGCCCGCTACCAGCACGTCGGCCCCTGCCTCTACCAGTGCCCCGGCATTGTCGAGAGTTACGCCGCCATCTATTTCAATCAATGCCTGAGAGCCACTATCAACCAGCAACTCTTTCAGGGCGGCCACCTTGCGTAGGGTGTTCGGAATAAACGTCTGTCCCCCAAAGCCGGGGTTGACTGACATCACCAGCACCAGATCTAGGTCGGCCGCTATGTCTTCCAGCACCCACACTGGCGTATGCGGATTGAGGGCTACTCCCGCCCGGCAGCCTAGTTGTTTAATTTGTTGCACCACACGGTGCAGGTGGGTGCAGGCCTCGTAATGCACGGTGAGGTTGGTAGCGCCCGCGTCGCGGAAGGCCGTGAGGTAGTTCTGGGGCTCCTCAATCATCAGGTGCACGTCGATGGGCTGCTTGGCGTGACGGTGCACGGCCTGCAACACCGGAATTCCGAAAGAGATATTCGGCACGAAACGCCCATCCATCACGTCAAAATGCAGCCAATCGGCGGCGCTGTTAGCCAGGCGCTCAGTTTCGGATTGCAGATTGCCAAAATCAGCGGCCAGAAGTGATGGGGCCAGTAGCGGGGCCATGCGACGAGTAGAATTCATGCCACGAAGGTAGAAGATTAGCAGGAGTCAGATTATAGATGTAGCCGGATTATCTGCCAGCATGTAGAATAAGAAAAGCCGCCGGAGTGGCCTAGGACACCAGTGGCAATGATTCGGGCTAAACGTTGCAACGAGCAGTTGATTGTCTGTTGCTCAGTATTTCCTAAAAAATTGAACTGCTGCGCTAGGCCACTTCGGCGGCTTTAAGGTACTGACGCCTACATAACGGTTAGAACACCGCTATTTTTCAGCTTTTTCCCAGGCTCGCCAATCGAGCTTGCCATCTTCGGTTTTTCGCAAAAACACAGTTTGATCATCGTCCTGCCGTTTTCCGAAGGTGACATCGGCCCGGCAATCAATGCACTTCACAGAAGTATACTTGAATTTATCCTGGGCGACGCGGGCCGTCAGGTCGAGGTTATCCGAACCGCAGATACCGCACTTAGCTACATCAGGAAAGCTTAGGCGGTCATATTCAGCCACCACTTCGTGAAAATTTGGGCCCTGAACTGTGAAGTGAAACTGCCGGCGCCCAATGCGCTTGGAAACCATCATTTGTAACATGTTGGGAGAGGGTTGAGTGTAAAAAAGGCTGTTTAGCTGTAGATTTTAACATTTTAGGGCAAAAAATAATTGCCTTTTGGCTAATCAAATTTGCAAGATTCCAACCAGAATAGCAAATGAATCTATAGCCTGCTCTCAACCATCTCAACTACTTTACAAACAACTGTTTATATAGGCCTAAAGCTTAACAAACCGTACCGTACGCTGCTCTTTACCTGCCGTTACAGAACCGGTATAAACTCCCTTTGGCAAAGCAAGAGGCTGCAGCCGCACTTCCGCGGCAGATGTGGCGGGTAAGTGCTGCTCGTTTACCAGTCCGCCCCGAGCGTCATATATCCGAACTAACAAAGGCTTCCCGCGGAACGCTTCTGCTAGCTGCAGGAACAACTCGTTGTCCTTGCTTGGATTTGGATAGATGAATAACTCTTGGCGCGCGGTAGTCCGAGTAGCGGCTAAGGGGGCGCCCGGGTTTGCTAAGTTGTAGGCTCGTACAAAATTCGGAATGCCGTAGCCTACCTCATCGTTTGGCATTGTAGCCTGCGTACCTGAGCGCTCCAAGAAGCGCAGCACTTGCTGGGCCGTGAGCGTAGGGTTAGCCTGCCAGAAGCCCGCCGCCATGCCGGCAAGTACCGGGCAAGAGAAAGAGGTGCCGTTACCCCGGGCGGCCGTACCTGTGGGCGTGATAATGGCCGTTTGCTGGCCCATGGCCGACAGGTTAGGCTTGATGCGGCCGTCGGCAGTGGGCCCGAGGGAGCTAAAGGAAGCGCGCCGAAGCAGAGAGTCAACCGCTCCTACGGTGAGGATAGAGTCGGCATCGGCCGGGGCCGTAATGTGGCGCCACGTGCCATTCCCCTCATTGCCGGCACTATTAACTACCAGCATCCCCACGCGTGCCGCCACAGTTGCAGCCCGAGTCGAAAGCGCGGTTCGACCGTTTAAGTCCCCGTTGGTATAATCAATAGAGGGGTAGTCGAAGGTATTATAGCCTAGCGAGGAGCTGATAATATCTACCCCCACCGAGTCGGCGTATTCGGCCGCAATCAGCCAGTTCACCTCTTCCACTGGGTGCTCCGAAGTAACATCTTCCGTGACGTAGAGGTGGTAGGAAGCCTTTGGGGCCGTGCCAATGTACAGCCCCGGCTGGTTGCCGGCCATAGTAGAAAGGCAGTTCGTGCCGTGGTTGTTTCGCAGAAACACCTGCTGGTTTTTCTCCACGAAGTTGAACACGCTGCCTAGCCGGTTCTCGGTCCGCATGGCGGCAAAGGGAGTGGTGGTATTTACTCCCGGAAAGCCAGCATCAAACACGGCAATCTGCATCCCCTCACCCCGGAAGCCAGCATCGTGCATGTCAATGGCCCCAATCATTTTAGCCTGGGTGTAGGCCGTGCCGTACTCAGCGCGCGTACCGCTTGTGCGGGCAGCCTCCTGCTCGGCCCCATCCCGCTTGCGGGTACCTGGCAGGCCGCGGTTTACGGTTTTGATTGTCTGAACGCACGGCAGGGTCTGAAGCTGAGCCAGGGTAGCTGAATCGCAGGCTACTACGGCCGCATTAAACCACCGGGAAGTGTACCAGAGCTGGGCGCCGGGCACGGCCTTCACTTGCTGCACGTAAGCAGGGTTAACGGGCAGGTCGCGGGGCTGCACGGCAATGTTCTGCCGCTGCCGCCGCTGCACCGCCCGCGCCGATAAATACTGCAGAGGCTGGCTGGTACTATAGGGGGAATTGGCCTTGTCGCGGAAGTAAACCAGGTGCTTGCGCACAGTGCCGTTTGGGCCAGCAGATGCCGAAGGTGGGTCTTGGGGGCCTGAAGCTGCCACGGCAGGTAGCAGCGTACCAGACCACAAAGCTGTTGCAAGCAAAAGGTGGGGAAGACGCATTCAGATCGGGAAATAGCTTGCCGGAAGATACGAACTAACCCCCGCTTTGGACCTGTTTAAAGGCCTTTTCCCCTGAATTTCTCTCACTAGTAAATGCCTTACACGGTCATCTTTCGATGCTACCCTGCTCCTCTTTATGCGAGCAGCAGTACCACCATAAAACGTCACTAGCCCAGACAATCGTCTGGGCCAGTGCTGATGGGTTATCAGGTTACGTTACAGATCTATCGTTACTTGCTGCTTTCTACTAGAATTTCGCTGCGCGACTGGCCTAGGTAGATATAAGCGGGGTTAGGCACGCAGTTGCCGGTCTGGCAGTAGATATACCGTCGCCGCGCCCGGTACACTGGTCCTACTCCTTGGGCATACACATTGCGCAAAACGGTGTAGTAAAATTGGTTTACTCCCGTGATGGCATTTGATAAGTTGTTGAGCGTAGTGATAGTGGAGGGATATGAGTACGATTTGCCATTGCTCACAATCGTGAACGGCTGGCCTACCCGCAAATACGCTCGGTTTAGGTTGGCGGCGGAGTCAGGTTCCAATTCGTTATACGTGTTGAAAGCATTATTATACCACTCCTTGCCTTCCGCCACGGGAAATACCAGCTCTACCGTACGCACGTTATTGCGCATCACTATCACATTCCGCTGGCTCGTGGAAACCGTGAGAACAGAATCAACCTTCCAGGCATCGGCAGTAGTAGCCCGTCGGGAGCGAATGACTTGGTATACCAACCGGCCCGTGGCATCGGCCGTTTGCTCTGAGGCTACTTCTTCCTTAAATTGAAATCGGGTAACCCGCGGCACATTAGCATTAAACACTGAGTCTACCACGTCGTAAATTCGGTAAGAGCCGACTTCCAATGGATAGTATTCCTGGCTTTGATCAGGCACGGCCTCCGTCTCGTTTTTACAGCCAGCGGTGCCCAGTAGAATACATAATGACAACGCCTTGCCAGCCTGAATCAGTGGCCTAGCCCAGGAAGAATATTTCTGCATCATATAATTCGTTTTGCAGCTGAAAAATAGCACAAAAACAGTTGTCAGGCGCGACGCAACTCTTCCCGCTGCCAAAAATACGGCCCGGCAGCCTCTTTCAAGTAAGAGGTTACCGGGCCGTATTTTTGGGGCGTAAAGCAGGCCTAGGCCAGGTGGGCTACGCGTTCAGGGCTACTTCCGAAGGCTCGGGAACTTCGCCGATGGTGTGGCGCTCAATCCAGCCGCCGCCCAGCACGTCTTCGCCATCGTAAAACACGGCGGCCTGCCCTGGGGTTACGGCGTGCACAGCCTCTTCGAAGTACACGTAGATCTTGTCGCCCTTTTGCTCGAGGAAAGCGGGGGCGCCATCGTGGTTGTAACGGATTTTGGTGATGCTGGGCACCAAGCCGCGACCTTCCAAGGAGGCGTATTTGCCCATGTTGAGTTTGCCCACCACCGTGCGGGTACTAGCCAAGTCCTCAAAATTACCGAGTACCACACGGTTGGTTTCCGGGTCGATGGCGGTTACGTAGACGGGGAAGCCAAGTGCCACGCCCAGCCCCTTACGCTGCCCAATGGTGTAGAACGGGTAGCCTTCGTGCTTACCTACTACTGTGCCGTCGCGCAGTACAAACTCACCGCCAGCCACGCGCTCCTCCAGGCCCGGTACCCGGCGCCGCAGGAACCCGCGGTAGTCGTTGTCGGGGATAAAGCAGATTTCGTAGCTCTCGGGCTTGTTCACTAGTTCCGTGAAGCCCCGCTCACGGGCGAAATCATAAATAGCGGTTTTGCGCAACTGGCCTAGCGGAAACAGGGTACGGGCCAGGCTCTCTTGAGTCACTCCCCAGAGGGCATAGCTTTGGTCCTTGTTATCATCGAGGCCTTTGCTGATTACGTAACGGCCGTTTTCATGGCGCACCTGCGCGTAATGGCCCGTGGCAATAAAGTCGCAACCTAACTGGTCGGCGCGACGCAGCAGGGCATCCCACTTGATGTGGGTGTTGCAGAGCACGCACGGATTTGGCGTACGGCCGGCCAAGTATTCCTCGGTGAAGTTGGAAATAACAAAGTCGCCGAATTCGTCGCGAATGTCAATGATGTAGTGCGGAAAGCCCAAATCCACGGCAATCTGGCGGGCATCATTGATGCTATCGAGGGAGCAACAGCCGGTTTCCTTCTTGCTGCCGCCCGCCGAGGCGTAGTCCCAGGTTTTCATGGTCATCCCGACCACTTCGTACCCTTGCTCGTGGAGCATCACGGCTGCCACGGAGCTGTCGATGCCGCCGCTCATGGCAACCAGCACCCGTCCTTTCGTAGTATTCATAAGAGAATGAAAAGCGCCCGGAGCGTGAAAGGTTCCGGCCGTTGGTGCAAAGGTAGTGGGTATTGGGGAGTATGATTGGCTGCCCGCCGCGCGGCCTAGGCCACTTTCGGGAGAAAGTAGAAAGCAAACGAACCAGATAGGCTTATTTTACCCGAATATTGCACCTCCAAAACCCGGTCGGTGGCTTTCGCACTGATCCTTTTCTTGAACTTTCATTCTCGATATTTTCTGCCATGGCTCTCATCGTCCCCGTTATGGTGCGCGGCATTAACAACCTTTCTGATGCCCGTTACTGCGCCGGTATGGGCGCCGACAGCCTGACGTTCCGCCTCGACCCGGCCTGGCCCGACCATCTCTCGCCCGACGCCGTGAAAGAACTCGGCGGCTGGGTTTCGGGAGTTCAGCTGATTGGGGAGTTTGACACCTTGTCAGTGGATGAAATAAATGCCCTAGCCCAGGCCTGCGGCCTGCACGGCGTGCTGCTGCACCGGCGGCGCCCCGCCCACGAGCTGGCAGAATTAACTGTACCGGCCTACAAGCTCATCACTTGGATTCCGGATATGCTGCCGGAAGATGTGGAGCTGCGGTTCCGGGAGCAGCAGGCAACCTACGCGGGCTTTGTGCTGGCTCAAGCACCATCTCCGTTGCCGAGTGCTGCACAACTAACCCGCCTCACGGAGCAGGCCCGGCGCTACGCTATCTGGCTGGGCGAAGGCTACGCTCCTACCGACATCCGAAATTTTGTGGAAACGGTACGCCCCGCGGGTATTGTGCTGGAAGGCGGCCACGAAATCAAGCCCGGCCTCCGCGACTTTGAGGAGATGGAAGCTGTGTTTGAAGCGCTGGAAGACGAATAGTACGTTAGGCCATTATGGCCCGCACCGAGTACATGGGCTCGGCCCAGGCCGACTCTCCTACCACTTGAAGCTGTTGCCGGGCTTCCTGCTCAGGCAGGCTGTTTGTAAATAGGCGCCATGCCAATTCTGGGGCTATACCTACTTCGGTGGTAATAGCCCCGGTTGCTTGCTGGCCTAGCTCCCACACCTGCCCCACTCGCTGCAAATGCCACGTGTCGCCGGCGGGGCCGCTTACCGTTAGGGCTACGGTGGTGCCCTCCGGTGCCGAGAGGTGCCGGTACCGGTGCGGCAAGGCTCGCACGGAGGTGGCGAGAAAGGGATGGTACAGCTCCCGCGTAAGCAGAGGCTCCTCCTGCCCAACAGCCTGCCGAATCTGCTGCTGGTGGTGCCACTTCTCAGTGTAGTCGCGGGCAATGTGGAACCAGTTGGCCGATTGCTCTTCCCCGGCCCAAGCCACGGAAAACACGGCTGGCGCCTGGGGGTCAAGCGAGGCCATATACCGGCTGAAGGCCTCTCCACTCAACTCTAGCAGCCACGTTAGTACGGCCGGACTAAGGCGCTGGCCTGCGCTGACCCAACTGTTGTTGAGCTCGTTCAGAAACTGAACAACATCCTGGTAGGCCGGGCTAGCAGGGCCTGGCCCGGCGAAATGCCCATCTCGCAGCATAGACAAGGCCCGCAGGTTACCATCGAGCAGATGGAGCGCCACATCGCGCACGCGCCATTTAGGCGCTAGTGTAGGGGCTTCCCACTGCGCTGGGCTAAGCCCTTGTAAGAGGCGCAGTAAGTGCTCATCGAGCACAGGAAATAAATGAGTGGTAGATAAAGTGGGTAGCGCTTGCATACAATAGCCGTGGTGCTTTCGAGGCGTCAACTTAATTAAAGTTAGGTTTCAGCGGCTCATTATGGGGCTTATTTGTAGGTGCAACGCAACAGAGTGAGCCAACCGGCGTACGAAATAGAAGCAAGACAGGTGGTTACCTCCACGGTCTTGCCCTAGGTTGGCCCCTAGTTGGCCATTGTTCTTTCCTCCTAACCGTACCGCTATGTCAAAGCAATCTGGAAGCCGCAGTCAGCACGATCCTAAAGCAGGACCAAACGCTAACGATAAAATTAGCAATCAATCATCGGAGCAGGCGCAGCAGGCAGGCTCAACCGAAAAAGACCGCTCAGTGCGCAGCGGCCTCTCGGGTCAGGCCAGTCAGCCCCACGTGGCAGCCGGGAACGGCCCCGATAACTTCAAAGAGAAAATTGCCGGCAACATGGACAGTGGCACCGGCATGACGGCCCCTTCCGATAAAGGCGGCAAACGCTCAAACTCCAATAGCAACGAAGAATAAACCTTATTGTGCGCGGCATACGTGCCTGAAAACAAGCAGCGCCCGTGGTAGTCACCACGGGCGCTGCTTGTTTAGGCTCCAGAAACTGGCCTAGCTGAGCTGAAATTGCAGATACTTAATAGGCACGCCCTGGGCGCGGTACTTGCTCTCAAAATTTGTCTCGATGTCTTCGGCGTGGGGCAGCAGCTCGGGCGTGGCGTACAGATCCTTGGTGTAGGCCAGAATAGTGGTACCAGGCCGCTGCTGCACCGTTTCTAAAGAGTAATTGAAAAGGCCTTCATTGTCGGTTTTGAGGTGCACTAAACCGCCGGGGCGCAGCAACTGCTGGTACAGATCCAGGAAGCGCGGCGAAGTCAGGCGGCGCTTGATATCCCGGTCGCGGGGGCGTGGGTCGGGGAAGGTTATCCAGATTTCGTGTAGCTCGCTGGGAGCAAAATGCGTGAGCAGGTCGTGGGCCCGAGTGCGCACAAACCCCACATTGGACAGGCCTAGCGCCTCGGCGCGGCGGCTGCCCCGCCAAATTCGATCCCCCTTGATATCGAGGCCCAAGAAGTTGCGCTCGGGGTAGCGCTCTGCCAAGCCTACCGTATACTCGCCCTTGCCGCAGCCCACTTCCAGCGTGATGGGGTTCGGGTTCCGGAAAAACTCCTCGTGCCAGAGGCCGCCAAGTTTCTGGTAGTTGTCTTTGCCAGGCTCCACAATGTCATTGCGGCCGGCATTATCGGCAAAACGCTTTAGTTTAATTCGACTCACGAAAGGGTGAAGTGAGGTGATGAAATGGTAAAATGATGGGGCATAACTCCACCTGAAAGCCGAGCTTTTGATCTGCTACTTGATAAAGAAACTTACACCAACTAAGCAGTGCTACGCCTAACTGGCCTAGAGCTCTTCCAATTCGGCCACCACAAAGGTACTACCTCCAATGAAGACGACATCATCGGGAGCGGCGGCAGCGCGGGCAGCGGCCACGGCAGTAGCTACAGGGCCGTACACCTCTCCTTGCAGGCCTACTGCCGCAGCTCGCGCCGCCAGCTCCTCCCCTGGCAATGCCCGCGGTATAGTGGCCTGGCAGAAATAATAGGTAGCCTCGCGTGGCAACAGGCCTAGCATCTTCGACACATCTTTATCGTTGACGACGCCCAGTACAAAGTGCAGCCGCCGGTATGGCAGACGTGCTAGCTGCCCGGTCAAGAAGCGAATACCCGCTTCATTGTGGCCCGTATCGCAGACAACTAGCGGCCGGCGGCCCAGAATAGTCCAGCGCCCGCGGAAGCCCGTTAGCTGGCGCACCTCGCGTAGGCCAGTACGCACGGCTTCCTCCGGAATTACAAAGCCTAGCTGCCGTAGCTCCTCCAAGGTTGCCAGCACGCCGGCCAAATTCAGGCGCTGATAATCACCGGCCAGTGCCAGCTCCAAGTTGTCGAGGTAGTGGGCTCCATCGTGAGTTACCCGCAGCAGTTGCACTTCCTCATCGGGTGCGGCGGGCCGCACCGGCTCCATGTGGTAGTGCTGATCGGCGAAGCGTATGGGCGCTTGCTCAGCTGCCGCCTTATCCTTAAAAACGGCTTTCACTTCCGGTTGGGTCTGGCTGATGATGACGGGAACTCCCGGCTTGATGATGCCGGCTTTTTCACTGGCAATTTGGGGCAGCGTGTTTCCCAGCAAATTCTGGTGGTCGAAACTGATGTTGGTAATGAGCGACACCAAGGGCCGGATGATATTCGTGGAATCCAGCCGACCGCCAAGGCCTACCTCAATCACTGCCACATCTACTTGCTGCTCGGCGAAGTAGCAAAAGCATAGAGCCACGCACATTTCAAAAAATGAGGGCTGCACTTGCTCAAACTGCGGCCACCAGCGCGCCACCCACTCCACCAGATACTGCGGTTCTAGGTCCTGCCCGTTTACTTTAATTCGCTCGGTAAACTCGCGCAGGTGGGGCGAAGTGTAGAGGCCTACCTTATACCCCGCAGCCTGCAGCACAGCTGCTATTAAGTTAGAACTACTACCCTTGCCGTTGGTACCAGCCACGTGCACGCTGCGGAAAGTACGCTCGGGGTGGCCCGTCAGCTCGGCCAGCGCTTCGGTGTTGCCCAGCCCCGGCTTGTAGCCCGCCTCGCCTACCCGCTGAAACATGGGCAACTGCTGATAGAGAAAATCGAGAGTTTCGCGGTACGTCATAAGGGGTATTAATTATGAGCGGTCAGATGCAGTTGTGAGTTGTTACTTATCGGTTCTCAGAACAAACAAAGGACATCTCACTTCTGGCAACTGAAAAAGCCTGCAAAGCAAAGCCGCCGACCGGATAAATCCGACCGGCGGCTTAAAAAGCTTTTATGCTACGCGCTTATTGGACGGTAAAGCGGAAGGTGTAATACCCAGTAGCTCCGCCCTCAGCGGCGCTGGTTCGGCGGAACTCCACTCGTTCCAGCGCATCGCGGCAGGCGCGGTCCTGGGCCGGCGACACGTTGCCCGTCACCTTCGCCACCGACTCCACTTCGCCATCGGCGTTGATCTTGATGCGGTAGCGCACAAAACCTGAGTTGTTATCGAGAGCCGCTACGTTGGGTTTGCTTACCACCGCCCAGCCCGACATCTCTAGGCCACCCGAGCCAGGGCTTGTACCGCGGCCACCACTGCCCGGCTCGCCGGAGTAGGCCGTACCGGCGTACGTACCCCGTGGGTCACCTTTGTCGCCCACGGTGCCGGGGTTGTCGCCGTTGTTGTTGCCGGTGGGCGCGTTGCTGGTGCCGTTCACACCGTTGCCGCCACCGCTGTTGCTATTGGCGCGGGGAGTAAATACGGCCCGCTGATCTACTTTGGGGCGGGGCGGCTCAGGCTTCACCTCTTCTTTCACTGCGGGCGCAGGTTTGGTAACCGGCGGCACCGTTACGGGGCTTTCTTCAGCCTCGCTGGTTACCACGCGGGTTTGGGCTGGTGGCGTGGGGTCAGGCTGGGCTACTGGCCTAGGTGGCGTGGGGTCGGGCTGCGATGCAGGTGGGCGGCTGTCCTCCCGATTTTTGGACTCGTTGGCCGGCGCTTGGCTTTGAATGTCGCCGGAGCCTACTTCATCTACCCCGTAGTTGAGCTCTACCCCGTCTCCGCCTAGCGTCTCCAGGGGTGGATCGGGCCCTTTAAACACGGTGAAAATGAACAGCGCCGCAAGAGCGGCATGAATCAGCACCGTCCCGATTAAGGCCTCCCGACGATGCTCTTCCCGATATTCAGTTGCCATGGGTGAAGTAGTTGGCTCACACTGGCCTAGCGCGCAGTGGGAGAAAGTCAAGTATCAAGTGTGCAGCTGCGGTGCCCTAATGCAAATAAGCTGCCTGTTAATTACTACGCCCCGCTCCGAAAAACGGCAGACGGGGCGTAGCATATATAGTTAACGGAGAAGCCGGGCCTACTGGTTCAGCTGGCAGTGGCCTAGCTTACTTGCCGGAAGCCTGCTGGGCTTGGGTGGCCATCACCATCCGAATTTTAAGGCGGTTGCCAATTTCGAGGATGTCGACCAGCTTCTGCACATTCAGGGAGGCATCTACCCGTAACACGGCGGTCGGGCTTTCCAGTCCTTCTACGCGGCGGGCCAACTCAGCTTCGAGCTCGGTAGGCGAAGTTGGCTGCCGGTCGATGAAGTATTGCCCGGCGGCATCCACCGACACCGTGATGGGCTGCTTCATGGCTTGCTTACCCGAGCGGGCATTGGGCAGCATGAGCTTGATTACGTTCGGGTTCACCATCGTCGACACAATCAGGAAGAACAGCATCAGGAAGAACATGATGTCGTTCATCGAGCTGGTCTCGACGTGGGAAGAAAGCTTACGGCGCCGGCTGAGGTCCATGCGGTGAATGAATGAGTGAGCGAATGAGTGAGTAACCGTTGGTAAGTCGTGAAACACAGCTCACTCAGTTACTCATGCACTCGCTTTAATTGTCCTGCAGTATGTCCATGAACTCAATGGCCGAGTTCTCCATGCGGAAGACCATGCGCTCTACCATGATGCTGAGCCAGTGGTAGCCTACGTGAGCTACAATACCCACAATCAGACCCGCGGCGGAGGTTACCATTTTGGTGTACAGACCGCCTGAAATTTGAGCAATACCAAAGTCGCCGGTGGAGCTGATAGCGTAGAAGATCTTGATTACCCCGATGATGGTACCCACGAAACCAAGCATGGGCGCAATACCGGCCACAATACCTAGCACGTTGATGTTCTTTTCGAGGCGGGCAATTTCGATTTTGCCCACATTCTCCACGCTGGTTTCGATTTCCTTAAGCGGTAGGCCTATCCGGCGGATACCCTTCTCAATCATGCGGGCCAGCGGCGTAGGGTTCTGAGCGCACAGCATTTTCGCGCCCTGCAAGTCACCCTTCACCATCAGCCCCCGAATACCAGGCATAAAGGTATCTGAAACGGCGCCCGCTTTCCGGATGGTGAAATACCGCTCCAGAATGATGTACACTGACACGAACAGCAGCAGAAACAGCGGCACCATAATCCAGCCGCCGGCAAATACCAGATCGATGAGGGAAAGGCCGGTGGCAGCGTTGGCAGCCGTGTTGGCCGCAGTAGCAGCAGAGTCGGCAGCGGCGGGAGAAGCCGCGGGAACTGCTGCGGCCCCGGTGGGCGCTTGCAGCAGCAGGGTGAGAAGCGTCATGCTAGTAATTGAGGACCCAGAGTGTATTTCCTAAACGACGGCGCTGCGCCTGCGCTTCCCGGTCGGCTGAAGTACGGTCGGCGTAGTCAGCCACGGAAAGCTTGTACTGGCGGCTACCGGCCTGGGGCAGAATCACCCGTGCCGGGTGGCCTAGGCGCACCAGCGCTTGGCGGCCTTTCTCAGCGTTGGCCAAGGAAGTATAGCTACCCGCGATGATGTAGTAACGGCCCGTGCGGCTTTTAATTGTCGCGGTTTCGCTGCCCGCCGTTGCATTGGTAGCGGCTGCTTTTTCCCAGCCGGGTGCCTTAGCCTTCGGCTTAGCTGCTGCTTTAGCCGCCGGGGCCTTCTGACCGCCGGCTACCGTGGCTACTACAACGGGCTTTTTCACTACCGGTGCCGCTACCACTGCTGGCTTAGCAACCGGGGCCACTGCCGGAGCAGCTTTTTCCGGGGTGGCAGCTTCTACCGGAGTCTCCCGAATGGGCTGAGGCGTGGGCCGGGCTATTTCAGTAGCCAGCGCGGCTTGCTGCCGAGCCACTACTGGAGCTTGTACTTCCCTAGCTGAGGTGGTAAAAGAGGACTTGGAAATCTGCCAGCTCTCGGGCAAATACCCAAGCATGTCTAGGGTCATATAGTTAGCCGACAACGCCAGGCCAGCAATCAGAGCCATGGCGCCCACCCGGAAGGCGCGCGAAACACGCGAAGAGCGCGAGGCGGCCAGCAGCGGAGCGGGTGTGGGCCGCTCCCGCGCCATAATGGCATCGGTGGCGCGGATAGGCCTAGATACTAATTCAGGCAGGCCATAGCTGGCGCTGAGCAGGTTTTGGGTGCCCGTATACTCAAAATCAAGGCCCCGGCCAGCGGCCCGGCGGAACAACCCTACTCCGGGCAGCTCAGTGCGCTGGCCGGTTTCCAGTTCATCCTGCATCCGCAGCACCGCCTCGCGCACCATCTGCCGGGCTTGGGCCGTGCTAATGTCCAGCCGGCGGCTCAGCGCATCTACCAGCAGCCCGTCGTTGCGGGTCAGGGATTGGTTGAAGGCCACGCGCTTGGCGGGCGGCACCAACGTGTGGCGTACCGGATGAATCCGAGCCGGCTCATACTCCGCAATCAGGCCCCCAAAATCAGGAATGATAACGCAGTCATGGTCGCGGAGCAGGGTACGGATATGGTCGGAAAGCTGCATGCAGGAGACGTGCTAGTTTTTAAAAGTAATGAGCTGCCATTTCGGTTTTGGGCGGAATATGCAACGCAAAAGCGGCGAGCAACTGAGAGGTTACTCGCCGTATGCCTTGGCATACTCTGCCACCTAGCAGGCCTAGAAACCACCGCAAGAGTGGCCTAGCACCTGCCAAGAAATCAGCAGTTTAGAAATCATAGGTTACGCCCGCCAGTACGTTTATTCCCTTCACTGGATAGTTCAGGAAACGCTCGTTCTTGCGGCCCAACAGGTTATTGCCTAAAGCAAATATGGATAGATTTTCCATAATGCGGTAATCTGCGCGCAGGTTCAGGTCAATAACGGAGTCGGTGGGGCGCACCCGGGAGGTGTACGTAACCACCGGTGGCAAGGGTGGTACAGAAGCCGCTTCCTGCCGCTTGTAGCCCCGACCAAAGCTGGAGCTGTAGGTGTAAATCTCTGCCCCCAGGAGTAGCTTGTCGTACACGTTGTACGTCCCGAAAAGCGTGCCCTGGAAGGCCGGCCGGTGGAAGGCCTCCGGCAAAGAGTGCACTTTATAGCCGTTGTAGTCGGCCTTGAAGCCCACGCGGGTTTTCTCGGCGGCGTTGTAAATCACCTCGCCGTGTACATTCAGCAGCTGCGTCGACTTCTCATCGTACACCAGATCAAACTTCGTGGTGTCGCTCGGCGAGTTGGCATAGAAGTACAGGTTTTGGTCGTTGGAGAGCGTCACCCGGGCATTCACCTCCAGGGAACGAGCGGGCGCCGCCTGGAATCCGAAGTACAGGGTCGGCCCGCGGTGAGTATCGGCTACACGCTGATTAGGCGCCAACCACGGGTTTTCCGTGGTCAGGTCATACATCGTCACGCGCTGCAAGGCACCCCCTAGCCCCGCGTATACCAGAAACTTGTCTTCCGTTACAGTGTAGCCCACCCGCACGGCCGGGTAAAAGTTAGCCTGCTTGGCCTTCCCGATGGTGTCGCCAGTGTAGCCTAGCGTAGCTCCCACAGAAAGGGCCAAGCGGTCGAGGGTAAGCTCATAGGCTGGTGTCACCTGCACCAGGGGGCGGCTGTAGCTCAGTGAATCCCGGAAGTTGATAAACGACACGTCCCCATCGAAACGAATGCGGCTGGTTTCGCTGAGCTTGTAGCCCGAGCGCAACGTGGCGTATATGTTACTTTCTTTGGCGTTGAAGCGGTCTTTCCAGTAGTTAAAGCCTACTCCAAGATCGTACTGGAAGGCAGCATCGGCAGCGCGGTTGCGAGCATACAGCTTCACGGCGGCGCGGGTGAATACCTGCTTGAGGCTGTCGGCACTGGGGGGCAAGTTAAACTCCCGGTCGTAGCCGTAGAAGTTGTACCGCTCCCGCCCGGCGCTAGCCGTGGCACCAAGTACCAACGGGCCGCCGTAGGTTTCGCCGTTCAGGCCCAGGCTGGTCTGGCTTTGGCTGGAGTTCTTACGATCAACAGGGCCTTTTGAGGAGGAAAGGTGACTGAAGTCGAGGCCGTAGCTGGCGCGGTCGTTACGGTTGTTGTGCAGGTAGGCTTTGCCGTATACGGTGCCATAGTTGCCTAGGCCAGCCTTAAGATAGTTGCCGGTGAGCGGTGCCAGATCTTCTTGCCGGATGGTGAGCACCCGCACCGAGGGGTTGAGCTTATCGGCGGGCAAGCGAAAATCGGGGTACGTGTAAGTCACCTTCTTTTCCACTTTCACCGGCCCGTCCAGCTTTACTTTTTCAAAGTTGCGAGTGGCTTCGGGCAGCTCATTTACCCGCTCCTTCACAATCTCAATTTCGGCGTCCTCAATCTTGCCGCCCGTTTTCTGGGCCCACACGGTAGCCGGAGCAGCTACGGTTAGCAAGGTGGCAGCGGCCAGCAATTTCGACGGTTGAAACGTCATAGTATCGGGGGTTTAGCTCATTGCAACTGAAGATTTACCCTCTGGCCTACAATCAGCTATTCTTTAATTATTTATCAACCAAAAACTTTACTACTAAGCCTACTCTTCCTCCCCAACCGGACCATCGGTGGTGTTGGTGTTAGAGTTGGTAGGTGCCGCATCGGCGGGCGCCAGCGAGCTGCGTACAGGAGCCTTCGTGGCACCTTTGCCCGTAGCAGGTTTGGTGGCCGGGGTAGTAGTTTTAGGCGGTGTATTTTTGCCCGGTTGAGCTTTGGTGCCACCTGCTGGCGCAGGAGCCGCATCAGCGGGCAACTCGGCCAAGCGCTGCTTAGCACCATCCACGATTTCCTTCACCGGAAATTTGTTGTCGATGATAGAATTCAGCGTGGCGCGAGCCTGGAAGATTTCGTTCTGGGCCTTGTACACGTCGGCAATCAGCAGGAAAGCCCGGCCCAGCCACAGGTCGTAGTTGGCGAAGTCAGAGTTGCTCTTGTAAGCAGCGTCCAAGGCTTCGGGGTATTTCTTCTGCTGAAACAGCGCCTCGGCTATTAGGTATTGAGCTTCGGCGCCGCTTTCATCTTTGGCGGTAGCGGCAGCTGTGGTCAGCTCCGTAATAGCCTGGTCGATGTTGCCGGCTTTGTAGCTGGCTTTGCCCAGGTAGAGCAGGGCCAGGTTGGTGGCATTAAGTGCCGCGCCGCCCTGGGCCTGTAGCTCCTGTGCCACCCGCCGGGTACCTTCTAGGTCACCGGCTTCGTAGTAGCTTTTCATCAGCCCAATGCCAGCATTGGCTACTTCGCGCTTGTTCTGCGACACTTCGCGTAGGCGGGCGTAGTACTTAGCGGCCTCCGGGTAGTTCTTGTTTTCGAATTCCAGCTCAGCAATCCGACCCACGGCGCGGTTCACGAACTCACTCTTGCCTTCTTCCACCACCGCTTTCAGGCGCGGCAAAGCGTCGGCTTTGCGGCCCGTGCGCAGGTAAGAATCGGCCAGGAAGAAGCGACCATCGGCGGCCAGCACGGTGCTGGGATACTGCTGCAGGTAGCTCTCTAGGCGCGGAATGGCCTGGGCATATTTCTCTGCCAGGTACAGCGACTTCGCCGCCTCAAACTCCACGCTTTCGGTGGCTTTATTATCGGGATTTTGCTGCTTGAACTGCGCCAACGCCTGATCAAACTCTTCCGTCCGGCCCAGGGCCGATAGGCTTTCCTGCAAGCTGTAAATGGCGCTGCTCGCCGATTTTGTACGCGGATACTGACTCAGCACCTGCCGGAAGTCGGCCACAGCTTTCTCATGCTGCTCTAGGTTCTGGTAGGCCACTCCCCGCTTCTGCAGGGCCGTGGGTATCAGGGGTGAGTTAGGGCGATTCTGAATCAGGCGCATGAACCCATCCACGGCCGCCTGAAACGAGCCCGCTTCGTAGTCGAGCTGGGCCTGCTGGTATACAGCGTCGTCGGCGTAGCGCGAGTTGGGCGAGGTTTTCAGCAGGGTGCTCAGGGTGCTGGCGGCAGCTTCACGCTTGCCCATGAGGCCTAGGGTCTGCCCCTTGCGGTAGTAGGCGTAATCCTTATCGGCGGCGTTGGCCTGAATTACCTTGTCGTACTGGTCGATGGCCTGCTGGTAGTTTTTAGCTACGTAGTAGGTGTCACCGAGGCGCAGGGTCACATCGTAATAGTTCGGGTCGGCGGGCTTGGCGGTAGGGTCCTGTAGCCAGGCCTGGAATTGCTGGCGGGCGCGGTCGTACTGCTTGGTATTATAATAGGCGTACCCCAGACCGTAGCGCGCCTTCTGGTCGAAGTCGGTCTCGGCGGCCGAGCCGGTGCGGGCCGTGCGGGCGGCGGCCGTGTAAGCCGTAATGGCCGGCTGGTACTGCTGGCCTACGCTGTAGATTTCACCTTTTAGTACCTGGGCTGCGGCACGTAAGGCATCGTCCTGAGGGTACTTCAGACTCTTATCGAGCACCGGCAGGGCATCCTGGTAGCGGTTGTCGTTGTAGAGCGTGGCGGCGTGCAGGTAGGCCACCCGCTGGTAGGTGGCGTTGAGCTTGGGGCTGCGCTCGTCCAGGTTGTCGAGGTAGTTAAGCGCCTGGGCGTAATCGGAGGAGTTCAGGAAGCTCTCACTCAGGATGTCGTCGGCGGCCGCTTGATTGTTAGAACGCGGGAAACGTTTGGGAAAGTCACGCAGGGCGGCAATTACTTCCTGGGTGTTGCCCAGCTCATAATTAACCTGCGCGTACTTCAGCGTCGCGTTTTCGGTGATGTTCTTGTCGAAGGTGAGCTTGCGGGCGGCATCAAAGGAGTTTAGCGCCAGCGGCTTTTGATTGGTTTGCAGGTAGCTCAGACCCAAGTGGTAAGCGGCGTTCTGGCCTAGCGAGTCGCGGCGGGCCGCTACGTTCTTCAGGCTATTGATAGCGCCTTTGAAATCACCCTGCTTGAAGTTGGCGTACCCGATTTTGTACTGCACTTCGGGCTCAATCTTCTTGCGGCTGGCGGCGTACTGATCAAAGTAAGTAGCGGCTTGCTTGAAATCCTGCTTCTGATAATAGGCATCGCCCAGCAGTAATTGAATTTCGTCGGCGCTTTGGGGCGGGGGCGTTTGCTGGAGCGCCTGCGAGGCGTAGCTGATCAGCCCATCGTAGTCGCCTTCCTTATAATAGATCTGCGACATGATGGCGGGCACCACGGGCCGGTAGGCATCGTTCTGCTCGGCCACGGCCAAGTCTTTGCGGGCCCCGGCGTAGTCGCCAGCGCGGTAGGCCAGGTAGCCGGCGTAGTAGCTGCTGGCGTAGCGGTACTGGTGGCTGCCGGCCTTGTTGCGGTCGAACTGCAACTTGGCCTTGTCGTACTCCTTCTGCGCGAAGTAGCTGTAGCCCAGCTTGAACTCGGCTTCGGCGCGCTGGTCATCGGTGAGGTTGTCGGGGCCCACCTGCTGCAGGTAGCTGATGGCCTTCACGTAGTCCTTCTTGTCGAAGTAGAACTTACCGAGTTGGAAGTAGGCCTCGGCAGCTTTGGGATGAGCCGGGTTGGCGCTGGCAAACGCCAGAATGCGGTCTTCCGAATCGGGATGAAACAGGTAGAGGCCCGACACCGCGTAGTAGTATTCGGCATCGGTGGTGCGGCCGGCGGCCAGCTCGCCGGTGCGGCGCTGCGTTACGTCGAGGTAGCGTTGGAAAGCCTGCTGAGCGGCGCCGTACTTGCCGCGGTCAAAGAGTTCGAGGCCTTCCTGGAAGTGGCGTTCATCGTTGGTGAACACCTGCGTTTGCTGGGCCGCAGCCGCGAGTGGGGCAGCGGCGCTGAGGGAGGCGGCCAGCGCCAGGCGGGGGAATAGTTTCATCAGAAAGCGTTACGCAGAGAAAGGCCGGAGCCGCCAGCGGCCCCGGAATCAGCCAAAAGTAGCGAAAAGTTCGGCCGAGGTTGCCCCAAAGTGGCCTTTTTGCGGCTTTTAACGCGAAGGATAGGACTTTGGTGTAGAAAACCGAAGAATAGTGCCGTGCTTGAGTACGTATTCGCCCTATCTGTTATGCGCCACTGCTATGTATTCTTTCTGATCAGCCTGGGCCTGTTGAATTTGGCTAGCTGTTCTTCGCCCACGGCCTCCGCACCTGCTTATCCGCAGAACCCAGCAGTTTCTGATGCGCTAGGCCACCCACGTGATACCACCACGTTTTATTTCCCAGCCGCCGACTCACTGCATGATAAATATCTACCCAAAAGCCAATGGCCTGAAACGCGCCTGAACACAGACATTAGGTTTGCGAACTGCGCATATGAGTTAGTTCGAAACTCCTATATCCTGACTTATTTCCAGGCTCCTGTCCTTTCGAACTATTATTTAGGCCAGTCTATTTATCGATTCCTTTGGCTAAGATCCTTTGACCGGCCTGTTCTGTTAACACTTTATAAGGGTAATACTGGCCTAGCAATACGCACTCAGATTCTAGACAAATACCCAAATTTTGAAGATCGTAGGCCTGAGCATCCTGACAGTTTACTACCTTCTACGTCTGCCTATCGAAAAGCGTACACCCAGAAGATCTATAGACAGTTCCTGCATGACCCAAAATATCAAGCTTGGGTTGCCGAAGGGAAGCGTCGGGCTAGGCAGATTACTAAAGAGGAAACTATGGTGGCAGTTACATCAGAGCAGTGGCAACATTTCCAGTCATTATTAAAGACGGGCAAATTCAACCTGTTGCAATCCTGCCAGCCAGATCCTGGCACTTTAGATGGTGCTACTTGGCTACTAGAAGCTCACCAAGCTGGCGGCTACCACATGGTGTCCCGCCACAGCCCCACTAAAACAGATGATTTCCGCAAAACCTGCGAGTATTTGCTCGACTTGAGTTCTGTCCGCAACGAGGAGCGATATTGAATACATCTTCATTGTTGCGGTCTTTCTTCTGCACTCTGCTTATGTACTACCGATAGTATAGTGCCGCAAAACTCTCTGACTGTAGACCACCTACAGCCTAATAGGACGTAACTCTCAACAAAGGGCAAGTACTTCGGCTCCAAGAGTGCTTATTATCGGTTTATGTTCTTCCAAGCCATATTTAAGGCTGAAGTTGAGCCCTGGGTTTGTCTTGTGGTCTAGGAAGTAGCAAGGACTGAATTCTCGGCGTTAAGCATGGTCGTTCACGAGCTGCTTCGCTCCTGTTAGTAGTCCATTTTCATCCCGGCTGCAGGCAGCGACTTTGGCTTGTAAGCCTTAGAAATAACGCTAGCCAAGCCAGCCCACCCATACAGGGTTGACGGCTGAAGCTGCTGGTTTCAAGCCAAGCCGCAGAAGAAGAACCCTTTTGCAAGTTATTATATACCAATTCATTACATAATTAACGTGGTTGTATTACCGCGTTAGCGGGAAGGGGTGCGCTTGATTTAACCCCCTTTTTTGACTGAAATGTGCTGCCTCCCCGGCTGAGCACCCCGCTACATTTAACCAGCTGATAGCTAACCCCATTTCAGGCAGAAATGACACCCTCCTGGCCTAGCAGTACTGGCCTAGGGTGGGTCAGCAGCGATTCCCCACTAGCTGCTGCCTGAGCTTACCTGTCCCACAATCAATCTCCCACTCATTCCGCCTCTGGCCGGAATGGCAACCTCCCACCTTATGAAAAGAGAATGGCTACTCTTATGTGGAACGCTAATATCCGCGCAGGCTGCTGCCGGCAGCTCCGCTAGCCCGCCCCTTGTGGTAAGCCCAGCCGGGGCGCCCGCCTCCGCTCCTGCCCACAAACCCACCCTGGTGGCCCCCGACGTTACGCTGACCGGACGCGTTACCGACGACAAGGGTGAGGGTCTGCCCGGCGTTTCCGTAGTAGTGAAAGGCACCTCCGTGGGTACCAGCACCGACGATCAGGGCCGCTTTACGCTGCTCGTGCCCGAGGCCAACGCCAATGGTACGCTGGTATTCTCCTTTATTGGTTACACCTCCCAGGAAACCCCCATTAATGGCCGCACTTCCGTTAGTGTGCAGCTTAAGTCGGATGCGCAGGCCCTGACCGAAGTGGTAGTAGTGGGCTACGGCACCCAGAAGCGTTCCGACGTAACCGGCTCCGTGGTATCGGTACCGCAAGACCGTTTGGAGAAGATACCAGTGGCTAACGTGGCTCAGGCCCTGCAGGGCGCCGTGGCGGGCGTTACCATCACGGGCGGCTCTAACCTGCCCGGCAGCCGCCCGCAGATTCAGATTCGCGGCGTGCGCTCGATTACGGCCAATACCGACCCATACCTGATTGTGGATGGGCTGCCCTTCCCCGGCAACCTCAATGACATTAACCCCAACGACATTGGCTCAATTGAGATATTGAAGGATGCCTCTTCTACCGCCATTTACGGTACCCGGGGCTCTAACGGGGTTATTCTGATTACCACCAAGCGCGGCAAAACCGGCAAGCCCCAGATTCGCTACAACGGCTACGCGGGTATTGAGTACCTCTATACTCGCTTGCACCCACTCGATGGCCCCGCGTACTCGGCCAAGTACCAAGAGTTTGCTCGTCAGCGCGGTATCAATGTAACGCCCGTGCCCAACCTGGGCGAGCAAGCCAATTATGAGGCCGGCCGCACCGTGAACTGGCTGGATGAGGTGTCGCAACGGGGCGTCATTCAGGACCATAACCTGTCGATTTCGGGTGGTACTGCGGATGTGAAGTACTTCGTTTCGGGCGACTACTTCAAGCAGCGGGGCGTGCTCAAGGGCTACAACTTTGAGCGCGTGAGCCTGCGCACCAACATCGATGCCAACCTCACGCCCTGGCTAACCATTGGCACGTCGTCCTTCTTCTCGCACAACAACGACGATGGCGGCCGCGTGGACCTAGGCCTAGCGCAGGTGGCCAGCCCCTACGGCACCATCTACAACCCCGACGGCACCTACATGGTATTCCCGCAGCCGCCGGAGCAGCTCATCAAAAACCCACTGTTGGGCCTGACCACCACCCGCGAGAGCAGGGTGAATCAGCTCACGGGCACGGGCTATGCCGAGGTGGCCCCTACCTTCCTGAAAGGCTTGAAATACCGCCTCAACGCCACGTACTCCTACCGGCCTTACCGCTACGCTTACTACGAGGGGCGGGAATTTGGCAACCTGCGGGGCCTAGCTCAGCTAACCAACGATGAGCGTCATAACTACACCATCGAAAACCTGCTGATTTTCAACAAGGACATCGAGAAGCACCACTTCGACTTCACGGCCCTCTACAGCTCCCAGCAGAACACCTACTTTACCACCACCGAAACTGGCACGGGCTTCATCAATGACCGGATTGGGTTCAATAGCATTGGCTCGGGCTCCAACACCCCCACGCTAAGTTCCTACAGTGAGCGGCGGGCCCTGGTTTCGCAGATGGCGCGTCTCAACTACTCCTACGACAGCCGTTACCTGTTTACAGTTACGGCCCGGCGCGACGGTTCTTCCGTGTTTGGGGCCGACGCCGACAAGTACGCTACCTTTCCCTCGGTGGCAGTGGGTTGGAACGTGGCCAACGAAGGCTTCCTGCGGGATAATAATCTCGTGAACCAGCTTAAGCTGCGCTTCTCCTATGGCACTACGGGCAACGAGGGCATTAACCCCTACCAGACGATTACCGGCAACGCCCTGTTGCAATACGCTTACGGCGGGGTTACGTCGGTAGGCCTGCGGGCCAACAGCATTGGCAACACCAACCTGAAGTGGGAACAAACCACCAGTTCCAACTACGCCGTTGATTTTGGCTTCCTAAGCAACCGCCTGACGGGCTCGGTAGAATACTTCGATGCCAAGACCAAAAACCTACTGCTGGCCCGTCAGATTCCGATTGTGACTGGCTACAACACCATTCTCGACAACATTGGGCGGGTGCAGAACCGGGGCGTGGAACTGACGGTGACCTCGGAGAACGTTCGGCTAGCGGATTTCACCTGGAAATCGGACTTCAACTTCTCGGCCATTCGCAACAAAGTGCTGGAGCTCTACGGCAACGGCACCGACGACATTGCCAACCGCCGCTTTATTGGCAAGCCCCTGGGCGCCATTTACGATTACCGCATGGTGGGCGTCTGGCAGCAAGGCGAAGACGCCAGCAGCCTCGACCCCGGCGCTAAGCCCGGCGACCTGAAGTTTGCTGACCTCAACGGCGACGGTAAAATCACGAGCCTCGACCGCGAGTACCTGGGTACTACCCTACCCAAGTACACGGCTGGTCTGACCAACACCTTTAGCTACAAAGGCCTGAGCCTGCGCGTGTTTATTCAGACGGTGCAAGGGGTACTGAAAAATAACCCCACGCTCAACTTCGTGGACCTGGGCGGCCGCCTGAATACGCCCCGCGAAGTGGGCTACTGGACTCCCGAAAATCAGCGCCAAGACCGGCCCGGCCTCAACTACTACAACCCTCGCGGCTACGGCTACCCCAGTAAGGCCAGCTTCACCCGCCTCAAGGATGTAACCCTGAGCTACACCGTGCCCACGGCCCTGACGGAGCGCCTGAAGCTGGGCGGAATCTCGGCCTACGTGAGCGGACGCAACCTCTACACCTGGACGAAGTGGATTGGGTACGACCCCGAGCAGAACTACACCCTCGGCAACGGCACCGGCAACGTGGATGGTGGTACTCCCAACTTCCCCAACACGGCCACCTACGTGCTAGGCCTCAACATTACGCTGCAGTAATTCCCACCCGCACTTCCTGTTACTTCAATGAAACGAATCATACTTGCCAGCCTGGCCCTGCTGGGTACCTCTACGCTGCTCTCTTCCTGCGACAAGGAATTTCTGGATGAAAACCCAAAGTCGCTCTACACTCCGCAAACCGTACTGACCGACTCGCTGGGCTTTGAAGCCGCTATGGGTGGCCTACAGGCCGTGGTGCGCGAGCAGTACACCCGCTCCGACGAGCAGGGCCTGCTCAGCATTATGCAGCTCGGTACCGACGTGGCCATTCCTGGTCAGGTGCAGGGCGTAGAGGTGCCCTACTACAACTACACCCAGCTCAACTCCCAAGACCAGGGCAGCGCCGTGTTCTGGAGCTGGGCATACCGCACAATCAACAACGCCAACCAGATTATTGCCGGGGCAGCAAATGCTCCCAGCACGGTGCGCCAGGGCTATAAAAACCGCATCAGCGCCGAGGCTCGCTTCTTCCGGGCCTACGCCTACAACTTTCTGACGACGCTCTGGGGCGATGTGCCCCTGATTGAGCAGGCCGTGACGTCGCCCCGCACCGACTTCACCCGCACGCCAGTTGCCCAGGTAAATGACTTCATTATAAACGACCTGAAAACGGCAATTCCCAGCCTGTTCCTAGCCAACAAGGCCGCTTCGGGCCGCATCACGCAGGGAGCCGCCCAACAATTGCTGGGTGAAGTGTACCTGCGTACTAATCAGGCCGCCCTGGCCGAGCAAACCCTGCAAGCTCTCATCAGCGGCGGGCAGTACAAACTCATTACGGCTCGCTACGGCGTGCGGGCCAGCCAACCCGGCGACTATTTCTCCGACATGTTTATAATCGGAAATCAGCGCCGCAACCAGGGCAACACCGAGCTGATTTGGGGCATTGAGCAGCAACTGCTGGTGCCGGGCGCCAGCACCAGTGCCCAGCAGCGCCGGGTGTGGGTGCCGGCCTACTACAATGTGAAGGGCATGGCCCTGGCCGACTCGCTGGGTGGCCGTGGCCTGGGCCGCCTGCGCCTGAGCAACTGGGTAGACTACCGCCTCTACTCGGCTCAGGACATGCGCAACTCCAAGTACAACCTCAAGCGCAACTTCTATTACAACGACCCCAGCCAGACGGCCCTGTATGGCAAGCGCGTGACGGGCCTCAAAGGCTCCGATACCATCTTCTACATCACGCCCTACACTACCAAATGGAACCAGTTTGACCCGGCCGACACCTTCGGGTTTGGTACCATCAAAGATTTGCCAATGATGCGCCTAGGCGAAACGTACCTGCTGCTGGCCGAGGCGCTGTTCCGCCAAGGCAAGCTTGCGGAGGCAGCTACCGCCATCAACGTGCTGCGCACCCGGGCTAAAGCCGCCCAGGTTACCGCCTCCGACATCACGCTTAACTTTATCCTGGATGAGCGGGCCCGGGAGCTGATTGGAGAGGAACAGCGCCGCATTACGCTGGTGCGCACCGGCACCTTGGTAGAAAGGACCCAGCGCCTGAATGGGGCCTCCGTAACGGGCCTAACCGCCAAGAACCTGCTGCTCCCCATTCCGCAGTCTACCATCGACCTGAACATTGGGGCCACGCTAGGCCAGAACCCTGGCTACTAAGCTATAAGTGCAGTAAACACCTTACACTAACCACTATCAAAACGACTGTCGTTCCTTGCTTAGCGAGGGATGACAGTCGTTTTTGGGTTTTATTACAGCCTAGTTGAACGCGCACCACTAACTACGGAACGCCTGCTTGTAAGCACCCAACTGACAGCAAGTAAGAACAGTATCGGAACTATAGTATCTTGCTCAACCATCAGATATACAGCAGCTATTTGAAATTTAACAAGCTAACCGACACCATTTTTACCGTTGAGGATTTTCTGACTCGGAAAGAGTGCCTCGACTACATTGTGCAGAGTGAAGGCATCGGCTACGAGCTGGCCAAGGTGAATACGGCCAGCGGCGCCAAGGTGATGACCGGCGTGCGCAACAACAACCGCGCTTTCCATAACAGCGAGGAGCTGGCGGCATCCTTATGGGACCGGGTACAGCCTTTTGTGCCCGCCCAGCTCGGTAATAGCACCGCCATTGGTTTGAACGAGCTGTTCCGGTTCTACCGCTATCAGCGCGGGCACCAGTTCAAAGGCCACTTTGATGAAAGCTACGTCCGCAACGCCACCGAGGCCAGCTACTTCACCTTCATGGTGTACCTGAACGATAATTTTCAAGGCGGCGACACTACATTTCGGCAACTGCGGATTCAGCCCAAGCAGGGTATGGCGCTCATCTTCCTGCACAGCCTCTATCACGAGGGCAGTGAGGTAATCCAGGGCGTGAAATACGTGCTCCGCACCGACATCATGTACCGCACTGCTGTTGACTAGCGCTTTATTATAACGTGGGCCTCCCCTAGTCTACTCTCTCCAAGAGGTTGTCGGTCATGAGCGTGTTTGTACTGGCCTAGCGCTGATATACCCGCACGTAGTCTACCTCAAAGCGGTTGGGGAACACGGTACCGGTCAGAGGCCCTCCATTTTCGCCGCCCATGGCCAGGTTTAGCAATATGTAGTGGGGCTGCAGCATGGGATTAATGCCGGTGCCGTCTTGGTTTACGGTTTGAGTAAGCGGAGTTTCATTGAGCAGCTGATCATCCAGGTAGAGCCGAATAGCTTCGGCATCCCAGTCCATGCGCCACACGTGAAACTTATTGGCCCAGTCGGGGTCGTTGAATACGGCAATGGGCTTGGTTTCGCTATCCCACTTGGGGGTATTGGGTTGGGCCGTGCCCGAGGCTACGTTGGCCAGCACTTTGCCTTGGTAAAACTCCATAATATCAATTTCGCCGCCGCTAGGCCACTGCCCGGCCACGCCCAGCGTCCAGAAGGCGGGCCACAAGCCGGAGCTGGTATTTATGCGACCTCGCATCTCAAAACGCCCAAACTGCCACGCGTGCAAGTCGCGGGTGTTGAGGCTGGCCGAAGTATACTCAATGGTGGGGCGTGTGTTTTGCCAGTGCGGGCTGCCCGCCTCGTAAGTAGGATTGGGCCGCTGCTCGCGCCTCGCCTCTAGCACCAACAGGCCATTTTCACATCGGGCATTATCGGGCTGGTACCATTGCAGCTCATGGTTGCGCACGAACCCCGTTTCATACTGCCAGTTCTGAGGGTCGGGACGGCCATCAATGTTAAATTCATCGGCCCACACTAGCTTCCACTCCGCCTCTGGTTTGGCCTTTGCTTGTGGCCTAGCGCCGGGTACTGTTGCCGCTGCGGGTTTGGGGCTAGTACCGGGCTTCCACTCCAGAATGTACACGGGCTGAGCGGACAGCGGTTCCAGCCGCTCCCCGTCGCCCTGCCCAGTGCGCTGCACAAACAGGTGTAGTTGTGCGTGCTGCTGCCACTGCTCGGTATCATAGCTCGGCTCCCAGTTGCCCACCGATGAGCTAGTGAGGTCTGTCACAGTCCAATCGCCCGTTCTGAGGTCTGCACACTGCGCTACGGATACCCTATCCTGCCGTTCTACGTCGCGGAATAGCATGTACGCTGCCGTCTTGCCTGCCTGAGTCTTAACCAGCAACTGAGGCCTCGAAATTGGGATTTTCTTGGTGCCGGCCCCACTCAGGCTGAAGGGAGTTATGCGTTGAGATATTTGGGCGGTTTTCCATTCCTTCCCAGCGAGGTAAATCAGCTGATACTGGGGTACCTGGGTGCCGGCCGGGCGCCAGTACGTGGCTATGTAAGGCGTGCCCGCCGCATCGGTGGTGATGGACGTTTGGTTGATCAGCTCGCTGTTCTGCGGAATGCGGGCCGCGTACTCGGCGGTGGCTTCGGTGATGGGTAGCTGGTACGGTGCGCCAGTGCTTTTCTGCCAGGTCTTGCCACCATCCAGGGAGCGGGCGTAGGCTATATCGTGGTTGGAGGCCACATCCGGCGACTCGCGCCACACCCAGGAAACGTGGATGGTGCCTTTCCCATCAATGCAGGCTTGCCAGTAGGCGTTGCGCTTGCCTTCCCCATCAATCAGCACGCTGTGCAGGCGCGACCAGGTTTGGGTAGCGGGCGAGTAGCGGTTTAGCACCAGGTTGCCGTTGCCAGAGCTGCCGTCGCGGTACACGAACAGCAGGTCGCCGTTAGGGAAGCGGTGAAACTCGGGGTACGTGACGTTCTGCTCCTGTTGCCCGGTCATAGGCAGCAATTCTGTTAGCGCTAGGCCACCCGGTTTGGTACTGCGGCAGTAGCGCAGAGGGTTGCCATGGTGGTCGAAAGACAGATGTAAGTACCCGCGCCCATCTACCATCAGGCTGATAACATTATGCGCGTCCTGCACCTTGCCTTTATACTTCGTCCGCTGCACCTGCCAGGCTCCGGCCGGCAAGCGGCGCTTGGCCAGTAGCACGTACCCCAACGAGTCGTAGTAGGCTGTGTACTGCTCGCGCTTGTGCGTCACGACGGAATTCTTGCGGAATACGGCGCCGTTCACGTTGTTGCGGGCCCAACCCAGCCCCACGGGTGTTTGCGCAGCGCTGGGGTGAGCAAGCAGGCACGCGGTGCTGAGTAACAGGCCTAGCAACCAAGAAAGGGGGTTCATAAGATAGTAGTCAGGTTCAGAGGCTTTGCACCAAGGTAAACGCACAAAAGGCCCCGCTGGACCAGGGGGCAGCGGGGCCTTAGACAAGAGCGGCAGTTAGGGCTGGGGTTGCTTGTCCTGGATCAGCCGCAGGGTGTAGCTGTAACTGTACTTCTTATCGAGGAGGCGATACTGGTCGTGCGGTAGGGCGCCCCAGCTGTTATCGCCGCCCACACCCCGCTGCTTATGGTCTATCTGCAGCGTCACGGTTCCGCGCATTTTCACGTCGGTGGGGTGCTGCTGCTTTTTGGTCAGGCCGGGGTCGAGGTCTTCGGTGCGGAAAGGCAAGGCGCTGAAGCAAATAGGCTGCTGCAGGCCTTCCACTCGCAGGCCTAGGCCAGTCTCATCGCGGAGGGTGAGCCAGCGCACGTCGGTGTGGTAGCCGTGCTCCTGAGGCCGGATGTAGTTGCTGGTCCAGTGGTTTGCTACGGAGTCTTGGTAAGTGCCCAGCAGGGCGGCTGTGTTGCGGTCGGCGTAGTTTTCAAAGGGGCCGCGGCCGTAGTAGGACACTTGGTTGAAGCGCTGCGGCAGCTCTATTCGCATGCCGAAGCGGGGTATTTCGGGCAGGTCTCGGCCCGTCAGGTCAATGGCGGCTGTTACCCGCACGACTCCGTCGTTGCCAATCAAGTACTCAACGGAGTAAGGCGCATTGATGGCCGTGAGCTGATAATCAACCCTGATGGGCAAACCCGCCGCCGACTTCTCGCCCACCGTTACGCGCTGTACCTGCCGGGCGGCGTGGGCAGTGCGCCAAGCGCCCAGGTTCTGGGGCATACCGCTGCCAAAGTCATTATCCGTGGGGGCGCGCCAAAAGTAGGGCTCCGGGAAGCTCTCCAACACGCGCTGGTCGCGGAGGCGGTAGCTGGTCAGGCGGCCCTGTTTGGTATTGAACTCTCCGCGCACCTCGCCAGCCGCGAAGGTCAGCTTATCGCCCTCCTGCTGTACTTCCAGGGTGCCACTAGGGGCTGGGGATGAGGCAAAATACGCCGTGGGGGCCGTCAGGACAAACTGTTCGCGGGCTACCTCGTGGCCGGCGGGCAGCAGCGGCGCGGCCGCTTTGGTCAGGGCAAACACGTTGAGCACGTATTCGGCGCCGGCTTCGGGTTTGAGTGCGGGCAAGGGTAGCTTCACTTCCTTTTGCTGGCCCGCTTCCACCTTACCCACGGCAAACGTGCCCGACTTGGCGGGCTGCCCGTTGCGCAGCAGTTCCCACCGGAAGCTGTACCCATCGAGGTTGCGGAAGGAGAAGCCGTTGAGAACCGTAATTTGGCCCTGGGCAGGCCTAGCGGACTTGAACCGGATGTCTTGGTACACCTTTTTTACTTCGTAGAGGCCCGGGTGCGGGGTACGGTCGGCGGCCACTAGGCCGTTGGCGCAGAAGTTTTCGTCGTTTTGCAGGTAGTAGCCGCCCAAGTCGCCGCCGTAGGCGAAGAAGGGCCGCCCGTCGGTTGTCTGGGTCTGCAGGCCCTGGTCAACCCAGTCCCAGATAAATCCACCCTGCATATGGGGCTTGCTACGGATCAGGTCCCAGTACTCCTGGAAGTTGCCGGAGCTGTTGCCCATGGCGTGGGAGTACTCGCACATGATGTAGGGGCGGGTTTTGTCGGTGGCGTTGGCGTAACGCTCCATCGACTTCATGCCGGGGTACATGGGACACACAATGTCGGTGTCCGTGTCTTCGCCGGCCTGCTCAAACTGCACGGGGCGGCTGGGGTCGCGCTGCTTCAGCCACTTGTAGGCCTCATGAAAGACGGGGCCGTTGCCGCACTCATTGCCCATGCTCCAGATAATGACGGAGGGGTGGTTTTTGTCGCGCTCCAGCAGGCGCTCAATGCGGTCGAGGTGGGCGGCGGCCCACTCGGGGCGGTAGGCCGGGTGCTGCTGCTTGTCAAACCAGCCCTGCAGCTCGGCCCCGTAGCCGTGGGTTTCGATGTTGGCCTCATCTACTAGATAAAAGCCTAGCTCGTCGCAGAGCTTGTACCACCGCTCATCGTTGGGGTAATGGCTGGTGCGCACGGCGTTGATGTTGAAGCGCTTCATTTGCTCCAGGTCGCGGCGCATGCCGGCGTCGGTTACCACCCGGCCGGTGGTGGGCTCCAGCTCGTGGCGGTTCACGCCGTGCACCTCAATGGGGCGGCCATTTACCAAGAGCTGGGCATTCTTGATTTCCACCTTCCGAAAGCCCAACCGGGTACCCGTCATTGCCAGCGTCTTGCCCTCAGCATCCTGCAGCGTGAGGCGGCACTGGTAAAGGGCGGGCGTTTCGGCGGTCCAGCGGCTCACGTTGCTGATGCGGCCATTGAGCTTTACGGTTTGCGTGCCCGCTGCGCTGGCCGCCGGCACGGGCTGTTGCTCTCGCAGCACAACTTTACCCTTGGCGTCCAGCACTTCCACTAACAGCCGAGCGGCGGGGGCCGCGGCAAAAGCCCGCACAGTAACATCGGCGGCAAACTGGCCGTGCCGGTAGCTGGGGTCGAGGTCGGCGTGAGTGAAGAAGTCCCAGATGGTTTGCTGGGGCAGGCTGGTCAAGTACACGTCGCGGTCGAGGCCGGAGAGGCGCCAGAAGTCCTGGTCTTCAAGGTAAGAGCCATCGTGCCAGCGAAAGACCTGCACGGCCAGTTGGTTGTCGCCCGGTTGCAGGTACTTAGTGATATCAAACTCGGCTGGCGACTTGGCCACCTTGCTCATACCTACCCGCTGCCCATTTACATACATCACCGCGTAGCCCGAGATGGAGCCGAAGTGCAGCAGCACCTCCCGGCCGGCCCAGCCCGCCGGAACCGTAAACGACCGGCGGTACGTCCCCACCGGATTGTCGCGGCCATCAATAAAGGGCTGGTTTTTAGGAAATGGGTAGGTGATGTTAGTGTAAATGGGCGTACCGAACCCCTGCACCTCCCAGTTAGAGGGCACGGCAATGGTTTTCCAAGTGGCATCCTTAAACCCAGCCTGGAAGAAGTCCGTCGGGCGCTCGGCCGGGCGCGGGGCGTAGTGGAACTTCCAGGTGCCGTTGAGCGAGTGGTAATAAGGTGAGCGGGAGTACTCATCCGTCGCTACGTCGGCTGGCTTATTATACAGCATGAAGGAGGCGCGAGCCTTTTCCTTGTGCTCGTCAATAGCCTGGGGGTTTTCCCATTCGTTGGGAGAGGTTTGAGCACGGGCGGCACTGCTAAACAGCAGGGCCATAAACACACAACGAGCAGTTCGCATAGCAGGCAGCAAGCAGAGGCGGGAGCATAAGCAGCGCCTCTGGGGTGATTGTCAGTAAAACAGGATGGCAATATCGCCCTGGCCCAATGCGGCCGTCGGGGTCAATTTGGGATAGTGCCGGGGTCAAATTCGCCAGGGGCTGGCCTAACCCACGCTAGGACACTGCCCCCGCTCACCTATTGCTTATCATTACGCTAAGCGGACCTAACCTACCGGGTTTTACTATTAATCTATCCTTTCTCATGGAAGAAATTGCGTTTCTAATGCGCCTTAGACCCGGTGCTACAGCAGAGTATGAGCGCCGCCACGCAGCCATTTGGCCGGAGCTAGCGGAGGCATTGCAGGCGGCTGGTATTTACGACTACTCCATCTATCTGGAGCCGTCCAGCGGCTGGTTGTTCGGCGTGCAAAAGCGCCGCCTAGGCCACTCCGCCGAGCAACTCCCTACCCTGCCCATCATGCGCCGCTGGTGGGAGTACATGGCCGATCTGATGGAAACCAACCCCGATGCCTCCCCCGTAATGCAGCCCCTGCAGCGGGTGTTCAACCTGGCCTAGCGGGCTAGGGCTTCTGTAAGTAGTGCACCATCTCGCTGGCGGCCAGCAGAAACGCCCCTACCCCAAAGTTGGCGGTGGAGTTTTTGTCGACTACCTGCCCGGGTATGGCTTTCTCCCCGATTGGCTGCACGTAGCCGATGGTACCATCGGGTTGCAGGGCCGTGGTGGTGAGATACTGCCAGGCCTTCTGCACGGTGGGTAGATACTCCTGCTTGCTCAGTACGCCGTTGTTGATGCCCCAGAGCAGCCCGTAGGTGTAAAAGGCGGTGCCGCTGGTTTCGGGACCGGGAGCATGTTCAGGGTCGAGCAGGCTGCGAATCCAGTAGCCCTCCGGTTGTTGGGCCTGCTTGATGGCGGCGGCCAGGCCGCGGTACTTAGCCAGGTACTCGGGTCGGTGGGCATCGGTGGCTGGCAAATCCTGGAGCACCCGGGCCAGGCCGGCCAGCACCCAACCGTCGCCGCGGGCCCAGAAGTCCTTTTTCCCGTTCACCGACTTATGCTGAGGGTACACGTACTTGGCGTCGCGATAGTACAGGCCCGTTTCGGGGTCGTACATGATGGAGTTGGCGTAGGTGAAGTACTCGTGCAGCTTGCTTAGGTACTGGGGGTTGCCGGTTACCCGGTAGAGCTTGGTCATCACGGGCATCACCATGTATAGGCCATCGGCCCACCACCAGTAGTCATTCTGGGGGGTGCTCATCTCATATTCCATTACCTCGCGGGCCCGAGCAATGCGCTGGGGTTCAGGCTTGAGGTTGTAGAGGTCCACATAGGTCTGAAAGCACACCTGCCAGTCACCAAACAGCACGTAGTCGGGCGTTTCGCCATACTTGTACTTCCAGGTGGCGCGGTCGTCGGACTGGGCCCCTTTCCAGTTGTTGTGAGTGGCCCAGTCTTCGGCGTACTGGCGGTACCGCTCATTTTTGGTTACGGCGTAAGCGGCCATGTTGCCGGTTTGATAGGCGGCTACGTCCCAGAAGGAGCGCACTTGGGGCGGATGCTCGGCTTGCCAGTGGTCGTTCACCTTCGTGATAAGCGCCAGCACTTCCTGTTTTTGCGGCTTACCGGCCCAGGCCGTCTTCTTTGCAGTAGTGCAGCCCGAGTTAAGCCCAAGCAGGACCAGCACCGCACTAAATAAAGTGGAGAGTTTTCTCATAACATGACCAGCCGACCTGTGCGGTTTAGTTTGCTTGCGGAAGTTTAACCGGCTCAATACCGGCGTGGGTGGGCTGTACCGGCTTTATACTGCCATCGGGGTTGAATTCCAGCTTATCCAGGCACACTTCGCGGTGGAAGCCCGCTGCCTTGCCCATGCCAATGCCCTGGGGGTAAGTGAACCGGTGATATACCAGGTACCACTCGTCGCGGCCGGGCACCTGTATGGTGGAGTTATGGCCCGTACCGTAGATGCCCGCGGCTTCGTCTTTGCTGATGACCAGATTGTGAGCTGGTACCGTGATGGGGCCTAGCGGTGAGGAGGCGGTGCCGTAGCGCACCCGGTAGTCCGGGTCGCGGGTATCGTTTTCGCTCCACATAAAATAGTAGGTCCCGTTGCGGAAAAACACGTGGGCGCCCTCCCGGAACGTGGCATCGGGCGTGAGCACCCGCGTGGTGCCGGGCTTCAGCGACACCAAATCATCGTTTAGCTCGGCCCCGGCCATGTAGCCGTTGCCCCAGTACAAGTAGTTCTTGCCGGTTTGGGGGTCCTGGAATACGGCCGGGTCAATCTGCTGGCCCCCTTTCACCCCTTCCGGCAGCTTATCGAGCAGGGGCTGGCCGGAGTCCTTGAATGGGCCGGTCGGTTGGTCAGACAAGGACACGCCAATTTTAGCCCCGGCGCAGAAGTAGTAAGCGTAGCGAAAACCTGCGCCCGTTTTCTGCTCCAGAATGCACGGCGCCCAAGCGCTTTTCTGCGACCATGTAACCTGCTTCGGCAGATCGAGGATAACGCCCTCGTCTTGCCAGTTTACCAGATCGGGAGAGGAAAAAGCTTTGAAGTAGGTGCCCGACCAACCCGTAAATCCGTCGCTGGTGGGGTACAGGTAGAATTTGCCGGTTTTTTGGGAGTACAATATGGCGGGGTCGGCGTAGTAGCCTTTCAAAGCCGGGTTGTGCGTTTCGGTAGCCGACACGGAGAACGGGCGCTGCCGCCCCGCAGGTCCTAGTGTATACACAACGGGGCCCCGTGTGAAATCCTGCGGCCCTCGGGGCTTCTCATCCAGCCCAAAAGCTGTCAGTTGCGGGTCGAAGGCCTGGCGGTTGGTGCCCGGCTTCAGCAGGTAGGCCACCTTACCGGCGGCACTGTCTACCAAGGTGTTTTGCTGTCGAATGGCGCGGTTCTGGGCCATGCCAAGCACGTCGGCGGGGTTTAGCCACTGAGCCGCAAGGCGGGCCGCCTCCCTCCCGCTGATTGGTAACACGGTGCCGTGGCGCGGATGGAAGTTCATGCGCACCTCGTTGTCTACCACCGTGAAATGCTCCATGTCGCGGGTGCGGGTGAACTGGTACTTGCCCTTGGTGTACACGTCGTACATCAGGATGTAGTCGTCGGAGTTATGAAGCTTGAAGGTTCCTGCCCCCTCCACGGGGTCGGTGGTTTGCTGCACGTATTTGTCGCGCAGCACGTAGTCGCCCGTCAGCCGGTCTGAAACGGCTACCTTGATGCCGTTGCCCTGGCCCTCAGTTTTAAAAAACAGGTAATACTTACCACCCTTAGCCACAATGTCGCCGTCGATGCAGGAGCCATTGGTGGGTGAGAAAAATAGCTGCTGCGGCTCCCCTTCCAGGTCGGTAAACTCCTTGTTGGCATAGGCATAGTAAATTTTATCGGGCTCCGAGCCGTACTGCAGGGAGAAGTATACCATATACTTGCCGGCTTTGGCATCGTAGATGGTTTGCGGGGCCCACACTCGTTTCAGGTTGTCTTGCCCCGCGTACCGCTTTTGAAAGTTGATGGCACTGGACTTCCAGTGCACCAGGTCGGTGGAGCGCAGCAGCACCATTCCCCGGTTGGAGCTCCACCCCTTCGCCGACACCATATCGGTGGCTACCATGTAGAAGGTTTTGCCATCGTGCCCGCGCAGAATGTGCGGGTCGCGCACCCCACCGGTTTCACTGATGCTGGCCGATGAAATAACCGGCCGATTACCATTCAGAGCGGTGTAGTGGTAACCGTCGGGACTGAGGGCAAACCGAATGGCCTCTTGCTTGATGTCATTGCCCGTAAAATACACGAACAGGTAGGCGCTGTTCTTACTTTTTGGCGCGGCCACAACCGCAGTCAGCCCTGCCAATAGGCCTAGCAGCAGAAATAGGCCCCGCATCAGGAGGCGGCCAGGAAGGGAGTATAGTTGAGCCATTGAAAGTTGGTAGTAGTTTGCTGGTTCGCTCCGAACGGGTGGCACCGCCCAGCCAGCCCGGCAGGTTCCCACTCCTGCCAGCTGGCTACCTCCTCAGAGGCCAGGCTGTAGCAAGCGAAGCTGGCGTGCTCATCTCCCCTATAAAGATGAGTACCGGCCGCTTGCAAGCCAGAGCAATGCCACCCGTGACGGGCAGCCCCGCGGTGCCGAATGCACCGCCGGGGGTTAGAAGGTGAGGCGCTGGGTTTTGCCGTTGGCCCAAGTCAGCACGGCGCTGTTGTCGGGAGCCGAGTAGGCCACCTTCCGGACCGGCAGCAGCTCGGCGTCTTTCCAGGGCTGCCCCGATTTCTTCCAGAGCATAAGCGTGGCGTAGATGCTTGGCTGGGTTTGCGGGGCTAGGGTTCCGGCCACGTTCAGGACGGTGCTGCGGGGCTTGACGGGGTGTAGGCCAGTCGCGTCCACGACTTCGGGTGCGGCCCAGCCGCTCAAGGGCACCAGGGCCAGTTGGTAGATGCCGTTGTCGATGAGCTGCACCGGCACGCCCTTCACCGTGCGCGTTTGCCGCCGAATGGTTCCCGTGAGGTTGGGCAAAGCGTAGTGGCCTAGGCGCATGGGGGCCCCTTCCGAGCCACTGCTTTTATCGACGCGCAGGATGCCGTTGGGCAGTGGCACGTCGGCCAGGCTCAGGCGGATGTTCTTATTCGATTCCAGCTCGGCCTCCCGGTAGTACACGCCATCCTCAAACTTTTTGAAGGTGAACAGGCGCAGCGGTTCCCACTGGTGGTCTTTGTTTCTGAACACGTAATTCATGGCCACCTCCCCGTTGGGGCCGTCGGCCTGCCAGGGGAAAGCACTGTTGTAGCTGAGGCGGTTGTAGTTCTCGTTGCCCCGGTACGGGTCGGTGATGCTGCGGTTGGCGGCCGTGCGAATCTCAGCCGCTCCCACATTCGGGTAATCTGTGACCAGAATGTTGGGGCCCGGTTCAAACTTGTTGAACACGGTGCCCGGTGCCAGCTCCTTCCCCCAGGGCCCCTCGTTTTCGGTGGCCGTCCAGAAGGGGCTGTCGGCGGGCACCAATAGGCCTAGGAACGCTTTGCTCATCCAGTACACGCTGCCCCGGCAACTGTAGGCCTGGATAGCTGGCTCGAAAGCGCCATAAAAGCCCAGGGTAGGCACGTTGTCCTGCAAGAAGTCGGGGTTCTGCAGAAACTGCAGGATGGCGCCCGAGGCAATACGCCGCATCCAGCCGAAGTTAGTTCCGGCCTCGGGCTGCAGGCCCATTAGCGGGAACGGCACCACTGCCCCAAAGCGGTATGTGATGCTGCGGCCCCACATAATCATGCTGCCGTCGCGCCCGAACATATATGGGTAGCTGTCTTTGAGGGGCGCAAAGTTGGCGGTCAGCTGCTGGGCCACTTGGGGGTAGTGCGTCCGCCCGTAGTACTCCGACCACAGCCGGCCGTACATCTGGAAGGCCCACATGCTGTAGTAGTCGAAGGCCGGGGCGTCGTCGTACCAGCCCTCGCCGCGGTAGTGAGTCAGCTGCTTCTGCAGGTATTCTTCCAGCAGCTTCTCGTTCACTTGGTAGCCGCGGCTTTTGTAAAAGCTCAGAATGAAGATGTTGAAGTAGCGCCAGTTCTGGGGCACGGTAGGCCCGTCGCCGTAGCTGAGCATGGTGGCGGCCAGGGCCTCCTTGGTAGCCTTGGGCAACGGGTCCCACAGGATTTCGGGCGCCGCAAACAGCGCCACCGACAGCCCTCCAAACTCCACCAGGTTTTGGCTAGGCCCCCCGTTGGGGGCGCGGGGCGGAATGTACGTGTCGCTCTGCGGATCAACAAGGCGAGCCAGCTGGTGGCGGTAATAGTCGCCCACCTTTATGCCGTTCAGCGTCAGGCCGGGGTCCTCCTTCAATAGGGGTGCGGCCATAAACAAGGTGCGGCAAAGCCCTTCCAGCTTTTCGGTGGGCACCTGGCCCTCGTTGCGGGGGTAGCTCTTGCCCGGCTGCTTCGGAAACTGCATGGGGTCGGAGAGCTGGTGCACGTAGCTGAAGGCTCCGCTCAGCAGATAGCGGGCAGCATCCTGCCAGTGCTGGCGCGTCATGCCGGTGAACGGGCTGAGCTGTCGGTTGGGCTGCTCTACCACAAACGGGGGAAGCTTGGCAGCAGGCGCTTGTACCGAGGTAGTGAATGCCGGCACGGGTACCGCGCTCTGGGCCGACGCGGCCACCGTGCAGCCCAGCCACAGGCCTAGGCCTAGTAGCAACTGCCGCCCCGCCGGGTGGCACCTGCGCAGCGGCGGCTGGGATAACTGCACTGGCGCTAGGCCAGGTAAAATGGGTGGGTTAGAACAGGACATGTGGGAAAGGTTGGGGCCGTGCTTGGTGGGTGGGAGCACCAGGCGCGGCCAGGGCAGCTAAGGGGTGGGGACAGTTTTGCGCCGCGGCTGGTCAAACACGCTCAGGTCCCAGCGGTCGGCCCATTGCAGGCGGGGCTGGTCGCCTTCGAAGGACAACGGCAGCCAGATATAGCCGCCATCGATGGGGTTCTTGGGCGTCCAGCGGTCGGCCATAAAAATGAAGGCGTCTTTTTTACCTGCCACCGGCAGAATATAGGTACTCTGCGAGTGGTAGGTGGAGTCGGCATCGGGCCCGATGGCGGGGTTTTCGAGCTGCCGCCACGGCCCCCAAATGGAGGAAGCCACAAAGGAGCGAGCGGCGTTGGGGGCCCAGCCGGTGCAGCCCGAGGTAATGAGGTAGTACTTGCCCTGGCGCTTACAGATGGCCGGGGCCTCGTTGTGGCCCGCGGGTGCAATGGTGTTCCAACGGCCTGTAAAGCCCTGATAGTCGTCGGTCAACTCGGCCACATGCAGGGTCAGGTTGTCTTCAGAGGAATGAATATGGTAGGCCTTGCCATTGTCATCCACAAACACGGTCATGTCGCGGGCCATCTGTCCCGGCTGCAAGTCGCGCCGAATAAACAAGCCTTGGGCCACAGCCGTGCGCCATTCCGGCGTCCACCATTTCAGGCTGGCCTCATTGGGTGCGGGCTGTTTCCAGGCTTCCTGAAAGCCGGTAGGCCACTGCCCCGCTCCCGGCCGGTAAGAGCGCACGTAGGTAAAGGGCCCGGTAGGCTTCTTGCTCACGGCCACGGCAGTACGGGCAGCATTGTACCCTTTGCCCTTTAGCTCCAGGTGAAACCACATCACGTACTGGCCGGTCTTAGGGTTGAAAACCACTTTGGGCCGCTCAATGATGGCACCTTTCTCAATTTCTGATCCCGAGCCTTCGGCTGCCACCGCCAGGGCAATGCCTTCATCCTGCCAATTATAGAGGTCGGTGGAAGAGTAGCAATGCACCCCTACCTGGGCGCTGTTACCCTTCGGACCCGCAATTTTGTGCTCCCCAAACAGGTAGTAGCGGCCTTTATCATACAGGATGCCCGCCCCATGAGCGTTCAGGTGAGTACCGTGGTTGTCGGGCCACACGGCGCCGGGCTGAAAGCTGGTGCGCTTCTGCGCCGGCGCCGTGCCGGCCAGGGCTAGTAGAGCGCCAAGGAGCAGGATCTTTTTCATGGGCAATGAGCGGCTGGGATGGGTATAACCAGCCTTATCTTAGGGCTTCAGCTCGTTGAGCAAGGAGTGGTTAAGCGTGGTGAGCGTAGCTTGCTCGGGCTTGAGCAGTTCCAGCACGGTGATGTCGTTGCTACCCTTTTTCAGCCATTCGGCGGGCACGTACAGGGTTTGTTGAGGACCAATGGACCAGTACCGGCCCAGGTTGTGGCCATTCACCCACACGCTGCCCTTGCCCCAGGCACGCATATCGAGGTAGGTATCGGCGGGGGTATTTAGGGTGAAGGAAGCTGAGCGCAGCACTGGGCCACCGGCTGCAACCGGGGCTGCCCCCGTTGCTTTGGCTACCACGGGGGCTTGCTCAAACGGCAGGCCGTACATGCGCCAGTTCTTCACTTCTTTGCCCCCCAAGCGCACACTATGGGTAATACCCTTGGTGTTTTGCAGCAGGTACTCCCCAAAGTTTACGCGGCCCATATTTTCCACCAGAATATCAAGCTGCACCGGCCCCGTGGGCAAGGTCAGGCGCAGGCTGTCCTGCTTAAGGCGTCGGTCTAGCGTACCTACCCGCTGCCCATTCACCATAACCACGGCGTAGTCGCGCAGATCGGTGAGCTTCAGCGTTTGGGTGCTTCCGCCGGGTACCGTAGCACGGTAGAGCACGAAGCCGTAGGCCTGTTTCAGGGCCTCGAAGGTGAGCGGAGTAGCATTGGCCACGGGTGCGGGCAGACGGTCGAGCAGGCGGGCCGTGCGCGTGAGCTGGAGCGGGGGCAGCACTGCCGCCGGGCGCGCGGCGGGCACCGCGGGCAGGGGTTGCCCGGCCGGCCGGTACTTGGCAATTACTTCCCTAAAGGCCATGAACTTAGGCGTGGCATTGCCGGCTTCGTCCAGTGGCGCGTCGTAGTCGTAGCTGCTGACCTGGGGCTCGTAGTGCGAGGTATCGCCCTTGTAGTTGGCCCCGTTCATGAAGCCCCGGGTGCTGCCCCCATGAAACATGTACATGTTGATGGACAGGCCAGCTTTCAGCACCGAGTCGAGGCGGGCCGTGTACTGCGCGGCGGGTACAGTGTGGTGAGGTGCTCCCCACCAATCAAACCAGGCCGGGTACCACTCGGCAATGTAAAAGGGGCCCTGCCCGTTATGGTGGGTGCGCACAATTTGCTTGACCTGCTGGGGATTATCTAGGCCATTGACGGCGGGCAGCAGGCCAGGCAGGTAGCCGGCGGCCACGTCGCGGGCGGGGTCGCAGGTATACAGCAGCCCATCGAACCCGGCCTGCTCAAATAGCTGCTTGTTCAGGGTTAGGTACTGCTTGTCGTTGCCGTATGAGCCGTATTCATTTTCCACCTGCACCATCAGAACCGGTCCGCCGTGGTTTACCTGCAGCGGGGCCAGTTGTTTGCCCACGGCCTGAATGTAACGCTGGTAAGCGGCTACGTACTGAGGTTCCTGGCTGCGCACCTTCAGGCCGGGCACATTCTGGAGCCAGTACGGATACCCCCCAAATTCCCACTCGGCGCACACGTAAGGGCTGGGTCGCAAAATCACCCACAAGCCCTCCTCCTGCGCCATCTTCACGAAGGCGGCCACATCATGGTTGCCGCTGAAATCGTACTTACCGGGCTGAGGCTCGTGCGCGTTCCAAAACACATAGGTGCCGATGGTATTCAGCCCCATGGCCTTGGCCATTTTCAGGCGGGCACGCCAAGCTTCGCGCGGAATGCGCGGGTAGTGCAGTTCCCCCGATATCATCTGAAACGGCTTGCCATCGAGCAGGAATTGGGTAGGCCCCAACGCAAAGGTGTGCGTCGCCGGACGGCCTGGCTCCGTCGCCCGCGCTAGGCCACCGCCCAGGCATAGCAACGTCAGCAGCCACCACTTAGAATACTTACTGTTTATCATACGTGCAGCACTTCTCTGTGAAGTATCGGATAGGAGCGTTTGCGTGATAGGCCTAGGCCAGTGGTGGGTATTCTATCAGGTCAACAGTCGGTACCCAACTGGTTCCTCGGCGCCTGTTGGGCTCCACACCGCGCCGGTAAGGTTTCTATCAGCAGGCAAGGCAAAGCTATCCTTTCGGGGGCTCGGGCACGAGGGTTGTTTTCGCTAAGAAAGCGGGGGAAATCGACCAGGCACCACCGAAAGTGCGTAGCGTCGCTGGGGGCACTAGCTGCTCCACCTTGTGGTTGTCCTTGATATCCAATTGCTTGCCATCCGCACGAACACCTACTACTCCACTCCATCCTGTAGACACGCGTAGCACGGCTAGGCCACTTCGCGCCTAGTGGCCGGGAGAGCTTCGAGTGGACCAGCGAACTTTCCTCTTGAGCGGAACAACTAGGTGTGCCCTCCTTGCGCGGCGCTGAGCAGCGCATACTCTCTGGTTATAGTGACCAAATTCAGCTGATGTTTCTGGTGACGTTATTTGGTGAAAACCTACAACTGCCCGGCTTTATTGGCGAGGTTTCACACAATCGATTATCTTAGATTTTATCAGGTCTGAGTCCTACCTTTTCTAGATCGGGGTAGCCTCATCCGCCTGTTTGCTCCCACCCTTTCATCCTGTCTCGCGTGCCGGCACTCTCCCACCTCTCCCAGGCCCTTTTGCTGCTCGCGCTGTGGTTGCCCCAGCTAGCCTGGGCCCAGCGTACCACGCCCAACGACTTCCGCTTTGAGCACCTGACCGTCGACCAGGGTCTTTCCCACAGTGACGCTATGGCCGTGGCCCAAGACCAAGCGGGCTTCATCTGGGTGGGCACCAACCGGGGCCTCGACCGCTACGATGGGTACGGACTAAAGCAGTACTGGCTGCCCGTAAACTCCCGCAATGGCATTTCCGCCAACCGTATTTCCGTGCTGCACGTGGCTCCCACAGGGCGCTTGTGGGTGGGCACGGAGCGGGCCGGCCTGAGCATCTACGATGCCGCCGAAGACCGGCTGCTGAACTTTGACGAGTACCAGGTGCCCGAGCGGTTTCGGCCGTTGATGCGCAACCTAGCGCAGCTCAGCGTAACGGCGCTTACCTCCGACCGGACCGGTCGGCTGTGGGTGGGTACCTCCCGCCAAGGTGTGTTCGTGCTTAGCTTCAATCAGCAGGGGCAGGTAGCCAGTCTGCGCCAGGTGCTGCCCCCACATAATGCCCAGGCTGCAAGCCTTCGGGTTACCAGCCTGGCAGCCGACCCCGAGGGCAAGGTGTGGGTGGGCACCTACAACCGGGGCCTGTGGGTGGTCAGGCCCGAGAGCCCGGCGCTGGCGCTGGAGCCTACCGCGTTGACCGATATTGTGCGGGTGCTTTCCCTGGACCGCCGTGGCGACCTATGGATTGGGACCGACCAGCAGGTATTTTGGGTGAGTGGAGCCAACCGCCGCACAGTCCGCAACCTTACGGCTCATCCCCAGCCCCAAACCTACCCGCAGCTACAATCCGTGCTGCTGGATTCGTTTGGTCGTTTGTGGGTAGGCACCATTTACGGCTTGTATGTGTGGGAGGCCGGGGCTGTAACGGGCACGAGCACCCCGCTGCGCGAGGGCAAGCCTACCCTGCTGCTGCCACAGGACGGCGAGCGGTCCAGCATCAACTCGGAGCGAATCCATCAGCTGTTCGAAGACCGCAACCAGATTCTGTGGCTGTGCGCCTCGGCTGGCGGCCTCAACAAAGTAGACTTGCGGCAGAAGCCCTTCGGCCGGCTGCGCCAGCAGCTAGCGGGCCAGGCAGCCTTGGCCAACAACTACGTAAACACCGTGTTTAAGGAGGAGAGCCGCAACGTTCTCTGGTATGGCACCCGCAACGGCGTAGCGGCCTACGATCTTACTCACGAAACCTACCGCAACTATCTCAACCATGAAACGAGCAGCACGACCCGCGGAGTAGACGTGGCCACTATTTTCCAGAGCAGCAACGGTACGCTGTGGTTTGGCACCCGCGGGTACGGCCTGAAAAGCCTCTCGCGGCGGGGTGGCCGCGAATCACTGGCGACCTACGATCAGCTGCCGAACAAGCTGCGCCTCAGCGACACCGGCATCGAGAGTATTACCGAGGACCGCTACGGTACGCTCTGGGTGGCAACCTTCACGGCCGGTCTCGTTCACCTAAGCCAGGAGGGAAAGTTTCTGGGTGCCTACCAGGTCGGAGACCAAGGCTTGCCTACTAGCAACTTCACTTATTTGCTCTATGACCCGCGTACCGACGTGCTCTGGGCTAGCACGACCGATGCGGGTCTGCTAAAACTGCGCGTTACTGACAGCTCGCTGCAACTGCTGCGGCAGTTTAAGTACACGCCGGGCAACCAGGGCAGCCTAGCCGTGAACTACGTGTGGCCCTTGCTGCTCGATCGGCAGGGCACGCTCTGGATTGGCACCATTGGGGGCGGTCTGCATAGGCTGACCTCAGATGGCCAGGGCCATGAGCGGGTTGAGCGCTACCGCCAGTGGCTGCCCGAAAGCGACGTGGAAAGCCTGCTAGCCGACGACGAAGGTCACCTCTGGATTGGTGGCACGGGCCTCTACCGCTTCACGCCTGCTACCCGCCAACACCTGCGCTACGATGTGGCCGACGGGCTGCAGAGCAATGCCTTTAAGATTGGGGCGGCGGCCCGCGCCCAGGATGGCACCCTGTACTTCGGCGGCATCAATGGCATTAGCTACTTCCAGCCCCATGCCATTCAGCCCAACCCCTACCCGCCCGTGGTACAGATTACTGGCCTACGCCTGGCCAACCAGCCGGTAGCGGTGGGCAAGGAGCTGAATGGGCGGGTAGTCCTCAAACGCCCCCTGTCTCAGCCCCAAACCGTTACCATTAAGGCATCGGAAAATGATTTCTCGGTGGAGTTTGTGGGCCTCAACTACGCCAACCCCCAGAAAAACCGCTACGCCTACCGCCTGGTGGGCTACAACCAACACTGGGTGTACCCCGCCCCCGGCCAGCGCACCGCTTCCTTTACCAACCTGCCTGCGGGCCAATACACCTTCGAGGTGAAGGCCAGCAACGGGGAAGGCGTGTGGTCGAAGAAGGTGGCGACCATGCAGTTTGATGTGCGGGCACCCTGGTACAAAACCTGGTGGGCCTACCTGCTCTACGGCACCGTGGCGCTCGGGGCCATTGCGCTGTACCGCCGCATGGAAATGGCCCAGCAGGCCCTAAAAAACCGGTTGGTGCTAGAGCAATTCCAGGCTGAAAAGGAAAAGGAGCTGACGGATTTAAAGCTGGGCTTCTTCACCAACGTCTCGCATGAGCTGCGCACTCCCCTCACCCTGATTCTGGGGCCCATGGAAGAAATTCTGAGCAGCCCCGGGCCAGTCACTGAGCTGCGCGCCAAGGTTCAGCGCATGGAAAAACAGGCCCGCAAGCTGCTGAACTTGGTAAACGAGCTTCTCGATTTCCGCAAGGTTGAAACTGGCCACGTGCCGCTGCTGGCAGGCCTGCACGATGCCCGGCGCTTCCTGGCGGAAGTGTACACCACTTTCCAGCTTAAAGCGCAGGAGCGGGCCGTGACGTATGTGCTGGATGTGCCGCAGGAGCCCGTCAACCTGTATTTCGACCAGAGCAAGCTAGAAATCATCCTGACCAACCTGCTCGCCAATGCCTTTAAGTACACCCGCAACAAGGGCCGGGTAGAGCTTTCCGCCACTATCATTGGCAACGCGGAGGCAGAGGCCGTGTACAATGAAGGCCAGTTGGCTGGCAACTACCTGAAAATTACAGTAACGGACACGGGCGTGGGCATCAAGCCCCAGGAGCTAGACCATGTCTTCGATCCATATTACCAGGCCTCGCACACCAACACGCTGCGCATGACGGGCACGGGAATTGGCTTGTCGTTGGCGAAGCAGTTTGCGGAGCGCCACGGTGGTACCCTCAGCGTGGCCAGCGCCGTGGGTCGGGGCACCAGCTTTGAGCTGCGCCTGCCGTTTGGCAGCCGGCACCTACGCCCCGAGGACATTCAGTCTTCCGACGCCCCCGCCCCGCTCCTAGACGAAGAACCCCTATTGCTGCCGCAGCTTGAGGCCGAGGCCTCACTGCCCGACACGCCCCCAGGGCTTACGGGGCCGCCTCGCCTGCTGATTGTGGAAGACAACCAGGAGGTATGCCAGTACTTGCAGCAGTTGTTTGCTCCCGAGTACGACGTGCTAACCGCCGACGATGGGCTTGAAGGCTGGGAGAAAGCCCTGGCCCAACTGCCCGACCTGATTGTGAGCGACGTGATGATGCCGCGCAGCGACGGCCTTGAGCTTTGCCAGAAGCTGAAACAGCACCCCAAAACGGCGCATATTCCGGTGCTGCTGCTCACGGCCCGCACCGCCGAAACCCAGCAGCTAGAGGGCTTGGGCATGGGCGCCGACGACTACATGAGCAAGCCATTTACGCCCGCCTTGCTCCAGGCCAAAGCCGCGGCCCTGCTCCGCAACCGTCGCAAGCTCCATGAGTATTACCAACGCCAGATTTTGCTGGAGCCCACAGAAATAGTAGTGGCCGACGCCGACCGCGAGTTTCTGGAAAATGCCATGAGTGTGGTGGAGAAAAACCTCGATAACCCCGACTTTAGCGTGCAAATGCTGGTGCGCGAAGTGGGAATGAGCCAATCCGTGTTCTACCGTCGCATCAAAGGCATTACTGGCCAGACGGCGGTTGAGTTTATTCGGGATGTGCGCATGAAGCGAGCCGCGCAACTGTTGGCCCAGACCACCATGCGCGTTTCGGAAGTGGCGTTTCAGGTGGGCGTGGAAGATGCCAAATACTTCCGCAAAACCTTCCAGAAAATTTTTGGTGTCGCCCCCTCAGAGTACGCCAAGCAGCACCGGCGAAGCCGGGAAGTAGCCTCTTCCGAGAGCTAGGCCACTCGCAAGCGGCCATTATTTATAGGTAGGGCTGCTTCTGCCCTCTACCCACTGGCCTAGCGTACCGGCCGAATCATGCCCCCTTATTCTGCTAATATAGCCCCGGCCATTCCGGCGGCGGCGTGGTAGTATTGCAGCCTCAGTGGCCCTGGTCGCGCCAGGCGGCTGCCGGGTTATAACACTGAATGGCCTTTTGAGCTACTACGCATGCAACGACGCTCCTTTGTGGCCCGGGCGGCCGCCGCGCTATCTTCCTTGGCCCTGCCCACCTGGGCCGGGAACCCCTCTGCCCCAGCAGTGCCCGCTAAAACCAATGAGCGCGAGTATTGGCTTAGTACACTATTGAAGATTGCGGAGCCCGTGCTACAAGCCGCCGCGCGCGGGCAGCTGAAAGCCACCATGCCCGTGGAGGCCGCCCCTGGTCAGCAAAACGGCCGGCGCGCCGTCACCCACCTTGAGGCCCTAGGGCGCACCCTGGCAGGCCTAGCTCCTTGGCTGGAGCTAACCGAGGTGCCCGCCTCCGAGCAAGCCCGGCAGCAGCGCGTGGCCGAGCTTGCCCGCCAGGCCATAGCTCAGGGAGTCAATCCGCAGTCCGCTGATTTCCTCAATTTCACTCAGGGCGGGCAGCCTGTAGTTGATGCCGCCTTTCTGGCTCACGCCCTGCTGCGGGCCCCTACTCAGCTTTGGGGTAAGCTTCCGCCGGTCACCCAACAGCAGTTGGTAGTGGCCCTGGTGAGTACCCGCGTCATCAAGCCGGTGTATAGCAACTGGCTGCTGTTTAGTGGCATTATTGAAGCGGCCCTGCTCAAGTTTACCGGCAGCGGCGACCTGATGCGCCTAGACTATGCCATTAAGGAGCACCTGACCTGGTACAAAGGAGACGGCACCTACGGTGACGGCCCCGACTTTCACTGGGACTACTACAACAGCTACGTAATTCAGCCTATGCTGCTGGATGTGGTGAGCACGCTGGTGGCGGCGGGCAAGGAAAGCCCCGAGCTGCTGGAGAAGCTGCGGGCCCGAGCCCGGCGCTACGCCATGGTGCAGGAGCGTCTGATTGGGCCCGATGGTTCGTTTGCGGCTTTCGGCCGCTCCCTGGCCTACCGTTGCGGGGCATTTCAGCACCTGGCCCAAGTAGCCCTGCAGCAGCAACTTCCGCCAGAGCTGCCGGCGGGGCAGGCGCGCAGTGCCCTGACGGCCGTAATCCGCCGGACTCTGGAGCCCAAAGGCACTTTCGATGCGCAGGGCTGGCTGCAAATTGGCTTGTGCGGCCACCAGCCAGGCATCGGCGAAACCTACATTTCCACGGGCAGCCTCTACCTCTGCACCACGGCATTTCTTCCGCTAGGCCTGCCCGCCACGGCCGCCTTCTGGGCCAGCCCCTCCCAGGAGTGGACGGCCCGCCGAATTTGGTCGGGCCAAGACGTTAAACCCGACCACGCCCTTTAACTTATGAGCGGCGCTGGCCTTTCAGTGCGCTGCGTTGCCGTATTTTCCTTGTCTGCTATGAGCTTATTTCGATTTCTAGCCCTGGGGGCACCCGTTGCCGGGCTTCTTACGGGAGGTACCCCCACCATGCCCGCCCCCACCAAAACGGGCGCAACCATTACCGTGCGCAATACCCTGAACCTAGCCCGTACCGCCGAAACCGTTAGTCTGCCGGTTAGCCGGGTGCGGCAAGTGGCGGGGGCAGGTGGCCTAGGCCAGGTAGTAGTGCGGGATGGCCAGACGGGCGCTCCGCTGGTAAGCCAGTGGCTGGACAGCAATGCGGATGGGCAGCCCGATGAGCTTCTGTTTCAGACTGACATGCCCGCCCGGGGGCAAAAGCAGTTTACCCTGGAGCCGGGGCAACCCGGCCCGGCGCCCACCGACCGCACAACGTTTGCGCGCTTCGTGCCCGAACGCACCGATGACTTTGCCTGGGAAAATGACCGGGTGGCCTTTCGCACCTACGGCCCCGTGGCCCAACAACTAGCCGAAGCAAAAGACCCCAGCGGTACGCTCACCAGCGGCATGGACTGCTGGCTGAAGCGCGTACCTTACCCCATTATAGACAAGTGGTATGGGCGCCACGTGCACGAGAAACCCTTTGCCTACCACACCGACACGGGAGAAGGCTACGACCCTTACCACGTGGGTGGCAGCCGGGGTACGGGTGGCAGCGGCATCCTCGATAACGGGCAGCTTTACGTCTCTAAAAACTTTACTAGCTACAAGATTCTAGCCACCGGCCCCATCCGCACTTTGTTCGAGCTGACCTACGCTCCCTGGCAAGCTAATGGCCGCACCGTCACGGAGACCAAGCGTATTTCCCTCGACCTGGGCAGTAACCTAACTCGCTTTGAAGAGCACATCCGGGCTACTCCGGCGCTGCCAAACTGCACCATTGGCCTAACCCTGCACGAGCAGCAAGGCGAGGTACGAGCCAACCAGCAGGCGGGATGGTTTCGCTACTGGGAAAAGATAGACGACTCTTACCTGGGCACGGCCGTGGTGGTGGAACCCCGCTATATCCGGGACTATCAAGACCACCGCACAACCCAAAAAGACCAAAGCCAACTCTACGTTGTAACCAAACCCACGCAGGATGTTGTAGTGTTTTACGCAGGCTTTGGCTGGCAGAAAAGCGGGCAGTTCGCCTCAGCCGCTGCCTGGGATACGTACCTCGGTGAGTTTGCCCAGCGCTTGGCCGCCCCCCTGGAAGTCCGCTGGAAATAGCTCCCTTTTCTTAATGCCCCTGATTCCGGCCTGCATACCAACTACCAAGCTCCTAGGCCAGTACTAATTACTGGCCTAGCGGACCCGCCGACAATCAGCCGGCCAGCCATTTTCGCAGCTCGGGCGTTCGATGGCTGCTGCTTATGAGCGGCGTTTCGGGCAGGCCGCGCAGGTAGAGGGCCAGCGTATCGTTGAAATAAGGCTCCAGCCGCTCAATTGCCGATAGTGCCACCAGCTCGCTGCGGTTGAGCCGAAAAAACGCCGCGGGGTCCAGGCTGGCTTCTAGTTGAGCCATGGTTTCGGACAAGGGATAGGCGCGGCCCGCGCGGTCGAGGGCGTAGGCCACCCCATTGCGCAGCTGCAGGTACGCCACATCCGCCACATCAAGCAGGTACAGGCCCTGGCGCGACTTGCTCAGGAGCCGTTGTTTGTAGCGCGGCGCGGGCGCAGCAATGGGCACGGCGGCAGTCAGCTGCTGCAAGGCAGCCCCCTGCAGCGTTTGGCGCAGCCGGTCGTACTTCTGCAGGGCGGCCGCAAACTGCGCGTATTGCACGGGTTTCAGCACGTAGCCAATACCATTTTGCTCAAACGCTTGCACGAGGTATTGGTCGTAGGCCGTCACAAAAATCACGGGGCTGCTTACTGGCACCTGCTCAAACAGACGGAACACGTTGCCATCCAGCAGCTCAATGTCGGACAGAATCAGGTCGGGGGCCGGATGAGTGCGCAGAAAGTCTACGGCTTCGGCCACCAGTTGGCATTCGCCCACAATGGTGGCTGCCGGGTAGTAAGTGAGGGCAAACCGGCGCAGCAGATCAAGCGCGGGTTCTTCATCTTCAAGCAACAATAGGCGCATGAGCTGGGGAGCTAAGGGCTGGGGTAAGCGGCAGCGTTACGGCAAAGTACTCGGGGGTTTCCTCAATGCGCACGGGGGCATCGGCCAGCAGGGCCAGCCGGCTGCGTACCCCTTGTAGCCCACTGCCCTCCCCGGTGGCTGCCGTTGGGCGAGGCCGCCGCCCATTGTGCACAGTTAGTGAGGTGGGCGTCACGAGTATCCGCACGCGCAGGGGGTTGGCACGGCTGGCCAGGTTGTGCTTCACGGCATTGGTCAGTAGCTCCTGCAGCACACCGGGTGGCACCACGCGGGTGCGCAGCTCTTGCTCACTGGCCTGCACATCCTGGATGAATTCGTAGGCCACGCCAAAGCGCCTGATCAGCAGAAACTGGTAGTCTTGAGCAAAGGCTAGCTCCTCTGCCACGGGCACTGCTTCGTGCTGCCGGGTGCGCACCAGGTACCGGTACAGGCTGGCCAGGTGGGCCAGGTAGTCTTGAGCGGGTTGGTTTTCGGGCTCAATTAGTGCCGCCAGAATGTTGAGATTGTTGAACAGAAAATGCGGATCAACGTGCTGTTGCAAGGCCAGCAGCTGGGCACGACTCGCGGCTTTTTCAGCCCGCTCCAGGGCCAGCCGGACCTGACTGGCGTGCTGCTGATACAGGAAGGGCAAGTATACGCTGCCCACCAGCAAGTACAGAAACAGCGCCGATGACAGCCCACGCACCACCCCATACCAGCTGTCGTAGTCGCCGCGGCTGATGTGGGTAAGCACCAGCACTCCTTGCAGCAGTTGCAATAGGCCTACGAAGAGCAGCGCCCCGCGCCACAGCAAGGTGAAGTAGTAACCCGCCCGCCCGCTGGCCTGTCCGCGCCGGGTGGCCCGTAGGTGCAGGTTATCAAGCAAGTATATCACCAGCAACGACTCCAGAAATAACCAGAATGGCGCATCCGGGAACAGGTAGAATTCCTCGGGCCGCACGGCCATGGTCAGGCGAGTGTACACGGCCAGCAACAGGGCGAGGACAAAAACAAACAAGTAAAACCAGGGCTGTTTACGCATTGTTGACCGCAAGATAGGCGACGCCGCTTCGGCAGTCTGGCCTAGAGCCCGCCCTGTTTAATGGGCTGCCCCTTCTCATCGAGGAAGCGGAGCACGGGCTGGTTGTTTTTGTCCACGCCGATGGTCAGGCGGGTGCGGCCCTGGCTGTCTTTGAAATCTAGGGTCGATTGTTCCGTATTGGCTACCAGCATTACCCGGGTTTCGCCCCGTTGGTCGGCCATAATCATGGCCGAGGAGCGCCCTACGGTGGTTCCCACGTACAGCCGGGTTTGCAAGCCCAGCTTACCGGCTTTTTGGGCTTGCTGCTTTTCCTCGGGGGTTGCGGCTTTATACTTCTCCTCAACGGCCGTCATTGATTCATCGGGGGCATCGTTGAACGTAAGGCCCGCCCGGTAGCCGCTGCCCTGCTCCTGGTAATTGAGCGCAATGACTTGGTCTTGCCCAAACCGATCAAGCGAGAAATGTCCGCCGGCCATCACCTTGCCATCTTTGTCACGGTTGCCATCAAAAATCAGCCCGCCGCACTCCTCACCTTTCGCGTTGTAAAAGAGCATGCCTGGGTGCGTACGCTTGAAGTCAATGTGCTTACCATCTACGGTTACACCCTGTGGAAAGCGCTCTTGGTTAGCCATAATCATCTTCACGGTCCCGTCGCGCTCCACCAGGTTCAAGCGCTCCACCGATACCTCTTTAAAGTGCACTGGTTTATCGGGCTGGCCCGCTGAGGCTAGCAGCAAGGCTGCCGGGAGCAAGGTGGCCGCCAAGGCGTAGGCTTTCAACAATTTTACGTCGCGGGTGAGTTTGTCAAGCGGAGTCATGGCCAAGGAGTTAGGTGGATGAATGACTCAAAAGTGCGCCGTTTACCAGCTGGCAACCTCCACTTTCTGCGTGAGTGCCGGAAAAATCAACTGAGTGCCGGAAAAGCGGTGATGAATACTCCCTGTGCAATGTGCCTACAGTACTTTAACCTTGCTCTTGGGCCTGCTCAGCTTCCGGGTTTGCCCATTGGCTACTGCTCCAAACAGCTATTTCAGCGCGACCTTCGTGCGCCGCCTGACAACCTTTTCTCCGGCCTGCTACTCCTTACCGCAGGTATCCATTCTCCCACATTATATGCGTAACGGCTCCTATTTACTACTTCTGCTATGTGTTTTATCGGCTCTCAACCTGCGGGCCCAAACCTTGCTGGTGAGCGGCACCGTGCTCGATGCTAAAACTACTGCACCCGTTCCGTTTGCGTCCGTGGGGGTTCCCAACGCGGCCCTGGGCACCGTGGCCGATGCGCTAGGCCACTTCCGGTTTACCCTTCCCGCGCCGCCGGCCGCGGGGCAGCAGCTTTTGATTTCCTGCGTGGGCTACGAAACCCTGGCCCGCCCGCTGGCCGAGTTTCTAGGCCACTCGCCCACCGTTCAGTTAGCACCGAGTACCGTTAGCCTCGCCGCCGTGACGGTGAGGCCGGGCAAGGTCAAGACCAAAACCTTCGGCCGCACCAGCAGCTCTACGCTCATGGGCGCTAGCCTCTACACCGAGCCTAACCTCACCGATGATGGGCTGGCCAAGGAGCAGGGCACCGTGATTCCGGTTGATGAAGAGTGCCTGCTGCAAGACTTCAACTTTCACGTGGCCTTCAACCGCTTCAAGTCGGTGAAGTTTCGGCTGAACCTCTACAGCGTGAAAGCCGGCCTGCCCGATCAGCCCCTGCTCACCCAGGACATTCGCTTCGATGTGACGCAGCCGCGGGGCTGGGTGAAGGTGGATCTGCGCCCCTACCACATTTTCCTGCAGGGCCACCGCGAAGTGGCCGCCACGCTACAGTGGCTGCAGAGCGAGGCCATCGAAGGCAACTACAAGGCCTTTGGCATTTCGGCGGTACCCCTGCCGGGCCACGGCGTGCTCACCCGTAACAAAAGCCAAGCCCAGTGGCGCGAAATCAAGCCCGGCTACCTCAGCTTCTACCTCACCGCTGACTCCTACCGCGGCGGCAAGCCCACCACTACGCCGGCCGCCGTAGCAGAAAACACCCTGCCCGACAGCCTGCGATACTTGCGCTACCTCTCGGCCACCCCGCCGGAGCTAACCAACCCGCAGCACTACGGCGAGAATGCTGCCGTAGGCCACTACGTAGCGGTGCAAGGAGGCAAGCTATATGTTGAGCGCTACGGAAAAGGCGAGCCCCTGCTCCTGCTGCACGGTAACAGCCAGTCAATAGCCGCCTTCCAGTTGCAGATTGGGCAGCTGGCCAAGCACTACGAGGTAATAGCCGTGGACACCCGCGGCCAAGGCAAAAGCCTGGACTTCACCACCGGCAACCTCACCTACGACCTGTTTGCCACCGATATCCGTCAGCTCCTCGACTCCCTGCACCTGCGCAAGGTACACATCGTGGGCTGGAGCGACGGAGGCAACACGGCCCTGAAGCTGGCCCTGCAGTACCCCACTTACATCAACCGGATAGTGCTGATGGGCGCCAACCTCTTCCCCACTGCCGAGGCCCTTGAGCCCGATTTCCTGCAGTTGTTGCAGCGGCAGTGGCGCGAAGCAGCCAAATCCCCGGAAGCCCAAGCCCGCCAGCCGACGCGCCTTTTACGCCTGCTGCTACAGGAGCCACACATGACGTTTGAGGAGCTGCACTCCATCACCGCACCCGTGCTGGTGATGGCCGGCCAACACGACGTTATTCGGGAGGCGCACACGCGGGCTATTGCCGAGCACCTTCCGAAAGCTCAGTTGATGATTTTAACCGGCGCTTCTCACTACGCCCCGCAGGAAGTGCCGCAGGTGTTCAACGAGGCCGTTCTGCGCTTTCTAGGCCAGCCCGGTTTACCCTTGGCGCACTAGCGTCACTTCGTCGCGGGTGAAGTCGATACGGCTTTTCTCCACGGTGCCCCGGCACACCACCACGCGGGGTGGCGCCAGCTTGCCCTTGCGGCCAGCTTCAATCTCCGCCTCGCCGGTTATGTCCAGCGTGGCCATAGGTTCCCCATTCAGCCGCAGCTCCCACGGGCCGGGCTTCACGGCGCCCGTGAAGTGGCCTACCAGAAAGGTTTCTTTCGGCGACATCTGAATAATGTCAAGGAGTTGAATAGTGGGTGATTCGGCCATGGGAAACGGTTGTGAATGCGGGCAGGTACGGCGTGCCTACTCGGGTTGGGCGGCCTTGATGCGAGCATCAAAGCCAAATTCTTCGCGCGCCACTATCTGGATGCGTTTAAACTCGGGGTGGCGGCTGTTGAGGATAAAGTTAGCCTCCTGCGGAATAATAGACGAGGGTACCCGCAGCACCGCCGACTTCCGTTGCGTGTACCACGCCGCCCCCAGGGGCTGGCACACGGCGTAGCGACTGGCCTTCTCCCACGCCGCCGGCAACTGGCCTAGCGTGATTTCTTCCACCAGCAAGTCGTCGGGCACGTCAATCACTAGCACCCGAAATTGGTCGTTGAGGCCTTCGCCGCTCCGGTGCACCACGTTTTCCAGGCAAGCCAGGGCGCGGGATGAGGCCGTGTAAATCACGAACTGGTTCTGGTAGTTCCACCGCCCCCGGTAGCCAGAGGCAAACAGGTCGTCGGCGTACTTAGCCAGGCAAATGCGGTACACTAACATACCGCTACGACAAGTCGCCGTAAGCAATGCGGGTCAGCTCCTCGGCTACCAGATCAATGCCGCCGCTGGTTTCGAGCAGGCGTAGGGGCACTTCCTGGTCGAGGCCGTGGGCGGGCTTGTCCAGCCAGCGCAGAAAAGCCGCCGCGTCGCCGAACACCTCCAGGCCTAGGTTATAGAGGCTGATGATCTTGAGCGTCTTCTCGCTGCTGGCAGCGCTAAGCGTTTTCTTTTCCTGGGAGTAGGTCCGCAGAGTTTTCGTCGATAACTCGTAGATGGCCTCCAGCTCATTAGCCTGCAGCTGAAATGCCTCGGCTACTTCAAAGGCCGTGGCGGCGGGTACCCCCTTGCGAGCTTCCATCACCAGGGCAAACGCATCCTGCCCCGCTTGCCCCCAGGCCGCCCATTTCTTGCGGAGCGAAGCTGGTACAGTAGCGGTAATTTTGGAGTGATGAGCAGGGGCAGCCATAGGTGTGGTGGTTTGACAGATCGAACTTAGGGAAATTTTTCCATTTAACGTGGAATTTTTTCCTTTGGTTCTTTTCAGGGGCTCAGCCCCAAGCTTCCGCTTGCTTATCTATGCTTACACAAGCCATTTCAGGCAGATAAACCCTACAAACAGGCCTAGTAAAATAAGGCAGCCTATCCGCTTGAACTTATCCTGCTTACCAAGTTTGCGGCTATAGGCATCAGCAACGTCCTCGGGCAGGAAGTAGCCACGCCAGGAGTTTTCCGGCTCTGATAGTACCCACACTTCCTGGCAGCTCTCACATTGATAATACTGTCTCTGCTCGCATGCGGCTTCGCTGCTAGGCCTATGCACCGGACAAAGCGGCTTGCTCAGCAACTCCTCTCTAAAAGCATCAAAGTCCTGCCACGTGCGGAAACGATAAACACCTCCTAGAAAGCAGTTCTCACACATTTATTTTCGACGAGGTTTGAACATCCTCCGCATTAGCCAGACTGCCGCGTACAGGAAAAAGGAATAAAAGCCAAGCCCCAGCAAACCAGAAACTAAGCTATGGTCGTTTGGATATGCAATCCATAAGGCTATCATACCTACTAGGGTAGTCCCTAACCAGTACCACTTTATGTGCGAACTCCAACTCATATTGGTCGACAGTAGAAATACTTCATCAAGCAGAAGCTAAATGAAGTATAATGCTTACGGACGAGTGGTGTAATTTGTAACGGCGTGCTACATTCCCACCACCGCGTGCAGGGGCACGGGGTGCAGAATCAGCCACACCAATTCCCGCAGAATCTCGCCGTCGGTCATGGAGCCGCTGTCGATGCCTTTGCTTTGGGCGTCGGCGCGGCGGATGAGGTGCACGATGTCGCGGGTGCGCGGGAAGTCGAATACTTTCAGACCGCTCTGGTAGTCGCGGCGGGCGTAGGTGCTCACTAGGCCTATGCGCTTCCAGTCGGCCTCGGTGGGGTTAGGCATCTGGTGCAGGGCCAGCAGCCGCGAGAAGTAGTTGAACAGCAGCGTCAGGTTCGGGATGAGCGGGTTGTTCTTGGGGTTGGCCTCGAAGTAGAGCAGAATGCGGTTGGCCTTGAGCACGTCGCGGCGAATGAGGGCGCTCTGCAGCTCAAAGATGTTGTACTCCTTGCTGATGCCCACCATGCGCTGCACTAGGTCCTCATCAATGGCCTGGCCCGGCAGCAGGTTGATGAGCATCTTGTCCACCTCATTGGTCAGGCGGCCCAACTCGGCGCCGATGTACTCGGCCAGCATGTTAGTGGCCTGGGGCGTAATCTGCTGGCCTTTGCTGCGCACGTAGTTCGTGAGCCAGGGCGCCACTTGGTTGTCGTAGAGCTTCTTGCTGGTGAGCAGCACCGTGCCGGCCGGGGCCGGAGTGTTCTTGTCGCCGGTGAGGAGCTTGCCGAGCTTTTTGCGGGCATCTAGCGTCTTGTGCTTGTAGCAAAACACCAGCACTGTGCTCTGCAGCGGGTTCTTCAGGTAAGCCTCCAGAAATGGCCACGACTTCTCCGCCTCCAGATCGGCTACGGCCTGGGCCTCTTTCACAATCACCACCGAGCGCTCCGCCATCATCGGGAAGCGCTTGGCCTGACCTAGGATGCCCGTTACGTCAGTGTCCTTGCCGTAGAGCACCACCTGGTTGAAGCCCTTCTCGTGCTCCTGCAGCACGTTTTTCTCTAGTAGGTCGGCTACCAGATCAATATAGTACGGCTCCTCCCCTTGCAGAAAGTACACGGGCGCAAACTGCCGTTGCTGGAGTTGCTTGAGAATCTCGTCGGCGGTGAGGGTCACGCGGTGAATGAGTGAGTAAGTGAATGAGTGAAGTGGGAGGCTGGGGGCGCTAGGCCTATTCTTCCGATGATTTTCACTCTGGAAAAGCAAAGGTACTGCTACCTTTGCCGAGTTGTTATGGGCTCCAGTCGGTTTCTCTAGTAGTCACGGCGGAGCAGCCCGGCGGCCCGGCTTAATCTGCTGGTCCCACCTTACTCATTTACTCACTCACCCATTCACTCAGTGGATTTAATAGAAGAACTGCGCTGGCGGGGCATGTTTCACGACATGATGCCCGGTACTGATGAGCATTTACGCCAAAACGCCCCCATCATCGGCTACATCGGCTTCGACCCCACGGCACCGTCCCTGCACATCGGCAACCTAGCCACCATTATGCTGCTCGTGCACCTGCAGCGCGCCGGCCACCGCCCTTTGGCGCTGGTAGGCGGCGCCACCGGCATGATTGGTGACCCCTCGGGCAAATCAGCCGAGCGCAACCTGCTGGATGAAGAGGCCCTGCGCCGTAACCAGGCCGGCATTCGGGCTCAGCTAGAGAAATTCCTCGACTTCTCGGAGGGGCCTACGGGCGCCAAAGTGGTTAACAACTATGACTGGTTCAAGGAATTCGGCTTCCTGCAGTTCCTGCGCGAGGTAGGCAAGCACCTCACCGTAAACTACATGATGGCCAAAGACTCGGTAAAGCGCCGCATCAGCGGTAACGAGGAAACCGGCGCAGAGGGCATCAGCTACACTGAGTTCAGCTACCAGCTCCTGCAGGGCTACGACTTCTTCCACCTCTACAAAGAGCTGGGTACCACCCTGCAAATGGGCGCTTCTGACCAGTGGGGCAACATTACCACCGGCACCGAGCTCATCCGCCGCATGAGCGGTGGCGAGGGCAAAGCCTACGCCCTTACCGGCCAACTCATCACCAAGGCCGATGGCACCAAGTACGGCAAGAGCGAAACCGGCACCGTGTGGCTTGACCCCACCATGACCTCGCCCTACCAGTTCTACCAGTTCTTCCTGCGCGCTGAAGACGCCGATGCTCCCCGCCTGATCCGCGTATTCACGCTGCTAGGCCAGGCGGAGATTGAAGCCCTGGAGGCCGAGCACGCCCAGGCGCCCCACTTACGCGTGCTGCAGAAGGCCCTGGCCAAGGACGTAACCATTCGGGTGCACTCGGAGGAGGCCTACGAAACGGCGCTGGCCGCGTCTCAGGTGCTGTTCGGGGGTGGCGACCTAGCTACGCTCGACGAGGCTACCCTGCTGGATGTGTTTGCCGGCGTACCGCACGTAGAAGTGAACCGCACGGAGCTAGCCGACCTCGACGCCCTGACGCTGCTGAGCACGACCACTAACGGCGCCATCTTCGCCAGCAAGGGCGAGGCCCGCAAAATGGTGCAGAACAACGGCGTGAAGATCAACCGCCAGAAAGTCGCCCTCGACCAGTCAGCCACGGCTGTGCCTGCCCTGCTCGATAAGTACCTGGTGGCCCAAAAGGGCAAGAGCTACTTCCTCATTAAGCTGGTATAGCTGTAACCGGCACTAAAATGAAAGCGGCCCTGCTGATACTCAGCAGGGCCGCTTTTGTGTTTACAGCTAGCAGGGAGGCTAGGCAACCCGCGCGGCGCCGTAATTACTTTTTCTTGGCAGGAGCAGCCTTCTTGGCAGCAGCAGGAGCAGCGGCTTTCTTAGCGGGAGCTGCTTTAGCCTCACCAGCACCAGCAGCGCTGTTCTTGGCGTTCTGAACTTCCGTGCGGATAGTCTGCGCCATGTTCTTCAGTTCCTGCATGCCTTTGCGCACGCGGGTGCCAGCAGCCGAGTTATTCTTGTCGTAGAACTTTTCGAAGTCAGCTTCCAGCGACATTACGAGGTCCTTCAGTTGGCTAAAATTGCTCATTTGGGAGGGGTTGTGTGGTGTGGAAAAAATTGATTAACCGGCCCTAATATACTGGGATTTCAAATACAAGCAACTGCGCAAGTTTTTTTCTAAACCGCCCTCACAAGCTTGTATAAGGGTTTTTTGCTTTAGTCCTCCAACGCACAACCCCATCATTACGTTACTCCAACTCCGAAAAGTACCAAAAATAAAAGCCAGACACCCGGGGGCATCTGGCTTTTGCACTTAGCGAAGTGAGAAAGTGGCCTAGAGGCCTGCGGGCACTTCTGCTTTTGAATAGAGACCCTTGTCGAGCTTCTCCGCTACGGCCTCGAAAGCTTTGATGGTAACGGCCACGTCGTCGAGGGAGTGGGCGGCTGTGGGGATCAAACGGAGCATAATCACGCCCTTCGGCACTACCGGATATACCACGATAGAGCAGAAAATACCGTGATTCTCACGTAGATCGAAGGTTATTTGGGTTGCGTCGGGGATTTGACCCTGCAGCAACACCGGCGTTACGGGCGAAGTGGTGGTGCCGATGTTAAAGCCTTTTTCGCGTAGGCCAGTCTGCAGCGCCCGCACCACGGTCCAGAGGTTTTCCTTCAGTTCAGGACGGGTGCGCAGCAGCTCCAAACGCTTCAAAGCACCCACTACAAGCGGCATGGGCAGGCTTTTGGCGAAAATCTGGCTGCGCATGTTGTAGCGCAAATATTCAATTACGTTCTCAGGGCCTGCTACGAAGGCACCAATGCTGGCCATGCTCTTCGCGAAGGTTGAAAAATAAAGGTCAATGCCGTCTTGTATTCCCTGTTCTTCGCCCGTTCCGGCGCCCGTAGTGCCCATTGTGCCGAAGCCGTGGGCGTCGTCAACGAACAAACGGAACTCGTATTTCTCCTTCAGCGCAATCACGCCGCGCAGGTCGCCTTGGTTGCCCGACATCCCGAACACGCCCTCGGTAATCACGAGGATGCCGCCGCCGGTTTCGTCAATGATGCGCTTAGCCCGCTCCAGCTGCTTCTCCAGGCTGGCCATGTCGTTGTGGGTATACACAAAGCGCTTACCCTGGTGCAGGCGCACGCCATCAATGATGCAGGCGTGCGACTCGGCGTCGTACACAATCACATCGTGGCGGCCCACCATGGCATCAATAATTGATACCACGCCTTGGTAACCGAAGTTGAGCAGCATGCAGTCGGGCTTCTGCACAAACTCGGCCAGCTCATTCTCCAGTTGCTCGTGTAAGTTCGAGTTGCCCGACATCATGCGGGCGCCCATGGGCAGGGCCATACCGTACTCAGCGGCTCCATCAGCATCGGCCTTGCGCACCTCGGGGTGGTTGGCCAGGCCTAGGTAGTTATTCAGGCTCCAGGTGAGTACCTCTTTGCCGCGAAAAATCATGCGGGGCTTGATTTCACCTTCAAGCTTGGGGAACGTGAAATAGCCGTGAGCGTAGTGCGAATGGCTGCCCAGGGGGCCGCGGTTCGCGGCAATCTTTTCGAAAAGATCCACGAGGGAACAGATTTAATGTGAATGAAAGCGGGTAGTTACGTAGTGGGAGTAACGCCCGAGGAATGTACAAAGTTATGGCAATCCGCAAAGGTAGCCCCTGGCGGGCAGGCATCCAACCGGCAAAAGGGGCCTGGGAAATCGGTTTTCGGTTTTTTGGAGCCACCAGAATGGCGTTTCTTTGAGCTCCCGAATGAGCAGCTTTTGGCCCTAGGCCAGTCGCTACTCGTTCGCACCTTGCCTTCTCTCCCACCCTCTGCCTTACAATATGAAGAAAATCACCAAGCTGCTCGTCGCCAACCGCGGAGAAATTGCGCTGCGCGTGCTCCGCTCGGCCCGCGAAATGGGCCTGAAAACGGTAGCCATCTACAGCGAAGCCGACCGCAACGCCCTGCATGTGCGCTACGCCGACGAGGCCGTGTGCGTGGGCCCGCCCGCCTCTAAAGACAGCTACCTGCGCGGCGACAAGATCTTGGAAGTGTGCCGCCAGCTGGGCGTTGATGCCATTCACCCCGGCTACGGCTTCCTGAGCGAAAACGCCGAGTTTGCCCGCATGGTGAAAGAGGCCGGTCTGATCTTCGTGGGCCCCTCCCCAGAGGCCATGGAAATCATGGGCGACAAGCTCTCAGCCAAGCAGGCCGTACAGGCCTACAACATTCCCTTAGTACCCGGCACAGCCGAAGCCATTTCTGACGTAGAAGAGGCCAAGCGCATTGCGGCTTCTGTGGGCTTTCCTATCCTGATAAAAGCATCCGCGGGAGGCGGCGGCAAGGGTATGCGCATCGTCAACTCCGAAGCGGAGTTTGAGGAGCAGATGCAGCTGGCCATCAACGAAGCCACCTCAGCCTTCGGCGACGGTTCGGTGTTCATCGAGAAGTTCGTGACGGGGCCGCGCCACATCGAGATTCAAGTATTAGGTGATGAGCACGGCAACATTGTGCACCTATTTGAGCGGGAGTGCTCCATTCAGCGCCGCCACCAGAAAGTAATTGAAGAGGCCCCCTCCTCGGTGCTCACGCCCGAGCTGCGCGCCGAAATGGGTCGTTGCGCCGTAGATGTGGCCCGCGCCTGCAACTACACCGGCGCCGGCACCGTGGAGTTCCTGCTCGATGATCAGCGTAACTTCTACTTCCTGGAGATGAATACCCGCCTGCAGGTTGAGCATCCCGTCACGGAGCAGATTACTGGCCTAGACCTGGTGAAGGAGCAGATCAAAGTAGCCCAGGGCCAGCCCCTCGCCTTCGCCCAGGACGACCTCCAGATTCAGGGCCACGCCCTGGAGCTGCGCGTGTACGCCGAAGATCCGCAGAACAACTTCCTGCCCGACATCGGAACCCTCACCACCTACGTGCGGCCCCAGGGCCCCGGCGTGCGGGTAGATGATGGCTTCGAGCAAGGCATGGAGATTCCGATCTACTACGACCCCATGATTGCCAAGCTCGTAACCTTCGGGGCTACCCGCCAGGAGGCCATCGAGCGGATGCTGCGGGCCATCGACGAGTACCAGATTACCGGCATCGAAACCACCTTGGGCTTCGGTCGCTACGTGCTGCAGCACCCCGCCTTCGTAAGCGGCAACTTCGACACCAACTTTATCCGCGACCATTTCCCTGCCGGTGCCCTGCAACCCGCCGCCCCGGATGAAACCACCGCCAAGCTCGCCGCCGTGCTCACGGCCATGCTCCTGACGGATAAGAAACCCGCTGCTGCCACCACTGCTGAAACTCCGGCTTCTACCAGCTCGGCCTGGAAGCGGAACCGAATAGGCGTAAGGTAAGACGAAAGATTACCTCACAAAAAACAAGGCCGGCTATAATGCCGGCCTTGTTTTTATGGCTAGATGCGGTATGCATTTACTCGACAACCAAACGTTGCTGTTGGCTGTACTCACCTGGGCTGTCTACTGATACCATGTATAGACCTGCTCTACATCCACGTAAGGGAATTGCTACTTCTTTGGCCGAACTGAATACTTGTTGCCATACTAAGCGGCCAGTAGCATCTATCAACTTCACACGCAGTCCGTCCTGTGGAGTTACAGAAGCTAACTTGATGACAGCATATTTACTTGCCGGGTTTGGATATACCATGAATCCTTTGCTAGCAGATGCTTGCGTTGAAGTAACAGTTACGCTACTACCCAATTTTGCAACCCAAAAATCACTAGCGCCTTTACTTGCCTGTGATTTACTGCCGGAAATAGGAGACGTTGAAGTACCACCTAATACAATGCTTCCATCGGCCAGCTGTTGAATGCTGTTTAGCCGGTCTTCGCCACTACCTCCCACAGTACGGTCCCATACTTTACGGCCTTGAGCATCTAGTTTTACTACCCAGTAATCGCCTGCGCCTAAGTTTGCTTCTGTTTTGTCGCCAGAAATACCTGAGGTTGACGGCCCTCCAATTAAGTATCCTCCGTCAAGAGTCAGGCTTAAAGCATAGCCAACCTCACTTCCACTTCCGCCAACAGAACGGTCCCACTGTTTGACCCCATTAGCATCCACCTTGACTACCCAGATATCTTGGCCTCCTTTACTGGGCTCGGTCTTGTCAATTGACACTCCAGAAGTGGACTCACCGCATAGAATATATCCGCCATCGGTGGTTTGTCTAACTCTCCGCAATGGGTTTGAACCAGTTGTTCCGTATGCTTGCTCCCATTGCTTGTGTCCTTGCGCATCCAACTTCACAATCCAAAAGTCACGGGTACCTTTTAATTGCTGGCTCTTATTGCCTGACTCGTTTGATAGCGACTGACCGGCTACAATATATCCGCCATCGGTAGTCTGCAGTACTTCTGACAGCCATTCTGTTCGGTTACCGCCATAGGTACGGTCCCACTGTTTATTTCCCTGCGCATCTAGCTTGAGGACCCAATAGTCAGGATCAGAACTAAAGTACGGATCAGCAAGGGAAGGCTCAGACTTGTCATCAGACACGCCCGAGGCTGAATAGCCACCTACAACGAATCCTCCATCAGCGGTTAACTGCATACTACGGAATGTATCGTGTCCATTTCCACCGTAAGTACGGTCCCATTGCTTATTACCTTGAGCATCAATTTTAATAACCCAGTAATCACTATAGCCCTTATTAGGTTGGCTTTTATCACCAGATTTTCCGGAGTAAGATGTTCCGCCCAATAGGTACCCCCCATCGTTTGTTTGTAGTACGCTCCAGAGCTCATCTTCTAATGAGCCTCCAAAGGCACGTTCCCACTGCTTTGCACCATCGGCCGCTAGCTTAACAACCCAGAAGTCGGAAGAGGTACCTTGGTTAGCTTGGCTACGGTCACCGGATATGCTGGAATGGGATGCTCCGCCTACAATTAAGCCACCATCAATTGTTGATTGGATAGCATTCAGCTCCTCGATTTGCACACCACCCAATGTACGTTCCCATCGTACTTCTGGCGCTTGTGCTATAGCGTCAAAATGACCAATAAAACAGGTTAGTAATAGACTTAGGCCATAAGCCTTGCATGCTTTTGTGGTAAAGTTTTCTGTCATGAATCTGACTTATAAGTAAAACAAAAAATAGAAGCCAAATGCTAAAGTAGCATTTGGCTTAGCACACTTCTTTAAGGAAGCTCAAATCAGCTCTGTTATTTCCCGCACACCCAAGGGCCGTTCGCGGGTGAAGCCTTCCCCGAATTCTACGCCAATTAGGTGACCGAACTCGCGGGCGCGGGCTTCCATAAAGTTGCTGAAGACCGGCGTTGAAAGGTAAGTGGTGGGCTCGGTGCTTTCGGGGTCATGGAACTGGGTGCGGTAGGCCTGGATGCTTTCCCATTTCTTCGGCCAGTGGGCCGTAATGTCCACCACGAAGTCGGCGGGAATCTGGCGGTCCTGGATGTAGTGGAACACTAGGCGTGGGCGCCAGGGCTCTTGGGGCTGCCCATCGTGGCCTAGCGTTTCAATCATGCGGAGGCCGCTGAGAAAGCATGACTCCGAGGCTAGCTGAGCGCCCCGGCCGTGGTCGGGGTGCCGGTCATGGATGGCGTTGCAGAGCACGATGTCGGGCTGGTAGCGGCGCAGGGCGGCAATAAGGGGCAACTGGTGCTCCCGGTCGTTGCGGAAGAAACCATCGGGCAGGCCCAGGTTTTCGCGCACCGACAGGCCTAGAATGCGGCTGGCGGCTTCGGCTTCGGCGGCGCGGGTGGCGGGTGTACCGCGGGTACCCAGTTCCCCCCGGGTAAAATCAACGATGCCTATTTTCTTGCCCGCAGCGGCAGCGGCTAGCAGCGTGCCAGCGCAAGACATTTCTACATCGTCGGGGTGGGCGCCAAAGGCCAGAATATCAAGTTTCATACGTACTAAGCAGATTCCAAGAGTGCTGTTCACTGCCTCAGTCTTAATGGCGGCTAGGCCACTTCCAGACGAAAGCCGAGCGGAACAAGGCGCAAAAGTACACGCTTCGTAGCAAGCCCGCCCACCATGGCGGCGAAACACAAGGCCACGCGAACCAGTTACACGTTCCGTTGCATAGGCTACGGCTTGCTTTACTGGCCTAGCCTATACTTTTCAACGGTTTACACCTGACCTATTTCCCGCATCCTATGGAATACAGACAACTAGGCGCCTCGGGCCTGCGCATCCCGGTATTAAGCTTCGGCACGGCCACCTTTGGCGGAGGCAACGAATTTTTCAAGGCCTGGGGCAGCACCCAGGTAGAGGAAGCACGCCACCTGATTGACATTTGCCTAGAAGCGGGCGTCAACTTCTTCGACACCGCTAATGGCTACTCCCAGGGCATGGCCGAAGAAATTCTGGGCAAAGCCTTAGAAGGCCGCCGGCAAGACGTTCTCATCTCCACCAAAGCCACCTTCCCCACCGGCGATGGACCAAACGACTACGGCTCCTCCCGCCTGCACCTGACCAAAGCCTGCGAAGACAGCCTGCGTCGTCTCGGCACCGACTACATCGACGTGTACCACATGCACGGTTTCGACTCCCACACGCCTGTGGAGGAAACCCTGCGCACCCTCGATAATCTGGTGCAGAGCGGGAAAGTGCGCTACATTGCCTGCTCCAACTTCTCCGGTTGGCACCTGATGAAATCCTTGTCGGTGTCGGAGCGCTACGGGTGGGCGCGCTACGTAGGCCACCAAGCCTATTACTCACTAGCAAACCGGGAATTTGAATGGGAGTTGATGCCCCTGGGCCTCGACCAGGGCGTAGGCACACTGGTCTGGAGTCCTCTATCGGCGGGCCTACTCAGCGGCAAGATTCGCCGGGGCCAGCCCGTGCCCGCTGAAAGCCGCTTGGCTCAGGGTGGCGGCCAAGGCCCCAAAGTGCCAGATGAGCTGCTCTACAACATCATTGATGCTCTAGACGAGGTAGCGGCCGAAACTGAGAAGAGCGTGGCGCAGGTGGCTTTAAACTGGCTGCTGCAGCGCCCCACGGTGGTGAACCTAGTAATCGGGGCCCGCAATGAGGAGCAGCTCCGCCAGAACCTGGCTGCCGTGGGCTGGAATCTCACCCCGGAGCAAGTAGCCAAGCTAGATGCAGCCAGCGCCACTGAGCCCATCTACCCCTACTGGCACCAACGCAACTTCCCTATGCTACAGAAGAACATTCTCTAGCCTTGCACCAGGGTCGCATAGAGTGGCCTAGAAACACGAAAGCCCGCTGCGATTTATATGGCAGCGGGCTTTCGTGTTTCTAGGCCAGGTAAGTGGCTTGCGTTACTTGATCCGGAGAGTACGTCCTACACGGAGAGTGCCCGTGCCCCCATTCAAGCGCCGAAGTTGGGCCTGCGAGACTCCATACTTATCGGCAATTTCTGATAGGGTATCGCCTGAGCGAATTTTGTGCGTAACCACTCGCCGAGCTTGGGTAGGTTTTCCGGCGCTACTCCGGCTGCTCCCGCCCCCACCGCTGCCTGCCCCCGGCACGCTCCCACCGCGGTAGCGTAACGATTTGCTGTAATAGGCAAACAAGGCCGAAGTTATCTGGAAGTTGTCCTTAATCAGCTTATAATCTGGGAAGTCATACATCCGCTCGGGGTCAATAGGATTACCCTCGTAGCGTACCTCAAAGTGCAGGTGCGAGCCGGTACTACGGCCTGTGCTGCCACCCCAGCCAATTAACTGACCCGCTTTCACGAAAGTACCGGGCGTTACTAACGACTTCTGCAGGTGACCATAGAGCGTTTCGATGCCGTTGTAGTGGCGTACCAGGATGTAGTTGCCGTATCCCGAACCGTCCCACTTTACAATGCGCACCACCCCGTCGAAGGCCGCTTTCACCGTGTCGCCGGTTTCCAGGTCCAGGTCTACGCCGTAGTGCCAGCGGTAGCCCCGAAAGCCAAAGTCGGAAGTGAGGGGTGTAGAGGACAGCGGCATTTTAGCATACCGCTGATTAGCCGGGTCTGTTAGCTTCAAATTAAGCGTATCCTTAATCCGACGCCCATCTACCCGGTACGGGTTGATGTTGTGCGTGTCCCAGATGGCGTAATAACCCGCTACCTGAATCCAAGAAGAATCAATCTTAACCTCTTCCTTCACCTCCACAATGTGTTGCTCGCCTTCATTCAAGGAGCTAGTATCCTCACTGACGATGGAGAGCTTTTTGGCAGGATTAAAGAAGATTGACTTAGCCGCATCGGAGTTATCGTCGGGCAGCTCTTCCGTTTCAATAAGGATAGTCGTATCCGGACGGACGTAGCGAATAGTAGGCGACTTGATCCGGAAGAAATCCTTCCGGGTGCCAGCAGAACCCGATTTCGCCTTCGGCTCCGGTACTTTGCGCCGCTGGGCAAGCAGCTGACCGGGCAAGCCTAAAAACAGCCCGATCAGTAGCAGCGGCAGCAGCCAGAGTTTAACAAGTTGAGGCAAGAGCAAGAATTTAATGAGTGAATGAGTAAACAAGTGAATGAGTGAAGTGGAGAGCAGCTTCAACGCAGACCTAGCTTAACTAGTGTCTCCTAGGCCACTTCCCTACTTCACTCATTCACTCATTCACTGTTAATGGTCTCCGAGTGCTGCCAGATAGCGCTCAGCGTCCAAGGCTGCCATGCAGCCTGAACCGGCTGCCGTTACGGCCTGGCGGTAGGTGTAGTCCTGCACGTCGCCACAGGCGAATACACCATCCACGTTTGTTTTGGCAGTACCCGGAATAGTTTTCAGGTAGCCCTGCTCATCGTGGTGTAAGTAAGGCTGGAAGATTTTGGAGTTGGGCTCGTGGCCGATGGCAACGAAGAAGCCTTCAACGGTTAAATCGCGCGTTTCGTGTGTCAGCACGTTTTTAACGCGTACTGCTTCCACGGCGTGCTCACCCAGAATTTCATCCGTAACCGTATTCCAGAGTACCTCAATCTTGGGGTTATCCAACACGCGCTTCTGCATGATTTTAGAAGCCCGCATTTCCCCTTTCCGCACAATCATGTACACTTTGTTGCAGAGGTTAGCCAAGTAGGTAGCCTCCTCAGCTGCCGTGTCGCCGGCGCCTACAATCACTACATCTTTGCCCCGGTAGAAGAATCCGTCGCATACAGCGCAGGCCGATACTCCCGCTCCATTCAGCCGTTGCTCCGATGGCAGGCCTAGCCATTTAGCTGAAGCTCCCGTGGCAATAATTACAGTGTCTGCGGTCAACTCCAGTTTCTCATCAATGGTGATGCGGTGTGGATGACCAGAAAAGTCAACGGAAGTAGCAATACCATAGCGGATATCCGTACCAAAGCGGGCCGCCTGCTTTCGGAGGTCTTCCATCATTTCAGGACCCATAATGCCATCTGGGTAGCCCGGAAAGTTCTCTACATCGTTGGTGATGGTCAGTTGTCCGCCGGGCTGCAGCCCCTGATACATAATGGGCTTCAAGTTGGCACGGGCGGCATAAATAGCTGCAGTATAGCCTGCTGGACCAGATCCGATAATCAAACACTTTACGTGTTCGGGGGAAGTATTCTCCATGAGGTTGAAAGGGCGCACGCGGCTGCCTGCGCCGTGAGAGGTTTACTAGGGGGTGCAAAGGTAATGGTTGCGACGCCAGGTTCTACCGCCGAAGTGGTAACTCCACGCTAGGCCACTACCTACTAACAAAAAACCCCAACGGTAAGGTCGGGGTTTTTTGCGGATAGGGTAAAATTCCTTATCCCAGGTAAGGCTTCAGCGCTTTCGAGCGTGAAGTATGACGCAGACGGCGAATTGCCTTTTCCTTGATCTGGCGCACCCGCTCCCGGGTTAGGTTGAATTTCTCACCAATCTCTTCGAGCGTGAGCGAATGTTCCCCGTTAAGGCCAAAGTACAGTGTGATGACGTCAGCTTCGCGTTTGGTGAGCGTGCTTAGCGCGCGCTGCACTTCCTTACGGAGCGAGTCGTTCATCAGGCCAGTATCAGGCGACTCTTCGTCTTCGTTTTCGAGTACGTCGAGCAGGCGGTTTTCTTCCCCTTGCACGAAGGGAGCATCCACCGACACGTGACGGCCAGAAATCTTAAGAGTATCAACTACTTCGGAAGTAGTTAGCTCCAGTACTTCGGCAATTTCTTCGGGCGAGGGCTCCCGCTCAAACTTCTGCTCCAGTTCGGAGAATGATTTGCTGATTTTGTTAAGCGAGCCTACCCGGTTCAGGGGCAGACGTACAATGCGCGACTGTTCGGCCAGCGCTTGCAGAATGGACTGGCGAATCCACCATACGGCATACGAGATGAACTTAAAGCCGCGGGTTTCATCAAAGCGCTTAGCGGCCTTGATCAGACCAAGGTTACCCTCATTGATCAAGTCACCCAGCGAAAGACCCTGGTTCTGGTACTGCTTAGCCACCGACACCACGAAGCGAAGGTTAGCTTTGGTCAGTTTTTCCAGCGCCTGCTGGTCACCTTCCTTAATGCGTTGCGCCAGCGTTACCTCCTCATCGGGGGTTAGCAGATCTACCTTACCAATCTCCTGGAGATATTTATCCAGCGACTGGCTTTCGCGGTTGGTAATCTGCTTGCTGATTTTTAGCTGTCTCATTGCGGGCGCGAGAGAGTTGAAGTGTTAATGCTTGGAAACGTCCTGTTGATCCGGTATACGAGAGATACCCAAACGCGGGTACCGGGGTCAGTTGTGAGCAACACCCCGGTACCCGCGAAAGTTCGGCAGAGGGTTACTGCGCGGTTCCGTTTGAGTCGGCGGCGCGCTCCGGTTTCGGCAGCAGCACTTTCCGCGACAGACGATATTTACCGGTCTTCTTGTCGATGTCCAATAGTTTCACGTCAATTTCCTGACCTACTTCCAGCACGCCTTCCAGAGCAGCTAAGCGCTCATGCGAGACTTCAGAAATGTGCAACAGGCCATCTTTGCCGGGCATAATTTCTACGAAGGCACCGTAAGGCTGAATGCTGCGTACTTTGCCTTTGTAGGTAGCACCTACTTCTGGTACGGCGGCAATGGCCTGGATGCGGCTGATAGCTGCCTGCATATCTTCCTGGTTGGAAGCGAAGATGCTTACATGGCCTTTCTCGTCCTTCTCCTCGATGATTACCGTAGCGTTGGTATCCTTCTGGATCTGCTGAATCACCTTGCCACCTGGCCCGATTACCGCACCAATAAACTCTTTATCGATGAGCATCTTGTGCGAGCGAGGCGTGTGAGGCTTCAGCTCAGCAGCAGGCGCCGAAATGGTCTTAGCCATTTCACGCAGGATGTGCAGACGGCCTTCGCGAGCCTGGTGCAGCGCTTTGGTCAGGATTTCATTGCTTAGGCCCTGGATTTTGATATCCATCTGGCAAGCCACGATGCCTTTCTCCGTACCGGTAACTTTGAAGTCCATGTCGCCGAGGTGGTCTTCGTCGCCGAGAATATCCGAAAGCACGGCATATTCACCGGTTTCCTTGTCCTGCACCAAGCCCATGGCAATGCCCGAAACGGCCGCCCGAACTTTAATACCGGCATCCATCAGGGCCAGCGAACCAGCGCACACCGTGGCCATTGAAGAAGAACCATTTGACTCCAGAATGTCTGACACAATCCGGATGGTGTAGGGGTTTTCTTCTTCCGGCGGCAACACTTTCTTTAAAGAACGCATAGCCAAATTACCATGGCCTACCTCCCGACGGCCTGGGCCGCGGTTGGGCTTCACCTCACCTGTAGAGAAGGCGGGGAAGTTGTAATGCAGCATGAACTTGTTGTAGCCCGATTGCATAGCCGAGTCAATGATCTGCTCATCGAGCTTGGTACCTAGGGCAACTGTGGTTAACGACTGCGTTTCGCCGCGGGTGAACAGCGAAGAACCATGCGCACCGGGCAGGTAATTAACTTCCGACCAGATGGGACGAATTTCCGTCAGCTGGCGACCATCGAGGCGCGTACGCTCCTTGATCATCATGTCGCGGATGGCTTTCTTCTCCGCCGAAGAGTAGTAGCGGCCAAACATCTTCATGTCCAGTTCGGGCTGCTCTTCTAATACCTGTTCGGTCAGGCTTTTCTTGATGGCACCGAAAGCTTCCTTACGACCAGATTTGCTGGTGTTACCCGACTTCGCAATTTCGTAGGCCTGCTGATACACACCCTCGTGGATGCGCTTCTTCAGGTCTTCATTTTCGTCGTACTTGGGGTACTCCCGCTTTACGGTAGCCTTCTCAACTTCAGCAGCCAATTCGCTCTGCACGCGAACTTGCTCCTTGATAGCTTCGTGAGCATAAGCAATGGCTTCTACCATTTCCTCCTCACTCACTTCGTTCATTTCGCCTTCCACCATGGCCACTGAGTCGGCCGTAGCACCTACGATGAGGTCGATGTCAGCACGCTCAATGTCAGCGGTTTTGGGGTTGATATGCAATTTGCCGTCGATACGGGCAACACGCACTTCCGAAATCGGACCAGCAAATGGAATATCGGATACCGACAGGGCAGCCGAAGCAGCCAGCGCGGCCAGAGCATCGGGTTGCACGTCTTTATCGGCCGAAATCAAAGAAATCATCACCTGTACTTCGTAGTGATAATCCTTCGGGAACATGGGACGCAGGATGCGGTCTACAAGGCGGGAAACCAGCACTTCGTAGTCCGACAGACGGCCTTCCCGGCGCTGGAAAGAGCCAGGAATTTTACCGGCACCACCAAACTTTTCCTGGTAGTCTACCGACAGCGGCAGGAAATCCACGTCGCCGCGGGCACTGGGCTGCGAAACTACCGTAGCAAGCAGCATGGCATCACCGAGGCGAACCACAACGGCGCCATCAGCAAATTTGGCCAGCTTGCCAGTTTCTATAGAAATCTGCCGGCCATCCGGCAGGGTAATGTGTTTGGTAACCGCGGTGTAGTTGGGCATCGTATGGTTTGCTTGAAAAAGCGACAGCGGGCGAGCAGCCAAAAAAACAGGCCTAGAGCGGGCCTATTTTACTCAAAATATCTCTCTGCGGAAAAGATACAATTTCGGGACGTGAACGATTCCGAACAGTCCGGATAAAAAAAGAGCAGGGAACCTTCCGGTTTGGAAGGCTCCCTGCTACTTCGGGGCTGGTTACTTGCGGATACCCAGCTCCTTAATGATAGCGCGGTAGCGGTTGATTTCGCGGTGCTGGAGGTAATCCAACATACGACGACGCTTACCTACTAGCTTCAGCAGACCCAGGCGAGTCGAGAAGTCTTTCTTGTTTACCTTCAGGTGCTCCGTCAGGTGGTTGATGCGGTGCGTAAACAGCGCAATTTGCGATTCAGCGGAACCAGTGTCGTTGGCAGACTTCTGGAGGCTGTTCTTCTCGAAAATAGCCTGTTTTGCTTCGGTAGTGAGTTTCATCGGCAGATAGGTTTTCCCCGTCTTGGATTAAGATAAAAAAGAAAAATGAACACCCCGGACTTCGAGGTGGCCGCAAAGGTAAGGCTTTTTGCTGGTTTCTGCTACGCTACCAAGGATTGTTTATTACTGCCTCCTAGCAAGACGCAGTGGCCTAGCTTCAAACAGCGCGCTTATAGCCCCGTAGCGGCCACCGCAACCACGTGGGCCGAAACCGTTGCCAGTCAATATCTAGAATACCGGAGTCGTGGCGAGCTTGGTAGAGAAAGAATAGGCCTACTGGTAACAAAATAGCCGTGGCCATCCACATGCCCACTCCTACTGGCATAATCACTTCCCGGCCGTACTTCTCGCCCATGATGGAGAAGACGTAGTATACGATGAAGAAAACGATGGAGATGAGAATTGGAACGCCTAGTCCACCTTTCTTAATAATGGCTCCCAACGGGGCTCCAATCACGAACATGAGCAGAATAGCCGCCGATTGCGTGAATTTGCGGTATATCTCAATGCGAAAGTTGGCGGTTTCCTTGGTCATGTTAGCGAGCCGCTCGGCACTGGTTCCGAGGTAAGAATGCACGTTGCGGGCCCGGTTAGCAGCCTGCTGGGCTATCATACTGTTCACTACTCCTAGCCGCTTGGCAGGCACTTGTAGCTTCTCTGCCCGCTGCATTGCAACCTGCCCGGTTGTATCAAGCCGGAGAAAAGAATAGTATGGGTTCAGTTGCCGTACCAACATCTGACGTTCAGTAAACAGACGCGTATGCAGAGAGTCAGTAGTGTGCTCTAACTGCCGCAAATTCAGCATCATCTTGTTATCCTTGAACAGCTCAGTTTTAGTGCGGTTCAGCCCAAACGACTCCAGCGAAAACGTGATGGTATTGCGGTCAAAGTTTTGGCGGATAAAGCTGGCGCCCGAGCGATTATTAGCATCGGGCTGCTCCACGTAGGTACGGCCTCGAAATAGCTCTAGCCCCAAGTACTGCCCCCCAAAGCGCGTAAACATCCGGCCTGAATCGGCCAGGATCACCCGCATAGACCCAGAACTTTGCGTATGGTCGTAAATCATTACGCCCTTTAACAAATCGCCGTTCTTGCCTAATTTCTGGTTCACCTTGATGGTGTAGCCCGGAATGCCATTGTAGAAGACACCTTCCCGAATATCGAGGGCTAACTTTTGCTGCCGTACATCCCACAGCAAGCTGTAGGCCTGCAGGTTGGCCATTGGCACAATGGTATTATTAAACCAGAATGCCCCTCCTGCCAGCAATAAACTCGCCAGCAGTACGGGTTGCAAAATGCGGGTTAATGAAATACCCGATGTTTTGATAGCCGTTAGCTCATGGTGCTCTCCTAGCGTACCAAATGTCATAAGTGACGAGAGTAACACGGCCAGCGGCAGCGAGATGGGCACAATCAGCACGCTGAAGAAGAACAGCAGCTGCAGAATAACGCCCAGGCCCAGGTCTTTACCTACCAGATCGTCCATATACTTCATCATGAACTGCATCAGGAAAATGAACTGCACCACGGCAAACGTGAGCAAGAACGGGCCGACGAAGGCCTTGAGAATAAGCTTATCGAGTTTTTTCATTCAATTGTTGGTCGGCAGGCCGCTGCGAATGCCCTTAATGCAAAAAGGAGCAAACGGGAAACGAAGATAGGGCTCGTTTCGCGTGTGCTCCTTTTCCCAGGCCTGATAACCGCATCAGCCGCCTACCTGTTCCCGCAACTTCTGAATCAAACTATCCCACATTTCCTGCAACTCAATGTCATCAGTCTCTTCAGAGTAATCAATCACCCGCAGGTATACCTCCTGCGTTAACTGGGACTCTTCCAGTGTAAAGTCAAGGTAGTTGGCATCGGGGGTGTGCCGTTTGTTAGCTCCAAGAAACACGTAGCGCACCGAACGATTTGTACGGTGGGAATTCATCTCAGCAAAATGAGGCTGATTATCCCAGATGAAATTGAAGCAATGGTCTTCATCAATGCGTACATCCTGGCAGAACCACTGTGACAGCCCGGAGGCCGAAGCGAGATATGGATACAGGATTTTGGGCGAGGCATTGATGGGGTACTCGACCGTAAAACGGTGCTTGAGGCGAGTAGCAGAAAGGGGCATAAGCGGAACTATGTAAATTTTATTGACCCGGAAGCACAGGAACTTACCGGCTGGAAGCAATATACACGGGTTTTTTTTTCCACAAACACTTGCATCAGCCCAAATCTTGTCTCTACCTTTGCACCACCAAAACAGGGCGGGGTAGCTCAGTTGGTTAGAGCACAGGATTCATAACCCTGAGGTCACGAGTTCAACTCTCGTCCCCGCTACAGCAAGAAGGCCACTTTTCGGAGTGGCCTTTTTCGTTGGTACAACATGGGTACAACAGTTATTTTGCAGCCTCATCGGGCTGCGCATCATATTCAATCTCGCAATTGACAAACAACTATGCTCAAGTTTGACAATACCTGGCGCTTCGCCTCTCCTGGACCGATCTCTAGTGAAGTTTTAGATGAGTTTTTCGAAATCATTGGTAAGATAGCCCGCTACAGACAGGAAGTATTTGAGCATTTCAAGACCGCTTTTGCTTCTACAAATGGCTCTGTTCCATCAAGAAGCTCCAATGCAAGCTGGGCTCATACTGACCTTCTCAGTTACATGAGGCAAGCCTCTGCAAACGCGCCGCTTTTTATTGAGGCATTTTATGAGGCGTGCGAGAGCTTAGATGATCCTACCCCTGATCACAATATAATCAACGGGGTCTTGGCTAAACACCAAGTCAATTACCGGATTGATCCGCCTGAGCTAAAGTTGCTCCATTCGGGTCAGTCAATTGCGCATCCTCAGGCACCACCATCTCTGGAAGAGAGTGCCCAGGAACTCATACACACTTCATTTTCAGAGTCTCAAAAGATGCTAACTGAGGGCCGTTACCGGCCTGCAGTTCAAGAACTTCTGTGGCTATTAGAAACCGTATCAACTGCGTTTCAAGGCTTACCACAGGCAGACGAGTCCTCTATAAAAAGCAAATACTTCAACAAGATAGTTGAGGAACTGCGCAACAAGAACCAAGGTACCACCTTAAATCAGGTCCTTAGCTGGGTCCAGACATTACACGGCTATCTTTCAGCACCAGCTGGTGGCGGGATTAGGCACGGGATGCACTTAAAAGAGGGCTTCACAATTACTGAAAACGAAGCGCGACTGTATTGCAACTTGATTACAAGCTATATAACTTACCTACTCGCAGAACATGCAAGGCTCAAGTCGTAAAAACTGATTTAGCCATTTCTAGGTAAAAGAAAAGCCTACTGACTTCGGTCGTAGGCTTTTCTTTTTTACCTTCCAACATGGGCATCGAGGTCATCGCACTTGAGGATGAGGCATTTTGGAAGCTGGTGAATACCGTCGTCCAACGCGTGATCGCCGAGCAGGGCGAAAAGGTACTCGACCGCTGGATCGACGGCGACGAGGCCATGCGCATGCTGCGGATCTCGTCTAAGACCACGCTGCAGAAGCTGCGCGACACGGGGGCTATCCGCTACAGCCAACCCGAAAAGAAGATCATCCTCTACGACCGGGAAAGCATCCTGGCCTACATCGAAAAGCACGTCAAAAACACCTTTTAGCGATGGAGCAGGAAGCAACTACGGTCGATAAGCAGTACAAGACGGACTTCAACCTGGGCTATGTGCTGGCCCAGACGCCGGAGACAAACGAGGTGCTGAAAAAGATGATCGAGCAGTCCGGCCCGGAGCGCAGCCAGGCGCTGAAGGCTGGCCGGCGTGAGTTTATGCAGGAAGCCATCGCCGATAAGCAGGTGACGGACGACAAACGGCCGGCGCATTGGTCGGACGGGCGGCGACAGGAGGCTGAGCCGAACGACGACCTGTTTGAGGTCAGGCTGCCCGATGCTTCAGCCCAGCAGAAAACGGATGAGTTTCGGCAGGAAACGCGTGAGCTGGCCGATCCGTCCGAGGAACAAGACGCCCGGCGTATTGCGCGCCAGTTGGAGGCGGAGGAAAACGAGCGTAACCCCAAAGAGGGCTTCACGCCGAGCGATCGCGTGGGTCAAGGCCCTGCCCTATCCGAGGCGCAGAAAAAGGAGGTCGAGGATCACGAAACGTCGCTTCGCGCCAAGAACATTCAGCGCGAAGGCCGGGAAGCCAGCAAGCAGTTATCCCTAGAGCAGGAGCAGGAGCAGAAACCGCGCTCGATCTTTGACCGAAGCCCAAGCAAACAGGACGAGCCTGACCGGCAAAGCAATCTGGAACGGATACGCCAGGCGCTGGACAAAGGCGATAGAGAGCGTGATCAGGAACAGGAGTAATCAGGTACAGGCAATTCATCGCTCGGTACCGGATCATATCCGACGCCATTTGCTTTCAGCCGCCAATAGCGCCCAATACAGGCGCTTCGGGTATAGCCACGGCTGTACTCCTGCCCCAGGTACTCGGCGCAGCGCCTGAAGCTGATGTCAAGGCAGTCCCGCATGAACAGCAGCAGGAAATCCATGTCGGCTGTCCAGCGGGTGTTCTGCATTACTTATCCCCTATCAGCAGAATTTTATTTTCCGCGCTGATGGTTTCCAAGAATTCGTCCGCGATCATCGTTTCTTCCCCGCCAACTTGGTCTGCTTTTCAATCTGCTTGAGCAGATAATCGCGGCGTGGCCCCATGCCGATTTCGCTCAATTCCTTGATTTGATCGGGCGTGGCATAGCCATAGCTAGGGTGCTTTACGAGCTTCTTTTCTTCGACCAACTGCGACATAGCAGCAATAATCCTTTCCCGGTTCTTATCGCGTGGCACTGCTTCGCAGCGCAGCCACTTCATAAATGATTTACGCTTGAAATCGTAGTCCTCACAGATGGCGTTGATAGATAGCCCGCACCCATCAACAATATCCCACCAGTCAGATTGAAAATCAATGGATAACGCCTCGGTCATTTCACACCTGCCGCAACTAACAGTAGCACGAAGGCTACCACCGATCCCAGCATACAGATTAAGCCACAAATGTCTTTAAGGGTTTCGCGGATCATGGTTTCCTCCTTAGATCACGTCGTGTTGAAGAAATGCGTCAAGGTCACGGTTAAGCTGTTTGAAGGTGTCTCCGGCCTTCGTGCCCTCTTTGATGTCCCGGCGCGACGCCACACCGCATAGCTGCCGCATGGCGTCAGCGCCGTCTTTGAAGTTGTGGCCACGGTATTTGGCGTTGACAAACTCCATCCACCGCACTCCCTGGCACATGATAGCGGCCTGCTGCGTCAGGGTGTCTGCGGCTTCGGGGGCTTCGTCCTGCGCCTCGGCGATGTCGTCCGGGTCTACCATGACCACCTGAAACACCTTCCCCATCGGCGCCATCAGCAAGCGCGGATCGACATCATCGGGGTGGATGTTCAGGCTGATGGTCACGGATCCGTCCTGCGTCTGCCGGAGCGCGTGCTTCTTGGCCTCAAACTGGATGTGCACCGTCACTGCCGGATAACCAGGAAGGGCTTACCGCGCTCAAGCACGGCATAGTTCAGCTCTTTGCCCGCCTGTAGGTCGCGCTTGATAGCGTCCTTGTCGGCTTTGTATTCGACCTTCCGGTATTCTTCAGGCAGCAGCTCGGCCGGGCAGCTTACCGTCAGGCTCAACACCCCTTCCTGAATACGGGCGCTACCGGCCACAGTCTTGATGGGCTTGCCGGCCATCTGTACCAGGGTGTAGATACCGAGCTTGCGGTATTCCTCCTTGCGCTCAAACACTTTGGCGCGGTCAGCGTAGCGCTGGGCCAGCTCCCTGGCCGCTTTCGCGTTGGCTTTGTCCTCGGCGGCGCGCTCGATCAAGTAGTTCGCCCACCATTCCTGGCTGTTTTCGATGTTGTCGATTTCGACTTCATCATCGTCCATGATCTCGCCCAATTGCTCGTCCAGCTTATCGTCCAGATTGCGCATACGGGCTAATAGTTCTGAATATTTCACGTTGTATCTCCCTAAAACATGCGGTCGATAATCTCGACCAAGTATGCTGCGTTGACCTTTTCAGGATCTTTGTCTTTTAGCTTGCTGACAACTTCGACAAAATAGGCAACATCAACACCTGTCAGTTGATCCTCTAATACTGCATGGTCAGTAAGGTCAAGCTCTGATACTTGCATGATCATTTTCAGTATCTGGCCGGCGTTAATCTGCCAACCCCTGCGAATGAATTTGCGCATCCGAAAAACCGAGCAAAGCGGATACTTGCTGCCTACATAGCGTAGTTCCTTCGCAAGAATTGCCTCTAATGCCTCTTGATGCAGCGTTACTTTATTTTCCCAAGATGTCCAATAATTGGTGCAATGGACGTAGTCATAGTTTTTATGAATTTCTTCGGGTTCACCGAAGAACCTCAATATAATTTGCACCTGATTAGCTAACGTTATTGCATTAGTTGACATGAAAACCGGCCGGTATCTAGGTTTACCGTCATCCCGTGCTTCCAATGCCCTTAATTCAGTTTCTTGATAAGCGTCTTCGATCGCGCCAGGGTCTTGCATCACCTCGCTGATGTAGCCTGCTGCATCTCCACCACCCTCAAAGTATTCATAGTCTTTGGTAGTTCCATCCTCGCTGGCAATACCGGCGCTCTTAATAACTATTTTAACCCGATCATCAGTTTCATCCACATAAATAGGACAGTCGATGCCGCTCTTATTTTTTACACTAAAGCGAGCTACATAATATTTAGCGACTGCTAAAGCTGTTTTCCTGTTTCTAAAATAAAGATCGTAGTCGTTTACATCTTCGTTGAGAAGCATAGAAGTAATGCTACCTCCTGTAATAATGGTGTTTTTCTCCACCATAGACTTAACATCTTCATCCTCGATGGAATTGACAAAGTCATTAAACTTCTTGGACAGAATGGCATTTATAGTTTTGCGTTTCATTTAGATAACTCCGAGACTAACAATAAGTGATACAGGAACGATAAGCGCTGAAACCCAAGCAAAAGGAATTTCGTCGTCAAGATCATCGGCGAAAGCGCTAGGCTGCTGTGCCCGATTTGATGTGTCACGGCGGCGCTGGCCACTGTCTGAAGCCGTATCGTTGTCCTGCCTACTGTCCAGCAAAACGATCTCGCCGGCAAAAGGCTTTAAAACCACCTCGGTACTGTAGCGCTCAGCCCCGTTGTTGTCGGTCCACTTGCGGGTCTGCAACTGGCCTTCGAGATACAGCTTGGAGCCTTTCTTGACGAAGCGTTCGATCACGCCGACCAGCGCCTCATTGGTCACAGAAACGTTGTGCCACTCGGTCTTTTCCTTGCGCTCGCCGGTGGCTTTGTCTTTCCAGCTTTCCGAGGTGGCTACGCTGAAATTGGCGTAGCGGCCACCGCTTTGAAAGCTGCGGATTTCTGGGTCTTTGCCGACCCGCCCGATAAGGGTTACTTTATTGACTGATGACATCGGTTACTCCATTCCGATAGCTGATTTATATAACTCAAGAATTTCTTCCTGCTCCTGCCGCTTCTGGCGATCCATCTTGCGCAACTTGATCACCTGGCGTATTGCCTTGGTATCAAGCCCAGCGCTATTGCACTCAGCATACACGTCGCGGATGTCCTCGGCGATGCCAGACTTTTCCTCTTCAAGACGCTCGATGCGCTCGATGTACTGGCGCAAGCGCTCACCGGCTACGCCGCCGATATTGGTTGCGGTGGACATTATTTGCTCTCTTTCTTGGTTTTTGCCGCTTTGACGGCGTTGATGATCTCTTTGTAGGCTGCTTCGTCACCAAACCTTTGACACTCGGCTTTTGCCTGGTCCTTGATAGCCTTCAATTTTTCGGGCGTATCAGCTTCAAGGAGCATCTTGACGATGAACTCCTTGCGCTCAGCTGTCAGCTTCTCGGGCGGCACCTTCGGAGCGACATCATGTGTTGTCGCGTCGGCATCATTGTCGCCCTCAGTCGGGATGCAAAATGTCTGAAAGGCAGCGTATTTATAGGCGGCGCTCATAGCTTTGTTGGTGGCCTTGTCAGCGCTGTCCATTGCTTCGCCATAGGTCGATACTGTATGCTTCGATCCATCGACGGCGCTGACAAAGTCGAATTCTGCCTTCACGGTGACGTAAAAAATCACCCCTCCATTTTTGCTTTGCCGCTCAACACACTCGCGCTCGGTCATCCGAGGCAGGATAACCAACTTGTGCTTAGACAATACCGGAGACAAGGCATTCAACACCTCGTCAATGCCTCGGAATGAATAGCCCTGCTGCTGATTTTTACGCCCTTTGGCAATGCCCTCCTTGGACATTTCCGCTGTAACATCGGCAATAGCCTTGTAAACGTGATTTTCTCCTGACATCAACGGTCTCCATATACCTGTGTGATAAATTCCTGCTCTTGACGAGCAATGATTGCTTCCTCTTTCATCGCCAGCGTTCTCAAAAAGCCCGTAGCTGTCTGACAATCTTCCTTGCCCTCGATTGCTTTGATGCAGTCGTAAATGGCTTCTAATCGTCCCGACATCACGCGCTCCTGTTCGCTGTTGATGATTGACATTCGCACGAAATGCGACGCGGGTCAACAACTATTTTCGCACGAAACGATAATTATTTGCTTGCAATCCGTGCCTGGTTGTGCCAACCATTAAGGCATGAAATTGAAAGACTGGCTCTCGGATAAAAGCATTGAAGCGTTCGCCAAGGATTGCGGCGTCCACCCGTCAACGGCATACCGCTGGCTGTCGGGCGACTGCGTACCGCATCCGAAGCAGATCAGGAAAATCAAGGAAGTCACCGCCGACGCTGTGACGGTGCTGGATTTCTACCCTGATTAAGCTGGTCCTCCCCTTCCCGCCGAGCATCCTGCGCCCCAATGACCGCAGCCATTGGGCTAAGAAAAACCCACATAAAAACGCTTTGAAGCTGGCCTGCCGCCAGATCGCTGCGGCGCAGCCGGTGAGCTTTCCCGCCGGTTGCATTGCTCTGTGCGTCACATTCTACCCGCCGAACAACCGCTGGGATTTCGATGCTCAGGTGAGCGCCTGCAAGGCACTGTTCGACGGAATAGCCGATGCCTGGGGTGTAAATGACCGCCGCTTCCGGCCCATGATGGTGTTCGAGAATGCGGACAAGCACAATCCGCGGGTCGAGATCACGCTATACCCCGAAAATAATTCTTGACAGCCATCGCCCAGCTGTGCATTGCTGACAACGAGCGGTGGGCCTAAGAGACCCTTTATCAGTTGTTCGCACGGCTGGACGCGTATTTCTCTCTAGTGCGAAGCGAAAGCGCGAGTACAAATGTCAGGTTGGTTGAAGCTACACCGAAAGATGGCTGAAAGCGATTTATGGCTTTCGGAGCCGTTTACCCGTGGGCAGGCATGGGTCGATCTTATTCTCCTCGCAAACTTCAAAGACGGTTTTATCCGGGTGGCCGGACAGCGGATCACAGTGAAGCGTGGTCAGTGTGGCTGGTCCCAAGTCCGGCTCGCTCAGCGCTGGAAGTGGTCGAGAGGCAAGACCGAGCGGTTTATAAATGAGTTGCAGGAAGATGGAAATATCATCGTGGAAACGAGCAACAGAAACAGCACTATAACTATCTGTAAATACGAAGAATATCAGACTGGCGAGACAGCAGACGAGACACCTGATAATACATCAGACGAGCAGCAGACAGGCAGCAGACAGGGCACTAATAAAGAAGGTAATAAGGATAAGAAGGTTAAGAACCTTATAGATATACCCGCGTGGCTGCCGGCCGACGACTGGCGGGACTTCTGCCGGATGCGCGGCGCCAAGTTTACCGCCCGCGCCAAGCAACTCATCATCATCAAGCTGGACACCCTACGGCAGCAAGGCCATCAGCCGGCAGCCGTGCTGCAGCAATCCATCGAGCGCGGCTGGACGGGTGTATTTGAAATCAAAGGAGGCTACAATGGAAACCGTCAAAACCACTATCAACAAGGTGCTGGCCGACCTGGCGGCTCTGCCGGAGAACCGAACGGAAACGGCTATGGTGGCCGCAAGTCACAGACCGATATTGCCCGAGAAATCACCGAAAAAATCAAGCTCGATCGTGCAGCCCGCTGGAAAGCAAACGGCGGCAGGAACCCCGATCAAGAATTGCTTGACCAGCCAAGACCAGTTATCGGACTTGCTCACTCAGACCTACACGATGCTGAGGAAATACGGTGAAGCAGCCGACGTCACGGCTGTGCGTGATGCCGGTTTTCAATGGATGCTAGGCGAGTACAACATCGACCAGGTGCGCAACGCCTTCCGTCAGTACCTGAAAACCGGCAAGGAGATACCGACGCCGGCCGACATCGTCGAGATACTGGATCCTTCGGTTAAGCCGATGTGTGGGCGAGTGTATCAGCGGCTGGTTGAACGATCAAGGGAGGGCCCTTTTGCGCTTACTCTGGCCGAGCAGGATTATATGGACAGGTACGAGCAGCAGCAAATAAAAACAGCCCCTTGACCAGGTCCTGGGGCTGTTTCAGATCAAGTGGGGCTACTGATTTATGTCTACGGCAACGCTCTGCAAGACATCAAGCTTTTCTATGATGCTTTCCTTAAGAGCATTTGCCCTTTTGTAACGTTCAGCAATTTCTTTCTGTCGCTTCAATGAAAAATTACCTTTTTCATCAAGCGGCACCTTTATTTCTACGATACTCCGCATGTTTTCCAAGCTTGATCGAAACACGCGATCAAAACCATACTCCAGCCTGGTAGCTTGCAGGTAGTAGTAAACGTACTCTGCATCTAAGTCGGGAACATTGATTAAAGCTCTTCCACAGTGATCTGTCGTTGCGAAAACGACATTTTCAGGAATTATATTATAAAAAAAGAGTGTGTTATCAATTCCCCAAAGGATTGATGGTCTATCAAAATCAGAGAGGTTGGATTCAGCAATGTAGCTTATTGGCACCTTTACATTGGCGCTATAAGCCGGTACACCCTCGCCCAATCCATCCTTTATCAGCACCCGGTCGCCGATAGAAAGCGTGAAATACTGCGTGTCTCCAAGGTTGATTGTTTTGCTAGGCTCATTGACCTCAATCACAATTTCTGCGTCGTCAAGTTGCTCGACTTGCTTCTTCATCGAGTCTTGAAGAGCGAGTATCTGCTTGATCTTTTCGCCTTTCTCGTGGATGGCGTCGTGGTCTATGTTGTCCTCTTCATTAACCGGCAGAGTGATGATCGAGTTGGCCACAACCTCTGGGCCGACCTTAGTGTACTCGTTCTTTTTACCGTCAACGACCCTACCGACAGCTTGCCCGATCAGAACAGGTTGCAGGAAATATTTGATGTAATCCAGGTTGGGATGATCCTCATTAACCGGAATAAGAATGCCGCGGTCACCGTTGATTGAAAACTTCCCTGATTTGATCTGAATACGGCCACCATAGCCATTGGCAGTCCATGTCAAATAGGTCCCATCGTAATCGTAATGGTCGATGTAGCAAAGTGGCGCCTCTAAGGCTGCAGAATACACGGGGTACTCACCCGGATGCTTATCTGCATAGCCACGGGTGTATTTGCTTTTTCCGCGTGTTGGGGTGAAAAGCTCCTCTACCGCGAAATTTTTAAGAGTTGCCATTGTAAGTCGTCAAAAACTTTTGGATCTCGTCATTTGCTTCTTTAGCCAATGCAAGGAAGCCAGCCTCATCAACCTCGACCCGCTCATCAACAATACCGAGCGCCTTTTTTTCGTCTTTCGTCCAGAGACGGTCGATCAGCCAATTTTTGCTGTTTTTGAAAACATCAAAATCGAAAACTTTGCAACGTGGAGATGATGAAACAAAGGTCTTCCGTGTCGCATTGAACTGTCGGAATAGCATTTCCATTTCCGTCAAATCATTGTCTTTAATTGGCACCCGTCTAGCATCTCGTGATTCGCCAATCTCGGAAACCAAGTATGTAAATACAGGTTCCTCTTGAATGTCGGATTTCGACTCCTTTTTATTTATAACAAGAATATATGTTTTCTTGGGTGTTGAATAGAAAGTACGGCTTGGCAAAGCGACGACCCCTCTAATGAAACAGTTTTCTGTCAGGTAGTTGAGAATAGATGCTTGGTTAAGCAAACCATCAGGAATAATAACCAATGCTTCACCATCTACTTTCAGGTTATTAACGATCCATTGAATAGCCAAGGCTTCCGTACCACGACCTAATGGCAGGAATTTATTTGCACCACCAAACTCGATTGAATTTTTAAGACTTGCTGATCCGCTCGTTACATAGGGAGGATTAGTCAATATCAGATCATATGGCTCATCGTCGTGACGGCCGAATGTTCCCAGATTAGACCTCAGCAATTCAAAAACAGCATTAAATGCTTTTTCAGAAAACTCCTTGAGGTGAGCCTCGCTGTTGTATTGCGCCAGCAGGTCAGAGAAATAAATGAGCATATTGGCCTTGGCCAATATAATTGTACGCTCATCTTCTTTTTCGTCAGAACCTTTGTCGTACCCCTTTAGAATAATTTTAGGCTCAATTTTGCCGTTACTCGGCGTATATTGATTGAAAATATTCTTGTTTTCGACTATTGTTTCCAAAACAAAGCCGCCCACACCGCAAAATGGATCGCAGATCCTGGCGCCGTCCTTGAGTGACGATGCGCTGGACATTTTAACGACTGCCTGCACAACATTTCGCGGGGTAAAATATTGGCCTAGCGATTTTACGCCTGCCTCCTGACGCAAGAACGACTCATACAGACGGGTCTTAAACTCCCGGTTGATATGGCGCATGGAGCCATGCTTGTCATCGAAGTTCTGGAACAGCTGAATGACCTCGGCAAAAAGACTTGCCTGCGAGGTGTTGGGGTCGCCCTGCTCGTTGACGAAGATAGTGCCGTTGATAACGGTGGTATTGTCCGTGCCTGGAGGGAAAAGAGCCTTAATCTTCTTCCTTGAAATATTGGCATAGTGGTTTAGCGCATCGACCGGACCATCCTTGATGATCAGATCAAGAACACGCTGAAAACCATAATTTCCAATCAAAACGCCTGTATCGCTGAGAAATTTAAAGAGAAATATCTCAACGACATTATACAAACATTTTTCAGGCTCTTTACCGGTATTAATCCAAATTTTTTGCCAAACAGTTCGTGCTAATCCGCTCGGATCGATAACATTGAGCGGGGTGATATGATTATTTGTTTCGTTAATACAGAACGCGGCCTGCTCAATTAACGAGGAAATCTTGTTCGCCTTCTCTAGCGAAAGCGTTTTACCTTCGATCGCTTTAGGATCAAATAGTAAGCTTATATCGTGACCTGTCTCATCCTTTATATATTCTTTTGTGTGTGGATTGATCCAGTATGAATTTTTTCCATCCGTAATAATCAACACATTGCAAACAGCTTTGGCAATTTGGCTGTAATGATCAATAACAGATGGCAGTTCTTTTGCCACTAATTCCTTTGGCTGCTTAACCTCAATTACAGCCTTTATCCCACCGCTGGGAAGAAAAACAATACCATCGGGTTTGCGGGCTTCGTCAGCAATATCAAGTTTGCCTTGAATATATTTACTGCGCTTTAATTGACTTAATCGAGTTGAGCCGAGCCGGATATATCCGTAGTGACCAATTTGATGTGTCGCCGATTGAACTAAATCCTCGCTCATGTCGCGTTTTGCAAGCTGCTTTTTGTAAAACAATGGCATTTTATATATGCCATCCTTGGGGCTACATAGCCACAATCGCAAACTTACTAAATAGTTTAGTAGCTAATCCAGCCCCTTTGAAAATAGCTCGTAACTGCATAGCGCACAGCGAATTCCCCCCTTAGAAGGAACGCCCCAACAGCAAAGGCATTACCTATATTCGCTGGGCATCCATCTGGCTTGCCCCTCCGTCGCTGCCAATCAGACCGCCTACGTGGCCTTTGAATAAAACGCGATCTCCCCTCCCTCTTACTCCTAAGCTTGAGGTGGCACCTGATCGCCCCCAAACCTTAGATTGCCCGAAACAATTGGCTTACCAGCAATCTCCGACATGAACCTATCCAGTCGTTGCTCGATAACAATGCCTTTGCCTGGCTCCCCCTCAGTGGCAGGTACGGCTGAGTGTTCAGCTCTCCTGCGCCATGTATCCGGATCACCATCAAACTGCAACGTCTGCTGTACTGGCGCGGGGGCAATGTCGGGCATCTTCACTACGTCGATCTGCCCAGCTGCGAATTTCTTCAGGTCCTTATCGTCGGAGTAGATCTTGCTGACGCGGTTAGTGATTGCCATCGCCACCAGCATGCAGTCATACTTGATCTTTTGCTTGGGGACCTTATGCTCGTTACGGTATTCGATTAGCTCTTGATCGTTAAATGAGTGATACAGCAGCTCGGCGCACTTCTCAGCAGCCAGCTCGTCAAAAGGCCGGACCTGGAACCGCTTATCGAAAAAGCGCTTGATCTCTACCTGCTGATCAGGGGGCACGCAAGACAGCAACTCGGCCATCTGCGGGACTGGCAACAGGAGCTTGCTTTTCTCGTCATCCAGAAACTGTATGAAGCGCTGGGCTGGGCCAATGCGGAACTCTTGCCCCTCAGAAGCCATGCCCTTGATGCCCCATATGAAGATCTGACTGTCGATCATTACAAGCTTACCCATAGCGTCTAGTCGAGATAAAGGCTTTTAGTGTTGGTTGCCTCTAAACTGCCGCCAAACAGTTTGCCGAGCTGATTGAATGTGTCGGTCAAGGGTGCCTGCTCAATGAAAATCAAACGCTCTGGGCGAAAATCAACCACTTTGTAGGTTTTCCGGTGCCAGCGTGCGTTTCCTGTCATGCCGACTTCCTTGTACAGGTTGCTAGCCAACTTGATGGCTATCTCGCGCTGCACGTCAAAGCTGACAGTATAGTCGTCGTCAATCTTGAGCGTTACACGCGGATTGTCACCGCCGGCCTTCAATACCTGACCATAAATCGTGGTATCGCCGCGCAGGAACTCTTGCTCTGAGATGTTGATCTCCGTGTCCTTGTCGAAGCTGGCAACGCGTTCGCCATCCTGGATCCATACCCCATCGCACTCATGGCGCCGAGCGAACTTGGTAATCTTCTTTAGGTCCTCGATCGCGCCCGAAGGCAGACCCGAGTAAGCATTGTTGGAAAACGAGGTTGTGATAGCCAGCAACGCCGGGAACACATATTCCCTCGCCTTATTGGCCAGGCACTTGAGGCTAAGGCTTTGATCCTTGATTTCCTCGAAGCTGATAAACACCTCCGTGTCACTGACACTGGCGTGCTGCTGCTTCATCACCGACATGATGGCCCCTTCAAAGCTCATGATAAGCTCTGCCACTTCGCTGGCTTTCACTTTCGAGGGCTTGATGCCATTGCCCTCGAATTTCAGCTCGATGATGTGTGCCTGGGGTTCCATTGACGCGCAATCTATTAATTAAACCTTATACGGCAATAGTGGATGTAATAGGCGCTAACTGCCTAGAACGCAGACACAATGATGACCATTGTGTTTGTTTTCAGCAAATTATCCCTTGACATATCCCGCCGTTCACTTGCTATGCTGATGCTTTCCGTCCTCACAGAAAGGATCATGCATGTCCATCACCGCCAACTGGCTCAACAACCGTCAGCACCTCACGGGCCTGGACTACTCCCCTATCGCCGATCAGCTCGAACAGGTCGAGGCCGCACGCAATCCGAATGACACGGCCAGCAATCAGCGCTTCCTGCGCAACTTGTTCGCTGTTACCGACCGGCACGAGGCCGGCAAGCAGCTGCCGATCCCATACGGTCGGCTGCGTCGGTAAAATCCCCTTGCACTGCCTGGTGGCTGTGGTATCATCAAAGCGTGCCACGCCGCCCGTCTTGGGGGTCGCGCCTATCGACCCGGCATACCAAGTCCCTATCGACAAGGCCGGTCGTGGCCGCCAATGACACGGAGCAATAGGGACGAATAGGCAGTTTTTTGAGGTGATATGTGCCGGCCAAGAAGAAAAAGCCAGCGAAAAGCAAACTGAAACGCGGTCGGCCAAGCCTGTATCTGCCTGAGTACGCTGAGCAAGCCCGCAAGCTGTGTCTGCTGGGCCTGACCAATGACGAGCTGGCCGAGTTCTTCGGCGTCAACGTCGATACCATCCACGAGTGGAAGAAGCGTCACCAAGATTTTTCCGACGCCATATGTGCGGGCAAGCTCAAAGCTGACGCCGACGTGGCCGCCAAGCTCCACGAACGAGCGATGGGCGCGGAATGGGTCGAGGACCAGGCGTTCAAGATCAAGACCGTCGAATATGCAGGCAACGGTCGCAAAATCAGCGAGAGAGAAGAAATTCAGGTCGTGCCCGTGCGCCGTGCGGCGCCACCCGATACCCCCGCCCTGTCGCTGTGGCTGCGCAACCGTCAGCCGGCCAAGTGGCGCGACAAACCGGAGCCGGCCGATGATGACAACAAGGCCCAACCCGAGCCCGTGACGCTGAAAGAGGTGGACGGAAGGAAGCCGGGTGCCGAACCTCAATAGGCCGCAATTCGAGTTCATCCGCCTGCCGCACAAGTTCAAGGCTTTCGTGGCAGGCTTCGGCTCGGGCAAAACGTGGGTGGGCTGCACCGACCTGTGCAAGCACGCGATGGAGTTCCCCGGCATCAACTCCGGCTATTTCGCGCCGACCTACGGCCAGATCCGGGACATCTTCTACCCGACGATCGAGGAAGTCGCCGCCGAGTGGGGCCTGACCACCAAAATCCACCTCAGCAACAAGGAAGTCGCCCTGTACTCGGGCAAGAAGTACCGCGGCACCATTCTGTGCCGGTCGATGGAAAAGCCCGGCGACATCGTGGGCTTCAAGATCGGCAAGGCGCTGATTGACGAGCTGGACGTGATGAAGATCGACAAGGCGGAAACCGCCTGGCGCAAGATCATCGCCCGGATGCGCTACAATGTGCCAGGGCTGGTCAACGGCATTTCCGTCACCACGACGCCCGAGGGCTTCAAATTCGTCTACAACCAGTTCGTCAAGCAGCTGCGCGAAAAGCCAGCGCTTCGTGACCTGTACGGCATGGTGCAGGCCAGCACCTACGACAACGCCATCAACCTGCCGGACGATTACATTTCCTCGCTGTTCGCCTCCTACCCGCCACAGCTGATCGATGCCTACCTGCGCGGCCAATTCGTCAACCTGGCTTCCGGCTCGGTATATGCCAGCTTCGACCGGCGCCTGAACCATACCAACGACACCATGCGCCCGCGTGAGCCGCTGCACATAGGCATGGACTTCAACGTGCTGAACATGACGGCCATCATCAACGTGATCCGCGACGGCTGGCCTCGCACCGTAGGCGAATTGACCGGCGTGCGCGATACGCCAACAATGGCGCGGATGCTGCGGGAGCGCTACCCGGACCACAGCATGACCGTGTACCCCGACGCCAGCGGCCAGGCGCATAAGTCGGTGAACGCCTCGGAAAGCGACCTGTCCATCCTGCGCCAGAACCGGTTCACCGTCATCGTCAACAGCACCAATCCGGCCGTAAAGGATCGGGTCAACGCTATGAACGCTATGATCCTGAACGGTGAGGGCGAACGCCGCTGGTTGGTCAACACCGATCAGTGCCCGCGCCTGACGGAGGCGTTGGAGCAGCAGGCCTACGACAAGAACGGCGAGCCGGACAAAAGCACCGGCCACGACCACCCGCCTGATGCCCAGGGCTATTTCATCAATCAGCGGTACCCGATCCGTGGGCGTGGCGTCCAAAGAGCCGTCTTGCACGGGGTTTAAAACTGGGGCATACTGGCCGCATAACAGCATGAGGTCCATCTTGGCACGCAGTCGATACTTTCCGTTCGTCCTCTTTCCTGCCAAGGGTAAGGCTGCCTCGTCCGATAATGCCGGATCGTCGGGGTTGTCAGCGGAACAGCTTGCGGCGCTGGACCTCAAGCCGTCCGCCGATTACAATTACCCGACAAATAGCGCTGATTACGCAATCCCGGCTGGGTTTGCGTCTTTTCCGTCGTCCGGCTGGATCGTGCAGCGCTTTGCCATTACGACCATCTCGACGCTGCAGGCGCTGTTTGCCCTGCACAGCGGCAATGGCAACAACGTGTTCGGTGTGCGCTTCTCGAACACCACCAACCGACCCCTGTTCTATGTGCGCGCCAACAACGTGGACATCTCGACCGCGCAGTTTGCCACGCCGAATATTACGCTGCCGATCGTCGCCAATATCGCTCAGGCGTATGGTGTCACCTGGCAGGTCAATGGCTCGGCGCTGACCCTGCGGGTCTACTGGCACGGTCAGGTGTACGAGATCACGACGACGCTGCCGGCCTTCTCGGCCGCGTTCACCTCGCTGCGGATCGGGGCGCGTAACAGCGGCTCTGACCCATTGCAAGGCCGGGTGGCCTCGTTCCAGCTAGGCTCGGGCGCGTTCCTGACGCCTGCGCAGTTGAGCCTGTTATGTACGAGGCCACAGGTAACGACCGTGGCCACGGCAGGGCAATCCAATATCGGCAAGTGGGTCGTGGGCGGCACCGATAATGGCGGCAATCCCGATGGACGTAATGCGTATCTCGCGGCCTGCGCCAATAGCGCAACGCGTATCGTGACCTATCTGGGCGGCGCTATCGGTGGCGCGGCGCTTATGAAATCGACCGTATCGGCGGGCGAAACCAACTACTGGTGGGATGACACCACCCACACGCCCGGCCCGAACGCCCTGGCCTTGTCCGAGATCATTGTCCGTTATGGCCGTCAGGTTGATGAGTTTATCTGGGATCAGGGTGAGGGAGAAGGTCACGCGATCAATAACCCCTCACGTCCGCTGATTACCTCGGCGACCTACAAAGACTGCTTGATGCGGTTGTTCCGCTACCTGTTGTCGCTTAGCCCGACTGCCGAGATCAGCATCGGTAAGTTGGGTATCCGGACGGATGGCACCTACACCAACATCGGAGGTATTCAAGCCATCGTTGACATTCAAAATGAGGTCATCGCCGAAAACGTGTGGTGCCGCATGTCGCATGAGCGCTATGACCTGCCGCTGTTCAGCGATGGCGTTCACTACCCGAAAGCCCAATACGAAATCATGGCCCAACGTGCGGCGCGCCAACGCGACCGGCACATGGGCGCGGCAATTACGGCAACCAGCGGCCCGCGCTTCTCAGCCACACGCTCGGGCGCAACGCTGACGATCAACCTGACCCACGATGGCGCCACAGATTTTACCGGCAACGGCGAGGGGTTCTATTACATGGGCGCCAATGGGCAGCAGGTCGCCTTGAGCGGCTTTACCAAGGTAAACGGCAGCCAGATCACCATGACCCTGGCATCCGCTGTGGCGGGGACGCTGTATTACATCTATGACAACCAGCCCGTGACGTTGGCTAACGTCATCCGGGATAACAGCGCCTACACGCTTCCCATGCGTCGTGGCAAAGTGAGTGTCGCCTAATGGCCCTTGATCCGACCGTCCAGCACCCCGATTACATCGAGTACCAACCCGTCTGGAAGAAATGCCGAGACGCCAAGCAAGGGCAGCGCGCCATTCACAAGGGCGGTCCGCTCTATCTGCCGAAGCTTGCCGGTCAGGAAGATGCCAATTACCTGAAATACGTCAAGCGCGGCAATTTCTTCAACGCCACTGGCCGCACGATCGAGGCCATGATCGGCCTCGTGATGCGCAAGCCAATGACCGTGACGGTGCCGCCAATAATGGAACCGTGGATGAATGACATCACGCTCTCCGATGAGACGCTGACCGATTTCGCCGAAGGCTGCCTGGCCGAAGTGCTGACAGTGGCACGAGGAGGCATCTTTGTGGATATGCCGGAGGCGAGCGATGGGGTAACGGTCGCGCAGGTCGAGGCCCAGAACATTAGGCCCTATCTCGTGCAGTACCAAGCCGAAAGCATCCTCTATTGGAAAATGGGCCGGATCAATAACCGGTATCAACTCATTGAGGTCCGTCTGTCCGAATGGTACGAGCGCCCGGATGGAGAGAAGGCCCAGCAGGTGCGTCAGCTGCTGTTGAGCGATGGGATCTATTCGCAGGCCATCTGGCAACGTCCGACGGATGGCGCAGAATGGGCGGTTGTTCAGTCGATCACGCCTCTGAAGGCTGGCACACCCTTCTCGGAAATCCCATTTTATGCGCTTTCGGCCCGCAAACCGACGATGGATGTCGTCACCCCGCCGATCGAAGCGCTGGTTGATGTCAACATCGCGCATTACCAAAACAGCGCCGACCTGGAAAACGGCGCGCACATCGCCGGGCAGCCGACGCCGTGGGTCGCCGGCCTGCAGGCCGAGTTTGATCAAAGCGGCAACGCAGTGGAAAAGGCGATTTACATTGGCAGTTCCACGTTCCTGACGTTCGCCGACCCCAATACCAAAGTAGGCTTCCTGCAGTGCGGCTCCGAGGGCTTTGCGACGCTGGAAAAGCTCATGGATCGCAAGCAGGAGCAGATGGCGGCGCTGGGCGCACGCATGTTGGCGCCGGAGAAGAAAGACGCAGAGGCCGCACAAACACACGAGATCAAGCGCGGCGGGGAAAGCAGCATCTTGTCGGCCACCTGTGGGGTGGTCGAGCGTCAGTTGGAAAAGGCGCTGCAGTTCGCCGCGGAGTGGATGGGCATTGCCGGGGAAATTTCCGTAGAGCTGAACCGGGACTTCTTCCCACCCAATTTCACGGGCGCGGATTTGACGGCCTGGGTCGCGGCGCGGCAAGCGGGCGAAATCTCCAAGGAGACACTGTTTGGGGTGTTAAAAGCGGCCGAGTGGTTGCCAGACGATCGCACGTTTGAGCAAGAGCAAGACGCTATCAAGGAAGATGGGCCACCGCTGGGGACGCTGACCGATAAACCTCCTGCCGAGTGAGGGCTTGATGTCAGAAGCGCCCATCTGCACGAAAATCAGCTATGAAACCCGTCAGCAGGCGCAAAAGCGGGCCAATGGCATCATGCGTCGCAGCCATAAAATCGCGGTCGTGTATCTGTGTCCGAATTGCGACTATTTCCATCTGACCTCACAGCGTCATGACGCGCCGGACCGCAAAGGCAAAAGGCGCAGGAAATGACCACCATCAATGAACGCATCCTGGAAGCCCAGATCAAGCATTCCGTGTTCTTGGAGCGCTACAAGGGCGGCGTACTGCGCAAGATCATCGGCCTGCTCAATGACAGCGAAGCTGATCTGATCGAGCTGATTGCTGGTCGGCTGGCGGGGATTGAGCAACGCGGCTTTGATCTTGGACCCGCCTCTACCAAGCGCCTGCAGAAACTGCTGGATGAGATCGTCGCCAAGCGCGGCGAGGTGTATTCGGTGCTGGAAAGCCGTATGACCGATGAGCTGACAGAGTTCAGCCAGTACGAGGCTGATTTTCAGGTTCGCTTGGCCGCCAACGCGGGCGTGACGCACACGCTGGCCCTGCCGAGCAATGCGCAGCTTAAGGCCATCGTGACGAGCCAACCGTTCCAGGGCCGTTTGCTGCGCGACTTCGCCCAGAGCCTTGGACAGGACGAAGTGAAGCGCATCCACTCAGCCATCCGGCTGGGCATCACGCAGAACGAAACCACCGACCAGATTGTGCGCCGCATCCGGGGCACCAGAGCGCGGCAGTACCAGGACGGCATCTTGGAGATCAGCCGACGCGATGCCGAGGCTGTGACCCGTACCGCCGTGGCGCATGTGCAAAACCGCGCCCGAATGGAAGTGTACCAGGCCAACGCCGACATCGTTGATCAGGTGCAGTACGTGGCGACGCTGGACAGCCGCACGACGCTTATTTGTGCCAGCCGCGACGGCAAGGTGTACGTGCTGGGCAAGGCCCCCGTGCTGCCGGCGCATTTCCGCTGCCGGTCGATCCTGGTGGCATATTTCGAGGATGATGAGCGCGGCGACCGGGCTTCAATTATAGGCCCCGTTCCGTCGCAGACCACCTTTGCCGACTTCTTGAAAAAGCAGTCCATCGCGTTTCAGGAGGATGTGCTGGGTGTCGAGCGCGCCCGCCTGTTCCGCGCTGGGACGCCGCTGGACAAGTTCGTTGACAAATCCGGCCGCACCTATACACTGGCAGAACTGCGGAAACGCGAAACCTAACCCGAGAGGTGATGAATGAAATTGAAATCTGTAATCGACACGCTCGATGGCGTCGATGAAGCCCTGAAAGCCGCCTACACCGAAAAGGACGGCAAGTTTTACCTGAACGTCGAGGGCATCGACAGTCACCCTGAGGTGGTCGGGTTGAAGAAGTCGCTTACCACAGTGCGCGACGAGAAAAAGGCGGCTGATGCCCGTGCGGCAGCGGCAGAAGATCGCCTGGCTGGTCTGCCGGATGATTTCACGGTTGAGGAATATAACCGCCTCAAAGACGGTGGCAGTGGGAATGTTGATCAGCGACTTGCCGACCAGCGCGCCCGTCTAGAAGATGCTCACAAAAAATCGCTGGATAAAGTAACCGGCGAACGGGACGGATTGAAGGCCAAGCTGGACCGTCAGTACAGTGACGCTGCTCTCAATGCCGCTATCGCCGACGCTGGCATTGCTGCCCCGTTTGCACCTGCCGTGCGCGCCATGCTCAAGGAAAAGGTAAAGGTTGATTACGAAGGCGACGAGGCCATTGTCACCATCGAAAACATGCCGGTCACCGATCATTTGAAAGCTTGGGCTGGCACTGAAATGGGCAAGCACTACGTGGCGGCGCCGGGCAATGGCGGCGGTGGATCAGGTGGTCCGGGCGGTGCGCCCCACAGCAACAAGGACAATCCGTGGTCGAAAGAAGGGTTTAACCTGACCAAGCAAACCGAGATCGAGATAAGCGACCCGGGCAAAGCGGCGCAGCTTAAAGCGGCTGCCGGAAAATAGATTAAGCCCCTTCACCGGGGCTTTTTTAATGCTTGCACGTCATTGGCTTTCATGTCATCATAGCCGCATGTTGCGCCTGATCGGGATGATCACAGCGCCTTTTCGGACAGCGGGATGCTGCTGAATGACACGGTTTCATGGCCGTTGCGGCATTGGATAGCGGGATGCGACGCCAATAAGGAAGCGGCTCACATTACACTTCCCTCTATTGGAGTTTTCCATGGCTATCACCCAACTGTCCGACATTGGCGTTTTTCCGACCAATGTTTCCAATTACATCACCCAACAGTCGATCGAGACGAATGCCTTTTATCAGTCCGGCATTATTCGCCGCAACACTGACCCCGCCGTGCAAGCTATGCTGGATGCAGGCGGTTTTGAGGTCATTTTCCCGTTCTTCAATGACCTGACTGGCTCTGGTCAGATTATGCAGGAAGGCACTAACCTGACCGTCGGTAAAGTCACTACCGGCTCGGGTAAGGCGCCAGTGCTTGAGCGCGCCGAAAGCTGGGGTTCGACGGATTTGGTCGCCGACTTCCTGGGTAACGACCCGATGCGCCTGATTGCCGACCGCGTGGCCGCCTTCTGGGACCGTCATTATTCGTCTGCCTTGCTCTCGGTTATGGCGGGTGCTGTTGGCGCAGTTACGGCCAACGTGTTGGACATTTCCAGCCTCTCGGGTGCCGCTGCCGTCATTGATGCCGACAGCTTCATTGACGCCGAAACACTGCTGGGCGACCGTCGCAAGAAACTGACGGCTGTCGGTATGCACAGCAAAACGGTTGCCGCCCTCCGCAAGCAGGGCTTGATCAGCACAATCCCGCCTCAAGACGGTGTAGCCTTTGCCGGCGACTACTACGGCAGCCTGCGCATCATCGAAGACGATACCATGACCTACGATGCCGGCACGGGCATCTACACGTCCTACCTGTTTGCGGAAGGCTCGGTTCTGTTCGGTGAGGGCGGTGTTAAAACCCCGCAGGAAGTTGAGCGCAACGCGTTGATCAATGGCGGTCAGGAATACCTGGTATCGCGCAAGCGCTTCATGTTCGTGCCAACCGGCGTTTCCTTCACGGGTTCGGTTGCTACGACCAGCCCGCCGAACGCGACCAACGCCGAACTGGCCACCATCAACAAGTGGACCCCAAAGACGAACCAGAAAAACATCGGTATCGTCAAGTTCATCCACAAAATCGCTTAATGGGAAGCCGGTGCGCCCGGCTTCCTTTTCCTCTTTCATTATGGAGTAAGTACCATGACCACCAATCAAGTCGATGTGCGTGCTGAACGCGCAAAGTTCCTGAACCAACGACAAGCCAAACTGGACGCGGCTGAAAATCAAGGCGGCGCAGATGGCAGCGAACGCGGCACCTTGAAATCACAATACGCTAATCCGCCTGCCGTTCGTGCCACCGATGGCGGCGAACCTGGCACGAAAGAGCGCAACCCGCTGGCAGTCGCGGCTGAGCTGGAAGGTGACGACCAGGGCGCAGACGGAGAAGCTGCTGATGGCGTTCCGACCAATGAAAGCACCATTCCGCAGATCAAAGCTTACTTGGACGAGAAAGGCATTGGTTACGATGGCGTGACCAAGAAAGCCGATTTTCTTGCTCTGGTCCCACAGGAATAATATCCATGTTCATTGCCGCGACGGGTCTGAATGGGGATGAGGCGAACGCGCTGATCAGCGTGGACTACGCCGACGACTATCATTCCTTGCGCGGCAACGGCTCCTGGACGGGCGATGATGTGGTAAAGCAAGCCGCCATCGTCCGCGCCACGGATTATATCGAGCAGGTGTATGGGCCGCGCTTCGTTGGCAAAACCATCCCCTCTACCCTGCTCTCGTGGCCGCGCTATTCGCTGGCCTACGACAGCACAACCATTCCCGATGCCCTGAAGCGCGCCGTCGCCGAGCTGGCCCTTGATGCGCTATCAGGCAACCTCAATCCGAACATAGGCAGCACCCCGCAAGTCAAGCGTAAGAAGGTTGACGTGCTGGAAACCGAGTTTTTCGAGGCCCGACAGCGCCCGACGATCCGCCCCGCCGTGTCCGGCTACCTGGCCCCGCTGCTGGCCTCCAACGGCCTGAATGTGCCCGTGGTGCGGGTATGAGCGAGTTTTACAACGATTTTGTCACCGACGCCCAGGAAATGATTGCCGAGTTTGGCCGCGACATCACGCTGCTAAACCGTCAGCTGGGGGCTTACGATCCTCGGACGCACACGATGGCCGATGCCGTGGACACATCGCGCACAGTCAAGGCCGTGTTTACCGATTACAAGGACAGCGAGATTGACGGTGAGATCATCCGACGCGGCGACAAGCGCTGCCTGGTGGCCGGCGCGGTCAGTCCCAAGGAAATCATTGTTGATGGCGACGACCAATATGCTATCGTCACCATTGAGGTCGTCCAGCCGGGCGACACGCTGATTTTGAGCAAGGTGCAGGTGCGGCGATGACGGGATGCAGGATCGGCAAGATCACGATGAAAAATGGCGGAGCGCCGGTCTACCTGTTTTCATCTCGTCAGGAAAAATACTCTGACGAAACTGCCATGCTTTCCAGCGGGCTTAACCGAGCCAAAAGCGGTGAATTTGTCGCTATTGGGATCATCGCAATCAGGTCAGATGGCTTTCTTGAGACTGCCTTTAGTGAGGGAATGAGCCATGATACATTCACTGGGATGGTTGGCTGCGACTTGCTTAAGCGTCGGCTGATGGATACACTGAAATGACCTCCGTCGAGCAACAGATCGCCGCCGCCATGAAGCACAAGGTCTATGACGTGCAGGCCTATTTGATGCGTCAAACCGCTATTCGTGCCGCCGACAACATCGCCACCGCCACGCCGGTCGCTGAAGGGACGGCGCGCGCCAACTGGAACTTGAGTGCCGATACGCCAGACCTGACCACGACCGAAAGCACTACGCGGCAGGATTACAAGGACAGCCCCGTCACCGGCAAGGAAAAGGTGCTGTATGTCTCTAACGGCCTACCATACATCGAGCGCCTGAATGAAGGCAGCTCCCAGCAAGCCCCGGTCAACTTCGTGGAAATCGGCGTCATGCTTGCGAAACGACAAGCTGAAGCTGCCGCGAAACGAGGGACGAAGTGAGCTACGAAGCCGCCGCCGCCGCGATCAATGCCCATTTTGCCAATGAGTGGAACGAGCGCACGCCGGTCGCCTATGACGATGTGGAATTTACCACGCCAAACGATGTGCCCTGGGTTCGCCTGACTGTGCAACACAGCATGGGCTATCAGGCCAGCGTCGGCAGCCCCGGCAGCAATCAGTTTCGCCGGGAAGGGCTGGTCACCGTCCAGATACTCACCCCTTTCGGCAATGGCAAGATCAAGTCCATGCAGCTGGCCGATCAGGTAACAGCGATTTTCCAGCGTCTCGGCCGTGTCGAGGGCATTTCCTTCCGCGACGTGCGCCTAAATGAGGTTGGCAACGCCTCGACGGGCTGGTATCATGTCAACGTCAAGGCTGAATTTGAATACGACACCATTGCATAGGAGCAAGCGATGACCGACAGTTCCCAAACCCAGACCGCCTACGTCAAGGAAGCGAGCTACGGCGTCACGCCTGCCACTCCGGGCTTCAAGAAAGTACGTACCACGGGTGTCCCGACCCTGACGCCGGAAAAGCAATTCCTCATCAGCGACGAGATGCGCCCCGACCGTAACGTGCCGGCAGCCGTTTCCTCGGGCCAGAACGCCAGCTTTGACCTGCCCATCGAGTTTTCCTATGGCAGCTTTGATGATCTGCTGGAAGGCTTCATGTGCAGCACCTGGGCCAGCGACGTGCTGAAAAACGGTACGGCCCTGCAGTCCTTCACCTTCGAGAACAAGTTTATCACCAGCGCTGGGCTTCGCTACCACCGCATCACCGGTGCGGTCGTCAACACCTTCAGCCTGAACCTGACGGCCAACGGCAAGGCCGAAGGCAGCTTTGGCTTCATGGGCAAGCAGGGCACGTCGGCTAACGCCGCCGTTGCGGGCGCTACCTATGCCGACCCAGACAACGGCGATTTCTTCCGCGCCACGGATGATGTTACGATCCAGCTGGGCGGCGGCATCGGCGCGGTATCGGTGATGAGCGTGTCCCTCAGCGGCACCAACAATAACCGCCTGCGTCCCGTCGTCGGCTCCGGCTTCACGGACGGTATCGGCCTGGGCCGCTTCGAGGTCACCGGCGAATTGAACGCTTATTTCAACAATAGCGCCCTGTACGACAAGTTCCTGGCCGATGAATACACCAGCCTGACGCTGACCTTCAACGATCCTGAAACCGGTAGCTACACCATCTACTTCCCGCGCATCAAGTTCACGGCGGGCCAGGTGGTCGCGGGCGGCAACAACAGCGACGTGATGGCCAACATGAGCTGGACGGCTACAGTGGACACCACGGAAGACTGCGCCATGAAGATCACGCGCGACCCCGCCTAAACCGAATGGCGACCCGACGCCACTTCTATGGCGCTTCCTGATCGGGTCGGGAAGCGCCACCCTTTACCCGAGAGGCACACCATGACCACCAAGAAAAACAAAGCCAGTCCCCAAGCCGCGCAAGATCTGCTCGGCTCGTTTATTTCCGGCCTGCGCGACAAGTTTGAAACCGATCCCGTGCTGGAAACCGAAAAGGGCGTGGACATTGAGGTTGAGGGTTACGGCACCTTCACCATTCTGCGCGGCCACAGCCGGAACCAGAAATTCATCAAGGCATTCCGCGAAACCGTTGTGCCATACATGGAAAGCAAGGAAGCCAAGGAAAAGCCGAAGGACCAGCCCGATCCGGAGCTTATCGCCCGCAACCGGCAGGTGTTCGCGGAAGCCATCATTGTCGGCCTGAAAACCCAAGACGGCCAGGCTATCCCCTACGACGATGCCGCGAAACAGGAAGTCAAGCAGCTGTTGATCGACGCGCCTGACCTGTACGAGCTGCTTGACACCGAGGCAGCCAATGCCGCCAATTTCCGCAAGCGCTACGAGGCTGAGGAAAAAAACTAACCGAGGCCCTAGCGTGGAACCTGCGCTGGGGGCCGCACCTCGAACATCTACTGGCTGTCAGGGCCAAGGGCCAGACGGTAAAGGCGCTGGACGATCAGCCGCGCCTCATGCCGCATCTCGGCTTTTATCTGGACGCCTTCAACTCGCTGCGCTATGATAGGCCGATAGGGATGGTCGCCGGCCCGATACCGTGGTCCTCCCTCGATCGGTACGCCCAGCGCTACGATGTCGGCGACTTCGACGTGTTCGAGAGCCACATCCGCGCCCTGGAAAACGTGCTGCTGCAACATGAAGCGAAGGATGCGCCGAAGTGACCACCGATGTCGGGATTGTAGTTGGGATCAAGGCCGATGACAGCGGCGCACGGGTCATCAAGCGGTCACTGGATGATGTCAGCAAAGCCAATAAGGATGTCGAGGCATCGACCAGAGCTGCTGAAACAGCGGCCATCAAGAAAGCTAATGCCGATAAGGCCCTGGCCGCTGAAACGCAAAAAGTCAATGCTGCTACGACGGCGGCAGCGGCGGCACAGAACAAAGCCGATAATGCCATGCGGGGCGCTACGCTGGGGGCGGCAAAACTGGCTGAAGCAGAAAAACGGCTTGGCCTTGAGGCACAAAAGACAGCAACCGCTACAGCAGCAGCAGCGGCAGCGCAGCAACGGGCAGACAACGCCATGCGGGCAGCAGAGATGCAAGCGAAGCGTTTGGCTGATCAGCAGGAGAAGCTTAACGAAAACCTAGGCCGAATTACTAAAACGATTGATGCGGCCAGAACTGCTTATCAATATCTGGTGGCTGGATTTGCGGCACGGTACGTCATAAAGGCGGCTGATGAATACACCGTTATGGAAGCCCGTATTCGCAGCATCGCCAAGAGTGGGCAGGAAACCACCCGCGTCATGGGTGAGCTGCGGAAGATTTCGGCCGCCACAGGCAGCGAGATGGAAACCAGCCTTTCCATTCTGCAGCGCTTGTCCTTCGTGCGGGAGGAAATCAAGGCCACCAATAACGACATGCTGGCCTTCACCGAAACGGTGACCAAGCTGGGCGTGACCTCCGGCGCGCTGCCCGAGGCCATGAAAGCCGGTTTGACGCAGCTGGGTCAGGCCTTGTCCAGCCAGTACACCCGCGCCGAAGAATTCAACTCCATTATGGAGAACATCCCGGCCGTGGGCAAAGCCATTGCCGATGAGCTGGGCGTGACCACCGGGCAAATGCGCCTGCTTGTGGTTGAAGGCAAGCTGCTGTCGAGCGACGTATTCGCGGCCATCCTGAACCAGACCGAGAAGGTCCGCGCCGAATTTGAGCAATTCCCACGCACGGCGACGCAGGGCTTCAAGCAGATGACGGCCAGCCTGGATACGGTCATCGCACAGGCTAACGCTGCCAGCGGCGCCACCAATGGCATCGGCATGGCGCTGCGCGGGATTGGTGAGGGCGCCAAGATGGTCTATGACGGCCTCGGCACCACCTTTGACTACCTAGTGGCGGGTATTCAGGAAGGCGTCAACCTGATTGACATTGCCATCAATAAGGTCAAGCAGTCGATCAACGAAGTATCTCGCTTCATTCCAGGCTATGACGGCACCAATTTCAGCCTCTCGCCTACTGTTGAGGTCGGCAGCGTGTTCAGCGCGGCCAATGCCGCCCGCAAGCAGCGGGAGCGCGCCCTGTTCGGCGACGACTTCGCCCAGGCCATCACGCCCGATCGGCGCGCTATCTCGCAGGATTACGCCAAGATCGCGGCCGGGCTGAACGTCGATAAAGAAGCCAAGAAAGCCGCGGATAAGGCAGCCCGTGAAGCCCTGAAAGAGCAAAAGAAGCTGCAGGGCGAGCTGGATGATGCGGTTAAGTCGTCGCGCAATGAGTATGAGCGGCTATACGACACCATTGCCGAGATGGAGCGCCTGCGCCCGTTCGCCAAAACCGCTGAGGAAACGGAAGCCATCGGCAAGAACATCGCCAACGCCCGCGACGAGCTGGACAAGCTGCGGGTGCAGGCCGAATTGGACAGCCCGGCCGGCAAGACCTTCCAGCGCTTCGCCAAGAGCATTGACGACAGTTTCGCCGATACGTGGCGCAATGCCTTCAGCCTCGACAAGAACGGCAGCGTGTTCAGCCGGATGCTGGACGGCCTCAAATCCATGTTTGTCAACTTCCTCGCTGACCTGACCTATCAGGCCGCTATCCGCCCTATCGTCGTGTCGCTGATCGGCGGCGGCGCGGGCGCGGCGGGCTTTTCGCAGGGAGCGATTGCCCAGACGCTCGGCAGCTCGGGCGGCAGTGGCGGCGGGTTCAGCCTGCTCGGCACCGGTTCCTCACTGCTGAGCGCGGGCAAAGCCTTTCTGGCAGGCAAAAGCCTGACGGCGGGCCTTGGTGCGCATAGCCTGGGCCTGTCTGCTTCTCTCGGCTTCGGCGCGGAGGCGAGTGGCAACATCGCCAACTTCATTACCCGTGCCGGCACCTTCGGCAGCATCGCGGGCGGTCTGGCGGGTGGCATCGGGGCGAACCTGTTGGGCCTCGGCAACCGCAACGGCTACGTCAACGCGGCCACCGGCACGATCGGCGGCATCATCGGTGGCGGCTTGGGTGGCCCGCTGGGCGCGGCGGCTGGCTCGTTCCTCGGCACGGCCGTCGGCGGGCTGTTCGGTGGCGCTCCCCCATCCGATAAGGCCGAATGGGGCGGCATCGACCTGAGCAACGGCAAGCAGTTCGGGCGCGGCAATCTCAAGGGCGGCAATGCCGAAAACGAGAAGATCCTCGCCAACCTGTTTACGCAGGTCACGGCTTATCAGCAGCTCATCAAGAGCGTCGGCGGTAAAACCAGAGGCAGCCTGTTTGCCACCGTGGGCAGCCGCGACGGCCTGCGCCTCGGCACCGGCGCCACTGAGCAGAATTTCGGCAACGACCTCGCGGCGTTCATGTCGGCGGCGCTCAAGAAAGCAGAAGCCGGCACGACGGGCCTCAGTGAGACATTCCGCACCATCCTCAAGAAGGTCGGGACCGGCAACCTGAAAGACCTATCCAGCGCTTTCGGCTTCGGCCAGTGGTACGACAGCCTCGGCAAGGTGGTCGATCCGCTGGAAGCGCCCATGAAAGCGCTCAACGACCAGTTTGACAGCATGTTCAAGTGGGCGAACAAGCTGGGCTTCCCGCTGGAAAAGATCAACGCCGAGTACGCCAAGCAGAAAACCGCCCTGGAAGGCAACATCAAGGCCCAGCAGGCGGGCTTTTCCTCGTTCGAGCAGCTGACGGCCGCGTTCGACAATTTCTTCAACAGCCAGGCGCTGGGCAGCAATTCCAGCCTGAACCCACTGCAAAAGCTGGACGTGGCGCAATCCAGTTTCGGCGGCCTGCTCAAGAAGGCGCAGGGCGGCGACCTATCCGTGACGCAAGACCTGCTGGCCTCGGCCAATACCCTGCTCGGCGTCGGCCGCGACGTGTATGCCTCGGGCGTGAACTTCACGGGGCTGGAAAGCTTCGTCAAGTCCTCGGTGCAGTCCGTGGCCCAGCAATCGGGCTACAGCGGCCAGAACGTAGCGTCGAGCATCATCAGCACTAATCAGGCGGTGGTGACCGAGCTGAAAGCCCTGCGCGCGGCCTACGAGAAGCAGAGCACTGAACTCTATCGCCTCGCCAATAAAGCGGCGGTCGGCGCATGACGTGGCTGTTTCCCGGCGTCTACGCCCTTGGTGACTTCGACAAGCGGCTCTATATCGGCACGCACGACCCGTTTGCGGCGTTGGCGGCAATGGCCGATGTGCAGCTGCAGTACCTGGTCGAGCTGTACCCCTTCACCGAAACCGTGCGCGGCGTGCTGCAGTCGATCGGCGTATTTCCCGGCGTGACGGCGCTGGGCGATACGCTGGTCCGGTATGCGGGCGGTGAGGTGAAAGAACGCCTCTCCGATCAGGGCTTCATCAGCGCGCCGGATGCCAGCGACCCGAACCGCACTTGGCGCGGCCGGGTGATCAATCCACTGCAGTTCGACAGCAACATCCTCTCCGGCGACGGTTTCAGCGGCGGCAGCCAGTCTTTCGGCGGCATCGACATCATCAATGCCGATGGCGAGCTGGACCGCTTCTATGCCTATTTCTGGTCGGGGCGGCGGGTCGTGGTCAAGGCGGGCGCGCCCGGCTTTGGCTATGATGACTTCGCCACCATCTTTGAAGGCGCCATTGAGAACATCGAGGGCGACGACAGCCGCATCATCTTGACGCTGCGCGACAACCGCGCCAAAACCGACAAGCCGGTGAGCGCCGGGGTGTATGGCGGCACTGGCAATCTGGACGGCGACGCCACACTGGCCGGCATGCAAAAACCGCTCTGCTACGGGGTGGTGAAGAATGTGGCCCCGGTTCTGGTCAATTACGCCATGCAGGTCTACCAGGTGCATGACGGCTCCATTGCCGCCGTGGATCAGGTACGCGATCGGGGCATTGTGCTGGATTACGCGGGCGACTTCGCCGACATCACCACGGCCAGCCCCGGCTCCAGCGAATACGCCACCCAGCTATCGGCCGGTCTGATCCGGCTTGGCTCCACTCCTGCCGGTCAGGTGACGGCCGACGTGCAGGGCGACAACCTGAACGGCTTCGCCACGTCCTGCACCGATATTGCCCTGCGGGTGCTGAAAACCCGCCTCGGGGTGTATTCCCTATCCAGCGGTGATATTGACGAGGGTTCCTTTGGCCGTCTGGCGGAAGTGCTGACCGGCAGCGCGGGGCTGTATATTGATGCTGACATTACCGGCTCGGACGTGTTGGATGCCCTGCTGAACCCGGCTGGCGCGTATTGGAGCTTCACCCGGCAAGGCCTGTTGTTCGCGGGTGCCGTAACCCCACCGGCCGAGGCAACCGGCGCCGTGCGCCACATCGACGCGGCTGGTCTGCGCCTGCAGCAAACCATCCCGCCCGCCTGGCGCATCAAGGTCGGTTACGCGCCCGCCGTGGTCGTGCAGAGCGAAAACGATCTGGCGGGCGGCGTGGACGGAAACGTGCAGGCGTTCGTCACCGAGCCATACCGCTACGTGACCTATGCCAACGAAACGGTACGGCAGAAAAACAACCTGGCCTCCGAGCGGGTGTTTGAAACCAATCTGGCGACCAAGGCCGATGCAGAGGCGCTGTTGCACCGGCTCGTGGACATCTACAGTACCAAGCGCATGGTCTTTCAAGTGCCGGTGTATAAAACCCTGTATCGCTATTTCCTCGGCGACGTGGTACGCTTGCGGTACGACCGCTATGGCTTGGACGAGGGCAAGGATTTCCTCGTTGTCGGCGTGTCGGATAACGCGGCCACGGGGCAAACCGTGCTGACTTTGTGGGGGTAACATGGAACGGATGCTGCTGGCTACGGGCGCGCTGTCCGATCAGGCGACAATTACGGGGCCGACTGGCGCCGGGGATCTGGTGCTGGGCAACCTGAAGCGTCAGTCGCTTCAGGAAGTGTACCGGGTCCTGGGCGATGCAGCCGAGCTGAATATTGACCTGGGCGCGGCGCAGCTGGTCAACGTGGTGGCAATCATGGGCCACAGCGGCCTGAGCGGATCGACGGCGCGCGTTACGGCCTCGAACACGCCGGGCGGCGCGGACTACGACAGCGGTGCCGTGCCGTTCATTACGGGCACAAAACACTTCGACAAAAGCCTGTTCTTCCTGTTTTTCCAGCCGGTCAGCTATCGGTACTGGCGCATCGAGATCAGCAATCCGGGCGCGGCCTACCTCGACCTGGGACGGCTCTATATCGCCAAGGCCTTTCAGCCCAGCTTTAATATGGTGTACGGCTTCCAGCATGGCTTCACCGATGGCAGCCAGGAATTTGAAACGAGCAGCGGCGACAGCATCAGCCTGAAGCGCAAAAAGCGCCGCTTTGCTGACCTGATGCTGGAAGATCTGAGCGAGGACGAGGTATTTGCCGAGCTGTACCCGCTGGATCAGCTCGTCGGGGCGACGGGTGACGTGCTGCTGGTGCCCAAGCCCGATGATACCCACTTACAATTCAGCGCGATCTATGGCAAGATCGAGGCCATGCAGCCGAACGTGAACACCAGCTTCAACCGCTTTACCCGCCAGTTTCGGGTCAGGGAGTTGCTGCCGTGATTGATAAGCTGGACAAGAAAGTCTTCGTGACCCCTGCCGCCCGCGCGGCACAAAACGGCAACGCCTCCAACCGGATCATGATGATCGTCAACAAGGTCGATGAGGTCATTGATGCGCTCGGTACTGTGGCGACGGCGGCGACCGTTGCCGCAATCAACACGCAATTGACGGCGATTGTGAGTGCTCAAAACACCTTTTTCAACCAATTGAACACCTTGACCGGCCGCGTCACGGCACTGGAAATTGCGCCGGCTGACGCTATTACCAATGTCAATGAAGCCCTTTCACTCAGCTTGGGTGGCGTCCTCAACATGCAGGCGCTGACGGGCGGCATGACCAGTCAAGCACAAACCATCAATAAAATTCTCGCCGTGATGCGTACCCGCAAGGAGATCAAACCATGACCCTGAAAATCCTCGATCGGGCCTTCGAGACGACACAATCCACCGGCCCCGGGCCGATCATCCTGCAGGGCGCGCAGGCGGGCTTTCAGTCCTTTGCCTTAGCTGGCAACGGCGGCAAGGTGTTGTACCAGATCAACGACGGGGACGCCTCCGGCCTGGTCCAGAATTGGGAAGTCGGCATTGGGACAGTTGCAGTCGCTGGCTCCAACACGTTGAGCCGTGACGCGGTGCTGGCGTCGAGCAACGGCAACGCAGCGGTCAACTTCGGAAGCGGGGTGAAAAACGTCATCGGGTCCATTCCGGCCAGCGCCCTGGTCACGCGCGACGAGAAGCTGAATTTCATGGAGGGCTTCGGCGTGGGTGCCGGCACGGTCAACGTGCATACCGTCACGCTGCCGACTGCTCCGCTGGGCTACTCGGATGGCATGACCATCTACTATTTCGCGCCCTATACCACCACGGGCAATATGTCGATCAACGTGAACGGCCTCGGGGCCAAGAGCGCCCGCATGAACGGCGTGCAGGTGCCGCCTGGCGCCGTAGCGGTGGGGTCCATCGTCCGGGCGGTCTACAAGGAAAGCACGGGACAGTTTGAGATTACCAGCTCGTCGTACACCGCGGCTAATTTGGCGCTGGCGGCGACGGCGGTTCAGCCGGGCCAGGCCAACTCTGCCCCGTTGCTGCACATGCAGGATCAAAAGACTTCCGGCACCAACGGCGGCACATTCTCATCGGGCAGTGATCAGACGCGCACACTCAATACCATCATCACGAACTCAATTTCGGGCGCATCGTTGGCCGGTAACCAGATTACATTGCCAGCCGGCACCTATGATGTTAGAGGGTTGGTTCCCGCCTTCCGTGTCGATGCTCACCGGGCCAAGCTGTATAACGTAACCGATGGGGCCGATGTGCTGGTAGGTCAGGCCGCTTATTCCGGGGCAGCTTCGGGCTATGCCACCTCTAACAGCAACGTAAATGGCCGTTTCACGATCAACGCACAGAAGGTGTTTGAAATCAGACACCGCTGCTCAGGCGGTCAGATCAATATTGGATACGGCATTGCGGGAGCTTTCGGGACCGAAGTATACACCGATGTTGAAATCAGAAAGGTCGCATAATGGCGTATGTTTTACTGGACAAGGACGGCGTGATCGTACAAAAGCAGCCGAACAAGCAAAAGGGGTTCATCAAGGCTCCCGATGATGTCGTGTGCGGCATGGTCCAGCAGGGAAAAGAGTTCGTGGCGCCGCCTGCTGAAGCCCAGCCACAGTCTTGACAAACGCCGCTACTTACTCAAAACTTATAGAGCAGCCCGCAATACCCCAAGGATAGATTACAGCCGATGACCGATAATCAGAGCATGAAAATCAAGTTTAAAAATGCTCTTGTTTTCGGCTGGAAAGAGGTCATCGGCATTGTTGCCGTCTTAATGACCTGCGCCATCGTTTACGCGGGGATGCAGCACAGCATCGAAGAAAGCGCCGAGCGCATTGAGGAAATCAGCGATCGGCAGGTCGCGCGCTCCGCCTACGTCGATCAGAAATTCTCTGACGTCAACGAGAACATCAACAAGCTGCGGATGGACATGGCTGTTTCGCAAAGCAACCAGGGCGCGATTTTCAAGAAGCTCGACAAGATTGAGGATCTGTTACTGTCCGAGCGTGCCCGCCCCGCTGTGTATCAGACTGGCGGTAGCAACTGACCCGGCGCGTCAACTCCCTTGGGCTGTCGGTCCTGAAGCAATGGGAAGGTATTAGCGGCGGTAAACCCGTTCTGAAAGCCTACCTCGACAGCGTTGGCGTGTGGACCATCGGCTGGGGCCATACCAAGGGCGTCTGCGCCGGATTGACCTGCACGATCGAGCAGGCCGAGGCGTGGTTGCAGCAGGACCTGGCCGACGCCATTCATACCGTGGAAACCGGCGTCAAGGTGCGGCTGACCGATAACCAGTTTGCCGCGCTGGTGATCTTCGCCTTCAACGTTGGCGTGGGTTCTTTCAAGTCCAGCACCTTGCTGCGGATGCTCAATCAGGGCCATTACAATCAGGTGCCGCGCCAATTATTGCGCTGGAACAAAGGCCGCGTCGGTGGTAAACTGGTGGTCATACCTGGCCTGACAAACCGACGAAACGCGGAGATTGACTTGTGGCAAACGGTGTAAGCGGCGAATACGACTTCCCCACCGTCCGCACTGGCTCCAAGGCTTTGCTCATCATGGCAACGGTCGTCGTATGCCGCATTCTGATAACGGGCGCGACTACCAACACCGTCGAAACCCTGAAAGCCATCCTGACAGCCATTGGCGCAACGCACGGCCTCTTGGTGCTGGGCGGCGGTTTCATCAATTCAACCTTTGCCCGCCCGCGTGAACCAGTCGAAGAAACCGTGACCACGACGCGCACGGTTGCGCCCGCTGCCAAGGTCGATACTGTCAACGTCGCTGCGGAGAACGTGAATGTTTCTTAAGGGGCTGTCATGGAAATTCTGGTTATCCGCTGTTTTCGCCGCCGCAGTGGCCGCGTTTTTATTTGGCTGCAATATCGGCTCGGAGCGAGCGGCTACCCGGTGCGAAACCGAAAAGAAAGCCCTTACCGCCCAGCTTACCGGCCAATCCCTCGCAGCCCAACTGACAACCGAAAGGACTGACAATGCTTACCAAGCTGGCCTTGCTGCCCGTGACCGCGATCTTGCTGACGCAATGCGCGAACAATCCTGCCTGCTCATCACCGATCATCCCGCGAGCCTCGGCCAGCCTGATGCAGCCCACCAGCCAAAACAGCCGCGTCAAGGAAATGCAGTCAATTCTGCAACCCTCACCCGCTTCGCTGGGCAATGCGAAACCGACCGCCTCAAAGTAATTGGGCTGCAGCAGTCTATCCGCGACATCTATAAGGCTCTCGGCCAGTGATCCGCCGCCTGCGCCTGTGGTGGAAAGCCTATTTCCGGCGATATGAGCTGCGCCACGTCACCGCGTTGGTGGATCAGTACCGCGAACCCTCGGGCCGCGTCACCGCCGAGTTTTACCGCTCGTGGGAATGGCACGAGGTGCGCTATGACTTCCTGCGCTCCTGTAAGAATCGGCTGCGGTGCTGGCTGTGCCGGCGCCAACGCGGCGACCGTAACGAGGCCGGGGATGCGGTGAGGCTGGTGGTCGATCACATCTACCCCGTCAGCCGTTACCCGCATCTGGCCCTCGATACCGATAACCTCCAACTGCTCTGCAACGACTGCAACCGGGGCAAGTCGAACCGGCATACCCACGATTACCGCTAATCAGGTTCCTGGCCCTGATCGCGCTCCCGGTCCCGCTTCTCCTGATCTTCCAGTATCCGGCGCAGGTTGCTTTCCTTGTCAGCTGGATCAGGCACGTTGTCAGAAAATAGCCTGGCTACCCGGTCAACCCGCTCCTGCCGGGTCGTTTCCCGCTTGCTGATGTCCGGGCTGTTCTCGGCAAACCGGTCAGCCACCTCCCGCTTGGCCATGCGGCCTTGAGCCTCTAACTCGGCCTCGATGCGTTTGGCTATGGCATAGTGCTGCCGGTCATAGTCCTTCGTGCGCTTGTGGCCGAACTCCAGCTCCATCTGGATTTTGGCCTGCACCAGCCTGTGCCGCATATGGCTATCCGAGATCAGCTTGCCATCCTCACGGCTGTAGCGCTCCCAGCCGACGTGAATGTGGGTACGCGGCTCGCCGTCCTTGCCCTTCTTCTCGTGCAGCACGACAAAGCGCCGCTGGCCTTCCAGCCCCAACCACTTTTCAGCAATGTCGGCGCTGCGTAGCCACTGCTCATAGGTCATGGTCCGGTCCTCTCCCGGCGACGGATTGATCGACACCGACATAAAGGGTTTGGTGCTGCCCGCCTGCGCGCCGGTTAAGGACATTTCCAAGATGGACTGCGCGAGGCTGTCAGGAAAACTGGTGCCGCGAATGTCCAGCACCTGGGCGCGGTCGTTCGTGTTCTTGAACAGGTACTCGGCCCAACTCCCTGCCCCACGGGTGTTACCTTTTAGCAGCATGGCTTAGCAGTTCCATTCCATACTTCGCCAGCTTCTGCAGGTCGAGCGCTACCTCGGTTTTCAGCAGGCTGCCGATGTCTGCTTTATCCAGCGATTGCCGAGCCAGCGCCAACTCGTTTATCAGACACACCAGCTCCGCGCCGTAGGGGTCATCAATCCGGCTGCGAACCAGCGCCGAGCGGTTGCCGCCCGTAAGCCGGTCTGCCTGCCGCTGCAGCTTGCGACACGCAGCTTCCGTCATCGGCGTGCGCTCGATGTGCGAAAATTTTTCGGAAATCTTTTTCGGAGGGCGGGCCATACCACAAGTTATAGTATGTCACCTGATAATCATAGACATAAAAACGTTTCTATGGTCATGAAAACACACTTTGCCACCTGCGGAAACGCGCCGCGTGGCTTAGCGTCTGGGCGAACTCGACAGGGCGTCGCGGGCGCACCGGCAGGCTCTCCCGACGCCACTTGAGGCGGGGATGCCCCATGCGTGTGAATTTGGTGATCTCAAGAAATAATTGTAATTGAGACGGGCTTCAATTTACTGTTCACCTTAAACCCATTGCAGCATGAAGCCCCTCAACATTACCGAGCAAGACGTGCGAACGCTGCTCACCAATCAACCTAATCCAAGTTTACTCCCGAAGGTGATTTTGTTCATCGTCGGGCTGATCCTCACTCCGCTTACTATGGCGGGCGCCCTGTGGGGCTACATCCGTGGCTACATGCGCTTCTTGGCGCCTCAAGGCAAGTACCCAGACCTGGCCGAGTTCCCCAATATCGTCAAGCTGGGGATGGTGATTTTTGCAGCCCTGGCATGGGTGCTAGTCGTTGGCATCGGCTGGACTGCCTTCCATGTGTTCGAGTTCTTTTTTGAAGATTTCGTAGAAAAGACCCTGGCCATTCAGTTCTTCGTTTTCAACGCTATCTTCTCGGTTATTGTGTTTGCCGCGTTCACCATCTGGCAAAAACGCTTCATCCGCACAATCACCGAAATGACCCGCCACGGCTCGGGGCGGCTGGGTGGCGTCGATGACTTGGCCGATTTCATCAACACGCACGGCGTCTACATCGGGGGTATCATGTCCTATCCCCGGATGGGCCACATTTTGACTGTTGGCTCGACCCGCTCGGGCAAAGGAACCAGCCTAATTATACCGGCGCTGCTCGATGCCACTCCTTACGAGGGTTCCTGGGTTGTCATCGACCCTAAGGGTGAGAATGCGGCCATCACGGCACGCCACCAGCGGAAAAAGGGCCAGAAGGTGCTGATGCTCGACCCGTGGGGCGTACAGACGAACATGCCCGCCACGCTGAACCCAATGGATCTGCTCAAGCCCGGCGATCACCTGATTGACGACGTGATGATGCTGGCCGAAATGATTGTGCCGGAGAGTGCCAGCAAAAGCGAACCCTATTGGGATAACCGGGCGCGGTCCATAATTGCAGGTCTGCTGCTGCACATTTACCACGAAAAAGGAGCGATCACCTACCTATGGCAAGCGCTACGCCTTAACTCGAAGGAATTTGCCAGCCTGATTAATGAAATGCAGTACAGCCAAGACGAGGTTGTGAGAGCCACGGGACGTGAGCTTGAGAGCCTGGCGAAATCAGAAAAGACTTTCACCAGCATCATGTCGCACGCTCTCGATCACACGGACTTTTTGAAGTCGCCGGCGATGCAGCGCTCCTTATCGAAATCATCTTTCAATATGGATGATTTGACCGACGGGAAAACGACATTGTATGTCATCCTCCCGGCTGACAAGCTCAAGTCGCACTCGCAATGGCTGCGTCTTGTGGTAACAACATGCATGCGGACCAGCGTCCGGAACCATAAGGAACGGGTCACGTTCCTGCTCGATGAGTTTGCCTCGCTTGGTACGCTGAAGGAGGTGTCGGAATTTGGCCTGGCCGCCGCTGCCGGCTACAACATCAGCCTGTGGATGATCCTGCAGTCTCTGCCGCAGCTGCAAAACCTGTACGAAGACAACTGGCAGAACTTCATCGCCAACACGTCGGTCCGGCAGTACGTCGGCGTATCGGACAACTTCACGGCGGAATATGTGTCGAAGTCGATGGGGCAGGCGACTATCATGACCACCGACGAAAAAGACCGGCAAACCAGCTACCAGACATCGGCGCGGTCGGTTCGGACGCCGGATGAGGTGCGTTATATCACCGACCACAATGTAATCCTGCAGATCGACCGTCGCCCGACGACAATCATGCCCAAGTACCCCTACTTCGTTAACCCAGCGCTGGAAGGGCGGCATGATCCCAACCCTTACCACAAGGCCGAGAAAAAGGAACCGGCCAAGCAGCCCAGCGCTCCTACGGGGCCAACCTATAAGCGGCGCGCAGTGTGAAGCTGGCCGCTTGGGTTTGGTCAGCTTGTGGCCCCGCTGGGGCAAATGACTTGGCGACACTGGACGGACTGGTCATAAAGGCATCACTCAATCCCTCATACTCATGCACCAGTACCGGGAACGCCTGTTGATCCATCTGGGCAAGAAACGCGTGTTCCGAGCCATCACCATTGCCAAAGAAGATTACCTTCTCGATCCGCGGATCAGCGATCGTTACGGCTGCCGCTTCTTCCGTCTGACCCAGGGTGACAATGTGCATCTGTTCGGGTTCGGGCTTGACCCGCAGGTGACGGTAGGTGAGATAGTCGAAGGGACTGACGAAAATTAACGCCGTGATGCGTTCAGCTTTCGGGCTGGCGGGTATCGTTCGGATGCCTGTCGGCCCGATTGTTTTTTCATGCTCCTGGTACTTCTCGGCGTTGCGGTAATAGCACCAATGCCCGCCCTTGTCGTTGGCGAAGGCGAACGCATTGACCTTGTTGATTGCCGCCTGCAGCAGCCAGGCTTCGCAGCCCGCCCGGGTCAGCCCGCGCCTCCCGATTTCGGCGAGCAGCGCGCGGTCGGTGATTTTAGGCTTGAGGCTTCTGATATGGGACAATGCGGTATGCTCCTGCAAGTCGGCGGCGGGCTGCCCGGAAGATGTTAGTCATTGTCCGGCCTCGTATTCGGCTAGGGCTTCTTTAAATGCCGCATAGCTTTTCTTGCTACGCACCTCACCAATCTCAACGCGGCGTACAAATTCCCTAGCAGCCTCCAACAGCTTGCTGTCGTCGCGCTTGGCCTCGCTCGGACGGAATAAGGCGGCGCGGATTGTATCGAGATGACCGCGCCATTTGGATGCCACCATTTGCATCGGCTTGCGGCTTATTGCTTCCAAAGCATCTAAAGCCGCCGCCGTTTCCTGATCGGTGACTTGCGGTTGCTTGGTTTCTGACATGTGCTTTCTAAAAATATCGGCTACACGAGTGCTGACAGGCTTTGCGGTACCGTTTGGCACAATGTCGCAAATTGCCTTTTGTATTTCGTTCTCAAGTGGCGTGTAGCCGTTCAGTTCGCATTTTTCTTGCATAAGTCTTTCCTTTCTTCGTTCATAGGCTCGTTTTGCTGATGGGTGCATGTCGTCCATTGTCACAGTCTGCGACGGTTTCTCGGGCGATGATAGATACCCATTGGCGGCGAGGTGGTCGATGCAGGCGTTCCAGCCTTGTTTGTGGCAGTCGCGATAAATACTGTCCTGCTTATCACTTGGTTTTTTCAACACCTCAACATCAACCGGCGCTGGATCGGGCAATTCGGGCGCGGCGGACAGCATGGCTTTGTAGATTGCTCGATAGGTACTGTCTCCTACATAGACAGGCTTTTTGCCAGCAACAATCATTTTATCCGTCGGCTCTTTCGGCGGTGGCGGGTAGTGCGTCGTCGTGTCGTATGTGATCGTTTTATGCATTGGTTGTTTCCTTGTATAGAGCTTGGGCGTAATAGACAGCAGGATAGTCAACGGATACCGATATGCCTCCATGAAGTTTCCAGCCATTATTTAGTTGGCGAGTCACTTCGGCTTTCAATCTTTCGAGGTCAGTCCCACTTACAACTTCATATTTTTTCATTCCCCGCCTCCCTGCTGCTCATTGGCGGCGGCTTCGAGGGCGGCTTTCGCTTTCAGTAAGGTGGATTGAGCATCTTTTAGCAAGGCGTGTTTACCCTCGGCTGTAAAAGAACATAGCCCGCCTGAAACCTGAATTAATGCTCTATCTATTTCCTCAAGCGCCTGTTGCTTGACCGGATCGTTTGCGGTGACCAACCTCAACAAACGGTCATATGCGCCTTCAGAAATCAGTATAAAGCCCTGCGGCACTTCACTCACAGGCTCGGCGCGTTCGGGCGATGGCACAAGGTCTGAGCGGATGTATTTTGTTGCCTTGTTGGGAATATCGACTGTTGAAACGTGTATGCCATCAAAGTAAACGGCGAATAGCTCATTAGGTAAAAATTCGGTCGTCTGGGTCATTTCGTCAATCTCTCCAATAGGCGTTCAATAAAGCCGGGATTGGCCTTGTTGTCGTTCGCGGGCAGCTGGATCTGGGTCATTGCAGCTTCGCTTGCTGCTGGCCACCCACGGCGCGGCCGATAGCGTTCAGTATCTCACCCTTGCTCTGCTGCAGCTCCATCCAGTGGAACGCCTTGCTGGCTTCGCTGGCGGCTTTCAGGAACGCGGCAGGGTCTTGCTTGCCCATCTCCATCCAGTTGGCCAGGTAATCGGCATGGTGCGGCTGCGGGCCGTCTGCGATACCCATCTCGGCGCAGAAAAACGCGCTGCCGATCTCGGCGACCAGTTCCTCGAACGCATAAGCATGATCGCCGAAGCGCTTGCCGAATTGCCGGTCGCAACGGCTCTTGTGACCGGTCGAGTGCGTCAGTTCGTGCGCCTCGGTGGAATAAAACGCCTCCGTCGCGGTCTGGTGTTCGGTCTGCAGGAAGTCACAGGCGGGCGGCATCTGGATATAGTCGCCCGTCAGGCTGTAGAACGCGCGGCCACCGCCGTAGCGAATATCGGCGCCGGTGTTGCCGATGAAGCGCTCGACGTGATCCAGCCGCTCGACCAAGCTGGGGCGCTCGATGATCTGCGGCCCCTCGAAGCCTTCCAGCTGGTATTCGTTGAACACCGCCGACGTTTTCAGGAACGGGATCTTCTTTTCGTCCTCGCCGTCAACCTTAATCAGCGTGTTGTAATAGCCGATGGTCGTGCCTTTCTCGCCGCGGCGCACTTGCTTGCCAGCTTCCTGCCACTGTTTGTAGCTGGCCCAGTTGTGGGTCTGGTAGCCGAGCTTGTCGGCGGCATCCCACAGGATCGGGATGTTGAAGCCGTTGTAGCGGTTGCCAGTCGTCGCGTTGTGCGGGATGGTGAAGGGAAACTCGCTGCCTCCCTCCCACGGCTTACGCCACGGCGGGCGACCTTCCATCACCATGTGCAAAAGGCTGTCGGCTAGTTTTTGTTGGGCTTCATTCTGGGGCAATCATTACTCTCCTGTTAAAATGGTGGCTCTTGGCCGGCAAAGCCTTGCGGCTTCGGTGGCGTGGGTTCGGTCGGCAGTCGCGCATCGCGGGTGATGCCCCGGCCATGCCAGATGTAGACCACAATCGACCGCTGGAAGGCGTCCAGCTCCCGTGGGTCGTTCAGCGCCTGGACGCCCCAATCAGTCATTCTGGGCGTTGGCACACGCGGCGCAAGTACAACGGCGTCGTCGCGGGCAATGTCCAGCGGGTTTGCAGCTGCCTGCTTGACGATCTCCATCATGGCTTCCGATGACTGGAAGCCGTCCCGCACGGCGATGTTATCGACGTTGTTGACGTAGCGCAGGGCGACTTCCAGCTCTGCGGCGGTCAAGGATTTTCTCCCGTGGCTTTTGCGATGGCTGCATCTACATCATCATAAGGACAATCGGCGTTCGGATTATCCTCGTTCCAAAAGGTCGAAACCTTTTTCAACGCTTCCAGCAAGTCAGGCGCGGCCGCGATTAGGCGGGCGTTGGCACGAGTTTCATCGGCTTCGCGCTGTGTCGATCCGTCGTAAACCGGCGTAATGACATTGGCGATTTTATAGCGGCTGCCCAGGCGTCCGCCGCGAACCCGGATATACGGCTTGTCGCATTCTTCTGCGAGCGTTTTCCAAGGCCCAGGCGTGTGATTCACTTCCCCGGCCATTATACCTCCTCCGACCAGTTGATAACGATGTACTTGCGCCATGTGTCCAGATCGGCATTAATCGCGTCAACGATGTCTTCGTAGGAAGGACGATCAGCCAGCATATCAATCGGCACTTCGATATAGGTTTCCTCGTGATCCGGCAGCCATACTTGCAGGTTGTTCCGCACCAAGGCCTCTACCAGCGTGTCGCTCTCGCTGTCGGCGTACTCGTCATGCCATACCTGAAGAACCATGTGGCCTTCCAGCTCATAGTTGCCGACCTTCAAGCTATCGACCGTCAGGTGGGCGGCATAAAGGCGGGCGCGAGCGTCGTTGAAGTCCTGACCGCTGTAGTCTGGAATTTTAGCTGCGATTTCTGCAAAGTTGGTGTAGCCGATCACGTCATAAGTCTCCGTTGTTGTTTTGTCTTGATATGATTACTATAGGCCGATTTGGCCGCTAGTGTCAACAAGTTTTTTCAGCTTTTTGCGATTTTTTTTGATCGTCTTTTCCGGCAGCAACCCATATTCTAGCATGTAGTCAATGCACAGCGTTTGCGGGCCGGAAAGCTTGTGTTCGCCTGCCTCCTGCTTTCGGATAGCCCGCCCGCCGTTGAGCCTGACGGCCTCGGCCATCTCGTCCTGTGACAGGCCGAGCTTCTCGCGCAGGGCTTTGGCTTCGGCTGGGGTGATGGTGGTATCGGTCAAGTCTATTTCTCCTAAAACAAGGTTAGCTGTGCGCCGACCTTGAACGGCTGCACTGGCTTTGGTTCAATAGCGATGACGGGCGGCTGCTCTGTCACTTCCTGGATAGCCTCTTGCGCCGTCGTTACCAGGGCGCAATCACCGCGCTGCCGCTTCAGCTTGTAATTCCAGCCGCCCATAATGTGCGCGGGCGTGTACCAGTGGCCGAATTCTTCCAGCGTCAACGTATTGCCATGCACCACCACGGCGGGGATGTGAAGCAACGACAACTGCAGATAGGCCATGTGGACGCAGCGGATGTCAAGATCGACGGCGGTAACGTGCAGTGCCTGCTGGTAATTCAGGCCGCGCGCCTTCATCTCGTCGGCTAGGCCGATGTTCATTGCCCCGGCTCCGCAAGCTGGCTCGCTGGCCTGGATAAAGCCACGCTGCTGTATGATGTCCTTAGCGCTCTCGTCAAACGTCAGGCCCGCCATCATGCGGCACAAGTGGTAAGGCGTGAAAAATTGCCCCTTATGCTCGTTATGGATTTCCAGCTCGTGAAAGGTCGCGCCTAGGATGTCGTCCGGCCCTTCCTCAAGGCCCATTACCAGCGCGCCCATCATCTGCGGAAACTGCTGCACTTCCTCCGGCTTGTACTTGCCGACAATCTCCATGTAGCGAGCCTCGCGCTTGTCGTACTGCGCCAGATCAACCGAGTTACTGACAGCGAGCGCGGCCATCTCTACGAAGTCAGCAAACACCTCATAGGTGGAATGGCGATGCGCTAAAGAGCGCACCACCTTGGCTATTTCCTGCGGGGCGCGGATCACTCCGCACCACCCAAACCTAACAGCTTGTTGATTTCGTCAATTTGAACAGCAGGGACACCACCTTTTGACTTGGCGCTAGCCTCGTCATACATCGCATAAAAATCAGCGCCTTCTGGCCAAACCGTTTTTAGCTGCTTGATCGTGTTGACGCTATAAAGAACAGAACCTATTGCCCGTAGTGCTTTCGCCTGATCAGCTTCAACATCTTTTTTTTTGTTGGCGAATTCTTGAGCCTTGATCGCTAAGTCACCACTGATATTACCTAGGATGCTACAGTGACGGCTGTAAGGGACGGGTACACCTTCTTTAATGCAAAGCATCAAATTATATCCACCGCAATTAAAGCGCAGACATTTGTCTTGGTGAAACCACTTTGTATCAAGCTTGGTCACAAGCTTTAATTCCTCAGGCGTAAACAAAGAGTGATAAAGCTCCAATGCCAGGTCGTTTTCCTCTTGCTTTATAGCATCATTCTCTTTAGTAAATTTCTGTTTAGTAGCATTGCGCGCAATGTTATCACGGATTTCATTGGTCAATCTGGACACGTCATACTCTCCTGCTTATTACGATCATGATTGACCGTAAAAACAGAATAGGCCATTACGGCCTATAGTGTCAACACCTATTTTATATAGTCGGCATATTTTTTTGTCGCCTCCGAGATCGTCGCCTCGGACGTAACGCCGTGGTGCGCCGCCATTGCCCTGACCGTCATCGCCCAGTAATCCTCGCCGCAGCGCGTCCGGTTGGTCGGCTGCTTGTCGGTCACCCCCAGCGCGTGCCGCGCCTTGGCCATGATGCAGGGTTTCAACTGAACGCCGTTGAGCGTGAACCGTGATGATGTTGCCATGAGTGTTGCTTCTTCCCGAAAACCAAAATGTGCGGGCGCAGCCCGTCACGCCAAGCAAGTTAAAAAAGAAAGCGCCCGAAGGCGCTTCCCTATTTAGGTGGTTCTTCTTAATTCCTCAAAAAGTATTGAGAGAACGCCTCGGTCAAGTGCCTCTCAACAACGTTGTCGGTTTTTGACTCCTCCACAATATCTATGAAGGCTTGACGCTCAGGGGTTGAGAACAAATCTCGGTCAAGGTCTTTAATAATCTGGTTGAGGTCCCAATATGGTACCCCATACCTTTCGGCCCAAGCTAATGCACCGTGAACTTCTTTGATGTGGGCTTTTTTCACCACGCTGTACTCCTCTACGGTCTTGTACAGCTGCTCTACTTGTTGCTTCGTCATAATGTGTTGTTGATTTTAATATTATAGGGTTAGCTACACCTGTTAGTTTTAAAGTCTAGCCAATTATTTTTTCCATGGCTCAGGTTCCCAGCACCGCATCCAGCGCCGCGTCGGCATCCTTGTGCATGAAGTGGCTCTGATATCCGATGGTCGTGGTCACGTTGCTATGGCGGTAAAGCTTCTGCAGCATCTGGATGCTGACCTTATCCCCTGCCAGCTGCGCGAAGGTGTGCCGTGCCATGTGCATGGTTAGCGCGCCGCTGATGCCTGCCCGCTGCTTGATGTATTTCCGCAGCACCTTATCGACGCGGCCCGTGGTGAACGAGATACGCCGCTGGCTGGCGTATTTGTCGCTCATGTCCGTCTCGCGCAAATCCGGGAAGATCAGCTCGTGGTCGCGGTCGTACTCGCCCAGCAGCCGCAACGCCTTCTCCGGCACCTTCAGCGACCCGACCTTGTCGTTCTTGCCCATCTGGTAGTGTAGCCGACCGTCGCGGATGTCCGACCACTTCAGGCGTAACAGGTCACTGACCCGCATGCCGGCGAAATAGAACGAGATCAGCCACAGGTTACGGGCGTGGTGATAGAACGGCTCCACCAGTTCCACCTGCTCAAGCGCGGTCACCTCGTCCTGTGACAGGCCTATCTTGACGCTCTCCGGGTATTTGATCTTGGTCTTGTCCTTGCCGAACGGGTAATGCTTGCGGTCCACCAGCTCCGCTTTCATGGCCTGGCTGTACACTGAGCGGATCACCACCAGGTGGTTGATGATGGTGCGCTCCTTTACCTCGAACGTGGCCTTCAGGTAAACGCGGAATTTAGCCAGCAGGGCGGGCGTAATGTCGCTGAAGGCGGTATCACCATCCACGAACGCTTTGAAGCGCTCCACGCGCGGTTTATCGGCCACATACTGGTTATAGCGCCCCGTGGTGCGCAGGTTCTCCAGGTATATGGCAGCCTGCGGCGCGAACGTGGCGCCGCCCTTCGGCTTGATCTTCTGCTTGACCGCCCGGCTGCTCACATCCTCCTTGACCGTTTCCAACTCGATGGACTTGTCGGTCGCCTCCGACAGCTTTTTGATCAGCAGGTTGTTTAGGCGCGTGGAATTGGGATGTGACTTAAGGACGCGCTGGCCCTTGGCGTCCCAGTCTTTTTCCAGCACATGATGGCCCAGGTAAACGTATGACGATTTGCGATCGCGCGTAATTCTGATGCAGAGCGGCATCGAGCCGTCGGCTTTCGGCTTTTTGCGGAGAACGACCTTAACTGACATTGGTACAACAGTGGTACAACAAAGCGCGGTTTGACCTGCCCTGATGTGGTTTGAACACACCTATAAGGTCGTGAAAAACCGCGTTTTAAGCAAGCCTGACCACATATTAAACCACATAAAACCAGCAACTTAAGGATTCATAACCCTGAGGTCACGAGTTCAACTCTCGTCCCCGCTACAAGAAAAGGCCTTCCTTTCGCAGGGAGGCCTTTTTATTTTTATTTCGCTAAACGGCGTGTTCAAATGCAGGTGAGTACAATCAAGCAGCTCAGCTTACTCTTTTGCTACTCTCCATGCATGCAGAAGCAGTGGAGATAGAATGAGGCTAGTTAGGCCGCCAGACATCAGAATGATTGTAAGGTGGTAAAGGTTTTCGAGGCGGATACTTTGCTGGAGTAACAACCGAAGCAGTATGATGCCCAGCGTCACGGCACCGAATATCAACCAGAAAGCTGCGGTATCGCGTTTGGGTATACTTAGCTTCTGCCGCCGCAATTGCAGACTATACACAACCAAAGCTAGCGCCCCTAACACGGACCCAACCTTTTGGAGAAAGGAGTAAAACTTCATCTTGAAGGCGCCTCCAAAGGCTTGCTGCAGCAAAAAAGGAAAATACCTGACCCCTCTCCCTTCAGGGTGGGTAAAGCTGTCCCACACTAAGTGTGAAACGGTTCCAATTAATAGCGAGAGTAAAACTACTCCGTAGTGCTGCTGGAAATACAGTTTCCAATCAAAGTGCAGGAATCTGGAAAACCGTTCGCGCAAGAATTGGGGCAGGTGTATAATCAATGCATTTCTGACAATTATGTGAAATGCAAAAGACAACACCAGGCCTAGGGGTAGATTAAAGTAAAAGATGCTACGCCACGTATGACTACATGGGTCAAACTCACTCATCCGGATAAATTTCTCAAAGTCGGGGGTCATACTACCGATTATTAAGCCAGTGGCAGAGCGCCATTTTTTGGGCAATGCCAACAATGGAATGACCACCGCTGGATGAGAAAATGTAAAGGGCATATTAATAGAAGTGGTGTAGAGGCTATAATCCAGTGCCAGAGTCTTAGCTCTAACATGCGCTGGTATATCCCATCTTCGCGACTGAAATATAGAGTACACTATATTTATTAAACTATTACTATATTTAAATCACGATTGTTGAGGTGGAGTTGTACCCTTGTTAGGCAAGCAAATAAGGGCTAATTGTGGAAAGCAAGCATGTATCTAGCCAATTACTAAAAGCCGATAGTGCACGCGCAGTCATTAGAGCGCCTCATCGAGATACCTGCTTAATAGACCCTATGTTCTTTGTATTTGTATGACTAGGGAATTACGCAACAGTTTTGGCGATGTATATCTTATTCTGGAATACAGCACCGCTACCCACTGGGTTTACTGTAATTGGCTAGGAACGCAGACCTACCAACAGGTAACTGCTGGAGCTGATGCTTGTTTAGCAGCTCTTCAAGAGCACAAGTGCGCCTACTTACTCAACGACAATCGTCATGTAATCGGCTCCTGGGACTTTGCCGTTGATTGGGTGGTAGCTAGCTGGGCCCCAAGAGCAATTGAGCAGGGGTTGACTCATATTGCGCACGTATTTAGCCCCGAGGGGCTTGCTACCATCTCAGCAGAGTACATGTACGATGGTATCGGGCCAGATCTGCATATGCACCTGTTCAACAACATGGAGGAGGCTCAAGCATGGTTATACCGTGCACAAGGCCGAAAAGAAACTGGCAGCAACTAGTGCAACAAGCGCATCTGCTCATACCAACAGCTTTATTGGCTGGTATACAGGCATCTTATACTATGCGCAATCAATACAAACAGTGTACTGGATTAGAGTACAAGTATTAGGGTTCCTATAATAATAAGCCCTGCTCCTACTCCGGCCTGCCACGTCAGTTTCTCGCCCAGAAAAAGTACGGAGAGCAAGATGGCCAGTGCCACGCTGAGCTTATCAACGGGTGCTACTTGTGACACCTTCCCGAGTTGTAGGGCTTTGAAGTAGAAGATCCACGACAACCCGGTAGCTACTCCTGATAGGCCTAGAAAAAGCAAATTCATCCGTGAAAGTGTATGCACTTCGGCTAGGCCACCTTTGAAGTACACAATGCCCCAGGCTAGGATTACAATGAACACGGTGCGAACCGCAGTTGCTAAGTTGGAGTCAACTCCTCTAATGCCAATCTTTGCCAAAATGGCGGTGAGTGCGGCAAACAAGGCCGAGAGCAATGCATATATCCACCACATAGCAAGGCGGGCAAGTAGTTATAGCCTAATACAGTGGCTGATCAGAAGTCGTTGTTAGTTGGGTCGCCATGTAATCTGAAGCCCAGGGGCACCGCTGAATCCGGCGGCGGACCGGAAGCCATAGCCCCCCTGCCACGTCGGTGAAAAGCTCATACCCTTCGGAATGATTGGTTTGCGGCCCCACCGGTTGCGGTGGGTGAGGTATCCGATGTGTGCCGATAGAATACCAATGCCTGCGCCAGCTACTACATCACTCTGCCAATGTTTGGTGTTGATCATTCGCAGGGCCGCCACGCTGGTTGCAATAGTGTAGGCCCCGATACCATACCACTGACTTTTATGTCGAAACTCGGTGTGCACAATACTTGCCGCCAAAAATGCCTGTGCTGTGTGCCCCGATGGGAACGATAAGTTGTCTGAACCATCAGGTCGAGTTTCTCGCGTCAGGTTTTTAATGGCGAATACGGATGTGAGCATGATCAACTCACTTTTCAAAATTACTAGGCCAGTGTTAATCCGATCATCCCTCGACTCTACGCCAGCCAGCGCTACGGCACCCAACTCGAGGTAAGGCGCAAAGATGAGAAAGTCGTCTAACCGGGTGCGGTACGTTGGGAACAGCTTATGAATGTCGCGGTTGGCTTGCTGGTTTGTATAAAAACCTCCCCCGTCGAAGGTGTACACCCCATACCCGATGAGCACTGCCGGTACAATACTAGCTTTCACCAGTTTGCCCTTATACCAAGGCATTTTAACGCTAGCTGGAACTCCCGCAGGATTCTCGAATTTATGCGTGGTATCGGTTGGTGTGACCGGCGAAGTTGGAACCTGGGCTACGGCAGGTAACAAGGAGGCAACCCACAGCAAGCTCCCCATGGAGCAGCCTGTAAGAAATGACTTCATATAAGAGGATGAGAGGGCCGCACGATGACTCGTGTACGGGAGACACAATCGCAATTGCTTAACATTTACGTAACACCTAACATTAGTTGCCTGCTCTAGGCCACTATTTCAGTGTGTTGTTGAGTTCACACGTGCACGAATTGTTCACATTGCACTTGATTAACTGCTCCTGCAGCCAGTTATGTACTTCTACAATTCTTTGTGTAGAAGCGTACTTTGATAAAGTCGGAATACATTGCCAGTAGTAAAAGAAAAAGAGCCTGACCATTAAGGTCAGGCTCTTTCAACAAGTGGCCTAGCGGGTAGGATTACTTGATTTTCTCGATGATGCCTTTGAAGGCCTCGGGGTGGTTGAGAGCGAGGTCGGCCAGAACTTTACGGTTCAGGTCGATACCAGCCTTCTTCAAACCGCCCATAAACTGCGAGTACGACAGGCCGTGCTCACGAGCGCCAGCGTTAATACGCTGAATCCAGAGGGCGCGGAACTCACGCTTCTTGGCTTTACGGTCGCGGTACGCGTAGAGAAGGCCTTTCTCAACGGCGTTCTTAGCAACGGTCCATACGTTCTTGCGACGGCCGAAATAGCCTTTCGCCAGACGCATTACTTTTTTCCGACGGTGGCGCGAAGCCACGTGGTTTACACTTCTTGGCATAACCTGTTTTTTTTGGCGGCCGGCGGCGGAGTTAGTGCCGCGGCTTTTGTTTCAGCCGGACGCCTGGTGAAAATTTGTTAACTGGATAAGAGCAGTAAGAAGGTTATCCGCTAGTTGCGGCGGCCTCACTCCTACTACCAAAAGCCAATTAGATGTTAAGCATGTCCTTTACGCGGTTCATATCGGCCGAGCTAACCAGAGTAGCATGCGTGAGGTTACGCTTCTGCTTGGTGGTTTTCTTGGTCAAGATGTGGCTTTTGAAGGCGTGCTTGCGCTTCACTTTGCCCGTGCCGGTTAGCGAGAAACGCTTCTTGGCGCCGGACTTGGTTTTTACTTTCGGCATTGTAGTGGTGGTAAGAAGTAAAACAACTGCGGCGGTCGGCTGCCTAGGGCCGGTGCGCCAGCGTAAAATGCGGCTAGGCCGCGGGTAAGCTATTCGGTATCCTTGTTGGCGGGCTGAGCAGCGGGCTTGGCTTCCTTAGGAGCATCCTTGCCACCTTCCTTCGGAGCAGCGGGCTTAGAAGGCTTTACAGGAGCCGCCGCTTTCGGGGCCAAATACAGGAACATCCGCTTGCCTTCCAGCTTAGGCAACTGCTCAACTTTAGCCAGATCCTCGAGGGCCTGAGCAAATTTGAGCAGCAGAATTTCGCCCCGCTCTTTGAAGACAATGCTGCGGCCTACGAAATGCACGTAAGCTTTGATTTTGGCTCCCTCACGCAGGAATTCCTGCGCGTGCTTCAGCTTGAAGGCGAAATCGTGGTCGTCGGTATTAGGGCCGAAACGGATTTCTTTGATGATAACCTTCGTTTGCTTGGCTTTAAGTTCGCGCGTCTTCTTTTTCTGCTCGTATTTAAATTTCGAGTAGTCGATAACGCGACAAACGGGCGGTACGGCAGTGGGCGAAATCTCAACCAGGTCGAGGTTTTGCTCTTGAGCCATCCGGCGGGCCTGCTCAATGGAATAGATGCCCTGCTCGATGTTTTCACCGACCAGGCGCACCTCACGGGCCGTAATCTTCTGATTGATTTTAAACGGCTCCTCGACTTGAGCGCGAGGGATGTAGCGGCGGTTAGGGGTTGCTATGGCTGTTCTCCTTAAAGGTGAGCTAAAAATTCAGTTTACTAGGATTGTTCCTGACAAGGGCCAGACACAATCCGTTCATTCAGGGGGCAAATATCCGGCATTTTTTCCAACACGCAAAAAGCCTATATTAAAATAGGCTCATAAGCTGCAGGAAATTCGACCTTATCAGCCTTTGACGACCTTGCCCCGCTAAGATGAGAACCGTTTAACGGCGTTTAGCGCAACAAGGTCGTCGTTATAAGCCAGATAATGCGAATATGTTAGGCGGTTTTACCGTCCATCATATCGTTTACTTGCTTCTGGAAGCTTTGGATAAATGACTCAATGGGCATCGAACCTACGTCGCCCTCGCCGTGCTTGCGCACCGACACGATGCCATTTTCCTGTTCCTTTTCTCCTACAATCAGCATGTACGGTACCTTTGATACCTCTGCATCCCGAATCTTCCGGCCGATTTTCTCATCGCGATGATCCACGGTGCCACGCAGCTCTGCCTGCACCAAACGGTCGTACACCTGCTGCGCGTAATCCTGATATTTTTCGGAAATGGGCAGTACGGCAAACTGCTCAGGGGAGAGCCACAGCGGGAAGTTGCCGCCGCAGTGCTCAATAAGTACTGCTACAAACCGCTCTAGCGAACCAAACGGTGCCCGGTGAATCATTACGGGGCGCTGACGTGAGTTATCGGAAGCAACATATTCCAACTCGAAACGCTCAGGTAAGTTATAGTCGACTTGAATGGTACCTAGCTGCCACTTACGGCCGAGGGCATCCCGCACCATAAAGTCGAGCTTGGGACCATAGAAGGCCGCTTCGCCCAACTCGGTAACCGTGTTTAGCCCTTTCTCGGCTGCTGCTTCCTGAATAGCTGCTTCAGCACGGGCCCAGTTCTCATCAGATCCAATGTACTTGGTCTTGTTTTCAGGGTCGCGCAGTGAAATTTGAGCGGTGAAATCAGGGAAATCGAGGGCTTTGAGCACGTAAAGTACGATGTCAATAACCTTCAAGAACTCCTCCTTCACTTGGTCGGGGCGGCAGAAGATGTGCGCGTCATCCTGGGTAAAGCCTCGTACGCGCGTCAGGCCATGCAACTCACCCGACTGTTCGTAACGGTATACCGTGCCGAACTCGGCCAAGCGCAACGGCAAGTCGCGGTAAGAGCGCGGCTTAGTTTTATAAATCTCGCAGTGGTGAGGGCAGTTCATGGGCTTAAGCATAAACTCCTCCCCTGGGTTTGGCGTCTTGATGGGCTGGAACGAGTCGGCACCGTACTTCTCGTAGTGGCCCGACGTCACGTACAACTCCTTCGAGCCAATGTTAGGCGTTACTACTGGCTGGTAACCCGCCTTCATCTGTGCGCGGCGTAAGAACTGCTCGAGGCGTTCACGCAAGGCAGTGCCTTTCGGGAGCCAAAGGGGCAGCCCTGCTCCTACCTTCTCAGAGAAGGCAAACAGCTCCAACTCCTTACCCAATTTGCGGTGGTCACGGCGCTTTGCTTCCTCTAGCTTCTCTAGGTATTCTGTGAGCTCCTTAGCTTTAGGGAAGGTAATACCATAGATACGGGTGAGTTGCTTGTTCTTCTCATCACCGCGCCAGTAGGCCCCGGCCACGTTCAACAGCTTGACGGCTTTGATAGGCGAAGTATCTGGAATGTGCGGACCACGGCACAAGTCGGTGAATTCACCCTGCGTGTAGAAGGTGATGGTACCATCTTCGAGGCGGTCAAGCAAGTCGAGCTTATACTCGTCGCCCTTCTCCGTGAAATACGCAATTGCATCAGCTTTCGAAACGTCCTGCCGGCGGTACTGGCTTTTCTTCTTGGCCAGTTCCAGCATTTTCGCCTCAATCTTCGGAAACTCCTCCGTCGAAATCGAGCGACCTTCTCCCAGATCAATATCATAGTAGAAGCCGTTTTCAATGCTGGGGCCAATGCCCAGCTTAACGCCGGGGTACAGGTCTTCCAGCGCTTCAGCCATCAGGTGAGCAGAGGAATGCCAAAACGTTGACTTTCCATCTTGGTCATTCCAGGTCAGAATTTCCACGGCGGCATTCTGGTCAATTGGGCGGTGCAAGTCGCGCACTTCGCCATTCACGCGGACGCCAAGTGCATTGCGGGCAAGACCCTCGCTGATGCTGGCGGCAACGTCGTAACCCGTAATGCCATCTACAAACTGGCGCACGGAGCCGTCGGGGAGCGTTATGTCAATCATGTGATAAAAGTGGGGTTTAGCTATACAAACAGCGTTAGCCCGCAAGTTAGAGGATTAGTTTTGGCTTTTCTGACTGCTAGGCGAGACAAGCACACGTTTGAGCGCGCTTATCCGACACGGAAAGCCTGAATACTTACCAACTGTAGGGCTTACAATACCGTTCCCGCGCTATATAAATATGGCCTACAGACCGGTGCCAGAGGGCTGTACAGTAATGGGCTCAACGGCCTCTACGGTTTGTCGCGGCCTCTCGTCCACCACAATGCCTTTGGCCCGGTTACCTACCTTCCAAGCTTTATACGTCCAGTGCCGGTTACCAGGATTCTCGGCAACTAATAGGCGATATTGGTCGGCTGCTTCGACGTAACGGGCCAAGCTTTCATAGCTTTCCGCCAGCATCTGCCGAGCTCCTGCTAACCTAGGAGCCCGACGCAGGGCGCGCTGCAAATGCGGAATAGCATTGGCATACTTGCGGTTTTTGAAGGCGACCAGAGCAATGCGGTAATCAGCGCGGTAGAAGGTAGTATCCAGCTGAACGGTGCGGGTGTATATGCGCAAGGCACTGTCTGGCTGGTTTTGAAGTTCAAATTGCCTTCCGTAATCGTACCAGAGCGGACCGTAGGTAGGCGCTAATTTGAGCCCCCGAGCCGCGTATTTGGCGGCAATGGCGGGCTGCCGAAAAGCATTTGAAAGAAATGCTAGCTGGTGCAGTGTTTCCGGCTGGCGCGGGTCGCGACTGAGGCTAGCGCGCAGATAGTCCAACGCCTGCACGGTGTCTTGGAGGCCTACGTACGCAATACCTTTATAGAAGAGCGCCGCTGCATGGTCGGGTTCCTGCTGCAAGGCCCGGTCTAACTGGTCGAGGGCGTCCTGGAATTGGCGCTCGGCCAAATAGGTCTCTCCTACTAGCAAGTTCAAGTCGGCGGAGGAATAGCCACGGCGGGAAGCCTCTTCCGCGGCTGTCAGGGCCAGCTTTAACTTTCCCTGAGCCCGAAGAGCACGAGCTTTTATGAAGTAGAACTCGGCTGGGCTATCATCTAACGCCAGCGCACGGTTGATGTCCTCAAGGGCTGCCGGGACCAATCCGGCTTCTAGGCGAAACCCTGCGCGGCGGGCGTACAACGACGCGTTACGGGGCTGGCGCGCAATGGCTCCTTCCAACTCCGCCGCCTGAATTTTAGGCCCGCTCTGCACGGTGGCCAAATTCACCATAACCTCCGGTCGCTCATCCGGGGCGCTATCCCCGCACCCCACCAATGTCCCCGCCAAAGGAACGACCCACAGGCAGGTTCGGAACAGGGAGCGAAACAGGGTAGTTGCAGAAGCCATCAGGGGGCAAAGATACATAGCCTTACTGGCCTAGCCACTCCCAGGCTGCTCCATAGGGTATTACTTGTGGCCTAGCGGCAGAAGCTCAGGCTTTATGCCGGATATGGCGCTGCAGTTGGCGGTGCAGTTGGCGGTTGAGCTGCTCAAGCAGACGGCGGCAGCGGCGACTTATTTCCAACTCCTCAGCCGTAACGGGGGTAAGTTCCATAGCCTCTTGCAGCACCGCAATGGCCCTGCTCCGCTGCCCCTGGTTTAAGTGCACCCGGGCTAGGTCGTAACAAAACTCAATGCGTTTAGGGCTAAGCTCATGGGCCCGGACTAAGGCATCAATAGCCTTGCGGGTACCGGCGCCGCTGGGCATGCCTCCTAGCAGTAAACGGCTGAAAACGCGCTCCAGCAAGTTGTAGTGGTCAACCCGATAATGCCAGCGTCCCAGCATCTGCCAAGCCTCTGCCCAATCGGGGCGGCGGGCTACGGCCTTGAACACGTGGCTTTTCATTTCTCGGTAGGCCAGTAGTCTTCCGCGCGCTCCTAACAAAGTAGCTTGGTTAGCGAGGGCCAAGGCCTCGGCGTAATGCCCCTCGGCTCCGTCTGCTCGCACCACCAGGGCCCGGTTGGCATATAACCTAGCGGCGGAGAAGTAGGCCGACTTCCGGGTCTCGTCCGTATAGCGTGCGCCAATCCGGACGCTCAGAATAGCGGCCTGCCAAAGTGCATTATAAGCGGCGGGGGCCTTAGCCAATACCTGCTCGTATTTCGCCAGTGCTTCTGAGTCGTGGTACTGCTCCTGCTGCGTTTTGGCTTGCTCCATGAGCAATTGCAACCCAGCCGGCAGACTATCCGCAGCAACTTGGCTGGCTGTCGTTGTGCCCTGACCTTGAGCAGCGGGCAATGCGCCCAGGGCGCCCCACAGGCCTAGAACTCCGAACGTAAAACGTAGAACACGACGCATAACCCCCATTGGCTTTGCAAAGCTGGGCGTTTTTACTGAAAGCTCCACTACTCTTAATTCTATGGTCTTGCCTACTTGCTAGGCCAGTATGAGTTGCTAGCAACAAAAAACCCCGCCGGGTGGCGGGGCTTTTGTATCCATTTAAAACAGTTTGAGCTGCGACTTAGGCGTTTTTAAAACGGCCTGGGCTTGGGCTACATCCGCTGCCGATATGTCCACGGGCCCCGTGTGCTCGGGCATGGTAGCAGCTTCGTTAGCAGCAGCTGCGCGCGGAATGGTAGCCGGTCCGCGCTTCTTAGCCACCTCCCGGCGCTGGGGCTCGGGGCCTTCATCGGTTAGCAAGGTCACGGCGTGAATCTTGAAGAAATTGAGCTTGTTGCCCATAGCCTTCCATCCTTTCACATCGATGAACTCGTGTAACAGGAATTTCTCGGTTTCCTTGTCGGCCTTCTTATCGCGCTGGAGCTTTACTTCTACTTGAGGCTCGTTGTGACACGTAGCACATATCAGCTTCGAGCCTTTGGTTTCCGAAATAAAGGTAAAGGGCTTATCTAACGTACTGGTTTCGATCTTGAAACGCTTCACATAGTGCGTTTTAGAATCACCTTCAATGTACACGCTGCTGATAACCGTATCCGGCTCAAGCTTACGCAGTAGTACAATGTTGGGCACATCGAAATGGTGAGCGGGATCCGGCGACTTTAGCTCATAGGTACCATTCTTATTCACCACCAAAATGGTGTTGTCCGTATCGAAGGTACCCAGGTAACGGCCGTGACCAGCGGTGTTGAGGCGACCTACCACGCTGTCAAAGAATACCTCCCGGCCGCCCAGCGTAGAGTCGCCGAGGCTTTTCTGGGTGATTTTCTTGATAGGCTGCTTAGTTACGATGTTGCCCATTGAGCCCTTGCCTTTGATGGCCAATTCCGCAAAGTCAAAATCGAACTGCTTTACTCGGGCCTGAGCTTTGTCAGAAAGTTGCACGCTTACAATCTCCGACTCAGAGTTGGGATTAGCCGTGAGGTAAAGCGTTTTCGTACCCTTGGTGCCTTTGGTGAGGTCGTAGGTTTTGTCGCGGGTGATGCCGGTCACCAGGAAGCGCTTGGCGAAGCTGATGCCCGAAGCGCCATCCTGATAAATCATGTTGTACACAAGTCGGTCGTCGTTCTTATTGTACACGCCAGCGTGCAAGATGTCTTTCCCAACGAAAGTCTTCTCGGCAATTTTGGATACCATGAAAGTGCCATCCCGCTTGATAGCGATGATGTCGTCGAGGTCAGAGCAGTCACAGATGTATTCTACCTGCTCGTCCTTTTTTAGGCCATAGCCCACAAATCCGTCGCGGCGGTTTACGTAGAGCTTCTGGTTGGCCACGGCTACTTTCTGAGCCGTTACTACATCGAAAGTGCGCAGTTGCGTTTTACGCTCCCGAGTGGTGCCGTATTTCTTCAGCAGCCCTTCAAAGTAGTGAATGGCGTAGCGGGTGATGTTAGCCAGGTGGTCGGCTACCTCTTCCAGCTCGGTTTCAAGCTTCTGGATGTACTCTTCAGCCTTAAAGCCATCGTACTTCGAAATGCGCTTGATGCGAATTTCTGTCAGGCGCGTGAGGTCTTCTTGGGTAATAGCCCGGCGCAAGACGATACGGGTGTCATTGGCTTTGGGCTTTTCGCCTTCAATGCGCACGAACTTCCGTAGGCCACTATCAATGGTCTGGAGAATGTCTTCCCAAGTTTCGCACTCCTCAATTTTGCGGTAGATGCGGTTCTCGATAAAGATCTTCTCTAACGAAGCTGAATGCCACTTCTCCTGCAGTTCTTCCTGCCTGATTTCCAGCTCCCGCTCCAGCAGGCGCACCGTTTTTTGGGTGCTGAGGCGCAGCATGTCCTCCACCGCTACAAAACGAGGTTTCTCCTCAATAATGACGCAGGTATTGGGCGAGATGCTGATTTCGCAATCCGTGAAGGCGTAAAGAGCATCCATGGTGAGGTCGGGGCTCACGCCCGTGGGCAGGTGCACCTGAATCTCTACCTCAGCGGCCGTATTATCGACTACCTTCTTGATCTTGATTTTATTCGCTTCCGAGGCCTTCACGATGCTTTCCATCAGCGCCGTAGTGGTGGTGCCGTACGGAATGTCGCGAATGATGAGCATGGTCTTGTCGGCCTTCTCAATGGTGGCGCGCAAGCGAATCTTTGAGCCGCGTAGGCCACCATTATAGTTCGATACGTCGCAGAGGCCACCCGTGGGGAAGTCGGGGAAGAGCTGAATGTCGCGGCCCCGGAGTACGTCGATGCTGGCCTTGCACAACTCGCGGAAGTTGTGGGGCATAATCTTCGTGGACAGACCTACGGCAATACCTTCTACGCCCTGCGCCAGCAACAGCGGAAACTTCACGGGCAGCGTGGTAGGCTCGCGCTTGCGGCCGTCGTAGCTCATCTGCCACTCCGTGATGTCGGGGTTGAACACCACATCCAGAGCAAACTTGCTCAGGCGGGCTTCAATGTAACGCGGAGCAGCCGCTCCGTCACCAGTCCGGATGTCGCCCCAGTTTCCTTGTGTTTCAATGAGCAGGTCCTTCTGGCCCAGGTTCACCATGGCATCCCCAATAGAGGCGTCGCCGTGGGGATGGTACTGCATGGTCTGCCCAATGACGTTGGCTACCTTGTTGAAGCGGCCATCGTCCATTTCCTTCATGGCGTGCAGAATGCGGCGCTGAACGGGTTTGAGGCCGTCCTCAATGGCGGGCACGGCACGCTCCAAAATTACGTAGGAGGCGTAGTCCAGAAACCAGTTCTGGTACATGCCGTTCACGGTGGCCACGTCATGAATGGTCTCACCGGGCGCAAACTTGGGCTCCTCCTCCGTTTCTTCTGTCACCGGCTCTGGCTCGGTCACGGCGTGCACGTCGGCGCCCGACTCCGCGAGGAGTAGTTCACCTGATTCGCTCACCACTGATTGCGCGGGCTCGTCCGCGGGAGTTTCAGCATCCGCCGACTGATCCGGCGCGGACCCAAACTCAAAGGAGTCGCCGGAGCCAAACATGTTTGGCTGCTCTTCTTGGTTTGGGTCTTGGGGGTTCGTCTCTTCTGACATTACGGGGTGTGGCCTAGGACCACGGTTATTGTTCTTGTACCTCTCTCCCGCTCTCACACCACGAAGTGATGAAAGCAGAAGGTTATAAACTATTGACTGTCCAGCTTTCGCTGACTAGTCGCCGGTGAGGGAGCTTTAGCCTGTTTGCTAGGCCACTCCTCACCGACGGTAGGCCAGTATGGCGTTATGCCAGATCTTCCTCGGCCACTTCCTCCACGGGGAGAACATCAGAAGTCACTAAATCCTTCTCTAAGCGAAGATTTTCGATGATAAATTCCTGACGAGCTGGCGTGTTTTTGCCCATGTAGTAGTTCAGCACTTGCTGAATGGAGCGGTCGGACTGCAGAATCACGGGCTCCAGCTTGATGTTATCGCCGATAAACTTACCAAACTCGTCGGGAGAAATCTCCCCGAGGCCTTTGAAGCGCGTTACTTCGGGGTTGCGGCCCAGCTTGCGCATGGCAGCTTGCTTCTCCTGCTCGTTGTAGCAGTAGATGGTCGTTTTCTTGTTGCGCACTCGGAACAGGGGCGTTTCGAGGATGTAAACGTGGCCATTACGGACCAGATCAGGGAAGAACTGCAGGAAGAAAGTTAGCAGCAACAGCCGGATGTGCATGCCATCCACGTCGGCGTCGGTGGCAATTACTACGCGGTTGTAGCGCAAGCCTTCAATGCCTTCCTCAATGTTGAGGGCATGCTGGAGCAGGTTGAGCTCTTCGTTTTCGTATACAATCTTCTTCTTCAGCCCGAAGCAGTTTAAAGGCTTACCGCGCAGCGAAAACACGGCTTCCGTCTCCACGTTGCGGCTCTTAGTGATGGAGCCCGAAGCAGAGTCACCTTCCGTGATAAAGAGCGTAGTCAGCGCCTCGGCTTCCTGCTTGCCTTCCCCAAGGTGGAAGCGGCAGTCGCGAAGCTTACGGTTGTGCAGGTTGGCTTTCTTGGCGCGCTGGTTGGCCAGCTTCTTTACGCCTGCCATATCCTTCCGCTCCCGCTCGCTTTGCTCAATTCGCTTACGCAGGGCATCAGCAACGGTGGGGTTCTTGTGCAGGTAGTTGTCGAGATGCTCCTTTACAAAGTCGAGCACGAAACCCCGCACGGTGGGGCCGTCGGGGCCCATATTAATAGAGCCCAGCTTGGTTTTGGTCTGGGACTCAAACACGGGCTCCTGTACTCGCACCGAAATAGCCGCCACAATGGAGGCCCGTACGTCGGCAGCGTCGTATTCTTTCTTGTAGAACTCGCGCACGGTTTTCACAACAGCCTCGCGGAAGGCCGCCAGGTGAGTACCGCCCTGGGTAGTGTACTGGCCATTCACGAAGGAATAGTACTCCTCGCCGTAGTCGTTGCCGTGAGTAAGAGCCAGCTCAATATCAGCCCCTTTCAGGTGAATGATGGGGTATTTGATGGTTTCCGGATCGGCCTTGCGAGCCAGCAAATCCAGTAGGCCATTCTCAGAGTAGTACTTCTGCCCATTGAAATTGATGGTGAGCCCGGCATTCAGGTACACGTAATTCCAGATCTGGTTTTCCAGGTACTCCGGAATGAAGCGGTAGTTGCGGAAAATGCTGTCGTCGGGCTGAAACACCATCAGCGTACCGTTGCGCTGGCTGGTTTTCTGGGGCTTGGGGTCACTCGTCAGTACGCCCTGGGAGAACTCCGCCGACTTCATCAGGCCCTCGCGCACACTCTGCACCAAAAAGTAATTGCTGAGTGCGTTAACCGCCTTGGTGCCGACGCCGTTTAAGCCTACAGACTTCTGAAAGACTTTCGAGTCGTATTTACCACCCGTATTGATCTTACTGACCACTTCCACCACTTTACCCAGCGGAATACCCCGGCCATAGTCGCGCACTTGCACCCGGCTGTCCGAGATTTTGATGTCAATGGTGCGCCCGTGGCCCATTACGTGCTCGTCAATCGAGTTGTCGATGACTTCTTTCACCAGCACATAAATGCCATCGTCGTAGCTGGAGCCGTCCCCGAGTTTGCCAATGTACATGCCTGGGCGCAGGCGAATGTGCTCACGCCAGTCCAGCGAGCGAATGCTGTCCTCGGTGTAGCCATGATCGGGGGTTGCGGCGGGTACTTGTTCTTCAGCCATCAGGAAAACTGGAATTCGAATTTGGGGTAAAATAACACAGAAAATTGACCTTTTCCGCGTCTTACTTTCGCTAGCCAAGTTAGCAATTACTAGGCTTCCAACCTAGATAAATAGCAGTTTGTTCCCGCATCAATGCCTCAACAGCCGCAATTTCTTCTTTTTCACCACCTCTCATTTCCAATAATATTAGCAAAATGTTTCCTCCTGCCAGTCAACACCACCTGCCCCCTGCCGGCCATACGCCCAACCCGGTAGTTAAGCAGACGCCCATAATCCAGTTTGCCTTCTTTATGGTTGGGTCAGTGCTGCTGATCTACACCCTCAACAAGCTCGATGATATTCTGCTGCCGCTGCTGTTTTCTGCCTTGTTCACGCTGCTGCTGCTGCCCATTTGCCGGTGGTTTGAGCTTCGGGGCATCCCGCGGGTGCTGAGCATTATTTTGTGCTTGCTCATGCTTGTGCTGTTTCTGGCCGGTATTATCCTAGGGTTTGGGTCGCAGCTTACGCAGTTCCAGTCCGAGATTCCGAAGCTGCAAGACAAACTCATGCAGTTCTTCACCGATGCGCAAACCTGGGCCCACGACAAGTTTGGGTACGAGCCTATGAGCATTGATGAAGTGAAAGAATCAACCGTAAAGGCGCTGAAAAAATCGGGGACGACTTACTTGGGCACCACCCTAAACACTACTACCGCTGTGCTAAGCAACTTGGCGCAGGTGCTTATTTACATTTTCTGCTTGCTGCTGTACCGCGACCATCTGCGGCAGTTTATGTTCAGGTTTGTTTCGCCCGACAAGCGCACCTTCGTGCTCCATACCGTCGATAACATTCAGACGGTGGTGCAGGCCTACATCTCGGGCCTGTTTAAAGTGATTGTAATTGTGGCCGTGCTCAACGGCATAGGCCTAGTGGCATTGGGGGTGAAGTTTGCCATCTTCTTCGCCATTTTTGCCTCCGTACTGGCCGTCATCCCTTACATCGGGATTATGATTGGAGCCACTATCCCGGCCATTATTACGCTGGTTGAAACTGGTTCAGTAGTGCAGGCCGCGCTGGTTATCGGGGTATTTGTGTTCGTGCAGTTTTTGGAAGGCAACTTCATTACCCCCATGATTACAGGCTCTCAGGTTAGCATCAACCCGTTGGCGGCCATTCTAGCCCTGATTTTAGGTAACGCGCTGTGGGGCACACCCGGCATGATTCTGAGTATTCCGATGATAGCCGTAATCAAAGTGGTGCTCGACGCCAATAAAACTACTGAGCCCTGGGGCTTCCTGCTCGGCGATACAGCCGAGGGAGACGACTCAACCAAACCAGAAACCAAACAACCAGGAGGCCTTAAAAAGCTCTGGAACCGAGCTCTGGGGAAAGCAGCCTAGGCCACTCCTGCCCCTTAACAAGACCACTATTCTGGCTCTAGCCCAGGGTAGTGGTCTTTTGCATTTAGACAAGCCGTAATAAGAATATCCCAAATTTTGTACCTCAACGCGAGTAACCTACCGTTGGGCATTAGGGTATAAAGCTCAGGTAGCCGCTTACGGTGGTACTACTACTAACACATATACAACCCTGAAACTCTCTTCATCATGGCAACTATCTCCGGCGAAGCCGCCCGCGCTTACAACGACCTCGTAGAAATCAATAAAACGGCCGCTAAGGGCTACCAAGAAGCCGCTGAAGGCGTATCTAGCCCCGACCTGAAGTCGCAGCTGAGCCAGTTCAGCCAGCAGCGCGCCCAGTTTGCCTCCGAGCTTTCGCAGCATGCGCAGCAGTACGGCATTTCGGTAGAAAACGACAATACGATTGAAGGCGTAGTAGCCGATGCCGCTGCCGCCGTACACCGTGGCTGGATCAATATTAAGTCGGCCATTACGGGCCAGGACGACTCGGCCATCCTGGGCGAGTGCGAAACTGGTGATGCTACGGCGCTGTCGTCGTACGAAACGGCACTGAAATCAAATGAACTGCCCGCCGAGGCTCGCAACGTAATCCAGAAGCAGCACAGCGAAATTCTGTCGGCTAAGAACTGGGTAACTCAGCACAAAGGCACCCGCTAGGCCTGCCTACTTAGTTTTTTCAAAAAGGCTCACCCTTGGGTGGGCCTTTTTTGTTATACCCAAACGCCACCATACGCAGCTACTGGCCTACGCACAAAATGCAACCTTTGGAAAGCGTATCTTTGTTACCAATTTAATTAGCACGTTTCTTACCTGATTTCGAGCCGCTTTTGTACGCCATCATTGACTTAGAAACCACCGGCGGGCAGCCTACGCAAGACCGCATCACGGAAATTGCCATCTACATTCACGACGGTGAGAAGGTGGTGGATGAGTACAGCACGTTGCTCAACCCTGGTAGGCCTATCCCCTTCTTTATCACCCAACTCACGGGCATTTCTGACGAGATGGTGCGTGATGCGCCCAAGTTTCATGAGGTAGCCCGCAAAGTAGTGGAGATGACAGAAGGCTGCGTATTTGTGGCCCACAACGTGCGGTTTGATTACAGCTTTCTGAAGAAGGAGTTTGCCGACCTCGGCTACAACTACTCGCGCAAAACGCTGTGCACTGTGCGGCTCAGCCGCTCCCTAATGCCGGGGCAGCCCAGCTATAGCCTGGGCAAGCTGTGCCAAAACATTGGCATTCCGCTGCATGACCGGCACCGTGCTTCCGGCGACGCAGCCGCCACAGCTATCTTGTTTGGTCGCCTACTAAAAATATCTCAGCAGGAAGAAGCGCTAACCGCCCCAGGACTGAGCCCCGCCGATACGTTAGCCGCTGTAGATGCCACGGCTCCGTCGGGCCGCCAAGCCAAAGCGGTAGTGACCAAGCAGCCTTCCACCCGCAAAATTAAGGCGGTGCAGGAAGCCATCCGGACGGCTTTGCTCCCGCCTAATATCACGCCCGAGAAGGTAGCCTCCCTGCCTCAGGAAGCGGGCGTGTATTACTTCTACAACCAGGAGGGCGAGGTGATTTACGTTGGCAAAAGCATCAACATCTACAAGCGAATTCAGCAGCACTTCGCCGTTGATTACAAGTCGCGCAAGAGCATAGAATTTAAAAACTCCATTGCCGACATTACCTGGGAACTGACGGGGTCGGAGTTAGTAGCGCTGTTGTATGAGTCGCATGAGATTAAGCGCATGAAACCGCTGTATAATCGGGCCCAGCGCCGCTCAGTGTTTCCGGCGGGTATCTTTCTGCGCACCGATGAAAACGGTTATAAGCGCCTGTATTACGGCCGCGCCGATGACCACGCCGAGTCGCACCCGCTCATTGCGTTGGGCAACCAGTTTAAAGCCAAGGGCTTCTTATTCCACAAGGTTTCCAAGTTCAACCTGTGTCAGAAGCTCTGCGACTTATACAAGACCAACGGCTCCTGCTTCGACTACCAAGTGCACCGCTGCAAAGGCGCCTGCATAGGCCTAGAGCCACCCGAAGAGTACAACCAACGAGTAGAAGAAGCCATTGAATCGTTTACGTACGAGCACGGCACCTTCGTGATAATTGGGGCGGGCCGGCATGCTACGGAAAAAAGCCTAGTAGTGGTAGAAAATGGCCGTTATCTGGGTTTTGGCTACGTGGATGAAAGCTTCTCGGCGCGGCGCTTTGTTGACTTCAAAGATGCCATAACCCGTTACCATGACAACAAGGATGTGCAGCAAATCATCCGGCAATACCTGCGCACTAAGCACAAAGACAAGGTGAAGGTATTTGGCTAGGCCACCTGGGTTAACCTGCAGTTGTTGTGCCTTCGCGCTGCTGAGCTTCCTGCAGCCACTGCACGGCGTTGGTTTCATCGTTGAAGCGCCGCATCTGATAAGTTCGGGTTGGGTCGGTGTCGGCCCTCTCGAAGGCCTCAATGGTATGGGTGAGCTGCTGGTAGAAGGGCGACAACAGCTGACTCATGTACACGGTACTACCGAGCTTATCACGTAGCGAAGGAAAAAACTCATTGAGTCCCCAGGCGGTAGTTTCGGGGTCGGCGGGAGTGCGCCGTCGGCCATCCAGGAGCCAATATGGGCAGTCGCACTGCTGGGCCGCATGTAAAATCAGGTGGTACCCCTCCCGTGTTTCGGTGTTGGTTACGGGCCGCTGCCACCGGGCCACCAGAAATTTTAGGTCTGACCGATAGGTAAGCGTTATATAATCGGGCGCAGTAAACGTTTGCATTATCTTAGTACTAGACGACAAACTTACGGTATCGTTGCCACGATTGATTCAGTCAAGCATTTCGGGTACCGTACTGCCTTTTATCTAACCAAGCGAGTTATACTGGCCTAGCGCTAATACAAACGGTGGCGAAGCAGCCAGCCGGCGGCGTCAAACTCATCGGCGCGGGGCTGATATTTTTCGAGCTTGATGGACTTTGCTAAGGTCAGTGTATTGCCGTCTCCGCTGTCATATACGGTGATGTTCGTTTTAGCCGTAGCGGGCACGTTGCTAGCTTCAATCAAATCTTGCCCAGCCCCATCGTAAATACTAATGGCAATGCGGGCATCGGGAGTGCTCCGTATTTCAAACGCATCGTTGCCGCCTAAGCCAAACAGCCGGATTGCTTTAGTTTGCTGAGCCGAAAAGGTGCGCTGGGCAAATAGCTTGTCCCCCGTGGGCAGCAATTGAAACACTTGCACCCGCACTTGCCCCGGGCCGGCGGGCTCCACCACAAAGCGCTCTGCTTCATCGGTGCCCGGCAGTTCCACCTCCTCGGCCAGCAGCTCATAAAACTTCCCCGCTACGGCGGGCAGCTCGTCGCGGCGCGAGCGGAGCTTGCGGGTGAATTCGTCGGCAGACAATGCCTGCACTTCCGGGGGCCAAACGCGCAGAGCGTTAGCAATTACGGGGTCGGGCAACGAGTTGCGCAATGAGTCGGCTATCTGCTGAAAATCCTCTCGGCTTAGATAGGCCAGCAACGATTTATCCATTGGCCGGGCGGCGCGGTTCAGGCCCTCAACGTCGCGCAAACGGATTTTCTCGTGGAAGCTCTGGTAGTTCGACTTCACCCAGGCTATAATGTGAGTAAACAGTCCGTCATCAAACTTAAAGAAGGCATGGTCTCGGTCGCGCGGAATAGCCCGGTAAACGGTAGCCCCATCTTTGCCCGCAAAGCTGGCCCAGCGCCACTGGTCCTCCCGCCGGCTCCAGTCGCCGAGCCACATATCAAATAGCCGGTTGCGCAGATACTGCCGGGCATCGACTTGGTAGCGGGAGCTCATGAGCAGATTGGTAAACACCTTGCGGGAGCTTTCTACTTTAGCGGAACGCCCAAAACTGCTCACGGTACTCTGGTCGCCCTCAGGGCGCTCCTCAAACAGGTAGAGTTGGTTGGCAAAGGCCTTGCGGAACTCACCCAGGCCCGGGTCGTCGGCCACGAATACCAGCCGGGGGTTGGTATGGTACAGGCCCGCCGCCTGCGCCAGTGACGGTACAATGTAAGCGCCGTACGGATGAATAACGCTGGTCTGGTCCTTCATCAGGTTGGCAATGGGTCCCCGCTGCAGGCGCTCGGGTAATGCCTTAGTAGCATCCTTGTCTACGGAGCGCAGCACGTATTGTACGCCATTGCGGTCTACCAGGCGCAGATTACGGGTTTGAAAGCTCCCGCCTTCCCGCACCGGCGTGAGGCCACCGGGCACGGCCGTTTGCATGTTGAATACTGGAGCCGTGACGGGCTCGGCCCACACGTTGCGGTAATGGCGCCCCCAGAAGAACCTGTGCACTGCTCCACGCTTGTACTGGGGCCCCGCTGCTACCTGCACTGTCGAGTCGAGACGGATAGGCACCGCGGGCTGAACTGCTGGTGGGGCCGCCGGCGATGAGCAGGAGTATAACAGGAGCGCGCCCAGCAGGCCAAAAAACGCTTGTGAAGTAGAGCAGGACACCAGGAGCAGGTTGCGAAGAAGAAAACGTAATACGACGTAAAGCCGCCTTTATAGCGCAAATGCAGTCCGTACGGTTGTTGAGCTCGGCGCCTACTTTTCAGGAAAACTTGCGTTGAAGGATACAGACGTGCTCTACTCCCGCTGAATGACCAAACATTTCCCCCCCGTTATGCTGCTGTTTCTGCTGACAGCAGGTTGTGCCCGAGACTCGTATTTCCAGCCAGATGCCCGCGTGAGCTACCCGGCTCCCCTCCCGGCGGGGGCGGATAGTGCAAAGGTGACGGCCGGCCGACATTACCGGCGGGGGCCGTTAGGCCGCTTACTGCTGGGCGCGCACTATCGGCGCGCCTGGGCGCAGCCGGTTACGCTGCCGGTTTTTGCCCCGCAGAAGGTAGTGCCGGGTGGCCTACGTTTCAGTAAATTGGGTGGGGGCTTTCAGACAACCAGCGCCACTCTACTAACCGACAACGGCCGCGCCTACGCCCTGCGTACCATCGACAAGGACCCCTACAAAACCCTTCCCAAAGTTCTTCGTCAGGGCTTTATACTTACTGCCGTGCGCGATGCCACCTCGGCGGGCATGCCTTATGGAGCTACCGTAGTGCCACCACTGGCCCAGGCCGTGGGAGTGCCGCACGCCACCCCGCGCACTTTCTACGTCCGGACCGATGAGAGTGGCCTAGGAGAAGCCTCAGAGCGGTTTAGGGGCAAGGTGGTTATTCTGGAAGAAAAGCTGGAGGGAAAAACCAATCTGCTGCCTTCCTTGCGGGGCGCTTCGGAGCTGGAAGAAAGCGACGAAATGCTGGAGGAGCGTTACCGCAGCCAAGAACACCACATTGATGAGGCAGCGTTTCTGCGGGCACGCCTGCTGGACCTGTGGCTAGGCGACTGGGACCGGCACGAGGGGCAGTGGAGCTGGGCGGCCTTCTCTCAGGAAAACGGCCAAACCCTGTGGCGCCCCGTGCCCCAAGACCGGGACCAAGTATTCTTCCGGTTTAATGATGGAATGCTGACTTGGCTGGCGAGCCGAATTGTGCCGAAGTTCCGGTCGTTTGAGCCCAAGTACGAAAGCATAGAGGGCTACACTCGCAATGCCCAATTCATAGATAGCCGGGCGCTGAGTGAACTGTCTCGGCAGAGGTACGTGCGCACGGCCCAAGACCTGCAGCAGCGCCTGACCGACGACGTAATCCATCGGGCCGTGCTGCAGGGGCTACCCCGTGAAGTGTATGCCCTGGAAGGAGCGCGTATGGAAGCAACCCTCCGCAGCCGGCGCGACGGACTCCTTAAAGCCGCCGAAGAGTACTATCGCCTCCGAACCAAGGAAGTGCTGGTGGCTGGCTCCGACCAAGCCGAGCGGTTTGTAGTAGAGCGCCTTTCCGATACTGCCACGGTGGTATCGGTATACCGTTTGGGCGGGGGCAAGCCAGCGGCCGATTCGCTGCTGTACCGTCGGCAGTTCAAACCCGCTGAAACGCACCGAGTAGTGCTTCATGGGCTGCGAGGCAAGGATGAGTTTACCGTTTCGGGCTCGGTGGCCCGCTCCCCCTTCATTGATATTTATGGCGGACCCGAGGAGGATACCGTGCATGACACGTCCCAGGTAAGTGGCCTACGGAAGAAAACCCGCTACTATGACACCAAGCGCAATAATGTGCTGGAGGGCGGCAAAGAAACCAAAGACCACCGCAGCCACGGCGTAGCCTCCCACGCCTTCGACCGCGACGGTTCCGGTCGGTAGTTAATTTCTTCTGCCTAGCCAGTAAGCAGAGTGGCCTACCCGAATGCGACTTTCCCAGGTCACGCATTCAGGTAGGCCACCTTCCTTTTCAGCACCTAAGGCTTACTTCACTGAGCTTAGCTTGTCGCCGTCCAGCTCTTGCAGCATTTCCAGCACCATGTGTTCGGTGGGGGTTAGCAGGTCATTTTCGCTGGGGTCGGCATCGTGGCGCCGTAGGTAGTTGATGAGCTTATCGGAATTGAAGAGCTCCACCACTTGCGGGTGAATGTAGTACTTAGAGCAGACCGTGGGGGTATTGCCCAGGTTTTGCGCTACGTCTTTTATAGCCCGCTTCAGGGTTTTAGGCTTCGGAAAATCAGGTTCTTCATCAATGATGCTTTCCAGGCATTCCACCATTTTCACGGTGCCACCCCAGGTCCGGAAGTCCTTGGCCGATAACTTTAGTCCGGTTACTTCTTGTAGGTACTCGTTCACGTCGCCCGATTCCAGTTCGGCGCGGTGTCCATCGGGCAGGTAGTACTGAAACAGGTGCTGGCCAGGAATCTCCTTGCACTTCTGCACCAGGCGGGCCAGTTTCCGGTCATGAATGGTCAGGTCGTGCGCGACGCCCTTTTTGCCCACGAAAGCAAAACGGACATCGGCGCCACTTACCTGCACGTGCTTATCGCGCAGCGTGGTGAGGCCGTAGGTTTTGTTTTTCTTGGCGTACTCCTTGTTGCCCACTCGAATGAATGATTGGTCCATAAGCGTGAGCACTAAGGCAATTACCTTTTGCTTATCCAGCTGTGGGCGGCCCAGGTCTTTATGAATTCGCTCCCGCAGCTCGGCCAGCTTTTCGCCGAAAGCGCGCAACCGGCTGAACTTGGTGAGGCTTCGGGCCTGGTCCCAGGCCGTGTGGTACAGGTACTGCTTGCGCCCTTTAGCGTCGCGGCCGGTTACCTGCAGGTGAGAGTTGGGCGAGGGCGAAATCCAGACGTCCGTCCAGGCCGGCGGAATCACAAACCCCTGAATGCGGGCCAGCGTCTTGTCATCTGAAATCGGCTCTCCTTTCGCGGTGAGATACTGAAACGTGCCATCGGGGCTGGCTTGGCGCGTCAGGCCCGGTTTGGCATCGGTTAAATAGCGGAGCCCGGCCAGTTCAGCCTGACGGGCGGGGTCTTTATACAGCAAATGCGCTTCCTCCAATGGGTCGAGGCGCTTTTTACGAGTTTTGGGGCGGGCAGCAGAAACGGTCATACGGGGGAAAGAGCAAACGCCCAGGGCCGGAAGTGGCCTAGGGGCACTTGCTGTACGCAGAAACCTAGGAAGTGATGCTTGCCGGAAGCGGCTAAGCCACCTGGGGTAAGCTGAACCGGTAAACTTGCTCTTCGGAGTGGCCTAGCAGCATACGTAGCCAGCACATTTCTTCGTTCCTGCTTCGGCCAGAGGCAACAAGCTGCACAGCCGTCAACAGCAAAATTTTTGGGCTGATATTCCGGCACATAGGCCTAGAAATCGTGAAACAGCAACTTCTGAGCCAGCACCTCGTAGGGAAGCGCCGGTATTTTGGCACTGTTTTTTGTCGTATGCCTCCCCTATCCGCTCCTTTTTCACTTACTCGTTCCGTTGCTCATGCGTCGTTATTTGCTTAAACCCTGGCTGTTTTTTGGCCTCGCTCTTTCCCTTGGTACCATGGCGTCCTGCTCGAAGGATGGAGACGGCGTAGTGCTTTTCTCCGTGGAGGACGATAAAGCACTTGGCCAGAAGGTTGCTCAAGAAACCGATTCTACTTACCGCGCCAAAGGCCAGCTGCTGGAGAAAAGCAGCAATGCTCGCGCCTACACCCTCCTTAACCAGATTGTAACGCGCGTGCTCAACTCGGGCCAGCTCCAGTACCGCAACGAGTTTCCGTGGGATGTGCAGATCATCAAGGATGACCAAACGCAGAACGCCTTCGCCACGCCCGGGGGCCACATTTACGTGTACTCGGGCCTGATTAAGTTTCTCGATAATGAGGAGCAGCTAGCTGGCGTGCTGGGCCACGAAATTGCCCACGCCGACCGCCGCCATACCTCGCGGCAGCTGCAGCAGCAATACGGCATAAGCTTGCTGCTGAGCGTGCTGTTGGGCGAAAACCCCGGGCAGCTGGCCCAAATTGCTACTGGCCTAGGCCAGCTCAAATTCAGCCGCGACTTTGAGCGCGAAGCAGATGAATACTCGGTGGTGTATCTCAACGGCACCAACTACTACGCTTGCGACGGGGCGGCTGGCTTCTTTATCAAAGCTGAAGCGCAGGGCCAGAGCGCTACGCCCGAGTTTTTGAGCACCCACCCCAACCCCGGCTCCCGCATTCAGGACATTCAAACCAAAGCCGACCAACTGGGATGCCGGTCCCGCACTTCCAGCAGTTCGACGTTTAATGAGCTGAAGAGCTTGCTCTAGGCCACTCACTTTGTTGTTAAAACGGCTTCCTGGCACACAGGAGGCCGTTTTTTATTTGCCTACTGCCGTAGTACGTAACGTCGAGCCTACCTATTCACGTAGGCTTCTATCGGCGACCTACTTTCTTTGCACCCTATGCCTCCTTTTTTAGACAAGTTCAGTGATTGGGCTGAGCGCGCTGATGACACCCTGACCCGGATGCGGGCCCGCCTGGGGCTGCTGAATCCGCTGCAACTAGTGCCCTACCGCAGCTACGGCACCACCACGCGCCTTTACGTAAAGGGCCGCTTACTAACCGACAAGGGCATTAAGGAGCCTGACCCCAACGACTCGCGCTGGCACAACCTCCTGAACATGTACCGGCGCTTCGATAGCAACGAAATTAGCGGGGCCATGCTCTCGGTGCAGCCGGCAGATGGCAGCACCCACCCCGTAGTGACGGATGAAGAAGGGTATTTCACCCTGAATCTGCAGCCAGAGGTGCTTCCCGAACCCATTGACTACTTGTGGTACCCGGTTGATGTGTTGCTGAAACAGTCACCGCCCCCCTTCCCTACGCCGCCTGGGCTCAACACCCAGGCCATGGTGCTCATTCCGCCCACCGATGCGGAATACGGTATCATCTCCGACCTCGATGACACGGTTATTCAGACCTCGGCCACGGATTTGATTCGGATGGCGCGCACGGTGCTGCTGCGTAATGCCCGCTCCCGCTTGCCGTTTAAGGGCGTAGCCGAGTTTTACCGGGCTCTGCAACTGGGCCGCAATGGCAAGCGCAATAACCCCTTCTTTTACGTAAGCAGCTCGCCCTGGAACCTCTACGATCTGCTGGAAGACTTCCTGGATCTGAACAACATCCCGCCCGGCCCGCTGCTGCTGCGCGATATGGCGGTGAAGCGCAAGAGCTCCGCCGATGCCTCAGCCCACCATGGCCACAAGCTCAAGGAAATCGACAACCTGCTGCTTACTTACCCGCAGCTTCCCTTTGTGCTCATCGGCGACTCGGGTCAGGAAGACGCCAACATCTACCGCGAGGTGGTGCGCCGCTACCCTGGCCGCATTCTGGCCGTGTACATCCGGGATGTAAACCTGCCGGAACGAGCCGCCATGGTAGATCGGGTGTCGGAGGAGTTGCGCCAGGATAAAGTAGAGATGCTGCTGGTGCAGGACACAGTGCAGGCGGCCGAGCACGCCGCCCAGCGGGGTCTAATTCATCAGGAAGCTATTCCGGCTGTTGAGCAGGAGAAACGCAAGGATGAAAGTGCCGAGGATGGGCCCGAAGAAGACACCTCCGGCAAGCCCATCATGAAGTAAATTGTAAACGACACTTAGAGCGTTTAATAGTCAAAAAACAGCCATTCCACGCTACGCTTGGAATGGCTGTTTTTCTTTACCGCTCACGCAGCCTAGGCCAGTAGGCCACTACCGTGTTCTCAACGCTAGCTAGAATGATCGGCCACGACTACCCACTGCCCATTGATGCGGCGGAACACCAGCAGGAAATGCCCTTGTAAGTCACCGGCGGTGGGGCGGGCCAGGTGCCAGCGCCCTATCACATGAGCTGCGTCGGGGCTGAGGGGGTGAATTTTCAAGTTGCTGAAGTCAAGCTGGCCCATGGCCGCGGCCGTGGGGTAGCTGCGGCGGTAATTATCGAGGGTGGACTGCCAGCCGTAGGTGAGGCCACTTTTGCCAATAAACACCAGGGAGTCGTTTTTCCAGTACCCCTCCATAAAGCCGGGCACATCACCCCGGTTCCAGGCGGCCGTTTGCGTGGCCAGAACCTGCGCTATGGCTTTTCGGGTAGCTGTGGGTTTGTTGCGCTGCTGAGTGGTGGCACAGGCAGCACATAACAAGGGCAGGGCAAGGAATACGCAGGTTTTCATAGCGACAATATACAGCGTCCTCAAACAGCTCCAACTCCATACTTGGCCTAGAGAGGTAACCTGTTAACCTAAATAACAGAGGGCGACAGGGAGGTTAGATAGGCATTGTTTACCCAATAGCAGGGTTCTAAATGGGTTGGACACTTATCACGGATTAGTCTTTAAATCTTGCTATTCCAGCATTGTGCCGTACCTTTTTGCAGCTTGTCCTCTGCTTCGGAGTTGTTACTGGAGAAGGGCAAGCGTTACTACTTCCGTTTACTTCCTTTCTACTCTTTTGCTCACCTAGCCTTCCCCCTATGAGAAGCCTTTACGTCTCGGCGACGACGGCGGCCGTACTGCTCAGTGTGCCCGCTTTCGCGCAAAACTCCCTCAAAACGCTGCCCTACCCGCAGACCAAAAAGGTGGACACCATCACCACCTACTTCGGCACCAAGGTAGCCGACCCTTACCGCTGGCTGGAAAACGACCAGGCCGCCGACACCAAAGCCTGGGTGCAGGAAGAAAACAAAGTCACGCAGAACTACCTTTCTCAGATTCCCTTCCGCGAAACCATTCGTAAGCGCCTCGAAACTCTCTGGAACTACGAGAAGTACGGTGCGCCATATAAGGAAGGTAAGTACACCTATTTCAGCAAGAACACTGGCCTACAGAGCCAGTCAGTGCTGTACCGGCAGTTGGGTAACGGCGCGCCGGAGGTGTTCCTCGACCCTAACAGCTTCTCCAAAGACGGCACTACTTCGCTAGCGGGCATCAGCTTCACGAAAGACGGCAGCCTGGCTGCCTACCAGATTTCGGAAGGCGGCTCCGACTGGCGCAAGGTGATTGTGATGCGCACCGCCGACAAAACCCTGGTAGGCGATACGCTGAAGGACGTGAAGTTCTCGGGCCTGGCCTGGAAGGGTAATGATGGCTTTTACTACAGCAGCTACGACAAGCCTCTGGCCGGCAGCCAGCTAGCGGGCAAAACTCAGATTCATAAGCTGTTCTACCATAAGCTAGGCACTCCGCAGCGCACCGATAAGCTGGTATTTGGCGGCGACAAAACACCCCGCCGCTACATTGGTGCCCATCTTACCGAGGACGAGCGTTTCCTGGTCATCAGTGGCGCTAACACTACTACCGGCAACGAGCTCTACATCCAGGACCTGAGCAAGCCCAACAGCCCCATTGTGCAGGTAGTAGATAATGAGAAGAGCACCGTGGGTGTGCTTGATAACGTGGGCAGCAAGCTCTATATCGAAACCAACCTGAACGCGCCCAACGGCCGGGTGGTGACCGTGGATGCGGCTAACCCCAAACCCGCTAGTTGGAAAGACCTGATTCCGGAGAGCAAGAACGTATTGAACGCCACTACGGGCGGCGGCAAAATCTTCGCCAACTACCTCAAGGATGCCACGTCGTATATTGAACAGTACGACATGAACGGCAAGAAAGAGCGTAGCATTACGTTGCCCTCAGTAGGCTCGGCGGGCGGCTTTGGTACTAAGAAGGAAGAAAAGGAAACGTACTACACGTTCACCTCTTACATCTACCCGCCCACCATCTTCAAGTACGATATTGCCAGCGGCAAATCAACGGTCTACAAGAAAGCTGGCGTGCAGTTCGACCCCGCTAAGTACGAGTCGAAGCAGGTGTTCTATACCTCCAAGGATGGCACCCGCATTCCCATGATCATCACCCACAAGAAAGGCTTGGTGATGAACGGCAAGAATCCCACGCTGCTGTACGCTTACGGCGGCTTCAACTCCAGCGTAACGCCAGGCTTCGGTACTTCCACCATTGTGCTGCTCGAAAACGGCGGCATCTACGCCGTGCCTAACATTCGGGGTGGCGGCGAGTACGGCGAGAAGTGGCACCTGGCTGGTACCAAGCTGCAGAAGCAAAACGTGTTCGACGACTACATTGCGGCCGCCGAGTACCTGATGAAGAACAATTACACCTCTAAAGACTACCTCGCTATTTCGGGTGCTTCTAATGGTGGCCTACTGGTAGGCGCTACCATGGCCCAGCGCCCCGAGCTGTTCAAAGTAGCCTTCCCGGCGGTGGGTGTGATGGACATGCTGCGCTACAACCAGTTCACGGCCGGTGCAGGCTGGGCCTACGACTACGGCACTGCTCAAGACAGCAAGGAGATGTTTGAGTACCTCTACAAGTACTCGCCCTACCATGCCCTGAAGCCCGCTGCGTACCCCGCCACTATGGTTACCACCGCCGACCACGACGACCGCGTGGTACCGGCTCACTCGTTTAAGTTTGCCTCCAAGCTCCAGGAGTCGCAAAAAGGCGACGCTCCCGTCCTGATTCGGGTAGAAACTAAGGCGGGCCACGGCGCCGGCCGCTCTACGGCCCAAGTTATCAGCGAACAGGCTGATAAGTGGTCGTTTATGTTCCAAAACATGGGCCTGACGCCATATCAGAATAATTAATCTAAAGACGTCTGAAGCCAAGAAAAAGCCTGACCGCTCATTCAGAGTAGTCAGGCTTTTTCTTGGCTTCATTATTAGGTATAGAAGCTGGTAATACAGAAATACACACTGCTTAAGTGACTATTATGCAAGTGCTTTCCTGAGCTTGTAGAGGTTCTTTCTTACTCGGTGCATTTAGTTCTTCATAGGTCAAGCACGCAGACTAAGTACTAGAGTCCAGTGACACCTGATAATCGGCCCGCCATCATTTATCAGAAAACAGAGAGTTGTGAGCTCAAACAGGGATTTTTGATGCGCACCGTTATAGTCTTATTAAATGAGGTTTACGCAAGCAGGGACTAGCTTCGAAAGCTGAACAATTGTGATTTGCGCAACAACCGGGCGAGAACGGGGACACTGTTTAGCATTGAGCTATTTATCGTAGTAGGGGGGTGTCAGGAGAACAGGTACAGACACCAGCGCACAGCGCTTGGCTTAGCAACTGTAGCTGCCCTCTATATTTATTACCAGAGAAACCGTCTGGTATTTGAGCGCCCAAAGATGCGCGTTAGCCTACGAAGGATGGTGGCAACTAGTGGTGTCAGGGTTCCCTCCCAGTATACTCAGCAAACGATGTCTGAGGCGAAAAGTACGTAGTAAAAAATACATATATATATCAACGCAAATCAGTAGTAATCTTAGGTTTAATAATTTGATATGCGCGTAAACCTTGATTTTGTACACAAATTTCTTCGATGGTTCCACTCTCAAAACTGCGTCTATGTTAGCAATGAACTTTCGGGGGCCCTTTCAGATAAGGGCAGACCGTAACCGGCCCGAGCCGGAAATAAAGCATCCCAATGATGCCATTGTGAGAGTCACTCGATCCTTGATTTGTGGCTCAGATCTGCACCTGTACCACGGGCTGGTGCCCGATACACGGGTAGGCATGACGTTTGGCCATGAGTTTACCGGCGTCGTAGAAGAAGTAGGTTCAGGTGTGCAAAAACTGAAGGTGGGCGACCATGTACTAGTGCCGTTTAACATTGCCTGTGGCAGCTGCCCTCATTGCAAGCAGGAACTCTACGGCAACTGTCACGAGTCTAATCCGGAAGCTACCGCCGTAGGTGGCTTTTTTGGCTATGCTCACACGGGCGGGGGCTACGACGGAGGACAGGCTGAATATGTCCGAGTGCCCTATGCTGATGTCAGTCCCACTAAAATTCCGGAAGGCATGGACCTGGAGAATGCGGTCCTGCTGACCGATGTGGTGCCCACCGGCTACCAGGCGGCTGAGCAGGCCGGCATCCAAAAAGGCGACACCGTGGTGGTGTTTGGCGCCGGCCCAGTCGGGCTGTTGGCAGCCCGCTTCGCGTGGTTCTTTGGGGCCGGACGGGTAATTGTGATTGACCACCTGGAATACCGCCTGGAGTTTGCCCGCAAATTTTCATTAGCTGAAGCGTACAACTTCAAGGAAATGAATGACCCGGTGCTCTTCTTGAAAAAAGCCACCGATTGGTTTGGCGCTGATGTATGCATCGACGCGGTGGGCTGCGATGCCACAGGCAGTGCCCTACAAAACATCACAGGTAAAGGATTGCTGCTGCAGGCCGGCAATGCCACCGCCCTGCACTGGGCCATTAATTCGCTTAAAAAAGGGGGTATCTTATCCATCATTGGCGTGTATGGCCCGCCCTGGAATCTGGTTTCGGTGGGCAGCTTGATGAACAAAGGCATTACGGTGCGGGCCAACCAGGCCTCCGTAAAACGACTGCTGCCTAAAATGATTGACCACATCATGAGCGGCCGGATCAATCCTAAGGAAATTATTACGCACCGGCTGCCACTGGAAGAAGTGCCTGATGCCTACCGCATGTTCTCCAAGAAACTGGACAACATGATCAAACCCTTGCTAATTCCGCCACGGGCCAACGCCTCTTTCGCTTAACCCCCTTTTTCTCATGAAAAACGCATTAGAAAACCGCATAGAGGCGCTGCAGGACCGCATAATTGCCCAACGCAACATGGAACGCGCCGATGAGATACCCGGGTGGGGCATGGATGCCGATCCGGAGAATGACCCCACGTATCCCATGAAGCATAGCAACGGGGCAGACCACCAGCGGCTCAATTATGAAAAGGCTCCCCAGCAGCCGCTGGATATGGAGATCTTACACTCCATCGAGCGGCCTGGCGTTACGCGCGTGTTCGGCACGTCGACACCTCCGAGCGGCCTGAGCGGGGCCATCCGGCGCTACGCCTACAAGTACAGCGAGGCCACCGCGACACACTGGATGTCGCTCATCCTGGCCGACCGCGTCAACGCAGTTGAAGGAAAACTCGATGATTTGCGGCGCGGCGTTCTTCCCAACCCTTGGGTTGAACGGGGCTGGCGCGCGGAATGGAAGCATAACCGTTCAGGTTTTATTCAGAATGTAGCTACGACGGCGTTGCTGCTAACGGCGGGTATTATGCTGATGAAAAGGAAAAACAGGCGTAAACAACTGTTAAGTAAACGGTAGCCTAACGTAACGCCCCCAAAGTAGTGCAGCCTATGCACACTTTGGGGGCGTTACGTTGATAATGACTTGGGCAGAGTGAAGCCCGTACAGCTGAATAAGGAATCACGGTTATACTGTGACGCTTCCGCACGGCACCAGGGAGCATTAGAGCCTAGTGGCAACAAACAAACACTACTACTTTCGTGCTTTGGAGGCAGAGCAACCACTTAACAGCTAGCCAAGGTGCCTAACCAGATGCACAAAGAGCCGAGATTATGCGTGTTTATCGGTACTGCACCAGCCTGCGCGGACTTACTCGCTTCCTCGGTTTGTCGAGGCAGACTGTCACGACGTCGCCAGAAAAAGTCCGCAGCCTACAGCCGCTAGCCTAGCGCCAGCCGGTTGACAGGTTGGAACGGGTCTGATTTTACTCATTTCTAGGCCACAAGAAGCACGAGGTATGCACTTCGGCTGGCCCACGCCAACCTGCGCAGCAAATAGTGGCCTACACTTCATGGTGCCGCGGACGGCATCTCGCACTTGGACTTAAACAAAATAGTTGCCGTCGGTTCAGCGCATTTTTCGCACTACGTGTAGAATGTCCTTAAATCATCTATATCCTACCCTCTACTCGTCTAGCAATTCCCGCACGTAGGCCTGTCCGCCGAGGCGGCGCATGTTGCGCAGTACACGCTGCTGCTTAGCCCGTGCCTGAGGACCAGGGTTGCTAGCCCGGAACCGGAGCGGATTGGGTAGCACGCCGGCCAGCAGCGCTGCTTCTTGAGGGTTAAGCTTGGCGGCTGATTTGTGGAAGTAAAGCTGAGAAGCGGCTTCAACGCCAAAGGTGCAGTCACCCATTTCGGCCACGTTCAGGTACATCTCCATGATGCGGCGCTTGTTCCAGAGCAGTTCGATGAGCACCGTAAAGTAGGCCTCAGCAGCTTTTCGCACGTAGCTGCGGCCTTGCCACAGAAATACGTTTTTGGCCACCTGCTGCGAAATAGTGCTACCACCGCGCAGCTGCTTGCCACCGCTCATATTTGATTTAGCGGCTTTCAGCAGGGCATCCCCATCAAAGCCGTGGTGGATGAGGAAGCGCTGGTCTTCGGCGGCTACTAGGGCTAGAGGTACGTTGCCGGAAACCTCCTCCATCGTGCGGAAGCGGTAGTTGATGCGCCGGTCTTCCTCCCGAATGCCGTAGTAGCCCTTCCCTACTGGGGCGTGGGCGCGGCGGTCCAGCATCAGCCACGTAGCCGGCGGCGACACCCACCGGTATACAAGTACCCAGGCAATAGAAGTCAGGAACAGCACCGCGGCTACTTGTAGGCCAATCCGACCAGCCCGACGCAGATGTTGCTTGTAATTCATCAACCAAAAAACGACACGTATTGTACCAGGCGCCAAGGCGCAGCGGCAAAAGTAACGGAATTCACTAGTGCCTAAGGCCGCAGTCTTGGAATTTGGCGCGCAAGTAGATGTTGGGGATGGCGTACTTCAAACTCAGCGGGATTCCTGGCTAAAGTCTTACCGCATCATAATAATGTGGTTTTGCCCGAGTGAATCTGGTCAGGCTTTCCTGACGAAGTGGCCTAGAGTGGTTCTAAAGTAACTGTTCAGGTTGTCCCCCTTAATAGTGCCCCCGGCTGACCATGTATTCAGAGCAACTCCCTTTCGCAAAACAAGTATAGCAAAGTAGTCTGGCGCAGCCGGCATGCGGTTTTCCGCAGCTGAAGCGGGTAGACGTGTTGTTCACTCTCTTATTCCTCGAATATGTCTGCCACCAGGTTACTTGCTCTGTTCCCTCTCAACCTCGTGGTATTTCCAGGTGAAAAGCTCAACCTGCACATCTTCGAGCCGCGCTACCGCCAACTCGTGCACGACTGTCTGGAGCAGAATATCACCTTCGGCATCCCTCCTTACCTCAAAGAAGGCATCAGCACATTGGGCACAGAAATGCAGCTGGTGGGCGTGGAAAAGCGGTATGAGTCGGGGGAAATGGATATTCGGACGAAAGCGCTAGGCCTGTTCCGAGTGCAGGAGTTCTACCGGCAAGCCCCCGGCAAGCTTTACGCCGGCGCCGACATCGAGGAAGTAACCGACGACCTAACGGGAGACGTAGTGTTACAAACCCGCATCAAAGAGCAGATCAAGCAACTCTACGATATTCTGGGCCTGCGCCACCTATTTCTGGAGCTCCCTACCGATTTCCGGGTGTATGATATTGCCCACCATTTGGGTATGAACACCGAGCAGGAGTTTGAGCTGCTCACTGCCGCGTCGGAAGTTGACCGCCAGACCATGGTGCTGGAGCACTTAGAGCAGGTACTGCCCATCCTGATGGAAACCGAGCGACTCAAAGAACGCTCCCGGCTGAATGGGCACTTCAAGAACCTGACTCCACCAAACTTTTAACCCTGCTAACCCACGTAGCAAGTAGGTCGCTACCACGTTGCTGCTTAGCAGTAGAACACTCAAGGGCAAGCCTTACGTACTACATACTTTACTCCACCGTATGGCCTTGCCCTATTCTACGATACTACTCAGCCTGCTCGCTTGTGCCATATTGGGGGCCATAGTGTGGCTGTGCTGGCGCTACTGGCTAGAGCGGCAGTACCGACGTAGGCCGTACGTGGCCCCGGCCGTGCTAGACTGGGAGCAGCAGGCCCCTGATGCTCAAACGCCTCCCCTGCACCGCGTAGCCGTACTCGGCGACCCGGGAGCCGTCAGAACTGATGGCACCGACCCCATTCTGCACCTGCTCAGCCACTGGCAGCAAGAAACTGGCCCGGCGGGTACTATTGTAATTCTGGGCGACAACATCTACCCTACGGGCTTGCCCGCTCTCGAACACCCCGGTCGGGCCGCCGCCGAAGCGCGGTTTCAGGCGTTGCTGGCGGCACTAGGCCAGTACCCAGGCAACATTGTGCTACTCAGCGGCAACCACGACTGGAACAAGGGCCGACCCGATGGCTGGGAATACCTGCAGCGACAGGAAGCATATGTGCGGGAACACTTGCCGCGGGCTTACTATCTCCCCACCAATGGCCTGCCGGGCCCGGTTAGTCTACAACTAGCCGATGGGTTGCTATTGGTGGTCCTAAATACCCAATGGTGGGTACAGACGGGGCCCCGGCCGCAGTCAGACTCCAAAGAGCCTTTCCGCCAATTGCAGCAGCTGCTAGAGCAAAACCGGCACCAGCGCGTGGTAGTGGCGGGGCACCACCCATTGTACTCTAATGCTATACACGGAGGGAAGTTTACCGCGAAGCAACACGTGTTTCCCCTTACCACGGTAAATAAGCGGGCCTACGTTCCTCTCCCCATCATTGGCTCGCTGCTGCCACTTTACCGCAAATTGGTGGGCGCCGCCGAAGACATGTCGCACCCCCGGTACCGCAAAATGCGGCGGCGACTTTTGCGGGTGCTTCATCAGTTTCCGGGGGTTATTTACGCTTCGGGCCACGACCATAACCTGCAGTATTTTGAGAAACACGGCGGGCACTACTTGGTTAGTGGCTCAGGCAGTAAAACGGCTTTCGTGCAAAAGGGAGGCCACGCTACGTTTGTGCACGAGAACCAGGGTTTTTTCAGCCTCGATTTTTATGCTAACGGGGAGACTTGGCTGCGCACCTTAGAGCCAGGCCCTAACAGTGGCCTACAAGCAGGTCCGGAGGTATTTCGGCTCAGGCTGCAGCCCACCCATGCCGCTGCACCCGCGGTAGTACCCCTCCCTCTCCTGGGCGATCAAGTGGCTTAGCAGCCCCAACTGAAAGCCTGCTTAAGAGGCAGCCGAAGGAGTTGCTGCTAGGCCACTTGACTGTTTACTTTGTGGGAGGCGCCGGTTCTTGATTTTGGGCTTTAGGAGTGAGTACGCGCAGACTTTGGGGAAGTATTTCTACCTCTACCGGGGTTGGTAAGCGCATCGGTTCTCCATCAATTTGCACCAGCACATTGTCTTTACCGGGTACCGTAATGGTCGCGCGGCTGCAGCACAGGCGCCGGGTGTACGCTGAGTTGTCGAATCCGCTGGTGTAGAGGTTATACAGAATGCCCGGGGCCGCTGCATTCGGGAATGGGTCAATCAGGCAAATCTCGAACTGACCATCATCTAGCTCACCCTCCGGGTTTATCACCACATTGCTCCCAAAGGTGTTGGCATTGGCGATGGTGAGCATAAAGGCCGGCCCCTCCCATTCTTCCAAATCAGTTTTGATGTGATAGTGTTCCGGCTCAAAGTTGATGAACTCCTGGGTGGCAATGCGAATGTAAGCGCCGGGCCCGCGCACGTCACCCTGATCGAAACGCTCCACCACTAGCGCGTTAAAGCCTAAATCAGCGAGGTGCGCCGAGAACTTCCCCCCCACCCGGATGGTGTCCATGGTCAGCACCTCAAAATCCCAGGTCAGGCGCAGGGCTTCCTCTACTTGCTGCGGAATTCCTAGGTCTTTAGACAAGCCGTTGCCCGAGCCAAGCGGAATAATTCCAAGTGGCAGTTCTCCCTCCACCAGTGCCTCCGCCACTAGGCTCACGGTACCGTCGCCACCGGCGGCAAACACGGCATCGTAGGCCACGTGCTGCAGGTGCTCCCGCAAGCGTTCCAAATCATTGTCGCCCGTGGTATGAAAAAATGCAGCCTGGCGGCCTCGCTCATGGCAGTAGCTGCGAATAGTGCCCTCTAAGTCGGCTTTATCAATGTCGCCTGATATGGGGTTTAAGACAAAGAGCAGACTTCGTAATTGAACCGGCGCGGTCATAAAATCGGGAATAAGAAAGAAGAGTATGGGTTGAAGTCACGCATCTACTAAGCGCACCTCAACCCGCCAAAACCAAACGTGACCGGCCGTTGGGCCGGCCACGCTATACGGCCTTTATGAGGGTAAACTAGGGCTTGAGGTTGGCGGGCAACCCCTGGGGATAGTCGGAGGCAATATCTCGCTGTAGCTCCTGAATGCGGTTTCCGGGGTTAGGGTGAGTGCTCAGGAACTCGGGAGGGCTGCTGCCATGGTTTGCCTGCTCCAAAATTTCCATCACCTGAATCATGGCCCGGGGGTCGTATCCCGCCGAAGGAGTGAAATCTACAGCTAGCTTATCGGCCTCCAGCTCGTCCTGGCGGCCATAACGTAGCGTGAGAAGCTTGCCCACCATAGCTGCGGCGGCCGCGCTAACCGCAGTACCTGGCCGATCGGGGTCGTACATACCAATAGCGGCAGCACCCGTGAGGCCCTGCGTGAGCTTAGATTTGGCAATTTGCTCGGCTGAGTGGCGGGCTACCACGTGGCCAATTTCGTGCGCTAATACGCCCGCCACCTGGCCTTCCGTTTTCAGATTTTTCAGCAAGCCAGCCGTAATGAACACCTGGCCACCCGGAAGGGCGAAGGCGTTGATGGTGTTTTCATCGGCCAGCAAGTGAAACTGAAACTTATAGGGCGTTTGGCCAGCCTTGGTGCTGCGCACAATTTGCTGGCCTATGCGCTCAACGGCGGCTCCGGCCTGGCGGTCGGGGTGAATACCGCCGTATTGTTGGGCCATTTCGGGGGCCGCTTGCAGGCCTAGAGCAATTTCTTGGTCGGCAGTCATATCCACGTGCTGCACTTCACCGGTGACTTCGTTTACGGAGCGTTTGCAGTAGTAGGATATGAGCGTTATACCCCCCAGCAAGAGGGCAATGATGTAACGAAGACTTCCGCGCATGATTGGTTGAGAATAGGGAGTGAGAGAAGGGCAAAACAGAGGAGTAAAGCTCCTCCAGGGGTTTGTAACGCGAAGCTTGCGGCAGGGTTGTCTGGTGATGTACACCCAAAATGTACTGATTCCCGTATCAGGCTTACTCTCCCTTTTCTACCACTTCTATCCTCTTAATTCCCTTGTCATCATGAATCAGAAACGCACCTTCGGCAGCATCCTGACTGTTCTTGGCATAATCGGTATTATCATCGCCGCCCTGGCCTTCCTCCAAATTGGTGGCATTGGCCTAAGCAAAATGAACTCAGCCGTTCCCTTTATTGTAGGTCTCATCTTCTTCTTTGCCGGCATCAACCTGGTAAAGACCACCAGCGACCGAGCTTAAGCTCGTATAGTTTCGTACATACAGCAAAACGCCCGGCTATAAGTAGCCGGGCGTTTTGCGTGTTACTGAATAGGTGCTAGGCCACTACCCCGGCAAGCCGGGCAGGCTTTTGCTGCGCGCAAAGGCCAGCAATGCCGGATCAAGCTGCAACCACTCTGATTGGTAGGCCACTGAAGCGGGACCATTAGCAAACACCACCGAGCCTGATTTGATTACTTTAATGATGGCGCTGCTCTGGGCCAGCGGCAGTGCTGGGCAACCCTGGCTACGCCCAAGCCGCCCGTGCTGGCGCACAAACTCTTCGCTTACGTAGTCGGCCCCATGCACCACTACGGCGCGGCTGGCGGCATTGGTATTATACCCTGCATCTACCCCGTTGAGCTTTAGCGAAAGGCCGTGCTTGCCCTGATAGGTGTTGCCGGTCAGGTAAAAGCCCAGGCTGCTTTTTTCAGAGCCCTCCTGATTGGAAAAGCTTTTGGCCCACTGCTCGCCCGTATTCTTGCCGTGGGCTACCAACGTATGAAACACTACATGTGGCTGGGCCACATTAATTACCCACAGCCGTTTCTGACTGCTGGCCCGGCTGAAGTCGATAACAGTTAGCAAGGGTGTAGCTGTTTTCAAGGCTTTGCGCTGCTGCAGGTTGTAATACCCAATCAGCGCTTTGCGGTACACAGGCAACGACAAGCCAGTGTGTACTAAACCAGCCTGTACGTACGTGCGGGTAACGTGCTGCTCAAAAGCGGCAGTATAAGTAGTACGTAGCACCTCATTCAGCACAGGCCTAGGAGCTACATCAGTATGCGGGCGAGGGGCAGGTGCCGCTCCCGCCGAAGTGAATAACGTGAAGAAGGCAACCAATAGTCCGGCAGTAGTAGTCGGCGCGTAAGTCATTGTGTAAACCTGTGTTAGCGGGCAAAAAACAGTACCAATGCGGTGTGGCCATAACGGCGCGTTGTCAAAAATAGTACTTTCGCTCCAACTAGTCACGCTCTTCTCCACTACTTGAGATGAACATGTGCTACGTTTCACCTCCTATGATTACACGCTCTGCCCTCTTGGTGCTGCTTACTGGCCTAGTGCTTACCAGCTGCGGCCACTCCTTGCCCGATTTCCCCGACTTTGACAGCAGCGCGTGGCGCCACGACCCCTATGGCTGCCAGAACAAGCGCCAGGCCCTGCTTCCCGTTCTGGAAAAGCACCGCGACGAGCTATTCGGGGCGCGCATCAGTGCTATTGATGACTTGTTAGGCCACCCCGATGAAGAAGAGCTTAGCGAGCAAAGCGAAAAGGTATACTTGTACTACGTTACCGAAGGCCCCCAGTGCGTTACGGGACACCCGCGGGCAAATGGTCCCCGCCTGATCTTGCGCTTTGGAGCAACCGGTGCCCTCACCGAGTCGTTGTTCCCAGTAGTGACAGCCCGATAAATATTGGCTTAAACCGCACGTGCTACCACAAAAAAAGCCGCTCAGGATAAACTTGAGCGGCTTTTTTTGTGGTAGATATTAGAAATTTACCCGATGCCTCCCTCATTGTTAACGGGTACTTCGGGGGTTTCCTCACGCTTCTGCCCATTATGGTAGATGCTAAGCTGAGAAGGTGTCAGAATGCGGCTGCACTCAGCCTCAAACTGCGACTCCAACTCCATAAGCTTGGCGTCGCGGGTGGGGGCATCATCCTGATACTGCCACTGAATTTCGTCGAGGCGTGCCAGCTTGATTTTGTTTAGGGCACGTAGCCGGATGTACTGTGCCTCATTCAGGCGCAGTTGGTTGCTGATTTGGCGAGTTAGGTCATCAATCCGAGCAGCCGAAGGAGCATCAGAGCCGGGCAACTCAGCGTGACGCTCTCTCATCTGCGCGTTTGCAGAAGTAACCAGCGTTGCTAACAGAAAGAAGGTAGAAAGTAGAAATTTCATATCAGAAGCAAAAGTCATCAGAAGGTAAAAGGTGTGTCAGGGGCGTCAACAAGTAGAAGTAAGAGAAGATTCCCTTGTCAGGCTACCTTATTTTATTCAAAATTATATGCAATAAAGTATATAAGCAAGACCTGTAAATGAAATATTATATCTTTTTATAAAAATATTTATCTTATTAGACATAGGCCAAACAAAAAGCCACACCCTATCTAGGGTGTGGCTTGCAACGTCAAAAGCAGCGTTGTTTACTCGATGCCAGTGATTGGCTTGTGATCGGGACTCTTGTAGTACTGCATCGCAACCAGGGAGATAATCACCCCTGCCATGGCACCTTGCAGCAGAATAGCAAGGAAAGCAATAGTCACCGATAGGTCAAAGCCAAACAAATCTTTCGCCCGGATACCGTCCATGATGTGCTTGTTCAGGACCCCAGCGTATAGAATAAAGAAGAAAGCGAAAGCCAAAGAGGCAATCATGGCCGTGATAATACCTGTGCCAAACCCATGCAGGTAGGGCATCCGGTCGTGGCGGTAGCGCTTATAATTGGCAATGGCCATGCAAATACCAATTGCCAGCACCACGCCATTCAGGAAGCTGAATTCTATCCGATCGGTAAGGTTAAGAAAAGAAGCTACTACAAAGTAGATGACCATGCCAACAGCCGTGAACAGGCCATAACGGATGCCATTGGTTTCGGGCGTAAGACGAGCGTCAGCCATACGTTGAGGACAGTTTTGAAGGTGATGAATAAACAGACGGGCCAGCCTCAGCGGAACTACCATCCCATAAGAAATTGTTGCTTTCCCGACGGCGACGGTGGCCTAGCCAACTCCTCTTATCTATACCGTATTGGCGTGCAGGGGGTTGTATTCTGCCCGCATTTTTTCTGGGTGTATTGCCTCATCTATCGGCATTTATAGATGTAGCCCAATATGGCCGGGGCATTTTGCGTACTTTTGCGCGCTGCACTATAGTGGCCTAGGCCCTTGTATTGCCCTCCTTTTGTGTTTCTCCGCATCTTTTTGATATGATCAGCACCTCCAACGTAAGCCTGCGCTATGGCAAGCGCGTATTGTTTGAAGACGTTACCATCAAGTTCATGCCTGGTAACGTGTATGGTCTTATTGGAGCCAATGGCGCCGGTAAGTCAACTTTCCTAAAAATTCTCTCCGGTGAGATTGAGCCCAACACGGGTTCTGTGGACATGCCCAAGGGCGCGCGCCTGTCGGTTCTGAAGCAGGACCAGTTTGCCGCCGACGCTTTTCCGGTACTCCAGACCGTAATTATGGGTCACACGCGACTGTGGCAGGTGATGGAGGAGAAAGACGCCATCTACGCCAAGGCTGATTTCTCGGATGCCGATGGTGAGCGGGCTGCGGAGCTAGAAGGTGAATTTGCCGACCTGGAAGGCTGGAATGCCGAGTACGAAGCCGCCGAGCTCCTCTCGGGCCTGGGCATTTCGGAAGACAAGCACCACACCCTGATGGGCGACCTTGGCACCTCCGACAAAGTACGGGTACTGCTGGCCCAGGCATTGTTCGGCAACCCCGACGTACTACTGCTGGACGAACCAACCAACGGTCTGGATGCTGAGACCGTGCTATGGCTGGAAAACTTCCTGGATTCATTCCAGAACACGGTAATCGTGGTAAGCCACGACCGTCACTTCCTAGATGCGGTGTGTAACTACATGGCTGACCTCGACTTCTCGAAAATCACCATGTATCCCGGCAACTACTCGTTCTGGTACGAGTCGTCGCAGTTGGCATTGCGCCAGCGCCAGGAGGTGAACAAGAAGACCGAGGATAAGCGCAAGGAACTGGAAGAGTTTGTGCGGCGCTTCTCGGCCAATGCTTCCAAGAGCAAGCAGGCTACCTCACGCCAGAAACTGCTCCAAAAACTTACGCTGGAAGAAATTAAGCCTTCTTCGCGCAAGTACCCCTACATCGCCTTCAAGCCCGAGCGTGAAGCCGGCAACCAGTTGCTGACGGTAGAGAACCTGAGCAAGTCGGTAGATGGTCAGGTGATTTTCCGCAACGTGTCCTTCTCCCTTGACAAGAAAGACAAGGTGGCCATCATCGGCCGCGACGACCGGGCTGCCTCCCTCCTCTTCGACATTCTGTTCAATGAGGTAAAAGCCGACTCCGGCGACTTTAAATGGGGCACCACCATTACGCCCAGCTATTTCCCTAAGGAAAACACTGAATTCTTCAACACCGACCTCAACCTGGTTGACTGGCTGCGTCAGTACAGCACCGAGAAAGACGAGTCGTTCATCCGGGGATTCCTGGGGCGGATGCTGTTCTCGGGCGAGGAGTCGCAGAAGAAGTCGAACGTGCTAAGCGGGGGTGAAAAAGTGCGCTGCATGCTGTCCAAGATGATGATGGAAAGCGGCAATGTGCTGGTCCTCGACGATCCAACCAACCACTTGGACCTGGAAAGCATCACGGCCCTGGATAACTCCCTGCGCGACTTCAACGGCACCCTGCTGTTTGCCTCGCACGACCTGCAGGTTATTCAGAGCGTAGCCAACCGTATTATTGAGCTGACCCCGGATGGTATCATTGACCGCCGGATGAGCTACGAAGAATACCTAGCCGACGAAAACATTAAAGCGCAGCGGCAGCGCATGTACCAACTTGTGTCGTAAACACGTTTTAGCGGGGATATGAAACGACTTTTGTTCCTACTTGGCTTTGGCGGAGCTAGCTTATTGCTGGCTCCGGCTGCCCAGGCCCAGCGCACCGATAGTACGGGCGTGAAGCCGCAACTGAATACCGCACCGCCGGGCTCTGCCCCGCGCCCGGCGCAGCCGGTATATACCCCTCAACCGACGGTACCAGCGCCGCCTCCCGTTTCGGCCCCGTTGCCCTCAAATCAGCAGTACGACCCCAACCGGCCGTCGGGGTTAGACTTCCCGAACCGGCCTGGTGTGGCAGCGCCCCCACCACCCGTACGGAAGTACTTTATCTACTCCAACTTTGGATTGGGTTATAGCAGCTCATATGGATTTGGGGTGTTTAATGCCAGTGTTGCACCTGCCCTAGGATATCAAGCAACCGACCGTTTTGCCTTCGGACCGGGGTTCAGCTACATCTACAGCAACTACTCCTTCCCGAACTCTTACCGGCAATTCGGCTATCCTTCCAGCTTAGGGTTAAATAGCTTCGGCCTAAAAGCCTTTGCGCAGTACCGGGTAATCGACCAGTTCTTCATCCACGCCGAATATGAGGTAACAAATGCGCAGGCGTTGGCAGAACGTCAAATCGGGCCGCAGCAGGTAGAACTTGTGAAGGTTAAGCGAACCTACTACACCCCGCTGGCTGGCGTTGGCTATCGTCAGCAGCTAGGAGAGCGAGTAGCCGCCGATATTCTCCTGCTTTACAACTTCAACAACGGCATTGATAATTATGGTAACCGTACGTCACCCTACGGTCAGCCTGAAATTCGCTTCAATTTCCTGTACCGATTTGGTCGTTAAGGCATACTAAAACACAAAAAAGCCTTGCTCAAGTTGAGCAAGGCTTTTTTGTGTTTTTTCGGATCTGGCAAATTATCCACTACCAGAATGGAGAAGTAACTAGGCCACTCGCCCGCCCCGAATTACTCGCAGCAGAATAGCGATGATAGCAATTACCAGCAGAATGTGGATCAAACCATTACCCTGAATGCCGGTACCTAGTACACCGAAGAAACCAAGGGCCCAGATGAGAATGAGAATGACAGCGATGATATACAGGAGATTTCCCATGATGATTGTAGTGTTGGGTTGGAGAGAGAAGATTGGGTACTAAAAAGGACCTAGCAAAAAAACCAATCCGGGGATTGAGTCTGGAAAGGAAGGCCATTTGCGGATTTGTACGCGGGTATAGCGAAAAGGATATTATTCGATGAAAAAAATTTCTGAAAATGTTGCTAAAAATGACGTAATGCCTTACTACAGCAGGTTTTTGGTGCATGTGGTTTTCCACAAAATTTCTTGATTCGGGACATGAGCGCCACACTGGGCCGGTTTACCCTGCGTAGTTTTGGCGTAGCTTTAGGCCTTGTTTACTGGCCTAGCGCCATTTTCATCCACCCCCACCCACCTTCTGTATGATGAATGTAGCCGTAATTGGTTCTGGCACTATGGGCAATGGTATTGCTCACGTATTTGCTCAACACGGTTTCACAGTTGCCCTGATTGATATCAACCAAGCGGCCCTGGATAAGGCGTTGGCCACCATCGGCAAAAACCTCGACCGCCAGCTAGCTAAAGGCGCCCTCTCTGAAACGGATAAAACTGATACCCTGGGCCGACTGACTACCTACACCAGCATGGCTGAGGGCGTACAAAACGCCGACTTAGTAGTAGAAGCTGCCACGGAAAACGTAGAGTTGAAGCTGAACATCTTCCGGGAATTAGACCAGCACGCCCCCGCCCAGGCCATTCTGGCTTCCAACACTTCCTCTATCTCCATTACCAAAATTGCTGCCGTTACGAAGCGCCCCGCACAGGTAATTGGCATGCACTTTATGAACCCAGTGCCGGTAATGAAGCTGGTAGAAGTGATTCGGGGCTATGCAACATCTGATGAAGTAACGGAGCGAGTGATGGAGTTGTCTAGGCAGCTAGGCAAAACGCCTACCGAGGTAAATGACTACCCCGGCTTCGTGGCCAACCGCATCCTGATGCCCATGATTAATGAGGCTATCTACTCCCTATATGAAGGCGTGGCCGGCGTAGAAGAAATTGACACGGTCATGAAGCTGGGCATGGCCCACCCCATGGGCCCCCTGCAGCTCGCCGACTTTATAGGCCTAGACGTGTGCTTGGCTATTCTGCGCGTTCTGCACGAGGGTTTGGGCAACCAGAAATATGCTCCTTGCCCGCTGCTGGTGAATATGGTCACTGCTGGCCGCTTGGGCGTAAAATCAGGCGAAGGCTTCTACTCTTGGGGCCACGGCTCTAAAGACTTGGTGCTAGCTGAACGCTTTCGTAAGTAAGACCACGTATTGAGCTATCAGGCTTGTTTAAGAGGCCTACCGCATCAGGCGGTAGGCCTCTTGTGCTTTACGGCAGCCGAAGAGTGTAAACTTTTTTGCCTCAATTTACCTTGTTAGCGTATGACCGTTGAGCTATGGCTTTTTGCTGTGGCACTGCTGCTGGCACGTATTAGGGCCACGCGCAACATCATCACTTCTGAACTTGATAAATACATGGAACAGGCAACATTTGGGGCTGGCTGCTTTTGGTGTGTAGAAGCAGTTTTTCAGAATCTTAACGGGGTTGAGAAAGTAGTCTCTGGCTACACGGGCGGCAAAATTGCTAACCCTACTTATAAGGAAGTATGCAGCGGCCTCACGGGCCATGCCGAGGTTATTCAGATTACCTACGACCCCGCTAAAATTACCTTTGAGGAGTTGCTGGAAATTTTCTGGAAAACCCACGACCCAACCACCCTCAACCGCCAGGGTGCCGACACCGGTACCCAATACCGCTCGGCTATTTTCTACCACAATGAGGAGCAGCGTCAGTTGGCAGAGGCCTACAAGCAAAAGCTCAATGAGGCACACGCTTTCCCCAACCCCATTGTAACGGAAATTGTGCCCCTGCCCACCTTCTACGCGGCCGAGAACTACCACCAGGACTATTACAACCAGAATGGGCAACAGCCTTACTGCCAGTTCGTGGTGAAGCCGAAGGTTGACAAAGTACGGCAGGTGTTTGGCCACAAGCTCAAGTCGGCAGCTGGCGTTTAGTTCACCGGCTCCAAAGCAAAAGGCCGTTCCAACTTTGTTGGAGCGGCCTTTTTATGGTTCAGTGCCTTAATAGACTGGCCTAGGAAGCTACTCCTTGCTCAATCTGGAACGGTCCATGTTCACGGCCCAGCACATAGTACATGGCCAGCTTGTTGTAAAGCAACCGGATATAAGGCTGAGGCTCATTAATTTCCAGAATCTGGTTGTCCTTCACGGCAATAAAGCCAGTGAGCTGCCCTGGGTACGCCCCATCCTCGCCTACTGCCGGAATAGGCTCGAATGGCGACATGTTGGTGATAGGAATGTAAGCCTGTTTCGGTAGCTCGAACAGTGTCTTCTCTCCAATCGGAATAAAGCCTTTCACGGAGGAGTAGCGGTAGTTGGGGTTCCAGAGCCAGTGTCCATCAAAGATATAGTACTCCTGGGTGCCTAGGCGCAAGAACTCCCGCAGCTGAATGTTGACGCCAATCCGCCAATTCGTACGCTCCTGCAAGGCACTCTGAATTACCGAAAGGCGCACGGGGTCGGGTGCATCGGAGAGGGGCTGTGTGAGGCGGGCATGCACCACCAGCTCGCAGCCGGCATACAGATTTATTAGGTGCTGGCGCCAAGCATTCACGGGGCCCAGTTCGTAGGCCTCTTGGCGGGTCAGCTCAAAGAAGTTGTAGGTATACGGACCAGCAATGGCCACACCATCGCGGCCGTTGGGCTCAGCCCACTCTACCAGAAAGCACGGGCGCGATTTACCGTCGACCCAGGGCAGCTCCCGGTTAAAAGCAACCCGCATCTGGATGGATTCGGGCTCAATTCCTAGTTCCTGGGCTATGTAGTCGCGCACTTCATCGCGGGCCTGCGCCGCGGACACTACTTGGGGGTGTTTGCTCATGGAAATGAAAATGAGGCGCGTTAAACGGCTACGTTGTGCTCGCGCAACGCATCGTTGAGGGACGTTTTCAGGTCGGTGCTGGGCTTGCGCTGACCAATGATGAGGGCGCAGGGCACGTGGAACTCACCCGCCGGGAACTGCTTGGGCAAGGAACCCGGGATTACCACCGACCGGGCTGGCACGTAGCCGCGGTACTCCTTGGGCTCAGTACCCGTCACGTCAATGATGCGGGTGCTCCCCGTGATGGTTACGCCGGCCCCGATTACGGCCTCTTTACCCACGAAGCAGCCCTCCACCAGAATGCTGCGCGAACCTACGAAGGCGCCGTCTTCCACAATTACCGGAGCAGCCTGCACGGGCTCTAGCACGCCGCCAATGCCTACCCCACCACTTAGGTGCACACCCGCGCCAATTTGCGCGCACGAGCCTACGGTAGCCCAGGTATCCACCATGGTGCCCTCGCCTACCCAGGCGCCAATGTTTACGTAGCTCGGCATCATAATCACGCCGGGCGCCAAGTAGGCACCGTAGCGAGCCACCGCTGGGGGCACTACCCGCACACCCTGCTGCTCGTAGTTGCTCTTGAGCTGCATTTTGTCGCGGAACTCGAAGGGGCCCACCTCAATGGTTTCCATCTGCCGGATGGGGAAGTACATGATAACGGCCTTCTTCACCCAGTCATTCACTTGCCAGTCGGCCCCTTCGGTTGCGCCGGGCTGGGCTACACGTATGCGGCCCTTGTCAAGTTCTTCAATAATGTGCTGAATAGCTTCAATAGTAGCAGCCTGCTGCAGTAAGCTACGGTCGTTCCAGGCGGCTTCGATGGTGTGTTGGAGGTCGGACATGAAAAAGGAGGGTGTCAGTAAATAGAGTCAGTTTTGCGTAGTAAGCTCTCGGTACAGGCGGGCAGACTGACAACCGCTGGCCAACACCTGACAACTCACAAGCAAACTTACCATCTTCACGGCCAATATGCCGCGTCTCGTCACCATTTTACTCGCTTCCGTACTCAAGCCCCTCGATGACACCCGTATGCTGGGCAAATTTGCTCGCACGCTGGCCGAGCGCCCCCACACGGAAGTCCACGTGGCCGGGCGCCTCGCTCCTACCCCTACTAGCCTACCTGACAATGTACATACGCACGCATTGCTGGCGGGAACTCGTCTGAGTTGGGCCCGCCTGCGGGCCCAATGGCGCTATTGGCAGTTGCTCCGACACGTACAGCCCACTGTCGTGTTTGTGCATGCCCCCGAGCTGCTCCCACTTACCGTGCTGTGGCAGGCCCTAGGCCAGGGAAGGCTTTTTATATATGATATGCGGGAAAACTATGCACTTAATATCCAGACGCAGCAGGTGTACCCTGGCTGGGCGCGGGGCCTGCTAGCGGGGCTCATCAGGCGGTTGGAAGCCCTAGCGGCGCGGCGCGCTACGGCTGTGCTGCTGGCCGAGCGGAGCTACGCCGAGGAGCTACCGTTTCTGGTACCCGAGCGCACCATCATCATGGAGAATAAGTTTCAGCCCTACTCCTCACAGCATCAGCCTCTGGCGCTAGGCCACCTTCCGGCCGCCACTGCGCCACTGCGCCTATTGTACTCCGGCACTATCTCCGAACTAAATGGGGTATTTGAGGCCCTGACCTTCTGGCGCCAGGTTCGGCAGGTTTGGCCGCTGGCCCACCTTACCATTATCGGGTTTTGTCAGCAGCCAGCCGAGTTGGCGCGCCTGCGGGCCGCCGTAACCACAGCTGGCACCGGGGTAACGCTCATTGGCGGAGATACGCTCGTGCCGCATACCCGCATTGTAGCTGAAATAGAGCGTAGCCACCTAGGCCTGTTACCCTACCGGCCGCACCCGAGCACGGCCCGCTGCATCCCCACCAAGCTGTTTGAGTACCTAGCGCATGGCTTGCCCATTGTCATTCCTCCCAACCCACATTGGCGGAGCCTCGTGGAACCATCACAGGCTGGGGTCTGTCTCGATTTTCAAGCCCTAGGCCACTCCCCGCTTCCCGAGGCGGTTTTAGCAACTCTCCTTCAGCAACCTTTTTACCCGAACGGCGTCCCTGCCGAAGCATTTTGGGCTACTGAAGCGGAAAAGTTGCACCGTCTGATGCATTCTATAAAGTAACTGCCGACCTTTGCGGCCCGTTTACGAGGTAGAAAAGCGAATTTCTTTACATTCGGCTCCCTTTTTCGTTCTGTACCTCGCAACTCCCACCTGATGAATAACACCCTACGATTTTCTGAAATAGCCGGAGTAGGCCACTACGTGCCCGACCGTGTAGTTACCAACGCCGACATCACCACCCTGATGGATACCACCGACGAGTGGATTCAGGAGCGCACCGGCATCAAGGAGCGCCGCTGGTTTGAGGAAGGCAAGGATACTACCGCCAACATGGCTGCCAATGCGGCCCGCAAGGCCCTGGAAATGGCCGGTCTCACCCCCGACGACGTGCAAATGATTGTCTTCGCCACGTTGTCGCCCGACTATTTCTTCCCCGGCTCTGGCGTACTACTGCAGCGCGAGTTGGGCATCAAAGCGCCCATCCCGGCCTTCGACGTGCGCAACCAGTGCTCGGGCTTCGTGTACTCGCTTTCGATGGCCGACCAGTTCATCAAAACAGGTATGTACGATACAGTGCTGGTAGTAGGCTCTGAGATTCACTCTTCGGGCCTCGACATAAGCACCCGCGGCCGGGCCGTGTCGGTTATTTTTGGGGATGGCGCTGGCGCCGTGGTGCTACGCCCCAGCACCGAGGAAGGCCACGGTATCCTGAGTACTCACTTGCACGCGCAGGGCGAGCACGCCGAGGAACTGATTGTAAAGGAGCCCGGCTCTAACCGCAACAACCGCGTGCAATACGTGGTAGACAATGAGCTGGACATGTATCCATACATGAACGGTCAAAATGTGTTCAAGCACGCCGTAGTTCGCTTCCCGCAGGTAATCAAGGAGGCACTTGACCAGAACGGCTACCAGCCCCAGGACATCGACTTGCTCATTCCGCACCAGGCTAACCTGCGCATTACTCAGTACGTGCAGCAGAAAATGGGCCTCACCGATGACAAGATCTTCAGCAACATTCAGCGCTACGGCAACACCACGGCTGCCTCAGTGCCCATTGCGCTTAGCGAGGCATACCAGGAAGGCCGCATCAAGCGCGGTGACTTGGTATGTCTGGCGGCCTTTGGCTCCGGCTTCACCTGGGCGTCGGCCCTAATCAAGTGGTAAGCTAACCGAAGTACCAAAGCCCACTGAATGATGAGCAATGAAGCTGTTGGAAACGCTTTCCGACGGTTTCATTGCTCATTACTCATTCTTAACCGCTCACTGCCCCGTGCCCAGCTACACCGAGGAGAACTATTTAAAAGCCATCTACAAACTGGCCGAAGCCCAACCCGGAGTTGAGGTCAGCACCAACCGGGTTGCGGAGGTGCTGCAAACGCGCGCGGCTTCTGTCACGGACATGCTGCGCCGCTTGGGTGAAAAAGGCCTATTGCACTACACCCGCTACCGAGGCGTATCCCTGACGGAGGAAGGCCGCCGCTTGGCACTGCTCACTATTCGCAAGCACCGGTTGTGGGAAGTGTTTTTGGTGCAGCAGCTCAACTTCAGTTGGGATGAGGTGCACGACGTGGCCGAGCAGATGGAGCACATCGACTCCGACCTGCTGATTCAGCGCCTTGATGAGTTTTTGGGCTTCCCGCAACTCGACCCCCACGGTGACCCAATACCCACGGCTGAAGGTGCTATCCTGCGCCCCCAGCACCGCCTCGTGGCCGACCTAGTACCCGGCGACCGGGGTACCGTGGTGGCCGTCAAAAACACCTCCGTTCCTTTCCTGCAGTACCTCGACAAGGTCGGCCTTAACCTCGGCACCAAGCTTGAAGTACTAGATAAGATCTTGTTTGATAACTCATTGGAAATTAGAATCAATAACGGAGATAAATATCTTATATCCTCAGAGGTAAGCCGGAACTTATACGTGACCGATTGAGGCTTTAACAGCCGAATCACTCCCTGCCATACGAGGCACAATCAAGCTGTTTGTACGACAGGAATTATTGCATTTCAGTGGTAGGAAGACTGGCCTAGAATGAACCTTGCTGGACTGTCTTAGCAACTGAAGTTCAGAGGGCCCTTCAACGGGACCTAGACACTAAGCTTTACGGTTGCCTCTGCACTTCCTAGTAGCTATACTGGCAGTTAGTGGCCTAGGCCAGTACCTCGTACCTTTGTAGTTGCATCACTTATTCAGTTCCTGTGGCCTTACCCCTTCCTGTTTCGCTTTCCGATACCATTGTTGCGCTGTCTACCCCACCGGGCACGGGTGCCATTGCGCTGGTTCGGTTGTCTGGTCCTGAGGCTATCAGCATTACGGATGAGGTGTTTGGCGGGAAGGCTCTGCGCAACCAAGCTGGGCACACTCTCCACTTCGGCACCATTCGCGACGGGGCCCGGATACTTGATGAGGTAGTAGTGTCGCTGTTTCGGGGGCCGCACTCCTATACCAAGGAGGACGTGGTAGAAATCAGCACCCACGGCTCCGACTTTATTGTGCAGGAGCTATTGGCTTTACTGGTCCGCCGTGGGGCGCGCTTAGCCGAGGCGGGCGAGTTTACGAAACGGGCCTTCTTACACGGGGCCTTCGACTTGGCCCAGGCCGAAGCCGTAGCTGACCTAATTGCCGCCGACTCGGCGCTGTCGCATCAGGTGGCCATGCAGCAAATGCGTGGGGGCTTCTCGCAGGAACTGCGCGACCTGCGCGCACGCCTGGTACAATTTGCGGCCCTGCTGGAGCTTGAGCTAGACTTCGGCGAAGAAGACGTGGAATTTGCCGACCGCACTGGCCTAGTGCAGCTGCTGCAAGAAGTGCAGGCGTTAGTTCGCCGACTGCTTCGCTCTTTTGAACTAGGCAACGTCATCAAGCACGGCGTAACTACAGTTATTGCCGGCCGGCCCAACGCGGGCAAGAGCACGTTGCTGAACGCCCTGCTCAACGAAGAACGCGCCATCGTGTCGGAGGTGGCCGGCACCACCCGCGACCTGATTGAGGACGAGGTTAGCCTCGACGGTATCCGGTTTCGCTTCGTGGATACGGCCGGCCTGCGCGACACTACCGACGTGGTAGAATCTATTGGCGTAGAGCGCACCCGTAAACGAGTTCTACAGGCTGCACTAGTTGTATATCTATTTGATATTACGACTACTACTCCCCAAGAGCTTCAAGCAGAAATTGAAGCTCTACACCTTCCGGCTTCCGTACCCGTGCTGGCGGTTGGCAACAAGCTCGACGTAGCTTCTGATGCCGAACTTGCTGCCTTCCAGGCTCGCCCCAGCACCGTCCTGATTGCCGCTTCCCGCGGTGACGGGCTTGATGAGCTACGCGAAACTCTGCTCACCCTGGTTCGCGGCGAAGGGCTCGACCGAGCTAGCAGCAGTACCATTGTTACGAACGTGCGCCACGCCCGCAGCCTGGAGCAAGCCGCCCATCACCTCGATGCCGTCCTGACAGGCCTAGCCACCGGCCGCGGTACCGAGCTGCTAGCCGCCGACCTGCGCCACGCCCTAGCCGACCTTGGCCAGATTACCGGTGAAATCAGCAACGACGACTTGCTGACCAGCATCTTCACCCAGTTCTGTATTGGCAAGTAAATCAAGGGGCTCCTAGGCCACTCAAGGAGCATGCGTTAGCGGTGTTGCTCATAGGCAGTAGCTGGCGCGGCCGCCTGCAGTTCCGCCAGCTCGGCCGCCGTCAGCTCCCGACTATTGGCAATCCGGAGGGCATCGGTGAGCTGCTCGGGCATTCGGATACCCAGCACCGCCGCAGTAACGGCCGGTTGAGCTAACACATACTGGGCTGCTATTTCAACCGGACTAATGGTAGTGTCGGCCAGACGTTGTACTGCGGCGCTGGCTCGAGCTACGGTTTCAGCAGAATGCTGCAGATATGGGGCGGCGGGCTTAGTTACCAACAGGCCCTGCGCTAGAGTGCCCCGGGCTAAAACACTGATCTGGTGCTCCTGCAATAGGCCTAGACAGCTTTCTTCGGGTCGCCGATCCAGCAGGCTGTATTGCATCATCACGCTGATGATGTGGGAACGGCGCGCGTATTCCCGAATAACGTTTGGCCGAATGGAGGAGATGCCGTAGCCCCTGATTTTGCCTTGCTGCACCAACTGCTCGAAGGCCTCAATAATCTCATCAATCGGGTCGTCGAGGGTTCCGCCGTGCAACTGATACAGGTCGAGGTAGTCGGTCTGGAGCCGGCGCAGGCTTTGTTCCACTGCGGCCAGAATGTACGCCTTGGTGGGGTTCCAGTCCCAGCCGCTGCCATCGGGGCGCCATTGATTGCCTACCTTGGTAGCTAACACAATGTGGCTCCGCTGACCTTTCAGCGCCTTACCCACCACCGCTTCGTTCTCTCCGTGCTGGTATAAGTCGGCCGTATCGAAGTACGTGATACCGTGGTCGAGAGCTCGGTGCAGGAGCGCTGTAGCCGGTCCAAGCTCAGGAGCCAGTGACATGCAGCCAAAGCCGACTTCGCTGATTTGAATGCCCGATTTTCCAAGTGACCTATACTTCATAAACAATTGCTTTACCAGGCCAAAGCAGCCTTACTTAGGCAGAGTACGTCAGTAAGGGCCTAATGACTTATCTGGGGTCAGCCACAGGAGAAAATGCGTTGACAACGTACCGAGGTAAAGGCAGTTAGCCCTGCTTAGTTATATTCCTTCACCAAAAAAACAGTATCCATACCACATATTTCCCACGTGGTCCTTTTCTTTGTGACTTCACCTCAACGGCAAACAACAACCGGGCGGGTTTTGTAGTATAGACGCCAACTGCTCATGGGGAATTTGATTACTGGTTCTCCGTAATCCGACCCCACAACCCACCCTCTAACCCACGCTTATGGCAGAATCTGCTGAACTTATCCTCGACGGGAAATCTATCTCTCTCCCCGTTATTGAAGGTACCGAACACGAGAAAGCATTCGATATCGGCAAACTGCGTGACCAAACGGGCTACGTAACCCTGGATTCAGGCTACAAGAACACGGGCGCCACCAAAAGCGCCATCACCTTCCTGGATGGTGAAGAAGGCATCTTGCGCTACCGTGGGTATCCCATTGAGCAGTTGGCTGAAAAATCTACCTTTATTGAGGTGGCCTACCTGCTGATCTACGGCAAGCTGCCCACGCAGCCGGAGCTCGACAGCTTCAGCAATCAGATTACCAAGCATACCCTGGTGCACGAAGACGTCCGGAAGATTTTTGACGGCTTCCCTTCGGCGGCTCACCCCATGGCTATTCTGAGCAGCCTGATCTGCGCGCTGACGGCTTTCTACCCTGAGAGCGTATCGCCGGATCTGAGCAAGGAGGAAATTGACCTGAATGTGATTCGGTTGATGGCCAAGCTGCCGACTATTGCTGCTTGGACCTACAAGAACCAGATGGGTCACCCGCTGAACTACCCGCGGAATGACATGGACTATTGCTCTAACTTCCTGCACATGATGTTCAGCTTCCCTACCGAGAAGTATGAACTGAACCCGGTAGTGGTAAGCGCCCTCAATAAGCTCCTCATTCTGCACGCCGACCACGAGCAGAACTGCTCTACTTCTACCGTTCGCTTAGTAGGCTCGGCCAATGCTTCGCTATATGGCTCGGTATCGGCTGGCATCAACGCCCTGTGGGGCCCGCTGCACGGTGGAGCCAACCAGGAAGTAATTGAAATGCTGGAGGCCATTGAGCGCGACGGTGGCGACACCAGCAAGTTCATTGCCAAGGCTAAAGACAAGAACGACTCGTTCCGTCTGATGGGCTTCGGTCACCGCGTGTACAAGAACTTCGACCCCCGCGCAACCATCATCAAGAAGGCTGCCGATGAAGTCCTGACCGCCCTAGGCCTAGAAAACAGCCCCCTGTTGAAGATTGCTAAGGAACTGGAGCAAGCGGCCCTTACCGACGAGTACTTCGTTCAGCGCAAGCTCTACCCCAACGTAGACTTCTACTCCGGCATCATCTACAAAGCACTGGGTATTCCTACCGAAATGTTCACGGTGATGTTTGCCCTGGGCCGCCTCCCCGGCTGGATTGCTCAGTGGAAAGAAATGCGCGAGAACAAGGAGCCAATTGGCCGTCCGCGTCAGATCTACACCGGCGAGACGGAGCGTGACTACGTCTCCCTGCAGGACCGCAGCTAGTCTGAGTAATTAGTCTGCCAACAAAAAAGCCCGCTATTTGCGGGCTTTTTTGCGTTCTGACGGTAGTAGTACCCCTATTGTAGGTTCACGGCCGTCATGCTCAGCTTCGTTTGATCATAGAGCGCCATTTGACGTGGCCGCAGAATAGTAGCCAAGTCCCACTCATAGCGCATCTGCATATTTGCCAACGCCTCGTCGAGCGCAGTAGCATCAGCGCCGAACTGCTTGCGAAGCTCAGCCGTTTCCGTCAGCAAGCGCAGGTTCAACTGACGGACCTTAATGTACTGTCCCTCACTCAGAGGCATCTTCTCGGCCATCTGGCGAGTCATGGTTTTGGCCCGCTCGCTCATGCGTGAGCCATCAGCTGGAGCTGCGGCTTGGGCGCTTCCGGCGCGGCACATTGCACCAAGCAGCAGAATAGTAGCGAAGTTTTTCATGATGGGTAGGGTTGGTTATGGGTTGGAAGATGAACAACATGCTAGCGAAACATTGCCAGCCAAAACCTACCGGCCTGCCTACCCTCATGTGAAGGCAGGCCGGTAGTGGAAGAATTAGTGCTTGTCGCCTAGAGCTGTCATGCTCGTGCGAGCCTGCTGATACATGGCAACCTGATTGGGACGCAGCAAAGACATCAGATCGGCCTCGTACTTGGCTTGCGCATCAGCCATGCGCTGGTCGAGGGCAGCAGGGTCGCCGGCTAAGCGGGACTTGAGATCCTCCATTTCGGTTAACATTTGGGTGTTGAGCTGCTTAACCCGGAGGTATTGTCCTTCGTCAAGGCGGGCCTTCTCAGCAATTGTGCGCGTAAGAGCAGTAGCCCGAGCTTTTATGCTAGTAGTACCATCGCCTTCTGACTTAGGTGATGCCAGTGCTACGCCTTGCATTACAGCCATCAGGCAAGCGAAAAAGTAGGCTTTTTTCATAGTAAGGAAAATGAAGAAAGAATAAGGATGAAAAACAAAATGCAATTCAACATGCCGAAAACACTGGCTAGGCCTCGTATCAGCCTCCTATGATTCAGATACGTCGATATCCAAATATACAAATCACTATTTAATAAAAAAATGATTTTTTATAACTATTCTACTCTATCACTTTCACAAGATCATAGTACAAATCACATTCTCAGCTTATTAATCTTTAACACGACAAGAAGTGCTAGAAACGAAAAAAAGTCTATCTGCCGAGCGGATAGACTTTCTAGAGTTGATAGGACGAAACTGGGAGGGCTACAGGATTCGCAGCTCTATACGCCGGTTTTGTTGACGATGGACATCTGAATCGTTTGGCATGAGAGGCTTTGTCTCGCCGTAGCCTTTAAACCGTAGCCGATCTGCTTTCACCCCTTGCCCTACCAAGTAGGTATATACCGACTTTGCTCGGTTCTGCGAAAGAGAGAGGTTATCATCGTCGGAGCCGACGTCATCGGTATGACCCGAAATTTCCACTTGTATGTCCGGGTACTGCTTCATAAACGCAATGAGGCGGTTCAGCTCCGTACGGGACTTAGGCTTCAGCTCAAACTCTTTGGTATCGAAGAATAGGTTGTTCAGCACTATGCTGCGTCCTGCTCGTACGGGCTCCAAGTAGATATCCAGCGTCAGTGGGTCAAAGGTCCGTTTGTCGCTGTAATCAAAGCTCAGGCTCTTCATCAGGTACTTGTTGGCAGCAGCGTACATGGCGTACTGCCGGCCTTCATTTAGTACCACGGTATATTCCCCATTCTCAGCATCGGAGCCCACGTACTGCACCAACTCATCGGTGTTTAGGTCATAGAGCTGCACGTCGGCCTGAATCGGCTTCTTCGTTATGGCATCAAATACCCGACCTTGCGTGTATGTGCTCGTTTCGCGGGCCCTGATAATTTCAGGCACTTCGAAGCCGAACAGCTCCACGGGTCGGTCGCGCTCCTGCTTTACGCCCGGCTCTGCAGCGCGGGACCGGGAGCAGAACCCCCGGCGGTTGTCGGAGCTAATGAAAAGGGATGCTTCGTTTTCGAATGTATTCAGCGGGTACCCCAGGTTAGTAGGAATGCTCCACTTGTTGGGCGCCTGCAACTCACACCGATAAATGTCTAGGCCACCCATGCCCACTAGGCCATCGGTAACATAATAGAGGGTAGTGCCGCTGGCATGAATGAACGGAGCCATATCCTTTCCGGACGTGTTAACTGGCTCCCCTAAGTTGCGGGCTGGCGTCCAATTCCCTTGGGCGTCAAGAGTAGTCACGTAGATGTCTTCCTGCCCCTTACCACCGCGTCTAGTACTAGTGAAGTAGAGCGTGCGGCCGTCGGCGGAGAGAGTAGGTTGTGAATCCCACTCCGGCGAGTTCACGCTACGGCCTAGGTTCTGAGGCTTGCTCCAGGTGTTGCCCGTGCGACGCGAAATATATAAGTCGCAATTGCCAACGGAATTAGGCCGGTCGCAGGAGGCAAACACCAAGGTTTTACCGTCTCCGGAAATAGTGCCGGCCCCTTCGTTATAGGGTGTGTTGATTGCCGGTGAAATGGAGGTTGGCTCTCCAATGGTACCCTCCTTGGTGAATCGGCTCACGAACAGATCTTCCCCGCTGTCGGCCGCAGGCCTGCCCGTAAAGAGCAGAAAGCGGCTATCAGCCGTTAAGGCCGGGAAGTATTGGAAACGAAAGTTGTTCAGTGGCTGCCCTAAGCGTTCAGGCTGCGGCCCCGTAGGTGCCGCCATGGCCTTTTGGGCAAACTCGCAGTTTTGCAACTGACGCTGCACGCGAGGCGTATTCCGCAAGTTCTTAGCCCCCGACTTGAGGTACTTCTGATAGCTGTCGGCGGCCGTTTTATATTCCCCGAAGCTCATAGCCAACTCGCCCAACGTAAAATAATCGTTGGCACGGCTGGAGTTTAGGGGCACTTTGCTGACCCCATCCCGGTAAGCCTCAAACGCCAGGCTGTTTTCGCCCATTGCTTTCAGCAAGGAGCCCTTCATGAGGTAAGGCTCTCCCAGGGAAGGAAACTTCTCGTTGAGTTGCTTGAGGGTTTCGAGCGCCTTAGTAAAGTCTCGGTCCTTCGCCTGGCTTTGTGCCTTGTCCCACAGGTTTTTGGCTTTGGTATTTGTGGTTGCCAGCGGGGCCTGTGCTACGGCACTTGTGGGCAGTATCCCGCCGGCCAATAGTAGTACAAACAACGGAGCAGTAAGCAGACGGCGCATAAAGAAGCAGAAGGAGGCTACGGGATATCGAGAAACTTATGGGTTTGTAACGACACCTGCCACTTCGGGTTCTCCTTCACATAGTCAACAATAAGTGGCATCATCTGCGGGGCTTTACTCCACTCGGGCTGTAGATACAGCCGGCAGTTGGGGCTAACCATGGCGGCGTGCTGCTCGGCCCAAGCGAAGTCAGACTTGTTGAACACGATGATTTTCAACTCGTGAGCTGCAGCCAACACTTCGGGTAGAGGAGCCTTAAACTTTTTGGGCGACACACAAATCCAGTCCCATTCTCCACTAAGAGGGTAAGCCCCGGAAGTTTCAATCCAGTTCTGACAGCCAGCTGCGTGCAAGGCCGCTGTGAGGGGGCCTAGATCGTGCATGAGCGGCTCGCCGCCGGTAATAACCACATTGCGCCCGGTATGGGCAGTGGCGTTAGCCACGATGTCAGGAATGCTCATTTTCGGATGAGCATCCGCATCCCAAGACTCTTTCACATCGCACCAGACGCAGCCCACGTCGCAACCGCCGAGCCGGACAAAATAGGCAGCCCGGCCGGTGTTGTAGCCTTCGCCCTGAATGGTGTAAAACTGCTCCATCAAGGGCAGCGCAGGTGCCGGAGCCCCACCTGTCGGGGCCACCGACGCAATAGGAAGTACGTGCAGCAAAACGGGTATTCTGAAAACGGTAAAGCCGGGTCACCAGAAAGGCGGGAACAACTCAGCTCCTAGCCTATTTTCTGGCGGCCCGACTTTAAAAGTAGTACAACGCCCCGAAATCTAAAAGCCTGACATGGCTTTAATTGGATTTTAAAAGGCGAAGCTGTGATTGAAGTGCTTCTTATGCAGTTTTGGTCAGCTAACTAGAAAGCATATGAAGCAGCCTAGCTTGTTTATTTAGTATACACTTCACCCTTCGCGGCCCGCAACGTATTTAGCAACAGCATAGCAATGGTCATCGGGCCTACGCCACCAGGAACCGGGGTAATGTAGGAGCTCAACGGTGCTACCTCCGCGAAGTTTACGTCGCCCTTCAAAGCCCAGCCCGATTTCTTGCTGGCGTCTTCCACGCGGGTGGTACCCACATCAATAATTACGGCACCGGGCTTCACCATATCGGCCGTTACAAACTCCGGCCGGCCTAAAGCTGCTACCAAAATGTCGGCGGTGCGAGTAATTTCGGCTAGGTTCTGGGTGCGTGAGTGGCATAAAGTAACGGTACAGTTACCAGGCTCTAAGTTCTTAGCCAACAGTATGCTAACTGGCGTACCTACAATATTAGACCGCCCGATCACTACGCAGTGCTTGCCATCAGTGGGCAACTCGTAGCGACGTAGCAGCTCCACAATACCCGAGGGAGTTGCCGGCAGCAAAGCCGGTAGGCCAGCTACCATGCGGCCTATATTCATGGGGTGGAATCCATCTACGTCCTTCTCGGGCCGCACGGCTTCTATCACCTTGTTGGTATCAATGTGGCGGGGAAGCGGCAGCTGTACAATGAAGCCGTCGATTTCAGGGTCATTGTTTAGGTTGTCTACCTGGCGCAGCAGTTCGGCCTCCGTAATATCGTCCTCAAAGCGCAGCAACGTGGAGCCGAACCCCACCCGCTCGCAGGCCAGTACCTTATTGCGCACATAGGTTTCAGAACCGCCATCGTGGCCTACCAGGATGGCGGCCAGGTGCGGCACCTTTTGGCCCGCGGCTTTGCGCTGGGCTACCTCGGCGGCAATTTCTTCCTTGATGTTTTCTGCGGTCTGCTTGCCGTCGATGAGTTGATAGGCCGTGGCGTTAGGGGCAGTGATCATGCGGTTTTACTGTTATACTTAGTCTGGTTTTTTCTGGGCTTCGTGAGCGGCAATGGCGGCGGTACCGGCAGCTTGCAGCGCGGCTTCCATAGTAGGCCAGTCATCACGCCACCGGAACTTACGCTCCTGTCCTTTAATAATTTTTTCGAGCTGCTCTGGGCTAGTACAGTTCTTGGTTAGGCTGTTGGTCATAAGATTGAAGTAGTCATACCACGCCGTGTCAAGAAGTGTATGAAGTGAGAAAAAGGAAGCAAGTGCAAACAAAAAAGCGCGGCCTTTGAGAGCCGCGCTTTTCACTTCTAGTCAATTTTTAAGACAGCCAAAAAGGCCTCTTGAGGAATTTCTACGGAGCCTACTTGGCGCATCCGTTTCTTACCCTCTTTCTGCTTTTCCAGCAGCTTGCGCTTCCGCGAGATGTCGCCGCCGTAGCACTTGGCCAGTACGTTTTTGCGCAGGGCCTTCACAGTTTCACGGGCAATAATCTTCTGCCCGATACTAGCCTGGATGGCAATTTCGAACATCTGGCGGGGCAGCAGCTCCCGGAGCTTTTCGCAGAGGCGGCGTCCCCACTCGTACGACTTGCTGCGGTGCACAATGGCCGATAGGGCATCGACCTTCTCTCCGTTCAGCATGATGTCGAGCTTCACCATGTCCGACTCGCGGAAACCGATCAACTCGTAGTCGAGGGAGGCGTAGCCGCGGGAGATAGTTTTGAGCTTGTCGAAGAAGTCGAACACGATTTCCGAGAGTGGCAGCTCAAACGACAGCTCTACCCGCTCACTGGTCAGGTAGCTCTGGCCTTTGATGATGCCACGCTTCTCCATGCACAGCGTGATGATGGGACCTACGTAGTCGGCAGCCGTGATAATCTGGGCCTTGATGTAGGGCTCCTCAATCATCTTGATGGAGTTCGGCTCTGGCATCTCCGACGGCGCGTTGATAGTCAGGTGCTGATCCTTGGTGCCGGTGGCGTGGAACTGCACCGAGGGCACCGTGGTAATCACCGTCATGTTGAACTCGCGCTCCAGACGCTCCTGCACAATTTCCATGTGCAGCATGCCCAGGAAGCCGCAACGGAAGCCAAAGCCGAGGGCCGCCGAGGTTTCTGGCTCCCACACCAACGAGGCATCATTAAGCTGCAGCTTCTCCATAGAGGAGCGCAGTTCTTCGTACTCGGTAGTATCAACCGGGTAGATGCCGGCGAATACCATGGGTTTCACGTCCTCGAACCCGTGAATGGGTTCCGTGGTAGGCCTTGCTACGTGCGTAATCGTGTCGCCTACTTTTACTTCGCGGGCTTCTTTGATACCCGAAATCAGGTAGCCTACGTTGCCAGCGCTGATTTCCTGACGGGGCTCCTGGTTGAGACCCAGAATACCAATTTCATCGGCGCCATATTCCTTGCCGGTCGCCATGAAGCGAAGCTTGTCGCCCTTGCGCATGGTGCCGTTCTTGATACGGAACAGTACCTCAATACCCCGGTAGGAGTTGAATACCGAGTCGAAGATGAGAGCTTGCAGAGGCGCTTCCGGGTCGCCTTTGGGGGCCGGAATCCGCTCACAGATGGCGTTCAGGATGGCTTCGATACCAATGCCCGACTTACCCGAGGCGGGAATAATCTCGTCCCGGTCGCAGCCGATCAGGTCAACAATCTCGTCGGAAACCTCCTCCGGCATGGAGTGAGGCAGGTCGATTTTGTTGAGTACCGGGATGATGGTCAGGTCGGAGCCGATGGCCAGGTACAGGTTTGAAATCGTCTGGGCTTCAATTCCCTGGGAGGAGTCCACAATCAACAGGGCGCCTTCGCAGGCAGCAATGGAGCGGGATACCTCGTAGCTGAAATCGACGTGACCGGGCGTGTCGATCAAGTTAAGCGTATACATTTCCCCTTTGTAGGGGTACTGCATCTGGATGGCGTGGCTCTTGATGGTAATGCCCCGCTCCCGCTCCAGATCCATATTGTCGAGCAGCTGAGCTTGCATATCGCGCTTCGAAACGGTGCTGGTAAATTCCAGCAAGCGGTCGGCCAGGGTGCTCTTGCCGTGGTCGATGTGAGCGATGATGCAGAAATTGCGGATGTTCTTCACTAGAGGCAGTTTTTTCCAAGGGCGAAGGTACGAAGACGGGCCCGTAAAAGCTAACTGAAGCACGCTCTACCCTATTGTAACAGCCAACTACCACTCATCAGTGGCCTAGCCATTGCCCTGCTCCTAACTCTTGCCAAACAGTACCGGCTACCAGAGCGCGAGGTGGCCTAGCCGAAGAAAAGCACCAGCAACCGGCAGAGCTGGTCAGCCTAACTGGTTGCTAGGCAGCAAACGAGTTGGCCACTGCCAATGAAATACCGTTTAAGGCAGAAGCTTTTCTCATTTTCTCCTCTCACCAATCAATTGTATGGGTATTTCTCTCGAATTAGCACAACAAGCCATCCACGCCGCCCACCAAAAGGCGCTCGATCTGGGCGTGAAAATGAATATTGCCGTGGTGGATGCTGGCGCCAACCTCACCGCCTTCATTCGGATGGATGATGCCTGGCTAGGCTCCATTGATATTGCCATTCGGAAGGCCAAAACGGCGCGCTTCTTCGATATGCCCACCGGCGACCTAGGCCAGGCTTCCCAGCCCGGCGGCTCGCTGTACAACATTGAGCACTCCAATGGGGGCCTCATCACCTTTCCCGGCGGCATTCCCATTCTCGATGCCAACGGCCGCGTAGTGGGGGCCATTGGGGTGTCGGGCAGCACTGTGGAGAACGACCACGCGGTGGCCGAAGCGGGGGTGCACGCCGTAGAAAATCAATAGTGGCTTAGGTCGCCTCCGCACTAGGCTTAGCAGCCGGATTGCCTCTGAGGTGATCCGGCTGCTCTGCGTTTGCCTAGGTGCTAGGCCAGGTTGTGCGCATTAGGCACGCTGTTCGACAGGGGTAAAATCCGGGCATACCTCGGCATTTAAGCTCGGTTATCCGTTAGAACTTACTCCTCAGTACCTCAGCCCTATCATATATGCCCGACTATTTGCCGCTGGAAGACTATGGCCTGATTGGCAACCTGCACACCGTAGCGCTGGTGTCGAAGGTGGGCTCCCTCGACTATCTGCCCTTCACCCGCTTCGACTCCCCCACCATTTTCGCGGCTTTACTAGATGCCAAGAAAGGTGGCTCCTGGCTCCTGCAGCCTGTGGGCGATGATGTGCGGAGCAAGCAGCTGTACTTGCCAGATACGGGTATTCTGCTGACCCGCTTTTTCACCGGTGAAGGCATTGCGGAACTCACTGACTTCATGCCCGTGAAGCGCCACGCACAGAATTGCGCCGTGGTGCGCACAGTGCGCGTTATCAAAGGCACTATGGAGTTTCAGATGCGCTGCAGTCCGCGCTTTGATTATGCCCGCACTGCCCACGAGGCCCAGCCGCAGGCGGATGGCTCCATCCTGTTTAAGAGCCACGGCGACGATGGATTTCAGTTCCGGCTGTTGGGGAACCAACCCTTTGAGTTGGCCGACCAAGTAGATGCTACTGGTAGCTGGCGCCTGCACGCCGGCGAAACGGCCAGCTTCGTGATTGAGGCAACTCCCGTCGACGACTCTACCTTTATTGCCCGCGACCTAGGCCACTACACGGAAGCAGCCTTTGAGGACACCCTGAGTTTCTGGCGCGAGTGGGTGGACAGCAGCACGTACACCGGCCGCTGGCGCGAAACTGTGCTTCGCTCTGCCATTACCCTGAAGCTACTTACCTCACTGCAGCACGGCTCTACGGTCGCCGCCGCCACGTTTGCCTTGCCAGAAAGCCCCGGCGGAGAGCGAAACTGGGACTACCGCTACACCTGGATCAGGGACGCGGCCTTCACTATGTACGCTTTCCTGCGGCTGGGCTTTACGCAAGAGTCCAAAGCCTTTTTACGCTGGATTATGCAGCGCTGCCAGGAGCTTACCGATGCCGGCGACCTGCAGCTCATGTACGCCGTTGATGGCACCGCCGACCTGCCCGAATTGGAGCTAGGCCACCTCAGCGGCTACCGCGACTCTCAGCCGGTGCGCATAGGCAACGGCGCGGCTAAGCAGTTTCAGCTGGATATCTATGGGGAGCTGATGGATACCATTTACCTCTACAACAAGTACGGTGGCGGCATCACCTACGACTTCTGGCAGCAGGTCTGCCGCTTAGCTACCTACGTGGTGGAGAATTGGCGCCGCCCCGACCATGGTATTTGGGAGGTGCGCGACCAAGAGCGGGAGTTTCTTTCGGGCAAGATGATGTGCTGGGTAGCCCTAGACCGGGCCATCCGCATTGCCCGCGACCGGTCGTTTCCGGCGCCGCTGGTAGAGTGGCTGCGGGTGCGCGACGAGATTTATGAGGAGGTATACCACAACTTCTGGAGCGAGGAGAAGCAGGCCTTCGTGCAGCACAAGGGCAGCCAGGTTATTGATGCCGCCGTGCTGCTCCTGCCCCTCATGCGCATGTTTAGCCCCGCCGAACCACGGTGGCAGTCGACTATGCGCGCCATTGAGAAGGAGTTGCTCCTTGATTCGCTGATGTTCCGCTACCACGCCGAGGGCGGCGCCACCGACGGCCTCACCGGCGAGGAAGGCACGTTTACCATGTGCTCATTCTGGTACATTGAAAACCTTTCCAGAGGCGGCGAGCTGGATAAGGCCCGTTTACTGTTTGAGAAGTTGCTGGGCTTTGCCAGCCCCCTAGGCCTCTACTCCGAGCAGATTGGGCCGCAAGGGGAACAGATCGGCAATTACCCCCAGGCCTTTACCCACCTGGCTCTCATTAGTACGGCCTTCCAGCTTAACCGCGACTTGGATGCCCGTCACAACGGCACCGTGGGCGGCCACCAGTTCGTCTAGGTCTAAGCCTCAGCAAACCGCCTTGTGTTTAAGCCAAGCTCAGCAGTAGGCATTGCTTTTATTCTTGCAGCATTGATGCAAGAATAAAAGCAATGCCTACATTTGTTCTTCATCTGCATGGTGTAAGGCTTGCTCAAACAACGAAACATAGTAGCATGGTGGCTATTACTGCTGCTGGCCCGGGTGCTAACCCCGGAAGCTGCCTTGTTGCGCCTGCACTTCCACCAGCATACCACTAAAGAGGTAGCTATTCCGCAGCAAGGCAAGGCCGCCGGCAAGAAAGTGCTCACGGCCCAGCACCTGCACTGCCACACCGAGCAGCTGTACGATGTACCCTTTCAATCCGCTGACCCCGTTAGGCTGACGGAGGTAATGCGGGAACTGCAGTTTGCGCGCTACCGGGTACCGGCCTCCGAGGCACCTACCCTGCATCTGCTCGACGGCGCTTCGCTGCGCGGTCCGCCCGCCCGGGCCTAGATACCAGCTTTATTTCTTGCTCACTCCTGCCTTCATGGGAGTGGCCTAGCGGGTGCATAACACCCTCACTAGTTCAGTTGCGCCCGTCTACACCAACTGTCGAGGTAGAGCCGCGCCCTTGTTTTCCGAGTAGGTCATTGTGCGCCCTGTCCCTCAGGTGAGCACTGGGTACCGTGCGCTCCATTGGCCGCATGGGCATGGCTTCATCATTCCCCTCCCCTTCATTCTTCATGTCTGCACCGCCAGGAGCCATTGCTGCTCACTGGTCCGGCACGCCCTTTTTCTATGTCCCGACTTTTAGTCTTTCTGCTATTGTTTTTTCCTCTGCTGGCGTCGGCCCAAACCCTGGGCCGCATTACCGGGCGCGTGACCAACCCGGCCGGCCAGGCCCTAGATGGGGTTACTGTGGTAGAACATACCGGCCGCTTTATATCCCTGACCGGGGCTGATGGCAAGTTTTCGCTTGATCAACTCCCCTTGGCCGAGTACACCCTCATTACCCGCAGCCTAGGCCACCAGGAGCAGCGCCGCACGGTGGTGCTGAGCCTCGAAACCCCAAACATAACTGTTGATTTTACGCTGCAGAGCAGCACCAATGCCCTGCAGGAAGTGGAGGTACTGGGCCGCAAGGAAACCAGTTACAAGAGCGACTATAGCTTTGTGGGGACCCGTACAGCCACGGCCCTCATTGACGTGCCGCAGTCCATTTCTACGGTGACCAAGGAGCTGATGGAAGACCGGCAGGCCTACCGCCTTACCGAGACGGTGCGCAACGTGGCCGGCGTAACCCAGTACTCCCACTACGATGACTTTACAATTCGGGGCTTCCGAAACGGCTACGAGAGCGGCTTCCGCCTCCTGAACGGTCTGCGCTCCGGCTTCAGCTACGGCAACTCGTTCACGCAAGCGCCGCTCACCGTGAATCTGGAGCGCGTGGAAGTTCTGAAAGGACCCGGTGCAGCTTTGTTTGGCGACATCAACCCCGGCGGCACCATCAACATGGTGACCAAAAAGCCGCTTGATGTAGACCGCAAGGCGGTGACCTTCTCCACCGGCAGCTTCAACGCCATCCGCTCCACTGTTGACTTCACCGGCCCCCTGAACGAGCAGAAAAACCTGCTCTACCGCTTCAATGCAGGCTACGAGAAAACCAACACCTTCCGGGACGTGAATGACACGAAGTCGCTGATGATTGCGCCCACCGTGACGTTTCTGGTATCGCCCAAAACCACACTGAATGCCGAGTTGGTGTACACCCACATTGATGGCTACCTCGACCGGGGCCTGCCAATCAAGGGTAATGACTTGTACGCCGTGCCCCGCTCCTTCACCCTGAGCCAGCCCAGCGACTATTTCCGCACCAACACCACCTACCTCAACGCCTCGCTCACCCACAAATTCACCGACTGGCTCTCGTTCAACGCCTCTTACCTCGACTTCACCTACAACGAGAACCTGAGCGAACACCGCACCCTAAACAGCTACGCCGATGCGCCCGCCAATACGGTGATGAACCTGCGCTACTTCGACCGCCGGGCCGAGGAATACACCAAAAACCTGTCGGGCTACTTCTCGCTGAGCCGCAACACGGGCTCTCTGGCCCACAAAGTAGTAGTTGGGGCCGACTACATCCGCTTCAACACCGACAAGCAGAGCACCATGTTTGAGGCCCGACAGAAGCTGGTGAACGGCGTGGCTACGCCCCTGACATTCGACCTGAAAAGCCCGCTTTACGAAATCCAGGACCCCACGAAGTACGTTCGCCGGCCCCTGCCCCAGTTCTTCGTTGACTACATCAACTCCGTGTACCACACCGTAGGCCTCTACGCCCAGGACCAAGTAGATGTCACCTCGCGCCTAGGCCTGCTGCTGAGCCTGCGCTACGAGCTGTTTGCCGATGAGCGCGACTACGGTGACGGCTCCACCACCATTCCGCAGCGCAAGCTGCTGCCCCGTGCCGGCCTTACCTATGCCCTACGTGATAACCTGAACTACTTCGTCAGCTACAGCTCCGGCTTCCGGCCGCTCAAGCCCGAGTACATCCGCTTCCCCGAGCGCTACGGCCGCAGCACGGCCTTCAGCCCCGAAACTAGCTACCAGGTAGAAACTGGTCTGAAGGGCGAATTCTTCAATAAGGCCCTATTTGGCACCGTGGCAGCCTACCAGATTGTGAAGCGCAATCAACTGGTCAGCACCGGCTCGCTGACGGCCGATGGGGCCCCGGTTTACCGTCAAAACGGACAGGCCCGCTCGCGCGGCGCGGAAGTAGAAGTTACCGGCAACGTGCTCCCCAACCTGAGCCTGAACGCCGCCTATGCCTTCAACCACACCGAAGTGCTGCAGGCCGACCTCCCGGCCGAAAATGGCCAGCCGCTGGCCAACGCGCCCAAGCACTCGGGGGGGCTGTGGGCCAAGTACACCTTTACCACGCCGGCCCTGCGCGGGCTGGGCATTGCTGTAGGCGGCAACCACGTAGGCCAGCGCCGCACCGAAAACCAGATTCGGGCAGTGGGCACCGGCGAGCTGTACTGGGGCCACTGGCCTAGCTACACCGTGGCCGACGTGGCCCTATTCTACAATACGGGCCGGTTCAACTTCCACGCCAACCTCAACAACGTGTTCGACAAGTATTACTTCGTCGGCGGCTACGATTTCTTCCGCGCCAGCCCCGGCGCCCCCCGCAATTTCATGGCGACCCTGGGGTATTCCTTCTAAAGGTTTGGCTTGGAGCACACGAAGAGCTATAGACTAGAACTAGTTCCCCTCCTCAGCTGAGGAGGGGTGAGGGGTGGTTGACTGGCCTAGAACAGCAACTTGAACTAGACTCTAATAGACGTGCAACGCTCCGGTCAACCACCCCTAGCCCCTCCTTTCCAAGGAGGGGAACTAGATTACCTCTAGTAATAAAAACATCAATCACACTGCGAATGACGTACATTTTAGAAGCCAAGGACTTGCGCAAGCAGTACCCCGATAAGCTGGCCTTGCGGGGACTAAACCTGCAGATTGAAGCGGGGGAAGTGTTCTGCCTACTCGGGCAGAATGGGGCGGGCAAGTCCACCACCATCAACCTGTTTCTGGGGTTTGTGCAGCCTACCTCGGGCGCGGCGTACATCAACGGGCTGGAAGTGGCCAAGAACCCGCTGGAAATCAAGCAGCACCTGGCCTACATTCCGGAGAACGTAATGCTCTACCCCCACCTGACTGGCCTGGAGAACTTGAACTTGTTTAGTCGGCTGGCGGGCTTTGCCTATGCGGAAAGCGAACTGCGCCGCTACCTGGAGCACGCCGGCCTGCCCGCCGAGGCGGTGCAACGCCGGGTAGGCACCTACTCCAAGGGCATGCGCCAGAAAGTGGGCATTGCCATTGCGGTGGCCAAGCACGCCAAAGTACTGCTGCTCGATGAGCCCACCTCCGGCCTCGACCCCAAAGCCAGCAATGAGTTTTCGGAGCTGCTGCGCCAGCTTAGCGGGCAGGGCACGGCCGTGTTCATGGCCACCCACGATATTTTCCGGGCCAAGGAAGTGGGCACCCGGGTGGGCATTATGCGCGAGGGTGAATTGGTGGACGTGCGCCCCACCACCCTGCTCAACGCCAACGAGCTGGAGCAGCTTTACCTCCACTACACCCACTAGCCCATGATGCAGAGCATTGCCCAGAAAGAGTTTGTGAGCACCCTGCGCGACCGACGCTTCGTGGTGCTGAGCGTGCTGGTGCTAGGCCTGTTGCTGGCCGCCACGCTGGTGGGCCGGGCCAGGTACCGCACCCTGCAGCAGGAGCGCGCCGTGGCCCAGCAAACCGTAAATGACCAATTCCACCACCAACCTAACCGCCACCCCCACCGGGTGGCACACTACGGCTCCTTTGCCTTCCGGCCAAAGTCGGGCCTGAGTTTGCTTGACTCGGGGCTGGATTCGTTTACCGGGGCCTCCGTGTTTCTGGAGGCCCACCAGCAGAACAGCGTCAACTTCAGCCAGGCTCAGCAGTCGGGCTCCCTCATCCGGTTCGGGGAGCTGACGGTTGCCTTCGTGCTGCAACAGCTGGTGCCCCTGCTGATTATATTCCTGTGCTTTAGTGCCTTCACCGAAGAGCGCGAAACTGGTACCCTCAAGCTGCTGCTGAGCCAAGGCGTGTCGCTGCGGCAAGTGGCCTGGGGCAAGGTGGCGGGCTACGGCCGGGCGGTGGCTTTGGTGGTAGCACCTGCCCTGCTGCTGGCGGCTTGGCTGCTGTTTGGGCAGGAAGAAGTAGCCGGCAGCCCCGATGTATGGACGCGGCTAGGCCTGTTCGTGCTGAGCTACGCGGTGTATTTCTTCCTCTGGATAGTAGGCTCGGTCGTAGTATCGGCCTGGCAGGAGCACGCACGATCAGCTCTTATTACGCTGTTGGGCTGCTGGATGCTGGGCACCATCATTCTGCCCAAAGCCACCGCCAACGTGGGCGCCCACCTCTTCCCCACCATCACCAAAGCCCAGATGGATGCCGAGGTGCACGAGCAGGCCCAGCGCGGCATCAACGGCCACGATCCGCAGGACAAGCGCTCGGCGGCGCTCAAAGAAGGCCTGCTCAAGAAGTACGGGGTGACTTCGGAAAAGGAACTGCCCGTGAGCGTAGCCGGCTTGGTGATGGCCGAAAGTGAAGCCTACACCAGCAAGGTGTATCAGCAGCACTTCGCGGACCTCACCCGCACCTACGAGCGCCAAAACGCCCTGTCTACCTGGGCGGGTCTGCTGAACCCCTACCAGGCTATCCGGCCGCTTTCCATGGGTCTGGCTGGCTCCGACTTTGCCCACTACGTGCACTTCCAGCAGGCCGCCGAAGCCTACCGCTACCAGTTGGTACAGCGCCTTAACCAGTTGCAGGCCGGCATGGGTTACGGCGACAAGGAGCGCAAGCTGGATGCGGCCACCTGGCGGGCCATTCCCACCTTCGAGTACGAAGCCCCGCCCTTGGGTTGGGCCTTGGGCTACCTGCTGGTACCCACGCTGGCCCTGTTGCTGTGGGCCGTGGGCCTGTGCTGGCTGGGCCTGAAGGTGATTGATAACACAAGAGTTGCGTAAGTCGATGAAGACATTCTGGATTTTGTTTGCCGCCGAGTGGCGCCACTTCAGGGCCGCCAAAGGTCTAGTGCTGCTAACCAGCCTAGTGCTGCTAGTAGGCCTATACGGTATCTACTACGGCACTTCTGAAATAAACCGGCAGCGCCAGCACCTGGCCGAGTTGCCTGCCCTAGCCCGCCACAACGTGGAGGAGCTGAAAGTGAAGTTCCCCGACGAGGCCGATGCCGGCGAAATCGGGTACTACCACACCACCTTTGCGGTGCACCACCCCACGCCCTGGGCCAGCCTCGCCCTGGGCCAGCGCGACGTGAACCCCTACTACGTGAAGCTGCGCCTGCTAGGCCTGCAGGGTCAGCTCTACGCCTCCGAAAACGTAAACCCCACCAAGGCCCTTAGTGGCAACTTTGATCTGGCCTTCGTGCTGGTGTACCTGTTTCCGCTCCTGATTATTGCCCTCTGCTTTAATCTGCTCTCTTACGAAAAAGAACAGGGCATTCTGACGCTGCTGCTAGCTCAGCCGGTGAGTGCCGCCACCCTGGTGGCGGCCAAGCTGGCGTTCCGCGTGGCGCTGGTGCTGGGCCTGGTGCTGGTACTGTCGGGGGTGGCCATGTTGTGGGCCCAGGTGCCGCCAGATGGGCGCGTAGGCCTGTGGCTGGCGCTGGTGGTACTGTACTGTCTGTTTTGGTTTGCGGTGGCCTTTCTGGTTACCAGCTGGCAGCGCACCTCGGCCTTCAACGCCGTGGCGCTGGTGGGCGTGTGGCTGGTGCTGGTGGTGCTGGTGCCGGGCCTGCTGAACGTGTTTGTAAGTGCCGCCCGCCCCGTGCCCCAGGGCCTGGAGCTGACCATCAAGCAGCGCGACGAAATTCATGGGGGCTGGGACAAGCCCAAGACCGAAACCATGAACCGCTTTTTTGCCCTCTACCCGCAGTATCGTGACACGGCCACTATTAAAGAGCGCTTCGTGTGGCGCTGGTACTACGCCTTCCAGCACCTCGGCGACCAGTCGGTGCAGGAACTGGCTTCTGCCTATACCGATGGCCTGCGCCAACGCTACGAGCTGGTGAACCGCCTCAACTGGCTTTCGCCCGCCATCAACGCCCAAACTAGCCTCAACGCCCTCGCTGGCACCGATTTGCCCGCTCACCTGGCGTTCCAGCAGAGCGCCACCCGCTACCACGATGCGCTGCGCGGATTCTACTACCCCTACCTCTTCCACAAAGTAGCCTTCACCCACGCCGACTACGCCAAGGAGCCCACCCACACTTTCACCAGCACCTCCGACCCCACCACCGCCCTCAGCGGCCTGGGCAAGCTGCTGGTGAGCACGGGAGCCGTGCTGGTAGCCGGGCTGCTGTTGTTCCGGGCGCGGCCCGTCAACCCGCGCTAGGTGGCCTAGCCAGCCGCTGCTGGCCGGGCCGATTGTCCACTATTTCTTTTTCGCATGCCTTTCCGAGTTCTGCTTACCATCTTCCTTTTCGCTTTTCAACACCTGGCTCTCGCGGCCGTAAAGCCATTTTCTTTCCGCAACGAAACCATTAAGCCCGGCACTAAACGCTCCATGCTGCTGTCGGTGGTAGCGGGCCGCGACAGTACCGTGATTCCGGTTACCGTATTTCACGGCACCAAACCGGGGCCGGTGCTGGGCATCACGGCTGGCGTGCATGGCTACGAGTACCCGCCCATTCTGGCGGCCCAGCAGTTTGCGCAGGCCCTCGACCCGGCCCAGCTCAGCGGCACCCTTATTCTGGTGCACCTGGCCAACGTGCCGGGCTTCCTGGGGCACCGCACCGACGTCAACCCCCTCGACAACAAAAACCTGAACCGGGTATTTCCGGGCAAGGCCGACGGCACCATTACCGAGCGGATGGCCTGGGTGCTGAGCAACGACATCATCGGCCGCTGCAACTACTTCGTGGATGTGCACGCCGGCGACGCCCCCGAAGACCTACGCCCCTACTCCGGCTACTACAACTACTTCGACCAGCCCGAAGCCTCGGAAAAAGCCCGCCAGATGGCCGTGGCCATGGGCTTCCCCTACGTGGTGCAGTTCGGCAATGAGCCCACGCTCAAGGAAGAAAGCATCTATTGCTCGCGCGAAGCCACCAAGCGCGGCATTCCGGCCGCCGATATTGAGTGCGGCCGCTTGGGCCTCCCCGAGGCCGAGAACGTAGCCCAGATCAAGCAAGCCCTGCACCGGCTCCTAGGCCACCTAGGCCTCACGGCCAACAAGCCTGCCCCCAATCAGCCCCTGCTCATTGCCCGGCGCACCACCATCAGCAGCACCCTTACCGGTTTTTTCTACCCGCAGGTAAAGGCCGGCGAGTACGTGTACAAGGGCCGTACGCTAGGCCACCTCACCGACCTGTTCGGCAACCACCTGGCCGACGTGGTGTCGTCGGTGGATGGGGTGATACTCTACATGAGCAGCGCCCCTCCCATCAGCAAAGGCGAGGACCTGTTCAGCATCGGCAACATCCCGCCGGGGGGTCAGTCGCAGCGCTGAGGTTGCCCCAGTATTAGGCAGAATATATATGTATTGAAGTGAACGTCATGCTGAGCTTGCCGAAACATCTCTACCGCGTCTCTAGGCCTGTTGGTTAGCCAGAGGTAAAGATGCTTCGGCTTCGCTCAGCATGACGTCCCTTTGTTACAGGAAGGTGTCAATTCATCAGGGACGGTACTCGGCCATCAAGAGTACAGATGCGTTTTTTCTGACTTCCTTGCAATACGATAAGCAGCCCGCCTTCCCTCCTATGAAACTACTCTTCTGTTCCGCCGCGCTTTTCCTCACGGCTTCTACCGTCATGGCTCAATCTCTTACTGGCCTACGCTGGCAAAACGTCCCGGCCAAATCCACCGTTTCTGCGTCTAAACTGCAGGTGCAGGTGGAAGGCGGCACCGACTTCTGGCGCGTGACCCACTACGGCTTCATCCGCGACAACGGCCACTTCTACTACCAAGAGCAGGAGGGCGACTTCCTCGCCAAGGTGAAAGTGGTAGGCCAGTACAAGGAGCTGTATGATCAGGCCGGCCTCATGATTCGACTGGATGAGAAGAACTGGATCAAGACCGGCATCGAGTACGTGAAGGGCGTGCAGAACGTCAGCGCCGTGGTAACGCGGGAGGTGTCTGACTGGTCGGTGGTGCCGCGCCAGGATAGCCCCAAGGCCGTGTGGCTCACCCTGCTGCGCAAGGGCGACTACGTGGAAATTCAGTATTCTTTCGACAACAAAGACTTCAAGATGCTGCGCCTAGCCTACTTCCCGCCCACCCCCGGCAAGAAAGTGCAGATAGGTCTGATGTGCGCCGCCCCCGATGGCAAGGGCTTCCCCGTAGAATTTGAGGAGTTTTCGATTACGCCCGTTACCGCCACCAAGTAGGCGTTTCCGTTTAAGTAAATAGTGAGAAGCAGTAGGCCTGTCTGGATGCAGACGTGAGCTTACTGCTTCTTTGCTTTTCAGGAACTGAATGGCCTAGGCCAGTCGGGAGTTTGGCGGCAATGCAACTGACTGGCCTAGCCAGCTACTCTACACCGGACACTGCCTATTCTTTCGCTTGTCCTGTATGATGTTCAACTGGCTTCACGCTCTATCCTTCATCACCTTCACTACTCATTCGTCAGCAAGCCGCTTCAGGCTAGGCCTTAGCTTGAGCGCAGTTGTTTTCCTCTACTTCATTACGGCTACCCAGGCGTGGGCCCAAACGGCGCTAGGCCACATCACCCGCGCTGACTCAGGTGCCCCAGTACCCTACGCGTCCGTGGGAGTGAAAGGCAAGCCCCTTGGCACCGTAGCCAACGAAGCCGGGCAGTTCCGACTCCAGACGTTGGAGCAGGCCCTTCCCACCGATACTGTGGTGGTTTCCTGTGTTGGTTTCTTGCCCCAGCAGCGCCTAGCCTCTGAGTTGAGGCTGCACCCGGCGGTTGTGCTTACCCCGCAAGCCACCCAGCTTAAGGAGGTAGCTGTCCGCCACGGGAAGCTAACCCCGCACGTGTTGGGCCGGGAAGCCGCGGGGGGCATGGCGCACTGGGGCAACTGGGCCCCCAAAGACAGCTTACCCAAGGACAAGCGCGGGTGGGAAGTCGGCACCTTTCTTACGCCATCGGCCAACTGCTTTGTCGATGCCTTCTCGCTGTATGTAGAGCGCAATAACTTTAGGTTTGTGCGCTTTCGCATAAAGCTCTACGCCGCGGAAGGCAACCACCCTACCACCCTGCTCACCGACCAGGACATGCAGTTTGTGCTTGGCGACCAGCAACTGGGCTGGGTGAAGGTCGACCTCCGCCCCTACAACCTCCACCTGAAAAAGGACCAGAAGATTGCCCTGGCCCTGCAGTGGCTTGATAACGACGAGCCTGTGACTACGGGCAAGCACCTGAGCGTACCGGCCGCCTTCCCCGACCCATTCCGCCGCGCCTACGTCCGCGACAAGAGCGAGGCGGGGTGGCAGCTGTATCCGGTTAACCCCAGCATGAACCTGAGCGTGCAGGCCTACAAAGAGTAAGAGGTGGCCTAGGCCACTGGGGGCAGGCTTCGGGCTTAGCTCGGCTTTAACAGAAAGCAACCTGAAGCGTAAGTAGTTAGAGCCGCCCGCCGGCCTTAACTACTGCTTCACCTAATTTCTCCCCTCATGAGCCTTAAACTAAATCCTGCCGCCGTACAATTCGCTAAACGCCTTATTGAAGAAGGCAAGCTCAAGAACGACGAGGGCCACTGGGGCCAGCACAACCCCGATACCTCCGCCGAAAACAAGTTTCTGGATAGCCACGAGATTCAGGAGTACAGCCAGTGGCACCTGGGCCTGGATATGAGCAAGGGCGAAGACACCAAGGGCCGCTACCACTTTCCCTACGGCGACTTCAAAACCGTGCACCGCGACGGCCTGATTGCCGCCAAGGAGCGCGCCGCCCAGCAGGGCTACCACGATATTGAAAAAGCTGCCGACGAGCTGCTGCAGACCCTGGAGCAGAAAGCTGCACAGTAATTGCTCCAAGCAAAATACCCCAACACCTGGGCCGCCACGCAGCCCAGGTGTTTTTTATGTGTACCTAGCTCTCCGCCCCCGTTACTGCGCCGGCTTCCGGCCTACCTTTGCCGCCGATGTTCATCATCTGCTCGTAGGCTGCTCTGCCAGCCTATTCCTCTCCATGCCGCACAAGCTTACTTTCCTGCTTCCCCTCCTGCTCACTAGCCTTAGCCTCCGGGCCCAAACCACCGTTCTCGAAGGGCGCGTTCTGAATACCAAAACCGGCGAGCCGGTGCCCTTTGCCACCCTGGGCGTGCCGCACCGTAGCATTGGCACCGTGGCCGATGAACAGGGCCGCTATCTGTTACGCCTGCCCGCAGGTCTGACGGATACGCTGGTGGTAACCAGCGTGGGGTTTTCTCGGGAAGTAGTACTCCCGAGGGCCTTGGCCGCCGGTCAGCGTGAGTTCCGCCTCCTGCCGCAGGAACAAGCCTTGCGCGACGTAGTGGTAGAACACCGCCGCGTGCACCCTGCCCTGCTAGGCCGCAACAGTGCCAAAGGAGACATTCTGTGGCTAGCTGGCTCCAGCGGCAAGGAAACCGTGGACGATGAATGGGGCTGGGAGTTTGGCACTTTGCTTAAGCCTGCCAAGCGCACTTACCTAGAGGAGTTTCACGTGTTTCTGGCCACCAACACCTACGAGCACCTGCGCTTTCGCCTGAACCTATACGCCGTGGAACAAGGTCGACCTGGCCGGGTACTGGTTACCCGCGACATTCAGCTAATCTGCACTAATAAGGAACACGGCTGGCAAACCATTGATTTGCGCCCCTACGCCCTGGAGCTAGAGGCCCGCCCCGTCTTTGCCACCATACAATGGCTGCAAAGCGAGAAGAAAGACCCCTGGGACAAGTACTTCTCCATACCCGTCACGCGCCAACCCAAGCAGGTGGTGGTAGAACGCGAGAACAGCGAAGCCGCCTGGACCACCCACCCCATGCAGCCTAGCCTCTACTTCACCGTGATGACGGAATAATCAGGCGCTAGGACAGTTGGTACCTAAACCGGTGCAGGACTTTGACGACGAACTGGCCAGTCAAACGGTACTACCGGGCTTTCAGCTGCAGCTCGCGAAGTCGCGGTAGCTACTGTAACTTCTGATTGAAGGCCTGCAAGTGGCCCGCTCGCAGTACCAGTAGCAGATATATAAACAGTAAAACCACGGGTATGGTCAGGTGGTCACCATCGATGATGGTCGAGATGGAGTACAGTCCCACTATCAGCAGCCATACGCCGCACAAGCCTTCCACCAGAACAGACTGCCATGTGTAGGCCAGTGGTTTCACCAGCAAGTGCCCGCCTAGTTGCACAGGCCACAGCACCAGCAGCCATAGAAGATTCAGTACCGGCCAAAAGACCAACAGGCCTATCGTGCCATAATAAAGCGGAATACCGATAGAGTCAGCAAAGGGCGGGAAGTCACCTCGGACGCCTCTATAATGGTAGTACCAGTGCAGCGCCGCGAATAGCACCACCCACCCGGTATTGAACCAGATAAAAAACTGCCGCTTGTTCGGGGTCCTGAGCTGACGCAGTTGCGCAACGGCTCGAAGGCCTTTTCCGACGACAAACAGCCAGAGGGTAATACTGGCAATGGCAATGCCTGAGCCGGCATCTAACAACTCATTCCGATTGGTGCGTAGCGCTTTCTCATTCTTATAATAAACGGCCTTCATCTCCTGATATGAACCAAACTAGTGATAGTGCGAGTACACCTCCTCTATGGTTTTACCATTTTTATAAACCAGCATCCGGCTTGCATATAACCAAATTGTGGCCCCTAGTAAAGCAAAACCACATAGTACAGCGCGCATTCCCATAGATTATTAATAGTGCTTAGGCAGCAAATAGCAAAGTCATGAAATTTGCTATTTGCTCCTACTAGTATGCAAAGCAGAAATAGTAGCACTAGTGTAATCACCACATTACTAAACGTATCATCCAGATAATCGAGATACGTGCGTTTTGTGAGGCCCAATAGACCACGGAAAAAGGCCCAACGAACTGAGCCACCTACTAGAGCAAAAAAGCTTTTGACAATTACTTCACCTAACTCTTCATCCACCATCGTATGGATATTGATATATAAAGCTCGAATGTAGAAAAGATTAGTAGGACTATATACAAAAAGCCCTAGGCCACCCCGCCGGGGCTTTTTTCGTACCTTCGCTACCCCAAATCCACCCAAATTCCCCCGCGCTATGCAAGCAGCTCCCGTAGCTCCGTATAAGCCTCAGAACCACATCCGCATCGTGACAGCGGCCGCCTTGTTTGATGGGCACGACGCCGCCATCAATATCATGCGCCGCATTATTCAGAGCAGCGGTGCCGAGGTTATCCATCTAGGCCACAACCGTTCGGTGCAGGAAATCGTGGACTGTGCCATTCAGGAAGATGCCCAGGCCATTGCCATTACCTCCTACCAAGGCGGCCACAACGAGTACTTCAAGTACATGTATGACCTGCTGAAGGAGCGCGGCGCCGGCCATGTGAAGATCTTCGGCGGCGGCGGCGGCGTCATTCTGCCCTCTGAGATTGAGGAGCTAGAGGCCTACGGCATCACCCGCATCTACTCCCCCGACCATGGCCGCGCCATGGGCCTGCAGGGCATGATCAACGACCTGCTCCAGAAGTCGGACTTCCCCACCGGCCAGAACCTCAACGGCGAGGCCGGCCACGTAAAAGAAAAAGACGCCCGCAGCATTGGCCGCCTGATTTCCGCCGCCGAGAACTTCCCCCAGGAGTTTGAGCGTGTAAAAGGCCAGCTGATTGCTGACTTCCAGAAGTCGGAAGCCGGCAACGACCAGCGTATCGACCCTTCTCCGGCCGCAAGCAAACGAGCGCCCATCCTCGGCATCACGGGTACGGGCGGCGCAGGTAAGTCGTCGTTGGTAGATGAGCTGGTGCGCCGCTTCCTGCTCGACTTCCCGGAGAAGACTATTGCCATCATCTCCGTAGACCCCAGCAAGCGCAAAACTGGCGGGGCCCTGCTCGGCGACCGGATTCGGATGAACGCCATCAACTCGCCGCGAGTGTACATGCGCAGCCTGGCCACGCGCCAGAGCAACCTGGCCCTGAGCAAGTACGTGCAGGACGCCGTGGACGTGGTGCGCGCCGCCGACTTCGACCTGATTATCCTCGAAACCTCGGGCATCGGGCAGTCGGACACCGAAATCATTGAGCACTCCGACGCCAGCCTCTACGTGATGACGCCCGAGTACGGCGCTGCCACTCAGCTGGAGAAAATCGACATGCTCGATTTCGCCGACGTCATTGCCCTCAACAAGTTCGACAAGCGCGGCGCCCTCGACGCCCTGCGCGACGTGCGCAAGCAGTACCAGCGCAACCACCAGCTCTGGGACAAGCCCCTGGATGAGATGCCCGTGTTTGGCACTATCGCCTCGCAGTTCAACGACCCCGGCATGAACCGCTTGTACCGGACCGTGCTGGCTACCGTAGAAGCCAAGACGGGCGCGGGCTTTGCTTCCCACCTCAAAACTTCCGCCGAGCAGTCGGAGAAGGTGTATATCATTCCGCCCCACCGCACGCGTTATCTTTCTGAAATAGCCGAAACCAACCGCCAGTATGACCAGTGGGTTCAAAAACAAGCTGACACCGCTCAGCAGCTCTACGGAATCAAGCAAGCCATCGGAGCCGTCGAAAGCCTCGGGAACAACGCCGCTGGAGGACATGGCGCTGGGAACGGCAGCCACGGAAGCCAACCCGGAGGCCTCGTGGCCGGCCTGGAGAGCACCTTCGAGGAGATCAAGCTTCGGCTGGACGGGCAGAACTGGAAGCTTCTGGAGACCTGGCCGCAAAAGGTAGCCGCCTACAAAGCTCCGGAGTTTGTATTCAAGGTACGCGACAAGGAAATCCGCATCCAGACGCACACCACCAGCCTCAGCAACCAGCAGATTCCGAAGGTTTCCCTCCCCCGCTACACGGCCTGGGGCGACCTGCTGCGCTGGCAGCTTCAGGAAAATGTGCCCGGCGAGTTCCCTTATACTGCGGGCGTGTTTCCCTTCAAACGTGAGGGCGAAGACCCTACCCGTATGTTTGCCGGTGAAGGTGGCCCTGAGCGCACCAACCGCCGCTTCCACTACGTATCGGCGGGCCTGCCGGCCAAGCGCCTGAGCACGGCCTTCGACTCGGTGACGCTTTACGGCGAAGACCCCGACCACCGGCCCGACATCTACGGCAAAATCGGTAACGCTGGCGTGAGCATTTGTTGCCTCGACGATGCCAAGAAGCTGTACTCGGGCTTTAACCTGGCCAACCCCACCACCTCGGTGTCGATGACCATCAACGGTCCGGCGGCTACGCTGGCGGCTTTCTTCATGAACGCGGCCATCGACCAGCAGTGTGAGCTGTATATCAAGGAGAATGGCCTAGAGGCGGAGGTTGACGCCAAGATAGACCAGATTTACCAGGAGAAAGGCTTGGAGCGCCCCCGCTACCAGGGCGAGCTGCCCGCCGGCAACGATGGCCTCGGCCTCATGCTGCTCGGCGTAACCGGCGACCAGGTGCTGCCCGCCGACGTGTACGCCACCATTAAGGCACGCACGCTCAGCCAAGTGCGCGGCACCGTGCAGGCTGATATCCTGAAGGAAGACCAGGCCCAGAATACCTGCATTTTCTCCACGGAGTTTGCCCTGCGCCTCATGGGCGACGTGCAGGAGTACTTCATCAAGGAGAAGGTTCGCAACTTCTACTCGGTGTCGATTTCCGGTTACCACATTGCCGAGGCGGGCGCCAACCCCATTACCCAGCTGGCCCTTACGCTCAGCAACGGCTTCACCTTCGTGGAGTACTACGTGAGCCGGGGCATGGACGTGAACGACTTCGCGCCCAACCTGTCGTTCTTCTTCTCCAACGGCATCGACCCTGAGTACGCCGTAATTGGCCGCGTGGCGCGCCGCATCTGGGCTAAGGCCATGAAGCTGAAGTACGGCGCCAACGCCCGCTCGCAGATGTTGAAGTACCACATCCAGACCAGCGGCCGGAGCCTGCACGCCCAGGAAATCGACTTCAACGATATCCGCACGACGCTGCAGGCTCTCTACGCCATCTACGACAACTGCAACTCCCTGCACACCAACGCCTACGATGAAGCCATTACCACGCCCACCGAAGAGTCGGTGCGCCGGGCCATGGCCATCCAGCTCATCATCAACCGCGAGCTAGGCCTGGCCAAAAATGAAAACCCGCTGCAAGGCTCCTTCATCATCGAGGAGCTCACCGACCTGGTAGAGGAAGCCGTATTGGCCGAGTTCGACCGGATTACGGAGCGTGGCGGCGTGCTGGGCGCCATGGAAACCATGTACCAGCGCGGCAAGATTCAGGAGGAAAGCATGCACTACGAGATGCTCAAGCACACGGGCGAGTATCCCATCATTGGCGTGAACACCTTCCTCTCCTCGAAAGGCTCGCCCACGGTGGTGCCCGCCGAGGTTATCCGCGCCACGGAGGAGGAAAAGCAGTATCAAATCACAATGCTCCAGAACCTGCACGCCCGCAACCAAGGCACCACCGAGCAGCGCCTGAAGCAGCTGCAGCAGGTAGCAGTAGCCAACGGCAACCTCTTCGAGGAGTTGATGGAAACCGTGAAGTTCTGCTCTCTAGGCCAGGTGACCAATGCCCTATTTGAGGTAGGCGGCCAGTATCGCCGGAATATGTAGGCTAAGGTAGCTTTGGCTGAATAGAAACGGGTGCTACCTTGTGAGAGGTAGCACCCGTTTTAACGTTAACAGTTTTCAAAAATGACCACGAAGCCATTAGTAACCATTTCATACTGGGCATACCCGCTCAATGATGGTAAAATGATAGACTTGGAGGGAATAGATGATTTCGAATCAGAATTATCCAAAAACTTCAACTTATTTATAAGTGGAAAGCCCTCTGACGCTTTAGGAGGTGGATTATATGAAATGATAATGACCGTTTACCATAATGAAAACATACACGACCTAATCGTTTTCGGAAGCGGCATGGTAAGTGAAGCGGCAAAAGACATAATTAAGGACACTGTTAAAGAAGTACTCGTTAAGTATATAGCAAATCCTATAAAAGACGCTTTTTCAATAATTAAAGAAAGAGACAAAGATAAGGAACCAGATATTGATCAGATAAATATCAAGTTTAAGGATATAGACATTAGCATATACAACGTACATGTCGATGGTATTGCGAAGAACATCAACATTATTATGGATGTATTATCCAGCCGAGTCCAAAGCTTTATTTTAGATAATCAGCTTCCTTACCAAATCTTCATTCCAATCTTTAAAGACAGGGAAGCAGAAAGCCAAGATTGGAAACAAAAACCTGTTTTTCGAACGCTTCAAAAAATCGACGAACCGATTCAAAATGTCACCAGTGATGCCTACTTCGATTATTGGGGCTTGTTCTACACCACTCAAGAAGACCAGTTTAAAGCTTATAACGTTCGAACATATGAAATGACTAATATCGATTTTACTATGCCTGAAACTGGCTCGTATTAATCTTAATATAAATTCAATCACCCATAAAAAAACATTGAAACATGTCTAACTCTAAGTAACCCGAGAGATTTATAGCAAGACTCCTCTTTTCGTATTCCGGCGACAACGAGCGAAGTATTTGCTATATCTATAATAGAGAAGATCTTGACGAACTTTTAAATATTGAAAGACACACATGGGATAACTCACAATTTATTTCTATCGGTGACATCGTTACTTTGGAGGGATACAAGTGCGAGGTAGTCAGCATGAACTTTAAACTCGAAGAAAAATTGCAGATAATGAACAATGATTATGGAATAAACTTAATGTCGCCGTCCGATCCAACAGATTTTAATTGTCAGATCGGTATTTTTGTAAAGCGTAATTCTAAAGTATAACCTTTGTTTGGTGTGAGCTTTATGCAATGTAACTCATGCCTCCCACAGCCGCTTTAGCGGCCAGCAGTACCGCGCGGCTTGGAGTCGCCCGGGCCGCGCAGTTTCCTTGGGTATACTCTGGTAGCCACAATATTCTAAACCACAACCGCGCCGCTTGAATACCTCCAAGCGGCGCGGTTGCGTTACGGTTAGCAGGAATGCTGTAAAGAACTGACTTTACTCTTGACCTTGCTCGACGAGGATGCGCTGCGCAATGTCGGTGTGCTTGTCGTCGGCCTGTTTGGCTTCCTGCACGCAGGCTTTCAGGTTTTGTTCGGTTTGGGTGAGGCCGGCTGAGGAGGCGTACGAGGCTACCGTGCCGAAGGAAGCAATCCAGTAGTGCAGGGCCAGTTGTCCGCTGGCTATGATGCCCAGGTCGCGCGTCGTGTCGGAGGTAGCTTTGCCCCGGATTTCCTTGCTCACCCGGTAGTGGGCCTCCAGAATTTCATTGTTCTGGTTCTCGGCGCCGCCTACTTCGGCAATGGCATCCTCAATACGTTGGGCCCACTTCTTGGAGGTTTCGTTGCCTTCCTGCAGAGCGGCTTTCAGCTCGGGGTGCTTGGCGTCGTTGAGGATTTCGTCGGTGGCCTGGGCTGCCACCTGGCTGCCAGCGCGCTGGGCCGAGAGGCCGTCTTTGATGAGTTGTTTCAGGTCGTCTGTGTTCATAGCTCAGAAGGATATGGGGTCAAGAGCAAGGTTTGCTTGCTCAGCTATTCCAACGGACTCTATTTCACTTGGTTGGCCGCCGATGTCATCAACAAACACCGCACATTTGTTTGGCTTTACAGGCTTGTTATCAACATTTTACACGGGTAGAGCACTTGTTTAGGCCCAGCAGCGAAGTAGTATACTCACCGCTTGTTATTCCCTAAATACAATTACGGTTGCTACCTAATGGTTGGCCTACTATTACAGCACCCTATTTACATACATATCACTGATTTACAGAACTCTACAACCAATATCAAGAGGCATGTAGTTTGAGCTATCAGGCTACACCTTCACGCGCAAATCGCACTTTAATAATACTCTCCTGTCACTTAAGGATAAGCTAAAGGGGAAATGTTAAGAGTTGGTTAACTCACCTTCAAGGCCTAGCAAACCAGAGTGAGTAAGCTGAAAATGACAAGATCCTGTAGGTGACTCTGCGGCAGTAAAGCGTCTACGTCTTGAAAGTGAAGCAGGTACGTTTCGCCTGATCTTGTGACAGAGCGTTGAGCGAAGTAGAAGCCATGGAGAGCCTAGCGGCGGTCCTCTCAGTATTGGCAGCAGATAACCCGCACTCCCTGGTTTGGGCGACACATCTAGGAACTCGGCAACTGCGTAAAGAACCCCGAATGCCCGTGGCCTTACCTGTTTGCAATTTGAAGAATGAGTTTACTAACCGTGTTTTTGGTGCTGGTCACCTGTTCCTCATTTCAACAGCCGCAAACTGACATCCCGCCTCAGGCTCCCGATACGAGCATTGTGTACACCAAACGGCGTATTGTGCTGCCCGAGGTGCCCCAGCGCGGCCGCATCCTCGACCGCCACGATTCGGTACTGGTAGCCACCCGTCCGCAATACCTACTCAAGCTGCCGCGCCGCCCCCCACTCGATACCCTGGCCCTAGGCCAGTTGCTGGGCTGGGGACCCACCACCCTCCGCAAGCGCATTGCTGATGCCCTCCCCTATGAGGAAGCCCCGGCCGGGTACCCGGTGCAGCTGCGCCTCACCGCCGCCGAAGCAACGCGGGTACGCCGCAAAAGCCGCGACTGGCCTACCCTCACCCTGACCGAAAGCCGCCAGCGCACTTACACCACCAGCGTGGGCGCTCACGTGCTGGGCTATTCAGCAGCCGAGGCCGAAGCCTTCTATAATCAAGCCAGGCGCTACCGCCGCGGCCGTTTCTACCAGCTGCGCAACAGTGGCCTAGAGGGCTATTATAACGGCATCCTCAATGGCCGCCGGGGCACGCTGCACCCCTTGGTGGATGAGCAAGGCCAGACCCACGGCAGCTGGGCCCCCGACACCACCTTCCAGCAAGGCCAGGACCTGCACCTGACCCTTGACGTGAAGCTACAGGCCTACGCCGAACAACTCCTGGGCCGCCGCAAGGGGTACCTGGTGGCGCTTGATCCGCGCACCGGCGAGATACTGGCCTACGTGTCGGCGCCCATCTACAAGCCCGCCACCATCACCGCCCCCGATTTGGCCGGGGTGCGCGCCAAGCTGCTGCAACAGGAAGGTATGCCGCTGATCAACCGACCCGCTATGCGCGCCAATCCACCTGGTTCGGTGTTTAAGCTGGTGAATGCCGCCGTGGCATTGCAACTAGGTGCCATCACCCCTACTACCGGCTTCCGCTGCGACCAAAAGCTCGTCAGCTGCGTGCATAAGCACCCGGCCCCCAACAATCTCACCGCCGGGCTTAAGTATAGCTGCAACCCCTATTTCTATCAGGTAATGGGGAAACTCATCAACTACGTGCCCGATAGTTTAGTGCAGGACACTGTAGCCGCTCGCCACGTCAACCTAGCCGAGTGGCGCCGCTACGTACGCTCGTTTGGCCTCGACTCAGTGCTGGGGGTAGATATACCGCGTGAGGCGCCGGGTTTCCTCCCCACCCCTGAGTACTACGACAAGGCCCGGGGCACTACCCGGTGGCGGTACCGCTCCATTTATTCACTAAGTATAGGCCAAGGCGAAATAAACCTGACAGGCCTACAAATGGCTAATATGGCGGCTATCATTGCCAACCGCGGCTGGTATTACACGCCCCATTTAGTGCGCAGCGTAGGCGCAGGTGGACCGCTGCCCCGCTTCACCGAGAAGCGTTATACTCTAGTGGATAGCGCCCATTTCGCAGCCCTCCTCCCCGGCATGGTGGCCGTAATGCAGAAAGGAGGTACGGCGGATGCCTCCAGCCTAGAAGACATAGGCATTACGGTGGCGGGCAAAACCGGCACGGTAGAAAACGACGAGGGCGACGACCACGCTGCTTTCGTTGGCTTTGCCCCAGCCAATAATCCTCAGATTGCCGTAGCGGTGTACATCGAGAACGGAGGCTTTGGAGCCGATGCTGCGGCGCCCTGCGCGGCCTTGGTGATGGAAAAGTACTTGCGTGGCACCATTGCCCCCAAGCGCAAACGTTGGGAAGCCCGTATTCAGAGCCGGGCCCGGCACGGGTACTAGCTGGTACTGAGATGCACTGGTGTATACCTTTTCAACCAACTACCAAAGCAAACCCAAGCGCTGTCCAAGCAAACGACCTACTGTATATGCTACTTGATACTCTCCGCCACCTGTTCCAACGGGACCTGAACCGGGTGCAGCAGGAACTCACCTTGTACAACGATGAGCAATTGATCTGGCACGTTGAAAAAGGTATAGCCAATTCGGCCGGCAACCTATGTCTGCATTTGGTCGGCAATCTGAATACCTATATCGGAGCTGAACTTGGCGGCATACCGTATACCCGGCACCGCGAATTGGAATTCTCGCTAAAAAACGTTCCTCGCCTAGAGCTGCTGGAAATGCTACAGGACACCAGCCGCAGAGTAGATGCATCACTAGAGCAAGTAGACCCCAACATGTTGGCGCGGGAATACCCCCTCCTGGTTTTTGACCAGAAGACATCGACCGAATATTTCCTGGTACATCTGGCCACTCATCTGGCCTATCACTTGGGCCAGATTAATTATCACCGGCGCTTACTCGACTCCGGGCAGCAGCAGCCAGGTTAGCTACGCGCATAAGTAGTAGCTCAAACTTATGGCCTGCGTGGCCCTGCTTCGGTGGCAGCGGGATTATTGACTATCTGTGTGGCCACAACCTGTCGGGCATGGCCTAGCTCACGGAAGAATTCGCCAGTATTCTCTGCCTAGCCTGGCCAAGCCACTGACAGCTGCTCATGTATAACACAACAGCCGCTCCCGGGTAGGGAGCGGCTGTTGTATTGTAGGCATCCGAAAGCAGTTTAGGCTGCAGATCCGGTTAGTGCTGAATTACCACTTTACTGGTTTGTCGAACACCCTGCGTAGGCTGCAAAATCAGCTGGTACATTCCCTCCGGCACTTGCTGCGCGTGTACTGGCATTTCGTTCTGCCCCGCTGTTAGCGTCACGCGCTGGGTCAGGACTACTTTGCCTAGGGCATCAACCAAGGTAAGTGTGGCCGGCTGAGCTGTTGCACTCACGCAGGCAACCGTGAACATCCCGGTTGAGGGGTTCGGATAAGCCGTCAGAGCCGTGCGGACTGTTTCTGCAGTACCACTACCCGACAACACTTGCATGGCCGAGCTGGAAGTTGCGCTCAACGAAGTACTAGCGGGTAGAACTTCAATAGCCGAAATCTTGGCAGCGTCTACCCCACCATCGCTGGCCAAGGAGCTGAAGTAAAGATTCAGCACCCCATCGGTGACGTTGACGGTGAATGTTTCGGTGGTACCCGTTAGGGCCCCCACCTTCTTGAAGATGTCGTAGTTATCAAGCACCTTCTGGTTTTCCAGACTCACGTCAAACACCCGGCGGCCCGTGGCATTCCAGTACAGCTCGGCAAAGTGCAGCACCACCTTATACTGCCCATTGGTTACGGGGAAGGCATAATTCATCGTACCAGTGTTGCCGTAACGTTCCGTCTGGTACAGAGCATCAATGCCATTGATAAGGGCGGTAGTGGAGTGTGTGCTGCTGCTACCAGTGTAGTAGCTATCAGCGGAGAAGGTACCAAGGGTAGTGCTCACCTGAACGCCCCCACTATTCACGCGATAGGTGCTTGTTCCTACGGGCGCGGGTGCGGGCGCAGTTCCGCTAGTAGTAGGCACCAGCTCCAGAGCCGAGATTTTCGGCTGATCTGCGCCGCCATCGCTGGCCAGCGAGCTGAGATACAGGTTAAGGGTTCCATCAGCAACGTTGACAGTAAACGTCTCCGTTGTGGCCGTGTTAACGCCTACTTTTCTGAAGATGTCGAAGTTATCGAGCACCTTCTGGTTTTCCAGGCTTACGTCGAATACTCGGCGGCCCGAGGTGGTCCAGTACAGTTCCGCGAAGTGCAGCACCACCCGATACGTGCCGTTGGGCACGGGTACTGCATAGCTCAGAGTGCCGTTGCTGCCGTAACGTTCCGTCTGGTAGAGCGCCCCATCAGTAGTACCGGCAATAGCCGAGCTGGTAGAGTACGTATTGCTACCGGCCGAGTAATAGTTATCGGGAGAGAAGGTACCTAGGCCAGTGCTGAGCTGTCCGCCGCCAGCGTTGATGCGGAAGGCGCTGCCAACCGATGGTGCGGGAGCCGTTGGTGGGGCAACGGAAGTTGTACCTCCCCGGCGCAGTGCCGAAGCCGGAATAACCTGCTTGGGTACGCCGGGCCCTTGGTAGTTTACGTTGAGCAATTGCCCACCCCCGCTCTGGAAGTACGTTACCGTGAAGGCATGGGTGCCCGCTTTCAACCCAATGGACCCCGATTTTTCTGAGTTGCCCTGTGAGTTGTTGTTATACAGTACCTCCGTGGAGCCAATAAATACTTTGGACCCGTCATCGGAATTTGTGAAGAAGGTATACATACCGTCCTGGGGCACCGTAATAAAGCCTGTGAACTGCACCCCGTAGCCAGAGTCACGTTGCCGCATACTCAAATCAAAGTTGGCCACCTGGCCCGTTTTGATCGGCTTCAGGGTATTGAAATCAGGCAGCTGGCTCCAGTAACCTTCGTAGTACTTATAGTCTAGGCCTGCCGCTGTGCCCGAAGGGTTTTCCGGCGTCCGGAGGGCTTCTCCAGCCACTGCCAAACACGCGGCCGTATTGATGGAAGCCTGGGTGCTGTTCGGTAAGGTACGGTCCTCTACGAGGTTGCCGACATTGTTAAGAGTGGTCGAGCAGAGCAGCGTGTTATTAGCCCCAGTACTCAGGTAAAAAGCGTTGGCCGTGTTGCGGGCCGTGTTGTTCTGGAAGATAGTGCCCAGGGTAATGGCCGCGTCAGTAACGGGGCCGTTAAACTGAGCCAGGAAGTAGTTGTAATATCCCTCCGTGCCCAACACGTTATTATTCATGGTTGAGCGGACGTAAGAGGGCCGGGCGACAAGGGTGTTGTTCTTGACTTCCACGCCCACGGCCGCCGTGCCCAGGCTCTGGCTCACCCCGTACTGGTAGGGCAGCAGCCCGATGTAGGCCGGCGCCCCCGTGTTGGTGCGGTCCTCCACGTTCTCCACCCAGTTGCCCACCAGCTGCGTGTTATACACCA
>NZ_SRLA01000004.1 GCF_004745825.1 Hymenobacter fodinae | reverse complement strand
AGCGCCCATGGTACTGCCTTCACCGGCGGGAGAGTAGGTCGCCGCCAACCTTACTGAACTGCTGAGCCGCTTTTCCTAGCGGGCGAGCTGCGTCCCGGACCTAGTCCGCGAGGATGCGCCGCCGGGGAGGAGCGGCTCAGTGGCGTTTCAGGCCCCCCCGGCCCGGTGGAACAATGCCCTCGCCGCCGGAAGGGTATCGTAGAAAAGGCCTCGTATCCTATTGGTGCGAGGCCTTTGTGTGTTTAAAGCAGTTGCGTGTGGGGCATATATTCTAACGACTATGCAGAGGTTTAGCGAATGATCTGTTAGGCCTCTTCCATATAGGTGTGGAAATAGTATCTTCTTTTAAGCAGATTACTATTGCTGTTTTAAAGTCTCTAGCTAACACTTCATCATTCGAAACGCTCTAGCATTTGTACATTGCCTACTAAAGCATTCCAACGACTGATAAAACGTTTATGCAAAGAGTATTTGCAGTATTACTGGTAGTACTTCCTCTAAGCGGAATTGCACAGAAGAATGGCACTGAGAACCTCGTACAATATGCGCATCCGATTGTGGGGACCCAAAAGATGGGACATACCTTTCCGGGGGCAACAGTGCCATTTGGTGCAGTACAACTAAGCCCTGATACGGACACACTCAGCTATGAGCAGAATGGCAAGTATAATCCGGACGTGTACAAGTATTGTGCGGGTTACCAGTATGAAGACAAAACGATTGTAGGCTTCAGCCATACGCACTTCAGCGGAACGGGGCACTCGGATCTGGGTGACTTCCTCATCATGCCCACAACAGGTCCTTTACAGCTTAATCCGGGTACTGCCGACAAACCTCAGAGTGGGTACCGATCAGTATTTACTCATACGTCAGAAGTAGCAGAGCCAGCTTACTATAAAGTGAAGCTGGAGGATCATAATATCTTGGCGGAGCTGACGGCCACCAACCGGGTCGGCTTTCATCAATATACCTTTCCCAAGTCAGACCAGGCGCACATTATTCTGGACCTGATGGCGGGTATCTATAACTACCCGGATAAGAACGTGTGGACGTTTGTACGGGTAGAGAATGACTCGCTGGTAACTGGGTACAGGCAAACCAATGGCTGGGCTCGGACTCGCACGGTTTACTTCGCTCTGCAGTTCTCAAAGCCTTTCCGGCAATATGGTAGCAGAAAGTATGACAAGAGGCAGGCCTACCGCGGTTTCTGGGGTCGATTCGATCAGACAAAGAACTTCCCCGACTTAGCAGGTGAGCAACTGCGGATGTATTTTGACTTCAACACCACGGAAGGGGAGAAAATCAAACTCAAATTTGCGCTGTCGCCGGTGAGCACAGAAGGAGCGTTGCAGAACTTACGTGCGGAAGTACCAGGCTGGAATTTTGATGAGGTCAAGCAGCAAGGCCAGCAACAGTGGCAGCAGGAGCTAAGCAAAGTGGTGGTTCAGGCTCCCAAGCGGGAAGACAAGGATAACTTCTACACGGCCCTCTATCATGCCTTCCTTAGCCCAACAACCTATATGGACGTGGACGGGCAGTATAGAGGCCTAGATCAGAATACGCACAAGGCCGAGGGCTTCACGAACTACACTACGTTTTCCCTTTGGGATACGTACCGGGCGCTGCATCCGCTATTCAACGTTCTGCAGCCGAAGCGCAATGCGGATATGGCGCAGTCGATGATGGCGCACTTTCAGCAAAGTGTGGAACACATGCTGCCCGTATGGTCACACTATGCAAATGAGAACTGGTGCATGATTGGGTACCACAGTGTGCCGGTTATTGCGGATGCTATTGTGAAGGGCAATGCTCCGTTTGATGCTAACAAAGCTCTCGATGCTTGTGTGACGACGGCCCGACAGCAGTGGTACGATGGCATAGGCCTATACATAAAGCTGGGCTATGTGCCCGAAGACAAGAGCGGCTCATCGGTGTCGAAGACGCTCGAATACGCCTATGATGATTGGTGCATTGCTCAGGCCGCGCAGAAGCTAGGCCGGCAGGATATTTATCAGGAGTTTAGCAAGCGGGCTGGCAACTGGCAAAACGTGTACGATGCCAGCATTGGCTTCATGCGACCCAGGATGAGTGATGGCAGCTTCCGGAAAGAGTTTGATGTGCTAAGCACCAACAACCAGGGTTTCATTGAAGGCAACGCCTGGAACTACAGCCTGTACGTGCCGCAGGATCCGGCTAAGCTTATTCAGCTGATGGGCGGAAACAAACGCTTCGTGCCGCACCTGGATTCGCTCTTTACCATGCACCTGCCGGATAAGTTCTTTGCCGAAACGGAGGATATTACCCGCGACGGTATCATTGGCAACTACGTACACGGCAATGAGCCAGCTCACCATGCGGCCTACCTCTACAACTGGACCGATCAGCCTTGGAAGACACAGGAGCGCGTGCGCATGATTCTGAAGCGCATGTACCATCCTACGCCCGATGGCCTAGGCGGCAACGACGACTGTGGGCAGATGAGCGCCTGGTATATCTTCAGCACCCTAGGATTCTACCCCGTGGCACCGGGCTCCAATGAGTACGCCATTGGCAGCCCCGCGGTGCAGAGTGCTACGTTACGGCTTGAAAATGGCAAGACCTTTACCATCCAGACCAAGAACCAGAGCGACAAGAATGTGTACGTGAAGCAGATGATGCTGAACGGCAAGCCCCTCACGCGGCCCTTTCTCAAGCACAGCGACATCATGCAGGGAGGCGAGTTGGTCTTTATCATGACCTCTAGGCCAGTAGTGAAGAAGTAAACTAGCTCCGCTAGGCCACTAGCTAATAAAAAAGGCTCCCATCTTGGTGGGAGCCTTTTTAACGGAAAATGTGTCTGATTAACGGAGCCGATCCATGCTGCGGACCAGTTGCTCGTCGCGGCGGATGAAGCGGTTGGCGAGCAGGTTCAGCAGCAGTGCAAGGGTAGGTAGGTAAAAGCCGGCCTGAAAGGTGCCGGGCATCTTCACGTTGAGCATCTGCTCGCCTAAGCTAGAGAAGTAGAAGCCGGCGCCAATGGTTGCCACAATCAGCAGGAAGTTGACCATGCCTAGCTTAAGCTGCGTGAAGCGGTTGCGGAATTGAAAGATTTCGAAGAGAGCAACCAAGGTGGAAGCAGCGGCCAGCGCGGCTATCGGCCAGGTGCTTGTTGAAACCGACATACCCGCATCGGCATTCTCGTAGGCCAGTTGGAAGGCGGTCATTACCAGCGTTTGACCACTTACCGGATCGGTTTTGCTCCAGATTGGCAGGAACAGTACGCTCAACATGGCCAAGGAGAGCAGCAGCAGAAATACGCTTTGGATTCTTTGTATCATCTTTGTGTTTTGACAGTTCAGACTACGATTCTCCCCGCCTGCGCGGGCTGGCAAAAGTAGCCAACAACGACCGGAATAACTGCATTATAAGCCAATGCCAACCGCATACATCGTGGACGCTGTCCGCACCCCTATTGCCAAATTTGGTGGCGCCCTAAGCAGCGTGCGCCCCGACGATTTAGCCGCGCACGTTCTGCGTGAGCTACTACGCCGCAACCCTTCTCTGGATAAAGCAGCTATTGAAGACGTAATTATCGGAGCTGCCAACCAAGCCGGCGAGGACAACCGCAACGTGGCGCGCATGGCTGCGCTGCTAGCTGGCCTACCCATTACGGTACCCGGTATCACGGTGAACCGCCTCTGTGCCTCGGGCCTGCAGAGCATCATGGATGCCTCGCGGGCTATTAAGGCAGGTGAAGGCGACATTTACCTGGCTGGTGGAGCTGAGAGCATGACGCGGGCTCCCTTCGTGATGGCGAAGTCGTCGACGGCGTTTGCCCGCGATTTTACGGCCCACGACACTACGCTGGGCTGGCGCTTCGTAAACCCTAAGCTCTCGAAGATGCACCACCCCTATGCCATGGGCGAAACGGCCGAGAACGTGGCACTGAAGTATGGCATCACCCGCGAAGAGCAGGATGCCTTTGCCTTCAACACCCAGCAGAAATACCAGCGGGCATTTGAGAAAGGTCGGTTCCGGAAAGAAATAGCGCCGGTCTTCGTGCCCCAGCCCAAAGGTGATACCGCCCTGTTTGATCAGGATGAGCCCCCACGTTTGTCGAGCATGGAGAAGCTGGCTTCGATTCGGCCAGCTTTCCAGGTAGATGGCACCGTAACGGCGGGCAACTCCGCGGGTATCAACGATGGAGCCGCCGCGGTTATCGTGGTGAGCGAAGAGGCCCTGAAGAAGTATAACCTGAAGCCGATGGCGCGGGTAGTAGCCTCGGCAGTAGCAGGTGTTGATCCGGCGTATATGGGCCTAGGCCCTGTGCCTGCCACTCAGAAAGTGCTGCAGCGCGCTGGGCTAACCCTACAGGACATGGACCTCATCGAACTGAACGAGGCTTTCGCGGCCCAGAGCATTGCTTGTATCCGTGACCTAGACCTCGACCCCAGCAAAATAAACGTGAACGGTGGCTCTATTGCCATCGGCCACCCACTGGGGGCTAGTGGAGCACGCATCACCGCTACTCTGCTCCACGAGATGCAGCGCCGCGAAGGTGTGCGCTATGGCCTAGCCACTATGTGCGTAGGCGTAGGCCAGGGCGCTGCCGTGATTTACGAAAAGATATAATGTTGCCGCACCGTTGGGTGGCGTACAACTATCTTGTAGGCCACCCAACGGTGCGGTTTATGTTGCGCCTGCTATGATGAGCCCGCTGCTGAAGCCTACGCTGGAACTACCGATACCCGGTGCCCGCCTGCGGCCCTGGCGGTTTTCCGATGCGGCGGCGCTGGCTCGGTTTGCCAATGACCGCGCCATCTGGCAAAACCTGCGCGACACATTCCCGCACCCATATACCACTCAGGATGCCGAGTTTTTTCTGGCCTTGGTAGCAGATAACCAGCGTGACCTGTACTTAGCTATTGAGCTAGATGGCGTGGCGGTAGGAAGCATCGGGGTGCACTTCAAAACGGATGTGCGACGGCGCTCGGCGGAGGTAGGCTACTGGCTGGCTCAGGAGCAGTGGGGTAGAGGCCTAGCTACGGCAGCCACCAAGGCGGTTTCGGAGTACGTGCTGGCGCGCTTTGATGTGTGCCGGTTGTATGCCGTAGTATTTGACACGAATGCCGCCTCGGCGCGGGTACTGGAAAAAGCCGGATACGAGCTGGAAGCCCGGATGCGGCGCAGCATTACTAAAGCCGGGCAAACGCTCGACTCACTGCTTTACGCCTTGGTGGTGTAGGCCACTCAGGAAGTGCTCGGCTGTCTTATTTTACCTTTCTTCACTTGCGTTATTTTCTTCACCTGGCCTACGATGGCACCCAGTACCACGGCTGGCAGCACCAACCCAACACCGTAACGGTGCAGCGGGAGCTAGACCGGTGCCTCTCGCAAGTGCTGCGGCAGCCCGTGTACTCGCTCGGCAGCGGCCGCACCGATTCAGGGGTGCACGCCAGTCACCAAGTGGCCCACTTTGATGCAGAGCTGCCCGATACCTTGGACTTAGAAACGCTGCTCTACCGCCTGAACCGAGCCCTGCCGCGCGATATCCGAGCCCAGGCCGTGCACCCGGTGCCCGATCAGGCCCATGCCCGCTACGATGCGAAGTACCGCACCTACGAGTACCACGTGCGGCTCGTGCCCGACCCGTTCAGCCCGAATTTCTCCCTCTACCTCGACCGCGCCCCCGATGTAGCGGCCATGAACCAAGCGGCCGCTATGCTGCTGGGCACGCATGATTTTACGAGCTTCTCGAAAGTAAAGGGCAGTGAAAAGCACTACGTGTGTACGTGCGTGGAGGCTGGCTGGCACGAGGTGCCGGGTGGCCTAGTGTTCCGGATTCGGGCCAACCGCTTTGTGCGTGGTATGGTGCGCTTGGTGGTAGGCACCTTGCTGACGGTAGGGCGGGGCAAGATGACGCCGGAAGAATTTGGGCAAGTCTTTACTTCTCTTAATCGCGTGCACGCCAGCGGGGCTGCGTTGGCCAACGGCTTGTTTCTGTGCCGCGTAGAGTATCCGGCGGAGCTGGTGGCGGGCATAGACCTGCCCATCGGTTTGCCGTACTTCTCAAAAGTCTGAGGGCACCGGTTGGGCACTAGCTGGCCGGTTCTCACAATCTGCGGCGTCGGCTGTTACCTCCTCATCTAACTTCCCCTCCCCACCCGAATGGAGCAAGCTACTACTGCCACTAAAAGCGGCAATATCTTCGACTGGCAGGTCCTGCGCCGGTTGATGGCCTACGTGCGGCCGTATCAGCGCATTTTCTACTTCCTGATTTTCCTGACCATTGCCACGGCGGCATTGGGCACCTTGCGCCCTTTCTTGATTCAGCGCATGGTCGATGTCACCATTGAGCAAAGCGACTGGTCGGGGCTGAACCGCATGTTTGTGCTGCTGCTGGTACTGCTGGTAGCCCATGCCATCGTGAGTTACCTCCAAACCTATTTTGGCGGCTGGCTAGGCCAGTATATCGTGCGCGATATTCGGGTGGACCTCTACAAGCATATTCTAGATCTGCGCCTGAAGTTCTTTGACCGCACCCCTATTGGCGTGCTCGTGACCCGTAACATCTCCGACGTAGAAACCCTCTCGGACGTGTTCAGCGAAGGGCTAGCCGCTATGATCGGCGACATTCTGCAGCTGCTGTTCATCATGGCCTTCATGTTCTACATCGACTGGCGTCTGACGTTGGTGAGCTTGGCGGTGATTCCGCCGCTGTTGTTCAGCACCTACGTGTTCAAGGAGAAGGTGAAGAAGTCGTTTCAGGAGGTGCGCACGGCCGTTGCTAACTTGAATTCCTTCGTGCAGGAGCACCTAACCGGGATGAACGTGGTGCAAATCTTCAATAACGAGGAGCGAGAGTTCCGCAAGTTTGAGAAGATCAACCAAGAGCACACCCGCGCCAACATCCGCTCGGTGCTTTACTACAGTATCTATTTCCCGGTGGCTGAGGTACTAGCTGCTGCCGGCGTAGGCCTGTTGGTGTGGTACGCCGCGCAGGGCCAGATTGAGGGCACCATCTCGAAGGGCGCCCTTATTGCCTTCATCATGTACAACGCCCTATTCTTCCGGCCCATCCGCCAGATTGCCGACCGCTTCAATACATTGCAACTAGGCCTAGTAAGCACGGAGCGTCTGCTGAAGCTACTTGATAGCAAGGAAATGATTGCCGACAACGGCAGCTACATCCCAACTGACTTGCGCGGCGATGTGAAGTTCGACCACGTGTGGTTTGCCTACAACGACGAAGAATGGGTGTTGCGCGATGTGAACTTCGAGGTGCAAGCCGGCCAGACCATTGCCTTTGTGGGAGCCACCGGTGCGGGTAAAACCAGCATCATCAACCTACTCAGCCGCTTTTACGAAATCAACAAAGGCACCATCAGTGTGGATGGCCACGACCTGCGCGAGTACGACCTCAAAGACCTGCGCCGCCACATTGGGGTAGTGCTGCAGGATGTGTTTTTGTTCGCCGGTACCATCCGCGACAACATCACGCTGGGTAAGCAGGACATCACCGATGAGCAAATCTGGGCCGCCGCCGACTTGGTAGGTGCCCGCCGCTTCATTGAGCGCCTGCCGGGTGGCCTACAGTACAAGGTGATGGAGCGCGGTGCTACACTTTCCGTAGGCCAGCGTCAGCTTATCAGCTTCGTGCGGGCTATGGTGTACCAGCCGCGCATCATTATTCTCGATGAGGCTACTTCATCCGTTGACTCCGAGACGGAAGAGCTGATTCAGGAAGCCATTGAGAAGTTAATGCAGGGCCGTACTTCATTGGTTATTGCCCACCGCCTAAGCACCATTCAGAAAGCCGACCGCATCATTGTGCTCGACAAAGGTGAAATTAAGGAGGCTGGCACTCACGAGGAATTGCTGCGCCACCAGGGTTTCTATTCCCAACTTTATCAGATGCAGTATAAGGGCGTGCTGGAAAGTTAAAGAGTGGCCTAGGCCACTCCGGCCCGCCGACATTACCCGCGGTGCTGTTTCTTTGCGGCTCGGAAGGGCACTCTGTTCTTCCGGCTTTCTTCTCAACGTATGAATCGAATTTTTCTAGTCCTCAGTCTCGTCCTTGGCATCGGCTTTACGGTGGCCTACTGGAAGATGGGAGGCTTCAAAGCGGCTACCGTCACGCAGGAAACGCTGGCTCAGCCTTACTTCGTGGCCGGCCAGTACTATGAGGGCCCGGCCGATGACGAAGCCTTTGGTGACTTAACGCGCAAAGCTTACGAATTACGCCGTACCGGCCAAGTTCGCGGCGACTTTGGCAACATCTTCTACAACAGCCCCGAGGATACCCGCACGGCCGCGAAAGCCTTCGTAGGCCTGGTGGTAGCTGATACCACCCAGAAGCTTCCTAGCGGCTACAAGTACCGCGTGTTTCCAGCGGGCCAGCGCGTGTTACATGCCCACATTGATGCCGGCTACATGGTGGCCCCCGATAAACTTTACGGTGGCATTAAGGACTACGCCAAGGAGCGCAAGATTACCCTGCAGGATGTGTACTTAGAGCGTTTCCCGGAAAAGGGTGAGCCAGAAGTTCTGGCGGTGCTGAAGTAGGCATATACCTCATAAAAGAAAGCGCCAGCGAGCATTTGCTCGGTGGCGCTTTCTTTTTACTAATTGATGATCTATTTGCCTCCTAAGTGAAGGGATGCTCCTAAGTTAAGATAGGCTAAGCCAAAATTAGTGCTGAAGTAGGAGGATGTAGTACTCCATGTATTTACCGGGACTGGTGATTTTGGCGTTTCCTTAGTCCTATAGTACCCGATATTACCTATACCTAGTTGCAGACCTAATTTCTCAATCGGAAAAAAGACGATACCGGGAGTAAGCGTGCCCGAACCGCCTCTTGTTCTACGAGAGCTAGTATTCTGGCCGTTAACCGTCTCGGAGGTTGTATAGTTAGTGCCGCTCACATAATTACCTTCTAGCTGGCCGTAAAAGCCTAGCTTCTCCGTTACCATCTTATAGTACCGAACGAATGGTCCGACAGAATTAGTAGTATAGCCATAGCTGTTACTTGCTTGTGTCTGTTTGCTACTGGCTATGTTACCTGATAGCCCTATTGCAAGGTTGTCAGCTACAAAATACCCGACAGTTGGTATAAACTGTACATATTGGCTTTTGATGTTCTGACTATTCGTATTAGGACTGTTATCAGTTTTAGAAGAATTATAATTGATCAGGCCACTTATTAAATAATGACCCGCGCCCGTTTGCGCTTTAGCTCCACTGACGAGGCCAAGTAATAAGATGCTAAATGTTAGCTTTTTCATGTGGTTGAAATAGAATGAGAAGGATTGAAGATTTAGAATGTCGCTTTAACGGGAGCTTAAGGCTTATTATTTGAAAAGCTATATAGATAAATAATTAACTAGTTGGATTATAGCCAGCTGCATGGCATTTAAAGAACTTGATGCTTCAACACCCATAAAGCAGCTGGAGTAGGGTCTAGCACGGCTTTACGTGTTTATACTGATTAAATGCAATTATTTCCGCGTATAAGTACGTGATTAGGTCGGGTTACGGAAACCTTCAGCAATAGGGGTAGTACAGATTTACCACTACTCCCCAAGTGCTGTCCGTGATCAGTATAACAAGCTGAACAGGCATCAAGGGGCTGATGCGCGTAATCTCCCACCGAACCTAAAACAGACTTATTATGCTAGCAATGGATTACCGGGGCCCCAAGCGGGTCCGCGCCACCCAAAAGCCAATGCCCGAGATAAAGCATCCACAAGATGCCATTGTGCGGGTTACTCGCTCTTGTATCTGTGGCTCCGACCTGCACCTCTACAATGGCAACGTGCCAGATACCCGGGTAGGCTCCACGTTTGGCCATGAGTTCTGTGGTATTGTAGAAGAAGTAGGGCCTGAGGTAACCAAGGTTAAGGTAGGCGACCATGTGCTAGTACCGTTTAATATTGCCTGCGGGGAATGCCACTTCTGTAAGCAAGGCTTATTCGGCAACTGTCACGAGTCGAATACTCAGGCTAGCGCCGTAGGAGGTATCTTCGGCTACTCGCATACTGCTGGGGGCTACAATGGTGGCCAGGCAGAGTATGCTCGCGTACCCTATGCCAACGTAGGCCCGACGGTTATTCCAGAAGGAATGGACCCCGATGATGCCGTGCTTCTCACCGACGTGGTGCCCACGGGCTACCAGGCCGCTGAAATGGCGGGTATCCAACCCGGCGACACGGTGGTGGTATTCGGAGCCGGACCCGTAGGTATAATGGCCGCTCGGTGCTCATGGTTGTTCGGGGCTGGCCGCGTCATCATCATTGACAAAGAAGACTACCGTCTGGAGTTTGCCCGCAACTACGCCAACTGCGAGGCCTACAACTTCGAGAAGGATATGGACGACCCAGTGGTGTTCATCAAAAAGACCACCGACTTCATGGGTGCCGACTGCGTAATTGATGCTGTAGGAGCCGAGGCAGCTGGTAATGCCATGCAGACTATTACTGGTCGTAAGTTGCTGTTGCAGGCTGGTTCTACTACGGCTTTGCACTGGGCTATTAACTCCGTGAAGAAGGGTGGAGTGGTGTCGATTGTGGGGGTATATGGCCCTACCGATAACCTAGTACCCATCGGAAACGTGCTTAACAAAGGCCTGACTATACGGGCAAACCAAGCGTCGGTAAAGCGTCTGTTGCCCCGGCTGATTGACCACGTACAGAATGGCGTAATTAAGCCCAAGGAGTTGATTACTCACCGCATTCCGCTGGAAGAAGTAGCCGATGGCTATCGGATGTTCTCGGCTAAGCTCGACAACTGCATTAAGCCTCTTATCGTTTTCCCTAACAAAATCTAACGCTGACCATCCATGGAAAATACTGTGAAAGATCCGCAGAAGCTCCCAGGCTGGGGCATAGATGCAAATCCTGAGAACGACCCGACGTACCCAATGCGGGAGCGTCTGAACGTTTCGCAAGACCCCGATAGCAAGCACCGTCCGGCTTCCCTGCAGCCTGTTGATATTGAGGTACTCAAAACCATCGAGCGACCGAATGTGTCGGCGGTATTTGGCGAAGCCGCTCCGCCTACTGGTCTAAGCGGCATGATTCGGCGCTTTGCCTTTAAGTATAGCGAATCGCACTATGGCCACTGGCTCCCGCTGTTGCTGGCCGACCGGGTGAATGTGGTGGAAGGAGTGCTCGAAGACCTCACCCACGGGAAGGTTCCGAATATTTTCGCGGAGAAAGGGTATGCCGTAGAGTGGAAGCATAACCGCACGGCTTTCGTAACCAAGATGGCCACCATTGCACTAGTAACCACAGGTGCCGTTTTGCTTTTGACCCGCGACGGCAAAGGAAAGCGCAAGAATAAAAAGTACGAGTACTAATCTCTGCCTTTGTAAGCTCTTGCTCACTGTATAAAAGTGGCCTACACGTTCTCGATGTAATGCGGGAAAGGTGTAGGCCACTTCGTGTATCTCGGTTGATCAAATAAAAAAGGGCCCGCTGAGCGAAAGCTCGACGGGCCCTTTTTGAAAGAGAGTACTAGTGTCGGGGTGGCAGGATTCGAACCTACGGCCTCGTCGTCCCGAACGACGCGCGCTACCGGGCTGCGCTACACCCCGAATAGTAGTGCTCAGATAGCACTACGGATACTTTTGTATTGGGCCTTGCCGAAAAAAGCCTCCGGGTGGGGTTCCCAGAGGCTTTCGAACAAGAAACTCTTCGGTCGGAGTGGCAGGATTCGAACCTACGACCTCCAGCACCCCATGCTGGCGCGATACCAGGCTACGCTACACCCCGATGAATTGTGCCACAAATGTAAGGGGCCAATTCTTTGCTCGCAAGAGTATGTGCGTTTTTTTCTTGTTCAAATCCAGTAAGCCTAGCCTGAACTTGAGCAACTGTTTTGTATTCCGCTCATTTGTCGAAGGTTGCAGGCGTAGCAAAATCAAAAAATAATTCTTGAGCTCAAAAGACGCAATAATGAAAAATGGAATGCGTTTTGCCTGCGTTCAAACACCTTCTGGTACGGATAATACAAAGTAAAGCGCAGAAACAGTTACCTTTACGAATTCCGTATCGTTCAATAAACTTGTTAAGAACGCGTATGAAAATTTTTACTTTTCTGGGAAGCCTGCTTGCTATGGTATTGTGCGTAAGCTCTGCACACGCTCAAGCCAAGGTTACGAAACCAGTTCCTGCAAAGCCCGCAGCTGCGGCTGCCAAACCAGCCCCTAAACCCGCAGTTGCCCCTAAGCCAACTGCAGTAGCCTCGGGTGCAGCGGCGGCCAAGCCAGCAGAACCTGCCAAGAATACGGCAGTGGCTATGGCTACTCCTCCGGCACTCATCACCGACAAAATGGAAGCGCCTGCGCCCAACACGGATGCATTGAAAGTGCGAGCCGACACTAACCCCCTGACGAAGCGCCTGACCGTGCGAACCAATGCCTCGGGACCAACTCGGGTTGAACTGAATGGCACCGATGGTAGGCCGGTTATTACCCGCGACATGATGTCGGGCTCCGACGCGTTAGTTCTGGACGTAAGCTCTCTACCAGCTGGCTCATACATAGTGCAATGCACTTCTGGTGAGCGGCGTGGTATCAAGCGCGTTTCGCTAGGCCAGTAGAAGCATCCGCTCATGAACGAAAAAGTCCCGTGCATTAGAGAATGCACGGGGCTTTTTCGTGAAGGTAATAGACCTAGGCCTCTTCGCTCTGCAACTGTCGCTCGTAGAGAGCCCGGTATAGTCCGTCCACGTCCCGCATCAGGTCTTCGTGGGTGCCATGCTGCACAATCACGCCGTCATCGAGTACCAGAATCTGGTCGGCGAGCTTGACCGACGAAACGCGGTGGGAGATGATGAGGCTAGTGCGGTTGTGCATGATGCGCTGCAATGCTCCCAGAATGGCATTTTCCGTGTTGGTATCAACGGCAGAAAGGGCGTCGTCCAGAATCAGAATCTTGGGTTCCTTTACGAGGGCGCGGGCAATGCTCACGCGCTGCTTCTGGCCGCCGGAGAGGGTAATGCCCCGCTCACCTAGCTTAGTATCGAAGCCCTCGGGAAAGCGGATGATGTTCTCGTACACGTTGGCATCCTTGGCGGCCTGCAGCATTCGCTCCTCGGTGGGGTTTTCCAGCCCGAAGTTGATATTGTTGCGGATAGAGTCAGAAAAGAGGAACACATCCTGCGGCACGTAGCCAATTTGCTCGCGCAGGGAGCTGAGTGACAAGTCGCGTACATCAACGCCATCCACCGTAATGCTGCCGCTGCTTACGTCATATAGCCGACTAAGCAGGGCGGCCACCGTGCTTTTACCGGAGCCCGTATTGCCGATAACGGCCAGTGTTTCGCCGGGATGAATGCGGAACGATACGTCGCGCAAAGCTTGGATACCCGTGTCTGGGTAGGTGAACGTAACGTGGTCAAAGACGATGTCGCCTTTGATATCTAGCTCCAAGTTCTGGCGCGAAACGATATCGGTTTTCTGATCCAGAAACTCGTTGATGCGGGCCTGTGAGGCCTGGGCGCGCTGCACGAGGCTGCTGGTCCAGCCCAGGGCCGTTACGGGCCAAGTAAGCAGGTTCACGTAAATCAAAAACTCCGCAATACTGCCGGTGGTAATGGTGCCGCGGATAACCTCTTGTCCGCCAATCCAGACGGTAACGATGGTGCTGAGGCCTACCAGGAATAGGATGAGCGGGAAGAACAGCGAGTTAACGAAGTTGAGGCTCAGTGACTTGTCTTTGTAGTTATCAGAAGCCACTGAGAACTGGCGGTGCGAATCCTCTTCACGCACAAACGACTTCAGTACCCGGATACCCGAAAAGGCCTCCTGCACAAACGTGGTCATGCTAGCCAAGGAGCGTTGAATCTCATCGGACTTACGCTCAATGAGGTTATTTACGTAGAAAATGCTCACGCTCAGGATAGGTAGCGGCAGCAAGGTGTAGATGGTGAGCTTCACGTTCACCATAAACATGAGCGGCACGATGAGCACGAATAGAATGACGAGCTGCATAAAGTACATGAGGGCCGGCCCCACGTACATGCGCACCCGGCCTACATCTTCGGAAATGCGCGACATTAGGTCGCCGGTGCTGTGGCGACGGTAGAAGGAGAGAGGCAGCGACTGATAGTGCTGGTAAATTTCGTTCTTCTGGTCGTTCTCAATATGCCGCGACATCACAATGAGCGTCTGGCGCATGAAGAACAGGAAGATGCCCCGCAGCAGCGCCATGCCTACTATCAGGAAGCCGTAGAGCAGCACGTTGCGCCCGAACAACTCGTAGACCCCGCTCTGCGCCTGGGTACCTTCGAAGAGATGGTAGAGGTCGATACCCTCGCTGACGAGGTCAAAGGCGTATCGCACAATCTGGGCCGGGAAGATGGCTAGCAGTGTGCTAAGCGCCACAAAAAGCACTCCACCGAGGAAGTGCCATTTGTAGCGCAGAATATATTTATTGACAGCAGATAAAGCGCGCACAGGAAAGCGAATGGTGGGTTAGCAGTTGGGATATAGAAAGTTAGAAACAGGCCTAGCGGTTTTGAGTGGCTCCCTAGATAGGCCTAGGGAAGCGGTGCTAACCCTTGTTAACTCCTTCGTTTCCAAACGTCTAATAGTAGAGGGATACTGGCCAAAGACTGAGCCGCGGTGGCTTAAGTCGGAAAAACAGGTTACTTTTGCACCCGAATTGCGGGGAGCAGTGCGAAAGACATCATGAAACGTTTCGCTCCGTACTTCGTCTGACCCGCGAATGGTGTACCACCCAGGCCATTCGTACTTACGATACGCGTAGCGCTGCATCCCGTTACTGCTTCCGCAAAGGTACAACAACCCACCCCTTTCTTATTTTTCTACTCCGCATGGTTGAAACGAAAGTGCTAACCGATACGTCGGTCTTTGGGCAAATTGCCGAACACCAACACGAGCAGGTAGTGTACTGCCACGACCACGAGACTGGCCTACGCGCCATTATCGGCATTCACAACACCGTACTCGGTCCCGCTTTGGGCGGCACCCGTATGTGGCACTACGCCTCCGACGCCGAAGCCCTGAACGACGTACTGCGCCTCTCGCGTGGCATGACGTATAAAGCCGCTATTTCCGGTCTAAACCTGGGCGGTGGCAAGGCCGTCATCATTGGCGACGCTAAAACCATGAAGACAGAGGCCCTGCTGCGTAAGTTCGGCCGCTTCGTGCAGAACCTCAACGGCAAGTACATCACCGCCGAGGATGTAAACATGACCACCAAGGACATGGAATACATTCGGATGGAGACCAAGCACGTGTCGGGCCTGCCCGAGAGCATGGGCGGCAGCGGCGACCCATCACCGGTGACAGCTTACGGCACCTACATGGGGATGAAGGCCGCGGCTAAGAAAGCCTTTGGGTCTGACAGCCTCGCGGGCAAGCGCATTGCGGTGCAGGGCGTAGGCCACGTAGGCACTTACCTGCTGGATTACCTGCAGAAAGAAGGCGCCAAGCTGGTGCTGACCGATTACTACGAAGACCGCGCTTTGGAAGCCGCCGCTCGTTTCGGGGCTACGGCCGTAGGCCTAGATGAAATCTACGACCAGGATGTGGACATCTACTCGCCGTGCGCGCTGGGTGCTACCATCAACGACGACACCATTAGCCGCCTGAAGTGCCAGGTAATTGCCGGGTGCGCTAACAACCAGTTGGCCGACGAAAACACACACGGCCCAGAGCTGGTAAAGCGTGGCATCGTGTACGGCCCCGACTTCCTCATCAACGCTGGTGGCCTGATCAATGTGTACTCGGAAGTAATTGGCGGTAGCCGCCAGACGGCCCTCACGCAGACCGAAAAAATCTACGATATCACCACGCAAGTGCTCAATAAGGCTGAGCAGGAGCAGAGCCACCCGCAGGCGGCTGCTACGCGCCAAGCTGAGGAGCGCATTGCCGCCATCGGCAAGGTGAAATCAACCTACTAACCCCCAAAGAGCAGCCCGACGGGCAGAATGAATTCTCTTGCTCCAAAGTAATAAGCGTACTTTTGCAGCACTAACCGGGGAGAAGCGTTGTTCTGCCCGTCGTTCTTTGTTTTTCGGAAGCTTCACCAGTACCTATACCAACCAATGCTCAATCGTCGCACGCTCCGCATTAAGGTCATGCAGGCCCTGTACGCCTATCATCAGGCCGTAGGGTCGGATTTTCTACTCGCCACTGACCAGATTGCGGACACATTCGCGCCCGACTTAAACTCGCCTGAGCCCCAAGACCGCAAGCAGTTGCAGGGCCAGCGCAAAATGGCCGAAGTCATTTTTAAAGAGTGGCACAAGAACGGTCAGGAGCCTGAAGGCACCGATGACAAGGATGTAAACGACGCCGTGAAGGACGCTATTAGCTACTACCGCAAGGCCGTAGCTAAGGATGGCTCATTCTACGGGGGGCAAATGGTACAGGCCGCCGAGAGCATTCACGACCAGTACATTCACTTGCTCAACATCCCGGAAGCCCTGCTGCAGGTAATTGAGGAGGAGAAAGTGCGCGACTCGCGCCGCTTCACGGCTGCTAAGGAGCCCCTGCTAGATGCTACACGCCTGCAGGAAAACCAGGTAATCGAGAAGCTCATCAACAACATTCAGCTCCAGGACCTCACCATTCGTCGGTCCTTGAAGTGGCATGGAGAGGAAGAGCTAGACGCTCTGCGGAGCGCCTGGCGCAATGAGATGAAGCAGGACCCCGAGCTGCTGAGTTACCTCGCGGCTCCGGCCGGTAACTATGCCGAGGACCAAGAGATCCTGAAACACATCTATAAAACGTATGTGTTCAAGGGCGAAAGCCTGCCGGCCTACATTGAAGAGGACGATCTGAACTGGGAGGAGAACCGGCCCATCGTAAAGAACCTGGTGGTAAAAACCATCAAAATGCTTGACGAGGCTGCCGACGAAAACCTGGTGCTGATGTCGCTCTCCGCAAACTGGCAGGATGACAAGGAGTTTGCCGAAAGCCTGTACAAGCAGACGCTGGCCGACGACGCCAAGTACGAGCAGTTGATTTCTGAGTCGGTGCAGAACTGGGACGTGGAGCGCGTGGCGCTTACCGACAAAATTCTGCTGAAAATGGCGCTCTGTGAGATGCACCTTTTCCGAGCTATTCCGGTGAAAGTGACCATCAACGAGTACATCGAAATCAGCAAAATCTACAGCACGCCCAAGAGCAAGCAGTTTGTAAACGGTATTCTGGATAAATTGGCCCAGGATCTGACCGCCAGCGGTGCCATTCGCAAATCGGGCCGCGGACTCCTGGACAATCAATAGTGCCGACAACCCGCACCGGGGTAACGTCGTCTATATAGGGTATTCTCTACCTCCCACCACGCCACCACACTTGCATTATGGGTAGCAAAACCACTACCGGTATTCTGTGCTTCGCCGGCGGTGCCCTTACTGGGGCCGTCATCGGACTTCTGTACGCCCCCGAGAAGGGCCGCGAAACGCGCAGCTGGCTCAGCTATAAGCTGGAAAAGTATCGTGAGCAGCTGGCCGAACTCACCGAGAACCTGGTCACGAACCGCGCCGACGCGGGACCAAGCTCCGCTAAGAGCGAAGGCCAACGCGTAATTCAGGACGCGAAAAGCAAAGCGGAACAACTCCTCGGCGACGTAGACCAACTCATCAACCAGATTAACTCCCGCAAGACGGTATAATCATGCGGTGAGCCACGGAATGTGCTGATGTGCTTATGAGACAAAATCATGGGCACGTCAGCACATTTTCATTTTCAGTACATCTCCGAGAGGGGTACCTTTGCGGCAGCAAACAGGCCTACACCCACTTGGTGGTAGGCTGCTAGGCCAGTTGCCTAGAGCCACGAACATCAAACAATCAGTAAATCAGATAGAATGCACCTCATCACCCTTATCCCCGGCGACGGCATTGGCCCCGAAATCACGAAAGCAGTAACGGATATTTTCGCGGCGGCGCAGGTGCCAGTGCAGTGGGAAGAGCAAAACGCTGGTCAGACCACGTTCGACCAGTCGGGCGAGCTGATTCCGCAGACGCTGCTGGACTCGCTGGAGAAAACCCGGGTGGCGCTGAAAGGCCCCATCACAACGCCCGTGGGTAAGGGTTTCCGCAGCATCAACATTACCCTGCGCCAGAAATACGACCTCTACCAGAACGTACGTCCGGCTAAAACCACCGAGGGCATCCAGAGCCGCTACACCGGCATCGACCTGGTGCTGTTCCGCGAAAACACCGAAGGTCTGTATTCTGGCCTAGAGGTGTTTGACGAGCGCCTGGGTATTTCCGACTCTATTGCCCGCATTACGGTTGAGGGTGCCCGCAAAATCTGCCGCGCGGCTTTCGCCTACGCTTCTAAGCACGGCCGTAAGAAGGTGACGCTGGCTCACAAAGCCAACATCCTGAAGATGGCCGGCACCATCATGATCAACGCCTGCAAAGAGGCCGCCAACGAGTTTCCCCACATCGTGTTCGAAGACAAGATCATCGACAACATGTGCATGCAGTTGGTGAACAAGCCCGAGCAGTTTGACGTGGTAGTAACCACCAACCTGTTCGGCGACATCCTTTCCGACCTGTGCGCAGGTCTGGTAGGTGGCCTAGGCGTGGTGTCGGGTGCCAACATCGGCGACGACATGGCCATTTTTGAGGCGGTACATGGCTCGGCCCCTGATATTGCTGGTCAGGGCAAAGCTAACCCCACTGCCCTGCTGCGCTCGGCCCTGATGATGCTGCACCATATTGGCGAGCACAAGCACGCCGACCGTCTGGAGAAGGCGCTGGAGCTGACCCTGCAGGACAAGGATAAGTGCACCGGCGACCTGGGGGGCAAAGCCTCAACAACGGAGTTTGCCCAGGCCATCATCGATAACCTGGACAAGTAAGCAGCATGAGTTGCGGGTAGCCAGGAAGTACCACCTTGGCAACCCGCAACTCATAACTGATTAGTATCTTTATTCTTCTGAAGGCAACTAACTGCCTTTCCTTTCTGCATATGAAACGCAATCTGTTTTCTGCTTTCCTGTTTTCTAGCGCCCTGCTGCTGGGAGCTTGCAACAACGAAAAGACGGCCGAAGTAGGCGCAACCGGCATGAACGCCGCCGCTAACGAAGCCGCTGCCAACCCTGTAGTTGACAACCCCAACGTAACCAACGAAACGGCGGCTCCTAACCCGAACGCTCCCGTAATGAACTTCGCCGTAGCGGAGCACGACTTCGGCGATATTCAGCCCGGTTCGGTTGTAAAGCACACGTTCGAGTTCACCAACACCGGCAAGTCGCCGCTGCTGATTGAAAATGCTACGGCTTCGTGCGGTTGCACCACGCCTAACTGGACCAAGGAGCCCATTGCACCCGGTGGGAAAGGCACCATCGACGTGCAGTTTGACAGCCACGGCAAAATGGGCATTCAGAACAAGGAGGTAGCCATTCAGGCAAACACCCAGCCCAACATCACCAAAGTGGTTATCAAAGCCAACGTACTGTCTGACGGCGCTGCCGGCCCCGTACGTCAGTAGTGGCCTAGCAGTACGCCTGCCGGTGCGGGTGGCCTAGCAGTTCTGCGGTAGAGCAACCGGGTACTAGTTCGGTACCCACCCTACCGAAAAGCTACTAGGCCACCCGCACCGGCAGGCGTTTTTGTTTTCATCTTATACGCGGAGCTACCCGCTTCTTTTTACTTTACAGCATGTTTTCGACCCTTCTTTTGCAAGCTGGTGCCTCCGGTGAGAGCCTTACCTCGTTGTTATTCCCCATTGCTATTGCCGTGGTGGTATATTTCTTCATGATCCGGCCCCAGCAAAAGCGGGCTGCTGATGCGAAGAAATTTCGTGCATCTATTGTGAAGGGCAGCAACGTAGTAACCATTGGTGGCCTACACGGCAAAGTGCTGGAAGTAAACGAGGATACGGTGATTGTGGAAGTAGACAAAGGTGTGCGCCTGAAGTTCGACCGCACCGCTATTGCTCGTGAAGCTGCCGGCAAAGCAGCCGTAGCCGCCACCCCAACTGCTACCACGTAACCTCGCCTAGTGTATGCCGCCTGCCCGCCCGTTTCGTATGCTCCGTTGGTTTCTGAGCCCTTTTGTGGGGCAGGAGTGGAGTTATTGGCGGGCGGTGCTGGCGTGCTTTCTGGCCGCCAGTACCTTCTGGGTTTTGCGGGCGCTTAATAAGACGTACACTACCCGCATTACGTATCCTGTGGCGTGGCGCTACAACCAAGCGCAGTTTGTGCCCGTGCAGCCTCTGCCCACCGAAGTAGCCGTGAACGTGACGGGCCGCGGTTGGAAATTGCTGCGACGTAGCCTACCCCTAGAGGTGAAGCCGGCGGAAATGCTGCTACCCGCGCTGCCCAGTACCCGCTACGTTACGGCCCGGAGCCTGCGCCCGGCGTTGCAGCAGGCCATGGAAGGGCTGCAGTTCAACTATCTGCTCACCGATACCCTCTGGATACAATTTGACCGGCTGGTGAGCCGACGGCTGCCGCTGGCCCTGAGCCCGGCCACCGATGGCTCGGCTTTGCCGTACGCGGCGAGCTTTAGCCCGAAATCAATTCTTTTCCGCGGACCCGCCGGTAAGGTAAACACGCTCCCAAACCCTTACCCAGTACACTTACCCCAGGCACCAGCAGGCAGCACTACCGGCGATATTCGGGTGCCTATTGGGGGGCCTGACTTGGTGGTGCCCAACGTGCAGGATGTACGGGTACGGCTGCAGCACCGCCCACTGGTAACGGTACCCTTGCAAGTAGTGCCCGAGCTAATGGATGCGCCCACGGGGCGAACGTATCAGCTAAGTCCGGCTTTAGTGCAGGTGCAGTTGCAGTGCTTTCCGGAGGATACCGCTAGCCTGCGGCGCGCAGATGTGCACGTGCAGCTGCACTACGGGCAATTCATCAACGCCGACTCTAGCCTGCGGCCTTTTCTGTCGCAACGGCCCGCAGCGGCGCGGGGTGGCCAAGTCCTGACGCCCGGGGTGCGGGTAACCGTAAAAAAATAAGCTGCCCTGCTAGAAAGGGTGCATCACTGGCCTAGAGGGTCTGCGTAAAGGGTGGTGTTGGATAACCAATCAACATCACCGCCGCGTACGGCCCGGATCATTACTGCACACATGCTGAAAATTGGAATTACGGGCGGAATAGGCTCTGGGAAAAGTGTAGTGTGTCGGCTGTTTGCCGCGCTTGGGGCGCCGGTGTATGACTCTGATACCCGCGCGAAATGGGTAATGACCAATGATACGCGACTGCGCGATGAGCTGTTAGCAGCTTTTGGCCCCGAGTCATTTGATGCGCTAGGCCACCTCAACCGCACCTATCTAGCCCGTGTCGCCTTTACCGATCCGGCACAACTGGCGCGGCTCAATGCCCTAGTGCACCCCGCCGTAGGTCGTGATTTTGCTCAATGGCTTAGCGCCCGGCAAACTGAAGGGCACGCCTACATTCTCAAAGAAGCCGCCTTACTGTACGAATCGGGAGCTTATCAGCAGCTCGATCAAATAATCACGGTATTTGCGCCCGTGGCGGTGCGGCAGGCCCGCATCCAAACCCGCGACCCGCACCGTACCGCCGACGACATCCAGAATATCATCGGTAAGCAGATGAGCGAGGAAGAAAAGATACAGCGCGCCGATCATGTGGTGTACAACGACGACGCTCACTTACTCATTCCGCAGGCGCTAGAGTTGCACAATGCCTTCCGTGAACTAGCCAAAAAATAAATGGGGGCGGGGCTGCCTAGGCCACCAAGGCAGCCCCGCCCCACGTACTATTTTACCGGATAATTGGGCTGCGCTCGAAGGGCCGGGTGCGGTCGAAGAGGAAGCGGTAGGTGACGTGGGTTTTATAGATGCGGGCACCAATAGAGCGGGTTAGGGCCAGCATACGCGGGTTGAAGTCGCCGATCCAGTTCATCTCAATCTCGGAGTAGCCGGCACGCATAAATTCAGCGCGGGCGTGCACCATCAGCGCCGACTCGATGCCCTTACCCTGCCACTCCGGTACCACCCCAAAAATCACCCCGAAGAGCTTTTTATCGGTGCGCTGCATGTACTTACGCTTCTCCCATAGGAAGCGGAGCTTGCCCCACAGGTTGAAGTTGCGCCCCACGTGCTTGAAAATCTGGTTGAGTTCGGGCAGGCTCACGAAGAACGCAACGGGCTCGTCTTGGTGGTAGGCAAACCAGAGCAGGCGCTCATCCAGCACCGGCTTCATCTCCTTCACCAGCTCCCGAGCCTTCTCCAGGGGCATGGGGTTTACGCCACTGTGATTGGCCCAGGCTAGATTATAGACATGGTGAAAGTCGCGGGCTAGCTTTTCAGCGTCGCGCTTATTAGCGTGCTCAAACCGGAAGGTAGGGTACTGCTGCGCGTACTTTTCGAAGGCACGGCTAAAGGTAGGGTGCAGATGAGTGGCTACCTCGCGGTAGCAGGTATATTGCTTGAAGAACACCTCAAAGCCATACGTCTCAAACAACTGCTGGTAGTACGGCGGATGGTAAAACATGCCGTAGTTCGGCTCGGTAAAGCCCGAGACCAGCAGTCCCCAGAACCGGTCCCGCTCGCCGAAGTTGATGGGGCCATCCATGGCGGCTAGGCCCCGCTGGCCGAGCCACTGTCGGGCCGCGTCGAAAAGCTCATTGGCCGCAGCTTGGTCATCGATGCACTCGAAAAAGCCTAGGCCACCTACCGGAAGCGTTGGGTCGGTTTGTGGAGTTTCGTGGTTGATAAATGCAGCTACTCGCCCAATAACTTCCCCCGAGGTAGGGCTGGTCAGAACCCAGCGAATTGCTTCGCCATGCGTAAAGTTATGGTTGCGTTTGGGGTCGAAAACCGCTTCAATATCGTGGTCGAGGGGAGAAATCCAGTTCGGGTGATTCTGGTAGATGCGCGCCGGTAAATCAAGGAACTGACGGCGCAGGGCAGGAGTAGTGACTTCGAGTAGTGGCATAGGGGAGGGGCGCGAGAAAAACGTGGCACGCGCAAGCCGCAAAGAAACAGGTTCCGGAGGCAATATGTGGCCTACTTGGTGGGCCGCCGAAAGATGGAGAGGATCTTGATGCCTTCCGTACGAAGCGTATGCACCTCCGTGCCCATGCTATCGGCGTAGGTTTGGGGGTGCCACCGGTAAGCGGTCATAAAGTAATCGGCTTGCTCCAGCGGCACGTACTTGATTCGTTGGGCTTGCTCAGGTTTGAGGATGAGGCTGTTGTTGTAAAGTGGGTTGTACCAAGGCCACCGAACATATACCCGAATAGGTCCTTGGGGCTGGTGCTGGAGCATCCACTCTAAGCCATGCCGGAAGGTTAAGCCCCAATAGTCTCGCTCAAACAGCGCCTCCACAACCGGCGCCGACAGGAAGCTGAAGTAAAGATTCTGGTAAGGATGCATGCGCACCATCCGGATGGCCGTGTGCGCCGTCTCGAGGACCCCTAAAACGGCCAAGGTCAGTACCGCCCAGCGCAGGCGCCGGCGGCCTACTGTGGCTAATGCTACGGCCCCCCGCACGGCCAGCAGTACCAGGGCTGGATATACAAAATATACATGCCGCCACGAGTCGTAGAGGGCCGAGTGCAGAGCTATAATCAAAAGCAAAGGGCCTAGTAACCAGCCCGCCAGCAACAGGTCTAGCCGTAGATCCCTTTCTAGCAAGCCACGCCAACCCGCCCGCACAACTTGCACCACTACTACTACCAGGCCTACCAGCGCCGCAAGCACGTACGGGATGGGAGTTGTTACGAGCATCCAGACGGGAGCGTAGTGCCATGGTATGGCCGATGCTTTATAGTACTGACCTAGGTAATAGTTGGTGAAGGTCCAGGGGTAGTGGCTCATGTTGCGGAAGGCCGCCACAAAATTGCCGAGCGGATTTTCCCAGAGGTAGGGCCAGCCCACTATAGTCGTGATGATGGCCACTGCCAGCATGATAGCTAATAAGCCCAGCCGCCGCCGGCGCTCGGGAGTGGCAAGCCTAGGCCACTCTAGTAACATAAGCACCACTGTAAACGGAATCAGCAGGCTGCCTAAAATGCGCGCATCAATTGCCAGCCCGATAGCCAGGCCATGGAGCACGGCTCGCCATGTGCTGGGCCTATCGTGCAGGCGGACCAGCGTGGCCATGCCTAGGGTGAAGAGGCCCATGAAGAGAACATCCTTGCCGTTGAAGAAGGCCTCGGCAAAGAGTCGGGGCGAAAGTACCAGCAGTAGCGCAGCCAGTAGCCCCCAGCGCCAATCGGCAAACCGAATGCGACCTATCTCATAGATGCCCCACACGGCCAACACAAATGTGCCGAAGATCAGCAGGTGCCGCATGTAGTAAAAGGCCTGCGAATCGTTATGGGTAAACACATAGCTGAGCGCCGCCACTGGTATCTCAAAAATAACACCGTGGTCGTTGTCGCGGTAACCTTGCAGGGGCGGAATCAGATGGGCAGATGGCTCTTGGCTGACTTTTTCGGGAGCAATAAGACCGACAATGTATTTAACGTTCACCAGGCCGTTGAGGTGGTCGGTGGGCTCATCCCACGATACACCATAATCGCGGTGCAAGGCTAGGCCTAGCAGCACCAATAGGCCAAAGAAAGTGCCTACCACCCAGCGTCGGCCAGGGATAGAAGTAGCCGATAACCAATCTGCTAGCATAGAGTACTCAGCGAAGCCGGAAAATAGATAAGATAGTAACCCCGTTTACCTGGCGCTCATACAGAGGCTTGCCATAGGCGGGATAAGGGCCCGGATGCCACCGGTACGTCGTCAGGAAGTAAGTAGCCTGTTCGGGCGGCACCATGCGCAGGCGTGCCCGCTCAGCCGGGGGTAACAGCAGCTGCGCATTATGCAGCACCAGCCGGCTACGGGCATCCGTGCCCACGGCCACCTGAGGTGCGGTATCATGCGCCAGAATCCACTCAACACCCTCGCGGCCAGACAGCGCCCAGTAGTCGCGCTCAAACAAGCGCCCCGCGGTGGCACCAGGCAAACTGAAATACATGTTCTGGTAAGGGTGGTCTTGTACCATGCGGTAGGCCACGGTGGCTAGGCTGGCTACAAACAGGCCTAGGCCGAGCCACCCCGCCACTAGCCCAGCAGAACTAGTAGCTGAACGCCAAGCATACCATAGCGTGTGCAGGGCCCGGACCGCCAGCAGCAGAAACGCTGGGTAGATGAAATACAAGTGTCGCCACCCGTCGTAAATCACGGAGTTCAGCACAATGATTGCCACCACCGGACCGAGGCACCAAGTTACCAGTAGTAAATCGAGGCGCCCCCAAGTAGTGCTCAGCCAAGCAAATGGGCGCCGCGCAGCCCAATATACTCCCACCAGGCCTAGCACAAACAACACCGAATAGAGTACAGGCGTGGTAACAAACAGCCACACGGGTACATAGTGCCAGGGCAGCTCTCGCACCGATATCTCCTGGCCGAGGTACACCGTCAGCATATCGGTGCGGTAGCGGCTGAAGCTTTGAAACACCTCCAGAAAGTGGCCTACGGGGTTTTCCCAGAGGTAGGGCCAGCCCAGTACAACTACGGCTGCCGTTAGGGGCAGATAGAGCAAGCCAGAAAGCAGCAGAGGCCGCCGGACATCAGGACGCTGCCACAACTCTACTACAGCAAACCCTAGCGTTAGAGGCACTAGCAGCACTCCCATAGTGCGCACATCAATAGCGGCGCCGGTAGCCAGCGCGTGTGACAGGGCTCTTTGCCAAGTAGGCTTTCGCAACCAGCGCACTAGTGTATAGATGCCCAAAGCGAAAAACCCCATAAATACGGGGTCTTTGTAGTTGTAGAAGGACTCGGCAAACATCCGGGGCGAGAGTACCAGTAATACCGCTGTGAGAAGGCCCCAGCGCCAACTACCGAAACGCCACGCTCCCAAGCGGTACACTACCCAGGTACCCGCCACGCACGTAAGCCAGACAACCAAATGTCGCAGAAAGTATACGTCACGCGAGTCTTCTACGCGGGCCACTTTCTCTAGCACCACCAGCGGGAGTTGGTAAAACACCCCGTGGTCGGTATCCTGACTGCCATATAAATTGGGAATTGCCGCGAAGGTGGGCTGACGCTTGGCCAGCTCCGGGGCTAGCTGCATAGCCACGTATTTGGCATTGATGATACCGTTCAGGCGGTCAATCTGCTCATCCCAGCCTACCCCGTAGTTGCGGTAGAGGCCTAGACCTAGCAGCACCAAAAGCCCAAAGAAGCCCCCCACCATCCAACGACGTAACGAAGTGGGCACGCGGGAACCAGAAGTGGCAGATGCTGAAGCGGGCATAAAGAGGCGTAGCGGAAAGGCGCGGGCCGAAGGTAATCCGGATTAGGCGGCTAAATTCGGCAATTCATTCCCAAACCACTTACTCCGGTCGTGCTGCGTACCATTCCTCGTTTTGTTTGGCCCGTGGCCATCTTGCTGTTGGGCTTGCGGCTGCTACTAAACCTGCACCTGAACCCCGGCCTGGAAATGAACTATGACGAGCGCCGTAACGCCCGCATTGCCGACAATTACTTGGCCGGCCGTGGCTACGTCAGCCTCGACCCTGAGCGGAAGCAAGTGCGCCCCGACTCTTTTCACGCCAGCTTTCCGGTGTTTGTGTATGTGGGCTGGAGCAAGATGGGGCTGCCACGGCATTATCTCACCTTTCTGGTTTACTTAGCAGCCGCAGGGTGCTATCTGCTGGGCGCACTCTACGTGCAGCGCACCCTAGGCCACTTTGGAGCTAGCCGCGCGCTCAGTTGGCTTGGAGCCGGACTGTGGGCCGTGTCGCCGGGCGTGATATACTATGTTGGGGGCTTCTGGTGGTTTGAAAACCTGGCTCTGCCCCTTCTGATAGTAGTGGTGTACAAGCTTTTGCGCCTGCAAGCAGGTCGGCGTCTGAGGGGCCTCGATGCATGCATCATTATCACCGCAGTAGTGCTGTCGTGCTTGCTACGGGGGTATTTGTTGGCCGTGTATGGGATGTTATTCGTGGTATTCTTGGGGCTGATGATGCGTCAACGGATTGCGGCCCGGCGTATGGCTTGGCAGCTCAGTCTAGGCCTAGTGCTGGCTCTAGGCCTAGCTCATGTTCCCATTCTGCAGAAAAACCATCGGCAGTTTGGCGCCTGGACGCTAAGCAACCAAGCCGGCTTTGAGTTGCTCCAGGGGCATAATTCCGTGACGCAGGGCCGGTTTATGTTTGACTGGGACGACCGCACGGGGCCCTTCGACCGGTTTGTAAGGGCATACGTGCCCCAACTCGATTCGCTCAATCAATACCAGGAAAGTCAGGCCCGCGCGCGGCTGGCGCGGCAATGGGTAACGGAACATCCGGCGGAAGAATTACAGTTGTGGTGGCGCAAGACCCTACTGTTTTTCTCGCCTGAAAATTTTATTGCCGACGCTATCCGCACTCCCTGGAGCCCCTTTACGGCGGTAGTGCACCTGGCCTTTTTCGTAGCCCTGGCCTTCACTATTTTCCGCTATCAGGGCCTACGGTTTGAACGCCGCGACGCCTTGCTGCTTACCCCGCTTGTAGCCGTGTGGTTGCTGAGCCTAGTGTTCTTCGTAGGCTTCCGCTGGCGGTTCTTTGCTGAGCCTGCACTACTGCTATTCCCTCTGATTACGTGGGTGCGGCTGCAGCAGCAGCGAACGGCATCAGCCGTTTCTTAGTTTTTGGCTTATGCTACGCGTAAAACGAAAACAGGACAGCCGTTTCCGACTGTCCTGTTTGTGTGGGAGATACTGGGTTCGAACCAGTGACCCTCTGCTTGTAAGGCAGATGCTCTGAACCAGCTGAGCTAATCTCCCGTGGGGTGTGCGTACTATGAAAAAGTGGGAGATACTGGGTTCGAACCAGTGACCCTCTGCTTGTAAGGCAGATGCTCTGAACCAGCTGAGCTAATCTCCCATGGGCGTGTCCCGTTTGGGATGGCAAATATGGCAGGTCGTTTTTTCTTGCGCAACTCTTAGGCATAAGATTCTACAAGAAATTTTGTGACAAGGTGGCTTATAATTGGCAAATGCTTTATAGCCAACAGGTTTAGGCTAGTAAAAAAAAGTTGAGCTTCGATATCTTTTTACGCCACCAAAGTCTGGGCAGCCCTATAAGGAGTGAGAGTGCTGTGCCTGATGGTTTGGTTAGGTAGCCGAGCAGTTCAACCTATGCCGCACACTTCGCGTTAAGCACCTCACATCATCCACCCTATTTCTTTCCTTTCATCATGGCTGATAATCAACTTCTGCAAAACTACTCTGATCAAGAAAAAGCCGCTTACCTAAGTGTTATTGCCAGCTTGGCTTCTGCCGACCGCGAAGCCTCAGCGGCGGAAGTGGAATTTCTGCAGCAACTGGCCCATCAAGCAGGTTTATCGGGTGGCGCTACGCAGCAGGTAATAGCTGCTGCCAAAGACTCTACCAACGAAACCATCAAGCAAAACCTGGATACCCTTCGCTCCAGCGACCTGCGGTTCTCACTCGTAACAGACCTTATCAGTTTCGCCCGCGCCGATGGCGCCTACTCCAACACAGAGGAGGAGATGGTGAACAAGATTTCGGCCTATCTGGGCATCAACCAGCAGCAAACGCAAGCCCTAGAGCAAGTGGTTGACCAAGCGGCCGCTGTACCACACGATCCGAATGACCCCGGCAAACAAGGTTTCCTGAGCGGTATTACCGACAAGTTGGGCAGCGTAGGCATTCCGAAAGGGGCGCTCATGGCTGGTCTGCTGGGGGTAGTGGCCCCCATGGTAATTTCACGCGTGGCTGGTGGCCGCGGGGGCATGGGCGGTGGTGGCATGATGGGCAGCACCATGGGTGGCTTGCTCGGTGGTGCGGCCAATAGCGGCATGGGTGGCCTCCTGGGCGGTTTGCTCGGCGGCGGCCTGCTTGGCGGCATGATGGGCGGTGGCCAAAGCCAGGCCGGTTACGGCAACTACCCGCAGCAAGGCTCACACGTGGGCAGCGGGGGCTTAGGCTCACTGATGTCCATCCTGGGTGGCCTAGGTGGCCAGCCAAACTCGGCGCCACGTAGCGCCGGTGGCGGCGGCTTATTGGGTAGCGGTATGGGTGGCCTACTTGGCGGCCTGTTTGGTGGCCGTTAGGTTAGCCTCTCCTCTAAATTGCCTCATGATAAAAAAGGGTCAGTGAAGCACCTGCTTCACTGACCCTTTTTGCTTTTCTCTTACCGAGAGCGGCCTGATTAGACTACGGGTGTGCCTACCGGATTGAGGCTATCAAAGCGGCCGCCGGTGGTGAGTTGCACTACAGTATTACCGGTACTGGCGAAGGCGCCGCCCGCTTGCTCCACCACTTCAACTAAGCGGTAATTAAGGTCTTGCTTTACCCGTAAGTACTCGTCGTAGCTGGTGGTTTCCACGAAGTACTGCACCGTTACCTCTTTCGCGGCGGGAGTAAGGGCGGAGAATTGCATTTGCACCTCTTGCGTCACCAAGGGGTTGTCTTGAATAGCGCGCGTCCCTTCCTCTACTATTCGGTGCAGTTGTTGACTGGTAGTAGTATGACTTAAAGCTAAGGTGAAGTTGACCCGGCGGGCTGTCCGTAACGAAAGGTTGTCCAGGGGCTTGTCAATCATGGCCTTATTAGGCACTGTGACATAGCTCTTTTCTGCCGTGCGCAGGCGGGTGCTACGGAAGCCTACCTTCTCTACGGTACCCGTCACAGCGCCTACTTCCACTAAGTCGCCCACGGCAAAGGGCCGGTCGAGGAAGATAGTGAAGGAAGCAATCAGGTTCTCCAGGCTTTCCTTTGCGGCGAAGGCCACGGCTAGGCCACCGATGCCCAGGCCCCCAATGAGAGCCGTAACGTTGACACCAAATACTTTGCTCAAGAGTACTAGGAAGGCCATTGTCAGGACCAAGACCTTGAGCAAGTCTTTGGCGAAAGGAATCAACTGGTTGTTGAGACGAGAGACGTTGGTTTCGGCTTTCCGCTGGAATACCAACACCAAAAAGTCTACCACGCGCAAGGCTATCCAGGCCATTCCGGTAATCAGGCCTACTTGGTACAGGCGGAACAGGGCAACTTTCGGCCACGGCTCATGGCGCGTGATTTCGGAGCTCCGGACCGGGTAATCCAGCACCTGAAACGCCAAGTAAATTGTGACGAAGAAAACCACGATTGATACCGGCTGAATCAACAAAGCCTGAAATTGGGCCTCGCTCACGCCCTCCGTCCGCTTTCGAATGAAACGGAAGACCAGCTTGGAGAGCAGCCGCGAAAGCAGCGTTTTAAAGACGTAGCCAAACAGCAGAATACCGACGCACGTCAGGTAGGCACCCACGTTGTTGCCGAGAATGCGCAGGTTCAGAAATTCCTGAAGATTCATTGGTGAGGGTCTTGGGAGCTTAGGGACTTAGGGCCTTAGAAACTCAGCAGCTTGGTTTTCAACCCTGGCAACAGAATGTCATTGCCAGGGTTGAATATCAACCAAAATGCTAAGCCCCTAAGACTCCAAACCCCACTATACTAACTGCCGCAGTGCCATTTCAAACGACTTCTGCGCGATACCCGTGCGAGCCTCGCTCTGATGGCGCGTACGCTCCAGCGCTGAGCGAATAATGCGCGAAGTGTCTTGGAAAATAGCTTGGTCGGTGATTTCGGCGTTGGACTCCATCAGGTAAGCAAATACCCGGGCCATGCCGCAGTTGGCAATAAAATCGGGGATGACGCTGGTGTGGTCGTCGGCAAACTCGCCGGTGGGGCCGAAGAAGATTTCGGGGTCCTGGAAGGGCACATTGGCGCCGCAGGAAATCACCTCTAGGCCACCCGCCACCAGCGCATCAACTTGCCCGCGAGTAACGAGGCGAGAAGCCGCCGCCGGAATAAAAATCTCCGCACCCGAAGACCATACGCGCTGGTTAACCTCCTCGAAGGAAAGCAAATTGTCGGCGGTCAAGGCATTGCCATCACGGTTCAGGAACAACGCCCGGATTTCCTCTAGTGAGAGACCATCTTCCTTGAGTAGGCCACCTGCCCGGTCGATGATGCCGGTGATGCGGGCTCCTTGCGTAGCCAAGTAGTAGGCTGCTGCCGCGCCTACGTTGCCCCAGCCCTGAATAATGGCCCGTTTGCCGGCTACTGAGCGGCCGCCCCACAGCTCATAGTAATGGCGTACTGCTTCAGCTACGCCGTACCCTGTAATCAGATCAGCTACGGTGTATTTGCGGCTGAGGTCGGGGGAGAAGCTGGCATCTTCCAGCACCTTCACCACGCCCTGGCGCAACTGGCCTAGCTTCTGAATTTTCTGGGGCTCGGTAGCACGGTAGTGCCCATTTACAATGCCTTCCTGGGGGTGCCAGAGGCCGTAGTCCTCCGTGATGGGAATTACATCGTGAATTTCATCCACGTTCAGGTCGCCGCCGGTGCCATAATAATTTTTCAGCAGCGGAATAACGGCCCGGTACCAACGCTCCAGCACGCCACGCTTGCGCGGGTCCTGCGGATCGAAGTTGATACCAGATTTAGCGCCCCCAATGGCCGGACCTGAAACGGTGAACTTCACCTCCATGGTTTTGGCCAGGCTTTCTACCTCGCGCTTATCGAGGCCCTTACGCATGCGCGTGCCTCCGCCGGCGGCGCCTCCACGAAGGGAATTAATGACTACCCAGCCCTCGGCTTCGGTTTCCGAATCTTTCCATTCAAACACGATTTCGGGCCGCTTATTCTCAAATTTAGCCAGGAGCTCTTTCATACGATAGGCAAGGTGGGGTGGGAAATAGTGGGCGCAAAGGTAAGCAGCCCTCGGCAAGCCGGTTTGTCCTTTGTTGGAGCTGGTCCGTACAAGGTATGTCAGGTACAATATTCCTGCTTTTGTAAATTTTTTCGGGTGCTGGTACGTTGGCAAGGAACTTACCTGCCCTCGAATATCGTATTACCGATATTCCTGAATACCCCTCTCCCGAACAACCACCGTTGTAACTTCTTATGAAACCATTGCTTGCCCGCGTAGAATCAAAAAAGGTTGATAAGGCTGCTGCCATGCTGAAAGTGCTGGCTCACCCGAAGCGCCTAGCCATTGTAGATTTGCTTGGTAAAGAGGAAAAGATGACCGTTACGGAAATCTACCGTTCTCTCGACTTACCTCAGGCTATTGCCTCGCAGCACCTGATTACTCTGAAAGACCGCGGCATTCTGTCGTCGTTTAAAGTAGGAACCAAAATCTACTACTCCCTCTCCATCCCGAAGCTGCTCGACGTAATCGACTCACTAGAGGATTGCTGCGACTCCATGTAAGGGAGAAGGCCTGCGCTTTGGCGCACGCCCGTGGGTTTTCAGCTAGCCTACACAAAAGAGCCCGCCCGAAAGTATTTCCGGCGGGCTCTTTTGTGTTTATAGCGGTGGCCTAGGCCTATCCTAACGAGAAGACCAAAACGGAAACTGCCTTTGCTGCACTAGTGCGGAAACGCTTGGGCACTAAAAAGCCCTTACTTCCACGCCGGAGGTAAGGGCTCTTATGTAAGTGCTTGATAGTCTGCCCAGTTGTTGCGCTTCAACAACCCATGGTAATCAATCTGGTCACCTAAGCTGCTGCTTTATGCGAAGTCCCATGTACCACGTCGGGCAAGCCGTTTGGATACATAGACCGCACGCGCCCGAATCCAATGGGATTGATCGGCTCGGCAGCGACAGTTAGGGTATCAGGGGCATCGTAATGATTACCGTCGATCTTTCCCATAGACTGCAGTTGCTGCACTTGTTCTTGTAGGAAGCGAATAGTACCCTGTTGGTCTGTAATGATGCGGTGCAGTTTTTCGTTTTCGCTCTGGTGCCGTTGAGCATCCTCCTTGTATTTGTTGAGCTGCTGAATCAGCATATCCCGAAACTCCTGGTCGGTCTGCACTACGGGTAGGCCACGCTTCTTGGGTATCGGTGCATCTTCCGAGGCGTCATCCATTGGGATGTCTGGCATACCACCCCTAGGCATCACAGTAGCGCCCATCTTATTAAGGGCACCACCGGGTAGGAATTCTACTCGGTCATTTGCTTTTGTAGACTCTTGCTCAAACGGTTCGCCTTTCCCCGATAAAAGCCATGCAGCCGACAGTTTAGGCCAACGATTAGTGATCGCTTCCAGCGTGTCGAAGCTTGGCTTGCTTGGCCCCTGCATGGCCTTACGCAGAGTGTTAGGGTCAATCCCCGCCGCCTTCGCAAGTGCGGCTGGCGAATCATACCCTAAAAGATCGGGTAGAGACGCCAAACGATTGTTAACCGTTTGCATATATTTTTACGTAAAGTTTTGTGGCTGCTGATGAACTTTGGTATATTTACCAAGTGTTCTACGGCAAACGTAGGAAAGATTTACGTATTACCAAACCTTTTACGGAATAATGAAAGAGCCACCCCTGCAATCCTATCGGGCCCGGTATGCCGCATTTCTGCTTCGTTGGGCGCAGTTTAGCCCGGCCCTGCCTAAATACTATGCCGCCCTAGCCCAAGACCGCCTGCGTCAGAAGGGACACTACGGAATCACCGACCAGCAGCTGTATAGCCTTAAGAATGATGGGAATATGCCCGACAACCCGGCTATAGTAGATGTATTGGAAGAACTCGCTAAGCAGTACCATCCCGATAAAATCCGCAGCGAGAAGGACGCACGCAAGTTTTTACGCACTTGGGAGCCGCGCCCAGGGCGCAAGGTTCAAGCTGCATTGCAAGCCGCCGCATAGTTTTCACTTTCATTATATAGTCACATGGAAGATTTGGTTTTTCCAACGAAGAAAGGCAACCCAGCCACCGACTCGCTGCGAGTAGCGAAGGGCTTCTCTAAGACACACAAGAATGTGTTACGAGCCATTGACAACCTAGAATGCGACGCTGAATTCTCGCGGCTCAATTTTGCGCCGGGAACTTACACCGACCAACGCGGTAAGAAACAGCGCTGCATCATAATGACCAAAGAAGGCTTCACCATGTTGGTGATGGGTTTCACAGGCAAGCGGGCGGCTCAGTTCAAGCAGGACTACATAGAGCAGTTCAATAAGATGGAAAGCCAGTTGCGCTCCATTGAGCATGATAGCCCACTTATTAATCTGCTAGAGCACACCAGCCGGGAGGTACAGGTAGCCAACTCGAAGAGCATCAACAACCATCAGTTCCTATTAGGTGGCGTGGGCTCCGTAATTGAGTACAACCGGGCCAACTGCATAGCCCACACAGGTAAACGACCCAACGCCATTGTAAAGGAGGCCAAAGAGAAGGGCTTGCCTTCCAAGTTGCGCACGTCTGCGAAAGAGGTATTGCGCCACACGCAGCCCGCAACGGCATGTGCTATGTCCCTAGCAGATCAAATAGTACGCACTGGGCAGGGCCGTGTTACGATTGAGCAGGCTTCTGTGGTGACTACCCAAGCCGCTCAAGTATTTGCGGGCCTTTTACAACTAGGCTTTCGCCCCACACAGCTTAACGGATAAGTCATGATAACTGTATTGATCGAGGAAGGCCCTGGCGCCTTAAATGCATGTTGGCTTGATTCTGAGGCGGGGTTTAAGCTGAAAGTGGTTCCTGAGGGGTTGATTCTAAAGTTCCGTAGTGAGCCAGAGGGCCAAAAAATAGAGTTGCATATACATCCCTCTATGGTGTATATGCTGAATGACTTCTTAAAAGCTCAGCCCCACGGCACCTTTATGCCAAAGGAAGGTAAAGAGGAAAGGCTAGCGGAAATGGCGGCATTTGATAAGGAATACGATGAAAAACACGGGAATAATTTACCTAACAACTTAGCGCCTCCCTTCTAAGCAGATATTTTTTTGCCCTTTCAGGTGAAATATTTACGTAGAACATTTGGTAATTATACGTAAATATTTCACCTTTGAATCACCGCACCGGCACACCCCCAGTTGGGGGCAGCCACCACACCAGTAGCTAGAACGCCATGAAGAACATTAGCACACAAGCCGCCGAATTACTCGCCCGCTGCACGCAAACCGCAGACATGGTAACTCCCCCTGTTGAGCGGGTAGAACCTAAGTTGTACAACGAGCTCAAGAAGGTATTAGAAGCCGCTGGCGGTAAGTGGAACACCAAGCGTCAAGCCTTTCTATTTCAACGTGACCCTCGTGAGCAATTAGCCCAATTACTCGCAGGCGGAACGGTAGTAAGCACAAAGAAGGCAACGCAAGCTTTCTACACCCCTGCCGCAGTGGTGGCCCGTGTACTAGCGCATTGCCCCAACATCCGCCAAGGTGTGATTCTAGAGCCCTCTGCTGGCGAAGGCGCCATCGCTGATGCTTTGTATAAAGCAGGCGGTGACGTGGACTGCTGCGAGATAGACGCTGACAGTGTCGCTATCCTTCGGGGTAAAGGATACGATGTAATGAACTGCGACTTTCTCACCGTGAAGGCCGCCCCAGACTACCAGATGGTAGTTATGAACCCTCCTTTTACGAAGGGTCAAGACATGAAGCATGTGCGCCATGCCTTCAATTTCCTCAAGCCAGGCGGCACCCTGCTAGCCATTATGAGCCCCGCCTTCCTGCACTCAGCTAGAACAGCCTGCACTGAGTTCGCCGCTTTCGTGGAAGCCCACGGCAGAGTGGTGGAATGGTTCGAAGCGGGTGCCTTCAAAGAGAGTGGCACAAATGTGCAGACGGTACTGGTCAAGCTAACTGCCCCCAACGCCTAACCCCTCTACACACAAACAGCCCCCACCATGAACTCAGATCGCATTCAAGAATTACGCAACTACTACGGTCCAACGCAACACATAGATGAGCGCAGCGGCGCCATAGTCGAGTTGGCTGACACAGTAGATAACCTGCGCAGCATCGCCAAGGGGTACACTACTCCCTTGTTCGACCCCGCCACGGCTAAGCCCATTGAAGCCTGCTTACTCCAATTAATGCAATGCACGGCGGATGGTGACCTCATCAGCAAATCCGACCGCACATGGCTAGTAGATGCCGGGCTAGCTACTCGCGGGCACGGCTTCAATATGATTACGCCCGCTGGGGTCATGTACCTGCTTGACCTAGGCCTTATCCACCCCTAGCTGCCCCTCTACACACAAACAGCCCCGCGTGCTATGAGAAGCGCCACCGCCCCTAAGCAATGCTTTTGCATAAAGTGCCGCACTGCCTTCATCAGCTGGAAAGGCAACAAGCCCATGTGCGACAAGTGCTGGACTGCATTCACGCAGGCATGGGCCGCTGAAGATGCCCGGATCTACTACACCAGCCCGCTAGCTGGCTTCAACGACTAACCTAAAAACAAACAGCCCCGGTGCTGCTGGACACAAAACCGGGGCCATTCACTAACCTACTTAACGACTGCAAAGATGACGATTGCGCCTTCAACTATCAAGCCCCGCATCAATCCGGTAGAGCTGCGCTACCTGCGCCAATCCGTAGCCGCCTGCGCCGTGGGCTGCCGCTACCAGGCCATGCAAGCCATTGTGGTGTACGCCAAGCTGCATGACAACATGGACCTCACCGATGAGGCCGCCTACCTGGAAGCCGAGTTCAAAGCGGCTGAGGAAAACGAAACCCAGCTGCACATCAGCGCTGCCTCTCTCTAACTGATACGACTATGTGTAACTGCATTATTGATAACGAGGCCAGCACGCTCCAATGGCTGAAAGACCGGGCTGGTGAATCTGCTCTCATTGAAAAGGGAGATGCAAGTAATGGCTTTCAAAACCTAGTTGTGAACATGCGAACTGGGGTGTGGAGGGGCCACTTCGATTACAGATACAACTATCAGCGCATTAAAAAGGACAAGACGCCGGGGCGCATTGAAAAGAAGACTATCGCTGTCCACTTTACCTACTGCCCCTTTTGCGGGGTGAAGTACGAGGCCTAGCCCGATGGCAACCAGCTACCACGACCAGCAGCGCCTACGGGGGCTACTCTACCAGACAGAAGGCAAGTTCGCCGCCTGGGAAGCGCTGGCCCTGCTGCCGAAGAACGTCAACCCCTCTGAGTGGCAAGACCGGCTGCGAGTAGCGCAAACCATACACGCGCTGCGCTGCGGAAGAGAGCCCGACCTCGCTGAATTCGTGGTGCTAGCCGAGCTGCGCAAGCTCATCCTCAAGCAGACCAAGGCCAAGAACGCCATTTCGGTCTACGAGCCAGAAGAGATAGAGACGATAGAGACCAACCTGCAAACCCGCTCCGATTGGTCTGAACTCCTACGCTGGCTCAAGAATGTGCGGAAAGAAACTGACCGCCGCTACAACGAACGCCAATCCCTCCAACGACTAGCTGCTTAATCCTATGCCTACTACCGCAGAATACGCCACCGCTAACAAAGCCATTGGCGCCACCAACGCCCTCAACGAACTACGGGAGCGCCTGTTTCAGGCCGGCCTCGATACCGACTACCTAGAAGTAGTTGATGCTTTCCGCGCTGAGAAATACGAGGAAGAGCAAGCCGCCTATGCACCCATCTACGCCCATCTGGAGCAGGCCTTGCCCGATGCCGAGCTAGAGTTTATGGCCCCTGTCAAGCCTTACACGGTGCAAGTAGTCGCCTCTGCCGCCGCCTAGTCCTCTCAGTTACTCAGCTTTCTAAAGTGCCTACAAGTATGACAATGTACACTCGCCACATGGGATTGAGCGTCGAAGGTGCTCTCCGCAACATGACTAAGAGTCAACTAAAAAACCTCTTTACGGACACTGAAACAGGTCGTGACCTAACAGCCCAAGAAGCCAAAGAGGAATTGCGACAGGCTCAACGGGAGGGCAAGCGAGTCCTGCCTATGGGGGACTGTGATAAGTGGGATTATCAAACGGGGTGCCCAGGCCATCCCATGCCAGAAGCCAACTAGCCATGGCCCTCCCCACCAAGAAAGACTACCAGCTCCCCACCCTAGGGGAGCACATCACGGCCAAGAAACGAGCCTACCAACAGGCGGTAGTACTGCCCACTGCGGCTACCAATCCTGGCCTACCCAACGATCAGCCTACCATCCTCTCGCTGCATCGTCGCCGCTAATGAAACGAGCCAGCAGATACGACCTGCTGGCTCTGGTACTCCACTAATAACAATACGAAGGTAATGAGCAATACAATAGAGCAATTAGAGCACGTAAAGAAGCTGATAGGCCAGGGCAAAGGCCGGCTAGTACCTCGTAGCCTAGTATGTGATGCTCTCAGTGGAATTATCGCTCTCTCGTCCCACCCCACCACGGTAGCGCCAGCACTCGAAAACGCAATAAGTGTTCTTGAGATGCTAGGCAGACACGATGTTGCAACGCCTCTCCGTGCCCTAGCCCAACAGCCCACCACGGTAGCGCCAGAAGTAGAGAAGTGGGTGAGTGTAGAGGATAGGTTGCCGGAGATACTGCCTGATAAAGTTACCTACGGCAGCGCCCCCGATGAAGATGATTACGACGAAGAGGATGCACTGAATGTGCGTCGGTCTGAAGAGGTGCTAGTGTATGCCCGCCCATTCAGCAACTCAAGCGAGTTCAAGGTGCTGGTGGCGGTATGCAAAGGTTATGGCACTAACTGGGAATTACTAGAGGACGGTTGGTGCCTATGGGAAGTAACTCACTGGCAACCACTCCCCCAGGCCCCCACAGTAGGAAAGAAAGGAGGGGTGGAAGGTGAGTAAGCCAGAGACCTGCAAGTGTACGCGGTGCCGCAATGTGCATCCCTACGATGAACGGGTTTGGGTGCCCACAAAAGACCCAGTAGTGCGTGACTTAGCCTGCCCGCGCTGTGGTGGGAAATCTTACTACAAAGTAAAACCTGCCACCCTATGAGAGCCCTAGAAACCCGCCCCGTGCAGCGCATCCTACCGCTCCCCTTGGTGCTGTTAGGTACCGCCTTCTTCGCCCTACTGGGTTCACTGCTACATCTCTGATCTATGGGTATTCCACGAGTAATATCAGATAGCAGCGGCCGCAGCTCAGGTGTCATGACGTACCTGGAAATACAGAAAGGCTTAGGCCCTGATGACTACATCTTGTTTGTCAATACAGGCTGGGAGGATAACCGCAGTCTTGACTTCCTCCGCGATCAGCAACTGTATTGGGGGGCTCCCATTCGCTACCTAGAGTACTGCGCTGTTAATGGGTGGAAGGAAGTAACCTATGACACCTGCGCCCGAGTAGACTGGTTTAGTACCGATGTAGCCTACCTCCGGCAAGCCATTGCTAATTCCCCCTTTTGGCGTCGGATCATGGCCGCGTATCTCTCCCCTGGCAAGCCCCGTGATAACAAAGCTAAAGCCAGAGCAGCAAAAGGTTACCCACTGTTCCAGGAGCCCAATCGGATACGAGAGGTGCTGATGCTGCCCAATATTGCGGCTAAGTTCTGCACCCAAGAATTGAAGGTGCGTGTGATGCGCGACTTTATGCGCAGTCAAGGATACACACACTGGCAAATGGTGCAAGGTATTCGTGCTGACGAGCCCCACCGGCTACACAAGAGCAAGGATAGCAAAGAGCCCCGCTGGGACAATGTTTACCCTCTAGCCGACGCAGGTATCACAGAAAAGGATGTACGGGCTTTTTGGAGACGCCAACCCTTTGATCTGCAGCTTGAAAGCTACGAGGGTAATTGCCGCTTCTGCTTTGAAAAGAACAAGGCAAAACTGCAGCTCTTAACCGATGAGACCCCTATTGCAGCGCAAGTGCTTGCCGAGACAGAAGAAGCTACTCGCACCACCTTCATTGATAAGCTCCCGCTGCAAGCATTTCTCAACCGTGTTGGCCGGCGCCCCATTGAAGACCAGCGCCGCGCCTTACTAGAAGCCCCACCTCAACCTATTAGCTGCTTCTGCGGCGATTAACTCTATGGGCCGCAACTACTATGGACTGCCGGGCGGGACACGCAACCCGTTCGGCAGCACGGGCCACCGCCCGAAGTCGGAGCCGAAGAAGCAAACTGAACGCCTGCCACCCTTCCCAAGCCGCCTGGCGCTGCTAGAGTCCTTGGTAGCTAAGCTAGGACAGGAAGCCCTCAGTAAACCAGAGGCATGGGCAACCGCTGCTTATGATGAATGGGAGTGGCTTAAACCGAAACGTGATGCCGCCCAAGTCAAGCAAGCCAAAAGCCGCCGAGCCTAACCCGCCGAGCCCGCTGTGTGGCCTCTATCAGTGCCACACCGACCAACTGGTGTACAGAGTCACCCACACTGACCGGTCCAATACCACCCTGCAAATGCAACGCCGACTGCCCACAGAAACCGCGTGGCGCCCGGCCTATCCCATCAACCCCGATGCTTACCCCAACCAGCTGCAGCGCCTGCTGGACTTCGGAAGCTTCACCAGAATCATTGAATCATGAGTACCCTGAAAACCCTGGGCATGGCGCCTGCTACGCCCGCCGCCCTCTTTGCCACCACTACGGCAGAAGCACCAATTACCATGGCCCAACGCTCCCGCGCTACTGGCCGCATCCATACGCACCGCCCACGCCCTACCAACAACCTCGACCCTGAGAAGCGCCAACGTGCTGGGGCGTTGATCGAACTGATGGCTGGCTCGGCCTTCTCCTTGGACTACAGCCTGCGCCAGATGACCTACCTCGGCGTGATGAAGCAGGCGGCCAAACAACAGCTAGGCCTTACCACCGCCCACGTCGATAAGCTGATGGTCGCCATACAGGCGCATTTCGGGCTAGAGGATTCAGACTACTTCAACCAGCTCAGCGACTCAGTAGGGGAGGCCCTGCGCCTCTTCTGCAGCCTGGATGCTGGCCAGAAGCAAGCCGCCATGACACACATGCAGGAGATGGCAAAAGCCAACCTCGTGTACATCCCAGCCCCCACCCCTTATTCAGAAGACTAGCCATGCCTACCAAGAACACCCTCACTGAGCAGCGCCGCGAACGAGCCATTGCCCGTGGTGATAAAGAACCAGAACCCAAGTTTGGATTAGCCGCCTACATGCGGGGTCTTGACTTCAACCACCCTGACCGGCTGGCCTACCTAAAGGCCACCAAGCCAGGCGCCCCAGCGGGTTCCGCCCCGCGCACCATTGCGGAACTACAAGCCTTAACAGCCACTCCTACACCTTCTAAACGTCGCCGGTAACCATGCAGACCATCAACCTACTTGAACTCATTCCCCGGTGCCATGAAGCGGCGAAAGCCAAAGGGTTTTGGGATGTACGCCCGAACGCTGGGCAACTACTAATGCTGGTTATAGGAGAATTAGGAGAGGCACAAGAAGCCGACCGAAAGGGTCGCAACGCAGGGGCGTTAGACATTGACCGCCTAGTGGCTATGTCTAACGGTACTTACCACGCGCCCCAAAGCTCAGAAGATTATCCTTGGTTCTTTAAAAGCACGGTAAAGGATACCGTAGGCGACGAATTAGCCGACGCCTATATCCGGCTCTGTGACTTCGCTGGTGGGTTTAATCTAGACTTGGCGCTAATCAGCATCCAAAAGTGCGACCCCAACCACTGGGTTATTGGAACTGACAACTTTGGCGACGCACTGCTGACTTGTGTACAGGCGGTTATGGATATGCAGAAGGTGCGGCTCCGCACCGGATTTGCCAACAACTGCATGGAAGGGCCACTGGCTGATGCGCTGACTTGGATTGAGGTATTGGCCCGTCAACATCACGTCGACCTAGCCACCCACATCGACCTAAAGCTGCGCTACAATGCCACGCGGGAACGTCTTCACGGTAAAGCCTACTAAGCCATGCTAGCTGCCTTTCTCTATCTCGCTAGCCTAGGCGGGAAACTATTCGAAGCCATTGCCCAGCGGGACCCCTCTGACACCGACAAGGCCCCACCTAGAACCCTACGAGTAGTAGTAGGAGAACCTGTAGGGGTAGGGAAGGAGGTGGTAGGGGTATGAAAACGCTTGAGCAGTACCGGTTCTACCAGTCCAATGCTGGCAAAATACGCAACCGGACAGAAGCACATATGGTGCTGTATGCCATTTGCCACTTAGCGGACCCTAGTGACCTAACTATTGAGCAGGTACACCAGCAGCTACAGGACGAATTAACGCGCTACTGTGCCGCTTACCCTTCGCATGGAACCTGCCGCATATCAGACATACAGGTTTCAACAACCATCATGGGCAAGCCTCACTTGGTTACCCGACGCTTTGCCATCTATGGCCGTGGTCGGGGCATCTACACCATGTGTATAGAAGAGACGGTGCGTAAAGATGCCTCAAACGGGTATCTACCCGCCGCCTAGCCTCTTGCCTTCCCTCTACCTACCAGAAGAAAAAGAACTAGGACTAGTTGCCCTTCTGCAGTTGCTGCATGTCCTCATGAAGCAAATCCCTGATTAAAGCACCCAGTGGCCTCCTGCGAGCCTTCGCAAGTTCAGTGGCAGAAGTCTTCTCTTCCTCTGACTCAAAGTAGAAAGTGAAGGCTCGCAGGTTGCGGGCGGACTTATCGGATTTAGGTCGGGCTGCCATAGTCATGTGGTATTTCCACGAAGATAAACAAGAATTAACAAAGCATGGTATTTGCATTAACACTGTTAATGCAGTATCTTTATATAAACCTAAAGCATATGATGTCCCAAGCCGAACTGCACGAATACAACCAGCAGCTGGAGCAGCGCATTAGATATGCTGCTTACCACTTGCCAGGTAAGAAATTCAGCCGCTTAGCGCAGATGATGCTATCCGCTGTTTGCTCAGACTACCATGCTTCTGGTGAATACCCAGTTGATGGTAATCCGATTGCGATGGGCAAAGCTCATGGCACTACGCCTCAACTTGCTAGAAAGACTTTGATCAGTCTTATGGTAGAAGGTTGGCTGGATTCTCAAGTGGGCACTACCATGTATTGGCCTACAGGTGCAATGAGGGCCTTGTATGGCGAGGTTAACAAGACTCCACATTTAGAGAAGCTTCCTGAAGCTCCTGCTATGCCTGTATTGCCGCCAACGGCAAAACGAGCTGCTAAAGATGGGTTTGTTTATCTGATGCTTAATAAGCGCAACGGGTACTATAAAATAGGCCATTCCACGGTGCCCAAGTTTCGCGAAAAGACCCTTCAAGCCGAGGAGCCAGAAATTGAGATGCTCACGTGGTTTGTGGGTACCACTGCTAAGGAACGTGAGCTGCACGAGCTATATGCTGAGAAGCGTATCCGGGGTGAATGGTTTGCCCTTTCAGTAGAGGATGTTAACGCGCTCATGCAGTTATGAGCAGCGAAGCCAAACCCGTGTTTCCCATCTACCAAATGATGGACCGTTGGGCAGCCTTTGCCTATGCTACGCCCGAGGTTAAGTCTCATCACCACGCCCTTTACTTCGCGCTTGCCACTATCTGCAAGAACAAGGGTGGCATGAGTCGATATACGCTCCCTTACCAGACCGGGATGGAGTTATCAGGTATAGGTTCTAAGTCAACCTACTTAACAGCGCTAAAGGAACTTGAAGAATGGGGTTTTCTGACTTACACCCCAGGCGCTAACCGGTTTACTGTGCCAATTATAGAAGTCCATTTCTGTACCTCTATAGGTAATCTACTGGCCTTCTACAGGGAATCTATAGACACCTCTATCGATACCTCTATAGCTCCCTCTACTGACCGCAATAAAGAACTTATAGACTCTAAGACTAAAGAGGTAGAAGACTTAAAAACGGTTCTAGTAAACAAAGATGAAGAGTTGGCGACGCTTCGCGCCGCGCTTGCCTCGGCTCAATCTGATTTGGTCTTGATGACTGCCGAGCGGGATAAGCTGGCAGAGGAAGTTGCCACCCTGAAGACCCAGCCGCGTGGGCTTCGCACACCAGGGGGCGCGGCGGTCAACTTGGTTTTCCCTGATTGGGCTACCGACACCTTCCGCGCTGAGTGGCAACAGTGGGTGGACTTCCGGCAGGGCAAGCGCGACAAGCTTAAGCCCGCCTCCCTGCAAAAGATGCTCGACAAGCTCGGCACCTACGACGAAGAGTTCAGCAGCAGGCTCTTTGACAAGGCCATCACCAACGGCTACACCGGCCTGATTTACGAGGACACCGACCGCAAGTTTGCCGAGTACCTCGCCGCTAAACCCGAAAACGCTCACCTCAATCTCAACCGTCATGCAGCTTCAACACGCAACAACGGCTTCAACAGCGCTATCCGAGGTCAGAAGCCTGACGCCCGAGCGGGGCAAATGGCTAGCGCCCTTGCTAGCGCAGTCTTCGGAGCGAATGCCGACCGATCAGACATCCCATTCTGACAGGGTAGCCCAACACCCCGCCCTGGCGTTGCGGTTGGCACGTCGGCAGGGGGCGCTAACCCCTGAAATTGCCCGCACCTCCCCCCAAATATCCGGCTTAAGTCGGCAGGCTCCAGAAGCCACCTCCGAGGCGCTCAGCAACCTGCTCACCTTCGCCGCGGCTCAACTCAACGTGGTGCGCAACCTGACCAATGTGCAGATAGCGCTCCTAACGATGGATTTGATGAAGCGCTACTACTACTGGCGCCTGGATGAGTTCATTGTGATGCTACGCGAAGGCATTGCGGGCCGCCTAGGGGAAAAGAACCGGATACTAGACCGATTCGATGCACAGGTAGTAGGCCAGTGGTGCATTGCCTACGAAGAGCAAATACAAGCTGGCGTGATGGAAACCGACGCCAAAAACCAGCTGGCCAGCTACGCCGCTATCGAATCGGGCCGCGCCCTGAACAACGACATGTTCCGCGCCTACACTCGGTTAGCCCTGGAAACTCGCACGGATGAAGAGTTACAGGAGGGTATAGCCTGGTTTGAACGCCACCCAGAAGCCCCAGAGGCCGCCCTCAAAATCGAGGTGGCCAGAGAGGTGGTCGCCTCGCGCCAGCTAGAAGTGAAAAAGCAAGCGGAGCGCATAGAGGAAGCCCGCGCCAAGGCCCGCGCCCTCATAGGAGAGTATGACGCGGCCAACTACCCAGCCCCCGACCTAGAAGCCGAAGCCGTGAAGCACTTCGCTGCGGCCAAAGGAATACCCAAGGCTTCCGATGTGCTCAAGCCTGAGCCGCCAAAAATGGAAGTAGTACACCGCCAAGACCCTAATGCTGCCTAAGCCATGCATGAACCTGTTGCTATCGAATTAAACGGATATCGCTATGAGGCTATTCATCTGGGCCATGCCTGGGAATGGAAGCGAATCAGCCTGCAAAAACGCACTGTGGCCCACGGGCAAGATTCCGGCTGTTTTATCGGTGAATCCTTGCCGGAATCAATTCTAAAATGGCTAATGGCAATTTCTCTATCACAGTGCACTCTCTACTAAGCCATGCCCTGCGACTATTCTCAATACCCTGCTGACTGGAAAGAGCGCCGCAACCGGGTGCTAGCCCGCGCTGGTCAAATGCTCGATGACAAAGGCAGCATCTTCCGCGAAGCCACCTGTGAACACTGCGGAGTCCCCAACCACGAAGTCATTTACCGCCGCAAAGACGACCGCCTCAAGTGGCGCTACCCAAATGGCTGCGACTTAGGTGAAGATGATTCCGACTACCGGCCTACCAGTGTGGTGCTGACTATTGCCCACCTCGACCGCACCGGCCCGCCCGGCCCGAATGATGGCCCGCTGGATTGCCCCGATGACCGACTAGCGGCCCTGTGCCAGTCCTGCCACCTCTACCTCGATCGGGAACGACACCAAGCCAAGGCCCGCGCTACTAGACTAGCGAAACAGGGAGCCCTACCGCTGTTTGCCTAGCCTTCCCCCGACCATGAAGATCAACGATACCGGAAAGACGATATGCCACACATCAAAACGATTGCTGACCTGATTCAGGTAGCGAAGTCCGACAACCTGCAAACGCTGCTGATTGATGTAGCAAAGTTGCTAGCTACCGCAGTCCATGTGAAGGAAAGTGAAGAGATACCTGAGCAGATGAAAGCTGAGGTTTTAAAGGGATTCAGTGAGTTTAACTGGATTGATGACGGGAAGAACGACGTGACGCTGTCCAGTCACGATTCCAACATGCGAGTGGTGATTAAGGACAGAACACCCCTTTCCTAGCCCCCTGTAAGACAAAGAACAATCCTATGGAACAGAACAAGACCGAACGTATTTCCCAAGGGCTCCCCGCTCACACCAATGAGCCAGCCGAGTACAATGGCATTCGTGGGTACTGGGTGCAATCCGAGTGTGTGTTTATTGAAGGCCAAGACCCTAGCCAAGCTGTGATGCGGTTTCGAAAGGACTTCCCGACTGGTTCTATTGCAGTGGGCCATAACCTAGGAACAGATGGTGTTCATAGCATCAAACTTCGCAAACAGCTAACCGATGCTCAGAAGGTAGCAGAAGACGCCTTCCAGCACGCCGCCTCCCTCTCCGAACAGCTCCACCACGCCACACAGGAAGAAGAGAGGTGGGTATCTACCAAAGAGCGGTTGCCAGAGGTTGGATGGAATGACCGCCTGTCGCATCCGGTGTATGTGTATGGGCTAGGCCGCCCACCTGGCATTCGGCATTACGAACCAGGGGCGGAAAGTTGGTATGATGCTGCACACGGCTGCGACGAGCCTCGCCATTGGTATAGCCATTGGATGCCAGTACCAGCACCACCTAAGACCACCTGCCCCACCCCCTGTGGAGCGTGCAAGAAGGGAGGGGTGGAGGGATGATCATCACCTCTTTTAAAATCAGCCGCCCAGCCTTTTATGTCCGCGAAACCATAAAGGATGCGCCTGGCGAATGGAGTGGCATCAAAGGCGACTATTACCACCCAGCTGGCATTGTGGGGGCAGAGTCCATGATGAACGACAAATACAGCTATACACGGCTGGATATGTGCTACCAAGGCGTTTTCTACCGCTACGATGACGAGGTAGCCAGAAATAAAGCTGCCTTGGCGTTGGCCGCTAACCGCTTTGTAAAGCAAGTGTTGCAGAAGGGAGGGGTGGGATGACGCCAGCAATGGAGGCTCAGCTTCGAGAGAAGGGCATAGACCCGAAAACCATGGGTCCGCTGAAAGGAGCGCAAAACAGCCTCACCACGAACCCAAGAACCCAAGAGGCTACGACGACACCAGCACAAGGCCCCGCGTCGCAGGAAGACCGACAAAACACGGGTAAAAAGCCCGACCCGACTCCCGCCCGCCTACGTCCTCAATTCCAAGTAGGCACGTTCGAGGGGTTCAACGGGAAACGGTTCGTCGCCCATGGTCTTACCGAAGAGCAGGCCCAAGGATTAAAAGCCGCCGCCCAAGCGCTGGGTGTGCGGGAAGTATAACGAAGACAGTGAGAGAGATGACAGAAGAAACTTATCTCAAGGCGAAAGAAAACCGGGAGCGATTTGAGTTAACGAAGCGCCAGATAAAGCAAGCGAAAGACCTAACTGATTGGACGGAAGACGAATCAGAGAACGGGTTTATTGTAATCCCCAAGCGGGCTAGCCCAGCGGAATTACCCGTCTCGCAAACGGTGTTGATTGAGGCAATGAGCCTTTATATCAAGGAAAAACAAAAGGTCTTATCGGATATACAAAATGAGTTTATCAAGATATGACTAGTAAACCCCCACACGGTCCTACCGCCTTCCTAAACAACCCCCATACCTCTATCCATCCACAGGTAACGGGAGCACGGGTAGTGCAGGTGCCAGCGGCGCCAGTAAAGCCCGCCCCCAAGCGCACTCACCTTGCCGAACCCCTGTTATCGGTGCGCCTGCCCAACCGCGTTACCTTGTCGTCTGAACTTGTCAAACAAGTAAACGACGCCAAGCGCCAACCAGGGGAGACGCTAGCCAAACAGGCCAACAAGTTTGGGAAAGGCAGCCCCGTAGAGTTAGTACCCCCAGCCACCGGGCGAGGGCATACCGATGGTATCTGGCACTTGGATACCCGCCCCACCGCAGGGCGTCGGCTTCCTAAGACAACTGACAGCCGGTATGAGTTTGCCACCTCTCACAACCTGCACCGTGATCACTTCTCCCGTCCGATTGGCGTAGGCCAGCCCCGGCAAGTGCGCTCCCGCCTGCAGTTCCGCCTAGGCGAGGAGGTAGTGGGGGCCCCGGGGTACTACCGCCTGCACCCTGTGTAAGCGCGAGGTATTCGACAAGTTCTACCCCACCTGTCCCGCGCTGCGTGGGTGGGCGGGGTAGTTTCGTTGGTGACTCCGACAAAACCCGACACCTCAACGCACGCGCAGAAGCCCTTGGCTGTATGGCGGAAGGCTTTCTTGGCTGTATTGGCCGACTGCGCCAACGTCAGCAAAGCCGCCCGCGCCGCCGAGGTAAACCGGCAGTACTGCTACGAGTGTCGCGCCAATGACCCCAGCTTTGCCGAGGAGTGGGATAGTGCACTGGAAGAGGCGGCTGACAAGTTGGAGGAGCGAGCTTGGGCTCGCGCCAACTTTGAAGGCATTCAGTATAAGTTCGATAAAGCAGGCAATCCCATCCTGCACCCGATAACCGGGGAGCCCTACTACGAGCACGTAGGCAGTGACTCGGTGCTTCTGGCGCTGCTGAAGGCACACCGCCCTGAGAAGTACAAAGACCGCAGTGAAGTCACAGGCAAGGATGGCGCCCCCTTAGTCCCGCCTGCCGACACTTCCAAACTCAGCCGCGAAGACCTGCAGGCCTTGCTCGCTATCCGTCGGAAGATGAAGCCCGAGGAGGGGGGTGGCTCGTGAGTATGCTAGTGGAAGAGATGCTGGTGGACTTGCCCACCGAAGAGCAACTTGTGGCGCAGCTCTGCACCGACCGCTTCTACGACTTCTTTCTAGAGTTCTGGGAGACAATTGAAGCCGCCGACCTCGTCCCGAACTGGCACATCGAATACATCTGCGACCACCTGCAGGAAGTGTACGAGACGTGGGCCCGCGGCGAAAGCCAGCCCGACGTACTCATTAACGTCCCCCCGGGTAGTAGTAAATCTACCACAGTCACGCAGCTTTTCCCCGCCTGGCTGTGGGTGAAGAACCCAGCTATTCGCGTCATTAGTTCTTCCTACGCAGCAGACTTGAGCACCGCCCACGCAGTGAAAACCCGTGACTGCCTGCTGAGTGATAAGTTCCGGGCTGTGTTTCCGGGCCTCGTGGAAATCAAAGCCGACGAAGGAGGTAAGACTGCGTATCGCAACACCCGCAAGGGCCAGCGCTTTACCACCTCTACGGGAGGTCGGGTAACGGGTATGCACGGGGACTTCATCATCGTAGACGACCCGATCAACCCCGAAGAAGCCGAATCGGAAACCACCCGGGTACGGGCCAACCGATTTGTGGGGAAGACCCTCTCGACTCGGAAAACCAACAAGAAGCGCACCGTGACCATCATGGTGATGCAGCGCCTCCACGAGCTAGACCCCGCAGGAGAGTGGCTGAATAAGAAGCCCAACCTGCGGCATATCTGCCTGCCAGCGGAAGCCAGCGACGACATTAGACCAGTTGAGGCCAGGGCCCGCTACACCAACGGGTTGCTGGATACCAACCGACTCGATCAAGAGGCCATTATCAAGGCCAAGCAAGACCTGGGGAGTTACGGCTATGCTGGTCAGTTTCAACAGCGCCCTAGCCCCGAGGGGGGTGGCAAGCTCAAGAAGGCGTGGTTCAAAACCATCAGCTGGCAGGGGTTCGAGCTGCTGACCAAAGGACTGCCCGTGGTGTGGCAGTTCGATGCGGACACGGCCATGACGGAAGACCAGAAGAACGACCCCACCGGACTCATGTCATCGGCTTACGTCGGCGGAACCCTGTACATCCGCTACGTGGATTGGGTGCGGCTGGAAATCGGGCCCCTGTGTCGCCATATCGCCGGGTTCGTGGAGCGCCACGGTTACACCTCCGAAAGCATGCTCTACATCGAGCCCAAGGCCAACGGCAAGAGCACGGTGCAGACCATCCGGGAGTACACCAAGATCAACGTAGCGGAAGCTCCCTCTCCCACGGAAGGCAAGGTAACGCGCGTCAACAGCGTGGCTCCCTTCGTGGAGTCGCTGCGGGTCGTCCTGCTTGATGGAGCGTGGAACACCCCCTTTATCGAAGAGCTGTCCGCCTTCCCCAACGCTGCCCACGACGAAAGCGCCGACCTCTTGGTGCAGGCTATTCAGCGCCACACCACGGGCCAAATCAGAAAAACCCGCGAAGTACAGATACTATGAATCTACCTGCTCTTGTTGATGCTGGGTTACAAGCGCTTGGACTCCGGTCACAGGCTCCTACGCCCTACGATACCTCTCTGCTGCAAAAAGCCCTCGTAGGCACGGATAGCATCGGGCGTCTGAACCCGGTGAACTACCAGTACGTGGGAGGTACAGCCCAGTGGGTGAGCCCTACCGGGCAGGCATTGCGTGCTCGTCTCGTGGGACAGGTAGGCAGAGTCAACAGCTACTTCGCCAAGAAAGCCGCTGCCCTGCCGTGGACGCTCTGGCGGAACGGCCCCGATGGCAAGCCCCAGCAACTACCTCCTAACAGCCCCCTGTTAGAACGCCTCTGGCAACCCAACCCGATGGTCGGGCAGGTGGCGTTTATGCGGCAACAGTGCACCCTCTACCACGGGGCGGGCAATGTCTTTATTTGGGCTAACCGGTTGGAAGACGGCCCCCGCAAAGGGCAAGCGCAGGAGTTCTGGATTCTGCCCGATGGGCACACCAAACCAATGGGTGGGGATGCCATGTCTCCCGTGGACTTCTACCGTTTTACACCTGACCTGGGTAAGCCCGGGGAGTACTTGGACCTGCCTGCCTCGGATGTGCTGCACCTAAAAAACGACCCACTGCCCGGGGAAGTGATGGGGGTAAGCACCATTCAATCGGCTAATCGGGAAGTGACGCTGGACTTGGCGACTACGACTACCCAAGTAAGTCAGCTGCAGAATCAAGGACCAGTAGGTATTGTATCCTTCCCGCCCGATGGGACCACTACCATTGCCTTGTCAGAGCCGCAGAAGCAACAGCTTCGCGAGCGGCTGAAGCAGGACTATACCGGCCCCACCAAGAAGGGAGCCCTGCCCGTGGTGACGGAAAAAGTAGAGTTCGTGCGGATTGGAGTGTCGGCGGTTGATTTGGATATACTCAACGTGACCGAGGCCAACTTCCGGGCTATCTGCTCCTGGTGGGGAGTCCCTTCGGAGCTCGTTGGCGACAAGGAGAAAAGCACCTACAACAACGTGGCAGAAGCTCGCAAGGCGGCTTATACGGATGGGGTTTTACCCTACTTGGAAGTGATTCTACCCGAGTGGAGCCGGTGGGCCTGCCCGATGTTCGAGCAAGGGACGTGGCTGCAGGTGGACACGAGTGGAGTAGCGGAACTGCAAGCCGATAAGGCTGCCCTCGTGGCCTGGCTGAAGGATGCCTACTGGGTCAGCACCCAAGAGAAGCAGGAAATGGTAGGAGCGAAGGTGGACAACACCCTGCCCAAGTACTACATCCCCGCTGGGTTAGAAGCCTCTGATGCCTTGCCAGAGGGAGAGAAGAGTCGCCGCTTTGAAGAGTACCCCAGTGTGGGCACGGGTGGATAATTGCATATTCCCGTGAAGTTGGTTCTGTAAGCCCGGTATTATACTAAACAAAATTGCACTATGAAGAAGTGGTTCAGTCCGTTCGTGATTACGTCACTCAGGTCAGAGAGTGCTAATAAACTGAATATTGAGATTCGATTTCGGTGGTGGGCGCTGTACTACTTCGCGCTAAAGGGCGGCGTGTTTTGGGCCTATGTATGGTACCGTTTGACAAATCGTGCAACATCTTAACTCTCTCCCCATGCCTGGATTCCAACCCTCCGAAGAAGAACTAACCCGCCTCGGGTTCAAGACCAACAGCCCCGCGCAACCCTACCCAACGCGGTCGTACTTCCGCGCCATGACCTCGGGTAACTTCCTGACACTCACACCCCGCCCGGGGGTAGCCATTGCCTGTGAGTTCAACGAACGGGGCCACCTGATAGCCAAGCACCGCATTGACAGCATCTGGGATATACAGGAGTCCTTGGTAGGTAACGGCCGGCGCCAAGTGGTGAAATGAGCGCGCAGGCTTACGAAATAGAGCTTGTAGCGAGCGAGACTGATACCGACTATCATCTCTCCTTGCTGGCTACTATCACAGGCCTACCCAAAGAGGAGATACAGGATAAGCTCCCTGCTGCACTGCATAACGCCCGTAGTTGGCGAGGCAGTAGCTTTAGTCAGGTGGCGCGGCTGTTAGGTTATAATACCACTCCTCGGTTCATTAAATGGGACCCTGCCACACCCTGGCCTTGCATTATGCGGGTGAAGGTGCCCGATTCGTGGGGGTGGAAAGGCTGCTGGTGGGCGTTGATATACAACAGGGGTATAGTCTATGATGTAGGGCAAAACTCCGTGCACTCTCTTGACTGGTGGCAGCGCCGCTACCCCGAATGCAAAGTCACCAGTATGTTACAAATCTGGATATCGGACTTATGAACAGCCACACACCCGTAGTCGAGGAACTAGAGCAGCTGCTGTCCACGCATGGTGAGGTGCTGCAGGCGTTGCTACAACCCTTGTGGCCTATTAACCCCTTTAAGGTGGAGCAGTTCGGGCCGCTGACCAAGTACACCCTTGGGCAGATGCCGGACGGACGGTGGGCCATGCTACATCGTTTGACGGAAGCCGACACGGGAAGCCCGCATGACCACCCCACTAGGATGGATAGCCATGTTTTGAAGGGGGCTTACTGGGAAATCATCTATCACGAAGACGGTAGAACCGAACGGGTGTTACGCGCCGCAGGTGGGTACCACACCATTTGGCCGCATACGGTGCACCGGATTGTTGAACTACCAGAAGGGGAGTGCTGGACACTGGTATTAGCCGGGCCGGTGGTGCGGGAGTGGCGGCATTACCCAGAGTTGGTAGGTTAGGACGCAGGCGGGCCGCTAGGTTCATTCTTCGCTGCGTCCGCTTCTAGCAGCTTCTGGAGCAACTGCGGAAGCTTCATACGGTGTACCCGTTGCGCGTAGGCTAGCCACTTCTCTTTGTCGCCCACTTCGTCAAACACAAAGGTGTAAGACCGCTGGTTGCGGGTGTCCATCTTGGCGGGCTTGTCGGTGTCAGGCATAGGGTACAGGGAATAGTACTGCAAAGTAAGGAATAAATACTTTCGCTATGCTGTTGCTATAGCAATGCTATAGCGTTATCTTTGGATATGCAGAAGATCAAGTCTCTATTCCAGCGCGATTACACAGGTGACCGACTCGCTTACAACGAAGTTGTGCCTGGTTCGGAATGGGTGCAACGCAGCGAAGGCGTGGCTACCCGTAAGTGGGATGGCACAAGCTGCTTAGTGAGAGAAGGCCGGCTGTATAAGCGCTATGATGCCAAACGGGGTAAGACGCCGCCCGAAGGGTTTATACCAGCGCAAGAGCCGGATGCTGTTACCGGACATTGGCCGGGATGGGTGCCAGTTCAGGTAGGCAACCCCGCTGATCGCTGGCACTTAGAAGCCATTGCAGGTGATACCCCCGAAGATTGTGGGTTTGCTGATGGTACCTATGAGCTATGCGGGCCGAAAGTGCAAAGCAATGCAGAGTCATTGCAGGCGCATTACTTGATTCGCCACGGCGAGAACAAGATTCTTGATTGTCCTACAGACTTCGATGGGTTAAAAGCCTACATGCAGGGTATCAACTTTGAAGGCGTAGTCTGGCATCACCCTGATGGCCGCATGGTAAAGTGCAAACGCCGTGACTTCTGGCGTTAACCTAGCCACTCCCGAAAACCCCGCCGCCCCGTGGTGCGGCAGTAACTAAGCGAGACGTATGAAACACCTACTCATTCTTGCCAGTGCCGCCCTACTGTTAGTCGGTTGCACGGATGCCACAAAAGCCCACTTTGGTGGGTATGGTGGTTCATTTAAAGTGGAAGTACTATCTGGTGGGCAGGTAGTTCGCACCTACACCAGCTCTGGCAAAGTAGGTAGCGCCAACCAATCAGATGGGTACTACTTCATGGACGCTGCCACGGGCAAGCTGACAGAGGTCAGTGGCGACGTAATCATCACTCAGGTAGACTAGCTGCACTATGAGCTTTGTCAAACGACTAGAAGAAGCCCAACGAGCAGCCCAAATAAAGGCGTTGGGTGGTGAAGAGGCCTATCAGGCGTACCGCAAGAAGCGCCGCCGTACAGAGATGGCAGGTAAAGCCATTGGAGTAGTAGTGGCGGTGCTATTAGCCGTTATTATCTACGCTGTTGTGGCTTGGGTTATACAATGGGGCTGGAACGCTGTAGTTGCCAGCTTCAACGGCCCTGAATTGTCTTATCGGGGTAGCTGTGGTATCGTAGTGCTACTAGTCGTGGTAAGCATGTTCTTCAAGCGGTCTAAATCCTAATCCATGCCCCGCACCATCCACAAATACCCCCTCAAGCCCAGCGGCGAACAACCTCTGCCACTGCCCCGTGGTAGCCGCGTACTGTCGGCGGTTGAGCAGAACAACAGCATCGTGGTCTATGCTGAGGTAGACGACCAGCAGCAGGAAACGGAGACGCACACGCTCTACGTGTATGGCACAGGCCATGTACTCGACCACAACGGCGGGGCGGCCAAGTTCATTGATACGGTGAAGGTCGGGCCGTATGTGTTTCATGTGTACCATTTGCCGGCTGTAGGATGAAAGCTACCCTATTTGCTGTATGCGCTATTGCCGTGCTGTTCATTGCTGATTGCGCTGGCGGTAAGACCGAGCGTGTGACTGCCATAGTAGTTGGCCGGGAGTACATCCCTGCGCACACCACTTATGCCACCGATAGCAAGGGGCATTCAACTACGCACTACACCCCTGCTGATTACACACTGATAGTGGAGCAAGCTGGCCAAACAAAGCGGATTGACACTAATCAAAACGGGTACTATTTCGTGCGTGAAGGTCAACCGATAACGTATAGCCAGCGCCGCGGGTGCCTTTCGCACACGGCTTGGCTATCTTCTTACTACCGCTAGCCATGCCTATCCCACACCCCAACTACCACCACGCCACCCTCAGCGCCTGGGGCTTCATCGAGAAGTCCGAGAACTACTACCAACGTCCCACCGACCAGCAACATCCCGTCTTACACGCTATCCATGGGAGAGCCACTGGATTATTCATCTGGGGAAGTGGCTTCAACCTGCTGCAAGCGGATGCGGTCAGTAAGCAGGCGTTGGAGCAGGTGTTAACGAGGGAGTTGGGGGTGCCCGCCTAACCGAAAGCCCACGCTAGGAAACAGCCATACCCCGCTTCTGTACGAGACCTAGGGGAGTGGTTGGGAACAAGGTGTCGGTGAGTAGGTAGGGGAGGGTGACTAAACATGACGACTATGGAAAGCTGGCTTGTATGTGCAGTAAGTGGGGCTCAAACGAGTACTAGCCTACGAGTAAAACCAGTAGCTGTCTTCGCTTCGAAGGAAGAGGCGCAGGCCTACATAACACCAAAGAACGAAGCACTGGAGATAGCATGGCAGCACTATAAGCAGGCTTATCAGGAGTGGAGCCACCTCGCAGACGCTGAGGCAGCTAAAACCCCCACAAAGTACAGATGGGATATACCCAAGAAGATATGGGAGGAGCTTAAAGCAAAAGCACCCACTGAACCAGAAGATGATGAATATACTATCACCGCCTTGGGGGAATACATGGAATTGCCTTGGTAAGAGGCCGGTAAATGAATTGTTATGGCTTACACCCCCAGTATTGAACGCTTACGCGCCTTCGGTTATAGCGAAGATGGTACGGGCGTGATGTTGGCAGAAGGGCCGGCTAAACTCTACCACTCGGATAATGAGGAGACTAATATTTCTATCCTCTTCAATGGGGTGGTGGAAATGAAGAAGTGGCTAGAGGTGCGCAAAGAGTATTGCACTGTATTTCGAGGGGTGCTGCATAACAGGCGCGACTTCCTCCGCATAGTTGAACTAACTCACTGGTACTAACTATGAACCTGACACGTGAACAGATTGAGCAGATGCCAGCGGGGCGGGGGCTAGATAAGTTGGTAGCACTATTACTTGGCTGGGAATACCGTCGCAGCATCAGTCGGTGGGTGGAGCCTTCTGGGGTAATGTCCCAGCCATACCCACCTGCTTTGTCGGTAGATATAGCCGCCGTGTGGCCTTTGTTCGAACCCATGCACTTCCCCCTCGAAAAGTCTCAAGAGGGGGAATGGTTGGTATACCGACCTGAACGAAAGCCAGAAACAGGGGAGTTGGAAGGAATTGTCGTGTTGGGTCGTGGTGATACTGCCCCGCTAGCTATCTGCCGTGCTGCGTTGCTCTTGCATCTTAACCTCATCTAATGCCCACCGACACCCTCGAAGCCCGCGAGCAACGCCTCACCGCCTACGAAGCTAGGTTCTCTCCCAAGCTGCGGGCGGCTCTCATTCGCTCCATCGAACCTGCCGTATCAGCCTATGAGCAAGGGGCTACCCCCGTACTTGCCGCGGCCTTCGTGAAGGAAACCGACGTAGCTACCGTCTTGGAACAGCTCTACCGAACAGTAGCCGTAGCGGAAGCCACCCGCACGTATGACGAGCTAACGGAAGGGCAGAAAGCCGCACCCCCTGTAACCGCGCGGGAAGGCTGGCTAGCTCGGGCCCGGCGCTTCATCCGGGAAGAAGGCAGAGTAGCCTTGAACGGACTGACGCAGCGCACCCGCGAACTCGTACAAGAGGTGCTAGTAGAAGCACAAACCCTCGGACTATCAGTGCAGGATGCCGCCAAACGGCTACGGGAGCAAGCGGCTACGGTGTCAAGGGAGCGGGCCACAGCCATTGTGCGAACAGAACTCAACGCCTCTTCGAATTTCGGTAGCCTAATCGGCGCCCAAGCCACGGGACTTAAGCTGCGCAAGAAGTGGCTGGATACCAAGGATGGTCGGGCCCGGCCTACCCACGTCGCCGCCAACGGGCAAACGGTTGCCTTGGATGGGTTCTTTACCGTGGGGGCAGGACAGGGGCGGTACCCGGGTGACCCGTTGCTGCCAGTGGGAGAGCGCGCGCGGTGCCGGTGCACGCAGACCTATGTGCCAATAGAGTAACCACACGCCCTATGTCAACGCCTGAACTTATCCTGTTTGTTATAGCGAGTGGTTCCCTGTTTGCGGCCCTTATGCTGATGCTCACCGCATCCTTGAGGGATAAGAACGCACACATGGAGTACATGAGAAAACGCATCACAGAGTTTCCCCCGCCACCCCCAAAGCCTGGGGCATCAGCGGAAGAAGTTGCGGCGTGGGATAAACGATGGGAGGCATACAGTAGAAAGTATCCTGTGTAATGCCTAACCTATACCGCTACCCTCTCTCACTCATTACCTTTCTTGAACGACAGCCGCCTGGTTCGTGGGTAGCGCAGTTCGTCGGGGCGGAAGCCGTATATGACTTACCCGATGGCACTATTTTAGTCCGGTTCAACCTCATACGACTTAGCGCCAACTAATGCAGCACCTATACCTACTAGCCGAGATGGACATGTTGGAGGTGCAGCGCTCCTGCCCACCCAATGACAAGACGCTGATCTTTGCTATTCGGAAGCGCTATGGCTGCGTGCTTACGTCCTTCGCCTTGGATCAGACAGCATGGCTACAGAAAACCGCCCACATCATGTCTTTCCGCATTACCTTAACCGGCCTAAGCGCCAACTAACAATGCCTGCTCTCCTCAAGATCAACCTTCCTATTCGCGACACTACCGGACATCTGCACCTCGTCAGCTTCAAGATGACACGGCAACTGTTCGAAGTACCCAGTGCACGCATTACTATGCTGCGGGATGTGCTGCAAAGCTACGGGGTAACCCCACCTGAAGACGTGGAGTTAACACCCATTAGCGAAGACCAGGACGAGTATACCGCTGTGGAAGAATACGCTGTAGGTTAGTGCTTCATTAAGTTGCTTATAGTGGAATAGTAGGAATATTGATAGCTTGATGATTCATTAATCAATCATTATACAATGGCAGAAGTAGAGCAAAAGATCGTACTGCAGGCTTATCACGCAGGGCAAAACAGCAACCATGAGCTTCAAATTAATGGAGCGCTTCAGGCAGCCATAGCTGCTGGTTTCAAGATTGTCCATACAAGCCAGTCAGTTATACCAGATGTGTACGATGAAGGGTATGTAGGCTCCCGCAATGGAACAATACATGTGGTGTACGTTTTAGAAAAGGAGGTACAACCCCTTAAGCTCACTAAGCCTAGAATCAAGAAGTTTGCTCAATAGGCTTATTGCAGCCCCCTTAACAGCCCTAGTCTCTTTCGAGGCTGGGGCTTTTTTATGCCCTACTATTCCCCTATAGCGAGGTATTCGACAAGTTGGGGCGCACCCGTACCACGCCAGGGGTGCCCACGGGGTAGGTTTGCTAGCATATGCAACAGCTCTCCCGCCCCTACGCCGGCATTAAGGACATAGACGCCACCGGTCGCACCGTGCAGTTCTACGGCTCTGCTTTTGGCAACGAGGATAGTGATGGCGACATCATCATGCCGGGTGCCTACACCAAGACCATCTTGGAGAACGGGCCGGGCAGTCGCCAGCCCCGTATTAAACACCTGCTGCAGCACAACACCCGCGCCATCATTGGCAAGTTCACCGAACTAAAGGAGGACGCCAAAGGCCTGCTGTGCACTTCCATCATTGCGGATACGCAGGAAGGTAACGATGCCCTAGCCCTGTATGAGCTGGACCTGTTCGAGCACTCGGTAGGGTTCCAGACTATCAAGTGGGAGGGCGACAACACCGACCCCGACAACTACGTGCGCCGCCTCACCGAGCTAAAGCTGTGGGAGGTATCCTCTGTGACCTGGGGCGCCAATGCGGAGACTCCACTAGTCGGAATCAAGAGTCGGGAAGCAGGCTTTGCCCGCGTGACCGACCGCAAAACCAAGCTAACCCATGCCCTGCGACACGGGCATATTTCCGATACACTGGGGCATCAACTCGCTGATGAGCTAGATGCCTTAGAAACCGCCTACAAAGGACTGATTTCACTCCCTAGCGCCACCCCGAAGCCGGCCGATGCCACTTCGGAGCCTACGGAGCCGAGCGGCGAGAAGGCACTCTCAACCTTTTTCCAACTCATTTAATCACTCCCGCTCGTCATGGACGAAAAAGAATTGAAAGAGGCGGCTGACCGCCTGAAAGCTGAGGTAAAAACCTCTATTGATCTGGCTGTAAAGCAAGCTGTAGAGGCGGCCACCACCGATGTTAAAGCTACAGCAGAAGACACCCAGAAGGCAGTTGAAGAGATCAAGGCAAACGCTGAAAAGCAGGCCAAAGAAATCAACGACCGCATTGACGAGATGGCTACCGCTGCTAAGCGCGCCAAGCTCTCTGGTGGTTCGGAGCTCGAAGGCAAGTCCTTTCTGGAAGAGTACACCGAGCAGATCGACAAGGTAAAAGGTCGTGAGCGTGGCAAGGCTGTGGAGTTCAACCTGTCGGCTAAAGCTGCTGTGACGATGCTCACGGGTGCTACGCTGCCTGGCCGTATCATCCCGACCGCTACGGGTGCTCTGGTAGGCCGTGAAAACGCCTTCCAGCACGTACGCGACCTGATTGCCGCTGGCAACCTTTCCAGCAACACGCTGACCTACCCCCGTGCTATCGGCCAGGAAGGTGACCCTGCTGTAACGGCAGAAGGCGTGAAGAAGCCACAGATGTCGTTCACCTTCGAGGAGGTAATCGGCACGGTGAAGAAAATCCCCGTGTACTTCAAGCTCTCCACGGAGTTGGTAGCCGACGCTCCTGCCTTCGTGTCGTACATGCAGGCCCAAGCAGCTGAAGCCATCAAGGATGTAGAAGATGCTGAGTTGCTGTACGGCGACAACACCTCTACTCACCTGCAGGGTATCTACCCGATTGCCACTGCGTTCGACGCCAGTGGCATCAAAGTAGACGCTCCTCAGCGCATTGATATTCTGCGCATGGCCGTTGCTCAGGTGCGCCGCGCTAAGTTCCGCGCTACGGCTATCCTAATGAACCCCGACGATGTGGCTGCCCTGGAACTGACCAAGGACGCCGAGGGTCGTTACCTGCTCCCCACCGTCCTGACGGGCACCCTGCCCAATGTTGGCCGCGTGCAGATCGTGGAAGTAGATGCCATGAACGAAGGTGAATTCCTCGTGGGTGCATTTGACCGTGGTGCACAGGTGTACGAGCGCGAGGGTCTGACTATCCGCATCTTCGACCAGAACGAAGACGACGCTATCAAAAACTTGGTAACGGTCGTGTTGGAAGAGCGCCTGATGCAAGCGGTGTACCGCCCCGCTTCCTTCGTGAAAGGCACCTTCGACACGGCTATTGCCGCTGCTAACGCTGTCGCCTAACGATGGTACGCGTAACCGCCGCCACATCCTTTCATGGTAACGAGGGGATGTGGCGGGCCGGTGAAACGAAATCCGTTTCGGCTCACCGCGCCCACGAACTCATTGAGCAAGGTCTTGTGATTGAGTCGTCTGACCAGTCATCTCCTAAGTCTTCCTTGGAGCAAGCCGCCGACGCTATCGGAGCCACTGTGGTAACGGGTGAAGCCCTAGCCGCTTCTCTGCAAGCTGCGGCGGATGCTCTCAACGCTGAGCCAGTTACGACCGAAACGGTAAAGGGCAAGAAGAAGCCCAAGCCTGGCGAAGGCCGCGAAACCAAGTCCGATTCCCCAACCGACACCGAGTAAGCCCCCATGCCCACCGCCGTTGTTCTATCCACTACTGACCCCATCACGGAGCCCGTTTCGATGAGCGTCGTGCTGAATCACTTGCGGTTAGAGCAATCCTTGCTGACCAGCACGGATGATACGGCCAAAGCAGAAGTGGAGTACCTGCAGCTGCTGCTGAGTAGCGCCCGCGAAGCCTGTGAGGGTGGAACCGGGCGCTACTTCGCGGGTGGTCGCACGCTGGAACTGACCTACGAACTACGGGAGCCGTACGCGTTGCCTGCGGGCGCCACGGCTACGACCGTTCGTGGGTTCTTCCAGAGTCTAGACGACCTGAAAGGCTTCAACTGGGAGGAGTACCGCAAGGGAGCTACCATCAACCGGGAGCTATCCGTGGGGGAAGCGGCTACGCAAACTTACACGGTTACGGTCACGCTGGATGATTCCTTGGCTACCCAGTGCCCCGCCCTGGCGAAGATTGCCATTCTTGAGCTAACGGGGGAGTGGTACCGTAACCGGGAAACCTCTTCTTCCGCTGGCATAGCTTCTCGTGAGCTACCGGTGAGCTACCGCCAGAAGTTGGCCCCGCTGGATATACGCCCTATTCTAGTCTGATATGGGACGCATTGCAGCTGGTGAATTGACCGAGCGGGTAACGCTCTACACGCCGGGCCCTTCGACGCAAGGGCCCTTTGGCGCAACGGCTACTGGCCCTGAAAAAGAGGAGTCCGTGTACGCCAACGTGCAAGCCCTGCGGGGAACGGAGGCCTTGCGGCTAGGTCTGGAGCAAGGGGGTACGGTGTACCGCATTGTGGTGCGTCAGAACCCCGGCCCGGATGTCAGCCGCCTGCAACGGCTGGTCTGGAAGGGTCGCAGCATGGCCTTAACCTTCGTGCAACCCACGCTGGAGCGTGACCACGCTGTGCTCTATGGTGTCGATAAAGATTAACAACGGACAGGCCGCCAGTCTGATTGATAAGCTCAATGCTCTTCGCTTCGGGGCGAAAGCTCGGGTAGAAACGGTGCTTGATGAAACGGCTCTGTTAGTTGAATCTACAGCCAAAGAGCTAACCCCCGTGGATACCGGACGCCTCCGGGCCTCTATTCACGCGGACAAACCGGGCCCCCTGCAGCGCACGGTGGGCAGTGATGTCGAGTACGCCATTTGGGTGGAACTCGGCGCCCGCGGCCGGCCTGGCACGGGGTTCCTGTTTCGAGCTTTCGAGCTGAACCGCCCGCGCTTTATTGAAAAACTCAAAGAGGCTATCCGCTTCAAGCTGCTATGACTCAGGACTACGCCATTTTCTCGCTTTGCCTAGGCTGCCTGCTGACGGGGTTAGGAATCGGGCACTTGCTCGCTTCTTGCCTGCTCCGCAAAGAGAAGCCACTTGAGGTGCATGGCGAGATCAAGCCAGTCTCCCTTACGATGGATGGCCCCGCCCTTCGTGGTGTGCTCACCGTCGACTCTTACCGCGCTAAACGCTTCTGCTAGTGCACGACCCTCAGATACCCTTACAAACTGCGATCTACACCGCCCTTACCGCACCTCCTTTGGTGGCTGGGGATGGAAGTGGGTATGTAAGCGTGGGGTACGTGGGGCCGGGTTATCTCAGTGGGGGAGGTGGTACTGCGGCCCCAGTGTTTGTGCAGGGGGCTAGTGGAACAACCTACATCCTGCTAAGTCAGTGGGTTGCTACCCCTTTGCCATGGCTGCCTGGCTGTGAACGGTGGGACTGCACCCTACTAGTAGATATCGTCAGCAGTTTCGCTGTCAGCGGACAGGTAAATGAACTACCCGCCCTGCAGCTCGGGGCGGAACTCGTGCAGCGTTTAGGAGGTCAGCGCCTTCCGCTTACGCAAGGCTGGCAGATGAGCCCGGTATTCCTCTCCCAAGCCAGTACCGTCACCGACGACACAGCGAAGGAAACCGTGGATGTACACCGCTACTACCGCCTGCGCACTACCCTAGAATTTCACTCTTAATCACTTCGCCTCATGGCCTCTATCATCAACGCCACGGATGTGGTAACCTCCCTAAACGACGTTGTCGTGGGTTGCGCCCAGTCAATGGACGTAACTGTATCCCGTACCATTGACCCCGCCACCTGCTCTGCTTCGGGCGGATGGGCCCAAGGTAGCCCTGGCGAGCGTAGCTGGTCGGGTTCTATTGGCGCCATTGTGCGGGTGTTCCCCACGGCCGAAGAAGCAGTTAACATTTCCTATAAGGACTTGCTGAGCTACCTAGTGGATGGCACAGAGCTAGATTTTGACTTTACCCTCGGCGGTGATCTGGGCGAGCGGTATGGTGGCAAAGCCTACCTGTCGAACCTGGCCATCAGCAAGCCTGAAGCAGGTGTGTGCACCTGGTCGGCTGACTTCACGGGCAATGGTCCGTATGGTTTGATTCCCAACGCCTAAGTCTAATGAGTGATCTGGCAATCCGGGGGTATGGTAAACTCACCATCCTAGAAGCTGAGCGTCCATTTTCTGTAGGGACAACCGTGCAAGGCCGCATCCTGTGTGAGATGCGCGGCATTGAGTTGGCGGAGTACCGCGGCTTAATGGCCACGCTCTTTGATAGCAACGGCGCTATCCAGGACCAGGACTTACTGCGTGACTGGCTGCTGTCATCATTAAAGGCAGGAGCCCGCCGAGATAAGGTAGCGTTCGAAGTAGAGGAGGACGAATGGCTGTTTGCCGTAGATGAATTGCCAGCTACGGAGTGGCAGCGGTTCTTTGCCGTAGTAGCTGCCCTCAACCAAACCGCCCCTGGTGACCCTCCTGCGGGAAACGCCGCCGGGCAGCCAGTCAACAAGACCAAGACGAAGTAACCCAAAGCGGCCCACCTCAGACGTGGGCCGCTTTGCTAGACTACGCCCTTGGCGAGCTTGGCTTGTTGCCCGATCAATTCTGGGCGGCAGATTTTACGTGGAACGATCTGGAGCGCGCCTCCCGTGGCTATCAGCTTCGCCAGACAAGAGAGTGGGAGCGCACCCGCCAGCATGGCGAGTGGATGGCCGCTTTCTGGGGAGTGGACCTGAAGAAGGAGTTGAAAGGCCGGCGCCTACTCGACCTCTCGACCGACCCTGCTCCCGCAAAACCCAAGGAAACTGATACTGAATTCCTGGCCCGCATGGCCAGCCGTAACTACTACCGCCCGAACTAATGGCTACGACCGAAGAACTCAATATCCTGTTAGGCGCCGATACCAGCGGCTTAGAACGCGGCTTAGCCAAGGGGGCTAACAGTGTGCAGTCATTCGCTGCGGATGCGGTGAAGGCTGGCGCAGTAACACAGGGTGCCATGCAGGGTATGGGGCAAGCCGCCGCCGCTGCGGCTGCCAGCATGGGTGGGGTTAGTATTGCCGCGCAACGGGCCGCAAATGGGGGGCTAAGCGACTTCGATAAAGCGTTAAACCGAACCGTTGACTCTGCTGGTCGTCTGCGCGACAGTAATGGGCGCTTTGTTTCCTCGGCTAAATTAGCCGCAGAAGCAGCAGGCGACTTGGGTTCGGCCACTGTAAAGGCATCGAGCGGCTTTGAGTCGCTAGCCAGCAAAGCCGCTGGCTTGCAATCCGTGGGGCAAGGCTTAACCCTGGGGTTAACCGTACCTATCCTGGGAGCGGGGGCCGCTTCGTTGAAAGCAGCCGGGGGCATTGAGTCATTGCAAAATGGCTTGAAAGCAGTTGTTGAGCAGACACTGCGAACACAGAACCCACTAGTTTCCCAGCAGCAAATTCTGGCTGAAACCGCCAAGCAGTTTGCGGACTTAAATCAAGTTGCCAAGCTGCCCGGCTTGGGGTTAAAGGAATCTGTTCAGGGGGCTATTAACCTAGAAACCATTGGCTTCTCGGCGGAAAAAGCCCAGCAGTCAATCAAAGCATTCGGTAATGCTGTTGCTACCGTAGGCAAAGGCAGGGAGGAGTTTGGTCGCGCTCTAAATGGACTGCAACAACTCGCGAATACAGACTTCCCCTTGGGGGAAGACCTGAACATCATCAAGGAAGCAATTCCGCAGGTAACGCCGTTGCTCAAAGAGGCCTTTGGTACAGCGCGCAGCGAAGAACTACAGAAGTTGGGTATTTCCTCCCAGAAAGTAGTTGATACTATCATCACAGGGTTAAGCCAGTTACCACCCGTGGTAGGCGGGCTGAATAATAGCTTTGAAAACGCCAGCGACTCTGTTACAAAGTCTGCGGCCACAGTAGGAGCCGCGCTGAACAAGGCGTTTAACGTCGAGGGAATAATCAATTCCTTTAGTGATGCGATTACCAACGCAGCAGAGGCCTTTTCAACCTTAAGTCCCCCGATTCAGAAGGCTATTTTCGTCGTAGCAGGCCTAGCCGCGGCCGTTGGCCCAGTTGTATTAGCCATTGGAGCAGTTGGGGCGGCGGTGCCAGCCGTGGTTGCTGGGTTGGGGTTCCTCGGCACTGCCTTTGGGGCCGTAGGAACGGCTGCTGGGGCAGCATGGACCTTTATTCTGGGTCCTGTCGCACCAATTGTGTTGGCTATTACTGGATTAGTAGCGGCTGGCGTGCTGCTGTACAAGAATTGGGATGAGATTAGCGACCGGGCCGCGCAACTTGGTAATACGCTGCGCGATAAGCTCTCAGCAGTACTTGAGCCGTTGGGGAGTGGGCTTCGCACCGTGGGGACGGCGGCGCTGGCACTTGGCTTTACTTCGGTTGGCACAACGGCACTTGCTGCATCAGATGGAGTAGGCACTCTGCAGGGCAAGGTGAGCGATCTGCAATTCGCTGTTGGCAATACGCGTCAGGAAATGGAAAGTCTGCGCGCTACGTTCGTAACCATCAGCAAGCAAACCTTTGACCCGAAGCTCAACCTAAACCCTGATGCCTTCCTAAGTCTATCGAGTGTAGCCGCGCTAACCAGCAAACCGGTTGGTAAACTAAATGGACTGCTGGATGAACTGCAAAAGAAGCTGAAGGCTGCACAGGATGCCCAGAAAGCAGCCACTACAGAAGAGCAAGTAGAGGGGTATAATAAGACCATCGCCGCCATTCAGAAGCAGATAGAGCGGTTGCAGGCGTTGGGCGTTGCCAATAGTGAAGCCGCGAAAGCCTATACCCAGGTGCAAGAGAGCCTGCGGTCAGTAGATAGGTTGTCGCTGTCCTTGGGTAAAAGCTATGACTACACGGCAGAACGGGCTCGCGCCCTGGAAGCCGGTGCTAGAACCTTGGTAAGCGCGGGGTTTGCCCCTCAATCCAAAGAAGTACAGGGCTTGCTGACGCAACTGCGCGCATTACCTGCTGCTTATGCGGAGGTGGCTGCGTCGTTGCCTAAAGGGCTGTCGCAGTTAAAGGCGGCGGTAACCGTAGAGGTAAACCCGCTAGACGATTCCGCTACGCAACGCATTCAGCAGCAACTCGCCCGGCTTGGGTTTAGAGTGCCCCCGCTGGACACCACTGGATTTACAGCCAGTGCAAATGAGCTCGAAGCGTTAGCCGCGCGCTTAACAAACCTGCCAGATGCAGGTGCGATTGACGTAACGCAACCTATCCAGAGTATTGCGGCCCTAAAGAATACACTCTCTTCATTGACGGGCGTACAACTCGGGGCGTTTGATATTAGCCAGCCGCTGACCAGCTTAGAAAAAGTCCGGCAGGAACTGAGTGCTCTTACGGGGATTGCCGTTGAAGACCTGCCTGGTTTGGAAGGGCTGGATATAACGGTTCCTATTCAGAATATTCAGCAGCTGGTGGCGGCAGTTGATACACTGCCTTCGCAGGGAGTGGTACTAGACCCTGTGAGTGGGCTGGATATTAGCGCTCCACTGGATAGTTTGGCGCGTTTACGGGCGGCTTTGACGCAAGCAGTAAATGGGAGTGTACCCGCCCTGAACACACAAGCATTTGATGACTCCATTGGGCGGGTTACCCAAGTTCTTACTCACCTTCCTGATACTATTCCTGCCTTATCGCTACCACCACTACCTGCCTTGCAGTTCGAAGGGGTTGGTACCGATGTGTTTGCGCAACAGAGGAACGAACTAGACCGGTTCCGCACGGCTGTGAGTCAACCATTTAACCTGGGAGCAATTGACTACATTAACTTCGAGGTGTCCAGCAAGGTTGTTCAGGATTCAACTAGCAGGGTCGTGAATGCGGTAACTGGCATGTCGAACTACACAGTAGAGCGCATGGCCGTTTTCAATGAACAGATTGAAGCCCTGTTTGATAACCTCGCCGGGCCGGTGTCTAACGCCCTGAGTAGCATTGCGGGCTCTATCGGGGAAGCTGCAGGGGCAATCGTGACAGGCGGAGCGTCTATAGGCGATGGGTTGTCCATCGTATTTGGTGGAATTCTACAGGCACTAGCTGGCTTTATGGCGGACTTTGGCAAGCAGCTCATTGCCATCGGCATTGGTAAGCTCGCCTTAGACACGCTGTTCAAAGGGCCGGCAGGTGGCCCGTTGGCGATAGCAGCGGGCATCGGGCTGGTGGCGTTGGCAGGAATTGCCTCTGCGGTAGCGAAAAGCAGCGCCGCGAAGCTAGGAGGAATTACGGGGTCTGGCGGTGCTTCACCTGGGGCTTTATCGGGGGGTGCGGTGGCACCCGCCCCTGCATCGGTAAAGCCACAAGAGTTAAAGATTAGTGTGGAGTTTGCTCCGGTTACGCTACGGCAAGACGGGCCCAGCTTGCGTGGGGTTCTCAATGTAGACCAGTATAGAACGAAGCGCTTTAATTGAAGGGGGTTAGTCCTTCTTACTGTAGAGTATAGAGCCACTAGGGTACGCCTTAGTGGCTTTTTCTATAGTCGTAAAGCACTGTTTGCCTTGGGTTAGGTTACCTTTTGCCCAGAACATATCTTCACTCATTTTACGAAGGCCAACCACAACAGTATAGGAACCAGTCACAGCCAAGGTTGATCCGGTTGTTGAGGGGCTAACCACCGCCCGATAGGTATACTCGGCTGGACTTATTTGCCCATAGGGGCGTGGCGCAGTAGTTAGGTAGCCTATTTTAAGATCAAGTTTATCAACCGAAAATCCTTGCTCAACCAAGACGCGCGCAAACTTTTGCAGGGCCACACTAGCGCTATCGGGGGCTTGAATGACAATAATGTTGGCGCCTTTAAATGGCTCTTTCGAGTTTACTGTAAGTGGTGTCTGCTTTGCCACAATACCAGTAGATGCCAACAAGGCTGAAAGTATAACTAGGCGTTTCATAAAAGACTAGTGAAGAATCTTGCGTTCTACCTTATGAGTAAGTGGTGTGCCTTGATTTCGGGCCGCGAAAGCTGTGTAATAAGCTGCCAACGTAGTGCCGTCATAGACGCCATCGGTAGTGGCAAATCCATCTACTGCATATCCTAGACGAAATCCTTCTTGCGGGACCTGTTTGACGGTGACCGTTGAAATCAGTAAAGGCTCTGGAGCACCCGCGTAGGTTGTTACTTTAGGTAGAGCCACTTTCTTTGCGGTAGTGGTTATATCTTTAATTTCGGCCACAACCTTATCAGGTTGGTAAGCAAACCCACCTGTAGCTATAGGAGCTACTGTTCGCAATACCACTGTAATAGTGGGCGACTCGCTAGGTAGTTGAGAGGCATCTCCATTAGACCGTAAGGAATAGGTTAGCTCTAGCGTGTGTTCTTTGGGTACTGGCGCCGGAGTTGGTTGGGTTGGCGCGGGCGCTGGGTCGGAACCCTTGCCACCACAGGCCGCAAGAGTAAGTAAAAGGGATAGAGCAAGTAGACGCATAGATGGGTATAGTTTGTACAACGATACGAAAAAGCGCCGACCTGACTAAATCAGTTTCGTTGCAACCTAATTCACATAACTATTCCTGATAAAAAAAGCGCCGACCCACTAATTAGTAGATCGGCGCAAGGTCTATTGCTTAGACTAAATTTCTACTCCTTTTAATGTGCATTCATTGAGCTTAAAGCGAGAAAAGAATATTTAAAATCTTGTCATTACCTAATGACAAATCAGGGCAAAAAAACTTACTCTATTTTATAATATTGAGTTCGAGTCTAGCGCCTAAGGCACTGATTACCTTCTGTAAGGTATCAATAGTGATATTAGCAGTAGAGCTTTCGAGGCGTGATACTTGTGATTTCTTAACACCTAGTTTCTCACCTAGCTCTTCTTGGGTTAACTTATTGGCTTTTCGTAGTGATTTAATTGTCTCAGCAATTTCAGCTGAAAGTTCTGCTTCATAAGTTTCCCTTTCGGGAGTGCCAGAAGCACCGACGTATTTATCTTTTACGTCATTGAATTTTTTGAGACGAATGGGGCGTATGGCCTCATCCTTGGTTTTGAGTGAATCATTCATAGGAGGAACCGAACAAGGGTAAGTGGGACAAAAGAGCGGGGGTATTAAGGGCAGAGGGGGCCCCTCACTAGGAGGGGCCGTTCTGGAAGTAATCGTATTTGAACCTTTCTGCTTTGGATATATCCATCACAGGGGTCTTTTGTGACTTCTTATCTAACCCGTGGGTGCAGATAATTAAAGTCTCTGTGTCTCCGCGAGTATCCCAGAAGGCGAAAACGCGGTAGGTGTGATTGGCTCCATTTACTCTGAACTCCCAAATGTCATCGGTATCAGGTAACTTCTTGAACCAATCTCCTTTGATCCCTAATTGGGTCTTGTCAAAGGCAGCAGTGAAGCGCTTGCGAACGGTGGCGGGTAGGTCTTCTATGAACTCATCGGCTTCATCGGAGAGCGAGACCTCAATAGGTTTTATCATAGGCGGAGTGTTTTGGCCTAGTTGAAAGATGATACAAGCACTAATACGATACAAAGATACAAAAAGTTTACACATATAGGGAATAAAAGTTTACACATAGAGGGAATGCGCATTTAGAGCGCTGTAGTGATGTTTATTGGTAGCCCGAGGTATTCGACAAGTTATCTGGGGCCTGCGTCAACCCGGCATAGCATGGGGGTAGTTTTACTCTATGCCCGATCCTATTCTTCTTCGCCGCACCTGTCAGGAAACTAACGGCCAGTACACCCAAGTATCTGATTACTGGGATGACGGGGCTTTTACAGTGCGAACGGTAACAGAAGAAACGTTTGAATGCAGCCCGTTTGAATTACCCGTAAATAGTCAGATAGGAAAACTGTGTGGGCCAAACCCTGACCCAACGGCGTTATATGGGACGCTCTTGGTATTTCGGTATGCGGGCAATGGCGAGATCAGTGTGGACGAGCCAGTGTATAATAGCCCATCTTGTCCCAGAGGGTGTGACCTTACAGTAGCGCAACCCTCCGCTACCTTGGTAGAGGGCAACCCCAAACAATGGCGGCTGGAGTTATATGCAAACAGCAGTGTTTACCCTATCACGTTTACCCTGCCAGGGCAAAACCCACAAGCCATACCAGCCCCCAACAACTTTGGGAGTGCTTATGCCTCGTTCCTAGTCCCGCTCAATGGCACCTACACGGTGGCGGTAGAAGATGGAGCTGGGTGTAATACGCTCGCTCCTACCATCACAACTAGGGACCCAGCGCTAGGAGGGATCGGGGATACAGACGACGAACTCCAACTAAAGTGGACGGTGTTTGAGTTGGTAGAAACCAACGACCAGACCGGCGAAATCCTGGGCATAACGTACGAACGGCGGGGTTCTTTTTACCGCCTGTCTACCCGGGAGGTAGTGGAGTATGTGATTGTTACCGACGAACGAGAGAGAGGACTGTTCTTCTCCCGCAACATTCGGGAACAGATTGATAAGTACACCCTGCCCGATGGCAGAACGTTGCGTCGCGTCTACCACGATGGCAACGGGGGGATTCGGTTTGAGGAAACTGTACCCGCTACCGATGTATTGATTGGGGAGTTAACGCTTCTCAACTACATCAAAACCGATATTGACGAAGCAGGTACCCAAACAGGTAGGCTGTGGTTGGAAGCGGAGACTCCCGCGCCGCCCATCCGCTACCAAGTGGGTGATCTGGTGAACAACACCGGCCAGTTCAACAGATTAGCGGAAGGCGAGTATCCCGTTACCCTCTCCGATGCCGCGGGGCGTAGCCTTTCGTTGACTATTGAAATCGAAGACCGCTACCGCCCCCGGTGGGTGCTGCCCGTAGATGACCTAGAAGGGAACACCTTGCGGGTAACTATTCTGGAGCAAGGCTTTACAGGCGCAGTCGAAACGATCTGCGGGGGAGCAGAACCAGTACAACGAGGGCAGGAGGGGGCCGGTAACGACCCCGAGGGAGCTTTCCCGGAAGTCATCGGGCAACAGGTTACGCTCACTCTACGCACGGAGCGCGCGAAGCAGTTTGCAGATTTAAGCCTACGGGATGACCGGCAACACCGCGTAGATATTCACCGGGCATCTACCAATGAACTCGTCTTTCGGGGGTATGTCGCCCCGGAAACCTACCGCGAACCCTTACTTGCTCCTGGCCAGGAGGTGACCGTCATGGCGTCGGATGGACTAGGACCGCTGGACACCATTGAATTCCTCAACCACGAGGCCAAGCCCATGCGGGGGAGACGACCTCTGCTCTCGACCATCCTGCACTGTTTGTCTCGCTGTGATGTCAACCTACCCCTGTACGTAGCAGGGAACCTGCGGGAAACCACGATGTCACAGGTAGCAGAACCCTTGCTTGAAGCATGGGCCCACCGCACCGCCTACGGCACGGATGAGCTAAAGCCACCGACTTGCCGGGAAGTGCTCGAAGCCATCCTGCGGCCGTTCTTCCTGCAGCTGTGCCAACGCAATGGAGCGTGGTGGCTAGAAGCCATCCCCGAAATTGACGGGCAACCAGTGCGCCGTGGGTTTACCGGGGAAGGACTGCCCATGCCTGCGCCCGTTATCGTAGAGCCCTTTCACATTCTACCCCCGGGTATGGTGGAATCCGACCACGATTTGTTCTGGATAGAGGCAGGACAGGTGCTTGAACTAACTCCCCCGGCTGCCGTGGTGCAGGCCACGGTGAAGTTACAGTTGGAAGAAAGCTTACTGGAGAACTCAGACTTTCAGGCGTGGGCCGCAGACGAGAGCAGGCCCTTGAACTGGACTCCTATCGGGGGGATTGTGGCTATGCGCGTCAATGCGGAAAAAGCAAAGCGCTATTGGCTGGAGTTACGCTCTGTCCTGCCGGGTAGTATTACCGGGCTGCTTTCTTCCCCCGTTCGCTTGCTCAGTGGGCAGGACCTGAGCCCGATGCGGCTGTCTATTAGTGCGTTCACTCCCGCTCAAACCAGTTACCCTGGTGGACCCGTGCCCGAAAAGCGGGTCGTCCGCTTGCCCGTAGAACTTAGCGTAGACGGAGTACCCGTGGGCGATATTCTCAATTTCGAGTTTGAGTCGGCGGCGAAGATGAGCACGCAGGAAACGCTGCTACCTGCTGGGTTAGGCGAAGGACAGCTACGGGTAAAGCTACTCCCTCCCGAACTCCTTAGTGGCCCAGCATCCTCGACCGCTGACCCGGTTCGTGTGCTAGTAGAATACATACGCTTAGCCGTCATACCAGCGGCCCGGAGTTGGGGCGACCAAGACCAGTTCACGGCGATCAACCAACGGCGGGGGTACTACCAATTACCCCCAGTGGAACTCGTGCACGCGGACATTCCCCGGCTAGCCCTGGCGAACGGGCTACCCGCGCCCATCTCGCAGATGGATGTGGACGCGTGGCGCCATGCGCTGAGCTTAGCTCCTAGGACTGCAACCGTAGAATGGGTGCGGCGCCTATCCAATGGCATTACTCCCTTGTCGCTTCCTCTCTTAGAAACGGCGGCAGTGGAGCGTATGGACTTACGCACGGTACCCGGGGTGGGCATGACGGGTACGGTCCGCGGGCCGGGGGTGTGGCGACTGGGGGTGGGATGCATGGTGGATGCGCCCTACGATGAAGACGGACGGTTTCTGGTGGTGAGCTGCCAACACGATGAGCGTAGCATGCACGCCACCATTGTCGTTCGGCGGCTGGCTGTAGGCTCCTATATCACCGCTCCTGAATTAGAAGGCAGAATCCGTTATAGTAGTCTGGGGCCGCGCTACACCTCGCTTAACTCCTACCGTACGGTGAGCGAGTAAGAGGTAAGCGAGGTATTCGACAAGTTGTTCCCTCCCTGCCCCTAGGTGGGGAAGGGGCAAGGGTAGTTTCGTGCTGTATGGCAGAAACGAAGGTATTCATCAACGACTTACCCGGCCTCACGTTGCCGGAGGATTTGCTCGGCAAGTCCCTTGAAGTCGAAGGGGTGGATGCCGCGGGCAAGCCCATCAGTTTTAAGCTGCCTGCTGGGGTGTTACTGCAAGCTGCCGCCAAGTTCCTGCCTGGACCGAACCTACGGCGGGACCTGCGCAAATCGGTGCAGTATAAGGCCGTTTCCCAACCAGACTATAACCCAGGTGCCTCCTCGCTCGACCAGTTGGATGGCAACCTGTTGAGTCTAGGCGCTACTGCTACGGTCGAGGCGGATGAGGATGGCACATCGAATACCGAATACGAACTGCAGCGCGACCCCACGGGCCCGCTGAATGTATGGGTGGATGGTTCGTTTACGGGTAACAAAACCTTAGCCCGGTGGGTACGGAAAGAGAATACAGGGGGCGGGGGAGATACCTTTCTAACCCCCTTTACTTTCTCACTTAGTAACGGTAAGTCCTTCGGTAAATACACCAACGGGCAGACCGCCCCGTGGACTGGCTTGACTGCTGTACAAGCTATTCAGGATGCCGGAATAGAATCCATCTACCCCACCTACGGTACAGCTGGAATCTACATCGGGCAATCCGCACCGGCTGATGGGGAGCTAGGCGAATCCATTACGAACAACCTGCAGGCCAGCTTCAACCAAAGCGACGCCGGGCCGCTCAGTCAGCTACGCATCTACCGCAACGGGGTGCAAGTGCCCAGCGGGGCAGGTAGCAGCAACCCGCTATCCGTGTCGGTGCAGATGGTGCGCAGCCTCACGCCCTCGGGACTGTATGCGGTAGCCGACTATGCGGCTGGCCCGAAAAAACTCATCACCCCTGGGAACACTCCTGATGACCGCGCTCCACAAGTGCGCAACCCCAACGCGCCCCAGGCCGCCGAGGTGGGTTTCCAATCCGGGGTTATCTACTACACAGGGTATTACCGCATTTTCTATGGCCCAACACCAGTAGTGCCAACCACCTCTCAGCAGGTGCGGGCATTAGCCGGGTCGCAGCTCACCTATCAAGGCACTCAATTTATTCTCAACTCTGGCACTACAGAGAGAATATTCGTGGTAGCCCTACCACCTGGGAAGCAACTGGTGTCGGTAGTGGACTTGGATAATCTAAACCAAGTTATCACGGCTGATTACGCACCCTCCACGGTGAGTGTGGAGGATGCGGGCGGCACCCCTGCCAATTACACCCAGTATGCGAAGGTGCAGGCAGTGCCTTACCAGAGCAATCACCGCCACCTTATTACTACCACCTAATGGCTAGCACCGAACTACAACCCGGCGCGGGCCTTCGCATACCTAACCCTGCCCCGGTAGATGCTTACTACTCGCTTCCTCAGGTAGGAGAGGCACCGTCCCGACCCTATGATTCGGTTGCACAAGCATGTAGTTATGTCCCGCCTCAGGTGCGTTATGATGGCTTAACCGTCAACATAGCTGGTGATGAGTACTGGTGGAAAGAGTCGGACCTGTCGGATGCTGGCCTAGTCTACAAAGGCGGTAATGCCACGGGTACGCCTGGCCCTATTGGTCCGGCTGGCCCGCAAGGTGAACAGGGCGAGAAAGGCGAACCGGGCGAACCCGGGGCTGATGGACAGCCCGGCCCGAAAGGGGATAAGGGCGATCAAGGGGAACCGGGGCAAGACGGTCTGAATGCTGGCCCGCCTGCGCCGCCTTTTACCCATGGTCCACAACCAGAAGGTACTCTCTCTTACGCCTCCGATGGATTTACCTACCGCTCCAAAGGCATAGATAACGCCACCGCTGAACCCGGTTCCTACTCCAACTGGGGGCAGTTCTGGACGCGCCTAGGCTATGATGATGGCCCGCTGAAGAGTCGGATAACCGGCGTGGAAACGGGGCTAGTCGCTCTGCTGCAACAGATAGACCAGCTAGAGGATCAGGTAGATGGGCACGAAACCCGCATCGCGGAGCTAGAAGCAGGGGGCGGCCCCGATGGCTACAATGACGCCGAGTTACGGGGGCGGATAGTAGAGCTAGAAAATACAGTTGCTCAGCACACGGCCACTATAACAGACCATGAGCAGCGCATTGCACAGCTAGAGCAAGCCCAAGCCTACCTGCCCGGCCCGATTAACTGGGATATCACCTGGGTAGCTGGCCAGCTCACCTACAATCTACTGCCTAAGACTACTGCAGTCTTTGATGTGGTAGCGGATGACAACCAAGACCTACGCCAGCGTCGTGGGGACTTCTCTTGTGACTTCACGCTAGCCACTCCCACTATCACCTTCTCGCCAGCAGTGGCCGCGGAGATGAACACGGGCGACCATATCTGGATGACCCTTTGGAACGGGGCTGCGGGCTCCGTGGTGACGCCACCAACTGGAAACGGCTACGTGCAGCCGGGCTATGTACAATCTGGATACGTGAGTTCGTAATGGCCTTCGGAGATAAACAGAAGCAGCTACTCAGCACCGCCGCTACGCAACTAGGCCTACAGGTTGCGCAGGGGAATGGCGTCGGTATGCCCCCGCCCGCGGTAGACGCCCGACTAGAGCAACTAAAGGAGCAGATGCAGATCATGCTCGATGAGTACCGGGTGCTCATCACGGGCCAGGAAACCATGCCGCCCCGCAACTGGCGGATGAGCAACAACCGGGTTACGCGCCGACTCGATGACCTAACAGACGTAGTAGGCGACCTGCTTACGGACCACGCTGCTTTGCAGGCCCAGCACGACGCACTGCAGAAAGCCGTGCCCAACCTGATTAGTGATGCTATCAGCGCCTACCATCAGGAAATCTTCGTGCCTACGGTGCAAATGCTCACGGGCGCCAATACCCCCGGTGTCGCGCACTCGCTGCTAGAACTCTACAACCTCTTACAGGCGGAGATTCAGGAGGATAACGTAACCATGGCTGATGTATTCGCCCGCATTACGCAGGTGAAGCAGCAGGCCGCCGCGGCACAGCTTACTGCCGATGGGGCCCAAGCTCTCGCCACTAGTGCGCAAACCTTGGCTACCACTGCCAAGACCACGGCCGATGGTATTCGGACGGACTTAACCACACAGACCGGCCGGATTGATGCGGTGAAAGTAACTGCGGACACAGCCAAAGGCACTGCGGAAACAGCAAAGACCACGGCTGATGGGGTGCGTGTCGATCTCAATGCACACACCAGCGCCAACAACCTGCACCGCTTCAAGCAAACCAAGCGGGTAGTTACGCCAGCTATGGCGGTAGGCGCGTCGGTGCCGGTGGCTATTACCTGGGATACGCCTATGCCTTCTGCGAATTACACGGTCAGTGCCCTCCTTGGCAACAATAGCCTGCTTGGGATGACGTGGGTACTGGCCGCATCTCCAGTTCAGACAGCTAATGGCTGCACCATAATCCTCAAAAACACCGGACTGCTAGCGCTGCTGGCTTCTGCCGGCACTATTCAACTTCTAGCTACCCACGACTAACTATGGGCTTTCTCGACGACATCATTTATCGAAGCGGGCTGAACCGCAACCTGACACCAGATGAGGTAGACAATAACTTCCTCAACCTGGTCAATGCCATCAAGGCCTTGCAAGGTGGTACCACACCTACCACTCAACTTGCTACCCCCACCGGCTTCGCAGCTACCGCTACCAGTGCCTCGCAGATCGGCACTAGCTGGAACAACGTGGCCAACAACAGCGGCTATCAAGTACGGGTAGCGACGGATAGCAACTTCACTCAAAACGTATTCACGCAGAATACGGGGGCGAATACCACCAGCCTGGGCCTCACGGGTCTTGCCGCTTCGACTACCTACTATGCGCAGGTAAAAGCCCTGGGTACTGGTTCGTACAGTGATTCGGGCTATTCCGCTGCTGTATCCGCCACCACGCAGGCGGGAAGTGCCCCCAGCGGCCCGACCCTCATTGGCTTTGGCGAAAACAGCCTGAGCGATGGCAAGGGCAGCACTGGCTGGCAACCGGGCAGCCACCCTAACGGGCTGATTGACCTATCTAAAACTGACTACCCCGCCCAAACCATGAACCTGTTAGGCAACGGGTACTCGGGCCTAAACTTCGGGGTAGATGGGCAAAAAACCACCGAGTTCACGGCCCGCCTCTCGGGGGAAATCCTGCCGAAAATGCTGGCGGGCACCTACAGCCTGCGGATCATGGTGCTGTGGGAAGGCACCAACCACTTATCGCTATCCAACGGGGAGGTATCGGCCCAGCAAGCCTACGACGCCATTGTAGCCCAGGCGCAACAGGTGCGGGCGCAGGGCATCAAAGTCATCGTAGCCTCTATCTTGCCGCGCTATGATGCCATTTACGGCATTTCACAGGCTGAATTCACCTCGCGCAAGGATTATGTAAACAGTCAGATGGCGGCCAACTGGCGCAACTTTGCTGACAATTACGCGCCGTATCACACCATTGATGGCATAAACTATCCCGATGGCATCCACTTGGATGATGCCTCCTACGCGAAGATAGCCACGATGGCGCGGGAGAAAATCCTGCAGATCGTCACCAACACGGTGCCCGGCCCAGGGGCTACGCCCGCGCCTACTATTACCTCGTTCAGCCCTACCAGCGGGGCGGTAGGGGACTTGGTAACCATCAATGGCACGAACCTAACGGGGGCCACCTCGCTCAAGCTGAACGGCACAACGGCCGCCATCAACAGCAACAACGGGTCGGCTATTCAAACCACCGTACCGGCAGGGGCTACCTCTGGCGTGTGGTCGGTGGTAACGCCGGGTGGCACGGCGGTAAGCACGAATAGCTTCACGGTCACGGTAGCGGCTGATTCAGTGGTGATCGATGATGATAACGCGGCCCTGAGCTACTACCCCCTGGGCTCGTGGGCTCCAGGCAATAACGCGCTAGCCTACAACGGCATACTCAAATACAACAATAGCTCGCCCGATACAGCCTCCTGCGTGTTCGACATGACCGGCAACAAGCTGGTCGTTAGCACGCCGGCCACCCCGATTGGCGGGGAATATGAAGTAGTGGTATCCGGGCAAGTAGTAGGCACGGCGGTTCAGTACGCTGCGCAGGATACGGCCGATGTGCAGTGCGTGGTCAACTTCCCCGATGCCAGCCGCCGCACCGTGACCATACGGCGAAAGGGCGGTACCTCCGCTGGCTTTATCTGGGTGGACAAGTTCACCGCCTCCGGCCCGAATGCGGCCTTCTACAAGACTGCCTAACCTACTCCCTGCTCCACACCTAGTGCCCTTGTGCCACCTCTCATGTATACCCCGTGTCTAGCCTCAAAATCAACAATGATTCTACTGTAACACTTCCTTGGCCTCTGTTGGCCTTGCTGTTAACCCTGCTGGTGGCTGTGGCGGGATGGGGGAACAGTTTACGGGAAGATGTGACCGACCTCAAAAGTTGGAAGCAAACTCACATCAAAGAGGATGCTGACTACAAGGCAACCGTTGCCAAGCAACTAGATGCTGTTAACGCGACCATCCAGGCCAAGGCCGATAAGGATGAGAAATGGCGCGCCGAAATCCAAGAGACGCTTACCCAAATCCGCATTGCAGTTGGCGCACGGCCGGCTGCTCGTCCCTAACCTGACTTTGCCATGAAACACCTCTTTCGCCTGTTCTGCTGCCTGCTCTTACTTTCATCTTGCACAGAGCGCATGATTGCTAAACGCTCTGTGAAGCGGGCTGAACGCGCCGCCGCCGATGAAGCATTACGCGTCTCCCGCCTGCCTGCCAAAGAGCAGCTGGCCGGGCTAGTCGAGAAGAACCCCGGCCTGATAGGGGAGACAACCAAAGTGGTTGAAAAGACTGTGATTGTGAAGGTGCCCGGCGAAACCATCACGGTAACGGTGCCCGCCAAGTCGACGCCGGCTACAGATAAAACCCTGGTCGACTCGCTACTGCAAAGTGCCTCCCATCAACTCCATCAAGCCGACAGTGCCAGTATAGCCGACCTAGCCCGTACCAAGGCCCGGCTTGCGAAAATCCTGCATGAACGGCCGCTACTCAGCCGTGATACAGTAAAGCAGGAAGTAGGCGATCTGATAGTAAAGGCATGGGTTGACCCGACTGGAGTAGTACATGTCAGCTCCATTAGCAAGGAGCGCAAGGTAGAGGTGCCCACCATCATCAAGCAGGGTACTGTGCAGCCTATTCGAATTGAGAAGCCCAGCTTTTGGGCCAAGCTGTGGCTGATACTAAAAAGCTGGTTTTGGCTGCTGCTCTTTCTGGTTGTGGCCGGCCTTGTGTGGCTGATTCGTCGACGACAAACCCCGCGGCTATGACCCGTCTAGTTCTCGGCCTCTGCCTGCTTACGGGGTGCCGCACGTCTCAATTCATCAATGACGGACAGTTGCCCGCTACCCAAGTGAACTATAAACCCGCTGTGGATACTACCAGCCGCCGGCCGGATTGGCTCTCTCCCTACCGGCCTCAGAACTACCCGCCTACTAAATCGAATCACTAATGCTCGACGAAATCAAAGCTAGGCTTTCGCTGCCTACTCCTGCCTTTTGGAAGAAAGTACAGAAGCGCACCGCTGCTGCCTCGGCAGCCTTCACTACGCTAACGGTCACGGTGGCTACCATTTCGGATAAGCTGCCACCGGTGCTCCCAACGATTTTGGCCTGTGCTGCTGCCTTGTTCGGGGGTATTGCGGCTATCTGCTCCCTGGCGGTAGATGATGCCTCACAGATAACCCCAGCAGTGGAGCCCGAAGAAAAGATGGTCACTCCTAACCTCTGATATATGGCTGACATCAACCAACTCCATTCGCTGCTGCAGCACGCCTATACCGAGGCGAAAGCACAGTTTATTAAAGACAACCCCACGCTGCCAAAACCTCTACTCAGCTTCACCTATCGAAGCCCTGCGGTGCAGAATGCTTTCTACGCCCAAGGCCGCGAACCCCTGGCAAAGGTTAATGCACTCCGCAAACCCCTGAACCTCTACTTGCTCGGGCCGGTGGAAGGCAAGCGCAAGGTAACCAACGCCAAGGGGGGGCAGAGTCCGCATAACTACCTGCCCGCTATGGCCTTCGATGTGGCCTTTGATAAGGGTAATGGTGTGCTAGACTGGTCGGAATCCTTATTCAAGAAGTTCGCCGCCTACGTGCTACGGTACCCGGGTATTACGTGGGGCGGCAACTTCCACTCCTTTAAAGACCTGCCTCATTTTGAGGTGACTGGCTGGGCTAGCAAGGTCAAGAAAGTATCCTAATCCCTTTCACTCTTTACGTCCTTTCCTATGAAACGTCTTTCTAAAGGCTCTCAATTTACCCTATTAGCTATTGCCCTAATTGGCATAGTGGGCGCTGTACTCACCTACACCGACTATCAGCGGCACGGCGACTTGTCTACTATTTGGTGGCCTATATCGTGTGTTGCGCTGTTTGTATTCGTGTACTGGCGTTCGGCGAAAACCGACATTGTGCCTGTGGTTGCCCTGCTACTCCTAGCCGCTGGTGCCACTAGCTGCGCCGTAGAACGCGACCCTGAACTAGTGCGGGAGGAAGCTACCGCTGCCAAGGCAGAGGAACTAGCAACCACCTACACCTTTACTAATGCGGAAGGATACGATCAGACCGTCGCAATACAGCAGACATGGAAGTAGTTGGCGCACTTGGGCTTCTAGCGTATGTGCTAGCTGATGCTTACTCTCAAGGCCTATTAAATAGGCTGACACGGCGCTATGTGCCACCAGTTGAGCAGCCTACAGTGAACCTGTCGCTGCACACCCTATACCCTGTATGCTATGGGCTGTTTGTTGGCGCTGTAGCCAGCAAGTATGGATTGCACCTAGCAGGGGTGGGACTGCTCTTACGTCTCGCTGTGTTTGATGTGGTGCTAAATCACACAGTTGGAGTGCCTGCCTTCACAGTGGGGGAATCAGCAGTATTAGATAGAATACTCCGTAGACTTACCCCTAAGTCATCAGGGAGACTGGCTAGTCTCATCTTACGCATTGTGGCTTGGGTAGGAGCAATTGAATTACTGCTTCTGTTTGACCAAGTGGCCTAACGCATCCCCTACCCAGCTCAGATGTGGATGGACCGTTCGGGTAGGGGTAACCCGAGTGATTGCACACAGTCACGCCGAGGTTTGTATCGGAGGGAAGGCCGGTGTGCACGTCGGCTTTCTTCGTGTTGATATGTGGTAAAATTGTGGATAAGTATACTGATTATCAATAGTTTAAACCATTTATTCTGTGTATATTTATACATGAGCAACGCCGTTCAAGTAGCCAAGATTGTAGAGGCCGCACTAGCAGGTGACACGCAAAAAGTGTTGAACTATGCTGCCCTTATTGCCACGCACTTCGACCAAGAGGGGGATGCTAGAGCCGCCCGAATTGTAAGACGTTCTTATGGGGCAGAACCCGCTGGCAATCCTGTTTGCTTAGACGCGCCGCCTGTTGTTGTTGATGCTTCAGACGCAACTACCAATCAAAGGAAAGGGAGTGTAGCGCGCGAGGCATCATCCTCTCTTTGGGATAACCCTAACCCGTGGCTTGCCACCTGTGGCGTGTGCCTCACGGTGGAGGACTTAGGTAAAGGTGTATTGATCCTACCTGACCAACTCACCGAAAAGGGCTGGGTAAACACAGGACGCTTTGGGTATGTATGCCCCGGCTGCCAGAAGATTATGAAGCAACCAATTCTTACTACTAACACATAAGTATGGAGCAAATACTCCTGCACTTGTTGGGCGACTACGTGTTGCAAAACGATTGGATGGCACAGAACAAGACAAAAGCCCATTGGCCCGCCTTTGTTCACGCTCTGCTGTACGCGCTGCCTTTTACCCTAATTGCACCTTCGCCGCTGGCTTGGGCTGTCTTATTTGGCACACACTTCCTGATTGACCGCTATCGGTTGGCGTTGTATTGGATACGAATATATAATCGGATTGAGGTAGTGGGGCCTTTTGGATATGCCGAAAGTAAGCCGCCCTACATGGCGTTCTGGCTTATGGTAATCATTGATAATACCCTGCATTTAACAATCAACTACGCAGCTATGCGCTGGCTGTAGCCCCCTTTTAGAATCAGACAAAGTAAGCTATGGACGACCACGACGATTACCTAGAAGGCTTAGTTGATGGCTTCCTGCTGTTCTTCAACCCCACCACGAAACTAGGCTGGCTTACCTATACAGTGATAGCCATTGCAGCTATCTGGTATTTTTGGTAACCCTACTCTCCCTTACCATAACGACAACCGAAAGCCCTAGCCTACCCCAAGTAGTGCCAGGGCTTTCTTATATCTAACTGAGGGGCATCAATGTCCTTCAGTTGTCGTATATTCGTATGCACAAGCCGCTTAGCTACCGGCAAACACGGGTGCTTGGACTACGAAGTAGCCAGTGCGTTCTCCGTCAGGCAGGGGTTCTTGGACTTGCCCTGTTTTAACCACAACCCGGATAGGCGGTACTCGATTGGGAGTGCAGAAGCCGCCGGGTTTTGTGTATATTTACTCTATCATCTGATGGCAAAGGTTGGCCGCCATACTTGGGGTATGGAAGGAGCGCGGTTCGAGCCCGCGACAGATGACAGCTAGCCAGCTTCCTGCGTGTATCAGACTGGCAGCGCTTATCTATAACACACAAATAAACCCCCGGACGCCACTCCTAGAAGCGCACCAGCTGGGGGTTTCGTGTGTCTATATATAAGGCTCACAGAACTGAGCCCCTCGTACGGCTACATTGAAGGCAACGGGCCAACCGGGGAACATGCTGTCGAGTACCTCCTCTAGATTGCGGTGGGGCTGCTTGGCCTGGTGCCACCACGTACCGCCTTGGTTGGGTATCTCCGCTCGAATGCCACCATCCTCTTGCCAAATAGCAAAGTAATTGTCTCCTACCCACAGGGAGGCGGGGTTCTCTTTTGTGTTGCAAAACATAGTGGTGTTTGTTAATACACATTGCTAGCCCGACCAGCAGCCGTACGCCACCAGCGGAAGATGTAGAGTCGTTTGCGGGAGGTGAGGGGAGTAGGCATTAGTTGTGCGTGAGAGGGGCGCCAAGAATAGATAGCTGTTCGATAATGTATTGCGGGCTGGCACTGGAGTAGCGAGCATTCGCCATTGCCTCTGTGTGCCCGGCCATCTCAGCCGCTAGCTTCAACCCAAATTGGTCACGCATCATCTGAGCGAACGTGCTGCGGGCATCCTTATGACTCAAGTCCAGTAGGCTCAGGTCAACTAAGCGGGCAATGTGTTTTAGATTCTCGTTCACATAGGACGACTCATAAATTGGGAGCTGACGAGCGTACTTGGTGAACAGAAGCTCCTTCGACACGGGGAATAGGGGCACCCAAAAGCCTTTGCCTAAGTATTGAATCTTCTGACGGGACATACCAATACCCTGCACGGGTTGGCCAGCCTTGTTCGGTACGGAAGAAAGAAACGTATCGGGAGTGCGGGCAAAGCGCACATAGTCTACAAAAGAGAGTCCTGTATAGCAGCAAAACACGAACAGGTCCCGCACCTGGTCCAAGGTCTGATTCTTCGTGTCCGTAGTGAAACAGAACACCCGTAGCTTATTCAGCTCGTCTTGGGTCAAATACCGCTTCTCTGCGGACTCCAGTTCCGACACGTAACGATAGCCCGCCAGCTTGTTGTCCTTTAGCCATCCTTCGTCAATAGCCATGTTGACGGCTCGAATGATGAAGCTGATGTATTTACGGATGGAAGCCCCCGTCATGGGACGGGCAATACACCAGCGCTCCAAGGCCCGGCACCACTTGCGGTCTACCTGCACGGCTGGGAGGTTGGGTTTGCGCAGCACCGCTAAGTATTCCTTTACAAACCCAATGACGAGGCGGGCATTGGTGAGAGTAGAAGGTTGCCGCTCTTTATCTGATAGGTGCGTGTATAGCAGCTCTAAGCAATCCAGCAAGGTCTGCTTCTTCTGCGTGCGGGAGCCTGAGCCGCGTAGCACCTCCCGAATTTCGGCGGGGGTAGGATCATGGCCCTGACTTTTAAGACTATCATACACTTGCTCACTTTTGCGAATCCAGTCAATGAGCTTGTTGTTATACGACCGGACCAGCAGTTGTTCTTCCTTGCTGGCTCCACGCCCGACCTGCAGGCGTTGCGTGTCCTGGTTCCACTCGGATGTGGTAGCTGTAACGCCCGTTGCGAACTCTGCCCGCTCGTAGCCAATAATTTCTATACGTAGAATAATGGGCGCCTTGTCCGTTGTAGCATGTGCCCGATTAGCTCGCCTCCATAAGTAGGGCTCCTTCATGTTGTACTCGTAGGTAATCATGCTAATAGGCTTAGTATAAACTGGCAGGTCTCAGTAGGTAAGATGCTAGTTATACGGCGTATATCCAATAAAGCAGGTATTCACCCAGCTAAAAGCATGAGAGACAGGAATATTCATTTTCTACTGTATGCCAAATTGATTAGCACGGTGGAGGTAGGCCCAGTATGCTAGGCTGGTCACTGACGAAATGCATCATATTGCGCTGGTCACTGACTTGGTCACTGGCGTACAGTCACACTGCAGTTATGGAAACCGCCTAGAATGCGCAGAAACGCAAACCGCCGAACCAGATATACTGATTCGGCGGCGGCAGACTATCAGGGCTTACTTCCACGCCGGAGGTAAGGGCAATTCGTTTCGCCAACTGTGGGGGCTTATATCTCAAGGCAGACTGGCCTAGGCCAAGTCGGGCTGACGTTCAAGGTCAAAGAGGTCGGTGAGCACGTCGATGAGCTGGTCGGCCTCACCGCGCTTGCAGGCGGCTTTGAGCTGCAATACCGGCATCTTGAGCACTTTCTGCATCAACGACTTCGTGATGTCATCAACGCGGCGGGCTTCTTCGGGCGTCATCTTCTTCTGGAAGCGGTCCATCTCTTCGAGGCGGATTTGCTCCAGGGCGTTCTTTAGCTTCTGAATGGTCGGCGACACCATCATCTCCTTGGTCCAGTCTTGTAGACCCGCCAAGCTTTCTTCAATAATGGCACGTACTTGCGGTACGGCGGCCAAGCGGCGCTCCAGTGCGGCCGAGGCTTTGCTGTGGATGGCGTCGATGTTATATACAAGCACGCCGGGTACGTTCTCTACATCAGCCTCAATGCTGCGGGGTACCGAGAGGTCAATAAAGAACTTGTAGTTCAGCACGTCTAGGCGCTCTACCATTTCGGTGGTGAAGAAGGGCTCAGAGCGGGAAATACTGGAAATGATTACGTCGGCATCCTTCATGCCCTGCACCAAATCCTCAAAGTTGAGCACTTTCAGGCCGCATTCTTCGGCCAGCAGCTCAGCCTTAGAGCGAGTGCGGTTACAGATGGTCACGTCGGTGAACAGCTTGCTGTCGCCGAGGTGGCGGCACACGTCGGCGCCAATCTCGCCTAGGCCTACTACCAGTACGCGTGGGTTGGCCACGTCGCCGGTCAGCTCTTCTACCAGCTCCAGGGCCGCGTAAGAGGTGGAGGCAGCGCCGTCGCGGAAGGATGTCTCCTGTTGGACCCGCTTATTGGTGAAGAACACCGTGTGCAGCACTCGGTGCAGGAAGGGGCCTGCCGCGTCCTCATCCGCCGACCACTGGTAGGCCTGCTTCACTTGGTTGCTGATCTGCAGGTCGCCCACCACCTGGGCATCGAGGCCCATGGCTACCTCAAAGAGGTGACGCACGGCGTCGGCGTGTTCGTCGAGAATATCGAAGTAAGGGAAGTAGTGGCTGATATTGGCCAATCCTTTGAGCTGACCTAAGGCCTCAATGATAGCGGGGCTCTGGTCGCGCTCAGCGGAGTAGTAAACTTCCGTACGGTTACAGGTGCTCAGCACAAGCAGGTCGGAGAGGCCTAGCTCGTGGTGGAGGGTGTGCAGGAAACGGCGACAGGCAGCCTCATCCAATGCAATCAGCTCCCGAATTTCTAGGGGAGCTTTCTTGAAGGAGAGACTAACGGCCTTAAATGGTTGGAGCATAGCTGGAGCTAGTGCGATAATCAGGAGGCAAAAATACGCTACAAATAACTAGTGTGAAACAGTTGAATCACTACTAGGGTTCGGGGTAAGTACTATTCAGTCTAAAAAGTCCGTTCTGCCGGTGTAATGGACGATTCGTGGGACTTAAGCTGATAAAAATCATTTCTGGGAGGGAAGGACGCCAGCGGCAAAAGCCTAGCGGCTAACTTGGTTTGCCTTTTCATCCGCTACTCGCAGCCGTCCGTATCTTCGTTGCGGACGGCTGACGTCCCAGACTTTTCTACCTCGGCCTTTTCTCTGTGCTTCCCATCTACGACCAAAAATCCCGTATCAAGCTCGTCATTGTGGGCGTGGCCCTGTTGATTGGGGCCGCTACGGTTATTTACACCAACATTCTGGTGCAGCGGCTGTCGGAGCGGGAGCAGAAGCAGATTGACCTCTACGCTAAAACTCAGCGCTACCTGATCAACACCGAGGAAGAATCGAACGTGTCGTTTCTGATGACGGAAATCATCGACGCCAATAATACCATTCCGGTTATTCTGGCCGACGGGGACAACAACATTGTGGATGCGCATAACGTGACCATTCCAAAGGGGTTGAGCGAGCAAGCCGCAATTGCCTACCTGCACCGCGAGATTGAGACCATGAAGCAGCAGCACCCACCCATCGTGATTGAGATTGGGGCCGGGCTGCGCAACTACCTATATTATAAGGAGTCGGCGCTGCTGACCCAGCTGCGTTACTACCCACTCGTACAACTAGCCATCATTGGTTGCCTGGGGGTCATTGCCTATTTCGCCTTCAGCTACTCGCGGCGCGCCGAGCAGAACCGGGTGTGGGTAGGCCTAGCCAAGGAAACCGCTCACCAGCTAGGCACTCCGCTGAGCAGCCTGATGGCCTGGCAGAGCTACCTAAGCGAATCGGAGCGGTTTAAGCACGAGCCCATTGTGGAGGAGCTGGGCAAGGACGTGCGGCGCCTGCAGATTATCACGGAGCGCTTCAGCAACATCGGCTCGGTGCCGGTGCTCAACGACGAGAACATTCTGCGCGTGACCGAAAACGCCATTGCCTACCTGCAAAGTCGGGTGTCGAAGAAGGTGACGTTTGAAATTAAAACCGATCTGCCCCGCGACACGCCCGCTAAGGTTAACATCCCGCTCTACGACTGGGTAATTGAGAACATTTGCAAAAACGCCGTCGATGCCATGGACGGCCGGGGCAGTATTACCATTCACCTGCGTCGCCCCGTGCGCAACAAGTCCCAGATTGCTATTGACATCACCGATACCGGCAAGGGCATCCCGAAGAGCAAACTAGAAAGCGTGTTCCTGCCCGGTTACACCACCAAAAAGCGGGGCTGGGGTCTAGGCCTAGCCTTGGCTAAGCGCATCATCGAGAACTACCACGAGGGCCGCCTCTTCGTGAAGTGGAGCGAAGTAGGCCGCGGCACTACGTTCCGGCTGATTCTGAATGGGTGAGGTACTAGCCTAGCGCGTGGCTTTCTCCTCTTTGGCTGTCACTTCCTCGGCTGCTTCGCGGGCTTTCTTTACCTCTGAGCGGTTGGTGATTTCCACGTAGCTGTTGCCCTTCACAGGCTTGCCGTGGTGAGTGCCTTCAACGCGGCACATGCCCTCCCAGTAATGCATCTTGATGCCGGCAAACAGCTTGAGCGTCAGCTCCTGGTCGGGTATGAGAGGCGTGATGGTGAGGTCGTAGCCCTGGGCCGGGATGCGTAGGCGCCACTTGCTGGGGTAGCGCTGCTTGGAGTGGGGGCTGGTCCAGTAGGCCAGGGGCTCCAGCTCAAAATCCTTTTGGTCGAGGTGGGTGTTTTGGGCTTGGGTGCCGTAGTGCGAACCGCCGCCAATGCTCTGGCCGGTGACTTTGTTGTAGAGCTGGTAGGCCATGATTTCCTCCCGCGGCTCATCGAGTTGAATGCTGAACCAGTCCCAGCCGATGTCTTTGGTCGTGACGCTGTTGCAGTTCCACTGCCGGTCGTACCATAGCTCACCTTCCACCTGGCGCTCTTTGCCATTGATTTCAATGGTGCCGGTAGCCGTCATACGTGGGTAGCTGTAGTAGCCCGCCTGCGCCACGGGGCCGTACTTTTCGTAGCCGGTGCCGCCGTGCAGCAGCACCGGTTTGGCGGGAGTAGTGGTAAGGTTGATGGCGTGGCCCTTGTGCGCAGCCATGCGAGCTTGCAGATGGTAGCTGCCCTCCTGGCCGGTCAACGTCCAGCGCTGGGCCTGCTTTTGGGTGGCCAGGTTAATGGGCAGACTCTCGGACAAGAGCTGGGGCAGGCGCTCTACTTTATAATCATAGCGGAATTCCTGGGTTTTAGGGTCGGAAATGGCAAAGTTGACCATCTTCCAGTCCTTTTTGCCGGTCAGGTTGAAGTGGAAAAACACGTACTCCACGCCAAATACCTCGCCGGTAGCTTTGTCGCGCAAGTGGCCGGTGAAGTACCACCACTCTAGGGAGTTTTGCTTGTGCACGGCCTCCTCTTGGGGCAGCTGCGCCCGCTCCTTGAAGACGTCGTACTTATTGGTAGGCTTGAGGGCGCAGCCGGCAGCCGCAAACAACAGAATCAGAAAGGACAGGATACTATGCTTCATACCCCGGAATAAGGCTTTTCGGGGCCAAAAGGTTTGCTAGGCCGCTGGCTTAGAATTGCCGGAACGGACGGGTGAGGCGGTGCCACAAGCCGCGGGGCGTATACCAGCAGCTGGTCTGGTATCCGCCCACAATAACCATTTCGCCGAGCATGCGGGTGCTGGCCGCTAACTCAATAGTCTGTTTAATGGTAGTATGCGGGTTGAGTTGTAATTGCTGTCCTTCATAGCCGATATAGCTGATCAGCAGCTTTATAGATGTGCTCTGACGATAGGTTTCGGGCAATGACAGTTCAAATTTCCCCTGCGCGTCAGTACTGATACCGATCTTGGTATCAGCTACTATCACTGTCACGCCCGGCAGCGGCTCATGCGTAGTTGAATCTACTACTACACCTCGCACAACCAGAGGCGGCATTAGGGTCGGTAAGGGTACCGCCGGAGGCTGCGCGGCAACCATTCCCAGCGTAATAGTTTGCGGAACCCTGACTGGCCTAGGAGGCTGTTGCGCCTGACCTTGAGTTGACGCAGCTGTTGCCCCCAAGCCTAACAGCGCCGCCAACGCCACCCAGCGCCTGCGCCACGTTACATCTGCCGCTGGCACTACCAATGGCCTATCCAGCTGTTCTGCCCGGAACCGGCCGCAGCTCTTACCTGCCGACTGGCCTAGATAAGCCAGTACCTCCGCATCCGTCATGCGGGTGAAATCAACTACTACTTTATCACAAGCGGCGCAGTGCCGACCCTGAGCGGCGAGCGTCATCGTCTGCCAGTTCTCATGGCAGGGTTTCGGAACGGATAGGATAGAGCGAGTGGGCATAGCAATAGCAGGTTAGGTGTGTTGTATTGATGCCGCGCTAGGTCACTTTCCACAAATGAGTTTAGAAATATTTATTCTGAATCAGGCTTTGCCCTATTAATTAATAGGAGCAGTAAATATGACTGTGGAAAGCTTAGGTGGCGGCGGAGGCGGCGGAGGCGGCGGGCTTACTTCATCTCGCTTCATTTTCGGTTCAGGTACTCTTCCCAGAACCATAGGTATTTCATAGCGCCGTAGTTGAACTACCGCAGCTTTGGCTGTCGGGACCCGACGGCCGAAATACTTGAATGGGACATCTGCTTCGTAGTCTGGCAGACTGCCAGATACAATTAAGAAAGAATCTCGTAGTGCGTTTGGTAGTTGAAGCTCAAAACTGCCGTCTGGAGCAGTTGTAGTGCGTAGAGTGCTATCTGCTAAGCAGACAATATGAGCGCCCGCAACAGGCTGACCAGTAGTTTTATCGAGCACGTGGCCTCGCACTTGAAATGAAGAGTTTTCTGACACAGTAGGAATGGTGCGAAGCTTAAGCTGCGCCGGGTCTGGCACTTCGCAGCCGCTCAACGCTACTGCGGCGGCCGTCAGCCAGCCTGCCCAATGGGCAGCAGCTACTCGTAGTCGTCTGGGAGTACCGAGCTGTTCTGGCCGAAAGCGGCCGCATATGGAGCCCGGGTGGCCTAGGGCCGCCAGTATTTCAGCCTCAGTCATGCAGGTGAAATCAACGACGACCTTGTTGCAGGCGGCACAGTGGCGGCCGCCCGGCGCGGGCGTCATATCGGCCCAGGTGGCGGGGCAGGGAGTAGGAACCGAGAGAGTGGGACGAGGTAGCATACAGCAACAGGTTTGGTTTACTGTAGTGATGCCGGGCTAGGCCACTTTCCACAAAGCCAATAAAGTTTTTGAAACGAGGAGCAGGCACTCAAATCTATAATCTTGGTCAGAAGAGCCGTTGTACCCGATACTGTGCAGCCCCCGGCATTATTCTGTATCTTTTGCCCCCTTAACCTCTCACTACCGCTTTGTCTACACCTCTTCCGCCCACGCGCAGCAGCGGCCTGTTTCGCCGCAAAAGCCTCGACGATATTCTGCATAACCCCCCCGCCGACGCTGACGGGCACGGTGGCCACGGCGGTGGCCTAGAGCGTCACCTCACCGTCCGCGACCTGACGGCCTTGGGTATTGCGGCTGTAATTGGGGCCGGTATCTTCAGTACCATCGGCAACGCCTCCCACGACGGCGGTCCGGCCGTGTCGCTGCTGTTTGTGTTTACGGCTATTGCTTGCGCCTTCTCGGCCTTGTGCTACGCGCAGTTTGCGGCCACCATTCCGGTGAGCGGTTCAGCCTACACCTACGCCTACGCCTCCTTCGGGGAGCTAGCCGCCTGGATTATTGGCTGGGCCCTGATTATGGAGTATGCGGTTGGTAACATCGTGGTGGCCATTAGTTGGTCGGACTACTTCACGGGGCTCTTGCAGGGTGTGGGCATCAACCTACCCGTTTGGCTGACGATGGGCATGCAAAGTGCTCATAAGCACTATAATGAAGTGCTGGAGCTGATGCAGTCGGGCCGACCGTTAGCTGAAGCCTCAGCGGCCCAGCTGGAAGGTTACCGGGCCTGGAGCGCCGCCCCAGAACTGCCGGGTGGCCTACGCCTCGTATTGGATTTGCCTGCCGGCCTCATTACCCTGGCCATTACGGCGCTGGTGTACGTGGGCATCAAGGAATCTAAAAACGCCTCTAACCTGCTGGTGGCCCTAAAGCTGGTGGTAGTGGCCGTGGTGATTCTGGTAGGCGCCTTCTACGTGCAGCCCGAAAACTGGAGCCCCTTCGCCCCGAACGGCATTGGCGGCGTACTGAAAGGTGTGTCGGCGGTGTTCTTTGCTTACATCGGCTTTGATGCTATTTCGACGACTGCCGAGGAGTGCAAGAACCCTCAGCGCGACCTGCCCCGGGCTATGATCTACGCTCTGATTATCTGCACCATCCTCTACGTGATTATCACGCTGGTCCTCACGGGCATGGTGAATTATAAAGAGCTGGCCGTGGGCGACCCCCTGGCCTACGTGTTCAACAAAGTGGGCGTAAAGTGGCTGGGCGGCGTGGTAGCCGTATCGGCGGTGCTGGCCATGGCCTCGGTGCTGCTGGTGTTCCAGATCGGGCAGCCCCGCATCTGGATGACCATGAGCCGGGATGGACTGCTACCCCCCGTATTCTCGCGTGTGCACCCCAAGTTCCACACGCCCTCGTTCAGCACCATCGTGACGGGCTTCTTTGTGGGCGTGCCGGCCATGCTGCTGAACATGGATCTGGTAATCGACCTGACTTCCATCGGGACGCTGTTCGCGTTTGCACTGGTGTGCGGCGGTATCCTCATCATTGACCCCCATGGCCAGTCGGATGCCCGGTTTAAGGTGCCCTATATCAACGGGCAGTTTCTGGTGCCGCTGGTGTTATTGGTAGGTGCTGCGCTGCTGTTCGTGTACAACCAGGCGGGTATTCAGGAGTTTCAGCAGGCCCTGAGCAGCGGCTACGAGGAAGCTCGCCATTATATCCCGATGTTGGTGTTCTTCGTGTTTTGCCTGGGCCTGGCGTGGCTGTCGTTTCGCAAGAAGCTGAGCTTGCTGCCGGTGCTAGGCCTGCTCACCAACCTCTACCTCATGACCCAGCTGGGCATCAACAACTGGCTGTTGTTCTTCGGCTGGCTGATTATCGGACTGGCCCTGTACTTCAACTATGGCTTCAAACACAGCAAGCTAGGCCTGAAAGTCTTGCCGAACGGTCAGCGTCGGGCGTAACCTGCAGGTCGTCTTTCCCATTAATCAAACGCCCCGGTTGCTGAGCAAGTAGCCGGGGCGTTTGGCATGAAGGGGAGGGGTGGCAATTGTTCGGCAAAGCTCATGGCCGTAACTTGAATGCCCGCTAGCTATACTGCCTCCCGGCAATTTTTATGGAATCAGGTTCTCCGGTTTCTACTGCTACCACGCCGCAAACCATACCTTCTCTCGCAGCCCGCCTCGATGCTTCCCGCCAGGAGTTGTTGGATCTGGGGTTGCGCAATCCGCTGCTCAACTTTCGTCTTTCCAATGCCCAGGGGGTGGCGGTGGTGCAGGAAGAAGCCGCAGCCGTGTATGAGGTGCTAGTGAGCCAGGCCAAGACGATGTACTTCCAGGCTGCCCCTGAGCCAACCAAGCGAAGAACCGGAGACGTACCTCAGGCCGCAAATGCCCTACCTCTCACCGAAACCCTGTCTGACTCGCTGCCTTCCGAGCCCGAAGAAACCTCGGGAGCAGCGGAAAATGAAGGTGAACACGGGTCAGCAGCGTCCAGTCAGTACCTAAGTGAAACGGAGCGGCAAACATTGCTCACCGACAACAAGCTGCAAACCGCTGAGCCACTGGCAAAGCTGGAAAGTCGGCTGCTTAACACATACTATACCGCTCGTACCAGCCTGGAAGAGCAGGGCGTGAACATCTTGTACCTGGCCCTAGGCATGCTGACCTGGTATGAGGCCGCCAGCAGTAAGGAGCCCCGCCACGCGCCACTGGTGCTAGTGCCCGTGCTACTGGAGCGCGGTACTGCAGCCGAGCGATTCAAGCTGCGCCACACCGGCGCCGAGGTAGAAGCCAACCTATCCTTGCAAGCCAAGCTGAAAGCCAGTTTCGGGCTGAGCTTGCCGGAGTGGGACGAAGAAAGTGGGGTAGCCACTTACCTCGCCGCCGTGGCCGAAACCGTGCGCGGCCTGCCGCGCTGGCAGGTAGAACCCAACCAGATTGCGCTGAGCTTCTTCTCCTTCGGCAAGTTCATGCTCTACCGCGACCTGGACCCCGCCACCTGGCCTAGCGGCGCCACTCTGCTCGACCATCCGGCCCTGCAGGCCCTGCTGGGAACCGACACCGGCTTCCGCGACGCGCCGCCCACCGTGAGCGACACGGCCTTTCTGGACATTGAAAGCACCGCCCACGAGCTGCACCAAGTCCTCGACGCCGACAGCTCCCAGCTGCTGGCCCTGTTGGCCGTACAGGAAGGGCGCAACCTGGTAGTGCAGGGTCCACCCGGCACCGGGAAGTCGCAGACCATTGCCAACCTGCTGGCCGAAGCCATTGGGGTAGGAAAGAAGGTGCTGTTTGTGGCCGAGAAAATGGCGGCCCTGGAAGTGGTGAAGCGCCGTCTCGACAGCCTGGGCCTGGGCGCGGCTTGCCTGGAGCTGCACAGCCAAAAGGCCAACAAAAAAGCCCTCCACGACGAGCTGAAAGCCACGCTCAACCTAGGCCGCCCCGCCGCGGCGGCCAACGTGGAAGACCAGATGGCCCAACTGCCGCGCTACCGCCAAGCCCTCAACGACTATGCCCTGGCCGTAAACGCACCTATCGGCCGCAGTCGGCGCACGGCCCAGCAGGTGACCGGGGAACTGCTGCACCTGGCCGAAGAGCGCGGTTCTACGGAGCTGCCGCGCATCGTCTTTGTCAACCTATCCACTTGGACTGATGCCGATGCTGCCCACGCTGAGGACCTGGCTACCCGTCTGCAGGCAACATTGCAAAAGGTGGGTTCGCCTAAGAACCTGCTATTCTGGGGTAGTGAACTGACGGTGCTGCTGCCCGCCGAGCAGGCTAACCTAACTGCGGCGCTCGACGCAGCTCAAGCGTCCGTGAGTGGCCTAGCGGCTGCCGCGCAAGTCTTAGCGGAGCTGCTTGGCCTGCCCGTACCCACGGAGCGCACGGCTGCCGAGCAACTCCTGCCTGCCGCCCGCCACGCCCAACTAGCGCCGCCACTACTAGGAGCCGCCGTGACTGATGCAGCTTGGCACCAGCAGGCGGGGCGCATCCAGGAAATACTGAGAGCTGGACTGGCCTACAACTCGCTACGTCAGCAGCACGAGGCAACCCTGTTGCCCGAAGCCTGGGACCAGCAGCTTCTGGCGGAGCGCGCCACCCTGCTATCCGCTGGCGACAAGTGGTGGAACTTCCTCAACGGCGACTACCGCCGGGCCCGCAAGCGCCTGCAAAGCCTCTGGCGCGGACCGCTGCCCAAGGAGTCGGCTGGGCTGATTGCAGTAATAGATACTATTCACGAAGCAGCCCGCCACGCTAAAACAGTAGCCGAAGCCAATGGCCTAGGCCAGCAACTGTTCGGGGCCAACTGGCAATCTGAGCGCTCCGACTGGCCCAGGCTGTTAAAAATTCAGGAGTACTTAGCCCTTACCCACCAGCGAATTGCACGCGGGGAGTTGCCGGATGGTTTGCTTGACTATTTGCAACGCGAAACTAATCCCAGCGCCATCTCCCTACCCCTGGCTACCTTAGAGGCAGCACTGGTGCAGCACCGCGCGGCCATCCAAGCCGTGGTTGATGCCCTGCAGCTTAACGAAGCACGCCGCTTCGGACCGGCTGGCCGACTGCAGTTTCAGTCTTTCGAAACCCAGCAAAGTACCCTGGCCGCTTGGGCCGCCGATGTGCCCGCTCTGCGCTTGATGACTGAGTGGAACAACGTGGCTGCCACTGTGCAGCAGGAGCAGCTTCTGGAACTTTTGCTGCTGGCCGAAAGCTGGCCTCAGGCTCCGCAGTTGCTAGGAGCCGCCGTGCGGCAAACCTGGCTGGAATTTCTGCAGCGCCTGGCCTACGAACAGCACCCGGCCCTGCGGCAGTTCGAGCGGGCCAGCCACGAGGAACTAGCCGCCCGCTTCCGGCAGGCCGACCAGGACTCACTCTACCACAACCGCATTCGGGCCTTGCGCCAACACCACGAGGGCTTGCCGCACCCACAGGCCGGCGGCCAGATGCTACTGCTGCGTAATGAATTTGCCAAAAAGACCCGCCATTTGTCCCTGCGCAAGCTTATGCAGCAAGCCGGGAGGGCGATACAGGCCATCAAGCCGGTGTTTATGATGTCGCCGCTTTCGGTGGCTAGCTACCTGCCGCCGGGCGCAGTGGAATTTGACCTGGTGGTGTTCGATGAAGCCTCGCAGGTAAAGCCCGTGGACGCATTAGGGGCCATTGCGCGGGGCAAGCAGCTGGTGGTAGTAGGAGATTCTAAGCAACTGCCGCCCACCTCGTTCTTTGATTCCCTGACGGGTAGCGGAGAAGAAGCCGACGAGGAAAATGTAACGGCCGACATTCAGAGCATTCTGGAGCTGTGCAAGGCCCGCCAGATGCCCGAGCGCATGTTGCGCTGGCACTACCGCAGTCTACACCAGTCGCTGATTGCGGCTTCCAACCACTTGTTTTACGAGGATAAGCTGGTCATCTTCCCTAGTCCTGGCGGGCAGGGGCAACTCGGGCTGGTCTACCATCATCTGCCCGAAACGCATTACGAGCGGGGTACCACGCGTACCAATCCCTTGGAGGCCCAAGCGGTGGCCGAAGCCGTGCTGCACCACGCCCGTACCACGCCGCGCCTCACGCTGGGTGTAGTTGCCTTCAGCACGGCCCAGCGCCAGGCCATTCAGGACGCACTGGAAAAGATGCGTCGCCAGCACCCCGAAACGGAATCGTTCTTCAACCGGCACCCCCATGAGCCCTTCTTCATCAAGAACCTCGAAAACGTGCAGGGCGATGAGCGCGACGTTATTCTGATCAGCGTGGGCTATGGCCGCACCAAGGATGGCTATCTAACCATGAGCTTTGGCCCCCTGAACGGGGAAGGGGGCGAGCGACGCCTGAACGTGCTTATCACCCGGGCCAAGCAGCGGTGCGAGGTGTTTACCAACCTCACCGCCGATGATCTGGACCTCAGCCGTACCCGCGCCAAAGGCGTGGCCGCGCTCAAAACCTTTCTGAACTTCGCCCAGCATGGGCGCCTAAACCAAAACGAGGAAACCGGCCGCGCAATGGAGTCGCCGTTTGAGGAAGCCGTGTACCGGACGCTAACAGCCCGTGGCTACACCGTACGCTCCCAGATTGGCAGCCAGGGCTTTTATATCGATCTGGCGGTAGTAGACCCCGACCAGCCCGGCCGCTACGTGCTGGGCATTGAGTGCGATGGGGCCATGTATCACTCCGCCCGCTCGGCCCGCGACCGGGACCGGCTGCGCCAGCAGGTGCTCGAAGCCGTGGGCTGGCGCCTGCACCGCATCTGGAGCACCGACTGGTTCCGGGATCCCCAACGTGAAACCGAGCGCGCGGTGCAAGCCATTGAAGAAGCCCGTCGCCACGCCGCTCAGGACGACCCCAACGAGCCGGCAGAACCTGAACCAGCACCAGAAACAACGGGAGTTGAACGCGAGGAGCTTTCCGCTGCCGACCAAGTGGTAGCCGAGCCGTACCAAGTGGCGCAGCTACCGGCTGCCGTAGGCCACCGCGAGCTGCACCAGCACAGCCTAGGCCAGTTGGCTAACTGGCTTACTCAGATAGTGCGCATCGAAAGCCCCATTCACCTTGACGAAGCCACCCGCCGCCTAGCTCAAGCCAGTGGCGCTGCCCAGGTAGGGGCTCGCATGCGCAAAACCGGCCGCGACGCGGCCCTATTGGCAGCCAATCTGCGCCATCTGCGCCAACAAGGCAACTTCCTCTGGGACATTACCATGCAGCAACCGCCCCTGCGCGACCGGAGCAGCCTGCCCGCTATATCCCGCAAGCTGGCCTTCGTGGCGCCCGAAGAGCTAGCCCGCGCCCTGCGCACCGTAGTAGAGCAAAGCTTTGCCCTGCCCCGCGAGGCCGTGTTCCTACCCTCCGTCCGCCTGCTCGGCTTCAGTCGGTTGTCAGATGAAATGCGCCAGCAACTGGAGCCGGTACTAGCTGGGTTGCTCGAAAGGGGAGAGGTAGTGGAGCTAAACGGCATCCTGCACCCAGCCTAATCCAGAACAGCTCAGCGCCTTCTGCGAAAAACCTCTGCGTCCTCTGCGGGAACTCTCATCAGAACGACCATGCTCCCACCCGGCGAAACCATTCTGCTTACCCTGCGCTTGGCCGGCTCCATTCCGGCGAGGGCAGGCCGGGAGCTGCACGCCCAGCGCGTAGTCGCCCAACAAGCCGCTGGCTCTCCGGAAGCTCACCGCCGCGCTGAAAAAAAGTTCTTCGCCGGCTTCGATGCCCTGCTCGACGCTCGCACCGTGGGGCCGGCATACTTGGAGAAGGAAAAGCTAGCTGAAATGGTAGCCGGGGAGCTGCTGATGCTAGAAGAGCAAGGGTTGCACGTGCCGTGCTTTGTATTGCTGCCTAACCACTTGCACGCGGTGTTGCACTTGCCGCTAGGCCAGTCAGTGTCGCTGTATAAGGCCCTGGAACTGCTTCACCAGCGTACCGCCACCCAGGCCCGGCGCCTTCTGCGCGGCCAGCTCCCGCCCGAAGCCGACTTTTGGCAAACCGGCTTCCATGAGCTGCCCGTGCTAGATGCCGCCGAGCTTGACCGCATTCGTCAGTACCTGCTAGGTCACCCCCAGCGCCTACAGCTGCCGGACCGGTTCCACGACTGACCATACGTGCAGGAGGGAGCCGGAATAAATGAAGCGTAACATTGAGGTCAGAGGCCTTGCTAACTATATGAAATACATTGGTGTTTTTATCCTGACGCTGTTGTGGTGCAACTGTGTGCGTCACAAAACAGAAACTTCGTGGATACCAGTAAAAATAGATGACCAGCTAACGGTGGCATTGCCAGCGAAACCACAAGAAGTGGATGTGCCGGGAACTATGGCGGTTGTCAACCCTGAGCGGCGACAAGATGCTATGGTGAAGAATAGTCAAGCCTATACGCTGCAAGACACCGCCGCTATCTACGTGGTAGTTCGGATTCCACTGGCTGAGGAGCCGGTAGTGCTGCCAACTTTTGAAGAGCGGAAAAACTATTATATAGACCGAGCTATTCCAATAATGCTTGGGGGTGATTATCCTAATTTATTAGAGCAGTCGATAACGCAACAGGATGACATTGACTTGATTACCGTCAAATACAAGGCAGCAAGTGCAGAGGGGCTACCAGTAATCAAGTATATCCGCTGCTTCACGGTGGGCAAGGTGGTATACCAACTACATTTCTTGCCGCTACGTCAATCCGGGGATTTTAAGGAAGCTGAGCGAATGGAGTTTTTCAATTCTATCCAGCTATAGCCGTCAAGCGCACCGGCTTACTTCGCCCGGTGAATGATGGCGACGCTGACCAGGATAATCAACATGCCCAGCAGGTGCCAGAGGTTAAACTGTTCTCCGTCGAGGAGGCCCCAGCCCAGGGCCATAATGGGCACCAAGTAGGTGTTGGAGGCCGCGAATAACGCCGTGGAGCTTTGGATAAGCTTGTTGAACAGCACCATGGCCACGGCCGTGCTCATAGTAGCCAGCAGCACAATGTAGCCGAAAGCCGTCCAGGCGCCGGGCACGTGCTGCAGCTTGTAGAGGAACTGCGTGCTAGTTAGCAGGAAGGCCAGGGCCGGCCCGCCAATGAACAGCAGCAACAGTCCCGTTACGGCCACCGACGGAATGCCGCTCAGGTGATGCTTGATGATGTTGACGCTGAAGCCGTAGCCCAATGTAGCCAGCACAATGTACAGGCCGTACCAGGCATTGCTTTCCCCGGAGGGGGTAGCATCGCCGCCGCTGCCGCCCAGCAGCATTAATACTACCGTGCCCGCCAAGCCTAGGCCTATCCCCAGCACCCGCAGGCCCGTCAGTTTCTGCCCAAAGAAGGCCGCGCCTACCACCAGGGTAAATACGGCCGTGAGGGCGTTGAGTACCCCCGCTAAGCCTGAGGCCAAGCGGGTTTCGGCGTAAGCAAACAGGAAAGCTGGTACCAGCGTACCTACCACGCCACTCAACACCAGCCACTTAAAGCGGCTGCGCTCAACCTTGCCAATATGCTTGAGGGCAAACGGCAGGAGCAGCAGCGCCGCTACGCTCACCCGCGTAGCCCCCAGCTCCAGGGCCGAAAACACCACCAAGCCCTTCTTCATCAGGATAAACGACGTGCCCCAGATGCTGGCCAGAATCAGCAGCAGCACCCAGGCAGAGGCCGGCGTGCGGTGGGGTGGGGGCGGGGCCACGGTCGGGGAACCAGGAGCGGAGGTAACGGCCGGGGCGGGGGCGGTAGGCATGGGAGGGGATTAATAAAATGTAGAACGTCATTCCGAGCGTAGTCGAGGAATCTCGTCTGCGCCCGGAATGACGTTTATTGAAAGCAGGTGGCAGGCTAGGCCACTAGAACCGGCTCGGCGGCAATGATTTCGTCCATGATGGCGTGGATTTCCGCCGGGTCGTTGCTTTCCACGAGGCGGGTGCGCCACTGGCGGGCACCTTCTAGGCCACGGAAATACTGGGCGTAATGGCGGCGCATCTCGAAGATGCCGGCCCGCGGGCCCTTCCACTCCAAGCTTTTCTCAAAATGCATGCGGCAGGCTTGCACCCGCTCTTCCACGGTGGGCGGGGCCAGCAGTTGGCCAGTAGCGGCGTAGTGCTTCACTTCCCGGAAAATCCAGGGGTAGCCAATAGCGGCGCGGCCAATCATCACGCCGTCCACACCGTAGCGGTTTTTGTACTCCACGGCCTTCTGGGGCGAATCAATATCACCGTTGCCGAAGATGGGAATTTTGATGCGCGGGTTGTTCTTGATGCGGCCAATCAGCTCCCAGTCGGCCTCGCCCTTGTACATCTGCACGCGGGTGCGGCCGTGTATGGTCAGGGCCTCAATGCCAATGTCTTGCAGGCGCTCGGCCACGTCCTCCACGTTCTTGGTCGAGTCGTCCCAGCCCAGGCGGGTTTTCACCGTTACGGGCAGGTGGGTGTTTTTGACCACGGCGGCCGTCATTTCTACCATCTTCGGAATGTCGCGGAGCAGGGCGGCGCCAGCACCCCGGCAGGCTACCTGCTTCACGGGGCAGCCGTAGTTGATGTCGATGAGGTCGGGGCCGGCTTCGGTGCTGATGCGGGCGCACTCGCCCATGGTTTCCACGTCGGAACCGAACAGCTGAATGCCGATGGGCCGCTCGTAGTCGAACACGTCGAGCTTCTGCCGGCTCTTGGCAGCGGCCCGGATTAGGCCTTCCGAGGAAATAAACTCGGTGTACATCAAATCAGCCCCACCCTGCTTGCACACGGCCCGGAACGGCGGGTCCGACACGTCCTCCATGGGCGCGAGCAGCAAAGGGAAATCGGGCAAGGCAATGTTGCGGATGTGTACCACGGCAGTCTATTCTAGTATTTTGCGCAAATTTACGATTAGTTCAGGGTCTTAGGACCCTAAGAGCTTGAGTTCTTGGCCAACGTTCATCTACACAAGCGTTGCACGGCATTCAAGCCCAAGATCTAAGTCCTCAAGACCCCAACCACCTATGAAAGGTTTCGTCTCCAGTCGGTTGCACCCCGCCGCCAACCTGCTTCTGTTGTTGGTGGTAGCATTTGTGATGTTTTGCCTGTCGAGCTTGTTGATTGCAGTGTGCAGCAATCTGTTCTTTCACGTAGGCCTGCTGGAGATGGGCAACGTGCAGCAGGCACCGCAGGCTTACCCCAATGGTTGGGGCGTAATGATGCTCAGCCAAGGCCTGCTCCTGCTAGGTGGAGTGGGCGGGGCGGCCATAGTATTGGCTGCCTTAACCGGGCATAAGCTAGCCGACTATTTTGCCCCTCGTAGGCCAGTGCCACTCTGGTGGGCGCTGGTGGCCATGGCACTGATTATCATTAGCCTGCCCTTTATGTCCGGGCTGATTGATTGGAACGCCCACGCGCACTTGCCCGATTTCCTGCACAGTTGGGAAGTGAAGGCCAAGGCTATGGAGGATAAGGCGCAGATTATCACGCGTTTTCTCACGCGGTTTACCTCCCTTACCCGCTTTCTGGTAGCCGTGCTGGTTATTGCCGTGGTGCCAGCTGTAAGCGAAGAGCTGTTTTTCAGGGGCGTGATTCAGCGCAATCTGGTGCAGTGGTTTAATTCGCGCCATGTGGGTATCTGGTTGGCCGCGGCCATCTTCAGCGCTATTCACTTTCAGTTTCTAGGGTTTGTGCCGCGCTTTGTGCTAGGCCTAGTACTAGGGTACTTATACGAGTGGAGCGGTAATATTTTCGTGCCCATTGCCGCACACTTTGCCCAAAACGGCTTTCAATTGCTGCTGCTCTACATTCAGCAGCGGGAGTGGTCAACTACCGCCTTCGACCCCGACTCTACCGAAGCCCTGCCGTGGCCGCTAATGCTGCTTTCCTTGGTGGTATGTGCAGGTTTACTTTGGCTGTTGCGCCGCCACATGCAGGCTCCACACGCCGATGAACTGCCCACTGAAATGCACACGCTCAGCAGTGGCGGCGTGGCCGTGGCTTCTGCTGACGCCCCAGTACCGGCCCGCACCCTCAGCCACCACGGCGTCGATATCACCCGGGAAAATAAATAGAAAACCCTCGAAAGAGGCCTGTATTTTGCCGCTAGGCCACTTTAGGTTCTTGTTTGCCTGTATCACTCTCCAACTCTCCTCGTCCTTGCCCACCTCTCCCGCTCCCACCCCGCAGCCGGCCACTGAACCTGCTACCAGCAAGCCACCTATGTCCAACTTGGCCCAGCGGATACTATTTGGGGTCATTGGGGCCGTCTTGCTGCTAGGCAGCGTGTGGTACAGCGCCTGGACGTTTGCCTTGTTCTTTGGGCTGGTGCAGATGCGGATGCTCTGGGAGTTCTACCGTATGATGCGCCACGCTGGGTACAAGCCGGCGGCGTTGCTGGGGGGCGCATTGAGTATGGTGTTATTCACTGCTATCTATTTTCTGCAGAGTGCGGGTTATCATGCCGGGGTAGCAGGAAGTACGGCCGTGCTTGAGACCAATGATAGTCTTACCTGGCTTAACACTATAGAGCCAGCTGAAAACAGTTTATACATAGTGGCTTTCTTGCTGCCTACTATTCTAATCTTGAGGGAAATGTATTCGTGGCCTCGAGAAAATCACGACATACCTCCTTTCGCAAATGTAGGAGTAGCGTTACTAGGCATCCTGTACGTAAGCTTGCCAATGAGCCTGTTGAGCGTAGTGGCATTCAGTGGTCGAGAAAGTTATGATTACCGCCGCATCTTCGCCCTTCTACTGCTGGTGTGGTCGTCGGATATCGGGGCTTACGCGGCGGGCAAAACGTTGGGCAAGCACAAGTTGGCCCCCAAAATATCACCCGGTAAAACCTGGGAAGGAGCCGTAGGAGGCTTCCTTCTAACACTGGCAATGGGTTGGGCCTTGGGCTACTTACTGCCAGAACTCTCTTTAACCTACCGCTTGGTAGTAGCGGGCGTGGTAGCCGTGTTCGGTCCGCTTGGCGACTTGGCCGAGTCTATGCTCAAGCGCAGCGTTGATGTGAAGGACTCTGGCCGTATTATGCCTGGTCACGGTGGCTTGCTAGATCGGTTTGATGCGTTTCTGTTTATTCTGCCGGTTCTGGCGTTGTTGCAACTGGTCCTCAGTTAGGCCACTTGCCGCTTAGGTAGCTACTGAGGTATAGCCCGTGGAAAATATTTTCACGGGCTTTTTTTGTGCTATTACCAGCCGCACGTCAGTTTGTTGAAAACTAACAGGTGTTTGGTGCTGTTTTTGTGCGTAGAGTAGCCTAGAACGAAGGTTATGGGAAAGTGCACCCCACCCGCTACGCCTTGCGTATGGCATATTCCTACTACCTTTGACCACCAAATTTCTGCGCGCGACTAGTGGCTCCCACCGCCCTTGGTCGCCCTTTTTTCATTCCTCACCCACCCCAACCCCCAACCCCGTATGGCTGCCACCACGGTGTACAAAGAACCGGCTCCTCGCGTAGATGCCGAAAACCCCCTCGAGTCGATGATGTCACGTTTCAACGTGGCCACCGAAATTCTCGGTCTTGACGACGAAACTTACGACGTACTGAAGGCTCCTGATAAGCAGGTTATCGTGCACATTCCCGTGACCATGGACAATGGCAAGGTGCGCGTATTTGAAGGCTACCGCGTGGTGCACAACACCATTCTGGGCCCCTCGAAAGGCGGTATCCGCTACGATAAGAATGTGCACCTGGATGAGGTGAAAGCCCTGGCTGCCTGGATGACGTGGAAGTGCGCCGTGGTAGACCTGCCTTATGGCGGGGCTAAAGGCGGCATCATCTGCGACCCAACCACCATGAGTGCCGGCGAAATTGAGCGGCTCACCCGCGGCTACACTATGGCCATGAAGGATGTGTTCGGCCCCGACCGCGACATTCCGGCCCCCGACATGGGCACTGGCCCGCGCGAAATGGCCTGGCTGATGGACGAGTTCTCCAAGACTGTAGGCGCTACCTCGCCGGCGGTTGTAACCGGCAAGCCGCTGGTAATGGGAGGCTCCCTGGGCCGCACTGAGGCTACTGGCCGCGGCGTGATGGTATCGGCGCTGGCTGCCATGAAGAAGCTGGGCATGGACCCTATGCAGGCATCTGCAGCGGTGCAAGGTTTCGGCAACGTGGGCTCTTGGGCCGCCAAACTGCTCAGCGAGCAGGGTGTGAAAATTAAGTGCATTTCCGACGTAAGCGGCGCTTACTGGAACGAGAACGGCATCAACATCGACGAGGCGGTGGCCTACAAGAACGTGCACAAAGGTCGCCTCGACGGTTTCACCGGTGCTACGCTCATGGATGATGCCGATGACCTGCTAACTGCCGACGTAGACGTGCTGGTGCCCGCCGCCGTAGAAGACGTAATTACGGAGCACAACGCCCATAACATTAAAGCTAAGCTGATTGTAGAAGGCGCCAACGGCCCTACTTCCGCTTCAGCTGACCCCATCATCAATGAGAAAGGCATTATGGTGGTGCCCGATATCTTGGCCAACTCGGGTGGGGTAACGGTTTCGTATTTCGAGTGGGTGCAGAACCGTCAGGGCTTCAAGTGGACCGAGGAAATGGTAACTGAGCGCGCCGACCGGATCATGAATGACGCCTTCGAGAAAGTGTACGCCACCAGCCAGAAGTATAACATCCCGATGCGTATTGCCGCTTACGTAGTGGCCATCGATAAAGTAGCCCAGACGTATAAGTTCCGCGGCGGCTTCTAGGCCACTACTAGGCACCAGTGCCTGCCGCAAAGCAGGTTTTTGGCTGTCAACTGGGCTGTGAGCCCGAACTAGCTATATTTGTTTCCGGATAGCCCGGGCCGGTGGCTCGGGCTATCTTTGTGCAGGTTGGCAAGGGTTTCCCGTCGCGGGGGAATCATCTGCCTGCTGAGCTCTGTTTCTGGAAAAAGCGTCTGAATCATCGTAATTCACGTAATCAGCGCAAATCAGTGATTTATGAAGATTCACAAAGAAGGACGACGTATTCTTTTCTTTACGTTGCTGGCCCTAGTGGCTGCCAACCTATTGCTCTTCCGCTATAATGCCCGCTACGATGATTTTAACAAGATTTTCGCGGGTATTTCGGTCATCGTCTTTCTGGCGCTGCTCCAGTTTTTTCGGAGCCCTGCCCGCCGTCTCTTCACTCACGAAGACTTGGTTATTGCCCCCGCCGATGGCAAAGTGGTAGTAATTGAGGACGTGCATGAGCCCGAATATTTCGATGACGTACGCAAGCAGATCAGCATCTTCATGTCGCCGATTAACGTGCACATCACCCGCAACCCCATCTCGGGCATTGTACGCTACTTCAAATACCACCCCGGCAACTACCTGGTAGCCTGGCACCCCAAGAGCAGCACTAAAAACGAGCGAACTACGGTGGTGGTAGAGTCGGAGGCTGGTCCATTTGTGCTATTCCGGCAGATTGCCGGTGCCATGGCCCGCCGCATTGTGTGGTATGTAAACGAAGGCGACGAAGTAAGTCAAGGCGAAGAGTTTGGCTTTATCAAGTTTGGCTCCCGCGTAGACATTTTCGTGCCAGTCGATACAGAAGTGAAAGTGCAGATTGGCGAGAAAGTAAAAGGCGGGCAGACCATTATTGCCCAACTGAAAACCGACGCCCCCAGCCTGTTCTAAGTTAGTTAGACTACAAAGGCATTGAAAAAGCCGCGGCCTCCGAGTAAGGAGGCCGCGGCTTTTTTGCATGAGCGATACCGGACTAAGCCTGTTCTACGGTCAAAAGCGGCCTCTCCTAGGTGGGTAGCTGGTAATGAAGTAGCGTCATGCCATCGGCCCAGGCTTGCTGGTTGAGGAGCACCAAGGGGCGTGGCTGGGGCTGCGCCCGCCACAACGGAATGCCTGCGCCCAACAGCTGTGGCACAATAAACAGCATGAGTTCATCTACCACGCCGGCCGCTAGCAATGGGGCCGCCAGCATGCTGCCGCCAATTAGCCAGATGGTGTTGCCTTGCTGCTGCTTAAGCTGGTTGACAAAGCTCACCGGGTCTTCGGTCACGAAATGAACCGAGGGATGCGCAGGCTCGCTGGGTGGGCGCCGGGTAAAGACGTAGTTAGTTAGCGTGGGGTATGGCCAGTCGCCGAGAGTAAGGACCTGCTCGTAAGTAGCGCGGCCTTGCAAGGTGGCGTCGGCGGTGGCTAGGAAGTTTCCGTAGCCGTAGTCCTCATTCGGGGGTGGGGTGGGCAGCCATTCCACGGAGCCATCCGGGGAGGCAATATAGCCATCCAGACTGGTGGCTATGTACAAAACAACTTTACGCATGGGTGGGGTAGGGTGTGGGTAGGACTTATCCGGAGTAAGTTACGCGGTTGGCAGTTGAGAACCACCTCCACAAAACGCCTTTCTACTGCCAGCGCCTACCGCGCCCTAGAACCACCGCGCTGCCAGCGCCATCAGTTCCTCCAGCGCCACTTGGTCGGCTTGGTCAAAGTCATTAAGCTGGTCGCTGTCCACATCTAGCACGGCCACTACTTGCCCGTTTTTCAGCACCGGAACTACTATTTCCGACTTCGAGTCGGAGCTGCAGGCAATGTGGCCGGGGAACTGTTCTACGTCGGGTACGAGCACCGTTTCGGCACGGCTCCAGCTGGTGCCGCACACCCCTTTCCCGCGCCGGATACGAGTGCAGGCAATGGGGCCCTGGAAGGGACCAAGCACCAGCTCCTCGTCTTTGACCAAATAAAACCCTACCCAGAAGAAGCCGAAAGCTTGGCGTAGCGCCGCCGCTGTGTTGGCTAGGTTAGCTACCAAATCAGGCTCGCCCGTGGTGAGGGCTTCAATTTGGGGAAAGAGTTGGCGGTATTGCTCAGCTTTAGTGAGCGTGGTATCGAGGTGCAGTTCTTCGGCCATGGGTAAGCAGTAATACAGAATGAAAGTGCTAGCTAACCAGGCCAGCCCCGCAAAGTTATTACCGCGCTGGTACTACCTGGCCTTGCGCCTGCCGCTGATACACAAACACCTCGTCCTCGCCTAAGGTAAAATGCTCCCGTAGGCCAGTGAGGCCCAGGTGAGGGGCGGCTACGCCACCGCCCAGTAGTTTATGGCTACGGATAATCCGGGCTTCGTCCCAGAGGCCATCTTTGAGTAAGGAATTTAGCACTGTAGGGCCACCTTCCACCAGTACCGACTGCACATTGCGTTCATACAGCTTGTGCAGAATTTGCGGGAATAAGTCGTTGGCTTCCGACAATGGCTCGTAGGCTAGGTTGTTGGTTGAGTCCCGCTCTCGGTAGGTGAAAACAATGGTGGGTTGGCTACCGTCGAGCAAGTTATGGGTAGGAGGCAGGCACAGGTTTTTGTCGATGACGAGGCGGGTAGGATCTGGGCCGGGCCATTCTCGCACATTTAGGCGGGGGTTATCGTGCAGGGCGGTGCGGGTACCCACCAGAATTGCCTGTTCTTCGGTTCGCCACTGGTGTACCACTATATTGGCCAGCTTGCCGCTAATAGCCACGGGCTGGAAATAAGGACCAGCCAAATACCCGTCGGCCGTTTCAGCCCACTTCAGCACCACATAAGGCCGTTGCTTTTCCTGAAAAGTAAAGAACCGCCGGTTGAGCCAGCGCCCTTCCTGCTCTAGTAATCCAGTTTCTACCTTGATGCCTGCGGCCTGCAGCTTCGCAATACCGCGGCCAGCGACCAGCGGGTTCGGGTCAAGATTACATACCACCACCTCTGCTACCCCTTTCTCAATGAGCAAATCGGCACAAGGCGGAGTTTTCCCATGGTGAGAGCAGGGTTCCAAGGTGACATACACCCTGCTTTTAGGCAGCAAAGCAGAATCGGTAACGGCAGCTATAGCATTTACCTCTGCATGAGGTCCGCCATATTGCCGGTGCCAGCCCTCGCCAATTATTTGTCCTTCGTGAGTGATGACGCAGCCTACTATCGGGTTAGGACGGGCATAGCCCATGCCCAAACGAGCCAAGTCGAGGGCCCGGCGCATCATGAGGTGGTCGAAGTCGGTGGCAGACATAGAAGCGGAATTGGTGGGAGGGTGAAGGTACAAAAGTAGGCGTGCCAGAGAGCCTCTCCCTGCTACGAACAGCGGCAGCCCCTAGCAACTACCTTTGCGGCATGCCAACGGTTCGTCAGCTCACCACTTCTCTCTCAGAGGCCATACAGGCTATTTATCCCGCCCCCGAAGCCGACGCTATAGCCGGGCTGGTGTTAGAGCACGTGCTATGCCTATCCCCCCTGCAGCGCCGTATGCAAGCCAATGAGCCGGTTGTGGAGACGGTAGCGCAACAATTGGCCGCCATCCAGGAGAGGCTTCTGACGCACGAGCCCCTGCAATACGTGTTGGGTACGGCACACTTTGCGGGCTTAGAGCTAGCGGTATCTCCGGCCACACTCATTCCGCGCCCTGAAACAGAAGAGCTGGTGGCTTTAATCATCCGGGAGCAGCAAAACCGTGGTGGCCTACATATCTTGGATGTAGGTACTGGCTCGGGTTGCATTCCGGTGGCACTAGGCGTAGCGTTGCCCGGCAGCACCCTCACGGCCGTAGACGTGTCTTCTGAAGCGTTGGCAGTGGCGCATCGCAACGCCGTTCGTTACGCAGTCCCTATCAATTTTCAGGAAGTAGATATTCTGACAGCTGAGCCTCAAATAAGTACGGCACTTGATGTGCTAGTGAGTAATCCGCCTTATGTGCTGGAAGAAGAGCGTGCTCATATGCGGCCCAATGTACTGGCCTACGAACCCGCCACGGCGCTATTTGTGCCCAACCACGATCCGCTGCTCTTTTATCGCCGCATTGCCACGCTAGGCCAGCGCCTGCTGCGCCCGGGCGGTAGTCTGTATTTTGAAATAAATGAGCAGTATGCGCACGCCACCATTGCAATGCTGCAAGAGCTAAATTATCAGCACTGCGCCCTAATGGCTGATCTGTTTGGCAAGGACCGGATGACACGTGCTACTTGGCTAGGAGCTTGAGGAAAAAGAAGTTGGGCTGGGCCTGCTAGCGTAAGTTAGAAGTATTGATACTACCTAGAATTGGGCTTATTTAGCCAAGAAAGCACATAGGTAGAATGATAGCAGAACCTTAACTCGCATCCGTTCAAACTTCTATCTTTCCGAACTGGCAAAACTCCTACCTTTGCCGGCTGAATTCTTCTCTCCAATCACCTCGGTATGCCTGAGCCTCTGGCTTACTATGCGCACTCTACTGCCATCCTGGATGAAGGGTGCCGCATTGGTGATGGTTGTCGAATTTGGCATTTTTCGCACGTAAGTGCTGGAGCCGAACTGGGCCCCAATTGTTCCCTAGGTCAGAATGTATTTGTGGCTGATGGCGTACGATTAGGCAGAAATGTGAAGGTGCAGAACAACGTTAGTCTCTACACTGGCGTAGAGTGCGCCGATGATGTCTTCATTGGTCCTTCTGTGGTCTTTACAAATGTGCTAAATCCGCGCTCGGCCGTACCCCGTCGCCACGAGTACCGCTCTACTATGGTAGAACGTGGCACAAGTATTGGGGCAAATAGTACCATCGTGTGCGGCGTCCACCTGGGAGAGTACTCCTTTGTGGGTGCCGGCTCTGTGGTAACCAAAGATGTAGCTCCATACTGCCTAGTAGTGGGTAATCCTGCACGCCCCCGTGGTTGGATGAGCACGCACGGGCACCGCCTGCACTTCACTGCTACTGGCCTAGCCACTTGTCCCGAAAGTGGTCAGCACTATCGCCTAACTAACAACCAGGTCTTTCCTGTTTCCCCTGAATTATAAGCTGCCCGCTTATACCATCTTACCTAATCCAAGTTTCTAAGTCCCGACCCGTGTACGAGCAACTCCTTCAGAAACAAACCAAGCTGGCCGTTATTGGCCTCGGCTATGTAGGCTTGCCTATTGCCCTAGAATTTGCCCGTAAAGTCAAAGTAATCGGCTTTGATATAAATGCTAAGCGGGTGGAGATGATGCGCAATAACATTGATCCGAGCGGCGAACTGGAATCACAGGCTTTTGAAGGCTGCGACATTGAGTTTACCGACTCACTTGATGTATTGCGCGAAGCAACCTTCTACGTGGTTGCCGTGCCAACTCCTATTGATGAGCATGCTATGCCCGATCTGAAGCCCCTGCTGGGCGCTTCGTCTTCCGTGGGCAAGGTCTTAAAGAAAGGTGATTACGTGGTGTTCGAAAGCACTGTGTACCCTGGCTGCACGGAAGAAGATTGTATTCCAGTAATGGAAAAGCACTCAGGTCTAAGCTTTGCCAACGGCGACTTTAAAGTGGGTTATTCTCCTGAGCGCATCAACCCCGGCGACAAAGAGCACACCCTATCGAGCATTGTGAAAGTGGTAGCTGGTTGCGATGCGGAGTCGTTGGAAGAAATTGCCAAGACCTACGAGCTAGTAGTAAAGGCTGGGGTACACCGCGCCAGCAGCATCAAAGTAGCCGAAGCTGCTAAAATTATTGAGAACACGCAGCGCGACGTTAACATTGCCCTGATGAACGAGCTGTCGATGATCTTCGACCGCATGAGCATCAACACCTATGAAGTGCTGGAAGCCGCTGGCACCAAGTGGAACTTCCTTAAGTTCTCGCCCGGTCTGGTGGGTGGCCACTGTATTGGCGTTGACCCCTACTACCTCACTTACAAGGCTAAGGAACTAGGCTACGATGCTAAGGTCATTCTTTCGGGCCGGACCACTAATGATAACATGGGAGCCTATATTGCCCGCAAGACGGTGCAAACCATGATCAAGCAAGGCAAAGACGTGGCTAAAGGCCGTGTGCTGGTAATGGGCGCTACGTTCAAGGAGAATGTGGAGGACATCCGTAACTCGAAAGTGGCTGATGTTATTCAGGAGCTGAAGAATTTCTCCGTGAACGTCGACATCATCGACCCCCACGCCGATTCTGATGAGCTGAACCACGAGTACGGCTTCCGTCTGACCCCACAAGACCAAATCCGCAACGATTATGATGCGGTTATTGTAGCCGTTAGCCACCAGCCCTACCTAGAATTGGATGAGGCCTATTTCAAGTCTATTACCAACCAGCCCGCTGTGGTAGTAGACATTAAGGGCCTGTTCCGTAATAAGATTGAAGAACTGGCCTACTGGAGCCTCTAACCAATAGTTAATGAGTTGATGAAATAAGGTAGTTAGCCTATTCTTCATCAACTCATTAGTTTTATCACTGGCTGTATTACTGACTTAAAATGGAGCGCACCAAAATACTAGTAACAGGCGGCGCGGGCTATATTGGCTCGCACGCAGTAGTAGAGCTATACAATGCTGGCTTTCTGCCAGTAATTGTGGATAATTTCAGCAACTCGCGGGAGCAGGTACTTAATGGTCTAGAGCACATCTTAGGTGTGCGCGTACCAGTACATAACGTTGATTGCAATGATGAAGAAGCTCTACGCGCAGTATTTGCCCAAGAGGGTAACCTGCGGGGGGTAATTCACTTTGCTGCATTTAAGGCAGTAGGTGAGTCAGTAGCGAAACCACTAGAGTACTATCGTAACAACGTGGGCTCACTACTGGCACTACTTTCAGTGATGCGGGAATTTGGCGTGAATGCACTTGTATTCTCCTCTTCTTGCACGGTGTATGGCATCCCAGATCAGTTGCCTGTAACGGAACAGACGCCCACTAAGAAAGCCAATTCTCCTTACGGCGCAACCAAGCAGATGTGCGAAGACATTCTGCGTGACCTTGCTGCCGTGCCTGGACAGTCTCTGCGAACAATCTTGCTTCGCTACTTCAACCCCATTGGTGCGCATCCTTCGGCCGAAATAGGCGAATTGCCTTTAGGAGTACCGCAAAACTTGGTGCCTTTTGTAACGCAAACAGCTGCCGGTATCCGCGAACAGCTCACCATCTACGGTGATACGTATGATACGCCAGATGGTACCAACATTCGCGACTACGTGCACGTGGTAGACTTGGCAAAGGCGCACATTGTAGCGGTACAGCGCCTGTTAGAAGGACAGGGTGAAGCAGTAGAGACCTTTAATGTAGGCACCGGCCAAGGTAACTCAGTACTGGAAGTAGTGCATGCGTTTGAGCGAGCTACAGGTCAGAAGCTGAATTACAAAATTGGTCCTCCTCGCCCCGGTGATGTTCCGGCTATTTATGCCGATGTTACCAAGGCTACTTCAGAGCTTGGTTTTACAACTACCTCCACTCTAGAGGAGACCTTGGCTAGTGCATGGCGTTGGCAGCAAGCCCTAGATCAGAAAAAGTAACTCAAGTAGTCTACCAATAGGCCTAGGCCTGTTGGCAAAAAAGACATCTCATATTGTCAGCTACTGGTAAGTTTACTTCGGCAAGCTTAGCACAGAGCGGGTTTATGCATTCTCTACACCTATGAAAATCATCATCACCGGCGGTGCCGGCTTCATTGGATCGCACGTGGTGCGCTTGTTCGTGACGAAGTATCCGGAGTATCAGATCTTGAATCTGGATGCCCTTACTTACGCCGGCAACCTTGAAAACCTGCGCGATATTGAATCGGCACCTAACTACCGTTTGGTGAAAGGCGATATTACGGATCAAGCCTTTGTTGATCAGCTGTTTGCTACGGAAGAACCAGACGCAGTAATTCACCTCGCAGCCGAGTCGCATGTTGATCGTAGCATCACCGATCCGCTGGCGTTTGTGAAGACTAACGTGCTGGGTACGGTACACCTGCTGAACGCAGCCAAAAATCTATGGAAGCCGCTGGGCTATGAAGGCAAAACCTTCTACCATGTAAGCACCGACGAAGTGTACGGCTCTCTGGATTTTGGTCCTGAAATGTTCACTGAAGAAACCAGCTACGACCCCCGTTCGCCTTACTCGGCTTCCAAGGCCTCATCTGACCATTTCGTGCGAGCTTGGCACCACACCTACGGTCTGCCCGTGAAGCTTAGCAACTGCTCAAACAACTACGGTCCTAACCATTTCCCCGAGAAGCTTATTCCGCTGGCTATTCACCGCATTCAGCACGGCCAGCCGGTGCCGGTATATGGCAAAGGCGAAAACGTGCGCGATTGGCTCTTCGTGAAGGACCATGCCACCGCCATCGACGCTGTGTTCCATAAGGGCAAACTGGGCGATACGTACAACATCGGTGGGGTGAACGAATGGGCCAACCTGGAGTTGATTCACCTGCTCTGCGATACACTAGATGAGAAAACTGGCAAAGAAAAAGGTACTTCTCGCAAGCTCATCACCTTTGTAACCGACCGCGCCGGGCATGATCTGCGCTACGCTATTGACAGCAGCAAGATCATGAACGAGCTCGGCTGGAAGCCATCTGTGACCTTCGAGCAAGGGTTGTCGCAGACGGTAGATTGGTACCTGGAGAATACTGAGTGGCTTGAGCACGTGACTAGCGGTGCCTACCAGCAGTATTACCAGCAGCAATATGCTGCGCGCTAAAGCGCTTAAATGAGCAGGAACAACTGAGTAGTGGCCTACGCACACTGCTCAGTTGTTCCTGCTCATTGTTCTTGTATCACTGTTAATTAACACAGCGTGTATAACACTCCCTTTCACGACCAGCCTATTGATAACCTTGCCTTCCTAGTGACAGGTGGAGCTGGTTTTATTGGCTCTAATTTGGTTGAGTACCTGCTGAAGTACGGAGCCAAAGAGGTGCGCGTGCTAGACAACTACTCCAACGGCTTCCGCAAAAATGTGGCGCTGTTCGAGGGTAACCCAGCATTACGAGTAATTGAAGGTGACATCCGTGACCGGCAAACCTGCATTGATGCCTGCCAAGGGATTGATGTAGTACTGCATCAGGCCGCGTTGGGCTCCGTACCCCGTTCTATCAACGACCCCATCACGAGTAACGATGTGAATGTGGGTGGTTTTGTGAATATGCTGGTGGGAGCCAAGGAAGCCGGCGTGAAGCGCTTTGTATACGCCGCCTCTTCCTCCACCTACGGCGACCATAAGGCCCTGCCGAAAGTAGAAGACCGCATTGGCAAGCCACTGTCGCCGTATGCCGTCACCAAATATGCTAATGAGCTTTATGCCGATGTGTTTGGTAAAACTTACGGCATGGAAATTATTGGGCTGCGCTACTTCAATATTTTCGGCCCTCGCCAGGACCCTAATGGCGCTTATGCGGCCGTTATTCCGCTCTTCATTGATGCTGTGTTGGAAGGAAAGAGCCCCCGTATGAACGGTGATGGTGGTCAGACGCGCGACTTTACTTTCGTGGAAAATTGCGTGCAGGCTAATATTAAGGCAGCGTTAGTGCAGAACCCAGAGGCAGTTAACCAAGTGTATAACATTGCAGTAGCTGACCGGACCTCTCTCAATGACCTGTTCAATATTCTGAAAGAAGAAGCTGGCTCAGACATTACCCCCGAGTATGGCCCTGACCGTCCGGGCGACATCCGGGACTCGCTTGCTGATATCAGCAAAGCGCAGAATCTACTCGGATACAACCCCCAGATTCGCATCCGGGAAGGTCTGCAGAAAACTCTCGCTTGGTTTAAGGCAAACCAAGAGTTTATTGCGGAGCGGAATTAACTAACCCCATTGCACTGCTTCTTTCTGGCTTCAGCAGAGTCAGCATCCAAGACCATACGATAGCAAGAACTCAACATGAAAGGTATTATCCTCGCCGGTGGCTCTGGCACCCGTTTGCACCCGCTTACTTTAGCTGTCTCTAAGCAGCTGATGCCCGTCTACGACAAGCCGATGATTTACTATCCGCTATCGATTCTGATGATGGCTGGTATTAAGGATATCCTGATCATCACGACGCCCCACGATCAAGAGCAATTCAAGAAACTGCTGGGAGACGGCAAAAACTTGGGCTGTAACTTCCAGTACACTATCCAGGAAGTGCCTAATGGCCTAGCTCAGGCTTTCGTGCTAGGGGCTGACTTTATTGGCGACGATAAGGTGGCGCTAGTGCTTGGCGACAACATCTTCCACGGCGAGGGTATGGAGGAATTGCTCAAGTCTAACAACGACCCTGACGGTGGTGTGGTGTATGCCTATCACGTGCACGACCCGGAGCGTTATGGCGTAGTGGAGTTCAACGAAAATCACAAAGCCCTGAGCATTGAAGAGAAGCCCAAGCAGCCCAAGAGCAATTACGCCGTCCCCGGTTTATATTTCTACGACAACGAGGTAATCGAAATAGCCCGCAACCTTAAGCCCAGCCCCCGCGGTGAGTACGAGATTACGGACGTAAACCAAGAGTATTTGCGTCGGGGCAAGCTGAAGGTGGGTATTCTAGGTCGGGGCACGGCCTGGCTCGATACGGGCACATTCGAAAGCCTAATGCAGGCAGGCGAGTTTGTGCGCGTGCTAGAGCAGCGTCAGGGTCTGAAGGTAGGTTCCATCGAGGAAGTGGCCTACCGTCAAGGTTTCATTGACGCTGACCAGTTGCGGAAGATTGCTGAGCCGCTGCGGAAGAGTGGCTACGGCGACTATTTGCTGCATCTGCCCGAACAGCTGTTGATGTAATAGGCAACGTAGGCAAGCGCCAACTAAATAAGCCGCCTACTGGCCTAGATGCAAAGAATTCTGCTATACTGGGCCAGTAGATGGCTTTTATTTCGAATGGGCCAAGATTAGAAAATAGCTCCGGCCAGTAGGGCCGTCCCGACGATAACGTAAGACGGTACTCGCTCCCAAAGCAGCAGCAGAAAGGTCACAACGATGAGGCCTAGGTTGACAGGAGTTTCTGGCAGGGGGTGATACAGTAGGAACGTAGCGGCGCATACTAGGCCAGCTGATACTGCATTGATACCTTCCAAGGAAGCCTTAATAACTCGATAGCGCTTCAATTGGTCCCAGAAGCGGATTAAAAAGAAGATAAGCAGAGTGCCCGGCATGAATATCCCTGCTGCCCCAACCATAGCTCCCAGTAACTGCCCGCTCATGCCACTGCCGGTTTGGCGCATGGCTAACGCTCCTATATAAGAAGCAAAGGAAAAATTGGGTCCCGGCATAGCTTGAACTAGGCCTAGGCCAGAGAGAAACTCTTTGTTGGTCAGGTAGTGCTTAAACTCCACAAACTCGGTGTAGAAAAGCGGTGCTAACACCTGGCCGCCACCAAACACTAGGCTGCCGTTACGATAAAAATTCTCGAAGAGCCGGACGGGCAATAGCTTGGTATAGGAGCCCAGCAGTGCTGCGCTTACAAACACACCCAGCCACAGCAAGAAGTTAGACCACTCAATTTGTAGTGGAATGGTTTGCTCCCGCGGCATTTTTTGGTAGCGGAAGGTAGTAAGGCTGCCACCGGCTAGCAGCAGAATAGGCATGAGCCACGGCAGCTGAAAGCGGTAGACCAATAGCGCCGACACTACCATGATACCTACCGAGGTCTTGGTGTGAATAACTTTCTCGGAGATTTTGTACGCGGAGTAGGCAACAAACCCAATGGCTACGGGCTGTACAAACTGCACCAGTCGGGCCACTTGGTCTTTATCGAGGTAGCTGATGGTGAGACCGGCTGCCGTCATAAAGCATACCGAGGGCAGCATCCAGACCAGCAGCGTGAGGTAGGCCAGATTAGGGCCGCCCAGCCGGAAGCCGATGGCCGTAATGGTTTGCGTGGAGGTAGGGCCCGGTAAGATCTGGCACAGGGCGGTAATTTCGAGCAGGTCGGCGGCGGTAAGGTACCGGCGCTTATCCACAAGTAAACGCAGCATCATGGCCATATGTGCTTGCGGACCACCAAAAGCGGTGAGGCCTAGCGCTGCCACATCCTTCAGAAAGATCAGGTTACGCCCACGCTTCACCCGCCTTTCTGGCGGACGGAGTGGGGGAGAGGCTGGGGCAGTTGAAGGGGTTTGAGGTAGCAAGGTGACGTAGCGTAGATGCCTGACAAAGAAGCAGAAACCAGTCAGAAAAACAACCGGCCCCGACTGCGGGTGCAGCCGGGGCCGGCGTGAAAACAAGGGAACGGGCAGGTGGCGCGAGTGGGATTACGTAAGGTCCTGATGAGTTCAAGCGCGGGCACCTACGGCCAGGGGACTATTTTTTCTTTAGTCCCAGCTCTATGAGGCGCTCATTCAGGAACTCACCGGCAGTAATATCGGCTTCCTTTTTCGGGTTTTCAGGAGTTACGCAGCTCTCTAGAGCCGCCAGGCTCATTTCGGAGCGCGGGTGCATGAAGAAGGGGATGCTGTAACGGGAAGAGTTCATTTTCTCGCGGGGTGGGTTCACCACGCGGTGGATGGTGCTCTTCAGCACCCCATTAGTGAGGCGCTGCAGCATGTCGCCCACGTTCACCACAATCTGGTCGGGGAGGGCAGTAATCGGAATCCACTTACCGTCGCGGCGCAGCACTTGCAGGCCGTCGGCAGAAGCGCCCATCAGCAGCGTAATGAGGTTGATGTCGCCGTGCTCAGCAGCGCGGACAGCATCGGCCGGTACGCTGTCGGGGTTTTCGATGGGGTAGTAGTGGATGGGGCGCAAAATGCTGTTGCCGTTGCGCACCTTGTCATCGAAGTAATTTTCGGGTAGGTTGAGATACAGGGCAATGGCCCGTAGCACATCCTTACCAGCAGCTTCGAGGGTTTTGTAAGTGGTTAAGGAGGTTTCAGCAAAGCTGCCTACTTCCTTAGGCCAAATGTTATCGGGGTATTCGGCACCAATGGGGTCATTCGGGTCGTCTACTTCCTGGCCTACGTGGTAGAATTCCTTTAGGTCGCCGGTGTTGCGGCCCTTGGCGTGTTCCTTGCCTTTGCTAACGTAGCCGCGCTGGCCCGCTAGCTCAGGCTTTTCGTACTGCTGCTTCACCTCGTCAGGCAGTGAAAAAAACGACTGCACGTCGGAGTAAAGCTTGGTGGTCTGCTCAGCGTTCAGACCGTGGTTTTTGAGTGCAATGAAGCCAATGTTTTGGTAGGCTTCACCCAGTTGTTGAACAAAGCGGGCTTTGCGTTCCGGGTCACCGGAGCGAAAATCGGCCAGATCGAGGGAGGGAATTTCCTCCAGCAGTTTTTCTTCCATGGGGGAGAAACGATATACTTTTTGGAGAACCTTACGTAAGGCGCAAGATACTTAAAAAACGCGTCTTTAAGGCGAGGCGAGGCCTCGGTAGCACCGCATACAGCTCTATGAAAACAACTACATACTTACTGAACAGCTTATTGGTTGTGGGGGTAGCGGCCTGCGATACGGCCCGGCGGGTGCAAGAGGTAGAAACCGAGCCTAGCAGTGAGGTGGTGACCAGTACACGGTCTGAAGCATCAATGGAAAAAAACGGGATTCGGCTTACTCCGCTCACCGACTCACCCAAAATGGCTGAAGCGCAACTGGTGCTGAAATCGCCGGCCCCTGGCTCGGCAGTACCCAGCGGCAGCGTGGCTTTCGACTACGACCTCACCAACTTTCAGCTTACCCGTATGACCGGCGGGCCCCACGCCGAGCACCTGGCCAACTCCCAGCAGGGTCAGCACATCCATAACATAGTTGATAACCAGCCCTACACTGCCCATTACACCACGGAGTTCAGCAAACCTATTCCCGACGGGCAACACGTGGTATTATCCTTTCTGTCGCGCTCCTATCATGAGAGCCTCAAGCACCGCGGCGCCTATGATCTGCGTGTGCTCACCGTAGGGCCGGGCGTATACAGCAGCCAAACCTTTGATCTGCAAGCGCCGCACCTATTCTATAGCCGCCCGAAAGACGTGTATAAGGGTGCCGACACGAAGAAGGTTATACTGGATTTTTACTTAGTAAACACAACGCTCTCGCCCGATGGAAATAGGGTGCGCGCCACCATCGACGGCACTGAGTTTCTGCTAGATCAGTGGGTGCCCTATATAATGGAGGGGCTGGCACCCGGCGAGAATACTATAAAGCTGGAGTTGATTGATGCAAAAGGCAACCAGATTCCAGGCCCATTCAATGCGGAAACCCGCACATTCACGCTACAGCCCTAAGTAGCATGGAAATACGACTGGACCTCGCACAAGAAATTATCTTTTAGCGCGTTACTGACCTTGTAAAGAGAGGACGGCTAACTGTTAGGCACGCAGACGAAATGTCCAAAGAGAAGATGACTAGCAAAACAAGTGTAGTAGGTATAGAAAGAGAATAGCTGTTGCCTGCTAACAAGTAGCTGTCACCTCTAGTTGTACCTTTGCAAAGTCGCACAGAGGAAATAAAATTTACTTTTTCCTGGATTTAATTAGCTTAGTAAAAGAATTTGTTTGCTAAATTTTACGCCTTGTGCTTATGTCATTGAGCGGTATCAAGGTAACTTTGCGCGCTTACATGCAGCTTTCGTAGAAAGGTGCAACTTACCGAACACTCAAAACGTCTAAGAGGATTCTGATCGTGTGGCACTTCGAAGCCGTGACCATCTAAGAGCCTTATGTTTTGCCCTTGACCATATGAGCATCCGAAAAATACTGTTGTCGGGAGGGTTGGTAGTAGGGATACATAGTGTTACGCAGGCTCAACACGCGGTGTGGGCCAATAAAGTCGTGGCCGTTTCATCGCAAAAGGCAGAAGGCAAAGAAGCTTTCTCCCCTGAAAAAGTGCTCGGTGAACCCAACGCCCTTCCCCTAGGCCAGGCTAGCAACGAAGCCTGGATTCCTAGAAAGGAAGGTACCAACGAATTTATTGAAGTGCGGTTTTCTAAATCACTAGTGGCCAAACAGGTAACTGTGATTGAAAACTTCAACCCTGGGGCTGTTGCCAAAATAGAGCTAGTCGATACTCGCGGGCAAAAACACCAGGTATACGAGAACAAAGAGCCAGGGCCTATACCCGAAGCATTTCGGGCGCTTCAGGTAACCTTTTCGCCCAGTACCTACCGGACTATTGGCGTCGTTGTTTCGCTAAATACCAAGTCAGTAAACGGGGTTAACCAGATTGACGCCATTGGCATTGCTGACGTGGCCGAAACCATGGTGAAGAAGGAGTTCCAGGCGGAAAAAAACGCCGTGAGCTTCGACTCGGCTATGGTAAACCTCGGCCCCAATGTAAATACAAAGTACGTTGACACCCATCCGGTAATTTCTCCTGATGGCCGCACCCTATTCTTTGCGCGCCAAGAAAGCCCGCAAAACGTGGGCGGGGCGAAAGACCCCCAGGACGTATGGTATTCAACCTTACAGAACGCACAGAAGAAAACCTGGAGCCAAGCCAAAAACATTGGCAGCCCCATTAATACGCCGGGCCCTAATGGCCTAGCGTCCGTGTCTTCGGATGGGAATACCGCTCTGCTAATCAACGTGTACAAACCCGACGGCTCGCTTGATCCGAAAGGCCTAAGTATGACGCGCCGGACCAAAACGGGCTGGAGTCAACCGGAAAAAGTTACCATCGATGACTATTATAACGATGACCCCGAGAACGTCGATTACTATTTAGGCACTTCGGGGAAGGTGCTGCTGATGGCTGTGGACCGCAAGGACGGGCAAGGCCAGCAGGACATCTTTGTGAGCTTCCGCAAGGAGGATGGCGAAGGGTGGACCAAACCTCGCAACCTAGGGTCTAACATCAATACCAAAAAGCCAGAGTTTGCGCCCTTCCTAGCCGCCGACGGCAAAACGCTGTACTTCGCTTCTGAAGGGTGGGGCGGCTACGGTAAGAGCGACATCTTCTACAGCAAGCGCCTCGATGACTCTTGGACTAACTGGACCAAGCCTCGTAATCTGGGCTCCACGGTAAACTCGACTGACTTTGATGCCTACTATACGGTATCGGCAGCGGGCGAAGAGGCCTACTTGGTATCTGCACGTAAAGGCATCGACAACTCTAAAGACATCTTCCGTATTAATCTCACGCCTACCTTCCGCCCGGAAGTGGTGACGCTGGTGCGGGGTCGGGTGCTGGATGCCGCTACTAAGAAGCCCATTGTAGCGACCATCCACTACGAGAACCTGCTTACGGGCGAAGAAATTGGTGTTGCGGAAACCAGCCCCGTTGATGGCTCTTACACCATTGTGCTGCCTTCTGGTGCGCACTACGGGTATCGGGCTGAATCGAAGGAATACCTCGCTGAGTCGGATAACCTAGATGTGACAGACCGTCAGAAGTATTCGGAGGTAAACCAAGATTTGTACTTGGTGCCTTTTGCCGTAGGCCAGACTATCAAGCTGAATAATATCTTCTTCGCGCAGAGTAAATACACGCTGCGCGAAACCTCTTATCCGGAACTGCAACGCCTGATCAAAACGCTTAAGGCGTATCCGCAGGTTGAAATCAAGATTGAAGGCCACACGGATAACCAAGGTGACCCCGCCCTCAACCTGAAGCTAAGCCAAGACCGCGTGAACGAGGTAAAGAAGTACATCGTGAGCAAAGGTGTTAGCAGCAGCCGCATTACCACGGAAGGCTTTGGCGATAAGAAGCCTATTGCCTCCAACGATCAGGAAGAAACGCGCCGCCTCAACCGCCGCGTAGAGTTCCGCATCACGAAGAAGTAAAATTTGCTTGCTGCGGTACCTGACTAAAAGCAAAAAAGCCCGATTCTCATCGGGCTTTTTTGTTGCTCAATACGCAGCTGCTTAACTCAACCGAGTTTCGTCGCGGCCGGGTTTGGTGCTACTGTTCTGCCCGCCGGGGTTAGCAATGGAGTCACGCATGTCGGTGTCAGACTGAATGTTGCGCATCTTATAGTAGTCCATGATGCCTAGGTTGCCAGAGCGGAAAGCTTCGGCAATGGCTTTGGGTATTTCGGCTTCGGCGTCTACCACGCGGGCTTTGGCCTCCTGGGTTTTGGCGCGGTTTTCCTGTTCCATAGCTACCGCCATGGCTCGGCGCTCTTCGGCGCGGGCTTCGGCCACGCGCAGGTCAGCCGACGCTTGGTCGGTTTGAAGCTTAGCCCCAATGTTCTCTCCAATATCGATGTCGGCAATATCAATGGAGAGGATTTGGAAGGCCGTACCGGCGTCGAGCCCCTTCTGGAGAACCAGCTTGGAAATTTTGTCGGGATTCTCAAGCACTTCCTTGTGCGACATAGAAGAGCCGATGCTGGTTACGATGCCTTCTCCCACGCGGGCCAAAATGGTTTCCTCACCGGCGCCACCTACCAACTGAGCAATGTTAGCGCGTACCGTAATACGAGCCTTCGCAATAAGCTGAATGCCATCCTGAGCCACGGCGGCCACATTAGGCGTGTTAATGACTTTAGGATTAACGCTGGTAGTTACGGCCTCAAATACGTCGCGGCCGGCCAAGTCGATGGCCGTGGCTTGCTTGAAGCTGAGCGGAATGTTGGCCTTATCGGCAGAAATAAGGGCTTTGATAACGCTCGGAATATTGCCGCCGGCCAGATAGTGCGTTTCCAGGTCGTTGGCCGTGAGCTCTAGGCCAGCTTTGGTAGACGTAATCATTGAGTTCACAATGAGGGATGGTGGCACCTTGCGCACGCGCATAAACGCCAGCTGAAACAAGCTCACTTTCACTCCCGAGAACAGCGCCGTAATCCAGAGACTGATAGGGAAGAAGTACAGAAACACCAGCAGCACAATACCACCGATGACAATCGGGAGAAAGGGAAAATCCATACTATCTAACAATCAGAGAAAAAAGGAAAGGAGACGAAACCGGGCGGCAACTAACAACAAAAACGCGGAGAACCCACTAGGCCACCTTTTCCACGACAATGCGGTTTTGCTCGATGGCCAGCACGCGTACCTCAGAGCCCGCCGCCACAAACTCGCCACGAGTGGTTACTTCCCGCCGGTCATCCTCGAACAGAACAGTGCCAGCAGGCCGCAGAGCCGAGAGCGTGCGGCCCGTAGTGCCCGGCACCACGTCGGGGTGGCGCACGTCGTGCACGCGGGCGTGGTTGACGTTTGTAAGCGCCACGCGGTTCAAGTTCTTAGGTCGGAGGCCCAAGTACACCAACAGGCCTACAACTGCCGCTGAGCTAATTAATAATACATGACCCGTGCTAGTGCCCAAGTCGCGGTAGGTAAACCAGATGCCAGCTAGCAACAGGCAAAAGCCTACGAGCCCAACCACCGTGGTGCCCGGAATAAAAATAACCTCGGCTGCCAGAAACAGCAGCCCAAATAGAAGCAAGAGCGCAATCGTAAGCCAGTCCATAGCAGTAAGATGTTTGGTTGAGAAAATATACGCAGAAGCCTAGTAATGGCCCGGATTCCTTATCTTTTCAAACGGGTTATACGCTTTTGTTTCTGTGCCGCATACTTCCGCCGCTCCATCTTCTGCCGTTCAGGCCCTCAGCCTGCTGCTAGGCCAGGTGCCGCACCTCACGGCCACCGATATACAAGTTTTTGTAGCACATTGGCAGAAAGAGGTGCAGTTACCGCGGGGTGAGTTTCTGATTCGGCCGGGCCAAGCAGAGCACACCCTGTACTTCGTGCATACTGGCCTACTGCGCATTTATTTCCCGACGGGCGCCGAAGAAATATGCGTGGGGTTCGGCTACGAAAGCAGTCTGATCTGTTCGTTTCCATCCTTCGTTACTGGGCAGCCGTCGGAATATGGCATTCAGGCGTTGCGCCGTAGCGAGCTGCTTGGCATCAGCCGCACAGATTTTATGGCTTTCGTGGAGCAGAACGCCAACTTCGCCCGCTTCTGGCGCGCGGAGCTAGAACGTAACCTAGTGGGCCGCATTGAACGAGAAATAGACCTGTTGCTGCCCGATCCGCTTCACCGCTACCAGCGCCTGCTGGCGCGCAGCCCGCAGCTGTTTCAGCGGGTGCCGAAAAAATACATTGCCTCCTACCTGCGCATGACGCCCGAAACGCTCAGCAGACTACGGTAAATCTTGATTGCCATCAAGGATTTGGTGGCCTAGACCTCTGATGTTTGCACTACACCAGAGCCCCTGCTATGAAGCCCACCAACTTTCTCTCCGATATCCAGCAGCGAATAGCCTCTATTGAAGCCAGCCTGCAGCAAAAGCTGCTGCTCCTGCCCGAAGCAGCTCTCAACCACAAATTTACTTCCGAGAGTTGGAGTGTGCTGGAGTGCCTAGAGCATCTGAACCGGTACGGGCGTTACTACCTGCCCGCCCTGCAACAGGCCCTAGTCCACCCCAGAGGCGCCGCTAGGCCAGAGGAAGAAGTGGGGCTCAGCTGGTTTGGCCGCAAGTCGTATGAGTTAGTACGGCCCGAAAACCGTAAGGCGCAGAAAACACTCCGCCGCATGAATCCGGCCCGGAGTCACCTGACGCCCGCAGTATTAGAAGAGTTTCAGAGTCAGCTTGCCAACTTACAAGCACTACTTCCGCTAATGGCACAGGCCAACCTCAACCAAAAGGCGGTGCCCGTTGAGTTTTTTCGATTACTGAAGCTGCGGGTAGGGGAGGCGCTGCTCTTTGTGGTAGCGCATATGCAGCGCCACGTACAACAAGCTGAGCGAGCGGCAGCGGTGGCGCAACAGCAGTTACAACCCGCGTAGCGTAATCACTTAAGAATGCAACAGCCCCGCTACCAGTATGCAGCGAGGCTGTTGTAGTATACTAAACAGGGCCTAGTAAGCGCGAGCGAAGTACACGCGGCGCTTCGAGGGCTTACCCGTTACAATGCACACGCCGTCCTCGTCGGGCTCGTTGAGGGCTATGCAGCGGATAGTAGCCTTGGTCTCCTCTTTGATGCGTTCTTCGGTTTCGGATGTGCCATCCCAGTGGGCCACCACGAAGCCGGGCTTGTTATCGAGCACCTGTTTGAATTCCTCGTAGGTGTCTACGCGGGTGGTGTTCTCCTCCCGGAAGCGCAGAGCGCGTTGATAAATATTGCGCTGAATGTCCTGTAGCAGCTGGTCGACGCTGTTGACGATATCGGCCAGCGGCAGGTTCATTTTCTCCTTGGTGTCGCGGCGAGCTACTTCTACGGTGCCACCGTCTAGGTCGCGCATACCCACAGCAATGCGTACGGGCACACCTTTCAACTCCCATTCGGCAAACTTAAAGCCTGGGCGCTCGGTGTCGCGGTCATCAATTTTTACCGAGATGCCGCGCTCAATCAGGCCCATTTGCATCGGCCGGATGCGCTCCAGCAACTCATCGAGCTGACCGGTTTTGTAGATAGGCACAATTACCACCTGAATGGGGGCCAGCTTAGGAGGCAGCACTAAGCCTTCGTCGTCAGAGTGGGCCATTACCAAAGCCCCCATCAGGCGGGTGCTCACGCCCCAGCTGGTGCCCCATACGTACTCTAGGCCACCCTCTTTGGTAGCAAACTGCACATCAAATGCCTTTGCAAAGTTCTGGCCCAGGAAGTGAGAAGTACCTGCTTGCAAGGCCTTGCCATCCTGCATCAACCCTTCAATGCAATACGTGTCGAGGGCGCCGGCAAAACGCTCATTCTCGGTTTTCACGCCTTTTACCACGGGCAGAGCTAGCCACTCCTCGGCAAATTGAGCGTACACCTCCAACATCTGGCGGGTTTCGGCTACCGCTTCCTCGGCGGTGGCATGCGCGGTATGGCCTTCCTGCCACAGGAACTCGGCAGTGCGCAAAAACAGACGGGTACGCATTTCCCAGCGCACCACGTTCGCCCACTGATTGATCAGCAGGGGTAGGTCGCGGTAGCTCTGAATCCAGTTTTTGTAGGTGCTCCAGATAATAGCCTCCGAGGTAGGGCGCACCACCAGTTCTTCCTCTAGCTTGGCGTTGGGATCAACGCGCAGCTTACCGGGCTTTTCGGGGTCTGTCTGCAGGCGGTAGTGCGTTACTACGGCACATTCCTTGGCAAAACCTTCTGCGTTTTTCTCTTCTGCCTCAAACAAGCTTTTGGGTACGAAAAGAGGGAAATAGGCATTCTCGTGGCCCGTGCGCTTGAACATGTCGTCGAGGGTACGCTGCATCTTTTCCCAGATGGCGTAACCATACGGCTTGATCACCATGCAGCCCCGTACGGCCGAGTTTTCGGCTAGGCCTGCACGTTTCACCAATTCATTGTACCACAGGGAGTAATCTTCACTGCGTTTAGGCAAACTTTTGCTCATATTCGGAGTATCTTTGATTGGGCAGAAAGGTTCCTTTTCTGGTATAAGATTTGTCTCAAGGAAAGGGCACCGTTTCGGGGCCAAATTACGTTATTAAATCCGGAGGATATGGACCGGCCCTGGCCCTTCATCACCGGGCACTATTAGTTTTTGATCTTCCGATTCGTTCTTTTCGCGCTAGCATCCATGAAAAAATCCATCCACTCCGTATTGCCCGCTCTAGCCCTGCTTACGCTGGGCGGTTGCGCCGGCACGTCGGGCCTCACCACTACGGAGAGCGACGGCGTATATTTTTCTTCCAAAGACCGTGTATCGGCTCCGGTAGCCATGCAATCGGCAACGGCCGATCAAGGCCAGTCGGATGCTAGTAACCCCGGTGATGTAGCTAACCCTGACTATAACGGCAACAGCAGCTCTGCTGCTGGCAGCACTGAGTACTACGATAATGGGTACAGCTACGCAGAGCGCCTGCGTCGTTTCCATCAGCCGGCCTACCGTAGCCTAGGCATGGGGTACTACGATTTTGCCTACACTGACCCCTTCTGGTACGGTGGCCCGGCTTATTCTTACTACCCCGGCATGTACTCGCGGTTCGGCTCGCCCTTCTATGATCCTTTTTATTCACCATACTGGGGTGGCGGCTCCTTCATTAGCATCAGCTTCGGGCGGCCCTGGTACCGGCCGTTTGGTTACGGCTACGGTTATGGCCCCTACGATGCGTATGGCTATGGCGGCTACGGGTACGGCTACGGCGGGTACTACGGTGGCCTAGGCGGGTTCGGCAACTACTACGGCGGACTGGGCTCCGGCTATTATGGCCGGCCAAGTTCCTACGATAACAACCCCCGCAACCGCGTAGTGTACGGTCCGCGCCGTGATGGAGCAACTGATGCTTCTCGGGCAACCAGTACGGCCACTAGTGGTGGTGTGCGCGGGCAGGTGCAGCAAAATGGAGTGCTCGCACCCGCAGTAGGTTCAGCTGGCGTGGTGTCCTCGCCGCAGCCTATTCGGGGGCGCGGCCGCATTGAGGCCGACGCGACTACTCCTGTGTCCGCAGGTTCTTCGCAAGGAGCGGTATCGGATAATAATGGAGCTGGTCGCACGGGCCGAGTCCTTTCCTCCGGCGACCAGCGGGAAGGTATTTCTTCGCAGCCTAACCTCAACCCCAATGCTGGCCGCCGGTGGCGCGTGTTGGAGCAAGCTGCTGGCCAGCCCAGCACGCAGCCTTCTTCTTCGCCCGCCGACTACAGCCAGCCTCGTCGGGGCAGGGGTTGGGTAAGCGACGGGCAGCCCGCCCAGCAGTCTTCGGGCTCAGCCGAGCAATCGGGGCGTCGGGAGCGGGCCTGGCAGCAGCCTACGCGCACCTACGAGCAACCTTCTCGCTCGTATGAGCAACCCTCCCGTAGTTACTCCGAGCCTTCTCGGAGCTACTCACCTTCCAACAGCGGCGGCAGCTTCGGCGGCAACAGTGGGGGAGGCGGTGGCTCACGTGGTCGGGGCCGGGTGCAATAATCTCAGCTCGGCCATCGTATTTGAGGCGTCTACTGATGAACGGCCAGCCTTAAGGGCTGGTCACTCTCTTCCTTTCCCATGAAAAACCTGAAATACGGCTTGGGGCTGGCTCTTATGGGCCTAGCCAGCCACGCCTTTGCCCAAAACGAAGCAGACGCCCTGCGTTTTTCCCGCATCCAGTTTGGCGGCCCAGCCCGAGCGCTGGGCATTGGTGGAGCTACCTCAGCGGTGGGGGCTAACCTGGGTAGCCTAGTTTCGAACCCAGCTGGCCTAGGCCTATACGTGAAGTCAGATGCTAGTATCACTCCCGGCTTTGGCCAACTTTCTACCAAAGCCCAAGCGGGTGGCAGCAGCATCAGCGACCAGCGTTCTTCTCTGATCCTGAATAACCTCGGAATAGCCTTCACCAATCGGCTAACCGACGATGACAATTCTTCAGAGTGGCGCTCGGGGACATTTGCTTTCGGTATTACTCGCCTCAACGACTTTAATAGCCGGTATCAGTACCGCAATACCACCACCGACGACCGCTCCTTTTTTCAGCGGTTGCGAGAGCCGCGCGTTAGCTACGATGACATTGACCAAGAGTATCAGGACAATGCCTATACTTCCCTCGATGGCCTAGCCTATGGTGCTTACCTCACGAACTTCTATCGCAGCCGGCTCACTGGGGGCGACTCGTTGGGTACGCTTCGGCGGATAGGAAATATAAACCAGGAAGAGACGGTACAGACTAGCGGCGGCCAAACGCAGTTCGACTTTGGTTACGGCGCTAGCTACCAAGACAAACTCTACATTGGGGGGGCCATTGGTATTGTGAGCACGCGCTACAAAGAAACCCGTGACTTCAAGGAAACGGAGAGTGACCCCAATACCCCATTTACGGATTTATTGCGGCGCAATACACTTGAAACGAAAGGAACCGGAGTGAACTTCCGGCTGGGAGTAATTTATCGTCCAGCTGATTATATGCGGTTTGGCTTGTCGGTACAGACGCCCACCTTCAGTAAGCTCACCGACTCGTACACTGCTTCTATCCAGTCTAACTTCAGCCGCGAGCCTTACACGGGTGCCGGTGTAACTTCCGCATTCGAGAATACCCAGCCCGGTGAGTATACCTATCAGCTTACTACACCTTTCCGGGCCACCGGTGGAGCTGTTTTTCTACTGGGCAAGTATGCGTTCTTGAGCGGCGACGTTGAGTATGTAAATTATAGCCAAGCTCGGTTGTCAGGGGCGGATGGAGATGGGGCCAGTGTATTTTCGGTAGAGAACGAAGCCATCAGTGACAGCTACGGGAAGGCATTAAACTACCGCGCCGGTATTGAAGGTCGCTTTGAGGTGTTCCGGGTACGGGCAGGATATGCACGCTATGGTGACCCCTTTAAAACAGCTGCCTTCGACCGAGCGCAAAATTTCTATACCGCTGGCCTAGGCTTTGCTCAGCGCAACTTCTACCTGGATGTAGCCGGGGTATATAACACTTCCGATAGCTACACATCGGCGTACACAATTGACAGCGGCCGCCAGCCTGTAATAGGAGTGAAAGGTGACCGGTTTGTTACGTCAGTAACCGTAGGAGTTAACTTCTAACAGATAGGCCTAGCCTAATAAAAAAGCGCCTCTCAGTAGTGAGAGGCGCTTTTTTATTAGGCTAGGCCTATCGTTTTGGTACCCTCACTTGGAGCACCAGCGTAGGAACAGCGGTAGCAAGAATGTCTTCAACGAAGATGGCACCACTAATACCCTCCGGTGTGCGAAAAGCAATGACCTGGTTTTTCGTAACGGCTCCGGTGTAGCTAGTATCAGTTGAAGTAGAATTCAAGGTAGAAAAGCGGGTGCCCCCAGTGAATGCAGTTGTAAACTGTGCTTCGGTGATAAGAGCTGTGAAGTCACTTTCGGTAAGCGTAGTGCGCCGAATGAGCGTCTGGCGTTTAATAGGCCAGGAGGATTTAAGATTGATAACCTTGCTGGAAAGCGTAGCTAGGCCTGGCCCCGTATTTATGTTGGGTATGTAAACTAAGTCAACCAGTTGCTGCGCAATATCGTTTTGAGGCGCTTTATACACCGTAAACTTGGGCAGCGCTAGACCAGAGCGAAGTGCCAAGAAGCTGCGCCGCGTAGTATTGTTACTGGCTGGTGCCTGAAGTCCGATTCGGTAGCTATGGTAAATGTAGGCTGAGTCAGCCCGGCCTAGGCGCAGGAAGAAGCTTCGTTTGCCCTTGTCCTCGTTATTATCGGTAGCCTCGTAAAGCCAGGTTTCCTTGCCCGCAGTGGTACGGGAAGGTTGCACACTCTGAAACGCAAACTCCTGGCGCGAACCCGTAAAGGTGGTATCTAGGTAAACTAGAGTAAACGAAGGCTGTTCACCCTCTTGGTAGCCTACCTGCGGATAAATAATGCCCTCGGGGACGGGCTGATACTCGGCCGTAATTCGCATCCGCTGTAGTGTATTATCACCTTGCGTCCTAGCGTATATCCGGGTGGCTACTGTGTCGCCAGGCGTAGTAAGGCGTCGATTACCGGTATTGAAACGGCTACTAGCCACAAAATCAACGAGGGGCCCAGGATTGAGGTCGGACTCACAAGCCGCTAGGCCTAGCAGCGTAAAAAGCAGAAGGGTTATAGAAAAGCGCATAACTGCGTAAAGGTCGGAGATTTGACGGGGTATACTACAACTGATGAATATCTTGGAGTGGCCTAGAACCTCTCTGACAAGTACGCAAAGGCATCACTATTTCATTAAACATGGTTGGAAAGTAGATAGCTCGTTGTTTCCATCTTAACGTCTAATTCTCGTAGACATTTTAGTTCCGATGCTTTTAACCACCAGTCCGCGGCGGTGGCACCTCGAGTGGACTAGACATTGGCAGTTATACTTTTTCTCCGTACTAATCAGTTATTTGCCGAAAAGCACCGGTTCAAGCTAAATAAGCTGCTGCTTTCTAGCGTATAGCACCCGTTATGCCGATTCTCCGCCCCCTCTCTCTGCTGGCTCTGCTGGCAGTTACTATTATTGGTTGCCAACGCGAGCAGCCTAAGCGCACTAAACAACGCAGCCCTGCCCTCGCCGACTCTCTAGCACTAGACTCGATTGTTGAGCCCGTAGCAACGACTCCTGTCCGGCGCAATTGGCACCATTTGGAGCGGCTTACTAACCGAAAGGCTCCCCTGGTGGTGTACCGGCGGGGGGTAATACGCCCATCTACTTTCGATGCGGCTGCCCCTCCCGTGGAAGCGCGGTTGCAAGACTTGACGCTAAAGGCCAGTGAGTATTTTCAAATTGACCCTTCCCGACCGGCAGAAGTACGAGGGCGGGAAGGCACTATTGTTCGAATTCCGGCTAAATCCCTGCTAGACGCCCGGCAGCGTCCCGTGACGGGGGCCGTATGGGTAGAGCTGAAGGAATGCTATTCTGTCGCCGACTTGTTGCTCTCTAACCTGCTGACGGAAACAACTTCGGGTACGCCGCTTGAACTGGCCGGTGCCGTGCTGGTGCGTGCTACCGCCAGTGGGCAACAACTAGCTCTGGCAGCCGGACAGGAGATGCAAGTGCAGTTAGCTGGCGCAGCGCAGCCCCAGCTATATTACGGGGAGGCAGTAGGTACAGCTTCCGCTCTGCGCTGGCACGAAGCCGACGTTCCAGCCACGCCCGCTGAAAAAATATATAGTTCAGTTGAACAAATGCCCCAGTACGGTGCCGGCCCTGCTGACATCAATAAACTAGTGCGTTATCCGGCTCAGGCGCAAAGCCGGCAGACCGAGGGGGTAGTATTCGCTTCATTTGTTATCGACGAAACCGGCCGCGTAATAAATCCACGCATTGTAAAGGGTATCGGTGACGGCTGTGATGAAGAGGTAGTGCGGGTGCTGCAGCAAACCTCTGGCCACTGGCAACCCGGCGTGCGAGAGGGGCAACCCGTAAAAGTTCGGCTGACCCTGCCTATTCGCTTCGCTTTTGATCAGGGGGCAGCTTCAACCGTGGAAGTGCCCGCCGGAGTTGCGCAGAGCACTGGGGACCAAGCTGAATCAGAAGCTGACTTTGCAGAGGTTCCTAATGGTATTTGGGTAAAACGACTAGGGTGGGTAGCAACTGGAAAGCCCTGGAGTGGCGTCACAACGGCGTATTATGTGCCTATGCCCTCCGCTACTGAGCAAACGGCCCTGCGCATCCTGGTGCCGGGGCGCCAGGTTATATTGGCTGGGCTTCCACAAGCTGGGGGTTATCAGTTTCTGGCCGTACCAGCCCGTGCCAGAATAGTGCTACTAGGCATGCGTTACGAAAATGGTGCTCCTTTCATAGCTCGGCAAGACGCCCGCACCAGTACGCCTCCCGATTCATTGCACTTCTCAGAGACCTCACTTGCTGACCTAGAAACAGCATTAGCAAAGTTTAACTAAGTATAGTAAGAATAAGAGCTTGTTAATACAATAAGCTAAAACATTCTTTTTATAATGATATAAGGATGTATATTAGCGAGTGAATCTGTGCACCTACCGAGGAAAGTGAACTATTCGTCGGATAGAGTGTAGGCTGAACGGGAATTAAGACTCGAAATAGTTAATTTTCGATTCTATGATCTTCTTTCGGCTGCCTTTTGCTGCTCCACCACGCGACTACATCTGAATGACATCAACTTTACTCCGAATTTTTGGATTTGGATTGACCATCCTATGGTCTTTTGCCGCCCAAGCTCAAACGGGAACCACTCCTTCTAAAACACCACCCGTTGCCGTCTACATTACCGCTCACCCCGATGACTGGCAGTTGTTTATGGGTGCTGATGCGTGCGCCGATGTGCAGCGCATGGGTGGTAAAGCCGTCTTTATTTGCCTTACCGGAGGACAAGCCAACGAGTCAGGAGACAACTTCTGGTTAGGCCGCGAAGATGCTTTTCAGGCTGCCGTACAGCAAGCGGCTAACCTCTCCGCGTCAACTTCCGGCGGGGTGCCTACCATCAAAACGATCAAGGTAAAGGACCATTCCGTAGTAATGCAGCGTTATCGGAATACGGTTGCCTTTTCCTTGCGCCTGCCCGACGGTAACCTCGACGGTAAAGGACAAGCACGTGGAGAATTTCAGAGTCTACGTCAGCTTTTCAAAGATGGGCGCACTATGACGCCGCTGGATGGTGGAGCGCCCTACGTTTCTTGGGATGACCTTATCCAAACGATTCAGCGCATTCTAAAAAAAGAGGTAGGGGAGGAGCGAGTAAGCGTACATGCTCCACAACCCGACGAGCGCTATAACCCGCGTGACCACTCCGACCACCGCATGGCCGGCGTAGTAGCCTTGGCTGCCACCAGCACTATTGAGTGCCGCACGCTGCTTTACGTAGGCTATGATAGCCGCAAGCGCCCAATGAACTTGCAGCCCGCCCAAACAACTAATCAGCGGGCAGTGTACTTGGCCTACAGCGAAACTATGACCAGCCACGGGCAGCCCTCGGGCTGGGACCCCTCACACTTACAGTTTATCGGGCGTCAGTATGCGCAGGTGCGCCACAAGAATGGCCAGCAAATCGGCGATACGCTGGCTATTCCGCGGGTGTTGGCTGCAGCCAACCAGAGCGATGGAGAGAAATACACCAGCCTCATGCTGGAGCCTAACTATCCTAATCCGTTTGATCAGTCTAGCCTAATGGCTTACCAACTGCCCGAAGCTGGCCCAGTGTGGTTGCGGGTGTTAGATGTGCAAGGCCGGGAAGTATTACGCATGCTGAATGGTGAGAAACAGAAAGCCGGGCGGCACGAGCAGTGGCTCGATGTGAGCAGTTTTCCCGCCGCAGGGCTCTATATTGCGGAGCTGCGCGTAGGCGACGAGCGTCGCACATGCCGAATGCAGATTATTCGCTGAGCTTTTTTCGAATGACGTTTTCGTTTCCGGCGTGGGTGCGCCGTCCTTCAACTACAGGGCTGCTTTTAGCAGCCTTGTTGCTTCAAACGGTATTGGTCTTCCGAGCCCTAGGGGCCCTGCTTACAGAGCCGGGTCAACATTTGCTTTCGCCAGGGTACGATGGACTGAAAAATTACTTCACGTTCCAAGCCTATCTGCAGCAGCCGGCTGCTGCGGGCTTTGCCTGGTTCGAAATGATGAACCATCCTTACGGGGACTATATTTTCTACACCGACAACACCCCACTTCTGGCAGTACTAGTGAGACTTTGGTCGCAGTACGTGCATGATATAACCCCCTATGGAATAGATATCTATCATGGATTATTACTGGTAGGGTTTCTGGCTAGCACAGCACTATTGGTTCTAATCTTACGCCGTTTGCTACACTACTGGGGGCTGGGGCTAATCTTCTCCATTGGGTTACCCTGGCTAAGTCCTCAGGTTGGTCGCTTGCTTATGGGGCACTTCAACCTTTCGTATAGCTGGGTAGTATTGCTCGCTATCTGGGGCCTGTTGCGAATTTATGACCGTCAGCAAGCTGGGCAACCCCTCGGCAAAACGGTAGCCGGGTTAGTTGTCGCCTTCACTCTGATTTCTTTCCTGCACCTGTACTATCTGCCGTTGCTAGGCCTGTTAACAGGTTCCTTTTTTGCGGCTTGGCTCCTGCCAACTGGGCGCTGGCGCAAGCAGCCTCGGCTAACGCTGGCCGGAGCAGTCCTAACCGGGCTGCCCATAGTGCTGAGCATGCTGATCATCCGGGTTATTGACCGGTATTACTCGCTCCGCCTCAACGACCCTACCGGCTTCAACTATCCGGCCTGGAAGCTGCAGGTGTCGGCGCTACTGCAACGCTACTCTTATCAAACCACCCATTTTATTATTGAGCCTACCACGTACATCACGCAAGAATCACAAGCGTACTTGGGGGCATTTGCGTTGTTTGGACTGGTAGGACTGGGAGTAGCCTGGCTTTTCTTTCGGCCGGCCACCACGCAGTGGTGGAAAGCCTGGGGGCAAACGGCAGAACGAAAGTTTATGACCCTGCTGGGTATCGCCGCGTTAATAGGCCTCTTGGGCTCTGTGGGCACGGTGTACGATTTGTTTGATGGGCAGTACCATATCACGAATTACCTAAGTCCCTTCTTTTACCTGCATAAGCTCACCGATAAGGCATCGCACTTCCGGACGGTGGCCCGCTTCTGCTGGCCCTTTTTCTGGTTTGTAAATCTCTTCGTACTGGTAGGCCTAGATTACTGGTTGCGCACGGGCCGTCATGCGGTGCGCTGGTGGCTAGCCGCTGGTCTCATTGTACTGGCCTATGTCGACACTCGGGATACACTTAAATTTTACAGCCGCAGCCTAGTTCCGAATACACTCACCAACCTCGCCAATCAAACCGAGGTTAACCCGTTAGTGTTAGCCGTCCGCCCCGAAGACTACCAAGCTATTCTGCCAGTACCGTACTATCACGTGGGCAGCGAGAATATAGATCTGACCCTGGATGACGACGACCCCCACTCACGGCATACTTATCAATTGGCGTTGCGCACAAATCTGCCGCTAATGGCCAATAAAATGTCACGGACACCTCCGGAGCATGCCCGCCTACTACGCACCATCTTTGACCCCGCAGGCCCTGCTCCCGAACTGCGCCAGCAGCTAGCAGCCAATGGCAAGCCCGTATTAGTTTTCTTTGATCAAAGCTATTACGACGGTTCCAATGATCTGGCGGGCCGACAGACTAATCCGCACGCCAAGCAGCTAGTTGAGGCGGGCGCCCCTTTTCCCACCAATCAACATCTTACTTTGGTTGCGGAGTCGGGTAAACTGCGCTTATATCGGTGGGATGTACGCTAGGCCTATGGGCAAGAAAGGAGCATACTTCTCCGGCTGAGATGCTGACTCGTGGGGCTTGTTAAGCGGCTATAGTTTCTGTTATAATACAGGCCTAGAGTTTAAGGCACACATTCTGGGGTTCCGTAAAGAAGCGTAACGCCTCTAGGCCACCCTCACGCCCGACGCCTGAGTTTTTCATGCCACCAAACGGGGTGCGTAAGTCGCGGTGCAACCAGGTATTCACCCACACAATACCGCTCTGCAAGGCATGCGCTACACGGTGGGCCCGGGTTAAATCCCGCGTCCAGATGGTGGCGGCTAAGCCATATTCGGTGCTATTGGCCCAGTCCAGTACTTCTGCTTCAGTATCAAAAGGGGTAAGCGTAACTACTGGGCCAAATATTTCTTCCTGATTTACCCGGCACTCGGGAGGCAACCCTTCAAATACCGTGGGTTGCAGGAAGTAGCCGCCTGCGCATCGGCCCGCCAATTGCACGCGCTGCCCACCCGATAGCAATTTTCCGCCTTCTTGGTGGGCTAGCTCAATATAGCTAAGCACTTTTGTGAGGTGGGCCTCGCTCACCAAAGCGCCCTGCTTAGTAGCAATTTCCTGTGGATCGCCAACCGTCAGGGCAGCTACACCTTCCAGAAACGCTTGCTTAAATGGCTCATAAATAGCGCGCTCAATGAAAATTCGGGAGCCGCAAAGGCAGATTTGCCCTTGGTTAGCAAAGCTGCTGCGCAAGCTAGTCGCGACGGCTTCAGAGAGATTGCAGTCAGCAAATACTAAGTTGGGGTTCTTGCCCCCGAGCTCCAACGACAGCTTCTTAAACAGAGGGGCCGCCGTGCGAGCTATGTGCCGACCGGTAGCAGTGCCTCCCGTGAAGCTGATGGCTTTAACACTGGGGTGCTCAACAAGGGCCTGCCCAACCGCTAGGCCAGTGCCATGCACAATGTTGAGTACTCCCGCGGGCAGGCCAGCCTCCATACATAATTCGCTCAGTAGAAAAGCCGTATAGGGTGTTATTTCGGAAGGTTTTGCAACTACGCAGCACCCAGCCGCTAGGGCTGGCGCAATCTTCCAGGTAAATAGGTAAAGCGGCAAATTCCAAGGAGAAATGCAGCCTACCACCCCTAGCGGGTGACGCACTGTGTAGTTTAGGGCTACGCCTTCCTGAAAATGGGTTTCGGAGGCGAAGTGCTGGGCGGCGGTGCCGAAAAAAGCGAAGTTGCTGGCCGCTCGTGGAATATCTACCGTGCGGGCTAAGCTCACGGGTTTGCCATTATCCTGACTTTCTGCTTGTGCTAGCCGTTCAAGGTCGCGCTCAATCAACTCTGAGATGCGTACCAGCAGGCGGCCCCGCTCCTCGGCGGGCAGCTGGCGCCAGGTGGGCAGAGCCTGCTCGGCGGCCCGCACCGCCGCGGCCACGTCCGTAGCATCAGAAGACGGAATTTGAGCAAACACCTGGCCAGTAGCAGGCTCTATGTTAGGCAAGTACTGGCCGGTAGCGGGTGGTACCAACTGGCCACCAACATAGTTCTGGAGAAAGTGCATAGCGGAGCATAAGTGGATAAGAAAGATACCATCCCCACCTCAAAAGCGCTATGCGGGGTCCTCGGTGGGAGAGGTCGTATTTGTTTCCGAAACTATATATAAGGGCCGTTGACGTACGTTGGCCGACAGCCGAGCAATGTACTCCCCAATGATACCCACTGCAATCAGCTGCACACCTCCCAGAAACAAGATACTAATCATCAGGGAGGCCCAGCCGGGTTGATAATCACGGGTTACGAAGCGGGCATAGAGCGTGTAAAGCATGACCAGAAAGGCAATACCGGAAACCGCAAACCCGCTGATGGTAGCAATACGCAGGGGTAGATCAGAGAAGGCAGTAATGCCATCCAGAGCAAAGCGCACCATCTTGCGGTACGTGTAGCCGGTGGCACCACCGGTGCGCTCAATGCGGTCGTATTCTAAGCAGCCTTGGCGGTAACCGATCCACGAAATCTGGCCCCGGATAAACTTGTTCTGCTCCGGCATCTGTCGAAGTGCCAGCACTACTTTGCGCGAAATAATGCGGAAGTCGCCGGTGTCAACGGGGATAGAGATATGAGTGATACGGGCTAGAAGTCGGTAAAAAATCTTAGCCGTTAGACGCTTGGCTGCACTTTCGCCGGCACGGCTCCGGCGCTTGGCGTACACGACCTCATACCCTTCCTGCAACTTCTGGTAGAGCTGGGGCAGGAGCTCCGGCGGGTCCTGTAAGTCGGCATCAATAATTACTACTGCCTCACCCTGGGCCCGGTCTAGGCCTGCTGTCACCGCAATCTGGTGACCAAAGTTGCGGCTAAAATCCAGATAACGCACCCGTTCATCGCGCGAAGCCAGCAGACGCAGGAGCGCCAGTGACTGGTCGTAGGAGCCGTCGTTGACGAAAATAAACTCGTGGCTGCCCGGCAGGTCCATGCTTTCTATTACATTACGCAGACGGTCGTAAAGGGCCGGCAGGTTGGCTTCTTCGTTATAAACCGGAATTACGACTGATAGGTCCACGGGGTAGTGTAAGCGGCGGATGTAGAAATGGGGCTGGTTACCTTTCTTATGGTCAAGAAAAGCTCAAGAAAAGTAATCTTGGCAACTGGAAAAAGGCCTTGCAATACGAGTATAGGCTCCTACTGTGCAGAGGCAAGATAAGTGGGGGAGTGTGAACTGTACACATGCTACTGCCGTGCCGACTGGCTTCAGAGCTGGCAACATCTTGCTACATTTGTAAAAACTGGTATTGTATCCGTATCGATTGTCTATGGCCAACCCGCTGCTTTCCGTTGTTATTCCGGTTTTTAACGAGGAAGGCCTCATCTCAACGTTGGTGCAGCGTACTACTGATGCTGTTCAGACTATTACAGAGGATTACGAAATAATTTGTGTTGACGATGGGTCGCGTGACCAAACCCTGGCCAAATTACTAGCAGCTCGGGCTAGTAATCCACGACTGAAAGTGCTGGTACTATCTCGCAATTTTGGGCATCAGGCTGCCTACACGGCGGGTTTACATGCGGCCAAGGGACAATATGTGGCAATGATGGATGGAGACCTGCAGGACCCACCCGAGTTGCTTGCACGCATGTATGAATCGCTCCAGCAAGATCAGTACGACATTGCTTACGGGCACCGCACCGATCGGGCAGAGGGCTGGGTAAGACAAACCCTCATTAAATCATTTCATAGCGTGTTCCGCAATTTCTCCCAGCTGGAGGAAGCCGATAACGTGGGTAATTTCTCCATGTTGAATCAGCGGGCTTTGCAAGCGTTTTTATCGCTCAATGAGAAGAATCGTTACCTGCCGGGATTACGTTCATTCATAGGCTTTCGACAGGTACCAGTTCCCTATGCACGTCAGGCTCGCCACGACGGTACCGTGCCCAAGATGTCGTACAAACGGTTGTTCGCCTTGGCACTAGATGCGGTATTCTCCTTTTCTAGCCTGCCCATCAAAATTTGCCTCTACACCGGCTTGTTCGGAATGATAATTTGTCTGGCTGGAGGTATATGGGCGCTAATTAGCAAACTGACTGGAGTGGCGCCTTTCGGATGGTCGTCATTAGAGCTGAGCATTTACTTCGTCGGCTGCATTCAGCTCCTGTTCTTGGGCATACTCGGTGAATATGTATCGCGTATTTACCGGGAAAACCAAAACCGACCGCTCTACTTTATTCAGACCTATTTCAATGGCTAGTGAGAAATTAAAGCTCTTACCCAGCTTGGCATTGCGACCTTGGGTGCTGGTAACAGGCTTTTTCTTACTATTTCTGCTGCTCGGCTGTTGGATATATCCTGATTATGGCTTGTCGATTGACGAAAATCAAAGTCGCGACAATGGCATGATTACGCTCAAGCACGTGCTGCAGCGTTTTGATCCTGACTTTGTACTATGGGACCCAGCATTTAGTCCATTCAGCACACCACTGATGGAGTACTATGATCGGGACTATGGTATCTTGTTCGAAAGTTCGATAAGCTATATAGAGCGTTTGCTCCTCCTAGAAACCATCCGGGAGCGGTTCCTTTTTCGGCACCTAGCTACGTTTCTCGTATGTTGGGTGGGCTGCATCGCGTTTTATCAACTTGCCCGGCGGTGCTTTGGCAGTTGGAAGTGGGGGCTACTGGGAGCATTATGGCTAGTGCTTAGCCCGCGCCTGTTCGCTGACTTTTTCTATAATGATAAGGATGCAGTGTTCATGGCATTGTTTGCTATTGCCATGAATACCGGCGTGCAATTTATTCTACGTCCGAGCTGGAGCCGCGCGGTGTGGCATGCTATGGCTTGTGCTGCTACTATAGATGTACGCATCATGGGGGTGCTACTGCCAGTGGTTACGTTAGTATTGCTAGCGTTGCGCGTATTGTATGGGGAAGTAAGCTGGCGCAGAGCGTTAAGCGCTACTTTGCTATATCTACCATTTACGGTCGGATTAGTGGTATTGTTCTGGCCTTATCTGTGGCCGGCTCCGTGGGAAAACTTCCGCCAGGCCTTTCACAATATGAGCGTGTTCCGCTGGGGAGGTACAGTGTTGTATTTCGGCAAAATGAAAGCTGCCACTAGCTTACCCTGGCACTATGCCTTTGTCTGGATGGGCATCACCACGCCACTGCTCTATGTGATACCGTTCCTACTCGGCCTACCTCTGATCCTAACTCAGGCAGTCCGGCGGCTGCGGGCCGGGGGCCTGCGGCTGTGGGGCAGCGAGCAAGAGTTGCAAGATCTGCTCTTTCTAGGCCTGTGGTTAGCTCCGCTGTTGGCAGTAATAATTCTGCATTCAGTGCTTTACGATGGGTGGCGACAGCTATACTTCGTGTATCCGGCGGCACTGCTGGTGGCATTGCGTGGGGCCTATGCCATCTGGCACTGGCGCCCACGGCTGCCCCGGTGGGCTAAACGCTGGCCCCAGCTCGTGGGCAGCGTAGCGGCTCTGAGTATGATAGGCACGGCCGGACAAATGGTAGAGGCGCATCCTTTACAGAACGTGTACTTCAACCTACTGGCTGGAGATGATGTGGTACATCGTTTCGAGATGGACTATTGGGGGCTGAGCTACCGTGCAGGCCTAGAGTACATCCTAGCCACCGATCCAAGGCCTCGTATCACCTTTAACGCCCCGATGCCAAGTCCGGCCGTCTTCAATATATACATTTTGCCGCCCGACGAACAGAGCCGCTTGGTCTTTGTCGAAGACCTCGGTCAGGCTGATTATTTTCTTTCCACTTACCGTTTTCACCCCGAAGATTACGACTTCATGCAGAAACAAGTGCATGAAGTGCGAGCCAACGGGCGACGCGTACTTTCGGTGTTTAAGATGCGCTGGTAGGCTTGCTGGCTACTGCTCCAGGTACGCCAGCCAACTGCTGAATTCGCTTCTGCACTTTATTCAACTGTATTTCAATGCGTAGTACCCGCTTACCGTTACCTGATGTAGTAGCCCGTCGGCCTTGGCTGATTGTAAGCTTATTCTTTTTGCTACTGTTGGTGTTGGGTTTATCCATTTACCCAGACTATGGAGTGTCAATTGATGAGCCAGTTAGTCGTAAAAACGGGATGATTACGCTGCGTCACCTCATGATGCGCTTCAACCCAGAGTTTGTGGCAAAGGACCCGGCGTTTCAGCCCTACGAAATGCCTTTAATGGAGTATATAGACCGAGATTATGGTGTGGCATTTGAAACGCCCGTCAGCTACCTAGAGCGGGTATTGCATCTTGATACTACCAAGGAGCAATACCTTTTTCGGCACCTAGCTACGTTTCTCGTGTGTTGGGCAGGCTGCATTGGGTTTTATCAACTCGCACGGCGGCGCTTCAATAGCTGGAAGTGGGGGTTACTGGGAGCGTTATGGCTAGTGCTTAGCCCACGCTTGTTTGCGGAGTCATTTTATAATGATAAGGATGCAGTGTTCATGGCATTGTTTGCCATTGCCATGAATACCGGCGTGCAATTTATACTCCGCCCAGGCTGGACGCAGGCCCTTTGGCATGCGTTAGCTTGCGCCATCACCATAGACGTACGCATCATGGGAGTGCTACTGCCAGCGGCCACGTTAGCTATTTTGGTATTGCGCGTATTGTATGGGGAAATAAGCTGGCGCAGAGCGTTAGGCACTACTTTAATCTATGTGCTCGTGATGACTGGCCTAGTAGTGTTGCTCTGGCCATATCTATGGTCGGCTCCGTGGGAAAACTTCCGCCAGGCCTTTCACAATATGAGCGTGTTCCGCTGGGATGGCCAGGTGCTCTATTTTGGTACAGGCATGTTTGCGAAAGACTTACCCTGGCACTATGCTTTTGTCTGGATGGGCATCACCACGCCACTGCTCTATGTGATACCGTTCCTGCTCGGCCTACCTCTGATCCTAACTCAGGCAGTCCGGCGGCTGCGGGCGGGGGGCCTGCGGCTGTGGGGCAGCGAGCAAGAGTTGCAAGATCTGCTCTTTCTAGGCCTGTGGTTAGCTCCGCTGTTGGCAATTCTGGTGCTTCACTCCATCATTTACGACGGGTGGCGGCAGTTATACTTCGTGTATCCGGCAGCACTGCTGGTGGCACTGCGTGGGGCCTATGCCATCTGGCACTGGCGCCCACGGCTGCCCCGGTGGGCTAAACGCTGGCCCCAGCTCGTGGGCGGCGTAGCAGTAGTAAGCATGCTTACGCTGGTGGCGCAAATGGTGGCAGCACATCCATTGCAGAACGTGTACTTCAACCTACTGGCTGGAGATGATGTGCCGCACCGATTCGAGATGGACTACTGGAGTCTAAGCTACCGCCAAGGACTGGAATATGTATTGGCAAATGACTCACGACCCAAAATCAATTGCTTATTAGGAGAGTGGAGCTCAGGTGATAATAACCGTTTTCTGCTGACGCCCGAGGAGCAAAATCGACTGGTGTTTGTTAATAAAATCGAAGAAGCGGACTACTTAATTACCGCCTATAGAGGCCACCAAGAAGAATACGAATTTCAGCAAAAGGAGATATATCAGGTGAGAGCCTTCGGCCGCCGAGTATTGTCTGTTTTCAAACTTCGTTGGTAGAGTACTGCTCGCTCGTTATACGCACTTTCTATGACGGCTTCTACTCCGCGCCTGTGGGTCGGCTTTCTTACCCTGATAAGTACGGCGTTGATGTTGATAAGCGCCGGACTCTATAATGGGTTTCCGCTAGTTACGTCAGACACGGGTACGTATCTGGAAAGCGGCATTCATAGGGTTGTACCCGACGACCGGCCCATTACGTATGGCCTGTTCACTCAAATTACCTCTCTGCAATTCACGCTGTGGCTGGTAATTTTTGCACAGGGTTTGTTATTGGGGTGGCTGCTGCTGCATTACGTGCGGGTACTGGCGCCTCGCTTACGTCACTACCCGGCACTTCAAGTGCTGCTGATTGCTCTTGCTGTTTGGCTGACGGGTGCATCATGGTTCTGCAGCCAACTAATGCCCGATATCTTTACTGCTATGGGTATCTTGGCTCTAGGCCTCTTGCTGATGGGCGTTGCGTTGGGATGGAAAGAGCGGCTAGGCCTGTTAGCTATTACTTTACTCGCGGCACTGATGCATTCCTCTAACCTACTTACGTTTACGTTGGTAGTGCTGAGCTTTGGAGGAACGGCTTGGATAACGGGTGTATTCGAAAAGGGACTAGTCAAACGGGTTCAGTGGGCAGTAACTACCGCCGTAGTACTAGCTGGCTGGCTGGTGCTGCCGAGTATACATGCAGCATTTGGTGGTGGCTTCGTCATTTCCAAGGCCTCACCCGCCTTCTTGATGGGCCGATTGATAGAAGCTGGCATCATGGATAATTTCTTGAGCCGCAATTGCCAAGCAGGTAACGAGTATAGTCTGTGCGCTTTCCGAGATAACCTACCCAACGATGCGATTGGGTTCTTATGGGATAGCAACAGCCCATTAATAAAAACTGGCGGGTGGCAGGCGCATACAGATGAGTATAAGTACATTATCCGGGAGGTGCTCACCTCTCCGCGCTACTATCCTTACCTCGTATCAGAAACAGTGCAAGCTACCTTGCGTCAGCTTACTCATATTGGGCATGGTGATGGCTTGACGCCCTTCCGAGAGAATACCAACCCTTATTGGAAAGTAAGCGACCTGGCCTACTATGAGTTGAAGGAGTACATGACGTCCTTGCAGAACCGGGGAGCACTTGATTTTAGTGCCCTTAACGAGCGCACATACACCACCCATCTGCTGGCTGTAGCAGTATTAGCCGGGCTTCTACTTACTGGCTTAAGGCGCTTATTAACGCCAAGTGCTATACTGGTGGTGGTAATATTGAGCCTTGGAGTAGTGAGTAATGCTGTTGTAACTGGTGGTCTAGCCAACGTGCTAGATAGGTTGCAGGCTCGGGTATCGTGGGTGATGCCATTTGTGGCGTTGTTGCTAGTGGTTCAATATGGTCCCGCCATACTACGTCGGGCTTGGCAGCGTCTTGGAATAGGTTCTCTTTCATAACCCCACTCCTTCCACTCCTTGTTTTAGGCTAAGTTTGTCCGCTCTTCCCTCATCAATACCCTACTTGTATGAAAAGATTATCCTATGTAGCCGCCTTTGCTTTACTGACTGCCTGCGCATCGGGCGAGGAAAAAAAGGTGGACCCCAAAGTGCTGACCAGCACCAGCTTTGAAGAACTAGCTGGCTGGGGTGGCCTAGACACAGGGTTACTGACGAAAACGCGGGCACATACGGGTCAGTATTGTATCAAAGTAGATAACACTCACGAATTCAGCTTGACGTACGACGTAGTGCTCGGAGAAATGAGCCCGCGCAAAGTCAAAAAAATTAATCTGCATGCTTGGGTTCTTCTCCCCACCGATAGAACCAACGCCATTCTGGGTATTCAAGTAGTCGACCCCGCCAATGGGCAGCCCGTTTTTGGTGATGGAGTGAAGATGGAGACCATTAAGAAGTACAATAAGTGGGTGGAAATCGACAAAGACTTTGAGTTGCCAGAAACTATTCAGCCAACACATCATTTGAAGCTATTCCTGTATCGTGACGCCGCCTTTGACTCAGTTTATGCTGACGACATAACCTTGAAAATTGTGGACTAGCTGAGTACATCGGGTTCATTAGCCATTTGAAACACAAGGAGGTCACTCAAGTGGCCTCCTTGTGTTTTTAAGCACGCCGCTTCATTATAGGCTGGCTACAAATTACCAGTTCGGCCCCCGTCTACCGGAACGTTGATGCCCGTAATGTAGGCTGCCGCTGCTGAAGCTAGAAATGCCACGGCAGCTGCTACTTCTGTGGCTTGCCCGAAGCGGCGGGCTGGAATTTGTTGGAGCATTGCAGCTTCTACTTCTGATAGGCTTTGGCCCGTTTGGGCTACTTTCTTTTCCATTAGAGAGGTATGCCGTTGCGTAACAGTGGCACCAGGCAGCACGTTGTTTACCGTGATACCATCCGGGCCTAGCTCGTTAGCCAGAGTTTTGGCCCAGTTTCCGACGGCGGCCCGAATAGTATTCGAAACGCCCAGGCCCGGCAGGGGCTGCTTCACGGAAGTACTAATAATATTGATAACGCGTCCGTGCTTTCTCGCCTGCATACCTGGTACAACCTCCTGTGCCAGTAGCTGATTACAAATTACGTGCTGCTCAAAGGCATCCCGCAGGGCATTAATGGAAGCATCCAGAAGAGGACCACCAGCCGGACCGCCCGTATTATTCACGAGTATATCAAACCCTTCCGGGTGGTGGGTTAGGTAGGAATGAACTTGCTCGCGTAGTTGCTCTGGCTGGCTGAAATCAGCCACGATAAAGTCATGGGGCTGGTTGTTAGGCCTAGGTAAGGCAGCAACTACCGCTTGCAACGCCTCTGCATTGCGTGCCAGTAAGGTTACGGTAGCCCCGCGTTGCGCTAATTCTTCAGCTACCGCCCGCCCAATTCCCTGGGTGCTACCGCCCACGAGGGCACGTTGAGAAATAAAATCCATTGGCGAGTCGAGTTAAGTACGAAAAAGATAGAAATGTGCAGGCAATGGTAAGCTCGCGAAGGTATACGTTACTCGGCTTCACAGGAATTACGTTATTTGCTTCGGCGGGCTAGGCCTAGCCGTTTGCTATTCGTTCACTCTTACTATTGCATCCTATGCCCGTTGCTCGTCCATTTAATTTCCAGCAGTGGATTGAAGAACACCGTCATTTGCTTAAGCCTCCGGTTGGCAATCAGCAAGTATTCAAAGACAACAAGGATTTTATAGTGATGGTGGTAGGCGGGCCCAATGCTCGGAAAGATTACCACGTAGATGAAGGTGAGGAGCTGTTCTTGCAGCTGGAGGGCGACATTGTGGTGAAAATCATTGAGGATGGGCAGCCCGTTGATATTGAAATTAAAGAAGGGAGTATGTTTCTGCTGCCCGGCGGGGTGCCGCACTCTCCGCGCCGGCCGGCTGGAACCGTGGGCTTGGTATTGGAACGTTACCGTACTCCTGGCGAGGTAGATGGCTTCCAGTGGTACTGCGAAAACTGTGGTAATAAGCTCTACGAGGAATTTGCTGAAATCACAGATATCGTGGCACAGCTACCACCTATCATGAATCGTTTTTGGCAGGATGAGCAGAAACGCACATGCAAAGTATGCGGTACCGTCATGCAACCCCCGGCCCCAGTCAAGCCGATTGAATAGCCCCCTGCGTCCGTGCTCACCATCGATATCCATACCCACATTCTGCCTAAAAGCTGGCCCGATCTGCGGGAGCGGTATGGGTATGGGGGCTTCGTGCGGCTAGAGCATCATCGGCCGTGCTGCGCCCGCATGATGCAGGATGATAAGTTCTTTCGTGAAATTCAGGATAACTGCTGGGACCCGGATGTGCGCCTGCGGGAGTATGACCAGTTTGGGGCACAGGTACAGGTACTAAGCACGGTGCCGGTCATGTTCAGCTACTGGGCTAGGCCACTCGATACGCTTGACCTGAGCCGGATGCTCAACGACCATATTGCTGGCGTGGTGGCCCGCTACCCTGGCCGCTTCGTGGGGCTGGGTACCTTGCCCATGCAAGCCCCCGATCTGGCCGTTCGGGAGCTAGAGCGCTGCGTGAAGGAACTGGGCCTGGCCGGCGTGCAGATCGGGTCTCACGTCAACGACTGGAACCTGGATGCTCCTGAGCTCTTTGAAGTGTTTCAGGCAGCCGAGGAGCTGGGTGCCTGCGTATTTATTCACCCCTGGGACATGATGGCCCAGCAGAAGATGCCCAAATACTGGCTGCCGTGGCTGGTAGGCATGCCGGCAGAAAGCACGTTGGCATTATGTTCCCTAATTTTTGGGGGTGTGCTGGAGCGGTTGCCCCGGCTGCGGGTGGCAGTAGCTCACGGCGGCGGCACTTTCGCCAGCACCATTGGGCGCATTGAGCACGGATTTCAGGTGCGGCCTGACCTTTGCGCCGTAGACAACCCTGTAAACCCGCGCGAATACCTAGGGCGTTTCTGGGTTGATTCTCTGGTGCACGACCCGCGTATGCTGGAGTACTTGGTGCAAACCCTCGGGGCTGATAAAATCACGCTGGGTACCGATTATCCGTTTCCGCTGGGCGAGCTAGAGCCGGGGCAGCTAATCCGGTCTATGCCCTACGCCGAGAACGTGAAAGCGCGCATGCTCGGGCAGAATGCGCTTGACTGGCTAGGCCTAGGCCAGGAGCACTTGGCCAAAATCATGGCGCTGGCAACATAGTGCCCAGGCGCGGGGCTTGGCTATCTTTGCTACCCATGACCTTCGAACCTACCCTCGACTTCGCCCGCCAGTTAGATGCGCAGGACCCCCTGCATGAGTTTCGTCAGCAGTTTCACATTCCGCCCGGCCCCGATGGGCAAGAGAGCCTCTATTTCTGCGGCAACTCGCTGGGCCTGCAACCCCGCTCTGCCCGCGCCGCAGCCGAGCAGCAATTCAATAATTGGCAGAACCTGGCAGTAGAGGGTCACTTCCGCGGCGACTCGCCCTGGATGAGCTTTCATGAGTCGTTAGCAGCCCCTTCGGCCCGCATTGTGGGTGCTAAGCCCTTGGAGGTGGTGGTGATGAACAACCTGACCACCAACCTGCACCTGCTCCTGATTTCCTTCTACCAGCCCACCGCCACGCGCTACAAGGTGCTGATGGAGGGCGGGGCTTTCCCCTCGGATCAGTACGCCCTCGAAACACAGGTGAAGCTGCACGGCCGCCAGCCCGACGACGCCATTGTGGAGCTCACGCCTCGCCCCGGTGAGCATACCTTGCGCACCGAGGATATCCTGGCCAAGATTGAGGAGCTCGGCGATTCGCTGGCTACCATTATCATGGGGGGCATCAACTACTACACGGGGCAGGTGTACGATATGGCGGCCATCACGCGAGCGGGCCAAGCCGTGGGAGCCAAAGTGGGGTTTGATCTGGCGCACGCGGCTGGCAACATCCCGCTGCACTTGCACGACTGGAACGTAGACTTTGCTTGCTGGTGTACCTATAAGTACCTCAACTCGGGGCCTGGTGGGGTTGCGGGGGCATTTGTGCACGAGCGCTACGCCGACCAGCCTGAGCTGCTGCGCCTGGCTGGCTGGTGGGGCTACGATGAAACTCAGCGCTTTAAAATGCGCAAGGGCTTCCGTCCTATGCGCGGGGCGGCCGGCTGGCAGCTGTCGAATAGTGCCATCCTGACCATGGCTGTGCACCAAGCGGCGCTGGCCGTGCACGAGGCTGCCGGGGGGATGGAAGCACTGCGTCGTAAGAGTGAGCAGCTCACGGGCTACCTGGAGTTCCTGATTACGCGCCTAGGTCTCTCAAAGTCGCAGCTGGAAATCATTACCCCCTCCGACCCGGCCCAGCGCGGCTGCCAGCTCTCACTACTAGTACACCAAAACGGCCGCGACCTGTTCGACCACCTGATGGCCGTAGGCGTAATAGGTGACTGGCGCGAGCCCAACGTGATTCGCCTAGCCCCGGTACCGCTCTACAATACCTTCGAGGACGTGTATCGCGTGGGGGAGGTGCTGGCGGAGTGGGCTGGCCGGCAACAGCCGATACTGGCCTAGCGCCGTAAACCTGCTGGCTGAGCAGCTGCAGGTAGTTACGGCGTTAGGTAGAATTATGACCTCGAGCCAGAAAAGAGCACCGAATATCAGCCGAATTGGCTGGGGCGCGTAAGGAGAATAGAGGCTAGGCCTCTATTCAGTTGTTGATTTTATTTGCCTTGACCATGGCCGAAGAGTACGCGGCAAAAATGAGCCGTAAAACCGACGCCGAGCTGTTGCTGTACCTGCGTAACCGCGCAGAGTACAGGGAAGAAGCTGTGCTGGCGGCTCTCACAGAAGCGCAGCAGCGGCAGCTTCCTGTAGAAGAATTCAATCCGGCCGCCTTGCGCGCGGAGTTGGAGCCCATTGCGGCGCAGCAGCAAGCAGCAGAGGCACAGCGCTTGGCGGCTAGCCAGCAGCAGAGAGCTGCCGCTGAATTACCGGAGGAAACGGGTCCGGCGTTGTATTCGCCCCTGACCATTACGCTTTTCTCGGTCCTGTTCTCGTTGTTCGCTGGGGCAATACTGCTGATCCTAAACTTTAGGGCGTTAGGCCGCAAGGGAGCTACCACTCGGTTGGTCTTGTTCCTGATTGGTTATCTGATCCTGTTTGCTATTCTCCTCAAAGCGCTACCCCAGGTAGCGCCATTCCTGATGCAGTTTGGTAGTCTGCCGCCCATCATGGCCTACAACTTATGGTTCTGGCCGCGGTACATTGGGGCGCAGCAGTATCAGCGCCGAGGCTGGTTTGCGCCCTTCATTATTTGTATGGCGGTAAGCATGCTCCTATTGCTCCTATTGGCACCCATACTGATGCGACAGTTCACGGAAATGGGTATTCCCGTGAAATAGTCAGGCCTCGTTCTAACTATATAGGCCTGAAGTTTGTCTTCCTGACAAGCTTCAGGCCTATCTTTTTGCTATGCCACTCACGCCTATCCCGCTACCCGATGCCGATTTGCTGCTGGATCCGGAGTTTTTATCTCGACTGGAGGCGGCGGAATTACTGACGGAGCTAACGGCTACTATCCCGTGGCAGCATGAGGCCATCCGGCTGTTTGGCCAGGAAGTATTGCAGCCCCGGCTTACAGCTTGGCACGGCGATGCTGGAGCTACTTACCGCTACTCTGGCTTGCAACTTAACCCCCAGCCCTGGACACCTGCCTTGCAGAAGCTCCGCCAACACGTAGAAGCTGTTACGGGAGCTGCATTTAACAGTGTACTGCTCAACCTCTACCGTACCGGCCAGGATAGTATGGGCTGGCACGCAGATAACGAGCCTGAACTTGGTTCTAGGCCTGTCATTGCCTCCGTAAGCCTGGGAGCTACGCGCAGTTTTCGGCTGCGCCCCCGCGACCCGCTCCTGACGCCGCACCCGCCGCTTAGTCTGGCGCTGACCTCTGGTAGCTTACTCGTGATGCGCGGCCTCACCCAGCAAGCCTGGCTGCACGCTCTGCCCAAAACGACTCGCGTGCAGGAACCCCGTCTCAACCTAACCTTTCGATTGGTAATTACTCCGGACAGAGGGTAGTAGTATTGCAAGGTAAGTGAACAACTGGTAGTTCGTCAGCGCAAAACTGGCCTAGAGCGGCCGGGCGGGAGCCCGGCGCTCTAGGCCAGTTAATTGGTAGGCAGTTGGAAAGAATCCTTGGACCCCAGAGTTATTTTAAATCTACCCGCAGGCCCAGGTAGGCCAGTCGGCCGATTTGGGGGCCACCAAACACCTGCACGTTATTGGTATTAAATGCGTTAGAAATGCCAGTCTGCAGCGTAGTGTTTAGCTTAGGCAGTGTGTAGCCCAGGTAAGCGTCGGTTGTGCTGTAGTCTTTGATGCTGCCGGTAGCAAAGGGCATCTCCTGTACGTGGCCCTGTACCCAGCGGTAATTTACGTTATAGCTCAGGTTCCCGATGGTGCCAGTAGCGCCTACGTTGTACTTATGCTTGGGCGTATTATAAAACGTCTGGAAGCCTTCGGGTAGATTGCTTTTGTCCAGCACGTTCAGCGAGTAATTGCCAGTGATGTTCAGCGCCCGCTTGAAGTAGTACGTTAAGCCTGCCGTCACGCCCTGAGTGCGTACCTCTTGGTCGTTGTTGTAGTAGGCGTAGAGTACGCGGGTGGGCTGGTTCTGGTTGGTATAGGCGGTGCTATAGCCAGCCGCCAATTGTTGGGGCGTTGGGCGTGAGCCATCGGTATTACCTACGAAGGTGCGCGCGCCAATGAAGTCGTTATAGCGGCTCCGGAAGTAGCTGGCATCCAGATATACCTTAGGCAGAATAGCACCTTTGTACCCAATTTCGACCGTGCCTACTCGCTCCAGCGTCAAGGGCTTGATGTTGTACTCGTAGGGCTGCAGTACCGAGGGGTTGTTCTGGGCCGCCGCGAGCAATTGCGGTGAGTTAAATAACGCCAGGTTATACCCCTGGAACCCCATGCCAATGTTGCCAATCAGCACCCCAGTCCGGATGTCGTTGTAGAAGTACTGTTCGGTTTGGGAGGGGGAGCGGAATGCACGGCCGTAGCTAGCCCGGATGTTATGCTGCTTGTTTTCGCCTAATGAGAGAACTACCGAAGCCCGCGGAGAAAATGCTGGCTTGAAATTCTTAAAGTCATCTACACGGCCGGCAAAGGCAAGCTTCAGGCGCTCTTCCAACAGGCTTTGCGTCAGTTGCCCATAGGCTCCGTACTCGTAGTTCCGAATGCGCTTGTTGTCTTTGTCATTGAAAAGCAACCCGTTCGACCCAAGGCGGTATTCCCGGTAAGCGGCCCCCACTACCAAGCTGGTACCCGCGTTATTCAGCTGAAAGTTGCGCTGTCCACTGATGTCATTCAGGAAGGAGTTGAAATACTGCTGTGCTCCTACGCCCGGGGTTTTGTTGCCAATAATTTGCTCGCGCAGTGCCGTAAAGCGAGGGTTGCCCGTATTGAGCTGCGTAGCTGCGGCGGCCTGCTGAGCTGCGGCCAGTGCAGCCTCCACGGGCGCGCCCGCGCGGCGGGCCTGGCTGTATGCCGCGTTATACGTAGCATAAAACTGCTGGGCATAGCTCACTGTTCCCCCCTCAGCAGCTGGCGACTCCTGTAAAAGAGTGCCTAACTGGTTTAGTTCGTATGACTTACCCGTGAAATCCTCCGTGGAGTACAGGCGCAAGAAGCCTTTGCTGCTCTTCAGCTCGGCCCGGTACTGGGTGGTACCCAAGCCTTTCACCCGGAATCGGCTGATATTCTGATACGTAGCCGTGCCTTCGGCATACTTTGCCTCTACGGTAAGCTTCAGGTCTTCACGCAGCAGGTAAGATACTGCACCCTGCAGGCGGTAAGAAGAGGTTTTGTTGTCATTAGCAACTAGGTCTTGCTCCGTAAAGCCAGGCATGTAGGCAGTTTTGCCATAAAGCTCCGCATTGGTGCCTCCGGGCAACTGTTGCGAGGGCATAAAGGTATAGCCGTACTCGCCGTAGCGGTTCACGGCGTTATAGCCCAGCGGTGAGCCAGCCGGGTTAACCGAGCTCTGCGTAGCTTCAAAGTTGTTGGCAATCCAGTCGTTGGCTCGGAACGAGCTGGCGTTAATTTTAATAGCCAGTTTATCGGTCAGTTTCTTAGCGTAGCGCAGCTGCCCATCAAGCAAGTTGCGCTGTCCGCCTCGTAGCCGCACGCTCAGGCCTTCGTACACGAAGGGGTCTTTGGTGTTAAACAGAATTACGCCGCTTAGTGCATTTGAGCCGTACAGAGCCGAGGCTGGGCCATGGATAATCTCAATGCTTTCCATATCCAGCTCCGGAATTCCGACTAGGTTGCCGGGGCTCAGGTTCAGGGAAGGCAGCTGGGTATCCATATAATCCACCAGCTGCACTACGCGCTCCGACTTTGCCGTGTTGAACCCACGCGTACTAACGCTGGTAAAGAGCATTGAGGCGGAGCTCACATCAATTCCTTTCAACTGGCCTAGGCCACCTAAAATCTCCGGATTCGATATCTTCTCAATCTGCTGGGTCGAGAGCTTGTCAATAGTAACGGGTGCTCGTAGGATGTTCTCCTCAATACGGGAGGCCGATACCACTGTCTCATTAAGCAACGTAGCGCTGGGGGCTAGTGCTACGCTTAGGGCATTGTCGACGGTTTTTAGTTCTACCTCCTGCGAGTCGTAGCCAACGTAGGACACCACCAGCGTAACGGGCCCATTTTCAAAAGGTACTCCCAGACGGAACTGGCCTAGGTGGTTAGTGCTGGTGCCAATGAAACTGCCTTTAATGAATACAGTAGCCCCAGGAAGCGCTTCACCTGTAGATGTTTTGATTACACCAGATACAAACTCTGTTGGATCGGGGGTGCGAGTAGTGGCGGTAGAGGAGTGAGCGTTGCGAAGGTGGGCTGCCGAAGCAGATAGTTGGGGGAGGAGCAAGGCCGCCAACATTGGCGGGTAAAGATTTTTCATGCAAGCACTAGGTGAGAATATAAACTATCTGCAAACCTAGAGCTGTATAATAACACATGCTCTGATTCTAGATGAATAGTATAAAATCAAGGGTTAATAGCTTGAATTAGCAAGTTAATGTTGCTACATATTATCTAAAATTGAGAATTTCCTCCCAATATGATAAGCTGACAGTATCTAATTGCGTCAATTTTGGCTTACTTTTTAGGTATGATATCTTGAAAAATAATCAGCAGTTGTTTGGATTTGGGAAATTTATATTAGCATTATTTAACTATTTATTATTAAATAAAAATAAGATGCCGCCTACACTGGGATGCATCCAGAGTAAGCGGCATCTTATAGCACTTTACTTAGTAACTAGGTAACTAAGGGAAGAGGGTTATTTTACGTCGATCTGCAGGCCTACGTATATCAAGCGACCAATATTAGGTCCGCCATATACCTGAATGTTGTTAGCATCTAACAGATTAGAAGCGCCGGCTTGCAAGGTGCTAGACAACGTAGGAAAGGTATAGCCCACAAAAGCGTCAACGGCACAATAGTTGGCTAACTGGCCTACGGCGAAAGGCATACCGTATTCGTGGCCTTGTGCCCAACGGTAGTTTACCGAATAGCTCAGATGAGTGAGGGCGGTACCGCTTGCACTCACATTGTACTTGTGCTTAGGCGTGTTGAAATAAGTCTGGAAAGCCTGATCCTGCACTTCGCTGCGGTCGAGGATGTTAAGCGAGTAATTAGCGGCCAGATTAAGCGCGGGCGCTACAGAGTACGTTACCCCAATAGCTCCACCCTTCGTGCGCACTTCCTGGGCTGCATTCGTCCAGACCTGTAGCACGCGGGTCTCGCCCGACTGGAACTGCGTGGGCGTACCGGCTTGAAGCTGGGCCACTGTAGGCCGCGAGCCATTTGCGTTGCCGATAAAGGTGGTAGCACCAATAAAGTCGTTGTAGTAGCTCTGGTAGTAGTTCACGTCCAGGGCAAGCTTGTCGCTAAGGGCCGCTTTATAGCCTACCTCAAACGTGCTCAGGCGTTCCAATTGCAGCGGGGCAATGTTGGCCTCAAATGAAGCAAGGTCGGCGCCCACAGTGCCGAAGCGCTGGCCCTGAGCATTGAGCAGACGGTAACCCTGGAAACCATTATCAACGTTGCCGAGCAGCAAGGCACGGCCCACATCAAGACGGATGTACTGGTCGAGTTGGGTAGGCGAACGGAAAGCCCGCCCGAAGCTGGCGCGCAGGTTGTGCTGCTTGTTGTCGCCGGCTGAATACACTACCGAAGCCCGTGGAGAGAAGGCAGCGTCAAAATTCTTGAAGGCATCAATTCGGCCAGCCAGGGCCAGCTTAAGGCGTTCATCCAGAAATTTCTTGGTGAACTGAGCATAGCCACCTGTTTCGTGGTTCTGAATACGCTTGTGGTCGTCGGAGTAGATATTGCCATTAGAGCCCAAGCGGAACTTACGGTAAGCGGCCCCCACAATCAGGTCGGCGGTAGTGCCTAGCTTGAAGTTGTATTGCGCATTGCCCTCGTTCAGCAAAGAACTGGGGTTGAGGCGGGCTCCGCGGCCCGGGGTTGCATCCTGAATGATCTGGCTGCGCAACTGTTGAAACCGCGCGCTGTTGGGGTCTAGCTGTAGTTGGTCGGCTTTGGCTTTAGCCGCGCCCTGCGCTTGCTCTGCACTAGCCCCCGCATTGCGCGCTGCAGTGTAAGCGCCGTTGTAAGTACCAAAATACTGGTCTACGTAGCGCGTAGCGGCACCATCAGCCACTGGTGAGGTCTGAATAAAGGCCCCTAAAAAGCCTAAGTCGTAGCTACGGTTGCCAAAGTCTTGAATGGACTGTCCGCGTAAAAACCACCGCTCGCCTTTTATCTCGCCGTGGTACTGGTTGGTGCCCAAGTCGCGCAGCCGGTAGCGGCTGGAACTCTGGTAGCTAGCCGTGCCCCGGTTAATGTTGGCCCCTACGGTCATCTTCACGCTGCTGGTAACTAGGTAAGATAAGGAGGGCTGCACCTTCCAGGCCTTTGCCTTATGGTCGTCGCCCACCAGCGTGGTTTCGGTAAAGCCTGGCATAAATACACTCTTACCGTAAAGTTCCGGATTTACAGTGTAGGCTGGGGTAGTGGTAGTAGCGGCCCGGTTTTGGGCGGGGCTATAAGTATTTTTTACGTCGCCGTAGCGGTTCACGGCATCGAAGCCCAGGGCAGAACCTTCGGGGTTATTATCGCGCTCCACGGCTGTGCTGGTGGCGGCGTAGTTCGTAGCCAACCAGTCGTTGGCTGTCAGGTAAGCGCCTGTGATTTTTATGGCGAGCTTATCCGTTAGCTTTTTGGCGTAGCGCAGTTGGCCTTCTCCAAAACTCCGCTCACCACCGCGCACTCGGGCGCTCAAGCCCTCGCTCACGAAAGGGTCCTTGGAGTTTAAGAGTAGTACCCCGTTAAAGGCATTAGCTCCGTATAGAGCGGAGGCTGGCCCGTGAATAATTTCAATGCTCTCAATATCGAGCTCTGGTAGGCCAGTAATGTTGCCAGCGTTAATGTTAAGCGAAGGCGACTGGGTGTCGAAGTAGTCGGTTAGCTGAATCAGGCGCTCAGATTTTGCGGAGTTAAAACCGCGGGTGCTCAAGGAGTTCATCAGCATGCTGGTGCTGTTCACATCGATGCCCTTGAAGTGATTGAGTCCGACCTGAACATCGGGGGGAGGCATGCGCAGTACCTGCTGGGAGGTTACTTTCTCTACCGTAACGGGGGCTTGTAAAATGCCTTCTTCTACGCGAGACGCAGAGGCAATTACCTCGTTTGTCAGCGTAGAATTAATCTTGAGCTGAACTAGTACTGCGTTATCGGGCTTGGACAAGGTTACTTCCCGGCTTTCGTAGCCTACAAAAGAGACTGAAAGCACAACAGGGGCCTCGCCAAAATCAGCACGCAGGGTAAACTTACCCTCCCGATCGGTGCTGGTGCCAATAAATGTGCCCCGGATAAAGATAGTAGCGCCCGGTACCGGCTCGCCTGCAGTATTCTGAATGGTGCCGCTGATAAGAGCTGCTTCCTGAGCCCAAGCAGGCAAAACGCTCAGGAACAAGAGCAATAAAAAAAGAGAGTGAAAACGGTAGAGTTTTCTCATACTGGAAAAATTACAAAAAATTACAACGGGGTGTGTTTAGAAGAAAAGGTCACAAATGTAATGACAACACAGTAGATATTATATGCAGTATCATATATCTCCATCATATTTCTACTGATATTTTATTGCATTATGCCAATAATAAGTTTAGTTAAGTTGGATACCAGAGAAAAGTGATTAGTAGACATCGTTCACAATGGAACGCTTAATATCTAATTCCGGGGTCACCGTACAAAGTCGGGCAGTCACCTTCTCCTAAGCAATACTCACCCAGCCAAAAACGAGTTTTGGCCGCAGTTATACTTATAGGTTTTGAAGTAGTGACAATAGGAGTTTTAGTAGTAGTATAGTTAGGGGGCGTCGAATTGAATAGTTCCGGGGTTGTGTCGTGCGTGTTAGTTACTGAAAGACTCCGGTGTGAACGCCGTACAGGGCCTCGATATACTTTTGCCAATTGGTACATATCCGCTAGCATATAGAATTGACGTTATTTCAGTATTACTCCGAAAAATCCAAAGGAAAGGAACGCCTGCTAGCTAGGTCAGATTTTACGACTAAACACAGGTAGAACCAGACAGACTCGGAACTTTTCTCGTTTAATCGAAGCCGCTATAATCTTCTACTTTCGTTAAGGCGATCTTTGCCTTTCTTATTCGACCTCTTGTATGTCCGCACCTGTCTTACCCTCATCTGGCCCAGAAAATGAACCTCTCACTGTAGTTGGCGGCGGTTTAGTCGGCTCGTTACTGGCCCTGTACTTGGCCCGGCAGGGACATTCTGTGGAAGTATTTGAGCGGCGGGCCGACCCACGAAAAGGCGAAAACCAAGAAGGCAGATCCATCAACCTGGCCCTATCTGACCGGGGGTGGCGGGCTTTACAAGGAATTGGAGTAGAAGAGGCAGTGCGCGAAGTGGCCATTCCGCTTTACCGCCGCGTAATGCACGACCAGCGCCGTCAGCTAACCATGCAGCCCTATGGTAAAGAAGGACAGGCCATTTATTCAGTTTCGCGGGCTGGCCTCAACCAGCGCTTGTTGGATCTAGTAGATGAGGAGCCGCGGGTGCAGGTGCATTTCAATCAGCAGTGCCGCCGCGTAGACCTGCGGAACCGTACCCTCGAAATGTTTGATACTGCCGCGGCCAGCACACGCGTATGGCCCTACCGCCACTTGTTCGGAACGGATGGCGCCTACTCGGCTGTGCGCGCTGCCATGCAGAAAACCGACCGCTTCAACTACTCCCAGCAGTATCTCAACTACGGGTACAAAGAACTAACCATTGCGGCCGGTCCTGACAATAGTTGGGTAATTGAGAAAAACGCGCTGCACATCTGGCCTAGGGGGCAGTACATGATGATTGCGCTGCCTAACCTAGATGGCTCGTTTAATTGCACGTTATTTTTCCCCTACGAAGGAGATGTTTCCTTTGAAACGCTCCAGACGCCAGCGCAAGTACGCTGCTTCTTTGAAGAAGTATTCCCGGATGCGGTGCCCCTCATGCCGGAGCTAGAGCAGGAGTTCTTTGAAAACCCTACCAGTTCATTGGTGACCGTTCGGTGCTATCCATGGTCGGTGGCTGACGAGGTGCTACTACTCGGGGATGCTTCGCACGCTATTGTGCCTTTTTACGGACAAGGTATGAACGCCGGGTTTGAAGACTGCACCATTTTGCAGGGACTTATGGCCCAATACGGCCACGATTGGCTCACGATTTTCCAGCAATTTCAGCAGCAGCGCAAGCCTAACGCCGATGCCATGGCCGACCTGGCTGTGTATAACTTTGAGGAGATGCGTGACCGAGTGGCAGACCCCCGCTTTTTGCTGCAGAAAAAGATAGAAAGCAAGATTTCGGCGCAGTATCCGCAGCAGTGGTTGCCGTTGTACTCCCAAGTAACCTTTTCGCATCAGCCCTATGCAGAAGCCTGGGCCAGTGGGCAAGAGCAAGAACGGATTATGCAGCGCATTATGCCCCACATCAAGTCAGAGGCCGACTTCGATCAACCGGCAGTCCAAGCCCTGATTGCACAGGAATTAGCCCGGCGCCAGTAGGCCAGGTAGTAGAAAGGTAATAGATACAATAGTGGTTCATCGGTCTTGGCCTACATACAAGGCAAAACGCTTTTGCTTGTTGATTGCGGGTACCTAATAGGTTCAGAACATTCAGGAACTGTATAAAGCCCAGGAATTAGTCTACTAAATTGAAAAAGTATCAAACCGGCAGAACGGTGTTACTACATCAAATTGTGGGTTATCGAGCTGCTAAGCATGTTTTTATACAAGATTTTGCAAAAGGGCAGTAGGTATATATTGGCATTTCACTTATCCCAAATGGGGAAGCTTGGCGCTTTCCATTTTCTACCCTAGTTTAGGGGTTGTTAAGAGGTTGAAATTTCCGGCTGAACGTCGTTTTTTGCCGTGTGAATGTCCTATTTCACTTGCCTAATATCAGGCGGTGCGTACTGTTTTTCTAGCTCTTGAATTTACATTCTATGGCTGCTCCCGTCTTGACTTGTGCCATCATTGATGATGAAGAAATCAATCGGCTGACGCTGGAACATTATATTTCTCTGACCGATTCTCTGCAACTAGTTGTATCACTAGATGATGCGTTGCAAGGGCTCAGCTATTTTCGGGCTGGCAACCGCGTAGATGTGTTGTTTCTGGATGTGCAGATGCCACAGCTTAGTGGCCTAGACATGCTGCGCGTATTGCCCGACCCCCCCATTGTTATTCTTACTACGGCCCATGAAGATTTTGCCGTGGATGCGTTTGACCTGCGGGTCACGGATTACTTGGTAAAACCCTTCGACTATGCCCGTTTCAGTCGGGCAGTACAGCGGGCACTGCAACAGCATACGGCCCCAGTAGCCGTAGCCGCTGCCCCTGCGGCTCCCGTTGCCCCACCGGACAACGACCTGTTCGTGAAGGTGAACAACAAGATGGTGCGTATCAATTTTGATGATGTGATATACATCGAAGCCTTGTCAGACTATGTGGTTATTGTAACGGAGAAGCAGAAGTACATTGTGTACACCACGATGAAGGCGCTGGATGCTCGTCTGCCCTTCGACCACTTTGTGCGGGTGCACCGCTCCTACATTCTGAATATGCGCCGAATTGAAGCCATTGAAGATGGCGCCGCAGTGGTGCCTGGCGGCCACCACGTACCCATCGGCAAATCATATCAGGAGGCCTTCTTTCGTAAGCTTAACCGCATCTAGGCCTCTCAGCATTTACCCATAAAAAAAGGGTCCCGCATCTACTGATGCGGGACCCTTTTTTTATGGGTAAATGCTCCTTACGTTACCGTTACAGGCAGCGCCTGCACTACTTCTTCTAGCATAGTCCGCAGGCGGCTCGAGGCAGCTTGCAGCTGGCTGGGGTCGGGAGAGGGGCTACCTTCAGGGGCGGGGCGGGAAAGAGGCTCCAAGAGGGCTACATCAGCTTGAGCCGCGTGAATATTGAGCAGCTGAATGGATGGCCGCAGCTTATGCACAATTTCGCCCACCGTAGGCCAGTCGTTAGCGGCGGCAGCTTCCTGCATTCGCTCAAGCGCCGGTGGGGTGTGCGTCCGGAAGGAAGCTAAGATCTTATCCATGAAAATGGTGCTGCCGTGAGCAGTTTCGCGCAGGCGGTGCAGATCAAAAAGCGCAGATTCGGGCGCTGATTCTACTGGGGCATGAGTAGGCTGTGCCGGCAAGGGTGTCACGGGTGCAGCGGCCGGAAGCGGCTGAGCTTCGAGAACAGCTACGCGCTCAGGACGCAGGTTGGCTTCGATCTTCCGGAACAGGTCGTCTTCCTCAAATGGCTTCGACAAGTAATCGAGGCCCGCCTTGCGGTAGATTTCATCGTCGCTGCGCATCACGTTGGCCGTCAGGGCAATTACGGGGGAGTTGGCCCGTAACGGGTCGGGGTGCTGGCGCAGCCGGTGGGTCACGTCTAGGCCACTCATTCCCGGCATCTGAATGTCCATAAGCACTACATCATACAAGCGCGCTTCCAGTTGCTCTAGCGCTTCTATTCCGTCGGAGGCAATGTGGGTTTCCACGTTCCAGCTTTCCAGAATAAGTTGCACCAGCTGTTGGTTTACGGGGTGATCTTCTACCAACAAAATGCGCGTACCACGGAGGTTATCGTAATTGAGCGGCGCCAAGGGCGCGGGTGCGGGCAGGGCCTGTCCGGCTTTGGGCAGCGTGAGCGAGAAGAAGAACGTGCTGCCCTGGCCTAGCTGGCTGGTAACCCACAAGCGGCCTCCCAATTGCTCTATCAGCCGCCGGCTAATGGTAAGCCCTAGGCCAGTACCGCCAAACCGCCGCGAAATATCGGCGTAGGCCTGGGAGAAGCTCTCGAAGATGGTCTCCAGCTTCTCCGGGGCAATGCCAATTCCACTGTCCTTTACCCGGAATTCCAGGGTCAGGGCCGTGGCGGTGTCTTCCAGCACCTCGGCGGCTAGCTCCACCTGCCCGTGGGTGGTAAATTTGATGGCGTTAGACAGTAGGTTGAGTACAATCTGGTTGATTCGGCCCGGGTCGCCGATAACTACAGGATCATGGAGCTGAGGCAGGGCAAATACGAAGTCGATTCCCTTCTCTTCGGCCCGGAAAGCCAGGCTTTGGGTGGCTTCCCAAATTGATTTCTGAATATCAAAAGGCACCTGCTCCAACTCCAGCTTACCCGACTCAATCTTGGCTACATCGAGCACATCGTTGATAACCGTGAGCAAGTGGCGGCCTGAGTTACGCAAAATCCGCAGGTGCTCTTGCTGCACGGCGTCAAGTTGCGTTTTAGCCAGCAAGCCCGCCATGCCCAGAATACCATTAATAGGCGTTCTGATTTCGTGACTCATGTTGGCCAAGAAGTTCTCCTTGGCTTGGGCCGTATTTTCGGCGGCTTCCTTGGCCCGGCGCAATTCCTGCTCGGCCAGAAGTCGTTCCGTTATTTCCTGGCCGTAGGCAATTACGTAGGGAGTTTCTCCCTCCTCATCTACCCGGTAGTTATCGTAGATGAGGTGGTGGGGGCGGCCATCGGGGCCCCTGAGCGTTAGAAGGCCGGTAGCTTCTTGCTGCTGCGCTACCAGTTGCAAGTACTCATTTAGCTGCCGGTGGAGCTCTGGGGCCAGCACGTGGTGCAAGGTGCGGCCCACTAGTCGCTCGGGAGTGACGCCTACTAGCTGAGCGGCGGCAGGGTTCACGTAAAGCAGCTCGCCGTTCAGATTATGGGTACAAATAAGCGCCTGCGAGTAATGCATCAGGTCGCGGTACTGCTTGGTGCTGCGCTCTAAAGTGCTACGAGCGGCCTTCATCTCGGTGATGTCGGTGCTTACGCCCAGCACGTTCAAACTACCATCGGCGCGGTGCAGGGGGCGTACTACCGTCTGGAACCACCTCACGTTGCCATCAATCTGAGTAAAGGAGCTTTCGTACGACATTTCTTCCCGGGTGCGGATCACTTGTTCAATGATGCCATAATGCCGCCGAGCTTCGGCTGCTACCGGACTAGAAGGGTCGCTACGATCTACGGAACGGTGGTTGCCGGCGGCTCTTAGCTCCCGGAACGCCTGGTTATCAAACTGGATGGTGCCATCTTCACTGGCTACCCAGATAATGCTGGGAGTCGTGTCTACTACCTGCCGCACAAACTCCTGCTGTTCTTGCAGGCGGGCCTCACTGCGGCGGAGCTCTTCTTCAGCCTTATGGCGTTCCGTAATATCAATACCGTACCCAATAACCAGCCGCAACTCATTATCGGGCCCAAATACGGGCTGCATGTGCCGTAAGGCCAAGCGCGGGCCATTTTCGCCTTGCACAGTTTCTTCCCAGGCCAGTACCCCTTGCTGCTGCACGGCTTTTTGAAAAAGCGCCCGGCGCTTTTGTGCAGTAGTAGGGGGGCGGTGAGTATGAGCTGCGTACTCAAAGTCGTCGTGCCCGATGATCCACTGGCGCAGGGCTGGATCTTGGATAGCAGCGGGATTTACGAAGCGGTACCGGTGCTCAGCGTCGAAGACGGCTACATCGGCAGGCAGTTTATTGAGTATAGTCTCGTAAAACTCACGCTGTTCTGCCAGCTTCTGCTCTGCCTCCTTCAGGCTCGAGATGTCGGCGAAGTACAGGTTTACGTACTGGTCTTCTACGAAGGGCGCAATGGCTACCTGTTGGCATTTGCCGGCAAAGTGAACCTCTGCCTGCGTGTACGTGCTGTCGGTGAGGGCTCTAGCCACGGCCCGCCGCAGGGTTGGTGAAAAGTCTGGGTCCTGCCAGGGGGTGTTGTACTCGCGCCGCATCTCGTCGGCAGCGGGGTTGGCGTATAGCAGGTGCCCTTCGGCGTGAATACGCAGCACTGGGTTGGGGTTCTGACCCGGAATTCGGGAGAGCGAGTTCATATACTCCTCCGTGCGGCGGGCCTGGGTAACATCTCGGAAGGAGAGCAGGTAGCCATTGGGCAGCAACTCCTCCTGCCCACTCAGGGGGATGTAATCAAACTCCAGCACGCTACCATCGGCCAGCCGCAGGGCTTCCCCTAATACCCGCTGCCCATCAGCCCGCAAAGAAGCCAGGCGAGCGGCCGCTTCGGCGGGCTCAGCGCACCGCGTTTCCATCTCGGCTAGCAGCGGCTGAACAGGCTGGTCCTGAAACTCAACGGCATCCTGCTCAATCTCAAATACGTCGCACAGCTCCTGATTTACCAAGGCCACGGAACCGTTCCGGCGCACTGCTAGCACCGCAATCCGCAGGTTTTGCGTGAACCGGGCAATACCACTGGTCATACGCTGGGCCACGCGCTGCGATACGGCAAGCTGCCGCTTTAAGTCGTAAGCCTGCTGCTCGGCAGCTTGGCGGGCCTGTCGTTCCTGCTCTAGCTGCTCCGTAAGTGAGAGACTATCCTGATTGCTGTGTGGGTGTTGCATAGAAACAAGAATTCTACCGCCGAGTCTGCTAGCTTCTTTTTGCCAATAAATGCCTCAGTAGCAGTAGCGCACTACTTAGCGTAGTGCGACCAACGAATAGCACCATTGCAAGCAGAAAGATACAAATTAGCGGGGCTTAACCAGCGGCCAAGCCGGCCCCCAAGCCTAGCACAAGCCCCAGCCCGAGGCCTAGGCCTGCCCATACTTGCGCAACGGTATGAGCATTGAGCGCCAACCGGGCGCTGAGCACGGCACCGGCTACCAGCACAGCACCCACCAGCCACCACAAGGCGCTAGGCCTGTCTGGGCTACTCAAGTGCAACAGTACTGACAGGCCTAGCGCCCCACCCACGCCTACGCCGTGCGCCGATATTTTCCAGCGCAGGGTAATGAGAAAAGTGAGGCCCACGGCCAGCGCCATGCCTACCATTAGTTGCCCTAGCAATGGGTCGAAGAACTGTGGTCGGTTGAGCAGCACTGCCGCAATGGTAAAGCTGCTGGTAGCCAGCAGCAAGGGCCAGGCCCGCTGCCGCCGCACACTCATTTCCAGGGAGTCGAGTAGTCCGAAGCGCAGGAGCACCACTGAGCTGATTGTAGGCAGCACAAACGTGAACAGCAGCACCGTGGCCAGCACAAACCAGCGCTCGGGCAACAGGGGACGCAGCACCAAGCCGGGTAGCTGGTAGCACACAATGTAGTACAAATAAGACGGCACCAGCAGCGGATGAAATACCACCGACAGCGCCATGGCTAGCCCACGCGACACCCGGTAACTGAAAAAATGCGAAAGGCGAAGATAGAGCAAATGCAGCCTAGCACCTCCGTACTTGCGGTAAGTGGCCTAGGCCACTGGGTATGCAATCAAGTGGGCTAAAAACAAAACCTCCTGCCGCAAATACGCACGGCAGGAGGTTATGGATTGTTTGGTTAGCAGCTAGAGAGACTGGCCTAGAGCTCTTTGCGCAGGCGGGCTACCGGAATGTTTAGCTGCTCACGGTACTTGGCCACGGTGCGGCGGGCAATGTTGTAACCGCGGGCGTTGAGCATCTTCTCCAGCTTGTCGTCGGAGAGGGGGCGGTCTTTCTTCTCGCCCTCGATGATTTCCTTCAGGATGTGCTTCACCTCGCGGCTGCTGGCATCCTCGCCCGAGTCGGTGGCAATGCCCTCGGAGAAGAAGTACTTCAGCGGATAAATACCGAACTCCGTCTGCACCGATTTCGAGTTAGCCACCCGGCTCACCGTCGAAATATCCATCCCGATTTCGGTAGCAATGTCCTTCAGAATCATGGGGCGCAGCTTGCTCTCGTCGCCGTCCTGGAAGAAGTCACGCTGGTAGCGCACGATGGCGTCCATGGTGCGCAGTAGGGTGTTTTGGCGCTGCCGGATGGCGTCAATGAACCAGCGGGCCGAGTCGAGCTTCTGCTTCACGAAGGTCACGGCCTCCTTCATCTTCTTGTCCTTCTTCGAAGCCTTGTCGTAGGCCTGAAACATCTCAGTATAGGCCGGCGACACGCGCAAATCGGGGGCGTTGCGCGAGTTCAAGGTCAGGTTGAACTGCCCGTTATCGTGGGTCAGAATGAAGTCGGGAATGATGTACTGTACCTTGCCCATACCTACCGGGCCAGTGCCGCCCGGCTTGGGGTTGAGCTTCAGAATCAAGGCAATGGCCTCCTTGATTTCTTCGTCCTCCAAGTCCAGACGCTGTTGAATGCGCTGGTAGTGCTTCTTGGTAAACTCATCAAACGTCTCGTTCAGGATGCGCTCGGCGTGTTCGGTAATATCATCCTGAGGGCGGCGCTCTAGTTGCAGCAATAAGCACTCCTGCAGGTCGCGGGCGCCAATGCCAGCCGGGTCAAACGACTGGACTACGTGCAGCACAGCCTCAATTTCGGGCACCGTGGCCTCAATGTTCTGCGAGAAAGCTAGGTCGTTAGCAATGGCCGACAGGTCGCGGCGGATGTAACCGTCGCCGTCGATGGAGCCGATAAGCTGGCGGCCGATGGCTTCCTGCTTTTCATCGAGGTTGGCAAAGCCCAGCTGGTCGATCAGGTTGTCGATCAGCGAGCCGCTGGTATCGGCCAGGGGCATTTCCCGGTCGTCCTCGTCCTCGCCGGGGCCGTCACCTTGCATTTTGTAGCCGGCTATTTCGTCGTCGTTGAGGTAGTCGCTCAGGTCGAGGTCTTCCTCCGACGATGAGTCTTTCAGGTCGGCGGGCTCCTCGTCTTTGGCGGGGAGTTCTATTTCAGGCTGCTCTTCGCCCTGCTCGTCGCGGAAGTCCTCGTCGAGCGTGTTGTCGTCGTTATCAAATTCCGAGTCGGGGTCGTCGTAGTCCTCGTCGTCGCTGTCGTCGGAGCGCTCCTCTTCCTCGTACTCCTCGTTGTCGTCGCCTTCCTCAAGGGCTGGGTTTACTTCCAGTTCTTCCTTGATGCGGGCTTCCAGCTCTGCCGTCGGAATCTGCAGCAGCTTAATAAATTGTATCTGTTGGGGCGACAGCTTCTGCGAGAGAAGCTGCTTCATGTCCAGTCGTTGCATACTCTAAAAACGCGTACGCCCCGCCGGTTGGGAAACGGGGTGGTGTGGCCAAATATAGCCCTTTCTGTACTTGAGTTAGGCCGAAAATGTTGGGACAAGGCTTCCCGTTTTGACTACGCTTAGCCTAGTGTTGAGGTTGGCCGCAACGACATAGGCCAGTAGCTGAAGGCGACCGGAAGTGGCCTAGGCCACCCTGCTGGCACGCCCGAAGCAGAAGACGCGCAAGAAAGGGCAATTTTCGGCCTGCAAATCGTTTACCTTTGCTCTTACCAAAGTTTTAACCCTGAGAACACAGAGTCCCGATGTCCGACCTTAGAAGATCCAGCGTGCAGGAGTTGCTGAGCAGCACTGAGCTGGACCGCGAAGTGCTGGTACGCGGCTGGGTGCGCACCCGCCGCGGCAACAAATACGTGCAGTTTATTGCCGTGAACGACGGCTCCGGCTTTAATTCCATTCAGGTGGTAGCCAATGCCGAGCAGTTTCCGGAGGAGAAGCTGAAGGCTGAGGGCGTAGAAAACGGCGCCGCCGTGCAAGTGCGCGGCCAGCTGGTGGCTTCGCAGGGCAAAGGGCAGTCGGTGGAGATTCAGGCTACGGAAATAACGGTGTATGGCAAGGCCGATACCGAAACCTACCCTCTGCAGAAGAAAGGCCACTCGCTGGAATTCCTGCGCGAAATTGCCCACCTGCGTCCTCGCACCAACACGTTTGGGGCGGTGCTGCGCATTCGGCACGCCATGGCCTTTGCCGTGCACCAGTTCTTCAACGACCGGGGCTTCTACTACGTGCACACGCCCATCATCACGGGGTCCGATGCCGAAGGTGCCGGCCAAATGTTCCGCGTAACTACGCTGCCCGATCAGAACCCGCCCCTCACGGAGGATAAAGCTGGCGTAGACTACAAGCAGGACTTCTTCGGCAAGCAAACCAACCTGACCGTATCGGGGCAGCTGGAAGGCGAAGTGGCGGCCATGGCGCTGGGTAAAGTGTACACCTTCGGCCCCACGTTCCGGGCTGAAAACTCCAACACTGCCCGCCACCTGGCCGAGTTCTGGATGATTGAACCCGAAGTGGCCTTCAACGACCTGCAGGACAACATGGACCTGGCCGAGGATTTCCTCCGCTACCTGGTGCGCTACGCCCTCGACAACTGCCAGGACGACCTCAAGTTCCTCAACGAGCAGTACGACAAGGAGCTACTCACACGTCTGCAGTTTGTGGTGGACAACGAGTTCCAGCGCCTGAACTACACTGAGGCAGTCGAAATCCTGAAGTCGGCGAAGCAGAAGTTTGAATTCCCCGTGGATTGGGGCACCGATCTGCAGAGCGAGCATGAGCGCTACCTCGTGGAGAAGCACTTCAAGAAGCCAGTTATCCTGACCAACTACCCCAAGGATATCAAGGCCTTCTACATGAAGCTCAACGACGACGGCAAAACTGTGCGCGCCATGGACGTGCTCTTCCCCGGCATCGGCGAAATCATCGGCGGCTCGGAGCGCGAGGAAAGCCTGGAAAAGCTCACCCAGCGCATGGCCGAAATGAATGTGCCCGAGCACGACCTGTGGTGGTACTTGGAGCTGCGCAAGTACGGCACCGCGCCCCACGCCGGCTTCGGTCTGGGCTTCGAGCGCCTCATCCTGTTCGTGACCGGCATGGCCAACATCCGCGACGTAATCCCCTTCCCCCGCTTCCCCAAGAGCGCTGAATTCTAAATCACCGATTTAGACGGATTTTTCGGATTGCACGGATTCAGTTGGTGCACTTTACAGCAACGGCCGCTTCTTATGAGGCGGCCGTTGTTTGTTGATAAACCTACACGTCATCCTGAGCGAAGCGAAGGATCTTATAATGTTTGTACGAGTCGTTAAACACTATAAGATCCTTCGCTTCGCTCAGGATGACGTGCTTTATAATATGGTTAAAGAAACTGGCCTAGCAGTAATTACGCATTTCCTTATCGTCCACAGCTACTAGCGCATCTAGGCGCAGCTCGAAGCCGTCGGCGAGGCGGAGGTATTCTACTTTGTCCTTGATGAACAGGTCTTGGATGGTGCCGTGGTAGGTGCTGGGCGGGGTATCGGGCTCGGTGCGGTAGGTGAGGGTGCAGGGCTGGCCGGTGGTGGCGCGGGCTTCGAGCTCGTCGTAGAAAGAGCAGCTGATGGGCGTGTAGGCGGGCGTAGACATAGCAGGCTTAAGTGGGTGGATAAACCTATTTACGCAGAATCGTCAGTTGAGGTGGCCTAGGCGGCTAAGCGGTGCCCATCTACGGCCACCAGCCAATCGAGGGGCAGCTCCCGGCCTTCATCCAGACACAGAAAATCGACTGTGCCGCGCCGCAATAGGCCTAGCACATTGGTGCGCACGCTAAATTCGGCGGAGGTACCGGGGGTGCGGTACACCAGCACGCAGCAATGGTCGGCGGGCAATAGCTGCTGCAGCTCGACCGATAAGCCAGAATACGGAAGCGGGTGGGAGCGGGACATAACAGGCTGACGGAATAGGAAGCGGGGGCTAACTGGATAGAAGTCAGGAAATAGAATTACGCAAAGAGGGCACAACCTGGTTTTACTTCTCTGCGTTGGCAAAGCACCCCAACCTCAACCGTACCCACCAATGCCCGAACTTGACCTCGCCCCCGCTGATGCTCTGCAGGATGGTGACATGCGCGCCTTCACGGCCCAAGGCACTGAAGTGCTCTTGATTCGCCGCGAAGGGCAGTACCTGGCGCTGGCAGCCCGCTGTCCACACTACGGGGCGCCGCTGGAGAAGGGGCGTATTGTGAATGACCAGCTGATTTGCCCCTGGCATCATACCTGTTTCCGGGTGACGGATGGGCACTTGTGCCAGCCACCGGCCCTAGACAATCTGCCCAGCTACCCCGTGCGGGTGGCCGAAGGCCGGGTGTGGGTGCAGGTGCCGAGCAAGCCAGTTGCCGCAGCGGATAGCCCCGAGAAAACTCCGACGGCCCTGGTAGGCGGCGAGGCGCCCCCACCGCACGCCGCGGCTCCTGATGCGCGGACGTTTGTGCTGGTAGGTGGCGGGGCGGCCGGCCAGTTTGCGGCGCAAACCCTGCGCACCGAAGGCTTCGGGGGCCGCATCGTGTTGGTTACGGGCCAGCAGGAGCCGCCCTACGATCGTACCAAGCTGAGCAAGAGCTACCTGGCGGGCAAAGCTGACAAAAAAGGGCTGCCATTGCGCAAGCTGGAGTTCTACGCCGAGCATCAGATTGAGCTAGTGCCAGCCCGCGTAACTAGGCTCAACCAGCATAAGCGAGAAGTGCAGCTCAGCGACAGTACTACGCTGCATTACGATGCACTGCTGCTAGCGCCCGGCAGCCAACCTAACCTCTTGCCTAAACTGCCAGGGCACGAACTGGCGGGTGTGCTGCCACTCCGAACGGCTGAAGACGCTACCGCTCTGCGGCAGGCCGCAGCTAGCGCGCAACGTGTGGTTATTATCGGGGCTAGCTTTATCGGGATGGAAGCGGCGTCTAGCTTGGCTGATGGGCAGCGGCATGTGACCGTGGTAGCCCAGGAGGCAGAACCCTTTGAGCGAATTCTGGGGCCGAAGATTGGGCGGGCCTTTCGCAATTTGCACCGCCGCCAGGGGGTGCGTTTCAAGCCCGAGGCCGCCGTAGCGGCACTGGAAGGTGAAAACGGCCGGGTGGTAGCCGTGCGGCTGGAGTCGGGGCAGCGCCTGCCCGCCGATGTGGTGGTACTGGGCGTGGGCGTGCGGCCCGCCACCGATTTTTTGGCGGAGGTGCTGGACTTGGAGAAAGATGGTGGCCTACGTGTAGATGCTCACTTGTGCGCCGCCGAGCACATCTACGCCGCGGGCGACGTAGCCCTGTTTCCGCTACCGAGTGGCCTAGGCCAGCACCGCATTGAGCACTGGCGCATGGCGCAGCAGCAAGGTGCCTGCGCCGCGCGCAACATGCTGGGCCGGCCGGAAGCCTTCACCGCCGTACCGTTTTTCTGGACCCAGCAGTACGGCAAAAGCCTGCGCTACGCCGGCCACGCCAGCAGCTGGGATGAAATTATCTTCCACGGCGACGTGCGCCGCCTCGACTTTCTGGCCCTCTACGCCCTCAACAATCGCATAGTAGCCGCTGCCGCCATGAACCGCGACGATGACATGATTTGCATTGAGGCCTTATTTCAACAAGACCGTATGCCCACGCCCACCGCGGCCCGAAAGAAAATCAACTGGAACAAACTGCTGGAACAAGCCACGCCCCTGGCCTAGAAGCGGAAGTAGATGAACGGGTTGAACGTGCTGCTGACTACATAGCTGGCACTCAGCACCAACAGCACCGCCGTGAGCAAGCCGAGGCCTACCGCCCGCCGCAGGGGTAGGGGCTCGGCAGCCAGCCAGTCCAGCTCCCAATGCTCTACCCGCGGCAGGGCGGCCAGGAAAGCGCAGGCCCCGGCCAAGCCTAGCGTAGTCCAGAATTCCGCCGATAGGTCGGGGAGGGGCCTAGGCCACTCTGGGGAGAACATGCGACCCACGTAGGCCAGGGCGGCACTCAAGCTTTCGGCCCGGAATAGCACCCAGCCTACCACAGTCACCAAGAAGGTAGGCACGATGCTCAGCGCGCCCAGCCGGCGCGAAAGGCGCAGCAGAAACAGGCGGTCCAGAACCAGGAACAGGCCGTGGTAGGCACCCCAGGCAATGAAGTTCCAGGCGGCGCCGTGCCAGAAACCCGAGAGCAGGAATACCGTCCAGAGGTTGAGGTAGAGCCGGGCGGGCTTCACGCGGTTGCCGCCCAACGGAATGTAGAGGTAGTCGCGCATCCAGCGGCCGAGCGTGATGTGCCAGCGCTGCCAGAACTCGGTGATGCTTCGCGAGATATAGGGGTTGTTGAAGTTCTCCGGAAATTGAAAGCCCATGAGGCGACCCAGCCCGATGGCCATATCGGAGTAGCCAGAAAAGTCGAAGTAGATCTGGAAGGTGTAGGCCACTGCGCCCAGCCATGCCAGCGGCGCCGATACCTCGGCCGGGGCCAGGCCGAAAATCCGGTCGGCCTCCTGGCCTAGGGCATTGGCAATGAGTACTTTCTTGGCGAGGCCCAAGCCAAACCGAAACAGGCCGGCCAGCTTCTGATCTACGGTATCGAAGGCCGTGCGGTCCTGGAGCTGCCCGGCTATTTCATGGAAGCGTACAATGGGTCCGGCAATCATCTTCGGGAAGAGCATGATGTAGAGCAGGAAGTCCCAGAAACTACGCAGGGGCTTGTTTACGCCCCGGTACACATCAATGGAGTAGGTCAGCTTCTCGAAGGTGAAAAAGGAAATGCCAATGGGCAGCACCACCTGTTGCCAGTGCAGGGCCTCGCCGCCCAGAGCCGTTTTCACTCCGCTCAGGTTCTCCAGAAAAAAGTTGGTGTACTTGAAGTAAAACAGCATGCCCACGTTGAGCACGATGCTAACCGTCAGGTAAATGCGCTTCTGCCAACCTGCCGCGGCTTCCATCAACCGGATGAGGTAGAAGTTGAGCACCACCGAGGCCAGAAACAGCGCCAGAAAGTTGAGCCCTCCCCAGGCGTAAAACAGCAGGCTGGCCACCAAGGCTACCGCGTTCTTCAAGCGCGCCGGCGCCAGCAGGTACAGCAGCAGAAAGCCGGGCAGAAAGTAGAAGAGAAACAGCGAGCTACTGAATACCATGAGGCGCGACAACGGAAGGCCCGGCGAAAATACAGGGCGGCCTTCCCGCTCCCGCAATGTGGGCGCAAAAAAGCCTCCCGACTCAGCAGTGCCAAGAGGGGAGGCTTCCGGTTAAAACATTGCAAATAAGCCTAGTGCTTGCCTTTGCCGTGCCCTTTACCATTACCGTTGCCGGGGTGGCCTACAGGCCCAGGGTAGCCAGGGTTGTTACCATATATTTTCTTGGCTTGGCCAGGGGGCAGGCCTTTGCCGCTTTGCAGGCGCTTCACTTGGCCGGGTGGCAGGTAGATTTCACGGTGACGGTTGAACTGGTCCCAGGGCTGGGAGCCGCGGTAATCAAGCACCACCGGGTGGAAGCTGCGCGGATCATAACCCGATACGTTGGCTACGCGCGTCCACTGCCCGTTTTGCTGCACAATGTAGCGCTGGGCCCGCAGGTCATAGTAGCTCTGCGTCTCGGGAATATAGTAATACTGCGTACCGGCTGGGGTGGAGGGGCCCCAGGAAGGCGGGTTTACGTTGATAGTTACCTGCGCTTGGGCCGGAGCCGAAGCCATCGACAGGGCCACACCTAGTAGGCCAGTCAGGCTGAGTTTAGTGAGCAGTTTCATATGTGTAAAAGCAAAAGGATGGGAGAACAGTAGACAGAAAACAAGAACGGGGCCAAACTGGCAAAGCAGCTTACGCACGAGCTTGCCGGAAAGGTGCGTCGCTTCGTTTACTGCCCTCCGAACGCCCGTAGTGCATCCTGACTGAAGCCTTGGTCAAATACCTTCAGGTTGTGCTCATTAAACATCACCAGTACTACATCGAAACGCAATAATTCAGCTTTGCGGTCGAGCTGGGCCACATTGGTTTCGCCGGTCAGTTGGTCGTTATGCTTACGCCAGACCACTAGCTGGTTGTAGTACCAGAAGCGCGAGTCGGGCGCAAACAGCGAATCGAGGTAGGGGTACTGCTCAATGAAATTCCACACGAAACTATCTCCCACCACCAGCAGGCGCGGGCGCCGCTGCCCGGAGCGCAGGGGCTGAAACTCCACGGTGGGGTAGGCCAGGGGGTAAGAGGCCGGAGCCCAGAGCAGATTCAGGGCCTTGGTCATGTCGCCATCGGGGTGGCGCGGGGTGGTCGTGACTTCTAGGCCAGTGCGCCGGTAGTCGGGCAGGTTGAGGTGGGCGCGTTGCTCCAGGTATGGAAAGAGGGTGTCGGCGGCCAGGGTAAGGCCGTAGCCGCTCCAGTGAATACCACCCCGCGCAAACAGCGGGTACGAACAGGTGTCCTTCCACTGCCGAAACAAGCCCCCAAAATCGAGCACGTTTACCCCGGCTTCCCGCATACTGGCGGCGTACCGGTCGTAGTTGGAGCGCAATGGGCGCTGGCCCTGGTAAGCAGCCGGGAGCAGCTCGGGGTAGATAGCGGCTTTGCTGGGCGCAATTACAAATACCAGCAGCTTGCCACGCCGGGCCAGGGTATCCTGCACCGTCTTAAACCGCTGCACATTGGCTACAACCTCTGCCATAGGCACCGTGTCGCGGCCGAGGTAACCCAAAATAGGGTCTTGCTCAAAAAGGGTCCTGTCTTTCCCCATCATTACGCCATGCGCCCGGGTCTGCCCAAAAAGGCTGTAGGCCACTTGGTTGCGCGGACGAACCAGCAGGTCGTGAAAGCCGATGCGCTCCGTGAGGTAGCGCTCCAGCGCCGGCTGGTAAGTGTTATCGCGCAGGCTCTGCCAGGTGAGGGCAGGGCGCGGGGCGGGTTCAGAGTAGCCAGCTAGTGGGCTTGTCCGGAAGATCTTGATGTTGAGCCAGGTCTGAATGGCAGGCAGCAGCAGCAAGAGCATCAGAGCACCGAACACGCGCCGCTTACCCGTCAGGAACGAGAACTTAGCCACGCCGCAAGCAATACTCAACTCTATAAACCATAGAAAGCATCGGTCAGGAATCCCCTCCGAAAAGTAGCAACTTATTTCTGCAGCAAAGAGCCTGATAGGCCTAGCACACCTCCGGTGCTAAAACAAAAAGGCCCTTCCGAAGAAGAGCCTTTTGCTAATTCAAGTAATGAACCGGCTAGTTTACCCGGCCTCTGCCACGGACGCCATTACCGCCAGAAGCCTGTTGGCTACCCTGGTTGTCGAAGCCGCCGCGGTTATCGTTGCGGTCGAATCCACCGCCCCGGTTATCATTACCGCGGTCATTGCCGCGACGGTCGTAGCCCCCGCCCCGGTTATCGTTACGGTCGTAGCCTCCCTGTGGGCCCCGGTTATCGTAGCCGCCGCGGTTGTCATTGCGGCCGCCACTGTAGTAGCCACCCCGGTCGTCGCGGTAGTTGCCACTGGCGTAGCCACCATTATTGTAAGGGCGGTTGCCGTAGTAACCACCATTGGTGTAGTAACCGCCCCGAGGAGGCACGGAGTAGTAGCCGCGGCCGGGCCAGTTAGCACCGTAATAACGGCCGGGTACCACGCCCCAGTTGTTGCAGTAAGCGCGGTGGTCGCGCAGGTAGCCCCAGGGCTGCCGACCCACATAATGAATAACTACAGGGTGGAAAAAACGCGGGTCGTAGGAGGCGTACGCGCGCGGCAGCACCGGCGAGCTAACCCACGCGCCGTACACGGGGTCGAAGAACAGATACGACTGGCTGTACAGATCGTAGTAGCCATCGATTTCGGGAATATAGTAGTACTGTACGCCCTGGGGTACCGGCGGCCCCCAGTATGGCTGGTTGATGCCCACCTGAATTTGCACCTGGGCCTGGGCTGGCTCAGTGTAAACCAGCAGGCCTAGCGCCAGCAGGAAGGCAGATTTGAGCAATAGTTTCATAATTGAAAGAGAACAGAAGGGAGATACCTATCTAACGCAAAAACAGCACCATAATTCAATGGGTAAGTAGTTAGGCCTAAGAATTTAGCAGCACCCCCGAAGAACTTCTGATAGCGCGGGACATTTCGGTGCCTTAGTGTGTTATAGGCCGTCTATCCTCCGCTGTGTTTGTTGCTGATACAGGTGTGCTGCACCGCTAACCGGCTTGGCAATTAACCTAGTGAGGATAGCCATCGGGGCGCGTTTTGCGTACCTTTGCAGACTTATCCGCTTCGCTGTTGCATGGCCAAAAAAACAACTGCCGCTTCTAGTACTTCCTCCTCAGCTGCTAAAACCAAAGCGGCGCCCAAGGCCGACAAACCGGCTAAAGCGCCGGCGGCCAAGCCAGCCAAGAAAGCGGCTCCGGCAGCTCCTCAGCCCGACCTCACCACGGCGAAAGGCGCTCAGGCAGCGGCTATAGCCTCTACCCCTCGCTCCGAGCAGATTTCCGAGACCATAGTAGCCTCGGCGGCTACCACGCTGCCGGGCGTGCTGCCTTCACTAGTGCAGGGTCAGCTAGGCCACGCCGCCGACATGGAGGCTCCCTTCATTGAAGTATACGGGGCCCGGGAGCACAACCTCAAGAACGTTTCTATTAAGATTCCGCGCGGCCGGCTGGTAGTATTTACGGGTATCTCAGGCTCGGGCAAGTCGTCGTTGGCGTTTGATACGATTTATGCCGAGGGCCAGCGCCGCTACATGGAAACGTTCTCGGCCTACGCCCGCAGCTTCATGGGTGGCCTAGAGCGCCCCGACGTGGATAAGATCGAGGGCTTGTCGCCGGTTATTAGCATCGAGCAGAAGACCACCTCCCGCAACCCCCGCTCCACCGTCGGCACCATCACCGAGATTTACGACTTCCTGCGCCTGCTCTACGCCCGCACCGCCGAGGCATTCAGCTATGCCACGGGCAAGAAGATGATTCGGCAGAGCGACGACCAGATCATCAACTACATCCTTAAGCACTACAATGAGAAGAAGCTGGTAGTGCTGGCGCCGGTGGTAAAAGGCCGTAAGGGGCACTACCGCGAGCTGTTCCAGCAAATTGCCAAGCTGGGCTTCACGAAGGTGCGCGTAGATGGCGAGCTACTCGATATTACGCCCAAGATGCAGGTGGACCGCTACAAGATCCACGACATCGAGATTGTGATTGACCGTCTGGTGGTAAAGGAGGAGGACCGTTTCCGGCTGTCGGGCTCGGCGCAGAACGCCCTTACCCACGGCAAAGGCACCATGTTGGTGCTGGCCCCCGATGAGAAGAACGAAGCCAAGCGCACCCAGTTCTTCTCCCGCTTCCTCATGGATCCCACCACCGGCATCGCCTACGATGACCCGGCGCCAAACACCTTCTCCTTCAACTCGCCCTACGGCGCTTGCCCCACTTGTAATGGCCTAGGCGAGGTGCAGGAAATCACCGAAGAATCGGTGATGCCGGACAAGAAGCTGAGCGTAAGCCGCGGCGGCATTGCCCCCCTGGGTGAGTACCGCGACATCTGGATTTTCCAGCAGCTAGGCCTCATTCTGAAAAAGAACAAGGCCAGCCTCAGCACGCCCATCGAGAAGCTACCCGAAGACTTGGTGCAGCGCCTGCTCTATGGTGTGCCCGAGGACGAAGACGCCGACCCCAAAAAGCCGAACTACGTGGAGCCCTTCGAGGGCATCATCCCGTTCCTGCAGCGCCAAATGGAGTCCGACTCGGAGAACATCCGGGAGTGGATTCAGCAGTATACACAGGCTCAGGAGTGCCCTGAGTGCCACGGCTACCGCCTGAAGAAGGAGTCGCTGCACTTCAAGATTGCCGACCGGCACATTGGGGAGCTATCGGTGATGGATTTGAGCGAGTTAGCTGGCTGGTTTGAAGGGCTGGAAGACCGCCTCACCGACCGCCAGAACCTAATTGCCCGCGAGCTGCTGAAGGAGATTCGTAAGCGCATTGGCTTCCTGCTAGAAGTAGGCCTCGACTACCTAAACCTGCACCGCTCCGTGCGGACGCTCTCTGGCGGTGAAAGCCAGCGCATTCGTTTGGCCACCCAGATTGGTACCCAGCTGGTTGGCGTGCTTTACATCATGGATGAGCCCAGCATTGGCCTGCATCAGCGCGACAACGAGCGCCTGATTAAGGCCTTGCAGCACCTGCGCGACCTGGGCAACTCGGTGATTGTGGTGGAGCACGACAAGGATATGATCATGCACGCCGACCACGTGCTGGATATTGGCCCTGGCGCCGGTATTCATGGCGGACACATTGTGGCCGAAGGCTCGCCCACGGAAATTTTTTCCTCGGGCAGCCTCACCTCACAGTACCTGAGCGGGCAGAAGCACATTGAGCTGCGCAAGAAGAAGCGCGCTGGCGAAGGCAACGAGCTGGTATTGAAGGGTGCCAAAGGCCACAACCTCAAAAACGTAACAGCCAAGTTTCCGCTGGGCAAGCTCATCGCCGTAACCGGCGTGTCGGGCTCGGGCAAGTCGTCGCTGATCCACGACACGCTGTACCCCATCCTGAACCAGCATTTCTTCAACGCCAAGCGCGAGCCTCTGGCCTACGAGAAAATTGAGGGCCTAGAGTTTATCGACAAAGTGATTGAGGTAGACCAGTCGCCGATTGGCCGTACGCCGCGCTCCAACCCAGCTACGTACACCGGCGTGTTTACCGAAATTCGCCAGCTCTTCGCGTCGTTGCCTGAGGCCAAAATCCGGGGCTACGGACCGGGACGCTTTTCCTTCAACGTGAAAGGCGGGCGCTGCGAAACCTGCGAAGGGGCTGGCATGCGCACCATTGAGATGAACTTCCTGCCTGACGTGCACGTGCCCTGCGAAACCTGCAAAGGCCGTCGCTACAACCGCGAAACCCTGGAAGTGCGCTTTAAAGGCAAGTCCATCACCGACGTGCTCGACATGACGGTGGAGAAAGCCGTGGAGTTCTTCGAGTTTCAGCCTCGTATTCTGCGCAAGATTCAGACCTTGAACGAAGTAGGCCTGGGCTACCTCACGCTAGGCCAGCAAGCTACCACGCTTTCGGGCGGTGAAGCCCAGCGCGTGAAATTGGCCACCGAACTCAGCAAAAAAGACACCGGCAAGACCTTCTACATCCTCGATGAGCCTACCACGGGCCTACACTTCGAGGACATCAACCACCTCGCCGACGTATTGCAGAAGCTCGCCGACAAGGGCAACACGGTACTTATTATTGAGCACAACCTGGACCTGATTAAGGTAGCTGACCATATCATCGACATTGGGCCGGAAGGGGGCGCGGGCGGTGGTACCATTGTGGCCCAAGGCACGCCCGAGCAAGTAGCCAAGGCGGGTAAAGGGCACACGGGTCGTTTCCTGGCCGAGGAACTTCGCACCAGTAAGTACGCCGCGGAAACCACCAGCAAAGCCGAAAAAGCAGCATAGGCCTAGCCGGCAAAGCGGAGGATACGCACCAGCAAAAGTCCTGTATAAAGCAGCAATCCTTATAGAGGTTGCGCGATATACAGGACTTTTGTATGTTAAGGCCTTGCTCTATAATATTCCCACGATGAAAGTCCTGCTTTTTCCCGCCCTCCTAACTGTTGCAATACTCACTGCGCCCCCTAAAGGCACTCACTGGACCGGTTCTACAACCAGCGGACCACAAGAAAATAAGATTGACTTTGTGGTATCAGCCGACGGGAAGCACCTTTCAGGTCTGACGTTTGATGGTTTCTGGAAGTGTGCCGGAACGCAGGCAAAGCGTACCCTCGGTCCTCAGGAAATCTTTGAAATTCACGACGGCAGGGTGAGCGGGGTAGTGCAGGATGCTCCTAGCGGCAGTGCCTGGCACTTTGATCTGCAAGGAGACTTCAGCGGCGGCAAAACCGTACGCAAGCAGACCTTCCGCATGAACCTATCGTCCTCTCCCTGCGAGACGTACTCGGTGCAGTGGGTAGCTGCTCCCGCGCGTTAAGAACTGGCCTAGACTACCACAACCGGATGCTCGTACTCGTGTAAGAGCCGGCGGTAACGCCGGCCATAAAGCATCATGGCTGGTGCCATCACAATCAGGAAAAGCTTGCAAACCCAGGGGGAGCTGATGAAGCACAGCAGTATGCTGACCACAAACAGGCTCATCGGCACCAAGGGCCGCACTAAGTCAAGGTCGGGATGCGTAGCGAAAATCGCCGGTGCAACGCCGTTAGCGGGGTTGCGGATGTAGGCCTGTAGGCATAGCTGCATAAAGCCTGTGAATAGAACGCTCAGGGAGTACAGCACCCACGGGGTACGCAGCAGGGGATATTCGCCCTGGAAAGCAGCCGTGAACGGCATAAGCACGATGCTGAGCAGAAATAGGATGTTGAGCCAGATGAGCCGGTTATTATAACGCGTCACGAAGCGGAACACCCGATGGTGAGCCAACCAGTAAATGGCAATAATGAAGAACGCCACAAAGAAGCCAATGAACTTTGGCGTCAGGGCCGCGAGGTGAGCGAGTATAGCGCTTTCTGAAGCCCCATGGTGCAGCTCCGGTACCTTGATTTCGATAATGAGCAGCGTAATGGCAATGGCAAAAACTGCGTCGGTAAACAGAATCAGGCGTTCGAGCTGAAACTCGTCGCGGTTGTGGAGGGGGGCTTCGTTGCCATCCATGGGAGAAAGGCCGCCGGTGTAGGTGAGTCCGGGCTCGTTAAATATAGGCCTAGGCACAGGCACAACAAAAAACCGTCCCTGAAGCAAGGACGGTTTTTTACGTAATCAGGAAAGATCTTTTTACTACATGCTGCTGAACATCTTCAGGTGAGCCGCAACTACCGGCTGCACTTTATCGATGAAGCCTTGCACCTCAGTGTCCTTCGTCATGGTCTTATGAGCAACCAGCGTGTTGAGGGTTTTCTGGTGGTCGGTCTTCATCTGCTGCATGTACTTAGTTTCGAAATCTTTGCCCGAAAGCTTGCGCATATCAGCCGCGATGGTTTTATGCTCGGCATCCATGTCGGCAGGCAGCGTCACGTTCTTCTTCTGGGCAATGGCCTTCAGATCAGTCGTCGACTTGGTGTGGTCGGTAATCATTTGGTTAGCATGGTCTTTCACCATACCGGTTACGCCCTTTTCCAAGGCCAGCTTGCTTAGCTGAATCTCGTTCTGGTCGCTGGCCGCCGCCGACTTCATGAATTCAGCGTCGGTGGAGTGAGGAGCAGTGGGACCGTTGGGGTCAGCCATGGCCGACCCGCCCGCCGCGCTGGTGTCGCCAGACATGGCGGTGTTGGTGCTGGCACCGGCAGAGTCGGTATTGGTAGTACCCATGCCGTCATTGGCGGGTGCCGAAGTTGGGTCCGTAGGCGCCGTAGTATCCGTGGCAGCCGTGGTTGAGTCATTAGATGAACAAGCAGTGGTAGCCATCAGGGCAGCTACGGCCATGCTTAACAGCGTGCGTTTCATAGTTAGTAGGATGTTAGTTTGGATTGGGTAGGAACAGAAAAACAACTCCAGCTTACTTGCGTGCCTCTACGGTAGCGCTCATTTTCTGCGCCATTTCTAGATGGTGCTGGAGTACGGGTACTTGCTTGGTGGCAAAGGCTTTGATTTCAGGATCAGAGGCTTTTACGGAGGCTTCCGTGAATTCCTTTACATCCTCCTCATGATCCTCAATCATTTCCTTTAGGTATTCTTTATCCATTGCTACTCCTTTCTCCTCAGTTACTTTTTTCAGCACTTGCTGATGATCGTCGCCGAGGGTAGAGGGCAGCGTGATGTTCTTTTTGGCAGCCAGCGCCTTTAGCTCAGCATTGGCTTTGGTATGGTCCTGCACCATCATGTTGGCGAATTCCTTTCCCTCCGCCGTGGTGCCTTTAGTCGCTACGGCCTGGCCTAGCTGCACTTCAAGCATGCCACCGCTAGCGGCCTTCGCCATAAAGTCGGCGTCGAAGTCTTTGCCCGCTTTCGTTACGTCGCCCACTTCAGTATCAGGAGCAGCCGCTTCGTTTTTCGCCTCGTTGGTCTGCTCAGCCTGCTTCACCGAGTCTTGGGAATTGCAGGCTACTGTACCAGCCAACAGCGCCGCCGAGCAAGCCAAGGACAGAAAGGAGCGTTTCATGGGCGATAAGGAAAGAAAAGAAAGAGTAGAGCAGAACAAGCAAGAATAGCACTAGCCGCGGCTAGTGGCCTAGGCTATTTAGCTGCGGCTTCAGCTGAATCGCCGTCGGCGGTTACGGTCGGACCGGCGTTGTTATCAATTACAACGGCATCGGCTTTCACACCGCCTTCAGCAGCGGCCGAGTCCATATCGGTTACAGCAGTGCCCGCGGTGCCGTCGGTGCGTTTGTTGGCGTCGCCGCAGCTGCTAAGGGAAAGCGCGGTGGCCAGGGTCAGAACAGAAAGAATGCGCAGTTTCATGGAATCGGTTTAGGTGATGGAGTAGGAGAGATTACTTTTTGAGTTTTTCTTGTAGCTGTTCAGCGGCTTCTAAGTGCTGCTTTAACACCGGCAGCTGCTGATTGGCATATTGGCGGATGTCGCCATCATAGGCATCGTCGCGCATGTCATCAGTTTCATCGACGGCCGTTTCGTGCAAGTCGATGAGCAAATCAGTGTACTTCTGGTCGAAGGAGTTGCCATTCAAGCCCGCCAACTGGCCTAGCGACTTGGCTAGGTCACCGCCTAGGCCAGTTGGCAGCACAATGCTCTTCTGCCCCGCTAGCGTCTGGAGGTTCTGCTGGCTGCCAGCGTGCGCCGCTACCAGGCTTTGAGCCAGATTTTTTACGTCGGGCGAAGTTGATTTGGTCTGGGCCAGCTGGCTGATGTCGCGCACAAACATGTTGCGATTTGCCGAATTGACTACATACTCCGCATCCCGCGACTGTTTTTTGGTAATGGCCTCATCGCTAATGCGTTTCTCGTTCTGAAATTTGGCTTCCGCAACAGGGTCTTTGTTGCTTTCACCGGAAGAGCAAGCGAAGAAAGCGGGCAAGAGCAATAGGTATAGCGGACGGGAAACTGGCATATAGTCAATAAATTACCATTGGGCAGGAAGGGTGTACTTGAGCTATACGCGCCCTTGTGCTTGGAGTTGGGAAAGCAGTTTCAAAAAAAGTTCCATGGGTGGTTAAACGTTGGATAATGCGGCGCGGTCGAAAGAGCAGATTTGCACTTACTCTCCCACCTTTTACTCCCGTTCCCCATGGTAAATTCTACTTTCTGCCTGCGCACCAGCTTTATACTGCTGGGTGGCCTACTCGCCTTTTCTTCCTGCGAAAAAACTTCCGACCCAAGCAGCGCCGTTGCAACGGTTTCAGTGGAAGATCAAAGCGTTGCCGAAGACGATAATGCTACGTTGGGAGATATGCTGGAAGCAGCCTCTCCTGCGGACGCCACCCAAAGCGGTAGTCCCGCCCTAGAGCCAACCGACCTGGCGCGCTTGGCTGGTTCTTGCTGCACCCGGACTTACAATGCGGCTACCCATACTCTCACCCTCGACTTCGGACCCACGAATTGTTTGGGGCCAAATGGAGTAGCTCGCCGCGGCAAAATAGTGGCTGTGTTTGCGGGCCCGTACCGCCAGGCCGGAGCTACTATTACTGTTTCGCTAGTAGAGTATTACCGCAATGATAACCTGCATACCGGCACCCGGACACTTACTAACCTCGGAAATGGCTCTTGGGCGTTGGATGTGCGAAATGCCAGCGTAACTACTGCGGCGGGCACTCACACGTGGGCCTCGCAACGCCAATACAACCGAACGGCAGGAGGCGGCACGCGCACTATTCTCGATGATGTGTATTCCGTTACGGGAAACGCCAGCGGAACCAACCGCAACGGTATCGCCTACACGGCCACCATCGAGCAGCCCCTCCTGAAAGAGTTTAAGCAGGGCTGCAGCCGCACTTTTGTAGCGGGCACCGTGCGCTTCATCAACGCGAAAGAGCAGAACCTACTGCTCAACTACGACCCCACGGGCACCCAGGCCTGCGATAATCTGGCCTCCGTGACCAGTAATGGCAAAACCCGCCTTATCCGTTGTGGTCGATAGCCGACTTCGGCCAGTATAACTCTCATACACCTGCTATATGCCTTGGTTTAACAGTATAACCAGAGGGCGCGTAGCTGGTGTACGTATTAACTAGTGGCCTAGGAAGAAGCCAGAAGAGCAGGTTAGTGTATTGAGCTACGGAGCAAGGCTTCGGCCAGTACTAAGTCTTCTGGCGTAGTAATTTTTAAGTTGCGATAGTCGCCGGGCACGAGCTGAATAGGGTGCAGATCTTCCACCACGCTGGCATCATCGGTAAAGGCCGAAAGCTCGGGGAGTTGATAGGCGCGCTGTAGCAACGTTAGCTCAAAACACTGGGGCGTTTGCACCAGCCGCAGGCGAGACCGATCGAGGGCGAAGGAGCCCTGTTGACTTACACTACGCACAGAATCTTTGGGGGCGACGGCGGCAATGGCGGCGCCGTGCGCTTCGGCCGCGGCAAACGTAGCTTCAATTACAGCAGCTGAGACCAGGGGGCGTACCCCATCGTGCACGGCTACAGTACCGGCCGCCTGCCCCTGCAGGTGCGCCAGCCCGTTGCGGACCGAAGCCCACCGGCTGTGCCCACCCGCCACCACCGTATGCGGAATAGTTACCTGGTGCTGCTCACAGAGCTCCTGCCAACTGGCAAACTGATCAGGGGGCAACACCACTACGCACTCCTGCACCCGCAGAGCCGCCTCCGTAAAACGCCGGAGCGTGTGCAGCAATACGGGCTCACCCAGTAACTCCAAGAATTGCTTGGGCCGCCCGGCCCCCATTCGGGTGCCACTACCGCCTGCTACCAGAATAGCAAAGCGCGGGGAGGTGGAAGGAGTTAGCGGAGAGGTGGGGGCTGAGTTCATGGGTGGCAGATTGTGCCGTAAAGTACGCACTGCGCTACATACAAAACGCCGAATACCCTGCTGGATATTCGGCGTTGTAGTACGTCAGCTAAGCAGGGCGCTAGGCCACTGCTACCTGCTATTACAGAATCAGCATGGCGTCGCCGTAGCTGAAAAACTTGTATTTCTCTTTGATAGCCAGCTGGTAAGCCTCTATCAGGAGTTCATGACCTGCAAAAGCCGAGGCCATCATCATCAGCGTGCTCTCCGGGGTGTGGAAGTTGGTGAGCAGGGCGTTCGAGATTTTGAAGTCGTAGGGAGGGAAGATAAACTTATCCGTCCAGCCTTCCGTGGGCTTGAGGCGGGAGTGCGCCGAAACTGACGACTCCATAGCCCTCATAGACGTAGTACCTACGGCGCACACGCGCTTTTTAGCATCCAACGCCCGGTTAACCACCACGGCCGAATCAGCCGGCACGATGAAGTTTTCCGAGTCCATCTTGTGCTTGGTTAGGTCTTCCACATCAACAGGGCGGAAGGTGCCTAGGCCTACGTGCAGGGTTACGGGAACTACATCCACACCTTTAATTTCCAGGCGCTTCATTACCTCGCGGGTGAAGTGCAGACCAGCCGAAGGGGCCGCTACGGCACCAGTGTGCTTCGCGTAGATGGTCTGGTAGCGCTCTTTATCGGCGGCTTCCGTTTCGCGCGGAATGAATTCCTTCGGGATGGGCGTCTCGCCGAGGTCGTGCAGCGCCTTGTAGAACTCCTCGTCGGAACCATCGAACAAAAACTTGATGGTACGGCCGCGCGAGGTGGTGTTGTCGATAACTTCGGCTACCATGTCGCTTTCACCGAAATAAAGCTTGTTGCCCACCCGAATCTTACGGGCCGGGTCAACTAATACGTCCCACAGGTGGATTTCTTTATTCAGCTCACGCAGCAGGAATACTTCGATTTTAGCGCCGGTTTTCTCCTTGTTGCCGTAGAGGCGCGCCGGAAATACTTTCGTGTCGTTTACTACGAAAACATCTCCTTCGCCAAAGTATTCGATGATATCTTTAAATACGCGGTGTTCAATCTTGCCGCTGTCGCGGTGCAACACCATCAGGCGAGATTCGTCGCGGTTTTTGGCCGGGTGCTGCGCCAGTAAGTTTTCAGGCAGGTCAAATTTGAACTCGGACAGTTTCATGGGCCAGACAGGGCAATAGGTGGGGAACCTAATGAAAAAATTGAGCCGCAAAAGTAGGCATTCGCGCCGGATTAATCGTTACTTTTCGCCCGAAAAGGTGCGGCCTTGCTCCACTGAGCTACTGGTTAACTGGTTATACTGATACGTTTACGGTTCTGGCTAATACCCTAGCCCCTCTTGGCTTCATGAAAGCATTGCGCCTAACACTGGAGAGTTTCCGCTTCGCGTGGCAAGCCCTTAAATCCAACCTGCTGCGCACGATTCTGTCTCTGCTCGGCGTAACGGTGGGCATCTTCGCCATTATTGCCGTGTTTACCGTCGTCGACTCGCTGGAAACCAATATCCGGCAGAGCATGAATTTCGTGGGCGACAAGGTGATTTATGTGAACAAGTGGCCCTGGGTGTTTGAGCCCAACTTTGCGTGGTGGAAATATTTCAACCGTCCCGTGCCCACCGTGCGGGAGTTCCGCGAACTGCAGCGCCGCCTAGGGCCTAACAACAACGGCGTCGCCATTTTCGCCAACACCAGCGGCAACCTATTTAAGGTAGGAAGCAACAGCATGGAAGGTTGCAACCTGCAGGGTGTGAGTTTGGAGTTCAACAAGGTGTCGGAAGTGCCCATTGCTGAAGGACGCTATTTTACACTCCAGGAAGTGGAGTCGGCTCGTAACGTGGCCATTATTGGGGCTGAAATTGCGGAAAACTTGTTCCCGAATGGTTCTGCCCTGGGCAAAGAGTTTAAGACCCGTGGCCAGAAGTTTGTAATCATTGGCGTGTTGCAAAAGGAGGGCAAAAAGCTGCTGGATACGCCCAGTAACGACACCAATTGCCTGATTCCTTTTGGCATGTTCACGAAGATGTTTGCCTTAAGTACCAACGGTATGGGTGGCGTGTCGCCCAGCATCGGCATTAAAGGTTCTGATGATGATCCTGGCCTACTGGATCTGGAATACGAGTTAAAGGGTGTGATGCGTAACATCCGGGGGCTGAAACCGCAGGAGGAAGACAACTTCGCGCTCAACCGCCCCGAAATGTTGGCCAACGCCATTACCAAGCTCTTCTCCGTTATTGGTATTGCGGGGGCCGTTATAGGGTCCTTTGCCATGCTCGTGGGCGGGTTTGGTATTGCCAACATCATGTTCGTGTCGGTGAAGGAGCGCACCAATATTATTGGTATTCAGAAGTCGTTGGGTGCTAAGAACTACTTCATCCTATTCCAGTTTCTGTTCGAGGCGGTTTTCCTGTGCCTACTGGGCGGGGCAGCCGGTATCTTGCTGGTCTGGCTGATTACCCTGATTCCGCAGGAGGGCCTGCCACTATTCTTAACGCCCGGTAACATCTCGCTAGGCCTAACCGTCTCGGTAGTTATTGGAGTGCTGGCAGGCATCATTCCGGCCGTGCTGGCTTCCAACCTAGACCCTGTTATTGCCATTCGAGCGCAGTAACACCATAGGGCATGAGTAAACGGGTTTTGATACTCATTGATGGATGAAGGGGGCTGGCCTAGGGGTTGGCTAACAATTTCATCACCCTGACTAGCGTAATGTTAACAAATTGTTAACTTGCCGGTCGCTACTTTTGGTCGCCTTCCTTCCGTGAGGCGGCCTTCTTTTTGCCTTTTTCCTAATTTTTTTACCCGGCGCAGGCCCATCCCCACCGCTGTCGGCAACTTCGTGCCGCCGGCTGTCTGCGCCCTACTTACCCCACGTAGCTCCTATGTCGAAGCTCAAAAAAACCAGCCGCACCAAAGTGGCCGATCAGGTCCTGAATGCCGGCAGCGGCCAAACCATCGTCCAGCCCGATATCAATAACAACAAGGTTACCACCATCAGCGACATTCGGGAGCAAACCCACGGGCAGCGTACCGTGCAGCTCGACGACGAGCAGCGCATCCGGAAGGCGTTCGTGGATAAGGACTGGAACGAGATTAAGATTGCCGACTCCTGGCAGATCTTTAAAGTGATGGCTGAGTTTGTGGAGGGCTTCGAGAAGATGACCAAAATCGGGCCCTGCGTTTCTATTTTCGGCTCGGCCCGCACCAAGCCCGAAAACCCTTACTACCAGATGGCCGAGGAAATTGCGGCTAAGCTGGTGCGCCACGGCTACGGTGTAATCACGGGGGGCGGCCCCGGCATCATGGAAGCCGGTAACAAAGGTGCCCGTTCCGAGGGCGGCCGTTCAGTAGGCCTCAATATTGAACTCCCCTTCGAGCAGTTCCACAACATCTACATCGACCCCGACAAGGTGATCAACTTCGATTACTTCTTCGTGCGGAAGGTGATGTTCGTGAAGTACGCCCAGGGCTTTATTGGCATGCCCGGCGGCTTCGGTACGCTCGATGAGCTGTTTGAAGCCATTACCCTAATCCAGACCAAGAAAATTGGCCGCTTCCCCATCGTGCTGGTGGGCTCGGCTTACTGGAATGGTCTGTTTAAGTGGATTGAAGACGTGATGCTGCACGAAGAGCACAACATTTCGCCCGAGGATATGGAGCTGGTGCAGATTGTGGACGACGCGGAGTCGGCCGTGAAAATTATCGACGAGTTCTATAGCCGTTACCTGCTCTCGCCCAACTTCTAGGCCAGGGTCAGGCAAAAGCTGCCAGCAACCGCCACGCTTCCCAGCCGGGAGGCGTGGCGGTTTTTCGTTCAAGCGGCTGAAATGTGAGTTGAGAAAACATGGAAAAACGCAGTGGTTAGTGGTACCTTGTTAGCTCGACCTTATAACGACACCGTATGCATCCCACCGCAACTTCTTCCAAAAACCGTGAGGTATTTATTGTGCCCCGCTGGGCCGGTGCACCTCACAGCGACTGGTACCCCTGGCTCAGCGAGCAGCTACAGGCTGTAGCCGCCGAAGATGGCCTCAACTACCACGTGCACGCTCTGGACATGCCCGCCTGGGACCTGCCCGTAATTGAGCGGGCCGTTGACTACCTCATCGAGGTGCTGCCCCCGGCAAAGCTGGGTCCGCATGTGTTTCTGGTAGGCCACAGCGTGGGGTGCCTAGCCATTCTGCACTACCTGGCCCGCGTGGCGGAGCAGCACCCCGAGGCGTCGCAAATTGGGGGCGTGCTGTGCGTGGCCGGCTGGTTTTCGGTGGACAGCCCCTGGCAGGACATTCTGAACTGGATGCACGCGCCTATCAATTTTGAAGCCGCACGCCGCCTCATTCCAGAAGACAAGCTCACGGTACTGCTCTCCGACGATGACCCCTATACCTCCGGCTACCAGGACAACGAGCGGCTGTGGGTGGAGCGCTTACGCTCCCAGGTAAGTATTCTGGCTGGTCGGCAGCACTTCAGTTCCCAGCTTGATTTTGACGTGCGCGACGCCGTACGGGATCTGGCCGGCGCGCTTTCGGCCCCTTTGCACCCCTAATGGCCTGTTCGGTTCAACTGTCTTACCTTGCAACGGCGGCCCTTTCGGCCGCCGTTTTGTATGGCCGCAACCTCTGATTTCGACTACCTGATTGTGGGCGGCGGGGCCGCTGGCCTGAGCCTAGCCTACCACCTAAGCCAGGAGCCGCGGCTGCACGACAAGCGGGTGCTGCTGCTGGAACCCGAAGCTAAGGACATCAACGACCGGACTTGGTCTTTCTGGGACGACGAGCCCAATCTGTTCGACGAGATAGTGACCCACGAGTGGGGCCAGATAGCGTTCCGCAGCCCCGGCTTCGAGCAGGTGTTTGCCCTGAAGCGCCACCGCTACAAAATGATTCGGGGGCTGGACTTCTATCGGTTTGTGCGGCAGGCCCTGACCGACAACCCGCAGTTTACGCTCCTGCAAACCACCGTAGGCCACCTGCAAAACGTGCCGGGCGTGGGCGTGCAGGCTACTACCCTGCTCGGCGACTTCACGGCGCGTTACGGGTTTGATAGCCGCCCGCCCCAAGTGGAGCGCCGCCCCGAGAAGCACCGGTACCTGCTGCAGCACTTTGTGGGGTGGGAGGTAGAAACGGAGCAAGATGTCTTCGATCCCACCACCATGGAGTTTATGGATTTCCGGGGCGAGCAGCACCAGGAGCCGCGGTTCATCTACGTGTTGCCCTTCAGCAAGCGTACCGCCCTGGTGGAGTACACGTTGTTCTCGGGAGAAATCTTGCCCAAACAGGCCTATGAGGAGGCCATACGGGCGTACCTGCGCGACACGCTGGGTGTGACGGAGTTCCGGATTACGGCGGAAGAAGTAGGGGCCATCCCCATGACTGACCATCCGTTTCCGGCCCGGGTGGGGGAGCGAATTATCAACCTAGGCACGCGGGCGGGGCGGGCCAAACCCAGCACCGGCTACGCCTTCAAGCGTATTCAGGCCCACTCGGCGCGGTTGGTAGAGGCCCTAGCCCGTACTGGCCAGCCGCCCCAAAACTCCACCGGCGACCAATGGCAGTTCCATCTCTTCGATACTCTGTTGCTCGACATTATGCAGCGCCGCGGAGAGCACACCCGCGACATCTTCGCCCAACTGTTCAGCCGCAACCCCACCGAGCGCATCTTTGATTTTCTGGATGAAAAAACCTCCTGGGTGGAGAACTTCCAGATAATGAATTCCGTGACTCCGTGGCCTTTTCTGCAATCCATCTGGCATGTACTTCGCGGCAGGCCAGGCAAGAGGTGATTTTAGTGATGAGGTAATGAGGTGATAGGGTGACTAAGTGGCCTACTGATCCACTAGGCCACTTATCAATCAACATATCATCCCATCGGAGCTACCTAGACGGTGCGCTAGGCCACTTCACTTACTTGTTCCCTCCTCACTCCATCACCTCGCCACCTAATTACGTTGTGACTTTCAAACTTTCTTCGCTTTCCAGGTACTCGCGGGCGGCGCGGACGGTGGCGGGGGTTAGGGGCTCTAGCTGGGGGGCTGGGGCGGAGAGGTTGAGCAGGTAGCCGCCGGGCAGGGCCAGCAGGTTATCGAGGTCGTGGGTGATGCAGAGGACGGTTTTACGCTGCTCTTGCACCCATGATTGCAGCAGATCGAACACACGGCGGCGGTAGTACACGTCGAGCTGCTGGGTGGGCTCGTCGAGCAGGTAGAGGGCCGCGTCCTGGAGGCTGAGTTGAGCCAGCCACACCAGCTGCTGTTCGCCACCGGAGAGTAGTGTAAAGTCGCGGGTGGCTAAGTGCGCGGCGCCCACTTGGGTCAGTGCCGCATCGGCTAGGGCGTAGTCGGTGGGGGAGTAAGCGCTCAGGAAGCGGTGGTGACGGAATCGGCCCATGACCACCAACTCCCGCACCGAGATAGAAAACTCCACGCTGCCGCGTTGGGGCAGGTAGGCCAGTAGGCCACTGTTAGCCGGCTGGCGTACGGTGCGCAGGTCCTGGCCTAGCACCTGAATGGTACCCTCGTATGGGATGCGCCCGGTCAGGGCCCGGAATAAGGTGGTTTTCCCGCAGCCATTGTGGCCTACAATAGCCACAAACGCCGGCTCCGGTACCGACAAAAAAAGATTGCGGAGCAGGACGCGCTGTCCATACCCCGCAATCAACTGTTCAATGTGCAGAACTGAGATATCAGACATAAGAATTGAGACTCTAGTGGCCTGATCTTGACCTGAAAAGAAGCTCAGTTCTAGGCTCTCACTTCTAAGCTCTTCTATTAATACTCGTCTTCGTTGAACATGAAGTCTTCTTTGGTCGGGTAGTCCGGCCACACTTCTTCGATGTTCTCGTACGGCTGACCGTCGTCCTCCAGGGCCTGCAGGTTTTCCACTACTTCCATCGGGGCACCCGAGCGGATAGAGTAATCGATGAGCTCATCCTTGGTGGCAGGCCAGGGTGCATCTTCCAGATACGAAGCAAGTTCCAGAGTCCAGTACATAGTCGTGTGTGCTACTAAAAAAGGTTGGCAAATTGTAGAGCGTCGTCAGCAAAAATCTAGCCGAGGCAAAGGGCATGACACCATTACCGGGTCAGGGTTGCTTTTGCTGACGACAACGTAAAATATGAGCGAAGGTTGAGTTACTTGGTAACTCGCTGACGCAACATTTCAATCAGGTCGTTTTTGGTGCGGATTTTTCGCTCAAACGCTCTGATTTTGCCTTGCAGCATGGTGCGGAAGGCTTCATTGCCGGGCGAGTCGTTGAGCTTGCCCAAGTTTTCTTCCAGCACTTCCTGCTCCTGCTTGTCGTACTTGATAAAGTCGCGCAGGGCCTGCACCCGAATAGTTACTTGTTCCTCTGGTGAACCGGTTTCCGGCCCGGCGGGCTGGCGCTTCCGGATAAAGTGCTCCAGAGCGCTCATCTCAAATACCTTATCGCAAGCCAAGATAAACTGCTCCCACACCCGGTCCGATTCTTCGCCGCGCACGGGGCCTACCTTTTTCCAGGCGGCCTGCAGCTCCTTGGCGCGGGCCACCGCCTGCGACATGGGCTGGCTCAACAGTGCCTGCGCTTCGGCTACCAAGGCTCGCTTACGGGTCAGGTTGTCGTCGGTAGAAGTGGTTTGGCCCTCAGTACGCTTGCTTTCGATGTGCACCTTAAGGCGCTCAAAGAAGTGGTTGTGCGCCGCCCGGAACCGCGTCCAAAGGTCGTTGGCTTGCTTGCGGGGCAAGGAGCCGCCCACTTCCTTCCAGTCCTGCTGCAGCTGCTTAAGCTTGCGGGTAGTTTCCTCGAAGTCGTTGGAGTTCTGCAGGGCTTCTGATTTGTGGATCAGTTCCTTATAGCGGTCATACACGCGGTTGACCATGGCCTTCTTCTCGGCTAGGAACTCCTTCTTGTTGGCGAAAAACTTATCAACGGCGGCCTGAAAACGGGTTTCCAGCTCATCGGTGAGGTGCTTCTCCACGGGGCCAGTCTTGATCCAGCCCTGGCGCAGATCTTTCACCTTCTCGGTGCCGGCCTGCCAGTCGATGGTGTTGGCCAGCTCCTCGGTTTCCTGAATCAGCCCGATTTTAGTAGCTAGGTTTTTCTCGCGGTTACGAACAATGGTAACCTTGATGGACTCTTCCGCTTCGGTGAGGCGGCGGTGCAGGCTTTCAAAATCCCCCAGGGCATCGTAGCTGCCTACCTGCTCCTTGAGGTGCAGGGCCTTCATCAGAAAGGAGCCTTTGTTTTCCGACTCCTCAATCTTCTGCAGCAGATCTTCTACCTTGTTGCGGAAGAGCTCGAAGCGCTGGGCGAAGTAGATCAGGGATGCGTCGCCGGACTCTTTAACCTGACCCACCTGCCGGGCGGGCAGGTCCAGCAGCGGGCGGAGCCACACCTGGTCGCCCTCAATGTAGCCATAACGGCGGGCTTCGGCCAGTAGGTGGTCTTGTTGTTCCATAAGTAGAATAGCAGGGGAGCGGAATAGGTGGAAAGGTCGGTATTCAGGCCAGAAAGCTGTACAAGTTTACGGGTTGTCGGCCAAATCCTCGGTGCGGGTCAGTCGTGGAATCTTTATCCCGGCTGCCTACCTTTGACCTGCCTGACAAAATCAGGAACTCGTCACCTGTTGTTTTCATGGCTGTTTCCGTGTGCAAGAAGCTACGCACGGACGGGCAATGCGGTTATTTTCAGAACAAAAGACACATACAATATCAGGTTAAATTACCTAGACTCGCTGCCCCGGGCACGCCCGGGCAGATTCGACCCGCAAAATAGGAACCTAATCCGGACGCGCAACTTTTAGTGGCGCTATTCGGCCCTCAACAGCTGGCTAGGCCACTTTCCACTTTTCATTCGCAATTCCTTCTTCTTACCAAGCACATGAGCGACCAACCCACCATTATCTTCTCCATGGAGAGGGTAAGCAAGATTTTCCCTCCCCAAAAGCAGGTTCTCAAAAACATCTACCTCTCGTTTTTCTACGGCGCCAAAATCGGCGTGCTCGGCCTCAACGGCTCGGGTAAGTCCTCGCTGCTCAAGATTATTGCCGGCGTAGATAAGCAGATTCAGGGCGACGTAGTATGGTCGCCGGGTTACTCGGTGGGCTACCTGGAGCAGGAGCCCCAGCTGGATGCCACCAAAACCGTACTGGAGGTGGTGCAGGAAGGCACCGCCGAAACCGTGGCCCTGCTGAAGGAGTTCGACGAAATTAATGAGGCCTTCGGGGCCGAGGATGCCGACTTTGACAAGCTGCTGGAGCGCCAGGGTGCCGTGCAGGAGCGCCTCGACCAGCTCGACGCCTGGAACCTCGATAGCAAGCTGGAGCGCGCCATGGACGCCCTGCGCACGCCACCGGCCGACGCCATCATCGGAAACCTCTCGGGTGGCGAGAAGCGCCGCGTAGCCCTGTGCCGCCTGCTGCTGCAAGAGCCTGATGTATTGCTACTCGACGAACCTACCAACCACCTCGACGCCGAAAGCGTGCTCTGGCTGGAGCAGCACCTGCAGCAGTACAAAGGCACCGTAATTGCCGTAACCCACGACCGGTACTTCCTCGATAACGTGGCCGGCTGGATTCTGGAGCTAGACCGCGGCGAGGGTATTCCGTGGAAGGGCAACTATAGCAGCTGGCTGGAGCAGAAAGCCAACCGCCTGGCTCAGGAAGAGAAAACCGAGAGCAAGCGCCAGAAAACTCTGCAGCGCGAGCTGGAGTGGGTACGCATGGCCCCGAAAGCGCGCCAGGCCAAGAGTAAGGCCCGCTTGGCCGGCTACGATAAAATGGTGAACGAAGACGCCAAGGAGAAAGAGCAGAAGCTGGAGCTGTTCATCCCCGACGGTCCGCGCCTGGGGGCTCAGGTAATCGAGGCCGAAGGGCTGACCAAAGCCTTCGGCGACAAGCTCCTGTTCGAGAACCTCTCGTTCAACCTGCCCCAGGGCGGCATTGTGGGCATCATCGGCCCGAACGGCGCTGGTAAAACCACCCTGTTCCGCCTCATCACCGACCAGCTCCAGCCCGACGCGGGTACGTTCGTGGTAGGTCCCACCGTGCAAACGGCCTACGTAGACCAGCAGCACGACACCCTGGACTCCAACAAGTCGGTGTTCGAGACGATTTCGGGCGGCACCGAAACTATGCTGCTGGCCGGTCGGCAGGTGAACTCCCGCGCCTTCGTGAGCAACTTTAACTTCCGCGGCGGCGACCAGGAGAAGAAGGTAGGCATGCTTTCCGGTGGTGAGCGGAACCGCGTGCACCTAGCTACGACCCTTAAGCAAGGCGCCAACTTGCTGCTCCTCGACGAACCGACCAACGACCTGGACGTAAATGCCATCCGGGCCCTGGAAGACGCGTTGGAAAACTTCGCCGGTTGCGCCGTTATCATCAGCCACGACCGTTGGTTCCTCGACCGCCTCGCCACTCACATCCTGGCCTTCGAAGGCGACTCACAAGTAGTATGGTTCGAGGGCAACTTCTCCGACTACGAAGAAGCCAAGAAGAAGCGCCTCGGCGATCTAGAGCCCAAGCGCGTGCGCTACCGCAGCCTAGGGTAGTAGCTGTTGACAAGCAATGTTATTGCATAGAAAATCCCCGCCTGTTTGCAGGCGGGGATTTTTTTAGCGCTTATTGCGGCTACATACGTCTAAAAATAAGCGGACAATTTTCAGCTGAGTTAACTGTGCCGAAATCCGTACACGATATCTACCTCCACCGCTTCACCCACCTGCGCGTGGCGCGCAGCCGCCAGCACGGGGAGGCTCCATATAAGCCTGCGTTGCTACTAGCCGTGCTTGATGGCATTGAGGAGGGTAGTATCCAAGATAACTGCATCTATATCACTCCAGAATTGCTGGCTGCTTTCCGGAGCCTCTGCCGCGACTTGAGCACCTCGGCATTGTTTCGGGCCAACGACTTTTTCCTGCCCTTCTACCACCTCACCGGCGACGGTTTCTGGCACCTGCGCACCCTACCCGGCATGGAATTGCTGCTGACGGCTTCGCGCTCAGTTAAGAGCCTGCGGAGTCTGCGCGACACGGTGGCCTACGCCTATCTGGATGCGGAGCTGTGGGCGTTGCTGCAGGAGCCGATGGCCCGCGAGGAGCTGCGCCAGGCCCTGATGCGCCGTTACTTTCCACAGACGCGCTTCCGATACCAGCCCCGCGCCGGCACCGAGGCCGTGCAACAGCTGCGCCGCCAGATGCTGGAGGAGCCCGCTGCCACGTATGCCGTCCGGGCCGCCGCTACCGATGAGCTTGATGCGGCCGTGCGGAGTGGGCTGTTTAAGCGCGTTGTGCTAGAGGCCTACAACCACACCTGCGCCATATCGGGCCTGAAGCTGGTGAGCACGGGCACGGCCGCCCTCAATCCCTTGCTCGATGCCTGCCACATTGTGCCTTGGGCCCTCAGTCACGACGACACCATCGGCAACGGGCTGGCCCTGTGCCCCAACCTGCACCGCGCCTTCGACCGCCAGCTGTTCTCAATAGACGAGGACTACAACGTGCGGTGTAGCCCGGCCTTCGCGGAGGTGGACGGAGCCTCCTATGGTATCCGGCAGTTTGAGGGCCAGCATCTGCAACTGCCCACGGAACGAGCAGGGTGGCCTAGGCCGGAAAATCTGCGCCAACAGCTGGCGGGGTGGGGGCGCCCAACTGACAGTAGTAAGACTAACTGCGCTGGCCCAACCGGCTGGCGCCTCGGAAGCCACACTCACCACGATATTTATCCTCTTGGCGAGCAGCTAATTATGAAAGACTAAACAGATAAGCAAAAAAGCCTCCAGCGCCGCGCAGCGGCGTGTGGGGGCTTTTTTGAGCAGGGCTAAATGATATCTTACTCAGCTCCTCAGTAGTACTCCGTTTCGGGCTTTCAAGTTTATGCACACAGGGTCCTATTCCTCTTCCAGGCTATTCAAGTCAGCTACTATCTTATCCAGCTTCTTCGTCAGCTTACTATCACTCTTGCTCAAATCGTCGTTTACGGCTTTCAATCCTTCCAGCGCTGTCTTGGTGCTATCTACTGCTTTTTTGAGGCCATCGAGCCGGAGTTCCTTCGCGCTACTGCTCGCCTGTTTGGTCACGCCTTGTATAAGCTGAATCTGCTTTTGTAGCTCATCTTTCCGCTGCCCGATTCTGAATAAGGCCTCTTCTATTACGGCAATGTCCACGTCGATAATGGCTGCGGCCGCAATGGTATCCAGCGGGCCGGCATCTATCGGCGATTTTTTGATGTAAAGCTTTAGCATATCGTTTGCCTGCTGCCGCTGGGTGGCATTTTTGCTCTTAATAGCATCCTCGGCCGCCGCCAACAATTGCATCAGCGCGTCGGCCCACTCAGAGAGGAGTAGCAGGTTGTCCCAGTCTATTTTTGGCATGGCAGTAAGCGTTATTGCTTGTTCGTTTCAATCTTGTCGATGAAGGATCTCAACTCCTGAGCCGCAACAAGTACTTCCTGAAAAGAAACGGAGCGGCTTTCTTTCAGTACAGCCGTTTTGAGTGAGGTATGAGCCCGCGCCCAGACTTGGACCAAGTGGGTGCTCTGGGCAAATAAGCTGCGACGCTGGCTGCTACCGGTTCTGATGGTCGCCAGCTGGGCCTGCACCGCCTCATAGCGCGGCCGTAACCGGTTGACGTCGGTGGCCCTTTGCAGCCAGAATGCCTCCCGCTTACTTAACAGGGCGAGTGTGGCGCTAAGTTGGGCAGGATTCGCTGAGGTAGCAGCCGGAACAGCTTTGTCAATTGCCTTCATGGACTTCAACAGCTGCTCCAGCCGTTGGGTACGGCGTGGGGTAGAAGGCTTATACGCTGTGTTCTCAAAAGCCACAATATAGGCGGTCATCGTATCGGCTAACGTCTGACGCTGCTGCAGGTCGTCGTAAGACTGAAGAATAAGCTGGTTTTGATCCGTGATAATCACCTCCTGAATATCGGCGGCCGTGCTATCAATTCTGGCCAAGTCAGCGAAGTTGGCTTGTAGAATGGTAGCCACGCGTTGAATGGCGGCATCAGCCGGCTGGACTGCTTTTTTCAGGGAACTGAGAGTACGGATAGTTTGGACATAACCCGAAATGGCTTTTACGCCTTCCGCCGCCCCTTTTATGCCTAAGCTAACGCTGGGGCCAAGCGCGGTGGAGATGCTAGCTAGAGCGTCCGCCGCTTCGTTAATGGATTCCTTGCCTTTAGAGTTGGCATCGGCCACCTCCACCAAGGTGCCCGAATACGCATCGAGCGCCTTTAAGATCTCCTGAATAGCCGCTGCCTGCTGACGCAGCTTTTTTTGCTGGGCTTGTAGCTGTTGCAGCTGAGCGGGGGCTAGCTTCTGCTTGGTCGTTAACCCTAGCTGCGTAGTGGCATGATCGAGGCCAAGGGTAAGAGCAGAAGTCATTTCCGTAGTTGCCTTCGCAAACGGATTCACGTCGGGCACTTTGCAGCCTTTTAGGGGCAAGAGCAGCAATAGTAATGGTAGAAACAACCGAATACTTCTCATAGAAACATGGGCAAGAGATGCACTGAAAGGCTACTGGCGCCAGGTGCTTATGCTTGCTTTTGAGCAGGCAAGCAATAAGTTTATCGGTAGCGCCCTTCGACAGTGAGGTGGTGCTTCTAATCTGACTTTTATTTGGTCGTGTTTCGGCAGGGAACCCCAAATCAAGCGTGACGTTCAAGAGCCGGTTTAGTGAAATCCCAAAGGCCTTGAGGCAATAAGCAACTAGAGTAGACTGACATCAGACCGATTTATCCCCCGCCAGGGCCCGTAGCCCGCTCATCGACGGAGCGTAGAAATACTCGCCCCCGCGTAGCTTCACAAATTCCTTGAACTCAGCTTGTCGGCAGCCCGCGCCGCCGTAGGTATAGTTAAAGCGCAGCTTATCGCGCGTGCCTTGCCCAATGATGGGGTCGAGGCCCGTGGCAGGTTCTTTTTTAAGGAAACCGGCGTTATTTGCCCAGAACTTCTGGATGAATTCGTACTGTTGGGCGATGTTGCGCTGAAAGCACATGAACAGCAACCCAACAGGTTTGCCATCTTCCTTCTGCGCTTCTTCGGGGTCGCCGAAAGGAATGCCACGGCGAGTGAGGCGACGCAACAGTTCTTCCTTGCGCATCTCTTCCCGCTCCTCAGCGGAAGCGCCAGTGGCCTGTTGGGCGGTTTCGCCACGCGGGTTCATCTTACGAATGTGCGAGTGGAAAGGGCAGCGGTGCCCCTGCATGTCCTCGGCATAGTCGAAGTTGTTGGCAATGGGGTTGATGAGCCCGTCGCTGCCGCGCTCTACTACCGGGGTACCATCCTCGTAGCGGCCTACCAGCATAGCGCCGGCCCGCTCCTCGTCGCCTTTGGCCAGGGCTAAGCGTTTAGCCAGCTTTTCTTCAGCTTCTTTAAACTCCCGCACGTACTGCTGAAGCTTGCGAAACACAAAGAAGCTGCCCTGTCCTTTCCCGAGCGGATCGGGTACTAGCACCAGCTCCTCGGGCGTAGCGCTAGGGTCCCAGCGGTCAATATCTTCAAAATCGGCACTAGTGGGGTCGTCGTTGGGCATATCATTGGCCAGGTACACCGGCTGACTTACTCCGTCGGCGTAGCCGAAGTGCTCAATGCCGTTGCCATCGGCGTTGCGCAGCGCGTGGCCCCACTCCAGAATACGAATCTCACCAATGCCTGTCAGGTCGTCGGAAACGGCGCGGACGGTGCGTTGCAGGAGGTCGAAGTCGTCATCGGCCAGCAGCAGGAGAGCGTGAAGAGGCGTGGGCTCTGCGGTGCCAGGTTTAAACCAGCCGGGGTCATAAACATCTGGCTCAGGCGCTGGGTCGGAGAGTAGCTGCCGGGTGTCCTCCGTGCGCATACCCCGCGAGAAGGCGGGAGCAAGATGAGCCACACTAGGAGGCAGATCTGCTTGTTTTGGCTCCGTGGGGGGCGTTTGGCCTAGCGCTTCCACCCCCGCGGTCGTAAACAGAATCATGGCAAACAAGTCGCCGGGAATACGAAACTGCTTGAAGCGAACCGTATCCTGCAGCTGCTTGGCCGTGGAGGTAAGCGTAACGGGCCCCGTTCCATCCAATAAGGACTGCAGCCAAGCCTGACTCTTTGCCTTATCAGAGGTCAGCTCAATGAACAGGAAAGCGGCATGGTCGCGGCCGTGTCCTTTGAGGATGTTGCCTTGCACATCAGCGTAATCCTTAATGGCCTGATCGTAGCGAGGAAGTTTAGTGGTAGTTAGGGACGGAATATCTAACATGAAGATAGAGAGTAAGGAGAGTGAAAGAGAACCAGCAGTATGCTGCTGACAATCTGATCATTTACTCTTCTAGGCGCTACCGTGCCACCACTGAACTTTAGCTCATTACTTGTACTGACTTAGTAGGCTAAACCACTCCAAAAGCACGTCATCTTGGGCAGTTTGATTACCACGCCAACGTCAGCACGCGAGATGTCTCGACAAGCTCGACATGACGGGTGGTATGGTAGAAACCTGTTGTGCTTGCTTACAGCAGGGCTTGCGCCAATAGGGTGTGGGCCTTTTTTGCTCCTACGCGGTGAAGCACTTTTATTTCGCCGCCTTTTACGGAGTTGTAGGAGCTGAAGAAGTGCTCGATTTCGTGGAGCATTTCACGGGAGAGGTCCGTGATTTCGTGGAGGCCTTTGTGCAGGCGGGAGTTGTTGGCCACGGCCAGCAGCCGGTCGTTGCGGACGCGGGAGCCGTCGTCTTCCAGCTGTTCAATTTCTAGGGCTCCGATCAGGCGGGCTTCTACCACACAGCCGGCAAAGGTGGGCGCGTCGAGGAGCAGAAGCACATCGAGCGGGTCGCCGTCTTCAGCTTTGGTAGAAGGCACAAATCCGAAATCGTAGGGGAAGCTGTGGCCTTCGGGCAGCACGCCTTTCAGCATAAATACGCCCAGATCGGGCTCGTAGGCCACTTTGTTTCGTTCACCCTTGGGCGTTTCAACTACTACGTGCACCAGCATGTGGGAGTGGGCCACATGGGCCGGTAATTTATCGAGGGGAGTAGCCATGAATGGAGCAAAGAAGGTAGGCTCGCTCTACGGCTGCCCAGGGGCGCTGTGTTATGGCCGAGGTTGGACGGACGGTGCTAGAATCGATGCTTTAGAGCCCGTCATTCCAGGAAAGTGGCCTAGGCAGAATAACGAACAGAAAGTGAAAAGAACGTCATGCTGAGCGGAGCCGAAGCATCTCTACCTCTGGCTAACCAAGTGGTCTAGCAACGAAGCGGTAGAGATGCTTCGACTCCGCTCAGCATGACGGTCTAAGAAGCTACTGAACACTCGTTTCGCGACGAGCACTGCGATTATCCGGTCATGTTACCATGCATAGGAACTCGCCTGTGGCTCGTCGCGAAACGGATTTTCGCAGTCCGGGAAGTTACTGGTTGTTGGCGTCGTCTATTTTGCCGCCGTCGTTGGCCGAGCTGGGCACGGCGTTGCCGGTGCCGTAGCTGGTTTGGTCCTTGGTGGTGTGCTGGGTGTGATGCTTGCCCGTGTTATCGTCGCCGCCCCCGGTATTCTCCGATTCGGCGTTGGGTTCGTCGCCGCGGTGGCTGCTGCCCTTGGCGTCGCGGACTAGTTCGCCGCCATCGTTGCCGTGGTTGCCGCCGTGGCGGCCACTGGTATCGTTGGGTTTGTCGATGTTTGGGTTGGCGGCGCCTTGCTGTTGGCCGGCGAGGCCGTGGGCGTTTTCGGGGCGGGAAGCGTCGCTGCCGTCGTTGGCTAGCTGGGCTTGGGTGCGGTTATGCTCGTTTTGATCCATAGCGAGGGTGGTTGGAGGGCGTGAAAGAAAGTCCTTTCACGGCTATACGACGTGCAGCACAGGTAGTTAACGCGCCTAGGCCACTTTCAGCGGTGGCCTACTCAACCGTTGTTCGATACCGTTCTGCTTAGTAGGGGATCTGCGCTCGTGGTCTTGCTGTCTTGTCACAGCGCACCAGCCAACCACTGGATTACCTCCATCATCTTGTCACCTCACCACCTAACGCTAGTGCGGCATGTGGCTGATCTTGGCTTCGTCGAGGTCGAGTTGAGCTTCTTGATGGCGCAGCATTTCCTCGTCAAACACATCTTCATGGCGCAGAACAAAGAGCTCCTCGCGCTGTACTCGCAGCACATCTAGCAGTACTTGGTGGTAACGCTTCAGGGCCTGGCGCTTGGTTTCGTCGTAGTCAAGGGCTTCCAGCAGGTTGCCAGTGCGCTGAGCTTCGGCCTGCATGCGTTGCTGCAGAGCCTTGATGAGTTCATTCTGCTGCATGTCGCGCCCGTAGTGCTGGTCCATGTGGGCGAGGGCCACGTGGCGCAGCCGGAGCCGGATACCGGCTTCCTGAGCATCGGTAGGCATGCTTTCTTCAATTTCCGCCACGCCCGTAAGGCGAATAATTAAGGGCAGGGTGAGGCCCTGAAACACCAGCGTGACGAGAATAACCACGAATGTGATGAACAGTATCAGATTGCGCTGCGGAAAGGCCTGACCGTTGCTGAGCAGTAGTGGCACCGAGAGGGCCGAGGCCAACGATACCACCCCGCGCATCCCGGCCCAGCCAATGATGAGGGGGCCCTGCCAGCCGGGGCTGGTTTCATTGGTCCGGATGCCGCGGCTCAGCCAGCGGGGGACAAAGGCGGCGGGGTACATCCAGAGCAGCCGAATCAGGATAATAATTAGGCTGATGGCGCCTCCGTAGGCAATGGCCTGCTGCAGCGAGTATGTGCCCAGTCCCTCCACGGCCACGGGCAGCTCTAGGCCTATCAGAATAAACACCAGCCCGTTGAGCACAAAGCCCACGCTGGCCCACACGCTGTTGGCCTGCAAACGAGTGTCGGCATCAAATACCCGGTGGGAGAGGTGGGAGAGGAGCAGCCCCCCGCTCACCACGGCCAGCACCCCAGAGAAGTGGAACTCCTCGGCCAGCAAGTACATCACGTAGGGGGCAATAAACGTGAGCACGGTATTGATGCTGGGCGTGGTGGGAAAAAACCGATGAATGAGGTAGAACCCGTAGGCCACTACCAGCCCTACTACCAAGCCCATGGTGCTCACCAGCAGGAAGCTGGTAGCCGCCTGATGGGCCGAAAATGTGCCCGACACCACTGCGGCTAGCGCGAAGCGAAACACGATCAGGCTGCTGGCGTCGTTGATGAGGCTTTCTCCTTCCAGAATGCTCGTGACCCGACGCGGCACCTTGATGCCCTTAAGTACGGAGGTGGCCGCCACGGCATCGGGCGGAGAAATAATGCCGCCCAGCAGAAACCCCAGCGGTAGCGTGAACCCCGGAATCATGGCCCGGGAGACGTAGGCCACTATGGTGGAGGTGAAGAAGACGAGCCCGAAGGCCAGCAGCAAAATGGGGCGTTTCCAGCGCCAGAAGTCTTTCCAAGCGGTTTCCCAGGCAGCCTGGTAGAGCAGGGGCGGCAGGAAAATCAGGAAGATCAGGTCGGGGTCGATGACGATGCGCGGCAGGCCCGGAATAAAACTCAGGGCCAGGCCCGCCACCACCAGAAAAATAGGGTACGACATCCGGAGCTTCTGGCTCAGCATCACGAGCAGAAGCATAACAAACAGCAGGCCTAGAACCAGAAGAATGCTTTCGTGCAGGGCGGTTTCGGACATTGCGGGCAGGAGCAGTGAAAGGAAAGTACTGACCGGAAGGTAGAGGCTGCTCCCCGAAAACGCTACTATTCTGCCTAAATGCCGCTTTTCTTGAACGCATAAACGCCACCGGCCGCACGACCGGTGGCGTTTATCTAGGGCTTGTTCTCTGGAAGTGGCCTAGCCCTAATCGGGTAGCACCTCGGCTCGGAAGCCAGCTTCCCGCAGCAACTGAATTAGGCCAAGGGGCTGAATATGCTCGTGGGCGCTTTCCACCCGCAGAATCTGGTCGCAATCCTCTAAGTCGAAGTTGGCCCGGTAGCCCCGGAAGTTGGTATGAATCCGGTCGAGAAGCAGCCGGGCGTGGCGCCGGGCTTTCACGTTGGTTTTAAAGACTTCTATCATCATGATACAGACGAGCTGGAGTTGGCTGGGCACGTTTAACAGGATGCATATTCAGACTATACCGTTGGCTGGTAGTTGACGTACCGACGTCGGAACGGCCGTCCATCTTACTGCTAAGCCGCTTCAGTGGCCTAGGAGCCTACAAAGCAGGAGCTAGGCCAGGTGCAACATCCGGGTAGGCTTTGGGTGCGGTCAGCCGCTGGTTGAGCCGGTAAGAAGCCGCAATCAGCAGGAAGCCAACCCCAATAGGCAGCCACGTGCTGGCAGGGTCACCCACGGCTATGCTGGAGTACATGGCCCCAGCCAAATCAAACACAAAACCCGCGTAGGCCCACTCCCGCAGTTTCGGAAAGCCGGGCACCACCAGGGCAACGCAGCCTAGCAGCTTGGCTACGCCCAGAAAAGGCAGCAGATAGGCCGGGTAGCCCAAATGCTCAAACGCCGCTACTGACTCCGGTGTACTCATACTATTCATGATGCCCGACATTGCCATGAGGACTATTAGCAGACCCGTGGCGAGCCAGTATAGAAGCTTGGTCTTTTTCATGATGCGCAGGAGGCCTAGCCTCAGGTTAAGTGGATGAATGAAGCAAAAGGAAAGCTTAGTGCTGTTGGGGCTCTTTGTCGTAGTTGAGCATCCAGTCGATGCCGAACTGGTCGGTGAACATGCCGAACGTGGCGCCCCAGAACGTGTCTTCCAGCGGCATCGTGACGGTGCCACCCGCTGAGAGCCGGATGAATAAGTCTTGAATCTGCGCGGAACTGGTGCAGTTGAGGGAAAGCGAAACCATGGTGCCTTTGGTAACTTCCTGCATACCAGCGTCGGAGGCCATCAGCAAGAATTCATCGGTTTTCAACATAGCGTGCAGCACGTGCTGTTGGGCATCCGCGTCGGCGGGCAGGTGCTCTGCGGCTGGTGTACCCTCGAAAGTCTGCACCATCAGCTCTCCGCCCAGGCACTGCTGGTAGAAGGTCATGGCGGCGCGGCAGGTGCCGTTGAAGGTGAGATAAGGCGTGAGTTGGAAAGTGCTCATCTGGTGTATGGGTAGAGTAAGTAGTGAAGCAAAGCACAGGGCAAAAAGAGTGTTTATCAAGACTAATGGATATAGTAATATTCATTATCTTGCCCGAGGTTATGCTAGCAAAATTAGTAATTGAGCCTCCGCTACTGCGGGGCAATTGCGACTAAATCGGGGGTAATTGCGACACTGACCCACTAACCTTTCTGCTATGAAACAGATTTCAATTCTGGTGCCCAAAGGAGCCATACTGGGCAGTATAGAGGGCCCTCGGCTGGTATTTACGGAGGTGAATGCGTTGCTTCGGCGCATGGGCAAGCCGGCCTTATTCCATGTGCAGCTGGTAGGGCTGGAGGCCGCTACTTCGGTTTGTGGCGGGCGCTACACTGTGGCTACTGACGCAGTACTAACGGAAGTAGCCAAAACCGACTTGGTTATCATTCCGGCTGTAGATGGTGACCCCGAGCAGGCCCTGGAAAACAACCGTGCCTTGCTGCCCTGGATAGTGCAGCAGTACCAGTCCGGGGCTGAGGTAGCCAGCCTGTGCTTAGGGGCTTTTCTGCTGGCGGCTACTGGCCTCATCACCGGGCGGCAATGCACTACCCACTGGGCCGCCGCCAACGACTTCCGCCGCCTGTTTCCGGAGGTAGAACTGCGTGAAGACCGGCTCATTACCGATGAGCACGGCATCTACTCTAGCGGTGGGGCATTTTCCTACCTCAACTTAGTGCTGTACCTGATTGAGAAATACGCTAGCCGTGAAATGGCAGTGATTTGCGCCAAGGTGTTTCAGATTGACATTGAACGGGTAAGTCAGTCGGCTTTCGTGGTGTTTAATGGGCAGAAGGAGCACGAAGACGAGCCCATCAAGAAAGCCCAGGCCTACATTGAGGCCAATTACCAAGAGAAGATTACCGTGGATCAACTGGCCTCTATGCTGGCGCTCGGCCGCCGTAACTTGGAGCGGCGCTTTAAAAAGGCTACTTCCAACTCCGTAGTAGAATACATCCAGCGGGTGAAGATGGAAGTGGCCAAGAACAGCCTAGAGTCAACCAGGGAAAACGTAAACGAAGTGATGTACCACGTCGGCTACACTGACCCCAAGGCCTTCCGCCTGACGTTCAAGCGTGTGACTGGCCTTTCGCCCAAGCAGTACCGCAGCAAGTACAGCCGCGAGAGTGTAGGGCGCGCCTAGGCCAGTCGGTTAAGGTTCCACAGTATAAGTAGCAAGCCGCCGCAGCGGGGCTGGTGTATGGTGGCCCCGTTTGTTTACCAAACCGTGGGGCTTGTAGTAGGTAAGGCAGGAGTAGCTGGAATTTGCGCTGCCGCCCGTAGGTAAACTAGGGAAGCAAGGGTAGGCGCTTTCATTACCCGAAAGTACTGGCCTAGCGCATACGGCACTCTACGTCATGGGAAATGGGAATTTCCCATAACAGCCCTGAGTGACTAGCCACGCACGACCAAGGTACGCGGGAGAGGAGGTAGCTTGAGTCATTTACCGGGCAAAACCTGCCCGCGACAGGGAAAGTAGACGCGTTGACCTAGTAAGCCAGCACGGTACCTGCCCGCCTACATACCTTTGACTCAATAAAATAACAGCGCGTTGTAGGGTTAATGGAAAGGAAGGCTTCTACCGCGAAGTGTTAGTGTTGGGCAAACGGAGTAGGGTGGATGAATGATATTTGCCAGCTAACGCGAGGGAAAAGGCCACTGCCACAGGCAGTGGCCTTTTTATTTGCTTTCTGCTTGCCCGGTGGCTTCTGCTGAGAGGCCTAGCAAGTTCCCGGCAGCCCTTGGGAGGAAACCCAGCCTTGCTGCACAGCCTGTACGGCAAGGCCTACGAGCGTTTTAGCCCCGGCTTTTTGCAGCAACGCGCGGCGGTGGCTTTCTACGGTGCGCACGCTTAAGAATAGTTGGTCGGCTATTTCCTGGTTGCAATGGTCCTGCACTACCAGCCGCAGTACCTCCAATTCGCGGCGGCTGAACGGCGTTGCTGGCACCCGCACGCGAGGAGCCGGAGCTGCTGATGCGGCTTTTTCTGGGTGGTAATCGGGAAGTAAGCGGTGAAACAAAGCCGCTACAGCCGAAGGCGCCGCCTGTAGTGGCAGCCACGAGCACGTGGCAGGCGCCTCCGCGAGGTAGTGGCGCAAATCAGGCGGCAACCGCGAACTGGTAAGTAAGAGAACAGGTTGAGCACTTCTGACTGTCTGCAAGCGCTTCAGTACTGCTGGTACGGGCTCAGTAAGCAGGCTGCAGTCTAACACCACCACGGCGTATGACTGTTGCTGCACTAGCTGAGGCAGCAAAGTAGCTTCAGGCAGCACCGTAATGGGTAAAGTAGGCCAGGTTTCGTGGAGTACAGCTAATAGGCCCTGTCGGTGCAGTGTAGGTGAGGCGACAATAAGCACCTCGGTCTTAAAGGCACACATATCCCAGATCGTAATGCAGCTACGACAATCAATTCAACAGCGGCAATAGGTAGGCTTAGGAGTAGTAAGTAGGGCGTTATACCTGTTAAATACACGATATTTAATCAATAAAACAATATTTATTATTAGAATAATTATTATTTAGCTGAGCGTGGGTATTGATAATTAGGAGGCCTTGAGATGTGAATCTTCGGTTAGGCCACTTATGAAGTATTAACCTCTTTGTGTGACTACTGCCAGCCTAGTCCCGGAAGCAAGAAAGCCCAGCCGGACACCGACTGGGCTTCTTGCTTACTGGCTACGCTAAGCTTATTTGCCCAGTTTAGCTTTCAGGTTTTCGTCGAGGGCTTCCAAGAACTCCTCGGTGTAGAGGTAGTCGCGGCCGTGTTCCACTTTGTTGCCGTGGATGCACACTGCTAAGTCCTTAGTCATTTTGCCGCTCTCTACGGTTTCAATGCACACAGCTTCCAGGGCTTTGCAGAAGTCGATGAGCTCTTGGTTGCCATCCAGTACACCCCGGAACTCCAGGCCGCGCGTCCAAGCAAAGATGGAGGCAATGGGGTTGGTGGAGGTAGGCTTACCCTTCTGATGGTCGCGGTAGTGGCGCGTTACGGTGCCGTGGGCGGCTTCAGCCTCCATGGTCTTGCCGTCGGGCGTAACCAGGGTGGATGTCATCAGGCCTAGCGAGCCGAAGCCCTGGGCAACCGTGTCGCTCTGTACGTCGCCGTCGTAATTTTTGCAGGCCCACACAAAGTTGCCATTCCACTTCAGCGCTGAGGCCACCATGTCGTCAATCAGACGGTGCTCATAGGTGATGCCAGCTTCCTGGAACTTGGTGAAATAATCCTGCTCGTAAATCTCTTGGAAGATGTCCTTGAAACGACCATCATACTTCTTCAAGATGGTGTTCTTGGTGGATAGGTACAGGGGCCAGCCCTTCATGAGGGCCTGGTTGAAGCAGGCATGTGCGAAGCCCCGGATCGACTCGTCGGTGTTGTACATGGCCAGGGCCACGCCGTCGCCTTTGAAGTTGTACACCTCAAACGACTGCTCTTCACCGCCATCTTCAGGGGTGAAGGTGATGGTGAGCTTGCCCTTGCCTTTGGTTACGAAGTCGGTGGCGCGGTACTGGTCGCCGAAAGCGTGGCGGCCAATGCAGATGGGGGCCGTCCAGTTAGGTACTAGGCGGGGCACGTTGTTGGTCACAATGGGCTCGCGGAACACCGTGCCATCAAGGATATTGCGGATGGTGCCGTTTGGCGACTTCCACATCTGCTTCAGGTTGAACTCCTTCACGCGCTCCTCGTCGGGGGTGATGGTGGCGCACTTGATGCCTACGCCATACTGCTTGATAGCATTGGCGGCATCAATGGTTACCTGGTCGTTGGTTTCATCCCGGTACTCAATCCCCAGATCGTAGTACTTGATATCCAGTTCAAGATAAGGGGTGATCAGCTTGTCCTTGATGAATTTCCAGATGATGCGCGTCATTTCGTCGCCATCAAGCTCTACTACGGGGTTGGCTACTTTGATTTTGGTCATATGCAGTGGGCGTATCGGTTTGGTTTTCACTCGCAAGTGTGGCCCTGTGCTACGTGCGAGGTTTCTTCTAGGGTGGGCATTCGGTTGCACACGGGCAGCAGCTTAACCAGCGGCGGCGCCTGCCAGCACAAGTAGTGTCCGAGGAAAGAAGACGCCCAAGTTACGCGCTGGCTTCATTCTGCCTTACTAGAACCTGATTTTTGTATGTAGCACCCCGCACAAGTGTTAAGCTTTACTCTATGCTAAAGCGCCTAATAATTAGGCGGCTAGCAAATTGCGGAAAGTAGAATGGCCAAAATTTTTTATTGTGAGAAAAGCCTAAGCAGAAGTAAATCTACCCTAGAGTAGCTAGGCCACTTGTGGGCAACGCTTGTTTTACTGTGCCCCTTTCACGCGCATGGGGAGCACATACACTGCCTCCGAGGCCGTGATAAAAAGTGTTTTGCGGTCTTTGCCCGCAAAGCAGACGTTGCCAGTCCAATCGGCGGGTACGTCGATGTGCTCTATCTGCTGCCCGGCTGGGTTATACACGGTCACGCCTTTGCCCGTCAGGTACACGTTGCCTTCTTGGTCGAGGGTCATGCCATCGGAGCCCTGCTCTGCAAAGAGCTGCCGGTTGGTGAGGCTGCCCTCTGGAGTAATCTGGTACTTATACGTTTTGTTGGCCCCAATATCGGCCACGTACAACAGGCGCCCATCAGGCGTGCCGATGATACCGTTGGGTTTCTGAAGTTGCGCGTCGGCTACTACTGCCGCCTTCTGGCCGGCCGCCAGATAGTACAGGTGCTGGCCCCCCAGCCCTGGGTCGGGCGCCTGGCGGGTCCAGTAATCGCGCTGGTAGTAAGGATCGGTGAAGTAGATGCCCTCGGTTTTGGGGTGAACCCACAGGTCGTTGGGGCCGTTGAGTTGATGGCCATTAACCTGAGTGAGCAACACTGTAGGCCGACCCTGCTTATCAATCGACCACAATTGGTTCTGCTCATCGGCGCAAGCCAATAGATTACCACGCTTATCGAAGTACAGCCCATTAGCGCGGCCCGCTTTATCCAAGAAAACCGAAAGCTTGCCGTCGGTACTGTACTTCCAGATTTTATTGTTGGGCTGATCCGTAAAAAACACATTCCCGGCCTTATCCGCGGCGGGGCCCTCCGTGAACTTAAACTGCTTGGCGACAAGCGTGAGCTGGGCCCCAGGGGCTACCACGGAGCGAGCCGGCTGTTGAGCGGTTGGGCCCTGGTCGGCAATTGCTGCCGCGGGGAAAGCACCAGCTAGCAACACCGCGGCCATCAGGCCCAGGTACAAAGTGTGAGTTGTTTCCATAGAAAAAGTAGTAAGGCAACAAAGGCAGTGGGCCCGCAACTTAGGCTCTTTTTACTTACGAAAGAGTAGTGGCGGCTGCGGTAAGGAACTCCTGCGTACGAAAACAGTGGCCTAGGCGCTACGCACAAAAGCCTTTCAGCTTACGAACTCGGGCAGAGCCCCAGGCCAAGCAAGTCCATGGGCCGGGTAGTGGCCTAGCGGCTGAAATATCACTGAGAATGAACATAGTAGTAGGCGAGGCGCCGAAACCGGAAATGGAGAAAAAGGTCGTGCGTAGCAGCCTTCGGTAGTGGGCTGCCGTATTACTGAGGCGGTAGCAAGGGCGCTAGGCCACTCCCGCCTTCCGTACATCCCGTATTCATACATCTGCGTGAACACCGAGCCTACTCCTGCTACCACTACGACCGAGCCGCCCTCTTCTAAAGTAGCCATTGTAACTGCCCTGGGCGCCAATCTGGCCATTGCCGTCATAAAATTTGTGGCGGCCGCTTTTACGGGTAGCTCGGCTATGTTGGCCGAAGGGATTCACTCTGTAGTAGATACGGCCAATGAGTGGCTGTTGCTGCTGGGGCTCCGCAGTAGTCAGCGGCCCGCCTCCGCGAAGCGCCCCTTCGGCTACGGCAAAGAGCTGTACTTCTGGTCGTTTATTGTGGCCATCTGCATTTTTGCCATTGGCGGTGGTATCTCCATCTACGAAGGCATTCAGCATTTGCATGACCCCGGCCCCCTGAAAGACCCGACCTGGAACTACGTAGTGCTGGGCTTAGCCTTCCTCTTCGATGGCGCCTCCTTTCTGGTAGCCCGGCGCACCTTCAACGCACAGCGGGGCCGGAAGTCATTCTGGCAGGCATTTCGTGGTAGCAAAGACCCCTCTATCTTTGTGGTGCTGTTTGAAGATGCTGCCGATTTGCTAGGCCTGTTGGTAGCTTTCTTGGGCGTGTTCCTGAGCCATTACTTCCAAAACCCCTACCTCGACGGGGTAGCCTCGTTGCTGATTGGGGGAATTTTGCTGGTGGTGGCAGCTCTGCTGCTGCGCGAGAACAAAAGCTTGCTGTTGGGTGAACCGGCGGAGCATGCGTTGCTCCAGAACGTGAAGGCCCTGGCACGCGCCGACTCGGCTGTGGTAGCCACCGACACGCCCATGTCGTCGTATTTGAGCCCGCACGAAATCCTGATGGTGCTGCGCGTAGAGTTCCGGCCGAACCTCTGCACCGCCGACCTAACCGAAGCCGTACAGCGCCTGCAGCGCAGCATTCAGCACCAGTACCCCGACGTACGTCATCTGTTCATTGAGCCAACGGCCCAGGTTAGAGCTCATCCGGAGGCTGCTTTAGAGAAAGCAGAGTGACGGTATTTTCACGTAAAACGGTTCAGCTGCGCAGATCACAACGCCGCCCAGTTGTCATCGTATGATAGTACATATAATACCTTACCTCAATGCTTGATTTTGCCACTCTGTTTCGTCCGCTAGCTGAACGCGGTCAGCTATTGTATTTTGTGTACCACCCAGAAAGCGGACGGGTAGTATATGCAAGTGCCTCCTGTCAGAGTGTGCTAGGCGTAGAGCCCGAGGCGCTAACGGAGGCCCTGCCCAGCATTGTGGCTCGGGTGCACCCCGACGACATAAGCTATGCCCAGGCGCGGCTAGGCCACTTGCAGCAAGGCCGCTTTGTGGAAGACGTGGAGCTACGGCTGGAAAAGCCGAATGACCCAGAAGGAGGGGTGCAGTGGCTCTGCATAACCGCGGCCAGGGTAGAGCATGAGTCCGGCACCACCTATATCAGCGGCACGGTGGCCGACGTTACGCGCAACCGGGAATACTTAGAAAATGCCGACCGGTTCAACACCAAAAAGAACACGACCCTCGAAATCTTGTCGCACGACTTGGCCGGGCCATTCATCATGATCAAGCAGGTGGCGGGCTTCGTGAGTGAAAAAGTAGAAGAGCTGAATGACAGCACGATAAATGAGCTGCTGATGGTGATGCAAACCACGTGTCAAGACAGTATCAACATGATTCGGGACTTCGTAGACACTGAGTTCCTGGAGTCGGTAAACGTGCAGATGAAGCCGGAGCGTACCAATTTGGCAGAAGAGCTCCGGCAATTAATTGAGCAGTTCCAGTCGTCGGAGGAAAACCTGAGCAAGCACTTTGCTTATGAAGGGCCAGAGCAATTGTACTACTCCCTCGACAAAAACAAGTTCATGCAGGTAATCAATAACTTGCTCAGTAATTCCATCAAGTTTACCCCCGATGGTGGGCAAATAACCATCTACCTGCAGGAAGACGCACAGGAGGTGCAGATCAGAGTGGTTGATACCGGAGTGGGCATTCCGGCGGCCCTGCAGCCCGTGCTGTTTGAGCGCTTTACGCCGGCCCGTCGGCCGGGCCTGCGCGGCGAAAAGACCACTGGCCTAGGCATGTCCATCATAAAAGCTATTGTGGAACTTCACGGTGGTCGAATTTGGGTGGAAAGCGCTGAGGAGCAGGGTTCAACCTTTTTTATAGCCCTGCCGCGGGAGCAACCCGAATAAGGCTTGGCAGCGAGGACGCTGGCAAGTGGCCTAGCACCTCCACAGTTGGCAGTTTTTCGTAGACAAGAGAGGTCCGGGAATTTTATGCCCACCACCGCGCCGTATGAAAAATGTTCTGCTCACCTGCCTTTGTCTGCTGACTCTCACCGTTTCTGCGCAGAACACTACCCTGCGCACGCCCCGACAGTTGTTCCCAGGGTTGTTTGAGGCGGTGCAGATGCAGCGGGTGTTTCCCGATAACAAAACCTTCGTAGATGCCATCCCGCGCGAAACGCCTGCCGTAATTCTGAAGGCCTACGATGAGCAGCGCCAACTGCCGGGCTTCGACCTAAACCGATTCGTGCTGGCCTACTTCCGCCTTCCCACATCGGCCGAAACCGCATACCACACCACCATCAGTCGGGGCCTGCGTGCCCACCTCGACACGCTCTGGACGGTGCTGCGGCGCCCACCTACCGATTCGGTGGCTCCTTATTCTTCCCTGCTGCCCTTGCCGCGCCCCTACGTGGTACCCGGCGGCCGCTTTCGGGAGGTTTACTACTGGGACTCGTACTTCACCATGCTAGGCCTGCAGGTCAGTCACCGCCCCGAGCTTATCAGGGGAATGGTTGACAACTTTGCTTTCCTGATCAACCGGTACGGCTTTATTCCCAACGGTAACCGCACATATTACCTCACCCGCTCGCAGCCACCATTCTTTAGCCACATGGTAGAGCTGCTGGCGCAAGAGCAGGGCGATACGGTGCTGCGCCGCTACCACGGTGCTTTGCTGCGTGAATATCAGTTTTGGATGGCGGGAGCCGATTCTTTGGGGGTAGGCCAGGCCCGGCGTTCGGTGGTGCGCCTGCCCGGCGGAGAGATTCTGAACCGCTACTGGGACCAGAGTTCCGAGCCCCGGGAAGAATCATACCAAGAAGATGTGCTGGCGGCCAAACGCGGCAACCGGCCCGCAGCCCAGTTCTACCGCGATGTGCGTGCCGCCGCTGCCTCTGGCTGGGATTTCAGCAGCCGTTGGTTTGTGCCCGGCGCAGGCCTAGAGTCTATTCGCACGACCAGCCTAGTGCCCGTGGACCTGAACTGCCTACTATATCACCTGGAAACTACTCTGGCCCGCAGCAGTACCCTACGCGCCGATGCCATTGCTGCGAAAAGTTTTCGTGCCAAAGCTGCCGCTCGTGCCAAAGCCATTCAGCAGTACTGCTGGAACAAGCAAGCCAACTGGTTTGTGGATTACGACTGGGAAAAGCGTCAATTTTCTCCTGTCCGCACATTGGCCGGCGTCTTTCCCTTGGAGAGTGGCCTAGCCACTGCCACTCAAGCTAAGCGGGTGGCAGAAGGCCTCCAGCGCGACTTTCTGAAACCCGGCGGCCTCGTAACTACCCTAGCAACTACTGGCCAGCAGTGGGATGCTCCCAATGCCTGGGCGCCGCTTCAGTGGATGAGTATACAGGGGTTGAGGCGGTACCAGCAGCAGGAATTGGCAGGCACCATTGCACAGCGTTGGATAAGCTTAAACAGTAGCGTGTTTCAGCAGACTGGTAAGCTAATGGAGAAATATAATGTGCTACAACCTTCCATTCCGGGTGGGGGTGGAGAGTACCCCCTGCAAGATGGCTTCGGCTGGACCAACGGAGTACTCCTACACCTAATGCAGAAATATCCAGCGCCAGTAATGCACTAGCAGTGGCCTAGCGGTTGAGAAATGATGCAGTGGCGTGGGGAAGATATCAAGGCACACAGGAGACAACACTATGGTTAAGGTAATAGGCTTTGGTGCAATAAACGTTGTGTCAAAGCCACTGCTATCTAATTCTCATATTGCCTCCATACGGCTATAATGTATGCTGAAAAACAGAGGATTACAATAATAGAATAGTTTGTATGTATGCGTGTAGCTACATTGAAGTAATTATTTAATAGTACAATTTCGCTCCTGGCTGTAAACCAATTCTGATAATTGGTGTGAAGTAGGATTATGACAGGTAACGCATTGAACTAGTGGTTGCGAGGGAATTACAGGAAAGCGTATTTGACTTTTCGGTCTACTACTTCTGTCCAAACACTTAGTTCTTTTGTATGAAAACACGTTTCCTCCATAATCATCAAAGTCAGGGTATTTCTTGGTGGCAGAAAGCTTGTTTGCTAGCGGGTTGCTATGGCCTAGTAGCACCCGCAGTTGCCCAGTCAACGGTGCCGTCGTTTCCTAGAAACGAAACATTCAAGGGTAGCTCTGCCTCCAACTTCTCGTTTGGCGGCACGGCTCGCCTAACCGGAGTTGGCGGCACTGGCAACGACCCCATTGGCGAGGGATATTTGCGGCTCACCGACGAAAAAACCGACCAGGCTGGCTACGTCATCGACAATGTAAGCTTTCCTTCTTCGGAAGGCTTTTCCATTTCCTTTGAATTCTTTTCTTACGGCGGTAGCGGCGCCGATGGCTTCAGCGTGTTTTTAGTTGATGCCAGCAAGCAGCCGTCCACTGGATTCCGAATTGGAGCATCGGGCGGGTCGTTAGGCTACGCGCAAAAGACTGTTACTCCAACTGCTCCTGGTGTCTCGGCGGGGTACATTGGCATCGGCATTGACGAGTTCGGCAACTATTCTAACGGCAATGAAGGCCGCTCGGGAGGCAGCAGCATCCTGAATGTCAATAGCCGCGTGCCCGATGGCATTGCCATTCGGGGAGCAGGCAACGGCTCGGCCACTACCGACTATCCGTACCTGATAGGCACCAAGCCCGGAGACCTAGATTTTTCGCTGGACGTGGCTACTCCTCGGGCCCAGAACACCTCAGTGGATTACCGTCGCGCCTACATTGATGTGGTACCGGTCAAAGTCACTGGTAAAACGGCTTACCGCATTACTGTGCGCATTCAGCACGGGCTAGAGGTGCGCACCGCTGTTGAAAACTTTACCGTAGACACGCCCCCAGCCAACCTGCGCTTGGGCTTTTCTGGCTCAACTGGCGGCAACACCAACGTGCACGAAATCCGCAACCTGAATATTGTACAGGTCCCCTTCGCCGCCGACGATGTAGCTTCTACATCCTACAGCCAATCGGTTACGGTTAAGGTGCTCGATAATGATGTAGCGCCGGGAAGCAGTATCGATGCTGGCTCCGTAGACCTAGACCCCGCCTCTGCGGGCCAGCAGACCTCCCTGGAAGTGGAAGGGAAAGGCGTCTTTTCTGTCAACAAACAGGGTGTTGTGTCGTTTACTCCCACTGGTACCTTTGCCGGAACCGTGGTAGTACCCTACACCATGCAATCCATTCTGGGGGCTGCCTACTCTTCTAGCCCGGCTAACATCAGCGTAACGGTGCAAGGAGCCGATATGGCAGCTACTATCAGTGGGCCAGCAACTGCCAAGCCCGGTGAGAAAGTAACCTACACCATCACAGGCAGCAACAAAGGCAGCCTCACCGCACAAGATGTGGTATTGTCGTTGCAACTGCCGCAAAACTTGCCGGCGAGCAGTGTAGCGCCCGCCGCAGGAGGTACCTATGACCCTGGTACTGGCCTAGTGACCTTTACGAAGGTAAACTCCTTGGGCAGCGGTGCACCGGATGTTTCGCGACAGGTGACCGTAACGTTGCCCAACTCGGGGCCGCTTACTATGAATAGTGAGGCGCAGGTTAAGTCTGCCATACCCGACCCAGACCTCGCAAACAACGTAGCAAAAGCAGTAACCGGGGTATCGGCTCCGCTACCAGTGGAGCTAGCGCGCTTTGTAGCCACGGCCGTAGCTGCCGATGCTAAGCTGACTTGGACTACCGCTTCGGAGCGCAACAGCGAACGGTTTGATATTGAGCGTTCCTTCGATGGACACACGTTTGAGCGGTTGGCTAAACTCCCTGCTCAGGGCAACAAGAGCCAGCAGACCAACTACGCGTACACCGATGCCAACGTGCGTAGCCTCAGCGCGCAACCTTTGTACTACCGCTTGCGGCAAGTAGACCTGGATGGTAAAGAGCAGTACAGCTCCGTGCAGGTGGTGAACTTCGCGCAAGCACCCGGCCAGATAGCAATTTATCCGAACCCTGCTGCCAGTGCTGCTACGCTCGACTTGTCGGGGCTGCCGGCTGGTACCTACGGCATTCAGATTTGCGACGCGCTAGGGCGGGTAGTGCTACATACCCCAGCCACCGGCGGTCAGCTTATTCCGCTGGCGCTTGAAGGTCTGCCACGGGGGCTTTACCTCGTGCGCGTGCAACAAGCAGGCATCACCCGTAATCTGCCGTTTGTGCGGGAGTAAGCGCAGTACCCTCGCAACAGTCGAATACAACTTACCCAATCAGGCCCCAGCCGACTCCGGCTGGGGCCTGATTGTTATGGCCTAGTAAGAAAGTGGGTAGTCGGGTTGCCGCCGTTTACGTAAACAGAGAATCTTATACCCTCCCTACCTGTTATGTGCGGCCGCTACACTCTCACTCCACCTCCCAGCATTCTCGAAGACCGGTTTGATGCCGCTTTTGCGGCTGGCCTGACTGATCCTACCTATAACGCAGCGCCATCTCAAACCCTACCCATCATTCTTAACTCCGACCCGGGCCAGATTCAGCTGGCGCGCTGGGGGTTGGTGCCTGGCTGGGTAAAGGACTTGAAGGCGGCTCCGAAGCCCATCAACGCCCGGGCTGAAACCCTAACCGAAAAGCCTTCTTTCCGGACTTTACTGCAGCGCAAGCGAGCCTTAGTTCTCGCCGATAGCTTTTACGAGTGGCAGGCTGGCCCGCATGGCAAAACGCCCTATCGTATTCTGCTGAAAGAAGAGCAACCCTTTGCCTTTGCTGGCCTCTGGGACGAGTGGCTAGATAAGCAGACCGGGGAAGTAGTGCCTTCGTTCACCATTGTCACTACTGAGCCAAACGAGCTGATGGCTACTATTCATAATCGTATGCCCGTGATTTTGCCCGGCAGAGATGCTGAGCTGGCTTGGCTAGACGACACCATAGGCCTAGCCGACCACCAGCACTTGCTACAGCCGTACCCCGCCGATGGTATGCAGGCTTACGCCATTAGCACGCTGGTAAACTCACCTGCCCACAACTCGCCGGAAGTAATGGCCCCGGTGTAAGCGGGTGTACAGCAGTGTATTCCAGAAAAGCAAAGAGCCTCGTTCCAGGTAGTGGAACGAGGCTCTTGTGTGAGGTATACAAACCAAGGCTTAGCTGTGAGCCTCGTCGGTATCGGCTTCGGAGGTTTTGGCTACGGCAATAATGGCAATGCTGGCTACCACGGCCACCCCAATAATTAGTTGGGTGGTAGTGAAGCGCTGCGAGGCCTTGCGTAAGAGTTGGCCGCCGTGTTTTAGGAAATCCTCTAGCTGAGCAGAGTCGCCGGTGAAAACCTTATAACCGCTCTGCAGCGTGTTAATGATGTCTTCTGGGACGATTTTGTCGATGTTTTTTTCCAGTTGAGTGTTTGGGGTGCTCATAGCAGAGAATGAAAGGTCGAACAGATGAAGTCAGGGATGATACGGTGGAGTGACCACCGGAAAGCGTGTACGCAAACCCCAGCAATTTTGATATAGTTGACTTCAGCAGTTTTTCTAGACCAAGTATCTTACTCTAGCGGAGGGCAAGGTGAAGTGCAACAAAACCTATAAAGGCAAGAGAGGCCGATTCGCTAAGCAAATCGGCCTTTCTTGTAAGGTAGGGGCAATGGCCTTATTCGTATACTTTCACTACGAATACATAGTCACGCAGCTTGCGGATCTGCTGGGGCCGCGAGGTGCCGGCTAACTGGTTAGCCCGCGGCAGGTTGTAGGCCTGTCCGGTACGAGCGGCACTTAAAGAGTCAACTAAGCGCATCAGGTACGATGATTTGGTGGCGAAAGCCGCGCTTTGTACGTCCATCTGCCGGCCACTGATGATACCAATCAGATTGCCCCGATCATCCAGCAGTGGGCCACCCGAGTTGCCAGGGTTTACCGGGATGCTGATCTGATAAAAACCTGTGTCGCCCTCAAAACCCGAGCGGGCGCTCAGCGAACCATCGTTAAACACCAAATCTTCACGCGGGTAACCCAAGGTGTATACCCGCTCGCCTAGCTCCGACTGCCCACGCTTGAAGGAGTAGGGCAGGCGGCCAAAGCCTTTGAACGACTTGTCTTTGATGTGCAGGATGGCTAAGTCGTGGGCCACATCGGTAAACACGGGCTCGGCGCGGAAACGCTGCCGGTCACGGCTTTCAATCAGCAGAGAGTCGGCTCCCTGAATGACGTGGTAGCTGGTTACCAAGTAGCCATCAGCGGTCAGCGCGAAGCCAGTACCACTAAACTTTCCTTGGTTGACGGCCGGAGTGGCCGGGGTACCAATTTGATTGATGGCTTTGTTCATCACGCGCTGTGTGCGCTTGATGCGGTCTACCTCGCGGCGCAGCGTAGCATACCCATACAAAGAGGGTTGCTGGCGGGCTTTCCACCATTCCATGCCTAGCAGCGTGGCAAACACCGCCATTACTGCTACCGACGCGGCCACCATCATGGTAGCGCGGTGTGAGCCCCAAAACTGGCGCAGCTTCTCCTCGGTGCGGGAAATGCGCAATGCCGGCCGTGGTGCTTCTCCCGAGGAAAAAGCCGGAGCCATTCGTTCCGCCGGTGACAGGCGTACGGCTTGCTCCGCGTCCATATCAGCCTGAATGGCGTTCAGCTTGCGGCGCAATGCCAAGCGCTGACCATAGGCCGTGAGCGTGCCAGTCAGGGTTTCGTAGTCGCTGAGGCGCCGGGCCAGGTCAGGGTCCATTGCCAAGCGCCGCTCCAGGTCGGTGCGCTGAGGCGCGGCCAACTCACCCGAGCGGTAGGCGTCAAATAAAGCGTAATAATCAGCTTCGGTTTTCATCTTGGTAGGGCGGGTGGGTGGTCCCGCGTAATCCTAGCTATAAGAACAGGCGGTTAAATAAGCGGTGGCTGCACCAGCGCCGATTGGCCCTGGTAGCATGCTCTGGCTTATCAACCCAGTTCTTAGGTTTCAAATTCCTGGTACTGGTTGAAAAACAGCTTTTTAAGCCGCACCAAGCATTTGTATTTTTGATTCTTAGCGTTGTCGGCATTGGTGTAGCCAAACTCCGCCGTAAGCTGCTGCATCGACTTATCGAGCAGGTAAAAGCCCTCTAATAGGGAACGGCAAGGCTCCCCAATGCGCTCGAGCGCCTCGGCCATAGTGGCAAAGCGTCGGTCGCGCTCCTCCGCCAACTCTAAGTCAGCTTCGGCGCCGGTTTCGAGGTAGGGTTCGTGGTCATCGAGACGACCGCCGAAGCGGGTTTTCTCGGTGAGCCGTTTGAGCCACAGACGGCGGCACACTGCGTAGAGGTACGTTTTGATTTGGCAGCTTAGCTCCAGGGAGCCATCACGCACCTTTTCGTAAAATACCATCACGCCCTCTTGGTACACATCCTTGGCTTCGTCGTCGGTGCCGCTGTTTTGCAGCACGTAGTGCGAAATCATAGGGAAGTGCAGCCGGTAGAGCTGCGCCAGCGCCCGGTCGTCGCCGCGGCGGATAGCCGCCACAAACTCCTCATCGGTGTAGGAAGGTTGTCCCTTACCCATTCGCATCGTTGATTAATACATGAGCCCCCCGTTGGTAACCCGACAAAAAAATATTTTCTGCAGTTGGGTTACCATTCATGCCGGACGGTATAAAGGGCGTTTTTCGGACTAAATTTTCCAAACCTACTACCAAAAATGAAGAACCTTCTGAAGGTATCCGCTCTGGCCGTTGTATTCGCTGCTACCCTCGCTTCTTGCGGCGAGAACAAGCCTGCTGAAACTACCACCGCTACTGAAACCAGCACGGTAGAAACTACGGCTACGGACACCACGGCTGCCGCTGCAACCACCGACACCACGGCTGCTGCTACTACCGCTGCTCCTGCTACCACCGAGGCGGCTCCTGCCACTACGGAGGCTACCACCACCACGACTACCACCGAGCAGAAGTAATTGCACCTGGCCTAGGCCAGTTAGCTACTTAACTCAGTAAAAAGCCCGAATTGCTGCAAACAGCAATTCGGGCTTTTTCGTTTATGTACAAGCAGAGCAGGTAAATTGTTCAGTTTCTGGAGGGAGGGCACGCCTAGTTCTGTTGGCAGCGGAAGAGAAGGTGCTGGCAATCAAGTTGTCTTGTTGCCCGTTTGATTTTGCCGTGGCCTACAGCTTTTCTTCCAGCCACAGTAGGCCAGCCCCTAGCAAAAACAGGCCGAAGCCCCACCACCTCGACCAGGGCTGCGAACTGGTAGTGGCCGCTACTGCTGGCCGAATACGGGCTTGCGTTTGCGCTTGCCATTGCGCGGCCGCCTGCTGCCGTAGCTGCATTTCAGGCCCCCGCCATTCTTGCGAACCAAAGACGTAAAACCAAGCGGTAGTGCTCCCGCTGGTTGCTTGGTGCCAACCACTGGTGCTAGGCCAGTAGGTGCCCTCAGCCCACTCCGGCACCCGGGCATCTTGCTGCAAGGCTACGCGTGCCGACTGACCCGTAGGCGCCCGAACGGTAATCGGCGTCAACGGTAGGCCTGTGGTCCGAAGGGTGAGTGGGGCGTTAGGGCGGGGCCAAGCATCCTGGGGCAGGATAGTTGGTCCGGGCGCTACGGCCGGTGCCACCGCCGAGAGCAGATGGCTCCAGTAGGCCCCATACACAGCCGGGCGACCTTGCAACATCCAGGGGAACGTCTCGGAAATGGTAGCTACTACCACCTGGCCTAGGCCTATCCGGCGGGATGCGGCTACCAGCTGGCGACGTTGGGTAGTAACAAGAGCGCGTAGGGCAGGGGCAGGGCGCAACGTAGCCGGCACCACGGCTTTAGCGGGGCTAATCTCGGCCCAATAAAGCTCTTGGGGCTCCTGCGCTGACTTGGTTGGCTGAAGCTCCAGCACAAAGTCGGGGCGGGCGGGTAGGGCGCGGGGCAGCAGGGCAGCAGGATCAGCCAGCAGCAGGAGGCCACTTTGCCCGTTACGCAGAGCTGCTTGCAATACTCCTGTCTCCGCGCCAGAAAGCGCCGTTAAGCTGGTCGCGTCAGTCAGAACAACATCTGTGCGGCTTAGCAGCGCAGGGGTAAGCCGCCCGATTTCTGCCGCTGGTTGGTTTAGAAATTCTGTTTGCGTGAGGCCCCGGCTAAGACCCACGCGCAACGCCACCGAGTGCCCCTGCCGAGCCAGATATTCCTTTAGAAAGCGAAACTCAAAAGAGGGCGAGGCTGCTAACAGCAGAATCCGTAGGGGATGGGCCGCAACTACCGTGAGCGGCAGAGGCTCCGGGAGCACGCGTAGGCCACTGTTGGCGGCAGCTCGGGCATCAAGCTGATACACAGCCCGACCCTCCGTTTTAGGCACAAACTGCAAACGAAACGCACCGTGGCCAGCCGGCAACTGCACGGAGTCGCGTAAGCCACCGGCGGCCCGCAACCGAACCCAAACGGTCCCAGTAGCTTCCCTCGTGGTCAGGCTTCCTTCTACTACCCACGGTTTTCCGACCTGAGTTGTACGGGCCCAGCCAGCCAGCCGAAAACCCGCTCTTGGAGCAGAGGGGTGCATGAGCAACCGAAGATCCCCAAGCTCCGGTAGGTCGGCGGCAGGCAAACCCTGCCCCAGTACGTGTAAGCGCTGCAGACCAGGAAGGCGCTGACGCAGGGCCGCTAGGTTGCTTAGCGTGGGCGTGTCGGGAGAGGCGGTAGGGCTAGTATAGCGCCAAAACCGAGTGCCGGGGCCTAGCTGCCGCAGCAGGTGGCGTAGGGTGTCGGGAGAATACCCATCCGTGAGAAGTAGCGCTTCGGTAGTGCTAGTGCGCAGGGGCTGACTTGGGGGGAATGCCAACAGCCACAGCCCAGCTACGGCTAGCAAGCTGGCCACTAAGCGCCACCCGCGACGAGCCCGATTGGAGCGGCGCAACGCCGCTACGCTCAGGCCTATTGCCAGCAGTACGCAAAGCGCTAGCACCAACAGGAACGGCAGCAGCGGAGTGGGGAGCGAATACGTCATGCGGAGTCAGGAGGCTTACTGGCTGAGTTGCTGAAAATAGCGGCGAGCCAGTCGGTTGGCGCCTGGGAGGCGCTGCGGAGCCGGAGTGGCCGCGGGAAGCAGATCGGTTAGAGCTCGTTCAATTACTGGGAGGGCGGCAGTGGGCAAGGGCCGCTGCGCCCGTAGCGCCGCACTGGTTTCGCGTAGGGTGCGCAACGCCACGAGGTAGCGGCCAGGCTGCTGCAGGGCTGCCCGGGCCAATTCGCCACCCGCTTGGTCAAGAGCTCCCGCCGCCGCTGGCCCGGCGGGCTGACCTAGGCGCAGCTGGCCCAGTACTCGCAAGGCAGCGCGCACCGTGGGCTGGGGTAGTGGGCTAGCTGCCTGCGGTTGCTGATAACGAGGAGCTCCGGCCCCGGCCAGGTCGCCGGTGAGACGGATAGTGGCTTCGGGCATGGGCGGGGGCGTGAAACCAGCCTTTTTCACATAGGCGCGGGTTTGCTGCTGCACTTGTTTGAGTAGGCGCAGGGCACGATACTCGTAGGGCAACGCTTCCTTTGGCCGACCAGTACGCAGGTGGAGCTCCGCATCCCACATCTGACTGAGTACGGCCTGTAGCTTGGCTTTCACCGCGGGCTCCAGAAAATCGGCTGTTTCGGAGTCGTCGTGGCGGTGCATGTAGGGTTCCATCAGTTCCGCGGTGCGGTTTTCGCTGGCCGTAGCGTTGGGGTTAGCAGGCGCGTGGCCGTGGTCGTGGCCGTCTTGGTCGTGGTGTTCTTCCGTAGCTGCCGCGGCGGGCTTGTCCTGGGGAGCATGGTCTTCAGCCACCACCGAACCCAGGCCCGGCTCTTCTTCCTCAGGCTCTGCGGTAGGAGCATGAGCCGTTGCGCCGATGTTACCTTCCGACTCTTCACCCAAAAACTTGCCGTAACGCATGCGCAGAATCTTCTGGTCGAAACCAATGGCATTGCTGCGCTCTAGCAGCGTGGCCGCCGATAAGCGAGGTTGCTCTGCCAGAAGCTTTTCGGTGTCGATGATAATCTGGCGTTGACTGCGGAAATAAGCGGGTGCGCTTTTTACCCCCATAGATACATCCAGGGTGCTCTCCTGCACCGTGGTATCTTCCCACTGCACCAAGTACGTATCGGTGCGGGTCATGCGCTGCTGGTTGTCCCAGGCCTGCACGTAGAAGTACACCTCGTCGCCATAGGTAAGGCCTAGATTAGGCAGCCGGAGCTGATGGCGCAGGGTTGCCTGGGTAGGCTGGCCGCGTAGCCCCGAGCTGAGGTCTGTTACTACTTCTTTGAACTTCACGGCTTCGCCCTGGCCCTGGGCCACGGTGGCCACCAGGCGGGCGCGGGCTAAGCCGTAGTCATCTCGCGCGGCTACTTCTACCGCTACCTGAGGGGGGCGCCCAAACTCTACTAGGGTATAGGCCTTGGGCGTTACTACACGCAGTACGGGGGCTTGGTCGGCCTGCACCTCTATAGCATAATCATCAGAAGGGCGGCCCGCAAATCGAATTCGGTACAAGACCGAAGCTTGCACTGGGAGCTCCGCCGTAAATACGGTAGGCTGATCTGGGGCGGACCGCATTACTATCCGCCGCGAGCCAAGCTCCAGCACGGGCGGGGTATCAGCTGCCCGACTTACTTGCACTTTCCACCGTACCCTGCTGCCCTGTGGACACTGAAACGAGGGCTGAGCCGCCGCGTAGACCACTTTACGGGTGTAGGCAGGGGGCGCCACCCGGATGCGCGTTGTGAGTACCCGGGCCGGCGCAAGTTTGCCGGGGGAAGTTGGTGCCTCCTCGAAGTGTAGCTGCAGGGCGGGCGCTGCGGCTTGCGAGTTACCCGGAGCTGGGCGCAGCCACCACAAGCTAGCTGCCGCTAGCAGTAGTGCCGCCGCTAGAATTACGGGCCGTTGAAAAGCCACGGGCAACAGCGGGGTATTTGCCGTCGTCTGCAAGGCCTGGAGTCGCTCTGCCACGCGCTGCTGCTGAAAGCCAGCCAGCAAGCTTAGCTCAGCGGGCGGTAATAGAAGTAAGCCTGTGCTGTCTTCTAGCTCTGGGTAGCGCCGGTCGAGGAAACGGGTGACGGCAGATACATCAGTCTGGGAAAGGCGAACGAGCTGCCAGGTAAGCCAGCCCACAAGCAGTACTATGCCGCATACAGCCACCCAGCGGAGGGTAGGCCAGTAGGCGGCAGCTATGCCTAGGCCTAGCAACGCCGCCACCGTGGGCAGAAGCAAGATTAGGGCCCGCCGGGTTAGCCACCTCCGGCGCAAGTTGTGGAGTAATGCGGTGGCCTCAGAAACCGGAAGAGTAGCTACGGTATTCATACTGACGCGGGAACAGAGTGAGCACTACGTCGGGCGGCCAACCACCGCTCTAATCCAAATAATATCCCTGCGGCCAGCACCAGCCACGGCGTGTAGTCGTGCACGGGGCCGCGCTCGGTAGGCAACGGGATAGCTGAGGTAGAAGCAGCAAGGCTGGTAGGCGATACTAGTACCTGGGCAGGGTCTAGTACCCGCAGGTCGGGCAAGGCCGAGCCTGCCGTTGCGCTAGGCCACAGCAAGGGTAAGAGCTGAGCTGGCAGCTCCGGTGAGTCAGCCAACCCACTCCAAGGCTGCGTTAGGCGGGTGTGCAAGTGATAAAGCCGACCCTGGCCGAGGGGCTGAGCTGAAAGCAAACTGCCACCCTGCGCATCTTGCCAAAGAGCCCACCCCAACCGAGGTACGGGAAGAGTATCGTGGCGCTGAATCTGGACAGGAGCACTCTCGGCCCAGGCAACATGAGTAGCTGCCGGGGCTCCTGGACCAGCGGCTTCCTGCCACAGGTGCAGGCCCTTACGAACTCGTTGTTGCCACTCCGTCGGCACCGGCTCCGCCCGCAGCCAAAACAGCCACGCCAAGGAGTCGGAAGAAGTAGGCAGGGCAGTAGAAACCGTTAGGCGGGGTGCTACCGGTGCCACGGAGCCAGCGGCTTGCAACGCCGCCCGCAGTACCCGGGCATCGGCTGCGTGAGAAGCATCATAGCTGATCCAGTAGTGGCTGGGGCCGGTCTGAACTGAAACGGTACGGAGACCTCCCGGATTCTTGATCTGCAAGGTTGCTTTTCCGGCCACCTCCTGGTAGCGCACCTCGGCCGGTGCCGGCAGCACGCGCAGAGCAGAACCACTAGCCGGGTGGCCTAGGCGCACACGCCGGAAAGATGTACCCGTTTCGGTGCCGTGCGCGAGTAGTAGTAGCAGACTGTCGGGGCGCGGTTGCCAGGCGGCCACCACTTCTACTACAGAGTCGGTAGCAGTGGGGGTAGGGCGCCAACTAACATTGGCGGGCAAGGTAGGGCGGGTACCGCGGAAATTGTGCAACAACAGGGGCGCAACTACTACCAGCGGCCGGTTCGGAAACGAGTCGGCTGCTTGCTGCACCTGAGCCCAAGTATTGTCAGTGTCTGAGTGGCCTAGAGCAGCCAGGGTATCGGTATCTGGGGCGGTTGCCATCTGGCCTGCCAGTCGAGCCTGTTGAGCTTCCGGAGCAATTATCGGCAGCCCCGGACGGAGCTCTCGCAGCTCATAACCGCGGCGCAGCAAAGAATCGAGGGTAGGGCGGAGGCTGCGCACAGCTTCAGGGGAAGCCGCGGGGCTGAGCAATATCTGGCCGCGCCGCGCCGGGGCCGGGCTGCGCCAACTTGGCTCGGCCAACGCCAATGCCAAGAGGCCTAGAATAGCTATCCGTACCAACAGCAGCGGCAGACCCTCGGGTTTTAGGCTGCGCAGGCGTCGGTTGGCGGCGGCCTCCAGCCAGCGCAGGCTGCCTACTTGCACCACCCGCCCCGGCCGCCGGTTCCAGAGGTAAATAGCCACCGGCACGAGCAAGCTCAGCAGAGCTAGTAGGCTGGCAGTAGGGTGTTGAAGGTAGAAAGCGGGCAAGCTGTAAGACGTATGAAGTGAAAGACTAACGAGCGAGGAGAGGTAGGGGTGGTCTTTTACAAGAGTGGGTGCAGAGTTGGGCTGTAGGCCAGTAATCTATAGTCACAGACACTAGATGAACTGTTAGCGTTGCCGGGAGCTACTGCATCAGGATGATTAGAAAGTTCAGGCAGTTGAGTTCAGACCTGAGTATTTAGGGTTTAACGCCGAGGGTTTGGCTGAATGATGTTACGAGTCCGCGCATAGCCGTGTCAATACCACGGGCGTCGCGCAAAATTCGAAGGCGGGGTAGACCTTTAGCAGTGTAGTTTGCATCGGCTGCCAGATCGAGCTCAACAGGAGTGCGCGTTGACTGTGCTTCTGCCGTACTAATGCGGGAGGTCATATGTTGGTTAGCCCACTCAGCTAAAGCATCGGCTACCTGTCCACCTGAGCTGCTCGAAGTTGCACTCGTAATCAGGTTGCGAGGGTAGCTCAGGTCTGTAAATTCATAGGTGCAGCTGCCATCTATAAAGCGTAGGCAGAACAAGAAATTTACAAGGAAGTCGCGGGCTTGTAAGCCCTCAGTTAGAGGGCCGTGAGCAAGGGTTATGGCTCGCCCGATTAGCACGCCGCGAGCGGGGTCGGAGAAGTGAATCACTTCTCGCGAGTCCTCAAACTGGCGAGCAATCCATTCCTGCGTACGCCCATACAACTCAGCCGCAGGCACGCTTGGTACCGACAATGTGCCGCGGTACGAAATGCGATGAGTAACGCTGTCGAGCGGCAGACCCATAATCCTCCGGCGAACTGTTGTTTGGCCCTGGGCATGTGCTGCCAAACTCAGCAATAAAATCCACAAAAAATGTTTCATTCTAATGTGTGTAAAGAACTGATAAGGAATAGGTAAGAGTTTTGTAATCTCCTTAAATTATCTTGCCCCGGAGGCGCAGAAACTCCCGCATGCCCTGGTCGAGGGGGGCGGCAGTGTTAAGCTGATAGTAGTCGAAGCCCTGGCGGCGCGCCTGGGAGGCAGTGTTGCGGAGCCACTCCTGCAGGTGTTGTTGCCACACCTGACGCTGCTGATCGGCATCGAGCTGCAAGGTGCGGCCAGTTTCCAGGTCCTCGAAGGTTACGGCCCCGCGGTACGTGAACTCCACCTCATTGCGGGCCAGCAGATGCAGCAATAGCACCTCCCCGCCCGCCGCCCGCAGGCGCGTCAGCAAGCGCCCAATTTCTTCATCCTCCTCGTATAAGTCGCTCACGCAAATAATCAGCGAGGGCTGGCGGCGCGCCGTAAGCGGGGCCAGCGTAGCCGCATCCGGAAACTTGCCCGCCGCCTGCACATTCTCCAGCGCATGGTAGAGGCGCGACTGTTGGCGGGCATCAGCGCGGGGCGGCAGGTGCTGTAGGCCACTCGGGTGCAGGATGGTCAACGCCACGGCGTCGCCTTGCTGGGTGGCTACGTAGGCCAGGGCGGCACAGAGTAACCGGGCGTAGTCGAGCTTGGTGAGGCCGTTGTCGTCGCGGTGGTTCATGCTGGCGGTGGCATCCAGCACTAGGTGCACCGTCAAGCTGGTTTCCACCTCCGACTCCCGCAGGTAGTAGCGGTCAGAGCGTGCGGCCAAGCGCCAGTCGAGGCGGCGCAGGTCGTCGCCGGGCTGGTAGGGGCGGTACTGGCTGAACTCCATGCCGGCCCCGCGCCGCCGGCTCAGGTGGTGACCGTGCAACAAGCCCTCGGCCGCCTGGCGCGCCGCCAGCGAGAGGTTTTGGAGTGCATGTAAGTGTTCAGGGGTCAGCATAAGAATTCAGTTACCGGTTGCCAGTTGTGCGTTGCCCGTTCCAGTGTAGCCGAGGGATACTAGCAACGCATGCAGCGTGCTACACATGAACGGCTTTCAGCAGGGCCGCTACCGCGTCGTCGGGAGTCAGGTTTTCGGCTTCGGCGTTGAAGTTTAGCAGCACACGGTGGCGCAGCACGGCGGGGGCCAGCGCCCGAATGTCTTCCAGTGTAGCGGCAAACCGGCCTTGTAGCAGAGCCCGGGCCTTGGCGCACAAAATCAGGGCCTGTCCCGCACGGGGGCCCGCTCCCCAGCGGCCATACTCCTTAATAAAGGCTACCTCCGAGGTGGCAGGCCTAGTAGCCCGCACCAGCCGGTTCACAAAGTCCAACAACTCCGGGCTGATGCTCACCTGGCGCGTCAGCACCTGCAACTGCCGCACATCTTCGCCTCCCAGAATGGGGCGCACTTCGGCACGCACGGCGCCCGTAGTGCCGCTCAACACGGCCAACTCTTCCTGCTCGGTGGGGTAGCCGATGCGCACGTACAGCAGGAAACGGTCGAGCTGAGCTTCCGGCAGGGGATACGTGCCCGACTGCTCAATGGGGTTTTGGGTAGCCAGCAGAAAGAACGGCTTGGGCAGCGCGTGTTCCTGGCCGGCGTAGGTTACGTGGCCCTCTTGCATGGCTTCTAGCAAGGCTGCCTGAGTTTTGGGGGGCGTCCGGTTGATTTCGTCGGCCAGCACTAAGCTGGCGAAGATGGGACCTTCGTTGAACTTGAACGAACGGTGACCAGTACCGTGGTCTTCCTCCAGCACCTCGGTGCCCAGAATATCAGTGGGCATCAGGTCAGGGGTGAACTGAATGCGCCGGAAGGGCAGGTCGGTGGCTTGGGCCAAGGTGCGCACCAGCAAGGTTTTGGCTAGGCCAGGTACGCCCTCTAGCAGGGCATGGCCCCCAGCCAGCAGGGCCACCAGCACCTCATCCAGCACTTCTTGCTGGCCTACAATTACTTTCCCGATTTCCTGTTTGAGCTGCGGTATTTTCTGAAGGAGGCGAGTTACGTCTTGTTCGGTCATGTGTCTGTTGTTTCCGCGAATTTCCACGGAGGAGTGCCAGGAGGAAAAAGGGTAATCTGTTGGATCAGGCGGTTAGCGCATACAGCAAAATATTCACGCCGAATTTGGTGTTGTCTTCGGCCAGGAAGCGCTTGTTGCGGAAGTCGTAGTCCCACTCGCAGCCGTAGTCTTTGTTGGAGTAGAGCACCCCGAGGCGGCCGTTGATTTCGATGCCCTTGAGGTAGTCGTGCACCAGGTCATCACCCCAGCCATTGAGCTCGAAGCCCGTGTTGGGCGGGCCCTCCGGAAACTTGAAAAATTGCGAGTAGATAGGATGCGTTTTGGGTAGCTTTTTGAGGGCCGAAGCCCCGAAGCACACGCGCATCTGCTCCTCGAAAGAGCGGGCAAAGAGTCCGTCGATGTCGTGGTTGCAATCATCCACAAACACGAACCCGCCCCCACGCACGTACTGCTCGAAGTTTTTGCGCTCGGCCGCCGAAAATTGCACTAGCCGGTGCCCCGAGAGGTAGCAGAACGGGTAGCGAAACAGCTCCGGCGAATCGAGCGCCACGACCTTTTCCTTGGGGTTGACGGGCACCTTGGTGTATTGCACTAGGGAATGCAGCAAGTTGGCGGGCATCCGCTCATCCACGGCGTCCCAGTCGCCGGAGTGGTATTGCAGACGCACGAAAGTGAACGAAGCGGGCACAGAATGGAAGGTAGAGACCGGGAAAGGACGCGGAACGAAACAGTAAGGTGGCTTAAGTAGGCGAGTAACTCCGAAATATTAGCCTCCAGCGGAGGAAAAAACTCTTTTCCCTGGCTAGCAAACGTATACTTAGGGGTGGGTTTTTCGTTAGATCCAAAAAAATCTTGTTTAACTACCCTGCACCGTTGCGCTATGAAACAAACCCTCCTGTTCGTGCTGGCCTTGCTACTGGCCGCTAGCACTGCCCACGCTCAGCTGGGCGTGAAAGCCGGCATCAACGCCGCCGTACTCGATGGCCAGGACCTAGGAGCCACTTCCACCAAGTACAAGACGTATTACCACGCGGGTATTTTTTACGAGGCTAAGCTGCTAGGCCCCCTTTCCATTCAGCCCGAGCTGCTGTACTCCCTGCAAGGCGCGTCATTCAAAGACAACTTCAGCAACTACGACACCAAGTTGCACTATCTGAATGTGCCCGTCTTGGCCAAGGTGACTATTGGGCCTGTGTTCGTGGAGGCTGGGCCGCAATTTGGGGTATTGCTTCGGCAGGAAGCGGATGGCAAGCTGAGCACCTCGGCTTCTGGCAACGGGCCGTACAGTGACTATAAACGCGGCGACCTAAGCCTCTGTGCTGGTGGCGGCCTCAAGCTGGGCAACCTACTGATAGGAGGCCGTTTCAATGCCGGCGTCAACGACATTAATGACGTGAAAAACATCAGTGGCACCAACGACCCGCGCCTCAAAAACCGCGTGATACAGGCCTACGCCGCCCTGCAGTTTGGCAAGTAGTGGCCTAGGGTAGTGGCCATGGGATAAACATGCTGCCGGATAAGTAAGCGAAGAATAGCCCACGGAAAAGCGGCCTAGGCCACTTTCAGTAAAGGTAACGGGCAACGCAAGTATTGCTCTTGCCTGTGTAATGCACTTCCTAATTACACAGGCAGAGGTGCCTGTTCGGCCGGCAGTGGCAGTACTGCATTCGCCATTGCCTTAAGGTCTAGGTCTGGCACGAAACCATCACATACAGTCAGGACGCTAAACAGATAGCGCTTCAACTCTTCAGGAACGGGCTGCTCATGACGCAGAGCGGCCTGCACCAAGTGCAGGGACAAGTCAGCCAACACGAATTGCTTGCGGGTTGTAGGGTCTGTTGTTGCAACTGCCGCAGACTCTGTGAGGGCGTGCGCTTGCCGAACGAGGTCGAGAATAGCGTCTTGCATGGGTAGAAAGGTACCCCATAAGGAAAGCTGAGCGGTCATTTCAAGGACGCGAAAAACATGATGTAGGCTCTAGGCTAGGCTATCTGTCAAGTTGCTCGCATCCTCAGAACGACCGCGTTGCTTATACTGCGTCGGAGAGGCTGGTGAAGGTAAAGTCCCGAATTTTAAGCGGGGGCACCAAGTTGCCGCCCAGCCGTTGCGGGCGCCCGATGGCCTCAATGTTATTGAGCATAATCACGGGGCTTTCGTTGAAGCGGAAGTTCTTCACCGGGTGCTTGATCTTGCCGTTCTCAATGTAGAACGTTCCGTCGCGGGTGAGGCCGGTGAACAGCAGCGTCTGCGGGTCCACGTCGCGGATGTACCACAGGCGCGTCACTAAGATGCCTTTTTCGGTACTCTTGATCAGGTCTTGCACGCTTTGCGTGCCGCCTTCCATAATGAAGTTGCCGGAAAATGCCGTAGGCTCAACGCCGTTCTTCTGGGCCCAGTAGCGGGAGTAGTACAGGTTCTTGACCACGCCCTTCTCCACCCAGTTCATACGCTTCACCGGCAGGCCCTCCCCGTCAAACACCGAGCTAGGCGCCTGGGCATTGAGAGGATCGGAGTAAATGCTGATGCGCGAGTCGAAGAGCTTTTCGCCCTTGCGGTTACCGCCGCCCTTTTTGCTCAGGAAGGAGCGGCCTTCGTCAGCCTCGCGGGCCCCGAAGGAGTAGATCAGGTTGTTAAGCAAGCCCTCATCCGAAACCAGGGCCGCAGGCTCCAGAATCACGGTATACTTGCCGGGTTCCAAAGCTTTGGCGTTGCGCGAACCAGCAGCCTTGTCTACTGCAATCTGGGTCAGGGCCTTGGCGTTGAACTTCGAAACGTCGGTAAAGTCGGCTACGGCATAGCCCGAGCCGGTGCCGTCGGGCGTGCGCACCGTCACGGAGAAGTCTAGGCCGGTGCTTTGCTGGTAGGCCTCGAGGCCCTTGCTGTTGCGCATGGCCTGAAAGTAAGCGCCGTCTTCGAGGTAGCCAGCAGCCGTTAGCTGTTTGCCTACCGCTAGGCCTATGCTGTCGGCAGCCACCTGGGCCCGGTAGTCGGGCTTGATGGCGGCGGTGCTAGCTGCATAGCTAACGGGCGTGAGGTACTGCTGCGGCCCCAGCAGGGGCATGTATTCGGGGTCTTCGGGGGCAAGGCGGGCAATTTCCTCGGCCCGCTGCACGCAGCGGCGCAGGGTGGCATCGTCGAACTGGTTGCAGGTAGCCACGCCACTGCGCTTGCCGAACCGAGATTCTACCACCATGGAAATGTTGTCGGACAGGCCGGCCGTGCTCACGTTGTTGCGGGCGTAACGGATGTTGCCCACCGTGCGCCCGTTCAGGTTGGCCTGGCACTCGTCGGCAGTGCTGAAAATCAGCACCTTCTTCAGAATAGCTTGGGCTTCGTCTTTGGAAAGTATCGCCATTTGATGAACTGATTTCTGATGTGGAGACGGGCTGCCTCACCTAGCATTCCGAGTATTCTGCTTGCTGCGCAAAATACTCGGAATGCTAGGCTGAAGTGGCCTAGCCAATCTTGCGGGCGGTGTTAATCACGTTCACGGCGTTGAAGCGCGTGGTGGCCGAGCCGTGGCTTACCGCCGAGCTTTGGGAAGGCTGCCCCTTACCATCGTTGAAGAAGCCCGCGAACCGGTAGTCTGATTGGTCGCAGCTACCGGCGCAGCTGTTCCAGAATTCCAGCGTGTTGGTCTGGTAGGCCACATCTTCAAGCATGCCCGCAATCTTGCCCTTCTCAATGGCATAGAACACCTGGCCACCGAACTGCGAATTATAGCGCTGCTGGTCAATGGAGAAGGAGCCGTTACCGGCAATATAGATGCCTTTATCAACGCCTTTTACCAATTCGTCCACGCTCATCTTGGTGGGGCTAGGCTTCAGGCTCACGTTGGGCATGCGCTGGAACTGCACGTCACTCCACGACTGAGAGTAGCAGCACCCATCCGATTCCGTCTGGCCGACGATGTGAGCCTGGTCACGGATTTTCTCGTAGTTCACGAGCTTGCCCTGCTCAATCAGGTTCCATTCCTTGGTTTTCACGCCTTCGTCGTCGTAGCCCACTGCGCCCAGCGAGCCGGGCTGTAGCTTGTCGGCCACAATGTTCACCTGCTTGGAGCCGTAGGGAATGTTCTTGGCCTTCCACTCCAGCGTAGCGAAGGAGGTGCCGGCGTAGTTGGCTTCGTAGCCCATTACCCGGTCAAGCTCCAGGGGGTGGCCTACCGATTCGTGAATGGTCAGGCCCAAGTGGTGCGGATCAAGCACGAGGTCGTACTTGCCGGGCGTTACCGATTTGGCCGTCAGTTTCTCCTTAGCTTGCTTGGCGGCGCGGGCGGCGTCCTCCAGCATGTCGTAGCTGTACTTGTAGCCAATAACATCAGAGCCGGCGGGGCCTGCTACTTTGTCCTCGGCGCGGGGCGTGAGGTATTCGTAGCCCAGGCCCATGGGGGAGCTCAATGACTGACGGCTGCGGAACTTACCGGAGGCGCGGTCAACTACCGTTACGCCAAACGTGGGGTAAATCCGGTGAATATCCTGGTCGATGTAAGAGCCATCGGTGCTGGCAAAGTACTTCTGCTCATTCACCTGGAACAGCACCGAGTTTACGAAGCTGGCGCCGTTTTCCAGAGCTTTAGCATTGGCGGCCAGCAGCAAGTCTACCTTATCCTTGATCGGTACCTCAAAGGCGTTTTGCTTGATAGGGGCCTTCCAGGAAACCTCGCCGTAGCCTTTCTGCGGAGCCAACTGCACCTTCTCTTTCTGCACCTTGGAGTTGGCCTTGGCAATTTCCACGGCCAACTGGGCGGCCTTGGCTAGGCCTGCCTCGGTCACGATGTTGGTGGCGGCAAAGCCCCACGTACCGTTGGCAATAACCCGAATACCGGCACCATAACTTTCCGTGCTGGCAATATTCTGCACCTGCTTTTCGCGGGTGAAAACACCTTGGTTGAGGTAGCGGCCAATCCGAACGTCGGTGTAGGTAGCACCGGCGGCTTTGGCGGCATTTAGGGCTGCATCGGCCAGGCGCTTCTTTACCGCTACATCCACGCCTTGCTCTAACAGTTGGGCCGGATCAACCAGCGTTCCGCTGAAGCCCGGAATGGAAGGCAGCCACAGCGCCCCGGTCGCTAGGCCAGTCAGGCCCACAAAATCACGTCTTTTCAAGAGAGTACAGGTTTGGATGTGTAGATAATTGTAGTGACTCCACCCCCAGCCCCTCGCTAGGATGGAAGGGCTGGGGGAGGAGTACTGGCCTAGACGGCGTCAGACAAGCTGGTGAAGGTGAAGTCCCGGATTTTGAGCGGGGGCACCAAGTTGCCGCCCACGCGCACGGGCTTACCAATGGCTTCCAGGTTGTTGAGCATGATAATGGGCGACTCGTTGAAGCGGAAGTTCTTCACCGGGTGCTTGATCTTGCCGTTCTCGATGTAGAAGGTTCCGTCGCGGGTGAGGCCCGTGTAAAGCAGGGTCTGGGGGTCAACGGGACGGATGTACCACAGGCGCGTTACCAGAATGCCGCGCTGGGTGCCCTTGATGAGGTCGGCGGTGCTTTGGGTTCCCCCTTCCATAATCCAGCCGCCCGGGCGGGGCAGGTCCGGAATGTTGTTCTTCTGCGCCCAGTAACGTGTGGCGTACAGGTTCTTCACTACGCCCTTCTCAATCCAGGTTACTTTCTGCTGGGGCCGGCCGTCGCCGGAGAAAGTCAAGTCGGCCACTTCCGGGTTGGTGGGGTCGGAGTAGATGGTCACGCGCTCGTCAAAGAGCTTTTCGCCCTTGCGGTTGCCACCTCCCTTTTTACTCAGGAACGAGCGGCCTTCATCGGCGTTGCGAGCGTCGAGGGCACCCATCAGGGCCTGCATCAGGGAGGCATCGGTGTTGGCTACCAGGGCCGCGGGCTCCAGAATCACGGTGTACTTGCCGGGTTCCAAGGCCTTTGCGTTGCGCGAGCCAGAAGCCTTATCGGCGGCAATCTGAGTCAGGCGGGCGGCGTCAAACTTGCTGGCATCGTTGTAGTCGGCGGTGGCGTAGCCTGAGCCGGTTCCGTCGGGCGTACGCACCGTAATGCTGAACTCTAGGCCACTGCGCTGCTGGTAGGCCTCCAGGCCCTTGTTGTTGCGCTTGGCCACAAACCCGGCCGAGTCGTTGAGGAAAGCCGCTGAAGTCAGCTTCTTCTCGTCGCAGATTTTCATGCTGGCGCCCACTTGCTGGGCGCGGTAGGCGGGCGTGATGTCGGCGGTGCTTTTGGCAAATGCCTGCGGCGACTCTAGATATTTCTGCGGGCCGAGCAGGGGCATGTACTCGGGGCTTTCGGGGGCGAGACGGGCAATTTCCTCGGCGCGCTGTACGCAGCGGCGCAGGGTGGCATCGTCAAACTCATTGCAGGTAGCCACACCGCTGCGCTTACCGAAGCGCGCTTCTACGGCTAGCGACACGTTATCGACGCCGCCGCTGGTGCTGATGGAGTTGCGGGCCGAGCGCACGTTGCCGCCCGTTGAGCCGGTTAAGGTTGCCTCGCACTCATCGGCGGTGCTAAAGCTCAGGACCTTCTTGAGGATGGCCTGGGATTCGTCTTTGGAAAGTATTGCCATTGCGGAAGTTGATGCGAGTAATTAGCTGATTTTGCGAGCGGTGTTAATCACGTTCACGGCGTTGAAGCGCGTGGTGGCCGAGCCGTGGCTCACGGCCGATACCTGCGAGGGCTGGCCCTTGCCGTCGAAGAAGGAGCCGAACAGGCGGTAGTCTGATTGGTCGCAGCTACCGGCGCAGCTGTTCCAGAACTCCTGGGTATTAGCCTGGTAGGCCACGTCTTCCAGCTGACCGGCAATCTTGCCTTTCTCGATGGCGTAGAATACCGTGCCCCCAAACTGGAAGTTGTAGCGCTGCTGGTCGATGGAGAAGGAGCCGCGGCCAGCAATGTAAATGCCCTTGTCCACGCCCTTAATCATGTCGTCGACGCTCATTTTTTCCTTGCCGGGGCGCAGGCTCACGTTGGGCATGCGCTGGAATTGCACCGTGCTCCAGGAGTCGGCGTACGAGCAGCCATCCGATTCTTTCTGGCCGACGATGTGGGCTTGGTCGCGGGTCTTCTGGTAGTCAACCAGTTTGCCATCTTTGATTAGGTCCCACTCCTTGGTTTTCACGCCTTCGTCGTCGTAACCCACGGCACCCAGTGAGCCGGTTTGCAGCTTGTCGGCCACGATGTTCACGTACTTAGAGCCGTACGGGATATTCTTGGCTTTCCACTCCATGGTAGCGAAGGAGGTGCCAGCGTAGTTAGCTTCGTAGCCCAGCACGCGGTCGAGCTCCAAGGGGTGGCCTACCGACTCGTGAATGGTCAGGCCTAGGTGGTTGGGGTCCAGCACGAGGTCGTACTTGCCAGCTGTAACGCTCTTGGCGGTAAGCTTAGCCTTGGCTTGCTGGGCTGCTAGGGCAGCATCTTCCAAGATATCGTAGCTCTGCTTATAGCCGATAAGGCCCGTGCCCTGCGGACCGGCAATTTTGTCGGCGGCCTTGGGTGTGAGGTACTCGTAGCCCAGGCCCATGGGAGAGCTGAGCGCATCGCGGGAGCGGAACTTACCGGAGGTGCGGTCGATGGCCGTTACGCTGAACGTAGGCCATATGCGGTGCACGTCCTGGTCGATGTAGGAGCCGTCGGTGCTGGCAAAGTACTTCTGTTCGTTGATCTGGAACAGGCTGGAGTTTACGAAGTTAGCACCGTTGTCGAGGGCCTTGGCGTTGGCCGCCAGCAGCAGCTCTACTTTCTCTTTCACCGGCACCTCAAAGGCGTTGCGCTGGATTGGGGTTTTCCAGGAAACGTCGCCGTAGCCTTTCTGCGGGGCCAGCTGTACCTTCTCCTTCTGCACCTTGGAGTTGGCCTTGGCAATTTCCACGGCCAACTGGGCGGCCTTGGCTAGGCCTGCCTCGGTTACAATGTTAGTGGCGGCAAAGCCCCAGGTGCCGTTAGCAATAACCCGTACGCCCGCGCCGTAGCTTTCGCCGCTGGCAATGTTCTGCACCTGCTTTTCGCGGGTGAAAATGCTCTGGTTGAGGTAGCGCCCGATACGCACATCGGCGTAGGTGGCACCGGCCGATTTTGCCGCATTCAGGGCCGCATCCGCCATCCGCTTCTTCACGGCGGGGTCTACGGTTTCGAGCAGGCGGGCCGGGTCCACGAGGATGGATTCGCCAAAGCCCGGCAGAGAAGGGAGCCACAGCGCCCCGGTCGCCAGCCCGGTCAGGCCTACGAAGTCGCGTCTTTTCAAGGGGTAAACAGTTTGGTGATGGAGAGGAAATGCGTGGTGAAGTTTAGCCAGAAGCCCGGCCAATTGCAACCAATCGACGCAAATGCCGTTAAAGGGCTGCATTTTTTCAACCAAACCGTCAAAAAGCTGACAAATTTATCAGCGAAGATGCCTACTCTCAGTTCACGACTGTTGTCATTCCGAGCACGGTAAGAATGAAACTCCTATTGCACCAAGCCTAGCAAATCAGCGGCAATCTGCTGCCAGGGCTGCTCTAGGTTAATGGTTACAATGCGCACGGGGTGGCCGCCGAGGGCGTAGCGCACATCCAAGGTTTGAGTCGCCGCCGGATAAAGCAAGATGCCTTCCAGTTGCTGGCCCGCGGTGGGCGACTGGTTTTGCAGGTAGGCATATAGCTGGTACAGGTGGGGCGAAATCAGCTTTTGCTGATCGTAGCGCATGCGCAAGGCCGCCGCGTAATACTTGGTATCGAGGATGATTTTGCGGTCGGGGGCCTCCAGCGTGGTATCTGTAATCATGGCTGGCAACAGGCCTAGAGTGTCTTCGTCTGGGGCCTCTGCCTGCCAGGAAATGGTTTCAGATAGCACCCGAAAACGGCGCTGCTCTAGGCGGTAGAAGTTGCGTACAAACTGCTCAAACAAGCGCGCCATCAGCACTTCATCTCGCCGGAAATCGCGGAAGCTCGAGGGGCCATCAGCATCTGGCGCCGGCAACGCACTCTGGTACACCAACTCGCACACATTCAGCAAAAACCCACTGGCCCCGGTGGGCCGCAGACGGCGCACGGCGCGCAAATTTGCCAGGGTAAGTGGCCTAACGGTAACGTTACCATGGAACCGGCGCATGATCAGGCGCAGCTCATGGCGTAGCGTAGCGGGCAAGCTGCGGGTGCAACTGAGGTGGCCTAGCGTGCCCAGCAGCAAGCCGTTAAATGGGGTATCGGGACCTAGCTCATCATACACACACACGGCTCGGCCCTGTGGTAGTAAGTTGCGCGTTACTGTGGGTGCCAGCTGTACCCGCCCCCGTATTTCAGGCAGCTCTTCCTCCCGGGTGCTGTAGGAGACTGCCAAACCCTGCCGCAATAAGCGGCGCGTGCCCATCAGCAGCACGTGAGCCAGTAACTCCAGTGGCCGGTGAAACTCTGCAGCATCCGTCGCCAGCAACTCGTCGCGCTCTGGCAGGCGGTTCCAGGCGTAGCAGAGCAGGTAGTACAGGTTCTGGATAGGAATCATGTGCGAAGAGTGGCCTAGCGAACAGGTCTTATTCCGGTTAATAGCCGAAGTCTGGGGTGACGCTTTTATCAGCTAGCCCAATACTTCCTCGCGTTAATTGAAATGACTGGGCTTATTTTCGGAGCAGCTTTTTTTTGTGCGATACGGCTTTGGCGGGCTGATCGAGCCAATATTCATCTAGCAGCGGCGCAATTTCCTGCTCTAAAATCAGTGTGAGCCAGTGCTCCGCCTCCGTGGGTTTAGTGGGAGGCTGGCAGAAGTAGCTGTGCCCAATGCGGAAATCCGGGCCAAGTTCTGGGTCATCGGTAATGGCATCGTTGAGCTCCGTGAGGCGCACTGCCAGGCGCTGGATTGTCACCTCCGGTACACCCTGCCGGGCTAACAGTTCCTGCAGTGGCGGCCCAAACTCAGGTTCCATCTCCACGAAGGCAAACCGGCGGCGCAGGGCATAATCCAGGGGTGTCAGGCTGCGGTCGGCCAGGTTCATGGTGCCAATGAAGTATACGTTGGCGGGCACGTAGAAGCGCGGTGCCTCGGCGGGGGAGTAGGGCAGGCGCACAGCATGTTCGGGGCCGCGCTTATCGGCTTCCAGCAGGAGCAGCAACTCTCCAAAAATGCGGCTCAGGTTGCCGCGGTTTAGCTCGTCAATCAGCAGGAAATAGGGCTGGTCAGGTTCCTGCAGGGCGCGGCGGCAGAAATCCAGCAGAATGCCCTCCTGTAGCCGAAAAGTGCCTTGCGCATCGGGCCGGAAGCCTTGCACAAAATCCTCGTAGCTGTAGCTCGGGTGAAACTGCACTAGCTCCACCCGGCGCGCATCTGTAGCGCCCAGCTGCAGCCAGGCCAGGCGGCGCGCCAGAAACGTTTTACCCGTGCCCGGTGGCCCTTGCAGCACCAAATTCCGGCGCCTGCTCAGCGCCGCCAGCGTGGTATCGAGCTTAGCTTCTGTTATGAAGAGCTCCTGCAATGCCTGCTCGCGGCCATAGGGCTCGGCGGCGGGCAGCTGGTAGGCCAGTGTCGGCTCCTGAACTGTGGCATCATTGGCAGGCACTGATGTTTTTTCTGCCGTAACAGCCTTGGTTGCCTTGAGTGGGTACAGCTCCTGCATAGCCTCCTGAGCGGCCACATCACCGTCTAGGGCCGAGTTTTCGAGGGTGGGGCGCTTGGTGGCAATGGTAAAGTCGAGCTGCTCTAGCACGCGGTTGGTGGGCGAGCCAGCTGCCAAAGGCCACTTAGCCTCGGGCGCGTTGCAAGCCAGTTGCCACGCCAGGCGGGCTACCGTGCGCGGGGGGTAGCGCCGGCCCTTGTATACCAAATCATAAACGGTGCTCAAGGGCATGCGCTGGCCCTCACGGTCTAGCTGGCGCAGGGCGCGCAGCACATGGTCGCGGGTAAGCTGGGTAGGGTCGAAGTCGGGAGCAGGCATTCGGTTCTAAAGTACGGTCAAAACACCGGTAGCGCTGCATTTAGCTCCCTCGTGCTGCGCTAGGCCACAAAAAAGCCCGACTATCATCGGTAGTCGGGCTCTTCTGAATGCGTGGTTAACTACCCTTCTGGGTGGTTTTCTTTTTACCATCGGGCTTGTCCTTGATGGTTTCTTCGTTCTTTTTCTCCTGGTTCTTCGTGGCAGGATCGGTATGCTGAGGAGTGGTGGTAGGCTGGGCCATAACAGTCAAGGCAAAGTGAATTACTAGACTGGCCTACGGCTGAGCTTTCTGCGCGGCCACGAAAGACCAAAATGTTATGGGCGCTCCGGCACTACTAGGCAAGCTGCTACCCCGCCGTGATGGTGCGCTGAATGCCTAGCTTTTTCATCCGGGCCTCCAGCGTTTTGGGGTTGATATCTAGCAAGATGGCGGCCCCAGTAGGGCCACTAACTCGGCCGCCCGTGCGGCGCAGGGCCGCCAATATGTGGTCACGCTCTTGGTCTTTCAGGGTTTTGATAGGCCCACCAGCATCTGGGGTTGCCACTGGGGCCTGAGCTGCTTGAGCAACCGCCGAGAAACCCGCAAACTCCAGGAAAGGCCCTTGGCTGACAATGACGGCCTGTTCCAGTACATGCTCTAGCTCGCGCACATTACCTGGCCAGCTGTATTGCTTCATGGCGCGGAGGTCTCGCTCGCGTAGGCCCCGCACGGGTTTTCCCATTTGCTTCGTGAAACGCTCCAGGAAGTAGCGCATCAGGGGCTCAATATCCTCGGGCCGCTCGCGCAGAGGGGGCAGCCGTATCGGGAATACGTTGAGGCGATAGTACAGGTCGGCGCGGAAGCGCCCGGCCGCCACTTCTTCCTCCAGCACCCGGTTTGTGGCCGCAATAACCCGCACGTTGGCGGCAATAACCCGCCGACCCCCAATGCGCTCAAACTCTTTTTCCTGGAGCACCCGCAGCAGCTTCGCTTGCAAATCGAGAGGTAACTCGCCCACTTCATCCAAGAAGATAGTACCTCCATCGGCCAGCTCAAACTTGCCAATGCGGCGGTCGTGGGCTCCGGTAAAGGCGCCTTTCTCATGGCCAAATAGCTCGCTCTCGATGAGCTGAGCGGGCAAAGCGGCGCAGTTGAGCTTAATCAGAGCCCGCTCGGCTCTGGGCGACAGGTTATGCAAGGCGCGGGCCACCAGTTCCTTGCCAGTGCCGGTTTCCCCTTCAATCAGCACGGTAGTGTCGGTGGGGGCTACCTGGGCCAGGCGGGTATACACCTGCTGCATCACGGCACTGCCACCCACAAAGTCGTCGAGGCGGGCGGCCGCGGTGGTGTTGATTTCGTCGATGAGGTAAGTGCGTTCCCGCTCCAGCTGGGTACGCAGCAGGTCAATCTGCTCAAAGGCCAACACGTTCTGAATGGCCAGCCGAATCTGCGGTACAAGGGTCAAGATCAGCTCCAGCGTTTCGGCGGAGAAGGCAAAAGGCTGATAGCTGGCCAGAATAACCACCGCCGTCGACTCGTCGCCGGAGCTAAGCGGAACGCAAAGCAAGGATTGGGTGCCGCGCTCCTCCCGGATGTAGCGTAGCAGATCGTAGCGGCGGGCCAAGACTTCAAAATCGGCCCCTACATACACGCCCGGCTCTGAGAACAGCGCCATTACGGCCTGCCTGCTGGCATCCGACTGCGGGAAGGAGTCGTAACGGTTTTCCTCCAAGGCCTGAAAGGTCCCATCGGGCTGCTTGTTAAACTCCGCCAGCGCCCGCACCGGCGAGTCAGGCTGGCGCATCCGCACCCCAAAGTAATCGTAGGCCACTACCCGGTTAATTTCCGTGGCAATGGCCCGAAACAGCTCTCCGCGCTCTTTAATGCTTAGCAGAGCGTTGTTAAGGGCCAGCTGCATGGTCTTCTCCTGCTCGCGGCGAGCAATGTCCTCAAACGCTAGTGCGTTGGTGACAGCTACCGCCACTAGGCTGCCAATTTTCTCCAGCAGGTCATCGTCTTGCTCCGAAAGCTCAGGGCGACGCCGGGCCACCAAGGAAAGTAATCCAATTAGGTTGCCGCCCGTGCGCAGGGGCACCACCGTCATGTAACGCATGCCCTGTTCTAGCAACCCCCTGAATGGTGGGAAGTCTCCGTTCTGGTCTAAGAACTCCTGCAAATCATAGTGGCGCAGGTGCTTTTGCCGCACGAATTGAGCAATGGGCGTACCCTCTACCGACTTCCGAATCAGTTTAGGATCCGGAACAGTAGGGATAATAACCTCGCCCAAATAGTCGCGCATAAAAATCCGGCGGTACTGCAGGTCAGCATCCAGCGAAATGATGGTAATAGCATCAAATGGAAATATTAGCCGCAGCTTTTCCGTCATGTTCCGAAACAAGTCCTCCTTGTTGCGGGTCGTAGCAATAGCATCATTAAGGTACAGCAGCAGAGAATCGTCTTGGTCTGGCATAGAAGTCGGAAACTAGGTGCAGCGCGAAGAGTTTATTGGGAATTTGTCCAGCAAAATGTGCTTCAACTTCAGTACAAAGAGCCGCTAGTTGTGCTGTTGAACATCAATTTATTCCTTAAATATCAGGAATAATTTTTAGGTAATCCTGATATTTAAGGAATAAAGCTGCGTGACTGCAAAGCCGTAAATTTGTATTTTAAAAATATTTTCAGCCTTTACAGTGTCCTATGAGCAGTTTTGCATGACATTAAAGAGATTTTAATGAGCTGGCACATCATTGGTTATTAGGCGGGCACTACCAAGTCGTACATCCGTATGCTTTCCCGACCAACAATAGCCGTCCCCCTGGTTGCCTTAGGGCTCCTGACCGCCGGCGCGGCCCATGCACAACAAGGGCCTATTATCTCTGATTCTCTAACGCTGGATGGCACCATCCGTTCGGTGCTAGACGCAAACCCTGCCATTACCTCACTGGAAGAGGAAGTAAATGCCGCTACCAGCCGCGTGACCCAAGCTCGTGGTGGCTTCTTACCGCAAATCACCGGTACGGCTACCTACACCCGCGTCGACCCCGTGGTGAAGGTGCAGCTCAGCCCTGAGGCTCCTGCTTTCCAGTTAGCTCCTAACAATAACTACGACGCCCACATCACGCTGCAGTATGGTCTGTTGGACTTCGGTAAGAAGGATGCTACCTACAACCTAGCAGAAAGCCGCCGCCTAACGGCCGCCGACCAGATAAACGTAACACGCCGTGACCTGGCCTATTCGGCTGTGCAGGTGTACTACAATATTCTGTTTGTGCGGGAGAGCATTAAGGTACAAGATGCCCAGATTGCCTCCTTGCAGCAGCACCAGCGCGAGATGGAAAAGCGCGTGGAAGGGGGCGTTAGCACCCGCTTCGACGTGACCACCACGCAGGTGCGCATTACGCAGGCCCAGAACGCCAAAATAGACCTGCAAAATCAGCTTAACAACCAGCAGGCCCAGCTAGCCCGGTTACTGCACCGCCCAGAGTACGTGAACGTGCCCGTGCGTGGTACTTTCACGTACCAGCCCCAGGCCATTGATGTGAATGCTGCCTTCTCCAACGCCGAGGCCAACCGCCCGGAAATAAAGCTGGCCCGCGACGCTGAGCAAACGGCTAATCTGAACCTGAAGCTGATTGAGCGTAGTAATATGCCATTGCTGGGTGTGGGTGGACAGCTAGGTGCCAAGAACGGCTACCTGCCTAACCTTGACCGCATTCGTCCGAACTCGGTGGGGGTGGTACAGCTTTCGGTGCCCATTTATGATGGTAACCGCAACAAAAACCAGCGGGTAGAAGCTGCCGCCAACATTAGGGGTGCGCAGGCTCGGATTCTGGATACCCAGGAGCAGGTGCGCGCCGACGTGCGCCAGGCTGCTAACAACATTCAATCGAGCACGGCCCGCTACGACAACTCCCTTCAGCAAATCAACCAGGCCACCGACGCCCTTACCCGCGCCCAGGCCCGTTACCGCTATGGGGTAGGCAACAACCTCGACGTGCTGGATGCTGAAACGTCATTGGCTCAAGCGCGCCTAGCTCGTCTGCAGGCCATCTACAACTACACGCTAGGCCAGTACCAGCTCAAGCGCGCCACCGGCGAGCAGATTTGGTAGCTGTGGTTGAGTGACTGAGTAATTGAGTGAAGTACTCAATTGGTACCACGCATTCACTCGCCTAACTCACTCATCACTCAATTACTCATTCCCTGACATGATCATCCTGTGTCCGATTGATTTTTCTGCCGCAACGGAGGCGCTGGTAACCTACTCGGCGGCCCTGGCGGCGGGTACGGGAGCCGAGCTGCGGCTCCTGCACGTGCTAGAGCCCGGGCCAGCAGCTCCAACGGCGCCATTCAATGATTTGGAGCTAGCCCGGCAAATGGCTCAGCAACGGGAGGCGGCTCTTACCTCTGGCGCTCAAGTAACTACGGCAATTGTGTACGGCGAAGCCGCCCACGAAATCGTAGAAGAAGCACGCCGTCACCCGGCCGACGTAATTGTTATTGGAGCACATGGCCAAACGGGCCTCACGCGTTTTTTAATGGGTAGCACCGCCGAATCTGTAGTGCGCACTGCTCCGTGCGTGACGCTGCTGGTAAAGCCTGGCTGCCCCAAAGCATACCGCCAATCGGCGTAAGTATTTGTTGGCTGGTCTAGGCCACTCGACCAGCCTCTCCTCAACAACCGACAACGAACAACCAAGTACCCATATGGCAACCCCCGTTCAACACGATTCGACCGTAGCGCCTACTCAATCTGCGGCTTATGAGCCAGTAGTGGACGAGCAACCGGCGGGCCGCTCTAAGCGCCCCATCATCCTGATTGTTCTAGCCCTGGTGCTGCTGATTGGCGGCTACTTCGGCTACCAGCGCTACCAGTTCGGACAAACCCACGAGGAAACCGACGATGCCCAAGTAGAGGGCGACGTATATCCGGTACTGCCCCGCGTAGGTGGCCCCGTGCTGGAAGTGAAAGTAGATGACAACATGCCAGTGAAGAAGGGCGACGTACTCGTAGTACTTGACCCCTCCGATTACCAGCAGCGCGTTAATGCTGCCCAGGCTGCTTTGGCTGCCGCCCAAGCTAACGTAATTGCCGCCCGCGCCGCCGTAGGTACGGCCTCAGCTAACGTACGCACCGCCCAGGCCACTATTGGCGTGAGCGACGCTAACCGTGCACGTCTGCAGAAAGACTTGAAGCGTAGCGAATTCCTGCGCAAAGAAGATATCATTCCGCAAAGTGACTACGACGCCGTGCAGGCTAATCTGCGCTCTACTACTGCTCAGCGGGCTACTGCTCAGGAGCAAGTAGCGGTGGCTCGCCAGCAGGTAACTGCCGCTCAGCAGCAAGTAGCCGTAGCCGAAGCCGTGGTAAAGCAGCGCCAAGCCGACCTCGACAATGCCCAGCTGCAGCTGAGCTATACCACCATCAAAGCTCCGGCCGATGGTACCGTAAGCAAGAAAGGTGTGCAGCCCGGCCAAGTAGTAGGTCCTGGTCAGCAACTGTTTGGCATTGTAGCTAGCAGCCGCACGTGGGTTATTGCTAACTTCAAGGAGACTCAGCTGGAGAATATGCGCGTAGGCCAGCCCGTGAGTGTGGAGGTAGACGCTTACCCACACGAAGAATTCACGGGTAAAATCGAGTCGCTGTCGGCGGCTACGGGTGCTCGTTTTGCCCTGCTGCCCCCTGATAACGCTTCCGGTAACTTCGTGAAAGTAACCCAGCGCGTACCCGTGAAAATCATCCTCGACAAAGTTGACCCCGAGCACCCCCTGCGTGCCGGTATGAGCGTAACCGCTACAGTTGCGACGAAATAAGTTTAGTGCGTGGTACTCGGCGAATGGGCTTAGCTCTTCATTGAGCTGAGTACGAGTCGGGTGCCGCGCACCTCTCCTTAAGCACTACGACATTGGAAACCGGATTTACCAAGTGGATCATCGTCATTACGGTGGTGATGTGCTGCTTGCTGGAGCTAATTGATACCAGCATCGTGAACGTGGCCCTTACCCAGATGATGGGTAACCTCTCGGCCACCCAACAGGAGGTAAGCTGGGTAGTGGCTTCGTATGCCATTGCCAACGTTATCGTGATTCCGATGACGGGCTTCCTGGCCGAGCAGTTCGGCCGCAAGAATTACTACCTGTTCTCCGTGATACTCTTTACGCTGGCCTCCATGGCTTGCGGGCAGAGCACTAACATTTGGGAACTGGTAGCCTTCCGCTTTATCCAGGGCGTGGGCGGCGGTGCACTCATGGCTACCTCCCAAGCTATTCTCATTGATACCTTCCCGCCCCAGCAGCTGGCGCTAGGCCAGGCGCTGTTTGGCATGGGGGTTATCATTGGCCCAACCATAGGCCCGACGCTGGGTGGCTGGATTGTGGATAACTACGACTGGCCCTGGATTTTCTACGTGAATGTGCCGGTGGGCATCATGGCCTCCATCTTCACCACCCTGTTTATTCGTGACCCCGAGCGGATCAAGAATGCCGTTCGTAGGCCTATCGGCGAAATCGACTGGCTAGGTATTTTCCTGCTGGTGCTAGGGGTAGGCTCGTTGCAATACGTGCTGGAGCAAGGCGAAAGCAATGACTGGTTTGAAGACCAGAGCATTCTGCTCTTCACGGGCCTTACCATCATTGGTATGGTTGGCTTTATCTGGCGGGAGCTGACGGCCAAGCAGCCCGTGGTAGATCTGCGGGTACTGGGTAAAAGCCGGAACCTGGCAGTAGGCTCCTTCCTAAGCTTTATTCTAGGCTTCGGGTTGTTTGCCTCGGTGTTCGTGTTCCCCATCTTCTGCCAACGCATTTTGGGCTTCACGGCTGAGCAAACTGGTTACCTGCTGCTGCCGGGTGCCTTGCTTTCGGGCTTCATGATGCCAATTGTGGGTAAATCTATCCAGGCGGGGGTGTCGCAGAAGTTCATGCTGCCGGTGGGTTTTGCCGTCTTCTTTGTCTTCTCCTACTGGATGAGCACCCAGATTTCGCCCACCGCCGGCGAGAGCGACTTCTTCTGGCCCCTCATGCTGCGTGGCTTTGGACTGGCTCTGCTGTTCCTGCCCATTACCACCATGTCGTTGGCAGGTCTGAGCGGTAAAGACGCCGGCCAGGCTGCTGGTCTCACCGGTATGATTCGTCAGCTGGGCGGCTCATTTGGGGTGGCCCTGGTGGGTACGTATCTGGAGCGCACGACTATGCAGAACCGCGTAGGCCTGTTGCCCAACATCTCGCTCTACGACCCTGAGACCCAGCAGCGTATGCAAGGCTTAATAGCCAGCTTTATGGCTAAGGGAGCCGATATGGTGCAGGCACAGCGCCAGGCCTATGCCGCCCTCGAAGGCATGCTTATGAAGCAGACGGCTCTCATCACGTACTCTCAAACCTTCCTGATGATTGGAACCTTCTTCTTGTTGTGCGTGCCGCTGATCTTCTTGATTAAACGCGCTAAGCCCGGCGAGAAAGTTGACCTGAACGCCGCCCACTAAGCTGGGTAAGTGATAAAACACACAAAAGCCGCTGCCTCGCTGAGGTGGCGGCTTTTGTGTGTTTATACCGGCTGAATGGGCAGCAGCAGCCGGAACAGCGTGCCAGTGTTAACTTCACTTTCTACTTCGAGGCTGCCACCTAGCTGCTGCACAATTCGGTTTACTAGATACAAGCCCATGCCCGAGCCATCCACGTGGTGGTGGAAGCGCCGGAACATTTGAAACAGCTGCCGCTCGTGGCGCTCCAGATCAATGCCGAGGCCGTTGTCCTGGACGGTAAGCTGCAGCAGGTTATCCTCGGCCCAGCATGTGCCCACCCGAATTACGGGCGGACGGTCAGGGGCAGCGTACTTCAGGGCATTGCTGATGAGGTTAAACAGGATGCTCTGCAGGTTAGGCCGCACAAATGGCAGGATAGGGGTAGCGGCAAAATCGAGCTCGATGCAGGCGTGCGAGTGGTCAATCTGGTCTTGCAGGCTGTGCAGTATTTCCTGAGTGAAAGGCAGAAGGTCAATCAGCTCAACGGGTAACTGCTCGTGCTGGCGCTGCACCTGCACTACCGCCGAAAGATCTTGGATAGTGGTGTTAATCTGTTGCAGGGCCCCCTCAAACATGCCAATGAGCTGGGCGGCGGCCTCGTCGTGGAAGGTGGCTGTGCGCTTAAGCTCCTCAAAGATGCCGGCCATATTCGTGATGGGCTGCTTCAGGTCGTGAGAGGCGGTGTACACGAAGTTGTCCAGAGCCTGATTGATCTGGGTGAGCTGAGCATTTTGCCGGTGCAGAAGCTGCTGGGTCTGTTTCACCTCGTCGATATCAGTGCAGGAGCCAAACCAGCGCACAATTTCTCCCTTCTCATTGCGTAAGGGCTCAGCCCGGCCCAAAAACCAACGGTAGCCCCCCGTGCGCGAGATGAACCGGTACTCAATTTCGTAGGGGCTGCCTGTCTCGTGGGTGGCCTGCCACGCGGCCAAGGTGCGCTGCTGGTCATCGGGGTGCAGAATGTTAGCCCAAGCAGCACTACCCAAGCAGGCCGCGGGGGCTAGGCCAGTAACTTCCTGCAGCCGCTGATTGAAGTAGTCGACTTGCCCATCGGCAGCGGCAGTCCATACAACCTGGGGCACACTTTCCGCCAGAAACCGAAAATACTCCTCGCTTTGGCGTAAAGCCTCGGTCAGCTCCTTCTGGGCATGAATATCGGTGTCGGAGCCGTACCAGCGCAGGAGCTTACCGTCGGCATCGAGTTCGGATTGGGCCTGGTTCAGGAACCAGCAGTATTGCCCATCGTGACGGCGGAAACGCACTTCAAAGCTCCAGCCTCGTGCTTCTTGCCGAGCCAGGGCATACTCGCGCTCTGCCCGGGCCAGATCATCTGGGTGAACCGTTGCCCGCCAATGGGCCGCAACGCTGGAGCCGACGGGTAAACCCGTGTAGGTGTACCATTGCGGACTAACGTAGTGGCCTGTCCCGGAAGCTTCATTAATAAACGTGATGTTGGGCAGGGCTTCCGTCATGCGGCGCAGGCGCTCGTCGCTGCGGCGCACCTCGGTGGCTAGGGTCTCGGCCCGCTGTCGGGCTAGTACTTGCTCCGTAACATCTACCCCAAAGGCCAGGATGCCCTGCACCTGCTTATCGGTACCATAAAGGGGTTGGTACACGAAGTTGAGGTAATACTCCTGGGTGGCGCCGGTAACGGGGTTAAGTATCTCGATGTGATTTTCGTGGCCTACGTAGGGCTCTTGGGTGCGGTACACGGTGTCGAGCAGCTCCATAAATCCCTGGGCGGCTACCTCGGGCAGCAGATCGGTGGCGCGCTGGCCTAGCTGTACCCGCCCGCCCATCAGGGTATTATAATTGGGGGTAGCGAAGGTAAACCGATGGTCGGGCCCGGTAACAGTGGCAATATAAGCCGGCACCTGGCTCATAATCTGCATGAGCTGCTCGTCTTTGGCGGCCAACTGCTGCTGCACCTGCTTCTGGTCGTGAATGTCGAGGCCGGTCCCCACCCAAGCTACCAACTCCCCGGCTTTATTGTAGCGCGCCACGCCCTGGCTTAGTATCCAGCGGTACTGCCCATCGTGGCGGCGCAGGCGATACTCTACTTGGTAGGTGCGGCCGTTGGCTTGAGCCTCATTCCAGGCTTGCTGGGCGTGTGCTCGGTCGTCGGGGTGAATGTCTTCCAGCCAGGTTTTGCTCTGCAGCCCCAACAGTTGCCGGCCCGTAAACTCCAGCCAGCGCGGGTTCTGGTAATCAGCGGAGCCATCGGGTGAGGTAGACCACATCATCACGGGCAGCTCCTCCAGCAGAAAGCGGGCCCGGGCCTGGCTTTCCTCCAGCTCTAGGCGGTCCTGCCGTTCCCGCTGCTCCGCCAAGTGCTGGGCCGTTACATCTTCCGTCTGCTGCAGAATAAAGCGCAACTGGCCCTCATCGTTCAGAATAGGGTAGTGAGTGGCTTGCCAGTACCGCTCCTCTAGGCCACCTCCCTGCTCCAGCGGACGGGGCAAATCGTAGCGGATGCGGGGCATGGTGTGCTCTTCCCGCTGCTGGCACACGTAGGCCAGGGACCCTCGAAAAATCTGGTAGTTTTCCTCGTCCGACGGCGGGTAGGCCTCGAACAATGGCTTGCCGGCTACTTCCTCCCTACTTTTCAGCGATACCCCCGCGTGCCCATCGGTGTTATCTACAATCGTAAAATCGGCGTCGGGGAGTAACAGTAGAAAGTTACCGGGCAAGTGTCGAAACACCGTCAGGTAGTCGTGTAGAGCAGTGGGAGCAGGCATAACAGGCATGGACGGGGAATGAGCAGCTGACATCCCGCCGCCCTGCGCGAGAGTTTCTAATAACCATAGGTACTACCCAGCCGGGGCCGGCCGCGGGGTAAACACCCGTAAAATACAGAGTTCATGTAAAGCGCACATGAAGTTGCACCCGTGACCTTTGCATGACATTCTAAAGGCAAGAAAAAAGCCCCGCCGTATAGGGGCGGGGCTTTGTATGGCAGGCCTACGGTTTACTGATACTGAATGTACAGCGGCTTGGGGTTGAGCTCGGCTAGTACTTCTTTGGGCGTCATCATGTGGTGGGGCGCCGGCCGGGGGTCGTACTCGTAGAAGAGCTTGAAACCAGTGTACTGCACGGGCTGCTTTTCCACGTAGGCCTTATAGGAGTCTTTCTTCAGGGTGGGGTTGCCCCAGCCATCCATGTGCATTACCACCTGCACGCGCGGATCAAGCTTGATGTTTTTATAGTTGGTAATCATGCCCTGCGTGAAGCGGTGCACGGTCAGCACTTTCGGGGGGAGCTTGTTTTCGCTTACAATGCGCGCCAGAAAGTTGATGGCGTAGTTCACATCCTTGGCATCGTAAGTCCCAATTTTCTTGCCCGGACGCACGCCCTTGGTCTGCATGGCAAACTCCGGGTCGATGCCCATGTGCACAATGGGGTCTTTCAGCCAGGGCTCCAGCTTGTGCAGCTCGTGCTCCAGGTCGGAGAGGCCTACCTGCACGTCCAGGAACACAATGCAGTTGTTGTCTTTAGCCCACTGAATGGTTTCGTCGATGGTCGACTTAGAGTTCATCAGGCGGTACTTACCATCCTTGCCAGCAGCGGCCTGCGCCGTAATGGTTACGCTGTGCAGAGCCGGCTGAATGGGCAGCGAGGGGTCGGCGTCTTGCCACTCCTTCTGCACTTTCCGGAACTTAGCCAGCATCTGTTCCTTAGGCTCCCGACCCAAAATACCCATGCCCTTCGCCCGAATGTTGCCGTAGAAAGCCACAATGCGGTGACCGGGCAAAATGGCGCCGGGCAGCTGCCCGCTTTTCTTCACGATGGAGTCGGCCTTGAGCGAATCGCGGCGCATGGCAGCGCGCTGCAGCGCTACGGTATCCACTACCGCGGGCTTGGTAGTATCGGCTACGGCCGAGGGGTTTTCAGCATCGGTGCCGGAGCGTGAGCCGCAGCCGGGCAGGGTGGTGAGCGTGAAGACGAGGCCTAGAGTAGCCAGCGCGGGGGCCGTCAGGCGGGTGATGGTCCGGAAATAAGACACTGAAGAAAAACAGATTGAAGGCGAATGGAGCCCCTAAGTTAGAGGGTTTTCCGGGGATAACGGGAATGCCAGACCGGGGCTTCTACCGCAATCAATTGCTTTTAACTTGGTTTTAACGCGCTAGGCCACTACCACAACGCCACCACCCGCGGTAGCACGAGCGGTGGCGCTGTGGTAGTAGAACGAGTCGGCAGCCTGGAGAACTTAACAGGCCTAGCACTGGCTCTCTTTGCTGGTAATGGCTACCGGTACAGAAAGCGCCAACTATTCTAGGGATTGACGGACCGAGGCTTGTTCATTTCCTCGTGCATATTCGTCATCATGTTAAGATAGGATTGTAGTGGTTCCATCCCGATAGCGGCCCGGCGCTTGTCTACGTTCTGTGGGTCGCGCAGCGACTTAGGTACCGCTTTGCCTAGGCCAGCTCCCTCGTACACCACCTGCGTGCCATATTCTTCTGGCTGGCCCGAGTTGATGGCTACGCGGTCGGTGAGGTAGGCATAGTTGGTTGGGTTGGCGTTGTGCTTGCGTACCTCAGGAAGCATAAGCTGCAGCACTTGGCGCTGGAATGCTGGGTGGGCATCGGCGTGCTACACCAACAGCCAGAAGTTGTTGGAGCTTGTTTCGCCTACTTGCCGGAAGCCGGGGTACCCTACCTGGCGCACAATTCGCTCGAGGATGGGCTGGTGCCGGGCGAAATTATCGGCCTCTACTTGCACCAGATTGCGGCCCGCGCTGTCGGGCAGTTGCTTGAATAGCTGCTGCATAGGCCACTGATCTACGTAGGCCAGGCTGTCGAGGGTCTTGCTAAGGACAGGGTAAGCTACAGGTGTGGGTTGGGCGGCAGCCCCCAGCGCGCTGAAGCACCAGACCACGCCTGCCAAAGCAGATACTTTCATAACATGTCAAGTATAGCCTTGCTACTTCAGCGAGAACGTGATGGGCACGGTGTAGAAAACGGCTACCGGCTTGCCGTCCTGGGTGCCAGGCTTCCATTTGCCGGGTAGGTTGCGCACGGCATTTAGCGCCATGTCGTTCATGGCCTGTGCGGCGGGCGTTACTACTTTCGTTACAACCGGCTTGCCTCCTCCATCCGGGACTTTAATGTTATAGCCGATGCCCTTCTGCAGCTCAGCCGCCTGAATGGTACCATCCGTGCCGACAATAAACCGAACAAATACGCGGCCTTCCAGCTTCTCGGCTTTGGCACTTTCCGGATACACCACGGCCTTGCCAATATCAGCAAGCAACTGCTCTGGGCCACCAGGGTACTCAGGCATATGCTCTACATAGGTGAAGGCTGGCGGCGGGGGTGGGGGAGGAGCAGGAGTGCTTTCTGAGGAAGGAGTGGCCATAGTCACTTCTTTCAACGTGATGGCCGCGGAAGGCTCAGGTTTCTCCGCTGACTTCTCGCAGGCAACCAGCAACAACAGCGAAGTGCCCACCGGGGCCAGCAGCCACTGTTTCCAGCGCCGAATAGGGGATGAAGTAGTAAGCATACGAATACGGGTAAGGGTAAATGATTGAGTGAAGGAATGCGCAACGGGTAAATTAGGATGCAGCTGCCGCAGGGCTACCCGGGCCAGCAGGGTGGTGTAGGCCTCAGCCGCCGTAGGGGAGGGGTGGCCTAGCGCCTGCTCATCGGCCAGCAGTTCGTGAGTAAGCTCCAAGGCGGCGGGGTAGAAGTGCACGAAGGGGTTGAACCACAGCAGCCCCCGCGCCAACTCCAAACTCAGGCGCTCCAGGGAATGATGCTGCTGCATATGGGCCACCTCATGGCGCAGAACCTGAGCGGCCTCGGCCGGAGCCAGCTCAGTAGTTTCGTCCCAAAAAATCAGGCGTCCAAAGGAGCTGACGGGTCGCTGTCCGCCGGTGTAGGCCAGCGTGTACCCCGCTCGGGCTTCTCTGGGCCAGGTGCGCGCCAAGTGCCACAGGTGCAGCAGTTGCCAGGCGCGGTGGCCTAGCAGCACTAAAACTCCCGCGCCATACACCACCAGCAACCAGTATCCCCCATCAGCAGTGCTGAGCGGACTATCAGACTCAATAGTAACTCCCGGCAGCATTCCGCCAGTCAATAGGCCCTCGGCAGAAGAGGCAGCACTAGCCCAGCTTTGGCGCCAGCTGGCCAGCCACGGACTGGCGGCCCCAAGCAGCGGCGGTACTACCAGCACCAGCCAAGGCGTGTACAGCAAGAAGCGGCGGTTGAAGTGAAAGCACCGCTCGTGGCGCAATAGCAACTGGTAGAACAACCAGCAGGCCCCAAGCAGCACGGTGCTCAGGAGCACTCCACTAAGCAGGCCGCTCAGACTCGGGTGTAGGAGGGAGAGATTCATCAGCAGGCGGGGTAGCAGGTGAGTCTAGTTGAGCATGACGCAGCAATTCTTCCAGTTGATGGGCATCTAAGTCTTCCTCCTTGGCGAAGAAAGACACGAGCCGAGAGAAGGAACCACCGAAGTAGCCCCCTAGCAACTTGCGCAAGGAGAAGCGTCGGTAGTCGTCTTGGGCCACCAGGGCGTAGTAGCGGTGGGTGCGCCCGAAGGCCTCATGGCCGACAAACCCCTTCTGCTCCAGAATGCGAATAATGGTGGAAACGGTGTTGTAGGCGGGCGTAGGCGTGGGGAGTTCCGGCAGCACGTCTTTCACGTAGGAAGGACCGCGACGCCAAAGCACTTGCATTACCTGCTCTTCGGCGCGGGTTAACTCAGGAAAGGTCTGTGACATATGAAGTAAGTGATGTAGTTAAATGTATAACTTAAATTTTAGTTATACAACTATTTTTTTAGTCGTAAAGGCGAAATATGCCAATTAACCTCAGCCGTCACGTTTTTAGCTGATAAAAAAGGCCAGTCTAACTGACGCTAGATGAATTATTTGCCGGGGCTGATGTTGAGGATAAGTAAGAACTCAGCTTGTAAAGTAGTACTGTGAAGCACCCTCTGTTTACTAATCGCCCTGTGCGTATACCAGCCGCGCTGCTAGCGTGGCTCTTCGTTTTTCTGGCGGCCTCTCCGGGTTGCAAAAGCGACTCGCCTGCCCCCGACGCTCCCGACACCACTACTGCCCCACCCACGCCCCCGGTAACCCCTCCGGCCAGCGTGCTGGTAGGTAGCTCTCTCATTGGCGAATACAGCCAGGCCACATTGGCCAGCCGCGTTGGAGATGTGCCCCTAGTGGGGGCGCTAGCCCGCCTGCCCATCAAAGTATACAAGCTCACCTACACCACCCAAAATACCGATGGCCGCAGCATTACGGCCTCAGGCGCGGTGCTGGTGCCCGTAACTACGCAAGCTCTACCGGTTATCAGCTATCAGCACGGCACCATCCGGCCCGATGATGAAGACCGCGCGCCCTCGCACTATAGCCAGAACAGTGAGCTGTGGTCGGCGGTGTCGGTGCTGGCCTCTACGGGCTACGTAGTGTCGGCCCCCGACTACATTGGCTACGGGTCTTCCAAGGATTTACCCCACCCGTACGAGCATGCCGCGTCGCTGGCCTCAGCCTCGGCGGATATGCTGCGGGCCACCCGGGAGTTTTGCAAGCAGCAGAACATCAAGGTAAACGCCAAGAACTTCTTGCTGGGCTACTCAGAAGGCGGCTACGCTACCATGGCTCTGCACAAGCTGCTGGAAGAGAAGTATGCTTCAGAGTTGCCCGTAACAGCCAGCGCCCCCGGCGCGGGAGCCTACCACAAAACGGCCTTTGCCAAGTACATTCTTAACTCTGATCAGCCACTGAACTTCCTGAGTACCTACGTGTGGGTGCTGGATACCTACAACCGCGTATATAAGCTCAACCGCCCGCTGTCGGCGTATTTTAAGGAGCCGTATGCTACGCAGCTGCAGGCCAACCCTTTTGGCTCAGTACCCAGCCTGCCCAAGCAACTATTCACCGATGCCTTCCGCCAGAGCGTACTCACCGACTCCGACCCTGCCCTGCTAGCCGCCTTCCGCGACAACGACATCTACGATTGGCAGCCCAAGGCGCCCACGGCCCTCTTCCACGGCACCGCCGATGATTACGTGCCCTACTTCAACTCGCAAGATGCTTATAAGGCTATGCAGGCCCGGGGTGCCAAGCAAGTAGAGCTGCGTCCCATTCAGGGTGGCAACCACTTCACCTCGGTAGCTACCTACACGCTGTCGGCATATGCCTTCATCACGCAGTACTAAACTGGCCTAGGCCATTCTCTTACAACGAAAAGCCGCTTGCTAACTCAGTAAGCGGCTTTTTTATGAACAGAAGTCAGAACTTGACCTTATTGAAGTGCTTGCGTGGTAGGCCTAGGAGCCAGCGCCTGCCGAGCCCACGCGCCACTTAGTGCCGCTAGGCCACCTACTAAGCCCGCAATCAGCCCCGAAAGCAGCAGCAGTAGCCCAACACTTCCACCCAGCGGGAATAAGGTTGCCAGCCGCTCTGCCAAGCGCTGAACCCCGTGCTGATTAAGCCAGATGGCCGGAAGCCACCAGCTAAGGCCGGCACCAAATAGCCCTGCCAGAAAGGCTAGGCCACCTGAAGATCCGCGCAAAGCCGTCAGTAGAAAGCAAATAGGCACAATGCACCACCACGGCAGCAGCAACTGGCCTAGCGCACAAAATACCAGAAGTAATAAAGAAAAAACGGCAAGTGATTTCATAAGCAGCAATACATATGAAGGCCCTGGTCGGCCGCGGAGGGAGTGAAGAAACCGCAGAAATGCTTAAACCAGAGGCACCCCCTATTTAAAAGCTAGTTGGATGACTCTAGGCGCCAAGCGGCTTGCAGGCGCGGGTGGTTTTCGTCGGCGGCGCGCAGAAACACTAGCTCATCCAACTTGCCCAGGCGCCAGGTCTCAATCATATCATCATAGTAAGCTGAGGCGGGGTTGCCGCTCTGCCCACCAGGGAAGATTCCGTAAGCTTTCACCTGCGGCCCCAACGCCACTACCATTCGCCAGGAGGGACCGTTGCGCGGTCCCGTGGCATTCACCGAGCCGCGGCTGCCACCGCAATCAATATCCATACGGCCAAAGCCCGGTAGGTTTGCCAGGTGGTTGATGTCGGTGCTCTTTTGGTTGGCCCAACCCCACTTGGGCCCCATTGGTCCAAACTTGCGGGTCAGGGAATCAACAGCAAAGTGTAGGGAGGCCGCTAGCAAATCACGCGCATTTTCTCGCTGAGGAGTGGTACGGTCGTCAATCCAAGGGCTAGCCGGAGCGAGTCCGAAGCGGGCCCCCATCGATTGGCTAAGCAACAAGCGGTTCGTGCGGTCTTGCGATGGATAGCGCATCTCTAGGCCAGTTGCTTTTGCCCCAAAATCGTCCTGCCACAGCCGGTCAACTAAGTTAGTGTACCACAGGTCAAAAATGGAAGCCGCCACAGCATCAGCCTGGTATATGTAGTTCCAGTCTGCTAGCACCCGTATGGCCGCCCCTTCGGATGCAGCCGGCTCATGAGGATATTTATGATCGGTCAGCTTAGTGCCGGCCATTGTCTCCAGCATCCAGGGCAGCATAGTGCGGGCGTTTACCCCCAGGTTGTCATTTTGGAGTTGGCGCAGGCTGTCGGGGGTGGCGCGCTGCATCTTGGCCAAGCGCTCATTGATGCGGTGGCCGCGGTCGGAAGGAGCGTAGTCCCAGCCCAGGTAGTAGGGATAATCTAGGCCTGCCGAGGGCTGATTGGCCGATGATACAAAGCCGCGCGCGGGGTTTTCTACGTGCGGGTTCTGCTCCATCGGAATCCAGCCCTGCCAGTCGTAGGCCTTGTCAGTGCCATCCAAAATAAACTTGCCCTGGTCTGCCCACTTCAGCGGGAAATGCCCGTTCGGCCGGATGGCAATATCGTTCTGATTGCTGGCAAAAATAAAGTTCTGGGCCGGCGAGCCGTATGTCTGCAGGGCCGTGCTATAGTCCTGGTAATTCCGGGCCCGGTCGAGGCGGTAGAACGTCAGCACCTCGTTGGCGCCATCGTGGGCGGTCCAGCGCATGGCGTGCCGAATGGGCGTCTGTTTGTTGAAAACCTTCTCCTCTCGGTCGTACACAATGGGGCCATGATGGGTGTAGAGCACCGTATCGAGGCGGTCGGGCAGCCCACGCACCACAATGCGCTCCACCACCCGGCGGATGGGCTTCCAGCGGCCATTGTGCCAGTACTCCCGCATCATGTTGTCCTTGAACTTAAGCTGGTACCAGTCGAGCACGTCGCCGCCTACGTTGGTTACGCCCCAGGCGACGTTCTCATTGAAGCCAATAATCACGGCCGGCGCGCCCGGAATAGTTACACCATATACGTTCACGCCCGGTGCCGCCATCTGTATCTGGTACCAGATGCTCGGAAGGTTCAGTTGCAAGTGCGGGTCGTTGGCGAGAATGGGTAGGCCAGAGGCCGAGCGGCTGCCCGCCACCGCAAAGTTGTTGGAGCCTAGCTCTGCATCGGGCTCCCGCGCCGGCACCTTGTCTGACAGCGCCGCCTGAAACGAAGGAGGCGTTGCGGGAACCGGCAAAGGCTTGAAGTTTAGCGGCGAACCGGTGGGTACAATGGCGTCGGTGCGGTTGGGGTAATCGGGGAAGAGGTCGTTTACTACAGCGGGGCCATACTTGCTCAGAATGTTGCTTAGGCGCAGGTCATCGGAGCGGCCGCTTAGGTCCCAGGCCATCAGCTTCAGCAATAGCGCACACTTGAGTGGCTGCCAGGGCTCGGGGGCATAATCCAGGAGCTTATATTCGAAAGGATAGTCTTTCGGGGCAAGGCTGTTGATGTAGGCATTCACTCCTTCGGAGTACGACTCCAGCACTACCCGCGTGGTAGGGTCTTGGAGCATGGTGCGCACAGAGTTTTCGGCCCCGTAGGCCAGTCCCATGCGCCGCTGAAACCGGTCGTATTCCAGGGCTTTGGGGCCTACTACCTCCGAAATTCGGCCCGCCGCCACCCGGGTCATAAACTCCATCTGCCAGAGCCGGTCGTGGGCGGTGAGGTAACCTTGGGCGTAATAGAGGTCGTGCTCGTTTTCGGCGAAGATGTGCGGCACCCGCCGGTCGTCGAAGCGCACTCGCACCGGCTGGTGTAGGCCAGGTAGCCGGAGGGTGAGATGCTCATCCGTAGCCGCTGCCGTTTCTCCGTTCTGCCAGAAGCCGCGGTAAGGGCTCAGGAGCTTACCAATGGGCGGAATGTCACCCTGTTTGGTATTCAGTACCCACGTGAGGGTAAGCGTAACAAGCAACGCCAAGCCGGCCTTAAGAATACGAAGCATACACTACCTGATAGCAAGAGCCCGGAAGGTAGTAAATGCTGCGTATTCTAGAGTGAGGTGCGCGGCTAGGCCTCTATTCAGGGTGACACTACTAGCGTACCTCTTCGAAAAATTACGCTCGAAAGCTTACATCAAACAAAAAGCCGTTCCTGCATCAGAAACGGCTTTTTGTTTGATGTAAGGTGGCCTACAGATTCTCGCCCTGGCGGACTAACCCGGCAATGCCCATGCGCTGCAGACGCTGCCGCGCTTGTTCGGCATCAGCCTGGGTGGCGAAGCGGCCTACTACTACACGGTTGAGCGGTTTGCCAGCGGCCGAGTTGGTGGCCACGGTAGACACGACCAGCTTCGGCTCGAGGTTCTGAATTTTCTCCACCATGGCCTGGGCGTTGCGCAGGTCGCCAAAAGTGCCGGCCTGAATAACGTAGGTAGCGGTGGGCTCTGCCAGCAGGGCAATGTCGGCGGCTTCTACTTCACCAGCCTGGATGTTGGTATGCACGTTTACTGCGGCGCCGGTCGTATCCTGTACCAGCAGGGCCGTCAGGTTCTCAGGCGCATTAGTAGGGCCTAGGGGGGTGTCTTCAGGCATTACTTCCGCCACTATCGACACGGCTCCTTGTGAGACAATTCCTAGCGGGCGGGCGGCTACTTCTGATAGATCTAGGATGCGCTGATGGCGGAAGGGGCCGCGGTCGGTTACGCGCACTACTACTGCCTCGCCCGTTTCGGGGTTGGTAACGCGCAGCCGGGTGCCAAAGGGCAAGGTTTTGTGCGCGCAAGTGTACTGGTGGCGGTCGAAACGCTCGCCGTTGCTGGTGCGGTGACCTTGGTGTTCCTTCCCGTACCAGGAAGCGCGGCCCCGCAGAACGGCGGCCTTTTTGGCCGAAGCGGCCGGGGCTTTTTCATCATCACTTACCCGCAGCGTGCGAGCCGAGACCGAGAAGGCCGTCAGCAACACGAGGAGCATGGCCATCATCAAGCCCGAGACATGCAGTCGTACAATCAACTTCATTTGTTCTCTTGGTTGGTGAGTCTGACAAATCTAGAAGCCTCCACCAAACCACCTCTTTCCTGTAAAACGTATAAGGTTGCATCTATGCTTTGTAATTTACCTTTTCTAAGAAAACTTGTATTTAAATAATTCCCTGTAACCGTGCTAAAACATCTATTGTGTTTCCCCAAGACTGTTTTTGTATTCTTATTAGGCTTATTCCGGGACAGCTGAAAAATTAGACTATCAACAGCTAAAAAAATTTTGGCATTGGATGGTCCGCTATCCTTGGAGCTAGGTTGCAAAAGTCCCGGGATTTTCATAAGGATAAGAGAGCTAAGCCACTTGATCAGGCGCTTGCGAAAGGCGCAAGAGAGAGCACAGTTTCAGCGTACCTTTGGGTATGGATTTTGGCCGTCTTTCCGACCTGCGCTACGTTGATTTTCGCCTGCCCCCAGACCACCCCGAAACGGCTGGTATATTGGCCCGCGCTCTGCCCGCGCAACCAGCTCCACCGCGGGTGTATGTGGGCTGCCCTATCTGGACAAACAAGGCATGGCTGGGTACGTACTTTCCGGCGGGCATCAAAGATGCGGATTACCTGCACCATTATGCGCGGCAGTTTAATAGCATCGAGCTCAACACTACCCATTACCGAATTCCCGATGCTACCACGGTACGCAAGTGGCGCGAGGCCGTGCCGGCATCGTTCCGGTTTTGCCCCAAGCTCCCGCAAAGCATCAGCCACGACCGTGCCCTCTATAACGCCGACGACCTGACGGTATCGTTCTGTCGGGCCATTGAGGGCTTGGGCGAAACCCTTGGCCACGCCTTTCTGCAACTGCCGCCTACCTTCGGGCCTGAGCATTTGCGCCGCCTGGAGCGCTATTTGCTCGATTTCCCCGACTACATCCCTTTGGCCGTGGAGCTACGCCACCCCGCTTGGTTTGCTGATAAAGAGTTGCTGGGCGCCGTGTCGGCAATGCTGGAAGCACTGGGCAAGGTGTTGGTGCTGAGTGATGTGGCCGGGCGCCGCGACGTGCTGCACATGCGCCTAACCACACCCACGGCCTTCGTGCGCCTCAACGGCCACGGTCTCGTCGACTCCGACTTCCGGCGCGCCGACGACTGGGCTGCCCGCATTGCCAGCTGGCTGGAGGGTGGCCTACACGCGGCTTATGTGTTCATTCATCAGAAAGACATTATGCACTCGCCGCTGTGGGCGCAACACTTTCTGGCCCGCCTGCACCATCTGACCGGTATGCAGGTGCAGCCCCCCCATGTAATTCCGCAGCCAGTACAGGGGAGTTTGTTTTAAATGAGAAGTGGCCTAGCTGCTTCTGGTTGAAGTGCTAGGCCACTCGGTATACATCAACAAATCAATTAGGGCACTAAGCTGAGCTTCACGCCAATTTCCAGGTTTGGCGTAGGTCGCCGTTTGTATTGAGAAAAGCGGTCTTGATCAGAGAATCGGAACGGGTTTGACACTCCGCCCCCGGCGTATACATCTATCAGCCCGTGGCCGCCAATACGCCGTTGCATGCCCCATAACAAGTTTAGCGTAGAGTAATCGTAGCCAAAGTAATTGCGCACATTATAAGAGTTCTGGGTACGGTAAGAGAACAGCGAGGAGGAAGAATGCAGCGCTAAGTAGTTACCTACAAACGGCCCAGTCGCCCGCCCTTTCTGCTTTCGCTTCTCTTGGTTGTAGTAGTAACGGACGCCAGCATCAGCACCAATTTCGCGCAGCAGTGGGCGGTTGTAGTAGGCGGTGCGGTCAACAATATTCAAGCCCCCAAACAGATTGCCATACATGGAAACGGCGGGCGTAAGATGGTGCTCGACCCCTAACACTACAGGGATACTCAACCCAGAAAAGCCTCCAAATTCAAACCCATGCGTTAGGCCAGTACCGACTTTAAACAAAGTGCTTTTGGCGGGAGCCTCAGTGGTAGGAGTGGAATAAATGGGCTGAGTTGGAGTAGTCGGAGTAACAGACTGAGCGAAGGTAGCTAGTGGGGCAGCGAGGGTAGCAGCTAGCAGCACCTTTAAATAGACAGCACACATAGAGAATGAGAGTAAAACGGTTGTAGAATAAATCGGAAGCGCAATATAGAGTGGGCCTAAGGGCAAACGGTTGGTAGAGGTAGCCTTTATATTTTCTAGGGTTGTGCTTTCGTGGCTCTAATAAAATATGGGGAGCTTGGCCTCCGTGATACGCCATGGCAAGGCAAATCACGTATCTTGAGCCTGCGCCCCACCTGAGGCCTGCTCAACCATATGAATGCACCGGCTTTTGCTCTACTCTCTACCCTCTCTTTTGTATTAAGTGCTACGCGGGTAGCCGCGCAGGTTGCGCCCTCACCAAGCGCTGAAATACACTGTTCGCTTGTAGCCCTCGATCCTCTCACGCGGGCTAATAAGGTGCCACTCATTGTAGAAGGAGAGGTGCTTGAAAGTCGGGGTTTCCGAGGCACGAATGGACGCATTTTCACGGCTAACCGGGTGCGGGTATATAAGCTCCTGAAAGGCACTAGCGGCGCCGAGCTAACCCTTATCACGGAAGGAGGTACCGTAGGCCTAGACCGCCAAGTGCTTACCAATACCCTTAGCCTGACGCCCGGCGAGCAAGGAGTGTTTTTTCTGGAGCCCGCAGCCTTTCCGGGTACGGCCTCAGCCGGTCCCGCCTGGGCGGCCTACGCCAGTCAGCAGGGGTTTGTGCGCTATGAGCTAAGTGATGCTACCGCCGCCGAACCCTTTCGGACCTACCCCGCCCTCGACGACTCTTTCTACCAAGCACTGGTGCCCGGAGCTCAGCCCCGCTTAGTCCAGACCAACCCGGCCCTAGAAACGGCCCTACGTCGCCGGGAGGCGCCCACCACTGCCAATAAGGTGTTGGCCCCGACCATCACCACGCTGGCTCCACTAACCATCACGGCCGGCACGGGCGCGGTACTCACCATTTCTGGGGCGGGCTTCGGCAACACGCGGGGCAACGGCTCAGTGGAGTTCCGTAATGCTGATGATGGCGGCGCCTCCTACACCAAGATAACGGATGCCGACTACGTGAGCTGGTCAGACAACCAGATTCGGGTGCTGGTGCCATCGTATACCTCCACCGGCAATACGGCCGGTACAGGTACGGTGCGCGTGACCACCACCGATCAGCAACAGATAGCTAGTGTGCTGGCCGTTACCATTATTTACGCAGCTACTAACGCTCAAGATAATGCCTCTAAAGCGCGGTCGGTGCCCGGGGAGCTCAATCAAAACACCCGTGGGGGTTACACCTTTCGCTTCGATGCCGGCTTTGCTGCCAACACGGCGGCCAGTGCTGCCTGGCAGCGAGCCTTGATTAGCTGGCGGTGCCAAACCGGCGTGAACTGGGAAGTGGGAGCTACTCGCACTAAAACTGGCGTAGAAGATGATGGAGAAAACTCCGTGGGCTTTGACAGCGGTACGCAACTGCCCGCCAATGTGCTAGGTCGCACAACCAGCTACTACACCGGCTGTTACCTGGACGCTGGTAGAACGCGAGTAAGCTTCTACGTGAAGGAAATTGATACCCAGTTTGATGATGCCAGCGCGTGGCAGTTCGGCCCCGGTAACCCCACCTCTTCGCAGGTAGATTTTGAGTCGGTAGCGCTGCACGAGCTCGGCCACGCCCAGCAGCTTTCCCACCTGATTCTGCCCCGCGCCGTGATGCACTACGCCGTATCGCGGGGACAGGTAAGCCGCACGCTAAACACTGCCAGCGACGTGGCGGGTGGCCGTTACGTGCTGCGCACCCGCAGCTTCGTGAACCCCGAATGCGGAGGGACCCCCATGCTACCGGCGCCCCTCATCGGCCAGTTTGTGGAATTTGTGCCCGGCGTCGGGACGGTGCTGCAGTGGTCTACCCGCGACGAATGCTTTTTGTCGGGGTTTGTGGTGGAACGGGCTACCGCTACTGATACTACCGCTGCCGGTTGGCAAGTGGTTGGCAACGTAGCGGCTGGTGTTTCGGGCGGGGCCTACCGCTTTACCGATGCGCAACCCCTGTCGGGCCTGAGCTACTACCGCCTGCGCGTCCGGCGGCCCGATAACTCCCTCGATAAAGTGGTGCCGCTCGTAGCTACTGATAACCCGTCGGTGGCGAGTGGCCTAGAGTTTTACCCTACTATAGTAGAAGGGGCTGGCTCGGCGGTGCGGCTTCAGTATCAGGCGGGCGCCAGTTCCGGAGCCCTTACCTTGCGTTTCTACGATATGATTGGGCGCTACCTGGGCGGCACCGTCTTAAACTATCAGCCGGGGCTCAACATTCTGCCCGTTACCCTGCCTCCGCTGCGGTCCGGGACGTACGTGGCCCGCTGGACTGACTCTAACGGCCCGAAAGGCAAAGCCCGGTTAGTGTTTATCCCGTAGGGTCAGGCAGAGTTCATCGAAAGAACATACAAACAAGCTCAACATTGGGTCCGGTTAAATACCTGACGTAGCAGTGTGGCCTAGGGCACGGCGCGTACGGTAACGGCACTAGGTGGCCTGCGCGGGTCATCTGGCGTAGTCTTCGCTATTACTGGCTCTGGTTGCCCACTGTTTATGGTGTCTTTTCGAGTTATTGCGGCGGTAGCATGGCTATCGGGCCACGTGGTGCAGGCCCAAACTCCCGCTTCTCCATCTACTACACGGCCACTAAGAATATCAGCGGGCACGGCTAGGCCAGTGCCTCCCGATACCACCCAGGAGCAACCCTGGAGCCTGCACTTTCAACAAACCCTCATCGACCAGTGGCATGCCCCATTTAGCGCTCCGTACTCCGGTGCCTATAGCTTGGCGCCGCGCGAAAAGGCGAAGCTCTCATTTACCTCCACCGCCTTTATCGGGCGGCGTCTGTGGTCGGGGGCGGGCCTGTACCTCAACCCTGAAGTGGCAGGGGGAAGTGGCCTGAGCGGCGCCCGTGGCATTGCGGGCTTCACCAACGGCGAAACTTTCCGAATTGGAAATCCTGCCCCGCAGCTCTACCTAGCTCGGCTCTACCTGCGGCAAGTGTGGGCGCTTGGAGGCGCTCGGGCAGTTGTTGAGGATGGTCCCAACCAGCTTGGGGGCACAGCCCCGCAACGCTACCTAGCTTTAAACTTGGGCAAAATCAGTATTGCTGATTTCTTCGACCAGAACAGCTATAGCCACGACCCACGTACGCAGTTTTTCAACTGGAGCCTGATGAGCAACGGCGCCTGGGACTACCCGGCCAACACGCGCGGCTACACCGTGGGGGCTGTGGCCGAGTACGTTACGCCGGCATTTGCGCTTCGGGCGGCTACTACGCTGGTGCCAAAGCAGGCTAACGGCCCCATTCTAAACTACCACTACGGACAGGCACACTCTGAAACGCTGGAGCTGACTCGCGCCTACCACGTAGCCCAGCACCCTGGCCTAGTGCGCCTACTGGCCTACCGTATCGTGGCTAATATGGGAAGTTACCGGCAGGCTACCGCTTTAGAAGTACCCGATATCACGGCTACGCGGGCGATGGGGCGCACCAAAACTGGCCTGGGCCTCAGTGCCGAGCAGCAGCTTACTCCAGCTATAGGCGCTTTCGGGCGAGTGAGCTACAATGATGGCAAGCACGAAACGTGGGCCTTCACCGAAATTGACCGCTCAGCCAGCCTAGGCCTGGTAAGCACGGGCACGCGCTGGCATCGCCCCGACGACCGCCTAGGCCTAGCGGTCGTGGCAAACGGCCTCTCTGCCCCACACCGCAACTATTTGGCGGCGGGCGGCTACGGCTTCATCATCGGGGATGGCAAGCTGAACTACTCCCCCGAGATGCTCAGTGAGGTGTACTACAGCCTTAACCTGTCGCATTATCACGCGGCCATCAGTCCCGACTACCAGTTTGTACTGCATCCCGCCTACAACCGCGACCGAGGCCCCGTGAGTGTGGCGGCCGTACGCTTACACGTCGCGTTTTAGAAAGGCAGCAAAGGCACCCACGCGTGGCCTAGCGTTTCAGTAGCATGGCCCCATACGAGTAGCCACCCCCAAATACGGTAATTACTACGTGTTCTCCTTCCTGCAGGCTAGGCCAGGTATCGGCGAGGGCAATGGCAGCGCCGGCGCAACCCGTGTTGCCCAACTCCTCGATGTTCGACACGGCCCGGTCTTCGGGCAGGCCTAGCTGTTGCAGCACATTCTTAGTGATGCGCAAGTTGGCTTGGTGCGGAATCAGGTACCGAACATCCTCCACGCCTAGCTGATTGCGCTCCAGTACCTGCTGCGTGACGCGGGTCATATACTGGCAGGCGTTCATGAATACGTCTTTGCCGAAGGGCATCACGATGCCTTTTTCCACCGGTTTCAGCGTCACCGATACGTCGGCCTTACCAATGTTACCAGCTCCGCCCGTGATGACCGTGCGCACATCAAGGTCGGTGGGGGCTAGGCGCTCGGGGGTGAGTAGTAGCGCCGCGGCACCGTCGCCCCAGAGGTGGCCCGCCATGGTGTCCAGCTCGTTGTTGTAGGCGGTGTTGTGCTCACTTACTACCACCAGGGCCCGGCGGGCTTTGCCCAGCGCAAAGTAGCCTTCCACAATTTCAATGGCATTCAGCAACGAAGAGCAGGCCGAGGAGATGCTTACTACAGGAATATCCGACACATCTAGCTCGCGTTGTACGGCATGGGCCAGCGTGTAAATAGTATCGTGGGGGGTGTAGGTGGCGCCTACAATCAAGTCTACCTCAGTGGCGGCAAATGCGGAAGCGGCGGCCAGTACGCGGCGCGTGGCTTCCAGGGCCATGGTGTTGGTATTTTCTCCGGCGGCAGCTTTCCGCCGCGCCCGAATGCCGGTCCGCTCGGTAATCCACTCGTTCGACAGCCCGTTGATGCGGGTAAAGTGCTCGTTAGTGATGATTTCGGCGGGCAAGTAAGCCGCCACCTGATGAATGTACACGCGGTAGTGGGAGGAATGAAGGCAAAGCAAATACGGAGCAAGGTACGCCGCTCATCTCAACTTACATGGCCTTTTCAGCAGATGGCCCGTACTTTGCACGCCGCATCTTCGTTGAACGGCCTACGGTAGGCCGAGTTGGGCTGCGAGTCTTACAAGATTATGATGTTTTCGAAGGCGTTTCGCCATACAGCCCTAGTAGCCAGTATTGGGTTGCTGGCGGCCACCACCGCGCAGGCACAGAAGTACCGCACCGCGGCCGGTATTCGGGTTGGGGGCGGGCAGTACGGCCTTACCGTGCAGCAGAAGATTTTTGAGAAAACGACCCTCGAAGGCCTGGGCCTAGTATCGTCGCGGGAGGTGTCGGCGACGTTGCTAGCCGAGCGGCACTTTGGTATTCTGGGGCCCAGCCTCAACTATTACTTTGGGGCCGGGGGCCACGTGGGTAACCACAAGGACGATGGCGCTTTCGGGGGCATCGATGCACTGGCCGGCGTGGAGTATAAGATTGCCCTGTCGCCCATTGTGCTCTCCGTTGACTTCAAACCCACCGTGGAGTTTGGCTCCGACGATTGGGCCCGCTTTCCTACGGCGTTTTCCGTGCGTTACATCCTAGTGAAAGAGAAAAACACTAGCTTTATTAACCGCGTCTTCAGGGGCGACAAAGACAAACCCAAGTCGAAGGAGAAGACAAAGTCGGGCACCCGCCGTGGCCTGTTCGACTTCTAGGCCACTTGCTACTAAAAGCAGCCTGAACCCAACTAAACCACAACGCCCCGACTGCTAAGCAGCCGGGGCGTTGTGGTTTGTGAGGAGTTGCCTAGGCCTATTCGCGGTGAATACGGCCGCTGCCAACAACAGAGCTGCTGATTTTGGGGCTGCCCATCACGTACACGTCGCCGGAACCGACAATGCTTGCATCGAGGCTTTTGGTGGCCATAAGACGGCAGTTGCCCGAGCCGCTGATAGCTACGTGGCAGGCTTCGCTGCGCAGGTTGCTGGCTTTCACATTGCCCGAGCCACTCACGCTGATGTCCTGCGTAGGAGCCACGCCCGCAATGTCAATGTTGCCCGAGCCCGAAACCGCCGTGTTGATTTTATCAGCTGTCAGGCTCACGAGTTCAATGCCGCCCGAGCCGCTCACCGACAAGTTCAGGTCAGTAGCCTTCACGGCCTCGGCGGCTTTGATGTTGCCCGAGCCGCTTACTATTAAGCCTTTGATAGTGGGCATGGTTACGTACACCTTAATGGAACCCCGGTTACGGTACCACGAGTTACCGTTAGTCGGTTTGGATCCGATGCGCAGTCGCCCGTTGGTTACGGTAGTTTCGAGGTGTTTCAGGTCTTCGGGGTCACCTTCTACTTCCACTTTCTGCGGGCTACCCTGGCGCAACACTACGTTGGGAGAGCCCGCCAAGGTCAGAGAAGTGAAGTCACCCACTTGACGGGTTTCGCGCGTGTCTGCCAGCCGCAACCGGAAGCTAGGAAGCACGAATAGCGCCAGAAGCAGCGCGGGAAGTAGTAAGCGAAGCGTTTTCATGAGCTAAAGAAATAAGTGATAGAAGATGAGTGTCAGAGAGATAGATGAAACCTACTCTATAACCGTTGCCCCAACAAGCAAAAGAATTTCACCTGACTGACATAGGATAGAAAACCGGTTGGGTTTGAGAGCAAGCAAGTGGCCTAGGCCACTCAGCTTTAGCTATTTCCGTATCAAATAACCCCCGGCAATTTCGAAGCAGTAGTAGGCAACGGGTGGACTTTCTCGTCGCAATAAAAAAGCCTTCCTGCGTAAGGCAAGAAGGCTTTTTGCTGGCATGGACTTTACTACTTACCAGATCTTCACACGCGCCGAGTCGGACAGGTAGAGCTTCTGGCCAGGCTGCACGTTGAAGGCCTCATAGAAGGCGGGCACGTCGGCGAAGGGACCATTTACGCGATACTGTGCCGGGGAGTGCACGTCGGTGAGGATGCGCTGGGCCAGTACCTCATCGCGCTGGTGGTTCTGCCAGCCCAGCGCGTAGCCCAGGAAGTAGCGCTGCGTAGGCGTGAGGCCACCAATCTTCTCGCCCTTCTTGTACTGATCCGTCTTCTTAAACGCATCGAAAGCAATGACGATGCCGCCCAAGTCGGCAATGTTCTCGCCGGCGGTGGCTTTGCCGTTGATGTGCAGCGAGTCAAGCACGGTGTAGCCGTTGAACTGACGCACAATGCCGTTTACGCGCTTCTGGAAGGCGGCGCGGTCTTTCTTACTCCACCAGTTGCGCAAGTTGCCGTTCTCATCAAACTGGCTGCCTTCGTCGTCGAAGCCGTGGGTCAGCTCGTGGCCGATGGTGCTGGCACCAGCATAGCCGTAAATGATGGCGTCGTCGGCGTCTTTGTCGGCTAGGCCAGGTACCGAGAAGATGGCGGCCGGCAGCACAATCTCGTTGTTGCTGGGGTTGTAATAGGCGTTATACGTCTGGGGCGTCATTTGCCACTCGGTGCGGTCAACGGGCTTACCCAGCTTATTGATGTTGTAGCGGTACTGCCACTCATTAGCCCGCATGACGTTGGCCAGGTAAGAGTCGCGGGTAATCTTCAGGGAAGAGTAGTCGCGCCACTTGTCAGGGTAGCCCACTTTAGGCGTAATCTTAGCTAGCTTCACCAGGGCTTTTTGCTTGGTGGAGTCGCTCATCCAGTCCAGGGCCTGAATATGGTCGCGGAAGGCTGCTACTACGTTTTTAGTCAGTTCGGCGTAGCGCTCTTTGGTTTCGGGAGTGAAGTATTCCTTCACGAACAGCTGGCCTAGGATTTCGCCCATGCCGCCTTCTTCCTCATCCAGCACGCGCTTCCAACGGGGGCGCTGCTCCTTCTGGCCTTGCAGAATGGTGCCATAGAAGCGGAAGTGCTCATCGTCGATTGGGCGGCTGAGCTGGCCGGCGAAGGTATTTACAAGGTGCCACTGCAAGTACGCCTGCCACTGTTCCAGCGGCATAGTTTTCAGCAGCTGCCCTGCCTTCTGAAGGAATTCTGGCTGGCCTACAATCACGGTATCTGCCTTGGAGAGCTCCATCTGAGCCAACCACTGCTTCCAGTTGAGGCCAGGCGTGAGCTTATCAAGCCCCGAAACGGCAATTTTATTATAGTTGGCGTACGGGTCGCGTAGGGCCTCCAGCTTGCGCGAAGAGCCAGCCAGCGCCGTTTCCAACTGCAAGATCTGGGTGCTGTGGCGCTGCGCCGTTACGGAGTCTTGGCCGAGTAGCTGCAGCATGCGCGCTACGTGGCGGACGTACTCTCGGCGGATGTTGCTGGTGCGGGTGTCTTTGTTGAAGTAATAGTCGCGGTTAGGTAGGCCTAGGCCTGCCTGGTACAGGTGCAGGGCCATTTGGTCGCTCTTCTTGGCATCTTGGTTCACATAGCCGCCAATGAGAGAATTCACGCCCAGCATCTTGTGGTGCGCAATCACGGCCTGCACATCGGCCACCGACTTGATGGCCGCAATGCGGTCAAGCTCCGGTTTCAGCGGCGCAATGCCTTGCTTGTCGATGGTTACGGAATCGAGGCCGGAAGTCCAGAAGTCGCCTATCTTCTGCTGGTTGGAGCCTTCCTTGGCATTGGCTTTGGCGGCTTCCTCGTTCAGCGCGCGCAGTCGAGCATACACTTCGTTCTGTACTTCCTTGCCAATGCCCCACGAGCTTTCGGAAGCCGGAATGGGGTGCGTTTTCAGCCAGCCGCCGTTGGCGTAGGTGAAAAAGTCGTCGCCGGGGCGCACGGTGGTGTCGAGGTTCGCTTGGAGCAGGTCGGGCTGGCCCGCGCCAGATTTGCCGCCTGGTTGGCAAGCCGTAAACACCAGGCTGAGCATGGGCGCTGCGAGCAGCCAGGGCCGCAGAGAAGGGGGGAAAGGCATAAAAGGAACAGGACTAAATGTGTAGGGCGAATGTAGCACGAAGCCACCGTTTCGCGTAGGCCTATGGACGCCGAGGGTCGGGCCGGGGCTGCGTGGGCCTAGGCCAGGTTAGAACTCTGATTCCGACCGCCCGGCGGCATCTGCGTTACCATGTATCGGCTTCACCCAGAGTCCGCCCTGCGGTCAAGATGACACCCAGTTTATCCTTATGTCGCTCAAGCTTCTGCTCCTGCTCAATTTTGCCCTGGCTACTTATCTTACCGGTGTTATCTGGACGGTGCAGCTGGTGCACTACCCCAGCTTTGCGCAAGCCGCCCGCGAAACCTTTCCCACGTTTCATCAGCAGCATTCTAGCCGCATTAGCTGGGTAGTAATGGCCCCGATGGTGTTGGAACTGGGCTTAGCCGGGTGGCTGGCCTGGCAGGGCCGGGTGCTAGGCCAGGAGGTGTGGTGGGCCCTGGGCCTGGTAGTGCTGATTTGGGCCGCTACGTTCTTTATTTCCGTACCCTTCCACAACCGCCTTGCCCACGGCTACGACTACGTGGCCATCGACGGCCTAGTGCGCACCAACTGGGTCCGGACTCTGGCCTGGACAATACGCACGGGCCTGCTAGGCCACTTACTCTGGAAAATGCTCAATTTTACTGCCTAAACTGGCCTAGCCGCTTAGCTCTCAACCACCCATCAGCCCATTACCTCATGTTACCTCCCGCCGATGCCTTACTGCCGGAACTGCAGTTCCAGACCAGCCGTAGCAGTGGCCCCGGTGGCCAAAACGTAAACAAAGTAGAATCTCGGGTAGAGCTACGATTCAGCATCCCCAGTTCTCAGCTGCTCACAGACGAGCAGAAGCAGACGCTCTTACAAAAGCTGGCTTCCAAACTAACTACTGAGGGTGAGTTGCTGATTGCCGCTCAAGAGGACCGTAGCCAACTGCGCAACAAGGAAATAGCCCTCCAGAAGTTCTACGATACGCTGCGCAAAGCCCTGCACAAGCCCAAAGCCCGCAAGGCCACCAAGCCCAGCCAAGGCGCCGTGCGCCAGCGCTTAGAGTCCAAGAAAAAACACGGCGATAAAAAAGCCAACCGTGGCCGGGTAGATTTTTAAGCAAATCCTTTGCTTCGTGCTATTCGGAATATGCTACTGGTTCTGCTGGTAGCTTGTATTGTCGTAGGATTTATAGTCCCCGGGTTTGGTATTGGGCTCGCCTTTGCCCTGTTCTGGCTTCTTATGGGCCTTTTCTATGTTGTTTCGGCAATAGCTATAGCAATGGCTTGTGCTATTTGGCTAGGGGCGCCTTTACTAGTGCGTTACGGCCTAGTGAAGCTAGCCGACTTAACGTCGGGTCCTCTATTGGCTGCGCTGCACTGGTGGGTTGCGGCCGCGTATGGCATAATAAGCGTGTTATTAGCCGGAATGCTGGTTGCCGGATGGCCTATATCTCAACGAATGGCATTATCAGTGGCTGAAAGCTATCATTTTCTGCTCTGGCTTGGCCCTATGCTACTGGCTTTGCTGCCAGCTTGGCTAGGCTTCCGACGCTGGCGCAAGGCCCATAGGACAGAATAACGGCTTTACTACAGCCGTAGCTTATTGCTCCAGCAGTCAGCATAGTGACCGTTGGAATGCCTTACATGTTCAGCAGAAAAAGGCCTTGCAGTTCACTTTAATTCAAGTCTAGTCCGAACAACACCCCAAACCAGGGCTTGCGCTGATATATCCAGTGCCGCCCATCGGGGCCTAGTAACTGATCGGCGCCCACGGCCAAGCCTAGGTTGAAGATGTGGGCGTCGTAAATGGTAGCTACTCCCGCGTGCAGCACAAAGCCTTCGTAATCGGTAGTAGCGTGCTGTCGGGTGAAGTCGGGCGTAATTTGGGAGGAGCCTAGGCCAGTGAAGATGCCGTAGCCCAAGCCCGTAGTCCGGATGATGGGCTGACGGCGGCCACCCAGCAGTTGGTGGCTGGTGAGGTGGTAAAAATCGAGGCGGCGCCCTAAGTACAAAGCCGCGTTAAAATTGGTGTTTAGCTGTACCGGTACACCAGCGCGAGGTGGGCGCACCTTGAAGGGTATCGTGAACACATCAACGTCGAGGCGACGAGCGGCCAGTACCACGTGGCGACCGGGGCGAAGACGGTAATAAGTGGGGAGCGGAGTCCAAGAAGAACGTACTTTGGCAGTGCTGTCGGGAAGCAGGTAGAGCGTATCGGCCGACTGCCGGGCATACAGGGGCCGGCCATTAGGCCAGGCGCCACGCAAGGTAGCATCGTTGGTTTGCACGGTGCTATAGCGGCCTTCCGGTAGCGCATCGAGGTGGCCTACGGCGGCGCAGCCAGCCAGCAGCCCCAAGCCGCTCAAGGGGCCTAGTAGTCTTACGGCCCATTTCACTGCGCAGAAACCCCCGTTCAGCATTGGCTCTCAGTCCTACAGAAGCTACAGTAGCGTGCCTCGCAATACAAAGGTGGCTACCGAGAAGTAAATAATAAGACCGGTAACGTCAACTAGCGTGGCCACAAACGGTGCCGACGAAGTAGCCGGGTCTAAACCTAGCTTTCGCAGCAGCATGGGCAGCATAGCCCCCGATAGTGCCCCCCACAGCACAATGCCCAGCAAAGAGAAGCCTACCGTCACGGCAATTAGCTGCCAATACTCCCCGAAGTAGCCGGGGTCGATGTAATTGGCCCACAAGACAATGCGCAACGCACCCACCACGCCCAAAATACTGCCCAAGGCCAGCCCCGACAGGATTTCGCGGCGCATTACCATCCACCAGTCGCTGAGGGTAAACTCGCCCAAGCTCATGGCCCGGATGATAAGCGAAGTGGCCTGGGAGCCCGCATTACCGCCCGCCGAAATAATCAGCGGAATAAATAGGCCTAGCACGGCGGCTTTCTGCAGATCATCCTCGAAGTGGTGCATGGCCGAAGTAGTGAGCATCTCGCCAATGAGCAAGATTACGAGCCAGCCGGCCCGCTTTTTCACCATTTTCCAAATGGGCGTATCGAGGTAGGGCTCATCCAGCGCCTCCGAACCACCCAGCTTCTGGATGTCTTCGGTGTCTTCTTCTTCCCGGATGTCGAGAATATCGTCGATGGTTACGATGCCGAACAGCACGCCCTCATCATTCACTACCGGCAGCGCCACCCGGTCGTTGCGGCGGAACACCTCAATAGCTTCTTCCTGGTCCTGCATGGCCTTCAGAAACACGTAGCGGCTGTCCATGAGCTCTCGAACCCGCTTCTGCGGATCGGCCAGCAGAAACTCCCGAATCCGAATGTCGTCAATCAGCACACCCCGCTCATCGGTCACGTAGAGCACGCTCAGTGTTTCCGACTGACCCCCGTGGCGGCGGATGTAGTCGAGTACCTGCTGTACGGTCCAGTTCTCCCGGATGGCAATGTAGTCGGGCGTCATCAGGCGGCCCACCGAGTACTCGGGGTAGCCCAACAGTTCCAGCGTCACGCGTCGCTCTGGTTCTGAGAGCGTCTGAATTAACTCCTTTACGAAATCATCGGGTAGGAATTCCAGTAGTGCTGTCCGGTCATCGGGCGACATCTCATTCAGAATGCCCGTGATTTTATCCTGCGAAAGGTTGGCAAGAAAATGCTTCTGGATGTCCAGGTCCAGGTACTCAAATACCTGGGTAGCCAAGCTCAGTGGCAGCAACCGGAAAATAATTAGCTGCTCCCGTTCTTCCTCTTCCTCAATCAGCTCAACCAGCTCCGCCGGTTCAAAATTCTTAAGGAGTTCTTTGAGCTTGAAAAACTCGCCCTCCTGAATCAGGGACGTAATGTGTTCGAGAGTCGGGTGCTGATTCATGTAAAAAAGAGGGGTGTGTCTCGCTAGGCAGAGGGAATTGGTGACAAGTGCCGAACCGGCGCGCAAAAGTAGTTTTTCCGGGTCGGATTCAGTGAATACAGAGCAGAATAAATCCGGCGCCGAAGCCCCGCCAGATGTACGACAACGGCTGAGCTTCGGACTCTCCCTGACGCAACACATGAGCGGCCGGGGGTAGTTCGATTACCAAGAGTGGCCTAGCGGAGCGTAACCTTCCCTTGCCCAAGGCAGTTGAGGAGTCGGTTGGGCGCGTACTTTTGGCGCCCGCTCATGCCGCGTTAGTCCTATGCCTCACTCGTCTGTTTTGCCGCTTGGTACGCTCGTTGCTCTTGGAGGCGGCGATGATGACGCCATGCTAGCGCTGCTCTGCGACCTGTTACCGTCTCTTGATACCCCGGTTGAAATTATCACGGTGGCCTCGCGAGATGCGTCGCGCACGGCCGGCGCGTACGAGAAAGCCCTGCGCGATTTAGGCTGCCGCAATGCCCGGCACTTGCCCATTAACGAGCACTACCGCGCCGATGCCGCCGCCACTCTGCGCCGCCTACGCCGTGCGGGGCTGGTGTTTTTCAGTGGCGGCGACCAGGAGCGCATCACGGATTTTCTGCACAACACCGAGTTTCTGCAAGTGTTGCGGGAGCGGTACCGGCAAGAGGCTACATTCATCGTGGCTGGCACCAGCGCCGGAGCCGCCGCCCTCCCCGACACAATGTTGGTGGAAGGCTACGGCTGGCGGGCCGTGCGCAAGGGCGGCATCCAGACCAAGGCAGGTCTAGGCCTGTTGCCGCGCCTGCTTATTGATCAGCACTTTATTGAGCGCGGCAGGTTTGGCCGACTGGCGCACGCCCTCATTGCGCATTCCATGTGTCTGGGACTAGGCCTGTCGGAAGAAACCGGTATCATTATCCGTGGTGGGCAGGAGGTAGAGATATTCGGTGATGGAGTAGTAGTCATGATTGACGGGTGCCACCAAGAAGGGAATAACCTAGGCCGGATTGGTCGCGGAGAACCTATCAGCGTGCAAAATTTGCGAGTAAATCTGCTGGTGGCAGGGCAGCGCCTCAACCTAAAAACCCGCCAGGTGCTGGCCGAAGTCTCGGCCGAAGGCCCGCGTGAGGAGTAGGTTTACACTGCCCAGGGTAGTTTTGCAGCACTGGGCAGCGAAGTGTAACTGCTTAGCCTGTAGTAAACTTTAAGGCGTTCAAGAAAATGTGAGCTGGCAAGCTGCGCGGCAGCAACCAGTTTAGCTAGTGCGGCACGGTCTTGCTGCAAAAAACAGGTCATGAAGTGTCACATTTCTGGAAGTTGCGTGCCGGCATAAATACTTACTCGGCTTGCCTAATAGTAGAATGTTTTTTCTACCTACATTTAGTGCTGCAACCCCAAAATTCTCACTCATTTCCTTTTTATGACTCTAAAATCTCTACTCCTCGTGGGTGGTGCGCTACTTACGGGTACGGCGGCCTCGGCGGGTGGCTACCAGGTTACGCTGGCCGGACAGAAAAATAACGGCATGGGCGGTGTAGGTGTGGGTCTCTCCCTCGACCAGGCAGCCATGTTCTACAACCCCGGCGCACTGGCCATGGTGAAGGACCGAGGTGTGCAAGTAGGCGTAAACGCCACTCTGGCCCGAAGCGCTTTCGTAGCTCAAGGCGGTAATCAGCAGCGCGAACTGCGCAACAGCGTGGTGACGCCCTTCAACCTGTATGCAGGCTTTGGCCCTGCTGAAGGCAAGTTTCGCGCAGGTATTGCCGTGTATACGCCATTTGGTAGCAAACTGCAGTATGCTGAAGGATGGGAAGGCCGCACTGCTCTGACTGACATTGACTTGAAGTCGATTTTTGTGCAGCCTACTGTAAGCTACGCTATTACTGATCAAATCAGCGTAGGTGCAGGCTTAGTAGTACTTGCCTACGGTGCCGTTAACTTGCAGCGCGACGTGCCTTTGCCGGATTCGTACGGGCATATTGAGCTTGACGGCAAGGCCGAAACCAAGCTAGGCTTCAATGCGGGTATCTTCTTTAAGCCTTCTGATAAAGTGTCGTTTGGTATTAACTACCGCTCGAAGATCGATGCACAAGTGAAAGATGGTGATGTAACGTTCACTGGTATTCCAGCTTCGTTTGCTACCCGTTTTGAGGCTACCAAATTTGGTGCTACTCTGCCTCTGATTGCTACTACCAGCATTGGGGTAGGTATTATGCCTACTGATAAGCTGACCATTGGTATTGATGGCAACTTCGCCCAGTGGAGCAAGTACGAGACGCTGCGTTTTGACTTCGACAAGCAAATCAATGGGCAGACGTTCAGCGAGTCGAAGCGTAACTACAAAGACGCATTGACGATTCGGGTGGGCGGTCAGTATAAGCTGACGGATGGCCTAACGGTTCGGGCTGGTGGCGCATATGACGAGACCCCAGTGCGAGATGGGTATGTAACTCCCGAAACTCCCGATAACGACCGTTTCAGCGGCACTATCGGGGCTTCTTATAGCTTCGGTAAGTTCGGCGTTGATTTGTCGGCGCAGTACGTGAGCATTCAGAAGCGTACTGAAACGCAGCAGCAGTTGGTTAATAATGGTACCACGGACCGTATTGCGGGAACCTACAAAACCAACATTGTGATTCCGGGCATCGGCCTGAACTACGCTTTCTAACCGCGACTTCCTTCTTACCTCATGAATACGTTTCTATTTCGTAAAGTTACGCCCTTCGTAACGCTACTCGGGCTTGGCCTCACAGCTTGCCAGCCTGACCTGGAGAAAGACTTCGAAGCCAGCCGCGGTACAGCAGACTTCACCCGCTACATTGCAGTAGGTAACTCCCTAACAGCAGGTTTCTCTGATAATGGCCTGTACCTAGAGGGTCAGCAAAACTCGTATCCAAGCATTCTGGCCAACCAGTTTCGCACAGCTGGCGGTGGTGAGTTTAATCAGCCTCTGTTCACAGAAGCGCAGAGCAATGGCTCTGGCTACCTCCGTTTGACAGGCTTCAGCGCCACTGGTTCGCCAATTACGGCCAACGTAGCGGGTAACGCTGGCCGCATAGCTGGTGCTCCAGGGTCGGCCCCCTACACTAAATACGATGGCCGAGTAGATAACTTGGGTGTACCTGGTATTCGACTGGCGGACATTCATACGGCAAACTTTGGCAACCTAGCCGGCCAGACGGGTGCCCCAACCGCGGCTACGTTCAATCCATTCTTTGAGCGTATTACCCCGCTTGGCAATAGCCAGTCTTACTTCCAGCGGGTGAAAGCGGAAGCGGCTACGGCCACCTTCTTCTCTAACTGGCTAGGCAACAACGATGTGCTAGGCTATGCTACAACTGGTGGTGTAGGAGGTGCCATTACCCGTACGGATACGTTCACGCTCAAGAACAACCGCATCATCAACGCTCTGACGGCTAATGGTGCCAAAGGGATTGTAGCGACTATTCCTGACGTAACAAACGTCCCTTTTTTCACCACCGTGCGCGTGGCTGATATCCGGGCGCGCTTCAAAGCGGCTAACCCAGCCCTGGATGTGTACATTCAGACGACCGGCACGGCTGGTGCTCAGGTAGTACGTTTGGCTACCGACAACGACCTGTTGACACTGCCCTCGTCTGCTGTTATTGGTACTACCACTACAGGCAACCCGTTCCCAGTGGGTGCAGGTCTGAGTGCGCTTCAGTCTAACCCCGTTCCTAACCAGTTTGTGCTGGATGCTACTGAGCAAACCTCGGTTCGTACAGCTACTACGGCTTTTAATACAGCTATCGTCAACAAAGCCAACGAGAAAGGTCTGGCAGTATTTGATGCTAACTCTTTCTTCTCACGTGTAGCTGCTTCTGGTTTTGTAACCAACGGTGTGAATAACACAGCGAGCTTCATTGCCGGTAACCTGTTCTCGCTCGATGGTGTACACCCAACTCCTCGTGGCTATGCAGTAGTTGCGAACGAGATGATTCGAGCCATTAATATCCAATACGGCGCGAGCATTCCGCAAATCAATCCTAATGACTACCGTGGTGTGAAATTTCCGCAGTAAGTAATACTGGCCTAGGCCAAACAAAAAGCCTCCGCTATTAACAGCGGAGGCTTTTTTTATTTAACGGTATCCAAGCAGACTAGTTTAAGAGAGTTGCACGGGCTGCAGCACTTCTGGCAGTTCAGGGGCTTTCTCCCCAGCCAGGCGAGCGGCAATTACTTGGGCGTGATAACGGCCATTTTCAATAAACCAGCGGCTGGTATTGAGGCCACCGCATACAGTGCCGGCAAGGTATACGCCGGGGCGGTTAGTTTCCAGGGTTTCGGCGTCGTGGGTGGGGGTTTGGGCGGCGTCGGTTTGACAGGTGATGCCCAGGTCGGCCAGAAAACGGAAGTCGGGGTGGTAGCCAGTGAGGGCATACACGTAGGCGGCCGGCAGCGTCTCTAGGCCAGTAGGCGTCTGCACTTCCACGGCCTCCGGAGTGATGTGCTGAATGCTAGTGTTAAACAGCGCCTTGATGCGGCCTTCCTTGATACGGTTTACCAGATCGGGCCGGATCCAGTACTTCACCGACTGGCTGATTTCCGCGCCGCGAATAACCATGGTTACATCGGCACCGGCGCGCAACAGTTGCAGCGCCGCTTTAGCGGAAGAGTTCTTGGCCCCGACAATTACCACTTGCTGACCGGTGTGGGCATACGGCTCTTTGTAGTAGTGGTTCACATGGGGTAAATCCTCACCCGGCACGTTCAGGTAGTTAGGAACATCGTAGAAACCGGTGGCAATGATGACGTAGCGGCACTTGATGCGACCCTTTTCCGTCACAACTTCATACTGGCCTAGGCCACCCTCCAAGCCCATAACCCGCTCATAGAGGCGTAGCGGAATATTCTCGGCGAAGGCCACGCGGCGGTAGTAGTCAAGGCCGTCTTCGCGCAGGGGTTTGTAGTGGCTAGTAGGGAAGGGGTGCCCGCCAATCTCCAGGAGTTCCGGCGTCGAGAAGAATTCCATGTTGGTGGGGTAGCCGATGATGGAGTTCACCAAGGCGCCTTTATCTACGGCCACCACCGAAAAGCCGCGCCGCTGCACCTCAATGGCACAGGCTAGGCCTACGGGGCCGGCCCCAATCACCACGACGTCGAAGGAAGATTCTATTGTCATATCCTGTAATACCAGTTCGGTGCCTGAGAGTTTACCGACCCAATGGCCCAGACCGCTAGCTCCCGTTTACTTGCGCTTCTGCAGCGCCCCCGTCGACCACAGAGCCCAGGCCATGAGTACGGGCTGAAAGAACAAGCGTCCGAGCCGTTTGGTGTCGGTATCTAGACCGAAAGCAGAAATATGATGGGTGTACTGATGGATGTTTCCTGGAAATACGGCCGCGTAAAATGCTGCTAGGCCTATGCCCATTCGTACGCGGTTTTTGCCTTTCAATGTGAGTAAGGCCAAGCCTAAGCCTATCTCAACCACTCCTGAGGCCAGAACAGTGGTATCTTTATCCAGAGGTACAAAATCTGGAACTTGCGCTTGAAATTCTTGGCGGGAGAAGGTGAGATGCCCTGTACCAGCTAATACCATGAAGGAGCCTAGCACTCCGCGGGCTACATTTTGCAGGGTTGTTGTGTGCGTTTTTTCTTGCATCGCAGTTTCCATCGGCTAAAAGATGCCGATACTGGGCTATACGGCCTGCTAGATTGGTCGGATACCTTACCTACAGATAAAAGCGTTTACCATTCTAATGCAGGAAGCACCCGCCCGGGTAAACCCGTTGAAACGGATTACAGAGGTGCCTCCTACGTCGGAATGACAAGCCTAAAAATCGCCTTAGGCCTAGTGCGCCTGCAGCCAATTGCTGCCGGTACCCACTTCTACTTCCAGCGGTACACCGTGGGGCAGGAGCAGGGCTTGGGTCATTAGCTCTTTGATTTTGGGCGTGATGTGCTCTACTTCTTCCTTCACGGCATCAAACACCAATTCGTCGTGTACCTGCAAGATCATACGCGTGCCGAGCTTTTCCTGCAGCAGCCACTCATGAATGTTGATCATGGCCTTCTTGATAATGTCGGCGGCGGTTCCCTGGATGGGGGCGTTGATGGCGTTGCGCTCGGTGTAGCCACGCAGCGTGGCGTTGCGGGAGTTAATGTCGCGGAGGTAACGGCGGCGACCCAGTAGGGTAGTGGCGTATTCTAGCTCCCGCGCTTTGTTGATGCTGTCATCCATGAACTGCTTCACCGAGGCAAATTCCTGAAAATAGGTGTCGATGATGTCGGTGGCTTCTTTGCGGCTGATACCAATGCGTTGGGCCAAGCCAAATGCCGAGATACCGTAGATGATACCGAAGTTCACCGTTTTAGCCTTCCGGCGCATCTCACCGTCAACTTGGTCCAAGGGCACGTGGAACACCTTACTGGCGGTGCTGGTGTGAATGTCGAGGCCCTGGCGGAAGGCTTCGATCATAGTTTTATCCCCCGAGAAGTCGGCCATGATGCGCAGCTCCACCTGTGAGTAGTCGGCGGCTAACAATACGTGCTGGTCGTCGCGGGGCACGAAGGCCTTCCGGATTTCGCGGCCCTTTTCCGTCCGAATAGGAATGTTCTGGAGGTTGGGGTTGGTGCTAGAGAGGCGGCCCGTGGCGGTTACGGCTTGGTTGAACGAGGTGTGTACGCGGCCATCCAGCTCGCACACCAGCTGGGGCAGGGCCTCCACGTAGGTTGAGCGCAGCTTGGTGAGCTGGCGGTGCTCCAGAATCAGGCCGGCGATGGGGTTATCGGCGGCCAGGGTGCTGAGCACTTCCTCACCGGTGGCGTACTGGCCGGTCTTGGTTTTCTTGATTTTGCCGCCGCCTAGGCCTAGGCGGTCAAAGAGTACTTCGCCCAATTGCTTCGGAGAGCCGATGTTAAACTCTTCACCGGCGGCCGAGAAAATCTGCTGCTCGATTTCCTGAATGTACCCTTGTAGTTCGGCTGAGTACTCGCCCATGGCGCTGCTGTCAATCTTTACGCCCTCGTACTCAATGTCGGCCAGCACCGGTACTAGTGGGTTTTCTACGTCATTGAGCAAGTCGAGCAGGCCTACTTCCTTCAGCATGGGCTCAAACACATGCTTGAGCTGCAGCGTGACGTCGGCGTCCTCGCAGGCGTAGTCCGATACTTCGGCCGGCGGCAGGTCGGCCATGGTTTTCTGGTTCTTGCCCTTTGGCCCGATGAGCGAGATAATGGACACCGGCGTGTAGTGCAGATACGTTTCGGCTAGCACGTCCATGTTGTGGCGCATATCGGGCTCTAGCAGATAGTGGGCCAGCATCGTATCAAAGAGCGGTCCGTGCACTTGCACCTTGTAGTGCTTCAGAATGGTAAGATCGTATTTGATATTCTGCCCAATTTTGAGAATATCTTTCGCCTCGAAGAAGGGACAAAACTCGTCTACCAAGGCCTGGGCGGCCTCCTGGTCGTCGTGGGGTACGGGCACGTAGTAGGCCTCGCCGGGCAGCCAGCAGAACGATAGGCCTACAAGGCGAGCCGTCATGGTGTCTAGGCCAGTCGTTTCTGTGTCAAAACTTACTTCCGTTTGTTGGAGCAGGAACTTGAGCAACGACTTCCGGAGCTCGGGTGTATCAACCAAGTGATACTGGTGGGGCACGTCAGCCAGGGTAAGGCGCGGACCCGTCGGGGCGCCAAAAGAGCCGGTTTCGCCCTCTTCGGCGCCAATGGCTACGGCTGCATCAGAAGAGCTGCCGAACAAGCTGCCCTGGCCCTCAGCCACTTTAGGGCGGCGCGAACCCGCCCGCGGGTTAGGCGCTGCACTCACTCCAGCTGGACTACCGCCACCCAGCACGCGGGCAGCCAGCTGCCGAAACTCAAGCTCCTCAAATAACTGGCGAAGCTGCTCGGTGTTGGGGTCTTCGAGGCGCAGGTTCTCCTCGTGGAATTCAATGGGAACCGTGAGGTGGATGGTGGCTAACTCCTTGCTCAGGAGACCCTGCTCGGCGTAGGTGCGTACGTTTTCCTGCAGCTTGCCCTTAAGCTTATCCACGTTGGCAATCAGGTTTTCCACTGAGCCGAACTCCTGCACCAACTTCTTAGCTGTTTTCTCCCCGATGCCCGGAATGCCCGGAATGTTATCGGAGGCGTCGCCCTGCAGGCCTAGAATATCAATCACCTGCTCCACACGCTCTACTTCAAAGCGCTGCAGCACGTGCGGCACGTCGAGAACCTCGGCGGCATTGCCCATGAAAGCCGGCCGGTAGATCTTGATGCAGTCGGTCACCAGCTGGCAGTAATCTTTGTCGGGCGTCATCATAAACACCTCGCCAAAGCCTTGGGCCTCGGCCCGCTGAGCCAAGGTGCCAATTACATCATCGGCCTCAAAGCCATCCACCATCAGAATGGGAATGTTGAAGGCCTGAATGATTTTCTTGATGTAGGGAATGGCTAGGCCTATGTCCTCGGGCATGGCCTGGCGCTGGGCCTTGTAATCGGCAAACTGCTCGTGGCGAAAGGTCTTTTTCTGGGCATCGAAGGCCACGCCAATGTGAGTAGGCTTTTCCTTCTGCAGCACCTCCACCAGCGTATTGGTAAAGCCAAGGATGGCGCCGGTGTTAAGGCCCTTAGAATTCACGCGCGGGTTCTTGCTGAACGCAAAGTGGGCGCGGTAAATCAGGGCGAAGGCGTCGAGGAGGAAAAGCTTATGGGGGCGGGCGGCAGAAGCAGTATCGGTCATGGAGCGAAGGTACGGAATGAAACAGGCCGCCGGAGCGGAAGGAAAGCGGCAACGCTACCCTTTAACACCTATATAAAGCGTTAGGACTGTAGTGGTACGATTTATTTACGGTTTGGTAACGATAACTCAGCAACAGACTGGCCTAGCAAGAACTCTCATAGTTTGATGATAAGAATAGCCTGGAACATGAGCGCGGCAAGGCCGTACCTGTTACTTACATGCGCTACATTTCCCTCGACCTTGAAACTACCGGCGGCAAGCCCCAGCGCCACCAGATTCTGGAGCTGGCGGCCGTGGTGGAAGATACCAAGCACCTGCGTCCCCTGGCGGAGCTGCCCGCTTTCCGACGGGTAGTGCGCCACCCCGAATACGTGGGTACGGCTGGTGCCTTAGCTTTGAACGCGGGCCTATTGCAAGAACTGGCGCGCAAAGAGCCCAACCCCGAGCTATGCACACCTGAGGAACTGCTGCCTCAACTGCGGGAATTTCTGCTAGGCCAGGGATTCAAGCCCGACAAGCACGATTGCGTAGCTGTGGTGATGGCCGGTAAGAACATTGCCTCCTTCGACTTGGGTTTTCTGCGGGAACTGCCCGGCTACGGCATTCTGGTTCGGGCTGAGCCCGCCATGCTCGACCCGGCCGCCTTTTACCTCAACTGGCGCAAAGACACCCGCCTGCCTACCATGCAAACCTGCAAGGCTCGCGCCGGCTTCGAAGATGATACTGTTGCCCACCAAGCCCTTGCTGATGCCCTAGATGTGGTGCAGCTGCTGCGCCCATTTTATGAGCTACCCCTGTACCAGCAGGTGCGGGAGCAGTAAAGGACCAGGCGCAGTTAGGTGGAAGGGAATAGTGCTGCGTATTTTGCAGCATGATGCTGCGCTCCTGCTACCGGCTGTACATTCTTCTGATTTTCTTGACAACTGCCACCGCTGCGGTTGCTCAAACGCCTAGTAAGCGGCCCACTCCGCAAGAGCATGTCCAGGCCATAGCAAAGTTTCAGCAGACGCTGAATGCGGAGTACCGTAACCCCGCTGAGTCGCCGCTGCCGCCGGCGGTGCGGGAGAAGTTTACTGGCCTAGCTTTCTTTCCGGTTAACTATAGCGCCTGCGTACTGGCCCGTTTCGTGCGCGACTCCTCCCAGGCTCCATTTCCTATGCCCACCAGCACAGCCCGTAGGCCACTCTATCAGAAATATGGCGAGCTACATTTCGTGCTGGAAGGCCAAGCCTTGCACCTCACGGTGTATCAAAGCTTAGATTTAAAGCAAAAGCCGGGCTTCGAGGATTATCTATTCATTCCCTTTACTGACCCCACGAACGGGCACACAAGCTACGGGGGTGGGCGCTACCTAGATATGCGGTTGGGCCAGATTCAGCAGGGGCAAGCAGTACTTGATTTCAATCAAGCGTACAACCCCTTTTGTGCGTATAGCCCGCTTTATTCCTGTCCGGTGCCGCCCGCTGAAAACCGCCTGCTAGTTGCTATACAAGCAGGTGTGATGAGCGACCATTAAGTGGCCTAGGAAGGTAGAACTAGCGTATACTACAGAACAAAGCTAAGCCAGTTGGCCGCGCCCCGGGTAAGAGAGAATACCGCTAAGAAGCCTCACTTTCTGTACTGCCTTCGTCTAACGGTAGCAGCCAATAGTCCGGCTCGGCTTCTAGCGCTAGGGCGGCCAGATTGAGCCAGGAACCCGCGCGGTCAAGTACAGCAGAATCGGAGGTGACGACCACGTCCGTAGTTTCGGCCAAGACTCGGTCGGGATTGAGTACTACCTCGGCCGTCCAGGGCAGGCCTAGGGCGGGGCCCAGTTCCCGCAGGCGTGCGGCCAGTCGGCCACTGTTAGAAACTGGTTGATCAAGCAACCACTGCACTGGGCCAGGGGCCAGCTTGTGTAGGGCCGCGGCGGCTAGCCGAATGGCACGGTCGGTTTCTTGCACTGCCCGGTAGGTTCCGTGAATGCTAGATAGGTCGCGCAGGCAGGTATCGCGGCCACGCAGCACCACTCCACCACTCAAGGCAGTTTCGAGCGTGATAATCAAATTGAATCCATCAATGGCCACGGGGCGGCCACCTAACGGAGAAGTGGGTAGCCGCGTGGTGGCACGCTGGGCATACTGCTCATCGGTGCAAGCGGCGCGGCCCACGGCCCAGCGCTGCCGTTCCGTAAGTGCGTACCGGTCGCCCACTAATTTTAGAGTGGCACTAGGTGGATAGCCGCGCGTCAGGAGCCACGAGAGTTCGGCCACCGCGCGGCGCAGAACCGGCACCCATTTGGGGGCAAACAGCCTTTCGTCGTTCGGGTGCGGGCCACGGTGGCGAGTATCAGCAGGGCGCATAATTGGGCGTAGAAGACAGAAAAAGCAGTGAAGAACGATTAACAATACCCTCTTCCGCTAACCACTAGAATAGGGCTGTAGCCAACCAACGGCTGCGTTAGAGGCACTAGGCTTGCTAGGTAGCCGAAGAGGTGAACAACGGGATACGGATGCGGACGTAGGTGCCCACTTGCGGCGAGGAGCCCGTGTGCACGGCCCCTCCCAGCAGGGCTACCCGGTCGCGGATGCCGCGCAACCCTAGGCCCATACTAGTCGCCTCTTGAGCCGGAAAACCTACGCCATTGTCCTCCGCCCGCAGCAGTACATAGCCCGGCACTACTTCCAGCGCCAGGCTGGCTTCCGTAGCACGAGCGTGCTTAATGATGTTTTGGGCTAATTCCTGGGCCATCCGAAATAATGCCACCTGCAATTGCTGGGGCAATGGTTGGGTTAGTTCTTCCAGGGACAAGTGACACTCAATGGTAAGCTGGGCCGTGCTAAGCGTGCGACAAATGTCCTGCATGGCCACTTCCAGCCCAAACTCCGTCAGGACCAGCGGCACCAACTCGTGGGAAATAGCGCGGGTCTGGCGGATAGCGTCGGCGAGCAGGTCGTAGGCGCGCGCCCAGGCGGCCTCTGGTACCTGCGTCCGGGCTTGGTCGAGCTGGAGCTTGGTGGCGTAGAGTATCTGGCCTACCCCGTTGTGCAGCGCTTCGCCGATGCGTTTGCGCTCCGATTCCTGCGCTTCGAGTACCACGTTAAACAGCGCTTGCTGCTGCTCTAGGCGCATACGTAGGTTGTCCTGCTCCAGCTGGTGTACGGTGGAAATGTCGAGGTCTACCCCCAGCAAACCGGCCGCCTGATCGGGAGCAGCTGCTAAAACTACCGCTTTCACACGGATGGTTTTAACAAGCTTGCCTACGCGCAACTGCAGGGTTTCTTCTAGGTCGCGGGGCTCCTTGGTCAGGCAATGAACCAGCCGCTCGGCCACCGCACGGTCATCTGGCACTACATAGTCGAGATAAATAGTGGGCGCAACGGGGCTACCCTCAGGCAACCCGAACAAGCGGTACATGCCTGCCGACCAGCGCAACGTACCCGCTCCTGGCTCATATTCCCAGCTGCCCAGCTCTGCCACCGACTCGGCCTGCTGCAGCAAGGTAAACTGGCGCAGGCGCTCTTCTTCGGCCAGTTTACGCTCGGTTATGTTGAGAGTGGTAACCACCACGCCGTCGTCGAGCTGTACGTACATGGAGGAGTACCACTGCCGGATGTCTGCGTAGGGGTGATAGTATTCAGTTTGCTGCGGCTGGCCGGTTTCCACGGCGCGGCACATCAGTGCCAGCAAACTGCTAAATTCTGGGCCGGGAAAAAGTGTGGTAAAGCGCTGGCCTATCAGGTCGGCTAGGCCAGTTTCTTCCTGCAGCTTGCGGTTGACGGAGACGAAAGTGAAATCCTCAATGGAGCCAGAAGCGTTGCGGTTGGCCCGTAGCACGGCCATTCCGATGAGGCTGGTATCGTAGACGGACTGGAGGAGGTCGCGGCTTTGCTGCAGGGCTTGCGTACGCCGCTGCACCTTACGCTCCAGGGAGGCCGCCAGCTCCAGCTGCTGCTGCTCAGCCTGCTTGCTTTCTGTTATGTCGAGCAGCACCCCGTTCATGCGCAGGGCGCGGCCATCGGGGCCGGTGTCGGTAGCTTGGCCGTGGCTGCTCATCCAGCGCACGGTGCCCTGCTCAGTGAGGATCCGAAACTCAGCTTCAAACAACCCATTCGCGTCAACGGCGGCTTGCAGGCGAGTGAGCACGGCGTCGCGGTCAGTGGGATGCAGATGGCGGGCAAAGTCAGCTGACGTGAGTGCAGTAGAGGTGGGCTCCAGGCCAAATTGTTGGTAGTGCCGGGCATTCCAGCGTATCTCGTTCGTGGGTATATCCCAATCCCAGGTGCCCAGCTTGGCCGCTTCTAGGGCAATGCGCAGACGTTTTTCCGACTGCCGCAATGCTTCTTCGGTTGATTTTTGCTGGTGTATGTCGATGTTCATTCCCATCCACTTGCTAATGCGGCCTTGCGCATCCCGGATGGGGGTGGCCCGCACGTTGGTCCAGCGGTATCCTCCACTCACTGAGCGCACGCGAAATTCTGCGTTAACGGTGCCTTCAACCGCTACAGCTTCCTGCCACTGGCGCCCGGCATATTCTCGGTCTTCAGGATGGATAGCATCAAGCCAGCCATAGCCGAGCCATTCTTCCAGGGTCTGGCCGGTGTACGCCCGCCAGCTCGGGCTGTCCTGGACTAATTGTCCATTGGGTTGCGTTTCCCACACGGCGTAGGCATGCGCTACTACTAAGTTCCGAAACCGGGCTTCACTGTCGCGCAGCGCGGCTTCGGTGCGGGCGCGCACCACAGAGCCCCAGGTGCGCTCGGCAGTTTCTGCCAGCAAGGTCAGCTCTTGGTCGGTCCAGGCGTGGGCAGTAGAGTAGTGCATAAATAGCACCGCCAACAGTTGTCCGTCTTTACGCAAGGGCACGTTCACGGTGGCCCCTAGCTGCAGGTCGGCGTGAGCCTGCTTTTCAACGTCGGAGAGGGTGGAGTCGTGGGCGATGTCCGGACGAACCACCGTCTGACCTTGTCGAAAGGCGCGCAGCAGTTCGGGCCCGTAGTCGTCGTAATGGTAGCGCCCCTCAATGCTCGGTACGCCGGGCTGGGTGTAGTTGCGCGTTACCACAATGTGAGCTTGGTCGCCCTGGTCCTCGGCGTAGCCCACCCGGCTGGCGCCCAGGTACTGGCCTAGCACACAAGCGGCCTGGTACTGAATCTCCAGCGGGTCCGACAGGGGCCGTAGCGTGTCGCTAAGCTGGAGTAAGAACGCCTGCTGCTGCTCATGGCGTTTTCGGGCCGTTACATCGGTAAACAGCAACGACACCAGGGGAGTGGTGGTATTCCCAACGCGGAAGGCATATACGTCGTACCAACGGTTCATGGCCGGCGTTTCCTGCATAAAGCGCGTTGGCTCCCCTGTGCGGGCAACGTGGGCAAACTGCTCAAACCAGCTACGCTCGAGGTCGGGCTGGAGGTGGCTGATGCGCTGGCCTACCGGGTTGCGGAAGCCCGTTTGCAGTTCAAAGGCCGGATTAGCCTCGCGGTAAATCCAATCTACGGCGTTGCCGGCCGCATCAAACTGAAGCTCTAGCACGCAAAAGCCCTCGTCGATGACATTGAACAACGCCCGGTAGTTGTCTTGAGCGCGCTGCGCTATTTCGTCTTTCAGAAGCAGCAACTCCTGCTCGGCCTGTTTGCGAGACGTAATATCCTTGGCCGTGCCCAGCCACTCCAGAATCTGGCCCTGGGCATCAAGCACCGGTACCGCCCGGGAGTAAACCCACCCCACGGAGCCATCGGCGCGAATCACCCGATGCTCGTGCTCGAATATGTTTTTTGTACGGATAGCCTCCTGGATGATAGCCATCGTGGGGGCTTGCTCCTCGACCGGCAAGTAGGCATGTAGCCAAGTGCTAGTTGAGGTGGTAGTGCTGGCCAGCAACTCTTTGCCCACCAATTGGTGCATCTGGCTCCAATCGGCACTCATCTTATAGACCATATCGGAGCTGGCCATCACCAGCAACCGAAATTGCTCATCGGAGCGGTGCAGGCCTTGCACTACTTTGGAGGGGGTGCCTGGCTGTGTAGGGTCAGGAGAAGAGGTATCTGCAACGGGTTGTTCTGGCATAGGTGAGGTGGCAGGGAGTAGCCTTTAACTTAGCGCAACTGCTAGTAACTACTGAAGGGCTCTGTATGTGAAGCTCTCCTGACTAAGGTACAAGTATCCGGCGCTAACAGAACGTTAAGCTCGTCGAATTGAAGCCGGACCGTGGCTAGGCCTATCTCTGCTCCAGGCACTAGAGCCGGGTTCAGGTTTTACCACCACAATGTTCCTCATGGCCCCTTACCTCTTAGGGGTGTTGAGGGCTCCAGAGTGCACATTCATCTTAAGTTCAGATAGGGGCTATAACTCTGCCGAGAGGACAGAAAAAGCAATGCCAAGAGCGGCACGATAACAAGCAAGTGGCCTAGCAGACCTACGCAAATCAGTTAGTGGCTCAGATGCAAGAAATGCAGCACTATTCAAGCATTTGTTTGCACAAAGCTGGCGGGCAGTGCTTAGCTTTACTAAAACCAGATTGTTGAGTTTTTCCTAGCACTAATTCAACTGCTGGCTTCGTTTCTAAAGGGCGGTGAGTGATACCTATTCTTTTGAGTATCCGCTTACTAGTTCGCCTGCTTACTTGCCTCCCTATGCCCACAAACTTACTGCATCCTGCCCTACTTACTACCGCAACTTCGTTCCCACATACCTCCCCGCTAGGCCAGTCGGCACGCCCGGTTAATACCCGGTTTTTCCGGCCGATGTGGCGGGTTGCTAGCTGGCTGTTAACTCTTGTGGTTTTATTGCTGAGCGGCGCAGCTACAACGGCTCTGGCGCAAGCAACATCTCCGGAGTGCGCGGCCGACGAGAAGTTTGCCAACACCTGGTACTTCGGCTTTAAGGCAGGACTGGACTTCAATGAGGCTTCTGCCGACTCTCTCCCAAAGGTGCTCACCGATGGGGCGATGGATGCTCCTGCCGGCTCTGGAGTGATGTCAGATAGAAACGGCAAAATTCTCTTTTATAGCAATGGCGAAACCGTGTGGAACGGGGACGGCACTGTAATGACTAACGGCACGGGGCTGGCGGGCAGCCGCTTCACCACCGACGGCCCCCTGCCCATCAAGCTGCCGGGCTTACCTCAGGCGGGCCAACCCACGCGCTACCTGCTTTTCACCCTGAAAGACACCGTTGGCCTGAGCTACTCGGAAATTGAGATTCCGACCGGTGGGGGGCCTGGTACCGTCATTGCGGCTACCAAAAACACGCCCCTGGCGCGCGGCACGGCGGAGAAGCTCACGGGCGTATTTCACAAAAACGGCTGCGATATCTGGGTTATCGCCCACGGTTGGGGCAATGCGAAGACGGGCAATAATAACCGGGGCAATGCCTTTCTGGCCTACCGGGTGCGGCCATCGGTCGGCTATGTAGGTCCAGTTCTCATCGATGCGCCCATTCCTTCAGCCGTCGGTAGCCTGCACGCACCAAGCGTGGCAGCCCTTGGCTACAAAGGCCAGATGCGGGTAACTCCTGATGGGCAGCGGCTAGCCCTGGCCCGCTACAGCGAAGCGCTAGGCGATAGCAGCAGCACCGTGGAGCTGTTTGGGTTTGATACCGGCACGGGCCAGGTGAGCACCAATCCGCAGGTGCCCTACATCGTCGACCGCGGTGAGGGGAAATACTATGGGGTGAGCTTTTCGTCCGGTAATTACCTCTATGCCACGGTGCGCAACCCGCCTAAGCTGCTGCAATTCAATATCGGCGGTACGGGTCCGGCTACCAAGCTAGATATTCCACTCAACCAGAAAACACCGGTTGACCTTGGCTCACTGCAGGCTGCGCCAGATGGCAAGATTTACGTGGCCCGCGACAACCAGCCCGCGGTGGGCTTCATCCCGTACCCCGACTCGCTGGGGGCTAAAATTGAATACGCCGATGATAGCTTGCAGCTAGGCGGCAGCCGCCTGAGTGGCCTAGGCCTAGTGAACTTCAACCAAAGCTCCCTGTTGCGCGTGGGGCCTAGTGCGCAGATAACAGGTTGTAGGCAAATTACTTTCACGGCCCCGCCTATTAATTTTAACAAGAAGATATATACTTGGGCTTTTGGCGACGGTGCTAAAACAACACCTTCTGCAACGGATTCTGTCATCACTCATACGTATGCTACGCCCGGCAACTACACAGTGACGTTGCGTATCGAGACCGACTGCTTTTGCCGCGAAAGTTCGGGCACTATTCAAGTGCCGAATTTGCCGAATCCGGGTAGCATTGCCAGCCCGCAAACGCTGTGCGCAGGCACCGCACCGGCCCCCCTTACCAGCGCTACTGATGCCTCCGGGGATGCTGGCCTGCCGCTCGTGTACCAGTGGGAAACGTCGACTGATAACGCGACTTGGACAAACGTCCCCGGTGCTGCCAACGGACCAACCTACCAGCCAGCTGCTTCACTGCCCGTTGGCATAACGTATTTCCGGCGGCGCGCTCAACTGCTGTTGCCCGACCAGTCGGGTCCTTACTGCACGCCCAACTTCACTGCTTCAGTAGCCATCACAATTACGCCAGCCGTAGTAGCGGGCACCATTGCCGCCGACCAAACTGTGTGCGCAGGCAGCACCGTAGCCCCTCTAACGAGCACGGCCCCAGCCACGGGTGGTACGGGCACATTTGCCTATCAGTGGGAATCTTCCACGGATAATACCACCTGGACGACTATCAGCGGTGCCACCGGGGAAACCTACTCACCCGGCCCACTCACGGCCACTACCTTCTTCCGGCGGCAAGTAATTTCAGGTGTCTGCGCCGCAGTAGCTTCAAACACCGTTACCATTACAGTAGTGCCGGCCCTAACGGCTGGGACTATTGCTGCTGACCAAGCCGTATGTGCTGGCGGTACCCCAGCTCCGCTCACTAGTACTGCCCCAGCTACGGGTGGTGCGGGTGCCATTGCGTACCAGTGGGAGTCATCAACCGACAATACAATTTGGGTCCTCGTTAATGGAGCCACCGGCGAAACCTTCGCGCCCGGCCCACTCACGGCTACTACCTCCTTCCGGCGTCGGGCAAGCTCAGGCACTGCTTGTGCTCCGGCCGTTTCCAATGTTGTCACCATCACGGTAGCGCCGGTGCTAACAGCCGGTACCATTGCCGCCGACCAGACGCTGTGCCCTGGCGCTACGCCTGCTCCGTTTACTAGCACGGCTCCGGCTACGGGTGGTGCGGGTACCATTGCCTATCAGTGGGAATCCTCTACTGATAACGCAAACTGGACTGCCGTAGCGGGTGCCACCAACTCTACTTATGCGCCGGGTCCGCTTGCTGGTACTACGTACTTCAGGCGCGCCGTAACGGCAGGCACCTGCGGACCAGTGTACTCGCCGGTGGTTACCCTAACCGTGCTGCCTGCCCTAACGGCAGGTACCATTGCGGCCAACCAGACCCTATGCTCGGGTGCCGCGCCAGCCCCTCTAACGAGCACGGCCCCGGCCACGGGTGGCACGGGCACGTTTGCCTATCAGTGGGAGTCATCGACTAACAATACTACCTGGACAACCATTGCTGGCGCTACCAGTGCTGATTTCACTCCTGGTCCGCTTACTACTACCACTTATTTCCGGCGGCAAGTAACGTCTGGAAGCTGCACTACCACACCATCTAACACGGTTACCATCACGGTTCTGCCAGTGCTGACGGCGGGCACCATTGCCGCTGACCAAACGCTGTGCTTTGGCGCTACACCAGCTCCGCTTACCAGCACAGCTCCGGCCGCGGGCGGAACCGGTACGTTTGCCTATCAGTGGGAATCCTCGGCGGATAATACCACCTGGAGTCCTATAGCTGGGGCCACGGGTGCCGAATTTGCGCCCGGCCCCTTATCAGCTACCACCTACTTCCGGCGCACTGTAACAACTGGTTCTTGCGGTCCGGTGGTGTCTAATGTTGTCAAGATTACTGTATTGCCGGCCCTAACGGCGGGCAGTATTGCCGCTGATCAAACGGTGTGCCTCGGTGCTGCCCCGGCCCCGCTCACTAGTACGGCCCCAGCCACGGGTGGCAGTGGTACATTTACCTACCAGTGGGAAGCCTCCCCAGATGGCTCTACATGGACACCTATTGCGGGCGTAACTGAAGCTAATTTAACGCCAGGCCCTCTTACGGTCACCACTTATTTTCGGCGCCGGGTAACTTCGGGAAGCTGTGGACCAGAGTATTCCAACACTATAACCCTGACAGTACTGCCTGTATTAACAGCTGGAGTTATTGGTGCGAATCAGGAAATCTGTACAGGTACTGCGCCAGCGACCCTTGCCAGCGGCGGCGCGGCTACGGGCGGCACCGGCACATATGCGTATCAGTGGGAATCCTCGACGGATAACTCCAACTGGACTGCCATAGCTGGCGCTACGGGGGGAGATTTTGCGCCGGGCCCACTCACCGTTACTACCTACTTCAGGCGGCGGGTAACTTCGGGAACGGGCTCTTGCTCAACGGTAGTATCTAATGTGGTGACCATCAGGGTGCAGCCGGCCGTTACACCTACTGTAACCCTGGCGACGCCACCCGTGCAGTGCCCCGGTACGCCGCTCACCTTTGCAGCGGTGGTTACAAATGTCGGCGCTACCCCTACGTTCCGCTGGTTGGTAAACAACTCCTTAGTAGCTACCGGCGCTACCTTTACCAGCAGCACTCTTGCCACTGGCGACCAAGTGACCGTGGAGGTTACGGCTACGGCGGGGCTGTGCAGTACGGGGCCAGCAACGGCAACGGTTACGGTTACCCGTACTCCCACGCCGCTGCCCACGCTGGCTATTGCCGTGCAGCCGGGCGGACCAGTTTGCTTAGGCTCGCCGCTCACCTTTAGCATTGCCAACGTAACGGAGGCCGGCCCGAATCCCGCGTACCAGTGGCAGGTAAATGGCAACGACGTGCCCGGCGCAACGGGCCCGGTGTTCACCAGCACTACGCTTCGGGAAGGCCAAACCGTGACGCTACGCCTGCGCACAACCAACGTGTGTAGTCAGCCCGTATCGGTGGTCTCTAACGGTGTACCAGTCCGGATTCAACCGCCCGTCGATGTAGATGCTGGCCCCGACCGGGAGATTCTAGCGGGCACCTCTATCACGCTGGAAGGCCGCGCCGATGGCAACTACCCCGTAACGTGGACGCCACAGGCGAGCCTGAGTTTCCGGAATAATGACCCACTGCGGCCCATTGCTTCACCTACCGAAACCACTACCTATACTCTCTCAGCGGGAGAAGGCGGTTGCGCCGACAGCGACCAGGTGACGATAACGGTGCGCCCACCCATTCGCATTCCGAATGCCTTCACGCCTAACGGGGACGGCCGCGACGATACCTGGCAGATTGAGTTCATTGAGCAGTTTCCCGACAACACGGTGACCGTGTTTAACCGCTGGGGCAACAAGATCTTCTCCGCCGAAAACTACAGCCGGGCCAACGAATGGCGCGGCGACATGAACGGTAAGCCTGCTCCGGTGGGTACCTACTACTACGTGGTCGTGACGAAGGGCCCGCTGGGCAAGTCGTACAGTGGCTCAATTACGATTCTGTATTAATCAAACGTCCTGCTGCGCTTGCCGCAGCAGGACTATCTTCTTGATCAGCATTCAGGCAACTACTGATATGAAAAGAGCTTTAACTCTACTGCTGCTCCCGCTGCTAGTAGCCGCCGTGCCGGCCCTGGCTCAGCAGCAGGCGCAGTACAGCCAGTACATGAACAATAATTACATCCTGAATCCGGGCGCTACCGGGGTAGAGGATTACATCGATGTCAAGCTCAGCTACCGTACCCAATGGACTGGCCTAGAAGGAGCTCCCAAGACGTTCTACGTGAGCGGCAGCTCTTCGCTGGGCAAGTGGCGCACCACCAGCAAACGTACCCTGCGCGACCGGCGGCGGCCATTTCACGCCATCGGGGGCCTAGTCTACCGAGATGAAACCGGGCCCACCAGCCGCACTGGCGCCTACCTTTCTTACGCATATAACTTGGTGCTGCGGCCTAACCTCCGGGCTGCACTGGGTGCATCGGTAGGTATGCAGCAGTTTGCCGTTGATGGGCAGAAGCTGCAATTCTTCGACCCTACTACCGTGGCTGCCAGTGCAGCTTCCCGGGTGCTCGATGGGTCGGTAGGCCTGTGGGTGTACAGCTCCGATTTCTATTTCGGGGTATCGGGGGCGCAACTGCTGGGCAACAAGCTCAATTTCTCTTATGGGCCCAACTCTCTGGAGGCAGGCGAGGGCAACACTTTAAAGCGACACTACTTTGCCACGGGTGGGGTGCGCGTGCCGCTCAGCGACGACTGGTCGTTGGTGCCCTCCGTGCTGGTGAAAGCGGTACAACCGGCTCCACTTTCCCTCGACCTCAACGCCAAGCTCAAGTACCAAGACCTGCTGTGGGCCGGCGTGTCGTGGCGCGCCTTCGACTCCTTCGTGGGCATGGTCGGCCTCAGCTACGAACAACTCACAGTAGGCTATTCCTACGATGCTGGCCTCTCGCAACTAGCCGGCTACCACGGCGGCAGCCACGAGATATTGCTCGGCCTGCGCCTGAAGAAGAAGACGCAGGTGGTGTGCACCAATCGGTTCTGGTAGAACGAGCTGGAGTGGCCTAGAAAGGCTTTTTGGCTACTTAAATGGCCGCGGGCTGGCTCAAAGTTACTCTCGAATTCTAACCTCTTTTGCGGTAAGATTAGCTTGAATAGTCAGGTTAAGTAGGCCACCCACAACCAAGATAGCTCCTGCTATAAACGGGAAACCAGCACCCACCAAGTCGGGCAGGCTAGCCGACCACAGGAAGGGGAAGCAAAACAGCATGGCGGCTACTCCTACTATCATTAGGCAGTAACTGCCTAGCAAGCTAAGGCGCATGTGAACGTTGGGTTTGTTGGCGGGCTTTAATTCGCAGTAGCGGCTAAACAGGTGGCGGCGGAGTTCCTCTAGTGGTTGGTGTTGGCACTCTTCTATAGTAAGAGCAGCAATGGGCTGGCACCGCTGGCCTGCACGGAAATCTTGCTTGAATAGGCGCCAATGTTGCGGCAACAGCACCAAGCCAAACAAGAAGATGAGGATGCTTGGCAGCGTCCAGTTACCATTGCCGAGCATGAAAGCTTGCAAACGGATTTCCCCCACGGGCTCCAGCTCGTAGGCCAGTACCACATGTTTTAAATCGTGACTTTCAAAGCCGGGCACAAGCGTTAGCTCCCTCGCCAGCAAGCATTCCGCTAGCTCCTTGCCAACCGTGCCTGCCGGAAGCTGTGCCAGCGCCGCCACCTTACGCTGATAGTGAGGCATATCATGGCACTGCTCCAAGCACCATACAGATAGGAAAAAGGCTTTGCGGATAAGCTGCTCAGCTATAGAATATTTCATAATAGAATTATTGCTTCTAGTAAGACAATATCTGGTATAATCTGAAGAGTGCATCTATAACTAGAATTATGTCAAGCGACATTTCCTAGATGACAAGTGGCCTTTGTAGAGGCGTCTGCCTTGGAAAACTCTATTTTGGAACGGTCTCGCGTACGCGAGGTCTACGTTAAAACCGCATATCAAAGCGTCCATCCGTAACGCGCAGCGTGTCGCATCCAGGTTCATATAAGGTGAAGGCGAAGCGACCGGCGGCAATGCGGGCGACGCCATCAAAGCGGGTTAGGGTCAGACTCCCTTTCTTGATGCGTGTGCCATCGTATTCGCATTTCTCGGTACTACAGAATGCTGAGAAACCCGTAGTGGAAGATCCAGTATTCTGAGGTTGGAGGGCATACACGGCATTACTGTTTAGCAGGCCTGTAAGTAGTAGGTTAATGTTGACGCTCTCCTGCTTATTTCCGGCATGTGCACCGATAGTCAAGCTATTGGCAACCGGCCAATCTCCTCTTGTACGGGTAATGCCTGAGGCCACGAAGGGCTTGCCATTGACAAGGCAGCCAAATGTATAGGCTCCATTCTGAGTTTCTGCGGGCAGGAGGATTGGCGCAGGGTCAGCAATTTTACAACTGCTACACTGTGTGAGCGAGAGTAAGGCTAGGCATAGAGAAACACGAACAAGCGGCATAAAGTAGAGTAAGGCGTTATGGTGGCGTTCAAGATAGGGCAGAGTTCAGTAGGCACCAATAAGAGGCAGCTAGGAGTCCGATAAGTACTGGTTATGTTTACTACAGAATAATTATAAGTACAAGGAGCATAAAAAAGCCCCTGAACAGCTATGTTCAAGGGCTTTTATTCTTATCAGTAGGTGGAATTTACCAGCTGCCGCTAGCGCCGCCGCCGCCGGAGCTGCCGCCCCCAAAGCCGCCGAAGCCACCGCCTCCGCCGCCCCCAAAACCGCCTCCTCCACCGAAGCCACCGCCGCCGAATACGCCGCGGCCGCCACTAAAGTCGCCGAAGATGACGGGTGGAATCATGGTGCCGCCGAAACCACGGTTACGTCGGCCACCGCCTCCACCGCCCCGGTTACGGAGCAGAATGAACAGGATCAGTATGCCGATAATTAACCAGAACGTCCAGCCGGAGCCGCTAGTGTCGCGGCTGCGCTGCCGTTGGGGCATGGTGCTGGGGTCGGCTTTGTACTCACCTTTGGCTAAGGCAATGAGTTGATCGGTGCCCCGGTCTAGGCCCTCGTAGTAGCGTTCCTCCTTGAAAGCCGGAGCCAGCGTGTTGGAGATAATTCGCTTGGCTAGGGCATCCGGAATGGCACCTTCCAACCCATAGCCTGGCTGGATGCGCACTTGGTGCTCCTGTTGGGCTACTAATATCAGCACCCCATTATTGTTGTTTTTCTGCCCAATTCCCCAGGTCTCGTAGAGTTTCTGGGCATAGTCGGCAATTTCGTAGTCGCCCAGCGTGGGTACCGTGACAACGGCTATCTGGGACGACGTAGAGTCGTTGTAGGCCACTAGCTTGTCCTCCAGCCGCTGCACCTCATCAGGGCGCAGCATGCCGGCCAAGTCATTAACGAGGCGGGGCGGGTTGGGGCGAGGGGGCACATCCTGGCCTAGCGCCAGCTGGCTGAACGCAGGCACCAGGGCTAGCAGCAACACCAGCACCAGTAGCCAGCGCCGATGCACAAGAGAGAGTGATTGGATCATACACGTGGCGGCTTAGAGTCGCCAAACGAGATAGAGTCGTCGAGTTCGTTTTTGTCGGTGGCGGCGTTGTACGGGTAGTACCGTTGCAATTGCTCACCCACCATGCGCACCCCTTGTTCTAGGCCACTCACGTAGCGCTCGGCCCGGAACAGTTGCAGCACGGTTTCTTTGGTGGTTTCCCAGAAGTCGTCGGGCACCATAGAGTTGATGCCAATGTCGCCGATAACGGCAAACTGGCGGCTTTCCCACGCCATGTAAAACAGTACTCCGTTGCGCTGAGCCGTTTTATGCATGGCTAAGTCGGCAAACACCTGGGCGGCGCGGTCGAGGGGCTCGGGGGTGGGGCAGGTGTCTTCCAGGTGCACACGGATTTCACCAGACGTAGTGATTTCCGCCTGCTTGATGGCTGCTACAAGGGCAGCCTCTTGCTCTGGGGTTAGCGGGTTGGTCATGGTTGTTGGGGCTCTGGGATCTTAGGGTCTTAGGGTCTTGGAAGCTGAATTGATGCAAGGCCAGTTACTACTGTAACACAGAGCGCCAACCTAATTTCCAAGACTCTAAGACCCCAAAAACCCTAACAATCCAAATTAGAACTGAACAGTGGGCGCTTTCTGCGAAGCAGCGTCGGCCTCAAAGTAAGGCTTCTCCTTAAACCCGAACACGCCTGCAAACAGGTTGTTGGGGAAGGACTTCACGAAGCCGTTGTAGTCGTTGGTAACGGTGTTGAACTTGTTGCGCTCTACGTTGATGCGGTTTTCCGTGCCTTCAATCTGCGCCTGCAACTCCTGGAAGTTGGCGTTGGCTTTCAGCTCCGGGTAGTTTTCTGACACAGCCAGCAATCGGCCTAGGCCAGCGCCTACTTGGCTTTGGGCCTCCTGAAACTGCCGCAGGTTTTCGGGGGTCAGGTTCTCGGCGTTGAGCTGCACGCTGGTAGCCTTGGCCCGGGCATTGATAACGTCGGTTAGGGTTGACTTCTCGAAGTTAGCGGCACCCTTCACGGTATTCACCAGGTTCGGAATCAGGTCGGAGCGGCGCTGATAGGCGCTCTGCACGTTAGCCCACTGGGCCTTCACGGCCTGGTCGCGGCTCACCATGCCGTTGTAGCCGCACGAGGACTGCGAGAGCAGAATTACCAGGCCCGCGAAGTAGAGAAGAAAGCGTTTCATGATTGGGAGAGAAATAGGTAGTTAGGAAAAGGAGAAACAGATGAAGAATAGCTGAACCCAAGGCTATGTCAGCCGGTTACTGCCGCAAGCCGCTGGCCCTACACAAACCGGTGCGCTGCAAAGTACGGATTCAGAACATAGCGGTTGTGTTATGGCTGTCTCCCGGCTCAATTCACTATTTTGCGTGCTTACGCCACGCTCATTGTTCATGAAAGCAGTTATTCCGGTTGCCGGTATTGGGTCGCGCCTGCGGCCGCACACGCACACGCAGCCCAAATCGCTGGTGCCCGTGGCTGGCAACACAATTCTAGGCCACATTATCGACCGGCTCGTTAGTGCCGGGGTGGAGGAGTTTGTGTTCATCATCGGCTACCTGGGCGAGAAAATTGAAAGCTATGTACGTCGTCAATACCCGCAGTTGCGCAGCTCCTTTGTGGTGCAGGAGCCCCGCGAGGGCATTGCCCACGCCCTCTGGCTGGCCCGCGACCAGTTTCGCCACGAGCAAGACGGCATCCTGATTCTGCTCGGCGACACGATTGTAGATGTAGATCTGCCCGCCGTGATGCGCACCCCCGGCAACGTACTGGCTGTGAAGGAAGTAAAAACGCCTTCGATGTTTGGGCTGGTAGAAACGGCCAGCAACGGCCGCGTAACCAAAGTGGTGGAAAAGCCGCGCATCCCCAAGTCGAACTTCGCCCTCGTAGGCCTCTATAAGATAGATAAGCCCGACTGGCTGGCGTCGGCTCTGGAGCGCATCATTGATCAGAACCAGCGCACCCACGGCGAGTTCCAACTCACCGACGCGCTCATGCTCATGATTCAGGACGGCGCCGATATGAGTACCGTGTCGGTGGATAACTGGTTTGACTGCGGCCGTAAGGAGAGCCTGCTGGAAGCCAATGCCCGCTTGCTCAATGTGCCCGAGTTCCTAGGCCAGGTGCCGCAGTTCCCCGATACCATTATCATCCCGCCCGTCAGCATCGGCAAAGACTGCCAGATCAGTAACTCCATCATCGGCCCCAACGTGGCCATCGGCGATAGGACCATCGTCAAGAATACCATCCTCAGCGACTCCATCATTGGCTCTTATTCCGAGCTGCGCTCCGCCGTTATGCACGACTGTATCGTCGGCTCCGACGCTCTGTTCAAAGGCACCCGCCACAGCCTAAACATCGGCGACAACACCGAGATTGACTACAGCTAATTTGTAGCACAGGTATAAGGTGATGAAGTGACGAGGTAAAACGGTATACCTCCCGTACGTCATCCCGCCGAAGAAAGGATCTTACTCCGCTTAAACGAGCTGCTCTAGGCCAGTCGTTCACCGGAGTAAGATCCTTTCTTCGGCGGGATGACGTACTTTTTAGTGTGTTGCCTTAGCACTTCGTTACTGTTTCCTTCCTTGCCTGCTTACAATTTCACTAAATCCCCATTTCAACATGTATCCGGCAAGGGCAGATTGTCGTTACTTTAGCTCGATGCGCCACTTGTCTTCCTTTCCTCGCCTGCTGCCTGCCCTAGGCTTGTCTCTGTTGCTGCTGCCCGGCTGTTACTCCCGCTCCGATATGAAAACGGAAGAGGGTACTGCCGCTGAAACCACCTCCACGCCGTCCAAAGGGTCTTCCGAGACAACGTCGGCGCCTAAACCAGAGGCTGCCACCCCAGAAGCTGCAGCCACCACCGCGCAACCCCTGCAAGCTGTGAATGTGTTTCTGGAAGTGTCGGGTTCTATGGAAGGCTTCATGCCCAAAACCGGAGCCGGCGGCGAGAACACCAAGTTTCAGCAGCATGTGGCGCAATTCCTCTCAGAAGTAAACCGTAGTTCGGCAGCCCGGCAGAAGACCTTCTACCGCATCAAAGAACGGCCGTACAAAGACTCCTACCAAGCTATTTCCGGCACGGTGCGCAGCGGCATTCAGCAGCCCGCCAAGAGCACTGATATTCCCTCGGTCCTCGACACGCTGATGACGAGTTACTACCAGCCCGGTACCGTCAGCGTCCTGATTTCAGACTTCATTTACTCGCCGAAAAACGCGGGTGCCATTCCTTACATCAAAACCGACATTGCCGACGCGCTTTCGCGCAGCGGCGAAAAGTCCGACTTGGCGGTGTCGGTGTACGGCTATACGTCTGATTTCCGCGGCACCTATTATCCGGCGCTGGTAGCTTCCGGCAAGAAAACTAACTGCTGCGACACGGAAATTCCTTACTACATCTGGGTGGTTGGCTCCGCCAGTGCCGTGCGGCAGTTTGATGCCGCTTTGTTGGAGCAGCAGCCTGCCAAGCAAGCCCACTTCGGCGTTACGTATCCGCAGCCGAACTACTCACTGCTCAGCAAGTTCCAGAACAAAGGCAGCTGGTACTACGGCGACGCCGGCGCCAGCAAGCGCAACGCGGAGTCGTACCGCGTAATAGCCGTATCAGAAGCCTCCGCTCAGCAACCCGTGGAGTTTGTAGTGGGCCTAGACCTAGGCCAGTTACCCGGCCAGTACCGCGAAGTGGCCTACCTCAAGCAGAACCTGAAGTTGCAGGGTGTTGACACCGACGCCAAGCTGCTCGACGTATTTGCTGCTACCGACCAGAACCGCGCTAGCAGTGGCCCCGAAAGCAAATTCACCCATTTCGCCAAAGTACGCCTCACCCGCCAGCCCAAAGCCGCTAGGCCACTCGTGCTGCGCCTCCAAGACCAGCGCCCGGCTTGGGTGGCGCAGTGGACTACCAAGAACGACGCCACCCCGGCGCCCAAAACCTTCGCGCTCAGCTCGCTGCTAGACGGCCTGGAGGCGCAGAGTGGTGCAGAAAAAAAGCCAATTTTCGAGGCGCCATTGACCTTACAGCCAGCTGAGTAGAAGCTGAGTGGCTTATTTACACTGGCGGCAGAGCGTCATTTTTAGCGCAATTGGAATGGTTTTCGTTCATTAACGAAGCCGAATGCCCAGCTCCCGAGTTGGGGTCGTGCTTACAATTTCGTTCCGCCCTCATCGTTCAACGAATTGCCAACGGCTAGTTGGCCCTACTTCCTTCCATGAAAGCACTATTCCGCTCCATCTACGAACTTATCGGGGCTCCGCAGCCACCCGCCGACACGCCCGTGTACCGCGACGTTATTTTCCCCAATATCGGTCTTCTTAACATTGGCATTTCGCTGGCGCTGGTCGTGATATTCTACTATGTCATCAACCGGATGATGGGAGTAGCTACCTTCAACAAGGGCCGCCACTGGGCAATATTTTTGATACTAAACGGACTGATTGCCTTTGGTTTGGCTATCAGTCAGGCCCACGCCCAGCAGGTCACCGACCACAGCTACATCTACTGGCTGGCCACCTGGAACGCCATTCTAGGCCTGTTCTGGTTCTTTATCTTCTCCCTGATTCTGCGCAAAGGCTCCACCAACGCCAGCACAACACCTTTCTAAGCGTACTAATGGTCCCAACTTTTCCTCTTCTATGTCTGCATGAGGAGGCAAAGCCTTACTGCTATTTAGTAGAAAATACTCGGGATCTAAGTTATTGCAACCTAGCGGGCTACTATAGCTCACAACGAAAACCAGAGCTGTATTTTGATGCTGCTGGCAGAAAGTTCAGACGTAAGCTGAAGTTGAAACGCAACTTCGGTAAATGGCAAAAAGTGCTTACCTATTTCTATTGGGGTAGTATTCCAGTAGAAAGTGAATGGTACATAGTCGGCAATTACCGCTTCAAAGAATTGCAAGAACAGGTTGACCGCTGTGTAAAAGCGGATGACGATGTAATGACTCAATTTATTGAGCCTGATCACCTGACCTTACTTGTACAACAGGCACGTCATTTTGAAGATTTATACATGGTTCTGAATGGGGCTATTTACAACTTCGAAGATGATGACTCAATAGTTGCCTGACATACCGCAGATCTTGAAAACGAACATACATGGCTAAACTCTTTTTATTCGGTATTGGCGGCACGGGCTCCCGCGTAATTCGCTCGCTCACCATGCTGCTGGCCGCGGGCGTTGACCTGCCCAACTGCGACCGGGTAGTGCCCATCATCATCGACCCCGACGCCCACAACGGCGACATGAACCGCACGGTGCAACTGCTGCAGAGCTACCAGCAGATCTATAAGCGCCTCGGCCCTCGGGAAGAAGGCTTCTTCAAGACCGATATCAGCACGCTGAGCGGCATTTCACAGGATGTGAACGGCTCGGTGAAGGATACCTTTATCTTCGACTTCGGCGGCATCAACCAGAGCTTCCGGCAATACCTGAGCTACGACGGCCTGTCGGTGGATTCCAAAGGCTTGGTGGACTTGCTCTTCACCCAGGATAACCTGGAAAGCCCCCTGACCATTGGCTTTCGCGGTTCCCCGAACGTGGGCAGTATCGTTCTCAACAAGCTGGTGGAGAGCCCCGAAATGCGGTTCTTCGCCGATAACTTCCAGGATGGCGACCGGGTATTCTTCGTGTCGAGCATCTTCGGCGGTACGGGCGCGGCGGGCTTCCCGCTCATGCTCAAGAACCTGAAGGACACCAACACGCGCCTCAGCAATGCACGCTACCTGCGCGACGCTCCTACGGGTGCCGTAACAGTAATGCCCTACTTCGCCCTGCAGAGCGAGGACAACGCCGTCATCGACTCCAACAACTTCCTGACGAAAACGAAAGCAGCGCTCAGCTACTACGAGCACAACCTTCAGGGCCTCGACGCGCTGTACTACCTCGCCGACACGCCCGATACGCCCTACGAAAACCAGCCTGGCGGCACCCAGCAGAAGAACAAGGCCCACGTAATTGAGCTGCTGGCGGCCCTGAGCATCGTGGATTTCATGCGCTATTCGCCCGCCGAGCTGCGCACCGGTGGCCCGCACTTCCACGAGTATGGCCTACAGGCCGACGCGCCGGAAATTCAGTTCAGCCACCTGCCCGACGAGTCGCGCGAAATCATTGCCAAGCAGCTCACGCAGTTCCTGTACTTCACGCGCTACCACAAGCAGCACCTGCCCACCGACAAAGCGCCCTACGCCGACAACCTGAAGCTGGACTACGCCATGCGCAACGAGCCTATCTTCCGGGAGTTGAACACCTTCCTGCACAGCCAGGACTCGGGCGTGGATCAGTGGTTGCAGGAGCTAGCCCAGAACCGTCGTTCTTTCCGTCCCTTCGACCTGCAGACTGACGACTTCAACGCCATGATCCTCGGCAAGCCCGTGGAAAAGAAGTGGAACGACTTCTTCAACAAAGGCCTCAGCCACAACTACCTCCTCGATAACCTCAACAAAACCGAGAAGTCCATCCAGGAACCCGACAACTTCCGCAAGATGCTGGAGCTGTTCTATGATGTGACCGATAAGGCGTTTGCAGAGAAGGTAAAGGTGGTATAACTGTTGAACGAAAACTCCCCTCCTCAGATGAGGAGGGGATGCGGCGGCTTTAGCCGACGCTGGGGTGGTTGACCCCGTTGCTGATGTTGTTTAGCCTGAACGATTAGGTAAGGGCGTCATGTCGAGCTTGTCGAGACATCTTACTCGAATCGTTGCAACACTAACTCAACGTCAGCACGCGAGATGTCTCGACAAGCTCGACATGACAGATACGAGTTGCACTAGACCACTTCAACCACTCCTAACCCCTCCTCATCTGAGGAGGGGAACTAGCTTTCTAGAATAGAATTCCGCAGCACATGGCCAAAGTCCTTCGCTTACATAATAATGGCTCCCAGCAAGTTCAAGGCTGGCAGAAAACGGCGCCGGTAACGAGCACCGAAATCAATACCGTTACGGACCCGGCTGGCGGCAAGTCCCGCAACCTGGCCGTGAGCATCCCGACGCCGTTTGCGCGGATGCACCTGTTTGAAACGGCGTTCGACTTTCTGGCCCGCGAAGGGCAGCGCAACCCCGGCTCGGTGTACCACGAGCTGACGACCCACTTCTGGGACCTGCTGGAGCTGCTCTACAACTACCACCTCTACACCCAGGCCGGCCGCAAAATCACGTTGCGCCGCTGGAATGCCGAGGCAGAAATTCGTCGGATGCGGCAGGAGGAGGGCACCCGCCTGCTGGGCGAAACCTTGCAGCTATACATGCAAGACGAGCGGTTCCGCGACTTCACCGACATGTACCTGGTGTATTACGAGTCGCCGGAGCTAGCGGGCGGCACGCGCCTGCTGGGCGGCACCTCGCCGCTGACTATCCTGTTCACCGGCCCCGAGGTGAAGCCCCTGGACCTAGAGCGTCCGCAGGCCCGCGGCCACTACTTCGACAAGCAAACTGTGCTGCTCGAAGACCGTGACCCACAATTCCGCGAGTTCGTGTATGAACTGTTCCTGGCCTACCCGCAGTTGCAGCGCCGCGAGTTTGCCGGCAGCGTGTACGCTAGCCTTGACCGCAGCAAAATCAACCAGCTCCAGATGCAGGGCGACCGGTCGGCCCAACAATTTGCTGCTCGCTACCCCGCACTCGTAGACGTGCATGGCAACTTGGTGAGTGTGAAGAACGTGCCGCTGCCCGGCCGCGCCGATCAATCGGCCGTGACCAGCTCCGACCTGTTCATCCAGCCCACGCGGGAGGCTATTGCCGGCCGCCCTAGGCCACTGGTGTTGCGCCCCAACCTCACGATGCCCGGCGCTAACTACCTCAACGGTCAGCCCTGGGACGACCGCACGCCGGTACCCTACCACGACGAAGTAGCCCTGGAAAACCGCGTGCTGCCCGGCAAAGGCTTCAAGTACCCCTACCTCACGGTGGGCGACTTGCTGGAAGATTCGTTGGTAGAACTGCCCTATGAGTTGAACACGCAGCGTTTTCACACCGGTAAAGTCACGTTCCAGTACGGGGCCGACGGGCAAGGCCGGGCACGTTTTCCCTACCTGCTGCCGCTGAAGCAAGCCTTCTTCGAGTATTTCACGGAGAACGAGCTAGCTGAGCTGCTCACCTTCACCATCGACCTGAGCCACGTGCGCGTGCAGCTGCGGGTACCGGTGCAGGCGGGCCGCTTCATCACGTTTGAGCGCAGCTACTACACCAATCCGCAAAACCCGAAGGATGCTCAGGGCCGCGAGATTCTGGAGAAGGGCCGCATTGTAAAGGCTACCGTAGGCGTGGGCGTGTTTCCGTTCTATAAGGTGCGCTACCAGCCCGAGTACAACGACCTTTACAAGGTGATGCTGGTGGACGCCGATAACTCGCCCACCATGCTCAGCCGCCGCTACGACCTGCAGTTCTTCGTGAATGGGGAGCGAATCACGGAGCAAGGTGCCGCCCGCCGCGCCACCCGCTACGAGCGCACCCAGAAGAGCATGGCCACCGCCGGCAGCACCTATTACGAGGTTACCGGCACCCACTTCGACATAGTAGAGCTTACCTGCCCGCCTGCCACCATTGGCGCCGAGCCGGCCCGCGGCCTGTTCGTGCCGCGCTGGCGCGAGCTGGACCGTGGTACCCGCCGCTTTACCTTCGCAGTGGACTTTGGTACCACCAACACCCACATTGCCTACGCCGATTCGCCCACCGCGCACCCGCGTCCGCTCACCATTGGTGAGGCCGATGTGCAGGTAGAGTGGCTGCACGCACCCGTGGCCGATGCCGGCCTGTCAGCTGCGCAGCGCTACCGCACCGGCGCCGGCCAGATCTGGACCTACATTGCTACCCTACAGAACCGGGAGTTTGTGCCTTCCTTCGTGGGCGAAGGTGGCTCGGTGTATGAATTCCCGATTCGTACTGCTGTTTGCGAAACCACGTCGTTTGCCAACGAGCCGGCCAAGGTGCTTAGCAACATCAACATCGGTTTCAGCATCAACACGGAAAATGCTTCGGAGCTGCCCCAGAACCGCTTCATTACCAATCTGAAATGGTCGGCCGAGCTGGACCCGCAGGGCGTGTCGCGCATTGAAGCCTTCTTCAAGGAAATCCTGCTGCTGCTGCGCCATAAGGCGGCCCTGCACGGCGGTATTCTGGAAGACACCCGCGTGGTGTGGTTTGCGCCGCTGAGCTTCGATGGCTTCCTGCGCAACCAGTTCCAGCAAGTGTGGGACGAGTCGTTCCAGCAGGTATTCAAGACGCGTCGCTCCACTATCTGCCTCACCGAGTCGGTGGCCCCGTACTACTACCTCACGGCCACCAACCAGGTAGTCCCCAACCGCGACGAAAACGTGGTGAACATCGACATCGGCGGCGGCACCACCGACCTGCTGCTCTTCGCCGATCAGAAACCGGCCTACAGCACCTCGTTCCGCTTCGCCGGCGACGACCTGTGGGGCGACGGGTACGCCCGCGTGCAAGGTGCGCCCAAGCAGAACGGTCTGCTGCGCCTTGGCGTAGGCCACGTGGAAAGCCTGCCCGATTCCGAGCAAAATCAGGAGTACAAAGGCTACCTGCGTGCCGCTCTCAGCAACACCGATTTTGGTTCTGCTGACGTGACTAGCTTGCTGTTTAAGTACGATGATGCGCTGCGCTTTACTCAGGCTCTAGGCTTAGGTAAAGGTCGGCAACTGCGGGTACTGTTCTACCTGCACTACACCAGCATCATCTACCACACGGCGCAGCTTACCAAGCACCTCGGCCTGAAAACGCCGCGCTACCTCTGCTTCTCCGGCAAAGGCAGCCTTTACCTGCGCCTGCTAGCTGGTGGTAGCTCGTTGGTGGCCATCGAGAAAATTACGAAGGCCATCTTCCACGCCGTAACCGGCACCGAGCCGCCCCACAACTTCCGCGTTATCCTGGCTGACAACCCTAAGGAGGCCACTACCAACGGTGGCGTGTTGTTTGAGGAAAAGTCGAATACGGCAGACTACGACAGCATCAAGCCCGTGAAGTACAGCGGCGCCGTGGAAGGCACTGAGTTAAATCAGCAGCGCCTGAAACTGAATCAGGTAGATGCCGCGCTGAAAGACCAAGTGCTGGAAAACGTACGTCACTACCTCACCCTCGTGCTCGAAGGCGACGAAGTAGCACCCTACCTGCGCGAAGTAGGCGTGGACGTAGACCGTCAGCGTGTGAAGGACATTCTGCAGCGTGAAATCGAGGATAGCTTAAGCCTAGGCCTGCACCAGTTCCAGCGCCAGCTGTCCTCCGACGAAACCCTGCCAGAAACCTTGTTCTTCTTGCCACTGAAACAGGCACTCTACAACCTGAGCCGCGAGCTGCAGGCATGATAGAAGAATCCCAGACTAGAGCAAAAACTAGTTCCCCTCCTCAGTTGAGGAGGGGAACAAACTTCTACCTCTAGTTTCGTCCTGTACTCCCTACCCAACTAACACCCTATGACCCTTTCCCGTCGCGCCGCCTCTCTACTTTCCGGCCTGCTGCTTCTGGCGGCGGGCAGTCGTGCCCAAACCCCGCTAGGCCAGCCTACGCTCGATGAGCAAAAGGTGCAAATCTGGTGCGCCACGGCCCGCTATGTGTACGACGACAACGGGCGCTCCAACCTCAAGGGTAGGCTGAACTGTGGCAGCTCACTGAGTGCGTTTGAGAGCAGCATTAAGGCTGACAGTCAGCGGGTGTATAGTGCACTGTATCAGCCGCTGGAAGGGAAGGGAACGATGTATAAGGGTCTCGGTTCCAACTCATCGCGGTTGCAGAAGCTGACCACGGAGATAATCAACCGCCTGAAAGCTTCGCCGGCGCGGCGTGCTAACCCTGCGCGCATGCAACGCTTGGCAACGCTGGAGGCAGCACTTAACAACTACGTGCAGAATGGTACGCCCATTGGTGAGCTAAGCAATGCGGAGGTGGCCACAGAACAAACGGATACCACTACTACCTCCGACGACACCATGAGTGCCAGCCCGTCTGACGCTGGCCTAGCGGAGGCGGGTGTAGCAAGTACCCCTACCGCGGTTAATAATGGGGCAGGGGAGAGCCTAATGAACAAATTCTTCGGGCCATTGGCTCTGATTCTATCCTTGTTGAGCCTGGTGCTCTATGCACTGCTGCGCCGAAGCATTACGGCTCTTGGCGACCGGCTAGGGCGGCATCGTTCAGAAATAGACTCGGTGAAGAACGGGGTGATGGGCAGCAGCGCCAGCCTGGGTACCGCCAGCGCCGACCGCCTAACGCCGGCGCAGCAGCGTGAAGTGGAAATACTGGTGCAACAGCGGGTTGAAGAAGAGCTCAAAAAACTGCGCGGACAAACAACAGCGGCTCCAACTCCTGCCGCTGCCCCGACAGCCAAACCGGCAGGCCAGTCAGCGCGGCCCGCTCCAGTGGCGCCCCCAGCGCCCGCCGCACCGGCGCCTGCGCCTCCTAGGCCTATTACGCCTGCCCCAGTAGCGGCGCCTGTGTACTCGGCTCCGTCGGCTGCTACGGAGGTGCCGGTTACCCCGCCGGTAATACCTGTTGGGGCGCCTTCGGCTTCACCACGGGATGAGTTTGAGAGCTTGGTGCCTCCTGTACAATTACCTAGCCCTGCGGCGTCAGTTGCCCCCGCCGCTCCTGCAGAGCCAATTGCGTCGGCGGCTGCCGTGCAACAAACGCGTTATGTGAAAGTACCCGTGAATGGGGCATTCAATGAGTATGATTTCAGTGATGAGCCGCAGCACGACAGCATTTACGAAATTCATCTGGACCCGCAGTGGCCTGAACTGGCAACGTTTAGCGTGACCTCTAACCCGGCAGTGCACGCCTACGCCATCCAGAGCGCGCAATACTCGTTGCGGGAGGCCTGCAAATACCAGCAGCCTACGGGCCCGGTCACGCGCATTATAACCGAGGAGGAAGGTGTACTGCGCAAGGTGGCCGGAAACTGGCAGATTGAGCAGAAAGCCGCTATCCGGTTTGAGTAACTAGAAATTACAAGCTAGTTCCCCTCCTTAAAAGAGTAGGGGTTAGGGGTCGTGGCTGAACGTCGGATCGGGTTTTAGGCTTTTAGTTCTAAACCCGCTCTAGGCCAGTCAACAACCCCTGACCCCCTCTTTTAGGGAGGGGAACTAGCTTTTAGCCGTAGCTTCGTAGTTATATGCTTGAAATCATTCTGGAAGTAGCCGTAGTAGCCATTGTAGTAGGCCTGCAAATCCGCACGTTTCTGCGGACGCGGGCCAATGCGCAGCGGCTGGCTCAACTATACCCCGCAAAGGAAGCGTTGCGCGTAGAGCAGCGCATTGTGCTGCCCGACGGCCGCGACCTGCCCGACTACGCCGCCGACGCCCCGCCTGAGTCCTTCGCTTCCAATCTCATTAAGGCCGAAAATGCCTCGCCGGAGTTCCAAGAGATCCTACTAGATACTAACGACTACCTGCGCCACAACAAAGGTGCCGCCGCCGACTTTGGGATTTTAAAGGACATTTCGGAGCGGCAGAGCGAGGTGCTGGATAACTCAGTGCAGGCCAACGTAGCCACCCCGCTTTACCTAGGCCTGTTGGGTACCTTTCTAGGGGTGATACTAGGCCTGGTGGGCATTGCCCGCAATGGGGTGTCGGATGAAAATGCCTTGACACCGTTCCTCACGGGTGTGCTCATTGCCATGACGGGTTCCTTTGTAGGCCTGTTGCTGACGTTGCTCGGTAACGGGGTGCTACGCCAGGCTCGGGAGCAGCTTGATCGTAAGCAAAACCAATACTATACCTTCCTGCAGGCCCGCTTGCTGCCCGTGCTGCACGCTGATATGGCTAGCTCCCTGACTAATCTGAAGTCGGTACTGGATGCATTTAATCAGCAGTTTGTTGGCCAGGTAGAGCTGTTTAACCCCTTGATGGACAAGGTTACCCAGAATATTCGGGTGCAGAGCGACTTCCTGGAGCGGCTCGATACCATTGGTTATGATAAAATGGCCGCTGCCAACATCTTGGTGTTTGATAAGGTGCGAGAGTCGGCGGAGATGTTTGCAGCCTTCACCGGCTATCAGCAGAAGCTTAACGACATGCTGGCTAAGGGGTACCAGTCGGCAGAAAGTGTCAATAGCATCCTCGACCGGTTGCGTGGCTTTGAAAAGGGCATTAACGACCTAGGCCAGTACATCGGCGGCAACAACAACTCGGTGCAGCTCATGCTAGATTTCTTCCAGAAGCACCAAGTGGAGCTGCGCAACCTTAAAGACCGCGCCGAGCAGCACATCGACCAAGCCGGCGTTTCCCTGGCCGATGTAATGACCCAGCGCTTGGCCTACAACGAGCGGCAAGCCCAACTGGCCTACGAGAAGTGGCAGCAGTACTTTGACCGCCTTAACGCCGATAACATCTTCGATAAGTTGCTGAAACAGCTGGAGCCCTTCCAGAACCTCAACGTGCAACAAGCTGACCTCAGCCGCGACGTAACTGCCACCCAGCGCGAACTGATGCGCAAAGTAGAACTCGACTCGCAGATTCAAGCCAAGCTGCTTTCAGAGCTTTCCAACCTGAACACGGTGCTGGTAAAAGCCACCTCCAAGAACCGTTTCCAACGGTTTATGGATAAGCTATTTGGAGGCGTGCGGCCGCAGTAGTTATGAACAAGTTTCTAACTGGATTAGGATTGTGTATGAGCATTTCGTTTGCTGGATATGCTCAGCAGAGCGAAATAGTTAGGATTAAAATTCCTGTTCAGTATAGTGAGTTGTACAATGAGGAGCTCATTAAGCGGCTAGTGATTCTACCAAACCTTGACAGGACAACGTACATTTTTGCCGCTGATACTACTTTGAACATGCTGGAAGTATGTGGCAATAATGGCGTATACTATTTCGGGCAAGGACCAACTGATCATAGCTCTGCTAGGTATTGGGTTGTCACCAGAGTTGAAAACGAATTGCAATACGTGCGGAATAATCTCAGCCAGCTTGGCCACAAGCGGCTTATTATGGATTATCGTGCTGGTTTGTACAGTAGTGAGTGCTTCACTTGTAAGCATGATAAGTCAGTTATGAAGCAGGTAGCCAAATTGGTCGAACTTAACAATAGGAAGGCTTCCAGTGCTGTATTCTAGCTCAAACCCTTACCTCATTACATGAACAACTCCACATCCAACAACCGCCAAAGCAACGACTTCTTCTGGCCCAGCTATGTGGACCTGATGACGTCCCTGTTTGTGGTGATGCTGGTGCTGTTCGTGTATAGCTTCAAGCTGTTCAAAGACCGGGAAGGAGAGCTGCAGCAGGCCAATGGTGAGCTAAAAGCCAAGGCCATTGAGTTGGAGCAGATTACCAAAATCCGCCGTTCCCTGCAGAAGCTAGAGGGTAAGTACTTCAAATATGACCCCACCAATGAGCGGCACGAGCTGCTGGTGCCCGTGCAGTTTAAAGCCGGTCGTGATGAGATACAGGAAGCCTACAAGCCCGCTTTGCTGCAGGCTGGCCGCACGCTACGCTCGGTGCTCAAAAGCATCAAAACCGACCAGCCCGTGCGCTACCTCGTGATTGTAGAAGGCATGGCCGCCCGCTACCCCCAGGGCGACCCCCGCAATACGGCCGAGGAGCAAACTACTTATCAACTGAGCTACCGCCGCGCCCTGAACCTGCTGAACTTCTGGAAGCAGAACGGTATCAACTTCGGGCAAGACCGGAGTATTGAACTGATTATTGGCGGCAGTGGGTTTTATGGCACCGGGCGCTACCAGGGGCGCCGCGAAGGCGACAACAAACGCTTCCTTATTCAGGTGATTCCGAAGGTGGGCCGCATGCAATAGCCCAGACTTTAGGCATTGTAGATTATCTTCGGCGCCCTGCCATGTTACCCGTATTCATGCAAAAAATTACTGTTTCCGTACTATCTCTGGCGGCGCTGGCTTCGTGCCGCTCCGCGCAAACCACGGCTCCCGCTATTACGGCCCCCACTCCGGCGGCTGGTAAGGCGGAGGCTTCTACTTCCCGCTCCACTGTGCAATACCCGCAAACCAAGAAAGTCGATCAGAAGGACGACTATTTCGGCACGTTCGTAGCCGACCCATACCGCTGGCTGGAAAACCTCGACTCGCCCGAAACTAAGGCGTGGGTGGAGGCTGAAAACAAGGTCACGTTTGATTACCTAGGCCAGATCAAGTTCCGAGACCGAATCCGGGAGCGGCTCACCAAGATCTGGAATTACGAGCGGTTTGGTATTCCGCAGCAGGAGGGTAACCAACTCTACTTCAGCAAAAACGACGGTCTGCAGAACCAGGCCGTGCTCTACACCCAGCAAGACGGCCAGGAAGGTCAGCCCGACGTGCTGCTCGACCCGAACAAGTTTTCTGCCGATGGTACCACGGCCCTAGCGGGCACTTACTTCTCTACCAACCACCGCTACCTGGCCTACGCTACCAGCGGTGGTGGCTCCGACTGGCAGCAGATAAAAGTGCTGGACCTGAAAACGCGTAAGCCGCTCACCGATGAACTGCAGTGGGTAAAGGTATCGGGCGCGGCCTGGTATAAAGATGGTTTCTTCTACAGCCGCTACGATGCGCCCAAGGCCGGCCAAAATCAGCTTTCTGGCAAGAACGAGTACCATAAGGTGTACTACCATCAGCTAGGTAAGCCCCAAAGCACCGATAAGCTGGTGTACGAAGACCCCAAGATGGCTCTAGGCTTCCGGACGGTGGGTACCACCGAGGATGAACGCTTTTTGGTCCTCTACCTCACCAATGGTAAAGCCGACGGTAACCGCCTCTCGGTGCGCGACCTCACCGACCCCAAGCAAGCCAACTCCTTCACGCCCCTCATCAGCAGCTACGAGTACAACAACTCGGTGGTAGGCAATGTGGGTGGGCAGCTGCTGGTACACACCAACTACAAGGCGCCCCGCTACCGCGTGGTGCTCATTGACCCCAAAAAGCCCCAGGAGGCCAATTGGAAAGAAGTACTGCCCCAGACCGAGAACAAGCTGGAAGGCGTAGACCAGGTAGGCGGCTATCTGGTGGCTTCTTACCTTAAAGATGCCAGCAGCCTTATAAAGGTGTACACTGAGAAGGGCCAGTTCAAGCACGATGTAGCCCTGCCCGCCATTGGTACGGCCTCGGGTTTTGGCGGCAAGCGCAACTCTAAGGTGGTGTACTACGCCTTCACGTCCTTCACCTACCCAACCACTATCTACAAATACGATTTGGCTTCGAATACCAGCACGGTGTTCCGGGCGCCGGCGGTAGATGTGAAGCCCGACGACTATGTGACCACCCAGGTGTTCTACTCTAGCAAGGACGGCACTAAGGTGCCCATGTTCATCACCCACAAGAAGGGCATTAAGCTGGACGGTAAGAACCCCACATACCTCTATGCCTACGGCGGGTTCAATATTTCCCTGACGCCAGGCTTCAGCGTGGCGCGGATGCTGTGGCTGGAAAACGGGGGCGTGCTGGCTATTCCAAACCTACGTGGCGGTGGCGAGTACGGCGAAGCTTGGCACAAAGCCGGCATGACGCCCAACAAGCAAAACGTGTTTGATGACTTTATTGCCGCTGCCGAGTATCTGAAGGTGACGGGCTACACCACCACGGAGAAGCTAGCCATGGCCGGCGGCTCAAACGGTGGCCTACTGGTGGGGGCCACCATGACGCAGCGCCCCGATCTGTGCGGCGTGGCCTTCCCGGCCGTGGGCGTAATGGATATGCTGCGGTACCAGAAGTTCACCATCGGCTGGAACTGGGCTCCCGAGTACGGCACTTCTGATAACTACGACCAGTTTCAGAACCTTTATAAGTTCTCGCCTCTGCACACCCTGAAGGCAGGCACCAGCTACCCCGCTACCATGATTACCACCGCCGACCACGACGACCGCGTGGTGCCAGCGCACTCCTTCAAGTTTGCGGCGGCGCTGCAGGCGGCCAATTCGGGACCCAAGCCCCAACTGATTCGGGTGGACGTGAATGCGGGCCACGGTGCCGGCAAAAGCACCAAGCTGCAGATTGACGAGTGGGCCGACATCTGGGCATTTGCGTACCAAAACATGGGGGTAAACCCCTATAAGAAGTAATAGTGGAAAGGCTGATTGTAGCTCGAAGTGAAGGATTGTTGTCGGAAACAGGCCTAGCTTAGTTGATATAGTGACTTCCAACAGCAACCCGCTACTAGCAACAATCAGTACCTAACACATCAACAATCAACGCATCAACCCGTATCTTCGCGGCCGCAACTCGCGTAATTGCCTCTGTTCTTTTGCATTCAGATATGAAAAAAACGCTCCTGTTCGGTCTGCTGGCCGCCTCGATGACGCTGTCCGTAACTTCCTGCAATAACCCCGATATCAAGCGGGACGAAGATATTGTAGATCAGCCGCTGCCCCCCATTCCAGCCGCTCCCGACACTACGGGCGGTAAAAAGGCACCTGAAAACCCAGCTACGCGCGAAATCAACGCCGTAAACGCAACGGAGGACATCAAAAAGATGCAGCCTGTAATGTAAATCTGGCTCCCGGCTAGTTATAACAATGCCCCTTGGCTGATAAAGCTGAGGGGCATTGTGTTATATAAGTGGCCTAGCCGTACGGTTGAAGGTTGAAAAATGGCCTAGGCCACTACATTTGCACCTATGTCAACTATCACCATCCGTCGTGGCCGGGAGGCCGATTTACCCCAAGTGCTAGGCCTCATTCAGGAGCTGGCCGTGTACGAGCGCGCCCCGCAGGAAGTCACGAATACGCTGGAAGACATGCAACGCGACGGCTTTGGGCCAGACGCTATTTTCAAGTTCTTTGTAGCTGAGCAGGAGGGCAAAATTCAGGGCATTGCGCTCTACTACACGGGCTACTCCACCTGGAAGGGCCGGATGCTCTACCTGGAAGATCTGGTAGTAACGGAATCGTTGCGCGGCACCGGCATTGGCAAGCGCCTGTTTGACGCCGTGGTAGCTGAGGCCCGCCACACTGGTGCCAACCGCATGAAATGGCAGGTGCTGGAGTGGAACGAACCCGCCATTGGCTTCTACAAAAAAATAGGTGCCAACCTCGACCCCGAGTGGCACAACGGCAACCTGACCATTGAGCAGCTACAGGCCTACGTCTGTGACCCAACCGTAGAGATGCTTGTCACGCAGCCGCAGGATGAGAAATAGGCTTTAGTAGAGCCATAAGCTCAATGCTAGGCCAGTACCAAACAAAAGGGCCCACTGCCATGGCAGCGGGCCCTTTTGTTTGGTGGAAGTTGCAGGAGGTCAGTCAACAACTTCCAGCATCGTGCGGAAGGAGGCGTAACGACCCCCAAAGTGCTTTTCAATTTCTTTGATGAGAGCCGGAGCCGCTACCCGCTGGTATTCCTCCAGCTGCTCTAAGCTCACGCAATAGTATTGCGAGGCATACGTAACGCCGCCATCCTCTTCGTTGAGCAGACGGCAGAGTTGGCTTTTTAGGAAAAAGCCGGTTTCCATTACCTCCGGCATGTGCGTATCGCGCATGTAGGCCACCCACTGGTCGGCAATTTCCGGGTCGAGGCTGGTGGTGACGTTGTAGAGAATCATGAGGCAGAGTGAAGTGGCAACTCAGTGAGTTGCCGTAAAAAAGCAGAAGTAGTGCTTACAAGCACAAATAGAGCAACAAAGTTCGCCGATCAATTGTCCATTTCAGTCACCCGCTTCGTAGTATTTCTACCTCAGACCCGCATGTGGTCGAAGTGGAAATCCTGAATGCGAGCCTGAATATCCTTTGGTGCCAGCTTCTCCCGGATGGTGGCCTGCACTAGCTCGGGTAGCTCTGCATCCCCGGCAAAACGTAGGGAAAGAATCTGTTTTAGCGTAAGCTGTTCTTCTAGGGGGCGGAGGCTCTGGCCGGTAACCTCAAAGTAGCGCTGGCGCACTTCCAGGCGAATAAGCCGGTCTTGAAGTTGCAGCGCATAATGCTGGCGCAGCATAACCAGCACACCAAAGCTCACCACCGCCAGCGCCATAAGCGTAAACCACAGACGTGAATCTTCGGAGTCGTCGCCGGCCACGGCCAAGTAGCGCCTAACGCTGTAGATGGACAGAATAAGCAGGGCCGGTAGCAGCACAAAGTGATGCCACGGGTACAGCATAGGAGTATTTTTGATTGGCTGATTGGCCATAGAGCGTTAGGTAGGAGTGTACGACTGATGTGCACGAATACGAAAAAACTCCAGCCAGTGGCTGGAGTTTTAATTAATCATATAGCGGAAATGCTATGCAAAGCTATAGTTTGCTGGCCTTCTTTGCTTCGCGGGCTTTGCGCTTTTCATCACGCAGGGCTGCTTTAGCGGCGCTTTCTTGGCGGCGGGCTTCCTTGGCCGCGTCTTGCTGGCGCCGGAGCTCCAGCTTCTGCTCCTTCATCTGCCGCTTCTGCTCGCGCATGGCGGTTTCCTGTTCTCTGAGTTGAGACTTGGTTTGATCTACGCTGCTGCGAGAAGCGGCGCTTTGTTGTTTCTGCGCTTCCAGCGTCGCCTTAGCATCGGCCGCGCGCTGTTGTTGCATCTGGAGGCGGGCCTGCGTGGAGTCGGCGGTCTGGGCCTGGGCAGCTTGGCCACCGAGGGCAAACACGGCCATTGCCGTTAATACTGCAACATGTTTCATGGTCTGGATAGTAAGGTACTGTCCAGGTTTAACGTTGCTAATACCCTGTGGGTTAGTTTTTATCTCGGCTTTCACTCCTCCACGTAGTCGAGGTCCTTCCCAAAGGTTTCGGGTAGGGTAGTAACGGCCCAGAAAGCAATCAACAGCGACACCCCACCAACAATAGCGCCGCTACTGATGCGGTTAGGCCCAGCGGTGGTGCCCAAGGCGGTTGCTACGCCATTGAATATGGGCACTAAGGCCACCACTGAACCACGGGCAAAGTTGGGAGCCGTAGTAGCCACGGTAGCCCGCAAGTTGGTGCCAAACTGTTCGGCGGCCACCGTCACAAACAGAGCCCAAAATCCTACCGAGACGCCTAAAACAAAGCACACGGTGTAGAAGGCCGTGGGCGAAGCACCCCTTAGGGCAAATAGGTACACACCCACCATGATGGCACAAAATGTTAGGAACAGCTGCAGGGCCCGGGTGCGGCTCCGCAGCAACTGGCTGAGGCTGCCGCTGATAAAATCACCAAATACCAGCCCGAAGTAGCACCAGAATACGCCCAGCCCAGCGGTAACGGGGCCCGTAATGCCGAGTGCTTCGCCAAACTCAGGCGCCAGCGTAATCAAGATGCCCACCACGAACCACAGCGGCACTCCAATGAGCAGGCACTTGAGGTAACGCACCAGTCGCGGGCCGTTGGTAAACAGCGCGAAGAAATTACCACGCTCTACCTGCGACTTCTTCGCCTGCTCAAACATCCCCGACTCATATACGCCCACCCGCAACGCGAGCAGAGCTAGGCCTAGGCCACCTCCCACGAAGTAAGCGTTGCGCCAGCCAAACCGCTCGCCCACCCAGTAGGCCAGCATGGCCCCCGATACACCCACGGTAGCTACAATCATAGTACCGTAGCCGCGCTTTTCTTTAGGTAAGGTTTCTGATACCAAGGTGATGCCCGCGCCCAGCTCGCCCGCTAGGCCTATACCCGCAATGAGGCGAAGCCAGGCATACTGCTCTAGCGTCTGTACAAAGCCGTTGGCAATGTTTGCCAACGAGTAAATCAGAATAGAGCCAAACAGCACCGACAACCGGCCGCGCTTATCTCCCAAAATTCCCCACAGAATGCCGCCAAGCAGCATTCCGCCCATCTGCATGTTAATGAGGAACAGGCCCTCACTGGTAACGGCGTCTTTAGCCGTAATACCTAGATCGTTCAGGCTCTTTACCCGCACAATGCTGAACAGAATCAGGTCGTAGATATCCACGAAGTAGCCGAGGGCAGCTACCACCACAATGGCACTAAATAGGCGGGCAGTTTTGGGAGGTGAGGTAGGAACGGTGGGCTGCATGAAACGTGGGAAGGAATTGCGAAATGCAGATTACGCAATTTTCTGGTTCTCTTCCAGCCCACGCCACCGGCTAGGCCACCTGCTCGTCGCAGCAGCCGTGGGCGCCCATCAATGGCAGCTCATCTTCTAGCTGCACCGTGGAGTGGCTGATATTAAACTCGTGCTGCAGGTCGTGCTGCAAGTCGCGCAGGAACAGGTTGCCGTTTTCGCTGCCGGGGCGCACCAGATGCGCCGTGAGGGCGGTGTCGCTGGTGCTCAGGGGCCAAATGTGAAGGTCGTGGACTTGCGTAACGCCGGGACGCGAGAGCAGGAACTGCCGGACTGCGGCCACGTCAATGCTTTCAGGGGCGGCCTGCAGGCTAAGCTGTACCGTTTCGCGCAGCAAGCCCCAGGAGCTCACGCTCACTACGGCCAGAATAATGAAGCTGATAGCCGGGTCAAGCCACTGCCAACCCGTGAAGTACACCAGCGCGCCGCCTACCACCACGCCCACCGATACTAGCATGTCGGTCAGCATGTGCAGGTACGCGCCGCGCACGTTCACGTCGCCTTTCTGGCCCCGACGGAACAGCCAAGCCGTGAAGCCATTTATCAGAATACCGAGGCCGGCCAGCAGCATGACCACGGGACCATTCACGGGCTCGGGGTGGCGCAGGTGGTCAATGGTTTCCCAGAGAATAAAGCCCAGCGCCAGATACAGCAAGGCCGCGTTCAGCAGGGCCGCCTGAATGGTGGCGCCTTTGTAGCCGTAGGTGTAGCGCTCCGTGGGGCGGCGGGTGGCCAGAAGCGAGGCCGCCCAGGCCAGCGCCAGACTCAGCACATCGGAAAGGTTGTGGCCCGCATCAGAAAGCAAGGCCGCCGAGTTGGCCCATAGGCCACCCGCCGCTTCGCCCGCCACAAACGCAAGGTTCAGCACAATGCCCCACTTGAAGGCCTGGCTGAAATTGCCATCGGCGGGCGGGCCATGATGATGGTGCGCGTGGTCGTGTCCGTGGTGGTCGTGGGCCATGGTAGGTACGGCTGAAGTTGTACGTTGGCAGAAAGCCGAGAGCTACTTGTGTGTTCCTGAGCAAACAACTTGCCCTAGGCCACTCGTTCAAGTTATAGTAAGGCTCTGCCACACCACCGACTACTTAAAGCTCAGCGGTACCACCAGCTTTACGCTTATGGTGCGGCCCATGTTATACACGCCCACCCGGCCGGTGGCATAGTTTACATCGGTGTACTTCAGGCGGCTCAAGTGGTTCTGGTAGGCTACATCAAACAGGTTATTGGCGGCTAAGTAGAGCGAAAACAGCGTCTTGTCCTGGCTATTTGTGACTTCGGTGCCAACGCCCACATTTACCAGCGTGTAACCCGGGGTGCGGGTTTCGGTATCGAAGGCGGAGAAGATGCGGTTTTGGGCGAAGTTGTGCTCCACGCCACCCCGGGCGTACAGATTGTGCAGGCGCGTGGTACCCACCTTCCGGAAGTTTACCCGCAACTCCGACTGCAGCCGGTCGGCGGGAATAAAGGGTAGGTATTTCTGGCCCTCGGGTTGGTCGTACTCAATGGCCCGCACCATGGAGAATGAGTTCTCAAAGTGCAGCCAGTCGAGGGGGTGGGGGTGCAGGTCGATGCTTACCTCGCCGCCCGCTAGGCGGGCATCGCCCTGCCCGTAGCGGAACAGCCGGTCGCCGGTTACGGCAATGGAGTCTTCGCCGGCGGCGTTGGCAATGCGGCGCGGGAAAATGTAGTTGCTGATGCGGTTGCGGAAGGCATCTACCGAGAGGCTCACGTGGTCGGAGATGTAGCTCACGCCACCATCAAGCTGGAAGCTGGTTTCAGCCTTCAGGTTGGGTTCACCTACCTCGTAGCGCGTGGTGCCCTCGTGTACGCCATTTGAGCCCAGCTCGGCAATGTTAGGAGCCCGGAAGCCACGGGCTACATTTGCCTTAATCAGCCACTTGTCGTTGAAGTTATACGCTCCGCCTACGCTGCCGCTTACGTTGCGGAAGGTGCTCTTGAAGCCTGAAAACTTAGCTTCACCTTGGCCAGCCGGCACCGGCTTTTCTTCTTCGTTCAGGTACAGTGCATCGGCATTGATGCGGCGGATATCATAGCGTAGGCCACCGCTCAAGTCTAGCTTGCCAAACGACTTCTTCGTGACGCCAAACAAGCCACCATCCAGTAGTTTATAAGCCGGAATAAGGAATTCAACGCCCTTGTTCTGGTTCTGCTGCTGCATGCCGCTCACCCCAAAGGTGGTGTTCCAGCCCTGCATTTCTGGCAAAAACCAGCGCACGGCGTAGTCAACAGTCCGCAGCTGGAAAAACAACGACCGTTCGTAGTAATCAAGTGGGTTGCCAAACTCGCGGCGTAGGTTTTGCTGCCAGCCCACATTCACGGTAAGCCGGTGCTGGCCCAGGATGAAGTTGTTGTCGGTGCCGATGCGCAGGTGGTTGATCTGCTGGCGCGGTACGTCAAGGCCATAGCCCGAAAAGCCACGGCCAGTTACTATTTCAGTGTCGCCGAAGCCATTGGTGCGCAAGAAGCGGCCCGATGTAGAATCCCGCTCGCCCTCAATGAGGCCTAGAATCTGATTAAAGCTGTTGTAGGTGAGGTGGGAGTAGCCCCAGCTTTTATTGAAGCCCACGTAGCCGTTGCTGTTCAGCTCCCGGAAGCCCGAGTTGTACACGCGGCCGTCGTAGCGGTTGCGGTAGTCGGCAGCTACCTTGCCCGAGCCGCGCACCTGCCAATTGAAGCCGTTCAGGTTGCCCGCATTCATCAGGGAGTAGCCCTGCTGGTAGTTGTTGGTCTGGTAGTTAGCGGCTACCGAGCCAATGATGCGGCCGTCCTCCACCGGGTCGGCGGGCAGAAAGTTGATAACCCCGGCCAGGCCATCAGAGCCGTAGAGCAAGGAACCGGGACCTTTGATTACCTCCGCCCGGTCAATGCTGAACTCGTCAATCTCGATGCCGTGCTCATCGCCCCACTGCTGGCCTTCCTGCTTAGCGCCGTTATTAAGGGTGATAACCCGGTTAGAGCTCAAGCCCCGGATAACCGGCTTGCTGATGGCCGCGCCCGTGGTAATTTGGTTGAGACCGGGCGTGTGGGCAATGGCATCCACGGCATTGGTGGCGGCCGTCTGGCGCAGGCGCGTCTGGTCAATAACGCTGGTCGGGATGGGGGAGCGGCGCATTTCCGTGCTGGCCGACACGCCCGTTACCACTACCTGCCCAATTTCCGTCTCGGCGGGCGTGAGGGCCACTTCCAGCGGCTGTCCGGTGCTGGTATCTACGGTGCGGGCCACGGTGGTAAAACCCACGAAGCGTACCTGCATCAGGAAGCGACCTTTGGGTAGGTTGGCAAACTGGAAGTTGCCATTGGCATCGGTGGAGGTGGCCTGACGCAGGTCGGGGAATACCACAGTAGCGCCGGGCAGGGCGTCGCCAGAAGCGGCATCAGTAACGCGCCCCCGCACGGGAACGGCTGCTGCCGCCCGCACTGAGCGGACTGCCGCCGGAGCCGGAGATTGAGCAAACGCCCCGCCCGCTAGGAGCAGTAGGCCAGTTGAGAGGAGAAGTCGGGACATGGAAGGCAATTTATGCGGAAGCCAATGAACGAGGGATGAGGCAGAAAGGCTGCACCACCGCGCAAAACCAAAGAAAGCACCGACTAATAGCCGGTGCCTTCCCAAAAATTCTCCACAACCAAACAGGGAGAAAGAGGGTGGAGAAGCCGTTTGCAGCCAGCTTCCCCTATATCTGTTAATTAATGATTGAGTGACTGAGTGAAGTGGCCTAGGGGCGTAGGTATTGGTCTGCCCTAAATATTCCGGCTATCAGCAACTTCAGAACTGCCACTAGTAGCTTCATCGGTGCTGCTGAAAGCGGCGACTAGGCCACTTCACTCAATCATTCACCGCTCTAGCGCACAGCCGTCGGGAAATCTACTTCCACGTCGGTGCTGCCGGGGGTGGCAGTGCCGTTTTTAGAGCCGGGCTGGTGGCGCAGCACCACTTTTAAGGTACCAGTAGTGCCGGTGGCATTAGCAGCGCCCGTTACGGCTTGGGTGGCTAGGCCTATCGGGAGGTTGTTCTTGTCCTTGTCGGTGGCCGTAACAGTCAGGTTGACGTTGCTGGGGGTAAATACGAACAGGTGCTCGTCGCCCTTTTCCAAAATTTCAGCAGTGGTGTTTTCGGCTGGGGTTTTGGTTTCATCGGACAGAGTCAGGGTGCCGGTATAGGTGGTATTAGGCGCCAGTACCAGCGTAGCGGGCGTAATTACTCCGGCCTGTCCGCCGTCACCATCAATGTCGCGGTACTGAATGGTAACGGCCGCACCACCGCTCTGGGGGGTTAGGGTATAGGTTACCGTTGTAATTTGCTCGTTGTCGTCGTCGGGCGTGGGGTCGTCGTTGTCTTTTTTGCAAGCCGAGAAAACAGTGGCGGAAGCCAACAGGGCCAGGAGGGCAGGGCGGAGAAAAACGGGGTTCTGCATGGAAAAGAGGTAAGGAAGGATGTGAATGGATGTAGAGAAAAGCGCTACTGCCGACTGCGGCCAAACTCCAAGGGCGCCCGCACGCGAAGTGTCACGTTGCGGCCCATTTCGTCGGCGAAGTAGCGGTAGCGGTTGAGGTAGTCGCGGTAGCGCTGGTTGAGTAGGTTGGAGCCCGCCACGCTCACCTCTAAGGGCAAGCGGCCCCAGTGCACGGTAGCGCCGGTTTCTAGGCCTAGTAGGGCGTAGCCGGCCGGCGGCAGGGCGTAATCTTTGGCGGCGTAGTTATCTGGCACACGGGTTTGGCGGGCCACGGCGTAGCCACCCAGGTTCACGTAGCGCCCAGTAAGGCGGCCACTGCCATCGGGCGCCTCGTAGCGCACCGAAAGCTCGGCCCGATCAGCGGGCATAAACACCTGCCACTGGTCGGCCTTGGTATCACGGCCGCGCACCACCGAGGCCTTGCCCGCCAGTTGCCACTGCGGTGCCAAGCGATATGTCAGGCCTAGGTCCAGGCCGCGCAAGGTGGCGTTGGTCTGGTAGTACTGCCAGCTGATGAGCGTACCCCGGATATTGATAACTGGTGGCAGAATGGGCTGTTGGTAGATGAAGCCGTTGATGGTCGTTTGATACACCGTCAGCTCTCCATTCAGGCGCGGGTTATCGTGCCAATTGGCCGTTAGGGCGGTGTGGTAAGCCGTTTCGGGCCGCAGGGCTCCGTTGCCGGGTACTAAGTCATAGCCAAGCTCATACTGGGCGTTGTGCACCCCGTCGCTGAACCGCTCGTTGGGCGCGGGCGCGCGCTCAGTGAGGCTAGATGTCAGGCTCAGGGTAAGGTGAGCCCCCTGGTCATAGATGGCGCCCAGCGAGGCGGCGGGCGTCACGTAGGTAAACTCACGCCGGTCTACGTAATATACCCCCAGCTCATTGCGGGTGCCGCGGCGGGTCTGCAGGTGGCGGTAGTCGGCGCGTAGGCCACCCTCCAGCTGCCACTTGCCCTGCTGCCAGCGCTCAATGGCAAAGGCGCCGGCCACGTAGTTGTTGTAGAAGGGGATGAAGCCCCTCGTGCCATCGGCGTAGCGGTTGAACTGGTACGTGCCAGCCAGCCCTACGCTTCCAGTGAAGTGGCCTAGCGGCTTGTGCTCCCAAATCAGTTCCCCCGTGGTGGTGCGGTTGGAATAGCTTAGGGCCGGCCGGTTCCGCGCCGCCCGTTCGGCGTTGCGAGCTGAATACAGGTCATACTCGTCACGGAAGTCTGTCTGCTGGCCTAGGGTGGCCGTCAGGCGCCCCACCGTGCCCGTCTTGATAAACCCCGACAGTTTCAGCAGCTCGTGGCTGACCTGCTGGTAAGCTCGATTGATATCGTAGTTGAAACTGGTAGTTTCCAGGGGCCGGGGCCGGGCAATGGCAGCAGCCAGGTCAGAAGGACTCTCTGCGTGGGCCGCCGGCAAAATGCCCAGCTTCGTGCTGAACTGGCTATAGAACGCCTCGAAGCCATACGTGTCTTTACGCCAGCTCACTGCCCCGGAGTAGTCGTACTCCTCAAAGCCTGAGTTTTTCAGGTAATAGCCAGGGGCCCGCATAGTACCGGCGCGTTTGGCTGTACCCTGCACGCGCCAGCTCAGGGCCGGCAGCTTGGCCAGGTTGCCCTCCACCGTGCCCGAAGCTGCGCCCAGGCCATTGTTGCTCATGCCTACCAGGTTCAGCTCGCCCCCAGTGCCCACAGAATCGCGCAGAGGTTTGGGCTGCACCAGCACTACGCCGCCAATGGCATCGGAGCCATACCGGACGCTGGCGGCGCCCTTCACCACCGTCAGTTGGGAGGCAATAAATGGGTCAATTTCCGGGCCGTGCTCCTGGCCCCACTGCTGCCCTTCCTGCCGCACGCCATTGTTGAGAATGGTCACGCGGTTGGAATGCAGCCCATGAATCATGGGCTTGAAGATGCTCGGGCCAGTTTGGATGGCCGTTACACCGGACACTTTCTGTAATGCCTCGCCCAGCGTTTGCCCCCGGGTCTGTTGCAGAGCTTGTCCGCTTAGGGTGGCGGTAGCTTGGGTAGTAGGAGCCTCCACGTGCTGACCGTTCACCGTGGCACCTTGCAGTAGAACAGCATCGGGGTGCAGCTTGAAGTCGCGCACCACGGCGGAGCCCAGGCGCACCTCGGCGGTTTCGGAGGCATAGCCCACAAAGGAAACCTGCACGTGGTACGTGCCCGGGCATAACTCAAAATGATAATGGCCATCGGCCTCGGTTTGGATGGCCTGCTGGGTTTCCAGCACCACCACCGTCGCGCTGGCCAACGACTCCCGACTCTCGTGGTCGGAGATGCGGCCGCTCAGCGACGAGGCGCACGTACCCGACTGGCCTAGGGCTGCGGCAGCCGAGCTCAATAGGAAGAGCAACAGCCACGCACACCTAAACCGGTCCGGTGCGCCCGGAACACGGAAAAGCATAAAGGAAACGGAAGACGCCGGAATACTAAACCGGCCCGCGTAGCAGCCCCGCAATGGGGCGGAGAGAGGCGTAGCTCTCCTGCAAAGTACACGCGTTGCTTATGCCACAAAGAGGGCAAGGCGTGGCTACGAGTGGCCTACTATGGGTTTAGCAGTGGCTAGGCGGCCCGCGCAGGCCAGCAGTAGGAGTGAAGGCAGATACGCCCGTCAGCAGCCTGAGAGTTGCCGTTACGGGCAAATAGCTAGTAGCTTCAGCTGGCAGCGCAAGGGGCTCCGGAGTTTGGAAAGCTTCCTTGAAAAACTGATCAACATCGCAGTGCTGGTGCTTGGCTGAGAGCAACGCCTTACCCTTAGGCCACTTCACCGATTGCGTAGGCTCCTCGGTGGTATGTTCGTGGGAGTGCAGGGCCAGTACCCACGCATCGGGCAGCAGCACCCGCACAAAGCACAGGAGCAGCACAAGAGCCAGACGAGACCGTAGGGTACGCATTTGCAACATTGTGTCAGTTGAGAGACAAATGTAAAGGGAAATATTGTAATCCTTTGCGGGCAACGAAAATGGCGCGTCAGATTCACGAAAGCATAACGCTCTGACAACGTGTAGTCAATACGCAGATGAGACCTTTGTGCTGTTCTTTCACATCATTTCATTAGCTATGAAAACCATCACTTTTCGTCTACTACGCCGCCTAGCGGCCGTGCTGCGTCCCACTAGGAAAGGCTCCGCTCTAGGTACCACCGAGGTGCTATTTGTATGAGTGGCAGTGCCAAACAATCATTTTCATTTCGTCCAGCGCGCTTTCACTATCGGTTGTCGCACCGAGCCGTTGCTAGACCAGTAGTAACGCACGAAATGCACCCCACTCAAAAGGTCGCCACAACTGCCCTAGTGGCCTCAACAACGGAGCCTATAGCCGCAGGGCAACTGGCTGCCTAAATCTGTTCAGGTAGAACTCAGCCAAGATAATCCAACATTCAACGAGGTATTGGATAGGCCTAGCGAAATAGAATCGAGCTAAGAATACTGTATTATAGCTTTGCCTTCAGAGTAAGCCAATTTCTCGGCTTACATAAGTTGGTAGTACTATGATATGCGTAGTTAATTCATTGTTTGTGCAGGTTTCGCCGCAGTCGCGGTTGTTGCGTTGGGAATGGCGTGGGCCCCTGGAGTTTAAAGAATTTGAGCAGTCGCTGCAACAATTACTGGTAATATCCCAGGATCATCAGATAACGCAGTGGTTGGTTGACAGTAGCACTATGCCTTTGCTAGGCATGGAAGAGCAAGCATGGCTCAGTGACAAGTGGTTAGAGCAATTTTTGGCGTTGGGAGTAGAGCATTTGGCCTTTATTGAGCCACCTAACTTGCATAACCAGTTGATTGTGGAGAATATTCTCAGTGAAGCCCAGCGCCACGCTCGCATCAACTTTCAGTTCTTCTCTGATATTCCCGCCGCCCTCGATTGGCTCACTCGTTCAGCCACGCCCCTCATTGATAGTTTGGAGCGCGAATGGCAGGCGGCTTTGCCGCCTTCTCAGCGCATTTACCGCAATGCTATGCGTCAGCTATGGGAAGTAGGTCGCTAGGCCACTGCCGATTCACTAAGGTGGCTAGCCTACGGGGTCAGCATGCGAAAGCGCTGTCAAACTGACAGCTAAAGAGGAACTGGAATACGGTTTGAAAGCCGAGAATTTCGCCAGCCAGCAAGAAATCGGCTGGCAATTCGTCTGCATTCCTGTTTTTAACTCCTCTTTTCCAACGCGCTATGCAAGAGAAAGGCAGCATCTCGATTCACACCGAGAATATCTTTCCCATCATCAAGAAGTTCCTGTATTCTGACCACGAAATCTTCCTGCGGGAACTGGTCAGCAATGCCGTAGATGCCACGCAAAAGCTGAAGAGCTTGGCCCAGCTGGGTGAGTTTAAAGGTGAGCTGGGTGAGCTGAAAGTGAAGGTAAGTGTGGACAAGGAAGCCCGCACCATCACCATCTCCGACCGCGGCCTGGGCATGACGGGCGAAGAAATCAAGAAGTATATCAATCAGATTGCCTTTTCCGGAGCTTCTGAGTTTGTAGAGAAGTATAAGGAGAAGGATGCCGCCGCCAAAGACCAGATTATCGGTCAGTTTGGCTTAGGCTTCTACTCGGCCTTCATGGTAGCCAATGAGGTAGAAATCTTCTCGAAGAGCTACAAGGAAGATACCGAGGCCGCCCACTGGGTGTGCGACGGCAGCACCGAGTTCAGCCTCGAAACTGCTGAGAAGGCCGACCGTGGCACCGATGTGGTACTGCACGTAGCCGAAGACTCTGATGAGTTTCTGGAAGCTGCTCGCCTGCGTACCATCCTGACCAAGTACTGCAAGTTCCTGCCCATCGAAATTGAGTTCGAGGGAGAGGTAATCAACCAAACGGCTCCGATCTGGACCAAGCAGCCCTCTGAGCTGACCGACGAAGACTACACCAAATTCTACCAGGAGCTGTATCCCTTCTCGGAGGCTCCGCTGTTCTGGATTCACCTCAACGTAGATTATCCCTTCAACCTGACGGGCATTCTTTACTTCCCGAAGGTGAAGGACGAGCTGCAGTTCCAGCGCAACAAAATCCAGCTCTACTCGCGCCAGGTATTCATCACCGACGAGGTGAAGGACGTGGTGCCCGAATTCCTAATGCTGCTCCACGGCGTCATCGACTCGCCCGACATTCCGCTGAACGTGTCGCGCAGCTTCCTGCAGGCTGATGCAGCGGTGAAGAAAATCAACACCTACATCACCAAGAAGGTAGCCGACAAGCTGGCCGAGCTGTTCCGCAAAGACCGCATGGGCTTCGAGGAGAAATGGTCGGACATTGGGCTGTTCGTGAAGTACGGCATGCTCTCCGATGAGAAGTTCTATGAGAAGGCCAAGGACTTCGCGTTGGTGCAGAACGTAGGTGGCAAGTTCTTTACCCTGAAGGAATACCAAGAGTTTGTACAGGCCAACCAGAAGGACAAGAACGACCAGACCGTGGTGCTCTACACCACTGACCCTGAGTCGCAGCACGCCTTCGTACAGGCCGCTCAAGACCGTGGCTATGATGTGCTGAAGCTGGATGCCGTGCTCGACCCGCACTTTATCGGGCAGTTGGAGCAAAAGCTGGAGAAAACCACCTTCAAGCGCGTGGATGCCGACACGGTTGGCAAACTTATCGAGAAAGACGAGCAGCAGGAAAGTGTCCTCAGCGACGACGATAAAACCAAGCTGCAAGAGCTGTATAAAGGTGCCATCAGCAACGAGCACATGCACGTGCAAGTAGAAGCTCTCTCGCCCCAGGATGCGCCGGTTGTTATTACCTTGCCTGAGTTCATGCGCCGCATGAAGGATATGCAACGCACCGGTGGGGGAGGAGGCATGCAGATGTTTGGTAGCCTCCCAGATAGCTACACGGTGAGTGTGAATGCCAATCACCCCATTGCGCAGCGCGTGCTGAAAGCTGAAGGCGAAGCCGGCAGCAAGCTAGCCCGGCAAGCCTACGACCTCGCTCTGTTGGCGCAAGGTATGCTGAAAGGCGAAGCGTTAACAGCCTTTGTGAAGCGTAGCGCTGATTTACTAGCTACTGAGTAGCATAAAAAAGTCTTAATAGTTTAAAGTAGTACAAAGCCCTGGCTTCAATAGTCAGGGCTTTTTGCTTGTTAGTGTCCGCTAGAATGGCCTGCTTGCTGATTCATGGTTTGGGGTGGGCAAAGTAGAGGGCACCAAATGCGTTTATATTTACGTTCGATGCTGCGAATTCTGCCTTTACTCCCGATGCGTCTGTTCCGCCTACCCCTGTTTCTATTGGTTAGCCTGCTGTTGTCGCTGGCGGCCTGCTCCAAGAAAACAGTTTCATTTAACAGCAAGCCTGACACCGGTGGCCTAGCCTTAAGTGGTGATACACTCACTACTGCTCAGGATACTACTAAGGCACCTTCACTCATCGCCAAGCGTACCACGCTCACCAAAGAACAGGAGCGAGCTGCTAAGGAAAAGGAGAAAGCCGCCCAGCGTAAACCCAAGAAGAAGAAAAACATCTTCCTCGGGGAGCGAATTAAGAAGGCCTATGTGAAGTCGGGTGGTAAGGGCAAAAATCAACGCATCGAAACGTTTTATTACCTGCGCACTTTCCAACAGCCTAACCCGTATGCCCCGGCTCGTTACGTGTATGACCCCAAAAAGCGTCGTATCATAAAGGCGAATGGGGATATTGACGGAAACCTGTTTCGGGTGCTACATGGCCCCTACAAGAAAACAGAAGGAGGCAAAGTAGTAGAAACCGGGTACTACGCTGTTGGCACCAAGCACTTACGCTGGGAAACATTCAATCGTGATAATATCCTGCTCACGAAGACGCATTATGAAATGGGTTTTCCGCGCGATGCCAACATAACGTACTATGATGGTGCTCAGAAACAAGTGAAGGAAGTTATTCCTTTCGTGAATGGGAAGCTGGAAGGCGACTACGTGCGCTACAACGAAAATGGCCAGTTGGAGTGGGATGGGCAATTTGAAAACGGAAAGCGCATCGGGACTTGGAACCGGTACTGGGGCTTCCGCAACGCGCGCAACCGCCTTCGCTATGAATATCAGTATGGAGAAACCGGGTACGACCCCGAAGTAACCGAGCCAGTGTTGGTGAAAGAATATAACCGCAATGGCGTGCTGATTTATGAGAAAGATAAACTCGACAAGCGTGGTGAAGCAGATACAGCCCGCCCCGGTATGAAGAAATAAACAGCGCTGCATAAGTGCAAAGGGGCGCAGCCTATCAGGCTGCGCCCCTTTGCCTTCCTAAGTAATGGATTAAAAGAAGGCATCTTGAAAATGCTCTACTCGTAGGCCACTGCTATCGGGCGTAAGCGCCAAAATGTCAAACCGAATATCACCGGCCCAGGCTAACTCTTCCTGTACCTGTTCTGCCGCGCGACGAAAGAGCTCTTGTTTGCGCGAGGTCACAAATTCCTCGGGGTAACCAAAGCGAACCGTCGTACGCGTCTTGACCTCAACAAACACTAGAAGCTCCTGGCCTAGGCGGACAATTAGATCGACTTCGGCGCGCCGGTAGCGGTAATTTCGATGCACCAATTCATAGCCTGAAGCTAGTAAATAGTCGAGGGCAGCATCTTCACCAGCTTGGCCAATAGCATGTGCGGTGGTGGGCATCATATCCAGATCAATATGCGCAAAATATATGCTACTGAGTATGGTAAGTGCGAGCAGTGGCCATTAGGTAACTCCGTTTAATGATAGCTCTTTCGTTGAGGTTGGAAGTAAAAATGGTACCTTTGCGCGCTTTCTGAACAGCAATAGAAAGCCAGCTCGCTTCCTTGTCAGTTCAGTTTTCCTCAGGCGTAGGAGAGAGAAAAATGACGTGATGCTAAGCCAACTGCCGAGCTTCTGTCATTGCTGTGTCAGCATCGTTTCTTTGCGCTAAATAGCTAAATTGCTTGATGATAAAGGCAGAAATAGTTGGGTTTCTAAACTAACTGACGTCTTTCCACTAGGGCTCTTTCGCTGCTTATTTTAACTGCTCATGGACTTTCTTTCGGCCTGCGTAGCACCCACCACTCCAGTTGCGCCCGCTCTAGCAGCGGCGCCTATGCAACCGGGACAGAACCGACAAATTCAGGTGCGGCGGTTGGGCTTGGTGGAGTACGTACCTACTTGGGAGCTACAGGAGCAACTGCTAGCTGACACGCTGGCAATCAAAACCCGCAATCGCGCCGCTGTTGAAGCCGGCGAGCCTGTTGAGCCTACGCCCAACTACTTGCTGCTTTGTGAGCACCCTCATGTGTATACCTTGGGCAAGAGTGGCAAGCCAGAGCATTTGTTGCTCGATGAGAGTGGCCTAGCCGCTCACGAGGCTACCTTCCACCGTATCAACCGCGGGGGCGACATTACCTACCATGGCCCCGGCCAGCTGGTGGGCTACCCCATCCTCGACCTCGATAACTTCTTTACCGACATTCATCGTTACCTGCGGGTGTTAGAGGAGGCCGTTATCCTGACGCTGGCCGACTATAAGCTGCGCGCCGGACGTATTGATGGACTTACCGGTGTATGGCTTGACTTTGAGGAAGGAGCCACTAATCCTCGGAAAATTTGCGCTATGGGCGTGAAGTGTAGCCGCTGGGTAACCATGCACGGCTTTGCCCTAAACGTAAATACCGACTTATCGTATTTCGGGCATATTGTGCCCTGCGGTATTACTGATAAAGCAGTTACGTCTTTGCAGCAGGAGCTAGGCCAGGTAGTGCCAGTTGCTGAAGTTCAGGAGCGCTTACTACTGCATTTGGCCGGATTATTGGGCGCCGAACTAGGCTCTTGAGTTTTTAGCATGAAGAAAGACATTTCATTTGATCCGGTAGAGGGTGTATCCGTGGCTATTGTGCCAGAAGATGCTGCTGCTACGGAGGAAGGCAAGCCCGGTTGGCTGGTATACCTGCTCAATCATAATGAGTACCCTATCAGCAACGTCATCGTCAGCTCTAATGGCTATGGCCTAGATCTGGCCGACGGCAGTACCATTCGTACGTCTACGTTGCGGCATGTGCTGCTTGAGGTGGAACCGCACACCGCCGTACCTATCGAGCCCATTGACCCAGCCCTGTTTCACTTAAACAACCAGTACTGGGTAAGCTACTACCGCGACCAACATATCTTCGATAAAAAATTCATCTTCGTGCCCGATTCTATCGTGGCCGATAACCTGATCCATATAGCTATGCTCAACCGCTCGGGGGTGTTGCATAGCTAGGCCTATACTTTCATTGCTGCGGTCGGAAATAACCGGCTGAGCGTAGTTTTTGCTTGAGCCGAACCACCATGAGTCACCTTGGAATTCAGTTGGGCCTGTCCTCTCTTTGGGCATTTCTGGTATCAATGTTTGCGGTACCATCCATCATCTACATCGCCCACCTGAAGAACATGCTCGACACGCCCAACGTGCGAACCGTGCATGAGTCCCTAACACCTCGTCTCGGTGGTGTTGCAGTATTCGCGGGCTTTATGTCGGCCCTCACCATCTTCGCCGATTTGTCGCATGGCATTCAGCAACTGCTGGCTGGCTGCATCGTGCTATTCTTCGTGGGGCTCAAGGACGACCTCGTTACAATTTCCGTCGCGAAGAAGTTTGTAGGCCAGTTGTTGGCTACCGGCATTGTCATGATTATGGCGGATGTGCGCATCACTAGCTTTCAGGGTATCCTGGGTATTCAGGAGCTTCCCGTTGGTATTAGCTATGCTTTCACCTTTCTAGTAATCGTAGGCATTACCAACGCTATCAATCTGATCGACGGCTTGGATGGTCTTGCCGGTACCATTGTGCTGATTATTGTGAGCACCTTCGGCTATTACTTTTATGAGTACGGCGGGCCCAATTTTCAGAACTATGTGTTCGTCTCAGTCTGCGTGATAGGAGGGATGCTGGGCTTTCTGCGATACAACTTCCATAAAGCCAGTATCTTCATGGGCGACACAGGTTCCTTGCTGTGTGGCTTTATTGTCTCTATCCTCACCATTCAGTTCATTGAGATGGGCCTGAAGGTGGGGCAACCCTTTGCTTCTTCGGCGCCTTCCGTGGCGGTAGGTATTCTCTTTGTGCCCTTGTTTGATACGCTACGGGTATTCATTGTGCGCATGCTGGCCGGCCGTTCCCCCTTTTCCCCCGACAAAAACCACGTCCATCACCGCATTCTGGCCATGGGCTTTCAGCAAATCAGCACTGTAATGCTACTGGGGGCACTCAACTTAGTAGTGATTCTCTTCGTCATCAACTTTGCCTATCTGGGCAACACGCTCCTCATTCTGGGCCTAGTGGTTTTCTCTGTACTGCTGAGCTTCTTACTAGGGGTGTATCAGAGCCGTACTGCCCAGCAGCGGGTAGCTTCCTAGGCCACCTGCTTTTACCATTTGATGGTTGTGCGCTACGCTAGATTACGTGCTTTTTTGCTGTTATTGGGGCTGATCCTGTGCAGTGGTCAAGCTACCTGGGCAGTAGAGTACCGGCCCTTACCAACGGCGCCGCGTGGTGGCCTAACCTCTGACTGGTTGATTCATGGTGAGCAGACGAACCGGTTGGTTCTTTATCTGCCAGACTACCATACGCCAGCGCATGCCTACTACCAGTGGCTGACTATTCGGCCTAGTAAGCCGCTACCAATTAGCTTCACGGCTCGACAAGGGCTGAGCTTATTCATAGACAACCGTCTAGTATTTACTGCCCGTACCCCAGCCTCCTACACTGTTGATTTGGCTCAACTGTTACCGGCCGGGGTTGCTGGTGGCTCTCATCTGCTTTGCGTATGGCAAGGAGAAGCAACTCCTAATTTGGCTTCCTTTAGCAACGTAGCTTCCTCACCCGTAACTCCCAAAGGTAAGCCGGCGGCCACACCCTTGTTAGCCCAACCTCGTCCCCGGGGACACCAGGGCCAGACAGTATTCCTGTGTTTTCTGCTAGTTATTGGGCTGGCCTACGGAGGTATTCGCGCCACGTATCAACCAGGCTTCGCACGCATTTATCAAGTAGAAGGTTTATGGGGAAAAGCTGCGGCTGAACAAGACTTCCTAACAAAGCCTACTATTACGTGGCTCAACCTAGGCCTAGTTCTTATATTCTCGTTATCCTTTGCTCTGCTATTAGTCGCTATTCATACTAATATTCAGAGTATCGTTATTCTGCGCCGTCTGTTTGATGTGCCGGAGTCCGCCATTGTACTACGAGTTCTGCTTTACACTGGCCTGATAGCTGGCTTCGTAATCGGGAAGTACTTGTTTCTAGAGCTCATGGGCTACATTTTTGATGTAACTGACCTAGTCATGGTACAATACCGGGAGTTTATTCGCACTATTCTATTTATGGGGCTGTTCTTACCTCTAGTGATATTCCTGTACCTAGGGCTTAACCAACGGCTGCCTGAAACGGTATTGTGGGTATCCAACGGGGTGGTTTCCTTGCTGTTGATTGGTTCAGTTATCCGAGTTGCTCGTACACTGCATAGCAGGGCATCCCTACTGAATCTACATTTGTTTTCGTACCTTTGCGCCACAGAAGTGATACCCTTGGTCATTCTGCTCAAGCTGATCGTTTTTACTTACTGAACAATACATTACTGTCGGCGCTGCCCTTCAGTAGTGTCCGCAAAGCCGACTTATTGCCCTAGACTTACTTTTCTACTTATGGCCGAAAGCAACGACAAACCGGGGACGGGCCGTCATGCCAAGCGTATCTCCAGCATTCTTGTCACCCAGCCTAAGCCCACGAACGACGTCTCCCCCTACTTTGCTATTGCCGATAAGTATGGCATCAAAGTAGATTTTCGTGAGTTTATTGAGGTACAGCCGGTTTCCTACAAGGACTTCCGTAAAGAGAAAATCAACATTCTCGACCATACGGCTGTAATATTCACGAGCCGGAATGCCGTAGATCATTTCTTTCGTACCTGTCAGGAAGCTAAGATCGAGATGCCTGCTGAGATGAAGTATTTCTGCATCTCAGAGCAGACGGCCAATTATTTGCAGAAGTACATCGTGCTGCGTAAGCGAAAGCTATTCGTAGGGCAGCGCACTGCCGTCGATTTGTTCGAGGTAATCAAGAAGCATAAGAGCGAGAAGTTCCTGTATCCATGCTCTGACATCCGGAAGGATGATATCCCGGAGTTCATGCGGGCGAACGGCTTCAAGTTCACGGAAGCAGTAATCTACCGGACCGTCGCCAGCGACCTGTCCGATCTATCTGATGTGAAGTACGACTGTATTGCGTTCTTCAGTCCCTCAGGTATCAGCTCGCTTTTCATCAACTTTCCTGATTTCGAGCAAAACGGTACCCGCATTGCCGCCTTTGGGCCTACCACGGCAAAAGCAGTTTTAGATGCTGGCCTAGAGCTAGATATTGAAGCCCCTCAACCAAATGCGCCGTCCATGACGGGAGCCATTGAGGCCTACATCCGATTGCATCACGGAGCGGATAGTAGTAAGGAAAAGAACAAAAGCGGTAAGCAGAGTGCATGATCTCAAGAGCGGGAGAACTACCTTGGTGGTTTTCCCGTTTGATCTTTACCCAGGATTGGTTGCAGAGGTTTTTTGTATACATTTGGAAGCAGCCGTCTTCCTAAATCCTGTGTAACATACGCGAAGTCAGCCGCTTCTATGAAGAAGATTTTACTTCCTGCTTTCTTATTGTTTGCTGGTGCTGGCTCCGTAATGGCTCAGCAGCAACCTCAGTTTAGCCACTACGGCTTCAACGGGATGTATCTCAATCCGGCTTATGCCGGGATAAAAGGGCAGGGTGAAATAACGGCTATTGGTAGGTCTCAGTACTACGGCTACGATGCCACATTTGATAGTGGGGGAGCCCTTCAAACAGCTTCGCTAACTGCTTCTTTACCAATAGCTGCGATTGGCGGTGGCCTAGGAATCGGCGTTTATCGTGATAAGGTAGCACAGCTATCTACCACGAACGCGCAACTTTCGTATTCCAAACATATCAAAGTGGGCGAAGGCCGTCTAGGCCTAGGCGTGCAGGGTATATTTAATAATATCTATCAGGGTACATACCGCTTTGTAGATGAGGGTGATGTCAAAATACCACGGGAAGGGTCGGATCAAAAGTTTGACGTCGGCGTTGGAGCATGGTACGAATCCGAAAAGCTATATGCCGGGCTTAGCTTTAACAACCTCTTGCGCGCCGGCTATAAGTTCAAGAGTGAAGTAGCAGGAGGAAAAACGGCGGAGTATATCAATGAAAACCATGCGTATCTTACTGCTGGTTACAATATTGAGGCTTCGTCTTCCGTTGTTGTGACCCCTACTGTGTTGGTGAAAATGGTGCTGCCGGGCAAGTTTGGAGACAACGACAAATTCTCGCTGAAGAATAATTCTTACGAGGTTGGTGCACGCGCCACTTTCAACGACCGTTTTTGGGGAGGAATTGGGTATCGCTACGACGAGTCGTTCACGGGGATGGCTGGCCTAAGTTTTGCTAAGGACAACGCCATGCGCGTGGGACTGGCCTACGACTTAGTTGCATTTAACTCAGATGCGCGTGCTCTCAGCTCGTTTGAGATTTTGCTGTCTTACCGTCTGCCCAAGCCAGGCCTGTCGGTAAGACCCGCAATTCGCACTCCACGCTACAGCTTTTAAATAAAAAGCTAAAAACAGGGCTACGGGGCGTCCTGAGTATGTGTCGACTATGAATTTTGGCTTGTCTGTACTAACTCCTTGCCTTCCATCGTTTAACCAACGTAAGCTTTGGTTTAAAAACATTCGGAATGCATTGAGCAAAAGGCTTGCGTACGAACGTACAAATAGCTAGATTTGCCGGCTCACAAAATTGTAATCTTTGGGTATCGCCGCCTGAAAAGTCTTTTTCTCTTCCTCACATGAACAAGTTTCTCATTTTGCCTCTCGTTGCGTTTTCAACGCTCTTGCTGGGAGGCTGTGGTTTTGGCAAAGGACCGCAAGGCGACCTAGTCGGAGCTGAGGATCGTCCTGAGTTCAACCCACAGGAGGTTCCTTACGGTATGGTTCCATGCCCCGGCGGTACGTTCCATATGGGACAGACCGACCAAGACATTTCGGCCTCTATGGTCAACATGAATAAGCAGGTAACTATTGCCGGCTTTTACATGGACGAGACCGAGATTACCAACAACGAATACCGTCAATTTATGAACGCTATTCGCCAAGACTCAATTGATGTACTGGGCGAAGAGTACGTAATGACGGAACTCTATCCCGACACCACGGTGTGGGTACGCGACTTCACCTACCACATGGGTGACCCGCTGATGGAGTACTACTATACTCACCCCGCTTTCGACGATTATCCAGTGGTTGGTGTTGACTGGTTCGCTGCCAAGTATTTCTGCAACTGGCGCACTAAGCACAAGAACGCCGCCAACGAAGAAGCTGGCCTAGCTCCCACTCCTAACTTCCGCCTGCCCTCTGAAGCTGAATGGGAATACGCTGCTCGGGGTGGTCGTGACCTGGCCACATATCCTTGGGGTGGTCCTTACCTGCGTAACTCGAAAGGCTGTATGCTGGCTAACTTCAAGCCAGGTCGTGGTGATTACGCTTCCGACGGCTACGCTTACACTTCGCCAGTAGGCGCTTTCTTCCCCAACGACTTCGGCCTGTACGATATGTCGGGCAACGTAGCCGAATGGTGTGATGACGCTTACATGGAAGCATCTGTACCGGTAGTGTGGGACATGAACCCTACAAACCCCGATGACAACGAACCCCGCAAAGTGGTACGCGGTGGCTCATGGAAAGACATTGCCTACTTCTTGGAAACGGGTACTCGTAACTTCGAATACCAAGATTCCGCCCGCTCTTACATTGGCTTCCGCACTGCTATGATTCAAATTGGCATGGGAACCAATAGCAGCCTGAACTAAGCTCAGTCACACAATTATACAGCTTCGTTCTCAACACTCTGAACCCCCTACTTACACCTTCTGCATTTTTTAATTAATCAACTCACCAACTTCTCTTTTTTAATTTCTTACTAACATGGCAGCAAAAGGCGGTAACTTCATGTATGACGTGGTTATGCCCAAGGTGTATGGCATCGGGGCCGCAGTCGTAATCATCGGGGCATTGTTTAAAATTCTGCACTGGAAAGGTGCTGACGTAATGCTGATGGTTGGACTAGGTACCGAAGCCCTGATCTTCTTCTTAAGCGCATTCCAGCCGAATGCAAAAGAGGTAGATTGGTCACTGGTATATCCCGAACTGAGCGAAGGTTACGACCCCTCTACTAACAGCAATAAGTTTGTTGAGCAAGGCAGCACTGGCACGGGCCTGACCCGTAAGCTAGACGACATGCTGAAAGATGCCAACGTAACTCCTGAAGCTATTGCTTCGCTAGGGCAGGGCCTGAACCGCCTGAGCACTACTACCCAGCAACTTTCGACGCTAGGTGATGCTACGAGCGCTACTGATGAGTACACGACGAAAGTTCGTTCTGCTGCTCAGTCGCTCGAGCGTATCAACGAGGCTTACGGCAAAACTGCTCAGGCTATGACGGCTATGGCCGACGCTACGAGCGATGCTAAGGAATACCACCTGCAAGTGCAGAACGTAACCAAGAACCTGGGCGCTCTGAACGCAGTGTATGAGATGGAACTGCAGGATGCTAACACGCACCTCAAGTCTATGAACAAGTTCTACGGCACCCTGTCGCAGGCTATGGAAAACCTGACTGAGGCTGGCAAAGAAACCGAGCAGTTCAAGCAGGAAGTTACCAGCCTGACCACCAACCTCAGCTCTCTCAACCGCGTGTACGGCAACATGCTGAACGCTATGCGCGCTACCAGCTAAGGTTAGTCTTCCTTGATAACTTCAGGTTTAGTTCACCCCATATAGATAGGTAAGACAAGATGGCGGGAGGTAAAGAGACTCCACGGCAGAAGATGATTGGGATGATGTACTTGGTACTCACCGCTCTTCTAGCCCTTCAAGTAAACTCAGCAATTCTGCTTAAATTCAAGTTCCTTGACGAAAGCCTTGGTTCCATCAACGATAAAGTATCGAATGCGAACGAAGGAGCAGTAAAGGGAATTCAAGCTCAAGTTGAAAAGAACCGTAACCAGGCCCGCGACCTTGCAGTACTGAAGCAGAGCCAAGAAATTCGGGATCGTACGAAGCAGATGGTTTCGTATTTGGACGAAGTACGGAGCAAACTGCTAAGCGCTACTGAGAATAAAGGCAAAAACGAGTTCAAGAATATGAGCGCCGAAGACAAGGTTGCCATCACCATGTTAGGTGGCACTCGTAACGGCGAAGCATATAAGATGAAAGAGGAGTTGAACAAATACTCCGCTTACATCAAACAATTCGTTCCTAACGCTGGTCCCCTAGCACTGGACGCTCGTGAGGACGCTATGGTAACTGACCCAGAGCAGAAGAGCAAGAACTTTGCTGAATTGAACTTCGAAAACACTCCAGTAGTAGCAGCTTTAGCTGTACTCTCTCAAAAAGAGGCTGAAGTGCTGAAGTATGAATCAGATGCTCTGGCTGCTCAGGCTGCTAAAGTAGGTGGTAGCGTTATCGTATTCGACAAGATTGGTGCCTTCGCTAGCGCTGAGTCGAACACTGTTGCTGCTGGTACGAAATACAAGGCTGAATTGTTTCTGACGGCTTCTGCTTCGGGCTTGAACCCCAGCATGACGCTGAACGGCTCGCCCCTGGCAGTTGGCCCAGATGGCAAAGGTAAAGTAGAATTCACGGCCCGCCCCGGTAGTTTCGACGCTGCTGGTAATGCCAAGGCTAGCTGGAAAGGTACTATCCGTTTCAAGCAGAACGGCCGCGATACTACGTTCAACGTAACGGTTCCTTATACCGTTACGAAGCCCGTAATGCAGATCCAGTCTGCTTCGGTTCAAGCTTTGTACTTCAAGTGCGGTAACAAGCTGAGCGTACAAGTACCCGCGCTGGGTGCTCAGTATGATCCTAGCTTCTCAGCTTCAGGAGCAAGTACTATCAAAGGTTCTGCTAAAGGTGAGGTAACTCTGGTGCCTAACTCTAAGCAGGTAACTCTAAGCGTTAGCAGCGGTGGTAACGCTATCGGTTCGCAGACGTTCGAAGTTCGTCCAATTCCTAAGCCCGAGATTAAGTGCATCGTAGGTGGCCGCGAGGCTAACGAGAAGCAGGGTACCCCTATTACAGCAGTACGCAATATGCAGCTGCGCGCAGTGGCTGATGCTGGCTTCTCTACCTTCCTGCCCGATGATGCTCGCTTCCGCGTAACACGCTACGAAGTAACTCTGGTACGCGGCCGTCGTCCTGCCATGCCAACTATTCCTGTCAACGGTCCGAATGTAGACCTGAGCAGCGTAGTAAACTCGGCTCGGGAAGGTGACCGTCTGTACATCGAAGTGAAAGAAGTACAGCGTATGAACTTCCAAGGCAACACGGAGCAAGTAAACGTTTCCAAGCAGTTCAATATTCCGCTCCTCTAAGCGTTATTGTTCTGAACTAACCGCTACGTTTTTTTGATTACCCTGGTATGAACAAATTCCTCTCCTTCGCCGCTCTGACGGCTGGCCTAGCGCTGTCGGTGGCAGCTTCGGCTCAGGAACAAGCTACCACCGCGAGCAGCAATGGCTCGTATCGCCCAATTCCTAACTCGGACATCATGTTCCGGAAAACGATTTGGCGTGCAATTGACCTGCGCGAAAAGCAGAACAAGCCAATGTTCTCTGAAGGGCGGGAGATCAGCAAGGTAATCTTAGACGCCGTTAAACGGGGCGAATTGCAGGCCTACCGTAACGATTCGTTAACTTCTACTTTCTCTTCCAAGGAGGTTACCTCTAACGTATCATATGCTGAGGCTAATGCTGGTCTGAGCGATGAAGAAAGAGCTGCCGGTTTCACGGAAGACACAGGAGCTGACGACTGGGGACCTAAGCCTGCTGCTACTAAGCGCCCTAAACTGGGTGCCAATGGCAAGCCATTGAAGGATAGCAAAGGCCGAATCATTTATGAAACGGTAGCTGCTGCCCCAGCAACGCCTGCTGCTGCGCCAAGCTATGAGTATCGCCCCAAGGACATCTATCAGATGGAATTGAAGGAAGATATGATCTTCGACAAGAAACGGTCGCGGATGTATCACGATATCAAGTGCATCACGTTGCTCGTTCCTTCAACGCTGAGCTCAAACGTATCCGGTATTGAAAAACCAATCGGGACGTTTAAGTATAGCGACTTGGTGAAAGTGTTCCGTGCTAATCCGGACAAGGCTATTTGGTTCAATCCGCAGAACGACGCTCAGCATAAGAACTTAGCAGACGCTTTCGAACTCTGGTTGTTCAACTCATATATCGTGAAAGTTTCTAACCCCAATGATGCCCGCCTATCGGACATCTACGGTGGTGAGCGGGAAGGTATTCTTGCTTCGCAGCAAGCTGCCGCTGACTTAATTGAGTATGAGTACAACCTATGGAGCTTCTAGGCCTGTAAAGTAAAAGGAGAAAGCCCTCACAGATATCCTGTGAGGGCTTTTTTTATGCATTTTTCAGTGTGGTGAACTACTCATTTTGACTGAAGTACTCAAGCAGGATACGCGCTTTAGCTTTGCCTACTTCAGCTACCAGTTCAGGCTCGGAAAGCTCCTTAATCTTTTTGACTGACTTAAACTTTGTGAGCAGTTTGTCAGCAGTGATGGGGCCCAGCCCTTTCACGTCAGTAAGCTCTGTTTTAAGAGTAGCTGCGTCGCGGCGGCTGCGGTGGAAGGTTATTCCGAAGCGGTGAACTTCGTCGCGCATGCGCTGAAAGAGCCGCAATGACTCGCTCTTCTTATCAATATAGAGCGGCAGAGGATCGTTCGGAACATAGATTTCTTCCAGCCGCTTGGCAATACCAATAACGGCTATTTGACCCCACAGATTAAGGTCCTTTAGCGCCTTTACGGCCATGCTTAATTGGCCTTTGCCACCATCTACAATTACAAGCTGAGGTAAACTAGCTCCCTCATCTACTAAACGACGGTAGCGGCGGCTAACCACCTCGTACATGGAGTCAAAGTCATTAGGGCCGACTACAGTCTTGATGTGGTAGTGCCGATAGTCCTTCTTACTAGGTCTAGCATTGCGGAAGCACACCATAGCGGCCACCGGATTGTCGCCCTGGAAGTTGGAGTTGTCGAAGCACTCAATATGCTTAGGGAGCTCCGTAAGGCGTAAGTCCTTCTTGATAGTCTCCATGATCCGGACTTCATTAAGGTCTTTACTCCGGTCATTCATGCTTTCTTTTTCCTTGCGCAGGTAAAGCACGTTTTTCAGACTGAGCTCAAGCAGCTTGCGTTTATCCCCGATTTGAGGCTGCGTAACAGTTACAGAAGGCAAGGGCAGCGTAGGAACAGGAACGTTCGTCAGAATTTCCTTCGACTGACTTTCAAACTCCTCTCGCATCTGCATGATCATCGAGGTCAGAATTTCATCATCAGGTTCGTCTAGTTTCTTTTGAACTTCAACCGACTGGGTGAGAATGATGCTGCCGTTCATCACTTTGAGGTAGTTGATGAAGGCTGACTTCTCATTGGAAGCAATGCTGAAAACATCAATGTTTGAAAGCGAAGCATTAACGATAGTGCTCTTCGCCTGAAATTCATCGAGCTTGTCGAGCTTCTGCTTAAACTGATGGGCTAGCTCATACTGCTGCTCTTGGGCAGCCTGCATCATTTTCTCCCGGAAATACTGCTTAGGTAGCCGTAAGTCGCCATTAAGAATCTGACGGATCTGCTGGATGTACTGGTTGTACGTATCCTCGTCCTGGAGACCCTCACACGGGCCTTTGCAGTTACCTAGGTGATACTCCAAGCACACCTTAAACTTCCCAGCCTCGACGTTCTGAGGTGAAAGGTTATACGTGCAAGTGCGGAGTGGATATAAAGACCGAATAAGCTCCAGCAGCAGATTCATGCCCGTCACGTTAGCATATGGGCCATAGTAGTGGCCGTCGCCGGGCTTCTTGTTGCGCGTAGGGATAAGCCTCGGGAAACGCTCATTGGTAAGCAGCAAATAGGGGTACGTTTTCCCATCCTTCAGCAGGATGTTGTATTTCGGCTGATGCTGCTTAATCAGGTTGTTTTCCAACAGAAAAGCATCCGACTCCGAATCAACAATGGTGAACTCGATTCGATGAATATTCTTGACCAGCTGCTGAGTTTTCTTGTTGTGATCCTGCTTTGTGAAATAGCTACTTACCCGCTTACGCAGGTCAATAGCTTTACCCACATAGATGATGGTATCCGTGACGTCGAAATATTTATACACGCCGGGCCGGTGGGGGAGCTGGCGAATTTGATCCTGTAGATGGTCTTTGGCAGCCATTATGCTTGAATCGGGAGTGTTGTCTGAGTACTCAGTTACGCGCCTTTTGTTCGGCTAGGCCACTATGGTGAGTGAAATACACTCAACAAAAACAAAAAAGTGGCAGGTGAAAAACACCTGCCACCCTGAATTTGCGCCAACAAATCGAATTAAATGTCCTGGTCTTTTAGGTCATTCAGATCTACTTGGTTGAGCTTCTGGTCGTAGGGAATAGTATCACGCTGAGCAGATCCTCCGTAGTAGCGGGAACAATCTATTTCAATGCTGAGCGGCTTCTCTGGTTTCGGGAAGGGGCCCGTATTAATGCCAATGCTTTTGTCGGCATACACCTTTCGCATAAATAAGCCGTAGATGGGCAGCGCTAAGCGCGAGCCTTGGCCATAAGCTCCCGTGCGGAAGTGCACGCTACGGTCCTCACCACCTACCCACATACCGCACACCAGATCGGGCGTCAGGCCCATAAACCACCCATCGGAGTAATTGCTGGTGGTACCAGTTTTGGCTCCCATTTCATACGGAAACTTAAAACCGTTCTTCAAGATGATAGACGTGCCGCCTTGCTCCTCAGTAGCACCGCGCAGCATATAGGTCATCAGATAGGCGGTTTCCTCACTCAGAGCCTCCCGGGTTTGGGGCATGAAGTCGCGCAATACGTTGCCATTCTTATCCTCGATGCGCGTGACCATCAGTGGAGACGTCCATACACCCTTGTTTACGAAGGTGCTATAGGCGCCGGCCAGTTCATAGATGCTCACGTCAGAAGAGCCAAATCCTACCGCTGGTACGGCTTCAATGGGAGACGTAATACCCAGCCGCTTGGCGTAGCTCACAATGGTTTCGGGCTCTAGCTTCTGCACCAGCCACGCTGTGATAGAGTTCATGGAGCGGGCCAACGCTTGGCGTAGCGTGAATGAGCGGCCAGAATAGCTTCCCTCAAAGTTTTTGGGCGTGTAGGCTGGCCGACCCCGCTCCGCAGGGAAGGTGGTAGGTACATCGGGGCGCTGATAGCAGGGAGAGTAGCCCTGGTCGATGGCCGCCACATACACAAACGGCTTAAATGTAGAGCCCGGCTGGCGTTTGCCCTGCTTCACGTGGTCGTACTTGATGTACTTGAAATTGATGCCGCCAACCCAGGCTTTTACTTGCCCATTTAGTGGGTTCATAGCCATAAAGCCTGAGTGCAGAATGCGCTTGTAGTAGGCGAGGGAGTCCATTGGCGACATAAGGACCTCCTTCTCGCCTCCTTGCCATGTAAATACCTTCATCTTGTACTTCTTATTCAGGTAGTACTTGATGGAGTCCTTGTTGCCCTCGTAGCGGTTAAATAAGGACTTATATCGCTCAGTACGCTGGATGCTGGAGCTCAGAAAATTGGGAATCACTTTGCCATTTTCGTCACGCCACGGTTGCTGTCCCTTCCACTGTTGGTCAAACCATTTTTGCTGGAGCTTCATGTGCTCGGCTACAGCTCCTTCGGCATACTTCTGCATGCGCGAGTCGATGGTGGTGTAAATCTTTAAACCGTCGGCGTATAGGTCGTGGTCAGTTTCCTTGGCCCACGCTTTCAGCATTTTGCTGACCTCCACCCGGAAGTAAGGCGCAATGCCCTCGTTTTGATTTTCTACTTTATAATCGAGGGCGATAGGCCTAGCTACGGCCTTTTGGTAAGTAGGCTCGTCGATATAGTGATACTTGTTCATCTGGCTCAACACCCAGTCGCGCCGACGCTTGGAGCGCTCGGGGTTGCGGACGGGATTGAACCAGGAAGGGCCATTTACCACTCCCACCAGCAGGGCTGCCTCTTCCAACTTCAGGTTAGCAGGTTTCTTATTAAAGAAGGTTTTGGATGCTACCGTAATGCCAAAAGCATTAGACCCATATTCGGCAGTGTTAAGATACATGCGCAGAATTTCGCGCTTGGTATAGTTGCGTTCCAGTCGCACGGCCATGATCCATTCCTTGGTCTTGATGATGATCATGCGTAGGCCAGGTACATCATTCAAGACGCCGTCGTTTAGATCTTCCCGCGTGCGGAAGAGCATTTTGGCTACCTGCTGCGTAAGAGTAGAAGCACCGCCGCTTTTCCGGAACGTTACAATACCCATGGCAGCACGCCCCAGACCCTTCAAGTCAATGCCAGAGTGCTCCTCAAAGCGGGCATCTTCAGTGGCTATGAGAGCATCAATGAGATGCTGGGGCAGCTCTTCGTACTCAGCAGGGGTGCGGTTTTCGTGGAAGTACTTACCCATCAGGACCCCATCGGCCGAGTAAATTTCAGAGGCTAACTCGCTCTTAGGGTTCTCAAGGGTTTTCAGGTTGGGCATGCGCCCAAACAGATTGAGGAAGTTGACACTAACGGCTAATACATACAGAATCAGCCCCAGGAAACCGGCGCCGAACAACACCCAGAAGGTGCGGGTAATGCCCGTAAAACGGCCGCTGGAATTAGGCTTGCGGGCAGTTGATTTAGCTTTCTTAGTGGCGGGGTAAGCCATTGGTGCAATACGTGGTGATGAATGCGTGACAGAATCGGATAGGCCGGTGAACTGCCGGGCGCTAGGCCACTACAGTTCTGCTGCACGCGTAGGTTATCGGTAATTCTGCTGGAAGAAGCGCTGATATTCGTCCAGGTCCTTGGTTTGTAAAAGGAGCGGCAAGTTATCAATACTGATTACAAGCGTTTGGTAACCCGCCCCGCGCAGCTTACTCAGGGGCGACTGAGGACCCCGAAGTTTAGTGGCGTAACTCTGCGCCACTTTCGCATTCGGCAGACTCTGAATCAGCACCATTTCCTGCGCGTCTCCTAGGCCTTGTTGCGCTACTTGTAGGTTGTTAACCTTAAAGTAGCGCGTGTTATAGGTACCTAATTGGTTGGGTAGCTCTTGCAGAGGTGCGGCTCCTTTCGGGAACACCAACGCAACGACGTGCGCAGTGGTCTGCTCGGCTTTATAAGGAGTAACTGGTTTACTTGGTGTGGCCGCCGGAGCAGCAGGTGCTGGAGTCACCGGAGTGGGGGCGCTGGTTGATGGCTGAGGAGTGGTTGGCGAAGGTGTGGGAGTAGCCGGTGTAGTAGGGGACGGAGTAGCGTCAGCGGGAGCTGGGGTGTTAGGTGTTTTGGCTGCAGCTGGTACCTTCTTGCCCCGGGCTCTGGCCTGCGCAGCTGCCATACGAGCAGCCTTAGCGGGATCCACTGGCGACGCTGTCACAGCCGGAGCGGAAGTCGGAGCGGTTTCTGAGGGAACGGTTGCGGGCTCAGAAGCTGGGCTAGCTGGTGCAGGTGTTACGTCGGGAACTGCCTTGCTGGTTGTAACAGCACCCGGCCGGGAGGGGCTACTGGCTGGTGCACTGCCCGGCGTAGGGAGCGGAGTAGACACAGCGGGCGCAGCCGGGGTTGATACTTTGGGCAAAGCCGGCGACTCATTTTCGGCGTAGTAAATACGCATCCGGTTCTCTACTTCTCCGGGCTTGAAAGCAGAAACCACTGGTTTATCCATAGAGGCAAGTGCCCCCGTTATTTTCCCCGCCTCGTAGTCTTTGTACACCGCCATGAGTGTGGCTGCCTGAGGAGCCAAGGAACTCTCCGGATAATCCTTGGAAAACTTCTCTACTGCGGCCTTTGCCGTAGCGGGCGGCTGGGTACGGATGGCGAGAAGCGTGTTAAGAAATGCTACCCGGTCGTTGAGGTCGTTTTCCGGGTACTGCTTCTTAGCACGGGTTAATACGGCTGAGGCCTTTGTGAACTCCTGCTTCTTGTAAAACGTGAATGCCGAGTCGACTAGCACGCTCACTTGCGCATTAACAATAGAAGTACGACGCAGATACTCTGGGTCGGCCACTAGGCGGGCGTAGGAGGAATTTGGATAGGCTTGGCGTAACCGTTCAGCGTAGCCTTCGGCCTTATCCAACTGATTCTGGTTTTTATGAATCAGGTAGAGAATGTACAGCGTCTCGGCAGTATGGGCGCCTTTAGGAAAGCGGGCCAGCAGCTTTTCATATGTTTCCACAGCTGGAATGGGTTCTCGCAACTGCTGATTATAAATCCCACCTAATTGGTAAAGTGCTTCCTGCACCTGCGCCTGAGACGCCTGCATTTGCACTTCAGTGAGCGGAATGTTCTGCCGATAACTAGCCACCAGCGCAGCCGCCTGATCGGCGCCACTTGCGGCGCCCACCGGCGCGTCTAAGCCAGGGGCATTGACACTGGTATTGCCAGCTCCAGCAATGGATACGGGCACGTTACCGCCCTGCTGAGTAACTGCGGAGTTGCTGGCTTGCGTCACAAAACGCCAATTGTCCTGTAGCGGACGGTCGCCCCACTTGCGGATAAACTCACTGCGCGCCGTGCTCAGGGCCGTGGGGTTATCAAAATACCATTTAGCCCCAGTGCTCATATCGGTAAAGGCCATGGGGTCGATATTAGGTTGACCGTCGCGGGCGGTGCTGACGCCCGTTGAGGTTTGCAAGTCGCGTTGGGCTTCCTGTGCCTGTCGGGCAGCCAGCGCATCCTCTGCTTTGCGCTTAGCATCTAGTTCAGCTTGGGCGTAGGCCACTAAGCGCGTCCGAAGGGTAGCTGTATCTAAACGGGCCAACGCCTGCAAACTGTCTTGGGTCTCAATGATGCTGATTTGCTGAGCAAAATCTTTCAGCGTAGCCGCACGCTCCGATATAGCTGCATACTCCGGGGCTTCCTTGGGCATGGCCTGCACAGTACTATCGTAGTAGGCTGCCGCTAATCGGTACCGCTGCAGGTTCTCGTAGTAGATGCGTCCTGCTAGTAAATAAGTGTAGGGTTTCTGCGTGCGGTTAGGAGTAGGCGTGCGGGCCGACTTTTCCAGCAGCGCCAACGCCTCTGGGTAGCGCTGCTGCCGGTAGTTTAGCCGCGCCATCTCGTAATAGATTTTGTCCTGGTACTCCTTGTTCTTGGTATCCTTGAGCAGCTTGGTGAAGTACTTGTCTAGCCGTGTCCGATCGTTCTGGTTCAGGTCAGATACCTGGCCTAGCATAAGCTTGCTAAAAAAGTCTAGCTCGTAGGGCGGGTTCTTCTTTAGAATCTGATTCAGCTCGGCATACGCTTTCTTATCATCGCCCTGAGCTTGGTACAGCTGCGCCAAGATGTATCGGGTACGCGACTGCTCATTCTTAGGCGTAATGAGCGGTATGGCCCGCTCCAATTGTTCTATGGCTTTGGGCTGGTCGCCGGTGAGCAAGTAGTATTCGGCCCGGGTCAGAAACAACTCGCGCGCGTTTAGAGGCGTGCCCTGTTCCTTATCCAGAATACTGGACACCGCCGAGGCGCTTTCCAGCTCCTTCGTGGCCAAGAAAGTACGCATCAGCCAAATAAGGGCCTCATGGCGGACATTGGGGTCGATGCTAGTAGTATTAATGTATTTGAACGTCTTGGCCGCGTCTTCATACTCTGCCTTATAGAAGCGAGCCTTGCCTACTAGTATGTAGCTGTCATCGGTCCAATCAGAACCTGGGCGGTGCTGGATCGGCAACGACGACTTCTTGATAATATCTTCCATATCTGCCGCAATCCGTCCCACGGTGGCTTCATTGAGAGTGGGGAAGAGCGGCAGCACCCGATTGTAGTCGTTGACGCGAGCTTTATATAAGGCATATTCCGTAGCGCGCATTTTTTCGCGAGCCAAGAAATAGGCATTGTCGCGGGCCACTACGTTGTCGTAAGCGTGTCCTACTAAAGAGCGACGCTCGGAGGAACAGCCCACCACGCCCGCCAGCAACAGCAGGGCCGCAGTGGGAGCGGAGAAAAGACGGAGAAGCGAAAAAGTCGTCGGGTTCGTCACAAGGCAGCTTAAAGGCTCGGGAGGGAGAGCAAACGGAAAACGCGCCACCTGCCCCAGTTCGTTCGGGGTAGTGGCATTCTTTCCAGTAACGCGGCACTACGGGTAAAATTACGGCATTAATTCCTGACCATTGTTGGTCGCAGATTTTCAGATTTTTCCGGGTTGTAGTAGTGGCCTAGAGCAGATGCACCAACTACCTGCACGCATCCTCGTATTTTTGCTTCCCCCATTTGGTAGTTCTTCGCCATGCCTACTCCCACCCCTGAACCTCACAAGCCCACCGAGACCGACTCCTCGTCTGACCGGCTCCGCAGTTTCGCCCGATATTCCGGCATCGGAATCCAAATGCTGGCTACCATTGGCCTAAGCACGTGGGCAGGGTATTGGCTTGATGGGCATTTTCATACCAAAACACCCTGGTTCACAATAGGTCTGATGCTGCTAGGCCTGTTTGCTGCCTTATATAATGTGATTCGCTCTGTCACAAACGACCAATAGCTCCACTCCGTGAAAGCATTTCTCCGCTCCTATCTAATTTTCTGCCTGCTCATCGGGTTTGTGCTGTATGCACTGTACAGCCAATTCGGGTCGCGCATTATTCATCCCTTTACGCCCTACACGTTCGGCTTCTTCGCTATCCTCACATTCGTGACCTACCGGATAACGGCAAAGCTGGTGCAGGCCAACCCTGATAATTTTTTAGTGGCCTACTTCGGCACGATGGTCGTGAGGTTACTTTTATCACTGGTTTTAGTGCTAGTATACCTTTTTAAGGGCGGTGGAAAAGAAGGCGACGCTCGCTGGGCGTTCCTAGGGAGCTTCTTCATCCTGTATTTTCTCTTTGCTGGGTTTGAAGTGTGGGCTGTTCTGAGTAACTTGCGCCCGTTTTCAAAACCGGGTGAAACCACAAAATGAGTTTTTTGTGAAGTGCATCCTAAATCCCACTGAATGAAGCGTTTACTGATAGCTCTCTTTTGCATTCTTTCGCTTCCCGTTTTTGCTCAAGAGCATGGCTCCGCTAATGCGGAGGGTGCCAAGACGGAGGAGTTCCGTCCCGGCGACATGATTTTGCACCACATTGGTGACTCGCACGAGTGGCACTGGTTCTCCACAGACAACGATCATTTCACCACGTACCTGCCCATTATTGCCTTCCGCCCCGGCAAAGGTTTGTCCGTGTTCTCATCGCGTAATCTGGCTGAAGGCAAGGTGTACGATGGCCTGAAGCTGGAGCATGAGCACTTGGAAGCTGAAGATGGCAGCAAGGTATATGACTTCTCTATTACCAAGAACGTTGCATCACTGATGCTGAGCGCAGCTATTCTGCTGCTAGTATTCACGGCAGTAGCTCGTGGCTATGCCAAGCGTGGCACTGGTGCTCCTCGCGGTATTCAGTCTTTCTTCGAGCCTCTTATTGTGTTCATCCGTGACGAGGTTGCCAAGAAGTCTATCGGCCCGAAGTATGAGCGCTATATGCCTTACTTGCTGACGGTGTTCTTCTTTATCTGGTTCAATAACCTGTTGGGCCTGCTACCCGGCGCTGCTAACCTCACCGGCAACATTGCTGTGACGCTCACCATGGCCATTATCACGCTGCTCGTAACGTTGTTCAGCTCCAACAAAAATTACTGGCACCACATCTTCGCTACGCCGGGCGTACCGAAGGCTTTGTTGCCCATCATGATTCCCGTGGAGGTTATCGGCATCTTTGTAAAGCCGTTCTCCTTGATGGTTCGTCTGTTCGCCAACATCACGGCGGGGCACATTGTAATTCTGAGCTTTATCTCGCTCATCTTCATTTTCAAAAGTGTAGCCGTTAGCCCAGTGTCTATTGCCTTTGGCTTGTTCATCAACATGCTGGAGCTGCTGGTAGCTATCCTACAGGCCTACATCTTCACGCTCCTCACGGCCATGTACATTGGTGGCGCAGTTGAAGAGCACCATGATGCTGATTACCAAATGGGTGGTGGCGACGGTGCAGATAACGCCCACGCTGCTCACTAAGTAGTTTTCCCCTCCTGATTTTTTCGTTTTTCACTTCCCCAAACCTTTGTTTTATGCTTCTTTCTCTGTTGTTGCAGGCCATTACTAATTCCGCTGGTCTGGCCGTATTCGGTGCTGCTATTGGTGCTGGTCTGGTTGCTTTGGGTGCCGGTCTGGGCATCGGTCGTATCGGTGGTCAGGCTATGGAAGCCATTGGCCGTCAGCCGGAGGCTTCAGGCAAAATCCAAACTGCCATGCTGATTGTAGCGGCTCTGATCGAAGGTCTGGCTCTGTTCGCAGTAGTAGTTTGCTTGCTGATTTCGTTCAATCTGTAAGCATTGAGATAGTACAGGAGCAGCCCGCTGCGCGTCGCTTCAGCGCACGGCGCAGCGGGCTGCCTTGGCTTTCTGGTACTGAGTAGTACAGGCCTAGGCCACTCTGCTCAGCCACCACTTTGAGTAATAGTATTCACTACTCACTTCTATCTCATGCCTCCCATAGTAAATCCCGAATTAGGCCTGATTTTCTGGCAAGTGGTGATTTTCGGCATTGTGCTGCTATTGCTGCGCACGTTTGCCTGGAAGCCCATCTTGTCTTCTTTGAAGGAGCGTGAAAGCTCTATCGAAGGTGCCCTGCGCATGGCTGACCAAGCCAAGCTGGAAATGCAGGAGCTGAAAGCTGGCAACGAAAAACTGCTGGCCGAAGCCCGTATGGAGCGCGACCGGATTCTGAAAGAAGCCACCGCTGTTTCCAATCAGCTGATTGAGCAAGCCAAAACCAAGGCTACCGAAGAAGGTGCCCGCATGATTGAGCAAGCTCGCGAAGCTATTCAGAACGAGAAAAATGCAGCACTGGCTGAGGTGAAAGGCACCGCCGCCAAGCTCTCCATCGATATTGCCGAGCGCATCCTGCGCCGCGAACTGGCCGACCAGCCAGCCCAGCAGCAACTCGTGGACTCGTACTTGCAGGAAGTAAAACTGAATTAGGTTGTTGGGGTCTTGGGGATGTAGGGTCTTTGTTTCTTAAAGAATCAAGTTCTCTCTGGTGCTTGATCGGGATTTCCCGACGAGGCCAATCAATCCAAGACCCTAGGCCCCCAAGACCCTAAGCCCCTACATTAATGTCTGAACTACGAGTTGCCTCCCGCTATGCCAAATCCCTGCTGGATTTGGCCGAGGAGCAGGGTACGCTGGAGCAAGTAAAGCAAGACATGGACTTGTTCAACCAAGTGTTGAGTGAGAACCGGGATCTGCGCTTATTGCTGCGCAACCCCATCGTCAAGCACGACAAGAAACTAGCTATTCTGCACGCCGTGTTCGGCGGCAAGGTATCGAACCTCACGGAGAAGTTCTTTACCATCATTACGCAGAAGAACCGTGAAAGCGCCCTAGAGTACATCGGTGCTGAGTTTCTGACCCAATACAATTTGCTGCGTGGCGTGCAGCTGGCTGAGGTTACTACCGCTACGCCGCTCAACGCCATCACTCGCTTGCACGTGACCAACCTGGTTCGCCAGCAAACTGGCCTACAGCAAGTCACGCTTACCGAGAAAATTGATCCGGAACTCATTGGTGGCTTCGTGCTGCGCGTGGGCGACCGGCTCATCGACGACTCGGTTAGCTACCGGTTGCGCAAACTGCGCACCGAATTCTCGAAGAACCCCTACCAATCTCAACTATAAGCGTCATGGCAGAAGTACGTCCGGATGAAGTATCCGCCATTCTGCGGGAGCAGCTGTCTAACTTCAAAACCGAAGCCGAACTCGAAGAGGTTGGTACGGTTCTGCAGGTAGGTGACGGTGTAGCCCGCATCTACGGTCTGGGCAAAGCCCAGTCGGGGGAATTGCTCGAATTTGAAAATGGCCTGCAGGCCCTCGTGCTTAACCTGGAAGAAGACAACGTAGGTGCCGTAATGCTCGGCGACTACTCTGATATCCGGGAAGGTGCTACGGTACGTCGTACCAATAAAATTGCTTCTATCAAAGTTGGCGAAGGCATCGTAGGCCGCGTGGTAAACACGCTCGGTCAGCCCATCGACGGCCGTGGCCCCATTGCTGGTGAGCTGTACGATATGCCCCTGGAGCGTAAGGCTCCTGGTGTAATCTACCGCCAGCCCGTAAACGAGCCCATGCAGACGGGTATCAAGGCTATCGACGCCATGATTCCAATCGGCCGTGGTCAGCGCGAACTGATCATCGGCGACCGTCAGACGGGTAAGTCAACGGTAGCTATCGACACCATCCTGAACCAGCGCGAGTTCTACGACCGCGGCGAGCCTGTTTTCTGCATCTACGTAGCCGTAGGCCAGAAAGCCTCTACGGTAGCCCAGGTAGTAAACGCCCTGACCAAAGGTGGTGCCATGGACTACACCGTGGTAGTGTCGGCTTCGGCTTCTGACCCTGCTCCAATGCAGTTCTTCGCGCCCTTCACAGGTGCCGCCATCGGCGAGTTCTTCCGTGACACTGGCCGTCCGGCCCTGGTAGTGTACGACGACTTGTCGAAGCAGGCAGTGGCCTACCGTGAGGTGTCGCTGTTGCTGCGTCGTCCTCCCGGACGTGAGGCTTATCCCGGTGACGTATTCTACCTGCACAGCCGCCTGCTCGAGCGTGCCGCGAAGATTAACGCTTCGGACACCATCGCGCGCGACATGAACGACCTGCCCGAGAGCATCAAGCACTTGGTGAAAGGTGGTGGTTCGCTGACAGCTCTGCCGCTCATCGAGACCCAGGCTGGTGACGTTTCGGCGTACATCCCCACGAACGTAATTTCGATTACCGACGGTCAGATCTTCCTCGAGACCAACCTCTTTAACTCGGGTATCCGCCCCGCCATTAACGTAGGTATCTCGGTATCACGCGTAGGTGGTAACGCGCAGATCAAGTCGATGAAGAAAGTATCGGGTACGCTGAAGCTTGACCAGGCTCAGTTCCGTGAACTCGAGGCCTTCGCTAAGTTCGGTTCTGACCTTGACGCTTCGACCAAACTGACTATTGAGCGTGGCCGTCGTAACCTCGAAATCCTGAAGCAGCCCCAGTTCTCGCCCCAGAAGGTAGAGGATCAGGTAGCCGTAATCTACGCCGCTACCAACGGTCTGCTCGACCAAGTGCCTGTTAACAAGGTGCGTGAGTTCGAGAAGGAGTTCGTGCAAGTAATGAACACTCGTCACCCCGAAGTGCTGCAGGCACTGAAGGCTGGCAAGCTGGACGACACCGTAACGGGTGCCATCCGTCAGGTTGCCAAAGACCTGTCGGCAGTATACGCTTCTAAGTAACTGGTTGATTGTTGGTTGTTGGTTGTTGGATGATTCGCTTTTCAGGAAGCTCGTCCAGCAATCAACAATCAGCAACTAACAATCAACAATCGATAAATGGCTAGCTTAAAAGAAGTCCGGAGCCGCATTACGTCGGTGCAGAGCACGCAGCAAATCACGAAAGCCATGAAAATGGTGGCCGCGGCTAAGCTGCGTCGGGCTCAGGACAACATCCTGCGCCTGCGCCCTTACGCGCAACGGCTCAACAACATTCTGGGCAACCTGACGGCTCTGGCTGGCGATGACGTAGTAAGCGAGTACGGCGTAGTGCGCGACGTGAACCGCGTCCTGATTATTGCCATTACTTCTGACCGTGGCCTAGCGGGTGCCTTCAACAGCAACATCTTCAAAGGTGTTAACGCTACTATTCAGGAGCGTTATGCTGCGCAGGCTGCGGCTGGTAACGTAACGGTGCTGGCCATCGGCCGCAAGGCACACGAGTATTACGGCAAGCGTCTGCCACTGCTAGGCAACTACTCACACGTATTTGGCAAGTTGTCGTTTGACACGGTGCGTGAAGCGGCCGAGCAGGCAATGGAAGGTTTCCGGGCCGGTCAGTACGACGAGGTAGTAATGGTCTACAACGAGTTCCGGAACGTAGCTACGCAGATTGTGCGCACCGAGCAGTTGCTGCCGCTGGTGCCCGCCGAGCTGCCCGCCAACGCTCAGGCCACCTCGAACGTGGATTACATCTTTGAGCCCTCGAAAGAGCAAATCGTGCAGACCCTGATTCCGCAGTCGATTAAGGTGCAGCTTTATAAGGCTGTACTCGAAAGCAACGCTTCGGAGCACGGCGCCCGCATGACGGCAATGGAAAAGGCGACGGAAAACGCCGGCGAGCTCCTTAAGCAGTTGAAGCTGACGTACAACCGTACGCGTCAGGCCGCTATTACCACTGAAATTCTTGAAATTGTAGGTGGTGCCGAAGCACTTGCTTCCAACCGCTAAAGCAGTTTCACCAAAAGCAAACGAGGCCCGGTTCCAATTGGAATTGGGCCTCGTTATTTTATGGCTAATCTGTAGAGCAGCGTCAGAGCTTCATGTATTCTCGCTTAGCCAGCTGTTTACTAGGCTTCGGAATAGGTGGGTTTTGCTCGAGTAGTTCTAGCACTTGCGATGGGGTGATTTCTGTAAAGTCTTTGACAACTTTTAATGGGGCCTGAAACTTGTCGGACTTGATGGATGTGCTGAGGGCGATGCAGCGCATACCAGCTTTATAGGCCGCTTGTTCACCCATTAGCGCATCTTCAAAGACCAAGCAGCGCTCTGGTGGTACACCTAGCTCGCGGGCCGTAACGGTGTAGGTATCGGCGTGAGGCTTACCGCGGTCCACATCGTCTTTGCCCACTATCACGTCGAAATGCCGACGCAGATCAAGATGGTCGATGATGTAACTGATGGTATCGTTGATGGAGCCAGTGCCTAGGCCTATCTTGAAACCAGCCGCCCGAGCTGCTTCCAGAAAGGAAGTTAAGCCGGCTACTTCTCGGCGCTTCTCCCAGTAGAGCACGCGGTAGAGAAACTCGCGTTGATCAGCATAACTCTCAAGCTGCTTCTTAGGGACAGGATTGGTGAATACGGTTTCCAGTATTTTAGTGGCCGGCATGCCATTGAGCCGGCGCAGTAGTTGTAGCGCGTTGGTAGTAAGGCCTAGGTCGCGAAACAGAAACTGGAAGGCGCGGGCTTGGAAGGCGGTGTTATCGATCAGAACGCCATCCATATCAAAAATTAGGGCATACGAGTTCTGTTCTGCCATAGAAGTAAGCTTAAAGCGAAGGAGAATGCAACGGATATAGGACCGTAACTGGCCTAGCATAGCTGTACGGCGAAGGGCTAATAAGGCTGCGGACGAGGTTATTCCCGTGGTTGCGGCCTATCTTTGAGCACTCGTGCGTAGCCGGAGCTTGCTCTGGCTCATAAACTTCCTTCCGCTTTGAAAAAACACCTGAGCCTGTTGCTGGCAGCCACGTTGGCTCTGCCTGCTTTCGCCCAGAAAGCTTCCAAATCACTGGACCGCCCCAAGTTGGTCGTGGGTATTGTAGTAGACCAGATGCGCTACGATTACCTCTACCGCTACTGGAATAAATACGGCAAAGGTGGTTTCCGCCGACTGCTGGGCGAAGGCTTCAGCTATGAAAATGCTCATTATAACTACGTGCCCACTTACACTGGACCGGGCCACGCCAGCATTTACACCGGTACGACGCCCTCAGTGCACGGGATTGTAGGCAACAACTGGCTGGTGCGCGAAGAAGGCAAGGGCACGTATGTAACCGAAGACAAAACCGTACAGGCAGTAGGTGGAACGGCTGCTGCCGGGCAGCAGTCGCCGCGTCACATGCTCACCAGCACCATCACCGACGAGCTGCGTCTGGCTACGAACTTCCAGAGCAAAGTAATTGGGGTGTGCATCAAGGACCGGGGCTCCATTCTGCCGGCTGGGCACGCGGCCAATGCCGCCTACTGGTACGATGGCTCGAATGGGGCTTTCATCTCCAGCACATTCTACCAGACCACGCTACCGGAGTGGGTGCAGAAGTTCAACCAGCGGCAGCTGGCAGCGCAATACCTGAGCAAGCCCTGGGAAACGCTACTACCCATTGGGCAGTACACCGAAAGCTCCGCGGATGACGTGGCTTGGGAAGGAGTGTTTAAGGGTGAGGCCAAGCCCGTTTTTCCGCACGACTTACCAACCCTGAGCGCCGCTCCCATTACACCCGTTAAGCAGAACATACAGACGGAAGGGGAGAAGCCTCCGGTAGCTACGCCGCGCAACCTTGATCTGATCCGCTCGACGCCATTTGGGAATACCCTCACGCTGGACTTTGCCCTGGAGGCGCTTCGGGCAGAACAGCTAGGCCAGCGCGGGCAGACCGACTTTCTAGCCCTGAGCTTTTCCAGCACCGACTACGTAGGCCACCAGTTTGGGCCCAATGCCATTGAGACGGAAGACACCTACCTGCGCCTCGACCAGGAGCTGGAGCGGCTGTTTCAGTACTTGGATAAGAAAGTGGGCAAGAAGCAGGTGCTGGTGTTTTTAAGTGCCGACCATGGCGCGGCGCACTCACCTGATTTTCTCCGCGACAAGCGCATTCCAGCGGGCTCAGTTGGGCCGGGCCTAATGCGCGACTCTCTGCAGCGTAAGCTGGTGCAACTGCATGGCGCTGGCAAGTGGGTGCTTAGCTACGAAAATCAGCAGGTATACCTGAATCGTCCGCTGATTGAGGAGAAAAAGCTAGATCTCTACCAGATGCAGCGCGAAGTGGCCAAGCTTATGACGGGCTTTGCTGGCGTTACGCGCGCTATTACGGCTGAAGACCTGCAGAAATCACACTGGGAAAGTGGTATGCTGATGTACCTGGAAAACGGCTACTTCCCCAAGCGCTCCGGCGACGTAATGGTGGTGCTGGAGCCCGGCTGGCTTGAGTCGTATCAATACCCAGTTAACAAAGGCACAACCCACGGCTCATCGGGCAATTACGACACGCATATTCCGGTTGTGTTCTGGGGCTGGCACGTAAAGCACGGCGAGTCATCAGCTCCGGCTAAAATCACCGATATTGCAGCTACCTTGGCACGCTGGCTGCACATCCAAGAGCCCGATGGGTGCACGGGGCAGCCGCTGCTAGAAGTTTTGTCGCAGAAGTAACGCAGGCAACGTAATTTGGAAAACTACGTAGGCCTCTTGCCAACTCCTACCATCAAGCGCCCGAGCGGCGCATGCACACTTCTTTTACAACCTATTCTTCCTACGCGGCGCACGGCCGCGCCTACTTCTCTCACACATGGCTCATTTTAACCCCTGGCACGACGTTGAGCGTGGCGAAAACGCTCCTGCTGTTGTCAACGGCATTATCGAAATTCCTAAAGGCTCTAAGGGTAAATATGAGCTGGACAAAGACAGCGGCCTGCTGAAGCTGGACCGCGTACTGTTCTCGGCAGTGCATTATCCCGCCGCCTATGGCTTTATCCCGAAGACGTATTGCGACGACAAAGACCCCCTGGATATTCTGGTGCTTTGCTCGGTTGATATCGTGCCCATGTGCTTGGTAGAAGCCAAGGTAATTGGCGTGATGCAAATGATTGACCAGGATGAGGAGGACGACAAGATCATTGCCGTGGCTGCCAACGATGTGTCGGTAAACCACTACAACGATATTGCAGACCTGCCGCCCCACACGCTGCTGGAAATGCAGCGCTTCTTTGAAGATTACAAAGCGCTGGAACACAAGCACGTGAGCGTAGAGCGCTTCATGGGCCGTGAAGATGCCTACCGCATCATCGAGGACAGCATCAAGCTCTACAACGAAACTTTCCCTAACGGTAACGAGCAGAGCGCGGCAAGCGTGCAACAGGAAATTATCAGCTAAGTGGCCTAGCGACGTATTCGTTGCTAGATAACAGGCAGCCTCCCAGAGTCTTTCGTGGACTCCGGGAGGCTGTTTTGTTAAGTACCCAGTGGGCCAAAAGCTCAAGTGTAGCAGCCTTTGTAGTAGCGCCATCGTATTTAGGCCACTATGCCGAAAAAACCCTATTCCTCACCCTTGTTGCGCTGGCTGTATGAAAACAGCCTGTTGCTGGTTGGTAGTGTGCTGGTGATTGGAACATTAGCTGGTCAGATTTTCACCGGGTGGCTGGATAATAACAGTGACTTGGAGGAAATGGGACTGCTACCGCTTACCCTAGGCCAGTACTTGGGGTCGGGGCATTTTCTGGAAGCCACTTTTGAGAACTGGGAAAGCGAGTTTTTGCAAATGGGCCTGTACGTGGTGCTGACCATCTGGCTGCGACAGCGTGGCTCTTCGGAGTCCAAAAAACTGTACGAGGAGGAAGAAGTAGACAAAGAGCCCGACCCTACCAAGCAAGATGCCCCCAGCCCGGTGAAACACGGTGGCTGGCAACTGGCATTGTACCGTCGCTCCCTGAGCTTAATGTTCTTTCTGTTGTTTTTTGGGTCATTTTGGCTGCATGCTAAGGGCGGAGCTGAGGTGTATAGCATTGAGCAGCAACACGAGGGCAAGCCCACAGTAACTATGCTTGAGTACATGCAAACCTCACGGTTCTGGTTTGAGTCGTTGCAGAACTGGCAGAGCGAATTTATATCCATTATTTCCCTTGTAGGCCTCTCCATTTTTCTGCGCCAGCACGGGTCACCAGAGTCGAAGCCGGTAGATGCGGCGCACGACGAAACCGGCAAATAAGTACTGGGGGCTTCTATCTTCGCGCTGGCACACTACGCCTCGGTAGTAGCCACGTAGTAAGATCATGCCCTTTGCTCGTTCATCAGGTTCCGCCCCAACGCCTGCGCTCAGCCCTTCGTGGCTGAAGGGTGGGCTTGATGCGGTGCTCTATAGTAGCACTTGGCTGGCCTTGGCGGCGCTAGGCCTCACATGGGCCACGTTTCTGTTCTGGCAGGTGCACATTCCATGGCGGCTGGGCATCATGATTTTCACGGCCACGCTGTTCCTCTACAACCTCGACAGCGTGCTTCCTTACAAGCATAGCCAGCCGGTGGCTCTCTCGGGGCGCAAAAGCTGGATGCGGGCCCACCGGCGCGGATTGTTTTTCCTGGCTATGGTAGCGCTGGCCGTGGCGGGGGCCTTGTTTTTGTGGGACGGCTGGCAGCACCTGATTGGGTTTATTGGGCATTTGGCCGTCATCTCGCTGCTCTATTCCCTGCCCATTGCGAAAGTGAAGGGGCGGTGGTGGGCCCTGCGTGATTTTCCGCTGCTAAAGGTGTTTCTGATTGCCTATGTGTGGGCCGCCGTCACCGTCTGGATTCCGGCGCTTTACCTGCACCGGTCACTGCTAGATCCGGTGGTGGGGGTATTGTTTGCCCGCCGCTTTCTGTTCATACTGGCACTGGCCTTTGTTTTTGATATCCGCGACTACAGCAAAGACCTCCTAATTGGGACCCGCACTTTTCCGGGGGTTTTTGGGGTAAAAGCCACTAAACTAGTTGCTTTAGCTGCGCTGGTGGGGGCCGCAGTGCTGGTACCTATCGGAATGCCCGTACACCACCAAACCGTATTTCTGCTGCCGCTACTACTAGCGGCTGGCGTCATCTGGTTCGCCGACGAGTCGCGCTCAGATTACTACTTTGCCCTGCTGGCCGATGGAGTAATGGTGGTGCAGTTCTTGGTAGTTTGGCTGGCTAGTAAATTCTTGTTGTAGCCACTAGAGAGCGGAGTAGTAAACTGCTTCTGTTGAGGTATTGTTGTTAGAGCCGTGCCGGTAGTGTGGTGAGCTTGTGCAGGGCAGGGCCAATAAACCGGGCAATATCGCCGGCCGTCAGGCCTGCTTGCCCAGTTTCTTCAGCAGCTAGGTCGCCGGCACGGCCGTGCGCGTAGAGGCCTAGCAACGTCGCATCGAGCGGGGAAAGGCGCTGGTCGGCACGTAGTGCCAGCAGTAGGCCCGTCAGCACGTCGCCGCTGCCGCCTGTGGCCATACCAGGGTTGCCGGTGCTATTGAAGTAAAGCACGCCATCGGGAGTAGCCAGAGCCGTGTAGGCACCCTTAAGCACGCAGTAGCAGCGACGCTGCCGGGCAAAATCCCGCAGCAGTTCTAGGCGGTGATAGTCGTCGCGGGCGGGCTCAGTGAGGCGCTCGAACTCTTTGGGATGAGGCGTAAGCAAGGTATCAGGTGGCAGTAGGTCTAGCAGCTCCCGGTTAGCCCCCAAAATATTTAGGGCGTCGGCATCAATAACCAAGGGCACCGTAGCCGCTTTAAGTAGCTGCTCCAGCACGTCGCGCGTAGCAGCTTCCTGGCCTAGGCCTGGCCCAATACCAATGGCGGCGTAAGGTTTCAGGTCGGGTAGCTCCGTTACAAAGTCGGTAGCCGGATCGGTAAGGGCCATAGCTTCCGGCGCCGAGGTCTGTAGAATGTCGTAACCGATGGCCGGCACGCGTACCGTGAGCAGCCCCACGCCCCCGTGCAGGCAAGCCCGGGAAGCTAGCACGGCCGCCCCTATTTTACCGCGGCTGCCCGCCAGCAACAAGGCATGCCCAAAGGTGCCTTTGTGGCTGAATTGAGCCCGTTGCGGAAGTCGGCCGGCCAGGAAAACGGCGTCTACAAAATAGTTATCCACAGGAGCGTTGTGGATAAACTCACTATTCAATCCAATTGGCAGCACATGCCACTGGCCTACAAAAGGCGCGTTCTGCGGCAGTAGGAAGGCCAGCTTAGGCAACTCGAAGCTGATAGTATGGCGAGCTTGGACTACCACGCTGTTGGCGGGCTGAGGAGCATCAGTAAAGAGTCCAGACGGCACATCAACCGACACCATACGAACGTGTGCCTTATTCAGGTGCTTTACCACCGCCGCTGCCTCGTCGGCTAATGGGCGGCCTAGGCCAGTCCCGAATAGCGCATCCACCACAATGCTGTGCGGGGGCAGGCGCGGCAGCTTCTGAGGGTTCAGCTCGGCGCAGGGCAGCTCCGCGGGTAAGCGCTGGCGGTTAGTGGTGAAATCAGAGGAGTACTTGGTTGCGGGCAGCAGCCACACGCGCACGGCGTAACCAGCCCCGTGTAGGTGGCGTGCCGCTGCCAGTCCGTCGCCGCCGTTGTTGCCGGGGCCGCAGAAAACATGGATTTCACCGGGCTCCTCGGGCTCCACGCGTTCCATAAGCCAAGTGCTGAGGGCGGTAGCAGCCCGCTCCATTAGCTCATCGGAGCGGATGCCTTCGGCTTGGATGGTGGCTTGGTCAGCTTGGCGAGTTTGGTCGGCGGAGAGGATTTTCATCGTTCAGCGAATAACAAGTAGCTTGGCGGCTGATATCCGCTAGCCAGGAGATGCGTTGTATGAAGCGACTATACGCACTAAGCTTACTAACCTTGCTCGGAGTAAGTTGCTCGGAGCAGAAAACTGGAGAGAAGGAAAAGAAAGCCTTACCAGCTAAAGCCTCTACTTCCAACATTCCGGCCGCTACCTCAGCAGACAGCATCAGCCGGCAGCCGGTGCCACTGGCGCAGGTGCCCGCGGCCTTGCGCTTACCAGGCAAGCTGCTGGAAGCCTGGCGCTGGACCGATGCTAATGGGCAGAACCTACTGGTGGTGTTTCGCAAGGGGCCTTCCGCGGAGAAAACGACTAAGTATACCGACGAAGAAGCGTACGTGGAGCTGTTTGCCCGCCAATATGTGCAGCGTGCCGGCAGTTGGCAGGAACTATGGCGCCTGCAAGATGCGGTGCATAACTGTCCGTTTGATTTGTGGCTAGGCCCTCTTCCCGGCTCTACCTCCGTTACTGACCTCGACGACAACGGGCAGTCGGAAACGACGCTTATTTACAAGCTCACCTGCCGCAGCGACGTAAGCCCATCGGACCTGAAGCTCATCATGCACGAGGGTGCGGCTAAATATGCTCTGCGCGGTCAAATGGTAGTGGCCTACGACTCGGTGCCGGTAAGCCAGCGGGCCCCCACTAACCCGTGCTGCCTCGATACCATCAGCAAACAGCAGCTGGACGCTCCTGATGGGTACGAACTGCTGGCTGGACGCTACGAAACGGAAAAGGAGTTTCGGAAAGCGCCGGCGGCGTTCTTACCATTTGCCCGGCAGCAGTGGCGCAAGTGGTCGGTGCGAGACGAGTTTGAGCAGTTTTAGCCAGTCTCGAAACAGAGCTAGGATAAACTTCCCGTCGGCCTGTCGCGTTTGCAGTATATCTGCCCTCAAGAACCAAGCTTCACAACCCATGCAAACCTGGAATGATGTAATCCGGCTGGCCAACCACGGCAGCCCGGCCCCCGATAAACGAGTAGAAAAAACCGACGCCGAATGGCGCGCCCAGCTCACGCCCCAGCAGTATCACGTTACGCGTGAACACGGCACTGAGCGGGCCTTCACCGGCGAGTACTGCGAAGCCCACGAAGCCGGCCTCTACGCCTGCGTATGCTGCGGTACGCCGCTCTACGACTCGCGCACCAAGTTTGAGTCGGGCACGGGGTGGCCTAGCTTCACACAGCCGGTGAAGGAAAACGCCCTCAAGTACAAGAAAGACACCAGTTACGGCATGACCCGCGTAGAGGTGCTCTGCAACACCTGCGACGCTCACCAGGGCCACGTTTTCCCCGACGGTCCGCCGCCGAGTGGTCTCCGCCTGTGCATCAACTCCGCTTCCATTAAGCTGGTGAGCGAGCCAGAAAAAGTGGCCTAGGCCAGTCAGCGTACTAGTACTAGCAGCCCCGTTGTTTCGTGCAGCGGGGCTGTTCTGTTGATGGCCCAAACTGGCTTACGGCTCCTGGGCTAGGCCACCCGAAACGGGAGACGGTTATGAGGTTTGGTGGTGTAGCGCCGGCGCTTGGTCGAAATTCTTTCCGGGTGCAATACGGGTTGAGGTACTTCATGCTCACTAACTAACGAAGCAGATATGAAGACCTCCGTAGTAGCTGTTGGGCGTAGAATAGCCAGTTGCTTGTGGCTGCTAGGCCTGCTGATGTGCGCCAGCGCCCGGGCGCAAACCATCAACACCGACGCCGTGACGCGGTTCTGGCAGCTTACGGACGAGCTTCGCCAAAACCACCCGATTTCGGATAAAGACTGGGATGCCTTCATCAATCTGCCCGGCAACAAGACGTACATCCGCAACACGTTTCATCCTGATCCGCAGTCGGTGTACTCCTTGGAGAACTACCGCCGAGCTCTGGAAACCGTGTACATGCCCCAGCACGATTCCTTGCTGCGCGTAAAGCTGCGTGATAAGGTGGCCTCCTATGTACTGGCCTACGAGTACAAAGAGCGAGAAGCAGAATACCGGCAGTACATCCAGACGACCATCCAGAGCCCCCAGTACGTGCCCCTGATGTACACCCTGGCCTACGAGTACCTACCCAAGTCGGCGCAGACAACCGTGCCGGAGCTGAAGATGTACTACACGGCCATCGGCGACGGGGCTACCTCCCAGGCAGATGGTATCTTCTACAGCCTGAAAGCGGTAGTTGACCACGACAAGGCAAAGCCCGGCATTGTGGAGGCCCACGAAATGTACCACCAGCTGATGCCCACCAAAAGCTTCAGCCCGGTGGCGGAAGAAGACAAGGGCCTGATGTGGACGCTACGCGGCATGCGCAGCGAAGGTATTGCCGACCTGATTGACAAAGCGCCCATGCACCAAGTGCCCGGAGACCCGCACCGCGTGCAAGCGCAGTTTCTGCAGCCCGCGCCCCAGGTAATTCAGCGGCTCGATTCTGTGATTCAGGCCGTAGCAACGCAGGGAACCCCAGCCAAAAAACCGGTAGCCTACTACCAGCGGGTACTGCACTTCGCCGGGCACGTGCCAGGCTGCTATATGGCCCGGGTTATTGTGGCAAACGGCTACCGCAAAGAGCTGATTGCGCGCATTGATAACCCGTTTGAATTTGTCCGACTCTATCAGAAGGCCGCCCGGAAAGATGCCACACATCCGCCCCAGTTTTCGCAGCTGACAATGAAGTACTTAGCTGAGCTAGAGAAAACGTATAACCAGCCGGCTGCTAACAAGAGCTAAGGAAGTGCTTATGATAGTATGATGTTTTATATATGATACTAATGTTCAATGAGTTACTATGATTAAAGGGGCCTTTTTGATAGATTCATCTGCGCTGGTCAGGTGCCGGGATGCCCGGCCTGCCTTGCCTGGGCAGGGAGCAAGCGCAGCTGAATCTATTAAGCCGTATTGTCATGCTAGCTCCTACTCTTTACTCGTCTTGGCCACGTCTTTTGAGAGGGCTTACGCCCGTACTGTTTCTTGCACTCCAGAGCTTGTGCAGTAGCACCGCCCAGGCCCAGGCTCCCGTCCTCACTCGGCTCTTGCCGACGCGCAACGCATTGGCTGTTCCACGCTCCACGGCCCTGGTGCTAGACTTTGATCAGGCGTTGCCAGCAGAGTTGCCAGCGGGGGCGCTACGCGTGTTTAGTGCTCAGCAAGGTGGCCAGCGCTCTGGTACCCTCTCTACTAACGGCTCCACGCTGACCTTCACGCCTACCACTCCTTTCCGGGCTGGGGAGCAAATCTGGGCCACTCTCACTACCGCTTTGCAGAGCAGTGGTGGTACGTCCCTGGCCAAGCCCCAGGTTTGGCAGTTTACCACGGCTACAGTGCCCGCATTAGGTGCGTTTAGTGGTACTCAAGACTATGCGGTAGGAGCGGGCCCTCAGGATATAGCTGTAGGCGACATTACGGGAGATGGTCATATAGATCTGCTCACGGCCAACTACGGCGCCGCCAGCGGTTCTACCGTGAGCGTGTACTTGGGCGACGGAAAAGGGGCCTTCGCCCCCGGAGCCGCAATACCCGTGGGAACAGCTCCTACGAATGTGCTACTGGGGGATGTGGATGGGGATGAAGACTTGGATGTGGTAACTGGCAACCGCTATAATTCCCCCGTTAGCACGGCCAGCATTCGCTTGAATAATGGCGATGGCACCTTCCAGGTTGGACAGCAGGTACCCTTGGGAGTCGACTTGGAGCGTATTGTGCTAGGCGATATTGACGGCGACGGAGATCTGGACCTTCTGGCATCTAACAGCGGCAGCTTGTCCGTGAGTATACGCCTGAACGACGGGCAGGGCCGCTTTAGTGGTACCCAGGAGTTGGAAGACCCCGATAGAAGCAGGGTTGCCGATCTGTCTCTGGGTGATTTGGACAGTGATGGGGATTTGGATTTGGTAGTGGCCAATACGTATGACAATACGGTCAGCATCTACCAGAATGATGGCCAGGGCCTGTTTTCGAAGAGTCAGAAGATAGTCAGGGAGGGTAACCCTGTCAATGTGACCCTCGCAGACCTGGATGGCGATGGAGACCTAGACCTCCTGACGGGCGCTGCGGATAATATGGTAGTCATAACCTTCAACGATGGGCACGGCACCTTCTCGGGCGGCCGAGCACTGGAAGATGGAGCCTTCGATATGGCCGTAGGCGACTTAGACGGCGACGGCGACCTAGACCTGCTTACAACAGACCGCAGCTTTTCCGTGAGAGTACGCTTAAATGATGGGCAGGGGACCTTCACTAGCAGTGGGCAGGTTGCTGTAAGCGCCATCCCAGTGGGCTTGGTACTAGGCGATGCTGATGCCGACAACGACCTGGATTTGTTCACAGTTAATTCGAGTAATAGGACAGCCAGCGTACGGCTGAATCAACTTCAACCCCCACCCGTTATTACCAGCGTGTCGCCTGCTAGCGGAGCAGTTGGTGAGAGCGTAGTAATCAGCGGCACTTACTTTTTGGGAGCTACTAAGGTAACCTTCAATGGGGTAGAGAATCCAGCTTTCCAGGTTCTGGCGCCAGCGGGCAATGAGATTCTAGTGAAGGTTCCTCCCGGAGCAACTACCGGCCCCGTAGTCGTGACCACCCCAACCGGCTCCAGCAACTCGTTTCTCTTCACGGTTACGCCCTCCCTGGTAGTGACAAGCCTGCAGCCCGCGCGCAATGCTTTAGCAGTACCACGCACGTTGCCGCTAGCAGTCAGTTTTGACCAGCCTTTGCGCAGTGACTCTGCTACCCTCTCAGCCCTGCGCGTATTCAGCGCCCAGGCGGGCGGGCGGCTAGCTGGTACCACTACGGTAAGCGGCAATACGCTGCGCTTTACTCCTGCTGCCGCTTTTAAGCCGGGCGAAACAATACTGGCTACCGTAACGAGGGAAGTGCGCAGCAGCGGCGGCACTCCCCTGGCCGTGCCGCAGGTGCTGCGCTTTACCACTGCCACGGCCCCTTCTGCGGGCTCTTTTGGGGGAGGCCCAGAGGTGCCGGTTGGTTTCCGGCCGCGTAGTGTAGCCGTGGGCGACGTGGATGGCGACGGTGACCTAGACTTGCTGACGGCTAACGCCCAAGCTGCAGATGGCACGAGCACTGTGAGTCTGCGCCTTAATGATGGCACGGGTGGGTTTAAGGATGGGAAGGAGGCCGTTACTTTCACCCGTACTGTCTTAAACGAAGTATTCCTGCAGGATTTAGATGGCAACGGTTCTCTGGATCTGGTAGTGAGTTATAATGACAGATTTAGTAGGGGCGGGGTAGACATCTTGCGTAATGATGGCACAGGCTCATTCCGTTCTATATTGCCACGGATATTTCTAGGCAGCGGCGACAGAATTAGTATTGCCTTTGGTGATGTGGAAGGGGATGGTGACCTGGATCTGTTAACTCAGGGCTTTTCCAGCATGGATGGCCAAGCGATTTTTCGTGCACGAGCGTACTTGAATGATGGCAATGGGGTGTTTTCGGGTATTACTGATGTTCTATCCTCGGCGTATGGTACTGCTGCCGGCGACTTAGATGCCGATGGAGACGTTGATTTCGTGGTGGCATTTAACTCTGCCCGGGTATACCTCAATAATGGCCGGGGGGTGTTTAATCCTACGCAGGAAGCAGCGGCGAGCTTTGACCCGCGCAGTCTGGCGCTGGGCGACGTGGACGCGGACGGGGATTTGGACTTGCTCTTAGCCAACCCCGGCAGCAGGCAGGCCATCTTGCTGCTCAACGACGGTACCGGCACATTTGGCAGTGCGCAGGAAATACTCGTAGGCCTGAACCCCGAGAAGGTTGTACTAGGGGACGTAGACGGTGATGGAGACCTGGACCTGCTCACCCCTAACAGCAGCAGCAACTCGGTAAGTGTACGCCTCAACAACGGGCGGGGGGTGTTTAGCGGCAGTCAAGAGGTAGCAGTAGGCCTCATGCCTCGCGGGCTAGTGCTAGGCGACATGAACAACGATGGAAACCTGGATCTGGTAACTGTGAACATGGGCAGTAACACGGTGAGCGTGCGCCTGAACCAGAACAGCAGCCCCGGCACTTACCGGCTTAACAGCGGCGGCCCGCAACTGAGCACCTCACTAGGCCTGTTCGCCGCCGATACCGCCTACTCTCCATCACCCGGTAACACCTATGCCACCACGGTCCCTATTGAGGGCACTAACGACGACGCCCTTTACCAAACCGAGCGCTATAGCAATACCGGCCAGTTGCGCTACGCCTTACCGGTAGAAAATGGCACCTATCAGGTCGTGCTGCACTTCGCCGAGATCTACTGGTCGGCCCCGAAGCAGCGGCTGTTCGACGTGAGCCTGCAGGGGCAGAAGGTCCTCGACAACTACGACATCTTCGGCAAAGTGGGCACTAACACCGCCACTACCGAGTCGTTCACCGCCACCGTTACCGACGGTATTTTGGCCCTGGATATGAGTTCTCTCCCTCAAGATGGAGGGGTAGACTATCCTAAGCTCTCGGCGCTGGAAGTGCTGCGTCTGCAGCAAGAGTATCGGCTTAACAGCGGCGGCCCGCAACTGAGCACGTCGTTAGGCCTGTTCGCCGCCGATACTGCCTACTCTCCATCACCCGGTAACACCTATTCTACCACAATGGCTATTGCCGGCACGCAAGATGATGCCCTTTACCAAACCGAGCGCTACGGCTCAGCGGGGCAGTTGAGCTACGCACTGCCTCTGTCCAATGGTTCTTACCAGGTAGTGCTGCATTTCGCCGAAATTTACTGGCACAACACAGGCGAGCGGCTGTTTGATGTAAGTCTGGAAGGCCAGAAGGTTCTCGACAACTACGACATCTTCAGCAAGGTGGGCGCCAACGTAGCTACCACTGAGTCTTTCGCTGTTAAGGTCACGGATGGAGTGCTCAACCTGGAGCTAAGTTCTTTGGCCGCTGATGGTGGCTTGGATCAGCCTAAGCTGTCGGCTCTAGAGGTGCTCCCTCTGGGTGGGACCAGCGTGGCCCAGGTACGCCGCCCTGCGCCGTTCGCTCCACCGGCGCTTCCTCAGCCTGAGCTAGGCGTATACCCCAACCCCAGTGCCGGCACGTTCACATTGAACTATCAGAGTTCTCAGGCGCAAAACGCCCAGCTCATGTTGACTGATGCGCTGGGCCGGGTAGTAATGCAGCAGGCCCTGGAATTGCAAGCCGGCCTTAACCAAGTGCGAGTGAAGGTACCAGACACTGCCCCAGGACTCTACCACCTCACCGTACGGCCCACCGATAGGAAGCTGCAGCGTTATAAGGTTCAGCTACAGCCCTAGGCCTTAACCAGGGCATGGAGCGCTAACGGCCTACGCGCCCTAGTACTTGACGAAACCTAAAGTGAGCCCAACTTATCGCCAAGGCAGGGCGTGCCTCTAGGGTGGATATCTAGCTACAAGCTCTGCTCGCGCGCCGAACGAAGTAACCCTTCAAGTTGGTGGCCTAGATGAGTGGTGAAGGATACTTTCGTGGGCGGCAAACTGATGATGCGAAGCCCTGACGCAGAGCGCCGTGCTTCAGGCTGTAACCTGCAATAAGGAGGACTGCTTCCAGTGAAACGCTATTGTATGGAGCCGGGCTTTTCAGCCGTAACTTGCTATGTTCTCTATTTCCTGAGAGGATACCATTTTAATGCTGATTTTTGCACCCCACTTTGCCATTCCTTGTTACAGGCAAGTCCACCCGTTTCTCCCATCCATCGCCCGCCCCACCCATGTCGTTACTTTTTACTGATTTTGCCAGCTGGCAGGCCCATTGTGCCACCACCCAAGAGCCCTTATACCAGCCGGTACTGGCCTACGAGATTGAGCAGAAAGGCCGCACGGAGGAAGAAATCTGGAGTGGTCTACAGCGAGCTTACGACGTGATGCGCGACGCCGTGCATACCGGCCTCACCCAAAACATGACCTCGCGCTCGGGCATGGTGAACAACGGGGCCAAGAAAATTGCCGCCTCGCCCGTTACTGTACTGTCGCCGGAGTTCAAGCAACTCGTGACGCGCGCTTTGGGTGCCAAGGAAGTAAACTCGTGCATGGGCCGGGTAGTGGCCGCGCCCACGGCCGGCGCCTCGGGTATCCTGCCCGGTGTGCTGGTCACGCTGCAGGACTTGCACAAACTCGACGACCGTAAGATTCTGGAAGGCTTGCTGGTGGCCGCCGGTATTGCCCTTATCATTGAGCAGAACGCTTCCCTGGCCGGCGCTGTAGGAGGTTGCCAGGCCGAAACTGGTTCGGCGGCAGCTATGGGCTCGGGCGCCATTGTGTACTGCCTAGGTGGCTCGATAGAAGAAGTATTTGCAGCCGTGGCCATCACCATTCAGTGCATGCTCGGCCTCGTCTGCGACCCGGTGGCCGGCCTAGTGGAGGTGCCCTGCGTGGTACGCAACGCCTCAGCGGCAGCTATTGCCTTCAGTTCTGCTCAGATTGCCATTGCTGGCGTCGACCCGGTTATTCCGGTTGACCAGTGCGTGGCCGCGCTCGGGGAAGTGGGCCAGAGTATGGAAACCCGCTACAAAGAAACTGCCCTGGGGGGCCTGGCCAATACCACCCGCGGCCGTGAGATTGAGAAGATGGTGCTGGTGCAGGACGTACAAATCCTGCCCGACGAAGACGCGCAATAAATACCGAAGCAGCTTTATTACTTCCTCGGCATGCTTGGGAGTAGCCAGTAGTAGAGCTGCTTCGGCCAGCTCAGCATGACATTCTTTTGTCAGCTATCTATGCAGCCTAGGCCAGTCAGGGGCAAGCTATATCGGCTTGATTTCCGGTGCCATGGTGAGCTTAGCTAGGAATTCTATGGCGCGTTTGTAGTGAGAGCGAAGCTCCTGATATTTCTGCCAAGCAGCTTGCTCATCGGGTTGCAGCGGAATGCCTGCTTCCTGCATTTTCTGATACGCATCCTGAAAATCAGAGCGCTGCGGATTGTTGCCGGATTGCTGCTCCGTTAATGACTCGTCGGGTTTGGTTTTAGCGGATTCTTTAAAGAAGCGCGAAACCCGATTGACCGATACGGTGCCCGCTTTGAGGCACATTACCATATGAGGGTCGCGGGGCGTATCTACCGCGCTGATGATGAGCGCGGCGGCATCCAGAATAAGATCGGCGGCCGTTACCCAGGAGCGGCCGGGCTGCGGCGAGCGGAAAAAAGACAGGATGGGCAGCGAGGTATGCGTCTCTTCAATCTCGATAAACCACTCTTCCCAGTGCTGCCATTGGGGGCCGTGCTTCAGCAAGTCAGCTTCATACAGCCAGAGTAGCAACTCAACGGCGGAGGCCTTGGGGCCGGCCCGCATCTCTAGCCGCGCCACCGTCAGCTCCCGTCGCGAGAAAGCTTGGTAGATGGTTGGCAAGTAGGAGATGAGCAGCGTGAGCAGCAACAGGCCTAGCGTAGCCTCCGAGTACGACATAATGTTGGCCAGCCCGTGCTTGCTGGGCTCTTCCGAGCCTAGCGTCAGCAAGGAGCTGTTGCTGATGCGGTAGCAGCGTTCCATGTCGCCTTCGCCCAGCGCCCAGTAGATGAAGGAATAGCCGAAGCTGACCACTCCTAGCCACACAATGGGCAACGCCACCAGCGCAACTGGCGCATACAAGGCCATTACCTTATCACGCTGCTCGTAGGTTCTGCCTAGTATAGCTAGGGCTGCAAAGACTTTACGAATGCCTTGAAACACCCAGCTATTGAGCAGCACCGATTCGTTGCGGGGCAGCACAAACGACCGAATAGCCGATAACACGGTGATACCCACCATAAACGAGCCGGCCGCGAAGGCCAGCCCACTAATACCTACATCCAGCATGTACCCGTAGCAACCCGCGGCAGAGGCACCGCCTGCCTTGTACTTTGTTGGGTAGATGGAGGTTGAGTTACTGGCCTAGAAAGTCTACTTGCGGGCCTTCCAGAGCTGCTTGAACGATTTAGGCGCAATCTGCACGGCTTCGCGGCGCTTGCTCCAACCGGTTTGGCCCAGCAGGCGACTCAGTACCCAGTTCTTCGCCGAGGCCGGTGCCAAATCCCATACCCAGCGCCGCTTCATGCCGTGCAGCCACAGCGTAATGGCGCGCTGCTCTTCCTTATCAGAGTGGCCCTCCTGCACGCTTTGCTGGCGGTTTTTGAGCAGCAGGTTATGAATGTTGATCTTGACCGGGCACACCGATGAACAGGCCCCGCACAGACTGCTGGCAAAGCTCAGATGCTTGTTTTCGGCCATGCCGCTCAGGTGGGGCGTAATCACAGAGCCAATGGGGCCGGAGTAGGTGGCCTCATAGGTGTGGCCACCAATGTTCTTGTACACTGGGCACACGTTAAGGCAAGCACCGCACCGGATGCAGTGCAGGGCCTCGCGCTTGTCGGGCTGGGCCAGCAGGTTAGTGCGGCCGTTGTCGAGCAGCACCACGAACATTTCCTCGGGGCCGTCTTTTTCCAGGGGCTGGCGCGGACCGGTGTAGATAGTGTTGTATACCGTAACCTGCTGGCCAGTGCCGCTGGTGCTGAGCAGGGGCCAGAATAAATCGAGGTCCTGCAAACGCGGAATCATCTTCTCGATGCCCACAATGGCAATGTGAGTTTTGGGGAAGGCCGCAGAAAGGCGAGCATTGCCCTCATTCTCGGTCACGGCAATGGCCCCGCTGTCGGCAATGAGAAAGTTGCCGCCCGTAATGCCCACTTCCGCCGCCGTGTATTTGTCGCGCAGCAAATGGCGGGCCGTGAGTACCAGCTTCTGGGCATCGTCAGTATACTCAATGCCGAGGTGCTTCACGAAAATGTCGGCAATATCGAGCTTGCTCAGGTGCATGGCCGGCGTCACGATGTGGTAAGGCCGCTCCCCGTTCAGCTGCACAATAAACTCGCCCAAGTCCGTCTCCACCGACTCAATACCATTCTTTTCGAGGTATTTGTTGAGGTGAATTTCCTCGGTGGTCATGCTCTTGGCCTTCACCACGGTGCGGGCCTTGCGCCGCTGCATAATCTTCCCAATCTCAAATAAGGCCTCCTCCGCGTTCTGCGCCCAGATAACCTTGCCACCCCGCGCCGTAAAGTTCTCCTCCCACTGCAATAGGTACTGATCGAGGTTGTTGATGACCTGGGCCTTTAAATACGAAGCCCGCGCGCGCGCCAGCTCATGGTCTTCGTAGAAGCCTAGGCCAGTCTGCACGGCCGCGTTGTACTTGCCAATGTTGAACCGAATTTTGCGCCGGTGCTCCAGGTCGAAGGCCTTAGCATCAGCATCGGCCAGAAATTGCCTGGACTTGGAAGGGGAGGAGGTCGTCGGGTTCATAGCAGCACAGATAAATCAGCAGGTACGGGCAAAGATAAAACCTACCGCTAGCAATTAGTTTCGGGAAGCGAGTGGCCTAGGCCACTCAACGCACCTCTACTTCACCGTCACGGCGGGGCGCTGGGGGCGGTTGGCGAGGTCCCAGGCGGTATAAAACACCAGGCGGGCGCGCTGCTCTAGCTTGTCAAATTCAATGTGCTCTACGTCGTCGGTGGCCTTGTGGTAATCTTGGTGTAGGCCACTGGTGTAGAAGATGACGGGAATGCGGTATCGGGCGAAGTTATAGTGGTCGGAGCGGGTATAAAGCTGCTCGGGGTCGTTGGGCTCGTTGTATTTGTAGTCGAGCTTGAGGTGCGTGTAGCGCTTGTTAGCGGCCTCATTCAGGGCGTGTAGCTCGGGGCTAAGCCGGTCGGAGCCGATGATGTACACATACTCGCTCTTGCTGGCGTGGCGCTGGTCGGTACGACCTACCATATCAATGTTGAGGTCGGCAATGGTGATTTCTAGTGGCACCACTGGGTGAGTAGTGTAATACTGAGAGCCCAACAGCCCTTTTTCTTCGCCGGTGTTCAGCAGAAACAGAATACTGCGCCGCGGGCCTTGCCCTTCGGCTTTTGCTTTGGCGAAGGCCTGAGCCAAGGTCAGCACGGCGCTAGTGCCCGAGCCATCATCGTCAGCTCCGTTGTAAATAGTGTCGTGCTGCACGCCTAGGTGGTCGTAGTGAGCAGATATAACCACTAGCTCATCCTTTTTATCGGTTCCTTCCAGAAAGCCTAGCACGTTCTCCGACGTGACGGTTTCTTGTTTCTGTGGGATGGAAAATGTGAACGGTACTGGCTGCAGGGGCTTGGGCGGTTTGCCCGTGCTGTAGCTGCTCAGCACGTAGTTTTGCAGGGCTTCGGCCTGGGCACCAAGTAGGGCTAGGCCTAGGTCGAAGGAGGTTACATACAGACTAATGCCTTCCGGTGGGGTTTCGGCCAGGGAGCTTTCATCCTGGGGCTGGGGCACGGGGGCCACCAGCGTGAAGGACGGTTCGGCCAACTGTTCCGCCACTCCAGCCCCCATGGCTTCAAACTGCGAGGTACCGGCAAACGTAATGACCACCACGCTGCGGGCGCCTTTGTCGCGAGCCAGGGCTGCCTTGCGGTAACCAGAGCCCCAGGAACTCTCCTGGCTTGAGCCCGACAGCAAATAACGGCCCCGCCCGTCAGTGGGCTCACCCTGGAGCACAAGTACGTCTTTGCCCCGGATGTCGGGCTTATTGGCATAATCATTATAACGCTCCGTCTCAATGCCAAAACCCAGAAAGACTGGGTCGGCTGGGGTGGGCGTAGTAAAGGGCGAGGTGCCAAACCCAATAAAATCGCGCATCTGGTCGAAGTAGCGGCCATTGATGCTGATGGACGCGTAGCCGTTGGGCGTGGTCTTTACCAGGCTAAACGGCTGCCAATAGGGGTTGCTGCTCGTGGTAACCGGGCCCCGCAAGCCTAGGCCAGTGAACTGCTGGGCAATGTACTCGGCGGCTTTCTTCTGGCCGGGCTGGCCGGTTTCGCGGCCCTGGTAAGCATCCGAGGCCAGCTCAGTAAGGTGGCGGCGCAGCTCGGTGGCCGTAACGACGGCGGCAAACCGCGCCGCCGGGTCAGCAGCGGCGGGTGTGGCCTCTTTCTGGGCCCAGGCCCCTGAAACGGAGCCCATAAGAAGGATAGCGGAAAGTAAAAATCTGTTCACGGAGCAGTAGGAATGGGCAAGACACAAAAAGCCGTCATTCTAGGCCAGGGAAAAGGTAGCCAAACGAGTTGTCTGTGCAACGGCGTTCTGGCAGGCTCCTGCTTCACTGGACCCGGAATGACGGCTTTTATTGGGTTACTTACTTCTTGTTGGAGTCAACTACAATGCGCTGGTCGCGGTTGGCGAGGTCCCAGGCAGTGAAGAACACCAAACGGGCGCGCTTCTCCATCTTCGGAAACTCAATCTTCTCTACTTCGTCGCCGGCGCCGTGGTAGTCAGCATGCACGCCGTTGAAGAAGAACGCCACCGGAATGCGGTGCTTGGCAAAGTTGTAGTGGTCGGAGCGGTAATAGAAACGGTTCGGGTCTTCCGGGTCGTTGTAGCGGAAGTCGAGGTCCATCTGGGTGTACTTCTGGTTGGCCCCCTGCAGAATGGTGTGCAGCTCTGAAGAGAGCTTATCCGAGCCAATCACGTACACGTAGTCGCCCTTGCCTTCGTGGTCCTTATCGGTACGGCCCACCATGTCGGTGTTCAAGTCGGCAATGGTGCTTTCCAGCGGGAAGATGGGGTGGTCAGTGTAGTATTCTGAGCCCAGCAGACCTTTCTCCTCACCCGTCACGGTCAGGAATAGAATGCTGCGGCGCGGGCCGTGGCCTTCAGCTTTTGCCTTCGTGAAGGCCTGGGCCATTTCAATCACCGAAACTGTACCCGAACCATCGTCGTCGGCGCCGTTGTGCACCTCACCATTGATTACGCCAATGTGGTCGTAGTGAGCCGACAGCACCAGTACCTCATTTTTCAGGTCAGAGCCTTCCAGGAAGCCAAGCACGTTTTCGGTGGTGAAGTCCTCACGCTTTTTAGCTGCTTTCAGCATCACCTTCGCCGGCTTGAAGCCGCTGGCCGTGGGCTTACCGGCTTTGCCAGTAGCGGCCGCGTACTTGGTTACGTTAGCCGCCGTAGTGCCCAGCATTTTGTAGCCCACCGCCGGCGACACGAAGAAAGCCGTCGTGCGGGGTGCCTGCTGCGCATCCTTGAAGCTGATGCTAGGCCGACTGATATAAGGCGTCATGCGAGCCGCTAGCTTCTCGAAATTCGCATTGGGGCTGAAATCTACGAAGAACACCGAGCGGGCTCCTTTCTGCGAAGCTAGTGCAGATTTGGCGCGGTAGTCGGTGCCCCATTTGCTGGGTTGGCCGTCTTTGCCTAGCGTGGCAGTGCCCTTGTCGTTCATGGGCTCACCCAGCAGAATAATCAGGTCCTTGCCTTTCACGTCGCCTAGGCCACTGTAGTCGGAGTAACCGTCTTGCTCGATGCCGTAGCCCGCAAACACCGGCTGCAGAGCCGTTTCGTTCTCGAAGGGCGAGTTGCCGGCACCATAGAAATCGGTCAGCCACTTAAAGGTTTGGCCACCTACTTTCAGGGTAGCGCCGTCGGCCCAGGTGCTGCGCTCCATGGTGAAGTGCTGCAGGTAAGGGTTGTCAGAGCCCTGTACGGGGCCGGTGAGGCCTAGCGCCTTAAACTGTTGGCTGATGTACTCAGCCGCCATTTTCTGACCTTTCTCGCCGGTTTCGCGGCCCTCGTAGGCATCCGATGCTAGCACAGTTAGGTGCTGCCGCAGATCGGCCTGGGTGATGGTCTGGCCGTAGTTCAGGGCCCAGTCAGCGTCAACCGGGGCCTGCTTGGTAGCCTCGGAAGTAGCGGCCGGAGCTTCCGTTTTATTCTTACGCTTGGTCTTGACTTTGATCTTCTCGGGGGCATCTTGGGCCACCGCCGAGGTCATACAGCTAGCCGCGAGCAGCAGGGCTAGGAGGGAAGGTTTGTACATAAAGGAGTATGGATGGTGGGCGGAATGGAAAAACCGATGGGAAAGTCAGGGTTAGTGGCCTAGGGTTGCATGATGAGCACCGAAGCGTAAGCCGCCACGCCTTCCCGGCGCCCCACAAAACCGAGCTTTTCGGTGGTGGTGGCCTTGATGCTGATGTCGTTTTCTTCAATGCCCATTACCTCGGCCAATACCCGCTGCATTTCCGGAATGTGCGGGTTCACCTTGGGCGCCTCCAGGCAAATGGTAGAGTCGATGTTAGAAATGCTGTAGCCGCGCTCCGTGAGCAGGCGCACCACTTCGGCCAGCAAACGCTTGCTGTCAATGCCTTTGTATTGCGGATCGGTATCGGGGAAGTGGAAGCCGATGTCGCGCAGGTTAGCCGCGCCCAGCAGAGCGTCGCAGATAACGTGAATGAGTACGTCGGCATCGGAGTGGCCTAGCGCGCCGTGGGTATGCGGAACCTGAATGCCGCCCAGCCAGAACGGTAAGCCTTCCTTGAGTTGGTGAACGTCGTAGCCGAAGCCGGTACGGATTTTCATAAAGGCAAAATTTGAAGAACAGAGTGGCAAGGTACGCCAACGCCGCAAACCAGCCCACAGCAGAAAGCTCGCAAGAAAAAAGTTATCACCAGCTAAAGTATTCAGTCGGACTAATCGTCAGACAATGGGGGAACTATCCGTCACAAAAATTGATAGCAAAATACTAATGGAAACTTAGGAATCATTTAAAGTTTCCATAGTACCTTTGTCCTCGAAGTGATGGAAGTGAAAGACAGAATCCTGCAAGCTGCCCTGGGGCTCTTTACCCGCAACGGCATCAAAAGCGTGTCGATGGATGACATTGCCACGCATTTAGGCATCTCCAAGAAAACGCTCTATAAATGGTTTGAGAACAAAGACCAGATTGTATCGGCCGTTATTGCCAACCATTTAAACGGGGTACAAGGGGAGTGCGAAGGCATCATCGGCAAAACCCAGAACGCGGTGGATGAGATGGTGCAGATGATGGACTGGGCGGAACGCCAGTTCGCGGAAGTAAACCCCAATGCCATCCACGACCTGCGCAAATACTACCCTGAGGCCTGGAACCTGTTCCACGCGCACAAGAATAAATACATCCTGAGCCAGATTCAGGACAACCTGCGCCGCGGCGTGGCGGAGGGCCTCTACCGCGCCGACCTCGACATTGAGGTGCTTTCGCGCCTGCGCCTGGCTCAAATTGATATCCTTTTCGATCCTACTCTGTTCCCCCACACCCAGTTCAACCAGAGCCGCGTGCAAATGGTGTGCAACGAGCACTTCCTGCTAGGGATGGTGACGCTGAAGGGCCACAAGTTGATTAATGAATACCGTCACGTGACGGAAGAAGAATAACCGCTCCGACACCAGAGTTTGCTTTCCATATGAAAAAGAACCTCCGCGTTTTGCTACTGGCCGCCGGGCCGGGCCTGTTGGCCCCCGCTGGCGCTACCCTGGCGCAAACGCCCACGGCCTCGCAGCCGGCACTAAACAACCAGGCAGCTATAGTAGACAATATGCCCTTGTCGCTGCAGCAGGCCGTTGATTATGCTATTAAGAACAAGTCGTCGTTGCTGGCCACGCGCTTAGGCGAGCAGACGGCCAAAGCGCGGGTAGGAGAAATTCGGTCGGCGGGCTTGCCCCAGGTAAACGTAGCCGCTAACCTCGCCGACAACTTCAAGCTCCAGAAGAGTCTGGTAGACTTTGGTGCCTTTGCTGGTGGGTCAACCGTGACGCCCCTGACCGCCGCCGACGTAGCGGCAGCCCAGGCCGGCCAAACCGTGAACATTGCCCCCGTTACGGTACCCTCTGATCCGGTGCCTCCACAAGCACTGGCATTCGGACTGCGCCACGCGGGCAACACCAGCGCTTCCGTATCGCAGCTGCTGTTTGATGGCTCTTACCTGATTGGCCTAAAGGCAGCAAAAGTCTATGAGCAACTGGCTCAGAAGCAAACCCAGCAGGCTGAAATTGATGTGGTGGAGCAGGTAAGCAAAGCCTACTACAGCACGCTGGTAGCCCGTGAGCGGCTGCAGTTGCTGAGCCGCAACGTACAGCGCCTCGACACGATTCTATTCCAAACCAACCAGACGTTCAAAGCTGGTTTTGCTGAGAAGTTGGATGTGCAGCGCCTGCAGGTGCAGCGCAACAACTTGGTGGTGGAGCAGCAGAAGGCCCAGCGCCTCACGGAGCTGAGCGTAGCCCTGCTCAAATTCCAGATGGGCCTACCCCAGGAACAAGCCGTACAGCTAACCGATTCGCTGAGCGCAGCGGTTGTTGATGCCGGAGCTCTGCGTCAGCGCCTGGGCGTGGCTAACTTGGCAACCGGGGCTGGCGTGACTGGCCTAGGGGGAGTACCTAACGCCCCTGTGCCTGCTTCAACCAATACGCTTGAGCAAAACCGCCAGGACCAGCAAACGGCCCTTAGTGGTGCCCGCACCGGGCAGCTGGCCGCGGCATTCAACTACAACAACCGCATCGAGTTTTCAACGCTGGAGACCCAGCAGGCTCTGGCTGGCCTAGACCTGGCTAACCGCCGGGCTGGCGCTTACCCGCGCCTCGTAGCTACGGCTGCCTACGGTTTTACGGGCTCAGCGAAAACCCGGAGCGACTTATTTGCCTTCCGTGGCCCTGACTCTCGCAATTCGAATGGCTTCCCTAACCAGAACTGGTTTGGCTTCGGCAACGTGGGCCTGAGTCTGCAGATTCCGGTGTTTGATGGCTTCCGCCGCAAGTATCAGGTGCAGCAGGCGCGTATTGCGCAGCAGACCATTGAGCGTGGCTTCGAAACCTTGCGCCAGAGCATTGACCTCCAGGATGCCCAAAGCCGCACCACCCTCATCAACGCCCTGGATGTGCTGGATAACCAGCGCGCCAACCTCGACCTGGCTGATGAAGTGGCCCGCGTGTCGCGCATCAAGTTCAAAGAGGGTGTAGGCTCCAACATTGAAGTGGTGACGGCTGAAACCTCTCTGCGTGAAGCGCAAACCAACTACTACGCTGCCCTCTACGATGTGCTGGTGGCTAAAGTAGACCGCGACAAAGCAACAGGAGAGCTGTACAACCAAGCCCAGAAATAGAAGCTAGGCGTCAGAAGCTAGGAGCTAGCAGCTTCTGACCCAGCCGCACTGCCATCAACGACTAGCTCCCTAACTCCTTGCTATAAGCTACTAGCTTCTCCTCAAATGAAATACGCTGCTTCTGCCTTACTCCTGACTCTGGGCCTGCTGACCGCCTGCGGCGACAAAGACCCCAAGGCTGAGTTGGCCAAGTTGAAACAAGAACAAGCCGCCAATCAGGCAAAGATTGCTGAGCTGGAAGCCAAAACCGGCGCTAAAGCCGAAGGTGAAGCTGCCCAGACTACGCCCGTCTCCGTTATTAAAGTAGCGCCCGAAAGCTTCAAGAGCTATTTGGAGCTGCAGGGCCGGGTTGATTTCGACCAGAACGCCAACGTGGCCGCCCGGGCCGCTGGCACGCTCACCAGCTTGCGCGTGCAGCGCGGCGACCAGGTGCGCAAAGGCCAGACCTTAGCCACTGTAGATGCTTCTGTGCTTGATGCCAGCATTGCCGAGCTGCGGACCCGTATGGACCTGGCCCGCGTGGTGTACGAAAAGCAGGAACGCCTCTGGAAGCAGGAAATCGGAACGGAAATCCAGTACCTGCAGGCCAAGAACAACTACCAGGCCCTGCAGCGCAACCTGGCTTCTCTAAACCAGCAGCGCGCCCTCTACAGCGTAGTAGCCCCCTTTGCCGGTACTGTAGACGATGTATTGCCTAAGTTGGGTGAAACCGTAGCCCCTGGCGCCCCCGTGGTGCGACTGATCAGCAGCAGCGGCACCGGTAAAATCTTGGCCGATGTGTCGGAGGCCTACGCTTCTCGCATTAAAGCCGGCGACAAAGCCCTGGTAACTATTCCTGACCTAGGTGCCGAGGAACTGCCCGCCACGGTGCGCGTGGTGTCCAGCACTATTAACCCTACCAGCCGCACCTTCACTACGGAGCTGCGCCTGAACAGCAGCAAGGCCGGCCAGCTGCGCCCCAACATGGTAGCCAACGTGCGCATCCAGAACTACGACCGCCAGAACGCTACCGTACTGCCCGTAGACTTGGTGCAGAAAGATGAGCAAAACAGCTACGTGCTGGTAGTGAATGAGAAAGGTGGTAAGAAAGTAGCCACCAAACGCGTTATCCAGACCGGCAATACTTACAACGGCAAGGTAGAAGTAACCAGTGGCCTACAACCCGGCGACCAGGTAATCTCCGCCGGCTACCAAACCCTGAACGAAGGCCAAGTAGTAACGCTGTAATCAGCGTTGCCCCCAACGTCAACTCCCAAAGCCATGCAGGATATAGAGAAAGAGTTTGGGCCTACCAGTTGGTCCATTAACAACAAAACCAGCATTTACATCATCACGGTGCTGCTGTGCGTGGCGGGGATTTTTGCCTACATCAAGCTGGGCAAAGAGAAATTCCCCGACATCGTTATTCCGCGCATCATCGTGGCTACCATCTACCCCGGTACCTCACCCGCCGACATCGAGAACTTGGTGACGCGCCAGCTCGAAAAGGAGCTGAAGAGTGTAAACGGGGTAAAGAAAATCAACTCCACCTCCAACCAGGACTACTGTATTGTTGACATCGAGTTTAACTCGGGCGTGGACGTGCAATATGCCAAGCAACTGGTGAAGGATGCCGTAGATAAGGCTGCACCTGAGCTGCCCAATGATTTGCCCTCGCCGCCTACGGTGAAGGAAATCAACATCTCAGAGCAGCCCATCATGTTCGTGAACCTGAGCGGCAACCTGCCGGCGGTACAGCTGAAGAAGTACGCCGACGACTTCCAGGACAAGATTGAGGCCCTGCCCGAAATTACTCGGGTAGATATTGTGGGTGCCCTCGATCAGCAGGTGAACGTGGACGTAGACCTAAACAAGCTGCGCGCCTCCCGCCTGAGCTTTTCCGACATCAGCAATGCTATTGCTCGGGAAAACGTAACCATTTCGGGTGGTTCTGTTGACGTAGGGGCGCAGAAGCGAGCCGTGCGTGTGGCTGGTCAGTACGTGCGTGCCGAAGACATTGCTGATATTCAGGTAAAGAACCTGAACGGAGCCGCCGTACGCCTCGGCGACATTGCTACCGTGCAAGATGGCTTCAAGGATCGGGAGTCGTACGCTCGCCTCGATGGCAAGCCTGCCATTACCCTGAACGTGGTAAAGCGCCAGGGCGAAAACCTGATTGACGCCTCCGACAAAATCAAGGCGTTGGTGAGTGATGCCGAGAAAACGCTGCCCAAGGAGCTGAAAGTTACCATCACCGGTGATAGTTCCAACGACACCCGCGTAACCCTGCACGACCTGATCAACACCATCGTTATTGGCTTCCTGCTGGTAACGGCCATCCTGTTGTTCTTCATGGGCACTACCAACGCTATGTTCGTAGGCCTGTCCGTGCCGATTTCGATGTTCCTGGCCTTCCTGATTATCCCGGGCTTCGACTTCTCCTTAAACATGATTGTGCTCTTCGCCTTCCTGCTGGCGCTGGGTATTGTGGTGGACGACGCCATTGTGGTAATCGAAAACACACACCGTCTGCTGCACGAGCACCCCGAGCTGACGACCGAAAAGGCCGCCAAGTTTGCCGCCGGTGAGGTATTCGTGCCTGTATTGGCTGGTACGCTGACTACTGTGGCGCCCTTCGTGCCGCTAATGTTCTGGCCTGGCATTGTGGGCTCCTTTATGTACTATCTGCCCGTAACGCTCATCATTACCCTGATGTCGTCGCTGGTGGTGGCCTTTATTATGAACCCGGTGTTTGCCGTGAGCTTCATGGAGCGCGAAGAGCACTTCGAAGAAGATCTGCACAGCAAGCCCAAGCTAAGCAAGGGTCTCAAGATTGCCATAGGTGTGCTGGTGGTGCTGGGTATCCTGTTCAACGTGCTGGCCCTGGGGGCTACCCCCGAGGTGGGCCCCGACGGTGAAACCAGCGGCCTGCTAGGCCACTTCGTTGGCAATATCTGCTTGGCCTTGGCTGGCTTCATCCTGCTCGATAAGTTCGTGCTGGTGAAGATGATTGCCTGGTTCCAGACGCGCGCCCTGCCCAAGTTCCAGAACGGTTATGCCAGCTTGGTGCGGTGGGCTATCAGCCACCCAGCCTTGGTAATGGTAGGCGTTATTGTGCTGTTCATTGGCTCATTTGTGGCCATTGGCATGCGTGGGCCCAAGGTGGACTTCTTCCCTAAAGGCGACCCCAAGTTCATCTACACCTACCTGAAAATGCCGGTGGGTACCCGCGTAGAAATTACGGACTCTATCACGAAAGTGCTGGAAAACCGGATCTATGGTGTTATTGGGCGTAAGAACCCCGACGTAGAATCGGTGATTACCAACGTGGCCATTGGCGCTGGCGACCCCAGCGACGCCTCTTCGTCGAGCGGAACGGCCATGTCGAACATGGGTAAGGTTGCCGTAGCCTTCAAGGAGCTGAGCGACCGGACCGGCCCCGCCACTGGTACCTACATGGATAAAATCCGGGAAGTGGTGAAGGGTATCCCTGGCGCCGAAATCTCGGTTGACCAAGAAGCTAGCGGTCCGCCCCAGCAGAAGCCCATTGCCATTGAGGTGATTGGTGACGATTATCCCACGTTGGCTAAGCTGAGCAAGAAAGTAACTCGCTACGTTGATTCGCTCAACATTGGTGGTGTGGAAGCTCTGCGCTCTAACTTGGAAGACCGCAACCCCGAAATTGCCGTGAACATCGACCGGACTCGGGCTAACCGTGAGGGCATCAGCACTGGTCAGATAGGCCTAGAGGTGCGTACTGCTATCTACGGCTCGGAGGCCAGCAAATTCAAGACCCCTGATGATGAGTACCCCGTGCAGGTGCGCTACGCCAAGCCCTACCGCAACGACGTAGATGCCATCATCAACTCCCCGCTCACGTTCCGCGACGCTACTGGTGCCGTGCGCCAGGTGCCTATTTCATCTATTGCCCAGGTGAGCTACGGCTCCACCTACGGCGGTATCCGGCGCAAAGACACCAAGCGCGTTATCACCATTTCCTCCAACGTGCTGAACGGCTATACCGGACCCGACGTGGTAGCCAACATTCGGACGGCGCTCAAGTCGTTCCCCACGCCGGCGGGTTACACCATCAAAATGGGTGGTGCCGAGGAAGATCAGAAAGAAACCACCGACTTCCTGCCCATGGCAGGCCTAGGGGCTCTGGCACTCATCTTCTTGATTCTGGTTACGCAGTTCAACTCGTTCAGCAAGCCAGTTATCATTCTCTCGGAGGTTCTATTCTCTATTGCGGGGGTGTTCTGGGGCCTAGCCATTACGGGCATGAACATCAGTATTGTAATGACGGGCGTGGGTATTATTGCGCTGGCCGGCATTGTGGTGAAAAACGGTATTCTGCTAGTGGAATTCACCGACATTCTGCGCGCCCAGGGTATGCCACTGCGTGAAGCCATTGTGCTGGCTGGCCGTACCCGCCTCAACCCCGTAATCCTGACGGCTACGGCCGCCACGCTGGGTCTGATTCCGCTGGCTATTGGCCTGAACGTGGACTTCTACGAGCTGTTTGCTTCTGGTAACCCACACTTCTTCATCGGTGGTGAATCGGTAGTGTTCTGGGGCCCGCTAGCCTGGACCATCATCTTCGGCCTAGTGTTTGCGACAGCCATTACCCTGTTGGTAGTGCCGGTGATGTACCTGCTGAGCGAGAGTCTGAAGCTGCGCTTGAAGAAAGATGAGGCTCCTACAGAAACCGAAGTTGAAGCTGCACGTCCGCCAGTTCTGGCCGAATACTAAGTGAATTTTTCAGGTGGAGCTTGCAACCCATTAGCAGGCTTTGGTACTCCTTCGCCCGAAGGGCGGGGGAGTGCCAGAACCACCGCCACTACCTGTTTAGTACCCCGTTCTTTGTCGTTTCCCCTATGAACATTTCGACGACTTCCCCATCCAAAACCATTGAGCAGCAAGTACTGCGGATTATCAGCAAGCGTAAGGCTATCAAAGCCCGACGCCTGCGTATTGGGAGCAGCCTTAGCAACGAGCTGGGCTTTGACACGGTTGATGTGGTAGATATTATTTTGGAGCTGGAGCGTAATTTTCACATTGTCATCCCCGATGAGGTTCCTCTCGCTACCGTGGGCGACTTTGTAAACTATGTAGCCTCGCACGCCAAGGCGGCCTAGGGCCACAGCTCACGACGATGTAATACCCCCATAAAAAAGCCCGGAACGTGCGTTCCGGGCTTTTTTATGGGGGCTAAATAGGCCTAGCGAACGTTGCCACCTGGATTACCGCCGCTGGGGCGTGACTCAGTGGTCATGTTAGGCTCGCGGCTGCTGTCAGTGGTATTGGCCGCCGTATCAGCGTGCAGCTTAGCTTCGGCCGCTTGTTTGTCGGTATCAACTGCCGTGGGGCGGTCGGCGGCTGGAGTTTCTACGGGGGTGATGTGAGAGGTAGCAGCCGTTGAGGCCGACGCAGCTACTGGCTCGTCATCCTCTACTACCGTGGGGCGAGTTTTCTCCCACTCCGCAAATTTGTCTAGCTCTTCCTTGATGGTAGTGCTAAACCAAGCCACCAGTGCTACGTCATCTAGCAGGCCTAGCACCGGAATAAAGTCCGGAATAACGTCAATGGGGCTCAAGAAGTAAATGGTCACGGCCACGGCCGCAATTACCGTGCTGGTAGGTAGGCCAGTGTACTCACCCGAGATAGAAGTGCGAATGAGGCGGAACAGCGTCTGGAGCGTTTCCCAGGCTTCATGAGCCAGGGAACCAACATCATTCTTTTCGCTTGCTTTCTGATACGCGTCATTCAGCAATTGCTTCATGCGCGTGGGCTTCTTGATGTATTCTTCGGCTTTACCGACGAATTTTTTGAAGAGGGGCGAGGAAGCAATGCTTTCGCCTTTGGGGGTTTCGTTAGCCATATGAGTAAGCGGTAGGAAGGAGTAAATAGGAAGGTCATCAGCAGATGACCAGCGCTTTGCTATACTGTTTCAGGCCGAAATAGTTTTCGGGTTTCGTAGGCCACAAATCAACAAAAAAAGCCTCATTCTGGAGAATGAGGCTTCTGAGTGCTAGTATGAAGGGCTATGTAGCCTAGTCGTTTTCTACGCGGCCAGCGGCGTAGAAATTACGGCTGTAGTAGGCCTGGTGCAAGGAGCTCACCATCACGCCACCGTTGGTAGCTGAGTGGGCAAACTTGCCATCTTTCAGGTAGATGCCCACATGGTAAATGGGTTGGCCGGGTCCGCGACGGAAGAATACCAAGTCGCCGGTCTGCATTTCGTCTTTTTGCACGTGCTTCACCTTCTCAAACATGGAGCGGGAACTGCGCTGCAGGGTAATGCCATATACCTCTTTAAATACGCGGGTCACGAAGCCCGAGCAGTCGGTGCCGCTTTTGCTGTTGCTGCCGTAGCGGTAAGGAGTACCCAACCAGGATACCACAGTGGCCAGCAAGTCTTTATTCTCATCAAAGCTGGGCTCAATACCCAGGCGCTGCGCATATTTGCTATATTCCGTTGAATCAGAAGAAGTACGCAGCAAGTTGGAGTGCGGATCATCGGTGTCGAGCAGACCGCTGAGGAAGGATGCTTCCTGGGTAGCTGAAACAGCTGATGAAGGCTGAAGTGTTGCGGGAGTTCTTTCGAAGAAAAAGGAGAGGACCATCGAGGCCGCGGCGAGGCAATACAGGATGCTGTTTTTCATTGTCCGTCGGGAGGTGGCAAAATAGGTAACCGGGGCAACCGGCTAACCTGACGCGTTGAGCTTTTTTCGATAGGCGAGAAACCTGGAAAACGAAAAAGTGAGAGGTAGAAAGAGCAACTTACAGCGGCATAACAAGCTGAACAGTTTGTTGTACCGATTCTTAAAGCTAGGCCCAAAAATTGGGGAAGACCAACTTTAGTACCCCAAATAGGTAAAAGTTCTTCTTAAAGGCCAACTATATCGTGAAAAAATCAAGCATCAAAACTCAACTGCTTGGTTAAAAGGTGCGTATACTCCGCCCTGTTTTGCTGAACCATATGGAGCTGCCACGCATCATCGAAAATTCTCCTTTTGCCCGGGTAGCCCGCACTAAATTGAAAGCCAAGAGTGTGGCCATGGTACTCGGCAATAGTATCCATCTGAGTGGAGCCTCACGTGAGCAGTTTCTGCGCGATCCGCACTGGGTGGCGCACGAGATGGAACACATCCGGCAGTTTAAACAGTATGGGCGCTTTGGCTTTTTGTGGCGCTACCTGCTGGGCTGGATTCGGCATGGGTACTACAACATACCATTTGAGGTAGCTGCCCGCGAAGCCGGAGAGCGAGATGCCGTGCTTTACGCGCAAGGCATGCCTTTACCTCCATCCGACCAGCGTCACCCTACTCCGAAAGGAAACAGAGCCTAAACTAGCAGTCTGTTTTACAGTGCACTGAAAACTTAGAGAACTAGTAGCCTATAGCTATAAGGGGAATTGGCTTAATAGATATATGTGTAAGTGCCACTTGTGCTAGGCAACATTTACTTATATAGAGCTGCTCGATAAGCTAGGAAAGCATATTTTGGATGTTATAGGCCAGTAAGCGATGTTGACGTAGGGGGGTACGCTGGAGCTTGTTGGTGTATTTATTTGGTCTTTATATAACTTTTTAACTCCTTTTCACGAATAGGGGGTAGGTAAGCTATTCAGCTCAGCCTTTGGTGTTTCTCTATCACGAAAATCCCTCCCTACCATGGAAAACAAGCAGAACCAGCCTAATAACGGCTCCAACCAGAACTCGAACTCCTCCAATAAAAATATTTCCGGTGCTCCTATGTCGGCCGGTGCCGCTGGTACTCCTGCGCCAGGCAACTCTGCTTCGGCTATGGATTCGGAAACCAATCGCCAGCAGGCCTCTGGTAAAAGCGCAAGCGGCAGCGCTTCGGCCTCCAGCCAAAGCTCGCAGAACGCATCTGCTAGCGGCGCATCCGCTTCATCGGACAAGAACTCATCGTCGCGCAACAGCGGCAGCAGCAATAGCAGCCAGAACAGCGCCTCGGCCTCATCTGCGCAAGGCAGCAGCCAGCAAGGAGAGCAAAGCCAGCGTGAGCAGCAAGGCCAAGGTGGCCAGCAGAAATCATGGCTAGACCAGCAGCAGTGGCTCAAAAATATTGATGTAAACCAGCTGCCCCAGCAAATTAAAGACCTGAGCAGCAAAGCAGTTGACCAGGTAAACAAGCTCACGCCTACCCAAAAAGTAGTAGGTGGCGCCTTGCTGGTGAGCGGACTAAGCTGGCTGGCATTACGCTCGAAGAGCAGCGCTTCAAAAGGCGAAACTTACCGCTCATACCGTGGCTCTTCGGAGAGCGGCTCCAGCTCAAAATGGAAGAGCAACAGTGGCGACTCAAAGTGGAATAGCAGCAGCGACTCAGTGTACCGCGGCGCTACCCGCAGCTACGACGACGACTACGCCAGCGACCTGTAAAGGCCAGTAATATTAGAACAGAAAAAGGCCCCGTGTATAATGTATACACGGGGCCTTTTCTATTGGAGCCCCTTATTGGACTCGAACCAACGACCTGCTCATTACGAATGAGCTGCTCTACCAACTGAGCTAAAGAGGCATATTCCGCGGCGGCGTATCCGTCGGGGGCAGCAAAGATAGGCAGCCCAAGAAACAATACGCAAGCACAAACAACACTTTTTTGCAAGATCCTGCCAAGCCCCTGACGACACTCCGTATACCGAAGTGGGCATGGCCTGATCTATATTCCGACAATACTTATGAAAAAATCATCTTCTGTTTTGCAGGCATTAGGCAGTGGCCTAGCCGGGGCTGTAGCACTCAATATCCTCCACGAAACCGTACGGCATCTGCGGCCCGCTGATGCGCCGCGCATGGATGTGCTTGGGGAGCGTGGCCTACGCAAGCTGCTTCGAAAAGCTGGAGCCCCCCAACCCAACGAGGACACGGCCTATGGTTTAACCATGCTCGGCGATCTGGTTAGCAATGGCCTGTACTATAGCTTGGTAGGTACGGGCCGTGGGGTGTGGGTGCGGGGAGCAGCGCTCGGCTTGGCTGCCGGGGTAGGCGGCGTGGTATTGCCGGGGCCCATGGGCTTGGGCGAAGCGCCCAGTAACCGCACACCCCAAACCAAGGCCATGACGGTAGCTTGGTACTTGCTAGGTGGCCTGGCCACGGCGGGCTTTTCGCGGGCCTGGAGTAAAACGCGCAAATAAGCGGGCGGGCACCACCTCAACGGCTGACCAGAGCCTAGTACGCACGAACGCGGCCCGGCGTGCTACCTTTGCGCCGTTATGATGAAGCAATTCCGTAAGCTGTTGGTCCGCGCGCTTGGTTTCGAGTCGTATATCCGTCTGGTGAGCCGCGTGTATCTGCGGTTGGTGGGCATGGGTTGGGGGCGCCAGAAGTATCCGGAGCTGTTTTTCCTGGAAAAACTAGTGAAGCCTGGCTTTACCTGCGTGGATATTGGCGCTAACCTGGGTTACTATTCCGTGGCGTTGTCCCGGCTGGTAGGAGCGGAAGGGAAAGTGCTGGCCGTAGAGCCTATTCCTGACTTTCAGGCCATCTGGAAAGACAATGTGCGCTTGAGCCACTTCCAGAATCTGACGCTGCTGCCCTACGCACTTGGTGGGGAGAATACTACCGTGCAAATGGGCACCCCCGAGCGCGACGGCCTACTGCACCATGGTATGACCAAAGTAGCCGCTAGCAACACACAGGAGCACTATGCCCGCACCTACGACGTGCCGATGCGGGTACCTGATGAGCTGTTCGGCCACTTAGAGCGGCTCGATTTTGTGAAGTGTGATGTGGAAGGCTTCGAGTACGAGGTATTCCGGCACATGCAGGCTACCTTACGGCGCTTCCAGCCCCTGATTCAAACCGAGCTAAATGGCCTAGAGAACCGCCTGGGAGTGGTAAACTTGCTGGCGGAGCTGGGGTACAAACCATTTATACTTTCTGAGCGTTCTGAATTGGTACCCTGCTCTGAGGCGCAGCTAACCAGCGCCGTCACGGCCGACTTTTACTTTCAACCCATTTCCCCTGCTCTCCCCGAGGCTACCCGTTAATGGCTACATTCCTGCTCACTCTTCTCATCATCTTTTTCATCGCCCGCTTCGTGTTGCCCGTAGTGTTGCGAATGGTAGTTGGCAACTTTATTAAGAAGCAGGCCCGACGCTACGGGCAGGCTGCGGGTGGCAACCCCTTCGGTGCTCCTTTCGAGCCAGCGCAACCCCGCAGCAACGGCTCAACCGGTGAGGTACACGTCGATTATGTGCCACCCCGCCAGAAGCCTCAGCCCAAAGAGTTTAAGGGGGGCGACTACGTAGATTTTGAAGAAGTAAAGTAATACGCACACCTAGCTCCGCATGCAAAAGGCCGCCATCCTACTAGAGGATGGCGGCCTTTTGCATGCGGAGCCGTTGCTCTAGAACCCCAGCCCTACGCGTAGGCCAGTACCTACTCGCTCGCCCGACTGTAGGCCAGTGTAGAAGTCGACGCGCAGGATTTTGAATACGTGTTCTACGCCTACGCCCAGCTCTACGTAGTGATTGGCGGCGGGCGTAGTGAGGTAATTTACGGAAGCTACCTCCTGCCACTTCAGGCGGCGCAGCAGCGGAATCTTATTGAGCAGGAAGCCATTGAAATGGTGATTGTAGTGGGCCTCCAGGAAACGGTCTTGGGTGCTGAAGCGGTAATAATCGAGAAGTTGAAACTGACTGAAGTCGCTGGCCAGATAAGTGCGGTTGCCGCTGAAGTGCCGGAAATCCATGAAATCGAGGCGGGGCGAACTGGGGAAGAAACCAGCGGCAACGCGGTAGTTGCTGGTACCCAACAGGCCTAGGCTTAGAGAGTGACGGAGACCTGCCTCCAGCAAGGTATACCGTACATCAGACCCCAGCATGCTGCCCACACCCTGGCGCCACCGGAACAAGAACGTTGGGTATTTGGAGCCCAGGTTAAACTTGCCATCAGGACGAGTGATGAAGCGCTGACCTGGCCGGAAGGAAGCGCTCAGTTCCGTAGTGAGGGCCTGACTGCGACCGAAGCCCGTAGGGCGCTCTGCATTAACGGGAGCGTTGGGTGTGAACCCTATCTCTGGTTTGTCGACGAACAGCTTGTTGGTGGTGTTATATAGCTCCCGCCTATCGAAATAGCTGGCCGTAGCTTGTACCGTGAGGCCGTTTACCGGCTCCCATTGGTAGCCCAGCTCCAGCCCATCGCGGCGGTAAAGCTTGGCATAGTTACGGTTTTTGAGCAGCGTGTAGTACGAGTTAATAAAGGGCGTGAGCTGACTACTGGGGTCGAAGTTTTCGATGGTGCGGCCCACTCGTACACTCACCCGAGACAACTTTACGGCATCAAACTGCCAGTAGGCCGAAAGGCTGGGGCTCAAAAGTTTATTGCTAACTCCGTAGCGTAAGGAAGGCGTTACGGACCACACCCGGCGGTCGTCGGTGCGTTGGGTGAAGGTCGCCTGAGGGTTAATTACCACGCCCTCCACCGTGTTGTAGTTCAAGATGTTGAACACTGGCGCAACGTACCACTGCCGCTTATAGTAGGTTTGGTTATAGACATAACCTGTAAGCAGGAGCTTGCCTACTTCCAGTTCATTGCGCTTACGGTCCAACGAATCTTGGTATGGCCGCGACTTCCGGATTACCTCCGTGCTATCCTTTACTTGGTAGTCCTTTTCTTCCTCGGCCGTGAGTGGAATAGGCCGCACCGACGACCAGTAGCTTGTATCACGCTCATTCACGCCTTTCTCTACTAGCATCACCTCGCCGCGCTTCAGCTTACCCAGGCCTAGGCCACTGGTATCGCGGGCTGCTTGCTTCGACTGGCGGCGTACTGCGGCGCTAAGCCCCTGGAGCTTGGGCTTCTGCTTTTTCACATCGGCCACGGTTTCGCGGGTAACGGGAGCATCGGCGGGGTCCTTGGTGGTGGGGGCAGGGGCTGCAACGGTAGGGGCGGGGCGGTTGGGGTAGGTAGGCGTTACCTTGTAATTCGACAGAATAGCCGTGATGTAGCCATTGCCTTTGAACCCAAGAGCCGTAAAGCCAACCGTTACCTTCTGCGACTGCATAACCCACACATCGGAAGGCCCAGGAGCAGGGGCAAAGATCTGCTCGATGTGCAGGTTGTCGACGTAGTCAAGCTGAGCGTCCTTGGTCAGGTCCAGGGACACGGAATGCAGGCGCCAAGTGCCATCTACAATATAGATGTGGCCCGAGAAAACTGGGTCGGAGCGGCGGCGCGGAGTTACTTTGATTTTGTGGATGAGCAGGCTACCCTGTTGGGTGCTGCCCTCTAGCTCGTAGCGGTAAAAAAGTGGCCCATTCGCGGCAATCGGGGATACAAAGCCTCGCTCCGAAAAGCCACTTTTCAGCACGTTCTGGTAAAAATTGAGGCCGCGCCCGGCGCTGGCACGGTTGAAGCTGATACCCTTGGTATCACCGCTTACGCGGGAGGAAATCATGCGCTCCTGCACCACGTTGGGCTGTCGGAAACTCATTTCAGATACCGTTTCTGACAGGTAGAAGATGCCGGGCTTGAAGTCGGGGCCTACTTTCACCAAACCCATAATCTTGCCCGGTACGTCGGTAAAGCGTGCTAGCGTCTTGATGTAAGTTCGGGCTTTAAATGCGGCCACTTCACGCTGGTGGTAATTGCGCCACTGAATGGCCTGCTGCACAATGGTATAGGCCGGGTCTTTGTCAGTAGAGCGCACCACTACTTCCCGCAACTGGTAGCTTTCCGGCACCAGCGTAACATTCAGCACCTTGACAGTATCACCTCCTGCCACGCTAACCGCAATTTGCTGGGGCTTGTACCCCACGTACTGAAATACCAACTCGTAGTTGCCCGGCGCCAAACGCAGCTGGTAATTCCCCTGCTCGTTGGTGGCAGTGCTGGTAGTCGTGCCCCGCACCGCCACATTAGCAAAAGCCAAAGCCTGACCCTTGGGGTCAGAAACTAAGCCCCGTACAATGCCGGCCTGCGCTACAAGGGCGAAGAAGAAAAAGCAAGTCAGAAATAAAACAGAACGCATAAGGATAGAAGCCACAGTCTGGTCAAGATAGATATAATCTAGGCCTGTAAGGTTGTCTGCGTCTGCGGTAAACAAAAAAGGACAGCCTACGGGCTGTCCTTTTGAAGCTAAGTTTGTTTTAAGCTGTTTACACGAACAGATTGGGTGCTACAGCCGCGTTAACAAAGTTCCGGGCGATTGACTTCACTGTAGCTGGGTCTAGCGGCTCATCAAATGCTTCCGAAGCGGCCGTGGCATTCAAGCCGGCGATAGTGGAAATGTCTACTCCGGCCTGCGATATGTTGTTTTCAGCAGGGAAGAAGATAGCTGTAGGAGCACCCGTAGCAGGATTGCCGGCCCCATAAACGGGAGCAGTAGAAGGATTCGTACTTGGCGAAGGGCCACCGTTATCCGTCCCTGAAATCCAGCTTTTTGGCCGAGCATTCAGGTTGCTTAAGTCTCCAGCAACGCCAGTAGCCCCCTGTCCGCTTTGTGATGCGGCTAAGCCCCGGCGCACGGTGCGTACGTGTGAGGAATGACGTGCTTCTACTGAGTGAATATTGAGGGCAGCTTCCAGAATATCCTTATTTGGCATGAGGGTAGGGGCACCACCTTTGTATGCCCGAACACCCGTATCAACGAATGCCTGCGAAGAGCCTAAGAACAACGCGTAGTTGTTAACGAGGGCAGTAGCGAAGGGGCCTACACCAGTGCCGCGGCCACCGCTATAGTCAAATGCGTTACGAGTAGGATCGGGAATAGCAGCAGAGCCCAAGGCACCACGCAGCACTTTAATGTGACCCGACTCATCATTGCGAATTTTCTCAAATGCAGGACGGTCGGCGCTGGGAATGAGGTTAGGAGCGGCGAGGCCTGAATCATAGAAGTAAAACTCGAGGTACTCCAGGCTGAGCGCGAGGTTCAGAACGGCTACAATATCGGCTGGTAGGGAATTGGTCTGGCCGTATGCACGCTGGAACAACCCGCTTACCAGGCCCGGCAGCATAGCGCCCGTTACGGCTTTGCCTGCCAGCCCAAAATGTTTAAACACCCGGCGGCGCGAATCGAGGCGCTCGTAAATTTCCGGGTCTACTTTTTCGATATCTGAAATTATTTTGAAGAGGTCCATGACGAAAGGCGAAGATGAATAGTGAAATGAGAGGCTTAGGAAGGTTACTTCAGGTTGTTAGCGCTGAGTTTAGATCCTTCTTTCAAGAAGCCATTAGCCTTGGCCAATACATCATTGGGTTTCATAGAGCGCTCTAGGCCAGTGCCGTTGCCCACGCCAGGAGTGGAGGCATTGCCAGTAGGCGTAAACAGGTCTACCACATCGTTATCGACGAAGCGGTTGTAGCTAAGCAGGTCTCGAATCAGAGCAGCGTGACGCGCTTCCACTGACACGATTTTGCCAGCAATAACTAAGTAAGCTGCCGTCTGAATGTACCGTCCAGCGCCGTTATAGGCCGCTACGCCCAAGTCTTCAAACGTCTGAGCTGCAGTAAGCACGCTCGTGCGGTCGTTGAAGTTGATGCTCGAGAAATCGGGTTCCAGTGCTTTAATAGCATTGGTAGACAGAGCAGTTTTAAAGAACTCAGCGTGCGCCTTCTCGTGCAAAGCCAAATCATCGAGGATTTGCTTCTCGGAAGTGGCGGCACCTAGGTTAGAGTAATACGTGCCCGTTTTCACTTGCGCATAGAAAGCGGCTTCTAACTGCTCCAGCGCGTAAGCATAGTTTAGCACGCCGTTGTCGCCACTCCCTACATCTAGTAAATTGCCTGAGTTATTGGGGTCGTCGTCATCATCGCAGCCAGCTAATAGAAGACCTGAAATGGCCATGCTAGCTCCAGTGTACTTTAGGAAGGACCGACGTTGGATGGGCTGTACTAGGGCAGTAGGCCCTTGATCGGTCACGCCCGAATCGTGAAGTTTTGACATAAGGAAGTATGAATAATAAGGGTGAAAATTCCTTTGCTTCTTACGTCCCGTGAGTACTTATCTGACCAGTATAGAGCAATTTTTACGTATTAGTACTGCAGAATTACGTATTACTTGGTATTTTGTAAGTCGTTGATAATTAGATAAAATGATAAAATTTTGTTTAAACCTTTTCTGCATTCATGAATATGAATGACGAAATGACCGCGCAAATAGAAACGGTATGCTGGTCATTGCGACTTGTAAATGCTACTGATACGCATGGCGTGTTAGCCACCCAAGAGTTGCACACCACCGAACGATTTAGAGGTGGGCAACGTCGTGTTATGTGGCCTAGTCACAAGCCCCTATTTTTAGGTTTCCCCTATGATGCAACCCGCCAAGAAGAAGTTTTATACCCCCACTGAAGCGCTCCAGAAAATTGCTGCGTTTTGCGCGTACCAAGAGCGTAACCAAAAAGAGGTAGAGGCTAAGTTGCGGGAGTATGGCCTAGACGAGGATGAGGCTGGCGAAATCATTATTCGCTTGAGCCGTGAGAAGCTGCTAGATGAGGAGCGGTACGCCAAAAGCTTCGTGAGGGGACATTACCGGCATAAAAAATGGGGCCGCCGCCGCATTGTGCAGGAGCTAAAGCAAAAAGGTATATCAGAGTACTGCATCAAGGCAGGCCTCAAGGAAATTGACGGCGACGAGTACTACCAAAACCTGGTAGACGTGCTGGAAAAAAAAGACCGCTTAGAGAAAGAAAAGAACCCTCGGGTCCGCCGCCAGAAAATTCAGGTGTTCCTGATGAACAAAGGTTACGAGCAGGATCTCATCAAAATGGCCCTCGATGATATGGGCAAAGTGCCGGAGGAAGACGAGGACTAAGCCACGCTGCGTTACGAAATAATGCGTACCTGATACGGCTCACCTTGGTCGTAAAGCACGCAGGCGCCATCGAGTACTACCATGTTAGGGTCTTGCAAGTGCTGAACGGGGTCGAGTACCAAAGGAACCTCGTGATGGCACACGGTGCATTTAGGGCTAGCAGTGGGTGTGAAATGACCGCCGCATATGCAGGGTGGCAGGGTAGCGCCAATTTGGGCAAGCAGCGCCGGAGTGGCTTCATAATACACCAACTCCTGAACTTGGCGTTCTAGGTACACATTGGAGCAGTGAGAGCAGTAGAAGTGCGGAAAAGCTTCGCTCATGCTGCTGGATCGCCAGCTTAGGTTATCGTGCTGGCAGGTGGGGCAATGCAGGTGGCCTACCCACTGCAGGCTGCGCTCGTATTCAACAACTTTCATATTGTTGGTTAATAAGTTAGCGCCGCGCCGGGCGTTGGGGGTTCTGCATTTGCTGCACTAGCACCACGCGCCGACCCGTGAGGGTTTCTAGCATAGGACGTAAAATTTTCTCAGCGTTTTGCTGAGTTTGCGCTAAGATACCTGACTGCAAGGCGGCGGTGCGCACGTTGGCTTCGGCGTACTTATACCCAGCATCTACCAGCTCAGCATCCTGGAAAAAGCCGTTTTCTACACTATACACTCGGCTTTTGTCGTGGTCAACCTGCCAGGTGCAAAGTTCCGGAGCGGGTAGCGCCACCCGTACAATGGAGTCACCTTCCAGCACCACGTCTTGGGCGCGCACCTTGCGCAAATCGAGGCAGCCCACGGCGTGACCAGCCACAATGAGGGCCACTTTGGCATCGGGCAGAAAGCGGTATGTGCTCTTCTTGTATTCTACTACGTCCTTGAATTGATATTGCACTAGCTCCAGCCGGCCGAGGTCTTCTACCTTTTCCAGCACCGTATTATGCGTCACCGTGATACGAGGCTCGGGGTTCAGCGGGTTTTCCAGCAGCGTGGGGCGGACTTTCGTCCACAGAAACCACCCTAGGCCTAGCAAGAAAGCCAGAGGCAGCAAACGACGGAGCAAACGAGTAAGCGGCATAAAGTAAGTTAAGCACGAGTATACAACTTACGGGCCGCCGCCGGTTGGGGTGCGTTTTTTGCCAGTACCTTTGCCTTGCTTATGCTCGTTACTCCACCACTTACGTCAGCTATTGGGGCGCCTTCAGTTGCCCACGAAGTAGCACCGGGGCCCTCTTGGCTGCGCCGGTGGCACAGCTGGTTGCTGGTGGGGCTGTGGGTGTTGGTGCAGCTTTCATTGCTTTGGCAGCATCACGGCCCGCGCTACGTCAACGACAGTGGTCGGTACTTGGCCTACGGCACGCGCATTGCTCAAGAATGGCACTTCGAGCGCGACCATAATTTGCGGTACGTGGGGTATCCGTTGTTTATCAGCTTTTGGCTGACGGTGGGTGCTGGCTGGTGGGGCATTGCCCTGGGGCAGATGGCCGTGGCCGGATTGGCTGCCCGCGCCTTTTATACCACGCTACGCCGCCTAACGCCCAATGCTCTCGACTGGCGCCCCGCCGCGCTGGCCACAGCCGCGCTGGTAGGCTGGCGCGATGCCCAACAGTTTAATGTGTACATCCTTACTGAGTCGTTGTTTGCCAGCCTGACTATTCTCTCGTTCTGGGCGCTATGCCGGGCGAACAAGGGCGGACCTAGGGGCTGGCTGCTGTTTGGGGTGCTGGCCTTGCTTACGGGCATTGTACGCCCAAATGGATTTGTAGTGGCGGCAGCGGGCGCTGTAGCGGCGTTCGTAGAGGTGCGCCAGCAGCCGGGGCAACAAGCTTATCGGCGGGCGTGGCTAGGCCTCTTGCTACTGGCACCCTTGCTCTGGATAATCCTGAACAAGCTGCTGCTCACCTTCACACTAGTAGAAACCTATCTGCGGGGGGAAATTATCTACGGCTATACGCATTGGGTGGTAGAACCCACCGAGCCTCTATTGTTCCCACCCACCGGTCTGCCACCAGTATTGCGGTTAGGATATTTTATTCTGTGTAACCCAGTGTATTCCACTAAGCTGGCTCTGCTGAAAGGCGGGTTGTTCTTCAGCTATGTAAAGAGTTACTATTCCTGGTCGCACATTATAATGATTGTGGTATTCATCTACCCTTGCTATTGGTTGGCTTGGCAGGGTGCTCGCGCTACCTGGGCCTGGCTGCCGGCTCGCGTGTTTCTGGTGGCCGTGATTTTGATACAAGGAGCTGTGGTGATGATGACGGTAGAAGACTGGGACGTACGCTTCCTGCTGCCATTGCTGCCTTGCGTATTTGCGCTGGCCGGCTTGCGGCTAGTTACGCTGCTGCCACGCGCCCAGAAGCCAAGTACACTTACAGCGGCAGAGTAAGCCGCTCCCGAAAACCAGCCCAGGCCTGTAGGCCACCCGTGTGCACGGCTACCACCGTGCTGCCGCGGCGGAAGTAGCCTCGCTCCAACAAATCAAGCACTCCCACAAGTAGTTTGCTGGTATAAATTGGGTCGAGCAATACACCGTGCCGCTGCTCAAACTCCCGCACAAAGTGTAGTAATTCTGGCGAGAGGCGCGCGTATCCGCCGCCGTGGTAAGCGGTGTGCAGTGTCCAGTTTGTGTAGGTAGTGCCGGTGGCTTGCTGGGTAAGCTGGTTAATATCATCCCGCAGAAAGTCAGCGCCTTTAAGGGCTGCAACACCCAGGGCTTCGTGCTGACCACCTAGGCCAGTGAGCAGTCCGGCCAGCGTGCCGCCGGTGCCGCAAGCCACGCACAGGTAGTCAAAATCGGCTTTTAGCTCTTGCACTAGCTCAGCACAGCCCGGTAGCGCTAGGGTATTAGAGCCACCTTCGGGAAGAATATAGGCTGGACCCAGCGTGTGCAGTAACTGATCTAACACTGCGGGCTCATGCTTACGGCGGTAGGTTGCACGGTCGAGGAAGTGCAGTTCCATGCCATCGGCGCGGGCCTGGGCCAAGGTGGGGTTGAGGGGCAACTGGCCTAGCTCCTCGCCCCGCACTACGCCCACGGTCCGTAGGCCAGTCAGGCGGCCGGCGGTGGCTACAGCGGCCAGGTGGTTGGAGTAGGCACCCCCAAATGTGAGCAGCGTATGGTGGCCTAGCCGGCGAGCTTCCTGCAGGTTGTACTTAAGCTTGCGCCATTTATTGCCCGGTAGCTCCGGATGCGTCAGATCGTCGCGCAGGAGCAGGAGTTGTACCCCGGCACGGTCTGCTGCTGGCTCATGTAGGGGCTGCAAAAGCATAGAGGCTAGAGTGAGGAGGTGATAGAAAAATGAGGTAACGAGGTGCCTAGGCCTGTTGTCATTATAAACAAAAGCCCTTACTGCCGCGCGGTAGTAAGGGCTTTCGAATAGCTCATTGCAGGGATTAAGTAGAAAGTAGAGATGTAGCTTTGCAAGTGCGGTAAGCCTGCTTGCAACGACACGCTAAGCCACCTTTCACTTTATTTCTACATCACCGCTTGCTCTCACATCAGGCCGCGAGCAAGGTGTCCTGAATAGAATGCGGCTCAGGACGACGCTTGATGGCGTAGTAGAGAGCGGCTAGCAGCAAGGCAAACAGGATGATGGAAGCAACCATAGAGATGGTGTTGCCCAAGGCGTACTCCCGTGGCTCGAAGCGGAACTCAATGGTGTGCTGACCAGCGGGTACTTGCATGGCGCGTAGCACGTAGTTGGCGCGTACGTAAGGCACCTGCTTGCCATCGAGGTAAGCGTTCCAGCCGTCTTTGTAATAGATTTCGGAGAAGACCACAAAGCCGTTCTGAGCAGCAGTAGCGCGGTAAGTCAGTTTATCGGGCTCATATGCGGTGAGGGCAATGGTAGAGCCGGCAGCCGAGAAGCTAGTGGTGGGCAGCGGGAATTTAGACGCGTCCACTACCGCCGTGGTAGCGGGGTTGAGCGCACCCAGCGCCTGGATCTCCTGATCGGGGTTCTGTACTTTTTGCACATTCTGCACAAACCAAGCGTTGCCCAGCGCGCCGGGGTTACGCACGGCCTGCTCCGGCTGTTTGGCCTGCGGGTTGGCCGGCACAATGAGGTAGCGCATGTTCAGCATGTTGAGCACTGGCGCCGCATCGGGCTTGCTCTGGGCAAAAATCTGTTGCAGTTGGGGCTGCATCTGCCAGTCGAACAGCTCTTGGTAGCGGCGCAGCTTGGCACCGTGGTAGCCCCCAATACTCTTGTGGAAGTAAGAAGTATTCGCCTCCTGGAATGGGCTGGCCAGGTTGAGCACCCGGTAACTCAGGTCCTTATCCTGCAGAATCTGCTGGTCGGTAGGAGAGGGTACGAATTGCTCGGCCACTGTTTCATTCTGGAAATTAGCATCGTTGAGGTAGCGCTTGTCTACCATCCACAAGTCAGCCAGCGTGAGCAGGCCTACCAGAGCCGCGGCCATGCTCATGGAAAGTTTGCGCTGCAGGTAGAACCACAACACGCCGCCCGCCAAGGCAATGAATACCAGGGAACGGAAAATATCGGTGCGCATGAGCGAGGCTCGGTCGGCCCGCAGGGCATCCAGTGGGAAGCCCTGCTGCTGCAGCTGCGCATCAACAGGAGCCGCAAAATCAGAAACCAGACCGGCCATAAATGCCAGTGCGCAAATACCCGCCGTAATACCCAAAGCCATCAGCACCTGCCGCTTGAGCAGGGCCGTGGTGGCATCATCAGTGGGTTTGCCGGTGAGGGCTGCCAGACTGGGGTGCGTGGTGCTCGGGGCAGTGGGGGCCGTAGTGGCGCGGCCTTGCAAGACGCGGGCCAGGGCTAGTACGGCCAGCAGCGGCATGGCTAGCTGCGCAATAACCAAGGCCATGCTCACCGAGCGGAACTTGTTATAGCCGGGAAAGTAATCGAACATCAGGTTATTGAACACCTCGAAGTTCTTACCCCAGGCCAGCATGATAGATAGAATGGTGCCCACCAACAGCCAGATGCGGATGCGGCGGTCAGCAATCAATAGGCCTAGCACAAACAAGAAGCACACCACGGCACCCACGTACACGGGCCCACTCGTGCTAGGCTGGTCGCCCCAGTAAAGTGGCATCTGGGCCAGGTAGTCGCTGAGCTGCACGGGCGGTACGCCGGCCGCGGCTAGGGCTTTACCAGTTTCAGAGTTGTCGCTGAGCTTGCCCTGCGAGGCACCGCCGTAGAAGTTAGGAACCAGTAGGGTGATGGTTTCGCCCACGCCATAGCTCCAGTTAAAGGCATAGTCGCGCTCCAGGCCCGAGCCGCCTTCCTCGGAAGCCGCTGCGGTTTGGCCCGGCGCCGTGGGTGCCGATTTGGTTAGTTCCGATTTCCCCCGGATGGAATACTTGCCGTACTCGGCCGTCACGTATAGGCGGCCAAAGCTCACGCCCACGGCCACCAATGCCGCCGCTCCCAATAAGGCCGTACGCTTCAGAAAATCGGGCAGGCGGTTTTCCCGAACGGCAAACACTAGCTCCACCACCCCAAACACCAGCACAAGCAGCAGCAGGTAGTAGGTAATTTGGAGGTGATTGGAGCGCACGTTCATGGTCAGGCCCAGCGTGAACAGCGCGGCCCCCAGCCATTGGTTACGCCGGAACGCCACTAGCAAGCCACCCAACACCAGCGGCGCGTAGGCCAGGGCCAGCGACTTGGTATTGTGCCCCGCCGCCAGAATAACAATGTTGTAGCTCGTGAAACCCAGAGCAATGGCGCCCACCACAGCCAGCAGCGGCCGCAGCCCCAGCGCTATAAACAGGGCATAGCCGCACACCAGAGCCAGAAACAGGTTAGCTACAACTGCGGGCAGTCCAAGCGTGAATAGGTGGTGTAGGTAAATGCTCAGGTCGCCGGGGAAGCGGGTGCTGATGAGGTAGGTCGGCATCCCCGAGAACATGGAGTTCGTCCAGAGGGCTTCTTGACCCGTTTTGGCCCGCCACTCGGCGGCCTCATGGGCACCCCCGTTGAACTGCACTATGTCGTGCTGGGCTAGGGTCTTGCCATCGAATAGGATGGGGGAAAAGTAGACGGCGGCCAGCACCAAGAAGAATAAAACGGCCAGCAGGTGCGGTAGCACCCGCCGCCACAGGGGCGCATCGGCCGGACGGGAAAGTGTGGTCATTCGGCTTAAGGAAAGTCGGAAAACGATCTGCTAGGCCACTTGGCCCGGCAAAGCAGCCCGAAGGTAGCCGTTTTCAGAGTTTCTAGCTGCCTGTGCAGAACACTTCTAGGCTAGTAGCAGACGGTACGGCGTAGCGTAAGGGCGCAGCGCTTGGGTTTCTTCGTCAATCAACTTTCACTTGGCCTCAATCAACCAGCAGCGAGGCTCTACTAGCGCCGCCCCAGCTGCAAGCTGCTGTTGTACAGCACTACCGAGCAAAAAATTATGGCGTAGGCCACTCCCTGCACACCCGTTGCTGCTTCGCCGAAATACAGAAAAGCCAGCGCGAAGCTTACAATTGGGTTGGTGTACATCATAATGCCCACCGTGCCCGAGGGCAGGGCATTGAGCGCGTACAGATTGAGAAATAGCGGAATTACCGTAAACAAAGAGCTCAAGACGAACACTACGCTCAGCAACCGGAGGTCCTGAAAACCCGCCGCGGGCTCGGCGCCCAGTAGCGGAGCCAGGGGCAAAATAACCAGGGCGGCCAGCACCAGTTGCACCGTGAGCAGCACCAGCCGGTCGTAGCCCTGCAGGCGGCGCTGGCTGATCAGGTAGGCGGCATAGGTAGCGGCTACCACCAAGCTCATCAGCAGGCTGCGCAGTTCCCCGGCCCCCAGTAGCAAACAGCTTAGCGCACTCAGCGCAATGGCTAGCCATTGGTTGGGGCGCAGTTTTTCTCCCAGCACTACAAAGCCCAGCAAAGCCGTCAGAATAGGACAGATAAGATAAGCAAACGACCCCGCCTGCACGCTCACCTGGTTGATAACATAAATGAACAACAGCCAGTTAGAAGTCAGCAGCACACCGCCCACCACCGTGGCGAGGCCTACCACCCGGCGCTCTTCACTTGGGGCAGCTTGCCACTGTGCCCACACCTGCCGCACGGTCGCGCGCCGAGCCAGGCCATGCAGCAACAGCAGAATAAGCAGAGAAAGCAGAATGCGAAAAAACAGAATCTGGCCGCTGGCATAACCCGCTAGCCAGCGTAGCGGAATTGGGAAGAAGCCCCAGATGAGGAAGGCCGCTAAGGCAGCCAGGTGATGACGCGAAAGTTTCAAAAGCAAAAGCCAGGAAAAAGATTGGCGCTGCAAAAGTACAACCTGCGGCTTCGGGGCAACAGTTGGGTACCCAAACGCGCATAGAAACCTTTCACGTTGGTGGCTCAGAAACCTACCATGAGCTGGTCGGACGTCGCCCTCAGTATCATTGGGCGGCCTAGGCCACTCCTTGTACCTTTGCAGCGCTATGCTTCAGTTCACTGATCTGCCTGCCTGCACGGGTGGCACCTTGCTCCAAACGCCCGCCGTGGCCGCGTCCATCCACCAGCTGCTCATTGATAGCCGTCGGGTGGGGCAGCCGGCCGGCGCCCTGTTCTTCGCCCTGCGCGGCCCCCGCCACGATGGGCACCGCTACTTGGCGGAGCTGTATGGCCGGGGCGTGCGGCTGTTTGTGATTGACGCGGAAGCGGCGTTGGAAGGTGGCCTAGCCGCCTTTCCCGAAGCTGGTTTCCTATTGGTGCCCGAGGTGCTAACCGCGCTGCAGGCCGTGGCTGCCTGTCACCGACAGCAGTACCGCTTGCCGGTGTTCGGCATCACCGGTTCCAATGGGAAAACCATCGTGAAGGAGTGGCTGGCCCAATTACTTAGCCCCGATGAGCTGATCTGCAAAAGCCCGCTGAGTTTCAACTCACAAGTAGGAGTGCCACTGAGCGTGTGGGAACTGAACCCCACCCATACCTTGGGTATTTTCGAAGCTGGCATCTCGGAACCCGGTGAAATGGCCCGGCTGGCCCGCGTCATTCAGCCCACGTTAGGCCTGTTCACCAACCTCGGCACGGCCCACGATGCGGGCTTTGCCTCTGCGCGGGAAAAGACCGAAGTGAAGATGCAGCTGTTTCAGAACGTGGATACGCTCTTCTACTGCGCCGACCATGCCCTAATTCATGAGGTGGCAAAGACCCAGCTTGATAGTCGCCGCACCGTGCGCTTCCCTTGGACGCGCCAGCGTACTCTCTTCGACAGCCAGCAGGCCGATGTACTGGTGACCATCCATGAAGCCTCTGCCGAGCGTACCGTAGTGCGCGTGGAGCGCGCTAGGCCACTGCCCCAGGAGCACACCTTTACGCTGCCCTTCGCCGATGAGCCCTCGGTGGAAAATGCTCTCCACGGCCTCTCAGTTCTACTGTGGCGCCAAGTGGCCCCAGCTGAAATTCAGCGCCGCCTCGACCGCTTACAGCCGGTGGCCATGCGTCTGGAGATGAAACAGGCTCTGAACGATTGCTACGTCCTCGACGATACCTATAACAACGACCTGGCGGGCCTCAGCTTAGCTCTGGATGCTCTGGCCCGTCAGCCGCGCCGGGGCCGCCGGACCCTCATTCTCTCCGATGTGTTGGAATCGGGCTTGCCTACTGCTGAGCTCTATGCGCGTGTGGCGGCTCAGGCTACGGCTCATGGTGTAGAGCGGCTTATTGGCATTGGTCCTGAAATTAGCCAAAACCAAAGCGCTTTTACTGGCCTAGAAACCTCCTTTCACGCCGACACGGAAGCCTTCCTGGCCAGCTTCCAACCCGACCAATTCCGTCACGAGACCATTCTGGTAAAGGGGGCCCGGCGGTACGGGTTTGAGCGGATTGTAGCCGGTTTCCAGCAGAAGATTCACGGAACGGTGTTGGAAGTGAACCTCGATGCGCTGGTGCACAACCTCAATTTCTACCGCCGCCGCTTGCAGCCCGGCGTCCGGCTGATGGTGATGGTGAAGGCCTTTGCGTACGGCAGCGGCTCCTACGAAGTCGCCAACCTACTCCAGTTCCACCGCGTCGACTACTTGGCTGTGGCCTACACCGATGAGGGCGTTGACCTGCGCCAACACGGCATCAGCCTGCCCATCATGGTGATGAACCCGTCGCCGGATGCGTTCCAGAAGCTGCGGCAGTATCATCTGGAGCCGGAAATCTATTCGTTTGAGTTGCTGGATGCCTACCTGGCAGCCGCCCAGGAAGGACCATTGCCGGCCATCCATCTTAAGCTTGATACTGGGATGCGCCGCCTGGGTTTTGCCGAGGAAGACGTGCCGGCGCTCTGCCAGATTTTGCAGCGCAACCTAGGCCACCTGCGCGTTGCCAGCGCCCTAACCCATTTGGCCGGCGCCGATGAGGAGCAGCATAACGAGTTCTCACGGCAACAACTCGCCGCCTTCCACCGCATGACACCCCACCTGGAAGCGGCGCTAGGCCACTCCATCATTAAACATGCCCTCAACTCGGCCGGCATTGTGCGCTTCCCTGAATCGCAGTTGGATATGGTTCGCTTGGGCATTGGCTTGTATGGAGTGGAGGCTACAGGGCAGGAGCAGGATGCCCTACGGTCTGTTAGCACTCTGCGAACCACCATTTCGCAAGTGAAAACGCTGCCCGCAAACCACACCGTAGGATACGGCCGCCGCGGGCAGGCCGTGGACCACGACCGACGCATTGCTACCCTGGCCATCGGGTACGCCGACGGCTACGACCGTCGGTTTGGTAACGGAGCAGGCGAAGTGCTTATTCGGGGGCAGCGGGTTCCTCTGGTGGGCAACGTGTGCATGGATATGTGCATGGTAGACGTAACGCACGTTCCGGAGGTGCAAGCCGGCGACACTGCCGTTATATTCGGGGATGGTGTACCGCTCCCAGAACTAGCTAGCAGGGTTGGTACTATTCCTTATGAACTGCTCACCAACGTAAGCGAACGGGTTAAGCGCATATTCATCACCGAATAATGCAGGACTTAACAGGAGAGATTTTTAGCAAATAGTTGATTCGAAATAGGTTATAATGGGGCTTAAAAGGAGGTTATAAGTAATTGTATAGAAATAATTATAGCTTCTATGATGGTTTATAGATCATCAGGTGATAATTTTGACCCCTTAAAAGTTGCCGGGAGTATTTCATTCTAGGAAGACGTAAGCACATTCGTCTCCTTACTTGATAGGGGATAACGGCTTCGTTTGTTTTTATTTAACTGCCAGGAATTTAAGTGCTTACTAGTTAATAGGTCATCTATTTCAAACCTGGTAACTTATTCTCTTACCCACCAATCAATGGCAGTAGATAACTACTGTCGCTGATTGTACTACTTGTTCTTTTAAGTTTTCTGCTACTAGTTCTTACCACCCTACTGCATGATTAAACTTGTACACTTGCCTTGGTGGCGGCACGCAATTGCGTACCTGCTGCTGTTGATGTTGACTTGCGGTCGTAGCGTAGCCGGGGAAACGCAAAACTCCCTCGATGGCTACTGGAAAGGCCCATTGCAGGTTCCTGGCGGAAAGCTGGAAGTAATCTTCCGCTTGGTAAAGCTGAGCGACGGAACCTACTTCGCTGCCATGGATGTGCCCCTGCAAAAGGTGAACCGCATGCCGGTCGCCGTTACTGTGCACGGCGACACTGTTTCTCTGGCGGCTGAAGAAGCGGGCAGCCGTTTCATGGGCCGGATTACGGCTGACGGAAAGAAAATAGATGGGACCTGGACGCAGCCGGGCTTTACCGTTCCCATGCTGCTGGAGTTTGTGCCCGCCACCATTGACACAAACCCCAAAGCCCGCCTTACGCCCCCGTACCGCGAAGAAGAAGTATTGTTTACCAACATCCCGGTTGATTTACGCTTAGCCGGCATGCTCACCATTCCGGCGGGCAAAGGCCCTTTTCCGGCCGTGGTGCTAGTTTCAGATGCTGGCGCTCATGACCGCGAAGGAACCGTGGGCGACTATCATGTGCTGGGCGCGTTGGGCGACTATCTGACGCGTCGTGGTATTGCTGTATTGCGTTTCGACGACCGTGGAATTGGCAAATCTGGCGGCGATGCTGGCACAGTCACTGTTCCTAACTTGGTATCCGACGTGCAGGCAGCCCTTAACTTTCTGCGTACCCGGCCGGAGATTGATCTGGAGCACCTGGGTGTGATTGGGCACGGGGAGGGCGGTAACGTTGCGCTACTCACGGCAGCCCAGCCATTGCCACCGAGCTTTGTGGTAGCAATGGCTGCCCCTGGCTTACCCGGCAAGGTGCTGCAGGCTCAGCAGCAGGCAAACATCTTGAAAGCAGCCGGCACCGATGCTGCCAAGATTGAGGTGGCTTTGAAGAATCAACAGGCTCTGTTTGACTTTATTGCGCAAACGCCAGACCCCTCCCAGGCGAAAGCAGTTATTGCCAGCATGATCCGCCAAAGCAATCCGACGCTGGATTCTACTGCTGTAAAACTTGCTGCCGCCGACATTACATCACCCCGCTACAAAGCATTCCTGAGCTTCGACCCCACTGCTAAACTCGGTGACGTAAAGTGCCCAGTATTGCTCCTCAACGGCACGGCTGATTTAGATGTAGGCGCTGATGCTAATCTGGCTGTACTCACCAAATGCCTGAAGGGTAGCAGCAGCGTGACGCCACGTAAGCTGCTCGGGGTTAACCACCTATTCCAACCCGACCCGAAGGAATGGCCGCTGGTGAATGGGCAGCAGAAGCCTACGTTTTCGCCGGTAGCCCAAGAAGCCATTCGCGAATGGGTAGTGCAGCAAACTCAACAAGATAAAGTCAAAAAGTAGACTTTTTAATCTCGTAACATCAGCAAAGGGGGCCGAATGAGCTTAGCCATTCGGCCCCCTTTTGCGTAAGCGAAAAACTCATCTTTTCTCCCTTTTCTCTATGAAAAAGCAACTGTTCTCTGTTCTGGCTGCCACGGCCCTACTTACTGCCTGCGGCGACCTAAAGAACCCCGAGACCAAAGACCAGCCACAAGAGGCCACTGCCGATACGGCTGTAGTGTACCGCAACGGCGAAACTGCTGCTGATGCGGCGGGTACGGCCGGCGACAAAATTGAAAATGCTGCTGACAAAGCAGGTGCAGCCGTTAGCAATGCCTGGGACATGACCAAGGCTAAGCTGTCTGACGTGAAGCTGGAAGAGATTGACCTGCCGGAAGTTTCCGTACGCAGCGACGACCAGTACAACGTGTATGGTATCGAAGAAAAGATTCTATTTGATACTGATAAAGCTGAAATCAAGCCTTCCGCTACGCGTGCCTTGTCTGAAATTAGTGCTTCCGTGGCACAACGTTTCCGTGGTAAAGAGGTGCGCGTTCTGGGCTTTGCTGATTCGCGCGGCGACAAGTCATACAACCGGGAATTGGCGGCTAAGCGCGCCGCAGCCGTTAAAAATTGGCTGACTACCAATGGGCAGATGAACGCCGCCAACGTGAGCATCGAGTCGTTTGGCGAATCGGCGCCGGTGGCCTCTAATGCCACTGCATCTGGCCGCCAGGAAAACCGCCGGGTAGAAATTGCCGTGCGTAAGTAGTTCTTCGGCTCAAGCGGCGTGGTCATCTAGGCCACCTGAGCTGTTTAGCTGCCTTTGCTGAGCTGCATAAGAGTAGCTGTAAAACCAAATCGGCCGACCCTTAAACAGGGTCGGCCGATTTGGTTTTACGGGAAACTGGCCTAGCACAAGCTTGCTCCAGTTATATAGGTAAAGACTTAGTCTTTAATCATATCAACCTCGGCCCGAATCATGGCGTTGTAGCGCTGCCCGTTGCTGGCGAGGGTAATCAGGCTCCAGCCACGGCCAATGGTGTAGTTCCAGGTGCGGCTTTCTTTGAATTCGAACGTAGGACGCAGAATCTGACCGTAAGGCGTGTAGTTATCCATGAAGTTGGTGGTGTAAAACTTGTCACCACTCACAATCCATTCCATGGCTACAAAGAAGCCCTCTTTTGGTGCTTCAATATTGTACTGCGTCAGATCAATGGTATACCACTCGCCGCCTTTAGGAGCCGATACCACAATGTTATCGGTTAGCAAATCGGTATTGGGCGAGTTGTAGTTGCCATCGGCTTTATACAGGCGCACCCGGAATGGTTCGCGCGGGAAGCCATTTTCACCAATGTAAAACGACACTGAGCGCACATTGCCCAGGTTTTTGTTCTTGTCATTCTTTACGAAGAAGGCGTACTGGCTGCCGGGCATCCCCTGAATCATTCCCTCTCCCGGAGTGGAAGATTTCGAGCCCATTTCCATATTCTTGATTTTGGCGCTGCTCACCACCTTCACTTCCTTCAGCGCGATGGCACGCTTCGGAACCTCGATGATCATATCCTGCACCTTAATGCCGGGCTTGATGAGTACCGCCTTACGGAAGTAGCCCAACGCATTGATTATGAGAGAGTCTTGAGGGTTCTTCTCTGGCATAGCCAGCTGGAAGTACCCATACTCGTTGGTAAGAGCACCCGTTTGTTCTTCCCTTAGGCCTATCGAGGCAAATGGAATGGGCTCTTTGGACTTTTCGTCCACGATGCGGCCTGATATTTTATTCTCCTGAGCAAAACCTAAGGCTGGGAGAAGCAAGGCCAAGAAGAGAAGTGAGAGTACGCGTTGGAGCATAGACAGACAAGTAAGACTATGCCAAAATTACAATCATTTTGGGCACTAAAAGCAATACCTCATAGAATATTTATAATTGTGCAATTTGTTGGAAGAATAGTTATAAGGTTGATTGTGACGATTTTCTATGCACCCGAAGTAGACATTTATGGACTTTGGCCGAAACCTAAAAGGGTGGTACCTTTGTTTAAAGAGAATCTAAATAATCCCACCTGCCCGTGTCCATCCGTCCCACTACTGCTTCGCCCGCCATGCCTCGTAGCGTGAAAGATTTACGCTTAGGCGAGAGTGGGACTATCTGCTGCTTGAAAGATCCTGAAATGGCGCTCAAGCTCTTGGAAATGGGCTGCATACCCGGCACTCAGGTGCGGCTCAACAGCCGGGCCCCACTTGGCTGCCCCATTACGGTGGTAGTAGGGGAAAGTGAGGATTACACGCTGTCGTTGCGGGTGAGCGAGGCAGCAACTATTGTTTTGAAATAACCTAGGCGAATGGCAGGGGTGGAATTTGTTGCCGGTCGAGCCGGCGCGGGCGCATCGGCCGCGATACTAGAAGCCGCTGCCCCTCGGCACCCTGGTGCCCTCACCCGAATTGCGCTGATTGGCAACCCTAACTCGGGTAAGACTTCTTTATTTAATCAGCTCACTGGGCTTAATCAAAAGGTTGGCAACTTTCCGGGCGTTACCGTTGACCGTAAAACCGGCGTTAGTCAGCTGACACCGCAACTTCGGGCTGAAATTATCGACCTGCCCGGCACTTACTCGCTTTACCCAAAGAGCCTCGACGAGAAGGTAATTACCGACCTACTCTACGACCGGTCGAGCGACCAATACCCCGACTTTGTGGTGGTAACGGCCGATGCTAGTAACCTGCGTCGGAACCTGTTGCTGTTTACCCAACTAGCTGACCTAGGCCTGCCGGCAGTACTAGCGCTCAATATGATGGATGTGGCGGCCCAGCACGGCGTCAACATTGATATTGCAGCGTTGCAGCGGGAATTGGGCGTGCCCATTATCCCGATGAATGCTCGCAAAGGCATTGGTATTGCGGCCCTCAAGATTGTGATGGCGCAGATGCTAGATGCGCCCACTACGCACTTCTACGAGATTGAGGAGGAGCTGCTGCCCATGATCCGGCAGATCCGCTATTACTTCAACCTGCACAACGATTACCTGGCCCTGCACTACGCGCACCAGTACCGCCAGATAGGCTTCTTGTCGCCCGACGACCGGGCCTACATCGGGGAACTGGTGCAGGAATATGGGTTTGAGGCGACGCCCCAGCAAGCCCAGGAAACCATTGCCCGTTACGCCAGCATCAACGACATATTGCTCAACACCGTGTCGGTGACGCGCACCCAGCGCAACGAGCCATATAGCAACCGCCTCGACAAGGTATTGACTCACAAGGTGTGGGGGTACCTTATTTTCCTGGGGGTCCTGTTTTTGATGTTTCAGGCGGTGTTTGCCTGGGCCAGCTACCCCATGGACCTGATTGACCAGGGTGTAGCCTGGATCAATAGCCTCATTCAAAGCAATTTTGATGGGCCTCTCATCAACCTGCTTACGGAAGGGGTGCTCGCAGGCCTAGGCGGTGTGTTGATCTTCATTCCTCAGATTGCTTTGCTCTTCGCCTTCATTGCTGTGCTAGAGGAAACCGGCTACATGGCACGAGTTACGTTCATGATGGACCGCATCATGCGCAAATTTGGCTTGAACGGAAAAAGCGTGGTACCTCTGATTTCGGGGGTAGCCTGCGCCGTGCCAGCCATCATGAGTGCTCGCACCATTGAGAACTGGAAAGACCGGATGATTACCATCTTCGTCACGCCGTTGATGAGCTGCTCAGCCCGAATTCCGGTCTACACGGTGCTGATTGGGTTGGTGGTACCAGATCAGCCGATTTTGGGCATCTTCAACCTGCGCGGCTTTGCTCTGATGGGGCTGTATTTGCTTGGCTTTGTAGCGGCTATTTTGTCGGCTTGGGCTATGAAAGTGCTGATGAAAACCAAGGAGCGGAGTTACTTCATTATGGAGTTTCCGGTGTACCGCTGGCCGCGCTGGAAAAACGTGGGCATCACCATTGTAGAAAAAGTCAAAGCCTTCGTTTTTCAGGCCGGTAAAGTTATTCTGGCCATTTCTATTCTGCTGTGGGTGCTGGCGTCTTACGGCCCCTCAGAGGCCATGCAGCAGGCGGAAGAGCGGGCTAAGACGGAAGCAGAAGCAAAAGGCCTCACCGCGGCTGAGGTTGACTCGCACATAGCCTCGGAAAAGCTAGAAAGCTCGTACGCAGGACACTTTGGCCATCTGATTGAGCCAGCCATCCGGCCGTTGGGCTTCGACTGGAAAATCGGGATTTCGCTGCTTACGTCTTTTGCGGCCCGGGAAGTTTTTGTGGGGACAATGTCGACCATCTATAGCGTAGGCCAGGATGCTGACCAGCAGACGGTGCAGCAAAAGCTGGCCTCTGAAAAAGACGCCAACGGCCAACCTTTTTTCACTCCGGCCCGGTCCTTTTCTCTGCTCGTGTTCTACGTGTTTGCCATGCAATGCATGAGTACACTGGCTGCCACCTACCGCGAAACCAAGGGCTGGAAGTGGCCCCTGATGCAGCTGTTGTACATGACTGGCCTAGCGTATTTCTCAGCACTGCTGGTGTATCAATTAATGAAGTAAGGGGAAGTGCCAGAAGGCCAAAAACTCGCAGAGCGCGTACCACACGTAGGCCACTTCGGCTAGTGTTGGTACGCGCTCTGCGAATTTTTGATGTTATGCTGGTGGGGCTATTTGCCGATTAAGAAGACAGCTGGCTGCTTATGAATTTCTGGTAGCTTACCCTTCCAGCCAGCTACTGTGTCGGTGCGCACATACTCATTCTCGGCGGTTAAGCTTGCCGCAATACATAAGCGAGTACCGGGATGCAAAGTCGTGAGCAAGTCTTCGAGTAGCTGCATGTTGCGGTAGGGCGTCTCGATGAATAGCTGGGTTTGGTGCTGCGCCAGCGCTTGTTTCTCCAGATTCTTGAGTGCTGCTACGCGCTTGGCCCGCTCAATGGGCAAATAGCCATGGAAGGCGAAGCTTTGCCCGTTCATACCCGATGCCATCAGGGCCAGCAACAGAGAGGAGGGGCCTACCAAGGGCACTACTCGTATACCGAGCTGGTGGGCACGGCGGGCCAGCTCGGCGCCAGGGTCGGCAATGCCGGGGCAGCCCGCCTCCGAAATCACCCCCGCATCCTGACCAGTAAGCACTGGCTCGAGGGCCGCCTGAATCTGAGCCTCCGTGCTGTCCTTATCAATCACACTGATGCGTAATTCCTCAATGACGTGCTGGGGAGCGACACTTTTAATGAAGCGCCGTGCGGTGCGCGCATTCTCCACCAAGAAATAGGAGAGGGCAGCCACGTGCCGTCCTATTTGCGGTGGCAGCACTTGCGCGGCAGTATCATCGGCTAGAATGGTGGGGATGAGAAACAGCGTGCCTTTCAAAGCAGAAGAGTAAGAAGTGAAAACAGGCTAAGTACAGGCCTACGCTAGGCCTGTACTTAGCGCTAGCGCTACTGACCAGAAGTTAACCTTGCGTGGCGAAGGCATCTACCAACCCAAACACCGCATCGGGAGCTTCGGCGTGGACCCAATGGCCCGCATTCACGATAGTTTCTACTTGTGAATTAGGGAAGAGTGCGGGAATTCCGTAGAGCTTGTCCTCCGTGGAAATGTAGTCAGACTTGCCGCCGCGAATGAACAGGGCAGGCTTGAGGAAAGGCTGCTCGCTGGTAATCTCGGCGCCAATGGCCTGCATGTGCTCATTGAGGGCAGCCAGATTCTGCCGCCAAGCAAACGAGTTGTCTTCTAGTCGGTAGAGGTTTTTCAGCAAGAACTGCCGAACACTGGGCTGCGGAATATGCTGGGCAAGCGCATCCTCAGCTTGTTGCCGGGTTTCCAAAGCTGAGACGGGCACGGCATTCAGGCCAGCCAGAATATCGTCTTGGTGGGCCATGTCGGAGGCGCGAGGAGCAATATCTACCACCACCAGTCGAGCCAGCCGCTCGGGATGGTCGAGGGCGAAGCGCATGGAGGCTTTGCCGCCCATGCTGTGACCAAGCAGGGTAGTAGTAGCGGCATCAAGCTGCAGGTGGTTAAACAGGCCTAGGATGTCTTCCGACATCAACTCGTAGGAATGCTCAGGGGTGTGGAAAGAGCGGCCGTGGTTACGCAAATCGGCTACAATTACCCGGTGGCCCGCTTCTGACCAGCGCCGAGCCAGCGTCTGCCAGTTGTCAGAGTTGCCGAACAAGCCGTGGAGAATTACCAGAGGCGCGCCCTGGCCCATTTCGCGGAAGTGAAGAAGCATAGCCGAAAGTACAAGTGATGAATTCGGCAAAGGTCGGAAGATGGCGCCACATGCGCGCGGTTAGGTTCAGCGCTGGGCGTTAGGCAGCGTAACCGAAATAGTAGTGCCCTGCTGTTCGGTGCTTTCAATCTGCAGCGTGCCGCCCTGGCGTTGCGTGAAGGCCCGGCATAGCAACAGGCCTAGGCCAGTGCCCGAACGAGGACCATGAGTAGGCATGACCAGGCTGGCAGGGTCAAGTAGAGCTGCTACTTGGTTGGGAGGCATTCCTAGGCCAGTATCCGTAATGCTTAGCTGCACAAGCCCTTTGGGAAGGGCTTCAGCCTTCAGGTAAATAGTACCACCCGTGGGCGTAAACTTGAGGGCATTACTGATGAGGTTACGCAGGATGGTACGCGTCATGTGCGGATCGGCCCAGATAGCTAAGGTGGGGGCGCAGTCGACCTGAATGGTAATTTGCTTGGCTTCAGCCGACGTGCTATAGAGGCCAGCCAGCTCAGTGAGCAGGTCGAGAACGGGCAACCGCTCGGGCTGAAAAGCCAACTCACCGGTCTGGCTAACGGCCCAGTTCAACAGATTGTCAAGGAGGCTATTAAGGTTTTGGGCTGCTTGCCGCACAATGTCAGGCAGGCGGCGCAGACCTTCCTCGTCGCCGCGCTGCAGATAAAAATCAATCAACTCTGTCACCCCAGCAAAAGAGGTTACCGGGCCCCGTAAATCGTGCGCTACAATGGAATACAGGCGGTCTTTGGAGGCGGCCAACTGCCGCAGCTCCAGTGTGGCTTCTTGTAACGTAGCATTGTTTTCGGCCAGAGCCGCCCGGCTGCGCCGCAACTGCCCATACATGATGCCCATGCCGCCCAGTGCCAACAGAAGCAGGGCTACCACCGTCCAGAGCTCCCGGTTGCGGTGCTGCGCCATATAGCTGCGCTCAGTCAGAAACCGAATCTGATTTTCTTTTTCCGCTGTCTCATACCGGGCCTGTAAGGCCGTGAGCGCCTGCAGGCGGGAGAGGTTATTGATGCTATCATTCAGCGTACGGAATCGCTGTTGCCAAGTGAGGGCTTGCTGATACTCTTTGCGTTTGGTGTAAATATCAGTCAGCAGGCTGTAGGCCTCCAGTACCTGCTCGTAGTACTTGATTGGGCGGGCTAGGCCTATTGCCTGTAGCGTCAGCTCCTCAGCTTCGTGGAGGTTGCCTTGCCGGTACAGAACAGTTGCTAGTTGCTGCAAATGGCTCGCCTCAAACCGGGGCTGATGGAGTGGCTGTACCAGAGTAAGGGCCTGCCGTAACAGGCCTTCGGCCGTGCCAAGCTGATTCAACTGCAAATAATAGGAGCCCAGCTCAGCGAGGTACAACGACTCGCCGGCCACATCGTGGGTGTGACGGGCCAGTTGCAGCGCCCGGCGGGTAAACAACAAGCCATCTTGGTGCTTCTGGAGGTAGAAATACAGGTTGCCCAGGTTACCAAACAGCATTATCTGGGTGCTTACCTGCACGCCGGGTCGGTAGGCCAGGTCGAGGGCGCGGTGGTAATTAAGCAGGGCAGTAGCCGTGTCGCCGCGCTCATGGTGCACGCCTCCCATGCCCGTATAGCTCCGAACGATGCCATTAGTATCGTGCAAGCGCCGCGCTAATACCAGGGCTTGGCGTTGCAGCTGTAGCGCGTGGGGCCCGTCAGAAATGTTCGCGTACGAGCTGCTGAGCACTAGCAAGCTGCGCAACAAGCCCCGATCATCATGTAACCGACGAGCTAGGCGAACAGCTTGTTCGCCGTACGGAATGGCTTTGGTGGGGGCCGAGTCGTGCAAAACGTAACACAGTGAGGCCAGCAGTCGCACCCGGCCGGTATCGGCGGGTTGGGTGGCTACTTGTCGAAGTAACTCTACTTCGGCTTGCTCCTCATTTGTCTGTCCGAAGACGGGGAATGCAGCCAGCAGCAACCATAAAAGCACTATTCGCTGCATTAGCTTAGATAAAGCCCATAGAAAAAGCAAAGGTAAATGCCTGATTCCGAGCTTTACCGGGTATAAAACTAGTTTGATCGAATACTTATGCAGCGAACTACGCATATAGCTGCTTACCTAACGCCGATACCTGAACAGTAGTATGCGACCAACGGCTAGGAAACTCTTACAGCGCTGCGTACAGGCCTACGCAACGCAAAACCACCGCTGCTGATGCTCTAGTGGGGTGTTACGAAGAAATTCTGCCACTGGCTGAAGACGGGTAAGCAGGGAAGTGAGCGTCAGCACTTCGCCCGTGCGCAGATGAAGCTTGATGTAGTTGTAGTTACTCCAGAACATGCGCCGCGATTTACACGTCACGTGCTCGACCCGAACCAAATCGCTCTTGCCAAAAGGAATCCGGACTCGCCCTTCGTACACTTCCAGCACATTGTGCTTGGGGTCAAACACAAGGGTAGTATGGAAGTTGCGAGCATAGTATTGCGCGTGCAGTACCAGGGCCGGCATTGAAAACCCTAGTATCAATAGGGTCAGAGCCGCCAGCAATACCTGTTCGTAAGCGGGAATAGCACCCAGGTAGAAGAAGGAGGCCAGAAAAGGCAGGCCTACTCCCAAGCACAGCAGCGGCCAGAATGCCAGGGCAAATTGCCGCAGAAACGTAGGCCGGTACACACGGCTTTTGCTGGCAAAGAAGTTGGTGATAAAGCGCAAGCCTACCACCATGAGCGCAATAGCGGCCGCTGCTTCCAGCAGCGGCCGCAAAAACGGAAGTAGCTTCACAGAGGCCTAGCGCACAGAAATCCAAGGTTCACCGGCTTCATGCTCACGCAGCCGCCCGAAGGGCTCCAAGTGTAGACCATGGCGCTCAAAGATGGCTAGCACCTCATCGCGGCCGCTGGGCTCCACGCACACCAACAGCCCGCCAGAGGTCTGCGGATCGCAGAGCCACTGGCGTTGCTCATCGGTTACGTTGCCAATCTTGTGCCCGTACGAGTCCCAGTTGCGGACGGTGCCGCCGGGCACGGCCCCTTGCGCGCGGTACTCTTCGGCTGCGGCAATCAGGGGTACTTGGCTGAACTCAACCTCCGCCGTGAGGTTGCTGCCTTCGCATACTTCAGAAAGGTGGCCTAGCAGCCCAAACCCCGTAACGTCAGTCATGGCGCGCACGGCAGCTACCTGGCCTAGCTCCTGCCCAATTTTGTTGAGCTGCATCATGCTTTGGGGGGCCAATTGCTCGTGCTCGGGGCGCAAAATGCCGCGTTTTTGCGCCGTTGTGAGCATGCCCACGCCCAAGGGCTTGGTTAGGTACAGCTCACAGCCAGCTGTGGCAGTATCGTTTTGCTTGAGGTTGTTGATGTCGAGCAGGCCCGTTACGGCCAGCCCGAAAATTGGCTCGGGTGAGTCGATGCTGTGGCCGCCGGCCAGCGGAATCCCGGCTTCGGCGCATATGCTGCGGCTGCCCTCAATTACGCGGCGGGCTACCTCAGGCGCTAGCTTATCAATAGGCCAGCCCAGCACAGCAATAGCCATAACGGGCCGCCCGCCCATGGCATACACGTCGGAAATGGCGTTGGCAGAGGCAATCCGACCGAAATCGTAAGCATCATCCACAATCGGCATGAAGAAGTCGGTGGTGCTGATGATGGCCTGCCCGCCGCCGATATCGTACACGGCCGCATCGTCGCGGGAGGAGTTACCTACCAGCAGCTGCGCATCATGGGGCTGCGGAATGCTGGTGTGTAGAATCTGATCGAGGACCTTGGGCGCAATTTTACAGCCGCAGCCAGCGCCGTGGCTGTACTGGGTTAGGCGAATTTGGTCGGTAGAGTCGGGGGCAAGGGACATAGGGCAGAAAGATGTTACAGATAATTAGTATTCCCAGGCGGCATTTTGCAGCACTACGCGGTACCCATCGGGGTCTTCGTAGGTGCGGCCCAGCCGGTCCCAGTAAGGGTTGGAGGCCACTACCGGGTCGTAGCCGTGTGCCTGCATTCGCTCAACGGCCGAAAGCCACTGCGAATGCTCGGGTATGTAAAACACGAGCAGATGCTCGGGAGTGGGGAAGGAGACCAGCAGATGACCCTGCTGCACTGTGAACTCAAGGTGGTACGGCGCGTGAGGGTGGCCTAGTATTACACCATCAAATCCGTCATGATTGGTAAATGAGCTTAGCTCAGTAAGACCGAGCCCATTGCAATAAAACCGCACTAGCGGAGCCAAGTCAGAAGTGGGCCGCGCCACCCTTAGCTTAGGAACCATGTGCCACGGTTTGAAAGATGCTGGCCAAGCCAGAAGTAGCCAGTGTATGTAATACCAGCTCTGCATTCACCACCGGGTCGCAAGTAGATGAAGATACGCGGGTAATCTGGCGGCTCTCAATGCCATGGCTATACGTTTTGTCGTAGTAGTCGAGCACCAAGCTTACCATTTTCTCCATGTCGTCCTCGCCAATAGCGGCTAGGGCGTCCTTGGTCACTAGGCCACCCAAGCGCTTCCGGATCTTCAGAATAGCGGCAGCCAGCGCGGCAGGGTCTTGGCGGCCGTATTCTTCGGCCAGCTTGCGCACCCGTACCTCCCGCGGAATATCCAGCACAAGTAAGGGGGCCGTGCTCATATGCCCGAACAAGGGAGAGGGTACGTGCACACCACCAATAGTGCGGCTTTCGTCTTCCACCCAGATGGGACCTGCCTCGGGCAACCCCGCCAGTACGCCCGCCAAATCATTCTCAAACTGCTCTTGGGTAGGCTGCGCTGGCAACCCAATGTTACCAAACGCCGAGCCTTTGTGCCGGGCTAATCCTTCTAAGTCAAGTATAGGCTGGCCCTGACTGGCCAGCGCGTGCAGCACATCCGTTTTGCCAGAACCCGTAAGGCCTCCCAGAACCAGCAGTGGCCTAGGCCGCTCAAACTCTTGCAACACCCACCGGCGGTAGTCTTTGTAGCCTTTATCCAAAAGCTGCACCTGAAAACCGGCCAGCTCCAGCAGCCATAGCACAGCTCCGCTGCGCATACCCCCGCGCCAGCAATGCACCCTCACTTGCTTGTTCGGGGCCAGTTTCTTGGCCTGCCTTACCAGCTCACCCATTTTGGGGCCAAAGAAATCCAGCCCCAGCAGCACGGCCTTATCCTGGCTGATTTGCTTGTAGGTAGTGCCAATGCGGGCCCGTTCCTCGTCCGTAAACAGCGGAAAACTCACTGCCCCCGGGATATGACCGTGCTGAAACTCAATGGGAGCCCGCACATCCAGAATGGGTGCGGCGGAGGGGTTTTGCAGGAAGTCGGGTAGGGGGAGGCGGGGCATGGGAAGGGTATAACAAGGAGCAACTACCGTTAGTGCAGGTAGCGCACTGCATTAACGGCCAAACAGGGGCTCATTGTTCAATACTACTGGGCAGGGCTGCCAGTCAGTTGGCGGCGGTAAAGCTGAATAGTGTTTTCGAGGCCCAGATAGAGCGCGTCGCAAATTAGGGCGTGCCCAATGCTGACTTCGGCTAGGCCCGGCAGGTTCTGGTGCAGGTAAGCCAAGTTGTCAAGGTCGAGGTCGTGGCCGGCGTTAAGCCCCAGGCCTAGCTCTTGAGCCAGCTCAGCGGCGGCGCGGTAGCTCCGGATAGCGGCGGCGGGGTCTTGGGAATACTGGCGGGCGTAATCTTCGGTGTAAAGCTCAATGCGGTCGGTGCCGGTAGTAGCGGCAGCGCGCACCATTTCCAGGTCTGGGTCGAGGAAAATGCTCACGCGGCAGCCTAACTCTTTCAAGTCTCGCACCACGCCTTGCAAGTACTCTTGGTTCCGAATGGTATCCCAGCCGGCGTTGGAGGTAATGGCGTCGGGGGCATCGGGCACTAGCGTAACCTGCTCGGGCCGTACTTCGCGCACCAAGTCCAGGAAATCAGGAGTGGGGTTGCCCTCAATGTTAAACTCCGTCGTTACCACTGCTTTCAGGTCGCGCACATCTTGGTAACGAATGTGGCGTTCATCGGGCCGCGGGTGCACCGTAATGCCTTGGGCCCCGAACCGCTCACAGTCGCGGGCAGCTTGCAGCAAATCGGGGCGGTTGTGGCCGCGGGCGTTCCGCAGAGTGGCTATTTTATTTATGTTAACGCTGAGCTTCGTCATATCTTGGGGTGAGCTGAACGGGAGGTTAGGTGTCAAAGATACACTCTCAAACAGGCTGCCTCACTTTCCGGTTATCCGCTCTGTGCTGGCTTGCGACAACTTGCTGCGACACTGCTCTGGCTTATTTCGTACCTTAAAAGGATACGACGGGTATAGTAGGTCTGATAAACTCCTTCATCTATTCGCTGCTTCCTGACCTGCGCCAGGGTGGCCTAGCGCTGCCAGAGTCGGGAATTACCCGTAATCTTGCACCTCCATTCTTCCTTATATTATGGCTCTGAAAGAAAACATCGACGCAGATATTAAAAAGGCCATGCTGGCCAAGGATAAAGTACGGCTGACGGCCCTGCGCAGCATTAAGTCGCAGATTATGCTGGCCGAAACCGCCGAAGGGCAGCATGGCGCGGCTCTCACGCCCGACGCCGAAATCAAGCTCCTGACGAAAGCCGCCAAGCAGCGCCGCGAAGCCGCCGAAACCTACCAGAAGCAGTTCCGCTCCGACCTGGAAGAAGTAGAGTTGGCGGAGCTGGCCATTATTGAGGAGTACTTGCCGCAGCAGCTCTCCGAGGCCGATTTGGTGGAGAAGCTGGTGTCCATCATTCAGCGGGTAGGAGCCACTGGCCCCTCAGATTTGGGCAAGGTAATGGGTGTAGCCGCCCGCGAACTAGCCGGTCAAGCCGATGGCCGTGCCATTTCGCAGACCGTGAACAATCTGCTCAACAACACTAACGTATAAACGGTGAACAAGCGAGAAGAAGGGAGGAGGTAGGTGGCCTAGACCGAGCTGGTTTACCCACTTCACTTCTGCCCTCTCTTCTCGGGTTCGTCTCTGTCCGCATGTCTGCGTTCGACTTGCTGCTGTTGCTGGCGCTCGGTGTTGGTGCTGTGAAGGGCTTCCGCCGGGGGCTGGTGCTAGAGGTGGCCTCCCTGCTGGCTTTTGTGCTGGGGGTGATAGGGGGCCTAGCGCTCCTGAATGATGCCATTCCGTTGGTGCGGAACTACGTGGGCGAAGCCTTCGGGCTGCTGCCGTTGGTGTCGTTTCTGCTGGTGTTTGCCCTCATTGTGTGGGGCGTACACTTGGTGAGTACTTTCATTAAGACCGCCGTGCACCTTACACCACTTGGCTTACTAGATAATGTGGGCGGAGCCGCTTGTGGCGTGTTGAAGTGGGTGTTGGGCCTGAGTTTACTCTTGCACGGCCTAGGCCTAGCTGGGCTTAACCTGATTTCTCCGGGACTAGTGGCACAGTCGCAGGTACTGCCCGTGGTGCAACAAGCTACACCACTAGCCTTGGAAATAGTGGGCTTTGTACTGCCATTTGCCGGTACCCTGCTCGAAAAGCTACGAGCGGTGTTTTAGCCTAAGGGCCTAAACATTGAGTGCCCTGGTCAACTTACACCGTACAAAACCAGCCCGCCCAGAAGTGTATGCGTCTGTTGCTGCTCGATAACTTCGATTCTTTTACCTACAACCTGCTAGATTACTTCCGGCAGCTTGGGTGCGAAGTAATTGTTCGGCGCAACGATGTGCCGCTAGCATCACTGGAGGAACTGACTTTTGATGGCATCGTGCTTTCGCCAGGGCCTGGTACGCCAGAGCAGGCCGGTATTCTGATGCCCGTTATTGCGGCGTGGCACCAGCGCGTGCCAATGCTGGGCGTGTGTTTGGGGCATCAGGCACTCGGGGAGTTCTTCGGGGCTGAGCTGGTGCGGGGCGCTAGGCCTATGCACGGCAAAGTGTCCGAAATTGAGTGGGCCCACCCTGATGCGCTTTGGCAAGGTCTACCTCGGCGCATGCCCGTAACGCGCTACCACTCCCTGATACTACAGCACCTGCCCGCCGCGTTTGACGTCCTGGCACGCACCGCCGACGTACACGAGGAAATCATGGCTTTTCGCCATCGGTACTTACCCTTGTGCGGGGTGCAGTTTCACCCCGAGGCCTTACTCACCCCCCACGGCCTAGCTTTGCTCGGCAATTGGGTCAAGAGTTGTATCATTGCACAGACCGGGTCGGCCTCTGTTCCCCCCAACGGCCACCCCTGACCAGATGGAATTGCAGATAAAACAAAAGAACGAATTTCAGTACGTGGAGGAAGGCACTGGTGAAGTGCTTCTGCTCCTGCATGGGCTGTTTGGCGCGCTAAGCAACTGGCAAGACGTGGTAACTGAGTTTAGCTCTGATTACCGGGTAATTATTCCGCTGCTCCCCATCTATGATATGCCGCTCACCAAAGCCGGCGTACCAGGACTGGTGCAGTTTGTGGAAGATTTTTTGGCTGAAATAGGCCTATCAGAACCTTGCACGGTGCTGGGCAACTCCCTGGGCGGCCACATTGCGCTGGTGTATGCCCTGCGCAATCAGGCCCGCGTAAGTCGGCTGGTGCTCACCGGAAGCAGCGGGTTGTTTGAAGATGGCATGGGCGGCTCTTTTCCTAAGCGAGGCAACTACAGCTACGTGCAGGAGCGAGTGGCCTACACCTTCTACGACCCCGCCGTAGCTACCCGGGAGCTGGTAGATGAGGTATTTAACGTTACGAATTCCAATGCTAAGTGCTTGCGTATTATCAGTATTGCGCGTTCAGCTCAGCGGCATAACCTGGCCAAGGATCTGCATAAAATTCATGTACCCACATTGCTTGTGTGGGGGCTAAACGATACCATCACGCCGCCGGTGGTAGCCCATGAGTTCAGCCGCCTGTTGCCTAGTGCTGAGCTGCGCTTTCTTGACCATTGTGGGCACGCACCCATGATGGAGCGCCCCCAGGAATTCAACCAATTGCTGCGGCAGTTCTTGGTTAAAAACCAGACCTCAGTAAAAGTCGTTGATTAGGAAAGTCAGGTAGGCCAGTGCCAGATCTTGGGCGACTCATGCAACGCATCAGCCGCTTACGTTACTCTTCTAGTTGGCTTGGTCTATTTTTCTCTTCTCAGTAACTTCCTAACGCGTTGTAGGCAGATACTACTTGGTTCTTGTTTTCCGTTCTCTTCCCGCCTGCCCCGATGCACTCCATGATTGCCGAAGACTTGCTTAACCAGATGATTCCGCCACTCAAGCTGACGGACTCGACGGAAAAGGCTGCCCGCTGGTTGGAAGAATTCCACGTAAGCCAACTGCCCGTACTGGAAAACCGCCAGTTTCGGGGCCTTATTACCGAAGCTGACCTAATTGACCAAGACAGGCCTGACCAGCTGCTGTCTGATGTGCCTTTCGGCTACTCGGAGGTGCACGTGCAGCGCGACCAGCATTTTTACTCCATCATAGAGGTGGCCGTTCAAAATCGTGTACAGCTAGTGCCGGTGCTGGATGATCAGCAGGAGTATTTAGGGGTGGTTACTGTAAGTGACTCCTTGGCGGCTTTTGGTAAAGTGCCCGTGGCTACCGGACAGCAAGGAATCTTGGTGTTGGCCATGGAAGAGCGAGATTACTCGCTCAGCCAAATCAGCCGCTACGTAGAGGAAAACAACGCCAAGATTATGAGCGCCCACGTCGCTCAGGACGAGCACGATCAATATAAGATCCGCCTGACTCTGAAGCTCAATACGCCTAATCTGACCCGAATCATCGCCACATTAGAACGATTTGGCTACTCCATCACGGCTCAGTTTAGTGGTACTGCTGAAGTTAGCGAAGACGAGCAGGAACGCTTCGATGCCTTGCTTAAGTATCTGAGCCTCTAATGCCCGAAGAGCCTCCGTCAGCCTACTCCTTCTTCAGGGTGAGAAGACTGTTGTGCTTACTTATTTTCTGGCTGGGAAGCGTTGGCATGGTTAGCGCCCGTAGTGGCCTACCACCCGACTCATTACGTCGCACCGCGTTAGATAGCCTGCTTCGCGTACAGTGCCCAGAGTATACCACTGTGCGCATTGGCAGCATTCTGTTTGTTGGCAATGCTGTAACCAAGGAGCGGGTATTACGGGCTGAGCTTGATTTTCAGGAAGGCGATACGCTCACTACTGTTGCGCTAGCCCGCCGGCTAGAACTTAACCGCCGTCGGTTGTTCAACCTGCAGCTTTTTCATCAGGTGCTGGTCCAGGCCGTATGCCGGGAGGGCACGCTTACAGTGCTATTCAGCATGCAGGAGCGGTGGTATACATTCCCCATACCCATCTTTTCCCTCGCCGACCGCAACTTCCGCTCTTGGCTCGACCGCTCCGACCGGTGGAGCCGGTTAGACTACGGCGTGCATATTGTTCGGCGCAACTTTCGGGGCCGGAATGAGCAGGTTCTTGCTAACATACAGCTGGGCTTCAACCGCAAGTATGAGCTCTTTTATGAGGCTCCCGGCTATGGCAAGCGCAGACGTATTGGGGTTGGAGGAGGTATATCGTACTATCAAAGCCACGCCCTTGATTATATCACGCTCCGCGACCGGCTCGTCAACTTTCGGCAGGAAGATGGATTCCCAATTGAGCGCCAATATGCCACAGCAGGTATTCGCTGGCGCCGTACCGTACAGCATCGTACCGCGCTAGACGTATCCTACCACCGGGAAAGGGTATCAGATTCCCTCTATGACCGAAATCCTAGCTATTACTTAGGCGGGCCACGGCGCCAGTACATTGAAATCAGCCTTGTGAGCACGCTCAACCAGCGCAACACATTTGCCTATCCGCTGACCGGGCAGTTTGCGGAAGTGGGAGTGGCCTACCGAGGTTTCTTGACGGCCGGCAGTCCACCCATCACTACGCTGTGGGGGCGGTACGCCAAATACGTAGCGCTTGGTGGGCCATTTTATTATAGCGTAGGGGTACAGGGGAGAGCCCGCTTAGCACGACAAGTGGCCTACGCGGATAACCGCGCCTTTGGGTATGAAGTATTAGTGCGTGGTTATGACGCCTACGTAATTGAGGGGCGCCAGTATGGCTTAATACAACAGGGCGTAACCTACCGGTTGTTCGATGCGGGGCGAGTAAAGCTACGTGGGATCAACAATGCCAAAATCAATTCCATCCCGTTGGTGGTGTATTTAAATACCTTTGTTGACGTAGGGTACGTCCGGAATCCGTCCGTAGCCTCTGTCACAAACCGGCTAGCCAACCGTACTCTGGCTTCTAGTGGCCTAGGGGTGCATGTAGCCACGTATTACGACTGGGTATTTACGCTGGAGTACACCCGCACTATACAAGGCCAAGGCGGCTTCTTCTTTCGTACCCAGTTTCCGATATAACTCAACTCTCGTGGTGTAGGTGAGTTAACTTTCTGTTATGAAAATAGCCATTCTTGGTAAGCCGTTCGATGATTCTCTGGCTCCGTTTCTGCAAGCTCTGTTAGAAGACTTAGTGCGGCGGCAATCGGAGGTCATAATTGTTGAAGCGTTCTACACTTACCTAAGCCAGCATGTGCAAATACCGGCGGGCATTACCACTTTCCGTCGGGGTGACTCATTGCACGGAGTCCGCTTTGTGCTAAGTATTGGCGGCGACGGCACTCTGCTCGATACCGTTACTTACGTCGGGAGTCTCCAAATTCCCATACTGGGTATCAATACCGGGCGGCTAGGCTTTCTGGCTACTGTTGCGCCGGAAAATATCCCACAGGCTATTGACTCCTTGTTTAAAGGGCATTTTGTCTTAGAAGATCGCAGTCTCATTAGGGTTGATACTGATCCGGAAGCTTTTGGTGCTATCAATTTTGGGCTCAACGAGTTCAGTATCCTGAAGCGCGACACCTCGTCCATGATCGTTGTGCACACGTATATCGACGGCGAGTATCTTAATTCATACTGGGCCGATGGACTAATCGTGTCTACACCTACCGGCTCAACGGGCTATTCTTTGAGTTGCGGAGGGCCGGTAATGCTGCCGCAAACGAACAATTTTATCATTGCTCCCGTATGCCCCCACAATCTGAACGTCCGGCCTCTCATTGTGTCTGACCGTAGCGTAATATCCTTCGAAATCGAAGGTCGGAGCAACAACTTTTTGCTCTCACTTGATTCACGCTCCGTCACGGTAGAAGCCAATGTGCAGATTGCAGTACGCCGGGAGAATTTTAATGCCCGATTGGTGAAGCTCAACCATGTCAACTTCCTGAGTACCTTACGTAGTAAGCTAAATTGGGGGCTAGACCGCCGAAATCCGGCGGGTATCCCGGTTTAATAATATAGTTTTTCATCTTAATATTTTTTTAGTTCCCTTCAACCTCTACTTTTGTCACTGACTGCGACCGTGTCCAATTGACAACTTGCTTTCAGCTACCTCAGAATATTTCTAACTCTCGCTCAATATGAAGCAATTCTTCACACACACTTTGGCCCTGTTACTGGTCTTGGCACTGGTAGCTACGGATGCGAGTGCGCAGCAATTCAGTAAGCGGAAGCAGTACAACTCCGTTGGAGTTAGCCTTAACGCTATGAACTACTTCGGCGACATTACGCCGAAGCCCAGCATTCCTAGCTTCCGTGCGGGTGCTACTCGTCCTAACCTAGGCCTATCGTTCACTCGCCGTTTTGCTCCCCGTATTTCGGTGCGCGCTGCACTGGCCTATGGCCGTATCACTGGTGACGACTCTAAAGCTGCTGATCAGAACGACTCGGATGCAAAATTTCGTTTTAACCGGAATATGAACTTCCGCAACGACATCTTGGAACTGTCGGCAGTTGGTATCTTCGACCTGATTGAGAATCGGAACAACTATTTGAAGCGCCCTGACTTCGTTCCGTACCTATTTGGTGGTGTGGGTGTTATTCACCACAATCCTAAAGGACTTAATGAAGCAGGCAATTATGTAGCTCTTCAGCCGTTAAAGACAGAAGGGCAGGCTAGCGGGTACAGCCTAACTCAAATCGTAATTCCTTTCGGTGCTGGAGCGCGGTATAAGCTCAACAGAAGCTTTGATATCGGTCTCGAACTGGGTTTCCGCAAGACATTCACTGATTACCTCGATGATGTAAGCGGCAACTACACGGATCCTTCAAAACTTGGTTCGGCAGATGCTCTCTACTTCGGTAGCACTATCACGAAGGGCACCGCCCAAGTACCAGGCACGTATGATGAGTTCCAGCAAGTTGGCCAGATGCGCGGTAAGAGCAACGAGAAGGACTGGTACACTACTTTGGGTGTATCAGTAAACTATATCTTGGCTCCGAAAGTAAAAAGCCCCAAATTCCGATAGCCAGCAGATACTGGCTGTCCTACTCAACCAACAGCCAGTCTAATGACGCAATCGACTCCTTTCAAAACACTCCTTGTTTGCCTAGCGCAAGCAGGGAGTGTTTTTTTTGTTCAATCAGCTCAAGCACAAAATACCAGTGAAGTAGGTATAGGTATCGGCGGACTCAGCTATAAGGGAGAACTGGCTCCCAAATACCAGTTCCAAAACAATCGGCCGGCCTTCACCGCGTTTTACCGCAAGGATATTTCGGCGCCCGTTACACTGCGAGGGGCTTTTACCGGCGGCTTGTTGCGCGCAGCCGATGAAACAGTCAAAGGGGTAAATGACAATACAGCCCCCCTAGCCGCGTATCGAAATGCTAACTTGAAGGGTAGTCTATGGGAGCTTTCGGGGGCGCTAGAGTATAACTTCTTTGACTTTCATAATCGGAAAGACAAAGTACATTTTACTCCCTACGTGTTTGTAGGAATTGCGGGCTTTTATGCAAACACACGAGTAATAGGCCGCGGCATCACCAATAGTGAGTACAATAGCTTGGTAGGAATAGCTATACCTGCTGGCCTAGGCTTTAAGTATGCACTGTCCCGGCATTGGAACCTTGGGCTAGAGGCCGGAGCTCGTAAAGCATTCACGGACGACATCGACCGGTATAATGGCAAAGACTTGCCTGCAGCCAGTACAGATGTGCGGGTTCTTGGCAACCCGAACGACAAAGACTGGTACTTCTACAATGGTGTGACCGTCTCCTATACTTTCTATAAAATACGGTGCCCAGAGGGTACGCTAGACATCCAGAAGAACAAGAAGAATAAATAGGCCTCGTAAGAAGCGCATAAACTAAAGCCCCTGACATGCAGCAATCAATGCTGAAGTGTCAGGGGCTTTAGTGCAATGTGATAGATACAGTTAACGTTTATAGGAAGGGCCCAAGCTTATGCAACCATTTGCGTACCTTGCAGCCTCTTTACGCAAAAAGTAACAATGGCCTCTCGGTCCGAGATTAACTCCCAGAATATTCCCGTGCACGTTGCCGTCATCATGGATGGCAATGGTCGTTGGGCCAAGCAGAAAGGTGGTCTCCGTATTTTCGGCCACCAGAGCGCTATTAAGGCAGTACGTGAAACCGTAGAATCTGCGGCTGAAATAGGTGTGCAGTACCTTACCCTCTATGCGTTTTCTACGGAAAACTGGGCTCGTCCGGCCCATGAGGTTATGGCCCTGATGCAGTTGCTGGTGCATACCATTCGCCAGGAAACTGCTACGCTACTAAAGAATAATATTCGGCTGCAAGCCATTGGGCAGATTGACAGCTTGCCTGATTCCTGCCAGCGCGAACTAGCAGAAGCAATTGAATTAACTAAGGCAGGCAACCAAATGACCTTGGTACTGGCTCTTAGCTACAGTGGGCGCTGGGATCTTACCCAGGCCGCGCAGAAGCTAGCTGCCGATGTGGCAGCCGGTAGGGTAGAGGCCTCTGGTATTACGGAGCAAACCATAGCAGGTTACCTCTCTACCTCTGGCATTCCCGATCCGGAGTTGCTTATCCGTACGAGCGGTGAGCAGCGCATTAGTAACTTTTTGCTGTGGCAACTGGCCTACACCGAATTATACATCACGGATTTGCTGTGGCCTGACTTCCGGCGTGAGCACTTCTACGACGCTCTACTGGCGTATCAGCAGCGCGAGCGACGCTTCGGCAAAACCAGTGAGCAGCTAACCGTTTCGTAATAGCAGAAAATGAGTTCTTCGTACCATAAGATTTTTCGGGCCTTAGCTATAACCCTCTCCTTAGGAGTAGCTGCCAGTGAAGCTGCCTTGGCGCAGACTACACCTGGGGCAGCGGCTGAAGGAGATGCTAAGCGCTATACGTTGGGCGGAATTACAATTAGTGGAGCACGTTACCTCGATGCAAACACACTTATTGGTTTAACTGGGCTTAAGATCGGCGACCCAATTACAATTCCTGGCGAAGAGGTAGGAAAAGCTATTCGTAAGCTGTGGGACCAAGGCATTCTGGGCGACGTAAGTGTGAGCATCGACCACATTGAAGGGCAACGGGTATTCCTTGATTTCAATCTGAAAGAACGGCCACGCCTGTCGAAGTTTGAATTCACTGGCATTGGTAAAAGCCAAGCAGACGAGCTAAAGAATAAGATCAAGCTTATTCGGGGTAAGGTGGTAACGGATGCTCTGCTTAGCAACACCAAGTCGCAGGTGCGTAAGTTCTACACGAACAAAGGCTTCCTGGACGCGAAGGTGAATATTGTGCAGGTGCCCGATTCATCGTTGTCTAATAGCGTACTCCTCAACATCAACGTAGATAAGGGAGCGAAGGTCCGCATTCATGATATTGTGTTTGAAGGCAATGAGGCTTTCAAAGACGGTACGCTGAAAGGAAAATTCAAAAAGACTAAAGAGAAGAAGTTTCCGAAGTTTTTTAACTCAGGCAAATTCCAGCGTACGGAGTTTGAAGAGGATAAGAAGAAGCTTATTGACTTCTACAATGCGCAGGGCTACCGTGATGCTGTCGTAGTATCCGACTCTTTGGCGCGTGACGATAAGGGCCTTACTTTGACGGTACGGGTAGATGAAGGGCCGAAGTATTATTTCCGCCACATCACCTGGAACGGTAACTACCTCTACGATGACAAAACGCTGGCCTCGGTGCTTGCCATCAAAGAAGGCAGCGTATACAGTAAGGAGACGCTGGATAAGCGGTTGAACTACAACCCTACGGGTCAGGACGTAACGTCGCTCTACATGAATGATGGTTACTTGTTCTTCCAGATCGAGCCTGTAGAAACCAAGGTAGAAGGCGACTCAATTGATATTGAGATGCGCATCACTGAGGGGGTGCAGGCTCGGATCAAAGAGATTAACATTGCCGGCAATACCAAAACGTCTGACCACGTAGTGCGTCGGGCGCTGTATACGCTGCCTGGCGACAAGTTTAGCCGGGAGCAACTGATTCGCTCTCAGCGTGAAATTGCTACTCTCGGCTATTTTGACCCGGAGAAGATTGGTATGAACCCCGTACCAAACCAGGCCGACGGTACGGTAGATATCAATTACACGGTTGAGGAAAAGCCTTCCGATCAGATTACCCTTTCGGGCGGTTGGGGTGGCTACGCTGGATTTATTGGCACCGTAGGCTTGGTGTTTAATAACTTCTCTCTCCGTAAAGCCAGCAGCCTGCGTAACTGGACACCAGTACCGGCCGGTGATGGGCAACGGTTGGCACTTAACGTGCAAGCCAACGGTCTGCAGTACCAAGCATATTCATTCTCTTTCACGGAGCCTTGGTTGGGTGGCCGCAAGCCAAACTCATTCTCCTTCAGCCTGAACAAAAGCATTCAGCGTCTGGGTACCAACTTTGACCCCAAGACGGGTAGCTCCATCAAGGTGAACAGTGCTTCAGTAAGTCTGGGGCGGCGCTTGCGCTGGCCAGATGACTACTTTACGCTCAGCAACTCGCTGTCGTTCAGTCAGTACAAGCTGCAGAACTACACCTACTTCGAGAATTTCAACAACGGTAACGCGAATAACTTCACGTTCAATACCACGCTGGCGCGCAATAGCATTGACAACCCCACCTTTACTCGTCGGGGCTCAACGCTTTCCTTGAGCGTGAACCTAACGCCGCCATATTCCATTTTTAAGGGTTCTCACCCAAGCGTAAACGAATGGGTTGAATTCCATAAGTGGATGTTCGATGCCTCATGGTTCTCGCCGTTGGTTGGCAAACTGGTGCTGAATACACGGGCGCATTTCGGTTTCATCGGCAGCTACAACAGCAGCCGTCAGATTGGTCCATTCGAGCGCTTTAAGTTGGGCGGTTCTGGCCTAGGATATGGCGGAGCTTCCAACTTCTTGGTAGGTACCGAATACGTCGGCTTGCGTGGTTATGATGATCCTAACGGTACTGAGTCATTGCCCGCCTCGCGGCAGACCTCGAATGGTGGCGTAGTGTACAATAAGTACGTGCTGGAAATGCGTTATCCTGTGAGCTTGAACCCTGCTGCAACGGTCTATGTTCTAGGCTTTGCGGAGGCAGGCAACTCATTTGAGAAGTACACCGACTACAATCCTTACAAGTTGTACCGTTCAGCTGGCCTAGGAGCTCGTATCTTCATGTCGGCATTTGGTTTGCTTGGCTTTGACTACGGCTGGGGCTTCGATAATGTACCCGTCTACTCCTCTGGTCAGAAGCAGACATCAGGGCGCTTTCACTTCATCATCGGTCAGCAGATTCGCTAAGCCCGGCGAAACAGCAGCTGGCTCTCTATCCTTCATTTCTCAATGCGTAAGTTACTGACGTGGATGATGGCAGCCTTGCTGCTGTGTGTAGTGGCTCCGGTGGCTCAGGCCCAGAAGTTTGGGTATGTTGACTCTGAGTTCATTATGGGCAAGTTGCCAGCGTATGGACAGGCTCAGCAGGAGCTAAATACGTTGTCGGCGAATTGGCAGAAAGACATTGAAAGTCAGAAAAAAGACTTAGATAAGCTTTACCGGAATTATCAGGCCGAAGAAGTCGTTCTGACAGAGCCGATGAAGAAGAAGCGACAAGACGAAATCTTGAAGAAGGAGCAGGATATCAAGGCCTACCAGAACAAGATCTTCGGTTTTGAAGGGCAGCTTTTTAAGAAGCGGCAAGAGCTGACAAAGCCAGTGCAGGACCAAGTATTTGAAGCCATTGAGAAGGTGGCCAAGAAGAAGCAGCTGGCCATTGTATTTGATAAGTCAGGTGACTTAACCATGCTGTATACCAACCCTGCTCACGATTACACGGAGTTTGTGTTGGAAGAGCTAGGCCTAGCTTCTCCTGAGCGTAATCAAGCAGCTCAGAAAGGCACGGTGAATTCTGTTACTACGCCACAGGCCCCCGCTGGTGCAGAAGAAACAGTAACCGATGATGCTCCTGTTCGGCCCAAAGCCCCCGCTCGCACCACCACGCGTCCGGCAAGCCGGAAAAAGTAACTTTGTACTATCTTACTCTCTGACCTTTTTTCTTTTAATGACCATCATGAACAAATTCCGCGTTGCACTGGCTGTTGCCGCTCTTACTTTCACCACGGCTACGGCTTCTATGGCTCAAACGGCCGCACCGCTGAAAATTGGCTACACCAGCGTTGAATACGTGCTGAGCCAGATGCCCGAGAGCAAGCAGATTGAGTCGCAATTGAAAGACTATAGCACCCAGCTGAAAAACCAGCTTGATGCTAAGGCTACTGAGTTCCGCACGAAAGGAGAGGCTTACCAGAAGGGTGCCGCCACCATGACCGATGTAGTACGCACCGATAAGGAGCGCGAACTACAGAACATGCAGCAATCAATTCAGGAGTTTCAGCAGAACGCTGAGAATTCTCTGCAGCAGAAGCAGCAAGCCTTGCTAAAGCCTGCTCTGGATAAGCTGCAGAAAAACATTGATGCCGTAGCAGAGGAGAATGGCTATACGTACATTCTGAACTCCGATGGCGCTAGCCCAGTCCTGTTGCACGGTCCTAAAGATGGTGACGTATCCGACCTCATCCTGAAGAAGATGGGCATCACGCCGGGGGCGGCACAGGCCGCTCCTAAAGTAACTGCTCCTGCTGCCTCTACGGCTGCAACTCCAGCAGCACCAAGCAAGACCAAGACTAAAACCAAGAAATAGGCACGTATGCCTGAAACACAAACAGCCGGGGCCTAGGCCTCGGCTGTTTGTGTTTATAGAAACCCTACAGCTTACCTGCGTACCATGATATCGGGCCCTGACGAGTTAGAAGATTACCAGAACGCATTTACAAACCCTGACCTCGAGGAAGAAGGGGAGGGTGGGGATGAACTATATGAGCATCATCGCATTCGGGCCGACAAGGGGCAAGAACTATTGCGCTTAGATAAGTTTCTGCTGAATCGTCTGGCTAACACGTCTCGCAACCGTATTCAGAATGCTATCCGAGCCGAAGCAGTCCAGGTAAACGATCGAGTAGTAAAGTCGAACTACCGAGTTAAGCCCCTTGATGTAATAACCATTACGCTACCTGAGCCGCCGCGGGAGTTTAAGGTAGTGCCCGAGCCTATGCAGCTTGATATCCGCTATGAAGATGACGAGCTACTGATCGTTAACAAGCCTGCGGGCCTGGTAGTGCATCCGGCTTTCGGCAATTGGCAGGGTACATTGGTAAACGGGCTGGCCTACCATCTGCAGAATCTGCCAACGGGACGGAATGGGGAAATTCGGCCTGGCCTAGTGCATCGTATTGATAAAGACACCTCCGGGCTGCTCGTTATCGGGAAAACGGAGTGGGCCATGACGCATCTATCCCAACAATTCTTCTACCATACTATCGAGCGAACCTATTTAGCGTTGGTGTGGGGCGTGCCTAAAGATTCAACTGGAACTGTTAGAGGGCATATTGGGCGCAGCCTGAAGGACCGGAAGGTACAAGCAGTGTATCCTGACGGGGAGCAGGGCAAACACGCTGTAACGCATTACAAAGTACTACGGTCGTACGGGAAGGTGGCGCTTCTGCAGTGCAACCTCGAAACCGGGCGTACTCATCAGATCAGAGCACACATGAAGCATATTGGTCACCCACTATTTGGCGATGCTACGTACGGCGGTGATAAGGTGGTGTATGGTCAACGGACAGGGGCATATAAGGCATTTGTTGACAAAGCACTGGAACTGATGCCCCGGCAAGCGCTACATGCTAAATCCTTGGGCTTTGTGCACCCTACTACGCATCAGCAGTTACATTTTGAGGCTGAGTTGCCGTCAGATTTTGAAGCTTTGCTAGCAGCGTGGGAGCCATATGCAGCAGAGCAATAGGAACTGCTCTAGGCCACCTATACTACAAAAAAGCCCCGCCACAAAGAGTGGCGGGGCTTTTTTTATGTGTTGAAGCGAATTACTTACGCTTTACTGGAGCTTTAGTAGCCGGCTTGTTGATTTCGCCTACAGCTGTTTTAGCTTGCTGGTCAGCTGGATCTAAAGCAAGTACTTGCTGCCAATAGGGAAGCGAAGCAGACTTATCATTCTTGGTGAAGAGATAATAAGAAGCCAAGTACTTGTTAGCCTCAATTAGACCAGTCTTGTATTTAGCTGCGTCAGCACCCGATGCTACTTCGATATACTTCTCGTAGTATGGCTTAGCCAAGCCTTGCTTTGAGTCTTTATCTAGGTTAGCATTAGCACGAGCCCGCATCTGGTAGCCTGGTACGTAGGTGGGGCGCTCCGTGAGAACTACACCATACAAGCTATCCGCCTGGGCGTACTGGTTGTTGAGTTCGTAAGCGCGGGCCAAGTATACCTTGTCGGTCAGTTCACCACCATTCGTGGCCTTCATACGAGCCCGGTAGGTAGAAATAGCGTTCGGGTAATCCTTGGCTGCAATGTAGGCCTGAGCAAGCTCGTTTTGCAATTCAGCAGCTTTCTTTGGGTCAGCATCAATTGCCTTCTTAATAATAGAAGCACCCTCAGCCGTTTTGCCACCTTTGATCAGCATCTTACCGTAGTACACGTTGTCTTCGGTAATCACTTTGTTGTTGGTGCTGGCAAGCTGCATGTATTTCTGCATAGCGGCTAATGCCTCGTCGTTCTTGCCAGTCTCGTACAACGAGTAAGCTTTCAGACGGTTCATCGTCAGATCGTTCGGGTTTTTAGCCAGAACTTTGTCTACTTCAGCAAGTGCCTCCGGATACTTTTTCGTCAGGTACAAGAACGAAGCGTACTTCGCGTCAGTGTTCGACGACTTTTCAGCCAGCGACGAATATTTCTGGAATTGAGCCAAAGCATCGTCATAACGCCCGGCGAAATAATAGGTCTCGGCCAGAGCATTGTAGGCAGGAGCATAGTTAGGATCTATGCTGATTGCCTTGTCGAGGTTAGTTTTAGCTTCGTTATACGTCCGGGCCCGCATGTTCAGCTGGCCTTTACGCACGTACGCCTTTACGTTGTTGGGGTCAGCCATCGTGGCGCGCTCGTAGCTGTTCATAGCTTCGCCGCCACCCTGATCCGTCTTGAGGTAGATGTCGCCACGGGCAATCATCAGAGCCGGATCATCTTTGCCCTTGTTTAGCTTCTGAGCAGCATCAACGTAGGTCAGCGCTTTCGTTACATCCTTTACGTCAGACTCAGCATAAGCCTGCGCAATCATCGTGTACACCTTCGCGTCCTTGCCTTTGGAGGCCTTCACTGCGTTGTCAAACTGAATTTCAGCTTCAGCAGTTTTGCCTTGTGCCAAGGCAGCACGACCAGCAGCTACCAGCGAAACCGGATCTTTCTGGTTTAGCGGAATGCGGTTGAAATAATAAGCCGCCGAATCAGGCATGTCGCGGAATTGGTAAAGACGGCCTAATTCAAAATTCGACTCAGTAGAGCCACCTTGCTTGAGCAGTGCGGCACGAGCTTCGCCATAACGCTCTAAATCAATAGCCTTTTGGACACTTGAGGTATTCTGAGCGAGAGCGGCAGAGCCGGAAACAGACAAGGCAGCGAGGAGCGTTAGCTTCCAGGGCTTGAAGTTCATGAGCAAGAGGGGTTAGTTAAAAAGCGTGTAGAAAGGAAGGAGGTTAAAAGGCTACTTAGACTTTACTTCGATGAGCCTCACTTGACCAGTAGCAGGCATTAAGCCCGACTTAAGCATAATGAGTTGACCTTTGTTACCAGCTACGAAAGAGGCAAAACCGGTGCCAAGTCCTGCGCGTGCCTCCCGGCTGATAACGTACAGCTCCCGACGTAGCGGATACGTCTTCTGAGCTAAATAGGCCTGATAAGGCTGTACGTAGTCATCAGGAGTTGAACCGGTAGCTTTGGGGCTTACACCCACAACGCGTACTCGCTTCAAAAATTTCTGTACTGAAGCGTCATCCCGGTCACTAATCCAGTTGACGCCAATTACACCAATAGCGTTTGGATGAGTAGCAACGTAATCTATCAGCGCAGGGTTCGATTTGGAAGCAAAAGCCGATTTGGTCAACGCTGTGCCTCTGGTAACTGAGTCCTGAACAAAGCGCGCGGTGCTTGAATTGTTATTGTCAAACACAATGGTGATAGGCCCCAGCTTGTTTTTGCTATCCACTTGTGCCCATTGTTGCTGCTGCCCGGTAAAAATGCTCTTTAACTGAGGCAAGGTCAGCAGCGAATCAGGATTGCTCGGATGAACAATAATAGCTACTCCATCTACTCCAATTCGGATGGTACGAGGTGAAAGCTGAAGCCGTTCTAACACACCCTTTTCTTGGGCTGTCAAGTCACGCGATACAATAGCTAAGCGGGCGCTGTCAGCCAAAAAGGACTGGATGACTTGCTGCTCTGGCTTGTACACAGCTTGTATATGAGCACCTGGGTATAGTTTCTGAAAAGTATCTACCTGAGACTTCAGAATAGGCTCAAACGTTTCATCTACTCCAACGCGAATGGAGCCGCTAGTAGGCGTGTCGGTGACGGCTGCAGAAGAAGTAGCTGAAGAGCCGCCCCCATTGCAGCTAGACAAGAGCCCACCTAAGGCTAATATGGCACTGGCTACTCGAAGATTAGCGTGCATCTGTGTCGCGTTTTTTAAAGTGTTGTTGGTAGGTGCGAACAAATCTAATGATTCCGTAAATCACAAAGACTGCCCCTAGCAATTGGCGTTTGCCAGTTGATATAGTGAGAACACTAGCAGCCTCAGTCCAAAGAAATATACCTAAGCCCATATAAATGAGGGCCATAACCAGCATAAAGTAATGGGTAAAGCGCTGCTTGGAACTAGTGCCTAAACGCTCTTCGGTTGGTGTGAGGTCAAGCATAAGAGAAGACAAGGTAAAAAAGATGATATTCAACAAACATAATTAAACCTCTTATTTGTTCGATTATGAGCTAACCCAAACGTGGCCTAGATTAAAATATTGTCACTAAAACAGCTCTAGCGGCATGAATTTCAATGAATTCATGCCGCTAGAGCTGTTCAACTTGTAAGAAGACCTATAGCAATAGCTGTAAGCACAACTAATTGCTGGGCCTACTCATAACGGAAGGTAATAGGCAATGTGTAGCGCACAGGAACTGCTCTGTTATTCTGGCGGCCAGGTTTCCAAGCTGGCATTGAGCTAATAACCCGAGTGGCTTCTTCATCAGTACCGTAGCCGAGTCCTTTCAAAATCTCCACATCTTTGATAGTCCCGTCGGAGTTAACTGTGAAGGCTACGAATACCTTTCCGGAGATGCTAGAGCGCAAAGCAGAAGAAGGATACTTGAGATGCCGCTGCAAGTATTTAGCAAGGGCAGCCTGCCCGCCCACAAAATCTGGCATTTCCTCTACGTGAACGAACGGCGTCATCTCTGCCGGCGCAGTAGGCTTACCCGTCGTGTCTTTGCCATTTCCGGGCCCTACAATTTCACCTAGGCCTGTTCCATCAGTGGCTACCGGGCCTACGGCAACGGGTCCTTCAATGTCAACGGTATTTTCTGGTTTATCATTAGCGGGCTTTGCCAACTCATCCCGAACTACTGTTGGTGCAGTCTCTGCCGGTGGCCGTACCGTTACAGTTTTTGGCTGCGCCGCTGCTGGGGGAGGAGTGACTACATCAGTCGGAAGCTTGACCTGTTCGAACTCAATGACTGGCTTAGGCAAATCAAGTAGTCCTGGTACTACTACTTTACTAGGCCACAGCCGCTGAACCAGAATGGGGAATGCAATCAGAAGTGTTGTAAGTGCAGTAGCTAGCAATACAGCGGTATAAACGTGGCGGCCATAAATCCGGCGCAATACATAAGCGCCATAAGCTTTGTTGCGTCCTTCAAAGACAATGTCGTCGAAAGAGATAATTGGGGTTTGCGAGGTGTTAGTCATGGCTATATGGATAAAAATGAACGATGTGATATGCTAACATTCAAGCCATAACTCACTATAATCTACTCGCTATCCGCTGGCTTTCAACTATTGAACGCATCTTCTTGATTGTATAGTATGCGAGCCGACTATATATTTTTTATGCAATAAAAAATCCCCGAACCATGCGTGAACATGATCCGGGGATAATTTGGTTTTTGGCCCTAAGCCAAAGTTTACTTGATAGCAAACGTTACTGGAACAGTGTAGTAAACTGGTACAGCACGACCATTCTGTTTACCTGGCGTGAACTTCGGGAGGTTTTTGATAACACGGAGCGATTCTTCGTCGCAACCTGCACCAATACCCTTCTGAACTTCAGCATTAGTAACAGAGCCATCGGCACCTACTACGAACTTGATAAACACGCGACCTTCAACCTGGTTGCGTAGTGCCATGGCTGGATACTTGATGTTCTTACCGATGTAAGCCAGCAAAGCTTCCGTGCCGCCGGGGAAAACCGGCATTTGCTCTACGTAGGTGTAAGGTTTGCTTTCAACTACTTCTTCTACCGCTTTCGTGCCTTCACCAGGTTCCAAACCAGCCAAGTCAGCTGGGTTGTCGGTGTTGCCCTTCACAGTCTCAGTAGCCACCGTTTTCTCTTTCAGATCTTCCTGATCTGGAATCTCTTCTACTTTCTTCACTTCCTCGTCCTTCTTTACAACGGGAGGAGTGAACTTAACAGTAGAGAGCTTTGGCGGTGGTGGTGGCGGCGCGTCTGGCGGCGGCGGCGGCGGTGGTGGTGGCTTCGTAGCATCCAGCGGCGGTGCTTCCATCAGCTCGTTCACCTTCAGCATCGCGTCATCTTTCACCACTTCTTCCTTTTTCATCATGCGAGCCACGAGAGGGAACGCAATCATAATAGCGAAAAAAGCAACGGCAAGAAGTACGGCTCTGGTAACGTGCTTACCATACACGCGCCGGATTACGTAGGCTCCATAGGCCTTATTGCGACCCTCGAAGACGATATCGTCGAGGGAAGCTTTGGCCAACTGTGTGTTGTCCATCATAATCCAGATGATTTAATCAGGTCTTCATCTGCTTTAGAAATGGGCACCAACGCATATTTCTTCTGGTCAGTGATGTTCATTTCGTCAAGGATGTCGACCATGTTTTTATACTTCGACTTGTCGTCTGGTTTGATCAGCACTACAGTGCCGGGGTTAACACGCCGACGGTCTAGTAGCGTTTTACGGATACCGTTGGCATCGTAGCTGCTCAACTTCAGTTCAGGCTTCGTGGTAGCATCTAGAAGCCCTTCGTAATAATAGATCTTGTTGTTCTCGCCTAGCAGGACAGTGAAGGCATCCGAGGCTTTTAGTACCGTAGGATCCTTATTATCCTTTTCCTTTACCGGCATGGTTACCTGCATGACGGTGGGCTTGCTGAACGTTGTGGTGAGCATGAAAAAGGTCAGGAGCAGGAAGGCCAAGTCCACCATAGGTGTCATGTCGATTTTAGTCGACATTTTCTTAGCCCGCTTCTTGCCGCCTTTTCCGCCTCCGGAGGCTTGTTGTTGGATTTCTGCCATGTCTGTGCGGATTACTTACCGGCCACCGGTTTGGTTTCGAGGTCGGTAATTAGGTTGAACCGGTTAATGTTCTTGTCCTGCATCAGGCTGATGACTTTCTTCACTGTCGGTACGTCCGCGTCACCATCGCCTTTGATAGCAATGTAAGCGGGCTTACTGAACTGTTTACGACTAAGCGACTGCGCGGTCACAATCCACTCGATAAGTTGATTATTAAGCGAATCAGAAGGAATGCCTTCTTGCTTATAAGACTTACGCTGTTCGCTATCCAAGTTAAGGAGAGCGGGCAGCTTTTCGATGGGAGTGCCAAAGCTGGAAGCAACGCCTCTAAAGGCTTGAACCTGAGCGGCGGTAAAGCTTACCCCGTACTTAGCTCCAACCTGCTTAAGCAAATCAGCCTTGATTTCGTCGTCGTCCATTCCAAAGAACACGCGCTTGTCTTTATCTACGGCAATCGTGATTACGTGAGATTCAGGCAAACGCAGTTCTGAGGTAGAGGAAGGGGTGTCCACCACAACTGCCTCTTCCGGGGCAAATTTCGTGGTGAGCATGAAGAAAGTCACCAGCAAAAAGGCCAAGTCTACCATCGGAGTCATGTCCAACGATGGTGAGGTTCTATGAGGCTTTACTTTGGGCATTGCTGGTGTAGTTAGATGGCTTACTTTCGGAAACGAATGAACCTATGTATTAGTGCACTACTGCACTAAGTAATTACACAGTTGTGTTGTGCTCAGTCGCGCCGTGCTGGGCCGAGAAGGTCTGGATGATGCTGAAGCCAGCTTCGTCAATGCTATAGGTCAGCTCGTCAATCTTGCTAGTGAAGAAGTTGTAAGCTACGATAGCCAGAGCCGAGGTGCTGATACCCAGAGCGGTGTTGATAAGAGCTTCCGAAATACCGTTAGCCAGACCTACTGCGTCAGGAGCGCCACCTTGAGCAAGTGCCGAGAAGGCCTTGATCATACCTAGTACCGTACCAATCAGACCTACCAGCGTAGCGATAGAAGCTAGGGTTGAGATGATAACCAGGTTTTTCTCCAGCATTGGCAGTTCCAAAGCCGTCGACTCTTCGATTTCCTTTTGGATAGCCAGAACTTTCTGGTCTTTCTCCATGTGACGCTCACGAGCCATCTCCTGGTATTTTACCAGACCAGCTTTTACTACGTTAGCAACCGAACCTTTTTGCTGATCGCAGGCGGCAATAGCACCCGTGATATCGTTCACGTTCAGTTTCTGACGGATAGTGCGAACGAACGACTCGATGCTCTTGCTGCCTTTAGCACGGCCCAGAGTCAGAGCACGCTCGATAGAGAAGATGATTACGCACAGGAACATGGTAATCAGTACGGGTACTACGGGACCACCTTTGTAAACTACACCGAAGTAGTCGCCGGGCAGAGGGTTGTTTTCGTGGTTACCACCTTGGAAGTGGCTGCCGTCACCGAGGACGAAAACGAAAACAATTACGCTTACTACAAAAGCCAAAATGATGGCGAGTACGGCAAATAGGGACGAACCACCACCCTTGGCTTCACCTTGCGGCGCAGCAGCAGCGGCGGGCCGAGCCGCGGGCTTGTTCATGGCATTCTTTTGTTCCATTGTTCCGGAGAATTAGTGGGTTGTTGGTGAAAGGTTGAAGTTGACTGTAAAAAAAGTGAACAATTGGTCTGACAAGCCTACAGACAGAGAAGCCCCGCTCACCCTCACGCTCGACCAAAAATGGTCTTAAAAAACATGGGTCTGCTCGTGTGCGGGGCCTGTTCCAAAAGTAGGGCTAGCCTTGGCAAACCTAAGTAAAAACATGTGTGCCGCCAAATGAAAAATGGCTTTAGAAGCTTTTAAACGCTTCGCAGCCCAAAAAAAGGCTATTTTATTGCGGTATTCTCCGATGAATTAGGGGGGAGCTTTTTAGCTTGTTCCCAGTAACGATCCATCTGCGCAAGGGTAAGATCCTTGAGTAGGTGTCCATCACGATTTGCTTCATTTTCAAGGTATTGAAACCGTTGAATAAACTTACGGTTGGTCTGCTCAAGCGCTTCTTCCGGGTTAATACCTGCGTGACGAGCAAAGTTGATTAGAGAGAAAAGCAAGTCGCCAAATTCAGCACTGGCTTGCTCCTGATTAACGGTAGCAGGGTCTTTTTGAGCGTACTCTTCGGCGAATTCGCCGAGCTCCTCCTGTACCTTTGCCCATACTTGCTCAGGTTTTTCCCAGTCGAAGCCAGCGCCACGGGCTTTTTCCTGAATGCGCATGGCCTTCACTAAAGCCGGTAACGACACAGGTACGCCACCTAGTACAGAGGTGTTACCTTTTTCCTGTAGTTTGAGTTGTTCCCAGTTACGTTTAACGTCGTCTTCTGTTTCTGCCTGTGCGTTGCCATAGATGTGTGGATGCCGAAAAATAAGCTTTTCGCACTGTGCGTTAAGGACGTCCGCAATATCGAATGCGCCCTGCTCGCTGGCAATTTTGGCGTAAAAGGTGAGATGCAGCATGACGTCGCCCAACTCCTTTTTTAAGTCTGGTAGGTCGTTGCGCAGAATAGCATCACCAAGCTCGTACGTTTCTTCAATTGTGAGGTGGCGTAGGCTTTGCAGGGTCTGTTTCCGGTCCCAGGGGCACTCTGCCCGCAAGCGGTCAAGCACATCAAGGAGGCGACTAAAGGCGGCTAACTGTTCCGGGCGCCGATCGGCAGTATTATATTCCATTATGTCAAATATACAGTTTATACGGCGTGTGCTAAATCCTTTTAAAGTCTTCGGGCATACATACGTGGGCAATATCACGCGTAAGCAGACTGGCCTAGCGCAACTTTCGTAGGGAAAGCAGGGGGTATTGTCTACTTTTGCGCAATTCAAAATAGACTCAAAACTGTGGCTTTAATAAAATCAATTTCGGGCATCCGAGGAACCATAGGTGGTGCAGCTGGTGAAGGCTTAACGCCGATTGACGTGGTGAAATACGCGGCTGCATTTGGCACGTGGGTTCTCAACCAAACCAATAATAATACTATCGTTATCGGCCGAGACGCCCGTTTGTCTGGCGATATGGTCAGCCGTCTGGTGTCGGCCACGTTGCAAGGGCTAGGGATTAATGTTATCGATCTGGGCCTGAGTACCACCCCTACGGTGGAAATGGCAGTTCCGGCTAAGCAAGCTGGTGGTGGAATTATTCTGACGGCATCTCATAATCCTAAGCAGTGGAACGCGCTCAAGCTACTCAACAGCAAGGGGGAGTTTATTTCGGATGAGGATGGCAAGCTAGTGTTGGCACTAGGCGACTCAGAAGCATTTGACTTTGCCCCCGTTACCAAGCTAGGCCACTACACCACCGACGAGACATTCCTGCAGCAGCATATTGAGGCTATCCTGCAGTTGCCCTTAGTGAACAAGGAGGCTATTAAGGCCCGTAACTTCCGGGTGGTAGTAGATGCAGTAAATTCTACGGGCGGCTTTGCAGTGCCTATGCTGCTGGAAGCGCTGGGCGTTGAGGTGATTGAGAAGCTATACTGCGAGCCTACCGGTGACTTCGCGCATAACCCTGAACCACTCCCCGAGAATCTGCGCGATATTTCGCGCATTCTGGCCAAAGGTGGGTTTGACGTTGGAATTGTGGTGGACCCTGATGTTGACCGTCTAGCACTGGTGAACGAAGACGGAACCATGTTCGGCGAGGAATACACGCTAGTAGCGGTATCTGATTACGTGTTGCAGCAGAATGGCGGTGGCAACACCGTAAGTAACCTGAGCAGCACTCGGGCCCTGCGCGATGTGACCGAAAAGCATGGCGGAAGCTATGCTGCGGCGGCCGTAGGCGAAGTGAACGTGGTCAACAAAATGAAGGAAACCTCCGCTGTAATTGGCGGTGAGGGTAATGGTGGTATCATTTACCCCGAGCTGCACTACGGCCGCGACTCATTGGTAGGTATTGCCCTGTTTTTGAGTCACCTCGCTAATACGGGCCTTACCATGACGCGCCTGCGGGCATCGTACCCCAACTACTTCATCTCTAAAAATAAAATCGAACTCACGCCGGAAATCAATACCGATGAGGTGCTGGTGCAAATGCTGAAACGCTACGCCAAGCAGCCTATCAATACAATTGATGGGGTGAAAATTGAGTTTGATAAGGAGTGGGTGCATCTGCGTAAGTCGAATACGGAGCCTATCATTCGCATTTATGCAGAATCAGACTCTAACGCTACGGCTGACCATCTGGCCAACAAAATTATTGGTGATATAAAGGAAATTATCAACCAATAGGGCTAAAGCCCAGCATTCTAGGCTGAGTGCCTACTAATTGCGGTCTGTCGTTGCGCCTTTTGCAAGATATTCGACTGCTCACGGGCACTCATTGAAATAAAGGATTCCGGCTACCCCGCCGGAATCCTTTATTTTTGTATCGTTTTTCGCCTATTCCTTTCTGTTTAGCCGTTTTGCTCATGACTGTGTATTTCGATAATGCCGCCACGACTCCTCTTGACCCAGAGGTGCTGGACGCCATGCTGCCATTTATGCGTGACCACTTTGGAAACCCCAGCAGTATTCATGGGCACGGGCGACAGGTGCGGGCAGCAATTGAGAATGCACGTAAAACTATTGCGCACCTGATCAACGCAGCGCCAGCGGAGATTGTGTTTACTTCTTGCGGTACGGAAGCCGATAATTACGCTGCTTTTGGCAGCGTGCGGACGTTGGGTTTACGGCACGCAATAACCTCGCCGCTGGAGCATCATGCCGTGTTGCACACGCTGCAAGCGCTGGAGAAAGCCGGTGATATTCAACTGAGCTATGTGCGCCACGATGACCAGGGTCGGCTTGATCTTGAACATCTGGATGAGCTACTGCGCAACCACCAGGGGCGTACCTATGTGAGCCTGATGCACGCGAATAATGAAATTGGCAACCTCAACGACATTCAGGCAATTGGGGAAATCTGCCAACAGCACAACGCGGTATTCCATACGGATACGGTGCAGACTATGGGGCACTACCAGTTGGATGTGCAGAAAATAAAAACAGATTTTCTGGTAGGCTCAGCGCACAAATTCCACGGACCGAAAGGCGTGGGCTTCCTGTACCGCCGGTCGGGTGTGCTGGTAGATTCTCTTATCCATGGTGGCTCGCAGGAGCGCAACCAACGAGCCGGCACTGAAAATGTGTACGGCATTGTAGGCCTAGCAAAAGCCCTGGAAATTGCTTCCCGTGGCATGGCAGAGCATCAGCAGCACATCCAGGGGCTTAAAGACCGTTTTATTCAAAAGCTCCGGACCGAGATTGATGGGGTTGACTTCAATGGTACCTCGGCGGTGGCGGATGAAAGCTTGTACACCGTGCTGAACGTGAGCTTGCCTCCCTCTGATATGAACGAGATGCTGTTGTTCAACCTCGACATCAATCGGGTGTCTGTTTCGGGCGGATCAGCCTGTACCAGCGGAGCCAATGCAGGGTCGCACGTGCTGAATGCGCTAGGCGCCGATCAGAACCGGGGAGCCATCCGCTTCTCCATGAGCAAATACAACACAGCGGAAGAAGTAGATTACGCCGTAGAGCAGCTGGCCAAGATGTACCGGAAGCAACCTCAGAAAATCTAGGTTTTCAAAGTCATTTACCGAAAAAGCCCGTTCCTGTATGGAAGCGGGCTTTTTTACATAGGCCTAGTTCGTTTGGCCAGGTTGCTATAGTGGCCTAGCATGTTAATATGTTCCATCGGCGCCGGCACCGCCCGAATGCCCTCCTCCAAATTGGAAGGTGGGCTCGGGAGCCGTGGGCACCACGGCCGTTTCAGCTACAATCAATGACTCCAGATTGAAAAGAGGAGGTTGCTCATCTTGGGCAAGGGAGGTGAGGCCATGGCGAGTTGGCCGTAGATAGCGGGCGGCCCACACAGCCAGAAGTATTAAGAGAAGGCCAAAAAGTACGGCTGCTATTTCGGTTGGGAGCACTGCCCGGTAGTGGCGCAGCGTAAATAGTGAGAAGGCCGCGGCCGCTAGGCCAGTCAGCAACCACACCCGACTTGGGTGCCGAAGGCCAACTCTGATGTATAGTAGCGGAACAAGTGCCGTGAGTAGATAAAAGACCGGAGCAGAGGGAATTTGAGCGGATAGATAGTCGCCGCCAAGCACGGCATTGCCCTCCCGGACTACGTAGTAGTTGCCTGCTAAATACAGGCTGCTCAGGGAGAGAACTTTGAGCACCACCAAGCACCGCTGGTAGTATGTATAATCAGGGCGCTTGCTGAGCAGAGCCACCAGCTGGTAGGCGCCCGCCGAAACGGCCATAAGTATAAAGGGGAGCACTAGCCTGCCGAAGGGTAGTTGGAGCAACCAGATAGTAATCAGTAAGAGCAGCAAACAATAGGTGGCAAAGGCTACTACTCTATCGGCGAAGCGAATGGTGGCCAGTAGGCCTAGCAGAAACAAGGGCCCTAGTAGTAAGGTGGTCTGAATGCTGCTAAGTAACGACGATGAAGAAATAGACGGAAGTACGTCATCTAACACGGCGGTCAGCCACAATGCTGCCCAACCCAAGGCCATGTAGAGCAGTGCATTATCGGCGCCGGCGTGATACAAACGCGAACTTCGGATGAAAAACTCCAGCGCCAGCCAAGTACCAATAGCGGCAATAAAGGCCAAGGACTCCAAGTGGTCGAAGCTGGTAATCACAGCCAGCAGGCCTACCATCCCCGATGCCCCGATGTAGGCAAAGATGAACAGGCCAATGCGCAGAAACAGGCCGGGCCGATAGAAATCAAGCGGGTATGCAGTTTGAATAGCTTGTTGCTGTTCGCTGGTAAGCAAGCCGCGGCGAAACCAGCGGGCGGTAGCAGCATGCATGGCCTCGTGTTGGGCCCAGGCAGGGTTGTAGGCTTTCAGGTTCATGAGCGGTTCAGGAATTTCTTGCCGTGCACAAACAACACTACCACTCCCACCGCCGACAGCGTGAAGTAGAGCATAACAATCGTAGCCCCTATTTCTCCATGAACTCCATCTAGCACCCTGAAAAGAAGATACGTGACCGTGATATAGCCATACAGAACCCCCATGAGCAGAAACAAATAGGACTTCGTGCGACGGGCGTACCATACTAGGCTACCACTGAGCACCACTAGCAGCGGGACAACCAACACCTTCGGGAGGAACGGTTGTGGATAAAAAGTAAACAAAGCGCTTGTAGCCGCCAGCAGGGCCAGATTGGCGCCCAGCGAGATGTAAGTGAAAGCAAAGTGCGGCTTATGCCGGTTAATCTCCGCCTCAAACCCCACAGCAGTCAGCAGCAGGCCCAAACCCACGGCCGCCCCGCCGAGACCGTAATACAGAAAGTTATTGTCAGTGAAAGCCGAAAGTGGCGCCACGCTTACGCCCACCCACGAGGCCAGTGCAGTAATAGCCATGGCCAGCACGCCTCGGTGGTCGAAGCGGTAGGCCAGTAAGAAAAACAGAACGGCCGGCAGCACAGTGGCTAACCCATACCGATTGCCAAACAGATTGTACTGTACTTGTAGGTAGGTTTCAAGCGCCAGAAATAACAAGCAGCCGAGCAGCAGCGCGTAGTCGGGCACGAAGCTGCTTGTTGTGACTTGCTCCCACGTAAACGGCTGCCGATGCCGGGCGGCATAGCCAAAGCCTGTCAGCATCAGCACTGCCATGCTTAGCACAACTACGCCGTGCCCAATGTCATCCAGATGTTGGTAGAGCAGAACGCCTAGGCCACCCGTAAGCAGCGTAATGCCTAGGTATAGGGCTGCTCGCAACTCATAATGCAGGGAAAACGGCCGGCTGCGCTCATCCTGCCGAATAGCCTCGGTATGATGTGCTGAGAGTAAGCCACGGTGGCGCAGCTCATCGAGGAGTTGATCTGAAACCATTGGACACGGGCTAAATAAGAAGAATAAGCAGTAAAGTAGAGCAGGCTGGTTCTGCAAGGCCAAACATACTAGTTTGTGGCACACCTACTCCGGGGATTCGCCTAATGGTCAACCAACGCGTAGGCTGGTAGGCGTATCGTATTCGGGGCGGCATCCGTATGACTGTCCAACTACTCTTTACCTGCTTCTATGGCCGACATTAATATTCAACGGAAAAAGTCTTCTCCCAGCCCCTGGCTACTTGTTCTGCTGGTACTGCTAGGCTTGGCAGCCGTCGGGTACTATGTATTCAGGGCCGATAGTGACCAGCCTGTGCCCGCAGTACCCGCCGCCCCTGTTGCCGAGCCTGCTCCCGATTCTACCACCGGAGCTGAAACGGCCCCTAGGCCTACCAACGACCCCGCCGTAGCTGAAATGGCTACGGAAGAACCAGGAGGCTCGCCTGATGAGCTGGCTGCCTTTGCCGCGTCTGATGCGACGGTGCCCACCTATGGCCGACGTGGCCTAGAAGTGCTGATGGCCACCTTGCGCCCCTTGGCCGACCGCGACGATTTGCGTGATGCCACCGTAAGTGAAAAGCGCGATGACCTGACCAGTGCTACTAGTCGTTTGCAGGAAGCAGGCACTAGTCTACGCCCAGGGTATGTGGCCGCTGCCAACCTCATCAAGGCCATTCAGCAAAAAGGCTACCCAGCGCTAGAGAATGACGCCAACGAACTCGTAAGCCAAGCCAACGCACTTTCTGGCCGAACTACTACACCTCAGGAGCAGCAGCAAGTGCAAGCCTTCTTGAGCCGGTCCGCCGACATCGTTAAGGTTATCAGTCAGCCTGCCCGCTAGGCAGAATTCTTATTACGCATCCGTACCCATGGAAACCACACCCGATCCAATTCCTTCCGGCGAAGGCATGCACTTACGGCGCCTCCGCGATTTATCTGAGTTTGAAGTAGCCGACGGTAACCCCGACGTGCGCGGCTGGACGGTGCGCGGTGGTGACGGTAAGGCCTTTGGCGACGTGCACGAACTCATTGTGGAAGTTGAATCACTGAAGGTCCGCTATCTGGATATCGAGCTCTCATCTGACTTGAATATCAGCAAGTACGACCGACACATTTTACTGCCTATTGGTGTAGCAGCCATAGATGAAGAAAGTGATAGTGTGTTTGTGCCTTCTCTCACCAGCGAATCGGTGCTCCAATACCCACCTTACACGGAAATTCAGATAAGCCGTGCGTATGAGGAGGCAATGTTACGCGCGTTAAACTTGCCCTTGCCGGCCGCGCCGGTTCAGCACTTTTACGATCAGCCTGGCTACAGCGAGCAGAGCTTCTATCATAACCGGCGGCCCGACGGCGTGGATACCTTTCGGCGGCGCGACCAGCAACTGAATGAGTAACAAAAAGGGCCGCTACAATGATGTAGCGGCCCTTTTTGCAGATAATACTTAGTTCTGCCGAATCATATCGGCTACAGTCTCTACCCACTGGGGGTGCGAGTTAAGCGAAGGAACCAATTGCCAATGCTCTCCGCCGGCTTCTTCAAACATCTCCTTAAACTCTTCACCCACTTCAATGGTCGTTTCGAGACAGTCGGCTACGAAGGCAGGGGAGAAGGCGAGTACGTTTTTGATGCCCTTGGCCGGGAATTCCTTGAGCACTTCATCGGTATAGGGCTGCAGCCATGGGTCGCGGAGGCGACTTTGCAGGCGGCTCTGAAACGCAGTAGTGTACTGGTCGGGGGAGAGGCCTAGGGCGGCCCCCAGCAGGCGCGACGTTTCGAAGCACTGTGCCCGGTAGCAATAGCGGTTGTTCTTGTTGTAGCTGTTGCAGCAGTTACCCAGCTTGCAGTAGCCCTTGTGGCTGCCCTTTAGTACATGGCGCTCCGGAATGCCGTGGTAACTGAACACTACATGGTCGTAGTGGTGCTTGGCCATTTCTTCCTTGCCCAGCGTGGCAAACGTACCCGTGAAGCCCGGCACATCCACGAAGGTGCTGATGAAGCTGATGCTGGGTACTACCCACCACTTGCTCACTATTTCCATCACTTTCTCTTGCACCGAGCCCGTGCTGGCCGCAGCGTACTGCGGAAATAAGGGCAGCACAATGATGCGGTCCACTGCGGCCTCGCGCAGTTGCTCTAAGGCGCTTTCAATGCTAGGCTTTTGATACCGCATGCCAAAGGCCACTAGGTAATCCTTGCCCAAAGTATCCTGCACCAGCTTTTGCAAGTCTAGGCCATGAAAGAGTAGGGGGGAACCACGTTCCGTCCAGAGCTGCTGGTAGACTTTGGCCGATTTTGGCGCACGCAATGGTACCACTAGGCCCCGAAATAGCGGGTAACGTACGGCGGCGGGCATGTCAATCACGCGGGCATCCGTCAGGAATTCGTTGAGGTAGCGGCGCACGTCGCCGGTCTGGGGCGAATCGGGCGTACCGAGGTTCACGAGCAGGACGCCGATGCGGCCTTTAGTAGAAGAAGGGGTGGTGGGCATAGAATACTATAACGCCGTGAGTTGTACGGGGGCGAGTCATGGGAAACGTGACAGCAGCCAAATAAGCTGCTTTACGAACCGCAAAGTTCGCCAACGAATCACAAACTGAAACCTGACTTATGTCATCTTGCAGTTTGTGGTACAGACAATTTTCCCAGTGCCTATGTTTAAGAGGGTGGGTGGCCTAGCCGCCAGAAAGTCGTACCTTTGCAGGCCAATTTTCAGATTCTGAAGTGAATACCGAACCAACTCCGCACCGCGCTGGCTTTGTGAGCATTATCGGCAAGCCCAACGTGGGCAAGTCTACGCTGATGAATGCCCTGATGGGCGAGCGGCTCAGCATTGTCACCAGCAAGGCCCAGACCACGCGCCACCGCATCCTGGGCATTCTGAACGGCGACGATTTTCAGCTTGTTTACTCTGACACGCCCGGCATCATTCAGCCCAAATATGAGCTGCACAACGCCATGATGTCGTTCGTGTACTCGTCGCTGGAAGATGCCGACGTGATTCTGTTCGTGACGGACATTTACGAAAAGCACGACGAAGAGCCGGTAGTAGAGCGCCTGCGCAAAATGGTAGATACGCCCATTCTGCTGCTGGTGAATAAAATTGACCAAGCTGACCAAGCCGAGGTAGAGGCCAAGGTAGAGTACTGGCGCGAGCATTTACCCAACGCCGCCCGCGTGCTGCCTATTTCGGCCCTAGAGAAGTTCGGGACCGGTGAACTGCTGGATCTGATTCTGGGTTATCTGCCGGTGCATCCGCCGTACTACCCTAAGGACGAGCTAACCGATAAGCCGGAGCGGTTCTTTGCCGCCGAGATGATTCGGGAGAAAATCTTCAAGCTCTACAAGAAGGAAGTACCCTACAGCTGCGAGGTAGAGATTGAGGAGTTCAAAGAAGACGACGATATCATCCGGATGCGCTCGGTTATTTATGTCGAGCGGGCCAGCCAGAAGGGCATCATTATCGGGCAGCAAGGTGCCGCACTCAAGAAAGTAGGCACCTGGGCCCGCGAGGAAATGGAGAAGTTCTTCCAGAAGAAAGTCTTTCTCGAAATCCACGTGAAAGTCAACGAAAACTGGCGCACCGACCCTAAAGCGCTAAGCCGTTTCGGCTACAACCAATAGCCAAGAAGAAAGGGTATGGTCCCGGAGGATATGCCTGGTTGGCTAGTGCTACTTATTGCAATAGTAGTTTTTGTCATCGGCATTGTCTTATGGAGTCAGGCACAGACTGACTATCAGCAGCACAAACCTGAACGAGAAACGATGCCTGCATCATCTCGCCAGTCTCGTCAACAGCGTATCCCTCGGCAGTTTATGAACGCGTCTTTGCCATTCTGCTAGGCCTATATCTGGTGGCGGTTGCTTGGCAACGATTTTAAAAAGTTTAATCCGACCTCACATTCACTTAACTACTCCGGGCACTGCCGAATATGGTCGGGCCGGCGGCTGGAGTCAGACGCATGAAAAATACTATTGCCATTGTAGGCCGCCCCAACGTGGGCAAGTCTACCCTGTTCAACCGTCTCGTAGGCCAGCGTAAGGCCATCATGGACAACGAGTCGGGCGTAACGCGCGACCGGCACTACGGCTACGGCGAGTGGACCGGTACCTACTACACCGTAATCGACACGGGTGGGTACGTACACAACTCCGACGATATCTTCGAGGGTGAAATCAATAAGCAGGTGAAGCTGGCTATTGACGAGGCCGACGTAGTACTGTTCATGGTTGACGTAGACGCGGGCGTACATCACCTCGACGAGGAATTTGCCAACGTACTGCGCCGCTACCAGGGCAAAAAGCCTATCTATATTGTAGCCAACAAGGCCGATACCAATGCCCGCGCCCACGCCGCTGGCGAGTTTTATACCCTGGGTATTGGCAACGGCGAAATCTTCCCGATTAGCAGCCAGAGCGGTTCCGGTACCGGCGACCTACTGGATGCCGTTATCAGCCATTTCGAGGAAATAGGGGAGGAAGAACCCGACGCTGGTATTCCTAAAATTGCCGTGGTAGGCCGCCCCAACGTGGGCAAGTCGTCGTTCGTGAATCTGCTGTTGGGCACCGACCGCAGCATTGTAACGGACATTGCCGGCACCACCCGCGACTCTATTCAGGCGCGTTATAATGCTTTTGGCAACGAGTTTATCTTGGTCGATACGGCCGGACTGCGCCGCAAAACCAAGGTGCACGAAGACGTAGAGTTTTATTCTGTGCTGCGCTCTATCCGGGCGCTGGAAGAGTCCGACGTGTGCATTGTGATGCTCGATGCCACCCGCGGTATTGAGGCCCAGGACGTGAACATCATAGGCCTAGCCGACAAAAACCGGAAGGGTATTGTGATTCTGGTGAACAAGTGGGACCTAATTGAGAATAAGGAAACGAATACGGCCAAGGAGTTCGAGGAGAAGATCCGCGAGAAGATTGCGCCTATCAACTACCCGCCCATCATTTTCACCTCGGTACTTACCAAGCAGCGCGTGCACAAGGCCATTGAAACGGCCATTGAAGTGTATAGCAACAAGCGCAAGAAAGTGCCTACTTCGGAGCTGAACGAGGTGATGCTGCGCGAAATTGAGAAGTATCCGCCACCCATCACGAAGGGCAAAATGGTGCGCATTAAGTATGTAACTCAACTGCCTACACACAACCCAGTGTTTGCCTTCTTCTGCAACCTGCCGCAGTATGTGAAGGAAAGCTACACGCGCTACCTGGAGAACCGCCTGCGGGAGAACTTCGGGTTTGAGGGTACCCCTATCGGTATCATCTTCCGGAAGAAATAATTTCTGCGAGCTACATGTGCAGTGGCCTAGTATCCTCTTTGTGGAGGCGCTAGGCCACTTTTTTGCGTAAAGAAGTGGTTGAAAAAAGTTTTTCTACTGTCGGGTTACCTTTTCTACAGTGGAGTATAAACACCCGAATTTCACTGGTACTCTCTCCTGATTACAGTGAAGTCGTTTTAATCAGACATACCATTTTCAACCAACCCTCATCATGAAAAAAGTACTGTTCCTCGCCCTGGCTGCCGCTTCGTTCTCTTTTGCTTCTTGCGACAGCAAGAAAGAAGATACTGCTGAGCAAGGTGCTGAGAATGTAGAAGCTGCTGGCGAAGCTAAGGCTGACGCTATGGAAGAGAAGGCTGACGCCGTTCGTGACTCGGCTGACGCTAAGGCTGACGCTATGGAGAATGCTGCTGACGCTACCGACGCTCCTGCTTCGACTACTGCTCCTGCCACGGCTCCCGCTACTACCCCTGCTCAGTAATTTGAGCGCGTCTCAGACGCAAAAAAAGGCCTCCCGGCAACGGGAGGCCTTTTTTATGATGTAGTGTCAAAATAGTGGCCTAGCCCAGCCGGCGCTGCAACAAGCCATCGACCACCGTAAATAGCTTGCGCGGCGCATAAGTCCGCCAGGGAAGGTCATCAAGTTGGCCTCCAAAATTGATATAGCTGTCGAGGTTGTACTGGCGCATTTCGCGGATCACGTGCTCTTGAAAGTTTACGCCTGCAATCCAGCCGTCTTCCACATCCTCAAACCATTCCTCGTAGTAGTCATCTTCGGAGCCGTGGAAGTTAAAGACGTTTTCTCCAATAAGGATGAATTTACGGATGCCTTCGTGCGTCATCATATCAATGATGTTGCGCTTCAGGTGCATGATATCATTCTCAATGGCGTCGTTCCATTCCCCGATAAACTCGATGATGGCAATGCCTAAGTCGTAGTCGACAAAGAGAATTTTCAGGAATAGCGTGTCGGAGTCAAGGCTGTCCCACTGCGGATGGATGTAATAGCCGTAGATAGTATTGACATAGCTATCAAGGCTATTTTCAGCTTCAAAAAGGGGAGAGCGGGGGTCTTCAGAGGCCGAATACTGCTCCATCCAAGCGTAGTGTGGCTCAATAGTATGCATATGCGCAGGCTGAGAGGAAAATGAGGATCACGAGAGCAGCATAAGGCTCACGCCATACCTAACGCCGAACGCCCTTTGTCTGTTCGCAAAATCCTAACTCAGCACGCTGATAAACCCGAGCACTATTCCGAAGAAGCCCGGAAAAGCCATCAGCATCGCAAAAGCAGCAGTTATCCAATAGCCACGCTTGATAGAGGTAAGCCCAATAACCAATAACAGGCCGGTTGTGGGCAATAGAAGAACGCCTCCGCCTATCATACTAGTCATGCCATCATTAGCACTTGTTAGAATCAATGCTATGAACTGCAGCACTACCAACCAACAAACGCGAAGACGTAGGTTCTCCCACACGGATAATATAGTATTTTACCTACCGTTATGTCCCTCCAGTGCCGCCCGTACAGAGCCATGCTGGCGTAGTAGCTCCGCCGCCTCGGGTTGTGAGATGTGCAGTTCGTCCATCAGCATTCGCTCACCGCGGTCAACCAGCTTAGCGTTGGAGAGCTGCATGTCTATCATCTTGTTACCTTTTACGCGGCCCAGCCGAATAAACGTGGCGGTGGTAAGCATGTTGAGCACCAGTTTTTGGGCGGTGCCGGCTTTCATACGAGTACTGCCCGTCACAAACTCAGGCCCTGTCACCACTTCCACCGGAAACTCGGCCACGGCAGCCACAGCCGAGCCTGCGTTGCACACGATACAACCCGTAGCAATACCGCGCTGGCGGGCTTGCTCTAGGCCACCTATCACGTAGGGCGTGCGGCCCGACGCAGCAATGCCCACCACAATATCCTGCTCAGTAATGTTGTAGGCCAGTAGATCTTGCCAGGCTTGAGCCGCGTCGTCTTCAGCATTTTCTACAGCTTTGCGGATAGCGGTGTCGCCGCCCGCAATCAGTCCTACCACCACTCCGTGCGGTACCCCAAAGGTGGGCGGGCACTCAGAAGCATCAAGGATACCCAAGCGGCCACTGGTGCCGGCGCCAATGTAGAAGAGGCGGCCGCCCTTGCCTAGCCGAGCTACAGTGGCTTCAACCAAGGCCTCAATTTGCGGCAGAGCTTTAGCTACCGCCTGGGGTACAGTTTGATCTACGCTATTAATGCCCGCTAAAATTTCCTGGGTGGAAAACGTTTCGAGGTTGTTGAAAAGGGACGGAGTTTCGGTGGTGCTCATGGCGGGAAAGGGAGATGGGATAAAGCAACTGTGCAGTTGGGAGGGAGAATACTTAGCGCGAGGAATGCGGATTAGACAAGTCGACCGATAACGGTAAACTTATCGAAGACGTGCGGTGTGTGCGGAGCGTCCTGGTCGAGCTCCTTGGTCAGGTCTTGCCCGGCCCAGTGTTCATAGTGGTTGCCTCGCTTCCAGAGGCGGGAGCGGCTGACGTCGTAAATCAGCCCTTGGTAGGCCACCCACACCTCGTCGCGGTCTTGGCCGTTGCGCAAGGCAAGCTGGGCACGACTGTATTCAGGCAGGGCGGGGGAAGCCGCAGACAATGTATTACTCATAAGAACAGGCCTAGACCCGACGCAGCAAAGGGGCTGTCAACTGGTTGCAATAGCCAGCTAGCCCAATAAGGCCTGCGTCAGAATCCAGCGGTTAGGTAGGTCGCCCTGGGCTGCCCGTAGGTAATCTTGGTAGCTGCAGGGAACAATACGTTTGATGTCACTATCGGCGAGGCTCTCTACTTCTAACCACCACTTTTCAGTACGCTTTCCTTTATAGAAAACCAGCTTAGCTGGCGTGCCCGGCAGGCCCACGGCGTAGCGGATAAAGCGTTTACTCTGAAAATCGGTTTCGCCCCGACGGTGATAATAACCTTCCACAAAGTACCAGAGCATCGTGGCTAGGGCCATAGCCGCTAGACCATGATGGTCGTGGTCGGGACGGTAGCCGTAGAGACCAAAGGAGCTAAGTTGGTCGTTATGCCCAGCGTACCAGGCAAGCTTGGCCGCTTCCTCGTTCGTCAGGCCGAATGGGTTAGGTGGGTAATAGCCTGGTGCATCGTTCCAGCGCAACGCAGCCACATCGAAGCTGACAAAGTCAGCTTGGCGCAGCAGCGGCTCCGCCTGGCGGATATCGTCGCGGACCTGGCCTACGCGCAGGGTTTCAAAGTGAAGTTTTTCCAGAGCTGCTAGCACATCGGGCGCTACCAAGTACTGCTGGTGGGCTAGCTGCGCGAAGTTGAACAGAAAGCTGGGCTCATGCATGAGCATGCGGCGCAAGTGGCTTCGCTCGGCACATGAGCCATCCTGTTCGGCCATGTCTACGCGCGCATCCACGGTGGCAAAGCTCACGGCGCGATCCAGCGTTTCGTAGGCCAGGAACTGCCCGTAATCTAAGTCGTGCGACCCACCCAGCAGAATTGGCACCGTGTTGTGCTCCAGTAAGGCCGCAATAATTTCGCGCAACCGGTGGTACGTATCCTCTAGGGTAAGCCCGGGGCGCAGGTTGCCTAAATCAACCAGCCGAACCGAGCCGGCTCCTTTCTGAAGCTGGTAGAAATGGTTGCGAATTGCATTGGCACCGTGGTCTGCTGGCGCGCCCGCGGCGCTACCCCGCCACTCATCAAGACCAATGAGGGCCAAATCAGCCGCCCGCCAGTCCGGAAACGTATCCAGAAAGGCGGAAACGTACGTAGCCAGCGTAGTGGAAGAAGACGAAGCAGAAATCAGCTCTTCGCGGAGCGGATCAAAAAAGATGGCCAGATTCATCGGGCGCGGAAGGTGCGGACGTGTACAAAGCTACGTAAAGGCAGGCATAGGCCTATGGGGTTTCGGATACTGATAGGATCTTTACCGTAAAAAAGTAGTTATTTAAGCAGCGGTTCCTGTTCGGCTTGTCAAGCAAGTGAATCAGGGACCAGCTTACCGTCTCTAATTGCCAACCCACCCTACTGCCCGCTCTCCGCATGGACATCCGCCGTACGTTCGATATTCTGCCTAACCTGCAGCAGAAATACAATAAGCCCGACTGCTTTGCTGCTAAGGTTGACGGGCACTACAAGCCCATCAGCACCAATGAGGCCGTGGAAAAAGTTAATCAGGTTAGCCTAGGCCTACGTAGCCTGGGAGTGGGCAAAGATGATAAAGTAGCCATCATCTCCATGAACCGCCCCGAGTGGATGTTTGCGGATTTTGGCATTGCCCAGCTAGGTGCTACCAGTGTGCCCATGTACCCTAGCATTACGGTTGAGGACTACAAATACATTTTCTCCGATGCCGGCGTGAAAGCAGTGTTTGTATCGGACAAGAAGCTACTGGATAAAGTGCGCGAAGCCACCCAGGGGCTAAATATTCCGCAGGAGAATGTCTTTACGTTCGATAAGGTGGAAGGAGCGCGGCATTTTTCAGAACTGCTGGAGCTGGGCAAGCAAGGCAACCCCGCCGACTTGGAGCCTCTGAAAGCTGCCGTGCAGCCTGATGATTTGCTGACGCTCATCTATACCTCGGGCACAACTGGCCAGCCCAAGGGCGTCATGCTGACGCACAACAATATTCTTAGCAACTGTCGGAATGCCCAGCGGTTTGTGCCCGTTACCCAGAACGATAAGGCCCTGAGCTTTCTGCCGCTTTGCCACATCTTCGAGCGGATGGTCACCCATATCTACCTCATCAACGGCGTGAGCATCTACTACGCCGAGAGCATGGAGACCATTGCCGACAACCTGCGCGAAGTGAAGCCCGAAATCTTTACCACCGTGCCGCGGCTATTGGAGAAGGTATATGATAAGATTGTAGCCAAGGGCCATGAGCTAGAAGGAGTGAAGAAGCAGCTCTTCTTCTGGGCCCTCAACCTAGGGCTGAAGTACGACAACCAGAAAGACCACGGCTTCTTCTACAACACGCAACTGGCGCTGGCTAACAAACTCATCTTCAATAAGTGGCGTGAGGCCTTGGGCGGCAACCTGCGTTGCATTGTGAGTGGCGGTGGGGCTCTGCAGCCACGTTTGGCCCGGGTGTTTTGGTCAGCGGGCATTCCGGTAATGGAAGGCTATGGCCTCACCGAAACTTCCCCGGTAATTGCGGTAGGTGGCTACGAGCGCGAAAACAACATGATTGGCACCGTAGGCCCCATCATCGATAATACGGAGGTAAAGATTGCGCCCGATGGCGAGATTCTGACCAAATCGGAGTCGGTGATGAAAGGCTACTACAACCAGCCTGAGCTGACGGCCAAGGAGTTCGACGCGGAGGGCTGGTTCCATACCGGCGACATTGGCGAGATCGTGGAAGGCCGGTTCCTTAAAATTACCGACCGCAAGAAGGAGATGTTTAAAACCTCGGGTGGTAAGTACATTGCCCCTCAGGTAATTGAAGGCAAACTCAAGGAGTCGCCGTTGGTAGAGCAGTGCATGGTAGTCGGCGACGGCCAAAAATTCCCCTCTGCCCTCGTTATTCCTTCCTTCGACGACCTCAAAGGCTGGTGTAAGCGCAACGGGGTAGATTGCAATGGCTCAAACGAGGAGCTTGTGAAGAACGAGAAGGTGGTAAAGATGTACCAAGACCTCGTGCACAAGTACAACAACGGTTTTGCGCAGTGGGAGCAGGTTAAGAAGGTAGTGTTGCTACCCAAGCTTTGGACTGTAGAAAGTGGCGAAATGACCCCAACCATGAAGGTGAAGCGGAAGGTCATTACGGCCAATAACAAAGACATTATCGAGAGCTTGTATCATCAGGAGGCACACCGTTAACCCTGTGAGGATATAAATGAGATATGGCCTACCTGATCAGAAGAAAGTATGATCAGGTAGGCCAAACTTTTTTTGCGTAACTTAGTATGCAAGCATAACATATTTCTGTATGTTTACCGGACTTGCTCCCCTCACCCATGACACCCGAAGAAACCGTCGATTATAACATTAAAGTTGCCTGGCACGCTATTTCGCGCATGTACAATACGCAAGCTGCCAAGCACGACATCACCACGAGCATTGGCTTCGTGCTGCTGAACATCGACCAAGAAAATGGTACACCCGCTACCAAGATAGCGCCTCTGCTAGGCCTAGAAACTCGTTCCCTGACCCGCATTCTACGCAGCATGGAGGAGAAAGGCCTAATCTACAAACAGGCCGATGCCCAAGACAAACGCTCGGTGCGCATTTTCTTGACTGAGGAAGGTCTGCGTGGCAAGGAAATTTCCCGGCAGACGGTGCGCCATTTCAATCTGAAGGTGCGGGAGAAAATTCCCCAGAACGAGCTCAACGTGTTCTTTAAAGTGGTAGCTCAGATTACGGGTATGATTGAGGGTAAGACCCTCTACGACGACTTCAAACCGAAACCCCTGCGCTCCGAGTCGCCGGCCTAAGCCAGTAACTCGGGGCTTTTTACTGCCTTGAACTTGCTCCTGTATAGGAGCTTTTCAGTAGTTATAAAGTCGGCATGACGAGTAGTTTACTTGCCGGTATTCCTTTCTGATTCTTTCATTTCTCACCCACTCATTCCTCCCCAAGAATGAATCGTACCATCAAAAAAGTAGCCGTACTGGGTTCCGGTGTGATGGGCTCGCGCATTGCGTGCCACTTCGCCAACATCGGTGTGCAGGTGTTGCTGCTCGACATCGCGCCCAAGGAGCTGCTGCCCGCCGAAGAAGCCAAAGGCCTGACGCTGGACAACCCGGCGGTGAAAAACCGCATTGTAAACAGCTCCCTGCAGGCAGCCGTAGCCGCTAACCCCTCGCCGCTCTACCGTAAGTCGGAAGCCAGCCGCATCAAGACCGGCAACTTCGACGACAACCTCAAGGACATTGCCACCTGCGACTGGACGATTGAGGTGGTAGTGGAGCGCCTTGATATTAAAAAGAGCCTGTTTGAGCGTGTGGAGCAATACCGCAAGCCTGGCACGCTCATCACCAGCAACACCAGCGGCATCCCGATTCATATGATGACGGAAGGCCGCTCCGACGACTTTAAGAAATACTTCTGCGGCACCCACTTCTTCAACCCGCCGCGCTACCTGAAGCTGCTCGAAATCATCCCGACCCCGGATACGGACCAGGCGGTAGTGGATTTCCTGATGCACTACGGCGACCTGTACCTGGGCAAAACCACCGTACTCGCCAAAGACACTCCCGCTTTCATTGCCAACCGCGTGGGCGTTTTCGCCATTATGGATGTGGTGCAGGTGATGAGCCAGCTAGGCTTGTCAGTAGAAGAAGTAGACAAGCTCACCGGCCCGGTTATCGGTCACGCTAAGTCGGCCACCTTCCGCACTTCGGATGTGGTAGGTCTGGATACGATGATTAACGTAGCCAATGGCCTGGCCCAGAATCTGCCCAACGACGAAGCCAAGGCCGTGTTCCAACTGCCGGACTTCATAAAGAAGATGGCTGAGAACAAATGGCTGGGTGATAAAACCGGCCAGGGCTTCTACAAGAAAGTACGTGGCGAAGGCGGCAAGTCGGAAATTCAGGCCCTAGACCTGAATACCCTGGAGTACAAGCCCAGCGCCAAGGTGAAGTTTGCTACGCTGGAAACCACCAAGCCTATTGAGAAGCTATCCGACCGCTTTAAGGTGCTGGTAGCCGGCAAAGACAAAGCCGCTGACTTCTACCGCAAGACCTTCGCAGGCCTCTTTGCCTACGTGAGCAACCGGATTCCAGAAATCACCGATTCTCTTTACAAGATTGACGACGCCCTGCGCGCTGGCTTTGGTTGGGAGATGGGGCCGTTTGAAACCTGGGATGCCCTAGGCGTTCAGAAAGGGCTAGAGCTGGCACAAGCCGAAGGCAAGACGGTTGCTCCCTGGGTACAAGAAATGCTGGCCGCCGGCAACGCTACCTTCTACAAGGTGAGCGAGCAGGGCGTGAAGCAGTTCTACGACATCGAGAGTAAAGCCTACAAAGCCATTCCGGGCGTTGAGAACTTCATTATCCTCGATAACCTGCGCGCTACAGGCAAAGTGCTGTGGAAAAATGCTGGCGCTTCGGTGCTAGACCTGGGCGACGGTATCCTGAACGTAGAGTTCCACAGCAAGATGAACGCGCTGGGCTCCGACGTAATTCAGGGTTTGATGAAAGGCGTGGAGCTGGCCGAAAAGGACTTCCGCGGCCTAGTTGTGGGTAATGATGGACCGAACTTCTCCGCTGGTGCCAACCTAGGCCTAGTGTACATGTTCGCGCTGGATCAGGAGTACGACGAGCTGAACCTGATGATTGCCCAGTTCCAGCAGGCCATGATGCGCATGCGCTACAGCAGTATTCCGGTGGTAGGTGCTCCGCACGGCCTCGCTCTGGGCGGCGGCTGCGAGCTGAACCTACACTGCGACCGGGTGGTAGCGGGTGCCGAAACCTACATGGGCCTCGTGGAATTTGGTGTAGGCCTGATTCCTGGCGGCGGCGGCACCAAGGAAATGACCTTGCGCACCGCAGCCAAGTACGAGGAAGGTGAGCCCGAGTACAACCTACTCCGCAACACCTTCATGACCATCAGCACTGCCAAAGTCTCTACTTCCGCTGCTGAAGCATTCGACCTAGGCTTCCTGCACCGCGGCGACGAGGTAGTGGTGAATAGCAACCGCGTTATCGCGCAAGCTAAAGCCGCTGCCATTGAACTGGCCGAAGATGGCTACACGATGCCGGTGCAGAAAACCAACATTAAGGTGCAAGGCAAAGGCGCCTTGGGCATGTTCCTGACTGGCGTGCATGCCATGAAGGAAGGCCGCTACATCTCCGACCACGACGTGAAGATTGCCAACAAACTGGCCTACATCATGTGCGGCGGCGACCTAAGCAGCCCCACCGAAGTATCGGAGCAGTACCTGCTGGATCTGGAGCGCGAAGCTTTCCTCAGCCTCACCGGCGAGCGGAAAACGCTAGAGCGCATCCAAAGCATCTTGACCACTGGTAAACCCTTGAGAAACTAGAGCTAAAAATCTAGTTCCCCTCCTCAGATGAGGAGGGGTTAGGGGTGGTTGACTGGCCTAGAACGAAAGCTATTGGTAGCGTTGTTCTAGTTAAGTAACTATCCTAACCCCAAGAGGAACTAAGCTAGACTAGCTCTAATCCCACTACTTTCTTCAAGACACACTACAATGAATGCATATATCGTAGCTGGTTACCGCACGGCCGTTGGCAAAGCCACCCGCGGCGGTTTCCGCTTCACCCGCCCCGATGACCTCGCCGCCGACATCATTAAGCACTTGGTGGCCTCTGTGCCCGCCCTCGACCCCACGCGCATCGATGACGTGATGGTCGGTAACGCAGTGCCGGAAGCGGAGCAAGGCCTACAGATGGGCCGCCTGATTTCGCTGCTGGCTTTGCCCATGAACGTATCGGGCCTCATCGTGAACCGCTATTGCGGCTCTGGCGTGGAAACCATTGCCATGGCTGCCAGCAAAATCACGGCCGGCATGGCCGACTGCATCGTGGCCGGTGGCACCGAAAGTATGAGCATGGTGCCCACGGTAGGCTGGAAAACGGTGCCGAACTACAAACTGGCCCAGCAACACCCCGACTACTACCTCGGCATGGGCCTGACCGCCGAAGCCGTAGCGCAAGACTATAAAGTGTCGCGCGAAGACCAAGACCAGTTTGCTTACAACTCGCATCAGAAGGCCATCAAGGCTATTCAGGAAGGCAAGTTTAAGTCGCAGATTGTGCCCATCACGGTAGAGGAAACCTACCTCGACCAAGCTACTGGCAAGAAGAAAACCCGCTCCTACGTAGTAGATACCGACGAAGGCCCCCGGGCCGATACTTCCCTGGAAGCGCTGGCCAAGCTGAAGCCGGTATTTGCCGCTAATGGCTCGGTAACCGCTGGTAACTCTTCCCAGACTTCTGACGGGGCAGCTTTCGTGCTGGTAATGTCAGAGCGCATGGTGAAGGAGCTGAACCTAGAGCCCATTGCCCGCATGATTACCTACGCCACCGAAGGTATCGACCCGCGCATTATGGGTATGGGCCCCATCAAGGCTATTCCGAAGGCGCTGAAGCAGGCTGGGATGAAGCTCCAGGACATCGACCTGATTGAGCTGAACGAGGCCTTCGCATCGCAGTCGATTGCCATTACTCGCGAACTGGACATTGACGAGAGCAAGCTGAACGTGAACGGCGGCGCCATCGCGCTAGGCCACCCGCTCGGCTGTTCGGGTGCCAAGCTCAGCATCCAGCTCTTCCACGAGCTGCGCGAGCGGGGCCAGAAGTACGGTATGGTAACCGCCTGCGTAGGTGGTGGCCAGGGCGTAGCTGGTATCTACGAATTGCTGAAGTAAGCCGGCAGCATATCCGGTCGTCGGTGGCGTGCGTCGCTCGGAAAACGTGGCAGCGTTTTTCACCGGAAAACTCACTTGACCCACGACACCGACCGCCGGATATGCTCCATTTTCAGAACCAGATACTTACGTAAGCTGTTCTGCTTCTAAAGATTAGAAACCCCGGTCTGCGGGGTTTCTTTTTCGAAAAGTACTCGGCAAGCATAACATAATTTGTTATCTTTCGGTATCCCATACAGAGGGGGCTTGTGGCGGCCTAATAGTAGGTATGCCGAGCATCTTCTCTTTCAAATTGACATCGATTTTCCAACCCCCTACATCTCACCCGGTCATGGAAGTAACCAATAAGCTTGTGAAAGGCGGCGAGTTCATCATCAAAGAAACCGACGCTCAGGACGTATTTACTCCCGCCGATTTTTCGGAGGAGCAGAACATGATGCACCAGACGGCTCTGGACTTCGTGGAGAAGGAAGTACAGCCCCTGCTGGAGCGCCTCGATAACCACGAAGAAGGCCTGATGCGTGGCTTGATGGAGAAAGCAGGTCAGCTAGGCCTATTTGGGGTAAGCATTCCGGAGCAGTACGGTGGCCTAGACATGGACTTCACTACCTCTCTCCGCGTGACCGAAGGCGTGGGCGGTGGCCACTCGTTCCCGGTGGCTTTTGCGGCCCACACGGGTATCGCCATGCTGCCCATTCTGTACTTCGGTAATGAAGAGCAAAAGGCCAAGTACCTGCCCGGCCTGACCAGCGGTGAGCTGATGGGTGCCTACTGCCTCACCGAGCCCGGCTCGGGCTCTGATGCGCTGGGTGCTAAAACCAAAGCCATTCCGACCGAAGACGGTGAGCACTACGTGCTAAATGGCCAAAAGATGTGGATTACGAACGGTGGTTTCGCCGACGTATTCATCGTGTTTGCCCAGGTTGACGGCGATAAGTTTACTGGCTTCATTGTGGAGCGCAACACGCCCGGTTTGAGCCTCGGCAACGAGGAGCACAAGATGGGCATCAAGGGTTCTTCTACCCGTCAGGTGTTCCTCTCTGATGTGAAGGTGCCGAAGTCGGCGGTACTCGGTGAAATTGGCAAAGGCCACCTCATTGCCTTCAACATCCTGAACATCGGCCGTATCAAGCTGGCTGCTGCTTGCTTGGGTGCTACTAAAATGGCTTCTACGCTGAGCATCAAATATGCCAACGAGCGGGTACAGTTTAAGCTGCCCATTGCCAAGTTCGGGGCTATCAAGCACAAGTTGGCCCAGCAGGCTGTGCGTATCTACGCTGTAGAATCGGCCATCTACCGCGCCGGTATGGACATTGCCCGCATGGAGCAAGAGCTGCTGGCTAAAGGCCAGAGCCACAACGAGGCCCTGCTGGGTGCTGCCCGCGAGTTTGCCGTGGAGTGCGCCATCCTGAAAGTAGAAGGTTCGGAAGTACTCGACTACGTGGTAGACGAGGGTGTGCAGGTGTATGGTGGCTACGGCTTCTCGGCCGACTACCCCATGGACCGTGCGTACCGTGACTCGCGCATTAACCGCATCTTCGAAGGCACCAACGAAATCAACCGTATGTTGGCCGTCGACATGATCCTGAAGAAGGCCATGAAAGGCGAGCTGGATTTGATGGGCCCCGCCCAGGCGGTACAGCAGGAACTGATGGCTATTCCGGACTTCAACCTGGAAGAAGAAACTGGCTTGTTCGCTGCTGAGAAGAAAACCATTCAGAAGCTGAAGAAGGCCATTCTGATGGTAGCTGGCACGGCTGTGCAGAAGTACATGAACTCGCTCGCTAAAGAGCAGGAAGTACTGATGAACATTGCCGACATGGCAATCAAGGTGTACACCGCAGAAAGCACCCTACTGCGCGTGGAGAAAGAAGTTGGCACTAAAGGCGAAGAAGCTCTGTCTACGCAGATTGATATTGCTCGCGTATACCTCGCCGACACGGTAGATCAGGTAAACAAGTTTGGCAAAGATGCCATTGCCTCCATGACCGAAGGTGATGAGCAGCGTCTGTTGGCTATGGGCCTGAAGCGCTTCACCAAAGCCGACCTCTACAATGCCAAAGATGCTCGTCGTCGCATTGCTGACGTGCTGATTGCCGCTAACGAGTACGCTTACTAAGTTATCGGCTTAGCTAGATCAGATAGAGTATCCTAGGTACTTTAACACACAAAGCCGTTCCTCTTGCAGGAGCGGCTTTGTTGTTTTTCGGCGCAACGGATTGCCGGGCTATGCGTTTGCAGAAAGATACTCCCACCTTCATCTCCATACCTACATGGCTAACGAACAGGTACAGGGTAAAGACTTTTATGAAAGCGTGCTGCGGTTTTACGACCATGCAGCGAGTTTCTCGAAGCTAGACCCCGGCATCATTGCCCAAATACGGGCATGCAACAGCATTTATAAGGTTAACTTCCCGGTAGAGATAGATGGCCACGTGCAGGTATTCGAAGGCATTCGGGTGCAGCACAGCCACCACAAACTGCCCAGCAAGGGCGGTATCCGCTACAGTGTGTATGTAGATGAGGAGGAAGTAATGGCGCTGGCCACACTTATGACCTTTAAGTGCGCCCTCGTTGATGTACCGTTCGGTGGAGCAAAGGGAGGAGTTAAAATTAATCCCCGTACTACCCCCGTACACGTGCTAGAGCGCGTAACGCGCCGCTACGCCACGGAACTGATCAAGAAGAACCTCATTGGTCCCGGTATGGATGTACCGGCGCCCGACTATGGTACTGGCGGCCGCGAAATGGCTTGGATTGCCGATACCTATATGACCTTTAAGTATGGTGATACCAGTGCCCTAGGCTGCGTGACCGGCAAGCCGGTAGGGCAGGGCGGTATCCGGGGCAGGACCGAAGCAACTGGCCTAGGCGTATTTTACGGTTTGCGTGAGCTGCTGCTGGATGAGCCCATCCTGAAAAAAGTAGGCTTAACAAGCGGAGTAGCTGGCAAACGTATCATCGTGCAGGGTTTAGGCAACGTAGGCTACTACGCCGCGCATTTCTGCCAGCAAGATGGGGGGATAATTACCGGCATTGCGGAGCGTGAAGGCGGCATCTACAGCGACAGTGGCCTAGATGTGGAGGCCGTATTCAAGCACCGTCAAGAAACGGGCTCTATCCTTGGTTTCCCTGGCGCGAAAGACGTAGCCGAATCGTTGGACTTGCTAGAATATGAGTGTGACGTGCTGATACCAGCGGCTCTGGAAAACCAGATTCATGAAGGCAACGCAGCTAGAATAAAAGCCAAAATCATTGCGGAGGGTGCCAACGGCCCTACCACGCAGGCGGCCGAAAAGATTTTGCTGGAAAAGGGCATCATCATTCTGCCTGACCTATACCTGAATGCCGGCGGCGTGACGGTATCGTACTTTGAATGGTTGAAAAACCTTTCCAATGTTCGTTTTGGTCGGATGGGTAAGCGAGCTGAGGAAGGTGCAATGCGCCGCCTCGTAGCCACCATTGAACGGACCACCGGCAAAACCATCACGCCCGAAGAACGCCAGCAAATAGTGCACGGCGCCGACGAAATTGACCTGGTCCGCTCTGGCCTAGAGGACACTATGATTACCGCATACCAGTCCATTAGGAAGGTGCTAGATGAGGTGGAAGGTATTACCGACTTGCGTACTGCAGCCTTCTACACCGCCATCGAGAAGATTGGCGTAAGCTACCAGTCATTGGGTATCTTCCCATAGGCCAGTATCAATTTATGTCCTATAAAAAAAGGCCGCTTCCTGTCTAGGAGCGGCCTTTTTCTTTAATTCCAGAAGGCAGAAGAGTGGCCTAGGAAGCCTACTTCACCACAATTTTATTGAGCATTAGCGCCGCCGATTTTTTGCTGGGCCGGCTTACTCCAATGATGGTTTTGGGGTCGAGCCAAGCCGTGAAATCTTTCACGTAGGAGGGATTTTGGTCGGCTGCTACGTTTAAACCCAGAGCTTTGGGCTCCTGTACTACACCCGTCTGGGCATTGACCCGGCGTAAATAGAGGTCTGACTTATTCTTGATTTTCTCCCAGGTTACAAACTGCACATCTTGCCCAAAGACAGCCGCACGATACCCAATGCTGCTAAAGCCTTCAGCCGCTGGGGCTACTTGGTCTTTGGCAATAATGCTATGCCACGTGGGAGCCTGGTATTCGTTATACCCAAACAAGTGCAGCTCACGGGTGTGGCCCGGCGACTCTTCGCCCCCTTCTTCGTACTTCTTTTCGGCTACGACTACCAACTGTTTCTCGTCGGTCAGGAGCAGATCGGTCAGGTAAATGTCTTCCAAGCGCTTGGCGCTGGCGTTGCTGGCTTTATTGGCGGCAGTCAGGTACTCTGGGGTAAACTTAAACTCTGGCGCAAACTTCATGTCGCCGTCGCCACTAAAGTCAAACTTCACCAGCTTTAGGCTATGATACAACCCAGTTTCTCGCTCGTTGCAAATGGCCGCTGCGTATAAGGTGTTGTCTGCCTGCAGCGAAAACCGCGAGTCAAAGACGTTCACCACTTTGCCCCCGAAGGTGCCGCCTACTGCCACCGACATTACCTTGATATCGGGTGAGCTATTGAGGTAACGGCGCACCGAAAGTTTCTTCATGTCATCGGCCACAAGGGTCACATATTGGGTGCCATCGTTACCAACATGAATAGTGGTGGAGAAAAAGCCGCCTTGGTCGTGAAAATCGTAGGTGCGGTCCTTGAGCTTTGTCAGCTTCTCATCGAATACTGAGGCGCTTATAGCACGAATCTGAACGTCGCGGGTGAGGTAGCGCCAAGCAACCAGTTTGGTGCCATCAGGAGAAAAAGTAACTCCGGGGCGCCGGTCGCGGGCCGCCGTTTCCAGCAGCTTTTTCTGCGGCGACTTTTGTCCGGATGCTAAGTCGAGGGTAAGCGCCGAGAGAGTTTGCGACGCTCCGCTCTTCTGATGCACGATAACCGTGGCTTGGCTACCGGAGATGGTAAAAGCATCGATGGCTTGGTCGGCGGTAAGTGATAGCGCCGTACTCCAAGTCCGTTTTAGGTCGGTATCGTAGCGTTCCACCGCATATTCGGTAGCGGCTTTATGTGCCAAAATTACGAAGCCTCCGGCGGGTAAGGGCAGGGTTTTACGAAGTACGCGCTGGTTGTACCGATCATCAGATTGCTCCGGTACATAGCTAAACGGAGCAGACTTTACTTTCTGGGCAAGTCCCATTACTGGGCTCCCAAGCAGGCCTAGCAGTAAAATACCGGCAGGTACAGCAGAAGAAAAACGCACAGCTATAGTCAGTTAGGAGAAACAAGAAAAAAATATGGAAAATGTACTCTCCAAAGGTATCCAACTTCTGCGGGACTCCGTATATGCCGTCGATCTTGCAGGGCGGTCGGCCTTTCGAGAGAATTCTTCACTCTTTCTTAACGCTAAAGAGGTCATTTACTGATGTAAATACCGTTCCTTTGCAAGAGAAAATGTTTGAGTGCTTGCCTATATGGTAGAATATTGTGGTTTGATTGTATATCCTGGTTTTTGGATATTTTAATTAGGCCTAACAATACGCTTCTTCTTGCGCCGGCACTTAAGTGAGAGGTAAGGATTAAAAGTTCCAGAATCACCAGCCTATTTCATCTTCACCGGCCTAACTGGCCTCAAAATTGCTTGCGCATAGCCCACTTACTGTCCGCACGAATGCTATGAAATCTTTACTACGCCTTTTTCTACTCGTTTCTCTCGTCGTTATTGGTAAGCTTACCAAGGAGTCAAGCGTACTTGTGGATACTGCTGCCAAGTCAGCTCGCTCGGCTTTGCAAGCCCCCGTTCGCAGTGCTTCGTACTTCATTGGGCAGTCGGTACCAAAAACAGCAGTGTCTGAAACCAACCGAAATCTGTGGCATACATCGAGTGCCACCACCCTTACATTGAAGTAGTTTTCGGCAGGCGACTTATAAGAGTCGCCTTTTTTGTGCCCAACTTTCTCTGAATGCTAACGGCTTGCCAAGGATATTTCCTCGGCAAGCCGTTCGTATGAATAAGGCATAAGGTGGAAAACTCAAGGAAACAACTGGCTTAGGCTCAACTGATGCGGCTCCAGTTGACGGCCGTAGCCGGCAGACTCTCAATGTGCCGACGAATAGGCTGGTTTTCCGGGCGTGCTAGGCCAGGGTCTTCATTGAGTAAGGCCTGAGCCGCAGCCCTCGATTCTGTGAGGATGCGCCCGTCCTTAGCTAGGTCAGCAATCAACAGATCTAGTACACCGCTTTGTTGAGTGCCCATCAGGTCACCGGGGCCGCGCAGCTTCAAGTCAATATCAGCAATTTCAAAACCGTTATTGGTGCGCACCATCGTTTCAATGCGGGTGCGAGAGTCTTTGCTGAGCTTGTAGCCCGACATTAGAATACAATAGCTCTGCTCAGCACCCCGGCCTACTCGGCCACGCAGCTGGTGCAGCTGGGAAAGGCCGAACCGCTCGGTGCTTTCAATTACCATTACCGAAGCATTAGGCACGTTCACGCCTACCTCGATTACCGTGGTAGCCACCATAATCTGGGTTTCCTTCTTCACGAAGCGCTGCATCTCGGCATCTTTCTCGGCGGCCGTCATGCGCCCGTGCACAATGCTGATTTGAAACTCCGGGAAAGCACGAGCCACACTTTCGTAACCATCCATGAGGTCTTTGTAGTCGGCCATGGCCTCGCTTTCCTCAATGAGTGGGTATACTATGTACACCTGCCGGCCTACGTTGATCTGGTCGCGCAAGAATTGGAACACCTTGAGCCGGTTGGCATCGAAGCGGTGCACCGTGACAATAGGCTTGCGGCCCGCCGGCAGCTCATCAATCACCGACACATCCAAGTCGCCATAGAGCGTCATGGCCAGGGTACGCGGAATGGGCGTAGCCGTCATTACGAGTACATGCGGTATTACGTGCGGATTCTTCTGCCACAGTTTGGAACGCTGCGCTACCCCAAAGCGGTGCTGCTCATCCATAATGGTGAGGCCCAGGTTACGAAATTGCACTACATCTTCGAGCAAGGCGTGAGTCCCTACCAGCATGTGCATTTCACCTGAGCGCAGTTGCTCGTGCAGCACACGCCGCTCAGCGGTACGGGTGCTGCCCGTAAGCTTGCCAATGCGGAGGCCTAGCATATCGGCGTACTGCTTGAGGCCTACATAGTGCTGATCGGCCAGAATCTCGGTGGGCGCCATCAGGCAGCTTTGCGCGCCGTTGTCGGCGGCCATGAGCATGCTGATAAAGGCCACAATGGTTTTACCCGAGCCCACGTCGCCCTGTAGCAGCCGGTTCATCTGCTTACCCGAGCAGAAGTCTTTATAGATATCGTGGATAACCCGCTTCTGGGCCCCGGTGAGGTCGAAGGGCATTACGTTCTTGTAGAAGTGTACTAAAGAAGGCACCTCTTTAAAGACCTGGCCCGCCAGCTCCACCTTACGCTGGGTTTTCTGGCGCAGCAGCTTTAGCTGCACATAGAATAATTCCTCGAACTTCAACCGGAACCGGGCCGCTTGCAGTAGCTCCGTACTCTGTGGAAAATGGATCTGCTGGTAGGCCATGGCCTTATCCATGAGCCCATACTGCCGAATCAGATCCTGCGAGAGGTTTTCGTGTACGTGGGGAAGGGCAATTTTGAGCAGGTCCGAAACCATCCGGCCAATAGCCTTGCTATCGACGCGGTGGTAGTTCTTGAGCTTCTCGGTGGTGTTGTATACTGGCTGCAGGTAGCTCTGGCCGGCTTTGGCCTCCGTTACTTCCTCCAGTTCTGGGTGCGCCATTTGCGGGCGGCTGTTGAACATCGTGGGTTTGCCAAACACGATGTACTCCTGGTGATTTTTGATAATCTTTTCCAGGTAGTTCACGCCTTTAAACCACACCAAGTCCAGCTCGCCGCTAGCATCGGTGAGCTTGGCTACCATGCGCTTTTTGGGGCCTTCGCCCACTACTTCGCGGTTGCGCAAGATACCCTTTACCTGTACGTAGGGCAAATCGTCGTGCAGGTCGCAGATATTATAAAACTGAGTGCGGTCGAGGTAGCGGAAAGGATACCGCTGAATTAGGTCGCCGTAGGTGAAGATGCCTAGCTCTTTCTGCAAGAGCTGGGCCCGCTGCAATCCTACTCCGCGCAGATACTCAAGTTTGGTTTGAAAGAAGTTACTCATGAATCAGCAGCAAGCTGTAGGCCACTTGGCAGCTAACGGTTGAAAAGTCAAGGTTCTAGGCCACCTGAAATACACGGCTCAGGCTCTTTTACCGATATTTTAGCGTGTTAAGCAGCTGCACGATGTCTTTCTTCACGTAATCAATGACTGGCGCTAGGGAGTCGTTGGCGGTAGCGGTTCGGAAGTAAAGGGCGCCGCGGAAGAAGTTCTTAGTGCTATCGGTGGTGTAAAACTGAAACTGGCTGGGTACATCGCCCTGCAACTCAAACACTGCTACCCGCATGCCGTTAGGGGTTTTCAGCACGCTTTCATCAATAGCCGTAGCCTTAATCTGGTGCTTGCTGGTAAGCTTGCGGGCGTCCTCTAATAGTTTGTTGCTAAGCTGCTTATTGCGCTGCAGGTCAGCATATGTAATCTGCACATTAGCGTGCAACTGGGGATAGTACACGTTAATCCAATGCGGCTGCGCCAGATAAGAGGAGTCCCGCAGGATTTTAGCATAGCGCGAATACTGGAAGGTGTACGGGTGGCCGGGCGCCAGCTGTTGGTAGGCGTGCGGGGGTAAATCAATACGATTATAGCCTTTCGGCTTGGGCGTAAAGTCAGGAGCCGAGGTGCAACTCGCTGCTAGGCCTAGCAGTGTGAGTACAGCGCCCCATCCGCGCAGAATTCGAAAATCGGCCATGCCAAGCAAATCAGATGAATACTCAAAGGTAGCACACTTGCAGCGCGAAGCAGTATAACGCCGCTGGGCTAGGTGTTGACACTTCTTGTACAAAGCCAACCCAACTGGCCTAGTGTGGTAGATATTGTTTCTAATACGCAAAAAGCCCCGGCACTAGGCCGGGGCTAAAGGAAGGCAAGACACTAGGCCCCTAAAACGGTAATTGATTTAGCTCTGGTTCCTGCCGAAAAGTGGTAGGCTCTTCAGTAGGGGCAGCAGCGGTAGTAGCTGGCTGAGATTCCCCAACTGCCCGGCCATTGCCCAGCATAGTAATTTCCTCCGCAATGATTTCCGTGATGTAGCGGGTCTGGTTGTCCTTGTCCTGGTACTGACGAGTTCGGATGCGACCCTCCACATACACTTGGTGACCCTTACACAGGTACTTTTCTGCCAGCTCCGCTAGGTTGCGCCAGGCAGCAATGTTGTGCCACTCGGTGCGTTCTACGCGGTTGCCTTGCTTGTCTTTGTAATACTCGTTGGTGGCCATGGTAAAGTTTGCCACCGAGTTGCCACCTTCCAGATGACGAACCTCAGGGTCTTTACCTAAGTGGCCTATGAGAATGACTTTGTTGACGCTTGCCATGATGTAAATAATTAGCTGTCAGATGAGAAAAGGGAGATAATTGTCAGCTATAAAAATACAAAACACGCATCTTAATTCCAATATAATTGGCAAATTAAAATCTGATATTGCTAACAAAATTAGATATGATGATGGGCTTAGGCAACCGCTCAATCTCATGAGCGCTGTAGGCCACTAACCCAGCTGCCACGGCGGCCTCTGGCGTCAAAGGCTCCGACAACCATATATGGTGAAAGCGAGCCTCTACTTTCTGATGACTTAAGATATGCCGCATGGCAGTGGTGGGCTCTTCTACCTGGTTGGTGGCTACGTTGCCACCTAAGCCCTCTACCGTATCCACTATGAATGCCGCCGGCAGCTCCGCCGAGTCGGTTTCTTGTAGCGCAAAGTCATACAGTCCTTCCCAGATATCCTTAGGGCCACGCTTACGCATGTATAATGTGTCGTTATGGCGCAGCACCAAGTAATGGAAGTAGCGGGTGCGAGCAGCTTTAGCCTTACTCTTAATAGGAAGCTCCTGCACCATGCCATGCTGAAAAGCATAGCACTCCGTCTGGAGGGGGCAAAACAGGCAGTCGGGCTTGGCGGGCGTGCACTGAATGGCACCAAACTCCATAATAGCCTGATTGAATTCGGCGGGCTGGTCGGCCGGTATAAGCGTATCGGCGAGCTGTTGAAAAGTTCTGCGGCTGGCTGGCGCAGCAATATCTTGCGTAACGCCAAACACGCGGGCCAGAACCCGAAACACGTTGCCATCGAGCACCGCCACTTTCTCATCATAGGCGAAGGAGGCAATGGCAGCGGCGGTGTACTGGCCTACGCCGCGTAGTTTCAGTAATTCGGTATAAGAGCCCGGAAATTGACCATTGTACTCACCCGCAACCTGCTGCGCCGTGTGATGCATGTTTCGGGCCCGAGAATAGTAGCCTAAGCCTTGCCAGTGCCGCAATACCTCATCTTGCGGGGCAGCCGCTAAGTCTTGCACGGTAGGATATGAGGTAATGAAATCCAGGTAATAGGGTAGGCCCTGTTTTACACGAGTTTGCTGCAGAATGACCTCTGAAAGCCAGATAGCATAGGGGTCGCGAGTGTTGCGCCAGGGCAAGTCGCGGCGGTGACGCGGGTACCAGTCCAATAAACGTTGCGCAAACCAGGGATGAGAGGAAGTAGAAAGAATTGAACTCAAGGCTTTGAGAAAGAAATAGTTGGATGCAACCTAGGAAGCAGTAGTGAATGCTAGGAAATCTGTTGTAAAACCAAAAAAGGGGGTTACCTTTGTGCCCCTCAAAACATAAGCAACGCCTTACCGGGCAAGTGCTTACGTTTTGAGGAGGCAACATTTGCCAAGCACATTTTTTTTCACCTCCCTAGTACACTTACCAGCGTGACTAAAGCAGAAGTAATCGCCGAAATTGCTGACAAAACCGGCATTGAGAAAGCAGACGTTTCGGCTACCGTAGAAGCCTTCTTCAAAGTTGTGAAGGATTCGATGGCCGATGGCAACAACATCTATGTGCGCGGCTTTGGCAGCTTCGTTAACAAAAAACGCGCGAAGAAAGTAGCCCGCAACATCTCGAAAAACACGTCGATTATCATCGACGAGCACTTCATCCCGAGCTTTAAGCCCTCCAAGACTTTCATCGGCAAGATCAAGAACAGCAAGAAAATCAAAGCGCTGGCTAACGCCTAATCCGCTTTTATTATTCGATGTCGGCAGTGCCGCCGGGCGTCCTTTTCCGGAGGCCCGGCGGTCTGCGTTTTTCCCTGCTCATGGCGCGTAACTCCTCTAAGCATCAACTAATACTTCTCGCCTTGGCGGTGGCCCTGGTGGCCGGTTTGTTTTTGCTGCCCAAGGTGATTGTGAAGCCTAAAGCAGGAAAAGGTGAACTTGCTCAGGACGCCGCTCGTACTGCTAACCGCGACAATGGGGCGGCCGCTCCATCTACTACTTCTGTGGATATGATGGGTAAGCCCGAAGGGGCTACCGCTGAGCAGCCGCACATGACGGTAGCTCCGGCCAAGCGTCAAGAAATCAATACGCTGCTGGCCAAGTACAATGTGGAAGCTGAATTAGGAGCCAAGCTACGGCTGGCAACTGAACTGGCCGACAAGTACAAAGGCATTGAGCGTTTTGACAGTGCCGGCTACTACTTAGAGCAGGTAGCTCTGACCCGGCCAGGTGAACAAGCTTGGAAGCGAGCCGCCGATCAGTATTTCGAAGCCTATAGCTTCGCTACTACTGAGGAGCGGCAGAAAATGCTAGGTGCCAAGTGTCAAGAGTTGTACGGGCGAGTGCTTAAGAACAACCCCGACAACCTTGACGCTAAGATCAATCTGGGTATGGCGCTGATGGCTAGTGCTAACCCGGTGCAAGGTATTACGCTGCTACGCGAAGTGCTAGCTGTGGATCCGCGCAACGAAAAGGTCTTGTATAACCTTGGTTTACTGGCAATTCAGAGCAATCAGTTCGACAAAGCGGTTGAACGTTTTCAAGAGCTAACTAAAGTAAATCCTGAAAACGTCAACGGACAGTTTTATCTTGGCGTCGCGTTAGCCCAAACTGGCGCGAAAGCGGGAGCCCGTCAGGCCTTCCAGAAAGCCAAGAGTCTCAGCACCGATCCGGGCCTAGCCGCATCAGTGGATGAGCAACTCCAAAAGCTGCAGTAAAATAGGTGCTTGCTGCCGTTTGTTGGTTGTTAGTAAAACTAACTCTCAACAATCAGCAACTAGCATCTAGCAAAAAAGAAATCAAATCAATTCACTCATTTAACTCACAACATCATGCCTTGCGGTAAAAAGAGAAAGCGTCATAAGATTGCCACTCACAAGCGGAAGAAGCGTCTGCGCAAGAACCGTCACAAGAAGAAGTAATCCTTCCGGGGTTTGCTCGTTGGTGCTTTTCTAGTTTATAAAAGCACTCTTCTATCTCTCACTTAGTATCCAGAGAGTGGCCAGATGTTCGCTTTCCCCGTGGCTCGAAAGGGAAGCCGGCGCCTTATGCGCTGGCTTCCCTTTGCGGGTTTCGGGGGAAGCCATAACGGCTAGGCCATGCTTGCCAGATACTGCTCTAACCGCTTAATCCATTGAGTAACGAATTAATCATTAATTCTACTCAGGACGGAGAACGGATTGCCCTGCTACAGGACAAGCGGCTCATCGAATATCATTTCGACCGCAACGACACCGCTTACTCAGTTGGTGACATTTTCCTGGGCACGGTCAAGAAAGTTATGCCCGGTCTGAACGCCGCGTTCATTGACATTGGGTACCAAAAAGATGCCTTTCTACACTACGGCGACCTGGGGGAGAACTATCCTTCCCTAACGAAGTGGGTAAAAGGCGTTCAATCGCAGAAAATACCCGTTGGGCCCCTGAAAACTTTCCAGTTTGACGGGACGCTTGACAAAGTAGGTAAAATCGACAACACGCTTAAAAAGGGCCAGCAGATGCTGGTTCAGATTGTAAAGGAGCCTATTTCTACCAAAGGACCGCGCCTATCCACGGATATTTCCATGGCGGGTCGGTATCTGGTACTGGTGCCTTTTTCCAATACCATTAGCGTATCCAAGAAGATTGTTAGCAAATCGGAGCGGGAGCGGCTGAAGCGGCTCATTGCTTCTATTAAGCCCGACAATTTTGGCGTAATCATCCGCACCGTGGCCGAGGGCCGCGAGGTGGCTGAGCTCGACCGGGATATGCAGAACATGGTGGAGAAGTGGGACAAGCTCTTCCAGACCCTGCGCACGGCCAAGCCGAACGACAAGGTACTGGGCGAGCTGGGGCGTACAAGCTCCATGTTGCGCGACATGCTCAACGAGTCGTTTGACGCCATCACGGTGGATGCGGCTCCTATGTACGAGGAAATGCGGAGTTACCTGCAGCAGATTGCGCCCGACAAGCTCGGCCTGTTGAAGCTACATACCGGCAAAGTAAAGGTGTTTGAAAGCCTAGGAATTGAGAAGCAACTCAAAACCCTGTTTGGCAAAACCGTTACGGTGCCCGGTGGCGGCTACCTCGTCATTGAGCATACAGAAGCCCTCCACGTCATCGACGTGAACTCCGGTAACAAAAGCAACCAAGAAGGCGACCAAGAGGCCACAGCCCTGCACGTGAACCTCGCGGCCGCTCGAGAAGTAGCCCGCCAGCTTCGGCTGCGCGATATGGGCGGCATTATCGTCGTCGATTTCATTGATATGAAGTCGGCGGAAAGCCGCAAGAAGGTAGAAGATGCCGTGCGCGACATCATGAAGCACGACAAGGCGCGCTTCACAATTCTACCCATCACCAAATTTGGCCTGCTTCAGATTACCCGACAGCGCGTACGGCCTGTCGAAAACATCGTGACCGGTGAGGTTTGCCCCACCTGCGGCGGCACGGGTAAGATTTCGGCGTCTATCCTGGTGACCGACGAAATCGAAAACAGCATTGAGGACCTGCTGATCACCCAGAATCAGTCGGGCATTACGCTCAATGTGCATCCATTCCTGCACGCTTACTACACCAAAGGCTTGGTAAGCAGACAGATGAAATGGTATTTGAAGTATTATAAGTGGGTAAAAGTGATGAAAGACACCAGTCTGGGCCTCACAGATTACCGCATCGAGGATGAGCAAGGCGAGGAAATCGAGCTGCACTCAGCCGCGGCGGCCATGAGCCGGTTGCAGGACCGGGAAATTGAAATAATTGACTGACGGATTTTTTCTGCGAGAAAACTCCTCCTGATAGAAGAAAAGCCCGCGCTGCTGAGAGCAACGCGGGCTTTTTGTTAGAAGCCTGAGTGGCCTAGAAACATTGATTTGTCACTCAGAACGTAGTGAGAAATTTAGATAGTGGCCTAGAGGGTGACTCAGATTCCTCTTACTGCTCAGGATAACAGCTGTGTAGTGGCTTAGAACTTAATACCCAGATCTAGCGCAAATTCACTGTTTTTGAGAACAACTTCCGAGAAATTGCGCTGCTTGTCGTAGTACTTCTCAATGTTAACGAGGCCACGGTGGTAGCTCACGCCGGCAAACACCTTCGTGCTCTGGCCTACTTGGTATTCCGTGCCAAAGCCTAGCAGAACGCCTGCATCAGGGATGATGACGTGGTCGGTGGCTTTGGTCTCCCGGCCGGTGGCGGGGTCGGTGTAGCGCTTGTTGCCGTCAATTTTAGCGGCAATGGCGCCGCCTAGGGTGCCGCCCAACTGGAAGTACAGTTTTGTGTCGGTGGCAATATCGTTGGTGAAGAGCTTCATGGTAACGGGCAGCTCTAGGTACTGAATACCTATCTTCTGCTCCACGCGGCGGCCCGTAGTTGGGTCAAGGAACAGAAATTTGCCACCCTTGCCCGTGAGTTGGATGCCCGTGCTAAAGGCGTAGTTCTGACCGAAGAAGTAATCGACTACCAAGCCGCCACCAAAGCCCACTTTGCTGCCATCCTTTTGGAAGCCGTACTGGGCCGGCGAATCAGTGCGGAAGCTGGTAATGGATGGAGAAACCTTCAGGCCTATTTCAACTTGCGCCGATGCGGCCCCGGCCGAAGCGCCGATGCAAAAGAGGGCGAGCAGTGCTTTTTTCATATCAAATGCAGAAGTACGATGAGCAAAACACGAAAGACAGCCTTCCGCCGTTTCGTTTTGGCTAATTTCGCCGTAAAGATAGAAGCGCGATGCACATTCCTGCCCGTATACGTCCCTGGCTGGCGGCCGTCCTGAGTTTAACGATGCTGGCTCTGCCTAATTGCACCTCCAAAACGGAGAAGTGCGAAATAGACCCGGAGGTAGCCAAAATTGATGTGCCTCTGCAGATTGAGCGGCTGGAGAAACCGTTTTTCCAGATCAAGACGCCCGCCGATGCGAATAAGTTTATTGCGCAAAATGGCCTCTTTGCCCGGCAATTTCTGCAAAGCAGTCAGTACCCCGCCGGAGTGCTTAGCACAACGTTGGCCCGCTTGGCCACTAACCCCGGATTGCAGAAACTAGGTCGCCAAGCCGACAGTACGTTTCGGGATACGGGAGCATTAGCGTCCGACCTGAAACCCTTGTTTCAGCACATTCGCTTTTATTTCCCCGACTTCCGGGTGCCACCTGTGAAGACATTCGTGAGCGGGTTGAGCCAAGACTTATTCGTGAATGACAGTCTGCTGGTAATTAGCACCGACTTCTTCGTGGGGCCGAAAGCAGCTTACCGGCCTAACGTGCCAGGGTATATTCTGCGTCGCTACACTAAACCCTACGTAGTGCCTACAGTAGCGCTGGCTATCAGTAGCAAATACAACCAGAAGCAACTCACCAACCAGACTATGCTGGGCGAAATGGTGCAGTTTGGCAAATCGTTGTATTTCGCTGAAAAGGTGCTGCCCTGCACGCCCGATTCATTACTAATTGGCTATACTGATAAAGAAATGGCCGGAGTGGCATTCAACGAAGGCAAGATTTGGGCGCACTTCATTGAGAAAAATCTGCTGTACAACACGGCGCCCTTCACCATTCAGAAATACGTGGGGGAGCGGCCCAATATCCCCGAGATTGACAAAACCTGCCCCGGTAGGGTAGGGGCCTGGGTAGGCTGGCAGATTGTGCGCAAGTACATGGCCGAGCACCCCACCGTGACGCTGAAGCAATTAATGGCCGAGCAAAACGCCCAGCGCATCCTCAACGAATCGAAGTACCGGCCGAAGCCACGCCGAGCAGAACGCTAGGCCACTTAAAGCCCGCTTTATGCCGCAAGTTTTGGTTTTGGGTTAACTGCATCGCTCGTGCACATTGCTGTCTTCAGCCAGTATCACACCAATCCCGACTGTCCCGCAACCAGTCGGCACTACTCGCTGCTGCAGCACATTGCCCGTACCCACCGCGTTACGCTGATTACTACGCGCACCTGGGAAGCGCAACGCCTGACGCACCAATACCCCTGGCTGCCGGAAGGGGTAGAAATGCGCGCTGCAGAGGTGGCCTACGAAAACCGGATGGGGGTGGCCCGGCGTGTGCTGTCCTTCGGGCAGTACGCGGCGTATGCCTTACGAGAAGGCCTGAAAATAGAGAAGCCTGATGTTATCTGGGGCATTAGTACACCCCTTACGGCCGCGTGGGCTGCGGCGAGGGTAGCACAGTGGCGGGGAGTACCGTGGGTGTTTGAAGTTCAGGATCTGTGGCCCTCATTTCCTATTGCTATGGGGGCAGTGCCAAATAAGCTCGCCCAACGGCGCTTGTTTGCTATGGAGAAGGGGCTGTATAGTTCAGCACAGCATACGGTAACATTATCGCCCGACATGACCAGTTACGTGCGTGGTCTAGGCCTGCCTGCCCACAAAGTCAGCACTATCTGGAACGGCACCGACCTTGAGTTGGCGGCCTTAGCCACTCCACAGGCTACCGATGCACTACGAGCTGAGTATGGCTTGCTAGGCCACCGCGTAGTGCTTTACGCGGGCACGTTCGGGCGGGCTAATGATATACCTACGCTCATTGCGGCTGCCGAACAGCTAGCGCCCCACCTGCCAGATGTAGTTTGGCTGTTTATGGGCCACGGATTTGATGAACCGCGTCTGCGAGAGGCAGCAGCCCGCTGCCCGGCCATTCGGGTGGTGCCGCCCCAGCCCCGGCACAACGTGTTTACGTGGTTCCGACTGGCAGATGTATCAATAGTATCATTTCTAGGCCTGCCCGTGCTGGATAGCAACTCCCCAGCGAAATTCTATGATAGCCTATCAGTGGGTACGCCGGTCATCGTCACAAACACGGGCTGGACGAAAAAACTGGTGGAAGAACGTCATTGCGGTTGGTACTCACCAGCGGGTGACGCCGCGGCCCTATTACACCAGGTAGCAACTGTACTGCAGAACGAAAGACTGCGCCAAGCAGCTGGTGAAGCGGGTATACGAGTGGCCTACGATGTCTTCGATAGAAAACAATTAGCGGCTGACATGCAGCAAGTTTTAGAGCAAGCAGCTCGCTAAACCGGTTGCTCGCTACGCTTAAGCACTGCTTATAGATTTTATACTCCCTATAACCAGTTATAAACTATGTTGTGCTTTCAGGTGAGAGTGATGATGGGTCTATTCCCTTTAAAAGGCCCTTTTTAGGAGCTGGGGCTTCTTTTACTACTACATCGGCGTAGTACTTACACCAACTTTTAAGAGGGCAAATCCCGCACTTCGGGTTGCGAGCCACGCAGATGTAGCGCCCGTGTAAAATAAGCCAGTGGTGAGCCTTCGGAATAAGTACCTCTGGGATATACCGTACCAATTCCTTCTCCACTGCTAGCGGTGTAGTAGCCGTGCGTGACACTAGGCCTAGCCGGTGCGAAACCCGGAACACGTGCGTGTCCACGGCCATAGCGGGCTGGTTGTAGATAACCGATACTACCACGTTGGCCGTTTTGCGGCCTACACCAGGTAGGCGCTGCAACTCTTCAATGGTGCTGGGTACTTCACCGCCAAATTCTGAGACCAATAAGCGACCCAAACCCGCAAGGTGCTTGGCTTTATTGTTCGGATAAGAGACGCTCCGGATGAAAGGAAATACCTCCTCAGGGGTGGCAGCAGCCAGATGCTCGGGCGTGGGAAACTGTTCCAGTAGGGCCGGCATCACTTGGTTCACGCGTTTATCGGTGCACTGGGCACTAAGTACCACGGCCACGATAAGCTCATAAGGGTTCGAGTAAATCAGCTCAGTTTCCGGCTCCGGAAAGTGGGTAGTGAAATACTCAAGGAAGTGTCGGAACCGCTCAGGTTTGCGCATAAGGCAGGCAGGACAAAGGAAGCCGCAAAGAAAGGCTAAAAACGCGTCATCCTGCGACGCATACCCGGTAGCACTCGTAAGAGTTGCTAGGCTATGCATCGCAGGATGAAATTTACTTCCCCTGTTCTCTTACCCCGCGTTCAGGAAGGTGCGGGAGTACTGCAGAATAGAATCAGTCGTTTTTTTGCTAGGAGTGCGTTGCACTCCGTTGAGTAAGCGTTGCGCCAGCAACATATCGGCACAGGTAGCAGCCAATTCCGGGTCGTGCTGCAACGACTGTTCTACTTCTAGTTGCTGATCAGCCGGCAATTCGTTGTATACGTACCGGAGCAGTTTCTCGTGGGGTAAGGTTTTGATCATAGAAAACGGGTTGTGCGGCCATCTTCTTCCGCAGGTTGATGAGCGCGTAGCGCATACGCCCTAACGCAGTATTAATGCTCACCCCCGTCGCGTCGGCTATTTCCTGAAAGCTCATGTCGCCGTAATGACGCATGATCAGGACTTCTTTCTGCGCCGTGGGCAGCTCCTGAATCAGCTCCCGAAGCCGCGCGTGAGTTTCCTCCCGCGTGAGAATAGCTTCGGCACCCTCTTCTGCCAACGACAACGAATTAAAGGCATGACTTGTTGTGTCCAGATTTAACAAAGGACTGCGTTTTTCCCTCCGGAAGAAGTCAATAGCTAAATTATGCGCAATACGGCAGATCCAGGAAGAAAATTTTCCTTCCTCATTATATCGCCCACTCTTCATAGTGTGGATAGCCTTAATAAAGGTATCCTGTAATAGGTCTTCGGCTACATCCTCATCGCGCACGATGAGCATGATAGTAGTAAACACCCGGGATTTGTGACGCTCAAGCAGGAGAGCAAAGGCTTCTTCCTGCCCAGCAATGTAACGTGTTATCAGAGCAGAGTCGCTCGGCTGCATGGTTTCCATAAAGGCTACGAGAATTTAGGGGCGTAGAGCTTTAGGCCATAGAATGCAGTTGCGGTGTGGTGACTCTGGATGAAGGAGAAATGAAGGGCGCTTGCCAAAATCAAATGTAGAAAACTGGCAAGCCAAACACAATGGGTAAGCTGGTTCTAGAAAAAATATTTTTAATAATTGAAAACCAAAGAATTAAATATTTTGAATGCTTTATTATGTGTTTCAAAAACACCAAATCTTATTTCTTAGCCTATCCAAAAAAAGTCTGAAAAGCAAAAAGCCCGCCAAGGCGGGCTATGCTACTTCCTGAATTGAGCTAGCATTAGGGCTTCAGCTTTGCTTGTAGTTCTTGGATTCGGCTTTCTAAAGCTTGCTTTTGCGCCGGAGTGCTGCCTGTGCTGGAAGTCCGCTCGTCCACGAGCATAGTTAACTGGTGTAGCGTGGCTAGGCGCTCCTCTGTACGGCGCAATTCCGATACCACCTCTGGGCCTACCGTTTGGTTAGGGGTGGGCATAGCAACAACCGTGGGAGTGGCCCCGGTTACCTGCTGATCGTGGCGCTCAATGGCAGCGGCAGTCTTCATATCGTCGCGCAGGTTTACGATCTGGCCTTGCATGTTGAGGGCCTTACCTTCTCCTAGCAGTTGGCGGGTGCCATCTTTACTGACCATGATGCCATCGGGGCGGAGGGTGAGGCCGTTCTCGAACTGCATGGGAGCAGATAGCCGACTTGCCTGCCCTGCTTGCAGCCGCATTACCAAGCCATTGCGGCGGTAGGCACCATCTTTCAAATCAACGGTAGGAGCAGTGGTGCTACTCTGAGCCTGGGTATGATTAACAGTGGCGGCACCCAGCATCAGGCTGCCGCAAAGGAGTAAGCGCGGAAGGAGAGAAAAACCAGACATGATCAGTAGAGAGGTGTGGGAGCCAGAAGAAAGAGGTACGTGTACTTAAGCAGTTTCGTAATCTTGCCGACGACTAAGCCACGCTAAAGCGGGTGTCTCGGCCGTGAACAAGCGTACGTGGTATTGCTCATTCGCGACGAGTGGAGCACCTTCTTCCTGCTCGGCTGCACTTAGCTGGGAGGCTGCCAGCAGAAAGCAGACGTACACCCGGCCGCCTAACTGCTGATGAAGACGCGGTAAAAATTCAGCAAGTACCCATTCCGTGTCGTCTTCAGAAGCAGGGCCGCGGTCGCGCACATCAAGCAGCCAATAGCGGGCCCGGTGCTGCTTTGCTTTGTGTAAGGTAGCCTCGTAGCCTCGCACGAGTTCAGGAGCCGCAACAGGGTGCATCCAACGCGCCGTCAGAATTTGCAGATCGGGGCGGTAAAGCAGCTCAACTGAGTCGGGAGCGGAGGACAGGGCGTAATCGGACATCGGCAGGGCAAGTAGAACCTCAGGAAGGCAGTAAACACCTCCGTTTATACGGCGTTGGCTTTAGAATGGCCTACTCGCGACTACCGACTGGCCTAGCCCAACAACTCGTGAAAATGCTGTGGTTCAGCTTCCGGCCCAGGGTTTGGGGTTACCTTTGCCCCAGCCGCGCTACTCCGGCAACTTGCTATGTCTGATCCTGATTCGGCCTTGCGCCACGACCCGTACGCCGCCCTGCGGATTCCTGACTTTCGTCGCCTAATTTCGGCCCGTATCCTGCTCACAGTAGCCACCCGCATTCAAGGGCTCGTTGTAAGCTGGCAAATATTCAAGCTCACCAACGATCCGCTAGCCCTAGGGCTCATCGGTCTCACGGAAGCCATTCCGAGCATTGCCGTATCGCTGTACGCGGGTCACGTAGCCGACTCGGTGCGCCGAAAGAATATTATTGTGGTAACGGTAGGCGTGCTCTTGCTGTGTGCGGCCGCATTGGCATTTTTCGCTTCACCACTGGGTTTGCCATTATTGGCAAAAGGCGCTTGGTTTACGCTGCCACTCTACAGCGTAATTTTTGTGAGTGGCATTGCCCGCGGATTTCTGGGGCCGGCACTTTTTTCCTTCATGCCTCAATTGCTGCCCAACCGTGACAAGCTGACCAATGCTATTACCTGGAACAGCACAACCTACCAAGCGGCGGCCGTGCTAGGGCCAGCGCTGGGCGGCTACCTCATTGCGCACCTTAATGTGGGCAACTCATACCTCGTAGCTACTAGCTTGCTGGCAGTGGCGCTGGTGCAATTCCTGACTATTGCTTCTAGACCTCTGCCGGAGTTGGTAGGTGAGCGGCTAGGCCTGCAGGATAGTGTGCTGAGTGGCCTACGCTTTATCTGGAACAACCAACTGGTGCTGGCAGCGCTTTCCCTTGATTTGTTTGCCGTACTGTTCGGGGGAGCCGTAGCACTGCTGCCGGTGTTTGCCGTGAATATCTTGAAAGTGGGTGCGTCCGGTCTAGGCCACCTGGAGGCTGCTCCGGCCGTGGGCTCGGTACTCATGGCAGCTTTCCTGACCTACTTTCCGCTCCGCCGCCACGCGGGGCGCAAACTGCTGTGGGCCGTAGCCGGGTTCGGGCTGGCAACCATTTGCTTCGCCTTATCCACTAATTTCTGGCTTTCCTTGTTCCTGCTCTTCCTAACGGGGGTGTTTGACTCCGTATCCGTTATTGTGCGCTCTACATTGTTGCACACGTTCACACCCGAGCATATGAAAGGACGCGTTTCGGCGGTGAACAATATCTTCATTGGCTCATCCAATGAAATCGGCTCGTTTGAGTCGGGGGCGGCGGCTAAGCTGCTAGGTGTGGTACCTTCCGTAATATTTGGCGGCGCTATGACAATGCTGGTAGTGGCCATTACGGCAATGAAAGCTGACAAGCTGCGTAAGCTTGACATGACCCCGCAACCGGTAAAGGCGTAAGGCTAGGGAGTAACAAACACCACATTCAGTAGGACATATTTTAGAGAATGTGGATAACTATGTGGATAAGCCCACAGTTGTTAACAGATTCCTGCAAAAAACCAAGCTTTGGTTGGCAAGACTACTCAAGGTAGAGGAAAGCAGCTATAGTGGTGTCGGCAGGAGAAGACTACACTAGGTCATTTCATGTAGGTCATACTAACGGCTGCCAACAATAAACACACAGGGGCCACAGCTAAGCTGCGGCCCCTGTGTGTTTGGAGCAAATGAGTAGCCTAGCGGCTGGCTTGTACGGCCTTGTCAAGCTTCTTGCTCGTCTTCTCTTTCTTTCCCTTCGACGAGGCATCCACGCTGTTTGTGATAGGCATAGGAGCGGGACGAGTAGTATTATCGAAGATCCACTCCCGAACGGTGTCCAATGCCTTAGGGGAGAATGTGGGCTGTTGTACGCCATTCACCAGGGGCCAGTCTTTGGTATCGGGCTGGAACCAGTGGTTTACACCGGCAAGTCTATCCGATTTAACCTTGGCGCTCTTCAGGCCTTTCTTCAGAATGGGTAAGTTATGCTCTGGATCTACTTGCAGATCGGCGGTGCCATTAAGTGCCAGCACGGGGCACGTCACGTCCGGAAGTTTTTGACTAGGGTCAAAGTCGAGGAAGTAGCGTGACCAGGGAGAGGTAAGCTGGGCGGCTCGTGCCCGGGCCATTTGTGGATCCAGGTCGGTATTGTTGAGGCGCAGATTTGCGGCCACTTTACCACGCGCCTGATTGTCGTTAGGGGTCTGACGTACAATGTCGATTACGCGCTCATGAAACTCCAGCGCCGCTTTCACCTGAGCGGGGTTGGCGCCAATAAGCCGCAGAATCTCGAGCTGCTGACGTACCAAAACATTACGCCCAGTAAGTCCATAGCCCGCCAACGAGACCACAAAAGCGGGTTTGGCCGGTCCAGGCTGCGCAGCGGCTAGTAGGGCTACGTTAGCTCCCTCACCGTGCCCAATAAGGCCAATCTGCTGGGGGTTGATAAGGTTGCGCGCCCGCAAAAACGTCATGGCCGCCTGAGCATCACCCATCAGATCAATGGTGGTAGCCGTGAGGTAATTGCCTTGCGACTTGCCTACCCCACGGTCATCGAAACGAAGAACCGCAATACCACGCCGGGTGAGGTGGTCGGCCAGAATCCCAAACATGCGGTAATCGTACTGCTCCGCGTCGCGGTCTTGCGGGCCAGAATCGGAGAGGAGGGCTACGGCTGGGAACGGACCAGGGCCAGCCGGAATAGTAAGCGTGCCCGAGAGCCGAATCTTGGCATCGGCATTGGTGAATACAACTTCCTCCTCGCGGTAGGGAGGAGTGAGTCGCATTTTGCCGCCCTTGGCAAGCGGAGCCGCTGCGGCCACTGCGCGGGTAAGCACCAGCGGTACGGTGAGGCCTGGCTGCGTCCAAGTACCGGTAAACTGGGCACCACCGTCCTTCACCTTGCCCACGAAGCGGCTGCCTGCCTGCTCAATCCGGATGGTGAGGTCAGTACCCTTAAGCTCTACTTCAGCCGGCATCCGGCTGATGCGCTGCTGCGGAGCGTCGAGGGCGGCGTAATAGGTGCCATTAGATAGCGGCACCAAGGTGATAATAAGATCGAGGGTACCACCCGGAACCTTAAGCGGACCCTTCCATTTACCATTGAGCACGGGAGTAGGCGTGTCGCCAGCCAGCGCAAAAAAAGGTAGCCAACAAGTGAGCAAAAGAAGGGCAAGCGCGGGTAGAGCTTTCTTCATAAAGTTAAACTCAAGAATGGTATTTTACCGTTTGTACGCACAGTAAGAACGGAAAATACCAAACCTGACGCAGAGTTGCTAGTTAAGGTTTTGGTAAGCCTCACGTAACCGCCCAGGCGCTGCAAAAAGCGGTAAAAATTCTTTGTGGCTAGGAGTATGGCCGCTGGTTTTGGCAACTTGTATATCACTATACAGCTATTAAGGGGTTGATTGTGCCTGCGGCCATGCGCAAACTCGATTGTAGATTGGCCGCATACCGGATTTTATACTGCCCGCACCATTTCCCGTAGACGCTACTTTTGCGTTGACTGGCCTAGTGGCTGCTTACTGAACCTAAACAAACTACTCATGCTTGGTACTTTCTTCCGTTCTCACTACGCAGGTCTACTTGTAGGCCTGTCTCTGCTCAGCGTACCGGGTTTGGCCCAAACCTCCAAGGTGCCTCCCATTAACCCCGAGCAGTGGACGAGTGAGCTGCGGGCATTTGCCCGGCAAGACAGCATGAGCCCTCCGCCAACTAGGCCTGTTCTGTTCTACGGCAGCTCCTCCATTCGGAAGTGGGAGTCTTTGAGTCAGGATTTTGCCGGGCGGCCTGTCCTGAACCGCGGCTTCGGCGGCTCCCGCTTTCCTGATGCTATTCACTTCTTCGACCGGCTGGTAGTGGCCTACAACCCACGCCAAGTACTGCTCTACGAGGGCGACAACGATATCGGGGCCGGGGCTACCCCGCAGGAGATATACCGGTCGTTCCTGACCTTCGACAGTCTAATGCGGGCCAAGCTGCCTAAGGTGCCCCTGGTGTTCCTAGCCATCAAGCCAAGTCCTTCGCGTTGGGGGCTCTATCCAAAAGTGCAGGAGGCTAACCGCCTAATTCGGGAGTACATTGCGGCTCATCCTAAACGACTGACCTACCTAGATACAGCCACGCCGTTGCTAGGTTCCAACGGTAAGCCCCAGCCACAGTTCTACGTGTCAGACAGCTTGCACATGACGCCCGCCGGCTACAACGTGTGGACGCGGGTGGTGAGAAAGAAGCTAAAGAAGTAGGGGAGGCAAACAGGCTCCGCTACTGAACTGAGTCCCGATCCTTATCGATAACACTTCTGATCCAACTGTACTCTGGCAGAAGCTTTAACTTCTGGAGCAACTCTGCTGGTATACCCGTCGGCCCAAGTAAGCCCGTCGGCCCAAGTAAGGAGCCCGCAATCTGGCCTACGATGGAGGCATTGGTATCTGTGTCGCCACCAGTGGCAATGACTTGCCGTAGCAACTCTTTCAATCCTAAGCGGAGAATTTTTGTCGCGCAAAAAATGGCGAACGGTACGGAGTTTACAGCATAACCATTGTTGCCAAGCTGGGCTATTTCAGCAATGGAGCTATCCTCTGAATAGCTATCTATATCCAGCAGTCGGTCTTTGAGGTTGGTATCGGGTAGGTTGGGCAGAAGTAGCTGAATGAGATTGTTGTGCCCGGTCCAGGTTTGAGTTATGGCCGCCCGTATAGCAAAGAAAACCGCTAAGGCACTGGCATAGGCATCTTCGTTCTGATGGGTAATGCGGCAGGCATCGTAAATGGTGTGCTTGGTAGTGGCAGCGTAAAAGGCGAAGGGCGCTATACGCATTGCGGCCCCGTTACCCGCCGCGTACTGCCCCCGCCGGCCGGTTTGCGTCCAGTGAATACCTGCTTCCGTATCCTGAATAGCCTTTAACGTGCTAGCCCCTAGGCCTACCAGCTTCTGTTGTCGATAGTATTCCACAAACTTCTGCATGAGCAGTGCCGGCTCAAACTGACTAGCAGCCAGTACTTCACAAGTAGCTAAGGTTAATTGTGTATCGTCAGTAATAGCCCACCGCTGGGGTAGGGGTGGCTTCCCACCCAAGTAAAAGGTGTTGGAGTCGGTGGCCTGGGAAACGTTTTCAAAGCTGCTGCCCCAGGCATCACCGATAGCGCCTGTCATCAAGCACGCCTCAAACCGCTGCTGCGCTGTAAGGTGGATAAGAGCCATATATCGAAGAAAGCAAGCAGCAGCAAATTAGGTTAATAGTGTTAGCAGGAGGGCTAACGGCAATGCTGAAGCCTCTAGGCCAGTGCTGCACTCCGAATATCGGGTAACCAACCCAGGCGTGGCAGCCGTACCTTCGTCTAAACCAAACTACCACGGCGGAAACCAAACCCCCAGCCGTTGTTGTTTACCGACCTATGGCCGACAACTCCGTTCTGCAAGTAGCCGCCCCCGCGGCTGACCCCATTGATCAGCTCGACCCGCGCGAGTTTATTCTGATAAAAAATGCTCGGGTTCACAACCTCAAGAACCTGAGTGTAGCGCTGCCCCGCAATAAGTTTATTGTCGTAACGGGCCTCTCGGGCTCGGGCAAGTCGTCGCTGGCCTTTGACACGTTGTATGCTGAAGGGCAGCGGATGTACGTGGAGAGCCTCAGCAGCTACGCCCGCCAGTTTCTAGGCCGCATGGATAAGCCCGACGTCGACTACATCCGGGGTATTTCGCCGGCTATTGCCATTGAGCAGAAAGTCAGCATCAAGAACAACCGCTCCACTGTTGGCACCAGCACCGAGATTTACGACTATCTCAAGCTGCTCTTTGCCCGCGTAGGCCGCACGTATTCCCCCATCAGTGGCGAGCAGGTGCGCAAGGATAACGTGGCCGACGTGGTAGATTACCTTATGCATCTGCCCGAAGGCACCCGAGTGATGCTGCTCTCGCCGCTGCTGCCTAGTGAGGAGGGCCGCCCCATGAGCAAGGAGCTGGATTTGCTACTACAGAAAGGCTACAGCCGCGTGGTGCTAAACGGCGAAACGGCTTTCATTGAGGAGCTAATTGCCGAAGGTCAGCCCGAAGTGCAGGGAGAAGTATACATCATGATTGACCGCGCCGTGATTCAGCCCGGCGACGAGGACCTGATGTTCCGCCTTTCCGACTCGGTGCAGACTGCCTTCTTCGAGGGTCATGGCACTTGCCTGGTGAAGATGGATGAGGAAACCCGCACCTTCTCCGACCGCTTTGAGCTAGACGGCGAAGTGTTTGAGGAACCTAGCGTCAATTTCTTTTCTTTCAATAACCCATACGGAGCCTGCCAGACCTGCGAAGGGTTCGGCTCGGTGCTGGGCATTGACGAGGACCTAGTAATTCCGGATAAAACCATGACGGTGTATGAAGGAGCCATTGCTCCATGGCGCACCGATAAGCAGAGCGAATGGCTGAAGCCCTTGCTCAAAAACGGTATCCGCTTCGATTTTCCCATTCACCGGCCCTACAATGAACTGAGTGAGGCCGAGCGCACTCTGCTTTGGAAGGGCAACAAGTATTTTGAAGGTCTTGATGCCTACTTTAAGTGGGTAGCTACCCAGACCCACAAAATCCAGTACCGTGTGCTGCAAAGCCGGTACCGGGGCCGCACTACCTGCCCCGATTGCCGCGGTACGCGCCTGCGCAAAGACGCCCAGTACGTTAAAATTCAGGGCCAGAGCATTACCGATCTGGTGCTGCTGCCGGTGAGCCGAGCCCTCGAGTTTTTTCAGAACCTAGAGCTGCCCGAGCACGAAGCGAAAGTGGCCGAGCGCTTGGTAACGGAGGTCACGAACCGCCTGGAATACCTGAACCGCGTAGGCCTGGGCTACTTGACCTTGAACCGCCTGAGTAGCACACTGTCGGGCGGAGAAAGCCAGCGGATTTCGTTGGCTACGTCGCTGGGTTCGGCGCTGGTGGGTTCCATGTACATTCTCGATGAGCCCAGCATAGGCCTACACCCCAAAGATGCCGAGCAGCTGATTGGGGTGCTGCGCTCTTTGCAACAGCTCGGCAACACCGTGATTGTAGTGGAGCACGAGGAGAAAGTGATGGAGGAAGCTGACCAGATCATTGACATCGGCCCCGAGGCTGGCAGTGGCGGCGGTACGCTCATGTTTCAGGGTACCTACGAGGAAATTCTGCGGGACAAAGCCACCTATACCGGCCAGTACTTGAGCGGCAAGATGGAGGTAGCCGTGCCTAAAACGCGTCGCCCCTGGCGCAACGCACTGGAGCTAACCGGCGCCCGCGAAAACAATCTCAAAAACGTATCGGTGAAGTTTCCGCTGAACGTGATGACGGTGGTAACGGGCGTGTCGGGCTCGGGCAAGTCCACACTGATTCGGCGGATTCTGGCGCCCGCCTTGCTGAAGCAACTAGGCGGCGGTGCCGGTGAGGCCACCGGTAAGTTCGACCGTCTCACGGGTGTAAACGGGCAGGTGACGCACGTGGAGTTTGTCGATCAAAACCCCATTGGCAAGAGCAGCCGCTCTAACCCTGTCACCTACGTGAAGGCCTACGACGCCATCCGGAGCTTGTTTGCCGATCAGCAGCTGGCCAAGGCGCGCGGCTTCAAACCCTCACACTTCAGCTTTAACATTGAAGGTGGCCGCTGTGAGGTGTGCCAAGGCGAAGGCCAAGTGAAAATCGAGATGCAGTTCATGGCCGATATCTACCTGACTTGCGAAGCCTGTGAGGGCCGCAAGTTCAAGCAGGATATCCTGGACGTGAAATACCAGGACAAGAGCATCAACGAGGTGCTGGAAATGACCATTGAAGACAGCATCGAGTTCTTCAAAGACCAGCCCAAAATTGCTGAGCGCCTCAAGCCCCTCGACGACGTAGGCCTAGGCTACATCCGGCTAGGCCAGTCGGCCAATACACTGTCGGGTGGTGAGGCCCAGCGTGTGAAGCTGGCTTCCTTCCTGACTAAAGGCAACACTTTACAGAATGACAAAATCCTGTTCATCTTTGACGAGCCCAGCACTGGCCTGCACTTCCACGACATCAACAAGCTGATGACGGCCCTAAATGCGCTAGTGGAGCAAGGCAACTCTGTGCTCATCATTGAGCATAACATGGACATCATCAAGTGCGCCGACTGGGTTATTGACCTCGGCCCAGAAGGTGGTATCAATGGCGGTCATCTGCTGTTTGAGGGTACGCCCGAGGAAATGGTTAAGCTGAAGGACACCAATCATACGGCGCGGTTCCTAGCTGAAAAGCTGTAACTGGTCTAGGCTGGTGTAAAATGGAAAAGGGTGGCCTACATACGTAGGCCACCCTTTTTGGTTGATTTTGTCTGAAGAATACTAGCGGCCGAAGTCGTCCTGCACGCGCACAATGTCTTCTTCGTCGGAAGGGTGCTGAGCGTCGGTGTGCTGCCAGATTTCGGCAATGGTACCCCAGCCATCTAGGCCTATCAGGCGGTGCCGCTCGCCCTGTTGCAGCACAATCTGTTCGCCGGGACCGTAGGTTTTTAGTTCGCCTTCCTCATCGGTGGGGCTGGTAACAACGCCCACAGTACCGCTCACGACGCGCCAGATTTCGGCCCGACGATGATGGTACTGCCACGACAAGCGCTGGTGAGGCGCTACTAGCAACACCTTTGGGCTCAGCTTGCCCGAAATGCGCAGGTTTTCTACCGATAAGCCATCAAAATAGGTATTGGCAAACTCCTGGGCCTGGTCTTCATCGAGCACGAAAAAACCGCCCCACGGGCGTGTTTGGTCCTGCACCATAATGCCAAAGCCTTGCTGGCGCAGGCGTTGCTCGGTTTGTTGGAATAGCTCCTGCTTAGACAAGTCAGAACTCATAAAAGGGTAGTAAAGGAATGAGAGAAGAAGTAGGCACACCCCAAGTGGCCTAGACCACTTGAGAGAAACAGAGTAGGTGACTAGCGCGGCTGGCGTGGCTCCTGCGAAAGGTGCAGGGACGAGTCGCGGATGATGAGCTCGGGCTTCAGAATGAGGTGAGGCGGTACGTAGGAGGGGCCACGTTTGAGCAGTTGCAGGAAAAGGCGCACGGCCGTCTCACCCATTTGTTCGGCTCGTTGGTCTACTACCGTCATCTGAGGCTGAGTCATGGTAGTAAAGGGTTCATTGCTGAAGCAGGCAAAGGCAATGTCTTGCGGTACCCGAATGCCCTTTTCGCGCAGTACCTCCAGGGCCCCTACGGAGGGGATGGCATAGGCGGCAAATACGCCATCCAGGGGCGGATCGAGGGCCAGCAGGTGCTGCATGCCCAAGCGGCCGGCCTCGTGGGTTAGGGCCGGTAAAGAGTACACTTGCTCTTCCTCGTTGTAAGGCAGGCCGTGCGCCTCCAAGGCGGCTTTAAACCCGAGAAAGCGGTTGCGGCTAGTATTCAGGTGTTGCGGACCGGCTAAGTGGGCAATGCGTGTGCAGCCTTGCTCAATGAGGTGACGTACGGCTTGGTAGGCACCCTGGAAGTCATCGAGGATAACGGCCATGCTTTGATCTAGCTCCGGCACGCGGTCGAAAAACACGAGGGGTACACCCTGCTGACGCACTTGCTCGAAGTGCTGCAAATCGGTTTGAGTGGTGGCCGATACCGAAACCAAAATGCCTTCTACCTGGGCGGCCAGTAGGGCCTCAATGTTGCGCTTTTCGCGGGCTAGGTCTTCATTTGACTGGCACAGCAGCACATTGAAGCCCTCCCGGGTAGCTACCTTTTCTATCCCGTTCATCACGGCCGGAAAAAAGTACCCTTTGATGTGGGGCACAATCACGCCCAGCGTTTTGCTATGGCCCTTGCGCAACGCCGCTGCTAGTTGGTTGGGCCGGTAGTTTAGTTCCTTGGCCATTTGGCGCACCCGGTCTTTGGTGGCCTCGCTGATGTCGCGGTGGTCGGCTAGGGCTCGTGAAACGGTAGAGGTAGAGAGGTTGAGGTGGTTGGCTAAGTCCCGAAGAGAGATTTGCTGCTTTCTGGAAGACATGAGTCAGGGCGTTAGGGGAAAGGCGTAAGCCGCCAGTGCCAAAGAACAGCACTGTACGCAAAAGGGACTAATTAATTTCCCATAACTCGGCAGATATATCGTCTAGGCCACTGCCGCACGGCGGCTACCCCGTAGGCCATACCACATAATGTACAGGTAGCATACTGCTGGCAGCAATAGCGCCAGGCGGAGGCCACTGTGGTCGGCAATGAAGCCGAAGAGCAAGGGAATAATAGCGCCACCTACTACGGCCGTACACAACAATCCGGAGCCCTCGGCCGTGTGACGGCCTAGGCCTGCCAGCGCCAGCGGGAAAATAACCGGCCACATAATCGAGTTCATCAAGCCTACCGCCAGCAAACTGTACATGGCCACTTCTCCTGCCGTGTTAATCGAGAGAAGAATGAGCGCCACGGCGAACACCGCGTTAAACGCCAATAGCTTAGCCGGCGACACCTTGTTGAGCAGATACGCACCCATGAAACGGCCCACCATGGCTGCACCCCAGTAGAACGTCACGCGCTTGCCCGCCGCTTCGGGGTCTAGGCCTAGGACATCGGGGAGGGCCAGGTAGTTTACAATGTGGGAGCCAATGGCTACCTCTGCGCCTACGTAGGCAAAAATGCCCACCACGCCCAGCACCAAGTGGCGGTAATTCCAAGCCCGCGTCGAGTCGGAAGCGGTGGTGTCTGCCTCATCAGTGGGCGGTATAATTTGGGGTAGGTTGATCTGGCTGAGCAGCAAGCTGATGAGCAGCAGCGCCGTGCCAATGATGAGGTAGGGCGTTTGCACCGCGGTTACATCAATGGCCGCTGAGTTGGCGGCCGTATTGAGCTTGGGCAGCCGACTTAGAATAAGGGCGCTACCCAGCAACGGAGCAAGTGTAGTGCCGAGCGAGTTGAAGGCCTGCGTGAGCGTAAGGCGGGCCGGAGCTGAGCGGGCCGGACCGAGAATGGACACGTACGGATTGGCAGCTACCTGCAGAATAGTAATACCGGAAGCCAACACGAACAGCGCCCCGAGAAACAGCCCATACACTCGTGCTGAGGCCGCCGGGTAAAACAGATACGCGCCAACGGCTGCCAGGGCAAAGCCAATCAGCATGCCCCGCTTGTAGCCCACACGAGTTACCAACTTGCCCGCCGGAATACTTACTAGAAAGTAGGCCCCAAAAAAGCACAGGTTTATCAGGTTGGCTTGCGTGTAGCTAAGCTGAAAAATGGCCTTTAGGTAAGGAATCAGAATGTCGTTGAGGCAGGTGATAAAGCCCCACAGAAAAAACAATGTAGTGACGGCGCTCAGCGCCGTGGTGTAGCGCGGTGGTGCGTCGGTGCCGGTGTTGGCAGCCGTAACAGGAGACAACGTAGGGGAGGGTGCGGCCATGAGGAAAGGAATGGGTTGGTGGGAAGTTTGGAAAGAAAGTAAAGCTTAGGGGTACACGGACGAGTGGCCTAGGCGCCAAGAGAGGCAACTGTACCCCCTCATCAATTGTGGTTTTGCGCAGCCAGCCAGCTAGGCTATAAATAGATCTAGGAGCTCTTAGAGGCAGGGAAGTTAGGTAGTACCATCTTGCATATCGTGGTTAAAAAGCATCAACTAATGTGCGCACCACCAATTGGCGTCGTAGCTCTGCTAGCGGCAGGAGCGTGGTAGTGCGGAAGGTGAGCGTCTTCTTTTGGTTGGGGAGCAAGTCGAAGTAGTTATCCGTGAAGAAGCCCTCAGCCTCGGGGAGAGTAAGCATCACTGCGCGGGCTAGGTTCTTACTCTGGAGGGTAACCTGAAAAGTACTGTCGGTGGTCTGCTGCCAGTCGGCTTGCACTTTGCTTTGGGGTAGCTTCAGGTCCTTGGGCGATACGAAGTAGTGGGTGTTGCTGCTGACTACCTCTCCATTGGTGCGTAGTTCGCAGCTTAGCACCACCTGCTTCGGGTCGTGCTTGCCTAATAGTTTGGTCCGCGGAATATCGAGGTAGGCTCTGCTGGTGAGCGGCTCGATCTGCAGCGTCTGACTCTGGCTGAATAGGGTGCGCCCAGTAAAATCCTGCAGGTGAACTTGTAACTGGCCCGGCGTAGCGGTTGTACGGTCTGACACCACGTAGAAGCGCACGTTGTTGTCCTCTTCGTGGAGGCTCACCAGCACTGAGGCATAAAAGCGTTTTGCGTAGTACTGCAGCGCCTTCCAGCGGCCGTAGTAATCGATAGATGACCACGAGGCTACCCCCCAGCAATCATTCAGCTGCCAGTACATGGAGCCCATGGTGCGCGGGCGACTACGGCGCAGGTGCTCTGCTGCCAGCTTGATGGCCTGGGCCTGCAGTACCTGACTCACGTACAGAAACGACTCAAAGTTCTTCGGCTCTTTATAGTCGCGGCGCAAATACTCGATCAGGCGCGGGTTGCCGGCCGCGCTGCGCTGGTGCTGCTTCATCACCGGCGATAAAATATCCCAATCGGCTTCGGTGGTAAATTGCTTCACCGATTTCAGCTCCGGAAAAGACTGGAAGCCATACTCGCTCATAAAGCGAGGCACCTGCTTTTCGTAGTCGGAAATGGGGGCGGTGCCACCCCACACGTCCCAGTAGTGCATGTCGCCGTTGGTTTGGGAGCCGGCCATATCCTCAAACTCCGCCGAGGGGCTCGACGACATGTAGGGGCGGCTGGGGTCTTGTTCTTGGAGCACCGTCGGGAGTAGGTCGCGGTAGAGCTTAAGGTAGTTGCTCCACACTTCCAGCTTGTGCGAGCCCATTTTCTCCGGAATGCCCCACTGCTGCCAGGCTATTTCGTTTTCATTATTGCCTACCCAAATAGCTAGGCCTGGGTGGTTGCGCAGGCGCCTCACTTGATAGGTGGCCTCGGCGCGCACATTATCCATAAACTCCTGGTTGCCGGGGTAGAAGGAACAGGCAAACATAAAGTCCTGCCACACCAATAGGCCTAGCTCGTCGCAGGTATCATAGAAGTACTGGTTTTCATAGATGCCGCCGCCCCACACCCGCAGCATGTTCATGTTGCAGTCTTTGGCCGCTTGTAGCAGCTGGCGGTACCGAGTCGGGGTTACCCGATTGGGGAAAATATCGGCCGGAATCCAGTTTACCCCTTTAATGAAGATAGGAATGCCATTGACCACAAACTCAAACGACTTGCCATACTGGTCACGCTCGCGGCGCAGTTGTATGGTTCGGAGGCCTGTGCGTGTGGTGGCCTCATCTAGGGGGCGGCCGTTTTGCAGTAGTTGTGCCCGGAAGGAGTACAGCGCCTGAGGGCCGTAGCCCGCGGGGTACCAGAGTTGCGGGTTCGGTAGCTGTAGCTCGGCCGTGAGCGTGTGGCGGTTGGGCTGTAGCGTAACCTGCTGCTCTACGCGGGGGCCTACGGCCTGACCGTTAGGGCCCGTGGTTTCAATAACCAGCGTGGCCTGCTGCTTGGCTGCTGATGCAGTGGCCTCGTACTCTACCTCTAGGCCTAGCTGGGCTGATTGCTGGCTGATATGGCGCTGTACTACGTGTAAGTCCGTGAGCTTAGCCGCGTCCCAGGCTTCTAGCTGCACCGGCTGCCAAATGCCCGACGTCACGAAGCGTGGTCCCCAGTCCCAGCCGTATTGGTACGGAGCTTTGCGGGTGTAGGGGCTCAGCACGGGGCCAGTCTCGCCTACAAAGCCCATAGATTGCTCATCGTTGCCGGCGTAAAGGTTGTAGCCGTACTTGGCCGGTAGGCCAGCTACCTCATTCAGTGGGGAGCGGAACCGGATGTGCAGGCGGTTCTCGCCGGTGGTGAGCCGAGACTTCACATTGGCGCGCCACTCCCGGAACATATTATCGGTATGAAGAATGGCCACCCCGTTGAGTGTAACGTCGGCGTAGGTGTCGAGGCCTTTGAATACCAGCTCCAGGTTGGTACGCTGCAGCGTGGCAGCGGGCACTGTGAAGGTAGTTTCGTACTCCCAATCGGTTTTACTAATCCACTGCTGCTTCAGCTCATTGTTACGGTACAGCGGGTCCTCAATCTGTTTGGTAGCCAGCAGATCTGTATGCACGCAGCCAGGCACGGTAGCAGGCGCCCAGTTGCCTTGGCCTACCTGCTTGAAGCGCCAACCAGTGGTGAGCGGGGTAGTGGTTTTACCCTGGCTAGTAGCTGGCTGTGCCACAACCTGTACAGTAGCCCAAAACACAATAAGTAAGCTCCCGAAGACGCGGCGCAGAGAGAAAGGCAATTGCATGGGTGGGAGGTAAGGCGCTATGGAAAAGAGGTGAGCAAATTAGTAGTGAGGCAAGAACAGTATTCCTATGGGGCTACACTCGCCCAGTGGTCGCCTCTAAAGTAAGAAATTCGTTATTTGAACGGTAAAAGGTTTTAGCAAAGCGACAAAAAAGTAAAGTCACCCTGTAGTTTAAGGCGATACCGAAAGGGCCCATGGATGCGTGAGGCAGCTAGAAACAGAGTCAAGTTATGGAAGCCCAGTACCTGTCGAGGAAAGGTAAGATGCTGGAAAATATGGAATAAAATGCTGATGCACAGTCGTACTATGAACAGCACTAGTAAAAAAGGCCTCAGCAGCCACGGGCGCCTACGTAGCGCTGGTGTAGCTAGGCCACTAACAAAGGGGGTAAGAGGAGTTTATCCTACCTTTGAGAGGTAAGCACCTACACCCCCCTCGCATGAGCAGCAAAGTGAAAAAACGGACGTTGATCAACGATATAGCCAATCATTTGGAAGTATCCATTGCAACGGTATCACTGGTGTTGAACGGGAAAGCGAAGCAGAGCCGTATTAGTGATGCGGTGGCGGAGCGGGTGCTGAAGTACGTGCAGGAAGTGGGCTACAAGCCTAATCATCTGGCTAAAAGCTTGCGCACGGGCAAAACGCACGTAATTGGGCTGGTAGTAGAAGATATCTCCAACCCGTTTTTTGCTACGGTGGCCTGGCTGATTGAAAAGCAGGCGTTTGAGCGCGGCTACCGCATTATTTATTGCAGCACCGACAACGACCCCACCAAGAGCAAGGAGCTGATCAGTATGTTTCGGGAGCGGCACGTCGATGGCTTTATCATTGTGCCTTCCGAAGGAATTGAAGAGGAGGTAAGCACTATTCTGCGGGAGCAAACCCCCACGGTTCTCTTCGACCGTTTTTTGCCGAAGCTGCCCACAAACTACATTGTGGTAGATGGTGCCCAGGGTACTTACACGGCCACCCAGCACTTGCTGGAGCAGGGATTCAGAAACATTGCCTTCGTAACGACGGACTCTACCCAAACTCAGATGGAGGCCCGCCTGAATGGGTATGTACGGGCGCTGGAAGAACAGCAACTGCTGCCCCTGGTAAAGCGAGTGGCCGCCTCCAAAGACTCTGAGCACCTTATTGCCGACATCCAGGACTTTATTAAGGATAACCGCGCTTGCGACGCTATTATCTTCTCTACCAACTACCTGAGCATTTACGGGCTGGAAGCCATTTCCCGCTTGCAGCTGCGGATTCCGCAGGATCTGGCCGTCATTTCCTACGACGACCACGACCTGTTTCGGCTGTACACGCCCGCCATTACCGTAATTGCCCAGCCAGTAGAGAGTATTGCCAAGAATGTGATTGATATTCTGCTGGAACAACTGCAGCAGCCCAGCGACCAAGCAATTGCTAACAACCACAGCATCGTACTGCCCACCGCACTTATTGTGCGAAAATCATCGATCCGGCAGCCGGAGCCCGTGCCCGCCACTCGTAAGAAAGCCGCAAAATAGGGCTCACCCTGCCCCACTGGCCTAGCAAGGCCGGCGCCGTAACGGTATACGATGCCCTTAAATACTCACGCAATAAAAAAGTCGCTCTGCTGCCAGGGCGACTTTTTTATTGCGCTTCACTTATCTTTTCCCAATCTACTTCCCCTGTATATGCTACCTCACCAATTTCGATTACCGCTTATACTGGGCGGGCTCTTCCTAGGCCTGTGCACTCCGCCGCTCTTGGCTCAGCAAGCCACTGATAGTATTCGGCTTAACCAGCTTGGGTTTTATCCTAAAGCACCCAAAATAGCTGCCTTAGTGGGCGCGAAGCCAGGCACGTTCACTCTCACGGCTCCCGGCTCGGAGCGGGCGTTGTTCACGGGCACGGTCGGTGCGAAGCAGCACAACCCCGGAACGGGAGAAGACGTGAGACTGGCTGACTTTTCGGCGTTTACCACTCCGGGTACCTACGTGCTGCGCGATGCCGGTGGGCGGGTATCATATCCTTTCCAGATTCAGCGGCGGGTGCACGAAGGAGTAGCCCGTGCGGCTCTCAAAAGCTATTATTACCAACGCGTATCTACGGCACTGCCCGCCCTGTACGCCGGCCGCTGGAGCCGACCGCTAGGCCACCCCGATACACAGGTGCTGGTGCATGCTTCCGCCGCCACGGCCCAGCGGCCTACCGGCACGCTTGTATCAGCGCCCCGCGGCTGGTACGATGCCGGCGACTACAACAAATACGTCGTGAATTCGGGCATTACCATGGGCACGTTGTTTTCGCTCTACGAAGACTTTCCGACGTATTGCCGCACGTTTCGGGAAGAGGTGCCGGAGAGTAGCAACCGTCTGCCCGATGTGGTGGATGAAACCTTGTGGAACCTACGCTGGATGCTGGCCATGCAAGACCCCACCGACGGAGGCGTGTACCACAAACTCACCAACGCTGCCTTCGATGGCATGGAGATGCCCGCGCTGACCACTAAACCACGGTATGTAGTGCAGAAAAGTACGGCCGCCGCGCTAGACTTTGCCGCCATTACGGCCCAGGCCAGCCGTATTCTGAAACAGTTTCCTCGCCAGTTGCCCGGCCTAGCCGACTCCTGTCTGCAAGCCTCGGTGCGCGCCTGGCAGTGGGCGCAAGCACATCCTCAAGTGCTCTACCGCCAAGCTGACATTAATAAGCAGGTCGACCCCGACATCAGCACCGGTGAATACGGCGACCAAGACCTGCACGACGAGTGGGTGTGGGCCGCCGCTGAGCTTTACGTGACCACCAGCCAACCCCAGTACTATCAGGTGCTGCAGCCGGCGTTGGCTGAGTCTGCCAAGTTGCCTTCCTGGAACCAAGTACAGGCCCTGGGGTACTATACGCTGGCCCGGTTCAGGAGCCAATTACCAGCGGCAGCCCAAGCGCAGTGGCCTACGGTGCGCAAACACATACTGGCGCTGGCCGACGAGCTAAGGGCCGGCTACGAGCAGCAGCCCTACCAAACGGCTATGACCAAGAGTGCCGCCAATTTTGTTTGGGGCAGCAACGCCACGGCCGCCAACCAGGGGGTGGCCCTCATCCAGGCCTACCGCCTTAGCGGCGACAAGCAGTACCTACAGTGCGCCCTCGCCAACCTTGACTATTTGCTGGGGCGCAATGCTACGGGCTACTGCTTCGTCACGGGGTTCGGAAGTAAGGCCCCCCAGCACCCGCACCACCGCCTTTCCGAAGCCGACGGTATTGCGGAGCCCCTGCCCGGGTTTCTGGTGGGCGGCCCCAACCCTGGCCGGCAAGACGGCTGCCAATACTTGTTTTCGGATGCTGAGCGCGCCTACACGGACGAGGTCTGCTCCTACGCTTCCAACGAAGTAGCCATTAACTGGAACGCGCCGCTCGTGTATCTAACCGTAGCCATGGAAGCCCTGCAGAACGATGCTGGATTTGCGAAGTAATGCTAGATAACCAGCCATATTCCAGGCGAGGCCGGCCGAACTGTACTATGACATAACATAAAAAAGTTGTGACGTCTGGAAACACCAGTTATAACGGAGTGGCCTGGAGCAAATAGTTGCTTCTCAGGCCTGTGGTGGCCGAATAGTAAAACTTTCCTGCGGAAAGGTTGTCTATATAAACGGCGTGGAGCTTTTGCTCTAACCAGCTCAACCTCCCACCCTCATAAAAATAACCGTGGTTACGTACTACCTTGGTGCCGCCCTCTGTGCTGAAAAGCAAAGCTTGGTGGTGCCAAGGAAGAATGAACTAAGTGTGTTGCGAATATGATCCGTGTGCTTCTGGTGGATGACCATCCTATTGTGCGGAATGGCATTCAGGCGTTAGTTGCTCATGAGCCCGATATTGAAGTAGTAGGGCAAACTGACAACGGCCAGAGCCTGCTAGAGCTCTTGGCCAACACGCCTACTGACGTGGTGCTGATGGACGTGGCCATGCCCGTGCTGGATGGCTTTGCTACTATGCCCTTGCTGCAAGCGCAGTTTCCGCAGGTGCGGGTGCTGGTGCTGTCGATGTTGGGCAATGAGAAAGATGTGTACCGGATGATGCAGGCTGGAGCAGCCGGCTACGTGATGAAAAACGCCGAGAGCTCAGAATTTCTGTATGCCATCCGGATGGTGGCGGCCGGGCGGCCCTTCATGTGCACCGATATGGGCATGAACCTGCTGCAGCAACTCGTGAAGCGCCCCGGAGCCGATGTACTTCCTGGCACCAAGCGCCGCCCCGGCGACCTGACCGATCGGGAGAAAGAGGTGCTGCAACTGCTGGCAGAGGGCTTTACCAATGCCGAAATAGCGGAGAAGCTCTTCACCAGCAAGCGCACCATTGAAACCCATCGGCAGAATATTATCGAGAAAACTCAGGTAAAAAACACTGCGGCGCTCATGCGTTACGCCGTTAGCCATGGGCTTATTGCCTGATGCCCTGCTGCCGGGTGGTTCTGCCGTAGTTGTAGCTCTAGGCCACTACGAAGCAGTGGCCTAGGCGGCTCCATTTAATTACCAGACGGAAGTCACTACCTCGGGCGAATACTAGCCGTAGTAGTGGCTTCTGTGCGTACTTGCGGTCGTCTACCTGCTGTCATTACCTATGTCTGCTCCACTCACACCTGCTTTCGACACGCTCACGGCCCCATCTACTAGTAGGGCTTGGCGCTGGGGAGCCGCTGCCGCTATTGTTGGCAACATTGCTATCAATTACGTGTCGCAACGCTTTCCCTTTAATGGGCAAACCAACGGACAGGTGTCATATAAATACCCCACGCTGCTCACTCCGGCAGGGTATGCCTTCAGCATTTGGGGGCTGATTTTTCTGAGCTTGCTGCTGTATGCGGTGTGGCAACTCCTGCCCGCCCAGCGGCGTAACCCGCTCCCCGATGCCGTAGCGCGGCCGTTGGTGTGGGCCAACTTACTCACGGGGCTCTGGTTGGTAGTGTTTGCCTATGAACTGTTGGTACCTAGTATGCTGACGATGCTGGGTATTTTGGCCTGCCTGGCGGTGGTGTATGGCCGGGCCCGCCAGCTGGTGCGCCGCGCCGAGTCGCCGTGGTACAGCAGCATTCCGTTTGGTCTGTACCTGGGCTGGATTTCGCTGGCTACCGTCGTGAATGTAACCGTGGCACTGGGTACCACATGGCAGCCCGATGAAGACGTGACCCTGCAGTTGGCAATTGTGCTGGTGGGCATTACGGCGGGGCTGGCCCTGAATGTCACGCGCCGCTTTACGGAGCTGGCTTACCCCGCCGCCGTAGCCTGGGGGCTCCTGGGTATCTACGTAGCCCGCCGCCCCGACCCCGACACGGAGGTATTAGCCCAAATGGCGTTGGCCGCCGCTAGTATGGTTGCGGTACTAGGCCTAGGCCTGTCGTGGTGGGGCAGCAGGAGACGGGTAGCGTCTCATTCGTAACAAGCTAAGGCGGCGTCTTGTCGAATACTGATTCTTCGGGTCGCAATCCTGACGACTCACTGCGCATTGTTCTAACTTGCGCGCCAACTCCCAACCTCAACCCTTTCCGCTATGCGTAAGAATATTGTGGCCGGTAACTGGAAGATGAATACCACTCTCCAGGATGGCCAAGCGCTAATTTCCGAAATCGTGAACATGGTGCAGGACGAAGTAACTGGCTCCAACGTGGAGGTAGTGGTGTGCCCGCCCTTCCCGTTCCTGACCACCATCGGCAAGCACCTGCCCCAGGACGGCCTCATTCACTTGGGTGCTCAAAACTGCCACCAGAAAGAAAGCGGCGCCTACACCGGTGAGGTATCGGCCCGCATGCTGCAGTCGGTAGGGGTAGAATACGTGATTCTAGGCCACTCCGAGCGCCGCCAGTATTTCCGTGAGGATGATGAGCTGCTGAGCCAGAAGTTGAAAGCGGCCCTGGCCGCCGGCCTGAAGCCCATCTTCTGCGTGGGTGAGTCGCTGGAAACCCGCGAGGCCGATGAGACCTTCGACTTTATCAGTAAGCAGCTGAAAGACGGCCTGTTTCACCTCTCCAACGAGGAGTTCGATCAGGTAGTAGTGGCCTACGAGCCAATTTGGGCCATCGGGACCGGCAAAACCGCTACCAGCGCGCAGGCCCAAGAGGTGCACGCCTTCATCCGGGAGCAAATTGCCCGCGCTTATGACGCCGAGGCGGCCCAGAACACCACTATCCTGTACGGCGGCTCGGCCAATGCCCAAAACGCCCGCGAGCTGTTCAGCCAGCCCGACGTAGACGGTGGCCTCATCGGTGGCGCCTCGCTCAAATCCCGCGACTTCACCGACATTATCAAGTCGTTCTAAGCGTTATTTCGGATGCCGTGCGGAGTCTGATGTTGCCTTCTGATAACTGCCTCAGATTTCGCGCGGCATATGAAATGATAGACTGGCCTAGGGCGTAAGCGAACTTATTTCGGCCAGATAATTGTCCGGAGCAGAGGCCTACCGACTACCTATGCTAACTACCTTACTTCTTGCCGGCCTGCTGGCCCTGAATCCGTTTCAGCCGGCGCCGCGCATGCCATTGGCGGCTACTTCGCTAAGCTCCGTGGATCCGTGCCGCGTGTTTGGTACGGTGTATCTCGAAACCGACCCGCGCCGGCAGAGCCGCTGCTTTGGCTCGGTGTACATGGAGCCCGAAGCTGACTTTGCCGACCTGATGGTCTTCAAGGAAACTAGTAAGCTCTTCGCCGACAAGGTAGGCCTGTGGTACCTCACCGACTCGCCCAACTTCGCCGATTACTCCTTGTTTGTTACCGACAACCGCAATCTCGCCGACTTCAGCATTCAGTTTACCAAGTCTCGCTCTTACGCTGGCTGCCGGAAGCAGTAATTGGAGAGTGGCCTAGGCCGGGTTGTGTACACCAAACTTGTACTTTTGCACTGTAATTGCCGTCCATAGCTATTGGGCGGCATTTTCATTTCCCTCGATACCACATTGCTGCTCTTATATGGACTTTGTAGAAGTAACCGTAAAAGCTCCTCGCGAGCTATCTGATATTCTGGTAGCTGAAATGGCTGAACTCGGCTTCGATACCTTCGAAGATAACGACGAAGGCTTTTGCGCCTACACCACCGAAGACGTATTTAACCACGACCACGTAGCTGAAATCATGAGCCGCTACGAAGGGTTGGGTGAAGTAGGCTACACGCACCGCATTATCACGCGCCAGAACTGGAACGCCGAGTGGGAAAAGAATTTCCAGCCCTTGGTAATTGCCGATAAGGTATCGGTGCGGGCACCCTTCCACGAAGCGCGCCCAGACCTGGCCTACGAAATCGTGATTATGCCGCGCATGTCCTTCGGCACCGGCCACCACGATACCACGGCCCTGATGATTACCAATCAGCTCAACATCGACCACCAAGGCAAGCGCGTGCTCGACATGGGTTGCGGCACCGGCATTTTGGCCGTGATGGCCGTGCACCTGGGCGCCGACTACGTGCTGGCCGTGGACGTAGAGCCCTGGACCGCAGAAAATGCCGCCGACAACGCCGCCGAAAACAACGTGCAGGACAAAGTAGAAGCCCGCCTCGGTGATGTAACTGCTTTGGAAGGGGAGGAGCCCTTCGATATTATACTAGCCAACATCAACCGCAATGTGCTGCTAGAGGATATGCCAGCGTATGCCCGCTACCTCAAGCCCGGCGGCCCCATCTTGTTCTCCGGATTCTACGAAGAGGACCTTCCGCTTATTCAGGAAGCAGCGGAAAAGGCGGGCTTCCAGTACGAGAGCCACCGCACCCAGAACCACTGGGTTTCAGCCGTGTTCCGCCAGCCAGTCTAAAAAGCGCTGGCAGCACTGTGGGAAATATATATAGTATTGCTTGAGTTAAAAGGCTGTCTCTGAGGAGGCAGCCTTTTAATTTATTGAGTAGTTGCCGAAATGCTCTCCTGAAATAGTATAAAATTCAGGTGAGGTATGATTGTTGGAGGGATAGGGGGCAAGATGGCGGAAAGTGCCGCGTTTTGTCGAAATTGTAGGCGATTAATTAGGCGCTGACGGACTTAGTATGAAGCATTTTACTTTTAAGTGGGTATGCGCGCTGCTGCTGGGATTAAGTGCTCCGGCGTGGGCGCAGCAGACCAAACCCCAACCTTCTAAACAACCTGCAGGAGTGGCTCCGGCGGCTCCTGCTTTGCCCCGGTTTACGGGTAAGCTGAGCAGTGACCCTCAGCAGTTTATGGTGGATGTGCAGTCGATGATGGCTACCGCTAATGTGGCCTCAGGCAAGGCGGCGGCGGCTCGTCTGCAGGAGGTATGGGCCAGCAACCGCCTCACGGCCACTCAACAGGCCTACATTGTGGCGTTGTCGCAGCAAATGCTGGCGCGCAAGTTTAAGGCCAAGCCACACTTCGAGGCGTTCTTCACGTCGATTACGGCGGGTGCCCAGGTGCAGAACTTCTCCGACGCCCAGATGACCGAGTATCTGAACGTAGTAGGGAAAGCACTGGCCCGGGAGCAAGTGCCCGAGGTGGAAAAGTTTCTGCTGAACTCGGCTCAATTTCTACAAACCAAGTACCTCTACCGCTCGCGCTATAACCGGCTGCGGGTAGATGGCGGCACGTTCAGCTACGCCTACAACGAAACGGATATGCCCTCCATGGCGCCCCCGGTAGCGCCAGCCGCTCCCGCCTCGGCGGCCGTGGTAACCAAGCCCCTCAATACCAAAACGCCCGCAAAGAAGAAAGCCGCTGATGGGTGGGACTCCAACGATATGTGGGGCTCCGATGATGCCGGTACGGCTGCTACGCCTGGCCTAGCGCCCACCTACGATACGTACATGGCGCCCACCACCCGCGGGCCCGTCCTGATTCTGAAGGATGCCGACTTGTTTATGGCGGCGGCTGGCGACTCCATTATCATCCACAAAACCAGCGGGGCCATAACCACGCAAAACCGGTTTGTGGGTTACGGCGGCCAGTACGGCTGGCAGATCAATAACAACCCCGTTACGGCCGACCTGACCAATTATAACTTCGATATTACTAAGGCAGAGTTTACAGCCCAGCCCGCTACGCTCACGTATCCGGCCGTGCTGGAAGCACCAGTGAAGGGCTGGCTGGCCTACCGCAGCCTGAAGCGCAAAACCCCAACTGCCGACACTGGCTACCCTCGCTTCATCTCCAACACCAATGATGCCCGGGTGAAGAACATCGGCGAAAACATTCGCTACTACGGGGGCTTTACGCTGGCCGGCAACCGAGCTATGTCGGCCTCGCTAGATGGAGCCTTGTCGCGCATCATTGTGGAAGTTGATGGCAAGCCCAAGTTCAAGGCGTCCTCACTTTCCTACGTGCTCGGCGACTCCATTATCAGCAGCCAGCGGGCGGCAGTTACTATTTACCAAGACAAGCAAGACTCGCTGACGCACCCTGGCGTGCGGCTGAAGTACGCGAAAGGGCCGCAGGTGCTACAGCTTACCCGCGAAGAGGGCATGTACAAGAACACGCCTTACTACGACTCTTACCACCAGATGGAAATCACGACGGAGCTGCTCACGTGGCCGCTCCGCACGTCCAACATCGACTTCTCCATCCTAACGGCCAAAAACCAGGTTACCGCCAACTTCGAATCGAAAGAATTCTACACCAACACCCGCTACCAGCAGATCAAGGCCATCAATAAGATGCACCCCTTGCAAATGGTAGTGGGCTACAGCCAGAGCCACGGAAACACCCGCCTGTTTTCAATCCAGGATATGGTGACGGCCCTAAAGATTAGCCCCGATAACTTGCGCTCGGCCATGTCGGGCCTGGCGCGCGATGGGTACGTGAAGTGGTATCCTCAGACTGATCAGGTAGTGCTGCTCCCGAAGGCGACGCACTACGTGAACTCCTCGCGGGGCAAAAAAGATTACGACCACATTGCCATTAAGTCGTTGTCGCCCTCGGGCAAGAATGCTACGCTGAACTTGGCTACCAACGACCTGCTAGTGCGCGGCGTCGACCGCTTCAACTTCTCCGACGACTCCGTAACGGTGTTCGTGAAGCCCGACTCCAGCGTTATTCGCATTCAGAAGAACCGTGGGGTACTGTTCAATGGTACCGTAGTAGCCTCGGCCTTTATCTTCAAAGGCAAGGAGTTTAAGTTTGATTATGACGGCTTCTTCATTGATCTGGTGAAGATTGACTCCATCATTGTGAAGGGCAAAGGCTCGAAGGGCTCCGTGATGAAAGCCCGCAAAGACACCGACTTTACCCTCACCAATAAGAAGAAAACCTCCTCGGGTAAGCTCTACATCAACGCGCCCAACAACAAATCGGGCCGTAAGAAATTGGGGGCGTATCCGTCGTTTGATGCCAGCACCGGAGCGTACGTATTCTTCGACAAGCCGGAAGTATTGGGTGGTGCTTACGATACCACGATGTACTTCGACATTCCGCCCTTCAAACTCGATTCCCTCAATAACAAGAACCGCGGAGCCGTGGGGTTCAAGGGTACGTTTGTGTCAGGTGGCATCATGCCCGACTTCAAGACAAAGCTTTCTCTGCAGGAAGATGGGTCTCTGGGCTTTACCTACGATGTGCCGAAGGAAGGCTTCCCGCTCTACGGCAACAAGGGGCGCTTATTCAACAAGGTGACTATGAGTAACCGGGGTCTGCAGGGCATCGGTAATATTAAATACCTGACCGGCGACTTTGCCAGCGACCAGTTTATCTTCTACAAAGACTCCGTGGTAACAGTGGGTAAGTCGGGCACAATTCTGCCGGGGCCACTGAGCGGCACCGAGTTTGCCAAGGTAACGCTACAGCCCGGCTACCAGATGAAGTGGGCCGTGAAGCAAGACTCTATGTACCTGAGCAGCCAGCAGGGGCAAGGGCTGAAAATGTACGACGCCACCTACGCATTTAAAGGTACCCTGACCTATACGCCTGGCGGTCTTTATGGTGACGGTGGTATGGATGGTCCGCAGTCCTTTATTCGCTCGGCAGGCTTTGTCTTCAAACCGACTCGTTACACGGGTAAAAACGCCACCTTGAGTGTAAAGTCGGCGGAAGTGAACAAGCCGGCTCTTACGGCTAACAACGTAGGCTTCACCTATGACTTGAAAGCCGGTAACACGCAATTTGCGCGTGAGGCGGGCGATAACAAGTCTAGCATTGAGCTGCCGTATTCGCAGTACCGCACTACGCTTTCGGGCGGTAAGTGGGACTTCAAAAAGAAGATTGTGCAGCTCAGTGTAGAAGCTGGGGCCGACTCGTCGCGTTCTTACTTCTACAGCACCAAGCCCGAGCAGCGCGGCCTGAAATTTCAGGCTGCCACGGGTAAGTACGACCTGAGCCGCTACCGGCTGGTAGCGGGTGGAGTGCCTCACATTGCCTCCGCTGACGCCTGGATTATGCCTGACTCGAGCCGGGTGTATGTGCTGCCAAACGCCGAAATGCGTAGCTTCCAGAATGCCGGTATTGTGCTGGATACGCTGCACAAGTACCACGCCTTGTATAAGGGTGAAATCAAGATTGACTCGCGCACCTCTTTCACAGGTAACGCGCTGTATAACTACAAGAACGCCTCCGCCGATTCGTTTGCTATTAAGTTCACCAACTTCAAAGCCGATTCTGCCGCCCTGGCCGCGCGCGGCCCGAAAGGCGGTAAGCTAGGCAAGGCGCTGTTGAAACGTGGAAACGAAACGGAGGACGTGCCTACTTCGCTGCCCACTACGGCCGTGGCCACTATTGCGGCCACTGATAAGTTTCACTTGGCGCCCCGCATTGCGTACCGCGGGGCCGTGAAGATGAATTCTCAGAAGCGCGGCTTCACGTTTGATGGCCAGGCTAAGCTGGAATTTGTGAAGAATGCTAGCGCCTCAGAGTGGTTTGCCGTGCAGGACAGTATTGACCCCAAGGGCATTCGGATCAAGCTCAATGAGCCAAAAACAGAAGACGGGACGCCCATGCTGTCGGGCCTTTTTCTGTCGGAAAACGCGGGTAAGGTATACCCCCTGTTTGTGGCTCCTAAGCCCGGCGTAACGGACCAGAACGTATTCCAGGTAGACGGCACGCTCAGCTACGACCAGAAGAAGCGCGTGTACGGTATCAGCCAGCACGACATCAATAGCCCCGACATCTACGAGGGCTCAGTGCTAACGCTGAACGACTCTACCGGGGTCATGAATTTCCGCGGTAAGCTTAACCTGATCAACTCCAACAAAGATTACACCCTAACGGCCGCGGGCCTAGGCCAGGCCAAACCCGATAGCGCGCTCTACGACCTTGACACGTTCATGGCTTTCGACATTGTACTGCCAGAAAAGGCCGTAGAAGCCATGGGCAACGACCTGGCTACCAATGCCAAGGGCTTACCTGAGGCGCTGACTGGTTCTCAGGCGCAGCTGTACAAAATGGCGGAGTTTATCGGCAACAAGGCGGTGCAGGACTACAGCACACGCAAAGGCGGGTACACGCCGCTGCAGAAGTTGTCGCCGAAGTTCCTGCACACGGTGGTCCTGAACCAGGTGAACCTGCGCTGGAACGATAAAATGCGGGCTTGGTACTCGGTGGGTAAGATAGGCCTAGTGAGTGTGGGCAAAAAGGACATCAACGCTCTGATAGACGGTTACATTGAAATCAAGAAGGAAAGCACCGGCGACGCCGTAGAGCTGTACCTGGAGGCTGAACCTCAGACCTGGTACTATCTCAAGTATTCCAACAATGTGCTGCTGGCCAAAGCTCAGCACGGCTCCTTCGATGAAATCATTGGTCTGAAAGCCAAGGGTGACTACAACACAGCTACCCAGTACGGCTTCTTCCTCGGCGACGACCAGGAGGTGCAGACTTTCCTCAACCACTTCCGCAAAGACTACCTGAAGGAGTCGGGCAAGCGCAAGGTGAACACCACCCAGCCCGTGAGCACCGGCAACTTCGACAACATGGAGGGCAACTCGAAGAAGAAAAAGAAGAAGCTCGACCCCGTAGAGGAAGCCATGCAGTCGGATGCTGGTGCCGCCCCAGCTGAGGAAACCAGCAAGAAGAAAAAGAAAAAGGACGAGCCCGTAGAGGCCACTGCCCCTGTAGAAGCAGACCCCGCCGACACGGGTAAGAAAAAGAAGAAAAAGGATGAGGTAGTAGAAACGGCTCCGGCTGCTGATGCTCCTACCGAAGAGCCCAAGAAGGAGTCGAAGAAGAAAAAGAAAAAAGACGCCAACGACCCCTTCGGCGAAGAATAACCACTAACAGCAAACCGCCCCGCCAGAGCTTCTGGCGGGGCGGTTTGCTGTTAGTGGCCTAGCCAGCGTGGAAAGTGAGCAAAAAGTGTGGTCATGCTTCATCTGGCGTCTGCCCAGTGGAAGTAGCTCTACTGCTGCGTCGAAATGATAATGCAGCTCACTGGGACAATACTTCGACATGTGCAGCAGGACAGTCTTTTGGCTTACTGCCCAAGCAGCCTAAGCTATGACGCAGGCTAGGCCAGTCTTCCTGGCGTGAGAAGATTCCTCCTGCTTGAGGGGTATGTGTAGAATAGGACGAAGTAGGAGCGCCCAAAGAACAATCAATAGGCCTAGTGGCTATTCCGACTAACACCGCTGCCCCAGAACCGTATCTTTACCCCATAGCTCGACCTCTACCCACGTTCCCGCATGAATCTCCCCCTCGTTCTAGGCCTTTTAGTGGCCGCCTACCTCATTGGCTCCATCCCTACCGCCTTATGGGTGGGCCGTTTGTTTTTCGGGATTGACATTCGGGAGCATGGCTCGGGTAACTCAGGCGCTACCAATACCTTCCGGGTGCTGGGCAAAAAGCCAGGCTCCTTCGTTATGGCCATTGACGTGCTGAAAGGGTGGGCCGCTACCTCGCTAGCTTCGGTGATGCTGAACCAAGGCGCCATTCTACCGGAGCAGCTGCTGTATTACCAAATCGCCTGCGGAGTGCTGGCCGTGCTAGGCCACATCTACCCGATTTACGCTGGCTTCCGGGGCGGCAAAGGCGTGGCTACTGTGCTGGGGATGATGCTGGCCATTGCCCCCGCCACGGTGGGCGTCTGCATTCTGGTGTTCATCGTCACGCTGTTGATTTCGCGCTACGTATCCTTGAGCAGCATGACGGCCGGCGTGACGTTTGCCCTGTTGCAGTTGCTGCCTCAGTTCCGGCCACAGAACCAGCTGCTGGTGTGGTTTGGCTTCGTGCTGGCCGTGCTACTCGTGTATACTCACCGCGCTAACATCGGGCGCCTGCGCGCCGGCACCGAAAGTCGCGTACCCATGCCGTGGGATAAGAAGTAGCCACTTGGTATTCTTACTAGACTGCAGATTAGGTGCCTAGTGTAGTATAATGCGTATGGGGTTTGGCTTCAATCTTTTTTTCATGCTTGTCCTGCTACCAGGGACAGGCATTCTATTTTGGCTAGCAATTGCCACAGACAAACCAATCTTTCTTAAAGCACTGGCTGGTTTGTGGGGCGTTGTGTTTGGGTTGATAGGCCTAGCTTGGTTAATCCATCTATTCACGCCGAAAAGCGAGTTGGAGAAAGATAATTATTATGGCCAGTATGTAATTGATCGAACTAAGTTTCCTGGGAAGCAAGCCGATTGGCAGTACAATCATTTTCGCTTTGAAATCACGAACGATGATCGAATTACCTTCTATCAAATGGAAGGTGATTCTATTCTCAACACATATTTCGGCGCAATTTCCACTGTTAAACCTTATAACTCGCACCGGCTAGTTGTGAGGATGAAGCAACCCACTCATCACATTCTTGCTTCTAACCCTACGGTGTATCGGCAAAAAGGACACTTCTATTTAGTGTTCAAATCGTCTCACTTCGGCAATGTATTCTTTACAAAAAACGACTGGAAGCCGTTGCAGGAATAAGAATAGAAAGGTATAGTTCAGATGCTAGCTCACGCACTACTCTAGGCCTGTCCTGCTACCTTTACCCTCGCATTTCCAACTAACCCCACCGCCGCATGGCTTCTTACCTCGAACAGAACCAAGAGCGTTTTTTAAGTGAACTGATGGACTGGCTCCGCATCCCATCGGTTTCGGCTGATCCTAAGTTTCATGGCGACGTACTGCGTGCCGCTGAGTACCTGAAAGCCCGCTTCGAGGAAGTAGGCCTAGAGAAAGTAGAGCTGTGCCCCACGGCCGGCAACCCCATCGTGTACGGCGAGAAAATAGTCGACCCCGCGCTGCCTACGGTGCTCGTATATGGCCACTATGACGTGCAGCCCGCTGACCCCTATGAGCTGTGGACTTCCGGCCCGTTCGAGCCCGTTATCAAGGACGGCAAAATCTACGCCCGTGGCGCCTGCGACGACAAAGGCCAAGTGTATATGCACGTGAAGGCCCTGGAAGTGATGAACCAGGACGGCGGCGTGCCCTGCAACGTGAAGGTGATGATTGAGGGCGAGGAAGAAATCGGCTCGAACAACTTGGCCATCTTCGTGCGCGAAAACAAGGAGAAGCTCAAGGCCGATGTTATTCTGATTTCCGACACTGGCATCCTCTCCAACGACCAGCCCAGCATTGAGGTAGGCCTCCGCGGCCTGAGCTACCACGAAGTAGAAGTTACCGGCCCCAACCGCGACCTGCACTCTGGCCTCTACGGCGGTGCAGTGGCTAACCCTATCAACGTGCTCTGCAAGATGATTGCCAGCCTGCACGACGAAAACAACCACATCACCATCCCGGCCTTCTACGACAAGGTAGCCGTGCTAAGCGAGGAGGAGCGCGCCGAGCTAAACCGCGTGCCCCACTCCGACGACGAATTCAAGCAAAGCATTGGCCTACCCGACACCTACGGCGAAGCAGGTTACACCACCGTGGAGCGCATTGGCATCCGGCCCACGCTGGACGTAAACGGCATTTGGGGTGGCTACACCGGCGAGGGCGCCAAAACGGTTATTGCCTCCAAGGCATTTGCTAAAATCTCGATGCGCCTGGTGCCCCACCAGACCTCCGACGAAATCACGGAAATCTTCCAGAAGCATTTTGAGAGCATTGCGCCCAGCGGCGTAACTGTAGTAGTGCGGCCCCACCACGGCGGTGAACCCGTAGTAACGCCCACCGATTCAGTGGCCTACAAAGCTGCCGCTGATGCCATGGAAACCACCTTCGGCAAACGCCCCATCCCCACGCGCGGCGGTGGTTCCATCCCGATTGTAGCTATGTTCAAAACCGAGCTAGGCCTCGATTCCGTGCTACTCGGCTTCGGCCTGGATTCCGACGCCATCCACTCGCCCAACGAGCACTACGGCGTATTCAACTTCCTGAAAGGCATCGAGACTATACCGCACTTCTACCGCAACTACGCAGCTGCGGCAAAGTAAGAAGTAGTGGCCTAGAGGCATGAAAAAAGGCTCGTCTGCTAGCAGACGAGCCTTTTTTCATGCCTCTAATTTTAGTTAACGAGCGTTGAGCGAGTAAGTCAGATACAACTGGAAAACGTTGTTGCGAATATTGTTCTGCACGGTAGTTCCGCCCGTGTTAAACGACTTTTCAACGTTGGTAATGCCTCCGTTGTAGCGCAGGCCCACGCCTAGGCCAGTCTTACGTTGGTAACCCAAACCCGCTACGTAGCCAGCATCCACGGTATTGTAGGCCGGTTTTACATCGGTGCTTGCATTGCCGGCCTTGTTCTTAGCCGAAACCAGGAAGCCTACTTGCGGACCCGCCTCAAAAAACAGTCCCTCAACATTGATGTGGAACACTAGCGGCACGTCTATGTAGTCGAGGTGGGTGGTGAAGTTGAATGGGGGAAATTTGGCTCCTTTGCGCGAGTACATAATTTCCGGCTGAAACGCGAACAAACGGGTAAACCCAATATTGGCGAAGGCACCGGCATGAAAGCCCACGATGCTTTTGTGGTTGGAAGCTTGCTCGCCTGAGAAGGAGGAGAGGGAGCCTCCCGCCTTCAGCCCTAACGATACATTACTTTGTGCCTGCGCCGCCCCGGCTAGGCCAGTCAGCAAGAGTGCGGAAAGAAATACTTTCTTCATGGAGGTAATCAAAAACGCGTAATACGGCCACGAAACTACGCCGAAATACCTCGTTTGCCGGCGGCTACAGCGCACAAGCCTGAGCTTGTGCAGGACTATTACTTCGTTTTCTCTTGGTTAGCAGGCTGGCGAGCGGCTTTGGATTTTCTGCTACCAATGCTCTTGACCAACCTGACCGGGCTAGTAATGAACCGGATAATCTGCCGCGGCTCAAATAAATAGCCTAGGTAAAACTCCACTGTGCTGTTGCGCAACTGCAACTGTCGGCTGCCGCTGATAGGGCTGGGGTTAAACACATTGCTGAGGCCGCCTATGTAGCGCCAACCTACTGTAACGCCGGTAGTGTCTTGGTAGCCAAAACCCACTACAAAGCTTCGGTCCTGGTCTTGGAAAGTAAGGGTGTTAATAGCCTGGGCAGACACAATGTTGGGGGTGGCCGTTCGCAGCCAGTTCAGCTGCGGCCCTGCTTCCACAAAAATGTCGGCGAAGTGGTACTGCAACAGCAATAGTGCGCTAATGTAGTCGAGGCGGTGACCAATAGTACGACCGTAGAGGGTGCCATTGTCGCCGCGTTGTACGTAAAGGCCCTCGCCCTGAATGGCAAGCTGCTCAGTAAGCTTAACGCGCAGAAGGGCGCCACCTTGTCCCCCAAAACGCAGAGAGCTGTTCTTCGCATCGGTTCCGATACCATTGGCAATGGCTGCTCCGCCCTTCAGACCGAGAAGTATACGCTGAGCATGGCTAGGAATAGATAGCAATATGGTGCCCACCAGAAGCACACCAGATAGTAAACGCATTAATACAGGGTATTCAGAGCACAACAATAATATGGCTGCAAGATTACGGTATTGTCAGTAGCATTCTCTGCCTATAACAAAAAAACCGCCCGACTCCTAAGGCAGGAGCCGGGCGGCTAAGTAATGAAGTGGCCTAGCAGCGTTACTTGCTCGGAATCAGATAGCCTAAGGAGAGCTGCACCGCCGAGTGACGGGCGTTGGCTAGGTCGCCGTTGAAATACGTGCCATTGTCGCTCTTCACAAAGTCGCTGAAGGCGCCAGTGTAGCGCAGGTTCAGGCTGAGGCCGTTATCGGCTTGGTAACCTACGCCGGCCACGTAGCCCAGCTCACTCCGTTTGAAGCCGCTCACGTCCTTCTTGTCCTGCGCCTCGGTTACGCTAGGCGTGCCGTTGGGCTGGCGCGTCCGCGTGATTTTGGTTTCGTCGTTGGCGCTCAGCAAGTAGGAGTACTGAGGGCCGGCTTCTACGATAAACCCACCGGCGTTTATCTTCAGCAGCACGGGTACATCAAGGTAGTTGTAGTTTACCTTGCCCTCGCGCTTCTCGGTATAGCCAACTCCCAGAATAGTGTTGGTGTATTCCGTAGGTTTGTTCTCAAAGCCTTTCTGCGAGTACAATACCTCGGGCTGAATGGAGAAGAACCCGTCGCCGGTAACGTCAGCGTTCAGCATTACACCGCCGAGAAAGCCGAACTTGTTGTTGTAAGTGTTCTCGTTTTTGATGTTGCCGGCCAGGTTAGCGTAGTTAGTACCGGCACGCAGGCCCAGGCGTACGCCTTGAGCTTGAGCGGAAGAAGCTGCAGCTACAGTGAGCAAGGCAGCAATAGAGAGGAGTTTGTGGTTCATGGTGCAACAGAGGTTAGAGGTAGAAAATGTGCACGAACCACCTTAAACGAAAAGTGTGCCAACTGCCCTGCCGCTTATAATGCAAAAGGCCCCTCCCGTGATAAAGAGGGGCCTTTTGTGAAAAATCAGAGCAAGCTTATTTGCCCGGAAGTAGGTAACCTACAGAGAGTTGGAAGACGGAGTTGCGGGCATTGCGCACGTCATTATCCTGGTACCCGTCCTTGCCAAAATCGGTGAAGGAGCCGTTGTAGCGGAGGCCTAGCAGCAAGCCAGCGTCCGACTGAAAGCCCAGCCCGGCGGCATACCCAATTTCGTTGCGGTTTACGTTGTCTAGGTTGCTGGTGCCGCTCCGTTGCGTGGCCGTATTGCCGTTGATAGAAACTTTGGAGTCATCCTTCACCTTGAGCAGGTAGCTGTACTGCGGCCCCGCTTCCACGAAGAACCCACCGGCGTTGATTTTCAGCAGCACCGGTACATCAATGTAATTATAGGTTCTGTCGCCTTCGTACTTAATGGTGTTGCCACCAATATTGAACTGGCTGTCTGCGTATTTAAAGCCTTTCTGGGAGAACAGCACCTCCGGCTGCAGGGAGAGGAAGCCGTCGTCAATTAGGCCCACATTGAGCATCAGCCCGCCGTGAAAGCCAAACTTGTTTTCAAAGCGGTCCTCATCAGTGAGGTCGCCGGAGAGGTTAGACAGGTTAGCTCCGCCCTTTAAGCCCAAACGGACTCCCTGAGCATGCACTGCGGAGGACGCAAGCGTAGTAACTGCTAGTAGCGCGCCAGCTACAAAAGCCGATTTTTTCATGAGGTAAGTAATGAAGTGTGGAAGGATTGGATCAGGTACTGTGCGTGAGTATGCTTAACGATAACAGCCGAATATTCGCGTGGTTCTATAAAAGAATAGAGCTGCTCCCGGCAAGGGAGCAGCTCTATTCTTTTATCTAAAACCTAGCATCTACTTGGTAGGAATCAGGTAGCCTACTTGCAGCGTGAAGGCGTTGTTGAACGCTTTAGGCTCGTTGTCGGTGTCTTTGGTATCGATGAGGGAGTTGAAGCCACGAGCATAACGCAGGCCCAAGCTCAGGCCACCCTCGGTCATGTAGCCGAGACCAGCCACACCACTGATGTCGAACTGCGCCAAGTCAGACTTGTACGCGTCGTCGCGGCTTACCCCGGTGTAGTCCAGGAAACCACTGTTGTTCTCCACCTTGTCCTTGTCGCCGTTGGTGTACTTAGTGGTGGTTTGTTGCTTATTCTTTGAACCGAACAGGTAGCTTACCTGCGGGCCCAGCTCGAAGAACAGGCCACCAGCGTTGATTTTAGCCAGCAGGGGCACATCGAGGTAGTGCAACACGCGCTGCTGTTCCGACTCAACCTTGGAAACGCCGGCTGGCAGGTTCATCTTCTGCTCCGATTTGATTTCGTAGCCTTTGCGGTTGTACAGCAGCTCAGGAGCAAACGAGAAGAAACCGTCGCTGCTCAGCGGAATGGAGAGCGAAACCCCAGCGTTGTAGCCCAATTTGTAGTCGCCTAAGTCAGTGCTATAATTAGGGCCCGTAATCTGGCTAACATTGCTGCCAGAGATATTGGAGTAGGTGGCACCAGCTTTTACGCCAATGCGAAACCCGCCAGCATCCTGAGCGTGGGCTAGAGAGGCAGCCGAAGCTAATGCTAGGGTGAGAGCTGCAATTTTTTTCATGGGATGGGGATGGGGAAAAACACCAACAAAGACCACTTCACGGACCGATGCAGCCACGTTCTTCGTGGTTCACAGGGTGTCATACCGTAAAGCAGTAGGCCAGGGTTGCGGCTGAGTCAGGTTTTTATTATTAATAAATATCTATTCTATATCATCCTTTTTAGACAATCTCAACAGTAATAGTACTTTATCAATGGGTAGTGAAACAGTGGCTTTCACTTTTCCATCGGGCCGATTTCGCTAATTTTGACCCGCTTGCCCTTTGCTTTCTATGACGATCCGACTTGTACTGCTACTAGCTGGCCTACTAGCAGCTAGTAGCGTAGGCTATGCCCAGAAGCAACGCCTTAAGCCAGGGCCACCCGCGGGCCCTCTGGTACTAGGGGCCTACGCGCAGGGTAGCTTTATTCTGGCGCATACTCCTGCTGTCAAGCACCTAGCCGTTTCACACCCTACCGGCGTAGAACTCAACCTGCAGCGCCAAACCAATGGCTCGGCACCCTGGCATGCCTGGTACCGCTATCCGAAAGTAGGCGCGGCCTTCGTGTACTATGACTATCACAATCCGGTACTAGGCAAATCGTACGCTGCTACGGTGTATATAAACAAGTCGTTTGTGCGCACCCAGCGCCAAGAGCTCAACTTCCGCATTGGTACAGGTGTCGGGTTCTTTCCTATTCGCTACGATCAGGAAACCAATCATAAGAACACTATCGTCAGCTCCCGCTTGAATGCCACCATTCAGACGAGGCTGGAATACGATGTGGCTGTGTCGGAACATCTAGGCCTGTTATTGGGGGTTGGGCTTAATCATTATTCCAACGGCGCTACCACCAAGCCCAACTTCGGGATTAATCTGCCTACGGTACTGCTAGGGCTCAACTACCACCAGCAACGCCCTTTCTCGCCATTGCCCATCGGAGAATCGGCCCTCACGCCGCCCGACTTGGGCCGCAACTTTGTGGAAATAAGCGGCACAGCCGGCTTAAAGCAGCGCAACGAAACCGACCGCAATAAGTACTGGGCCAACTCCGTCACCATTGCCGCAGGTCGCCGTGTGAACCGCAAGAGCAACTTAGTCATAGGCCTAGAGGGCTTCTACGACCGTAGTTTGCGCGCCGAGCTCCGCGACACCGCCCGTACGACCGAAAACCTACCCGACGTGAAAAAGGCGGGCGCCTACGTTGGGCATGAGCTCTTGTTCGGGCGGCTGGCGTTTGTGTCGCAGTTGGGGTTTTACCTGTACAATCCGTACAAGTCCAACAAATTCTATTATGAGCGGCTGGGGTTGAAGTATCGGTTTACGGAGCGGCTGTTCGGCAGCATCGACCTGAAAGTGCACCGCGGTTCTGCCGATATAATAGAGTGCCGATTGGGCGTGCGGCTGTAACGCGCGAACGATTTGGTAGGCGAAATAGAAGGTTGGGTCAGTGTTCTTGCTGGTTGGGAGACAGACAATTTGAAGCCAGCATGGCCGGGGCAATATTGAGGCAACTTCTTAATAAAACGAGGCTCTCAACCCTCAGCACGCCATGGAAACCTTCCTGCACCTAAACCGCTGGCTGCACATTGTGGCTGGCTTCACTGGCTTTTTTGTAGCTCCCTTGGCTCTGGCTGTCCGGAAGGGAGGCTCGGCCCATCGGTTCTGGGGGCGCATATTCTTCTGGGCAATGCTGGTGGCGGGTACTACGGCTATAGTTTCCGCCAGCCTCAACGGCCTTACCTTTCTGCTATTAACGGGCATTTTCAGTTTATACCTGGCGCAGTTTGGCTACCGCTCGTTGTACCACAAGCGCATGGGCCTAGACCAGCAGGCGCAGCCGTATGATTGGGGCGTGGTAACGCTAGGCCTGCTGCTTTTTGCGGGTACACTGGCCTACGGGCTATTCAGCCGACCCTTCAACCCGGTGCCTCTCGTGTTTGGTGCCATTGGTCTAATGACAACCATTCGACAGGTACGGAGCTATTTGCTTCCTGGGCCTTGGCCCGCCGGACAGTGGCTGCGCAACCACATTTCAGGCTTTGTGGGCTCTTACATTGCGGCGGTTTCGGCCTTCTCCGTAACCAGCCTCAAGTTTATCCCCTTTCCACTCAACTTTTTGTGGCCTACGTTGGTGTTCGTGCCCGTGCTAATCTGGATGCAGCGCCGCTACCGACCCTTGGCTGCCTAGGCCAGTAGTGCATACTCATATAAGCAACTGCCCCGAGACTAGTGGTAGCTCGGGGCAGTTGCTTTATTTTTTGTCAGCTGGTTTAGGGGGTGTGGTCTTGGCCGCGCGCCGTTTTTTGCGGTGCACTCCATAGCTGCCGTTCGTGCGTTTGCCTTTTTGGGTCTTGATGTCTCCTTTGCCCATAACTAGTAGTTGATTAAAGGTGAAACTGACTGTCAACTAAGCTACGGCAAGCGAGTGGTTTTGTTAAGCTGATACCAGGGCTTGGTTGATTCGCTTTACCAAGCTTGGTCCTTCGTAAATAAAGCCAGTGTACAGCTGCAGTAAGGAGGCACCGGCAGCTAATTTCTCCTGCGCATCTTGGGCCGAGTTGATACCACCCACCCCGATAATAGGTAATTGGCCTTGGCTGTTGCGGTGCAAATACCGGATTACCTCGGTAGCGCGGCGGCGCAAAGGGCGCCCACTTACCCCACCCGCGCCTAATGCGGCTACCTGCCCAGCTGGCGTCTGCAAATCGTCGCGGCTGATGGTTGTGTTGGTTGCTACTAGGCCACTCAGCTGAGTTTCGCGAGCAATTAGCAAGATGTCGTCGAGTTGTCCGTCCGTAAGGTCGGGGGCAATTTTGAGCAGCAGTGGCCTAGGGCGCGGCAATGCTTGGTTGCGTTCCTGTACCTGTTGCAGCAACTGTATAAGAGGCTCGCGCTCCTGCAGCTGCCGCAGATTGGGCGTATTGGGCGAAGAAACATTCACTACAAAGTAGTCTACTACTTCGTGGAGCGCTTCTACACAGGCCACGTAATCTGCAGCTGCTTGCTCATTGGGGGTGTCTTTGTTCTTCCCAATGTTGCCCCCAATAAGTATATCGGAGCGGCGCTGGCGCAGGCGGTTGGCGGCAGCGGCGGCCCCCTCATTGTTGAAACCCATGCGGTTTACCAGGGCCTCATCTTGAGGCAAGCGGAACAAGCGGGGTGTCGGGTTGCCGGGCTGGGGCCGCGGCGTAACCGTTCCAATTTCCACAAACCCAAACCCAAGGGCGGCTAACTCGTCGGTGAGCACGGCGTTCTTGTCGAAGCCCGCTGCTAGGCCTACCGGGTTGCGAAACGTAAGGCCAAATACTTCTCGCTCTAGGGCCGGATGGCGGAAGTCGTACAAGCCCCGCAGCAGGGCCGCTGTGCCCGGCAGCTGGTGGGCCCGCTTCAAGTTGTCAAACACCAAGTGGTGAGCCCGTTCGGCATCAAGCTGGAAGAACAGGGGTTTCAGCAGAGCTTTATACATAGCTCTGCAAAGCTAAGGGTGAAATTGTGAAGTGGTGAGTTTACTACATAAGTAACTCAACGGATTAAGAGGATGCGCCCCAGCGCACTAGCTCAGCGCCTGGCAGTTCAACGGCCTCGTAAAGCCAGCTTCTAAGACCTTACCCACAATGAAGCCCTTGACTCAGCAGAAGCAAGAGCCCTGGCATACAACCGTGTTTATGGGTTTGGAGCACGTACCAATATCTTGGCGGAAGCAACTGCGCTGCTCAAACTGGTAGCCTAGCACTACGCTAGGCCACTGCGGGCACTCTACTTGTTGGCCATGCCACTTCGGTTACCCAGCCCAGCCTTCGCGGTCTAGGCTGCGGTACTGAATGGCTTCGGCTAGATGTTCAATGCGGATTTCCTCAGCGCCGGCAAGGTCAGCAATGGTGCGGGCTACTTTCAAAATCCGGTCGTAGGCGCGTGCCGAGAGGCCTAGGCGTTCCATTGCGGTTTTAAGTAAAGACAGTCCTGCCTGATCTATCCGGCAAATGTCCTTCACCATTTGCGACGGCATCATGGCATTCGAGTGAATATCCGCAAACTCCCGAAACCGCGCGGCCTGCTGCTGCCGGGCCTTCTCAACGCGCTGCTGAATATCTTGGCTGTGTTCTGCGCGCCGCGTTTCCGTCATCTGATCAAAGGTGACGGGAGTTACTTCCACGTGCAGGTCAATACGGTCAAGCAACGGGCCACTTACCTTGTTGAGGTAGCGCTGCACCACGCCGGGGCCGCACACGCATTCTTTCTCTGGGTGGTTATAATAGCCGCAGGGGCAGGGGTTCATGCTGGCGATGAGCATGAAGTTGGCCGGAAAATCAATGCTGAGCTTGGCCCGCGAAATCGTCACCCGCCGCTCTTCTAGGGGCTGACGCATAACTTCTAGTACGGTGCGCTTAAACTCGGGCAGCTCATCCAAAAACAGCACGCCGTTGTGGGCCAGCGAGATTTCACCCGGTTGTGGGTTGCCGCCGCCACCTACCAGCGCTACATCAGAAATAGTATGGTGAGGGCTGCGGAAGGGGCGGTTGTTCAGCAGAGAACTGTTCGCGCCCAGCTTGCCCGCCACCGAATGAATTTTTGTGGTTTCTAGAGCTTCCTGCATGTTCAGGGGCGGCAAAATGCTGGGCAAGCGCTTCGCTAGCATAGTTTTGCCAGCGCCAGGAGGGCCGATCATAATCACGTTATGACCACCCGCGGCCGCTATTTCAAGCGCGCGCTTGATGTTCTCCTGGCCCTGCACGTCGGCAAAATCAGCCGCGTACTGGTTGGCCGTGTGCTGAAACACATTCCGCGTATCAACCAGCACCGGCTCTATCGTTTGGCGACCCTCCAGAAAGTCAACGGCCTCCTGCATGGTCTCCACCGGAATCACATCAAGGTTATTCACAATGGCCGCCTCCTGCGCATTTTCCTTAGGCAGGATTAGTCCTTTGAAGCCTTCTTTGCGGGCCTGTATGGCAATGGGCAGCACCCCGCGAATTGGACGTAACGCGCCGTCCAGCGCCAATTCACCCATCACCACATATTCGCTCAGCAACTCCGTATTAAGCTGCTGCGATGCGTGCAGGATACCTAGCGCAATGGGCAGGTCGTACGAAGAGCCTTCCTTCCGGATATCGGCCGGGGCCATATTCACCACCACTTTGGTGCGGGGCATGCGGTAGTTGCGGAATTTAAGAGCCGCTTCCACGCGCTGCTGACTTTCTTTGATGGCATTATCTGGAAGGCCGACTACAAAAAAGCCTGTTCCTTGTGATACAACTACTTCGATTGTAATAGTATAAGCATTAACCCCTTGTACGGCAGAGCCGAAGGTTTTAGTAAGCATACATCAACAGCAATAAGCAGACAACAATAGAGAATAACCGGGGTGAATTTTCCAGTCAATCGGTAAAACTAGGCTGCACTAGGCAAAATAATAGGGCTCATCGATAAAGCATAGACTACGCTCGATGAGTGTGCCTTGCTTACCGTTGAGCCCTATTAATGGAACTGGTAACGTTTACTTTACTAACTGCTCAATGAGCAGGATCATGATGTGAATAGCTTTAATATGTACTTCCTGAATGCGGTCAGCGTAGCCGGGGTGGGGCACTCGTATTTCTACGTCGCTGAGGCCCGCAAGCTTGCCTCCATCCTTGCCTGTGAGGCTGACTACTTTCATACCAGCTGCTTTAGCAGCCTCGGCGGCATTCAGAATGTTTGGGGAGTTGCCACTGGTACTAATGGCAAGTAGCACGTCGCCCGGCCGGCCTAGGGCTTCCACAAAACGGCTAAATACGTAGTCGTAGCCAAAATCATTGGCTACGCAGCTCATGTGAGAGGCTTCAGTGAGGGCAATAGCGGCTAGGGCGCGCCGGTTCTGCCGGTAACGGCCCGATAGTTCTTCGGCAAAATGTTGGGCATCGCAAAGGCTGCCGCCGTTGCCACAGGTGAGGATTTTGCCGTTGCTGTTCAGCGAATCGGCCATCAGGCGGGCCGCTTGCTCAATGGCCTGCAGGTTAGCGGGGTTCTGCAGAAAGTGGTCGAGGACGGCGCGGGCTTCCGTCAGCTCAGCCTGGATTACGTTGGTAAGCAGTTCAGACACGAGGAAAAGTTAGGTCAGGGGCTGGCCCGAGGGGTCGTAGGGGGTAGACGACGGGGGCGTAGTGGGTGCCACGTACCCGTCGGGGATGGTGGTAGTACCGGTGCGGGTACCAGTGCCGGGCACCCGATCTGCAAGGCGCTGCTGCTCCATCTGCTGATCGTAGAGGCGGGCTTTCAACTCGTTGATTTTGCTTTCGCGGACGGTGACTTCACGGCGCAGCAAAACACTATCGAGATTTTCCGTGATGAGCTGGAGGCCTAGCAGAACCACCGCCACAATAAACAAGGTGAAAAACAGCGACTCGGGCGTGCCGGCCATGTTTGCGAAGGAGTTCCGAACGGCCGGGCTGAGCAGTATCAGCAAGCCCAGCAGCAGAAACACCATCACAAGAATTGTAACCAGACGTTTAATAGCAAGCATGGATTTCAGAGACTAAGGAAGGAAAACAAGGCTATAGTACGCAGAAGCGTAGTTGGCGGACTAAATATAGCGTTTTACTACTGCTTCTGAGCTCGTCGGTGGTGGCGCTTGGCCATGCTACACCAAGGCGGCGTTGGTAGTCTGCATCAGGCTGAGGCGCTTATATAGGCCACCCTCATGGCGGATGAGTTCCTCGTGGGTGCCGCGCTCTACAATGCGGCCGTGCTGCAGCACCACAATCTCATCGGCGTGCTGCACAGTGCTCAGGCGGTGCGCAATTACCAGAGAAGTGCGGTTCTGCATGAGGCGCGTTAGGGCTTCCTGCACCAGCTTTTCGCTTTCTGTATCAAGAGCGGAGGTAGCCTCATCTAGAATAAGGATGGGGGGGTTCCGCAAAATAGCCCGGGCAATGCTTAGGCGCTGGCGCTGACCCCCTGAGAGCCGGGAGCCCCGGTCGCCAATCATGGTCTGGTACCCTTCCGGAGTAGCCGTTATAAAGTCGTGGGCATTGGCAATGCGGGCCGCCTCTATCACCTCCGATTCGGTAGCCTGAGTGTTGAAGCGAATGTTGTTGAAGATAGTATCATTGAACAGGATGCTTTCCTGAGTCACGATGCCCATTTGGTCGCGTACGGAGTGAATGGTGCAGTCGCGCACATCGTGGCCGTCGATGAGCATCTGGCCGCCCGTGGGGTCGTAGAAACGCGGCAATAGGTCGGCAAGGGTGCTTTTGCCGCCGCCGCTAGGGCCCACTAGCGCCACGGTTCTGCCCTTCTTAATAGTGAGGTTGATGTCTTGCAACACCGGCGTATCGCCGTAGGCAAATTGCAGGTTGCGAAGTTCAATCTGCTGCTCAAAGGGTGGCAGCACCTGTGCCTTGGGCTTATCGCGGATAACTGGCTCAGTATCGATAATACTCAGCACCCGCTCACCGGCCACTAGGCCCCGCTGAATGTTGCCAAACGACGATGACAAGGCCTTGGCCGGCGTAAGTACCTGCGAAAACAGAATGACGTAGCCAATAAACGTCTCGCCATTCAAGTCCGATTGCCCACCCAGGATGAGAGTGCCACCAAAGTACAGCAGGCCAGCCACCACCGAAACGCCGGCAAATTCCGAGAACGGGGAGGCCAAGTCGCGGGTGTTGTCGATGGCGCGGGAAGTGCGGGCGTACTGGTTGTTCTGATCCTCGAACTTGCCCTTGATGTAGTCTTGGGCATTAAAGGCCTTAATTACCCGCACACCGCCTAGTGTTTCATCAATCACCGAGAGCATGGTGCCCAGGGTGCTTTGGCTCTGCTTAGCCTGGGTACGCAGGCGCTTAGCTACACTGGCAATAATACCACCCGAGAGAGGCAGAAGAATGAGTGTGAACAGTGTAAGTGGCACGGATATATAGAAGAGGAGAGCAAAGAAGGCAACAATCTTAAACGGCTCCTGAATAACGGCCGTCAAAGTATTTACCACGGACGTTTCTACTTCCTGCACGTCGCTCGTAAAGCGCGACATAAGGTCACCCTTCCGTTCATTGCTAAAAAAGCTCAGCTGCAGCCCAATGATGCGGTGATATAAGTCGCGGCGCAGATTACTGATAACGCGGGCTCGCACTTTGGCTAGCAAGCGTAGGCTGAGGTAGCGAAACACGTTGCTTAGTAGGACTGACACTACCACAATGGCGCACACGAAGCCTAGCGCGCCTAGCTTACCCTGCGACACTAATACATCAGCAAAGAAGTAATTGAAGGTGTCCCGAATCCAATCAAGGCTAAACTGGAAAGGTGGGATATGATCCGGAGCCTGTAGAGGCACTTTGTCGGTCTTATCAAATAAGACCTTTAGCAAAGGAATAATGAGGGTAAAATTGGCTAGGCCAAAGAATGTACCCAGCACCGTGTACAGTAGGTACTGCGGCAGAAAAGCGGCCCAGGGCCGCGCGTATTGCAGAATGCGGAGGTAGGTCTTCATCGGAAGCGGCAAAGGTAGCGCATTCCGGGCGGCACCGGCTCTGCCTAGGCCAGTGCCTAGTGGCCTAGGCGGCCTTCCAGCATGGCCACAATCTCAATCTGGCCAATGAGCTGCTGATTGAAATCGGCCAATTCTTCCTCAGGCACGCAAAGCGCCTCCTGCTCTAGCCCGCCCACTGTGGTGCGCATCGGGAAGCAGGCGGCGTACTCCGCATCAACGGCGAAGCGCAGCACGTAGGCCACGGCTTCCGACTGGCCCGACTGATGTACCAACCGCGCTGCGTATTCCTCCCGAAGGGTCGGGCAAAAGCTAGGCCACTCGGGTCGCCGCTCCGGAAACGCCAGCCAGCCCGAAGCCGCAATCAGGTCCATCTCTTGCTGTTCAACCGGCCAGTATAAAAGCAGAGCTGAAGGTTCGTGCCGCATTCTTTTTAGTTAAGTGAGAAGGTGATGGGGTGATAAGGTAATGAGGAGATACAAGTAGACTGGCCTAGGATTAGAATCGCTTTGTCCTAATGCAAGAAGGATCTTCCCACGGAAGGACGAGGCGCTAGGCCAGTCGTTCTTGCGCGGTAAGATCCTTCGCTTTACTCAGGATGACGTGCTTGGTACTTTACTACCTCGTCACCTCATCCCTTCATCACTAAACTACTAGAACTCGTGTAAGCGCTGGGCAATGTTCCAGCGTAGCGCTACGGTTGCCAGCGCCGTAGTGCCTGCCGTGAAGAAAGGCACGGGCTGGTCGAGGGTGCGGTGGCGAACAACGAGCTTGCCATCCAGGAACAGATTGTGGGCGGCTTGGTAGCTGGCCGTGAAGTCGCCGTGGAAGAGGTAGGAGGTAGGGCCGCTGCCCACCACAAACCCATATTCGCGGGGCTGGCCGTTGGCATCGAGGGGGCGGTTGGTATAGGGGAGCAGCACGTTAGAGCCGTAGTTCTGGCCGACTGGGTCGAGTCCCTGTTTGCTGTAGAAGCCCTTGGCTACCACATTCAGGCGCGGAATGGGCTGGTAGCTCGCAATACCAACTAGCTCCCACAGGTTGGCGCCCATTGGGTGAGCCAGCGGCTGCTGATAATGCTGATAGTCGCGGAACTTGTCGAGGTGCTGGTACATGTAAGGGCGGATGTAGTTGAACTCGCCCTGGATATCGAAGTTCTTGATGCCCGCCACGTTGATGTACTTGCCCCCCAGCTGGAAGCCTTGCTTGTTGGCCCACCAGCCGTTGCCAGCCCTGATTTGACTGAGCACAAATTCATCCAGCACCAGTTGCCCGTAAAGCTGCAGGCGGCGCTTAATGTTCCACTTAAAGTCGAGGCCCAGCAGCGCGTTATCTGCTGAGCCAATGCCTTGCTCCACGGCCCGGTAGAAGATAATGGGGTTCAGGTACTGTAGCTCAAACTGCCCCTTGCTGCGCCCAAATATCTCCGACTCAAACACCCCCACGTTGAGGTTGGGCAAGATGTCAATGCTGAGGTGGTGCAGCGCCATGTACTTCTTCTGGTACACGGTATCAGCGTTGGCCTTGTTGGCAGTGAGTTGCGCGAACAGGTTCTGGTAATGAAACTTCCAGATGCGGGTCTGGGCCTTCAGAAACAGGTAGGGCGCCGCATAATCCGACAGAATCAGGCTACGGTAGCCGTTCCCGATCTGGTTGCGGTCGTGGCCAAATTGTAAGCTAACGTGGCGGCTGGCCGCATAAGTCAGGTAGCCGCGGGCCGAGAGAAAGTCGTATTGGCCCGGTACGTCCTTGAAGGGTTTCCAGTAGGCCTCGTGCGGCACCACGCTCGATTCCTGACCGTTGCTACCGTCGCGCTCAATACGCTGCTGCACGTACAGCGGTACGGCCATCTGGTTATCGGTCAGGAACGTGTAAAAGCCCAGGCGGCCATCAATAGTGCCTTCTACCTGCACCCCGCGGGTGTTCAGGAAGGTGTAGTTTTTGGTGCCATCGTTGTTGCCCAAGCTGAGGCCTAGCACCGGATTTACACGCAACGAAAAATCGGGTAGCTCCAGGCTGTACAGATCGGAGCGACGCTGGTAGAAATGCTTAAGAATGGGCTCGGGCCGCAGATTGATAGCCGAATCCTGCCGGGCATCGTGCCAGTTGTCGCGCAGCAAATAGCGCACATTGAAGCGGTCCTGCCGCGACAACCCCGCCGAAGAATCTTGCAGAATACGTTCGGCTAGGCGGGCTACAGCCGCCCGGGTATAGGGGCGCACAGAGGTGTGCGGGTCGGCCAACGAATCGGAGCCGTATTGAATGGCGTACCGATCAATCAGGCGGTAAATATCCGCGTCGAGGGGCACGTAGGTAGTGCCCATGGTAGTCTTGGCTGGTTTGCTAGCGCCCACATTTCGGGCCGCCGACTTCTCGGGGGTCGGTTCTTGGGGCGGCTTGTCGTAGGTGAGCCAGTTGCCCTGGCCGTCGGTGGGGCGGGTGGTGGGGGTATCTTGGGCCACGGCGGGCACCGCCAGCAGGCTCGTCAGACCCAGATAAAGGAGGTAGGATTTTCTCATAAGCAGAGCCCATTACGCCGAAACCGACGAGCGGGTCGGCAAACCTACGCAGTATCGGCAAGAGTGGAATGAGGACCCAACGAATGAGCAGGAAAAATCGTCTGCCAGTGGCCTAGCAAACCGCGGCAACCGGCCCGCCGCTTACCTTTGAGCTATGCCCACGCGCCTGCTCCGCCACCACGAAATTGACCTTGCTGCCTGGGATGCCTGCGTGGCTTCGGCTCAGGAAGTGGTGCCCTACGCGCATTCGTGGTGGTTGCAAGCCACCGCGGGCCGCTGGGATGCTGTGGTGGAGGTAGATGAAGCCACGGGCCACTACCTAGGCCTGTGGCCGCTGCCCGTCAAGCACAAGCTGTGGCAGCAAGAAGTTTATCAGCCGCCGTTTACGCAGCAATTGGGCTTTATAGGGGCCGCTGAAGTGAAGGGTAAGGTGAGAGATACAACTCTTATTCAGCAGTACCCCCGCTTCTACACGCAACTCAACGACGCAAATAAGCTGCTGGATATAGACGATGAGCTTGCTCTGCAGGTGCAGCAACGTACCACCTATCATCTGCCATTAGCAGTGGCCTATGATGCACTGCGGCAGGGCTACGCGGCCGACTACCAGCGGCGGCTGCGTCTACATGAGGTAGCTGCTGCTCCGTTGCGAGTTAGGCAAACGCAGGATGTAGCGCCTTTACTGGCATTGTTTAGAGCAACCAAGGGCACAGCCGCCGGCCTGAAAGCGCGCCACTACCGCGTGCTAGGCCAGTTGGCAGCTGAGCTGCAGGCCCGTCACCTCCTAGAACTAGTGGAAGTACGCCACCCGCAAACGCAGGAGTTGCTGGCCGGAGCGCTATTTGTGCAGTATCGCACCCGATTGATTTATCTGTTTGCCGCGGCTTCGGTGGATGGCAAGAAAGCTGGTGCTCCGCTGCTGCTGCTCGACCACCAAATACGGCGTCACGCGGGTACGCCTCACCTTATTCTGGATTTTGAGGGCGGCATGATACCGTCTATTGCTCGTTTTTTCGCCAATTTCGGGGCCACGCCCGTACCCTACGTGGCCCTATCCTTCACTTCTCAACGACCCTGGTATCTCTCATGGATGCGCTGAAGCCTACCTCCCCCGACTCTCTAGCTGCTGCGGATGCTGCGTCTGCGGCCAGCCGCGTCCACGTTGTGTGCGCTGAACCATCCATTGCCAATCATTTTCTGGCCGAACTGCGCGACGTGACCGTGCAGCAAGATTCATTGCGTTTTCGCCGTAACCTGCAGCGCCTCGGCGAAATCATGGCCTACCGCATCAGCTCCCAGCTGAGCTATACCGACAAAACTGTGCGCACCCCACTCGGCGAGTCCAGCAGCAAGCACCTGCACGACTTCCCGGTGCTGGCCACCGTACTGCGGGCCGGCCTGCCGTTTCACCAAGGCTTCCTGAACTACTTCGATCAGTCGCCCTCGGCGTTTGCGGCCGCTTACCGCATTGAGGGCACTGCCCAAGTGCAAGTACAAGTCGACTACCTATCGGCCCCTAACCTGGATGAGCGGGTACTGATTCTGGCCGACCCCATGCTGGCCTCGGGCAAATCGTTGGTGCAAACTTACCGCGCCATGCTACGCTTCGGTACGCCTCGGCAGGTGCACATTGCCGCCGTTATTGCCAGCCCCCAAGGTGTAGAGTACGTAACCCGCGAAATACCTGAGGCCAACCTATGGGTAGCCGCCATTGATGACCACCTCAATGAGCAGGCCTACATCGTGCCGGGTCTTGGTGACGCCGGCGACTTGGCATACGGCAGCAAGCTCTAGGCCACCCAAGGTTGGCAGGAGCGTTACCCCGGAAAGGGTAAGGTATTTGCGGGGTTGGTACGTCCTGTGGTAAAGGCAATACATTGGTAACGTATGTGGCCCAACCACACCGTGCCAGCAGTAGTTGTCAGGAAGGCAACGTTTTCTCGCCAGTGTGCATTTCCAAGAGTACTAAGTAGTTTCAGTTCGCATCAGTGGTTCCAGTAGTTTTAAAATACGCGTCGGTTTTCCTGCTCAGCATGTTCAAATTTGTGGCAGGACCTGTAGCGGGCATTGCCGCCGGTTTGCCCATGGCGCTCGTGTGGGGACTATCGGTGACCGGCATGATGACCACGGTAGTTATCATTTCCGGCGTTGGCCGAGCCTGGGCGCTGCATCAGCGTCGGAAGCGTGAGCAAAAAGGCAAGCCACTGTTCAGCCGCAAAAGCCGCGTTATTGTGCGTATTTACCGGCGGTTTGGCATTGTGGGTATTGCCTTTTTAACGCCTATTCTGTTCAGCCCCATTGGTGGTACCGTCATTGCCACGCAGCTGCACGTGCCCCGTTGGCGCATTCTGCTGCACATGCTCTGGAGTGCCGTACTATGGGGTGGTACCCTCACTATGCTGGCCATCCGCTTCAGTCACCTCCCCATCTTCGACCATTACCGGTAAGCTTCGCGAAACGAGCCGCTAGGCCACTTTCAACTTGCTCTAAAGCGACAATATAAAAGCCCTGACCTCACGTGTGGAGGTCAAGGCTTTTCAGTTCTATTTCAAGAAGAGCCGTTACCGTGGCGTATCCTTTTGCTGCCCGGTTAGTGGCCTAGCGCTTTGCTACTTGCTCCGGCGGTTGCGGGCCCGGCCCTGAGCAGCGCGGAATGCTTTAGCAGAAGGGGAGGAGGCTTTGCCTTTTGAGGGGTTGGCCTTGTTGCCCTTCTGGCTACGGTTAGGACCCACGGCAAACTCCCGACCCGTGCGCTTATCAATGGTTACGCCAGGCTTAATCCACTCTTTCCGCTCGTGGAAGGCCCCTTTAAAGGTTGGGTCTTCGCGTTTGCGACGCTCATCCTTTTCGCGGTCCATGCTCTGCTGCTCCTCAAAGGGCGTGGGCACCACCTGTACTTCGGGCGGCAGCGGTAGCAGCGGAATCTCCTGCCGAATTAGCTCGGCAATCTTTTCCATATGGTGCATTTCGGCCTCGTTAGCGAAAGTAATGGCCGCCCCCGTGTGCTGAGCCCGTCCCGTGCGCCCAATGCGGTGCACGTAGTCGTCGTACACTAGCGGCACATCAAAGTTGATAACGTGACTAACCTCGGGCACATCGATGCCGCGAGCAGCTACGTCGGTAGTTACCAAGAACCGCACCTCGCCGCCTTTAAATGCTTCCATAGCATTGATGCGCACATTTTGGCCTTTATTGCCGTGAATGGTGCGTACCTCGCCGTGGGCCCGGCGCTTCAGAAAGTTTGATACATTCTCGGCGTGCTGCTTGGTGCGCGTGAAAATCATCACCCGGCTAAAGGTGTCCCAATCGAGCAGCAGGTACTCCAGTAGGTTAATCTTAGTGACCAGGTTGGGTACCTCATACAGGCTCTGCGACACATTCTGGGCCGAGGTAGCGGCGGGCGTTACCTCTATCCGCACCGGAAACTCCAGAAACTCCTCGCTGAGCGTGGTCACCTTATCGGGCATAGTGGCCGAGAACAGCACGTTCTGGCGCTTGCGCGGAATTACCTCCAAAATGCGCCGGATCTGGGGCATGAAGCCCATGTCCATCATCTTGTCGGCTTCATCCATCACCAAAGTCTTCAGCTCCTTCAGCACCAAGTCGCCTTTGAGGTACAGCTCCATCAGGCGGCCAGGCGTGGCAATCAGGATATCGACGCCCTTGGCTATAGTTTCAATTTGCGTTTTAGGTCCTAGGCCACCGTAGATGGCGAAAATGCGCAGGTCGGTGTAGGTAGCCAGCTTCTTCAGATGAGCTTCCAACTGCATGGCCAGCTCCCGGGTGGGGGCCAGAATGAGGGCACGTGGGTGCGTACCCTGGGCATATTTTACCTTCATCAGCAGGGGCAAACCAAAGGCGGCGGTTTTTCCCGTACCCGTTTGGGCAATACCTAGCACGTCGTGGCCAGCCAGCAGCAGCGGTATGGTTTGCTCCTGCACGGGGGTGGGGCGCTCAAAGCCTGCCTCGGCTACGGCCGTAAGGAGTTGCTTGTTGAGCTTGAAATCGGCAAACGTGAGCGGCTGCGGCGTATCTGACATGACAAAAGGGTATTACAAAGCGCAAAGGTACGGGGAATACCGGCGGCAAACTTGGTTGCGTACTAAATACAAGCGTATGCAGCTGCCTGCAACGGGCATGAGCAGCTGACACTATACCCAGGCAGGCCTAGCCCAAAGTTGCACTGGTCTAGCACAGGTCAATCTATACGCTGCCCATAATGCTTGGTGAAGACTAACAGGCGTTTACGAGTTAACTCTAAAAAAACTCGCACATTCTTTTGCAAAGTAGCGGCTACCGGCTACTTTTGTCGCTCCAATACCCAACACGGTAGGTATAGCTCAGCTGGTTAGAGCGTCGGATTGTGATTCCGAAGGTCGTGGGTTCGAGCCCCATTACTTACCCACCAAAAAAGGCCTCTGCTGCACGGTAGAGGCCTTTTTATTTAACTGCCACCCACGCATCGGGCTCTTTTTCGTGTCTCTTCGGAAGGATTTGCATAGTTGTGGTGTTGCAGCGCAGAAGTGTCTTGCATGAATCACCTTTTACCCCTCTGACCTATGAGTCTGGTTGTTATCGGAACTGTGGCCTTTGACGCCCTGGAAACGCCTTTCGGCAAAACCGACAAGATTGTTGGTGGTGCCGCTACTTACATTGGCCTTTCGGCCAGCTATTCCGTGAAGCCGGTGAAAGTGGTAGCCGTAGTAGGCGACGACTTTGCTCAATCGGATATTCTGCTGTTGGAAGAGCATGGCGTTGATACCGAAGGTCTGCAGATCAAGCAGGGCGAGAAGTCGTTCTTCTGGTCGGGTAAGTACTCCAACGACCTGAACTCACGCGAGACGCTGGCTACCGAACTCAACGTGCTGGCCGATTTCGACCCCGTTATTCCCGACTCGTACCAAGATTGCAAATACCTGATGCTGGGTAACCTCACCCCGCAGATCCAGCGCCTCGTTATTCAGCGCCTAGTAAACCGTCCTAAGCTCATTGTGATGGACACGATGAACTTCTGGATGGATGTAGCGCTGGAAGATCTGAAGACGACTATTGAAATGGTAGACGTACTCAGCATCAACGATGAAGAAGCCCGTCAGCTTTCCGGCGTGCATTCGCTGGTGAAAGCTGCCAAAATCATTCAGGCCATGGGCCCGAAGTATCTCATTATCAAAAAAGGGGAGCACGGTGCCTTGCTGTTCCACAAGAACAAGGTATTCTATGCGCCTGCCCTGCCCCTAGAAGAAGTATTTGACCCCACCGGCGCCGGCGACACCTTCGCAGGAGGTTTCATCGGTTACCTGGCCGCCACCGACGATATCAGCTTCGATAACATGAAGCGCGCCGTAATCCACGGTTCTGCTATGGCATCCTTCTGCGTAGAGAAGTTTGGCACCGAGCGCCTGCTGAACCTCACCCAGGAGGAAATCGAGGCCCGTGAGCAGCAGTTCGCCGACCTAGTAGCCGTAGTACCTGCTTCGGCTGTGCAGAACGCTTAAGCACTGCTTTATCTGCCTGTGCGCCCCTCTGCTTCTGGGTTATCCAGAAGCAGAGGGGCGTTTTCTTTTCAACAACCTTCTGGAAGTTAAAGGGGTAAAAGAGACAAGATTCCTCACCCTTTAGCCTCTACTGTCATGTCTAAGCATAAAAAAGAGAATCCAGCTTCGAATCAAAAAAGCGACTCTGTAATGGGTCCCGATGCCCTGCAGCATGCTCCATCGGTAGACCCTGATACGCGCAGAAACTCCGGCGGTACTCAAGTACAAAACGACAACCAGAACGGCCTCAACGAAGCGGGCAACCACACGAGAAACAACGCCCCCGGTGGTGGCGACAGTGAAAAGGAGCGGACTACGCAGGCAAACAAGCCTCGCCACAATCCAAACCCAAGCCAGCAGAACCAAAAATAGCTTTTGCTTTATCCATTAAAAAGGCCCTTCCAATTCGTTGGAAGGGCCTTTTTACATGAGAGTAGTCTATGGAATAACACTCAGTCGGACCACGCGGGTATCCACATCCCCTTTATCGAAGAAATCCTGCTCAAACAAGATGGTCTTGTTATCAAGCCAGCGCGGGTTGGTGCATCCCCATTCCGTTTGCCGTTCCCAAAGCAGACGCAAGCTAGTGCCCTCCGCCGACCAAAGCTGTAGGCCACTCGGCTCGAAGCGTGCCAGCACATCGGAGTTGCCGCAGACAAAATGGTGGCCATCGGGCGAGATGACGGGCGGCGCCATGAGTTGAGTTTTGCGGCCAGTACGTTGGTCAACCAGCATGTAGTAGCCCCCCTCGTACAGGTGGACCGACACAAGCCACTGCTTTATTTCCGGGAGGCTAGCCACAAACTCGTAGGCCACATTGTTCTCGTTTTCTACGGGGTTGTTAATAAGCTTTATCTCCGGGCCCGATGTTGGGCGCAGCCGCAGTGCCCGGCCAGTGCGTTGCACACGGGGGCCAGCCTGGGCTAGGCGGCGCTTTTCTTCCACCGTAAAATCCAGGAAAGCCTCTTCTTCCTCGGCCGAGGTAGGCTTAGGCGTTAGCCATGCGGGGCTCTCCAGCTTCTCGTATACTGGCCTAGCGGCGGGGTAAATGCGCAGCACCCGGCCCGGTACCTGCACAATCGTGTCGAGGTGATCGAGGCGGTATATCCGGGGCGGCTTGGGCGACTTGGGCAACGGCGGCATAGGGGTTACTGCCGGCCGCTGTTTCTCTGCCGGCTGCATCCTAATGGAGCACGCCGGCAGTATCACAGCCAGGGGCAGAACTTTCGCGACGGTGCGCAGCCGAAACATGACGGTTTTCAACGAAAACGGCGGTACGTAAAGAGAAATCGAATAGTGGGAATTAAGCTGTGGGAAAAAATTTCTAGGAGTAGAAAGAGCAACCCCGGGTTATGAAACACGAGAAAACTCTTTCTACCACTTAAAAATCTTGCTTCAGCCACTGCCGGAAGCTGGCCTGCTGTTCAGGAGTAGCCACCGATAGTTTTTCAACAGTGAACTTCTGCCAGAACCGGTGACCGGGTTCTGCCACCAGAGGCACCGTGAGCAAACGGTTTTGCCGGAATACGGTCACCTCATGCTGGGTAGCTCCGTCGCTGAGGAGAGTATGCAAATTCATGGCTACCCGGCGGCCGTTCACGGCCACTATTTCGTCATCAACAGTAAGTGCCAACGCGGCCGGGGCGTCAGGCAAAATGTCTGTCACTTCGGTGCGCTCATTCTTTACCACCGTCCTGAAGCCATAAACACCTTCTGAAGCCGAAGCGTTTTCTTCCATCAGAAGGCGGCAGCCCACAAACCCTAGCACCCGGTTCAGTGGTTCTTCCAGCGCCGCCGTGCCGTAGATAAACTTATCAAAGTAGGCTTGCATGTCGCGACCCGCTACTTCCTTTACAATTCGGATGTAGTCATACTCGGTGTAGCCCACCCCGGTTTGCCCAAACTCCGTCCAGAGGCGGCGCATCACATCATCGAGGCTGCGCTTATGGTTAGATAGCTGCCGAATGGTCAAGTCGAGGAGTAGTGCTACTAGCGCGCCTTTATGATACACCGATACCTTGCGGTCGGGGACGCCGGGCTTGTAACCATCCAGCCATAGATCCATGCTGGCATCAGCTACTGACAAGTGGTAACGACCATAGTCATCGTAGTGCTTGCGCAACACAGTGTTAAGTTCCTGGAAATACTGCCCGGTGGTGCGTACACCGGCACGGGCCAGCAAATACTCGCCGTAGTAGGTGGTGATGCCCTCCGCAATGAAGCACGTGCGGAAGTAGTTTTCTCGGGCATAATCATAGGGCTGCATTTCCAGGGGCCGAATACTCTTGATATTCCAAGCATGGAATAGCTCGTGGCAGCTCACGCCCAGCAGCTCCTTATATAAGCCTTCCGTCATCAACAACTCAGCCGGGCCTAGCACAATAACGGTAGAGTTGAGGTGCTCCACACCGTGGTAGTGCTTGTAGGGCAGAATCTGGTTCAGGAAATGATAGTCGCTGGCCGGGAAGCCTCCAAATAGCGCAAGCTGCTCCTGCGAGAAAGCGCGGAAGTCGGCCACCAGCCTAGGCCAGTCGACGGGGCATTCACCCTGAATCCAGATATAGAACGGGATGCCCTCTACCTCATAGTTGCGGTACTGCAGAGTAGGGCTGGCAATAAGGGGTGAGTCGGCGAGGTGGTCGAAGTTCTGGGCCTGCAGCGTGTTAGGTCCGCTTTGAGGTAGACCACAGGATAATTGCCAGCCCTCCGGCAAATCCAGCGTGAGTTGGCAGGCTTCCTGCTGCCGACCTTCAATGTACATCAGCGCCTGCACGGGGTTCAGGTAGAGCTGCGTTTCATCAAGCCAAGAGCCACCCGCGTCCATCTGGTGGGCGTAGAAATTGTAGCGCACCCGCACGGTATGGCCCGCCGCATTGGTCACTTGCCACCGGTCCTTCGTGATTTTACGCGTAACAAGCGGTTCGCCCGAAGCTGCGTCCTCAATGACAACATGCTGCAACTTTTGAGCAAAATTTTGAAGCTCATAACGCCCCGGTCGCCACGCCGGGAGTTGCAGTTCCAATGCCTCAGTAGCTCCGGCGGCCACTTCAAAGGTCATTTGGATTTGCAGGTAAAAGGTAAGCGGGTTCTCGAAGGAAGCGTAATAATGGATCATGGAAGCGCGAAACGGCAACTGCCGGTAAACCTGACGTAAAGCTACGAATTGCAGGACGGTAAGTCGGGCTTTTCATACGCGGATTGGCAGAAACCAGTGCAGAGTTGCGCCTACAACCTTAAATGCGGTTTTGGGAGCTGAACTGGAAAAACCACGCGGAACGGTTGTCTTTTCCGATTCATCCTCTTACCTTTGCCGGCCTTACCTGTCACTGAGTCACTTAACCATACCATGAAACGTACTTTTCAGCCTTCGCAGCGCAAGCGCCGCAACAAGCACGGTTTCCGCTCACGCATGGAAACCGCAAACGGCCGCAGCGTAATTGCCCGTCGTCGTGCCAAGGGCCGCAAGCGCCTGACCGTATCCGACGAAGGTCGTCATAAGCGCTAAGCCGCTGACGGCCTCCGCCGCACCGCTCCTGACGATGAATCCTACGCCGGGCGCGCGCTCCTATTCGTTTCCGAAAGAAGAACACTTGTGCCGCAAGAAGCTCATTGATGAGCTCTTCGGTCGGGGTTCTTCTTTTGGTTTATACCCCTTACGGGTGGTATGGCTGCCTACGCCCGCGCCCACTACGGCGCCGCCGCAGGTGTTGGTGAGCGTGAGCAAACGCAACTTCAAGCGCGCCGTCGACCGCAATTACTTTAAGCGCCTCATGCGAGAGGCCTACCGCCTCAACAAATACCGCCTGCTCGAAGCCGATGGTGGGCACCGGGTAGGCCAGTTAGCAATTATCTATACCGGGAAGGAAAAAAAGCCTTTTACCCTGGTCGAAAAAAAATTAATTTCAGGGCTAGAGCGTTTGCTGCTGGATGCCCCTCCAATATCCGGGATGGCGTCTCCTTCGTAGGATAGTTCTCTGCTGCCCCGTCTATGCGTAAAAAATCCTTGGCTGCTGCTGCCCTACTTGGTGGCGCGGCCCTACTCGTATCTTTCCGCTCAGCTTCTGAGAACGAGCGGTACTTCGAAATTGCTAAAAACCTCGACATTTTCGCCACCCTGTTCCGGGAGGTGAACACGTATTATGTCGACGAAATACCGCCGGCGAAGATGGTAAAAACGGGTATTGATGCGATGCTAAAGTCGCTCGACCCCTACACCAACTACATCCCGGAAGATGATATTGAGGACTTCCGTACCATGACGACCGGCCAGTACGGTGGCATTGGGGCAATAGTGGTAAAGCGCAACGGCAAAACGGTGGTGCAGGCGGCTTACGAAGGCTATCCGGCTCAAAAAGCAGGACTGCTGCCCGGTGATGAGATTTTGAGCATCAACGGCGTGGCAGTTGATAAGAAAACCAATTCTGATATCAGCAAGCTGCTGAAAGGTCAGGCTAACTCGCAGGTAAAGTTGCTTGTGACGCGGTACGGGCAGGATGCTCCGGCTGAGATAGTGATTACCCGCGATAAGATTCAGGTGGAAAATGTGCCGTATTACGGTATGCTGACCCCGGAAATCGGGTATTTTCAACTGTCGGGCTTTACGGTTGATGCGGGTAAGGAAGTTCGGTTGGCTGTAGCCAAGCTCAAGGAGCAAGGCGCCAAGAAGCTGGTCTTCGATATCCGCGACAACCCTGGTGGCCTACTGAATGAGTCGGTGAACATTGCCAACTTATTCGTGGACAAGGGCCTCGATATTGTGAGCACTAAAGGCAAGGTTACCGACTGGAACAAGACTTACAAAGCCTTGGATGCGCCTTTGGATACGCAAATCCCGATGGTAGTCATTACATCCAACCGCTCTGCTTCGGCGTCTGAAATCGTATCGGGGGTGTTGCAAGATTATGACCGCGCCGTACTGATAGGAGAGCGTACGTTTGGTAAAGGCCTAGTGCAGGCTACGCGGCCGCTGAGCTACAACTCCCAGTTGAAAGTAACCACAGCCAAGTACTACATTCCGAGCGGCCGTTGCATTCAGGAAATCGACTACAGCCACCGGGCCGATGATGGTACACTGGGTAAAGTGCCAGACTCCCTCCGTACTTCATTTAAAACGCAGGCAGGCCGTACGGTATACGATGGTGGCGGCGTAGCGCCCGATGTAGAGGTGAAGGACCGGGAAATTGCGGATATCACGCGGGTGCTGCTGCAAAAAAGCTACCTGTTTGACTATGCCACCCGTTTCCGGGCCGAACATGCTACTATTGTTCCCGCCCGCCAGTTCTCTTTATCCGATGCCGATTACCAGAAGTTTGTTGATTACCTGAAAAACAAGGATATCAACTACAGCACCGACGCAGAAAAAGCTTTAGCCGACCTCACGAAAAAGGTGAAGGATGAGAAGCACTACGACGATGTGAAAACGGAGCTGGAAGCCATGCGCCGTAAGGTGTCCACCAACAAGAGCAACGACTTAATGCGCTTTAAGCCCGAAATTAAGGAGTTGTTGGAGCAGGAAATTGTATCGCGCTACTACTTCCAGAAGGGCAGTGTAGAAGCCACCTTCGATGACGACCCCAACATTTTGATGGCCCTAAATGTGCTTAACGACCAGGCGCGTTATGCTGCCCTGCTAAAGCCCGGTACGGTAGAAGCCAAGACCCGCCCCGAAGCTAAGCGCAGCACAGCAGGAGGTAAGTAAAGACCTATGTTATTGGAAAACAGAAAAGCAGCCTCATATTGAGACTGCTTTTCTGTTTTATTTAATTTCTATGAAATGAATGATATAGTACTGCGTGCAAAACATTGGCAGGTATTTCTATACAGCTCATCAGCAATTGTACTGGCGAATATTTTAATTAACGAGAACCTCGAATTATCAGGTATTATTGGCGCTATAGGCTATTTCTTCTACTTTCTCTGGTTTGCTTTATTAGGCAATGCATTATTTCGTTTTTTGCCACCTAAAGTCGACTATAGTTTGCTATGGTTCTCGATCAATATTGCACTGATAATAGTGTTTTTTGGAGGGCTAGCTATTCTAACTGAGGATCGCTCAATTCATGCAAAGGGACTTGCAGGGCTATTACTGATTTATGTGTTTTTCGCAATGCTTCATGCACCTTGGTTTCTCGCTGTATCTCTTGTAGCTATAGAAAAGCAGCGTAAACCAGAGTTTGGATTTTACTTTGGAACATTCATGCTTTTTCTGTGCTGGCCTATTGGCGTCTGGGTAATACAACCGCGCATAAATGTCCTCTGGGAAGAAGATCAATGGCAAAGGCAGGCCTTAGATCGGTTAGGAAAAGATAAGTAAAGCTTCCGCGTGGCAGCAGTACCTTTGCTTTATGTCAACGCTGCTGCTTTCCCTCGAAACCTCTTCTCCCGTTTGTTCTGTGGCCTTGCACCGCGTGGCCGATGGTAGCCTCGTAGGCCAGTCGGAGTTGCGGCTGGAGAAATCGCACTCTTCTCACTTGAGCGTATTGGTGAGCCAGCTGCTGGAAAACAGTGGCTATGCTTTACCCGATGTAGCGGCGGTGGCGTTGTCGGATGGTCCGGGGTCTTATACTGGCCTACGCATTGGGGCTGCCGCGGGCAAGGGCTTGTGTTATGCGCTGGATATTCCGTTGGTGGCTGTGAGTACCCTACAAAGCTTAGCGTACCAAGTAGCGGCTAGCACTGCCTGGCCCGAACAGTTTCTATACTGCCCCATGCTGGATGCTCGCCGAATGGAAGTATACGGGGCGCTGTACACCCATACGGGCGAAGAAATAGTGGCTCCCACGCCGCTCGTGCTGGATGCCGACACGTTGTCCGAACAAATGGCCCACCATCGGTTGTTATTCTTCGGAAGTGGGGCAGCGAAGTTTCAGTCGCTGCTCCCAAGCACGGCGCAGGCCGGTTTCTTAACGGAGGTAGTGCCTTCCGCGGTGGCGGTAGGAACTCTCGGTCTGGAGGCCTACCGGCGCGAGGAATTTCGGGACGTGGCCTACTACGAGCCTTTCTACCTCAAGGAAGTGTATACCACCACGCCTAAAGCTCGGTAAGGCTGCCCGTACTGGCCTAGCGTTTCTACTTCAGTATTTAAAAAAAGCTGCCCGCTCTCAGTGGGTCTTATAGCATGGAAGAAATCATCAACCGCGTAGCACAAAGCGCGCTTACTTCCCTCAACCTAGAGGAGCTGCTGCATCCCGGTGAGCGAGTGGTGTACGATATCAAAGACAACCTATTTCACGGGTTGATTCTGCGTGAGAAAGACTTCCGCGAGTTTATTAAAACGCACGATTGGAGCCAGTACGATGGCAAGAACGTGGCCATCATCTGCTCCGCCGACGCTATTGTGCCCACGTGGGCCTATATGCTACTAGCCACCAAGCTGCAGGGACATGCCCACCGCTACGTGTTCGGCAACCTAGAAGCGCTAGAGCAGGAGCTATTCCACGAAGCCATTTCCAAGATTGATGCGGAGGAATACCGCGACGCAAAAGTGGTGGTGAAGGGCTGCGGCTCTATTCCGGTGCCTACATATGCCTACGTAGCTATCATGCAAAAACTGTTGCCAGTGGCAGCCAGTGTGATGTACGGGGAGCCGTGCAGTACGGTACCTCTTTATAAGCGACCCAAAGTGGCCTAGCGGTAAGTACGTTTTTCTCAAACACCCGTCATCCTGCATTCTGGCACAGGGCGACGGGTGTTTTTTTATTCATCTTTACCCAAACTATTACGCATATGCCATCAGAAACCCCCGTTGCCTCCTATAAAATCAGTGTCCTCACAGGTATTGCCATTGTGGTGGCTAGTATGGTTGGGACGGGGGTATTCACCAGTTTGGGGTTTCAGGTGTTAGGCATCCAGAGTGGCTTCGCCTTGCTCATGTTATGGGCCGTGGGCGGGGTTATTGCGCTTTGCGGGGCCCTATGCTACGGCGAGCTGGCCGCCGCCATGCCGCGCTCAGGGGGCGAGTATCATTACCTGTCCCAGATCTATCATCCGGTGCTGGGCTTTTTGTCCGGGTGGGTTTCGGCTACGGTGGGGTTTGCCGCTCCCACCGCGTTGGCCGCTATGGCGCTGGGTAAGTACACGCAAAGTGTGTGGCCTAGCGTATCGCCCACGGCCTTATCCATCGGCGTTGTAGTAGCCCTGACGCTGGTACACGCCCTGAGCCGTCGGGTGGGCAGCCGCTTGCAGGTGGTAATTACGTCTGTAAAAGTGCTGGTGCTACTAGCCTTCATCGGGGCAGGCTTGGTAGTGGCTACTCCACAGTCACTAGTCTTTCTGCCACACTCTTCCTCCGATTGGCACCAAGTGTTGAGCCCAGCCTTCGCCGTTTCCTTAATTTATGTGTCCTACGCTTATTCTGGCTGGAACGCGGCAGTATACCTCACTGGGGAAGTGCGGGACCCGCAGCGCAACCTCCCCCGAATTCTGCTGATAGGTACGGCCATTGTGCTTTGCCTGTACGTTAGCCTCAACTTTGTATTTCTGTATTCTACCCCTATCTCTCAATTGGCTGGTCAGGTTGAAGTGGGCTTTGTGGCCGCTACCAATTTATTCGGGATAGGAGTAGGGCGGCTCATGGGCGGCGTAATAGCCGTGCTGTTAGTTTCTACCATCAGCTCCATGATCTTCGCCGGACCTCGCATTGTGCAGGTGATGGGGGAGGACTTAGCACCCTTGCGCCCACTGGCCAAAAGGAGTCAACAAGGAATTCCGGTGCGCGCTATGCTACTTCAGCTAGCCCTCACTCTCTTGTTTGTCGTGTCAGCCACGTTTGAGGCAGTATTGGTGTACGCCGGGTTTATCCTGAGCTTATTTACGTTTCTAACAGTGCTAGGCCTGTTTGTGCTTCGGTTTAAGCGCCCCGAATTACTCCGGCCTTACCGCACGTGGGGGTATCCAATTACGCCGTTGCTATTCCTCGGGCTTAATGGCTGGACGCTCTGGTTTCTGGCCCATGACAAGCCACTCGAAACCTGCTACGGCTTGCTGACACTGGCGGTAGGCCTAGTTATTTATTTTCTAGGCCAGTGGGCGGCGCATCGGTTCGCGCAGTTGGGCCGTACGTGAGTTTATTTCTGCATCTACATGGAAGCTCGCCCTCAGCCCACTACTCCTGGCTGGCGCCTCCGGGCCTATAGCATCATCTTCGAGTCGGATACACCCGCGGGCCGCGCCTTTGATATTATACTGTTGTGGGCCATACTGCTGAGTGTGCTAGCAGTAATGCTGGAGAGTGTTCAACGCATCAACGCTGTCTATGGCCCCATACTCCGGGCGGTGGAGTGGGTATTTACAGTTATTTTTCTGATAGAGTACGTGGCCCGCTTGGTTGTTGTGCGTCGACCGCTGACGTACGCCCTGAGTCTGCTAGGTATCGTCGACTTTCTATCGGTAGTGCCTACCCTAATTAGTTTGGCGCTGGCCGGCAGCCAATACTTACTGGTAATCCGAACGCTACGGCTGCTACGGGTATTCCGTATTTTCAAGCTAGGCCAGTTTGTGGGCGAGGGTGAGTTCATTGTGCGGGCCCTGAAAGCGAGCCGCTTCAAAATCATGGTGTTCCTGACAGCCGTGCTCACCTTAGTAATAATTATCGGTACGCTCATGTACGTGGTGGAGGGCGGGCAGAACGGCTTCACCAGCATCCCGCAAAGTATATACTGGGCCATCGTAACGCTGACTACCGTGGGCTACGGGGATATTTCTCCGGTCACCGTGCTGGGCAGAACCTTGGCTTCTATTCTTATGATACTTGGGTACGCCATTATTGCCGTTCCTACCGGAATTGTGTCCGCCCAAATGGCTGCGCCATCAGGTACCTCACCAACCTATAAGCAGGTTATTTGCCACGTCTGCCAGGCTACCGATCATAAGCCCGAAGCTGAATACTGCTGGCGCTGTGGTGAGAAGTTGTAGGGCCCGCCTGCCTATGGCGGAGCTACGGAGGTTTGTTTACTTTCGCCCCTGCACTTTCCCTCCAACTCATGCGCCTCCCCGCTGTCCGGCTCGCATTGCCGGTTTTCTTGGCTGCTCTAGCGGCTTGCTCCGATCAACCTAAGACGCAGGTCGAACAGGCCGCCGCTAAGTCAGCTGTAGTTCCCGATTCTGCCGCTAGGCCACCAGCACCAGTTACGCCCCCGGCCCCAAAAGTCACCCCCGAGCAAGACATGGCTTCTTTCTTGGCCGGGATGCCCGTCAGCACCGGAAGTGAGTTGCAGCCACTAACAGCACAGCCCGCCTGGCAGGCTTTCTCCGCCGATGCCAACAAAAGCTGGGTTAAGTACGACTCTACCCGTACTGTAAAAATTGAGCGCTGGGCTTCCCAAGAGTTAGATTCCGTGCGCAAAGCCAGCCCCACTATTTTTTACCCCTTCAGCGGCCCCGACTTTCTCAATGCCACTACCATGTTTCCTGGTAGCAGCCGCTACGTTCTTATTGGGCTAGAACCAGTCGGCTCGTTACCGTCGGAAACCACATTGCAAAACCCGAAGCTGTTTCCGGCACTTAAAGCTTCTCTGTGGTCGGTGCTCAACTTCAGCTTCTTCCGCACCAACGATATGGCCGTTGACCTCAACGGTAAAACAACAGATAGCTCCTGGATTGCGAAACGCAAACAGCAAATGGGCGTGAAGCCAGCAAAAGAAGTAACCCTCGATGGCGTGCTTCCGCTGCTGCTGCTGTTCGCGGCCCGCACCGACCATCAGGTAACCGCCGTACGCTACATTCAGCTAAATGCTGATGGCCAGGTGGTGGAGGCGGACACTGCCACTATTCGCAAACCCGGTTTGAAAACTGTGCCTGGCGTTGAGTTAACGCTGAAGGCAAAGGACGGCCTAGAAAAATCAGTAGTCTATTTCTCCGCCGACCTCAGCGACTGGAAGCTGGGTGTTACTAAAGAAGTGGTCTTGAAATATGTACGCACGCTAGGCCCATTGACTACTTACGTGAAGTCAGCTACTTACCTCATGCACAAAAGCTACTTCAGTAAAGTGCGCAACGTGGTATTAGAGCGCAGCAATTTCATTTTGCAAGATGATTCCGGTATTGCGATGAAGTATTTCCCCGTTGCCAACTGGAAGTTCACCTATTACGGCACGTATAAGCGTCCTATTAATTTATTCGCCAAGCAGTATCAGCCAGCTCTCACGGCGGCTTACACCGATTCTGCGCATCCGCCTAGGCCACTTCCATTTGGTACTGGCTACAACTGGCGCCAAACCGACTCTAACCTGTTGCTAGCTCAGCGCACAAAGCCAGTAACTGAATAATTCAGTAGCCAAACAGTCTTTTGAATAGCCATACCATTCGGTGTGGCTATTTTTATGGGTACATCTTCAGCTATAGTAGGGGAGGAACGTACGAAGAGAACCTCTCTGAGTATTAGTCAAAGCGAATTCAACTGCAGTATGGCCTACGCAACACGGCTGCTTTACTTTCTGCTGTGCCTGCCACTCACGCGCAGTGAGCAGCCCATTAGCGTCTCAAGTCAACTTCCAGAAGCTCCTGTGCGGGTTGCTAATAGTCGCCTGCTCGATAGTCTGCTGCGTGCTGACCCGCGCCTTCTGCCCGTTGTACAGCGCGCCGAGGAGTATGAACTGCAAATTATCTACACCCAGATTAACCGTGATGCGCAAAGCCAGCCTCACTTTGTGCAGCATGAATTTCGGCTCGATGCTCGCCAGTATTTCAATCCGGCCAGTATGGTTAAGCTACCTACGGTCGCGTTGTCGTTAGAGAAATTGAACCAACTTCAAGTTCAGGGACTCAACCGGCGCACTCCCATGGCCACCCTGGCGGACCACAGCTGCCAAACTGCCGCTCCTTATATAGTATCAGCCGACTCCGACAAGGTGAACACAGTTGGCAACTATATCAAGCGCATGCTGCTGGTCAGCGACAACCAAGCCTACAATCGGCTCTACGAGTTTCTAGGCCAGGGTCCACTTAATCAGCGGCTTAAGCAGCTTGGATATCCAAATGCGCGAATCGTGCGGCGTTTCGCCCCTTGCGATACCGCCGCTAATCGCTACACCAACCCCATTAGTTTCCGCAGTGCCCAAACCAAAGAGGTAGTTTATCAGCAACCAGCAGTAGTTAACCGGCAACCACTATCTGCTCCACTAGGCCACATTACAAAAGGTAGAGCATACCAAGCAGGAGGCCACATCATCCAACAGCCATACGATTTCACAACGGCCAATTACCTTCCTCTGGCAGATGTAACAGATATGCTTCGCGCTATTCTGTTCCCAGAAGCAACTCCCGCAAACCAGCGTTTTCAGCTAACTCCCCTCGATTACGCCTTTCTGCGCTACTATTTGTACCAAACTCCACATGGCTCAGGGTATAGCCTATATCAGTCCGCACGCTATTTTGATGCGTATAAAAAGTATCTCTATTACGGACGCAGCCCCAAAGCTACAGCGCAGTCAGGGCTACATATATATAATATAGTAGGGATGTCGCACGGCTATCTTGCCGATGTAGCCTACTTCGCCGACTCTACTCAGCACACGGAGTTTCTCTTGAGTGCAGTACTATATGTCAACAAAGACGGGGTTATCAATGATGGCAAGTATGAATACGAATCCGTAGGCCTGCCCTTTCTCGCCGCCTTAGGTCAGCAGATTCAGCAATACGAAGCAAAAAGAATCCGCCCATACCCCGCAAAGCTGGACGAATGGTTTCAAGATAACGGGATAAAGTAGCAGGAGAAGGAAGTGGAAGCTCGACTTGCTGACGATACCAGAGGGAAATGATAAGTTTTTTCATTCCTCAGTGAACTAACCTCCCTACGTAAGTAGTTATGCCACAGCCTACGGAGAGAAGGAGGGGGCTAGACGCATTCTACGGCGCTTAAAATTTTCTCGGGCAGGCTTGCAAAAGCGAAATGAAAGGCGGACTTTTGCACTCCCAAATCGAACGGAGGCGGGTTACGAACCGGGCGCAGAAAAAGTTGCGCGGCGCACTAGGAAAAGCAGAAACGCTCTGCGTACCTTTGCACCCCGCTTCAAGAGGAAGCGCCGAGGCACCCGAGATAGAAAAAAAGTTTTTGCTTCTCGCTTGCTAGTTCGAAAAAGCTGCTTACCTTTGCACCCCGCTTCCGACCAGAAAGTGGCCTAGGGCGCGGGAAACGCCGAAAGCGAAAAAGTTTTTTGTCTTCGGGGTTGCAAACGAAGAAAACAAAGCAGTATCTTTGCAGCCCGCTTC
>NZ_SRLA01000003.1 GCF_004745825.1 Hymenobacter fodinae | reverse complement strand
ACACCAGTAATGGTGGCTTTAGCCCGGGTGTTCACCTCTTCCCATTCCGAACAGAGCCGTTAAGCCCCGGAGCGCCCATGGTACTGCCTTCACCGGCGGGAGAGTAGGTCGCCGCCAACCTTACTGAACTGCTGAGCCGCTTTTCCTAGCGGGCGAGCTGCGTCCCGGACCTAGTCCGCGAGGATGCGCCGCCGGGGGAGGAGCGGCTCAGTGGCGTTTCAAGGCCCCCGGCCGGTGGGACAATGCCCTCGCCGCCGGAAGGGTATCATAGAGAAGGCCTCGCATCCTGTTGATGCGAGGCCTTTGTGTGTTTATGGGCAGTCCGAACCCTTAGACCAATTGAGTTGTCATCATTAGAGACTAGCACAGCTTTACTTGAGTTTAATGGGCAGAGTTTGTGTCTATCTTCACGGTGTACTTTCTTTCTCTAGATGTCTGTAACATATCCTTCGTTTCTGCTAGGATTGCTCGCAATTGCAATACCGATTGCTATTCATTTGTTTGAATTGCGCCGACCACAACGTGTGCTCTTCACCAATGTGGAATTTATTCGCGAGGTTAAGTTGGTTTCTGCTCGTCAGCGTAAACTGAAGCATCTGCTTGTGCTTGCAAGCCGGATTGGGTTAATAGTATGTTTAACGCTGTTATTCGCGCAGCCTTTTATTCCGGCCGCAGAGCAAGGCTCAAATACTAATGGAACAATAGGAGTACTAATTGACCAAAGCCCTAGCATGGCTCAATTGGGTCCAAATGGCCAGCCAGTTTTTGAGAATGCTATTAAGGAGGCCGATGATTTACCACTGGCTTTTTTTGCCATTACGCAGTTCAGCTTATCGGAGAAATCTAAGCCGATTACGGCGAGTGCTTACCGGGCAGAAGTTCAGCAGCTACAGATTTCTGGACAGGCTGATAAATTGAAGCTCACATCAAACTCAGCAAGCGCTGTCTCAGCAGGCCCACAGTTCATTTTCTCTGACTTTCAAAAAAGCAGCTTTTCAGCTAGAACACTCGCTTCCTTTGATACTAGTCGGCAAACGTACCTGGTGCCATTAGCTGGTACTGAGGCGGCAAACGTATTTATTGACAGTGTGTGGTTGGATGATGCTTTCATTCGGGCCAATGTGGATGCGGTGTTGCGTGTCCGGCTTAGAAATGGCGGACAGAAAGCGGTATCTAACTGTCCGGTAAAAGTATTCGTTGGAACGAAGCAAGCAGCAGCCCTTCAACTCAGTGTGCCTGCGCAAGAGGCGGTAACTACTGCTGTAAGAATCCGCTTAGATGGAGAAATTGCTCAGCAATGCCGAGTGGAAATCGAAGATTCTCCTGTGGTATTTGACAATACCTTCTACTTCATGCTCAGGCCCTCGGCTCGGATTCGGATTGTAGAAGTAGGGGCCGACGCTACTTTATATTCGCTTTATGGGAATGAGCCATTGTTTTCCTACCAGCATGCCAACAGTCAATTAACTGACTACCGGGCTATAGCAGAGGCAAATCTGATTCTGCTGCGGGAGGCAGGCAGTCTACCTATTGGCCTACGTGAAAGTATTCGCCGAGCGGTGCAGCAGGGCGCCAGTGTGGTTATTGTTCCCTCTGCTTCAGCTGCGTCACGTGCGGCATACACGAGCTTCTTTAGAGAGCTTGGCATTGGTGGAATTCAATGGGAAGATCAATCAGCTGGAAAAGCGCCGGCTTTGCGGGATGTGGCTGAACCAAGCCGACAAAACCCCTTCTTTAAAGAGGTATTTGTAGGCCAGTCGCGGGCTGCCGGAATGCCTAAAGTGGCGCCGGTACTACGGTGGGCGCGCTCTGGAAGCGAGATTCTGCGCTTGCGTGATGGAGAGGGATTCTTAGCATCTTTTCCAAGCGGGAAGGGCACTGTGTACTTGTTCTCGGCTCCATTTAGCCAAAGCTATTCTGACTTTACCCAGAATGCACTGTTTGTGCCTGTGATGTACAGGCTGGCAATGCAGAGCTATCAGCAAGAGCAGCAATTGGCCTACCGCCTAAACGACCGAACCTTCTCGGTAAGTTTATCAAACGATATTCTTACGAGGGGACAGCAAGAACAAGTGTTCCAACTGCGTCGAGACAGCGCCTCTTACATTCCTACGCAGCGGATACAAGGGGGCCGTCTGGTCTTAGATGTGCCTCCGGGTCTGCAAGCTCCAGGTTTCTACACATTGGTAAAAAGCGGTACGCCTGTAAGCACATTAGCATTTAATATTGATAAGCAGGAATCAAACCTTGCGAGTTATACTGCAACCGAGCTGAAGCAGCTTATTGGCACGACCCACCCAAACGTACACGTGTATGATACGGGAGCGGGCCAAACGGTAGCAGCCCAGTATAAAGCCACTCGGGTGGGGATACCCTTATGGCGCTACTGCTTGCTAGGCGCCTTGATTTGCTTGTTAGCCGAAGGTGTATTGTTACGGTTGGGCGGCCGCCGGCAGGTAGCATCCGCTGCACAAGTGTCGCAGGCGGCGTAGGTTGGTCAAAGTACTCGTATCTTGCCGCGTCACTAGTTTTCTGCGTTTGGAACCTGTAAAATCAACTCCTAGCCCCGTACTGCGAACGGCCCTGTTATGCGGCGTACTGACGGGTGCACTTTGTCTCGCCTGGGTCTTGTTTCTGTACTTCACGGGTAGCAACCCTTACGGACCTAAACGGACGTTATCAAGTTTCTTTCCGCCAATTGCAGCAGTCATCAGCCAGATTCTGTTACGGCGGTATTATATCAACGGGCCTGGCCTAGGGCGCTCAATAGGAGTAGGACTAGCTACTAGTCTGATTGCCGCAGGCATAGCAGCAGCAGGTCTATATTTGTTTGCGCGGATGGCAGGACCAGAGCTTATTGCGCAGCACCTGACCGAAGCCCGGCAACTCCTAATAGCCACCAAGGAGTTGTACCTGAAAGAAGCCAATGGGCGCCAGCAGTTTGAGGCTACACTTCGCAACTTGGCTACCACTCCTCAAGGGCTTGCGCAAGATGAATTTGTCAAGAAACTACTGTTAGGTATTGTATTGAGTATTCCGGGCGGCGTGTTTTTGCGGAAATAGTATACCTTTCTAGCGACTATTCACCCTAGAAAGCATTATCCCATGGAAAACACTACTACCACAGTAAGTCCTTCTTCAGTTGGCATCCGCTATGGCTTGGTTGTTGGACTGATTACCACTATAATTTCCTTCTTGCAGCTGGCGTTCATCAGCGACCCAGAAACTCCTGTTCGGTGGTTGGGAGCTTTAGTGGGAATTGGAGGCATCATTCTGGCGCATAAGTACTTCAAGCAGCATAATGGAGGTTTTATGACTTATGGGCAAGGGTTAGGAATAGGTACTGTTCTTTCTGCGGTAGGAGGGTTGCTTAGTAGTGTTTTCTCTTATATCTATATAAACTTCATCGACCCAGAATACATGGGGCGAGTAATGGAACTTACCCGGTCGCGCTTGGAAGAAAAGGGTATAGATGATGCCCAGATTGACCAAGCAATGGCAATGGCGCAAAAATTCAGTTCCGGTCCTATCACCATTGTGTTTGGCATTTTGATAAGTGTGTTGTCGGGGTTTGTCATCTCACTTATCATCTCTGCCATCACTAAACACACCCGTCCCGAGTTTGAGTAAGCGTCTGTCGCAACATTTTCCCGTTGAGCTGTCAATTGTAATTCCACTGCTCAATGAGGCTGAGTCACTGCCTGAGTTAACCCGTTGGATTCACCGCGTGCTGACTCAGCATGGGCTGACGTATGAAGTACTATTAATTGATGATGGCTCTACAGATGACTCCTGGGAGGTAATTCAGGAGTTGGCGCAAGAAGACACGCACCTGCGCGGTATCCGCTTCAACCGCAACTACGGCAAGTCGGCGGCGCTCAACGTGGGCTTTAAGGAGACTACTGGCCGCGTGGTATGCACCATGGATGCCGACTTGCAGGACTCGCCCGAAGAGTTGCCGGAATTGTACCGGATGATTACCCAAGACGGCCTAGACTTGGTGAGCGGGTGGAAGAAAAAACGCTTCGACCCACTTAGCAAAACCATTCCGACTAAGCTGTTCAACGGCGTCACGCGTTGGATATCGGGCATTAACCTCCACGATTTCAACTGCGGCCTGAAGGCCTACGACAGCCGCGTGGTGAAAAGTGTGGAAGTGTACGGAGAAATGCACCGCTATATCCCAGTTATCGCCAAATGGGCGGGCTTCCGCAAGATTGGGGAGAAAGTGGTGCAGCACCAAGAGCGCAAGTATGGCACTACCAAGTTTGGGCTGGAGCGCTTCGTGTATGGCTTCCTAGACTTGATGAGCATTACGTTCGTGAGTCGGTTCCGGCGCCGGCCCATGCACTTCTTCGGGGCTTTAGGTACTCTTTCGTTTCTGTTAGGGATGCTGATTACGCTGTGGTTGGTGGGAGAAAAGGTGTGGCTGGCTAGTCATAACCTGCACGCCCGCGACGTAACGGCCCAGCCTCTGTTTTTCTTGGCGCTGGTGGCCGTAGTTATCGGGGTCCAGCTATTTCTGGCGGGTTTCTTGGCTGAAATGGTGCAGCTGAACGGTTCCAACCGCAACGACTACTTGGTAAAAGAAAGGTTAAACCTCCGTTGAACGTACACTGGGCAGTGGGCGCGAAAGTCCTAGGCCTGCTAGAAGCCCTACGAATACGCACCTCGGACCGGAGAGTAGAAACGCAAGACTATGAAAGTCGTCATTATCGGACCCGCTTATCCTCTGCGAGGTGGCCTAGCAACTTATAATGAACGGCTGGCGCGGGCTTTCCGCGACGCGGGCGACGAGGTGCGGTTGGTTACCTTCTCGCTGCAGTACCCCAACTTCCTATTTCCGGGTCAAACGCAGTTCAGCACGGAGCCCGGCCCAACGGACCTGGACATAGAGGTAAGCCTGAACTCCGTTAATCCGCTGAGCTGGTACGCCGTGGGCAACAAGCTCCGCAAGCAGCGGCCTGATTTGGTGATTTTCCGGTTCTGGCTGCCATTTATGGGCCCCGCGCTAGGAACCGTAGCGCGCTTGGTGCGTCGGAACCGCCATACCCGCGTGGTAGCCATCACCGACAACGTAATTCCGCACGAAAAACGCCCCGGCGACCGGCCCCTGACCAAATACTTCCTGTCGGCTTGTCATGGCTTCGTGACGATGAGCCGGTCGGTGCTGGCCGATCTGCGTCGTCTGCGCTTTAAGCAACCAGCGCAATACAAGCCGCACCCACTCTACGACAATTTTGGCCCATTGAAGCCAAAGTCGGCGGCACTTCAAGCGCTAGGCCTAGATCCTACCTTTGGCTATTTGTTGTTCTTTGGGTTTATCAGGGCCTATAAAGGATTGGACATCCTACTAGAAGCCTTTGCCGATGAGCGTTTAGCACAACTACCCGTGAAGCTGATTGTAGCGGGAGAGTATTATGAAGATGCTGCCCCCTACGAAGCTCTGATAGCCAAGTATGCCTTAGAAGAGCGGCTGGTGCGCGCCACTGATTTTATCCCGAATGAGAAGGTAGCTGATTATTTCTGCGCCGCTGACCTTATCGTGCAGCCGTACAAGAATGCTACCCAAAGCGGCGTTTCGCAGATTGCCTATCACTTTGAGCGACCCATGCTAGTCACCGATGTGGGTGGCCTAGCGGAACTGATTCCGGATGGGGAAGTGGGCTATGTGGTACCTCCGAAACCCAAAGCTATTGCCGATGCCTTGGTCGACTTCTACGAGCACCAACGCGAAGCTGAATTTACGGCTGGCGTCTGGGCCAAGAAGAAGGAGTTCTCGTGGGAGGAAATGGTAAAAGCCCTGAAAGAAGTAGCGAGCCATTAGGCCTAGCAGCCATATGTAAACGAAAAAGCCCTGCTGTGCGCACAGCAGGGCTTTTTTTATAGAAGAGTTACACTGGCCTAGCGCGGTACGCTGGCTTGCACTGCGGCAAATACTTTCTCTGCGGGGAGGTCTTCCATGCAGCTGGTGCCTAGTTTACAAGTACCACGGTAGAAGCAGACGCACTGCCGGTCGGGCTGCACCAACTGGCCGCGGCCGTATAGGTCGAATTCGAAGGGGTTGAAGATGTTGTTCATCAGGATGGTGGGCTTGCGTAAGGCAATGCTGATGTGCATGGCCATGGTCACCTGCGTCACGATACCATCCATCTGGTACATCAGGTTGATGAACTGCTCCAGCGGGAACGTGCCCAAATAAGCCGCACCGGTAGCGGTGTGCAGGCGTTGGTTGCGCTCGTCCTCGGCTAGGCCACCCAGCAGCACGGGCGCATACCCGGCCTGTTGCAGTTGCTGAATCAGGGCAATCCACTTCTCGTCCGACCACAGGCGGGTGGTCCACCGGTCGCCGCAGCCGGTGTTCAGGCCAATGCGTAGGCCACTAGCAGGCAGCCCCGACCAGTCGTACCCCTTGTCTTGGTGCGTATCGAAGACGTATTCCTCGCCCCGAAACTCAAAGCCGCACAGCTCGAAAATCTCCTGCACGTAGGGTTTCTGGTTTTGCAGACTGAGCTCGTCAAAGACGCCAGTTAGAAACTTATGGTCGGCGAGGGCATTGCTCGGCCAGGCCACGCCGTACTCGGGGTGCAAACGGTACCCAAACTTCTGGCGGGCCCGAATGGAATCGTGCAGGGCGCAGGCTTCTTTGTCCTTATCGAGGTTGAACAGTAAGTCAAACTCGCGGTACTGCAGGTGTAGCACGGCGGGTAGATCCAGCTTCAGCACCTCGTCGATTTCGCTGGCGGGCAGGATGGCGGGCGTGAGGGTGAGCCAGGTGATTTTGGCCGCCGGAAACTCCTGCCGGAGCCGGCGCAGCAGCGGAGTAGTCCGGATAACGTCGCCGATGGCCCCGAGCTTGATAATCAGGATGCGGTGCTCAATAGGGGCGTATACCGGGCAGTTGGCGCACTGGTAGCCGTGTTCCTTGTTGGGGCGGCAAGGAATATCGCCACGGAAATGGCGGCAGTCAGGGTGAACAGTGATGCCGTTAAGTTCGGGCATGAGCGGAATTCTGGACTGGAAAGAGAAGAGAGGGGTGCAGCGCACCCTGTAATCCGCAGCCTCGCTGACCTAGCACGTGAGCTGCGGACAACAAATGTAGGCTACAGGCCTACGTAGCTGGTTGGCGAAATAGCCCGCAACTCGCCTTTCACCTCGTCGCTGACTTCTAGCGTGTCGATAAACTCACTGATAGTTGCCTGCGTCACGGGGCCGTGGGTGCGGGTAAGGGCCTTGAGCGCGTTATACGGATCGGGATAGTTTTCGCGGCGCAGAATGGTCTGAATGGCCTCGGCTACTACGGGCCAGTTGGCTTCTAAGTCGCGGCGTAGCACTTCTTCGTCGAGGGCCAGCTTGTCGAGGCCGCGCTGCAGCGAGGTGAGGGCAATGAGCGTGTGGCCTAGCGGCACGCCCAGGTTGCGCAGTACGGTAGAATCGGTGAGGTCGCGCTGCAGGCGCGAGATGGGGAGCTTGGCGGCTAGGTGTTCGAGCACGGCATTGGCGATGCCCAAGTTGCCCTCGGCGTTTTCAAAATCAATGGGGTTTACCTTGTGTGGCATAGCCGATGACCCAACTTCCCCCGCCTTAATAGTCTGACGGAAGTAGCCCATGGCAATGTATTGCCACACGTCGCGGGCCAAATCAATCAGGATGGTATTGAGACGCTTCAGGCCGTCGCACAGCGCCGCCAGATGGTCGTAGTGCTCAATTTGAGTGGTAGGGTAGCTGCGCTTGAGGCCTAGGCGGCCTTCCACGAACTGCTGGGCAAACTGGTGCCAGTCGGTGCCGGGGTAGGCCACGTGGTGGGCGTTGAAGTTACCGGTGGCTCCGCCGAACTTGGCGCCGAAGGGCACCTGGCCTAGCAACTCTACCTGGGCATCGAGGCGAGCCACAAACACCTGCACTTCTTTGCCTAGGCGGGTAGGGGAGGCTGGCTGCCCGTGGGTGCGCGCCAGCATAGGCACGGCCGCCCATTCGTTGGCGCGAGTGGCCAGCTGGTTGCGCACTCCAGCATAAGCGGGCAGCAGCGTATGAATCAGCGCATGCTGGAGGCTCAGCGGAATAGCCGTGTTGTTGATGTCTTGGGAGGTGAGACCGAAGTGGATAAACTCCAGGTACTGGCCTAGGCCTAGGGCCGTGAACTTGTCGCGCAGGAAATACTCGACGGCCTTCACATCGTGGTTCGTGACCCGTTCGTGGGCTTTTACCGCTTCCGCGTCGGCTACTGAAAACTCGGTGTAAAGGCTGCGCAGGGCCGGGAACAGCCCGGCATCAACGCTGCTCAACTGCGGCAGCGGCAGCTCGCACAGGGAAATGAAATATTCCACTTCCACCAGCACGCGGTAGCGAATCAGGGCCAGCTCTGAAAAGTACGGGGCCAGCGGCGTGGTTTGGCGGCGGTAGCGACCATCGAGGGGCGATACGGCGGTGAGGGGCGAAAGAACGGCGTATTCGGCAGCTGAAGACATGCGAAGAAGGAAGTTGGACGAGCGGGCCAAAGGTAGCGAAAGGTCGGCCGTAGGGCCAGAACCGGCGCGGGGCTTTTTCGTTACCTTTGTATTCCAAGTGGCGGTGGGTTCGGCACGAATCTGGTACAACCCGGCCGCAGCTTCTTCTTCTCCCTGACTGTTCGCGTGACTCCAGCTACTAAACGTAACATCGGCATTGGCCTTGGCATTCTGGTAGTGCTGCTTGCCATTGGCCTCGGTATTTTCCTGCTTAAGCGCCAGCAACTGCTCAACTATGCACTGCAGCAAGTAAAAGCAAAAGTTGAGCGTAAGTTTCCGGTTGTCCTGACGCTCGGGCCCGCGCACTTCTCCGACCTGAATACCGTGCAACTCGAGGGTATGAATTTGGTGCCCATTGCACAGCCCACCGATACGCTCCTGCGGGCCCAGACGGTAAGCGCTTCACTTAGTGTGCGGAGCCTGTTTGCCGGTAGGCCAGTGTTCAGCAACCTGGAGATTGACAATGCCCGCCTAACGGCGCACAAAACGGCCACCACCGACAACTACTCCTTCCTGTATAAGAAGCGGAAAGGTCAACCCGTAGTGCCCCGCGATACTACCAAAGGCACCAATTATGGCCTGCTGGTAAACCAAGTGCTGGAAGCCGCCTTCGACAATGTGCCGGGCGAAGCCGCCTTTCGCAACTTCTTGGTAACCTACCGCAGCCCGCGGCACCAGGCCACGCTCACCATGCCCCAGCTGTCTATCGAGGATGGCGACATCACAGGCCAACTTACGGCGGTAGTCGACTCAGTAGTGAACCATGTGGGGGTGCAAGGGCGAATTGACGCCGGAGACTACCAGGTAGATGCCCGCATTTTTGCACTGAATAAGCGCCCCGTGGTATTGCCCTACGTGCAGCGCCGCTACGGCGCCCGGGTACAGTTCGATACCATTCGGGTGAGCCTGACGGATAAAAACCTGACGGATGATGAGCTGACGGTGAAAGGCACGGCCTCGGCTACCAACTTTATTGTAAATCATCCCAAGCTCTCTGACAGCGACGTACGGTTCCCGCGCGGCGGCATCGACTTTGTGACGCGGCTAGGCCAGGCTTCATTTGCGCTGGAGAAAGGCACGCGGGTGCTGCTGAATAAGATGGAGTTCTTCCCCGTGCTATCGGTGCGGCGGCTGCCGGTACCACAGCGGGTAATTGGCAAGGAAATTAATGGCCTCACCAAACGTAACCAGCTGCTGGCAGGCCTACAAGTAAAGCTGAACGTAGAGTCGGGCGAGACGGCGGCTAACGATTTTTTTGCCTCCCTGCCAGAAGGCATGTTCGAAACGCTGGAGGGCACGCAGGCAGAAGGTACGCTCAAGTATCGCCTCTCCGCCGACTTGGATATGAACAAGCTCGACAGCCTCAAATTTAACTCGGGGTTGCAGGCCACTAAGTTTCGGGTGACGCGCTTCGGCCGCGAGAACCTAAACAAACTCAACGAGCAGTTCCCATACACCGCGTACAACGACAAGGGCGACTCCGTAAAAACCTTTCTGGTAGGACCCAATAACCCGGAGTTTACGCCTTATAACCAGGTGTCTGACTATCTGAAAGCGGCCATCATGACCGCTGAGGACCCGCGCTTCATGACTCACCGGGGGTTTATGGAAAAGGCCTTTGTGAAGTCAGCTATCCAGAATATCAAGGAGCGGAGGTTTGCCCGGGGCGGCAGCACTATCTCGATGCAGCTGGTGAAAAACGTATTCCTGACCCGCAAGAAGACGATTGTGCGGAAGGTAGAGGAGGCGCTCATCGTCTGGATTATCGAGAACACGCGCTTAGCTTCCAAAGAGCGCATGCTGGAAGTGTACCTGAACATTATTGAGTGGGGGCCAAAGATTTACGGAGTGCACGAGGCCGCCGAATTCTACTTTGATAAGCAGCCCGCTAACCTGAGCTTGTCGGAGAGCTTGTACCTGGCCAGCATTATTCCGCGGCCGAAGTACTTCCGCAACAACTTCAACCAATACGGCGATATGCGCAGCAGTGCGCGGTATTTCCACCGCCTTATTGCACAGCTAATGGCGCGCAAGGGCTATATCTCGCAGGGCGAGTACCAAAACCTGGACACCTACGTGAACTTCCGGGGCCGCGGCCTCCGGGCCATGGGCTTCGTGCCGCGCCCTGATACGGCCCGCACCACCGTGGCCGCCGACTCGTCGCAGTATGAGCCGCTCAACCTAATCGACCTGCTAGGTGGCCAACCCGCTTCCGACGCCGGTGTTAATCAGGAAGCTACTCCGCCTGCTCCGCCCACCAAACCAACTCCTTAAGCAAAAGGGCCCGTTGCAATCTGCAACGGGCCCTTTTGCTTGTAGCTAGGAAGCTCTGATAAAGCCATTACTCTGGCGGTCCAGCCGTAGTAGAAGCGGGGTTTACGTCCTTCTTAGGTAGGAGCAACGATAAGATGATAGACATCGACAAAATGAAGCCTACCACACCCAGCGAAATGCCCATGGGAATGTGGTAAATCTCCTGAAATAGCAGCTTGCCCCCAATAAAAATCAGAATCAGAGAGAGGCCGTAGTGCAGATAGTGGAACAGGCGCATCAAGCCTTCTAGCGCAAAGTACAGAGCCCGTAGGCCTAACAGAGCAAATACATTGCTGGTGTATACAATGAACGTATCGCGCGAAACTGCCAGGATGGCGGGGATAGAATCGGCGGCAAATACTACGTCGGTAGTTTCCACCATTATCAGTACCACAAACAGGGGAGTTGCAAACCGCAGCCCGTCTTTGCGCACAAAGAACTTGCCTTCGTGCAGGCGACTGGTGATGGGCAGGTGGCGGCTCAGAAACTTGACTACGGGGTTGCTGTCGGGGTCTATTTCGGGCTCCCCGGCACTAGTAGCCATTTTCACGCCCGTATATACCAAAAAGGCGCCCAGCACATACAGCAAGAACTGAAACTTAGCCAGCAGGGCTGCCCCAATCAGGATAAAAGCAGCTCGCAGAATTAGGGCTCCAATGATACCCCAAAACAGGATCTTGTGCTGGTACTGCTGCGGGACTTTGAAATAGGTGAAGATGAGCAGGAAAACAAAGAGGTTGTCGACGCTCAGCGACTTCTCAATCAGGTAGCCCGTAAGGAACTCCATGGCCGCCTGCTTGCCAAGCCAGCGATATACCAAGTAGTTAAAGGAAAGGGAGAGGGCTATCCAGAACGCGCTCCAACCCAGCGCTTCCCGCATGCGCACTACGTGGGCTTTCCGATTGAAGACCAGTAAATCAAGCAATAGCAACGCCAGTACGAAGACGTTGAAGGCAAGCCAGAACAGAGGTGAGTTATCCATGTGCAGGCGTAAGGTACATGCTGGGCGTTACTTTTAAGCGCCGCCGCACCCTATACCTGCTTACCGGGTTTCGGGAGCCGGGGTTGCGGATACCACGGTAGAGGCGGGAGCCGAAGCCAAGGTATCCTCATTTCGGTTAAAAGACCGAAACCAGCTGCTAACCTTCATACGGATAACGCCTAGGAAAGCTTCTTTCACAATGCCCTTGCTCATTTTGGAGGCTCCCCGGGTACGATCGGTGAAAATGATTGGTACCTCTTTGATGCGGAAGCCCAATTTGTAGGCCAGCCACTTCATCTCAATCTGGAACGCATACCCTACAAAGTGGATGCGGTCGAGGGGAATAGTGCGCAGCACACGGGCCGTGTAGCATTTAAAACCGGCCGTGGCGTCCATGATAGGCATGCCCGTAATAAAGCGTACGTAGGCCGAGGCAAACCACGACATCAGCACTCGATCCATGGGCCAGTTGACCACATTTACCCCCTGAATGTAACGCGAGCCAATGGACAGGTCGTAGCCCTGGTACGCGCAAGCATCATATAACCGAACCAAGTCGTCGGGGTTGTGCGAGAAGTCGGCATCCATCTCAAACACGTACTCGTAGCCATGGGCAAGCGCCCAGCGGAAGCCGTGAATGTACGCGGTACCGAGGCCTAGCTTGCCTTTGCGTTCTTCTAAAAACAGGCGGCCCTCAAACTCGGGCAGCAGACTCCGCACAATGGCGGCGGTGCCATCGGGAGAGCCATCATCAATAATGAGAATATCGAAGGCTTTGGGCAGCGAGAAAACCTTGCGGATAATTAGCTCCGCATTCTCGCGCTCATTATAGGTAGGGATGAGGACAAGCCCGTCATTCATTAGTCAAAGGTAAGCGGCTTGGCCGACTTGTTAGTAGCCAGGTGGGAGGGGAAGATCAGCGTGCGAAAGTGGCAGATTCAGGTGGGTACTGACGCAGAACCCGTTAGACAATTCTGAGCTGCCGCAGGTGGCATGAAAGACGACCCGTAGGCGCTAAGAATTGCACGAGGGAAAATATTATTTCTTGTTGATATAACCACAGCAGCCTGTCTTTATGTTCATCTAGGCCAGTAAAATCGTGTGATTATTGGCGTCGCATGGGACGGTGGGCTTGCTAGCGCAGGGGCGGAAAAAGCTGTTGGGACAATGCTTTGGCGTGACGTACACAATCGGGCACACCTACGCCGGCCCGCCAGTTGGCAGTAGCATGCAGGCCTAGCGGAGCCAGCGCATCCATGGCGGCGTGGGCCGGAACAATTCGGGCATCAAACTGCGGAATGGCCCGCTCCCAAAAGTAACGGTACTGCCACACGGGCTCTTCCGAGATGCCATAATACCGGCTCAGTTCCTCGTGCACAGCTGCTTTCTGGGCGGCCTCTGGCTCGCGGGCCTGCGCTTCGTACTGGCTGCCGCCCACAAAGGTGGTAAATAGCACTTGGCCTGCCGGCACGCGGTTGGGGAAGATAGAGCTCGTCCAGACGCTGCCGGCGGCGTAGGGCTGCTCGGCCTTGGGGTGCAGGGCTCCGAACCCATCGAGGGGGTGCTGCACGGCGGCCCGGTGGTAAGCGGAGTAAATGGCCGTCATGGGTGGATAGTACACCTGGCCTAGCGCCTCTGCCGCCTCCGGAAACTCGGGACGTAGCAGATCAGCGGCGGTGTAGGCGGGTAAGGCCAGCACTACGTGGTCGTAGAGGCGGGGGGCGGGGCCGGCCGTGGTTTCCAGTTCCCAGCGGCCATCATCGGCGTGGCGGAGCAGGGAGGTAACAGCCTGACCAAAGTGGGCGCGTCCTAAGCGGCTGGCCAGCTTATCAGTAAGGGTTTGAATGCCGTTCTTGAGCGTGAAAATGCGTCGCCGCCCGGTACCATTCTTGTTTTTCATCAGCCCCCGAATCACGGAGCCATGTTCCTGCTCTAGGGCCGCGAGCTGCGGGAAGGTTTTGTGCAGCAGCAGCTTCTCCGGGTCGCCGGCGTAAATGCCCGAAATGAACGGGTTGAGTGCATAGTCCACCACCTCCGAGCCAAAGCGGCGGCGGAAGAAGCTCGCCAGGGTTTCGGTAGGGTCGGGAGGCAGAGTCGGGCGCCGTAGTTCCTGCACTAGGTTCCACTTGGCCTTCAGACTGAAAAACTTACCCGTAAGCAGCTTAGGCGGCGAAGCAGGCAACTGCCGGTATTGGCCCCCGCGCAGCACGTAGCGGTTCTGGCTCACGGCCGCCGCATCCTGAATCTGATCTAAGAGGCCTAGCGCCTGTAGCAATTCCTCTAGCTCGGGGCTTAGCTGCAGTGAGTTGGGGCCAGTTTCTAACAGATAGTCGCCGTGCTGCTCGCTGCGCACTGTACCCCCTGGCCTAGGCGCTGCTTCGAATAAGTCATAATAGGCGCCGGCTTTTTGCAGGTGCCAGGCCAACGTGAGGCCCGAGATGCCCCCACCGATGATGGCTATGGTCATGAGTACAGGAGTGCAGAGAATGCGAAAGTGCTGGGCGCAAAGGTACGGCAGTAATGCCAGCGCGCGGGTGGCCTAGGCCAGATAAGCGGGCCTGCTACAGGCGACTCGTGCTTCACACGCTCCCTCAATGCCCAACCTTGTAGCTTTGGGGCAATGAAACTTACTGATGGAGCCACCGCATCGCGTGGCAAAGCTGTGTTCCTGGACCGAGACGGTGTATTGAACGAAGAAATTGGGACCTATGTGTGGGAGCCCGAGAAGTTTGTAGTGTTGCCCGGCGTGCCTGAGAGCCTGGCCCGCCTGAAGCAAGCTGGTTATGTCCTCATTGTAGTCACCAACCAAGCAGGTATAGCTAAAGGTCTTTATACAGCAGCAGAAGTGCAGGCCTGCCATGAAAAGCTGCAACGTGCCTGCGGTAGCCTACTAGATGCGCTGTACTTTGCACCCTCACACCCCAGCGTGTCTGAGTCATTGTCAAGGAAACCCGGCTCATTGATGCTGGAAAAAGCCATAGCTCGATTCCACCTCGACCCCGCGCAGTGCTGGATGGTGGGCGACCGGTACCGCGACATGGAGGCCGGAGCCAGAGCCGGTGTGCGCGGTATTCTCGTAGGCCACTCCGAGACGGTAGTATACCAACCGCACGTGGCTGACTTAGCTGCGGCTACGGAGCTAATTCTCGGTACAGTTCTAAATTAAGTGTAACTGTTTAGTGCTCCTACACAGTGTTGAAAACGGCAGCGCCCGCCTCGGTCCGGAAACTGAGGCGGGCGCACTGGCTTGTTGATGTAGATTACTGACGCTCTGAAGCCGTAGCGTTGCTAGCCATAACGGCGGTGGCGGTTTGCGTAGCAGGTTTGGTGCTAGAGTAAGCGGGGCACTTTGTGCGGCACGAGCCAAGTGTAACACCGCCAACGACTGCGAGTAGAAGCAGTTTTTTCATGTTTAAATGCAATTAGTAAGAGGGCATCACCGGGCCAATCCTCTTCAAAAAGAAAGGGTTCTGCGGTAGAACGGTCAGGCGGTACAATTAATTGCATACACAGCGAGTTTCTTTCTGAAATAAAAAAAGCCCCTCTCGCTGCTGCAAGAGGGGCTACATGCACCATGAAATGTGCAATACTTATTGGCGCTGAGCGGGGGCTTCGGTGCTGGCCGTAACGGGGAAAGAGAGGCGAGATGCCTCTTTAGTGCTCGTGTAAGCGGGGCACTGCGACTTTCGGTTACAAGCACCAAGGCTAAGCGTAGCCAGGCAAACTAGGAGTAAAACTTTCTTCATGAGAGTGTAAAGTATAAGGACAACCGGTTTCCGGAGGGTAAAGGTAGCCCAACGACGGGGTGCGTCCAAGTTGGTTTTGTACTGTTTTTGCTATAGGTGGCCTAGGGACAGCAAAAGCCCCGTATGCACCGCTTAATTGGCAACATACGGGGCTTAGCTACCAGCCAAAATTTTAGTTGCTGTACCCGAGAATACGCATCATCGACTCGCTACTTTGCTCTTCGGCAAATACCCGGTCGGTGAGGTTGCCGTTTTCGTCGCGGTCCAGGATGACCATTTTAGGCGCCGGAATCAGGCAGTGCTTGATGCCGCCGTAGCCCGAGAGGCTTTCCTGATAGGCGCCGGTGTGGAAGAAGCCCACGTACAGCGGCTTATCATCCTTGGCGGGCTTGCGCTCGGGCAAGAATACCTGGTAAATGTGCTTCTCGGCGTTGTAGTAGTCCTGGGAGTCGCAGGTGAGGCCGCCCAGCTGGATTTTCTTGTATTGCTTGTTCCAGCCGTTCAGGGCCAGCATGATGAAGCGCTGGTTCAGGGCCCAGGTATCCGGCAGGTTTGTGATGAACGAACCATCAATCATGTACCACAGCTCCTTATCGTTCTGGAGCTTCTCATCCAGAATCGAGTAGATGGTAGCACCCGACTCACCCACCGTGAAAATGCCAAACTCGGTGAAGATGTCTGGCTCCGGCACGCCCTCCTCCTGGCAGATGCGCTGGATGGTGCGCAGCACTTCCTCCACCATGTACTGGTAGTCGTACTCCTTCTGAATGCTGGTCTGGATGGGTAGGCCACCCCCGATGTCGATGGTCTTCAGGGTGGGGCATACCTTACGCAGGGCGCAGTACTGGTGCACAAAGCGGCTCAGCTCCGACCAGTAGTAGGACGTATCCTTAATACCGGTGTTGATAAAGTAGTGCAGCATCGTGAGCTCGAAGCGTGGATCATTCTTGATCTTCTGCTCATAGAGCGGAATAGCGTCGGCGTAGCGGATGCCCAGGCGGGAAGTGTAGAACTGGAAGCGAGGCTCTTCATCGGAAGCCAGGCGCATGCCCACGTTGCACTTCTCGCGCACGTTGTCGTGGTAGTACTCCACTTCATTGGGCGAGTCCAGAATAGGCATGCAGTTCACGAACCCATCGTTGATGAGGCGCGTGATTTCGTATTTGTATTCCTCGGGTTTGAAGCCGTTGCAGATGATGAACGTATCCTTGCTCACCTTGCCTTTGGCGTGCATGGCCCGGATAATGCTCATATCAAACCACGAAGAGGTTTCGATGTGCACATTGTTTTTCAGGGCTTCTTCCACCACAAAGCTGAAGTGCGAGGCCTTGGTGCAGTAGGCGTAGGAGTATTTGCCCTGGTAGCCAATTTTCTCAATGCCCACCCGAAACCACTCCTTGGCCCGCTGAATCTGGCTGCTGATTTTGGGCAGGTAGGTGAGGCGCAGCGGCGTGCCGTGTTTCTCCACAAGGGCCATCAGGTCGATGTCGTGGAAGCGGAGTTCGTTCTGTTCTACCTGAAACTCTTGGGTAGGAAAATCGAAGGTTTGGGAAATCAGGTCGTGATAAGTATCCATTCAGGGAAGTTGTCAGAGGCACATAGGAAGTCAGTACGCAGTAAATCAGTTTACTGGCCTACGTTGTTCAACATGCGCAACGGAAAGAATGTAAGAAACTGGACTGTCTGCGGCCTTTTTGCGAACTTAGGACCCGCAAAGATACCCCCTCGCGGGGGTTTTGGTTGTGCTTTGTTCGTTGGTTGCGCCGGAAGGTCCGGGCGCGTCAAGCCTGAGTGGTGCTAGGCCACTCAATCGGCAAGCATTAAAACCACCTTAACCTCTTTTCTGCCAATGTAATATGCGACGCATTAAGCTTGTGGAAGTACGCTCCGAGCTTGGAGCCGGAACCCGTGGTGCCAGTCTGGGCGTAGATGCCCTCAAAGTGGCCTGCCTCAACAAAGGGTCCGATTACTTCCGACGGTTCAACTCAGTACATGTGCCTGACCTGAACCACGTGCTCTTCGAGAAAAACCATTTCCCGAAGGCAAAGCACATAGATTCTATTTACACGGTGCAGAAAGGTATTGCCAGCGCCGTAGAACAGACCTTACGCTTTGGGGAGTTCCCCCTGGTATTGGCCGGCGACCATAGCAACGCCTCCGCAACTATTGCGGGCATCAAGGCCACTTATCCGCACAAGACGCTCGGCGTAGTCTGGATAGATGCCCACGCCGATATTCACTCGCCGTATACCACACCCTCGGGCAACATGCACGGCATGCCCATTGCCATTTCCCTGGGCGATGATAACCTGCAGTGCCAGCGCAATTATGTGGAGCCTGAAACCGAGTTTTTCTGGCGCAAGCTGAAAAACTTGGGCGAGCCCGGCCCCAAAGTCACTGGCGAGCACCTGGTATATGTGGTGGTGCGCGACACGGAGCAGGAAGAAGACGAGATTATCGACCGTCTGGGCATCAAGAACTACAAGCTCGACGAAGTAAAGGCGAAAGGCACCCGCCAAGTGGCCCGCGAAATTTACGAGCGGCTGCGCTTCTGCGACATGGTGTACATCTCCTTCGACGTCGATTCCCTGGACTCGCGCTTCAGCAAAGGCACCGGCACACCCGTAGTAGATGGCCTGAACGTAGAAGAGGCCATCAGCCTCTGCCGCGCCCTGCTGGATAATGACCGCGTGGTGTGCTTCGAGATGGTGGAAATCAATCCTACCCTCGATCAGGAAAACACCATGGCTACTAACGCCTTCGACATTCTGGAGGCCGCCACCGACGCCATCCAGAACCGACTGCGGATGGAAGAAATTGTAAGTCGTTAAAGCACGAAGCCCCTACCAGCGGTAGGGGCTTCTTTTTTGCACAATGGTGGACTAGCGGCTGCGCTGGTGATAGGGTACCCCGAATAGCCAGGAGGTAAGCAGCGGCACGGCGAAGATGGCAACCGTCAGCACCGTTAGGCCCACATCGGCGGCCTCACTGCTGAGGAAGGTGGTAAACGGATGATCAGGCAGGAAGTGCTCAAACAGGGAGAGCAGCAGCTTCAGCCCCAGTAGCCCAATTACCAGGAAAGCGGCAGTTTCCAGGAAGGGGTACTTGGCCATGAGCAGCACAAACCCCTGTGCTACTAGCCGCATGGCCAGAATACCGATGAATACGCCGGCACAAATCAGGATCAGGTTGTCGGTGAAGGCTACCACGGCAAACACGTTGTCAATGGAGAAAGCCAGGTCCATGAGCTCAATGAGGGCAATGGTGGCCCAGAAAGGGCCTAACAGGCCCAGCGTGCTGCGGTAGAGCCAGCTTTGCTGTTTGTCAACGGCATCCTCATCGGAGCTTTTCTGCTTGTTGGCGAAGTGGTCGTAGGCCAGGTAGAGCAGGTAGAACCCGCCCAGGGGCTTCAAAAACCAGAACTGAATAAGGAACGAGGCGAACAGAATACACAGCCCCCGAAATACGTAAGCGCCGATAATACCGTAGCGTAGGGCTTTGTGGCGTTGCTCCTTGGGCAGGTCGGAAACCATAGTAGCCAGCACGGCCGCGTTATCCACGGAGAGCAGACTTTCGATTATCACCAAATTGCCCACAATGGCCAAGGCCGCCAGCGGGTTGTCGAGAATTTCCTGAAGATGAATGTTCATGCGGTAGGCGCAAGGTACTTATTGCCGCAAAAACGGCGAGGGGATATGGGCGAGGAAAGCAACGAAGCTGCCGCCAAAAATAGGGAATACGGCCGCCGTGCTTGTGCTAGTACGGATAGGCCTAGCCAAAGGCTTACTGGCGCCACCTAACTTTTTCAAGAGGCATCCGGCCGGGGTTTCTACCTTTGTAGCAGCGGAAGCCCGGAGCGGTGTCCGCATCAACTCCTTATGAAGCCGACTCTTTGGACCCGAAATCAACGACGACTCTAGCGTAAGCCAGGGTAGGTCAGTCGCCGCGAAGCCTGTAGCAACGGGGAGTGTGGGCGCTAGGCCTATTCGGGGTTTACGCTGCATCCGTGGTTTCATCTCCAAATTTTCATCTTCCGGAAGCCGACTGTTCGGCTTCTTACCAAGCGTATCGCTTTCGTATCCGTGCAACAACTCCAACAAACCCTCAAAGCGGCCCTTGGTGCCGCCATTAAGAACGTATTCGACGTAGAGGTGGCCTCGCCCCAGCTGGCGCTGCAGCCCACGCGCAAGGAATTCGCGGGCCAGTTTACGCTCGTGACGTTTCCTTTCACCAAAGCCATTGGCAAAGGCCCCGAGCAAATTGGGCAGGGTATCGGCGACTGGCTGGTGGCCAACGAGCCGCTGGTATCGGGCTACAATGTGGTGAAAGGCTTCCTGAACCTGGAAATAGCCGATGCAGCTTGGCTGGACGTGTTTGAGCAGCTGCGCCAGACGCCCGCTGGAGCGCCCGTAGAAACCGGCGGCCCCCAGAATGTGGTGGTGGAATATTCGTCGCCCAACACCAACAAGCCCCTGCACCTAGGCCACCTGCGCAACAACTTCCTCGGCTACTCGGTAGCCGAGATTCTGCAAGCTACCGGCGCTACGGTTACCAAGGCCAACCTCGTAAACGACCGGGGCATCCACATCTGTAAGTCGATGCTGGCCTACCAGCAGTACGGCAACGGCGAAACCCCCCAGAGCGCGGGCATTAAGGGCGACCACCTAGCCGGCAAGTACTACGTGCTGTTTGAGAAGCACTACCGCGAGCAGGTGAAGCAGCTTGAAGCCGAAGGCGTGGCGGCCGAAGTAGCCAAGCGCCAGGCCCCCATGATGCTGGAGGCCCAAGACATGCTGCGCGCCTGGGAAGCCGGCGACGAAGAAGTGGTAGCCCTCTGGAAGCAGATGAACGGCTGGGTGTACGAAGGTTTCGATGCTACCTACCAGAATATCGGCGTCGATTTCGACAAGTACTACTATGAGTCGGGTACCTACCTGCTGGGCAAAGAGCGGGTAGAGGAAGGTCTGCAGAAGGGTGTGTTCTTCAAGAAGGACGATGGCTCGGTGTGGGTTGACCTCAAAGAAGAAGGCCTCGACGAGAAGCTGCTGCTGCGCGCCGATGGCACCTCCGTGTACATCACCCAAGACCTGGGCACGGCTGAGCTGAAGTTCCAGGACTTCCACTACGACCTCTCAGTGTACGTCATTGCCGACGAGCAGAACTACCACATGCAGGTGCTGAAGGCGGTGCTCAAGAAGCTAGGCAAGCCCTACGCCGATGCCATCTACCATCTCAGCTACGGCATGGTAGACTTGCCCTCGGGCAAGATGAAGTCGCGCGAAGGCACCGTAGTAGACGCCGACGAGCTGGTGCGCGAAGTAGTGGAAGCTGCCAAGGAGGCTACGCTTAAGAAGGGTAAAACCGAAGGGTTGAACGAGGAGGAGCTTGCTCAACTCTATCATACTTTAGGCTTAGGTGCTCTGAAGTATTACCTGCTGAAAGTGGATCCTAAGAAGCGTATGCTTTTCAACCCGGAAGAGTCGGTGCAGTTGGAAGGTGACACCGGACCCTTTATCCAATACTCCCATGCTCGGATTGCCGCTATTTTGCGCAAGGCTGGTGAAATGAGCATCCCCACGAATGCCAACACCAGCTCTATTACTACTCTGCCGGCTTCGGCCCGTGAAATGGTGCAGGAACTGGGCCGCTACCAGAGCGTGGTGCAGGAAGCCGCCCGCACGTTCTCGCCGGCCGTGGTAGGCCAGTTCGCCTACGATATAGCCCGGGCCTACAACCGTTTCTATACGGAAGTAAAAATCTTTACCGAGCCAAACGAAACGTACCGGGCGTTCTACGTGGCCTTGTCGGCTGAGGCGGGCAAAGCTATCAAAGCTAGCATGGGCCTGCTAGGTATTCAGGTGCCTGAGCGCATGTAAGAAGGTAGCGCAACGCTCTTGGCTTGCGCTTCACCATCAACCATACAGCAGCAACGCCAACGGTTGGCGTTGCTGCTGTTTTTCTTTCGTTATTAACTCACTTACATAGAATGAAAAGCGTAGCAGTGTATTGCGGCTCTAGTGCCGGAACCAATGAAATTTATGCCCAGCAAGCCCAGGAAATGGGGCGGGTGCTGGCCGAGCGCGACATGACGCTGGTGTATGGCGGAGGCCGTGTAGGCCTCATGGGGGCCGTAGCCGACAGCGTATTGGCCCACGGCGGCAAGGTTATCGGCGTGATTCCCGATTTTCTGGTGGCCAAAGAAGTGGAGCATCGCGGCGTGACGGAACTGCACATTGTGAAGAGCATGCACGAGCGCAAGCTGCTGATGGCCGACCTGGCCGAAGGCTTTGTGGCTATGCCCGGCGGTTTCGGCACGCTCGAAGAGTTGTTTGAGGTGCTGACCTGGGGCCAGCTAGGCCTGCACAAAAAGCCCATTGGGGTGCTGGGCGTGGCCGGCTTCTACGACCACCTACTTCGCGCCCTCGATCACATGGTGGAGGAAGGCCTGCTGCGCCGCGAAAACCGTCAGCAGCTCCTGAGCAACCCCGACCCCAACGGCCTGATTGAGGAGATGCTGGCCTACCAACCCATTGCACTGGAGAAGTGGCTGACCCCACGCACCACGTAGGCAATTGCAATACCTGGAACCTGGAACGTCATGCTGAGCTTGTCGAAGCATCTCTACCTCTGACTAATCTAAGTGGCCTAGGAGTCTGCAACGAAGCAGTATTTGCCTTCAAACTTTGCGTATACTCTTCGGTTTGTCACTGACAATTCCCCTCATCCTCATCCCATGAAAGCTTTTGTACTGCTTGGGGCGCTGCTGGCCAGCGGCCTGTCACTTTACCACAACTCAACTCCTGCCATGACCGAAACCACTGCTCCCGCCGCCGGCACCGTCTACGACTTCACCGTGAAATCTATTGATGGCAAAGACGTGAAGCTGAGCCAGTACAAAGGCAAAAAGCTGCTCATCGTGAACACGGCCTCGGAGTGCGGTTATACTCCGCAGTATAAGGAGTTGGAAGAGCTCTACAAGAAGCACGGGGATAAGGTGGTAGTGCTGGGCTTCCCGGCTAACAACTTCGGTGGGCAGGAACCCGGCACCGAGGCGCAGATTGCCTCCTTCTGCGAGAAGAACTACGGTGTGACGTTCCCGCTGTTCAGCAAAATCTCGGTGAAGGGCGACGACACGGCTCCGCTCTACAAGTTCTTGGCTGATAAGTCGAAGAACGGAGCGGTAGGGGATGCGCCCACCTGGAATTTCTGCAAGTACCTGGTAGATGAGCAGGGTCATGTGGTGGCGTTCTACCCCTCGAAAGTGAAACCCATGAGCGATGAGCTGGTGTCGGCGGTGCTGAAATAGAGTGTAACGTAACAGATTTAGGTGGCAGCCTGTGCTTTCCGTAGTGCCTCCGGCGCGGAAAGCGCAGGCTGCTGTTTTTCGTAGTAGGGGAAGCACTAGGTTTCTCTACCTTCGCCACCACAGACCACACTCCGCATGATTCGCACCGTTATTTTCGACATGGATGGCGTCATCGTCGACACCGAGCCCGTACACCGCTACGCCTACTTCCGGCACTTCGATGAGCTCGGAATTCAGGTATCCGAGGAGGAGTACACCACGTTCACGGGCCGCTCTACCAAAAACGTGTACCAGTATTTGAAAGACAAGTATGGCCTAGCGCCTTCGGTAGAGGAGTTGGTGATGAGCAAGCGCGAGTTTTTCAACCGGGCTTTCGATGAAAAGCCCGACCTCGATCTGCACGATGGAGTGCGGACTTTGCTGGAGGACCTGCACCAACACGGGGTGCAAATCATCCTGGCGTCGTCAGCTTCCAAGTCTACTATTGACCGCGTAATGCGGCGGTTCGGCATTGGCCCCTACTTCACTGACCTCATCAGCGGCGAGGACTTCCCGCGCTCCAAGCCCGATCCGGCCATTTTTGAGTTTGCCGCCTCCCGCTCCAAAGCGCCCAAAACCGAATGCGTGGTGATTGAAGACTCCGCCAACGGTGTTACCGCCGCCAAAGCCGCCGGCCTTTACTGCATTGGCTACGACAGTGAGCACTCGCCCATGCAAGACCTGAGCCACGCCGATCTAGTAATCCGCCACTTTTCAGAGCTATCCGCCGAACGAATTATGGCCTTCGGCCCCGCTTTCCAGTAGCCAACTCATCATGCTGGCCTCGGTGAGTTAGCTCATCAGATGCCGCCCAACTGGCCTAGAAATGAGTTCTGTATGGCGACTCTATTTTAGACTAAGGATTATCCTCTGGCAAGATGCTTCGGCAAGCTCAGCATGACATTCTCTTTGCTGATCGTGCTTACTGTCCGCCTGATTTAGCATAACCGTTACAGTTTATCTCAATGGCTTCTTCTGCCACTCCCGCTGCCCCCATTAGTCCTGCTAAAGCCTGGATTTCGGCCTTCCGACCCCGTACACTCCCCTTGGCTCTGGCCAGCATTATGGCCGGGGGCTTCTTGGCTGCCAGCCACGGGCAGTTCCGCGGCGCGGTGGTAGGCCTAGCGGCTCTGACTACCATTCTGCTGCAGATCCTGAGCAACCTCGCCAACGACTACGGCGACTCCCAAAACGGCGCCGATAGTGTGCACCGCGAAGGTCCGCAGCGGGCCGTACAGAGTGGCGCCATCTCGCCCCAGCAGATGAAGAAGGGCATGGGCGTGTTTGGACTGCTCTCACTTGTGAGTGGCCTAGCGTTGCTCTGGGTAGCGCTGGGTACCGCCGGTGCCTGGATTTTCACGGCGTTTTTCGTGCTAGGCCTGTCGGCCATATGGGCCGCGGTGAACTATACTGCTGGCTCCAAGCCCTACGGGTACGCTGGCTTGGGCGACTTGTCGGTGTTTATCTTCTTCGGAATGGTAGGCGTGTGCGGCACCTACTTCCTGCAGGCCTACAGCCAAGTACCCACCTGGACGGAGGCCCTGCCGCTGCCGGTGCTACTGCCCGCCGCCGCGCTGGGCTGCTTTGCCACGGCTGTACTCAACGTAAACAATATCCGCGACATCCGCTCCGACGAGCTAGCCGGCAAAATCACGATTCCGGTGCGCCTCGGCCCCGTACGGGCGCGCCGCTACCACTGGCTGCTGTTGCTGCTGGGCTTTGGCTGCGCCGTGGTATACGTGGCCCTCACATATCACTCGCCCTGGCAGTGGCTGTTTGTACTGTCGGCTCCACTGCTTTTCCGCAACGCCCTTTCCGTGTGGCAGCGCCAAGACTCTATGCAGCTCGACCCACTGCTAAAGCAAATGGCCCTTACTACGCTCGTGTTTACGCTGCTGTTCGGGCTAGGCCAGGTGCTGTAAGTACTGCGTCTCAGAAATTTTTCTGGGCCATCGTGTGCAAAACGGGCAAAACGAGCATCGTTGATTTACTCAACCATAGCCCGTTCGCGGCCCGGTATTGCGCCGCAGTATGTTATGAGAATATGGATACTTATTTCGTGTGTATGGGCCGGGTTAACCACTTGCCGCGCCCAATCAACTATGCCAGCCACGCCAGTTGGCGAGTTTGGACCAACTGCTAACGGCTTGCTCTACTCACCGCGTACCATGAGCCGGCTGCAGCGAATAGTAGATTCGCTAAACCTGCGCCACAAGGTCTGTGATTTGTCGCGGGTGTATCAGGGCAAGTGGCAGGGGTAGGCCACCTACGTTCGGTTGGAAAAAGGAGACTTGGCGGCGGCCGCCAAACTGCTGAGGTCGGGCACTACCGTAGACGACTTTCTGCGCCAGTTTCCGGCCGCCAAGCAAGAACCTGGGCTGCTGGTAGTAGCTACCCACGAGCAGGACGAGTACGAGGGCAAGTCGCACTCGTCAACAGAATACCGCAGTATTCCGCTAAACGGGCGCGGCGACTATACTATTTCGACGGATGGTCATGCCTCGGCTAGCACTCTTGCTTCGGGAAAGTGGATTGTAGAATATGAGAAGCGAGGCTACCCAAAACCTTATGTGGAGGCATTCTACTTCCCGGAAGGACTGTCCCGGAAGCCGCTGGCCAAATCATACGCTATGTGGGTGCAGTACGCGGATTGCCTCGTGGACACCACTGCACAGATCTACTTGCCCGCGGCAAAACGCACTGGCGTACGAATGCCACAGAAGGAAACGGCAAGCCAAGCTGCGCTCTTGCAGTTTGTGCACCAGCAGACCAAGCGCCCGGTTGTTGAGTACAATGATAATATCAGTGAGGAGGAGCAGAAAGCACAGTGGCGAGCGTACCGCGAGTGGGATTCGCTACGGCTTCAGAAGGTAGATGCTATTGCCCAGACCCCACGCTTCCGGGAACTGTTGGTAAAAGCCGCTACGGATGATGCCGCGCTGGGTACTACCTCAGATGAGTTTGAGGAATACGTAGCCCGCTATTACTCGCCTGCAAGAGCCCTGCTGCTCAAACGGAGCCGCCGGGTGGTAGGGGGCTGCAGCCAAGACGACAGCCCCCGGTTGCACGCCCTGGGCATTGCGCAGCTTTCGGCGGAGGCTGTGAACTGGGAAACCTTCCTGCGGGCTCACCTCGACATTATGAACGACCGGTTTGAGCGGATGTCGGATGGCAGCTACGCCTGGGAAAAACGCCAGACCTACTTGCGGGAATTAGAAGAATTGGACATTAACGTGCCTGACCTGCTGCTGGGAATCATCCTACGAATTGACAATCCGAGTAAGAACCATTATTTCGGTGCCGTAAACCGCATTGGGCGAGCATTAGCCGAAACAGAGCAGCCCCGAGAATTAGAACAGCGCTTACTGTCGACGGTAGAAGATTCTAACCTGGACGCATTTAACAGACTGCTGGCGTATTACTTATTCCTCAATTACAACCAGTACCTCACCGATAAGACCCAACAGCGGCAAAATATAGCGACATTAAATCAGTCAGTGCAAAAACTGCCGGCGTATTTAGTTGCCCGCGCTACTGTCCGGGAGGAGAAGTAAAATGGCAAAGTGCGCTTGAATATTTATTTGGCCTAGTCTTCCCACTAAAACAAGAAAACCCGGCTCAGACCGGGCTTTCTTATGCATCTATTTATTTATGAAACAATGTTGCAATTATTTATCAACTCGACTAGTTTTGTTAATGAAACAAAGTTGCATTTTAGTAAAGTACTATGAATAAGCTTGATGTGATAATAGTAGGAGGTAGCTACGCTGGGTTAAGCGCGGCAATGCTCCTCGGGCGCTCGATGCGCCAAGTGTTGGTCATAGATAATCAACGTCCGTGTAATCGGCAAACGCCGCACTCACATAGCTACCTAACCCGCGACGGAGAGACCCCCGCCGCTATTGCCGCCATAGCCCGCGAGCAAGTAGCCCAGTATCCCACCGTTTCCTTCCTTACCAACACAGTCATTAATGCGGAAGCGTCTGACGGAGGCTTTCAGATCCAGACGCAATCCGGCGAAACCTTTTCCTCTCGGAAACTCCTGCTAGCTACCGGCGTGATTGACGAGCTAGCGCCAATTCCGGGCGTGGCGGAGTGCTGGGGTATCTCGGTGCTGCACTGCCCATTTTGCCACGGCTACGAGGTACGGGAGCAGCGGCTAGGCCTGTTGGCCAACGGTGCGGCCGGCGCCGAGCTGGTAACCTTGATCCGAAACTGGAGCCGCCAGCTTACGCTGTTCACGAATGGCCCGGCCGACTTCGATTCTGAGCAGCGAGCGGTTATTGAGCAGCACCAGGTGCCGGTTATTGAAACCCCCATTAGGGCACTGGAGCACACGGCGGGCTACCTGACCGCCGTGCACACCACCGACGGACAACACTACCCCCTTGAGGCCATCTTTGCTCGCTTCCCCATTCGGCTGGCCGGCAACCTGGCGGAGCAGCTTGGGTGTGAGCTTACGGAAACCGGGCACATTGCTGCCTCTGAGTTTGGCACCACCAATGTACCCGGCTTGTACGCCGCCGGCGATGCTACCACGTTCATGCGGCAGGTGGCCGTAGCAGTGGCAAATGGTGGCAAGGCGGGAGCAGCAATAGTCCGTGAGCTAATTGTAGCAGGAGAGTATACTGATCTACATGCTGTGCAGTAAATTAACAACATGACCAAACTAGCCACTTTGAGCCTAGAGTCAACGTAGACAAAAAAAGCCCCGCTACTTGCGCAGCGGGGCTTTTTTGTGAGCTATCTACTACTCAGCGCTTGGTGCTGAGGCTGTGGCTTCAGTGGCGGGAGCGGAACCCTCCGGGCGTGGACCCCGTCCGCGGCCACCGCGCTTGCGGCGGCGCTGGCCTTCGCGCTTTTCGCCTTCGGCCCGGGGCTCTGCGGCGGCTTCGCCTTCTGCACGGGGTGGGCGAGGGGCCCGCGGCTCGCGGGGTGGCCTAGCTTCGCCTTCGGGGCGTGGAGCGCGGGGCTCACGGCGGGGGCGGCTTTCACTGCCTTCGGGGCGGTCTTCGCGTGGGGGGCGCTGGTAGGGCACGGCTGGGGCCTGGCCCGCATCGAGGGCAGCTAGGGCCGCTTGGGCCTTAGCAATACGCTCCTGGTGCTTAGGATCTTTAGGGTCGGGGGCGCCGGCACGGGCGGGGCGGTTACCATCGCGGCCGCCACGGCCACCACCTTCGGGGCGTGGGCCTCGGTCGCGGTTACCACCGCCGTGGCCGCCAGAACGACCTCCGCGCTCGGGGCGGCCACCCACTTTACCGCGTAGGCCTGCAAAGCGCTTGGGGTCAAACTCCGGAGCTTCGCCTAGGCCTAGCTCTTCGGTGATGTTCTTCTTCTCCAGCTCACGCTCAATCAGCTGCTCAATCTTCACCACGCGGTCCTGGTCTTGATCGGAGATGAAGGTGATGGCCGTGCCTTTGGTGGCGGCGCGGGCCGTGCGGCCGATGCGGTGCACGTAATCCTCGGCGGCGCGCGGGATGTCGTAGTTCACCACGTGCGAGAGGCTGTCGATATCAATACCGCGGCTTAGTACGTCAGTCGCCACCAGAATGGGGAACTGCTTGTTCTTGAACTCGCGCATGATTTGCTCGCGCTCCTCCTGGGTACGGTCCGAGGAAATGCCTTTGGCCTCGTAGCCCAGCTTGTTAATGGCGCGCACTATACCGCCCACGGCCGCTTTCTGGCTCGTAAATAGCACCATGCTCTGCACCTCCTGAGTTTTCAGAATGTGCTCTAGCAGGTATATCTTCTGGCGATCAAAGGCCATGTAGAATTGCTGGTCGATGCCGGCAGCGGGCTTCGATACGGCCAGACGGATTTCGTCGGGCTCATTGAGAATCTGCCGCGAGAACTCCCGGATTTTGTTCGGCATGGTGGCCGAGAAAAGCAGCGTCTGGCGCTCCTTGGGCAACTGCCGCACGATGTTGAGAATATCGTCGGAGAAACCCATGTCCATCATCTTATCGGCCTCATCCAGCACCAGATATTTCAGGTGCTCAAACTTCACGTAGCCCATCTGCATGTGGGCAATGAGGCGACCGGGCGTGGCAATAATAATATCGGCGCCGGAGGTGAGGGCGCGCTTTTGCTGCTCCCAGCCTTCGCTTTTGCCGCCCCCATAAATGGCAATGCTGCTGGCTTCTACAAAGTAGCCGAAGCCCGTTACCTGCTCATCAATCTGAGTGGCCAGCTCACGCGTGGGTACCAGTACCAAGGTGCTGGTGGTGCCGTGCTTGGCGTGCGAAATCTTATCGATTAGGGGCAGCAGATACGCTGCCGTTTTGCCGGTGCCCGTTTGAGCGCAGGCGATTAGGTCTTTGCCTTCGAGAATTTTGGGAATAGCCTGCTCCTGAATGGGCGTGGCATTCTGATAGTTCATGGCGTCCACGCCGGCGAGTAGGTCGTCGTGGAGATTGAATTCGTGAAACGTCAAGGTTCAGCGAGTTAAAATGATAGATGGCTGACCTTGCTTTCCGGGTCAGCAAACCGCGTATAGTGTTACAACAAAGATAGGAGGATTTCGTGCCCTGTAGTTTTGCCGGTACAAGCCCGCAAATAGGCAGTGAGCCCAGCCCGCCACCCACTCAGGTTACTGCTCAATAATCTGAAGCTGCCAGAAAAGCTCTTCCTCGCGCACCGGAAACGGCGCCCCATTCATTAGCGACTGATACATGGCTTCAAACAAGCCCATATAATTGCCACGGGGCGTGGTAATGGTAGTACTGGACTTTTCCCCGTCGGGCTTTACTACCGTGAGCACGCCGCCCGTGCCGGGCGCATCTAGGCCATACGTCGCATCAGAAAGGGGTAGTTTTTTGTCGAGCTGGGCTTCCTGCACGTCGGTTCGGTGCTGGCGGAAGCTACCCTGGGTGCCGTGCAGGACGTACGCCGGGCCGGGGTCGGCCACGAGCAGGCTGCCCGACACAAACACGTGCAGGCCGCTGGGGTAGGAGAGGTGATAGTGGAAATAGTCGTTGACCTGGGAGTGGGGCCGGTAGCTGCCCAGGGTTCTCTCCACCTTCGCGGGCTGCCCAAACAGGCTCAGAGCTTGGTCCAGCACGTGCGGGCCCAGGTCGAAGCTGAGGCCGGCGCCGGGTGTGGTTGGCTCTTCCTTGAACACTTTGGTATGAATAGCTGGCTTGTAGCGGTCGAAGTGCAGGTGCGCTTCAATCAACTGGCCTAGCTGCCTGCCTTCCACCACTTCGCGCACGGCCTGAAAGTCGCTGTCCCAGCGTCGGTTTTGGTAGCCAAATACCTGCAAATTCCGCTCGCGGGCAAAGGCAAACAGCTCCGATATCTGCGCGGCGGTAGTGCCCACCGGCTTTTCAATGAGGACGTGCTTGCCGGCTTCCAAGGCTTGCTTGGCCAGGTCGAAATGCGAGTAGTTAGGTGTGTTAACAACGACCAGGTCTAACTCAGGATCCTGAAGCAGCTCTTCTACGGAATCGTAGCTGATAATATCGGGGTAGTCGGCGGCGGCCAGCTTGCGGCTGCGCTCCGCCACTGCCCGCAGTTGAAAGCCGGGGTGAGCTGCCAGAAAAGGAGCGTGAAATATGCGGCCCGACATGCCGTAGGCCAGTAGGCCCGCTTGGATAGGAGAAGTCATAAATTGGGTATGGTTGGTGGATGGTTGTTGGGCAGGCGTACGAGTTGCCGGGAAGGATGAGCTTAGCTGCTTCCGCAATCTTCTGCGTACACCCCTGCGGACCTCTGCGGGAAATATCGGCAGAGAATCTGTACTACGCCTTACCAACAACTACCGCCCATGGCTACCCTCGACCGTTTCTCCACCCAAGCCGACCTCTACGCCCGTTACCGCATCGATTACCCTGCCGAGCTGTACACGTTTCTGCTGGCGCGGGTGTCGGGCCGCCAGCGGGCCTGGGACTGTGCCACCGGCAATGGGCAGGTGGCCACGGTATTGGCCGAGCACTTTGCCCACGTAGAGGCCACCGATATCAGCGCCGCTCAGCTAGGCCAGGCGCCGGCCCGCCCCAACATCACCTACCAACTGTCGCCCGCCGAGCATACGCCTTTCCCCGATAATTCCTTCGACCTGATTACCGTGGCCCAGGCCGTGCACTGGTTCGATATGGAGGCCTTTAACCGGGAAATTAGCCGCGTAGGCCACCCCGGCGCCACTGTGGCCGAATGGGGCTACGGTCTGCTGCGCATCAGCCCCGAGCTGGACCCGCTAGTGCAGAAGTTTCACGACGAAACTATGCGCCCCTACTGGGACGACAACCGCTGGCACATCACCGATGAATATGCCCGCCTGCCTTTCCCGTTTGCGCAGGTAGAGCACGCCCGGTTTCCGGTGCGGCGACAATGGTCGGCGGAGTGGTTCCTGAACTACCTGCGCACTTGGTCGAGTGTGGTGAAGTACCAACAGCAGCACGGACAGGACCCCGTGCAACTCATTGCCGAGGATGTAACGCGCCTCTGGGGCGAGGCCGAGCGGGAGGTGGAGTTTCCGGTGTTTCTGCGGTTGGGCGTGGTAGAATAATCTGTTACTTGACGCGTTGCCTGGCTGACTTAGTACGCGCGAAACATGACGATATCTACGTACCTACGGGCTCTAGGCCTGTTCTACCGCACCGTGGCGCCGTTTGCCGTTGTGTTTTCGCTTCTGATTTTTGCGGTGGCGGCCGTGGGGCCGTTCCCTAACTGGCCCCTGCCCCTCACGCTAGGCCTGGTGCTGACTAAGCTGAGCACGTTTTCCGTCATCTGGTACCTATCGGAGCAGCTGCGGCCTCACCAATACTGGCTTTACCTGAATCTGCATATTGCGCCCTGGCAGCTGTGGGCGGGTGTAATTGTAGCAGATACGCTCCTATTTAGCGCCGCCGTGCTGCTACTTCATGCCGTGCTGCCATGAGCGCAGCTTCTTCGCACGTTCTGGAAGCTGACGGTATTCAGCTCGCCTTCGGGGAGCGGCGCATCCTCTCCGATGTGTACCTGCGCGTGCAGACCGGGCAGGTGGTGGGTCTGTTGGGGCGCAACGGCTGTGGCAAATCTACGCTGCTGCAAACCGTATTTGGGGGCCGCCACCTGCCCGATGCCTCCGTGCGGGTGAACGGGCGGCGCGTGGTCCCCGCGTACCGGCAGCCGGGCCTGCTGAACTACTTACCCCAGGTACCGCTGCTGCCCGAGCGCCTCACCGTAGCGGAGGCCGCCCGCATGTTCGGAGTAAATGCGCAACAAGCCCTCGATGGGTTTCCGGACCTGAGCGCCCAGCTTTCCCGCCGCATTGGAGAGCTATCGGGCGGTACTACTCGGCTGGTGCAGGTGCTGCTGTTGCTGCACGCCAACACGCAATTTTCCCTGTTCGATGAGCCCTTTTCGGGCGTGATGCCGGTGCACGTGGAAACGCTGGCCGACCTGTTTCAACAGGCTAAAGCCCGAAAAGGCATCTTGCTCACCGACCACCGCTACGCCGAGGTACTACCGCTCTGCGACGTGGTGTACCTGCTGCAAAATGGCCGTCTGGAGCAACTGCCCTCCGACCCCGTGCCCGCACTCCGCGACCGGGGCTATCTTGCGAGCTGACCTTCATCCTTCACTTCATGCCCCAATCTGCTGCTGACCTTCCACTTCCTTTTTCTGGCTTAAAAGTACTCGAATTGGCTTCCGTGCTGGCCGGCCCGCAGGTAGGCCAGTTCTTCGCAGAACTAGGAGCGGAAGTGCTGAAGGTAGAAGCGCCCACCGGCGACGTAACCCGGACCTGGCGCACCCCCACCGAGCCGGCCGATACTACGGTGTCGGCGTATTTCTCCTGCGCCAACTGGGGCAAGCAGTCGGTGGTGCTGGACCTGACCACGCCGGAGGGCAAGGCAGAAGTGTTGCGTCTCGTAGGCCAGTCTGATGTGGTACTGGCCAGCTACAAACCCGGCGACGCCGAGAAACTGGGCGTCGATTATGCGGCGCTGTCGGGCAGCCATCCGCGCCTCATCTACGGCCATATCACCGGCTATGGCCCTGCCGTTAATCGCGCCGGCTACGATGCCGTGCTGCAGGCCGAGGCGGGCTTTATGCACCTGAATACGCTGCCGGGCCAGGAGCCCCTGAAAATGCCAGTGGCCATGGTCGACCTACTCACCGCGCACCAACTCAAGGAAGGCCTGCTAACTGCTCTGTATCAGCGGGAGCGGACTGGCCTAGGTGCCCTGGTGCAAGTGTCGTTGCTGCATAGCGCCCTAGCCTCCCTAGCCAACCAGGCTACCAGCTTCCTCATGACGGGCCACGACCCACAGCCGCTGGGCTCGGGCCACCCCAGCATTGTGCCCTACGGCACAGTATACCAAGCCGCCGATGGCGTGCGCCTGCTGCTGGCCGTGGGCGCCGACCGTCAATTTCAGCACTTGTGCGCGGTGCTAGGCCACCCCGAGTGGGCCGAAGACGCCCGCTTTCAAACCAACGCTGCCCGCGTAGCCCACCGCCAGGAGCTAGAGCAGATCCTGCGGGTCCGGATTGCGGAAGTAAGCGGGAAAGAATTACTGCAGGATTTAGAGGAGCGCCACGTTCCGGCTGGTGCGGTGCGCACGGTAGGAGAGGCGCTAGGTCACCCATCAGCCCAGGAAATGCTGCTGTCGGCTGCGCCCGAGTTTTCGCACCAAGGGTTGCGCACAGTGGCTTTCCGGAGCAATTCCTGGCCCCTGGCGGAGCGGCTGCCTGCCCCGCCAGCGGTGGGAAATAGTTCTATCAAGGAGCCGTAAGCAGAACTAGACGTGTGTCGTACGGCTCCGCTGAAATTGTGACATTCAGAATGGCAACCGAAACTCCCAAACTGCTTCTTTGCGTAGGTACTACTGCCTACCAGTACCGTAAAGTGGCCTTGAAAGGTCCTATAGTCAGATTTTATTCCAACCCGGCGCGCCTCAAGTGAGGTGTTCCCTTGTTCTTTTCTGCATGGACGAAACGCCCCAAAATTCCGTCTCCAACGCCGTTTCTGCTTCTCAACTAGATGATGGCACGCCCGGTGCGCCAGCCATAAACAGCGGCGCGGCGGCTCCCAATACCGACAATACCGCACCCAACGAGCCCGGCTCGCCCGGCGAAGTGCCCGCTGACCGCCTCGACCTGATTTTTGAAGGCCTCAAACAAAAGTCCACCGCCAAGCAGGCCATCTACCGTAACACGCTCAACACCTTCGATATGCTGCGAAAAGTGTCGCAGGAGCTGGTGGTGGAGTTGAGCCGCCGCATTACGCCCGTCGACTCGACGGTGGTGATTGAGTACCGGCCGATTAACGATATGGAGTTCCACATCCGGTTCTCCGGCGACCTGCTCGTGTTTGTGCTGCACTCCAACATCGTCACCTTCCCCGACGACTACGGGCCCATGCCCACCAAGTATGTGGAGGAGGATTTCCGCCGGCGGTTCTTCGGGCACATCATGGCCTACAACTTCACCGCCGACAGTATCAAGTACCAGCGCATGAACGACCCCGGCTACCTCGTGGGCCGCTTGCTCATCAATATCGACAACCACTACTTCCTGGAAGGCGTGCAGCAGTTGGAGCTGCCCGACAACGATATGTCGGATAACCCCGTGACGCCCGATGGCCTCAAGCTTTTCGTGGAAAGCGCCATGATTGCCGCCGTCAACAACGACCTCATCGCGCCCCCGCTCGACGATATTCAGAAAATCAGCGTAAAGCAGAAGCTGGAAAACCAGCAGGTAAGCCGCGCGAGCAAGGTAGGCTTCAGCTTCTCCAACGAGCAGCGCCACCAAAGCATTGATGGCCTAGCGTATTAGATAAGCACCAAAAGCACGTCATCCTGAGCAGGGCGAAGGATCTTGTTACGTTTGAACAACTGGCCTATTGGCTAGTGCTCACGTGAGAAGATCCTTCGCCCTGCTCAGGATGACGTGCTTTTAGTGACCTGTAAACGTATTGCTTACCGCCGCGAGTAACCTACTTTCTCCCGGACTTTGTTCAGAACTTCGGAGCCGTAGGCCTGGGCTTTGCGGGCACCTTCGGCCAGCTTGCGGTCTACCTCGGGAAGGTTGTTCATGTAGAAGTTGAATTGCTCGCGCTCGGCGGCAAAGCGCTGCTTGATTACCTCGAACAAGGCCTGCTTGGCGTGGCCGTAGCCATAACCACCGTTGAGGTAGTTCTGACGCATGGTTTCTACATCAGTAGGTGACGCCAGCAGGGAGAACAGCTTGAAGGTGGTGTCGGTATCGGGGTTTTTAGGGGCCTCCAGCGGAGTGCTGTCGGAAACGATACCCTTGATGGTCTTGAGCAGGGCTTTGTCATCCACGAAGATGTCGATGATGTTGCCGTAGCTCTTGCTCATCTTCTGCCCGTCTAGGCCAGGGATGGTCATCAGCTGCTCGTCGGCGCGGGCCTTGGGCAGCACGAAGGTTTCGCCGTAGCGGTTGTTGAACGCCGAGGCAATGTCGCGGGTGATTTCCAGGTGCTGAATCTGGTCTTTGCCCACGGGTACCACATCAGCATCATACAGCAGAATATCCGCCGCCATGAGCACGGGGTACGTGAACAAGCCCGCATTCACGTCCGAAAGCCGGTCCGACTTGTCCTTGAACGAGTGGGCATTGGCCAGCATTGGGTAGGGCGTGAAGCAGGAGAGGTACCAGGCCAGCTCCGTCACCTGCGGCACATCCGACTGGCGGTAGAACATGTTCTTCTCGGTATCGAAACCGCAGGCCAGCCAAGAGGCCGCTACCGCGTACGTATTCTGCCGCAGTAGCTCGGCATCGCGCACCGTAGTCAGCGAGTGCAAGTCAGCAATGAACAGCAACGACTCGTTGGCGGTGCTTTTCGACAGCTCAATGGCCGGAAGGATGGCGCCGAGCAGGTTGCCCAGGTGGGGGCGGCCAGTGCTCTGAATGCCGGTAAGAATGCGGGACATAGGGAAAGTAAACTACAACGGTTGCCCAGTATTATAGGCGTGAATGCAAGCAGGTATGTCTTCGTAGCTGATTGATTTTTTCTTCAGCTTCTCAATCAGATCAGGACGCGAAGAAAGGTAACGTGACAGAGATTCTCGCAACTGTTTATCGCTTTTACCAGTCATACTATAGGCGGCGAAAGGAGCAAATTCACCGGCTTTTCGAAGCAGATAAATACTTCTTCCAATTCCTCCATACTGTTGCGCACCATTGGCTCCAGGAATTGTATAAACGTCGTAGCTCTGATGGATTAACAATTCCAATGGCCCTGATTCAATTAGTTCTGCAAAGTCTCTGTTAATATTTGTTGAGTAGCTTAAGTGAACAGGGAAATTTCCTACAGTTACATACTTGCGATATTTATTACTGAAAGAGCGAACCTGATGTGGGAAATAACGCACTTCGCCCTGATTACTTTGGCTACTTAAGTAAGGCTGCATACCAGCATAATAGGTGATATTCTCTTCAGCTATGCTTCCATCCTCGAATTCTATTTTGCAGGTTCCCAGAGCGAATTTTAGGTTTCTGCTAGGTCTTCCATCTGAGGTGTATGACTGGGAAAATAATAATCGAGGCGCAGCTAACAGGAAGAAAATGGTAATAAGTATGAGGCGCGGCATAAATATTTAAAATTTATTAAGAGCAGCTATTTGCTATACACTCACGTCGGCGGCAGCTTCTTGCTGCAGCTCTACTGTTTCCTCCTGGCCTAGGTAGCGGTCAATAAGGAAATGGGCCAGATAGATTACCGGCGTGAGCAGGATAGCCGCCGCAAATTTATACCAGTAATTGGTGTTTGCCACGCTCAGCACTTGGTCTAGCGTCCAGTTGCCGAACAAGTAGAAGGCCACGTACAGCACCACGAAAGAATCAACGAGCTGAGAAACCAGCGTGGAGCCAGTGGCGCGCAGCCACACGAAGCGTCCCTTAGTGGCGCGGCGTAGCAGTTGGAACACCGTGGCATCGAGCAGCTGCCCAATACCAAACGCCGTGATGGAGCCCGCAATAATGCCTAGGCCCTGCCGAAAAATGCTCTGGTAGGCGTAGTCGATGTTGAAGGGCCGGCCGGCATCATCGGTCTTGTTCACGTCGAGCCAGAAAGCGGCTGGTGGCAGCTTGGTAGTGGCATAAATGACGATAAACGCGAACAGGATGAGCGCCACTGTGAGGTAGCTCACGCGCAGCACACCCTCCTTGCCGAAGTACTCATTGATGATGTCGGTGGTCACGAACACCACCGGCCAGATGAGTACGCCCGCCGTCAGGTTATCGGGGCGGCCGATGAGGGGCTCCAGGGAGAAAATCTTCACCCCAATAATTTCCGCTAGCAGCGCATTAACAATGAAAATGCCGCTGAGCACGAGGTAAAGCTGCTGCTTTTTGTGGGTAAAGGGGGTAGGCATGCGCGCAAAAGAGAGAGGAGGAGAAAACTGAGCCGGCAAAAAGGGTACTGGGTGGCCTAGGCCTGTGCCCGGCAATGAGCCAGCTAAGAACTGCTTAGGCGCCGGTTCGTTTAGTCCTGAAGGCTTCTTATTCCGCTAAGTGAATGGTAAGGCCCTCAATGGCCAGCTCTGTCCACTCAAACATGGTTTTGGCTTCGGCCAGCAAGGGCTGTAGGTCGCGGTAGCGGGAGGAGAAGTGCCCAATCAGCAGCCGGTGTACTTCGGCGCGCCGCGCCAGTAGACCGGCCTGCCGCGCCGTGGAGTGGTGCGTGGTGTGCGCCCGCTCGCGCATATCGTCCATGAACGTAGCCTCATGGTAAAGTAGATCCACGCCGCGCACCAAGTCGGCCAGGCTTTCGGTATAGAGCGTATCGGAGCAGTAGGCGTAGCTGCGGGCACGCTTGGGCTCAGTGGTTACGGCTGCATTGCTGACCAGTAGCTCGCCATTGTCAGCCAGCACATCTTCACCCAACGTCAAAGCATGAAGTTGAGTCGGGTTGAGGCCAGGCGGAAGCAACTCAGGAAGCAGCCGGCGGCGTTTAGGCTTCTCCCGGAACAAGTAGCCGCAGCACGGAATGCGGTGCCGCATGGGCAGGCTGTGCACGGTCAGGTACTTGTCCTCATACACCAGCGCGTGCTGGGTGGTGTCCACTGCGGTAAACTCCAGCTCGAAATTGAGGTGAGTGGCCGAATGGCGAAACTGGGTAGTCAGCACCTCATCGAGGCCGGCCGGGCCGAACAGTTGCAGCGGCTCGGTGCGCCCGTTCAGGTGCATGGTGCCCAACAGCCCGAACAACCCGAAAAAATGGTCGCCGTGGAGGTGGCTGATGAAGATGGTGTGGATGCGCTGATGCCGGATTTTCTGCTCCATCAGGCGGCGCTGGGTGTCCTCGCCGCAGTCAATCAGGTAGTGGGTGTTGCCTACCGTCAGGACCTGGGCCGTGTGGTGGCGGTCCATAAACGGGGTGGCCGAAGCACTACCCAGAATTTTTAGCTCAAAATCCAAAGTGGCAAGGCGCAAGTGGCCTAGGCCACCCACGTACATTAAGGATGAAAGAAATCAGGCTTCAGCTAGCCAATGGTACGAGCCTAGGCCTACAAAGAAAAAGCTGTTGGCCGGTAGCCGTCAGCAAAAGACTAACAGCTAACAGCCAACAGCTCTACAGCTTTCTGAACAGCTATTCTTTGCTGGTCAGGTCGCGCTCAATGGCGTGCAGGAAAATGCGGTCAATACCTTCTTCTACGGTGGGCAGAATGTGCAGTACCGACTCCAGCTTGGAAATGGTGATAAGCTTCATCACGTGGTCTTGCAGGCCAGTTAACACCAGCAGACCACCCGTGGAGTTGCACAAACGGTTGGCAATCAGAATAGAGCTGAGTCCCGACGAATCCGTGTACTTCACGTTGCTGAGGTCGAGGATCAGGTTATTGATACCCTCAGCATTCAGCTTCACGAATTCCGATTTTAGATCGGGCGCGACGGTAGTGTCGAGCTTTTTCTCATCAATCGTGATAATCGTGTAGGTTTCTTTTTTATCTATGGAGTACTTCATACCGGCGGTCGTTCGGTGTTTATGGGAGTTGCGAAGGTAACAAAAAAACTTTTGTGCGCTGCAGAGTCGTTAGTGGACAAAAATGAGAACTAAAGGCTGCATTAGCGGCTAATTTTGGGAAGGAAGGCGAAAGTAAACGTGCTCCAGGTGCTCTGCCAGTCGGCCTGCTGATGAGCAGGAGCCTCCCTCATCTGAACAGTACTTACTAAATATGCTGCGGGCGTTAGTAGTCGAAACAGTACACGCCCATTTTGGTTGCTGCGAAGTTTGAGCGGCGGGCGATTCGGGAAGTCCCCGCGCTGCCAAACTTGCACTAACTGGCCCGCAAGTGGCTTGCCAGCAGCTAGGACTCGCAAGGTAATAGACATTCCCGATTTGAGAAGTGCGGGATTCTGTTCTGGAACAATTTCTACTGCCAAACCAAGCGGGCGGCTCCAAGCCCGAGCCGTGTCTTGGGGCAGCGGCGCGCCCACTTGCACCAAGGTAGTGGCGCAGCGTTGGTAGATCTCCCGTCCGGGCTTATCAGCCTCACCGCGCTGTTTACGCAAAGCTATAACGTGGCCTAGGCCAGTTTCTTGCAGGTAGGTAGTAAAATCAGCGGCACCGAACTCGGCAAAAGCATAGTCGGTAGTGAGGGCTACAAGGTGGGTGCCGGGCTGCGTGAAGGGTAGCGTGGTGCGCAAGCTGTCGGTGGCCGTGGCGGCAGCGGTGTGGTCTTCTAGGCCAGTAGGGGTACGATGAAGTAACTGCGTAACCCGCTTCACTTTACCGGCCCAGGGCTTGCCCTGAAAGTTTGCGCCCGTAAACACCCCAATGTGCAGCGCAGTGCCAGGAGCAATAGTAAACCTAGCCGGCGCCAGCCAAAACTCCTGCGCCACGGCTGCCCCCGCGAGCAAGAGCAAAGGCACAAACAGTAGGTAGGAGGTCTGACGCATAAAGCGAAAAAGCAGAATCTTGATTAAGGATAGATGAAGACGCGCTGCTGATACCTTGTATCTGGCGCAACTGATTTCTACTGGTTGTATACCCGCCTGCACGCTGCCCTCAAGCAGGAAGAATCTTCTCCCGCCAGCACGAGGCGCTAGGCCAGTCGGTACCGTGTGAGAAGATCCGTTCTGCTTGAGGACAACGTGCTGTTACTAGACTAATAGCGCTCCAGCGCCAGAGCATAAGCCCGGTCGTAATACACGCGCAGGTTTTTCCAGTCGAAGAGCTCCGAGGAGCTTTCCACGTTGTTGCGCTGCATGATTCGCTCGCGGCGGTTGAGCTGCACAAACTGCCAGAGCATTTCCGTTAGCTCTTCCGCCGACTCCTCAAAGCTTTTCTCTTGGCGGTGTACCACAAAAATGCCTTTGTCTTCGTGGCTGGCCACGTTCTGCAGCACGTAGTCGCCGAAGCCGGATAGGTCGGAGGTGATGGCCGGCACGCCGCGGGCAGCGCACTCCAGGGGGGTGTAGCCCCAGGGCTCGTAGTAGCTCGGGAAAATGCCCAGGTGGCAGCCGCGCACAAACTGTCCGTACTCCATACCAAACAGCGGAGAAGTCGGCGACACGAAATCGGGGTGATACACGATTTTCACCCGGTCGTGCTGGTTGTTGACCAGGTTGGCCCGGCGCACAAAGCCCAGAATGTCGTCGTTTGCGTCGTCTACGAGGTTGTGCGTGATAACCGGAGGCAGGTTGGTGGTTTTCCAGCTCTGCAGGGTGCGGCGGTAGCGTAGTTTCCAGTAGTCGTCCACCATGCTGCTCAAGTCGGGCAGGCGGTGGTCGGTGCTGGCGGCGGCGGCATAGAACAGTCGCTCGCCCACCTGCTGCTGAATGGCCTCTACGGTGGCGTGCACCTCATCGAGCACGGCCCGGCTTTGCAACACCTGGGGGTTGATGCTGTGGAAGGGGCGCTTCGTGATGAAGAACATCACCACTTGCCCTTCTAGGCCACTCTGCTGCAAACGGTAATTCAGGCGGGCCAAGGCTTCCAGCGTCAGGTCGAAGCCTTTGTTATGGTACTCGTAGCGGCCGCTCGTGAACAGGTACAGGGTCTTGTCCAGATCAAAGGAATAGCTCTGGAAGAAGTGCGCCATCACGAACTCGTGAATCTTCGACTTGTACTGCTGGTGCAGGTTCTGAAACTCGTGCAGGGCCACAAACCGCTCAATGTTCAGGCCGTTGGGCAGCACTGCATCAGGTATCCGGTCGAGCAGATAAATGCACTCCCGCACCGTCAGCTCACTCACGGTGGTAAATACGTGCGAGCCATGCGCCGCGGCCCGCTCAATGGTCACGGCGGTTTCAATGTTGAAGTGCCGCGCCTCAGCCGCCCAATCCACCTGCATAAGGTGGTCATAGAAATTGGGGTCGTTCATGGCTAGGTAGCGGCCTAGCAGGGTGGCGTGGGTAGTAAACACCAAGTGCAGCGGCACCTGCTCGCGGCGCAGATCAGGAATGGCCACGCCCGTCATCCACTCGTGGAAGTGGGCTAGCACGCGCTGGGGCGGTACTACTTGGTCGGTGAGCACCTTTAGAAAGATTTTGGCCAGATAGCCAAATGCCTCTACCTGATGCAGCAGGTCGTCGTTATCGGGCGTAGGGATGTGATGGTGGTGCCAGAGGTCAGATTTGATCTGGCCCAGCCGGTCGTAGACTTGGTACGGATTGATGAGTACCACCCGGGGGCGGCCGGTAACGAGCCAGATGCCCATTTGCACATCATAGCCCTGGCGGCGCATTTCCCGCACGGCGTCGGCAAATGGGTCGCTGAGGGTGGCCAGCTGGTAGTCATCATAGGGCTCAAACTCACCCTGGGCCTGGTGGGCGAAATACGGGCCTAGCAAGCAGTAGCGCTCATCCCACACCTGCACGGTGGCTGGCACTTTGCTGCGGATAACGGTGTAGATGCCGCCTACCTGATTGCAAACTTCCCAGGCTACTTCAACGAGCAGGGCATCGGGGGCAATTGGTTCGGGCGAGGAAAGCGGAACTTGCATGAGCGTGTAGTTCGGTGGGAGTGGTGGCAAGATAGAGGTGCTTACGTAGTTTCAAAGGGAAAACCAAGGCTTTTCCTGATGATAGGGAGAAAACGCCCAGCCAACTACTTCAGCAACAGGGCTTTTCTGTCTCTAGGTTACTGAGCTGCTTCCTGCTGCTTCTTATCGAATAAGCTGGCTATATCGGCAGTAGTACCGCGCGGCCGGCCAATGGTGAGCAGCGCAAAGCCGCATAGTATGAGGGCCGACACAAAGCAGCAAGCCCACCCCGGAAATGACCGGGGTGGGCTTGTTCGTAGAAGCAAAGTGATGGCACTTACGCTGGCTCCTGCGAAATAATCAGCACGGAGTAGGGGGCAAGTCCGAAGGAGCCGTGGAAGGTGCAGCCATCGTACTCGCCTTCTTCCGCCTGAGTGTCTACACTTTCAAAGTTGCCAAACTCAGCATCGTAGCCTTCCCAGTCGGAGTTGAAACGTACGCGCCAGTGGCCGCCGCTGGGTAGGCCAATGGTGTACGCCTCGTGGGAGCGGTCGGCAAAGTTGGCTAGGATGATGGTGGTGTCGCCGGGGCCACCTTCGCCATCGGCCCAGCGCCGGTAGGCCAGTACCTTGTCGTCGTTGTTGACGTGGAACACCTCCGTGTGCTGGCCTAGCAGGCCACGGGTATGGCCGGCGGTGTTGCGGCGCAGTTGAATCAGGTCGCGGTAGAGGCGCACCAAGCCGGCGTGCTCCTCGGCGCGGCTCCAGTCCAGGGGCTGGTCGTCGGAGAAGTGGCCGTCGGCCAGCATAGTCTGGCCCTGGAAAATCATTGGGATGCCGGGAGCGGTAAACACCAGGGCGGCTCCTAGCGTCGAGCGTTTCTTCGGGAACCAGGAAGCTGCGTTACCCGGCATGATTTCCTCCGTCACGCGGGCTTTGCCATTGGCTACCTCATCGTGCGACTCCGTGTATACCACCCGCTGGAAGGCGTCGCCGTTGTACGTCTGGCCGATGACGGACGCCACGGCTTCCAGGTTGCGGTCGGCATCTTCGGGCGTTACCAGCGCATCACGCACAATGTTTACAAAGGCGGCATCCCACTGCGAGGCAAAGCCTTGTCCGCCATCAGCAGTAGGCCTAGTGATGTACTCATTGCCCTGGAGGTCTTCGGCAATGGTAATCTTCCAGGGCATCTTCTCCTGAATTTCCTCATTGATCCACTTCATCAGGCTCCAGCCCTCGGGCAGGTCGCGGGTAGGGTCGCTGGAGCCATCTACGTTGCGGATGTGGGAGATTGAGTCGCAGCGCAAGCCATCTACGCGGTAGTCTTCCAGCCACATCATGGCATTGTCGCGGATGTAGCGGCGCACCTCGTCGCGGCCGTAGTCGGGACGGTTGTGCCCCCAGGGCGTTTCGGCGCGCCAGTCGTTGTAGAAGTAAATGCCGCCCCCGTCATTTTCCTGCCAGCCATCAAACTGCCACAGGTCCAGGTCGCCGGGGCCAAAGTGGTTGTACACTACATCCAGAATCACGGCAATGCCGTGGCGGTGGGCCTGTTTTACTAGCTCCTTGAAGGCCTGGGGCCCGCCATAGTCGGTTTCCAGAGCAAAGGGGTGAGCTGGGTTGTAGCCCCAACTGCGGCCCCCCGGAAACTCCGTGGGTGGCATAATTTCAATGGCATTGATGCCCAGGTCGCGCAGGTAGTCGAGGCGGTCAACCACGTCGAGGAAGGTGCCGGGCTTGTCGGGGTCGGGGGCGTTGAAGGTGCCCACGTGCAGCTCATAGATTACCAGCTCATTCCAGGCCGGCATCTCAAAGTGGTCGTCCTCCCAGTCAAAGCTGTGGTCGGGCACCACAGAGTTGCCGGCCGAGTGCGTGACTTCGCGGGCGTAGGGGTCGTTGCGGGTTAGCTCGCCGGTGGGCGTTTTCAGCCAAAATTTATATTCGGTCCCCGGCGGCAGGCCCGGAAAGTCAGCCGCCCAATAGCCCTCGGTTTCATGCTGGAGGGGGTGCCGGGTGGCGGTCCAGTCGTTGAATGGGCCGACTAGCGAAACCGCCGTGGCCGCCGGAGCCCATACCCGGAAGGTGGTGCCGTTTGCGTGGGGAATAGCCCCCATACCGGGCTGTAAGTCAGTAGAGGGAATAGAAATAGGTGTGGGAGCGGAGTCGATGACGGACATGTTTGTGTAAGAGAAGCCGTGTTGAAGTTCAACAGTACCTCCTCATACTGATTGGACCGGAATTGGGTTGTAAGCAGAGCAATAATTGACCCTAGCGCCGCGAGTCAGTTCCGCATTCTGTGACCCAGACAGTATACTGCTCAGCCTCGTTGTAGGCCACTGGCCCTTCTTCCTAAGTGGCCCATAACAAACCAGCGCCCCGTTCCGAGGAACGCAGGCGCTGGCTGATGTGACGTTAAGGCTAGGTAGCTCACTCCGTTTTCGTGAGAATGGCTTGCACCCATCGGGTATTGCCGCACCGCTCACAGGGCGTGGTGGGAGCTTGCTTGCTGTGGCACAGATTGCCACACCGGTTGCAGGCAAAGGTGTCGGGGGCCAGGGGCTGCTCTTGCCGGTACTCCTCGTCCCAGTCGGGGATGAGGGACAGTCCGGGCTGCGGAGGCTCCTGGGGCAGCAGCGTGAAAGTGCCGTTGGCCTCCATGTACAGGCGCTTTACCTGGCCTAGGTGGGTGATGCTTTTCGAGCGAAGCTGGGCAAATATGCCCTCCTGGGGTACCACAGCCTCTTGCAGCTTATCGAGGTGCAGGCAGCCATTTTCCACCATAATGGCAATATCGTCCTGAGAAAACTCCTCAAACCGTTTGCTGCGCAGCGTAGAGCGGGAAATCAGGCGTTGGCCAATCACAATGATGGCGGCAATACAGAGCGGAGCTACCAAGCCGCGGTCAGGGGCCTGAATGGGTACACCAATGGCAGCAGCCAACGAAACGAGCGCCGCCATTTCGTTACGGCTGAGCTGGGCGCCCATGCGCTTGCCCATTAGCCGCATAGACAGTACAAGCAGCCCGTACAGGAATAATACGCGCAGCAGAATCTCCAGCAGAAAGCTCCACGGAACATCGCCCAGCAGTACGCGCAAGGGCTCAAACAACTGAAAGTCTTCGGGTTTCATACACTAGCTATAAGTACAAAAGAATAAGGGATATGCTGGCTGCGGGAGAGGCCTAGGCCACTGCGCCACGGGCTAGCAAACGGCTGCAATCCACTCCTCATGCCCGCAGTTGAGGCAGCGGCCGCCGGCGTGGTCTTCGGGGCGGGCCTGGTTGCCACAGTATTCGCAGACCCGCTGGTTGGGCGCTTTTTCCTGCTCCTCCTTCAGCGCGTTGTCTTGGCTAGGCAGCACACTCAGGCTGGGAGTGGCGGGTTCCTGCTTATACACGCTGAAAGTGCCACTGGCCTCCATGTACACCCGCTTTACCTGGCCTAGGTGAGTGATTTTATGGTCGCGCAGCTCTGCAAAAAGCTGTTCGTGCGAAACGCGCTCCTTCTTTAGTTGGTCGGGGAGCAGCATCCCATTCTTGGCCAGCATGATCACCTTGCCCTGCACGATTACTTCCACCTTGCGCCGCTTCACCGACCACCAGTTGAGGCCCCGCTGCAAGTACAGCACGCAAACCAGCAGAATAGCCCCGGGCAGTAGCCCCCGGTTGGGCACCTGCATGGGCACGGCAATGATGGCCCCCAGGGTGAGCATCACGGAAAGCTCCGTGATAGTGAGCTGCCCGTTCATGCGCTTGCCAAACAGGCGCATGATGACCAGAAAGATCAGGTATATGATTATTGTTCGAACGATGACTTCCAGCGTGAACTCGGCGGGGGTATCACCAAACAAAATGCGTTGTATATCACCGAGGTGAATGTCTTCCTTCTTCATGCCACGTCCTTGCTGTCAGATACAGTACTGAACGTCGGGGGTAGGGGCGGCGTTATGGTTAAAGAGACTAAAAGCGCTCCGTACAAAGCCTGATTTTACTCCGAACTAATCCGGGTTAGTGTAGTTTTATGGCCTACTAGCCAGTTTTTCGCGGCGGTGCAACCTCTGTCTGTCAGTAACTGTTCTCCTGTTTTTACTCTATTCTTCTTACCTGCGTGCCCCGTCCTAAACCCGTCATCTACGGCCTGTACTCCTGGACCCCTGACTACGGCCTGCGTTACATTCACCCAGCAAACCGCCGCACGTTTGAGTGGCTGGAGCCCTTGGGCAAAGTCTTTGAAAAAATTGATGAAACCGACGACTGGATTCTGCTGCGCTACGATGAGCAGCAGTTCAAGGTCAGCGGCGAATTGTTTAAGGAGCTCTATACAAAGCCTACCTTCAGCTTCGGCGACTTGGTGCAGGAGGTGAGCCCCGAGCCCGGCCGTCCGGCGCACCAGGGCTTGGTTTCTGATGTGTACTGGGATGAAGCTGCTGATAAGGCCCGTTTCCAGATTGTGGAGAAGAAGCGCAAAGTGAAGCGCATCTTCGAAGCCGAGGAACTGCGCTTCGCCTAGGCCATTAGTCCGCACTTAACATCGAGTAATAAGCCCGGTTGCCTTTCACGCAAAGGTGGCCGGGCTTTTTACTGGAGTGAATCCACGGTAAATTTAAGAAAGCAGGCGAGGTGTATCACTGCCTAGTGCCCGCCCACGGCAATGCCTATGCGCAGCAGCAGTGGCCTAGGCACAAAGGGCGCCGACTGTTGCACTTGCTCGTTTAGCCGCACCTGCACATCAGGCGAGGGCAGGCGGACGCGGGCAGCAGCGCGACTCAAGAAGAAGCCTTGCTTTTCTTCCACCAGCAACTCGCTGGTAGTGGCGGTCTGAATGCAATAGCTGGCTTCGGTAAAGATGTACAGGTTGCTGCCAATCTTAACTTCCAGGCCTAGCTGTGGGGCTAGTCCTTTGGTAATGGATTGTAGGCCTACGGCCAGTCGGGTAGCGTCGAGGGAGGTGCCGTTTACCTGCAAGCCGGCATCGGGGTTGTTGAAGCGGCCCAGGCGCTGCCGCAGCACAATGCGGCTGTAGTCGAGGCCGGCGCGCACGTACACCGGGCGCCGCTTTCGGGAAAGATTCTGCAGGTAGTGGACCCCCGCCGCTTGTAGGCCACCCCGTAGCGCTCCGCGTAAGCTGCCCGCCCCATAGTGCAGCTGCCAGTGCGGGCTAAGCCTAAACAGGTAATCAAAACGCGGAACCACGCTCAACCTGCGGGGCTCAAGCTGGCTGCTACCCACAGCCGAAAAAGAGGACCCCGCCGGCGCGTAGGCCACTGCCAAATTGCCTTCCGTTACCTGCAGCGGCATCCCCACTAGGCTAGATGAATAGCTCAGGCGTTCAAGAAAGCCTTTGCGGCGGGGTGCCGCCGGCGGGGCAGGAGCAGGGGCTGGAACCACTGAATCGGGTACTACGGGCTGGGCTGCTGCGGCCGCCGTTGAGTCAGAAAACAGCTGCTCAGCCTTACGCTGGCGTTCCTCATCTAAGAGCTGCTGCTCTACCTGCCGGGGCAATACCAGGGTAGTAAAGTTTTGCCAGAAAGTAGAGTCGTAGGCCACGGCATTGCGCAGAAACACGTCGTCGGGCCGGAAACGGTCGGCGTAGGCTGGGCGGCGGGTTTTGGCGGTATCAATGGCCGTGGTAATAAACTCGCTGGTGTGTTGGTACTCCCGGCCCGGCTGCTGACTGGCGGCTTGGTCCCACACGCGCTTGAGGTACCAACGGCCCGCGTAGCGCTGGTAGCTGACTTGGCGGCTGCGGCGGCTGTAGGCGTAGTCGCCCATGGCCGCAAAACCCGCTTGGTAGCGCTTCACGCCGCCGGGCGTCAGGCTAAACTCGGCCCCCAGGAAGGCGTAGGAGTCGAGGTCAATAAATACCCGGCCCTGGTAGTTGGCTTTGGCAGAACGAGGCTTGAAGGAAATAGCATACACCGGCCTCCCGTTGTAGGTGGTCACGTCGGCAATCTGGTAATCGTACTCGGCGTAGTGGGCCTTGCTGATGAAGTCGGCGCGGTTGTACACAAAGTCGAAGCGGTGCGGAATCAGGGGGCCAGCCTGCCAGTTTAGCTGGGTACGGCTGGTGTCGTGGGCTTCGTACTTGCGGGTCTGCACCAGTTCCACGTCGCCACCGGTAGGGTGGGCCGTGCGGTACGATTCCTTCCGCACCCGCAGCACACCTTCGGCCAGGTACAGGTAGCGGCCCTCTGGCAGGTTGCTCGACTCGCGGTAAAAGCCCGTGAGCTGCACGGGCCGGGTAGCAAAGTTGCGCGGAATGCGCGCCACCGCTGCCCGCACAATGCCCAATGCCGAGCCCGACACCGTGACGTTGGCCAGCTGGGTAGGTGCGGGCTCCAGCAGAATCTGTACTTCCTGCTCCGCTGGCACGGGCAGCGGCAGCGTAGCCTTGCGGTACCCGATAAAGGTAATTTCGAGAGCCTGCGGCTGATATTCAGGCGGAATGCTCAGTGAGAAACGCCCTTCCTCATTGGCGCTGGTACCAAGCTGGTTGCCCACTGCCCCAACTAAGGCGTACGGCACTGGCCTACGCGTTTGGGCATCGAGCACGCGCCCTTTCACCGTACTCATCTGCTGGGCTCCGGCAATGGTGGTGAGCAATACCAGCAGCCCCAAAAGCAAAAAACGCAGCATAGGCGCAACAGAAGTAAAAGCAGAGGGCCTAACCCCAACACCCGAAGGTAGGCCCTTTGCTCTACGCTAACTCCAGGGGAGGCGTTTGGGCAATGGCTGGGACGCGAAGGAGCCGGGCGCTGCTGTCGCTTGCGGCCTAGCGCCTAGCAGACGTTGCAAGGGCTTTTCCACTCCCATATACAACACGGTGGAGAGCCCAGTAAATACAACCGCAACGACTCCAACATATATCGGGCAGGTGTTTGCTGGTAGTGCGCTGCATCCAGAGGGCTAGGCCTATCCCAACGAAGAACTCCGTGCACCACGGTGCGTAGGCCAGTAAGGGCCGAATAGTATTGAGCGTTTCTTGGCGAGGCGTCAAGGTCTAAGTCAGAGAAGTAGATGCAAGAGTATAGCAATAGAAGCCGCTGCTGATAAAATTTGGGCATTGGTAACTGTTGCGAGCCAGATGTAGTAACACTCTTAGACCCTTGGGCAAGCACAGAGAGGTTGGAAACTTGGGACAGCGGGGCGAAGACCAAATCAGACCGTGAGAAGGCCTCGACTAGCTATCCTGGTACAGCAGCTATGTCTATCCGATAAGGGCTTATTCGACTACCCATTGAACATCACGCTATCATGCAAGAAGAAAATAACGTCACTCGGCGTAAGGTATTAGTAGGAATAGGAGCCGGCTTAGCCGCGGCTGCCGTAGCACCAGGCCTAGCGGTTGAAAGCGTAGCCAGCCCCGCTGCGGCCGCGCCCGCTGCCCTCGAAAACCCCAACACCAAATATGCTAGGCCACCTTTTAAAGGCCAGTCGCAGGCGTGGCCGGGCTTGGCCAGCAAGATGGACCCAGTGCCCGACCACGGCGAGAAGAGCTATAAGGGCTCAGGTCGCCTCAAGGGGCGCAAAGCCCTAATTACGGGCGGCGACTCGGGCATGGGCCGGGCGGCAGCCATTGCTTACGCCCGCGAAGGCGCCGACGTAGCCATCAACTACCTGCCAGCAGAAGAAGCCGACGCTAAAGAAGTAATAGCCCTAATTAAAGCAGCTGGCCAGAAAGCCGTAGCCATTCCCGGCGACCTGCGCGACGAAGCTTTCTGCAAAAAGCTGGTTGATGAGGCCGTGCGTCAGCTCGGCGGGCTCGATATTCTGGTTAATAACGCGGCTCGGCAGCAACAGCATCAATCCATTCTGGAGCTCTCCAGCGAGGATTTCGACGCGACGATGAAAACCAACATCTACGCGCCATTCTGGACTATTAAGGCGGCGTTGCCCCACATGCAGCCGGGCTCGGTAATCATTGGTACCACTTCTGAGCAGGCCACCGACCCCTCCGCCGACCTCTACGACTACGCGCAAACCAAGGCAGCCACCACCAACTACGTGCGCTCCTTGGCAAAACAGCTTGGGCCGAAGGGCATCCGGGTGAACGGCGTGGCCCCCGGCCCCATCTGGACACCGCTGCAGGTAAGCGGCGGCGCCACTCAAGAGAAGCTGAAAAAATTTGGCGGCGACACTCCCATGGGTCGGCCGGGACAACCCGCCGAGCTTGCCTCTATTTACGTGCAGCTAGCCGACCCCAATGCCAGCTACGCTACCGGTCAGGTATATGGCGCGGCTGGGGGCGGTGGGCAACCATAAAGGGCAACTCAGCTTTCATGAGTGAAAGCACCAGCCCCGCAAAAGCCAACAGCCCCGAATGGTATATACCATTCGGGGCTGTTGGTTTTACCTTGCGTAGGCGCCTCCTTGTAGCAGCTTTAACAGAAGCCCAATCAGGCCTGAAGAGCTATAATAGGTAGCCAGAGTGGCCTAGCTGGGTTGGTATCGTTTGGGCGCATTCCAGCCGCCTGCCAGCGGGGCAACCACGTACACCCGGAACCCGTCGGCTGTGCTGCCGCTGTAGGAAATACCGCCCAACGACTGAGCCCGCGCCGAAATAGTGCGCAACCCCCGACCAGCTTGGCGCCCCTGCGGCTGACACTGCGTGCCGCAATTATCCCGCACCTCTAAGGCAAGCTGCGTAGGGCTGCCGGGCATCAACTGCACGCTCACGGCAACGGCCGTGGCGCACGAGGCGTGGTCAAGCAGGTTGCGTAGGCTCTCTTTATAAATCAGATATAGGTTGCGGCGCAGCAGCGAGGAGAGAGGCTGCGCAAGTTGCGTAGTAGGAAAGGCGAAGGTGACGGAAAGGCCAGCTGGGTCGAGTACCTCGTGAGCGTACTCTCGCAGGCGGTCAAGTAAGTCAGCCAGCTTATCATTCTTAGAGTCGAGGCTCCATACCACATCATTGAGCTGGCGCATGGCCGAGCGGCTTGATTCGGATATCTGGTCTAGCTGCCGGCGCTGGGCTTCTCCGTCGGCCAAGCCTTCTTGCAGGAGGCCACTTTGCTCTGAAATCTGCTGCAGAAGGGCCCCCACGTCGTTGTTTAGGTCGGCGGCCAAACGGGTGCGCAGTTCTTTGTCGCGGGCGGCTTGCTGGCGGCGGTACTGCCACACGCCTAGGCCACTAGCCACGGCTGCCACCAAGGTTAGGGCTCCCCATAAAATGGTTTGGCGCTGCTGGCGCAAGCGGGCTACTTGCTGCTGCTGTGCCAGCTCCCTGCGCTGACTTTGCTCCCGCTCCCGGCTCGCCCGAAACTGCAGGGCCGCCACCAACCGGCGGGTAGCGTTGCCCGTGAGGCTATCGGCATACGAGCTTGTGAGTTGCTGGTAGCGGTACGCCTCGGCAAAGCGGTTTTGGCGCGCCGCCACCTGGGCCAGCAGTTGGGCAGCACTGGCACTCACTTCCTTCAGCCGGCTAGCCTGACTCACGCGCAAACTCTGGCGGCCGTGGCGGGCGGCGCTGTCGGGCTGGCCTGCCTGCAACCAGGCGCGGGCCAGCACCACATGTAGCCGACTGATTTCACTGGCCGTAGTTGCCTGGCGCAAGAGCGCGGCTCCCTCCGCCAAGGCCTGCTGGGCCCGGCCTTGGCGCTCGGCCATATCCAGCAACCGAATACGGCTCGGTAGTAAGCCCTGGGCGTTATACACCGCCTGATAACTCGCAATGGCCTGCTCGTAAAACTGCTGCGCCCGCGCCCACCGCTCTTGCTGCTGGCTGAGCTCGCCGAGAGCCGTGTAGGCGTGCCCACTGCCGATGGGGTCGTGCAGTTGCTGGGCCAGCCGCTGGGCCTGCCGTAGGTATTGGTGGGCCTGCTCATACTCGCCCAGAGCCGTGCTGGTGTGGCCTAACTGCGTGAGCAGAAACAGCTCGGGCCGCAGGCTGCGCTGGGCGCGGGCCAGCTGCAGGCCCTCCAGACAGCTGGCCATCGACTGGCCGTACAAACCCTGCTCGAAATAAATGCGCGCCATCCCGTACAGGGCCCGGGCCCGGTGGTAGTCGTTGCGAAGCTGGGTGTAATCGTGGTAGGCTCGTTGGGTGTAGGTCAGCGCAGAGTCGTACTGGCTTTTGTCGCGGTAGTGGTAGCCAAGGCCGAACCGGGCGTGGCCCCGCCCCAACAGGTACTGGAGGCGGGTGGAGAGGGCCAGCGCTTCCCGAAACAAGGCTGCGGATGTTGCCGGATTATTGGTACGCAAGGCCAGGGCCAGGGCATTGAGGCGGTTGACGCGCACCGTGTCGGGCTGCGGATGTTGCCGGAGGCGTAGCTGCAGGCTATCCAGTTTTTGCCGGGGCAACCGGTGAGTGCCCCCCGGCACTTCGCGCGGACTCGCAGCCGGGGCAGGCGGAGGCAAAGTCCCCGAAATTACCGGGCGCACGGGCGCTCCACTTGCTTCGGCCGCTTGCACCGGAAGAAAGGCGAGAAGGCTGACCCCCGCGCTGAGGGCCACCGCAAAAAAGCTATTCAGGGAATTCATTACCTACTAGGCGGGCCAAAGCTACTCAACAGTACAAGATACCGGATTCTATATTGCTGACCTTAACTAACCTGTGCGGGGCACTGCTGCGCGTCTGGTGTAAGGCCTAAATACCCACGGCAATACCTGCTATAATGGCTACTACAGCCAAGGCTAGCAAGAGCAGATACAGCGGAAAAGCGAATTTCCACCACTCATCAAAGCGCACCCCGCAGGCGGCCACAATGGCCATGAGCGCCCCGTTGGTGGGCGTCAGCAGCTCGCACAGGCCCGCGCCGTACTGGTAGGCCAGTACTGTAACCTGGCGCGAAAGCCCAATGAGGTCGGAGAGGGGCACGAGTAGGGGCATGGTCAGTACGGCTTGCCCACTCACGCTAGGCACCGGCAGGTGCAGGGCCGTGTGCACGCCCATCATGCCCAGGGCAGAAAGCCAGGCCGGCAAGTTTGCCAGCGGGGCTGAAAGGCTATTCACGATGGTATCCACAATCTGGCCCTGCTCCAGCACCACAAAAATGGCGCGGGCAAACCCAATCAGCAGCGCCGAAAAGGCAATGTCACGGAAGCCGTCGATGAACCCCTCGGCGGTGCCCGTGAGGCCTAGGCCACCTACCACACCGGCCAAGATGCCCAATCCAAAGAATAAGGCCGCCATTTGCTCAAACTCCCAACCCAGCTGCAGTACACCGTAGGCAAAAAAGGCAAACGTGACGAACATCAACAGCAGCACCAGCCCGTGGTTACGCCCGGTGTGGGCGGCTGCGGCCGGGTCGGCCTCATCGGCGGTATCGGGCTGCACGCGGTGCCGGATGGCGTAGCGCACGGTGCCCCCAATCCAGATGGCTAGGGCCAGCGCCAGAAACACCATGCGGAACCCCCCGCCTGAGAGCAAGGGCAGCTGGGCCAGCTTTTGGGCAATGCCTACCTGAAACGGGTTTAGGGGGCTAAATGCCGCACCAACTGCGGCCGAGCCAATGCTGACGGCCGCCGCTGTAACGGTAGGGTACCCTATGCGGCGCATCAAAATGAGGAGCACCGGCACCAGGGGCACAATCTCTTCCTGCATGTTTTCCAGCGCCCCCATGGTGGCAAACAGTACCGAAATAATGGGTATCACGATGGCCTCGCGCCCCCGGAACTTGTTAAGCAGCCAGTCAACCCCGCTACGTAAGGCACCGGTTTGGTCGACTACGGTGAAGGCGCCGCCTGCCAGAAACACCAGAAAAATTACGGAGGCCGCGTCTTGCAAGCCTTTCGGGATGTCTACAATAGCCTGCAGCGGACTAACCGGCGAGGCCACTACGCGGTGGTAAGAGCCCGCCACTACTACCTCCCGGCCGGTGGCCGCATCAGTATGACGCTCAAATACTCCGGCCGGCAACACGTAGCTCAGCAGGCAAGCCACTACAATAAACCCAACCAACAGCACCAAGGGGTGCGGAAACCGAATCACTTTCATCCTGCGAAGGTAGAAACGCGACGTGATGAAGCCGTGAAATGAGGAGCCCCTGGCCTACGGAACCCAGCGGCCGTATCTTCGGGTTCTCTAGCCTCATGAAACTCGACGCATTCAAAGCCCTTCATCTGTACCGGCAGGCCGAGCACCTGCGCCACCACGGCCACCTGTTGGCCGAGCGGCGCCAGGATAGCTTTCGCCTGCGCCTGTTTGCCCTCGGCGACTTCTACGCCGAGGAGTGGTGCGTGTGGGACGAGGAGCAGGTGCTGTTTATTCATCTATTTCAGCACCCCGCCGGGCTGCGCGAGTACCTCGACAATATTCGGTTGCCGGAGGAACTGTAAAGGTGTGGTTTTTTAGTGGCCTTGGCCTATCAACGCTTCAGTTAACATAGTATGTTTGTACTATTCCGCGGATGCTAGAGGCGGAATAGGTCCTCTCATCTGTTACCGTACGTTGTTAGAATGCGGCTACCTCTACTCGCTGTTAGCGCGATATGGCTGTGCTTATTAATTGGCCTGGCGCGTCCCACGTGTGCCCAGACCCCTGACTCACTGCTGCGCCTGAAGCGGCAAATAGACACCCAGTTGCGGAAACAGACCCCCAGTGACCTAGTGCGCACCGTGCAAGTACGCGAGCTGCTGCTAGGCCACCTGCGGCACGGTCGGGTGCAGCCCATTCCTGCGCTGCTAACCTACCTGCGCGAAACTACCGCCGACACCACGCGCAGCCTGCGGCCTTACGAGGAGTGGGCTTTGCTGGCCGTAAGTGAGGAATTTTACCCTCTAATCAAACAGATAAGCCGGTTTGAGGCGGGGGCGCAATCAGCCCGGGCTCAGCGTCAGTACAATCTGTTGCCCCAGGATGGGCTCTTTGAGGCCGCCACACACCGCGTATTGCTCCGCGAGGATACCCTGCGGCGGGCCATTCAGCGGGCTCGTTTTCTACCCGAAGACTCCACCTTCCTGCAGCTGTTTGTCTCGTTGCTGAAGATGCGGGAACAGCCCGCCAGCCCCGCTGGCGGAAGCAGCGCCGAGGCTAACGCCTTTCTAGGCCAGTATCCTAATACGGAGTATGCCGCGTTTCTGCGGTTGTTTGTGAAGCCCGAGATGCGGCCGAGTCGGTTTTCGTACGGCCTTGACTTCCACTCGGGCACCAGCATCCTGACCGGCAGCCTGCCAACCTACTTCCGGGCGGGCGCCAACCTGGGCCACGGCTTTGAGTTTGGCTGGGACCGGTACCAACTCTACTTGCGCAACTATATTGGGTTGGGCTCTACGCGCCAGGAGTTTGCTTACCGCGGCAATTGGCGTGAGGGGCTAAAGATAAATTATTTTGTGCCCGAGGCGTCGGTGGGCTATTTGGTATACGAAGGCGGCCGGGTGCGCCTGACGCCCTTCGCGGGCCTTTCTGCCTTCTTCATCACCGCCGCCACTAGTCAAAAAGACAATCCCGACAGTGAGCTGAATATGACTTTTCGCCATCCCCTCACGGCCGGCGTCAACCTCGATTTCAAGCTCTGGCAAACTGAGAGTTCCGGCCCCTACCGCCACGAAACCGGCTCCTGGATGCTGAAGCTACGCGCCGGTATCCGGCAGGGCCAGGCCCGCCACGACGCCGGTTTCAAGGGCAGCATCCTTTACCTTGACTTAGGGATTGGCGGTTTCGGGCGGATGCTGAAGCGCGTAACCCAGTAAGGTTAGGCCACTTGCGCAACGCTTCCTGCCAGGCCTACTAGGCTGGGACTTTGTGCTTCCCTTGCTTTGCCGTTCTTTTAGGGGCGCGCTCAGGCGCCGTTCCTTCCATTACAGCTTTTGCTTAGGCTCATGAAATCGTCGCGTTTGCTGCCGTTGGGATTTGCTCTGCTTAAATTCTTATCCGGCTTTTTCCTCGTCAGCTCCGCCTACGAGCTGCATCGCGACGAGTACCTGTACCTTAACTACGGGCAGCATCTGGCCTGGGGCTACATTGAAGTGCCCCCCTTCACGGCCCTGCAAAGCTGGCTGACGTTGGCCCTGGGCGGGGGGTATTTTTGGGTGAAATTCTGGCCGCTGCTTTGGGGCAGCCTTACGGTGTACGTGGTGGCGCGGGCCGCGCAACGGCTGGGTGGCGGCACGTGGGCGGTAGTGCTGGCGGGGCTCTGTTACCTGCTTGGGGCTTTTTCTCGCCTCAACTTTCTGTTTCAACCCAATTCCTTCGAAGTTTTTGCTTTTACGCTGGCTTGTTACTGGCTGATCCGGTACCAGCAGCGGCCAACACCGCGCTTCTTATATGGGATCGGGGCAATACTGGGCCTGGCCTTGCTGAACAAGTACACGCCATTTTTCTTTCTGGCGGCCTTGGTGCTAGGCCTGCTCCTGACGCCGGCCCGCCTAATGTTCACTACGCGGGCGTTTTGGGTAGGAGCGGGGCTGGCGCTGCTGCTGTGGCTCCCAAACCTAGTGTGGCAGCTGCGCCACGGCATTCCATTTCTGCACCACATGCAGGAGCTGCACGACTCGCAGCTGGTAAACGTGAGCGTGGCTAATTTCTGGAAAGACCAGCTGCTGATGTGCTTGCCCGCCCTGTGGGTGTGGTTGCCTGGTGTGTTGGCGCTGCTGGTTTATCCGTCGTTTCGGCCGTACCGGACCGTGGGGCTGCTCTACTGCTTCGGGCTGCTGATCATCACTTTGCTGCACGGCAAGAGTTATTATGCCCTCGGCTATTATCCTATTCTATTTGCTGCCGGGGCCGTATGGTGGGAGCAGCAGCTGGCGCACTGGCCTAGCGCCGGGCGGTGGCTGCGGCCCGCACTGCTGGTGCTGCCTTTTCTACTGGTGCTGCCCCTGTATCCTTTCCTGCTCCCGTTTTACGCCCCTGCCCAGATGGAGCAAATAGGGGTTCCGTACCGTGGCACCGGCGCGCTACGCTGGGAAGACGGCCACGACCACGCCATTCCCCAGGACTTCGCCGACATGCTAGGTTGGCAGGAACTGGCCGACAAAACCTGGCAGGCCTACCAAGCTATACCCGATTCTATGCGGGCCCGCACCCTCATCAAATGCGACAACTACGGGCAGGCCGGCGCCATCAATTACTACAACCGCAACCGGCCCATGCCGGCGGCCGCCAGCTTCAACGGGAGCTACTTGTACTGGCTGCCACCCCGCCCCGCGCAGCCCTACCGCTACTTATTGCTGATAGGGGAAGGTAACCCCGATGAGCTGACGCCTTACTTCCAGGAATTTCGGAAAGTGGGGGAAGTTACCAACCCCTACGCCATTGAGCGCGGCACCACCATTTACCTCGGCACCAACCCCAGCAGTGCCTTGCTTGACCGGGCATACCGGGAACACGCAGAGGAAGTAGCCAAGTGGGAGGGCAACGGACTTAGTCTCGGTCGAAGCGCTCCAGCAGCAGGGGAAAAATAATCACCTCGCCGTAAAGGGCGGCTGCAATGGAAAGTGAGGTCAGCAGGCCAAACAAAAACACGGTTTGCAACGAGGCCAGCAGCATCACGGCGTAACCTCCAAACAGCACAGCGCTGGTCAGGACGATGGTGGGCCCCACGTGGGCTACCGTGCGGTGGCGGGCGGCCGCGGGTCCCAATCCTCGGCGGCGCTGCTCCCGGTACGCATGGATAAAGTGCACGGTATCGTCGGTGCAGAAGCTCAGCACGATGGCCGCAATGCTGACCGTAGCAGTATCCATCGCAATGCCTGCCCACCCCATCACGCCCAGCAGCACTACCACCGGAAACACGTTGGGAATGAGGGCCAGCACAGCCAGCCGGAAGTTGCCCACAAACACCCACACCAGACCCAGCACCAGCAGAAAGGACAGCAGCAGGCTGTTGGTTTGAGAAGTTGTGACGTAGTTGGTAATGCGGGCGTAGAGGGGTTGGTAGCCGGCGGGGCGCACGCGGGCCACTGGCCCCAGCGTGTGGCTCGCCATGCGCAGGAGGGTATCGGTGGTGGCCGTGAGCTGTCGGGCCGACAGCATCCGGCCCGATACCGTGATGCGGCCGGTACCCGAGGGCTGATGCACGAATTGGGCTAGCAGCTGCGGGTAATCTTGCCGGAGCCGGGCGTCCATGTCTTGCACCGCGCTGGCCTGGCCTAGCAGCTGTCCGCCGCGGGGGCCATAGCGGGTTTCTAGGCCAGCCTGATAGAGCGACTGAAAGCCGAAGACCTGCCCCGCGCTTCGCAGCGTCCGGGCCGAGTCGGCGAAGGCGGCCGCCGCCTGCAGCACGGCCGGGCTGGCCAAAGAGTAGCCAGAACGCGGTTCTACCAGCAGCTCCAGCGGCAAGTAGGGCCCCCACGCTGCTTCCAGGGCTTGGTGGTCGTGTACTACTAGGTGGTTTGCGGGCAAGTAGCCCAGCGTGTATGTGTCGGCGCGTAGGCGGGTAGCTCCCCACAGGCCTAGGGCCACGAGCCACACCGAAGCGGCTGTGGCCAGCCTCCGGTGCCTGAGCACTAGCTCGTAAAAGGTTACTAGGCGGTTGCTGGTAATGCGCGTGGCGCGCGGACTGGGTGCCGCGTAGGGCAGCACCAACACGCCCAACCCAAATGTAAATACCAGGCACAGCCCAATGCCCAGGGCCGCGAAAACGCCAAACACCCGCAAGATGGCCATCGGACTGCTGAGCAACGCCAGAAACCCGGCTACGGTGGTGAGCATGGTGGCTAGGCAGGGGCGGGCCAGGTTGCGCAGGGCCTGCAGGGTGTCGGCGGGGCCGGTGCTGCCGGGACGGGCCAAGTGGTTGCGCTCATTTACCACGTGCAGGGCGTCCATCAGGCCCAGCAGAATGATAATCACTGGCAGCAGTACCGTCATCAGGTTGAGGCGGTAGCCCAGCAGGCCATACACACCCAGCGTCACGTAGGTAGCCAAGCTCACAATACCCAGCGTGTAGAGCAGCAGCCACAGGTTACGGTAGAGTAGCCAAATAAGCACGAACATCAGCGCATACCCGAGGCCAAGAAAGAGCCCAAAATCTTGCTGCGAAAGCGCATTGAGGCCCGCGTATACTACACCCACGCCGCCCAGCCAGTAACTGCCCCTGGGCACATGCGCCCCCGTAATGCGGCGCAGCTGGGTTAGAATCTCGCCGCGCTGGTCGTCGAAGTTGGGGCTGGCCCGCAGTACCACCAGTAGGCGGGCCGTGCGGTAGTCGGGGCTGAACAGCTGCTGGCGGAGCGTAGGCCTACGGCTCAGGTAGCGGCGCGCGGCGGCCGGAGTAGCGCCCGAGTCGAGGAGGGGACGGGCGGCATGCAGGCCGTTGGGAGTGGGCACCGTGGTGGTACCGGCGCTAAGGACGGCCGCTACCGCGGGGTGCGCCTCAAGGGCCAAGCTAAGGTGCCGCAGCCGCTGCGAGTTGCCGGGCGTGAGCAAAGTGGTTGAGTCGTGCACGCCTATAATCACCACCTCGTCATTGCCAAAGCGCTCCTGAAACTCCTGGTAGGCCACTAGCGCCGGGTCGTCCTCCAGAAACCAGGCGGCGAGGCTGTTATCTACCTGCACGCCGGCTCGCACGCCCGGCCAGAGCAGCGCGCACAGCCCCACCAGAAATACCAAAAACAAGAAGCGCCATCTATAAAGTGTGGTAATCATGCGAGGACCAACGGCTCAACGGGGCTGTAAGCGCCGAGCCTGGCCCGAAGAAACCGGCTTCCGGGCCCTCCCGCGAAGAATAAGTATGACGTTACGGACTTCTCACCAAGCAGGAAGCAGCACCAAATAGACCTAATTTACTGAGTTAATGAGCTGATATAAAGATAATTGATTGAAGTGGAGGTGTCTCGTTTCTAGGACTTTTGCGCTGGAGGTTCTTTCCGTGAGCGGAGTAGCAACGGCACCCGACATTACCTATTGTTGCAGGCATAAATCCTTTGCTGACCAGCCACCCGCTGCGTAGCCGGGCAAATGCAACTACCGACCCTTAACGAGTTAAGCTGCGCTAGGCCTATGCCGTTCCTGCCGCCCGCGCCGTGCGCGCGTGCTTAGTCTTTACAAGTAGATCCGCTACCCAGTAAAACTCCTGCTGCCCCATGCCATTCGCCCTGCCTTTTCCTGCTTCCCGTGCCTTTGCTGCCTACCTGCAGGAGCGTTTTCCGCCCGTGAACATGGCGTTGTTCGCCATTGTGTTCTTGGCGGTGCGGGCCATGGCGGTGGCAGCGGGCGGGGCGGCCGGGTTTGGGTGGCGCGAAGCAGTGGGCATTGGGGCTAGCATCTCATTTTTCTACCGGCTGCGGGTGTTTGATGAGTACAAGGATTACGCTTCCGATGCAGAACACCACCCGCAACGCGTACTGCAAACGGGCCGCGTTACGCTGCGGCAGTTAGGGGTGGTGGCGGCGCTAGGCAGCGTAGGTGAGCTACTATGGTCGGCCGCAATGGGGCCGTTGGCCGTGGTGGGCTGGGGGCTGGCCACGGGCTACAGCTTACTGATGCGCTACGAGTTTGGCGTAGGCCACTGGTTGCGGCCCCGACTGCTGCTCTACGCCGCTACCCATCTGTTCGTGATGCCCCTCGTGATATTGTGGCTGTGGTGGGCACTAACCGGCGCGGGCCATCTGCCGCCGGTGTTTGGGCTGCTGGCGGCCTTAAGTTTGCTGGGTGGCCTAGCCTTCGAAATAGCTCGTAAGATTCGCCCCGTAGAAGTGCCGGGGCTTGATTCCTATTCTCGTGCGCTAGGCTACGGCGGGGCCATTCTGGCCGTGCTGGTGGTGTTGCTAGCTGGGGTGCTGGTGCAGGCGCGGCTGTTGCAGATGCTGCAGGCAGGCCCTGTGCCAATGGCGGTGCTGGGGCTGCTGTACCTGCTCACGGTAGGGCACTACTTCCGGGCATGGCGTCAGCCAACTGCTCCCCGGCTAAAGCAAGCGGAGCTGCTCACCTCGCTCTTTATGCTGCTCAGCTACTGTTCTATTCTGCTGGAAATTCACGGCCTAGGCCACCGCCTATAGTCAAGCTGACTGCTTCTTGATAATTCAAATGCACTGTACTGCTCCCTGCTTCCGGCAACTGTCACGTGGCCAGTGAGGTGGCCAGAATACCCGAATCAGCAGCTTATCTCTATTCACCATACGTTATGCTACTGCACCATGATACGCCGCTTTCCGCTCGCCGCGCCTATACGCCCGGCGGCAAGGCGGCCGGTTTGTACCAACTGCGGGAGTTCGGGTTGCCGGTTCCGCCTTTTCTGGTAGTGCCGGCCGAGACGTTTGAAGCGGTGCTGCAGGGCCTTCCCCTGACAGCGGCAGGCCTAGAGCAGCGCGCGGCGCAACTGCGAGTGTTTCGGCTGCCGGCTGCCGAGGAGGCAGCGCTAGGCCAGGTACTGACTAGCTGGGGCTTCCCGGCGCAGCCGGTGGTGGTGCGCTCTTCCGTGGCCGATGAGGATGGGGCCACCGCCGCGTTTGCCGGACTCATGGATACGTTTCTAAACCTCACCACTTTGCCTGAGGTGCTGGCTGCCCTGGGCCAATGCGCCGCCAGTGCCTACTCGGCGCGGGCGGTGGCCTACCGGCAGCAAAAAGGGCTGCCGCTGGCCGCGCGCCCCGCCGTGGTGGTGCAGCAGCAACTGGCCGCCAACGTAAGCGGCGTGCTGTTCACCACCTACCCCGAGTATCCGCTCTATCAGGCCATACACGCCGTGCGCGGCTTCGGCGAAGGGCTGGTAGGCGGCCACTTCGATCCGCAGGAAACCTACCTGCGCAAAACCACCGGGGAAGTATGTGGGCAGCGACTCCCCCCGCAACCAGAGCAGTTTGGAGCTAGCGGACTGGAAGCGGGCCTGGCGCGAGTACCCGTGTCCACCCCCGCCCAGGCCCAAGCCTGCCTGACGGCAGCACAACTAGCAGAACTGCATGCGGCTGGTGAGCAGCTAGAGCGCCTGACCGGCCGGGCCCAGGACGTAGAGTTTGTGGTGGCCGACGGCCGGCTCTGGCTTGTGCAAATGCGCCCTATCACGCAGGCCATTCCGGAGGTGGTGGTTTACGACAATTCCAACATTCAGGAAAGCTACTGCGGCGTTACCACGCCGCTCACCTTCAGCTTTGCCCAGCGCGCCTACGCCACTGTGTACCGCCAAACCATGCGCGTGCTAGGCCTGCCCCCGGCCGTGGTAGCCGCCCACGAGCCCGTGGTAACGCAGCTGCTAGGCCTGGTGCAGGGACGCATCTACTACCACATCAACCACTGGTACCAGGGGCTGTTGCTGCTGCCTTCATTCCGCCAGAATAAGGCCGATATGGAGCGAATGATGGGGCTGGAAGAGCCGGTAGATCTGGTGCAGAGCCGAGTTAGAAGCCTACCGGAGCGCCTGCGGATGCTGCCCCGCCTGCTGCTGAACCTAGGCCGCCTGTTGCGGGCTTTTCAGCAGCTGCCGCAGCGCATTGCAGCATTTCAGGCCGACTTTCAGCACCACTACGAGCGGTTCTATCAACTCCCGCTGGCCTCTTTATCGGGAGCGGAGCTGCTGGCGGAAAAGATGGCCCTCGATGCTGGGCTGCTGGAACAGTGGACAACGCCCATTGTGAACGATTTCCGGGTGATGATGGCCAACGGCCGCGCCTTACGCCTACTGCGCCGCTGGGGCCTCGCGCAGCCCGAGGAGTTCCTGCACCGCTACCTCTCCGGCGACGAAGACCTGCCTAGCGCCCAAATTTCGCGCCGCATGCAAGAGCTGGCCCAGCAGGTTAAGGCGCATCCTGGGCTGCTGCCGTTGCTGCTGGAGTTGCCTCCCGACGTACACGCCCGGGTTGAGCAGCTCGCACCGGGTTTTAAAGCCGCCGTCACGGAGTTTATCCGTCGCTACGGCGACCGGACGGTGGGGGAACTGAAGCTAGAAACTCACACTATGCGCTTGGCGCCGCGCATCTTTTATCAGTACCTGCGCAACTACCTCGGCAGTGTGGAGGGGCCGCGCCCGGCGCCTGTTGCTACCACTGCGTTGAAAGATGCGGCTGAAGCTGAGCTGGCCCATGCGCTGCTAGGCCACTCTTGGTGGGCACGCCGCCAGACCCATAAGGCGCTCCGGCAGTTGCGGGCCGCCATTCACGCCCGCGAAACCCTCCGCCTAGAGCGCACCCGGCTGTTTGGCATGTACCGGGCGCTATACCTGGCCGCCGGCGAATGGCTGGTGCAGCAAGGTGGCCTAGCTACCAGCCGCGACGTGTTTTACCTGACGGAAGCCGAAATAACGGGGGCGCTGCAAAGCCAGCCGCCGGCCGGTATGCAAGAGCTGGTAGAAAGCCGCAGAGCGGAGTTTGCGCGCTATTCGCAAGCGGAAGTGCCGGCCCGTGTAACGGTACCCGCGCCCCCAGTCTTTGCCGAAAACCAGGAAGATGCTGTGGAAAATCCTGATCAGTTGCGCGGCACAGGTTGCGTGCCAGGCGTGGTAGAAGGCGAAATTCTCGTCATCCGGAGCCCCGAGGACAACCTGGATGTGGCCGGAAAAATTGTGTGTGCTCTCCGTACCGACCCCGGCTGGGCGGTGCTATTCCCCAACTGCCGGGCCGTGGTCATTGAGAAAGGTTCGGCCCTGTCGCACTCCGTTATTCTGCTGCGCGAGCTAGGCATTCCTACCATCATTAACGTGCCTGGCCTTACCCGTCGCCTTCAGTCCGGCCAGCACCTGCGCTTTGACGGTGGCCGGGGCGAACTGCAAGTGCTCAGCTCGGCCGATGACCCTGTGACGGCTGGCAGTCCGCGCCCGCAAGCCAGTCCGGCCGCTATATAAGCTCGCAAACTAGTCGCCCTATTCACATCGCCCATACCTCTATATCTTGGATCTATGTTCTCCAGTACGCCCGTGGCCTTGCCATATGATGGCACACTGCCAACTGGCTTTTTTCAGGTGGCACTGCCGTCCGATGCTCCTGCGCCCAATGAGGCACTGCTCGCGGCGGTGTTTGCGGAAGAAGCCGAGCGCTACGACATCTGGTTTTATACCGATTTCTCCCAAGTGCGGCTCGTAGGCCTGTTCCCGAAGGAGGGTGGCGAAGCCCACTTTGGCTTTTGGGAAACCAGTCCCGATGCCCCAACCAACGCCCAAGCGTTTGCCGCCCTGGAAGCAGAAGCCCGACGGCGGGGCTGCCCGGCCCTGGTAGGCCCCCTCGACTTTAACACGTTTCAGCGCTACCGCCTGCGGGTGGGGGCGGCGCCTTCGTGGGGGCGCTTTGATCGGGAGCCCACCAACCCTGCGTACTATCCGGATTTACTGGCAAACCTGGGATTCCAGCCCCACCTTACCTTCGAGAGCCGCCTGATCCGGCCCGAAACCGTGCCGGCCGTTTACGCCGACAAACAGCACCTGCTAGCTGCACTGGCGGCCTTGCCCTTCGAGTTTCTGCCCCTAACAGCCGACACGTGGCCGCAGTACGAGACGGAGCTCTTCGACCTCGTACAGACCATATTCGGGGCCAATCCGGCGTACCGGCCGGTGTCGGGTGCGCAGTTTCGAGCCCTATACAACGCCACTTACGCGGCGGGGCTATGCCCGCATACCTCCGTGCTTCTGCGCGACCGGGAGTCGGGACAGCTGGCGGCGCTCAGTTTGTGCCAGCCCAACTACGCCCCGCTAGGCCTGCCCGCTGATCAGCAGCCCAACTTTCAGCGTGATTATCCTCGGTTGGCGGCGCCCACGTTGCTGGCCAAAACGGTAGGAGTGCACCCCTCATTTCGTAACCGCGGCCTCATGAATGCCCTAGGGGCTTACGGCATGGTGCACTTTCGGGAGTGGTATGAGCAAGTGATTTTCTGCCTGATGCGCACCGACAACTTTTCCCTACACTTCACCGACGGCTTGCCCGCCGAAACCGCGCACTATGCGCTGTATAGAAAGGAGTTGTAGATGAATCTGCATTAGGTAGTGCCTAGATCAATAAACGAAGAGCGCCATCTTACCCCAGATGACGCTCTTCATTCATTCGTAGGCCAGTACCGGCGGCGTTATTGCGCCAACACCTGCTCCGGTACTGCTACCCGTTGGGGTAGAAACTCCTCTATGGTGTCAAAAAAGCTGTGTACCACGCGGGGCAGGAAGGGGTAGGGGCTCACGGCGTGGGCCATCAGGTACATGCCCAATCGGTGCAGACCAAAATGCAACGCCGCCACCCCAAACGTGTGCCGGAACGCCGCGGCATCGGGGTAGGAGCCAGTAAGCCGGTGAAGCTGCTGGCGGTAGTGCTCCAGGTAGGTAGCGCGCAGGTGGTAGCGGTCGGTATCCAGCACAAAGCAAAGCAGCTCGGCAACGTCGTAGTGGGGCACGTGGTAAGTAGCCAGCTCCCAGTCATAGGCGCAAAACTGCAATTCCCCGGCCGCGCTGCGGCGGAAGCAGGTATTGCGTGGGTTCAGGTCGTTGTGAATGAGGGTTTGTGGCTCAGCCGCCAGGGCAGCATTGTGCAGGGGCAAGGCTGCCAGGGCCTGGCGCAGGTGGCCTACGCGCGCTGGCGAGTAGAGGCTAGGAAAGTGTCTAGCGGCGCTGCAAAGCAACCCCTCCCACAAGGGTACGTGCTCTAGCATGTACTCTGGGCCGGCGCACTCGCCGCCGGGCAGTGCGGGCAGCCGGGGGGCCGCATGCAGGTGGTTGGCGTGCCAGGCCGCCAGCTGCGTCAGGGCCGTACGCATGTGGGCATCGGTCCAGCGTTCGGGTTGCATCACCGAGTCCAGGAGCTCCACTTCCTCCAGGTATTCCATCAGCACCACGTACACGCCATGTTCTTCATCGGCGTGCAGCCCCCAGATTTTGGGTAGTAACGGGTGGCCGACGTGCTGCTCGTATACGGCTAGCTCCCGGCCGTGCGTGTGGGCAAAGCCCGTCCGGCTCACGTAGGCAGGGTACACCGAGGCCAGCGGCTCGCCGGTCGCCTGGGCCAGACTGGCCAGCATGGCGGCCACCTCGGCACCGGGTGGTTTGAGCTTCAGCACTAGGCGGCGGGTTTCGGCTAGGCCACCCGCCCGCCAGGTTACCTCCACCCCAAAGTGGCCTACAGCCCGGCCCGCGTGTCCCGCCGTGAGTACCGCCAAAATGCTGGCCGAGTTATCTACCGGAAACGGACGGACGTGCTCCACCTGCAAATCGGTGGGGGCGCCGGGGTGGGCGCGCAACAGGCTTTCCAAAAAGGCAGGCGAGGCATAGTGAGCGGGATGCATGGCTGAGAAGGAAAAGAAAGGTGAAGACCAACTGTTGCTGTCAAGACCGATGGTAGGCCACGGGCAGGCGCACTTCGGCCGACGCGGGCACCAGCTCCGAGTCGTATACCCGCACGCTGCGGAAGTAGAAGCAGCCATCCGTAGCCGTAAGTGCCTGCGATAGGTGGTGGTCGAGGGGCAGGGCCAGGTTTGCTTCTCCTTGGGGCTGCAGCAGGTTCCAGAACACCAACCGCAACTGCCGCTCCGGGCTGGGCAGCAGCGCCGCCATCACTCGCCGAAATTCGGCAGCACTCACGTACTCGAAGATATTGGAGAGACTGGCTTTGGTGATGTGCCGCCCAGCTGGCGAAAGTAGGAAGTCACTGGCCTCGCCCTGGCGGATTTGCAGGCTCGGCAGCCGCTCGCGCAGCGTGGCAAAGTGCTCGGTCTGGTAGCACGGGGGCAGCAGCGACTCGGGCATATACGCGGGCCCGAAAAAGAAGAAGCGCAGGAAAAAGTTGTCGCTGGCCAGCTGGGTGCGGAGCTGCTGCCGAAGCCGGGCGTAAAACGCTGCCCCACCCGACTCGGGAGCGTGGCGGAACAGATGCGGGTCGCGGCCTTTGCTGAGGTTAGCCGCGTCGAAGTATTGGATAAACTGCTCCTGAAACGCGGTGCCGTGCAGTTCCCGCTCAAAAAACGCCGCCTGTTCGGGGATGGTAGCGAAAGTGAACAAACCATGCAGGGCGGCCTGAGTAATTAGCGGCAGGCTGGGCAGAAAGTCGGCGAGGTAGGTTTCCAGGCGTCCGGCCGTCAGCAAGCCGCCGGGGTGGCTTCTGAAGAACGGTTGCCAATACTGCCGTAGCGCGCAGGGCATGGCGGGCGCAATGGCTGCCCAAGCCGCCGTTACTTCTGCCGGCCCCCTCAGGCCCAACAGGGCCTGAAACACCTCCGCCGTATGATACCTGATCAGGTAGCACTTGAAGGAGAGCAGGTGGTTCTGCACTGGGTTTAGGTCGAGGGCCGTGACGCGCCGCGGGCCCTGAAGCAGGGCGTTCAACGCATTGCAGCCCGCCGAGGTAATAATGAGTACTTCATCCGCGGAAGTCAGCTCCAGGGCTTGGTACAAGGTGCGGCTATCTTCCCACACCAGAGAGTAGCGCACTCGGTCGAGGGCAACGTTGTAGAACTCGGAGTTCATGGCGGTAAGCAGTATCGAGAGCAGGTGAAAGGAAGAGGCGGAGAACAGATGCCAGGTTGCAATGCCGCGGTGGCTAGGCCAGTTGGGAATAGAGAATTTTGGAATGATGGCGCCCATCTACCGGCAGCTCCGCCCGAAACTGAAATACAACGGGTGGGGCCGGAGAGAAATACTGACCTAGCGCGGCGCGCAGGGCAGGCTCCAGGCTGGGGGAGCCTTGCACGTACACTGCAAAGCCCGCTGCCTGGGGCACGGCCGCCACCCGCTCCGCACCGGGCACGGTACTCAGGGCGTGTTCCAGCTGGTAATGCTGCAGCCCGGCCACAATGGCTTCGTTGCCCTTGCGGCCCGTGAGCACTAACTGCTGCTGCGCGTCGAGGTAGCCAAAGTCGCCGGTTAGAAACCACTCTTGGCCGGGCACCGCCACGTGCGGGCCGCGCACCGCCAGCTCGCCCACCGCTACCCACTGGCCCGCGGGCGTTTGCACCTGGCCTAGCGGGCGTAGCTCCCAGGTTAGCTCCGGCCGAAGCGGGCCCACGCAGTAGCCAGACGCGGGTGAGGGCGCCGGCGAGGCACCTGCCTCCCGGATGGCAAGCGGCTCGGCCTCAGAAGAGCCATAAATAACAAAGCGTTGAGCCCTCGGGAAGAAGGGTTGCAAGGCCGTCAGCACCGCCTCGGGCACCGGCGAGCCACCAATGCCCAGGGCCACTACCGCCGGAAAAACGGCGGGGTGCTGCGCCAAATGCTCCAGCAAGCGGCGGAAGTAGAACACGTTGCCGGTGAGTGTGTGCACCTGGCCCGTTCTCAGTTGCGCCACCACGGCCTCGGCGGCCAATTGGCGCACATCCAGCGCGGGCACGGCTGGTAGCACGCTGGTTACGCCCGCCGCCAAGTTGTGCAGCAACACGTTGGGAAACAGCGGAAAATCGTGCTGATTAGGAAGGGGCGGGAAGGCAGCCTTTAGGGCGAGGTGTTGGGCCGTGAGTACAGCGTGGGTACGCACCACCCTTTTGGGCCGCCCGCCCGTTGAGCCCGAGCTATGCGAAACCAAAGCGGGCTGGTGAGCCGGCACCGGGCAGGGGCGCGGGCCAGTTGCCGAACTTGGGCTATCGGTTTTTGATACCACCAAATGCAGACCGTTGAGCCGGGCCAGCAGCCGCACCCCAATCGACACCGCCTCGCTCACCAGCACCACCCGAATGCCCTGCTCTTGGGCCAGCTTGCGCAAACTTGTAGTTGTGCTGCCCGCCAGCGGCAGCACGGGCACGGCCCCCATAGCCAGCAGACCCAATAGGCCACTCAGTAGGGCCGGCCCTACTGGCAGTGCTAGCAGCACCCGTTGGCCGGGTTGCACGCCGTAGTGGCCTAGCCGCGTGCTCACGGCCCCGATCCGGGCTAGCAGACGCTGGCCCGTATCCGGGGCTGGCGCTGGCTGGCCGGGTAGCGCGGGCCAGTGCACCCACACCCGCTCGGCGGGGTGGGAGGTGAGGGTGGCATGAATCAGCTCGTAGAAATTGGCAGACATGGCAGTGGAACCAGGGTACCGAGCGGGAGAGAAGGCCGGGGGAAGAAGCCGCCGGAGAGGTGCTTCAAATGGAGCGTAGTTCTGGCCGCTTTCAAAACCACAAGCGTACTTATTCAGACTTTTCAGCGCACATGCTGGCACGCAAAAAGTGGCCTAGACAAACCTGTGGGTACAAAAAAAGTCCCGACAGACGTACGCTGTCGGGACTTTTCAAAGGTGGTGTGTTACTACTTCGTACTTAGGGACGCTCTACTTCCAGAATCTCCTCTTTCGTGAGCATAATCTTCAGGTCGTAGCGCGTGAGCTCCACGGGCTCGGCGGCGTAATTTTCGGGCTTGTTGAGCTTGGCTACCTCCGCCTGGCTTTCCATTTCATAGTTATTGGGCAGCAGCTTCACGCTGTTGCCGGTCACGTCCTGCACCTTTAGCAGCGAGTAGTGGCCGTTCTCCGTCCGAATGTGGTATAAGTCGCCGGGGTGCGGAGCCTGAATGAAAGTTTGCGTGTTTTTTTGATTTTGGCTGTGCACAACAAGTCCCCACACCACGGCCAAGGCCAACACAATAAGGCCACTGAAGTGCCACACTGGCGCTTTTACGCGCTGCTTAACCTCGCGCACGGTTTGCTTCAGAGCCGGGTCCATTTCCTTGTCCTGCACTACCAGCCGGCAATGGCCGCATTCCACTATGCCGGTCTTGCCGAATGGAAAGAGCGGAATCCAGTAGATGTGCGCGTAGCGCCCAAACACACTTACTCGGCGGCTGTCGGGGGTGGCGCAGGAGGGGCAGGTGCCCGGTACGGGCTCCGTGATAAGATGGGAGGCGCGGTGGCCGTAAATAATCATAGCAGTGCTGAGAAGCAGCTTAGCAGTGAGCAGGAAACCCTAGAACCTATTTGCAGGCAGTGGCCTAGGGCTGGTGTAATATGTTACGTGCATAATATTCGGGGTTTTCAGCCAAAATACCACGCCTCCGTCCTGAAAAGTGGCCTAGGGTCGTTGAGCAAACCGCTGCCCGAAAAAGTCGCCGGCGTTCCAGGTGGGGCGCTGCGGCTCTTGGGCCACCAGGTAGCCAATCAGGAAGTTCAGCTGCACATACTTCCGGCCGGCCTCGAAGTCGAAGGTGCCGTTGATGTCGTCCTGGGGCTTGTGGTAGGTAACGGCGCGCCACTTCTGCACTTGCTCGCTGAGGTTGTTCTTCCCATCGGCGGTGCGGTTGCCGTACTTGATGTGTAGGGCCGGAATGCCTTGCGCCACGAAGCTGTACTGGTCGGAGCGGATGAAGCGGTTTTGATCGGGCTCGGGGTCGGCTTCTACCGTCAGGCCCAAGTATTGAGCAGCATCAGCTACAGGTTGGCTCAGGCTGGAGTGCTGCGCCCCGAGTGGCACTACGGAAAGCAGCGGGGCAATAATGGTAGGCATATCGGTATTCACATCAGCCACAATGGCCGACTTGGGTACCGTGGGTCGGGCGGCGAAATACGCCGAGCCCAGTAGGCCTAGCTCTTCCCCCGTCTGGAGTACAAACAGAATGCTGCGCTTAGGCTTCTCCTTGAGTTGAGAATACAAGCGGGCAATTTCTAGTACCGAAGCCACACCCGAGGCATTGTCGTGCGCCCCATTGTAAATGGAGTCGCCTTGCACGGGGGCCCCCACGCCCAAGTGGTCGAGGTGGGCCGAGTGCACCACGTACTCGTCGCGCAGTGTTGGGTCGGAGCCCTGCAGTTTGCCTACTACATTGTAGCTCTCGAAATCCTGATACGCCGATTGCCAGGTAGCGACCAACGTGCCGCGCAAGGCGACGGGCGCGGGTTTGCCCTGCCGCAGATTGCCAAGCACCTGCGCCGTATCGGAAGCGGCGTTGCGCAACAAGGCCTGCAGACCAGCCGCCGACAGCGTGCCCGTGAGGGTAATGCCCGAACCGCTAATAAAACCCCGGGCCGCGGCTACCTTGCCGTCGGCGCCCAGCACACTAGTGGTAGACAGGGGGCGGGCCAAAGCCGCGGCAGCGGCCGCAGGAGCGGGTTTGGGAGAAGCAAACAGCACGCCCACAGCTCCGCGCTGAGCCGCCGTTTGCACAAGCAAGGTTTGGTCTTGGCTGGCGGCAGCTACGGTGCTGGGAAAGCGGCGGGGTGCTCCGCGCACAATCACCACCACTTTGCCTTTCACGTCGAGGCCCTGGTAATCGTCGTAGCCCTGGTCGGGGGCAGAGATGCCGTACCCGGCAAAAGCCAGTTCAGTAGGGGCTACCCTCACCTCGGGTTGCTCGGGGTGGGGGTATAAGTGCACTTCAGTAGGAGTCAGGGCCACGTTGCCACTGCTGGCCGGCTGATAGGTGATGGTAGCGCCCGGCCGCACGGTAGACCGGCGCAGGCGCACACGTTGCGTAAAGCTGCCCTCTTCGCCCGCAGGCTGCACGCCAAAGCTTTTGAGTTGACCAGTTACATAGTCGACGGCCATCTGATAGCCTGGAGTGCCAGGTTTGCGACCCAGCAGCCGGTCGTCGGCCAGGTACTGAATGTGGGCTTTAATAGCGGTGGGTTTAACTTTCGTGAGGGCCTTAGCCACTCGCTTCGGAACCGGGGCAGCCGGTTGAGCAAGGGCTGCGCAGCACAGTGGCATGCCGGCCACCAGGAGGAGGAAGAATTGTTTCATCGCCCCAAAATACGCAATCAACTCACTCGTGGCAGGTACAGCGGCTCTGATAGGGGCTGGCAACAAACAAAAGCCCCCACCGGCTACCTGCGTAGCGGGCGGGGGCATAGGATGCAGGCGCGGGGCGCGCCCTCTCGGGCGTAAGGTTAGGGCTGGAGCAAGGCCGATTCCTCTACTTGCTTCAGCAACGACTCAATCTGAGCGGCGTGCATATCGATGCGCTCTAGGCCTAAGCGAGCTTCTTCCAGCTTGCCGTTTTGGTGTTGTTGCACTAAAGAGCGGGCGGTATCCAGCATTCTGGAAAGCTCATTTTCCAGGAAAAGCACCGCCGAAACGCCCCCATAACGCGGCTTCACAATAGCGTATAGCCACTCGCCCAGCGGATTCTGCCGCAGAGAGAACAGCGTTTCATCGGGCTCCCGCACGCCATATAGCACCGAGCGAAGCCGCGACTTAAACAGGACCAGCTTAATTCGGGCCTGCTGAAAATCTAGATTGGTTATCTCCATGCGCAGCAGGATAGTAGCCCGAAAGCAGGGTGGGAAACTTCCTTATTGAACATCAGAGTTGCGGTTTTCAAGGGCCTGACGAGCCAGCACTAAATCGGTGACATCGAAGGCAAATACCGTAATGCCGGCTTTCTGGTCGCCTTCGGTAAAGAGCTGATAGGTGAAGTTGAGGTAGCTGCGCTGCAGCTGGCCGCTGCCATCCCGGTCGAGCATGATTTCGTGTTCTTTGCCAATAAACGTTTCGCCGGTGTTGTATACCTTATCCAGCAGAGTGATAAAGCCTTGGTCCACCACTTCGGGCAGGGCTTCGGCCACCGTTTTGCCCATTAGCTCACGGTGCGGGAAAAGCTTCTGATACTCGGGGTTAACGAATTCAAATCGGTGCTCAGAACCACGTAGAATGCAGATCAGGGCGGGCGTCTGCATAAACAGGTTATAGAACGTAGAGCGCTGCTGCTCTGCTAACTGCAGGGCTTGGTAGGCCTGGTCGGAAAGAATAGCCTGTTGCTCATTGGTTTCCAGCAGCTCTTCTACCATCTGTTTCTGGTCGTGGATATCGGTGCCGCCGCCAACCCACATCAGAATTTGCCCGTCGGCATCTAAGTGGGGCAGGCCATGCATCAGCACCCAGCGGTACTGGCCATCGGCGCGGCGCAGGCGGTACTCTACCTGGTAGGGCTGACCGGTAGTTACGGAGTGGTGCCATATGTCCTGAACCCGGGCGTGGTCGTCGGGGTGCAGGGCAGCCATCCAGTTGCTGCCAACTTGCTCTTCGAGAGGCCGGCCAGTGAACTGCAGCCAACGTGTGTTAAAATAGTCCCGCTGGCCGTTAGGGTCGGCCGTCCAGACCAGAATCGGCACCGACTCTAGGGCGAAGCGCATGCGCTCCTGGCTCTTGGCCAGTTCCCGCTGGGCCTGCTCAGCCTGCAAACGGGCCCGGTATTGCTCCGTAACGTCTTGGGTACGCTGCAAAATGAACTGTAGCTCACCCTGCTCATTCAGAATAGGGTAGTGCGTGGCCTCCCAATACAGCTCCTCTAGGCCACCACCCAACTCGGCGGGGCGCTCCAGGTCATACCGAATCAGAGGCATGGTGTGGGGCTCCAGGTGTCGGCGTACGTGCTCGTGCGACTCCCGAATAACGGCCGCCGACTGCTCATCAGTGGGAGGGTAGGCCTCGAAAAAAGGTTTACCCACGGCTTCCTCCCGGCTTTTCAACGACACGGCCACGTGGCTGTCGGTGTTGTCGAGGATAGTGGCTTCGGGGTTAGGCGCAATGAGCAGAAAGTTTTCTGGCAGCGAATGAAACAAGTGCTGATAGTCAACTGGAAACGCAGACGACGTGGACATATTTGGAAAGGAAGGCATAGGAATATAGAGGTGGGGCTAGGCCTGCCTGAGAGCAGAGCAGTAAGAAACGCGAGCCACAGCGGCTTACGTAAAAAGCTGCAGTAACAGCTTGAACTAACGCAATCCGCGTAGCCCAAGTCGACAAAAGTCAGCAAAAAGGATTAACTATTTGTCGGATAATAGTTGAGCTTAGGCTACTGCTGGATGAATACCCGATTTGCCCCGCTGAGCATGGATGCAGAGCCGCACTACTACCCGCTACCGCCGGATCATGTGGATGTGCGGGATACCGTCTTCGAGGTAGCCCTCCCCGTGTTGCTGAAAGCCGAAGCTTTCGTAAAATTCTTTCAGGTAAAGCTGGGCCCCAATTTGAATGGGCTGAGAGCCGAATAAGGCATCTATGGCCGCAATGGACTGGCGCAGCAGCTCACGGCCTAAGCCGTAGCGCCGCGCACTGGGGCTAACCACTACCCGCCCGATACTAGCTTCGGGGTAGCTGATACCGGCTGCAAACAAGCGGGTGTAGGCCAGTAGCTCACCCGCCTCGGAGTGGCCTAGCAAGTGGTAGGCCATCTGGTCCTGCCCATCAATGTCCTGAAAAGCGCAGGTTTGCTCCACCACAAATACTTCGGAGCGCAGCTGAAGCAGCGCATAAAGCTCTGTAAGCGTGAGGGCGGCAAAGGGCTTAGTAGTCCAGGTGAGGGTCATGAAGCGCAAAAACAGAAAGAGGGGGAGCAACGGGAATGCAAAAGTAGGCCCTACTAGGCCAGTAATAGCCATGTGCGCTAGGAAAATGATGCCGGAACGCGCACGAGGTAGGGAGGACTGAATGCCAAAATGTTAGCCGGCAATACTCAGGAATAATTTCGGCCTGCCCGCCGCAATGGCGTATAACCTTAACACTCTAGTCGGCGCTACGTGCCGCTAGCTTCACCAACCCTACGCAAATCACCATGGACTATATCCGCTTGGGGGCCACCGGCCTCAAGGTTTCTAAAATATGCCTGGGCACCATGACCTACGGCACGCCCACCGACCGCTGGCCCTGGGCCCTAAACGAGGAGCAGAGCCGCCCCTTCCTGCAAAAAGCCCTGGAACTCGGCATTAACTTCTTTGATACGGCCGATGTGTACTCTAATGGCGCCAGCGAGGAAGTGGTGGGCCGCGCCCTGCGCGACTTTGCCAAGCGTGACGAGATAGTACTGGCCACCAAAGTATATAACCCCATGGGGCCAGGGCCTAACCAGCGGGGCCTCTCGCGCAAGCACATCATGAGCGCTATTGACGCCAGCCTAAAGCGGTTGGGTACTGACTACGTAGACCTCTACCAGATTCATCGGTGGGATTATGATACGCCCATTGAAGAAACTCTGGAGGCGCTGCATGATGTGGTGAAGGCCGGTAAGGCCCGCTACATCGGGGCTAGCAGCATGTACGCCTGGCAATTTGCCCAGGCCCTGTACCTCGCCGACAAGCACAACTGGACGCGCTTCGTGAGCATGCAGCCGCACTACAACTTGGTGTACCGGGAGGAGGAACGCGAGATGCTGCCCTTGTGCCAGGACCAAAACATTGGCGTCATTCCTTGGTCGCCGTTGGCGCGGGGGCTGCTCACGGGCAAGCGCAGCAAGGAGCGCAACGAAACCGAGCGCGCCCGCACCGATGCCTTTGGCAAAAGCCTCTATGGCCGCGATGATGACTTTGCCGTGGCCGACCGCGTAACCGAAATTGCCGAAGCCCACGGCCTCCCCAACGCCCAGATTGCCCTGGCCTGGATGCTGTCGAAGCCAGTTATTACGGCTCCCATTGTGGGAGCCAGCAAGCCCGGCCACCTCGAAGATGCCGTGGCGGCATTGGAGGTAAAGCTCTCGGGTGAAGAAATCAAGCGGCTAGAAGAGCTTTATCAGCCCCACCCGGTGCTCGGCTTCTCCTAAGCCAATACACTCAGGAGAACGGTTGCGCCTGGAACTAGCACCGGCGCTGCCGGTAATGAAGTATGTCATCTTGAGCCAAACAAAGGGCCTTATCACGCTACAACAGGCCTAGCGCCGCGTGCTGGCATAGAAAGGCCCATTGCTTTGGCTCAGGATGAAGTGCCAAGTTGGGCAACTAAGGCCCTAGGCCACTATCCAAATCATCTGTACGAGTGGCCTAGGGCAGCCAAGCAGAACACTAGATGCGGGTACGTAAACGCCTCACCCAAAGCATGGACCACCCGCGGCCGAATTGCGTAAGCAGTAGAGCGCATTGCCAAGACAAGCGCTTTATTTCCACTCTAGTGCTTTATCTGATGAAACCTCACTTGCTTTGGCTGGCCCTTTTGCTGGGGGGCTGCGCGGCGGAACAAGCGCCACGCGCTCAACTCACGCCCGGTGTCAACTTCTCGGCCTACAAGACCTATAATTTCATGGACGTGAAGGCCCGCACAGAAGGCACCACGCCTACCTACATTACCGGCGTGCCCGAAATCAAGCAAGCCATCACGCAGGAGCTGGAGCGCCGCGGCTACCGACAGTCAGATACTCCCGATTTGTGGGTAAACATTGGCGTCGTAACCCAAAACAAAGTGCAAACCCGCGAAACCAACATCCGAGATGCCCCCCGCTACATTGGGCAGCGCAATTACCACTGGCAGAGTGAGCAAGTGGTAGTAAACCGCTACTCAGAGGGCACGGCCTCCATTGAGCTGGTAGATGCTGCCCGCAACGAGCGGGTGTGGGAAGGTACGCTCACCAGCATCATTTCCCCCAACTCCGATAAGCGCGCCAAACGAATTGATAAAGCCACGGCGGAGCTTTTTGCCTCTTACCCAGTGCCCGCGCAGCTGTGAAGGCAATAGTGCAGTCGGTTACGAATGCCGGCAGTTAAATGTGCTCTAAACAGAAAAAGGCCCCAGGATTTCCTGGGGCCTTTTTGATGGGCTTAGCTACAGCACCTATTTGGTTAACACGAGGTGTTGCGTTATGCTCTTGCCTTGGCTGATCAGACGGCACGTGTACAGACCTGCGGGCAGGTTGGTACCGTTGAGCGTCTGCTCTACTACCTGGCCGGCGGTGGCAGTTCCCTCATAGAGGGTAGCCACTACTTGGCCTAGGCTGTTGTACACGCGCACCTGCACGGGGCCGGTTTGCGCAGCCAGGAAGCGAACCTTCGCGGTGCTCGTGAAGGGGTTGGGGTAAGCCTCTACTTGGCCAATGGCGGCCAGGCTAGCCGCAGCTGGGCTCGCGCTGCCGGAGGTATTAGCTAGGCGCTGGGCAGTGCTGTTGCCCGGCTCAGTGCCGTATACTAACTGTCCCTTTACGTACACCGTTACTTTGGGCTGCTCAGCCAGCGGGCCGGCCGGACGATATGAGTAGTCCCCGCTCTGGTCGTAGGCCACTCCATATACTTGATAGAAGGAAAGCTGAACCACGCCTGTGTTGGTGCTGGGCTGCAACAGGCCTAGGCTAGGCGAGAAGCCGAGCTGCACGTAGGCCTGCTGACCTTGCTGGCCGCGCGTGAGCAGTACCTTCTCGCTGCCAATAGTGGCGTAAGACACAGAGTACTCGCGCTGAGAAACCTGGTTGGGCTGCACCCAGTAGCGGATGGTCACGTCTTCGTAAGGCACCGGCGAGTTGCCCAGGTTGCCGAGCTGCAGCAACACGCTGCCCGCGGGCGTAACGGTAGCACCCCGGTTCTCGGAGTAGGCCACTAGGCGCGTGGTAGCGGCTACAGCGGCTGGCTCAACGCCACTGATGAGTGCGCCATTGCGGTACGCCGTGATGCGCGTAGTGGGTGCATAGTCGCTATTTGCAGCGTAGGAATAGTCATTGGTTTCGTCGAAGTTCTTCCACAGCTGGTCGTTGATGTTGCTGAAGATCGGACCAGAGGAGCCGCCAGCCGGCAAGCTACCTGCGCCGGGCAGGAAGGAATACTCCACGTAGCCGAAGGCACCTTCGCGGGGAGTGGGCAACGCCACGTAGCGCATGCTCACAAACTGGGTACCGAGCTTGGCCCAGTTCACGTTGGTGGTCAGCTGCGAGTAATTTTCGGGCGTCAGCCAGTAGCGCAACGTCAGCTCCTGGTACGGAATGGCGGTGGTACCACTGTTGACAACCTGCAGATTCGGACGTATTACGCTATTGGCGGGTTGACCTAGGTCACCGTTTTGGTACAGCACCTGCACTAGCGGCGTGCAGGTATTATCAGCCAGTACTTCAACCGTCACGGTTTCAGAAACTGAGTTGCCAGCTTTGTCGGTAACGGTTAGGGTTACTTTGTTGGGGCCCACGTTGGCGCAGGTGAAGGTGCTGGGGCTGATGGTCATGGAGGCAATACCGCAGTTATCGGTGCTGCCATAATCCACGTCCTCGGCGTAGATGGTACGCTTCCCATTCTCCAGCTTGGTCACGAAGCCAGATGCCAGAATTTTGGGTGGGGTCACGTCGGCTACGCAGGGGCTGGCCACGGCCGACACGGCCTGCTCGGCTTGCACAAAGCCATAGCCCGTGCGGAAATCGTAGCCCGTATCAAATACTCCCACCGTGAAGGGGTCGTCCATGTCTTGGGTGGTGCTGGTCAGCGCATCTTTCACCTGCTGAGGCGTGAGCGTGTTGCCTGCGGCCTGCTGCATAAGCGCGGCAACGGCTGCTACGTGCGGCGCGGCGGCTGAGGTACCGAAGAAGTTCGGGAAGGCATCGGGGTCCAGGGAGGTATCGGAGCCGAAGAAGGTGTTGTTGCCCCCATCAGGACCTACTACCGACGGATTACGGCGCACCTTGCTGGGGTCGATACCCGTGTTCACGCCAGAGGTGGTAAAGAACACCGGCGTGCCACCCAAAGACGAGAATGACTCAATTACCGGCCGGGTAATGTTGGTGTTGAACTGCGGAGTGTTGTACCAAGGGGAAGCTCCTACCGAGATGGTTTTCGCGGCGTTGTTGTGGCCTACAACCGTTGAGCCGGTGGTGTTGTACTCCACAATAGTAGAGTTACCAAACTCAATGTATTTCAGTAATTCTGGGTCGGGGCCAGCTACTTTCGTGATGGCTATTTCAATGGTAGCCGATCCGGCCGGGGAAGCATTGAGGGCTAGATACTCGAAGGGGTCGGCCCCGATGTTGTTAGCTCTTGAGGAGAAGGCCAGAGCACCGTTGAAGAACACTAGCACGTCTAGGTCGGTGCGGGCACCGGTGCCACCGCTCACGGAGAAGAACGGATCGGCCCACTGCAACGCCAACCGGAGCTGACCGCCCGCCGGAATGGTAATGGTCTGCCGAATGTCGCCGCCACCAAAGTCGTGCGCGACGCCGTAGTTAACTCCCCCAATAGTAATGGACTGCCCAGAGTTGCGGAAGCCCGACTGGTACGAGCGGCGGGCCGAGTTACCGGCCGCGCTGAAGTAGGACACGTTCCGATCTACTACTTTATCTACAGCCTGCGCGATGATGCCGTCCTGGAAAAAGGGCTCGGCAAAGTAGTACACGTCATCCACGATGATGTTACACCCTTTATCGGCCAGGCGCAAAATGCCATTGGCAAATGAGGCTTGTCCCAGGAACGCCGTGTTGAAGGCGATTTTGGCGCCGGGAGCTACATCGTGCACAATCTCTGCCATGGCCCGACCCTCGTCGCTGTAGCCAGCACCTGTATCTTCCAGTACTTCTACGTCATTGGGTAGGTCGCCGGAGGCTACGCCAGCGGCCGGACCGCCGGGGATAGAGCCGTAGCTGTCGGAGAGTACGCCCACTTTAGAGCCTGCCCCCGTTACGGCCGACTTGGTGCGCACCTTATCGGCCCCCAGCGATACGTCGCCTTGCGACGTTACGGCGCCTATGTTGTGCATGGGCTGGTACGAGGGAACAGCGTAGCGCAGCTGCCCAACTGTCTCCAGCTCATCAATTTTACCGATAGGGAAGAGGCCGGATACCATCCGCCCAAACGAAGCGCCGTTCTTGAGGCCTAGCTGTTGCAGTTGGCGCAGCAATGCCTGCCCATCGGCATCGTTGGAAACAGCCTCGATAACAACATAATTGCCTTTAACCTGCAGAACATCAGCCTTCTGAAGGCCGCCAACGGCAGATGTACGAGAGGCCGTGGTGGATTTGTTGGCGAGTTCTCGTAGCTCAGAAGAGGCCTTAAACTTCTGGGCCGTGGCCTTGCTGGTCTGAGCAGAGCCAGTGGTGATGACGCCAAACAGCAAGCCTGTACAGGCGGCTAGTCTGCCTACGCGCAGTAATGTTTTCTTCATAAAGGGTAGTGGATAAAAAGATGAAAGATTGACGATGCAATGTATAAGTATATTGATATATAATATAATTTCCTTGATAAGTGAAATTGATCTGGAATAATCATATCCGGTTCATTATCAACAGGATCATCACACGGCCAGTAGGTTGAGAGCAATTAGGTAGGCCACACTGCAGAGGACAACAGACACAGGGTACATATGCCACGCAACGCCGTGTGCTGGCTGAAGCTTAACGCAGTATGTTAGAGGGTCTGAGATGGTGTAATTCCACAGGTCTCTAGTGAGGTAATAGAAAATGGTATGAGGGCAGATTTAACGGAAGGCAGTTGAGCTGACAGGACAAAAATTTGGGTATTTACGAGTGTATAGCTATCGGTAACGTTTCCGGTTATCTATCACAAACGATTAGATAGTTTATCTGCGCTTCCGGCGTTTTCCGGCTTAATTGGCGGCAATTGAAGGTTTCTATATTTGATGGTATCAGTGCAAGCTGATGAGTACGATCCTGCTCTTTCCATCATTCGTTCTTTTCACCCTTCTATGTCCCATTTCCTGAAGCCGGCCCTTCCCGCCTTGGCCGCGCTGTCTCTGCTGAACGCCTGTCAAAGCAACACCTCCTCCAGCGAAACCGCGGCCAGCGGCACCGCCGCCGACACCAGCGCTACCGCTGCTTCCGCCACCGGCGGGCAGAAGTTTCTGGCCAAGCCGCTGATCAAGGAAATCTACACCGCCGACCCCTCGGCCCACGTGTTCAACGGCAAGATTTATATCTACCCTTCGCACGACATTGAGACGGGAATGCCGGAGAACGACAACGGCGACCATTTCGCCATGCGCGACTACCACATCCTGTCCATGGATAGCATCAACGGCAAGGTGACTGACCACGGGGTTGCGCTGGATGTGAAGGATGTGCCGTGGGCTGGCCGCCAGATGTGGGCACCAGATGCCGCATTTAAAAATGGCACCTATTACTTGTACTTCCCTGTAAAGGACAAGCAGGACATATTCCGGATTGGCGTGGCCACCAGCAAGTCGCCAACCGGTCCGTTCAAGGCTGAGCCCAAGCCGATTGAGGGCAGCCTCAGCATTGACCCCGCCGTGTTCACTGACACCGACGGCAAAACGTACATGTACATGGGGGGCATCTGGGGCGGCCAGCTTCAGCGCTGGCGCTCCGGCAAGTACGACGCCAGCGACCCGAAAATGCAGGAGCCGGGCCCCAAAGAAAAGGCGCTTGGACCTAAAATGGCCCGCCTCAGCTCGGATATGCTGAGCTTCGCGGAGCCAGTGAAGGAAATCCAGATTCTAGGCCAGGATGGCAAGCCTTTCCTGTCGGGCGACAACACGCACCGCTTCTTCGAGGGCGGCTGGATGCACAAGTACAACGGCAAGTACTATTTCTCGTACTCTACCGGCGACACGCACCTGCTGGTGTACGCCACCGGCGACTCGCCCTACGGCCCCTTCACCTATCAGGGCGTGCTCATGAACCCAGTACAAGGCTGGACGACCCACCACTCCATCATCGAGAAAGACGGCAAGTGGTACCTCTTCTACCACGACACGGAGCTCTCCAACAAAACCTGGCTCCGCAACGTGAAAGTGACGGAGCTGAAGCGCAAGCCCGACGGCGGTTTCGAAACCCTCAACCCCTAAGTGGCCTAGCGTAAAAACCAACAAGCCCGGATCTGCAGTGCAGGTCCGGGCTTGTTGGTTTTGGTGTGGTTTAGAGTGGTATTGATGGGAGAGCTCCTCGTGCTGAGCATGTGGCGCATCAAGCCAGTGATTAGAGCATCTCTACCGCTTCGTTCTAGGCCAGTTAAATAGCCAGAGGTAGAGATGCTTCGACATGCTCAGCATGACGGGCTTTCGGTTGATATGGAAATGGCTGTGGCTCCGTAGCAGAATGCAATTCAGGTACTACCCTCACACTGGCCTAGCGGCTGTTAGTTTTGTCGAGTACTTGCTGGATGTCTTTGGTAGATACCTTCTGGCCAGTTTCGGCGGCGCGGTAAATGGCTTGCAGAATCTGCACATCGCGGAGGCCCATCTCGCCGGGTACGCGGGTGGGCTTGTTGTTCAATATGCAGTCGGCGAAGTCGTCCATTTGGCGGGCTTGCTGGGGCACGTTGGGTAGGTTCATTGGGCCTTTGCTGGTGCGGCCATCAATACCACCGTACCCGAAGGCAGGCTGCAGCTCCAGGAAGCCTTTGCTGGATTCGGCCCGCAGGAGGCTATTCATGTTCTCGGCGTAGCTGGTGCGGCAGTTGGCCACGGCACCATCGGCAAACTGCATCTGCCAGTTCACGCCGGCTTCCACCTCCTTAAACAGGCCCTTGGGGTCAGGGTTTGGCGCTAGTTTGGCTGTGACGGAGACGGGCAGTTGGCCTTTGGTATAAATCACGCCCTGCACGCTGTAAATACCCATATCCATGAGCGGTCCGCCACCGGCCAATTCTTTGTCGACGCGCCAGGGTGTATCGTTGCCAAAGCGGAAGCCATTATCGGATGTAAGCTTGGTGATAGGTCCGTAGGCCTGTTGTTGGCCTAGGCGCATCATCTCCTGGTGGTGGGGCTCGAAGTGCAGACGGTAGCCGATGCTGAATTTCTTGCCAGCTTTCTGCATGGCCGAAATCATGCGGCGGCACTCCTCGGCGGTGGGGGCCATGGGCTTCTCGCAGATGACGTGCTTGCCCGCCCGGGCGGCCCGCTCCACGTACTCGGCGTGCAGGCCTACGGGAAGTACTACGTAGATGATGTCGATGTCAGGATTGTCGACGATGCGGTCGAAGGTCTTATAATCGTAGACGTTCTTGTCGGGGATGTTGTACTGCTTTTTCCACTGCGCGGCTTTGTTGGGCGTGCCCGTTACAATGCCCGCCAGCTTGCAGAGCTTGGTTTGCTGCAGGGCCGGGGCCAGTTGGCCGGTGCTATACTTGCCTAGGCCTACCAGCGCCACGCCCAGCTGCTTGCCACTCTGCAGCGCATCGAGGCTAGCGGGCCCATAGCTGATTTCTTCCAGCCACGACAACGGCCCCCCAATAGCCGAGGTGCCGACCAGAGTAGCGCCGAGGCCTAGGGATAAAGTCCGCATAAACTCCCGGCGGGAGGCGGCGGAAAACTGGTCAAGAGATTTCATAGCGCACAGGTTAGTTTCCCCATGCGTACCGCGCTCATGGGCCGTAGGTTACGTAGGGGCCATTCATCCAGCATCAAACACCCTGAAAAATGCCTTGCAACTGCTACCGATTGGTGGAGCGCGAGGAGTGAGGGGTGCTGAGCCCGTTTAGTAGAACCGGTAGTATCCCCAGGCCTAGCACCACTTGCCGGTGCCGCCACGGAATACCCGGCACCAAGCTGCTGACCGCAAGAAATACTGGGGCCCCGACCAGCCCAATACGGATGTGCGTGCGGAAGCTGAAGATAGGGAAGGGACCGGGCGGAGGAAAGTTAGTGAGGGCCGCCGTGGTGCCTTCCAGTAGCCCGTTGGCCGCAATCAGGGTGGCGGCTTTCCGGTTGCGGCGCCACATCCAGGCGGCCAGCCCAAGGATAGCCGGAAAGGCCCCCGCGTCGAAATACGCGTGGGCCTTAGGCGAAATAATGTGAGGGAAGTGCAGCATATGGTGCCTAGAAACTAGCAGGTTATGCGGCTCAGGTGATTAGGAAGTTAACTGGTGTAGAAGGGACAGTGGCCTAGACCTGAGCAACAACGGGTTCATCTACTTCACTGTTGGTAATGTCGGGGCTAGCAGCGGTAGTGTCAGCACTAATAGCGCTGCTGGCGCTGCGTGATCTGGTAAGCAGCCAGGCGGCAGTGCTTAGGCCGGCTACTGCGGCAGCGGCCAGCAGCGGGTGCTTTTCAGCTTTTACATACAGGCTGCGGGAGCGGAACCAGCCCTCGTGCGACCCACGCTCATGCAGGCCATAACCGGCTTTGTACAAGGCACTGGTTTCGGCATTGCGTGAGGGGCGTTTAGGGTCTAGCTGCGTCGGGTAAATCAGGGCCTCCATTACTTTATCCATAATGCGCGGGGCCAGATGACCGGCCAGCGTGAGGGCCTTGGCCTGGAAACCCACGTACATGTCGCGCTTAGGGTGGGCAGCGGCAAATAGGATGGCCTCCGCAACGGCTTCGGGTGGGTATACCATGCCGCGGTGGGCTACCTGCTGCTCAAAATAGCTCTGGGCGTGCTCGTTGTAGGGCGTATCAATGCGGCCGGGGTGAATGAGCGTGACGGAAACCGGCGCCTTTTCCACTTCCAGCTCCATGCGGAGGGCGTTCGTCCAGCCATGCAGGGCGTGTTTGGAAGCGCAGTAGGTGGACTGTACCGGCGTGGCCCGGTCGCCGAAAAAGCTGCCGATGTTGATGAGGGCACCGGGCTCCCGGCGCTGCTTGTAGTGCTGCACCGCCAGCCGAGAACCGTATACGGTACCCCAGAAGTTGGTAGCAAACATGCGCTCCATGTCAGGAATGCTTACCTCGTCGCAGTGGCCGAAGATGGATACGCCCGCATTGTTAACCCACGTATCAAAGCCTCCGAACGCAGCCTGGGCGGCAGCGGCCAGCCGCATCATCTCCTCACTGCCCACATCGGTAGGGACGGCCAGCGCCTGTCCGCCTTGGCTGTTAATCTCGTGTGCCAGCTGGCGCAGGGCATCGGCGTTGCGGGCGGCCAGCACCACTCGGGCACCCTTTTTCGCGGCCATGCGCGCCGTTACCAAACCAATACCGCTGGAAGCGCCCGTAATAACGATAGTCTGCTGGTGAAGCGGTTTGAGTTTGAGGTTCATGCTGTTCATAGCCACAGAAAGAAAGCGCCAACAAAAGATAGGGGTGTAGGTGCGGCTTCAACTAGAAGCCTAGAGCTCAGGCTGGCCTTCCCACAAAGCCGTCATCACCACCCAAAGCCGCAACCTACGAGATAGGCAGTACGGCCTCATCAACAGGCTGTTATAGTCGAGTGGAATAAAAAAGTGGCTCAAGCTGCACGCTAGGCCACTTTTACCACAGTCCTGGGCAAGCTGCTTTCAAGGCAGACAGAGCAGATATAATGCTTTTGTCAGGTTGCTATAAAGCCCGCACGTAGGCGGCCATTTTCTCGCGGGTAGCTTCGTCGGGCAGTGGGCCTTGGGCAGCGCGCAGATTGTCTTGGAGGTGCTCCGGGTTGCTGGTGCCAGGTATCACGCACGTAACGGCAGGATGGGAGAGGATGAATTTCAGCAGGAACTGCGCCCAGCTGGTGATGCCCCACTCCGCGGCCCAGCCAGGCAGCGCCTCCCGACGTACGCGGGCCAGCAGGTTGCCCTCACTGAAGGGCCGGTTGATGAGCGTGGCCAACCCCCGGTCGGCAGCGGCTGGGAGCAGGCGTTGTTCGGCGTGGCTGTCGAGGATGGAGTAGTTGAACTGCACGAAATCAACGGGCTCTTGGGAGAACACGCGCTCCAGTTGCTCGTGCATGCCGTCGGTGTAGTGCGTGATGCCCAAGTACCGGACCCGGCCTGCCTCCTGCCACTCCCGCAGGGTACGCAGGTGGGTTTGCCAGTCGACGAGGTTGTGAATCTGCATCAGATCCAGAGAGGTGCGGCGCATCTTACGCAAAGAATCCTCCATCTGCCGGATGCCGGCCTCGCGGCCCTGGGTCCAGACCTTGGTGGCGTAGAAGAAAGCGTTGCGGCTATCCATTTCGCCCGTAAGGTCGCCCACTACTTCCTCGGCTCGGCCATACATGGGCGAAGAATCAATGACGCTGCCGCCGGCAGCGTGCAGTACCTCCAGGGTTTGCTGCAGGGGTGGGTACGCTGCTTTGCCGCGTACATCAAAAGTCTGCCAAGTGCCCAGCCCAATGGCAGGCAAAGGTTGTTGGCTGGAAGGAATCAGGCGGGTGAGCATAGTGGAGAAGTTGAGTGGTTACGGTATTGCCCTAGGCCACTGCTGGGCACTACGGCCGGCGTAACCGGAGTGGGATTATACCGGGAAATAGGCCTAGGGGCCATCTATTGGGGGCAGAATACGTACTAAGACTACTGTTCAACTACTCACTCAACCATCCATGCGTTACAAAAAGAAAAAGCGTAACACCAACACGTGGGTTGGCGCTTCTCTAGCTGTGTTAGCAGCCGGAGCGGTATTGAGTTACATCCAAAAAACCTGGCCTTTCAACATGAGCAACAAACCCGCAGGAGACCAGTCGGGCTCCGATAACTCGAAAAACACGTCTGGCCAAGCCGGACAAGGTGGCGCCCAGCCACAGGTAGATGTAGAGCTGACCAACGAAGTAGCCGAAGCAACTCAATCGAGCCCGAGCACTGAAGGCGACTTCACCAACGAAGGCGCTACCGGCAACAACGACTAAGCCACGGGCTGATAAAACCATAAAGGCCGTCATGCTACGCTTTTCGAAGCATGACGGCCTTTTTTCTGGTTGATTTCTCCGTGACGGTTTATCAAAAGCTGCCCTTCCAAGCAAAAGCGAGGAAGGGCAGCTTTTGTAGTTTTTACTGTTGACGTAGGCCTGCCAGCAAGGCGGGTGCTCCTTGCCGGAGGCGAGCTTTCTCAGGTGCCGTTAGGTTCGGTTTCAGAAGCAAATCAAACAGGGGTTGTTGCGCTGCTGGCAGCCCCGCCCGCTTCACTCGCTGGTCTTGTGGTTTCAGGCGCCGGGCCATGGCCATGACTTCCTGTAAGGCCTGCTCGGGACTTAGAGCCTTAGAGGCGCTGACTACTGGCCTAGCGGCCGTGCCGCCGCCCACGTAGGTAAACTCCAGCAGGCAGCCTTTGCAGCTAGTGCCTTTGGGCGCATCTTCTGAGGGGCCCGAGGTGACGGTGGTACTATCGGTAATGAGGTAAAGGCGGGTGCCATCCGGCGAGACGGTCACGTCGCGGTAGCGGACGGGGGCCTTGAAGTACATCAGCGTGTCGCCGACGATGCGGCGGCCATCAGGCGCGAGCTGCAGGCGGATGAGCTTGCCCTTTTTGAGCGTAGGAATGAGCAGCGAGTTTTGCCAGCCGGGAATAGCTGCGGCCGTGTAGACAGCCAGGCTGCTGGGCGCTTCTGAGTTCCAGGTGGGCTGCTCCGGGGCCTTATCCCGGATGCGGGTAAGCACGGTAGTCAGGAACTGGTGGGTAAGGGGGTAAAACGTAGTAAGCGGCTCCCGATAGGCAGCCCCCAGCGCTTTCGCGTTGGCCTGCTCACTACCGATAGTGGGATAAGTGGTGTGCCAGGGGCCGGGCAGCGTAGCGCGCTCTGAAGCCGCCGCCGCCAAGCCATTGTAATTACCATCGGCGAAGCCCAGCACCAACGGGTGGCCGTAATTCTTGCCCTTCTCAATCAGGTTGATTTCATCATCAGAAAACGCTCCGTGCTCCGAGGAATACAACTGCCCCGTGCCGCCCACCACGGCGTAGGCCAGTCCTTGGGGGTTGCGGTGGCCCAGACTCCAGACGGCGTTTTGCCGTGGGCTATTGAAGGGGTTGTCGTTTGGAATCCAACGGTCATACTGGCCTACATCGGTATCAGGCTCGGCGTTGAAGCGCAGCACTTTGCCTTCGTACACATCGGGGCGCTGGGCGTGGTTGGGGCGGCCGCCGTTCTCGAACTGCCCGGCCCCCAAGTCGCCGACGGTGTAGAAGAGGTAGTCGCGCCCATTTACGGGGGCTAGCAGCAGGCGGCCGGCGTTGTGGTCGTTGCTGGCCGGAATGGAATCGCACAAGATCTGGGGCCGCACCAGGGTTTGAGCCGCGGCATCGTACTCGTAGCGCACCACGCGGCCCGTGAAGAAGTTGCCGCCGTAGTTGGGGGCGCTGCCGTTACCGGGCTGCTGAGCGCCCGCAAAACGGTAGATGTAGGCCAGGTACACGAAGGGCTTGCCCTGCAGCAGTTGCGGGTGCACAGCTAGGCCCATCAGGCCGCCTTGCGGCCAGGGCTTGCCGCCATCCACGGCGTCCGGAATTTTATCGTAGCGCGGAAATTCGCGGGCTTTGCTCAGGTCCAGCACCACTTTACGGGTGCCCGTGCTCGGCTCAATTCGACTAACCCGGTAGCCGCGGGCTTCCGTCACCCACAGGGCCTGATCAGGGGCGTAGGCCACGGCCCACGGGTCGCTGAGCTGGCGCACGAGTACGCGCGAAGTGAACTGTTCCCCCCTCGGGCCTTTCACTATTTCTTGGGCGTAGGACTGGCCTAGGAGGCTCAACCATAGCCCTCCTGATAGAATAGAGTGTAACCGCATCAAGGCAGGTGTAATATGATAAGAGAAAGCGCCAGATGGCGGGCTTCCTTACCTGTTACAAGGCGGCTAGGTTATGCTTGAGCTCCTGGCAGCCAGCAAAAAAGCGTCATGCTTCATCTGGCATCTGCTTGCCGAGACAGCTCTATGTACCTACCACTAAAGCACGTCATCCTGAACGTGCAAAAGACCTTATTACTCAAGCCACAAACTGTTCTAGGCCAGTAGTCGTGCCAACGTGGTAAGATCCTTCGTACGCTCAGGATGACGGGCTGGAGCGAGGATGGGTGAGAGACTGAGTTTACTTATTCGTCTTCCGGGAAGGTACCCATGCCGCCGCTTTCAAAGTCGGCAATGGCTTGTACTAGCTCCTGGTTGGTGTTCATCACGAAGGGACCGTACGTAGCCAGCGGTTCTTCAATTGGAGCACCAGCCAGCACCAGCAGCACGGCGTCGGTGGTGGCCGTTAGGTGGATATCGGGGGAGTCCCACCCGAATACTACCAGCTGTTTGGTGGCGGCGGCCCGGTCGCCGTGCAGCAGAATGTCGCCCTTCACCACATAAATTCCCACGTTGTAGTCGGCGGGCAGGCGTAGAGTGGTGTGGTTACCTTGCTGTAGATGCACGTCGAGCAGGGTGATGGGCGAGAAGGTTTCGGCGGGGCCAGTAGTGCCTTCGTAGGTGCCCGCAATTACCCGAATGCGGCCGAGACCATCGGGGGTAGTTACGGCCGGAATAGAAGCGCCCACGATGTTCTGGTAGCGCGGCGGGGCCAGCTTGTCCTTCTTCGGCACGTTCACCCACAGCTGCAGCAGTTCCAGGGTGCCGCCCTGCTTGGCAAATTCCTTCTCGTGGCGCTCTTCGTGGAGCAAGCCAGCGCCAGCTGTCATCCATTGCACATCGCTGGGGCCAAGGGAGCCGGTGTGGCCGGCCGTGTCGCGGTGCGCCAGGTAGCCTTCGTACATCACCGTTACCGTTTCGAAGCCGCGGTGAGGGTGGGGCGGGGTACCCAGGGGCGCATCGGTAGGGGCCACGGGCATGGGACCGGTGTGGTCGATGAGCAGGTAGGGGCTGAGCTGACGGATGCGGGGCCCTGGCATGGGGCTGGTTACATCAAATCCATCGCCCACAAATTTCTTGTTGCCATCAATAACCTGAAAAATGCGGCGGCCAGTAGAGGTCGTCATATGTGCGAGACGGGTAAAGCTTGTGGAGAATGTAATAAGCGTTGGGCGGGCAAATGGTTACGCATACACCCACCAAACAGGCCTAGCAAACTCATCCGTAGATACAGATTTATGGTATTTAATAACTAAAAAATAGGAATGTCGTTGTGTAGACTGTGCCTCCTATGCAACAGGAAGGCACTTACTTCTTGCATAAAAACTTCCTAAGCAGATGAGAAAACTACGTTTTGCTTTCGTGGCTGCGGCCTGTTTTTTATTTACGGATTGCAGCACCAGTAAGGGTACCGGTACGGTAGTAGGCGGTGCGGGTGGTGCCGTTGTAGGCGGCGCCATTGGAGGTACCCCCGGCGCTATTATTGGCGGCGCGGCAGGTGCCGTAGGTGGCCGGGCCATTGGTAAACAGCGCGATAGGAAAAAGGCTGAGCGTGAAGCCCAGCGCAACCAATAGCCTAAAGGTGGTCTAGCCACCAGGGCACTCTAACGGAAAGGCCGCTTCTCTGCCGTGCGTAACGGTGGGGAAGCGGCCTTTCTGTTATGACAACTGTATGCAGGCCTGGAGGACCAAGACGGGCCATTTGTAGGCCACCCAATAAGCAGGCGCTACTACGGCAGAAGCGCCCGGAGTGCGGGAGCCGTAAAATCGGGGGCGAAGTGAAGGATATTGGGAAGGTGCTCAAATTCTTCGGCGGTGTGCGTGGTGGTGAGAATCACGGCTTGCATGCCGGCATTCAACGCTGCTTCAGCGCCTTTGGGCACGTCTTCAAACACTAGGCAGTCGGTGGGCGAAACACCAAGCTGCTCGGCCGCCTTCAAGAACGTTTCGGGATGGGGCTTGCTGCGGGAGACGTCATCGGCGCTAACAATGGCTTGGAAATAGTGCCGGATATGTAGGTTGTCGAGCACGAAGTCGATGTTGAACGGAATGGCCGCCGAGCCTATGGCCATCTTTATTCCGCCCTGGTAGGCCTGCTCCAGAAACTCTGCTAAACCCGGCAACAGGGCTAGGTGTGGCCGAAACTCTTCTTGGTAGCGCTGCTCCTTGCGCACGGCCAGCTCGTCCATTTCCTCGGTCGTGAACCTATCTGGGCCAAACAGGCGCACCAGCACTTCTTGGTTTTTGCCGTACATCTGGGGCTTTACCTCATCCCAGGTGAAGTTGCCGCCTAATTCATGAGTGAGAATGTGGTGCCAAGCGCTGGTATGGTAGTCCATGTCGTGAATCATGGTACCATTCAAATCGAACAGAAATGCTTTCATCAAAGGAAGTGGAATGAAGGAAGGGCAAGCAGCAGCAAGGGCTACTAATTGCTGCCCATCCGGCTAATGAACCCCTACTAGTCCGGATAGTTTTGAGGACGTCGCGCCGACGAGCAGCTAGATTGCAAATGTCAAGAATAGAACAAAGTGTAGGCGTTGCTGCTTGTGTTAACGCTGTGAAAATCAAGTGTTCATACTCGCTGTTGAACTTGCTTATACATGTAAGTCTCAAAATGAGAAATATTTTTTATACCTAAAATGCGGGTTTAAAGCTCGGGAAAAGGGGTTATAAAAGTGGAAGCTATATGCAGGCCTAGGCGAAGTATATGGTTGAGCTATGGACGTGTATCTTTATAACAGCTTGCGCTATTCTCATGCTCGGTCATTGTACATTTCCTGTATTACTATACCTCCGCAGAGCTGTCGTTCTGGGGCTTTTGTTGCTTTTTACTTGCCTGCGGGCCCAAGCACAAAGCCCGGCGCTGGACAGCCTGCGCCAACTGGTGCAGCAAACCCCTTCAGACACCACTCGGGTACTGCTGCTCTGCCAAATGAGCGACCAGTACTGGGTGCTGCGCGTCGATTCGGCGGCGGCTTATGCTAACCGGGCGCTGGTGCTAGCCCGCCAAACGCACTACCGCCACGGTGAGGGCGAGGCTCTGAACCGGCTGGGCTCCGTATATCGGGAGAGCAACTTGGCGCAGGCCTTGGAGCTGTTTCAGCAGTCGTTGCGCCTGGGCGAGGCCACCCACGACCTCCGCCTGCAAGCCCAGAACCTGCGTAGCATTGGCATTATCTATGTGTACCTGCGCGACCGGCGGGAGGGACTGGCCTACTACTTCCGGGCCCTGCGCCTGGGCGAGAAAATGCACGATGAAAAGCGCATGGTCATTGAGCTCAGCAACATTGGGCTGGCCTACGATCTGTACAACGAAGTAGACTCTTCCCGCATTTTTCAGGAGCGTGCTTACCAGCTGGCCCGGCGCCTGGGTACGCCCACCAACTACATCCTGTATGGCCTAGGCCAAGTGGCCCGCAAACAAGGGCGCTCCGCCGACGCGCTGGACTTTTACCGGCGTAGCATTCGGGAGTCGAAAAAGCTGCACCACTCGCGTAGCGCCAACTTCGCTTACGTGGGCCTCGCTACCCTCCATCAGCAGCAAGGCCGCCTCGACTCCAGCATTTATTACGCTCGGCGGGGCTACCAGGCGGCTCAGCTCAATGGCTTCCTGCGCGGGGTGCTTAACGCTAGCTTGGTCTTGACGCAGGATTTTAAGGTGCGTGGCCCGGTAGATAGCGCCTTCAAGTACCAGGGGCAAGTGCTAGCCATGAAAGATACCTTGTTTGGGCAGGAGAAAGTTATGCGCTTGCAGGGGCTCAGCTACGGGGAACAGCAGCGCGCTCAGCAAGCCCTCGCGGCCCAAGCCGCCCTGAAAGCGCGTTACCAGACCTACGCGTTGCTAGCGGGGCTGGCGGTGCTGCTGCTGGTTGTAGCCCTCTTGGTGCGTGGTTGGCGCCAGCAGCACCGCGTCAACGAGGCCTTGCAAGCCTCCCTAGCCGAGCTGAAGGAAGCTCAACTGATGCTGGTGCAGCGCGAGAAAATGGCCTTTCTGGGCGAGCTGACAGCCGGCGTGGCCCATGAACTGCAGAACCCGCTGGGCTTTGTGAAACAGTTTGCCGCCGCCAGCACGGGCCTGCTTGACGAAATCAACGGTGCTCAGCGCCTCACCCACGACGGCGCCCTCGACCGCGAGATTCTGGCCGGCCTCAAGCAGAACCTGCAGGAAATCAGTCAGCACGGGCAGCGGGCTACGGCCATCATCAAAGGCATGCTGGAGCACGCCCGCACTGGGCCACGCGTACCCACTGACCTCAACCAGCTAGTGGAGCAGCACCTGCAGCTCGCCTATGAGGGCATGCGCCAGCAAGATCCTCAATTCACGGCCCGCTTAACTACCCACCTCGGTGCTGCCGTGCCACCCGTGCCCGTAGTGGCCCCCGACCTGGGCCGGGCTGTTCTTAACCTGTGCACTAATGCCCTGCACGCCGTGCGCCAGCGCCAACAAACGGCAGGTCCCGGCTACGAGCCGCACGTAACGGTAAGCACTTCCAGGCCGCCAGAGGGGGGCGTGGCAATCAGCATTCGGGATAATGGCGTGGGTATTCCTGCTGCCGAACAAGGCCGCATCTTCGAGCCCTTCTTCACCACTAAGCCCGTGGGCGAAGGCACTGGCCTAGGCCTGTCGCTCAGTCATGACATCGTGAAAAGCCACGGCGGAACCCTGCAGGTACACAGTCAGGAAGGGGAGGGCACCGAGTTCGTGCTGACGCTGCCGGCTGTAACCAGCTAGGGTTTTTTGCTTTCTATTCTTGGGCCGTTAGGATTCGGGTGAGCCGCTCGCGCCACGACGGAATCAGGTCAGGAACCGCAAGCATGGCCGCAAGCTTTTGAGCATCCTTCGGCCCCGCTGCAAGGCTATCGGTTAGGTCCTGAATGGTTACGGGGTGGGCTGCTTGCTGGACCAGCGTGATAGAATCACCCACCCGGAGAGTGCCTTCCTGTACTACCCGAAAATAGATACCGCTACGGCCCGCCTGCTCAAACTCCCGAACCATCTGGTCGTTTTGGAATCGTAACCCTAGCTTAAAGCAGGGTTGCCGGGGCTGAACGGCCATTAACACCGCCGTGCCAATCTGGTAACAGTCGCCTACGCGCACCTGGTTTTCTAGTAACCCCGTGGTAGTGAGATTTTCTCCGAAAGCCCCCGCTTCCAACTCCGCAACACCAAGGTGGTTCTGCCAGAATGTGTAATGCTCTTGCGGATAGGAATACACGGCCTTGTTGGGGCCGCCGTGCACCCGTAAGTCGGCCTGCCCATCACCGGCCAGATGCTCGGCGTGCACTTGCACGGCTTCGGTAGTAGGCTGCTTAAATATGCTGGTGCGGACCTGCTTACCCTTCCAACTGTATTCCTGGGGTAATCCGATATTGACAGAGAGTAGTTGCATGCTGCTAGTGCCTGATGAGCTGGCGCAAGATAAAGGCTTGCCGGCAAGAAGCTGGAGTTTCGGGTTACTTAGTCTGCTGCTGGCTGCTTACACAGCTAGGTCACGAAAAAGCCAGCAGATAGCCGATACCCAGCAAGTCAGAACTATCATCGCCCTAAGGCATAGCCACGACCACACGCTGGTCCGGCTCGTCAGTACTTCCCAGCGAAAAAGGTACGAGCAGCCAGGAAGAATAGCCCTATTTGCAGCAGCCCGAATAGCAAAATATACCTACTACCATAGCCGATACTTGCTAGAACTGCCAGGAGCACCAGCGGCCAGATGGTCAGATGATAGAGGAGGCTGCGCATGGTGCAGAACTATAGGGGGTGACTAGGGTTAAAAGACGAAACAACGCCAGAAAGATGTTGACATCAGCGGAGGAATTCATCAGGCTCAGAACCAGTAAACTGCCTGCAGAATACTACAGAGCCGCGCATGAGCCTGCCGACATCTCCACGTGGTTGGAAATTATTGAGCGGTATCCGGAGTACAAAGTGTGGGTGATTCATAATAAAACGGTGCCGCTCGTGATATTGCATAAGCTGGCCCAGGACGAAAACCCGGACGTGAGAGCAGCTGTGGCCTGAAAGCGGAAGATTGACGAAGCTATCCTGGCATCGCTAGGGCAAGACTCGGAAGCAACTGTGCGACACGCGCTGATTACAAATAGTAGGCTATCAGCAGAGCAACTCAAGCGCATAAAAGTGATTCGCCGTGGCTGCAAAAAGCCGTGGCAGAAAGGCTACAGCGCGACCAGTAAGCGTTCTGGCAACCGGCAGCTCACACTTGGCAACTGAATGACGCTTCATCCCACTTATCCGACGCTTCGGTAACGGCAAGTTTCAGGCGCCATGGCAGCGGGCCACTTTTGGTCCATCACTACGCTGCTGCTGCCATGAAACGTCTGCTACTCTTCGCTCTATTGTTCCTCACCCCGGTGCTAGGCCTACTAGCGCAATCTGCCACTATTGTCAGCGGCACCGTCCGCGACGGGGCGGGGCAGGGGTTGCCTGGCGTGAACGTATTTCTTAAAGCCACCTTTGATGGCGCCAGCACCGACTCGCTAGGCCACTTCCGCTTCGAGACCACCCAGCCGGCCGGCGGCTACGTGCTGCAAGCCAGCCTGCTCGGCTACGTAACGCTGGAGCGGCCCGTAACGCTACGCCAAGAGCCCCTGCAACTGGAGCTCGTGCTGAAAAGCACCCCCCACGCCCTCGGCTCGGTGGTAATTACGGCCGGGGCCTTTGAGGCCAGCGACGAGCACCGTAGCGCCGCCCTCAACACCCGCGACGTGCAAACCACCGCCGGGGCCCTGGCCGATGTGGCCGCCGCCTTTAACACCTTGCCCGGCACCACGCGGGTAGGGGAGGATGGCATGCTGTTCGTGCGGGGTGGGGCGGCTTCGGAAACAAAGGTGTATATGGATGGCCTACCCGTGCAAAACCCCTACAACGCCACCGTGGCGGCTGTGCCGGCCCGCGGGCGGTTCTCGCCCAGCCTGTTTAAAGGCACCGTGTTTAGCACCGGCGGCTACTCGGCTCAGTACGGGCAGGCCTTGTCGGGGGTGTTGCTGCTGAACTCCACGGATCTGGCCCCGGAAACGGAAACCGGCATTTCGGCTACCTCCTTGTTTCTGGGCGCAGCCCGCACGCAGCGCTGGGAGCGCACTTCCGTAGCCGCCACCCTCGACTACACTAACCTGCAGCCCTACCAGCGCCTGCTACCCCAAAACGTGACCTGGCCTCAGTCGCCGCGCGGCTTGGCGGCTTCCGTGAACCTGCGCCATCGCACCGGTCAGGCCGGCATGCTGAAAGTGTACGGAGTGTGGAATCAGCAGCAAATGACCATCGGGCAGCCCTCGCCCGAGCCAGCCGGCACCCAAACGGTGGCCCTGCGCGCGGGCAACGGCTACCTCAACACTACCTTCCGTAGCCCCCTGCGCCGGGGTTGGAGCCTGCAGTCGGGGGTAGGGTTGAGCCGTGACCACCAGCGCGTAGCCCCCGATACGGTGCGCATTGGTACCCTGGAGCAGGCCCTCACGGCCCGGCTGGTGCTCATCAATGACTCAGCCGCCGCCCGCTGGAACGTGAAAATTGGGGCCGAAGTGCTGGCACAAAATGTACAGCAACAAGTACAACCCAACGCGACGCTGGCCACGGTGTACCGGCCGGAGTTTACCGAAAAACGGGCCGCGGGCTTCGTGGAATCCGACTTTCAACTCTCTGACCGCTTGGCCGGCCGGGTAGGAGGCCGCACGGAATACTCGGCGCTGCTACAGCAGTGGAACGCGGCCCCGCGCCTAGCCCTGGTCTACCAAACCACCGAAAACAGCTCCCTCTCGGCTGCCTACGGCCGCTTCTACCAAACCCCCGATAACGCCCTGCTGCTGGTGCAGCCCCGCCTGCGCTTCGAGCAAGCCACCCACTCGGTGCTTACCTACCAGTACACCCACGACCGGCAGCTACTGCAGGTGGAGGCCTACTACAAAACCTATAACCACCTCACCCGCTACGACGGCCAGAACCCGCGCAACCCGTACACCTACGACAACGGTGGCTCCGGCTACGCCCGCGGTCTGGATGTGCTCTGGCGTGACCGGAAATCCGTCAAAAACCTGGAATACTATGTTAGCTACGGCTTCCTGGACACCAAGCGCCAGTACCGCCAGGACCCCGTGCTGGCCGTGCCTACCTTTGCCGCCCGGCATAATGTGTCGGTAGTTGGCAAGTACTGGGTAGGTAGCCTGCACACGCTGCTGGGCGCTACCTACAGCTACGGCAGCCCCCGCCGCTACCACGACCTCAACGACCCTGAGCACGGCTACAACCAGGGTGTGCTCCCCACTTACCAGGACCTGAGCCTGAACGCCAGCTACGTCACCCGCCTATTCGGGCAGTACACGGTGCTGCACGTCTCGGCCACCAACGTGCTGGGCCGGCAGAACGTGTTCGGCTACCGCTACGCCACCCAGCCCGACGCCGCTGGCACTTTCAACCGGGTGGCCGTAACGCCCACCGCGCCCCGCATGCTGTTCGTGGGCCTGTTCATCTCCATCAATAAGAACCGCGCCGCCGACGTGAACGAGCGGCCGGAGTAGAGTTCAGTTGCCAGGGGTGAGTTGCTGGTTCCCAGGGGAAGTAGGGGCGTAGGTTGCTCTTGCTTTACTTGCGCCATGAGTTGGAAATTATTCCGGAATAGCCAGGGCCCCCAGCCCGGTCGCCTGCTGCAGTGGGTGGCCGGGCTGGGGCTTTTGAGCGGTACGCAGTGTGGGCCCGGCCACGCGCCGGCTGCCTCTGACCCCGAGCACTACGTCAGCTACCAAGTAAATCCGCGCCGACAGACGCTGCGCCTGTACTGGCAGGATGAGCGGGGCGAGAAGCTGCGTAGTATCCGGCGGCTGCGCGAGTGGCTGGCTTCCCGGGGGCAGCGCCTCTTGTTTGCTACCAACGGCGGCATGTATAAAGCCGGTAACGTGCCGCTGGGGTTGCTGCTGGAACAGGGGGTAGTGCGCACGCCGCTGGATACCACCCAGGGGGTAGGAAACTTCTACCTGCAGCCAAACGGGGTGTTTTATCTGACGGCTGGCGGGCAGCCCGGTATTGTACTTACCGCAGCCTTTTCCAGGGTGCCGGATGTGCGCTACGCCACGCAGTCGGGGCCGCTACTGATACTGAATGGGCGGGTGCACCCGGCCTTCAAGCCGCACTCCCCCAACCTGCATATCCGCAACGGTGTAGGAATACTGCCCAATGGCAATGCGCTGTTTGCTATGTCGAAGGAGAAAGTCAGCTTCCTTGATTTTGCCACGTATTTCCAGCGGCAGGGCTGCCAGACGGCTTTGTACCTTGATGGGTTTGTGTCGCGCACGTATTTGCCGGAACAGCACTGGGTCCAGACGGACGGGGACTTCGGCGTCATTATCGGCGTGACGGAACCGGCTCGGTAGGGCCTGCTTGTCTCAGCCGGGTTGGGGCCGGATAGAGGGGTAGGGCTGCGCCGCCCACACCACTGCTAGCGGTAGCGCGGGCGGTTTTTAGTTGGCCGGAAGGAGTAAAGGGCGGGAAAAGGGCCGCGTTGATTTTCGCTTGGGAGCTGCCGGCTACGCTTCATCCGGTAAATCCGACGGTTCGGTAACGGCAAATTTCTTTGGCGCCGGGGCTGGGCCACCTTTGAATCATCAACCACCACAAACACTTCCTCGCCATGAAAAAAGCCCTGTTCACCCTCGCCCTGGTAGCCGCCTCTTTCTCGTCCTTCGCCGCCGTAACGCAGCAGCCCACCGCTGCCACCGCCGCCACTAACAACCCCGATGCTTACACCAGCATGATGGCCGCCACCATTCAGGACCTGATGAGCACCGGCGACCCCGCCAAACTCAAGCAAGCTGATGCCAAGCTGGAGCGCGCCGCCCAGGTAGCCCCCAAAGACTGGCTGCCCCGCTACTACCAGGCCTACGCCCGCGTAATTACCGCCTTCGTGAGCAAAGAGGAAGATGAAACCAAGGACAAGTACCTCGACCAAGCCGAAGCTGCCCTGGCCCAGGCCCGCAAGCTGGGCGGCGAGGAATCGGAGCTGCTGGTGGTGCAGGCGTACATCTACCAGGCCCGCCTGAGCATCTCGCCCATGCTGCGCTCCATGAAGTACTCCAAAATGGTGACCGAAACGCTGGCCCAAGCCAAGAAAATCAACCCTGCTAACCCACGCATTTACTTGGTGCAGGCCAACAACGTGTACTACACGCCTTCCATGTTCGGGGGCGGGGCCGAGGTAGCCAAGCCCCTCTTCCAGGAAGCCCAGACGCGCTTTACAGCTTTCAAACCTGCCTCCGTGCTGTCCCCGAACTGGGGTGAGCGGCAGGTAAAAGGCCGCCTGAAAAGCTATGAAACGGCCTCAGTTAAGTAAGGTAAATCAGGTTGCGTTCACAACTCAAGGAGTTGTGCCATAATCAGTAGGAAATGAGAAAAGAACGTCATGTCGAGCTTGCCGAGACATCTCGCGTGCTGACGTCTGACTACCACAACATCAGCACGCGAGATGTCTCGACAAGCTCGACATGACATCCTGAGTACTTTCTAAACAACTTCACCAGTTGAGCCAAAGGCATAACTGGGAAGAAGCTCAAAAAGGCCAGAGACATTCACAGCCGAACACCTACACTTGTACGCCGCTGGTTTTACCTATCTTTTTCCTTGCTTTATTGGCCCGCTGGGTTTCCCACTATGCTTGATTCTGCCCTCCCCGTGAACCGCTCGCCCCTGACTACCGAAGAAGCCCTGGACGTGCGCAAAGCCTCTCTCTCCAACCTGAGCCGGCACTATCCGCACCGCAAATGGGTGCTCATGCTGGGTATGATGGTGGCCTTGTCGGTTGGATTGGCCCTATTGTTCTGCGGTGGTTGCTCGGTATGGAGTGAGGATTTTCTGGTGACGTTTGGGTATAACTTTTTCTATACCAACGGCCTGTGGCTGGCCAACGGCTTTCCCAATGAGTGGCTGAACCGCCGCGTCGACTGGACGATTCAGCCCATCCGGCGCTTTCTGATTACGCTGTCTATGTCGCTGGTGCTGTCCCTGATTGTGATATTCCTGGTCACTACGGGCTTCAACGTGCTCTACCATCACCGGCCCCTGAGCTCTATTACCTGGCGGCCCTTCGTGATGCCCTTGCTGATTACGGTGGTAGTATCCTTGTTTATGCACAGCCGCTCGTTTCTGCTGAGCTGGCGCGATGCCACCACCCAGGCCGAGCGCCTGCAGAAGGAAAACGCCCAGGCCCAGGCCGACTCCCTGCGCCGCCAGCTCGACCCGCATTTCCTGTTCAATTCCCTCAACGCCCTGACTTCCCTGGTCGAGGAAAACGACCCGGCCCGGGCCACGCGCTTTATCCGCCAGCTCAGCCAGGTGTACCGCTACGTGCTCGATAGTCAGGACCAGGAAGTGGTGCCGCTCTCAGAAGAAATGCGCTTTGTAGAGGCCTATCTGTTTCTGCAGCGTACCCGCTTAGGCGAAGGCGTGCAGGTAGAAATGCGCCTACCCCCCGCCGCTCTCGAAACTCTGGTAGTGCCCCCGCTGGCTGTGCAGCTGCTGCTGGAAAACGCCCTCAAGCACAACGCCACCTCCCAGCGCGACCCGCTCCGCATCCGCATCGAGCTCGATGAAAACGCCCGCACCCTGGCCGTGCGCAACATCCGCCGCCCCCGCCGCCTCCCCGATGGCGAATCGACGGGCCTGGGCCTGAAAAATCTGCGCGCCCGCTACGCCTTCCTCACCAGCCAACCCGTGCTGGTAGAGGAGTCGGAAACGGAGTTCGGGGTAGTCCTGCCCGTGCTGGAATTGCAACATAACTAGATGCTAGAGGTTAGGCTCCCCTCCTTAGCTGAGGAGGGGTTGGGGGTGGTTGACCAACCGTTGAACAGTATAAAAGAACGTCATGCTGAGCGAAGCCGAAGCATCTCTACCTCTGGCTAATTCCCGACGTGAGGACGAAGCGGTAGAGATGCTTCGACTATGGCTGCGCCTCCGCTCAGCATGACGTTCTTTAATATTCGCTCTTAATACACTCTAGCTTCTAGCTCTAAATACCGTTCTTCCCGTCATCAACCACCCCCAGCCCCTCCTCAGTTGAGGAGGGGAGCTAGCTCTAGCCTTACTTACAGGAAACCCTACTTGTAGAAACCTCGCCTCTATGCCTGCAACCGCTACCCCACTCCGCGCTCTGATTATTGAAGATGAACCTCTGGCTGCCCGCCGCCTGACGGAGCTACTGCGCAAGCAACCGCAGCCGGTGGAGGTAGTGGGCAAAGCCGAATCGGTGGCGGAAGCGGAAGCCCTGCTGCACACCCTGCGCCCAGCGCCCGACGTGCTGTTTCTGGATATTCATTTGGCCGACGGACTGAGCTTCGAGCTGTTCGAGCGCCTCGACATCCAGAGCCCGGTCATCTTCACTACGGCCTACGACAAATACGCCCTGCGCGCCTTCAAGGTGAACAGCGTCGACTACCTGCTCAAGCCCATCGACCCCGAAGAACTCACCGGGGCCCTGCAGAAGCTGGAGCGGCAGCGCCAGACCGCTACCCCCGCCTTCGACGCGAACCTGCTGGCCCAGGTGCTGCGCCAGGCCCAGCCGGCCAAGGAATACAAATCACGATTCGTGGTGCGGGTAGGGGAGCATCTGAAGGCCATTCCGGTGGAGCAGATTGCCTACTTCGCCAGCCTCGAGAAGGTAACCCTGCTGCACACCCGTGAGGGCCGCAAGTTCGTGGTCGACTACACCCTAGAGCAGCTCGAAGGCATGCTCGACCCTACCGAGTTCTTCCGCCTCAACCGCGCCTACCTGGCCCACGCCGAAGCCATTCACGACATCATCCACTACACCAACTCCCGCCTCCAAACCATCCTCAAACCCACCGCCCCCGACAACGACACCGTGCTGGTCAGCCGCGAGAAAGTGTCGGCGTTCAAGGCCTGGCTAGATCGGTAGGGCCGCGGCTGGCGGGCATTAGCCGAGCTTTTGCTTCAGCCAGCGGCGCACGGGCTCATCATAGAACTTCAGGCTGAGGTAGGCCAGTACAAGGGCACTTACAAACGTGAGTGTAGCCACCGGAAGCGCCTGCTGCCACGTAGGCTTGTGCGTGCTTACCCAGCCAGTGTAGGTGAGAACGAGGGGGAAGTGAGTGATGTAGATGGGGTAGGATATGTCGCCGAAGAACTTGCAAAGCCGGGTGGCACCCGTGCTGGTTAGCTGACCGCTTGCGCCCACCCATACAATCAGCGGGAAGAGCACCACAATGCTGAGCGAATCATACAAACCATTAAGCCACACGGTTTCGGAGGTGCCAATTCGGGGGCACACAAGCACCAGCGTCAGCAACAGCCCCGACCACCAAAAGGCGCGTTTCACCTTGGCTAACACAACCACCCGCGACAACAACAACCCGGCAAAAAACGGATACATCATTCGGGTAAAGCCCACACGCAATTGCTCCGGGGTCAGGGACCACCCCCCGATAACATCACCGGCCGGACTGGTAACGGCCAAGTGAATGAGGGCGGCACCTGACAGGGCTACCAGCACCGCCAGGGCCGTATTGGAGAATTTGCGCACACCCAGCGCGTACAGAATATTTGCTACGTACTCATAAAACAACGACCAGCCCGGCCCATTGAGCGGGTGCATTTCCTGCCACCCCCTTACGTCAAGCGAAATGGGCACGGGCAGCAGCGTGAAGCCAATGACCATGACCAGCAGCGTTTTCCAGACAGGTACTTCGCTGATGCCAGGCCACACGGGGGAGTCTTGGAAATAGAAGCACAGTGCTCCAATGGCCATACCTAATACCACTAGCGGCTGCAACCGTACTAACCTTCTTTTGAAGAACTCCCGCACGCTCATGCGTCCCCACCGGTCGTCGTACGCGTAGCCAATCACAAAGCCCGACAACAGGAAGAAAAAATCAACGGCCAGATACCCATGGTTGAGCATCTGATCGAAGTGGCTGGTGGCAAGGGGCTCACACAGATGAAAGGCAACTACCAGCAACGCCGCAATACCTCGCAGTCCGTCCAGAATGGCGTAGTGCGGTTTCGTACTTAACGCGGGGGGCGTTTGCTCTGATACAAGTTGGGGCGTCATAGAGTCGGGAAGGATACGGGTAATAGGTAGTAGGGCAAAGAACTACATTACCGGCTCTCCTGCAACTTACGAGCTTGTTAATCCTTGCAGCCTGCCCAGTGACTTACCCCTCCAGCCACTGCTTTACTGCCCCAGCTTTCTCCCGGCTCACCAGCACTTCTTCACTCGGGGTGGGCTGCAGCTCTAATAGGAGCTTGCCATTGAAGTGCGGGTGCAGGCGCTGCACGGCTGGGAGCTGAGCAATGAACTGGCGGTTTATCCGAAAAAACAGGGCGGGGTCCAGCAGGCTTTCAAGCTGCTCCAACGTGTAGTCCACCACGAAGCGGCGGTTGTCGGTGGTAGCGAGGGTAGTGGTTTCGTGGCGGCTCTGGAACCAGGCCACTTGGCTCACAGCGAGAGGTAGGAGCTGCTCGCCGCTGCGCACCAGGAAGCGGGTTTTGTACTGGCGGTCGGGGCGGGGCAGGGCGTCGAGTAGGCGCTCCAAGCGGTGCGCGGTTTCGTCTTTGTCAGTCGCAGGCGAGACTAGCGAGGTAGGGGTTTCTGAAGGAGCGGTGCGCCACTCGCGTAGCTTGGTGAGGGCGGCCTGCAGCTCCGCGAGTTTCACCGGTTTCAGGAGATAATCCACGCTGTTGGCTTTGAACGCCCGAATGGCATAGACGTCATAAGCGGTAGTAAAGATGACAGGGCTGCGTACCACCAACTGATCAAACACGTCTAGGCTCAGGCCGTCGGCCAGCTGAATATCGGAGAGAATGAGGTCGGGAGCAGGGTTAGCGCTGAGCCATTGCACGGCGCTGCTCACACTATCGAGTACAGCTAGTACGTGCGCTTCGGGGGCAGCTTGCAGGAGCAGGCGTTGGAGCCGCTCGGCGGCCGGGTATTCATCTTCGAGTAATAAAACCGTCATAAGTTCACTGTAAAAGCAAAAGGCTATACACCGCCTTAGAAATGGGCCGACTATTCCTTCTCAGAAGGTAGTGACAACAGGCAAGTACCAGCCAAAATACCACGTCCAGGCCACGAAAAAGAACTGCAGCGGCACCCGAAACCAGAGGTAGCGCGGGCCAGGGCCATCGAGGGTGCCGGTTTGGTAATTGAGGTGACGTTGGGCGGCCAGAATATTGGCGGGTAGTATCAGCACGAAAAACGCTATGAGCAGCCCCGCCGTGCCCATCCGCACGCCCGGAATCAGTAGTCCCGCCGCTGGGGCCAGCTCTAGCACACCGGTAGCATACACCCAGGCTTTTTTAGCGGGTAGCCAGTCCGGCAGCATCTGCATCATGCCTTGGGTAAAGGTAAAATGGGCCGCGCCGGTAAGTAGCAGCATGGCCGCCATGGCCCCGTTGCCGGCCAATAGATAATTGGGAGTACCCTGAATGAAATACGTACCAGCGGCCAGCAGCCCAAACACAGTGAGCAATACAATCAGCGGTTTCATAAAGTGTAGAAAGGAAATTACCGCGCCGCCAGCAGCGGCAGGCACACCCGAAACCAGCCATCGGTGGCACTTACCTTCACTGGCCTAGGCGCCCGTAGCAGCTCGTAGCGGTGCTGCACGTTGCGTAGGCCAGTCCCGGTGCCGGGCGCGAGGCCGGCGGTGCGGGGGCGCAGGGTGTTTTCTACTAAGAAGCAGCCGGCGGTCAGGTCGGCGGTGAGGCGCAGCTCCAGGGGGTGCTCCCGCGAGGCTACGTTGTGCTTCAGGGCGTTTTCTACTAGCAGCTGCACGCTGAGCGGCGCCACCGACTGGCCTAGGGCCGCGGGCGGAATGTGCTGGGTAACGCGCAGGTTGTCGCGGAAGCGGACTTTGTGCAGGGCCAGGTAGGTATCCACGAAGGCTAGCTCCTCGCTGAGTGGGACGGTGGTCCGGTCGCGGGCCAGCAGCACGTAGCGGTACACGTCGGAGAGCTGCTCCACAAACTGCTGGGCGGGCTCGTTTTCGGGCTCGATGAGGGCCGAAAGGGTGTTGAGGGAGTTGAAGAGGAAGTGCGGGTCGAGCTGGCTCTGCAGGGCCTCGAGCTGACTCTGGACCCCGGCGCTTTGGAGTTGCTCAGCGCGGCGCACGTTCTCGGTCCACTGCTGGAAGAAGTGGCGGCTTTCGTAGATGAGCTGCACTACCACCGTCGGTACCATGTTCAGGCCGAACTCAACCCAAAACGTAGCGGCATCAAGGTGCCCGCCCTGGGCCCAGGCGGCCACGTTGCCCAGGCCCAGCGTAACCAGCATGGCCGTGAGCGTGTTGGTACCGGCCAGCCACCACAGGCGCCGGGCGGTTTGCTCCACCCGCGGCATCCGGCGGAATAGGCCTAGCCACAGCGCCCGGCCCGACAGCCAAAAGCAGGTAGTAAACACCAGCGAAATCAGCCAGGCCACTACTACTTCCTGCCAGGACCGGGCGTGCAGCAGTCCGCGCGGAATGAGCACCAGCAGGGCCAGCACCGGGATGCCAATCAGCACAAAGCGCCGGTCGTTGAGCGGGTGTTGGGGCGTTGGGGCAGCGGGTTGGGCCATGCGCAGGAGTTAGCGGGGGAGTTTCTGCACGAAGCTAACCACCGCCTGCCGAAACTGCGTGGGCTGCTCCAGAAACGAATAGTGCTTGCCGGGTAGCGTAACCACCTGCTGTTTCCGGAACCGAAATGATTGCGGCGTGGTGCCCGTGGTGCGGTCGTCCTGGCCCAGGATGATGAGTGCGGGCATGGATAGTTTAGCGGTGGCGGGGGCGTAATCCTGGCCATAGTCGGGCAGGCGGCCGCTGAATACTTGGGTGGCAAAGTCTTGGTTGGTGGGCACGGCGCGGGTTACGCGGCTGGTACGGGCGGCCAGGGAATCGGTAGAGTACTGCAGCTGGTAGGCCAGTTTCTTCTGCTGGAGCGCGCCCATCACCATACCAAAACGCTGCATCATAGGAATGCTAGGGTTGGGTTGCTCAGCGGTGGGTAGCAGGGAAGTACCGTACTGCAGCATGGCATCCAGGCCGGCCAAGGGGTTGAGCACGCTGTTCACCAGCACCAGGCCCTGCACGCGCTCAGGGTATTTGGCGGCGTAGGCCGTGGCAATAGTGCCACCGAACGAGTGCGCCATCACCACCCACTTCTGCAGGCCTAAGTGCTGACGCAATTCCTCCAGGTCCTGCACCACGCGGGCCATAGCGTAGTCTTTGCGCGGAGAGCTGCTTGAGCGGCCGCTACCCCGTTGGTCGAGGTAAATCATCTGCAGCCCATCTTCCAGCCGGTTGCCGCCCAGCTTCTCAAACGAGTAGCTGCCCGCCCCCGGCCCGCCGTGCACAAACACGCAGGGCGTGCCCTTGCCCGCCACCTGCACAAATAGCTGCACTGAGTCAGAAGTCAGCAGGGTAGTAGCCCCGTTGCGAAGGGTAGTCGGTTTCGTTTGGCCCCACGACTGGCCTAGGCCAGTCAGGAGCAGCAGGCAGGCGACTAACAGGAAGTGCAAACGGAGGCGAAGGCTGGTCATGGCGGTAGGGAGGTTTGAAGTAGCGGATAACTGAATCAAACATCCGAAAAGCCCGTCGCCGGTGGTAGCAAAATCAGGGCGAAGCGCTGTAGGAGCGGGGTGAAGCGGGAGAAGAGCAACGTGGACCCCACCCCCGGCCCCTCCCCTCCGGGAGAGGGGTGCGTTCTGGAGTTAGCTGATGTCTGGCACCCCTCTCCCGGAGGGGAGGGGCCGGGGGTGGGGTCCACAGCCAAATAAAAAAGCCCGAGCGCCAGACACCCCTGCCTGACACCCGGACTTTACAAACCCACCCCTGGGTCGTTTTAGATAATCGTGCTCATACCGAGCTTGATGTTATTGCGGTGTACCTCACAATCGGCAATGTCGAGCACGCTGTAGGCAATGAAGTTGCCCACCTGCTCGGTGGTGTAGAGGGTGCTAGGGTTCAGCTCTGGCGTTACCACACCCTGGTCGAGGGCGTGCTGCACAGCGTCGCGCACGCAGTCGGCTTCCTCTTGCAGATTGAAGTGGTCGAGGAGCAGGGCGGCCGAGAGGATGGTGGCAATGGGGTTAGCAATGCCTTTGCCTTTGGCCTGGGGGTAGGAGCCGTGGATGGGTTCAAACAGCGCCGCACCATCACCTACCGATGCCGATGGCAACAGGCCTAGGGAGCCCGCAATAACCGAGGCCTCATCGGAAATAATGTCCCCGAACATATTCTCGGTCAGGATAACGTCGAACTGCTTCGGATTGAGGATGATCTGCATGGCCGCGTTATCTACGAACAGGTAATCGAGGGCTACGCTGGGGTATTCGGGCGCAATGCTCTGCACCGTCTCGCGCCACAGGCGGGAAGTTTCTAGCACGTTGGCCTTATCCACCAGCGTGAGCTGGTGGCGGCGCGTTTCGGCAGCCTTGAAGGCGCGGTGCGCAATGCGCAGGATTTCATCCCGCGAGTAGGTGCAGTGGTCGTAAGCCCAGGTGCGGTCCTCACTGCGGCCCTTCTCGCCGAAGTAGATGCCGCCGGTCAGCTCCCGGAAAATCAGAATATCGGTACCCTGAATGCGCTCGGCTTTCAGTGGGGAGTGTTCCAGTAGCTGATCGTAGGCCGTGATGGGGCGGATGTTGGCGTACAGGCCTAGGGCCTTGCGCAGGCCTAGCAACCCCTGCTCGGGGCGCACTTTGGCCGTGGGGTCGTTGTCGTACTTGGGGTCGCCAATGGCGCCGAGCAACACGGCGTCGGCGCGGCGACAGGCTTCGAGGGTAGCGTCGGGTAGGGGCGAGCCGGTGGCGTCAATGGCGCAGGCCCCCATCAGTTGGTAATCAAACTCGAACTCGTGCCCGAAGCGGCTGGATACAGCCCGCAGTACACGCACGGCCTCGCTACACACTTCCGGACCAATGCCGTCGCCCGGCAACACTACAATGCGTTTGCTTAAAATACCCATGACCGTTGCTGTTCAAAAGCCGTGATGGCCGCCTCCTGGCTAATGAGAAAATCGATGTCGTCGTACCCGTTGATCAGGCACTCTTTTTTGTAAGGGTCCAGCTCGAAGTGAATCACCTCGTTCCAGCCGGGTACTGTCAGGGTTTGCGCCTGCAAATCCACCGTCAAGGCGGTCTGTGAGTCTTGGGCTACCACCTCAAACAGACCTTGCAGCACCTCATCCGAAACCTGCAGGGGCAGCAGTCCCGTGTTCAGCGCATTGCCCCGGAAAATATCGGCGAAGTAGCTGCTGATGACCACCCGGAATCCGGCGTCATACAAGGCCCAGGCGGCGTGTTCCCGACTGGAGCCACATCCGAAGTTTTTGCCAGCCAGCAGAATCTGGTGTCCTTGGTAGCGGGCGTCATTAAGCACGAAGTCCGACTTATGCTGCCCGTCGGCAGTGTAGCGCCAGTCGGCAAAGAGATTCGCACCAAATCCTTCACGAGTCGTCGCCTTCAGAAAGCGCGCCGGAATGATCTGGTCCGTGTCCACATTTTCTATCGGAAGCGGCACTACGCCGGAGCGTAGCGTCTGGAATTTTTCCATGGGGGTGGGGAAAATTTAAGAGGCTTGTACTAGCTCCCCTCCTAAGATGAGGAGGGGTTGGGGGTGGTTAATTGGCCTAGAACGGTTCTATAAACTAGCCTACTGTTCAACGATTGGTCAACCACCCCCAGCCCCTCCTCATCTGAGGAGGGGAGCTAGGTTCCACTACTAGTTCAAATACTGGGTGATGTCTACTAAGCGGCCTTCTACCGCCGTAATAGCCGCTACCAGCGGGCTGGCGAGTAGGGTGCGGGCGCCTGGGCCCTGGCGGCCTTCGAAGTTGCGGTTGGAGGTGGAAACGCAGTAGGCGCCGGCCGGAATCTTGTCGTCGTTCATGGCCAGGCAGGCGCTGCAGCCTGGTTCGCGCAGCTCAAAGCCAGCTTCGGCCAGCACCTTGTCGAGGCCTTCGGCAATGGCTTGCTGCTCTACTTGCTTCGAGCCGGGCACGATGATGGCCTCTACGTGGGCTGCTTTCTGCTTGCCTCGCACGTAGGCCGCTACCGTGCGCAAATCCTCAATGCGTGAGTTGGTGCAGCTGCCGATGAACACGTAGTTGATTTCCTTGCCCAGAAGCGACTCGCCCGGCTGAAAACCCATGTAGCGTAACGACTTGTCGAAGCTGGTAGCCTCGCTACCCCCATTGAGCACCGGAATGCTGGCCGAGAGCGGAATGCCCATGCCGGGGTTGGTGCCGTAGGTAATCATGGGCTGAATGGCCGAAGCATCGAACTGCAGCTCCGCATCAAATACGGCGTCTTCGTCCGAGTACAGGGTCTGCCAGTAAGCCACGGCCCGGTCCCAGTTCTCGCCCTGGGGCGCAAACCGGCGGTCTTTCACGTACTCGAACGTGGTAGCATCGGGGGCAATGAGGCCGCCGCGGGCACCCATTTCAATGCTCATATTGCAGACCGTCATGCGGCCTTCCATGCTCAGGCCCCGAATGGCACTGCCGGCGTACTCCACAAAGTAACCCGTGGCGCCACCAGTGCCCAGCTGGGAAATCACGTACAGAATTAAATCCTTGGCCGTCACGCCGGGCCGCAGGTCACCATCCAGGGTAATGCGCATGCGCTTGGGCTTGTCGAGCAGCAGGCACTGCGAGGCCATTACCTGCGTAACCTGGCTGGTGCCAATGCCGAAGGCAATAGTCCCAAACGCGCCGTGGGTAGAGGTGTGGCTGTCGCCGCACACCATGGTCAGGCCGGGCTGCGTGATGCCCAGTTCCGGCCCAATTACGTGCACAATGCCCTGGTACTGGTGGCCTAGGCCATACAGCTCCACGCCAAACTTGGCGCAGTTCTCGGTGAGCTTATCCACCTGGGAGCGTGACAGCGGGTCTTGAATTGGCTGGTCCTGGTGGCGCGTGGGCACGTTGTGGTCGGCGGTAGCTACTATCTGCTCCGGGCGGCGTAGCGTGAGCCCACGGGCCGTTAGCTCGTCAAACGCCTGAGGGCTGGTTACTTCGTGAATCAGGTGGCGGTCGATGTAAAACACCGTGAGGCCACCGGCTACTTCGCGCACCACGTGCGCGTCCCAAATTTTATCAAATAAGGTCTTAGCCATGAGAGAGGGGTGGGGGCGGGTTAGAATAAAGCAGACCGTCAGGCGTAGGCGGTGCTACGCGTGACGGTCTCTCGAGAGGTGATACTTAGCTGACGGTAACGAGCTGCTCCTGCTCCACCATAACGTGCAAGTCCTCGTCAACCACTTCTTTCTGGCGGTCGGCGAGGACAAGGAAAGAGGCGTAGGCCTTGTTGAGAGCAGTACGGTCGAAGTCGTAGCCGATTTTTTGGAGGCGGTAGGCCAGGGCCGCGCGGCCGGAGCGGGCGGTCAGCACAATGGCCGAATCGGGCATGCCTACTTCGCGCGGGTCAATGATTTCGTAGGTTTCGCGGTGCTTGATAACGCCATCCTGGTGAATGCCGCTGGAGTGCGAAAACGCGTTGGCGCCCACAATGGCCTTATTGGGCTGCACTGGCATGCTCATCAGGTGCGACACCATAGCTGAGGTTTCGGCGAGCAGCTTGGTGTTGATGCCCGTCTCGAAGTTGAGGTAGGGGTGCTGGCGCAGCACCATCACGGCTTCTTCCAAGGCCGTATTGCCGGCCCGCTCGCCTACGCCATTGATGGTGCACTCTACCTGCTGGGCACCGTTGAGCACGCCGGCAATGGAGTTGGCCGTAGCCATACCCAAATCGTTGTGGCAGTGAGTAGAGAGGCGCACGTGCTCAATACCACGCACGTTATCCGCCAGGTACTTAATCTTGGCCCCGTACTCGCTGGGCAGGCAGTAGCCGGTGGTGTCGGGAATATTCAGCACGGTAGCACCGGCACGAATGGCGGCCTCGCAGACTCGGGCCAGAAACTCGTTATCCGTGCGCCCCGCGTCCTCGGCGTAAAACTCTACGTCTTCCACGAAGGACTTGGCCAGCTTCACCGCCGCCACGGCCCGTTCCAACACTTTCTCGGGGGTAGTACAGAGCTTGAACTTGATGTGCGAATCGGAGGTGCCAATACCGGTGTGAATGCGCGGGTACTTGGCCGATTTCAGGGCCTCGGCGGCCGTAATAATGTCATTCTCCACGGCCCGCGAAAGTCCGCAGACCGTAGCGTAGTGCGTCTGGGCCGCAATGGCTGCCACCGCCGCAAAGTCGCCGGGGCTCGACACCGGAAAACCCGCCTCAATCACGTCGACGCCGAGTAGCTCTAGCTGTCGGGCAATCAGCAATTTCTCGTCCCGGTTCAGCTTGCAGCCCGGCACCTGTTCCCCGTCGCGCAGGGTCGTGTCGAAGATGTGGATTTTCTGAGTTGCCATGTTTCTAGGGTTCAGTCAGCGAAAGTTGCTGCCCGCAAGTACATGGCCAAGGCGTGCGTTTGAAAACAGTTTCTCGGCACGCCTACTATTTCAAAAAGTTGATTTATTATTTATAAATACCTGATAGTGAGATGATAGTATTTTGATAAAATACAATGGCTAACGCAGTGAAGAACAGCACTCCCCTCCTCAGATGAGGAGGGGCTGGGGGTGGTTGACCACTCGTTGAACAATTACAGAAAGACCGTCATGCTGAGCTTGTCGAAGCATCTCTACCGCTTCATTGCTGTGCTAGGCCAGTTGATTAGCCAGAGGTAGAGATGCTTCGACAAGCTCAGCATGACATTCTTGGGTACCTGTTCAGTAGTGACGTTCTAGGCCTCGTCAACCACCCCCAACCCCTCCTCATCTGAGGAGGGGAGCTTCGTTCTGATAGCTCTACTACACCAGTAAACTCAGGAAATCCTGCTTGCCGTTGAGGTATTCATAGCCGAAGCCTTCGGCGGCCATACGGAGTTGGATGCCTTCGATATCATGGGGGCGCTGGACTTCCAGGCCGATGAAGACGGGGCCTTTTTCCTTGTTGTTCTTCTTGATGTATTGGAACTGGATTATGTCGTCACCCTCGCGTAGGACGTGGTTGACGAAGCGGCGCAGGGCGCCGGGCTTCTGGTTGAAGGTGACCAGGAAGTAGTGCTTGCGGCCCTGGTGGCGCATGGCCCGCTCCTTGATATCCTCCATGCGGGTGATGTCGTTGTTGGAGCCGCTGAGCACGCACACCACCGTTTTGCCCCGGATCTGGTCGGCGTACTGGTGCAGGACCGACACGCTAAGCGTGCCCGCTGGCTCCAGCACAATGCCTTCCTCGTTGTACATCTTCAGCAGATCTTCGCACACCTGGCCTTCCGGTACCAGGGCCACCTCATCCAATAGCTCTCGGCATAGCTCAAACGTCAACTCGCCGGGGCACTTCACGGCGGCGCCATCCACGAAGCTCTCGATGTGCTCCAGGGGTTGGCGTAGGCCCGTCTGCATAGCGCGCTGCATGGAAGGAGCCCCCAGCGGCTGCACCCCAACTAGCTTGGTGTGCGGACTCAGCTGCCGAAATACGCTGCTGACGCCCGAGGCGAGGCCTCCGCCCCCGATGGGCATAAAGCAAAAGTCAATGGAGCTAGGGGCATCGCGCAGAATCTCTAGGCCTACGGTGGCTTGTCCTTCCACAATGGCCAGGTCATCAAAAGGGTGCACGAAGGTGCTGCCGCGCTGGTCGCAGAAGTCCTTCGCGGCCTGGTAGGTATCATCGAAGGTGGCCCCGGTCAGGACAACTTCTACCTGGTCTTTCCCGAATAATCGCACCTTATTTACCTTCTGCGCCGGGGTGTGGGCGGGCATGAAAATGTGACCCCGCAGCCCCAGGAGCTGGCAGGCGTAGGCCACTCCCTGCGCGTGGTTACCCGCGCTTGCGCACACCACGTCTCGTCCCGATTGCTCCCGACTCAGGCCGGCAATCTTGTTATACGCCCCCCGAATTTTATAGGAACGCACCACTTGCAGGTCCTCGCGCTTCAGGTACACCTGCGCCCCATAAGCCTCCGATAGGCCTAGGTTGTGCTGCAGCAGCGTTTTGTAAATAACGCCGTCCAGCGTGCGCGCCGCCCGTTCCACGTTTTCCAGCCGCACCGTGGGGGCAGAGGTGAGAGTGTCTTGTTCCATAGGGGTAGTTGTGAGCAGAAAAAAAAACGTCATGTCGAGCTAGTCGAGACATCTCGCTCGAATCGTTGGAATAGCATTCCAACATCAGCACGCGAGATGCCTCGACTAGCTCGACATAACGTTCCGAAGAATTTAAGGGCGTTTAGCTTAGCTCCTCTACTTTCTCAGTGGCTTTGGAGCGTAGCTCGCGCACGGTGGCGCCCGTCTGCCACAGCTCAGAGTCGCGTACTTCTTTCAGTTCGGCTTCCAGCTCCTGGCGGTAGCCGGGGGTAGAGCCGCGCTGAATAGTACGGGCAGCTTCCTGGCCGGAGGCTACACTGTCGTACAGCTCGTTGAGCACGGGCAGGGTCGCGTCGCGGAAACGGCCTTTCCAGTCGAGGGCGCCGCGCTGGGCGGTTACGGAGCAGTTGCTGAACATCCAGTCCATGCCGTTTTCACCGACCAGCGGCACGAGGCTCTGGGTGAGTTCTTCTACGGTTTCGTTGAAGGCCTCGGAAGGGGAGTGGCCGCGCTGGCGCAGCACCTGGTACTGGGCTTCAATGATGCCGGCCAAGGCCCCCATCAGCACGCCCCGCTCGCCGGTAAGGTCGGAATACACTTCGCGCTTGAAGTCGGTTTCGAACAGGTAGCCCGAGCCTACCCCAATGCCGAGGGCAATGGCCTTGTCGTAGGCCTGTCCGGTCGCGTCCTGGTACACGGCAAACGAGGAGTTCAGGCCGCCGCCGGCCACAAACAGGCGGCGCAGGCTGGTGCCGCTACCCTTCGGAGCCACGAGAACCACATCTACATCGGCGGGCGGTACAATACCGGTCTGGTCGTTGAACGTAATGCCGAAGCCGTGCGAGAAGTACAGGGTTTTGCCGGGCGTCAGCTTGGCTTTCAGCGTAGGCCACACCGCAATCTGGCCGGCGTCGGAAAGCAGGTTGGCGATGATGGTGCCCCGCTCAGCGGCCTCTTCAATGTCGAATAGCGTTTCGCCTTCTACCCAGCCATCCGCTTCGGCCTTGCTCCAAGAAGCCGAGTCGCGGCGCTGCCCGATGATGACGTTGAAGCCATTGTCGCGCAGGTTCAGCGCTTGGCCGGGGCCCTGCACGCCGTAGCCAATCACGGCAATAACTTCATCTTTCAGAATTGCGCGGGCTTTCTCCAGAGGGAATTCGTCGCGGGTAACTACGTGCTCTTCTACGCCGCCAAAGTTGATGGTTGCCATGATGTTGGATATTGGGTTGGAAGATGAAAATGTCGGTTTGTTGGTTTTTCAGGTTGTCATGCTGAGCTTGTCAAAGCATCTCTACCACTTCGTTGTAGAGGCCTAGGCCAGTAGAGTTAGCCAGCGGTAGAGATGCTTCGACTCCGCTCAGCATGACGTTCCTTTTTTACTCACGATGGCGAGTGTTTTTACATCGTAAACACCTTGTCGCGGCTGTTGAGGTAGTCATTTTCACTGACCTCGTGGCTGGGTTCAGTGCGCTCGAACTCGCGGAGTTTATGGTGGAAGCCCTGGCTGTCTTTGATGATGGCAATGCGGGCCGAACGCACAAACTCGATGAGGCCGTAGGGCTGCAGCACCGTCAGGAGTTTGTCGGTTTCCTCGCGGTGGCCGGTGGTTTCAAACACCGTGTAATCCTTACGGATGACCACGGCGCGGGCCCCGTGTTCCCGCAGTAGCCGCTCCACCAGGGCCCGCTCGGCAATGACGTCGGTGGGTACTTTGTAGAGGGCCATTTCCTGCCAGATGACGTCCTCGTTGGGGTTGAAGTACACCTTGAGTACCTCTACCTGCTTCTCAATCTGGCGAGCAATCTTGCGCACCACTTCCTCAGTTTCTACCACCACTATATTGAAGCGGTGAATTCCTTCGACCTCGGAAGGGGAAGTGTTGAGGCTCTCGATGTTGATTTTGCGCCGGGAGAAGATGATGGCAATGCGGTTCAGCAGCCCCACTTGGTTCTCGGTGTAAGCCGTGATGTTGTACTCCCGCCGGTCGATGGATTGCTGTGTCATAGAGGTAAAGTTGTGAGGGGTGAAATGGCAGGTTTGCCGGAGCAACTTTCCCATTTTCACTACCTGTCATGTCGAGCTTGTCGAGACATCTCGCTCGAATTGTTGGAGTGGCCTGGCACCGTCAGCACGCGAGATGTCTCGGCTGCGCTTGACATGACGATCTTCTTTAGGACTGCTTTACTTCAACCTTATCTCTCCAACGCCACAGCCTTGCGGCACCATGGGGAAGATGTTGTTCTCCTTGGTTACCATCACCTCCAGTAGGAAAGAGTCAGGGTGTTCCAGCATCTCGCGCAACGCCGTTTGCAGCTCGGGGCGGTTGTCCACGCGGCGGCCGGCAATACTATAGCCGCTAGCCACGGTCACGTAGTCGGGGCTGGCAATGTCCACGAAGGAGTAGCGCCGGTCATGGAACAGCTCCTGCCACTGGCGCACCATGCCCAGGAACTGGTTGTTGAGCAGCAGAATCTTGACGTTCACGCCGGTCTGCATAATGGTGCCCAGCTCCTGAATCGTCATCTGAATGCCCCCATCGCCGATGACGGCTACCACCGTGCGCTCCGGCGCCCCGTACTTGGCCCCAATGGCGGCGGGCAGGGCAAAGCCCATGGTGCCCAGGCCCCCGCTGGTGATGTTGCTGCGCGTGTGGTTGAGCTTGGCGTAGCGGCAAGCCACCATCTGGTGCTGGCCTACGTCGGTCACAATAATGGCCTCGCCCTGGGTCAGCTCGTTCAGCTGCTGAATTACCTCGCCCATGGTCAGCTCGTCGGAGGTCGGGAACAACTCATCTTGGATGACGGCGGCTATTTCCTCCGCGTCGTGGTCGAGGAAGCGTTGGCGCCATTTGGGGTAGGAGCGGGCCTCTACTAGCTCCGTGAGCAGGGGTAGGGTTTCCTTGCAGTCGCCCCACACGGGCACGGTGGCCTTCACGTTCTTGTCGATTTCCGTGGGGTCGATGTCGAGGTGAATGACCTGGGCCTGCTTGGCGTACTTGTCCAGGCGGCCCGTTACCCGGTCGTCGAAGCGCATGCCAATGGCAATGAGCACGTCGCACTCGTTGGTCAGCACGTTGGGGCCGTAGTTGCCGTGCATGCCCAGCATGCCCACGTTCAGGGGGTGGCCGGTGGGGAGGGCACCCGCGCCGAGGATGGTCCAAGCGGCCGGAATGCCGCTTTTCTCAATGAACTGCTTAAACTCCTGCTCCGCCTTGCCCAGCAATACCCCCTGGCCCCACAGCACCAACGGGCGCTTGGCCTGGTTGATGAGGGCCGCCGCCTGCGCCACGTACTCCGGGCGCACAACTGGCCTAGGCCGGTAACTGCGGATGTGGGTGCAGGGCTGATACGGCGCGAAGTCCGCCTTCTGCATCTGAGCGTTTTTGGTGATGTCGATCAGGACTGGGCCGGGGCGGCCGCTGCGCGCGATATAGAAGGCCTTGGCCAGCGCCTCCGGAATTTCACTGGCGTCCGTTACCTGGTGGTTCCACTTGGTAATGGGGGTGGTGATGTTGAGGATGTCGGTTTCCTGGAAAGCATCGGTGCCCAACAAATGCGCGAACACCTGGCCCGTGATGCACACCAGCGGGGTGCTGTCAATCAGGGCATCGGCCAGGCCGGTAACGAGGTTGGTGGCGCCGGGGCCGCTAGTGGCAAACACTACCCCCACCTTCCCCGACGAGCGCGCGTAGCCTTGGGCCGCGTGAATGCCGCCCTGCTCGTGGCGCACCAGCACGTGGTTAAGCTGCTCCTTGAAGTCGTAAAGCGCATCATAAATTGGGATGATGGCGCCGCCGGGGTAACCAAACACGGTGTCCACGTCCTCTGCCAGCAGGGCGTGCAGCGTGGCCTCGGCGCCCGACAAGGTGCGGGTAGCGGGCTCCGTCGTGGCTACGGCCGTTTCAGGTGAGGTTGGCGCGGGCTGGGGTTGTGGGTTCGAGTACATGGTCTTCCTGGTAATCGGTGATACAGCCGCGGCTCGCGTCGCTCACGGTGCGGATATACTTCAGCAGCACGCCTTGTTGCACGGTGGGCCGGGGCCGCTGCCACTGCTGGCGGCGCAGCTCCAGCAAGGCGTCCTCTACCTGCACCTCCATGGTGTTGGTGCTGGCATCCAGCACAATCCAGTCGCCGTCTTCCACCAGCGCAATGGTGCCGCCGTCGTAGGCCTCGGGGCACACGTGCCCGATGACAAAGCCATGGGTACCGCCCGAGAAACGGCCGTCTGTAATTAGGGCAACTTTGTCGCCTAGGCCGGCGCCGATGATGGCCGAGGTAGGCTTGAGCATCTCCGGCATGCCTGGTCCGCCCTTGGGGCCCACGTAGCGAATCACGACGACCTGACCGGGCTGAATCTTGCCCTGCGAAATGCCTTCGTTCAGTTCTTCTTCAGAGTTGAACACAATAGCTGGCCCCTCAAACCGCAGTCCTTCCTTGCCGGTGATTTTGGCCACCGCACCTCTTTCGGCCAGATTGCCATACAGAATCTGAATATGGCCATCAGCTTTGATGGGGTTATTCAGCGGGCGGAGCAGATCCTGCTCTGCGCCTAGGGGCTGCACGTCGGCCAGGTTGTCGGCCAAGGTCTTACCGGTTACCGTCAGTAGGTCGCCGTGGAGCAGGCCTAGGTTCAGCAGGGTTTTCATCACGGCCGGCACGCCGCCCAGGGCCGAGAGGTCCTCCATGAGGTATTTGCCGCTGGGCTTCAGATCGGCCAGTACCGGCGTGCGGTTGCTCACGGCCTGAAAGTCCTCCATGGTGAGATGCACGCCCGCGGCGTGTGCAATGGCAATCAGGTGAAGTACGGCGTTGGTAGAGCCACCGAGCACGGTGGTCATCACCAGGGCATTTTCAAAGGCCTCGCGCACCAGAATGTCGCGGGGCTTGAGGTCGAGTTCGAGCAGGCGGCGCAGGTAGGCGCCGGCCGTGAGGCACTCCTGTTGCTTCTCCGGGCTAACCGCCGGGGAGGACGAGGAAAACGGGACGCTCATGCCCAGCGTTTCGATGGCCGCCGCCATGGTATTCGCCGTGTACATGCCCCCGCAGGCTCCTGGTCCCGGGCAGGCATTATGGATGATGCCCCGGTAATCCTCGTCCGATATCTGCCCCTGCAGCTTTTTGCCATAGGCCTCAAAGCACGACACAATGTTGAGCTGCTGCCCCTTGAACGTACCGCCCTTAATCGTGCCCCCGTACACCATCAGCGAAGGTCGGTTTAGGCGCGCCATGGCAATGAGCGCACCCGGCATGTTCTTGTCGCAGCCCATCACGCAGGCCAGGGCATCGTAATTGTGCGCCCCGGCCATGGCCTCAATGGAATCGGCAATGATTTCCCGGGAAACCAGGGAGTAGCGCATGCCCGCCGTGCCGTTGGTGATGCCATCCGATACCCCAATGGTGTTAAACCGCAGCCCCACCAGCCCCTGCTCCTGCACGCCTACCTTCACTTGGTCGGCCAGGCCGTTCAGGTGCATGTTGCAGGTGTTGCCCTCGAAGCCCGTGGAGCAGATGCCCACGAACGGCTTATGCAAATCAGCATCTGAGAGCCCCGAGCCAATGAGCATGGCTTGGGACGCCGGCAGGCTGTCGTCCTGGGTGTAGATGCGACTGTATTTGTTCAGGAGGGTCATTTCGGGCGGAATTGGACTGATGTGATGGAGGGCGTCATGTCGAGCTTGGCGAGACATCTCGCGTGCTGACGTTGCAATGCTACCTCAACGAAGCGGTAGAGATGCTTCAGCTGCGCTCAGCATGACGTTTACTGTGGATGGTTCAACTCTAGGCCACTACTGAGCCTGCTCCGCAAAGCTGGCGTTGCGGCTCACGGCTTGCCCGGTCACTAGCGCCTGGTAGTGGCTGGCGAGCATGCCGCCGATGGAATGTTGGAAGGACTTCTCAAACACGATATCATCCACGGAGGCAATACCGATGACCTCGGCGGCAGTACCCGTCATGAAGGCCGCGGAAGCGGTGCGCAGCTCCTCGGGGCGGAAGAACCGCTCGTGCACCGTAATGCCGGCTTCCCGGGCCAGGTCAATGATGGTGTTGCGGGTGATGCCGCGCAGAATGCTACCCTGCGGAGCCGTGTGCAGTTCTCCGTCCCGCTCAAAGAAGAAGTTGGCACCGGGCCCCTCGGCCACGTAGCCGTTCATGTCCAGCAGCAGGGCCTCATCGTAGCCACGCTGCTTGGCCTCGGTGCTGGCAATGATGGAGTTGACGTAGTGCCCCGACACTTTGGCCTCAATGGGCACCGCCTTGGGGTTGGGCCGCTCGTAGGGCGACACGGTGAGGCGCAGGCTTTGGTCGCCGAGGTATTTGCCCCATTCCCACACCGCAATCAGCACATTGCTGCTGTTGGCGGCCTTCAGGCTCATATTGGGGGTAGCAGCGTACACTAGCGGCCGAATGTAGGCGTCCGTCAGGTGGTTGCGCTCCAGCACTTCGTAGCTAATGCGGGTGAGTTCCTCTACTGAGTACCCCAGCGGCAGGCCAATACACTTGCACGAGTAATGCAGCCGCTCGTAGTGCTCCTCGGCCTTGAAGATGCGGGTGCCAGCCGGGGTGTTGTAGGCCCGGATGCCCTCGAACACGGCGTAGCCGTAGTGCAACGACTGAGCATACGCGCCGCAGGTAGCCTGCTCGGCCGGCACAAACTCGCCATCCAGAAAGGCAACGGTATTACTGGTGTAGTACATGAGTAGAGGTAAGGTAAGGAGAGAAAATCGGCTATGAAAAAGCCTTTCCGAGCGCGGGGCTGAGAAAGGCTAGTCGAATCAGGACAAGGCGCTTCCTTTCAGCCCGGCAGTGGCAGAATAATGACTTGCAGGACGAGGCGGAAAGCAGTACTCATGGGAAACGGAAATGGAAAGAGGGAGAAGGTGATGGAAGTGGCCTACGCAGGCCTTGATTTGCTTCTATTCTTTGCAGAGAGTAACAACCACTGATGGTGTCTCCGGAAGGAGCAGCCTGCGTGATGATAGCTCGCCAACCGGCTGTTACTAACGGAAGAAAAATTGCAGACCAGGAGGTGGAAAAATGCTCGGGCATATCATCTTTACGCTCTATTGATGAGCGCAAGTACATGACGTTACGGCAGCGCCTAAAACTTTTTTCTGACTTTCTTACTATTTCTATTATTTGCTATGTAAATGACAAATAGTTATTAATCAGTTAGTTGACTTTTTGCCTAATACGATGCCCAACGAAAATACCGATCCGGTTTTTCAACTGATTAAGACCTTAACCCGCACAGAGAAGCGGCACTTCCGGCTGTTTGCCAACCGGCAGGGCTCTACCGATGGGCTGAAGTTTCTTCAGCTTTTTGATGCGCTTGACGGCCAGGAAAAGTACGATGAGGAGCGTGTGCTGGCCCAAGTACCGACCATCAAGAAAGTACAAGTAGCCAACCTAAAAGCCAACTTATATAGGCAGCTGCTGGCCAGCCTGCGCATGTACCACGCCAGCCATAATCCCGATATTCAGTTGCACGAGCAACTTGACTACGCCCGGGTGCTTTACAACCGTGGTCTTTATCAACAGAGCCTGCGCATGCTGGAAAAGATAAAGGCCACCGCCCACCAGTACGAAATGCCGCACATAGTGCTGCTGGCCCTAGATTTTGAAAAGCTGATTGAGGGGCAATACATCACGCGCAGCCTGCGCGGCCGGGCCCGAGAGCTGTCGGATGAGGCGACGGATACGGTTACCCACCTGGCGCGGGAGCATGAGCTTTCCAACCTGGCCCTGCGCATGTACGGACGCTACCTGAAAATCGGGCACACCCGCAATCAGCAGGACTACGACAAAATCACGGCCTACTTCCGCGAGGGGCTACCCGCGCTAGACCTGCGACAAGCGGGTTTCTACGAGCAGCTGTACTACTACCAGGCGCACGTGTGGTACTATACCATCACGCAGAATTTCCGCCTGTGCTTCCGCTACGCACAGAAATGGGTCGACCTGTTTGAGAATAACCCCACGATGCGTGAGCAACAAGCCATGCTCTACATCAAAGGCCTGCACAACCTGCTGATTACGGCCCACAACCTGCTGTACTACAGTAAGTTTGAGCAAGTGTTGGCGCAGCTAGAGGCCTACGCCGCCGACCCCGACCGGCGCACCAACCCCAACATTGAAATGCTGCTGTTCCTGTACATCTACACGAACCGGCTGAACGGATATTTCATGCGCGGGCAGTTCACGGAGGGGTTAACCATGGTGCCGGAGTTGCTGGAAAATATAGAGCGCTTTCGGCTACAGATGGACTCGCACCGGCGAATGGTGTTCTATTATAAAATTGCCAGCCTGTACTTCGGCAGCGGCCAGCCCGACAAGGCCATTGAGTACCTCAATAAGGTCATCTACTTCAAAGACGTGAGTCTGCGCGAAGACATTCAGTGCTTTGCCCGCATCCTCAACCTGATTGCCCACTACGAGGCTGGCCGCGACGAAGCTTTGGAGTATCAAATCCGCTCGGTGTACCGCTTTCTGGGCAAAATGAACGACCAGCAGCAGATGCAGGAAGCCATCTTCCGGTTTCTGCGCAACCTCGGCGACATTGCACCTTTTGAGCTGAAAGACGCCTTCATCAAGCTCAAAAACCAGCTCATTCGTATTGCTGAAAACCCCTTCGAGCGGCGCCCTTTCCTCTACCTCGACATCATTTCCTGGCTGGAAAGCAAAATTGAAAACGTGCCCGTGCAGGAGGTTATCCGCCGCAAATTCAAACAGTTGAGGTGATGCAGTTAAGAGGTGATGAGGTGATGAAATGGTATCCCATGCAATGCCTGCACAAACAGCAGAGCTACTAGGCCAGCATACAGGGCGGCGCCTAACCACGTCAGGAGCGTGGCGTGCCGAGGAACTACTCTACTGACAACCCAGCCCAGCAGCGGCACCGCTTGCAGCGCATGCAGGCCTAGAAAGTGGGCGATGCGCAGGTCGCCGGCGCGGGTGCTCCAGCCAAGGCCCGGTAGGCCCGGTCCGCCATCGGGGGCACCTACCGTGTGTTGGTTGTGGTGAATCATCATGCCGCCCAGCACGCTGCCTACCAAAAATAGCAGTAGGCCCAGCCGTACGCCCCATACATAGCCAGCGGGGCCATGGGGGCGGTGCCGCCACACCAAGTACACGGCCCACATGATGAGAACGGTATTGAGCATGATGAACACGCCCATCAGGTTGAATATCAGAATATCGAAGCCGGTGGCAATGTTGTAGTGCGAGGTAGTGCCCCGTGCGGCCTGCCCCCCAATGCACAGCATTTCCACCATCATGCTCAACGCTACCCCCCAACTGATGCGCCGTACCGAGCGTTGTGCTACGGCGGGCAAATCGGCCAGCAGCCAGCCCAGTGTCCAGAGGTACACCAACCCCGATACAGCAAACTTAGCGGGCTTCACCCACACCGGCAGGCCTGTTACCACGCGGTGGTCGAAGGGCAAGAGGCCTAGAGCCACCACCAGGAAGGCCACGTGTACCCATCCCGTACCCGACAATACTGGATTCACGCGGTGCAGTATCCGCAGCCACGTAGCAGCGTAGGCCAGGGGAGAAGTCTTGGCTCGGCCGCTCGGAAACCCAGAAACCGTAGTCATTTTTGAAGGTAGGGTAGCAGACATGAGGCAGCGTGTTAGACAGTGGTAGATGGAAGCGAACCAGCAGCAGAAGGGTGGTAGAAGCGCCGCACCACAGAGTAAAGCAGCAGCCCCACGGGCCCAAACAAGAAGGTGAGCAGCAAGCATGGCACAAGCAGCAGGTGCGGCACGCCGCGGCGACGGGCATCGAGGCTTTCCCAGATGCCAATTCCCAAATCAAAGCACAAGTAATGCACCCAGCCCGCCAGCAGCCCCCAAGGGTCGCGGAACAGGGCGGCCACTTCGGCTAAGGAGTTAAATCCACCTTCCGAAGCATGTGGCCCAAGGTAGTGCGAGCCAATAAGCAGCGCGTAGGCCACGGCCAGCAGTATGGGCAGCGCCCCGTTCAATACTACTACCTGGGTAACGCGCCAGCGCGGCACAACAAGTAGCAGGCCCCACCCAAGCAGAGCAACGGTATTGGCTAGTGAAAACAGAGGGTCGGGGGCGAGATTCATGGGCTTGCTAGTTGATGCCCAAACATGGGCATTGTGGATGGTTTTCAGAAGAGTAAACCGGGTGAACCGTGTGCAGTAAGGGGTAAACCGGCGCGGACCGGGGGCGAACTGTGAGCAGCCACATATGCCAAGGGAGGGCAAGTCAGTGTACATTTGCTGCGTGACTACCTCTATTCTGCCTTGTTTGTCGCGTGTGAGCCTGCTGCTCCTGTTGGGGGCTGGTAGGGTGGCCTATGGCGAGGTGGGTGCGCCTGATGATAGCACTTTTGTGCGGCAGGCGCACCGCCGGGCTGTATTTCAGTTTGATCAGCGCTTCTCCATTCTGAATGGTAAAGTCGTGGGCATCAATGGGCTGAAAGGCGGTATTGAGTGGCGTGGCCGCTGGCGCGCGGGCCTTGGGGTTTACCGCCTATCGGGGGGCGTGCCCACGCGTATTGCTCAACCCGTAGGTACCCCACCCGGCACCCGCGACGAGGTCCGGTTTCGGTACCTGGCAGCGTACGGCGAGTACGTGTTTATTGGCAACCAGCGCTGGGAACTCAGCACCCCTCTGCAACTGGGCGTGGGCAGCTACTACACCAAATATTACTTCCCGGATGGGGGCGTACGCCGCACAAACCGAGAGGTGCTGTTTATGCTAGAGCCCTCCGTGGCGGCGCACTACCGGGTGTTCCGTTGGATTGGCCTAGGAGCCGGGGCCGGCTACCGGCAGGCACTGGCCGCTGGCAAACAACCTGAGGATGAGATGAGCGGGGTTATCTTCTTCGGTCGCGTGAAGTTGTTCCTGGGTGACTTTATTAAAGTCGTACGCGGCCATGAACGATTATTCACGCAGCAAGGCCTGGGGCCTGCTCACTAATAACGTAACTGACCGAAGCTGCATCCAACAACAGCCCGCCCCGCAGCCGTCTGACTTAACGGTTGCGGGGCGGGCTGTTGTTGAGGGTAGAAGTGGCCTAGCGAGGTACGGCTACGGCTTTGGCTGTGAGGGGCCGGCGCAGCATGTAGCGGTACACCAGGTTTTGTGGGGTGCCGGCTGTGTTATAGGTAGTGGGCTGCTCTTGGATCTGCACAATTTCCCAGCCCAACGAGCCCATATAATTGAGGGCACTGATGGTGGTGGCAAACACCTGAATTTTACCAGCTTCCCGCATTACCTGCTCCGAGCCGCCAAGCTTCTCGTAGCCGTAGCCAAAATCAACAAAGATGTCGCCGCTCTTTTCCTTTTCCGGCTTGCCAAGCTGGGCCGCACCGGTGCGCATCAGCTCACAATACTCGTAGCGGATAGGATCTTGCGCGGTGGTTAGGGATACTGGCTTGGTTTGGGCCAGAGAAGTAGTAGCAGCCGCGCCAAGGAGCAGCAGTGAGGCGAAAACGTGTTTCATGAGGTAAGCTGATTGGATGAGCGGCGTACGATGGAGTGCCGTTTGGTGTGGAGTTACGGAGCGAAAAAATGACGCGACCAAGGCACGCAGAAAGTGTAAAAAGGCTTTACGAGCAGCTAGGCCAGTCTTTTTAATAGAATAGGATAGGGCAACCATGAGGTTGAGGTAGGAATACGCCTACGCAAGCCAGTTGCTGCTTGCAAAGCAACGGATATATTACGAAAGGAAGAAGCTCGTTGCGCTATTATTCCCGCGTGAGGCAGCGCAAAAGTAGTATTCTACCGTTGGTGCGACTCCGGAGCGGTGCCCTGCCCGCGCATGGTGCCCAGCCGGTCGAGCTTGCCTGAGGCGGTGGTTTTGAACTGCGGCACGTAGGCCACTTCGCGGGGCCGCTCGTATTTGTCGAGGCGCTCGGTGAGGAGGGCCAGCAACTGCTGCTGCTGGTGCGGCGGCAGGGGAGCACCTTCCACGAAAGCTGTTACCTGCTCGCCAAGCCGCTTATCGGGCCGGCCGGCTACAAAGGCGCGCCGGGAGAGGCCTAGCTCCGTTAGGGCCACTTCCAGCACCAACTCTACCTTCTCGGCCTGCACCTTCACGCCGCCGCTGTTGATAACAAAATCGGCGCGGCCCAGCCACTCAAACGTGTGGGCTTCGGGGTGCAGTATCACCCGGTCGTTGGTGGTGATGAGCTGGTCGTTAGTGACATCGGCGCGCACCGTGAGGCAGCCCCGCTCATCCTGGCCTACGTGAATGCCCGGCAGCACGTGGTAAGTAGGCAAAACATGGGGGCCGTTGAGGCGGCGCAAAGCAATGTGCGAGGCTGTTTCCGTCATGCCATACGTGAGGTACACGGGCACTTTCAGCTTCTGAATTTCTTTCTCCAAGCTTTTCTCCACTGAGGCCCCGCCCACCAAAATGGCCTTCATCCGGTTCAGCCGGGGGCCGTGGCCGTTGGCCAGCACCTCTCGCAGCTGCAGCGGCACGAAGGAGGCAAAGTCGAAGTTAGCAGCCGGCACCAGCACCATAGGGTCGGCCTGGGGCTCTACAATGGTCAAGTGCATGTTGCGCTCGAAAGCACGCACCAGCATCATAATGCCGCCCACAAACTCACAGTTGAGGCACACCAGCATCCGGTCGCCGGGGCCTAGGTCGAAGTAGTCGCCGGTGCGGCGGGCGGAGGCCTCCAGCTGCCGGCGCTTCATTTGCACCAGTTGGGGCTTGCCCGTGGAGCCTGAGGTGCGTAGCCCAAACTCCTGCGCCCCATTCAGCCACTGCCGGCAAAAGTCCAGCACCCGTGCCTCATAGCCGTTCAGATCGGTGGGAGAGTTGGCGGGGTATTGCTGGATGTCGTGGTAGCGAAATTCGCGGCCGTTAAGCAGAAGGGAGTCGGGAAGCAGGGAAGAGGCAGGCATAAGAAGTTGGGTAAAACCAGTGGCAGCGGCTACCACCAGAGGAGTAGGGTCTTTCAGCTCAGCAACCAGCGCTGATAGGCAGTGGCTGAGGGAGCAGTGAGCATGGGCAAAACTAGCAGGAGAATACCGCAACATACGATTTCCAGCCAGCCGTGAGTTAGCACGTACGAAACCAGCAGCGGGAGGATAAGCAAACCCAGTAGACTGTTGCGGAGAAATATCCGGCTCTTGTAGATACGTAGATTGTCTTCAGCCAGCCGTCGGAGGTTAGGCCGCAGGCGCCGCGACACAGAATAAAGCAACAGGCCTACCAGTGGCACCATGGCGCTTAGCAGCAGTACCCCCGGCCACGCAGGCGTTACAGCGGAGCCCGCTAGGCCCGAAAGACGGCTCCCAAGACCCATTACCACTGCCGCCATTACCAGAGTCTGAACTGGGTAGTGCAGCCAATGTAAGCGCCGGATTCGGCGGATAGCCAAATGGAAATCGGGGTTATTCATAACGAAGTAACGTAAACCCGCCGGCCAAACAACTCATGATACTGAGCGAGTAACATAGCAGTAACTTCCGTGGCGGTTAAACCTCTTCTTTATGTGGATAAACTACTTTTTTCTTGACTGCTAGCCACATAGTATCGTATCTTAAACGAGTCACCAACCTCCAAACGCCATGCATCCCACCGCTCCAAGTCCGTTTGTTCTGGCCAAGACCTTCGTTTTCCGGCGTTATCTTACCCTGCGCCGCCAGATGGCTGCGCCGGCCATGACGCCCGCCGTTGAGGCAGCCCGCCGAGCCCGTAAGCTGCTGAAGAAACAAGCAAAACACGAACGACTCCGCAACTTTTTTGGGTGGTGTGAAGGCTGCAGCGCCTACGGGTCGATATTCTAACTGGAACTATTATGTATACAAACCAACAGCGCCCCCTGGCCTAGGGGGCGCTGTTGGTTTACAGGGGGTGGCCTAGCAACGCTACGCTTCCCGACGAAGAAAAGTCGCAGCTTCGCGAGCTTAGGTAGCCACCATGAAAGTGGTCACAGTAGCCAGCATTGTCATGAAATAATTGGCGCAGTGCACAGCCATAAGCAGAAGCAACGCCTGGGATTCAACTTGCTCGAAGTCTGGCGTAGTGGTAATGGTGTAATTGTAATTGAGCTTGCTCCACTGAAAATCAGGCTGAATTGTTAGCAGTTCCCTGCCCTCTTTGTCGTGTAGCACATACGTGTGTTTGAGTACGCTCTTGCTCTTAAACACCAAGACCTTAGCCGAGGCATCGAGCTTGGATTTGATAATGATGTCGCCGCTCCAATTCATCTTGAAGCTGAGCAGCACTGTCTGCTGGTCTTTCAGCTCAAGAGTGGTGCCCCAAAATCCGCGAGGCTCAACCTGATAAGCGGACCCATTGGCCAGCTGAACATCTGCCTTTAGCGTGTACCACTCGGGATAGTGCAGTACACCTACCTGGGTGTCGGCGGCTAATAGGTGAAACTCTCGGGTACCGTTGGCTTTTACTAGATACTCTGGCATACTCTTAGGAAATAAGTAATAAGGCATGTGATGCCCGGTGCCGTGCCCCGTAGGGCGGTATTACCGAGCAAAAACAGGTAGGCTTAAATGTATGGTTGTGCAGGTGAAAGCACAAGCAAAAAGCTCCTCACTGCGTTATCAGTGTGTTAACTGGTACCCCGTTCTTCCATCGGGTTACTAGGGTCCGCACATACTGCTGGTAATCAGTTAATTCGGGCTGGAAAGAATCTGCCGGAAGTAAGCTGTAGGCCCAACTTGAAGTTGGAACGGGTTGTTTCGCCGCAAGAGGTTTCCAGAGCAGCGTTACCAAAGTGGACAGCAACCCGCCTAACCTAGTGTTTCTCCGCTTCAGGTCCAGCTCATTCAGCAACCTGTGGAGAAGGTGCGCTTTTCTCCTGCGAGTAGTCGCACTGAGACAGAAGCAGCAGTTGGCGGTTCATGGCCACGGGTCAGGTTAAATGCAAAAAGGAGGTACTGTAAACAGATAAATTTTAGCGGGTTGAGACATGCAAAACGGCTCACGCTGAAGAGCATAAGCCGTGGAAAGTAGAATGCGGAAAAGGTATGCTGGAGGAGGCTGCCCTATTTAGCGGAAACTGTTTCGGGCACCAGTTGAAAATACGTGGCTTTGAAGCGGTTATCAACCACTTTGCCTTGCACCTGGGCTTTGCGCACCGAGTTGCAGAAGCCATCCTTGGCATGGGCGTCGCCGTGGGAGTCGATATCAGTGCCATCGACGAAATACGCCTTTTCATTCATTCGGATTGCTAAGTCGCAGCTTTTGCCCGGGAGGCCTAGCCGACACTGTCCGCAAGCAGCATCCACCAGCAGTACCGGCTGACCGTTGTCGAGAGTGGCAGTAGTAACAGCGGGGGCAACTGGGGTTTGCGCCGCCGCTAGGCCAGCAAAACCAAGGAATAGCAGGGTCAGCAAAGATTTCATACGCAGCAAAGAAAAGTCAGAATTACGCTGGCTAGGCAATATAGCTCACAATACGCGAAGCAGGGGGAATAGAAACGGCCCGCACTTATTGGTGCGAGCCGTTTCCGGAAAGTGTAGGCCACCCCAGTTGGTTACGGGAACTTGGGGAACTTCGAGAAGTCGGGCTTGCGCTTCTCAATGAAGGCGTTCTTGCCTTCTTTGGCTTCCTCCGAGAGATAGTAAAGCAGCGTAGCGTTGCCGGCCAGCTCCTGAATACCAGCCTGGCCATCCAACTCGGCGTTGAAGCTCGATTTAAGCATGCGCAGGGCGAGGGGGCTTTTTTCAAGGATTTTGTGGCACCAGGCTACGGTGGTTTCCTCTAGCTGCTCCAGGGTTACTACTTTGTTCACGAGGCCCATATCGAGGGCTTCCTGGGCGTTGTATTGGTCGCAGAGGAACCAGATTTCGCGGGCCTTCTTCTGGCCTACGATGCGCGCCAGGTAGCTAGCCCCGAAGCCTCCGTCGAACGAACCCACGTTGGGGCCGGTCTGCCCGAAGCGGGCATTTTCGGCGGCAATGGTCAGGTCGCAAACTACGTGCAGCACGTGGCCCCCACCAATGGCCCAGCCGGCCACCATGGCCACCACGGGCTTCGGGATGGAGCGGATCATCTTCTGCAGATCCAGCACGTTCAGGCGGGGCACGGTGTCCTCGCCCACGTAGCCGCCGTGGCCGCGCACGCTCTGGTCGCCGCCCGAGCAGAAGGCCTTGCCGCCCTCACCCGTCAGGATGATGACGCCAATGTCGGTGCGGTTGCGGCAGATGTCCATGGCCTCAATCATCTCCTGCACCGTGAGAGGCGTGAAGGCGTTGTGCACCTGCGGACGGTTGATGCTGATTTTGGCGATGCCGCCAGACTGGGTGAAGAGAATTTCGCGGAACTCCTTAATCGGGGTCCAGGTCAGTTGTTCGGCCATAGGGGGAGGGTTTCCTTATGATTGAGAGAATGACGTTCGTACCGCGGCGCGGTACTGTTCAAAAAACTTGGCGTTGGTCGGGCTGTCGGTGGTAATTTCGAGCAGACTCGCGCCGGATTCGGGTGCAAAGAAAACCGGTAAAGCTGATTCTAGTTCAGCGAAGGATGAAACCGGGAAGTAGCGCAGGTTGAAGTCGCGGGCGGTATTTTCGGCCCGCAGCATCTGGCGCGTCTCGAAGAACTCCTCTAGCTCCGGCTGTTGGCGCGGACCATCAATCATGCGGAAGATGCCGCCAGCGTGGTTGTTGAGCAGAATCACGCGCAGGTTGGGCGTGGGGTAGTTGTGCCAGAAGGCGTTGCGGTCGTAGAAAAACGCAACGTCGCCGGTGAGCAGCACCACGGGCCGGTCGGGCTGGGCCAAGGCCGAGCCCACGGCCGTGCTGGTGCACCCATCAATACCACTGGTGCCACGGTTCGCGAATATCTCCACCATCCGGCCCGCTGGCAGGCCTAGAATGTTGGCATAGCGCACGGCCATGCTATTAGCCAAGTGCAGAGCAGTGCGGTCGGGGAGCAACTGCAGGGCCCGGTAAATAGCCGTAAACTCGTTGAAGGGCTGATTTGGTTGCTGCATAAATTCCTGCAGGAAACCCGTGGCCCAATTTTCCGCCGCCAGCCAGGGCTTCAGGTAGGTTGCTTTGGCCGTCGCTTCCGCTTCACTTAGCTGCGAGCCGCTACTAGCCCAGGTCAGCCGCACCGGCCCGGTAGGAGCGGGACGCGGCGCAACCCGCGTGGCGTCCTGAGCAGTGGCATGATTTGGGGTAGGCAAGGCTGATGTTAAGCCTCCCATTGCTGTGGTTGCGCCAGGAATCAAACCTGGATCAAGAGCCTCGGAGGCTCCCGTACTATCCGTTGTACTATGCGCCTTACCAGTCAAGGAAGCAAAGAAAGTAGTAGGCTCCATGCGCACCACTTTTGTCAGGGACTGGAACGTATCGGCTACGGCGCCCGCCGACTGGATATGCCAGTGCTGGGCTGGCCTAGAGTTGCGCAGGTAGAGCTTAAGGGCTTTGGAAATGAGCGACTGACCAAACGTGATGAGCAGCTCCGGTTTCAGGGCTTCCTTCAAGCCGGGTTCCGGCACGGCCATAAACACATCCTGGTGGCCTAGCGGGCGTAGGCGCTGGTCGTAGTCAGGAGCGGCGGGCAGGTGCAGGTTGGCAATCAGGTCGCCGACAACCGGCACCTGATACGCCGCTGCAAACTGCCGCAGAGCTAGCAATAACTTTGGGTCGGCGGGGTGCTGGCCGCCTACCACCAGCACCCGGTTGGTGCTCCTGATGGCAGCACGCAAGTCATCGAGCACAGCAGCTGGGAGGTGGGCCTGGCTTGGTAGCTCGCGGGTAACTTTTATGGGGCCAAACTGCAGCTCCTCGCCGGCTTTCGGATAAAAGGGCTCTCGTAGCGGAATATTCACCTGCACTGGGCCCGCCGGAAATTGCTCCGCTAGGCCTATGGCTTCGGAAACGATACGCGTGGCGTGCCACTGGGCATCGGTGTGCGCGGTATCGGCGGGGAAGGTAAATGTGCCTTTGGCGTGGGCGCCGTAAAGGTCAGTTTGCCGAATGGTTTGCCCGTCGAGCTGGTCGATCCACTCCGGAGGGCGGTCGGCGGTAAACAGCACCAGCGGAATCTGCTGGAAGTAGGCTTCGGCTACGGCGGGAGCGTAGTTTAATCCAGCCGTACCCGAGGTGCACACCAGCGCCACCGCCCGCCGCTGGGTTTGGGCCAGGCCTAGGCCTATGAAGGCGGCCGCGCGCTCATCGGGCACCGTGCGCACCTGTATGGCTGGGTGACGAGCAAAGGCAATAGTGAGCGGCGCGCACCTAGAGCCGGGCGAAAGCACCACATCCGTAATACCTAGCTGGGCGCAAATTTCGGGGATATTATGAACGGCTTGAAGTGAAGACATAGGGTAGGGTAAGCAGAAATAAGTAAGAAGCTTTATCTGGCGTCAGCTTGCCGAAGCATCTCTACCGCTTCACAAGTCGCTGCTAGGTCAGTTGGTTAGCAAGCGGTAGAGATGCTTCGGCTGCGCTCAGCATGACGGTCCTTTTACTCAAAACGCTGTGTATAGATCCACTCAATCATGCAGGATAGCGCCCACGGTGCGCAGCTTCAGCTCCGTTTCCTGCCATTCGCGGGCGGGCTCCGAGTCGATGGTGAGGCCGGTGCCGGCGTACAAAATGGCTTCGGTAGGATGGAGCTGCAGACAGCGCAGATTTACAAATAGCTGTGATACGCCCGTCTCAGGTAGGTTTACGGGGCCGAGAAAACCTGCGTAGTAGGCCCGGTCGTAACCCTCATGGCGGCGCAGAAAATCGAGGGCCGGTTGCTTGGGCACGCCGCCCACGGCAGGCGTGGGATGCAGCAAACGCAGCATGTCGGTGCCCAGGGTAGGGAAGGGAACCTGGTCGAGGTGCACGGCAAAATCGGTGCGCAGGTGCAGCAGCTGTCCGGCGCCTACGGTGCGGGGGCCACGCTCATCGTACTCGCGCAGGCGCAGCTGCTTGAAGCAGTTGACAATGTAGCGGGCCACCATGGCGTGCTCCTCCAGGTCTTTGTGCGCCCAGCGCGCCGTGGCAGGTTTCATGCCGGGCATGAGCGGCTGGGTGCCGGCCAGGGCCATCGTCCGGAACACGTGGTCGTCAGTAATTTCGGCCAGCACTTCCGGGGTAGCGCCCAGCCAAGTGCCCACGCCCGGCGCACTCACCAATGATACGAAAGCATTGGGGTAGCGCCCCTGCAGCTCCGCAAAAGCCGTCAGCGCATCAAAGCCCGCCGGTAGTGGCCTACGCGCCGCCCGGCTCGACACCACCTTCTGCACCGTACCAGCCTCAATAGCCGCTATGCCCGCCGTTACCAACTCCTCGTACTCTTCTCGCGAAGCCGTAGCAGGCACGGGCTGCCGGCTCACGTGCCAGGGCAGCACCGCTGTTTCGGGCAGCGCCGCGAAGCGCTGCCGCAACTCCGGGAGGCGGGCCGCCGCCGCCGAGCTTACCTGAATTTCCTCGGGCAGGGCCAAGTCAAAAAACAGATCGGCGGGCAGAAACAGAGGCGGGTTGTGGTCGGAATCCCGGAACGGAAAGAAGGCAAAGCCCGCCGGGGCCGAGGGCTCCAGCGCCGGCGGCAGGCCTACAAACGCGGCATCTACCTTCAGACTGAGGCAGAGGCGCGGGTGCGTATCATTGGGCAGCCGCCAGAGAGCTACCGGTCGGCCGCTGGTCAGGGCCAGGGCCACCAAGCGCCGCAAGCGGTCCTCTACCGGCAGGTTAGGTTTCCAGGGAATGCGTTGCAAACTACTCATGCCTGCGGTTTAGCAGCGGGCAAGTCAATCACGGCCATGGTAATACGGCTGATGCATACCAAAGCGCCGGTTTCTTCGTGCGTAATCCGGATTTCCCAAACCTGGGTGCTGCGCCCTACATGCAGGGCCGTAGCCCGCCCAATTACGTAGCCATCGCGCACGCCTTTGAGGTGGTTGGCATTAATTTCTAGGCCTACGCAGGCTTGTTTGGTGGGGTCGAGCTTAGTAGCAGCGCCGATGCTGCCCAATGTTTCGGCCAGGGCTACTGAGGCACCTCCGTGCAGCAAGCCCATAGGTTGGTGCGTGCGGCCATCAACGGGCATCCGCCCTTCTAAATAGTCGTCGGTAAGGGCGGTGAGTTCTATGCCTAGGGCATCGGCGAGGGTAGGGCGAGTGCCGACCCACTGGTTGATTTGCTCCAGCGTCATGCGGGTGAGGAGGGTTGCAACGTCAAGGAATCATCCTGTGGTGACCAGGGACGTAGTCAGGATAGAAAGGCTCGTTGCTACGATAACCGCTCTAGCAAGAAAAGGTCCTTCGCTCCCCCTCGGATGACAAAGGAAAATAGGTGTCGGAACACAGCTGTCCAGACAAAATCGCCGTACTTTAACGGCAGAACAGCAAAACTAGGGGGAAAGTGAGCGTCAAAAAAATATACCTGATTCGGCACGGGCAAACCGACTTCAATGTGCGTGGCATCGTGCAAGGCAGCGGTGTCGATTCCGCCCTGAACGAGGCCGGGCGTCGTCAGGCAGCCCGTTTTTTCGCCGCCTATCGTCATATTGCCTTCGATAAAGTCTACACCTCTCTGCTGCGCCGCACCCACGAGTCGGTGCAAGGGTTTCTGGACCTAGGCCTGCCGCATGAGCAGCACCCTGGCCTCAACGAGATTAGTTGGGGTGTGCGCGAGGGTACGCGCATTACGGCCGAGGAAGACGAGGAGTACCACAGCGTGCTGCAGCAGTGGCGCGCCGGCCAAACCAGTGCCCGCCTCGAAGGCGGGGAAAGCCCCGATGAAATGGCCGCCCGCCAACGTGCCTTCATTGAGCTTTTGCTGTCGAGGCCCGAAGAGCAGACGGTGCTGATCTGCATGCACGGTCGCGCTATGCGAGCTATCCTCTGTCAACTGCTGGGCTATCCCTTAAGTCAGATGGATAGTTTCGAGCACCACAACCTGTGCCTATACCAACTCGATTACACCGGTTCCATGTTCACCGTCCGCAGCTTTCTGGACATGCGGCACTTGCAGGAAACGGCTCTATAGCCTAGCGCAGCCAACAGCTATACATGCCGCAGCGCAACTGGCCTAGGCAATATGAACTGCTTGGGTGCACTAGGATAGGTCTCCCGATGACAAAAAGTACCATGGCTAGGCCAGTATGCAAGGCTGAAAATGAAAATCGACTCAAGCCGTAAAAAGCACACAGTAAATCAATAAACAGGAGTGCGAAAATTCGCTGTTCTAGGCCTATAGCCAGAAGAACGCCTTTAGTTTGCACCCCCGGATTTTCGGGCTAATTTTGGCCCCACTCAATTCCAACCGAAGAAGCAGATGGCCGAACTCATAAAAATGCCCAAAATGAGCGACACAATGACCGAAGGGGTCATTGCCTCGTGGCTCAAAAAAGTAGGCGATAAAGTGAAATCAGGGGATATCCTGGCGGAAGTTGAAACCGACAAAGCCACGATGGAACTCGAAAATTACGAAGACGGCACCCTTCTGCACATCGGTCCGAAAGAAGGAGACGCAGTACCCGTTGATGGTCTGCTGGCCATCGTAGGGAAAGAAGGTGAAGACATTTCGGCGCTGCTGAATGGCGGTGGTGCCGCCCCTGCACCAGCTGCCGAAGCACCCAAAGCTGAAGCCGCGCCAGCCCCGGCACCTGCTCCGGCTCCCGCACCTGCTGCGCCAGCTCCTGCAGCTGCCGCCCCAGCGCCAGCCCCCGCGGCACCGGCCGCTCCCGCCGGCAACGGCAAAAAAGCCACCATCATCCGGATGCCCAAAATGAGCGACACGATGACGGAAGGCACTATTGCGGCCTGGCTCAAGAAAGTAGGCGACAAGGTGAAGTCGGGTGATATTCTGGCGGAAGTGGAAACCGATAAGGCGACCATGGAGCTGGACAACTACGAAGACGGTACCCTACTCTATATCGGTCCGAAAGAAGGCGAAGCTATTCCCGTTGACGGCGTACTGGCCATCATCGGGGAAGAAGGCGCCGACGTACAGGCCCTGCTCGGTGGTCAGTCGGGTGGCAGTGCTGCTCCGGCTGCGGCTGAAGCCGCTCCTGCTTCGGCCACTGCCTCGGCTCCGGCTCCCGCGGCTGCAGAAGCTGCTCCCGCCCAGAACGGTGGCCGCATCTTCGCTTCGCCGCTGGCTAAGAGCATCGCCAAAGACAAAGGCATTGACCTGAGCACCATCAAGGGCTCGGGTGAAAACGGCCGCATCGTTTCCCGCGACCTGGAAAACGCTCAGCCGGGCGCCGCCGCTCCGGCCGCGCAACCAGCCGCCGCTCCTTCGCAGCCAGCCCAGCCCGCTGCCGTGCAGTCGGAGTACATCCAGGCTGCCCTGCCCGAGCAACCAAAAGCCGCCCCGGCCCCAACGGCTGCTCCCGCCGCAGCCGAGGGTACGTACACCGATACCCCGGTATCACAGATGCGTAAGGTGATTGCCCGCCGTCTGTCGGAAAGCCTCTTCACGGCCCCGCACTTCTATCTGACGATGGAAATCCTGATGGACCGCGCCATGGAAGTTCGGACCCAGCTCAACGCCTTGTCGCCGGTGAAGCTCAGCTTCAACGACATGGTGATCAAAGCCTCGGCCGTAGCCCTGAAGCAGCACCCCGCCATCAACTCCTCGTGGCTCGGCGACAAGATCCGCCAGAACAAGGTGGTAAACATTGGCGTGGCCGTAGCCGTGGACGAAGGTCTGCTGGTGCCCGTAGTGCGCAACGCCGACGGCAAAGGCATGTCGCAGATTGCCACTGAGGTGAAAGAGCTGGCTGGCAAGGCCAAGAGCAAGAAGCTACAGCCCGCCGAGTGGGAGGGTAGCACCTTCACCATCTCCAACCTGGGTATGTTCGGCATCGAGGAGTTTACCGCCATCATCAACCCGCCGGATGCTTGTATCTTGGCAGTAGGTGGCATCAAGCAGACTGCCGTGGTTAAAGACGGTCAGTTGGCCATCGGCAACGTGATGAAGGTGACGCTCTCCTGCGACCACCGCGTAGTAGACGGTGCTACCGGCGCCGCCTTCCTGCAGACGCTGAAGAGCCTGCTGGAAGATCCGCTGCGTATGCTCATCTAAGCGCATTAAGTAAAGTAGTAACAGGAAAGCCGGCCCATCAGGGTCGGCTTTTTTGTTGGCTGTTGAGCATGTGGCCTAGGGGAAAATATGATCATCTTCAGCCTGTTATGTCGAGCTTGTCGAGACATCTCGCGCGCTGAGGTTGCAATGCTAACCCAATGACACCACGCGAGATGTCTCGCCAAGCTCGACATGACGGTTGGTTGTGCTGCCCTCCTAATCGCAGGACTTTATCACAAAACCCCTATACTTACCGACAGTGGGAGCTACGCCGGCGGCACCCGATTGTTAATTGTTCAATCGAGTAAGAGGTATGAAGCAGAATCTACTAGCAGCAACATTGTGCCTGGTTAGCGCAACTGCTTTCGCACAGGGGCAAGCGTTAAGCGGACAAGTGCTAGACAGTGCAGGCAAGCCAGTTATTGGCGCCACAGTAGTTGAGAAGGGAACAAACAACGGTACGGCTACCGGCAACGACGGCCGTTTTACCCTCCGCACCCGCTCGGCCAACCCGCGGCTGCAAGTCAGCTCCATTGGGTATGCCAGCCAGGAAATAACCGCTGATGGTGGGGAAGTGAGCATTCGGCTGGCCGATGCTTCTACTGGCCTAGGGGAGGTGCAGGTGGTAGGTTCGCGCAGCCAGAACCGCTCCGTCACGGATTCGCCTTCGCCAGTGGATATCATTGACCTGCGGGAAGTGACCACCAAAACCGGGCAGCTTGATGTGAATCAGTTGCTGCAATTTGTAGCGCCCTCGTTCAACTCCAACCGCCAAACTGGCTCCGATGGGGCCGACCACGTAGACCCCGCCACCCTACGTGGCCTAGGGCCCGACCAAACGCTGGTACTAGTGAACGGCAAGCGGCAGCACCAGTCGGCGCTGGTGAACCTGTTTGGTACCCGGGGCCGCGGCAACACCGGCACCGACCTGAACGTGATACCCGCCGCCAGCATTGAGCGCATTGAGATTCTGCGCGACGGAGCGGCGGCCCAGTACGGCTCCGATGCCATTGCCGGCGTCATCAACATCGTGCTGAAAAGCTCCGTGAAGGAGCTGACCGCCAATGTGAACTACGGCGCCTACGACGCCAAATACCGCCGCGACGACCAGAAGTTTGATGGTGGCAACTTCAACGCCAATCTGAACTACGGCATAGGCCTAGGCGAGCGGGGCAGCTTCGTGAATGCCACCGTCGACTACAATAGCCGGGAGCATACCCAGCGCGCCAACGTGCCGGCTCCCGATGGCCTGGCCCGCCGCGAGTACGGCGACCCTGAAATCAGTAACCTCTCGGGCTACCTGAACTCTCGATTTGCCCTCAGCGATAAGTCGTACGTGTACGTATTTGGGGGCGCCAACAAGCGTAAGGGCGACTCCTACGCCTGGACGCGATTTGCCGATGATGACCGAAACGTGCCGAGCATTTACCCCAACGGCTTCGACCCCATTATCACCAGTGATATTGTGGATGCCTCGGCGGTGGCAGGCCTACGCACGGCGCTGGGCGGCTGGGAGCTAGATTTGAGCAACAACTTCGGCTCTAACCGCTTTGAGTACGGGGTGCGCAATACGTTGAATGCCTCACTTGGAGCCAGTTCGCCCACGTCGTTTAACGCTGGTGGTTTTCAGCTGCAACAGAACGTGGTAAACCTAGGCCTCACGCGTAATTATAAAACCGTACTGCAGGGCCTCAACGTGGCGGCCGGCGGCGAGTGGCGCCGCGAGTGGTACTCGCTGTTCCCGGGCGAAGAAGCGTCGTACCGCAACTACAACCCCGATGTGTCCGGTGGCTCTCAGGGCTTCCCCGGCTTCCAGCCCAGCGACGCCATTAAGGCCCACCGCGACAACCTGGCGGCCTACGTGGATGCCGAGCTAAGCATAACCCAGCGCTGGCTACTGGCGGGGGCGTTGCGCTATGAGCATTACTCCGACTTTGGCAGCACGCTCAACTACAAGGTGTCCACGCGCTACAACCTCACCGAGTTCCTGACCTTGCGCGGTACCTATAGCACTGGCTTCCGGGCGCCCTCACTGGCCCAAGTCAACTTCAATTCCACCTTCACCAACTTCGTGAACGGTACGCCGGTGGAAGTGCTCCTGGCTCGCAACAACAGCGCCGTGACGCAGAAGCTAGGCATCCCGAGCCTCAAGCAGGAAACGTCCAACAGCGCCAACGTAGGACTAACCAGCCGCATTGGTTCCTCCCTTAGTCTGACCCTGGATGGCTACTACATTAAGGTGAAAGACCGCGTAGTACTCACCAGCCAGTTCTCCGCCGATGACCCCGTAATTGGCGCAGATCTACAAGCCTTGAATGTTGACCAGGCGCAGTTCTTTGCTAATGCTGCCGATACCAGGTCACTAGGCCTAGACGTGGTCTTGAACCACACGCTCCCCCTCGGAACCGGCCGTCTGAACTCTACGCTGGCTGCCAACTTCAACAAGCTGCGCATTGATCGAGTACAGACCTCGGGTCGCCTCACGGGTCGGGAAGAGGAATTCTTTGGGGCGCGCGAGCAGGCTTTCGTGAAAGCCTCGGCGCCACCGTCCAAAATCAACCTGACGTTTGATTACCAACTGGGCCGATTTGGGGCGCTGGTACGCTTTGTGCGCTTCGATAAGATTACCCTCATCGATTGGAATGGTGACCCGATGAAGTATGACAGCCGCATCACCACCGACCTGACCCTGAACTATGCCCTCACCAATCACTTGCAGCTGATTGTGGGCAGTGCCAACGTGTTTAACCGGTACCCCACGCTGTTCAATCCGCAGCTGACGGAGACGGGCGGTGCCTGGGACCCCGTGCAGATGGGCTCAAATGGGCGGTTCTACTTTGCCAAGCTGCAGGCCCGCTTCTGATAAGGGATAGGGTAATTGAACGTCATGCTGAGCGAAGTCGAAGCATCTCTACCGCCTCTCTAGGCCAGTGGTTAGCCAGAGGTAGAGATGCTTCGGCTGCGCTCAGCATGACGTTTGGCGTTTTGGGTAGTGGCCTAGTTGCTGGTTGTGGAGTTTTTGGGAGTACATCCAAAAGGCCACCCATATGCAGTGCGCAGAATGTGTGCTACCTTCCGTCACCGTCAGAACTAGGCGGTTGTACCACCCTTCTCTACACTTTATGCACAAGTATCTACTGGCCCTTTCGGTGGCGGTATGGTTGGCTCCGGCCCATGCCTCTGCTCAACAGCGGCCCGTTCTTACCGCCCAGGATTACACCCGGGCTGAACGCTTTCTGAGCTACAACACCCAGCCTCTGATAGATGGCAGCGCCGTGCAGCCGAATTGGCTACCCAACGACCGGTTCTGGTACCGGGTACTCACGGCCCGGGGCAGCGAATACGTGCTGGTAGACCCGGCCCGCAAAACCCGCACCGTAGCTTTCGACCAAGCCAAGCTGGCCGCTGCACTGTCGTCGGCAAGTGGCAAAACCTACGAGGCTAACCGACTGCCTTTCCGGGATCTTTCGTACTCCGCCGATGGGAAAACCATTGCGTTTGCCGCCGCCGGCAAAGCTTGGAAGTATGATGTGGGTAGCGGGCAACTAACCCCCGACACCTCACCGGCCAAGCCCTCTGCCAATGCTGGCAACGAGGTGGTGTCGCCGGACGGGAAGCTGGCTGCTTTCATCAAGGACGACAACCTGTGGGTGCGCAACACCGATACCAACCAGCTCACCCAACTCACCACCGACGGCACTAAGGACTATGGCTACGCCACCGATAACGCCGGCTGGACCCACAGCGACGCGCCAGTGCTGCGCTGGTCGCCCGACTCACGTAAGATTGCCACCTTCCGCCAAGACCAGCGCAACGTGGGCAACATGTACCTGGTGACCACCAACGTAGGCCACCCCCGCCTGGATAGCTGGAAGTATCCCCTGCCCGGTGACAAGGACATTGCTATGATTGAGCGGGTGGTAATCGAGGTGAACCCGGCCAAGGTGGTGCGTTTCCAGATGGCCCCCGACCCGCACCGCGGCACCCTTTCTGACGACATTTCCAGCAGCGGCACCTTCGACGACGTAGACTGGAGCTCCGATACCCGGGAGCTGGCTTTCGTTTCAACCTCGCGCGACCACAAAGAGGAGAAATTCCGCATTGCTGACGCTACTACCGGTACCGTGCGCGACGTGTTTACAGAAACCGTGGCCACGCAGTACGAGTCGGGACAGGGCGCCATCAACTGGCGCTACCTGCCCAAAACCAAGGAAATCATCTGGTACTCGGAGCGCGACAACTGGGGCCACTTGTACCTCTACGATGCCGGCACCGGCAAAGTAAAGCGCCAGATTACCAAGGGCAACTGGGTAGTGACCAAGCTGCTGCGCGTGGATGAGCAGAAGCGGGAGCTGTATTTCTTAGCCGATGGCCGGGAGCCGGGCAACCCCTACTTCACCCACCTCTACCGCATTGGGCTAGACGGCAAAAACCTCAAACTGCTTACCCCTGAGCCGGGCAACCACCAGGTTACCCTCTCGCCCTCGGGCCAGTATTTCATCGACACCTACTCCCAGCCCGACAAGCCCGGCCAGACGGTACTGTGCTCGGCTGAGGGCAAGCTGCTGTCAACGCTGGAGAAAACCGACATTTCACGCCTCACTGCCACTGGCTGGAAGGCGCCCACATCTATCACGGTGAAAGCCGCTGACGGGCAGACCGACCTGTACGGGCTGATGTTTACGCCGACTACCCTCGATGCCAGCAAAAAGTATCCGGTTATCGACTACATCTATCCCGGCCCGCAGGGTGGGGGCGTCGGCAGCTGGTCGTTTAGCGCCGGCCGTAGTGACCACCAAGCCTTAGCTGAGTTGGGCTTTGTGGTAGTAGTGATTGAGGGTAGCTGCAACCCCCTGCGCTCCAAGAGCTACCACGATGCCTGCTACGGCAACATGGCCGAAAACACGCTATCCGACCAGATAACCGGCATCAAGCAGCTGGCCCAGAAGCATCCATATATGGATGTGAACCGGGTCGGCATCTGGGGGCACTCGGGTGGGGGCTACGCTACGGCCGCCGCCATGTTCCGCTACCCCGAGTTCTTCAAAGTGGGCATTTCAGAGTCGGGTAACCACGAAAACCGCAACTACGAGGACGATTGGGCGGAGCGCTACATCGGCCTGCTCAAAACCAACCCCGACGGCACCACCAACTACGACAACCAGGCCAACGCCACTTTCGCCAAAAACCTGCAGGGCAAGCTTATGCTGGCTCACGGCCTGATGGACGATAACGTGCCGCCTTACAACACCTGGCTGGTAGTGGAAGCCCTCACCCGCGCCAACAAGAGCTACGACCTAGTAGTATTCCCCAATGCCCGTCACGGCTTCGGAGCCTATGGCCCCTACATGATGCGCCGCCGCTGGGACTACTTCGTGCAGCACCTAGCTGGTGCCGAGCCCCCGCAGAACTACGAAATGAAGCCCATGGCTGACCCCCGCAACGCAGTGCAATAAGTGGCCTAGCGTGTTCTTGAAAGAAGGCGAACGAAAGCTAGAGCTGGTTCCCCTCATCAGATGAGGAGGGGTCAGGGGTGGTTGATAATCGTTGTTCGATTTACTCCCGCACGTCATCCTGAGCAACGCGAAGGATCTTACCACGACAGCACGAGGCGCTAGGCCTGTCGTTCACGCCTGATAAGATCCTTCGCGCTGCTCAGGATGACGCGCTATTAGATTGGTTTAGTGTGGCATCATCAGCACGCAAATTGTCTCGCCAAGCTCGACATGATGTTCTTTTTTGTCGTTCTAGGCCAAGTCAACCGCCCCTAACCCCTCCTCATCTGAGGAGGGGAACTAGCTACTAGCTTTTAGCTGCTAACCCATACCGTTACTTCTGCTGGGCGTTGCCGCCGGATTCCCGTAGCTTTGCGCCTTCCTGTTGAAAAAGCAGGGTGTACTATTTCTGACTTCCCTATGAGAATCCGTTCCACTACCGTGCTGGGCGTGCGCCACAACGGCGAAATTGCCCTCGGCGCCGATGGCCAGGCCACCATGGACAAGCACGTGGCCAAGAGCAATGTGCGCAAAGTGCGTAAGCTGCAGGATGGCAAAGTAGTAACCGGTTTTGCCGGCTCCACCGCCGACGCTTTCATGCTGCTCGATAAGTTTGAAGAGAAGCTCAACGGCTACGGTGGGCAACTGCGCCGCGCGGCCATTGAACTGGCCAAGGAGTGGCGCAAAGACCAGTACCTGCGCAAGCTGGAAGCCATGATGGTAGTGGCCGACAAAGATGAGCTCCTCATTATTGCTGGCACCGGCGACGTGCTGGAGCCCGACTCCGACGTGGCTGCCATCGGGTCCGGGGCTATGTACGCGCAGGCCGCCGCGCTGGCCCTCAAGAAGCACGCGCCCCACCTCACGGCCCGCCAGATGGTAGAAGATGCCCTGCACATTGCCGCCGACATCTGCATCTACACCAACCACAACCTGATGATTGAAGAGCCCCGCTAGGCCACTCTTGCGTCATGACCGAAGACCTGATTTACTACAACTCGCGTAAGCGGCATGCTCTCCTAACCCTGGGTGCGCTTGCTTTTGTAGCCATGGGGGTGTTTATGATCGTGACCAAAGGCAACTGGGGGCTTGGGCTGATAACCATTGTCTTCTTCGGAGCCGGTGCGGCGGTGGGTGCTTGGCAGTTCTTGGATACCCGCCCGCGGCTACGCATCACCGATGAGGGCATTCTGGACCGCACGTTGGGCGTAGGCCTCATCCCCTGGACCGACATCACGGACGCCTACGTGCGGTCCATAAATCAGGAGAACTTCGTCTGCTTGCACGTGCGCGATGAACAGGCCTACCTGAGCCGATTGTCGCCGCTGAAACGGAAGCTGGCGGGGGCTAACGCGGCCCTGGGCTTTACGCCGTTGTCTATCAACCTTAGCGGTGTCGACCTAAACCCGGAGCAGCTACTAGAGTACATTCTGAAACAAAGCGCAGCTGCTCAGCTTCAGTCCTAGGCCTGTTTTTGTGAGCAACCCAGCCGCAATAGCACGCTATTCAGAATCTTCGATATAGGGCAACCTGATTGAACGATTCCAGCCTTTTTTTTGATAGAACACTGACACCCATAAGTACAGAACACACGACTCAATGAACGTAACGAACTTCCTCAAGCACCACTACCGCCACTTCAACGCCGCTGCTCTGATTGATGCCGCCGAAGGCTACAACAAGCACCTTGCGGAAGGTGGCAAGATGATGATTACCCTGGCTGGCGCCATGAGCACCGCCGAAATGGGCATCCAGCTGGCCGAGTTGATCCGTCAGGACAAGGTGCAAATCATCAGCTGCACCGGTGCCAACCTGGAAGAGGATATCTTTAACCTGGTAGCCCACGACTTCTACGAGCGGGTACCCAACTACCGCGACCTGACGGCCGCCGACGAGCAGGCTCTGTTAGAGCGCCACATGAACCGCGTAACTGATACCTGCATTCCAGAAGAGGAGGCTATGCGCCGCCTGGAGCACTCGGTACTGAAGTTCTGGGAAAAGGCCGACCAGGCCGGTGAGCGGTACTTCCCCCACGAGTTCTTCTACCAGATCCTGAAGTCGGGTGAGCTGGAGCAGTACTACCAGATTGACCCCAAGGACTCCTGGATGCTGGCTGCCGCTGAGAAAAACCTGCCCATCATCTGCCCCGGTTGGGAAGACTCCACGTTGGGCAACATCTTCGCGGGCCACGTTATCAGCGGCGACATTAAGAACGTGCACACCGTACGCACGGGCATTGAGTACATGATTTACCTGGCCGACTGGTACACCAACCAGGCTACCGAGGAAAGCAAAGTAGGCTTCTTCCAGATTGGTGGCGGCATTGCCGGCGACTTCCCGATCTGCGTAGTGCCCATGTTGCACCAGGATCTGCAGCGCACCTCAGTGCCGCTGTGGGGCTACTTCTGCCAGATTTCGGACTCGACCACCTCGTATGGCTCGTATTCCGGTGCCGTGCCCAACGAGAAAATCACCTGGGGCAAGCTAGGCCAGGATACGCCCAAGTACATCATCGAGTCGGATGCTACCATCGTAGCGCCGCTGGTGTTTGCCATGGTGCTAGGCCAGTAATTTTTGCCTACAGATAATAAAAAAAGCCCGCCGCTGATATTCAGCGGCGGGCTTTTTTTATTCGAGCTATATTCCTATTTGCCTAAGTAAGAACCGGAGTCGTACCCCAAATCATTCATGATTCGATTTTTGACGTCAATTCTGTATTGACTGATAAAAGCAGTAAGGGCCTCTTCAGTGATAAGCCTGTACGTGCTGTCTGTAGCCCACTCTGAAATAAATTGAAAGCTAGATCCCTGATGTTGAAACGTAAATAAGTTTTGTTCTTCAGCATCCATGCACTGATAATGAAAGTCGCCTTGTAGCCCTAATTGGAGCCAAGCAGCCAACTGAACTGCTAGTTCACCAATATTCCAACTCGGCTCTTGTAGAATCAACTTATTGTCAATCCAGAACTTGAAATCACCCTCAATGCTGCAAAAGGCAAAATAGTGATTTGGAGATTTCAGTAGCCAAGGAGCGCCAAACGCTAGGTTGGCTATTTTATAACTCAATACCATCGTAGGATTGCTGGTGTTTGCCACGGGGTTATACCAGTTTTTGCTAATTCAGAGTTTAATAAAAGCCCGCCGCTGTACTCAGCGGCGGGCTTTTTATATGAAGCAGTTTTTTCTAGTCTAAGCTATTTCCTTTCTAAAGCCTTAATCTTCTTAATTATAGCAGCCCTGTTCTTCGCAATTAACATCCATTGGGGAATCCTGCTTTGTAGACTTTGATTACTCCATCCATTTAGTGTTTGAACCCGCTCGCGCAGCTTAGCTTCTAAGTACAGCCTAAGCCAGTTTAGATGAACTAAATTATAGGCATAAAGCACATTGCCTTTGTATTCTGCCTGATACCAAAGGGGATATCGAAAAAAGCAGTCTACAGCAGGACCAGAGAGAATACCATCGTACTGGTCATAGTTTGAGTGTGCTGTTACAAATGAACTAGAATTGCCACTCCAAAGCCTATGTGATGAACAGGTAATACATATAAAAGATGCTTGCCAAGTATCCTTGAATGACGTAGCTACTACTCCTTTTGAATCACAATTAGGGCACTTGACTAAAAATTCAGTCATGAATTCACTCAAGAAGCGGTACTCAAATTTCATGGTCCCAATATTTGATGGGATTACTTACTAAGAAAATTTTATTCTCTTTTTGCTACACACCTCATTCGGCAACCTTGATGCTTCAAATGCTTGCCATAAATCGAGCATCAACCCCTGCGGTCTTTACGCTCATGTTAAGGCTAACTACATGGCATGGGAAAGTAACTCTTGTATCAAATAGACTGTGCTGCGATGGGGGTGTGCATTCTGCAAAGCCTACAGATAAGTCGAGTTACATTAAATTCCCGAAGTATTGATCCACAGGTTAAGCCCCGGCGTAGCGGCGTTGGCGCGCTTCACGTAGGCCTGTATGCGCTCAGGAGAGCCTGAGTAATTGGCCAAGAGCAGCAGAGCCCGTGCACCTGCAGAAACCTGCGGGGGCTCCGGCAGGCCGTTAGCCGCAATAGTAAACGGCGAATATACCCCGGCTGGCAGCGTGATAGGCGTGGCCCCAAGTCGCTGCAAGGAGTCGCGCAACACTTCTACGGAAGCCTGCGCTTGTGGCAGCATGGTGGTAGCGTACCCCCAGATGATATTCTTGGGCGTAAAGTGTATCTCTGGAATGAGTACTTCCACTAAACTAGGGTCGTTGGAAGACAGCTTCAGTTGGGTATTCTGTATTTCCAGCGTACCAGAAGTGCTGCGGCCTCCAACATCAAATAACAGCTGGTACTTGCCAATGGGCAAGGTGGAAACATCTACTGCTGAGCGAGCTGGCCCGATAGCCGTGAGGCAAATGCCGCTTGGCTTCGTGATTCCGGTAAAGGCGAGTTTGACTTGCTTGTTCGCTTGCTCGTAAGTGGTATTCAGCTTGTAGTTTGCGCAAGGGTAGTTGCCTTCATCCTGGAATAGAAGCTGCAACTGACGCCCAGAGCCCGAGCCAGACTCCAACGCCCGCATCCGGATACGGCCGGTAGTAAGCAAGTTGGCATCGGGAGCAACTGATGGATCATTTGGCGCTGCAGAAGACCCAGGGTCTTCACAGCTACTAACTAAAGCTGCGGCGCAAATGAGAGCTACGTACAAAAAGCGCATAGAAATAGTAGTAAAGAGTAGAGACAATACTTGAAACGGTGCTACGGCGGAAGGCAGCACTATTTAAGGAGATGCTTCGGCCGACAAACGTTGCATGCACCCGTCGGGCAGGGATATATTTTCGGCTAGGCCTATCTAGTCGGCTGCCTAATTGGAGATAAAGTAGGCTATAAGAACGGAGTCAGTTCTAGGCAGCCACTACGTACCTTCGCCCATCCCTCACATCTGCCTGCTTCACCATGCCCCTCGACCTTGCCAGCTTCCTGCAACACACGCCCGAGAGCGAGAAAACGGTTATTTACCTGCACACCGACGAGGAAACCATTACCTCCTACGATGCCTTGCTGATCGCGCAGACTCGCTACCGGAAGTTGTTCATCACGCTTGAGCCTAAGCGGCGCTACCTGGTGCACACCATGTTGCCAGATGAAGAGGAACCAGAAATAGATTTTCTGACGGATTACGAAGAGGTAGAAGCCCTACTGGAAGACGCTGGCCTAGATGGCATTCACGATGGAGAGCAGGGCATTCTTTACCACAATCTGCTCTACTTGCTGATGAACCCGTGATGCGGTGATACAGTAAATAGGTGGCCTAGCTGACCTGTATTCAATGATAGAGCCACTAGGCCACCTCTTTGCTTATCTGCCTGTGTAATCTGCCAGCAGGCCTTCGTAAATCCAGTTGGCCAGGGCCTGGCGGTTATCGGGGACTAGGAAGCGACGCTGGTCTTTTTGGTTGCGGATGTTTCCCAGCTCCATGAACACAGCGGGGGCGCGGCTGTTGCGCACCTCAAACAGAGTGCCCCGCTCCGAGACGTTGCCAGAGTAGGGCCGATTGGGCTGGGCGCGCTTGTAGCGGGCCGTAAACACTTTGTGAATGTTTTTGGCCAGTCGTAAGCCCATGGCATTACCCGGGTGATGGTAGAAGAATACGTCGATATTCTGGCCGGCGCTACGGCTATCTACGTGCAGGGCAATGAGGCGCTGGTAGGCCCCTTTGTGACGAGCCTGTAGGCGGTTGACTTCAGCAATGCGCTTGCGCAGGCGATACACTTGGCTGAGCGGAATGACTTGGTTGGGGTAGCCGATTTCGTCATGGTCCATTTTCAGGATGGCCTCGTCGCGGATACCATCGTTGGGGTCCTGCACCATCATGTACACCGTGGCGCCGTGCTCCTTCAGCACTCGGGCTAGCCGAATAGTAACATCGTAGGCGTACTCATCCTCGGCCAGCTTGTGGGTGCCGTAGGTGCCAATAGCACCGGGGTCGGGGCCGCCGTGGCCAGGGGAGAGATAGTACACCGCTCCCCCCAGCGCCCGGTCGCGGACGGGAACCGGCGAATAGGCCGAGCCAAACAGGGCTGAGGGTAGCAGCGGCGTGGTGCTGATGCCGTGCGAAGTGCCTGCTTTGGCACCTGTGGTCGAGCGTTTTGTGGCAGTAGTGCGTTTGGGGCTAGGGTTTGGTAAGAGGTATCTTCTGCCTGCCACTAGGCCACCCTTGGCCGTTAGATTTTTGCGGTTCAGCTGCCTAAACTGTTGCACATACGGCCTAGAGTTCAAACCGTAACGCAGCAGCAGCGTCTGCACACCATCACCTGACTTGGCAACGGCTCGGCGATAAGTGCCCTGACAAAAGGCCTCGGTAGAAAGCAGTAAGAGCAGGAGTAGAGCAGCTATTCGCAAAAGCAGACAAGTAAATGAGTGGATGCCAGGCCTAAAGGCAGCGCACACCAAGCCTACTGCAAGCGTCTGAGTACGCTCCTCACCCGTGAGCAGGAGCCCGTAACCGATGCCACAGTAAGAGCTTAACGCACTACCGAACTACAAAAGAACGGGGTTAGCAGTTAGAATACGAACAAAAAAGGCCCGCAGCTATGCCGCGGGCCTTTTTAACGAGGATTGCCAGGGAAAGAGGCTACGCGGAGAAGGCCGTAGCCGTTGAAGCAGCCTCCCACGCACGGAGGTCTTTTTGCACGGCCTGCATCTTCTGCTCAGCTAAATGGTAGGCATCTTCCCCCAGAAACAAGTGGAGGGGAGGAGTAGCCGTTTCACTAACCTGGATCAGCAGGTCTACGGCCTTTTCGGGGTCGCCGGGTTGGTTGCCGTTGATCTGCTCTTGGTGCTGGGCCTGCGAGTCGCGCACTGATTGGTAGGCCTCAATTGGCTGCTTGGGAATGCTCAGGGAGCCGGCCGTCAGGAAATCGGTGCGGAAATAACCTGGGTATACTACTGTGGCATGCACGCCAAACTCCTGCATCTCGGCCGCGTACGACTCGGTGAGGCCAGCCACTGCAAACTTGGTAGCGCAGTAGATTCCCCAGCCCGGAAAGGCACCCGTGTAGCCGCCTACGGAAGAAATATTGAACACGTAGCCTGAGCCTTGCGCACGCAGGTGGGGTGTAGCCTGCCGAATCACGTTCAGTAGCCCAAACACGTTTACCTCAAAGTTCTGCCGAACCTCCTGGTCGGTAATTTCTTCTAGGCCACCCACTTGGCCGTAGCCCGCATTGTTCACTACTACATCAAGCCCACCCAGGGTACTGATGGTGGTGGCAATAGCCTGCCGCACACTTTCCTCGCTGCTAAGGTCCATGTGCAAGGGTAGAAAGCGGCCGTTGGGGTTATGCGGCACGGCTTGCTGCAACTCCGTCAGGTTGCGGGAGGTAGCGGCCACGGCATAGCCTTGGGCCAGGAGTTTCCGGACGAGGGTCAGGCCGAGGCCTTTCGAGGCGCCGGTCACAAACCAAATCTTGTTGGTGGTCATCGTTTTGGTGATTTTCGTGATAGGACAAAGAGTCGTGTAGAGCGAGGCTCCCGAATAAGTACAGCATAAGAACAGGGCGTAAAAAGGTGGACAACTAAAAAGACAGACGCACCAACCTGGATTTTACCGTACCCGGAAACCAAATGGTAACATTGGGTGAGCTACCCCTCGAAGTTGGTGGAAAGGGTCAGAGGCTTCCAGGCCTCAATTTCCTCGCGGAACGTGTCTAGCTTGCGGATGGCGCGGTTGTAGGCATCCTGGCCTAGCAGCAGGTGCAGGGGCGGGTTAGACTCCTGGGCAACCTGAATGATGGCCGCGGCGGCTTTTTCGGGGTCCCCGATCTGAGCGCCATTCATCTGCCGGTATTTCTCGTGGGAAGCGCGCACCTCTTGGTAAGCCACTAGCGGCTGCTCGGCCAGCACCAATGATTCTTGCGTCAGGAAGTTGGTGCGGAAGGCGCCCGGCGCCACTACGGTAACTTTAATGCCCATCGAGGCCACATCTTGCGCTAGCACCTCCGAAAAGCCCTCGACCGCAAACTTGGTAGCCGCATAAATGGCCCAGCCGGTAGCCGCCGAGATACCCGCAATAGACGAGATATTGATAATGTGCCCCTTGTGGGCCGTCCGCATGTGGGGCAGCACCTGCCGAATCACGTTCAGCCCGCCAAATACATTCACATCAAAGGCTTGCCGGGTCTCGGCATCCGTCAGCTCCTCAATGCTGCCCCCAATGCCGTAGCCGGCGTTATTCACCACTACATCAATCCTCCCGAACGTGGCCACCGCCTGCGCCACGGCTTGCTGCACGCTGGCCTCACTGGTCAGGTCAGTTTGCAGGGGCAGGAAGTTGGCAGAGGCATTGCCAAGGGCCTGGGTTAGGCTTGTGAGGGTGCGGGAAGTGGCCGCCACGCGGTGGCCGGCCTGCAGAAGCTGCTGCGCCAGGCACAGGCCTAGACCCTGTGAGGCGCCGGTAACAAACCAAATCTGAGAGTTGCTCATTGCATGCGCTGTTAGTACAGTGCAAAACTAGAGCAGGCCTAGGCCGGGGGGCTTGCCACAATCAAACCGATGCTTGCGAAAATCAAACAACCCGCACGGCGGTAGGCGTTGTGCCGGCCCGCTTCTTGAAGAAGTTGTTGAAATGAGCGGGCTCCTCGAAGCCCAGGCAATAGCTAATTTCTGCTACGTTCCAGGGCGTGTGCTTAAGCAGGGCGTGGGCCTCCTGCACCAGTCGCTCGGCAATGAGCTGGGTGGTGGTTTTGCCGGTTACCTCCTTTAAAGCCCGGTTCAGGTGGTTGACGTGGACGGCCAGATGCCTGGCAAAATCATTGGCACTGCGCAGCCGCACCTGCTGCCCAGGCGTTTCGATTGGGAATTGGCGCTCCAGCAACTCCGTAAACAACGAGGCAATGCGGGTAGCGGCGTTGGCCTCTTGGTAGAGCGAAGTGGCCGGCTGCAGCTTCAGGGCACTGTGTACTAGTTCGAACACATAGTTGCGCAGCAGGTCATACTTAAAGGCATAGTCTGACTCTATCTCAGCAAACATCTTCTCAAAAAGCTGCCGAACGGCCGGAAGCTGCTCATCACGAAGTGTGTAGAGCGGCTGCCCACCTGGTTTGAACATGGGCAATTCCAGGGTACCCGCCAAGTGGCGCTGCAAGAAGGCCTCCGTGAAAATGCAGAAGTAGCCCGTGATCTGGTCGTTGAGGGGCTCCCAGTCGTAGGGCACCATAGGGTTAGCAAACAGCAGCGCGTGACCCCGTATTTCCACGGTTTTGTCGGCGTAGTGGTAGTTGCTCCGCCCTGAAACCAGCGTGATTTTGTAAAAGTCTTTGCGGCTGTAGGGCAAGTGGCCGGCTTTCGGGCCCACGAAGTCATCGAGCCGGAATACGTTGAAATGCCCAATATCCTGCTGCAGGTTTTCGGGCATCCAATGAATTTTGTTCCGGTAAAAGTCTTCGAGGGTCTGGGGCTTGCTCATAAAGCTAAGTTACGTAATTCAAACGAAGGCCACCAGTGGCGATAGGCCACATGGCACTGCAAGGGTTCAGCTAGAGTACGGATTGCGTGGCTGTGCAACAAGGTTTCTGCGCCTTGTAAGTGCTCAGTGGCCTAGCTGCCCATAGCAAGTAACACATTAGCCAAGCACCGCCGGTAAGAGCAAGACAGTTGCCCGATGCCGCCCCACCCAGCGGTTATCAAATGAGCCTGCTACTATTTCGCTGATTGCACCGTATTTTCGGGTTCCACTCACTCGTTCCTATGGAATTTCCGCCCCAAATGCCCTCGGATATCCAGCAAGCTCACCAGCGGATTGCGGAGTTAGAGCGGGCATTGCAGCTCGCCACTACCACTTCTGATGCGCTCAGCCGGCAGCTAGGCCAGCTAACGGCGCACGGGCAAACCGGCTGGCTCCTCACCAACGAGGTGGGTATCATTATCCTGCTCAACGACCAATTTTGCACGCTTTATGGCTTGCCCTCGCCTGCTAGCCGCTGGCTAGGCCACCTGGCAACGGAGCTGCTACCCGAGCTGGCCTTGCGCGTAACGGAGCCAGCAGTGTTAGAAGGCAGCTGGCAGCTCGGAGGAACTGTGCGTAGCGAAACCGTAGTGCTTACAAGTGGCGCCGTGCTTTTGCAAGAGGTTGCGCAAGAAGGGGAGAAAAATGCCCCGCTCGCCAACCTGCACATTTGCCTGCGCGAAATTACCGGGCAGCACCGCCAGCTGCAGGAGCTACAACGGGTAGCCAGCATTCCGCACGAGAACATCAACCCTATTTTCCGGGTGGGGCCAGCGGGAGAGCTATCCTTTGCTAACCCCGCCGCCCACCAACTCTACGAGCCCCTGCCCGAAGAAGAACGGCAACAGATGTTTGCCCAGATTCATCGGATGGCCGCCGAGGCCCTGGCCGCCGGAACGGTTACGGAGGTAGACGTGGCCGTGGCCCGGCAGCAGCACACAGCCTTTGTGGTGCCCTTTCCGGCCGAGGGGTACGTGAATATTTACCTCGTCAACATCACGGCCCGGGTGCAGGTAGAGCAACAGCTGGCCGAGCAGCGCGCCTTCTACGAAACCATCCTCGACCGGATGCCCAGCCAGATTGCCGTGTTTGACCTGGAGCAGCGCTACCGTTACCTCAATGCCTTTGCTTTACCCAGCTTGGCCGCTCGGGAGCAGTTGCTAGGCCAGGGGGTGGCGGCTTTTACCGCTACCCAAGGCTGGCCGGCGGCCATTGCCGAAAACCGCCAGCGGCAATTTGCCCTAGCCGTGCAAGAGCGCCGCATGACGGTATGGGAGGAAGAAGTGGAGCTTCCCAGCGGGGCCAAGCAATATGCTATGCGGCACTATCAGCCCATATTTGATGAAGCTGGGGCTGTTGAGAGTGTAATTGGGTACGGCTCCGATATCACGCTGCGGCGGGAAGCAGAAAACCGCACTAGTGCCAACGAAGCCAAGATGCGGGCCTTGTTTTCAGCCCTGCCCGATACCATTCTGGTGCTCGATGCCGAGGGGCGCGTGCAAGAAGCCAAGCCCGGCAGCACGCCCCTAGGCCACCCTGGCCAGGAACTGGAGGGCGCTGCCCTCGCCGAGCTGCTGCCGCCCACGGTGGCGCACCGCCTGATGCAGCTGGTTAGCGGGCCACCTCAGTCAGAAGTGCAGGAAGAGGCGTTTGAGTTAACCCACCCCGACGGTACAGTTACCTACCACAACGCTCGTTTGGTAGCCCTCCGTGATGCCAGCCAGTTGCTGGTCCTTACTAACACTACCCGCGAAGAAACCGCCCGGCGCGAACTGCAGGAGCAGCAGCAGTTTATTCAGCTGGTGCTTGATACCAGCCCCAGCGTCATTTTTGTGCGCGACGCGAAGGGCGCTGTTCTGTTTCAGAACCGGGCTACCGAGGCGCTGCGGAGCTTGTCGGCTCATTTGCAGGACAACTCCCCACTGGATCCCAACAGCGTGCAGGCGCGCGAAATGGCCCGCTACGCTGAAACAGATGCCCATGTGCTGAGCACTGGCGAGCAGTACACCTACGAGTCTTCCGTCACTCTCTACAGCGGAGAGGTGCTCTGGTTTCAGGCCGTGAAGCGCCCCCTGCGCCTGCCCGACGGCAGCCTACACGTGCTGGTGGTCAGCACCGACATCACCGCCCTTAAAAAGGCTCAGCAGACGTTGGAGCACAACGAGAAGCAGTACCGCGACCTGATGCAGTACTCGCAGGCTCTCATCTGCACCCATGATCTTAGCGGCAAGGTGCTGTCGGTGAACCCCGCCGTGGCGCAGTTCATGGGCTTGCCGGCCGAGTCGTTGCCGGGCCGCTACCTGCAAGAAGCTCTATTGCCGGCACAGCAAGCCAAGTTAGGCCATTACCTCACCGCTATTGCCCGCGATGGCGAAAACCGGGGAGTGGTAGAAATACCATTTGGCCATGACGAGGTGCGCTACGTTCTATACCAGAACTATTTAGTAAAGGAAGACGGCGGCCGACCAGCCTACGTGATTGGCTACGGCCAAGACATTACCGACCGGGTTCTGGCTGAGCAAGAGCTGAAACGGGCCAAGGATGAAGCGGAGGCGGCCGTACGCTCCCGGGAGAACTTCCTGGCCAACATGAGCCACGAAATCAGAACGCCGATGAACGGCGTGATGGGCATGGCCACTCAGCTCAGCAAAACCCCGCTGGATGCGCGTCAGCAGGAGTTTCTGCGCATTATCCGCAGCTCGGGCCAGCACCTGCTCAGCATTATCAATGATGTGCTGGACATGGCCAAGATTACCTCGGGCAAGCTGGAGTTTGAGCAGGCTCCTTTTAACCTCTGCGACTCCATGGGGCAGGCTCTGCAGCCGTTGGTGCACCAAGCCATAGAGAAGGGGCTGGAGGTAGAAGGAACGCCCCTGCGCAACTCTTGCCCCCACCCGTGGGTGCTCGGCGACCCGTACCGCATCAACCAGATTCTGATTAATCTGGTGGGCAACGCCATCAAGTTCACGCCGCCGGGCGGACGCATCACGGTAATCAGCCGGCAGATTGCTGAAACGCAAGAGACGCTTACCGTGGAGCTGATTGTGGCAGACACCGGCATTGGCATTGCGCCCGCCTTTCAAGCCCGCATCTTTGAGGGTTTCACCCAGGCCTACGCCGACACTACCCGACGCTTTGGAGGCACGGGCTTGGGCCTGAGCATCTCAAAAGCACTGGTAGAGCAGTTAGGTGGCCAGCTGCGGCTGGAAAGTGCGGTAGGGCAGGGGAGCCGCTTTTCATTCGAGCTGACGTTGCCCCGCACCACGGCCGTGGCGGCTGCAGCTACCCCCGCACCCTTCGACGCCGGTGCGTTGCAGGGCCGCCGTGTGCTGCTAGTGGAAGACAACGAAATTAACCGCCACGTGGCCCGGCTGCTGCTGGAAGAGTGGGGCATGATGGTAGACGAGGCTGAAAACGGTCCGGCGGGGCTGGCCTTGTACAGCGTTAATGCCTACGATGTGGTGCTCATGGACATTCAAATGCCCGGTATGAGTGGCCTAGAGGCTACTGCTATCATTCGGAAGCTGCCGGACGCGGCCAAGGCGAATGTGCCTATTCTGGCGCTTACGGCCAATGCCTTTCGGGCCGATAATGAGCGGTACCTGGCGGCCGGTATGGATGCCTGCCTGACGAAACCATTTGAGGAAGGCGCCCTCTACCGGGAACTGGAGTGGCTGTTGCGCCCCACCGAGCAACCGGCACCAGTGGTCAGGAGTTATAACCTGAGTAAGCTGCACGAAATGGCGCAAGGGCACTCGGCCTTCGTGAGCAAAATCATTCGCTCCTTCCTGAGCAACATGCCCCAAAGCTTGGCCAAGCTGGAAGCCGCCGCCGCCGCTGCCGACTGGAAGCAAGCGGCGGGTGTGGCGCACCACATCAAGCCCAGCCTCGATGCCTTGGGCATAGTAGATGTTACTGAGGCCGTGCAGCAGCTGGAACGCGCCCCCACCAGCGCCGAAAAGGAACTGCCAGCCATTCAGCGGGCCGTAACCCAGGTGATAAGCCAGGTGCAACGCGCTCTGGTAGAGTTACCCATTGAGTTGCCTACGGAAGAGACCCAGCGCTAATTGGATCAAAGAGGATAGGCCTACCAAACTTCATTCGCAGGGGCGGCCCGACATTATTCGTCTGGCCGCCCCTGTTCCTTGCTGAGTAGAGCTGGAGACTAAAGGCCTCGCAGGTTGCGGAAGAACTCTTCCTGATATGACTTGCCAACCGGGATTTCGTGGCTGCCAAGCTTAAGCATATTGTCCTGCACGGCTTCAATCAGGGCGGTATTCACGATGTAGCTCCGGTGTACCCGCACAAAATGGGCGAAGGGCAGCCGTTCCTGTAAGGCCTTCAGCGTTAGGTACACAATGTGTTTCTGCGCTTTTGTCACCAGCACCGAGTACGTGGATAGCGCTTCAATGTAAAGCACCTCACTGAAGTTTATCCGCAGCATGCGCGTGCCCACCTTCACAAACAAGTTGGTATCAGGCTCGGGTGCCGGAGTAGCCGGAATGGAATGGGTGGGTTGCGGCTGAGCGGCTAGGCGCTGTTCTCGCACGCGCGCCAGTGCCTGGCCGAAGCGCTCAAGCGTGACGGGTTTCACCAAGTAGTCCAACGCCTGCAGGGCAAAGGCATCCACGGCAAAGTCGCGGTGGGTGGTTACCATGATGATGGCCGGGGCCGGCGTAGGTAGCAGCCGCGGCAAATCGAGCCCCGAGAGAAGGGGCATCTCAATGTCCAGGAACAGGATATCGGCCTGGCCCCCTTGGCGGAAGTAGTTTAGGGCTTCAACCCCGCCGCTAAGGGAAGCGGCTAGTTCTAAGTCAGGCGTAAGCGCAATGAGGTGTTCGAGGGTAAGGCGGTTAATCTCGTTGTCGTCGACCACGACACACGTAAGCGGGGAGAGCGGCATGCAACAGGTGAGTAGAGTATTGTTGAGCTAAGGTACTAGGTGCTGAGGGTATGTTTCTTTATGAGATAGATTTATTTGTTGCCTATCAATCGGTTGATAAATTTTGTCTCAAAATGGGATAAAGACTGGTAGTTATAAATATAATTAATTTGATATCGGTTATATGCTTATCAAAGAAGTTAGATAGCTTCTTTCGGAGAGAAAACAGGACTGCTCACAGCCAGTATGCCGCAGTTAGGCTAGTTCTCCGGCACGGGGTTCAGGAGTGGCTTAGGTTTGAAGTACAATCTCGCTCTCACCTCACACTCCCCTATTGCCATGAAGAATGTATACCTCACGTTCATTGGTCTTGTAGTTCTGGGTAGCACAGCGCTGGCAGCTCCACGCCCTTCTTTGGCTGATGAGCCCACCGCTTCGGCTCATAAACAGCAGGTGCGAAACCGAGCCTTGCAGCTGACGTGTTACTTCACCGATGTGCTCCGGCTCACGCAACAACAGGCCGCCGAAGTACGAACTGTAACCTACCGGAAGCTGCAACAGCTGGACCCCACCGTGCCGGAGCAGAAACAACAGGGGGCCTTGCTCCCCGTGGCGCAGGTACTACAGCAGTACGACGCAGACATGCTGCGCATCCTGACGCCGGGCCAGTACAGCACGTTTCGGTGGCTGGAAGAGCGCCAACCCATTGCGCACCTATTGGCGGGTAGCACTAAGTAGCCGCCCAGCGAATACTAGGTTTCTGTTGTCTCTGACTTTTCAGCTTTCTATGCCTTTTATTACTTCTTCTCTGCGCGTGTGGGCGCTCTGCCTGATGCCCACGGTAGCAGGCCTAGCCGCTCCTAACCCTGTTACGCAGCAGGCTGCTAGGCACAAGCCCGTCGTTCGTAAGGCGGCTCCGCAAAAAGCAACCCGTAGTTTGGCGCCCGTGCGGCCTATGGTAGCGGTGCCCTGCTCTGCCACTCCGGTTGATGTTCCTATCACGCTGCGTGGTGGCGTAAAGGGCCGCAACGGGTTGCCCCTGGCCGGAGCTACCATTTGGGTGAGTGGCACTACCCAACAAGTTACGGTGACTAACTCGGCGGGCAATTTCAATATTACCCTCCCCGATGCCAGCCCCGTGGGCCTGAGCTGCGGCTATGAGGGCTACAAGCAGCAAGCCCTGTTTCTGCAAACGCCCGGCCAGCAGCAAGACGTGGTTTTCACCCTCCAGGCCACCACTGGGCGGCGCAAACACTAACTTTCAAGTAACACCATGTATATCAGAACGCTGCTTGCCTGGGTCCGGATGCTCTTGCTGGTTATTGGTTGTTTTGGGGGCTCTTACTACTTCAGCCGCTCGGCTCAGGGTACTAAGCTGCCTGCTTCTCGGATGCCTAAAATTGACTACCGACTCAGCGCCGTTAACCGCCCGCTCCCCGGCCCTGAAACCCGATAGCCACGTTCAGATCCTTACAGCTACACCCTGTCTGTTGCCCTACCCGCGCATAGCTGGTGGGGCAATTGTTGTTGGGGCTAGGCCACTGTTGCCAACTCCGCAGCCAGCCCACAGGTACCGCACGTATCTGTTGTGTAGAGCTAAGGCAGTAAGCATCGGGTAGCTTCTGCTTACAGTGGCCTAGGCCATGCAAGAGGGGCGGTATCGCCAGCGCAGATAAAGTACTTTGCCCCGGTATTCGTCCTCTGCTAAAACAACGTTCCGATGGCTACTCTTATACCTAAAAAGCTTCTCGCCCGCCAGCACGAGATAACCACTGATTTCCTGCGCGAAATAGACAACCACCTGGCTGACCTGGAAGCTGGCCTAGTCACGGAAATGCTGGAAATCCGGGACTTTGCGGACCGGCTGCACGTGCATCCTACCCACCTCAGCAACACCATCAAGCTCACCACCGGGCACTCACCGTGCACCCATTTCGAGGTCCGGATCTTGGCCTTGGCCCAGCGCTTGTTGCGCGATACCCCGGCCCCCGTGGCGGAAATAGCGGCCCGCCTCACCTATGATCCTTCCAACTTCACGAAGTTCTTTAAGCGCTTCGCAGACGGACAAACACCAAAACAGTACCGCGAGGCCGCCTGGGCCGAACTGCGGGGGGCAACATCGGAAATGCTCACCATTTAATCTGTAACAGTCACCAGAACTTCCCGCGGCAGGGGCCCAACCTTTGTGCTCTCACGATAACCCTTTACCAAATGAGCACAAACAAGATAGCCCTGATAACCGGCGGCAGCCGCGGCCTGGGAAAAGAAATGGCCTTGCAACTGGCACAGGCCGGCCACGACGTTATTCTGACCTACCATAGCCAGCAGGCCGAAGCCCAGGCCGTAGTAGGCCAGGTAGTAGCCCTGGGCCGCAAGGCCGTGGCGTTGCAGCTCGATGCTGGGCAGGTAGCATCGTTTGCTGGGTTTGCCGAAACGCTGGGCCAGCAGCTACAGGAGCAGTGGGGCCGCAGCACCTTCGATTTTCTGATTAACAACGCCGGAATTGATGCAGCAGCCCCCTTCGCTCAAACCACGGAGGAGAACTTCGACCGTTTGCTAAATGTGCACTTTAAGGGAGTGTTCTTCCTGACGCAAACGCTGCTGCCCTTACTGGCCGATGGCGGCGGTATCGTCAACTTATCGACGGGGCTAACGCGGTTTACTACTCCCGGCTATGCGGCCTACGCCTCCATGAAGGGAGCCATTGAAATCTTCACCAAGTACCTGGCTAAGGAGCTGGGAAGCCGCGGCATTCGGGCCAACTTGGTGGCGCCGGGCATCATCAAAACCGATTTCACCAAGGCCGTCCGTGAGCAGCACCCAGAGCTAGAGGCCTACATGTCGGGGCAGACGGCGCTGGGCCGGATTGGCGAGCCCGAGGATATTGGTGGCGTAGTAGTCTTTCTGTGCTCTGAGGCGGCGCGCTGGGTGAATGCGCAGCGCCTGGAGGCTTCCGGCGGGTACTCGCTCTAGCAGGCTAGGCCACTGGCCGCTGCTGTGGAGAGCTGTGGCTGCTGCTCCGTAAGCTGTTGGCGCAACACGGCCAAGAGTGCCCGGTGATTGGGCCTGACTTCTGGACGGCTCTCCAGCTCCCGGAGGTGGGAGGCAATTAGGAGGGCAAACTCCGGGCAGGAAACCCGCCCTTTAGGCGCGCAGGTGGTAGAAAACGGCATGGGCAAGCCTGAAGCTAATAAGCCTGGGTAGGCGGATATGCGCGCTACGCCCCATAAGGTACAGGTTTTTGCAACGCGCAACCTAAGGGCCACAAAAAAGCCGCCTCCCGGTAGTGGGAGGCGGCTTTTTTGTTGTAGAAACTCTAGAGGCGGAACGCCGGGCGGGCCGGATTCCAGATGCCCCACGGAATCATGAGCAGCACCAGCACCAGGGCAATCAGGAACCACGTGAAGGCTTTCTTGTGCTTAAGCACGGGGTCGGTGGCTTTTTTGGAGAGCGTGCGGCCCACCTGAGCGGCTACCACGGCCAGAATCATTCCTACTAAGTGCTCAACGGCAAAAAACCGGCTGCCTGCATCCTTCATCACGGCACCACCGGCCGTTTCAAAAGCCTTTACGCCGTAGGGGCTCAGGCCAAAGTACAGGATGAGGCCTAGCAGCAGCTGCAGGTGCATAGAGCCAACAAACGCAGCGCCCATTCCATTATCGGCGCCGGCCCACTGCCTGCGGCCTTGCCAGCCCGAAAACGCCCGAAACAGGGCAATAAGTCCGAAAATCAACACGAGCCAGCGCGTCCAGGAGTGCAGGGCCAGAACAAGAGTGTATGCGTTCATACAAGAATGGAATGGGTTAGAAGCGGTAAAGGTCGGGGGTGCAAGCTAAAATGCGGTACAGTACGCCGCAAAATTCCGGTACGCCTTCTCCGAGTGGCCTAGGCCAGTTGGCCAAACAGGTCGGGAGAGGTTTCGTGCTTGTGGCCTTCAAAGGAAAAGCACTTCTCCTGTACAAACAGCTCGCCTTGCTGACGCAGAATGGCAATGTTGTTAATGAGCAGTTGCATGTTAAACGTCTGCTGGTTGAGGTACTGCAGCACGGGACCTAGCAGCTCAGGAGTGGTATCGTGCAGGGCCAGCGAAATATGCGGGAGCCAGCAGTCGGGGCCACTGAACTTATCGGTGCGCAGGCACAGGGGGGCCGTGGCCGTCCGGATGCGGTGGTGCAAGTGGTTCAGGGCGTCGGAGCGCAACACCGGGATGTAGATAACCGGGTTGGGGCCCGGAAACACGCCTAGGCCAGTGGTGTGGGCCGTGAACGGCTTGGTATGACGGGCCACATCGCGCAACACCTGTTTCAGTGAGGACAGCTTGCGGACCCCGGCCAGCTGGTAGGTAAGGTGCGGATCGGGCGTCGCCTGCACATCGTCCAGGCCAAACTCCGTTTCCAGGCTCTTGATAATCCGGTTGATGCGGGCCGCACTTTGCGGGTTAAGCAGAGAAGTTATAGCAAGCATAGCTGGTTAACTGGAAACGAACCCATCAGGTTGGAAAAACGGGCGACGCAGGTATAAAAGAAAGAAACGCCCACCGGTAGGGCCGACAAATAAATGAGTTTTTCTGGTCTGCTGCCTCTTTACTCCGGATATATAGTCGAAGCAAGGGGGTTTGCGTAAGAGGGACCTAATGCTTTCCCGTGTTCCCAACTGCTGTTTCCTCTGAGCCTGCTACATCCTCACCGCCACCCCGCAACGTGCATTGGGGCAGGTGGGTGCTGGCCGTGCTATTGCTGCTAGGCCTAGCAGTAGGCCTAGCTCTGCAGCAGCTCGACCCCTGGCTGCGGCGCAAGCTGGAGCAGCAAGTAACCACGGCCAGCCACGGCCGCTACCAGCTGCGCATCGGGCACCTGCACACCAGCTTGCGCAGCCGCTCCCTCACGCTTGGCCACGTGTGGCTACGCACTACCACCAGCAGCACCCCCGACTCGGCCCGGCTACCGCGCGTGCGCCTGGCAGTGGGGCGGGTGGAGGTGGCGGGGGTGGGGCTACTTGCTCTGCTGCGGCGCGGGGTAGTGCCCATTGATAGAATAGCCATTGATTCGGTAGCCCTGCAACTGGCATCTCTTCCCAAAACCAAGCAAGGAAGTAAGCTGCATGAGCAGTTGCCGGTGGCGGGAGTGCGCGTAGGCCAGTTCTGGTTGCGCCAAGTGCGAGGGGCTTACGGGCCCGGCCCGCAGCCCATGGTGCAACTAGGGCAGGGGCAACTCTCGGCTCAGGATATATGGATCAGTGCTGCCGGGGCCGCCGACTCGCAGCGCGTGGGGTATGCGGCGGCCGTAGCAGGACAGGTGCGGGGCTTGGCCGTGCAGGTGCCGGGCCATAAGGTGAAGCTGGTGCGGGGCGCGTTTACCTCAGCGCAGCAGTTGCTCACCCTCGACTCGGTGGTGGTGCACCCTACCCAGCCCATCAACAACCAACGTGGCAAAACGGCCCGCATCAGCCTGGTGCTGCCGCGGCTGCAGCTGACGGGCGTACGGGCCGCCCAACTGACCCGCCAGCACTTCCGAGCCGACATCCTGCGAATTACTGCGCCCCGGCTGGCTCTCACGGTGCCCACCGTAAAGCCGCCTTCCTTGCACGTGCTCTTGGCTCCTTACCTGCGCGAGTGCCGCCTTAAGCACCTGGAGGTAGTGGGCGGAGCGTTGCGCGTAGCGGGCATAGAGCAGGCTCCCGTGGCCGCCAATGTGCGGGCCTGGGCTACCAACATTCAGGTGCTGCCCCGCCAAACCACCCGCACGGCCATCTACTACGCCCAGGCGTGGTCGGTCCGGACGGGGCGCGCCACGCTCAACCTCGACGCGCCGTATTACAACCTGTCGTGGCAGCAGCTCCAGGCCGATACACGCCCTGGCACGCTGCGCCTTACTGGCCTACGGGTAGTGCCAACCCTGTCGGTAGTAGCATTGGCGCGCAGCAAAGGGCACCAGGCGGCGCATCTCAAGCTGCAGATACCCGAACTCCGGATGGCGGGCGTCGACTACCGAGCGGCTCAGTATAACCGAGTAGTGCAAGTAACTAGCATCACGGTTCCTAGTGCCCAGCTCTACACTAACAGCGATGGGCGTTTTCCCATCAACCCATCCATATCAGTAGTGACACCGGAGGCGCTAGGCCAGGTGCCGTTTCAGTTTGATGTACGGGTAGTGCGTTTTCAGCACGGTACCATACAAATGACTTACCGTGCCCCCCGCGACCCGGTGCCGGGTACCTTGTCTATTAATCGGCTGGCCATTACGCTGCGCAATGTGTCAAACAACCCCAAGCGCATGGGGCCGGGCTCACCTTTGGTTGGCTCAGCGAGTGGTTGGCTCAGTAACCGCTGCTATGCCACGCTTGCCCTGCGGGCTAATCTCCTCGACCGCTCGGGGGCCCACACTCTGCAGGGCACGTTTCAGCAAACACCCCTGGCCATCCTCAACCCCATGATTGTGCCCACACGCGGCATAGCCATTAAGAGTGGTACTGTGGAGCAGATCAGGTTTGCCATGCAGCTAAACCGGGCCGCCGTCCGTGGTACCATGTGGGCCCGCTACTCCGACCTGAAGCTACAGCTCCTGAACCAGCAGGAGCGCCCCGGCTTCCTGAAGCGCATTGAAACCTCCCTGGTCAACGGAATTTTCCTGCGCGATAACAACCCCCGCAAGCCGGGTCAGCCAGTGAAACCCGGCCCAATAGTTTCTGCCCGGGAGCGGCGCTTTTCCGTGTTTTCGCTCTGGCGGCAGGGCCTCGTGAGTGGCATGCTTACCAGTGCCGGAGTGCCTCTGCCCCTGGCCAAGAAATTGAGTGAAAGTCAGTAGATCCTGCCCGCGGGGAAGTGTACCAGTAGGTGCGTATTAATACGGAAAGATCAGGGGGGAAAATACCGTTTTTAGGCTTTACACCGAACATTTAAAGAAGATGGCCTGTCTTGTGCGTAAGATAGCCCAGGCCCATTTTCCCCGCTCTCATGATTAGGATTATTCTTGTTGATGACCACACCATTATTCGGGATGGTATCCGCGCCTTGCTTTCCAACCAAGATGATATTGCCGTGGTAGGGGAGGCCAGCAACGGTGAGGAGTTATTAGCGCTGCTCACCACCACCCCGGCCGACGTTGTGCTGATGGATATGAACATGCCCGTGATGGACGGGATGGAGGCTACCCGTCGGCTCCACGAGGAATATTCGGAGGTGCGGGTGCTGGCCCTGTCTATGCTTGATCATGAGGAATACATCAACCGCATGTTTGAGGCCGGGGCGCTGGGCTACGTGCTCAAGAATGCGGGCCGGCTCGAAATCGTGTACGCCATCCGGACGGTAGCCAGCGGCCGGCAGTTTCTGTGCTCAGAGCTGGGAATGAAGTTTCTGCAGAAGCTGATGCAGACCCCCACGCCCGACGTAACGGCCACGGCCAAGAAAACCGATGGCTTATCGAAACGCGAAACGGAGGTGTTGCAGCTTATTGCCGAGGGCCTGACCAATGCGGAAATAGCCGAAAAGCTCTTTACCAGCAAGCGCACTATTGAAACCCACCGCCAGAACATCATTGAGAAAACCCAGGCCAAAAACACGGCGGCCCTAATCAGCTACGCCGTGCGCCAAGGCTTGCTTACCTAGCCCATAGTGGCCTAGGCCACCTTTTGTGTCACTGCCGTTAACGCCCACGGCCCCACCCGAACGTGTAGCTCAGGTGGGGCCGTGTTAAATAGTAAGCAAGAAGCTGAGTGCGTTGGCTGGGAAAGGTGGGGCGGGTAGGTGCTCGGGAAACCAGAGCGTGGGTGGGCAATAGGGGGAGGGGAGAAGCGGGGGGCAGTAAGTCAGCAGCCGGTTAGGCTAGGCCAGCCGTTTGAGCGCGAAAGCTGGGGGCCAACGAGCCTAGACCAGTGGCACCAGCCAGCGTGCGTTTGCCGGGTACATAGGTAGCCGGGCTGAGTAACCAGGCGGGGCTGGTGGCATGAAGCCGAATCAGGGAATACGTACCCTGTACATCACTCCCCGAAAGGGTAATAAGCAAGCGGCCCTTGGCCAGGGCTGCGCGTAGGCTAGCGCAGGTGCTGGGGGCTGGGTCGTAGGCCAGTTGGCAGCGGCCCTGCGCAATACACGCAGAGGGCGTACTCACCTCGGGCGCTTCCAGCAGTAGGCCGCGCTCCAGCGAAGCACTCAGGCCCCGCCCGGCTACGGCCGGCAACACCCAGTGCATCAGGGGGCGCTGCCGCACAAGCAAAATCAAGTGTTGAAAATTGTCATCGGGACTTTTGTGCAGGGAAAAACGAATGCTAGACATGACAGAAGGCAGTGAGGAGAACGAATAGCCAACAAAGGCCCCGGCGTACCCGGGGCCTTTATGGTTGTCAGATGGCCTAAGGGAGAACTGAACTTCTGCCGGGGCCATGTCCGGCACAACTGCGGGCGGTGCTTAGCGGGCCTGGGCGTTGTTGTTGGTGTTGGTGTTGCGGCTAGCCTGGCCACCTTTGCGGCCGGCAGCGCGAGCTTCTTCTGAAGTGAAGCGGTGTCCGCGGCCACTCTGGTGCGAGGCCCGGCCGCCTTCACTGGCAATCCGGCGCTGCAACTCGGGGTCCATGCTGGCGAAACCGCGCTTGCTGGTGTTGCTGGTCTGACCGTTGGTGGTCTGGCCTTTGGTGGAGGCGTTCTGGTTTTTTGATGCTTGGGCCATGGTAAGCAGGTTGAAGTGGTGAATGAAACTCTGCCTCTTCAACGGCGCTTCACCCGCTTTGAGTTGCTGTTTGTCTGGCAAATACCCTTGTTTATCGGGTATTTGGTACCTTTTACGGATGACCTTAGCGGCTAATACGGACCAGCTTCTGCGTACTTATGATACTCGTCGGCGTTACTCCGTACTTGCTTGTTTAGCTGACGTATTTGACGAACCATTGAGCAGAAATTCGCGCAGGCGGTTGATGTGGTGCTTGAGCTCTTCTGCCCGTTCTTCCTGCTGCACACCCCAGCTGCCGCTGCCGCGCGACGCCATGCTAGTCAGCAGAATCTTGCGCTCCTCCATCATGCGGATGGCTACCCACAAGGTTTCTTCCAAGGAGCTTTGTTCTGCGTCAAGCAGTGCCTCCGCCGTAAAGGCATGGCCGGTGTGGCACCGAAAGCGCAGCACATTTCCTTGGTTAAGCTGCCAGAGCGTGCCTCCGCAGTCTGAGCAGGTTATGGCCACTTGGTGACCAATTTCCTGTACTTCGTTTATTGTTCCCACGACCCGTTCCGCAATAGCGGCTTCAGTTTGAAGATCTTTCGGTATTGCCGCTAGTTCCTGAGGCGGTAACTGGTTGTTCGTAAGCTCTACCAGCAACCCGCCCATGTGCGCAAGCGGCACAGTGTAGTCAATGTCCACGTTGCGCAGGGCGCTTTCGGGCATGCTGGGGTATTCAGCATCGTAGGGGGCCTGTACTACGGCGGTACCGCCGCAACGCTTGATAAACTCCAGGCCGGCTGTGCCATCGTGCAGCAGACCAGTCAGGACCACGCCAATGACATTGGAGCCAAAGCTGACGGCCGCCGAGCGAAACAAGGTGTCGGCGGCGGGCCGGTAGCCATTTTCCCGCGGCCCCTTGGTAATCAATAGCCGATTCTCGCGCAGCAGCATGTGGCGGTCGGGGGGGGCCAGGTATAGGTGCCCAGGTTCAATGAATGTTTGATCGGTGGCCAGCTGGCATTTCAACTGCGAATGGTGAGCCAGCCGATTCACCAGCGCCTCCCCCGACGACTCGGGCGCGAGATGTTGTACGACGAGTATGGCCGCAGGAATAGACGCGGGCAGCTGACTTACCAACTCAGTAAGGGCAGGCATACCGCCGGCAGAAGTACCGATGACGATGACGTAGGAAGGAAAATTCACAGACAGGAGAGGAAGAGTGCAGAGTGGGCTGTAGACCGCCGCAGTCAGGTGGCCTAGGCCATGCCTGAACCCGTAAATACTGGCTATACGGAAAGACGTACAAACGGCGCATATGAAAGACAGATTACTTCCTCTTACTGCCGCGCCGGCCCGGCACCCCCAATTGTTTTACGTAGCTTTAGCCTCAGAATGTGCCCTGGAGCTCGGCTGTAGCGGTTTTGCTGCCTAATTCTCCTGTTCTTGTACTCGCTACTTTCCTCTTTTCTCTAGAGGATAGCCGCCGCTCCCGACTTTATACCCTTTTGCCTGTGCTAGAAGAGCAACCTACGTCAGCTGCGGCTACTGCCGCCGTCGCTGGCCTTATGGTAACTGAAGAACTCACGGTATTCAGCCCAAAGCCTCCAACTGAAAAATTTCCTATTGTTGGGCTTGGTGGTTCGGCGGGCTCGTTGGAAGCGCTGGAGCTGTTTTTTACGCACTTGCCTGCCCAAACCGGCGCTGCATTTGTTGTGGTAACTCACTTGGGGCCCCAGCAGAGCGAGCTAGTACAGGTGCTGCAAGGCTTCACGTCGCTGCCCGTACTGCAAGCCACCGACGGCCTGCGGGTGCGTCCCGACCACGTATATGTAATTCCGCCCAACTACGACATTAGTCTGTTGCACAGCACGCTGCTGCTGTTTGCCCCTACCCAGCCCCAGGCCCGTCGCCTGCCCATCGACTTCTTTTTCCAGAGCTTAGCCAAAGATGCGCACGACCGGGCCGTCTGCGTTATTCTGTCGGGGCTGGGCTCCGATGGCACTATTGGCTTAAAGATGGTGGTAGAAAACTTCGGAATGGTCATGGTGCAGCAGCCCGAAACGGCTCTGTTCGACTCCATGCCCCGCTCGGCCTTGGCCACTGAATTTGTGGATTTTGTGCTGCCGCCCGAGGATATGCCAGCTAAGCTGCTAGAGTACATTGAGCGCCCCCTGCTCACGCGTCCGCCGCGGGAGCTGGCCCCAGAATCGAAAAGCAAGCCAGCCCACGCCCTCCAGAAAATCTTTATGCTCATCCGGAGCCAAACCGGGCACGACTTTACCTATTACAAGCGCAACACGCTGTTCCGGCGGATTGAGCGGCGGATGAACTCCCACCAGATCAAGGAGTTTACCCACTACGTGCGGTACCTGCAGGAGCATCCGAAGGAAGTAGAGCTGCTGTTTAAGGAGCTGCTGATTGGCGTAACCAAGTTCTTCCGCGACTCGGAGGCCTACAAGAGCCTGCAAACGCAGCTAATACCGCTCCTGGAAAAAAAGCCTGCCGAGAGCACCATCCGTGTGTGGGCGCCGGGCGCTTCTACCGGCGAAGAGGCCTACTCCCTGGCCATGCTGATTCTGGAGTGTCTCGACCAGATAGATCCGCGCAAGTACCTCAAAGTGCAGATCTTCGCCACCGATATCAACCCCGAAGGCATTGACTACGCCCGGCTAGGCCACTACCCAGAAAATATTGCGGGCGACGTAAGCCCCGAGCGGCTGCGGCGCTTCTTTCATAAGGTAGATGTCGGCTACCAAATTCGGAAGGAAGTGCGCGACATAGTGGTGTTTGCCCTCCACAACCTGAGCAAAGACGCCCCCTTCACTAAGCTGGATTTGCTCTGCTGCCGCAACCTGCTCATCTATCTTTCCAGCGATTTGCAGCGCAACCTGCTGCCCATTTTTCATTACGCACTTAACCCCGGCGGGCTACTGTTCCTGGGCCCTTCTGAAAATGTAACAGGCTTCCAGGATCTGTTTACCCCCCTTGATATAAAGTGGAAAATCTCCCGGCGCTCGGAGTCACCGGCTTCCCTGAGCCGGCTGGCGAATTTCCCCTTTTCCCTTGCTCGCCACCCCGCCGCGCCAGCGCATCCCGTAGGAATTATGAATGCTTCTAGTCCCCGCCGCGAAGGGGAAGCTTTTGCCACGCTAGTGCAAAAGGTGCTTCTGCGCTATTATGCTCCGCCCGCCGTTGTAATCAACGGCAAGGGCGAAATTCTGTTTGTGAACGGGCGCACCGGCAAGTACCTGGAGCCCGCTCCCGGCCTTAGCGGCATGAACCTCTTCGACATGGCCCGTGAGGAGTTGAACTACGAGATTAGTGGGGCTGCGCACCGGGCTATGCAAACCCGCCAGGATGCGGTGCTGGAGGAAGTGCGCCTGAAAACGGAAGCCGGCTACGAGCTGATTCGCCTGACTGTAAAGTACCTCTCGGAGCCCGACGCGCTTGCGGGGCTGCTATTGGTGGTGTTCGAGAACCTGCCCCAACCTAAGCGCAGCCAACGCCGCAAAAAAGCGCCGGAGCTGGAGCCCGATGGCCGCGACGCCGCGTTGGTAGCCCTAGAAAAGGAGCTGAAGTACACCAAGTCGCGCTTGCAAACTACCATTGAGGAAATGGAAAGCAGCGTGGAGGAGCTCAAGAGCACCAACGAGGAGCTGCAGAGCACCAACGAGGAAGCCATGACCAACAAGGAAGAAATGCAGAGCCTCAACGAGGAGCTGATGACCTTGAACATGCAGTACCTGAGCAAGACGGATGAGCTCTCGCAGGCCGCCAACGACATGAAGAACCTGCTGGACTCTACCGAGCTGGCCATTATCTTCCTGGATAATAGCATGGTGGTTAAGCGCTTCACGCCTCCCGTTTCGCGCATCATCAACCTGCTGCCTTCGGATGTGGGACGCCCCATCTTGCACTTCGCCAACAACCTGCAGCACTCTACGCTGGTCGACGATGTGCAACTGGTACTCGACCGCCTTATCACGCTGGAATCGAGCATACAGACGAAAAACGGCGAGTGGTACGTGATGCGCATTTTGCCCTACCGCACCCTCGATAACTACATCAGCGGAGCGGTTATCACCTTCACGGAGGTAACCGGTATGAAGCGCCTGGAGCAGGAGCTGCAGGAGAGTACCCGCTTGGCCGAGAGCATTATTGAAACGGTGCGTGAGCCCCTGCTGGCCCTCGACCGCGACTTGCGGGTGCTTACAATGAGTAAAGCGTTTGCCACCTTCTTCCGAATAAACACGGAGGCGGTAAAAGGGGAGTCGATAAATACGCTGAGCGGGGGCGCCTGGAGTCAGCCCGATCTGCACCGCCGCCTGCTGAAGCTCCTCAACAACGAGGCCCGCGAATTTGAAAATGTGGAGCTGGAAGCCGATTTCCCGGAGATAGGCCACCGCCGCGTGCGGCTATATGGGCGCCGCATATCCAGCCAGGGCAGCAAGACCGACCGAATTTTACTTAGTGTAGAAATGCTGTAGTGGAGTAGCAACTAGCGGAGTGCTAGTGCGTAGCATACTGGTGAGCTGCCCTGCACGGCGCCCTCAGTTGGCATAGTTTAGAAAGGATATAGCGCATGGATGCCGATTCACCCTCCCCCAATCACGATGCCGCCAGTTCAGACAACTCTCTCCAGAAGTTACGTTCTCAGGCCGAGCGAAAACGGTTGGTTTCGCAAAGCGCGGATGAGAAGACTCCGGAGGAAGTACTTCGGCTAGTGCAGGAGCTCCGGATTCATCAGATTGAGCTAGAAATGCAGTACGAGGAGTTGCAGCGGGCCCAAGCTGAGAGCGAAGCCATGCGCAGCCAGTACGCCGACCTGTACGAGTTTGCCCCCGTGGGGTACTGCACCCTTTCCGGCAACGGCGAAATCAGGCAGCTCAACCTCTACATAAGCCAGCTGCTAGGCCTGTTGCGGCGCGAGCTGCTGGGCCGCCGCTTTGGCTTATTCGTAACCCAGGAGCAGCGCGGCCAGTTTGCCGACTTTCTGGCGCGGGTGCTGCAGCAGGAGCAGCGCCTGTCATGCTCCCTTGAGCTGCGCCGCGACGATGGCACGCTCCTGTACGTGCGCCTGGAAGGGCTCGCCTTTACCGATGGCCTAGGGGAGCAGCTCTGCCGCCTAGCTGTACTTGATACCACCCACGAGCACCAGACCAACGAGGCTTTACGCGCCAGTGAACTACGCTTCCGGACGTTGTTTGAGCAAAGCGCCGACGCCATGCTGCTGGTGCGAAATGAGGAGTACATCGACTGCAACGATGCCGCCCTGCGCCTGATTGGCGCCGTAGACAAACGGCAGCTGCTCGGGAAAAAAATTCAGGAGCTGACGCCCGAGTTGCAGCCCAATGGGAAGCGCTCCACCGACCTTATTCAGCAGCACATGGCCGAGGCCATTCGGCGGGGCAACCATCGGTTTGAGTGGTGGCGGTACCGGCTAAACGGCGAGGGCCTGTGGCTGGAGGTGGTGGTGACCCCGCTGGTAGTAGACGGTAGCACCATTATGCACGTAACCTGGCGCGACATTACCGCCCGTAAGCGCGATGAGCAGCGCTTAGCAGCCAGTGAAGAACGGCTCCGCCTGGCACTGGAAGGCTCCCGGATGGGAGTGTGGGCTTGGGACCTTTCCTCAGATGAGCTCTACTGGGACCAGCGGGCTCAGCAGATCATTGGTCATGCCTTCGACGCCAACCCCGTGCCCTTTACCCGGTTGGTTAACGCCATTCATCCCGAAGACCTGGGCCGGGCTACGGCTATACTAGAGAAGGCCGTGCGGGAGCACCAGCCGTTTGAGCTAGAGCACCGCGTAGTGTGGCCCGATGGCAGCATTCGCTACGTGGTGGCCACCGGGCAGGTATTGCCCGGCGAGCCCCGCCGCCTCACCGGCCTCATCCGCGACGTAACCACCCGGCGCCTGGAGCAGGAAGAGCTGAACTACAAAAACCGGCTGCTGGAGCACATCCTCAGCAATACGCCTGTGGTACTGGGTCGGTTTACGCCCCAGGGCGAGGTGCTGGAGTTGCTAGGCCACGGCCTGCGCCGCATGAACGTGGCGGATAATGAATTGGATGGGAAGCCCATCGTGGAGGTGTACCCCGATGCGGCCAAACAGATGCGCCCCCTATTAGAGGGGCAGAGCGTGAGCTTTATCACTACGGGCAACTTCCACGGTGAAAACCTGTACTACCAGAACTATGGCTTCTTTGATGAGCAAAAGCAGCAGGCTATTCTCTTCGCCCTCGACGTAACCAGCTCGGAGCAGATGAAAGCCCAGTTGCGCTCCGAGAAGGAGTTTACCGAACGCCTGCTCGATAGCAGCGTAGACGCTATTGCCGCCCTCGACCAACGCGGCTACGTAACCGCCTGGAACCGTACCGCCACCCTGCAAACCGGGGTAGCCCCAGCCCAGGCGCTAGGCCACTACATCTGGGAAACGCCGCTAGGCCACGCTCACCCCGAGTTTCGGGAGCTTATTGCGCAGTCCCTAACCGGGGAGCCCGTCACGCGTTTGGCCATGAAGGACATGACCCCCATGGGCGGCTACTTCGACCTCTACTTGGTGCCCCTTACCCGCCGCGAAGAAAATATTGGAGCCCTGCTCATTATGCGCGACGTGACGGAACGGGAGGAGCTGCTGACCGAAACTACCCGGCTGAAGCTGCAGCAGCAAAAAGCCGTGCTGGAGGCCATTATAACGGCCCAGGAAGAGGAGCGCCGCCACATAGCGGAGGCCCTGCACAACGGCGTAGGCCAGTTGCTCTACGCCATTAAGCTGCACCTAGAGCACACCGCCGAGCTGCCGCGCACCAGCCCGGCCTTTAGCCTGCTCGACGAAGCCATTCGGGCTACGCGCGGAATTTCCTTTGAGCTAACGCCCGGCGTGCTGGAAGATTTTGGACTGGAAACGGCCATGAAGGAGCTAATCAAACGGATTCCGCGGCCCCCCATCCGGCTTCAGTCCCGCATCCCGCGCAACTTGCCCAAAACCCTGCAGATAGCCGTGTACCGCATTGTGCAAGAGCTGCTCAACAACACTATGAAGCACGCCCGCGCCGCAGAAGTCTTTATCTACCTGGAAAAGGAAGACGACCACTTACTCCTGAGCGTAGAGGACGATGGCGTTGGCTTCGATACGGAGCAAACGCGTGAGGTAAAGGGTATGGGGTTAAGCAGTATCCGGAGTCGGGTAGAGCTTCTAAATGGGCAGTTTCAGCTTCGTTCGCGGCCGGGTCATGGTACCATGGTCACTATTCAGCTGCCCGTAGCCTAGCTGCCCAGCTTGGAGGTGTGGTAAATACGTAGAAAATTAGGTAGGTTGCCCGTGCAGAATACGTATTATCTGAAGCTAATATAGACGCTAGGATTTATAGCTTTGTCCGGTTCGCCAACTGTATTATGGGTAGAACGAATGGGAATACAGCCAGATACAGGCACATGAGTACGGGATGCCGCCGGCAAGCCGCCCTGTGCCCGTACTGGTTGAGGTAGTTGGTAGAACGCTCTAGGCCAGGGCCAAAAGCAAACCAGCGCGTGGGAGGCTGAATAATTAGAGATAAGCAGGGCGGCAGCAGGCGGCCCGGATAGTTGAACCTAAGTAGTGTGCTTGGGCAGAATGTAGAAGTGAGTAGTGAGTGGGTGAACTGTCAACATATGCGGGTGTATCGAGAAAATCTACCAAATAGCTGTCTACTAATCCTAACTGAATCGGATGACAATCATCTGACGGTGTTGCTGCTCACCGAGGCGTTGCAGCAAGCGTGTGGTAGCGGCAAATCCAGCATCTGGGTTGATTGCAGCCAAGTGCAGCAACTCAGCAGCACGGTGCTGGCAGTGCTACGGCATTACGCATCTTGGCTGCAGCAGCAGCACATTACGCTGGTGGTATGCCACCCGCCCGATTCGCTGCAAATGGAGCGCTCCGATGCAAACCTGCTGGTAGCTCCATCGTTGCTCGATGCGGAGCTGCAGTGCCGCAGCTCGGGCCCTCGGCTGGCTGGTATAGGCCTCACCTAGGCCACTGTTGGGTAGGAGTCCGCAGGGCATAAGCTCGCCTCGGTGCCTCACATCTGGGGCAGTTGAGGCCCTAAACAGTAACTTAATTGTTGCCTTGAGGTGCTCAGTGGTAAGTAGTTACTTTTTCTCGGTAGAACAAGCTGAACTATTTCGTAGTTTTATATATTCCTATAGTTACCTGTAGTAGATAAACCTAATCTGCCGCGGGTAGCGCTGCAGGAAACCGGAGTGGCTTTTGCCCTGTGGTTATCTGGTGCTGGAACATTCACCCTAATTATGTCTGAATTACTTTTTGACGTCAATCTGCAACAACTCCCCGATGAGTATCTGACGGGGGAGTGGACAGTGGCCGACCGGGTGCTCAACCACACCGATCCGTCAACGGCTTTGGCGCAGGCGACGCTTTTCCGGCTTCAGCCGGGCCTGATGGAGATTCAGACGCCGGAGCTGCAGGATCAGGGTAGCTGGACGGTAGAGCGCGATGCGCTCCTGAACCGGCCTTACCTGGAGCTGCAACTCGCCGCCGAGAAAACCCGGGCCCTCGTGACCCGTCTGCGCCGCTCTATGGATGGGCAACGCAGCCAGCTAAACCTCTACTTTCAATCGGGGATGGAGTTGCTGCTCTCGCAACCATCCTATTAATTGTTGCCTTCTCTCAATGGAGCAAGTTGCCGAAGCGACCAACAACGATTTTCGCTTTCTAGCCGATATGATTCCTCAGCTGGTATGGTTCACAGACCCCACTGGCTTTCATACCTACTTCAACCAGCGCTGGACGGACTTTACCGGCTACACCCTGGCCGACAGCGTAGGACCCGATATGTGGAATAACCTGCTGCATCCCGACGACCGGGCCCGAGCCCGTGAGGTGTGGGGCCGCTCTTTGGCTACCGGCGAGTTCTACGAGATTGAGTACCGGTTTAAGTCGAAGCAAGATGACTACCGGTGGTTTCTAGGCCAAGCCCAGCCCCAGCTCAACGAGGATGGCCAGATTATCCAGTGGTTTGGTACCTGCACCGACATTCACGAGCAAAAAATGACGGAGCTAGCTCTCCGTAAGCGCGAGCAGGAGCTGGAGCAGGCCTACGCCGATCTGGAGGTGAAAGTAACCTTCCGCAACCTAGAGCTAGAGCGCGAAGTGCAAGCCCTCCGCCAGCAATTAGCCGGCAAGACGAACGCCGTCTAGCCCAAACCGCGAAATGCACAAAGAAGCCCTCATCTGCCAACGGCCAGATGAGGGCTTCTTTGCGTTCAGGCTAGGCCACTTAAAAGCGTACCCGCGCAATGGTAAACACTGACACCGGCGGATTCTGGTTGGCCTGCAGCGCATTCAGGTTGGAGTAGAGCACGTAGCTGTCGGCGCCTTCGCGGCGAGCCAACGTAGTGGGGTACTGGGGTGGCGTTGTAAACGTACCCGAGACGGTGGCCGCTCCCCAAGCGTTGGTAGTGGTCAGGCGGTACACCTTGGCTTGGGCATTGGTCACAACCTGCAGGGTATTGTTGTCCTGCAGTAGCATGCCGTCGGCACCTTTCAGGTCTTGGCTGATGGCTACTTTGGTGAAGGCCGCCGGGTTGTTGATGGGTACCTTGAAGATAGCGCCCTCATCAGACTTCGCCACCAGCAAGTAGCCATCTGGGTGGAACACAATACCGTTGAGCCCGAACATACCCGCGGGGGCAGCTAGCTGCGTATTCTCCAGAAACACGCCCGCCGTACCCTGGGCATCTACCTTGTAAATGATGGGGGAGAAGCTGTCGGTAACGTAGGCGTTGCCCTGCCCATCCACGGCAATATCATTGGCAAAATGGTTGAGCGTTGGGCGTAGGCTACCCAGGTCAACCGTATTTTGAAGCTGGCCGTTGTCGCGGTTGAAAATGGCTAGCCGGGCCAGCTTCCGCAGCGTAGCCGCCGAGGTGCGCTCTTTATTGAAGCCGGGGTCTGACACGGCCACCAGCAAGCGGTTGCGGCTATCATCCAGGTGCATGCCGATGCTGGAAACCAGCGCCGTATTGGTGGCAAAAACTGAGTAGGTGCCATCGTCTTTAACCTGGCCTACGGTGCCCGCTGTTTGGGAGCTTACCAGGTACCGGCTGTTTTTGGCGTCGTACTGCACCCCCTCCGGGTAGAGGTTGGCCTGCGTGAAGGCCACCGTTTCGGGTAAACCGGGTGCTGAATCGTTGTCGTCATCATCGGAGCAGCTGGTGGCCGAAAACAGGAGAGTGCCACTCAGGGTCAGCAGAAGCAGTGCCCGCGTGCTGTAAGGGCGTAGTGCAGAAGAGAAAGAAGTGTGCATAGGGCAGGATACGTGTAAGTGAACAGGCAAGCACTCATACGGTTAGCTCGGCAGCGGGGGTAGCAATGCCCTAGATTTTATACGTCTAGGCGGCTGGTAGTCAAGTTTCTGCAGTTGCCCGGGTCGGAGCAGGGTGGCGCCCAGCCAAGATTTTGAGTAGCAGCAGCAAAACGGCGGGCCTCCGGGCGCTATCTTGAAGGCGTAAACTTTACTCCCCCTATGAACCGCCGAATTTTCCTGCGCAATGGCTCCCTCGCGGGGCTGGCCCTTTCCACCTTCTCCTTCAGCGCCTGCTCTACTGCCCCCGACAAAGGCCAAGCGGCCACGGCTGATGGTACATCAGAAGGCAATTCCTCTGATACCTTCGAACTGAATGAGGCTACCGTGCAGGACCTGCAACAAAAAATGAGCAGCGGTGCCCTCACCGCCCGCGCCATCACGGAGCTCTACCTCAAGCGCATCGACGCCATCGACAAAGCCGGCCCCAAGCTTAACTCCGTTATCGAAGTAAACCCCGACGCCCTCACCATTGCCGATGCGCTGGACAAAGAGCGCAAAGACGGCAAAGTGCGCGGCCCCCTGCACGGCATTCCCGTGCTCATCAAGGACAATATTGACACGGCCGATAAGCAGCAAACCACCGCGGGCTCCCTGGCTCTGTCCGGGCACAAGGCCGCGCAGGATGCGTTTATCATCAAGAAGTTGCGCGAGGCAGGCGCCGTGGTGCTGGGCAAAACCAACCTCAGTGAGTGGGCAAACTTCCGCTCTACGCGCAGCACTAGTGGCTGGAGCAGCCGCGGCGGCCAAACCAAGAACCCCTTTATTCTCGACCGCACACCCAGCGGCTCCAGCGCCGGCTCAGGTGCTGCCGCTTCTGCCAACCTCTGCGCCCTGGCCATTGGTACCGAAACAGATGGCTCCATTGTGTCGCCGGCTTCGTGCAGTGGTCTAGTGGGCATTAAGCCCACCGTAGGCCTCTGGAGCCGCTCGGGTATCATCCCCATCTCGACCACCCAAGACACAGCCGGCCCCATGACTCGCACCGTCCGCGACGCGGCCATTCTGCTGGGTGCCCTCACGGGGGAAGATGCCGCCGATGCCGTAACCAAGGAAAGCAATGGCAAAACCCAGCCCGACTACACCAAATTCCTGGACCCCAACGGCCTCAAAGGCAAGCGCCTGGGTGTAGAAAAAGGTCACCTGAAAGGCTCTTCCGATGCTATTCCGTTGCTGCAGGCCGCCGTGGAGCTGCTGAAAGCCCAGGGGGCCACCGTGGTAGAAGTAGAGGTAGAGAAGAGAACCGATCCGCTAGGCCAGGCCGAGTACGATGTACTGCTCTACGAATTCAAAGACGGCGTAAACAAGTACCTAGCTACGGCCAATGCGCAGGTGAAAACCCTCACCGACGTTATCAGCTTCAACACCCAGAACAAGGCCAAGGCCATGCCCTTCTTCCAGCAGGAGATTCTGGAAGACTCCAACAAGCTGGAAGGCCTAGACAGCGCCAAGTATAAAGCGGCCCTGAGCAAGTCGCACACCGGGGCCAAGCAGGCCCTCGACAAGGTGCTGGCCGACAACAAGCTCGACGCCATTGTGGCCATTACCAACGCCCCCGCCCGGTGCATCGACCTCATCAACGGCGACTCCGGTGGCGGTCCGGGCTTCTCCTCGCCGGCGGCCATGGCAGGCTACCCCCACATTACGGTGCCCATGGGCCAGGTGTATGGCTTGCCCGTAGGCCTGTCCTTCGTGGGCGGCGCCTACAAGGAGGCCGAATTGCTGACGGTGGCCTACGCCTATGAGCAAGCCTCCAAAAAGCGCGTAGCCCCACAGTTTAAGGCGCCTTTCGTGGGGTAGGGAAGCGATTGGACTATAATAACAAGATAGCCCACCTTATGGTGGGCTATCTTGTTATTGAGTTTAGGATAGGTATCTGTGTTGCCGGTACTGCAAAATAGAGTGTGCAAAAGTGTTTCAGGTTTAATCGAAAAAAATGAGCTAAAAGCTTCTAAATCAAAGATTAATCTTACAATTGAATAGGACCTTTTTGTTGTAAATGTTCTCTAAGTTCAGCGAGAGTCTTACCATTAATATCTTTCCAGCTATTCCACCCATTTGCAGTTTGACGCGTGCTGCCAGCATCTTGGATGCCAGCTACAGCTGCATAACTAGGGCTAGTAAATATTTTGTTAAGGAAACTTATAGATCCGTCTTCTAAAACAGTTGCTTCATAAACTTTTGGTGGACCATTTTTCGGCTTATACTTCATAAATAGCTTGTCATGTGGTTTTATTATATTGCTATTGATTAGATCTATTATATAGATATCATATTTAGTCATGGATGCATTGGATACTAATATTTTATCCTCTTCCTCTGTGTCAAGGCTTGGCTTGAATTCTTCTGGTAGTTCGTAGATTATATTACCCGTATTATTGTATTCAATAAATTTATTTATTATCCATAATTTAACCTTGAATTTTTGCTGTCTAGCCCAGTCATTTAAATCATTAGGAATTCCATCGATTGGAATACCAATTACTGGATCGGATTCTAAAATTTCAGCTATTGTTTTGTAGGTGTCTTCAGGGCTTATTTCTAAGCTGTTGAACTTCTCTTTTAGGGTTTCATCACTCTTATAAAGCGCCATAGAAATGTCCACAAGCTGCTTTCGTGTTTGTGTTTGTAGAGATGCCACTATTTGCTTGGACACTTGTTTAGCAATATGCTCCCACACACCGTGGTGTTCAAGTTCTGCTTCTACTATATACCATTTTTTTTGAGCTATATCAATGGCAAATCCATCAGGTATCGTACCAGATCCGTCAGAAGTTTTGATTTTTGTTTTAGGTAAGAAAAAGGAATCTGGTCCAAAAAGGTGTTCATAATTATCTATAACTACTTTCTCTAATTCGGCCTCTGACGAAAAAGATGATTTTACAAACTTTCTGTCGTTGAAAATAAGCATTGAATGTTGCGTATAGATGTTAGATGTTGTGTTTAAGAAGAAGGCATTCAAGCTACCAACCTCAACCAGATAGATCGTACCTTTGCGGCTTCATAGCCCGCAAAGTAGGATGATTTCCATTACTGACCTCGACTTTCATTTCGGCTCCCGTACGCTCTACGATAAGGCCAACCTGCACATCAAACCCAAGGATAAGATTGGCCTGATTGGGCTGAATGGCCGGGGCAAATCTACGCTGTTGCGCATTCTGGTGGGTGAGTACAAGCCCGACGGGGGCAGCATCTCCATGAGCAAGGACGTGAGCCTGGGCTTCCTGAACCAGGATTTGCTCAGCTACGACTCCCACGAGCCCATTTTGGTGGTGGCCATGCAGGCTTTCGGCGAGGCGCTGGATATTCAGAAGAAGATTGACGAGGTGCTGCTGGAGTTCGAAACCAACTACACCGACGACCTGGTAGAAAAGCTGGCCGACCTGCAGGAGCGCTTCGAGGCCTTGGGCGGCTACACCATGCAGGCCCGCACCGAAGAAATCTTGGAAGGTCTGGGCTTTACTACCGAGGAGCTGCAGAAGCCGCTGAAGCTGTTCTCGGGTGGCTGGCGCATGCGCGTGATGCTGGCCAAAATCCTGCTGCAGCAACCCTCGCTGCTGCTGCTCGACGAACCAACCAACCACTTGGACTTGCCTTCCATTAAGTGGATTGAAAACTACCTGGCCGGTTACGAAGGCGCCGTTATCATTGTATCGCACGACCGGGAGTTCCTGGACCGCACCACCAATACTACGGTGGAAGTAACCGGCGGCAAGCTGGTTCCCTACGCTGGCAACTACAGCTTCTACCTCGAAGAGAAGGAGGAGCGCAATGCCATTCAGAAGGGCGCTTTCGAAAACCAGCAGGCTCAGATTCGGCAGGCCGAGCGCTTTATTGAGCGCTTTAAGGCTAAAGCTTCCAAAGCCAAGCAGGCCCAAAGCCGCGTGAAGGCCCTGGACAAGCTGGAGCGCATTGAAGATGTAGCCGCCGACGACGCCAAAGTGAACATCAAGTTCAACTTCACCGTGACGCCCGGTCGCCACATTCTGCGCATGGAGCACGTGGGCAAGAAGTACGGCGAGAAGCTTATTTTCCGCGACACGCACGTGCACATTGAGCGCGGCGACAAAATTGCCCTCATTGGTGCCAACGGTAAAGGTAAATCTACCCTGATGCGCTTGGTAGCCGGTTCAGAGGTTCCCACCTCGGGCACCCACCAGCTAGGCCACAACGTTATCATGTCGTTCTACGCTCAGCACCAGCTGGAGAGCTTGCGCATTGAGAATGAGATTCTGCAGGAGATGGTAGAGGCCGGCTCGAAGCGCACTGAAATGGAGCTGCGCACGGTGCTGGGCTCGTTCTTGTTCACCGGCGACGATGTGTACAAGAAAATTAAGGTTCTCTCGGGGGGCGAGAAAAGCCGCGTGGCCCTAGCCAAAACCCTGATTTCGGAGGCTAACTTTCTGCTGCTCGACGAACCGACCAACCACTTGGACATGCAGTCGGTAAACATTCTGATTCAGGCCCTGGACCAGTATGAAGGCACCTACATCGTCATCAGCCACGACCGGTATTTCGTGGAAAATGTGGCCAACAAGATCTGGTACATCGAAGATTACCAGCTGAAGGAGTACCCCGGTACCTACAATGAGTACGAGCAGTGGCAGGAAGACCGGGAGAAGAATGCCAAGAAAGCGGGCTTGCCCTCACCTTCGGCTCCAAAGCCGCTGCCTAAAGAGGAGAAGAAAGTTGAGGCTGCTCCGGCTAAAACGCCTTCGCCTGACCAGAAAAAAGCGTTGAAGGAGCTGGCTGAGGTTGAGAAGAAGATTGACGAGCGGGAAAAGGAACTGGCCCAGTACGAAGCCCAACTTGCCGACCCGCAGATCTACCAGAACGCTGCTCAACTTAAAGACGCCACGCTCAAATTTGAGCAAGTGAAAAAAGAGCTGGCCCAGCTCAATGACCGTTGGGAAATGCTAGCGGAGATGTAACCGCTTGATAAAAGATAAGAAAAGCCCCGCCGGAAACAACAGTTTCCAGCGGGGCTTTTCGGTTAATAGAAATTCTACTTATCAGCGGACCGTGTATGCTGTGCGCTAAGCACAATTATTACTAGCACGGCTGTTACAAGGTCTGACAGCAGACGCAGCAACTTGCTGACTAAAATTGTTGCTCAACCAAACCTTACTAGGCTCTGACGGAACGAGAAGCAAAAGCTTCGCGCTACATTCGCAGTATGCGCTTCCTACCTGCCTCTTCGCTTCTCCTACTACTAGCCACTGCCTGCGTGCCGCTGGGTACGCCCATCACTGACCCTAATGCCGCCCGTAGGCCTGCCACGCCGGGGCAGAAGGCTGGCGTTGAATACTACGCCGACAAAACCCTGCGCTACGAGGACGCCATCTACGACCCCAACGTGCGGACAGTGTTGTGCTACGTGCCCACGGGCCAGGTAAATGAGGTATTTAACCCGCCGGTAATACCGCTAGGCCAGGGACAGCCCGTAACGCTGGAGTTTGACGTGCTGGGCGGCCAGGGCGGGCGTCTCACGGCCAAATTGGTGCACTGCGACATCAACTGGCAGCCCTCCGTGCTTACCGATACGCAGTTTCTGAGCGAAATCAACGAGCAGAATATCACCGACTACCGCGTTTCAAACGCCACGAAGGTGCCCTACTACCACTACCGGGTGCAGATGCCGCGGGTGAAGCTTTCGGGTAATTACTTGTGGGTGGTCACCAGCCCCGGCGGTACACCGCTCATCTCGCGGCGAATTTTGGTGTACGATGAGGGCGGCGTGCAGGTATTTCTGAAGCAGGGAATTCCGGTGGCGGGGCAGGAGCGCTACACCTTGCAGCAACTCGACTTCGGAATTCGCTACAACATGCAGATTGTAAATCCTTCGCAGGAGGTGAAGGTGGTGCTGCGCCAAAACTACCGCTGGGACAACGCCAAGTACAACCTGCGCCCCACGTTTGTGCGGGAGGCCGAGCGCCAACTCGATTATCAGTACTTCAACTTTGAAAACACCTTTCCCGGCCTGAGCGAGTTTCGCTTTTTCGATCTGCGCACGTTCCGCTCCCAGGGTGTGGGCGTGGCCCAAATTGACCCGAACACCACACCGCGCACCGCCGAGCTACTCCCCGAAACCACCCGTAACGGCCAACGCTACTCCCAGTACGATGACATCAATGGGCAGCGCGTGATTGAGAGTCGCGAGTTTGGCAACGGCGCCATCAACGGCGACTACCTCAACGTGGGCTTTCATCTGCGGGCTGAGCAGCCGGCCCCCGGCCCCGTGTACGTGCTGGGCGCCCTCACCGATTGGCAGTACAAAGACGAGTTCAAGCTCACCTATGATGCCGAGGCCAAGGAGTACACGGGTCATGCGCTGCTCAAGCAGGGCTACTACAACTACATATACGCCGTGCAAACTTCCCAGGGGCCAAACAGCGTGTATTGGGAAGGGAGCCACCAGGAAACCGAAAACCGCTACGATCTGCTGGTGTACTACCGCCCGCCCGGCACCCGTACCGACCTGTTGATTGGCTACCAGATGGTCGATGTCAACAACCGCCAGCCCTAGACCTATGGTTGGTGGGGAAGGGTGCTGCTCGCACTAGACTGGCCTAACGCGCCGCAACCATTGAGAAGAGAGACTGGGAATTAGGGTTGAGCTTAGCCAAATTACCCTGAGGTTTCGTAAGCGAATGCATACGCAGGCTCCCTCTTCCTTTCTTAATGCCGCACTACAACTTAGCCTTGGTTGTGTTGGGCATCGCCATTCTGGGCGTTGCCTGGCTGCCCTCTTTACTGAAAAAATTTCCGCTCTCGTACCCCATCTTGTTTGTGGGGTTAGGGGCGTTGGTGTACGCGCTTCCGCTAGGCCTGCCCAGTCCCGACCCGGTTGAGCACACAGGCTTCCTGACCCACCTCACCGAACTGTGCGTGACGGTGGCCCTCACGGGTACCGGCCTGAAGATTGACCGCAAATTCTCGTTGGTGCGCTGGCGAATTCCGCTGCAGTTGGTGCTGGTACTCATGATTATTACCATTGCCGTGTTTGCGGCCGTGGCTTGGCGGGTGGCCGGTATGCTGCCTGCCTCAGCCGTACTGCTAGCCGCCGTATTAGCACCCACCGACCCTGTACTAGCCGGCGACGTGCAAGTCGGAAAGCCCGGCGAAGGTGGCGAAGACAACGTGCGCTTTGCCCTCACCGGTGAGGCTGGCCTCAATGATGGCTTGGCGTTTCCGTTTGTGCACTTAGCGCTAGTGTTGCTACCCATTGCGGCGCTGCCGCTCGCCGACCGCCTGCTGGAGTGGGCCTGGATGGATGTACTCTACCGCATTGTGATGGGCGTGGCCGGGGGCTGGCTTGCCGGGCGAGTGTTGTCGTTTCTGATTTTTGATTTGCCCCACCGGGTGCGCATCAGTCCCGAGGCCTACGGCTTTGTAGCCCTAGCCGTCACGCTGACGGCCTACGGAGTAACGGAGCTTCTGCACGGCTACGGCTTTCTGGCAGTATTTGTGGCTGCCATAACGCTGCGCCGTCACGAGCGCAGCCACGAGTACCACACCGAGATGCACGAGTTTACCGACCAGCTAGAGCGCCTGCTGATTGTAATAATCCTGATTCTGTTTGGTGGCGCGCTCGTGCGTGGGCTGCTGGCACCACTTACCTGGGGCGGAGTAGCGCTAGGCCTGTTTCTGGTGTTAATTCTCCGGCCCCTGGCGGGGCTACTCACGCTGGCCCGCAGCCGAACCAGCTGGCCCGAGCGACTGGCTATTTCCTTGTTTGGTATCCGCGGTATTGGCTCCTTCTTTTACCTGGCTTTTGCTCTCAACGAGCGGCACTTCCCCGATGCCCGCGAGTTGTGGGCTACTACGGGCTTCACCGTACTGTTTTCAATCTTGCTGCATGGCACATTGGCTACTCCCATCATGAATTGGGTGGACCGCTACCACGGCCGTCCTACCGTGATGGAGGAAGAGGAGCGAGCCTTGCTTGAGGCCAACAAAACCGACTAATTACGAGCAGCGACCAGTGGCCTAGGCCGGTGGTGCCGCGAAGTATGGCACGTCTTTCGCCTAGGCCAGTGGGTAGCTGCCGTAACCTTTCGGCCGATAAGCTGCGTTGCAGGCTTATCACGCCTATTGTGAAACTCCCTAGCTCTCTCTCATGAAACCCACTCTGTCTTCTGTGCGAGCCGGCGCTCTGCTGGCACTTCTCTTACCTCTTGGAGGCTCCGTACCAGCGGGCCCGGCCCCAGCTCTCCGCAAGGCGTTGCCCGTTCAAGGTGCCCAGCCGGACCCTTCCGTTATTGCGCAATTTGGTCTGCTCGACAACGCCAAACTGCAGAGCTACATTGATAGCAAAGGCATGCAAATGGGCCGAATATCTGACCGTCCCGCCGATGTAAAGGGCTTTACCATCGTTGACTCCCCAATCATCAACGCCTTTGCCACCCCCGATGGGCACGTGTATTTTACGCGTGGCATTATGGCCCATTTCAACAATGAGGCCCAATTCAGTGGGGTGCTCGGCCACGAAATTGGGCATATCACGGCCCGCCACAGCCAGAAGCAGCAAACCCGCTCAACCATTGCGGGCATTGGGCTTATTCTGGGCTCTGTAGTAGCCCCACGCGTGATGCAGTCGGTGGGGGGCGCAGTGCAGCAGGGCGTAGGCCTAGGCCTGCTGAAGTACGGCCGCGACGCTGAAAACGAGTCGGATGAGCTAGGCGTGAAGTACTCCAGCAAAATCGGGTACGACCCCGCTTCTATGGCCGATTTCTTCCTGACTCTGCAGCGCACTGAGCAAAGCAGTGGTGCCGATCCGGTACCTACATTCCTCTCGACTCACCCCAACTCCGCCGACCGTTACACGCGCGTGAAAAAGCTAGCCGTTACGGCCGAGCAGCAAGCCGGCCGGCAGTTAGCGGTTAACCGCGACCAGTATTTGCGCCTGATTGAAGGCTTACCCTATGGCGACAACCCGCGGGAGGGCTACGTTGAAAACAGCGTATTTTATCATCCCGACCTGAAGTTTCAATTTCCAATCCCCCAGGGCTGGAAGTCGCAGAACTCGCCCAGTCAGTTTCAGATGGCCGAGCCCAACGGCAAAGCAGTCATGATTTTGCTGCCCGCCGGCAACAAGGGCCTCGACGAAACGGCTCAGGCTTTGGCCCAGCAGCTCAAGCTACAAAATGCCCAGGCTCAGAAAACTACTGTCAATAGCTTCCCCGCCGTGGTTATCCAAGGCGACCAAGTGGGCCAAGATCAGCAAACGGGCCAGCAGGGCATCACGGCCAGCACCCTGAGCTACTTGATTCAGGATGGGCAAACGGTATACGCGCTGGTAGGCCTCTGTGGCCCCGGCACGCTCGATTCTTACGGTAGTGCCTTCCAGCGTACAGCTCAGGGTTTCAAGCGTCTCACCGATGCTAGCAAGCTTAACCGCCAGCCCGAGCGCATTCGCATCAAAACGGCTAAAGGCGGCCAAACCCTCGCCTCAGCCCTCGCCGCTAACGGCGTTTCCTCCAAGCGCTACGAGGAACTTGCCATCCTTAACGGCATGAAAACCACCGACAAGCTAACGGCCGGCCAGCTATTTAAAGTGGTAGGAAAGTAGCTCGTAGGTATTAAGAATAATTGAAAGCTAGACCTCAAGTTTCTTGAGGTCTAGCTTTTTTATGAATAGTTGAATGCTCTCCGAATCCGACAGTATCCAAACATCGTCTCCTAATACACTTTTAGGAATGAAATCAAATTCTAGATAACAATTAGCTATTGCAACGTCTGTTTTCTCAAAGTGAATAAGCAACAGGTGCGGGCGAGTATCAGGAAAGCCAAAAACATCGAAACCTGTGAGTCGTTTGCCCATAAGCTGCTGCCAAAAGGTAGTTTCAGGACTAAACCTTTCGCTGGATAGGCAAAAAGATGTTGCTGAGACACTAAGAGTGTACGAAGGCCATCCTTTAACCCCGTTCCACCCAATGAAAACAGTTTGTCTATTTTCGAATACCAGCTCTACTTGCTGTGCAATTATATCAATGCCGTGCTCATTCGTTGTCAAGGCTTCTATCCCCACAACATCATGATAAAAGCACTCTGAAATCCTTTGCCCCATGACGATGGATAAAGGTTGCAGCATATGCTCCACGAGAAGCTGATAACTCATTTTCTGAATAAAAAGAAAAGCGCCCCTGTCGAACCATACGACCAGGGCGCTTAAGTTACTTAGCAGCTGCAAGAGTGGCCTAAGCTTTCTTTACAAACTCAGTTTTGATGACTAGCATGCTTCCTCCGGCCCGGCCTTCAATCTCGGCGGGGCTGTTAGTGAGGCGGATGTTCTTAACCACAGTGCCACGCTTCAGCGCCTGGGCCATGCCTTTCACCTTCAGGTCCTTGGTGATGGTTACCGAGTCGCCTTCCGCGAGCAGGTTGCCGTTGCTGTCTTTTACGTCCATGGTGCGTATGCTATAATCGGGGTCAGAGCAAATCCGGGTAATCCGTCTAAACCCTTGTTTAGACGTTGAAGCGGAAGTGCATAATATCGCCGTCTTGCACCACGTAGTCTTTGCCTTCCACGGCCATCTTACCGGCTTCCTTGATTTTTACTTCAGTCTTGTACTCCTGGTAATCGGCTAGCTTGATAACCTCAGCCCGGATGAAGCCTTTTTCGAAGTCGGAGTGGATAACACCGGCAGCAGCGGGAGCTTTGTCGCCCTTATGGATGGTCCAGGCACGTACTTCCTGCACGCCGGCGGTGAAGTAGGTAATCAGGTTGAGCAGGGAGTAGGAGGCACGAATCAGGCGGTTCAGGCCCGACTCCTTCAGACCATACTCGGCCAGGAACATCTCCTTTTCCTCGGGGTCTTCCATCTCAGCAATCTGCGACTCAATAGCCGCCGACACCAGCACTACCTCAGCGCCTTCCTGAGCCACGTGGGCCTGCAGGGCCTGGGTGTGGGCATTGCCGGTGGTGGCGCTGGCCTCATCTACGTTGGCCACGTAAATAACCGGCTTGATGGTGAGCAACTGCAGATCAGCTACGGCTTCCAGCTCCTCGGGAGTAGCTTCTACGGCGCGGGCGTTCTGGCCGCCTTCGAGAGCTGCTTTAAACTTCTGCAGAGCGGCTACTTCTTTCTTCGCCTGAGCATCGCCGCCCTTGGCCGAGCGCTCCGACTTGGCCAGCTTCTTATCAATGCTTTCCAGGTCTTTGATTTGCAGCTCGGTGTCGATAACGTCTTTGTCAAACACGGGGTCAACGCTGCCGGCCACGTGCACAATGTTGGGGTCGTCGAAGCAGCGAGTTACGTGAATGATGGCGTCTACCTCCCGGATGTTGGCCAGGAACTTATTGCCGAGGCCTTCGCCCTTGCTGGCGCCTTTCACCAGGCCCGCAATGTCCACGAACTCAATGATAGTAGGCAGCACCCGCTTGGGGTTCACCAACTGCTCCAGAATCTGGAGGCGCTCGTCGGGCACGGTAATCACGCCCACGTTTGGCTCAATGGTGCAGAACGGGTAGTTGGCCGACTCGGCCTTGGCGTTAGAAAGAGCGTTGAACAGCGTGGATTTGCCGACGTTCGGCAGGCCGACGATACCGCAGCGGAGACCCATATAACAGGTGATTGAGTGACTAAGTGAATGAGTGAATGAGGCCCAGGGGGGACATTCGTGCCGCAAAGGTACGGGGCTTTTTTTGGGAAAGCACGGCCCTGTCTACCCCGGTAGAAATTCCCGGCTGCGGTATCTGTTGGCTATTACCGGCTAGGCCTATCGCGTCGGGTACAAGCCGGGGCTGGAAGTGGCCTACCCGGATGTTGCTTGAACATTAGGGGAATAACGGACTGGCAGCTAGCGGTGCGGGTGGCCTAGAAAGCCAAAACGGCACGCCTGAGCTTTGTCAGGCGCGCCGTAAGTGGGAAGCGAATAAAAGCGTTCTAGTAGAAAGTGTTTCAGTAAGCTTCCAGTTAAGAGTGATTAATAAGTGTCTTCGGGCCGGTTGGCTGAGTAGCCTTCGCCATCGTAGGCGGGACGCGGACGATCAAGCTCGGCAACTTCCTCGGGGGTCAGCAGCTCTTCGCGCACGAAGTCAACGGCATCCTGCAGGGCATCAACAAACTTCAGGAAATCTTCCTTGTAGAGGAAAATCTTGTGCTTCTCATACGAGAAGGTATCGTCGTCGCGCAGACGACGTTTGCTTTCGGTGATGGTCAGGTAATAGTCCTGGCCGCGGGTAGCTTTCACGTCGAAAAAGTACGTGCGCTTGCCGGCTTTAATGCGTTGGGAGTAAATTTCTTCCTGGTCGTGACGATCTTCCACAGGGCCTTCAGTAAAGTTTTGTTATTCCAAGATTCTCAAAGTACAGCGCAAAATAGTGGCTGGGCGCCATATATAAAAATTTAAAGACCAGCTTTTTACGATAAACGAATGTAAATATGCAGTTAAGGGTCGTTGCAGCGTATATAAGGGCAAAAAAGTTAATGTTCCTTCTATCGACAGGAATAAAAGGAATTTGACTAATCACATTAACTTTTGGCTATATCGAATAATAGAACTCTACGCTTACTTTTCGGCTTATAGAAGGGGAGTACAGTGGGCATTGTACCTTGCTTCCTTCATCATGCTTCCGCTTACTTATGGCGCAACCACTTGACTTAGCTGCAGTACGGTCTTTCGAGAACCTTGAGTTTCTGGCCCGCCAGCTGGTAGAAGGCTTTATTACGGGCCTACACCAGTCGCCTTACCACGGGTTTTCAGTAGAATTCTCGGAGCATCGGCTATACAACCCCGGCGAAAGCACCCGCCACCTCGACTGGAAAGTGCTGGCCCGCACCGATAAGCTGTTCGTGAAGCGCTATGAGGAAGAAACCAACCTGCGCTGCCACCTGCTGCTCGACGTGAGCCCCAGCATGTATTACCCCGCGCCCAGCCACGACAAGCTGCGGTTCTCGGTGCTGTGCGCCGCTGCCATTACCACGCTACTACAGAAGCAGCGCGACGCCGTAGGCCTGGTCACCTTTGCCGACCAAGTAGAACTGCAGACGCCGGTGCGCTCAACCAGCACCCATCGCCACACGCTTCTACTCACTCTGCAACAGCTGCTGGAGCGGCCCGCTCCCGCCCGCCGCGCCCAGACGGATGTAGCCGCCGTGATTCACCAAATTGCCCAACAAATCCCGAAACGCTCCTTAGTGGTGCTGTTTTCAGATATGCTGGGCCGGGCGCCCGAGGAGCAAACCGAAGCACTGGCCGCCCTGCAACACTTGCGCCACCAGCATCATGAGGTGCTCTTGTTCCACGTAATGGATCGGGCTACTGAGTCTGATTTTGGCTTCCAAGACCGGCCCTACATCTTCGAGGATGTGGAAACGGGACAAGCTATTAAACTGCAGCCCGGGCAAGTACGGGAGCAGTACCGCACCGCCATGCAGGCCTACGAGCAGGAGCTGGCCCTGCGCTGCGGACAGTATAAGATTGATTTTGTGCCCGTTGATATTCGGGAGCCGTTTGATAAGGTGCTGTACGCTTACTTAGTGAAGCGCGGCAAGGTGCGGTAAGTGGCCTAGCAGAACTGTCTTCTAATTTATTGCCGAATGGAAATGTGGTATTGCCGGGTTTGTGGGCTTGATTACGACGTTTCGCCCTGGGGAGAAGATGGCCACACGCCTGACTACACGTGTTGCGCCTGCTGTGGCGCCCAGTTTGGCATTGACGACTACAACGTGGTGACGGCCCAGCTTTTCCGAGCGACCTGGCTGACCGAAGGCGCCCCGTGGTTTTACGCCAACCTCAAACCCAGTGGCTGGCAACTGGCGGCTCAGCTACCACAAATACCGCTGGCCTACCAGTAGCAGCCAGCTTACACGCATATTTTTTATGTTGTTACTTGACCTCGCGGCGTGGATGCTGTTTCCGTGCCTGATTTCTGCCCTCATCACGGCCTATATTGCTCACATGAACGACCGGTCGTTGTGGCGCTGGCTGCTTTTTGGGTTCTGCGTGCCCTTCGTGGCCATTTTCGTGGCCATGTTCGTCACCTACCTCGACCAGAAGCGGCAGGCAACCCGCGAGGCAGAACAGGCTGGTTCCGATAGGCCTAGCGCCTAACCCAGAGCGAGCCTTACTCCGCCGGCGTATTGTCTAATGACTGCCACAGGTACTTGCTGGCTACCGTGCGGTAGGGGCGCCACGCTTCGGCAATGGCAGTCATGCGCTTGAGCAGGGCGCGGCCAGTTTCTTCCAGGCCATAATGTCGTTTCATAGCGTTTTGAATGCCCAGGTCGCCTTCCGGGAATACGTCGGGCTGGTCCAGGGCAAACATCTGGAGCATTTGAGCCGTCCAACGGCCGACGCCTTTTATCTGGGTAAGATGGGCGGTAAAGGCATCGGCGTCGAGTTGACTGAGGTAGGTGTGGTCAAGCTGGTCGCGCTGGGCGAAATCGGCAATGGCGCGCAGGTAGCCCGCTTTCTGGCGCGAGATGCCCGCCGCGCGTAAGTCCTCATCAGTGAGCAGGAGCAGGGCGGCCGGCTCGGGGTAGCCATCTGGTGGGAACAGGGCCTGCACCTTGCGCCAGATGGCCGCGGCGGCTTTGGTAGAAATCTGTTGGCTGACAATAGCGCGCAGCAGCGCCAGATACAAGTCTTCGTGGGCTGATGGTTGAATGGGTCGGCCTTGGGCTATAAGTCGTGCCAGTACAGGGTCGGCTTGCGCGAGGTGGCCTAGGGCTTGGTCAGAATCAGTGGAAATAGACATAGAGAATGAGGACGTGGCTAGGCCAGTAGAAACTCAGCTTAATGGTGAGCGGCAACGTCCCCCCCTTCGGGAGCAGGTGTGCTGAGGCCGAGCCTTTTCACCAACGGCCCAATAGTAAGGCCTTGCACAATAATGCTGAAAATCACCACTACATAGGTAATGCCCACAATCAGGTCGCGGGGCATGGTTTCGGGTAGGGAAAGGGCCAGTGCTACGGAGATGCCACCGCGTAGGCCACCCCAGGTCAGTACCCGCAGGTTGGGGCGGTTGAATTCAAAGCGGCTGCGCAGAAAGCTAAGGGGCAGCGCTACCGAAATAGTGCGGGCCAGCAGCACCACCACAATGGCCACGGCGCCCACCACCAGAATCATGCGGTTGATGTCAAGGATCAGCATTTCCAGGCCAATGAGCACGAACAATACGGCGTTGAGAATCTCATCTAGAATCTCCCAGAACTTATCCAAGTACTCGCGGGTCACGTCCGACATACCCAGGCTGCGGCCTTTGTCGCCCACAATTAGGCCGGCTACTACAATGGCCAACGGGCCGGAGGTGTGCAAGGCCGTAGCCAGGGCCGTACCGCCCATCACCAGCGCCAGCGTAATAAGCACTTCTACTTGGTAGTGGTCGATGGTGCGCAGGGCCCAGTAGGTGGCGTAGCCCAAGGCCGCGCCCAGCAAAATGCCACCCCCAGCCTCGCGCAGGAACAGCTCACCCACGGCGCCCACCGTGGCCTCGCCCGCCCCGAAGCGCGCAATCTGAAACAAGCTCACGAACACCACTACGGCAATGCCATCATTGAACAGGGATTCGCCTACAATATTAATCTCCAATGATTTGCTGATGCGGGCTTCCTTTAGAATGCCCAGCACGGCAATGGGGTCGGTGGGGGAGATGAGCGCTCCGAACAGCAGACAGTAGATATAGTCAATGGGTAGCCTAAACAGCGGCAACACGAAATACATGATGCTGGCTACTATCACCGTGGATATGAGGGTGCCCACGGAAGCCAGGGCTGCTACGGGCAGGCGTTGGGCGCCCAGGGCCCGCACATCAACGTGAATAGCGCCGGCAAACAGCAGAAAGCTCAGCATCACCTGCATGAGCACCGTGTGAAAGTCAATACTGCGCACTAGCTGGCTGGCCGCCAGCACCCATTCTACCCCTATGTGGCCTAGCCCTACCGTTACCAGAGAGGAAACCAGCGCCAATATCATCAGCCCAATGGTGCTGGGTAGCCGCAGAAAGCGGTGGTTGATATAGCCAAAGGTGGCGGCCAGGACGAGCAGAATAGCGAACGTATTGTATAGCTGCATAGGCAACGGGTGGGTGAGCGAAGTAAGGGCGTTGCTAAAACTGTACGAACAAACGCCACCAAAAGCCGGGACTAGGCCTGCCGGTGGCGGCCAACGTACGCAAGTGCCCCGGCCCTGACCATTCTCGAAAACCTGAGAATAGCCGGGGCGGGGCACTAAAGTAGACGGTAATCTTAGCCTTGTAGGCCAGTCAGCGCGGTTTCGATGCGCTCAATCATGGCATCATCAATATCGAGGTGGGTCACGAAGCGAATCATCTGCGGGCCGAACGACGAGGCTTTGATACCCTGCTCCTCCAGCTTCACGAGGAACTGCTCCGCTGGCATAGAGTCGGCTAGTTTGAAGATAACCAGGTTGGTTTCTACGGGCAGCACAGTGGCTACGTAAGGCTGAGCGGCCAGGGTAGCCCCTAAGCGCTGAGCCCGAGCGTGGTCGTCAGCGAGGCGCTCCACGTTGTTTTCTAGTGCGTATAGGCCCGCCGCCGCAATGTAACCGGCCTGGCGCATGCCGCCACCCATCACTTTCCGGATGCGCTTGGTCTTCTGAATGAACTGCTTGCTGCCCAGCAGTACCGAGCCCACCGGCGCGCCCAGGCCTTTGGAGAGGCAGACGGAAATGGTATCAAACAGGCGGCCGTATTCCTTGGCTGATTGACCGGTGGCTACCAGGGCATTGAATACGCGGGCCCCATCGAGGTGGAGCGGAATGTTGTGGCGCTGGGCTACCTCGGCAATACTCTCAATTTCCGACAGCTCATAGCAGCTGCCACCCCCGCGGTTGTGGGTGTTTTCGAGGGAAATGAGGCTGGTGGTGGGGTAATGGATGTTGACGGGCCGGATAGCGGCCTCTACCTGCTCAGCCGTGAGGCGGCCGCGGTTGCCAGGCAGCAGCGCCACCGATGCCCCCGAGTGGAAGGCAATGCCGCCCACTTCCCAGAGGTAAATGTGGGAGGTCTGTTCACACACCACTTCGGAAAGCGGCTCGGTGTGGGCTTTGATGGCAATTTGGTTGGTCATGGTGCCAGAGGGGCAGAACAGGCCAGCTTCGAGGCCGAAGCGGTCGGCAGCTTCCTGCTCCAGGGCGCGTACGGTGGGGTCTTCGTCGTATACATCGTCGCCGACGCTGGCGCGGAACATGGCGTCGAGCATGGCAGGAGTGGGGCGCGTGACGGTGTCGGAGCGCAGGTCTATCAAGGGGAGGCTCATAAGATGTTCAATGGAATTACGGGAAAGGTTTCCCGGTGTCAAATTTAGTACTTACTTTTGCCCCTCATTTACAGAAAGACTTTAACCGACCCGGAAAAATGAGCGTTACCCGTCTGAAGCGGAAGCACCGCAAGAACATTGCCCGCGCTAACAACAAGCAGCGCGTTATTAAGCAACTACTCCTGACCCCCGTTCTGAAGAACGTAGACATCGAGGAGCTGAAAGCCCGCTTCACCACGAGCGCTGCCACGACCGAAGCCAACGCCTAATTGCGTTTTTCGCGTCTGGCACACCTACCCCGGTGTCGGTGGGTTCCCGTCAGAATTTCCAAAGCGTCTTCCTTGCAAAGGGAAGACGCTTTTTTGTTGTCATGGTTTTTAAAAGACCGTTAAGACCGTCATGCTGAGCTTGTCGAAGCATGACACTCGCTTAGGGCTTACACTACCCAACCCTCGGCCCCAACTCAATGGCTTGCAGTTGCTGCACTTTGCCATCGGCCACCTCAAACCGCAACATAGTCCGCACTTTATGGAAGCCGTGACGGCCTGCAGCGCCGGGGTTGAGGTGCAAAAGGCCTAGGTGTGGGTCGGGCATTACTTTGAGGATGTGGGAGTGGCCACTGATGAATAAACCGGGGCGATGCTCCTGCACCAGCGCGCGGCCGGCAGGGCTATAATGGCCGGGGTAGCCGCCAATGTGGGTCATGAGCACCCACAAGCCTTCTACCTCAAAATGCTGTACTAGTGGCTGCGTAAGGCGCACATCGCGGCCGTCGATGTTGCCGTAGACGCCCCGCAGCGGAGCCACCGTGGCCAGCTCTTCCGCCACTGCCGCTGTGCCGAAGTCACCGGCATGCCAGATTTCGTCGCAGCCTTGGAGGTGGTGCAGGATGCGGTCATCAAGGTAGCTATGCGTGTCGGAGAGAAGGCCGATTTTCTTCATGAGGGCAGGAAGTGGAGACTGTAAAAAGGACTATACGCATCAAAAGCGGGCAGCGTGTGCTTTCAGACCTGATTGGGCCTAAAGGTACACGCTGCCCGCTTTGCAGGAAGTAGGGAAACTAGTATTGGCCTGGCACTCCCCTCCTCAGATGAGGAGGGGTTGGGGGTGGTTGACCATCGTTAGCACCATCCTGACGCAGGAATTTTACCCCATGTAAATGACTGGCTAGCGTATCGTTTTGACGTGAGAAGATTCTTCCTGCGTCAGGATGACGTGCCATTTAGTTAAGTTACTTTGGCAACATCAGCGCGCGAGATGTCTCGACAAGCTTGACATGACGCTCGTGTTTGTTGTTTTAGTTCATTTCAACCACCCCAACCCCTCCTTACTTAAGGAGGGGAGCTGCGTTCTAGCGGCGCTACTGGGGAGGAAGCGGACCAGTGCTTTCTTCCTCAAATAGCACCCGCACCGAAGGCGTGTATGTATCGCCGTATTGCCCGGAACGCACAGCCATAAGAAGGCGCTTAGGAAAGCCACGGCCACGGTAAGGCTAATGCCGATGAGCAGAAATATAATAGTCATGGGAGTAAGACAAGAACGAGTGAGAAAGACTGACCTAGCAGCAGTGGAAGCGCAACCTGCTACCGGCTCTAGGCCACTTACAGCTTCCAGCGGCGGGCCGCCAGCTTCACCAGCAGCGTTGCGAATAAAATCACGCTGAGCGAGCTGATGGGCATCAGAATGGCCGACACGATGGGCGTAAAGCGACCCTGCACGGCCAGCATGAGGCCAATGCCATTATAAAGAAATGACAGGCCGAACGTGGCCAGCACAATGTGCATGCAGTTGCGCGAGAATTGCAGGAAGGTGCCCAACTGCCCGAAGCTGCGCGCATCCAGGATGGCGTCGCAGGCGGGGAAGAAGTGGGTGATTTTATCGGTCAGGGCAATGCCCACATCGGCTTGGCGGAGGGCACCGGCATCGTTGAGGCCGTCGCCGAGCATGACCACGTGGCGGCCTTGGCGCTGCAGCTCCGATACGTATTCTAGTTTGCTTTGCGGCGACTGAAAGAACCGGAGCTCTGCCTTGGGTCCGAACAGCTGCCGCAGACGACCCTGCTCAGCGTCGTTGTCGCCGGAGAGTACCACCAAGTTGTAGGGTTGAGAGAGTTCTTGCAGCACTTGCGGCAGCTCGGGGCGGTAAGCGTTGAGCAGAACGTAGCACCCCATAGGATGCTCATTGAGGGCCACGTACACTCGAGATGCCCCGGGGCAAACTGCCGCCGAAACCGTGGAAGCAGGGTTGGCCCCCACAAAGGCCGCGGAGCTAAGCTTCACTCGCACATTGTTCAGCACCCCACACACGCCTTGCCCAGGCACCTCCCGGAACTCCGCTAATAGCCGGGCCGGGTGGCCTAGAGTTTAGGCTATGCGCTGACTTAGCGGGTGCGTGGAGTGGCCGGCTACGGCCGCAATTAAGGCCTGCTGCTGGGTGGTGAGCGGCGTGCCGTAATATTCTGCCTGTGACCTGGAAACCTCCGTGAGAGTGCCCGTTTTGTCGAACACAATAGTATTCGCGCGGGCCAGCGTTTCCGCCACCACCGAGTTTTTGAGGTAGAAGTTGCGCCGACCAAATACCCGTAGCGCGGCTCCCAGCGCAAAAGGCGTGGCCAGGGAAAGCGCACACGGGCAGGCAATAACCAATACCGAGGTGAAAGCCCGTAGCGCCATCTGCGGGTCGCGGGGGTACCAGTATAGCACGGCCCCGGTGGCCAGCACCAGCGTCAGAGCCACGAAGTAGCGGCCTACCTTGTTGGCATAGGTTTCCAGGGTTTGCTTTTCGGCTTTCTGGAAAACGGGGTTGTTCCAGAGCTGGGTGAGGTAGCCCTGCGAGACTTCGCGCACTACTTCCAGCTCCACGCTTTCGCCCACTTGCCGGCCGCCGGCATACACCAGCTCGCCCGCCACCTTCGCCACCGGCTCACTCTCCCCCAACACAAAGCTGTAGTCTATTTGGCCGGCGCCCTGCATCAGAACCGCATCGGCGGGCACTACTTCCTGGTGGCGCACCCGAATCCGCTGGCCTACGCGCAACTCCTTCACCGAGATGGTCCGCTCGCTTTCCGGGCTGAGCACCGTCACGGCCACCGGGAAGTAGGAAGTAAAGTCACGGTCGAAGCGTAGGGCATCGTAGGTGTGCTGCTGGGCCCACTTACCGATCAGCATGAAGAACACCAGCCCCGTAAACGAGTCGAGGTAGCCGGGGCCGTTGCGGGTAATGATGTCGTGCACGCTGGTCAGGAACAGCGCCGACAGGCCTAGACTGATGGGAAAATCGAGGTTGATGTAGCGGTGCCGCAGCCCTTGCCACGCCGACTCATAGAAGCCACGCGCGCTGTAGGCCAGTACCGGCAAGGCAAGCACTAGGCTCAGGTAGCCGAAGAACTGACCGAAGTTGGTGGCTAGCTCCTCCGTGAAAGAAAAGTAATCGGGGAAGGCTAGCAACATGACGTTGCCGAAGCAGAACGCCGCTAGGCCTAGCCGGTAGTAGATGGTCCGGTCGGGGCCGGCCTGCGCGGGGCCGAGTTCGGCCAAGGTAATCTGGGGCTCGTAGCCCAAGGCCGCCAGCAGTTTCACCACGTCTTTCAGCGTGGTTTGGCCGGGGTGGTAGCTGATGGCTATTTCCTTGCGCAGAAAGTTTACCTGCGACTCTTGCACGCCGGGGTTGAGCTGGTATAGACGCTCCAGCAGCCAGATGCAAGAAGCACAGTGCATCTGCGGAATTTGAAGTGTGAGGCGCGCGCGCGTATCGCTCCGAAAGGCTAGGAGCTGGGTCTGCACGATGTCGGAATCAAGGTAATCGAAGCGACCGGGTAGCTCCATGGCCGGAATTTTCTGGCCGGGCTGCGGCTCGCTCACGCTATAGTAGGAGCAGAGGTTGTTTTCGGCCAGCAACTCATACACCGTCCGGCAGCCGGCGCAGCAAAAGCTTTGGCCGTGAGAGATCAGCGCATCATCCGCGCACTCGTCGCCGCAGTGGGCGCAGGTGCTGCGGGTAAGTGGTTCGGGAGCAAGCAGTGTAGGCACGCGCAGGCAGGAGCAGCTGAACAGCCCAAAGGTCCGGCGCACGCCTGCCCCGCAGGATGACAAATGTCAGGCGCTAGGCCTGATTGATATCAGAAAAGAGCGAGGATATGTCCGTCGCAAAGCGGTTTTTATAAAGGCCTAGGCTGTGTCTCTCCGTACGACAGTTTTTAACAGAAAGAAGTAATTACTTGTCAAGACGTTGTAGTATTATATATGTCGATTGTTTATTTTCTATTTTAATGCACAGGTGTACGGGAGCAATTCTGTAAATCATGTTCACGATCTGTCACAATCTTTTGAAGTAGGACACTGCGTCAACCTATTTTTCATGGTGATAGTCTCTTATAAAATGTATACATCGCATGCTACTGTGGGCGCTTATGCATTTGTTGGCCGTTATTATACCTATAAATCCGCCTATGGTGCCACTCCTGATTTAGGCGCCCGCTCCTCGTTGTTTAGGCAACTGTACCGCACGGGGGCTTCGTCGCCTGGCAGGAACTCTTGTTCTTGCTTTCACTGCAGGTACTGGCTTAACAGCATGCAGCCCGAACATTGCTAGACCACCCACTAGCAGGTCAGGTGGGCACGCCAGGGTGAGTTCCAAGCAAGATAATCCCGTGCGCCTGGCCAGGCGGAATTTCTGCAGCATTTGCCGGCCCAACGGCTACTTATCGAGGTAGTACTGCAGGTTTTCCTGAGTGATGATGTCGAGCGGCAGGTAGGACAGGGGGGAAACCTGCTTCTTGAAAATCAACTGGTCCGCCAGGGTGAAAACCCCGCGGTAACCCTGCTGCTTAGGGTTTTGATTGATCAGAAAGTGAATCACGCCTTCCCGCAGGAAATGAATATTTTGCTCAAGCAGGTCGTAGCCTACTAGCCGAATTTCTTCCCGCTGATAGGCCTGGAGATAGGGTGCAACCTCGTAGGCCTTTGAAGTGCTCACGAACATTCCCCGCAGCTGGGTTCCTTCCTCATCCAGCAACTGGGTTAGCCGCCGGGCGAAGGCGGGGTCGGTAGGCGGGGGCAGCTCCAAGCAGCGGATAGTGTAAGGCTGCTCCCTGAGTTCAGAAGGGCGCGAATTATGGGCTAACTGGGCAAAGTATTCCCGAAAGCCTTTTTCCTTCTGGGTAATGTGGCGCGAGTTGGCAATGTCTTCGGCAATGTGCACGATCAGAAATGTTGCACCGGCGGGCTGAGCGAACTGCACTAGCTTGCCGGCCAACAAGCCGCTTTGGTAAGAGTCTTGTCCGACATAGCTCAGGGGGGAGGCCTCCTCGATATAGGTGTTAAACAATACGTAAGGAATGTGTTGCTGCTGCCAGCGCGTAAACAAGGCCAGTGACTCCTGGTAGAAAAGGGGTGCCACTAGGATGCCATCGGGTTCGGAAAGGGTAGCGCGGTTGGCCTGCTCCAGAAAAGAGTCAACCTGGTGTAAGTCGTAGGGGTAGCGGGTGAGCGATACGCCGTAGGGTTTCAGCTCGCGGGCGGCTTGCTCAATACCCTCCCATGGAGCCTGCCAATAGGGGTCCAGCGTATGATCCGGCTGCAGAACAGCCACGCGGTGTGTGCTGTTAGTCCCGAGCGTCCGGGCCAGCAGGTTCGGCTCGTAGGCCAGTTCCTGCATCATCTGCAGTACCCGCTGACGCACCGGCTCTGACACCCGGCCCCGGTTGTGCAGCACGCGGTCGACGGTGCCAACCGAGACGTTGGCTTTGGCGGCAATATCCTTGATACGTATGGCAGTCGTTCCCATAAGTGTTCGGAGCGCATCTGTGAAAACCAGGGAGAGGAAATGACCAAATCACCGGGCTAGCGGGCACAGGTGGCCTAGTCGGCATTTTTAATTGGATAGCGCCGGTGTAGTGGCTGCTGATTTAGCTGAAAGCGAGCCAGTGGCCTAGGCTAGCTCGTTGTGCCTAGGGCATGGGCCAGCTAATTATTGATAGCATCTAAGCTTTATTATACTTTGTATCAATATACGGAAAGGAATGGTACCTGCTAATAGTACTTCTGCGTGCGCGCACACTCAAGCAAGTAGGATTTGCGTGTGCGCACACATTTTTTCTTTTTCAAACATTGTGTTGTATATAGTATATATCTATATTTAAGACAATTAGCAAGCTAGTGCTTGAAAAGTTCTATTACGCGTGCCGGCCGTGGGCCGGAAAATATAGTAGCCGGCAGTACGCATACAGTTGATTATCGGGACCCACTAGGTGGTGGCTATGGCTGCCATTAGGTGCAGAGAGTGGGGGGATTACCAGGTTGGAGGTCGTTAGTCGGCCGCGCGCATACGGCTTCACTTGTTCATTTACCTAGCGTATTATGGAAGTACTTAGCTACCCCGAAACCACCTACGAGAAACTACCCGTCACAATTTTCGAGGAGGCGCGGCAGGGCGCGGTCCACGTCGCCCACGAGCTAGCCGACCTGATCCGACGCAAGCAGGCCCAAGGAGAAAAAGCCGTGCTGGGGCTGGCCACTGGCTCCTCGCCGATTGGCGTGTACCAGGAGCTGATCCGCCTGCACCGGGAAGAAGGCCTAAGCTTTCGCAATGTAGTTACCTTCAACCTCGACGAGTACTACCCCATGCGGCCGGATGAGCTGCAGAGCTACGTCTACTTCATGCACGAACAGCTCTTCGACCACGTGGACATCGCGCGGGAAAACATCCACATTCCCGACGGCACACTACCCATTGAGCAGGTAAAGGCCTACTGCCAGCACTACGAGCAGTTGATTGAGCAGGCGGGCGGGCTCGACCTGCAGCTGCTCGGCATCGGGCGCACCGGGCACATTGGCTTCAACGAGCCCGGGTCCGGCCTCACATCCGCCACCCGGCTAGTAAAGCTGGATGCCCTCACGATCATGGATGCGGCCAAGGACTTTATTAAGGAGGAGTTTGTGCCCCTGCGGGCGCTGACCATGGGCGTTGGCACCATCATGAAAGCCCGCCGGATCATTTTGCTGGCCTGGGGCGAGGGCAAGGCCAAGATTCTGCAGCGGATGGTGGAGGGCCCCGTGTCGGACGAAGTGCCGGCGTCCTTTCTGCAGCAACACCCCCAGGTGCAGGTGGTGGTGGATCAGTGGGCCGCGCAGGAGCTGACCCGCCTTAAGGCACCCTGGCTGGTAGGCCTCTGCGCCTGGAACGAGAGCCTGATCCGGCGGGCGGTAATCTGGCTGAGCCTGAAGCTGCACAAGCCCATTCTGAAGCTCACCGACGAGGACTACCGGGACGGCAGCCTCAGCGACCTGCTGGTGGAAGCCGGCAGCGCCTACCACCTCAACATTCGGGTGTTCAACCTGCTGCAGCACACCATTACGGGCTGGCCGGGGGGCAAGCCCAACTCCAACGACCACCAGCGGCCGGAGCGGGCGCTGCCCGCGCGGAAAAGGTCCCTGATCTTCAGCCCCCACCCCGATGACGACGTGATTTCCATGGGCGGCACCCTGCTGCGGCTGGTCGACCAGGGCCACGACGTGCACGTGGCCTACCAGACCTCCGGCAACCTAGCCGTGTTTGATGACGATGCGCGGCGTTTTGCCGACTTCGCCCTGGATTTTGCCCGTAAGCGGGGCCTCAGCCCCGGCCAGATGGAGCAGGAGCAGGAGCAGGTAGTGGAGTTTTTGGGCCGCAAGAAGCTAGGAGAGGAGGACAGCCCCCTGGTGCGCGACATCAAGGCCCTGATTCGCAAGGGTGAGGCGGAGGCGGCCTGCCGTTTCTGCGGGGTGAAGGAGACGAACGTGCACTTCCTGAATATGCCCTTCTACGAAACGGGCCAGGTAAAGAAGCACCCGTTGGGAGAGGCCGATATTCAGGCTGTTATGGACGTGCTGCAGGCAATCCAGCCCCACCAGATTTTCGCGGCCGGCGACCTGCGCGACCCGCACGGCACCCACAGAGTGTGTTTGGATGCCATATTTGAGGCGCTGGCCCGGCTGAAGGGGCAGGAGGCCTGGGTGGAGGACTGCTACCTGTGGCTGTACCGGGGCGCCTGGCAGGAGTGGGACATTGACGAAATCGAAATGGCCGTGCCTATCAGCCCCGAGGAGCTGCTGCGCAAGCGCAAGGCCATCTTCAAGCACCAGTCGCAGAAGGACAGCGCGGTATTTCCGGGCAACGACAAGCGCGAGTTCTGGCAGCGCTCCGAGGACCGCAACCACGCCACAGCCCGGCTCTACGACCAGCTAGGCCTGACCGAGTACGAAGCCCTGGAGGCTTTCGTGCGCTACCGGTTCTAGCCCCGGCTATAGAACCCGGAATGCCCCGCGCTGGCGGCCTGGGTGCCCCCGCAGGGCATCAAGTAGTATCTTTTTCGGTAAGCAAACGGCAAGCCTATGAGAATAACCTGTTCCCTATGTTGGCTAGTAGTCTTGTTATTGTGGGGGGCGACAGCGGCAGTAGCCCAGTTTCGGGTGGTTGGTTACGTGCCCTCCTGGCGCGGAGAAATTCAGTCCGCCCAACTGCGCCAGCTCACTCACGTGAACTACGCCTTCGTGCAGCCAACCCCCACCGGAGGCTTAGATCCCTTGCGCAACCCACAGAAGCTGCAGCAGCTGGTTGCGGCCGCCCATGCCCAGGGCGTGCGCGTGCTAATCTCGGTGGGAGGGTGGCACGATGGCGACCACAGCGCCTTCGATGCTATTGGGAGCAGCGAGGCCTACACTGAAGCCTTGGCCACCGCGCTCGTTGAGTTAGTAGCCACCTACCAACTGGATGGGGTGGACATGGATTGGGAGCACCCGGATGCCCAGACTGCGGCTGGCTATGCCCGGCTAATGCAACGGCTGGCTGCGCGGCTTCACCCCCAGGGTAAGCTGCTGACGGCCGCCGTAGCCGGTGGCACATGGGCGGGGGCGGGTATTCAGCCCAGCGTATTTGAAGCGGTGGATTTTCTCAACATTATGGCCTACGACGACCCCGCACCGGCCCACGCCACCTACGCGGCCGCCGAGCAAACCCTGGCATACTGGAAAAACCTAGGCCTGCCGGCCAGCAAGGCCGTGCTGGGAGTGCCCTTTTACGGCCAGCCCGGTGGGGTGGCCTACAGCGCCCTACTCGCTCGCGGGGCCAGCCCCAAGGCCGACCTGCACAATGGCGTAGGCTATAACGGTCGGCTCACCATTGCGCGCAAAGTAGCCCTGGCCACCAGCCAAGCCAGTGGAATCATGATCTGGGAAATAACCCAGGACGCAGTGGGCCCTAACTCGCTGCTTAAAGCTATTAGCAAAGAAAAAAACACGCCTGCCCGCGCCCCGACCCCGCCGCGCTAGCCCCGATAGCTAGGTGGGCTGCCCTGCCTGGCCTAGCCATCCTAGGGAAATGCCTATAAAGGCTTTCTCCGGATAGCCACTGACTCAGTGGTTGTTGCCTTCCTGCTTTTCTCACCAAACATCTCACTCGACGTTTATGAAAAGATTTACCAGGCTTACTTTTTTGGCGATCCTCGGCGCGGCCAGCTGGGCCCACGCCCAAACCTCGCCCGTTACCGGGCGGGTGACCGATGGCAAAGGGCAGGGCCTGCCCGGCGTGACGGTGCTCGTGCGCGGGGCCCAGCAGGGCACCAGCACCGACGCGGAGGGCCGGTTTTCGCTAGAGGCGCCGGAGTCGGCCACGCTGGTCTTTTCCTCCGTGGGCTTCGACTCGCAGACTATTAACGTGGCCGGCCAGCGCGTCATCAACGTGACCTTGAGCGAGGGCTCTCAAGCGCTGAACGAAGTGGTTGTTACGGCCTTAGGCGTGGCGCGTGAGCGCAAAGCCCTGGGCTACTCCGTGACGGAAATCCAGGGGGAGTCGCTCACCCAGGCGCGGGAAACGAACGTGGCCAACTCCCTGGTGGGCAAAGTAGCCGGCCTGAACGTTAACTCTACTTCGGGCGGGCCAGGCTCCTCCAGCAACGTGATTATCCGGGGCGCCTCCAGCCTGAACCAGACAAACCAGCCGCTGTACGTCATCAACGGGGTGCCGGTAGAAAGCCAGCCCAGCGGCGGTGCGGGCGCCACCATCGGCAACAGCGGTGGCCAGTACGACAACGCGCCCGACTTCGGGGACCCCATTTCCAACCTCAACCCCGACGACATCGAGAGCATTTCTGTGCTGAAGGGGGCGGCCGCCTCTGCCCTGTACGGTTACCGGGCCAAGGCCGGCGTTATCCTGATTACCACCAAGAGCGCCAAGGGCAACGACGGGCTGGAATTCAATAGCAACTACGTGGCGCAGCAGGTGTTCAACCTCACCGACTGGCAGTACGAATACGGGCAGGGCGCCAACAACCTGAAGCCCACCACGGCCGTCATTGCCGCGCAGGCAGGTAACTCCAGCTGGGGCGCCCGCCTCGACGGTTCCCAGGTGGTGCAGTTTGATGGTACCACCCGGCCCTACGTGGCCCAGAAAAACAACCTGGCCAACTTCTACCGCACGGGCAGCAGCTTCACCAACACGGTGGCCTTTAACAAAAGCTTCACGGGCGGCTCCGTGCGCCTGTCGGCCAGCAACCTCGACAATAAATCGGTGGTGCCCAACTCCCGCCTCGACCGGCAGACGTTCAACTTTGTGGGCACGTTTGACCCGTTCAAGCGCCTGACCCTGGACGCCCGGGCTAACTACATTCTGGAACAGGCCAAAAACCGGCCCATCCTGGCGGATGGGGCTGGCAACGCCAACTTCAACGTGGCCTTCCTGCCCACCAGCCTGGACGTGCGCACCTTGAAGGGGCCGAACGGCAACGGCACCGGGGCCGACAATAATGAGCTGACCTTCAACACGGGTAACCCCTTTAATACAAACCCTTACTTTGCGGCCTCCCAGTTCGTGAACGACACCCGGCGGGAGCGGCTGATTTCGTCCGTGTCGGCGCGCTACACCCTCGACAACGGGCTGTTTCTGCAGGGCCGGGCGGGGCGCGACGCCTACACAGACCGCATCACGAACGTGACGCCCTCGGGCACGGCCTACCGGCCCACCGGCAGCATCACGGAAATAACGTCTCAGTTCACCGACCTGAATGCCGATGTGCTGGCGGGCAAGGCCTTTACAGTGGGGGAGGATTTCAGCTTCACGCCTAACCTGGGCGCCAGCTACCGCCGCACCAAGCTGGAGGGCTTCCGCAACTCCGGCGACGACTTTGCCGTGTTCGGCATCAACGCCCTGGGCAACACCCGCACCCGCACCGTGGCGCCCCTGTACAGCGACTTGGAGGTGCATTCTGTGTACGGGTCTCTTGACCTATCCTTCCGGGAGCTGCTGTTCCTGACCGCCACGTTGCGGCGTGACTGGTTTTCCACCCTGGCCACCCCGGGCCTCGACAACGATCTGAGCACCACCTACCCGGGCGTGAGCGGCTCCTTCGTATTTACGGAGCTCTGGAAGCCCAGCTTTCTGTCCTTCGGCAAGGTGCGGGCGGGCTACTCGCGGGTAGGCCAGGCCACCGACCCCTACCGTACCCAGCTGAACTATTCTCTATCCTCGACTCCGCTGGCGGGCTTTCCCTACGGCGGCCCCTCGGACCCCAATATCCCCAACAGCCGCCTAGTGGCTTCTCAGGCCACGGAAGTAGAGGTCGGCACCGAGCTGGCCATGGTAGACAACCGGGTTCGGCTGGACTTAACCTTCTACAAGAAAAGATCTTCGAAGGAAATTGTGAACACGCCGACTTCTATAACCTCGGGGTACTCAGGCGCCGTGCTCAACCAAGGCGAGCTGGAAAACAAGGGCGTGGAAATGCTGCTGACCGTAACGCCGGTGCGCACCGACAACTTCACATGGTCTTCCTCCTTTAACGCGGCCTACAACAAGAGCACAGTGCTGTCTTTGGCGGCCGGGCAGGAGCAGTCGGTGTACGCTACTTCCCGCTCGGGCGTGGGTTTCGTAGGCCAGTTGGTGGGCAAGCCGTTTGGGCAGATACTGGCCTACGACTACCAGCGCGACGGGGAGGGCAACGTGGTGCTGACGACCAACGGCGTGCCGGCCCGCGGCAACCTCACCTCGTTCGGCACCGCCTTCCACCCCTGGACCGGGGGCTGGAGCAACGACTTTACCTACAAGGGCCTGAGTCTGGGCGTACTCATCGACGGGAAGTTCGGGGCCAAAATCTTCTCGGCCACCGATTACTATGGCACCATCTTCGGCCTGCACAAGCAGACCCTGGTAAACCGGGAGGGCACCTTTGGCCCCAGCAACCTAGATGCGGCCACTTACTACGGCACCCTGGCCAACAACGTCTCGAGCCAGTTTGTGCAGGACGCTGGCTTTATTAAGCTGCGGCAGGTGACGTTGGGCTACAACTTTGGCAGCACGCTGCTAGGAGGGAAGCTGCAACGGCTCAACCTGAGTGTAGTGGCCCGTAACCTGTTCTTTATCCGGCGCCTGGCCGATAACATCGACCCCGAGGGCAGCTACAACGCCTTCTCGCAGGGCCTGGAGCTGGGCGGCGTGCCGCCCTTCCGCACCTACGGTCTCAACCTGAGCGCGAAGTTCTAGGCCTGTCCCCATCCACTCAACTATACAGCTTTATGAAACCGATACTACCGAAAGCTACCGCACTGGTGGGGGCCCTGCTGCTGGCCGGCGGCTGCACCGATAACTTCGACGAAATCAACACCAACCCGACCACGTACAGCCAGGCCACGTTCAACCCCAACTACGTGCTGACCCAAACGCAGCTCACGTACACGGGCAGCACGGACTTTGCCTTTGAAACCTGGCGCGGGAACCTGATTTACTGCGCTACCATGATGCAGGGTATGGCCACCGTCATCAGCTACTGGGGCGGCGACAAGTACCTGCTGAATGAGGGCTACACGGCTGCCTACTGGGAAAGAAGCTACAGCGAGCAGGTAAAGCCCGTGACCGACCTGGTGGAATCTACCAGGGGCAAGGACTCCTACAAGAACCTGCACCAGATTGCCCGCCTCATGCGCGTGCTGGTAATGCAGCGCCTGACCGACCTCTACGGCGACGTGCCTTACTCCCAGGCTGGTCAGGGCTACTATCAGAACATCATCACGCCCCAGTACGACAAGCAGGAGGCCATTTACGCGGACCTACTGAAGGAAGCGAGTGAGGCCACTGCCGCCCTGGACCCGGCCGCCGACGCACCGGCGGGCGACGTGTTCTACAAGGGTAATATTGCACAGTGGCAGCGCCTGGGCAACTCTATCCTGCTGCGCCTGGCCATGCGCCTGACTAAGGTGAACGAGGCCACCGCCCGCACCTACGCCACCCAGGTGCAGGGCAAAACCCTGCAGAGCAACGCCGATAATGCTTTGGTGCCCCACGACGTGGCCGGGGGCCGCGCCACCCAGAACCGCAATAGCCAGGTGCTGCTCGGCGACGGGGGCCAGGAGCACTACTACGTGAAGTGGTCCAAGACCTTTATCGACAACCTCAAAGCCAGCAATGACCCGCGCCTGTCGAAAATAGCCGTGACCCAGCTCTACCTCACACCCACGAGCAAAACCCAGAACGCGGCGCCCATCTCAACGGCCGCCGCACAGAAGGGCCTGCCCAATGGCCGCGACCTAAGCGGGCGGGCAGCCTACGACGTTTCCACGGCCCCAGGCTATACGTCCTTCCCGGACTATTCTTCTCCCAGCCCCGGCATGATTAAGCGCAACGGCCCCACCTTCGTGATGACCTACGCCGAGACCGAATTGCTGCTGGCCGAGGCCGCCCAGCGCTGGGGTCTAGGCAACGCCGCCCAGCACTACACCAACGGGGTAACGGCGGCCATGACCTACCTCAGCCAATACGACCCGGCCCTGACCGTAACGCCCGCCGAAGCCACCGCCTACCTCACGGCCAACCCTTATACTGCCGGCCGAGGGCTGGAGCAGATCAGCACCCAGTACTGGGTGCTGACCAACACAATGCTCGACTTCTATGAGTCCTGGTCGAATTGGCGCCGCACGGGCTTCCCGGCGCTGACGCCGGTGGTGTACCCCAACAACGCTACCAACGGCCAGATTCCCCGCCGCTTCCCGTACCCGACCTCGGAAATTACCACCAACCCCGATAACTATCGGGCTGCCAGCGGCGCCGTGCCCGGCGGCGACAACCTAACGGGCCGTGTGTGGTGGGATAAGTAAGCAGTCATTGAAGGGGCTACTCACTAATATTAGCCGCCACTAGGAATAAGAACGACCCGCGCCGCGGGTCGTTCTTTAGTTGTTTACTTACTTGAGCCAGTTCCCACTCTCTTAAGAGCCCTATCCTGCATGCCCATTCGAATATCACTTCCTTCCTGTCTGGCACTCGTTTCCGCAGCTTTCCTTCTCATAGGCCACCCCACCTCGGCGCAGCAGGCCGAAGCACCTGCCCAGCGGCTAGGCCTCATTCCGTTGCCCCGGGAGGTAAAAACCTCGGCTGGCACGTACTCTTTACCCCAAAAAATTAGCATTTACGCCGTTAGCCCCGAGGAACGCAACGTGGCAACCCTGCTGCAGGGCCTACTGGCCCCGCTGGGCAAAACCGTTACGCTGACCAGCAGCCGTACGGCCGCCCAAATTCAGCTGCTCACGGCCGCGACGCCCAACCCGGAAGGCTATCAGTTGGTGGTAGATAAGGGCGGCGTGCGGATTACGGCCGCGGGTGGGGCGGGGCTGTTCTACGGCGCGCAAACCCTGCTGCAGCTGCTGCCCGCCCGGCCGGTGGCAACCAGCCTGTCCTACGTGCGCATAACCGACGAACCGGCCTTCCGCTGGCGAGGGGCTATGCTGGACGTGTGCCGCCACTTTTTTCCGGTGGAATTCATCAAGCGCTACATCGATTTTCTTGCCGCCTACAAACTAAACACCTTCCACTGGCACCTGACCGACGACCAGGGTTGGCGCATTGAAATTAAGAAGTACCCCAAGCTAACCCAGGTCAGCGCCTTTCGCAAGGAAACCCTGATTGGTGCCCAGCAGACCTTCAAAAAGCCCGAGGATTTCAAGTACGACGCGACTCCGTACGGGGGCTTCTACACCCAGGAGCAAATCAAGGAGGTAGTGGCCTACGCTAAGCAGCGCTACATTACAGTGGTACCGGAAATCGAAATGCCAGGCCACTCAGTGGCTATTCTGGCCGCTTACCCCGAGCTGGCCTGCAAGCCCGGCCCCTACGAAACCTGGACCATGTGGGGCGTGAACGAGGACATTGTGTGCCCTACGGAGCCGACCTTTCGCTTTTTTGAGGACGTGCTGACCGAGGTCAGCGCCTTGTTTCCCGGACCCTACATCCACATCGGCGGTGATGAAGCCCCCAAGACCCGGTGGAAGGAAAGCGCGGCGGTGCAGGACATTATGCGGCGCGAGGGCATTACGGACGTGGAAAAGGTGCAGGGCTGGTTTAATCGCCGCATTGAGAAATTTCTGGCCAACAAGGGGAAAAAGCTGATCGGCTGGGACGAAATTCTGGAAGGAGGTATCCCAACCAGTGCGGCCGTGATGAGCTGGCGCGGTGAAAAGGGGGGTATTGAAGCGGCCAGGGCCGGCCATGATGTGGTGATGACCCCGACCACAAACATGTACATCGACTATGGCCAGAACCCCCAACCCCACAGCCCCTTTGAGCCCCTCATGATTGGAGGCTACCTACCCCTAGACCGAATCTACAATTACAACCCCCTGCCCAAAGAGCTGACCCCTGACGAGCAGAAGCACATTCTTGGGCCCCAGGCCAACATGTGGACCGAATACATCACCACCCCGCAGAAGGTGGAGTACATGCTCTTCCCGCGGCTGCTGGCGGTGTCGGAGGTGGCCTGGACCCCTGCCGCCCGCAAAAGCTACGCGGCCTTTCTGCCCCGCATGGGCCAGCACTTTGCCCGCCTAGATGCCCACAAGGTTAATTACCGAGTGCCCGAGCCGCTAGGCTTAGACAGTGCCAGCCTGGTATCGCAGGGCGGCAAGGCCCTATTTACCCTACGCTCCCTCGTACCGGGCGCCCAGATTAGGTATACCCTGGACGGCAAGCTGCCTGATGAAACCACGGAGCTGTATACCAAGCCTTTTGCCGTGCCTCAGGGGCGCCAACTCATGGTGCGGGCCGTAACCATCGCCCCCAACGGCCGGAAAAGTCCGCCGGCAGAGCTGCTCGTCAAGTAACGTCACCCGATACGAGGGCGTCTTCCAAGCTAGAGTTAAGCGGCCACGCTTATCAGCTGGCCTACCTAATAAGTGTCGTATGGGAAATACATGTCATCAAAATAGAGCGTAATACCCATCATGAAATTAGGGCTAAAACTGTCGTTCAAACTTCAAGTATGAAATCACAGAAAAGCGCACTAGATATTTCCAATTATACTCTCGCCTCGGAATAAGGACTATTTCCTCAACCCAGATTTTGCTGGCACCTTTGCGGTTTATTTCCCCTGAGAGAGCCGCCGTGATAAACGCTACCGAACAAGCCGAACGTGAGTACCTGGAAGAGGTGAAGGAGAAACTGGTGCTGGCCGTCCGGCGCGTAGACGATGCCGTGCGGCAGTTTTCCAACGAACTCCGGGAAAAGAAAAGCTACATCCACGAGCATCAGTCGGGGATGGATGACGCTGATATGGTGGCCGCCGAGCAGTCCATCAACCGTATGGCCTACACCGGCGAGGGCGCCGTGGCCCGCAAGCGGAGAATCCTTAAGCTGGTGCAGTCGCCTTACTTTGGCCGCGTAGATTTTGGTGCCAAGGGCCAGGAAGCTGCGCCGGTCTACATCGGGGTGCATTCGTTTATGGATGAGCAGCGCCGTAACCTGATCTATGACTGGCGCGCGCCTATTTCCTCCTTGTTCTACGACTTCGAGCTGGGCGATGCCTCTTACACCACGCCCTTGGGGGAGGTGGAGGGGCGCATTGAGCTGAAGCGGCAATACAAGATCCGCGACGGGCGCCTGGAGTTCCTGCTCGACAGCGACGTGAACATTCACGACGATGTATTGCAGCGGGAGTTGGCCAAGTCTTCTGACGACAAGATGAAGACCATCGTGGCCACGATTCAGCGCGACCAGAACGCCGTGATTCGCAACGAAGACGCCTCAGTGATGGTGATTCAGGGCGTAGCCGGCTCGGGCAAGACTTCCATTGCTCTGCACCGCATTGCCTTCTTGCTCTACCGCTTCCGCGACACCATTGCGGCTAAGGACATCCTCATCATCTCGCCCAACAAGGTCTTCGCCGACTACATTTCCAACGTGCTACCCGAGCTAGGGGAGGAGCACATTCCGGAGCTGGGCATGGAGGAGCTGGCTGCCGACCTGCTCGACAGCCGCTTCACCTTCCAGACTTTCTTCGAGCAGGTAGCGACGCTGCTGGAGCGCCCCGACCCCGCCTTTGTGGAGCGGATTCAGTTTAAGTCGTCGTTTGACTTTCTGAGCAAACTCAACCAGTACCTACTCTACGTTGAGAATAACTACTTCAGCGTGGCTGACCTGCGCGTGGGCCGCACGGTAGTGCCCGGGGCCTTTATCCAGCAGAAGTTCAAGGCCTACCACCGCGTGCCCCTGCTCAAGCGCTTCGGGCAGGTAGCCAACGACGTGCGGACCTACGTGCGTGACAAGGTGGAGCGCAAGCTTACCGGCGGCGAGAAAGCGGCCATTGGGGAGAACATTCCGCGCATGTTCCGCTTCAGCAACGTGCTTGACTTCTACCGCGACTTTTACCGCTGGATAGGTCGGCCCGAGCTGTTCAAATTCGACCCGAACCGCCCCCTGGAGTACGCCGACGTGTTTGCCCTGATTTACCTGCGCGTGCGCATGGAGGGCATTACGGCCTACGAGCACGTTCGGCACCTGCTGGTAGATGAGATGCAGGACTACACCCCGGTGCAGTACGCCGTGTTGTCGCGCCTGTTCCACTGCCGCAAAACCATCCTCGGTGATGTGAGCCAGACGGTGAACCCCTACAGCGCCTCTTCCGCCGAAACCATTGAGCGGGTGTTCCCGCAGGCCGACGTGGTGAAGCTCTACCGCAGCTACCGCTCGACGTTGGAAATTACCGCCTTCGCCCAGCGCATCACGCCCAACCCGAACATCATGCCGCTGGAGCGCCACGGGCCGGAACCTACTGTCACGCACTACGCCAGCAATGAAGAGGAGTTGGCCGCCATCCGGCAACTGATAGCGGACTTCCGCACGTCCGGTAACCACTCGATGGGCATCATCTGCAAAACCCAGCGCCAGGCTACCTACGCCCACCAAGCCCTGCAAGCCCCCGATGTGCACCTGCTCACGGCGGAGTCTACCCTCTTTAAGGAAGGTATTATTATCACCACGGCCCACTTAGCGAAAGGCCTGGAGTTTGATGTTGTGGTGGTGCCCTTCGCCTCGGCGCGTACCTATAAAACGGAAGTCGACAAAAGCATGCTCTACGTGGCCTGCACCCGGGCCATGCACCAGCTCACCCTGACCTACACTGGAGAAGTTACGGCGTTCTTGGTGGCCTAGAGGCTGATTTTGGCGGGCAGCTTCACGCGCCGGTGCAGCCAAGGCAGGCAGGATGACGAATGTCAGGTGCGGGGGTGAGAATAGTCAGCGAAAGACCTGCCTCCGAACCTGCATCTTTGAGCCGTTGTTGAAAGGTGGCCTAGGCCTATTGCCTCACTCTCTTACCCCGCTGCGGGAGTGGGAGTGAGGCAACACCCTCAAATTTTTGCTCATGCGTACATCCGGTTCTGTTTGGTGGTTGGTACTGGTGCTGGCCCTGTTTCTGTGGGCGGGCATGGTGGCAGCCATTTCTTTTATGGAAGCCCCCTTGAAGTTCACGGCCCCGCACATTACCATTCCGCTGGGCGCTGGCATCGGGCGGGTCGTGTTTCACGCCCTGAACCGGGTAGAGCTGGTGCTGCTGCTGGGTAGTCTGCTCGCGGCGCGCATTCTGCGGGCGCCGGTGGCGGTGTGGGTGGGGCTAGGGCTGCTGGGCTTTGTGCTACTGCTCCAGACGCTGTGGCTGCTGCCGGCCCTCGATGTACGGACCACCATGCTGCTGGCCGGCCATGAAGCTCCGCCCTCCAAGCTGCACGTGCTTTACATTGTAGCTGATGCCGTGAAGCTGCTGGCCCTGCTCGTGACGGGCAGCCAGGCGTTTCAAGCGGCTACCGCCCCGGCGGTGCCGGCTGCCCATTCCAAATCTTCTACAGTGGCCTAGCGCCGCCGATTTACTTTTAGCCCATGTCTGAGCCAACTGCCCTTTCTGATATCCAGACCGAAGCCGACATTAAGCTTCTGGTGGATACTTTTTATGACAAAGTAAATGCAGATGAGCTGCTGAGTCCCCTCTTCAACACGGTGGCGCAGGTGCACTGGGAGGCTCATCTGCCCAACATGTACGATTTCTGGAGCAGTGTGCTGCTGGGCACTACGCGCTACCGGGGGCGCCCGTTCCCGAAACACCTAGGCTTGCCGGTGGCGCTGCTCCACTTTGAGCGCTGGCTAGCCCTGTTTACCAGCACCGTGCGCGAAAACTTTGCTGGCCCCAAAGCCGACGAAGCCTGCTACAAGGCTGGCAATATCGCCCGCATGTTTGAGTTCCGGATTCGGCAGGCGCGCAACCCGTTGTCGGTGTTGTAGCTGCCATCATTTCTGTATCTTACCCTCATCCTGAGCGTAACCCCAGATCTTTTTTCGTTTAGGCCAGTGGTGTAAAAACTTCTCGGTTAGGCGGTAACAGATCTTGTGTTTTGCTCAGGATGACGTTGTTATAGGCCGGGCACAACCGCCCGGTTAAGTCTGTAGTAAACTATATGTGCTTCACTGGCTGCATAAGCAGGCGGGTGGCACAACACAACGGTTTACATCCCGTATCTTGCCCGACCCGGAAGATGTTTTCGTTTTCGGGGAATTATGCTGTGTTTTGCAGCATACCCGCCTGGACTTTCTTTTGCCCCTCCTGATTACCCCGCGATGAACGTCTTCATCAACGATATCCCGCTGATTATTAAAAAGAACAGCGAGAAAATATATAAGCATAAGTACGACCTGATTCTGGGCCCCGAGGACGAGTTCATCTCCAAGGACCTGGTAGGCGACGTGTTAGTGCGCGACGTCACGGACGTGTTCATTGACCGGCTGCTGCGGCTTATGGAGGTGAAAAAGCTGAAAAAGCTGAAGTCGCTGACCCTGCTGGCCCGCAAGAAAAAGCGCCTGATTCTGCACCTCAAAGACCAGTTCAAAATCGTGAAGGCCGCTGGTGGCCTCGTGGTGAAGGATGGCCTAGTGCTGATGATTTACCGCCTCGGAAAGTGGGACTTGCCCAAGGGTAAGCTCAAGAAAGAGGAAGACCCCGGCATTGGGGCTTTGCGCGAGGTGGAAGAAGAGTGCAACATTCAGGTGGAGCTGGCCGATAAGCTGCCCAGCACCTGGCACTCCTATGCTTACAACGGCAACAAAATCCTGAAGAAAACCAACTGGTACATCATGCGCTGCCTCGACGACTCGCTGATGAAGCCCCAGGCTGAGGAGTACATTGAAGAAGTACGCTGGATGACACCCCAGCAAGCCCTGGCTGTACTCCACGACTCCTACGCCAGCATTGAGCTGGTGGTGCGCCATTACCTCAGCGATGTGGCCGGCGAAACTCCTGCTACTAAGGAGCCAGCCAAGTAAGTAGCTGCACCTAACGCCGATAGCCTATGCGCCTGAACCGCTACGCATTCTTGTTGCCGGGCTTACTTCTAGGGCTTGCTAGCTGCATGGGCACCCAATCGGCCGTTGAAACCAAGGCTGCTACGGCCACCCGTCCCGCCAAGCCCACCCAGCCCGTTGCCGTAGATGTGACTCAGCTCGTAGGCCTATCCATTGATGAACTACGTCAAGTGCTCGGGCCTGCTCATGAAGCCAGCACCAGCAAACCAGGGCTGGAACCTACGCCGGCGGAACTCAAACTCACCAATGGTGAGGGCTGGATTAACACGTTTGAGCGCAACGGCCAGACTATAATTGTAGCCTTTCATGCCCGCACCCGGAAAGTGCGCGACATCGTGCTGGTGGGCACCAACGAGGAAGAACTACTGCAGCGCGGTAACCTAAGCCTGACTTCCAGCCGTTACATCGTGCTGCCCTTCACGCAGTCAGATAGTGCCGCTAATATCTCCGGCTTGCGTGTTGTAGCCCGCAACTAACCAGTAAACGGCCCGCTTCTAGTTCAAGAAGCGGGCCGTTTGGCTACTGCTCTCTTGTAACTGCCGGGAGCTGAAACGGAACAAAATCATCCACATTCCCTCCGAAGCGGTGAATCTCGCGGATGATGGTGCTGCTGATGGCAGCCAGCGCGGGTGAGGTAATCAGAAACACCGTTTCCAGATCGGGGTTGACGTGGCGGTTAGCCTGGGCAATGGTGTTTTCGTACTCGAAATCAGTCGTGTTGCGGAGGCCCCGCAGCAGATAGCGGGCCCCGGTTTCGCGGGCAAAGTCGGCCGTAAGGCCTTTGTAAGAGCAGACCGATACCCGCGGCTCATCCTGAAATACCTGCTCAATCAGGGTTATCATCTGCTCGACGGGCAGGTAACGCTGTTTGCTGCTGTTATTGCCAATCGAGATAATTACCTGGTCGAACAGCGCTACCCCCCGGCGCACCACATCCAGATGCCCATTGGTGAAGGGGTCGAAAGAGCCAGGAAACAGCGCAATGCGAGACATGCAGTAGGGAGTAAAGTTGTGATTGGCGTATTTGCGAATAGCGAAGGGGAGAGTTTGTGAAGAGGGAAGTGGCCTAGACGGCGCTCTGGCACGTTAAACCTGGCTTCACAATTTCAGCACTTCGCAAAGGCACTTACTCACAGAGGTGTAAGGCGTAGAGCTCGAAGTAGCGGTACTCAAACACGTCATTCAGGCGGTAGCTGTAGCCCAGGTCGAAGGGGCGGTTGCCGAAGCGGATGTTGCGGATGTATTTGCGCAGAATCGTGAACAGCTCGGAGTCGTGCATCAGGTCGCCCCATACTACTACTGAGTCTTGGTCGGGGTTGAGCTGCAGCTCCTGCATCACCAGAATGGTGTAGTAAATCAGGTCTTCGGGCGTGCTGAACGGGAACACATTGCAAAACTCTGGCTGCTTGTCGCGCACGGCCAGCAGGGTGGCCTCTTGGTGGCCAATGCTCACGTACACGCGCCGCGGGCCCGACTGCTCGCTCTGGTGAACCACGCCTTCAAGCAGGGCACTGGTTTGGTGCAGCAAGCGCCCCTCGGGGTACGTAGTCCTGAACCAGTCTGTCAGGGCCTTTTCGGCAGCGAAAAGGCTCACCACCTCTAGGCTGGCATGGGTATAGTGGTGCACGGTTTCCAGCTGCGGATCGAAGGTATGATGCAGGCGCAGGTAGGCCGCTTCGTCGCCGGCCCGGAACAAGGGGGCGGGCAGCAGGGTGAAATAGCGGTTCTGAACTGCCAGGCGCACCTTGTTCCAGCCCGACTGGCCTAGCAAATCGTGTTGGGCCACCAGCGCCTGCAACTGCGCGGCAAGGGGGGCGTCGGTGGTGGTTTGGTAGTCTTCCAACACCACAAACTTGTTGCGTCGTACGTCGGCCACGCCCACGCGCAAACCAGCTGCGCCTACCGTGAGGTACAGATTATATGCGGCCAGGTTGGAGAGGTCCAGAGTTTCGTCGCGCAGGCGATACTGAGCAACGGGAACGGAGTGGAGCATAGGCGCGGCGGGCGAAACGAGAGTGGCAGCAGACACGGGCAAACAGCTAAAAGTTGGGCTAAAGGTACAGAGCAGCGGCGCAAGTGCCGCCAGCTCCGCCGCAAACTCTCTGGCGTTACCAGGCTAGGCCACTCCCTCTCGGCCAGCAAGCTGCTTGCGTCTGGAGCCTCAACGCTGAAACCGAATCTGGGGAATGAACACGTCGTCGGTGCTAATGATGTCGCGCAGCACGGGGTGCACCTGCGTAGGCAGCAACTGGCCTAGCTGGCGGGGAGTCACGAACTGAAGCTCCGTGAGCAGCTGATCCTCGGCGTTGTGCTCGGGGTCGGTACCTAAGCGGGGCTCGGCACGTTCATCCACGGGCAACACTTCAAAAAAAAGCTCCAAGGCCTGCAGAGTGGGGCTTCGGAACTCGTGCAGGTGCAGGAAGCGGCCCACCGTTACGGCTAGGCCTGTTTCCTCGGCAAACTCCCGCTGCAGGCAGTGCTGCAGGCTTTCCCCAAACTGCCAACCCCCACCCGGCGGCGACCAGAACGAAGCATCTTCCGGCAACATCCCGCGGTGGGCGGCCAGCAGAAGCGCGCCGTTGCGTACCAACAAACCACAGATGCGCACGCGCACCTGGCCGGTGTAGGCCTGTAACAAATCAGTCACCGGGAGCAGGGAAGAGGTTGGATCAGGCATTGTGAAGAATAGGTAGGGGGTAGAAACTAGAACGGGTGAGCAACAGGGCAGACGGCAAATTTCAACTTTCCGCGTGAATTGCGTGCGGGCTAGTGTCAACGTTGCTGCGGACCGCTGCCGTATCTTTGGGGCTCATGAATCAGAATTTATCCTCTGCTCCCGAATCATTGGAGAGCCGAATCCGCCGCCGGCTGACGCGCCAGCACTTTATGCACCTCATTGGGGCAGATCTTACCGTGATTGAGTCCGGCCGGGTAGAGGCCGAGCTACTGCTCCAACAACAGCATCAGCAGCACAGCGGTTTTGCTCACGGTGGCCTAGTGGCCACCATGGCCGACCTGGCCGCGGGCTTTGCGGCCGTAACACTGGTGCCCGAGGGCCTAGGGGTTGTTACGGTTGAGTTGAAAACCAGTTACCTGCATCCGGGCGTAGGTAAGAAGCTGCGGGCCGTAGGCTGGGTGCTGAAAGCTGGCCGCCGCCTGCATTTCTGCGAGGCAGAAGTGTGGTGTGATGAGCAGCTAATTGCCAAAGCTTCTGCTACCATGGCTGTTACGAAGCCCTCAGTATAGCAAACTGAACGATAGAGCGGATTGCAGCCCGGCGGGGCCGCCGCTAGCTAGCAGATTATCTTATCTTGTCATCAGGCTCAAGCAGTTTCCCCGCTGCTTTAGCTGATACTATTGCCCATGAAATGGATACTCGGTGCCCTGTTGTTATTTCTTACCAGCTTAGTGCAGGCGCAACACGCGTATTGGGCAGCTCCTTACGATTCTCTTAAGCAGGCGGCCCGGCGGCAAACTTCTGATACAGCGCGCGTCCGCACGCTTGTGCACCTGCTTGATGTTACCGAGCTAACTGAACTCCGCCGCCGCCAGGATGCTGTGCCGCTGCTGAATGAGCTGCTACGGGCAAATCAACGCGCGCAGCTGCTGGATGATGCTCCGTACCGAGAGTTACGCTCGGGCCTAGTGCTCTGGTTGGAAGGCCAGCAGCTAGGCCAGGCCATGGAGGCTATGCACCGGGCCGTGACCCTGTTTGATCAGGCCCAGCACCCAGTGCCCCGCCTACTCATCGATTTGGCGCCCCTCTACAACCAATTGCAACAGTCGGAGCAGCGCCTCACCTATTTCAATCAGAAATTAAACGAATACCAACTCCACAAGAACTACCAGAATCTGGCGGCCTGCTACCTAGTGCAAGGCGGGTCGTACCGTCACCGGGGCGACCATAACCGGGCTATCAGCTGCTACTTGCATGCCGCCGACCTGTTTGCCAAATTCGACCACAAGCTGCAGGCAAATGAGCTCATAGTGGCGGGCTCAGCCTACGCCGACTGGGGAAATAATCAGAAGGCTCTGGCCTACATGCAGCAAGCCGTGGAGCTGGAAAACCGACATCACATCAATGACCTGCAGCGTTTCTATACTCTATTGGCCATTAGTAGACTCTACGTCCACTACCAAGACTACGCCAAAGCAGGGCAGTTCGCCGATCAGGCCCTGGAGTTTGCCAAGAACAGCCCCGCCACAAAAGCCGAGTACACGGCCTACGCCCTGGTGCAGCAGAGCAGCGTACTGCTGCAGCTAAAACAACCCCAGCAGGCACGTCCACTGCTCCAACGTGCGCAGCATATTGCCGATTCTCTGCGCATGCCCATCACGGGAAGACCAGGAGAGTTTGCTCTCGATGACACCTGGGCCCGCTACTATGAGCAGCAGCACGACTACGATAAGGCTGAAATCAGGTGGCAGCAGGCCTATCAAAAGGCTACGGTAGCTAAGTATAATATGCTGCGCCCCCAGTATCTGCAGCAGCTCATTCGGTTGTACGATAAGCAGGGGCAACCGGCAGAGGCGCAGGTCTACACCCGCATCTACCTCAACCTGATCGACACGATGAATGTCAGGCAGGGCGCGCATCATGTGGCCCAATATGAGGGCGAACGGCAGGAGCGGACGCGCCTGGCACAAATTGCTGACTTGCGGCAAGCTCAGGCTGTTCAGGCCGTGCGTATTCAACAGCGCAACACGCTACTAATTGTGGCAGGGGTGGCCATCGTCTTGATTTCGGGGCTGGGGGTATTAGCCTACAGGCAGCTTCAGATTAAGCGTCGGGCCTTGGCGCAGCTGCGGCAGGCCCAAAACCAGTTGGTGCAGTCGGAGAAATGGGCGTTTGTGGGCGAGTTATCCGCGGGCATCGCGCATGAGCTCCAGAACCCCTTGAATTTCATGAAGAAGTTTGCCGAGGTGAGTACCACCATGGTCGATGGCATGCACCAACAGGGCCAAGTATCCGACACTGGACTGGAACAGGAAATCTTGCAGGGGCTGAAGCAAAACTTGCAGGAAATCAGCCAACACGGTATGCGGGCGTCCTCCATCATCCGCGGCATGCTCGACCACTCGCGAGCGGGCACCGGCCAGCGCGTGGCCACCGACCTCAACGAGCTAGCCACTGAAAACCTGCATCTGGCCTACGAGAGTCAGCAGGCCCAGCAGCCGCAGTTTAAGGCGCGGCTTTCCATGGAGCTAGCCCCCGATTTGCCCCTGGTGAGTGTGGTGCCGCAGGACATGGGCCGGGTACTCCTCAATCTCTGCACTAATGCCTTCTATGCCGTAGAGCAGCGCCGCCAGGCCGAGCCGGAAACTTATGTGCCCACCATCAGCGTAAGCACCCGCCAGCAGCCCGGCAGCATAGAAATTCGGGTGCGCGACAACGGTGGCGGCATGACGCCGGAGGTGCAGCAAAAAGTATTCAAGCCTTTCTTTACCACCAAGCCCATTGGGGAAGGTACTGGCCTAGGCCTCTCCCTCAGTCATGATATTGTGAAGGCCCACGGCGGCACACTTCTCGTTGAGTCACGAGAAGGAGAGTATACTGAGTTTGTGGTGCAACTGCCCGTGTAAGCTACTAGGTGCAGCAAGCAACTCATTACCTAAAATCGCGGGGCGGCAGGGAGCGGAAAGGGGCGTAGCTTTGTTCTTCCCGAATACGCCGTTATGCTTTCCGTTAGAACTCCCTCCGTCCGCGACTACTTTCCTTACGAACCCACTCAGGACCAGGCCCTGCTATTTCAGCAGCTGGATGTGTTTCTGAAAGACCAACTGCCCGGCCGCAAGGCCTTCGTACTGCGCGGGTACGCCGGTACGGGTAAAACCACCGTAGTAAGTGCTCTGGTGCAGTGGCTCCACCAAATGGGCCGTAAATACACCCTGATGGCCCCCACCGGCCGCGCAGCGAAGGTGATGAGCACCTACTCAGGGGTGGCGGCCAGCACCATTCACAAGAAAATATACCGCCAAACCAGCGGCACGCCTAGCCAGGGCCTTACGTTCCAGCGCCAGCCCAACCGCGCCCAAGACACCTTGTTCATCGTGGACGAAGCTTCCATGATTTCTGATGAGAAAGCCTTTGGCCAGAATGGCTTGCTCGACGATGTGATGAACTACGTGTTTGAGAAGCCCACTAACCGCCTGCTGCTCATCGGCGACACGGCCCAGTTGCCGCCCGTAGGCCAGTTACTTTCCCCTGCCCTCGACCCCGCCTTACTTCAGCAACGCTTCCGGGCCGATGTGCTGTCGGTGGAGTTGCGCCAGGTTATGCGCCAGGCCGAGCAGTCGGGGATTCTGATGAACGCTACGGTGCTGCGCGAGGAGCTGCGCGAAGAGCAGCCCCATATTCAGTTTTTCACTAAAGGCTACCCCGACATCTTCGCTATGCAGGGCGATAAGCTGGAGGATGGCCTACGGTGGGCCTACAAGAACTTTGGGCACGAGAACAGCACCATTATTTGCCGCTCCAACAAAAACGCCAACCAGTACAACCAGTACATCCGGCGGATGCTGTTTGAGGCGGAAGATGAGATTGAGTCGGGCGACTACCTGATGGTGGTGCGCAACAATTATTACTGGCTCCCGAAAGACTCTGAAATCGGCTTTCTGGCCAACGGTGACTTTGTGCAGGTAGTCAAGATTATTCGGCGCACCGAGGAGTTTGGCTTCCGCTTCGCCGATGCCCGCGTGCGCCTCGTCGACTATCCCGACGAGCCCGATATTGAAGTGAAGCTGCTCCTAGACACCCTACACACCGACAGTCCGGCGCTAACGGCAGACCAGAACAAGGCCTTGTACGATGCGGTGAACGAAGACTACGCTCACCTCACCACCAAAAAGGACCGTACGGCCGCCCTGCGAAAAGACCCGTTCCTCAACGCGCTGCAAGTAAAGTTTGCCTACGCCCTGACGTGCCACAAGGCGCAGGGTGGGCAGTGGCAGGCTGTGTTCGTAGATCATGGCTTCCTGAAAGAAGACATGGTGAACAGTGAGTTTGCCCGCTGGCTCTACACGGCCGTTACGCGCTCCTCCGAAAAGCTGTTTCTGCTCAACTTCAACCCCAAACTCATCGGCGACGAATCAGCTGAATAATGCAATTAGCTTACTGCACAGGCCTAGCGGAGGCGTCGTTACGTAAAACGGATGATTAGGGTTGCGAGAATATTGCTGAATGTGTAGTTTGCTGCCATATTCTCACGTTTCACTCCCTATACCTCCTTTTTGTTATGCTCACCCGTGTATCTACCGTACGGCTGCTGCTTTGTGCCGCATTGCTAGCTCCGCTGGCTGTAACGGCACAAACCCGTGAAATTTATACGAACGAGAACTTTAAGACGCTTGCTGTTTCGCACAAGAAGCTGGCCGTGCTGCCCTTCGCCGTGAAGCTCGATCTACGCCCCAATGCCGTAGCGAAGAGCGGTGGCCCTGAAGGCGTAGCCCGGCTGGAGGAAAATGAAGGCCTAGACGTGCAGAGCGCGTTGCACTCGTACTTCCTGAAGCGCAAGGCTGAAAACGACCTTACCGTTGATATTCAGGACCCCGCTCGCACCAATGCTCTGCTAAAGCAGAACAATCTCACGCCAGCTACTATGGCCGCTCTCACCCCGGAGCAACTAGCTACGCTGCTAGGTGTAGATGGGGTAATGACCGGTACGTTTGCCAGCTCCCAGCCCATGTCGGGAGGCGCGGCCGTGGCCATGACCATGCTGGTAGGAGCCAGCGGCGCTACCAATACCGGCAAGCTCACGCTCAATATTCACGACGGCAAATCGGGTGAGTTGCTGTGGAAGTACGACAAGAGCCTCTCGCGTGGCCTCGGCAGCGACACCAATTCCATTGTAACGACGATTATGCGCAAAGCCTCACGGCAGTTCCCGTACTCCAAAGAGTTCGGTAAATAGTCAGAAGGGTAAGCGCAGGAGAGGGCGGCCGGAAGAAATTCTGGCCGCCCTTTTTGCTGGCTGCCCAAGTGCTGCTTGTGTAAGTAAGAAACCTAAAGGGTGGCTGAACTTCTAACCGTAGCAACTGTTAGGCGAGGAAGCAGACCTTCATAAGAACTTCACGGGCCGGGTAGAAATATGGCACTCATCTTGCCTCGGCAGCCGAAAATCGTATTTTTGTTTACTTAACGCATGCAACTCCTCCGACTATGAAAAAAGTACTTTTGCTGGCCTTGTCGCTCACCACGATGGGCTTCGCCGCGCAGGCACAGACGGCTGCCGTGAAGCCAGCCAATGTCCAGACCAAAGTAGCTGGTCCGCAGATTCAGTTTGAGGAAATGAAGTACGACTTCGGCTCCATCAAGCAGGGTGACGTGGTTGACCACACCTTCAAGTTCAAGAACGTAGGCACCCAGCCACTGGTAATTTCCAACATTGGCGTGAGCTGCGGCTGCACCACTCCCGACTGGACCAAAGAGCCCGTGATGCCCGGTAAAACCGGCACTATATCGGCCAAGTTTAACAGCTCCGGTAAAATGGGCATGCAAAACAAGGTCCTGACCATTGAGTCGAACTCCGTGGGTGGCAACGCCATGGTTTCGCTGGTAGGCGACGTGAAAGACTCGGCTTCGGCTGATGCTTCGTCGGTAGCTCCTGCGGCGGTATCGGCCTCCGAGATGGATGCCAAAGACGGCAAGCAGAAAGCCAAAGTGAGCGACAACAAAATCAAGATGAAGAAGAAGTCTTCGTAAGACGCCGTTTTCTACTTCTTACACAAAAGGTGGCTTACCAACTTGGTAGGCCACCTTTTTTTGTTGGCCGCATTGCGAGGGCCCGAGCGAGTGGCCTAGCAGCTCACTCTAGCGGACCGCGGGCTGAGCAACCTGCGTTTTGTGTTGAGGAAGCTGCAATTTGTATAGCTCAGCAGTGCCGTAGAGGGCTGACCTTTGAGAACCAGATGGTTGCTGTACCAGCACCAAGTGGTTTCCAATATTTACCCTCTATGAACCTCACTTCTTATCGGACCCTAGGCCAGTCTGGCCTCATCGTCAGCCCACTTGCGCTGGGCACCATGACCTTTGGTACCCCACGCTGGGGCTCTGCCGATGCCGTGTCGCAGCAGCTATTTGACGTTTACGTTGATGCAGGCGGCAACTTCCTGGACACGGCCGACGTGTACGCCGGTGGCCGAAGCGAGGAGCTAGTGGGCGAATATATTGCCAAGCGGCACCTACGCGACCACGTAGTGCTGGCCACCAAGTTTGGGTTTAATGCCCAGCCTGGAAACCCCAACGCGGGCGGCAACGGCCGCAAAAACATCTATCGGGCCCTAGAAGGCTCCCTGCGCCGCCTCCAAACCGATTATGTAGATCTGTACTGGCTGCACGTGTGGGATATGGTTACGCCCGTGGAGGAAGTGCTGCAAACCCTCGGCGACCTAGTGCGTGCTGGCAAAATTCGTTACTTCGGCTTCTCCGATATGCCCGCCTGGTACACCGCCAAGGCTGCAACCCTCGCCGCAGCCCATGCTGTGCCCGGCCCCATAGCTATGCAACTGGCCTACTCCCTGGTGGAGCGCAACATAGAGCAGGAGCACGTGCCTGCCGCACTAAGCAGTGGCCTAAGCATCACGCCCTGGAGCCCATTGGCGGCTGGCTTTTTAGCTGGAAAGTACGAGCGCACGAAGCACGGAGCCACCGGCGAAGGTCGGCTTAGCGGCCCCAACCCCTTCGGCGACACGCTATTTACCGAGCGGAACTGGCGCGTGCTGGAGGTGCTGCGCACAGTAGCAGAGCAGGCGGAGCGTCCGTTGGCCCAAGTGGCGCTGGCGTGGGTGCTGGCCCAGCCGGGCATTACTTCGCCCATTGTAGGAGCCAGCCGAGTAGAGCAGCTGCACGACCACCTGGCTGCTCTGGAGGTGCGCCTAAACCCTGAGCAACTGACTACGCTGCAGAACGCCAGCGCCCCCGGCGCAACGTTTCCCTACAACATCTTCACCCCCGCCATTAACCGCGGAATATTCGGGGGCAATACCGTAGCGGTGTGGCGGTAACCACTGGCCTAGTACCGCGCCGCAGTCTACGTTTTGTATTGCAGAAGCCGCAGTTTGTATAACTCGGGGGCGGGGGTGGGGCCAGACCTTTGTCAGGTCAAGTACGCAAACAGTTAACGTAACCACCAACAAACAATATGAGCACCATCAACAGAGTAGCCCTGGGAAGTCAGGGGTTGGAAGTACCCGTGGAAGGATTGGGGTGCATGGGCATGACGGCCGGTGTAAATGGCATGAGCGTGTACGGCGAGGCCGATGAAACCGAGAGCTTAGCCACTCTGCACCAGGCGCTGGAGCTAGGCGTGAACCTGCTGGATACGGCCGACCTGTACGGCCCAATGCTCAATGAGCGCCTAATAGGTCGGGCCATAGCTGGCCGCCGCCAGGAAGTAATACTGGCCACTAAATTTGGCTTTGAAGTAGACGACAACGAGAACTGGACTGGTCAGCTGAATGGCCACCCAGCCTACGCCCGTAAGTGCATTGAGCGCTCCTTGCGTAACCTCAAGACCGACTACATCGACCTCTACTACCTGCACCGCCACGATCCCAACGTGCCCATTGAAGACACCATTGGGGAGATGAGCCGGTTTGTAGCCGAGGGCAAAGTCCGCTACCTGGGCGTTTCGGAAACCCCGGTCGATATTTTGCGCCGGGCCCACGCCGTGCACCCACTTACCGCCCTGCAAACGGAGTACTCTTTGTTTGACCGCGGCGTAGAAGAAAAAGGCACGCTGCAGGCAGCCCGAGACCTGGGCATTGGCTTTGTGGCCTACTCGCCGCTGGGCCGGGGCTTCTTGTCGGGGGATATTAAGTCGCCCGACGACTTTGAGGCTTCCGATTCGCGCCGCTTCTTTCCGCGGTATCAGGGCGAAAACTTCTACAAGAATCTGGAGTTGGTAGAAAAGCTTAAAACCCTGGCGGAAGGCAAAGGCGTAACGGCGGCTCAGCTAGCCCTGGCCTGGGTACTGGCGCAAGACGTGGTTGCCATTCCGGGTACCAAGCGGCGCAAGTATTTGGAGCAGAACGTGGCGGCTGCCAGCATCACGCTTAGCCAGCAGGAGCTGACAGAGCTAGAAGCCATCATGCCGGTAGGCAGCTCGGTGGGAGAGGCCTACCCCGCTGGCCTGTAGCCATAAGCTATGTTTACCGCGCAATGACGTACTTAGCCGTACTTAACTCTTGCAGCACATGACGGACTCAGTAGGGTATTGCGCGGTATCAGTGGAAGATGCGCAACTAGCACTAGCTTTTCCAGTAAGGGTGCTCTATCCTACACTTACTCCCGCCGAGCGGGTGCCAATTGGCCCCTATGAGTTATACGTGGCACCCGAGGCCCCGGTGTCGCCGGGCACTTTTCCGCTGGTACTTATTTCGCACGGCACAGGCAGCTCGGGGCTGGTGCATCGCAACCTGGCGCACTACTTGGCGCGGCACGGGTACGTAGTAGGCCTAGTGGAGCACGCCCACAACAACCGCGACGACAACAGCTGGGCCAATACTCCGCAAAATCTGGTGGCCCGCCCCCGGCATCTACTGCTGGCTATTAATCAATTATTTAACCATCAAAGTTTAGCGGCAGCGCTTCAGCCCGATACGGTTGCCCTGATTGGGCATTCACTCGGTGGGTACGCGGCGCTAGCGTTGGTGGGCGGGGAGCCCGTTGGACGCCTTCCTGAAACGGCCGACGGACCACCGCTCCGTATCCCCACGCCGCCGGCTGATGCGCGAGTGAAAGCCGTGGTGCTGTTGGCGCCCGCCATACCGTGGTTTGGGTCAGAAGGCAGTTTGCAGCACGTGCAGGTGCCACTACTAGTGCTGGTTGGTGAGCAGGATGAGCATACCCCCGCCGCGCAGGTTGAACAGATACTGGCGGGCGTGCCCAATGCCCGGCAGGTAACGCTTCGGGTAATTGATAAAGCCGGCCATTTCTCCTTCCTGAGTCCATTTCCGCCGGCGCGTGTGAGTCCAGCGTTTCCTCCTTCCCAAGACCCAGCGGGCTTTAACCGGCTGCATTTCCACGACGAGCTATACCCTGCGATTGAGGCATTCTTGTCGCGGACTCTTCTGAATACGTCTTCCTAATCTTATGAAACAGCCCGCCAAGGAATTCCGCTTGCTAGAATCCGTATCAGACTTCACGCAGCATTTCGGCTTCCCCAGCCCGGTGCATCCGTTGCTGGCCGTAATTGATCTGGAGCAGACCCGCCACCTAATTCCGCAAACCATGCCGGCCCTGCGGCAGCTCTACATCATTACCCTCAAGAAAAACCTCAAGGGGCTAATCCAATACGGGCGGCGCGCCTACGATTTCAATGCCGGAGTACTGGCTTTTTACGCGCCGGGGCAGCTGTGCGAGAGTAACACCTCCGTTGACATCTCGGAACTATCGGGGTGGATGGTAGTTTTTCACCCCGATCTGCTGCACAAGTACCCGCTGGGCAAGAAGATTACCACCTACGGGTTCTTCTCCTACCAAGTGCACGAAGCCCTGCACTTGGCCGCGCGTGAGGAAGAAATGCTGGACGGACTGGTAGCTAACATCCGGCGGGAGTGCGAGCAGCCGATTGATGCGTTCAGCCAAGATGTGCTGGTGTCGCAGCTGGATGTGCTGCTGAGTTATGCCAACCGCTTCTACCACCGCCAGTTCCTGACGCGCCGCCCCGCCGAGCACGACCTGCTTACTCGCTTCGAGGAGCAGCTAACCGCGTATTTCACCCTGGAAGGTGAGCATCCCTTGCCCACTGTGCAGTACTTCGCCGATGCCTTGCACGTGTCGCCGGCCTACCTCAGCGACATGCTACGTGCGCTAACGGGCCAAAACACCCAGCAGCACATCCACCAAGCCCTGATTAACAAAGCCAAACAGTTGCTGCTGGGTACCTCACTGACCATCAACGAAACTGCATTTCAGCTGGGCTTCGAGTACCCGCAGTATTTCACCCGGCTATTCAAGAGTAAAACGGGTCTCACGCCGGCTGCCTTCCGCTTTTCGGTGCAGTAGGGTGGCCTAGAGCTGGCGGGCGGCCAGGAGCAGGGTAATCCAGCCGGCAATAAACAGGAGGCCGCCGATGGGCGTAATGGCCCCGAGCTTGGTAATACCCGTCAGACAGAGTACGTACAGCGAGCCGCTAAATACGATGGTGCCGCCCAGCCACAGCCAAGCCGTGGTGCCCAGGCCGCGCAGCTCAGGCCGCACATGGTATAAAATGCCCACGGCCAACAGCGCCAACGCATGATAAAACTGGTAGCGCACGGCTGTTTCGAAGGTGTCGAAGCGGTTGGAGGCTTCGAGCATGCTGCGTAGGCCATGCGCCCCGAAAGCGCCAATACCTACGCCCAAAGCACCCAGCAGAGCTGCCAATTGAAGAATGATGCGAGCCGTCATGGGAAGAAGTAAAAGGAAGTGGAGAGAAAGAAGTGGCCTAGGCCACTCAAGCGGCAGCAGCGAAAGAGTGCAGCTACCGGGCGCCAAAAATAGCGCTGCCCACCCGAATGAGCGTGCTGCCTTCTTGCAGAGCCAACCGGTAGTCTGAACTCATGCCCATAGATACCTCCCGGAAGTTCTCATCCTCAGCGAAGTACAGTGCCTTAAGCTTGTCGAAGTAGCCGCGCAGCTCCCGGAACTCGCGGCGGAGTTGGTGTTCATCGGACGTATTAGTGGCAATGCCCATCACGCCAGCCAGCCGGACGTGGCGCATGGCCCGAAATTCCGCCGACTGCAATATTTCCTCGGCTTCGGCCAGAGACAGACCGGTTTTGGTTTCTTCCTTGGCAATGTGAAACTGCAGCAGCCCCCGAATTTCGCGCTGGTGGCGGGCCGCCTGTTTCTCCACCTCTTGCAGCAGCTTCAGGCTGTCGAGGCTTTGGATGGTGTGCACGAAGGGCGCGATATACTTCACCTTATTGGTTTGCAGGTGCCCAATGAGGTGCCACTCCACATCGGCGGGCAACTCTGGCTGCTTGGCGGCCATTTCCTGCACCCGGTTCTCGCCAAAAATGCGGCTGCCGGCATCGTAGGCCTCTTGCAGCAGAGCCACGGGGTGAGTTTTAGTTACTGCTACCAGCTTGGCGGAAGTGCCCGTAAGCTCCTGCTGAATTCGGTGAATATTATCGGCTATGGACATGTAGTGCAGAATTAATCTTCCAGAGCATTGGTGAGAAAGGTGTTTTTGAGACCCAGCCAAATCAACCACAGCCCCAGAGACCAGAACAGATAAATGCGGTAATAGTCTTTGGTGTTGCGGTAGCGGGTCTGCTTGATTTCCGATTTCTCGTAGCGGTTGATGCGCCGAAAAACCTGGGTGAGGCCGGCATTGTCGGTGGCTCGGAAGAACTGTCCCTCGCCGGCCTGAGCAATCTGGCGCATGGTGGTTTCGTCGAGGCGGGTTTCTACGTAACGGGGGCGCCCAGTTTCATCTTTGCCGTAAGGCACTATGCCATCCTGGCCTAGGCCTATGGTGTAGATTTTGAGTCCGTAGACGTGGGCCAGTTGGGCGGCCGTCAGCGGGTCGAGGCTGCCGGCCGTGTTTTCTCCATCCGAAATCAGGATGCATACCTTGGAGCGGGAGCGGGAATTGCGCAAGCGGTTGGTAGCTACGCCCAGCGCCGTACCAATGGCGGTGCCATCATTGGCAATCATGCCCAGCCGGATATCCTGCAGGTCGTCCAGTAGCAGTTCATAGTCGGTAGTGAGGGGAGCCAGCGAATAGGCATCACCGGCAAACACCACTAGGCCTATCCGGTCGCCCTGGCGCCCGGCAATAAAGTCGCGGGCTACGCGCTTGGCAGCCTCCAGGCGGTTGGGCCGCAGGTCTTGCAGTTCCATGGAGGCCGAAACGTCAAGTAGCAGCAGAATATCAATGCCTTCGCCGTTTTGCACCACGCGCTCGTCGGTGCGCTGGGGGCGGGCCAGGGCCACAATAGCAAACCCAATGCTGAGCGCCAGCAATACATCGGGCAGAAAGCGCAGCAGCGTGCTCCAGTCGCGCGGAACCTGCCCCCGCACAAAGGCTACCCCCAGCCGCGAGCGACGCCGGTGGGCCAGCACCCAGCGCGCTACAAACAACAGCGGCACCAGTGGCAGCAGCAACAACAAGCGCGGCTCGGCCCAGGTGTAGCTGGCTAGCGTGGCGTAGCGCACACTATCCAGAATGGGGGCGAACAGCTGCTGCCAAAGTTGTTGCATGAGGGAAGTGAGAGAGGCGGAAGGCGCAAAAGTAGTCTGAATCAGCTGGAATCATGACTGAAGCAGATTTCTAGCTGTGAGCAGGCCAACAGGCTAGTGAGGCCCGACGAGCACCCGAGTCAGGGCTGCACCATGTTAGCTACCACGCGGGTATACTGCCGGTCGGCAAAGTCGCGGAGCAGCACAAAGGCCAGATCGGTTTCCGTGTCATCTTCCGAAAACTGGTTGCCATAAATCACTCGGTCGGCAAGACTGAGGGCCAGACGCACGTCGGAGTCGTTTTGGTAATGGGCCACAATTTCGCGGGTAGTAAGGCTGTTGATGGCGTTGTTTTCGAGGTTGGAGAGGTAGTTTTTCCAGAGTGTAATGGCGCGCTCCATGTTGGTAAGGGAGCGGGAAAGCGTAAAACGCTCTACGTGACGAGCATATTGAGCCAAGAAGTACGCGTGATTTTTGCGCAGGCGGTAGCGACGGTAGCGCAGGCGCAGCTTCCGCCGGAACCCCAGCACTACACCACCGGCTACCCCTAGCAGCAGCGCTGCCCCTGCCAGCCAATAAGGGTAGTTGAATTGGGGTTCTACGGGCTGCATGCTCAGGTTTTGGCGCAGGTTAGGCACTTGACCGGGTACCACCGGCGGTGCCGTTCGTACCAACCGCACCTGGGCAGGCACCGAGGAAATAGCCAGCGTGTCGCGGCCACGGAGGACGGTAATAGGCAAGCTCAGGCGCTGCACTGAATCTAGGGCGAACGTGCGCAGGCGGTACACGGTGCGGTCGAGGCTGCGGCTCTCCCGCGTGCGAGTGGGGGAGTACCGCTTGCCCACAAACTCAAAGGGCTGGTAGTTAGCCGCCGAGTCGGGGAAGATGACCTCTAGGCCAGGGGCATGCTCGTAGCGCAGTTCATACTCTACAAGTTCGCCTACTTTGGCCGTTTGCCGCAGAAAGCGGCCCTGGGGAAGCGTGTCGGGCTGGGTTTGCGCCAGTGAGGCCACGCTGAGGAGTAGAGACAGGCCTAGCCAGGCTGCCCGGCGCAGCAATTTGCTCAGACCCTTATCCACGGCTGCCCCGTTGGTTGCGCCGCCGAAACAGCCGCACCAGCTGCGGAATGAAATCAGTATCGGTAGCAATGGAAAGGTATTCAGTACGATGACGACGACAGATCTGGCCAATCTGCTCCCGGTTTAGCTCGTAGGTGGCTCGGTAGCGCGCCCGGAAAGCTTCGGAGGAGGTATTCACCCACACCGTGCGGCCCGATTCCTGATCATGGAGCGGAATAATGCCCAAAGGTGGAAACTCCCGCTCCCGCTGGTCCAGGAGCTGCAGCACCACCAAATCGTGCTTACGGGCCAGCATGGTGAGCTCCCGCTCGTAGTTGGTATCAATAAAATCCGAAATCAGTAGCACAATGGTGCGACGCTTCAGCAGCCCTAGCGCCTGCTTAATACCAGCTCCCACGGCCGTTTGTCGGCTCTGGGGCTCCAGCGAAAACAGGCGCTTGATGAGGGCATACGCGTGCCGGATGCCCTTGCCCGGTGGCAAGTAGAACTCCTTCTGATCAGAAAAGGCCAGAATGCCCAATTGCGCATCCTGCCGAGCGGCAGCCAAGGCCAGCACTCCGCAAATTTCCCGGCCGACATCAATCTTGCGGCGGTTGGCCGCCCCAACTTGTTGTGAGCCGCTTACATCAAGCAACAAAAGCACCTGCTGCTCACGTTCTTCCTTGTAGGTCTTCACAAAGGTGCCGTGGCCCTTGCTGGAAACGGCCCAGTCGATGGCCCGCACTTCGTCGCCGTACTGGTAAAGCCGCACGTCGTCGAATTCTAGGCCAGTGCCCTTGAACACCGAATGAAAGTCTCCCTGCAGCTGTGCATCCACCGCTTTCAAAATGCGGATTTCCATCTGGCGCAGCCGGCGGACGAGATGTTGAAAAGGGGAGGGGGTGGCAGGATGCATTTGGACTAAAACTACGCGTTCCTCTTAACTTTGCGACTGTGAAAAATACTTTCCTTTATCTGTTACTGATTCTAGGGGCCTGGTTACAGGCGTGCCAGAAGCCCGAAGACGTGGCACCCCCGAGCAAGCTACTGCCCCAGGATAAGATGGTTAGCGTGCTCGTGAACATTCATATTCTGGAGGCGCAGGTAGATGCTTCGGCTCTGCCATCTGATTCGGCCCGCGCCCTGTTTTTGCAACAGAAAAAAGAGCTGTTTAAGCGCTACGGCGTCACAGACTCTTCCTTCCGGCAGAGTTACCGCTACTACGCCGTGCACGACAAAGACCTCGACGACATCTATAAAATCGTGATTGACAGTCTGGGCAAGCGGGAGCAGAAGTTGGGCGTGTCGCCCGATGCCCTCTAGGCCACCTAGATCAGCCGGCTACCGTTAGGTACGGGCACCGGAAACGAGGTCAGCACGATATGACCATCGGCATCGGCCACGCCCGTTACTAGAACCTCCGACATGAAGTTGGCAATTTGCCGCGGCGGAAAGTTAACTACGGCCAGTACCTGCCGCCCCACCAACTCAGCCGGCTGGTAGTGATGCGTGATTTGCGCACTGGATTTTTTCTGTCCGATTTCAGGCCCGAAGTCAATTACGAGTTGGTACGCCGGCTTACGGGCAGCCGCAAATTCTCGGGCTTCGAGAATGGTACCCACGCGCAGGTCTACGCGCTCAAAGTCAGCCCAGGTAATCATGTAGTGAAGTGGTGAGTGAGGTAGTGAAGTAAAACAATGGCAATGTAATCAGCACATCATCCTTGGTTTGCTATTCACAACTTCACCTCTCATAACACCACTTATTTCACCGCAAAGGCCTCGAACTGCTGTAACTTCTGCTGAATTTGCTCTTCCCAGGCTTTTTGCCGGGGTTCGTTCAGACCATGGTTGGTATCGGCATCGTACTTGGCTTCCTCGCGCTGCCACTCCAGAAACGCCAGCTTAGTGATGTTGTTAAAGGCCGGTTGCAGGTGCAGGCAGTCGAGCTTCACGAGGCTTAGCTTCTGACGCAGCTTGCGGGTGTGCAGCTCCGTAATATCAAAATGCAGCTGTTCGTGGCGTAGCAGAATGGGGCTGGCCGTGGCCGCGTTGCGTACCCACGACTCATTAGGGACAAAAATTGCGCGCACCTTAGCCGAGAACTGGTAATCTACGCACCCGACTTTGGCGTCGATGGTGGAAGAAGTAAGGGCCGCCAACCGGTCGGTGTTAGGGCGGGCTTTGAAGTCTTCCCACGTCAGGCGGCGGTCGGCGCGCCACTCAATAGTAGCTGGGGCCGGGGCGGCGGAAGTAGCAGCGGGTGCGCCCTGGAACCAGTGGCCTAGCGTGCTCAGCAGCTGCAGGGGAAGCAAAAAGGTCGTCAGCATCGGCGACAGATAAAGGTCAGAGTAGCAAATACGCAAAGTAAGAAGCTAAAAACCAGCAACGTCGGGACTTCGCCTCGCCTGGTAAGCAGCTAAGGCACCGAACAGGATTTTTCTGATTTTATTGCATCAGTAGCCGTCTAACGCACGCTGGCTACAACTTCGTTCAGATGCGCTGTAGCTAGTGTGCGACTCCGGTGGCGGAAGCGCAATAGCAACAGACCGGCTACCAGCGTAAGGCCCGTGAGTAAGCCAAGCCACACCCCAGTAGCACCCAGCCCTAGCACAAAGCCCAGCAGGTAGCCTAGCGGCAGCGCGGCGGCCCAGTAGGCCAGTAGCGCTACTATGGAGGGAACCTTCACATCCTCTAGCCCGCGCAGGGCGCCCAGCCCCACCACCTGCAGACCATCAGAAATCTGGAAGGCCGCCGCAATGAGCAGCAGGGCGGCCGCCTGGGCAATTACGGCGGGGTCGTTGTTGTAATACTGCGGAATGTAGTGGCGGCCAATAATCAGCAGCAGCCCCATCAGGCTCATGAATAGAAACGTGATGAGGTAAGCCGCGTAGCCAGCGTGCCGGGCCCCAGGGGCATTGCCGGCACCCCGCAGATTGCCCACCCTGATAGTGGCCGCCGCCGCAATACCGCTGGCGGCCATGTAAGTAACAGAGGCTACGTTGATGGCAATTTGGTGGGCGGCCAGCTCGGTAGCGCCCAGCCACCCAATCATGATGGCCGAGAAGCTAAAGGCGCCCATTTCGAACATCATTTGCACACCAATGGGTGAGCCAAACCCAATGAGGCGGCGTAAGCTGGCGGCATCAGGAAGCAGGTTATGAGCGGCGGCTTCGCGGTAGGGATGCAGGCGCGCCGCTACCAGCACGTAGGCCGCCATTAGCACTGCCATCAGGGTTCGGGCAAGTAGGGTAGCCCAGGCGGCACCCATCATACCCAAGTTGGGGAAGCCAAATTTGCCGAACACTAAAACGTAGCAGAGGAAGGCGTTGAGCAGGTTGGCCGCAACGGAGAGAACCATGGCCTGGCGGGTGAGGCCCAGCCCCTCGGCAAATTGCTTAAAGCCCTGGAAAACCATTAAGGGTAGCAACGACAAAAATATCACCCGAATCCAGGGGGCAGCCAGGGCGGCTACGTCGGGCTCCTGGTGCAACAGAGGCAGGAAGGGCGGCAGCAGCAGGCCTAGGCCACCCAGCAGGGCACCAGCTGCCGTGCACAGCCACACTCCGTTCACCAGCAGGCGCCCCAGGGTAGTTACGTCGCGACGGCCATCGGCGGCGGCAACCAGGGGGGTAATACCCATGGCTAGGCCCATTCCAAATACCATAACCACCGTGCACACGCTCACGCTCAGCGAAACCGCGGCCAGCTCGACCTTACCAGTTTGGCCTACCACCATGCTGTCGCAGACGTTTACCAGCACGTGGCCCAGCTGACTGAGCATAACCGGGTACGCTAGCGTGAGGGTAGGACGAAGGTGAGGACGCAGGGTGGGCAGAAGCATAACAACAGCTGAAAAACTGCCGCAAAGGTACCACACCAGGGCCGGGTAGCAGGTGCCCGGTCTGAAAATGATCGGGCATTTGGTTCTGGGGCTTCAGCTAGCAGCCTAGGTCACTTGCTAGCTGTCGCGCCTGCAGCACCAGCGCTATCCGGTGCATGGCTTCGCGCAAGGTTTCTTCCGGAACGGCATAGGAGAGCCGCACGAAACCGGGGGGGCCGCAACTGCTGCCGTCAACTACTTGCACGCCCGCTTCCTGGAAACTGGCCACCAGCTCAGCCGCGGCGGCCGCGGCTGGCAGGTGAGGGGTTAGGTACGCCCGAAAATCGGGGAAAGCGTAGTACGTGCCCTCGGGCTGACCATGGGGCACGTGGGGCAGGGCAGCCAGCTCAGCCAACATACGCGCCCGGGTAGGCTGAAGCTGCGCAAGCAACTCAGCGGCAATGGCAGAAGCGGCTTGCGTGGCGGCCAGGGCCGCGAGCTGGTTGGGGGCGGGTACTGCTACGCTGGTAGCAAACTGCCAGGCGGCACAGGCCGCGGCTACTGCCGCCGGAGCTACCAGATAGCCCACGCCCCAGCCAATCAAGGCCAATGACTTTGAGTAGCCATTTACTACCACGTGCCGCTCGTGCGGGTCTTCAAAATCCAGCAACGAGGGCACTGGCTCTGCCCCGAACGTGATGAGGTGGTATATCTCATCCGACACGACGTACAGCTCCGGGAATCGGCGCGTGACGTCCAGCAGGGCCTGCATCTCTTGGCGGGTATATACCCGGCCAGTGGGGTTGTTGGGGTTCGAGAGCAGCAGGATGCGGGTCTGGGGTGTCAGGGCCGCTTCTAGCTGGGCAGGGGTCAGGGCATAATTGCTTTCCGATGAGAGCGGAAGTGGACAAACCCGGCCGCCCGCGCGTGTTATCAGCTCGCCAAAGCCAAACCAATTGGGCGTAGGAAGCAGCACTTCTTCCTGGGGGCGGAGCAGGGTCTTGAACAGCGCAAATAGTGCCGACTTTGCCCCGGGTGTTACCACCACTTGGGTAGCAGTTATGGGCCGTTGGTAGCCTTGGGCCAGCGCTTCACGCAGGGCCGGAAGCCCAGCTGCGTCGCTAACCGGAAGCGTTCCGGAGCTAATGCTGCGAATGGCTGCTTCAGCCGCTACCGCGGGAACTGCGAAATTTCCATAGCCCGAGGCCAAACTGATTTTATCTCGCATTGCTGAAGGAATGAGTTGCGCCGAAATGAGTGGGTGCAAGGTAGGGCCAGAGGGTTGTGGGGTGCAAATACGCGCGCGGTGTGCTAAAGCAAAAGCCCGGCCCCACCCCATGTACTTAGCTAGGCATAGGTACATGGGGTGGGGCCGGGCTACGCGCTACTACTCGAGCTGGAATAACAGCCTAGGTGCTCGGCGTTAGAATAACATCGGAGAACAAGGCCTGCGGATCCGTAAAGAACTCCTGCATAGTGAAGCCCGCGTCGGTAGCCAGCCCTTCAATTAGGGGGCGGGTAAACTTGTAGGAGTTTTCGGTGTGAATCATCTCCCAGGCCGCAAAGTCTACCGTTTCAGAAATAGCTGCCATATGCACTGACTGGGCCTGCGTGCTAACCAAGAAAGAGCGCACCGCCCCCGAAATGGGGTCGTAGTCGGTATAGTGCTGCCAGTGGTCCAGATCGAAGTCGGCTTGCAGCTCTCGGTTGAGGCGGCGTAGGAGATTCAGGTTGAATGCGGCCGTCACGCCCTGGGCATCATCGTAGGCCGCCCTGATCTGCCGCGGATCTTTCTGCAGGTCAAACCCAATCAGCAGCCGGTCGTCGGCAGTGAGGGGCTGACGTAAGCGGCGCAGAAAGGCTTGCCGCTCGGTGGGCAGAAAGTTGCCAATGTTGGAGCCCAGAAACAGAACCGCTTTCCGGCCGGGGCGAGAGGCCATCAGCGTAAGCGCATCGGCGTAATCGGCCACTACTGGCTCCACGGCTAGGCCAGGCAGCTCCGCCTGCAACGCCGCCGAGAGCCCATCCAACGCCGCCGTAGAAATATCCACGGGCACGTACGCAAACTGCGCGCCTTGTTCCAGCAAGTGGCGCAGCAGTATTTTGGTCTTCAGCCCGTCGCCAGCCCCCAGCTCTAGCAGATAAAAGGGCTCACCGGTGGCGGGACGCAGCGTGGCGCAGATAGCAGCGGCATGTTCCGTGAGCAAGCCAAACTCGGTGCGGGTAGGGTAGTATTCGGGCAAGGCCATTATCTCCTGAAACAGCCGGCTACCCTCATCATCGTAGAAATACATCGACGATAACGTTTTGAATGGTTTGCGCAGGCCTCCCCGTACGTGCTCGCCCAAGGAGGAAGTGGGCAAGGTTGGGGAAGCTAGGGGAGGGGACTTTGCGAGTAAAGAGCTCATACATAACTGGCCTAGAGTGGCCATCAGGTGTGGGAGAGAAGAGCTAGGCCAGTGAGAGGCAGCCTAACCCTAAGGTGGCGGGAACTACCAACTGGCCTAGCGGGCCAACCGGATGCCCGTGAACTGCCAGCGCTTATCGGCGTGGAAGAAATTGCGGTACGTGATACGGATGTGGCTTTCCGGGGTAGCGCACGAGCCGCCCCGTAGCACCAGCTGGTTGACCATAAACTTGCCGTTGTATTCGCCCAGCGCCCCTGCTGCCCGGTGGTAGCCGGGGTAAGCGTGGTAGGGAGAGTACGTCCATTCCCAGGCATCGCCGAGCAACTGGTGGCACTGGTTGGGTGAGGCACCAGGGGCAAGCGGTTGCGGATCAAGAAGTCCACTCTCCAGGAAGGTGCCATTAGCAGCCGTAGCGTTAAAGTGCCGGGCGGCAATTTCCCATTCCTGCTCAGTAGGAAGCCGTAGGCCGCGCCACTGTGCATAAGCATCGGCCTCGTAAAAGCTGACGTGCGTCACGGGCGCTGCCATATCTACCGGCACGAGACCATGATGCGTGAACCGGTGCCAGCCCGCATCTAGCTTAACCCAATATAACGGAGCCACCCACTGCTGCTGCTTCACTAGATCCCAGCCTTCTCCCAGCCAATGACGGAAGTCCTGGTAGCCGCCAGCCTCAATAAACTCCAAGTACTCGGCGTTGGTAACCAAGCGGTTCTGCAGCTCAAAATCGGCCACATACACGCTGTGTCGGCCCAATTCATTATCGAAGCAGAAACCTTCTCCTTCAAACCCTATCTGGTGAACTCCTCCGGGCACGGGCAGCCACGTGGCGGGCGGCGCCGTTGCCACCGAAGGGCGGTCCTTTGGGGCGGCTTGGTAGGCTGGTGCTAGGGGGCTAGTGCTCAGGATGTATTTGATATCGGTGGCCAGAAGCTCTTGGTGCTGCTGCTCATGCTGCAGGCCTAGTTCCAGCACTTCGGCAAAAGCGGGCGGTAGCGTATCCTGGAGCGCCAACAACTGCTCCATGTGCTCATCTACATAGGCGCGGTACGTATAAATATCGTTGAGCGGCGGCCGGGAGAGGGTGCCCCGGTCGGCACGGTTTACCCGGGAGCCCAGTGAGTTATAGTACGAGTTAAACAGGAAGGCATAATCTGAGTGAAAAACCTGATAGCCAGGCAAGTATTCGCGTAGTAGGAAGGTTTCCCAAAACCAGGTGGTATGCGCCAAGTGCCACTTAGGGGGGCTAACATCAATTACAGGCTGCACCACCGTGTCTTCGGGAAGCAGGGGTTGGCACAAGGCAACAGACTGATGGCGAATAGCTTGGAAGCGGGCGGCCAGCCCTAAATGGTTGGCTGAGGCAGGGGTGGCAACCAAAGGAGCAGGAGTAGACATAAGGCAGGGGAGTTGGCGTACGCAAGTAACTAGAAACTCAACTATCTGGTTACGAAACTGGGCGAATAGCGGGTAATACGGAGCTGAACAGTGGGCTATTTAAAGTCTAGGTATTACTACCGACAAGCTGATCAGTACAAAGCGGTATTTTACAATGAGTCCGCGGTTTTGTCCAGTATTACTGTCAACTTGAGCGGAGGCAGCTGGGCTAAGCTACTCGGCGCAACCATCCTGAAGCACTCTTCCTTTCCTCTTTTTACCTCTGCTATGACAACCAATTCTGCCGCTGCCGGTCGGGCACGCTCCGCAAAATCCAATTCTGAAAACCCGCCGGCCAAGCGTGCGCGTGGCTTTGCCGCCATGGACCCCGCTCAGCAGCGCCGGATTGCCAGTGAAGGTGGCCGGGCCTCGCACCAGAGTGGCCGTGGGCATCGTTTCACCCCCGAGGAAGCCCGTGCTGCCGGCCGTAAAGGCGGCCAGGCTAGCCGCGGACGGAGCAACCAAGACACGCCTGCGGCTGTCTAACGCGCTACATGCATCAGTAGCCGAGACTTGGTTTTCTGCTACGCGTGCTACCCACAATACGCAGCTTCTATACTTAGGTGTAGAAGCTGCGTTTTTGTTAGGCTAGGCCTATCTATTACGTGGTGCTAGGCGTATAGGAAGGTTTCGCTCCTTCAGCAAACAATTGAGGCCGTCCGTGTTTGTAATGGCCCGGTCTTTCTTAGCTCTATCCGCATGTTGCAACTGAGTACTTCCCACCGCGCACTCCGTTTTAACTTTCCGGCTCGCACATCGCGCGGAGCCCTCACCGAGCATGTGGCCTATTACCTGCATCTGCACGACAGTACCCGGCCCGAGGTGATAGGCCTAGGCGAAGCAGCCCCACTGGCTGGCCTCAGCCCAGACCACCGGCCCGACTTTGAGGCTACACTGGAAGGGTTTTGCCGCGAGTTCAACCGCCGTCAACTCCGCGACCTGTTACCAGAGGAAGCCGCCGCGCTCATAGGCCTAGAGTGGCCCGCGCTGCGCTTCGCGCTGGAAACGGCCACGCTAGACCTGCTCCACGGTGGCCGCCGCTGCCTCTACAACAATGCCTTTAGTCGGGGGGAAGCGGGTATTCCAATTAATGGTCTGGTTTGGATGGGTGATGCTGCCTTCATGCGGCAGCAAATCGAAAAAAAGCTCTCCGAAGGATACGCCTGCCTGAAGCTGAAGATTGGCAGCCTAGATTTTGAAACGGAACTGCAGTTGTTGCGCGAAATTCGGGCGGTGGCCGGCTCCGAGCGCCTTACGCTACGGGTTGATGCCAATGGCGCTTTCACTCCCGTTGAGGCGCTTGGCAAGCTAGAGCGCTTGGCAGAATTCGACCTGCACTCCATTGAGCAGCCCATTAAAGCGGGACAGTGGCAAGCTATGGCGGAACTATGCCGGCAGGCTGCCGTGCCGGTGGCGCTGGATGAAGAACTGATTGGGGTGACCGATGCGCAGCAGCAAGAGGCGCTGTTAGATCAGATTCGGCCCGCTTACATCATCCTCAAGCCTACGCTAGTAGGTGGCCTACACGCTACTCTCGATTGGCAGAAAGCAGCCGAGCAGCGCGGTATTGCTTCCTGGCTAACCTCGGCCCTGGAGTCGAACGTAGGGCTAAACGCCATAAGTCAGTTCGCTGGCTCCTACGCACAGGCCGGTTTCCCGCAAGGCTTAGGCACGGGGCAGCTATACCACAACAATGTGGCAGCCCCGCTGCACATTGCCGGCGGCGAGCTGCATTACACCCCAGATGGCACCTGGGAGCCGCTGGTAGTTGAGGCCCAGTAGCGGTGCCGAACTATTGACTTAAAAAATAGCACTTCTGAGCTAGATGAGCAGAAAATAGCCAGACGAGAGGGGAGCAGTAAGTGCTTTTTTTGAGTAACTTACCCAGCTTGCACATCTTCCCTATGCCGTTACGCTCTGTGGTTATATGGCTATTCTGGGGCCGCATACGAGCGGGCTGGCTACGCCTGTCACTTCTACTGGCATGCTGCCTGTGCAGCGGGGTGCAGCGCCCGGCCCTTGCCCAGCCCGGACCTTTTAGCTTGGTTGCCACCCAGGAGAAAAAAGTAAGAATACCGGTTTTCATGCAGCGGAACCTCGTGATTATTCCGCTCCGCCTCAACGGGCAAGGTCCATTCAATTTTCTGCTTGATACCGGCATTAATACCTCTCTGATTACTGATGCCAGCCTCCGCCAGCAACTGCGTCTGCGCCCCAAACAGCGTTTTCTGGTTTCGGGAGCAGGGGAGGAAGAACCCCTGGAAGCTTTCTTGGTAGACAGCGTGCAAGTTGAGCTGAAAAATATTGCGTGTCCGGCCCTGTCCCTGCTCCTGCTGTCGAATGACGTTCTTAATCTGTCGGGGTACGTGGGCATGCCAATTCACGGCCTGTTGGGGGCCGACATCTTCCGCAGTTTTGTGGTAGAAATCAACCCAGTTGAGCAGGAAGTGGTGTTCCATCAGCCGGAAGACTATCGCGCCCCGCGAGGGCGACGCTGGGCACAGATTCCACTCGACATGGAAGGCAACAAAACCTACGTTACATTGCCGGTCACGCTCAACGACTCTCTTACGCTGCCCCTGAAACTGGTGCTTGATACTGGTGCGGGACATGCGCTTTCGTTGGAAACAACTTCAGATAAGCAGCTGAAGCTACCCGCGCAGCACTTGCGCACCCAACTCGGCCGGGGCCTTAATGGCTACATCAATGGTTATCTGGGCCGTGTGACGGAGTTGCGCTTGGGGCGCTACCGGGTACCGTCTTTGCTCACGTCCTTCCCCGATGCGGCAGATGTAGCACAGCGCGCCGATGTATTTCGCAATGGTAACCTGGGGTTTGAGCTGCTGAAGCGCTTTATGATAGTTATTGACTACACGCACAACCGCCTGCTATTGCGCCCCAACAGTACCTTCCGACAGCCCTTCGAGCACGATATGAGCGGCTTCGACCTGGTGGCCGCCGGACCCGAACTGCGTCGTTACGTCATCGGCAAAATTCAGCCTGAGTCGCCGGCCGCCCTGGCGGGGCTGCAGACGAATGATGAGCTCGTTTCTATCAACCTGATTCCGACGGCAGAGCTAAGCCTGACCCAAATTAGCAACCTCTTTCGGTCTTACCACAATCGATTGCTGTTGTTGGTGATACGGCGCCCTTCGGGTGAGCTCTACACTACTGCTCTGCGGTTGCAGCGTCAGATTTAAAGCCGCTTACCGCTGCGAAGCCACGTATTGCGTAAGTCAAAGAATGCCGGGGGTGGCCTAGGCTAGGGTGCTGTGGGCTTGTCTGCAGCGGGCATGGCGCAGGCGTATGGCGCCGTAGCTCATGTGGCCGCTTCACCCGCAAATTACCTACATTAGAAGTTCCGCACCTCTCTACCTCGCCCGCCCAATGCCCACGGCTTCTCCGCCCACCGCGCTGCCCCAGCCGACCCCCGCCATTCTGGCAAACCAGCACATTTACTCCGATTATTTCGACGAGGATTTTGTGGAAACGCTGGATCGGAACATCCTGCAGTTGCTGGATCGGGTGTGGTTTCGGTCGCGGCTGGTAGGCTTTGATAATTTTCCGCAGCGCAACAACCCGGCGCGGCCACTACTGTTTGCCTCCAACCATTCGGGCATGGCCTTCCCCTGGGACGCCATTGTGGCTCTCTCGCACATGTGGCGCCGCCTGCCCGACCTACGCAACCTGCCTAGGCCACTCTCGGCACCGATGCTCTCGCAGTCGGTGCTAATGAACCCTTTTTTGGTCAAGAACTTCTGGAAGAAAAGCGGCTGCGTGGATGCTACCACGCTCAACTTCGAAACCATGATGTTCTACAACGACCATAACCTGATGCTGTATCCCGAGGGCGTGCCGGGCATAGGCAAGGGGTTTAATCGTAAGTACAAACTGCAGCGGCTGGCCACTAGCATCGTGCGCCTGGGTATTCAGCACCGCACCGACATCGTGCCTTTTTACACCATCAATGGCGAGTACCTCAACCCTTACACCTACAGTTGGGAATGGGTGAACCGCTTAAGCAAGAAGATTGGGATACCCTTCATCCCGATGGGGCCTATTTTGCTGATGGTGCTGCTGCAGCCCTGGTTTTTCTATATGGCCTACCCGGCCAAGCTCACCTTTGTGCTGGGTACTCGCATCAAGCCCTACGAACTCACAGAAAAGCCCTTAGAGAGTCTCACCCGCCCCGATTACGAAGCCTTGGCGGAGCAGGTACGGCAGCGGATGCAGACCGAGCTTGATGCCGCTGTAAAAGAGCATGGGCAGCACCCGTACCGCTGGCGGGAGCTATGGCAGCGCATGAAAGAAAACCGCCGCTTCTTTCCGTTCTTCCTGCCCTGGGCTTGGCCGGCCCTGTTTCAGGAATTCGAGCGCCAATACGTGCGCAACGGCCGCCGCGACTTCGACTTGGACTTGCGCAGCCCCGGCGCCTACTGGCGAATGATTTGGCGCAATCCCTTCACCCTCACCTTTTTTATTCCCGTATTAGGATGGATTCCTATTGCTATTCGGGGATACCGCGGCCATAAGCTGGGGAAATAACTGAACTGGTAACTCAGAGCCGAGGCCCGGCAACTGCAACGACCGATTTTACGGCCGTTGCTGAGGCCTTGGGTTCTCCAGGGTCTGTTTCTTACTTGTTGCTCTTCATGCCTTCCACCCAGCATCTTCTATTAAAACAACTCCTTACCGCTGCCACTGGCCCGCTGGCTAAGTATCGGCCTCGGCTGGCCACTATGCGCTTTGCTGCTGAAGTATTGTCGTTGGGCCAGCTTATGCCCTGGAACGTGTTTTTGACGGACGTAACTATTGAGGGCATGGCGGCCGAGTGGGTGCGCCCCGCCGGAGCCCCGGCCGAGCGGGTGCTGCTTTACCTGCATGGCGGCGGCTACGTGCTGGGCTCCCTTAACACCCACCGTAGCTTGGTGGGCACGCTGGCCCAGCGCTGCCAACTCAATGCGCTAGCCATCAACTACCGCAAAGCCCCCGAATATCCCTTTCCCGCCGCCCTCGACGATGCCCTCCTGGCCTACCATTGGCTGCTGAAGCAGGGCTACCTCCCCCAGAATATCATCGTGGCCGGCGACTCTGCCGGTGGTGGCCTAGCTCTGGCCTTGCTGCTGGCGCTGCGGGAAGAAGGGCAGCCTATGCCCGCCGCTGCCGTAGGCCTCTCCCCCTGGACGGATTTGGTGCTGCCGGGCCCGCTGCTACGGCGTGTGGCCTACGAGGAAAGCCAAGTGCTCGAGGCTCTTGAAATCAGTAACTGGGGCGCCATGTACGCCGACCACCTGCCACTTACCCACCCGCTGGTGTCGCCGGTAAATGCCGAGCTGCACGGGCTGCCCCCGCTACTAATCCAGATATCCGACTCAGAAGTACTAGGCGACGACGTAATGCGCTTTGCTACCAAAGCCCAGGCGGCGGGCGTGCCGCTTACCCTGCAAGTGTTTCAGGGGCTGGTACACTGGTGGCACTTGTTTTGGCGCTTTGTGCCCGAAGCCCGTCAGGCCCTCAATCAGGTGGCGGCTTTCTCGCGGCAGGTGTGGCAAAACCAGGATACCCTAAGCAGGAACCAGTCTGCGGCAGCCTAAACATCGGCTAGGCCACTTCACCAAACAGCAGATAAGATCTTGATTCAGACAAAAATGGCGCAAAAGAAAAAGTTAACTCGCACGTTCCACTATATAGCGGCCATTTTGTAGGTTTGCTTGAAATAGTAGGCTTGCATACTACTTCGGGCCGCTGCCAGCCACCGCTTGTTTCTCATCCTTTTCCCACCTTTTCTAACTATTCCCTCTTATGGAAGACCTGTTTAAGAAATTCATTAACGCCGGCGTAGGTTTGGTTTCGCTTACCAACGACCGGGTGCAGAAAACAATCGACGCGCTGGTTAAGGAAAGCAAGCTGTCGGAGCAGGAGGGAGCCCGGATTATGGATGACCTGAGGAAGAACACCGACACCAAGCGCCAGGAAATGGAGAAGCAGTTCCAAGGGCTGGCTTCGCGCCTCATGAAAAGCGCCGGTATTGCCACCAACGCTGATGTGGAGGAATTAAAGCGCACGGTAAAGGGCGGCGGCACTAAAACGTCGTCATCCTCAACCTCTCCCGCGGCGGCCAAGGTCAGCTCCACCTCGGTAAAAGGCACCACTACTGCCGCCAAAACGGCCGCAGCTGTAAAAGCATCCAACACCAAAGCGGGCAACACCACGGCCAAGTCCTCGAAGTCAGCTGCTGGCAAAGCAGGGGGTGAGAGCAAAGAGACGAAGGCAAATAAAACGGCGGCCAAGAAGGCCATTTCCCCGAACGATAACACCTCGAGCAGCGGCAGCGAGCTGTCGTAGGCCCCTAGGATACTACCCCAAAACCCCGTTTACATCCAGTAAACGGGGTTTTGTGTTTACTCCTCCTCCCAAAAATTGCACAAGAAGCGCCGCTAGCCTATCAAGACTAATTGCCTTGCTTACTGAGTAGCGGGAGGTCCGGGTTTTATTCCGATTTTGCAGAGCATGTTTAAAAACACGATTTCCAACCTCGCGCGCATCCGGCAGGTAGCGGAGGTGCTTATTCGCTACGGCTTTGAGGATGTAGTTACCAGCACGGCACTACGGCGGCTGGTACCTAAAAGCCGACGTAAGTCGTGGCAGGAGGGGGAATACCCAGTGTTTGAAACCACGCGCTGGCAACGCATCCGGATGATCATTGAGGAGCTCGGGCCCACGTTTATCAAGCTGGCCCAAGCGCTAAGCAACCGCGCCGACTTACTCCCGCAACCCCTCATTGATGAATTTGAGAAGCTGCAGAGCAACGTACCGCCTTTTCCGGTGGCGCAGGCCCGCCGCATCATTGAGCAGGAATTAGGCCAGCCGTTGGAGGAAGTATTTCTGGAATTTGATGAGGAAACGCTGGGCTCGGCCAGCATCGGGCAGGTACACCGCGCCCGCCTCATGACGGGGGAGGAGGTAGTAGTGAAAGTACAGCGCCCCGACGTGCAGGAGAAAGTGCGCACCGACCTCAGCCTGCTGCGCGAACTCGTAAGCCTAACGGCGCCCTTCCTGCGCAAGCAGGGCCTGGCCAACCCACAGGACATCGTGGATGCCTTCGAGCGGAGCATGACCAAGGAGCTCGATTACACCTCCGAGGCCCGTAGCATGGAGCAGTTCCGCAAGCTATACGAGGCCTACGAAACCTTCTACATCCCTAAGCCTTACCGCGAAATCAGCACCAGCAAAATCCTGGTGATTGAGTTTGTAAGCGGCTGCAAAATCACCGACAAGACCCAACTGCTGGACTGGGGCCTGAGTCCGGAGAAGGTCGCGGAAACCGGCATGGACATCTACCTGACCCAGATTTTTGAGTTTGGAGCCTTCCACGCCGATCCGCACCCCGGCAACGTACTAGTGCGCCCCGATGGCACCATAGTCCTTATTGATTTTGGAATGGTCGGCCGCCTCACTAAGCAGCAGAAGTATGCTTTTGCCGGGGTGTTTATTGGAATGGCACGGCAAGATGCGCGCAGCATGGCCCTGAACTTCCGTCGCTTGGCTCTGACGTCTGAGATACCCGATATGCGGGCCTTCGAGAGCGACCTGGCTCAACTCATTGACGACTTTGCCAGCCTCGACGTGAAGGAGATGAGCATGTCGGATTTGGCCGATGCGCTGCAGGGCATTATTTACCGCTACAAGCTGCAGGTGCCCGGCGCGGTATTCCTGATTCTGCGGGCCCTCGTAATTCTTGAAGGCATTGGTAAAGTGCTGCACCCCAGCTTCAATACCTTCGACTTCGTACGGCCTTACGGCGCCCGCATCATCGCGGAGCAGTATTCGCCTGAAAACGTGCTGAGTGAAGCCCAATATACCGGTGCCCAACTGCTGGCCCTGCTGCAAACTCTACCCACCGACCTGCGCCAGATCATGCGCAAAATCTCGCGCGGTGACCTACGCGTGCGCGTAGAGCTAAGTGGCTACCAATTACTGCTTCGCAAAGCCGACCAGCTAGTAAGCCGCTCGATTCTGGCGGCTATTTCAGTGGCCATGATTGTGTTTGCCGGCCTGAGCCTGCTAGGCCACTACCCACCGGGCCAGATGCGCTACTTCCGCGGCCTGCCGTTGGTTACGTGGTATAGTTTAGGCATTGCCGCCTTTCTGCTTCTGATTTTGTTTATCCTAGGGACCAAGGATGAACGACGCCGGGAATAGCAAATTCAAGCTCTTCTTACTGTAGGCCTAAAAGTGGTCATAAAGCTTTACCTCTACGGAAAGTGCATCAGCTAGAAAGCGAGCTAGCTTTAAGGCAGAATCGTACTTCTGGAATTTGTGCAGTATGACTCCTTCCGTCGAATTTAAGATGGAGAACATGACTAAATAACGCTGGTCTTTATCTATACGCATACGGCCTGGTCTGCCAAACGTGACCAAGTCCGAAAAGTACTTCATCGTAATATGTTGGACTGCCGGAATGGTTTCCCAGTCACCCATTCTGATGCCAAGTGATGAGGTAAACAATCGGTAGTGACGAGATGTAAGGTCCAGTTCAATGCCTTTATTAGTCGTAATTGCAAATACAGCAATAGCTAAGCTTATGACACCAAAAACGTAGAGGCTATGATATAGTAAGGCAACCCCTGCTACTGTGTAGAAAGCAGCTTTTACAATATTGGGGCCTTCAATTACTAGTGTTGATGTACCTAGTTGTGGTTTAGAGACACCATTTGTAAGAGTAGAAATCTTATACACGTAGCTTTAGTTATACAAGAACAGCCCAGCCTTCACAATAGGCTGGGCTGTGCAAAGAACACAAGTAGTTCCTGATTACTTTAGCTGCATATCGTCGATAATGCGCTGGATTTTCTCGCCGGCCAGCCGGTCAGCTAACTCAAAATCTACTTCTGAGGCCAAGGGTTGGCGCACGCTGAAGTAGAACTTGATTTTGGGCTCGGTGCCGCTGGGGCGGGCCGATATTTTGCTGCCGTCTTCTAGGATAAACTGAAGCACGTTGCTGCTCTCTAGGCCAGTCTCCGATTCTAGGCCAGTGCGCAGGTCCCGGATCTTGCCGGTTTTGTAGTCGCGTAACTCAACTACGAGCAGGCCAGCAATGGTAGCTGGCGGGTTGGCACGTAGGTCGCGCATCATTTCCTGAATTTCCTCGGCGCCGCGCTGGCCTTTCTTGGTCAGCGAAATCAGGTGCTCTTTGTAGAAGCCGTACTTCACGTACATGTGCACCATTTCTTGGTACAGCGTGTGGCCATTGTTCTTGGCTACGGCTGCCATTTCGGCCAGCATTACGCAAGCGGAAATAGCGTCTTTGTCGCGCACGAAAGAGCCAATCATGTAGCCGTAGCTTTCCTCGCCGCCTCCAATGTAGTTAGCTTGCCCTTCCAGGTCGCGGATGATGCCGGCAATGTATTTAAAGCCCGTCAGGGTCTGGTAGGCCGTTACGCCATTGGCGCGGGCAATATCACCGAGCACGTCGCTGGTAACAATGGTGTACACAATGAAGTCCGTCTCCGTCATTTTGCCGGCGGCCTTACGGGCCGAGAGCAAATAGTGAGTGAGCAGGGCGGCGGTTTGGTTGCCGTTCACCAGTACCCACTCACCGTGCGTGTTTTTTACGGCAATACCTACACGGTCGGCGTCGGGGTCAGTGGCAATAACAAGGTCGGCATCCAGGGCTTTGGCCTGATCCAGCGCCATCTGCATGGCTACTTTTTCCTCGGGGTTCGGCGACTGTACCGTGGGGAAGTTGCCGTCGGGGGTGGCCTGGGCCTCTACGATGTGCACATTGGTGAAGCCCAATTGTGCCAGTGCCTTCGGCACCAGCGTAATACCCGTGCCGTGCAGCGGCGTGTACACAATCTTCAGGTCGTGCTGGCGCTGAATGGCTTCGGGATTGATGCTCAGCTCCTTCACCTTGGCAAGGTATGCGGCATCAAGATCAGCCCCAATCAGGTGAATGCGCGACTCATCGGCCTGGAACTTCACCTCCGCCACGGAGTGAATGGCGTTTACCTTCTCAATAATGTTCTTGTCGTGGGGAGCTACTACCTGGGCGCCATCGTTCCAGTACACCTTGAAGCCGTTGTACTCCTTGGGGTTGTGCGAAGCAGTTACTACGCAGCCGCTCTGGCAACCCAACTGGCGAATAGCAAACGACAGCTCAGGGGTAGGACGCAGCGCCTCAAACAAGTACACCGTGATGCCGTTGGCCGAGAAGATACCAGCCGCAATGCGAGCAAACTCCTGGCTGTTATTGCGCGAGTCGTGGGCAATGGCCACTTTAATTTCCTGGCCCGGAAACTCCTGCAGCAGGTAATTGCAGAGCCCTTGCGTGGCCATACCGAGGGTGTAGCGGTTCATGCGGTTTGAGCCCGCGCCCATGATGCCGCGTAGTCCACCCGTCCCAAATTCCAGATTCCGGTAGAATGCGTCGTTCAGGAAGTCCTCCTGATTTTGGGCTACCATCTCGCGGATTTCAGCGTGAGTGGTCGCATCGTAGCTGTCGGTCAGCCAGTTATTGATCTTCTGTTGGATTTCGGAGGTAAGCGCCATAACAGGTGGTTGAAAGAATAGGGTTCTGAGAACGGGAGTAAAGAAAAGAGGTTTTTATTGGATGCGTAAAAGACGAGTTTAAATTATGTTTATATTATATACTCGTCGAGGATTATTAGGAGTGGCCTAGAGTCTGTGGACAGCGTGGGCCGTAGTTTTGCCCCATGCGCCGTCACGAATTAACCGAACGCGAATGGAAAGTAGTCGAGCCCCACACGTTGGGGCGTCTGGGTACGGGTCGCGACAACCGCCTGTTTGTCAACGCCGTGCTGTACAGAGTACGTACCGGGGTGGCTTGGCGCGACTTGCCAGAACGATTTGGGCCGTGGAACACGGCGGCGCGGCGCTTCCGCCGCTGGGCGCAGGCGGGCGTGTGGGAGGCCCTGTTTCAGGCCGTGCAGGAGCCGGATTACGCCTGGGTGCTCATCGATTCGACCACGGCCAAGGCCCACAAAGCGGCGGCCGGCCAAAAAAAAGCACGCCCGCAGCCGAAGCGCTAGGCCGCTCACGCGGCGGCTTCTGCACCAAAGTGCACGCGGTGGTGGACGCGCTGGGTAACGGCCTGCACCTGGTCCTGACGCCGGGCCAAGCGGCCGACAGCCCCCAACTGCCTGTCTTGCTGGCCGCGCTGCCCGAGTCGCCCGGCGCGGTAGTGGCCGACAAAGCCTACGACACCAACGCCGTGTTGGACACGCTGGCCCAGCAGCAGGCAGAAGCCGTCATCCCCCCCAAAGCGACCCGGCTGGACCAACGCGGCTACGACGACAACCTCTACGCCGACCGCAACAAGGTCGAACGGTTCTTTGGCCGGCTCAAAGAAGCCCGAGGTTTTGCCACCCGCTACGAGAAAACCGCCTCCTCCTTTTTAGCCGTGGCCCACCTGCTCGCCGCACTCGACTGGATGCGCTAGATGTCCACACAGCCTAGAACGGACGTTGGGCAGTAAGCTGTGCTAATGCTGCTGCGTCAGCGTCACGCTCTGGTTACCCTATACCTGCTTACTACACTCATTTGGTTGGCCGTAACTTGAGCCGTTGCTGGTACTGCGCCAGCGTACGCCGTACCTCGCCGACGGAGTGTAGACCATTGAGGGAGAGATAAGGAGTTTGGTCTGGATGGTAAGGGAGGCGGCCGGCACGGCTCCGCCCGGCGCACCGAAACACCTGTGTCTGCCACTCCGAAATGCGTCCGACCAATTTCTCGCCTACTTCGTGTCTATCAACCTGCTGCACCTCGGCGTAAACCAGCGCCTTGGGAAGGTAGTATCCGCTTCGTCAGGCTTTCGCTGGGCCTCGCCTCGCTGTACTATATCGGCCTCTGAAAAGCCGAAGTGCCTGCCCCATTCGATTCCAACTCCATTCTTGCCACCGTCATCATCGGCCCCGACGGCCAGGTGGTCACCTGCCACGACGGCATGGCCGCGTACTACACCCCCGAGTTCAAGGCCGCGCTGGAGAAGCTGGTTCGGTAAGCGGCGTTGGCAGGGTGGGCGGATGAGTGCCCGAAATGAGCGGGGAGGGTCCGCCCCGAGGTTATAGCAAACTGCCTACCTTGCCGCCATGTCCGATTTTCGTCTGCGCGTATTTGCCACCGTGGCCCGGCATCTGAGCTTTACCAAGGCCGGGCAGGAGCTGTTTGTGAGCCAGCCGGCCGTCACCAAGCACATTCGTGAGCTGGAAGCCCAGTACGGCCAGCGCCTGTTGGAGCGGCGCGGCAACCGCGTGAGCCTCACCGAGGCCGGCCGCCTGCTGCACGCCCACGCCGATGCCGCCGCCGCCGCCCAGCAGCAGCTCGAAGACCAGCTCCTGGCCCTGCGTGACCCCGAAGAGGCCGCCGGCCGCCTGCGCCTGGGGGCCAGCACCACCTTGGCCCAGTACGTGCTGCCGGGGTTGCTGCCCGCCTTTCAGGCCCGCTACCCGCAGGTGCAGCTCTCGTTCCTGAACGCCAATTCCGAGCGCATTGCCGATGCCCTACTACGCGGCGAGCTGGATTTGGGCTTTGTAGAAGGCCGCACCAAAAGCCACGACCTGCACTACGAGCCGTTGCTGCCCGACGAGTTGGTGGCCGTGCGCCGCGTCGCGCCCGGTTCCCCGCTCGCCACGCCGCTGTCCTTGGCCGAGGCCCTGGCCCACCCGCTGGTGTTGCGCGAGCGGGGCTCGGGCACGCTGGAAATTCTCGAATTTGCTCTGCGGGCGCAGCACATTAAGCTCAGCAGCCTTTCCGTAGCCCTTTACCTGGACAATACGGAAGCCATCAAGCGCTACCTCGAAGCCGCGCCGGCGGCCCTGGGATTCGTGTCGCGCCGGGCCCTGGACCGCGAGCTGGCGGCTGGACTGCTCGAAATCGTGCCCATCAAAGGGCTGCACCTGGCCCGGCAGTTCGAGGCACTCTGGGTGCAGGGACAGGTGCTGGCCCGGCCGGCCCAGCGGTTTCTGAGCTTCGTGCAGGGGCAATTCAAGGGGGCCAAATAAAGGCTGGCGATGCCGGATAACCATTCGGTGTCAGCTGGCAGCGGCTGTACTTATACAGCAGGAGGTGAACCGGGTGGTTCGTCCAACGGCAGATTGGCGATGGCACAGGTCTGCCGGTGCCGTAACAACTGCTGCCACGGCCATCCGGGCGGCTCAAGACTGGCGGGAATGCAAAAATCAGCTATTCTATAAATAACTTTTGGTTATGCAGGATAACACGATTGGATAATCCTTTGCGTAGGGGTCGCCGTATATTTGCCTCAGAAACAACCCCCTCCCGCTCATGGCACTCCCGGTTCATTCCGCAACTCCGCAAGCCCCTGATTCGCCGCTCGCTCCCGCTCCGGCGCAGGAACCGGCCGCTCCTGAATTCAACGAAACCACCGGCTTCTTCCGCCACCTGCACACGCCCCGCGTGCTGTTCGGGCAGGATTTCACCCTGAAGCAGGTGGTGTTCGTGCTGTTCTTCGTGTTCTGCCTCACGCCCTGGGCCTCGCCGCCCATTGCCCTGGCCCTGGGCTTGGTGCTGGCCCAGACCATCGGCAACCCCTTCACTACCCAAACCAAAAAGGCCACGGCCAAGCTGCTGCAGTTCTCGGTTATCGGGCTGGGCTTCGGCATGAACGCCCACGCGGCGGTGCAGGCCGGCAAGGAGGGCATCCTGTTCACGGTGGTGTCCATCTTCGGCACGCTGCTGCTGGGCCTGGTGGTGGGCCGGTGGTTGGGGCTGGGCCGGCACGTGGTGCATCTGATTTCGTGCGGCACCGCCATTTGCGGCGGCTCGGCCATCGCGGCCATCGGGCCGGTGCTGCGGGCCAAGGACGAGGAGATGTCGGTGGCCCTGGGCACGGTGTTCGTGCTCAACGCGCTGGCCCTGTTTGCCTTCCCGCCCATCGGCCACGCGCTGGCCATGACTCAGAACCAGTTCGGCCTTTGGTGCGCCATTGCCATCCACGACACCAGTTCGGTGGTGGGCGCGGCGGCCGCCTACGGCAATAAAGCCCTGGAAGTAGCCACCACCGTGAAGCTGGCCCGGGCCCTGTGGATTATCCCGATTTCCATTGGCACGGCCATGATTTTCAAGCAGAAGGGCGTCAAGGTGAAAATTCCCTATTTCATCTTCGGCTTCATCGCCGCCATGCTGCTCAACACCTTCGTGCCCGCCGCCAAGCCCCTGGGCCCGGTGATGGTGAACCTGGCCAAAATCGGCCTCACGGTGACGCTGTTTTTCATCGGCGCGGGCCTGTCGGCCAAGGTGGTGCGCTCGGTGGGCATCAAGCCCTACGTGCTGGGCATCCTGCTCTGGTTGGTGATTTCGACTGGCTCGCTCTACGTGATTCTGCACACGGTATAGCGCAAAGCGCACGGAGGAAGTTGGACTACCGAAGCAGCTAGAACAACCTCATTTTCAATGCCATGCGCATCACCAAATACATTCATTCCTGTTTGCTGTTCGAACTCGACGGCCAACAGATTCTTTTCGACCCGGGCAAGTTTTCCTTCATCGAAGGCTTGGTGCACCCCGAGGTTTTCAAAGACGTATCGGTCATCATCATCACCCACAACCACCCCGACCACCTCGACGTGGCGGCGCTTCAGAAAATCGTGGCCCTGCGTCAGGTCATTATCATCTCTAACCGCGAGGTGGCAACCGAACTGAAAGCGCACGGCCTCACGGTGCAAATCCACGAGGAAGGTCGCCTAGACTTGGGCGTGTTTCAGCTGCTGGCCCTTCCGGTGCAGCACGAGGCCATTCTCGACAGCCCCTTGCCGCAAATGACCGCCTGGCTGGTGAATGGCAAGGTGCTAAATCCCGCCGACTCTTTTGCTAACAATTTGTTGCCCTTCGCGGGGGTGGAAATGCTCCTGCTGCCCGTCACCGCGCCTTTTCTCACGGAGCTGGTGGTGGCCGATTTCGCCCTGAAAATGCGTCCCAGGCAAATTTTGCCCGTACACGACGGCTACCTCAAGCCCTTCTTCATCCAGCAGCGCTACGAGAACTACGGGCCGTATTTTGAGAAGCACGGCATCGTGTTTCACCGGCTGGCCGAACCGGGCGATGCCATTACCCTCCCGTAGCCTACTCCCTTATGCCGCTACCCCCCCCCACCAACCCACTCGCCCTCTCGGACCGGCTGGCCCTGCAACGGACCCGGCTGGCCAATGAGCGCACTTTGCTCACCTACGTGCGCACCAGCCTGGCGCTGGTGGGCTTCGGGCTGGCGCTCCTTCAGTTTCACCCCGAGCGGGGCGGCCGGTTGGGTTACTCCGCGCTGGCGGTGGCGGGGCTGGTGCTGACGGTCGGGCTGCTGCGCTTTCGGGCCCATTGCCGGGAATTGGCGGCCTGCCAGCTAGCAAGCGGCGAAGGTAGTTGAGCAACAAAAAACCCCGGTGCTACCCGAAGCAAAAGCGTTTGCGCCCCTAAAAAAGCCCCTGATGCGACATGCACCAGGGGCCTTCTTGGTCAGCAGCCGGCTTACGGCTGCGTGAGCGTGACCGCGCCGGCCGGGTTTTTGTCGCCGAGCACCACCACGGCGAACCGGCCTGCCAGCCGCAGCCGAATCTGGTAGTAGGCGTTGACTTCGACTGCGCCACCATCATCGGTTTTGAAGGAAATGACCGGCTCCGGGGCCACCAATGCGGTTTTGCTGTCCGACAGGTACAGGGTGTAGGTGGTGTTGGCGGCCAGCTGCTTGAGGGCCAGTACCATTTCGTCGAGGTCTTCGGTGGGGCGGATGGTGGCCCCGCCGCCCACGCCGGGCACCGGCTGCGTACCCACGGGCACCAGGCGGATGTTCACCGGCGTCACCGGCGTGAAGGCTTCCAGCCCACTGGCGCCGGGGCTGCCACCGCCGGCTTTCACCACGTAGAGCAGGGCCTGCGGGGCCTGGCCGCTGCCGGTTTCGGTGAGCTTGGTGTTGGTTTTGGTGTCGATGCTGACCAGCGCGTCGCCGTTTTCCAGGCCCACGTAGAGCTTGCTGCCGTCGCCGTTGGGCCACACACCGTGCGGGTTGGCCCCCACCGGGATAGTGGCCAGCAGCTGGCGCTGGCGCGAATACACCTTCACCGCGTTTTCGCCGCCCACGGTTACGTAAGCGAAGTCGCCGGCGCTGGCCCCGCTGAAGCGGGTGCCGCCGCCGGGGCCGGCCATGTTCACATGGTTGGTGCCGGGGCCGGTGTCAATCACGCCTTCCACGGCGTAGGTCTGGGCGTTCACCACGGTCACCTTGCCCACGTCTTTGTGGGTCATCCAGACCTGCTGGCCGTCCTCGGTCACCACCAGGTTGGGCGAGAACTTGCTCACCACCGGCACCCGGGCAATGACCTCGCGCTTCTTCACATCAATTACGTCGAGCGTAGCGGTTTCGGAGTGGTCCACGAAGGCCACTTTGCCATCGGGCCGGAACACGACCATGCTCGGCTCGTGCTCGGTGGCAATGTTTTTCACCACCTGCATTTTCTCCACGTCAATCACCGTCACGTAATCCTTGCCGCGCACCGCCACCCAGAACTGTCTGCCGTCGGGCGTGAAAAAGCCCTCGTGGGGGTTGCGGTCCACGTATACCTTGCCCTTGACGGTGTTGGTGGCTAGGTCGATAAAAATCACCGCGTTGGTGAGGGTGGCAATCACGCCCAGCGTCTTGCCATCGGGCGACACCCCCAGCCCGTGCACGTTGGACTCCATGTCGTAGAGCGGGCTCAGAAACTCGGGCCGGCCCTTGCCCAAGCGAATCACGCCCAGCAGCCGGTTGGTGCTCGGGTCGTGCACCGACACCGTGTTCGATGACTGGTCGGCCAGGTACACCCGGTCGGCGGCGCTGGCTGCGATGGGGCCGGGGTCGGGCGGAATGACCATGTCGGGCTCGGTTTCCTCGCTGTTCTTTTTCGAGCAGGCCCCGAGCAACAGCGTGGCTGCCAGGGCCCAGGTGGATAAGGTAGTGATGCGCATGGAGGGATGAAATGCTGGTTTTGCCGCCCAGTCTAAGCCGGACTATTCGGCCAGTAAAGCGGGTTCACCGTCAGTGGTTTTGGGTGCGACGATTACCCGCGAAAACTTTTTGCCCGCTGGGTTCAACTCGCCGCCCGCGATGCGCTGCACCGGCCCCAGGGCCTGGCCCATGGCCCCGCCTTTGGCATCGGTGCGCACGGTGGTCAGGGCGTAGTCGCGCGCGTAGGGCGCTTTGGTGCCGCTGGTCAGGAAGATGTCGTAGTCGGTGTTCGGCGTCAGGCCGCGCAGGGCGAAGGTGGCCAAATCCACCAGCCCTTCCGAGCGCAGCGTCATGGTGCCGGTGGCGGGGCCAGCGGTGGGCGGCTTGAGCGTCCGCACCACGGCGGGCTGGTCAACCAGCTGCCGGCCGAGGCCGGTGTTTGTGGCCGCGCCGGCAGGCACGGCGTTGGGCACGTACATCAGCGCCATTGGGGCCTGGCCTACCTTGATTTTGGCCAGCACCCGGTTGCTGGCCGTGCTGATGGCCACGGCGGAGTCGCCGTTTTCCAGGCCCACGTACATCCGGCTGCCGTCGCCCGAGGGCCAGATGCCGTGCGGATTAGCCCCCACCGGAATGGTGGCCAGCTGCTTGAAGCCCGGGGCGCGGCTGTACACCTTCACTACGTCCTCGCCGCCTACGGTCACGTAGGCCAGCTTGCCGGCCGCCACATCCACCGTGGCCACGTGGTTGGTGACGGGGCCGGTTGTCAGCACGCCGCTGATGGTGAGCGTCTTGGTATCCAGTACCGATACCTTGCCCACATCCTTGTGGGTGAACCAGATTTGCTGGCCGTCTTTGGTGGGGAAGATGTTGGGCGAGAAGGGGCTCACCACCGGCACCTTTTTGATGACTTTGTAAGTGGCCACGTCCACCACGGCCAGCTCGGGCGAGAAGCTGGAGCACACAAAGGCGCGCTTGCCGTCGGGGCTGAAGGCAATCTGGCCGGGGCCGTTGGGCACGGGCACACGGCGGGTTTCGCGCATCGTGGCCACGTCAATCACCGATAGGTAGTCCTCGCCGCGCACCGTTATCCAGGCCTCCTTGCCATCGGGCCGGAAGGTGGCCTCGTGCGGGGCCCGCCCCACGTACACGCTGCCTTTGATGACGTTAGTGGCCGTTTCGATGAAGGTCACGTTGTTGGAGCCCACCGACACCACGGCCAGCAGCTTATGGTCGGACGAAGCACCCAGGCCGTGTACCAGCGCCTGCCCCTTGTAGAGCGCCGAGAGCAAGTCGGGCTGCGGCTTACCCAGAATAATCTGGCCCAGCAGCTTGTTATCCATGGGGTCGATAACCGAGACGGTGTTGGAAATCTGGTCGGCGGTGTACACCCGGTCGCGGTGGCTGACGACCTGAGCCGCCGCCACGCTGGAAATGAGCAGCAGGCCGGGGAGGAGAGGGAATTTCATGGGATAGGGAAAAAAGAACGTCATGCTGAACGAAGTCGCAGCATCGCTACCTCTTTACTAATCAACACTTCTTCAACGAAGCGGTAGCGATGCTGCGACAAGCTCAGCATGACGGTTTAAACGGAATTAGGTACTATTTGCCAGGATTCTGCGTGCCCACGGGGTGCTGTTTCAGCCAGGCAGCCATCTGCTGAATCTCGACCTGCTGCTCGGCGATGATGCTTTGGGCCAGGCGGCGCAGGGCGGGGTCCTTGCCGTACAGCAACTGCAGACGGGCCATGTCCACGGCCCCCTGGTGGTGGGGCAGCATCATGGCCGCGAAGCTGGCGTCGATGTCGTCGGGGCGGGCCCCCTCCATGCGGCGCATGCCCTCGTCCATCACCACCATCACCGAATCCATGCCGTGCTGGAAGGCGGCGACCGGGGTGCCGGGCGCGGCTGTGTGGTCCATCTTCAGGCCGGTCATGCCCGTCATGGAGTGGGTCGTGCCCGGCATTGATGTAGTACCAGCCGGGGTATGGTGTTGGGCGCGGGCCGTCGCGACTCCGCCGAAGGTGAAGGCCAGCAAAAAGAGGAAGGGTTTGGTCATGTCGTGCGCTGTTGCCGTCCCATGAGTGGGGGGCTGGTGCACTAACGGGCAACTTCCAAAAATGAACGCCCGACACGGGCCAACTGGACCTATCCCGGGGTGAACTGGCCTTCCAGGTTCCGGGCCGGCTCAGGCAAATCGCTTGAGCAACTGCTGTACGCCGGCGCTGTAGCTGCGCGAGGAGGTGACGTGCTGGCCGTTGGCCATGCGAAACAGGTACTCGCCGTGCGACCAGTGCCTGAAGTCCACGATGTGGGCCGGGTTGACGATGCACGAGCGGTGGATGCGCAGGAACACGGCCGGGTCGAGCCGCTCGGCCAGCTGGCCCAGGGCCGTGCGCAGCGGGTAGTGCCGGCCGGCCGCGTGTAGCTGCACGCCGTTGCCGCTGGCCTCGAAGTAGCACACCTCGGCGGCCGGCACGAAGAAGCTGCGCTCCGGCAGCTTCACCAGGAACTGGTCCTGGTAGTCAGCTGCCGGGGCGGTCCAGCTGTGCAGCAGGGCCTCCAGCTCGGGGACGCGGGCCTGGTACTGGCGCAGGCGTAGCTGCTGCTGCACCCGGCGTACGCAGTCGGCAAACCGGTCGGGGTCCAGCGGTTTGAGCAGGTAATCGACAGCGTGGAGCGCGAAGGCCTGCACCGCGTACTGGTCGTAGGCCGTCACGAACACCACCAGCGGGAGCGGCTGGCCGGCTTCCCGCAGCCGGCCCAGCACCTGCACGCCATCGAGGTCGGGCATTTGCACATCGAGAAAGACGACGTCGTACGCGCCGGTTTGCAGGGCGGCCAAGGCTTCGGTGCCGTTCGCGGCTTCGCCCGTCACGGTCAGCGCCGGAAAATCGGCCAGCAGCTCCCGCAGCAGGCTGCGCGCCAGCGGCTCGTCGTCGACCAGCAGCGTGCGGATGGGCCTCATGCGGATAGATGCGTAACCCCGGCCGCTGCCAGCCGGAACGGGATGGACAGGCGCAGGCAGTAGCCGCACGCCGGGGCCGACTCCACCGCCAGGGCGTAGTCTGGGCCGTAGAGCGTAGTCAGGCGGCTTTCCAGGTTGCGCAGGCCGATGCCCCGGGCGGCGGTATCGGCCGCGCCCTGGCCGTTGTCGTGCACTTGCAGCACGAGTCGGTCGCCCTGTTTTTCGGCCCGCACGGCCAGCTCGCCGGCCCCGGCGCGGGGCGCCAGGCCGTGGCGCACGGCGTTTTCCACCACCGGCTGCAGCAGCAGGGCAGGCAGCAGCGCGCCCTCGGTATCGGGGGCGATGTCGTAGCGCACGGCTAGCCGGTCGGGGAAGCGGGTTTGCTCGATTTCGAGGTAGAGGCGCGTGAGGCGCAGCTCCTGTTCCAGGGTCACCTCCTGCTCGTCGGTGCCTTCCAGCACCAGCCGCAGAAACTGGCTGAGCTGGGCCAACATGCGCCGGGCGGCCTTCACGTCCTGGGTCATCAGGGCTGAGACGGCGTTCATCGAGTTGAAGAGAAAGTGCGGCTGAAGCTGCATTTTCAGGGCCTGCAGCTGGGCCTGCACCAGCTGGGTTTCGAGCTGGGCGGCCCGCACCCGGCCTTCGCGGTACCGCTCGCGGTACTGCACGGCGTAGGCGATGCACAGCAGCATCCAGTAGATGGGCACCCAGTTGTTGGCATTGGCCACAACGGTATGCAGGGAGAAGCCGCCCGGCGTGGCCCCGCTGCCGTGCATCACGGCGGCGTAGCCCAGGCGGTACACCAGGGTCAGGACGTAGCTAGCCGCCGCGTGGGCCAGCAGGTGCCAGAGGCGGTGCCGGCGTTCGGTGAGGTTGAAGCGGGCCGCCAGGGCGAACACCACTGGCGTGAGCAGGCCCCAAATCAGGCCGTGCAACAGCCGCCCGCCCAGGGCCTCGCGCCAGTCAGTGGGCGTGCCGGCCGAGAGGTTCTGCACAAAAATCAGCAGCACCATGAACCCGCTGAACAGCAGCCACGCCAGGGCAATGGTGGAGCCGCTCACCAGGGGCGGAGATAGTTGCCGTTCCAGGGGCCGTGCGGTCGTACTCATGCGCTTTAAAGGTAGCGAAACCCGCCGCCGCCGCGCTGGCCTGGCCTCCAGGATGGCCTTTTTAGCGGGTCAACGGGCCTTCGGGTCAGCATCGGAGAAAATGATTTCAGCCAAAGCAGGCAGGACAGTGCCTGAATAGATACGGAAAAAGGCGGTCCTAATAGGCGGGCGAAATGCGTCACTTGCTGGCGCACGGCGGCTTCGACCTGCTCGAAGGGCGGAACCCCGAATTGCTGCAGAATCTGCTGCTGGTGGTTAAAGCGGGTGACCTTGCCGTAGCGCGTCCACTCCACCGCTCCCAAGTGGTAACGCTGCTGCACGTACGCCTGGTCAGTCGCCAGGAACCGGTCCACGGGAAAGAAGCACCCCGTCGTCTTGAAGTAGCCGACCTGCAGTACGAAGCCGCCCCGGCTGTGCGGGGCCAGCAGCGTAGCCAGAGACCGGGTGGCCCAGTCGGGCAACGCAAAGAAGAGCTGCCGCTGGGGCGGATTGAAAACAGGGGGCTGGTCGAAGGCACGGCGCTGGGTCGCGTCGAGTAAAAACAAGTAGCGGGCCATGGAGCAGGAAGGAAATCCTAAAAATAGCCAGCTGGCTTGTTCACTAAAACGAAGGTTACCCTTTATAAGTACTTACGCCACCGTAAAGTGGTCATCCACGCCCACCGAAAGCCAGCCGCTGCCAAGGCCGCCGATTAACTTTTGTACCAAACTTTTAACCAAGGCCCAGTTGCTTTACCTTTTCCTGTTGGTCTGGGTCGGCTACCAGCGCCTGGGCTTGCAGGACCAAGGCCGGCAGCCCAGACGAAACTTGCTGCCGCTGGATGCTCTTTTCTACAAACGCCAGTCGTTCGGCCACCGACTCGCAGTGCTCCAGGTAAATCAGTGCCCTGAAAAACACGAAATCGTCCAAGTGGTCAAGCTCATCTAAGTGCTGGCCCAGCGCGGCGCGGGCCTCCTCCTTCGGTCGTTTTAGCTGTCGCAGCGCTGAATAGCGCAGAAACCCTACTTCAGGTATAGCGCGGGTATCAAGTAGGGCAGTTATTTCCAGCACGGCTTCGTACTCCTTGGCCTGGTAGAGAGCAAAGACAAACTGGTTGGCATAGCGCTGCCGCTCTGCTGCCGACAAGCTGGGGAAGCGGCGGCGCAGCTCGTCGTACTCAGTAATATCACCCAGAAGCACCCAGCCCGCCACGCCCCGCACGAAATGGTAGTGCGTCAGCACCGAGGACTTTTCAGTAGGCTGCAGCAGGTCAGTGTATTGCTTCAATACCTTATGAGCGGCATGCATATCGGGGTTGCTCAACAGCGCTGATGCCTCGTTTAAAACAATGACTGGTGACATCTGCCGCAACCCCCGTTCGATGACAAACAGGGCCAGGGTAGCCTGAAAGCGTCGGTTTTCGGGGGTAAGATGGGCACTGGGCCGGTAAGACTGGAAGTCTGATTCCAGCAGCCTTTCTGCGATAACTGACCCGCTGGCCGTGCCATCAACTAGCAGAGCCAAGGCCATCAGTTTAAACCGCTCATTTTGCGCGATGAACACAGGTACTGCCCGTAAATTCTGGTCGAATTCATCTGGTTTGCCCAGGGCAAGACGGACAGCAGCGGCGGGAGCGTTGAGGGGGTCGAGGCGCTCGATTTTTTCTAGGACGGCTTGCGCTTCGGGCAGTTGCTTTTGGCTGACGTATGCCCGTGCCGCTTCCTCGGCGTAAGGCAGGTTGGCAGGTTGCAGCAGGTGGGCTCGCAGCATGAATTGGTCGGCCTGGTCTATTTCACCCATCTCCTGATGCGCCCGGCCTAGCAAAAAATACAGCCGTGCCACTAGCGCGTGCTCACCGGCGAGGTGGCGGGTCACCACCTGTTCTATGTTGTATAGCTGGCGTTGGGCCGTAACAGGTTTGTGGGCGGCCAAGTCGTCGCGCTCAATAGCATCGAGCACGGCATTTACCAGGCCAATGCTTTGGGCATCGGGGCGGGTCAGCAGCTCGGTCGTGTGCGCCAGCACCTCCTGCAGCTGCCCCTGGGCCGACAGGGCAAAATGCACTGTGATGGATTTATAATTCTCTTCGAGAAAACGCTTTTCCAGTTCCTTGTCGGCTTTCATGGCAGCACGCAGCCGGGCCGAAAACTCCGTGAGTTGCTCGGCGGTGGGCGGGCGCATATTCGGCAGCGTAGGAAAGTCTTCTGGTCTGAGCGGTGAGTCCTGCTCGAACAGCTCGTAGGTTAAGGCTGTCTCCCAGAGGAAGGCCGATTGGAAAAAGTAGAATCGCCGGTCATCTGTCGCCGCCTGGTATTCTGCGCGGTACTCGGCGAGCAGCTGCTCAATAATGAATGCCAGCCGATTTTTATAGGTAGGCTTGGTCGTAAGCAAATTCTTGACATAATCCGTGACCCGTTTACCCGCTTCTTTTTGAGCTAACGAAATCGGATTCATGCCTATCGAGTCGAGAAAACTCCATGCTGACGTGACGATAACGGCTGTTGTTACTGCTTCCATACACTGAATATGCTATTGGACCATACCCCTAGCAAAGATTTTCAAGCCAGATTTAATATCTTCAATGCCCAAATTGCAGGACTGGCAATACTATCGGAGAACCTCAATTATCAACCAATATTTTGCTTCCTGTTTTTAATCGCTGATGTCTCAAGCCACTACGAATCCCAGCACGCCACAAACTGCCAACGCAGCGCTAGCAACTCAAATAGTGACGGCCTTACAAGAAGCTAATTTTATTGAGGGGTGTGATGCGCCCTTAGCGTCGGCCCTACTCACCACGGAAACAGCCAAAGCCGGTGATTGGCGACAGCTGCTTGAGAAAAAACTAGCTCCTACAACTACTACCGACCATGCCGCAACGCATCACACAGCTTAGACTAACGAATTTTCGGGGTGCTACGCAGCCGGTCACTATCAAATTCACTCCTGAGAAAGGTGGGGTGAAAACCAATGTTGTTGTCATTTTCGGGGAAAACGGCACTGGTAAATCCACGATTGTGGATGCGCTGGATGTAATCGGGAATACATCGTTTGGCTCACTCATCCGGCCCGGCATACAAGCGCCGCAAAAGTATGTGGCTTCGCTTACGCGGGATGCACAATCGGTCGAAGCGGAACTGACGACCCAAGCGGGGAACACCCGCAAGGCCACGCTAAGCGGCAAGACGGTTGTCATCTCATCTGGCAGCGCGGATGCTGTTATGCCCGAAATTCGGGTACTACGTCGGCGCGATTTACTTCAACTCATCGAGGCTACGCCGGCAAAGCGTTACGAAGCCATTCAAAAGTTTATCGCCGTTTCAGGGGTCGATAGTGCGGAAGCAGCTTTGCGAGTAGATTGTAACGCCGTAGAAAGGCAACTTGGCACGGCTGAAGCTACCCGAGCGCAGGCAGCGGAATCATTGCAAACACTCTGGGAGCAGGAAAGGCAGCCGGGCGAACCAGTTCAGAACGCATTGACCTGGGCTAAGCACCGCGCTTCTGAAAATGTGAGCGAGCTGCAAAGCCGACTCGGCTTCCTGGCCAAAGGCCCTGCTGGAATACAGCAACTCGCAGGTATCGTGGCGCAATGGCAGCAGTCCCAAGCCAAGTTCACCCTTGAACAAGATGGCCTAGATACCGCCAACACTGCCCTGCAAGACCAGAATCAGGATGCCACTGCCAGAAGCACTGAGCTTATCAGCCTGCTGAGTTCTGCCGAGCGATATTTAGCACCGCCAGTTGAGCCGAGCAGCTGCCCCTTGTGTGATAACAGCGTGCAGGCAGATGCACTTCGCTCACGTATTCAGACGCAGCTCGCCCAACTGCAAACCTCCCGCCTACTCCTACAAAAAGTAACCGAAGCCCAGGCTCGCTTCAAAACAGCAAGCGACGAAAAGACGCGCTGTAATCAGGAACTAGTGCGGGTAATACAGTCTATGGGGGCGCACTTTACGAAGCACGAGCCAGCTGCTGTGAAGGAGTTGCATATCGACTGGCCGGCGCAGGGTATAGAATTGGCCATGGCCAATGATGACACCAGTATTAAGGTCGCGGCACTAAGCGAGAAGCTGGTTGCCGTTAAAGAAGCGGTGCAATCGGAGTGCGACACGCTGCAAACCCGGCTTGCCGTTTACAACAACATCAAAACACAGGCACAGGCGCTGACCAAGAGTACGGATGAGGTGACTCATCTACAGGCTGTATTGGACCGCCTGCGCAAGGCCTGCACGCTGGTAGTAAATAAGCGCCGTGACTTTGTACAGGCCATTCTGGATGAAATCATTGGGGAAGTGAATGCCCTGTACCAGTTTATCCATCCCGGCGAAAAAATTGGCCTGCACCGGCTCGAAATGGATGACGCAAAGCGTGCTTCGCTCGACCAGCACGCCACCTTTGAAGATAAAGAAGGGGTGGTGCCCCAAGCTTATTTCAGCGAGTCACACCTCGACACGTTCGGGTTCTGTCTGTGGCTGGCTTTAGCCAAGCGCGACAATCCGAAGCAATTGGTGCTGGTGCTCGACGACGTATTTACGTCGGTTGACGCGCAGCATTTCCGTCGGATTTCGGATTTGCTGGCGGCGCAAGCAGCTAATTTTCAACAAGTCATTATCGCCACGCATAACCGGCTCTGGCACGACTATTACAAAATCAGCGGTGCCAGCGTGCATCTGCTCAAGCTCGAACGCTGGACGCTGGCTCGGGGCCTGCGGCCGCACGAGGACCAGATACTGGCGACCGAACTGGCCGCTGCCCTGGAAGCAGACAACTTTGACCGGCAAGCAGTAGCATCAAAGGCTGGCGTACTGCTGGAGAATGTCCTCGATAACTTGGCCGCTTACTACGAGTGTAGCCTGAAGTACCGGCCGGGCCGCGGGCATACGTTGGGTGATTTGCTGCGCACCACCAAAAGGCTGTTCCTGACGGCGAAAGTGCGGCGGATACGACGGGATACACACGGGCATCCCCTCGCACCACACTTGGAAGAAAACTGGATGGAAATCGCCCTGAAGCAGCACCACGAAAAGCTTGATGCTATCAAGCTTATTCGCAACGAAGTGGGCGCACACTTTAACGCCCTGGGCAACGACTGGTCGGATAACGATGTACGCGAGTTTGGGCAGGCAGCCTACGACCTGGCCGAGGCCCTAGCCTGCCAGCAGTGTGGCCACATCCCCAAGAACCTGCGCACCGACCATCGCGGCTGCGGCTGCGATGCAAAATACCAAACCCAGCTTTACCCGCTTAGCCTTAACTAATAGCCTGGCTGCCCAGATGCGGTCCTTCCGCGTCAGCAGCCATAGTCGCCACATGCCACCCCAGGGCACCATCTTCCCCCACAATGGCCATGACGGCCGGCAGACCTTCGGCCTGCCGCTCGCGCTGCAGGCGGGCAAACAGGTTCTTATCGTCGTCACTGGGCCGGATGCTGTAGCCGTTCGGGTGAGAATGCCATTCGCCGACGTACACTACTTGTCGACCAGTGCATTCGCTGATGCGGGCTAGTTCGGCGGACACCCCTTCAATGCCGCGCACATAAGATGTGGGCGACTCCAAGCTGTCCGCTGGCGAGGGAATAAGGTCCACGATGTACAGCCGGCGCTGCTGGGTATCAAACACACCCACCAGTATGCCCCCTGTTTCATTGGGCAGGCGAGCCTGGCGCTGGGCGTGTAGTTCCCGTACTAGTTGCTGTGAAAGGCTTACCATCCAGCCGCTCATCACCGTTTCTATGTAAGGAGATACCTCGATTTCATGGGCTGTTACCGTCAAATCGGGCTGAGCCTGCCAGATTTTGAGGCGGGCTTCCGGCTCGGCTACCGTCGTGCGTACTGCTCGGGCTCCAATAGCTGCGTGCAGAGCAACCTGGTCCTGCGGCAGTCGCACCGAAACATCGCGGCAGGCGTGGGAGTAGCGAATGGGTCGGCCGGCCAGGTGCAGGTGCGACTGTAGGGCGGGCTGGCGGAGCAGCGACCGGTAATATTCCATCTCCAGCTGGTCGAGGCGCAGGGTGCGGTCCCGTGGCTCGGCTAGCAGCACCAGGTCTGTACCTGACGGATTCAGAAACAGCGACATGCGGCGGCCTGGGCTTATTATTCCCAAGGTCAGGTGCCGCGCTACGGCTACCGAGGCCGACATATCCAGTACGACCTCGGCCGCTTCGTAGGCATTCCGTACCGAGTCTGAAACTGGCTTCAGCACGTTGGCTGCAATAGCCTGCACCTCCGCTTGTTCATACGTGGTCTGCAGGGAGGCTGCCATGGCTTCGGCCTTACCCATACCGACCGCACTGCCGGGCAAATAGTGGCGGGCCGTATTGTGAGGCTGATAGTAGTCCTCGTCCAGCCACACCCAGTTGCCCTGTCCAGCCCTTACTAGGTTATTAACGACCTGCGAGCCTAAACTGCCTGCCCCAATGGCCACAAAGCGGGTTGTGGTGGGGGGTACGTCGTTATATGCCGCTGCTAGCTCGCGCGTCAGGGCACACACGGGATTAAGCAACACCAACGGGCTCTGCTGGCCGGTGCGGCTTGCATCAGTGTAAAACAGCTCAACCACCTTGTTAGGCTGAGCCCGCCAAATTCCAACGTCCGTGCCGATTTCAGCTAACGTACCTACTGTGGCAAAAGCCCACACTTCCATGCCTTCAATAGGGCCTTCTGCAGTACGCTGCTTGGGCATCCGCACGATGAGTAGCAGCTTATAGTCCCAGCTAAAGCCCGAACGGCCTTTGCTGGTGGCCAGGTGCTGGCGCAAGGCATCCAGAAAATCGGTGTTCTCCGTTGACAAGTAGGTCTGCAATGCTGCCAAGGTGCGAGGCTGCTCCTGAATCAGCACGTGTACCTGGGGCGGAGTGGTGTACACAAAGCTGGCGAACTGTACCTGCCAGCCTGCTGTGGGCGGGCTGGCCGACAGTGGCAGCGCCACCAGCGTTGTCTGCCCCAACACGTTGCTGACAATGCGGGCGCACACGGGCTCCAAATCGGTTGCTTCAGCAGCAAAGAAAGCGGACGGTAGTACGAGCCGCTCGGCTGGCGCATAGAAAGCCTGTTCCAAGGCCTGGTCGGCAGCGTGCAGCTCACCGCGTGCCGTCTGAGTCAGCCAGTGCTGCAACTGCCGGAGCAGCGCGGCGGCGGTCCAAGTTGGCTTCAGGTCGGCGTAGGCGGTCTGGTACAGGCACAGGCTACGCGGCATGTTTTCGCCACCAAAATGAAGATGGGGCACCAACGGAAAATCCTCTCGGAGTGCCAACACAACCTGGTGGTCGGTATCGGCTGGGGCGAAGCCAAAAGCAATGCGCTCGACAGTACGCACATCGTGTACCGGATGCTGAGGCACTTCGGCCTCAATATCCACCACGACTATTTCGTATTCCGGTGTGCGTCGGCACTCTAGCAGCCGCACGTAGGGCAAGCCCTGACTTTGCAGGGCTTGCACCATTTCGACAGCCTTAGGCAGTAGCAGCGCGTCAGCCGCCACTGGCTCGCCCGCTATAGGATAATAGGCAATTTCAGGTAGTTCCATCATCTGCCTCCTTAGTTGCCTTGGTGGCCAGCCCGTGGGGGAGGCGTGTTGCCGCTTGCGATGCTGGCGGCAGCCGCCGCCAACTTGCCAATGCTGGCTCCCAATTGGTCAATCTTGATGACGATGGGCTCAGGATATAGGATACTCTTGTGCGCCATCGTGACCAGAAACTCCCCACCGAGGCGTGTTGCCTGAGCTTCGTAATAAGCCGCCGCCTGGCGGTGCGGAGGCTGTTTGTCCTCGTCGTTGCTGGAAATTGGCTTACTGGTAGAGATGAGGCGGCCCCGGCTCTGCCCGTACGTTTCGAATAGCTTTTTCACGTGTGCATCCGGCACTGTCACGTCGGTGCCTTTCTCGCTGCTGAGCGAGAGGTAGCTGCAGTGGTGGGCAATCTTAAAGACGTCCCACTCCAGGCGCTCCGTCCGGCCATAGTACTCGGTCACCTTCACGATGGATTTGATGACTTCCCAGTCGATGTCGGAGAAGAAGTGCATACGAGTTTTGCGGCCGCCCTCCTCAAATGTTGCCTGGAAGGTAAGGGCGTCGCTGTTGCGGTCCATTAGGGCCAACCCCCCGCCGGCTGTACGGCCGGCAAACGGTGAATGCACGAAGAACTCCACCCCGTCGGTAGCCAGGTTGAACCCGGGAATCAGGGTGCCGGCGTTCGTAATGAGGTGCGCCCGGTCGGCAACCGTGAGGTTCTTGGAGGCCAGCCAATCGTCGAGTTGACCCGGGCCGGAGAATACCCGAATTCCTTCACCTTTTAGTAGGCGGTAGCGAGCTTCCTGACGCAGAATGCGGGTTTCGTCCTCACAGCCCTCTTCTACAATGACAGCCGCAGGAACCCATAGCTCTTTGATTTTTACCCGGCCAGCGCCCTGGTATTTAGCTGCGTGCAGCAACTCAAAAAATTCTGAAGCGCCGCACGTGTGGTCGTTGTCGAGGTGCGTAAAGGCAACAACATCGTAATTGTCGCGCTTGGCATTGAGCAAGTCAGCGCGGAGTTCCACCGGCAGGTTGATGCGCTTGTCTTTCGGGTCGGTGGCACACCGCATGTTGGCGTAGTCAATCAGCAGCTTTTTGCCGTTCGCGAGGTCAATCCGCGAGGTATCGGCGTTTCCGAGGTTAAAAATGGTTATCTGGTGCATGTAGCAAAGCAGTTACGGTTTGGAAACCATGTGGCCGCAGGCTGCGACGTAATGGGTTCGGTTAAACAACAGTTGGCAAGAAGTCAATCCTGCGCCCCGGTCGATGTCCGGCTACGACCAGAAGCATGGGCTTTCCTTCATTGCCCCGGCAAAGCAAACGCTCAAGTGTGCAGTCTTTTTGCACACTAAGGACTTGCTCCATTATTTTTTTCTCAATACCCCATATTTTGCCACAATCACCTGATAAACAACGATAAAATTTCACCGATGAAATTTCTCTAAAGTCCTTACTGCCTTTTGTAATCCAGGAAAAGACCGTTCTTCGCCAGGCTCTTTCACCTGCGCAGGTGGCGAGCGGCTATTTTCCCGTGTCCCGATGCCCATTAATAAAAACGCCTACAATCGTTACCTCATTATTGACCGCTGTTTACAGCAAGGTGGTCGTCCTTGGACTATCCAGGACTTGCTGAAAGCAGTGGAGGAAGATTATCTGGAAACTACACCTGATAAGAACGGCGTCTGCGAGCGGACACTGAAAGGCGACTTGCACAACATGAAGTTGCCAACCCATCACAATGCTCCTATTGCGTACAGCCGGCGGCGTGGGTATCACTATACAGACCCCGAGTACTCGATTCACAAGACACCGCTCACGAGTGAAGACCTGCTCATACTTCATCAGAGCCTGCACACACTGAAGGCATTGCGCGGTCTGGGCTTGGCAGATGACTTAGATGATCTGATTCAGCGTCTGGAACGAAAACAACCCAGTGCCGGGGCCGCAACCAATTCTATTCTACAATTAGAAGCCGCACCCGAATACATTGGTACTGAGTATTTAAAACCGCTTTACAAGGCTATCCGGGAAAAGACACCACTAGTCATGCAGTATCAACCCTACCGGGAAGAGCAGGCTAGCTCAGAAGTAGTGCATCCCTATCTGCTTAAAACCTATAATGGCCGCTGGTACCTACTAGCTCGCAACGAAGCCAAAGGGCCTCATATACAAAATTATGCGCTCGACCGCATTAAGGGGCTTAGTGCAAGCTCCGTGGCTTTTCAGCCTACCGATACTGATTTTAGCACTTACTTCGACCACCTCATTGGGGTAACGATACCAGAGAGAGACTCACAGGTTGAGAATATTCGCTTATACATCAGAGCAGGGCGGGCACCCTATGTGCTTACAAAGCCTTTGCACCCTAGTCAAGTCACAGTAAGTCAAGACACTAAAGGCATAGAAATAGAGATATATCTGATTATAAATCAAGAACTTAAATCCCGACTACTCAGTTTCGGGCCTGACCTGCAGGTACTCGCTCCTGACTCACTTCGCGATTCAATGCAGAAGCTGCTCAACAAGGCCGTCGCCCGCTATCACTAGGCTGTTGAAGGCATAAGCAGTAGCGGTAGTTTGGTCCCGCTGAAGGCACAACAGTAAGCGAGGTGGTTGAGGAAGAGTGCGGGGATGGTTAGCTTGTGAAAGCCTATAAAAATCAGTTGCCAAAATCGCTGCTTTTAGCAGAGAGTTACTGTCGCACTATCTCGGCTTACATTTCTGCCTTCTAAGTATCTTAGCGTGCTTGCTTATCACACTAGCATTTTCTCATCCCGCCTTTTAATGGAAGACTATACCTCCTCGATGTCTTATGAAATATTCATTCGCCGAGCTCACAGCTGTGACCGACACCGAAAAGGAGCATCTCTGGACTACTTCCGCAACTTGCAGAATACCGAATCTGGTCGATTGAAAATTAGTGCGCTGGGCTCGGCCGCCAAGCAGTTGGCAGCGGTGAAGGGATACTTGGAAAAAGCCATAGCAGCCTTTATTAAGCCTCGCCGGGGACGCAAGCTTTCTCCCGTGGAAGTGCAGCAACTAGAAGCCCTATTACCGCGCATTGCAGGCAGCAATAGCGCGGCTGAGCTACTGCCGTTGATTGAGCAAGGCTTAGCCGTTACGCAGCCCTACAAAGAAGCCTGACTTTCGACCCAGTGAAAATTCTACCTCCGCATAAAATTAGCGGCGCGTTGTTCGACCTCATCCACGAGGCGCAGCAGGAACTCGTGCTGGTATCACCTTACGTCAACCTAACGCACTGGAAGCAACTGGCCACCGCCATTAAGGCTGCTCATGCACGGGGCGTACGCATTACCTTCTTTACCCGGCACGAACCCAACGACCCAACCAGTAAAGAACAGGTAGAAGCACTGGGTATTACGCCACAACTCGTGCCCTGGCTGCACGCTAAGTTTTACTTCAACGAAACGAGTGGCCTTATCACATCACTGAATCTGCTGGGTTCTTCCAACAGCAATTCCATTGAGATAGGCTCGCAGCTAGAAACTGCTGAGGAGTTGAAAGTGCTACGCCAGTTCGTGCAGCAATACCTTGCGCCGCAGCAACTCGGGCAGCCCGTGAAGAACGAAGACAAGCGCTTCGACACACAGGATTTCAGCCAGGTTCTAACCGACTATTTGAAAGATGAAGTTGATAAGGCCTGTGTGGTGACGTACGAGCCCGACAAGAGCTTGTCCATTCAGGCATTGCGTAATTCTTTCAGCGCTACTATCGAGGGCTTTCCCCATCAGTTTATGATGGATGGCGTTATATCAGGCCGCGAAGCTGACCGCTATAAGGCCAAGCAGAAGAAGCATTTTACTTCGCCGGCGGTACGCTACAAACTGGAGCGTGGCAATGCAGGCTACTACGATGCAATCCAAGCAACTCTTATTCAACCTCTTTCCAATAAGAATTTCAACAGGCTCATGTCAGCCGAAAAAAAGCAGCTTTGCCTGCTCATAGCTGATTTTTTGAGAGCGGTACGAGCTTTCAAAGATGACTATTAGCCGCTCGGCCTGCGAAAACAGCAGTTGCAGAATAGCAGCCCTAGTTGACAGCCAACACTCTACTTAACTACCCGTGCACGCATGTCATTTACTCGCCGCTTTGGCCTAGCCTTGTCTGGTGGTGGCTACCGGGCCGCTGCCTTTCATTTGGGCACGCTCCGTAAACTGCATGAGATGGGGCGGCTGGCTTCCATTGATGTCATTTCTACTATCTCGGGTGGGTCCATCACCGGAGCAGCTTATTGCTTGCACCAAGGGACTTTTGAGGAGTTTTATGACCAGATGATACAGGCGTTGCTGTGCTGCAACGTCATTCGCCGTGCCCTGCTGTCTTGGTCTTTCGTGCGTTTCTTATTGGTGGTTTTAGCCTTTCTGGTGCCAAGCGGGGCTTTGCTTTTTACTCACTGGGCCCCCTTCTCGCTAGTGCCCCTAGTCGGCTTGGTACTTGTGGTGCTTCGCTACCAGTTTCGCCTGCTCCCGGTTAGTCGAGAGATTGAGCAGGCCTACGATGCCTTTTTTTTTCAAGGCCAAACGTTACAACACCTTCGTTCCACGCCTATTCTAGCTATTGGCACGTCGAATTTACAGACGGGACGGCCATTTACTTTCTCGCGGGAATGGATGGCAGACTCGACGTATGCTTACTACCAGCCCCCGGTGCATTTCGATGCGGCTGATTTCCCGGTGGCACGGGCTGTAGCCGCTTCCTCCTGCGTACCATTCGCTTTCACACCTATTACCATTGACGCCAAATACTTTCGAGAACCAGCCGATGCCAGCCGCGCCCAACCGCAGCTCATCGACGGCGGGGTTTATGATAATCAGGGTATCCAGAAACTTACACAGGCCAACAGCCGCTATGAGTGCAATACCATTGTCGTGTCGGATGCTGGGGCTGGATTGAGCCCCTTAGGTAGCCGCCAATATCCAAATACTGCGGCCTTACTACTGCGCACAGTGGATTTGTTCATGCACCGCATCAAGAATGCGCAGATGATGGCCAACCTTTTCCAGCGTGCAACGGAGCACAGTAAGTGTGTTGCTTATCTGTCACTAGGATGGCAATTAAAAAACAGCATTCCAGGCTTTATCGATAATCTAGCCCAAGGAAACATTTCCCCAGCGGTGATGGCAGCCCGACAATTACGTGCTGACTGGATAGCTAATCCAAAAGAGTATCGTTTTGCTCTCACAGAACATCTTGAACAACAGGTGGGATATGCCGATTTGGCCGCTCGTGACCTAACTATAGATGAATGGCAGGTGGTATGCCAAGTCGGTACTAATCTTACCCCATTGACATCTATTCAACTCGAACTCCTGACCCGTCATGCCGCAAACTTGACGGAAATACAAGTTAAGCTCTATTGGCCTTGAAACTGATTGATGAATTAGGCTTTATTGTTAGGTATGCACAGTGGTTAGCAAAAGGAAAATCTATAATCTTGGTCCTCGGCGTTTAGGAGCCGCTACTGTATCGTTAAGGGATTGGCTTTGCATCTTTTTCTGGGCAAGCGATTCTAGCTGGACCAACTGCTGCACGCTGTGGGCTAGGGCCACGGCCTGTTGCATGAGGGGCGCCTCCTGCCACAACACCGGGTGCTTGGATACCTCTAATGCGGCCTGCTGCAAGCTTGCACTCTGCTCCCCGGCCCGGCCAGGATCGTGCAGCACCAGCGTCATTTGCTGCAACAGTTGATTGCCGCGGGTGGTATCGCCCCGGTCAATGTCGCGTAGGGCCGCCCCGATGACGTAGGCACTGGCCTGCAGTACCCGCTGCGCTTCCATGCGCTGCATATCGGGCGTTGGCTCGGCCAATGGCCGAGCCTGGCTGGGGTAGCGCCAGTGGGCGGCTTCCGGGCCCGGTAGTGGGGTAATACCCGAGCGTAGGAGTAAAGTCAGCGGTTCCAGATTTTTCGCCGGCTGCCCGGGCCCGTGGGGCCGGATGATAGCTAAGTCGCGCGCGTTGTTGAGCTGAGCAGCCGCGGCCGGCCTTAATTCGACCTGGTACCCGGCCTGCCGGCCCAGCACGGCTAGTACCCCCTGAATGGTACGCCCGTTGCCCTCGCGGAAGGCGTGCGCATGATTGTACTGGTCGAAGTAGTATGCTGCCCGTTCAGCGAACTGCGCCGGGCTTAAGCCTCGTAGGGTATTTTCCTGCTGCAGTTGGGCGCCAATAGCATCCAGCCGCTGGTCGAGCTGCGCGTAGGGCGCGTACCGCATCATGTCGCCCTGCGGATTAAGCACGTAGGCCGGTTTCTGCCCCTGAAAAGGCCCCTCTGGTCCGTGGGCACGGGTTTGGCCGGCCCAATCATACACGTCCTGAAACAGGGTCCGGTGAATCTGCTTCAGGTGCGCGGCGTTGAACTGGCCGGGTATCTCCAACGTGCCCACCAGCAATTGGGCCATGATTGGAATGGAGTAGTCAGCTTCTACCTGGCGCAGCTGCTCGGCGTTGGTAATACCCAGCCGATTGTAGATAACCTGGTCGCGGGCGTTGAAGAATCCGTCCTGAATAGCCACAAGCTGCTGGTGAGTTGGTAAAAAATAACCCGTCCGGGTTCAGCCCGGACGGGTTTCGATGCTGCTGGCGGACCTCAGGTCAGAAAATCCTGCTCCGGCTGCATTTCCGCGCGGCGCGGAGTGGCAGTAGGAGTGTTACTAGTTCCGGAAGCAACCTGAGCCGCCGCTGCTACGCGGGGAGCATCCTGGCGCCGCAGCTCCTCGGTGACGTCTTGCAGGGTCAGCTCCCCCGCCACGTAGCGGGCATACAGCGCTTCCGCACGGGCACTGGGCACGGCTCCCTGCGCCACACTCCAGGCCCGGGCATTGTCGATAAGTTCCTGCCGCTGAGCCGGGGTTTTCTCCCGCTCGGAATACGTGATGGGCTTTTGCATAATGGGACTGATTAAGCGCGTGAGTACACTGTAATTAACGTTTTTACTGGCCGAAAGGCTCCCCAAAGAGGCTTATTCGGCGTTTATCAGAAACTGTAGCTGCTCGCGGAACGTGGCCAGGGCCTCGGCATCCGGCAGCAGAAAGCACGGCGTCTTGCTGGCCAGCGGATAGTGCAGCAGCTCGGTGGGTACCGCCAGGCAACCCAGCAGCCGTTGAAGCAGGCGCGGTTCCTCGCGTTTGAGCTTGCCATTTTTCAGGTTGATGATGTTGGGGTACGTAAGCTGATGCGCCGCGCAAAAAGGCTTCAAGCCCCCGTTGCCCAGCATTTTCAGCCGCCCCTGCGCGTAGCGAAGCGCTTCGGCGTAGGTCACGGTCAGCTGTAAGTCGGGAAAAGGCAGCGGGGCTACTACCGGGCATTCAACTTCCATGCGGGTTCAGGATTAGGCGGGTCAGGGTAGACACCGCAGCAGCTCGTGCAGCACCCAAACCCAACCGACGGTCTACAATTTCTGGTGCCTTCGCGACCAGGTGGACACTGCGAAGCTACCAACTGCGGGCAGGCCCGGGGCGAAAAAAGGACGAATGGTAAAAAGTTAGCCGCGAAATGCACCACGACTACGCGAACGGTTCCGCGGGTACCTGCCGGAAGACCAATGAATACCAAGTCACACCTCATTGCTGTTGCTTGGGGCGCCCCAGCTGCGGCGCCGGCACGGCCACGGGGTGCTGCATCTGGTAGTAGGCCAGCTCAAACACCGTGGGCAGGTCGAGGCGGGCGAGCACAGCCAGGCGCTGCAGTTCCTCCAGGGTAGCGGTTTCGGGCTTCTGCATCCGCTGGGCCAAGGTACGCGGCACCACTTTCCAAGCTTCGGCTACTTCTTTGCGGGTACCCAGCGAGTGAATCAGTTCGGCCAGTGAGCTACAGGCAACGGGGGCAACGGGCAGCTGCTCACGCTCCAACGGATGCACGTGCACGCTGGGTGGGGTTGACTTCGGAGTTTTCATGCCGTAAAAAAAGGTTGCTAAATTGGCATTATTACGGCCCGGCGTAATTCACGACCAATTCGGTAGCAGCATACTAGTTCCACGGCTGGTCCCGCTATAATAACAGCAAGGCAAATTGTCCGCCCTGTTCCTCCCGGGTGCAGCGCAGAGCATCCTCGGCGATGGGGCGAACGGCCCGCACCAGCTTTTCGAGCACGGCAAAATCGTCCGGCGTGTTAACCTCCAAGCCGAGCCGCGGGGCTACCTCGCAGGTCAGACCCTCGTAGTTCAGACTCTTGCCCAGCTGCTGCATCTGGGCTTCCACGTCGGTCACGGCGGCAATTACCCGGCTGCGGAACCTGTTCCAGTCCTGATGGCACATGGTGGGGGCTTCGGTGGCTTTCATTGGCTTGGCAATTACAGGTGGGTATCATAGCCGGTCACCGACGTGAACAGGCCCGGCAGGTCCTCCCCATACACCAAGTCGAAGGTTTGCTTGCGGGTAATAACTGCCTCACAGTCGACCAACTGCTGATGGTAGAACTCGACCGTGTATGTATCGGTGGGCATCAGCGTAATCTTCAGCCGATTCACGCCGGCCTCATTGCGGTGCAGATTCATGCGCAGCCAGGGGTTGGGGTTGGTGGCCGTGCGACCGGCAGCCAGTAGTTGGTTGGCGCCGGTCATAGCCAAAAACCGACATCCTCCTAACTGCAACAGGATGATGTAGGCCTCCTCAACGATTTCAGGGCTATTAGGAATAGGTTTATCCATGACTGACAGGGTATTTATGAACGGATTGGGGTGTTATTAATAAACACCAGTATAGGCAATAAAGTTGCTTTTTTAGCTTATTTATAAGCGCTTTTATTGCGTCTTAAAAGTGACAGTCTCCCGGTTTCCCCCCTCGTTATTCGCTTATTAAAAGTGGTTTTTCCAGTGGCTCAGCTCTGATCTGTGATTTGGTCAGTACTTGCTGGAGTGCCATCGAAGGGAGTCACTCAGTACCGGGCGAATGGGCCTCGTGGGCACGGCTGGCGCCAGTGGAAGTAGCGGCCGGTTAGTTCCGGGTTAGTGAAAAGGATAGAAATGGTAAGTCATCCAATAGCTCTCTCTGCTGGCTGATGAGCAAGGCCAAAATCTTTTTAGCAGCTATCCGCCGGGTGAGCTGTAAAGGGTAACTTCCTAGCCTTGGACCGCTTATGACTAACGGTTTAGGAAATCGGGCCGGGGTGATATGGTCAGTCAAGGAAAGGATAGGTTTTGTAAGTTAACTCTGCAGGGATAGGCTGCGTAGGTCACCCTCCGAAAAAGTAAAAACAGCCTCCAGGCGCTGTAAATGCTTACCATTTCTATCCTTTCGCTATCAGTTAATACCCGCTGGCTTACCATTTCTATCCTTTCGGCCGCGTCGGTCACGTCCGCTCATCATTTCTATCCTTTCGGGTGTAGGGTAATTCTGATGATTTAGCAGTGGTGCGGGTAGCTGCCTATAAACTTGGCAAATCTCCGCTCGACACAGCAGGTTTTTAGAGGTAAGTGGAGCCTAAGAAAAAAGGGAGTCGTAATCTTGTAAGTCGCCTCAGCCTGGCTGGAAGGCTAATAAAGTAAATAAAAGTATAAAATTTCTTGAAATAGTACAACGCTTTTATGCTAGCTTATACTTCCCCTTTGTTGTATTCTTGTCCCGTTGCAGCGTTTTGTACCCTTTAAAAGCCTTTCGTTCGAACGTCATCAACAAATTTGTGAGTTTTTTTTATTTGTCAAGTATTTACTCTATTTGCAGGGCTCGTAAGTCTCTGACTTTTCGATTTTTATGCCACTTAAAGGATAGGGATGGTAAGCGAAAGGATAGGGATGGTAAGTCCAACGGATAGGAACAGTAAGCGAAAGGATAGGAACAGTAAGCGAAAGGATAGGGATGGTAAGCCCAATGGATAGATTTTGTAAGCGAAAGGATAGAGCTTGAAGGAAGGCTTACCTTAATGTCTGTAACTCTCTTATCTTTGATCATACGCTCTACCTATTCCCACTAGCATGAGTACCCCCGTTACCGCCAGCACGCCCTCCACCGGAGTGGAAATCCGGCAGCACAATGCCATTACCACCGCCCGCTATGAGATGAGCGCGGTCGAGATGGACATTGTCTTCTCGCTGCTCTCGGTACTGCGCAAAGAAGATAAGCCGGGCACTATTTACCGCATCCGGGTGAAGGAGTTGGAGCAGATGACGGGCCGCTCCTGGAACTACCAGCGCCTGCTGGAAGCAACCTCCAACCTGCGCAGCCGCGAGTACGTGATTGAGGACAACAAGCACGTGCTGCAGGTGGGTTTGCTGGCTTCAGCGCTGTACGTGAAGGGCGAGGGCATCATCGAGCTGGAAATCTCGGAGCGCATGCGGCGCTACCTGATTGACCTGAAAAACAACTTTACATCCTACCGCCTGCAGTCGGTTTTCAGTTTATCGAGCAAGTACGCGAAGCGCATCTACCAGATTGCCTCGCAGTGGAAGGACATCGGGGAAACGAAAACCTTCACGCTTGACGAGTTTAAGATCATGCTCTCGCTCAAAGACCCAAAGGGTCACGAACCGGAGCAGTACGAGAAGATTTCGGCCCTGCAGAAGTATGTGCTCGACGTGGCCACCACCCAAATCAACGAGCACACCGACCTGCGCATCAACTATGAGCTGATTAAGAAGGGGCGCTCCTTCCACAGTATCCGCTTCTTCGTCAACGGCCAGGTGCCCCAGCAACTGCCCATTCCCTTCGAGGATGGGGCTGAGGAAGAAAAGCAGCGCCGGGCCCTGCAGAACCTGGAAGAGCTGGAAATCCGGGACCCTAAGCTGGTCAGCCAGATTCTCGGGGACGCCAAGAAGCTAAATGCTCTCTTTTCCTTCTGCTACAAGCACAAAACCGGCAAAGTGAAGGCCGATAAGAACCCGGGCGGGCTGTTTCTCAAGATGGTGGGCCTACGTTAAGTGGCTTGGGCCACGCGCAGGCTTGCCACAATGGCAACAAAAGAGAAAAAGCCATACCCCTGGCCCGGAGCGTCTGGTCGGTGCCGCCCGAGGGCGACACTTAGCCCCAGCCTACTCTTCATCCTGCGGCGGATAGTCGGGTATCCAGTCTTCGGGGCTGCCAACGACCGGCGCCGGTGTGGGCTGGTAGGGCTCCAACTCCCGGCCAAAGCAGTGGCCCAGCGTGACACCGGGGCACTGCCGCTGAAACCAGGCAGGTAACGTTTCGGGAGCACATACCACACCCAGAAAGCCCTCGGCATGAAAGTAGGCTTTCACCTCGGCCGGCCCGAAGCTGTTCAGGTAGATGTGCACACGGTCACCGATGGCCGGCACCTGGCCGCGGCCGGACCACTGCAGCCCGGCCGGGAAGCCCGCCAGGCTGGGAAACCCTACCCACGCCGGGCAGGCTTGCGGCTCCCCTATCCAGGCGGTAGGGCTAAGGGTGGGCTGACGGGCGGCGGAAGCGGAAGAACTGGACATGATGAGGCAGTAAGTGATGACTGATGAAACGGCGGAGCTTGGGGCCGCTGGCTTCGGGGCCGGGTGTTTTCCTTTTGTTGGCGCGCCGGGGTACCGGCTGACGGTTGCCAGCCGGTACCCTCTCCCCTACTAGGCCGCTTCGGGCAGGGCTTCGGCGCTATCCGCTTCGTAGCTGGGGACAATGCCCAGAATATGGTTAGCAGCCTTCTGAGCCTGGCTGGCGGCGGAGATAATCAGGCGCTTATCATTGCGCAGGGCCTGCAGCCAGTTGGCCAGGTAGGCGGCGGTGCTGGGTTCGGTCACCGCCAGGTCCAGGCCGGCGGCGTTGCTCAGGAAGGCGGCGCCCAACTCGGCCACCAGTTCTTCCTTGGCGTAGGTTTCGCTGCCAAAGGCGGCCTTTTCCGTGAGCGTGGCCCGGTCAAGGCGCTTGGTATGGCCAGTGGAATGGGCCAGCTCGTGAAACAGGGTAGTATAAAAATCCTCGGGCGTGTGGAAGTTCGCCGGCTCGGGTACGGTTACGGTGTCGGTGCTGGTGCGGTAGTGGGGCTCACTGCCGGCGTAGCAGATGCGGGGGCCACCGGCGTAACCGGCTACAATCTGCTCGGCGGCCTGCTGGGGCGTATGCTCGCGCTGTACCGGCTCGGGTAGCTTCCAGTCCACCCCGTCAATCTGGGCGATGTTGAACACGGTGGAATACTGCAAGATGGCTACCTTTTTCTCCTTACCCTGGGCGTCCTCTTTCTTCGACACCTTAAAGAATACCACGGGCATCCCCTTCTCGCCCTTGCGCACCTGCCCGCCCAGCTCACGGGCCTGGTTGTAGGTCAGGTAATAGGGCTGCTCGTGCTGGAGCATGGCCAGCAGCAGGGCGTTGATGCCCTGATACACGTGCTTGCTGCGGTAGTTGCGGGGCGCGTCGTGGGCCGCGTTCCACGACTGTTTCCACGGGGCTACGCCGCTTTCTAAAGCCAGGATAATCCGGTTGGAGATGATGTCATACACATCGGCGCGGGGGGCGGCAGCGGGGGCATTTTTCATAAACCAAAGGCGGGTAAAAGGTGAGAAAAGCGTTAGTAGAGGTAATCAGGATGAGCAGCCGGGCCTAGCTCCCGGGCCTCGCGGGCCAATTGGGCATCTTCCCAGGCTTCGCTTTCATGCAGGGCCAGCAGCTTCCAGCGCAGCAGTTGGGCCGCATCGGTGCAGGCACTGAGCAGCGGCTCGGCCTTCTGGCGGCGCTCCGGGCTAAAGGCGGGATGGTTGAGCACTTCGCGCAGGTTCCGACGGGCTGAGGAAACCAGGAGCGCACAAGCAGGGGAAAGGGGCGTTGACACCATGATTACCAAGCTGTTTTAGGTGCGTTGCTTATACTTATTAAACGCAAATGAACCTCTTATAGTTGCTTTTTCAGCTTATTTATAAATGCTTTTTTAGCTTATTTATGGCACAAGGTTTGATTTTCTCCCTTTTGTTCATTTCGTCTCCCCTGACGGCGTTGAGATACTATCCAATTCACCCTGGCAGGGAGAAATACGCTGATTGAGAAGCGTGTGCGCTCGGTCTTAATCAATGATTTGACGAGCAAGTAGTAACCAATAAAATAAAAAGCGCCAGCCTTAGTGGCCGGCGCTTTGAACGCGAAAGAAATCAGCAAAGCCTATACTTACCGCGCCAGCTTTTCCAGCGCGGCCTTAAACTCCGGCGTGTCGTATTCAGCCATGCCATCGTGACGGGCCGCTACCTGCCCGTCCGGGCCCAGAATCACCGTGGACGGAATGGAGTTGGAATCAAACGGCGGGGTCAGCGGGCCGGCGGGGAAATACACCGGGAACGTGTAGCCCTGGCGCTTGAGCATGGCCTGGGCCTTGGCCGGATTCTCATCCAGAGAAATCATTACGAAAGCCACCTTTTTCGGGTCCATTTTCTTGTACAGAGCGTGAATGCCGGGCATTTCGGCCACGCAGGGCGGGCACCAGCTGGCCCACAGGTTCACGAACACCACCTTGCCCTTCAGGTCGCTCAGGTTAGCATGTTTGCCATCGAGGGTGAGTAGCGGCAGGTTGTGGGGATAAGCAGCGCCACCCGTCGGCACGATGGGCGCGTCGGCCGGGGCCGGAGTTGCTACTGGCACATCCGGTTTCCACAGGCCCGTGGCCAGCAGGCCGCGCTGCAGCGCACCCAGTACCGGCGTGCGCAGCGGGGTGAACAGAACAAGGGCAAACAAAGCCAGCGGCAGCCACTGGAGCAGATTTTTACGATTCATGGTCGAAGGATTTAAACGCGCAACAACAAACAAATGAAAAAACGTTCATATATTAGACCCCGGCGGGCTTAGCCTTGGCCACCGTGACGGACTGGCCGTCGGGCACCTGCTCGCTGGCTTCCCGCACCAACTCGTCGCCGGGCGCCAGCGGGCCGAAGACCACCACCGTGTCGCGGCTTAGCAGCTGGCCCTTGCGCACGGGTACCCACTGGGCTCGCCCTTGCTGCACGCGCACTACCTGGGCCTGCTTGGGTGCGTCCGGGGTGGCAAATACGGCCGAGGTCGGCACGGCAACGGCTTTCGCAGCGGTGGGCAGCGCCACCAGCACCTGGGCGTACATACCCGCTTTCAGGCGGCCATCGGCGTTGGGCACGTCCATCTCCACCAGCTCCGAGCGCACCGTCTGGCTCAGGCGGCTGGCGTTGCGGCGGAACACGCCGGTAAAGGTCTGACCGGGAAAGGCCGGTACCGTGAACGGCACCGCAGCGCCGGGCTGCAGCCACTGGCCGGCCGCGGCCTCGGGCACGGCCACTTCCAGGCGAAGGGTGCGGCTGTTTTCCAGCGAGAACATGGGTGCCGACGGCTGGCCCCCGCCCGGTCCCACCAGGGCCCCGGCTGACACGTTGCGGGCCGTAATAGTGCCGCTAAAGGGGGCGCGCACCACCAGGTAGTTGCTCAGCTCCCGGCTGGCCTGCAGCTCAGACTGCGCAGCCTGCACATTGGCTTGGTCGGCCTGCATCTCGGCGCGGGCGCGCTCTAGGTCATTGGGCGAGATGGTGCCCGGCTCCTGGCTGGTGCGCAATAGCCGCTCGTAGCTAGCCCGGGTACCAGAAAGCTTGGCCTGCGCGGCTTGCCAGCGCGAGCGGGCGCGGGCCAGCTGGGCCGCCAGCTCGGGGGCTTCGAGCACGGCCAGCGTCTGGCCCTTGGTTACCCGCGAGCCGCGGTCCACCAGCACCCGCTGCACGAAAGCGCCCACGCGGGGGAAAAGGTCGACCTGCTCATAGGGCTTGAGCTCGGCGGGCAAGCGCAGCCGGCGCACGGCCGGGGCGTTGGTCAGCCGAAAGGTAGTTACGGTGGCCGGCGCGGCCGGCGTGGGTTTTTCGGCCGCGGGTTCCGAAGCGCCGGACGAGCAGCTGCCCAGCACGCCGCTCAGCAGCAGAGCCGCCGCCAGCAGGGAAGTATATCGGGGTGAAGGGGCAATCAATTTCAGGAAGGCATTCATAGAGACTCAGTAGGGAAAGAAGGAGAAGATTAGGCAGCCTGCCTGGTGCGGGCGGGGAGCAGGGAGCCGGACTCGTAGCCCACCCGGCGCATGGCCCAGCCGAACACGTGGGGCAGCACCAGCAGCGAAGCCAGCGTGGAAGCAATGAGCCCGCCGATGACGGCCTGGCCCAGCGGGGCAATCTGGTCGCCGCCCTCTCCCAGGCCCGAAGCCATGGGCAACATGCCGGCAATCATGGCAATGCTGGTCATCAGGATGGGCCGGATGCGGGTATCGGCGGCCAAACGGGCGGCCAGGGGCACGTCGCGGTGCTCGTGGCGCAGGTGGTCGGCGCTGGTGATGAGCAGGATGGCATTGGCCACCGACACGCCCACGCTCATGATCATGCCCATGTAGGACTGCAGGTTGAGCGTGGCCCCGGTAGCCAGCAGCATGAGCAGGGAACCCGCCACCACGGCCGGCACCACCGACAGCACCACCAGCGAGAGGCGGAACGACTGGAAGTTGGCCGCCAGCAGCAGGAAGATGACCACGATGGCCATGCCCAGCCCGGTCTGCAGGCTGCTCATGGTGTCTTCCAGCAACTGGGGCTGGCCCACCAGGTTGGCTACTACCCCGCGCGGGGGTTCGCCGACTTGCTTGAGCGCCTTACGCACAGCTTGCGCGGCGGTGCCCAGGTCGCGGCCCTGCACGTTGGCGGTGATGCTCACCAGGCGGTAGGGCCCCTGGCGGTCAATCTGGCCGGGCATCATGCGCGCCGACACCGTGGCCACCTCCCCGATGGTGGGGCGGGCCTGCCCGGCCTTGACGGGCAGCGCCTCCAGATCCTGCAACTGGGTGAGCTGGTCTTCGGGCAGCTGCACCTGCACCTGGTAACCCAGACCGGACTTGGGGTCGAGCCAGAGGTTTTTGCTGGTGAAGCGCGAGGACGAGGTGGCCGCTACCACCGACTGGGTGATTTCCTGGCTGGTGAGGCCAAACTGGGCGGCCCGCTCCCGGTCCACGTCGATGCGCAAAGCCGGGTACTGCAGGGGCTGGGCAATCTGCACGTCGCGCAGGTAGGCAATCTGCTTTAGTGCAGCCAGCACCTTGCGGGCGTGGCCGGCGGCTTCCTTCAGGTTTTTGCCCCCCACGTTTACCTGAATGGGCGTGGGCGCCCCGTCGCTCATCACCTTTTCCACCAGCTCAATCGGCTCGAAGCTTAGTTGTAAGCCTGGCTGCGCGTCGTGGATACGCTGGCGCAGCCGCTCCTTAAGTTGGCTCAGGTTCACGTGCACGCCCTCCTTCAGGGCCACCTGCATCAGCGCCTCGTGGGGGCCGGTGGTGAAGACGAAAACCGAGTTGACGGCGAAGCTGGCCGGCTGGGTGCCCACGAAGGTGGAGGTGATTTCCACGTTGTCGGGGCCGACTTCCTTATTGATGATGGCCTGCACCGCCGCCACCGTCTGCTCGGTTTTCTCCAGGCGGGTACCCACCTTCTCGCGCAGCCGCAGCTGGAACTGTCCGCTGTTAGCCTGCGGAAAGATGTCGGTGCCGATGAAGGCAAACCCCACTCCTACAACGACCAGTGATAAAACCAGGTAGCCCAGCACCACGCCGCGCTGGCGGCCCTGGGCCCGCGTGAGCAGGCGCTGGTAGCCGGCCTGGAAGCGGGCGAAGAACCCGGTATGCTCAGCTGGCTCGTCGTGACCGTGGCCGGCGGCAGGGGCGTGGTCTTTCATGAGCCAGTTGGCCATCACCGGCACCAAGGTCTGCGAGAGCAGAAACGAGGCCACCATGGCAAAGCCCACGGCCAGCGACAAGGGCAGGAACATGGCCCGCGGCACGCCTTCCATAATCAGGGCCGGGGCGAATACAGCCAGGATACAGAGCAGAATCAGCAGCTTGGGCAGGGCTATTTCGCGGGCCGCGTCCCAGATGGCCTGGGCCTTGGGCTTGCCCCGCTCCAGGTGCTGGTGAATGTTCTCGATAGTCACCGTGGCCTCGTCCACCAGCACGCCGATGGCTAGGGCCAGCCCCGAGAGGGTCATGATGTTGAGCGTCTGACCGAAAAGCTTGAGCAGAATCACCGCCGACAGGACCGACAGCGGAATGGTCGTCACCACAATCACCACGCTGCGCCAGTCGCGCAGGAACAAGAGCACCATCAAGCCCGTGAGCACCGCGCCCAGAATGCCCTCCGTCACCAGACTTTTGAGCGAGTTGGCCACGTAAGTCGACTGGTCGAAGGCATAGCTGAGCTTCACATCCTCGGGCAGCAGGGCCCGTAGCGTAGGCAGCTTGTCCTTGACCTGCTGCACCACTTTCAGGGTGGAGGCATCGGCCTTTTTGATGACCGGCATATAGATAGCCCGCTTGCCGTTGATGACGGCGTAGCCCGTCGTTACGTCGGCGGCGTCTTCCACCGTGGCCACGTCGCGCAAATACACGCCCGGGCCGGAACCGGTGCGCAGGGGCACATCCAGAAAGTCGGCGGGATTCTCAATCAGCGAGTTGACCGGGGCCATGTAGGCCACGTCGCCCATCTTCACGTTGCCGGCCGCCGAGGGCTGGTTGCTGCTGACGATGGCCTTGACCACATCGTCGGGCGTGAGCTGGTAGCCGCGCAGCTTGGCCGGGTCAGCCTTCACCACGATGGTGCGGATGTTGCCGCCGAACGGGGCCGTGGAGGTGACGCCCGGAATGGTGGTAAACATGGGCCGGATGCGGCTGGCGGCCAGATCCTGGAGCTGGGTCAGGGAGCTTTTCTCGCTTTCCAGCACCAGTTGGCCCACGGGCAGGGAGCTGGCATCGAAGCGCACCACCTGCGGGGGCAGCGTGCCCAGCGGCATAAAGGCCGTGGCCCGCGACACCTGGGTGGCCACCTCGGCGGCGGCCTGGGCCATGTCGGTGCCGGGGTAAAAGGAGAGCTTGATGAGCGTCAGGCCCTGAATGCTCTTGGTTTCAATCTTCTTGACCCCGGAGACGAACAGGAAGTTGTTCTGAAACTGGTTGGCCATGAAACCGTCGAGCTGCTCGGGCGAGAGCCCGCCGTAGGGCTCGGCCACGTAGATGGCCGGCACGTCCATGCTGGGGAAGATGTCCACGGCAATGTCGCGCACGGCGGCGAAGGCGAAAAAGAGAATGGCCAGCATGGCCACCACCACGGTGAGGGGCCGCTGCAGGGCCGACCGGATGAGTTCGTACATGCGGCTAGGGCGTTACATGGGTGAAAAAGAAGGAAAAGTCGCCGGCGGCGGCGGTTTGCAGCAGCACGGCATGCCAGGCGGCGTTGGCCGTGAGCACATGGTCCTGCTCGGCCTGCTGCAGCCCATAGAGGGCCTGCGTCACGTCGACCACGGTGGCCAGGCCGGAGTTGTACAGGGCCAGCTTCTGGCGGTACGCCTGGCGGGCGGCCGCAAGCTGCAAGGGTGCCTGCCGGGCGCGCTCGGCGGCCAGCTGCAGGCGCTGGTTAGCTAAAGTGGCCTGGTTGCTGAGTTCCAGCTGCTGCTGGCGATATTCCGCTTGCAGACCCTGGGTGCGTAGGTTTTCGGCCTTGGCCTGGGCCTGCACGCGGGGCCAGTCGAGCAGGTCGAACACCACGCCCACGCCCACGGCGTAGTTGAAGCGGGTGGGTGCGGCCCCGCCCAGCCCGTAGTCGGTGGTGCCGTTGTAGCTTAGCCCGGAGCCCCGGCCCCAGGTGGCCCCCAGCAGGGAAAGCCGGGGGCGGTACTGACGGCGAATGACCGTTTCGCGGGCTTGGCCCAAGTCCACGGCCCGCTGCTGCAGGCCCAGCGTGGGGTGCGTGGCCGTGGGCGGCACCAGCGCGGGCGGCAGGGTTCGGTTGTAGAGCGTATCGGGCTGCCAGGTAGCACCGGGCTGGCCCAGCAGCGTGGAAAGACGGGCCTGGCGGTCGGCTTCCTGTTCCTGGGCACTTACCAGCGCCAGCTTCGACTGGGCCTCGGCCGCGCGGGCCAGGGTGCTGTCCACGCCGGGGCGCAGACCATGCAGCGCCAGCCGGGTAATGGTCTTTTTGAGTATGAATACCCGGCGCACATCCTGCTCGCGCACCTGGCGCAGGCTTTGCGTAGCCAGCAAGTCGAGGTAGGTCTGGGCCACGCGCAGCTGCTGGGTGAACAGCTCGTTGTCGGCGTCGGCCTGGGCGTAGTCGCGGGCGGCTTCGGCGCGGGCCCGCTGGGCCGGGTACTGCCCAAAGGTGACCGGACTCCACTCCGCAAGGGCCGTGCCCATGCTGCCGAATACGGCGTTGTAGGAGTTGACTCCGCTTAGCGAGCCGCTGCTGGGAATGATAGTGCCCACGGGCAGCATGGTGCCGGCCACGGCGTTGGTGGAGCCGTAGCTCACCTGCCCGCTCAAGCGCACCGAAGGCAGGCGCTGGGTTTTGGTCTGGGCAATATCGGCCTCGGCGGCCTGCACCTGGTAGGCTTTAGCTTGCAGGTGCGGGGCCTGGGTGCGGGCCAGATCCAGGGCTTCTTTTAAGGAAAGTGGCCGGCCGGCGGCTGGATGAACCGGGCGCTGTTGTGCCTGGCTGACTGGACCCGTCAACAGCAGGGCGACGAGTAGCCAGGCACTACCTGCCGGCAGCCGCCGGACAGGAGGTACAAAAGGGAAAAACATGGGCTGAGAGAAGTCAGGAAAGAAATCCGGGCCGGGCGCACAGGGGCGTAGCCAGCCAGTTACTAGGCAGATTTGCTGGGACTCTCAGGAAAAGGCAGGACTACCCGATAACCAGGGTTAAGAGCAGCCGCATGAGGCGGCGGGCTGGTAGGGGCATAAAAAACCCGGTTATCGCCCCCACGAACGGGGCAACTAACCGGGTACACACCCGGCTCCACGACGCGTTTTCCTAAGAAAAGCGAACGGGCGGAGCCTTGTTAGGGTGGTTGGCAAACGAGTGCTCGGGGCCGGCATTCGGGCCACGGGCGGGATTCAGGGTCGGCTCGTCGGCCGGGAACAGCAGCCCGAAATACAGGGCCGGGAAATCACCACTCAGCGCCAGATCCAGCGGCAGCAGCTTGGCTTTTACTTCTGGTGCGTGGTCGGCCTGCGGATCGGCCTGCACCGTCTGCAGCTTCTTTTTGCACAGGCCAGTTTGGGACTGTTCCTGCGGACTACCCAGCCCAGTGGTCGTTGCGGGGACCCGGGCAGGCAGCGGCTGGCAATGCAGGTAAACACCCGCATATAGCAGCAACAGCAAATGGGTCAGCAAACGAGACATAAACAATAGGGCTTGGTGCAAAGGTGCGCACTATTTCGGTAACCGAACGGGCTAAAGCCATACTGGACGGCGGCATGGTTGCAGCCGGGGCCGCATAAACCGTGCCGCCGTCAGGACAGCGGAGCCTTACAATAAACTTAAAGGCGATGCCCTACTGCCGCGAAGAAGGCATCTTCCCGTTCCTCTATTTTCCCGAGTTGTTTCATAGATAAAGCAGTGAGAGGACCGAACCGTTTAAGCTGGGCGGCATCAGCTAAATCCCGCAGCTCATGTAGCATGTTGTACAATGCCATGATGAAGTCGTAGTTCAGAATCCGACTCACAGTGCCTTGTTGGAATGCGCGGTCCAGGCGGGACTCCCGGCTCAAAAAGAAAAAGATAGTGATGTCGTACCGGTAGCCTACACCAATGGTGTTTGCGTCCATTAGTAGCGCACGTTGCGCAGGCTTCAGCAGTTTCAGGCGGTTAACAGCGCGCCGTTCTACTTCCTTGTAAAGCTTTTCCAGATTGTGGCCGAGGCTGCGGATCTTGAGGTAAGCATCTTCGGGTGTTTCATTAGGCGGTGACAGACTAACAATCAACGACTTCAAGGCGCATTCCGCACTCATCAACAAGTCGACATACATTTTGGAGAAGAAAGAGTTGGTGTCGTGGGGCCGGCTGGAATTCAGAATACCAACGCGCCAAAGGAAATCATTGGCATCAGCGGCGAATGAGGAAGCCATTTTTCGTTTCAACGATTGGCTGACATTGAACGGGCGGCCTTTCGGCAGGAGGGTGAGCGGGTTGATGGAAGCGGTACTCATGTGTTTGAAATATGGAATTTAAACATCCGTCCATTGTGGGCGGACGCTCTTTATAGAGTTGGCAAAATCAATAGTTTATCATTCAAGCCAACTTTATTTTACTTCGCTGTCACGATATGTACCCGCGCCGGTGTGGGCAGCGCTACCGTGCCGCGCTTGCGCAGAGCACCCTCCACAACCTCCGTCACACCTTTATCCAGCTTCAGCACGTTCGTCCCCTGCGCGAAGGTGGTGTAGCGGTGAATGCCGGTGAGCATGCCGCTGTGCGTGACTACGCGGTAGCGGCGCTGGGCATCCAGCGGCTGCCCGTTCACCCGCACGTCGCTCACCCGCCGGCCCACGGATTGGTTCAGGTCGGCCGTCCAGTTCAGGCCGCTGGTTTGCAGCAGGCCGCCCACCCGTGCCATGTCGTCGCCGGGGTTCTGGTTGGTGGCCGTTTGCTCCAGCAACTGCCGCACCTGCGCGCCGGTCAGTTCCAGCGTCACCACTTTGGAGGGGTGCGGCAGCAGGGTATAGAGCATTTCGCGGGTGATGGGGCCCGGTTCCAAGGAAACGCCGTAACCCACGCCGGGCAGGAAGGCTAGCTCGGCGCCGGTGGCCTCGCGCAGCAGCTCGCCGGCGAGCTGGTCGAAGGGGCTGGCCGATTTGTATTGCCGCCCGATGCGGCCGGTAGCAGTGGCCAGCACTTCTTCCAACCGCGCTTTATGGGGCGCCCGCAGCGAGTCCACGAGCTGCGCCAGCTTCGTGTAAGCCGGGTATTCCGTGGTCCACAGCGTGGGCGCGATGCCCTCGACGCTGGTTATTTTGCCCGCCTTCACCTGCACGGTAAGTTGACCCAGCACAGCCGCGTCTGACAGCGCCTGCACCACCCAGGCATTACCGACTTGGCGGGGCGGCGCAATCCGGTCGTGGGAGTGGGCGCCCACAATCAGGTCGATGCCCGGCACCTCGCGGGCCAGCCGCTCATCCACCTTGGTGCCCTGGTGGGAGAGAATCACGACCACGTCGGCGCGGGCGCGCAGGGCTGGCACGTAGCGCCGGGCTGCCTCAATACCGCTACCGAACGCCAGTTCTTTCGTGTTGTCGGGGTTGCCGGTCTGGGCCGTGTTGTGGTAAGCCAGGGCCAGCACCCCCACGCGCACCCCGCCCACGGTAAACACCTGAGCGGGCTCACCCAGAAACGGCTGGCCGGTGGCCCTGTCCGTAACGTTGGCCCCACGCATGGGGAAGCGTGCCAACTGCTGCAGCTCGCGGGTGCGGGCCGTGCCGTAGTCGAAATCGTGGTTGCCCAGGGCCATGAACTGGTAGCCCAGCGCATTCATGAGCTTGATGTTGGCCGCTCCCTTCGTAAGATTGCCCAGCAGATCGTCGCTGAACGTGTCGCCCCCATCGAGCAGCAGCACGTTAGCAGCCCCGCGTGCCTGCCGCACCTGCTGCACAGCCCTGGCCAGGTGGGCAAACCCGCCCACCCGCCCGGCGCGCTCGAACGAGGAGGGGCTGCGGCCGGGGTCGCCGGTTTGGGCGGTGGCATTGCCGGGGCTCACGGTAAAGGGCCGGTGCCGGCCGTGAATATCGTTGGTGTGCAGAATGGTGAAGGAGCCGCTGGCTGAAGCGACACTCTGGCGGGAGTTGCTCTGACAGCTGCTCAGCGTTCCGGCGGCCGCCAGCACCGCGCTACCCAGCGCCAGCCACCGCCACGGGGCTAAAAAGCGGGTTGAAAAGGTAATAGAGTCAGTATTTGGAGAAGCTTGCATGAGCAGGTGAAATATTTTGGAACCAAAAAGAATGGGAAAGTTGTATACATGAACAAATGATCATACATTTGCAGCACCTTATGACACCGACTACCACCTCCGCCGATCTGAACCTGACCACTGAAAAGATGGAGAAGGTGGCCTTCATTCTCAAAACCACGGCCCACCCGACCCGCATTGCCATCGTGCAGCTGTTGGCTAATCAGGAAAGCCTTTCCGTCACGGACATCAGCGAAAAGCTGAATGTGGAGCAAAGCCTGCTTTCCCACCACCTGACGGGCATGAAGCTGAAAGGTATTCTGAGCAGCCACCGCGACGGCAAGAACATCTTCTACGCACTGAAGATGCGCGAAGTGGTCGACGTGATTCAGTGCCTGGCCGGCTGCACGTTCCTGTAAGGGAACCAGCCTTTTTTTTGCCAAAACGCATGAACAACTTTTCATAACTACATACGTTCACCCGTTCATCCATGTTGCACATCGTCGGCTACTTCGCGGCTATATTCATCGGTCTTTCTCTGGGCATTATGGGCGGGGGCGGCTCTATCCTCACCGTGCCGGTACTGGTGTACCTGATGGGCGTAAGCCCGGTGCTGAGCACGGCTTACTCGCTCTTCGTAGTAGGCTCCACCTCCGTAGTGGGCGCCTCGGGTTATTTCCGCAAGGGACTCGTGTCATTGAAGACGGCCATTGTCTTTTTGATTCCCTCGCTGCTGGCCGTGTTTGCCGTGCGCAAGCTGCTGATGCCCGCCATCCCGCACGAGCTCTTTACCCTGGGCAGCATTGTCTTCACCAAGGACCTGCTGGTGCTGGTGGCCTTCGCAGTGCTCATGGTCGTGGCCGCTACGTCGATGATCCGCAGCAAGCAGGCCGAGGAAGTGCTCGACGAAGAGCTGCACCAGAAGTACGCCTTTAACTACCCGCTGATTCTGGGCATTGGCCTGGTGGTGGGCACGCTCACGGGCTTCGTGGGCGCCGGCGGCGGCTTCCTGATTATTCCGGCCCTGGTGCTGGGCGCCCGCCTGCCCATGAAGTTGGCCGTGGGCACCTCCCTGGCCATCATTGCCCTGAACTCCCTCATCGGTTTTACCGGCGATTTGAGCGCCGGCACCCCCATTGCTTGGACCTTCCTGCTCGGCTTCCTGGCCTTTGCCTTGGCGGGCATCGTGCTGGGCACCTACCTGGCCCGCTTCATTCCCGGGGCCAAGCTCAAGCCGGCCTTCGGCTGGTTCACCCTAGCCATGGGCACCTTCATTCTACTGCGCGAGCTGGTATTCACCCACTAAGCAGCTGGCTCTTATCCCGGTAGTTCTCGTTTCCCGGTTTACCTCTCTTTTAGTTTTTCCGCTTCCACTCACCTCCCAACCACTTTTGGTCATGAAAATCGAACAGTTTGAAGACAAGGGCTTGGCCCACTTTTCCTACGCTATTCTCAGCGAGTGCGCCCGCGAAATCGTGCTCATCGACCCCGCCCGCGACCCGCAGCCCTACTATGACTACGCCAAGGCGAACGACGCGAAAATCGTCAGCGTTATCGAAACCCACCCCCACGCTGACTTTGTGAGCAGCCACCTGGAAATAGCCCAGACCACCGGAGCCACCATCCGCGTGAGCAAGCTGCTGGGAGCTGATTATACCCACGAAGCTTTCGATGAAGGCCATTCCTTCACGGTGGGCAAACTGACCTTCCGCGCCCTGAACACGCCGGGCCACTCGCCCGACTCCATCAGCATCGTCGTGAGCCGCGAGGGCCAGGACGAAGCCGTGTTTACCGGTGATACGCTGTTCATCGGGGACGTGGGCCGGCCCGACCTGCGCGAAAAAGCCGGCAACATGACGGCCAAGCGCGAGGAACTGGCCCGGCAGATGTACCACTCCCTGCGCGACAAGCTGATGCCCCTGGCCGGTGAGGTGCTAGTCTATCCCGCCCACGGCGCGGGCAGCCTTTGCGGCAAGGCACTCAGCGGCGCTAACAGCAGCACCATCGCCGACGAGAAATTCGGCAACCCTATGCTGCGGGAAATGAGTGAAGAGGAGTTCGTGAAAGAGCTGCTCGCTGACCAGCCCTTCATCCCGAAATACTTCGGCTACGACGTGGCCCTGAACAAAGCCGGTGCGCCCGATTACAAGCCGAGCGTGCAGAAAGTGAACCGCCTGGCTGCCGGCACGGCTCTGGAAGCCGGTACCATCCTAGTTGATACCCGACCCGAAGCAGAGTTCAAGCAGGGCCACATGGACGGCGCCATTAATATCCAGCAGGGCGGCAAGTTCGAAACCTGGCTGGGTTCCATCGTGGGGCCGGAAGAGCCGTTCTACCTGGGGGCAGCCGACGAGGCGACCCTGGAAGACCTGATCCGGAAAACGGCCAAAATCGGCTACGAGGCCCTGATCAAGGGGGCATTGGTCGGCTCGCCATCTTCTGAGGCGAAGCTACCGAAGCTGGATGTGGAGCAGTTCCGCCAGCATCCCGAGCAGTACACCATTGTGGACATCCGCAACGCCACCGAGCACCGCGACGAGCCCATTTTTGCGGACGCGCTCAACATTCCGCTGCCCGAGCTGCGGGAGCGGGCCCAGGAAATCCCCACCGATAAGCCCGTGGTAGTGCACTGCGCCGGCGGCTACCGCTCGGCCGCGGGCTCCAGCATCGTGGCCGATGCCCTGCCCGGTACGGAAGTGCTCGACCTGAGCGAGGCCGTCAAGTCTTTCCAGTCCGCCTCCGCCCAGCACTAATTCCCAACGGCCGACCGGGGAGCCGCCCTGCAGGCGGGCTCTCCGGTTGCCTGACGGCCTTATCCTATGCCTTCGCTCACGTTGCTTCTTCCCCTCTTGGCCATGCTGAATTTCTTTCAAGGCGCTACGCCCGCCTATAAAAACCTCACCCCTGCTCAATTCTCCGCGGCCCTGCGCCAGCCCGGCGCGGTGCTGCTGGACGTGCGCCGCCCCGACGAGTTTGCCGGTGGCCACCTGCCCGGGGCCGTGAACATCGACGTCACCGCGCCCGACTTCGCCCAGCGCGTGGCGGCTCTGGATAAAACCAAGCCCACCTACGTGTACTGCCGCAGCGGCGCCCGCTCGGCTAACGCCGCCGGGCAGCTGACCAAAAGCGGCTTTGCGCACGTGTCGAACCTGCTGGGTGGCGTGCTGGACTGGCCCGAAAAGCTGGTTCGCTAACCCGCATCCATTTTCCCTTCCTGTTTAGCAAGAATTCCGGCCGGCCGCTGCGGCGGGCGGGCCGGATGTCCATACTCCTGACCTTCTGACTTCATGCTTGAATTACTTCGCCAGCCCTGGCCCTGGTACGTGGCCGGCCCACTGATCGGCCTGACCGTGCCCGCCCTGCTGCTCATCGGCAATAAGGCCCTGGGCATCAGTTCCTCGCTGCGCCACGTGTGCGCCGCCTGCGTGCCCGCCGGTATTCCCTTCCTGACCTACAACTGGCGGGCCGAACTCTGGAACCTGTTTTTTGTGCTGGGCATCGGCATCGGCGGCTTTATCGGCTACCAGCTCATGGGCCACGCCGATACGATTGCCATTTCCCCGGAAACCGTGCGCGACCTGAAAGCGCAGATGCACCTGACCGACTTCTCGGGGCTATTGCCCAAGGAGCTGTTTGCTCTGGAGAACCTCTCGAACTGGAAAGGCTGGGTATTCCTGGTGCTGGGCGGTTTCCTGGTCGGCTTCGGCACCCGCTACGCCGGGGGCTGCACCTCGGGCCATGCCATTTCGGGTCTGTCCAACCTGCAGTGGGTGTCGCTGGTGGCCGTCATTGGCTTCTTCGTGGGCGGTCTGCTCATGACGTGGGTGTTCTACCCAATGATGTTTTAGCCCAGTACTGCTACCCCACCCGCCATGAACACTGCTTCCCAATCCGCGGCCGCCGAGTTCTGGGACGCCCGCTACGAAAGCGAGGCGTATGCCTACGGCACCGAGCCCAACACCTACTTCCGCCAGCAACTGGATAAGCTGCCGCCTGGCCGCCTGCTGCTGCTGGCCGAAGGCGAAGGACGCAACGCCGTGTACGCCGCCCGGCGCGGGTGGCAGGTAACGGCGGTGGACTTCAGCGATGAGGCCCGCGCCAAGGCCCAACGCCTGGCCGTATCCCAGGGCGTGCACCTAGACTACCAGGTGGACGATGTGACCAGTCTGCGCTGGCAGCAGCCCGGCGGCTACGATGCCATCGGCCTGATCTATGCCCACCTGCCGCCCGTGGCCCGCTGGGCCGTGCACGCGGCCGCGGCCCAAAGCCTAGCATCCGGGGGACACTTGATTCTGGAAGCCTTCAGTCCCCGCCAGCTGGGCTTGCCCTCCGGCGGCCCACAATCGGCCGAACTGCTCTACGACCCCGACACCTTGGCCCAGGACTTTGCTGGGCTGACGGTGCAGGAAAACCACGAGTTGGGCGTCGTTCTGCACGAGGGCAGCTTCCACTCCGGCCCGGCCAATGTCGTGCGCCTGCTGGCCACGCGCGCCTAACCTCTACTTCTGTTACCTGACATGAAAAACCTGAAATACCTGGTGCTGGGCGTGTTGTTCGGCATTGTTCTTACGAAAAGCGAAGTGGTGAGCTGGTGGCGCATCCAGGAGATGTTCCGCTTCCAGAGCTTCCACATGTACGGCATCATCGGCTCAGCCATTGTAGTCGGCCTGATTTCCATTCAGCTCATCAAGCGCAACCGCCTGAAGACCATCAACGGCGAGGAAATCAGCATTGCCGACAAGAAGTACAACCACGGCACCTGGATCGGGGGCACCATCTTCGGCCTGGGCTGGGCCCTAACCGGCGCCTGCCCCGGCCCGATGTTCGCCCAGTTGGGCAGCGGCGTGGCCGGCGCGGCCGTGCTGATACTCGCGGCCCTGGCCGGCACCTGGACCTACAGCGCCCTGCGCGAAAAGCTGCCTCACTAACTGCCGGGCATCGGTGCCCGCCTTCGCTACGCTGCCATGGAAACACCGTCTGATTCCGTTGCCCGGCTGCCCCAGCTGGTGCGCATCCTGCTGCTGCTGACGTCTGCGCTGGTGTTGGTCGTGGTGGTGGTGCTGACCCAGCTGTACGGCCCGGCCAGCCCGCCCCCGCCGGCCCCGGTGGCCGAAGCCAACGAGGGGCCGCCCCCTTCCGGCAGCTACCACCGCCCGGCCACGGCCGCCCCCGACACGGCGACCCTTCCCCGCACCGCCGCCGGCCGGCAGATCCGCTACGGCCGCGACCTGATTGCCCACACTGCCCGCTATCTGGGGCCGCAGGGCTCGGTAGCGCACCTGACCAACGGCATGAACTGCCAGAACTGTCACCTGGATGCGGGCACCAAGGGCTTTGCCAACAACTACCTGGCCGTGGCCGCCACCTACCCCAAGCTGCGGGCCCGCTCGGGCACGATGGTCACGACGCAGATGCGGGTGAACGATTGCCTGGAGCGCAGCCTCAACGGCCGGGCCCTGGCCGACAGCAGCCGGGAGATGCGCGCCATCGTGGCCTACATCAACTGGCTGGGCCACGACATTCCTAAAGGGAAAAAAGTGTATGGTACCGGGTTCACAAAGCTGGCTTACCTGCCACGCGCCGCCGACCCGGTAATAGGAAAGGCCGTGTTTGCCGCCAAGTGCCAGAGCTGCCACGGCCCCCACGGGGAAGGCAAGCAGCTGGCCGACGGGCGCGAGTACCAGTACCCGCCGCTTTGGGGCAAGCGCAGCTACAACGACGGGGCGGGCCTGTACCGCGTCACAAACCTGGCCAAGTACGTGAAGGCCGCCATGCCCTTCGGCGCGGCCTTCGACCACCCCCAGCTCACCGACGCGCAGGCCTGGGACGTGGCCGCCTTCGTCAACTCCCAGCCCCGGCCGCACCTGCACACGCCCCGGGACTGGCCCGATATCAGCAAAAAGCCCGTCGATCATCCCTTCGGGCCCTATACGGACTCCTTCTCGGAGCGCCAGCACAAATACGGGCCCTACCAGCCCATCGAAGATGCCCACCCGCAACTGGCCAAAGCCAAATAAGTCGTCCGCGCTGCCGCGCTTCCTGCGCCTGCTGGTGGCCAGCCTGCTGCTGCCGGCGGCGGCCTGGGCGCAACACGCCGAGCCGGCCCTGACCCGGCCGGTAACGGGGCGCACGCAGCTGCCACCCTACCCGGCGCCGACGGCGCCGGATACGGTGCGGGCCCGCTCCCTGCCGGATGCTTTCCGCCGGGGACGCTGGCACGGGCGGGTGCGCAGCTACACGATGGCCACCCTGAACCAGGGCCGTTACCCCGACTACTACGCCCAGGGCCTGGGAGCCGGGGCCCGCTTTGAAACGGCCTCTTTCCACGGACTGCAGGTGGGCGTGGGCGGCTTTTTCTGGGCCAATCTGGCCTCCAATGACTTGGCGACGCCGGACTCGCTGACCGGCGCCGTGAGCCGCTACGAGGTGGGGTTGTTTGATGTGACGAACCCCGGCCGGCGCCGGCTCACCGGGCGGGCCGAGGAGCTGTTTCTGCGCTACCGCTGGCGGCAGTCCACCCTCACGCTGGGCCGGCAGTTGCTCACTACCCCGCTGCTCAACCCCCAGGACGGCCGCCTGAGCCCCAACTACGCCGAAGGGCTGTGGCTGGAGCTGCGGGAGCTTCCCCGCACCACCCTCTCCGCGGGCTGGTTAACCGGCTTGGCCGTGCGCTCCACCACCGACTGGACCTCAGTAGGCGGCTCCGTGGGCCTGTACCCGGCGGGTGTAACGGAAGCCGGTCAGCGGGCCCTGTACGCGGGCAACCTGCACAGCCGGGGGCTAGGGATTGTGGGCGTCAACCGGCAGGTAGGTGCGCGTACCACAGCCCAAGTTTGGAACTACTACGCTGACAACCTGTTCAACGCCAGCTTTGCGGAGCTGACCACCGGCCGGGTCCTGGGTATGGGCCAGCTCACGTTGGGTGGGCAGTACCACTACCAGCGCACGGTGGGCTCTGGCGGCAACCCGAATCCACAGCTGGCCTACAGCGCCCCCGGCCGCCGGGCCCATGCCCTGAGCACCCGCCTGGGCTACCAGCGCGGGGCCTGGAGCGTGAGCGGCAACTACACCCGCATCACCCGCACCGGGCGCTTTCTGTTTCCGCGGGAGTGGGGCCGGGAGCCGTTCTACACGTTTCTGCCCCGCGAGCGGGAAGAGGGCTTCGGGGGAGTGGATGCGGCGGCCGTGCTGGGAGGCTACTCCTTTGCCCGAGTGCCGGGCCTGAAAGCGGAAGCTGGCTACGGCCACTACTACCTGCCGGACGTAAAAAACACCCGCCTCAACAAGTACGGTATGCCCTCGTATCGCCAGCTGAACGCTTCCCTGACCTATGCTTTCCCGGGCTGGGCCAAGGGACTGCGCGGGCAGCTGCTCTACGTGTACAAGGGCCGCCTGGGCAACACCTACGGCGAGGCCCGCTACGAAGTCAACAAAGTAGACCTGCACCTGGTGAATCTGATTCTCAACTACGATTTTTAACCCTTTCCCCTTCGCCATGAACGCTCCTCTCCGCTTTCTTGCGGCCTCTGCCCTGCTGCTGGCCAGCCTTACCACCACCCAGGCCCAGACCCCGACCGCCGGTAAACCAGCCGCCGAATTCACAGGTGCTGTAGCGGACAAAGCGGAGTACAAAGTGGTGTACCAGCTGGACAGCGACGACCCCAAGCTCATCAAGCAGACCCTGCGCAACATGAAAAACGCGCTGGAAGACCCGCGCCTCAAGGGCAAGCTGCAGATGGAGCTGGTGGCCTACGGCGGCGGCACGGACGTGTTCCGCAAAGCCCAGCCCTACGAGGCGGATCTAAAAGCCCTCCAACAGCAGGGCGTGTTGCTGGCCCAGTGCCTGAACACGATGAAAGAGCGCAAGATCAGTAAGGACGAGCTGTTTCCCTTTATCAGCTACGTACCCACCGGCAACGGTGAGCTGATCATCCGCCAGGCCCAGGGCTGGGCTATCGTGCACCCCTAAACAACTACGTTTCCTATACTTCCTCCCCCCATTAGCTACTAGCCATGACTACTCCGCGTCTGGGTCTGCGTGAAAACTGGCACCAGTTCAGCCTGCTGGTCCTGGTGAATGCCTTTGTGGGGGGCATGGTGGGGCTGGAGCGCACGATTCTGCCCCGGCTGGCGGAGCAGGAATTCCACTTAGTAGCCCGCTCGGCCATTCTCTCCTTCATCGTGGTGTTTGGGCTTACGAAAGCCGTGGCCAACTACTACGCCGGGGCCTGGGCCAATACGGTGGGGCGCCGAAACCTACTAGTTATTGGTTGGCTCATTGGTTTGCCCGTGCCCCTGCTGCTGCTCTGGGCTCCCTCCTGGGGCTGGGTGATTTTCGCCAACGTGCTGCTGGGCCTGAATCAGGGCCTGGCCTGGTCGAGCACCGTGGTGATGAAGATTGACCTGGTGGGCCCCAAGCAGCGCGGGCTGGCCATGGGCCTGAACGAGTCGGCGGGCTATCTGGCCGTGGCCGCTACGGCGTTTGCCTCGGGCTGGCTGGCCACCGAGTACGGCCTGCGGCCTTATCCCTTTTATCTGGGCATCGTCCTGGCGGTGCTGGGCCTGCTGGGCTCTCTGCTGGTGCGCGATACGCGCCACCACGTGGCTCTGGAAGCGGCTCAGGCTCCGGCCGGCAGTTCAGCTGGGCCGCCGCTTTCCTTCTGGGACGTGACCTGGCGCCACCCCAACCTGGGCTCGGTCACGCAGGCCGGCCTCGTGAACAACCTCAACGACGGCATGGTCTGGGGTTTGCTGCCGTTGCTGCTGGCTTCCAAGGGATTCACCCTTACCCAGATTGGTACCGTGGCCGCCGTGTACCCGGCCGTGTGGGGGCTGGGCCAGCTGGTGACCGGCCCATTGGCCGACCGGCTCTGCAAAAAAGACCTGCTCTTCTGGGGCATGCTGCTGCAGGGGGCGGTGCTGCTGGCCATGCTGTTTACTTCTTCTTACCCGGTGTTTCTACTGCTGGCAGGTCTGCTGGGGGCCGGTACGGCCCTGGTATATCCCACCTTTTTGGCAGCTATTGCCGAGTATGCCCCCCTGCCCCAGCGGGCTCACAGCGTGGGCATCTTCCGCCTCTGGCGGGACGTGGGCTACGCCATCGGCGCCTTGCTTACGGGCATACTGGCCGATACGCTGGGCCTGGGGGCCGCCCTGGCTGCCATCGGAGGGCTAACAGTACTCTCCTCTCTCGTCATTCGCCGCCGCATGTACTGCCTGCCCGCGCCGGATAGCGTAGACGCCTTCACCGGCAGTTGCGCCCGGCCCGCTTCAACCTTTCACCTGAGTAGTACGCGTCTGGTTCGGCCGCTAAGCTCCTACCTGTTCCGGCCCTTACTACGCTGCGCGTGAAAACGGCCCCGGTTCCCGTCTACTGCATCGACTCCTACCCGGAAGGCCACGGGCATGATGCCTTTCACGCCCAGCGGCTGGAAGATGTAATTGCCGGGTTTTCGGGTACCTTCTGGCCGGCAAAGCGTAATCTTTCTGGTTGCTGCCTATAACCGCATAGAGCCAGGTTGTTGCCTGAACGTGCCCACGGCAGAGCCGTATGGCCTAGTTAACTCTAATCAGGCTAACACTGGCCTTACTACACCTACCTTATGAAAGGTTACCACTACCGCTTTGCCATTCGGGGCTACTCGCATCCACTACTCTTTGACTTATCTGCACACAACCCTAGTCCAGATCTGGCATTTATGAACGAGGAGTACGACAGCGGTGCTCCTCAGTTCTTTTTCACATCTGCTCATCTGGACGAATTAAGTGAGCCAGCGCAGGTTTGGGGAAGGGCCCGGCAGTTGCTTGATATGTTCCATGGCATTTACGTACTGGCCTCTTTATCTCCCAATTCACCTTTCGGGTCAGCACGTCCGGTGCTTTATAATCTGTATGATTTATGGGCTGATAAAGGGCTCGACTCCGAAACGCCGGATGAGCCAAGCAAGCATCCTTACACGGCCACTGTGCTGGCTGAGCCAGTGCATCCGGTTTACAGCAGCGGCCCGATGAGCCAAGCCTTGCTGCTTGCCCGCACGGAGCCCGATGTGCTTACGCTATTGACCCAACTGGGCCAGGAACTGGACTTACGCACGCTCTACGCCATTGTGGATACGCTGCGCCATTATGAAAGTGACTTTGACGGTCTTCTACAGACGGCGGGCATTTCCAACGCCAAGTACAAACTGTTCACCCGCACAGCGGACAACTTCGGCGCTTCGGGCTTGCTAGCGCGTCACGGCCCTAGCAACAACCAACCGCCTGCCAATCCGATGCCATTATCTGAAGCGCAGTACTTGGTTAAGTTGTTGAGCCGGCAATATCTAACTGACCACCACGGAATCCAGTTTCCAGAGCCCATCGTGTACGAGGATGCAGGCGGCATGCTGGAAGATTTTTAGCCTTGCAATTCACTATGGGCACCACCCTCTCCTTCTTCCAGCTTAACGACGTGCATGGCTACCTGAACCTGCACCAGGAGCTGTTTTACGGGCCCACCGGCCCCGAGTACCGTCCTTGTGGGGGCTACGCCCGCATTGCCACCCTGCTGCAGCAGTGGCGCCAGCAATACCCGGAAAATCTGCTTTTCGACGGGGGCGACACGTTTCACGGCACCCGGCCGGTGGTGGATACCCAGGGCGAGATTCTGGTGCCCATCCTCAACGAGTTGAGCGTGGCCGGTATGACGGCCCACTGGGATTTTGCCTATGGACCAAACCGGCTGCGCCAGTTGGTTAAGCAGCTGAATTACCCCCTGCTGGCCGCCAATGTGTATGAGAAAGCCTCGGGCGAATTGGTGTATCCGCCGTATCAGGTCTACGAAACGGCTGGCCTGCGCGTGGGCGTCATCGGCCTGGCCTGCCCCATCGTCGACAAAACCATGCCGGCCCATTTCGGTGAGGGCCTGCGCTTCACCGATGGGACGGCGGAGCTGCCCCGCTACGTGGCCGAACTGCGCGGCCCAGAGCGCGCCGACCTGGTAGTATTGCTTTCCCACTGCGGCTTCCCGCAGGACGTAGCCCTGCTGCAGGCGCACCCCGGCGTGGACGTGTGCCTGAGCAGCCACACCCACAACCGCCTCTACGATCCCTTCCGCGCGGGCGACTGTCTGGTTATTCAGTCCGGGGCCCACGGCTCCTTTGTCGGCCGCCTCACGCTCACCGTGGAAAACGGCCGCGTCACCGCCCACGACCATGAGTTACGGGAAGTCAGCGCGGACCTGACGCCCGACCCGGCTCTGCAGGCGCGCATCGACGCGGCCCTGCTGCCCTATGCCAGCCTGCGCGAGGTGGTGGGCGTCACCGCCACCGGGCTGCACCGGGGCACGTCGGTGGAGTGCCCGGCCGACGATTTTCTGTTGGCCAGCATCCGGGCGCTAGTGCCCGCCGACCTGTACTTCTCCAACGGCTGGCGCTACGGGGCGCCCATCCCCCCCGGTCCGGTGCAGCTCAACGACCTCTACGACCTGGTGCCGATGGACCCGGAGATTGAAACGGTCGAGCTCACCGGCGCGGAGTTGCGCCAGATGCTGGAGAAGAATCTGGAAGGCACCTACAGCCAGAACCCGTTGCACCAGATGGGCGGCTACGTGAAGCGGGCCCTGGGCTTGAAAGCGTACTTCAAAGCCGAGAACCCCAAGGGCAGCCGCTTGCAAACGGTGTTTATCAAAGACCAGCCCCTAGACCCGGAACGGACCTATACGGCCGCGTATATCACCTCCCAGGGCGTACCACATCAGGTGGGCCGCAACCGCCGCAAAACCGGGCAGCACGTGGTGGCCGTTATGCGGGCATACTTAACCCAGCACCGGCCCATGGTTGTGCATCCGCACGCGACGTTCGTAGTGGTATAATGCCCGGGGTAGCCCGGGCCTCCGCTTTACTGCTTCCGCATGCCTGCATTTCCTTCATTACCGCCCAACTATGACCAGCAGGGCCTGGCCGCGGCCCGCACCCGCATGGCCAATGAGCGTACGTTTCTCACCTACGTGCGCACCAGTCTGGCTATGCTGGGCTTCGGTCTGGCCCTGATTCAGCTTCATCCGGTGCGCGCCGGGTCGTTGGGCTACTGGGCGGTTGGTGCTGCCGGCGTTGTGCTGCTCACCGGGTGGCTACGCTTCCGGATGCGGCAGCGGGAAATTGAAGAGTGTCGGATAGCAGTCAATGCTTCTGCAACTAGCCTGCCTCGTTAGCTAGTGAACTTCTCGACGCCCGGCACCTGGCAACCACTACCACCGGGGGCTGGTCCGGGGACGGTTTTCCGGAACTGGGGGCTTGGGCGCATGTAGCAGCTGCGCCGCTTGGCGCAACTGCAGTACGGCGGGGCTGGCTTTCAGCGTGTCCAGCGTATCCACCACCGCCAGAACCCTTGCGACATTCTCTTGGTTGATACCCGTCAGCGCCGGCCGGGTCAGCAGCTGCTTGCTGACTTCCTGCAGCCGGGCGGCCTCCAAGCCGGCGGCGCACACGCGCAGCTCGCGGACTACCTGCCGCGCCGCCTCGATGAAGTCCTGACGGGCCTGGTCACGGGCGGGGGAGTCACTGGGCCGCAATGGCGGGCCAGCTTGGCGCTCCTGCTCCCGGGCGGCGGCCAGCTGCCGGCGCTCCACCGCGTCCTGCCCGGATTCTACCACCGTGACCCGGGGATTCTGCCGGAGCGCATCCACTGCGTCGCTGATGGCCGGCAACTGGGGTGATTGAACGGGGTAGCGCAGGGTCAGTTCCGTTAGTATTTCGCGGGCTACACCGGGCGGCTGCCGGGTGGCGTGGTCGATGTGCAGGCCGATGCGCTCCAGATTTTCGCGCAGGGTGGGCAGCAGCGCCGTTTCGTCCCGGCTTTCGCGCAACTCTACCACTAGCAGCCGCTCCCCTTGGGTCCGGGCCTCGGCCTGGGCTTGGTGCAGCTGGGCAATCTTCCCGCTGCCACTTATTTCCGGATTGTCCCAGTGCTGCTGGCCGAAGCCGTATTGGTCCTCGTCCACGTCACCCAGCTCGCGCCGCACCACCTGCTGCAGCTGGTCCTGCTTTAGATCCTGGTTCCAGTCCTTGCCCTGGCTTTTCACGAGTTCCACCCGGTGCTCGAAGGCCAGCGTCTGGCTGGCCGCCTGATTGAAGGCGTGCAGCGCCCCCGGGCTCATGGGCAGATGAAACTGGTAGGTGTGGGCGCCCAGCTTCTGAGAGTGTATTAGCTCATCGCGCAGGGTCGGGCTCGTGGCCGGCGTACCGGGGGCTCCATTAGCCTGACTGAACTGCTGACTCGTCTGCTCGTTGTAAGCCTGCAGCCGCCGGCTCAATGCCTGCACGCCGGCCGGCTGGGGCGCCACGATTTCGACGGTCAGTTGGTGCTCATGCTCGCGCACCACTTTCATCGGATTCTGGTCGCTGGCCAGGCCCGCCAAGAGCCGCGTGTCGAAATGGTGCCCCTGGGTGTCATTGTCAAAGGCAGCCCGGATGGCCGGAATCTGCTCCTCGCGCAGCAGCCGTTTCAACTCGAAAATCTTATTCTGGGTGAGCGTGCCGGCGGTGGAAGCGTAGAGGGCGCTTTCCTGGGGGTGCAGCTGCGCATAGGAAAGCGTATCGAGGGCTGACTCGCTGACTACGAGCACCGCCGCCGGCCGGCCCTCGGGCAGCCGGCTCAGCCACAAGGAGCGGGAAAACTGGCTTTCCGGCGCCTGCCCCTTGAAGCCTGCGCCTTTCAGTTCCAGTCCCACTACCCGCCCCTCGTGGTAGGCCGGGAAGGCCGTGTTGACGTAGGTTTTGGGCGGCAGCCCGGCCCGCTGCACGGTGTGCCGGTGGTTGAGTATGCGCCCGACGAACTGCGGGTGCCGCAGCGTAGCTAGGCTGATGCCCCGCCCTTCGAGGTAGGTGGTGTCTTCCAGCGGCCGGCAGTCCTTAGTGAAGATGCTGTGGAACTTCTCGCCGGGCGCGGTTTCGGCAATAGGTGGCAAATCGAGCCGGGGCCGCTGCGGCTCGGGCAGGCTCAGGTAGGCGCGGAAGTGGTCGTTGACTGCCTGCCACAGAGTACGACCCGGCAGCTGGGCAATGCCAGCAATTCGTCCCGAGCTTACCCGGTTCTTCATCCAGTCGATGACGCTGCCCTTGTCGCGGTCATCCTGGGCGTTGAAATACATCCAGTCACCGCCCCGGCCCTTAAACACGACCAGGGTATCGTCGCCCTCGAATACATGCCACTTGCCTCGGCCCAACTGCTCGCCTTTTTTCAGGGTGTAGCCGAAATGGCTCAGCAGCTCGGGCAACTCCACCCGCTCCTTGATTTTTTGAAAAGTCAGCTCGTGTTCCATGGCTTGGGGATGGGTTAGACCGGGGGCAGCCCAGAAAAAAGAAGCCCGGAAAAGAGCTTCCGGGCTTGGGGTGAATAGATGATGGCGTGGAAGCAGTTGGCCCGCTTAGTGGCGTGGCCCCCGGGTTTTCACCTGCGTCGTTTGCTCCTTGGCCGGCGTGGCCACCACCGTCTTGGTAGCACCCGGTACCGTTTGCTGCACCTGCGGCGCCTGGTGCTGGATTAGCTCGTGCGCGGCGGGACGCACCTCGATGCAGGCCTTGGCGGCATTTACCTGCACGGTGCCGTCGAACTGCCGGCCGCCGTCGCCGCTGGCCATGTTGGCCAGGGCCACAACTTTGCCCTCGCGCAGGTCGTGGCTCTGCTCGGGCGTAAGCTTGACGCCGGCAATGGTATCGTGCAGCGTCACCTTGTCCTCGGGCAGAATCACCACCTTGTTCATGGCCTTGTCCACGGCTACGTAACCGTTGTAGGTGCGGCCCTGCTCGTCCTTGAGGCCACGCAGCAGGCCGGCGTTGCCCTCCGTTTCCAGCCGCTGCCGCTGCTCGGGCGTGAAGGGCATTCCTCCAATCTCATTGGGAATCACCAGCCGGGCCTGGGGCAACTCCATTTTCAGGGTAGCCGTGCCGTCAGCTTCGCGGCGCAGCACCATCTTCCCCGCAAACCGAACGGGGTCCTGATCCGGCCGGTCTGTCACCTGCATGGCCAGCAGGTCGGTTTGCCGCCCGCTCAGCAGCTTTTCCAGCTGCCCGCTCTGCTCCAGCGTCTGCAGGGTCAGGCCCAGCGAAGCCAGCACCTGCTGCGGCACGTCGCTGGCCCGGAATGGCGGGGCGACGGGGACCGGCGGGGCCATCACCTCGATCGGGGCCGGCTTGCCGGCGTCGGCGACGGCCACCGCGTGGGCACCTATGGCAGCTGGCGCCTGGTCGGGCAGAACTTTTGCTTGGGCAGTGCCCGCCTTACGGAGCAGGCGCGCCTGCAAATCCTGGCGGGTTTGCTCGTAGTCCACTTCCAGGTGCTGCCGGGTTTTGGGGCCGCCGTTCAGATGGGCGTAGAAGTTCTTCAGAAAGGCTGACGCCGGGTTGCCGCTGGTGTCGATGTCGAAAATGCTTTTCCCGTCGCGCAGCACCTGCTCGGTGGTCCTGCCATGCTGCTGGGCCAGCTGCTGCACGCGCTGCTCGGCTGCGGCCTGCTGCCCCTGCTCCGGGACGGTTAGCGCGTGCTTGGGCACGGCCGCGAGCTGGGCGCTCAGTGCGTCCCACTGCCCGGCGCCGAATGCCTGCCGCACCTGCTTGCTGCGCGGGGGCTCGTAGCCGTCATCGTAGCCCGCCTCCTGCCGGCGGGCGGCCGCCTGCTCCGGCTTTTCTACCACGCCCACGCCATTCCCTATCTGCCGGAAGCCCTGTAATGTCGCCTCCAGCTGACCCAGCTTGTTGGATTCGGGGTCGTAGCTGACCGCAAAGCCCCCCGTGAGTTTGCCCGCCGGGTTACGCTCGAACTGCAGCGCGCCCACGGCCACGCCGGCTTCCCGGAGTTGGTCGAGGTAAGCGCGCATTTCCAGCAGCGGGGCCACCTCGTCGCCCTTCTGCTGCCAGGTGATGCGCAATTCGCCTACGGGCGCTGCTGCAGCTACGTCAGTAGCAAGGCCGGCGGGGGCCTGCTGCCCTTCCCCTACCGGTGGCTCCGGCCCCTGCGGGGTGTTGCCCGGTTGCTCTGCCGGGTCGGCTGGTAGCTCATCGGGCGCCAACGCCACAGGAGCTGTATCCCCGGCCGGCGCAACGCCTGGAGGTATGGCCACCTCCTCGGCCTGGGGTACGGGTGGCGGCGGGGTTTGCGCCTGCCCGGCAGTCAAAGATTCGTTTGCGTCGCTGGCCTTTATCTGGGGCAACGACGCTGGGGTCATCTCGTCATCTTGCTCAGCCATTGGAAAGTGAAATAGAGGAAGGAAAAAGCCACCCTGACCGCTTAGCACGGGGCCGGGCAGCCCGGAATTCGACTTGTGCAAACCTATCGGCCACCACTAGGCGCGGAGCAGAAACTTGACGAGTGGTCAGAATTGGGGGGTAAGGTGCCGGCTGGGTACACGAACGGCATCCTCAGGCAGGCCCACCACCGCACTATAAATGATTCTACTGCTCGGCCTTTTCCTTAATCAGATGGCGCAATGCTGGGTCCTGCTTGATGCGGGTCAGCTCGCGGGCGCATAGCTCTTTCACGTCCGTTTTCACCCGGTTGAAGTTGGCCTTAATCATCTCCTCGGCCTCGTCCTTGCCCGTAGTCGGATTGATGAAGCTGGTAATATCAGGGATGGGCTGGTAGCCGCTGGCTTCCGCCGCTACGGCCTTCACGTCTACCTGGATGCGGGCGTGAAACACCTTCTGGTCGATTTCCTCGCCGAAGTTGTCGGCTACCGCTCCCACGAAATTACCCTGGGTGAGGTTGGCAATGGTGCTGGCCGGAATCATGCTGTCCATCTGCGTGGAAAGGCTGGTGCTCGTCTCACGCATGTTGATGCTCAGGCTCTGGCGCCGCTGCAGAATCTTGCCGAACCGCTCGCTTAGCCACTTGCCGCTATTGCCCGATACCTGCCCGCTGAACACGTTGCCCACCGTGTTCTTGATGACCTCGGCCTCCTTCTGCCCGTAGTCGCGCTCCAGCTGCGAGAAGTCCTGGAAGCCCAGACAGGTGCTCACCTTGTTACTGCGGGCCGTGGCAATGAGGTTATCGAGGCCCTTGAAGTAAATGGTGGGCAACTCGTCAATGATCAGCGACGACTTGCGCTTGCCCTTCTGGTTGACCAGCTTCACCAGGCGAGCGTTGTAGAGGCCCAGCGCGGCCCCGTAGATGGCCTGGCGCTCGGGGTTGTTGCCCACGCACAACACCTTGGGCTCCTCGTTGCTATTGATGTCGAGCGTAAAGTCGTTGCCCGACATCACCCAGTAGAGTTGGGGCGAAGCCAGCCGGCTCAGCGGAATCCTGGCGCTGGCAATCTGCCCTTCCAGCTGCTCAATGGCGTCCTTCTGAAAGGCCGATACGAAAGGCTTCACCAGATTCTCAATTTCCGGGTACGAGGCCAGCACCGGGAAAATCTCCTCGTAGTCGCGGCTCAGAAACTCGATAACGTGGGGAAAGGTGCAGTACTTGCCCCTCTCGAACAGCTTCAGAAACCAGATGATGGCCGCCACGAAGTTGATGGGTGACTCCACGAAAAAATCGCCCTGCTTCTGAATCCAGCTCTTGTTCAGGTTCAGCATGATGGTCGACGCGCTTTCGTAGGCGTCCACGATGTCGGTCATCAGCTCGGGCAGCAGCGGGTTGCAGCGGTGGCTTTTGCGCGGGTTGTCGAAGTTGATGACGTAGAAGCCCACCGGCCTATCGAACTTGTCCTGGTGACGCAGCAGCGTGTTGTAGCAGATGCGGCTCAGGTCGTCAAACTTGTAGTCGTAGATGTACATGCAGAAGCCCTTGGCCAGGTGCTGCCGGATAAACTCGTTGATGATGGCAAAGCTCTTGCCCGAGCCGGGCGTGCCCAGCACCATCGTGGCGCGAAAGGGGTTGACCACGTTTAGCCAGCCCTGGCGGCGCTTGCCGCGCAGCCAGTACTCGGTGCGCAGATTCACTGAGTACTCGTTTTCCATCAGCCGCTCCTCCTGCGGGAAGCTCTCGTTTTCCTTGTTGAAGATGTCCTTCAGCAAGTCGTTGTTGAACAGCCGGCTCAGCCACGCCCCGGCGCTCAACAAGAGCAGAAAGCCAACCGTCAGCAGTCCGGCGTAAAGCACCGTCGTCAGCCCGGCTCCCAGCGTCAGCCCGCGCACTGCATCCGCCCCGAAGAGCAGCAGCAGCCCCAGCGCGGCGGAGCACGCCACCGTTCGGCCTTTGAGCTCTTGGTTAGCCCGCCCCCGCGTGCCCAGGCAGCTGAGCAGTAGGAATACCACGGCTAGGCTCTTGCTGACCCAGCTGGCTTTGAACAGAAAGGTATTTCGCGTAAAGCTCTCCAGCAGGTGCTCCACCACGCCGGTTGTCCAGCCCAGAGAGCGGAAGTATGCGAAGCAGTAGTAGTAGATGTTTATGGCCAGCAGCCCAATGGCAAACAGGCGCATAAACTCCATGATTTTCCGTAACCCCTTTTCGTCTTCCATTGCTTGAACCGCTTGGTGAATCAAGCAACTTACCGCCCCGCCTTACCTCTGGCACGGATTACTTGACGAGCGGTTCAAAGTCAGCGGTGAGGTGCACGCTCAGCACACGAAGGGTGACACCCCCTGCCCTGCCCCTACTGTCTACGCCCCTTCCGGCGGGCTTGCTTCGGCCGTACAGGCGGCGCCGGCTGAGGCAGCGTGGTTGATACCTTGGGACGAGCCTTCCGCTCAGCTTCCGGCTCCATAACCGGCATCACGGATGCCGCCAGGGCCTCCCGCAGCTGCGCCCCTTTGTAGCCTACTTCCTGGCCCCGCAGGGCCACTCCTTCCGTTTCAAAGCTGACGCCGCGCAATACCCCGCCCTTGTCGTGGGTGTAGCGAATCTCGATGGCTAGTTTTTGCAATTGCAAAGCCAGCCACTGCTCCCCTTCCCTATCCGACTGACGCAGCAACTGCGCCAACGCCTGACTTACCCGCTGCCGCGCTGCCTCCTTGGTTGGGTCTAGTGTCTTCAAACTACGCCGCCTTTCGGGTAGCGGGTCCATGCCCAGCTCCTGGCTTATCTGCCGCGTGACGGCTGGCTGCCGGTAGAAATTATTATCCGTTCGCAACGCCGGGCCGCCGTCAATCGGCACCCGGTTCAGGTAGATGTGCACGTGGGCGTGCTGCTTGTCCCGGTGCTCATACACGACCACCTGGTGCCGATCAATCGGTGCTCCCATCAACTCACAATAGCGCTTGGCCGCCGCCACCTTTTGCGCCTGACTCACGGCTTCCCCGGCCTTCCACGAAAGGACCGTATGCCACACGGGTTTCCGCACGCGCTTGCTCCGTGCCGCCACGGCCTGCATATCCTGCGCCATCTCTTTCGGGCTTCCTGGAATTACGTTGGAGACCACTAAAAGTGGCGCCTCCCCTGGCTCCTTACCCCTCCCCTGCCGCTGCCCAGCCCCGTAAGTCAGCGCGCCCTCAAAGTCGTTACCCGTGGTTGTTTTCGCAATCATATCAGGTAGCCTCTAATAATTGTCAGCGCCTCCAACAGCTGCGCCTCATGGTTGCTAAACGACTTACCAGCCTGTGCCAGACGCGCAATCTGATTAAGGTTAGTACCAATGCCAACCAGCTGCCGTCGCAACTCCGCCGGTACGCTTTCTTTTATCTCTACCCCCCGTCCAACGTCCCGCAAATACGCTGATACCTTCTTGTAGCCAGCAGCCATAGCCTTCTCCTGCAGCTCCTTTTTCTCATCCGGGCTTACGCGCACATCAATGCGCAAAGTGCGCGCAGCCTCGGCAGTTGTTTCATCTGGCTTCTCTGATTCCATAAGCTACTTACGGCGCTTCGTGAAGAATGGCTACTGAATAGTAATGTTCACCATTCACGCAAATCTAAGCAGCTAGAGCTAGCAAGCCAAGCTATGTGAGCCTGCGAACATGGCGGTGTCATTGTTTGGGCAAACGAAGTTTGTCCGGACAATGACATGGCTTGCTGCTGGTTGATGAACGAGCATATTGAACGAGGACGTTGAATGGGGCTAGGACTATAACTAGCGCGCTTCTTTGCATCATTGCTTCCTTGCTTCAATGAAGCACTTAAAACACGAATTAAACTTGGTGATGAAGGACCAGAACATTTGAATACACATTGCTACTATCTACTGCAATTTCTGCTTCAAAGAATCGGTGCTTCATTGCTTCACATGTAGCTTTTATACTACTTGTAAAATTGCCACGTTACTATTGCTTCTGTGCTTCGGCGCTTCATTGCTTCACTACAGGTTTCTCAAAGTTTTATTTTTTTGCTTCAGTGCTTCATTACTTCGGCGCTTCAATTTAATCAATACTTCAATGCTTCATTGAAGCATTGAAGTATTGATGCGCTGACAGTCTGCTTCGATACTTCGATAATTCAACGAGGCTATGTATCTTTGATGCCTTGCTTCTTTGCTTCAGCGACTCGTGAACAGTTAGAAGCTCTGAAGCACAGAAGCAAAGAGTCAATGCTTCATTGACACATTGCAACTTTGAAGCATTGACGCATTATGAACCGACTACCACTTTTTTAAAACCACTCACCTAATGAAAAACACTCGGGTAATTGCCTTTGCCACTCAGAAGGGTGGGGCTGGCAAATCCACCATCGGCACGCACGTCGCCTCGGCGCTCTGCTATCTCTACGGTTACAAAGTGGCGATGCTTGACTGCGACTATCCGCAGAACACCTTGCACGCCTACCGCAGCCACGAGCAGCAGCTTCTGCAATCCGACGTGGCTTTTCAGGAGCGGCTCATCAAGCAAGGGGTAACGCCTTACCCGATTGCTATTTCGAGCGTTGAAAAGGCCGTTGAGGCGATTGACACCCTGGCCGAGAAGGAGTTCGACTTTATCCTGGTGGATACGCCTGGTACGGTCAACGTTGTGGGGTTGAGCGAGCTATTGGAGCGGGTAGATTATATCTTCCTGCCCATGGAGCCGGATATGGGAACCATTGCCTCCACGATGTCCTACATGCACATCCTGGGCAACTTCACCCATAAGCAGCGGCCGGAATCCAACCTGGCAGGCTTTTACGCCTTCTGGAACAAATTCCTCAAGGCGGAGAAACGGACGGTTTACACGAAGACCGCCGAGCTGTTTCGTGAAAAGGGCTATCCGCTGCTCAACAGCCGGGTAGAGTCGCTGGTCAGCATCAAGGACAAGCGCTCCACGATGTTCCCCATGCCGGAAAAGGAGTTGGGCAAACTCGGCCTGGGCAGCCTGATTACGGAGATTCTGGAATTGGTGCTCGGCAAGGGCACGGTTACCCCCTCGGGCAAGACCATTGACTTCACGCCCACGGAATTCGAGCAGCCGGCCCCCGCTGCCCTTGAAACCCTCGACGACAACGCTAAATAACGCCCGCTCCCATGGCCAAGAAAACCACTGAATCCAAAGAAGCCGCGGCCGAGCGGCGCCAGCGTGAACTTGCTGCCCTCACCTCGGGCGTTGCTGCTTTCAGCCTGATGGGCGACGCCCCCCGGCCAGTGGCGCCGGCACCGGCGCCCGCTGAAGCATCCGCAGCTGCCGTTGCGGAGACTCCTGCCGCGCCGTCGATGCCCCCCGCGGCTGAAGTCGCTCCCCCCGCTGCGGCAAAGGAACCAGCGGGAAAAAAGGCGACGCCTGCGCCAGAGGTGGCGGCCGTACCCGCGGCACCCGTTCAGGCGGTAGAACCCGCAGCAGCGGCGCCGGCACCAGTAGGGGAGGAGCCCCGCGCGGCCGCCCCCGCACCACTGCCTTCGCCAGCTCCGGCCAGCGCGCCGGAAGAAGAAGTCGGGGAGGAAGCCGAGGAGGAGTTGCCCGTTGCCACACCGGTCACGGCGGGTGGGGAGCTTGACCTGGCGCAGCTGTTCGTGCCTTCGGCAGAGAAGAAGACGACCACCCTGCGCATCACGGCCGACCACCAGCAGTATTTCACCCAGCTCGGCTTTATCCTGGGCGGGGGCGCGTCGGCCCCGGATATCATTCATAACATTCTGAATCGCTTTCGGCAGGAGCACGAAGCACAGCTGCAGAAGGCGATGAAAAAGCAGATCCGCCAGATGATGGCACCTAAAAAATAGGGCAGCGCTGGTATCCCAGGGCTATTCCATACGTATAGCGGCCGGCTCACCTTCCGTGGTTGAGCTGGCCGTTCCGTTTCCCGCTCTTGCCTTTTCCCAATACTGCGCTTAACGGTGGGGGAGGGGAGAGGCTCTACTACCACCCCGCTATGTCTACACAACCCTTATATCCGTCATTACCTTACCTTCAATTCGTTACCGCGTGAAGGGCGGAGCTATCTGGGCCGTGCTCGGCCTGCTACTCGTCAGCCCCGGCGCCCTGGCCAATACCCGGACGCCATCTTCCAGTAGGACGCCTAAGACGCCGCAGACCATCGACTCGCTGCGGGCCTTGGTGCGCCACGCCACGCTGCCAGACTCTGCTCGCTTTCAGGCGCTGTTGGCTTTAAGCGATATGCTATTTGCCCAGGATGTGGCCGAAGGTCGCCGGGTAGGGGAGCAGGCAGTAACGTTTGCCCGGCGCCGGCTTGACTGGTCAGGGGCAGCCGACGCCTTGTATCAGCTGGTGGTAAACTGTGAGCGGGCTGCCGACTACGTGGCCGCCATGCACTACAGCCAGCAGGGCGTGAAGCTCACTCGTGCGCACCGGCCCCGCGACCAGTGGCGCTTCACCCAGTGCCTGGGCCTGGTGGCCGTGGATACCAAGGATGCGGCCGGTGGCCTGCGCTACCTGCGCCAGGCCTACCGGCAGCAGGCCGCTACCCCCTCGGTAGGGCCCCGCGAGCGGGGTGGCCTGCTGCTGAACCTGGCCAATACCTTCCTGGTGCTGCAGCGCTACGATTCGGTGCTTCACTACGCCACGCGGGCTTTGCCTTACATGCAGCGCGCGGCCGACGCCCGGGGCCTGGGTTACGTGTACCAGTTTCGGGGCGAAGTTTATGCCAAGCTGATGCCCCGCTCGCGGGCCAGCTTGGCGGCCGCGGCCACGAACATGCAGCGGGCCCTGCGCATCATGCAGCGCTACCGTTACCAGCCGCAGGCAGCCAGCTCGGCGCTTTCGCTGGCGCGCGTGTATCGCCTGCAGGGTCGGCCCCGGGCTGCCCAGCGCACGGCGGAGCTGGCCCTGGCCCTGGCCCGCGCGGAGAAAATGCCCGAGTACGAAGCGGATGCCCTCTCCAGCCTTGCCTGGGCCTATGCCGACCAGAAGCGTCCCGCTCGTGCGGATGAGCTCGACGCCCGGGCTGAGGATCTGTGCGATTCGCTCTTCAACGGCAACAAGGCGCAGGCCCTGGCCCAGCTGCAGGTGCGCTACGACGTGCAGCTGCTCACCGAGCAAAAAAAGGCGGCTGAGTTTGAACAGCGCAGCCAGCAGGCCCAGCTGCACTCACTCTGGCTGCTGCTGGGCGGCCTTGCCACGACCGTGGGCGTGGGTGGGGGCCTGTACTGGCGGCTGCGGCGGCAGAAAGCCCTGTTGGCCCTGGCCAACCAGGCCAACTGCCGGGCTGTGGCCGAGAAGGAAGTGTTGCTGCAGGAAATTCACCACCGCGTCAAGAACAACCTGCAGTTGGTCAGCAGCCTGCTGGCCTGGCAGCGCAGCACCCTGCCCGACCCCGTACTGCAGCAGGCCCTGGCCAGTTCGCAAGCCCGCATCCAGAGCATGGCCTTGGTGCACGAGTTTCTGTACCGGGCTGACAACCTCTCGCAGGTGCGCATGAACGAGTACCTGGGCGAGTTGCTGGAATCTCTGCACCGCTCGCTCACCACGCCTCAGCAGCGCATCCAGCTGACCAGCAGCCTGGCCCCGCTGGTAATGGACCCCAAAGAAGCCAGTGCCTTGGGCCTTGTGGTCAATGAGTTGGTAACCAACGCCTACAAGCATGCCTTCCGGGACATAAACCGCGGGCAGCTGCATGTTGCCTTGGAACAGACCGCCGCCGGCTTTCAGCTGACGGTGCAGGATAACGGGGCCGGATTACCAGTGGCAGAATCGGCGCCCGAAACTCATTCGTTGGGCTTGCAGTTGGTTACTACCCTTGCTCGACAGCTAAAAGCCAGCGTGTCGACCGTTCCCCTTCTTCCCACGGGCACCCAGGTAGTCGTGGCCAGCGCGTAACGCTGGCCCGTCTCCTCGTCCCTTATCCCACCCTATGGCTACCATCCTCATTGTTGAAGACGAACTGCTGATTGCCGCCGAAATTGAACGCGCCCTGGTCCGGCTGGGCCACACGCCCCTGCCACCCGTGGACAACAGCGACGAGGCGCTGAGCGTGCTGGCCACCCAGCCCGCGGAACTGGTACTGATGGACATCAACATTGCCGGCGACTGCGACGGCATCGCGGCCGCGCTGCTCGTGCGGCGGCAGTTTGCCGTGCCGGTGGTGTTTCTCACGGCCCGCTCCGACTCGGCCACTCTGAACCGGGCCAAGCTGGCCCAGCCTTACGGCTTTCTGATCAAGCCCTTCACCGATGATTCGCTGCGGGTGCAGATTGAGCTGGCTCTCTTCAATGCCTACCAGGCCGGGCCGGTGGGGCCGATGCTGGATACGGCCGACGCCGGTTCGGAAGTGCTGGGCGCGGCCGAGCGCTGCCCCAAGTTCAAGGACTACTTGTTCGTGCGCAAAGGCTCAGGCCATGTCAAAGTACTGCTTAGCGACATCCTGTATTTCGAAGCCCTGCAGAACTACGTGCGCCTGCACACCGTGAAGGAAAACTTCGTGTTTGATTCCACCCTTAAGGAATTGGAGCAGAAGCTGCCCGACCAGTTTTTCAAGACCCACCGCTCCCACATCGTAAACCTGGACCACGTGCAGGCCTACGAGGAAAGCAGCGTGCTGCTAGGAAAAGAGTATGTGCCGGTAAGCCGTTCCTGCAAGGATGAGCTGAAGCGCCGCATTCACTTGGTGGGGTAACCGTTTCATATAATTTCCACATCGTATATCTTTGCCCACTCAACGGTGATGGATTTCCACCGCGAACCGCCGGCGCTTCCCGCGCCGCGCTGATGATTCCTACGAAACCGACTGGCCCTGGTGGCCGCGTCGGGTAGCTCATCATTTCGTTCGCGCTCATGGCTTCTCCTGCTTTCCTCCCTCGCCTGCTGCCTGCCCGGCTGCGGGCTCTCCCCACTACATTCACGGTCTTATTTGTGCTGCGCTGGCTGCTGCTGGCCGCGCTCGTAGGGGCGCTGGCGGGTACAGCCTCGGCGGGCTTTCTGGTAGCGCTGGAGGCGGTTACTACGTGGCGCGAAGCGCACCCCTGGGCGCTGGCGCTGCTGCCGGTGGGCGGCCTGCTGGTGGGCCTGGCCTACCACCATTTCGGCAACCGGGTGGTGAAGGGCAACAACCTGATTCTGGACGAAATCCACGCCCCCGGAGAACTTATTCCGCTGCGGCTGGTGCCGCTGGTGCTGGGCGGCACGCTCGTCACGCATCTTTTCGGCGGCTCGGCCGGGCGCGAGGGCACGGCCGTGCAGATGGGCGGGGCCCTGGCCGACCAGCTGAGCCGCTGGCTGCCCCGGCGCGAGCGGCGCCTGCTGCTCATCGCGGGCATGAGCGCGGGCTTTGCCTCGGTCTTCGGCACGCCGCTGGCCGGGGCCGTGTTCGGGCTGGAAGTGTTTTTGCTGGGCTCGATGCGCTACGAGGCCATCCTACCGAGCTTTCTGGCCGCCGTGGTGGCCGATGCCGTGACGCGGGCCTGGGGCGTGGGGCACACGCCCTACCCCGAGTTGGCCTCGATGCCGCTCACGGCTCTGGGGCTGGGCTGCGCGCTGCTGGCCGGGGCGCTGTTCGGGCTCACGGCCAGCGGCTTCGCCACGCTCACGCACGGGCTGAGCAAACAGTTCGGGCGCATCGGCTACGCGCCGCTGCGGCCGGTGCTGGGTGGGGTGCTGGTGGCGGCTAGCATGTGGGCACTGGGCACCAGCCGCTACGAGGGCCTGGGGGTGCCGGTCATCGTGGAGGCCTTCGGGCACCCGCTCCCCATCCAGGACTTCGCCCTGAAGCTGGCCCTGACGGCCCTCACGCTGGGCGCGGGCTTCAAGGGCGGGGAAGTCACGCCGCTGTTTTTCATCGGGGCGGCGCTGGGCTCAGCGCTGGCCGGGGTGCTGCCGCTGCCGGTGGCGCTGCTGGCGGGCATGGGCTTCGTGGGCGTGTTCAGCGGGGCCGCGAATACACCGCTGGCCTGCCTGCTGATGGGCCTGGAGCTGTTTGGCACCCACGCGGGTATTTACCTGGGTATCAGCTGCGTGGTGGCCTACCTGTTTTCGGGTCACAGCGGCATCTATACCGCGCAGGTTATCGGGCAGGCCAAGCACCCGCTGCTGGGGCGACAACAGGGCCGCCGCCTGGGCGCACTGCACCAGCTGCCACCGCCCCGCTAGATGTTCCGTCACTTGCCGGGCTAACGCGCCTGGCGTCGCTTCCATCTCGATGCTTGAACAGCTTCAACTTCTGGATACACGCCTGCTGCTGCTGGCCAATGGCCACCACACGCCGTTCTGGGACGCGGTGATGTGGTGGGCAAGCCAGCGGGTTACCTGGGTGCCCAGCTACGCCGCGTTGCTGGTGGTGCTGGGTCGTAGCTTCGGCCGGCGGGCCTGGGTGTTGGTGCCGCTGATTGCCGTGCTCATCCTGGCCAGTGACCAGCTGGCGTCGGGCCTGCTCAAGCCTTGGGTGTTGCGGCTGCGGCCCAGCCACGAGCCCGGCCTAGCTAGTCAGCTACACTTGCTGCACGGCTACCGGGGCGGGCTGTATGGGTTCGTGTCGTCGCACGCGGCCAATGCGTTTGCGCTGGCTTTCTACTTGCTGTTCACGGCCCGGCACCGGCTGCCCTGGCTGGCGTGGGTGCTGCTGCCGTGGGCCACGCTGGTAGCCTACAGCCGTCTGTACTTAGGCGTGCATTATCCCAGCGACGTGCTGGTGCCCCTGTTGCTGAGCCTGCCGCTGGCCTACGGCACGAGTCGGCTCTACGCTGGGGCCGTAGCGCGGTGGTTTCCCATTCTGCCCACTCGTTCTGCCGTCGAAACCTGATACTTGAACTGCGACGTGTTTTGCTATCAGCGGTCATGTTACTGCATTCTTTCTCAAACGCCTCGTACGGGCAATTTGCATTAGCTTTGCTCTCATCCCAACCAAAAAATCCAACAATTGAAAATAAAAAACTATCAGTGCAAAAAGTGTAAGACGCATCTCACAAACAATACTACACCCGCTGTTTTCAACTGCCCCGGAGGAGGACATCATCAATGGACAGACCTTGGCGAAGTGGGGCCTACCAACTACCAGTGCAAGAAGTGCGCGACATTGGTCAAATCCAAAAGTACGCCTGCCGCTTTTAACTGCCCGGCTGGCAATCATCACCAGTGGACAAAGTTATAGACGCTATGAAACCCAATATCTTTTCGTTGGCAACCAAAGAGCTGTCGCAGGATAGTTTCTTCGCGTGGTTGTTACAGTGGGGCAATACGGATTGTCAGCAATATGATGGCCCGCTACATGAAGCCGCTCAACATTTCATCCGTCTCCTGCTGCAATGCCCTGCTGATTATGAAATCAAACAGGTGGAAGCGGGCCGGCAATGGCAGGGTATTGACGTTTGGGCAGAAGTGAACGGAGAATATTTCATTGCTATTGAAGACAAGACTAACACCGGTGAGCATTCTGAGCAACTAGAACGCTACCATAAAATTGCAACTGAACATTACAAAGACACCAGCTTTAAACTTGTCTTTATCTATCTGAAAACTGGCAACGAGAGCATTACTACGCTGAACGAAATAAACACCAAAGGTTATACTATCGTCAGCCGGAAGCTAGTAGTTGATGTGTTAGCAGCTCATCAGGTTGAAAACGATATTTTCAACGATTTCAAGGAGTACTTGTCGAATATTGAGCTTCAATCAAATTCGTATCTAACCTTTAGCAACATCACCGACGATTGGAAAGCAGCAGAAGGCTTTTTTGTTCGTCTTCAGGAGCTAGTCGGCGAATGGAGTGACTGGCGCTACGTGCCCAACCAGACCGGTGGTTTCCTAGGCTTTTGGTATCACTGGCAGGGAACGGAAGAATTTGATTTGTACATCCAAATTGAAAACGGTTTTGCCAACGGTATTAAGGTGGTCGTCAAAATTGGTGATTGGACACCTAGCGTGGACACGCTCTACACGGTATTGAACGGACTTCAACCATACGCCAAGGCACAAGGACTCACGCTGCACAAGCCGCAAAAATATCGGGCAGGACCTACCTCTACGTTGGCTGTGTTGAAGAATCCATTCCTTGTGAATGAAGCTGATGAGTTGGATATAGGAGCCTTTTTGGCAACATTAAAAGCGCTGCAACTAGTACTCGATGAATACAGTACAGCAGAGCGGGCCAAAGCCCAACAATCTATTCTAGTCGAAGACCCCGATGCGGTGCCAACCGCAATTCAGCCAGAATAATCGAGTAAAGAACACACTATCAAAAGGCCCGACAATCGAAATCAGCTTTCGACTGCCGGGCCTTTTGTACTACTACCCTCTCAAGCTACCCGCTCAGCTGCCTGCTTTCTCCCGCTACCCCCATAAATCAGCCGCATGCCGGTGGGCAGCACGAACAGCAGCATGGGCAGCGCCACCACGAAGCCCCCGATGACGGCCACGGCCAGCGGCTGCTGCATCTGGGCGCCCAGGCCGATGCCCAGCGCCAGCGGCGACAGCGCCAGGATGGCCCCGATGGCCGTCATCAGCTTGGGCCGGATGCGCAGGGCAATGGCGTAGCGGATGGCCAGGTCCAAGTCGCCGGTTTCGCGGCGCGACTCGTAGAACTGGTGGACCGTGAAGATGGCGTTTTCGGCGATGATGCCCACCACCATGATGATGCCCGTGTAGCTGCTCACGTTCAGCGGAATGCCGGCCACGAACAGGCCCAGCACGCAGCCGGTGATGCCCATGACGGAGATGAAGAGCACCAGCAGCGAAATCAGCCACTCGCGGAACAGGAACAGCAGCACCGCGAACACCAGCAGCGAGGCCGTGAGCAAAATCAGCGTCAGCTCCCGAAACGAGGCCTGCTGCTCGGCGTAGGCCCCGCCGTAGACCACGGTGTAGCCGGGCGGCAGGGCCACCCGCCGGCTCACCTGCTGGCGGATGTCCTGGATGGCCGAGCCCAGGTCGCGCCCGTCGAGGCGGGCCGTGACGAGGGCCACCGACTTGAGGTCTTCGCGGCGCTGCTCCACCTCGCCGGGCACCACCTCCACGCGGGCGAAGAAGGGCAGGGGGCGCACGCTGCCGTTGGGCAGGGCAATGACCTGCTTTTCGAGCTGGGCCAGCGAGTTGCGGCGGAAATCGACGTAGCGCAGCAGCACCTGGCGCATCTGCTCGCCGTCCTGCACCTGGCCCACCTGCAGGCCGCCGAGCGAGGCCGCCTGGGCCGGCGAGATGCTGACCGGCGTGGCCCCGGCCGGCCCCAGCGGCTGGCCGCCCACCAGGTTGCTGAGCTGGGCTTGAAAATCGAGGGGCGTGAGGCCGAAGCGGGCCAGCTTGGCCACGTCGGGGCGGAAGACGATGCTGGGGCCAGCCGCCACCAGGCCGTCGTTGATGTCGGCCACGCCGGGCACCTGCGCCAGCACTTGGCCGAGCTGGGCGGCCAGGCGTTCGAGGGTGGCCTGGTCGTCGCCGAAGACCTTGACTTCGATGGGCTTCGCGCTGCTCATCAGGTCGCCCAGCAAATCGGCGATGCGCTGGCCAAAGTCCACAGTGAGGGCGGGCTCGGTGGCCTCGATGCGCTGGCGCAGCTGGGCAATGACCTCGGGCGTGGTCAGGCGGTGGTCGCGCCGGAGCTGGATGAGGTAGTCGCCATAGTTGGGCTGGCGCGTGTCGAAGGCCAGGCCCAGGCCGGTGCGGCGCGAGTAGCTCTGAATGTCGGGGTGCCTGGTGATGATGTCGCGCTCGACGCGGCGCAGCACCCGGTCGGTTTCGGCCTGGTCGGTGCCCGCGGGCATGTGGTAGTCGAGCACAATGCTGCCCTCGTCGAGGTCGGGCAGAAAGCCGGTTTCGAGGCGGCCCGCCGCCAGCCAGGCCCCCGCGCCCAGGCCCAGCACCAGCCCCAGGGCCAGCAGCGGCCGGGCAAAGAGGCGCGTGAGCCAGCCCAGCCGGTCGGCCTGCTCCTGGGCGGCGTTGTGGGCGTGGGCATGCTTGCCCGGCCGGTAGCCGATGAACAGGTGCAGCACCGGCAGCAGCAGCCACGTCACCAGAAACGAGCAGACCATGGTAATCTGCATCGTGTCCGACAATTCGCGGAAGAAGCTGCCCGCCAGCCCGCTCATCAGCCGGAATGGAAAGTGGATGACGATGGTGCTCAGCGAGGAGGCCACCATGGCCGGCAGCAGGGCCGCAATGGCCACCCGCACCACCCGCACGGGCGGCTGGTCGGGGTGCTCCTCGTGGGTGCGGTAAATCTGCTCGATGATGACAATGGCATCATCAATAATCAGCCCCACCGAGGCCGCAATGGCCCCCAGCGACATGATATCCAGCGTGATGCCCAGCAGGTAGAGCACCAGCAACGTGAAGCACACCGTAACCGGGATGGTGAGCAGTACGGCCAGGCTGGCCCGCCACGAGCGCAGAAACACAATCATCACCAAGATGGCCAGCGCCAGCCCCTCCACGATGCTGTGAATCACGCTGTCGATGCTGTCGGTCACGAACACCGACTGATCGTAGTAGGGCCGTAGCGTCATGCCCGGCGGCAGCTGGCGGCGCAGCGCGGCGGCTTTCTGGTGGGCAGCGGCGGCGAAGGTGGCCAGGTCCACGCCCTGCTGCTTCACCAGGTCGATGAGCACCGCGTCGTGGCCGTTGGCGTTGAGGATGGTGAATTCCTGCTGCTCCTGCACGTCCACGATGGCCACGTCCTGCACCCGCACCACGCGGCCCGAGTCGGCGCGCACCACCACCTGCCGCAGGTCGTCCACGGTGCCCAGGCGGGTGTCGGTGAGGGTGAGGTAGAGGCGGCGGAAGCTGCTCAGGTTGCCGGCCGACTGCACGAAGTTGGTGGTGGCGAAGGCGGCTTGCAGCTGGGCGGCCGTGAGGCGCTGGCTGGCCAGCCGCGCGGGGTCGGGAATCACCACGAACTCCTTGGCCTTGCCGCCGCGCACCACCACGTTGGAGGCGCCCGGCACCTGCGAAAACAGCGGCCGGGCCAGCAGGTTGCCCGCGTCGCGCAGGGCAATGGGCGAGCGGCTGGTGCTTTCCAGCGAGTAGCCCAGCACCGGAAACAGCGACTGGTTCATGGCCTCAGTGGCCAGGGTGACGCCCGGCGGCAGCAGCGGCTTTATCTCGTTCACGCGGCTTTCCAGCTGGGCCTTGGCCGCGTACACGTCCACGTCCCAGCTCAGAAACACCTGCACCACGCACGCGCCCCGGCTGGTGCTGCTCTTCACCACCGTCACGCCCCGCACGCGCTTCACGGCGGCCTCCAGCGGCTTGGTCACGGTTATCAGCATCCGGTCGACGGGCTGCTGCCCGGCATCGGCAATGAGCGTGATTTTGGGAAAGGTAACTTCCGGAAACAGCGCCGTCTGCATCCGCGCGTAGGCAAACAGCCCGGCCACCAGCAGCAGCAGCCCCACCAGCACGAGGGGCTTGCGCAGGGTGTAGAAAAACGTGGGCGCGGCGGCCTCGGCAGGGGCTAAGGAGGGAAGTGGGGTCGGGTCGCTCATTGTACTACCTGCACCTTGGCCGTATCGGCCAGCCCGTAGTTGCCGGAGCGCAAAATCCGGTCGGTGGGCCGGAAAACCGGGCGCTTGATTTCAATGGTTTCGGGATTTTGCACGCCCAGGGTCACAGGCACCTTCACGGCCGTCGAGTCGTTCAGCAGCCGCATCACCCAGAAGTGGTGCAGGGTTTCGTCGGCCAGCACGCAGCTGGCGGGCAGCGTCTGGGCGCGGGGCTGCCGGGTTTGGGTGAGGCGCACCTGCGCGAGCAGGTTTTCGGGAATCACGCCCGGCGGGTCGAGGGGCCGCACCAGGTACACCTCCGCCTGACCGGGGCTCACGCTGGCCAGCGGGGCCAGCACCTGCCCCGTGAGGCGGGTGCTGTCGGGCAGCACAATGGTGCAGGCGGGCTGGCCCTGGGCCAGGGAGTGGTACTCGTAGGGCAGGTTGAGCTGAAACACCAGCTGGCTGCTTTCGGCCACGGTGCACAGCGGCGCGCCTTCGAGCAGGTAGTCGCCGGCCTGTTGGATGTTGAGCACGCTCACGATGCCCGCCGAGGGAGCCGCCACGGCCACCCGCCCGAAGCCCTTGAGCGAGGGGTCGATGCGCTGAATGGAGCCGCCCAGGGCGCGGCGCTCCTTGGTTTCGAGCGTGAAAAGCACCTGCCCGGCCCGCACCCGGTCGCCGAGGCGCACCCGCACACTGGTGACGTAGGCGGCCACGGGGGCCGTCACGGCGCTTTTGCGCGGGTAGAGCGAGGTGGCCGGAAAGGTGCGGTACTGCGTCAGGGGTTGGGTGGCCGGGGCCACCACCTGCACCTGGGCGCGGGGCGGTGGGCCGGCCGCCTCGTCGGCCGGGGCGCTGCCCTGGCAGGCGGCCAGCAGCAGGGCCAGGGGCAGCGGGGAAAGAAAAAAGCGACGTTTCATGCGGAAAAGGGGCGCTACCAGGTCCAGTAGTTGTAGGCGTTGATGAGCAACAGGCGGCTATTTTCCAGCAGCACCAGGTCGCGGGCGGCCAGGGCGTAGTTCTTGAGCACCTGCACGTAGGCCACGATGGAGAGCTGGCCGGCAATGGCTTCGCGCTTGTAGGAGTCGAGCACCTGGCGGTAGTTGGCCAGCTGTTGGCGGGCCAGGCGCTGGCGCTCCTCCACCTGACGCAGCTCGTAGCGCAGGCGCTGCTGGCGCACGGGGTTCACGGTGGCAAAGTTTTGCTGGTAGGCGCGGGTGGTGGCCAGCAGCACTCGGGTCCGGTCGCGGCTGAGCTGGCGCTGGTGCCCGTCGAAGAGGTAGAGGCTGAAACTCAGCCCCGCACTCACCCCGAAGCGCTGGGGAATGTCGGCGAGCGTGACGGCGTTGAGCCCGCCGGTGGCGAAGGCATTCACCACCGGCCGGTAGCGCAGCTCAAACACGCGCTGAGTGGCGGCCAGGTTGAGGCTGTCGAGGCGGTAGCGCTCGGTGAAGCCCGAGAGGCCGGGCAGTGGCCCGGCCGGGCGCAGCGGCAGGTCGGGCGGGGCCAGGGCCACCTCGCTGGTGTCGCCCAGGCCGCAGAGCACGTTCAGGTCGAGCAGGTCGCGGTGGTAGGCGGTGCGGTAGGTGTTGAACAGCACCTGCTGGCTTTCCGTCTCAATTTGCAGCAGCAGGTAGTCCGACTGCTTGAGCAGGCTGGCTTCCACCAGCTTGCGCACCAGCAGGCGCTGCTTGTCGAGAATGCCCAACAGCTCGCGCACGTAGTCGAGCTGGTCGAGGTCCTGCCGGCACAGGATGTACTGGTCGCCCACCAGCTTGTCCAGGTCGTGCAGCGAGAGCCGCGCCAGGCTTTGCTGGCTCAGGGCCAGGCCCTGGGCCTGCTGGGCGTAGGCCTCGAAGCGCGGGCGGGCAAACAGCGGCTGCGTGAGCTGGGCGTAGCCCTGGTAGAGCGCGCCGTTACTCAGCGCCACGTCGTAGCCCACGTAGCGGGCGCTGTTGTCGGCCGAGTAGCGCAGCACGGTGCGGCCGTTGTCGTGGGCCAGCACCGGCACGGCGGTGTAGTTGGCCACCAGCGTGCCGGTGGCCTTGGTATAAAAGGCCCGCAGGCGCTCGGTTTCGAGCTGCGCGGCCTGGCCCTGGTTATGCACGTCGGCGCTCAACGGGCTGTTTTGCCGGGCCTGGGCGAGGTAATAGGCCAGGTCGCGGGTAGGGGCCGGGCTTTGCGCCCGGCCCGCGTGGGCCAGCAGCCCCGCCACCAGCAGCAGCCCCAGCCGCCACCTATTTGCCGGAAAAGAGAATACACGCATACCAAAAAAGCTAAAGGCCGGCGCGGCTGAGCGCGGCGCACTCGGGACAGCGCACGCGGGTTTCGTCCACGGTGCGGGGCGCGTAGTACTGCCAGTGGCCGCTGCGCTTCACCTCTTGCCCCACGGGGCAGGCGTCGTTGTCGTGGAAGGGGTAGCGCACCGGCGCGGGAACCGGGGCCAGCGCCCCGGCGGGGGGCGCGGCGTGGTGGAAAAACGGGGGAGTAGCTGCCATAGCGAGGCCCGGCGGGCCGGTTAGGCCGGCAAGCTAGTGGCCAATTCTGAGCAGCTTCGGAGCGGGTAACGACGGGCCGCTAGGGCCAGCTTACCTCGAAACAGTGCTGGTTGGGCGCGGTGAACCGGTAAGCCAGCGTGAGGCCGCAGGTGCTGACAATCTGCTGGCTGATGGCCAGGCCCAGCCCCACGCCGCCGGGGGCGCTCAGGGCATCTTTGCGGAAGCGGGCAAACTCGCGGCCGGCGGGCAGCGGCGCGGGCCGGCCGGTGTTGGCTACCGTGAGCTGCCGGGCCGTGAGCTGCACCTGCACCCAGCCGCCCGGCACGTTGTGACGGATGGCGTTGACCAGCAGATTGCTCACCAGCATTTCTATCAGCGTCTGGTTGGCTTGCCGGAGCACGGAAACGGCCGCCGCCACGCGCAGCGTCAGGTGGGCGGCTTCGGCCTGCTCCTGCACCTGGCCGGCCACGCTGTGCACCACCTGGCGCAGGTCCACGGCTTCGGTGGCGGCAAACTGCTGGTTGTCCAGGCGGGCCAGCAGCAGCAGGCTGCGGTTGAGGCGACTCAGGCGCTGGGTCACGGCCACCAGCGCGTCTAGGTGCTGGGCCTGCGCCTCGGTCAGCTCGGGGCTTTGGGCCAGCAGCTCCAGCTTGGTGTGCAGCACGGCCAGCGGCGTTTGCAGCTCGTGGGAGGCGTTTTCGGTGAATTCCTTCTGGCTGTGAAACAGGCGGCGGTGCTGGGTGAGCAGCTCGGTGAGGGCCACGTTCAGCTCCACAAACTCCACCGTGGGCGAGGCCGCCAGCTCGATGGGGGCGCGCTGGTCGAGACGGAAGCGCCGGAGCTGGGTTAGCGTCTGGTAGAACGGCCGCCACAGCCGCCGCGCCACCCGCTGCTGCACCAGCACCAGCCCGCCCAGCAGCACCACCAGCAGCCCGGCCTGGGCCAGCCCGATGGCGGCCAGCAGGTCTTCGCTCTCCACCAGCGAGCTGCGCAGCACCAGCCGGTAGGGCCGGCCCTGGTAGCGCACGGTGGTGGTGAGGGTGCGGTAGGGCTCCCACTCATCGGCGGCGGCCAGGTAGCGCTTTTCGGGCACGATGCGCGCGGGGCCGGCCGCCTCGCCAGGGCGCAGGGGCCGGATTTCCAGGTCGCGGTCCAGGCGCATCCACAGGGCCAGGTCGGCGGGGCGGGCCACCAGCGGCAGCTTGCCCACCACTTCGTCGCGGCGCAGCAGCAGGGCCTCGTCCACGTCGGCGTAGTAGAGCTGCTGGAGCACGAAGTAGAACACGAACGTGCCGGCCAGCAGCACCAGCCCCGCGTACACGAGCTGGGTGCGCAGCGTGCGCGTGAGCAGCTTCAGGGGCCGTGGCGCGCTCATACGGCGGCCAGCTCGAAGCGGTAGCCCAGCCCGTACACCGTGCGGATGCAATCGCCCAGGCCCGCCTCCGTGAGCTTGCGCTTGAGGTTCTTGACGTGGGTGTACACCGGCTCGAACGAATCGAAGTGCTCGGCCATGTCGCCCGACACGTGCTCGGCAATGGTGGACTTCATCACCACCCGGTTCTGGTTGGAAAGCAGCAGCAGCAGCAGGTCAAACTCGCTGCGGGTGAGCGGCAGGGCCTGCCCGTGCACGCTCACGGTGCGCGCCAGCACGTCGGCCGTCAGCGGGCCGGCCACCACCGTGTTGGCCCCGTTGAAGCGCCGCCGCCGCACCAGGGCGGCCACGCGGGCGCTCAGCTCGGAAAGGTGGAAGGGCTTGGGCAGGTAGTCGTCGGCGCCCAGGTGCAGGCCGGTGATGCGGTCGTCCAGCTCGTTGCGGGCCGAGGTGATGATGACGCCATCGGCCTTATGCTGGGCCTGTAGCTGGCGCAGCAGCGTCAGGCCGTCGCCGCCGGGCAGCGTCAGGTCCAGCAGAATGCAGTCGTAGTCGTAGAGCAGCATCTTATCCTCGGCGGCAGCGTAAGTGGCGGCCACCTCGCACACGTAGTGCTGGGCCTGCAGGTGGCTGACCAGGCTGGCTGCCAGCTCGGCTTCGTCTTCAACAATCAGGAGCTTCATGGGCGCACGGGTTCGGGATGGAGAAACAAATGTGCGCCACAATTCTGAGCAAGCCCGGAGCAAGCCAACCCTGCCCGCGCCAGCTTATGCCGGGCTACGCTCGCGGCCAGAACAGGATGATGCCGATGCCCACGAAGCACACCACCCCGCCGATTACATCGAACCGGTCAGGCCGGAAACCGTCGAAATACCAGGCCCAGGCAATGGACATGACGATGAATACGCCGCCGTACACGGCGTAGGTTTTACCAAAAGAAGTGGCCTGCAGCGTGGCGACCCAACCGTAGGCAGCCAGCAGCAGCACCCCGAGCAGGCCCGTCCACACCGGCTGGTCAGCTTTCAGCCACCGCCATACCAGGTAGCCGCCCCCAATTTCGCAAAGGCCAGCCAGAAAGAACAATGCCAGCGGCTGAAAGTAGTTCATCGGGAATGTCCGCTAAAGCCGCACCTGCCAGTCAAGCGCCACCTGTATGTAGCGCGAAGGCAGGAATCTACACGGGTTCCGGGGGCACCTGACCGGGGCCGGCACCCGCCAGCGGGCGGTTGTCGGCCCCGCCTCCGCTTATGGCTTTTGGGTTTCCCGGCCATCAGCCGTGAACAGCACGTCGCGGTGCTGATGACCCTGGCTGATTTCGGCTTCGTAGACCACCCGGCCGGTGCCGGCCGAAACGATTTTGGCGGCCTCCGTCACGCGGTAGGCGTTGTACTGGCGGGCCAGGGCCTGACGCACGGGCGCGGGCAGCTGGCTGGGAGCCAGGCCGGTTTCCGTTTCCACCAGCTTGCCGGCTGGGGTGATGAGCACCGACAGCACGGCCGCGCCCTGCTTGAAGCCGGCTTCGTAATTGATGCCTTCCTTCTCCCACGTCACCTGCACTACCTGCGGATAAGCGTGTCGGAAGGTGGCCGTGACGGCGGCGGGCACCTGTGCGGCGGGAAGCGTTTGGGCGGCGGCCGAGCTGGCCAGCAGAAGGGCAGCAGCTAGCAATTGGAGCGGGATTTTCATGATGGGTAAGAGGGGGTATGCGTGAACTGTTACCGCCAAGCTACCGGCCGATTCTGAGCGTTGGTTGAGGACGGCAACACGGCTTCACTTTCTTTCGACCGGCGTGATAATTCCATCAGCGCAACGGAACGCTGACCATCAGGCCGAGCGCGCCGTTGGAGTAAAGCGGGGCCACCATGGCTCGTTCCTGCAGGCCGCGCAGCAGCAGCCGATGCACCAGCGGGTAGGCCCAGTAGGCCAGCTCCGTGGACAGAATGCCTACCCCGGCCCCGGCCAGCACATCGGAAGCCCAGTGCTTGTTGCCCAGCACCCGGATGGCGCCCGTCGCCGTAGCCACGGCGTAGCCGCCCACGCTGTACCACACGCTGCGCCCGCCGTACTCGTGGTGCATGAAGGTGGCGGCGGCAAACGCGGCGCTGGTGTGCTGACTGGGAAAGGAGCTGAAATCGTTGCCGTAGGGCCGCTCCACCCGCGTCAGGTTTTTGAGGTTGCTGGTGAGGGTATTGTTGATGGTGTAGGCCAGAAAGAAAATCACACCCTGGTTCAGGGTGCCGTGCCGGCCCTTTACCCCGGCCAGGCTCAAGCCCAGCGTGGCTGCGGCCGGTACGTGGCGCAGGTAGTCGTCGAGCGAGGTTTGGAAGCGCGGAAAGTGTTCCAGCACTTCTGCCTGCACCGCTTCGTCGGTTTCGAGTACGTCTACTTTTTCGGTGCCCAGTGCGGCCACGCCCAGCAGCAACGCCGGCAGGGCCAGCTGCCGCAGGGTGGGCTGGTAGGGGTTCGCGGCCTGGTAGGAAGCCGCTGCGACTGGCCGGGAAGCAGTGGCCGAGTCGGCCGCTACCGCCTGGGCCAGGACGACTGAGGGAGTAGTACACAGGCCAAGCCCCAGCAGCAGCGCGGGCCAGGATAAGGAAACAGAAAGCAGCATGTTGCGGCGGGTACAAGAAGGGCCGTAGCGCCCGACCTTCGCCGCGAGTCTAGCCTACGATTCTGAGCACAATCGGAGCAGGACTGTGGTGCAGATACCAGCCCACGCAACGGCAGGTTGGTCTACATCTATATGCAAGTTCAGCATTCAATGGCGCCCGGCATTGGCCACGGCACTCCTGACGTAGGAGAGGGTGTAAATTGGCTAGCGCATCTCACCCCCAATGCGACCTTTGCCGCTATGTCCGACTTCCGCCTGCGCGTGTTTGCCGCCGCCGCCCGCCACCTGAGTTTCACCAAAGCCGCCCAGGAGCTGTTCATCAGCCAGCCGGCCGTGACGCGGCACATCCGCGAGCTGGAAACCCACTACGGCCAGCGCCTGCTGGAGCGGCGCGGCAACCGCGTGGCCCTCACCGAGGCCGGCCACCTGTTGCTGGCCCACGCCGAGGCCGTAGCCGAAGCCGAGCACGCCGTGGAAGCCCGCCTGCACGCCCTGCGCGACCCGGCCGACACCGCCGGCCGCCTGCGGCTGGGGGCCAGCACCACCCTGGCCCAGTACGTGCTGCCAGGCCTGCTGCCGGGCTTTCGCCGCCGCTACCCGCAGGTGGAGCTGACGCTGCGCAACGCCAACACCGAGCAGATTGGCGAGGCCCTGCTGCGCCACGAGCTGGACCTGGGCCTGGTGGAGGGCGGCCCGCACTCGCGCGACCTGCATTACGAGCTGCTGCTGCCCGACGAGCTGGTGGCCGTGCGGGCGGCCACGCCGGCGGGCCCGCCTCCGGCCCCGCTGCCCCTGGCCGAGGCGCTAACCCACCCGCTGGTGCTGCGCGAGCGGGGCTCGGGCACGCTCGACGTGCTGGAGGCCGCCCTGCGCGAGCGGCACGTGAAGCCCGCCAGCCTGCCCGTGGCCTTTCATTTCGACAACACCGAGGCCATCAAGGGCTACCTGCTGGCCGACTCAGCCGCACTGGGCTTCGTGTCGCGCCGGGCCCTGGCGCGGGAGCTGGCGGCGGGCCTGCTCGAAATCGTGCCCATCGACGGGCTGCACCTGCCCCGGCAGTTTGAGTCGGTGTGGGTGCAGGGGCAGCCGCTGGGGCGGCCCGCCCAGCGGCTGCTGACGTACCTGCACGCGCACCTTCCTGTGTCAGTATAACACCACGTTATTTCAGATAGCAAACCGGTATAAACAAGACGTAGAGGAAGGCCGTACTTTTGTGTAGTCGCTCGCTTCGGTAGCGGGCTATTGTTTCACTACTACGTACTGCCTGCCATGACCACGTTCCCCACGCCCGAACCCGCCGCTGACCACGGCACCCCGCACTACGGCACCTTCGGCACGCCCGAAGACGCGGCCGAACCTACGTACTGCGCCGAGTCCACCGACGGCTCGAACGACAACCCCGACGAGTTCAGCGAGCTGCGTGGCCCGCAGTTGCGCACCGAGCAGTACTGCATGCCCGGCGCGCAGTCGGACCCCGCCCGGCAGCGCGGCCACGCGGACATGAACCAGAATGTGGCCGCCGTGCAAGCGGCCCAGGACGGCACCCCGGCCGAGCAAAAGGCCGCCTATGCCCTCGACGACCCGCGCATGGCCGGCGGCGACGTGTTCGACCTCCGCGACGAACAAACCGGCTGGTAGCCTTACCGGGCGTAGCACTGCCCCCTTCTTTCCTCACTTGCGGTTATGCCAGCTGGCCTGTTCGCGCCGCCGGCGCGCCAGCAGCCACTAGCCGTGGCCCCACCCCCCTTAATTCACTTGTTGTCATGACTGCCGAACCGCTGAACCGCCCCGCCACTCCGGCCGCGCCTACCTCAACCCCGACCGACGAAATGCCCACCGGCTTCTTCCGTCACTTCCACACGCCCCGCGTGGTGTTCGGGCAGGATATCACGTTGCGCCAGGTGGTGTTTGCGCTGTTTCTGGTATTCTGCCTTACGCCCTGGGCCTCGCCGCCGGTGGCGCTGGCCCTGGGGCTGGTGCTGGCCCAGACGGTGGGCAACCCCTTCACCACCCACACCAAAGCATTCACCCACAAGCTGCTGCAATTCTCGGTGATTGGCCTGGGCTTCGGCATGAACGCCCACGCGGCGGTGCAGGCCGGCAAGGAGGGCATCCTGTTCACGGTCGTGTCCATCTTCGGGACGCTCATTTTGGGCTACTTCGTGGGCAAGTGGATGGGGCTGGGGCGGCACGTGGTGCATTTGATTTCGTGCGGCACCGCTATTTGCGGGGGCTCGGCCATTGCGGCCATCGGGCCGGTGCTGCGGGCTAAGGACGAGGAAATGTCGGTGGGCCTGGGCACGGTGTTCGTGCTCAATGCGCTGGCCCTGTTCCTGTTTCCGCCCATCGGCCACGCCCTGGCCATGACCCAGAATCAATTCGGTCTGTGGTGCGCCATTGCCATTCACGACACCTCCTCGGTGGTGGGCGCGGCGGCGGCCTATGGCAACCAGGCCCTGGAAGTGGCCACCACCGTGAAGCTGGCGCGGGCCTTGTGGATTATTCCGGTGGCCATCGGTACGGCCATGCTGTTCAAGCAGAAAGGCGTGAAAATCACGATTCCCTACTTCATCCTGGGCTTTATCCTGGCCATGCTCTTCAACACCTTCGTGCCGGCCTACGTGCCCGCCGCCGCGAAGCTGGGGCCGGTGATGACGCACCTGGCCAAAATCGGCCTCACGGTGACGTTGTTCTTCATCGGGGCAGGGCTGTCGGCCAAGGTGGTGAAGGCGGTGGGCGTGAAGCCCTTCGTGCTGGGCATTGTGCTGTGGGTGGTCATCTCGACGGCCTCGCTCTACGTGATTCTGCACGCGGCTTAAGGGCGAACTGACCGGCCGGCAGCGGCCGGCATTTCCCCGCAAATTCTTATTGATTTCTAAAGCTTTGGCACCGCCCGGCGGCGGTGGCCCTGGCTGGCCCTTGCCCACCCTTTGTATCCCAGCGCCCCAATGGAAACGCCCCCACCACCCCGCCTGCAGCCCGAAGACAAGCAGGTACTGCTGAAAGTAACCGGCCTGCTCACCTGGCTCACGGGCTTGCTGGCGCTGGTGGTGGCCGTGACGGCCTACGGGCTGCTGGCCCCGCCGCCGCCCACTCCGGCCGTGGCCCGGCTGTCGGCCGATGCTTCGGGCAACCCCGGCACTCAGCCGCCCCGGTCGCAGCCGGGCAGCCCGCCCGACTTCTTCGCCCCGGCCCGCTTCCTGCTCGACAGCGTGCCGCAAACCCCCGAGGGCGCGCTGGTGCGCTACGGCCACGAGCTGATTGCCCGCACGCCCGACTACCTGGGGCCGCAGGCGCGGCAGCCGCTGCTGCGCCTGGCCGGCAACCACTTGGCCTGCCAGAACTGCCACCTGCAGGCTGGCCAGAAAGCCTTTGCCGCGCCCTACGTGGGCATCTGGGGCATCTACCCCGCCTACAAGGGCCGCGAAAACGCCATCAGCACCCTCGAAGACCGCATCAATGGCTGCATGACGCGCAGCCTCAACGGCCGCCCGCTGCCGCTCGACGGCCGGGAGATGAAGGCGCTGGTAACGTACATGAAGTGGCTGGGCCGCCAGGTGCCGGTAGGGGAAAAGGTGCAGGGCCAGGGCTTCGTGAAGTTCACGATGCCCAACCGGGAGGCCGACCTGGGGCAGGGCAAGCTCGTCTTTGCCCAGCAGTGCGCCAGCTGCCACGGGGCCGGCGGGCAGGGCCAGCGGGCCGGCCAGGGCGGGCCGTACCAGTACCCGCCGCTGTGGGGCCCCGACAGCTACAACGACGGGGCCGGCATGCACCGCCTGCAAACGGCCGCCCGCTTCCTCAAGGCCAACATGCCCTTCGGGGCGACGGCGGCGCACACCGTCCTCACCGATGCGCAGGCCTACGACGTGGCGGCCTACATTAACTCGATGCCACGGCCGCACATGGCCCACCTGGAACGGGATTACCCTAACCTCACCAAGAAGCCCATCGACTGCCCCTACCCGCCCTACGCCGACCAGCTCAGCCAGCACCAACACCAGTTCGGGCCGTACGCGGCCACGGGCCAGAAGGGCGGCGAGTAGCTCCCCGCGTTTTATCACCCTACTGCTCATATCCCATGAAAAATCTAGTGCTAACTGCCGCCCTCGCGGCCGGCCTCGCCCTACCGGGCCTTGCCCAATCTTCCACTGCCATGACCGACCAGCAAGCCTTTCAGCAAGGCACTTTCCACGGCGCCACGGCCGACCAGGCCCAGTACCACGTCATCTACCAGCTTGACAGCGACGACCCCAAGCTCATCCAGCAAACGCTGCGCAACATCGGCAACGCGCTGGAGGATACGCGGCTGAAAGGTAAGCTCACCGTGGAGCTCGTGGCCTTCGGCACCGGGGTAGCTGTTTTTCGCAAAGACCAGTCCTACGAGCCGCAGCTCACGGCCCTCAAGCAGAAAGGCGTCATTCTGGCCCAGTGTCTGAACACGTTGAAAGAGAAGAAAATCAGCAAGGACGAGCTGCTGCCGCTCATTGCCTACGTGCCCAGCGGCAACGGGGAGCTGATTATCCGCCAGGCCCAGGGCTGGTCGCTGGTGCATCCGTAGTCCTACCCTTCACCCGCCCTACTTCCGCTGCCTATGAAATCCGCTTTCACCCCGCTGCTGGCGCTGCTGCTCGCCGCGCCGGCTGCCCTTTCGGCCCAGACCATGCCCACACCCAAGTCCGCCCCCGTTGAACCCGCCCACCGCTTTGACCCGCCCTGGAATGCGCCTTCGCAAGCGGGCGTGCCCTTCACCGTGCCCGGCATCGACAACGTGCCCGACCTCTACGGCGACATCGTCGACCCGCAGCTAGTGGTATTCTTCGGCGGCAACCAGTTCATGGTGCTCGATGACCTGCTGAAGGAATTTCGCAAAGCCTACCCGCAGTACCAGCGCATTTTCGTGGAGACGCTGCCGCCCGGCATTCTGGCCGAGCAAATAAAGCAGGGCAGTCTGGTGGTGGGCAACCTGCGCATCGCGCTGAAGCCTGACGTGTACGCGGCCGGCAAAAACCGCATGGACCAGACCCCGGAGTGGTTTGCGCGCACCACCAGCTACGCCCAGAACCGGCTGACCATTCTGGTGCGCAAGGGCAACCCCAAGAAAGTGACCAGCCTGCGCGACCTGGGCCGGCCCGAGGTGCGCGTGAGCATGCCCAACCCGGCGTGGGAAGGCATCGGCAAGCGCATCGAGGAATCGTACGAGAAGGCCGGCGGCGCGGCCCTGCGCACGGCCGTGATGACGACCAAGGTGAAAGCCGGCACCACCTTTCTGACCCAGATTCACCACCGCCAGTCGCCGCTGCGGGTGCTCTACGACCAGTCGGATGCCGCCCCGGTGTGGTACACGGAGGCCTACTACCAGCAGCTGCTAGGCCACCCGACCGAGACCGTGGCCATCCCCGACAAGGAAAACATCACGGCCAACTACGTGGCCGGGGTGATGAAAGCCGCTCCCCACGCCCAGGCCGCCGAGGACTTCGTGGCCTTCCTCAACAGCCCCGCCGGGCAGGCTGTGTACCAGAAATACGGCTTTTTGCCGCCCGTGAAGTAACGCCTTGCTACCCATGAAAACATCCCCGCTCACCCGGCTCCGCCGCTTCGCGCTATTGCTGATGTCTCCTGCCTTGCTCGCCGCCGCGCCGGCCGCCGCCCAAACCCTGCACGTGTACGGCCCCGGCGGCCCGGCCACGGCCATGAAGGAGTGCGCCGCCGCCTTCACCCAGCGCACCGGCCTGGCGGTGGAAGTCACGGCCGGCCCCGAGCCCCAGTGGTTCGAGCAGGCCCGGCAGGATGCCGACCTGGTGTACGGCGGGGCCGAGTACATGCTCACCCAGACGGCGCTGGCCCACCCCGGCTTCCTCGACGAATCCAGCCGCGCCAGCCTCTACGCCCGCACGTCGGCGGTGCTGGTGCGCCCCGGCAACCCCTTGCACGTCAAGCGCCTCGAAGACCTGGCCCGGCCCGGCGTGCGCCTGCTCGACGTGAACGGGGCCGGCCAGATGGGTATGACCGAGGACATGGCCCGCAGCAGCGCCCTCATCGCCAACCTGCAGCACAACACCAAAACCTCGGTCAAAACCAGCGCCGAAGCCGTGGACCTCTGGCAGCAAAAGCCCCAGGACTACGACGCCTGGATTACCTACGCCTCCTGGCAGGAGCGCCTGCCCGGCTCGCAGCTGGTGCGCCTGCCCCGCGCCCAGCGTGTGTACCGGGGCACGCCCATTGCCCTTACCCAGCGCACCAGCCAGGCCGCCCTGGCCCGGCAGTTCGTGGCCTTTCTGCAGTCGGCCGAGGGCCACGCCATTTTCCGCCGCCACGGCTGGGAATAACGTCCCAGCCGCAACGCTTCTCCCGTGTCAGTCCCTGCCAGCCCGCACTACACCGACGTCGCGGCCCGAAATCTGCGCCGCATCGAGTCGCTCAGCGACGGGGTGTTTTCCATCGCCATGACCCTGCTCGTGCTCAACCTGCGGGTGCCGGCTGCCGCCCTCGTGCGCACCGAGGCCGACGTGGGGCCGGCCCTGCTGCGGCTGCTGCCCGACCTGGGGGGCTACGTGCTGGGGTTCCTGTCGCTGGGCATCTTCTGGGTGTGCCAGAGCACGCAGTTCACCTACCTGGAACGCAGCGACCGGCGGCTGGCCTGGTGGCACATTGCCTTTTTGCTGGTGGTGGGGCTGTTGCCGTTTTCTACTGCTTTTCTGACCACGCACCTGCCCCTGCGCGGGGCCGTGCTGGTGTACTGGGCCAATTTGCTGCTGCCGGGGTTGGCGCTGCTGGGCAGCTACCGCTACGCCCAGCGCCAGGGCCTGCTGCGCCCCGCCGAGGCCGCCGTGAGCCGCGCCCTGGTGCGCCGCCTCGGGCTGATGCAACTGCAATACGCGGCGGCCATGGCCCTGTGCTTCGTGCACGTATACGCCGGGGTAGGTCTGTTGCTGCTGGTGCAGCTCAACTACGCCGTGGGGCTGGTGGCCAGCCGCTGGCTGGGCGACTGACCCCAAATAGGAACGCGCCGGCTGGCAGCCCGTAGTTAGCTGCAACCCCTGCTTTTTATCTTATGCGCATCACCAAGTACATCCACTCCTGCCTGCTGTTTGAGCTGGACGGCCAGCAGCTCCTCTTCGACCCTGGTAAGTTCTCCTTCAACGAAGGCCTGGTCAAGCCGGACGTATTCAAGGACGTGTCCGTCATCGTCATCACCCACGACCACCCCGACCACCTGGATGTGGAAGCGCTGCAGAAAATCGTGGCCCTGCGCCAGGCCATTATCATTACCAACCGCGAAGTGGCCACCAAGCTGCACGCGCACGGCCTGACGGTCCAGATTCACGAGGAAGGACCGCTGGACGTAGGCGCGTTTCAGTTGCAAGCCATCCCCGTGCAGCACGAGGCCATCCTCGACAGCACCTTGCCGCAAATGACCGCCTGGCTGGTAAATGGCCAGGTGCTGAACCCAGCCGACTCCTTTGCCCAGAACCTGCTCCAATTCGCGGGCGTGGAGCTGCTGGTGCTGCCCGTTACCGCGCCCTTCCTGACGGAGCTGGTTGTGGCCGACTTTGTCCTGAAAATGCGCCCCAAGCAGATTCTGCCGGTGCACGACGGCTACCTCAAGCCCTTCTTCGTCGAGCAGCGCTATGACACCTACGAGCCGTATTTCAAGAAGCACAGTATTGCGTTTCACCGCCTGGCCGCGCCCGGCGACAGCGTGACACTCTAACCCCACCGCCTGCCCTACTACCGAATGCCGCCCATTTCCCCACCGCCTGCTCTTCCCCTGTCCGACCAGTTGGCCCTGCAGCGCACCCGCCTGGCCAACGAGCGCACCCTGCTCACCTACGTGCGCACCAGCCTGGCGCTGGTGGGCTTTGGCCTCACGCTGCTGCAGTTTCACCCCGAGCGGGGCGGGCGGCTGGGCTACTCGGCCCTGGCCGTGGCGGGCGTGGTGCTGGCGGTGGGGCTGCTGCGCTTTCGCGCCCACCGCCGCCAGTTGGCGGCCTGCCAGCAGGCCACGGGCTAACGGCTTTTCACCTACTTGCGGGAGTCCCATACCGGTAGCCCCCGGCAGGACCGCCGGGAGCGTAGCATAACTGTCCGGGTAGAAGGTTACTGGGCGAAGACTTCCACGGCCCCGATTTCGTTGACCATGTAGGGGCGGCGGTCAGGGTCGTGCCCGGTGGGCTGGGTGTGGCCGGCGCGGCCGGTGGCGCGGGCTTGCAGCGTGTGCCGGCGCGGCGGGCGGCGTTCAGCGAAATTCCCACCGCCGCCAGGCAAAGGGCACGAACACGTGGTGCCACTGACTCAGGTGCCTGAACCAATTGTGCCAAGGTTGGCTCGTACGGTCTACCCATAGTACCGCCTACACAAACGACGGTTATTGACGGCCTCCACATCACATAAACCAGCGCGTACCAGCAGCAACGACGCCAGCAACGCCCATTGTCCATTCCTCAACAACGTCCAGTCTGCGTTCATGGCTGAAAATAACTCCGATACGAACGTACAATGAGAACACATCCTAACCGACCTGCGCCTCGTCGGGCCGGGGCTGCCGCAGCGAGTCGTAAAGCACCAGCCCAACGAGCAGCCCAAACAGAATCAGCGACGCGCCCTGGGTGCCGAAGCCCAGGCCGTGCTGCTCCGGGGTCTTGGTGAGCAAGTCGCCGAACGTGGCGCCGAAGGGGCGCGTGAGCACAAAGGCCACCCAAAACAGGAACACGTGCGACAGTCGGGTGAAATAATAGGCCAGCACCACCACGGCCAGCAGGCTGCCGATGAGCAAGGCCCCGCCGCCAAAGCCCAGGCCGGAATCGTCGGCCAGGTAGTCACCCAGGGCCGTGCCCAGGGTGTTGGACACCAGGATGGCCAGCCAGTAAAACAGCTCGCCGCGTCGGGTGCGGATGTTGCTGACCGACAGCGACAGTTCGCTCCAGTACCACACCCCCAGCACCGCCAGCAGCAGGGCCACCAGCAGCCCCGCGCCGGTGGCGTAGCCCAGGCCCAGGGTGCGGTCCAGGTAGTCGGAGAGGGTGGTGCCGGCCGTGCTGGTGGCCAGAATCACGGCCCAGTACAGCGCCGGCAGGTAGCGCCGGGCCAGCAGCTGCCCGCCGAGCACCACCAGAAACAGCCCCAGCAGCAGCGCCGAGCTGAGGGCGTAGCCCACGTTGAGGGTCATCGACAGCAGGTCGCCGGCGGTTTCGCCCAGCGTGGTTGCGCAGATTTTCATCACCCAGAACAGCAGCGTGACTTCGGGAATCTTTTTCATAAGGCAGGGGAGGAGTTGAGGCTGGGGTAGTTATAGCGGCGGGGTGGAGGTTGAGCGCGGCGGCTAAGGCCGAAGGGAATGATGACGCGGGTGGATGAGCTGTTCCAATTCGCGCAGATAGGGCGAGAAGAGCAGGTGCACGCCCGATACCCAGCCCACGGAGGCTATCCAGCCGGCCAGCACGTCACTGGGATAATGCACGCCCAGGTACAGACGGGAAACGCCTACCCCCAGCACAAACAGCGCCCCCAGTCCCCAGAGCAGCCCGCGCCAGCGCGACCGAGCCAGCAGCAAGCCCAGCGTGAGCACCAACGCGGCCGAACCCATGGCGTGCCCACTGGGAAAGCTCGGCGTGGTTTCCGGGGCCAGCGACACCCACAGCGCCGGTCGTACCCGGCCCAGCAGCAGCTTGGCGACGATGTTTAAGGCCGCGGCCCCGCCCACGGCCACACTGAAAAACCAGGCGTGACGCCGCTGCCGCCGCCAGATCAGCAGGCTGGCAATCAGCCCGGCCAGCGTGGCCATCACCGGCGGCCCGCCCAGCCGGGTGAGCAGCAAAAACAGCTGGTCGAGCGCCGGGGTGGCACGGGTGTGCAGCCACTGCAGCGTCCATTGGTCGCCCGGAAAACCTTCACCTTCGCGGATTTCTGATGAGGCTTTCAGAAAAATACCCCAGGGTAGTACTACGCCGATAAGCAGCAGCACCATCAGCCGGCGGTGCTGCTGCAACAAGGACTTGGAAATGGCAGAAATCCAGAACATCATACCGAGCCGCTAAACGATCCACCCGCTGCTGGGCAGGGCGGCCGAGGACAAGGCTACGCGGGTATTCTGAGGAAAAGCTGAGGGTGCTATTGGACGGAAAAAGATTGCCATCTTCTTTATCCGCCATCGGAAAGCCACCGTCGATGGGCAGGAGGTTCAAGCCTGCACCTACAGCCTGCCGGTGGTATAGAGAACAGTTATTTGCTATTGCTGTAAGCCCATCTCGATGTCGTGGAAACCCTCCTATGGCTCCCAGCAGCTCTCTTCGGCACTCCGGCCCGCTATCACGCATTTCGGTAGTCCTGCCCCTCCGTTCGTGTACGGCCCACGCATCTCACCACCCGATTTTAACCGTTCGTCAACTTTCTACTAATCGGGTTTCGGGGCCGGATAGGTTTGCACAAGTCAAACCTGAGGGTTTGGCACGTTCACGCTCAGGTCGGCCGACCCGAGGTGCCACGCTTGATTCCTGTCGATGCTCAGTGCTTATTCCTGGAGCCAGTTTGGCCTGTTTATGCTGGTCGTGGTTCTGCTCTACTACCTGGTAGTCGGGTTACTCTACTACCGCGCCGAACTCGCCCCGCTGCTCGCACTCGGTAAGCGCGGCGCGGGCAGCACTCCGTCCCCCACCACGGCTCCGCCCGCCCTAGTACGCCCGACCTCAGCCTTTGCGGCGCCGCAACCCGCTGCCGCGGAGGCAGCACCAGCAGCTAGAGTAGAAGAGGAGGGAGCCGCCGAGAACCTGCCCCCGGCCACTGAATCAGTAGTAGGAGGCCAGTTGCCCGCCTCCACCGCTACGGCTACCGGCCAGGACCAGAGCGCCGACGACAGCGCGCCGATGGACGCCGCTTCGACCTCGGCCGAGGAGCAGGCCGCAGCCCAAGACCAAACCCGCACCGAAGCCGCCGACCAGGCCGATGAGCGCCTAGCCGAACTGGTGCGGCGCGAAGCCCATGCGGGGGCTGACCCGCCGGCCGCCGTCGACCATTCCACCGAACTCCTCGACGCCGAGCCCGCGCTTCAGCAACTGCTGCCGGAGGGCTACGAGCCTCTGGCTTCATTCGAGGAGCCGGTCGCTTCCTCGCTGGACATCATCACCGCCGGGCCAGCGCCGCAGCTGGTGGCCGCCGAGTCGGTCAGCGAGTACATCGCCCTGCTGCAAGCGGGCCAGAACCCGCCTGCCCCGGCCGGCCTGCAGGGCAGCTGCCTGGCCGAGCAAATGGCCCAGCACCTGGAAGAATACCAAGCCGAGCTAGCGGCCCTGTTCGGGGCCGACGAGCTGTAGAGTCCGGCCCACCCATACCCACGTCTCATTCTTTCCCATTCGTATGAACCAGAAGCGTTTTAGTACCTCGTTGGCTATCCTAGCCCTGCTCCTTAGTTCGCACCTGCTCTACGCCCAGACCGGGAGTGGCAACGGCACGGCCGGCATTCAGGATGCCACCACGCAGGTCACCAGCTACTTCGACCCGCTCACCAAGCTCATGTACGCCATCGGGGCGGTGCTGGGCCTGGTGGGTGCCATCAAGGTGTACAGCAAGTGGAACTCCGGCGACCAGGACACCCAGAAAACGGCCGTGTCCTGGTTTGGCTCGATGATTTTCCTGGTTATCGTGGCCACGGTGGTGCGCTCGTTCTTCCTGTAATACCGGCGCCATGCCTGTCTACGACTTGAACCGGGGCATCAACAAGCCCGTCGAATTCAAGGGGCTGGTGGGCAGCAACATCTACTTTCTGGTGGCCGGCATCGGGCTGGTGTTTGCCCTGTTCGTGACCTGTTACCTGGCGGGCGTGCCCTTAGTGCTGACCGTGCTCCTCACTTTCCTGGCCGGGGGCGGCATGTGGGCCGGGGTCTTCGCCCTGAACCGCCGCTTTGGCGAGCATGGGCTGATGAAAGCCGCCGCCCGCCGCTCCTCGCCCCGCTACATCACCAACCGGCACAGCCGCCTTTTCCAACGCCTCAACCAGGACCCGCCCGGCCGCGCGTAGCGGCCGGAGCGGGTGCTTTCCCTGCCTATGAGCAACAAGGTTCTGCCCTCTGTTTCCCTGGAATCCAAGCAGCCCATCTACAAGGTGGAGAAGGATTGCCTCGTCTCGAAAAACGCGGACGTGACGGTGGCGTTTCGCCTGGAGCTGCCGGAAATCTTCACCCTCTCGCGGGAGGATTACGCCCAGCTGCAGGCCGCCTTCGTGAAGGCCGTGCGCCTGCTGCCCGACCACTGCGTGGTGCACAAGCAGGACTGGTACGTGGAGGACAAGTACGCGCCGGGCTTCGAGGCTGAGCGTACGCTGCTCTCCGCCGCCTACGAGCGGCACTTCAACGAGCGTCCGTTCCTGAACCACTTCTGCTACCTCTACATCACCAAAACCTCGTCGGAGCGCCCCAACTGGGGCAGCACCTCGGGGCTGCTGGCCCGCCGCCACATCGTGCCCAAGGACATGCTCGACACGAAGGTGCTGGAAAGCTTCTTCGACAGCGTGGGTCAGTTTGTGCGCACGCTGGAAGGGGTGGGGCCTACCAACGCCCCCTTTATCCGCTCGCACCGGCTTACCTCCGATGAGCTGGCCGGCACCCAGGAAAAGGCCGGGCTGCTGGAAAAGTACCTCTCGCTGGACCTCTCCGACCAGGCCCTGCAGGTGGACCTGGATTTGACGGGCGGGCTGAAGGTGGGCCAGGAGTTCTGCCAGATGTTCTCGGTGGCCAACCTCGATGACCTACCCACCGCAGTGGAAACCGACATCCGCTACGAGGCCTACAGCACCGAGTACTCGGACTTCCCCATCTCGTTTGCTGCCCCGCTGGGGCTGCTGCTAGGCACCAGCCACATCCTGAACCAGTACGTGTTTCTGGACAACACCCAGAAAACGGTAAAAACCTTCGAGCAGAAGAAGGACCGGCTCACCTCCCTCTCGCTCTACTCCCGGCAGAACGCCATCAACGTGGAGTACTACCACGCCTTTCTCAACGAGCTGCTAACCCACAAGCGCCGGCCGGTGCGGGTGCACTGCAACGTGCTGACCTGGGGCAGGAGCGAGGAGGAGCTGACGGAGGTGCGCAAGCTGGTGAATGCCGCCTTTAACCAGATGAACTGCAAGCCCCGGCAGAACACCGTGGACATTGCCGCGCTCTACTGGGGCGGTATTCCGGGCAACGCCGGCGACTTTCCCGCGGAGGAGACCTTCTACACCTTCATTGAGCAAGCCGTGTGCTTCTGGGCCTCGGAAACCAACTACCGCTCCACTGGCGCCACCAAGGGCATCAAACTTTCTGACCGCCTCACCGGCAAGCCCGTGCTCGTGGACATCTCCGACGAGCCGATGAAGCGGCAGGTCATCTTCAACCGCAACAAGTTCGTGCTCGGTCCCTCGGGCTCGGGCAAATCATTTTTCACCAACCACATGGTGCGCCAGTACTACGAGCAGGGCGCCCACGTGCTGCTGGTCGATACGGGCAACTCCTACAAGGGCCTCTGCGAGCTGGTGGGCGGGGTGTACTTCACCTACGAGGAGGATGCGCCCATTGCCTTCAATCCCTTCCTGATTTCGGGCAAGCTCGACGTGGAGAAGAAAGAGAGCATCAAAACGCTGCTGCAGGCGCTCTGGAAAAAGGACGACGAAGCGGTCAGTCAGTCGGAATACGTGTCGCTCTCCACAGCCGTGAGCCTGTATTACGTGATGCTCGAAGCCAACCCGGCTATTCAGCCCAGTTTCAACACGTTCTACGAGTTTGTGAAGGGCACCTACCGCAAAGTGCTGGAGGAGGAAAAGGTGCGCGAGAAGGACTTTGATATCGACAACTTTCTCTACGTGCTCGGGCCCTACTACCGGGGCGGCGAATACGACTACCTGCTCAACTCCGATAAGGAGCTGGATCTGGTGCAGGCCCCGTTCATCGTCTTCGAGCTGGACAACATCAAGGACCATCCCATCCTGTTTCCGGTGGTCACACTCATCATCATGGAAACCTTCATCTCCAAGATGCGCAAGCTCAAGGGGGTGCGGAAGATGATTCTGATTGAGGAGGCCTGGAAGGCGCTGACCACGCCCGGCATGGCCGCCTACATCAAGTACCTATTTAAGACGGTGCGCAAGTTCTTCGGCGAGGCCATTGTGGTCACGCAGGAAATCGACGACATCATCGGCAACGAGATTGTCAAGGATGCCATCATCAACAACTCGGACTGCAAGATTCTGCTCGACCAGCGCAAGTTCATCAACCGCTTCGAGGAGATTCAGGCCCTGCTCTCGCTCACGCCCAAGGAGAAGGACCTAGTGCTGAGCATCAACCGCGACAACCAGCCCGCGCGGGGCCGCTACACCGAGGTATTCATCTCGCTGGGCGGGGTGGTGTCGAAGGTGTACGCCATCGAGGTGTCGAAGGAAGAGTACGTGACCTACACCACCGAGGAAACCGAGAAAGTGCGGCTGTTCGAGAAGCTGCGCCAGACCGGCGACATGCCCACGGCCATCAAGCTCTTCGCCGCCGAGCTGCGCGAAGGGTAGGGGAGCACACCATCATCAACAAAAGGGAAAAAACGATGCGCAATCTATTGTTTCACCTGGCCCTGCCGCTGGCGCTGCTCAGCAGCTGCGGCAGCGATAAATCCCCAGCCGACTCGCCGGCTACGACGACCCCTGCGGCAGATGCAACGGTACCTGCGTCCACCGAGGTAGCTGCCGCGCAGGCCCTGGCCGACAGCCTAGTGGCGTTGCCCACCGCAGACCCGGCCGACAAGGCGGCGGCCCGGCGCTACGCCCAGTTCGTAGCGGCCTGGCAGGGCAGCGACCTAGACGCCTCAGTGAAGGAGCACCCGGTGGTACGCAACGGCTGGGCCCGCTACCGCTACGTGCTGCGCACGGTAGCCCGCTCACGGGGCCTGCCCCGGGTGCAGCCCGAAGACGTGGCTACCTGGAACGGCCTGGCCGGCCGCTGCGAAACGGTGGCCACGATGCTGCTGGCCCTGACCAAGGAGCCCAACATGACGGCAACGCAGGCCCTGCCCACGCTGCTGGGTTTTGAGGGCGGTACCGGCCAGGCCCGCTTCGCAGCCGAGCGGCACCTGAAGTACCTGCTGCACCCGCAAACCCGGAATCAGTAAGCCAACCACCACGCAAACGTGCCGCCCATGCAGAAGAAAATCATCCTCCTCAGCCTGGCTCTGCTGGGCCTGAGTGCTACCCGGGCCTCGGCCCAGCTGGTGGTATCGGCCCCGCTGCTGGAAGGGCAAAGCGCCGTGCAGACCGGCCTGCAGAAGACCATGAAGGGGCTGGAAGCCGCGGCCAACAAGCTGGTAGCCTTCGGGGTGAAGGAGCAGGAGCTCACCAAAACCTTTGCCCGCAAGAACCTGGAGCAGCACAAAGAATGGTACGACGGCCTGCTCAAGGTCAGCGCCGCCGTGCGCGACTACCGCCGGGTGCGCTCCATCTACGCCAAGCAAACCCAGATTATCCAGCAGTACTCGGATGCCATCAACGTGCTGCGCACCTCGCCCTACATCAGCCCCCAGCAGCTCACGCAGATGACCAGCATGTACGCCCAGCTGCTGGCCGAGGGCGCCAACACCGTGGCCGACCTGCGCACCGTGGTCAGCCCGGCCATGCTCAAGATGACCGACGCCGAGCGCATGGAATTCATCGACCAGCTGGACGCCAAAATCACCGACCAGCTGGGCTTGGTCAGCTACTTCACCCGGCGCAACATGCTGCAGCTGCGGGCGGCCCAACAAATCGAGCAGGACCGCCAGACCCTTCTATCCTTCATGGGCGCCAGTGCCCGCTAACCCCACCCGCTGCCGATGAAAACTATCTCCTTCTTCGTGCTGCTGGCGCTGCTGGGCCTGGTGGCCCGGCCGGCGCGGGCCCAAACGGTGATATCGGCGCCCATCTCCGAGCAAATCTCGCGCAAGCAGATTCTCCACCAAGGCGTATCGACCACGCTGAAAGGCCGGGCCAAGGTGCTGGCCGGCGACATCAAACAGCTCAGCACGGCCATCAAGGGCATCACCGACCAAACCCAGGTCCTGCACGCGCAGTGGTATAGCTCGCTGCTGCAAATCAGCGCCGGCGTGCGCAACTACCGCCGGGTGCGGGAAATCTACGACGCCCAGGCGGCCATGATTACCCAGTTTTCCAGCGGCGTGACCGAGCTGCGCACCCGGGGCCTCACGCCCGCGCAGGTCAGCGAGGCTTCCACCATGTACCAGGTGCTGCTGCAGGAAAACGTGTCGCTCATCACCGAGCTGGCCACCATCATGACCACCAACCGGGCGCAGATGACGGACGCCCAGCGCCTCAAGTTCATCAACCGCATCGCCGACCGCATGCAGCAACAGCAGCACCTGATGACTTACTACACCAACAAGTGCCGGGCCGTGGCCTACCAACAGCAGCAGGCCCGGCAGGACCGGGCCTCGGTACTGGCCCTGATTGGGGCCGCAGACGCCGCCCGCTAGCGCCCCGCCGCTTTTCTCCCACCGCATTTCCCGCCGCTATGGACATGAACTCAATTACCATGCAGATGCTGCAGATGGAGCAGATGCTGGGTCGACTCTACGATTCGATGCTGCCGCTGGTCGCGCAGTTCGTGACCCTGGGCCGCGCCGTGGGCGGTATTGCCGCCCTGATATTCATCAGCTCCCGGGTGTGGGGCCACATCGCCCGGGCCGAGCCCATCGACCTGTATCCGCTGCTGCGCCCCTTTCTGATTGGCCTGGCCATTCTATTGTTTCCGCAGCTGCTCGGCGGCCTGCGCGGCATCACGGGCGCGCTGGCCACCAGCACCGATTCGGTGCGCACCGATCAGACCGCCCGCATCGACCAGCTGCAGCAGCAGAAAAAGGCATTGCTGGCCCGCCAGCCGGGCAACGAGTACTTCGCCACGGATGAGGCCTACGAAAAGCGGCTGGAGGAGCTGGGCGGGACTACGGGCATGAGCAATATGGGCCAGCAGGCTGCCTTGGGATTTGATAAGCTCAAGTACGAAGTCAAGCAGGACTTCCGGGAATGGATGAAAAACACCCTGGAGCTCTTCCACATCGCTGCCCGCCTGCTCGTCAACGTGCTGGCCACCTTCCTGCTCATCGTGCTGTCGGTGCTGGGGCCTCTGACCTTCGGCATTGCCATTTTTCCCGGCTTCACCGGCTCCATTGCCAAGTGGCTGGGGCAGTTTGTCACCATCAGCTTGTGGGTGCCGGTGGCCAACATCTTCGGGGCCATCATGGGGCAGTTTCAGGTGATGATGCTGGAAGCCGACATCGGCCGCCTCAACACCGGCGCTGGCGTCGACTCCGCCGATTTTGGCTACCTGGTCTTTCTCTGCATTGCCATTGCCGGCTACCTGGTCATCCCCTTCATCACGGATATGATGCTGGCGGCCTCGGGCGTGAGCGGCGTGGCCCGCGCCATGCAGGGGGCGCTGGTGGGCACCGCCGCCACGGCCGGCGCCGCGGCCGGGGCGGCCACCCGCTTGGGCGCGGCCCCGGCTGCGGCGGCGGCCGCCACGGGGGCAGCCGCTACCGACAACCGGTCCTGGGGCGAGCAGCTGGGCCACCGCGCCGGCACCGCCCTGCGGGAGCGAGTCTTCGGCCGCCGCTCCGCCTAAGCCCGGGCCCACTTATTCCTCACTAGCCCTTCCTAGCCATGTTCGCATCCCTGAAAACCATCGACTCCGCCTTTCAGCAGGTCAAAACGCTGGCTCTGCTCTTCATCGTGGCGGTGCTGGTGCTGGCCGGCGCCATTGCCTACTTCGCATTCCAGACCACCACCGCGGCCGCCAACCGCATCTACGTGCTGGAGGGCGGGCAGCTGCTCACGGCCGGCGCCCGGGATGCGCGGGCCAACCGGCCGGTGGAGGCCCGCGCCCACGTTACGCGCTTCCATGAGCTGTTTTTCACCCTGGACCCCGACCAGAAAGCCATTGACAGCAATGTGAACAAGGCGCTGTACCTGGCCGACAACTCGGCGAAGCGGCAGTACGAGAACTTCAAGGAGAAGGGCTTCTACAACGACCTGATTGCCGCCAACATCAGCCTGGAAATGAGTGTGGACAGCGTGGTGATAACCAACGCGCGCCCCCTGGTAGCGCGGTGCTACGGGCACCAGCGGGTGATTCGGGCCACCTCGGTGACCACCCGCAACTTCCTCTCGGAATGCTCCCTGCGCGACGTGACGCGCTCGGAGAACAACCCGCACGGCTTCCTGATGGAGAACTGGCGGGTTCTGCGCAACGAAGACCTCAGCACCCAGCCCCGCTAAGCCCCACCCAATGGAAACCAAACCGCACGACGCGCAATTTCTGCGCACCCGAAAGATGGCCACCTTCCTGCCGGTGGTGGGCGTCCCCTTCCTGGCCGTCATGTTTTACCTGGGCGGCGGCGGGCAGGGCGCGCCTGCCGAGGCCCAGAACGTGCCGTCCGGCTTTAACACTACCCTGCCCACGGCCGAAAAGGGCTCCATCACCGCCAGCAAGCTCGAAGCCTACGCCAGCCCGGTAGATACCCTACGCAACCGGGGGCTGGTCGATGCCCGTCTCGATACGGCGGCCGGCTCGGGTCTGTCGTACTCCATCGGCGCCGATGGCAAGCCCGGTCCCAATGGGTCGGTGGACAAGTCCGTGGTGGAAGCCCAGCAGCAGCTCATTGCCGCCCAGCAGGCGCAGCTGAACGGTGGGGCCGCGCCCGGCGCTGCAGCCACTCCAACTGCAGCAGCACCCGGCGCCCTCACGCCCCAGGAGCAGCTGGAGCTGATGCGCAGCCAGCATGAGCGGGAGCTGGCCGAGAAGGACGCTCAGCTGCAGATGGCCCAGCTGCTGGCGCAGAGCAACAGCGGCGGGGGAGGGGTAGCCCGCCCGGCCGCGCCGGTGGTGGCCAAGCCCAAGAAAAAAGCCAGCACCCGGGCCAAGGTGGTCGATGACGACGCCGTCGTTTCTCGTCTGGGCTCTAACGGCGCGGGCACACGGCGCACGGCCTCGTTTACTGGCCTCGATGACGGACGGGCGGCGAATGAGGATGCCAACACCCTGCCGGCCGTTATTCACGGATCGCAGGAAGTCGTCAGCGGCTCGCTGGTGAAAATGCGCCTGACGGAATCGGCTGTGGTCAACGGCCGCGCCCTGCCGGCCAACACCTTCATCTACGGCAAGTGCAGCCTGGCCGGGGAGCGGCTGAACATCAGCATTGAGACGCTGAAAACCGGCAATCGGGTCTTCCCGGTGGCTCTCGAAGTCTACGACGTGGACGGGCTGGAAGGCCTGCACATCCCGGGTGCCATTACCCGGGACGCGGCCAAGCAGGCTGGCGCCGACGGCCTGAATGCCGCCGATGCCATGACCATGAGCGCCGACCCCACCCTGGCCGCGGCCGGCGTGGCAGTTACCGCCGTCAAGGGGCTCGGCCAGAAGAAAATCCGCCTGGTCAAGGTGCGCCTGAAAGCCGGCTACCAGGTCATGTTGAAGATTGATAAATAAGCTACCCCTATGAGAATCGCCCTTGCCCTCTGCACCCTGCCCCTCAGCCTGGCCGCTGCGCCCGCCCTGGCCCAATCCACGACGCTGGCCAGCACCCGACCCGTGGCCCCAGCCGCCGCAAAGCTGGCGACGTATCCGCTGTTCGTGTCGGAGCAAAAAACCACCCACCTGGTGTTTCCCTCCCCGGTCACCTACGTCGATTTGGGTAGTGCCGGGCTGATTGCGGCTAAGGCTACGGGCTCCGAAAACATCGTGCGGGTCAAGGCGGCTGGCAGCGGCTTCAGCGAAACCAACATGACCGTGCTCACGGCCAGCGGCAAGCTCTACTCCTTCGTGGTAGGCTACCAGCGCAACCCGCGCCAGCTGGGCCTGGACCTGGGCGCGCCCGGCGCGGGCCCGGCTAAGCTCCCCGTGCTCACGCTCTACGTCTCGGACCAGAAAACCACCCACCTTGTGTTTCCCTACCCGGTCACCTACGTCGACCTGGGTAACTCCGGCATTCTGGCCGCCAAGGCCACGGGTGCCGACAACATCGTGCGCGTGAAAGCGGCCAGCAACCACCTGACCGAAACCAACATGACCGTGCTGACCTCCGGGGGCAAGCTGTACATGTTCGTTGTCAACTACCAGCACGACCCGAAGGTGCTGAGCCTGGACCTGAGTACGATGACCAGTTCCACTGCCCAGGCCGGCAGTGGCAGCGAGGCCATCCTGTCGAACACGCCCATTCCGCGGGGCAACCTGGATGCCTATTCTAAGCAGTCATTGGCACGCGGCGGCTCGGCGGCCAGCGACACGAAAAACCAGCTCAGCGTGCGTGCGGGCAGCGTGGGCTACCAGCAGGAAACTTTGTTTTTCCCGCTGCACCTGCGCAACCGCTCCAATGTGACGTATGACGTGGATTTCGTCAAGTTCTACATCCAGGACAAGAAGGTAGCCAAGCGCACGGCCGAGCAGGCCATTGAGCTCACGCCCACCTATGTCTACAACGGCAACCTGAAAAAGATTGAAGCCGCCGGCAAGCTCCAGCAGGTGTTTGTGTTTAAGAAGTTCACCATTCCCGACCAGAAAAACCTGGTCGTCGAGGTGTACGAAAAAGGGGGGGGGCGCAATATCAAGCTCAGGCTTTCCAACAGCGACCTGCTCCGGGCCCGCGGCTTCCGCTAGCCCCTATCAATACGTTGCACCTTGCTACGTAGCAACTGAAATCCACCAAATCAGCGTCAGGTTGTTTACCTGGTAGAAGAAGGCAGGGCAAGCGACCAGCTTACCACTCATTCCAACCCCTATTGCTATGCGTATTCCGCTGCTTATCGCGCTGGTTATCTTTCTCTACTCATCCTGGGCTCCGAGTTGGGGGGCGCAGGTGGCCACCTGGGGCCTGCTCCTCTATTTCGGCTTCAAGTTCTTTCGCCTTTCCAGCTCCGTCATGCACCGGGCTTCCCGCAGCCCCCAGGACCGCTACGACCCGTACAACCACTAGCAGCACTACACCGCGTGGCACTTCGCAAACACCCTCCTGTTGCCTGTAACAAGGTAGCAGGAGGGTGTTTAGGTTTCCCGCCTGGTATTATCTGAGTCCGTTACTCACCGGAACACAACGTGTGCTTTGTAATGTTTTGCAGTAAAAAAACTTTACAATTAGCGTATCTTTACTGGCCGAAGCAGATGGAAAAAGCAGCCAAATCCACGACCGCCCGCCAGAAAATCCTCAACCGCCTGCAAAAGCTGGAGCCGGGCGCCCTCGTGCGCTACCAGGACTTTGCCAACCTGGACATCGCGCCGGGCACGGTGGCCGTGAACCTGAGCCGGCTGCGCCAGGAAGGCGTGGTGCAGCAGGTCACCAAAGGCACCTACCGCCTCCCCCTGCAGAGCCGGTTCGGCCCGGTACCGGTTTCCGAGCAGCAGGTGCTGCAGGTACTGCTGCAAACGCCCAGCAAAAAACTGCGGGGCTACCCCACCGGCATAGCGGCCTTCAACCGGCTAGGCCTGACCACGCAGGTACCGCAGGAAATTCAGATCGCCACTTCCCGGCCAGGGCGGCCGAAGAAAGTCGGCAACGTGCGTGTGCGCTTCGTGCGCAGCCGGGCAGAGGTGAAGCCGGAGCAGGTAAAGCTCTGCCAGCTGCTGGATGCCCTGCGGCAGATTAAGCGCCTGCCCGACACTTCGCCAGCCGCGGCTCTGCTGCGCCTGCGCGAGCAGGTAAAGCAGCTACCACCGGCTGAGCAGGCCGCTCTGGTTCGCTTGGCGCAGGACTACAATCCGGCCACGCGCGCCCTGCTGGGGGCCCTGCTGGAAGGGCTGGGTGAAGTCAAGCTAGCCACTACGCTGAAAGCCAGCCTGAATCCCTTATCCACTTATAAGCTTGGCCTCTCCGAGCAGGCCTTACCAAACCGCGCGCAATGGCGAATCCGATGACTCTGCACACCCATGAGCAGGACTTTCGAAACCTGATTACCATCACCGCGACGGCCCGGGGGCTGCATCAAAGCTTTATCAAGAAAGACTACTGGGTAACCTGGGTGCTGCGCAACATGGCCGACTCGGCCGTGGCCGACCACGTCGTATTCAACTACTCACGTTAAGCTCCTGCGCAACAACTTAAACCCGCTTAAATTAAAGACCTAGTCGTTCAAGCAGAACTGGCATCTGAGGTCGGCCTGATTGTCATTTTGCCTTTTACTTCCCCGGGGCTGCACTATCGAAAGTCAAGTTCCCGTCCGTTTTGGTTGTCCTGGTCTGTTTATTTCGGGCTTTGGATTTTAAACAGTCCAATACCTCATCATCCTGATAGGTATCGCCGGAACTGAATGCATACACCGGCTGCATTACTTCGCAGAGTTCCTTTGAAAGGTTGTTATTGCTAGCATGGTGTGGCACTTTCAGAAAGTACAAGTCTTTCAATGCGTTCTGCCAATCGGAGATGTTTTTTAAAGAGTCAATCCCAGCGTCCCCCGTAAACAGGTAACGGCCTTCCTGCGCGTCAATGGCAATGATGATGCTGGCTTTGTTGGTATTGGTCAATTTGGCTTCCTCCTGCGTTTTTAACCGGTCGCACGGTTTTATTCCCGCCAGCTTAGCCTGTTTTCGCAGAAACGACTCTTGCTCTGTTAGGAACAGGCCCGCCGGCACCTCTTCTGCAATGAATGATTCAAATGATTTGTTTGGCGGAAAAAGGGTATTAAAATAGGCTCGTGTAGGACCTAAAATGGATACTTCGGGCCAAGCAGCGAGGGGCCGGGCATTCGTAAATGCCTCCACCAACTTTTGCGGGGGAATCACGTCCATCAACTGCTGCAATTGGGGCAGCGATTCCAAGAGCAAGCCAATCTTCTGTTCAGCCAAAACCTGTCGGTCCGCCGGGTATGACTCCAGCAAGAGGCTGAGCCGACGGTTATCCCAAGACTGTGTATGCTTCAAGCCAGCATTCCCAAGTAGCAGCTGGGCCTGGGTGATGTACTCTTTTAACGCGGCTGGAATCTTGTGCACCCACACCTCGCCCACATCGGCTCCGTAATCAATCAGCAAGGGAATCAAGCCCCCGATGTGGTCACTGTCGCAGTGGGTGCACACGACGATGTCGGGCGCTTTTTTCCCGTGGGCCTTCAGCACTACCTCTAAGACCGGCTTCATTTTCTTTTTGTAGTACGCCGGTTCTCCACCATCAATGACCATAACCAGCGACTGGCCGCTTTTGACCAGCTCGACAATAATGGCATCGCCGTCTTTGACGTTTAAAATGTTGATTTTAACATTCATAGGTTATGGTTATTAAGGTGTAGGTGGTTGTTTGTAGCAAATATGTCTGGTACTGACCATTACGCTTTTGCTCTGTGTTCGCTAAGACGTAGCCCTGCTAACCAGTGACCGGTCGTCAGGGCCCTATCCGTCGACGTTGGCTGGTTACCAGCGTAACTGCGAGGAAACCTCCGTGAAGGCTTGTTGGGCTTCCAGCTGCTGCTTCACCGACTCATAGGACTCGGGCCGCAAGCTAGACACAAACTGTTGCGCACTGCTCAGCATGCGGATATACAGGTCGGGCTCCCCTTGCCGGCTTAAGCGCCGCAACGCATCCAAATAGCCTTCTCGGGCGTGGGTGGTGATGATAATGCGGCACTGACCAGCACTCACCAGCTCGGCATTCATCATGAGCCGGGCCACCCGGCCATTGCCGTCATCGAAGGGATGGACTTCGCTGATTAGAAACATCATGAACATTGCCCGGGCTAGTGGCTCCGTCAGGTTCCGGTAGAGCTTGAATCCTTCGTGCAGGGTGCCACGCACCAGAGCAGGGTCCACAAAGTTGGTCAGGCCAGCTTTGTTAGCATATTCTTTCCACTGACCCGGGCGTTTGTCCGGCCGCGCCCGCATCAGTTGCGCATGCCGCCGCTGCAGGATGGCGAGCAGTTCCTCCGCCGTTTGGGGTACCACTCTCATTTCCGCGACGTTACTGCAGAGCTGGTACGTACTCAACACGTCGTGGGAGTCCGCATGTCGGCCGCCTATTGCCCGGCCGGATTCCACCATGCGATGGGCTTCGTCAACTTGGAAGACCGTACCTTCAATGAAGTTGGAGAAGTACGCCTCAAAGAAAGCCACCGTGTAAAATGCTGGGGCCGCCGGCCCTGGGTCGGGCCGCTCTGGGAGTGCTGTTTGGCGCAAAGCACTGAGCAGCGCCGTGAACAAGGATACCCGGCCCGCGTCGAAGGGAATGCCTAGCGCCCGGGCCCGAGCTACGGGAGAATTCAATACTTTGCTGGACTGAGTGGCCAGCAGCGCCCCAACAATACGCTGCAGCAAGGCCAACTCCGTTGGCCAATTTAGGGCCGCGGCCACTTCGCGGGCTCGGTCCCGCAAGGCGTTTAGGCCGTCTTCTCCCCGGACGCTGAGCACCATTTCCAGCCGCTCCTCGACGGTTTCGATGGGCAGGTTTTTGCTGACGCCCCCCTTGCGGACGCGGGCAGGCTGCAGGTTCTCAAGCAGCCCGCGGGCTTCTGAAGCAAAGAGCAGATTGCCGTCCCCAAATGGCGTATCACTAGACAAGGCATCCGGCCCTTCCAGCAAGTGGACGGTCAAGCCGGGCAGCTCCACATTGCGGGTGTATTTATAAGTTAGGAACAAGTGGGCGTCAGTTGAAGGCCCACCTTCCAGTTGCGAGCGGTGGCTGATGAGTGCTCCCGGGAACAAATGCTGCACCACCGGCAGCCAGTTCTTCCGAATCAGCACCTCTGGAGGAGTAACTAAGTCCGGGGAGTAGATGCGGGACGCCACCTCCCGCAGTTCTCCCCGCTGTCGAGCAGCCCGAATCCGCCTATTCTCTGCCGGCTCCGAAGTCCCGAATACCAGCAGCGGCCAGTGTGTATTTTTTTCCATTAAGAGGGGCAGTATGGGTCCAAGAGTTAATTTTATTCGATTAACACATAAATTTTAGACATTTTTTTTGATTAAAATCAAATTGGCACGAAATGTAAGGCAAAACAACCTATCGCAGAAAGCCAAGCTAGAATAGAGCGTGTGATATTAAGCCATATCTGAAATCCGTTAAACTGCCGGTGTACTGGCACCGCTTCAAACAAATACTTTGAAAAGCTCTACTACATCAAGTTACTTACCGCTGTAAGGTGCTTTTTTGATTATGAATCATACTTGGTAACCCATAGCAGGAGCGTGTGACATAGCCCATCTGTTAGAACTCACCTCACCAGCCACTCTTTGATGTTATCTGCAATCTCGGTTCTTATGAAGATGGAAAATTGCCTTGGCTTCAATTCTCTATCTTAGGTTCCATAATCGTTCATTATCGGACCTAAGTTTTGTGTACATTTGAGGCGCGCTTACTACCGGATTTGAGCACGCGCGACAAGGCAAGATGACAACAAAGGGCAAGAAGAATCTACCAGCCGTGGCCGGTGAGCTGCCGGCGCTGGCGCTGGCCAATGACCTGGCCGGCCAGGTAGCCCCGAATGTCGGACGCTACCTGACCATGGGCCTCGAAGGTGCAGACAATACAAGACTAGCGTACTCGGCCGACCTGCGCAGCTACGAGAGCTTCTGCACCGCGCACGGGTTCACGCCCTGGCCGGCCGACGTGGCCACGCTGGCCAGCTACGTCGCCTACTTGGCCGACATCCCGCGCAAGCTGGCCACTATCAACCGGCACCTGGCGGCCATCGAGAAAAACCACCAGCTGCTGGGGCTTCCCTCGGCCATCAGCGCGCCGGCCCTGGACGTGCTGCGCAAGGGCGTGGCTCGGGCTGTGGGCAAAAAGCAAAAGCAGGCGCCGGCCTTTTCGGTGGCTCACCTGAAAAAATGCATCAGCGCGCTTGACTTGACCCGGCCCGAGGGTGTACGCGCGCGCGCACTCCTATTAATAGGCTTCACCGGTGCCTTCCGCCGCTCTGAGTTGGTAGCGCTAAATCTGGAAGACATCGAATTAACGGACGCGGCCCTCGTGCTGACGCTGCCCAAAAGCAAAACCAACCAAACGGGCGAGCTGGAACAGAAAGCGGTGTTCTATGCTTCCAATCCACTGCATTGTCCCATCCGGGCCTACAAGGCCTGGGTAGAACTACTGGGCGGCCGCACCGAGGGCCCCGTGTTCGTGTCGCTCGCGCGGGGCAAAACCGGAGAAGCGGGTACACCGTCGCGTCGGCGACTGTCGGACCGCCGGGTAAACCTACTGGTGAAGGAGCACCTAGGAGCCAAATATTCTGCCCACTCGTTACGTGCGTCCTTTATCACCACCGCCAAGCTCAACGGTCAATCCAACGAATTCATTAAGAACCAGACCAAGCAGAAAACCGACGCCATGATTAGCCGCTATTCCCGGCTCGAAGACATCATCGCCTACAATGCCGCACATTCACTGGGTTTGTAGCTTCGCCTTTTCCTCGTACCTATATCATGCTTATTGCCCCGCCTAAAAAATAATTCGCTTATAGGCCTATCTCAAGCTTATTCTTCGAGCCGTGACGCTGCCACAATTTGCCAAGCTTGCTCCAAATCTTTCAATACAGCTCGCATAGGCTCTGGCAATAGCATGAACTTGAGGCTTATGAACTGTTTAAGTAGCGTCCGGATGCTCAGGTTGAGCGGCAGGTGGGTGAAGCAAGCGGTTAGAATAGTTGTTGCCGCCCAGCTTTTTTGCGCAGGCAATAAACTGCCCATCATGTAGATTTCCCGTAGCACGACTATCATATCGGCCATCGAGCCTGGCTCGCTCAGCATCTGTCGGGGAAGGCTCTTTAGGCACTGCAATGCCCGGCCAGTAAACTGCCCACCTGCCGTTTTGAATTCCTGTAGCAGCAGCGTTGAGCTAATCGTGAGGCCGAGGTAGTGGAAATCAAGTAGCTTGGGTTGAATGCTAGCCTCAAACTCATCGGGGTAGAGAGCCAGCAGAAAGGCTTCGGTACTGATGGTATTGCCGGGCCGCAAAGACAGCTGCAGGAAAGTCGAATCATCCGATACCAGCATAGCGTCGGGCGCAGCGGCCAGGAAGGACGTATCGACCATGTACTGTGTATGCTCTTCGTGCGCGCCCTCACGTAAAAAAGCTTGCCGGAGAGCATCAAGTTTCTCCGCTACAATACGCGTGGTGCAGTGGGTCTCAATCCAGGCCAATAGCTCCGTGAGGTAGGTGATATAGCGCTCGTGCATCTCGGGTGGATAGAAGTGCGGCCGCACGATGTCGCCGATGATTTCCACCGTCATCTCAATTGGCTGCGAGCGGCGCATTTCTTGCAGCTTTTGCTCCAGAAACTCTACCACGTGCAGGGAAATGCCAAGCTTTGTCCGGGGCATGATACCTAGCTGCTTGCTCAGCCGATGTAAGAGTGGCAGGGAAGTCCAATCCAAAATGAACAAGTTGTTAGGATTGATTTCCAGGCCCGCGAACAGGCTGCGCGGGGAAACTACTAGGCCTGGCACATCGGGCTGGCTCTGCTCGGTCAGCACCTGGTAGGCTTCGAGGGGATTACCACGGAATACGGCCATTGCCAGAGCCGAAAACGTGGTTTGGCCACTCGCATACTCAGCAAAAAGCTGCCGGTTTTGCACCTGCTGGGCGGCGCCCTCGGCTCCCATGGCAGTGCTCAAGGCGGCGTGCAGTTGTTCTACCTCGCCATCGCCAAATTCGATTTGCTCGAAGGGTAACTCGGGGTCACCGGCCTTTACATCGTCCAGAATATCTCTGGCAAGCCCCGTGTAGAGGTCGGTAATTTCCAGCAGCTCAATGGTAAGGTCGCGGCCAGTAGTGGGGTGCGACATTACGTATTTTTTGCCTTTTTCCTTGTCTATCAGCTTTTTTGCCCAAACACTCAAGCCGCCGTCCATCGTTTCGGGCGTTAGGGCAATGCGCCGCTGGGGCTTACCATTGACTGTGTAATGCACGACCGTATGGAGGACCGCTCGGTCGTACTCGGGCGGCGGGGGACTGTTGCGGGGCTGGTTTAGCGCGAGTTGGATGTATTTACCGCGCGCCACCATATCGTCGCGCCGACTGGCGTGCGGGTATAGCAGTTGCTGCGCACATTCCAGGTGACCGGTGTGAGCGGCCATCGATGCTACGTTAAATAAATGATGCCGGCGCAGCATCCCGGGATTTTGCAGGATGTCTTCCAGCTCGGCCTGCAACTCGTGGCTGCGCTTCGATTTGTACAGCGCCAACAGCTTGGCCCACCGCAGGCCTGAGGCATCGGTAACATGCCCCGTAGCGGCCTCCACGACTTCAAGGATACGCTCCCAGTCGTGAAGCATCTCGGCCAGTTGTATTTCCCAAATACAGAACTCGGTGAAGATGCCGTAGCGCAACCGCCACGCGCGTAACTCTTCGCGTAATGCGGCGCTGTCACTCCGCCGGTAATACTGATTGGTGAGCCGGAGCCATGCCGCCCCTTTGTCTAGGCTCTGCGGATAGCCTGGCCACCCTTCCAGCACAGCCGCCGTCGCCTCGTAGTCTTTGAGTTCGTGATACAGATTAGCCAAGGCTTGTCGGTACACCGTGTCGGTATCAGCACGCAGCAAGTCGTTGGCTTCGTCGACCAGTTGGGCCTTGGTTAAAAGTTTAGTACAAAGGTTAAACGCCCTTTGCCAAATTAGAGTCTGTGGACAGCGTGGGCCGTAGTTTTGCCCCATGCGCCGTCACGAATTAACCGAACGCGAATGGAAAGTAGTCGAGCCCCACACGTTGGGGCGTCTGGGTACGGGTCGCGACAACCGCCTGTTTGTCAACGCCGTGCTGTACAGAGTACGTACCGGGGTGGCTTGGCGCGACTTGCCAGAACGATTTGGGCCGTGGAACACGGCGGCGCGGCGCTTCCGCCGCTGGGCGCAGGCGGGCGTGTGGGAGGCCCTGTTTCAGGCCGTGCAGGAGCCGGATTACGCCTGGGTGCTCATCGATTCGACCACGGCCAAGGCCCACAAAGCGGCGGCCGGCCAAAAAAAAGCACGCCCGCAGCCGAAGCGCTAGGCCGCTCACGCGGCGGCTTCTGCACCAAAGTGCACGCGGTGGTGGACGCGCTGGGTAACGGCCTGCACCTGGTCCTGACGCCGGGCCAAGCGGCCGACAGCCCCCAACTGCCTGTCTTGCTGGCCGCGCTGCCCGAGTCGCCCGGCGCGGTAGTGGCCGACAAAGCCTACGACACCAACGCCGTGTTGGACACGCTGGCCCAGCAGCAGGCAGAAGCCGTCATCCCCCCCAAAGCGACCCGGCTGGACCAACGCGGCTACGACGACAACCTCTACGCCGACCGCAACAAGGTCGAACGGTTCTTTGGCCGGCTCAAAGAAGCCCGAGGTTTTGCCACCCGCTACGAGAAAACCGCCTCCTCCTTTTTAGCCGTGGCCCACCTGCTCGCCGCACTCGACTGGATGCGCTAGATGTCCACACAGCCTAGGCTAACGAAACAGCCCCGACACCTTACGGCGCCGGGGCTGTGCTAGAGTTAAGTTCAGGAAGTGGCCTAGAGGTTGCCGCGCAGAGCCTGCTCGCGCTCAATGGCTTCAAACAGGGCTTTAAAGTTGCCCTTGCCGAAGCTCTTGGCGCCTTTACGCTGAATGATTTCATAGAACACCGTCGGGCGGTCTTCCACAGGCTTCGTGAAAATTTGCAGCAGATAGCCTTCCTCGTCGCGGTCTACTAGCAAGTTGAGTTCCTTGATGCTCTCAAGGTCTTCGTCGATGTGGCCTACGCGGTCGAGCAGGTCTTCATAATACGTGCCAGGCACGGTCAGGAATTCCATGCCGCGGCGGCGCAGCTCTGTTACTGTTGTGCGGATATCGTGGGTAATAAGTGCCATATGCTGCACGCCGGGCGAGTGGTAGAAGTCGAGGTACTCCTCAATTTGTGACTTCTTCTTGCCCTCGGCGGGCTCGTTGATGGGAAACTTCACGAAGCCGTTGCCATTGGAAACCACCTTGCTCATGAGGGCTGAGTACTCGGTGCTGATGTCGTCGTCGTCGAAGGTGATGAGCAGCTTGAAGCCCATTACGTCCTCGTAGAACTTCACCCACTGGTTCATCTCGCCCCAGCCCACATTACCCACGCAATGATCAACGTATTGCAGGCCTACGGGCGCACCCTGCGGTACAAGGCTGGTTTTAGCCTGGAAACCGGGCAGGAAGGGACCGTTGTACTTAGAGCGCTCCACAAACGTGTGGATGGTTTCGCCATAAGTATAGATGCCGGCCATGGTCACCTCACCGTGCTCATCAGAAATAGTGTAAGGCTCAAAGGCCGACTTGGCGCCACGCTTGGTAGTCTCCTCGTACGATTTACGGGCGTCGTCTACCCACAGGGCCATTACCTTCACCCCGTCGCCGTGTTGGGCCACGTGGTGCGTAATGTCGGAGTCAGGCAGCAGAGAGGTCGTCAGTACGAAGCGGATTTTGTTCTGCTGTAGCACGTAGCTAGCCCGGTCGCGCACACCGGTTTCGGGGCCGGCATAGGCCACTAGCTCGAAGCCGAAAGCCGCCTGATAGTAGTACGCCGACTGCTTGGCGTTGCCCACGTAAAACTCAATGTAGTCGGTGCCGTTGAGGGGCAGGAAGTCGTGAGCGGGGTGAGCCTGTACGGCCGGGGAGGTCATCGTTTCCATGGGTACTCGCGGTTGGGTGGGGTGGAGGATAAAGCCGGGTAAAAATACACGAATACCCGGATACGCACCTCCTTCCGCTGTGCTACGTAAACGGACTTCCCCGTCATGGGATTTTCCCGAAACCTACGCACCTTTGCGCCAAACCATCCTATTGCCCGTGGATATGAACAAGGAAGAACTCAACCGCGCTCTGGTTGCGCTCATTGAGAAGAAACAGGCGCTACAACAGCTGACGTACGATGATGCCCGCTACGACGATGTAGAGGAAGAGCTGCACGACCTGGAAGACGATTTCAACGATGAATATGGCCCTTTCCTGGAAGAGGCCCTGGAGAAAGTACACAACGATTTGAACTCGGATACCGACGTGCTGCTGCCCACGGCTTACCTGCCCACCAGCACCAGCGGCAAGCCCACGCCCAAAGAAGGCGTGTGGGTTGACTCGGAGAAGTACCCCGGCAAAGAGGCCCGGCTTACCCTGGTTCCCAACCCCACGCGTATTGTGCTGACGGTGGGCAAAGCAGTGCAGCAAGACCTCTGGACCGCCTAGGCCACTAGTCAGAACGCGTATAAAATTCTGGCGTTAGTCGCAACCGGAAGGGCCTTGTCAGATCGAAACGAGTCGTGAATGCGGCTGTCGTTTCGGGGTGGCAAGGCCTTTTTGCGCCTATGCAGGTTTATCCAAACTCTTCACAGATGCTATATCGAATTGCTAGCCTCTCTGATTGGCAGCAAGCCCAAGAGACTGGGTATTTTGCTAGTGCTGACCTAGTGGAAGAAGGTTTTATTCACTGCTCGGAGCTGCACCAGGTTCTGGAAACGGCCCGCCGTTACTATCTAGGCCAGTCGGAGCTGATATTGCTGGAGTGGGACGAGGCAACGCTGACGAGTGCGGGCATACGCGTGGAGCGGGAGTGGGTAGAAAGTCGCCAGCAATACTTTGCGCACGTATTTGCGCCGATGCCTTTAGCGGCTGTACGCCGAACTTGGCCATTTGCCGTGGCCGCAGATGGGTCATCTATGTTGCCAGCTGACATAGTAAGAATGCCCTAGAATCAACAAAGCCCCGCTACAATTGGTGTAGCGGGGCTTTTAATGTAACGCGGAAGCACTAGGCCAGTTACACGAACTCGGCTAGCTCCAACCACCGCTCACCTTTGGTGTCAAGGTCGTGGTCGGTGCGCTTGAGTTGGGCAGCCCAGTCGGCTAGCTCCTGGTGCGAGCCAGTGCCGGAGTTAAGCTTTTCAATCAGCTCCTGCTTCAGGTTTTCAAGTTGCTCGATTTCCTTTTCCAGGTTTTCGTATTCCTTCTTTTCCGCAAACGTGGCTTTCCGCTTGGTAGCTGGCGCGGCCACCGGAGTAGGGGGTACGGCCACGGGCGCCGCCGAAACAGTGGCCTTGGGTGGCCTAGCGGCAGTTTCGGCATCCTGGTCTTTCTGCCACTCGCGGTAGTCGGTGTAGTTGCCGGGGAACTGCCGGATTTTTCCGCCGGGCTCCAGGGCAAACACCTGTTCCACCAGCGCATCCATAAAGTACCGGTCGTGCGATACGATGATCAGGCAGCCCTGGAAGTTGAGCAAGAAATCCTCTAGGATATTCAGCGTGATGATGTCGAGGTCGTTGGTAGGCTCGTCAAGAATCAGGAAGTTGGGGTTCTTGATGAGTACGCGCAGCAACTGTAAACGGCGCTTTTCGCCCCCGCTCAATTTACTCACCAGCGTGTACTGCTGGGCTGGCGGAAACTGGAAGTGCTGCAGAAACTGCGAGGCCGTCACTTGGCTGCCATCGGCCATTTCTACTACTTCAGCCACCTCCTTCACAATGTCAATCACGCGCTGGTTGGGGTCGAACTCTAGCTCCGTTTGGGTGTAGTAGCCAAATACGGTGGTTTGCCCCGCATCTACCACGCCCGAGTCGGGCGTGAGCTTACCCGTGAGCATGTTCAGCAGCGTCGACTTGCCGGCTCCATTTGGCCCAATCAAACCAATGCGGTCCTTTTTCTTAAACACATAGCTGAAGTCATCGAGCACCACCTTGCCGCCAAACTGCTTATGCAGGTGCTCTACCTCGATGATCTTACCCCCCTGGCGCGTGGTCTTTACCGACAGCTCCATCTCAGGCCCCTTGATGCGGCCCTTGGCTTTCTCCTGGGTTTCGTAGAAGGCATCGATGCGGGCTTTCTGCTTGGTACCACGAGCCTGAGGCTGGCGGCGCATCCACTCCAGCTCCTTACGAAGCAGGTTGCGGGCCTTCTCCACTTCCACAGTTTCCATTTGCTCGCGCTCGGCCTTCTTCTCCACGAAATAGGAGTAGTTGCCCTGGTAGCGGTGCACGCGGCCCTGGTCCAACTCCACAATCTCGTTAGCTACCTTATCCAGGAAGTACCGGTCGTGGGTAACCATCAGCAGGGTGAGAGAGGGCGAAGCCAAGCGGTTTTCCAGCCACTCAATAGTGGCCAGGTCAAGGTGGTTGGTGGGCTCGTCCAGAATCAGCACATCGGGTTCCTCAATCAGCACCCGAGCCAGGGCCACGCGCTTACGCTGCCCACCGGAGAGCTTATTGACCGGGCGCTCCAACAAGTCACCCAGAATACCCAAGCGGCCAAGGATCTGCTTCACCTGCGCATCGTAGTCCCAGGCGTTATAGGTGTCCATTAGCTCCATTACCCGCTGTAAATCGGCGGAGGAATGGTTGGGGTCGTTTACCACGTGCTCGTAGTCACGGATAGCCGCGAGGGTATCGTTCTGGCTGGCGAAGATGGTTTGCTCTACGTTCAGCGACTCGTCGAACACGGGTTGCTGCCCCAGGAAGGACACCCGAATATCTTTACGCACGCTCACTTCACCCGAGTCGGGCGGCTCTAGGCCTGCCAGAATGCGCAGCAGCGTGGTCTTACCCGAGCCGTTGATGCCCACCAGCGCCACGCGCTGGCCTTGCTGCAGCCCAAAGTTCAATTCCCGGAACAGCCACCGGTCGGCGTAATTTTTAGAGAGGTTCTCGGCAGAAAGCAAATTCATACCTGCAAAGGTACGAGGGGAGCAATTGAGAACCGGGGAAATTATGCTCTGGCTACCCCAAAGGCGTTACGTCCCAATACTAAGCCGTACCCTACACCCGAGCTTATTTTTGATACACCCGACACTGGAAAGGGCAGCTCCGCAAAAAGTGCCGCTCGGGTGGCGTGAAGCCTTCAAACCCATACGCCGGGAAGGTGAGAAAGTGCGGCCCACTAAATAGTAGAGGAGCAGCCTGAGCCGGTACGGAAACACACCTATCAGGGGAAAGCGGATACGGATACGTAAAGTTGATGAGTAGCAATGACCGCCCGCCGCTATTAACCAGCTTACCCGCTGGCGGCGCGCTGTAATCCCAGGCATGAGCAAGGCCATGCTCATTCAGATACGTAAGCTGATCTTGAGCGGAAACTCCCAAGCGGGCCAGTACGTCGCGCGGATAAGCCAGTCTTTCGTACTGACTTATGAAGCGAACAAACCCCCATAGCGCCAAGCCTACGAGTACCCCCTGGCCCAAGCGGCGTAGCATTGGTGGAAGGGCAGTTAGGGCCGTTACCGCGTGCAGGACCAGGAAGGGAATGAAGAAATGCAGAATGCGCCCATAGAACACAAACTTGTGGCCGAAGTACACCAGGCAAGCATGGAGCAGCCACAACCCCAGCGGCGCCAAGGCAAGAGGTAGAAGCTTCCTATTTTGCACCCCACTCCGAACCAGTACGGCTATACCCGGTAGCGCCAGCAGAAGTAGCAGCACGCCTAATGTCCCTTCAATCTCCCACAAGTACCTCCCCGTAAAAGTAAAGCCTTCAGCAAAATCTCCTTGGATGATGCTGGGGCCTAGAGTCTGCAAGGAGCGGAGGTAGGAGATATGGCCGTACCGGGTGATAAGTTCGAGGGTGAGAATGAGCAAAGATGCCCCACTCAACATCCAGAATAGGCCGCGGTGCCAACTAGCGCGAGGAAGCTGCATGAGCAGCACACTACCTATCAGCAAGGGGGCAAAGTAGTAGCCGGGGTACACAGCCACTACACCCCAGGCCAGTAGGCCAGTCAACAGGCCGATCCGGCGTACATTACCGATAGGCCGATAAGGCTGGGTTAACAGTACCAGCGTACCTAGCAGTATCAGCAGCGCCAAATCGTAGGGTAGTACGTGGCGCAGGTATATGTTGGAATTGCCTAACGCGGCATATACGAGGCCTGCTAGCAGGGCAGCACTGCTGGAGAGCCAGCTCCGACCTAGCTTGCAAAGCAGGAGGGTATTACCCAGCAGCACCATATAATTCATGAGCTGGGGCAGTAGCAAAGAGGCAGGGGTCTCTGGAGGAGGGCCACCGAAGTGTTGCCAAGCCACTTGCGCCAAGGCCACGGGCAGTCGTAGGAGCGCATCGCTGGGGCGGCCTTGCGTATTGGCGAGGTGGAGCGCGGCAAGTTCTAGGTCGCCCGTTAGCAGCAGGTGCGCTGCCTTAATAGATTCTAGGTAGCGGTCTTCGTCGGGGAAGGATAGGGCGCCCCCGGTTGACAAAAGCCACAAGCGTGACAGTAAGATTAGCCCGAGCAGGCCTAGCAAACCCCAAAACCGCCACGTAGTGACAGTGGGCGCTTGGCGGGAAGAAGGAAACAGATTGGGTAAAAATTTCACGCAGGCCCTAGAGTACCCGCACTCGGTCTACGTGCAGGTCGTCGCGCAGAATTTCCAGGCCCCGGTAGGCCAGGGGGCGGCCGGTGTTATGCGTCAGCTCACCGCCATCGGCGTGCAGGTGGGCTACGTCCAGCACCAGCTGGGTATACTTCCGCTCGCCCAACTCAATGGCGACGGGACGGCCTCGACTGGAATCGAACCTGGCCAGGGCCTGATCTATTTCCTCCAGAATCTTACTCATGGGGCCAATATAGGAAAAGGAATGGATGCGCAAAGGCCCCGACAGTGTGCAACGCTCCGCCCCAGAAGCTCGCGCATCGCCCAGATCCCTGTACCTTCGCCCTCGTTATGGCATCATCTGCACCCGACCTTTCCACGCGCCCCATCGGCGTATTCGACAGCGGCATTGGCGGCCTGACGGTGGCACGCGCTGTAAACCGCGTACTGCCCCACGAGCGCCTGATCTACTTCGGCGACACGGCCCACCTGCCCTATGGCGATAAAAGTACGGCCGCTATTCAGGCTTACTCCGTGAAAATCTGCGACTTGCTGCTCAAGCAGCAGTGCAAGCTGATTCTGATTGCCTGTAACTCTGCCTCGGCGGCCGCTTATGAGTTGGTCCGCGAGTATGTGGGCTCGAAAGCCCGGGTCCTCAACGTTATTGACCCCATAGTGGCGCACGTAGGCCACACATATGCAGGGCGCAATGTGGGTCTTATTGGCACCAAGCAAACGGTAAACAGCAACGTCTATCGCAAGAAAATCGACGACCTCGATGCCGGTGTACAACTGCAGTCGTTGGCCACCCCGCTGCTGGTACCCATGATTGAGGAAGGCTTCTTCGAGAATAATATCAGCGACAACATCATTCAGGCCTACCTGACGAATCCGGCGCTAGATGGGGTAGAGGCCCTTGTGCTGGGCTGCACGCATTATCCCCTCATCAAAGAACAGATTGCCGAGTTTTACCGCGGACGGGTTGAGGTGCTGGATGCCTCTGACGTAGTAGCGGCCCACGTGAAGCAGTACCTGCAGGAGACTGGCCTAGCCGCCCAGCCCCAGCCAACGCCCCCAGTGCACCATTTTTACGTGTCCGATTTCACGCGTTCTTTCGAGGAAAGTACCCGTATATTCTTTGGCCAGGAGGTGCACCTAGAGCATTATCCGTTGTGGGAGTAATTTTCCGCTACTAAGAGTGGCCTACCTGACTGCAACCTGCCGCTGTTGGCTACGCAGTACGTATCACGAGACAACCAGAAGCTAAACGGAGTGCCCGCCTGATATTACTACCCTTATGAACAAACCGTTTTTCTCCCTCGGCGACTGGCGCCGCAATGTATTGCTCATTACGGCGGCGGCCAGTTTAGGCCTAGGCCTGCCGGCTTGCTCTCCCAGCTCCGAATCGGAGAATTCAGCAGAAGGCGATTGGGGTGCGGGAGACTCATACTCAGAAGGTGTCATCACGGAGATGACAGAAGTGAAACCAGGAGAATGGAAGATTACCGCCGAGAAACCCGCCGGTAAGGAGGAAGTAGCGGCCATTCTAAAGCACTTCGATGGCAAAGTAGATACGCTGCAGGGCCAAGCCTTACAGCAGCAAATGCAGAACTACAGCCGCCAAAACCCCGAAAACCGGGTAGGAGGCACAAGCATGATGGACGTGCTGATGTGGAGTGGCCTAGGCTATATGGCTGGCCGGTTCCTGACGCCTCAGCCCGCGTACTACGCTAACCCAGGAATCATGCAGCAGAACATGGGCTGGCGTGGCCGCGTAGCCGAGGAACGTGACCAAGGGCGAGGCTTTTATGGGCGTGGTTTTGCCGGAAGTCGCTCCGCTTCATCTTCCAGCGGTATCCGGCCCAGCACTTCCGTTACCCGTAGCACCGGCTACGGCCGCAGCTCCATTCGTAGCAGTGCTCCGCGCTCAAGCCGAAGCTCAGGTTTCGGAAGCCGGGGCTTTGGTGGGCGTGGCTTCGGGGGCTAATCTGGTACAACCATACAATTAGTACGGCAAATGCCTTTCTCTTCTGTGATTCGTTTGCGGGCACTATCTGGTGAGGTGGCGCCCGCCCTGCAAGGCTTGGGTTGGGAGTGGGCGATGGAAGATGCCTGCCAGAACTACGTGGCGCGGGAGGCCGTAGAGCTGCCCGAACCTGAAGCCCAGGCTCTGCTAGCAGCGGCCGACACGCTATATGATCTGCTGGTGCAAAGCATCCCGGATCCAATTCCGGATGACTTGCTACAGCTGCTATCCATTCCCCCAAACCTGTGGGCCGCCGTGCGCCACTCCTGGAACGACGACCGGCATTGGCACCTATACGGACGGTTTGATATTGCCCAGACTCCAGAGGGGCCCAAGCTCCTAGAATTTAATGCCGATACGGCCACCAGCATTCCGGAAGTGGCCGTGGTGCAATGGGCCAGCCTAGTAGCCGCTGGGCTAGGCCAAGACGACCGCCAAGCCAATGGGTTGTTTGAGGGCTTGCAAGCGCAGCTAGGCCAGTGGCTAGAGCTAAACCCTGATCTGGAATCCAACCTGCTGCTGGTGCATTTGCCCGATAGCGCCGAAGACGTCGCCAACTGCGCCGTAGTGGCAGAAGCCGCACTGGCAGCTGGCTTCGAGCACACGCACATCTGTTCCGTTGATGAGATGCAAGTGTCGGTGGAAGGGGAGGAGAGAGGAGCCTGGGTGCAAGTAACTGACGACCAATGGCAGCGCTTCAACTTCTTATTTAAACTAGTGCCTTGGGAGGTATTAGCCGAGGAGGAGCCAGAACTTACGGCTGATCTGAGCCAGCTGCTGCTAAGCCGAGACCTCATCATTGCTAACCCGGCCTATACTTTACTGTTCCAGAGTAAAGCCATGCTTGCTTGGCTGTGGCAATGCTACCCACAGCACCCTTTGTTGCTGGAAGCCAGCCTGCAGGATCCTCGCGCTGGGCATTACGTTAGCAAACCAGTGTTCGGGCGCGAAGGGCAAGATGTTACAGAAGTACAGAATGGAACCTCCCTTACTGCCCTAGAAGGCAATTATGCCCACCAAGCTGTTGTGTATCAGCAATACGCTCAGTTGCCCTCCGATACCCAAAAACGCTTATACCAAGCCGGAGTATTCTGGGCAGGGCAGGCCTGTGGTATCGGCTTCCGGCGTGAGGCTGGTTTCATTAATAATCTGTCAGAATTTCTCCCTCATATTATCAGCTGATCGGCTACATAGCGTGATGTCTTTCAGCCACGCCACTGACAGTATAGATGCTTAATAGGCTCTTTAACCTATACTCTTTACTCCATTGCCAGTATAGTGAAATGGCCTAGCGAGTACTGAGCAGCACTATATAGAATCTGTTTAATAGTTATAGTCTGAGGTTCAAGGTTTTAACATAAAGTGTTGTCTAATATTGTTATATGAAAGTTCTTAATAGGAGTATTGTGGTCTTACTGCATTTTATTTCTGCTAGTACTCTAGAACTGTGGAGATAATCTCCCACATTTGTATAAGCATTACTAGCCAAAATGGCTTCTTAACCTTTTTAAAACATGTATTAGGCGTCTGGAAAGGTCTATATACCTTTTCTGGCATGAAATGTGACGCTAAGCAGAACTTGCAATTTTCACAGAGTCAGCGTTATCAAAAATTTCTTATATAAAATGAGATTAATTACAATCTATCCGTCGGCTTCTTACGTAAGCACGTCATGTAATCGATAAAGCCTTTTGTTCTCTCTCTGGGCTGGTAAGCCCCTTTTTTTTGTAACCATTTCCTTCACTTATATATGAAAAACTCTTACATGAGTACCATACAGCAGGTACTTAGGCCGCACCTGCGGTTACTGCTGTTGATACTGTTGGCTTTGCCCTTTACAGGGTTAGCTCAGTCTATCACTGTAAGCCCAGTTACAAGTTCCGCTTCACCTGATGATTACGGATCTGTAGAGGTAGGTTTAATTTCTTCCCCTGCTAAGCAGTACGCTGTAACCACATCGGGTATATCAGGTAATATTACTGTCGGCTTCGCTAATGCAGCTGCTTTTGAAGGTAGCACGGACAATGTTACTTTCTCCAAGTCACCTGTTCTTCCAGAGCAAGGCGGAACTCTGTACATCCGCTTCCGTCCTACCACCGTCGGAACAGTTAATAACCGTATTTCTCTTTCGGGTGAGGATGCAGATGGCACGATTGTCGGAAGAACCATATTTGTTCGGGGAACTGGAACAGCAGGAGTGCCCACGATCAACGTAAACCCAGAGGCTTTATCCTATGGCGTCCAGTTAGTAAACACTAAGTCGGCTTCTAAGGCTGTTAATGTAACGGCTACTGCCCTTACAGAGCCTATTACGCTTACACCTTCAACTGGCTATGAAATAAGCTTAGACAATAGCACATTTACGTCGATAGCTACCTTGTCACCTTCAAGTGGAGCCGTAAACGCTACTGTCTACGTACGTTTCGCTCCGACCGAGAAGCAGCCTTATACTGGCTTTCTAACGCTTACCAGCGCAGGAGCTGCGGATCGCGAAGTAGATCTGTTCGGTACTGGCGATGCACCGGCCACTTTAAGTGTTAATCCTACTTCACTTGCCTTCGGGGGTGTAGATGTAGGTTTAGCTTCTGCTCCTCAATCCTTCACGGTTACCGCCAGCTACCTCAATGGTAATGCAGTTGTAACCCCTCCTACCAACTTTCAGATCCGGCTGCCCGGTGGTTCCTTCAGCACGGCTAGCATCGTCCTGCCTTTCACGGGAACGTCAATCAATCAAGTAATTGAAGCGCGTTTTCAGCCCACTAGCCTTGGAGATAAGACGAGCAACATCACGGTGTCTTCTTCCGGTGTAGAAACCGCTACTGTAAGGGTGAGTGGTCAAGGTAATCAGCCTAATAACACTCCTACTATTACGGCTAATCCTCTTGACCTGGATTTCGGAACAGTATCCGGTAGCGGCTCGGCGCAAGTGCTGACGTTTGAAATAGGTGCCACTAGTCTCAATGCTCCATTGGTGCTGACCGCCTCCAACGCTAATATCTCTTTCCGTGATGCCTCAGTGGGTGGTAGCTTCACTGCAGGACCTTTGACTATTAACCCAGTTGAAGGCACTGTAACTATCCGAACCATTGAAGTAAGACTGGTTGCTGTTATTGCCAACGGTGCTTTTTCTGGTAATATCACGGCTTCTAGCACTGGTGCTACCAGCAGAGTAGTGAATGTTACAGCAAACTCTACTGGTGCTAGCTCTACAATTAATACTACTGGTGAGCTGCAACAATTCTCCACTGTGCCTGGTGTGCCTTCTGCTGTTCAGTCGTACTTGGTCGGTGCAAGCAACCTGTTACAAGATCTGACGGTAACTGCTCCACAGTATTTCCAAGTTTCTCTGTCCGAGAACTTCAATGGTCTGTCGCTAACACAGACTGGTAACAGCCTTGTTGTAGCACGCAACAATGGCAATGACATCTTTCCAGCAGTAAGAGTATATGTGCGTTTTATACCGCCCATCGCTACCACTACTTCTGACTTAGTTGTTAATAGCAGTAATCCAGCTACCGCTCAAGGTTTACCTGTAGCTGGTACTAGCTTGCCATCTATACAGATCCAAAATGCTTTCACAGAGGTACGTAACATTGTTATCTATCAGACCTCGCCAACCCAAGAGATTAATGTTAGCGCAGTACGGGTGCGTCAGCCAATCGTCATTACGCGTAATGTGATTGCTAACTCGGCTAACCCAAGCAATACTGCTCAGTTTGACTTGTCTCTTGATAATATTAACTTCTCAAGCTCGGTAACCATCACTCCTTCGGCACCAGCTTATAGTGTTGCTGCGAAAATTTACATTCGTTACCGACCAACTTATTTAGGCGCTGCTCAGTCAACTTTGCAGTATCAGAGCAGTGACTTTGCTAACCCAGCAGCCCAGCCGTTCTCTGTAAACGGGCAACTTTCAGCACGTTCAATTGATACTGAACCAACATTGCGTTCTACTGCAAGTGTAACTCGCAGCGGTAGCACTGCCACCGTTAGATTTAACTTGCCTGCAAACTATGCTGGTTTGGGTTACGGTGAAAACCGCTTGATTGTAGCTAGCACTAATCCAACTCTACCGTCATCTAACCAGCCGGTAGATGGTACTCCTTATGGAACTGGTAACCAAACTTATGGTAGCGGTCCACAAGTAGCACCTGGGTACTTCGTAGTTTACTCGGGTGATGAATCTACAGTAACAGTTGGTGGCTTAGATCCTACAGTTACTTACTATATCTACACCTTTGAGTTCAATAACATTGAATCGAGCATCAACCTAGCCGTAGTTGGAGCTGAAAACTACCTGCAGCCTCCAGTGCCTAACGAAATTCCAGGTATTGTTGCTCCAGGTACTCCGCTGCCCGTTACCCTGGTTTCCTTCACGGCTAAGCTGCGCAACAAGCAGGTTGCTCTCGACTGGAAAACGGCTACCGAGAAAAACAACGGTATGTTCTATGTAGAGCGTAGCCAGGATGGCCGGACCTTCACCTCGATTCTGTCGCGGAAAGGACAAGGCAACAGCGAGAAGGAAACCGTATACAGCGCAGTTGACGCAACCCCGCTGGCTGGAACTTCTTACTATCGCCTGAAGCAGGTTGACTTCGACGGCACCACTTCTTACAGCTCACCCGTAGTTGTGTCGAATGCTGGTTCGGTTGAAGTAGCTATGTACCCTAATCCTGCCGAAGATGTGCTGAATATTCAGCTCCCTGGCTCTACTGAAGGTGTTCGGGCAACCATCACCGACCTGTCGGGCCGTGTTATCCGCACGCAAGTGCTCCGGGCAGATGGTCAGATGAGCGTACGTGACTTGCATAGCGGAACTTACCTAGTATCGGTAGGCGAAGGCAGCGCTAAGATCACGCAGCGTATCGTGAAGAAGTAAACTGCATGAGCGCCCCTCGCGCTTGAGATAACGAAAAAGCCCTTCCACATGGAAGGGCTTTTTTTATTGCTCAGTAACGCCAGGAGGTTAATTGATAGGGCTTCTAGTGAAGAGTAAACAACCGCTTAACCTCAAGGGGTGATTTGTCGTACAATCCCACTCAACAACCACCTAGGTAAACTCCCTATGAAAACGACTTTCAAAACTTTGCTCGCCGTGGCCGCTTTCGCCACCTTCGCTACTTCATCCTGCTCGCAGAAAACTCAGGACAACGCTGAAGCTACTGCTGAGAGTGCAGCCAGTGATGCCAGCAACGCTGCCGACAACGCTGCAGATGCTACCAGCAACGCCGCTGATAACGTAGAGGCGGATATGGCACCCGAAAAAGGTGATACCGCCGTTGTGCAAAACAAGGAAGCTGATAAACTGGTGGAGGAGACTCCTAAGCAATAACAGCTAGAAGTTTCTAGTAGCCCACACAAGAAAGCCCCAGTTGCTATATAGCAGTTGGGGCTTTCTTGTGTATTGGAGGAGTATAGTGGCCTAGATCTATACATTCTAGGCCACTGCTATGCCAAGTAATACCTGCGTCTTACTATGCTAAACAGAGAAGCTTTCTCCACATCCACATGTACGCGAAGCATTGGGGTTGTCGAAGTAAAACCCCTTGCCGTTCAGTCCATCTGAAAAGTCAAGTTGCGTGCCTGCCAAATACAGGAAGCTCTTCATATCAACCACTACCCGAATACCCTTGTCCTCGAACTCCTGATCCATAGGTTTTACCTCATTGTCGAAGTCGAGCTTATAGCTCAAACCGGAGCAGCCACCCCCGGCCACTGAAGCCCGGAGCCGATAAGTTGCATCCAGCTCAGCATCATGCATAAGCTTCTCAACTTTTTCTTTCGCTTTGTCAGAAACGGTAATCATGAGTAAAAGGCAATTTGGGTTGCTTGTGTACGCCTACAGCGGCTGCTAGAGCAACAGTGGCTTTACTGATATATAACAAACAACTAGGAAGAAGGATTCAGAACTACGCTGAACACAGTAATGGTATTCAGGTCGCGGCCGAAGTAAAGCTTGTCTAGTGCCTCATAGGCATTGCGAGCCCTGAAGTAGGACGTCTGCAACTCTCGGTCGCCGTGGGTACGCCACTGGATGGTGTAAGAGCTTTCAGTGTCGCGGTAGCTGGTTACGTAAGCCAGCATCTTGCGCAGGCAATCTAGCTTATCATAGCCGGTTTCGTAGCGAAACAGGAAGCTTTGCTGGTGGCGCGGGTTCACCGTTATCAGATCGAGCCGCACTTGTCCATCAAGCTGACGAAACTCAAACAACAGATTGCCAGAGCCCATGCCCAAATGCTTCTCGATCTGCTGCTGAATCCGGGCACTCTCGACGTGTACGTCAGAAGGAGTAACGTCCATGGAGTATAGAAAAGAGAAAACAGAACTAAGAAGTGAGAAGAGAAGCCACTTGATAGGAGCTTTCTTCTCACTTCTTAGTCCTCAATTCTACCTAGCTTAGTGGTGCGACTTAGACTCTTCCAGGGCAGGAAGGCCATTCTTCACGCGGTAGTCGCTGATAGCCGATTTGATGGCATCTTCAGCTAGTACTGAGCAGTGGATTTTAACGGGCGGCAGGGCCAGCTCCTCCACAATCTCCATGTTGTCGATGGCTAGTGCTTCGTCAACAGTTTTGCCTTTCAACCACTCGGTAGCGAGCGACGAAGAAGCAATTGCCGAACCGCAACCAAAGGTCTTGAATTTAGCGTCGGTGATGGTGTTCGTAGCTTCATCTACCTCAATCTGCAGGCGCATTACGTCACCGCACTCAGGAGCGCCCACTAGGCCAGTACCAACGTTCTTTTTGCTTTTATCCAGCGTGCCCACGTTGCGGGGGTTGCTGTAATGGTCGATAACTTTATCGGAGTAAGCCATGGCTTTTATGCGTTGTGTGTTTGCAGTTGTGAGTTGACAATGCCAGCGCCAGAACTGAGTCTGGCAACTGGCATCTGACAACTAAATTTTAGTGTTCAGCCCACTCAATAGAGTTGAGGTCGATACCTTCTTTAAACATCTCCCACAGCGGCGACATTTCGCGGAGCTTGGTCACGGCTTCTTTTACGTGGTTGATGGCATAATCGATTTGCTCATCCGTAGTGAAGCGCGACAAGCCGAAGCGGAGAGAGCTGTGAGCTAGGTCATCGCTAAGGCCCAGGGCTTTCAGTACGTAGGAAGGCTCCAAGGAAGCAGAGGTACAAGCCGAGCCGGAAGATACGGCCAGGTCTTTTACGCCCATCATCAGGCCTTCACCTTCCACATATTTGAAAGAGATGTTGGCCACGTGGGGCAGGCGGTGCTCACGCGAACCGTTTACGTAGCTTTCTTCCAAAGTCAGCAGCTCCCGCTCCAAACGGTCGCGCATTGCCGATAGGCGCTGGGTGTCGGCTTCCATTTCCTGCTTGCAAAGCTCACAGGCTTTGCCCAAGCCTACGATGCCAGGTACGTTGAGGGTACCCGAGCGCATGCCACGTTCATGGCCGCCGCCGTCCATCTGGGCAGTTACTTTAACCCGGGGGTTCTTCCGGCGCACGTACAGAGCACCTACACCTTTAGGGCCATACATTTTGTGCGCCGTGAAGGCCATCAGGTCGATGCCGTCGGCAATAACGTCTACTGGGATTTTACCAACGGCCTGCGTGCCGTCGGTCATGAACAAGGCGCCGTGCTTGTGGGCAATGGCAGCAATTTCACGAATGGGCTGAATGGTACCCGTCTCGTTGTTGCCATACATGATGGTTACGAGAATAGTCTCGGGAGTCATAGCAGCTTCCAGATCAGCGAGGCTGATAAGGCCTTCGGCGTCAACGGGCAGATAGGTTACGCGGCCACCCAGCTTCTCAATATGCTTGCAGGTGTCAAGCACGGCTTTGTGCTCGGTGGTAGCCGTAATAATATGGTTGCCTTTCTGCGAATACATCTCGAACACCCCTTTGATACCCAGGTTGTCCGACTCGGTGGCACCCGAGGTGAAGATGATTTCTTTAGGATCACAGTTGATCAGGCCGGCAATTTGCTCACGAGCGTAATCCACGGCCTCTTCGGCTGCCCAGCCAAAGGGGTGGTTACGAGAGGCGGCATTGCCGAACACCTCGGTCAGGTACGGCATCATAGCCTCCAGGACCCGTGGGTCGAGGGGAGTGGTTGCGTTGTTGTCGAGGTAAATAGGTAGCTTGAGCATGGCTCGGGGGTCAGTTTCAGCGGAGAATCATTCGCAGGTAGAACACGAAAACCAGGAAACTGGTTTTACTTTGCCTGCACAAAAGTAGAACAAATCCAAACAAGCCGCGCTATGGAGCGCCGCTGGTTTTTCCCCCTGCTATGCTCGTCAATCTCGAACACCTAGGCCTAGCCGTAAAAGACCTAGAAGCCGCCACTTCACTGTACACAAGCCTGCTAGGCCAAGAGCCTTATAAGCGCGAGCACGTAGCCAGCGAAGCAGTGGATACGGTATTTTTTCAGGTAGGGGGTTCTAAGATTGAGCTGCTAGCCGGTACCTCTCCTGAAAGTGCCATCACGCGTTATCTGGAAAAGAAACCGGCGGGCATCCATCATGTGGCGTTTGAGGTAGATGACATCCGGGCGGAAATGCAACGGCTGCGCGCTGAAGGATTTACCCTCCTGAACGAGGAGCCAAAGCAGGGGGCTGATAATAAGTTGGTTTGCTTTGTCCATCCTAAGAGTGCCAACGGCGTACTAGTGGAGCTGTGCCAATCAATAAAAGAACCCGGAGTGGCCTAGGTCAGTGTTAGCCGTATAGCAACGCTGCCGGCAAACCTAGAGCGCAAGAGCGGCCCTGATTTGACTTCTGATGTGAGCCCAGGAGCAAAACGGCGGCATACTTCCCCTACTACAATAACTTAAGCTTATGACCACGAAATTCTTCCGGGAAGAGGTAGAATCGGCAGTAGATGCGTTGCTGATGCAACAAGTGCTGCTGTACCCCACCGACACCGTTTGGGGACTGGGCTGCGACGCGGAAGTGCCGCAAGCGGTGCAGAAGATATACGAGCTAAAGAACCGCCCCGCGGAGAAGGCCGCCATTGTGCTGGTAGCCGATGCGCAGATGTTTGCTCGGTACGCGGCCTCCGTCCCTGATAATCTACCAGAACTGCTGGCGGCGCAGCAGCGGCCTACTACCTACGTAGTGCCCGCCAGCCACCGGGTTGCGCCCAACTTGCTGGCCCCCGATGGTACCATAGGCCTACGCATTGTGCAGCAGGATGAGTTCTGCCAAATGGTATTGCGGCGGCTGGGGCACGGTCTGGTCTCAACATCGGCCAACTTAAGTGGGGAGCCTTCGCCGGCAGTTTATGCAGAGGTAGACCCCAGAATAGTGCGCGGGGTGGATTACGTGGTGCGCTGGCGGCAAGACGACACCACACGGTCGCAGCCCTCGCGCGTGGTTAGGCTACTGCCAGACGGTGGCCTAGAGGTGCTACGAGGTTAGGAGGAAAAGCGTAGAAATTCAGAGACTAGTGAGCTTTACTTACAGTGGCGCTAGGCCACCCGCGGGCAGCTTATTGCAGAATACGTATTGGCTGCCGCATGCATTAGGGCACTGCTGCGTGCCAGTAGCTACCTTTGTGGCTTAATCTAATACGCATGAAAACCCCACAGCTGCCCGATTTGCCCTTGTTCCGAACTATTGCCGAAGCTGCCGGTGAGTTGCACTACCCGGCGTATGTAATTGGCGGCTACGTGCGGGACTTAGCGCTAGAGCGCCAGAGCAAGGATGTGGACGTGGTATGCGTAGGGGATGGAATTCAGTTGGCCCAAGCAGTGGGCAAAAAGTTACCGAACAGGCCTAGGGTCACGGTATTTAAAAACTTCGGGACGGCCATGCTGCCCACACCCGAAATTGAACTGGAGTTTGTGGGTGCCCGAAAAGAAAGCTACCGTGCCGAAAGTCGGAAGCCGGAAGTGGAGCCGGGTACCCTGGAAGAGGACCTAGCCCGGCGCGACTTTACCATTAATGCGCTTGGCCTGAGCTTGAACCCCAAAGACTTTGGCGCCCTCGTAGACCGCTACGATGGGATGGGTGACCTGCAGCGCCGCATCATCCGGACACCCCTCGACCCCGACATCACATTCTCAGATGACCCGCTGCGGATGATGCGGGCCGTGCGGTTCGCTACCCAGCTCAACTTTGATATTGAGCCGGATACGTACGATGCCATTGCCCGTAATAAGGAACGCATCAAAATAGTGTCGCAGGAGCGAATTACTGTGGAGCTAAACAAGATCATTATGGCTCCGAAGCCTAGCTACGGGTTTAAGCTCTTATTCCAGAGTGGCCTACTGCAGCTCATCTTCCCAAAAATGGCGCAGCTGTACGGGGTAGAGAAAGTTGGGCAGCATGCGCACAAGGATAACTTCTACCACACCTTGCAGGTGCTGGATAACGTGGTGGCTGCCGGCGGCGACCTGTGGTTGCGGTGGGCGGCCATTCTGCATGATATTGCCAAGCCAGCCACCAAGCGCTACGACAAGCGCGTGGGCTGGACGTTCCATGGCCACGAGGACAAGGGGGCCCGTTGGGTTCCCAATATTTTCACGGATCTGAAGCTGCCCTTAGGGGAAGAGATGCGCCAGGTTCAGAAGCTAGTGCGCCTACACCTGCGACCCATTGCGCTGGTCAAGGAAATTGTGACTGACTCTGCCGTGCGCCGCTTGTTGTTTGAAGCTGGTGAAGACATTGACCGCCTTATGCTTCTGTGCCGAGCAGATATTACCAGCAAGGACCATCAGCGCGTGGCCCGGTATCTGCGCAACTTCGATGTGGTAGAGCAGAAGCTTAAAGAAGTAGAAGAAAAGGACCACCTACGCAACTTCAAGCCCGTCATCACCGGGGAAATCATCATGTCAACGTTTAATCTGCAGCCTTCACGGGCGGTAGGTGAGCTGAAAGAAGCCTTGTTGGAGGCCATCTTAGATGGTAAAGTCCGGAATGAATACGATGAGGCCTTTGCCCTACTGCTGGAGCTAGGCCAGCGCAAGGGCCTGACTCCAGTGCAAGGATAGGTGGCCTAGACTGACTCTGCTGATTATACCTGAGTAAGTTCTTGGTCAATGAAATTATTGGCTTATGATGCCTAGCATCAGGTAAAAAGTGCTTGTAATCAGCTGTATTCTAATATCAATCGTTTGTGTGATATGTGCACATTGGTTAGGTTTACAAGACCTGAACATTTCTCACTATTTGCACAATCGTTTAAGTAACCTGTTTTTGGTTGATATAGTGACCTTTAGAGCCCATTAGCTAAACCAGCGGGTTGTAGAGAGGAATGGGCTTCAACGGAACCATGTAAACCCTGGTGCTTGTGGGGAATGTGGTACTGCGAACGAAATGTACTGGGCGTGACCTAAGCTAATTATGCTGTGGGTTAAGCTCCTGTGAAATCAAGTTTTTTATGAAGCATATACTTCTTTCTGCCGCTCTAGTGGCGTTGCCCGTGCTGAGCTTTGGCCAGCAAGCGAAGCTAGAGAGTTTCCCATTATCGTCGGTAACGCTGCTAGAGAGCCCATTTCAGAAAGCTCAGCAAACTGACCGGGCCTATATCATGGCGCTGGACCCCGACCGGCTGCTGGCACCGTTTCAACTGGCGGTCGGTATAACGCCTAAGGCCGAGCGTTACGGCAATTGGGAGAACACAGGCCTAGATGGGCACATTGGCGGGCACTATCTCTCGGCACTGGCCCTGATGTACGCCGCTACGGGTGACCAGGAAGTGCAGCGCCGCTTGTCTTATATGATTGACGAGCTAGAGGTCTGCCAACAGAAAAGTGGCAATGGGTATTTGGGAGGAGTACCTGGCGGGCCGGATATGTGGCGGCAAGTGAAAGCAGGTAAAATTGAAGCCAACGGGTTTGGCCTCAACCAGAAGTGGGTGCCTTGGTACAATCTGCACAAGACGTATGCTGGCCTGCGCGACGCCTACCTGTTAGCTGGCAACACCAAGGCAAAATCGATGCTGATTAAGCTGACCGATTGGTGCCTTGACCTGACCGCCAACCTCACCGACGCCCAGATTCAGGACATGCTGCGCGCCGAGCACGGGGGCCTAAATGAAGTGTTTGCCGACGTTGCCGACATCACCGGTGATGCTAAGTATTTGAAGCTGGCCCAGCGGTTTTCGCAGCAGACCCTGTTGCAGCCCCTATTACAAGGTAAAGACCAGTTGAATGGAATGCATGCCAATACCCAGATTCCGAAAGTAATTGGGTATGAGCGCGTGGCGAAAGTGGGGGGTAACCCCGCCTGGCACAAGGCCGCCGACTTTTTCTGGCAAACCGTGGTAGAGCATCGTACCGTGTCGATTGGAGGCAACAGTGTGAGTGAGCATTTTCAGCCCGCAACCGACTTTACCTCGATGCTGGAAAGCAAGGAGGGCCCGGAAACGTGCAATACGTATAACATGCTCAAGCTCAGCAAGGAGCTGTACTTGGCCAGCGGGGCCACAAAATACCTCGACTACTACGAGCGGGCAACCTATAATCATATCCTTTCCTCGCAGCATCCCGGGCAGGGTGGGTTTGTCTATTTCACCTCTATGCGCCCCCGCCACTACCGGGTATACTCAGAGCCGCAGGAGAGCTTTTGGTGCTGCGTAGGCTCGGGGCTTGAAAACCACGGGAAGTACGGCGAGTTAGTGTATGCTCATCGGGGTACGGAGCAGTTGCTAGTTAATCTGTTTATGCCTTCGCGCCTGGAGTGGCAACAGGCCGGTGTAACGCTTACGCAAAACACCCGCTTCCCCTTCGCCGAGTCAACGGAGCTGGCCCTGAAGCTGAAGAAGTCCCGCAAGTTCGCGTTGAGTGTTCGGCAGCCAGCCTGGGTACCCGCCGGCCAACTGCAGGTGTTGGTCAATGGTCAGCCGGCAGTTAGCAGCACCACTACTCCTGGCTACACCACCATTGAGCGGAAGTGGAAGTCGGGGGACGTGGTAACGGTAGCGCTGCCCATGCATACCGAAGCGGAGTACCTGCCCGACCATTCGCCCTGGGTGTCGTTTGTGCACGGCCCCATTGTGCTAGCCGCCGCCACCGACACCGCCGACCAGCCGGGCCTGCGGGCCAACGGCAGCCGGATGGGGCACGTGGCCAACGGACGGCTGTACCCAATTGATGATGCCCCCGTGCTGGTAAGCCGCCAAGAGGCCGATCTGGTGAGTGGCCTACGACCCGTTGCCGGGGAGCCCTTGACCTTCACGGCCGCCGGCTTGATTGACAACGCTACCTACCGCAATATCAAGCTACAGCCATTCTACCAGCTGCACGATACGCGCTACATGGTGTACTGGCCCGTGGCAACTCCCGAGGGCCTAGAAGCGCGCAAAGCCGCTATCCGCCAGCGGGATGCCGAAAAGTTGGCGCTGGACGCCCGTACCGTTGACCGGGTAGCACCCGGTGAGCAGCAGCCCGAGTCGGACCATGGTTTCGCGAGTGAGCGCACGGAAGCAGGTGTGTTTCAGGACCGGCACTACCGCCACGCTACTGGTTGGTTTAGCTACAACCTGCGCAACCCAAAGGCCGAAGCCCGAGCACTGCGCGTCACCTATTTCGGGGGCGACCGGGGCCGGACATTTTCAATATTCATCAACGGGCAGCTCTTGCAAAAGGTCACCTCCGATACAAGCAAGGGTAGCTCGTTCTTCGACGTCGAGTACCCTTTGCCTCAGGCCTTGCGCAGTGGCCCCGCTAGTCGCACGCTCACCGTTAAGTTTGCCGCCGAGCCAGGCTCAACGGCCGGAGGGGTATTTGACGTACGCTTGCTGAAATAGCCGGCGCAGCTTCTACTCCGGTAACTACAGCAGTCCGGAAAAGCCACTCTTTTGAATGGCTTTTCCGGACTGCTGTAGTTATGCCCATTACCGAGTAACAAAGTCAGCGAATAGGCAGCATACTTTGTCTATTGGGGCCGTAGTCTAGTAATCAAAACTAGCCTTGAGCTGCACGAGACTAATAGGCAGTGGCCTAGGAAGACGCGATATGCTACATCTAGGCCAGTAGGCCAGAGAGGTCATCTGAACGATATTATCGGCTGCCTTGCTTTGAACGGCCGCGTGACTGATGGTAGTAACGGGGATGAAGCTAATCCGAAGTCAGGCAAACCTTCTGGTAGGGTGCTCACAAAACAAATGGAGGAAGCTATAGCCATCCTGTTGCAGCAGGGGGTAGGCTGATAGCTTCCTCCGGGTCTCACCTTTCACTCACTAGTTGGACCCCTAAATGTTCGTCTTTGAAGTACAGATGCTGCCCGTGGGCGAACCGTTGCTTCCGACTTTATGGTAATGCGAAAGAAATATCTGAGTTCGTAGATGTGAAACGCATGAAGGCGCCGAGGGTTACACCAAGGAGGTGCTAGGGGCCTAGGGCTGTGCCAGCTAAATAGCAGGCTTCCAGTTGACACCGCTAACTGAGCATGGGCGAAAATATGCACTGCGCTAAGCCACTAACCAACGCTAATCTATGGCGCGGATGGAGGCTGCTCCAACGGCTTCCCGCTTCACATTGCTGGGGCGGCCACTGTACTCAATCAGGCTGGCCCCAACGGCATTGGCATTAAGCTCGTCCGTTACCCGCACCCGCACTTTACTGGCTCCAATGGCATCAACCTCCGCCTGGCGGGCGGTAAAATCGGCACCGGCTACTTCGCAGGCACCCGTACCGCTGATTTTTAGGTTGTCGGAGCTGCCTTGCATAGCCACTTGGCAGCCGCCCGCCAACTCTAGTTTCAGCTCCCTAATGTCGCCGCGGAAGCGCAGCTGGCTGCCGCCAGCTTGCTGCACGCGCAGGTCGCCGGAGTTGAAGCCGTTAACTTCAGCTCGGGTACCACCCACCAGACTTAACTCCTTAAGTTCGGGAGTTTCGATGATGAGCAGTACGTCATCTTCGTCGCCGCGGCGTGAGTCGAAGAGGTCCCGGTTGCGGGGGCTGATGGTTAGTTCCCGACCATCACGCTCTACTTTGATATCACGTAGGGCCCGGTCGTCGCCGGCTGCCCGCACATTGTAGCTGCTGCCTTGGCGTACCACTACGTGGTAGCCACCTACCACACTCACGCGGTCAAAATCAATTTCGTCGAAGCGCTGGCGGCCGGAGCCGTAGGAGTTTTCGTCCGTGTTGATGGGCTCCACGCTGCCGAAGCTCAAGTTTATTTCCTCGTCGTTGTCGCGGTCCTCACGGCCCTGGTCGTAGTCATCACTGCTTTCGTCGTCAGAGTCGCGGCCTGAGCGGAGGTCTGCTTCCGTGCAGTTCAGACATTCTACCTTGTTGCCATTCATCCGGTAGAGGTACTTCTCGGGGTGGTAGGGGTCCCGTCCATTCAGGTAATCCTCTTCGCGCAGCCAGTCAGCAAACTCCTGCGTCATGCGGAAGGTCCGGTCGCGGGGCATCAGCAGGCGCAGTTGCATATGCTGGTCGCGGTAGCGGGCGTTCGGCTGATACGTGAAGTGGTCGTCAACGCTCAGTGTCGAGTCGTTGAGCACTCGCAGGTTGTGCATAACGGAAGTAGCCGCCGTGCGCCGTGCCAACGAGTCGGTAGAACCCTTGGCTGAGATGATGCGCTCTAGGCGGGGAGCCTGCGCACTGTCAATACCCACGATGTCGAGGTCAACCCACTTGTCGTCGTCGAGCTGGCGGCGCTCCAGTACCAACCGGGGGCGGGTGAGGCCACCCAGCGTAGTAGTTTGGGTTATTTCCGATTCGCGCTGGAACTCGCGGCCCAACCGGATGCCTGCTACTGAGCTACCTACTACACCTAGCAACCACAGGCCTAGCAACGACAGCCACGCCGTGCGGGAGAGTATTGAGCGGTGTAGCAGCAAGCCAATACCAGACAGCATCAGGGCCAGCGCGGGGATGCCGGTAGCCAGGAAGAAAGAGAGGACGGCCAGGGGCGAAATGTCATTGAAGAGCAGGAAGGGCTGCAAGGGACCGTAGTCAAGCCCATCGGAAGCGGAAATTACACCTAGTCCTAGGCCCAGCCCAATAGTTACGGCTAGGAGCATGCTGAAGCCCGTTATGGCCAGAATACCACCGGCAAAAATGCGAATCAGGGAGCCCAGCGAGTTGATTAAGGGACGAACGTTGTTGAACGAATCCTCCAGAAAAGTGCCTACTGGGCGGTTATTTACGGCGCCAGCTTCGGAGCCCGCAGCATAAGGGTTGTTACGAATGTTATTATCCAGGGCCGAGAGCGTAACGGCGTCGCCGCGCATGCGGAGTTTGTCGGAGGCGGTTTTCGCCTCCGGCAAGAGTATCCACAGCACAATGTAGAGCGGGAGGGCAAAGCCCCCGGCAAACAGGCCTACGATGAACAGAATCCGGATGAGTACTACGTCAACCCGGAAGTAGGCGGCCAGACCGGCCGAAACCCCACCCACTTTACCGTTGTCGGTGTCGCGGTAAAGCTTCTTGAACACGGAGTCCTCTTCCACGAGAGTCGCGTCGTAGCGCTTGGGAAGCACTATCCACAGGACGATGTAGCTCAGAAACGCAAACCCTGCAAAGTTTCCAGATATGTTGTCTAAGCGTGAGTTGTCGAGGGCAATAGGCAGGATAATAAACAAGGTCAGGAAACCCAGTCGAATCCAGATGGGGTTCACGGCAAAGTAGTTGCCTAGGCCAGCGGCTACGCCGGCTACCTTGCGGTGGGCCATGTCGCGGTACAGGCGCTTGGTACCGGTTTCCTCCTCAACCGGAGGAGGTGTAGTACCCGCGCTGCCGCGTCGGGAGCCCGTAGAGTAGCCACCGGTGGTGCTGCCAGTAGAGCCGGTGTACGTGCCCTGGGCAGTGCCGCTGGCTACGGCTTCGGCGAGGATTTCTTCGTCCTCGTCGGCTTCGTCAGCGCTCTGGAAGTCGCTCACTCGGCCCATTTTAGCCGTCATGGCCTCCACGTCCTCGAGGGTGATGACTTGCTTCACGCCGGAGAGGCGGGCGGCGAAGAGCTCGGCAATGCGGCTCTCGATGTCGGCAACGATTTCCTCGTGGCCGCGGTAGCCGCTAAAGTGGGCTTTCACTTCCGCCAGGTAACGGCCGAGCACTTCGTAGCCATCTTCCTCTATGTGGAAGATCATGCCCTGAAGGTTGATGCTGATGTTCTTTTTCATCTCAGTGCTGCAACTATTCGGGAAAAAACTAGGGAGCGAGCGGGCCTGCTTAGAGCAGGACTTCCGCGGAGGCGCTACCGTTGGAGTGAGGCTTCTGGCGGATAATGCGGATGGAATCCTGTACTTCCTCCCAGGTGAGACGAAGCTGATGTAGGAACTCTAGGCCAGCTTCGGTGAGGGTGTAGTACTTGCGGGGCGGACCACTGGTAGATTCTTTCCAGGTGTAATCTAATAAGCCCGCGTTTTTGAGGCGCGTCAGCAGTGGGTAGAGCGTCCCCTCGACCACGATCATGCGGGCGGAGGTGAGCTCCTCCAGCATGTCTGACGCATATACCTCTCCGCGGGCAATGATTTCCAGAATGCAGAATTCCAGGATGCCCTTCCGCATCTGCACTTGGGTGTTCTCGACTTTCATGGGCTGAGGCAGATATCGGTGAAGAATGAGTCAAAGATATGAAAAGGTACTATGTAACACAAGGTACTGTCAAAAATAAATTTTGGTTGCGCTATTTATCGAGGTTTCGCGCTAGGCCAGTGTTTGTCAGTGAGCTGCCAAGCGTACTTACCCGAGCGGGAGGTAAGGGCTAGAAGCAGAAGGAGAATTGAATGAGGCCTAGCGCACATATACCCACTGGCAGTGGAGGTGCCGGCTGGGCCGCACCAAGTTTTTCGCAGGCCCCCTGACGAGCTCAACTAGCACTATATCAGGTTTTTTGCTTTGTATAAAAGCAAGCAATTTGCAGCGACAACAGGCGCCACGCACTATTAATGAGTATCTTGCGTTGCTGCTGCGGCTTCACCTACCTATCAGAATATTTGTTTTAACCTTTATGCCTCACTTTACCCGAAGTGCCGCCCTGTTCGTGGGTGCGGGCCTTAGTCTGGGAGTATGTTTTCCGACGTTGGCGCAAACCAAGACGCCCAAATACAGTAATGAATTTTTGAACATTGGGGTTGGCGGTCGGGCCCTCGGCATGGGCAAGGTGCAAGCAAGCTTGGCTGAGGATGCTACTGCCGGCTACTGGAACCCAGCGGGCCTGCTAGGCCAGAAGAGCAAGTACGATGCAGTGCTCATGCACTCTGAGTTGTTCTCTGGTATCGTGAAAAATGACTACGCTGCCTTCTCCATGCCCCTTGATGAGAAAAGCGCCGTTGGCGTGAGCCTCATCCGGCTCGGCGTAGATGACATTGCCGATACCCGCGACCTAGTGAATGAGTACGGCTACATCCAGTACGACCGGATTCGGTACTTCTCGGTGGCTGATTATGCTGTGCTGTTGTCGTATGCCTATAAAGTGGCCAATGTAGAGGGCCTACAAGTGGGCGCCAACGCGAAGGTTATCTACCGCAATGTGGGCGAGTTTGCCAATGCTTGGGGCTTTGGGGTAGATGCCGGTGTGCAATACAATCACGGCAACTGGCGCCTAGGCCTCATGGCCCGTGACATTACCACCACGTTCAACTCGTGGTCGGTAGATGCTGATAAGTTTAAGGGTTCGGCAAATACTATCGATGAAATCCCACGAAACAGCACGGAAATCACATTGCCGCGCCTAGTGCTGGGAGTGGGTCGCACCGTGAAGCTACCGGGGCAGTTTACGGCCCTGGCCGCCGTAGATCTGGAAGCCACTACCGATGGCAAGCGTAACACGCTTATTTCTACCAGCGCCGTGAGTGTTGACCCCCGTGCTGGCCTAGAAGTAGGCTACAACAACCTGGTATTCCTGCGGGGTGGCGTCGGCAATTTTCAGCAGATCAAGAGCTTCTCGGGTAAGGAAGAGTGGAAGGCGCAGCCCAGCCTGGGGGTAGGAGTGGCCCTAAGTGGCCTACGGCTCGACATGGCCCTTTCGCGACTGGCAGTCGAAAAACTAGGACAACGCTCGCAGGCTAATTCTATCATCGTCTCCTTGGGGTACGGGTTTAAATAAGAAGCACGCCTGAGTAGAGGAGGCATAGGCCACTTCACTGAGCAGGATAAGCACACTACAGTATACTATATGAAACAACCTTACCATTTACAGACAACTACGTTGGCAAGATGGGTGGCTTTTGTGGTGGCGCTCTTGCTGTGGGGAGCCACAGCAGCGAAGGCGCAGTCGGGGCCGTTCGGCAACGAGTGGATTGTGCCCGGCCAGCAGTACTACAAAATAAAAGTGGCGCGCACGGGCCTGTACCGCCTCAATTATCAGTACCTCACGCAAGCGGGTGCCAGTGGGGTAAACCCGCAGCGGCTGCAGCTGTGGCGCCGCGGCAAGGAAGTAGCCATTTACGTGGGCGGCAATCAAACGGCCCTCGACCCTACCACCTATGTGGAGTTCTTTGGGCAGCGTAACGATGCGGCCCTGGACCGGGGAATGTTTCGCAGTGCCGCCGACCAAGCCCAGCCGTATTACAGCTTGTTTACCGATACAGCAGCCTATTTCCTTACCTGGAGCAGTGCTGCCCCCGGCAAACGCATGGCGGAGTCGAATGTAGCGGGTACTGCGCCGCACTCTTCGCGGCTGCAGCAGCACTTGCGAGTCGAATCGTTCCGAGCCAACACCGTAAACGACGAAACCAACGTGTACCAGCCCTGGGCTGAGCGAGGCGAAGGGTTCTTTAGTAATGAGTTTGGGGGCGGCGGCCTCACCATTACATTTGATTCTGTTTGGTCGGTAGCTGCTACCGGTCAGCTGCCCCGCGTAGATATACAGGTAGTAGGCAAAACGACTGGTGCACACCGCTCAGAAGTATACGTTCTGGCTCCTGGCGGGGCTCGCTTGCTTGGCTCAATTAGCTTCACGGACTTTGATTTTAAACGACAGTCGTTTAATCTCTTGCCTTCCGACCGGAGTGCTAGTGGCCGGGTGCAAATCCAGGTAAAGCAAACTGCTACGGGCAGCCCTCGTGGAGATGTAGCCCGAGTGGCCTATTCACGCCTGACCTTCTCCCAGAGTAGCCGCTGGCCTTCCAAGCGCACTCAAGTGCTGTTTGCTAGCGACTCGACGCTAAGTGGCCCCGCATATTACGCGCTCGACTCTATCCGGAGCTCCGTGCGAGGCTACGATGTTACGGACCCTTTTAATGTGCAGCGCATTGAGGGACAGGCCATCGGGACCGATCGGCGAGGGTACGTATTCCCAAGTGCCGATGGGCGGACCCGTTCATTGCTGCTGGCCGATGTAGATGCTGCGTTGGTACCACTAGCCGGTAAGCGGGTACAGTTCCGGCAGATTACGCCCGCCGCTCACAATTTTCTGATTATTAGTCATCAGCTATTAATGCGTCCTGCCAGTGGCGTAACTAATCCGGTACGCGCCTACGCTGACTACCGGGCTTCAACTGCTGGTGGTAGCTACGATACCCTGTTGGTCACTTCAGATCAGCTCTACGACCAATTCCACTATGGTGAAAAATCGTCCTTGGCCATTCGGCAGTTTACGCAATGGATGCTGGCCCGCAGTACCCGACCAATGTCGTTGTTACTGCTGGGTAAAGGACTGGGAATAACCGAAGCAATTGGCTGCGGATCGGTGCCCGGAGGAGGAGCATATCATCGGCAGTATCCATTGCTCTATGGCGACTGTTCTGGCAATAACCCGATTCTAGACTTAGTTCCAGCAAGTACCCGCGCAATTTCCGATGCGTTTTTTACGGCCAACTGGCAAAACAATGAGTACGTTGCCCGCATGGCTACGGGGCGAGTTGCTGCTCAAACTTCGCAGCAGGTGCTTAACTACCTGAATAAGCTAAAGGAGCACGAAGCACCGGTGTATGCTGACTGGCGTAAGAACGTACTGCATATGTCGGGCGGCGATGATGATGGAGAGAGAAAGCTGTTTGCCAGCTTCGTGGAGCAGTACGCCGAGTACGTGCGCAAACCGCCATTTGCTGGCCGTATAGTTAAGCACTATCTGCGGGCTGATTTCCCGGGTGTATCGCCGGGTGGTGTACCAATTCCATGGGCTCCGGACCTGAATGCTGGCCTTGCCTTTATCAACTACTACGGACATGGCTCCCCGGGCAACCTAAACTGGGATATTCCGGACATCAATACCTCCGGTATTATGAATAAAGGGAAGTATCCCGTAATGTATGTTAGCGGCTGTTCTGCTGGCAATGCCTACACGGCCAATATTTCCTTTGGCGGCGAAAGATATTTGCTAGCTGCTGACAAAGGCTTCATTGGGTTCATGGCAGAATCGGATTTGGGCTTTGCGTACGATTTACAAGAGCTACATGTCCAGATGATGAAGCTCCTGTTTGCTGATCAGCAGTGGTACGGTAAGCCTATTGCGGAAGTGCAGCAGGAGGCGGTTCGCCGGTTGCAGGGAACCAATACCGCGCCGAATTCTACCACGGCTATGCTGATGAACACCATCTGGCACGGCGACCCCGCCCTGAAGCTGTTCGCTCCGCTCAAGCCCGACTTCCAGGTGGCCAACGTGCAGGTAGCTCCCGCTATCATTCCTATTAATTCGGCTGAGTTTCAGTTGCAGGTACGGGTGGCTAACCCCGGTCGCTTCCTGACAGGCCCGCTCGAAATAAAGGTTACTCGCACGTTTGGCACAACTACGCTGCCACTGCCCGTGTTCGTGGTGCCGCAGGCTCGCCAGGACACCACTTACAGCCTCACCATCCCGAATACTAATCTTGGTGACATTTCGGGGCAGAACACCTTCTTAGCCGAAATAGACCCACGCAATCTGATTGATGAGCTGCGCGAGGACAACAATAGCGGCACGGCTACTTACACCTTCCTGACGGGTGGAGTAACGACGCTCAGCCCACCGGAGTTTGGCATTGTAGGTTCACGCACGGTACGCCTCGTAGGCCAAAGCAATTTGGCTACCATCGTGAGCCGCGAATATGATATGGAGATGGACACGGTGCAGACCTTTAACAGCCCGCTGGTACAGCGTACCACGTTTGGGGCCGTGATGGTGCCCGAGTGGAACGTAACGGTGCCAACGCAAGCCAGCCGTGATAGTGTGGTGTGGTACTGGCGCTTACGCTTCCATGCTCCCCAGCAGGGCGAAGACGCCGCCTGGGCCACCAGCTCTTTCCGCATCATTAATGGCCGCACCGCCGGAGGATGGTCGCAGAGCCACGTAGGCCAGTTCCTGCGCGATGAAAGCACCGGAATTACAGTAGCGGCACCGAGTGGGCAATGGGCGTTTGCGGCGGGTAGCCAGCAAGCCACTATCACCTCTACTCGCATCGGTCCGGCTCGTCAATGGGAGACACTATCCCATACCATTCGGACCAGCGCTGGTGGAAAATACACGCTCCGCCTGATCGGGATTGACGCCTCCAACAACCCCGTAGTGCTCAACTCCAACGTAACCAGCCGCACCCTCGACCTGAGTGGTATCTCAGCGGCTACGTACCCGTATCTGCAGCTGCAGGCAGTGGTGACTGGTAACGGACCGGCGCCGCAGCTAAAGCAGTGGCTCGTGACGTACCAAGGGGTGCCGGAAGGCGTAGTGCGGCCGCAGGCGGTACCGCTAACAGCCGTTAACCTAACCCAGCAGGCAACACAGCAAGGAAAAGTTACGGTGCCGGTGACATTCCAAAACGTTGCCGACTTCGATTTCACTGCACCACTAGTGGCCTACATTCTTGTGCGCAACGACAACAACGGCGTACGTGAGAAGTACATCAAGTTGCCCGGCGCAGCTCTTACGGCTCACACGCAACGGACCTATCAGGTTGAGCTGGATGTGCGGGACCTGATTGGCAAGCTGTCGGGCCAAGTGGTGCTCAATCCTAACCAAGCCCCAAGCCCCAACCGGCAGCCGGAGCTCTATTACTTCAACAACGAGCAGGGAATTCCGGCTTTCCAAGTAGAAGACCGCGATACGCCTCCTGTGCTCGATGTTGCCTTTGATGGTCGTCACTTACTGAACGGCGACATTGTGTCGGCTAAGCCGCTGATTACAGTGCAGCTTCGCGACCAGGACCGCTTACGGCCCGTCAAAGACCGGACGGCGTTTAGCCTGTTTCTTACTAGCCCTGGTGGGGCCAATTCAGTGCCGTTAGATCTGAACGCTGCCAACGTAGTTTTCGCCGCTGACTCCAGCCAGGGACTGGCGCGGTTGGAAGTACAGCTCGGGAAAAATACTCCCCTCAAGGATGGCATCTATACGCTGGAAGTGCAAGGCAAAGATGGCGCTGGCAAGCTGGCTGGCTCCGAGCCTTACCGCATCACGTTTGAGGTTATTACCACCTCGGGCATCTCTAATGTATTTCCGTATCCGAATCCCATTACCAGCAAAGCGAAGTTCGTATTTACCATCACGGGCAGCGAAGTACCGCGCAACATGAAGATTCAAATCATGAGCCTGACTGGGCGCGTTGTGCGCGAAATTATGATGAGCGAAATGGGTGCGCTGCGCATTGGTAATAACATGACCGATTACGCTTGGGACGGCACGGATGAGTTTGGTGACCGTCTGGCCAATGGCACATATCTGTACCGAGTGGTGCTGGATGATCCGCAGAATACTTTCGAGCATCGCGCAACCTCGGCAGATAAAGCCTTCAAACAAGGCTGGGGTAAGCTTGTGTTGCTACGCTAAGCAGCAGATAGGCACTACAAACAAAAGCGGCAGCCCATTGGGCTGCCGCTTTTGTTTGTAGTGCCTACTTGAAGAGTGGCAAAGCAGCAAGTAACACCCTGTATTACCTGCCTGAGCAACGGGCTTACCGCCGCCGCAGTGTCACGAAGCTAAACGCGTAGGCATGTTTCTCATCGGGCTCGTGCCTCTCGCGGGTTTCTTCCCGCCACTCCACGGGAGAAAGCTCGGGGAAGGTTACGTCGCCGACAATATCATGGTGAACTTCGGTTAGGTACACAACATCTGCACCGGGCAGGGCTTGGCGATAAATTTCACCACCCCCAATTACCATGACTTGCTCATCTAGTGCCCGCGCCATTTCGAGGGCCTGAGGTACGGAATAGGCCACTTCGCACCCCTCGGCGTGCCAGTCGGGTTGGCGAGTGACGATGATGTTGGTGCGGTTGGGGAGAGGCCGGCCAATGCTTTCAAACGTACGCCGCCCCATGATGACGGGATGCCCCAAGGTGAGCTGCTTGAAATGCTTCAGATCAAGAGGCAGATGCCACAGCAGGCGGTTGTCGCCCCCAATTACGCCGTTTTGGGCTACGGCTACTACTAATGCGGTCATACTACAGATGGTACAAGGTGAGCAACGCCCTGGGCTAGCAGACTAGGAGCTTGCCTTGAGTAAATCGGCGTTGAAGCCGCGCAGAAAGTCTGGAACACTGAGGCGTTTTTTTCCCTCCAGCTGCACATCCAGCAGGTCCAGAATGCCGTTGGCGGTTTGCACGCGCAGGTAGGTACGACCATCCGTAAACCAAGTGCCGGGTACCCCCGCGTCGGGGCCGCTGGCTTCCTCATCATCGAGTGGCTGCGCTTTGAAGACCTTCAGCGTCCGGCCGTCGGGGAGTTGAGTAAAGGCCGTAGGGATGGGGGAGAGGCCGCGCACCAAGTTGGCTAGGGCAGGGGCCGACTGCGTGAAATCGAGGCGGCCCAGCTCTTTCTGGAGCTTAGGAGCTGGGCGCAGATCCGGTAGTTCTGGCTGGGGCATGCTGGGAGCCGTGCCCGCCGCAATAGCCTGCACCGAGCGAAGGGCCAACGCCGCCCCCGCTGTCTTCAGCTTCTCATACAGAGTACCAAAGTTGTCCTCGGGAGCAATGTCTACCACATCTTGGTAGATCAGGTCGCCGGTATCAATCTCGTGGCGCAGGAAAAAGGAGGTAACGCCTGATTGCGTATCGCCATGGATAAGTGCCCAGTTGATGGGCGCGGCCCCACGGTACTGGGGCAGCAGCGAGGCATGGATATTAATAGACCCTAAGCGCGGCATGTTCCAGACGGCCTCTGGCAGCATCCGGAAGGCCACTACCACCTGCAGGTCGGCGGCGTAGGCCAGTAGCTCCGCCTGAAATTCAGGGTCTTTCAGGTTGGTAGGCTGCAGCACGGGTAAGCCATGCAGCACTGCGGCCTGCTTCACCGCCGACTCGGCCAATTGCCGTCCGCGACCAGCGGGCTTATCCGGGGCCGTAATGACGGCTACAACCTGGCAACCAGGCCACGACAGCAGAGCATTGAGCGTGGGCACGGCAAACTCGGGGGTGCCCATGAAAATAATACGAAGCGGAGCGGCAGGTGATGTGGTCATGGCAGCAAAAGTATGTAAACAACGGCCCCGAACGCAGAAAAGACCTAGCTCCTGCTGAACCTACTGTTTGCGTAGTGCGCGTTCAGCCAAGGCTAGGTCCTTACTTCCCAAGGCATAGAAGCCGCGGGTTAAGCTTCGGGGTAAAGCAAATATTTCTTGCGCATGGCCTTATACTGGCCTAGCGCCGGCTCCCACGATTTCCGGATTTCCTGCTCCGATTTACCGGCAATAACCTGCTCGCGCAACGTGCGCGTGCCCGTGAGCTGCTCGAAGTACTTCCCAAAGAAGTGCTCCTTGTCAGTGCTTTGCTGGTAGAAGTCTAGCAGATATTTCAGGCTGAACCCCACGTTGTTGCCGGTTTGGCGCAAATCTTGGCCGTAGCAGACTTTGCCATTCTGGGGCGGCGTGGGCGAGCCGGGGTTAGGCTTGGGAGTGAAGCGGTAGGGGCGGGAGGATGGTTGAGTGGGTGCCCCAATCACTTCAAATGGTGAGTCGGTGCCACGGCCTACGCTTACATCGGTGCCCTCAAACAGGCAGATGCTGGGGTACAAGGCCACTGAGTGGGCGTTAGGCAGGTTGGGCGAAGGACGCACGGGCAACTCGTAGCGTGTGGCGTGGGTATAGCCTTGCACGGGCACTACAGTAAGCTTGCACTGCCGGCCCCCGGCCAGCCACTTTTCGCCATTAATCATCTGGGCCAGTTCGCCCACCGTGAGGCCGTGTACCACCGGAATAGGGTGCATGCCCACAAATGACTTGTGCTGCGGTTCCATCACAGGGCCATCTACATACCAGCCGTTGGGGTTAGGCCGGTCCAGAATGATAACCTCCTTGCCTTGCTCCGCCGACGCTTCCATCACGTAATGCATAGTACTGATGAAGGTGTAGAAACGCGTACCTACATCCTGAATGTCAAACACTAGCACATCCACATCCTTGAGCATCTCGGGAGTAGGCTTCTTGGTGGCTCCATAAAGGCTGAGGGCTGGTAGGCCACTCCGGTCATCCTTGCCATTCTTGATGGTAGCTCCGTCAGCCGCCTCGCCCCGGAAACCGTGCTCTGGCCCAAAAATTACCTTTACGCCCACACCTTTGGCCAGCAGGGTATCCACCAAAAACGCCTTGCCTACGCGAGCAGTTTGGTTGACAACTAGGCCTACGCGCTTGCCTTTCAGTAGTGGAAGGTAGCGCTCAAACTGCTCAGCACCCACGCGCAAAGTTTGGTCGGTGGTCGGGGCGGAGCTGGGCAGGGAGGTACCCGTAGCGGAAGAGGCGGCAGAGCCGATAGTAGCGTTGGCTGTCGCGGCGGGGCGGCCACAGTCGGTGAGCAGGAGCGACAGGCCTAGCAGGCCGGTGGAAAGGGCTGGAAACATGGGCAGGAAACGAGGCTGGAAAACTGGTCGGGTTCACGTAGCTTTACGCCAGTGAACGTATCGAAGTACATATCTAGTAAGATTGACGGGGCCGACTCCGGTTCTTTCACCTCGTCGGTGACAAAGATAGCCATCATCAGCATTGCCATGGGGCTAGCGGTGATGGTGGTATCGTTTGCCATTTTGGAAGGTTTCCGCAACGAGATTCAAAGCAAAATCTTCTCCTTCGGGGCCCACCTGCAGATTAGCAAGTACGATACCAATAACTCCTTGCAGGTTGCCCCCATTGCCACGCCCCAGCTGCTGCAGGAGCTGAAGAGCAACCCCCAGGTGAAATCCTTGCAGCCCTTTGCTCGCAAGGCAGCTATCATCAAAACCAAGGATGAAGTGCTGGGCGTAGTACTGAAGGGTATCGATGAAAAGTCGGGCCCCTCGCCTATGCGCCAGAACCTGGTAGCTGGTAAGTTTCTGACGTTCCCCGATTCGGCCAGCAATGATATCCTGCTCTCGCGCAAGGTAGCCGACAAGCTGCGCCTAAAACCCGGCGACGAAGCCCTGTTCTACTTTATTCAGAACCCGCCCCGGGTCCGTCGCTTTACGGTGAGCGGCATCTACCAGACTGGCCTAGACGAGTTTGACGAGGTGTACGTTATCGGCGACCTGCGCCAAGTGCAAGAGCTGTATTCCTGGCCCGATACGTTGGTGGGTGGGGTAGAAGTGGTCTTGAAGGATTTCAACCGTCTCGACCCCGTGGCGGATACGCTCTACGAGAACCTGCGCTACGACCTAAAGCTGGACAAGATTACGGACCAGTACGCCCAGCTCTTCGATTGGCTGCAGCTCCTAAACCGGAACGTAGTCATCTTCCTGATTCTGATCATTTTCGTGGCCACTTTCAATATGGTAGCCACCATTTTCATCATGATCTTGGAGCGCACTAACATGATTGGGGTGCTCAAGGCCATTGGCGCCACCGATAACCAGATCAGGAGCATGTTCTTCTTTCGGGGGCTGAGCCTAACGCTGCGAGGTATGCTGTATGGCAACCTTGTAGGCCTAGGATTTTGTGCTATCCAGTACTTTTTCCACCCTATTCCGCTCGACCCCGAAAACTACTATATGGACCGGGTACCCGTGTATTGGGACCCCTTCATAATTGTGGTGCTCAACGCCGCTACCTTCCTTACCTCTCTGCTGGCAGTGCTGATTCCTACCTACCTGATTTCTCGCATCAAGCCCGTTACAGCAATCAAATTTGATTAACCGTAGCTGCTGCGAGCTTTTAAGATTGCCCCTGCAAAAGCCCATGCCTTACAGCACTTGTAAGGTATGGGCTTTTTCTCTGCCTATTTGTTAACACTGAGGTAACATTGTGCCCAAGAACCACGGGTACTTTTGTACTTTCCATCCTTCAAATCCCCCATTCATCACCCTTCAATTTACTCCATGAAAAACAGCTACAGTTTCAGGCGTTTACTTTCGGTGCTGCTGGGCCTAGGCCTCAGCACGGGAGCTATGGCGCAGGTAACGCTCCAAAACAGCTCCTACACCGAAGACTTCGACGGTATTGGTGGTGGGCTGCCCGCTGGCTTTACTATTCGTACGGGCGCTTCGGCCACCGCCCCCGGCACCGAGGTAGCACTTACTACCACTAAAACACCCTGGGCGAACTTTACCGGCCGCTTTAGCAACTACGCTTCCGCTGACGGCCTGACGGCCACCGCAGACGAGGCAACGCAAAATGCTTCTACCGACCGTGCCCTTGGGGTACGACAGACAGGCAGCTACGGAGAACCCGGCGCTGCTTTTGTTTTTCAGGCCACTAACACCACTAAGCGGGCTGCCTTTTCACTAGCCTTCAAGCTGCAGTCGCTCGATAATACCTCGCCCCGCACCACCACGTGGCGGGTAGATTACGCCACGGGTGATGCGCCAACCAACTTCCAGACCATTGGTAGCGGCACCACCAGTGGCGGAAGTGCGTTTAGCAACACGCCCGTAACCGTAAACTTCGGCAACGCGCTCAACAACAAGAGCGAGAAAGTGTGGATTCGGATTGTAGCGCTGGCTAACTCTTCGGGTACCGGCAACCGCCCCACTACGGCCATCGACGACTTTGCCCTGACCTGGACGAACATATTGCCCACCGATCCGGCTATTACGGTGCCAAGTACGCCCCTCACGTTTGCCAGCCAACTCATCAACACGGCTTCGGCCTCGCAGAGCTATCAGCTGAGCGCGGTGAATTTGACCGGCGATGTAACTGTAAATGCACCGGCCAGCTTCACCGTTTCGAAGGATAACGCGGCTTTTGCTTCTACCATCTCCTTCACCCCAACTGAGCTGGCCGCGGCTAAGCAAGTGTATGTACGCTATACGCCCACAACGCTGGGAGTAGCTGCTGGCAACATTACCCACAACACTCCCGGTGGTATTGAGGAAACTGTAGCCGTATCGGGTAGCTCCTTCGACCCCAACAACTTAGTTTTCAACTTTGAAAACTGCGTAGGTGCTACAAACCTCTCGGAGGGCTGGACGCAGTTTAGCGTGACGGGGGCTCAAACCTGGGGCTGCACCACCTTCGGGCGCGATGCTGCCGATGCTACCGGTAAAGCTTCTAAAGGCAATGCGCTGCAAATGAATGGCTTCGCTACTACCAGCATTCTGAACGAAGACTGGTTGATTTCGCCGGCCCTGAATGCTTCTTCCTTTGCCTATCCGCTGCTCTCTTTCTACAGCCGCGTGGCTTTCTCGGGCGCTCCGTTACAGTTAAAAGTTTCCACTAACTACTCTGGTACCGGCAGCCCTAACGCCGCTGGGGTAACTTGGACCAACGTGGACGCCGCTTTCCCGGCAATCGGCTCCGATACTTGGACGCTTACGGACAACGTTGACCTGACGGCCTTTAAGTCGGCTACGCTTTACGTGGCCTTCGTATACAACTCCACCACCGATGAAGCCGCCCGCTGGACCCTGGATGATGTGCGGTTGCGCAACTCCAGCACGCCGCCTCCGCCATCCCTGGCCGCTAGCAACTCCACGCTGGCTTTCGGCTACCGCGCTCCGGGCTCTACCACTACCCAAACCCTAAACGTAACCCTGCGCGACCTAACGGGCCCAGCTACTATCACCTCTTCCAACCCGGTGTTCCAGGTATCGAAAGATGGTACGGCCTTCAGCAACTCCATCAGCTTTGATGCTACGGAGGCTAGCAGCACTCCCAAAACCATTACCGTTCGATACAGCCCCACGCAAACCAACACTTCTTACAACAGCACCCTGACGGTAGCTAGCACAGGAGTTACCTCGCTGACGATTGATGCTACCGGCAATACCTACAACGTGAATAACACGCTGGAAGTGGTAAGCTGGAACATTGAGTGGTTTGGCTCGGCGCAGGCAGGCCTAGGCCCCCAAGACAAAGCCCTGCAGCAGGAAAACGTGAAAACCATGCTCACCAACCTGAATGCCGACGTGTTTGCGCTGGCTGAGGTGGTAGATACTGTGCGGCTGGGTACGGTAGTGCGGCAGCTGGGCGGCTACCGCTACATGGTGTCGCCGGCGGCATCGGGCGGAAGCACCACCGCCAACAGCAACTATGCTACGGCACAGAAGCTGGTATTCGTGTATCGCACCAGCGTTATCAAGAACCCTACGTTCAAAGTGCTGCTGGAGTGCGAAAACCAAGCAACCAACTGCGCGGCGTATTCCGATTGGTCTTCGGGCCGCTACCCCTACGCCATGGAGGCTGACGTGGAAATGAACGGTACCACTAACCGCATGATGGTGGTGCTCATTCATGCCAAAGCCAACACCAACCCCGTAGTTGACTCGTACAACCGCCGGGCCGCGGCCGCCACTTCTTTGAAGGCCAAGCTCGACGCCGACTATCCAACCACCAAGTTTGTAATTGTAGGTGACTTCAACGACGACCTCGACGAAACCATTACCGCTGGTACGCCAACTTCGGCTTCTTCGTACAAGGTAATTCTGGATGATGCCACCAACTATCAGGCCTTGACTCTGCCCCTGAGCTTGGCCAAAAAGAAGTCGACGGTAGGCTACAACGACGTGATTGACCACGCAGTGGCTTCCAACGAGCTGGTGACGAACTACCTGGCGGGCTCAGCCGAAATTCAGACTGGCCTAGCCGCTCAGATTCCGAACTACGCCAACACCACCTCCGACCACTACCCCGTGCAAACGCGCTACGTGTTCGGCACTGTGACCAGCACCAAGCCAGTGCGCCTGGCTCAGCAACTGACCATCAGCCCGAACCCTGCCCACAACACGCTCAGCGTGCAGCTGCCCACCCAGGTAGGGGAGTTGACCCTGAGCGTTACCGCTACCGATGGCCACGTGGTATTCACTGGCACCGGCCGCGCCGAGCAGCTCAGCCAGCAGCTCAGCCAGAAAGTAGGCGGCTTGAAAGCGGGTCTGTATATGGTACAGGCTACCAGCGCCCAGCAGACGTACTTCGGTCGTTTTGTGAAGCAATAAGCTTACCTAACCAGCCTAAGCAAAAGGCCCCGCACAACTGTGCGGGGCCTTTTTTATGAGCACTTAGTCTGTATAACAGGCCTAAGCAAGTGCTTAGCTCAGGCTAGGCCAGGTGCCGGAGTGGCCTAGAGCCACTGGCTCTGAAGTATCAGGTTGGGGTCTGGGCAGAGGGCAGCCCACTTCTCGCGCTCGGCTGGCAGTGCTACACCGGGGAAGTCACCCTCTAGGCCTAGCATGTCACTGATAACCTGAAAATGCAGGTGAGGGGGCCAGTCGCCATTTTCGGGGGCGGGGCCCACTTCAGTAAACACCTCGCCTTTTTCAACGGCCATGCCGGGGCGCAATAGCAAGGTTTCGCGGCGGGTGAGGTGGCCGTAGAGCGTATAGAAAACCGTGTCCTCGAGTTGGTGCTGCAGAATAACGGTAGGGCCATAGTCGCCGAAGTTATCATTGTCTTGCACGCTGTGCACTACGGCATCTAGCGGAGCCATAACGGGCGTACCGGCCCGAAGCCATACATCTACACCCAAGTGCAGGGAGCGAGAGGGAGCAGCGGTATCGGGTGTGCTAAACAAGTTGCTGCGCCGGTAAATAACGCGGTTTTCGAGGTAGCCGCCCACGCCAATGTGAGCATTCTTTGCTTCTAAGAGGCGGGCCACCAGGGCTTCAAATGCTGGCGTGTCGCGCAGGTCAGCATCCTGGAGTAAGGGGTTGGTAGCCGAGAAATCTAGGCGGGCTACATCGGGGGCATTGAGGTCAACGGGCAGCACGGCCGCAAATTCGTGCTGATGGGTTTCCAGAAGTTGAGCTAGCATAGGGAAGTTAAGAAGGGAGACAAGGGCAGGAGTGGCTTAGGGAATAAGCATCCGGAGCCACTCTTCCAACGCAAGATTTTATACTCCGTTGGAGAGGGGCGCAAGCTAAGCCATCCGCTACAGAATCCCGTACTTTGCAAGCCCGGCCAACTCTAGGCCACTTTGGTTGTTATTCAATTCCTCATTTCCCGATTTCCAGTACCCCGCACCGCCCTATGAGCAGTCAGTATCTAACGCTCAACGTAGTCGAGCTTACCCAGGAGACCTCCGACGCCGTTACCATTCACTTTGAACGCCCTGACCGCCAGACTGTACCTAGCGAGCCTGGCCAGTTTCTGACGTTAATTCTGCCCTGCGGACCGGGTGGAAAAAAGGAGCGCCGCGCCTATTCGTTGTGCAGCACCCCCGGTGAGGCGCCGCGCTTAGCCGTTACGGTAAAGCGGGTGCCGGGCGGACTCATGAGTAACTATTTGCTCGACACGGTGCGCGTAGGCCAGCAGATGGAAGTGATGGCCCCCATTGGTAACTTCACTCTAACTCCTGCGCCTAACTCGGCGCGCTCATTTGTGCTGGTGGGAGCCGGTTCCGGCATTACCCCCCTTATGAGCATGCTGAAGGCCGTGCTGCGGGAAGAGCCGAAAAGTCATGTTCTGCTGATTTATGGCAACCGCAACGAGGAATCGGTAATTTTCCGGGAGCAGTTGCGCCAGCTTGAGCAGCAATATTCTAACCGGTTGCAGGTTGAGCACGTGTATAGCCAGCCCACCGGGCCGATGGCTGGCCACCAGCACACGGGGCGCCTAAACCGCACTATGCTCCTGCGTATTCTCGAGCAGCGCCACCAGTTTCCGGCTGAGCAGGCGGAGTATTATCTGTGCGGCCCCGAAGGCTTGATGACCGAAGCCAAGGCGGCCCTGGAGCTGCTTGGAGTACCGGCTGGCCGCATCCGGCGCGAAAGTTTTGTGGCCGCTGCCGATACGGCCGAAGCTACGGCTACTCAGCCCAACGGCCACGGCGACGTATCGACGGCCGAAGATGATGGAAAAATCGTAACTCGTATAGTCACCATCAACTACGAAGGGTCGGAATATCAGATTGAAGTAGCACCGAACCAAACCATCTTGGAAGCTGCCCTAGATCTGGATATTGACCTGCCCTACTCCTGTCAGGCGGGCTTATGCACGGCGTGCCGGGGCAAGTGCCTCTCGGGTAAAGTACACTTGGATGAGCGCGAAGGTCTGTCGGATCGGGAGATCAGCCAAGGCTACATACTCACTTGCGTAGGCCACCCCTTGACGAGCGACGTAGTCATCGAAATTGATTAGGAAGAAGTCGGCCTTCTTCGCCTGATTTTTTCAACCCGCACCGTGGGTTTTCGCGTACAGAACCTTTCTATGATACCAACTTCCGCCACTACTGCTGCCGACTTGGCTACCGATACGCAGCGTCCGCCCCGGCAGTACCTGCCCGAGTCGTTTGCCGTGACCGACTGGGCCGCAATTGAACCGTATTTTATTGAGTTGCGCGACCGAGCTATTGGGTCGGGGCAGGAGCTGGAGCGCTGGCTGCTGAACCGCTCCGAGCTAGAGTCAGTGCTGAGTGAGGACTTGGCTTGGCGCTACATTCGCATGACCTGCGACACGCAGGAGCAGGCGCGAGCTGAGGCCTTTCATTACTTCGTAAGTGAGATTGAGCCGCACGTGGCGCCTTACGACCACGCTCTCAATGAGAAACTGATTGCCTCGCCCTACCTGCCCGATCTCGACCCGGCTCAATACCGGGTGTTCATTCGCTCGGTACGGCAAGCGTTGGACATCTACAGGGCCGAGAACATTCCGCTCAAAACGGAAACCAGCACCAAGCAGCAACAGTACGCCGCCACGGTAGGTGCCATGACGGTTACCCTGGATGGCGAAGAGATTACGCTGCCTCGTGCTGCTGACCGCCTGAAGAGCCCCGACCGGGCCGTGCGGGAAGAGGCTTGGCGCGCCATTCAGGCGCGGCGGCTGCAAGACGCCAAACCGCTTGATGCCCTCTTTACGGAGCTTATCGGCTTGCGTCATCAAATGGCGCTGAATGCCGGCTTCCCAAACTTCCGCGACTATATGTTCGCGGCGCTAGGCCGGTTCGACTATACGCCGCAAGACTGCTTCGATTTTCATCAGGCCATTCGGGAAACTGTAGTGCCCCTGATTGACGATCTTGACCTGGAGCGCCGTCAAGACCTGAACCTGCCGGAGCTCCGGCCCTGGGACTTGGATGTGGACGTATCAGGAAAGGCTCCGCTACGACCCTTCGAAACGGGAGCCGAGCTACTGGAGAAAACCATTACGGTCTTCCAAAACCTCGACCCTTTCTTAGGTGACTGCCTGCGCACCATGCGCCAAATGGGCCACCTCGACCTGGAATCGCGCAAGGGCAAGGCGCCGGGCGGCTACAACTACCCCCTCGATGAAACCGGCGTGCCGTTCATTTTCATGAATGCAACCAGCTCCCTGCGTGATGTGGTGACCATGCTGCACGAAGGAGGCCACGCTGTGCACAGCTTCCTGACGCGCCGCTTGCCACTTTCTGCCGACAAGCACCCACCATCTGAAGTAGCTGAGCTGGCTTCGATGAGCATGGAGCTGATGAGCATGGACCAGTGGGACGTGTTCTTCACTGACCCCGATGAGTTGCGCCGAGCCAAGAAAAACCATTTGGAAAGTGTGCTGGAAACCTTCCCCTGGGTGGCTACCATCGACAAGTTTCAGCACTGGGTGTACGAGCACCCGCAGCACACCGAGGAGGAGCGCCACCAGCGCTGGACGGAGATTTTCGATGAGTTCAACCAGCGCACTGTTAGCTGGAAGGGCCTAGAGAACTTCAAGCCGTATCTCTGGCAGAAGCAGCTTCACCTCTACGAAGTGCCCTTCTATTACATTGAGTACGCCATGGCTCAGCTAGGGGCCATTGCCGTATGGCGCAACTACCGCCAAAACCCGCAGGAGGGTCTTGAGGCCTACAAACGAGCATTGGCGCTGGGTTACACAGCCCCAATTGGCGAAATCTATGCCGCCGCCGGGATTCGCTTCGACTTCTCAACTAACTACCTGCGTACGCTAGCCGACTTTGTGCACGACGAAATGACGCGCCTCTAGGCCAAGTGGCACCAAGCAGTCTATAAAGCAAAAGGCGACCGGGTTACCGGTCGCCTTTTCTTATAACGTAGCAATTGCGTTAAATAAGGACAGCTGAATAGGGATGAATGAAAGGAGTAGAATTGTGGAGTTCTATAGGCATGAGCAGCAAGTGGGGCAGAAGGTTGTATACCTCTAAAATAAATTTGCTACTACTTGATTATCAGAGTGAAAAAATAACTCCAACGCAAACGCGCTGGAGTTATAACTAAGGGCTACTAGGCCTGTGCTATTGCAAGGTGAACAGAGGAAGAGGTTTCAACTTGCTGTATTGGCCACCTAGCTGGCTCAGCTCAGTAGGGTGCACCTGCAAGTAATTGTTGAGGCGAGTAGCAGCCTGATCGTAGCGCACCCGGAACCCCACCAGTTCGGCGTCGGCATCCTGAATTTTAGTGGTGAGAATCTTGATGGCGTCCGCCGGCTCCCGGTCGGTGGGTAGCGCTATACGGTACACAATCTGCAGCACCGAATCCTGAGCTGTGTCGTAGGCGTCAATCCGCGCCGACTCGGCCATAGTTTGCTGATTGTAGCGGATGGTTTTGAGTCGAGCCGTGGCACGCTGCAACCCTTCCAACTGGGCGGGGTCGGTGCCCGGCTGACTTTTCAGGGCCGTCAGTACTTGCTGAGTATTACGCAGTTTGTCGTCGTCGCTGGCTACCATTTCCGACCAGCGGGCCTGCACTGAGTCGCGCAGAATATTGACTTGGGTTTTAACAGCTTCCTTCGAGGCTGGGTCAATTGCTTTGGGCCTCCGGTTACAGCTAGTGGTTGCTACTGCTAGTACTACCAGAAGCCAAATAATATTCTTCATATACGGGGAAATAAGATGCGGCAAGATGCCAACGAAAATCTTGGGAAAAACAATCAATAAATCAAACGACCAGAATTCAGGTCTGAACTGAAAGCCTAGCAGCGGGCAGGCGTAAACCAGAACGACGGCCTAACAGTTAAGAAGCCTAAAGCGGAGAGGCAAAACTGACTGGCCAGACTTGCCTAGGCTACGTAGTACCGGCCTACCAAGCTGCCGTTGTACCTTTGCTGCCCGCCGGGTGGCCTACAGCTTGCCCACCGGAATCCGCACCCCACGCCTTAGTTTTACAGCATGAGTGATATCACCCCTCTCGATAAAGTCGGTGAGTTCGGCCTGATTCGTCGAATTCAGAATACAGTTACCCTCCACCAACCCAGCACCGTCCTCGGCATCGGCGACGACGCCGCTATTCTGGCGCCCCCCGCCGGGCACGAAGTCGTCATCAGTACTGACCTGCTGGTAGAAGGCGTGCACTTCGACCTTACGTTCTGCCCACTCAAGCATTTGGGCTACAAAGCTGTGGCCGTGAATGTGTCTGACATTGCCGCTATGAATGCGCTGCCTACGCAAATCGTGGTAGCACTAAGCATAGGAGCCCGGTTTTCGGTGGAAGCGGTAGAGGAATTGTACGAGGGCATGCGCTTGGCCTGCGAGGCGTATAACGTAGACCTAGTAGGTGGCGACACCACCGCCAGCCGCGGGGGGCTTACTATCGGCATCACGGCCCTAGGCCAAGTAGAAGCTGGTAAAGCTGTGCGCCGCAGCGGAGCCCAGAACAACGACCTGATTTGCGTAACCGGTGACCTGGGTGGCGCTTTCTTGGGTCTGCAAGTACTGGAGCGCGAAAAGCAAGCTTGGCAAGCCGACCCCGAAACCCAGCCGGAGCTGGCCAAGTACCCCTACGTACTGCAGCGCCAGCTTCGCCCCGAGGCCCGCATGGATGTAGTGCACGAGTTGCGCGACCTGGGCGTAGTGCCCACCAGCATGATTGACGTGTCGGATGGGCTGGCCTCGGAGGTGCTGCACCTCTGCCAGGCCAGCGGTACTGGGGCCCGCATCTTCTCCGAGAACCTGCCCATTGCCAACCCTACCCTCGAAGTAGCAGAGGAGTTTAACCTCGACCCCATCATGTGCATGCTCAACGGGGGCGAGGATTACGAACTGCTCTTCACGGTGCCTCTCACTGCTCACGACAAAATCAAAAACCACCCCGATATCACCATCATCGGGCATATGGTAGACAAGAGCGAAGGTGCCAACCTGATTACGAAAGCCGGGCAGCCCGTACCCCTCCGCGCCCAAGGCTTTCAGCATTTCTAATCACGGGTGTAACCGGCTGTTTCGGATTGCACGGACTTCTTTAGACAACAAAAAGGCTTGCCGAAAGGCAAGCCTTTTTGTTAATGCTATCTGTGGGTAAACGCCCACTGGCACTCAGAGTTATCCGACCGTATGCGTGAGTTAGTCTTCGGGGTAGGGGATGTACACGAAGTTGGTAAACTCCTCATCTAGCACGAAAAGGCAGCAGTATTCGTCGGCGTCGCGGTAGGTATTCTGAAACGCTTCAATGCCTTCCTGGCCCACAATGCCTTGCTGCACGAATAGCTCTAGGTAACTGGCGAAAACGTGCCATTCCAGGTTTGCCTCGTCGGCGTTGATCAGTAGGCCACCCAGCGGAACCTCTTGGCGGGCAAAGACGAAAATGGGGTACTTGGAAATATCTCGCTTGCGAATCTGGGAGGAGGCCTCGCTCAGCGTATCGGAAACGGCCGCAAAGTCCTTGGTGATGGTACCGAGGTATTTACCGTTCAGTTCAGGGTCGTTGGTGTAGTCCATGAGAATGCAGGGTTAAGAAGCGTGCTGGACGCGCTGGGTGCGGGGTGTGAGCCGGTCGGATAGTTTACGGCCCAGGCGGATGGCCGGCCGCTCCACCAACATGTTAAATACCGTTGCGGTGAGCAACGTGGCTCCAACTGTTAGTGCCAGCATGCCCCAGAAAGATTGCACTGGGGTAGTAAGATGGGTAGTGAGTTTATCCCAATGGTCCATTACGTAGGCCACAAAAAGCCAGTGTACCAGATACACGCTGTAGGAAATGCGGCCCAGAAACAGCAGCGGTTTAGTGGTCAGCCAGCTCTGCACCCGCGGCCGATTAATGATGAAGGCCAGAATTAGGGCGGAGGCTAGGCCAGTAAAGTGAAACAAATCAAGCCGGAAGATGCCAAGCCAGTAGTTCACATTCTCGCCCAACGGATAGATGCGCGAAATGTGCCGAATAGAAAACAGCGCAAATACCCCGATGTACAGGAAATACCGGTACCGATACCACGAGGCTTGCCGCATGTCGTAGGCCTCAATTTGCCGGAAAAAATACGCCAGCAGCATCCCTAGGCAAAAGTGCTGAATACCCCAGAAAATCAGACCCGAGCCGATGAAGAGCACCGCCAGCATAAAGCCCACGAACAGCTGCCGGCTACGGCGCAGAAGCAAGGCCAAAAACGGTACGAACAGCGAGGCCGCCATTTCTACTTCCAGCGTCCAACCTGGGCCATAGATATCATGCTTGCCACGCACCAATAAGGCTTCCTCAAACCAGTGGTAGGTGTTTTTAACAAACTCAACTACCAGTTGGCGCAGTGGGTCGTGGCGGTGCCCATAGAAGTAGTACACAGCCAGAGCCGCCAGAAAGGGCACGTACAACCGCATCACTCGGTTGATGACGTAAGGCCGGTAGTGCGCACCATCAATGGCCAGCGACTCATCGGGGTGGAAGTACTTCCAGGAAAGCACTAGGCCACTCAGTACGAAGAACAGAGATACCGCGTCGCTGCCGTTGAAGAGAATGGCGCCCAGCTTAAACTCCATTGTCTCGGCCCAGCGCCACCCCGTAAAATGATAGATAACCACCGCAAAAGCGGCCAGCCCGCGGACACTATCGAGGTACTCAATTCTGCGCATAAAGCAAGATGGGTAAAAGCCGGGCGAGATAGGTTGACTTAATAAAGACCACCGTTCAGTTCAGGGTTGCCAGTGAGATGCACATTATTGAGCTTATCCTGTAAGTCTTCTAAGCAATAGATGAGTACCATCGAGACCTAGAACAACTGCCCTGGTTTGCCTATGCTCATCATCAATAAGGCTTATTTCAATGCCTCTTGACCAATCTTGAAATACATCTTTAACGATTAAAGCTGCACAAAGCCTTTCAAAAGTTACGGCCGCTGGAGATGTATTCGAAAGCCATTCTCCCTCCATATACCACATATCAGTAACTGGATTCGCAAAGCTTCCAACAGCTTGTGAATTCCAGAAGATGGAGAATGCGCTTACCATAGGTATATGTTCTAAACTTACTTCAGCTCCAACAGCACCACGTTCTCCACGTGGTGGGTGTGCGGGAACATATCTACAGGCTGCACTTTCACTACCCGGTAGGCCTCATCCAGCAGTTCTAAGTCGCGGGCTTGGGTGCCGGGGTTGCAGCTTACGTACACGATGCGCGGAGCGCGCATTTCCAGCAGACGGGCTATTACGTCGGGGTGCATGCCGGCGCGGGGCGGGTCGGTGATAATGACGTCGGGGCGGCCGTGCTTCTCGATGAACTCGGCGTTGAGCACGTCCTTCATGTCGCCGGCGTAGAACTCCGTGTTCGTGGTGCCGTTGATTTCGGAGTTAACGTAGGCATCCTTTACTGCCGATTCTACATACTCGACGCCCACCACGTGCTTGGCCTGCCGGGCCACGAAGTTAGCAATGGTGCCAGCGCCCGTGTAGAGGTCATAAACCAGTTCTGAGCCGGTCAGCTGGGCAAACTCGCGCGTAATTTTATAGAGGTTGTAAGCCCCTTCGGAGTTGGTTTGGTAGAACGACTTGGGCCCCACCCGGAACCGCAGGCCTTCCATCTCCTCATGAATGTAGGGCTCTCCTTTGTAGCACACCACCTCCAGGTCATGGAAGGTTTCGTTGCCCTTGTCGTTGAGCACGTAGTTGAGCGACGTGATCTGCGGGAACCGCTCGTAGATGTAATCCAGCAGCGGAAACAGCGCATCGTGGGCGTAGTAGCATTGCAGGATCACCATCAGGTCGCCACTATTAGCCGTTCGGATGATGAGGTTGCGCAGGAAGCCCTCCTGAGTTACTAGGTTGTTGAAGGGTAGGTCGTGCTCCAGGGCATAGTCCCGAATGGCCAGGCGAATCTGGTTGCTGGGGTCGGGCTGCAGCCAGCAGTGGTTGATGTCCAGAATCTTATCAAAACGGGCAGGGGTGTGGAAGCCCAGCACACGCCGCTCGTAGTTGTGGCCGCTAGCAATCTGCTCATTCGTGAGCCAGCCGTTGTGGCTGAAGGTGTACTCGAGCTTATTGCGGTAGTAGGTCTGGTCGGGCGAGGCCTGAATTGGAAGGATTTCGGGCAGGGCCACTTTGCCAATGCGCTGCAGCGTATCGGCTACTTGCTGATGCTTGAACTTAAGTTGGGTTTCGTAGGCTAGGTGCTGCCACTTGCAGCCGCCGCAGGTACCAAAATGCTCGCAGAACGGGGTTACGCGCAGGTCAGAGTACTTATGAAACTTGGTAGGCACGGCCTCCAGAAAGTTCTTCTTGGCCTTCGTCACGCGCAGGTCTACTACGTCGCCGGGCGCTACCTGGGTCACGAAGATGACCAGATTTTCGCGGCGCACCAGGCATTTACCCTCGGCCACCATGTCGGTGATTTCAACTTCGCGGAGCAGCTCCGCCGGAATGTTTTTTACTGATTTCCTCACAAGCGCAAAGGTAATCACGGATTCAGACGGATTCTCCTGAGTTGCCCTGATTTGTATCTGTTGCTGGTGGGTGGCTAGGCCAGGTGGCAGAACTAGCGAACGGCTTGTAATGGTGTAGAAGCTGGAATAAACACCAGGACATCAAATTCTCGCCGCAGATCGTGGCGCAGGAAAGGCGTGGCGGGAGCCGCGTGGCCAACGTCGCGCAGCAGCAGGTTCTGATACAGCCACTGGGTGCTAGGTGAAAGAGGTGGGGTCCGCAGATCGAGGTAGGAGAGAGGCAGCTTGGCGGTTTGGAAATAGTGCTCGTAGCTGCCCAGGGCAGGCGCAGGAGCTTGTGCAACGGCAAATTTCCCGCCTAGGCCATCATCCGTCCGGAAGCTACCGATGCCGAAGGCCGTGCCAAGCGTCACGAACTCCGGTCCGTACGTGGCCCGCAATAGTTGGCCCGTGGTACCCGTGGCGGCCACCACATTGTTATGAGCCAGGAGTAGCAGCTTACTGCCCGGCTGCTGGCTTCGGCACCAGTAAATGTTTTCGGCTAAGCTGGCGGCGCGGTAGGCTTGGGCTAAGTCAGGGTCGAGAGTGAGGAAGGTGGTATATTGCTCCAGTTCCTGTATTAACTGGCGCAGGAGGGTAGCATCGCCCAGCGTCAGCTCCGAGCCGGCCCGCAGGCGGTTATGTTCCTCAACGCTGTAGCGAATATTACGGAGTGTGTTCTGGATGGCCACCAGGCGCGGTTCTGTGGTGCTGGGAGCGGTGAATGGGTTCAGGCGGATACCCGCCGTGGGCAGTTCCCGCAGTTGCGCAGTCAGCTGATCTAGTTGGGTCTGCAGCTCTACCCAACGCGGGGGCAGCAACTGCCGCAATCCGGCTATTGCCTCGGTTGGGTGCTGGCATTCCAGGCCCCACACCTGCACTTTGTTGGTAGCCCGCTCATTGAAGGTTCGCAGCCACTGCACTAAGGCCAGCGTCTCGGCCGAGTTGTACGTGCCCAACTGGCCTAGGAGCTGGCGTGGGTCGCCTTGGCCGGTTTGCAAATACGCGTTCAGGGCTAGGCAAGCGCCCATATCTGCTTCCAGCGCCAACGCCCTGACGCCCCGTTGCTCAACTAAGTAGCGTGCAAGCCGGTGCCGCAGCTGAGCTACTTCTCGCGAGCCATACGTTACTTCACCCAGCGCAATTAGTTGGGCTTTGCTTGTAAGCGCCCCAAAAGCAGCCAGATCTTTTCCGTCTCCGCCATCGGTCACCACAGTGCGCAGCGGCAACGCGGCCTGCCGCAACCAAGCCAGTTCAGCTGCAGTAGGCGCCGCAATAGCAGCGGGGTCGGCGGGCGGGACGTAGGGCTTGCCATCAACGAGTAGACGCATATCATCTACCCACAGCTCGCCGGAGTTGCCCAAGCGCATTCCTATTGCTACCTGCGTAAAGTAGTCGTTCCAGGTGATAGGGAGTGACACACTAAACGGCTGCCAGTCTGCAGCAGAAGCTAAGGTAAGCGGCAATTCCCGTAGGCCACTCCGCGCACCTCGGCGCCTGCTACTGCTATTATCTTCGTTTAGCAGAGTGTAGTAAACAGAAGCGGCCGGGGAAGTTGCTCCGCGTATATATCCCTGTACCACCAGCGTTTTGCCGCGCAACGTAGTATCAACCGGTACCTGGCCTAAGTAGGCGAAGGGGGCTGCCGAACCCGCGCTAGGGCGTAGGCGCAGGCTCCGCCGACCCCGATGTGCCGGTACTGTTGAATCGGGCTGAGCTAGGTAGCGCGGGTCGGGTAACAGTGGCCTAGGCCTCTCAAAATCCCAGTTTGGGCGCCGGGCAGCGGCGCTCAGCACCAGGGGTTCCGTTCCCGGTAGCAACTGATCGTGGTAGCGCTGCCCCTTGTCCCATTCCACCTGAATATCATCAAGCCATACCTTGCCCTGGCCCGCGAATCGGAGGCCAAACAGCAGGCTTGTAGCGGCACTGGGTACCGGCAGCTGTATCTGCACCCGGTGCCAGCCAGCAGTATTAGGCGGCGCCGGAGTGTTAAAGTTGTCGTTACTAGCCAGATTTTCTCTCGCCCGTTCGGTTTGGGCATGCGCGTAGAGAAATGCTTTACCACTATACCCCTCGGTGCGCATGCGGGCACTGATGGTCACCGTGTGGCCTCGCATAGAATCGACGGGGGCAATACTGGTGTAGAGGGCACCGCTCACGGGTTCGTCGAGCCGGCTGGCATCTAGCAGCAGGCTGCCGCGCCCACTAGCGGCATTGGTCAGCGTATCTACTCTCAACAGTTGAGATTCTTGAGTACCCGAGCCTTGGTAGCGGCTAACCCATAGCAGCAACGGCTGATGCCGGTTGGCTTCTGGTTCAAAGTTTAAGTTGAGGCGTGCCTGCGCCAGCGCAGAAAAGGGTAGCAGAGCTATAACCAGTAGATACAGACGCATAAAGTAACTAGTTGATAATAAAGACAACGGGCGCCACCAGCCTAAGCCGAACGGCGCCCGTTAGGAGGATATTGCGGCTCCTACTTGGCTATTTCAAACCAGCCCTTGAAGGTAGTGCCATCCTGAAGCTTAAACAGATAATAGTACATGCCGGCGCCCTGCTCTAGGCCACCATACGTGTTGCGGTAGTTGACCGCAGAATACACCTCCTTGCCCCAGCGGTTGAAGATGGTGAGGGTATTGTTCGGATACAGCGCCACGTTATCGATGGTCAGTACATCGTTTTTGCCGTCGCCGTTCGGGGTGATGATGTTATAGAAGGCCAGCGGATTGTTGAAGTTCACGCAGGCATCATTCGAGTTGGAAATGCGGGCCGTGCCATCTGTGCTGATAGCCTGCACTCGGAAGCACTGATTGAACCCGACACTACTCGTGGGCAGCGCGAGTTGCAGAGTGCCAGCCGGTACAGTTCCCACCAACTCGGCCGCGCCGTTGTCTGCCACCCGCAGCACGCGGTATTCTTTCACGGAGAAACCCTGGTAGGCCGTCCAGGTAACCTGGGCCTGGCCTACGTTGCGGCCACCGGTGCTTTGGGTGGCAGTGGCTTTGGTCAGGATGGTAGTGTGTTCCTGGCTGTTGAGCACCGTGCCGCACGCATTTACCAACTCAATCCGGTACTGGTAGGCTTTGGCATCAGCATCCACGGCGTTGTCGATAAACGTGGTGGCGCTATTAGCTGCGTTGCCCACAGTGGCATAGGCCCCGGTGCTTCCCGCGTCGCGGCGTAGAATCTGCACTCGGTTACTGTTGCCGGTGTTGTTTGGGACAACCAGCGCCAACGTAATCTTACGGTCATCACCCACTTCTACGGATGCTGTGTTTAATGCCACCGAAGCGTTATCGGGCCGAATGGTGAGCGTGGCGGCGCAGCTGGCGCTGGTAGTTTCCGTCACGGAAAGCGTGGCGTTGGTGCTGCCGGCCGGAATGTCAACCCGTACGGCGTTGGTGCCCTGCCCGCTGGTAATAGTCCCGCCCGTGATGGTCCAATTGTATGCACCGCCTATTACCGCAGTAGCCGCGTAGGCCAGTCCGGTGCGCACCTCGGGGCAGTAGCTGGCCGGACCAGTAATGGCCAGAGGGGGCACTACCAAGAAGGTTTTGGTGTACGGCTGGCCTACGCACCCATTCGCATTCGTTTCCCGAATGGTAAGGGTATAGGGCGTGGTGCTGGCGGCAGGAACGGGCAGGGTAATGGAGTTGCCGGTGCCTGTAACTGAGGCCCCATTCAACGTAAACGCATAGGTAGAGGTAGCGGCCCCTGGGAGCGAGAAGCTAATGTTGCCACTACCCGCGCAAATGCGGCTCGGGCCCGCAACGGCCAAATTGGCAGCCGGTGAGGGCAGTACGTTCACGTAGAGCGTATCGCTCTGCCCAAAGCAGCGGCCCCCAGCAGGATTGCTCGACTCGGTAACCACTAGTTTCACTAGGCCAGTGCGGGTCCAGTTCACCTGCACCGAGGCTTGGCTGGTGCTTACCTGAGTACCGCCAATGATTTGCCAGGCATAGGTTGAGCCGGTGGTGTAGGTGGTTTGGTATGTGAAAGGCCCATCGGAGAGGCACACCTGGAGCGGACCGGTGGGCTTTTGGGTGGCTAGTTGCTGATTTACGCGCACTGGTAGCGTTACAGTGTCAGAAGAACAGCCCAGGGCATTCAACCGAAACGCCTTCACGGAGCCAGTGGTAGTGGCAGCGCCCCAGTTAACTACGATGGCGTTGGTGCCTTGCCCACTGTCAATAGTCCCGCCCGTCACGAGCCACTGATACGCCGTGGCGCGCGGATTTTTGATGGCGTAGGCCACTCCCTGAATAGTAGGGCACACCGAAACACTCCCCTGAATACTATCCGCCGCCGGGCGTGGGTTCACAGTCACTGTCACGGTGCTGGTGGCGGGGCAGCTTTGTGGGGCATTGGCCGTGAGTACGAAGGTCAGCGTTACAGGAGCCTGCGTAGAATTAGTGGCCGTAAGCACTGGTTGCGCAACTGTCGTACTGCTGAGGCCCGGGGCTGAAGTCCACTGATATGTATACCCGGCCAGAGCCGGTGTACCCAGCGTTATGCGCTGCCCATCGCAGAGCGTCACATTGGGCCCCGCATTCACCACTGCGGGCTGATTTACGGTAACACGCACAGTACCAGTAGCAGTGCAGCCCGAGGCGGTAGTTGCCGTAAGTGTAAACGTGTAGGCCTGTCCGGCAGCCGCCGTAGTAGGGATAGTAAAGACAGGCTGGGCAACCGTAGTGCTGCTGAGGCCTAGCGCCGGGCTCCACTGGTAGGTATAGCCGGAAAGCGCCGCGGTTCCCAACGTAACTGTCTCACCTGGGCAAGCCGCTTGGTTGATGCCCGCATTGGCAACGGCAGCAGGGCTTACTGTAACAGTGGTCTGGCGCGAAGTGGTGCACACTCCGTCGGTGGTGGTTACGGTGTAGGTGGTAGTCTGGGCAGGCGAAACGGTGATGCTCGGTCCGGTAAGCGTTTGGCCGCCGCCCGTCCAGGTATACGTGGTGCCTCCCGTGGCCGTGAGGGTTGTGCTACTACCCGGGCATATACTCACGCTGGCAGATACCGCCAAGGCACCAGCAGGTCGTACATCAATGGTGCGCACCACCGAGTCAGTAGCGCAACCGAAGGCCGAAACTCCGCGCAAAACCACCCGGCCAGCTCCACTACTGCCCCATAGTACCTGCACCGAGTTGCCAGTATTAGTACCCTGAATAGTGCCCCCGCTTACCGTCCAGCGGTAGCTGCTGGCCTGTGGGCCCGCCGCCGTGTAAGTTTGTGCCTGACTACGGTCACATATTACCGTCTCCCCTGTGATGCTGGTAGGCCCAGCCGCTTTCGTGACGTAAATCTGAAAGATATCGGCTACGCTCTTGGCCCCGCAGGCTACATCGGTGGCCGTTACCACCACATCATACGGAGTCGACCGGGCATCTCCGCAACGAGTGTTATAGACAAACTGCGTATTCACGCGCCCTCCTGCGCCCTGAATAGTGGCGCTGCCCGTAGGGTTGCCCGGCACAACCGTTCCCTGGTTGCCTCCCAGCGCAGCATCATAGCCCCCCGCGCCATCGAGCAGCACACTATTCGCTTTCAGATTGATAGGGTTACCATCAGGGTCGGTGGCCGCCAGCGTGAAGTTTACGGGCTGACCTTCCTCCACCGTGTAGACGTGCGTAGTTTGCGAGGCCGTCGTAAACGATGGGGCATTATTGGGTGGGCAGGTCCTGACCACTAGCTGGATTTCTCGGCGGGTAGAGCCAATTAGTACCTCCGTACCATTGATAGTACGGTACTCTTTTACTTCCACTGCCACCACGTAGGCCCCCAGCCGCGGAACTGCGTAACGGCTTAGCCCATTACTGGCGTTGAGGTAGGCATAGCTGCCCGGCCCAGGCCCAAAAGGGTTGGTCTGGCTGTAGCCGGTAGTGTAGGGCACGGTGGGTGGGTTACCTTGAAAAAATGTGGGTAGCACAGCTCCGCCGCCGGCCTGGGTACCCCCGTAAGGACGGCTAAACGAATAAATGAGCCGGTCGCCATCTGGGTCAACGGCATTATTTACCAGAACAGTGGTGTCGCCCTGGCAGATGACGGCAACGGCCGTATCGGAGAACGTAGGAGACGAGTTAGGCAGCAGGGGCGGAGCCATTTCTACATAAATCTGCTGTGCATATTGGCCCGAGTTGAACAGATTGGTAATTCCCACGTTACGGTTACCGTCGCTATAGACGGCGTAATAGCCATCAAACGACACCGGAAGGTTTACCGTGGTTTCGTAGCGGCACAGGCGCACTAGCAGCGACTGAGGAGTTGAGGTAGTACAGCCCCCAGGTTGCGCCGGCGTAATGATGCTACCGGTTATCAGGGGCAAGGTGACACGCGAAATCAAATTGCCATTCTGCGACTTATTGTAGAAGCCTACATCAATTGATTGGCGTCCGTTTGGCACCTGCGAGGTTGCAGGGTCGGCATTCACGTAAATAAGCACGGTCACCCGATACCGAAAAGGCGCGCTGCTAGGCCCTCTTGCATCCAGATATCGGTAGCTCATTTCCCCGCCTAGCAGGTGAGTCGCTGCCGCTGGTAACGCTCCCATAAGTAAGCAGAACACTACCATAAGGCAGCTACGGAGTAAAGCTGTTCGCATAGAAAAGGGAAAATCGAAGTGAAGGACAAGCCGAGCTGCCTGCTGATTGTATTTGGGTTAGGAGAGGCCTAGAAATGCCGGGAAAGCCCTGGTTGCTTACTTTCGAACCAGCCGCCGCACGGCCGTATGCCCATTAGGGCCTTGCAGACGAAGCAGATAAATGCCTGCCGGGAGGCTTTGCACATCAAGAGACGCATCCTGTGTGGCCTGCAATCGTACGGTTGTTTCCAGTACCCGAGCCCCAAGCAGGGTTTCTACTTGCACGGTGTACTGCCCGGCCGCTGCTACATCCAGCAGGCGAATATGCGCTTGGTCGGCACTCACGGGGTTAGGGAACACCTCTAGGCCAGTCAGCTCTTGTGCGTTGGTGGTGGCTGTTACAGGAGCCGTTATTGCCACGCTGTAGTCTTCGGTTTCAGAGTTAGCCTGACTCAATACGCAGGCGTTAGCCTGATTAACATTCAAGCGGGCCACGACGCGCATGCGGGTGATACCAACCAGAGCAGCTTGATTAGGAATATAAAATGTAACCGAAGAAGGGTTGACGCCAACAGTGCCCACCACTAGCTCATTCGTCGCGAAAAACCCATCCTGGTTCCAGTCGATCCAGATGGTGGTATACCGCTGCGCAGTAGTGTTGCACGAAACGCTAAGGGTGAACGTTTGACCAAGCTTCATGGGCAGGCGCTGGCCTACATAGTTGCCATACCCGTTGGCGTCGGCGCCAGAAGTGTTGCTGAAGAGGTTACCGCTGGAGTTGCTCAGCACAACACTCGTAATCCAGAAGTTTTGGTTTTGCCCGGTGGAGGAGCAGTACTGCTGGCAGGGCTGCTGCACAAGCACGTAGTCGGCTACGCTTTTGGTTTGGGTGCCGAAGGCATTCGTGGCCGTCAGAGATACAGTAAAACTGCCAGCGGTAGCATACGTGTGGCTAGGGTTCTGCGAGGTGCTAATCGTGCCATCGCCAAAATTCCACAGCCAGCTCACGGGCGCGTTCTGGCTCTGATCTGTGAATTGCACGGTGTTCTGGCAAGTGCCAGCCACATAATTAGAGGTAAAATCGGGGGTGGGGGCGCTGGTGTTTGCCTGCAGCGTGATGGTATAGTCTTCGGCTTGCCCGTACTGTATGCCTGCGCAAGCTGTGAACGGCGAGCCTACGTAGTCGGAAATTACCCGCAGCCGCAGGGGGCGGTTTAATGCCGTAGTGCTGGGAATGAGGACGGTGCCACTTGGGTTAATAGTGTTCAGAGCTTGGTAAAGCAGCTCTGATGCGGCAAAAACGCCGTCATTGTTCAGGTCCAGCCACACCCGGGTGTCTTGGGCCGAGGTTGGATTGGTGGCAATGCTGATGGGGTAGCGGTTGCCCACGGTGAGCGTGGCCTTATTGGCGCAGGTAAAATCTTCGTATCCGGCCTGGCCGGTAGCCGAGGCCTTTGTGAGGGGGCCTAGGGTGAATTGCGTAATTCCGTAGTTGCAGCAGTAGGCCTGGGTCTGCGGAGAGCAGGCCGCCGCTACGGGCACCGCGCTGTCGAAAGTAATGTAGTTGGTGCGGGTTCGGGTGTTGCTGCCGTTGCCATTAGTAGCTGTCAGCGCTACGGTGTAGGTGCCGCCAGTAGCATAGGTATGGCTGGGGTTCTGCAAGGAGCTGGTCGTGCCGTCGCCAAAATTCCACAACCAACTCACGGGCGCGTTCTGGCTCTGATCTGTGAATTGCACGGTGCCAGAGCAGGTCTGTACGGGGGCGGCCACAAATTCAGCAACAGGTGCCAGCGCGCTTGTGCTTGCTAGTACGGAGTAGTCTTCCGTCTGCGAGTACTGGGGCGTTGAGCAAGGCGTTGGGATGGGGGAGTTAGCATAATCGGCGGCTATGCGCAGACGTAAGCGGACCCCCGTAACGGTGCCGAGCGGAAGCCGAATGCTGCCCGTATGGGTGCGAAGTGCGTTAGAACTGAAAACCAGTTCCGTTGTGGCGTTGAATGCTCCATCATTGTTGAGGTCTGCCCAGACACGCACATTTTCATCAGCATTAGGGTTGGTTTTAATGCTAATCGGAACATCAGTGCCAACTACTAACGAGGCCGTTTGGGTGCAGGAATAGTCCTTGTATCCATCGGTGCTACCCGCCGTGGTAATAGTGGTGCCCGCCAGGGTAACAGTGTAGATACCCATGGCAAATGTCGCGTTGGCTACAGGTGCGGCGCCCGGTGTGCAAGCGCTGGCGGCGGGGGGGCACTGCGCGGTTGCGCTACGAGAAGTCAGAGCCGTGAGGAGAAAAAAAAGGGGTAGCCAGCGGCTTACTATGCCCCAGTGAGCACGTAGAGGTTGGGTCATAGAAAGGCGGTAGAGTTGCTGAATACAGGTGAATTGAATGTGGAGGTAAGCTTGTGCAAAATACAATCTTCTCGCGCTTCAATTCAATGTATAGAGTAGTTCTTTTGCGCAGTATAGTTGATAGACCAGCAAGGCTTCTGGCCCGACGTACTGCGGATATTTACCGTAGTTTTGCTCCTCCATTGGCTGCCATATGCGCAGCATTGCTTCCCTCATGAAAAATAAAGTAATCCTTATCACGGGTGGTACTTCGGGTATCGGCCGGGCCACAGCCTTGGCCTTCGGTCGAACTGGCGCCCACGTAGTTGTGACCGGCCGCGACGAAGCTCGCCTGCAGGAAACGGCCCAGGAGCTGGCACGCCTCAACATCAGTTACCGCACCGTGCGCGCCGATGTTGGTGTGCAGGCCGATGCCCAACGCGCCGTGGAAGAAACTGTAGCGGCCTTTGGCCGCTTAGATGTACTCATCAACAACGCTGGCATCAGCATGCGGGCACTTTTCCGGGACGCTGACTTGGAAGTAATTGAGCGCTTAATGCAAACCAACTTCTTTGGTACCGTTTATACTACCAAGTTTGCCTTGCCGCATATCACCAAAGCAAAAGGTTCTATCGTGGGCATCAGTAGTATTGCAGGGTACCGAGGCTTGCCAGGCCGCACCGGGTACTCTGCTTCAAAATTTGCCATGCATGGCTTTCTGGAAGCACTTCGCACAGAGTTGCTGCCGCAGGGAGTACACGTGCTGTTAGCGTGCCCAGGCTTCACAGCGTCGAATATCCGTAACACGGCCCTCGCGGCCGATGGCTCGCAGCAGGGCGAATCTCCGCGCGACGAGCAGAAAATGATGAGCAGCGAAGAAGTAGCTGGCTATTTAGTAGATGCCGTTCAGCATCGCCGCCGCGACTTAGTGCTTACCAGCCAGGGTAAGCTAACGGTGTTCCTGAATAAATGGCTGCCAGGCCTCACTGATAAGCTCGTCCTCAATCATTTTCGCAAGGAAGAGCCCGACTTCACGCTGTAAGTCTGGCACAGTCAGGCTAGGCCACTGCACGAAACCGGTACACAACTAACAGCCCCCACCGAATAAGCCTAGGCCTATTCGGTGGGGGCTGCTTCTTTACTGAACGAGCAGTAGATCTGGCCTGCGGATGTACGCGTCTTGGCCTTGCCACTTCACGCGGTACCAAATATCCTGCTGGCCCTGCACTTCAAACCGGTCGCCGGCCGCGGCAGTAGTGAGCCAGGCTGCTCCTGCTGAAGGCCCTGCCATAAGCGCTGCGTGGGTCCGCGCAACCAACCCTACCCGGGCCGGAGCGAGCAAATTAAGGAAAACGGTAACCCCCAATAGGTACACGCCATACATCGACCACCATACTCTGTTGGCAGTTTTCCGGCGCACGAGCAGAAGCGTGCCGGCCACCACTGCCACAACCAAGAGCACCTGAAGAAGCCGGTTGTAATACCGCTGAAACGTAATGGCTAGGCTCTGACGCCACGTGTCTGGGTAGCCGGTAAGGCGGTTAGCTTGTGCCAATGCCACCATTTTTCGCCACGTGTCATGCCGTGGATACCCGGCATGTGCGACACTTAGGTAATACAGCGCGGCCGGGTAATGGCCTAGACTTTCCTGCACGTAGGCCATTCGCAACAACTGTCGGGTCGATTGTTGCTCTTGTTGTTCCCGAACCAAGCGGTATTGCTTGTATGCCGGGGTTACCTGGCCCGCCTCGAACAAAGAATCTGCTTTTTTTAAGGCATGATTAACCGGTTGGGCCTGAATGTATTGACTGCAGATCACCCAAAAAAAGGCCAAAAAGCAGAAAAAAATAGCGCGTGTTTTTTGCAAAACGTTTGGAGTATATAGAGTAGCCCACTACTTTTGTGCCACAATCAGCGAAAAACGTTCGCCATTGCAAAGAAAACGATTCTGTAGCTCAGCTGGTAGAGCAATACACTTTTAATGTATGGGTCCTGGGTTCGAATCCCAGCGGAATCACTTCAAAAGCCTCTAACATGCGTTAGAGGCTTTTTTTATTTTCTACTCCTGTGGTTTCCCTCGCATATAGCGTCATGCAAGCTGTGGAAGTCAAACTATGCTAATATTGTAATATCGAAAAGCAGGAGCTAGGCCTCTAGCATTCGCGAAATACCGGTATATATGGCAGCCAACGGGTATTGTTCGGCTTGTACTGGCGAGGGGGAGTAAGTACCTTAGGATATAAGTCCGGTAGAAGGTTACGTGGCTGGGCCTGATTTCAATGTTGTTTCCATGCCTTTCCTGACGAGTGCCCTGTACTTTGAGAATGCAGTAGGGAAATTGTACGAACAGGCTGACAAGTATGCCTACGTACAATATAAACCCGGCAAACGCGCATTGCCAGATTTACAGGTTTTCCTCACCCAGTTGGCTCAGTTGCTACAGCGGCGCGCCTGGTATAAGATGCTGACCGATCAGCGGCAGATGGCGCAATTCACGCAAGAGGAGCGGCTGTGGATTCGGGACACGTGGCTAACTGGTCCCCAAGCCGTAAGCCACAAAGTGCTGGCCGCTGTTCTGCTTCCCGAAGATGTATTCGCGCGCTTATCGATGAAGTTGGTAATGAATGAAACTCAAGAGGGCATGCTTGTTTATCATATCTTCGGCAATGAGCAAGAAGCGGCCACGTGGCTGCGTCGGATATAAGCAAAGTGCGTAGTGTGCACAAGGCCATTGTGTGAATCCGTACAGTAGCGCATGAGAGGTTTGCGAAGCGGTAGTGTGCAGCGGAAATACTAAAGCGAAAATTTTTTCAAATTTTTCGCATTGCCCTACTTTCTGTTTTTGAGCTTTTTAAGGTCTGAAATGCGCTGCTGAGTGGGCGGCTCCTCCGTAAAATGTGCAGCAGGGCTTGCAGAAGCCGATTTGACCTTCTACTTTTGCCATCCCTTCCACGGAGAACACCGCCGGACAAAGGGAAATGATTCTGTAGCTCAGCTGGTAGAGCAATACACTTTTAATGTATGGGTCCTGGGTTCGAATCCCAGCGGAATCACTAAAAACCCTCACTGCAACTCGTAGTGAGGGTTTTTTATTTCCTCTGGCACAAGCAGCAATCTACTAGCCTACATGAACAGGCTGCGTGGTGAAGGTGGGAACTCTAGGCCACTAGGTCAGCATCTGACAGATTTATGTCGGCTTTTTGTAACCCAGAAGTCTATCTGCAAGTCTAAAGAGCAATCATTCATGTTGCCCTGAACTATGACTGCATCTGCTTCAACCCAACGACTTCGCAATCAAATAGCCCTCGTTACGGGCGGTAGCTCTGGTATTGGAGCGGGAGTTTGTCTCGCTTTGGCAGCAGAAGGAGCTACTGTAGCAGTGAACTACTCTCACAGCCCCGAAGGCGCCGAAGAGGTAGTAGAAACTATAGAGAAAGCCGGTGGCAAGGCAGTAGCTATTAAGTGCGATGTAAGCCAAGAAGAGGAGGTACAGCGCATGTTTTCTCAGATTCGGGAGCAATTTGGGACGCTGCACATTCTGGTGAGCAATTCAGGCATTCAAGAAGACGCTCCCTTCCTCGACATGACCTTGGAGCAGTGGGAAAAGGTGTTAGCCGTGAATCTGACAGGACAATTTCTCTGTACCCGGGAAGCTGCCCGTGAATTTATTCGCCGCGGACCGCAACCTGAGATTTCAGTAGCTACTGGCAAAATCATTTGCATGAGCTCTGTGCATGAGGTGATTCCGTGGGCAGGCCACGTAAACTATGCCACTAGCAAAGGAGGCATTATGCTCTTAATGAAGAGTATTGCGCAGGAATTGGCTCCTCATAAAATTCGAGTAAATAGCATAGGCCCCGGCGCTATCAAGACTCCTATCAACAAAGAGGCCTGGGATACTCCTGAAGCGGCTGAAAAGCTTCTAACCCTAATACCATACGGACGAATTGGTGAGCCGGAAGACATAGGCAAAGCCGCAGTATGGCTAGCCTCTGATGAGTCAGATTATGTTACAGGTATCACGCTGTTTGCCGATGGGGGCATGACACTTTATCCAGGCTTTGCCTCTAATGGCTGATCTTGTAAGTTTCACATTAATAGACTAATACAAAAAGGCTGCGGACATTCCGTAGCCTTTTTGTATTAGTATGATTGGCAAGTGTTGCTGACAGAATGGTGTGTGAAGGCTAGCTTATGCCTCATCTCTAAGATGGGTCATATATTTTGAGTAGTAGCAGCTATTACTTACGCAGGTAGTCAACGAAGGCTAGAGCCAAAGAGCAATTAGAATTATAAAAGAATCTTTCCACTTGCAGTGCAGGAGGTTAAGGTCTAAGCGCGGATATAGAATTTGCATATTTCCCACAAGCCTCCTCCGCATTATAAAAAGATGCCACCCTCATTTTACAAGTATATTTGATTGAGTATATACGTAAATGATTGATAATCAAATAAATAATATTTTAAGTGAGTCGCTGTTATAAGTACATACATGAATGTTCATTAACAATTATCTGCTGATAAAGCGCTGCGTCTTGGCGTTTCGAGGCTGAGTAAGAATATACCGTTGATGCACAATAAATGATAGCTGTTTGCATAGAGCTATATTCTAAATTCAATATCAATAAAAATTAATAAGTATAGACATTATAAATAAAATCATATTATCTAGGCTTTGTCTCTTGCGGAATAATGATAGAAAAAGGTTTCATTTACTGTATTTAAACACTGTAAACGGCTGTTATTAAGCTATTTTAAATATTTTTCAACAGTGCAGTACTTGGCTAAGTACTTTTATATATCTTTGTGCAGAGACCAGTCTGTATTAAAAGTTCAATAGTTGGTAACAAGCTGTTGACTTACATGTAATGAAATAATGCAAATTTTGCCTCATTTCATTAAAATGAATAGGGGTGAGTCGTAATGGCTTGCGGTTACTTACCTCTTCAAGGTAAGGGCACCCTATATTGAGAATACTGCGCTTCAAGATGCAGAGCTTTAGTGCGCAAAAAGTTCTACATCGCCTCAGCTGGGGCAGAAAAAAGGGGAGGGATTGAGATTGATGACCGAGTATATAGCTCGGTAAGCAGCCAACATTAAAAGCTGTCTGACTAACAGAAGGTTAGCCGGAATTGTAAGAAGCCAAGTTACTGGCTGTTGCCTTAAGTCGCGCTGCTATTACAGTATGCAACATACTGACTTAAAAGGTATTGCATTTTTCTGCTAGGCCTAGCCACCACCATCCACACAACCTACGCTCGGATCAGCGGTCCGCAACCCCACAAGCTGGAGCTGCCGCGACTCCGTGTCCAAACACCTAACCAGTTACTAATGGCAAACTCTTCCAAGCCGATTTCTTTGCTTGCTTATTTGGTAAGCTTCTTTTGGGCTGTTACTACTTATGGTCAGCAAACAGCTTCTCGCGTTTCGGTAACTACAATTAGCCCGAGTGTTTTTACTGGACAAGACTATTCTCCGTGGCTGAACGACGACCTGAGTAGTTTGGTGCAGGAGGTATGGATGCCCATTAACTCGCAATACATCGATGTAACGCTAAAGCTAGCTCAGCAGACGAACGTTACACATATACGGCTGTATGATCATCAGGGCGTTTTTTCGGATAATCCGGCGACGATATACGCCCTGTACGGAAGTCAAAAGGTGTTGTTGGGAAAATTCACGGGTGAGCAATATCTGCAATGGGTAGATATTACGGTTAGCCCAGCGGTTCCGGCTGATGCCATCATCGTGCACAAAATCGGAAACAACATCCCGCAAAAGGTACAAGTGTATGGCGCCGCTACCGCCAGCATTACGCCAACTTCCACTAACCCTACCTTGGTGCAGTCTGTCATCAACTTTGGGGTTCTTGGTACAAAGACTATCGGCGCGGCACCTTTCGCCTTTTCGGCAACCAGTAACAATACCGGTTCTCCTATTACGTTTACATCTAGTAACCCAGGAGTGGTATCTGTTTCGAACAGCTCCGGCCAGTGGATGGCAAGCGTAGTAGCCGTTGGAACGGCAACTATAACAGCATCACAGGCGGCGAGCGGCTCTTTCACGGCTGCTACCAATGTGGTTCAGCCTATTACTGTGCAGCCAGTGCCTACGGTGGCGCCGCTGCCAACCCACACCAATGGCATTGCTCGCGAGCGTAAGCTCAAGCAGCAGTTTGCCGTAAACGCTTTTGAATGGGATCTGGAAGATCCAAACCGTCCGTGGGAGGTTGATGCCACGCGTTTGCCAGCCGTGAAGAAGTTTAATGGCATCCGCCATTATCTCGACTGGGAGCGTCTGGAAGCAAAGGAGGGAAGCTATACCTTCAACCCAAGCTACAACGGGGGCTGGGGCTACGACGAAATGTATGCTCGCCTGAAGGCCGAGGGAGTAGAAGTACTGGCGTGCATCAAGACGGTGCCGAGCTGGTTGCTGGCTTCGTGGCCTGAGTCGGAGCGTGACAGTGAGAACGTGCCCGTGCGGTATGGTAACGACTTCGGGAAACCTAGTTCTTATATCGAGCAAGCTAAACTGGCCTTCCAGTTTGCTGCTCGCTATGGTAGCAATCCAAATGTAAACCCAAGCCTGCTGAGCGTAAATAGCACGCCGCGGTGGACGGGTGATGGGGTAAACACAGTAAAAATTGGTCTGAACCTTATTCAGTACATGGAGTGCGACAACGAGCGCGACAAGTGGTGGAAAGGTGCCAAAGCTTACCAGAGCCCTGCCCAGTATGCTGCTAACCTCTCGGCCTACTACGATGGCCATAAGAACACCATGGGCCCCGGCGTAGGGGTGAAGAATGCCGACCCCAACATGCAAGTGGTAATGGCTGGCCTAGCCGCTCCCGACCCCAACTACGTGAAGGGCATGATTGAGTGGTGCAAGCAGAACCGTGGCTATAAGGCCGATGGTAGCGTGAACCTTTGCTGGGACGTGATTAACTACCATGTGTACTCCAACAACGATAATTGCTCGCAGACGGGCACCTCAACTCGTGGTCAGGCTCCCGAAATTTCGGGCGCTGCCATAATTGGCCAGAGCTTCATGCAAATGGCCCGTGACTATGCTGGCAGCATGCCCGTGTGGGTAACCGAAACGGGCTTCGATACCAACCAAGGCAGCCCACTGAAAGCCATTGCCATCGGTAACCGCTCTGTTGTAGAAACTCAGGCCGACTGGACCCTACGTACTTCCCTGATGTATGCTCGATTGGGTATTGAGCGCAACTTCTTCTATCAGCTCTACGACGATAACCCCGGCAGCTCCCAGCAATTTGCGACGATGGGTTTGACTAACGCTGACCGTACTCCTCGCTTGGCTACGCAGTACCTCAGCCAGACCAACCAGCTTCTGGGGGAGTACGTGTTCAAGCAAACCCTGAATGCCGATCCGATTGTGGACCGCTATGAGCTCAATGGCAACTCTGCCTACGCCTTAGTAGTGCCCGATGAGAAAGGCCGGACGGCGCAGTATACCCTCAACTTGGGAACAGCTACCTATGCCGATGTATACCGCCCAACCAGCGGTGCCCAGTCGATGACGCCCCAGCGTGTGACCCTGCAAAATGGCCAGCTGACGTTGCAGGTAACCGAAACGCCGATGTTTGTAGTTGCTGCCGGCACCACCGCGCCGGCCCCGACTCCAACGCCTACTCCCACGCCAACCCCGACTCCGACGCCTGAGCCTACACCGGTACCCTCCATTTGCTCTGCTACGGGTACGATTCAGCGGGAGCAGTGGAATAACGTGAACGGCAAAAATATCAGCAACATCCCAGTGCAGAACGCGCCGTCGAGCACCAGCCAGCTCACCATCTTCGAGAGTGGCCGCAACATCGGTAACAACTACGGCGCCCGTATTCGTGGCTACATCTGCGCTCCGCAGACTGGAAACTACATCTTCTGGATTGCGGGTGATGAGGCTACCGAACTATATGTTAGCTCGGATGACAACCCAGCCAACAAGAAGCGCATTGCTAGCTCAGGCAGCAGCACAGGCTGGCGAGTATGGAATAAGTATGCCTCGCAGCAGTCGGCTCCGATAGCGTTAGTAGCGGGCCGCCGGTATTATGTGGAAGCCCTGCACAAAGAGCAGGTTGGCGACGACTATGTATCGGTAGCATGGCAGCTGCCCAGCGGTGCAATGGAAGGCCCAATTCCCGGTCGCTACCTGTCGCCTTTCGATCCGGGTGCGGCGCTTTCAACCACAAGTGCAGCCAACGCTACTGTAACCAGCAGCCCCGAGCAGAAGGTAAGCATGGGTGCCGCTAAAACCGAGCTGGTAGCGTATCCGATGCCAGTGACCAATGAGAGTGTCATCGAGTTCACCCTGGCGAAAGCAGGCAATGCTACCGTTGAAATCTTCGACATGCAGGGTCGTCGCTTGCAGCAGGTGTACGCTGGGGCAATGGCAGCTGGCGCAAGCCGCCAGGCACTCCTTAAGGCTTCAAGCCTGCCAACGGGAACCTATATTTTGCGTCTGACCACTGAAAACGAAGTGCTTAACCAGCGCATTGTGGTAGCTAAGTAATCCTGCTCGCGCTTCAGCGCTCCAACAAGAGCCCCCACTCCGGACTCCGATACATAGGAGGACAGAGTGGGGGCTTTTGCGTGGTAAAAACCAAGGCAGTTACTTGGGCAAGGCAAGTGGCCTAGACAATAGCACCAGTAGTGATACCGCAGTAGCAACGTAGTGTAGCACTGTGGTGGCAGCTGGCAGTAGAAAGAATGGGTAGCTGCAGTTAACGGAGCTTGTTAGGCCAGTTCTTGCGACGGGTAGAGAAGCAGTATGGATGCCTTGTGCGGTGCTTCCCCAGAAAATCCGTATACTCCTAATTCAAAGCCTGCCTTTCTTGTTTTTCGGAGCCTTTTTGTGGGCTCTGCTGTTCTAGTTTCGTGATTGATTCTCCTGCTACTGCCACGCCGCGGCCTGATCTGCTGCGCATTCCATACGACGATTACCGGGCCTTGCCCGCTATTGCCAACTCAGATCTTTCCCGACTGCGGGATGCCTTATATGGGCGGCCACCCCGTCCGGTTACATCTACCTCGGGGGCGCTAGGCCTGGGTACAGCCTTCCATACGGCGCTTCTTGAGCCCGAGCTGTACGAGCCCGGCTTGCCTGGCATCAACGACACCCTGATCTGGTGGATGGTAGATGGGGTAAAGCTGAATGCAGAAGTAAATCACTTGCTGGAAGTAGGGACTCCGGAGCCAAGCTGCATCTTCACCGAGCCAGTAACGGGTACGCTCTGTAAACTCCGGGCCGACCTAGTTATCGACCGGCCGGGCGAACCGTATACCATCATCGACTTCAAGACTACCTTGGCCCGCGACTACAGTCACTTTGTGGCCCAGTGCAGCGGCTATGACTACGACCGGCAGGCTGCTTTTTACTCTGATGCACTGCACGCCGACCGCTTCCTGCTAGTGGGCGTGCAAAAGGTAGAGCCCTTCGAGTTGTTTGTGTTTGAAGTGCCCCCGCACATGTTGGCGGAAGGCCGGGCCAAATACCAACGGTTGCTGCGCTTGTTGCAGCCTGATGTAGTGGTGCCCACCGCCGTGGCTGGGGCCGTGCGGGAGGTGCGGGACTCCCTGACCGGAGGTGAACCAGCAGAAGAGTAGCAGGAGCCTTGATGCTTGCAGGTGCAAGCTGCTAAATAAGGCTGAGAGCGAAAACTGTAGCCTCCTGGTGGCCTAGAGGCTGATTTATACGTAAAGCATGTTGTGTCAATAAAAAATATTTTGAAAATAAATTAGGATAAATAATCAGCTCCGTTTATACTTGCATACATCCGACGAAAATAACACTTCACGAATGCGTCATTTCCGCAATAATCTTCAGAATAATAACTCGAATAATAATTTTATTCGAGACTGGAAGGCTATTGCTCCTTTGGAGAAATGAAAAATCAGTAATTGATTTTCTTTTTAAGCCTTCCACCCATGGAAGGCTTTTTTTGTGCCTACTGCTCTGGATAACCTCATGCGTTGCCAGAACAACATAAGTTTTGCCGCGCACAAATACGTATCGAATTTCTAAAAAGCTCCCATCGGGGAGAGTGGAATTCGTGTGCCTTTTTGAAAAACATTTTTTGCAAAAAACCATAAAAAATAATTGCCATGACTGCGCAGGAATTATTGAAAACCGAGGAAGCCATCAGCTTTGTGAAAGAGACATTCGCTAAGGAATTGTCTTCGCAATTGCAACTCAGCAAAGTGTCGTCGCCGATTGCCGTGCTTGACGGTACCGGCATCAACGACGACCTGAACGGTATTGAGCGCCCGGTTGGCTTCCCGATCAAGGCCCTGGGTGAGCGCCGCGCAGTGGTGGTACATTCTCTGGCAAAGTGGAAGCGGGTACGCCTGCAAGAACTGGGTATTGAAGCCGGCCGCGGCTTACTGACCGATATGCGCGCCCTGCGCCCCGATGAAGATTACTCGCCCATTCATTCTATCTACGTAGATCAGTGGGACTGGGAAAAGCACATACAGCCGGAGCAGCGCACCGTAGAGTTTCTGCAAGCCACAGTGGAGCGCATTTACCAGGCCCTACGCACCACGGAGGCTCGCATTGCTGCCGAGTATCCAGAGATTACACCCGTGTTGCCGGAGCGCATCACGTTCCTGCACGCTGAGGACCTACTCAAGCAGTACCCCACGCTCACGCCTAAGGAGCGGGAGCACGAGGCAGTGAAACAGTACGGCGCTGTATTCCTGATGGGCATTGGAGGAGAGCTGAGCCACGGCGAGCCCCATGATGGTCGTGCCCCCGACTACGACGACTGGAGCACCGAAACGGCGGCTGGCTACCGCGGTCTGAACGGCGACATCCTGCTCTGGCACCCAGTGCTGCAAACCTCATTTGAGGTTTCCTCGATGGGTATTCGGGTTGATAAGCACGCCTTAGTGCGCCAGCTGGCTTTACGTGGCTGCGAGGATCGGCAGGAGCTGTCGTTCCACTCGCGCCTGCTGAAGGATGAGCTGCCTCAGAGCATCGGTGGCGGTATCGGGCAGAGCCGGGTGTGCATGTTCATGTTGCGCAAGGGGCACATTGGCGAAGTGCAAGTAAGCATCTGGCCCGAAGCAGTGCGCGAAAAATTGGCTGGCACCGGCGTAGGCCTGTTGTAAGCCGAAAATAGCTGCCTAGAGCAGCATGGGTGGGGGAGCAGGTTTGGCGGCCGTAGCTTCCCCGCCCTTTTTTGTGGCCTAGGCTGAGAGCTCAGGTTCCTAAGCCTAAGATGGATGCCAAACAGGAAGTTACCGCACAAGCTGTTGGCGCTAGGCCAGTAGAACAACAGGCAAAAAAAGCCCCACCTTACATGAAGGCGGGGCTTTTAATGTTTGAGTTATGCGGTTAAATAGTGGCCTAGAAGCTTCGCAGACAGATTGTGCTAGGTTGTTTTTCGGGGTGGTTGGATAAGTTAGTCTCTCGCAAGCCGGAATTATTTATTTGGCGGTTGTCGAATGACCGCCTATGTTAGCGCCGTAAACTTTAGGGGTGTCCTGCTAGCCAGGACTGAGATGATACCCTTTGAACCTGATCAGGCTGATACCTGCGAAGGGAAAAGTACCAGAGTGCATTGCGGCCACAGGTGTGGTCGTGGGCCTCGCTGCCTATTGTTTATAGTCTGATTTTCTGTCAACTAACGGATAGTTGAATGATCTACTATGTCAACAATATGCCGCAGGAGGCCGCGGAAGTGCGCACCGTGGCGGAGGTAATGACCGACCTGCAACTGGCCGGCAAGCGTGGCCTAGCCGTGGCCGTGAACGATACGGTGGTGGCCCAGCCCGAATGGGCCAGCTATGCCCTGCAATCCAACGACCGCGTCACGATTATCCGAGCTACGCAAGGCGGATAACAGTCCTCTAGAAAGTCGGCAGGACGGTTACTGAAGACTAGAGCCAAGCCAGATGGCTTGCTACGCCCAAACGACAGGCCAAGTGGCCGCTGTCACACTCATCCCACATTTTTTCTGATGAAAAAAGACCATGCCCCCCAGCAAACGTTGGTGGAACGTGCGCCCCTAACCGGCTCACGCAAGATTTATGTGCCCGGCCAGCTGCACAATATTCAGGTGGCCATGCGCGAAATCACCCTCAGCGACACCCAGCGCAAGTTCGATTTCACGAACCCCACTGAGCGAAACCCACCCGTAACGGTCTACGACACCAGCGGCCCCTACACCGACCCCAACATTCAAATTGACCTGAAGAAAGGCTTACCCCGCCTGCGGGAGCCCTGGATTCTGGAGCGCGGCGACGTGGAAGAATTGCCTGGCACCACGTCAGAATATGGACGGCAGCGGGCCGCCGATGCCTCGTTGGATCACCTGCGCTTTGAGCACATCCGGCGGCCTTACCGGGCCAAAGAAGGCCGAAACGTTAGTCAGCTGCACTACGCCAAGCAGGGCATTATCACGCCGGAAATGGAATACATTGCCATCCGGGAAAACCAGCGGATTGATGCTCTGGCGGCCGATGATGCGCTGAAAGTGCAGCACCAGGGGCACAGCTTCGGGGCCAATACGCCACAGGGCCACATCACACCGGAGTTTGTGCGGGAGGAAGTAGCAGCCGGCAGGGCTGTTATTCCTTCCAACATCAACCACCCGGAAAGTGAGCCCATGATTATTGGGCGGAACTTCCTGGTGAAGATCAACACCAACATTGGTAACTCGGCTGTGACGTCGAGCATTGAGGAGGAGGTAGATAAGGCCGTGTGGAGCTGCCGTTGGGGGGGCGACACGCTAATGGACCTGAGCACGGGCAAGAATATTCACGAGACACGGGAATGGATTATCCGCAACTGCCCGGTACCCGTGGGCACCGTGCCCATTTATCAGGCTCTGGAGAAAGTGAATGGCAAGGCCGAAGACCTGACCTGGGAGCTGTTCCGAGATACGCTCATCGAGCAGGCTGAGCAGGGCGTAGACTACTTCACAATTCACGCTGGCGTGCGGTTGCCCTACATTCCGCTCACGGCTAAGCGCGTGACGGGCATTGTATCGCGGGGCGGCTCTATCATGGCGAAATGGTGCCTGGCGCATCATAAGGAGAACTTCCTCTACACCCACTTCGAGGAAATCTGCCAGATCATGAAGGACTACGACGTGGCTTTCTCGCTAGGGGATGGCCTACGCCCTGGCTCTATTGCCGATGCCAACGACGAAGCCCAGTTTGCCGAGCTGGAAACGCTGGGCGAGCTCACGAAAATTGCCTGGGCGCACGATGTGCAGGTAATGATTGAGGGCCCCGGCCACGTGCCCATGCACCTGATCAAGCAGAACATGGACAAGCAGTTGAAGGAGTGCCACGAAGCGCCCTTCTACACGCTGGGGCCACTGACTACCGACATTGCCCCAGGCTACGACCATATCACCTCCGCTATTGGCGCGGCCATGATTGGCTGGTTTGGTACGGCCATGCTTTGCTACGTTACCCCGAAAGAACACCTAGGCCTGCCCAACAAGCAGGACGTGAAAGACGGCGTTATTGCCTACAAGATTGCCGCCCACGCCGCTGACCTTGCCAAGGGCCACCCCGGAGCCCAGTACCGCGACAATGCCCTGAGCAAAGCCCGCTTCGAGTTCCGGTGGGAAGACCAGTTCAACCTGTCGCTCGACCCCGACACGGCCCGCGAGTACCACGACGAAACGCTGCCCGCTGAAGGAGCCAAGGTGGCTCACTTTTGCTCCATGTGCGGCCCACACTTCTGCTCAATGAAAATCACGCAAGAAGTCCGCGACTTTGCCGCCAAGCAGGACGTGCAGCCCGATGAGGCCCTGACACACGGCCTAGCCGAAAAGGCGCGGGAGTTCGTGGAAAAGGGCAGCGAGATTTACCTGTAACCAAACCAAGAAGAACGTCATGCTGAGCTTGGCGAAGCATCTCTCTTACGCTTCGTTGCAATAGGCCTAGGTCAGTAGTTAGCCAGAGGTAGAGATGCTTTGGCAAGCTCAGCATGACGGTCAAATAAGTTTCAAATGTCACAGCCGCCTCGCCCTTACGCCCTGAGTATAGCCGGTTTCGACCCTAGTGGAGGGGCCGGCTTGCTGGCCGATAGCAAGACCATGGAGGCGCTCGGCGTCTATGGCCTGGGCGTGTGCACGGCTCTGACGGTGCAGAACGATGTGCAGTTTGAGCGGGTAAGTTGGGTGGCGCAGGCGGAAGTGCAGGCGCAGGCGCGGCTGCTGTTTACTCGGTTTGCTATCGGTCATGTGAAAATTGGCCTTATAGAAAGCCTAACCCAACTGCCGCAACTCTTGAGTTGGCTGCGGGAGCAAAACCCGCGGGTACAGGTGGTCTGGGACCCGGTGCTGCAAGCCAGCTCCGGTTTCGACTTTCATGCCGGGCCGCCGCGGGAACTGGCGCGCGAGGTGTGCACTGGCTTAGCCTTGCTCACGCCTAACCAACCCGAGATGCTGCGCCTGTGGCCTAGCACTTCCGCCGAGGAAGCAGCGGCGGCGGTCAGTGCCTTTTGTCCGGTGCTGCTGAAAGGAGGGCACCAGGAGGGGGCACAGTCCACGGACGTTTTATTCCTGAACGGGCAGCAGCACTCCTTCACGGCCCCGCGCCTGCCGAACGGGGAGAAGCACGGGAGCGGCTGCGTGTTGTCGGCGGCTATTACGGCGGAGTTGGCGAAAGGGCAGCCGCTGATAGAAGCTTGCCGGCTGGGGAAGGAGTATACCACGCGGGTGTTGGCCAGCAACCCTAGCCTACTTGGCTATCATTTTTGAACTCATCAAATGAAACAGATTAGTAACCTACAGTTTATCACCACCTCGGCAGAGCAGGCGGAGCAGGCTTGCGCCGGGGGCGTGCAATGGGTGCAGCTGCGCGTGAAAAACCTGGCCTACGCCGAGTGGAAGCAACGGGCGCTGGCTACCCAGCAGGTGTGCCAGCGCTACGGCGCTACCCTCATCATCAACGACAAGCCGCAGCTGGCCCTGGAAATTGGGGCCGATGGCGTGCACCTCGGTAAAGAAGACTTGTCGCCGACGGAAGCCCGCGCCATTCTCGGGCCCGACTTTATCATCGGTGGCACCGCCAACACGTTTGCTGACATTGAGCGACTGGTGGCGGCTGGCGTAGACTACATAGGCCTAGGGCCGTTCCGCTTCACTACCACCAAGGAAAAGCTTAGCCCAATTCTGGGTCTAGACGGCTATGACGCTCTGCTTACTCAGTGCCGGGCCGCTGGAATCACGACGCCTGTCATTGGTATTGGCGGCATTACCCTGGTAGATGTTACTCCGCTGCTGAGCACTGGCCTACATGGCGTAGCCGTATCGGGGGCTATATCCGCCTCGCCCGACCCCGCAACTACGGCTATGGCTTTTCTGGAGCGTTTGCCCACGCTACTTCCTACTTCCTCATGACCATGCAACCCCTCGTAATTGCCGGGCGTACATTTTCGTCGCGCCTGTTTACTGGCACCGGCAAGTTCAGCTCGGCGCCGCTCATGGAAGAAGCCTTGCTGGTCTCCGGCTCGGAGCTGGTAACCGTGGCCTTGAAGCGGGTCGACGTGACCGATGCCCACGACGACCTGCTAGGCCACCTCAGTCACCCCCAATTTCAGCTGCTGCCCAACACTTCCGGCGTCCGCACGGCCAAAGAAGCAGTATTTGCGGCGCAGCTGGCTCGTGAGGCCTTGGAAACCAACTGGCTCAAGCTTGAGATTCACCCCGACCCCAAATACTTGCTGCCCGACCCGGTAGAGACCCTGAAAGCCGCCGAGGAACTGGTAAAGCTGGGTTTTGTGGTGCTACCCTACATTCATGCCGACCCCGTGCTGTGCAAGCGTCTGGAAGAAGTGGGGGTGGCCGCCGTGATGCCGCTCGGTTCGCCCATCGGCTCTAATAAAGGCCTGCTAACCCGGGAGTTTCTGGAAATTATTATCGACCAGAGCCGGGTGCCGGTGGTAGTAGATGCTGGCATCGGGGCGCCCTCGCACGCCGCCGCTGCTATGGAGCTAGGAGCCGATGCGGTGCTAGTAAATACCGCCATTGCTGTGGCCGGCCAACCCGTGCAGATGGCGCATGCCTTCCGCTTAGCTGTAGAAGCTGGCCGACTGGCCTACGAGGCTCGGCTGGCCGCTCCCAGAGCCCACGCCGAGGCCAGCTCACCCCTCACATCTTTCCTGGATTAGTTGCCCACAGTGGGTTGTTAATACAACTGACACCTTTCAATGGCAACTGACAATAATAACTAAATCATGTCCTTCCGCCCCATCTTCGATGCTCACCGCTGGGACGACGTCAAGGCAAGTATCTACGCCAAAACTGCCGCTGATGTAGAGCGGGCGTTGGCGGCGCCGAAATGTACACTGGAAGATTTCAAGGCGCTGATTTCGCCAGCCGCTGCTCCGTACCTGGAGCAGATGGCTCGGTTGAGCAATCAACTCACCCGCAAGCGTTTCGGCAACACGGTGCAGCTGTATGTGCCGTTGTACCTGAGCAATGAGTGCCAGAATATCTGCACGTATTGTGGCTTCAGCCTCGATAACAAGATCCGGCGGCGCACGCTCAGCAGCGTGGAAATGCTGCAAGAGGCGACCGTGCTGAAGGAGTGGGGCTACGAGCATGTGTTGTTGGTAACCGGCGAAGCCAACCAAACCGTGGGCGTTGACTACCTGCAGAAAGCCATCCAGACGTTGCGGCCTCACTTCGCGCATATCTCTATGGAGGTGCAGCCCCTGGACCGCGAAGACTATGAGCGGCTCATCCCCGATGGCCTACACACAGTGCTGGTGTATCAGGAAACCTACCATCAGGAAGACTACAAAAAGCACCATCCAAAGGGCAAGAAATCGAACTTCTACTACCGCCTCGATACGCCCGACCGGCTAGGCCAGGCGGGCATTCATAAGATGGGGCTGGGCGTGTTGTTTGGCCTAGAAGATTGGCGCACGGATAGCTTTTTCACAGCGCTGCACCTGGCCTACCTGGAGCGCACTTATTGGCAAACCCGCTACAGCTTATCCTTCCCGCGGCTGAGGCCGGCGGAAGGCCTGTTGCAGCCCAAGGTAGAAATGTCAGATAGGGAGTTGGTGCAGCTGATTTGCGCGTATCGGCTGTTGAATGAAGAGGTGGAATTGTCGATTTCGACCCGCGAAACGCCCACCTTCCGCGACCATATTATTAAGCTCGGTATCACGTCCATTAGTGCGGGCTCCAAAACTAACCCTGGCGGTTACGTGGTAGAGCCAGAATCATTGGAGCAATTTGAAATCAGCGACGAGCGCAGCCCCGCCGAAATTGCGGCCATGATCCGGCGCCAAGGGTACGAGCCCGTCTGGAAAGATTGGGACCAGGCGTTGGCAACGCCAGTACCCTAGCTGCCAAGTATGGCTGCTTGCAACTCCTGAAAAGCGGCCACCGGATCGGGGTCCTGCCAGATGCCGCCCAGCACGGCTGCCCCCGCAAAACCAGCCTGTTGCACCCAAGGCAAGTTGGTGGGGGTGACGCCGCCCAGCGCCACAACTTTCGGGATGTAACCTCTACGGCCACGCAAGTGGCCTAGCGCGTGTTCCAGGGCTTCGGGCTTGAAGTCGGCCTGATAGCCCGGCTTGCTGATGCTCGGAAAAATTGGGCTGAGAAACACGTAATGGTAAGGCCAACGGTGACTTAAAACGTCATGTAGAGTGTGGAGCGAGGCGGAAATGCTCCGGCCCGGCAACTGGCGCAGCAGGGCCGGTGTAGTAGAGGCGCGCCGGCTGCGCTCGGTCAGATGTATGCCTTTGAGTGGAAACTGCAGGGCCAGTGTGTAGTGTGAGTGTACTACCAACCGGTCATGGTAGAGAGCCGGAATCTGCTCCAAGTATGCTATTAGCTCCGACTCCGACCAGCCCGGTTTGCGGACGTGGTAGGTTTGCAAACCAGCTTCGAAGAGCCGCAGCAGCAGTTGTTGCTCGGCTTCTAGATGCGCAGGAGGGGAGATGACCAGCAGATCAAACGACATGGGGAAACGCGTGGTTGGGTGGCGAGCTACTGGCCTAGCAGCTTCTTGGCCGCGGTTTCACCACTTACCAGCGCGGCTTCTACTGTGCCAATGTGGGCCCCTTCGTACACCCCTTCACCCGCAAAAAAGAGCGTGTCCTCTACTGACTGGTTGAGAACTTGATGAGCTGCGGCGGCCCCAACGGTGGCGTAGGTATAGGCTCCTCGCGCAAATGGGTCGGCGCCCCAGTTCACTATGCGGTGGGCGCGTAGCTGCTGACGCAAGAACTCAGTTGTAGAGCCAAACAAGTACGCTAGGCTGTCAAGCGCCAATGTGAGTAAGTCGGCATCAGAGGTTTCGCGCAGGGCTGCGGCTGCCGGGCCCGCTACCCAGCCAGTGAGCAAGGGGCGGGTGGCGGGCAGCTGACTCCACCACGTGGGTACGGCCGCATCGGAGAATAGAAACCCCATTTCGGGCATGGGCTGGCCTACCTCGGCGGATGGTGCTTGCCAGAATGCGTCTTGAAACTCGAGCAGGAATTTAACGACGGGCCCCACGCCCAGCGCCGTGGCGGCAGCCCGGTAAGCGGGTAACTCTGGCGTGAAGCGTACGTAACCCGGCGTTCCTTCTTCGGCCTGTAATACACCTAGCGGCAGCGTGAGCATAGCCTGAGCAGCTTGAAAGCTACGCCCGCCCTGGCAGCGCACTTCTACATAACCAGCTTGCCAGCGCACTTCTTGCACGGTGGTGGAGTAATGTAGCTCACCACCCGCCGCTTTTATTTCCTGCACCAACCACTCTATCAACTGGCCATAGCCGCCCTCGGGTCGGGGCGAGTCTTCGGCCCCGTTGCCCGACCATTCCTCACGTAGCGCAAAGGCGCTGGCCCGGCGGGCATCGGCAGCATCGTACCCCTCCGCAAAGCGCGTGACCGTGTCGCGCAGCTTCTGGTGCTGCTCGTCGGGGAACTGTTGCGCCAAGAACTCAGCCAAGGGCACATCATGCTCCAGCGCATACAGCTTTTCCAGAAGCAAGGGCATATCCTCCACGAAGAATCCTTCCGCCACCTGAGCGCTGCCCCCCGCAACTTCATAATTGCTGCCCTCAGGATCATGCGTGCGGATGCCAGCTTCTCGCAGAAGAGCTTGGGAAAGGGCCACATCACCGTGCAGAAACTCAGCTCCACTTTCAGTAGGACCAGTGAATCCGGCTGCAGTAAAGGTGTGAATGCGGCCTCCCGGTCGGTTGCGGGCTTCGAGGACGATTACGTGCTGGCCCGCTTGGGTGAGAGTACGGGCAGCCATTAAACCAGCAGCGCCGGCTCCAACAATTAAAATAGGGTACGTAGGCATGCAAACAGATCAGCACCCAAAGTGGGAGGGTGCTTGAAGAGAAGCAATAACAGCCACATAAAGTTTAGGGAAAGGTAACGCTACGCAACTAACCGCTCAAGTCTGCACTTGTTCAGTTAGGGGCAGTGTCAGTTAACTTCTCACTGTTGCGCAGGTGGCGATGGGCATAATCACTGGCCTACAGAGAGCAAGCTGCGCGTATGATAAGGTGCTGGTGGTCTAGCGCAAACTGATCCAGCTGGGACTAGCCGGAAGCCCTGCGGGGGCAGCCCACACAATTGGGGTCGACTGTAGAATGGTGCCTGCCCCATCTAAGTACTGTACCTTATACTCATGCGTAGTGCCTGAGAGGTTAGCAGTACGGTCGAGGAAAGGACTGCAGGCATTACGTGCAATGCACTGCCACGCTTGGTTACGGCTTCGCCGATACACGTAGGCAAATTGCCCCATTGGAGTTGGAAAATTGAGGCGGCAGCCCGTAGGAACGAGGTACAGGTGCAGAGTTGCGGTTGGGGCCAGGGTAAGCATTGTTTTCAATAGGTAAGCAGACGAAGAACGGACACATCAGATGCGCACGCAATGCAGCAGGTACTGATGGGTGGTTAAACGTTGCTTAGCGAAAAAGTGCCTACGGATAAATACGGGTTTTGCCAGAGTAAACTGCTGAATTTGCTTTGCAGGCTCTGCAACTCAGCGCTGGGGTTAGAGCTGAGCGCGGCGGGGAAAACCAATGCAGAGGCCTAGGGAAGGTGGCTGCGAGATTGACGCTGGTGTAGCTGCAGAAGTGAAGTAATGCTGCGCTGAACGGCTACTTTGCCGAGTTGGCGCACTATTTCAGGGTGGTTCCAGCGGTAGAACCGCGCTACCATAGCCGCGGCCGCCCTAGTGCCCATTGACTGCCAGAGAAGGTAAGGTAATTCTATCTCCGAGAGGTCCGTTCCGGTGCGCGAATGCGCCACTAAGATGAGTGCCACAATGGGGCCATCAGCTTCAGCATAAACGCGCAGGGTACATGACTTGCCCACGAAGAATAGTGATTTAGCGTGGTGGCCGGCCTAGAGATGCAAACGGGTTCGAAGTGCCTAAAAATCAACAACTGGTACGGAAAATGCTACCGTATTAATATCTTTTTTCAGTTCGTAATAAATACTCATATTCTATATAATGGTTTCTATATTTTTCTAGCAAGTCGTGCCTACTGAAACAGACATGTAAGTGGCCTACTATATATGAGAACCAAAAAGAACCTGCCGCACTAGTGACAGGCTCTTTTGTTTAGCCAATGCCTCGCACTTACTTCGTAAAAGCCGATAGCAGAAGACTCTTTTTCGTGTTTGTGAGCAGCGGTGCCATGTCTTCACGTGTTGGAGCCGGAAACAATATGGCTTTGACTTCGGGGTAACGCTGCGCCACGCGCTGTACTACCTGCTTATTCTCTGGTACCACATCCTGCAACAGCAGCATAATGGGTTTATCGTGTAAGGCCATAGAAGTAGCAAACTGGTGGCGGTAGGTTTCATATGCAGTACCTGCATCTTTGGCAGAACCCGCTTCTACAGAACAAGGCACCGCCACCCAGTTTACAAGGGCTTTGCCCGGGAAATACGCCTGAACTGATGCAGTCGTGGGTGGGGTCCAGACCCACAATACTTTAGTAGCTTTTGCTGCCTTGAACTCCTGCGTTATTGCTTGCCAGGATATTCGGTATGCTTCCGGCGACGAAGCTTGTATGAGTGGCCGCAACAGCACGGGCTTGTCTATGTGCTGTAAGGCTACTGCCATAGCGCGCCAGCTGGCTGCAGAAGTGCCTGCCTGCCAAGTAAGCAACGGAGCTGTGCCTTGCTTCTGCAATGCCATAATAGTTGCTGTAGGCACCTCCTTGGTCACATTCAGGGCTGCAACATCCGGCGCTTCCTCGGAACTTACGTAGGCCAGTAGTTTGCTATCCGAGCCAGCCGTAAACTGCACCGGCAACTTTTCCGGTAAAGTAGTAAATTGAGTGCCTACGCGAAGCTTGTCGCCGCCATTAAGCAGCCAAGTGTATACCTCAGGATATATTGATTCAGCGTGCACATGCATTGCCACATCAGTAAAAGCAACCAGGGCAACACTTCCTGCAGCCACAAAAGCGGCAACTGATTGAATGCGCGCATTCATGGTTCGCACTACTCTCACCATGGGGCTAAGTATGGCTATCATAAATTCAGAACCCATGTCTTGCATCAGGTTACGAGCCCAGACGTGCTGACCCATAACAACGGCAGCCATCAGAATACCCGCGTTGCAGGTTGCCAGAAACGCCATTAACCGGGAGTACGGGCTCCAGTCAACATAGCCAGCGTACTTAACTGCTACAGCACAAGCTACTATTACCAATATGTTGGGCAAGCAAATCCGAAATTCATTCCGATAATTGCCTTCCTTGGGAGTTGGAATGTAGGGTACGCGTACGCGCAAAAACGTATACACTAGGCCTAATAGATACACCCACCACGTCCCAACCCGGAGTATGCCGCCCGCTAGGTGTAAGCCTCTTTCCGAAGGGTCACGCAACCAGCTTTGCGCCTTGTAGCGAATTAGTAGCCCGATACCCAAAAGCGGAGTTAGGTGCAGCACAAACGCGGGTAGCGAGATGTGCCAAGGGTAAACTGAGAAGGCGAGTGAATAGATAGGCACGGCCAAATCAATAAGGGTGATTAGGCCTGAAAGAAAGTACAAGGGCAAAATGGCGTAGTGTAACCGCTGACGCCAGGAGAATTGTGTAAAGAGCCGGGGATACACTTCAAATAGTAGCTCAAAAGCACCTCGGGCCCACTTGAGCTGCTGCGAATAGAAGGCGCCGAGAGTGGAGGGCACCAAGCCCCGACTCAGGATGCGTGGCACGTATACTGACTGCCATCCCGCAGCGTGCAGCCGCATTGCCGTATGCATATCCTCTGTTAAGCCTGCCGCATGTCCACCAATTGAGTCCAGCGCTGCCCGACGGAATGTGCAGTTTGCCCCAATAGCCTGTGCCGTGTTATAGCTATTCATGCCCATCATGAGGGGGCCGTAGAAATGATACGTCTGCTCAGCGGCTCCTCGTGCTACGAGGCTTTCCTGCTGATTGCCGTAGGCCTGTACCACCTGCACATAGCCTACGCTGGCATCAGCAAAATAAGGAACAACATGATCCAGAAAATCGGGCGTAGGCACGTGGTCAGGGTCAAGAACCACGCATAAATCTCCCGTAGCTTGCTCTAAGGCATGGTTGATGTTGCCAGCCTTGGCGTTTACTTTGATTTCGCGGGTAACGTGCACAACGCCTAGTCGCTCACATACTGCACGGAGATATGGGTCGTTACCCTCGTCGCAGAGGTAGCTGGTGTGCGGATAGGTAACTGCCTGCATGGCCTCTAGCGTTTGCACTACCATGGCATGCGGCTCTCCGGGGCAGAAAGTCGTGAGAATATCTACCGTAAACTGGGGCACTTGTGCTACCGGTGGTAAGGGCTCCGTAACGTTGACGTAGTGATACCACTCGTGCAACATGCGCAGAATCTTGAACCCCAGTGAGAAAGTGAGCAACCAGAAGAGAGGTGCGTAGCCAATCGGCTTTGATGTAGCAAACCAGACAACAAAATAAACCAAGCTCACTAGGCCTAGGCCTACTAAGTGCCGCATATGGGTGACACCATCAGCTTGCTTGCTGCATATAGTCGCTTCTTTTTCTTTACCTCTGCTGTTAATCGTGCGTTGCCGTCTAAGAGCCAGTGGATGATTTACTGTCTTTTCACTGAATCTATGCATACTATGTTTTATTCCGCCAGCTATAAGGAGCCTTATGTACGGAAAGTTCTATTATTTGATAATATTTATTTAAAATTATACTTTATTAATAAGTCAGCTTAGCATACATCCCACAGACCATCAAGTTTCGCATTTCCCAATGGGTTTAATTTCAAGTAAGCTGCTGAAAAACCTTCGGCGGTGGGTAGTAGCAAGCTTTATCGGTAGTCAGGTTTGTCTCCTGGTAGGGGCGTGTTCCACCAAGCACGAAAAACCTGCTACCACGCAACTACCCGCTGGTGTTGTACCTGTCAGAGTAGTACGTGTGGGGAGTGGCTACCAATTGCAACGGAATGGCAAACCATACTTTATAAAAGGAGGAGCTGGCCTAGAGCACTATGACCAGCTTAAAGCCGCAGGAGCAAACTCGGTGCGACTCTGGTCGGCAGACTATGCCGACGACCGGATGGACGAAGCCCAACGGCAAGGGCTGACCGTGACACTGGGTGTGTGGTTAGTCCATGAGTCGAAGCAATTTGACTACAATAACACTTGGGAAGTTGAACAGCAAAAGAAGGCAATTCGCGAACAGGTGCTACGCTATCGGTATCACCCTGCATTGTTGGCTTGGTCAGTAGGCAATGAGGTAAACTACGAGTCCAATAATCCACTGCTATACCGGGCTATAAATGATATCGCCCGCATGGTGCACGAGCTGGATCCATATCATCCGGTGACCTCTACGGTAACAAGTACACTAGAAAATTTTGATAGGATCAAACGGCTATGTCCAGATTTAGATTTTATCAGTGTTAATTCTTTTGGCAACTTATACTCTGTAGCTGATAGGCTAAAGCGGGAGGGATGGCACGGACCATTCCTTATTACAGAATTTGGAGCGCGAGGATATTGGGAGTCACCTAAAACAGGGTGGGGCACCGCCAAAGAGCAGACGAGTACCCAAAAGGCTCAGTTTGCACGCGAACGGTACGAGAAAGCTATAGCCGGCAACCCTACTACCTGTTTGGGGGGATATGTTTTCTATTGGGGAAATAAATTCGAGTATACCTCTACGTGGTTTAGCCTTTTTACACCTACTGGTGAAAAAACGGCTACAGTAGATGTGATGCAGGAACTATGGACCGGCAAACCACCCCGCAACTTATCTCCACAAATTCAGGAATTGCAAGTCGCAGGCCAGTCGACGTTATATGATCGGCAACTGCTTCCTGATAAAGACTACTCTTTGAAGCTAATAGCCACAGATCCCGAAAACGATTCTTTGCAGGCCCAATGGCAGTTAACACCTGATGCTATTCTGACTGATGCTAGCGATATAGTAAAATCTACTCCAACTGTGCCAATCGAACATGCCATCAGAGCCTTGAGCATGCTAGAAGCGGTGCTCCATACTCCTCGCAAACCTGGACCTTACCGGCTCTCCGCTACTGTGCTTGACGGCAAAGGAAGTGCAGCTACTATTGGTATACCATTCTTAGTGGTTTCGGGAGAGAAGTAGCATAGTATGTCTGATGTAAACTGAACAGGAGCGTCTTATGCGCAATAATGGTTGCGCAGGTTACTCTATAAACTATAGGTTCGCAGGAGCATAAGAGCGTATAATTATTCTTAAATGGCGACAAGCCTTTTTCATGACATAATCCTATTTTGTGAGTAAAAACAGGTACTGCGGTTTATATATAGTAATTGTACGAGTTTTATTGTAATTTTCTCTATACAAAGATATGCTGTAATGCTTTGCATTTTGCATTATTAAAGTTTGTATGGCCCTTATAAGGGTTATAAATCTTTGAAAAACGTTTATATTTTTATATCTATCTCATTTACATAGTATTGCATTGTCGTACCAAAGACTTTGTCAATGCGCGTAAAACTTGTACTCTTATCAGTTCTCTTTGTCTCTTTGCTTACGAGCAGCTCGTCAGCTTTAGCTACAACGTACTATATAAGCTCAACAGGTAACGATACCAATGATGGTACATCAGTTGCAACGGCTTGGAGCAGCATTGCCCAAGTAAACAACGTCAGCTTTAAGCCTGGCGACCGGGTGCTGTTTGAGGCAGGCAAGACTTTTACAGGCTCGCTGTGGTTTAGAAGCAAAGGCACCGCTGCCAACCCTATCAAGATTAGCTCTTATGGAGTGGGGGTTGCTACTATTGCTAGCGGCAACAACTATGCATTCTATTGCCCTGATGCTGGTGGAATTGAGTTGCGACGGTTGAAATTTGTGGGGTCTGGTCGTACCTCGACTAACAACTCAGGAGTAATTTTCGCTACGGGTCTCACCAATCAGCGTCTATCCCATTTGGTGTTGGATAGCCTTGATGTGAGTGGATACATCAAAACGGGTATTGCTATTGGTAGCTCAAGCGTTACCAGCGGTTACGACAACGTGCGTATCACGAATTGCCAGGCCCACGATAACGGAGAGGCTGGCATCTCTACCTACGGGGCATATCCTAACGTTTGCCACAAGGATTTTTACGTGGCAGATTGCCAGGCGTATAACAATTCGGGCCGCTCGGAAATCACCACTACCAATACTGGAAACGGTATTGTGCTTTCCAGCATTGATGGAGCTACGATTGAACACTGCGAAGCCTTCAACAATGGCTGGCTGAATAGTAACCCGAGTGGTGGTCCGGTGGGCATTTGGGGCTGGCTCTGCAATAAACTGGTTATTCAGGAGTGTGAGTCGCACCACAACCGCTCGGGTTTGGCCCATGATGGTGGAGGGTTTGACTTGGATGGTGGCTGCACCAACTCCATCATGCAGTACAACTACTCGCATGATAATGATGGCCCTGGCTATTTGCTGGCACAATTCAATGGAGCGCCTCCCATGCACGACCTCACCATTCGCTACAACATCAGCGAAAATGATTCCCGCCGGTTTGGGCAGGGTGCTATCATGCTGTGGTCGTCGGGAGATAATGGCGGCATTCAGAATGCGGCCATCCACAACAATACGGTGTACCTGACGCCCGCTGTCGATGGCTCTGAGGCCAATGCGTTCTACCTCTCAAGCAATGGGGTGAGCCAAATCACGGTGCGTAACAATATCTTCCAAACAACAGCAGGCGTAGCGCAGGTTAAAGCTCTTGCCACTGATGGCATTGCGTTCCAAAGCAATTGCTATTGGGGCACCGGCAAACCTCTGAGCATCAAGTGGGGCTCCGCTTCCTTTAGTAACCTGGACGACTGGCGCACTTCTACTCGTCAGGAAACGGTAGGCAGCCGGTCAGTGGGCGTGAGCTTGGATCCTGCCTTCGTGCGTGCTGGTCAGGGAGGTGCTCTGAATACATCGAACGGTAACCGTCGACTGCTGACCTCCTGGGATGCATACAAACTACAGCCAAACTCGGCTGCTATCGGCACGGGATTGAATTTGGCTACAGAATTTAACCTAATACCTGGCTCTCGCGACTTCTTTGGCTCAGCAACGCCAGCTCCCGGAGTACTGGGCAACCTGGGCGCCAGTGAGTCAGAGACTAAAGCAGCGCCCTTGCCCGTTGAGCTCGTATTATTCACGGCCGAGCGACAGGCCAACACTGCCGTACTGCGTTGGAGCACTGCGTCTGAGTTGCAAAATGACCGTTTCGAAGTAGAGGCTAGCAGCGACGGAAAAGCATTCAGCCGAGTTGCTACAGTCAAAGGCAACGGTACGACTACGCAAACCAACTTCTATTCCTCGCAGGATGCCCTTGCCAAATACTCGAGCTCTGTGGTGTACTACCGCCTCAAGCAAGTTGATTTGTCCGGCAAGTCGTCATACTCCGCAGTGAAAGTCGTCACGCTCAGTGATGTTGTTAAACTGGAAATGCAAGCGTGGCCCAACCCCTTCGTTGGAGAGCTAAGTATGCAGATTCAAAGCCCAGCCGGCGGAAAAGCTTTTATCACCTGCACGGATGCTATGGGACGGACGGTACTAACGCGTTCGGTTGAAGTAAACAAAGGAGCGTCTACCGTCTCTCTACCTGAAGTAGCGCAACTGCCACTAGGTGTATACAGCCTGACAGTGCAGCAAGGTGCAACGCGTGTGGTGACCAAGCTGATGCATCAATAAATCATCCATACTCAGTAGGCGTAGGCCTCTCAGACAGCACGCACTTTTAGAAAGCGTGGTTCGTCTGAGAGGCCTACGCTTTGTAGACCTGCTGCATGTGCACAGAGAATATGCGCTAGGCCACTTGCAGCGCAGCTAGCAGACACGCGAACAAGTGCTCAGTTCTATTTCAGAAAGCAAAGCCCGTAGTGGTAAAGGAAGATATTAGTGCACAGCAGCAATGCTGCTGACGGGCTGCTGGCAGTTTACCGCGCCTGAACGATGGGAGTCGCGGCCATGATGATGCCTGACCCATCACAGAAGCACACCACATACTCTGGCTTGGTTTCTTGATACAGCGGCCTAGAGTCTACGTAAGGGCTGCAGGCGTTTCGGGCTACGCAGCACCACGGCTCATTTTCCGTGCGCCGATACACATATGCATAGCGCCCTTCGGGAATTGTAAAATCAAGCCGGTGGCCCCGGGGGGTGGCATGCAGGCGCAAAGCTGTAGTTTCTGGAAGCGTTAGCATCAATAACACAAGTAGAAAGCACATCACGAAAAGCCGTGAGGCTTGACTAGTTAACTTTTTGTGCCCAGCAATGGATACCTGGTTATTACTGATTTATGCGGGGGAAAACCCTTATTTTTCACAGAGTGGTACGTAAGTATGATTGTATCATAAGTACAGAAGCCCGGCTGCTACGCAAGAAAGTGCGTAGCAGCCGGGCTTCTGTACTTATGAAATAAGACTATCAGATTAGCTTCCACTTGCGCCAACCTCACTGGTTTAGGTGGCCTAGCTAGTGGCACTGAGCGGGTTTAACTGCTTTCCGCTGTGATGTTCTGCACAGCAAAGCCAGCAGATTGCAGGGCGGCACTTATGCCTTCCGGTCCAGGGTTGGTGGCAGAGGCAACGGCTACTTCTGCCTCGCCGGCTTCAATACGGTCTACTAATAGGCCTAGGCCTGTAAGCACTTCTCGTGCCCGCCCAATGCTGTCGGCGTTCGTTAGGCCATCTACCTGCAGCAGGTAGCGCAGGAGTTGGGTCGGGTTGGTATCAGGAGCAGGTTGAGTCATGGGTGAAAGCGGTTAGGTTGAACGCGAGAATTAACAAGCATGTATACCGTGTGTACTGCGATAGAGTAGGGGAGTTATGGTTGAGCTTGGATAGGTAATTCGAGTAATGCTGGGAAGCCTAGGCCACCCGGCAGCGGTTTCAAGCTGGATATAGTAGTTTCGTGGGTGGGCGCAACTGGTGGCAGGTTTGCACGTCAGTAGCTCATTCCATCTTTCAGTATCTCCCTAAATGAACTCTCTCTTCCGCTCGGCTGCGCTGGCAGCCCTGCTGACCACCGCCGCCCCCGTGTTAGGCAAGGCTCCTCGCGAGCTTACCTATACGGTAACCATGGACCCTGCCGCCAACAGCAATGCCTTCCAAGTGAAGCTAGAGCTGCCCAAGCTGAAAAAAGACCAGGCCGTGTACCAGTTTGCGGCTACTGCTCCTGGTACATATCAGGTAATGGATATGGGGCGCTACGTAAGCAACTTCCAAGCGTTTGACAGCAAGGGCAAAGCACTGGAAGTAAAGCAGCTCTCCACCAACCAGTGGCAGTTGTCGCAGCCCGATAAAACCCGGGAGATTCGCTATACAATTGCGGAAACCTGGGATACGCCTGTGAAAGAGCACAATATTTACCGGATGTGTGGCTCCTCCCTGGAAACAGATCATGCCCTGCTAAACGGACAAACGTTGTTTGGCTATCCGCAGGGAATGCAGGACAAGCCCTTGCGAATCAAGCTGCAATATCCCACCAATTGGAAGGCTGGCTCAGTGTTGGTGCCCGATGCGCAAGGATACTACCACCTCCAGGACTACGACCATGCCGTTGATTCACCGATCCTGCTAGGTCGCCTCACCGAAGCGCACACCAAACTAGGCAACGCCGATGTGGCTTTGTATTGCTACTCTGCCACGGATAAGGTGCAGGCCGAGCCACTGCTGGGCTACATGCAGAAGATGCTAAACGCTGCGCAGTCGTTTTTTGGTGGCCAACTACCCGTGAAGCGCTATGCTTTCCTGTATCACTTCGCTGACAAATCGGCGGGGGCGTGGGAGCATTCCTATAGCTCGGAATATGTATTGCCCGAGACGCCGCTGACTCCCGAAACAGCGCAGGGAGTAGTGGACATTGCGGCGCACGAATTTTTTCACGTGATGACTCCGCTCAATATCCATTCTGAAATTATTGAGCACTTCAACTTCGTGCAGCCCACGGGCTCAGAACATTTATGGCTGTATGAAGGCACCACCGAATGGGCCTCGCACATGATGCAGCTCCGCGGTGGCCTAGTGCCGCTGGATGACTACCTGAGCATGCTGCACGATAAGGTTACCTACGACCGCACCCGGGCTGATACCACCTATAGCCTCAGCCGCCTGGGGCTCAACTCCTTCAGCGACGAGGGGCAGCGCCAGTACGGCAATATCTACCAGCGCGGAGCCCTTACGGCGGGCCTGCTAGATTTGCGTTTGTTGGAGCTGAGCGGCGGTAAGCGCGGCCTGCGTGATGTACTACTGGAGCTAGCGAAGAAATACGGCCCCAACAAGCCCATCAGTGAGAAGAACTTCTTCGAGGACTTCACCAAGATGACTTACCCCGAAATAGGAGACTTTTTCCAACGCTACATCAAGAATGCGGAGCCCTTGCCCTTGCAGGAGTACTACTCCAAAATTGGGGTTCGGTATCAGAAGGCAGTGCCCACGGGCAAACAAGTCACCACACTGGGGCCGATGAGCCTAGAAGCGCGCGAAACCAATATTTACTTCACCAAAACAGGTGGCCCATTGCAAGCCGCTGGCATTCAGGCCGGCGACCAGTTGGTGGCCATTGATGAGGCCCGCACGAATATGGGTGCCGCGCTACGACAAATCATGAGCCAAGCGCCCGGCACGGTAGTGCCCTTTACCATCAGCCGTAATGGGAAAGAGCAGACCCTGCCCGTAAAGCTGGGTAGCATGGAGGAAATCAAACGCTACGTGTTTACGCAGGACCCCGCCGCTACGCCGGCCCAACTGGCCTTGCGCGAGGTGTGGCTGAAAAACCTGTAAGTGCATTTGAGCGTGTCTTAATTAAACTGCCCCACTGGCCTAGCGCTGGTGGGGCAGTTTAGTGAAGAGAGGTAGCCTAGGCCTTGTATAGGATGTGGGCTAAACCCGCAGAGCTATTCACAACTGCGGACGAAGCTGCGTAGCACCCGGTGCTTACCATGCTGCACTTCCAGCCGGTACAGGCCAGGGCGGAGGCTGGCTACATCAATAGTGAGAGTAGTGGTTGAGAGCAGGCCCGTAACAAGCAAAGTGCCTTGCTCATTGAAGATGCGGTACCGCCCGTCATTCCCTAGGCCTGTCAGATGTAACTGGCTTGTGGTTGGGTTTGGGTAGAGAGTAAGTTGTAGTGTCTGCTCCGGCACTACCACCGCCACTACAGCAGAATACGTGCTGGTGCCATCCATATCTACTTGGCGGAGGCGGTAGTACAGGGTACCTGCCACGGGCGAAGCATCTAGGTGCGAATACGTGGTAAGCGTAGAACTTGTGCCGTTGCCAGCTATTCGGACCAGGGTTTGGAAAGGCTTATCGGCTACTTTGCGCTCTACCTCAAAATAGGCATTGTGCTTTTCGCTGGCCGTTGCCCAGCGCAGGGTTACTCCTGTAGGCTGATAGCTGCCGGTGAAGCGGATAAGTGAAACCGGCAATGGGTTCTGGTTCTGCTCGGTGCTGGCCAGTGCAAAATCGCCAAAGCTGGTGAATGAGTTGGAGGTGAGCGTAGAGGAAGAATTGGTTGAGTGGCCTAGATTGCTCCAGCCTGCTCCGCTGCTTTGCGCCACCACAAAAGTGGGTAGGCTGGGGTCACCTACCTTGTCATCGGCCCCGAAGCTGAGCGCAATATTTCCGGCGAAGGTTCCGGCAGCTGGCGCCGGGCTGGCTAGGAGGGAGTAAGAACGAATGGAGGAAACGCGGCGCAGATCATCCAGCATGTTCTGGTCGGTGGGGCGGCCTTCTCGCTGCTCAGCCGTGTAGGAAGTAGTAACTCCGGGCGCCGTAGTTACGGTAAGCGTTATAGGCCGGTAGTTACTGCCTTTGCCAATTGGGAAAACCAATGTGCCGGCCGCTGCCGACTGGCGGACCAACGGGCCCTGCACAAACCCAGTGGCCGAGCCACTGATCGTAGCCGTTGAGCCGAGCGTTAGGCGGTTGGTGCTGGTAGTTGTAATGTTGCCTTGCGTCAACGTAACGGGGCCATGAGCTGTAATTGGCCGCTCTAGCGTAACACCTGCCGTATTGTCAATGGCTAGTGTGGTGTTAGAAGGGAAGGTAAGGGAACTGCTGGCCGTGCCACCAATTCGTTGGGGCGTTGAACCAGTAAGCTTCAGGGAGAGTGGGTAGTTGTTCGCGTCCTGATTGAACGCTAGGCCACCACCATTAATCAATAAGTTGCCCCGAAGCTCAACGCTGCTGGTATTCACCGTAACCTGACCGGCTGTAATTACCAAGTCCGATTGGATGAGGCAAGGGTTCGTGGCATATGTGCTGAGCGTGAGGGTACGGTTGGTGTTAATTTCTAATTTGCCATACGTGCGTCCCGACAGGCCAATGGTATTGCCGGTAGCCGTGTACAGAAATAGACTGTTGGGTTCGAAGTTGGCTATTTGAAAGGTGGTATTAGAACCGAACGGTGTAGAGCCAGTAGCCTGCTCATAGGTTGCGCCATTGCGAAAAATCACGCTGTTTTTGTTAGCCGTACCAGAGTTGAATAGAAAGCCTGTGAATTTGCTTCCCGGCTGCACGTAGCTGCCACTTAAAAACTCAATGGCGCCTACAGTTGTAGAGATGATTTGATGTGCGCTGCTGGCTGTTGCTGAGCCACGCAGCTCTAGCCGACCAGCAAACCGCGCCAGAACATTGGTTGCCAAACGGATAATCAAATCGCCGCTCCCACTGGCTTGAGTACCTACTATTGCCAGCGTAGTACCCGATTCTGTGATAACGCCCACTGCATTTGGGCTGTTGTTGACGAGTAGCTCCCGGTCGCTGTTGGTGCCCAGTGTTGCCCTGATGCCATTGCTAAACCGCAATTGCCCTACTGTCTGCGTGGTGGTATAGTCAAGCTCTATGGTGGCGGTGGGCGTTACCGTGCCATCAAATACAAGAATGTCTGTGGCGGCTGGAATAGTACGGTTCGGCTCCCAGTTCGCAGCCGCCGACCAGCTAGTAGATGTGCTGCCACGCCACAGATAAGTGACCTGAGAGAAACCTATTACCGGCAGCAAAAGGAGTAATAGGAGTAATGCAGCACTACGACGAATGAGGGACGAGGCAGGTATATAAGCCCCAGTAGTATGGGCACAATGAGCTAACATAGAACGTGATTCTATAAATTAATGCCGGTGGATATTAGTGGTATAGTGCAAAATAAGTAATCACAGAGTATACGCTGCAATAGCGTCTGTGAGTATTCATTAAAATAAATTTATGTTGCGTAAAATGCTGTAATGCAATTAGTATAATTGCTTGGTGTAAGTACTTATTCACCGGCTTAAAATCATTGTTAGTCTAAATTGTGCCGTTTATATAAAATTAGTTATAAATGAGATAGACCTGCATCTGTCACTAGATGCAGGTCTATCGTTATCTAATTCTTGTATGGAGCAAGCTACTCGCCACCGTATTTGCTCTTGCCGCCACCACCGGCATCCATGCGCACAATACGCGGCATAAAGGAGCCAAGCACATCCACCAGGTCGCGCTGGTGGGCCATCACTTGGTGGATGTCTTTGTAAGCCATGGGGGCTTCATCTAGGCCACCGCCAATCAACTCAATACCATGGTCGCGGAGGTGACGGCGTACGTCGCCCTCAGAGAGATTTTGCTTGGCCTGCGTGCGCGACATTTTCCGGCCCGCTCCGTGTGAAGCCGATTGAATGGAATCTTGCTCGCCGCGGCCCCGCACAATGAAACCGGGGGCCGTCATAGAGCCCGGAATGACGCCCAGCACTCCCTTGCCAGCGGGTGTGGCTCCCTTACGGTGCACAATTGCCTCCCGTCCGTCTGGCAGGGTTTCCTTCCAGGCAAAGTTGTGGTGGTTTTCTACTTTGGCGGCGGGCTTGGCCCCCAGGGCTAGGCTTAGGCGCCGATGAATATCGCGATGGCAAGCTGAGGCGTAGTCGCCGGCCAGATTCATAGCCCGCCAGTACTCCTGGCCTTCCTGCGAGTCAAGATCAAGCCAAGCCAGGTAGCGGGCCTCGGGTGGCAGGGGGCACTTGCTCATGGCAATTTTGGTGTAGTGCTGAGCAATGGCAGCACCCAGTCCGCGTGAGCCGGAATGTGAAAGCAGGCCTAGGTACTGGCCTAGCGGCAGGTCTAAATCATTGTCCTCAGCCGTAATATCCACGATGCCCCATTCCACAAAGTGGTTGCCGGAGCCAGAGGAGCCTAATTGGTTGATGGCCGCCTCGAGCTTGCCTTTTACCACCGGTATTTCCCGAAATTCGGGCCGGTCTAGCACCGGGTCGTCGGCTGGATTTCTAAAGACTTCTTTGTTGCCAAAGCGCGTGTGGTTGTGTAGCAGTTTTTTTAGCTCCTGGGTGCGCTGCTCCAGGTAATGAGGCGGCAAGTCAAACACCGATAGCGCCATGCGGCACCCTATGTCCATGCCCACCCCGTACGGAATTACGGCGTTATCAACTGCTAGCACCCCGCCAATGGGCAGCCCGTAGCCCTGGTGCGCATCGGGCATAAGGGCGCCGTCAAGCGTTACGGGCAGCTTCATGGCGGTGTCCATCTGTTTACGGGCTCCGTCTTCAATAAATGCCTCCCCATAGCGGCGGTAGTCTTTAACCTCGGGGCTGAGACTGACATCGCGCTTGGGGTCGGGCACAAACTCTTTGGCCAGTTCACGCCACAGCGAGTCGCGCAGATACGCGTAGGGGTCTTCCTTGATTTTTTGCAGGGTAGCCAGGGCGCTGCCCTTGTCGAGTTTCTTGAGTTGGCGGTCCTCCAGAATATCCAGCGCCAGCGTTATTGCCCGGCCTTCGGGGTAGCCAATTTTGCGCAGATCGTTGCCGCGCAGCTTCTGAGTTGCCATAGGAGAGAGCATGGGTGGAGCTATGTGTAGCGCTGATTTCCAGACCGGGGTTATGGTTGAGCTAAACAGGCAGCGGCAGGTGTTAAGCTGAGTAAGCCAGGCAAAACCTACCGGATGGAGGTGCTAGGCCAGGGAGGTATAGGCCTAGCTCATGCACCAATTCTGGGGCGAAACGCTGCGGGTTCTGTAGCTTGGTGACCCATTGCTTACGTAGCCCTCTAGATTCATTATTCTAACTCAACCAGCATGAACGCTCTTCGTAGCCGAACTATCGTGGCCGTACTGTTCCTTCTGCTCGGCACCGTTACGGGTGGGCAGGCGCAGCAAAAGCCGGCCTTCCGGGTCATTGCCTTCTACACGGCCAAGCACGACCAAGCGCACATCAGCTACGTGCACGAGGCTAATGCCTGGTTTCCGCAGATTGCCAAGCAGCATCACTTCGCCTACGACACCACTTCCAACTGGAATAACCTGAACACAGCGTTTCTAGGCCAGTATCAGGTAGTGCTTTTCTTGGATACGCGGCCCGAGGAGCCAGCACAGCGTGCGGCTTTTCAGCAGTATATGGAGCACGGCGGCGCCTGGATGGGTTTTCACTTCGCTGGGTTCGCCCTCACTCCGTCAAGCTATCCGCAAAACTGGGACTGGTATCATAACACCTTCCTGGGGGCGGGCACCTACGTGGGCAACACCTGGCGACCCACAGCGGCCGTGCTGCGGGTGCAGGAGCGCCACCACCCGGCTACTCGGCATCTGCCCGCCACGTTCACGTCGGCTCCTAATGAGTGGTACAAGTGGAGCAATGATTTACGGACAAACCCGGCCATTACGGTTCTGCTGGCCATCGATCCGCAGAGCTTTCCGTTAGGTACCGGCCCCAAGCCCCACGAAATCTGGCACAGCGGCTATTATCCCGTGGCCTGGACCAACCACAACTTCCGAATGGTGTATGTGAACATGGGCCACAACGACATCGACTACGAGCACGGTACCAACAAAGAGCTGTCCTTCACTTTCCAGAACAAACTTCAGAACCAGTTCATCCTGGATGCCTTGTTGTGGCTAGGTAGTAGTAAGAAAACGCGCGCTAACCGGCGCTGAGCCCCCCTAAATCAGTACATCCCGCAGGGTCTTGCGCCGTACAAAACCAAAAGTGCTACCGGCAGCTTAAACTGAAACTGCCGGCGCAACTGTTGTACAAGTAGTGGCCTAGCCGAGCTGAAAACGCTACCACGGCCCAGATGGTCACTCTCCTGATCCTACATTTTTCTTATGTCGATACAAACTGAAACACAGGCACAACCCCTGGAGCAAGTTACTTTCCAGAACTCTTTTGTGGAGGAGCTGCGGGGTGAGGCTTCCATGAATAAAAACCCACGCCAGGTGCCCGGCTACCACTACTCGCGGGTAGAGCCTACTGCCGTGCAAGCCCCGCACTTGCTAGCTTGGTCAGAAGAGCTAGGCCAGTACCTAGGCTTGGTGCGACCCCCAGAGCGCGGACCCGCCGTAGAAATGCTGGCCGGCAACCGATTGGTGCCCTCCATGAAACCCTTCGCGGCCCGTTACGGGGGCCACCAGTTTGGCAATTGGGCCGGGCAGCTAGGCGATGGGCGAGCCATGTCGTTGGGGGAGCTGACGGCCGTTGATGGTACCACCTGGGAGGTGCAGCTTAAGGGAGCTGGCCCTACCCCGTACTCACGCCGCGCCGATGGGCGGGCGGTACTGCGCTCCTCACTGCGGGAATTTCTGTGTAGTGAGGCCATGTACCACTTGGGCGTACCCACCACCCGCGCCCTGAGCCTAGTGGCCACCGGCGACCAGGTAGTGCGCGACATGTTTTACAACGGCAATGCTCGGCCTGAGCCCGGGGCCATTGTGGCGCGGGTAGCACCCACGTTTGTGCGGTTTGGCAACTTCCAGATTCTACTCGCCACCGGCGAAATGGATAACCTGCGCCAACTGGCCGACTACGTTATCCGGCACCAATACCCCGAGCTGGGCGAGCCCTCCCCGGAGGTATATGTGCGCTGGTTTGAGGAAATTTGCCGCCGCACGGCCGTAATGATTGCGCACTGGCAGTCGGTGGGCTTTGTGCACGGCGTGATGAACACGGATAATATGTCGATTCTGGGGCTAACCATCGACTATGGCCCCTATGGCTGGCTGGAGCCCTACGACCTCGACTGGACGCCCAACACTACTGACTTTGGTGGGCGGCGCTACGCCTTTGGGCAGCAGCCGCGGGTGGCTATGTGGAACTTGATGCAGCTAGGCCAGGCAATTTCACCTTTGGTAGAAGACGTGAAGCTGCTCAACCCCGCGCTTGATGTGTACATCAACACCCTGGAAGGCACGCGCCACCAGATGATGCTGGCAAAACTAGGCCTGACATCGCAGAATCAGGAAGAGGACAAGGCCCTGATTGAGGCACTGGAGCCGGCGCTGGCGGAGTCGGAAATTGATATGACCATTTTCTTCCGGCGCCTCTCGCACACCGCCCCCGAGCTGCTGGCCAACCCCGAAAACGAAGAAGCCAAGTTGCGAGAGTTTCTGCAGCTGGCTGCTTACTCTATGGCCCCCGCAGAGGAAGCCGAGCTATTGCAATGGTTGAAACGCTACCTGCAGCGCCTGCGCCAGGAAAGCGCCAGCCCGGAAGCTATTCGGGAGGGAATGCTGCGCGCCAACCCTAAGTATGTATTGCGCAACTACCTCGCTCAGCAAGCGATTGAAGCCGCCGAAACCGGCGACCTGTCGCAACTGAACCGATTGATGCAGGTACTCAAAACCCCCTTCGATGAGCAGCCCGAACACGATGAGCTAGCCGCCAAGCGCCCCGAGTGGGCCCGCGAAAAACCCGGCAGCGCTACCTTATCGTGCAGCTCGTAATGCTCTTCAATAAGGGAGTTTACCCCTGTAACTAATACGTCATCCTGACGCAGAAATGCTTTTCTCACATCAGCACGGGGCGCTAGGCCACTCGGGCACACGTGAAAAAGCTTCCTGCGTCAGGATGATGTGTTTTTAAACAAGTAGTATCAATCGGGCAACTCTAGTACCAGCACCAGAGCATTGTTGCTTAGCGCTTCGAACTCCACTTCCTCCGCGTCCCAGAGAGCTAAGCCATCTTTTTCGTGTAGCAACCGACCCTCCACTTCAAAGGCGCCGGCCAAGACGAAAGCAAACAGTTGGTGGTGGGGCCTGAGCTGATACACGGCTTCCTGCCGACCCGCAAACTGGCCTAGATGCACGGCAAACGGATACGCTGGAGTCCTAGCAGAAACAGGCATAAGGCAGTGCAACCGGTTCTCAATAGCCGAAGTATCAAAGCTGATTAGCTGCGGTGCGTCTGCTATAATGGGCTCATCTGTCCGAATCCAGATGTGCAGGAAGCTGATCAGCTCGGAGTCGTAGGGGTTGCTGACGCGCAGGCTGGTATGGGCTGGTAGGGCCAGCAGCTGTACCTCTTCAACGCCTATCACACTGGAGGGTAGAGGGGTAGCCTTGTAGGCCACCTCCCCAGTAATGGGGATAAGCAGGACGTGGGCATCTGTGGGCGCTACTAACTCCAGACTATGCCCGCCCGCTAGGGTTTCCTCATTGAACCCAATCAGGGAACCCACTGGTACTTTGTGCTCAGCCTGATACGTGCCAAAGTTTAGCGTACTGTAGCGCCGGAACTGACTGGTTTCGAGCAAGCCGCGCTGATCAGCCAGAAATATTTTGCCGGGAGTTTGCCTGATCATGTTACGCCGCCGGTTGCAAAGAGTAAATAGTGAGAAAGGGCTGGAGCTGAAACATAGAGGTCAGCACCTCGGTAGTGGTTTGTTGCTGCTCCGAAACCAACAGATACAGCCCCACAGTGTCGTGCCACACGAGCGGCTCGGAGTAGAAATTAACCGCCACCTGATGCCGCCTCTTGTCGGTCAGGTCGGAGTTGATGAGCTCGAACTGAAACTTGGTAAACCGCAGAAAGTGACGACCCAGGTTATCGAGGATGTCTGGCACCACACCGTTCAGCTGCTGCAGATAGCCGCGCACCGCCGCACTCACCAGAAAGTGTAGTTGCTCAGCCCCCGGCGCAAACTGCAGCAACTGCCCAAACGTGTGGTATTGCTGGTGAGGGTTGAAAAGCTGGCCCTGCAGTCGAAACTCCGAATACGTATCCTCGAACACCAACTGGTCCCAGGGCTTGGTGGAGCTGGCATCAATAATCTTCCGATAGCACAGCGTGATAATTCTGTCGGGCACGTGTAAGCTTACTGAAATAGGATAGGCCTAGGCGCCGGCGTTTAAGCGGGCACGGCCAGCGTAATGCTAAGGTCGAAGCCCGCGCTGGTGCTGCCCGTTACCGTGGCCAACTCCTGCGTAACTCCGTCGCTGAACACGTTGTCTTTGCTGTTAGACGTGTACCCGCTCAGGCCTTTGTTGTAGCCATTTACGGCGGCTACGGCGGTGCCCGTGCCCTCGGGGAAAGCAATCTGCGTCACCTTGAGAGAAGTGCCGTTGGTGTTGTACACATGCACGTGAATGTGGGTAGCCCGGCCCGAGTACCACCCAGGAAAAATGCTCGTGAAGGTCACTAGCCCATTGCTGTCGGTGGTTTGGCGGCCGCGCAGAAAGTGCACTGCTTGGTAATTGGTAGACTGCATACCCGTGCCACCGTACTCAGAGTAATTGCCTTCCGCGTCGCAGTGCCAGATATCAACCAGCGCCCCGGCTAGCGCCGCGCAGTTGTTGTTGCTGTCGGTGATGGTAATCTTGACCGTCATTTTATAGCCAGCTTTACCATCGGTGATGTCGCTGCGCACATACGAAGCCGGCACTTTGGTGGGGAAGGGGCCTTCGGTTTCGGTGGGGGCTACGGCGCAGGTGCTGGAGCCCGTGCCGGTAGTGCCAGTGGTAGAACCGGTTGTGGTGGGCGCAACCTCGTCGGTTTTGCTGCACGCGGAAAGCAGGGCCGGGGTGGAGAAGGCGCCCACTAAGAGGCTTTTGAGGAAGTGCTTTCTTTCCATGAGACGTGGGAAGTAGGAGGTGAGACGGCAGAAATAGTGCTGAGCTACTCAGTCCTCAAAAGTGCAGGCATTCCCCTGAGCCTCAGGCGCACAATCGACAGATCGCCCCTCTCCACCGATGAATTCCGCCCCCACCGCCGCACGCGCGCTGCCTGCCACCCGCGCGACTTCGGCGTAATGAGCACGTACAGCCTACTAGGCCACCTCCACCAGTTACCGGCACTTGATCAGCTAAACAAGTCCAGCAACTCTTGCTGCGAGAGGGCTTTGAGCAGCGCAGCATCGGTCTTGATCAGCTCGTAGGCCAGTTCCCGCTTGGTTTCCTGCAGCTTCATAATCTTCTCCTCAATGGTGTCGGGGCACACGAGGCGCACGGCCACCACTTTCTTGTCCTGGCCTAGGCGGTGGCTGCGGTCGATGGCCTGGTTTTCCACGGCGGGGTTCCACCACGGGTCCACCAGATACACGTAGTCGGCGGCGGTGAGGTTGAGGCCTACGCCGCCAGCCTTCAGTGAAATCAGAAACACCCGCACTGAGTCGTCTTGCTGGAACCGGGCCACGGCCGTGGCGCGGTCCTTAGTTTGGCCGGTGAGGTAAGCGAAGGGCATTTCCTCGGCCTGCAGCTCTCGCCGAATCAGGTTCAGCATGGATACAAACTGCGAGAAGATGAGGATTTTATGCTGGGGCGCCTTACTGCGGATTTCGTCCATGAGTACGTCTAGCTTAGCGGAGGCGTGTCCGTAGTCTTCCGTGTTGCGAAGCAGGGCGGGCGAGTCGCAGATTTGGCGCAGCTTGGTGAGGCCCTGCAGCACGTGCAGGCTATGTACGCGGGGCGTGTCGGGGTGCTGGCCTAGCAGCAGGGCGCGGTAGTCGTCTTTACAGGCTTCGTACACGCGGCGCTGCTCGGGCCCCATCTCGCAGTACAGTACCATCTCGGTTTTGTCGGGCAGCTCGGCGGCTACCTGGGCCTTGGTGCGACGCAGCACAAACGGGTTGATTTTGCGCTGGAGCTCACGCGCCCGCTTGCTTTCCTTGAACTTATCGATGGGCGTGGCGAAGTGACCCGTAAACTGCCGCTTGCTGCCCAGCAGGCCAGGGCAGGCAAACGACAGCAGCCCGTACAGATCAAAGGTGTTGTTCTCCACGGGCGTACCCGTAAGCACTACCCGGTTGCGGGCCTGCAGCAAGCAAGCCGCCTTGTAGCGCTGCGACTCGGGGTTCTTGATGGCCTGGGCCTCGTCCAAAAAGGCATAGTTGAACCGGTACCCCTTCAGCGCCTTGATGTCCGATACTAGCGTGTTGTAGGTGGTCAGGACGATATCGAAACCGTCAAAATTCAGCGGCTCGCGCGGGCGGCCCGTGCCGTAGAAGGTGTGCACGCGCAAGCTGGGGGCAAACCGGGCGGCCTCGGCCTGCCAGTTGAATACCAACGATGTTGGCACTACTACCAAGCTGGCACCGGGGTGGCCTAAGGCCTGCTGATGTAGTAAGAAAGCCAGTACTTGAATGGTTTTGCCCAGGCCCATGTCGTCGGCTAGGCAGCCCCCGAAGTTGAAGGTGTCGAGGAAGTTCAGCCAGTTCAGGCCCTGCCGCTGGTACTCGCGCAGTGTAGCCTGCAACCCCGCGGGCACTGGCACGGGCGCAATACCCGTAAAGTTGGCCGCCGCCACCTGAAAGGCCGCTAGTTGGGACTGGGCCTCGGCCGAAAGCATTTCGGGGTCGTATAGCTCCTCCAGGGCCGAGAAGTTGGTGTGCGAGGTCCGGATTCGATCCTCGACGACCTCGCCGGCCGCGAAATAGCGCGCGAACTTCTCTACCCATTCCAGGGGCAAAATGCCGCGGGTGCCGTCGTCGAGGCGCACGTAGTGGCTGCGGTTGCGCACGGCCTGGTAGATGTGACGCAACGTGGCATGCTGCTGGCCGAACTTCACCTTTAGCTCGGTATCGAACCAATTGGTTTCGGCCGTCACTTGCACTGTAATCTTGGCCCGGTGCGGGTTGAGTGTGTTGCCCTTGAGCTGGTTGAAGCCCAGAATGGTAATCTGCTGGCTCTGCCATTCTTCGAAAGCCATCGGGAACCACTCTTCCCGCAGAAACAACGCCTTTGACACGTAAAAGGAATCTTGCTGCAGTTGCTCTTCAAAGGGCGGGTGCTGCCGCACCAGAGCCGCAATAAAGCGAGTCTCGGCCGTCACGTCCCGCTCCACTACAAAAGGTTGGCCGGCTTCATCCAGCGCGTAAAGCTGCCGCCTTGAGAGCACCGATATTTCTTTGGTGCCGTAGCGCATTACGGGCAGCACCTCTACGTGCGGGCCGGCATCGGAGAGGTAGAGCAGCTTTTGGGGTTCCTCATCAAAGCCGCTGGCGGCGCGCTGGCGCTGGGTGGCGGGGCGCACGTACGTATAGGCAATGTGTAGCTTGTCTTCGAGGTTGGCCAATACATCTTGCTGGAACTCCGCAAACTTGGAGCTGTGAATGAGCAGGGTGTTGTTGCGCTTCTTGAAGAACTCAATTACCCGCCACACCTCCAGGTCTTCCACCAGGTACAGCGTCTTATCAACCGCAATAAAGTACTCGAAGGCCACGGTCACTGTCCGCAGCTCCACCGGCTGGTCATGCAGCAACAGGCGCCCCGATACCTCGAAAAACTCGCCCTTCTCGTGTACCGTCAGGCGCAGGTCGGTGCGGGCCGTGCGCAGCAGCAGGGGTACCAGAGAGGGACCAGTGAGCTTATCAGAAATGGTGGAGTTGTGAGCGAAGAAGGGCAGGCCGGCCGGGTTGTGCAGAATGGCTCGCAACGCCGCAATAGCCGCCGCCGAGCGGGTGTCGTCGTAGTTGTTCTGGAAGCGGCCTAGGCCAGTGTAGAACTTCAATTCCTGCGCATCTTCCGTCTGCCAGATGCCATCCAGTGGGTTAAGCACCGTCACGGGGTTCTTGACCTTGCCGGCGGCCGTCAGGGGTGCCTCCGCCAGCTGAATGGTCAGGTGGCCGTAATACTTGTGCCGGCTGAATACCACCAACCGATGAACGCTATCGGGGGCCGAGGTGGGCATACGCTTGGGCGGCAGTAGCTGGCGTACCAGCTCTTGCTTGGTGGTAGCGGTAACGGGGTACAGCGCCGGCTGCCGGGGCTCAACGGTTACACCCTGCGGGGTGTATACTAGCTGAAAATAGGTGTCGAGGTCCGGCGTCTGCTCCAGGCCATAATCTCGGGCAGCGGCGCGCAGCAGCTCGTGGCGCGGTTTGGGGTCGAAGAACAGGCGCAACTCCTTGCGCTGCAGCAAACTCAGCAGCACCACTCCTTGGTGCTCACACAGCGCGGCTTTGGGAGTAGGGCACATACACGACACCGCTAGGCCACTTGGAAGCTGCTCTACCGTGACGGTGGGTGCCGGATTGGTGCCTGCGGCGGCTCCTAGGCCAGTAAACGTGCCGTGGTTCACGGCCAGCGTAGCAGGCTGCACTGCCGCCAGCAGCCGCGTATCGGTTAGCGGCAGGGTGGGGCACAGGTTCTCAATCTCAAACCGGGTTAACTCGGCCAGAGTGCTTCCCTGAAAGAGGTGCTGGTGGGTGGAGGGGAAGTCCTCCGGGAGCGGTGGAAGTTCCGGGGTGTGGGGCATGGGGCAGTGCTGGGTGCGGCAAGTTAGGTGGAAGCCTGTTTGTTTCGCGACCTTTGCCGCATGCATACCCTTGAACAACTACGGGCCGGGGAGCTGGCCGGCATTCAGCGCCTGGATCTTGCCTGCGGACTAACGGAATTTCCAGCAGAGATTTTCAACCTCGCCGACTCCCTGGAAATCCTCAACCTCTCGGGCAATGCCTTGTCGGAGCTGCCCGCCGACTTCGGCCGGCTGCACAAGCTGCGCATCCTGTTCTGCTCCGACAACCACTTTACCGAGGTGCCCGCCGTGCTAGGCCAGTGCCCGCAGTTAAGCATGGTGGGTTTCAAGGCGAACCACCTTCATACCCTGCCTGCCGCGGCTCTAACGCCGGCCCTGCGCTGGCTTATCCTCACCGACAATGAGCTGCGCATTCTGCCTCCTGAGCTAGGCCAGTGCACCCACTTGCAGAAGCTCATGCTGGCCGGCAACTACCTCACGCACCTGCCCGACACCATGCAGGCCTGCACCCGCCTGGAGCTGCTGCGCATTGCCGACAATGAGTTTACTGAGCTACCCGCCTGGCTGCTCACGTTGCCTCGTCTCTCGTGGTTGGCCTACGCCGGTAACCCCTTCTGCGACACACTCGAAGCGACCCTCGTAGGCCAGTACCCCATCAGCCAGATTGATTGGCAGGAGCTAGAAATCCAGCAGCAACTAGGCGAAGGCGCCTCTGGAGTGATTTACAAAGCCCTCTGGCAGCGGGCCGAAGTGACGCAGGATGTGGCAGTGAAGCTGTTCAAAGGAGCCGTAACGAGTGACGGACTGCCGCATAGCGAAATGGCTGCCTGCATCAGCGCCGGAACCCACCCCAACCTAATTGCGGTAGAAGGGAAGCTTACCCAACACCCCACCCAGGCCGAAGGGCTGGTGCTGGAGCTAATCGACCCCGCCTTTCAAAACTTGGCGGGGCCACCCAGCCTAGCCTCTTGCACCCGCGACGTATACGCCCCCGGCACCGCCTTCAAGCCCGAAGCGGCCGTGCGCATTGCCACGGGCATTGCAGCCGCAGCCCGGCACCTACATGCCCGCGGCATCCTGCACGGCGACTTATACGCCCATAACATTCTGTACACCAGTGCCGGTGAGTGCCTGCTCGGTGATTTTGGGGCGGCCTGCTTTTTTGCTGCCCACGAAACGGAAGTGGCCCACGCCCTGCAGCGCCTGGAAGTACGGGCCTTTGGCTGCCTGTTGGAAGAGTTGCTAGCCTATTGTTCTGTTTCGCCGGAATATGCGCCGTTTCAGGCCTTGCGCAACCTGCAGCAGCGCTGCGTTCAACCCCAGGTCTCGGCCCGGCCGCTGTTCACTGAAATCCACCAAACCTTGCAGGAAGTGGCGCAGTACGCTTCCCCTTCGCTATAAAATGCCGGCCTCTGATTAGGCCTGGCGCAGCAACCAGGCGTAGGCTGAGGCCAAATCATCGAATAGGATGACGATGGGCTTCGTCACGAACTGCATGGCCGTTTCCATAGATCTGCGCGCCGACCAATGCGGCGGGCACACCCAGGCTACGTACCGGATGCCGCGTTCTGCCAGCATGGTGTAATAGTGGCCTCCTACCCAGCGGGCCCCCTCTTCCCAGTCACTGGTGACCTGGCTGTTATCATTGAGCATTTTGTGGCAGGGGCGCGCATCCAGGTACGATAGTATCCGTTCCCCACCCGTTTTGGCGGAATCAGCATTGTGCACGCCTTTCCATTCCACGTACAGCCAGTCGTGAGTTGGGTCGTAGGAAATGGTGAGAGGCGGGGTATCGAAGAGGTGCTCCATGCAAAACTGAAGGGTGAGCAGGAGTGTTACGTTTGCTCTAAAAGGTACTAGATTCCTACCAACCGTATGCTACGCTGGGCTGATATCCTCAAGTTTGCCAAATATAGTAACCCCGAGCCCCCGCGGCGGCTAGAGCAGTCGGAAGCCGAATGGGCTACCCAGCTCACGCCCGCTCAGTTTGCCATCATGCGCCAAAAGGGCACCGAGCCGCCTTACCGCAACGCCTACTGCCGCTCTTACGAGCCCGGTGTGTACGCCTGCGTAGGTTGCGGCAGCCTACTTTTCGATTCTACTACTAAGTACCACGCCATTTCGGGGTGGCCTAGCTTCACGCAGCCCCTCACTAAAAACGCCATTCGCTACGGCTTCGACGAGAGTCACCATATGCAGCGCATGGAAGCCCTGTGTAACGTGTGCGGCAGCCACCTAGGCCACGTCTTCCCCGACGGCCCCGAGCCGAGTGGCCTACGCTATTGCATCAACTCAGAGGCCCTCACGCGGCTTGATCAGGCCACAGATTAGCATTAGCCCTTGGCGCGGATGCACTTGTCCAGGGCCGCCATAAACTGGTCAATCTCCTGAGGGGTGTTGAAGAAGCCCAGCGAAATGCGCAGCACACCTTCTAGGCCTAGCGACTTCATGAGGGGCTGGGCGCTGAGCTCTCCGGCCCGGAGGGCAATACCGGTGTTTTCGTTAAACCAACTTTCGGCTTTCTTCGCCTCAATGCCATCAAGCGTAAACGAAACCAGCGGCTCCTTCTCCGGGGCACTCCCAATGATCTGCACTCGGTCGCGGGCCTCCATTTTGCCCAGCGCGTACTCCAGCAGGGCTTGCTCGTAGTCGGCGGATTCTTGCCGGCCGATTCCCCGCAAATAGTCTATTACAGTACCGAAGGCAATAATCTCTACGAAAGCCTGGGTGCCGCCTTCAAACCGCTGCGGTGCCGGTTTAAAAGACGATTCGCGGGTAGAGTGCAGGCGGGTAATGCTCACCTTGTCTACCATTTCTTCGCCCAACTGGTAGGGCGGGAGCTTGTCAAGCCACTGCTTGCGGCCATACAGCACGCCCACGCCGCTGGGGCCGCCCATTTTGTGCGCTGAAAAGGTGTAGAAGTCGCAGCCGAGTTTCTGCATATCTACGGGCATGTGCGGGGCCGCCTGGGCCCCATCTACTAGCACGGGAACATCGCGCTGATGGGCCATCTGTACGATTTGCTTGACGGGGTTTATAGTGCCCAGCACGTGCGAAGAATGCTCAATGGCTATCAGGCGGGTTTTATCGGTAATGGCGTCCTGCAATTGGTTGAGGTCTATCTCACCGCTAGGCGTAATGGGCAGCACCTTTAGGTTGGCCTTGGTTTGGTTACAGGCCATTTCCCAGGGCAGGTAGTTGGAGTGGTGCGCCATCATCGTGATAATCACCTCGTCGCCGGGCTGCAGGATGGCGCGCTCGAAGCACGTAGCAATCAGGTTGATGCCTTCGGTGCAGCCGCGCACAAATACTACTTCCTCCTTCGAGCAGTTAATTAAGTCGGCTACCTGCTGACGGGTGTTTTCCAGCTGCTCGGTAATGGCTACGCTCATGGGGTGGTTTTCCTGGGGCTTGGCGTATTGCTCCAGGTACAGTTGCTGCAGGCGCTCCACCAGCACGCGGGGCTTGTGGCAGGAGGCGGCGGTGTCTAGGTAAATGAGGGGCTGACCGTTTACCTGCTGATGAAGCGCCGGAAAATCTTCCCGAATACGAGCTACATCGAAAGAGGAAGGAAAGGCCTGGTGGGCGGAGGGCGAGGGACTGGAGAGGGTGGCGTCAGACATGGGAGGGGAGGGCACTTGGGTGGAAAGAAAGAGGCTCTAATTCAGTGTGGTTATACGTTTTTCCGTCCCTGATACTTCTGAATTAATACGCATTCTCCTCCGCACAACCACGTAAATGCTGGTAAGCTACAGCTGGCTAAAACGAGGCAAACTGGCCTTGTTGCAGCGGCATTGCGACGGGTTTTCCGGGGTGAGTTTCGGATATAGCCGCGCCGGATACGTATGGAAGTAGTACCTGCTTTGTTTCCTCCTTCCTTGCTCACTCTCCCTCCATGACAAACCCATCTGCCCCCACCTTCTCTACTGATTTTACCGGCTTCGTGCATGTGCGCGGGGCCCGTGAGCATAACCTCAAAAATGTGGAGGTAGATATTCCGCGCGATGCGCTGGTGGTATTTACTGGCGTGTCGGGCTCGGGCAAATCTTCGCTGGCCTTTGGCACCCTCTACGCCGAGGCCCAGCGTCGCTATCTGGAGTCGGTGTCGCCGTACGCGCGGCGGTTGTTTCACCAGATGGCCGTGCCCGAGGTAGATTCTATTGAGGGGCTGCCGCCCGCCGTGGCCCTGCAACAACAGCGCGGTACGCCCACCACGCGCTCCTCGGTGGGCTCGGTCACCACGCTTTCCAACTTGGTGCGCATGCTCTACTCCCGGGCCGGCGACTACCCCGTAGGCCAGTCCATTGTGTACGCCGAGGGGTTTTCGCCCAATACGCCCGAAGGAGCGTGCCCCACCTGCCACGGCTTGGGTCGCATCTACGAGGTAACCGAGCAAAGCATGGTGCCCGATCCTTCCCTGACCATCCGGGAGCGGGCCATTGCGGCCTGGCCCCAAGCCTGGGGCGGCCAAAATCAGCGCGACATCCTCGTGACCATGGGCTACAACGTGGACATTCCGTGGCGCGACCTGCCCCAGAAAGACCGCGACTGGATTCTGTTCACCGAAGACCAGCCCGTGGTGCCTGTGTACCCTGGCTACTCGCCCGAGGAAACTCAGCGCGCCCTCAAGCGCAAGGAGCCGCCGAATTACATGGGTACCTTCACCAGCGCCAAGCGCCACGTGCTGCACACCTTCGCTAATACCCAGAGCCCCCTCATGAAAAAGCGGGCCCTGCAGTACATGCTCAGCACCGAGTGCCCCACCTGCCACGGCAAGCGCCTCCGCCCCGAGTCGCTGGCCGTGAAGTTTGCCGGCCTCGACATTGCCGACCTGTCGGGCCTGCCGCTAAAACGGGTGGCTGCCCTGCTGAAACCCTATGCCGACAGCACTACCACGGGCCGCAAAAAGCATGACGCCGAGCGCCCCGAGCAGGCCATTGTAGCCCAGCGCATTGCCGCCGACTTGTGCGCCCGTCTGTCGGTGTTGCTCGATCTAGGATTAGGCTACTTATCGTTGGAGCGCAGCACGCCTACGTTGTCGCCGGGGGAGTTGCAGCGGCTGCGGCTGGCTACGCAGTTGTACTCCAATCTGTTCGGGGTGGTGTATGTGCTTGATGAGCCCTCCGCTGGCCTGCACCCTTCTGATACGGAAGCCTTGCTGTCGGCGCTGGCTAGCCTGAAGCAGGCCGGTAATTCCCTGTTCGTGGTAGAGCACAACCTCGACGTGATTCGGCAGGCCGATTGGCTGGTAGATGTGGGCCCGGCGGCCGGGGAACAAGGCGGTAAAATTCTGTACAGCGGGCCGCCGAGTGGCCTAGCCGAGGTGCCGGCCTCCCAAACGCGCCGCTTCCTGTTTGGGCAGGAGGGTGAGGAGCGAGATGCCCGCACTCCGCGCAAGCCCAGCGGCTGGCTGCGCCTGCAGGGCGTCACGCGCAACAACCTGCAGCAACTAGATGTAGAGTTTCCGCTGGGCGTGTTTACCACCGTAACGGGCGTATCGGGCTCGGGTAAGTCGAGCTTGGTGAGCCAGGTATTGGTGGAGCTGGTAGCGGAGCACCTAGGCCAGGAGGTAACCGCCGAGCAGGAGGAGGGCGACCCGCTGGAGCAGTCGGCGCCGCTGGAGTTGGGCGGGCAGATTGTGAGTGGCCTAGAGTACATCAAGCGGCTGGTACGCGTCGATCAGAAACCAATTGGCCGCACCCCGCGCTCCAACATGGCCACCTACACCGGCCTCTTCGACCACGTGCGCAAGTTGTTTGCGGCCACACCCGCCGCCCGCAAGCGCCGCTACGATGCCGGCCGATTCTCCTTCAACGTGGCCAAAGGGCGCTGCGAAAACTGCCAGGGCGAGGGCTTCGTGATGGTGGAGCTGCTATTTCTGCCCAGTGTATACGCGCCCTGCCCCGTATGCCACGGCGCCCGCTATAACGCCAAAACCCTGGAAATAACCTACCGCGACAAGAACATTGCGGAAGTACTCGGCTTGACCGTAGATGCCGCCTGGGAGTTCTTCGATGAAGAGCCCACCGTGCAGCGCGCCCTCACGGTGCTGCGCGAAGTCGGCCTCGGCTACCTGCGCCTTGGCCAGCCCGCCACCGAGCTTTCCGGCGGCGAAGCTCAGCGCATCAAGCTCGCCACCGAGCTCCAGCGGGCCCAGCGCGGCAACTCCCTCTACGTGCTCGATGAGCCCACCACTGGCCTACACCCCTCCGACGTAGAAAAGCTACTGGTGCAGCTCGATGGCCTGGTCGAAGCCGGCAACACCGTCATTGTAGTAGAGCACGATATGCGCGTAGTAGCCAATAGCGACTGGGTGATGGACATCGGCCCCGGAGCCGGCGACGAGGGCGGCCGGGTGGTGGCAGCTGGCACGCCCGCGCAAATCATTAAGGCTAAGGAAAGCCGCACTGCTCCCTACTTAGCCCGCTTCATGAAGTAGGGCAACGGCTGATGGATAAATGATCAGTGCCCATCTAGCTCCTCTTTTAAAGTGAGGGGAGTTTGATGGGCACTGTCAGAATAATCTTGAATAATCTGCTAAAGGATACGTATTGTGGGGCTTACTTCGCGGCGGGTTCTTGCTTGATGACTTGACCACCTTTCATCACGAAGCGGACCTTTTCCAGGGCGGTAATGTCGGTCAGTGGGTCGCCATCTACGGCAATGAGGTCAGCAGCTAGGCCAGGTTCCAGGGCGCCGATCTTGTCTTTCAGGCCCAGCAGCTCAGCCCCATTGAGGGTGGCCGCCCGAATAATATCTATCGGCTTCATTCCGGCGGCAGCATAGGCGCGAAACATCTGCAAGCTGGCTTGGCCACGAGTTTTGCCGGGCAGTTGGTAGTACTCGTCGGAGCCAGCCGCAATGCGCACGCCCGCTTTCACGGCCCGGGCTAAGCGCTGGTTATTGCTGGCGGCAAACGCCCGTGCGCCCCTCTCATAGCCCTGGCGTTGTTCGGGCGTGGCGCTGGCCGGGGCCTGGAATGCCGCGAGGTAGAATTCAGCCGGGTAATCGGTTGGGACCAGAAATATATTCTTAGCCTTCATCATCTTCAGCACATCATCGGGAATAGTGTAGGCGTGCTCAATGGAGTTGACTCCGGCCTGAGCGGCTATGCGAGTAGCTTCGTCGCCGATGGCGTGGGCCGCCACCGGTTTGCCCACGCGATGGGCTTCCTCCACGATAACCTTCAGCTCGTCGAGCGAGAGAACCCGCGGGTCAGTATTAACAATGACCTTGATGCAGTCGGCCCCGTCGTAGAGAGCCTGGCGCACGGCCCGGCGGGCTTCCTCCACGCCGCTCACAGTCACGTACTCTTGCGCCACCAGGGCTTGCGCTTCGGGTGTCAGCTGCCCAAACTGTCCGCCGGCCGCCGATAAGGCGCGGGTGGAAGCCACAATGCGCGGACCCACCACCTGGCCTTTATTGATAGCATCGCGCAGGGCCACGTCGCCATTATGGCCGCTGTTGCCCAGGTCGCGCACGGTAGTGATGCCCGCTTCCAGGTCCTCGCGTCCCATGGCTGCGCCGAGTAGGGCCCGGTGCGCGGTGCTCATCGTGGCCACAGTAACCAGCATATTGTTATCGTCGCCGCCAAGCTCGGGTTGGTAGTTCTGGAGCAGGTGGGTGTGGGCGTCAATCAGGCCCGGCAGCACAAGCGCATTGCCCAGATCGAGGACCTCGGCCCCGGCCGGAATCGTCACGTTGGCGCCAGACTGCAAAATCTTGGTCCCCTGCACCAGCACTACGCCGTTCGGAATGACACGGCCAGCGCGGACGTCCAGCAAGCGGCCACATTTCACGGCCCGAACTGGTGCTATTGATGTGGTCTGAGCATGTACGCCAAGGGCGCCGCTCAGCAGAAACAAGCTCGCGCAATAGGGCAGGATGGATTTCAGCAGCAGTAGAGGTTTTCGCATGCCTGAAAGTAGAGTAATGCTTGTTCAATTCTCAGGGAAACAAATCGAGTAGCTGACCGCCGAGTCAGACTTCACTTGGCGGAGTAGTAGCAGAACAGTAGCATCCGGGGCCGGAAACAGCCGTACAAGCGCTGGTAGACCTGTTTTTTGGTGGCCTACGTATTCTTACTGCGCTTTTTGTATGTCTTCCTTTGTTGAAGAATTCTTTCGCAACCCATCTATGGTGGGTTCTCTGGTACCAAGCTCCGCGGAGCTGACCGAGCAAATTATGGCGCCCATTGATTTCACGCAAGCCCGCTGCATTGTGGAGTATGGCCCCGGGACCGGTGTGTTTACCGATGTGCTACTGCAACGCCGCCACTCCGAAACGGTGCTGGTGCTCATTGAAACCAATGAAAGCTTCAGCCAGCTTCTGGAGGAGCGCTACCGCGGGCAGCCCAACGTGCACATCATCCACGGCTCGGCAGAAAACACGGAGCAATACCTCCAGCAGCTAGGCCTGTCGCGGGCCGATTATGTGGTGTGTGGCTTGCCGTTTTCGTCGTTGCCGCTGCGGTTGGGCTGGCGCATTCTGGAACACACGCGGCAGCTATTGGAGCCCGCTGGCCGGCTGATTCTGTTTCAGTACACGCTGCTCAATACCAAGCTGTTTGAACGGTTTTTCAGGCTGGTGCAGCAAGAGCACGTGCTTCTGAATCTGCCGCCTGCCTACGTGCTGGTCTATGCGCCGCTACCCGCTGAAAACCAGCCAGCATAAATCGCCCAGCCAAACAAAAAGCCCAGCCATTGGTCGGCCGGGCTTTATAGATCACTAGGCCTAGGCCAGTATTAATAGTAGGTGTTGGCGCCGGCCACCGTGTAAAGCGGATCCTCCTGAATATTCACGTCGATGATGGGTCCGGCGTTGCGCAGCAGCTGGCGGCAGTCGGGGCTGAGGTGACGCAGGTGCAGGGTTTTGCCGGCGCGGTGGTAGCGCTCCGTGAGCTTGCTTAGGGCCTCAATGGCCGACATATCAGCCACCCGGCTTTCCTTGAAATCAATAATCACATCGTTGGGGTCATTCTGCACATCGAACTTTTCCCCGAAGGCTTGCACCGAGCCGAAGAACAGCGGCCCGTAGATTTCATAGTGCTTCACGCCGGCCTCATCGAGGTACTTGCGGGCCCGGATGCGCTTGGCATTCTCCCAGGCAAATGCCAGCGCCGATACCACCACGCCCAGCAGCACGGCCAACGCCAGGTTTTGCGAAATAGCCGTTACGGCCGTGACCAGCACCATCACGAGCACATCGGTGAGGGGCATGCGGCGCAGAATGCGCAGGCTGGCCCACTCAAACGTGCCAATCACCACCATGAACATCACGCCCACCAGCGCGGCCAGCGGCAGCCGCTCAATGAGGGAAGAGCCGGCCACCACAAAGAGCGCCAACGCCAGGGCCGCCACCACGCCCGAAAGGCGTCCGCGCCCCCTGGACTCAAGATTGACCATGGTTTGCCCAATCATGGCGCAACCGCCCATGCCCCCGAAGAAGCCCGAGGTAATGTTGGCGAGGCCCTGCGCTACGCAGTCCTGGTTACCCCGGCCGCGGGTGTCAGTCATTTCATCCACCACGGTCAGGGTCAGCAGGCTCTCGGTGAGGCCCACCAGTGCCATGATAACCGCGTAAGGAAACACGATGACCAAGGTATTCCACTCCAGCGGCACCTGCGGCAGATGAAACGTGGGCAGACCACCGGCAATAGAAGCAATATCGCCCACCGACTTGGTTTCTAGGCCACCCAAGATAACCAGCGCCGACACCACGATGATGGCCGTGAGGGAAGCAGGCACGGCCTTGGTAAGCTTGGGCAGAAAGTACACGATGGCCATGGTCAGCGCCACCAGGCCTAGCATGAGTAGGAGGGGAGCTCCCGCCAGCCAATGCTCCTGGCCCGCTGCGTCGCGCACTTTGAACTGCTCTAGCTGGGCCATGAAAATGATGAGCGCCAGCCCATTTACGAAGCCGTACACCACCGGCTGCGGCACCAGCCGAATGAACTTGCCCAGTCGCAGCAGGCCAATGGCCACCTGAATCAAGCCCATGAGGGCTACGGCTGCAAATAGGTACTCTACGCCGTGTTGCACCACTAGGCTCACAATAACTACGGCCACCGAGCCCGCCGCCCCGGAAATCATGCCCGGTCGGCCGCCAAATATGCTCGTGACCAGGCAAATGATGAAGGCCGAGCCAATGCCCACCAACGGGCTAATGTGGGCTAGCAGCGCAAAGGCTACTACCTCGGGCACCAGGGCCAGGGCGGTAGTGAGGCCGGCTAGAATTTCGTTTTTAACGTTGTGTGTGTACTGAGAAAAATAGGACAGCGCCTGTGACATAAAAAGCTGAGGTAAAGGCAAAAGAAAAGCCGCACGCTTCGGGCACGAAGCGGCGGCATGGGGTACTCTAGGCCAGTCCTCAGGGTGGGGTGAGCTTGAAAATAGGAGAAGCAGAATGTTGCATAAGCAGCGGCAAAGGTACGCAAAGCCCGCCGCGAAACGGTCATACGACCGAGTGTTAAGCCTGGTACTGCCCCTTATGCAGCCCTTGGGCCAGAACTTAAGGGCCTGCCCCAACAACAGGCGGCTTGGCGTGCTGCGCCCCGTAAACGCACTAGCTTTACGCCGTTGTCTTACCTGCCCGCTCATGCCAGACCTCTCCACCGATGCGTTTTTTCTTGCCCAGTGCCAGCAGCTCGGGGCCCAAGCGGCCGAGCAGGGGGAAAGCCCGGTAGGTGCTATGGTAGTACGGGCGGGTAGGGTGCTGGCGGCCGCCACCGAAGCTACCCAGAGTATGCACACCATTACGGCCCACGCCGAGCTGTTGGCCCTGCAAGCCGCGCGGGAGGTGCTCGGCCACCCCAACCTTTCTGACTGCACACTTTACTCCACCCACGAGCCATGCGTGATGTGCGCCTACGCTATTCGCTACCACGGTATTGGGCGGGTGGTGTATGAGCAGGGCAGCCCTTACCTGGGTGGAGCCAGTGCCAGCGGCCCCATCCTGACGACTACCCAGGTGCCGCCGCATTGGGCGCCTCCGCCCACGGTAAAGCAGTGGCCTAGCGCCGATGAAGCTGCTCCCACGTCCGCCGGGCAGGCCTAGCGCACGGGCGCTGGTTCACTTAACACTGCAACACGTTTTTTCAAGAGTATGAGTTTTTTAGAGGTATCAGGCATCAGTCTGCAGGAGAGAGGCAACTTCGCCTTGCAAGACGTGAGCTTCCGGCAGCAACAGTTTCAGAAGCTGGCCATTGCCGGCGAAACGGGCGCGGGCAAAAGCACCCTGCTGCAAGTGGTTGCCGGCTTGGTGCGGCCCGATGCGGGGCAGGTGTTCTTCGAGGGTGAACTGATGAAAGACCCCGCCGAAAAGCTGATTCCCGGCAACCCCGGCATTGCTTACCTCTCCCAGCAGTATGAGCTGCCCAAGTTTCTCAGGGTGGAGCAGGTGTTGCGCTATGCTAACAAGCAAAGCCAGCAGGACGCCGATATGCTCTTCGAAGTCTGCCGCATTAGCCACTTAGCCCAGCGCCAAACCAATCAGCTCTCGGGTGGGGAGCGGCAGCGCATTGCCCTGGCCCGGTTGCTGCTGGGCTCCCCCAAGCTGCTGCTGCTCGACGAGCCCTTTTCTAACCTAGATATCGCGCACAAGAACATCCTCAAAACCATCATTCAGGAAGTAGGCGAGCGGCTGGGCATTACCTGCATCCTCATCTCCCACGACCCCCACGACACGCTTTCCTGGGCCGATGAAATACTGGTTATGCAGCGCGGCCACGTTATCCAGCGCGGCACCCCTCTCCAGATTTACCAGCAGCCCGTGAGTGAGTATGCCGCTGCCTTGTTTGGTGACTATAACCTGCTGGATGGCCCTCTGGTAGCAGCCTTCACCAAACAGGCGGGCGTCCGGAAGCAGAACAAGAAAATGCTCGTGCGCCCCGAGAGCTTTACGCTGGCACCGGCTGGGGGCACTGGCCTAGCGGGCACCGTGAGCAAGGTGCGGTTCTTCGGGAGCTACTCTGAAGTAGAAGTGGCCCTGCGAGGTGGCAGCATCCGTTTGAAAACTACCGCTACGGTGCAGCCCCAAGCTACTGTGACGGTTGCAGTGGCTCCCGAAAGCATCTGGTACGTGTAGCGTAAGCACCATACCGGTGCTAGGCCACCAGCAGAGCCAAAATTGCCGATAGGCGTCAATACAAGCGTTCAAAAAATGTCTAATAGCTGTATCAGTGGAGCTTAACTTGGCGTATGACCAAAGAATGTTAGGTGATTTTGACGTATGCAGGACGATAGCCAACTTGTAGAGGAGGAGCAGCGGTTTCGGTCATTATTCGACAATAACCCCGATAGTGTTCTTTTTCAGAATGAGCAGAGTACCATTCTAGACGCTAACCCGGCCTCTCTCGAGTTGCTGAACCGGCGCAAGGAGGAAATCCTGGGCCGGCCGTTATCTGACTTTTTGCCGCCCGACAAAGCTGTCTTATTCCAGCAGAAACTAGAAGAAGCTTTTACGGGGCATAAAGTGCAGTTTGAGGTAGAAGTGCACTTTCTTGGTACTCCCGCGCCCAAAGTGCTGGACATTATTAAAGTGCCGCTGTGGGTTGATGGGCACGTGGCGGGCGTGCACATGGTGGGCCGCGACATCACGGCTATTACCGCCTCCCGCTCATTGGTCCTGGAGCAAGCTAAGAAGCTCAATACAATTTTTGAAAGTATTACCGATGCCTTCTTCCTTCTCGATAAGGAGTGGAAGTTCACGGCGGTTAATTCGGAGGTAGAACGCCTGCTGAACATCAGCCGCCAGGAGTTGCTTGGGCGCAGCATTCGGGAGGTGTTTGTGAGCGAGATTACGGGGCAGTTCTACCGGCAATACCGCCAGGCCATGCTCACGGGGGAAGCGGTTCACTTTGAAGCCTTTTTTGAGCCGCGCCAAATGTGGTTGGAGGTCAAGGCTTTCCCTTCGGAAGAAGGATTGTCGGTGTACTTCTCCGATGTTACGGATAAAGTAAAGGCCCACGAGGAGCTGTATCGTCAAAACAAAGACCTGCAGCAGTTTGCCTACGTGGTGTCGCACAACTTCCGTGCGCCCCTAACCAATATGCTTGGGCTGGTGGAGCTGCTGACATCGATGGATAAACAGCAGCCCCAGTACGACGAACTACTCCAGCATCTGCGCCGCAGCACAGAGCAGCTTGACATAGTGATGCGCGACATGAACACCATTCTGACCATCCGCGATCAGCGAGACGTAGCTCAGCCAGAGCAAGTGCCGCTGGCAGAAGTGGTTGAGCAGGTGCTGGAAAACCTGCAGGAGATGTTGCAGCAGTGCGGGGCTGAGGTGAAGCTGGCAATACCCGCGGAGCTACGTGTGCGCGGCAACCGGGCCTACCTCTATAGCATCTTCTTTAACCTGGTTTCAAACGCTATCAAGTACCGCTCGGCTGAGCGCCCATTGCTGGTGGAAATAAGCGCCACCAAGGATATGTCAGCGTCTGAAGCCGTGATTATTGTGAGGGATAATGGGATTGGATTTGACCTGAAAAGAGCAGGCACTGATGTATTTAAGCTTTACAAGCGCTTCCATAGTCAGCCGGCCGGCCGCGGGCTAGGTCTCTATTTGGTAAAAAACCACGTAGATGCCATGAGAGGTCGAATTGAGGTGCAAAGTGAAGTAAATGCCGGGACCCGTTTTACGCTGTACTTATCCTGAAGAATAGCCCGTATGCATATCGTACTAATTGATGACGATTCAACCAGCATCTTTCTCATGCGGTTGCTGTTGCAGCGCGAAGAGTTTGCTGACACCATTACGGCTTTTCAGTCGCCGGAGGAAGCCCTAAGCTTTTTGCAAAATGTCGAGGCAGAGAAAATTCCGCAGGTGATTTTGCTGGACCTCAACATGCCCGTTATGAGCGGCTGGGATTTGCTGGATGCTCTGACCCTAAAAGGCAATACCCAGCTCAATCACTGCCGCATCTATATCCTGACTTCTTCTTTAGCCCAGGCCGACCGTATTCGGGCAGAGGAAAACCCCTTAGTGACGCGCCTGATTCATAAGCCGCTCGATAAGTTGGAGTTGGCCGTCATTAAAGCGGAAACGAAAGGGGATTTCGAAAGCTATAATTAGACTAATAGAGCTTTAGTCAGAGTGGCCTAGCAGCCGCTCAGGCTACACAATCTGTTTCTCGGGGCGCTTGCCTGGGCTTTGCTCATACGTGATAATGCTAATGTTGCCGGAGGGCTCCATGTAGGCTGCCTTCACCTGCGACAACTCTTCCACGCCGCTCATGCGCACTTCGCTCATCAGCTCACTCGTGGTGATGAGCTCTTTCTGCATGTTCTCCTTGATCATGCGGCCGTTTTTTACCAGCAGTAGTTTACGGGGCTTAACCAGTTTCTGAAAGAAGGGGAAGCGGTGGCCTAGCCAGTTCAACACCCAGCTCCAGAAGATGATGGTAGCTACCAGAAACAAGCCCTCTGGCACGGAGCGGTAGTTGTGGGCCATACCGTTCTGGGCCGCATCGGCAATGAGCACCACCAGCAGCATATCGGTAATGCCCAGCGTGCCCGTTTCGCGCTTAAGTAGCACGCGCAGCAGCAGAAACAGCCCCAAATACACCAGTGAGCCCCGAATGAAAATCTCCAGCAGCGGGGTTTCCGGAATAAAGATGGCCTGCCAGTCTACTTTCTTGAACATAACTAGAATGGGTACGAGCCTACCAACCTGCCTGCCCCTGGGTGAGGTGGCCGGACTAGTTTACGTAAAAACCCCGCCTGGTTTCAAAAGAATCGGGCGGGGTTCGACTCGGGAAGCTATAGGCGCCAGGCAAGCCCAACGGCAGATAAATCCGGTGAGATAGGCCTAGGCCAGTCGGGGAGAAGTCCGGAATACGCTCGTCAGCTTCAGCAGAGACAGGCAATGTTGCAGGGCGGGGTCTACGTTGCGAAGCCAAATATTGGCCCCAGCCTTGTGCAGCACCAACAGCTCCGATATTACGTGGCTAACGCCTAAGGTGCGCAGGCACTTCAAGTGGCTGCAATCGACGATGAGTTGGGGGCGGGGCCGCTGTGCATCGCGCGCCAGGGCGCGGGCTAATTGAGTGGCCTCTACCGCATCCAGGTTGATGGGCGTAAGCTCGGAGGAGGAAAAATGATCCGACTGTATTCTGTGGGGCTGGAAAGACATAGGAGTAGGAGCAAGGAATTGTGAAAAAGGACAAGAACGGGGGTAATAGAAGCGTAGTAAGGAGCACTACCCTGGGAAGGATAATTGCACAACATAAAGCTAATCAATACTATACCGCTGAGCTAGAGTCTTAATACTGATTTTTGCCTCCGTACTTGTCCCGGCCATAGTAAGTGCTACAGCAACGGGATGCGAGATAAAAACGGGTTTCGCTGGCCCAGTCAGTTTCTGGAGCTTGCACTGCTGAGTGGGGTTAATTCGCCGCGTCAGGCTCTGCCAAGTTTGTTATTCATGCTTTTCTGCACTCGTGGTAGCGAGAGTAGCCGGTGAGCTCGGCTTATCAAGCTAAAGCGCGTATCTTTAGCAAAAGTAGGAGAATGGCTTGTGGGGCTGCTCTGCAAACCAGCCGCACGCATTTGGGTCTATCGAGCCCATGCTCCCTAGTGGTGATAGGCTACTCTTTAGAGGTTGGCCATTAACCAAGTAGCAACACTGGTGACTGTTGCTGGAACGAAGGTTCTACGCGTACCACTTTCCGCACGGCGCCCCGGCTTTGCGCCTCACCCATTCCATAGTATGCCATCCTATTTTCAGCCCTCTGCTGAGCTTCTACAGGCGTTCGGTTTTGTTCGCTACAGCGCTCCGCCCGGCCAAGCCCGTTTTAGTCGCCCCACTGACTGCGGACAAGAAACTATTGTGCTTTATGACGACGCTGAAATGACGCTTCTCGAGGTTGTGAACGGACAGATGCTGTATAGCTTCCAGGGCCGGGTTGCCTCAGAAACCGAATGGCGCGTGCTGTTGCGGCAGGTCAACTGGGCTGCCGAAACTCCTTCGCTTCAGTAGCCACTAAGTAGTCTTGGGCTACTGACTACCGGCCAGCTATAGGCCTAAGAGCCTATTAGTAAATTAAGCATAACCGCATTTTTCAATTTTTGCCCTATTACCGTGGATCAAGACCTTCAACTCAGCTTAGCCAACAATGCCAAAGAATGGCTGGCCTTATCTCTGTCCATATCTTCCGCCGAGAAATTAGCCTTCAGTAAAATCCATGATGGTTTTTTTACCACGTATGGTGCTCACTTTATGGCCCACGTTTACCGGATGACGTTTGAACAGGCCCTCCAAAGTATGCCCGAATCGGAACGTAGCAAGCTGCTGGAAGCTTTTCAAACGGCCATTGACCAATCCATTGACGAGCATTACTCTAACAAGCGCTAACTGCTTGTTTCTGTACAAGTAAACGCACTCTAGGCCACCACATAAGCTCGAAATGGCTGCTCTTGGATCAGTTGCCTATTCAGGAGCGGAAGATGCCCTTAAGCTAATGCTAGGCTACTGAGAAGCACCGATCATAGCTGAAGCACCAATCATAGCTAACATAGCGGCTCGGGTTCCGTACAGTAACGTAGGCACTGGTACCAAATAGCCAGCGCTCTGTGTTGCAACGGCTCACAAAGTATTGGCTGTGGAGCCTGCGCCGGTATAAATGTTCTTTAACTAAATAACGTCACTGTCTCCGGGGCAGGGAACCAGGCTATAGTCCGTGTCCATAGCTTCGGTGGCAACCAACGAAGGTGGCAACTTGTGACCTTCGCATTTTCGGAGAGGTATCTGATTGTAAGACCTCTGCCATTGCCTGCGTACATAGTATATTCTTCCTGCTCATATGAAAAAGCAAGCTACCACCGCCTGGCTCGGCGGATTAGCCGCCGCGGCTGCCGCGTTCTACTTCTGGAAAAAAAATAAAAGCAGCTATTCCGGCTTTGATGCCCTGGAAGCCCAACTACACGCGCCCAAGCCGCCGCGCGCTTCTACTGCTACCCGCTCGCCCAGCACGGAGTTTCGGGAACCCACGCCCGAGAACGGCCACGTGCGCGACGTAATAGCCTCCGACCTACCCCGCGACGACTCGGGAAGTAACTTCAGCGTGCAAGGAGACGTGCACAAGCCCGGTACCACCGAAAACCGCCATTAAGCTATAAAGCATCACATATAAAGCCTGCCTAAAACTCTGCATGTCGGAGTTGAAAGGCAGGCTTCTCAATTATGATAAGCAAGTAGTTGATAGATGGATTTTTTCTATTATATCTTCTATTTTCTAAACTTAGAATACAACTATTAATCAATTAGTTGATAGCCTTATAATACAGAAATGAGTTTAGCATAACTTGTGTTATTAGACTATTTCTAAGGAAAACTATGAATTATAGGCTAAAAGCTATACCTTTTCAAGGAATCTCCCGTGCATGCAACAATGCTTGGCGTCAAATTCTATAGTCTTTATGGTTACTAAAAAAAATGGCACCTGGGATTGGGAAATTGTGCCGCAGACAACTTGGCTAGGGGTCAGTCTTTCCGAGCTGTGGTCATACCGTCACTTAATAATTGGTTTGGTCCGCCGCGATTTTCTGCTGAGTTATCAGCAAACCGTTTTAGGGCCACTCTGGATGCTGTTTCAGCCGGTAATTACACTGATAACTTACGTATTGGTGTTTGGGAAGCTAGTAGGAATTTCTACTGAAGGTATTCCACCCACGCTATTCTACCTGACAGGTATTGTACTCTGGAATCTATTTAATGATTCATTTCTGAGTACGTGTTCTATTTTTCGTGATAATGTACAAATATTCAGTAAAGTATATTTCCCGCGTATGGTAATTCCCATAGCGCAAATGATGAGTCAATTGTTACGTTTTGCTATTCAATTCTTTCTATTGTGCTTAATAACAACTTATTACGTCATGTTTACAGCCTGGACTGCTCCTACCTCTCTGCAGATTACCGCTATTCCTCTAATTGTAATCCTTATTGCTCTATTAAGCATGGGTCTTGGTATGACAGTATCTGTACTAACAGGTAAGTACCGAGATCTGAGCTATATTATTGGGCTAGGGATTCGACTACTGATGTTTTTAACTCCCGTCGTCTACCCCATCAATTATGTGGAGAAAAAATGGCGTTGGATTGTACAACTTAATCCATTGACTCCTTTGTTTGAACTGTTTCGTTATGTGCTGCTAGGCAAAGGGCTTGTGACGCCACAGCAGGTAGTATATAGTGTTGCCTGCGTAGGAGTAGTGTTAGTTGTTGGAATACTCACTTTCAACAAGCAGGGTGACAAACTCATTGACGTAGTATAGGCAATATGTCAGATATAGTAATTCAGGTAGAAAGCCTATCGAAAGTTTATCGATTAGGTACTACTGGCACTGGCTCTTTACGGCAGGACCTACAGCGTTGGTGGACATCTTCCATCCTAAGAAAGGAAGATCCTTTTTTTCATTCGCCGGGCAATGAAACTCAGCGGCATGGAAAAAATCAGCTATTCAAAGCTCTACATGATGTTAATTTCGAAATCAAGCAGGGAGAAGTTTGGGGAGTTATTGGAAGCAATGGATCAGGTAAATCAACTTTGCTCAAGATTATCTCCCGTATCGTGCGCCCTACATATGGTACAGTGCGTGGAAAGGGTACTATAAGCAGTTTGTTGGAAGTAGGAACGGGCTTTAACCCCGAATTAACCGGCCGTGAGAATGTGTATCTAAGCGGATTTATTTTAGGTATGAATAAGTTAGAGGTTCGTCAGAAGTTCGACGAGATAGTGACCTTCTCTGGCTTAGAACGGTTTCTAGATACTCCCGTAAAGCGTTATTCCTCTGGTATGTATGTGCGGCTGGCCTTTGCTGTAGCAGCTCATCTAGAGCCCGATATTCTGATTTTAGATGAGGTTTTGGCCGTCGGTGACACCGAATTTCAAAAGAAATGCTTAGGCAAAATCAAGGAGGTGTCGCACGCAGGTGGGCGTACCGTGATTTTTGTCAGCCATAATATGCAGGCGGTAGCCAATTTATGTCAGCAAGCTCTATGGTTAAACCAGGGGCTAGTGCAGGAACAAGGCGTTGCTGACAAGATTGTCAATAAGTTTTTGCTTACTACTCAGCAAAACGTAATAAAGCAGAGGTGGGATAATCCGTTAGAAGCGCCTGGTAATGAATTTGTGCAATTTCAATCGGTTGAACTAGTGCCTCACTTACTCACCGACAAGATGCCTCTGGATGTACGCGTTCCGTTTACAGTGCGCTTTCGAATGAAAAACCTCGTGGACAAATCTCTGCTGAGCATCCATTTAGGACTCTATACTAGTAGTGGCGACTGCGTGCTTACGGTGCCGTCTGCCGCTGGTGTCTACCGCGAGGGGATGTTAGCAGGCGAGTGCACTATTCCTGGCAACTTTCTGAATGATGGAGCTTATTACATTTCTCTGTACGTTTTAGCAGGTACGGCTCCGGTTTATGACTTGGAAAGCTGCCTAACATTTGATTTGGAAGATTATCGAGGTGACGAGTCTGGCTGGAAGGGTAAGTGGTGGGGCGCTGTGCGCCCACTAATTCCATTCTCTGTTGCATTACAGGACCCCGTACTTTATTAAGCAAGCAGTATGCATTCATACCCTCCATATGCTATCACGCATATTCACCTCGACAAAGCTCCGCAACTACCTGCCTTAGTTTGTCAAAATCAAGGCAACTATTTGGTATTCTGGTGGAAAAATGTAGCACTTGGCCACTCATTTATTGAGGCAGGCGAGGTAATTGACTTGAGTCAGTGGCCTAGCGTAGTTACAAAAGCAATAGCAGCTGCAGTAGAAAACTATATTGATAAGGCACAAGTAGATGCAGTTCCGTGGCAGACATGGCTAGCAGATATTGATACTGCCCAATGGAGTAACTGGTTAGGGGCGTTGTTAAAGCCCTGGGCTCCAGAGTTCATTCCGACTAAGGCTCCTGTTTCCGTAATTATTTGCACCCGTAACCGAGCATCATCGCTGAAGATGTGCATAGAGGCTCTACACCGGATGACTTGCCAGCCCACCGAAATCATAGTAGTGGATAATGCACCATCCGATGATAGTACCAAAAAAGTAGCCGAATCTTTCCCCGATGTCCGCTACATTATGGAACCTTCCGTAGGTCTTTCTTATGCACGTAACGCGGGGATACACAATGCCAACTCGGGTATTGTCGCCTTCACCGATGACGATGTGTTAGTGCACCCTGAATGGGTGTACCGAGTGTGGGAAACTTTCCTCGACCCATCAGTATTTGCTATGACCGGGCTAATTATTGCTGCTGAGCTAGATACTGAAGCACAGCAAATATTTGAGAAGCACTGGAGCTTTAACCGAGGGTATCTTGATATTGCTTACGACCGAGCCTATTTTAAGCGCGTAGAATCTGCTGGCCCACCCGTGTGGGAAATTGGAGCAGGTGCTAACACCGCCTTCCGTAAGGAGGTTTTTAATAAAGTGGGCCTTTTTGATGAGCGGCTAGGGCCAGGGGCCGCTGGCTGCAACGATGACTCCGAAATGTGGTTTCGGATTCTGGTAGGAGGCTATACTATTCAGTATAATCCGAGGGCCGTTGTATATCACACCCACCGCCGTGAGATAAAGGACTTGAAGCGGCAGATATATACATACATGAGCGGCTTCACAACTGCGGCCTTAATTCAGTATAAACACCATCCACGTTCTGGATATATTAAACAGATCTATTGGTATTTGCCTAAATATTATGCTTCATTAGTAAGAGCAGGATTTCCGCACTTTACTTTTCGTAGCCGGACTCTGTGGGTTGAGCTAAAAGGGATTGTTTCGGGATTGACCTATTACTTTAAGCATCGGAACCAACCATCTCAGTCACTCAACCGATAGTCCTATCATGGTTCGCCCAGTTGTTTCCATCATCATTACGTGCTACAACTATGGCCACTTCTTGGCAGATGCCATTGAAAGTGCTTTGAACCAAACGTATAAGTATAAGGAAATTGTAGTGGTTGATGATGGCTCGACGGATAATACGCGTGAGGTAGTAGCCACATACCCAGAAGTGGTCTACATCTATCAGCACAATCAAGGGCTTTCTGCTGCTCGCAATACTGGAATTACCAGAAGCAGGGGTAGATATCTAGTATTTTTAGATGCCGACGACTGGTTGCTATCAGATGCATTGAATATTGGTGTGGCATTCCTAAGAAACCACCCTCAGGCAGCATTTGTAGCAGGTTCTCATAAGCGTGTTTATATGGATGGGTCGCCTGAGGAGGTAAAAAAGATGCCTATAGCACCCAACCCGTACTATTGGCTACTATCGTTAGGCAACTTCATAGGTATGATATCCACCGTGATGTTTACCCGGTGGGCATTAAGCGCTTTTTCCTTTGACACTTCCCTACGCAATTGCGAGGATTATGACTTGTATTTAAATCTAACTCGGCACTACCCTATTCTACAGCATCAGCTTTTAGTAGCGGCTTATAGAATTCATCAGGCTTCCATGTCAGCGGACACCGAAAAGATGCTTAATGGAGTGCAAGTCGTACTTGACCGACAACGCCAGCACATAATAAGTCCACTGGAAATTGAAGGCTATTCGCGGGGTATGGAGTGCTGGACTACTTATTACGCAGGGGGGGATGATTTTAAGCTCACAGCTAGGGAACTACCCAGTTTTAAGCAAACAATGCATTTTTTTGAGCAATATGCTCCTCTGACTGGCCAGCATTATGCGTTATACCATCAGCCCGCGAAGGCCGATAATTGTCAGGCAATAACCAAGACCAGATCTTGGCCTCCTCAGCCACACTTGCCACTGTTAGCTCGACTTTATCGAGCTTTGGCTGTAGCAACAGCTTATTTTGTCCCATTTGAGGCAAGGTTTGGTTACGACCTGTATTGGCCTGTTGAGCGCGGCTATATAGAGCAGTTTCGGCAGCGAGTTACTCCTGGTCTGCGAGGTATGGTGCTCGATTTACAGGATCCAACTTATCAGGAAGAAGAAAATAGCCTAACCAACCAACCCAACATATCGACGCTTGCTGCTAGCACACCTGTAGTTTGGTACAAGCGAAATTGCCTAGCTCTCAAAGAGCTTCCAGACTCTGCCTTCGACTGCGTGATATTTACGCACACTCTACACTTGGCTTATAATTTTAACCGGTTATTAAGACATTGCTACCGAGTATTAAAGCCGGATGGAGTATTGTTGCTAACTGTGCCAGGTAAAGGAGAGTGGAAAAAATCGTGGTACTGGTCATTCACAGCCGATGAGCTGCGTAGTCAGTTAGCTAAAGCTTTCATCAAAGAAGTGCCGCATATAGAATCTGCAGGTAATGTATATGTGGCAGTTGCATACCTCTATGGTCTAGCGTTGTCAACCGTCGACCCAGATAAAGCAGACCATTACGACCCAGAATATCAGATTATGCATACAGTTAAAGTGGTAAAAAGAAGATTGGGTTGAATAGTTAGTATCGGATAAGGGTTTTGATACAAAGTTTGGAAAATAGTTTAAAAGTAACAGGGTTGAAGTCAAGCCGAAGGGCATCATAGGCTTGTTTTAAGGCTGCTTTACGGTTGCGGGTAATCTTGTAAAGTTTATTGGCCGTTTCGGCATAATAAAGAGCATAGTTACGCCGGCAAATATTTCGCAGATCTGCGCGCTGTTCTCTCGGCAGATATTGCTGAATTAATTCAATAACTATGCTGGTATCCCGAATACACTGGCCACTCAAGTAGGTGGTACTAGTGATATTGTTGGTATGCACCCGGTACATAGCTAATGCTCTGGGCGAGTGTGCTACTGGATAACTTGCCGCTATTCGCGTCCACATTTCCCAATCTTCACCGTAATGCACTCCGTAAAAACTGCCTAGGTGCTCATATACGGCTCTTTTTACTACCATAGCCGGAAATTGCACACGTTGCCCCTGAGCCAGCGTAGTAACCCAATTCGGCAAAATGCCCGGTTCAGTCAGTAAACCTTGAGGCGCCTGAATAGAATCGCCGTGCTCGTCTACGTAGAGGAAATTGGTAAATGCAGCCCCAGTCCCAGGAAAACGGGCAAAGAGTTGTTCCTGCTCAGCGTAGAACCCCTCAGCCACAAAATCGTCACCGTGCAAGATGTGTACGAGCTGTCCTTGAGCACGGTTTATGCAGGTTTCAAAATTGCGTAAACTGCCTACGTTCTGCTCTTGCCTGAAAAAAAGCACCCGTCCCTGGCCTAACTCCGCTACTAAGGAGCTTACATCGGCATCAGTGCTGCAATCATCTACTACTTCAATTTGCATCTTCTCAGCGCTGGGGGCTTGTTGTAACACGCTCCTCAGCGCTACCTCTAGGTAAGACGAGCAGTTGTAGCTGGGTATCATCACTGACCACAGAGGCTGATTAATACTAGGTGGCAACGGCTGGATAAGAGGGGGAGACTGGGGTGTTCTTTCCATACTAAAGCAAAGTATTAGATAGAGGTGCACGAGTAATAATGGTCACCAACCGATCTAATGGCTAATGTTTATTGATGACCACCTTAATCAGCAACTTCAGAACCTGTACGTACAAGCTGAGGTCCTGATGCAGGAGCAATGCCTGCCGAACGTGGTTAAGTGTTGAGTTCCTGTCGTGTCGTAAATGCCATAGGTTGTTTGCTTGTCGAATGGCGTAATGACTATAAAATTTTTTCGAGCGCTTTAGAAGAGTTTTTCGTTGTGAAGGTGGTAGGTGTTGTTGAATGTTCTGCATAATTGTTAGCAAGTCCACTAAATACTCACCACGCATATGTTTACTGCCGGAAATAGAGCTAACGTGATGTCGATAGTCAGCTAATATGCTTGGGGTATAAGCAATAGGAAAATGCCGCGCGATCCGAACCCACATTTCCCAATCTTCACCATACGTGGTACCATAAAAGCTTCCTATCTGCTCGTATGTTGCGCGTTTAACAGTGATACAAGCATATTGGATACGATTACGCTCGCTAATTTGGAGCAAGTAGTCAGGTAGTATGCCGGCCTGAGATATCTCCAAAGCCTGATTGTACTTGAGTTGACCGCGCTCGTCGATGTAGCCAAATCGGCAGTATGCCGCCCCTATTTCAGGGTAACGCTCAAAGAGGGTACCTATTTCTTGGTAATAACCTGGACGAACTCGATCGTCGCCGTGTAGCAGGTGAACGAGCTGGCCGCGGGCCCGACTGATACTGGTTGCAAAATTGTGCAGGCTCCCTATATTTTCAGGCTGGCGGTAATACTGTACTCGGCCCTGGCCGATGCTAGCAACGATTGCCTCTACATCAGCGTCAGTGCTAGCATCGTCTACTACTTCAATTTGCATGAGATGCTCTGGTAGCTGTTGCTGCAACACGCTATGCATAGCCTCCGGTAGAAAGCTAGCGCAGTTATACACCGGAATCATCACAGACCAAAGAGGACGAGGCCCAGATATAGCTACAGGTGCTATAATGGGCGGCGATAAGGGTATGCGGGACATAGTGACGGTATCTGGCAGAGGCAGGAGGACACAAAAGCAGCAATTGACCGAAAGCTAATTGCGCCGTTGAGGACAAAAAAACAGCTAACAACTCTTCAGTTAGTTCTGATGTAACAAACTAACATTTGCATTTTGCAAACTTTATCTTGCAATATAATTAAAGATATGATAGGTTTAGAAAGGATTTATACCTTTCCCGTCGACATTCAAATGGCTAAAGCGTCAAGCGCAACTTATTATCTAGAGCCTGAAATGGCACGGATGCGTTATAGCTGCTAACTTGTCAGCAATGCACGGATTACTTATTAAGTTGCTGCGGCTGTACTCCATTCTTAAAAACCGGCAGGTAAGCGGCGACAACCACTATTTCATTCGTGACAACTACTACGCGCGACTGCTGCAGACGAAATACCTGATCCAAGACACCGTAACAAGAGAGCCTTACAAGGTAATTGAGTATCACGGCGAGTTTCAGCAGGAGCTGTTGTTTGTGCTGCCTTTCGCTTATTGGCATTACCAAAACGGTACGCTGCTACGCACGGCCTCGTGCAAAAACACCCGGGAGCTGTATTACTTCAGCCCCGACCACGAAGAGAAGTTTGAGCAGCGGGAGTGGGAATCTAATGACGAAAGCTACGAGGTTCCTAACATGACGCACTGCAACTCCTTCGACTACCGTAAGTGGATGCCCGTGCCTCTGAAGGCCAAGTACCAAAATGCGGTGTTCGTGTATGAGAAACCGGTGCTGATTATAGCCAATAAGTTTAATATCGAATGGGGGCAGCCCCCGATAAATTATTTTAGCATAGAGCTGCTGGATAGAATAATTACTGCTCTCTCCGGAAAATATAAAATACTGTACAATCGTCCGTCGGCTTCCAGTATTGTACTCGATAACAGTGAGATACTGGAGCTCAATGAGCACGCGTGGCTACGAGCGCACCACCCGGAAGTGCTTCTGATGGAAGATTTGTACCAGCAGCATCGGGCTTCGGTCACCAGTTTCAATCATTTTCAATTGCTCGTGTACGCTAATGCATCCGCCTTTATTTCGGTGCATGGCGGCACGGCTACGCTGGCCAGCTACTTTGGCGGGAAGAATATTATTTTTTCGAAGCGGGGCGTAGAGCATGCCCTGCAGGAGTTTACTACCATCTTCCCTAAGCTTTCAGGCGCCGAGATATACCACGCTAAAACCGAAGCAGAACTGTTTACATACGTAGAGCGGCATTACTAACGCAATGTGTGCCCTTGTAAGTGGGCACGTGGTAAAGCCTCCGGCCGGCTCTGGTCCGGTGGCCTAGAGCGTTTGCAAGTGCGTAATAAACAGCTTGGCAATGTGTTCCCAGCTAAACTTTTCGGCGTAGGCCACCCGCTCCTGAGCCAGGGCGCTGGTATTTTCTGCTAGCGCTTTTTCAATCTGCACCAGGTATTCGGTTGCGCCGGTGGCCAAGTACGTGTGATCCGCAAATACCTCATTCATGGTATTGGTTTCGGTGGCCACTACGGGTTTGCCTAAGGCTAGGTATTCGAGAATCTTGAGTGGGAAATTACTGCGGGTGAAATCATTGAGCACCTGCGGGTTAATGCACACATCAAAATGCAGCAGGTAGGCCGGGACCTCCCGAGTATGCTTATAGCCCAGAAAGAACACATTGGGTAGATGATGCAAGGTGCTCTGGGCAAAGGCGTCGTCTTCGGCACCAATCAGCACGAAGCTCCAAGTTGGCCGGGCGCGGGCTATTTCAATGAGTAAGTTTAGGTCGAGGCGCAGAGTGATGAGCGCACCCACATACCCAATCCGCGGCTCTGGTATCGACTTCAGGTCTTCAGGCACGGGTGCGGAGTGCGAAATATTAAACTGCGCTACGTCAAACCCATTCCCAATATAAAAACTGTGCGGGTTGTACACCTGAGCCCGCTTGGTGAAGTCGAGGGAGTTGCACACTACGGCGTCGGCTTTGCGCATGAGCGCGGGCTCTAGGCTAGGGCCGTGCCGGAGCCAGTAGGGCGCCCCCACGGTGTAGTCACGGTCCATGTACACGTAGTGGCGGGGCCGCAGAATCTCCTTCAGGTAGAAGCTGCGAAAGATGTCTTTGTCGTTTACCAGGATAAACTCATCGAAGCCCAAGTCTTGCGTGGCCTTCTGAATCTCGTGGCCAAAACGCTGATTATTAAACTTAATTAGCCACAAGAATAGCTTTGTAAACGGAACCCAATTGAAGGAGTCGAGGGGCTGCGTGGGGTAGAGCACCCACAAGTGCGGGGCCAACTCCTGCAACGGGGTGGCCTTAGACTTGATGGCATGCAAATGCGCGGCTACAAACGGCGACTCTGGCGTAAAGAAATAATCTTTGCGGTTGACGGGAGAATTAACGTACAGCACGTTGTGGTTCTGCCGGGCCAGTTCTCGCGCCAGGTTGGTAGAGGTCGATTCGCGGTCGGTATTGATGCGCTGTAAACTGACAAAAACAAAATTCATAGCTGGAAAATCTGGCGCTCAGTCCTGTGAAATGAGGAGGGTTGCGAAGCAGATTTGAGGAGGGGGAGACAGGATGGAAGGGCAGGGCGCAGATTAGGTGCAGGTAGCACTTGCTAGGGACCAGGCAACGTGCAAAGTGGCCTAGAATGGGAAAGTAGCTATTCAGATATGATCCCCGGCTGCCGCATCTAAGTAGGCCATTTGGCAGTAGGCCACGCAAATATGTTAGCCAAGTTAAGCATCTAGATGAGAGCAAGATGATGATAAGTGCTCAACGCCAGTCTACTGCCTAACAAAACGCTATTTAATATTAAGTAATTGCTATGTAAAAAGCTAAAAGTTTGCTGGCGTAGGCATTCACCAAAGTGCAACCAGAGCTAAACTGCTGATTCTTTGCTTTTAATATGCTCAGTAGCAGGTCTGCCATTAGACTTTTGATTTCAAAATGACTATGGAATAACATTACCGCTCCAGCAAGCCACCGGGTGACTTACTGGAGCGGTATGCATTGGTAGGGAGAAGCTGCTTGAACTGCGCTATTTGTAGGTGGCAGCTACTGGCCTAACTACGGGCCCGTGTCTTTCACACTTTGGGCTGAAGGTGGCTGTATGTTGGCTTCTCAGCCCTTTCGCTGCCAGGCAAGCAGGCCTAGCGTTACACCTGCTGCTACGGCAGCACTCAGCCAGGGGCCGGTACTTGTTTTAGGTGAGCGGCGCCAGCCCCCCGAGATATTGTTGCCGTACGGAGCAGCCCGGGGTTCAAACAGGCTGTTTTCGGAAACTGGCGCGGGTTCTGCCTGTTTGAAGTACGTATCGAACAGGCGGCGACTCAGGCGCCCGACCAGGCCCGGAGCCAGGGCGTACGACCAGCGCATGGCGTATGCTGGCCAGCCTACCATGGTTGTAGGGCGGGGGTGCTGAGCTACTGCCAGAATTGCGTCGGCTACTTTTTGCGTGGGAAATACCGGTGGGGCGGGCTTGATTACCCGGCCCATGTAGTTGGCTCCGTGCTGAAAGCCCGGCGTATCAATGTAGGAGGGATGCACATCGCAGACGTGAATGTGAGGCTCATTGCTCAACTCAGCCCGCAACGTGTCCATCAGGCCGCGCAAGCCGTATTTGCTGGCGCTATAAGAAGCAGTGTAAGGCTCCGGCAACCAGGCCCCCAGCGAAATTACATTGATAATGGTGCCCCAGCGCTGCTGCCGGAAGTATGGCAGCACGGCATGCGCGCCGTAGAGGTATCCTAGCAAGTTCAGCCGAATTACCTGCTCGTGCGCTTCCAGGGGGACTTCCTCAAAACGACCCACGGCCCCGCTGCCTGCATTATTTACCCAAATATCAATGTGGCCGGCGCCAAAATGCTGGGCTACCTCTACCAGGTGCTGCACAGCGGCGGCATCCGTTACATCGGTGGGCACGGCCTTCGCCCGCGCTGCCCCAGCCCGTTCGCACTCAATGGCTACTTCAGTCAATACTTTGGTGCGGCGTGCGGCAAGTACTAGGGTAGCACCTTGGCGGGCAAAGGAAAGAGCCGTAGCCCGACCAATGCCACTGGAGGCGCCCGTGATAACAACGGTAGCGCCGCGAAGAGAAGTCTTTTTCATAGCAGAAGGTAGAGTAGAGGAAAGCGCAGTAGCAGCCTGGCTCCACGCTTACGCCCGCTACAGCCGGCGTAAACGTGGGCTAGCTGAAGGCATACAATGAGCTAGCAAGAATACATGGTGGAGTGACCTAGCTGCCCTTGGGCATGCCGCCAGTTACTTCCAGCAGGCTGCCGGTGGAATAGCTGCCATCCTGGGAGGCAAAGTATACGTAGGCAGGGGCCAGTTCTTCGGGCTGGCCGGGGCGGCCCAGCATGGTAGAGTCACCGAATTTCTTGAGGTCTTCCTCCAGCATGGTGCCGGGAATGAGGGGCGTCCAGATGGGGCCGGGCAGTACGGCATTCACCCGAATCTTCTTCTCGCCCAGGTAGGCGGCCAGGCTCTTGGTGAACGTATGGATGGCCCCTTTGGTAGAGGCGTAATCTATCTGGTGAGGGTTACCCACGAGGCCCGCAATACTGCCCGTATTGATAATAGAATCGCCTTCCTTCAGGAACGGAATGGCGGCCTGAGCCATAAAAATGTAGCCCTTGATATTGGTATCGAAGGTGCGGTGGATATTTTCCTCCGGAATGGTCTCAAAGTTCTCGTAGCCCATCTGGTAGGCCGCGTTGTTGACCAGAATGTTGAAGCCACCCAGCTCGGCATAGGTCTGGCGCACGGCTTCGCGGCAGGCGTCGGCCGAGCGCACGTCGCACTGAATGGCCAGGAACTTGCGGCCCTGGGCTTCCACGGCGCGGCCCACCACGGCAGCATCCTCGGCGTTGGTTTGGTAAATGACTGCTACATCTGCGCCTTCCATGGCGTAGGCCAGGGCCACGGCGCGGCCAATGCCGGAGTCGCCTCCGGTAATCAGGGCTACTTTGCCCTTGAGCTTTCCGGCCGGCTGGTAGCTCGACATATCCCAGTCGGGCTGCTCTTTCATGCCTTCCTCGCTGGTGGGGTAGGCGGTGGGCTTGGGGTTGATTTCGCTATTGGTAGGGCGTGGTTCGTTTTGTTCGGTATTCATTGTCACGAGTTTTGGTGTGAGAAGGAATACGCAAGACACGGCCTAAGGTCAGAGAAGGCCGGAATGTTTTCGTTGTAGGGGTCGGCACTGCCTACACTCCCCATAGCCGCAGGCCCATCCAGCCGAAGCTGGCGAGGGTTGCGGCCAGCCAGCCCAGGGCTCCGTACGTGAGCAGCAGATACCAGACCACGGCGCGGCTGCGAAACCGTCGGAAAATGCGCACCGTCAGTAGCAAGCCCGCCAGCGTGAAGACTGCAAAGGCCAACGGGGCTAGGCCTAGAAATACCGTGGTGGTATTGAGGTTGCCCGCATAGGCAATGTGCCGGCCCAGGTTAGCAAAGGCCATGATGGTAGCCACCAACGCAACAAAGGCCAGCAGCGGCAACAGCCTTGGCAGCACCTGGGCGCGCGGCAGCTGGCGGCGTAGGGCATAAATCAGCCAGATCAGGCCGGCCACCGCAGATGTTAGAATCAGAATTACGCTGAGCCCAAACAGAGCTGGCCGCAGCCACCACCAACTAGCGCTGGTTTGCTGGTAGGTGCTGCCCGCCACAATCAGCATGCGCTGCCCGTCCCGGTCGCGGGTGAGGGCGGCACTAGGCAGTACCTGCTGGGGCCGGCGGAAGGTGAGAGCCCCGGCTGGCACCAGCGTATCGGCCGCGCCCACGAGCGGCTGCAGGATAAGCAAATGCCCCCGTTGTACCAGTTGCTTGTCGCCTGATATATATTCCACTAGGCCCAGCAGTTGATTGCGCGGGGCGGCATTTTGGTAGTGGCCTAAATAAGGCTCTACGGTCGCTGCATTCAGAGGGGCCGCGGCCGGCACTGCAGGGGCTGGCACCTGACGCAGCAGAAACTCCCGCACCAGCTTCTCAATGGCGCTCAGGCTTTGGCCGCCGTTGTTGGACATGGCGTAGCCTAGGCCTAGGGCGCGGTTGTAGGCGAAGGTGGAAATGAACCCATCAATGCCGCCGCCGTGTCCCCGGAACGCACTGTTCCCCTTCCAGTTCATCAGCTGATTGGCTAGCCCGTAACCCGTCGTTAGGCCAGCTTTAGCCCCTAATGTGCTGCGCGACGTTTCAATTTCCCGCAGGCTGGCGGGCTGGAGCAGGGCCGTGCCATCGGGTGCTCGAAAATCGTGGAGGAAAAACTCTACCCAGCGGGCCATGTCGGCGGCGGAGGCACTCATGGAGCCAGCGGGCCCAGCGTAAATGGGCAGTAGGTCTATTCGGTGGTAGCGCCCGGCCTCATACGAGTAGCCCTGCGCCAATTTGGGGTTGGTAGCGGGGCGCAGCGTAGGCGTTGCTTCGGGCATGCCCAGGGGGCGCAGCAGGTGTTGGGTCAGGTAGTCTTGGTAGGGTTGGCCGCTGAGCTTTTCCAGTAGGTAGCCCGCCACCTCGTAGCCGGGGTTGGAGTACGACATCCGCTCACCGGGGCGCCAGCGGCAGCGCAACTCTTCCCGGAACAGCTGCACCGCAGCAGTTGCCGGTGGGTCGGTGGCCGTGGTGTTGTACACGTGGTTAACGTGCATGTCGTCGAAGCCGGCGGTGTGCTCCAGCAGGTGCACCACCCGCACGGGGTCGGTAGCTTCCCAGGGGTTGTCAATGGGAATTTCGGGGGCCAGCTTGCGCACTTTATCGTTGAGGCTGAGTTTGCCTTGCTCCACCAGTTGCATCAGGCCCACTGCTACAAACGTTTTGGTCACGGAGCCAATACGGAACAGGGTGTGGGCCGTCACGGGCTTCTTGTGTTCTACATCGGCCAGGCCTAGGCCACCCACGAAGCGTTGCGCCGAGTCGGGCGAGATGATGGTGAGCAGCAGGCCCGGCATGTGCTCCTTGCGCATGATGCGCTCAATGGAGTCGATGAGCTGCGGCAGGGTGGTTACTGGCCTAGGAGCAGGTTTTGGGCGCTGGGCTTGGGCAACCCCCGTGGCACATAGCAGTGCCCATAACAAGAATAACTTCTTCACGAATACGATAGAGTTTAAGCTTAATTAGCAGGAAGATAGAGGTTTAAGAGCTAGCGAATATAGAAATTGTATTATATAAATCGTGGCCTGCTATGCCGAGACTAGTGAAGCAGCTAACCAAGTCACGTATTGGCAACTTCGTTGCCTTAAGCCAAAAAAATGCTCCAGAACTCAAGCTTTTGCTCGGGTTCTGGAGCGAGGAGCAGCGCTAATAAATACCCTGTCAGGCGTTGCGGCGAGGCAGCTTTTTTACAAAGCTGAGAACTGCTTTACGGAAGGCCTCTGGCTCCTCCACGAAAGGAACGTGCCCCGTCCGCATCTGCACTACCTGCTGGTTAGGGAAGCGGAACATCTTGTAGTGGTTGGGACCCACGCAGTAATCGGTTTTGCCGGTTACCACCAGCACGGGCGCTTGAATCTGGGGCGTGAGCAAGGTGAAATCTTTGCGGTAATCGGGTAGGCTGAAGCCGTAGCCCCCAAACTCGCCCGTACCAGGGTTGCCTTTGTCGGCCTCGGTTACTTTCTGGTGGCCTGCTTCGGTAGTGTACTGCAGCTTAAACCACCCATTTTGCGCGGTAAGCTCCGGCATCAGCATGCCAAAACGCTCATCTAAGGGCTTGCTCTCGTCTAGGTAGGGCGCTTTATCGGGCACCTGCACGAACTTCAGGCCGTTCTTCAGAGTGCTCTTCATGGCTTCATGCAGGTTCAGGGTGCAGTTCAGTAGCACCAGCCCCCGTACGCGCTGGGGGTAGCGGGCGGCATACTCCGTGGCAATGGTACCCCCGAAGGAGTGGGCCATCACCACCCAGCTCTCCAGGCCAAGCTGCTGGCGTACATCTTCCAGGTCCTGCACCAGGCGGTCGAGGGAGTAGTTGTGGGCGGGGTCGTTCTGGGAGCGGCCGCTGCCGCGCTGGTCCAGCCAGATCATCTGCAGCTTATCCTCCAGGCTAGGGCCTGCCAGTGCCTCTGGCATCCCGCTCCAGGCCCCCGGACCACCGTGCACAAATACGCAGGGCACGCCCTGGCCTGAGATTTTCGCAAACAGCTTTACTCCATCAGTAGTAGTGAGGGTGGGCGTGCCGTTGACAAGAGACTCAGAACGAGGGGCAGCAACCAGCAGGGCAGGTAACAACAGGCCTAGCAACAGGGCAAGGAAGGCGCTAGAGCGGAAAAAGCGGCGCATAGCAACAGGGTGGGAAAGGGTGGAAGGAAACAGGTAAGTTTCTCTTCCAGACGCCCTCATAATAGCCAGCCGTTGCCTGATGCTAGTGGCGTATGGTAGGCTTTTCTACAAGTTTCTTGTGCTCAGACCAGTAAACTGATTTGAGGCTGTCGGAAGCTTGTAGCCCTGCATACTGGCCTAGGAGCCCGCTTAATCCCAGTCTTGCAGGAGCCGCCGCACCAGAATGATTTGCCCGGTATGGTAGGCGGCGTGGTCGGCAATCAGGAAGGCCTCACGCAGTAGGGTTTGGCCGGTGCCATGGGGCAGGGGCGCCAGTAAGTCCTGCTCAGGGTCTTGCAGCAGGTCCAGAAACCGGTCACGATCCTGCCGAATTTGGGTAAGCGTATGCTGCCAGCTGGTTTCGTCGGTGGTAGCATCGGGGGCTGGCCAGTACTCGTCGGGCCACTTCGGCGACTGATGCTCTGGGTTTATGCAGAACTCCACAATATCCCACTGCGCAATGCGGATGTGCTCGGCCAGCTGCCACACCGTGTAGGGCAACCCCGGCACGTGCTGATTCAGGTGTTCCACCGAAATATCGGCGCAGGCTTCTTCAAACGTAACGTGGGCATTGCCCTTGGTGAGCAGTTCCGTGAGTTCTTTCACGATGCCAGTGCGCGTGTGCTGATCCATGGAAGCAGAAGTGAGGTGGGGTGAAGTACCTAAAACAGAAAAACCTGAAAACGGCCGAAGCGGTCCGTAAAAGGTAGCACGTTGCTACCCGCAGAACCGCCTTAATCGAAAATGATGGTTTTGTTTTGGTGCACAAAAACGCGCTCGGCGAAAACCAGCCGGAGTGAGCGGGCCAGTACAATCTTTTCTACGTCGCGGCCGGCCTGGGCCATTTCGGCGGCGCTGTGGGTGTGGTCGACGGGGATAACGCTTTGCGCAATAATGGGTCCTTGATCGAGCTGTTCGTTCACGAAGTGGGCCGTGGCTCCGATAATTTTTACGCCCCGCTCGTAGGCCTGGGCGTAGGGACTGGCCCCCACAAAGGCGGGCAGAAAGGAGTGGTGAATGTTGATGAGCCGATTAGCGTAGGCCTCCACAAACTCGGGGGAGAGAATGCGCATGTACTTGGCCAGTACTACAAACTCCGGCGCGTAGCCATCTAGCACCTGCCGAACTTCTGCCTCGTGCGCTTCGCGGCTCTTATCGTCGTGGCTGATGTAGTGGAAGGGCACGCCAAACTGGCGGGTCAGGTTGCCGAGTACTTCATGGTTGCTTACCACGGCCAAAATACGTGCATTCAGTTCCTGAAAAGCGTTCCGTACCAGCAGCTCGCTAAGGCAATGATGCTCTTTGGTTGCCAGCAGCACAATGTTTTTGGGTCGGTTGTCAGAGAGGCGAATGTCGGCGGCAGAGGGCAGCGCCTCTCGTAGCTCCTGCAGTAGAGCGTGCGCCTCGAAGGTACCCGTAAACTCGGTACGCATGAAGAAGAAGGAGGTCGTGCGCTCCACAAACTCATCATTGCGCAAAATATTCAGCCCGTGCCCATACAGCACCCGGCTAATGTGGTAAATCAGCCCCGGCTCATCTGGGCAGCGGATCAGTAAGAGATGGGGCGTCAGGGAAGTAGCAGTTGTCACGTACCGGAAAGTAGGAGTGAGGGAAAGGGCTTCTCTACCTTACGGTGCTAGGCCACTCATGTTAAGTAGCTTCCTTGCTGACGGGTTGCAACTGAGCTAAAGTGGCCTAGAGCGTCATCGTCGGTCTGCCTGGCCGGGCTAGTGCATTAATATCTCACAATGCATTCCTCATAACATTCGCAGGGCAACACTGGGCAGCAATCATCGGCCAGCTATAGCGGGGCAATCTGTTCTACTCTACCCCACGGATACAGACAATGGGTAGGGTCAACTGGCCTGGTTACTCTACACTCATCGGTGAACTGTAGAATGCTTTCCAGCACCCATGCAACCTTCCGTAGGACCTCAGGCTCTTACTATTGAAACGAGAACTAGTGTCTATCTGAAAAACAACTCTACTCCCATGAAACTATCACAAGCAGTACTGGGTGCCGTACTGGTAGGGCTAACCGTCCAAACCACGGGCTGTATCAAGAAGGAAGACCCAACGCCCAAAGAAGAGCAGGGTAAGCCCAGCAAGAAGAACCCCAAAGTGCCCGACAGCTGCCCCGGCTGCGGCATGGGCTAGGCCATGCGGGCACCTGCGCAATCAGCCCCGGCACCGGAGCCCGGCATTTTCTCGGCCCTCGCCTGCAACCTCGACGCTAACATTCTGACGGCGGCCTTTCCGTTGCTGGAAGAAGGCCGCGTGGAGGCCCTGGAGTGGTCGTTTGATACGCTGTTCTGGACCAAACAGGTGCCCGCGTGGTTTTCAGACCTGCTGCAGGCCTACGCCGCGCAGCACCGGCTGGTAGGGCATGGGGTGTATTTCTCCCTGCTCTCGGGGCGCTGGACGGCGGAGCAGCAGCAGTGGCTGCGGCACCTCCGGGAGCTGACCAAGCAGTTTGCCTTCGACCACATTACCGAGCACTTCGGGTTTTTTACGGGCCAGAACTTTCATTCGGGCGCGCCCCTGCCTATACCGTACGGGGCTAACACCCTGCGCCTCGGGCAAGACCGCCTGCGCCGCATGCAGGAAGCCTGTGCGTGCCCGGTAGGTCTAGAGAATCTGGCTTTTGCGTATTCCCTTGAGGAGGTGAAGCGGCACGGCGAGTTTCTGGACAAGCTAGTGGAGCCCGTAAATGGTTTCCTGATTCTGGACCTGCATAATGTGTTCTGTCAGCTCCACAACTTCTCGGTGCCGTATGAGGAGCTGATGGATTTATATCCGCTGGAGCGGGTTCGGGAAATCCATATTTCGGGGGGCAGTTGGGAAGACTCGGGGCAAGTTCCGGGCCGCCAGATCCGGCGCGACACCCACGATGAGGCCGTACCAGAGGAAGTGTTTCAGCTGCTGGAACGCACTTTACCCCGCTGTCCGAACCTCAAATACGTGGTGCTGGAGCAGTTAGGTACGGGCCTGCAGACTGAGCTCAGCCAAGCCCAGTTCCGCGCCGACTTTTCCCGGATGCAGGCGCTGATAAATCAACACCGGAGCACCAGCTCCCACCCGGCCCCCGAAGGGTTTTGGCCCCAGCAGCTATTGCCCCTGGGCCCGGTGGCGGAAGATGCCGAACTGGAAGCCCAGCAACAGCAGCTATCCAACATTCTGGAAACCGCCCCCTCGTTTGAGGCCGCCCGCCAGCAATTGCACGCTTCTTCCTTGGCCAACACGGCCTGGAATATCGAAGGCTGGGAGCCGCACATGCTGGAAACGGCCATCAGCATTGCCCAGAAGTGGAAACGCAAACCGGTATAGTTCGCCCAAAAAGCAGCGCGTAGGCCACTGGCAACCCGTTGGGCGGATAGTACAGGGCCTGCGCACTGGCCTAGGGGGTGTTTCTCGCCTGCAAACGCCGGCCCTGAGAGCTAGTGGAGCAGATAGATGCGTGTTCGGCCTACCAGATGAGCGTCTCAGCTCAGCAAAAAGGAGTGTCGCGTTAGCAGCTTCTTTTCCAGCAGCTACGTTAAATGGGCTTCTAAGCCTTATTCACGTAGTTATGGACCCTCGCGTAGCGCTTACTCAGCAGCTACAGGCCCTGGAAACGGTGCCTGATTCGTATATAGTCGTGTCGCCGGAGCTGATTATTCTGACGGCGAGCAATGCGTATCTGCTGAATACCCTCAAACGACGCGAAGAGCTGGTTGGACGCTACTTATTTGATGCCTTCCCCGATAACCCGGCGGCCCCCGAGGCCAACGCCGTTCGCAACTGGCGGGCTTCTTTGGAACAGGTTATTGCAACGGGAAAGCCGCACCAAATGGCTCTGCAGCACTACGATGTGCTCGACCCCGACCGCCCGGGCCATTTCGTGGAGCGCCACTGGAAACCGCTCAACACGCCCGTGTTCGATGATGAGGGCCAATTGCGCTACATCATTCATAGCAGCGTAAACGTGACCGAAGAGGTCCTCTCGCGCCGCGCCCTGCGCATAAGTCAGGGCCGGGAGCACGATGCCCTGGCCGAAGCCGAGCGGGAACGGCAGCGTCTGAGCCACTTGGTGATGCACGCCCCAGCCGCCATCTGCCTGTTGCAGGGCCCTGATATGATATATGAGCTGGTAAACCCCCGCTACCAACAGCTGTTTCCCAACCGGGAGCTGCTGGGCAAGCCTTTGCTAGAGGTAGCGCCTGCACTGCGCAACACCCTGGTATGGGAGCAGCTACAGGAGGTATACCGCACGGGCCAAACCCATCAGGAGCAAGACATGTGCATTCCGATAGTGCGCACTACCGGAGCCGAGCCCGAGGACTCGTATTTCAACTACACGTTGCAGGCCCGCTACAATGAGCACCAGCAAGTAGATGCCGTGTATGTATTTGCCCTGGAGGTAACGGAACAGGTGAAGGCCCGGCAACAGGTGCAGGCGCTTTATCAGGAGCTGGATCAGGCGAATAAGCATCTTACCCGGGTAAATGCCGACCTGGACAGCTTCGTGTACATGGCCGCGCACGATCTGAAGGGGCCCATTAACAACCTCGAAGGCTTGATACAGGCCCTGCGGGAGGCACTGCCTACACCCTTGCCCCCCGAAGGCGACTTGGTACTGGACATGATGCAGGGCGCGGTAGTGCGCTTTCAACGAACGCTGGTGCAGCTCAACGATGTGCTGCAACTACACCAGGCCTACGACCCTGCTGCCCCGCCCGTTGACCTGGCCGCTATAGTCGATGATCTGCGCCAGGATCTGCTGCCGGCGCTGCAGCAAACCGGCGGGGTGCTAGAGGTAGATGCCGATGCTTGCCCCTTAGTGGCTATGCCCGCCAAGAGCCTGCGCTCCTTATTGTACAACCTGCTCAGCAATGCCATCAAATACCGTCACCCCGATCGGCCGCCCCATGTGCGCCTGAATTGCAGCACCCACGATGGGTTCTGGCACCTCACCGTGCAAGACAATGGCCTAGGCCTCGACGCCAGTCAGCAGGCCTCTTTGTTTGCCCTATTTCGCCGTTTCCACAACCACGTGGAGGGGTCTGGCCTAGGCCTCTATACCGTCAAGAAAATAGTGGAAAACCTGGGCGGCCGGGTGGAGGTGCAAAGTGAGTTAGGAGTGGGTTCTACCTTTTCCGTTTATATCCCCAATTAGCCATGTTCTTACCACGATATAGCAGGGCCGACAACAGTTCAGTGCCGTAAGGTATATGGTAGTGGCCTAGCACGTACGGGTGAGCGTACTGGCAAAGCAGCATCCTGCCAAGCAACTTGACCCGACTGCTAGGCCAGTACAGGTTCGAGCCGCCCGGCAGGATGTGCATAAATGCCGAAAGTGTCCGGCGGGTAGCGTGTCTCTGGCCTAGCTGGCAAAATAATGCCCTTGTTCCAGATCAGCCAGGAGGTCCAGATGGCTGGGCTGCCAGCCCAAGCGCTGCTGGGTGAGGGCGCTCGAAGCGGCCAGGTCGAGGCTCGCGAAACCGGCCATCCAACCGAAATGCTCAGCAGCTTCCTCTTGCGTTTTGCTGACAACTGGCACGTGCAGGTGGCGGCCAATGACTTCAGCAATGGTGCGCAACGGAATGCCTTCGTCGCCAACGCCGTGGTAACGGGCACCAGATGTGCCGTTTTCCAGCGCCAGCCGGTACAACCGGGCCGCATCGAGGCGGTGCACGGCGGGCCAGCGGTTGCTGCCGTCGCCGATGTAGGCTGCTACGCCCTTCTCCCGCGCAAGATTGATGAGCATAGGTACAAAGCCGTGGTCGTTTTGGTCGTGCACGGAGGCTGCCAGGCGCATGACCATGGCCCGCACGCCCTGGGGCACCAGCGCCAGAACGGCATCTTCGGAGTGACGCATGGCGGGCACGTTGGGGTCACGGGTGTCGTCTTCGGTCATTCGCTCTCCTACCTTCGTGAGCCCCGCAAAACCCGACGTGGCAATGAAGGGGCGGTTGGAGCCCGCCAGCACGGCGCCCATGGCTTCAATAGCCCGGCGGTCAGCCTCGGCCGCGGCGGCGTACTGCGTGAAATCGTGAATAAACGCGCAGTGAATGACGCCATCCGCCGCTTCGGCGCCGCGCTGCAGGCTGTCGAGGTCGTCGAGGGAGCCCCGGTGCACCTCAGCGCCCGCGGCGGTCAAGGCCTGAGCCGACTCTTCGGAGCGAGCGAGGCCGAGCACCTGGTGGCCTGCCCCAAGTAGTTCCTGAACAACGGCCGAGCCCACGAAGCCCGTAGCGCCAGTGATGAATACACGCATGTGGTTAGTGTGTTAGTGAAGAGATTAACTACTTCACAAAGGTGCAGCAGGCCTAGCGCTAGGCTGTTGCGGCGGTCAAACCATTTACTGAATAAATCAAACAATGTGTGAAAGGAATAGAACGACCTGTAGCTAGAGCTAAAGCCAGCAAACTAGTTCCCCTCCTCAGCTGAGGAGGGGCTAGGGGAGGTTGACTGAAATAGAACAGGTTTTAGAGCTAGATACTAGTAGTTCAGACGCGCGGGTCAACCACCCCCAACCCCTCCTCAGCTGAGGAGGGGAGCCTAGCTTCTTAGCCTTAGTTAGGCTCGGGTGGGCATCTATTTTTTCGTTTTCTACCCCCGGAAAGCGCCTGGAACTAGGCCGGTCTGGCGTTTGAAGAAGTTGCAGAAGTGGGCTACATCGGCGAAGCCCAGGGCGTCGGCAATTTCGGAGACGGTCCAGGTGGTTTGTTTGAGGAGCATCTTGGCTTCCTGGGCTACGCGGCTGCTGATGAGGGCGGTGGTGGTGTGGCCGGTGGTTTCCTTCAGCACCCGGTTAAGGTGGTTGACGTGCACGGCCAGGGCATCGGCGTAGTCTTTGGCGGTGCGCAGGTGTAGCTGCTGCTGGGGGGTAGCCAGCGGAAACTGCCGTTCCAGCAAATCGGTAAACTGCGCCGCTACCCGCGCCGAGGCGTTGTGGGCGGGGGCCAGGGCTGGCACGGGCTGCAGCTTCTGGCCCGCATGAATCAGCTCCAGCAGGTAGGCGCGCAACAGGTCGTACTTGTAGGCGTAGCCGGAAGCCATTTCCAGCTCCATCTTCCGGAAAATAGCCTCCAGGGTGGCGTATTCGGCCGGGGTGAGGGGTAGCACGGGGCAGCCGCCCGGCTGGAAAACCGGCAGCTCCTCCACGGGCGCGCTACCCCTGGCCGGGAGCAGAAACTCCTCGGTGAAGATGCAGAAATACCCGCGCTGGTCTTGGTCGTGGGGGAGCCAGCGGTAGGGCACCCGCGAGGTAACAAACCACAAGGCATGCGCTTCCACCTCCACACTTTGGTCGGCGTACTCAATGCGGCTGCGGCCCTGGATCAGGCTGATTTTATAGAAGGAGCGCCGGTCGAAGGTCATCGGGGGGCGCTCGTGGCGGCGGTTCATCAGCACCGCTACGTTAAACACGTTGAAGTGCCCGATTTCCCGCTGCAGCTCCGCCGGGGATACTGCGCCGGATTCCGGGCTACCCTCCGTCTGGATTTTGGTATAAAATGCTTCGAGTGAATTCAGATCCATAGCCGATAGTCGCTGTAAAAATCAAAGGTAAACGATTCGCTGGGTTCTGGCTGCGGTAGTCAGCCGCCGTTTCGACGGTTGTGTTTCCCGGTAGGTTGAGGGGCTGACCGTTCCTATACCGCAGCTAGCTACCTTAGGGCAGAATTTTACTTTATTAACCGCTGGAATATGGGTAGTAAGAGCATCATCATTCTATTAATGGCTGCAGGCATAGGCCTAGGGGCCTGCTCGCAGGGTAATACCCAACAGGAAGTGTCCACAGCGGATAACGTTTCGCGTGCTACTCCTACGGCAAAAGCGGCTACTGCTACCCCCAAAACTGCCGAGGATGTGGTCATCAACGGCAACAATACGGTGCAAACTCAGGCCGTAAGCGGTCAGAACATCGAGGTGACCGGCGACAGCAACACGGCCACGTTTACGGGTCACAGCCAAGAGTTCAACCTCACGGGCAGCGACAACGTGGTTGTGCTGGAAAACGTGAAAACCATCGAAGTAACCGGGGATAACAACACCGTAACCTGGCGCGGCAGCACGCCCACCGTTACCAACCTGGGCCAGCACAACGTAATAGAGCGGGCCAAATGAGCGGGGCACTTTATAGCCCGAGATAGAGCTAACCCAGCTTAATCAGGAGCGGCACTTTGGCGGCGGTTTGCGTAAGCCGGTGTACTAAAATTACATTGTATCCCTACCCCCTCTGCCAATGATTATCACTCGCATCTGGCACGGCATCACGGCCGCCCACGACGCCGATTCCTACCTGCAGTACTTACAGGAATCAGGCATTGCCGACTATAAAACGACGCCCGGCAACCTGGGCGTGCAGGTGTTGCGGCGAGTGGAGGCCGATGTCTGCCATTTCTGGACGGTAACGCGCTGGGACAGCTACGAGAGCATCAAACACTTTGCCGGGGAGCAATACGAGCAGGCCCGCTACTACCCCGAGGACGCGCAGTACCTACTGGAGTTCGAGCCCACCGTACTGCACTGCGAAACCTACGAGTTTTAAGCTACGGCCGAAACTCCGCCAGGATTTTGCTTCAACTGGTTTTTGCCGAAGCCTAGATACCCGTGGGCCTGCCGTCGATGCTGCGGGTGTTGCGGGTGTGCCAGTACTGTGCTACCTGCTCGGGGCCGCGCTGTTCCATGTAGTCGTTCAGCTCGTTGCGCTCGGCTTGGTACTCGAAGAAGGGCACGGCCATGCCGCAGGAGGTTTGCACCAAGTCCACGTCTACCACCACTATCTGCCGGGCGCCGGGCAGGGGCGGGAACAGCGGCAGCAGCTCGGCCCACTCCGCGTCGCGGGGGTGGTACACGGTGGCGGTGCCGTAGAGGCGCAGAATGTTGGGCTTGCCCTCGAAGGCGCACCACATCAGGGTAATGCGGTTTACCTCCAGTAGGTGGGCAGCGGTTTCGTTGCCGCTGCCGGTCAGGTTCAGCCAGGCCACGCGGTTGGCATCGAGCACGCGCAGGGTGTCCTGGCCCTTGGGCGAGATATTAACGCGTCCATCCGCGGCGGCTGTGCCTACGAAGAACACGTGCTGCTGCTCGATAAAGCCCTGAATGTCGGCGCTGATGGCGGTGTATTGCTTGCCCATTGAGAATAGGAGTTAGCTCGGTAGCAAGATAGGGCTAGGATAATTCAAAGTACGACCGCGAATCGAAAGTGCTGGGAGCGGTTAATTTTATATTCTACTAAATAGACCTAATGATGCAGAGCATAGTACCCTCTTACTAATGAGTAGATTAGTAAGAGTAGACCGAGAATAATCTTTATAGCAATAGAGCTAAAATACTGTTGTGCAAGAAAAAAATTGAATAAGCACCCTAGTATGGTTATAGTAATTGAAAATATTATTATTAAGTTTGTTACATTTTTTATTCTTCTTTCTATTTTATCTTTTTCAAAATTGATTACTGACGGCTCTAATCCCGACTTACTAGATATAGTATTGAAGTCGCGTTCAAAGTCATGTTTTATTTCGGCTACATCTTTATAATACATGCATTGTATATGTATTACAAAAATTACATATGCGGTAAATGCTATGCCAACTAAGAGAAGTATATATGGGTCTTTTACTTTATACGTAGCAAAAATGGTAGCTGATATGGAAATAGGAACAGCTATGAGCTGTGTCATTATTTTTCCTAATATTTCCCTCAGCGAAGCAAAGTATTTGTCTTTCTCAGAATATAGTTTTGATCTGAATGATTCCCATGAAAAGTTCTTGATATATAAGTCAAGGTCTTTGTCGGTGCTGCTGGAAATTGCCTCTATATTCAATAATAAATTGGTAAAATAATTATTGTCAGTTCTTTTTATAAAATCAGCTAGTTGATTTTTAAAAAAAAGTTGGTAATTTATATCTGATAATTTGTTAATTGTAGTGTTAATTGGTTTTGAATAATCGATTTCGTCATTTAGTTGTGGTAATACAACTGAATATGGAAGTTTAAAAACGCCTTTTGTGGAAGTGTGATATACTAATTCATGAGCGATGTCATTATTGTAGTCACAAATGCTTACCAGGGCTTTTTTTAGTTCTGCGGCTGCAACAGTGTTGGCAATGAAGAAGCTACTAGATTTGGATGGTACAAACTCAACACCATCCTTATATAGTAAAGTGTCATCGTTGTAGAATAGGATAGAGAAGTCCCTCTGTAAAGGAGTCCTATTGAACTCTTTTAAGAAATGTGCAGCATTGTAGAATACTGGATAACCAAGATTGAGCTCAGCTAAATCAATCTCAATCTTAGTATCTGTTAGGTCATCATAACTAATACCAGCTTGGCTAATATTTTTAGTATTGTCTGAAAGTGCTTCTTTAGACTCGAAATCAACGACTATAGACCTGCCTGTAAACGTTGGATTGAAGCTCCGCAATGCTGATAGTACCTGTAGCTTTGTTTCCATGATTCAAACTACAAAGAAAGTAGGAAAGAAGTTTCCTAATTTTATTGGGAAGATCTGTTTTCATTGCGAATCTTGTTAGCAAGGGCTTCTGAGTGTATTGTAATCAAGTTTGGATGCTCTTCACTTATGGTAACAAGTTCATTAAGCGCTTTTAGCGGGAAAGAGAGGACTATGTTATCAGCTGCGACCTTGATCGTGGCGAACTTGTTCAGAACCTTCCCATCTGCCTTAAACTGGCCACTCATCTCTATATCGCTATTTATTATATAAGTAGCAATATGATCTGGTTCACCATACAAAGCATGGCTAAGCTGAGCTAAGTCTACGAGACGTGATTGTTCCTTGATGATCCTAAATGCTTTGTTTAGCAAGTCCTCTCTTGATATAGGAAGACCATTTTCATCTAATGGTGGGTCGATCTGATTGAGAACTTTATGTAAATTTTTTGTATCAGAAACGTTGTCAGTGTTATTGTCTGTTGAAATCCACTCGTTAAAAAACTTAGACACTTCATCTTTTCTGCTGTCTATAAAACTTAAGTATCTGTTGCCGGTACTGCCGCCATACACAGTGTTGTTTATTCGGCAACCCATGGCAATTTTTTCAAAGTCTATGTGTACAGTATCGTTTATTTTGAATGATCCATCTGATTCATCTCTTTTAAATAAAACTCCATTCTTTTCTCTAATTATATAAATACCAACATAGTCGTTGTTATTTTCAAATTGACTAAATACCACATACCCGCCTTTAGCAGCAGGTACTGTTGATATAATTTTTTCTAATTCCACAATGGCATTTTGCGTGAAAGATATAAATTCTTCTTCACACTGATTTGAATGAAAGGAGGAGAATAAAGAAGGAAATGAAGTTCCTGTTCCAAATTTAGCATAAGTTACTTTGGCTCTATTCTGAGTTGTGTACCTGCCATTGAGCTCTTCAACTAATCTTTGGGATGAATCATTTATTGGTAATAGCGAATTTGATAACTCAACTTTAGTTGTAGTAGAAAATTGCTCTTTGTGTAAATTGTGAACGATAATATTTTTTATGGTTAACATGAAGCGAGTCAGTTTATGGGTTGGTTTGTTAAGGTCAATTTAAGAATGTTTCTCTAGGTCAGCTCTATGTTCTCTTCAGTGCCTCCCGAATCCCGCTCAGCCCACCAGCAATGCTTTCCAGTTTATCCAGCATCTGGAGAAGCTGGCCGGCGCCGGAGTTGCGGAGGTTGTCGCGGAAGGTGGCTTTGATTTCCTGCCAGCGGGCCTGCTCGGCGGGGGTGAGCCAGCCCAGCAGCTCGCGCAGCTTGAGCAGGTTGGCTTCGGTGGCGCTGGTCAGGGTTTGGGCTTCGCTTTCGTAGTGGGCGGCCAGCAGGTCGGTTATTTCCTGGTCGTTCATCACGGGGCGTACTTTCTCGGCCAGCTTGTTCATGTTGCGGTAGGAGCCCTGCAGCTTGAACGGCGGCTCGGTGCGGTAGGCGTCGGCTTGGGCGGCGCTGGCAATGTAGGCCGTATTCACGCGGGCCACCACGTCGCGCAGGCGCAGCAGCTTCTGGAGCACCGCCACGTACTCGTTCAGCTCCTCGGGTGAGTGGTTGCCCTCAAGGCTCAGGCCGTCCTGCTGCCCGGTTTCGGCGAGGCGGATGAGGGCGGGCACGTCCTGGGGGCTTTGGGTGGCGAGGCGGCCCAGGGCGGCGTTGCTGGTGAGGGCGTTTTCGAGGTAGGAGAGGCGGAAGGCTTCCTCGGAGCCGGTGCTCAGGATGTCGCCCAGGTTGTAGATGTCGGCGCGGTTGGCCAGCATGTCGGGCAATTGGAACACGTCGCCGCTTTCGGTGTAGGGGTTGCCGGCCATCACCACCGCCACTTTGCGGCCGCGGAAGTCGTAGGTGCGGGCGCGGCCCTCGTACACGCCCTCAATCTTGCGCTGGGCGTCGCAGAGCGAGATGAACTTCTGCAGAAACTCGGGGTTACAGTGCTGGATGTCGTCCACGTAAATCATCACGTTGTCGCCCATCTCGAAGGCCAGGTTCAGCTTTTCCAGCTCCTGCCGCGCCCCGGCGTTGGGGGCCTGGGCGGGGTCTACGCTGGTCACGGCGTGCCCAATGGCCGGCCCGTTGATTTTCATGAAGATGAGGCCTAGGCGGTTGGCCACGTACTCCATGAGCGTGGTTTTGCCGTAGCCGGGCGGCGAGATGAGCAGGAGCAAGCCCATGAGGTCGGTGCGCTTGCCCTCACCCGCCGTCCCGATCTGCTTGGCCAGGTTGGCTCCAATCAGCGGCAGGTACACTTTATCAATCAGTTGATTACGCACAAAAGAGGTGAGCACCCGCGGGCGGAAATCTTCGAGGCGCAAGTCCTGGGCGGCCCGCACCAGCAGCTGCTTCTTCAGCTCCTGAAACTGCTCGAACTGTGGCACCAGCACCCGATCGTAGTGCAGCAGCCGGCGCCGGAAGTCGGGGAAGTTGAGGTGGTAGCTAGGGGTAGGGGTCTTCGGGTCTTGGGCGCTTGGGTTTTCCGGCATGACGATGCGCGGGTGGCTGCCCTGGAAGCCGCTGAGGGTTTCGCGCAGGGGCGTGTGCACCACCCGCGCCGAATCATAAGTGCCAGTGAGCAGGAGCACGGCGCACTCGTTGCAGAAATCGGAGAGGGTAGCGGCGGCCGGGGCCTGGCGCAGGTAGGCCTGCAGCCACTGCCGGATCAGGGGGAGCTGGGCGGCGGGCTGGTCCTGCAGGCCCGTCACCGACTGTTGGAACAGCTCCGTGGCCTGGCGCTCCTGCAGCTGCTTCTGAAACTGCTGGTACAACTCGGCGGCTTCGGCGGCAATGATGAAGGTACCGGTGTGGGTCAGCTCGTGGAAGAGGTAGTCGCCGGCTTCCGCTACCTGGCCTAGGGTGAAGAGGCCGGTTTGCTGGGCAAAGGTTTCCACGGCGGCTCGCAGCTCGGTTTTCAGCTCATCGAACTCCAGGGCATCGGGGAACACCTGGAGCAGCACCCCGATGCCCTGGAGCTGCCGCTCCCAGTGGGCGCGCTGGTCGGGGTCGGCGAAGCGCAGCCAGTAGAGGGCCGCGGCCGCGCGGGTGTCGGCGGGGTAGCGGAGCAGGTCGGCGGTGCGGGTGAGGCGCACCAGGGCCGTGAGCAGCAGGGCGGCGTCGTGGTCGTGCACGCCTTTGAGGTAGCCTTCCTGGTAGCGCGCGGCCATGAACTGCTGCACGTAGGCCAGTAGCTCGGCGTCGCTGAGGTGGCCTAGCTCCGTTACGGACAGCACGGCGGGGCGGCCCGCTTCCGCATCGGCGGGGGCGGGTTGCTGAGCCGCCTGCAGAATACGCCAAGCCAGAAACTCGGCCCGGTACACATCCGGGTTTTCCGACACGACGGTTTGCTCCCAGACTGGCCTAGCAGCCAGCAGGGCGGGGTCGTTGATTTTCTGAAAGAAGTTGGTGCCGGTGAGGTGGTAGTGCAGGGCATCGTCGCGCAGCACTACGGTCAGCTCCAGGGGCTGGGTGTTCACGGTGAAGGCGTGGGGGCCAAACTTGAGGGTCTGGCCGCCGTCGGCGAACAAGTCGGCCCGGTCGCGGAGCTGGCGCACGGCGTCTTCGCGCAGGGTTTTCAGCCGGCTCTGCACGTCGTCGGCCTTCACCGAGTCGCCGAGGCCTAGCAGCTCCTGAGCGGTCTGGCGCACCTTCTCCACCATCACATCGGCGGCAAAGTACCCGTTGATGTCCGCCATCGATTCTAGGCGGGTGAGGCGGCTCTGCACCGCTTTCAGGAGCCGCTCGGCGCTTTGCAGCAGGGCCGTGGCGCGCTGGTTGCGGGCGGCTACTAGCGCGGTTTTCTTCGATTCAAAAGCTTCTACTACCTGCTCGCGCCGGGTGGTGAGCTGCTCGATAAACTGGTCGAAGTCGGGAAACTTGCCTTCCAGCTCTTCCAGTTGCACCATGAGCTTGGTCAGGTACTCGTCGCACTTGGCGGGCGTGTCGGCCAGGTCGAGGTAGTTGGTGAGGGCCTGCTCCAGCAGCTTGAGCTGGGCGGTAAACTCGGCCTGGGCCTCGGTGCCGGCCAGGGCCTGCCGCCGCCGCTTCAGCGCCGCCCGAATCTGGTTGAAGCGGGCGTACACGGTCGAGATATTGTCGATGATGGCCGTGGTCTGGGTGGGGTCGGGGATGGGCAGGTTGCTCACTACCTCAATCAGCAACTCCAGCTCCTGGGCCACGGCGGTGGCTTCCTGCTCGCGCTGGTCGGCCTCCACCGTTTTCTGCACCTGCTCCACGCCGTCGGCAATGGCCTGCACGCGCTGGGCGTAGGGCAGGAGGGCATCCGGTTTCAGCAGGAAGTCCACGGTTTGGGTGGCTACTTCCTTGCTCAGCTCTTCTAGGCCAGTGGCGCGCTGTTCCACGGCCGACAACTCCACGTAGCGCAGCTCCTTCAGGGAAATCACCTCGCCCCGCACTCCGCGCAATTCGCCCAGCAGCTGCACAAACTCCGTGACAGTATCGGGCGCTGAGCGGCGGATGCGGCCCACCAGCTCGTCGGCCTTCTGGAAAACAGTTTGGGTTTGCTGGGCGGTGTTCTTGCGGATGCTCTGCACCTTCTCAAACTCCTCCACGGCCGCCGTAGCCGTCTGGCGGATTTCACCCAAGGGCTCGGCCAGGGCCTGAGCCGCCGGCTCACGCAGCCAGTGGTAAGCGTCGGTGAGGGCGGTGGTCTGGCGAATCAGGTCGAGGTAGAGGCCGGCGTAGGAGTCGTCCTTGCTGGTCAGGGTCAGGACCTCCTGTACCTCGCTCATGGCCCGCACAATTTCCTTGTTGCCCAGCTTGTAGAGGTAAGAATCGGAGGTGACGGGTAGCTCGAAATCCGGGGCCGTGTAGGGCGTCTGCCAGATCTGCACGGCGTGGTGCTTCTTGGGCTCGTCGTCGGCCCGGAAGTAGCATAGCTCCCCATTCTCGAACAGGGCGTAGCCGTGGCAAACAATGGGGTTATCCACGCGCTGGGCAATGCGGTTGTAGCTCAGCAGCAGGTAGGTGCCCTGGTCCTTGTTGTAGAACACGTACAGGAAATCCTCCCCGTTCGGCGACACCACCCGCTTCTCAAACAGCATCTCCCGCAGCCCGTTGTCAAAGAGCTTATTGTCGCCGGTTTGCAGGTAGAAGCCGTGCGGGAAAATCAGGCCCTGCCCATCGGGCAGCAGCACGCAGGCATCGGCCAGGGCCTCGAGGCGCTGGGCCGTCTTGAGCTTGAAGTTGAAGATGAAGTAGCGGTACTGCTGCTCCTGGTAGGGCCGGATTTTCAGCAAAATCAGGTTGCCCACCACGGCAAAGTAGATTTCGGAGTCGTCCAGGGTCTGGTCCTTGTCGTCCACCGGCTCACTCAGAATGCCCTGCCCGGTGCTGGTGTTGTCCTCAACTTTGATGGTCAAATCCCCGCCAATCGTTTCCACGAACACCTTGTCCTCGATGCTGATGTGGGGGTGCTTGCCGCCGCGCTGCATGTCGCGGGTGGCGCGCTTCCACTGAAACTCGTGCTGGGGCGGGAAGGTGTATTCATGGTCGGAGCGGTTGTCGAGGTAGGTGAGCGTGTCGCCCTGCACGAGCCACTTGAACGTCTTCACATCCGAGGCGCTCTTGCCCACCCGAAACACCATGAACAGGTGCGTGCCCAGCACCGCAAACTTCACGAACTGGGTGTTCTTGTAGTAGCGGTACAGGTTGCGGAACTCCTCCAGAAACTGCGGATTCTGCAGCAGCTCCAGGCCCAGCGGCCGGAAGTCGTGCTCCGTGTACTCGTACACCCCAAACACGTCCGCCAAATCCGGCTCCGCCTTCAGCCCCAGCACCACGTTATACCCGAAGATGAACCGCTGCCCCACCGGCACCATATCCCAAGGCACACAGTTGTTTTCCGTAGTAATGCGGCCCGTACCAATCAGGCGCGTATCCACGGCCCCAAACACCTGCTTGCGCTCCGTGTTCAGCTTGTCGAGGCGCTGGCGCAAGTCGGTGCTGCTTTTGAGCAAGCGGTTGCGCAGGATTTCGTAGGTGCCGGTTTCGAGTTGGGTAGCGGCAGTTTGTTCCATTGGGTGAGCGAAGGCCGGAAGGGGTTAGTGAAATAGCTAATTGAACTTGATAGAGACTATTCGATAAGCTCGTAGGAGATAAAGTCTGGGAAAATGGCTGCGGCAAAGCCGATGAAGGAAAAGATGGCACTGAAACAACTGTCAGCAATGGCTTTCTGCACCGCGTCCCGGATAGTTTGTTGAGCCAGGTCTTTGACGATGAACATATCCGAAGCCCAGAAGTAAAAGCCGTCTTTGGCTAGTAATTGAGCAACGTTTGCTACGGTAAAGGCTGTGCCTACATAGACTCAGCCATCTTCAAAGAGGACGTAAACATCTAGGTTATAGTCTGTGATGCTTGGGTTACCATCATAGCCAGGTAAGTCGGCGAAATCGTCTTCAGTAGGGATGTAATAACCACCCGGAAAAACCAGCTCAAAATTCATTGTTAAAGCTATTGGGTTCCAGCCTCCGAGTGCTAGGAACTAGTTCCCCTCCTCAGGTGAGGAGGGGCTAGGGGTGGTTGATGAAGGTAGAACGGTACTCTGAAAAGCGGCCTCAATAGCTGCCAATACACTTTCTATATGTTGCACGACTAGCTTATTCTCAAACCGTAACACTTTCAGCCCTAGACTGGCCAAGTAGGCATCTCGCTCCATATCCTGTGCCTCACCGCTAGTCGTGAAATGCCTGGCGCCATCCAACTCTACCACGAGCTTTTCAGCCGGACAGTAAAAGTCTACTATGTACGGCCCAATACCGTGCTGGCGGCGGAACTTGCGGCCAGATAGCTGGCTACGCTGGAGTGCTTTCCAAAGTAGGGCTTCGGCAGGAGTGAGGTTGCTGCGAAGTGTCCGGCGGGTAGCTTTTTGATAGCCTAGGTTATGAATGTGATTTATATCGGGCATAGCTATAGAAGTTTAGAGGCTAGTTCCCCTCCTTGGATAAGGAGGGGCTAGGGGTGGTTGACCAATCGTTTACCGACAGACTAGTTCTAGTTTTTAGCTCTAGTTTTTCAACCACCCCCAACCCCTCCTCATCTGAGGAGGGGAGCTAGTCTCTAGTTTTAGTTTCTAGCAGGGGTAGTCACTCTTCACTTCAACTCCAGCATCTTCGCCGGCTTATCACCGATACCCAGGGCCGTGGCAGTGCCGGCTAGTTGCGTGATGGTGGCGCGGGTGGTATCGTCGCCGGCTTGATTCATCATCTTCAGCAGCAGGGCCGAAACGCTGAGGTTCTTCATATCCTCCGAACTCAGACCGAACTTATCGACGAAGCGGCGGAGGTTGGTTTTGAAGTCGCCACCGCCGTCCATGCTGAAGAAGGCGTCTTTCACAGTGCCAAGTACCTCGCTGTTGTGCACGGCGCGGTCCACCATTTTGCCTTTGGTGATGGAGCCGATGATCTGGTCGAAGAACATGGTTTCGCCACCCACAATGTCGATTTTGGCGGCTTTGAGCGCCTCGCCGATAACGTCGGCCTGACTCGCGGCAATGTCTTTCTGGATGCTGATCTGGGCCAGTTCCACAGACTTCTCCTTGTCGAGGCGCAGCTTGAATTCCTCGTGGTCTTTGCCCACGCCGTCGAGCTTCTTCATGGCGTCGGCCTTGGCTTCGATGCCCTTGGCTTCCACCGCAAATTTCTGCTCCGATACGGCAGCTTCGGCCAGACCTTTTTTCTGATCGGCGTCGGCTTTGGCTTGGATGATGTCGGCGTCGGCGAGGCCTTTCTCGCGGTTGATTTTGGCGGCTACCAAGCCCAGTTTCTCGTCGGCTTCGGCCTGGGCGCCGGCTTTGGCCTGAATGGCCTGAGCCTCGGCGGCGGCAGTGAGCTGGAGCACGGTGGCCTGAGTTTCGCCTTCTTTCTGGCGGGCGGTGGCTTTGGCCTGCATCACCTGGGCTTCGGCAAGGCCTACGGCGGCAGCCTTGCTGGCTTCGGCTTCAGCCAGGGTGCGAATGGCCTGGGCCTTGAACTCGGCGGCGGCTTTTTCAGCTTCCGCGTCGATGAGGGCTTGCTTGGCGCGGAACTCAGCGGCCTGCTTCTCCATGTCGGCATTGCCTACGAGCGCCACGGTAGCAGCTTCGGCCTGCTGCTTAGCGGCGGTCAGGGCTACCAGCTTTTCGCGGTCGGCCTGGGCCTGGGCGCGGGTGTCCTTGATTTTCTCTTCTTCCTGCACCGTGGCCTTCTCCACCGTAATTCGCTCCCGAATGATAGTCTGGATGTTCTTTTTCTCTTCTTCCAGCGCTTTTTCCTTCTCAATCTGGGCCAGGGCTACAATCCGCTCCCGCTCGTTGGCTTCCAAAGCTTGGGCTTGGGCCACGCGCTCAGTTTCCACGGCGTCGGTGCGCTGCTTGTTGCGCTCGGCCACCAGCACCTGCCGGTCGCGGTTTTGCTCAGCGATGCGTACTTCTTCCTCGGTAGTAATGCGGGCGCGCTCTGACTTCAGGCGCTCTTCCTGCTGAATTTTCTCGGTTTCGGCCAGCTCGCGGGCCCGGATGCTGGCTATTTCGCGCTTCTGCTTTTCCTGGTTCTCGGTGAGCTGCTTGTCGAGCTGCAGAATTGTTTCCTGGGCCTCTACGTCCTGCTTCTTAATGGTTTTCTGCTGCTCGCGCTGAATCAGGTTGGCCTGAATCTTCTGCTCCGAGGTGAGGGCAATAATCTTCTTGATACCCTCGGCATCCAGAATGTTATCCTGGTTGAGGGCGGCCAGCGGAGTTTGCTCCAAGTAGTCGATGGCACAGTCGTCGAGCACGTAGCCGTTGAGGTCGGTGCCGATGATGGTCAGTATTTGTTGCTTGAACTGCTCGCGGGAGTTGTAGAGCTCAATAAAATCAAAGTGCTTACCAACGGTTTTGAGAGCTTCCGAGAACTTCGCGTCGAAGAGGTTTTCCAGGGCGGCGGGGTCGGAAGCGCGGTGGGCACCAATGCTCTGAGCTACGTTGATAACGTCCTGCTCGGTTTTATTTACCCGCACGAAGAAGTTCACCTTCACATCGGCCCGGAGGTTGTCTTTACACACCAGCCCCTCTGAACCAGCCCGGGAAATGACGATGGTTTTAAGCTTGATATCCATCACCTCCAGCTTGTGCAGGATGGGCACCACGAAGATGCCGCTGAACGACACTTTGGTGTCGCCCATGCCAGTGCGTACTAGGGCTTCACCCTGCACCGCCTTTTGATACATGCGGGCCACAATGGCCAGAAAACCCAATACGAGGACAGCGACGATGATAATCACCGCCAGGGAAAGTTGTTCTAACATGGAAGTAGGAAGTAGAAATTAAGCCAATCAGGAAGGGAAATGAAGAAAACGCAGGCTTGCTAGGCCAGTATGAGGTAGGGCAAATGCCGCAGCGAAGCAGAAATGAGGTGAAATAAGATGGTTAGTGATATGGTATATAATACAGCGTAATAGGATTATATTGAGTCTGATCTTTGCGCGCTTGCACCGGCACCAGCTTAGGTGCTACGTGGCTTAGCAGAGTTGTTTTAAGGAAAAAGGAGCTCCGCAATGCGGTCGAAAAACTCGGCCAAAGCGCCGTCGAAGAGGAACTGGCCTAGCCAGTGCAAAAAGGCCTTCAGATTCAGCAACAGATCAAGCATGGCGCAACGCGGGGTTGAGTTGATGCAGGGCGGTGAGGAAGTCGGCATGATTAGCCGGGGAAATCAACACCGAGTCGTACTTGCCATAGCGAATTTCCAGTCGGTCGAGCGACAGGGCCGGGGCGCTGAGAGGATTACGGGTAGGAATAACGCTACGTATGCTACTGAGTGGCACTTGAATATGGATAGGTCCTGAACGGATGATAAGCTCCGTAGGCGTGAGGATATAATATGTAGTAACCAGCAGGTACACTAGCAGTGCGGCTATTGCCAGCACCACTAGGCTAGCAACCCAACGTTGCTGCACGAAAGATAACAGTAAAAAGAAACCTAGGATACTGAATAGTGGGGCAAATAGCCACCAGCTGATTTTTGATTTAAATACCTGGCTCATACCTATCTAAGCTATGTTAATGTAATATACAACGTTGCGCTAATGAAGCTCATATGGCTCAATAAGATAACAGCGGCGTTGCTCATCGAAGTCAATTACCAGGGCCGTGTCACCTTTGCGCAGCTCGGCGGTAGGAGAGGCTGCTAATACGTTCAACATTAGGGGCGAGCCACTTAGGGGCTGCACGCTGGCCTGGCCTAGCCGGTAGGCAGTGGTAGGCAACAATACCGTGCACACTTTCCCGAGGGGCCGCTCTCCGCCGTCGTGGCTTTTTTCCATGGCGGCGTACAGGCGCACGAAGGGCAGCGTCAGGAGTTTGGCCACGAGCAAGCTCACGACCAGCAGCGGCAATAACAGGAGCAGGCCTAGCAACCCCGACTCATTGTGGAGATAGTAGTTTATTAGCAGGCTGCCCACCCACCACGTTAGCGCCACAAAGCTCAGAAACACCATCAGCGGTACCCGCCCCAGGTTGAAGAAGGTCAGTGCGTGGTTGAGCCAACCGATGCCAGGTGCCTCAGCGTGGCCTACGGCAGCATGATGGCCCAGGTGCGCATCGTGGTGCGTGTCCACGTCCAGATCTACAGATTTTAAATCGAGCACCCCCACAATCACTGTAAGCCAATACAGCAGCACAAACACCAACAAGGCCGTGGGGGCGAGGTTGGGCGGCGAAACCGCGGCGTGTAGAAGTTCAGTCATGGAGGAAGGATGCTAAGCGGTGAGCGGCTAGGCCAGGCGCCGTTTTGCGATAGCAAGAACAGGAAAATCTGCGGAGAAACCTCAACAGTTCTAGGGCTCCTGTCGTGTCTCCAACTTCTGGCGCAACTCCTCATTTTCCGCTTTCAGCCTAGTGGAGTAATTGACATAGGCGATTAAGCTAAACATAAACCCAAATAGGGTGTACAAATGCCCGCTGCCATAGTCAGTGCTGTGAAAAATCTGGAGCACAACACCTCCAACTATCAGTGCCATAGATAGAATTCGTAGGTAGTGCTCTTGCTTGTTCATCAGGATACAGATAGGATTGATATAAGTATATGCAGCCAAATTACCCTTACTACTCCAGGCCGAGCTTCGCCTTTAGCGCCTGCAGGTCGTGAGTGGCTTTGCTAGCTCCCGACTGGCCTAGGGCCTTGTCAATCTCCTGGTCGATGGTCTTGCTCTCATTGGCCAGTTGCCCATACGACTCGGCCAGGGCTTCTTCTACGGCTACTTTCTCCTTCATGCGCTCCAGCAGAGCTACCGTACCGGAAGAGTCAAGTTTGGCCAGCTGCTGGTTGATGGTCTTGGTAGCCGTGCTCACCGTCACGCGGGCTTTCAGGGTTTTAAGCTCATTGTCCCACTGGCTGATGGTAGACTTAAGCTGCTGCACATTTTGCTCCAACTGGCTGGCCGAGTTTTCGAACTTCTCCTGTTCGGCCGTAGCTCTGGTAGCCTGGGCTTCATTTTCGGCTTTCTTAATGAGTGCCTCGCTGGCTAGGCGGTCGGCTTCGGTCGCGGACAGGTCGCCTTTATGTGCCCGCTGAAGCAGGAGCACGGCCTTGCCTTCGTAGTCAAGGGCTTTGGCGCGAGCCGCTGCGGCCTCATTACGGGCCCGGATGGCCATAGCTTTCACCTCCGCCAGCCCTTGCAAGCTCTTGTCGAGGTCTTGGCGCAGGTCGCGCAGACCTTGCTCAGTCATTTTGATGGGGTCCTCGAGCTGGTTGACAGCGGAATGTGCTTCGGCTTGGCCTATTTTGAAGATGCGGTTAAAAAGGTTCATGGCGTGGGGGCTTACACTATCGGTTTGATAATCAGTGGTGATGGCCTGTAAGTAGATAAGTTGCGGAGCTGGGGCCGCGTGAAATCAACGGAACCTAGGCCAGTCCTTAGCTTTTAAGTGCCCGATTCCCTACTTGGAAAACGCAATCAGCTCGTCGCTGAACTCACTGAGGAGGAGGCTGAGCGAATTGAATACCGCTTCCAGCTCGGGCCGGTCGAGGTGTTCGAGCTGCAGCGTATCGCGGAAGATGACTTTGCGGCCCGTATCGTCGAGCACAAAGGCGCCGTGAATGATGTCGCGGTTCTTCTGCAGGAGCTGCTGATACACTTCGCAGCTAGGACCAGGCAAATCCAGCAGATGCTGCTCCAGTATCAGCAGGGGCTCACCGCACCCTATCACCATGTGCTCAATGCCCAACTCCGGCTTGCTTACCACCAGCAAATTGCTGGCCTCCTCTTGGTGCCGAATGTCGAAGCCGAGCTCTAGTAAGAATGTCTTGACTTTGAGAAAGTAGGAGTTGGCCATTCGAAAGCGTGTGAAAGTTTACGGTAAGTAATGTATTGTGTGGATACTCTAGTATCACTAGTGCAACTATAATGCTCAAAAAAATAGAGTCGGGAGAAAGGTGTTAGCAGTTATGTAGTAGCTTTACGATGCAATTGTAAGTAAAGTTTACATATTGCTCAAAGTTTGAGCTAAAAATATTTTCTCCGTATGTCGAACGTTGGGAAGAACATCCGCAAGCTAAGAACGGTTAAAAAGCTGAGTCAGGCGGCTTTTGCCGAGTTGTTTGGCTTGGCTAGGCCTAGCGTAGGGGCATACGAAGAAGGGCGCTCTGAGCCAAAGATGGAGACGCTGATCCAGATTGCTCAGCATTTTGGCTTATCGGTTGACTTGCTACTTACGAAAGAGCTGACCGTAAACGAGCTCTACAATTTCGATTTATACAAGCAAGCGGGTGCTGAATCAGCCGCCCCTCAGGCAAAGGCCGACCGGCAGCCCCACCTTACGCCATATGTACCGGCTGCCCGCATGCTGGAATATATTGTGCAACACCATGATACGGCGTTTATTGATGAGCTTTCGACGCTCACCTTTCCGCACAATCTGGGGCCTACCACCCGCGCATTTGAACTTACTGGGGCCGATATGCAGCCCACCCTTCGTCACCAAGATGTGGTGCTTTGCTGCCACCTTGATAAGGCCAATCCACGCTTTCACTTAGGGCGCCTCTACGCTTTCGTAACCCAAAGCCGTCTATTGGTGCGCCGCCTTAGTGAGCAACAATCCCACGGATTGCTCAAATTACGAGCCGACAACCCCGATTATCCGGTGCAAGATTTACTGCTCACAGATGCCCTGGAAATCTGGGAAGTGCATGGGAGCTTCAGTACCCACTTGCGGGCACCAGCTTTGTTAGAGGAACGTGTGTCGCAGCTAGAGCGGCAGCTTGAGGAAGTGCTAGCAAGACTGGCCTAGGTTACGTGCTACTTGTCGGGTTTGCCTGCCCACAGTAGTAGATGACTTACTGAGCAACGGCTCTACTGGTATTCTTAACTCCTATAAGTGTTGGTGGCTGGTATTTACCTATAGACTCCACATTAAGGCAGCCTTTAGCCTCGTTACAACTACTGTAGTTGCAGCTAAAAGCTAAGGCAACTGTTTTACCTGATGGGATGCTAGATAGAGCGTCAGTTTGGTTGCCCGCTACCCAGTTGGCTCGTTATGCTCGCACCTTTGCTCTCTACTTATTCCTACTTCTTTCGGCCCATTCTTCTACCGCACACGGTACCCGCTAGGCCATTGCGTTTGGCCACTTAACCCTACATGTCACCATGCTGCCTACCTCCACAGGTAACAGCCAGCGTTTGTTGTTCTCTGCCTCTAGCTTGCTAGCGCCGCGCTAACATTGTTTGAGTAAGGCCATTCAGAGTGTAATGCGGCCAGCATAGGAGGCTGGTCGCCCAACAGCCAATCGGCCGCTTCAGCGGTGCTGGAGAAAAACTGAATGTCATAGCTCATGATGTGGCGCTCTGAGCGCACCATGCTTTCCACCATTAGCTGGTTGTACATATTGTGCATGGGCAGTACCAAGGCTACGCGCTGAATGGCTCCTTTTGCAATGCGGGGCAGCCACGTGGTAGTAACCCAAAACTGGTCGTCGAGGCCCATGCTGGGGAGGTCGTTCATGTCGACCAAGGCTTGGCGGATGTTCTTCTGCTCAATAAGCTGAGCAACACAGTCCATACCCTGCCGGAAACCCTGCAGGTTGGTACAAGTGGTGTTCCACTGAAAGCGAAGTAAGGAAGAGCTAGCTAAAAACTGAGCCCTTATGGCGGGTAGAGTTAAAATCATTCAAAAAAGAAAGAGCGTGAAAGGAAGAGCAGTGATGTACGAGCAAGGGGAGGTTAATGGATTTAGCAGCCGATCAAATTTAAACCCAATTTAAAATGCGAATAAGGCATGAAAATGCTGCTGAAGAGGGGAATAATGAACTTTGGCAGTGTGAGTATAGGAAAAACTTATCTACCCACAATGTTTTCCGGTAGCTTAACAGTACGGTAATGCTAGTAGGGTGAAAAAGCAGCGGAACAAGCTGGCCGCAAAGCGGTAAAATCCTGTTGCAGGATTTCTATATGTACTTTTGTTTTACAATGAGCACTACTGCCTCCGTTGCCAAGCAACCCGCCGTGCCGGCCGCCCTTAGATTGTTGCGCTTAAAGTTTCGCCTGTTGTCGGCGCTTTCGACTGAGCTGGCATTTGGAGCGGCCTGGCGCCTGTTTACTACCCCACGCCGGCTACCCATAAAAAATTGGGAAGCGGCGGCCGTGGCGGAAGCCCGGCAGTATTGGGTTAGTACGGCCCGCGGGGCCATTGCCGTGTATGAGTGGAATCCGCAGGGTGCGCGCACAATCCTACTTGTGCACGGGTGGGAGCACCGGGCCAGTTTTTGGGGCGTAATGGCGCGCGGGTTGGTGGCGGCTGGCTTTCGGGTGCTGGCGCTTGATGGGCCCGCCCACGGAGCCTCGTCGGGCCGCCGCACTACCTTGCCGGCCTTTGCCAGGGCTGTGCAGGCCGTAGCCGACGAAGCAGGGGAGTTGTACGCCGTGGTAGCCCACTCCCTAGGAGCGGCTGCCACCGCTGGCATTCCGGTAGAATTTAACCGCACCACCACGGGTCGGCTGGCCCGGCTGGTGCTGCTGGCGGCTCCGGGCAGCACTGCGGCCGTAGCTCAGCGGTTTGCTCAGTTTCTGCATGTGCCCGCAGCCGTAGTACAGCGCATGCACCGCTACATTCGGGAGCAGCACGGCCGCGATGCGGAAAGCTTCAGCCTCATTCGAACGGGCCGTACCCTCCCCGTAGACCAAGCACTGCTGGTGCACGACTTCGCCGATGAAAGCATTCCGTTTGCGGAAGCCGAGGAAATTGCTAACAACTGGCCTACCCTTATTTTCCGGCCTACCACTGGGCTAGGCCACAACGGGGTAATGCGTGACGCGGGCGTAATCAGGCAGCTGGTGGAGTTTCTGGCCTAACTGCCGGCACAGTTGCGGGTTGAACATTCCGGGGCAGGAAGTCTTTACCTATCAGGGCGGCGCGCCGTAGTGCCTAGCTGCGTTTAGTTTTACAGGTTTTCGTGCATGAATAAGCCAGAGTATGATGCAGTAATAATAGGCTCGGGGCCGAATGGGCTGGCTGCGGCCATTGTGCTACAGCAGGCTGGGCTCTCGGTGCTCCTGCTCGAAGGCAAAGAAACGTTGGGTGGTGGTCTACGCACAGCAGAGCTAACGCTACCAGGATTCCGACACGACATTTGCTCGGCCATTCACCCGTTGGCGGCAGCGTCTCCTTATTTTCAAACCCTGCCGCTGGCTCAGTACGGCCTGGAGTACATCACGCCCCCCGTGGCAGCGGCTCACCCCTTCGACGATGGCACGGCCGCCGCAGTTATTACGTCCCTGGCTGATACCGCCCGTAGTCTAGGCCAAGATGAGCGCGCCTACCAGCAACTGCTGGAGCCGCTGGTGCAAGCCTGGCCCGGCATTGCGCCGGACGTGCTGGCACCTCTGAGCATTCCGCGCCACCCGCTAGATATGGCTCAGTTTGGGTTGTCGGCGCTGCAGCCGGCTACTATGCTGGCGGGGCGTTTCCGGACCAAGGAAGCCCGCGGGCTGTTTGCCGGTATGGCGGCGCACTCCATTCAGCCCCTTACCAACCCCACTACTGCGGCCATTGGGCTGGTGTTGCTGATTGCTGCTCACCGCAAAGGCTGGCCTCTGCCCAAGGGTGGCTCCCAATCTATTGCCGATGCGTTGGTGGCGCACTTCCGGGCCTTGGGCGGCCAGGTAGAGACTAACACTTATGTCAAGAGTCTGAACCAGCTGCCGTCGGCGCGGGCAGTACTATTTGACGTAACGCCGGCCCAACTGCTGCAGATTGCGGGCCATCGGTTTTCCGCCATCTATCAGTGGCAGCTCCGGCGCTACCGCTACGGCTGGGGGGTGTATAAAATTGATTGGGCGCTGGATGGGCCGATTCCGTGGACTGCGCCCCAGTGCGCCCAGGCCGGCACCGTGCACCTGGGCAATACGTTGGAGGAAATTCAGGCTGGGGAGCACGCCATTTCGCAGGGACAGCACTCCGAGCGGCCCTTCGTGCTGCTGGCCCAACAAAGTCTGTTCGACGCCACCCGTGCCCCTGCCGGCAAGCACACGGCCTGGGCTTACTGCCACGTGCCCAACGGCTCCCGCGTAAACATGACCGATGCCATTGAACGCCAGGTAGAACGCTTTGCCCCCGGTTTCCGCGACCAAATCATCGGCCGGCATACGTTCGATACGGTGCAAATGCAGGAGCACAACCCCAACTACGTGGGCGGCGACATCAACGGCGGTACGCTCGATGTAGGCCAGCTGTTCACGCGCCCGGCCCTGCGGGCGTCGCCCTACCGTACGTCGGCGCCGGGGCTGTACTTGTGCTCATCTTCTACGCCGCCTGGTGGGGGCGTGCACGGCATGTGCGGGTACCACGCCGCCCGCCGCGCTCTGAAAGACGTATTTAAGCTGCCCGTGCCGCCGCTGTATCAGGAAGGAAAGTAGCTGCCGACTGGCCTAGCGCTATATCGTTTCGTGGCCTTCGGCGGCCAGTTCCTTTAGCACCTCGCGTAGGCCAGTCGGCTCTTGAATGAGGCGGAAAACGTGCTCCAAGTATTCGGCCTCAGCACGCAGGTGGCGCTTGAGGTGGCGTATTTCCTGCTCCCGCTTCTTGCCGGTGCTGCCCGAAAAGCCATTGTCGCCGTACTTGAGGGCGTTGAGCTGCTGCTTAAGCTCTGTTTGCTGCTGATGCAGGGCCTGAGTGTAGCGGGCTAATACGGTATCGTCGGTGGAGGAGGTAGGCGCCGATTCGGATAATAGCTGCAGCAACGTGTAAAGGTCGTTGGCTTCGTAGGCCTCCGTGATGCGTTGCATCAGCAGGGTTTTTTGCTGCTGGGCGACTGGGTCGCGCTCTAGGTCGGGATGATGGGCGCGGGCCAGCTGGCGGTAGAGGGTTTTGGTGTTGGAAAGCAGGCTTTGCTGCTGATCGCGGGCGGCCTGCTCGGCGGCATCCTGGGCCTTTTGGGCTTTGGACTTACGGCGGGCCCTGGCTGCTTGGGCCGCCTGCTCGTGCGGGGGCAGGGTAGGATCAATGGCCGGCTGCTCGCTGCTTGTTTCGGCGGCTGGGGGCGTATCGTCCTCATCTGGGTCGGCGCGCCGGCGCGGGGCATACTTGCGCAGCATGTCGGCGGCATCTTCCCCAAACCGATCCTGCAGAGAACGGGCATTGCCCACAATCACGCCCGAAATTTGCTGCTCCTCAGCCCGGCTGAAGAACCCGAGGAGCAGCGCTTCTTCCAAGGGGGCAAACAGCCGCTGCCGCACTTGTACTACTGCCTCGGCGGCCGGGCCCACTTGCTGCCAGTAGCGTCGGCGTGCTTCGGCTTGCTCTACCTGCAACTCCCGCAGGCGCTGCCGCAACCCTTCTACCTGGGCCACAGCCTCCCGGAAAGCCTGCTGCGTGGGCGTACCCACCGCTTCACCCGGAGACGAGATGGGCAAAGAGCTAGCAGCGGGAAGGTCGGTTGTAGGGTTGTGCAGATTCATAAGGCAAAGGTAGAGTGTCATGAAATGGCATGACTAGTTCAGCGCTGTCATTCCGAGTAGAGTTAGGAATGACAGGCGGCCAAAACCTCACCCGAACACCTCGTAGGCCACTCGAAACGTGTTGCAGTGGGCATCGACAATATCGGACAAGCGCTCAGAATAGCCGCCGCCCATGCTCACGGCTACTGGGATGCGGTGCTCGTGGCAAAGGCTGAGGACTAGCTCGTCGCGCTGGCGGCAGCCTTCCTGAGTGAGGGCTAGCTTGCCTAGCTTATCGGTAGCCAGCACGTCAACGCCAGCCTGAAAGAAGATGAAATCGGGTTTGACCTGGCCTAGCAGCTTGGGCAGTGTGTTCTGTAGAATGTGCAGGTAGGTGTTGTCCTCGGTACCTAAATCTAAAGGAACGTCAAGGTCAGATTGCTCTTTGCGCAGCGGGTAATTAGCCCCGGCATGAATGGAAAACGTAAACACGCGTGGCTCATTCCGGAAAATGCTGGCCGTGCCGTCGCCCTGATGCACGTCTAGGTCTACCACCAGAATCTGTTGGGCCTCGCGGTGGTGGAGCAGGCGGGCGGCTGCCACGGCAATATCGTTGAGCACGCAAAATCCCTCGCCCCGGTCGCGGAAGGCGTGGTGGGTGCCGCCGGCCAGACTCATCCCAATACCATCGCGCAGGGCCCGCCGCGACGATTCTACGGTGCCGGCCACGCTGCTCAAGGAGCGGCGCACTAGCTCCGGGCTCTGGGGCAGGCCTAGTCGGCGTACTTCGGCGGGCGTCAGCTGCAGGTCCCGCACACGGTACCAGTAGTCGGAAGAATGTACCCGCAGAATGTCCTCTTCAGCTGCCAGGCCAGGGTCATAGATGTCACTGGGCGGCGCGATGCCCTGCCACAGCAACTGCTCCCGAATGAGCTCATACTTAGCGATGGGAAAGCGGTGACCATTGGGCAAGGAGATACTGTAGCGTTCCGAAGAGGCAAGACAAGGCATTGGAAAAGGGCAGGAGCGGGCGAGTAAGATGGGTGGAAAGGTAGCGTACGATAGAACGCCACGGGGAGTGGCGAGAGTCAGCTAGGTACCGCCGGTAAGAAAGAAGCGCATTTGACTTTTGAACGGCTGAGCGTGTGGGCTGCCGGCTGATGAAGCTGAGTTGTGACAAGAGGTCAAGCTGCATTTCTCAAACTTTTTTCAGTAAAACCACACTTTTTTTCGCGCCTGTTCTGCCGATAGAAACAACCAGGTCGTCTGTGGAAGTGCCGGGTTGGTAGAGAGAATTGCAGGAGGCGCGAGGGCTGAAATACGTTTGCAGTGGCCTAGGGGCAACTTTTTAGTGCAACCTGCCGAGCAAACCGGGGGCTCTCCCGGTCAAACATCAACCTACTTTTTTATGAAACGACCCCGCCTGTTGCTGTGGCTCCTGCTGCTACTCACCTGGAACCTGACCGCCTGCAACAACGACGACACTGACCCCGACGACGAGATAGTGGGCGACTGGACCAGCCGCTCCCAATTTGAAGGACTGGCCCGCAGCGCAGCCGTCAGCTTTACCATCAACGGCAAGGCCTACGTGGGCCTGGGCACCGATGGCACCGACAAGTTTCAAGACTTCTGGGAGTACACACCCGCTACCAACACCTGGCGCCAGATTGCCGATTTCCCCGGCGTGGCCCGTTATCAGGCGGTGGCGTTTGAGGCCGGTGGCAAGGGTTACGTGGGCACGGGCTACGATGGCGTGAACCGCCTCAAGGATTTCTATCAGTACGACCCCGCCACCAACAAGTGGACGCAAAAGGCAGACTTTGCCGGCTCGGCCCGCTACGCCGCCGTAGGCCTGTCCATCGACGGCAAAGGCTACATCGGGACTGGATACGATGGGAATTTCAAGAAAGACTTCTGGCAGTACGACCCTAGCACTGATACCTGGACGCAGAAGCCCAGCTTTGGCGGCAACAAGCGCCTGGGCGCCGTGGCCTTCACGCTCGATGGCACTGGCTACATCCTAACTGGCTCCGATAATGGCTTAGTACAGACCGATGTGTGGGCCTACAACCCCGCTACCGAGCAGTGGACGGAGCGCCGCACCCTCACCAACAACACCGACGAGGACTACGACTACAGCGCCCTGCCCCGCACCAACGCCGTAAGCTTCGTGGTTAATAACCAAGGCTACGTGGCCCTGGGAACCAACAGTGGCAACCTCTCCGACTGTTGGGTGTACAATCCTTCTGAGGACACCTGGACGCAAAAAACCAGCTTTGAAGGTGCCGCACGTACCCAGGCCATTGGCTTTGGGCTCGGCGACCTGGGCTACGTAGGCCTGGGCACTACGGGCAGCACCCGCCTCGATGATTTTTGGCAACTTGCTCCCGACACCGAAAGTGAGTAAGCTCCTATCTACTTGCCGGCAATGGCTCCGGCGCGCCGGAGCCATACTGGTTCTGGCGCTGCCGGGGCTGCTCGCGGCCTGCGAAACCACTACTGGCCTAGAAGGGGAGCGGGAGGTAAATAAGGTGACGGGCACGGTGTACGTCGATACGCTCACGGTGCGTACTTCCACGGTTCTCGTCGATTCGGTAGTGACGTCTTCCAGCAGCTACCTCATGCTAGGCCAGTACCAGGACGACCGCCTGGGTACCATTACCGCCCGCAGCTACCTGCGGTTGGGCCTGGGCAGCAGTGCCTTCACCCCCGAGGCCACTGCTCAGTTCGACTCGCTGGTGCTGGTGCTGCCCGCCGATACGTACCGCTACGGCGATACCACCCGGGTGCAACACTTAGAGGTACACCGCCTCACGGAAGCCCTCCGGCCCAACACTACGTATTATGCCTTCAATAGCCGGGCGTACGCCGCTACCTCGTTGGGCACCCGTAGCTTCCGGGCTAGGCCAGTGCTGGGCTCGTTGTGCATCCGTTTAGATGCGGCGCTGGGCCAGGAGCTGCTGACGGCCGGTATCAACCGGCAGCTCAGCACCGACGGGGAGCTGGAGGCCCGGCTGCCGGGCCTGGCCCTCACGCCATCGGCGGCGGATAATGCTGCTCTGCTGCGCTTTACGGCCGCTTCCAGCGAAACCGCATTGCGGCTGTACTATCACCTGCCCAGCGCGCCCAGTGAGGCCCTGCAGTATAGCTTCACCGGTGAAAGTGGTGCGCGACATTTCTACCAGCTGCAGACTGACCGCCGCGCAACGTTGCTTAGTTCCCTAACCGCCACCCGTCAGGCGGTGCTTAGTGCCCGCACGGCTGCCGAAGCCTACATTCAGGGTGGCCTAGGCCTGCAAACGAAGGTGGAAGTGCCCTATCTGCTTGATCTGAAAAACCTGACAGGTACCTGGGTACTCAACTCGGCCCAACTCACACTCGAAACCGTAGCCGGCACCGAAAATCAGTATCTGACGGCGCCTAGCGCCCTCACTGCCCAACTCACCGACCGCGGTAACCATTCGGGCGCCTATCTCACCAACCTTGACGGCAGCACCAATACGGCGGCTTACGCCCGCTCCACTTCTATCAAAACCAACTTAGAGCAAGGCAGCTACACCTTCTCCCTCACGCACTATATGGAGGCAGTGCTTGACCGGCGAATAGAGAACACCGGCATACTGCTAGCCCCCAACTCCGCGGCCACCCCAGAGCGGGTAGTACTGGGCGGCACCAAGCACACCACCAACCCCATCCGCCTAGGCCTCTACCTCACACGGGTGCAGTAACGGTGAAGTCGTCAAATGGTGAATGAGGGATGGGGTAAAACGAAACGTCATCCTGAGCAGAGCGAAGGGTCTTGTCATGAAAAAACCACTGGCCTAGTGCCTAGTGCTCACGTGATAAGATCCTTCCTGCGTCAGGATGACGTGCGTTTACGGTAACCATTTACCTTTTATTTCTTCATCCCCATTCACTCCCCTCACTCAATCACAGCTAGTGCATGTTGCGCTCCTCGATGAGTTTGTGGAAAGCATCAGCATACGAGTCGCCGATGGGGATGATGGCGTCGCCGAGGTAGATGCGGTTTTTGCGGATGGAGTCGATCCAGCTCAGCGCTACGATATAGGAGCGATGCACGCGCACGAAGTCCTGAGAGGGCAGGCGGTCTTCGAAGGCCTTTAGGGAGTTGAGCGTGAGCACGGGCTTGGCACCGGCGTAAATCTTGATGTAGTCTTTGAGGCCTTCCAGGTAGCGGATGTCGCGCAGGTTGATGCGCTGCGTGTGGTAATCAGCCTTCACAAAGATGAAGTCATCGGCCGGAGCAGGCGCAACAGGCGGCGCTGGGGTAGGAGCGGCGGCATCCATAGGACGACGGGCCTGCAGGCGGTCCTGGGCTCTCTGGGCGGCCTGCACGAAGCGGTCGAAAGCAAAGGGCTTGACCAGGTAATCGACAGCATTGAGGTTGAAGCCCTCCAGGGCGTATGCCTCGTAGGCCGTGGTGAAGATGACCAGCGCCTCGGGGCGGAGCGTGCGCACAAACTCTACGCCCGTGAGGTCAGGCATCTGAATATCCAGAAAGAGCACATCCACACTTTCTTGTTGGAGCACCGTCATGGCTTCTAGGGCGCTGCGGCAGGTGCCCACCAACTCCAGAAACGGCACGCGCTCCACGTAGCTCGTGAGCAGGCGCAGGGCCAGGGGTTCATCATCAACTAACAGGCAGCGGAGCATAGGCCAGGGTCAGGGTTAAAGCCACGGCATATTCCGTGGGCGTTTGGTCTAGTTGTAAGGTGTAGCGGTCGGGGTAGAGCAGGGCTAGGCGCTGCTGCACGTTAGGCAGCCCAATGCCCGAATTGGGGTCGTGGTCGGCTTTGGCTTCCGGGAAACGGGTATTGGTGACGTTGAACTGCAACTGTTGCCCTGCCACGGCCAGGTGCACGGCTATCCGCGAGTGGTGCCGGGCGCTGATACCGTGCTTAAACGCGTTTTCCACGAACGGAATCAGCAGCATGGGCTCTATCATGCAGCCGTTGAGGTTGCCCTCCACCGTAAAGCTGATATCGGCTTGCTCGGGCGTGAGGCGCAGGCGCTGCAAGTCCATATACGTACGCACGTAGGCCACCTCCCGCTCCAGCGGCACCCGCGGCGCCGCCGACTCATACAGCATGTACCGCATCAGCTGAGAGAGCTGCAGAATGGCTTCTGGTGCTTCATCGGCCTTGAGTTGGGCCAGCGAGTAAATGTTGTTAAGCGTATTGAACAGAAAGTGCGGGCTGACCTGCGACTTCAGAAACGCCAACTCGGCGGTAAGGTGGTTGTTTTGCAGCTCCCGCCGGGCTCGTTCGGTTTCAAACCACTCACTCGTAATACGTAGGCCACTACTGATAATCCAGACCAGAATCCCAATCATCCAGATGCCCTGGGGTGGGCGCGAGTGCACAGGCCGCGTGCGGGCCGGCTGCCCAGGCGTTTCAGCGGGGTTCACTACTATTTCCGTGCGAGGACGGCGGGGAGGGCGTTTCGTGATACCAGTGGCGCGCGAGATAAAAGGCCAGTAGAACAGGCCTAGCAACACCAGTACCACCCCAAAATACGCCAGGAACCGCCGCTTTGCAAACAGCTGCGGAATCAGGATGTGGTAGTTCAGGTAGAAGAAACCGGCCAGCAGGAGGGGAGGGATGAGGAAGCTTAGCTGGAAGGGCGGTGGATTAGTGGAGAGCAGCCGCGGGATAGTGGCCACTCCCACCCAAGAAGCCACGTGAATGACCACCGTCCAGGCGCGCTGCCAGGTGGTTTTCGTTTTTACTATCGGAAGGGAAGCTGCCATTCAGGGCTCAAGTTAGTGGGTATACGCTCCGGCAGGAGGAGGTTGACAATGTATGCTCTACGCGTAGCCGTTTGTTCCGACGCCAAAAAGGATCTTATCAAACCGGCCATAACCTGGCTAGGCCAGTACGGCAGGCGTGAAAAGATCCTCTGGGGCCGAATGCGGTGCGACCTGATCAGCAAGGAGAGCAGGTGCTACTACTTGGCGCCACCACCGGGGCGACGGTCACGCATGCGCTCCTGCTTCTTGGCCTGGTACTTCTGGAATTGCTCCGGCGTCAGGACGGCTTTGAGCTTGGTGTCGGTGCTTTCGTCGAGGCTACTCATCTGTGTCATCATGGCCTGCCGGTCGCCGCCCGCGGAGCCCTGCTCTCGCATAGCTTGCATCTGCTGCAGTTGCTCCTGCTGAATGGCTTTCACGCGGGTTTGCTGGTCTGCGGTCAGGTTTAGGTCCTTGGTCATTTCGGCCAGCATGTTGCCGCGGCCACCAGGGCCGCTGGGGCCACGGCCTTTCGGACGAGCAGCGGTGTTGTCGCCTTTGATTTTGGTTTTGTCTTTTTGGGCTTTCACCTTCTGGGTAGAAGGCGCCGTCTGGTCCTGAGCGGTTACCGAAAGGGTGGCCCCGGCCAGGGCGCCAACGAAGAGAGAAGCAGCAAGTAGCTTGCGCATACAAGAGTGGTTAAAGGAAAGTAGCCCGATTTCAAGCTACATCTTCCCAAACCTACTTGGTGCTATCAGCGACCGGAAGTAGTATCTACTAACGCCCCAGAATCATCGACCGAGCTGCCTATTTCTCCCATCCTCAGAACCGAAGATGCGTCGGCTGCCTATGGAGTGAAAAGAACTGCAAGAGCCTAGGTGTAGCACAGGCTTGATATGGGGAATGGGTTCAATTGAATAGTATTTTAAAATTTATTATCAGTCTGAATAATCTCCATAAATGCTGTTTAAATTGTTTAAAGCATGGTTTAAGTAATTAACTATGCAGAGTTGCATGTGGTGGGAATAAAATAATTAAAAATATTTTCAACTCATATTTGGTATATAGGGAAACTCCTTTCATATTTGTCACACCAAAACAACACAACGCCATGCTACGCCACTCAAACTTTACCATTAGCCAAGACGAGATGAAGCCGTGTGTTTCATGCGCGGTTCGGTATAGCTAAGTAGCAGTAGGCCTCCTCTGACACTTCCGCGACCCGAGCCCCACAGGTTCGGGTCGCTTGTTTTTCACCCTAAACCATCCCCACGGTCATGCATTCATATCTGAATTGCACATTATGCCAGCCCCAGGATAAACGGCTTGATAGTCGTGAGGGGAAGTGGTGCGACCGGGATTTTTCGTTGGACAATTCACGTAGGTAAATTTCTCGTGATGTATCCTGGAAAAAGCCCGGCTTCTCAAAAAGTCGGGCTTTTTTCATATCCGATATTCGAATAAATAATTAATTTATTCGTGCTGGAATTACTATGCCTTTACTGTATTAAATAATTGTTTTCTCACTGTTAAAATATTGCTTGTATGTACGACTTATTCCGCCTTTCTGAATACGAGCTAGCAATAGACTGGCCTACGGAAGAAGAACAATTACCTGCCACTAATCAGGAAATCAAGCAGGCGTAAACCGCGCCTGTTCTGTTAGCCGAAGCTGTTGAAGAACAGCCTGCGCTCCGTGTCGTCATGTCGAGTTTTTCCGAGACATCTCGCTCATGAGTAAGCACATTACTACAGCGCACGTCAGCAGGCGAGATGCCTCAACCAACTCGACATGACGTGCAGAGCTTTCCCATCCGCTCGCTCTTATCCTACCTGTTATGCGTTTCAATACTACTTCTCGCATTCCTCAACCTGATACCGTAAACCACGCCGGGGCAGCGGCCTACACCCTCACGCCCGCCTTGGAACTCTACGCCGCGGTGGCTACGGCCGCGCTGCAAGACCAGTTCTACGAAAAAGCCGACACCCGCTTGGTACGCTTGCGGGAGCTGGTGGCGAAAAACGACGCGCTGTTTGTGGCTCGGTTGGCCATATATGCCCGTGAGCGGCTCCACTTGCGTTCGGTGCCCTTGGTGCTGTGCGTGGAGCTGGCCCGGTTGCACCGTGGCGACAACCTCGTGAGCCGCTTGGTGGCCCGCGTGGTGCAGCGCGCCGATGAAATCACGGAGCTACTGGCCTACTACGCCCACGCCAACGGGCGGAGCGGAACCAAAGTCCTCAACCGGCTCTCGAAGCAGCTGCAGAAAGGCCTGGCCCAGAGCTTCAACCGGTTTGATGGCTACCAGTTGGCCAAGTATGACCGGGCCGGAGCAGTGCGCCTCCGCGACGCGCTGTTTCTAGTGCACCCCACGCCCCAGAATGAGGCCCAGCAAGTTCTGTTCAACCAGTTAGTGGCTGGCACCCTGCCAACGCCTTACACTTGGGAAACCGAGTTGTCGGCGCTAGGCCAGGCGGAATACGCCACGCCTGCCGACCGCACCGCCGCCTTCCGCCAGAAATGGGAGGAACTGATTGGCAGCGGCAAAGTGGGCTACATGGCCTTGTTGCGCAACTTGCGCAACATCCTGGAAGCCGGCGTGGCACCCGAGCTGGTGGAGCAAGTGTGTGCTACCCTCGCCGATGAGCGGGCCGTGGCGCGCAGCAAGCAGTTGCCCTTCCGTTTCCTGGCCGCGTACCGCGAGGTAAAGGCCTTGCAAACGGGCGTGGTATCTACCTTGCTCAGCCAGCTGAACCTGCGCCCCAATCCCGCCGCCGACGTGCTAGCGGCCCTGGAAACGGCCATCAGCCACAGCGCCGCCAACCTGCGCGGTTTCGGGCCTGATACCCGCGTGGTAGTTGCCTGTGACGTGTCGGGCTCCATGCAGCACCCCATCTCGGCGCGCAGCAAAGTGCTGCACTACGATGTAGGCCTGGTGCTGGGTATGTTGCTGCAGAGCCGCTGCCAGAACGTGGTAACCGGCATGTTCGGTAACACCTGGAAGCGTTTGGCGCTGCCCCGCGGACCCGTGTTGCGCAACGTAGAGGAGTTCTATAAGCGCGAAGGCGAAGTAGGCTACAGCACCAATGGCTACCTCGTGATTGAAGACCTGCGCCAGCGCCGCGAAGTGGTCGACAAGGTTATGATGTTCACCGACTGCCAGTTGTGGAATACGCACTTCAACGGCACTAGCGTGGCGAAAGAGTGGGCCGAGTACCGCCGCACGGTGGCACCCACCGCCCGCCTCTACCTCTTTGACCTGGCGGGCCATGGCACCGCGCCTCTGCAGGTGCACCCGGAGTATGGCGTGGCCCTAATTGCCGGCTGGTCGGATAAAGTGTTCGACGTGTTGGCAGCCCTCGAAAACGGCGGCTCCGCCTTCACCGAAATCGAGGCCATTGATCTATAAATATGCGGCCCCGGAAGTGGCCTAGACACTAGTAAAAGCTGCCGCCACTTCCGGGTTACTGCCCGATATTTTCTTCACACATGAATCGTGAGACCCGACAGCAGATTGCGCATGACACCCTTACCGCGGTAGAGCAAGGCTCCTATTCAGCTGCTAACGGCCAACTAGTACAACTAGACGCCATGCAGAAAGCGGCTCAAGATGGCAGTCGGCTCTACCGACCCGAGGATGTGCCAGCGTTACTGGCGGAATTTGCACAGCCCGTAGATTCTCCGGCCGAAGTGCAGGTTTATCAGGCCACTACCCTAGAAGCTGCGGCAGCACTGAGCAAGCAGTTCGAGCGGGTTGGCTGCCTGAACTTCGCTTCGGCGCGCAACCCCGGCGGCGGATTTCTGAGCGGTAGTCAGGCCCAAGAAGAAAGCCTGGCGCGCTCTTCAGGCCTGTATCCTTGCCTCACGCAGTTCAAGGAAATGTACTCGTATAACGCTAGGCCTGCCAGTACGGGCCTCTACAGCGACTACCTCGTGTATCCGCCTGGGGTGCCGGTGTTCAGAGGCGAAAACGGGGAGTGGTTGCCGGAGCCATTTGCGCTGGACATGATTACGGCGCCTGCCGTAAATGCCGGAGCACTGCGTCGGAACTCGCCAAACCTGTTGCCGCAATTGGTCCCCGTGATGCGACAGCGGCTCCGGCTGGTGTTAGCCGTGGCAGCCCGGCACGGCATTCAAGCACTGGTGCTTGGGGCATGGGGCTGCGGGGTGTTCGGCAACGAGCCCGCTCAGATTGCACAGCTGTTAGCGGAGGCCTTGGCCGAGCCAGCCATTCGGGGGCGTTTCCAACGGCTCGACTTTGCCATCTTCGACCCTAAGCCGCCGCACGCCACGTTGCAGGCGTTTGAGCAGAAACTAGCCATTTTTAAGTAGCAGCATAAAATCGATGTTCCACTTTATGCTACCAAGCATTCAATAAATAAGATGACTTTTTCGTTTTTGATATTGGGAAGGCGGCTGACCCCGTAATGGCAGCCGTCGGCCGGAACGGTGCTGAGCCGGAGCCCTAGTTGCTTCGGCGGCCGTTCCAACCCGGCTGACTCACCATACCTCAGGTGCCGTAGGCGGGCGATACTTCGCTTGGTTGAAGCAAAACGCACGTTTTGCCAGGGTTCGAATCCCCTTCCGTGGCCTCGGCCGCGGATGACACGCCTGCCGCCTGTAGCCCTGAGTTGGTGAGTTCAGTCGGTACTATTACCCTGCTGGGTGCCGTTGCTTAGCGTTCCTTCGGGTCATACGTTCGAATCGTATCAGGCCTGCCCTAATCGTAATCTAGGCCTGTAGCTCAGTTGGTAGAGCAAGAATGGCTTCGGCCACCGCTGGCCTTATTTGCCCCGGCAAATGGTATTCTCTTATAAAGTGTAAGATATTCTATTCCACATCAGGTGTCGTAGGCCAGTGCTACTTCGAGATAGTTCCGACAGGAATTGCAGGTTCGAGCCCTGCCCGGCAGCTCTGGTTGCTGGTGGCGAAATTGGTAGACGCGCTAATAAACACACTGGCCGCATTTTACCCTGATAGTTTTTACCTGCGTGAGTGCCGTAGTCGGACCTTACTTCGCATTTTGATTGCCCGGGTCGTGGGTTCGAGCCCCACCGGCCGTTGCTTCGGTAGCGGCTGTAGCTCAGCTGGTAGAGCAGGATATGTGGGCTTGGCGTTTGTTGCCTCATGCAGTTTTTCTTATACCTAACGGGTGCCGTAGCGGAGCCATACTTCGTTTGATACGGTGGGGTCGTGGGTTCAAGTCCCACCTGCCGCAAGGCAGTAGCTCAGTTGGTTAGAGCACACTCTGGAGGCTTCGCGTTTGTTGCCCCGTTAGGTTAAAGGAAGAAATACTGGAAAAACCGGAAGGTGTCGTAGAGCCGCCTTACTTCGTCTGAAAAACCACTCGGCGTCTCGTTTTTCACCCTTCCGAGTATTCCATTATGGTTGCGGGCTGGCCTAGGCCAGTAGCCAGTGCTACCTATTCTCTATTCGTTAACTATCGTTCCTCCACTCACTGGCCTAGGCCAGTCCTTACCCTCTCTGCTATCATGTTCCGCCAACGCGATACTACAACTACCACCCGGCGCCGCACTTACTAGCGCCCGGCCCCTCATCTTATCTGCAGCACAAGCCACTAGGCCTATCTGCTAGCTTCAATTTCATTCGTTATGGCTTCTCAATTACGTGGCAACGACCTTCGGCAGCTTGGCTTCCCCGAAGGCCGCGCCATTGGGCTCGCGCTGGCGCAACTGCAGCGCAAGCACCTCAAAAAACTCTCCCAAACCGATCAGCTCACCCTGCTCAAAAGCTTGCTGGCTGACCCCGGAACCTACCTTACTCACCTCGACTGGAGCCATACGGCCGCAGCCTTACTGCCCGCGCCCAGCCGGCACATTGCCCTCACCGAGCGCAAGCCCTACGCCGTGTTCGGACCCGAGTACATCGAGCAGGGCGCCATTCATCAGATGGAAACGGCCATGAAGCTGCCCGTGACGGTGGCCGGAGCCCTCATGCCCGACGCCCACCACGGCTACGGCTTGCCTATCGGGGGCGTGCTGGCCACCGATAATGCAGTAATTCCCTACGCCGTGGGTGTGGACATTGGGTGCCGCATGGCGCTGTCGGTGTTTGCGCTGCCGCCCAAGCACCTTGAGCAGCGGGTGCAGGAAATGCGTAAGCTCCTGCTCGACAACACCCGTTTCGGCAACCGTCAGGGCTTCCAGCGTGGCCAGAAGCTAGACCACGCCGTATTGGAGCGCGACGAGTTTACGGATATTGCCTTCCTGCGCAACAAGCAGGGCACAGCCGCCGAGCAAATTGGTACTTCTGGCTCCGGCAACCACTTCGTAGAGTGGGGTATCGTCGACATTCTTGACCCACAGAATGAACTCGGCGTGCCCGTAGGCCAGTACGTGGGGCTGCTCTCGCACTCCGGCTCGCGGGGCCTAGGCGCCAGCGTGGCAAACCATTACACCAAGCTGGCGAAGGATGTGTGCCAGCTGCCTGCCGAAGCCCAGCACCTGGCTTGGCTCTCCCTGGAAAGCGAAGCTGGGCAGGAATACTGGGCGGCCATGAACCTGGCCGGCGACTACGCCTCAGCCTGTCACCACCAGATTCATCAGCGCCTGGCCAAAGCCCTCGGCGAGCGGCCCCTGGCGAAAGTGGAAAACCATCACAACTTCGCTTGGAAAGAACGTCTGGCCGATGGCAGCGAGGTGGTAGTGCACCGCAAGGGTGCCACGCCCGCTGGGGCGGGCGTGCTGGGCATCATTCCCGGCTCGATGACGGCGCCCGGCTTTATTGTGCGGGGCCGCGGCAATGCTGAGTCGTTGGCCTCGGCTTCGCACGGGGCGGGCCGAGCCATGTCGCGTACCCGTGCCAAGCAGGAACTGGGCGAGGCCGAAGTACGGCGCTACCTACAGCAGCACGGCATCGAGCTGATTGGTGGGGGCGTGGATGAGGCACCCCAGGCCTACAAAGACATCCGGGCCGTGATGCAGAGCCAACAGGAGTTGGTAGACGTGCTTGGCTCATTCACCCCGCGCATCGTGCGCATGGACGGAGCCTAAGACCCCTGGCCTAGGCCAGTGACAAAACAGAAAAGCGGCGCTATTCCAACCGGAGTAGCGCCGCTTTTTTGTTGAAAAATCACAGAATGCCTCTCGGCCAATTGCTTCTCTTAGAAGCGGTGCCGACGATTGCGTAAACGTGCGGTTACCGATTGCTCATCGGCCGTATCGGTTTCGGAAGAACCGGGGAAAGGCTGTGCCAACCGGAAACGGCCAGAGGTCCAAACTGGCAGGGTGAGCAGTCCGCTCGATAGTAAAAGTAGAGCTACCGCTGTGGCGGGTAGGGTGGAGGATGGTGAGGTAGGTCCCATACGAATCTAGAAGCGTTAGCAATAGACACTAATTGTGGAACCTGGGCTAGGTGTGAGGCCTCAGGATAGAATATAGAAAGGACAGTCAAGCACGGGGGCTGAGTAGATAGGTAGCCCCCGGCCGTTCAGTTATAACTACGGAGTAAAAAATATAATAGATTTAAGAAAATGGAAAAAAATTAGAGCAAGCGCTAACGCTGATAGCTAAACCATAGATAATGAGGTGTATATGATTTGTCATACTGTGTTGTAAAAGCTCAATTCGCTAGGTTGCAGAAAATCAGGTGGGTACATCAATCAGGCTGGTTGCAGAACCAACTTCTCCTTAAGGTGGCTGTAGGCATACCTAATGGTTATTCTGAAGGCCTATTGTATTACTTTCGTAGAGTAGAATAGCACTCTAGACAATAGCATACTTTATGTCGATTAATCGCGTTGCTAACGCCCATTGGTACGGAAGAGGGACGGATGGCTACGGCCAACTGAATACAACGAGTGAAGTACTCAAGAGCACCCCGTATTCTTATACAACGCGTTTTGCTAATGGCTCGGGAACGAACCCAGAGGAGCTAATTGCTGCCGCCCACGCGGGCTGCCTGTCCATGAAGTTGGCCTTCAACCTGCAGGTTGCGGGCTTCGTGGCTACCCGCATTGATACCCGTTGCGAAATCGTGATGGAGGAGGGCTTGGTCCGCGAATCAGTGCTGGTAGTTGAGGCGCAGATACCCGGTATGAAGGAGGAAAAGTTTCAGGAGTTAGTGGCCGACGCGCAAGCCAATTGCCCGGTCTCGAAGTTACTCAACGCTTCCATTCGCTGTGAGGCCTTTCTGATTCCTAGCGTTACCGTCTGAGCCAGTAAGAGTGGCCTACTGGGGCTCGTCGGTGATTACCTGCACTTGGTCGCCAACCCTGATTGTGCCTCCCATAAGGATACGGGCCGTGAGTCCACCGTGACCCCGCATGGCATTATAGCCCCCCGGGCCCAATTCTTCTTCCATGCGGGAGCAAGGGTGGCACTCACCCGTAATTTCCAGAATTACTTCCTCCCCAATCCGGATGCGGCGGTTTTTGAGGGAAAGCAGATTAATACCACTCACGGATAAGTTGCGCCGCAAGCGGCCGGGGTCGATGGGAGAGGGGTGGCCTAGATAACCCGCCACGGCCGCCAGATGCTCGTGCTGAATAAGGGTAACCTGCCGCTTGCCCCCAGGCCGCGGGCGGGCATGGTCGCCGGCCAAGTGGCGGTCAGTTTCAACGGTGGCTTCCGGCACTGAAAGCAGGGGTTCTCGCCGGACGGGGCGTAGGCCTATCCACTCCAAGCGGCCAGTTTGGGGCAGCGTGGCGAGCAATTGGCCAATGGCGGAGGAGGAGTTGCCAACGAAGGGGAATGCCATAGCTGGGAAACTGAAAAGTGATAAAAAGAACTATACTGCTGACCAGTTGCTTACGTTACGACTGTTCACTCAACCGATGGCGCCACAAAACCGGCCCGGGCCTCCGGGTGACTGATTTGTCCGCCCAGGCTGCCTGCCCACGCCAGCAGAACAAAGCTCAGCACCGCACTAGCTAACACAAGGCGGGCCATCAACTGAGTGCGCGTAGCTTGCAGCAGCGTCAGTATAGCCAGAGCACCCGTTAGCTCCAGCACCCAAAACGCTACTTCGGCGGCTTCCTCGTGGGCATTGATAATAGAGGCTGATATATTAGGGAGGCCTTGCAGAACTTCTTCCGCACCCTCACCCGTGAGTTGAACCGGTAAACAGAGCACAGCGGCTCCTAGCAGGGCTATGAGGCCCGTGCGCATCACGCTGGCATCGGAGCGTAACAGGCCTACTGCCAGGGTTACCAAGCCAAACAGACTGCCGAGAATAGGTACGTGGTTGAGCAGCAGGTGCAGATGAGCTTCATTCATGCTAGGGGTGGCGGCACGGTAGGCCACTGATGAGCAAAGGTAAGCGGCGGCTAGGCCAGTATTATCCTTCGTGGGGCTGAAACTGCCGAGCTACCCAAAAGGCCGCGCCAGCCGCCAGCGCCCCAGTTCCAGCCATTTTGAGAGCACCCCATACTGGAGGCTGCCCCGTGAGGCGGCTTTTCAGATACCCGAAAACAAACAGGCACACCAGTGTAATCACCGCCGACCACAATAAGCCCTCGTCAGGAGTGGTCGTGAAAAAGTAGGCGCTCAATGGAATCAAGCCCCCAATGGCGTAGGCCAGGCTAATAGTGGCAGCACTTTTGGGGGCTTGCTTGGGGTCTGGCTTTTCTAGGCCTAGCTCGTACTTCATCATAAACTTCACCCACTGATCGGAGTCGGCAGTGAGTTCCTGCACGGCCTGCTCCACCGTGGCCGGTGACAAGCCAATTTCCTGCAGGAGTTCCCGCACCTCTTCGCGCTCAACGGCCGGTACTTCCTGAATCTCGCGGTACTCCCGCGCCAGCTCCGACTCATAATGCTCTACCTCAGTTCGGCCCGAGAGGTAGCCACCCAGCCCCATAGCAATGGAGCCCGCCACAATTTCGGCCAGCCCAGCCGTTATGACTAGGGCCGAAGAGCTAACGGCCCCGCTCAGCCCGGCCGCCAGCGCAAACGGTACCGTTAGGCCATCCGATAGGCCTATCACGATGTCCTGGAGCATGGCGGAGCTTGTGAGATGGTCTTCGGGGTGGGGGTGCGTAGCGTGAACGTGTGGCATGAGGGTCTAATCTGATGATTTTCGGTTAACCTGAGCGCTTAGCCTACGTATGGCATAACAAGCAACCACCCCTGGTGGCTTTCTCTGCACTACTATCTCATTCCAATCATGGCTAAGACCACCACCAAAGATACTCCGGCCGCTGCTAAAGCACCTGCTGCCAAAAAAGCTACTCCTGCTAAAGCTTCGGCCAAAGCTGCATCCAATGGGCAAGATGGACAAGCCTCTTCCAACGGGCAAACTGCCCCCAGCGTGCAGCCCATCCTGAACCAGCAGTTTAACGCTCCTGCCCCGTTGCAGCGCTACGGCACAGTTTCTCAGCGCCTGCCCATCGGCCTTGATTCCAATACCCGTCAGGAAAGCGTGGAAATGCTGAACCAGATGCTGGCCGATACGTGCACCATTCGCGACATGTACAAAAAGCACCACTGGCAGGTAGTAGGCCCCACTTTCTACCAGCTGCACCTTCTCTACGATAAGCACTATGAAGAGCAAGATGCCCTCATTGATATGATTGCTGAACGCATTCAGATTCTGGGTGGCGTTGCCGTAGCTATGGCTGCTGATATTGCCGAGGTAACCAGCATTCCGCGTCCGCCCCGCGACCGGGAAGAGGCGCCTATTCAGGTGTCGCGCCTGCTGGAAGCGCACCAGATTATCCTCAAGAACTGCCACGACTTTGCTAAGCGCGCCGACGATTCTGGCGACGACGGGACTAACGACCTTATTGTAAGCAACGTAATGCGCACCAATGAAATGCAGGTGTGGTTCGTGTCAGAGCACGTCGTAGACACTCCCCTGGCGCGTGCTGAATAAGCACTGTAATTAGGCATGAAACAGCCCCCTTCTTAGCTGAAGGGGGCTGTTTTGTTATTTGCGGGCACGGGCGCGCCGTTTTTCCTGATGATTTTCCTCGGCTTCCTCCACAGAGTGCGTCCGGCCCAGGTCGTGGTCGTGCTTGGCTTTTTCGGCCAACAGGCAGAAATATTGGTGCAGCACATGAATTTCATCCTCCGTAAAATCCTGGGCGTTAATTAATCGGTTGCTGGCGCCTTTGTGAGCCGCAATCAGTTCATTCAACTTCAGATGCAGAACCAGCGAATCCTTGTTTTGAGCCCGCTGAATCAGAAACACCATCAGGAAAGTGATGATGGTAGTGCCCGTATTAATGACCAGTTGCCAAGTTTCGGAGTAGTGAAACAAAGGACCCATCAGGGCCCAAATGAGCACCAGGCCTAGGGCTAGGCAGAAGGCAAGCGTGGTGCCCGACCACGCCGTGATGCTGCCAGCAAACCGGGCGAAAAAGCTAGATGAGGATGAAGCGGAGGTAGGAGGAGTGAGGAACATGCGCGGAAGATGGGATAGTGGATAAACGCGCTTCGGGGGGAGCGGCACCCACTAAGAAAGAGAGAATCGGAAAAATATTTCGCCAGGCATGAAGGAAATGTGAATTGGCTTGCCGCTGATACTGAGTGCGCAAGGCTCACAATTGGCCTAGAGTGGTCAGCCGGAGTAGAAAAAATACCGCGAGGGACTTGCACCGCACCATGCAGCCCCCTACTTTTGTCCACGATTCGCCACCTCAGCGAATCCGAAAGCCTTGGTTTTCGACTTATCTACAGAGTGCTTGACCACATTTGCGCACGTGGTGAAACTGGTAGACACGCCATCTTGAGGGGGTGGTGCCTTCGGGTGTGGGAGTTCGAATCTCCCCGCGCGCACTCTAGCAAAAAGCCTGCTTCGATTTCTGAGGCAGGCTTTTTCGTTTTAGGTTCTTTCGCTTTGCTAAGCCACTCCGTTGCGTTCAAACGGGTTGGCGGGCACCACGAGCAGCACATTCTCGCGCTCTACCACTACTTGGCCGGCAATGGCGCCCTTGGGCTTCCGAACAAACTTCTTGGGAGTATAAGTTACCGGGCAGAGCGAGTCATTCTTGCGCCGCGAATACCAGGCGGCCAACTGGGCTGCGCGTTCCAGCACTGGCTCCGGCACCGAGTGCCCCGCGCGGTGCCGAATAACTACGTGCGAGCCCGTGACGTCCTTGGCATGCAGCCACAAGTCGTCTTTGTGGGCGTAGCGCTGGGTAAGCAGGTCGTTGTTTTGGGCGTTACGGCCCACCAGAATGGTAAAGCCGCTATCCTCAAAAACTTTGAAGGGAAGCTCTTGGGCCACTTTGGCCGCCGTAGCCGGGTCGAGGCCGTGCTGCTTGCGCCACTGGCGCAGGGCGCGCAAGTCACCGGCCGGGAGAGATTCTAGCTCCTCTAGTCGCTCCAGGCTCCAGAAGGCTTCCGTTTCGCGGCGCTCGGCCCGGGCAAGTAGTTCACGGGTTTCAAGCTGCTGGTTTTTGGCCTTGCGGTATAGATTCTGAGCCGTTCGTTGAGGTGTTTCGGCGGGCTTGAGCTTGATGAGGCGCGGCTGATTGTTCTGGTAAAAGTCGACTACTTCTACCTGCGCGGCTCCGGCTGGTATCTGGCTTAGGTGCGCCATAATCAGGTCGGCAGTTTGTCGGTAGCCCACGGTGTTTTCCAGGGCGTGCAGGCGCTGCCGGGCGTGTTGGGCGCTGGTAGTAGCTTCATCAGCCCGCTTCTCCAGCGTCTGCCGTAACTGGCGCAGCTCGGCCTCGTAGGCCCGGCGGTTAAGCAGCAGGGGTACAAAGCGACGCAAGGCACCAATAGGATCTTCAGCCGGCAGCGTATGCTCCACTTCCCCGACGGGCAGTAAACTCAGACGAGTACGACCATCCAAGCGGATAATGTAAAAGGCTGCTGGCTGCTCCAGCTCATGCACTACTTGTTGCACCAGCTCCCACTTTGTTTCAATGGGGGCGGGGTCGTAACCACGGGTGCGGAGGTAGGTCAGGGCCACGTCGCCGAGGCTGGGGTAGGCTTTGAGGGGATTTGTAGATGAGGGTGTTTCGTCTAAGCCGTTTGGCTCAGCAGGGATGGAGCGCAGCTCTGCATCGGCGGTGTAGCGCTGATGAAACAACTCGGCCTCAGCTTCCGGCGCGCTCCGAAATACTGCATTGGGCCGCGTGCTATACAGCTTAAACAACAGAGTGGCCCCGCTTACAAACGTAAAGTCCAGGACCCGGTCGTTGGGCCAAGCCTCTACCTGCGCTACTACCTGGCCTAGCAGCTCAGGCAGCAGATCCACGGAATTTTGCCGGGCCCGGTGAAACGACTCAGGCAGGGCAAGCATAGGACCGGCCGCGGCCAGCTGGGCCTTCAACCAAAACTCCTGGGTTCCATTCGTTAATCCTACTACCAATTCGTCCTTCTCTTGCGAGAAGCAAGCCGCTACCCGGTAGCCCGCGAGTTGTTGGGTAAGAGCGGGAGCTAGTTGGCGCAGAAAGTAATAATTGGTGTGCATGAGGGTAGTGGCCTAGCGGCGAAATTATCTGGAATGGAATGAACAGCCAGTTGTCTTCTCAGAAAAACGTAGCGAGACTACACTAGCAAACGGACGCCACATGCAACCTTTCGCTTGAGTTCTGGCCTCCTGGTAGAGAAATCATGCTTGCATCAGCCGGCACTACTCTTATTTCTACCCCACTCTATGAAACTACCTGTATTCCTTTTACTGACTGGCCTAGGCCTGGGCGCTTGCCATAAATCTGATGTGAAGCCAGACGAGCAGCCGTCTGAAATTGCTGCCGCTTTCGACAAGGATTTCACCTTGCACTATCAACAGCAGGCCTCGCTGCCAACGCAGCAACAACCTGAGCTAACTGTAAAGCTTGATGAGGTTGCTTTCACGTATTGCCCGCCAAATGCGAAGTGCTTAGTGGGAACAATGGCCTGGCCTACATTGCGCATAACAGATGCACAAGGCCAAACTCAGGTGTTGCCGCAAGTAACGCCGCCAAAGAACCTTCTACCGAATGACACACTCAGTGTACGGGCAAATGGGCGCCGCTATCTGCTTACTTACGTGCAATGGCAGCTTGATAAGCAGGTAAAGGAATATGACAATCCAACAAAGCAGCAGTTTGGCCTGACGTTCCGAGTGACCAAACCCAATTAATATTCAGGGCAGTGGCCTAGAGTTTTACGCGCAGGCCGTCGTAGGCCAGGCGGATGAAGTCTGGCAGCTCGGCTTCCACTTCCCGGTGGCGGCCGAGCTGGTGGCTGATGTGCGTGAGGTAGGCGCGGCTCGGAGCTAGGTCCTCCAAAATATCCACGGCCTCCTGCAGGGTAAAGTGGGAAATGTGCTTTTCGTGGCGCAGGGCATTAAGCACAATAACCTCCGAGCCGCGCATGCGTTCCATGGCCTCGGGAGTAAGATGATTGGCGTCGGTGACGTAGGTGAAGTTTTCCACCCGAAAGCCCAGCACTGGCAACTTGTAGTGCAACGCCCGAATGGGTTGAAACTCCACCCCCTGCACCCAGAAGCTCTCGGTATCGCTGAGGATGGGGTGAATTTCTACCTGCGGAATGCCCGGGTACTTATGCTCGGCAAAAATGTAGGAGTACTCCCGCTTCAGCTGCTCAATCACTCGTGGCTCGGCATGAATGGGCATGTCCTGCTGCTGCCGGAAATTATACGCCCGAATGTCATCTAGGCCACCCGTATGGTCTTTGTGCTCGTGCGTGAACACCAGCGCGTCGAGGTGGTTGACCTGCTCCCGCAGTGCCTGCTGCCGGAAGTCGGGCCCCGAGTCGATGATGATGCTTTTTCCCTGCACCTGCAGGTGCACTGATACGCGCAGGCGCTTGTCGCGGTAATCCACGGAGCGGCACACGGCACAGGTACACCCAATCACGGGCACCCCTTGCGACGTGCCCGTACCGAGAAAGGTTATTTCCATAAGGTATTAGGGCCCTGGAGGCTCAGGGGAAGTAGGAGTTTGGTTGAGGAATCGACTTTTACCCGAGTCGTCAGTACACCTCGATCAAACTCCTACTTTCATTGAGGCCCAAAGCCCTATCAGTTAACCAACGTATTGCTTCACCACGCGCACCAGGGCGTCGAAGTCGAGGGGTTTAGGTAGGTAATCCGTCACGCCTGCCTCCCGGAATTGCTCCATGGAGTAGTTATTGGCGTTGCCCGTAATAGCAATAACCGGAATTTTGGCAATGCGCGGATCAGTGTGCCGCCGAATTTCGCGGGTGCACTCCATGCCATCTTTCACGGGAATATTAATGTCCATGAGTACGCAGTCAATCTGCTGGCTTTCCACCTGCTTCATCACCTCGCCTCCGTTTTTGGCTGATACAATACGATATTTCTGCAGCTCGAGAATCTTCTTGGTTAGGTTGAGAATAACGGAGCTATCCTCCGCGATTAAAATGGTTTTAGAATCAGCCATAAGGAATGAAGTGTTGAGGTTTTAGATGGAAGGGAGCTGAAAGAGAGAGGTAAGTAAACCGGTCGTCGTGCTTACGGAGCTTGCGTAATGGCAGGGTATACGGCTAAAAACTGTGCAAAGTAATACTGAAGCTTCCGGAAGTCCTGCTCAGCAGTATTAAAAACACCAGTTTTTAAGTCGTGCTCCAGCTTCTTAGCGCACTCAGCCATAGAATTTATGCCCAGCGTAAACCCAGTACCCTTCAGTTGGTGCAGGTGCGGTAAAATTTGAGCGTAGCTACCCGAGGCCACCAGCGCTGCCGCCTCAGCCAGGAGCTGGCTGGCTTCTTGCTCAAAATCAGCGTAGAGCTGGGCCGCAAAGTCGCCGCCACCTAGCTGGCGCAGTTGCTCCAGCGTATCAGGGTCGATGTTGACAATGGCGGGCTCAGGTGCTGCTACCGGAGCTTCTTCGGGCTCCAAGGTTGCCAAGGCCAACTGGGAGGCCGACCACCGCCGCAGCACCGTGTAAAGGTCCTGGCTCTTCACCGGTTTGGGTACGTAGTCGTCCATGCCTTGCTGCACGAAGCGCTCGGCATCCTCCTTCATGGAATAAGCCGTCATGGCCACCACCGGAGGGCACGACTGGCCTAGGCGCCGCCGAATCTCCAGCATAGCCGTCACCCCATCCATCTCGGGCATCTGAATGTCCATGAAAATGAGCTGATAGCGGTTGCGCGGGTCAGTGGCTTTGCTGATTGCCTCAAACCCATCGTGGGCTACATCCACAGCGCAGCCTAGCTTATCTAGCAGGCGCGAGGCCACTTGCTGGTTGATGGGGTTGTCGTCAACGAGTAGCACCCGCGGAGTGGTGTCGAAACGCACAATTTCCTGGGCCCGCTCGCGGGCAGAAACGCGCTCCTGCACAATCTCCTCCTCATTGCGCGCCACCAGGCACCGGATGGTGAACCAGAAGGTAGAGCCTTCGCCCACGTTGGACGTAACCCCAATCTCCCCGCCCAGCAACTCAGCCAGCTGCTTGCTGATGGCCAGGCCTAGGCCAGTACCCCCGAAAGCTTTAGTGGGGGTTGTATCAAGCTGGGTGAAGTTGGTGAACAACAGCTTCTCATTCTCCTCGGAAATACCAATTCCGGAGTCGGCCACGTCGAAGCGAAGCGTGTGCTCATCGCCCTCACTCTCCACCGACGATACCTGAATGCTCACGCTGCCCTGGGCCGTAAACTTGATGGCGTTGGAGGTCAGGTTGCTCAGGATCTGCAGCAGGCGGGTTTCATCCGTGATGATGAAGCGCGGGGTTTTGGGCGCTACTTGGTAAGTGAAGTGTAGTAGCTTCTGGTTGGCCCGATTCGCAAACAGGGAGTGGATCTTGTCGAGCGTGTAGTGCAAATCAATCCCAGACTCGCTGAGCTGCAGCTTGCCCGCCTGAATTTTAGAGAGGTCCAGAATATCATTCAGAATGGCCAGCAGCGCATCCGACGATTTGCGTAGCGTATCTACATACTCTTCCTGCTCTTCGCTCGCTACGGTCTGGTGGAGCAGGTCAATCATGCCAATGATGCCGTTCATAGGCGTGCGCAGCTCATGGCTCATGTTGGCCAGGAATTGCGTTTTGGCATGCAGGGCGGCTTCCGCTTCATCTTTGGCAGCCCGCAGGTCGTCCTGCATTTTCTTCAGTTCCGTAATGTCGCGGCCAATACCTTCCGTGCCTTCCATGCCGTCCAGCACTTTCCGGGCATTCACCAGCACGCTCACGGCATGCCCATCTTTGTGGCGCATAGTCACCTCAAAGTTGCGTGCCGCCCCTGTGTCGCGCACGCTGGCCAGCAAGGCTTCCCGTTCGGCAGGGTAGAGGTAGTAGTCGGCAATGGGGGTACCGGTTACTTCCTCGGGAGTGTAGCCCAGCATATCGAGCACGGAGGGGCTCACAAGGCTGAGGATACCCCGGCCATCGGTGCGATAGTACACATCCTGGAACGACTCGAAGATGGCCCGGAACTTCTCCTCTTGGGCCGCCAGCTCCAGCTGCGAGCGTTTCTGATCCGTGATGTCGTGGGCAATGGCCGATATTTCCTCGAAAGAGCCGTCGTCGAGGTAAATGGGGTTGAGATAAATCTCGCGCCAGCTGTCGATGCCCTTGGTGTCGCGCAGGCGCACCTCGAAGCGCTGAGGGTGCCCCTGGAATGCCCGCCGGTAATTCTCCATGAACGTATCACGGGCATCCTCTTCCATCAGCGCCAAGTCAGCCTGCCAGAGGTTTACGTTGAGGGCCGGGTACACGCCATTGCGCCGCAGGAAATAGGCGGCGTAGTTGCGGTTGAAGGAGCTCAGGCGCGAATGCGTATCCACGGACCACATCAGGTGGGAGCCGCTCTCAAAAATGGCGTTCAGGCGGGCGTTCTGCTTCTGAATCTGCACCTCGTTGCGCTTGCGCTCAATGGCCAAGGCTACCTGGTTGGAGATGAAGTGCAGAATCTCAATGTCGGCGGCAGCATAGGCATCGGCCTTCTGGTAATCCTGCACCGCAATGACGCCAATGATTCGCTCGCCAATGCTCAGCGGTGAGCACAACATCACTTCCGGCATCAGCCCGTAGGCCGTAATAGTGCCATTGCCAATTAGCTCCTCCAGCTCGGGCTTCAGCAGAAACTGGGGCCGCCCGGTCCGGATGATATACTCCGACACACCCGAGGAAAACGGCCGCGCCATAATGTTCTGCTCGCCCTGGGCATTCTGATCGACGTAGTAGGCGAACTGCAGCTGAGTGCGAGCCTCGTCGCAGAGGGCAATGTAGAAGTTATTGGTTTCAATAATCTTGCTCAGCTCCCGGTGGATGGCTCCGTACAGGGAATGTAAATCTTTGGAGCTGATGGCTAGGTTGGCAATGCTGTAATATACCTTCTGCAGACGCTCGGCCTTGATGCGGTCGGTGATGTCGTGCAGAATGGCCCGGGTGCTTACGGGCTCATCATCCTGCCACGAGCAGCTGATGGAGCCAATCAGGTGCACTGGTTTGCCGGTCTTGGTCAGAAACACGGTTTCCAGCTTGTTCACCTTCTCGCCCTTGTACAGGTTGCGGAGCTGATAGAGCAGCTTAGCCTTGTAGTAGGGGTGCACCACATCGGAGAGGGAGAGGTTGGGCAGGTCTTCATCCTCGTACCCCAGCTTTTCCTTCCAGGCCTTATTCACGAACAGGAATCGGTTGTCGATGCTCAGGTTCTGAATCAGGTCGTGGGCATTGTCGAGAAAGTCCTGCAGCCGCGTGCGGTTGTCGGTAAGGGCCCGCGCCGTGACGTGGCGGTCGGTCAGGTCGCGGCCAACCACGAAAATGCCGGTAATATGACCCGTGGCAGTACGAATGAACTCGGCATGCCAGTACATCAGGCGGCGCTGGCCAGACTTGGTAACGAGCAGGCGCTCGTAGAAGCTCTGCAGCATCCCATCCTTAATGCTGGTGAGGTAGGCCTGCCGACGGACATCAGCCTCTTCCGGGGGCGAAAAGATGACGTGGTAACTGTGGCCCACAACTTCATCACGCCGGTACCCCGTGAAGTCAAGAAAGAAATCATTCACATCCTGAATGTCGCCCTGCCGGTCGAGCTGCACATAGCTCAGGTTGGTACGGGAAAGCAAATCCCGCAACTGTTCCTGGCTGCGCTTGGCTACCAATTGTTGGGTGCTATCCTGCTCGTACGGTTGATTGCGGGATACATCGCGGAGCGTGAGCTGCACGCGGGTTCCGAAGGGCGTTTCTACGCGGTGCAGCGTCAACCATCCAGTCAGCCGCACTCGGTCAGCGCGTTGCCCTTGCCAGGTACGGGAGTGAGAAGTGCCCGTGCGAGCTGTTTCCAACACTGCCTCACGGAGTTGATGCTCAGAAGTCCACTGCTCTACTGTTTTATCGGGCGAGGGCAGTGCAAAGGCCATCAGGCCAGAAGCTAGCAGCATTTCGCGCGAAATGCCGAGTAGGTTTAACGCGGTTTGGTTGCAATCTATCAGGGCGCCGTGGTCATCATAGAGCAGCAATGCGTCATAGGCCTGATCAAATAACGAGCGTAGCAAATCGGTGGAGGTAGAAGCAGTAGGCCTGGCCGGCATAGAGGTAGGAGACGAGGGAGGTCGAGGAGGTATTACCGGGCAAAGAAGGGCCGGCTACTCGTCTTCTTACGTGGAGACGAGGCCGGCACACTAGGTTTTACTCCCTAAATTTGACGAAAATATCCCAAACTACCCGCCTCGGCTCCGTCTCGCCGCTGTAAATGCCCCCGCGTCTCGTCTTTACCGTTACCACGGATCTTAATTATGATCAGCGGATGCAACGCATTTGCGGGTCGCTGGCGCAGGCTGGTTACGAGGTGCTGCTGGTGGGGCGGGAGTGGCCTAGCTCGAAGCCTCTAACAGCTCAGCCTTACCAGCAGCACCGGTTGCGGTGCTGGTTGCGGCGGGGCAAGCTATTCTACCTGGAGTTTTCGTTGCGGCTACTGGCTTTCCTGCTAACCCAGCGGGCGGCGGCCTGGTGCTCCATTGACCTCGATACCGCCCTGCCGGTTTGGGTGCGGGCGCGCCTCTCCGGGGCTCCCCTGGTGTATGATGCCCACGAGTTATTCACTGAAGTGCCCGAGGTGGTAAGCAGGCCGAGGGTGCAGCGCATCTGGCGACGGGTGGAGCAGTTTATTGTGCCACGGGCGCACCTGGCCTACACCGTGGGCCCCGCCCTGGCCCAGCTGTTTGAACAGCGCTACGGTCGGCCGTTTGCCGTTATCCGCAACATTAGCCGATTAGAAGAGCCGAAATGCACGAAGGCGGAGCCAGGCGGCTACATCCTGTACCAGGGAGCCCTGAATGCCGGGCGTGGACTAGAAACTTTGCTGGAAGCTATGCCGCAAGTGCAAGGCAGATTGGTTATTTGCGGAGAGGGCGACCTGTCTGAATCTCTGCGGGCCCAGGCCGCAGCGCTAGGCCTAGTAGCCAGCGGTAAGGTTGAGTTCCGGGGGTACGTATTACCGAATGTGCTGCGGGAGGTAACGCGCCACGCGGCAGTGGGGGTGCTGCTGCTCGAAAATCAAGGGCTGAGTTATTACTACTCGCTGGCCAACAAATTTTTTGACTACCTGCACGCCTGCGTGCCCCAGGTAGTGGTTGATTTTCCGGAGTACCGTGCCCTCAATGCGGCGTACGATGTGGCTGAGCTGGTGCCGGCGCCCCTGACAGCCGGTGCAGTGGCAGCAGCCCTCAACCGCTTGCTGCCCGGCGGCGACGAAACCCGCGCGCGGCAGCTCGCAATTAACTGCTCCCAGGCCCGGCAAGAGCTGAACTGGCAGCACGAAGAAACCAGCTTACTGGCGCTGTACGCGGCACTGCCCGGCTGCACTATTTCCCCGACCTCATGAAGCTACTAACAGATTTATTTGCCGCGCAGGAGCCTACGTTGCTGGTGATATCGGGGCCCACGGCGGTGGGCAAAACCGAGTTGTGCGTGCGCTTGGCCCAGGCTTTGGAAACCGAAATTGTATCGGCCGACTCCCGGCAATTCTTTCGGGAACTCACCATTGGCACGGCTAAGCCCAGCCCCGAGGAAATGCAGGGCGTACCCCATCATTTTATTAATTCGCACAGCATTCAGGAAGAATACAACGCCGGCCGCTACGAGCAGGACGCGCTGGCCTTGCTGCACGAGTTGTTTCAGAAGCACCGGGTGGTGATACTCACGGGGGGCTCGGGGCTGTACCTGCAGGCCGTAACGGAAGGTTTTGATGAAATGCCTAAGGCCTTGCCGCAGGTGCGTGAGCAGTTGCATCAGGAGCTGGCCGAGGGTGGCCTAGCGCCCCTGGTAGCGGAGCTGCAGCGCCTCGACCCGGTAACTTACGAGCGCATTGACCGTCAGAACCACCAGCGGATACTGCGGGCCCTGGAAATTACGCGTGCCACCGGGCAACCCTTTAGCAGCTTTCATGGCGTAAAGAAGGCGGCAGAGCGACCCTTTACAACCGTGAAAATTGCCTTGAATCGGGAGCGAGAAGAGCTTTACCAACGCATTGACCTGCGGATGGATCAGATGCTGGCCAGTGGCCTAGAGGCCGAAGCGCGGGCCATGTACCCGTTCCGTCACCACAACGCCCTTCAGACGGTAGGCTACAAGGAGCTGTTTGACTACTTCGAAGGACACTACGACTATGCGGAGGCCGTGCGCTTGCTCAAGCGCAATTCCCGCCACTACGCTAAACGCCAACTCACCTGGCTCCGCCGCGACCCAGAGTACCAGTGGCACCATCCCGCGGAGCTTACGTGGTAATGTAGTGCGCCTGCCACTGGCCTAGGCCAGTAGAGCGTAGCCTACGGTCCTATTGAGTAGCCTAATCTGGTAATTCTAGTGTGACCTTTTAGTACACCCGGGCCACATAAGAGCCCTTACTTCCGCGCGGAGGTAAGGGCTTTTATGTGGATTATGGAAAGCGAACAGGGCAGATGGGCAAAAGCCCTTTCAGCAGGCCACCATAATTGCTAGAAACGGCGGCCTACTTTCAGCTGCAGCGTGGCAAGGGAGTTGCCATACGTATCATTCTGAAACGCAGACTTGCCACCCACCAGCCATTGTTGGGTGGCGCCCAGGGCTACATCGAGGTTGAGGGAAAACATGTAGCCCGCGTGCAGGCCCTGCTCATGGTCGAGGTCAAGGCTTTCTTCGCCGGTTTCCCAGTTGAGGTGGGTGGCCGGCGCACCATAGCGGTTGGAGTAACCGGCGTACCCACCGCCACCTACTGCAAACAACACCGACTTGTTATTGCCAAACGGGTAGAAATAGAGCTCCTGCTCCAGATTCACGGCTTGGTAGCTCATGGCGTAAGGCACCGTAACGCCATTTCCGCCGTAGCGGTTGGGAGCATACACGGTGCTGTAGGATTCCCGACTGCCGCCAATAAAAGCCAAGCGGGTGCCGGTGCCCAAGTGCCGCCCGAAGACCGGTGCGTACTCGATGTGCGCCTTCAGGGCCATATAATCTCCGGTTCCGACACCGGCTGTGCCTAATCCCAAATGGAGGCTGGCTCGATGAGGAGCTGGAGTACCTGCGTCTTGCGCAACGGCTGCTACGGAGATGGCGCTCAACAAAGCGCTGCAAAGTAATTTCTGGTACAAATTCAAGAGGATAATAAGTGAGCGGATAGTCTATGGCTAAATGTAATGAATGGTTTCCATGAAAAAAGGCGCCCCTTACCGGAAGGGGCGCCTTTTTTCATGATGGCAGTGGCCTAGGCCTATACACTCAGAATCTCAACCATACGCATGAAGCTCTGGTTGATCATTTTCTTCTTATTGATGGTATCGGTGAAGGGGGTGTACACCAGTTTGCGGTCTACGATGCCAGCCATTACGTTGCGCATGCCATTCATTAGACCCTCTACGCAGGCAATACCAATTTGTGAGGCCAGCATACGGTCGGCGGCAGATGGGGAGCCGCCCCGCTGAATGTGGCCGATAATGGTTACGCGAGTATCGAGCTGGGGAATAGCGGCCTTCACTTGCTGAGCCACGGCGTGGGCGTTGCCTTCCTCATCACCTTCGGCTACTACTACCAGGAACGAGGTTTTAGAGCGCTTCCAGCTGCTCTGCAGCGTGTCAATCACGGCTTCCGTCGACATCTGCGTTTCCGGAATCATCACAATTTCAGCCCCGCCCCCAATGGCGCACGGAATAGCAATGTAGCCGGAGTCGCGGCCCATTACCTCCACAAAGAAGCAACGGTCGTGCGAATCAGCGGTGTCCCGGATTTTGTCAATTGCCTCGAGGGCCGTATTCACGGCTGTATCGTACCCGATGGTGTAATCGGTGCCATAGAGGTCGTTATCAATGGTACCGGGGGCGCCTACGGTCGGGATGCCAAACTCCTGCTCGAAAATGGTAGCTCCCGTGAAGGTGCCATTTCCCCCAATGGCCACTAGGCCATCAATGCCGTGGTTTACCAGCTGGTCAAAGGCCTCCTGGCGGCCTTCCTTGGTTTGGAATTTCTGGCTCCGGGCCGATTTGAGAATGGTGCCGCCTTTCTGAATGGTATTGGCTACCGAGGCAGAATCAAGCTTCACAAACTCGCCTTTGATCATGCCGCTGTAGCCGCGCATGATGCCGTATACTTCAATGCCGTGGTAGACCGCGGTACGTACCACGGCCCGGATGCAGGCGTTCATACCCGGCGAGTCGCCGCCGCTGGTGAAAACTGCAATACGTTTCATATGTATCTCTGAGTACTCTTCTTCAAACTAGGTTGTCCGCAGTGGACGGGCGCAAAGGTGGCAAATCCGCAGGGAAAGTAAAGCCTTTAAGAGGCGGAAACCCAAAAGAGGCTGACAAATCGGCTGTTTTTTTTCGATATCCGTAAACAAGTCTATTGCACTTGCGCTCAACAGCCGGTATATTAACAACCCGCCACTGATGACCTCAGTCTGGCCCCGTACCCATTCCTCCTAACGCAACCGTCTACTTCTAAGCCCCACCTGTATGTTTGGTTTTTTTGAGAATGAGCAAACCAAAAAGGTTAAAAGCCATCTGATGAACCTGGTTGCCTTGGCCAAGGCCGACGGGCACATCGACGAACGGGAGATGAACTTTATAGTGGCGGTAGGAAAGAAAAACGGCATGCGGGCTGATGACGTCCGCTCTATTGTAGGCAACGCCAGCGCAGGTACCATCGTGCTGCCTGACAACGATTCGGAACGGTTCGACCAGATTTTCGACTTGGTAGACATGATGCTGGCCGACGGCGTGGTGGACGACAATGAGATGGATTTTTGCATTGACATGGCCGAAAAGCTTGGCTTCCGCAAAGCCATTGTGGGTGTGCTAGTGCGCAAGATTTCGATGGGCGTGAAAGACTGCCTACCGCGCGAACAGATCAAAGAGGAAACCCAGAGCTTCTTGAACTACAATAACTTGCAGAACGGAGAGTAAGCACTCTTCTTTTGCATAGCAGCAACGCCCGGCCTTCATTTGAAATGAAAAGCCGGGCGTTTCTGCTAATGGAGTGGCCTACTAGCTCACTACTGCGTCAATGGCGCGTAGCAAGGCAGCGCAGGCCTCGTCAATTTGGGCGGCCGTGATGGTGAGTGGGGGCGCGATGCGCAGGGAGTTGTCGCAGAACAGGAACCAGTCGGTGAGAATGTGTTCGTGCCAGAGCGCGTGGTCGATGATGGGCTTGAGTACCTCGAACGAGTCAAATTCAACGGCCATCAGCAGACCACAGCCTCGGATGTCGCGAATGGCAGGGTGCACCAGCTGCTGCCGGAAGCGAGCTGCTTTTTCTGCCACGCCGGCCAGCAGGTTGCCTTCCTGAATAACCTGCAGTGTAGCCAGCGACGCCGCGCACGACACCGGGTGCCCGCCAAACGTGGTGCAGTGGCCTAGGATGGGGTTGGTCTTAAAGCCTGACATAATTTCCTGGGAAGAAATAAAGGCGCCAATGGGCATACCGCCCCCCATGCCCTTAGCCGTGAGCAGGATGTCGGGCTCAATACCAAACTGCTCAAATGCCCAGAACGTACCGGTGCGCCCAAAGCCGCATTGGATTTCATCCAAAATGAGCAGGGCCCCCATATCGGTGCAGCGCTGTCGCAAAGCAGGCAGGTAGTCCGGGGCCGGAACCCGCACGCCCGCCTCGCCCTGCACGGTTTCGATGACCACAGCCGCGGTGTGCTCAGTGATGAGGGCCAGATCTTCGAAGTTATTGTGGCGGAAGTGCTGCACATTGGGCAACAGGGGGCGGAAGCTATTCTTGAAGCTCTCAGAGCCAGTGATGCTCAGGGCGCCGTGGGTGGAGCCGTGGTAGGCATTATAGCTGGAAAGCAAACCGGTGCGGCCCGTGTGCCGCTTGGCCAGCTTCAGGGCCCCCTCCACGGCCTCGGTACCCGAGTTGGTGAAATACACATTGTCGAGGTGGGCCGGCAGGGTGCGGTGCAGGGCTTCGGCCAGCACGGCGGGAGGCGCCTGCACTAGCTCGCCGTACACCATCAGGTGGAGATATTTATCCAGTTGGTCCTGAATGGCTTGTAGTACCCGCGGATGACGGTGGCCTACGTTGCTTACGCCAATACCCGAAATTAAATCGAGGTAGCGTTGGCCGGCAGCGTCAAACATATACACACCCTCGGCACGCTCAATTTCAAGCAGCAAGGGAAAATCGGAAGTTTGAGCCTGGTGGCGCAGGAAAAGCTGGCGGGGGGTAAGCATAGTTCTGAAAGCAAAGCGGGCCGCAAAGGTACGCCCAAAGTGATGGGTGGCCTAGCCATGTGTTACAGGCAATACCGGCGGCTTGGTTCACGGGTACAACAAAAAAGCAGCTGCCAGGGCAGCTGCTTTTTAAATAGACTGGAGAAAGGGAGCCGGTCAATTACCTGATTGGCTCTCGGGGCGGCTACGGTGAGGGCCGCCGCGGCGGTCGGCTACTCGCTTGATGACTTCGCGGGTAAACTCGCGCTCGGCGCTGTACAACTGGCCTACCTGCCGGATGCTGAGAATCTTCTGAAACTTATTGAAGTAGTCTCGCTCCAGCTTCACTTCCTGCTCGCGCAAGGTCATGGCCTGGTTGAGGTTGGTTTTGATTTGCTCGTCGGTGAGGCCATCTGGGCTAGCGGTACGCAGCTGGCGCATTTGACGGTTCAGGTCCCGGCGTTTAGTGGTAAAATCATTGTACACGGGCCAGAACTTTTGAGCCTGGTCCTGGGTCAGCGAAATTTTATCGGTGAGGTAGGCAATCTTGGCATTTTCCAGCTGGTTTAGGCGGTCTTGCTGGCCAGCCGGCGCTTGCGCCAGGGCTGTAAGCGAAACCGTGGTCAGCAGCAACACTACCCAGAAGCTACGGAGAAGGTGAGTCATGTGCGGTTAAAACGGGAAAGAGTTAGTAATACGCTTCATCACTGGGTTGGCTATCCAGCGCATCCTGCAGCTCATCGGGCGAGGCCTGCAGATAGGTTTCGGGCATGCCCGATGGGGCGGGGGCCAGCTCTGCCAAATCGGTGAGGGTCACACGCTGGTCGCTGGCTAACAGATATTGTACCATCTCAGCCTGCGGCACAGCCGCCAGCACCGTTGCGGGGCCTGAAGTGGCAACCGGTGCAGATTGGGTTAGCCAGAAAGAAGCCGCAAAGCCGCCGAGTACCACGGCCGAAGCCAGCGCCGACCGAACCGGGGCCGAAAGCTGCTGCAGCCAACCCCACGTGCTGGCTAGGCCACCTGCATCTGCGGGTTGCGCCCGGGCCATAACGCGCGCGGGGAGTTGCTCAAAGTACCGATCTGGCGGCGGAGCCAGTGGTTGCGCCCGGCGCTTATGATCATCCAAACGAAAGGGGGTATTCATGCTGAGTTAGAGGCTACTGAGGCCTTGAGGTTTAATTACGGACGGAATCTTCCGTCACGTATTGTTCAATTTTTTTTACGGCATGGTGATACGATGCTTTCAGGGCACCTACCGAAGTGCCCGTTATTTCGGCCATCTGCTCGTAGGTGATGTCATCGTAGTATTTCATGTTGAACACCAGCCGCTGCTTATCAGGTAGGCGTAGAATGGCTTTCTGTAGCCGCCGCTCAATTTCATCACCCGCCATGCTAGGGTCGGCCTCAAGTTTGGTGGTAAGTTCGGCTCCTACATCATTCAGGGGCAAGAAAAACCGCCGCCGCTTAGAGGACAGGAAGCTTAGGCATTCGTTGGTGGCAATGCGGTAAATCCAGGTGTACAGCGAAGCGTCCCGTCGAAAATTCGCCAGGTTGTTCCATACTTTCACAAAGACGTCCTGAGTTAAGTCGTCGGCATCGTCGTGGTCGATGACCATTTTGCGCACGTGCCAGTACACCTTCTGCTGGTACTTGCGCACCAGCTGGTTGAAGGCCACGTTACGGGCGGCGGGGTCGTCGAACTTGGCGAGTATCTCCTGATCTTCCAAGCAGGGGAGTAGGTTAGGGGCGGCTAGTTTGTGCGAGGTTAGAGCAAGGCCACGGCAATTGGTTTAATGCCCTATGAACTATTACCTTGCTCATGCAGGTACAACACGAGTTTACAGACTTGCTAGCCAACTATATACGTGCGTGATATGAGGAAGTATTTTTTTGCGCTGCTGATGGGGCTCTGGAGCCAAGCAACGCCCTCGGATGCCCAAATCAAGCCATCCGACGTGGAGGTGTGGGGTTTGCCATCCGGCCTGACTCGCGAGGACTTCGTGGCGGCCCTCAACCAGAAAAAAGCCACCGTGTGCATGGCAGCCATTCGGCCCATGGGCTATAAAGATGCGCAAGTAATATGGTTGAGTGACGACCAGTACCTCGTAACCCTGCGCTCCGATACTGGCACTCCCTACCGAACGGCCGCCCCTCCTGATCCGCGCGTAGTAAGCCAGCTGAATGCTATTCTGAGTATGAAGCAGTTCCAGAGCTTGGAGTTTCAGATGGCCCGCCGGAGCCTGTTTGCGGCTCGGGCCCAAGACACAGCGGCGGTGGCAGTGGTCCGCCGCAAATACCCCCACCACCAAGCGGCGCGGTACGCCGAGGCCCTGCGGCTGTTGCAGGCTCCTAGGCCACTTACGGTAGCACAGGCTGTGGCCGTACTGCGCAGCGCCGCCCCCGACTCAGTGCGGGAGAAGGCTCTGGTGCAGGCCGGCTCTCAGGCGCGCACGGCCGCCGATATGTACCAATTGCTGCCCTTCCTGCGCGACCCTAATCTGGGCGTCGGCACACTACAGCTCGTGCAGGGTTTCTTGCGCTACCACCCCGTTAAGCCCGCCGATTGGCCTAGGATCTTGCCCCAGTGCGTACAAGCCCTTAACACGCCCGACCCCGTTGTAGCGGCCAGGGTGGCTACCTTCTTGTACGAGCAGAAAGTGCCTCGTCAGTATGCTCCAGAGCTCATGGGCCAGGGCTCCAATACTATCCGGGAAATCTTACGAGGGGAGCACCCCAGTCTGGAGGTGTTTAAGCAGCCCATGTACCCGCTATTGAGCTACTTGGCGGGGTCATCAATTACCACCTTTCAGGATGGAATAGCCTACCTATCCAGCTTCAGGGGGCGCTAACGGGGGTGGCCTAGCGGGTAGTGCTGTAGGCCACTCCCACGGTTACGTTGGTGTTATCGGGGAATCGGCCCTCAATCACGCGGCTCTCATGGGTGTAGTTATAGCTGAAATTGACGGAGAACTTACGCGGCAGCTTCAGGGCCAGGGTGGTGAGGTTGCTGAAACGATAATCGCCGAAGTCAATGACGGAGGGCTGGTAGAACGTGATGGAGCTGAGGGTGAACACGCTGCGCGAGTAGCTGACCTTTAGGCGGGCCGAGTTGCGAGTAGTAAGGCGACTGGTGCCGTTGCGGAAGTTGGTTTTCTCCCGAATCAGCAGGTTGCTTACGGATACCTCCCGGCCCAACGTATCGGAATAAAATGCCCAGCCTGGCCCCGCTCCCAACTGCACCCGACTCGTGATGCCGCGGAGGTTGCTGATTTCAAACCCGCCCAGGGCGTAGGCCCGGAAACGGCCCTTGTAATAATAGGGCGTGGCCGTGAGCAGTAATTCACGCTCTTTTAAAAAGCCATCCTGCTTGCCGTAAATGAAGCTGCCGTTCATGGGTAGGCCAAAGTGCTGACCGCGAGTAAACGTGAGCGAGTGGGAGGTGGATGCCAACGTGCGGCTAACGCCACCCCGGCTGTAGGCCCCCGTGAGCTGCCCGGTGTAGACGATAAGGGTGGTATCGCGCTGCTGCTGGTTTTGCGCGTGCCCGGCCGGAACAATGCACAGGCCTAGAAAACAAGTCAGGAGGGCGTAGAGCAGACGCATAGGCAGGGAAGAAGGAGAACCGAAACGGTGTGCAAGTATACGAGCGGAATATTTTCAATAACTCCGGCTTGAGTAGTCTTCAAATATTCGGATATAACTACTTTTAACCGTTCACTCAGTCTTCCTTATTCGCTATGAGCAACCTAATCCAGTTCGTCGCCAACCATGATGATTTGTCGACCGACAAGGGGTTTCAGTTTAAATTCTACTGCGACAAGTGCCGCAATGGGCATATGTCTCGGTTTCAGCCGAACAGCATTGGTATTGCCGGGGAGCTGATGCGTGCCGCCGGCAGCCTGTTTGGGGGCAGCTTTTATGATGCCGGTACTGCCGCCTACCACGTGCAGCGAGCTATTGGCGGTAAGGCCCACGACGCGGCCCTAGAAAAAGCCGTGCAGGAAGGCAAAACGTACTTCAAGCAGTGCACCCGTTGCGGCAACTGGGTATGCCCTGATGTGTGCTGGAACCACAGCGCCAACCTCTGCGAAACCTGCGCCCCCGATGAGCAAGAGGAGCTATCGGCCCAGCAGCGCCAGGCCGCCCGCGAGCAAATTCACACCAAAACACGGGAGCAGGATTACACCAAGGGCCTCGATTTTCTCAATACCGGTGGCCTAGTGCAGTGCCAGAACTGCCAAGCCAAGCTGGCACCCGGCCAGAAATTCTGCCCAACTTGCGGCACGCCCAATACCGCTGCTCAAGCCAAAGACAAGTTCTGCGGCGACTGTGGCGCTTCTGTAAAGCCCGAGCAACGTTTCTGCGCTGAGTGCGGCGGGAAGCAGTAAGAAGTGAGCAGTGCCCTTTTCTATATGCGCTAGACGAGTCACTTATGATTGATTCGCTATGTTAATCAAACAGCTATTGAAATTTTTTTTGCTGCTTCTATGCGCGTCCCCGGCAATAGGCCAAACTGTAATTCAGGGAGATTCTGTTTTTCAAGGATTACAGGTAGGTAAGTCAACCTTGAATGACGTCAGGCGGGTAATGGGCAACGGCTACAAAAAGGGAGAAATGATACGGCGTTTTCATGTCAAATGGAGCGACGATAGGCCTGGCTCGTATCAGGTTGTCTATGGCTATACCCTTGCATACAAAAGGGCAGGTGTTGAATTTGCTATTGAGACAGAAAATAAACCCAAGGATCAGCAATCAATAACTAGTATAAAGTTTAGATCAAAGGCGTCAATAGTTACTTCCAAAGGCATTTATCCATCTAACACCTTTGCAGATGTAATTAATCGGTATGGTCCATTGGATACAGCTCGTAGCAACAGGAACATACCATATGTTTATGGTTGGCGCATTGACAGGGGGCAGAAGACAGAAAAGCGATATACAATTATCCAGTATACCAAAGGGATTCGCTTTGTGAGCTACGGTTCAAGAAACGAAGCTGAAAATTTAAATATCCGTAGAGTCGATGAAATTTGGCTGGACTAATAGTGTGAATAACAAAATGCCCCGGCTGCGCATGTAGCGGCCGGGGCATTACATTTTCCAAGAAATTAGAAGACTTACTTTCGGCGGGCCATTACTTTCTCGACGGCGGCTACAATTGCTTGCTCGTTGAGGCCGTATTTCTCCATGAGCTGGTCGGGGGTGCCCGATTCACCGAAGGAGTCGTTTACGGCTACCATTTCCAGGGGCAGGGGCTCCTCGCGGGCTAGCAGCTGGGCTACAGAGTCGCCTAGGCCACCGTTCATCTGGTGCTCCTCAGCCGTTACTACGCAGCGCGTTTTGCGGGCCGATTCCAGAATCAGCTGGGCGTCGAGGGGCTTGATGGTGTGGATGTTAATGATTTCAGCGTTGATGCCTTTGTCGGCCAGCAGCTTGCCGGCCAAGATGGCCTTCCACACCAAGTGGCCAGTGGCGAAGATGCTCACGTCGGTACCTTCGTTGAGCACAATGCCTTTGCCAACTTCAAACTTCTGGTCGGCGGGGGTGAAGTTGGGCACTACCGGCCGGCCGAAGCGCAGGTACACCGGGCCTTCGTAGTCGGCAATGGCGATGGTAGCAGCTTTGGTCTGGTTGTAGTCGCAGGGGTTGATGACCGTCATGTGGGGCAGCATCTTCATCATCCCGATGTCTTCGAGAATCTGGTGGGTAGCGCCGTCTTCGCCCAGAGTGAGGCCCGCGTGCGAAGCGCAGATCTTCACGTTTTTGCCCGAGTAGGCAATGCTCTGCCGAATCTGGTCGTACACGCGGCCCGTGCTGAAGTTAGCAAAGGTGCCCGTGAACGGAATCTTACCCCCAATGGTGAGGCCGGCGGCCAGGCCCATCATGTTGGCCTCGGCAATGCCTACCTGGAAGAACCGCTCGGGGTTATCCTTGATGAAGGCATCCATCTTGAGCGAGCCAATCAGGTCGGCGCACAGAGCTACTACATTGGGGTTGGTTTTGCCCAGCTCCTGCAGGCCCGCGCCAAAGCCGCTGCGGGTGTCTTTCGATTCGGTGTAGGGGAAGTCTTTCATATGTAGGGTTGTTAGGGACTTAGTTGTTTGGATATTGGGTTTTGTGGTTACTCTATTTCCTGCCGCTCCCGCCACGCTAGGCCACCCGGCAATTCAGCAGTGCTGAACTCCAAGTGAATCACGCGGCGCGGCCGGGCGCTGGTACTGCGGTTAGAGGCGTGCAGCGTGAGCGGCTGCATCAGCATCAGGCCGCCCGCCGGCACCTCGCACGTTACGGCTGCGGGGGTGTAGGCAGGATGCTGGTCATTCGGGATGACGCCGTGCCGGTGCGAGTTGGGTACTACGCGCAAGGCTCCGTTGGTGGCGTCACAGTCATCGAGGTGCAGGCGCAGGGTAACGATGCTTTCCAGAACTTCGCGGGGCGGCAGCACGGTTACATCACCGCCTTTGCTGGTCCAGGGGCCGTAGCCCGGAATCTCCATGCGGCGGTCCACGCTTATCATCACATCCTGATGCCAGGCCACTAGCCAGTTAGAGCCAGCGGGTTTGTCGAAGTAGATGGCCTTCGTCAGGTGTGGCCTAACCTCGGGGAAAAGCGCCGCCAGCACCGTCCGCAGCTTCGGCGTCAGGAGTTGCTCCCGCAATTGCGGAATCTCCCGCAGCAGGTTGCGAATGGCAAACACATCCTGGCTGCGCCGAAAGTTGGCAGAGTTGCTTTCAACGGTTTCAATGGTCTGCAATAAGCTACTCACTTCCTCCGGCGAGAAGACATCGGGAAGCGTGGCGTGGCCTAGCTCCGCTAGCTGCTGAGCAGCATGTACAAGAACGTCATGCTGAGCCTGCCGAAGCATCTCTACCGCTTCGTTGGACTTCACCCCCCAGCCACTTCTTCCAGAGGAGTGGGGGAGTGGATGCTGTGGCAACGTCAGCACGCGAGATGTCTCGACAAGCTCGACATGACCGTTCTGGGGTTCAGCATTACCGGTAAACTGCTCGTTCTTCCTCATTTCCCGAAAATGCTGACCGAGCTGGTTTGGCTCGGGCGGATGGTAAAGTTGCGCACGTCGGTAAACTGGCTGCCGGTGGCGGTCTTAGTGCGGAACACGAGGCGGTAGGCCCCCGGCTGCATGGGCAGGTTGATCTTGCTGCTGCCGCCGTCGGGCAGGTTGTACACCCACGTCTGCGACTCGTCGTTATTGAGCTTGTAGATGCTGCCGTAGCCCTTCAAATCCGACACAATATTGAGAATGCCGGGCGTCTCGTAAGTCACAGTAGTTTCCTGGCCTTGCTTCACCGTGATGCGTCGGATCTGGCGGGGTAGGGTTAACAGCTCCACTTCGTAGTCGCCGGCCAGCAGCTTCTGCCGGCTACCGAAGGGCAGCGCCACCACAGTGGCGGCGTTGCCCCGGGCTCGCACTACCGCTTGCACGGTACCGTAGGGGTTAGGCGAGCTGGCTGGGTTTTGCAGCCACAGTGTACCCTGCGGGGTTTTGTAGGTGAGCACATTGGCTTTGCCGGGCCGAATAGGCAGGTTCTGCTGCCGCACTGGGGGCACCGTGTTAATCACCAAGTCGTAGCTCTGCAAGGCATCGATGTCGAGCACGTCGGGTTTGCCCTGGGCGTCGCGGAAGTGCACGTAGTTGTACTCGGGCTGCTCCGTGACGTTGTTGAGGAACGTCATGTTCACGTTCGACTCCACGGGCCGGCCGGCTTCATCAGTCAGGTTTACGGCTACGGTGGTCTTGGCCAGGGTTTGAGCTACTACATCGTTGAGGATGGTGCGGAAGGTTTTGACATCTGCCGCGTTGTAGTACTGGCCTAGGCACTCAAGCTGGCGCCCAAACTCCCGCTCGGCCCCAATCCCAATCACGAAGGGCTTCAGGAACACGTGCTTGCGCTGCAGCGCTACGGCCGTAGCGCACGGGTCGCCCTTGCACGACTCCAGGCCATCGGTAATCAGGATGAGCACGTTGCGCGCCGTTTTATCCACCGGAAAGTCCTGAGCCGACTGCAACAAGGAGTAGGTAATGGGCGTGTTGCCCTTCGGTTCAATGGTTTTGAGCCGAGCCTTGATGGCAGCCGCGTTTTTGGGCGCAAATGCCACTTCCAGCTTCGAGTCTTCGCAGTTGTTCTCCTTGTTGTCGTGCTGGTGGCCGTAGGCTCGCAGCGCCAGTTCCAGGTGCGGATACGCGTTGAGCGAGTCCACCATTTTGGAGAGCAGGCTCTTGGCCACATCCCAGCGCTGCTGGCCTTCCCACGGCGCCCGCATAGAGCCCGAAGCATCGAGCACGAACAGGATACGGGTGGTGCGGGGCTTCTCGGGCGCTACGTTTTGGGCACGACTGGGTGCTGCTAGCCATATCAAGGCCAGCAACATCCAGGAGCGTACCCAAAACATGCCTTTGCTCATGCTATTCTACTTGCGCAGTTTAATTAGATGGGTTAGGAGAGGCATGCCCTGTAACAAAAGCTCCCATCAAGACAAGGATGATAACTACTGATCCTGTGAGGGTCAATAGTTTAGTGTTATTCGACTTGTTGACAGTTGCATAAGCAAGCCCCAATGCAATAGCAGCTGATAGTACAGCAGCACACAGACTAGCTACATCGCCAAAGGAATCACGGATAGCCATTGGAATAGACACTATCCAGAGAGTCATTAGGACGGCTTTATAGGTTTGAGGCTCGAAAAGCTGTTTCATGGCATGACGTTCCCCGCCTGCTAATAGTCGCCGGCTTCTTCTACCATCAGCTGCTGCAGGGCTTTCTCCAGTTGCTCGTCGTTTGGCGCTACGCCGTGCCACTTGTGCGAGCCCATCATGAAGTCAACGCCGTAGCCCATCTGAGTATCCATCAGCACCATAATTGGCTGACCCTGGCCTAGCAGCGACTGGGCTTCTTCGAGAGTAGGCAGAAGCTTCTCGAGGTTGTTACCGTCGGTTTCCAGCACGCGCCAGTTGAAGGCTTCGAACTTGGCGCGCAGGTCGCCTAGGCCACCAATCTTCTCAGTGGGGCCGTCGATCTGCTGACCGTTGCGGTCTACGAAGGCAATGAGGTTGTCTACTTTGTGGTGAGGGGCGTACATGGCCGCTTCCCAGATCTGACCTTCTTCTAGCTCACCGTCGCCCATCAACACAAATACGGTGCGGTCGTCGTTGTTGAGTTTCTTAGCCTGGGCCGCACCGATGGCTACACTCAGTCCTTGGCCTAGCGAGCCTGAAGCTACCCGAATGCCGGGCAGGTGCTCGTGGGTGGCGGGGTGGCCCTGCAGCCGTGAGTTGAGCTTCCGAAACGTAGCCAGCTCACCCACGGGGAAGTAGCCCGAGCGGGCCAGTACCGAGTAGAAAACGGGCGAAATGTGGCCGTTAGACAGAAAAAACAGGTCCTGGCCGATGCCGTTCATATCGAAGGGCTCGGGGTGATGCTTCATCACCTTGAAGTATAGAGCCACCAGCAGGTCGGTGCAGCCCAGCGAGCCGCCGGGGTGGCCGGAGTTTACGGCGTGCACCATGCGCACAATGTCGCGGCGCACCTGGGCCGCAATCTGCTTCAGCTGGTCAACAGACTTGGTAGGCGTGGGGGTGTGGGTCTCGGAAGAGGCGGCGAAAGAGGATTCCTGAGCCATAGGTTCTATTGGAGTTTGGTAGGGTGACAAAGGTAGGAAGTTGGGCGGGAGGTGGAAGAGCGCAGCCACCGGTGCTGACGGACTGCTAATCTGGCCTAGCCGCCGCCCGTAAAAAAGCCTCGCCCAAACAGGCGAGGCTCTTGATATTACAGCAGTTGCGCCGCGTGATTCTTGGTATCGACTTTTGTGATGACTTTCTCAATCTTACCTTCCTCATCAATCAGGAACGTGTAGCGCATGGTGCCCATGTACTTGCGGCCGTACATCGATTTCTCCTGCCACACGCCGTAGGCCTCTACCAGCTTCTTGTCCTCATCTACGAGTAGCGGAAATGGCAACTCATACTTGGTAGCAAACTTCTGGTGCGACTTTTCGCCGTCGATGCTCACGCCTAGTACCTGAATGCCGGCCCCAAGCAGGCTCTGGTAGTTGTCGCGGAGGTTGCAGGCCTGGGCCGTGCAGCCGCTGGTATCGTCTTTGGGGTAAAAATAGAGCGCTACTTTGCGGCCGGCATAATCTTGCAGGCGGTGGGTGGTGCCGTTCTGGTCCTGGGCTTCGAAAGCAGGGGCTAGTTCGCCGATTTGGGGAAGTGACATGGCGCGAAGGTAGAACGGACTTCGGCTTCTGCCAAGTGGTGATTTAGTGAAATACTGAATGAGTGAAGTGGCCTAAGGCTTCTCGTTCATGGGTTGGGGCGTGTAAATCAGGTTATCCACCGGGAAGCCCAGGTCGCGGGCGTGGGCAATGAGCCGGTCGCGGATGCTGCGCTCCAGGTGGGGCATCCGGCTCAAAATCCAGAGGTTTTTGCGGCTAGGCTCGCCCACTAAGGCATACTGATAGTCAGCGTGGTCGAGGTCAAGAATCCAGTAGTCGCCCTCAAAAGGCCAGAAGAATTGCACCTTCAACTTGCTGTTAGAGGCATCAACGGACCGGGCTATGGCGGTGGCCGTTTCGACTGGTCCGTTCAGGCCTTCTTTGTGGCAGGTGTTGAGCACCTGTACTTTACCATCGGGCCGGAGCTTATACTCGGCCGTTACGTGCTGGCAGCCCTTCTCGAACCGGGCGGGCAGCCGGGCTACTTCGTACCACAGTCCTTTGTACTTATGCAGATCAACGTGCGCCACGGTGGGCAACTCGGGGTGCATTTTGCGCTTGGCGTAGGCGTAGGCAGCCACGCCCGTGGCAACGGTAGCGGCAATAGCGGTGAAGAGAGTAGGGCGACGACGTTTGAGCAGGTTGGCCATAAGAAGTGACAAGGTGAATGGATGAGCTTGTACGCGCAAAGCCTGTTGTCGGGTACAGAAAGACTGGCCTAGCGAAGCGTAGGTAAGATAGGGGAAAGCCGCGCTTTGCTCACTGAGGGCTCAGAGCACCACGTCGGACAAAAGAAAAGCCAAAGCCACTTCATAAGTGACTTTGGCTTTTACGGTATTGCGGCAAACAAGGCCTTGCCTGGAAGGCGATAGGGCAAGCAACCGGCTACAGGGTAAAGCTCAGGACCTTTTCGTTACCAGCCTGGTCGGTAATGCGTAGGGTGGCGGGGCCGCGCAGCGGTGGTCCCAAGGTGTCGTCGCGCTCGGTAAAGAGAGTGGCGTTCTTGTGCTCATAGCGCAGCATCCGGAAGCGGCCTCCAATCTCCAGCTTGTAGCTAGCTAGGCCGGAAAGGTCGTCGCCCACTTTAAATACTAGGCCACCCGCGCCTTTGCTGACAAGACGAGCTGAAGGTGGAATGGTATCGGTGAGGATCTTGAACTGCCCGAAGGTCTTGATGTTGGCCGTGATGGTGTTGCCATCCCAACGGCCGCCTACGTAGGCCCGGCCGCCCTTGGCCGTGACGCTGTAAATGGCTGAGCGCGTTTTGTCGGCCACCTCTACTTCAGGCTTTAAGGTCATGCGCAGCGTTTCGTAAAGCGGCGTGCGGGGCAGGTGCACCGTCCACAGGCCGGCCTTATAGCTGGTCTGGATGTAGAGCGTGTCGAATAAGGTTTTGGGCCCGAAGCTCAAGCTCATGTTGGCCGTGGTGAAGCTGAAGTCGCGGCCCGAGGGAATGAGAGCCTGCCGCTCAAACCGTTTGGTTACGCGCCCGAATTGCAGAGAATCGGGGCGACCGGCGCGCAGGTCGTAGAGGTACACGTTCTGGCTGTGCTCGGTGTAGCTAGGCTTGAGCGTCAGGCGACGGTCGCCTTTGTACAGGGTGAGGTTGCCGCCCACGGCGGCGGTATCAGGGTCGGCGGCAGTGGCCACCATCAGGTTACGGCTCACATCGTAGCGCAAAGCCGGCGTTTTCACGGCCGCCGAGCGGGTTTTGGTATAGCCGGGCTGCTCGCCGCGCAGTACAAAGCGCAGGGGCGTCATGTTGCCGTATGAATCAGCCATCCGGACCTCTACGTTGTAGAGCTTGCCCTCCTGCACGCGCAGACGGCCTTTGCTGGCGCCCGTCGTGTAGATGCTCAGGTCGTTGCCATCGTCTACGAACAGCTTTTCCATGAGCCGGCCGTTCATCGCGCGCCACTCATAGTCGGTGTGGCGGTTAATCTGGCGGGAGCCTTCCGGAAACGGAATGTCGTCAACCACATGGGTGTAGAGCGGCTCGTTATTGACTAGCACCTCTACTTTCTGGAAACCGTACTTGTTCCAGACCACATCAAACCGGTCGAACCCCTGCAGCAACAGGCCTACGGTGCCATAAGCAGAAATGGTATCGGCCCATACGTAGCCACCACCATTGGGCAGGGCCGGTGCCTTCGGTACAAACACCTGCTTGCCAAACTTGCCCTGTACACGAGCCTCAATAGTGAGGGGCTCTACGGCAAAGGCTTGCAAAATAGGCCGCACATGGTCTTGAATCTCCGGAAAGCCGCCCCACTGCAGCGGATTCAGCTGGTGGTCTTGGGCGGTGCGAACCTCCCAGTGCACGTGCGGGCCCACTGAGCCGCCCGTATTACCGGAGAGGGCTACTACCTCGCCGCGCTTCACCGGAAACTGATCGGGCTTGAAAAACAGCTCCAGCTCGTAGGTCTGCTTCTCATACTGCTGGCGGCGTAGCTCCTGGGCCACCGGCCCCCGGAAGTGGTTGAGGTGGCCATACACCGTGGTTAGGCCATTGGGGTGCGTGATGTACAGCACATTGCCGTAGCCGAAGCTGCTCTGCTTCAGGCGCGATACGTAGCCATCGGCTGAGGCATACACGGGCAGGTCTACCCGGCCATCGGTTTTGATATCGAGGCCCCCGTGAAAGTGATTTGGCCGCAATTCCCCCATGCTGCCCGCCAGATAGTTGGGCTGGCCGGGCTTGATAGGAAACAGAAAATACCCCTGCGGCACGGGCACTTTAGCATCGGGCGGGGTAGTGGAGACTGGTTTCGGCTTGGCCGAAGTATCGGGCTCCTGGCCGCCGCAGGAAACCGGCTGGAAGCCTAGCAGCACTAGGAAGGGCAAGGCTAGGCCTAGCAGCCGCGGCTGGGTCTTGAAAAAGGAATGGAGCATTCAGGAAAGGAAATCTGCCACAAATAGGGTGGGGCCTGCTGCCTCAACGCCGTACTGGGCTAGTATCGTGCCTGCCTGGCAAAGCCCGCAGGCACACTCATCAAGCTGGCGCAGAGCAGTAGGATGGAAAGCAAAAGCAGGCGGGAGGCACACCCCCGCCACTTGTACTACCACTGCCCTGGCCTAGCGCATACGTAAAAGTGGCGGGGGCGGCGTGCTGCCGCTCCGCGTCTTGTGCCTTGCCTTAAGGACTAGCACGCACCTTCTCACAGACTGAAACAGTGGCCTAGGTTAGACTTATTTGACCGCCAGATCCAGCAGCTTCTCGTTTTCGAGGTAGCCTGTTAGTTGGTCCCCAATTTTAACCTGGCCTACGCCGCTGGGGGTGCCAGTAAAGATCAGGTCGCCCATTTTCAGGGTGATGAACTGCGAGATGTAGCTGATGATCTTGTTGAAGTCGTGGAGCATCAGGCTGGAGTTGCCCTGCTGGCGCACCTCTCCGTTCACTTCCAGTCGGAAGTTGATGTTCTTCAGATCCTGAAATTCGGCCACGGGCTTAAACTCCTGCGAGATGGGGGCCGAGCCATCGAAGCCCTTAGCCAGTTCCCAAGGCAGGCCTTTGCTCTTGAGTTTGCTCTGCAGGTCGCGGGCCGTGAAGTCGATGCCTAGGCCAATGGCGTCGAAGTAGGTTGGCGCAAACTTCTCTTCGATGTTCTTGCCATTCTTGCAGATGCGCAGCACCAGCTCAATTTCGTGGTGGATATCCTGCGAAAAATCGGGCAGGAAGAAGGGCTGGTTGCGCTGGAGCAGGGCCGTATCGGGCTTGGCAAAGATGACGGGGGCGTCGGGGGTTTCGTTCTGTAACTCAGCTATATGTTCGGCGTAGTTGCGGCCGATGCAAAGAATTTTCATGCTCAGGAGGGTAAATAAGGAAAGCAAAGCCAGCTGCACAAAAACGCGAAATGCGTAATAGAGGCAGTAGGCCTGCGGCCAAAAATAGCGTTTAATTCGCAGGGCAACCGCCTAAAAATTGGGGCGTTTTTGGCAGAAAATGCCCGTGGCAAACATTTTGCCCACTGCCTCACGTATAGCAATACGCTATTGTTTGGGGGGCTATAGCTCAGCCGTAGCTCCCCGGCCCGTTCTGTCCCTTTCCTCTCTACCGCTCCCTTTCCTATGCTCAAAAAAATTGCTCTTGCTAGCTGTCTGTTTTTGGCGGCCGCCTGCTCCACAGTGCCCATTACGGGGCGTCGTCAGCTCAGCTTGGTGTCCGATGCTGAAATGAATACCATGGCCGCCACCGAATACCAGAAGGTGCTGGCTTCCAGCCGACTTTCAACTAATGCCACCCAAACGGCTATGGTGCGCCGCGTGGGTCAGCGCATTCAGCAAGCCGTAGAAACATACTTCCGGCAGCAAAACCGCCAAGACCAGCTAGAAGGCTACGCTTGGGAGTTCAACCTGATTGAAGACAACCAGCAGAACGCCTGGTGTATGCCCGGCGGAAAAGTGGCCGTGTACACTGGTATTCTGCCCATCACGCAAGATGAAAATGGCCTGGCCGTAGTAATGGGCCACGAAATTGCCCATGCCGTGGCGAAACACAGCTCGGAGCGCATGAGCCAGCAGATGGCCGCGCAGGGCATTGGCTCCATTGCGTCGGTAGCGGTAGGGCAAACGCCTACGGCTACGCAAAACGTGTTCTTGCAAGCGGTGGGCGTCGGCTCGTCGCTAGGCCTGCTCAAGTACGGCCGGAGCCAGGAGTCTGAAGCTGATCATCTAGGCCTTATCTTTATGGCTATGGCGGGGTACGATCCGGAGGGAGCAATACCGTTCTGGCAGCGCATGGAGGCCCAGGCAGGGGGAGGTGGTACGCCAGAGTTTCTTTCTACTCACCCTTCTAACGGCACCCGCATTGCGGACATCCAGCGTGAGCTGCCCGAAGCCAAGACCTATTATAAAGGCCGCTAAGCGCGCCTTGCTTATATACTGCTAATGATTCGTTTACTGCGTTCTTTGCTCACCCTGCTGGCTCTTGGCGGCATACTTGCGCTGGGTGGCCTAGCTGCCTGCGAAACCACGAAGCGTGGCTTTCCGGAAGTGAGTTCCCCCACCGATAATGACGATATTCTGAGTCGGCGCAAGCTGGAGGCTATTACCAAGCAAGTAGCCGAAATAAGTGAGGGCAACGTGCGCTACCTGGTGCCGCGCGACCAGTTGGCGGCGGCCTTTACGCGCCAGTTCGGCGACGGTACGGTGGTAAACAAAACCATGATTCGTAAGGTGCAGGAAACTTCCAAGGACAAGGCCATCTACTATCTCGTTGGCATAGGCCTACGCGATGGGATGTACCGCGCCATGGCTATTCCGCTGCAAAGCTCTACCGACAATAGCTTGTACCTCAGCTCAAACGCTTCGCGGTATGTTATTGCCGGGGTGGGGTGTACCTTTTGCTTCTTCAACTTTGAGAAGAACGAGATTGTGGGCACCACCTGCGAGGAAAATACCGGTGGTAGCCGCTGCGACCTGCGCGTAGAAAACAACAACTCTTTCTTTCCCCGTCGTTAGCCATGCTCAGCCGCAAATGGATACTGCGCCTTTCACTCACGGCCCTGGCGCTACTGGTTACCACCGATCGGCGGAAGCCTAAGCCAGCTCCCAAGACGCCGACTGACAAATAAAAGAAGGCCCACCAAACGGTGGGCCTTCTTTTGTTAAAGCGGCTATGGTAAAGTTAGATGTGGTTTTCTTCTACCATCTCTACAAAGCGTAAAATGCGGGAGAACAGCAGGTCAGGATTGACTTTCTCCAGCGGGTGCGGCGTGTTCATGATGATTTCAAACAACGCGCGGGGCATGAAATCGGTGTAATGGCGGGAGGGGTCTACGCCGGCTGTTTTATCTAGCTCCCCAACCAACACCTGCACCGGCACCTCCAAGGTCGATAGGTTCTCGGGGGTGAGAAGGGGCGAATCACCTAGGCCACGCATGAGTTGCGCCGTGGCACTGAGCAGCTCGTCAACCGGGGTGGGCTGATGCAGTTGCTCAAGGTGTTGCACGTAATGGGGCACCTTTTGCTGCAGGGTGGCCAGGTCTAAGTTTTGGGTTTCGAGGGCTGCCGTAGCCGGCGACCAGTTGAACTTAGTGCCAAGGGTAGTAATGCTCTGGAAGCGCTCGGGGGCTTTGAGAGCCGCTGCCAAAGCTGCATATCCGCCGAGGCTGTACCCAAACACGTGCGTGGCGTCAAGCCCGTGGGTGTCCATAAACTCCTTGACCTCGGCCGCGCATTGCTGCATTGACAGGCCAATTGGGCCGGCCGGCCGGCCGCCATGCCCGCCAAACGTGAACGTGTGCACGGCAAAAAATGCCGACAGTTCGCGGGCTAAGGGCTTCAGCTGAGCTTCGGTGGCCAGGGCGCCGTGCAGAAGTAAGATGGGTTGTTTCATCGGGTAACCTCGGTGGCTAGCTGAGCCAGATCCAGCCCATCAAACGTACCCGAAGACATCATTAACAGATTAGCGCCCTGCCAGTTTTGGGCGTGCAGAAACTCCGCCAACAGTTTACTGTCGGTAAACACCTGCAAATCGGGGCGCTGGAAGGCTTGGGCCACGGCCTCAGGTGGCAGCGGGGGGAGGCGCTTGTGCTCCAGCACATGGGGGTTGAAGTAGACCACCGCCACGTCGGGCGCATCGAAGGTGTGGGCGTACTGAGGTAGAAAGGCCGGGTTTAGGGAGCTAAAGGTGTGCAGCTCCAGGCAGGCCACTAGCTTGCGCTGCGGATACTGCTTCTTGAAAGCCGTAGCCGTGGCCTTCAACTTGCTGGGCGCATGAGCGAAGTCTTTATAGACCACCGACCCTTCACCTTCGCGCACTAGCTCCAGGCGGCGAGCAGCGCCCTTAAACGAGCCCAGCGCCTCGTAGAAATCCTTGCCCTTAATGCCCAAACACTTGCAGACTTCCTTGGCGGCCGAGATGTTACGCAGGTTGTGCTCCCCGAACACCTGCACCGGTACTTCTTCATCTTTCTTGTTGAGCAGGAAGGTTTTGCCGTTGCGGATGACGTGCTCGTGCGGGCCGTAGCCGATATACTTCACATCGGGGTTGGAGGGCACCGTTACCAACTGCACTTGCTCGTCGTTCTGGTCGTAGATCAGGGTGCCGGCCTTGGGCGTCATGTCGGCGAAGATCTTGAACTGCTCCCGGTAGATTTCCTCGGTCGGGAACACATTGATATGGTCCCAGCTAATGCCGGAAATCACGCCAATATGGTGCTGGTACAAATGAAACTTGGGCCGCCGGTCAATCGGCGACGACAGGTACTCGTCACCCTCAATGATGATGATAGGCGCATCCTCGGTCAGTTGCACCATCAGGTCGAAGCCTTCCAACTGAGCCCCTACGGCGTAATCGAACTTGCGGCCGTGGTAGCGCAGTACGTGCAGGATGAGGGAGGTAATACTGGTTTTGCCGTGCGAGCCGCCAATTACTACCCGCTGCTTGTCACGCGAGGCCTCGTAGATAAACTCCGGGAAGGAATACACCCGTAGGCCTAGCTCCTGGGCTCGGAGCAGCTCGGGGTTGTCGGGGCGGGCGTGCATGCCCACAATCACGGCGTCGAGGTCGGGGGTCACTTTTTCCGCAAACCAGCCTTCCTCGGCCGGGAGCAGACCGGCCGCCGCCAGCCGACTTTTGGCAGGCTCAAATATTTCGTCGTCGGAACCCGTGACGTGGGCACCCCGGCGGTGAAGGGCAAGCGCCAAGTTATGCATGATGCTTCCCCCGATGGCAATCAGGTGAAGGCGCTGGAGCGAAGAAGGAGGCGTAACAGCCATGTAGCGAATACAAGATAATGGGGCGGCAAAGGTAAGCGGCTAAAAGGAAAGCGCCCGAGATGGCAGTCAACCCAGCACTCACGGAGCTCGGCAGTGGCCTAGCCACCAGGCTGCTGAGCTAAACATTGCTAACGGGAAGCGGATAGTAAAAAGAAACCTTTTGCCACCTCTGCGGATTGTAGGGCTCAGCCGTTAGCTTTGTACCCCTTTGCGAAATTTCGAGCGGCGGACGGGAGAATATCACGTGTTCCGACCCGGAAAACGCTTGAACCTGCTTACCTTGTAGTGCTACCTCAGTGATGAACGACCGGATGGATGACCGCCTGAAACTATCGGCCTCGCGCGCCAAAGCCGCTTGGAATACCCGCCCTGCGGTGGTTCCGATGGGAGGTGCGTCGGGCAAGCTGCCTCCCCAGGCGCTGGAGCTGGAGGCCGCCGTGCTAGGAGCACTAATGCTGGAAAAGGATGCTCTGACTACCGTTATTGATATCCTGAAAGCCCAGAGCTTCTACAAAGACGGGCACCAGCGCATCTTCAAGGCTATTCTGAACTTGTTTGATAAGTCGGAGCCGATTGATATTCTGACCGTCACGCACGAGCTGCGGGAGATGGGCGAGCTGGAAGCGGCCGGTGGGGCCCACTATGTGGCCAACCTCACCTTCAAGGTAAACTCGGCGGCCAACATTGAGTACCACGCCCGCATCATCACCGAAAACGCCATCAAGCGGGAGCTGATTCGCATTGCCAGCGACATTCAGCGCGACGCGTTTGAGGATACCACCGACGTGTTCAACCTGCTCGACAGCACTGAGCAGTCGTTGTTCGAGGTGTCGGAATCCAACATCCGCAAGAACTTCGACGACATGCGGAGCTTGATGGGTAAAGCCATCAAGGAACTGGAAGAAAAGAAAAATCAGAAGGACGGCCTCACCGGGGTACCCTCCGGCTTCTCGGCCCTCGACCGCGTAACCAGCGGCTGGCAACCCTCTGACTTGGTGATTATTGCGGCGCGCCCCGGTATGGGTAAAACCGCCTTCGTAGTGTCGGCGATGCGCAATGCGGCGGTAGAGTTCAAGAAGCCAGTGGCCATTTTCTCGCTGGAAATGTCCTCACTGCAGCTGGTGAATCGTCTGATTTCAGCGGAGGCGGAGCTGGATTCGGAAAAGATCAAGAAGGGTAACCTGGCCGACTACGAGTGGGCCCAGCTCAACCACAAGATTTCGGCCTTATCGTCGGCACCCATTTACATTGACGATACGCCGGGCCTCAGCATTCGGGAGTTGCGCACCAAGTGCCGCCGCCTCAAGGCTCACCACGACATCCAGATGATTATCATCGACTACCTGCAGCTGATGACGGGTAACACGGATGGTAAGGGGGGCGGTAACCGCGAACAGGAAATTGCCTCGATTTCGCGGGCACTGAAGGGCATTGCCAAGGAACTGAACGTGCCGGTGTTGGCGCTGTCGCAGCTCTCGCGCTCAGTAGAAACCCGCGGAGGCGACAAAAAGCCTCAGTTGAGTGACCTTCGTGAATCGGGTTCTATCGAGCAGGACGCCGACATGGTAGTGTTCTTGTATCGTCCTGAGTATTACAAGATTACCGAAGATGAAATGGGCAACCCCACCCAGGGCACGGGTGAGGTTATCATTGCCAAACACCGGAACGGCTCTTTGGAAACCGTGCAGCTGAAGTTTATCGGTAAGTTCACCAAGTTCGCGGACCTTGATGGGGCTGGTGGCTTTGGTGATGCTGGCTTTAACACGGGCGCCTTCCCCAGCAGCACCTTCGACGACGATGCTTCGGGTTTTGCTCCCAACACCATTCGGTTGGGTTCCCGCATCAACAACGATAGTCCGCCGGCCGCGCAGCCGTTCCCACGTAGCACTTTCGATGACGGCCCAGCGCCATTCTAGTGCCAACCCCCGGCATATAAAACCAAAACAGCGCCTCTGACACTAGTCGGAGGCGCTGTTTTAATTATGTACGAGTAAGCCGGAGTGGCCTAGCGGGTAGCACGGGTGCTATACGCCCGCACCGAGGTCTAGCTCATCGGAGTCGGGGGAGGTGTTGGAGCTGCCCCGGTAGCCCATGCTGCGGCCAGACATGGAAGAGGACTGGCTGGAGCTAGCTGAGTTGGCGCCGGATGAATAGTCTGAAGATTTGGCGCTAGAGCCTGACGACGAGCTAGAGGGAGACTGGCTAGAGCTGCCCGACTGGTAGCTGCCACCTACCCGCGACTCATTCTGGCGGTCGAAGCTGCTGCTGCCGTAGTGCCCGGGGCCGCGGTCCATGCGCTTGCTTTCGTCGGGGCGGGAGCTAGGCGAAGAGAAGGAATTATAGGAGGCTGAAGTGTAGCTGTCGGCGCTAGAGCGGTAGCCTTGCTGAGACTTCTTCGAGCCCTTAGACGAGTCGCCGCGGTACATGCTGCCAATGCCCGATGATTTCTCAGATTTGCCCGAGCGTAGCGCCAGATAGCCAATGCCAGCTAGTGCCACAGCCCCGGCTACTTTTTGCGTGGTGCTCAGCTTATTCACCTGGTCGCCGACCTGGCCTAGCGACTTGCCTACTTGGTTCCAGGAATTAGAGCAGAAGTCACGCACACCCTGGGGCAGCTGGTCGACTACTTTTTGCAGGTTGGCATATTCCGTCCAGCTTTTGCCATCGGCAGACTGCTGGCCAGCTGATGAGCCCTTCGAGGCTGCACCCTGGTTATCGGCGCCAGCCGACTGCGATGGTTGAGCGGTATTCTTGGCCTGGTCGTTATTGGCTTCGTTGGTTGGCGTAGGGTTGGCAGATTGATTGGGTTCCATGTTCGTGAGTTAGATTAAAGGGGGGAGTAGATACTGGCAGCCGTGTAGGCCGCCGCCCAAGAGTATCCGCAAGAAATGGGTGGGAGGTTGCAGAGGAGGTTGCAATTTTTTCTAGGCATCGTCTGATTTTTCGCCGTTTGGTTCCAAGGCGGTGCTGTAGAGCTTAGTACGTGTTGCCAGCGGAGCACAGGTGGCCTAGCGCAGTCTGGAGTAAGAGATTTTGTAAGATTGCGGCCATGAAAGACTTGCTCCGCCCTGACCTCACGTTCCGGCTAAACGGCCGCTTATGGGTAGAAACCGCTGATGACCGGTTTATGGGCATTGGGCGGCTAGAGCTATTGCTACAAATTCAGGAGCAAGGCTCCATCTCGAAGGCGGCGCAGCAAATGGGCATGTCATATAAGCGCGCCTGGGATTTGGTGAGCTCCATGAATGCGCAGGCCGCTAGGCCACTTGTGCTGACCCAGACGGGGGGTAAGCGCGGAGGCGGTACCGAAATCACGCCCGAGGGCCAACGCATGATTGAGGAATTTAGGGCCTTGCAAGAGCGGTTTCAGGCATTTATGGCCGCCGAAGCCGCGAGGGTGCTCTAGCTAGGAAGAAGCTGCTAAAGGGAGGCAAAACCATTCCGCAGCTTCTGCGTTATGTTTTTCAAAATATAACGAGGTGGTCCAGCACCAGATTGCCCCATAGGGAGTAGAGGATGACCATAGTTTCACTCCGCGTGAAAAAGTAGTTGATGAAGAAAACAGTACGCAGAATACATTTAGAGGCAGTGATAGGGGTGGTGTTGCTAGGCGCATGCCTGGCTAGGCCAGTGGCGGCGCAGCAGGTCACGCCTGCGCGGCAGCCGCCAGTAGCGGCCGACACGGCCCGCCGCGACGTCTTGCTGAGCGAGGTAGTGGTATCGGCCTCTAAGGTGGAGGAGAGTATTCTGCAGTCGCCGGTGACGGTGGAGAAGCTGAACCCGCGGCAGTTGCGGCTCACGCCGGCCCCGTCGTTTTTTGATGCCATTGAGCACCTGAAGGGCGTGCAGGTGATTACGCCCAGCCTGAGCTTCAAGGTGATAAACGCCCGCGGCTTCACTAATACCACCAACGTGCGCTTCGTGCAGCTGGTAGATGGCATCGACAACCAGGCGCCCCACATTGGCGGACCCATTGGCAACGTGTTGGGGCCGAGTGACCTGGATATTAATACCGTGGAAATTGTGCCCGGTACGGCTGCCGCGCTCTATGGCCTCAACGCCATCAACGGCCTAGCCAATTTCACGACCCGCAATCCGTTTCTCTCGGAGGGCGTGAGTGTGCAGCAGAAGACCGGCGTCAACCACCTCAACGACCCTAACGCCGGTGCCAGGCCATTCACTGAAACCAGCCTCCGCTACGCCAAAGCCCTGACGCCCAAGCTGGCTTTCAAAGTAAACGGCACCTACCTGCGCGGCTACGACTGGATTGCCAACGACCAGACCGAGCTCAACCCAAACGGCAACGCTACCACAGGTCTGTTCGGGGCAGAAAACCCCGCCCGCGACCCGGTGAACAGCTACGGCAACGAGTCATCGGACCGCAGTACATTGAGCCTGGGCGGGAAGAATTACCAGGTGGCGCGCACCGGCTACGATGAAAAAGACGTGGTAGACTACCACCTCCAGACCATCCGCTATGATGCGGCCCTGCACTACAAGCTGACCCAGCGGGCAGAACTGGCCTACACTTACCGCGGCGCCCTTCTTGATAACGTGTACCAGCGCTCCAACCGCTTTCGGCTGGAAGACTACCGCTTGCAGCAGCACGCCCTGCAGCTCACCAGCCCCGTGGTGCAGGCCCGCGTGTACCTCACCCAGGAAAATACCGGTAAAAGCTACAACCTACGCTCGGCGGCCGAAAATCTCGACCGCAGCTTCAAGCCCGACGCCCAGTGGAACCGGGATTACACCGCCGCCTGGAACGCCGCTACTGGCCTAGGCCAGTCGGTAGCCCAGGCGCACGCTACGGCCCGCGCCGCCGCCGATGCGGGTCGCCTGCAGCCCGGCACCCCGGAGTTTCAGCAGCGCCTGAAAACACTGGCCGACATCAACAACTGGGACGAAGGCGCGGCCCTGCGGGTGCAGGCGGAGATGCTGCACGCTGAAGGCCAGGTGAACATAGGGCAGGCTTTGCGCCAAGACGGGGGCAGAGGCCTACCCGCCTGGGTCGACCTACTAGCGGGGGCCGACCACCGCACGTACTTCATTCAACCTGACGGCAACTACTTCATCAACCCCGAGATAGGCAAGGACCCCTACAGCACGCTCACCTACGGCAAAACCGGCGGCTTCGTGCAGGCCGGGGCGCGGCTGCTGAACGACAAGATCCGGCTAACCGCCACCTTGCGCGCTGATAAGAACGACTACTTCAGCACTCGATTTAACCCTCGTCTTACGGCAGTGTACTCGCCCACCCAGCACCACAACTTCCGGGTGAGCTACCAGAGCGGTTACCGCTTTCCAAGCTTGTTTGAGGGCTTTTCGAACGTAAATAGCGGACAAGTGAAGCGCATTGGTGGCCTACGGGTGATGTCGGATGGGGTGTTTGAGAACAGCTACCTGCGCAGCAGCATCGATGCGTTCAACACCGCCGTGACGGCTGCCATTAACGCCAACAACAGCTCGGCTAGCCCCGCCGAGAAACGCCAGCAGGCTATTGCGCAAAACCAGGGGCGACTGGTGAAAAACCCCTACACCTACCTACGGCCCGAGTACGTGAAGTCCTTGGAAATGGGCTACAAAGCGGCATTGCTGGCGGAAGGCCGCTTGCTGCTGGATGTAGATTTCTACTACAACTCCTACCGCGACTTCATTGCCCAGGTGGAAGCCTACGTGCCCAATACCACCGCCACCGACCTCAACGGCATTGCCACGGCCCTCAGCAACCGCGCCACCCAGGACCGCTACCGCCTCTGGACCAACGCCCAAAGCCAGGTATACAACTATGGCGGCTCCTTGGGCCTCCGCTACGACGTGGCCAGCGGCTACCTGGCCGGTGCCAACGTCACCTACGCCCGCCTCGACCGCACCAAAGCCGGGGATGGCCTGGAAGATGGGTTCAACACCCCGCGCTGGGCTTACAATCTGAACCTGGGCAACGAAAAGGCCTATAAAAATTTCGGTTTCGGCCTCAACTACCGTTGGCAGGCCAAATACTACTCCCAAACCTTCCTGGTGAACGGCAATGTGCCCGCCTACAACACCCTCGATGCCCAAGTCAGCTACCGTGTTCCCGCCCCCAACCTGCGGTTTAAGCTGGGCGCCAGCAACGTGTTGAACCAGTATTATGTATCGTATTTGGGCGGCCCCAGCGTGGGCGGGCTGTACTACCTTTCGGTGACGTATGGATTGTAGCAAACCTCACCCCCAGCCCCTCTCTTCGGGGAGAGGGGTGCCAGACGTAAAGCAATAAACAATGGTCCTGCTACAATTGCTTATAGCTACTAGAACGCACCCCTCTCCCTGAAGAGAGGGGCTGGGGATGAGTTCCCCAACCACCAACCAACATCTACTTATGCACCAAGCTCTTCGCGCGTATTTTCAGGATAAGCTGCCGCTTTCAGAGGCGCAGCTTGAAGAGCTAGGCCACTTGCTTACCCCGCGCCATTTAAAGAAGCATGAAGTAGTAGTGCGGCAGGGCGAGGCGAGTCGGGTAGGGGCATTTGTGGTACGCGGGTGCCTGCGCAGCTACGTGACCGATGCGCGCCAGAAAGAGCATATTCTGCAGTTCGCGCCGGAGAACTGGTGGATTTCTGATCAGCAGGGCATGATTCGGCAGACACCGGCACTGTTCTCCATTGACGCCCTGGAAGACTCGGAGGTGTTGGTGTTTGGGGCCAGCTTTTTTCAGCGGGTGCAGCAGCTGGGACCGGAGTTTCAGGCTTTTCTCTATGAACTGCTGCACAATAGTATGTCGGCGATGCGGCGGCGGCTGATTGGAGTACTCAGTGCCATGGCTGAGGAGCGCTACCTAGACTTCCTGCAGCTATATCCAACGCTGGCCCGGCGGCTGCCGCAGCGCCAAATTGCAGCCTACCTGGGAATTACGCCCGAGTCGCTGAGCCGAATTAGAGGGGAGCTGGCCCGCGGAGAGGAGGAAAGTCAGGAAAAATAGGATAACACTAGCTTCCGGAAGGGCGTATGCGGTACAGTTGAGCGGCGTTGACGCGGCCCAACGGTCAGTTTTTACTCCACCTCCTTTCGGGTTCCTATGAGCACTTCTTCCACTACTAAACGCGGCGTGATGGGCGCGCCCGCCGCGCCGCCTCCAACCAGCACGGTCACCCTGAACATAAACGGCGTTGACACCAGGCTGCAGCTTGCGCCCTGGACCTCGTTGCTGGATGCTCTGCGGGAGTATGCCGACCTCACCGGAACCAAGAAAGGCTGCGACCATGGGCAGTGCGGGGCTTGCACTGTGCTCGTAAACGGTAAGCGCGTTAATTCCTGCCTGACCCTGGCCGTGATGCAGGAAGGCAACGAGATTACCACCATCGAGGGCCTTGGCACCCAGGAAAAGCTGCACCCCCTGCAGCAGGCCTTCATCGACCACGACGCCTTCCAGTGCGGCTACTGCACGCCTGGCCAGATTTGCTCGGCGGTAGGCCTCATCAATGAAGGCAAGGCTCACACCGAAGATGAAATCAGGGAGCTGATGAGCGGCAACCTGTGCCGCTGTGGGGCCTACGTAGGCATTCTGAATGCCGTGAAGGAAGTTGTTGATTCTAGGAGTAATGAGGTGAAGAGGTAAAAGGTGACGAAGTAAGCTACTGCTTGCCTTGGCGAACAATAGGCACTTCATACATACTACCTCATCTCTATCTGCTTCATCACCTCATTACCACAAACCATGAATCCTTTCACCTACTCGCACGCCACGGCCGTTGACGACGCCGTGCGCGACAAGGCCAGTCACCACGACGCGGCCTACATCGGGGGCGGCACTAACCTGCTCGACCTGATGAAGGAAAACGTGGAGCGGCCCACTCACCTCATTGGTCTGAACCGCCTTCCGTTGACCAAAATCCAAAACGACCCCGAAGGTGGCCTACGCCTAGGGGCATTGGCTACCAATGCCGATACCGCTTGGCACCCCGAGGTAGAGAAGCGCTACCCGTTGCTTTCGCAGGCTATTCTGGCCGGGGCATCGCCCCAGCTGCGCAACATGGCTACCAACGGGGGCAACCTCATGCAGCGCACCCGCTGCTACTACTTCTACGACACGGCCACGCCCTGCAACAAGCGGGAGCCCGGCTCGGGCTGCTCGGCCATTGGGGGCTACAACCGCATTCATGCTATTCTGGGCACCAGCCAGAGCTGCATAGCCACTCACCCATCCGACATGTGCATTGCGCTGGCGGCCCTGGAAGCGGTAGTGCGCGTGAGCGGCCCTAACGGAGAGCGGACTATTGAGTTTGCCGACTTCCACCGTCTGCCCGGCAACGCCCCGCATATTGATAACACCTTGCGGCCGGGTGAGCTGATTACTGGCCTAGATCTGCCGGCGAAGGGCTTCGAGAAAAACTACTCCTACCTCAAACTCCGCGACCGAACTTCTTACGCCTTTGCGCTGGTATCGGTAGCGGCGGCGCTGGAGCTGGAAGGCAACACCATCAAAGACGCGCGGATTGCGCTGGGTGGCGTGGCCCACAAACCCTGGCGCGATACCGACGTGGAAGATGCACTGAAAGGGCAGCCCGCCACCGCCGATACGTTCCGGAAGGCAGCCACCCAACTGCTGCAGGGTGCCCGGGGCTTCGGCTCCAACGACTTCAAGGTGGAACTGGCTAAGCGCGCCATTGTGCGCGCCCTTAAGCAAGCCACCGAGATGAAGCAGGGTCCTACCGAAGCCTTTTTAAATTCTAATCCATGAGCCAGTATACCAACTACATCGGGAAACCCACCAACCGCGTTGATGGTCCGGCCAAAGTAACCGGCGCGGCCAAGTACGCGGCCGAGTTTAACGTGCCCAACCTGGCCTACGGCGTGGTAGTCAGCAGCCCCATTGCCAAAGGGAAAATCATCAAGGTATACTCCAAGCCCGTCCTGAAAATTCCGGGGGTATTGGCGGTTTTCTCGCACGAAAACGTGCCTAATCTGGCGTGGTTTGACCGCAACTACAAGGACGACGTAGCCCCCGGCGGCTCGCCCTTCCGGCCCCTGCACGACAACGAGGTGAAGTTCAGCCAGCAGCCTATTGCGCTGGTGGTGGCCGACACGTTTGAGGTAGCCCGCTACGCGGCCTCCATCTTGGAGATTGAGTACGAGGAGGAAGACCACGAAACCGACATCGAGCTAAAGCGCACCGAAGGCTTCATGCCTGGCCGCGGCAAATCCGGCTGGATGCCCCCGCCACCTCCGCGCGGCAAGCCCGACAAGGAGTGGAAAAAGGCGGCGCACCGTATTGAGCACGAGTACATTCACGGGGCCCAGCACCACAACCCCATGGAGATGTTCGCTACCACCACCGAATATCACCCCGACGGCTCTATCACGGCCTACGACAAAACGCAGGGGGTTTACAACGCCCAGCAGTATATCAGTAAGATCTTTGGGCTGAGCAAGAAGCAGGCCCGCGTGGTGACGGAGTACATGGGTGGGGGCTTCGGCTCGGGTTTGCGGCCGCAGTATCAGCTGTTTATGTCGGTGATGGCGGCGCTGGAGCTGAAACGCTCGGTGCGCGTAACCCTTACGCGTCAGCAGATGTTTAGCTTCGGCCACCGCCCTTACACGCTGCAATACGTGAAGCTGGGCACCAACCCCGATGGCACCCTGGCTGCCCTGCAGCACCATGCGTTGCACGAAACCTCGCGCTTTGAGGAGTACACCGAAAACGTAGTGAACTGGTCGGGCATGCTCTACCAGTGCGACAACGTGAAGCTGGGCTACCAACTGGCCGAGCTGGATGTATACACGCCCCTGGATATGCGCGCTCCTGGCGCGGCTACCGGCTCCATTGCTCTCGAAATTGCCATGGACGAAATGGCCTTCGAAGCTGGCCTAGACCCCGTGGACTTCCGCATCCGCAACTACGCCGAGACGGACCAGAATATGAAGAAACCCTTCTCCAGCAAGCGCCTGCGCGACTGCTACCACCAGGGTGCGGCCAAGTTTGGCTGGGAGAAGCGAAATCCCCGGCCCCGCTCCATGCGCGACGGCAACATGCTGGTAGGCTGGGGTATGGCGGGCGGCGTGTGGGATGCCACGCAGAAGAAGTCGGCCGCTAAGGCTACGCTTACCGCCGATGGCAGGCTGGAAGTGAGCAGTGCCACTTCCGACATCGGAACGGGTACCTACACCATCATGACCCAGATTGCCGCTCAGTACCTAGGCCTGCCCATTGAGGCAGTAACCTTTAAGCTAGGGGATACTGATCTGCCGGAAGCACCCTTGGAGGGCGGTTCCTGGACGGCGGCCTCCGTGGGTACGGCCGTGAAGAATGTATGCGAGGAGATGGGCAAAAAGCTGCTCAAGCAAGCCCAAAAAATGAAAGGCTCACCCCTGAAGAAGGCCAAGTTCGACGACGTAGAGTTCGTGAACGGGCAAATCAGGTTGCGCCTCGATCCTGACCAAGCCGTGGTAATCCGCGACGTACTACAGGCCAGCGGCAAGGAGAAGCTGGAAGCAGAAACCTCGGCCACCCCGAACATGCTCAAGCAGATGCAGCACTCCATGCACTCGCACAATGCGGTGTTTGCGGAGGTGAAGGTAGATGAGGACCTGGGCACCGTGCACGTTACCCGCGTAGTAAATGCCGTAGCCGCTGGCCGCATCCTGAACCTTAAAACTGCTCGTAGCCAAGTGCTGGGCTCCATCGTATGGGGCATCAGCATGGCCCTAATGGAGGAAACCATTATGGACCACAAGTTCGGGCGGTACATGAACCACAACTACGCCGAGTACCACATCCCCGTCAACGCTGACGTCCGCGACCTGCAGGTGCTGTTCGTTGAGGAAGAAGACGAGGTGGTAAACCCACTCGGGGTGAAAGGGATTGGCGAGATAGGCCTACTAGGTGTAGCCGCAGCCATTGCCAACGCCGTTTTCCACGCCACCGGTAAGCGCGTCCGCACCCTGCCGGTAATGATTGACAAGCTACTGTAACAGCACATTGAGTAGCACAGAAAAGCCCCGGAGCCGTACGGCTCCGGGGCTTTTCTGTGCTATACAGTTGAAGTTCTGTACCTAAAAGCAGCACGGAAGGGCTACTTCGGAAGATAGCCTTCATGTTTTATAGCCGTGCCTAGGCCACTAGTTTACCCTGACGTATTTCTCAATGTTTATGCGGTTGATGCCGCTGGCTTCTACCTTCTCTACACCTTGCTGAACTAGGGTGTCATTCTTAAGGGAGACCGTAAAGGTAAAGTCGTTTCCTTCCCAGTTTCGGGCGCTGCAATACTCCAGGTGCTCGGTATAGGTGCTGTCCTTGAGAGAGTAGCGCCCTCCGCCCGATACAAATACAGCGGAGTCTTTGCCTTTATGTACATCGTGCTGCAAGAAGGCGAAGTGGGTACCGTTGATGATCTTAACGAAGGTGATGTTCTTGTTTTTGGTGTAGTCAGTAATGCTCGTATCGGCTTTGTTTATCACAGTGCCTTTAACAAGTTGCCAAGTGCCCATAAGTAGGTTAGAGCTTGCGGCTGATTCTAGTGGTGCCGCATCGGGCTTGCATGCTACGAGCGAAACGGCCGCCGCTGCCAATAGTAATACTGTTCTCATGAGGGAAGGTATATTGGATAAACTATATACTGCATAGGTACGGTAATTAGCTCTGATTTTGCACTATCACTGCTATTGCGTGCTTTCTACTCAAATCAACGCTTCCGTACCTTACTGACAATCAGTCTGCATTGTCCGAGTTATCATTACCAAACGGCTGTAATTCGGCTTGACGTGATAACGAAAAGCCTCAGCACCAAAAGATTCTAAGGTTTTTTCATATAGAATGCCTTTCCGACTATTCGTGAAAAGAATAAGCTGCAGGCATTTGAGTTTTGAGGCATAAATGTCACCACCTTGTTATGGCTTCAAAGTGATGAGTCATAATTGCTTTCAGAAAAAACTTGCTATTAGTAATTTATTTGCCGAAGAGCTTCCGCTCTTGTTCAAAAATTTTGTTCGCCTCAAAGAAGTAGGTTCTAGTCTCACCATCTTCCATCTTCACAACCATTTTGTCGCAAGCATTTTTACCTCCGTTGCTAATGCTTTGTGACTGTAGCTGGGCGCCTATCATACTTAAAATAAAATACTCCTCCTCTATCTGTGTGACATGCCAGCCTGTTTCACATGTCTTCCCGTCATTGCTTCTTATAATTGAATACAGTAGACCAAACTCTATATCATAATATTTCTTTTGGTTCAAAGTGTCGCCAATGATTTTATAGTTTTGCTGCAAGTATTTATGTGCAAACATACTAGTGTAATCAAGACTTAACATGGCTTTTGTTAAGCTTATTACATTCTGATAGTTTTTATTCTTTACTTCATTATAAACTTTTTTTCTGATGTTGTCAAGCTCTATTCCCTTCTTGCCAAATTGTTTGCTTTCCAGGTAGCTATTTCTGAAATCTGTATAATCGATATCCAATTCTCCTTTTTCTAACTTCCTAACATAGTTAGAGTATTTATCGTCAAAAGGCGGTATTTCGATTGAGTTTTTTTGTCCATTCGCTGTGAAAGTAGAATAGGCAAAAAATACTGTTAATAGTAGCGTTAAGTGCTTTTGCATTTAAATTTTATTTGTGATTCGTATTTTATTGTTGTTTAAAACATGTTTGTATCAATGTAATTCTTGACCTTAAGATAGGTAGTTGATTGCGGTTGCTTCAACGTTAAACTTAAAATGACTTTGCATACATATCTGCTGCGGTCAATATAAGCGAAAGTTGATTATCGGCTAACCTGTCATATTCTCTTAACTTGCCCGCGTAACAACCCCAACAATCCCAGCGCTGGCCCCACGGCCAGCGTCAAGTACAGATACTGCGGCTCTACGAAGTGGCCTAGAAAGTCGGTGAGTTGAATACTGACGATAGTCAGGGCGAATCCGAGGCAGTTGACGATGGTAAGCGCCGTACCGCGGGTGGCTTCCGGCGCGCTCTGGACTACCAAAGTCGAGAAAAGGGGCGAATCGGCAACTACCACGAGGCCCCAGAAGAACAGAAACCCCAGCAGTAGCGCCGGCGAGTTACTCCGCAGAAACAGCGGCGACGCCAAGCAGCACAGCCCCGACAACGCTAGTGCCGCCGCGGCTACCGGTCGGGCCCCTAGGTGCTGGGAAAGTAAGCCACTCCCGGCACACGCTAGGCCACCCGCGCCAATGATACCAAACGCCAGCTCCGAAACGGGCAGCTTGGCGGTGGGGTGAGCGGCGTTGTAGGCCACTAGCAGGGCCGGCACGAAGGCCCAAAACGTATACAGCTCCCACATGTGCCCGAAGTACCCAAAGGCCGCCGCCCGAAATGCAGGGTGCCGGAAGCCCGCCAGAAAAGCCGTGAGCTGCACTCGCTGCCCGGCGCGGCGGTAGGGCCCATCGGGCACCAGCAGCACCAGCGCTAGGCCACCCAGCACCGCCAGCCCCGAGGTAGCCAGCGTTACGTACTGCCACGGCAGTTGCGCCGCCAGGCTCCGGAGCAGGTGCGGAAACGCCGTACCCAGCACCAAAGCCCCCACCAGAAACCCCAGTGATTTGCCTAGGCCAGTCTGGTAATAGTCGGAGGCTATCTTCATGCCCACTGGGTAGATGCCGGCCAGGAAAAAGCCCGTCAGAAACCGGAACGCCAGCAGCTGCCCCACGCCAACGCCGTCCAGGTTGAGGCCCAGGTTACACAGTGCCGCCAGCAGCGCACTCACGAAAAACACGCGGGAGGGAGAGAAGCGGTCGGCCAGAGCCAGCACAGCGAAGGTGAGCGTGCCCGTGATGAAGCCCAACTGCACGGCGCTGGTTAGGGTGGCCACGAAACCGGTTGGTAGCTGTAATTGCGCGGCTATATCGGGGGCAATGGCGTTGCCGGCAAACCAGAGCGAGGTGCAGAAAAACTGCGCCAGCACAATGGTAGGTAAGATGCGTCGCATAGAGAGGAGAGGGCAGGAGCGGATGGGGCCGGCAAAGTACCCAAATCTGTCGGGGTAGCTGCCGCCACAAAACTAGGCTCTGGTATGAGCGCGTACTCTGGGCTCCTTGCGCTATTTGCCCGTCTTACGTTGGTACGCTTAGCTTGACGAACTTTCAACAGCCACCCGCCCCTCTAGGCCAGTTGCCCCTGCAGGCGACGTGCGGCCGTGCTGATGCCTTGTTGTACGCAGTCGGCAGTGGGCGTCTGCTGCATCCAGTGGGTGAGGAAGCCCGCCCAGAAAGCGTCGCCGGCGCCGGTGGCGTCTAGCACCTCAACGGGGGGAGCGACTTGGTGTTGCCAGGGCTCATGGTAGCTGCGGTACCAAACGCCCTCGGCGCCGCAGGTCAGGCAGAGCACGCGGGCTGGCACATTGTGCAGGAACTCCTTGGCCGCTTCGGCAGTGGCGGGCACACCGCCAAAACGGGCCACATCATCGAGGCTGACTTTGAGCAGGGGCTCGTAGGCCAGTAGACGCTGCCACACATCAGGGGCATTATCGGAGCGCCGCCAGATGGGCGCTGCGTAATTCCAGTCGATAGACACCGGCCGGCCCAGGTCGTGGGCAGTGGCCAGGGCCTCAAGAATATGGTCTTGGGCGGGCTGGCGGCTTAGGGCAAAGGCGGTGGTATGCACTAGGGCAGCCTGCGTAATTAGGGTCGGATTGATGGGTGGAAGATGCCGGTCGGCGCTGCGGTACGGAATGAAGCTGGGAGTAGCCCGGCTGCGCCCCACCACAATAATACTGGTGGCGCGGTCGGGTAACTGATGGATATATTCGGTGCTGAGCCCTGCCGCTTCCAAGCTGCGCACTAAAATCTCGCCTAGGCCATCTTGCCCCACGGCCGCTACCAGCCGCGCGGTGCCGCCGCACTGTTGAACAAAGCGGCATAGGTTGGCCGGACTTCCGCCCGCAACCGCCTGCAGCGTTGTAACCTGCGACAAGTCGCCCACAAAATCCGTGGTCAAAATATCGATTAGAGCTTCGCCAATGGCCAGCAAGCCAACCGCATCGGGGGCCGGGGCCGCGGACGAGGCAGCAGCGGAAGTGAGAGAGGAGCGCATTGGCGAGCTGAATAAGGAAGATGAACTAGGCAAACAACAGGCAGTTACATAGCGGGCACCCACAGGCGCTGGCCCTGGGCGTAGGCTTCGGCCAGAAGCTGACCGGCAGCGCTCCAGGTGCAGTAGGCCACCCCGATGGGCGCGTGGGTAAGGCCATGGAAGTTCTCGTAGAAACCCCACTCAGCGCCGGCGGGGTTTTGCTGGTTGGCCGAGTGCAGATGACTTATCAACTGGTGAGCTAGGCTAGGCTGCCCAATGTGATGCAGGGCCGCCGCTAGCCACCCATTCCAGACGGGCCAGAGGCCACCGTTGTGAAACTCGTGGGGCCGGTTGCGAAACTCATAGGCGTAGTTGTCGGTCAGCTCCGCCATCAGACCATCGGCGGGGGTGATGGCCGGGGCAAAGGCGGGCAGCAGAAATGGGTGCTGTTGCAACTGCTCGTGTAAATGGGCCACCAGGGTAGCCTGCTGGGCGGCGGTGCCCAGGTTGAGTAGCAAGGCCAACGCATTAGCCGCTAAATCAAACTGGCTATACACGCGGGCCGGGTTGAAGCCCATCAGCCAGAAAGTGCGCGGAGCCCGCTGGCGCTGGTGCTCCAGGTTGGGCGCGTAGAGTGGCGCGGAGTTGGGGGCATCATCGTTCCAATAGTTGCGCTCCAGCACCTGCCGGATGGTCGCGGCTTTCTGCAGCCACTCGGGGCGCTGGTAGTAGTGGCCGGCCAGCTCCAGGGCCCACACTCGCAGCAGCTGGTCGTAGAGTACGTAGCCGTGTTGCACGTATTCATCGGCCCAGTCGCCGCTTTGGGGCACGTATACCAGGTGCTTACCGTTGAACTCCCACGCATCCAGCACCGCTAGGCCTCGTTGCACTTGGGGCAAGCAGGCCTCCGCCAGGGCTGTGTTGCCCGTACTGTGCGCATACTGGAGCAACCCAATAATGGCCCAGCTTACATTATCTACTCGCCCGCAGTTGCCGCCGTAGCTGGCTTGGCCGGTTTGCGGATCTACGTTCGAAGGGAAAAAACCCGCCGCATGTTGGGCGCTAAATAAGGTGCGCAGGGTTGTTTCTGTGGTTTCTAGTAAGGTGGAGTCATTGGATAGCAGGGCGGCTAGGCCAGTAATTACCCCGTCTCGCGTCCAGATGCGCTGGTAGTTGCTCACGGGCTGCACGCTAGCCACAAAGCCATGCGGCGTAATGGCGCGGCGCAGGAGGTGGAGACTGGGTTCGTGGGCGGGCATAAGGGATAAGTTGGGGTTGTTCAGGTGAGGCTTCTCACCCCGGCTCCCTACGCCGCTAGATGCGCAGAATGGAAAAGGAGAGGGAGTGCCTGACGATTCTTGGGGTGTAGAGACGCAATAGTTGGAGTCTCGGCGATGAATGACTGGCCTAGAACAGCACGGTAAACAACATCAGCAACCGAAGGACAGCGAAGCTACGACGAGACGCAAGATGTTGCGTCTCTACAATCGTGCATAGGGGGTAAGGCTGGTCTCTTACGGCGTGGCGGGCACCCCATGTTCAGCAGTGGAGCTGTTGCGCGGTATAATCAGCACGCACACCGCACCAGTCAGTAGGAGGGCGCCAGCCAAGTGAATTACATTTTCGGGGCGCGAGCCGAGCAGGTGGCTATAGATCCAGGAAAACGACACCGTTTGCAGGAGCATGGGCAGTACAATAAACATGTTGAAAATGCCCATGTACACGCCAGTGCGCTCCTTCGGGATGGCGCCGGCCAGCATCACGTAAGTGGTGCCCATCATGCTGGCCCACCCAATACCCAGCCCAATCATGGGGGCCAGCAGCAGAGAAGGATCATGCAAGAGGGGCAGCGCCAGCAACCCTAGTCCGGCCAGGCTCAGGCTGAGCATGTGCACGGCCCGCGGCCCCCACCGCCGGGCCAGCCAGGCCAACCCATATGCTGCACAAAACGTGACCACGTTGTAGGTGCCATTGAGGCGCCCGGTGAGCAGCTGCGCCGCACTAAAGCCGCTAGATTGCTGGTCTTGGGTATGATACACCGTGTTGGCTAAGCTGAGGGTGATGTACTGCCAGTAGCAAAACATGGCGTACCAGGTGCACAGCATCATGGGGGCCATGCGGCGCATGGTGAGCGGCATCTCCCTGATGGCGCTGCCAATTTCTTGCAGCGTGTGGCCTAAGCCCTTGGGCTGAGCCCGAATGGCGGCTACTTCCTGCTCGCTCAGCGGGTGCTCTTTGGTGGTGAACACCGAATACAAAATTGCCCCGATACTCACGGCGGCCCCAATCAGAAAGGCAGCGTAGGTAGTGTGCGGAATGTTGTTCTCACTGCGAGCCGTACCGCTTACCAGCCCTAAATACACCAGCACCGAGGGCGTGAAGTTGGCCAGCGTAATGCCCAGGCCCGTGAAAAAGCTTTGCGTCAGGAACCCGACGCTATGCTGAGGCGCGGGCAGCTTGTCACTCACGAAAGCGCGGTAGGGCTCCATGGTGATGTTGTTGGCCGCGTCCAGAATCCAGAGCAAGCCGGCCGCCATCCAGAGGGCCCGGCTAAAGGGCATGGCCAGCAGACAGATACTGCACAGCACCGCCCCCACTAGAAAGTAGGGTGTGCGGCGGCCCCACCGGCTGAGGGTTTTGTCGCTGAGCGCGCCCACTACTGGCTGCACCAACAGCCCCGTCATGGGCCCCGCCAGCCACAGAAACGGCAGCATATCTGGGTTGGCCCCCAGGTAGGAGTAGATGGGGCTCATATTGGTCTGCTGCAGGCCAAAGCTGTATTGGATGCCGAAGAAGCCCAGGTTCATGTTCAGAATCTGCCAGAAGGCTAGCCGCGGCTTGGGCAGCGAAGCCAGCCCCGTCGCCGACTCAGAGGAAATCGTGGTAGAAGTAAGGGCCATAAGAGTTGGGTGGGGAACAGGGAGGACAGTAGGAGCAGAACTGCGGAGGGAAACGCCGCTCGCCATGCAGCGAGCGACGGGCAGTCGGCCCTTCCCACGAGGCGTTCTGCCACCCCCGCCATCAGCCGCCGGCCAAGGCCGGCGCTGAGGCGTATTTAAAAGTCATTCAGCACGAAAACCCGAAAGCAGGGCCACTGGCCTAGAAGCTGATTCTGGTATCTATCTTCCGCTCAACATGGCGGTTACCGCGTCACGGAATAGGTTTTTCGTTGCGGGCCGGCGCCCGTGATGCGCACCGATTTCCAGCCGGTGGGCAAGGTGCTTTTGCGTTGGGCTAGGCCACTAGGGGTAATTTCCAGGCCACCAAAGCCCATCATGACGGCCTGCAGCACGCCACCCGCGCCAGTAGCAAAGTAGGGGTTGGTGCCACCTTTGGTTTCGGCAATAACGCGGAAGGGCGGCAGTAGATTGGGCACGTAGGCATCCTGGAAGAAGTGCTGGGCCTTTTCGGCGTTACCTAGGCGGGAATAAAGCAGCGCGAAGATGGCCTGGGTCATGGCGGGCGTGCCCTCGGTGGGCACCCGGGTTTCGTAGTAGGCCAGGTCTTTCCGAATCTGGGCGGGGTCGGTGATGACGCCCAGCGGGTAGGCCAGCAGGTTCACGTCGCCCTGCTTGATACCCTCACCCTTATAGGTGGCATGTTCTTGGGTGGTGCCATCGGGCAATTTTAGAATCGGGATGTTCTGGGCCACGTGCAGCCAGTCGGGGTTGGCCTTGAGGCCGAGCAGCTTGGCGGCCGCGGCGGCATTGCGCAGGTTTACCTGGGCAGCGGCATTGGTGAAGGCATTGTTGTCCACGTTTTCGGCCCACTCATCAGCCGCCACCACGTTCTTGATGTCGTAGTGACTGAGGCCGTTGCGCTCCACGCGGCTGGCCCAAAAATCGGCGGTGGCGGATAAAATGGGGTAGCCCTTCTCGCGCAGCCACTCCTTGTCTTGGGTCACGCAGTAATACTGCCAGGCTGCCAGGGCTACGCAGGCCGAAATATGGTGCTCGAAGGGCCCGCTCAGCGCCCAAACCGGCGTTTCTTCCACTCCCGTATCGGCACTTTCCCAGGGGTACTGGGCACCCTGGTAGCCGTGGGCAAAGGCATTACGGCGAGCCGGTTCCAGACGCTGAAAGCGGTACTCAATCAGCGACTTGGCAATATCGGGGTGTAGCACCAGCAGGGCCGGAAACATCCACACATCCGTATCCCAGAACACGTGCCCGTTGTAGCCCAGCCCCGAGAGGCCCATGGGCGAGGGCGAAAACTCGGTGCCGGCTCTAGAGAAGCTGTACAGGTGGTACAGCATGCTGTGCACGTCCTGCTGCGCCTGGGCGTCGCCCTCAATCTGAATGTCGCTTTTCCAGAGTTCCTGCCAGGCTTTGGTGTGGTAGGCCAGTAGCCGGTCCTTGCCTTCGAGGCGGGCGAAAATGGTAAGGCGCTCGGCCTCATTAAGCGGGTCGGGGTGGTGGCTGGAGGTGATGGACGAGCCGGCCAGGGCGTAGGAGTATGTTTGGCCCGCTTTCAACTGCTTCCCGAACTTCATCAGGTGCATGTTGTTGTCCCACATTTCATGAATCACGTTGGGCTCCTGGCCGTGCGCTTCCCCAAACAAAAACGTGTTGGAAGCGCACAGCTGCATCTTGCCAGTAGGGCTGCGGGCCGAAGACGTGAGCAAGCTAAGCGTGACGTGGGGCCGGTCAATCTCGTTGTAGTAATTCTGCGCGTCGCGCAAGGCATCGGGCGCTTCTAGCACGCTGGCGGCCGTCAGGTTCAGGTCTTTCTTGGCCGTGATGGATACATCTAGCAAGGCTGTAAAGGGCAAATGGCGCAGCGCGTAATAGGTGTAGCTGATGGTGGCCTTGTCCTGGTAGTCAAACGTGGTGGTGAAGCTGGCCCGCTGCATGTCTAGCTCCTGGCGGAAGTTGCTGGCATCCTTGCCCGAAAGGCGTCGGCCATCCACTTCCAGGTACATGTTCAGCAGGTTGAAGCTGTTGAGAAAGTTGCTCACCCGGCCCCGCCCATATTGGTCGTAGGCCCCGGCCAGCACCACGCTCTTCACCTGAAACGGCTCCGCCGACGATACAATGCCCAGCATTCCGTTGGCCACCGTCACACCGTAGTAGTTCTTGGGGTCAAATTGGGTGGCCGACAAACGCCAAGGGTCGGGTGCAGCCGGTTGGGCGCGGGCAAATGTTGCCAGCAGGAAAAGCGTGCAGAAAAGCAGAAAACGGGTGGGAAGCATGCCGGGAAAATTGGGTGGAGGCAGGGAGAGACAGAGGCAGTTCAGGAGGGTATATAGTTGCGTATGATCAGTACGGAGGGCGTTGCGCCTGCGCTAGGCCAGTTGTTCTGGCACCGAGACGAGTGTGAAGAGGCGTTGCTACTTGAGTGGTACCACCACGGCTTGCCACGGCTGGAGCGCCAGGGTAGGAGCCGCCGTGAAACTAGGATAATTATTGAGCCAGGGCGCAGCGCCGATTTTCAAGCCGGTAGGCACAGCCCAGCGCCGCTGGTCGGAAGTGAAGTTGAGCACTATCAGCACTTTCTCCTTGCCCAACGTGCGGGTGTAGGCATAGATGTGCGGGTTATCTGCGTCGAGCAGCTGATACTGCCCGTACACCAGTACTTGGTGCTGCCGACGCATAGCCGTGGCTTTCCGGAAGTAATTGAGAACAGAATTTGCGTCTTTCTCCTGAGCCGCCCGATTGAGGGTAACGTAGTTGTGGTTAACTTTCAGCCAGGGCCTGCCCGTAGTGAAGCCTGCGTTGGCGGTAGCATCCCACTGGAAGGGCGTGCGGCAGTTGTCGCGGGCTGTGCGCTTGGCCGCAGCCATAAAAGCCGCCAGGTTGCCGCCCTGGTTCTTCACCTGCTGGTAGCCGTTCAGCGTTGCCACGTCGCGATAGTCCTCAATCCGATCGAAGCGGATGTTGGTCATGCCCAGTTCGTCGCCGTTGAAGTAATAGGGCGTGCCGCGCATCGTGAGAATAAAGGTGGTCAGCAGCTTCGAAGAGGCCGCTCGAAACGCCGGCCGGTCGTCGCCGAACTTGCTCACCATACGGGGAACATCGTGGTTGGCCAGGAAAATAGCCAGCCACCCTTTCTGAGCGAAAGCGCTGTCCCAGCGGGTGTACACGCGCTTGAAGTCCGTGAGTTTATAGCCTTCCGGACCGTTGCCCAAGTCCATGCCCTCGAAGTGGTAGGCCATGTCTAGCTCCTTGCGAGCCGGGTCCACGAATAACATGGCATCCGTGGGGCCGGTGCCGGCGCCCTCGGCCACGGTCATCAGGTTGTACTTGCTGAACACCTCGCGGTTCATTTCCTGTAGGTAGTCGTGCAGGTGCGGGCCACCGCCGTAGTACTTGATGATATTCTTCTCGTAACCGGCCGGAAAAGCCGGGAAAGTCGTGTCCTTGGCCACGTACTGAAACGCATCCATACGTAGGCCATCTACCCCTTTATCCAGCCAGAAGCGCATCATGCTGTACACCTCCTGGCGCAACTTGGGGTTTTCCCAGTTCAGGTCAGGCTGCTTGCGCGAGAAGTAGTGGAGGTAGTAGGCATTGGTGAGCGAGTCGTACTTCCAGGCGTCGCTGTTCACGTCGAAGAAGCTGTAGCGCGGCGTTGGCTTGCCTTTTTCGGCGGGCCACCAGTGGTAGTAGTTGCGGTAAGGATTGTTGCGCGAGCTGCGGGCCTGCCGGAACCACTCATGCTCGTCGCTGCTGTGGTTCACCACCATATCCATCACCAGCTTGACACCGCGCTGGTGCATACCCCGAAGCAGGGCATCGAAGTCTTGCATAGTCCCGAACTCGGGCATAATGGCCCGGTAGTCAGAAATGTCGTAGCCGTTGTCGTCGTTGGGAGACGCATAAATGGGGTTCAGCCACACCACGTCCACACCCAGGCTTTTGATATAATCGAGGCGGGAAATGATACCGCGCAAGTCACCCACTCCATCGCCATTGCTATCCTGAAAGCTGCGCGGGTACACTTGGTACACTACCGCCTCTTTCCACCAAGTGGGGTTAGCTTTTGCTGGTAGTGGCGCTTGCTGGGCTTGCCCGCTGCCAGCACACATAAGCAGTGCCGCGCAAAGTATGGTAGCCAGGGTTTTCATGCTAGATTAGGAACAGTGGCCTACATACAGGCCGTTGGCCACTACTTCAGTAGCAGCAACCAACGGCCTGTTGATGCAGTAGCGGAAATGACAGTGTGCTAGTACCCCGGGTTCTGCGTGATGTTGGAATTTACATCTGCCTGAGACTTGGGAATGGGGTAGATCAGGTATTTTGGGTCGCTCTGGGGCTTGTCTTTGCGGGCCGCCAGGAACTTGCCAAACCGGATCATATCATTCCGCCGCCACGACTCACTGTACAGCTCCCGGCCCCGCTCATCCAGCAGAATGTCGAGGTTAAGGGAAGGCAGAGCGCTGGCTCCGCGCGAGGGGTGGGTGCGCAGTGAGTTGACGATGGCCAGCGCCGTAGAGCCGTAGCTGCCCGCGCTGGTAGCCGTGCCGCCCCGCAAAATGGCTTCGGCTTTCATCAGCAGCACGTCGGCTAGGCGGAAGGTCACGTGGTCGTTTTCGCAGCCGTTGCCGCCTTTGCCTTCGCTCACGTAATCCACGGGGTACTTGATGGGCCGGATACCTTTAGCCTCCAGGTCAGGACCAGTTTCAGAAAGGTTGATGTCTTTGGTGAACACCAGCGGTGCTCCACCCCGCGTAGTAAGTGGCGCATCCGTAATAAGGTTGTATTGCTGCCCTATCAGGAAGCCCACATTGATGCGCCGACCGGGGTTTGCAGGGCCGCCGGGAATATCATACACTTGTCCGCGGCGCTTATCATTGGCCTCGAATAAGTCGTAGAGCGAGGCCGGTACGGCGGGGCCGTTGTAGCCATCCACGGGCCGCATATTGTAGTGCGACACAAACTTCCACAAGTCGCGGGTAGGGCCGGCGTTGCCGAAAGTGTTTGGCTGCGTAAAAATGTTCTCTAGGCCTATCGCCGTGTTATTGGGCGCGAAGTTGTCGAAGTAGTTGGGCGTGAAGGAGTATTTGTTGCTGTTGATGATCTGGTCGGCCAGCGTAATCACCTGGTTCATGTCGGCCGGAGCAAACGTGGGCGCCTGGCGGTTGGCGTATACGCCCCGGTTTAGGTAGCACTTCATGAGCAACACCCGGGCGGCATCCTTATTGGCTCGTCCAGCGGGACCATCGGGCAGATCTTTCTGAATGGCATTCAGCTCACTCACAATGAAGTCGAGCGCCTCGCTACCCTTGCGCACCTTAGCCAACTCGTTTAGCGCTCCGCCTGGCTCCCGGTACAATACCTGGTCGTAGAGGTCGAGCAGCAGGAAGGTAGCCCAGGCCCGCAGAAACCGAGATTCGGCCTGCTGCTGCACCGAAGGGTCGAAGCGCAGCAGATCGGTAGAGGCGAAAATGATACCCTCCAGTTGGTTGAAGGTATCGCGCACCCGCTCGTTGTTGGGGTCCCAGGTGTGGTTGTAAAGGGCGCGCCACTTGCCGTTGTCGTCCCAGTCTGGCCCGCGGGTGGGCATAATCCGAGAATCAGTAGAAACTTCTTGTAGGGCAAAGACGCTCACATGGCCCTGAATGGGGTCGCGTTGGGCATTGTACACCCCCTGCAGTAGGGCCGCTGGGTCGCCTTTCGGAATCTGATTAAGCGACAACTGTCCTTGCAGGGTTTCATCAAGCTCGCAGCTGCTGGCCATCTGAAGCAACGCCAGGGCGCCGGCCGCGCAAACAATCTTAGTGTAGTTCATGGTGGGAATGAGTTAGAGGCTACAGAGAGAAGTTGACGCCAAAGGTGAAGGTGCGGGCGCTGGGGTAGGGCAGGTAGTCAATGCCAACGGAAGGCACTTGGTTGGCTCCACGCTTTACAGTGTTGATTTCCGGGTCAAACCCATCATACTTGGTAATCACGAACAGATTCTGCCCCGTGGCGTAAATCCGGGCACCCTTCACGAAGCTGCCCACATCGCCAAAGCTATAGGCCAGGGTGAGGTTCGACATTTTCAGGTAGTTGCCCTTTTCCAGGTAGCGTGTGGTGGCTGCGGCTGGGTTACCGAGTGCCTCTTTAATTGGGTTCTCAAACGTGGATAGAGCAATGTTTTTTCCGGCTCCAATCTGACCCACGTTGCCCACTGCGTTCAGCGTGTTGTTGTAAATGTACTGGCCGAATACGCCGGTCATATTGGCTACCAAGGATAGTTTGCCGTAGCGAGCATTGGCGCTTAGGCCTAGCAGCGTGCGTGGGTTTGGGCTGCCCGCATACACCGGGTTGGCCAGGTCTACCGGATTAGACAAGCCCTGCTCGTTGAGGCCATTGTAGCGAGGCAGGAAGAAGGCGTTGATAGGGTACCCGTTGCGGATAAGCTGGGAGGTAGACCCCGACAGACCCTGTCCGTTGATGGCTCCGGTAATAATGTCGGCCCCAACCAGATCCTTTACTTCATTGCGGATAAAGGTAGCGTTGGCATTGAAGCCTACTTCCGTTTTCTCGCCTCTCACCAGAACGGTGCCTAGGGCCAGCTCTACGCCTTTGTTAATTATTTTGCCATCGAGGTTGTCCCAGAAAATGGCCTGCACCTGCGGGGCAGGCTGCCCGGGCACAGTTGGGAATAGGATGTCGGTAGTGGTTTTATTGAAGTAGTCGGCCGTGAAAGTGAAACGATTGTCGAGCACTCCTACATCGATTCCGACGTTGAACTGACGGTCTGACTGCCACTTCAAGTTCACGTTGCGGCTGTTGAGCGGAATCTGGGCACCGTTGTCGCGCACCTCAAAGCGGTCCTGGGCAGCACCCGCCGGAAACTCCTGGTTTCCGGTGAGCCCGTAGCCCGCCCGCAGCTTAAGCTGGGAAAGCCGCTCCGCCGGGAAGAAGGATTCCTGGCTGAGGTCCCAGGCCACGGCGAACGATGGAAAGTAGCCCGCCCGGTTGTTACGACCGAACTTGCTGCTAGCATCGCGGCGGAGTGTACCGGTTACTATGTAGCGGTCCTTGAAGTTGAAAATGGCGCGCCCAAATAACGATTGCAGCTCCGACGTTGGATCATTGAACGACGAGATATTGCGGGAGCCGGTGGCCGAAGTTTGGATATAGTCGGTGTAGTCGAGGCCGAAGTTTCCAAAGCCGCCCGTAGCGGGGTTACCAAAGGCGTTGATGTTAGAGCCCCGGTTGGCAAACTTGGTGTACTCATAGCCTACTACCGCGTTCAGGTTCAGGTTGGTAGCTATAGGCTTATTGAAGCTGAGCGTGTGGGCTATTTGTTGAGTGGTGAGCTCGTTGTTGCTGATGCTGGCAAACCCCTGATTTTCGATGCCGGGGTAGTTGATCAGCCGCTGGTCGATGGAAGTGCGCCGCTCGCCACTGTTGTAGTTTATGCCCAGCAGCATCCGGTATTCGAGCCAGCTGGTAAACTTAAATGAAGGCGCAATGCTGGCCAGCACAGTATTCACCCGAGACCGGTCGTTGTAGAGCTCTTGGGCCGCCAACGGGTTCACCACGTCGCCCGACTGGATAAAGAGCGAGCCATCGGCGTTGCGCAACGGCTGGGTGGGATTCCACTGCAGGGCCTGTCCGATCAGGCTGCCCCGGAAGCCGGCGTCTGTGGTAATGTTGGCTAGCTCTTCGCGGAACTGGCTCGTGGCAATATTTATGTCCATGCCCAGTTTCTTGCTTTCCAGAAACTGCAGGTTGGTGGAAAGGTTGGCGCTATACTTCTTAAAGCCGGTTTTGCGCACAATGCCATCCTGGTCGAGGTAGCCCAGGGAAAGGCGGTAGCGGCCGGTTTCGCCGCCGCCGCTCATGGCCACGTTGTAGTTTTGCAGGTAGCCGGTGCGCAAGATTTCCTTGAGCGCGTCTACGTCGCCGCCCTTGTCGTTGGTGGCCGGCGCGCCGTAGTAGGAAATGGCCTGCCGGTACTGGCCGGCATCCAGAAATTCGGGTCGGCGTAGCAACGTAGAGAAGCCCCCAGATACGCCCACGTTCAGGATAGGAGCCCCCGATTTGCCTTTCTTAGTGGTAATCAGCACGACGCCGTAGGCCGCCCGAGAACCATAGATGGCAGTAGCGGAGGCGTCTTTCAACACCGTCAGCGACTCAATATCATCGGGGTTGAGGAAGTTGAGCGGGTTGCTGTCGGCACCGGTTCCCACATCGGCCGAGGCCACTAGGCCAGGGCGAGCCGTGCGTCCATCAAGGGGCACGCCATCTACCACGTACAGGGGCTGGCCGGTGCCCGTCACGGCCGAGTTGCCCCGGATGCGGACGGTGGCCGGACCGCCGGGCTGACCGCTGTTGTTGCCCACCTGCACCCCCGATACCCGGCCCTGAATCAGCTGATCGGGCGAGGTGAAGGTGCCCCGGTTAAATTCCTTCTCCCCGACGACTGCCACGGCCCCGGTTACGTCCTGCTTGCGTGCAGTGCCGTAGCCCGTTACCACTACCTCGCTCAGGGCCTGAGAGTCCTCAGCCAGGGTAATGTCCAGGGTTACCGGTGAAGAGCCAACGGTGACGGCGCGCGTCTGGGCTTTATAGCCTACCGACGAGACAACGAAGTCATACGTGCCCGGAGCAATTCTGAGCTCAAATTTGCCAGTGGCATCAGTAGGAGCCGCCGTGGTAGTGCCCTTTATCAGGACGGTAGCGCCTACTACGGGGGTTCCGTTCGCCTCTGCCACGGTGCCTCGGACGATACCCTGCCCCAGTGCGGTACCGGTCAAGGCCAGACACGCGACCAGGAGGCTTGCCCTAATCTGTACAGTTGATGACATAATAGAGTGGGGTTTTGGTGGGAATAAAACTGCTATTCTGACTCAATGTGCAGCTTTAACATCAACAAAACCAGAGTATAAGCTCCCGAAAAGTTCGTACTTTAAACCGAAATCGGTACCGTAACCGATTTCGGAACAGTGATATTTTTTTGAGAGGCAGTAGAAATTTTGATTGATTATCGTCGGTAACTGCTTATTCAGCATCCTGACTGGTTTGAGAACACAGGCTTGTGTTCTTACCTGATCCGCTCCGCACTTGTCCCTTCCTACAATTCCCACATGAAAAGAGCTACTCTACGCGACATTGCCCAGACCCTGGGCGTAACCGTGGCTACCGTATCGCGGGCCCTGAAAAACTACCCCGATATCAGCCCCACTACGAAGCAAACCGTGCTGGCTACGGCTGAGCGTTTACACTATTCGCCGCACCCGTTAGCCGTGAAGCTGCGCCAGAAGGCTTATAAAGTAGTGGGCGTAGTGGTGCCCGACATTGTGCACCCGTTCTTCTCCGATGTTATCAGTGGAATAATTGACGTAGTGGAAGCACAGGGGTACCATGTGCTGCTGAGCCAGAGCAATGAGAGCTACGAAAAGGAAATCATGGTCACGCAGATGCTGCTGGCTACTGGCGTTGATGGGCTGCTGGTGTGTCTCTCCAATGAAACTGTAGATGTAGGCCACCTGCGCGCCCTCCAGGAGTATGATCTGCCGGTTGTGCTGTTCGATAAAATCAGCACTGGCCTAGATGCCAGCACGGTAGTCACCAACGATTTCCAGGGGGCTTACGATGCTGTTACGCACTTGCTGGAGCAGGGCTACACCCGGGTGGCGCACATAAAAGGGCCGCCTCACCCCGAGAATACTCGCCAGCGGTATGCTGGTTACCGTGCCGCCCTGGCTGCCTATGACCTGCCGTTCCGGGCCGAATATGTAGCCGAATGCCATGCCGTTACGCACGCCGAGGGGGCCGCCTTTGCTCAGCAGTTTATGGCGCTGCCTGAACCGCCCGATGCGCTGTTTTCCGTCACCGATTCAGTGGCTATTGGCGCCATGACGGCCCTGCGCGAAGCCGGCTGGCGGGTGCCCCAGGATATGGCCGTAATTGGCTTCAGCGACTGGGCCGTGTGCCAGCTAGTAGAGCCCAGTGTTAGCTCGGTAGCCCAGCCCGGCTACGATATCGGTCGGCGGGCCAGTGACCTGCTGCTGCGCGAAATTCAGCAGCTCCGCAATGAGCAACCTCGGGAGCATCATCATCTGGTGCTCGATGCCACCATTAAAGTGCGGAAGTCGTCTCAGCGCCCTGCTGTGGGGTGAGGAAATCGATAAAGGCCTTGAGGTTATAGGCTAAGCTAAGTGTCCACATCAGAGCCTAAGGAAAATATAGCCCGTCATGTTGAGCTGGTCAAAGCATGGCGGGCTAGCGGTTCCGCTGCCTTCGTGGGTACACACTTCTAGGCCAGTGTGGCCGGTCTTACGTAGTGCGTCCTACTCATACATTAGGGCAAGCGCAGGCTTTTTGATGTGTCGTAGGCCAGTTCGAGGTAGTGGTTGTTGTTGAAGTCAAACTCGGCAATGACCTCTAGGCCTAGCTTTTGAGTGTGAGCCGCGTAAGAGCGGGTGTTGATCTGGTTAATAAACGTGACCAGTACGGGGTACCGGTCGGCCATTTTCTCGCGGGCGAAATCAAATATCCGCTCCAGCAAGCCGCTGCCCCGGTACGCCTTATCCACGCACACCGGGCCGTATTGGTAGGAGTTCTCCGTGCTCAATTGGTGACCCGCGTACTCTAGCTGGGGCAGGTCGGCTATCATGCGGGCGAAAATTGGCCACGCCGCCCAAAACTGCCATGACGCCGACATCACGTAGGCCACTACCGCGCCCTCGTGTTTAGCAATGAATAAGCCCTGCTCTTCCTGAATTAGCTTGGTTAGCTGCTCTCGGGTAAAGGAGGTGGTAACAAAGCCGTCCTTTTTATCTCCCTCCTGGATCGTATCAATCTGGTACTTCCGGTGAAGGGTTAAGACACCGTCAATGTCGGCTAAGTCGGCTACTAGGAGTTGCATGGTGGATAGGAATAATAATTATAAAGGACGCTTGGTAATACCCTTATCGGTGATGCTCACCAAGGTGAATTTATCATACGCCATCACATCAAACACTTTGGAATAGCGTTGCTTAAGCCACTTTTTGTAAATGAGCCTGCCATTCATATATAGATAAAACTCATGACCTACTAGTACTTTGACAATTGCCATTGATGCTGTGTGTCGAGACGATAATATTCGCTGAGAAGTATAAACCGCAATATAGCTTCACTCATTGCTTCGCCTCTATTTCTTATCCTACATCAAGGCCTCGTCACTCTAAGCGGGGTATTTTTGTTCTATAGAAATCAAGGACCAGATGCACCGTTAAGTCTTCCTTAATGCCTTGGCGGTGCTGCCTTTTGCTACTGCTATGAACTCCCTGCAAGACCTCCATAAAACCGCCAGCGGCTTCCAGCAAACCGCCAAGATGCCTGTGCTCTTCGTAGGCCACGGCTCGCCCATGAATGCGCTGGCCGATAACCCCTTCACCCAAACCCTGCACCAGCTAGGCCAGGACATTCGGAATCTGCAGCCGCCACGGGCGGTGCTGGTAGTATCGGCGCACTGGCTCACGCGGGGCACCTTTGTGGCCGTAAATGAGCGGCCCGAAACCATCCACGACTTCGGGGGCTTTCCGCAGGAGTTGTTTGACATGCAGTATCCCGCGCCCGGTGCCCCCGATGTGGCCCAAGAGGTGCTAGCCGCCCTGCCCGATGCGCACCCCAGTGACGAGTGGGGCCTCGACCACGGCACTTGGACGGTGCTGCACCACATCTTCCCCGAGGCTGATATCCCAGTATTCCAGCTGAGCATCAACTACTACAAGCCCCTCGCGTACCACGCCGAGCTCTCGAAGCAGCTGCAGTTTCTGCGCCGCCGTGGCGTGCTGATTCTGGGCAGCGGCAACATTGTGCACAACCTGCGCCAGAGCATGCCCAACTTCATGCAAAACGATGCGAGCCCTCACGCCTGGGCCGTGGAGTTTGATGAGTGGGCCAAAGCCAAAATCAATCAGCGCGACCTGCACGCGCTGGCGCACTATCAGCAAGCCGGTGCCAGCGGCCCGCTCTCCGTGCCTACCCCCGACCATTACATTCCCATGCTCTACAGCCTAGCCCTCGCCGAAGCTGACGACGATATCCGTCACGCCTTCGAGGAAGTAAGCTTCGGGGGCATGAGCATGCGCACCTTCGTGGTAGGGTAGAGGTTGATAGGCCTAGCGCATCAACTGGCATAAACCCGCACTCATCCTGACAAAAGGAAGGATCTTTTCACGTTTGAACGACTGGCCTAGGAGCCCGTTTTAGCGTTAGAAGATCCTTCCTTTTGTCAGGATGACGTGCTGTTGTGTTCGGGGCAAGGCCACACTTGGTTGCGCAAGTCCTCGTCAAAACTGAAAGCCCAACCGGGCCACGGGTAGCCTATCCTCGCGCGACATATTGTAGGTAGCCATCAGTACTACTCGCCGGAAGGGCTCAAGCCAGAGGCCGCCCCCGTAGCCCGTGTGCCAGGTGTCGGAGTGCTCGTTGTCAATCCACACCCGGCCGATATCATGGAAGCCCACTAGCCCCACTTTGGTGCTCACTAGCAGCGTGTTGAGGGTGCCGACGTAGAGCCGAAATTCCAGGTTGTTGTACAGGCTGTTTTCGCCCGCGAAACGGGTGCGCCGGTAGCCGCGCAGGTTGGAGAGGCCGCCCAGCGTGGCGGCTTGGTAAAACTCGAAGTTGCTGAAGTTGAGCACGCCGCCTACCCGGCCCGCTAGCGTGAGGCCGGGGGTGGCGGCAGGCGTCCAGTAACCTGAGGCTTCGGAGATAAGCTGCGAGACGGTGCGAGCCCGGGCATTTACGGCGCGCAGGTTGGTGTACTCGGTGCGCCAGAGCACGCCCTTGGTAGGGCGCCAGTCGTTGTTGCGCGTATCGAAGGTGTGGCCTAGGCGCAAGCCGGCGAAGTGGCGAGGCTCAAACAAGGGCGCTACGCCTTCCAACTCATCTTCTACCTGATCAATAAAGCGACCGGGCGAGTGTTTCACGCGCACGCGTTGGTAGACTGGCCCAGCATACAACTGGTTGTGCAAACCCAGGCGGCGCCGCGCCAAAGCCTGCAGCACCACATTGTTGTACCGTACCCGGTAGTAGCCAATGCCCCGGCTCTGCTCATACTCGCTCTCGTTGCCGTAGCCGAAGAAGTTGCGCACGTAGTTCGGGGCCTGCAGATCGGCACGCAGGAGTAGATCGAGGTTTCCCACCACGTGGTTTAGCTCGCCGGTGTAGCGGAAGCTGTACGCGGCGGTGCCCAGCGCCACGTTGGCCTGCAGGCGGTGCACCGAGGCCCACGGCACCCGCCGAAACCCCGGCGTACGGAATTCTACACCTAGGCCTATGAACAGACCATCGTCGGGGTTGAAGGCCAGGGGCAGCAACGGCCCCACGTACGGGTAGCGGTAGGCCTGCCGGTTATGCTGATTTACCAAGGAGTCGGAGGAGGTGCGGTTGCGACTCTCCGGGCCCAGGGCCAACTCGTTGCCGGTGGGCGTGTCGTACACCACCGTGTAGCGGCGGGCCCCCGCCACCCTTGACTTATCCACGAGCACGTCGTTACCCTCACCCCCAATCAGGCGCACCATAATGCCCTCCTGAGCGGTGCCGTTGACATCCATGCGGTCGTTGCCACCATAGCCGTACAGGCGCACCTCATCGGTTTCAGAAGTCAGGAAAGTGCGGTTGTAGAGCGGCGTGGCGGCGGGCTCACCAGTGGCTGTTAGGGCATACATCCGTACTCGGGTATGCTGGTCATCGAGGCGCACAATCTGGAAATATTCCGCTTGGTCGCTGCCAGTTACATCTACCTGCCGGGCCAGGAAGCGGTAGTACTGCTCGGCGTAGGCGGGCAGCGCCGCGCGGTTCGACTGTAGCTTGGCAATAATGGCGGGGCCGGAAAATTGGTAGACTGAGTCGGGCAGGCGGTGGATGGCGGCGGTCAGCACCTCGTCGGTCAGGCGGGCCTGCATGTCCTGGGCTACCTTCACCCAGTCGTCGAGAGTGGCTTGCGTCAGGAAAGAGCGGTCGAAGTAGCGGGCGCTAAACATGAAGGTGTTCACGTTGCGCATGGTGCCATCAAACCCCTGCACGGCAGGCACGGCCCAGTTGCGGCTGGCAATATTGGGCAGCACTCCTTGGTTGACGAAGAATGCCTGGTCACGGTCGCGGGGTACGGCGCGCAGCAGCAGGCCACCCTCGGGCTGGGTGTAGGCCATCCAGCGCCACTGGTCTTCGTGGCGGTCGAAGTCGGCAATCAGCACATCAAACAGGCGGGCACGCACCAGTTCCCGCTCATCCACACGGTTGCGGGCGTCGGCGCGGAGCAGGGCCAGGGCTTGCTCAGTGCTATAGTTTTTCTCCAGCACCTTGCCCGTAAAGGAACTAGGTACCTGCGGGTCGCGCTCCTCCAGAATGGCCAGGGTATTGGCAAAGTCCGCCCGGAACTCACCCAGGCGCTCATCGTCGGGCACGTACACCAGCTCGGGGTTGGTGTGGCCAACGCCCACTGCTTCCGCCAGCGGCGGAATGGTGAGGGCCGCGTAGGGGTGGGCCGCCGATACCTGGTCTTGCACTACGCGGGCCGCAAGAGTGTTGCGCAGCTCAGCGCTAAGCACCTGCTCGGTGTTTTTCTCGATGGAGCGCACCACGTACTCCCGCCCGTTAGCTGCCCGCAGCCGCAACGACTTGGTTTGCTTGCCGCCGCCTTGCTTCAGCGGGCGTAGGCCACCCTGGGCGGTACCCAGGTTGAGCACCGGTACCCGCACGGGCTGCTCCCACTCACGGCGGTAGTTGTGGCCTAGCAGCCAGGTTTTCACGGGTCCTGCGCTGTATTGCTGACTGGCCTTTACCACTACGCTCGTTTGCTCAGCGAAGGGTGGCGGGGTGGGCTTAATAGTTTCCTGCACCCTGGCCACGGTGCTTTGCGCCTGCACCCGCAGCATGGGGCAAGCTAACCCAGAAATAATAGCAATAAGTATCAGTCTCATCATCGAGAAGCGAGATAGTGTGACGAATGAGTAGAAGAGCGCTACGCCTTGCTGACGGGGTGCTAGGCCAGTTGGGCACCAGCCTAGTCCTTAGCCAGTAGCGCCGGGAAGCGGCGGGCGGGGAGCTGGACGTGGGCGTGCATGCGGGGCCGAATGAGCGGGGCAACGTGGTTGCGCACCGTTACGGTGACCAGGTAGGAGGAGTGCCCAGCAGTTGGGCGCTGTAAATAGTCAACCACGCCCGTAAAGTGGCGGCCGGGCAGCTCCGCAATACGCACGGGCACTTGGTCGCACAGTTTCAGGGCTCGTCCGGTGCGGGCAGGAACTGCTACTACTACCTTCACCTGCGAAACATCCAGCAGGGTAGCTACTCGGGCGCCGGCCTTCAGGTGTCCGCCAACGGTGGCGTTTTTCTGCTCAACAAAGCCTGTGCGCGGGGCCAGCACGTAGCTGCGGTTGAACTGGCTGGAGTACTCCGCATTCGACATGAGCTTAAGCAGAATCTGCCGGCGCCGGACATAGTCGCCATCAGAGAAAAACACTTGCCTGGCCCAACCATGCGTGGGAGTGAGTAGAGGCAGTGTGTAAATAGGCTCTATCACCCCCACCCGAACGATAGTTTCACGAGTGGGCTGGGCAACGGGTAGGGCAATGGGCCGCAGCGAAGCAGCAACAGGCGGCGTGGGCAGCCGAGAGGGGGCTGGCCGCAGGCTCAGGAGGGCCCCTAAGGCAAGCAATAATGCAAAGTGCTGGCTTATACCGCTCATCTCCAATAAGCTCAGGATGTACTATTCTGGCATATGTGCGGCAGGTGCGCGCACGCAACGGAGGGCTTACCCGGGGTAAGCGAGCCAGCCATTATCTGGCTTTGAGGAATAGCTGAAGATATACATTGTTCTTAATATGTCAAATAAATTATATTAAATATTGATAAAAGCATAGTTACTTCGTTGGGCTGTATACAATCTTAATGCTGTGAGTGAAATACTAAGTGGCAGCAAAGACAAAAAAGCCGCCTCCACTCAGCGTGAAGGCGGCTTCGGATAGTGGCACACGGCGTGCTTACTTTTTGTTGGTGGCTCTAATGGTTTTAACCTCGGGCGCCTTGATAGCGCTGGCTTTATTGCCGAAGCTGTTACGCACATACGTGAGCACGTCGGCAATCTGCTGATCAGTGAGAATGTCGAAGGCGGGCATCACGTTGTTGTATGGCTCGCCATCAATGTCTTCGCCCTGTAGGCCGTTCAGCACCACTTTCACCAGTCGGGTTTTGTCGCCGAGCACCCAGGTAGTCTTGGTGAGGGGCGGGTTTAGGCCATCCACGCCGCCACCATCGGCTTGGTGGCAGGTCAGGCAGTTTTGCACGTACACGGCTTTGCCCGCAGTGAGGGTAGCTGCCGGAATGGTAGCGGTGGCAGGCTTGGCTTTGGGGGCAGGCTTTTTTTGCGCCACGGCCGTGCCGCTGCTCCAGGTCAGGAGGCCCAAGGCAGCAAGTAGGAACTTCATCAAGAACGTTATTTTTTAGCGTAGACAATTCGGTAAATCGTGCCTTGCTTGTCGTCGGTGACGTACAGCGAGCCATCGGGGCCTTGGGCTAGGCCACAGGGTTTGTGCTCGGGGCGGCCGGCAGCGGCATTGGCCGCCGAGCCCGCGAAGTTATCGGCAAACACTTCCCAGTCGCCAGAAGGTTTACCGTCTTTGAAAGGCTGAAACACTACATAATAGCCCTTTTGAGGCTCGGGGGCACGGTTCCAGGAGCCATGGAAGGCAATGAAGGCGCCGTTGCGGTATTTCTCCGGAAACATAGTACCCGTGTAAAACAGCAGCGCATCGGGGGCAGTGTGGGCAGGGTATGCCGCGGCGGGCTCTAGGTAGTTGCCAGTGGCTTCCTTCTTACCGTCGCCGCCGTACTCAGGGGCCATCATTTTCTTGCGCTGCTGCCCATCGTAGTAGATGTAAGGCCAGCCGGCATTGTCGCCCCGCTTCAGCGCGTACATGCACTCGGCCGGCAGCTCCGCCGACTGCTTGCTCGTGTAAAGGCTCGGGAAGTTGTCGTAGAGCTGGTCGCGGCCGTGCTGCATCACAAACAGCTGGTTGGTTTGGGCGTTCCAGTCGAGGCCTACCACGTTGCGCAGGCCGGTGGCGTAGCGGATGCCGTTACCGTAGGTCTGGTTGAGCTTATCGGCCTTAAACTGCCAGATGCCGCCCGCCGAGTCAAGCACAGGACAGTTCTGAATGCCCAAAGAGCCCTTCTGGCGGTCTTTCACCTGGCAGGAGTTAGAGTAGGCGCCCACGTTTACGTAAATGTTGCCGGCCTTATCCAAGGTAATGGATTTGCTCTCGTGCTGCTTGCGGTTCACGAGGCCCGTGATAATCTTTTCGGGCTGCTCGGGGTTCGTTACTTCTCCTTTGCTGTTGAGCTTGTACCGAAATACCTCTTGGTCGGAGGAAGCGTACAGGTACTCGGGGGTGCTGTAGATGCCCGTGCCGCCGTAGTTACCGAAGCCGCTGCTTACGGTGGCCTTGCCATTGCTGGCTTCGCGCAGCACCAAAATGCCCTTGCCAGCCGAGTTTGGGCGGTTGAGCTTCACGTAAATGGTACCCTGGGGCGTAACGGTAATGTGCCGGGCCCGGCCTCCGGTTTCGGCTACTTTCAGCGCCCCAAACCCTGCCGGCAGCTTCAGGCCGGCGTTGTCGGCGTCGGGCAGTACCGCAGTTTCGGTTTTGAGCGCAAACAAGGACAGACTCCCCACTACGGCCGCGGGCAGCAACAGGAGGCGAGGTAGAGTATTCTTCATGAGGGGAACAGTAAGACGTTTTTCTGAATGAATGGCAAGCGTCAACAGACGAAGCCCTGGCCTAGCAGGCTGCACGCACCACTGGGTAAGTTGAAAGAAGCTCCGGCAGCGAGTTTTAGGCAGCCTGCGTAGCCCACTAACGAAAGTAGCCAACAGGAGTTTACGTGGCCCCCGAGACTTGTTTTGTAGCCGCAGGCCCGGGGCCCGCTACGGGTGCACACCTCCGCATTGCAGTGGCCTAGCCAACCCAATAAAGGACGTTTCAACCTTACCGTTGAGTTTGCCGTTTTTATGGCTCTCCCATTCCCACGCATTTCTGATGAAGAATTCTGCTACTCTTCTGCTAGCCGGCACCCTGTTGCTGGCTGCCAGCCCCGCGGCCACGGCTCAACAAAAGGCCAGCTCACCCTACCGCACGCGCTTTGCCGTCGATGCTCCCATCACGCTCGGGCTAGGAGCGGCCAGTGGCCTAGGCCTCTACTTGGTGCAACAGAAAAACGGTCTGACCGATGCTGAACTCGCGGGCCTGCGTAAGGCAGATGTGCCGAGGTTCGACCGGTTCTCAGCCGGCAACTACAGCAAATCGGCCCAAACCGCCGGCGACTTCCTGTGCTACGGCTCGTTGGTGGCAGCGCCCGGGCTGCTCGCCCTGAATGAAGATGTGCGCGGCCGCTATGCGCAAGTGCTAGGCCTGTACCTGCAAACCATGCTGGCCACCGACGCCGTTTTCACTACCACCGTGGGTACCGTCACGCGCTACCGGCCTTACTTGTACGGCACGGAAGGAGGCGGCTCCCGCAACAGTAAAATCTCCACAAACTCTTTCTTTGCGGGGCACACTGCCCACACGGCTACGGCTACGTTCTTCGCCGCCAAGGTATTCCATGACTTCAACCCCGGTTCACGGGCCGAGCCACTAGTGTGGGGTGCTGCCGCCCTGATGCCGGCGGCAGTGGCCTACACACGCATTGAGGCGGGCAAACACTTCCTCTCCGACAATATTGTGGGCTACGTGGTGGGGGCTACCGTTGGAGTAGCGGTACCACAATTGCACAAATCGGCAGCGCGCGCAGGCTATTCTCTGGCTCCCCTGCAAGGAATAAACGCCAACGGATACTCCTACAGCGGGCTGCTGCTCACCAAGCGGTTGTAGCCGAAGAAACTAGTCGCGTAGCTCTGGTTAGCGTCTGATTCCTTGTAAATCAAAGGTTAGCTTCATAGGCATGCGTTGGTCCTGTGGCCCAGTAATTAGATAATTGAGGGTTAGTTAGCGACTTCCGTCAGTGCCGTTGAGGGCTGAATGCCCTGACGTTCCTGGGCTCTACGTGCTTTTCTGCCAGCCGGAAGCAAGTGCTTCTGTAAAGCATAAATAGGGAGCTCAAAGTATTTCCAGGAAACCCACGCCAGACCAATAAGTAGGAGCAAGCTCTCAGTTACATAAAATTCGCGGGTCCCTGCAATAGACAGGTGAGCAGAAAGCTTATTATTAAACGGCTGAAGGGCTTCGTAGCAAAAAAACAGAACAGTCAGATGAAAAAGATAAAACCCATAGCTGACCTTGCCTAAGGTTATTAAGTATTTATTATTAAAAATGTAGCCAAGCTTACCTCCTTCAATCTCTATGTTTTTGATAAAATAACCGATTAGCCATACTGTTATAAGTGAAACAAGGGTGCGCTGATGGATAATAGTTAGCACGGGTAATTTAACGGCTGTCTTTACCACAATTATTGCAGCGCTCAATATGGCAAGCACGGTAAGCACTCGGTAAGCCTTAGGGAAGTGAGTGGGTTGATAGGAGATAACCCAGGCGAGCAATGCACCAAGGCCCAGGGCATCAAAGCACGTTTGAGGCAGCACTTCAGCAAAATCGGGAAAGGGAGTAACCTGCTGGCTGTACAAGCCTATGGTTATAAACAGGCAGATAATATAAGGAAGGAATTTATGCGGAGTGAGCACAAGGGCGAAAGGCCACAACAAGTAGAACTGCTGTTCCACCGACATAGACCATAAATGCGCCAAGCGCCCCCATTCCTGATAAGTGTATATAGAATAATTAGCAGTAAAGGTTAGATATGGTAAAATGTTGTTTACTGCTTCCTGGTTAATTAAATAGGTAAGCAGGATGGCTAAATAATATGCTGGGAAAATTCTTAGAACCCTTTTTATGAAAAAGTCTTTGAATATATCAGATTTGCTTAATGTGTTGTCCGTTAAAGCATTCTTGTATTTAAATAGAATGGCGGTGATTAAGAACCCGCTAATTGTAAAGAATATATCAGGCCCTGATACTATTGTGGATGCTTTATAGAGCAAAGAACCTTCTGGGCAGGCATGATTACAAAATACAAACAGAATGGCTATGGCTCGCATAGCGTCCAATTGTTTGATGTATCTCATGACAGACTAGCAAGGGGAGGACAGAAGCAGCTGAAGGTACTCTGATAATTTAATAATTAAAGCAATTTATATGAGTATTGCGTGTAAAAAGTCAGCGTAGGTTACGTATGGATGGCACAAGCCAACTTGGTTCGGTGTTGTAGCAGACGGCCTATTCTAACGTGAGCTTCAGCTACAGGCCTCTGACTGTGCGGAATGAGCGAAGCGGGAGCCTAATCCATATCAACTGCTCATGCCCTATAAAAAGAGCAACCCGCCTTCTGAATATCAGAAAACGGGTTGCTATGTAAGCGCCGGGCCAGTTCAGGGCAAGAGCACAGGCCTAGGGAAACCTGACACTTTACTTGGTGACGGGCACGGTGCTGGCCGTCCAGCCGCCGCCCAAAGCGCGGTACAGGTCAATGAGCAGCAGGAACTGCTGGCGGCGTGTGTTCGTGAGGTTTAGCTCCGCATCCAGTACGTTGCGCTGGGCCGTGACTACTTCCAGGTAAGTAGCGTAGTTGGCTTTATAAAGGTCATCAGAGATGCTTACGGCCTGGTTGAGGGCCTCTACTTCCTGCTGCTGCAACTCAAACACTCGTTGGTAGTTGCCTAGGCCCCGCAGGTTGGTAGTTACCTCCTCGAAGCCGGTTTGCACGGCCTTCTGGTAATCGTTGTAGGCTATTTGCTGCTCGGCAGCTGAGCGGCGGTAATCAGCCTTGAGGCCATTTCGGTTGATGAGTGGGGCACTTAGCCCGGCCAGTAGGCCATAGGCCAGGGAGCCGGGTGAGTTAAACAGCACCGAGGCCCGGTAGGCATTCACGCCCACGAAGGGTGTAAGGGTGAGCGAGGGCAGAAATGCGGCGCGGGCCGCGGCCACATCGGCGCGGGCGGCCACCATTTCCAACTCAGCCTGCTGCACATCGGGGCGGCGCAGGAGCATGGTGGCAGGTAGTCCGGCTTGCACCTGCGCCGGAAGGGGCTGCTGCAGAATGGGCAGGCCTCGGGCAATGCGCTGGGGGTAGCGGCCCAGCAGGCGGTTCAGCTCATTTTCGGAGGCCACAATGCGCTGCTGGGTTTCGGCTTCTAGGCTGCGGGTACGCAGGAGCTGAGCTGTGAACTGTTGCACGGCCAGCTCGTTGGCGCGGCCGGCCCGCTTCTGAATCTTCACAATTTCCAGAGCGCGCTCCTGCAGCAGTTGGTTTTTCTTAAGCACCCCCAGCTCGTTATCTAGGCCTAGCAGGTTGAAATATAGGCGGGCCACCTCGGCCACCAGTGAGGTTTCTACCAAGTGGCGGCCCTTCTCAGTAGCCAGCAGGCGCAGGAAAGCAGCCTGACGGCGCTGCCGAAGCTTGCCCCACAGGTCAAGTTCCCAAGAACTGCGCAGCCCCAGGAAGAAGTCGGGGGTGGGATTGGGAATACGCTGCCGGCCCTCAATGTTGGGCGACAGGTTGGTATCGTAGTTACCGATACCGTTGAGCGTGTAGTCGCCGAACTTCTCCACGCCGGCACTGGCCACGCCATTCACGGTGGGTAGCAAGGCTCCGCGCTGCACCTGTAGGTTGGCGCGCGCAATTTCAATGCGCTGAATGGCCGTGCGCAAGTCGGGGTTGGCCTGCAGGGCAGTATCAATGAGGCCTACCAAGTTCTTATCCCCAAAAAACTCCCGCCAGGGCAGCATGGCTACCGAAGCCGAATCGGTAGTGGCAGCGGTGGTCGGGAAGCGTCCCGGCATGGCCGTGGCGGCGGGTTGCTGGGTCGGCTCAGCCACCCGGCAGCTGGTGGCCAGTGCTAGGCCAGTCAGGGCCGGTAGAAAACGGGAGGTAATGGAACGTATGGAGGGCAAAGAGGTCATGGAACGAGTGAGGCGAGAGCCTAAGGCTGCAAAATGATTTCCGGCAGAAGCAGAGCCGCTACCTACGCGGTGGCGTGGGCGGGCTCGAGGGTGCTTTCTGCTTCGGCCCGCTGCTTTTTCTTCTTGGCCTTTCCACGGCCCGAAACCAGCACGTAGAGGCCCGGAATCAGAATCACGCCGAACAGGGTGCCGATGAACATACCGCCCGCCGCGGCCGTGCCGATGGAGCGGTTACCCAGAGCGCCCGCGCCGCTGGCAATGGTCAAAGGAATCAGACCGGCAATGAAGGCGAAGGAAGTCATCAGGATGGGGCGTAGGCGGGAATAGCCGCCCTGCACGGCTGCCTCCAGCACTGAGAGGCCTTCTTTGCGCTTGAGCACCGCAAATTCAATGATCAGAATGGCGTTCTTGCCCAGCAGACCAATCAGCATTACCAGCGAAACCTGAGCGTAGATGTTGTTCTCCAGGCCTAGCAGCTTCAGGAACAGGAAGGCCCCGAAGATACCGGTGGGCAAGCTCAGCAGTACTGGCAGCGGCAGCAGGAAGCTTTCATACTGAGCCGCCAGCAGTAGGTACACGAACAGCAGCACCACCGCAAACACGTAGATGGCCTGGTTGCCGCTCAGAATTTGCTCTCGGGTCATACCGCTCCATTCGTAGCTGTAGCCGCGGGGCAGCTCCTTGGCCGCTACTTCCTCAATGGTCTTAATCACGTCGCCGGAGGAGAAGCCGGGGGCGGCGTCGCCGTTGAGCATGGCCGAGGTATACATGTTGTAGCGGGTGAGCTGCTCGGGGCCGTACACGCGCTCCAAGCGCACGAAGGTGGAGTAGGGCACCATCTCGCCGCGGTTGTTCTTCACGTACATTTTTAGCACGTCCTCGGGCTGAGTGCGGTAACCGGGGGCCGCCTGCACCATTACTTTATACATCTGCCCAAAGCGGATGAAGTTGGAGGCGTAGTAGGAGCCCATCAGGGTTTGCAGGGTGCTCATGGCCTGGTCCACGGTCACGCCCTTTTTGGCCGCCTGGTCCTGGTCTACGTGGATGAGGTACTGCGGGAAGCTGGCGTCGAAGCCGGTGAAGGCCGAGCCCACCGCGGGCGTTTTGGTGAGGGCCGTAATGAACTGGTTCGAGACCTTGGCGGTCTGTTGCAGGTCGCCGCGACCGGTGCGGTCGAGCAGGCGCAGCTCAAAGCCGCCGGAGTTACCGAAGCCGGGCACGGTGGGCGGGGCGAAGAACTGAATATCAGCATCAGTAATGTGCTTGGTTTGCTCGTTGAGCAGCGCAATCAGCTCATTTACCGATTCCTTGCGGTCGTCCCAGGCCTTAAGGTTGATCATGCCCATGCCGTAAGAGGCGCCGGCCACTTCGTTCATGAGGCTATAGCCCGCCAGTGTGGAAACCGATTCCACTGGGCCCAGCTTGGAGGCCGATTTCTGAATTTCGTCGAGCACTTTCTCGGTGCGCTCCACGGTGGCGCCGGGCGGCGTGGTCACGTTCACGTAAATCATGCCCTGGTCTTCCGTCGGGATGAAGCCGGAAGGCAGGATAGCATTCACGCCCCAGGTTGCCAAGCAGAAGCCCACCAGCAGCGCCAGTGTAATCATGCGCCGGCTGGCTACGATGCGTACCAGGCGCTGGTAGCCCGTCGCCAACGACTCATAGCGGCGGTTAAAGCCCGCGAAGAACCGGTCCATCAGGCCTTGCTTTTTGCCCTCGTAGTGTTCCACTGGCTTGAGCATCAGGGCGCACAAAGCGGGCGTCAGGGTAAGCGCATTCACCCCCGAAATCACAATGGAAATAGCCAATGTGAGGGAAAACTGGCGGTAGAACACGCCCACCGGGCCATCCATGAACGACACCGGCACAAACACCGCCGACATTACCAGCGTGATGGCCACAATAGCACCCCCAATTTCGCCCATGGCTTCCAGGGTAGCATCCATAGCGGAGAGGTGCTTCTCGTGCATTTTGGCGTGCACCGCTTCTACCACCACAATGGCGTTATCGACCACAATACCAATGGCCAGCACCAGCGCAAACAGCGTGAGCAGGTTGATGGAGAAGCCCAGCAGCTGCATGAAAAACAGCGTGCCTACCAGTGCAACCGGCACGGCCAGGGCCGGAATAAGCGTGGAGCGCCAGTCTTGCAGGAACAGGTACACCACCACAAACACCAGCAGGAAGGCCTCTACCAGGGTGCGCAGTACTTCGTGAATGGAGGCATCGAGGAAGCGCGACACGTCGTAGGCCACGTTGTAGGTCATGCCGGGCGGGAAGGAGGTGCCCTTCAGCTCAGCCATGCGCTCCTTCACGTTTTTGATAACGTCGGAGGCGTTGGAGCCGGGGCGCTGCTTGAGCATGATGGCCGCCGAGGGCTTGCCGTCAATCTTGGAGACCATGCCGTAGCTGAGCACGTCGAACTTTACCTGGGCCACGTCCTTGAGACGCAGCACGGAGCCATCGGGGTTAGCGCGCAGTACAATGTTTTCGTATTGCTTGGGCTCGAACATTTTGCCGGTGTAGCGCAGCACGTATTGCAGCATCTGGGCATCCTGGCCCGAGCTTTCGCCCGACTTACCCGGGGCGGCCTCCACGTTCTGGGCCCGAATAGCTTCCACAATCTCATCGGCCGAGACGTTGTAGGCCACCATGCGGTCGGGCTGCAGCCACACGCGCATAGAGTACTCGCGCTGGCCCATGATTTCGGCGAAGCCTACGCCATCAATCCGCTTGAGCTCCTGCAGCACGTTGATATCGGCGAAGTTGTAGATGAACTTCTCATTCACCTTTGGGTCTTCACTCATCACGTTGAGGTAGAGCAGCATGCTGTTTACCTCTTTCTCGGTGCTCACCCCCGCCTTAATTACTTCTTCCGGCAACTCGTCAATCACGGTTTGCACGCGGTTCTGCACGTTCACGGCCGCCAGGTCGGGGTCGGTGCCCACCTGGAAGAATACCGTGATGAGCGTAATGCCGCTGTTGCTGCTCACCGACGAAATGTAGGTCATGCCCGGCACGCCGTTGATGGCGCGTTCCAGGGGCGTGGCCACGGCCTTGGCGCACACCTCGGCGTTGGCACCGGTGTAGCGCGCCGTCACGGTCACCGAGGGCGGCACAATGTCGGGGAACTGGGTGATGGGCAGCGAAAACAGCGCTAGGCCACCCAGGAACGTGATAAACAGCGAGATAACCAGCGAGAGAACCGGCCGGCGTATGAAGAGTGCAAGCATATTTTTTTGAGCTGGAGGGGAGGTCTTAAAGAGACTAGCTCCCCTCCTCAGATGAGGAGGGGCTGGGGGTGGTTGACTGGCCTAGAACAGCAGCTAGAACTAGGGTTGGCTAGTTACCGGGCAACGCTCCGGTCAACCACCCCCAACCCCTCCTCATCTGAGGAGGGGAGCTAGCTTGTAGCTCTAGAGTATCAGATTATGCTTACCGGGCTTCCTCAATTAAATCGTCCATCTCCACGGGTTTGGGAGTGATGGTAGCCCCGTCGCGCAGGTCCTGCACGCCTTCGTATACCACTTTGTCGCCGCTCTTAAGGCCAGTTTTTACCACGTAGAAGTCGGAAAGGCGGGTTTGGGGCTGGAAGGGGTGCTGCTTCACCTTGCCGGCAGCATCCACCATGTACACGTAGTTCTTGTCCTGCACCTCAAACACCGATTTCTGCGGCACCAGCACGGCGTCTTCCACGGTATTGCTCAGGCGCACGCGACCCGAAGCACCGTGACGCAACAGCTTCTTGGGGTTATCAAAGCGGGCCCGGAAGGCTATAGAGCCGGTATTGGCCTGGAACTGACTTTCCACGGTTTCTACTTTGCCCTGCACGGGGTAAGTAGAGCCGTCGGCGAGCAGCAGGTGGGCTACGTTGGTGCTGCGAGCCGAGTCTTTGCCGCTATTCTTCACGTATTGCAGGTACTCCGCCTCCGACACGTTGAAGTAGGCGAACATCGAGTTGATATCGGACACTGTAGTAAGCAGGGTACCATCCTCAATTACACTGCCCATCTTCAGCGGAATGCGGTTGATAACACCATCAAAGGGAGCGCGCACCAGCGTGTACGATACGTACAGCGAGGCATTGGATACCGCAGTGCGCGCCTGCTGAATCTGCGAGAGGGCCGCTTGGTACTTGGCCTGGGCTACCTCCAGCTCGGTTTTGGAAATGATATTCTTCTCCGTGAGCAGCTTCACCCGCTCTACTTCCAGCTTGGCCACCCGCGCCGCCGACTGCGCGCTGCTTAGTTCGGCCTGCGCTTGGGTTAGGCGGCTCTTGTACTCGGTATCGTTGATGCGAAACAGCGGCTGACCCTTGCGCACGGCCTGGCCCTCATCCACATAAATCTGCTCCAGAAAGCCCTCCAGCCGAGCCCTGATTTCCACGTTGCGCACGGCCTGAATGTCGGCTACGTAGTCGTGGTGAAGTACCGTGTCGCGGGCAGTTAGCTGCGTAACGGGCAGGGTAGGAGGACCCTCGTTCGTGCTGGTTGCGGTGTTGGCTTGCGTATCGGTACCGCAGCTGGCTAGGCCAAGCCCCAACAGGGCAGGAGCAAACCAGGCGAGTAAACGGTATCGGGAGGGGTGAAGCGGTTGCATATCGAGGAGGATCAACCTACACGGAACTCGTGCAGGATGCCACAAAGCTGCTCCCCGGAGATTAGCACAGAATTAGAACAACATTAAAAGACATTAAAAAGCCCTTGGACACCCGCAGAGGCATATTGCGGAGGGTATAAGAGGCCTAGGGAGCGACCAGTGAGGTGGCCTAGAAGCCGGCTATCTGGTTGTTCCTGAGCGGGTGAGCTAGCAGTAAGCGGATTCCTGAACGGTTATGCTACTACTCCCAGGTACGATAGTATTTGGGTGAAATTCATCTGGGCAGGGCGGCTTATACTTTGGGGCGAAGGAGGGTAAGCCCGGCTGTCTGTAATTTCTCCCCGTACACGTACTCTACACGTTGCTAGCCGTACTTTGTGCAGTAAGCTCAACTTTATTCCCTCCCGCATGCCGGAAGCTTCACGCTATGCCAGGGCCCTTTCGTGGCTCGATCAACATTTTCTCCAGCGCCTCTACACCGACCGCGTCCGTCGGCTGATTCTGCAAAGCTTCCCGTTTTGGTTTGCTTCCATTGTCACGGGCGTGGTGGCCGTTGGGTACGAGAAGCTGTTTGTGTGGGCTGAGGCGGTAAGCTTTGGGTGGCTGCAGCGGCAGCCTCTCCTCGCCTTTGGCCTGACGCCGCTAGCCTTTCTGGTGTCGTGGGGCGTGGTGCAGCGGTGGGCACCGGCCGCGAGGGGCAGCGGAATTCCGCAGCTGATGGCGGGCATTGAGCTTTCCAACCCGGGGCAGCACCATCGCACGGGCTACTTGCTGAGCTTGCGGGTGGCCTTCGTCAAAGTATTGAGCAGCGTCACGCTGCTGTTGGGAGGCGGGGTAATTGGCCGCGAAGGGCCTACCATTCAGATATCGGCGGCCATATTCCGAGCTATTAACCGCTTGCAGCCAGCGGGCTGGCCCCAGCTGTCGAGGCAAATTGCCCTCGTGACGGGTGGCGCAGCCGGGCTGGCGGCGGCCTTCAACACCCCGCTGGGCGGAATTGTGTTTGTGGTGGAAGAACTGACCCAAATGCACATGGCCCGCTTCCGGATGGCCGTGTTTTCGGCCGTAATTGTGGCGGGCCTCACGGCACAGTCGCTGCTGGGGTCGTACTTATATTTGGGGTTTCCGAAAGTGACGGCGCACGCGGGCTGGTTTTTGGCTACAGTAGCTCTGGTGGCTATTGTTTGTGGCCTAGCGGGAGCTGTTTTCGCAAAAACGCTGCTTTGGCTGAACGCGTACCGGCGCCGCTTTACATCCCTGGGTCAGCAGGCGGCTTGGGTAGTGGGGTGCGGACTGCTCCTGGCGGTACTGGCCTACACTGTAGGCCAAGAGGGCGTGGGCACGGGCAAACCCATTATTAACCGCCTGCTGTTTCAGAATGATGGACAAACGCCCTGGTACCTGTTTCCGGCGCGCTACGCGGGCATGGCGCTGAGCTACAGCGGTGGCGGCGCGGGTGGCATTTTTGCCACCTCACTTAGTGCCGGGGCCGTGCTCGGCGATGGGTTGTGCCGGCTGGGCAGCGTACCGCTAGAAGACCGCAACTTGCTCATTCTGGTTAGCATGGTAAGCTTTCTAACGGGGGTGGTCCGCTCTCCATTCACAGCCGCCATTCTGGTACTCGAAATGACGGACCGCCACTCGGCTATCTTCCAGCTGTTGCTCAGTGGAATGATGGCCCAAGCTGTGGCCTCGCTCGTTGACCCGCATTCCTTCTATGAGCATCTAAAAATGGGCTTTCTACGGGAGGCCCTTGCCCAACCTTCCACGACGAGCCGCCTCGCAACTCGCCCCCAGCCGGAGCCACCACAGGAGAACAATTGAGCCATGCGGAGTTGCTTCCTGCTTACGGCGGATGAGGCTACCTGCACCAATTTAGAGAAACACCCGCAACGCGTGCAGCTACTTGCCCTTGTTTAGTTGCGTATTCTCGGCCGGTAGCACCGTGAGCAATAATTCGCCTATCGGGTGCAAGGGCTGCCATGTAGCGCGACCGACGAAGCCAGTGTTGTCTGCTACTCCTGCACAAAGCTTTGCAGCCATCTGATGCATTCAGGGGCGTCGACAATGGACCACGAATGGGGGAACGGCCGCTGGCCCATGCGACCTTTGCCGTGGGTTTCCAGATATTCTGCCCTCATATTTCCTTGGCGACGCAAGGTTTCTATCATGGTCTTGAGCATGGCCGCATTCAGGTCTTCTAGTTGCCAGGTGGGGCAGTAGTGCTGGCGCCAGAAGTTCAGGTCGGGCTCACAGTACACGCGTACCGGCGTTGACTTGAGCAGGACGAGATTGCCGCCCGTGGGGTCACTACTGGAAAATGCCGAATATTGGCGATAAGCGGCGGGCCTCTGGTCGGGGGTGCCGCCGAAGGCGTGGGTGAGCGTAGCCATCGTGGACCGGCCTCCCTGCACCAGCAACGGATGACAATTCTGCGCAGCTTGTCGCTGTCCAACCTGCCAGAAGGACGCCAAATCCACGGGCGAGTCGACGCTAAACACGGCGTTTACCCGTAGCGGGAGCCGGGCGGTATTACGGACCAGGGTTTCAGCATAGGTTAGGGCCACGTGCCCGCCGGCGGAAAAGCCCCCGATGAACAGGTTACCGCCTACGCTCGGGTACTGCTGGGTGACGCGGCGCAGGACTTCGTCGAGGAAACAGGTGCCCGCGGAGTCCAGGTAGAGCCGGTTGTTCAGCGTCGGCACGACGGTCACGAAGCCGGCCTGTGAAGCCTGCTGCCCCAGGGCGGTTTCCTGAAACACGTGTTGGGCTTTGCCGCCCAAGCCGGGTAACAAGAGCAGTACCCCGCGCGGTACCGGTGAGCGGGCCGGCAGCAGATAGAAAGCCAACTCGCTGGTCGGCTTATTCGGGCGATATAAATGCGTCTGGTCGCGCAGGGGCAGGCGCTGTTTGTGCGCCGTTTGAGCGGCCAGCGGTAACCCCGCTATCAGCAGTACTATTCCACTGCAGCATAGGAGGCGTAGAAACACGGGCATAGGGCAGGAAAAGTAGACACGCGATATATCCCAGATGCACCCCTATTACCATTGGTTGCCTATGAGCACCAATGACTGCCCTTGGCACTCATTACCACTACAACAGGGTGTGTTTGAGTGCCACTAGCTTGAAAAAGTTGCGCAATAGCGCTTAGAGGAATTTTATCCCCTACTGCAATAAGTAAGACTAATGAAGCACCGTCATCGCTCCGCACATGCTAAGTGGGCTGTTGCCAGAATTGACTAGGCCTAGGGGGCAAACGAGGGCACTACAAAAGCGGTGCGGCAGGCGTCTTCGGCCCGGCGGCAGGTTTCAGTGCAGTGGCGGGCAGCTTCCAGGGAGAACTGCGTGCACTCATCGGCGCAGGAGCGGCACAGCTCGGCGCACTCGCGCAGAATATGCACCGTGTGCTCGGCGTGGCGCATTACAAACGTGGCCGTGAGGCGGCACAGGTCGGCACAGTCGCGGCTGAGGCGTACACCCCGGTGCAGTTCTGGCACTTCTAGGCCACTGAGGGCTAGTTGTTCGCAGGCAATAAGGCAAGCATGTAGAGCATCTAATACGTGTTGTTGACGAGGAAGCATAAGTAGAAAAGGAGGGCCAACGCTTAGCAGTGGCTTCTAAAGGGGGAAAGAAAATTTGACGGTAGCAACACCCACAAGGCCTGGTTTACACACGCCCAGGCAGGTCTAGCAGCGCGTTGGGGCTAGGCTAGTGCTTGTGAGGGGCTGAGGCGTGAGCCATACTATCGGGGCCGAAAGAGCTGCCTGCCTGACACTCGGCCAGGGCCTGGCGGGTTTGTTGTAGCTCTACCTCGGCCATTGTTTCGAGCAGGGGCGCATCCAGCGCGTAGTCCTCCGGATAATCAGGGCCCTGAAAAAGTAAGTACAGGTTAAGCCCCGTGGAAAGCAACAGCGTGCCCACTAACAGCCACACGAGCAGCCGATTTCGGGAGGCGGAAGAGGAAATGGGTAGTCCAGCCATACCGCAAAACACCCCCTACCACATTAAAACAAAATGAGAAGGACATTAAAAGAGGTTAGAGACCTTGCTCATCATCGACTGCGGCAGGCAGCTGAATAGTAGCGGTGGTACCCTGGCCTACTACCGAGGTAAGCTGAATCTGGCCCCCGTGCAGCAGCACTATTTTGCGCGTCATGGGCAAGCCAATACCGTAGCCCGGGGCCGTAGTATCGGTGCCGGCGCGGTACAGGGGCTCGTAAATTCGGGCCAGCTCGTGAGGCTCCATGCCAATGCCCTGGTCCGTTACCCGCACCTCCAGCAGGTCGGTGGTTGGATAGCTGAGCCGGGCCTGCACCTCGTGCTGGGAGTATTTGCAGGCGTTATCGAGGAGGTTGAGCAGGGCAGTGGTCATAAGCTGGGCATTGCCGCGCACCATAAACATGTCGTCAACATCCTTAGGGAGTTGGCCAAACTGCAGCTTTATGACTCGGTCGGGGTAACTTTTCTCGCAGGAGGCAATGGCCTGCGCCAGGCACTCATCAAGGCGCACTAGGTCGCGGCGGAACGAGGCGTCGGTTACTTTGGCCAGGCTTAGCAGGCCGTTGGTTAGCTCAATGAGCTTCTTGATTTCCTCCGTGGCCGAGCTGATGCTGCGCTTGGCTTCGGCTAGGTCGGTATCGTAGGCGTAGGAGGTTTCCAAGGTGCCCAGTACCGAGGCCAAGGGGGTGCGTAGCTCATGAGAGGCGTTGCTCAGGAAGCTCTTCTGCGACTCGAATGCCTGCTCCACGCCTCCTAGCATCTGGTTGAAGGTGCGGGCCAGTTGGGCGATTTCATCGGTGCCGTTGCCCTCGTCTACGCGGGTGCTCAGGCGCGTTGCCGTAATGCGCTCCACCTGGGCAATGATGCGGGAAATAGGTTTCAGCGACTCATCGGCGAAATACCAGCCGGCCAGAATAATCAGCACCAGCGCCCCCAGGTTGGCGGCCAGTAAAATCAGGCGCAGCTTCTCCATTTGCCGGTGCCCAAAGTCATCGTGGCCGGCGGCAAAAATCCAGTATGGGCGTCCATTTCGCTCGTAGTACATGCCAATGGTTTCCAGCGGGCCATCCTGGAACTGCACCGCCTGCCCCGGCTTAATGCGCGGCAAATACCGCGAATTAAGCTTCTGGCTCAGGCCATCGGCGCTGGTATAAAGTAAGTGCTGCCCCTCCCCATAAATGCTAATCTGCTCGCCCGGTACGGTAAACAAGTCGCGGCGGTGAAGCGTGCGTAGCAGCTGGTTGTTGAGGCTGTCGCGGCGAACCAGCACGCGGGCCGTCATGGCTGCCTTGCCCGCCAGACGGTTGATAAAGCGTTGCTCCCGGGTGCTGGCCTGGAAGTAATAGATGAAAATGGAAAAGCACAGCTGAATGCCCACTACCAGCAGCGTAAAGCGCAGAATGAGCTTGTTGCGGATGAGCATGAGCGGTGAGGTGGAAAAGATGAGTGAAGTGGCTTAGGCGTCGGCGGCGGTTATCCCTCTCGCAGCACGTAGCCCATGCCCACCACCGTGTGAATCAGCTTAACATCGTAGCCTTTGTCGAGCTTTTTGCGCAGGTAGCTCACGTACACATCAATGACGTTGGTGTTGGTGTCGAAATTCAGCTCCCAGACCTTCTCGGCAATGTCGACGCGGGAAATAATCTTCCCCCGGTTCAACAGCAGATACTCCAACAGGGCGTATTCCTTGGTGGTAAGCTCAATGCGCTGCCCGGCCCGCATTACGGTTTTGGAGTCAAGGTTCAGCTCCAGATCGGCAATGCGGAGCAACTGCTTCACGGCGGCTCCATCGGCGTGACGGCGGGTGAGCACCCGGGCCCGTAGCAGCAGCTCCTTGAACTCAAACGGTTTCACGAGGTAGTCGTCGGCGCCGGCCTCAAAGCCCGTTACCTTATCATCGAGGCTATCCATGGCCGTGAGGAGCAGCACGGGTTGCTGGGGGGCCTGCTGCTTCAGCAACTTGCAGAGCTCAAACCCATTGATGTGCGGGAGGTTAACATCGAGAATGACCAGGTCGTAGGGCTGTTTCTGGGCCAGTGAGAGGCCTAGGCGGCCGTCGTAGGCCACCTCAATCTCGTAGCCTTCATTTTCGAACCCCTTTTTTACAAAGGATGCCACCTTGGGCTCATCTTCTACCAGCAGTAATTTCATACGTAGTGCTATGCCCGTGGGAGTGCCCCACCGTGCAAAGCTATACGAGCCAACCCGGCATATGCTAGCCCTACACGTAAATAACAACCCAGTGGCAGTGGCCTAGTGGGGCAGGGGTGGCACTCCCTCGGTATGTAGCCTCCGCTGCAGATGTAACTAGCGCCCCGACCTCAACTGTAGCAACTGTTTTCCGCAAAAAGCAGTACCGCAGTCAGCAATTGGTATGTCCGGACCTTTGCCTAGTGGCCTAGCGGCAACCGGCTAGCCCACGGGGTGAGGGTGCCCAGCGCCTTGGTCGCGCCTACTCGTATGCAAGCCAAGTGTAACTTCATGGGCCACAATATTCAGTATGACGCAGGAACAACTACGCCTAACCGAAACAAACGCGCACATTTCTCCCTGGAAGAAGTTTGGGCCTTATCTCACGGAACGCCAGTGGGGTACGGTGCGCGAAGATTACAGCGCCGGGGGTAACGCCTGGGATTATATTACGCACGACATGGCCCGCTCCTACGCCTACCGCTGGGGCGAGGAGGGGTTGGGCGGCATCTGCGACGACCGGCAGCTGCTGTGCTTTGGGCTAGGCCTCTGGAATGGCAAGGATGTGGTGCTGAAGGAACGCCTATTCGGGCTAACTAACGGCCAGGGCAACCACGGCGAGGACGTGAAGGAGCTGTACTATTACCTGGATAGTACGCCCACGCACTCCTACATGCGCATGCTCTACAAGTATCCGCAGCAGGCCTTCCCGTACCGCAAGCTGCTGCGCGAAAACAAAAAGCGCAGCCGCCTGGAGCCCGAATATGAGCTGCAAGACACGGGCATCTTCGACAAGAGCCGCTACTTTGATGTGTACATTGAGTACGCCAAGGCCGACCCCGAAGACATTCTGATTCAGATAACGGTGCATAACCGCGGCCCCAAGGTGGCCACCGTGCAGGTGCTACCTCAGCTCTGGTTCCGCAACACCTGGGCCTGGGGCTATGATACCGCCCGGCCCGTCTTGCGCGAAACGGCCACCGGCACCGTAGTAGCCGAGCACCATCAGCTAGGCCAGTACCACCTGTACTGCGATGAGAAACCCACGCTGCTGTTTTGTGAAAACGACACCAACGGGGCCCGCCTCTACAACCTGCCCGCCGAAGGCCGGCACTTCAAAGACGGGATTCATGAGTACGTGGTAAAGGGTGACCCCGAAGCCATCAACCCCGACCAGCGGGGCACCAAGGTGGCCGCTCAGTACCACCTCACCCTGCAGCCGGGCCAGTCGCATGTGGTGCGCTTGCGCCTGCGCCAGCCAGGCTGTGAAGAGCCGTTTCTGGACTTCGACCACATTTTTGCGGCCCGCCGCCACGATGCCGACGAGTTTTACAACTGCATTCACGAGGGCATGCAGGACCCCGACGCCCGCAATGTGCAGCGGCAGGCGTTTGCCGGCATGCTCTGGAGCAAGCAGTTTTATTACTACGATGTGAACGAGTGGCTGACCGGTGACCCGGCCGTGCTGACGCCGCCTGCTGAGCGGTTTAAAGGCCGCAACCACCACTGGCGCCACCTCCACAACGAGGACATCATCTCCATGCCCGATAAGTGGGAGTATCCGTGGTACGCGGCCTGGGACTTGGCTTTTCACGCTATTCCGCTGGCCATGGTGGATGCTGAGTTTGCCAAAAACCAACTGCGTCTGCTCACCCGCGACTGGTACATGCACCCCAACGGTCAGCTACCAGCCTACGAGTGGAACTTCTCCGACGTGAACCCGCCCGTGCACGCCTGGGCCACCTGGCGCGTGTATCAGATGGACAAAAAGCTTCGGGAAGGCCACGGCGACAATGTTTTCCTGGAGTCTGTATTCCATAAGCTGGCCCTCAACTTTGCGTGGTGGGTAAACCGCAAAGACAAGAGCGAGCGGAACATCTTCGAGGGTGGTTTCTTGGGGCTGGATAACATTGGCGTGTTTGATAGAAGCTCGCCGCTGCCCACCGGCGGCTTCATTGAGCAGTCGGATGGTACGAGCTGGATGGCCATGTTTGCCCTGAACATGATGCGCATGGCGCTGGAGCTGGCCAAAACCAACCCCGTGTACCAGGAGCTAGCCGGCAAGTTCTTCGAGCACTTCCTCTACATCGCCGATGCCATGACCCGCGGTGGCGACGGGCTGTTCAACCTCTGGGATGAGGAAGATGGCTTCTACTATGATGTACTCCATACCCCCGATGAGGAACGCACCAAGCTCAAGGTTCGCTCTATTGTGGGCCTGATTCCGTTGTTTGCGGTGGAGGTAATTGATCAGGAAATGCTGGATGCCATGCCCGACTTCACGGAGCGGGCCCGCTGGCTAATTGAAAACCGGCCGCATCTGGCCCAGCTGGTTTCGCGCTGGGAAGAGCCCGGCAAAGGTGCCCGCCACCTGCTAAGCCTGCTGCGCCGCTCCCGCCTAAAGCGCCTGCTCACCCGCATGCTTGATGAAACGGAGTTCCTCTCCGAGTTTGGCATTCGGGCCATGTCGCGCTACCACCTAGAGCACCCCTACGTGTTCAGCACCGAGGACGACGACTTTGTGGTGCAGTATGTGCCCGGCGAGGCCGAAAGCAGCATGTTTGGCGGCAACAGCAACTGGCGCGGACCCATCTGGTTTCCCATTAACTACCTCATTGTGGAGTCGTTGCAGCGGTTTTACTTCTACTACGACGACAAGTTCAAGGTAGAATATCCCACTGGCTCGGGGCAACTCCTTAACCTGAACCAAGTAGCCCAGGCCCTGGCCAGCCGCCTGACGAAGCTGCTGCTGAAGGATGAGCACGGCCGCCGACCCGCGCTAGGCGAAAGTGAACTGCTGCAAACCGATCCGCACTTCCGGGAAAACCTGCTCTTCCACGAGTACTTCCACGGCGACAATGGCCACGGCCTCGGCGCCAACCACCAAACCGGCTGGACGGGCCTCATCGTGCGGCTGCTGCAAATGAGAGGAGAGAAGAAATAAAGTGGCCTAGAACCTCGACAACGCATTCTGTTCTTCTCTATGCTTGGCACGTAAACCACCGACGTATCCCAACGCCCTGCCCACTGGCCTATTCTTACGTCATTCTCGACCGCAACACTTCGCTTCTACTCGGTAAATACACTGTTTGGCCTGCTCGCAATAACATCCGCTAGGCCACCCAACACCTCCTCACACCAACACATCTTCTCCTCATCACCCTATGAGCTACCCCAACGCGGTTTCCCTCAGCGCTTCCGACAATACCCAGTTTAACGCGTACACGGCTTTCCCGGCGGGGGAGGGCCCGCACCCTGGTATCCTGCTGCTGCAGGAGGCGTTCGGGGTAAACGGCCACATCCGGAACGTGGCCGACCGGCTGGCCCAGGCGGGTTACGTAGTTATTGCGCCCGAGCTGTTTCACCGCACCGCCGCACCTGGCCTAGAAATTCCTTACTCTGATTTTGCCAGTGCCCAGCCGCATTACAACGCCATTACGCCCGAAGGCCTGACCGCCGATATGCAGGCCTGCTACGACTGGCTCCGGAGCCAAGGAAACGTAACCGATAAAATTGGCAGCATTGGGTTTTGCCTGGGTGGGCGTGTGTCGTTTTTGGCCAATGCGGTGCTGCCGCTGGCGGCCGGGGTTTCGTACTACGGTGGGGGCACTCACTTGCTGAAAGACCGTGCCCAAGACCTACACGCCCCGCACCTATTCTTCTGGGGTGGCCTAGACAAGCACATCAGCAAAGAGCACATTGCCCAGGTTACTGAAGCCGTAGATGCCGCTGGCAAACCTTACATCAATACGTTCATCTCCTACGCCGACCACGGTTTTCACTGCGATGAGCGGCCCAGCTACCACCCGCAGGCGGCTGCCGAAGCCTGGGCCCTCACGCTGGCTTTCTTCCAAGACAAACTACGCTAGGCCAGGTGTGAAACAGCCCGAGTGGCCTAGGCGCTGAATTGCCTTTCCCACCCGGTAGCAAAAGGAAGAAGTTGGCCGTTGCCTTGTGCGAAGTGGCCTAGCATAACCCCTTACACACGAAAGGGCGGACTTCATGTCCGCCCTTTTCGTTGTTAGCCGTAGAGAATTAATTCTCTACTTAGCCTTTGCCTGTATCAGCTTCACTACTTCGGCGTTGCCGCCTTCTTTAGCGTTGGCCAGTACGTCTTTGCCGTCCTTGTCTTTGGCTTTGGGGTTAGCACCGCTGGCTAGCAGAAACTCTACTACATCGAGGCTACCCTTGGCGGCTGCAGCCATGAGAGCGGTGGCATTGAAGCTGTCGGTTTTGTCAATTTGCGCCTTGTTTTTTACTAGGGCTTTCACTACGTCTAGCTGCCCGTTACCGGCTGCAATAATTAGGAAGGTGGTCGGGAAGCCCGGCATCATTTCCACAGGAGCGTTGGCATCAGCCCCGGCCGCTAGCAGTGCCTCTACGTCGGCCGGCTTATTTTTAACCACTGCGGCGTACACTTTTTGCGTGGGCGTTTGTGCAAAAGCAACGGCTGAGGTTAGAAATAAGGCAAAAACGAGAAGAAGTTGTTTCATACAGAGAATACAATTGAGGGGGAGTGACGACCCCAAATGTAGTGCATCAGTACCGGAATAGCCCAATTTCAACAGCGTGTTTAGATGATTTTTCTATGATAAACGCAATAATTACCGGGCAAATACTGATGGTAAGCGCGACAGTATTTGGTTGACGCAGTCACCTAGCTCGTCAGTTTTATTTAGATCAGGTATAAATAAATTTCATTGGGAAGAATTCCTGCTGTTACTTTGCGTCGTTTTAGAATGATTCTAAATAATAGCGTACATGACACCTCTTCAACAACTCGGTCTACTTTCTACCCTCACAGTGTGTTCTCTTTCCGCAATGGCCCAGCAGACGGCGTCTATTCGCGGCACGATTACCACTGCCGATGGTCGGCCGGCCGAATCCGTAACTATTGGGCTGAAAGGCCGTGGCCAGGGCGCCATCACCAACAGCCAGGGCCAGTATGCCATTGAGCGGGTGCGCGACGGAGAGTACACGGTAGTTGTGACGGCCGTAGGGCTGAAAACTGAAGAGAAGTCTGTAACCATCAGCGGCGGCCAGTCTGCAACGCTTGACTTTACCCTGGCTGAAAATGCCGAGCAGCTGAAGGAGGTAATCGTAAACGGTGCCCGCGTAAACCGCTTCGTCCGGAAGCAGTCCGTGGATGTGAGCAAAATGCCGCTCAGCAACCTCGAAAACCCGCAGGTGTACGCCACCGTGGGCAAAGAGCTACTCACCGAACAGCTCGTATTTTCCGTTGACGACGCTACCCGCAACGCCCCTGGCGTGCAGCAGATGTGGGAACCCACCGGCCGCAGCGGCGACGGGGGCTCGTTCTACGCCTCGCGGGGGTTTGTAGTGTCCAGCCAGTTGCGCAATGGCGTGGCCGGCGGCGTTACCAGCACCATTGATGCGGCCAACCTCGAGAAGCTGGAAGTAATTAAAGGTCCTTCGGCTACGCTCTACGGCTCGGCCCTGAGCTCCTACGGTGGCCTGCTCAACCGCGTGACTAAGAAACCCTACGAGCAGTTTGGGGGCGAGGTGGCCTTGGCTGCGGGCAGCTATGGCTTCCATCGGGCCAGCGTGGACGTGAACACGCCCCTCAATGCTTCCAAAACACTGGCCTTCCGCCTCAACGGGGCTTACACGTACGAAGACAACTTCCAGAATGTGGGCTACACGGGCTTTACGAAAAACGTAGCCGTGGCGCCCAGCCTGCAGTTCCAGCCCAATGACCGCCTGACCATCAATCTCGACGCGGAGGTGTACCGCGGTACTAACGTAGGCAAACAGCTCATCTACATCTACTTCCTTGATAAGGTAGATAACTTCGGCTTCTCACGGGCCGACCAGGCGCCGCTGGACTACCGGCAGTCGTACCAGGGGCCGGGCCTGACCCAGGACTCACGCAGCACCAACCTGTTTGGGCAGGTGCGCTACCGCATTTCGCCTAGCTTCACCTCTACTACCTTCCTTACCTCTAGCCGTAGCTACTCAGAGGGCAACGGGCCGTACTTCTACCTGGTCTCTGATATTGCCCTGGGATTTGGTACCAGACCCGGTGTCAACAACTTACTGCGCGCCGACCAGTCAACCCAAGACAGCCGCCGGCAGACCTATCAGGTGCAGCAGTTGTTCAACGGTGACTTTAAAATTGGCAACCTGCGGAACCGCGTGGTGCTAGGCCTAGACTTCCTGCGCCTCGACTCTAACATTGAGTTCTTCGGGGGCACTATTGACGTAGCTCCGCTCCGTGCTCCCTACTTCAACTACCGCACCTTCAACAAGGCAGCCGTTGATGCCACCTATGCCGCCGCCGCACCCGGGCGCTACCCGGTCACTACCAAAATCAACACCTACAGCGCATTTGTTTCGGATGTGCTGAACCTGACCGACAAGCTAAGCGTGCTGGCTGCTGTGCGCGTAGACCGTTACGACAACAAAGGTGGCATTCTGTACTCGCCGGTAGAGGCATACCAGCAAACGGCCGTGTCGCCGAAGTTTGGTGTGGTGTTCCAGCCCGTGAAAGACCGCGTGGCGCTGTTTGCCAACTACCAGAATAGCTTCAACAACCAAAACAGCAGCTACCTAAACGCTGAAGGTCAGTCGTTCGTGACCAAGCCCGAGCGGGCCAACCAGATTGAAGGAGGCGTGAAGCTCGACGCGGCGCAGGGCCGGGTTAGCGCTACGGTCAGCTACTACGACATCCGGGTGCAGAATGTCTTGCGCACCCTCTACACACTCACTGACCCCGACGGCTCTACGCGCACCATTAGCGCCCAGGATGGTACGCAGTGGAGCCGCGGTACGGAGTTAAGTCTTACGGCCAACCCAGTGCCGGGCTTGAACCTGGTGGGGGGCTTTGCTTATAACTTCTCGAAGTTTGTGAACACCAATGAAGATGTAAACGGCCGCCGGCCCAACACCGCTTCCTCACCCTACTTGGCCAACCTATGGGCGAGCTACCGCCAGCCTGAAGGCCTGCTCAAGGGCCTGGGCTTAGGCTTCGGCGGCAACTATGCCAGCGACAACAAGATCCTCAACAGCAAGTCGCAGGGCGTGTTTATCCTGCCCAGCTACACCGTGCTCAACGCCAGCGCCTTCTACGACCAGCCCAAGTATCGCTTGGCCGTGAAGGTAGACAACCTGACCAACGAGCACTACTGGATTGGCTACACCACTATTAATGCTCAGAAGCTGCGCAGCATCGTGGGCAGTGTGGCCTACAAGTTCTAAACGCGGCCCAAGGTCCACCGCGCAAGCGCCAGCAGACAGGCCTAGGCTATCTTGCTGGCGCTTGCCTTCTTTCCTAGGCCAGGGGCGAAGGGAAGAGGCCTAGCGCTAGAGAAAAGGAAGTGCGTGGCCATCAGCCCCCACTTTCGAGTATTTGTTACGTAACTTTTAGGTATGAACGTCAGACAAGCGGTTGGCAAAGTGCACCTCTGGCTGGGGCTGGTCTCGGGCCTGGTGGTGTTCATTGTGAGTATCACCGGCGCCATCTTCACCTTCCAAGACGACATTCGGGACGTTACCGAACCTTGGCGCAAGGTGGAAGCGCAGGCCGCGCCTCAACTGTTGCCCTCGCAGCTGCAGGCTGCGGCCTTGGCCGTTCACCCTGGCATTGCGGCCAAAGACTGCTGGACTACCTACTTTGGGCCCGAGCGCTCCGCCACAGTATTCTTCACCGACAAAGCCGGCGCGCCCCTGATGGTGTCGCTGAACCCTTATACCGGGCAGGTGCTGCACGAAACGGATCTGCGCACGCACTTCTTCAGTATCATTCAGGAAATTCACATGCACCTGCTGCTGCCTGAGGCAATAGCTAAGTGGGTGGTGGGCATCAGCATTTCCATTTTTGTAGTAATGCTGCTGACTGGCCTAGTACTGTGGTGGCCAAAGCGCAAGCAGGAGCGCAAACAGCGCTTCACCATTAAGTGGGGAGCCCGCTGGCGCCGCGTCAACTACGACCTTCACAACGTACTGGGCTTTTACGCCGCCAGCATAGGATTAGTGCTGGCCCTTTCCGGCCTGTTCATGATTTTTCCTTGGATGCTGGAGTCCATCCGGTTTGCTGTGGATGGGGGCAAAGCCGCGCCCCCAGAGCTCATGACCACCAAGCTCGATACCCTGCAAACGGTGTCGGCGGCAACCCAGCCAGTGGCCGACATTGTGTACCAAAACGCGCGCCGCCTCTCGCCCACGCACGAGATGGTGTTGCTGGGGCCCACCGGCACGGGCAAAGACCCCGCCTACTGCTGGACCTACCAGAAAGCCCTTCACTATTACCACCGCGACGAATATGCTTTTCATCCGGTGTCGGGGCAGCTCTTAGAATCCCGCTTTCACGCCACCAAAAGCACCGGCACCAAGTTCTCCGACATGAACTACGACCTGCACACGGGCCAGATACTGGGCATTGGTGGTAAGATTGTAGCGTTCTTGGCCAGTCTGATTTCCGCCAGTTTGCCCGTCACCGGCACGGTTATCTGGTGGGGCCGCCGCAACAAGCCCAAAAAGCAAAAGCGAAAGGTGCAACTGGCCTAGCACTACCCGCATAACAAAAACGCCCCGCTACGTAGCGGGGCGTTTTTGTTGGGCACAATCACATCTTGAGTTTACTCGCAACAGAGTTTTCTCAGCTGCGCTAGGCCAGTTTAGTACGTAGCTGACCGGGCTGCTTAGGGAGCCTAGTTTGAGCTACGCCGCAGCAGCTTCCTGAGCCTCGGCTTGCCGGCCCATGTGCTGGGCCATCATGCTGGCCAGAATGATTTGCAGAGCGTGATACAGCATAAGCGGCAGCAGTAGCAGCCCCGTGGCAGCCATGCCCGGAAATAGCAGGCTGGCCATTACGCTGCCGTGCACCAATGACTTCTTAGAGCCGCAGAACAAGGCCACCGTACGGTCGGCGCGGGAGAAGCCCAGCACGCGGCTCAGGATCCATACCACGCCAAAAATCAGGAAGTACAGCGCCACCATACCCAGGCTGAGCAGCGCAATATCCAGGGGTTGGTAGCTGCGGAAAATGCCCTCGGCAAAGGACTCGCAGAAGGCCGTGAATACAATCAGCAGAATCACCACTTGGTCGGAAATGCGGAGGCTGCCCTTGTGCTGCTCCGCAAACGCCCCAAAGCGACGGTTAAGCAACACGCCCGCTACCACCGGCAACACCACCTGCCAGAGCAGATCGAGGCCCAGGTGCCAGAGGTTGCCGCCGTCAGCGGCCGTATCAAGGAACAAGCTGGTCCAGAGCGGGGTGAGCACGATGCCCAGCAGGCTGGAGATACTGGCGTTGAAAATGGCCGCCGGCAAGTTGCCACGGGCAATGCTCACCATTACCACCGAGGTAGAAACCGTGCTGGGCAGCGTGCACAGGAAGAAGATACTAGGCCACATCTCGGCGGCCTTGCCTACAAACAACGGGCGTAGCGCCAAGGCCAGCACCGGAAACACCACGAAAGTGGTTAGCTGCACTACCACATGCAGGCGCCAGTTGCGTAGGCCTGCCGTGAGCTTCTCCAGGCTCAGGCGCAGGCCATAGAAGAAGAAAATCAGGGCTACGCCCGCCGTGGTAATTACCTTCCAGGGGATGGGGCTTGCCTTGCTACCCACCTCCGGAACCAGGTAAGCCATCAGCACCGCCCCGGCCAGACCCAGCAGAAACCAATCGAGCAGGCCCGCCCGCCGGAGCAGGTTCACGAAGCGGTTGCCAGATGGGGAAGATGGTGGGGGCGAAGGAGCTACTGGCGTCTGGAGAGGCTGGGGCATAGATGTGGGTTATTCGTCGATTTGCAGGTTGTATTCTTTCGCTGTACTACGAAACAAATCGAGCTGATTCTTTTTCTTCATCTCCCCATACAGCAGGCTTAACATTCGGTTGCTATCGGAGAGATAAGGTGATTTCTCTTCTACATATAGCCGATGCGCGGTAAATAGGTTTTGCATAGCCACGGGAAAGTCGCCGCGCAGCACCGCGAGCTTGCCCGCTCCAAAGTACCCTTCGGGGTTATAGGGATGGAAATAGCGGAGCTTATCGTAGTACGTCCGCGCTTCGTCAGTTTTCTCTTGTAGGGACTTCACCACCGCCATATTGAGCAGGGCTAGGTCGCCCTCAGGAAAAATGGCCATCGACTTTTCATAGTAGGTGGCTGCCTGGGCCAGGTCTTGCGTTTGGCGGTAGCACACGGCGGCATCGTCGAGGGCTTTCACAAACTGCGGGTCTTGCTTGGCGGCTTGCAAAAACAGTGGCAGGGCCTCGGTGTACTGCTTTTTTATCAGCAGCTGCTCGCCTTTAAGATAGGCCTTGCGAGCTGCCGGCACGGTGGAGGTGGCGTAGAACTTAGCTGTTTTCTGCTGAATCAGGGCATCTCGCACGGCTGGGCAATTGCTGACCAGCAGCTCTTGGGCCTGGCTTATTGTGCCTTTGATGCCTTCCACCGTATCAAGGGCCTTGGCTTCTGCCTTGTCACCTTCCTGTAGGGCGTCTGCCATTGCCCCTGGCACGCAGCGGTTTGCCCGCGCCAGGGTAGAGTCTGCTATTTCAGAACGTTTGACGCACGCACATGCTTTGTCGGCTGTTCGTTGGGCTAAGGATGCCTTTTGAGCGAAAGCAGGACTGGACAGCACTAGGCACAGGAGGGGAGCTACTAGTTTTTTCATACCACGGAAGAGCAATACATGCACAGAAGATTATAAGCGCGGCAATATGGTAGTTGTACCTGAATAGGCAATGCTACTACCAAAGGCACAACCTCACTACTGCACACAAAAAATGCGCTCCTCCGAAGAAGAGCGCATTTTTGATGCTGAGCAACAAAGGGTTTACTCGGCCTTGGGCTGAGCGTGGGATTTTAGTTTTTGCACAAACTCACCAAAGGCCTGGCTCAACTCCGTGAACAACGGATGCTCCCGGTTGCTCAGTAGCACATTGCCCAGCAGCTTCACGCCCAGCGCCATTTCGGCGGCTTGGCTGGGGGAGAGGAAGTTGGCGTTTTGTACCCGTTGCACAATGGCAAACAAGTCATCGTGGTTGGTGAAGTCTAGCACAAGGGGCTCGTGAAGGGGCTGCTCGGGGTTGCTGGCTGCCTGGTGCTCCAGGGTAAGGCGATATTCGTGCTGACGCTTGCTCATGGCAAAAGGAATTAGTAGGTAGATGCCTGAGCAGTGGCCTAGGCCACCGTAGGCGATTTACAAGGCCGCCACGGCAGCTTCCTGCTTACGCTGCTTCTTGTTGGCTTTGCGCAGGCGGTTCAGCCACAAAATGGTGCCCGTGATGGGGAAGGTGAAGCCCAGCAGACACACCACAAAGGCAATGATTTTGGACGGCCAACCGAACACGGCACCCGTGTGTACCGGCTTGAACATACCTCGCACCCGCTGGCCCAGGCTGCGCTGCTCGTAGGTCTGCTGGCTCAACACCTGGCCTGAGTACTGGTCGAGGTACAGTTCATCGGTGGCATTCTCGTAGCTGGCACCGCGGCGCAAGGTTGCTACCCGAATGCTGCCCGTGGGGTCCTTAGGCAGCTGCAGCGCGTAAGACTCGGCTCCAGGCACTTGGCGCACGGCCAGCTGCAAGGCGGCCTCAGGCGTAAGCGGCGCCCCCGGCGCTACTGCCGGGCCTAGCACGGGCTGTTGGCTTACTGCCTCAGTGGCGGTAGGCACCGAGGATACGGGCGGCTCGGGGCGCTGCATGGGCGAGTTGGTAACGGCGTAAATGCCCTTGTTGAACCACTCAAACGACCAGGCTAGGCCAGTAAAAGCAAACACGAACAGAAACAAAGCCGAGTAGAAGCCCAGCACAATGTGCATATCGTGATTCACGCGCTTCCAGCCGCCGCTCCACTTCACCTTTAGGCGCTGCTGCAGTGCCTTGCGCGTAGCGGGCCACCACAGCACAATACCCGTAGCAATAATGAACAGGAACATGACGGTGCTCACGCCTACGATGAGCTTGCCGATGGGGCCACCTACCATGCCGCGGTGCAGGGCCATCATGGTGAAGAAGAACGTTTCGCGGTAGTTCAGCTCGCCGGTTACGGCGCCAGTGTAGGGGTTTACAAAAACCTTGGGGCCACCGGGGCCGCCTTCACCCCCTTTACCTCCCTTGCCACCTTTCTCACCTTTGCCCTCGGCTCCGCCTTCCCGGCGGCCGGCCCCTTCGCGGGGGCCATGGCCTTCGGCTGCACCGGCTGCACGTGCCTCGGCCTCTTTGCCGCCGCGGCTGCCCTCAGCCTTACCACCTTTCTCACCGCCAGGGCCACCGGCCAAGCTAAACTCCACGGTGCGGGCGGGGTCGGCGTACACCTTTACCCCCGAGATTTTAGCCCCCGGCTTGTAGGCCTGTACTGAGCCTGCCAGCAGCTGCAACGGCATGCGGGGCGACTTGGCGGGCTCGACGAAGTACCGCTCAGAATGCCAGGCCTGCTCCAGCTCTTTTTCAAAAACCAGTACGCTGCCTGTGAGGCACACCACGGCGATGATAAGCCCCGAAACCAGGCTCAGGTAGAGGTGAATGTTACGAAAAAAGATCTTCATATGGTGTAGAAAGTACAAGTAGCAAAAGCACTAAGGCAAGTTCGCCAGAAACCCGGAAAGCGCCAGTTGCAGCTGGTACTTTCCGGGTTTTCACTCACGGAATCACCCCTCACTCAAAGGGTACTTACAGCTTGTAGCCAAGCGTAGCGGAGAATGTGCGCGGCGCAATGGGGTTCACGCTGTTATCGTCGTGGAGGTTGTAGCTCAGCTCGTTAAGAATATTTGACAGCTTCACGCGCACCGAAACCCGCTCGTAGCTGTAGCCCAAGGAGGCGTCAAACAGGGTGTAGTTCGGGATGCTGATGAGCTTGAACGAATCCGTGAAAGGCTGGCCGGGGCCTTTGGTGGGGTCGTAGAGGCGGGGGTTGCGGCCCGCCAGCTTATCACCCACGTAGTAGCCCGTCACGCCCGCCGTAAAGCCACGCAGGAAGGCACTTTCGCCGAAAGCGCTGCCGAAGTTGTAGAACAAGCTCAGGTTAGCGGTGTGCGCGGGGTTGTAGCGCAGGCGGCTGCCATTCTCGTAAATGTTGCTCTTGGTGTAAGCAGTGTGGTTGTAGCTGTAGCCGGCAATCAGCGAAACGCCCATCATAGGCTTGGTCTGAATGTCTACCTCCACGCCTTTGCTGGTCACCTCACCAGCCAGCTCCTTCACGTTGGTGTTCAAGTTGGTAACCACTTGCCCGTTTGAGCCCGTTACCGGCTGCCCGTCGGCGCCCAGCACTGGGCCCAGGTAGGTTTGCGCCAAGTTGCTGTTTACAATGCGGTAGGCCGTTACGTTAGCCGACAAAGCTCCGTTGAACAGGTCGTTTTTGATGCCCGCTTCGTACTGGTTGAAGGTAGATGGCGCCAGCGACTTGCCGCTGGCATCTTGGCCGGTGTTGGGCTGGAAGGAGTTGGAGTAAGAGGCGAACAGTGAGGTGGTTTTAACTGGCTGATACACTAGGCCTAGGCGCGGCGAGAGGGCATTGTCGTAACGGCGGTTTTCCACGTAAGTACCGGCCGTTTTGTTGGCAATGTTCGCAACGCTGTTGTAATAGTACACGTCGCTAGGGGTCTCCTGGTAGCTCCAGCGCAAGCCAGCCAGCACTTTCACCTTCTCACTTACGCTTAGCAAGTCTTGCACGTAGAAGCCGGCGCGGCGGGTGTTGCCCTGCGTGAGCGTGTTGCGCACCAGATCATCAAAGCCCGAAAGCCGCTCGGCGGGCTGGGTAACGGTCTTAGTGGGGTCCAGCAGGTTGATGATGTCGTAGGTAGACACCGCCGTATTGGCCCGGGTGGTTGAGGCAGGGTTGGTGTAGGCCAGGGTGTTGGTTTCGTACTGGTCAGCATCGGCGCCAACCAGCAAGGTGTGGCCTAGGAAACCAGTGCGGAAGTTGCCCGTCAGATCGAGCTGGGCCAAGTAGTAGTTCTCCGCCGTTTGAGTGCGTTGCAGGCCACGCGTCAGGTTGCCGTAGTTGGGGCCGGCGGTGCCCACCACCGTAGTGGGGCGGGAGGCGCTGCGCAGCTCGTTATCGTAGCGCTGGAAGCCGGCTACACCGCGCACTTGCCAGGTATTATTCAGCTGGCTGGCGATAGTAGCCGTAGCGCTGGTTTGGGTGGTAGCGTTGTTGGCACCAGCCACGTTCAGGAAGCGGCTGCGCGACTCCTGTATCTCGTAGTTGATGGCCCCGATGCCAAAGTCGGGCGTGCGGTTGTCGCGCAGATAGTCGCCCTCTAGTACCAACGTAGTTTTTGGCGTCAGCTTGAACAGCAACGAGGGATTCACATAAAAGCGGTCCGATTTTACATTGTCGCGGTAGCTGTTGCCCTGCTCGTAGGTGCCATTAATGCGGTAGGCCACCTTGTCGCTCTTACCTACGGCGCCGTACACGTCCACCATCGGTTTCCAGAAGCCGAAGCTGCCCACGCGGAGGCCCAGCGAGCCACCTTGCTCAAAACGGGGCTTCTTGGTAACCAAGTTAAGTACGCCGCCGGCTGCTACGTTACCGTAGAGAATGGCCGCGCTGCCTTTCAGCACTTCCAGGCTTTCCAGGGAGCTGGCTTCGGGCATGATGCCATTGTTGAAGCGCACCCCGTTTTTGAAGGTGTTGTTGCTGCCATACGCGAAGCCGCGACTGCCCAGCTCTTCCTGCGTGCCGCCAGTGGTGCTGGTAACGTAAATGCCACTCACGTTTACAATAGCGTCGCTGAGGCGCAGCACCTGCTGCTGCTCCAGAGTCTCCTGCTTAATGGTTACCACGCTCTGGGGTAAATCAAGCGGGGCAATGGCCATTTTGCTGACGCCGGTAATCCGTTCGTTCAGGCTCTTGTTGCCGGTTACGGTTACCTCGTTGAGCTGCTGGGAGCTTTGCGCCAGCGCGAAGGGGGCCAGGGTCAGCGTTTCGCCAGCCGTTACCGTTACGGCAATTTCCTGGGAGGCGTAGCCCATGCTGCTAACTACCAGTTGGTAGCTGCCCGCCGGCACAGAAAGCCGGAAGCTGCCATCAGTGCCCGTGGTGGCTCCGTAGGTAGTGCCTTTCAGCGCAATAGTTACACCTTCTACCGGCTCGCCTGCTGCATTTGTTACCCGACCAACTACGCGGCCCCGCTGTGCTGTATCGTCTGCATCGCCATGCTTCAGGAGCAGCGAAGAAGCGTCGTCAGAAGTGGTGGCTGGAGACGTAGCAAAACCAGCGAGGGGCATAGAAAGAAGTAGCAGGAGGGGGAGAGGTCGGGGCATCTGAACAGCGTGGCTTGTTTAGAACGATTAAAAACAATGCAAAGCACGCATCTATTTAGATAGATTCAAAATAGAAGTTTAGAAAAAGTCTATATAAATGATAAGAGTGGTGTTTATGAGATGCTTATAAAGAATATAATCAGTCTGTCAGTCACAAAAAAGCCCCGCTAGCCCTGTGGAAAGGGCCAGTGGGGCTATCATACTATTGTTTCTGTCTAGTAAGTTATGGAAGCAGTAGCTGGGGTTGTCTCCAAGGCAAATGCCTCTGCTAGCAACTCATACGAGCGCAGGCGGTCTTCGTATTCGTAGGCAATAGTCACTGCTACCACCTCATCTACTTGATAGTGGGCGGCCAGCTGTGTCAGCTCTTCCTTTACCTGAGCCGGAGTGCCGCTTACAATACGCCGATGGTGATGAGCCAGGCGGTGACGCTGCTCAGGAGCTAGTGAGTATGCCTGCACGGTGGAGTAGGGGCCTACCGGCGTCCGGTCGCCGAGTTCCAGCTTCAACATCTGCAGAGCCAGCGTATCGGCCAGCTCCTGAGCTTTGGCCTCGGTATCGGCGCAGAGCACGAACACCGCCACGTTGGCCAGCGGCTGCGCCAGCTCCGGCGACGGTTGAAACCGCTCCCGGTACAGCTGCACCATTTTAGGTCCGCCCACGGGGTTAATGAAGTGCGCAAAGGAAAAGGCGGCACCAATGTGGGCGGCAAATAATCCGCTCTGCCCGCTGGAGCTGAGTAGCCACAGCTCCGGAACCGTAGAAATAAAGGGGGCGGCCTTCACTTTCTCGTGAATAGTATCAGGCACTTCCTCGTCGCGCAAGTAGGCACGCAGGCTCATGAGCTGCTCGCCAAAATCTTCGTCGCTGAAGGTATTGTTGGGGTTGAGGGCGTGGGCCGTGATGCGGTCGGTGCCAGGGGCCCGGCCAATTCCTAAGTCTACGCGGCCGGGGTAGAGGGCCTCCAGGAGCCGGAAGTTCTCGGCTACTTTCAGGGCCGAATAATGGGGCAGCATTACCCCGCCCGAGCCAATGCGGATGCGGCTGGTTTCGGCACCGAGGCGGGCCAGCAGCACTTCCGGGGCCGAGCCGGCCAGCGAGGTAGCATTGTGGTGTTCCGAAACCCAAAACCGCGAGTAACCCAGGCGGTCGGTGAGTCGGGCCAAGTCCAGCGTGTGCTGCAGGGCCTCCCGCGGGGTGCGACCCAGCGGTACCGGCGACTGATCGAGCACACTCAGGCGAATAGGTGAAGTAGTGTCCATAGCAAGGGGAGAGTAGGGAGAAATAACCGCCACTAGGCCTGGGAAGTTTGGCGGCTACGGGCTGGGCAGATGCCAGGCTAGTCGGTAACGGGGATGGGTTCGTCGGGGGCGTTGCTTTTTCGCAGGGGCAGCTCGGGCACAAACAGCGTCATGCACAGCCCCCCCAGCACCAGGAAAATGTTGAACATGTATACCCGCGAGATAGCGCTGGTAAAGGCCGTACGCATGGCCGGCGAAGCGGGCTCGTTGGCCGTAGCGGGCAGCGCTGGCCCTTCTGATACTGCCGTGGTGGGTGGTGGTGAGGCACCGGCGGCGCTGGCTGGCAAACTGTGAGCCAGCGTGAAAGTGAGAATAGCGCCTAGCACTGAAGCTGTGATGGCACCTCCAATCTGCCGAAAAAACTGACTAGCGGAAGTGGCCTGGCCCATCAGGTGGGGCTCAATGGCGTTCTGGATGGCCAGCGTATACAACGGCATAGTAGGGCCCAGGCCGATGCCGCACAGCAGCAGGTAGGCCAGTACCTGCCAGTAGCCCACAGTGGCTGGCATGGTAGCCAGCAGTGAGAGCCCCCCAAGCAGCACCACTAGGCCTCCCAGCATCCAGCGTTTATAATGCCCAAACCGCGACACCATTTGCCCGGCCAGCAACGAGCCCAGCACCACTCCCATCGACAGCGGAATTAGGCTTACACCGGCTTTGGTGGCACTTACGCCCAGCACATTCACCATAAACAAGGGCTCGAAAATGATGATGCCCAGAAAGGCCCCGCCCAGCAGAAAGAGCGCTCCATTGGCAGTCCGGAACACGTGGTTGCGGAACAAGCCAAAATCCAGAATGGGGTTGTCGTGGCGGAGGCTGCGCACCACAAACAGCACCATCGATGCGGCCGCGACGCCCAGCAGCGTGAGCGTGAAAGGGGAGGTCCAAGGGTACTCGGTTTTGTTGAGCTGCAGCGCCACCACCAAGGGGCCTAGGCCAGTCATCAGCAGCAGGGCCGAAAAGTAGTCCAGGGGCTTGGCGTCGGTGCGGGGTATCAGGGCCGGCATCTGCGTCAGAATAAACCACAGGGCCACCAGGCCTAGGGGTAAGTTCACGTAGAAGACCAGCCGCCAGCCCGCCACGCCCGGAATCCAGTTGCTGCCTTGGTCGGTCAGGAAGCCGCCCAGCAATGGGCCCAGCACCGAGGAGGTGCCAAACACGGCCCCCGTAAATCCCTGGTACCGTCCCCGCTCGGCGGGCGGAAACAGGTCGGCAATGATGATGAACGCCATAGCAAACAGCCCCGCGCCCCCAAAGCCCTGAATGGCCCGAAATACTACCAGCTGGTTCATGCCGTCGCCCAGTAGTGGCAGGTCCCCAAACTCCCCGGCCAGGCCGCAGAGCATGGAGCCCAGCAGGAAAATGCTCACGGCGGCCACCTCAATTTTGCGCCTGGAATACGTGTCGGCCAGTTTTCCATAGATAGGCACTAGCGTGGTGCTGGCCACCAGGTAAGCCGTAGCCACCCAGGTGAAGCGGTCAAGACCATGCAGATCGGCTACTATGCGGGGCAGGGCTGTGGAAACGATGGTTTGGTCGAGGGAGCCCAGAAACATGGCCAGCAGAATGCCCGCAAACGTGAGCATCTTCTGGCGGTGGGTGAGGTTTTCAGTCATTGCGGCGCGGGTGTAACCAATGAGTACGGCGCTAGTCCCCCTGGAGATGCTGTTGGGCTGCGGCTAGGCCAGGCGCAGGGCCTGCAATCTTGCCCTGCCATGCCGCTTGAGCCCACCAGAATTTTCACGAGTCAGCCAAGGCTTCACGCCAGCGGCGCGCTACCTTCGCCGCGTGATTACCCTGACGCTCGCCCTCCTCTGTTTATTCGCCTTTCTGGCTGGTTTTATTGACTCTATTGTGGGCGGTGGTGGCCTTATTCAGCTGCCGGCCATGCTGATTTTGCTGAAGGGTGTGCCGGTGCCCACGGTGTTTGGCACGGGCAAAGTTTCTTCGCTGGCGGGGACAGCGGCCGCCTTTCGTCATTACGCGGGGCGGGTGCCCATTCGGTGGCGGGCCGTGGGGGTGGCGGCCGGGGTGGCCGGGGTGTTCTCGTTTTTAGGGGCGCGCGTGGTGTCGCACCTACCCCAGGAACTGCTGCCGCCGCTGGTGCTAGGCCTGTTGGTGTGCATTGCTATCTACACCTTTTGGCGCAAAGACTTCGGCTCTATTCATGCCCCACGGCTTTCTGAGCAGCGGGAGCCGCTATACGGGGCACTGGTGGGTCTGGTCATCGGATTTTACGATGGATTCTTTGGCCCTGGCACCGGTAGTTTCCTGCTGTTCGCGTTCGTAGGCCTGTTTGGCTACGACTTCATTTCCTCATCGGCCGCTGCTAAGCTGGTGAACATTGCCACCAACCTAGCGGCCCTGGCTTACTTCGCTTACACTGGCCAAATTCTGTGGCACATTGCCATTCCAATGGCTATCAGCAACATTGCCGGCTCCACCTTGGGGGCTTACCTGGCCGTACGCCACGGCACCGGTTTCGTGCGGGTTCTGTTCTTGGTGGTGGTCAGTGCCTTTATCGTGAAGCTAGGCCTGCAGGTGTTTGGGTAAGAGGCTATGCCCTTGGGTCATGGACTGATTACGTGAGTTACCTCAATACAAAAACAGCCTCTGATACCACGTTGGCATCAGGGGCTGATTGATTAGAGGCTAGTATTGCAAGGTTGCGCGCAGTGGATGCGGCCGGACTTTGCCTGTTGGTTACTCCTGGCCAGCGGGTAGGCCAGGTACGGCATTGCCCTGAGCCGCCGGAGAGCTTTGCACGCCCATTTTCTCTTCGCGCTTGCGCTGGTATTTATCAAACTGGGCGGGTGTAAGCACATCCTTCAGCATTGCCAGGCGCGACTGGCCAATGTCATCGATAACAGAGGACATCTTGCGCACATTCTGGCGGTAGTTGAGGCGGGCGGTTTCTACCCCGCGCACACTAATCAAGTTGATGTTACGCACCTTCTCCAGCTGCGCTGGGTTCAGCGCCAGGGCTTTCTGCATGTTGGCCGTGAGGGCTTCGGCGCGGGCCGTTACCTGCTCTGGGTTAGGAGCGGCAGAAGCGGTGGTTTGAGCTGGCCGCGTTGGTGCCGGGCGCGCCGGGGTTTTGCTGGTTTGGGCTAGTAGCGTGGCAGGGGCCGCCAGAAAAAGAAGGGAAGCTAAAACGGAGCGTTTCATACAAAGGGAAATCAAGAGCAAGAAGGCCTGCGGAGTGGCCTAGGCAGGCCAGGCGTCGGAGAATGCGCCTGTAAAGATGATGCCAGAAACGCAATACTAGGGGCAGAACGTGCCCGAACCATTAGTTTATTCTGCCGCTGGCCCAGCCCGCAGGCAGGAGGGTGTAACCTTTCGGGCCTTCTTCCCTTACATGAAGTACTGTTTTTTCCTCTCGCGCTTTTCTGCTCCTTTATATGAAGCCCCAAACCCGAAACACTCTGCTGGCCACTGCGGCCGGCGTTGGCGCCCTGCTAGCCGCTACTCTGTACTCCAACCGCCGCGGCAACTACGACCTGGCCGGGCGCGTGGTACTTATAACGGGTGGCTCGCGGGGGCTGGGGCTGATACTAGCGAGGCAAGCCGTGGCGGAAGGCGCAAAAGTAGCCATCTGTGCCCGCGACGCCGAAGAGCTGGAACGAGCCCGCCAGGAGCTTTCTGAAGCCGGAACGCCCGTGCTGGCTCTGGTGCGCAACCTCACCGATGCCGACGAGGTGCGTAGCCTCGTGGCCGAAGTGCAACAGCAGCTTGGGGCTATTGATGTGCTCATAAACAACGCGGGCATCATCACGGCCGGCCCCCTCGACCATATTGAGCTTCGTGACTACGAAGACTCAATGGATACGCACTTCTGGGCGCCACTGCATGCCATGCAGGCCGTATTGCCCGAGATGCGCCGGCGCGGTGAAGGGCGCATTGTCAACATTTCCTCGGTGGGCGGCAAGGTGGCCGTGCCGCACCTGGCCCCGTATTGCGCCAGTAAGTTTGCCCTCGTAGGCCTATCCGAAGCATACCGGGCCGAGCTGCGGCAGCATGGGGTGTTGGTAACCACCGTGTGCCCCGGCCTCATGCGGACGGGCAGTGCCCGCAACGCCATTGTGAAAGGGCAGCACAAGAAAGAATACGCCTCCTTCATCATTGCCGACTCGCTACCGGGCTTGTCGATGGATGCTGAGTCGGCGGGCCGCCAGATCTGGAATGCCTGCCGCCGCGGCGAGGCAGAGGTTATTCTGAGCCTGCCCGCCAAGCTGCTGTCGGGATTCCATGGGCTCTTCCCCGGCACCACCGCCGACGTGCTAAGCTGGGTAAACCGCACCTTGCCCGGCCCCACCGACGCCTCGGGCGACCAGCGCCGTTTCGGCCACGAGAGCGAGTCTCCGGTATCGCGCTCCTGGCTCACCGCCCTTACCCGCAAAGCCGAGAAGAAGAACAATGAGCTGTAAATAGTTGGGGGTTGCTGGCTGACGGCGGGTCTAGGCCACCAGATGTACTTCTGGCAGCAAGCAACCCCTAGAACCGCCCTCTGGGCTACGGTAGCACCTGAACCCAGCCTTTGTAGCGGCGGCCGTTGGTGAAGGTGATGAGGTAGTAGTACATGCCCGTGCTGCCGGCGCCGTTCCAGCGGAACGTGCGCTCGGGGGAGTGGAACACCTCATTGCCCCAGCGCGAGTAGATTTTGATGCCCGCAAACCGTCCGTCGCAGTAGTCCGGCGGCAGCGTGGGCAGCTCAAACGCATCGTTCTTGCCGTCGCCGTTGGGCGTAATTATGTTGGGCGGCAGAAAGCGCACGGTATCAACGGGGGGCAGCACCACAAACTGCACCGTCCGGACTACGGGAGATGGGGTGCACTTGGTGGTTTCCTGCAGCCGGAACTGAACCATGAGGTTTTCCTGCACGGCGGCCGCCTCGCACGAGGCCTGCCAGGTAAAGGTGCCATCGGCCCGGCCCGTGCCATTCTGCGCCGTAAACTGCATGCCCGCCGCCGCCAAATCGAAGCCCTGGCCTACGGCCGAAAGCGCCAGTGGGTCACGGTCGGTATCGGTGCCGGCTAGCGTGGCGGTGTACGTACCTCCCACAGGGATGCGCACAATTACCGGGGCCGACCCCGTTACCTCCGTCGGGAAAGTGCTGGTGAGCACAGGTGGGGTATTGGGCGGAGGCAGGGCTGTAAAGGCTACCCGTACGGTATCAAGTTTGGGTAGACTGCAGCCATTGTCGGCCACAATTACATCCAGCAAATACACCTGCCCCTTTGTGTCTTGGCACTCTGGGAAGCAAAGCGTGGCCGTGAGCGTATCGGGGGCTCCGGCGGTGCGTACCATGCCCGTGGTAATGCTCGTGAAGGAGGGCGCTAGGCCACTAAAGTTGACGGGCCGGGTGGTAAGAGTAAGCCGGGATATGGGGTCCGGATCGGTGAAGCGGATGCGCAGGCAGCGGTTGCCGCCGGGTACTAGGTGCAGGGTGTCGCGGCCGGGTACGTAGGCCGGGAGCTTGCCGGTGCCATTGTACACTTGCAGGCTAGGCGGCGTATTCTGGGGGCAGTTCAGTACGTAGAGCTGGAAGTCGCGGCGCGTTTCACCAATCTTTACTTTCTGGCGATACTCAGTGCAGCGCACCCCAAACACAAACAGGCCTAGCTGCGAAGGGCGCACCGTCAGGCGCCCCGTGCGGGAGTCGATGCCCAGGGTGGGGTTGCCCGGAATTTGGTTGGCAGTGCTGCGCCCCGCGCCCCAGGTAATACCCGAGTAGGGGGAGGGCTGGGCCTGCAGCGGGGAGGGGTCTACGGTGTTGGAATACCCGTTGAGTGGGGTCACCATGTCATACACCAAAGAGTCGCCATCCGTGTCTTGGCCCCCAAAATCGTAGTAAAACATTTCGCCCCGGCAAGCATAGTCGCCCAGGGGCGGAAAAATGCGCGGGGTAGAGTCAATAAACGGCCGGCCGTTGCGCACTACCGCCGGAAACTCCAGGTAGAACGTTTGGGCCGCATTCTGGGGATTCACAATGTTGCTGATGCCATTGTTGCGGCAGCAGCGCTCCACGGCTGCGTAGTAGCCGGCAGTGCTGTTATACATGGCGGGCTCCAGCGTAATATCGAGGGCGTAAACGAGCTTGCGCGTGCTCAGGGTGGGCGTCGTACAGGCCGGGTTGGTGTACTGCACAAACGTATTGCTGGTGAGGGGCAGCACCACATTTTGCATCCGGCGATTGTTGGCCTTGTCGAAAATGCTGGCTGTCATCTGCTGGTCGAGAGCCCCGGGGTTGCCATTGATGGCGTCGAAGTACAGGTTCAGCCGCAGCGTGTACGTGTTGCCGCGGCGGTATTGCAGCTCCATTTCGCCGCCCACAATATGCGTGGCGTAAGCTGCCGGCCCGACCAGCAGCAGTAGCAGCCCCAGCAGCAGCCGGACCCAGGCGTGGAAGGAAAAAGCAGGTAGAGGTAAACCCATAGAGGTAGCAAAGAAGAACGCGTTTTGCCTAGGCCACCATCACACCCAAAGGGGTCGGACGGCCGAGAAAAACACATGTCAGGAGTAAGACAAGGCGGCGGATACTGGCCTAGCTGAACAGGGTAAGTATGTTGGGGCGAGGCGACTATTACTGTACCTTCTCGTGCACTCATTCTCACCCGGCTCTGCGCACCGCCAGTGGTATACAAGATAAGGGGAAAGTGGCACAATATGCCAGGCGTAGCGCTGAGCTATGGCCTCGCCGCTCCAAAAGTTAATTTCCTGATAATGCCCTCACGCACAGTGCCGCCGCGAGCCTAGGCCAAACTTGGCAGAAATAATACCAGCCAAGCCCCCAGTACCAATTGGTAGGCCACCCCTTAGTGAAACTACTAGTGTAAGAATGTAGTCGGCATCCTGGGGCAATGGGCCTAAAATCTGCCTGTCGGCTCGCCGGTCATTGCCAACAAAAAGTGCCCCGCCACGCCCCAACAGGTAGGAGGTTGGGGCGTGGCGGGGTTTCAGTTTCCGGCATATAGCGCTAGGCCAGTAGGTAGGCCAGCAACTCATGTGCCCAGCGGCGGGTACGCACGCTTAGGTCAGCCAGCCTTGGGTGCTGGCCAATTTAATGAGGGCAGCGGTGTTTTTGGCGCCAGTTTTCTCCATGATGTTCTGGCGGTGCGTTTCTACAGTGCGCGGACTGGTAAAGAGCTTGTCGGCAATCTGCGCCGTCGTGAGCCCCTCGGCCACTAAGTGCAGCACCTCCTGCTCCCGTGCCGACAGGCCACCCGTAGTTTTAACAACGGGCTCAGGGCTGCCAATCAGCACTTTATTTAGCATGGCCAGCCCCAGCTCAGAGCACAGGAAGCGTCGTCCCGCAAACACGGTCCGCACGGCCACCACAATTTCGTCGTGGCCGGCGTTCTTCAACACATATCCCGAGGCTCCCGCCGCCAGAACCTGCCCAATGGACTGCTCATTGTCGACCATCGATAGCACCAGCACCCGCACATCGGGATACTCGGCCCGCAGCCGTTGGGTGGTGGCTAGGCCATCGAGGCCCGGCATGTGGAGGTCTAGCAATACTACGTCGCAGGGGGTGGTGGGGAGCTGCGCCAGCAACTGCTCGCCGTTTTCAGCTTCTCCTACCACCTCCAGCGAATCTTCTTGCTGCAGCAAAATCCGCAGGCCGGCGCGCAGCACGGCGTGGTCGTCAACGAGAAATAAGCGAATCATGATTGAGGGTTAGATAAAGGGATACGAATACGTACGTAGGCTCCGCCACTCGGGACGGAGCCATGCTCTACTTGTCCGCCGAGCAGGGCCACCCGGTCGCGGATGCTGCGCAGCCCTAGGCCACTGCTGTGGGCTGGGTTTATGGCAAAGCCAGCGCCATTATCCTCGGCCCGCAGCAACACCCAACCGGGCATGGTCTCCAGCTCCAAGCTAGCCTCGGTAGCGCCGCGGGCGTGCTTCACAATGTTCTGGGCCAGCTCCTGGGCCATGCGGTAAAGGGCCATTTGGAGAGCGGGCGCGAGAGGTGCCACGGCGTCGTCGAGCAATACCTGGATGCGCAGAGGTAGCTGCGGGGTACTCATTTTCCGGCCAATGTCCTGCAGGGCAGTCGCTAAGCCAAATTTTTCGAGCACTATGGGCACCAGCTCATGCGAAAGGGCGCGGGTTTGACCAATGGCCTCGCTGAGGAGCTGCTCGGCCTCGCGGCGGGCCAACAGCAGCGTGGGGTCGGTGGCCAGCAGGGGAGAGTTGAGCCCATCGAGGCGGAGCTTGGTGGCGTACAGAATCTGCCCGATACCGTTGTGTAGGCTTTCGGCCATACGCTTGCGCTCGGTTTCCTGCGCGGCCTGCACCGCCTCAAACAAAGTTTGCTGCTGCGTAAGGCGCAGGCGTAGGTTATCGGCTTCCAGGCGCTGCAGCTCCGTGATGTCCAAGTCCACGCCCAGTACTCGGGCTGGCTGCCCATCCTCTCCAGGGAGCACCACCGCCTTCATGCGCACGGTTTTTATCTGCCCGTGTACCTGCAGGCGCAGCGTATCCTCAAAGCCTTCTCCTATAAGGAGATGGTGCACCAGCTGCTCTGCCCGCGGCCGATCTTCCGGCAGCACTACCTCCAGGTAGTGTTGCGGCGTTATGGAGCTGCCTACGGGCAGACCAAAGAGCTGGTACATCCCGTCAGACCAAAGCATGACCTTAGTAACCAGGTCATAGTCCCAACTGCCCAAGCCCGCCACAGCTTCGGCCTGCTCCAGTAAGCGTAAGTTTTTCAGGCGCTCCTGTTCATACGTTTTGCGCTCGGTGATGTCGAGGTTAGTGGCCACCACGCCGTCGCCCATCTGTACAAACTGGCAGGCAAACCACTGGTTAAACCCATCGTACTCATAGAAGTATTCCATACCCTGGGGTTCCCCCGTGGCCAGGGCCCGCAGCATCAGATCGAAGATGCCCACCTGCCGGATACCAGGGTATACTTCGGCGTACAGCCGGCCAACCAGGTCCGTGCGGCCGGTTTCGCGCTCTAACCTTTTGTTAACCAAGCCAAGGCGGAAATCCTGAATCTGCCCGTTCTCGTCGCGCACGGCGTTCAGCACCGACATAGAAATCAGGCTGGTATCGAACACCGACTGCAGCAGGTCGCGGCTTTCGCTCAGCTCGCGGGTGCGCTCGGCTACTTGCTGCTCTAGCTGCTGGCGGTAGCGCGCCTCGGCTTCGCGCAGTGCGGCTTCGATTTGCTTCTGCTCAGAGGTGTTGCTGAACAGCACCGCCACGCGGCGGTTATCGGGTGGGCCTAGGGCAAAGGCGTACACGTCGAACCAGCGCTCCAGCACGGGCGAATACGCCTCAAAATTGACCGTCTCACCCGCAGCAGCCTGGGCGTAGCGCTCATACCAGATTTCTTCTAGGCCAGGTATCAGCTGGCGCGTCGTTTGGCTGAGCACATCAGCACGGGGCAAGCCAGTCAGGCGCTCAAACTGGGGGTTCACTTCCAGCCACTGCCAGTCTAGGGGCGTGCCGGTAGCTTCGTCGGCGGGCAGCACCTGACCGATGCCGAAGCCCTGGTCCATGGTCTCGAACAAGGTACGGTATTTCGTTTCCGACACTTGTAAGGCTTCCTCCGCCCGCTTGCGGGCTGTGATGTCGTAGCTCACCACCAGCACCGCCTCGGGCCGGCCGGCGAGGTCCAGCAGCGGCACCCCGCGCGAAATGAACGTGCGGCCGTGGGCCGTGTGCTCCAGCGCGAAGCTCTGCCCACCTAGGGCCTGCCGGTAGTGCATTTCGTACTGCGGCACCAGCTCGGGTGGCATGGCCTCAGCCACGGTGCGGCCTATCAGGTCGGCCGGCTCTAGGCCCGCCGCGTCGAGGGCTTCGCCGCCAGCCAGCTGGTAGCGCAGGTCGGGGCCCACCACGAAGGCGGCGGCACCCGGCAGATTAGTAATCAGGGCCCGCAGGCGCTGCTCGCTGGCGGCCAGGGCCTCTTCGGTGCGGGCACGCTCGGCGGCGGCCCAGGTGCGCTCCAGCGTTTCGCGGGCCAGCATTACTTCCGCGGCTTGCCAATCACGCGGTCGGTCGTTGCCCACCGCCAGCACGCCTATCCAAGCCCCGTTCTTCACCAGCGGGATAAGCACGATGGCGCGCTGCTCAACGGCTTCCATCGCCGCTAGGGAGTCCGGCGGCACGAGGTCGGAATGGTACACGTCGGCCACCACCACGGCCTCACCGCGGCGCAGCGGCGGCGCCGTCCAGCTGAACGCGTCGATGGAGTATTCGCCCGCAATGGAAGCCGCGCCGGGGCGTAGGTACTGTTTGCCCACCCAGGCGCGGCCCTCGGCTTCATTTATTTCCACGTAATTCACGCGGTGCGCGTCCAGCCATTCGCCCAGCAGGCGGCAGCCGGCGGTTTCAATCTCGGCGGAGTCGGAGAGCGGCCGGAGCGCGTCGCTGAGCTGCAGCAGAAACGCATGCTGCAGCTCGGCCCGCTTTTGGGCGTCGATGTCAAGAATAGCCGTAACGTGGCCAGTCACCTTTTCGTGGTCGTGCTGCAGTGGCACGGCAAATACCTGCGTCCAAACTGGCGGGCCCTCGGCCGGCGTGTGCAGCATTTCTATGCCCGGTACCACTTTCTCGCCCCGCTGGGCGCGGGCGCCCGGAAATTCGGTGGGCGGGAGCGGGCTGCCGTCCGGGCGTTCGGCGTACCAGCGCTGCTGCTGCGGCAGCGCGTCGCGCGAGGGCATGATGCCAGTGGGCAGGTAGCGCCGCATCTGGTGGTTGGCCAGGGTTAGCCGCCCGTGGGCATCGGTCAGGCCAATGCCTACCGGCAGGGCGTCGAACACCGCGGTGAGGGTGGCTTCGCTGGTGCGCAGCTCTTCTTCAATTTTTGCCTGCTCCAGGGCCACCCACGTCCGTTCGGCTACTTCTTCCAGCAGCGCCATCTCGCCTGGCGTCCAGCGTCGCGGCTGCGCGTTGATGGCAACCAGCGACCAAAGCGGTTTATTCTCTTTGCGCAGCGTTGCGCCCACCATCGCCCGCATGCCGAGCTTGGCGCTGTTACGACGCTCGGTTTCCGACAAGCCCGGTCTCTCGAAATCGTCTTCAATAACGACGGTATGTCTAAGCGCGGTCTTGTAGGCTTCGGGGTAGTCGGACAGCACGAAGTAGGCGGGCAGCGGCGCCACACGGTCGTTGCCGAGCTGATAGTCGACGTCGGCGCGGTTTTCGTGTGGGTAGTAGGTGGTAATGTAGCTACGGTCGAGGCCCAGCTGTTCGCTAAGCAGGTGGAGCGCGCGGTTTGCCACGGCGTCGGCGGTGGGCTCGGTCCGTAGCGCGTCGGAGAACTGCAGCAGAAACTCCTGCCGTTGCTCGTGGCGCTTGCGCTCGGTGATGTCGCTGAACACGGCGGCAATAAAGGGGCTGCCCGCGTGGCCGATGCGCAAATACTGGGTGGTCAGCCAGCGGCCGGTGTCCGTGTTGTAGGCTTCTATTCGTTCGATATGGCCCGTTTGATAGACCCGCGTCAGCGCGTCGAACCAGTGCGGCTCGATGTGCGGAAATACTTCGCTCGCTCGCTTGCCGTTGCCAACGGCTAGCCCCGTATGCTGTTGAAATGCCGCGTTTGCTTCCCAGTAAATAATATCAACCGCCTGGCCGCGCTCGTCAACTACGAGCTCCTGCACGCAAAAGCCTTCGTCAATCGTCTCAAACAGGGTGCGAAACTTTTCTTCCGACTGGCGCAGGGCCGCTTCGGCGCGGGCGCGCTCCAGGGCCGCCCAGGTGCGCTCGGTTGCTTCTTCGAGTAGTGCCACCTCAGCGGGCGTCCAGCGCCGAGGCGCGGCCGCCACCGCTACGATAGCCCAATAAGGGCGCTGCTCGCCCTGGCGCAGGGCGGCGGCTACCAGGGCCCGCAGGCCTAGGGCCCCAATGTTGCGCCTGTCCGTGTCGGACAGGCCTTCGGTCGCGGCGAAGTCGTCGATGACCAGCGTGCGGTCAAACACCAAGCGGAAGGTTTCGGGAAAGTCGGAGAGGCGAATGCCGCCGGGCAGCGGCGGCACCCGGTCGTTGCCGACCTGGTGCAGGATGTCGGCGTGGCCGGCCTCTAGGTGGTACTCGGCGATGTAGCAGCGGTCGAGTCCTAGCTGCTCGCTGAGCAGGGCCAGGGCGCGGTTGGCCGCAGCGTCGGCGGTGGGCTCGGCCCGCAGCGCGTCGGAGAACTGGAGCAAAAATGCCTGCCGCTGCTCCTGTTGCTTGCGCTCGGTGATGTCGACAACCATCGAGTAGTAGCCAGCCACCGAGCCGTCGGGCTGCACGTCGGGCACAAACTCGGTCTGCACGTGCCGCCGCCCGGCAGTTCGGAAATTCATCTCTTCTTCGAACGACTGCTGCTGGCCCGCCAGTGCCGCTTCGGCGTGGGGCAGTAGCCGGGCAAAGGCTTCCTCGCCCACCACCTCGCGCAAGGGCTGGCCCCGCAGCTCTTCCTGCGCGCGGCCAAACCACTCCTGGTAGCGCTGATTGATAAAGCGATACCGCAGCCCGGCATCGACGTAGGCGATGAGGGCCGGCGTAGCGTTGGTAACGAGCCGGAGCCGCTGCTCGCCCGCGCGCAGGGCTTCTTCGGTGCGGGCACGCTCCACGGCGGCCCAAGCGCGCTCGGCTACCTCGGCCGCTAGGGCGGCTTCGGCGGCGGTCCACTCCCTAGGGGTGCTTTGCACCAGGCACAGTACCCCGACGGGCTGCCCGTTTTTAATGACGGGTACGTCGAGGTAGGAAATGACTTGCCGCTGCACGCAAAGCTGGCGCAGGTTCTCGTCTACTGATTCCTCCTGGCGCACGTCGCGCACCACAAGGGGGTGGCCAGCCTTCAGCACCGCAAAGTTGGCCAGCGGGTAAGTGCCCGCCACCGACGGCAGCCCTTCGGTGGCAGCTTCGCGCTGGATGACGACTTGCCCGTCGACGATTTCGCAGTAGTAGCAGCGGTCGGCCCCGAAGTGCTGGCGAGCCAGGCGCGTCGCGGCTTCCTGAATGGATACCGCGTCGGCTAGGGGGCCTAGGGTATCGGTTAGCTGCAGGCGGAACGTTTCGGTCTCGGCCGCCTGGCGCAGCTGCGCTTCGTGCCGCTTGTGCTCGGTAATATCCTCGAACACATTCGCCACTATCCGGCTCTCGGGCCCGCCAATGCGGGAGGTGTGCGTGCGGTACCACTGCTGAGCGCCGGCGTGGTAGTTCTCGTAGCGCAGAGCCTTGCCCGTTTTTACCACGCTATCGTAGGCATCTAGCCAGTACTGCTCCGTGGGGACAACCGTGCTGGTGCGCTTGCCGGCCACGTCGGTCAGGCCGGTGATGCGCTTGAAGGCTGGGTTGACTTCCACCCACTGCATATCCACGGGCTGGCCGTGGTCGTCATACAGCATTTCCAGGATGGAAACGCCTTCTTCCATGGTGTGAAAGAGCGAGTGGTACCTGTCCTGGGCCTGCTGCGCCAGCTTCTCCTTCAAACTGATAAGTTCTTCCTGAGCTTGCTTGCGCTCCGTGATGTCGATTGCTGAGGCCACGAGGCCGTCGCCTAGCTTGGCGGCTAGCAGGTGAAACCAATACGGGATACCCTGGAGGGTGACCTGGATTTCGGTATCCAGCGGGTGCCCGGTTTCCACTACCTCGCTGTACAGCGTAAATACAGGAGTATCAAGTATTCCTGGGTACGCTTCCGAATAGCGCTTGCCTACCTGGTCGGCGGCCGTATACCGGCGCGCTTGTTGGTTTTGTAGCCGAAACTCGAAATCGATGATATGGCCCGAGGTGTCGCGCACCGCCTGGTTATAGGCGATAGGGTTCAGGGAAACATCAAACACCGTCTGGATGAGGTTCTTGCTTTCCTGAAGCTCTAGCTCGGCTTGCTTGCGCTCCGTAATTTCGACCGTATTCATCACGAAGCCGTCGCCCATGCGCACCAGGGTTTGGTGAAACCACGCATTAAATTGCTCGTGGGCGTAGTACTGCTCATGGTCGATGGGCACGCCGGTTTCGGTCACCTGCACGAACTTCTCGAACAAGCCCGTTTCCACCACGCCCGGGTTCTCTTGCAGCAGGCTCTTGCCCGTCATGGGGCCGCCGTACTGCTTCAGCCAGACCTGGTTGGTGAATAGCCAGGTAAAATCGACAATCTTCCCATCGGCATCCCGCACGGCTTTGAAGGCCTGCACGACGTGGTGGGAGCTATCCAGCGTGGCCTGTAGCAGCTCTTTCGTTTCGCGCAGTTCCTGCTCGGCTTGCTTGCGAGCGGTAATGTCGTGGGTGGTCGTCGTCACCCCATCACCTAGCTTCACGGTGGATTGGTGAAACCACCCATCGAACTGCTCGTGCACGTAGTGGTGCTCGCGCTGGTCGGGCACGCCCGTTTCAAGCACCTGCCGGAAGGCATCGAAAATGCCTGCTTCCACCACGCCTGGGTTCATTTGGCGCAGGTGCTGGCCGATAACGTTGCCGTAGTAGCGTTCAGCGGCGGCGTTGTTGAGCACCCAGATGAAATCTATCACGGCCCCTTGCTCGTCGCGCACGGCCTCGAACACCTGCACCATATCCAGGGAGCTGTCAATGGTAGCGCGCAGCAGCTCATGGCTCTCGTGCAGCGCTTGTTCGGCCTGTACCCGCTCGGTTATATCCTGCACCAGCCCGCGGAGCTGCACAGCGTTGCCGGCCGCGTCGCAGCGTACTTCGCCGTGAGCTTCTAGGGTGCGCTCGGTGCCGTCGGGGCGGCGGATGCGGCGGCGGTACGTGTAGGGCTGCTTGGTGCGAATGGCCTCATTGAGTACCCGTCGCACAGTGGCCACGTCGTCGGGGTGAGAACGGGCATCGATAGTTTCGAGCGTGACCTCAAAGGCTTGTGGCGCCTCCCCAAACAGCTGGTACAGGCCATCGGAGAAGTAGAAGCTGCCGCTGACTAGGTCAGCCTCGTAGGAGCCGGTGTGGGCCACGGACTCCATATCCAGTAGCAACTCGTGGCTGCGCTGCCTGTCGGCTTCGGCCTGGTGGCGGGCCGTCACGTTGTCCCAGAACACCCAGCGCTGCCCGTTGGGGGCTGAGGCTGTGCGCACGCCAATCCACTGCCCAGAATAGGGCAGCCAGTAGTCGGCCGGGGGCGTACCGGGTTGGGCTAAGGCAGCTAGCAATTCCGCAGGCAGCACGGCAGGGTGCACCTGAGCCGGCAGGTGGCCTAGCGCCGCCTGAGTGGGCACTCCCCACAAGGTAGCAGCAGCGGCATTGAGGTAAGTCACCTTGCCATCGGGAGCCAGTTCCAGCACTCCCCACGGCATCAGTTCCAGCAACTCTTGGTTGTTGGTTGGTGTCCCTTGGCTCGCACCTTTCGAAGCAGATTGGGCACCATTTGTCGCGGTAGAGGAGGAGCCGAGGGAATCCATGAATTGGTGCGTAAGTACCACTACGGGTTCCGGCGGTGTCTATGTACCTGCCTGCAGGAAGCCCGGGTAAAATAAGATGACCTCGTAAGTAACAGGATTCCCGCTGTCTCAACAAGCTCATCTATAAAGGCGTGCGGATCAAGCCCCGGCAACCTGCTCTGTAGTTAGGAGTTAAGTGCCAATGTGAGGCAAGTATGGAAACCTAAATTATATAGGCCGATACCCGAATCTGGTGCCCACCCACGCTGGCCTAGCTCCCGCGTGCCCGGAGTTGAGCAGGGAGAGACCGGGTACGGTAGTTGGGCGACCCTGGCGGAAGGAGTGCTCTTCGGGCGGACTTTCCGCGCGCCTAAAGTACGGGCGCGTGCTAGCGGCCGGTCAGGTTTCCGGGTAGGAGCTGATGGTAATGGCGGGCTCACACCCTGAGCAGACGGGTAAGCCTGCTCTACTGGCCTAGGCCAGTACGGCGTGCTGGCCATGGGAGTACACGCTGACCCAAGCTAAGGAAACTACTCGAGAGCCGCTGCGTCGTCGAGGGTGGGCACCATCATCAGGTGGGCACCCGTGCTAGCCAGCGTGTGCCGCAGGGTGCGCTTAACGGCACCGGATACTTGACAAAGCACCAGCCGGGCTTTGCGCCGGTGCAAGCGCTGCTGACAGGCCCAGAGCAGCCAGGCCGCCGTTGGCGACACGGTTTCCAGCAGGCGGCAGTCAATCCATACGGCGGGCTTCCCACTAAGGCAGGCATGAGACAAGTGAGCGGCTAACTCAGTTTCGGCAGTGGTAACCGCAGTGGGGGCCAACGCGAGCAGGTAACTAGTTGGTAGCAGTTGGTAGCAGGCAATCATAATGGCGGCCGTACGGGGGCAATGAAACAACGCCACAAAGTTCTGAGCCTGTAACTACTTTACTGCCCGCATTTTCCCGTAAACTGCCCGGCGAAAAACACGGAAGTAACATGACCACAAGTGCATGCACCCGGGGCTGGTTCCTTACCGGCTTACTGCCTCATTTGCTAGTGCTAAGTGGTAATACTGATGACGCTAGGTGCCGGAAGCCAGGCTACGTGTAAGTTGGCTGATAATATAGACCTGCTTACTGGCCTAGAACTATTAATGGCTAGGCCAGTAAGGAACCCCTAGGGCTTAAGGTAAAGAGCTGTATTTGCTCCGGGTGAGTGGCCCAGCGGGAGTGCGGCCACAAGCACAATAGCAATAGCGCCTTAGTCGTGGCACCGCAAAAAGTGAGTTCTCACTCTCCACGCTGCCACGCCTAAGGCGCTGTTGCCTTTCTATGGGTAGAACAAGAGCGGTGTAACTAGGGCTACGACTAACGCATTCCCCTAAATCTCCAACTTAAAGAAGCTGCCTTTGCCCAGCAATGATGATTGCCGGATAACCAGATCCCCGGTGATAACAAATGTGCGGGGCTGGAAGCTTTCTTTCTGCCGTACCTGCTCTAGAAAGAGGCGAGCGGCCTGCTGCCCAATCCGGTAGGGGTGGAGGTTAACGGTGGTTAGGCCCGGCTCAATCATGGAGGCCATAAATTCGTCGCCGAACCCCACTACGGCCATATCGTCGGGCACCCTGATGCCGCGTTGCTTAAGCGCAACCAGCAAATCGAAGGCATTGGTGTAGTTGATGGCAAAGATGGCATCGGGGGGCTCGGGTAGGGCCAGCCAGTTATCCAGAGCCGCTACCGCCGACTCCGGTTTGAAGTTGATGTGCGTCTGGTACTCCGGCCGCAGCGGCATGTGGTGGCGTTTCAGGGCGTTCTGATAGCCCGCCAATCGATTGCGGCTGATCAATAACGATTCCGGACCGGCCAGAATAGCAATCCGACGGGCTCCCTGTTCAATGAGGTGCTCTGTCACGTTGAAGGCTCCGTTCCAGTCGTCGAGAATTACCTTGGCGCTGTCCACCTCATTGCTCACCCGGTCGAAATGAATCACAGGGATGCCGCGGCAGGCCTCGGGCTTTACGTGGTCGAAGTTTTCGGTTTCCCGCGAGTGGCAGATCAGTAGGCCATCGACCCGGCTGGCAATCAGCGCCTGCACGTTACTGACTTCCATATCGTAGCTTTCCTTCGATTGGCAAATCATTACCCGGTAGCCGGCCTCGCCCACCACTTGCTGAATACCGCTTACCGCCGTCGCGAAGAAAGGCCGCTCAATATCCGGGATAACGACGCCAATCGTATTGGTTTCGCTGCTTTTTAGGCTCTGGGCCAGCAGGTTAGGCTGGTAGTCGAGCTGCCGTGCCACGTCCAGAATCGCCTGGCGGGTGTTAGCATTAATATCGGAGTGGCCATTCAGAGCCCTCGATACGGTAGAGGGCGCAACACCCAGTACCTTTGCTACGTCGCTGATGGTGGTCTGCCGCGGTTTCGTTTCAGATACCTGGGGCGTTTTATCGTCGGTGAAATGATAGTTGCACGCTTTACACAGGTAGCGCTGCCGCCCTCTGATAAACCCCGCTCGCATCACGGCATCAGCCGAATAGCACTTTGTGCATTTCATCATAGCGAAATAGAATTATTCCAGAGGCAAAAGAGGAGAATTCGAAAGCCAGTACATCGGCTTCGTTTTATTATTTGAAGGTAATCTACAAAAAAAATATTTCATTAGACCGAAATGAAATTACCTATCGGAACCGTTTTCGGTAACGTTTTCGGTATTTTTATTTAGAAATCAGCGAGATGAGCCCGTTTTCGGATGAGGTATCGTTGTATTTGTTGCTCTATATTCGAAAGCGAGTTCTCACTCACTCCTCCTAAGATAGTTGTAACCGACTCCGACGGGCTTGAGTGTAGAAATCAGTTAAAGATTGCATTTTTCTTACAATTATAGAGGTATGCTGCATACCATGCGCTGGTTCGGGCCTAATGACCCGGTTTCTTTATTCGCTCTGCGTCAAGCTGGTTGCACTGGTGTGGTAACGGCTTTGCATCAGATTCCGGTAGGGCAGGTGTGGCCCGTGGAGGAGATTCAGGCGCGCCAGCAGCTGATTGAAGCCGACAATGAGCAGTTCTCGCCTTTGCACTGGGCAGTGGTAGAAAGCCTACCTGTACACGAAGACATTAAGAAGGGGCGCCCCGCGCGCGCGCAATACATACAGGCCTACCAGCAGTCGATTCGTAACCTGGCCGCCTGCGGTATCAGCACCGTGTGCTACAACTTCATGCCCGTGCTGGATTGGTCGCGCACCAACCTGAACTACGTGATGCCAGATGGCTCCCGGGCCCTACGGTTTGTGTGGCAGGACTTCGCTCTCTTCGACCTGTGCATTCTCAAGCGCCCCGGCGCCGAAAACGATTACGAGCCGGCCGTGGCTGCGGCAGCCCGCGAGCAATTTTCTTCTATGTCGGCGGAAGAAATAGCCCAGCTAACTAATACGGTATTGCTAGGTCTGCCCGGCTCCGAAGAAGCGTTTGAGCTGGCCGGTTTCCAAGGCCTGCTGAATGAGTACGCCAGCATCGACGCCAATACGCTCCGCGAAAATCTATACTACTTCCTGCGGGAGGTAGGCCCCGTGGCCGAGGAGGTAGGCGTAACCCTCTGCATTCACCCCGACGACCCACCGTTCCCGCTGCTCGGCCTGCCCCGCGTGGTAAGCACCGAAGCCGATCTGCTGGGCTTAGTACAGGCCTACGATTCGCCTGCCAACGGCATTACTTTCTGCACTGGTTCTCTGGGTGTGCGTCCCGATAACGATCTGCCCGGTATCGTGCGCCGCCTGGGGCACCGCATTCATTTTGTGCACCTGCGCGCCACCAAGCGTGAGGAAAACCCCCGCAACTTCCACGAGGCCGACCACCTCACCGGCGACGTGGATATGTACGCCGTGGTGCAGGAGCTGGTGCGTGAGGAGTTGCGCCGCGCGCAAACCGGCGAGGGCAACCCCAACCTGCCCATGCGCCCCGACCACGGCCACCAGATGCTCGACGACCTCGAGAAGCGCACCTACCCGGGCTACTCCGCTATCGGGCGCCTTAAAGGCCTAGCCGAACTGCGCGGCCTAGAGCTGGGCATCCGCCGCAGCCTCGCCGACCAAGAACAACCTGCTCTGACCACCTCCGCTCACACCTTTGCCCAGTAGTATTCCCGCTTCCTATGTCCTTCCGCTCTCTGCTGCTCCTTCTTGTACTCTGCACCTTTGCTCAGCGTGGCCTAGCCGACGATGGGTACCGGCTGTGGTTGAAGTATGAGTTGGTGCGCGACGCTAGCCAGCGCAAGGCGTACCAAAAACAGGCAAAGTTTATTGCCGTGCCCACCGGGGCTTCGCCCATTCTGCAAACGGCCGGCCGCGAGTTGCAGCAAGGCTTGCTGGGGCTGCTAGGCCAGTCGGTACCCGTAATGGGGGAGAGCAAAGGCAAAGGCGGCATCGTACTGTCGGTGGCCGCTAACCCCGAGCTAGGGGAGGAGGGCTACCGCGTGAGCACTCAAGGCGGCAACGTAGTGGTAACCGGGGCAACGGATAAGGGCGCGCTCTACGGGGCATTTGCCCTGCTGCGCCACTTGCAAATCGGCCAGTCAATTGCTAACGTCAACCTGACCAGCAAGCCCCGCATTGAGTACCGCCTGCTGAATCACTGGGACAATCCCAACGGCACCGTGGAGCGGGGCTACGCGGGCTCTTCCATCTGGAAATGGCAGGAGCTACCCGATGTAATTGACCCGCGCTACCGCGACTACGCCCGCGCCAATGCCTCTATCGGCATTAATGGGGTAGTGTTCAACAACGTAAATGCCAGCGCCCGCTTCCTGACGGCAGAGTATCTGCAGAAGGTGGCGGCCCTGGCCAATGTAATGCGACCTTATGGGATTAGGGTGTACATGTCGGTGCTGTGGGCTGCACCCAAGGTGATTGGAGGGCTGCAAACCTCTGATCCCTTGGACCCCCAGGTGCGCCGCTGGTGGACCGCTAAAACCGACGAGATATACAAGGTTATTCCCGATTTCGGAGGCTTCCTGGTGAAGGCTAACTCCGAGGGCGAACCCGGCCCCCAGGACTACGGCCGCAACCACGCCGACGGGGCTAACATGCTAGCCGAAGCCCTAGGCCAGCACGATGGCATTGTGATGTGGCGCGCTTTCGTGTATAAGGCCAACTCCAACGGCGACCGGTTCAAAGAAGCATTTCAGGAGTTTCAGCCCCTTGATGGCAAGTTTGCGAAGAAGGTGCTGGTGCAGGTGAAAAACGGCCCCATCGACTTCCAGGCCCGCGAGCCATTCCACCCGCTATTCGGGGCCATGCCCAAAACGCCGCTGGTGCTGGAAGTGCAGCTCACGCAGGAGTACCTGGGTTTCGCCACCCACCTCGTGTATCTGGCTCCGCTCATCAAGGAATGTCTGGAGGCCGATACCTACGCGAAGGGCCCCGGATCAACGGTGGCTAAGGTAGTAGATGGCACAATCGATAATCATGCAATTAGCGGCATTGCGGGCGTGGCCAACATCGGCTCCGACCGCAATTGGACCGGGCACCCCGTAGGCCAGGCTAACTGGTATTCCTACGGTCGCCTTGCCTGGGACCACACGCTTACTTCGCAGGCTCTTGCCGAGGAATGGACCAAGATGACGCTGACTCAGGAGCCCAAGGCCGTGAGCACCATCACGGATCTGCTCACGAAGTCGCGGGATATTTATGTGCGTTACACCACGCCCCTTGGTCTGCATCACATCATGGGCCAGAGCATCCACTACGGACCCGAGCCCTGGCTGGAAAAAAGCGCCCGCCCCGACTGGACCTCTATTTACTACCACAAAGCCGACGCTGTAGGCCTGGGCTTCAACCGCACCGCTACCGGTAGCAATGCCCTAGGCCTGTACGCGCCGCAAGTGCAAAAGCAGTGGGGTGACCCTGCTACCTGCCCCCCCGATTATCTGCTGTGGTTCCACCACGTGCCCTGGACCCAGACGCTGAATACCGGCCAGACGCTGTGGAACGAGCTAGCCACCCGCTACTACACCGGCGCCGACTCGGTGCAGTGGATGCAGCAGCAGTGGGCCCAAGTGCAGCCTAACGTTGATGCCGAGCTGCACGCTGATGTAGCCTCTCGCCTGCGCATTCAGCAGCGCGAAGCCATCTGGTGGCGCGATGCCTGCGTGCTCTACTTCCAGACCTACTCCAAGCAGCCGCTACCGCCCACGCTCACGCCGCCCACGCGTCCTCTCGCTGAAATCAAACAGCTGGTCGACATCTACCAGCTTCGCTAATCCTGCCAACTTCTATTTGGCTCCAATACCTCACTCCGAATGGAAAATCTTACACCCACCCTCGCTCAACTTGCTCACCCCAACACCCAGTCGAGCCCCTTCTCACTGGAAGGTCGCCTTGCCCTTATCACGGGCGGTGGCACCGGCATTGGGTTGGAAATTGCCCGCTGCATGGTGGCAGCCGGCGCTACCGTAATCATCACGGGCCGCCGCGAGGGAGTGCTGCAGGAAGCCGTATCTCACCTGGGGGCTTCGGCGCACTACCTCACCAACGATGTGTGCGACCTGGCTTCGCTCGATGGGTTGGTAGACCACATTGAGGCCACGTATGGCGAGCTGGACATCGTGGTAAACAACGCCGGCATCAACATGAAGAAGCCTGCGCTGGAAGTAACCGACGAGGAGTTCAACCGCATCATTCACACCAACCTGAACTCCGTGTTTGCCCTCACCCGGGCCTGCGCCAAGCGCATGGTGGCCCGCAAACGTGGCGTGATTCTGATGATTTCCTCCATGGCCGCCTACTACGGCATCGACCGGGTAGTGGCCTACGCCGCCTCGAAGTCGGCAGTGGAGGGGATGGTGAAAGTACTGGCCTCGGAGTTCTCCAAAGACAATGTGCGCGTGAATGCCATTGCTCCTGGTTTCATTGAAACCGAGATGAGCCGCACCGCCATGAACTCCGACCCCGACCGCCGCGACCGGGCTATGCGCCGCACGCCCATGGGCAAATTTGGCCAGCCCGAAGACATTGGGCACGCTGCCGTGTTCCTCGCCTCCGACGCTGCCCGCTATATCACGGGTGCTTCCTTGCCCGTGGACGGCGGCAACTCTATTGGTTTCTAATTTCACGAATACCGCACCTGGGTAATCCGGGGCGTTCAGCAGTTTCTTCCCTCATTCACAAATCCCACACTCCATGCAATTCCCTTTACGCAAGACGGCGTTGGGCCTAAGCTGGCCACTTCTGGCGGCTACCGGGCTCTCATTAGCTGGCGGCCTACTGGCTCCTACAGCGGTACAGGCCCAGGCTACCGCACAATCAGTTTCTGGCCGCGTTGTCGGTACAGATGGTGCCGGGCTGCCCGGCGTAAACGTGGTAGTGAAAGGCACCACTACCGGTACGGTGACTGACGGAGAAGGCCGGTACACAGTGGCAGCTCCGGCTGGCTCTACTCTGGTATTCTCTTTCGTGGGCTTCACCTCTAAAGAGGTAGCCGTTGGCAACCAGACTACCATTAATGCCACGCTGGGGGAAGATGCTAAAGCCCTGAATGAGGTAGTAGTAGTAGGTTACGGGGTGCAGAAGAAAAGCCAGGTAACAGGCGCTATTTCTTCGGTGGATGAGCAGTCTCTGCGCGATGTGCCGGTAGCCAACATCGGCCAGGCACTGCAGGGCCGTGCGGCTGGTGTAAACATCTCCAGCACCAGCACCACGCCCGGTCAGGCACCGGTTATCCGTATCCGCGGTAACCGCTCGTTTGCAGGCAGCAACGACCCGCTGCTGGTAGTAGACGGCGTACCATTTGATGGCAACCTGAACGACTTGAACCCCGACGATATCACGTCGCTGGAAGTGCTGAAAGACGCTTCGTCGACGGCTATTTATGGTGCGCGTGGTGCTAACGGCGTTATTCTGATTACCACCAAGCGTGGTAAGTCTGGTGCTCCGCGGGCAACGTACAGCGCCTATTACGGCGTGAAAAAGCCCTACGGCCTTTACGACCTGCAGAACGGCCAGGAGTATTACAACTACCGTGCGGAAGCTTTCCGGGCAGCTGGGCAGAATCCTAATTCTGCAGCTGGCTTCCTTACCGATGATGAGAAGGCTAACTATGCCGCCGGTCGCAGCTTCGACTATCAGGATCTGTTATTCCAGAACGGTCGGATCCAGAACCACGCCCTGGGCGTGAGCGGAGGTACCGATCAGACCCAGTACTCGGCCTCGCTGGGCTACTACGATGAAACCGGCATTGTACCCGTGCAAGGCATCAAGCGCTACTCCCTGCGTGGTACCCTCGACCAGCAGATCGGCAAGCGGATTAAGGTGGGCCTGAACACGCTCAACACCTTCACCCAGCAGAATGATCCGAACCTGAATATCTCATACAACATTCTTACGAGCAGCCCCCTGGCTTCGCCCTACGATTCCAACGGTAACCCTATTCTGTTCCCGAACACCGACAACGCGCAGGCCAACCCACTCAACTACTACACCAAGGATGCGCACTTTGAGCAGCGCCGCCGTCTGCGCACGTTCAACAGCCTCTACGGTCAGGTAAACATCCTAAAAGGTCTGGATTACCGGTTAAACCTCGGTCTCGATGGCCGCACGGAAAACAACGAGTCGTTCTTCGCATCTAACACGCCGGCGCAGGCCGGTGGCCAGAACGCGGCCACGCGCAACAACAGCATTGCCTTCAACTTGCTGGTTGAAAACTTGCTGACCTACAACCGCACGTTTGCTGAAAAGCACGATGTGAACTTCACCGGTCTGTACAGCTGGCAACAGTTCCGCACCGACGGTTTCGAGGCCGGTGCTCAGAACCTGCCCACTAACTACCAGCAGGCATTTAACTTGGGTGCCGGTACGCCTTCGTTTGCGCGAAGCAACAAGAGCCAGTGGGATATTATCTCCTACATGGGCCGCCTGAACTACGCCTTCGATAACCGTTACTCCGCTACGCTGACCATGCGCGTAGACGGCTCGTCGCGCTTGGCCCCAGGTAACAAATTTAAGCCGTTCCCCTCGGCCGCTGTGGCCTGGAATATTGCCAACGAATCGTTCCTGAGCGGACAGGCTTGGCTGAACGTACTGAAGCTGCGTGCTAGCTACGGCCGCACGGGTAGCACCGCCGTTAACCCCTACCAGACACTGGGCTCCCTGGTGTCGAACCTGGGCAACGGTTACTATAACTTCGGCGGCACTGGCGTAGCCGGCGTAATACCTAACTCCATTCCGAACCCCAACCTGGGCTGGGAGTACACTGCTACCACCAACTTTGGTCTTGACTTCGGTTTCTTCAACAACCGCGTAACCGGTTCGATAGAGGCCTACCAGCAGCGTACCAGCGACCTGCTGCTGCCCGACGCCTTGCCTACTACCAGCGGCTACGGCTCCTTCACTCGTAACATTGGCCAGACTCAGAACCGCGGTTTGGAGATTAGCCTAACCACGGTGAACGTGCGCTCTAGCAGTGGCTTCGAGTGGAGCACTGACTGGAACTTCACCATCAACCGGGAGAAAGTACTTGACCTAGGCCTGGGCAAAGATGAAAACGGCAACGAGCGGAGCGACATCAGCAACCAGCGCTTCATTGGCCAGCCTCTGTATGTCTTCTACAACTACAAGTACGCCGGCATTTACCAGCAGAACGAAGCCGACGCAGCTGCTAAGGCTGGTACCCGGGTCGGACAGGTTAAAATTGAAGACCTCAACGGCAACGGGGTAGTGGATGGCGCCGACCGTCAGATCATTGGTACTCGCCAGCCGAAGTTTGAAGCCGGTATGACCCAGCGCTTCCGCTTCAAGGGCTTCGACCTGACTGCTGTAGGCCTCACCCGCGTTGGTGCTACGGTAGTAGATCCGCTGCTGTTCCCTTCCAACTACATCACTACCTTCAGCGGCCGTCGCAATCAGCTCAACCTGCCTTACTGGACGCCAGAAACGCCTAACAACCGCTTCCCGCAGCCGAACCAGAACTACTTCAACGACTTCGTGCTGAACTCGCAGTCGCTGGCCTACCTGAGCGGTACGTTCATTAAAGTGCGCAGCATTGACCTGGGCTACACGCTGCCTGCTACCCTCACGCAGCGCGCTAAAATGAGCACGGCCCGCATCTACGTGCAGGTGCAGAACCCGCTGATTTGGTCGCCGGTGGAGTACTACAAGAAGAACAAAGCCATCGACCCAGATGCCTTGTCTTACTCAACCCGCTTCAACGGCAGCACGGCTAACAACGGTGGCGTTTCCTTCGACTACGGCACCAACTATCCCGTTACCCGCGCCTTCATTGTGGGTCTGAATGTAGGTTTCTAATTTTCCCTGAATTTTCCCTGACGCTACGTGCGTTTCCCATCCATATGAAAAAGATTCTGCTCACAGGTTCGGCGCTGGCTTTGCTATTAGCCGCCAGCAGCTGCAGCAAAGATACTTTGGACGAGAATCCTCGCTCCGTGTTGGTTCCTAGCTTCCTCGGTACGCCCGAAGGTGTCCAAGCTGGTTTATCAGGTGTGTACTCCAGCCTCCGCAGTGCTACTGCTGACCAGGGTGGATCCATCTTCATCTCGCAGGGCACTGACGAGTTTATGCGGGGCTTTGCCACAACGGAAGGCTTCGAGGACTACAACGCTGGTGCCCTGAACGGCACCAACGGCAACGTTACTAACACGTGGGGTGGCTATTACCGCGCTATCAACACGGCTAATGGCGTAATCCAGTACGCCAACTCGGTACAGGGTATTCCGCCAGCTACCATTGCACAGGTGGTGGCCGAAGCCAAAGTGTTGCGGGCCTGGTTCTACTTCCGCTTGGTGCGGTCGTTCGGCGACGTTCCGCTGTATCTGACTTTCGTGGATACTCCCACTAAGGACTTTACGCGGGCTCCGGTTGCTGATGTGTATAATGCCATTGTGAAGGACCTGACCGACGCGCTCGGCTCAATTTCTAACACGGCGGCGCAGCCTGGCCGCGTAACGCGGGCCACGGCTTTGCACATGCTAGGCCAGGTACACCTCACCCGCGCTACGTCTACTGCCAAGCAGGCCGACGACTATGCTAAGGCCGCGCAGTACTCGGAAGAACTCATTCGGGATGCCAGCAAATACGGCAAAGGCCTGGAGGCTGACCCCGCCGATGTGTTCAAGGAAGGCAACGAGAACGGCAAGGAGGTGCTGATGAACGTACAGTTCAACACCGACCCTACCTTCACGGGTATCTCGGATAACGGTGCTGGTGGTGCCGGACAAAACCAAACCAACTACCTGTTCCGTGGCCGCTACGACCTGCTGCCTAACGTAGCTCGTAGCGTAGTATATGGCCGTCCTTTCGGTCGTCTGACTTCTACGCCTTACCTGCTGAACTCCTACATCCTGCCCAGCGAAACCACCGACCGGCAGTGGCGCACTACGGATACGCGTTACAGCAAGTGGTTCTCTACGCTGTGGTTGGTTAACTCGCCAGGTGTAAACGGTGGCACTGGCTTCAACCCGAAAGCCGTAGTAGGGGATACTGCCGCCTGGTATGCCGGTCGTGAAATTACGGCCGCCGAGCGCGCCCGCATTGCGGCCCGTCCGAATGGCCCATACGTAGTAGGTACTCCAAGCACCTACACCACGAACTTCTCGCCCTTCATCAACAAGTTTGATGACACCACGCGTCCAGCTGCTAACACCAGCTCCGACCGTCCGCTGATCCTGATGCGTCTGTCGGAAACCTACCTGATTGCTGCTGAGGCCAACATGTACCTGGGTAACCTGACGAAGGCCCGCGACTTTATCAACGTGGTGCGCCGCCGCGCTGCTGCTCCTGGTAAAACCGCTCAAATGGAGATTACCGAAAGCCAGCTCAACATTGACTTCATCCTAGATGAGCGCAGCCGTGAATTGGCTGGTGAGCAAGTTCGGTGGTACGACTTGGTGCGCACTGGCAAGCTGATCGAGCGCGTGAAGAAGTACGTGCCAGCTTTGATTAGCTCTAAGCCTTCGCCCATCCCCGGTGTAACCGATAACTACGGCTCTGCAGCTGCAGCTAACATTCAGCCTTACCATGTGCTGCGTCCTATTCCACGTCAGGAAATTGACCGCACGGGTGGCAAAATCACGCAAAACCCCGGCTACCCCCAATAATTGGGTGAGCAGCTAGTACGCGAAGAGTAACACATTGCCGGCAGTACTACCGAACCCGAACTCGTTCGGTCTAGGTATGCTGTCGGCAATATGTTTACACTACCTGGCAAGCAACTAGTAAGAAATAAGCTTGTCTGATTCTTAATTAGGCTTGGAAGCGCTTTCCTGGCTACCGGAGTGGCCTAGAGTAATAGGCCAACACTACATACAACCTTCACCACATAATATGAGACGAACGAACCTGAAAGCCTTGCTGGGTATTACGACCGCCTTACTCGTGCAAAGCTCAAGCCTATTCGCACAATCGATTGAGTTAGCTAATCCTATTTTGACGGGTTTTTACCCCGACCCAAGCATTACTAAAGTTGGCAAGGACTACTACCTGGTAAACTCCACGTTTTCCTACTTCCCCGGCATTCCGGTCATGCACAGCCGCGACCTGAAGAACTGGAAGCAGATTGGCAACGTGATAGACCGGCCTTCGCAAATGACCTTCATGGGCGACCGGATGACCCGCGGGTTATTTGCGCCCGCTATTGAGTATCATAACGGCACGTATTACGTTACCTGCACCCAAATTGACCACAAGGGCAACTTTGTGGTAACGGCCAAAAACCCCGCCGGTCCGTGGAGCGACCCAGTGTTCATGCCTGAGGTACGCGGAATCGACCCTTCGCTGTATTTCGAGGGCGACAAGGCCTACGTTATCTACAACAGCGACCCACCCGAAAATAAGCCCCTCTATGACGGCCACCGCTCCATCAAGATTATTGAGCTAAACCCGCAGACCCTGAAAACGGTAGGCGAAGCCAAGATCGTAGTGAATGGGGGAGTAGACCTGAGCAAGAAGCCCGTTTGGATTGAGGGCCCGCACCTGATGAAGCGCGGCGACTGGTATTACCTCTACGCGGCTGAGGGTGGCACTTCAGTAAACCACACCGAGGTGGTCTTCCGCAGCAAGGAGCCTCTCGGTCCGTTTGTACCCTACGAGAAGAACCCCATCCTCTCGCAGCGCGAGCTGCCCAAGGACCGCAAAGACCCCATTACCTCGGCTGGGCACGCCCAGTTTGTGGAAGGGCCCGATGGCAAGACCTACGCCATTTTCCTGGCTGTGCGGCCCTACGAAGGTAACTTCTACAACACTGGCCGCGAAACGTTTATCGTGCCCGTGGAATGGAAGGACGGCTGGCCCGTGACGGTGCCTGGCCCTAATGGTGTGCAGTACTCCTATAAGGCCAACTTCCCCGAGGTGAAGCAGCCTGGCGCCCTGCCGCAGAGTGGCAACTTCAGCTACACGCTCACCTTCGAGAAGCAGCTCGACCCCGCACTGCTGTTCATGCGCACCGTTGACAGCACCAATTTCTCGCTGAGCAAAGCCAAAGGGCTTACCCTGAAACTTAAGCCCGAAACGGTAGCCGAAACCGGCAATCCGGCCTTTATTGGCAAGCGGCAGCAGCACATGTACGGCAGCGCCGAAACCGAGCTGACCTTCTCAGCTAAGGCGGCCAATGAAACGGCTGGCCTAGTGGTTTTCCAGGACGAGAAGCACTTCTACTACCTCTGCAAATCGGTCGAGAATGGTAAGCCCGTCGTGCAGCTATTCAAGAGCACCGCCGACGCGAAGAACACTGAGCTGCTGGCGAAAGCACCGCTGAAAACGGCGGCCGGCAAGGTGCAGCTGCGCATCAACGCTGATGGTGACACCTACAGCTTCCGCTTTTCGGAGGACGGCAAAAACTACACGCTGCTGAAAGACAAAGTGGATGCGCGCTTCCTGAGCACGCAGGTAGCGGGCGGCTTTATCGGCTGCCTTTACGGCATGTACGGCACGTCGGCCGGACAGCCCACCACCAACACGGCCTCCTTTAAGTGGCTGAAGTACGAAGGGCACGACCCCATGTACAAGAAATAATCTGCAGCCTGCTACGCTTCCACTCTCTCTGTATGCGCTTCCTTCCACTTCTTTGCCTGCTGGCGCTGCCTCTTGCTGTCGCTCAGGCCGCTAAGCCTATCCAAATTAGCAGCCCAGACGGAGCTGTGCTGGTGACAGTAGACGTAACGGCTCAAGGTCAGCCCACCTATACCGTAAGGTACCGCCAAGCTGAGCTGCTACGGCCCTCGCACCTAGGCCTACGCCTCGCCAGTGCTGATCTTACGCAAGGTCTCAAACTCACAAAAGCCGACAAGCAAACCACCGTAACTGACAACTACCAGCTGGCCACCGACAAACGCGCCAACTGCCGCTACCGGGCCAACCGGCGCGTGCTGCACTTTACGGGCACGGCCGGGACGCCGCAGCTCAGCGTGGTGTTTCAGGTGTCGAACGATGGGGTAGCGTTTCAGTATGTGCTGGAGGGGCCTAGCCAAGAGGTGCAGCGTATCACGGCGGAGGGCACCACGTTTCACCTGCCGGCCGGGGCCAAGGGCTGGCTGCACCCGCACGCCAAAGCCCAGACTGGATTTGCCAACACCCAGCCTTCGTACGAGGAGAACTACCAGCGTGGCATTGCGGCCGGCACGCCTTCTACCATCGGGCAAGGGTGGTCGTTTCCGGCCTTGTTCCAAACTGCCGGGCACTGGGTATTGCTGACTGAGGCCGGCATGGGCCGCACCTACGCCGGCACCCACCTAGCCCACGAGTCGCCCGATGCCGAGTACGCCGTGGCCTTCCCGCAGCCGGCCGAAAAAACTACGCCCGACGCTGCCCTGCTGCCCGAAAGCCGCCTACCCTGGAGCACGCCTTGGCGCGTGGTGGTGGTTGGCAATTCGCTGGCGCCTATTGTCGAATCGACCCTGACGACGGACTTGAGCGCACCCGCTAAAACGCCGTTGCTCACCGACGCGCCCGGTAAATCGTCGTGGTCGTGGGTGCTGATGGGCGACCAAAACACCAACTACGATGTGCAGCGTCGCTTCATCGACTACGCCGCCAATATGGGGTGGCGCTATTGCCTGGTCGATGCCCTCTGGGACAAGCAAATCGGCTACGAGAAAACCCAGGAGCTAGCCCAGTACGCCCGCTCCAAAAACGTAGGCCTGTTGGTGTGGTACAACTCCAACGGCCAATGGAACCAGGCTCCGCAAACGCCCACCAACGTACTGTTTGAGCCCGAAAGCCGCCGCAAGGAGTTTGCCCGTATCAAGCAGATGGGTGTAGCCGGGGTGAAAATTGACTTCTTCGGGGGTGATGGGCAGTCGTTCATGAATTACTACCAGGACCTGCTAGTCGATGCCTCGCAAGCCGGCCTGCTGGTCAATTTCCACGGCACCACCATCCCACGGGGCTGGAATCGCACTTACCCCAACCTGATGACGATGGAAGCGGTGAAGGGCTTTGAGTTCCTGACCTTCGACCAGCGCAGTACCGATCAGGAGCCAACCCATTGCGCCACGCTGCCCTTCACCCGCAACGCCGTAGGCCCCATGGACTTTACGCCCATGGCCTTCTCGGAGATTCGGGGCAAGCAGCGTCGCACGTCCAATGCCTTCGAGTTGGCGTTATCGGTGGTGTTTCAGTCGGGCATTCAGCACTACGCCGAGGTGCCTGAAGGCATGGCCGCGCAACCCGCTTACGTGCAAGATTTCGTGAAGAAGCTACCCCCGCGCTGGGCCGATGTGAAGTACGTGGACGGCTTCCCCGGCGAATATGCGGTGCTGGCCCGCCAGGCCCCCGGCGGCGGGTGGTACGTGGCCGGCATCAACGCCACCGACGCGCCCAAAACTATTCAGGTTGACCTCAGCAAGCTAGGCCTAAAGAGTGGCACGCTCATCACCGATGGAGATACCAACCGCAGCTTCAGCACCCGAGCCGTGTCAGGCAACACCGTCAGCGTGACGCTACCCGCACGAGGCGGCTTCGTGGTGCAGCCCTAGGCCACTGGTCAGTATTCTCAATCCTAATCAAGCCGGTGGCTTGTGCTGAGCGTGCACCGACGCTGATTTGCCATACCTCTCTATGAAAACACGCTTTTCTTTCTTTCGCCGCAGCCGAATGGGCTTGCTACTACTAGGACTGTTGTATACTGGCCTAGATAGCGCAGTTGCCCAGCGCTCCCCCAAGCCGGCGCCTACCACACAGAAAGGGGCTTTTTACTCGGGCAAGTACCCTAGCTTGCTGCGGGAGGCCGGCTACAGCCAGGCCGCCATCGACCAGAAAGTAGCGCAGGCCTACCACGACGTATTCGAAGGGCCCAACAAGGTGTACTTCGAGGTGGGCGACTCGATGGCTTACGTCTCGGACCTGAAAAACCACGACGCCCGCACTGAAGGCATGTCGTACGGGATGATGGTAGCCGTGCAGCTCAACAAGAAAGAGGTATTTGACCGCCTCTGGCGCTGGTCGAAGAAGAATCTGCAGCACCAAAGCGGCCCGCTGGAAGGTTATTTCGCCTGGAGCTTCAGCACCACTACCATGAAGCTTAACTCGGAAGGACCTGCTTCGGATGGCGAATTGTATTTTGTTACCAGCCTGCTATTTGCTGCCAACCGTTGGGGCAACAGCACTGGTATCAACTACTACCAGGAGGCCCGTCGGATATTGGATGCCTCGTGGAAGAAAGACGGCACTGGCGGGGTGCGCAACCTCTTCAACACCGAGCACAAGCAAATCACTTTTGTGCCGGTGGGGGATATGTACAACTGGACCGACCCGTCGTACCACGTGCCGGCCTTCCTGGAGGTGTGGGCCACCTACGCCAAAGACGGCCACGAGCAGTTTTACCGGGCGTGCGCCGATACGGCGCGGGCCTTTCTGCACCGCGCCTGCGCCGCGCCCACTGGCCTCAACTACGACTACACCGAGTTCAGTGGCAAGCCCCACGCCACCAAGTGGGCGCCGCCAGCATTCCGCTACGATTCGTGGCGGGTGCCCATGAACATTGCCATGGACTACGTGTGGTTTGGCAAGGACAAAGCCTGGCAGGAGCAGTACGCGCGGCGCTTCCAGGGCTTTCTGCGCAGCAAGGGACTAAACACATTCGAGGACCAGTTCAACGTGGACGGCTCGCGGCCCGACTTCATCTTGCAAGCGGGCGACGTCAAGAAGCTGCGACACTCGCTAGGCCTGGTAGCCACCAGCGCGTCGGCCTCGCTCATGCATCAAGACCGGGACCTGGCCTTCGTGCATGCGCTCTGGAACGCTAAGCTTGAGCCCTACGAGGACGGCTACTTTGACCCGTACTACGATGGACTTTTGTACCTATTTAGCTTAATGCACCTAAGCGGCAAGTATCAGGCTATCAAACCCGCGCAACAGTAATTACTACCCTTGCTCGGTATTCACCCGCCCATGCCTTACTCAATGAAGCACAGTATTTTACTAGTTGGGATAGTTCTTTCATCCGCCGTTGCTCGGCCACTGATGGCGCAGGTGAAGCAGGTGCAAAACCCCATCATCCATGCCGACGTGCCGGACCTGTCGATGATACGGGTGGGGGATACCTACTACATGAGCAGCACGACCATGCACATGACGCCGGGCGTGCCCATCATGAAGTCGAAGGACCTGGTCAACTGGCAATTGGTCAGCTACGCTTCTGATACGCTAGGTACCCAAGATGAACTGGCGCTTCGCAACGGCAAGAGCACCTACGGCCGCGGCTCGTGGGCGAGCAGTCTGCGGTTTCACAACGGCACGTATTACGTCTCGACGTTCGCCCAAACGACGGGCAAGACCTATATCTATTCGACCAAGAACATCGAGAAAGGCCCTTGGAAAGCCGTGTCGTTCAAGCCGAGCTACCATGACCATTCGCTGTTTTTTGACGACGATGGCCGCGTGTACCTGATATACGGCGCCGGCAAGCTACGGATAGTGGAGCTGACGGCCGATGTCTCCGGCGTGAAGCCCGGCGCTACCGAGCAGGTGCTGATCGAAAACGCCAGCGCCCCCGCCGGCCCTAACCTAGGCCTGCCCGCCGAAGGCTCGCAGCTGTTTAAAATCAAGGGCAAGTATTATCTCTTCAACATCACCTGGCCTAAGGGCGGTATGCGCACAGTGGTAGTGCACCGGGCCGACAAGCTCACCGGCCCCTACGAAGGCCGGGTGGCACTGCAAGATCTAGGCGTGGCCCAGGGCGGCCTAATCGACACGCCCGATGGCCGGTGGTTTTCCTACCTGTTCCGCGACTACGGCGCCGTGGGACGCATCCCGTACCTGGTGCCCGTAACCTGGGCCGATGGCTGGCCGGTGCTGGGCACGGATGGCAAGGTGCCTACCACGCTGGCCTTGCCGCTTAGCAAGGGGCTAATTCCGGGCATCGTAGCGTCGGATGAATTCAGCCGACGCAAGGGTGAGCCTGCCCTGCCGCTGGTGTGGCAGTGGAACCACAACCCCGAAAACTCCCTCTGGTCGCTTACCGACCGCCCCGGCTACCTTCGCCTTAAAACCGGCCGCGTAGACACCACCTTCCTGCTGGCGCGCAACACCTTAACCCAGCGCACCATCGGCCCGACCAGCGCTGGCATCACGGCTCTGGATGTGTCGCACCTCAAAGACGGAGACTTTGCCGGTCTGGCACTGCTACAAAAGCGCTACGGGCTGGTAGGTGTAGACAACCGCAACGGCCAGAAATCCATCGTCATGATTAGCGCCGAATCGGAGCGGCCGGTGGAAGTGCAGCGCCTGCCGCTGACGCAGAACACTGTGTATTTCAAGGCGGAATGTGACTTCACGGAGCGCAAAGACGTGGCGACGTTCTACTACAGCCTCGATGGCAAAACGTGGAAAGCCATTGGCGGTCCGCTCAAGATGGCCTACACACTGCCACACTTCATGGGCTACCGCTTTGGGCTGTTCAACTACGCCACCAAGAGTGCAGGCGGCTACGCCGACTTCGACTACTTCCGCATTGCCGACAAGATTACTGGAGCTAAGTAAGCGAGTGTAGCACCCCAGCAGCACGAAGCCTCTAACCTATTCAACTATTCCCACCTGAAATGCTGAAATACAAACTATCCCATATTCTGACTGGCCTAGCCTGCCTGTTGGGCGGCGCGGCCCAGGCGCAGAACCCGATTATTACTAATCAATTTACCGCCGACCCCACCGCGCGCGTGTTCAACGGGCGGGTGTATGTGTATCCGTCGCACGACATTCGGGCCACGCCGGGGCGCGGGCGGGCCGGCTGGTTTGTGATGGAGGACTACCACGTGTTTTCCTCGGCCAACCTCACCGACTGGATGGACCACGGCGTCATCGTCACGCAAAATAAGGTGCCCTGGGTGAAGCCCGACAGCTACAGCATGTGGGCGCCCGACTGCATGTACCGTAACGGCAAGTATTACTTCTACTTCCCGACTACCCCCAAAGACACGACCATCAGCAAGGGCTTCACCATCGGGGTGGCCGTGGCCGATAAACCCACCGGCCCGTTTGTACCGCAGCCGTTGCCTATCAAAGGAGTGCGCGGCATTGACCCCAATGTGTTTATCGATCAGGATGGACAGGCCTACCTGTACTGGTCGCAGGGTAACATCTACGGGGCCAAGCTGAAGGAGAACATGCTGGAGCTGGCTTCTGAACCCGTTACATTGGGCGAGCTGCCGACCAAAGGCTTGAAGGAAGGTCCGTACCTGTTTAAACGTAACGGCACGTATTACCTAACCTATCCGCACGTCGAGAACAAAACTGAGCGCCTCGAATACGCCACCAGCACCAGCCCGCTAGGTCCGTTTACCGTGAAGGGCGTGATTATGGACGAGTCGCCGACGGGCTGCTGGACCAACCACCACTCTTTGCTGGAGCTCAAGAACCAGTGGTACCTGTTCTACCACCACAACGACCTGTCGCCCAATTTCGATAAGAACCGGTCGGTTCGCATTGATAGCTTGTTTTTTGAGCCCGACGGCGCCATCCGCAAAGTAGTTCCCACCCTGCGCGGCGTAGGCCTCACCGATGCCAAGCAGAAAATTCAACTGGACCGCTACAGCCGCCTGAGCAGCAGCGGCGCTTCCATTGCCTTCCTAGATACTGCCAACAAGTTTCAGGGCTGGAAAACCATGTTTGCCAACAACCAGGGCTGGGTGCAATACAATGGCGTGGCCTTCGGCAAGCAGCCGCTCAAGACGGTAATGCTTCGCACAATGGCAGCGGCCGGCGCTACCGTGCAACTGCGTGCCGACGGCGCCACCGGCCCGGTGCTAGCCCAGGTGACCGTGCCCAAGGGCAGCCAATGGCGGGAGGTGAAAGTGCCCTTGACTGCCTTTAAGCCTGGTACGCACACGTTGGTCGTTTCCTCAAAAACGAATAATCCCGTCGAGATTGATTGGGTCAAATTTGAGTGAGGTAGCCTGGCCTAGGACCGTCGCTGCTTAGGCGCGGAAGCCAGAGCGTTGCCTGTTGATATTCAGGGGGACATGAGTACCTGGCCTAGAAAAATCTGCCTTACGTGAAGCTTTTCAATTTATGTCAATGAACAATACTTTGCTCGTCGGCGCTCTGGCTGTGGTGGCCTCTCTGCCTCTGCGGGCCCAAAACCCGATTATCCGCGACGTATTTACCGCCGACCCGGCGCCGCTGGTGTACAAGGATAAGCTGTACCTCTACGTAGGCCACGACGAGGCCAAGGAGGGCCAGATGTTCAACATGAACGACTGGCTGTGCTACTCCACCACCGACATGAAAAACTGGACCGCGCACGGCCCCATCATGAACGTGCGCGACTTTAAGTGGGCCACCCGCGACGCTTGGGCCGCACAAGTGGTAGCCCGCAATGGCAAGTTTTACTTCTTCGCAACGGTACAGCAAGATGCGCCCATTAAGGGGAAGGCCATCGGGGTAGCCGTGTCGGACAGCCCCACTGGGCCTTTCGTGGATGCTCGCGGCTCGGCCCTTGTCACCGACCAAACCACGCCCGGCCCCAACGGCTGGGACGACATCGACCCTACCGTATTCGTGGATGACGACGGCACGGCGTGGCTGGCCTGGGGCAACCCCAACTGCTACCTGGTCAAGCTCAAGCCCAACATGACCGAGCTCGACGGGCCCGTGCAGCGCATCGAGCTGCCCAACTACACCGAAGGCCCGTGGCTGCACAAGCGGGGCAACCTGTACTATCTCACGTATGCCGCCTTCGCGCACCAGGGCATGTGGGAGAAAATGTGCTATGCCACCGCTCCCAAAATCACTGGCCCCTGGACCTACCGCGGCATCCTGACTGACCAGGCCAAGAACAGCTACACCATTCACCCGGGCATTGTCGAGTTCAAGAAGCAGTCGTACTTCTTCTACCACAACGCCACGCTCACCCTGCCCACCGGCGAAAGTGGGGCCCTAGGTCGCCGTAGCGTGTGCGTAGAGTATCTGTACTACAACCCCGACGGCACGATTCAGCCCATCACCCAAACCGTAGCCGGTGTGAGTGTGCCGCCCAAACCTAGCACCAGTCGCCCCGCGCCGCCCACCAACGCTCCGGCCACTACGTCCCCCGGCGTTACGGTTGTGCAAAACCTTCAGCCGCGCCCCACACAATGGCCCGGCGCGCCCTTGTTGAGCACCATACCCAATCCGGCCAACACTGCCCTCGACAACATCAGCTTCAACCACGACAAGGGCGGCACCAGCCTGGGCCAGACCTTCCGAGTGCCAGTCGATGGCAAACTCACCCGCCTCGACTTGTTTGGGGGCGACGGTTTCGGTACCGATGCCAAGCAGCCCGTTACGCTGGCGCTCTACGACCTAGGTACGCAGGACAACCCAGCCTATACCCCCGGCACCAACCTCTTAGGGGGCGGGAAGGGACTAACTATTGCTTACAAACCGCAGCCCGCCGGACTGTTGCAATTCGATTTCACGGGGGCTAACCAGGTTCCTTTGCAGGCCGGCCATACCTACGCTTTCGAGCTGCAAGGGCTGGAAAAGTCGGCGCCGCTTTTCTGGCGTGCGAGCCGGCAGGAGGCCTACCCAGCGGGCGGCGCCTACTTCAACCGGCAGCCGCTACGCCTGAACGACAAACCCGGTTACGACTTCGGGTTGGCAGTGTACACCACGGCCAACTCGAAATAATAGGCGCCGTCGTGCGGCTGATTACCTAGAGCTCTTTCTCCTTCCTTCACCTGGCTGCCCGTGGAGGCGGCGCACTTCCTACCCACTACTATGAGAGTATTGTTTCCCCTGCTGGCGAGCGTGGCCCTGCTGAGTGCTGAGCCAGCGCTGGCCCAAAAAATGGTGATGGAGGCCCCTAAAGGCTTCGACCAGCCTGTCGCGGGCATTGCCACCGGCCGCATCGACAGCATCAGCTATACCTCAAAAACCGTGGGTACGGTGCGTAAGGCGCTGGTGTACACGCCGCCGGGTTATTCCAAAAAGAAGAAGTACCCAGTGCTCTATTTGCTGCACGGCATCGGCGGCGACGAGAAGGAATGGCTCAAGGGTGGACGCCCGCAGGTGATTCTAGACAACTTATACGCGGCGGGCAAGCTCAAACCCATGTTGGTGGTGATGCCCAACGGCCGGGCCATGAAAGACGACCGGCCCATCGGCAATATCTACGGCCCCGATAAGGTGGCTGCCTTCGCCAACTTCGAGCAAGACCTACTCACCGACCTCATCCCTTATATCGAGAAGCACTACCCAGCCCTCACCAAACGTGAGGACCGGGCTATTGCCGGGCTGTCGATGGGTGGGGGGCAGTCGTTGAACTTCGGCCTAGGCCACCTCGAAAAGTTTGCCTGGGTGGGCGGCTTTTCCTCGGCGCCGAACACCAAGCAGCCCGAGCAGCTGGTGCCCGATCCGGCGAAAGCCAAGAAGCAACTCAAGCTGCTTTGGATTTCGTGCGGCGACGCCGACGGGCTGCTGCCCGTAAGCCAGCGTACCCACGACTACCTCTACGAGCACAACGTGCCGCACGTGTACTACCTAGAAGCCGGCGGGCACGACTTCAAGGTCTGGAAAAACGGGCTGTACATGTTCTCGCAGCAGCTGTTCAAGCCCGTGGATGTAGCGGCGCTGCCCACCTACACCGTGCTAGGGGCGCCCGCTGCCACCAACGTGCGCAACGCGAAATACCCCCAGATTCTGCCCGACAATCGCGCCGTATTTCGCCTCAAGGCCCCCGGCGTGCAAAAGGCGCAGTTGGACCTGGGTCGCAAATACGACATGGTGAAGGACAGCACCGGCACCTGGACCACCACCACCGACACCCTGAGCCGGGGCCTTCATTACTACTCACTGATCCTCGACGGCCTGCCCATCGCCGACCCTGCCAGCGACACCTTCTACGGCATGGGTCGTATGGCCAGCGGCATCGAAATTCCTGGCCGCGGTACCAGCTTCTACGCTATGCGCGACGTACCCCACGGCGAGGTACGCGAGCGGCGGTACTTCTCCAAAGTCACCAATTCGTGGCGCCGGTTTTTCGTGTACACCCCGCCGGGCTATGACGCTAACACTTCCGCCAAATACCCGGTGCTCTACCTGCTGCACGGCGGCGGTGAAGACGAAACCGGTTGGGCCAAGCAAGGCAAAACCGGGACAATCCTGGACAACCTGATTGCCGATAAAAAAGCCAAACCCATGCTCGTGGTGATGCTCGACGGCAACATGGGCGGCCCTGGTGGCCTAGCCGGCTTCGGTGAGCAAACCTTAAAGCGCTTCGAAGACGAGTTGAAGCAAACCGTACTACCGGTAGTAGAAAGCAACTACCGCGTAGCATCCGGCGCCCAAAATCGGGCCTTGGCCGGCCTCTCGATGGGTGGCCTACAGACGCTCTACGCCGGCATGAAGAACACTGACCAGTTTGCCTACCTAGGAGTATTCAGTTCGGGCTTCTTCGCTAACAACACCGCCTTATCGGACCCGCAGTATGCATACATGAAGGCCAACGCGGGCACCATCAACACCAACCTCAAGCAGCTGTGGCTTTCGATGGGGGGGCAGGAAGACATTGCCTACGCCAATAACAAAGTGATGCGCGCCAAGATGGATGAGCTCGGCATTAAGTACGTGTACAGCGAGTATCCCGGCGGCCACACCTGGCCTGTCTGGCGCCACGACTTATATATGTTCGCTCAGAAGCTGTTTTAGGCCGCTGGCTACGGCTAAGAAGCCTGATAGTAAGCTTATAGGCCGTCATGCTGATGAGTATTCAGATAAACCATAGCACTCTACTCCCTTAGGATGTAGCGCTATCTCACCCACACATGAAAACACTCCCACGCCTGGCCAGGGTCTTATTGCTACTGCTTTGCTGGGCGGGCACCCTAAAGGCCGCGGCCGGTAAGCCGAAGCCTACCCCGCTACGGCTGTGGTACGATAAGCCGGCTGCCAACTGGAACGAGGCGCTACCCCTTGGCAACGGCCGCCTGGGAGTCATGGTGTTTGGCGCGCCCCAACGTGAGCGGCTCCAACTAAACGAGGAAACCATTTGGGGCGGTGGACCCAACAACAACGTGAAGGCCGACGCCCTGCCGGTAGTACGCCAGCTCCGCGAGCAGCTACTAGCCGGGCAGCTGGTGGAAGCGCAGGCCTTGGCCCAAGCCCAGATGCAGCCCGCCGGCAACAGCGGCATGCCCTACCAAATGGCGTCGAACGTGTACCTGGACTTTCCGGGCCACGACAACGCTACCCACTACCAGCGCGACCTAGACATCAGCCGGGCTGTGGCCTCGGTGAGCTACGAAGTGGGAGGGGTAACCTACCGGCGTGAAGTGTTCAGCTCCCTGCCTGACCAAGTGATTATCGTGCGGCTCACAGCCAGCAAGCCGGGCAGCATTAGCTGCCAGCTCAGCGAGGAAAGCCCGATGCAGCACACCCAGCGTGTTGACCAAAATCAATTGGTGCTGGATGGCCGCGGCAGTGAGCACGAAGGCCAGGAAGGCAAGGTGCGCTTCCAGACGCGGGTGCAGGCCGTGGCCGAGGGCGGTACCATGCAAGCTACCGACACGGGCATTCGGATTCAGGACGCCAACAGCGCCACTCTCTACATTTCCATCAGCACCAATTTCACCAACTACCACGATGTAAGCGGCGACGCGGCCGCGCGGGCCACCGCCTACCTAGCTTCCGCCGTGCGCAAGCCCTACAAGCAGGCGCTGGCCGACCACGTAGCGGCCTACCATCGCTACTTCAACCGCGTGACGCTGAACCTAGGGGTGACGCCCGCCGCCGAGTTGCCCACGCCCCAGCGCATCGCCAATTTTGCCCAGGGTAATGACCCTGCGCTGGCGGCTTTGTATTTTCAATACGGGCGCTACTTGCTCATCAGTTCGTCGCAGCCGGGCGGGCAGCCGGCCAACCTGCAAGGCATCTGGAACGACCAGCTCAAGGGCCCCTGGGACAGCAAGTACACGGTGAACATCAACACCGAAATGAACTACTGGCCGGCCGAAGTCACCAACCTGACGGAGCTGCACCAGCCACTATTCGGCATGATCAAGGACCTGAGCGTGACGGGGCAGCAGAGCGCCCGCCAGATGTACGGCGCCCGCGGCTGGGCCCTGCACCACAACACCGACATCTGGCGCATCACGGGGCAAGTCGACCCGCCGCAGTACGGCCTCTGGCCCATGGGCGGCGCTTGGCTAAGCCAGCACCTCTGGGACCATTACCAGTTCACCGGCGACCTAGCTTTTTTGCGCGAATATTACCCGACGCTGAAGGGCGCGGCCACCTACTTCGTCGATGCCTTGCAGGAGGAGCCCACCCACCAGTGGCTTGTAGTGGCGCCCTCGGTGTCGCCCGAAAATACGTATTCGCTTCAAGGCAAGCAGATTGCGCTGGTGACTGGCACCACCATGGATAACCAACTGGTGTTCGACCTGTTCTCGAAAACTATCCGGGCTGCCGAGTTGCTCCAGTTGGATAAGCCCTTTGCGGATAGCCTGCGCACCCTGCGCGAGCGGCTGCCGCCCATGCAGATTGGCCAGTACGGGCAGGTGCAGGAGTGGCTGCAAGACGTGGACAACCCCAAGGACCAGCACCGCCACATTTCCCACCTCTACGGCCTGTACCCCAGCGGGCAGATTTCGCCCTACCGTACCCCCGAGCTGTTTGAGGCCGCCCGCGTGACGCTCACCCAGCGCGGCGACGTGTCCACGGGTTGGTCGATGGGGTGGAAGGTGAACTTCTGGGCGCGCATGCAGGATGGCAACCATGCCTACAAACTGCTCACCGAACAGCTACGGCTTCGGAGCAGCCAGCCCGGTGGCGTGAGCGAGGGCGGCGGCACTTATCCCAACCTGCTCGATGCGCACCCCCCATTCCAAATTGACGGCAACTTTGGCTGCACCGCCGGCCTGGCCGAACTGTTCGTGCAAAGCTACGACGGCACCCTCGACCTGTTGCCCGCCCTGCCGGATGCCTGGCCTACCGGTGAAGTAACTGGCCTAGTAGCCCGCGGCGGCTACGTGGTAGACCTAGCCTGGGATAAGGGCAAAGTGACGCGGGTGCGCATCACCTCGAAGCTAGGGGGTAACTGCCGCGTGCGGGTGCATAGCCCCATCAAAGCTACCGGCGGCACTAAGCTAGCCCAAGCGCAGGGCGAGAACCCCAACCCATTTTACCAAACCCTGGCCGTCAAGCCGCCACTGGTTTCCAGCAAAACCACGGCTAAGCAGCCCACGTTGGCGCCGTCGTTTGTCTATGATTTTCCCACCGAACCCGGTAAAACCTATTCCTTAAAAGCGCGCTAACTCGGTGGCTCCCCACCTAGCTTTCCCTAGCTACACCCTAGCCCTATGAAAAAAACGTTGCTCGCCGCCTTATTGGCCCTCGGAGCTTATCTGCCTTCGCGGGCACAAAACCCGATTATCCGGGACGTATTCACGGCTGACCCGGCGCCACTGGTGTACCGCGACACGCTGTTCCTGTACACCGGCCACGACACAGCTTCGGTGCAGGAAACGAACTACAAAATGCCCGATTGGCGCATCTATTCCACCACCGACATGGTGCATTGGAAAGACTATGGCGTGCGCCTCTCGCCCCGCACGTTTTCTTGGGCTACCGGCGACGCCTATGCGGCGCAGTGCGTGTACCACAAGGGCAAGTTCTACTGGTTTGTGTCGACGTTTCATAAGAAGGACGACAACAGCCAGGGCGGCGCGGCCATTGGCGTGGCCGTGTCGGACCGCCCCACGGGGCCGTTCAAGGATGCCATTGGCAAGGCGCTTATCGTGAATGAGATGACCAAGGACAAGCCGCACGCTTGGGACGACATCGACCCTACCGTGTTTATCGACGATGACAAGCAGGCTTACTTGTACTGGGGCAACTTGAGCTGCCGCTACGTGAAGCTGAAGGACAACCTGACGGAGCTGGATGGCCCCATCACGGTGCTGAATATCAAGAACTACATCGAAGGACCCTGGGTGTACAAGCGCAAGAAGCTGTACTACCTCGTGTATGCCAGCCAGGGCACCAAGCCCGAAATGATTGAGTACTGCACGGCCCCCAGCGCAACCGGCCCTTGGACCTACCGCGGCATCATCCAAGAAAACGTGCCTAACAGCTTCACCACCCACCCCGGCATCATCGACTACAAGGGCAAAAGCTATTTTTTTTATCACAACGGCTCCTTGCCCACCGGTGGCAGCTACCGCCGCTCCATCTGTGTAGATGAGCTGCACTATAATAAGGATGGCTCCATCCAGAAAATAGTGCAGACGACTACAGGAGTTGCACCGGTAAAGTAACGCGTAGGGCGTATCCCCTAGGCCAGCTCCGTGGCCATTGGCCGACAAAGCAGCCGGTGGCCTAGCCTGTCCGGACTCAGTTGCCGGGGTACGATTATGCAGTAGAGTTGGTAGAAACCAAACGACGAAAGCTCCCACATGAAACGAATTCTTTTCAGCATCATAGTACTGAGTGTAAACCTTCTGGCTAAAGCCGAGGACGGCCACCAGCTGTGGTTGCGCCCGCAAAAAGCAGTGCCAGTTAAGGTGGTGACGTCTGCCAAAAACTCGGCGGTGCTGGCTACGGCCCGGCAGGAATTGCAGCAAGGCTGGCTAGGCCAGTCCGGCGCCACCGTAACGCTGACCCTCAAAAAGGACAAGGCCATTAAATACGACGGCTACCGTATTAGTCCCACCGGCGTGCAGGCCAGTACGGAGGCGGGGCTGCTATACGGTGTGTTTGAGCTGTTGCGGCGCCAGCAAACGGGCCAGGCTGCGCAAGCTGGCGTCTCCAATCCGTCGTATGAGTACCGCCTGCTCAACCATTGGGACAACCCCGACGGCTCAGTGGAACGCGGCTACGCGGGGCAGTCCATCTTCTGGCGCAAAGACAGCGCACTTGTAACAACCAACCGAGACAAACTCCGGTGGCGGGAGTACGCCCGCGCCAACGCTTCGGTGGGCATCAACGGCGCCGTTATTAATAATGTGAATGCCGCACCGCAAATCTTGTCGGCCGACTACCTGGCCCGCGTGAAAGCCGTGGCCGACGAGCTGCGGCCGTATGGCGTGAAAACTTACTTGGCGGTGAAGTTTTCGTCGCCTTCCCAGTTAGGTGGCCTCAAGACCTCCGACCCGCTCGACCCAGCCGTGGTAAAATGGTGGCAAAGCAAGACCAAGGAGATTTACCGGCTGATTCCGGATTTCGGTGGCTTCCTGGTGAAGGCCAGCAGCGAGGGGCAGCCCGGCCCCCAGGATTACGGCCGCACCCACGCCGACGGCGCCAACATGCTGGCCGATGCCCTCAAGCCTTACCACGGCCTAGTGATGTGGCGGGCCTTCGTGTATAGCCCCACGGATAAGGACCGCGCCAAGCAGGCCTACAACGAATTCGTGCCCCTCGACGGCAAGTTTCGTGACAACGTGATTGTGCAGGTGAAAAACGGGCCCGTCGATTTTCAGCCCCGTGAGCCGTTTAGCCCGTTGTTTGGGGCAATGAAAAAGACCTCCGTGATGCCGGAGTTTCAGATAACGCAGGAGTACCTAGGCCACTCCATCGACCTGGCGTTTCTCTCGACTATGTGGGAGGAGTGCCTGCAAAGCGACACCTACCAGGCCGGTCCCGGCAGCACGGTGGCCCGTGTCACCGATGGCAGCGTGTACCCGCAAAAGCACACGGCCATGGCCGGCGTTGCCAACACTGGCCTAGACCGGAACTGGACGGGCCATGACTTTGCCCAGGCCAACTGGTACGCCTTTGGCCGGCTGGCCTGGAACAACCAGATAAAGAGCGCCCAGATTGCCGACGAATGGCTGAAACTGACCTTTGCCGGAGCTACCGGCTCGGCGACTAGTGCCACCACCGCCCCCGACTGGAATACCAACTTTCTGGCGCCGGTAAAGCAACTGATGCTGGATAGCCGGGAAGCCGTGGTGAACTACTCTATGCCCCTAGGCCTGCACCATATTATGTCGGCTACCCGTGGGCACTATGGGCCCGGCCCGTGGTGGGCCCCACCCAAAATGCGCGCCGACTGGACACCCGGCTACTACCACCAGGCCAGTGAGAACGGGGTAGGCTTCGACCGCACTAAAGCGGGGAGTGATGCGGTCAGCCAGTATCATGAGCCGCTGGCCTCGCAGCTGAACAACCCCAACACCTGCCCCGATGAGTACCTGCTGTGGTTCCACCACCTGCCCTGGGATTTCAAGATGAAATCGGGCAATACGTTGTGGAATGAGCTGTGCGCACACTACGATAAAGGGGTGCAGCAAACGCGGCAGTTTCAGCGCACCTGGGACCAGGCCCAACCCTACGTAGACGCTGAGCGGTTTGCCGCGGTGCAGAACAAGCTCCGGAGCCAAAGTGGCAACGCCGTGCAGTGGAAAGATGCCTGTCTGCTGTATTTCCAGCAGTTCAGCCATATGCCCATTCCTGCCACCGTTGAACCCCCCATGCACACGCTGGAGGCAGTTATTGCCGATGACATGCGGCCCCGCCGATAATTCGGCGTCCTTGAACCAATAGCAGGCTAGGAGCAGACCCGCCTGGCTCCGTTTAGCCGCAATCTGAAGGCTACCTTTTTTTGAGCGCGACCTGGCCTAGGCCTAGCAGTAACATCAAGAAGCGCACTCTGTCTTGCGCTCCAGCTCACCGCTACTAGCTCGGTAGCAGAGTGTAAGGCATGATGCTTGAAAGAAGCACTGCTAGGCCAGGTGCGCCTCCCTAAACAAGTACCCACTCACAATACGAAACTTTAGTAGTACAAACTGTAGTCACATGACTCACTCTCCTCTCACTGGCTCTACCTCACTCTGGCCCTTAGCGCTAGGCCGCGGTCTGGTGCTGGCCGCACTTGGCAGCTTTCTGCTGACTCCCACCCAAACGCACGCGCAGGTGCGCCTACCGAAGCTGGTCAGCGACGGCATGGTGCTGCAGCGCGATACCAAACTGACCATCTGGGGCTGGGCTAAACCCGGCGAGAAAGTAGCCCTAAAATTCAATGGGAAGTCCTACCAGGCTACCACCGGCACTAATGGCAAATGGGAGATTAGCCTGCCCGCGCAAAAGGCCGGCGGCCCCTACGAAATGGACATCACGGCCAGCAACCACCTCACCGTGAAGGATGTGCTGGTGGGCGACGTGTGGCTCTGCTCGGGGCAGTCGAATATGGAGACGCCCATGAGCCGGGTGCGCGACAAGTACCCGCAGGAGGTAGCCCAGGCCAATAACTCTCGCATCCGGCAGTTTGAGGTGCCACTGACCTACGCTTTCAAAGGCCCCAAAGCCGACCTAACGGGTGGCAGTTGGGTGAGCACCACCCCGCAGAACGTGCTCAAGTTCTCGGCCGTAGCCTACTTCTTCGCAAAAGAAATCAGCGCCAAGTATCAGGTGCCGGTAGGGATTATCAAGGATGCCGTGGGTGGCTCGCCGGCCGAAGCCTGGCTGAGCGCCGACGCCCTAAAGAAGTTTCCTACCTACGAGCAGCAGGGCGCTAAATACCGCGACAGTGCTTTGGTAGCCAGCATTAGGCAGCGCGAGGGTGCTGCCGTAGCCGACTGGTACAAGCGCCTGCACCAAACCGACCAGGGCGAACAGCCGGGCCAGCCCAAGTGGTCGGCCGCTACGTATGACGCCACCGGCTGGGCCACCATGAACGTGCCCGGCTACTGGGCCAACCAAACCCCGCTGGGCCCCGTGAACGGGGTGATATGGTTCCGGAAGGAGGTAGACGTGCCAGCCAGCATGGTAGGCCAGTCGGGGCGCCTGGAGTTGGGGACCCTGGTTGATGCCGACTCTACCTACATCAATGGCCAACTGGTGGGCACCACCGGCTACCAGTACCCACCCCGCAAGTACGACTTTAAGCCCGGTGTACTGAAGGCTGGCAAGAACGTGATTGTGGTGCGCCTCATCAGCAACGGCGGCCGCGGCGGCTTTACCATGGACAAAACTTACCAGCTGGCGGCCGGCGGGCAAACCATTGACTTGCGCGGCCCCTGGCAGTACAAGCTCGGCGCCACCATGTCGCCCACGCCGGGCACCACCACTTTTCAGTACCAACCCGGAGGCCTATACAATGGCATGATTGCGCCCGTGCTGCCCTACGCCGTGAAAGGTGTGCTCTGGTATCAGGGCGAGTCGAACGCTGGCCACCCGGAGGATTACCAGGCTCTGCTTTCCTCCCTGATTACCGACTGGCGCCAGCAGATGCAGCGCCCCAACCTGCCCTTCGTGTACGCGCAGCTGCCCAACTTCATGGCCGTGAAGAAGGAGCCCAGCGAGAGTGGTTGGGCTGCCCTGCGTGATGCGCAGCGCCGCACGCTAACCGTACCGAATACGGCTATGGCCGTGCTTCTCGATGTGGGTGAGTGGAACGATATTCATCCCCTCGATAAGCAGACAGTAGGCCACCGCCTCGCGCTGGCAGCGCAATTAGTGGCCTACGGCGAGAAAAAGGTGGTGGGCATGGGGCCTCTGTACCAGTCGATGCAGGTGAACGGCAACAAAGTCACTCTTTCTTTTACCAACACCGGTAGCGGGCTGGTAGCCAAGGGTGGCGACAACTTGCAGTACTTCGCCATTGCAGGGGCCGACAAGAAGTACGTGTGGGCCAAGGCCAAAATTGAGGGCAACAAGGTGGTAGTCTGGAGCGACCAGGTGCCGCAGCCGGTATCAGTGCGCTACGCCTGGGCCGATAACCCCGAGGGCACGAAGCTCTACAACAAAGAAGGATTACCAGCCTCAACCTTTCAAACTAACTAAGCTAGGCCAGTCTCCTCTTCTTCATGCGGTCATTTAGGGCGCATGAAGAAGAGGAGCCCGCGCCTTGGCAATGACCTTATCCATGAATACAAGAAACATTCTGCTTACCACTGCCTTAGCAGGGGTAGCCTTAGGGTTTGTGCAAAAGGCGCAGCCCACGCTGAAAGACACGTTCAGAAAGGATTTCTACGTGGGCGCGGCGCTTAACAACCGCCAGATCAACGGCCAGGACGCTAAAGCTACGGCCCTGATCAAGCAGCAGTTCAACACCATCAGCCCCGAGAACCTGCTCAAGTGGGGCCCGGTGCATCCGCAGCCCAATACGTATAATTTCAAGCCCGCTGATGACTACGTAGCCTTTGGGCAGCAGAACAAAATGTTCATCATTGGACATACGCTCCTGTGGCACCAGCAAACGCCGAAGTGGGTGTTTGAGGATGAAGCTGGCAAACCGGTGAGCCGGGAAGTGCTACTGAAGCGTCTGGAAGAGCACATCAACACTGTAGTAGGGCGCTATAAGGGCAAGATTAACGGTTGGGACGTGGTAAATGAAGCTATTGACGACCAGCAAGGCGACCTGCGCAAAACTAAGTGGCTGGAAATCCTCGGCGAAGACTTCGCGGCAAAAGCCTTTGAGTATGCTCACAAGGCCGACCCCAAAGCCGAGCTCTACTACAACGACTACAGCCTCTACCGCCCAGAAAAGCGGGAGGGGGTGATTAAGCTGGTAAAAGGCTTGCAGGCGAAAGGCATCAAGGTAACGGCCATCGGGATGCAAGGACACTATGGCCTGAAACAGCCCAGTATTGAGGAGATTGAGGCCAGCATTGTCGCCTTCTCGAAACTGGGGGTGCACGTCAACTTTACTGAGCTGGACGTTGATGTTCTGCCTAAGCCTAGCCGCCGTCAAGGAGGTGCTGATATATCCGAAAACTACGCCGCCTCCTCGCAATACAATCCGTACCAGGCCGGCCTGCCCGACTCCGTGCAGCAGCAGCTCTCCAAGCGGTACGCCGACCTATTCACGCTGTTCCGCAAGCACCGCGACGTCATTGACCGCGTTACGCTATGGGGCGTTACAGATGCCGATTCTTGGTTGAATGACTGGCCTATTAGAGGGCGCACCAGCTATCCACTGTTGTTCGACCGCAACTACGAGTCAAAGCCGGCCTTCCGGGAAGTAGTGCAAGTAGCCCAGAAGAACAAGCAGTAGAGTAAAATTGAGCCAAGACTCCACTGCACGAGCTTAGCCTGAAATAAGCATCAGTACATTTTCAGCTAAGCCTGCTAGGCCAGTAAGGCTATATATATAGAGTGGCGGAGCGCCCAATTAGCTTCGTATAAAGAAAGGTACTGGCCTACGATTCTAAACTGGCTTAAGTAAATAGTACTATTAGATATACAACGCGAGTCGCCATGATGGGGGCTCGCGTTTTTCGTGTTTGACTATTTGAAGATATTCTACGAAAATAAAATTGAGGCACCAGACCTATCACAACCGTTTTCGGAAACGGTTTCGGTATTTTTATTTCGATTTCAGCGTTTTAGCGCCTTTTTTATCTGGCGTTCCGTAAAGTTTGTTGCTGTATATTCGATTATCAAACGAAGCACAAGTAGGGGGTGAGTGGTTACACACCACCGTCTGAATTTGCTTATGCTTTGTGTGGTAAATAGGATTTTGCCTTGAAGTTGGTCGGTAGGCCACTTCTTCTGCTTCTCAGCCCCACCCATGAAATACTTATTAGGGTACGATATCGGTAGCTCCTCCATTAAGGTGGCCCTGCTCAACGCGGAGACCGGCAAATGCCTGGCCAGCGTGACGTCGCCCAAGAAGGAAATGGAAATTACGGTGGAGGCTGCCGACTGGGCCGAGCAGCGCCCCGAGCGGTGGTGGCAGGAAGCCATCAACGCCACCCAGGAGCTGAAGCACAACTACGGCTTTGATACTTCCTTGGTAGCCGGTATTGGCATTACCTATCAGATGCACGGGCTAGTGCTCCTGAACAAGGAGGGCAAAGTGCTGCGCCCCGCCATTATCTGGTGCGACAGCCGCGCCGTGGACCTGGGCAACCAGGCCTTTGCCGAGCTAGGAGAGGAGCACTGCCTCAGCAACTACCTAAACTCACCGGGCAACTTTACCGCATCTAAGCTGAAGTGGGTAAAGGAAAACGAACCCGAGCTGTACGCCCAGATTTATAAGATTCAACTGCCCGGCGACTACATCGCCTACCAGATGACCGGCCAGATGCAGACCACCGTATCGGGTTTGTCGGAAGGCGTATTCTGGAACTTCCGGGAGCAGGGCATTGCTCAGGATCTGCTGGACTATTACGGCATCAGCCGCGACTTGCTGCCCGAGGTGGTAGAAACCTTTTCGGAGCAGGGCCGCCTAACAGCCGAAGCCGCCCAGGAGCTAGGACTGCACGCCGGAACGCCCATTAGCTACCGAGCCGGCGACCAGCCCAACAACGCCTTCTCGCTGAACGTGCTACACGCTGGCGAAATAGCCGCCACGGCAGGCACCAGCGGCGTGGTGTACGGCATCAGTGAAACGCCTACCGCCGACCCTCAGTCACGCGTGAATGCCTTTGTACACGTGAATAGCACCCCTGAGCAGCCCAAAAACGGCGTGCTGATGTGCATGAATGGCACTGGCATTCTAAACAGCTGGCTGCGCAAGGTGGTAGGGGAGTTGCCCTACGATGAAATGAACCAACTGGCCGCCCAGGCGCCAGTAGGGGCGGAGGGCCTCGTGTTCTTGCCCTTCGGTAACGGTGCCGAGCGCATCCTGGAAAACCGGCCGACCAACGCTGAGCTGCGCGGCTTGAACTTCAACGTGCACAGCCGCAACCACGTGCTGCGCGCCGCCCAGGAGGGCATCGTCTTCGCCCTGAACTACGGCATCGACATCATGCGTCAATCGGGCGTGCAGGTGCGCAAAGTACGGGCCGGTAACGCCAACATGTTCCTGAGCCCCGTGTTCCGTGAAGCTTTCGTGAACTGCGCGGGCGTGGAGCTGGAGCTTTACAACACCGACGCGGCCCAGGGTGCCGCCCGTGGTGCCGGCGTAGGAGCAGGCGTGTACGCCAGCACCGACGACGCCTTCGTAGGCCTGGAGCGCATCCTGACCCAAACGCCTACGCCCGAGCTGCAAGAGCAATACCAGGTGGCCTACGCCCGCTGGCAAGAAAATTTGAATTCGATTCTACCACAACAAACCACCCCCCGGCATGTCCACCAACACGCTTTCTAAGACGGAATTCTTCACCGGCATCGATACTATCCGTTTTGAAGGCCGCGAGTCTGATAACCCGCTTGCCTTTAAGTGGTACGACGAGAACCGCATCGTAGCGGGCAAGACTATGAAGGAGCACCTGCGCTTTGCGGTGTCCTACTGGCACACCTTCACCGGCACCGGCGGCGACCCATTCGGCCCCGGCACCAAGCAGTTTGCCTGGGATGCGCAGGGCGACATTATCGGCCGCGCCAAGGACAAGATGGATGCTGCTTTCGAGTTCTTCACCAAGCTCGGCGCGCCTTACTACTGCTTCCACGACATTGACCTGGTAGACGAGGGCTCCTCGCTGCAGGAGTACGAGCGCAACCTGCAGGCTATTGTTGACTACGCCAAGGAGCACCAGGCTGCCAGCGGTGTGAAGCTGCTGTGGGGCACGGCCAACGTATTCTCGAACCCGCGCTACATGAACGGCGCCAGCACCAACCCCGATTTTCAGGTAGTAGCCCACGCCGGTACGCAGGTGCTGAATGCTCTGGATGCCACTATCGCCCTGGGCGGTGAGAACTACGTGTTCTGGGGTGGCCGCGAAGGCTACATGACCCTGCTCAACACCGACATGAAGCGGGAGCAGGCGCACATGGGTCGTTTCCTGACCATGGCCCGCGACTACGCTCGCAAGCAAGGCTTCACCGGTAAGTTCTTCATTGAGCCCAAGCCCGCTGAGCCTACCAAGCACCAGTACGATTTCGACGCCGCTACCGTAATCGGCTTCCTGAAGGAGCACGGCCTGGAGAACGACTTCATGCTGAACCTGGAAGTAAACCACGCCACGCTGGCCGGCCACACCTTCCAGCACGAGCTGCAGGTAGCGGCCGACGCCAACATGCTGGGCTCGATGGACGCCAACCGTGGCGACTATCAGAATGGCTGGGATACCGACCAGTTCCCCAACAACCTGAACGAGCTGACTGAGTCGATGCTCATCATCCTGGAGGCCGGAGGGTTCCAGCACGGTGGTATCAACTTCGACGCCAAAACCCGCCGCAACTCTACTGACCTAGAGGATATCTTCATTGCGCACATTAGCGGCATGGACACCTTCGCCCGCGCCCTGGTAGTAGCCAACGACATCCTGGAGAAGTCGCCCTACCGCAAGTTCCGCACCGAGCGCTACAGCTCGTTCGACTCGGGTGAAGGCAAGGCTTTCGAGAACGGCCAACTGACTCTGGAAGACCTGCGCACCATTGCCCATAAGTCGGGTGAGCCTACGCCCCGCAGCGGCAAGCAGGAGTGGCTGGAAGCCATCATCAACCAATACATCTAACGGATTAAAACGAAACCGGCTGGCAACTCAGGGGAAAGGGAATTGGGGGGCCGGCCGGGGCCGTTTTATCCGTAGATGATGTAATACGGGGTCCAGCAGAGACCCTACGCAAGGAACGTCATGCTGAGCGAAGTCGAAGCATCTCGCTCGCGCCGCCGGGATACCACCTGTTGGCGTTAGCACGCGAGATGCTCCTACCTTCGCTCGGCATGGCGTTTTTTTATGCCCACCTTGTTCCTCCTTTCCGTTCCACATATGCCTGTTCCCATCCCATCCGCCCTCGCTGGCAACCTCCAACAAAACAAATCTGCCTGGCGCCGCGCCGCCCTCACCCTGGGACTTGGCCTAGGCCTGTCCTATGGGGCCGCGGCCCAAACCGTGCAGATGACCGTGCAGCCCGGCGACCCGAAGCTGCAAATCAGCAAGCACATTTACGGGCACTTTGCCGAGCACCTAGGGCGGTGCGTGTACGATGGGTTTTGGGTGGATGAGAAGTTGAACGTGCCCAAGCAAGGCCGCATCCGGATGGATATTGTGGAGGCCCTGCGCAAGATTAAAGTAGCCAATCTGCGCTGGCCCGGCGGCTGCTACGCCGATGCCTACCACTGGCGCGACGGTGTGGGCCCCACGGCCCAGCGACCCCGCACCATCAACACGTGGTGGGGCGATGCTACCGAGGACAATAGCTTTGGCACCCACGAGTTTCTAGAGTTGTGCAAGTTGCTCGGCACTGAGCCCTACCTGGCGGCCAACGTGGGCAGCGGGACGGTACAGGAAATGGCTACCTGGATGGAGTACCTCAACTCCAACGCTGACACGCCCCTGACCCAGCAGCGCAAGCAAAACGGCCACCCTGAGCCCTACGGCGTAACCATGTGGGGCATCGGCAACGAAAGCTGGGGCTGCGGCGGCAACATGACGGCCGACTACTACACCGACGTGTACAAGCGCTACGCCACCTTCGCCCACAACTACCCCGGCTCGCCGCCGCTCAAGCGCATTGTGAGCGGCGCCAACGGCGACGATGCCAACTGGACGGAGACGTGCATGAAGAACATTCCGCTCAACATGATGTGGGGTCTGACCCTGCACCAGTACACACTGCCCACTGGCAACTGGAATGGCAGCAAGGGGAAGGCTACTGGCTTCTCGGAGCAGGAGTACTTCAACACCATGCGCAACTGCCTGAAAATGGAGGATATCGTGACGCGCCACTCCGCCATCATGGACAAGTACGACCCCCAGAAAAAGGTGGCGCTGCTGGTGGATGAGTGGGGCGTGTGGACCGACGTGGAGCCTGGCACCAACCCCGGCTTCCTGTACCAGCAAAACTCCCTGCGCGACGCCCTGGTGGCGGGCACCACGCTCAACATTTTTAACAACCACGCCGAGCGAGTACGCGGGGCTAACCTGGCCCAGGCCGTAAACGTGCTGCAGGCCCTGGTGCTGACGGATAAGGAGCGGATGCTGCTCACGCCTACATACCACGTCTTCGATCTGTACCAGGTGCATCAGGATGCGCAGCTGCTGCCCCTGCAGTTCTCCAGCCCTGAGTACGTGATGGGCAACGAGAAAATCCCGGCCCTAAATGCTTCGGCTTCCAAAGACAAGAACGGGGTGGTGCACATTTCCCTGGTCAACCTCGATACCAAGAAGAGCCAGAAGCTGGAAACAGCCCTGGGTGGGGTAACCTGGAAATCGGTTTCGGGCCGCATCCTGACCTCGCCGAAAGTAAACGACTACAACACCTTTGAGAAGCCCAACACCGTGAAGCTGGCCAGCTTCAGCGGCGCCAAAAAGCGCGGCGATAAGCTAGCCGTGGAAATACCCCCACAGTCGGTGGTAGTGCTGGAGTTGAAGTAATCAGTAATTAAACACACCGTCTAGCCCGTCATGTCGAGCCTGTCGAGACATCTCGCCTGCTGACGTTGCCAAAGAAACCGTCATGCTGAGCGGAGTCGAAGCATCTCTCCCGCTTCGTTGCAATAGGCCTAGGCCACTTAGTTAGCTAGAGGTAGAGATGCTTCGACTCCGCTCAGCATGACGACCAGATAAACTTCCTCCCAAGTTCTATGAAAACCACCCTGTTTCCCGTACGCAAATTCTCTCTGGCGGCCCTGCTAGTCAGTGGCCTAGGCCTGTTGAGCAGCCAGCGCCCGGCTTCCGAGAAGACGCTGAAAGAGGCCTATAAAAACTATTTCCCGGTGGGCGTGGCCGTGGGTGCTAAGCAGCTGAAAGGCAGCGAGGCCGAGTTGATCAAGCAGCAGTTCAACAGCATCACGCCGGAAAACGCCATGAAAATGGGCCCGATTCATCCGGAGGAAAACCGCTACTTCTGGACCGACGCCGACGCCATCGTAGACTTTGCCCAGCAGAACAAGTTGCGCGTGCGCGGCCACAACCTGCTCTGGCACGAGCAAACGCCTAAGTGGCTGTTCAAGGATGCCCAGGGTAAGCAGGTGAGCAAAGAAGTATTGCTCAAGCGCTTGCACGACCACATTTTCACGGTGGTGAAGCGCTACAAGGACAAGATTTACGCCTGGGATGTGGTGAATGAAGCCATTGATGACAACCCCAACGAGTTCCTGCGCAACTCAGAGTGGTACCAGATCTGCGGCGAAGATTTCATTGCCAAAGCCTTTGAGTACGCCCACGAGGCCGACCCCAAGGCCGTGCTATTCTACAACGACTACAACACCGAACGCCCCGAAAAGCGGGAGCGGGTATACAAGCTGCTCAAAAAGCTGAAGGACGCCAAAGTGCCGATTGACGCCGTAGGTCTGCAGGGACACTGGTCGTTGCAGGAGCCTACGGCGGTGGAGCTGCGCAAGGCCATTGAGCAGTATTCCTCGCTAGGCCTGAAGGTGCAGATTACCGAGCTCGACGTATCTATTTACCCTTGGGAAAAGGAGCGTCGCGCCCGGCGCTCCGATGAGTCGGATGCGTACACGCCGGAGCTGGAGAAGAAGCAGGCCGAGCAGTACAAGATGTTCTTCCGCGTGTTTCGCGACTACAAGAACGTGCTGACGGGCGTTACCTTCTGGAACGTGTCGGACCAGTACAGCTGGCTGGATACCTACCCCGTACCCGGTCGCAAAAATTACCCTTTGCTCTTCGACCAAAACCTGAAGCCCAAGAAAGCTTTCCAGGAAGTTGTCAACTTCTAGCAGGTAGAAACGAAGCTCCTCGCCTCAACTGAGAGGGGAAGCTTCGTTCTCGTGTTACCTCCAAGCTACTCATTCAGCCATTTCCTTTCCGCCCACAATGTCTATTTTCCATTCCTATCCGAGCCGCCCAGCCCAGCTTGCCCGCTGGCTGCTGTGCGCATTGTTCTTACTAGCCTACACCCACAGTTGGGCCGATACACCAACTGGTCTAGGCGAGCAGTACGTATCCGCCAAGAAAGGTAAAGGCGGCTTCACGCTGGCGGCCTCCGGCAAAACCGCGCCGCTGTTTGCCAGCTCCCAGGACTGGCCCGGCGTACTGCGCGCCGCTAAAGACCTGCAGGCCGACATCAACCGCGTTACCCAACTGCAGTCCACGCTGAGTACCGACCAACCCCCCAAAGGCAAAGAGGTGGTGCTCATCGGGACGATAGGTAAAAGCCCCCTCATCGACCAACTGGTGCAAAGCAAGAAGCTCGATGTATCGGGCATTGCTGGCAAGTGGGAGGCCTCGCTGGTGCAGGTGGTGGAAAAGCCCATGGCCGGCGTAGACCGCGCCCTGGTGGTAGCTGGCAGCGACAAGCGCGGTACCATCTACGGCATCTATGATTTGTCGCAGCAGATGGGCGTGTCGCCGTGGTACTGGTGGGCCGATGTGCCGGTGAAGCAGCAGAAAGCCCTGTATGTAGCGGCGGGCCGCCACACCCAGGGCGAGCCGAAGGTAAAATACCGGGGCATCTTCCTCAACGACGAAGCGCCGGCCCTGAGCGGCTGGGCCAAGGAGAAGTTTGGGGGCATCAACTCGAAGATGTACGTGCACGTGTTTGAGCTGATTCTGCGCTTGAAGGGCAACTACCTGTGGCCCGCCATGTGGGGCAACGCCTTCAACGACGACGACAAGCAAAGCCCTGTGCTGGCCGATGAGTATGGCGTGGTAATGGGCACTTCCCACCACGAGCCCATGGTGCGCGCTCAGCAGGAGTGGAAGCGCTTCGGCTCGGGCCCCTGGAACTACCAGACCAACCAGAAAACACTAGAAGACTTCTGGCGTCAGGGCATCGTGAACATGGGCACCAAGGAAAGCATTGTGACTATGGGCATGCGCGGCGACGGCGACGAGCCCATGAGCGAGGAAAGCAACATTGCCCTCTTGGAGCGCATTGTGGCCGACCAGCGCAAGATTCTGGCCGAAGCCACCGGCAAGCCCGCCGACCAGACCCCTCAACTCTGGGCCCTCTATAAAGAGGTGCAAGAGTACTACGACCGGGGCATGCGCGTGCCCGACGACGTGACCCTGCTCCTGTGCGACGACAACTGGGGCAACATCCGGAAGCTGCCCAAGGCCGGCGAGAAGCCCCGCAGCGGCGGCTACGGCATCTACTACCACTTCGATTACGTGGGCGGTCCGCGCAACTACAAGTGGCTGAACACAAACCCGCTGCCCCGCATCTGGGAGCAAATGCACCTGGCTCACGAGTACGGCGCCAACCAGATCTGGATTGTGAACGTGGGCGACCTGAAGCCCATGGAGCTGCCCATCAGCTTCTTTCTCGACTACGCCTGGAACCCCGACCGTATTAAAGCTACCGACGTAGCGGCCTACACCCAGCGTTGGGCGGCCCAGCAATTCGGCGAAAAGAATGCTGACGATATTGCCGACATTCTGGCCAAGTACGCCAAGTACAACGCCCGCCGCAAGCCCGAGCTGCTCGACCAGAAAACCTACAGCCTCGCCACCGGCGAGTGGGCTACCGTTGTGGCCGACTACAACCAACTGCTGACCCGCGCCGAGGCCATCAACCAGAAGCTGCCCGCCACCGCCCGCGACGCCTACTACCAGCTGGTGCTGCACCCCGTGGAGGCCTGCGCCAACCTCAATGAGCTGTACTACACCGTGGCCCTAAACCACGATGCCGCCCAGAAAGGCCAGGTGAACACCAACGAGCTGGCCGAGAAAGCCAAGGCCCTGTACGCCAAGGACGCCGAAATCACGAAGCGTTACCACGCCGTAGCCGGGGGCAAGTGGAACCACATGATGGACCAGACCCACATTGGCTATACCTACTGGCAGCAGCCCAACGAGCAGAAAATGCCCGAGGTGAAAACCCTCACCAACGCCACCGCTCCAGCTACTGCGCCTGTAACAGCCGCTAGGCCAGTAGCCGCCCCTACCACTGGCGCAGGCTTCCAGGAAAGCAATGGCTACGTGAGCATTGAGGCTGAGCACTACACCAAAGCCGTGAACGGCGCTACTACCTGGCAGAACCTGCCCGACCTGGGCCGCACCCTTGGCGCCGTGACCACCTTCCCGGTGACGGCTACGGCGGAGGCTGCCCCCGGTGGCCAGTCGCCCCACCTGCAGTACACCATCACGCTGCAGCAGGCAGGTCCTGTTACGGTGCAGGCCTACGTGGCGCCCACTCTCAATTTCACTAACGGCCAAGGCTTGCGCTACGCCGTATCAATTGACGATGAAGCTCCGCAGATAGTGAATTTGCACACTGGCCTAGCGGCCGAGAATGGCAACAGACCATGGCAGCAGGCTGTGGCGGAGAGCATTATCATCAAGAACTCGCAGCACAATGTGGCCGCAGCCGGCACGCACACGCTGAAGTTCTGGCGTGTAGACCCCGGCGTAGTGCTGGAAAAGCTGGTTGTGAGCCGCGGCACATTGCCTGCTAGCTACCTCGGTCCGCCCGAAAGCCCTGCTGCGGCATCTGCTGCGGGAAAGGGCAGCGTTGGCCGCCGCTAGCGTTAGTATTACCGTTACCATAATTCAGCCCTGCTAGGCCACCTGCCTGGCAGGGCTGATGCGTACTGATGGGTAACACAAGCGCCCGGGCCGCCCCAGTGTTGCTGGCCTGCTAGGCCACTGCTCAGCTCAGATGGGCGCCGACTGCAACTGGCTTCTCAGGCGATAAGCAGCTTTACACATCTTTGCGCGATAAAATCCGTTTCCCACGGTTTGCTGCCTGCTATTGCGCTGCCAGCGTTTTCTAGTCGGCATTTGCCATACATCAACTCCTATTTTGCTATGCAAGCACCCAGCTCTTCCTTCGGCCAAACCACCGACGGCACCGAGGTTCAACTTTTCACCCTAACCAATGCGCATGGCCTGCGGGCATCAATCACCAACCACGGCGGCACCCTAACCAGCCTGCTGGTCCCGGATAAGCAGGGGCAGCTCGGGAATGTAGTGCTGGGCTTCGACGATGTAAGCGGCTACCAAAGCCCCAACTACCTGAAGTCGGGGCCATATTTTGGGGCGCTGATTGGGCGTTTCGGTAACCGCATTGCCAATGGGAAATTCACGCTCGATGGGCAGGAGTATACGCTGGCTATCAACAACGGGCCCAACAGCCTGCACGGCGGCACCAAGGGGTTTGATAAGGTGCTGTGGCAAGCCGTGCCGGGCACCTCTGCCGACGGCCAAACCCTGACGCTGACCTACCACAGCAAAGATGGGGAAGAAGGTTACCCCGGCAACCTGACGGTGACGGTGGTGTACACGCTTACTAACGACAATACCCTGCGCATCGCTTATACCGCCACCACCGACAAAGCCACGCCCCTCAACCTCACCAACCACGCCTACTTCAACCTAGGCCTAGGCCAGCTGCCCGATGTGCTAGGCCACCAGGTAACCCTGCGCGCCGACCGTTACACGGTAGTCGATGATACCGCCATTCCAACTGGGGAGCTGCGTCCCGTGGAGGGCACGCCATTTGATTTTACCTCGCCCCACACCATCGGGGAGCGGATAGCGCAAGTGCCCGGCGGTTACGACCACAACTGGGTGCTCAACCAAGGCCCGCAGCCGATTGCCAAAGTGGTTGAGCCCACCACCGGCCGCGTGATGGAAGTGACGACCGATGAACCCGGCGTGCAGTTCTACACCGGCAACTTCCTCGACGGCAGCCTCACGGGCAAAGGCGGCGTGGTGTACGGCAAGAACGCCGGCTTCTGCCTGGAAACCCAGCACTTTCCCGATTCTCCTAATCAACCCAGCTTCCCGAGCACCATCCTGCAGCCCGGCCAGACGTATCAGTCTACCACTGAGTACCGGTTCAGCGTGCAGTAATAAGCTGAAAAAACGGTCATGTCGAGCTTGTCGAGACATCTCGCTCGAATCGTTGCAACACTAATCCAGCGTCAGCACGCGAGATGTCTCGGCAAGCTCGACATGACGGGCTTAGTATTCAGGGGCCTACACAAGAGGTGCTTAATTAAGACAAATAAAAAGGGCGACCAGCTAGCTGGTCGCCCTTTTTATATTCCAAAAGCAGTGGCCTAGGCCTGTGCCGACAGCTCTTGGATGAGCTTTTGCACGCCTTGCTCGGGGTTGGCACCGAGGTCTACGCGTAGGGTGCGGCGGTCGTAGTCGCGCAGGGCCTGCAGGTCGCCTTGGGCCTGGGCGTTCTTCAGTGTGCCGAAGGTGTACGAGCGGCCGGGGAGGGGCAGATCGTTGGGGTTCTCGGCAGTTAACTGCAGGAACAGGCCGGTGTTGGGACCACCCTTGTGGTACTGGCCGGTTGAGTGCAGGAAGCGGGGGCCGTAGCCGAACGTGGTAGCCACGTGCAGACGCTTCTGCAGCAGAGCCCGCAGCTGGTCCATAGCCTCATTCAGCGCCGGCGACTCAGTCAGGTAAGCCTGAATGGAAACGTAGTCACCGGGGTTGGTCTGGAAGAAGTGGGTGAGCAGCTCGCTGGCGTTGCCAGCGGCGGGTACGCCGTAGTAGGAGAGGCCATCAGCCGACAGCGCCTTCTCTTCCTCAGGCAGGTGGCCGTTTTCCGTTACCTCCTTCATCAGGCGGTCGGTGGCAGTTTTAGCGGCCTGCACGTTGGGCTGGTCGAAGGGGTTGATGCCGAATACGGCGCTGGCCACGGCCGTAGCCACTTCCCAGCGGTAAAACTCCTGGCCCAGGTCCAGCGGCTCTTGCATCCGGATGCTGATAACCGGGTGGCCAGCCTGTTGCAGAGCCTGCAATTTCTGCTGGTTGGCCTCATCGGCTTCGTTCTGGTAGCCCACGTACACAAATACACGGTCTTGGCCGTAGAGGCTCGGCTCGGCCAGCGGCTCGCCGGCTACCGGCAGAATGCCTTTGCCCAGTTTACCGGTACTTTCGGCAATGAGCTGCTCCAGCCACAGGCCTAGGTCGTGGAGGGACTGCGGCACCACCAGCGTGAGTTTGTCGCGGCCTTGCTCGGCCAGTACGCCCAGGGCGGCACCCAGCTCCAGGCCAGGGTTTTCAGTTACGGGGCCGTACGCGCCGCACGCCCGCATCATCCGGATGGCACGCTCCAGCACCTCGCCCACGGGAATACCGTAGAGCGCAGCTGGCACCAGCCCGAAGTAAGTAAGGGCCGAGAAACGGCCGCCTACTTCCGTGAAGTTCAGGAAGATTTTGCGATAGCCTTCTTTCGTGGCGGCCTCAATGAACTTGGAGCCGGGGTCGGTAATAGCGACGAAGTTCTCGCCGGCTTTGTCGCCTTTGAGCTGCTTGAGACGGTCGTAGAAGTAGTCGCCGAAAGCCAGGGGCTCAGCCGTGGTGCCCGATTTGCTGGCTACAATGAACAGCGTTTCGGTCAGCGGTACGCTTTCCTCAATCTGGCGTACGGTGCCGGGGTCGGTGGTGTCCAGAATCGACAGCTCAAGCCCATCGGCGCTGCGCTCAAACGACTTCTGGAATACAATGGGCGCCATAGAGCTGCCGCCCATGCCCATTACTACCACATGCTTGAAACCGGCGGCGCGTACTTCCTGCACGAACTGGTCGATTTCGGGCACGGCGCTTACCATGGTTTCGGCTACGCGCAGCCAACCCATGAAGCTGCGGATGCTCTGCTGGGCTTCGGCGTCCTGGGTCCAGAGCGAAGCTTCTTTCTGCCAGAAGCCTTCGGTGAAATTCTGCTCGTTAAACTTCTTGATCTGGGCGTCTACATCGGCCTGGTACTGGCCTAGCTCGTAGGTTGCGGGGGCTACGGTTTCGGCAAGAGCGTCCTGGCGCTGCTTCTCCAGCGCGGCCATCAGCTTGCCAAAGGGCTCCTTGAATTTTTGCGCACCCTCGGTTTCCAGCTGGTTGGTCAGCTCTTCTAGGTTAATGCCTAGCTCCGGCAGGCGGCGCAGCACGTCAGCCGACTTTTCGAGGCCTTCCTCCAGGCGAACGGCGGGCTTACCTTTCTCGCGGAAGATATCCAGCGTTTCCAGCGGAATGGTGTTCACGGTGTGCGGCCCAATCAACGACTCCACGTACTTGAGGTCGTCGTACTTGGGGTTTTTGTTGCCGGTGCTGGCCCACAGCAGACGCTGGGTGTTAGCGTCTTTCTGCTGCAGTTTCTCCCACCGCTCACCGGCGAATATCTCCTTATAGATCTGGTAGGCCTGCTTGGCGCTCGACAGGGCTACTTCGCCCACGAGGCTTTGAGCCAGCTCACCTTTCTCGCCGCCTTCGGCCGCCAGCTTTTCCAGCATGGGGTCAATCAGCACATCAATGCGCGAGAGGAAGAAGCTAGCCACGGAGGCAATGTTATTAATGGGCAAACCGGCCGCGGCGCGGTCTTCTAGGCCTGCAATGTAGGCCTCGGCCACGGCGCGGTAGCGCTCCAGCCCGAAGATCAGGGTAACGTTTACGTTGATGCCCTCCGAGATGAGGCGGCGGATGGCGGGGAGGCCCTCCAGCGTGGCGGGCACCTTAATCATCACGTTGGGGCGGTCTACGGCTTTCCAGAAGCGCATGCCTTCCTCAATGGTACCCTCGGTGTCGTTCACCAGTTCCGGCGATACTTCCAGGCTTACGTAGCCGTCGCCAGAGTTGTCGTTGCTGTCGTAAAGCGGGCGGAACAGGTCGCAGGCCAGCTGCACGTCGGCAATAGCCAGCTCGGTGTAGATTTCGTCTACTGATTTGTTCTGCAGGGCCAGGGAGCGAATGGCCGCGTCGTAGTCGTCGGAGCCGCCAATGGCTTTTTCAAAGATGGCGGGGTTCGACGTCACGCCCCGCAGGGAGTCTTCGGAAATGAGCTTCTGCAGCTCGCCGTTTACCAGAATCTTACGACGGATGAAGTCGAGCCAAATGCTTTGGTTGAATTGGCGAATTTCTACTAGTGCGTTCATTAGGAATGAGGTATGTAGGGCAAGATCAAGTTACGTGAGCGCTCGGCCAGTCTAAGAGCACCGATTTCAGGCCGCCCAGGCTGTTTTACAAATATGGCGGAAACCCGATTTTTGGCGGAAAGCTACGAAAGTTCGGGGCACGACGGGAAGTCAAATGCGCCCAGAAGTCCTTGCCGCCGCTGTTTTGGCCCTCTATGTAGGTGCGTATGTGGGCTGCCTCACGGTGGCTCCTGCTACTCAGGTGGCCTAGGCGACTAAGGTACGCGTAGCGCGGTGGCAAGTACGCAAAATAATGGGCGAATATTCACAATCGATTGTGTAATATTAAGCGGTTTTATCCAGCGCTCAGTTCTTAGCAAGCTACTCTCTTCTTTCAGATCGGCCTGTACATAGCCCGGTGGTACAGTTACAGCCCGTATTTTTGAAGTTGGTAGTAGGCTCCTTGTAAGCCTAAACAGATGCCTGCATGGGCTGTTACTCTGAACTATGAGCAAGTGGGCAATGGCTTTTTCCTTCTAGGCCACTCCGGCAGCCGAAGCCAGTATTTCATGAAGAACTCCCTTCAATATTTTCCAGTGCGTACCCGGTGAGAGAGTTCCTGCTGTTTGTTGATACCGAAACTACCGGGCTGCCTCAGCGCTGGAACAAGCCCTACTCAGCGGAGCGCAACTGGCCCCACATTGCGCAATTGGCGTGGGGAGTGTATACGCCCGAGGGGGAGCTGGTGAAGTCGGAAAACCATTACCTGCGGGTGCCTGCCGGCCGCATGCAGGCTTCGGCCGTGGCCATTCATGGGCTCACCCCGGAATTCTTGCAGGCCCAAGGGCAAGACCTGCGCGACGTGCTGGAACGCCTACGCCAGGATTTGCTCACGTACCAACCGCTCGTGGTAGGCCACTACCTGCAGCTCGATTTCCACGTGATTGGGGCCGGCTTCTACCGCGCCGGTCTAGAGAACCCCCTGGCCGCGCTGCCCACCCTGTGCACCATGCAGCTAACGCATATCAGTCCGCCACAGCAGGGGCGCCGGTATTTGCGGCTGGGGGAGCTGCACGAGCAGCTGTTTCATATGCCCATGGTGTTGCAGCACGATGCCTGGGCCGATGCGCAGGCCACCGCGCACTGCTACTTTGAGATGCAGCGGCAGCACCTGCTCACCGACGAGCTGCTGCAACAGCAGCGGCCCTTGCAGGTGCCGCCCCCGGCCTCCCCTCAAAAGCGGTGGCCGTTGCTAGCCGCCTTGCTCACGGCTGCTATATTGCTCGTACTTTACCTGATCTATGGATAACCGACTGGCCTTTCTCAAAACCGTTGAGCCCTTCAGCCTGCTGCCCGTGGAGGTGCTTGAAGGAGTGGTAGACTTGCTGCAGGAAGTGCAGTACTCCAAAGATGCGCTCATCTATCAGCAAGACGTGTCGAAGCTGCGGGGGCTGGATATCATTGTGGAAGGGGAGTACGAGACGTTTTTCTATGACAGCGAGCAGCAGAAGCGCCTACCCGAGGTGTACGGCCCCGGCACGTGCTACGGGGGCATGTCGATTCTGCTGAACAAGAAACGCTCGTTGCGCACCGTGCTGGCCCACAAAGGCACCAAGGTACTCTCCCTGCCGCGCCGCGACTTCCGGGCCCTGTGCCTGGCCTACGAGCCGTTTTTTCATTACTTCACCGCCCGCTATGGGCAGCGCATGCTCGATGAGGAGTATGCCCACTTCGTGAAGCCCACGCCCGCCCCCGAGCAGAACTTCATTGCCGCCGACCAGCTCTATTCCCGGCGCATCGAAACCCTGGAGGCCCGCGATATTGTGTCGTGCCCCGGCACCACGCCTATTTACGAGGCCGCCCAGCGCATGGCCGCCGGTAAAGTCAGCTGCCTGTTCGTTACTGATGAGGCGGGCAAAATCGCCGGGTACGTAACCGATATTACTCTGCGCGACAACGTGGTGGCGCGTCAGCTAGATGCCGCTAGGCCAGTCTCAGAAGTGACTGATACGCCCATCGTGTCTATCCGCCGCGACGCCTACGTGTATGAGGCCATCTTGCTCATGTTCCAGACCAAAACGCGCTACTTGCTGGTAGAGCAGGGCGGCGAGTACGTGGGTTTCCTGAGCCGCAACAAGCTGCTGAGCGACCTAGCCCAGTCGCCGTTTATGTTCATTCAGGCCGTGAAGCTGGCCCAGAGCACCCGTGAGCTAAAGCGCCGCTGGGGCATGGTGCCCGACATGGTAAACCAGCTCCTGAGCCGCGGCGTGAAGCCCGAAATCGTAAACCAGGTGATTACCACCGTGGCCGATACCATTGCCCTGAAAGTGATTGAGGGCGTGCTGGCCGAGCAGGGCCCGGCCCCGGCCAAGTTCGTGTTTATGGTGCTGGGCAGCGAGGGCCGCAAGGAGCAAACCCTGGTCACCGACCAAGACAACGCCATTATTTACGAGGACAAGGCCAACGAGCAGCGCGAGCTGGTGCGGGAGTACTTCCTGCGCTTCGCCACGTCGGTTTCTGATCAGCTCAATGACATCGGCCTGCACTTCTGCTCGGGCGGCTTCATGGCCAAAAACCCTAAGTGGACGCATTCCCTCTCGCATTGGAAGCGCAACTATCACCAGTGGATGAGCGAGTCGAACGCCGAGACGGTGATGAAGTTCTCCACCTTCTTCGACTGCCGCTACCTCTACGGCGAGGCCAGCATTATGGAAGAGCTGCGCGAGTTTCTGCACGAGGAGCTCCAAGGCTCGCTGGATAGGTTCTTATTCTTCATGGCCAAGAATGCCCTGCAGTACGAGCCGCCGCTAACCTTCTTCCGCGGTTTCCGCACGTTCACGCAGGGCACCCAGCAGGTGTTCGACCTGAAGAAAACCATGTCGCCGATTGTGGATTTGGTGCGGGTGTACGCCCTAAAAAACCAAATCTTCGCCACCAACACTGGTGAGCGGTTGGCCCTGCTGCGCGACCGGGGCGTGTTCACGGCCAAGGAATATGAAGAACTACTACAGGCCTACTACTACCTGATGGGCATGCGCCTGAAAAAGCAGGCCCGCCAAATCAGCGACGACCATACCGCCCCCACCAACTACCTCGACCCCAAGCAGCTCACCCAGGTGGAGCAAGTAACCCTAAAAGAAATCTTCAAAGTCATTTCCGACTTCCAGCTAAAAATTAAGGTGGGCTTCACGAAGATGCTGTAAGTAAAGGCGTACACCCCAAAAGCACGTCATCCTGAAAGAAGCGAAGACCTACTCACGGTAGCACGAGGCGCTAGGCCAGTCGTTCACGCGTGGTAAGATCCGTCGCTCTGCTCAGGATGATGTGTTTGTTTCTAGGCCAGCTTGAATACTACCCACCGTCAGCACGCGAGATGTCTCGACAAGCTCGACATGACAGGCAGAAAGGGACGTTTGATTTAAGCTGCCTTACTTCACTGCGGGCTGGCAAACGGGGCAGGTGTAGGTGGCGCGGCCGCCCACGTAGTCCTTAGCAATGGCGGTGTCGGTGTGGCGGGGGCAGAACTGGTGCTTATCGGAGCCGGGCGTGGCGGAGTCGTCCCACTCGCGGGCGTGGATGAGGAAGCTGGCGGGGAAGTGCCGATACGTGGCTTCGTGCTTGATGGCCGTGGTGAGGACTAGCTGGATGGCTGCGTGCAGAGCCTCAAACTCCTCATCGGTAAGAGTATTGGCAATCCGCTCGGGGTGAATCTTGGCTTGGAACAGCACCTCATCTACAATCCAGTTGCCTAGGCCTGCCGTGATGCTTTGGTCGAGCAGCAAGGGCTTGATGAGGGTCTTGCGGTGGCCTAGCTTGGCCTTGAGTTGCTCGAGGGTAATGTCCAGGGCATCGGGACCGATCTTCTTAGCTTTCTGGTAGGCCTCTACGCTTTCCGCCAGCCGAATGCGGCCAAACTTGCGCGGGTCTACAAAGGCCACGCGCAGCCCGGTGTCGAGGTGTAGGGCCACGCGGGTAAAGCGCGGGGCATCGGGCTCGTCGCGGTAGGCGCCCACGTCGCCGGTCATCCCGAAGTGCAGCACTAGTACCTGGCCGGTGCTTAGCTCTAGAAAGCAGTTTTTGCCGAGGCGGCGCGTGCCGGTTACCCGGCTGCCTACTACGGCGTGGCGGATCAGGTCTTCACTGGTAGCCAGCACGTGCGCATCCTTTACTTCAAAGGCCACGATGGTCTGACCCACCACCAATTCATCAATAAAGCGGCGGTAGGTTTCTACTTCAGGTAATTCGGGCATAACGAAATCTGCGTGAGAGGCGGGGCCTTGGCAATACGGCAAAGCACCCGCCGAGGTGGCCTAGAGCGACAACTTGCCCTCTACCACCACCACGCCGGTACCGCCAATCCGGACGGCCTCCATGGCATCGGGCGGGCCCACCACCGATACTTGCACGGTGCCGGGACGGCCCAACCAATGGCCCTGCTCAGCTACAAAATCTGGCCCCGATAAGTGCCCGTAGCGCCATAGATACGCCGCCATGCCCCCGGTAGCCGAACCCGTCACGGGGTCTTCCGGAATGTCTGGCGGGGTGCAGAAGTGGCGGGCAAACGTCTGACCGGCCAGCGTGGCTCCTTCCAGGCAGAAGAGGTGGGGGCTGAAGAAGTCGGAGCTGCTGCGGTAAGCGTCCAGCGCAGATGGGTCGGGGAGGTAGGCGCGGCGGAGGGTGGCGGCATCGCGCAGCAGCACCATGAGCTGGGGCGTGCCCGTGCTTACTGTTTGCACCGGAGCAGCAGGCAGCACATCCTCCGGCGTGAGCCCGAAGAGAGGTAGTACCACAGCTGGGTCGTGCAACTGCCCAAACACCGGCTGGCGCTGCGTCATGATGACTTGCGCTAGGCCACTCGGGGCAGCTGGTGGCAGCACATCAATCCGGATGGGACCCTCCAGCAGCTCTAACTGCAGCGTAAGGGGCTGAAGGGTGGGACGCGCTAGCCGGCCGGCGTGCAGCAGGGCCGTGATGGTGGCAATGGTAGGGTGCCCGGCCAGGGGAATTTCCTCGGCCGGGGTGAAGTAGCGCACCCCAAACTCGGCCACATCTGAGCGGCGTACAAAGGCGGTTTCCGATTGGTTAAACTCTCGGGCCAAGCGCTGCATTTGCTCATCGGTGAGCCCGTCAGCGTCCAGCACTACGGCGCAGGGGTTGCCGCCCAGCGCCACATCCGTGAAAGCATCAACCAATAAGAAAGGATAAGAAGCCATAAGGGAATGTGAAGTGAAGCCCGAAGGTACAGAGCGCACGTATGTGAACTCGATAAAGCTGAGCTAACCTCAACCTTTGCGCTGCGTACCTGTTTGTGGTTACGGAAGGCCCATTCGCGCTAGGTGGCCCTTGAAGCCAGATCGTACCCTGCATGCCGCAACTCGTTTATAGCACCTGGGGAGGGATACACCTGCTGGCTGCCGTACTTTCTTTATTGCTGGGAACTGCAGTGCTCGCACTGCCAAAAAGGGGCCTGCGCCATCGGCAAATGGGCTACGCCTACGTGGGTGGCCTAGGAGTAATGCTGACGACCTCCTTCGCTATTTACCGCCAGTACAACGGCTTCGGTATTTTTCACGTGGCGGCTATACTTAGTGCGGCTACGCTGCTGGCTGGTATGTTGCCGGTCTGGCGCAAGAGGCCTACTCACAATTGGCTGCAATTGCACTACAGCTTCATGTACTTGTCGGTGCTGGAGCTCTACGTGGCGCTGGTGGCCGAAGTGCTGGTGCGCGTGCCGGGGCTGGACTTCTGGGAAGTGGCCGGCGCTTCCTCGGCGGTTGTGCTGCTGCCGGGCGCTGTCTTGTTCAGTCGTTTGCGCCGTCAGTGGGAACCCAGTGCAGGCCTAGCGCAGCGTTCCGTGTAAGCCAGCAGGCATACTACAACTAGGCAACTGGCGCTGATGCTGGCCAAGTGGTGCGGTTGTCAAAGCACTGCCAATCCGCATGCTTTAGTTGGATAAGGTTGCTGAATACAGCCAAACCACTTGCCCTGTGTCCAGCGAAATTCCAGGTTGTGCTGCTGGAAAAAAGGAGGATAGCCTGGGGCTCAGCATACTCCGCACAGAGCATAAGCTTAGCGTCGTGTTGGTGGATAGTTTTAATTATACGCATCCCATCCAGGCCACCCTAAAACAAAACCGCCCGCTTTCTTCGGAAGGCGGGCGGTAGAATGAAGCAAGTCAGTATGTTACGAAGGGTCAGAGAGCATAGCTACCTGACGGCCGTAGTTATCAAAGATGCCCCCGGTTTTGCTAATGTACAGGCGGCGCTGTTGGCCATCCACTAACACGTAAGGGTAGTTGATACTCTCGGAACGAGTGATGCGGCCAACCACCTGCGCCGTGCGCTCTTCGGGGTCAATCTTCACCACGTTCAGGCGGTTGGTGAGATAGTACGGAATGTCGGGGTTGTTGCGGAAGGTAATCTTACCCAAGATGCTCACCGGCGAGGCGGAAGTAGCCACCGTCCGGACGGGCGCCGTGGCACGGTTAGCCAACACGGCTGGAGCAGCCGAAGGGGCAGCCACGCGGGCGCTGGCTAGAATTTGTTGGTTGGCACGCTGCCAGCCTTCCCCAATAGAGGTAAGGCGGGTGCTACGGCCGGGGTGGGTGGGCGAGGCCTCATCATCCGACACGACGGCCATAGCGGCCTGAGCCTGCGCTAAGCTGGCCCCCATTTTCCGGAGCACAAAGCCTGAAAACTCGTCGGCTTCCAGCTCGTCGGTAGGGTTAGAACCACCGGCCTTTAGCGTATGACCGTTGAGGTGGTGACCCATTTCGTGGGCTAAGATGCTGATACCGGCCCAGTCAGTGCGGCCAGCCCGGTTCACGGCTCCTACAAACTGCGGGTTGTATAGAAGATACCGCTTGCCGCCGTATACCACGGCCGCGGCGTTCTGAACTTCAGAAGTGGCGCGGAGCTCGAAGCGAGGCTTCAGGCCTACCACGTCGGTGATTTCACGCAGCACGTCGCGCTGACCACTGGCGGCCGACTGAGCCGAAGCCGACCCAACGGCCAGCCACAGAACCATCAGGTAGCTCGCAATCTGGCGATATAAACGGAATCGTTTCATGAAAATGTCCTATTGGAGTGTAGAAGCTAAAAGACAATAACCTTGCCGAAAATCGGTGCTGTCTTTTTGTGGTTGAAGGCGTTTTCTAGGATGCATATTCGATGGTTCAGTCACTTCTACGATGCCCGGTATAAGCAAGTAAAATGTTCTGAGAATATGCTGTTGTTATTTTTTAAACACAATTACAGGGTTGTCCGTTCCATCTATACGTTCTAGGCTACATAGCAGCTTATAAACGCAGGGTAAGGGTTTCGCTCTGCTCCACATACCACCCTTATACTTCTCAGTAACGCGCTGAGTTAGCAATGTAGTATGACCAAGTGCCGCCGCAGCTTCGACTGACAATCTGTCCAGCCGACGGCTTTCCATTCAGGGCTTTTTCTAACTTGGCCCCCCATTCCAACCAGCTCAGGCCTTCTGCCGTTACTGCTGCGTTTCTACAGTTACTGCTTTCTTTTCCTCGCTACTCTCATGTAGTAGCCTCAACCCAATCATCCGCATGAGTAATCTCACCATCCGCAGCCTCGCCGAGCTTCAGCAGTACGAAGGGCAGGAGCTGGGCGTCTCGGAGTTTTACACCATCACGCAGCAGCAAATCAACCAGTTCGCCGATGCTACCCTCGATCATCAATGGATTCATATCGATGCCGAGCGAGCCAAAACCGAGTCGCCCTTCCAGGCCACCATTGCCCACGGCTACCTTACAGTATCGTTGCTGCCCTACCTATGGTCGCAGATTGTGACTATTGAGAACCTGAAGATGCAGGTGAATTATGAAATTGAGAGCCTGCGCTTTAACCAAGCCGTTACGGTAGAAAGCGCCGTGCGGCTGCGGGCCAAGCTGCTGTCAGTGAAAGACCTGCGCGGCATTGCCAAGGCGCGCATTGAGGTAACGCTCGACATTCAGGATAGCAAAAAGCCAGCGTACACGGGCGTTATCACCTTTCTCTACCACTTCAACAGCTAGGCCAGTACATCAGCTCGGCAACAAAAAAGCCCGCCTGATAATCATCGGGTGGGCTTTTTTTGGTGGATATAGGTTAGGGCTACACCTTGGCCATGGTTTGGGCGGGTGCAATTTCGGCTTGAGGCCGTTCTCCAATTTGCTGCCGCCACATGGCGTAATACAAGCCTTTTTGCGCCAGCAACTCCTCATGACGCCCTTGCTCGGCAATGTTGCCTCGCTCTAATACAAAAATGCGGTCGGCGTGCAGAATGGTGCTGAGCCGGTGAGCAATCAGAATCGTCATGTGCTGCCTCGAGCCCGACAGTTCCCGCACCGTCTTGCCAATTTCTTCTTCCGTGAGCGAGTCAAGGGCCGAGGTAGCTTCATCAAACACCATGAGAGTAGGCTTGCGCAGCAGAGCACGGGCAATGCTAAGGCGCTGCTTCTCGCCCCCCGAGACTTTCACGCCGCCTTCTCCTAATACCGTATCCAGACCGAGTGGGGCCCGCGCCAGCAAGGTATGAGCGGCAGCCTGTCGCAAAGCCAGCAGGCACTCCTCGTCGGTGGCCTGGGGCGCCACGAAACGCAGGTTCTCCCGAATGGTGCCCGCAAACAGTTGGGTATCTTGGGTGACAAAGCCAATCTGTTCGCGCAGCTCATCGAGGTCGATGTCGGTGGCGGGAATGCCGTTATACAGAATTTGCCCGGAGAGGGGCGGGTACAGGCCTACCAGCAGCTTCACCAGTGTTGTTTTACCGGAGCCCGATGGTCCTACGAAGGCAATGGTCTCGCCGAGCTTAGTGCTGAAGGAAATATCCGAAAGGGCCGCGCCGGCGGCCGTAAGGTGCTTAAACGTAACGTGCTCAAACGCCAGGTTTTCAATGTGCGCCACCGATTTAGGCTGGGCGGGCTTTACATCTTTGGGCGTGTCCAGAATCTGCTGGAAGTTGCCGAGCGAAATTTCCGTCTCGCGGTAAATACCAATGATAGCCCCCAACTCCTGCAGCGGCCCGAAGATGGAGAAGGAGTAGATAAAGAACGAGAAAAACTCGCCTAGGCTGATGTGGTTCTGAACGCGCAGGTACAGCAGCAGTAGAATGATAATGTTACGCAGCAGATTCACAAACGTGCCCTGCACGAACGATAAGGAGCGGAGGTAGCGGACCTTGCGCAGCTCTAGCTTCAGAATCTTATCGGTGATGCCATTCAAGCGCTGGGTTTCTTGCTGGGCTAGGCCTAGGCTTTTAATGAGCTCAATGTTGCGCAGGCTTTCAGTAGTAGAGCCCGCTAAAGCCGTCGTCTCGGCTACAATTGTTTTCTGAATAACCTTGATACGCTTGCTGAGAAAATAGCTCAAAATGCCCAGCAGCGGAATAGTCAGGAAGTACCCTACCGCAATAGGCCAGTACACCGTAATAGCGTACCACATCACGAAGGTGATGCCCACAATGGCCGTAAATATTACGTTTACAAAGCTCTGAATAAGCTTCTCTACATCAATACGTACCTTCTGGAGCCGACCCAGGGTTTCGCCCGAGCGCTGGTCTTCAAACACTTGGTAGGGCAGGTCGAGGGAGTGACGTAGCCCATCGGAGTACATGCGGGCCCCCAGCCGCTGGGTGATAACGTTGACGTAGTAGTCCTGGAAGTTTTTGGCAATACGTGACACCATCGCTACACCCAGCATCATACCAATGTAGGGCGCCGCTTCCCGGAAAAAGGGCCAAAAGGGCACCAAATGTAGGCCACTTAGGCCACCATCCTTCGGCACAAAGTGGTCGACCAGCCGCCGGAATAGGTAGGGGTCGAGGAGGGAGAAAACCTGGTTGATGGCGGCCAGCAATAACGCCAGGATCAGCAGACCCCAGTAGTTACGCAGGTAACCGTAAAGCAATTTCATAGAAGAGAGAGGAGAGATTCAGATGATAAGCGCCGCGGTGGCAGAAAGTTTTAAAGGAATTGATCTATATCCTAACTGCCTGTGCTCCGCCGATGCTAAACATCTGTCTGTAAGCCTATCCTAATTCGAAGCGAAGAGTGCTTTCCGAGCAGCTTGTAGCTTGAGCAGCATGGGGAGCCACCTCCCTCGTTATCTAAGCGGTAGCCTCGCCGGCGGTGCTAGCTACTAGGCGGGTGCTTCCTGGTACCATGACCGGCACGGTGGGCCCGGGGGTATCGTGTAGGGCCAGCAGGTGCGAAACCACGGGGGGCTCTGGCCCCTGATGAAATTGGCGCGCCTGCTTTTTCAGGGTGTCCTCATCCTGGCCTACGCCGCGCTCGTGCTGCTGGGCATGTTCCTCCCACGATTCTACCATAAAATACTCTACCAATCGGGTGGGGTCGGCCATATCGGCGTAAGTACCCACCCGGATAGCGCCCTCCCGGCGCCGGATGCGAGCCAACTGCTCCATGATACCCAGAAAGGCGCGTTGGTCGGCGGGGGCTACCCGGTAGATGGTCGTAATAATGACTGGGCCTTCATTGGGAATTGGGTCTAGCGCCAGCACGGGTTCTATGCGAGGGCGGGCAGGAGTGAAGTCCAGGTCGTCGCCGTTGCGTAAGGAGAATCGGAACACCAGTAAGGTGCTGAGTAAAAGCCAAGTGGCTGCTCCAGCCAGGGCCGGGGCTAAGCCCAGGCGCTCGGCCACCGAGCCCCACACTACGCTACCCAGGGCCATACCACCCTGAATGGTAAGCAAGTACAGGCTGATGGTGCGGGCCTGCACCCAGCGCGGCACCACCGTTTGCACCCCCACGCTGAAGGAGTTGAGTACCAACATCCAGGCAAGCCCCACTAGCGTGAGCAGCCCATACAGCACCCAGTGATTATCAACGAAAGCCAAGCCACCTAGGCCACTGGCAAACGCAATTGTAGCCAGCGTAACGCGGGCATTAATGTTCAGGCGCTGATTAAGCCGAGGTAGAATAAAGGCCCCAATTACGGCCCCCAAGCCCATACAGGAAAGCAACAGCGAGTAGAAGGAAGTAGGCTCTTGCAGGCGGCGGGCCACCACGGCCGGCATTAGAGCAAACAAGGCACTGGCCCCGAAGGTGAAGCTGACACCTCGTACCAAAATATTTTGCACCGGCGGCGCAAAGCGGGCATACCGAATACCCCCACGGATAGCCGCTAGAATTCGTTCTCCGGCCAGGGCCGAGGTAGCCTGTGGGGCCCGTTTCCAGCTCCAGACCATGTAAATGGTGGCCACAAACGAGATACCGTTCAGCATGAACGCCGCCCCCGAGGAGAAATAGCCAATGACCAAGCCACCTAACGCGGGCCCAAAGGCGCGGGCCAAGTTGAAGCTCACGCTGTTCAGGGCAATGGCCTGCGGTAGCTCAGTGCGGGGCACTAGTTCCGGCGTAACGGTTTGCCACACGGGGTTATTAAGGGCGCCGCCTAGGCCTAGCAGGAAGGTAAGCGTCAGCAGCAGCCAGGGTGTGGTGTACCCCAGCAGCGTTACCGTGGCCAGCAATAGGGCCGTAACTGCCATCCAGGTTTGGGTAAGCAGCAGCATCTTGCGCCGGTCAACTAAATCGGCAAGAGCGCCTGCGGGCAGACTCAGCAGAAATACCGGCAGCGCCGAGGCGGTCTGGAGTAGGGCTACCAGCACTGGCGAGGGCGTGAGTTGGGTCATCAGTCCCACCGCCCCTACATTCTGCATCCAAGTGCCAATGTTCGACACAAAAGACGCAATCCACAGCATCCGAAAAAACGGAATCTTGAGCGGCGTGAAGGGAGATGCAGCAGTGGACGGTGTAGGAGTAGTAACAGGCGCAGACATAGGGCGGAGGGGCGAGTAGGGGGGTAGTGGCCTAGGCCACTCTACATGAGCAATACTGCCGTACGTACGCAAGCGCCCGTAAACTGATAAGCTCACAAGGGCATCCAGCGCCAGAGAGTGGCCTAGCCATCAAAAAAACAGCTCCGGTTAAGTACCAGAGCTGTTGTTAGGAAATAAGAAAATTGTGCTTATAAACGTAGTCCGATGCCTGGCCCTAGCAGAATAAAAGGTACGCCTTTGCCTAGCAAAAAGCCCCCACCCAGGTACAGCGGAAACGTTAGCTTGGCGTCGCTCCGAGTAGGATAGATAGAACCCAGAATAACGATGCCCAGATCCCGATTAGCCTCTTCATTACTGCTTCTAGTGAGGTTGAACGCATTGAGCGCCACAAAGCCTGCACCTATTTTATAAGGTCGTAATTTATTGATCTTGTTAGGGTTATAGAAGCTAAACTGACCTAGCATAGCTAGTGAGATACCCCCAAAGGAAGTGTAGCTAGATTCATTTTTATATTTAGTGAGTAGGCCACCAGGAAAACTAACGTCGATGTCAAACTTCACACGACGCTGCAATACCAACTCCAGACGCTGCGTGAAGCCGGGCTCCTGGTACTGGCTTTGGGTGTGCTTAACCGTAATGAGAATTTTGCTCCAGTCGTCGAGGTCATACGTTTTGCGGGAGCTAAGTAGGTTGTTAAGGCTCAGGTTACCTACCTGGCACTGTTTGTCTTGGTAGAACGCTGCCCGCACCGAGTTGCCGTCGGGGCAAACTACTACGTTCTCCACTGTGCGCATTTCAATCAGGTCGCCTTTGGCGTTCTGTGTGCGAATCTCAAAGGTCAGATATTGCTTGCCGTAGAGCTGCTGATCTGAGTCAATGGCTCCTGAGTTGAAGCTGAACACCACGTCCCGGATGGTTTGGTCATAGAGGATTGGGCCGTTCAGGCGCGTGACTGGCCTAGGTGCCTCCCCAAAGGTCACGCCCACAAAGTCGAGGGGGTGGGGGCGCTGGAACTCCCGCACCGGCAAGCCAAATCCAGTAGGCTGGCCCGCATTAAAAATGGTGATGCGCTTCTTGTCGATGGTAATGGGCACCTGAATACGGTACACTACCGAGGCATCAGAGCGGATACTGGAGTCGGAGGGAATGACCTGCACATCCTCAAAGTGAAACCGCGCCCTCGACAACGATTCTCCGTCCAGGCGTACATCTACGGTTTCGCCGGGGTTCACGGTGGTATTAGAGTTCCAGTCGCCGCCACGGTGGCGCACGCTCACGCTCGTGATGTTGGTTTTGGGCGAGATGTTGAAGTTGGTGATGTACTTGGCCTGGTCGTTTTCCTTGATGTAGAGGTAGCTGTCTGTCTGGCGGTGCAGGTTATACACCCGTAGCCAGCACAGCACCCGGTCGTTGGTGAGGTATTGACGGGTAAACAGCTCGGCAATCAGAGCGCCACCGGCTTCCTCCTGTCCCTCAATTCGATAAGTCTTCTTTAGGTCGAAAGTGCGACCGTTGTCCAGAATCAGTTCCACGCCTTTCATGCGGGAAGCATCGTCCAAGGTCAGTTCCTTTTTATCAACGCTCAGGAACCGCAGGCGAGAGGCCTTAACTGTAAACTCCTGCCGAATAGGCGGCAGCGCGTAGCTTACCCGGCGGTTGTTATCGGTCAGGAAGGGGCGCTCCGTTTGGGGGCGCAGAGTGAGCAGGCGCGTGCCTAGGGCATTGGGGAGCACGTGCAGACGCAGGTTACCGTTTTCTTGGTCGAGGCGGTAATCAATGTCCTGGCCTTTCGTCCATTCCGGGGAGAGGCGGATGTTCTTGGGGTAGTTGCTGGCGAGAGTAAAGACTTTCTCTTCCCCGATGAACAGTTCCGTGTCGGCAGGGCGGAAATCAAGCGTGGTGCGCGTAACCGGCAGCAGGTTGATGGTTTGCGTTAGGGGCGCCTGACCTGCTGAATCGGCGGGTTGGCGAAACGTAAAGCGCAAGAAACGAGAGGCGCCCAGGTCTTTGAAGCGCAACTTAGCCCGCAGGTACTGTCCACCCTCCGCGGGCATGAGTGAATCAAGCAGGGTGAAATCCGCGGAGCGAACCAGCCGCAACGAGGCCACCCGCCGCAGGTCTTGCGGGTAAACCTGTAGCTCGGCCGTTTCGTCGTCTTGACGGTAGTAGAAGTAGAGGTTGGGCTCATTCTGCACCAGCACCGAGTTGCGGCTCAACGAGTAGCGGGTGGTGTCGGTACGCAGGCTCAGGTCGCGAATGAGCACAGGGCTCTGGGCAGAAGCGCTAAAAGCGCAGAGAAGCAGCAGACTTGCGGCTAGGGCACACAAGCTGCGGAACCGGGTAAAGTGCAGCACAGCAAACAAAAGAAACACAGCCTCCGAACCCCCCGAAGGCGCGGCAAAGGTACAGCCCCCGCCCAGCCTTCCGAATACTTAGCTATGGTTTTTCCAGTAAGGGTTGGATTTGGGATGTTTCTTTCTTTTCCGCCGGTGTACCGTATAAACCTCCTATGAAAAGACCACACATAATCTGCCACATGATGTCCACGGTGGATGGGAAGATCCTGTCCGCTAACTGGAAGGATGAGAACCTCACCAACACCTATGCTGGCTACTTCGAGAAATACCACGAGACGTTTACCAGCCAAGCCTGGATGTGCGGGCGCATTACTATGGAGCGCGACTTCTCGGGTGGCGTGCAGCCAGCGCCCCAGGCACCCCCGCAGCCCATTCCTCGGCAACCGTTTATTGGTAATAAAGACGCTACTTCCTTCGCCATTGCCGTTGATGCACACGGCAAGCTAGGCTGGGACTCTAATGAGACGGGCGGCGACCATATTATTGAGGTGCTAACCGAGCAAGTAAGCGACGACTACCTGTATTACTTGCAGCAAAAAAAGATTTCCTACCTGTTTGGCGGGGAGAAAGAGCTTGATTTTGCTCGCGTGGTAGAGCAGCTGGCCGATTTGTTTCCCATTGAAACCCTTATGCTGGAAGGCGGCGGCCACCTGAACGGCTCTTTATTAAACGCCGGACTCATCGACGAGCTAAGTCTGCTGCTGCTGCCTATGGCCGACGGTACGCCCAACTCACCAACCACCTTCGAGGTAAGCGACTACCTGACCAAAGGCCCTGCCACCCGGCTGCACCTCACGCAGGTACAGCAGCTAGACAACGATGTAGTATGGCTGAAATACCGCTTCAACCACTAAGGCAGCGGTAATAGATCTGTCAAACACCAGCAGGTGTAAAAACAAAGAAGCCTTCTGCAGTCTGCAGAAGGCTTCTTTTGTAGTCCGTAGGGGAATCGAACCCCTGTTGGTAGAATGAAAATCTACTGTCCTAACCCCTAGACGAACGGACCAGTTAACACGGAGCGTTTTCCGTTTTGGTGGTGCAAAGATACAGCTGGCTTACTTCAGCGCAATACCTGGCTGATAAATTTTTTGTGTAAATACGGTAAGTGCTGCAGAATCAGGTGGATTTATTTTTTTTGGTTCGGCGCTTGTCCCACCAGATGTAGCCGCCAAACAGCAGCAAGCTTACGCCCGTGACCCATAACAGCCCAGTTTTGAGGCGCTGGCTATTCTCACCTAAGTAGGCCAGCAGAGCAATTAACGGTACAACCCCGGCCACCGTAGCGGTGATAAACTTCAGGTAGCCCATGCGCGCCAGCCCCGCCACAAAGCTGATGGCATCATCGGAAAGGGCGGGGGAGAGGCGGGCAATAACTACGGCCCACACCCCATAGCGCTGCACTATATCAATCATTTTGCGCTCAGCTTTCTGGCCGAGCACCTTGGCCACAAAGCTTTCCCCCAGCAGGTGGCCTAGCCCATACCCAACTGACGAAGCTAACACTACGCCCACTAAGGCCAGCAAAGAGCCCCACCAAGGCCCATAGGCCAGTATAGCCACCAGAATTAGCAGCACAACATTTATGACGAACAAAAACATTTGCACCACCATGGCTAGCACCAGTACAATAGGCCCCCAGAACCCAAATTGGTGCATCCACGTGGAAATTCGCTCCTGCTCGCCGCTACTAAGCACGTCGTAGGCCTCTCGAATGGCCGCTTGGAATGCGGGCCAGAAAAACCAGCAGGCTAGTAGCGCAGCCACCAGCACTATGGAGCCATAGAGCGGGGTCCGGCTACTGCGTTTTGGGGCGGTGGCCGCCTGAGTGGTAGTGGATGTCAAAACGGAAGGTGTGGTTAAAATAGGGCGGATAAGGTCTCTGCAATTGGCATACGCAGCATCTGGCCCGAAGGCTACGGCAACCCCAGCGCCGTCAAAGGGGTACTAGCTACTTCAGACCGTGCCGCCGCGCCCCGTGGTGGCCCCGCCTCCAACTCATTCCTCTGATGACAAAGCATACCTACGACCTGGGCCTGATTGGCAACTGTGCCTTTCTGGGGCTGATTGGGAAAGATACCGCCGTGCGCTGGCTCTGCTGGCCCCGTTTCGACAGCAGCTTCGTGTTTGGCAGTTTGCTCGACTCTAAGAAAGGCGGCGAGTACCGCATTAGCCCCGCCGAGGGCAGCTTCGAGTCGCACCAGTACTACCTGCACAACACCAACGTGCTCTGCACCGAAATCACTACGGAGAGCGGCAGTTACCGCGTCACGGACTTTGCCCCGCGCTTTCCGCAGTATGAGCGCTACTACAAGCCCCTGATGTTTATCCGGAAAGTGGAGCCCATTACCGGTACGCCCCGGATTCGGGTGGCCTGCCAGCCCGTAGGCCAGTACGGGGCCCTACAGCTCAGCCGCCGGCGCAGTTCCAACCACATTGCCTTCCTAGGCCTAGAGGAAGAAATTCGCCTGACCACGAATATTCCGCTGACGTATATTCTCGATGAGGAGGACTTCGTGTTGAACGAAACGAAGTATTTGGTGCTAACCTATGGCGCGCCCCTGGAAGCTCCCTTAGAAAGCACCGCCGAGCGGTTCCTGCTTTCTACCATCGACTACTGGCGCAAGTGGGTGAAGAGCACCAGCATCAGCAGCTTCCACCAGAGCCAGGTGATTCGCTCGGCGCTGGCCCTTAAGATTCACCAGTATGAGGACACCGGAGCCATTATTGCGGCCAGCACTACATCATTGCCGGAGGCGCCCGGCAGTACCCGCAACTGGGACTACCGCTACTGCTGGATGCGCGACACCTACTACATTCTCACGGCCTTCAACAATATTGGCCACTTCGAGGAGATGGAGCGCTATTTCCACTACATCGCCAACATTTCCAGCAAGATCAAAGGCAAATATCAGCCGCTCTATGGTATCAGTGGAGCTTCAGATCTGATTGAGCAAGAGCTGGATTTAGAAGGTTACCTCGGCAACCAACCCGTGCGCATCGGCAACGACGCCTACACGCATATTCAGAACGACGTGTACGGGCAAGTACTGGTGGCACTGCTGCCCTTGTATGTCGACTGCCGCTTCCTTGACCCCGACAAGAACAACCCCGAAAAGCTCATCTACGAGGCCCTGCACCTGATTCAGGCCACCATGGATCAGCCCGACGCTGGCCTATGGGAGTTCCGCAACTTGGCCCAGTACCACTGCTACACCTACCTGTTTCATTGGGCTGGCAGCCACGCCGCCAAGCAGGTTGCGCACAGCCTCGGCAACACCGAGATGGAAGCCTTAGCTACCAAGCTCATGCACGAGGCTCGCAACCGCATTGAGCAGTGCTTTAGTCAGGAGCGACAGGCCTACACCAACGCCATTGGCTCGCCCCACCTCGATGCCAGTACCATGCAGCTCATTCTGATGGGCTACCTCGACCCGGCTTCCGAAATTGCCAAAACCCACCTTGAAGCGCTGGAGAAGGAGCTCAAAACTCCCGAAGGCCTGTTCTACCGTTACCGCCACGCCGACGACTTTGGCACCCCCGAAACCACGTTCCTGATTTGCTCTTTCTGGTACGTGGAGGCGCTGGCCTGCGTGGGTCGCGTTGATGAGGCCATTGTTGAGTTCGAGAAGCTCACCACCTACACCAACCATCTAGGCCTGCTCTCCGAGGACGTAGACGCCAAAACTGGTTCGCAGTGGGGAAACTTCCCCCAGGCCTACAGCCACGTAGGCCTCGTAAATGCCGCTTACCGCATTGCTAAAAAGCTTGATAAGCCAAACTTCGTTTCGGGGCCAGCTGCCACGGCGTAATACTATATTTTGCATAAAAAAAGCCCTCTTGCAGTGCTGCAAAAGGGCTTTTTCGATTATTGTAGTACCGCTAGAGCAGGCTGCGTAACAGCTTCCGTACATCGTTGGTGGAGCCTACGTGGTAGCGGGCCAACGAACGGGTGCCCGTTCCAACTTTGATAGTGTAGGCCTCCGGCGGCATGGCGCCAAACGTGTCTTCGTCGGTGCGGTCGTCGCCGATGGCCAGCACAAAGCCCGGAGTGTATTGGCTGACCCAGCGGGCTGCGGCACTGCCCTTATGAATACCAGCCGTCTTTATTTCTACCACTTTATTGCCTTCCAGCACCTGCAGGTCGGTGTTGGAGGTTAGGAAGGTGAGGTGGCTCAGGAGCTCCCGCGTCCGGACGGCTGCCAGTTCGCTGTCGGCGCGGCGGTAGTGCCACACTAGCGAGTACTCTTTGTCTTCAATGAAGGAGCCGGCGGTACGGGCCACGTACGTTTCCAGAATTGGGCGTATTTCGGTTTTCCAGTCGTTGCGCAGGGCCTGGAACATGTGCCAGTCTTCACCAGCGCTGCGCAGCCAGACGCCGTGCTCGGCAATGAAATCAAGCGGTAAGTGGCCTAGCCACCCTTGCAGCGTAGTCCGGTCGCGGCCACTGATAATTACCACCCGGTTTTTGGGATTGGCCGTGAGTGCCTGTAGCAGAAACAGCATCTCGGGGTCGGGCTTGGCGCGCTGGGGTTGAGGGTTGAACGGGGCCAAGGTGCCATCGTAATCCAATAGCAGCAGGCGCTGATCGGCGGCCTCAAACTCCTTGTGCAACTGCTCCAGCACCGGGGCATCCAGGGTTTCGGTGGCCATAGTAAGCTGCTTGATCTTGCTGTAGGCCAGTCGGTCCATAAACAGTTTAGTCCAGGCAAACACGTCATACTGCCGCACCAGGGCCTGCATGGCCGTCATGCGCTGGGCCTGTTCCTCTTCAGGCATCACCAAGGCATCGTGCATCGACTCGGCTAGTTGCCCGGTGTCAGTCGGGTTGATGATGAGAGCATCGGAAAGCTCCCGGGCAGCCCCGGCCCGCTCACTCAGAATCAGCACCCCACGCTGGTTTACTTTGCTGGCAATGAACTCCTTGGCTACCAGATTCATGCCGTCGCGCATGGGCGTCACCAGGGCTACTTCGGCCAAGCGATAGAGCGCCACCAGCTCTTCTAGCGGGAAGGAGCGGTAGAAATAGTGAATGGGGTTCCAACTGATAGTGCGGTATTGCGCATTGATGCGACCCACTAATTCGTCAATTTCTTCTTTGAGGGCCGCGTACTGCGGAACCTGGTCGCGGGAGGGCACCACCAGCATTACTAGGCTCACCTGCTCCCGCCACTCGGGGTAGCGCTGCAGCAGCAACTCAAAGGCCCGTAGGCGCTGAGCAATACCCTTGGTGTAGTCGAGACGGTCGATGGAAAGAATAACCCGGGCTTCCCGCAGGGCTTCGCGGTACTCCTGCTCGTGGCGCTGGGCGGTTTCGGAAGAGGCCGTCTGCTCGTAGCGTTGGTAATCGATGCCCATGGGGAAGGCATCGACGAGCACCGTCCGGGTAGGAGTTTCAACTTGCCCGTTCTGATTGGCAATGCCTAAGATCTGCGATACTGCGCTGAGAAAGTGGCGCATATACCCGAAGGTGTGGAAACCAATTAGGTCGGCGCCCAGCATGCCGCGCAGCAGTTCCGCCCGCCAGGGCAGCACCCGAATCAGCTCATGCGAAGGGAAAGGAATGTGCAGGAAGAAGCCAATGGTGCAGTCGGGCCGCTCCCGCCGGAGCATTTCGGGCAGCAGCAGCAACTGGTAGTCGTGCACCCAAATGGTATCGTCGGGGCCGGCCATTTCCAGCACGGCCCGGCAGAATTTCTCGTTCACGGCCACGTAGGCCTCCCAGTGTTCCTGCTCGTAGGTGGCGTACTGCGGAAAATAGTGGAAAGTAGGCCAGAGTGTGGAGTTGCTGAAGCCTTCGTAAAAATCCCGGATTTCGCTTTCGGTCAGGAATACCGGGGCCATGCTATCGGCCCGAAGCTGCTCGGCAATGTATTCCTCCTCCTCAGTGGTCTCTACGAATAGCCCTGGCCAGCCTACCCACACGTTGCCGTCTTCCCGATAGATAGAGCCTAGGCCAGTAGCCAGCCCGCCTTCGCTGGGCTGAAAGGTGAGGCTTTCTTCAGTACGCTGGACTTTTGTAGGGAGACGGTTGGAAACAATAATCGTTCGGGACATGCCTTTGATAAATGGTAAACTCTCAAGCTTACGGGAGAAAGCAGGGTTTAGCCATTATTTTTTTGCCGTCTTTTTACGACCATGCGCACAAGTAGGTGCTCTGACAAAGCCAATGAGTAGTCATCCTCGTTTTATAACTAGCTGATGGCGGCTGTTTTGTCCATGCGTCCCAAGTGGGTGTCATGAAAAGTGGTGCTGTATTTCAGGCCGTAGCCCAGCAGCCGATCGAAGGCGCTGTGAAAGAGGAGTACTGTGCCAGCGAGTAGGAGTAGCGGCTGCGCCAATAACCAACCCGCTAGGCCTACCGTTAAGGCCAGCGCCTTATGGTGAGCTAAGTTGTAACAAATAGCCCCGACCCGCGGCCCGGCCAGGTACCCTAGCATGCTCAGATCAGGGAGCAGAAATAGGGAAGGGAGCCACCACCACGCGTAAGGGAGGTAAGAAAACACCAGGGCGGCGGCTACCATTTCGGCCAGCTCTTCTAGTTTCAAGAGGTTTTTCATGACGCTGGAGCGGTTAATTGTACCACTCAAAGGTCAGGCACCTGCTCTCCGAAAGTCGTTAACAAACGCTAAGAAATACGGCTGGACTCCTCCGCCTGCACCCGTGCCCGAATTCGGCTCAACGATACCGGTGTCACGCCCAGATAGGAGGCAATGTAGTGCTGAGGAATGCGCTCCAAGATTTTGGTTTTGTGGCTGCGGAGCAGAGCTTGGTAGCGTTGTTCAGGGCTCAGCAGCAACAGTTCTGCCAGGCGGGCGTCGGTGCCTAATAAGAGGTATTCGGCTATTTTCCGGCCGAAGCGCTCATACGCGGGCCACTCCTCATATAAGCGCTCCAGCACCGCGTAAGGGAAGGTGATAAGTTCCAGGGGCGAAAGAGCCTGAATACTAAAGGCGGTGGGCTGCCCCGTGAGGCAGCTCTGGTAAGCGCCCATCAAATGGTTTTCGAAGAAGAAGTAAGTTGTCTTCTCTTCGCCATCGGGGCGAGTATAGAACAAGCGGCTGGCACCCGAAACCACCAAGGCCAGTTCTGAAGCGTGGGTGCCTTGCCTTACGAAATAGCCCTTCCGCGGAATGTGTTTCGTGACCAGCACGGCCGCCAGTGGCTCCCATTCCGCATCGGTGAGCGGAACAAAGCGGTGAATGTAGGCGCGAAGCGGATGCATAGCCCAAGATAGTAGCTGCCGGGGAGCTGCGCTACCAGCGCAAAAAGAAAAACCCGCTCGTCGGGGGCAACGAGCGGGTTTCAAGAAGTTACCAAAACGACTGGCGAGTAGTCCGTAGGGGAATCGAACCCCTGTTGGTAGAATGAAAATCTACTGTCCTAACCCCTAGACGAACGGACCATGTTACGCGGCCTTGTTTCGTTTTGATGGTGCAAAGATACAGCCCGCCCGGTTCAGCGCAAGAGCTGGTAGAAAGAAAAATACGTTGCGAAGAAAAACAAGCTGATTTTCAGCTTGAAAATTTTTCAAACCGTTTGACAGCGGGCTTGGTTTGTATCTGATTTGGCGAAGTACCCCGAGCCCGTTACCTTCGCCACGCGTTTTCACCCGGCCCCTCGGGACCGACAACCTTCCCATTTCCCCAACAACTATGGCTAAAATCAAAGTTGCCATCAACGGCTTCGGCCGGATTGGCCGCCTGACGTTCAAGGCGCTGCTGCAGCGCGAGAACGTAGAGGTAGTAGCAATCAACGACCTGACGGACAACAAAACGCTGGCGCACCTGCTCAAGTTTGACTCGGTACACGGCCGTTTCAACGGTACCGTGGCCTACGACGAGCAGAGCCTGACTGTAAATGGTCAGCGCATTGCCGCTCTGGCCGAGCGCGACCCCAAGCTGTTGCCCTGGGGCGACATGGGCATCGACGTAGTGCTGGAATCAACGGGCCGCTTCGTGGACGAGGCGGGCGCTGGTCAGCACCTCACCGCTGGCGCTAAAAAAGTAGTAATCTCGGCTCCGGCTACCGGCAACATCCCGACGGTAGTACTGGGCGTTAACGAAGACATCCTGACTGGCGAGGAAACCATCCTCTCCAACGCTTCGTGCACCACCAACTGCCTGGCCCCCATGGCCAAGGTGTTGGATGATGCGTTCGGCATTGAGAAGGGCTACATCACCACGGTGCACGCTTATACCTCTGACCAGAACCTGCAGGACGCGCCGCACAAAGACCTGCGTCGTGCTCGTGCTGCTGCCTACAGCATCATCCCCACCAGCACTGGTGCTGCCAAGGCTGTAGGCCTGGTGCTGCCCCAGCTTAAGGGCAAGCTGGATGGTATCGCCATGCGCGTTCCAATTCCAGACGGTTCTACCACTGACCTGACCGTTATTCTGAAGCAGGAAGTAACTAAGGAGCAAATCAACGAGGCCGTGAAGGCTGCCGCTGAAGGCGAGCTGAAAGGCATCCTGGAGTACAGCACCGATCCGCTGGTGAGCATCGACATCGTGGGCAACCCCCACTCGTGCATTTTCGACTCGCAGCTGACTTCGGCCAACGGTACCCTGGTGAAAGTAGTAGGCTGGTACGACAACGAAACCGGTTACTCTACCCGCACCGCCGACCTCATCCAGAAGCTGGGCGAGAAAATGAACGGCTAAGCCTTCGGGTTTACATTTTGAAAACAGCCTGCCTGAGCAATCGGGCAGGCTGTTTTTATGTGTTGGTTCCAAGCAAGTACTGCTAAACCCAGTTATAATTTCAAGCAGAGTAGGGGCTTTGTGCTACTCAAGACAGCTCCTAGACCAGTGGTGCCTTACCGAAGTAGCCTTTGTGGCTGTCCGGGCGAGAAGCAGGAGTGGCCTAGGATGCGCCTATATTTACCCGCTGTTTTATCACCTCGCTATTTCACCCGCCCGTGCGCATCTGCTTCATCCTGAACCCGACCTCCGGCACCAACCGTACCCAGGACGTGCCTGCGCTGCTCACGCGCTATGCCACGGCTGCCGGCGCTGAGTTTGAGATTCGCCTAACGAAGTACGCTGGGCACGCGGAGGAGCTGGCCCGGGCGGCGGCACAGGATGGCTTCCGGGTGGTGGTGGCCGTGGGGGGCGATGGTACCGTGAACGAGGTGGCCCGTGGTCTGCTGGGCACCAATGCTGCCCTGGGTATTGTGCCCCGGGGTTCCGGCAACGGACTGGCCCGGCACCTGCACATCCCGCTCGATTTGCCCGGTGCCGTGCGCCGCATCTGTGCGCCCACCTTTCAGCGCATGGACGTAGGCCACATCAACGGCCGCCCCTTCTTTTGCACGGCGGGCCTGGGGTTTGATGCTCACGTGAGCAAGATGTTTGCCCGCGCCGGTACGCGCGGCCTGAGCACCTACGTGAAGGTGGCCCTGCGCGAATATCGTCGCTACCAGGCCACGCCCATTGCAGTGGAGCTTAACAACCAACTCCTCGATACCAACTGCTACGTACTAGCCTTTGCCAATGCCGCCCAGTACGGCAACAACGCCTACATCGCGCCCCGCGCCGATATTCAGGATGGTCTGCTCGATCTGTGTCTGATTGATGGGCTGTCGTTCCCGCGGGCCGTGCGCGTAGGCCTGGGGCTTGCCCTGGGTACGTTGCCCACCTCCGGCGGTGCCGTGTATCACACTAGTTGCCACATTCAGGTTAAAGCTGCTAGGCCACTCGGCTTTCACGTAGATGGCGACTACGTTGCCGATGAAACCAACTTTGTGGTTAGCCTCGACCCGCTGGCGCTGGAAGTAGCCGTGTAGCAACTATAGAAGTGGTGAAGAGCGGGAGCGTAAAGTGCAAGCTGGCTACGTTTCCTACCCCGATTTCACCATTTCACCTTCCTCAATTTCACAACTTGCACCTATGAAAGCCAACAAGAACCGCCGCGAAGGCGTGGTATATTCCACCAACCCCGATTTTGAGTACCAGGAGAATGGCAATGAAGAAGCCGTGACCTTGCCCCCGCAGCAGCAAAACCTGCGTGTGCAGCTCGATAAAAAGTCGCGGGGAGGGAAGCAGGTAACCCTCATCACTGGCTTTGTAGGCCAGGATGCGGATTTGCAGGCCCTCGGTAAGCTGCTGAAAACAAAATGCGGTGTGGGCGGCAATGCCAAAGACGGCGAAATCCTGATTCAAGGTGACTTCCGCGACAAAGTGCTGGCCGTGTTGCTAGAACAGAAATACAAAGCCAAGAAGGCCGGCGGCTAGGCCACTTGGCAGTTGCCCCATTGTCAGTAGGCGAGCACCCAAACGCCCACAGGGTGCGTAGGAGGGGTATGTCTGACTCTCGATCTTTAGCTAATGCTGCCGATACGCCAGGGCCTGGCCGGCCGCGGCTGGGGCGCAAAGGCGAGTTGCTGCTGGCGCTACTACCCACAGTCACCGTCCTGCTGATGCTGTGGCTGCTGGAACTACTCAGCAACCAGCGCCTGCTCTTTGCCTCACTTGCATCCAGTGCCTTCCTTATTTATCTCGACCCACAGCACCCCACCAACAGCACCCGCACCTTGGTACTAAGCCAACTGGGCGCCGCCTCCATTGGGTTTGCGCTGCATGCCTGGGTGGGGCCAGGCTACGTGGGAGCTGCCGCCGCCATGGTCCTGACCATCGGGCTCATGATTGGGCTTGATGCCATGCACCCACCGGCCGTAGCAACAGCCCTGAATTTTGCTTTTCGGGCCGGCAGCGGCGAGGGGAACTTGTTGTTGTTTGGGTTGGCCGTGGGGTTGGTAGTGGTGCTGGTTATTGTACAGCGCGGCACCGTGTATCTCCTGAAGAGGCTTAGCTCTAGGCCTGTCGTTCCCGTTACATAGGTAATATGGAGAAACAGACTATTCACTCTCTGGCGGAGTACGGGGTAATTGAAGCCGTGCAGTGGCTTAAGCTGGGTGTTGAAACCATTGGGGCACTCATTATAGGCCTAGGTATACTCGTGGCGGGTAGACTATTCCTCAAGGCGTTGCTGGCCCGCCAAACTGCCGATTTTACCGCCATTCGGCTCACTCTGGCCCGGTACCTGGCTCTAGCTCTGGAGTTTCAGCTTGGGGCTGATATTCTCTCGACAGCCATTGCGCCCAGCTGGGAGCAGATTGGCAAGCTCGGGGCTATTGCCGTAATCCGGACGGCCCTTAACTTTTTTCTCTCCAAAGAGATGAAGGATGAGCGCGCTGTAACTTCTGAAAACCACATAAATCGGCGTGCCGAACATGGTGCTTCGGAAGGGTAATCATCTGTAAGTGCTGTCTTGGCATACTATACGTCATGCTGAGCAGAGCCGAAGCACCTTTACTTCTGACAATTCAACTGGAACTGGCCTAGCAACGAAACCGTGAGATGCTTCAGACCCTTGGCTTATTGTGCCACATGCCCAGCATGACAACCGATAGCCTATAGTTGCTGAGCCAGATAGTGCAAGGCGCGCTCCACATCCTCGGGCGTATCAATGCCGATGGTTTCCAGCTCCGTCTCGGCCGTCAGAATACGGTAGCCGTGTTCCAGCCACCGGAGTTGCTCCAGGCTCTCGGCTAGCTCGAGCGGGGAGGGAGAGAGCCGCGTAATTTCGGCCAAAACATCGGGGCGGTAGGCGTATAGGCCTATGTGGCGCAAATAGCGGTGGTGCTGGCGCCACTCCGGCTGCGGCTGCTGGCGCTGATAGGGCAGGGGGTGGCGGCTGAAGTACAGCGCGTGGCCCGTAGTATCGAGCACCACTTTGGGCAGGTGGGGGCTAAACAGCTCTTCCTCGTTGAGCACCGGTTTCACCAGAGTAGCCAGCTGCGGGGGCTGGGACTGCGCAAACAGCTGAATTAGCGCATCAATCTGCGTCGGATGAATAAACGGTTCGTCGCCTTGAATGTTGATAACGCAATCGGCCTGCACCTGGAGCTGCTGATACGCATCCCACACGCGGTCGGTGCCGCTGGGGTGGTCGGGGGCCGTAAGAACCGCTTCACCCCCAAACCCGAGTACGTGGTCCAGAATCCGCTCATCATCGGTGGCTACTACCACCCGGCTCAGCCCCGATTGCCGGGCCTGGCCAACAACCCGCTGAATCATGGATTGGCCGCCCAGATCTACCAGGGGTTTGCCAGGCAGACGGGTGGAAGCAAAGCGGGCGGGAATGATACCAATAGCGTGCATGCGGAGTGGGTGAGGAAGTGAAGCCAGAGAATACGTTGCCGCAAAAGAGGTGAAAATTACCGACAGACTATCATTTCCCTCCGATAGAGAGCAAAGAGCAAGCCCAGAGGTACTGCTCTTAAAAATGACCAATAAATAACCGTTGCTATCCAACAGTGCGTCGGGGACTTGTCAGGATTCGTTAACTTTCGGCAGTATTTATGCAGTTGGCAGCTTCCTTTACCTACTGTGCTGTTCTGCCGCCTTCCGCGCCCTGTTCCTATGTCTCGAATTTCGTTGCTGTCTGTTGCTTTAGTTTTTTCAGGTTTCTCCGCGCTGGCGGGCCCCCGGCTGGTGGCTCCCCCAGATTCTATCGGAGTTGAGTACCGCAACAACAAAATCCTGATCAAGCACCGCGTGTCGCCCGGTGAAACCCTCTATGGGTTGTCGCGGCGCTATAAAGTGCCAGTTGACGAAATCGTAGAGTTCAATCCCACGGTGAAAGGGGCCCTCGTAACGGGGCAAATTGTGCTGGTGCCCCGCAACCGGGTGGTACTCACTCAACCAGCCGCTCCGGCCGCTGCCTCAGCTATTTCGGCGGCCGCCCGGGCTCTGCCCACCGATGCCCGTGGAAACCACATCTATAAAGTAGAAGCTGGCCAGACGCTCTACGCCGTCGCCCGCAAGTTCGACGTGTCGCCCGCTGAGCTAGCCCGCCTTAATGGGTTTGCCCCGAACTTCAACGTGCGCAGTGGTCAAACCCTGATTATTGCGGCTGGTACTCACCAGGGCACTGCTGCGGCTGCGCGTCCGGCTACGCCGGTAGCAGCGCGCCCGGCGCCAGCAGCCCCAACTCGTCCGGAGCGCACTTCTGATACCCGCGAGGCGCAGGAGCGGGAGAACCGGGCTCGGGCAAAAGACTCTGCCGTAGCACCCGCAACTGCACGCCAGCCCGTGGTGCCGAAGGAGGCTCCCATTAAGGAGGAGCCTGCCCGAGAAGTAGTAGAAGAAAAAGAGCGCGCTCCCGAGCGGGCCAGTGAAGTAGTGCGCCGGGTATCGGAGAGTGGCCTAGCCATGGTTATTCCCACCGATGCTTCTGATAAGTATTTGGCTCTGCACAAAACCGCGCCGGTAGGCACCATCATGGAGGTGCGCAATATCATGAACGGCATGTCGGTGTACGTGCGCGTGATTGGCAAACTGCCCGACACGGGCGAAAACTCCAACGTATTAGTACGCCTCTCTAAACGGGCCGTGCAGCGCCTAGCCACGCCCGATCAGCGCTTCCGGGTAGAAACCAACTACGTACCATAGCGGTGAGTTGGTGAAGTGGTGAAATAGTGAGTTGATGTGCTACATGCGCCACTTGCGCAGATTGCGTTTTTAGCGTCTTCACCAACTCATCTATCTACGTTTTACTACTCACCACGTCACCTTTCCGCTCAATGAATCACGCGCAAGTCCGGGCTCTGCTCGACGACCGCTACCAGCACTACGATCAGCCGTCCTTTATCCTGGCCGATCCGATCAGCATTCCGCACCAGTTTACGCAGCGCCAGGATATTGAAATCAGCGGTCTGTTTGCGGCTTTGCTGGCTTGGGGGCGTAGGCCTACCATCATTAGTAAGTGCCTGGAGCTGATGCGCCGCATGGATAACGCGCCGTATCAGTTTATCACCCAGCACCAGGATGAAGACTTAAAAGGTCTGCTGGGCTTCTGCCATCGCACCTTCTGCGATACAGATTTGCTCTACTTCGTGCACTGGTTACGCTGGTTTTACGGGAGCCACGATACACTTGAAGATGCTTTTCTGCTTGGTAACACCCAGAAAGAACGACTCGAAAACTTCCACAACCTGTTCTTCAGTCTCGATGACGCACCCCAGCGCACCCGCAAGCACGTGGCTACGCCGGCCCGCGGCTCGGCCTGCAAGCGCGTGAACATGTACCTGCGCTGGATGGTGCGCCCCGACGACCGCGGTGTAGACTTCGGCCTCTGGACCCGTCTCTCGCCCGCCGACCTTATCTGCCCCTGTGACGTGCACGTGGAGCGGGTAGCCCGCCGCCTAGGCCTATTAGACCGTAAACAAGTTGACTGGCTGGCCGCCGAAGACCTCACCGCTCACCTTCGCAGCTTCGATCCGCTCGACCCCGTGAAGTATGATTTTGCGCTATTTGGGCTGGGCGTGGAGGGGGAGATGTAACGTAAATATATCTACCTAAAATGTTAAATAATAGTGGAAGTATATATAGTAAAGAATATTAGTGAAGGTATCCTTTTAGCAATTTTGGGAGTCTGCTTTGTCTTGTGTTTTGGAGGTTTAGCCTTGGTGCCTAAACCCAAAGACAGTGAGTATTTCTCCTTTTTGTTTTGGCTCTGTTTTTTAGGGCCGGCTGCACTTGGATATATAGCAGCTAGGAGGTTCGTCACTCGCGAGCAGATAATTGGATTAACGGATAACGCATTGAGCATTCGATCTAATCAGTCGACTAACGAGCAAACCATTCCCTTGCGCCAGATAAAGTCGTATGTATATGAGGAGCATAACAATAGTAAGTTACTTGCGCTTAGTCTTTATTCTGGTAAAAGGATTAAGTTTAAGCATAATGATTTTTGGGGTAAGGACGATTTCTATGCTCTAGTAGCTGACTTCAAGAAGTGTATAGAACACATATCGAACTCATCTGACGAGGCTAGAGTAGCTATTCAGCGTGAGCCTTCGTTTTATGAAAAGCCGGTAGCTACTGTAATGGGCTGGACAATAGTGGTTGCAGTATTGCTTATTACTGGAATTATACTGTTTAAGGGCACCAAGAGAACTGAGTGGCGCTCAATATTGATGGTATATGGTAGCGCCTTGAGTTATTTAGGGCCTTGGCTATCGGCACGCAAGGGGAAAGCATAAGTCGGCCACCTAGCTAACTTACTTTATTAACAATTCTGAATCTTTCCGGCCCTTCAGAGTGTTTATCTTCGCATTCCCTTCTGAATACATTGTCCTAAACAAGGAATACCTGATTTGATTCTTCCCAATAATTTCGAGCAGAAAATTGGCTTCACGCAGCTGCGTGAGATGCTGGAGGGCCTGTGCCTGAGCGCGCTAGGTCGTCAGTTTGTGGCCAAGATGAGCTTTCAGCCGAAAGCCGATCAGCTCCAGAAGCTCCTGCTCCAGACGGATGAGTTCCGTCAGTTGCTCAGCAGTGGAGCTGATTTCCCTAGCCAACATTACCACGATGTACATCCGCACCTGGTGCGGGCCAATATACCCGGCAGCTACCTTGATGTAGCTGCTTTCTTTGCCGTGAAAATGAGTCTGCGCACCATTCGGGAAGCGCTGACCTTCTTTACCCACGCCGAAGAGAACCTCTACCCAACCCTGCGCCTGCTAGGCATTGGCGTGCAGGTAGATCGTAACCTTCTGGCCGCCCTTGACAAAGTGGTGGACGACGAAGGCCAAGTGCGCGAAAACGCTTCGCCGCTGCTGAGCCAGATTCGGCAGGAGCTGATAAACCGCCAGGGCCAGCTGCGCAAGCAGATTGCGGGTATCCTACGCCACGCTCGCCAGGAAGGCTGGGTGCCCGAAGGGGCTGAGCCCACCATCCGGGGTGGCCGCTTGGTGCTGCCGGTCATTGCCGAGCACAAGCGCCGCGTAAAAGGCTTGATTCACGATGAGTCGGCGACTGGGCAGACGGTGTTTATTGAGCCGGAAGCGGTGTTCGAGCTTAACAACGACATCAAGGACCTGGAAAATGCTTACCAACGAGAGCTGATCCGCATTCTGACCCAGCTTACGGCTCAGCTACGGCCCCACATTCCGGACCTGCGTAAGGCCTACCAGTACCTGGGCTTATTAGACTTTATTCGGGCGAAGGGCCGCTTGGCCCAGCGTCTGGAGGCCTCACTACCGGAGTTGCATCCTCGGCCCCTGATTCGCTGGAAGCAGGTGCGTCACCCGTTGCTTTACCTCACGTTTCAGGAGCACGCCAAGGACGACCCGCGCGAGGTAGTGCCCCTTGACATTGAGCTGACGCCGGAGCAGCGGATTCTGCTGATTTCGGGACCCAATGCCGGTGGTAAATCGGTGAGCATGAAGACGGTAGGCCTGGTGCAGTACATGCTGCAGTGCGGCTTGCTGATTCCGGCTGGTGATGGTTCGGAGGCGGGCGTGTTCGAGGATGTGTTCCTGGATATTGGGGATGAGCAGAGCCTGGAAAATGACCTGAGCACGTATTCCTCGCACCTGCTCAACATGAAGCAGTTCGTGACTCTGGCTAACAAGCGCAGCCTCATTCTTATTGACGAGTTTGGTACCGGTACCGAGCCTAGCTTGGGTGGCGCCATTGCCGAAGCCGTGCTGGAGCAGTTGAACCGCGCCCGTGCCTTTGGGGTCATTACCACGCACTATACCAACCTGAAGAACTACGCTGAGCGGACGGAAGGCATCGTGAACGGAGCCATGCGCTACGACCCCGACCAACTGCAGCCCCTTTACCGCCTGGAAATCGGCAAGCCGGGTTCTTCGTTCGCCATTGAAATTGCGCGCAAGATTGGCTTGCCCAAGCAACTGGTGGAGCGGGCAACTCAGCTAGTGGGTAAGGATAAAATCCGCTACGACCGCCTGCTGGAAGGCTTAGAGAAGGAGAAAACGGAGCTGGAACAGCGCACTGCCGAAGCCGCCAAGCAGGAGCGGCGCATGAAGAAAGCGGCCCAAGAGTATCAGGATTTGAAGAGGTACCTCGACGATACCACCCTTGACGTACTGCGCGAGGCCAAGGCTAAAGCTAAGATGCTGCTCAAGGATACCAACCAGCAGATTGAGGCTACCATTCAGGAAATTCGGCTAGGCCAGGCGGAAAAGGAGCGCACCAAGGAAGCCCGCGGTAAGCTCGATACGTTCGTGCGTGAGAAGCTGCAGATTGAGCCACCCAAGGCCCGTGCTACCCGTGAGCTGGCCGATGCCAACTCGCTCAAGCCCGGCGACAAAGTGGCGTTGATTGGGCAGGAAGGACACGGCGAAATCATGAGCGTTAAAGGTAAAACGGCGGAGGTTTCCTTTGGTGGCATGAAGACCCTGGTGAAGGTAGGCCAGTTGGAAAAGCTCACGCGCTCTGAAATTCGGGAACGGGAGAAAGCCTCAGCTCGCAAAGCTCCGGCCCAGTACTCCGGCTTCGACACCACCGGCAAGATGTCGAACTTCAGCCCCACGCTGGACTTGCGCGGAGAGCGGGCCGAGGATGCCCTGAACAAGATCATGGCCTACGTAGACGATGCTGTGATGCTGGGCGTACCTGAAATCAAAATCCTGCACGGCCGCGGCAACGGCGTGCTACGCCAGGTAGTGCGCGACTACCTGCACCGCACCCGCGCCATAGCCAGCGTGGCCGACGAGCACGCTGACCGCGGCGGCGACGGCGCTACCATTGCCGTGCTGAAGTAACGCTTTAAAAAAGCAACAGGCTCCGATAGTTCTTAAATGAGCTGTCGGGGCCTGTTGCTTTATAGCACTATTTGCTTTTATGAGAATAAAACGTTACAAAATTGGGCTGATTTTGCTAACCTGCTTTTGTGCTTTATATATGGTAAGTACAGACCAAGTAATGCCTTGGAACAGGCGGGAGGCGATTACGACTACCTTACTTTGGGGGGGATTAGCTGAAATTCCTTCCGATGCTAATATCCTGGAGGTTCGGACAAACGGAAGCATGTTCAGCAGGAAGTTTTTTATGAAGTTTGAATGTAGCCCAGTCACAATCAGCAAATGGATACGTGAAAGCAAACGGCTCAAGAATAATCAGACTGAAGTCAAGGGTAATAAGACAATCTATCAGATATATCCCGGCGAGGACAAATCATTAGGGGGAACAGTGAAAATGTAGGGCAACCAGGTAGAAATAATTATGAGCTGGAGTTAACCCGGCCCGTATCCGTTGCAGCAGGTGTACCTTTGCGCTCCTATCTTCTTTACCAACCCCATTTGCCTTGCATCCTCGCAATCCCCACAACGGCCGTTACGACTTCCCGCAACTCTTAAGCACCAGCCCGGAGCTGGCGGCCTTCGTGGTGTCCAACCCGACCGGCGACAGCAGCATTGACTTTGCCAACCCGGCGGCCGTGAAGGCCCTTAACCGAGCCTTGCTGAAGCAGTTCTATGGCGTGGCTTCCTGGGACGTGCCCGCGGGGTACCTCTGTCCGCCCATTCCCGGCCGCGCTGATTATATCCACTACGCAGCCGATTTGCTAGCTGCCGATCATAGTGGCCTAGTTCCCCGCGACAAAGCTGTGCACGTGCTGGACGTAGGAGTGGGGGCGAACTGCGTGTATCCTATCATTGGCTCACAGGCTTACGGGTGGCGCTTTGTGGGTTCGGAGATTGACTCAGTGGCGCTGAAATCAGCGAAGACTATGGTGGCCGCGAACCCCAAGCTGACTGGGCGGGTAGAAATACGCCAGCAGAGCCACGCTGCCTTTGTGTTTGAGGGAATTGTGAAGCCGCGCGAGGAGTTTGATTTAGTGATGTGCAACCCACCGTTCCACGCCTCGGCCGCTGATGCCGCCGCGGGTAGCCGCCGTAAAGGCCGCAACCTGGGCTACGCGAAAGCGCTGGAGCCGGTGCTTAATTTTGGGGGGCAGAATACGGAGCTATGGTGTGAAGGGGGCGAAGAAGGCTTCCTGCGCCGATTTGTGGAGCAAAGCGTGCCGCTGGCAGCGCGGGTGCTCTGGTTTTCAATTCTCCTTTCTAAAAAAGAAACCCTGCGCAGCGCTTACTACTTCCTGCAAAAGGCGGGCGTTGAGGAAAGCTCTATCCGAACCATTGAAATGAAGCAGGGCCAGAAAACCAGCCGCATCGTAGCCTGGACGTTTCAGGATGACGAGCAGCGTCAAGCTTGGGCCCGGCGGCGCTGGAAACCAGTGGCCTAGGCCACTCTACTACCGACAAAACGCGTCATTCCGAGCATATTCAGGATTTGGGGAAGTGGCCTAGTGGCTAACCCAAATTCTTGGCTGTGCTCGGAATGACGCGTTTAAGCAAGTGTCTAGAAGATATTCACCTCGGGGTGGAGCTCAATACCAAACTTCTCCCGCACTGAGGCAATAATTTCCTGAGCTAAGTCGCGGATGTCAGCTCCTTGGGCGCCGCCGTGATTTACCAGCACTAGTGCCTGCCGGTCGTGCACGCCGTGGGCGCCGCGGCGCTGGCCTTTCCAGCCGCACTGCTCAATCAGCCAGGCGGCGGGTACCTTCACGCCACCGGGCACTGGGTAGCCGGGCAGGTCGGGGTAGCGGGCTTTCAGCTCGTCGTATTTCTGCTGGGAAACTTCAGGGTTCTTGAAGAAGGAACCCGCATTGCCGATCTGAGCGGGGTCGGGGAGCTTGCTGCGGCGGATGTGCATCACGGCCTCACTCACGTCGCGGGGTGTTGGCTCACCACCAATTCCGAGGTCTTCCAGGGTCGTCTGGATGGCCCCGTAGCTGACGTTGGGGCGGGCCCGACGGTGCAGGCGCAGCATCACGCTCGTGACGATGTACTGGTTTTTCAGGGGGCCTTTGAACACACTTTCGCGGTAGCCAAAGCCACACTCCTCGCGGGAGAAAGTACGCAGCTGGCCCGTGCTTACCTCCAGTGCCTCCAGTTGCTCAAACGTATCCTTTAGCTCGGCGCCATACGCCCCAATGTTCTGGAGCGGAGCCGCGCCCACCGTACCCGGAATCAGCGACAGATTTTCAATACCGCTCAGCTCCTGATCTAGGGCATACTGTACCAGCCCATGCCACGACTCACCGGCGCCGGCGCGCACCAGTGCGGTGTCTTCATCCTGGCTTAAGATTTCAAGCCCCCGAATTTCGTTTTTGAGTACCACGCCATCGAAATCCTGCGTGAACAACAGGTTACTGCCGCCGCCCAATACCAGCTTTTCGGCTTGCTGCACCTCGGGCAGGGCCAATAGGGCCCTAAGCTCATCGGGGGAGGAAAAGCGGACAAAAAGCCGCGCTTTCACGTCTAGGCCGAAGGTGTTGTAGGGGCGAAGCGAAACGTGGTGTTCTAGAGCAGGAGCCGAAGCCATACGAGAAGCGGTAAAGGTGACTTGCCGGCAAAGGTAGCCGTTTCGATATTGCGAGCCGCCACACCCACCAGAATCAAAAAAGCCCGTTATTCTGCATGAAGCAAAGAATAACGGGCTTTTTAGTGGAAGCTAAATGGTTACCGCACTCGATAGCCGCGCAACGAGTAAAACAACAGGTAGGCGTAGCAGAGGGCCGGCAACATGAAGGCTACCCGTAGGCCTCCCGCGTAAGTTGACACGGCCCCCATCAGGAAGGGAATGATTGCCCCGCCCACAATGGCCATGATGAGGTAGGAGGAGCCTTGCTTGGTGAGCGGCCCCAGGCCTTGGATGGCCAGCGGGAAAATGACCGGCCACATAATGGAGTTGCACAGGCCACAGAGTACCACCAGCCATAGGGCAGCCTCGCCGCGCACCAACACGGCGGCGGCTACGCTCAGCAGAGCTACCGAGCACACTAGCACCAAGGCGTAGCGGGCATTTACGCGGCTCAGCAGCGGAATTCCTACCACCCGCCCCACCAGAGAGCCAAACCAGTAGGAGGAAACCAGCACGGCCCCCACGGCCTTCGTGAAGCCCGAGGCCGTGTCAATAGGGGCGGGCGTTTGCCCAAACAGGGCAGCGGCCCAGTTGGTGGCCACGCTTAGGCCTTGCACCAGTGCCTGCGTGAAGCCCGAGAGCTGTTGGATATTCTGCGTTTCACCGAACCGGATCAGATAGTCGCCTAGGCCTACCTCCACGCCTACGTAGAGAAAAATGGCCACTACGCCCAAGGCTAGGTGAGGAAAATGCAGGGCCGAGCTGCGCGCCGCCTGCCCAGCTGGCACCGGCGCCGCTTCTTCGTCGGCAAACGATTCTAATTCTGGGAGCTTTAGCAGGGCAAAAATGCCCGCCAGCACGGCCAGGAAGATTGCTAAGCCAATGTAAGGACCCTTTACCAGGGCGGCTTCCTCACTCAGGCGCTGTGCCACCGGCATAGATGCCAAACGAGCTTTCAGCACCTCTGAGCCGCCAAAGAGCAGCATGCCACCCAGCAGGGGCGAGAGAGTACCACCGAAGTTATTCGCTACGCCCACCAGGCTTACCCGTGAGGCGGCACCACTGGCGGGGCCTAGCACCGATACGTAGGGGTTAGCCGCTACTTGCAGTAGGGTAATGCCAGCCCCCAGCACCGCTAGGCCCAGTAGAAACACGCCAAACACCCGCGAGTTGGCGGCCGGAATAAACACCAGCGCCCCCACCGCCATGATAAGCAGTCCTACCACAATGCCCCGCTGATAGCCCAGCCGCTTCAGCAGCACCCCAGCCGGCAGCGACATCAGAAAGTAAGCCCCAAAAAAGGCCACCGACACCGTAGAGGATTGAAAATCGGTCAGCTGACACACGTCCTTCAGGTAGGGCATCAGCACCCCATTGAAGTTGGTGACAGCTCCAAACAGGAAGAACAGGCTCGTCATGGCCGCCATGGGCAGGGCGTAAGAGCGGGCTGCGGCGGTGGTGGCGGAAGTGGAAGTAGTAGTAGGAATGGCCATGCAGGCAGAATGAAAACCAAGGAGGTCTTAAATATAGGCGGTATCCGGGATTACCGATGGGCTGCCGGCCGGATACTGCTCACCGCTAGGTTGACTGGCTGCGGCATCGAAGGCGTTGGCTGGGCAAATACCAGTGACCAAAGTGGCCTAGCTGCTACTACAAGCGTGCTTTGATGGGTGCAGGAACCTCAGCTGGCGGTACGGTTTGAACAGTACTGGTCAGGTATTTCCAGGTCAGTACGGCCCCGATGGCACCCGCTGTGGGCGCTACTAAATACAGCCACAGGTGCTCCAGATGTCCAGAAAGTAAGGCTGGCGCTAAGGAGCGGACTGGGTTCATGGAGGCCCCGCAAATGGGTCCCGCAAACATGGCCTCTAGCAGCACCACGCCGCCAATAGCTAAGCCCGCAAACAAGCCTTGCTCTTTTGAGCCGTAGGCCACGTTCATAATGACCAGCATCAGGAAGTAGGTCAAGATAAACTCTAGAATAAAGGACTGCGCTTCTGATCCGGCGGGCAACGTAGCTCCCAACAACTCATTGCCGGGAAATAGATACCGCAGCACGGCACTGGCCAGCACGCCTCCAGTAACTTGGCTGATAATGTAGGGCAGCAGCTCCTGCACCGGAAACTTCCGGGCTACGGCAAACGCAATAGACACGGCCGGATTAAAGTGCGCCCCCGAAATGGTGCCTAGCGCATAAATCATGGAGGTAACTACCAGCCCAAACGTAATGGCAATGCCCACGTGCGTTACTGCCCCATGACTCTCCTGATTGATAATGATAGCGCCGGTGCCGCAGAAAATGATAGCAAACGTGCCAAGCACCTCGGCAATATATTTAGGCATAGTAAGGGAATTTGAGGGACACGATAGGGAACGGCGGCGTGGATGCGCGTCAGTAAAATGTGTACGTGCGCTTCGCCCAGGCTGGATTTAGGCAGCACACTTCGTAAATAAACTCTTTTCCAGGTTATAGTGGAAGCTGCCGCCGAAGCTCTTGGTAACCAGGGTGGTCGTCGAGGCTGGTAAGGCTTTCGAACATACTGATGAAGGTGCGCACCAGCTCTGGGTCGGCTGATTGCATGGCGCGGGTTTCGGCTACTCTATCGAGGTTGTACTGGCCTAGGAACACCACCAGCGCCCGGAACGGCTCCTTGGCCTCGGCGTTGTAGCGTAGAAATAACTGAAGCGGTAATACCGGCAGGTGCTGATGCGGTTCTAGTCCTGCCGCCCGCTGCTCACGGTGCTCAGAAAGAGTGGTAAACGTTTCCTGAATCTGGCGCAGGGTGGAAAGGTGTTGCTCCCGGTGCTCATGCCAATACTCTTCCGTAATCGGCGACTCAGGATGAAACTGCTGCCAGACGCCCTGCACAAAATGATGCAGGTGCCCGTGCTGGTCGCGGGTGGGAGGTACTGAGTCGGGCACCTCATCGGCGGCGAGGGTGGCCAAGTAGAACTCCCGGGCGTCGCGGGCGCGCTCCAGCAGTAGGTCGTGAATGCGGTCGGTGAGGGCCCGCATTTCCCGCTGGTTAAGAGCCGGGTGGTGGTGGCGGGCGTAGAACGTGCCAATTGCAGCGGAGTCCGTCATAATGGCCAAGTACTCACTTTCGGCTGCCTCAGTCAGGAACGACGCTATTTCGTTCATAATCGGTTGGAAGCCTTTGTACAGTTCCCGCGTGGCGTCGCTGATGGTTACCACAGCGCTCTTGATCTGCTCTTCTACCGTATTGCTGCTCACCACCAACTGGCGGGTTTCGTGGGCTAGAGCCTGCATCTGCGCCAGCGCTTCGTCGGTTTTACGGGAGGCATCATCAGCGGCTTTCCAGCTCTGGAAGGCCACGAACAGGCCTAGGAAGGAAGCTACGCTACCAATCATTGAGTAATGCCCATTTAGCGCATCGTAGCCCGTGAGGCCTACCACTATCAGCGTTAAAAATAAAATAAGGTAGAAGAGGGAGCTTTTGCTCGGATCAAAGAGGAAAGAGGGGCGCATGGCCTAGAGACGCAAAAGGCGTGCATAACGTTAAGCTCGATAATGCCAAAGGCCGCTAAAGCAACAGTACTGGCGGCCGTTCTCTAGGCTTACTGCGGTTTCACCCGCTTCTTTCCCGACCTTTGCGGCCTTACTTCCTCATTTTACTTTTCATCGTATGGCTGCTACCCGCCGCTCCGCTCCGTTTTATATGACCGCCACCACCCAGTTTGGGCTGGAAGAAGTGCTGGCGGAAGAGCTGCATCAGCTGGGTGCCACCATTGAGAGAGTGGGCCAGCGGGCCATTGAGTTTAGCGGCGACACGCAGCTGCTCTACGAGGCCTGCCTGTGGTGCCGCACGGCCATGCGCATTCTTAAGCCCTTCGCTGGCTTCTACGCCCGCGACGAAAAGGCCCTGTACCGCGAGGTAGGCCGCATTGACTGGGCTAAGTATATCCGACAAGACCAAACCTTCGCCATTACGGCCGTCGTGAACAAGTCCTCGTTCGAGCACTCCTTGTTCGTGGCCCAGCTTACCAAGGATGCCATTGTAGATCAGTTCCGCAACCGTACTGGGCAGAGGCCTAGCGTGGATGTAAAGAGTCCCGACATTCGGCTGCACCTGCACATGATTGAAAATGAGGTGATTCTTAGCCTCGACGCCTCCGGCGAGTCGTTGCACAAGCGCGGCTACCGGCAGCAAACCAACGTGGCGCCGCTCAACGAGGCCCTAGCCGCCGGCCTGCTTCTGCTCACGGGCTGGGATGGTAAAAAGACGCTCATCGACCCTATGTGCGGCTCCGGCACGATACTCACCGAGGCGGCAATGATTGCCCAACGCATTGCGCCCGGCCTGTACCATCAAGGTAAATTTGGCTTTGAGAACTGGCCCGATTTCGACGCCGCCCTCTGGGAGTCGGTTCAGCTGGATGCCCGCCAGATGCGAATTGAAGAACCCCAGGCCTACCTTGCCGGCTCCGACCTTTCGCGGGAGTACATTGAGCTGGCCCGCCAAAACGTAGCCGCCGCCGACTTGGAAGACTTCATTCGGCTGGGTGTGCGCGACGTGCGCGAGGCCAAGGCACCCGCCAAAGAAGAGCCCGGCATCGTTATCATGAACCCGCCGTACGGAGAAAGAATTGGGGAAGAAGCCCAAATGGACGCCTTGTATAAAATGATTGGCGACACGCTTAAAACCGGCTTTCAAGGCTATGATGCCTACGTGTTTACCGGCAACCTAGAAGCCGCTAAGCGCATCGGCCTGAAAACCTCCCGCCGCATTCCACTCTACAACGGCCCCATCGACTGCCGCTTGCTTAAATACGAGCTTTACCAAGGTACCCGCAAAGCCACCCGGCCAGAACAAGGGTAAGCAGTAACACGCAGAAGCAGCAAGTGGCCTAGGCGTCGGGGGGCGGATTCTTATCTGTCCCCGAGTGCCTAGGCCACTTACTAGTTTGTTCTGATTTATGCTGGAGGTTTTATACGTAGTTGGTGGGTTGGCTGTACTGCTGAGCGGCGTACTCGCGTTTGTGTTTTCACTTGGACAGCGCTCCGTTGCGTATCAGTTGCGACTTACCTTACGGGATACTACAGGCAACCTCTTGACCCAACAGCGCGTGCAAGTATGGCATCGGGGAAGTACTCCGCTTGAGTTTCAAACGGATGAAAACGGGCAGCTACAGGTAATTCAGAGTGAGTCATTCGGAGCCAGTATTCTGGGTCCGCGCCGCCCAAACGTGTTTACCGTTGGGCTGGCCTTTCCCGACCTCTCGACCTTGTATTACCAGTTCCCCGTGAAGCGGTCGGGGACCGTCACCTACCGAGCTTTCAACACCTACTATGACTCCGCCGATGCCAGTTGGGTTGGCGACTTTGATGCCACTCAGTGTGTGCGTAGTCAGATTACGTACACTAATGGAGTGCTGCAACCAGCTGTAGCGCCCACTAGCGGAAACGTGCAGCGCTGGCAAGCTACCGCTGAGTTACAGCACATTGGTCAAGAGCAGAACATACACCAGTATGCGCTAGACCTGTCCGTGCAGATGAGCGGAGTAGAGATTCTCGGGGTAACCTAGAGCCGAGGCCTAGGCTGCATACTGGCGGCAAGCTTCCACGCAGGCCCGACAGGCAGCGGCGCACTGTTGGCAATGGTCGTGCTGGTGTTTGCCGCACTCATCGGCGCACTTCTGGCAAATTTCAATGCACTCCTTGAGAACGTGTTGGGCATGGTCGGAGCCGCGGGCAATGAAAGCGGCCGTGAGGCGGCAGATGTCGGCGCAGTCTCGGTCGAGTCGGATGCAGGGCACCATCATCTGGATATTGTCTTCGTGCAGGCACGCATCGGCGCATAGTTCGCAGGCGGCAATGCAGCGGCTGAGTGCGTCGAGAACAGCTTGGTTTTGAGTAGCGGAAGCGGAGGAAGCAGGCATTAGATAGAGGGGTTAGTGAACGAAATGAAGTGCCTTGTTATACGCGGAAGCTGAACCGGCAGACGTTCAGGTTTATGTAGCAGAAGTGCACGATTTCCGCCTGTAAATGGTTAATTTCACCGTTCCATTGCCGCTCACCTGCGTCCGTTACTTGCCATGTTATTTGCTGCTGAACCACTTGCTCCCACTCTCGAATCGGCCCGCCGGGTACTGAAGAAGTACTACGGCTACGACTCGTTCCGCCCCATGCAGGAGGACATCATTCAGAACATTCTGGCGGGGCAGGATACGGTGGTGCTCATGCCCACTGGCGGCGGTAAATCGGTTTGCTTTCAGGTGCCTGCCGTGGTGCAGGAGGGCGTGTGCGTGGTGGTGTCGCCGCTGATTGCCCTGATGAAGGATCAGGTAGAAGCGCTGAAGGCTAACGGCATTTCGGCTGCTTACATCAACAGTAGCGTAGGCCAGAGCGAGCAAAACAATATTGCCGCCGAATGCCTGAACGGCTACCTCAAGCTGCTGTACGTGTCGCCGGAGAAGTTGCTCTCGGAGGGCTTCCTGAATTTGCTGCGCCGCATGCGTATCAGCATGTTCGCTATTGACGAAGCACACTGCATCAGCTCCTGGGGCCACGACTTCCGTCCCGAGTACACCCAACTGCGGGTGTTGCGCGAGCAGTTTCCGCAGATTCCCATCATTGCCCTCACTGCCACCGCCGACCGCCTCACCCAGCGCGATATTCAGCAGCAGCTGCGCCTGCAGGAGCCGCGGGTGTTCCTGTCGTCATTCGACAGGCCTAACCTGAACCTGATTGTGCGGCCCGGCCAAGATCGGGTAGGGGGCATTCTGGAATTTCTGGAGCGCCACCAGGGCGAGGCGGGCATTGTGTACTGCCTCTCGCGCAAGCAGTGCGAAACGTTGGCTCAGAAAATCCAGGCCAAAGGCATTAAGGCTGGTTTCTATCATGCCGGCATGACGCCCAACCAGCGTGCCGCCGTGCAGGAAGCCTACCTCAAAGACGACCTGCAGGTGATTGTAGCGACCATTGCCTTCGGCATGGGCATCGACAAGAGCAACGTGCGCTGGGTAATCCATTACAACCTGCCCAAGAACATCGAGGGCTACTACCAGGAAATTGGTCGCGCCGGTCGCGACGGCAGCCCCGCCACCGCCGTACTGTTTTATTCCTTCGGCGATGTGATGAGCCTGCGCGACATGCTCACGAAGGAAAATCCCAACCTCACCCAGCTCAACCTTACCAAGCTGGAGCGCATGCAGCAGTTTGCGGAAGCCGCCAGCTGCCGTCGGAAAATCCTGCTCAACTACTTCGGCGAGACGCTGGCCCAGGACTGCGGCAACTGCGACATCTGCCGCAACCCACCCACCACGTTCGATGGTACCGAGCTGGCGCAGAAGGCCTTGTCAGCAGTAATGCGCAGCCGGGAACGGGTGAGCATCAACCTACTGATTGACGTGCTGCGGGGCATGCGCAACCAAGCCGTGCTCAGCCAGGGCCTCGACCAGATTAAAACCTACGGGGCCGGCCGCGACCTGCCTTATCTCGATTGGTACAGCTACATCCACCAGATGCTGAATGATGGCCTGGTGTACATTGCCTATGAGGAAGGCTACGCGCTGAAAATCACGGATATCGGCCGGGAGGTGCTGCAGGGGCAGCGTACCGTGCCCATGAAGAAGTTTCAGCCAGCCGAAAAAGCGGAAAAGGCCCCGCGGGGCCGCAAAGCAGTGGCTGCTGCTAAAGCCACGCCGGCTACCCGCGAGGCTCAATTGTTCGATGCACTTCGTACCCTGCGCAAGCGCATTGCCGACGAGCAAGGCGTGCCCCCGTACGTTATCTTCACCGACTCTACCCTGCAGGAAATGGCCGTGGAGCGGCCGGTTAACCGGGTAGCCATGTTGGGCATTTCGGGGGTAGGTATGAAGAAGTTTGAGACCTATGGGGAAGCGTTTATCCGGGAGGTTCTAGCTCACGGCGGCAACCCCGCCGCCCAGGCCGAACTTGACGAGGACGACCTGCCCGACCACCTGGATCCGGACGACTTCAGCGCAGCTCGCACCGTGCGCAAGAAGCCCACGCGCGACGCAAAAGAGCCAAAAGCTGCTACTGCAGAGGTGAATGGCACGGCAGAAACCACTCACCAGTTGCACCGCATGGGCCTAAGTGTAGAAGCCATTGCCCAGCGCCGCGACTTGGCTATTTCCACCGTGCAAACCCACCTCACTACCTGCTACGCCAAGGGGCTGGAGCTGCGCATCGAGGAGTTTCTAAAGCCCGAGGAGTTGGCCGAAATTCAGACGGCTCAGGCCCAACTCGGCAGCAGCCCCATGCTCCGCGACCTGTTCGACCACCTGCGCGAGAAGTACGATTACTTCAAGCTCCGCTTGGCCCTGATGTACTTCAAGAAGCTACGCGGGGAGTAGGGCGTAAACTACAACTTCACGCTGCGACTCGGCCGCCAACTGTCATAGGCTATCCATTTCATCACTGCACCACTGTTGGCCGCGCTTTTTAAACGCTTTGTTCGGGTGCTGGCGTTTCTGGCAGTAGCGGCCTTTAGCGTACGTATGCTCACGATGGTGCTGCCCTATCTGAGCTTTGAGAAAGGCATCCTGTTCCTGACCACGAAAGCACAGGCCATCAATGATAATCCGTGGTTTCGGGTGGGCTTTTACGTGCACATCACCAGCAGTTGGTGGGTGCTGGTAATCGGGCTGCTGCAGCTGGTGCCGGCCTTGTACCGCCGCTGGCCCCGCCTGCATCGGCGGCTGGGGCTGGTGTACGTCGGAAGCATTCTGGGTTTGGCGGCCCCGTCGGGGCTGGTGCTGGCCCTGTATGCCAACGGTGGGCTGTCGGCCAAAGTGGGCTTCACGCTGCAGTGCGTAGTGTGGTGGCTGGTAACGTGGCAGGCCTACCGCGCGGCGCGACAGCGCCGCTGGCTGCCGCACGCCGAGTGGATGCTGCGTGCCTACGCCGTTACGCTGGCCGCCATGAGCCTGCGCCTGGAAAGCTACGGCCTCTACTACTTCTTCCAGACCAAACCCATTGAAACCTACCTGACCGTAGTGTGGCTGTCGTGGGTGGGCAACCTGCTGCTGGCCGAGGTGCTGGTGCAGGCCGGGCTAGCACGGTGGTACCTGCGGGCTTTCGGACCGTTGGCAGGTGTACAAGCGACTAAACAGCAAACGGCAGTTGCAGCCGGTATATAGCAAGTTGTATATTTCAGAAGAAATTTGCAGCTCTACCTTATCCATTGTTTTCGATGCGTTACGCTACCGCTACCGCCCTTTTGCTGACCCTACTGTCTGCTTGTCAGCAGAAACCTATTAGCACTGTTTCTCCGCCTGCTGCTGAACCCGCAGTGTCGCCCAAACTAACTGTTACGGCTCTATCAACTGTTCCACCGGCTTTATCAGCGGAAGAGCAAGCGTTTTTCAAGGAGTACAACCTGAGTGCCCTTATTGCCAAGGAACCGGACGATTCTGAGATAATGAATGGGTTTTATGGTGCTGACCACTACCGCATTGAGTTTGCGATGCTGGATGTCCGGCGAGACCCGGCCAATCCGCTGCACTATTTCGTGAGGGGTAAGAACCGATTCAAGAAGGCAATTACCCTATTTGAAGGCGATATTGAATTCACGCAACTAGGGAGCCAAGCTCCACTCACAAAAGCTCCTGCTTACTATTCTTCCAAGCAGGGCAAGGAGTATATCACCGAAGCCAACACGGTTAACGCATACTCCGCGCTTGGTACGTTTACTCTGCGGGAAGATGCCAGCTATAAAGGAGCCGGCGTGTTCAAGGGTGAGGTAATAGTGGACTTTTCAGTAAGTGAACGGGGCGAATTAGCTCCATTCACTCGGGATGATAAGCAAAACACTCGCGGTGGCTGGGTGCTATTCCAGGGCACTTGGACAAACCCCGAAACCAAGCAGCCAAAACCTGTGCTGTGGGTACAGAATATCTTCCTATACCAGCAGGATATCTTCCGCGACTTCACGATTGGGGAGCGGGACCCGGATTTCAACCCCAAATACGCCCGGCTGGGCTGGGATACCTACTGGCAAAATGATGAGTGGTGGGCCGAGCCTGGTACAACTATCGCTCAGGAACCCAATACGGCTGAAGCAGATCCTGACTCTGCATCTGCTGAGCTCTAAAAATTTGCTAGAGGTAGACTTAGCACGATTAGGTTGGGGTAGGTTAAGAGGGTGCCAAGTGTAGCGCACCATTTGCCCAGAATACTCACCAAATATTTTTAGCAAAAATTTCAGCTAATTGAATTAGTATTCGCGTAGAAGCGTTCGTATCTTCGTGAGCCGGTAAATCTTTGCCGATGAAGCCCTTCTCCCGGCTCCCCGCGTTATGATTAACACTAACCTCAAATTCTGGCGGCGCGAACTGGCCCTTACGCAGGCCCAGATGGCCGAAAAGCTCGGTATCAAACGCTCCTTGGTAGGCGCGTATGAAGAAGGCCGCGCTGAACCTAAGCTAGCCACGTTGGTAAACATGGCCCGCCTGTTCAATATCTCATTGGACGCGCTGGTTACCACCGACTTTAGCAAAAAGAAGAACGCTAAAGCTGCCCTGCAGCTTCAAGCGCAAACGGCTGCTACGACTGAGACTACCGCAACCCGCCCCGGCGGTAACCTGCGCATTCTGGCCTTGACGGTAGATAAGGAGCAGAACGAAAACATCGAGTTGGTACCTCAGAAAGCCGCCGCCGGCTATCTGAACGGCTACGCCGACCCCGAGTACTTAGAAGAGCTGCCGAAGTTCCGCCTACCCATGCTGGGTACAGGAGGAACTTACCGCGCCTTCGAAATTGCCGGTGACTCCATGCTGCCTATTGCCAGCGGCACCGTAATCGTGGGCCGCTACGTGGACGACTGGATGAGCATCAAGGACGGCACGCCTTGCATCGTGGTAAGCAGCAAAGAAGGTATCGTGTTCAAGCGCGTGTTCAACCGGTTGAAAGACAACGCCATGTTGGCCCTGCACTCCGACAACCCCCTGTACTCGCCCTATCAGATTGATGTGGAAGATGTAGTGGAGATCTGGGAAGCCAAAGCCTATATCAGCAGCACGTTCCCTATCGCCGATCTTTCGCTCAACCGCCTCGCCAGCATCGTGCTTGATCTGCAGCAACAGGTGAGCACCATGAAGAAAGTATAGCCTGAAGTGGCCTAGGCCACTTCACGGAGGTGGAACTACTCGAAATGCCCCAGCACTATTTATAGTGCTGGGGCATTTGCTTTATGCTGAATGGCTGTGATAATCGTTGAGACTTGGGCCTATTACCAATAACTTAAGAAGTAGCATTTGTTGTGAGATAGTTAGGTCGGGGTAGGCCCATATATTATCGTAGATGCTTGCCTTAACTTACGCATGCTGCTACGCGTAAGCCCTCTGCAACAACTCAACCCTACACACGATGCTCAAGCTCATTCCCGCCACCGACCGCCACCACGCCGCTCCGGTGCAATGGCTCAATAGCTATTTCCTGTTCAGCTTCGCCGACTACTACGACCCTGACAATTCGCAGTTTGGCCCGCTTCGGGTGTTCAACGATGACACAATTCAGGGCAACTCGGGTTTTCCCCAGCACCCTCACTCTGAAATGGAAATCGTGACGTTAGTACTGGATGGGGAGCTGGTGCACACTGATACTGCCGGTAACAAAGCTACCATTAAGAAAGGAGAAGTGCAGCGTATGACTGCCGGCACTGGCCTAGCCCACTCCGAAACCAACGGCACCGACAAAGCGGCGCACATATATCAACTATGGTTTTTGCCGAACCAGAAAGGTTTGTCGCCTAGCTACGAGCAGAAGGACGTAGACTTTCTCGATAAGAAAAATGAACTGGTACCGCTCGTTTCGGGGCAGAAGGTTCTGGAAGACGTGGTGTATATGAACTCCAACTCCACGATTTACTGGTGCAACCTGAGCGCCGATAAAACCGTGACGTTTAAGACGTTCCCTATACGTAGCACATTCATCTATGTGAAGGAAGGCAACCTCTACATCAACGGCGTCGATATCGGACCCAACGACCAGGTGCGCTCCACCGACGAAAACGTGCTGGAAATAAGAGCATCCAAGGATGCTCAGTTTATCCTAATTGACCTGCCAAGCTCAGCAGCAAACTATTAGTTTTCTGCTCGCAATGCAGAATGTAAACAGCAACGGCTGGGCATTTGCCCAGCCGTTGCTGTTTGTGAAAGGGCACCTTACATAGTGTATTTACGGCCTTTGTTCTGCTGCTTCAGGTAGGCCATCAGCGGCTCGAAGTACTCGACCATGGCGCGGGCCGAGAGATCTTCGCCGGTTTTTTCCTTTAGCACCATGCGCCAGTCCTTGCTGGCCCCGGGGCGCATGATATCGGCCAGGAACTGGCCTACCTCTTTGCTGCCGTAGTAATTGGTGGCGTGTGGGTCCTGCTTCAGGATTTTCTTGGCGATGTGGTCGTGGAGCTGGAACAGAATGACATACGACAAAGCATAGTCATAGTACTGAGCCGGGTCGTCGTTGATGTGGGTCTTAGTGGCCGGGTCGAGGTATTGCTCGCCGCGCGTGGTAGGTGGCACAATGCCTTGGTACTGCTTGGCCAGTGCCCACCAGCGGGCGTTGAGCTGATCGGCGGGCAGCTTATCGGCGTAGAAGCTGTTCTCCCACTCACTCATCACGCCTGAAGCAAACGGGATGAAGACTGCGTAATTCAGCGCTTCCTTCAGCAGAGTTTGGGTCTGGTCGGTTTGAGACTTGGCATCTACCAGGCCTAGGCCAGCCAGGAAGGGTTTTTGCGTAGCGGCCAGGCCCATTAAGGAGCCCATAGCTTCGTGGTAGCCGCGGTTGGCACCTTGGCGCAGGAGCACAGGTACCTCGGGATTGGCGTAGGTGAGGTAGTAGTAAATGTGGCCTAGCTCGTGGTGGGTAGTTTCGTACCACTCGGTGTTGCCCTCCACGCTCATAAGGCTGCGCACGTCCTGGTTCAGGTCCATGTGCCAAGCCGAGGCGTGGTTGTTCTTCTTGTAGGTAGCACCTTTGGGCAGAGGATAGAGGCTGCTCTTCTCATAGAAGCTAGTGGGCAGGGCCGGGAAGCCCAGGCTCTGATAGAAGCGCTCGGCCTGCTTCACCTGCCATTCAGCGCCTTTTTTTGCCAGCACCGGGTCGAGGTTGAGGCCTTTTACTTCCACCATAGCGCTCCAGTCTTGGCCCCAGCGGTTGGGCAGCCAGGAAGCAGGCAGGTAATCGGGCACCTGCTTCACGCCATATTTCTTGGCCAACTCGTAGCGGGCGTAGGTGTGCAGCTCACGGTATAGGGGGCGCAGCTCCTCATTGATTTTGCGCACCAGCGTCATCATTTCCTCCCGGCTCATGCCGTAGTCGGAGGCTTGGTAGGAGAAGTAGTCGGGGTAGCCGAGGGCCTGCACGGTCTGGTTGCGCAGGTCGCGCAGGTTGAGCAGTCCTTCCTTCAACGTAGGGCCAATGGCTTTGCTGGCTTCCCAGATCTGTTGGCGCTTCAGCGGGTTCTTCTCCTTGCGCAGCAGCTCGTCGAGGTCGTTGGTAGTAACGGACTTGCCTTGGTATTTATAGTCGAAGCCGTAGAGTTTTTCCGTCTGCTGGGTTTCGGCCTTGATGCGGCGTTTTACTACGTCGGCAATGGTTTGGGGTGAGTTGGCGGCGTTATACAAGGCTGTCTGAAGCTGCTTCACCTGCAGCTCCGTGAGGTCCTGTTTGTGCTCCAACAGCTCCCGTAAGCGCTGAATATTCGCGGCCGAGCCCGTGAATGCCGCCATGCGCTCATTGGCCCGGGCCGTGGCGCCCGAGTTGGCGGTGTCGCCGGCTACAATGTGGGTGTTGGAGCGCCATTCTGCCTCGCTCGACTGAGCGTAAAGGCGCTGATACTCCGTGGAATATTCTTTCAGGAAGGCATCTGCTTGCTGCTGCCAGTTAGGTGCGACTGGTTGGGCGGCGGGCTCGGGAGCAGTAGTAGCAGGCGCGGTAGTAGTTGTTTGAGCAGTGGGGGCACAAGCCGTAAGCACGGCGGCCGTTAGGGTGGGTAAGAAGTATTTCTTCATGGAAAAGGAAGAGGTAAGGCTTGGAAGAGTACCAACGGCGAAGGTACGTAGCCGCAAGGTTTTCTGCGCCGAACTAAGCAGCATCCGTTGTAGTTTCGCCAGTATGCATGCCGCACTTATAACCCCCACTCAGGCCGGCTTGGTGTACGCCGCCGACTTCCTCATCCTGCTCCTGCGTTACGGACTGTTCGCGGGAGTGGCCTACTGGGTTTTCTGGCGCTGGAAGAAGGCTCGCTTCCAGCACCGCCGCATTCAGCCGCGCTTCCCCGAGCAAAATCACATCCACACCGAAATTCGCTATTCCGTACTCACCTGCCTGATTTTCGCGGCGGTGGGTGTGGGCATTTTCTGGGCGCGGCAGGCCGGCTACACCCGAATTTATACCAGCGTAGGCCAGTACGGGTGGCTGTACCTAGTGGGTAGTACCATCCTCGCCATTCTGGCCCACGATACCTATTTCTACTGGACGCACCGCTTTATGCACCTGCCCGGCGTGTACCAGCGCGTGCATCGCATCCACCATTTATCTACCAATCCGTCGCCGTGGGCGGCCTTTGCTTTTCACCCGCTGGAGGCCGTGGTAGAAGCCGGCATTTTCCCGCTGCTGGTGTTTCTGCTGCCCCTGCACCCCATTGCCCTAGTCGCTTTCCTGACCTATATGATGGGCATGAACGTGCTAGGCCACCTCGGCTATGAGCCATACCCGGCCAAGTTCCTGCGCACTCGCTTCGGGCGACTGCACAACACTAGTACCCACCACAACATGCACCATCAGTTCGTGAAGGGAAACTACGGCCTGTACTTCAACTGGTGGGACCGGCTCATGGGCACCAACCACGCCAAGTATCAGGAGCGGTTCGAGAAGGTTGCTAGTAACCCACGGGAAGCCGCTAAGGCGGAAGTTGCCTAGTATAATTACTCCAAAAGCCCGTCATCCTGAGCTTGCGAAGGATCTTCTAACATTAGAACAACTGGCCTAGCGTCTCGTACTGTCGTGACAAGATCCTTCGCAAGCTCAGGATGACGGGCTTTTATGATAGCTGCATCAGCACGCGAGATGTCTCGGCAAGCTCGACAGGACGTTCTATTTTGGTTGGGCTGATTGTAGTATCTCAACCAGTGGGGCCTAGGCCACTTCTGCCGCTTGCTTTTGCAGGTGGCAGTCTTTGTACTTCTTGCCACTGCCGCAGGGGCACGGGTCGTTGCGGCCGAACTTGCGGCGGGAGCGGAGGCTTCGTATCCATTCGCGTGGGTCAACGGCAAAGCGGAGGAAGCGCTTTTTAGGATTTTGGCGAAGGGCCCGGCTCAACAGCTGGTAGAGCTCAGGGTGGTTTTCCTGCAGCTTCTCGGGCTTCTCAAAGAAGTACTCCGTCACTACGGCAAAAAACTCGGCCTCATTGGTACCCGCGTAGTTGTTGATTTCTGAGTTGCCGGCCCGGATGGCGGCTATTTCGCGCTGCATCACGGCTTCCCATTCCGGCCGTAGCTCGGCGGGAAGGGCCACGCCCGGCACGCCATCGATTACGCCATCGGCCTCGTCGAGCAGGTGCGCAAACTCATGAATGCCCACGTTCTGCTTGTCAAGGGCATCTTTGAAACCCTGCTCCAGCGAGGCTTTGGAGAGGCGCATGTAGTGAGACGTTTGGAAGCCCTGCACGCTGCCGAGCAAGGTGCCTTCCAGGCCTACGTATTCTTTGTTAGGGTCGCGCTGCTGAGTCCAGGCGTCGGGCACTACCAGCACTTCGCTTAGGTTGCTGTACTCCCAATCGGGAAAGCCGAATACTGGAATAACCGCCGACGCGGCCACCAGCACCCTAGTGGTATCATCAATGTCGGTTTCAATGCCCGTCACGCGGGTTTGGGCCAGGAAAACCTGGATCTTTTTCTCGAAACGCTGCTTGTCGTTGGTTGTGAGGGAAAGATAGAAAGCTACGCGTTCAGCCAGAATCTGGCGCCAAGTGGACGGAAACTCTTCGGCCAGCGCCTGCTGCTTCACCCGGGAGTCGCGGGTGACGTAACGATAGAAAAGAAAGGCCACTACTGCGACGATAATGGCAAAAACAAGGTATTGCATGAGCCGCTAAACGAGGCCTAGGCCCAGAGGTTGTACCGGAACCGCGCAGCTAGGCCACCTAGAGTACACCAAGACCCAAATGCTCACGCACCCGCTCCCGAAGCAGGTCCTGCAGAATGTGGTCCATGAACTGGAATTTGTCGGGGATGCGCAGGTTGATGATGCGCTTGCCTTCCAAGGCATCCCCGAACTTTTGACGCAGAATGTCAGTGTGCTTGCGTTCCATCACCAGCACCACATCGGCCCAGCCTAGGTGTCCGGCCGTAACCCGCACGCGGGCACCTGGCTCGGTACCCGCCGAGCGGGCCTCGCAGGTGGGGTGATTGTCAAACAGCCGTTCGGCCGTGAGGCTGCGCCAGCGGTTCTGGCTGCAGATAAACAGTAGCTTAGTAGGCGCGAAAGAGTCGGGCAAGAGGCAACGAGTGAGGTAGAGAGAGTAGCAAGTTAGCCGGTTCGGCTGTTTACCGCGCATTGGGTCATTCCAGGCGCAACCGCGTAGCACCAACCTGATAGCTGAGCCGTATACTTTCTCGGAAAGGCTACCGCAGCAGGCTTAAAGCAGGATTTGATTGGAGGTTGCCGAGAAGATTGATAAGTTAGTCTTTCCGCACGCTCATGTCCTCGTTCCGCTCATCTTCCTCCAAACCCCACCAGCTGTACGCCGCCTGGACCGACGAGGACCTGGTACGGGCGCTGCGGGAAGATGATAAACGAGCATTCGCGGAAATATATGAGCGTTACTGGGAGCTGCTGCTGGGAGTGGCCTACCGCAAGCTCAACTCGCGGGAAAGTGCGGAGGAAATAGTACAAGATCTGTTTGCCACGCTGTGGCTGAAACGCCACGCCCAGGACATTCATACGCTGCAGCCCTATTTGCTGCGGGCCGTGAAATACCGGGTGATAGATGTGTTGAAGGCCCGCCTAACGCAGGCCACCTATCTGGAGCGCAGCCGCCTACGCATTGCGCCGGAAGATCATAGCACGGAGGAAACCGTAGCTGCCGACGACCTCTCTCTAGCTCTGCTGGATAGCCTCATGCAGCTGCCCGAGCACACCCGCGAGGTATTTCGCCTAAGCCGGCTGGAGCATCAGTCGGTGCCCGAAATTGCGGTGCGCCTGAATATTTCCCGCAAAACCGTGGAATACCACCTCACCCGCGCCCTGAAAGTGTTACGGGTGAGCCTGCGTGATTTTCTGGTCATGCTGCTGCTCTACTGGTGGTAGTACCACGGCCTAGGCCACTTTGCTGCCAATGCTCTTGATTGCCCCTACTTGCTGATTTTCAGCGGTGAGTGAGCTTTAACTCACGCGGCAGGGCATCTTTTTAAGAAAATTTTTAATGATAGGCTAGGGACGCAGCCGAGTTAATCGACTGTATCAATAACCCGCCTGTATCCAGCTGAAAAGCTATGAAGCAAACTGACTTACTCCACCTCTTGCAGCGCTATCAGCAAGGCGAGTGTACGCCCGAAGAAGAACGGGTAGTTGAACAATGGTATAGCCTGCTAGGCCACCAGCAGCCCCCCCTTACGCTGACCCCAGCTGAGCGCGAACAGCTCCGGGCCGAACTCTGGGAGCGAATCGAAGCCAAATCCCTCGACGCGGAAGATTTGAGTCCGCCGGTTGCGCGACCCTGGTACGCTGGGGGCATACGGTGGGCGGCAGCCGCCGCCCTGGTACTAGGCCTGGGCATCGGGGCTCAGCAATGGCTAATACAACCTGGCGTAACTCCGGCAGCCCCGGTGGCTATTGCTCAGCAAGCCACCGAGTGGCAACTGTTTGTGAATACCACGGCCCAGTCTCAACTCATTCAGCTTCCCGATGGGAGTACCGTGCGGGTTTCGCCCCAGGGACAGTTGAAATACCCACGTCGCTTTGCCACCACTCACCGCACGGTGCACCTGAAAGGGGAGGCCTTCTTCGATATCCAGCCCGATAAGGCGCATCCGTTCCGGGTGTACACCCACAACGTGGTAACCACGGTGCTAGGCACCAGCTTCCTGGTGCGAGCCCCGGAAGGCACCGCGCCGGTAGTGGTGAAAGTGCGCACGGGGCGGGTGCGCGTAAGCCCCCGGGATGAAGCCCCCGCAGCAGCAGCTTTGCCAGCGGTGGTCGTGCTGCCCAACCAGCAAGCCGTGTACTCTCCGGTGCGCCATAAGTTGCAGCGGGAACTAGTAGCCCAGCCGGCCCAGCTGGCGGCGCAATCCTTTGTCTTCGACGACCGGCCCGTGCCGGAGGTGTTGGCGGCCCTGGAAAAAGCCTATGGTGTGCGCATAGCCTACGATGCCGCGGCCTTAGCTACCTGCACTGTGACCCTGAACCTGCAGGATGAGTCGCTCTTCGCCAAGCTGGATGTGCTCTGCAAAGCCCTAGGGGCCTCTTATGAGAAGCAAGATATCCGCATTCTGTTCCGCAGTGCCGGCTGCGCACCCCGGTAAGTTCAGCCTATTTCCCACCTAGTTTCCCTGCCTATGGTCTGATATCCTGCTTGCAACGCGCTTTTGCGGCAATGGCAATTCCCCTTGGCCTTCTAGCGGCGGCCAGTTTGCCAGGCCGCGGCAGTCATGGTGCTGCCACCAGGCATTTCACTAAATCCCACCTTACCCATGAATAATCCCCTACACGTTCCTTCTTCTACTCTGCTGTCGCGGGCTGCCCTCATACAGCCGTTGTGTATCACCCTACTCAGCAGTAGCATTGCCACCGCCACCACTCTCTCGTCCTCGGCCCAGCAGTATCTCGAGCAGCCCATTACGCTCCAGGCCCAAGACGAGACCATGCACGCGGTACTCACCAAAATTGAGAACCAGACTAGCATTCGTTTCCAGTACAGCCGTCAGCTGATTGGGGCCGGTCGGCGGGTGTCGATTCAGGCCGAGGGCCAGCCCCTGGGCAAAGTGCTGCACACCCTCTTCGACCCCTTGCATATTGCCTACGAGCCTCTCCCCAGCGGCATCGTGCTCAAGCCCGCGGCCAGTAGCACCGCCGACGTTACCGTAACGGGGCGCGTGGTAGATGAGAAAGGCTCGGCCATGCCAGGGGTGAACGTAGTAGTAAAAGGAACCGCCATTGGCACCCAAACCGATGTCGACGGCCGCTATTCCGTCACGGCCCCGGAAGGTGCCACCCTAGTATTCTCCTTCGTAGGGTACACGGCGCAGGAAGTTGCTATTGGCGGCCGCACCACCATTGATGTTTCCTTCGCGGCCAACCAGTCGCAGCTTAACGAGGTGGTAGTAGTAGGCTACGGTACGCAGCAAAAGCGCGATGTAACCGGCTCTATTGCCTCCGTGAAAGGAACTGAGCTGGTAAATCAGGCCTCCCAAAACGCCGTCAGCTCCTTGCAGGGCAAAGTAGCTGGCGTGCAGATCACTAACAATGGCCAGCCGGGTTCTTCGCCCCAAATTCGGGTGCGCGGTACAGGTTCCATCCTGGGTAGCGCCAATCCGTTGTACGTGGTGGATGGCACCTTTGTAGATGATATCAGCTTCCTGAACCAGGACGATATTGCCTCAATTGAAATCCTGAAGGATGCCTCCAGTGCCGCTATCTACGGGGTGCGCGCTGCCAACGGCGTAGTGCTGGTAACCACCAAGCGCGGCAAGGCCGGCGCCCCCCGCATCAATTACAATGGCTTCGGGGGTATTCAGCGCATCACCAACAAGGTGAAAATGGCCAATGCCTCTGAGTATGCCACGTTAATAAACGAGCGGACGAATGCTCAGACGCTAGCCACCAACCTGCCCAGCACTGATTGGTTTGATGAGATTTCGCGCACCGCCGCCATCCACAACCACCAGCTCAGCATGTCGGGCGGGTCGGAGAAGGTGACGTATAACGTGAGCGGCAGCTACCTCAAGCAGCAGGGTATTGTGCGCAAGAACGACTACGAGCGTATTACGGCCCGCCTGCAAACCGATTACAGCGCCACCGACCACATTAAAGTGGGCTACAGCGCCATCTTCCAAAACTTCCGCTCCACCGATATTCCGGCTAATACGGTATTCTACCAGGCGTTCGTGGCGCCGCCTGTGCTGCCCGTCTTCAAGGCCAATGGCAACTACGGCGACCCAGCCGACTTCCCACTGGGCAACTTTGCTAACCCGCGTGCCACCATCGACCGGTATAATCAGAAGTCGAACGGGCAACAGTTGGTAAGCAATATCTACGCCTCGGCGAATTTCCTGAAAGCCCTGACGTTTCGCACCAGCTTAGGCATCAACTACGGTATTTCGCAGTACCGGACGTACCAAGCCAAGGACTCGCTGACCACCACGCAGTTTGCGCAACGCAGTTCCTTAACCTCAGCGCAGGGCCGCAACACGCGCTGGCTATGGGAAAACACCCTAACCTATGACAAAGCTTTCGGAGATGGTGACCACCGCCTAACGGCCCTGGTGGGCATTGCTGCCCAGCGCGACCGGTTCAGCCAGTTTATTGGCTCGATCAACGACGTGCCATTTTATAATGAGTCGTCGCTGTACCTAGGCCTAGGCACCGCCAGCACGGCCCGCATTGAAACCCCCGCCGACGCGTACACCTTCGCCTCCTACTTTGGCCGCGTCAACTATGCCTTCAAAGACCGCTACCTGCTCACGGCCACGCTCCGTTTCGATGGCTCGTCGAAGTTCTCTAGCGACAACCGCTACGGTGCCTTCCCATCAGTAGGGGCGGGCTGGGTTGTAACGGAGGAAGATTTCCTGAAAGATCAGACCGTTCTCAGCCTGCTGAAGCTACGGGGGAGCTGGGGCCGCTTGGGTAACAACAACATCCCCTCCAACATTGCCATTCAAACGGCCGCTATTAACTCGCCTGGGTACACTGCTATTTTCGGCAACCAACCGTACCCGGGCAGCAACATCAACTCATTGGCGCAGCGGGTGCTAGACTGGGAAACTACCACGGAAACTGACCTAGGCCTGGACTTAGGTTTCTTGGAAAACCGACTAACGGCAACCCTTGATCTATATAACCGCCGCACCACGGACGCTATCTTCTCGATTCCGATTCCGCTATCGGGCGGGCAAGTAACGGCCCGCACCACTGGCAACTTTGCCACGCTGCGCAACCGCGGGGCCGAGCTGACGGTGGGCTGGAACACCCAGGCCACTGAAAAATTCCGCTACAACGTAGGCTTCAACGCCACCTACAACCAGAACCGAGTATTGGACCTGCAAGCAATTGGGGCTGACCTACCCAGCGGTAACCTGCCGGTAGGTGGGGTGCAGACGACTATTACGCGGGTAGGGGAGCCGCTAGGTTCCTTCTATGGCTACGTAGTTGATGGCATTTTCCAGACCCAGGATGAGGTAAACAGCTCGCCACAGTCGGGCACCGGGGCCGTCCCAGGCTCCTTCCGCTACCGCGACCTGAACGGCGACGGCCGCATTAGTGCCGACGACCGCAGAATTATTGGTAACCCCAACCCCAAGTTTAACTATGGCGTGAACGTGGGCTTCAATTACGGCAGCTTCGACGTGGCGTTTGATGTGCAAGGAGTGGCCGGGGTCGACGTGTACAATGCCAACAAGGGCGTGCGCTACGGCAACGAAAACTTCACCAAGGACTTCTTTGACAACCGCTGGAATGGGCCGGGTACCTCCAACAGTTACCCATCTGCCCGCCTGAGCGGTACCGACCTGAATGCCAATACCTGGTACGTGGAGAAGGGCGACTACATCCGCCTGCGCAACGTGCAGGTAGGGTATACGCTGGCAAAGTCATTTGCCAATACGTTGCGCGTGCAGGGGATCCGCTTCTATGCCAACGCCCAGAACCCCGTGACCCTATTTAAATACAAGGGTTTCACGCCGGAAATAGGGCAATTGGGTGGCTCACTTGGCAACACTGCTCAGGGCATCGACCTGAACGTGTACCCGTTGTCGGCGACCTACAACCTGGGCGTGAACGTAACCTTCTAACCGTCAAAAACTTCCCACCATGTATAGCAACTTTTCATTCCTTAAGCGCAGCATCCTCAGCGCGCTGTGCGTAGCAGGCCTAGCCGCGGGGCTGGGTGCTTGTAAAGACTCCTTCCTGGATGTAGAACCCCAGGGGCAGCGCCGCGACACCCAGTTCTTCACTAATCAGGAGGAGGCCGTTCAGGGCGTAAACTCTATTTACGGTAACCTACGCAGCTGGCCGCTGGTGGCCTTTGCGCACCTAGCTATAACCACGGTTACGTCTGACGACGCAGACAAAGGCAGCGTACCCGGCGACGCGGCCTTCCTGGATGAATTCGACAACTTCGTTTTCGCACCTTCCCAAGGCATCCTCAACGACTACTGGGGCGGGCAGTATCAGGGCATCAATCTGTGCAACCAGGTTCTGGCCAACGTGCCTAACATCAATATGGATGCAGCCCTGAAGAACCGCCTGCTAGCGGAAGCTAAGTTTTTGCGCGCCTATCATTACTTCAACCTAGTGCGCGCCTATGGTCGAGTGCCGCTAGTATTAAGCCCGGTTACCAATGCCAGCACGCCGGACGAAATCAACCCAGGGCAAAGTTCACCAGAGCAAGTGTACGCCCAGATTGTGACTGACCTCACAGAAGCAGGCGCCGTGCTGCCAACAACTTATGCCGCCGCTGACCGGGGCCGGGCCACCAAAGGTGCTGCCTTGGCTATGCTGGCCAAGGTGAAGATGTACCAGAAGCAGTGGGCTGATGTGTTGTCGCTGACCGACCAAGTGATAGGCCTAGGCTATACGCTGGCACCCAACTTTGAGCAGATGTTTCGCATTGCCGGTGAAAACGGGCCAGAGTCCATCTTCGAGATTCAGGCCCAGACCATTGCGGGTAATTGCGATGCCTCCAACAGCCAGTGGGCCGAGGTGCAGGGTGCCCGTCCGCAGTACGGTTGGGGCTTCTTTATTCCATCTGCCGACCTGGTGGCTGCCTTCGAGCCCGGCGACTTGCGCAGAGATGCTACCATCCTGTACCGGGGCGAAACCACACCCCAGGGCGACGTGATTTCAGCCGCCTCCGCCAACCCATATTACAACCAGAAAGCCTACGTGCCCTCGTCGGTAGACCGCTCTTGCGGCTATGGAAAAGACCAGAACGTCCGGATTCTGCGCCTGGGCGAGGTGCTGCTCATCAACGCCGAAGCCGCTAACGAGCTAGGCCAGACCACCAAAGCGCTGGCGGCCGTGAACCGGGTACGGGCCCGCGCTGGCCTAACAGCCCTCACCACCACCGACCAAGCCGCCCTGCGCCAGGCCATCTGGAAAGAGCGACGCTTGGAATTGGCTTTGGAAAATGGCGACCGGTTCTTCGACCTGGTACGCCAGGGCCGGGCGGGCACGGTGCTACGCGCCCAGGGTAAAAAATTTGTGGATGGCAAAAACGAGGTGTTTGCCATTCCGCAGCAGCAAATCACCATTACAGGTGGTAAGCTGACGCAAAACCCTGGCTATTAATCTTTACTGCAGAGAAGCCCCGGGGCTGCTCACCAGCTCCGGGGCTTCTTTTTTCCGACGCACGTGCGCTGGTATGGTCTGGAAGCTACTTAACAGAAATATGTTCTTGGGGTTAGGATTGCTGGTGGCGTGCCAACAGTCTGGCAACGATGCGCCCGCGCCCCAGCCAGATCCGACGCCTCCCGTGCCTGCGGTAAGCGATGTTGCCGCCGACCGGGCCTTGCTGAACCAGGTGCAGGAAGCTTCCTTTCGTTACTTCTGGGACTACGGCCACCCTGTGTCGGGGATGGCGCGGGAGCGCACCGGTTCCGGCGAAACTGTAACCAGCGGCGGTACGGGCTTTGGGGTGCAGGCAATAGTGGTGGCCACCAGCCGGGGCTGGATTACGCGCGCTGAGGCTGTGACCCGTGTAGCGCAAATCTGCTCGTTTCTAGCCCGCGCCGACCGATTTCATGGGGCCTGGAGTCACTGGATCAACGGGAGTACCGGGGCGGTTATTCCCTTTAGTACTCAGGACGATGGCGGCGACTTAGTAGAAACCTCCCTGCTGCTGAATGGCCTACTGATTGCCCGCACCTACTTCAACGGCACCGACCCGGCCGAAACTGCCCTGCGCCAACAGATTACCCAGCTATGGGAGAGCGTGGAGTGGAACTGGTACGCCTCACGCGGAGATGGACAGCTCTATTGGCACTGGAGTCCGCGCTACGGTTGGGCCATGAATCTGCCCATTCGGGGCTGGAATGAATGCCTGATTACCTACGTACTGGCCTTGGCTTCGCCCACGCACCCTATCATGCCAGCCGCATACCAAAGCACCTGGGCCGCAGGCCTGAATACGACACCGGCTAGCTATGAAGGGTATCCGATGAGCATGGGACCAGCTTACGGCGGCCCGTTGTTTTTTGCTCACTATTCCTTTCTGAGTCTCGACCCTCGGCAGATGCAGGATCAGTACGCCAATTACTGGCTGCACAACGTCCGGCATACGCTAATCAACCGGGCCTGGTGCCTGTACTCGGCGCCGAAAAGCTATGGGTACTACGCCAGCTCCTGGGGTCTCACCGCCTCCGACGACCCCATGGGCTACCGTGCTCACCAGCCTACCGACGACAATGGCACCGTGGCTCCCACGGCCGCGCTGTCGTCGATGCCTTACACACCTTATTACTCCATGCTGGTACTGCGCAACCTGTACGGCACCAGCCTGGGAGCCGTAACCGGGCAGTATGGCCCCTTCGATGCCTACAACCGGAGTCGGAGCTGGATTGCCAGCAGCTTTCTTGCTATTGACCAAGGTCCGATAGTGGTGATGCTGGAAAACTACCGCAGTGGCCTACTGTGGCAGCTGGGTCGCAATACTCCGGAGCTGCAGACTGGCCTACGGCAGGCGGGCATTCAGGCGCCAACCTACGAAACTGGCTTCGGCCTCAGTGTGTCGGAAGCGCGCACCAACCAACTGGATTTATTGCGCCATCCCGATCTGAATATCTACACGATTGATGTGACGTTGGCGGCGGCCGGTACCGCCACGTTGGAACTGCTCAACGCGGCGGGGGCAGTTACAGAAACCATCTGGAATACTGAAGCAAAAGCCGCTGGCATACACGCGGTGCGCTTCGGCACAGCTGCCACTACTGGCACCTACACCTTGCGCCTACGCACTGGCTCGCTGACCAAAGAGCTAAACGTAGTGCTGCGCTAACCACCATTCTCCCACCCATGAAGCACTCTTTCCTACTTACGGCGCTTGCCCTGCTGCCAACTTTAACCTGGGCCCAGCAGAAGCCTGCCACTAAACAGGCGCCGGCCACCACAACAGCCTTCGACGCCCGGAAACGCCCAAAAAATCTCTCGGATGAGCAACTGCTGGATCTGGTGCAGCGCCAGACGTTTCGCTACTTCTGGGACTTCGGGCACCCGGTGTCCGGCATGGCCCGGGAGCGGAGCAACCGCTCCTTCGACTATGGCGACGAGGTGGTGACTACCGGCGGCACAGGTTTTGGCATTATGGCCATCATTGTGGCGGCGGAGCGCAAGTGGATTCCGCGGGAGGAAGCGGCGGCCCGCATCTACAAAATCGTGCGGTTTCTAGAGAAGTCGGATTCCTTTCATGGGGTGTTCCCGCACTGGCTGAATGGAGCATCGGGCAAAACAATTCGCTTCAGCCAGAAAGATGATGGCGGTGACCTGGTGGAAACCTCTTTTCTGTTTGAGGGGCTGATTTGTGCCCGCCAGTACTTCACGGGGGAAAGCAAAACTGAGAAAGATTTGCGCAACCACATTCTCTGGCTGTGGGAAGGAGTGGAGTGGAACTGGCACCAGCAGGGCGGCCAGAATGTGCTGTATTGGCACTGGAGTCCCAACAACGGCTGGAGCATGAACCACCAGATTCACGGCTGGAATGAGTGCTTGATTACCTATGTGCTGGCCGCCTCGTCGCCTAAGTACGCCATCGACAAGAAGGTGTACGACCAAGGCTGGGCCACTGGCAACTACTTTAAAAACGGCAAGGAGTTCTACAAAACCACCTTGCCGTTGGGCTTCGACTACGGCGGGCCGTTGTTCTTCTCGCACTACACGTTCCTCGGCCTCGACCCGCGTGGCCTCAAAGACCAGTACGCCGATTATTGGCAGCAGAATCAGGCCCACACCCGTATCAACTACGCGTACTGCGTTGATAACCCCAAGAAGTACAAGGGCTACGGCCCAAACAACTGGGGCCTGACCGCCTCCGACAGCTACCGGGGCTACGCGGCGCACTCACCCACCGAAGACCTGGGGGTGATTTCGCCCACAGCCGCCCTGTCGGCCATGCCGTATGCGCCCCAAGAGTCGATGGCGGCACTCAAGCATTTCTATAATGACCTCGGCGACAAGATATGGAGCGAGTACGGCTTTGTGGATGGTTTCAGTGAACACCACAACTGGTACGCCAAGTCGCACCTAGCCATTGACCAGGGCCCCATTGTGGGCATGATTGAAAACTACCGGACAGGCCTACTCTGGAAGCTGTTCATGAGCAGCCCCGATGTGCAGCGTGGCCTCACCAAGTTGGGGTTTGAGAGCCCGCAAGTGAAGAAGTAAGCAGCCGCAACTCTGACCCGCCATGTTGAGCGTGGTCTGCGCATCTCTACTGTCGGCTGCCTAGTGGCCTAGGACCGCGCCGCAGCAGCAGAGGTGCCGCGGCTGCGCTCCGCATAGCGTTCCTTTTCCATCCGCCCCACCCATTCGTATGCCTCGTTTTCTGCTCCTGCTTGTTGCCGTGCTGCTAGGCCTGTCTGGCCGGGCGCAGCCAACGTCCAGCCCCGGCCAGCGCACGTACTGCAACCCCCTAAACTTGGATTACGGCTACACGCCCATCCCCAACTTCGCGGAGGCGGGTCGGCACCGAGCCACCGCCGACCCAGTTATCACCTTATACAAAGGGGACTACTACTTGTTCAGCACCAACCAGTGGGGCTACTGGTGGAGCCCGGACTTGTATAACTGGAAGTTTGTTTCGCGCTCCTTCCTCAAGCCCCAGCACAAGGTCTACGACGACTTGTGCGCCCCCGCCGTGTTTGTGCTGGGCGATACGCTGCTGGTCTACGGCTCAACCCAGGAGAAGAATTTCCCGATCTGGATGAGCACCAACCCTAAGGCCAACGAGTGGAAAGAAGCCGTGGAGCCCTTCCAGATTGGCGCCTGGGACCCGGCGTTTTTCCTCGATGATGACGGCAAATTGTACCTCTATTGGGGTAGCAGCAACGTGTATCCGCTCTACGGGCAGCAAATCAGCCGCAAAACCTTCCAGCCCATCGGGCAGCGTAAAGAACTATTCGGCCTCAACGACAAACAGTTTGGCTGGCAGCGCTTCGGCGAGTACTTAGATAACACGTTCCTGGACCCGTTTATGGAGGGCGCCTGGATGAATAAGTATCAGGGCAAGTACTACTTGCAGTATGGCGCGCCTGGTACTGAGTTCAGCGGTTACGCCGATGGCGTGCAGATAAGTGACAAGCCGCTAGGCCCCTTCACCCCCCAAAAGCACAACCCGTTCGCCTATAAACCCGGTGGTTTCGCCCGGGGCGCGGGCCACGGCAACACCTTTCAGGATACCTGGGGCAACTGGTGGCACCTCTCCACCATGGTGATATCGGTAAAGAACAATTTCGAACGACGCCTAGGCCTGTGGCCGGCGGGCTTTGATAAAGATGGCGTGCTCTACACCAACACCGATTTCGGCGACTACCCTCATTACTTGCCCGCCGGCCCCGAAGACCACCTTAAAAGCCGGTTCACGGGCTGGATGTTGCTCAACTACCAGAAGCCCGCGCAGGCATCATCCACACTCGGCGGGTACTTGCCCAATTACGCCGTTGATGAAAGTATAAAAACATACTGGAGTGCTGCTACGGGCAATAAGGGTGAATATTTTCAAACCGATTTGGGGGCCGTAAGTACCGTTCGCGCCATCCAAATCAACTACGCCGACCAAGATGCTGAGTTCCTCGGCAAGCAGCAGGGTACTTATCATCAGTACAAACTGTGGGAGTCAAAAGACGGCAAGAAGTGGAAGCTGCTCATTGATAAAAGCCGCAACCAAACCGACGTGCCCCACGACTATATTGAGCTGGCTAGGCCAGTGCAGACGCGCTACCTCAAACTCGAAAACATCCATATGCCTACGGGTAAGTTTGCCCTGAGTGGCCTACGAATTTTTGGGCAGGGGAGTGGTGCGGCACCCAAGCAAGTAAAAGGTTTTGTAGTATTGCGCACCGAGAAGGATAAGCGCAGTGCCTGGCTAAAATGGACTCCTTCCGACGATGCTTACGCCTACAACATTCACGTTGGCGTAGCGCCCGACAAGCTCTACAGCTGCATAATGGTGCACGGAGCTTCTGAATACTACTTCAAAGGCATGGACAAAGACCTGCCGTACTACTATACCATCGAAGCCATCAACGAAAACGGCGTTTCGTCACGCACTCCTGTGTTGGAAGTGAAGTAGCGTTGAAGATTGCGTTGATGCTGTACTGAGTAATTAACCATGCCGGGCCAAAGCAATTGGCGCGCTGACGTTGCAGCGCAAACCTAATGGCCTGCGCAAGCTTCCGTCTTACGCTCGGGTGGCAAGTCTGAAAAAGGCTTGGCCTACGGTGTTCTGATTTTGCCTATTCTAAATTTCCCTTTCCATTCTCGTATGAAACGTGTTTTCCGAACTGCCCTGCTTCTGTCGCTAGGGTTGCTCACACCCCAACTGCAAGCGCACAAAGCCGATCTGACTACCGCCACCGCCGCCACGGTCGAAGATCAGAAGATGAATAAGTTCATCAGCGACCTGATGCAGAAAATGACGCTGGAGGAGAAAATCGGCCAGCTCAACATGATTACCGTGGGCTTCGACGTGACGGGCCCCGTGGTCAGCAAGGATGTGGATGCCAACATTCGCAAGGGCAACGTAGGCTCGGTGCTGAATACGTTCACGCCCCAGGCCGCCCGCAAGCTCCAGGAAATGGCCGTGAAGGAGTCGCGCCTGCACATTCCGCTTATGTTTGGTTACGACGTAATTCACGGGCACCGCACCATTTTCCCCATTGCCCTAGGCTTGGCTTCTAGCTGGGACCTGCAGGCCATTGAGCGCAGTGCCCGCATTGCCGCCGAAGAAGCCTCCGCCGACGGCATCAACTGGGTGTACTCGCCCATGGTAGACATTGCCCGCGACCCGCGTTGGGGCCGCATCTCAGAAGGCTCGGGCGAAGATCCGTACCTGGGCTCGCAGATTGCCCGCGTGATGGTGCGCGGCTACCAGGGCACCGACCTGACCAAAAACAACACCGTGATGGCCTGCGTGAAGCACTTCGCGCTCTACGGCGCCGCCGAAGCCGGCCGCGACTACAACACCACCGATATGAGCCTGGTGCGCATGTACAACGAGTACCTGCCGCCCTACAAAGCCGCCGTGGAGGCTGGCGCTGGCTCCATGATGTCGTCGTTTAATGACATCAACGGCGTACCGGCCACCGGCAACAAGTGGCTGATGACGGAGCTGCTGCGCAACCAGTGGGGCTTCGATGGTTTTGTGGCTACCGACTACACTGCCATCAATGAAATGACTGCCCACGGCATGGGCGACGACGCCCAGGTGTCGGCGCTGGCCTTAAATGCAGGCATTGATCAGGACATGGTAGGGGAGATATTCCTGAAAAACCTGGCCCAAAACCTGAAAGATGGCACCGTGAAGCAGGAGCAGATTGACCTGGCTTGCCGCCGGATTCTGGAAGCCAAGTACAAGCTAGGCCTGTTCAAAGACCCCTACCTCTACACCAACGAGAAGCGGGCCAAGGCGACCATGATGAAGAAGGAGTTCATCGCCGACGCCCGCGACATTGCCCGCAAGAGCATGGTGCTGCTCAAGAACAGCAACAACGCGCTGCCGCTCAAGAAATCGGGCACCATTGCGTTGGTGGGCCCCCTGGCTACTCGGCAGCGTGATATGATCGGCTCGTGGAGCGGGGCCGGCGACTGGAAGCAGGCCGTATCGTTGGAGCAAGGTATCCGGAACGTGGCCGGCAACGGCGTGAAGATCATAACGGCCCAGGGCGCCAACTTCACCGACGACCAGCAGATGATTGACCGCCTCAACGCCCATGGTGGGGAGCTGAACGTGGACAAGCGCAGCTCGGAGGCCATGATTCAGGAAGCAGTGCAAGCCGCCCAGGGTGCCGACGTAATTGTGGCCGCCGTGGGTGAGAGCCAAGGTATGACAGGGGAGGCGGCCAGCCGTGCCGACATAGGCCTACCGGGCCAGCAACTGGAGCTGCTGAAGGCCCTGAAGAAAACCGGTAAGCCCCTGGTTATCGTGCTGATGAGCGGCCGCCCCATGACCCTGCCCTGGGAAGACCAGAACGCCGATGCCATCCTGGAAACCTGGTTTGCTGGTACCCAGGCCGGTAACGCCATTGCTGATGTACTGTTCGGGGCCTATAACCCCTCGGGTAAGCTTACGGCTACCTTCCCGCAGCACGTAGGCCAGGTGCCGTTGTACTACAACCACAAGAATACCGGCCGGCCCTACGCTGGGGTAGCACTGGACAAGTACAAGTCGCGCTACATGGATGTCAGCAACGACCCATTGTATCCGTTTGGCTACGGGCTAAGCTACACCACCTTCCAGTACGGCAAGCCCGAGTTGAGCACGACTACCTTGCCTATGAACGGCACGCTGGAGGTGAAAGTAACAGTGACGAACACCGGCAATTACGACGGCGAAGAAGTAGCCCAGCTTTATATCCGTGATATGGTGGGCTCTATCTCTAGGCCAGTAAAAGAGCTGAAAGGCTTCCAGAAGGTGATGCTGAAGAAAGGGGAGAGCCGCACTCTTACTTTCCGCCTCACTCCCGAAGACCTGAAGTTCTACAATGCCGACCTCAAGTTCGCGGCTGAGCCTGGCGACTTCCAGGTATTTGTAGGTGGCAACTCCCGCGATGTACAAATGGTCTCCTTCAAACTGACCCAATAGTACTGGCCTAGGTACCGAACTGATGCGGGCAGAACCTTTACATTCTGCACCCACATTGGCCATTTAGGTACAAAAACAAACCGGCGGACTGTTATAACAGTCCGCCGGTTTGTTTTTGTACCGGTCATAGCAACCCCACAACCCTACGTGTTTAAAGTTTTGTAAGGCAAAAATCGTTTTATTCTATTGTTTCTTATCTGAGCTAGCAAGCTATAGATGTGGCGGGTTTGGATATATACTATTGGGTTCTATAGCTTCTGAGCGTGTGTCGTAAGTGTATAAGTAAAATGTTAAATAGATGAAAAATAGCCTTTGCTGCCCGCAAACCGAGATTTAGGGTTTGCTTTTTACTACCCAGCTCCAATATATTTGGTCACAACTAAGGCAAGTAACGCACCTATGGCTCCTCGTGAGCTGGCCTTTGGCCACCAGCGTCTTCTTCCTTATCCGCCTCAGTGAGTTTGCAATCCAAGCTCCGTGGCATCCGCTCTATTACTGCTCGCGTCATGCTTTACTACGTGAGTGGGTCCATCCTTTCTCTCCAACATCCCACCCCATCCATGAACACAACAAATACTACTTTCGGCTAGGCCACTTGCGCCATTCAGTGAAGAGAGGTGTAAGTAAATAAGTCACTTGCCTGGGCCTTAGCTGCTGCGCCATCATCTGGCTTCATGCTGACCCAACTACTTGGCAGTGCAGTATGCACGCCTAGTAACTCTCTGCTCCGGCGACAATTTGTTCGCCCCAGGCCTCCTTTTCTTCTTGGTTATATACGAGCCCGGTGCACGCTAGCTGCTATACTTCAGTAAGCGCCATTGGGTCTGAACAACACGTAGGCCCCGCGGCCTACCCTCTCATGGTATGCCTACCTGGGTCATGAGCAGATGAGAAATATAAACGTGCAATGAAGTGTGATAACGGCGGAAACGGGGCGGAGCATCTCCTCCCCGTTTTTTTCGCTGGCTTATTCTCATTCACCCCAAGCAATCAGTACTTATGAATGGCTCAAGCTTTTCAAAGCCGCAGCGTAGGCTTCGCACTACGTTCTCTGGCGTTCTGTTATTAGCCGCTACGGTTTTCGGTTTTACTGCGAAAGCGCAGCAACTCAGCTTTCTGCGGGCCAAGGGAGCCCAAATGGTAGATGCCAGCGGGAAGCAAGTGGTGTTGCGAGGCTTCAATGTGGGCGGCTGGCTGCTTCAAGAAAGTTATATCCTCCAGACCGACTCGCTTAACTGTCAATGGCGAATTAAGCAGGGCATGCTCCGCACGATGCCGGAAGCGCAGATGGAGGAATTCTATCGGCAGTATAGAGCCAATTTTATCACTAAGGCTGATATTGATTTCATTGCTAAGCAAGGGTTTAACTGCGTGCGGCTGCCTTTCCATTATGATTTATTCCTGACAGCCGCCCAACGGCACGCCCGCACACAAGCCATGCTCAGCCCAAAGAACGTTGATGGCTACGTTCAGCAACTGAGCACTTGGTACGATCAAAATCAGCTGTTCACAGACGACAAGAACTTAGATGGTTTTCGCTTCATCGACAACGTACTAAGCTGGTGCGCGGCCAACAAGCTGTATGTAATTCTGGACTTGCACGCCGCCCCCGGCGGGCAGGGCACCGACCGTAATATCAACGACAACTTTGTCTCTTTGGACCTGTGGAAGCGGCGCGATGCCAAGGGCCGGCCTATTTACCAGGACATGACCGTGCGGTTATGGGAGAAACTATCGGCGCGTTACAAGAACGATGCGCGAGTGGCCATGTACGACCTTATCAATGAGCCCCATAACTTAAATGTGGCCAATGGGATGTCGGCTGATAATCAGGAGTTGAGTGCTCTATATTCCCGCCTAATCAATGCGGTTCGGGCACAAAACGATAAGCATTTACTTCTGTTGGAGGGCAATGGCTACGGTAATGAGTACACTAATCTAACGCCTGATAAGCTCGCCATTCAAGACAAGAGTAACCTGGCCTACAATGCCCACCGCTACTGGTGCCCTAACACACCCGAAACCGCCGACAGCAACCCAAACCAAATCAACCTGCTGCACAACTTAGCTGCTTTTCGCGACCGGTGGCAGGTGCCAGTGTGGGTAGGGGAGACCGGTGAAAACTCCAACGAGTGGTTTGTGGCGGCCGTGCAGGGCCTAAACGCTCAGAATATTGGCTGGTGCCACTGGACCTTGAAACGGGTGGATGGACCAACCAGCTTGCTCCGAGTAAAGCCTTATGGTAGCATTCTGACGCCCCAGGGGCGGGCTGCTTTACTGCGTAACGTGCAGTACGCCAATTGCCAACCTAACCGCGACGTAATTGCTGCTCTTACCCAGCCAGCTACGTTCCAAGCGCCTTTTGCAGCCCTGTCGATTCCCGGCACAATCCAAGCTGCTGACTATGATTTGGGACGAGCTGAGGTGGCCTACCACGATGAGTTCTCGGCCAAGGTAGATTACCGCGACAATACTCCCTGGAATCAGGGTGGGGAGTATCGTAACGATGGGGTTGATATAAAAGTGAATACTAACTCACCAGCAGCCTCTTATGCTGTAGGCCACTTGGCCGCAGGCGAATGGCTTAAGTATACCGTGAAGGTGAAGTCGGCAGGAGAGTATACTCTGCAAATGCGAGTACAGAAAGGTACTGCTCCGGGTCTGTTAAGTTTACAACTGGATGGTAATAAGCTGGTTTCCGTGCCAATTGCTTCTGCTGCAACGGCCGGAGAATGGACAACTGTAGCGGTAAAAACCCCATTCCTTCCGGCGGGCCAACATCAATTACGACTGCTGATTGAGCAGCCAGTCAGTCAAATCAGCTGGATGCGTTTCGAAGCAGCGGGGACAACGTCGGCTGGCGGTCAGTAAAGCAACTGCGTTACTTTTTCTTACCTTGGAAAGTACGATGAGGCTCATTTTTCGCAATTTCTCTTTGCTTCGAAGCAGTTGGGCAACTGCTCTGCTCTTGGGCGTGCTGCTCTTGGTTTCTCTGCAGAGCAAGGCTGCCGCTCAATCTTCTGCCCCCGATACCCTGCGCGTACGACCTAATTTGGAAGAACTCTTTATCGAGCCTCGCTTTTACAGCATCCTGGAAGACCCATCGGGCCAACTAACACTGGCAGATGTACAACAGCCTGTGCACGCTGCGGCCTTCGAGCGTGGTGATAAGCTGCCCACCAACATGGAGCATCCTGGGGCAGCCTATTGGCTACGCCTAGTAGTAAGAGCTGAAGGGCCACTCGCTCAGCACTGGTATTTTGAGCTCTTTGATTCACATCTCAACGACATTGCCTTCTTTCCTTCGGCAGAAAACGGGCGGAATGCAGTTCACACGGGTGCCGACCAACCTCTGACTTCGCGCCGTTTCCCCTATAAAAACTTCTTGTTCCGGCTAGCGTTGGAGCCCGACCAAACACAGGTGTTTTACCTGCGCCTGCGCTCTAACTCCAAAACCAGCTTTCTAAGTCGGTTACGCACTGAGCAGATGCTGGCAGTTCACTTTCAGGCCGAATATGGGCTGTTGGGCGGCTTCTATGGCATCCTCCTGATTATGGTTATCTATAATCTGTGCCTGTACGTGTTCATTGGCGAGCAGACATACCTGCGCTACGTGGTGTATGTATTGAGTTCAAGCCTAATGTTCTTGTCAGAGGATGGCCTAGGGTTTCAGTACTTGTGGCCGGGCTATCCTACTCTGAATCAGATGATTATTGCTGGTTCACCCATACTGCTGTTACTCACATTCAGTTACTACGCGCGCCAGTTTCTCGATGCGCCACAGCGCCTGCCCCACTACGATCAATGGGTGCGGGCAGTGGTACTGCTCAGCGTTGCGGCATTATTGCTAGACACAATTTGGCTAAACTCAGGGCTCGGCTTCTGGCTGTATCTGCTGCCATACGGCATGATTTATTACCTCGCCTTCCGAATTTGGCAGCGCGGGTTTCGCCCCGCCGGTTACTTCTTACTAGCTCACGCCATGGTGGCGGTGAGTGTGGGCTTCCTTATTCTGCGCAAGCTGGGTATTGATACCTTCACGAATACAGCTACGGTGTATAGCATGAATGCCGCGTTTGTAGTGGAAGTAGTGGTACTTTCCTATGCCCTAGGAGAGAAGATAAAGGGTATCAAGGACTTGACTATCAGGGCGCAGGAAAAATTAGTGAAGCAGCTCCGGAAGAAACATCTGGCTCAGGACCGGCTTGTGGAGCAATTAAAGCGCAACCAAGAGCTAAAAGACCAACTGAACACCGAGCTTGAAAGTCTGGTTGCGCTACGCACCGAGGAATTGCGTCGCCAAAGTGATACTATCAGCGCTCAAAACAGAGAACTGCTGCAGGCCAATGGGTTACTAGCTTTGCAGTCAGCCGCAATTGAGAAATTGAATACTGATTTGCAGCGCGACCTGCAAGAAGCCAAAACGGCCCGGGTGTTATCTAAAGAAGTCGATTTTGGCGAGTTCAGTCAAATCTATCCCGATAAGGAGGCCTGTTTGGTTTATTTGGCTAACCTGAAATGGGCTAACACTTTCCAGTGCCGCAAGTGTGGTCACGAAAAGTATTGCGACGGAAGAGAGCCACACTCCCGGCGCTGTACCCGGTGTCGGTATGTCGAATCGGCCACGGCGTACACCTTACTGCAGAAGTGTAAGTTCTCAATTATCAAGGCCTTCTACGCGGTTTTTCTGGTCTACACGCACAAGGGCAACTATACTTCACAGGAGCTATCAAGAGTCCTAGATCTGCGTCAAGGAACGTGTTGGAGCTTTAGCCAAAAGGTGACAGAAGCCATGCGCCGGCGCCGACAAGCACCTGACTATGACGAGAACGAAGACTGGACGCATGTCCTGTTAGATGCCACTGGAATCGTTGAAGAAGAGGTAGTGGGTACTGAAGAAAGAGCTAGTCTTAGTTCCTCAAACAGAAAGGTTACGCTCTAGGGTAATGCCAGTTAATTTTTTTCAAAAAAATAGCTCAATAAGTCTAATTTCTTGATTGTTTTTTACGTGAATCAAGCTGCACGGATAAATGGCATTAGCACAGCAGATGGCCCTTATCCGTTGTATTATGCGTGTGTAGTAAGCGTATAATGGTCTTGTTAGCAATATGAAAAATGGTGTTTCTGACGTTTTCAGGCAGATTTAGCTATTGCATTTGCCAAACAAGGTCGGATATATTTGGGCATTCCCCCCGACCCATGCCCACCTTCCCTCAACTACTGTCTACCCCTATAGGAGTAGCCTACAGCCTCAGCCAGTTTACGCTTCGCTACTCGGCTCATATTAGATCTTCCACTGATCAATTAACCTCTAAATGCCCAGCAGCACCCTTATTGCTATTGGGTATGTTACTGCTAGAGGCGCCATGCTTTGGGCAATAAGGCTGTATACAGAGCAGGGTGTTGAGTACTCACTCACGGTATATATTTTTATAGTAAGCCCTAATTATTGTTGTGCTAACCCGCTTCTAGACTGCATTGCAGTAGTGCCTCACAAATGCTGCTCCGTCACACTTGGTAACCCGCTTTACACCAGGTCTAGGCCATTCCACTACATCACTGTGATACATCTAGGCCAGTAGCATTTTGGCTGCTGTTTGTCAGGCACCTTCACACCAATTTGCTCACGCTACCGAGTAGTCTTACTTCTAACAACCAGAAGTACCCGCGCACATCTTAATTGATTTGCCTTCCCTTGATCTTACCCACAATTCCCACACAATCATATGAATCAACCTTTCTACACCAATGCATTGCTGCGGCGGGCCGTGTGGCTATCAGCAGCCGGCTTGCCGGTGTTAGCGGCTCCGGCCGCCGCCGCTGAAGTCTCCCCGCTGGCAAGTCTGGCACCCGAGCGCATGGCCTTCGCCGATGTGCCAGTTTCAGGACGAGTAGTCCAATCAAACGGTGATCCGCTACCCGGCGTGACCATCGTTGTAAAAGGCACCACCGTTGGCACCTCTACCGATGCTAACGGCAATTTCTCCCTGAACGCACCAGAAGGCTCTACGTTGGTTATCAGCTACGTAGGCTTCTCGCGCAAAGAAGTACCCGTAACTGGCGCCACCAGCAATATTAGCGTAACTCTAACCGAAGACAGCCGGGCGCTGAGCGAAGTGGTAGTTGTAGGCTACGGTACCCAGGAGCGCGGCAGCGTAACGGGCGCCATATCCTCAGTTGGCTCCGCTGACATTGTGCGGCAGCCGGTGCCGGATGTTACGCAAGCTATTCAGGGTAAAGTTTCGGGTGTAACTATCACATCAAACGGAGGCGCGCCAGGCGGTGCTGCTGGTACGGCCATACGGGTGCGCGGTATTACTTCAGCTGGTAACAACAACCCGCTGTATGTAGTAGATGGCTTCCCTTTGCCCGATGGCGGCGACAATCAGCTAAATGCTATTAGCCCCAACGATATTGAGACTATCGATATTCTGAAAGACGCCTCCGCTACGGCTATTTACGGGGTGCGCGCGGCCAACGGGGTAGTTATCATCACTACCAAGCGGGGTAAGGCAGGTAAAACCACGTTCAACCTGGATGCCTACCGGGGCGTCCAGACGGTAGCCCGGAAACTGGATCTGCTCAACGCAGAAGAATATGCTACCATCAACAATGAGTCGTTGCTGGCTGCGGGCAAACCCATTGCCCTCGACAAGTTGCGCGACCCATCTACGCTAGGCGAAGGCACCGACTGGCAGGACCTGTTGTTCCGTCGGGCAAAAATCCAGAACTACTCTTTGTCGGCTACGGGAGGTAGTGAAAAGGCACGCTTTGCATTGTCGGGCACGTATTTCCAGCAGGACGGTATTATTCTAGGAACCAACTTTGAGCGTTTCACGTTGCGCGCCAACGGTGACGTCCAGATCGGGAAAATGCTCAAGATCGGTAACAGCATTTCCCTGACTCACCTGAACGACCGTCAGGTGACGAGCAACAACGGGGAATATGGCGCCGTGCAGCAATTGTTGCGCATTCCGCCTACGGTGCAGGCCTACCGCCCCGATGGCTACTGGTACCAGCCTAACAGTGCCAATGATAACTTCACGGAGGAAAATCCACTGGCTACGTCGCAGCGCGTAAACCAGAGATTTAACCGTAACCGGGCCATTACCACGTTCTTCGCGGAATTGGAGCCCGTGAAAGGGCTGCGCTTCCGCACCAATGTGGGCGCTGACCTGATCTTCGATAACTTCAATAGCTTCGCACCACGAGGCCCCGAGCTGGCCGGCTACACGCAGCGCTACATTACAGCGGGGGCTTCAGCTACTTCCAGCTATGCTCCGTCGTATTTGATTGAGAACACGGCTACCTATGACCACCTGTTTGCCGACAAGCACCAGGTAACCTTGCTGCTAGGCCAGTCGGCGCAGGAGTTCAATTATAGCAACGTAGAGGCCTACCGCACGGGCTATTTGCGCAACGATCTGCAGACTATTAATGCAGGCCCCATCAATACGCTGCTGGCCAACGCCGGTACGTTGGACCCCACGCCTCGCCGCCTAGCCAGCTACTTTGGCCGCTTAAACTATGAATTCGGGGGTAAGTACATCTTCCAGGCCATTGCCCGCTACGACGGTTCTTCGCGCTTCCAGCCCGGTGAAAAATTCGGTTTCTTCCCTGGTGCTTCCGTAGGCTGGCGCATTTCCGAAGAGGATTTTTTGAAGGGTAGCAGCGTCATCAGCAACCTGAAGTTGCGCGCGGGCTACGGCCGGGTAGGTAACGAATTAAATGCCGGCCGCTTCGCCTACCTGTATGCTATCAACTTCGGTATCACGTATCCGTTAGGACCAGATGGGGCCATCAACACGGGTGGTGCACCAACTCGTTTGGCCAACCCCAAACTGCGGTGGGAGTACAACGACCAGGCCAACATTGGCCTCGACATGGGCTTCCTGGAAAACCGGTTTGAAGCTAGCATCGACCTATACAATCGTAACTCACCCAACCTGATTGCAGGCGTACCGCCATCCTTGGTATCGGGTACTTACGAATCGGTGAATGCTAACGCGGCTTCGGCTTATAACCGGGGTATCGACTTTTCATTTACCTCGCACAACTTCACTGGGGTTGATCAGGGCTTGAACTGGACAACTACTCTGAACGTGTCGGCCTTTAAAACTCGTCTGGAATCGTTAGGAGCGGGCGTGCCTTATAACGGGTTAGGTTCTTTGAGCGGCACTATTGTGCGCTATGATATCAACCAGCCCTTTGGCTCCTTCTACGGCTACGTGGCTGAAGGTCTGTTCCAGACGCCGGAGGACGTGAAGAACGCGCCTACGCAGCAGCCCGGTACCGCTCCCGGCGACATCCGATTCAAGGACATCAACGGCGACGGCGTAATCACCGACCTGGACCGTACGTTTATTGGCAACCCGAACCCCAACTTCTCGTTCGGTCTTACCAATACCTTAAATTATAAGAACTTCGATCTGAGCTTCTTTATCCAAGGCGTGCAGGGCAATGATGTGTATAACCTCAACCGCTATATCACGGAAAGCGCTCTGTATAGCACTACCAACGGTACCACCCGCATCCTGAACCGCTGGACCGGCCCCGGCACCAGCAATGATATCCCGCGCGCCATCAACGGCGACCCCAACAACAACCTGCGGGTATCCACGCACTACATCGAGGATGGCTCTTACGTGCGCCTCAAAAACCTCACGTTCGGGTACACTCTGCCCAAAACCCTGATGAGCCGCATTTCGGCTACCCAGCTACGCGTGTACTTCACGGCTCAGAACCTGTTGACGCTGACGAAATACACCGGCTACGACCCAGAGGTAAGTGCTAGCGGGGTTGACCTCGGCATTTATCCCCAGGCCCGTGTGTTCATGGGAGGCATCAACATCGGGTTCTAATCCTCACAAATTCCCACCTACCTAGTCATGAATATTACTAAACGTACTTGCAGCGCCTTTTTGCTCTCTCTAGGCCTGCTGGTGGGTTGCACCGAGAAATTTCTCGAGGAAGCGCCCGCCGACCAAGTAACCGACGCTAACTTTTACCAGACCCAGCAAGATGCTATTCAGGCCGTAAATGCGGCCTATAGCGAGTTAACCAAAGAGGGCCAGTACAACCTAGCCATGTGGGCCTTCGATATTATGGCCGACATTTCCGTAACGGGTGGCGACGATGGCAACGACGGTATTGAGTACAAACAACTAGAGGCTTTCAGCATCCCTTCTACCAACGTGGTGGTAAACCGGCTGTGGGGCGGCTCCTTTATTGGGGTGCAGCGCGCTAACCTAGTACTCCAGAAAGTGCCTAGCATCCCCAACATGGACCCTGCAATTCAGAAACGGTGCTTAGGAGAAGCTCAGTTCCTGCGGGCTAAGTACTACTTCGACCTTGTGCGGGCCTACGGTGATGTACCGTTGTTCACTGCGCCTCCATCGGGGCCTGAAGCTGTAAATATCCCGCGTACCCCTGCTGCTGAAGTATACAAGCTGATTGAGCAGGATTTGAAAGATGCCTACGACAACCTGCAGCCATCTTACAGCGGCGCCGATTTAGGCCGGGCTACCAAATGGGCTGCAGCAGGTTTGCTGGCTAAAGTCTATATCACCGAAGGCAAGAAAACTGAAGCTGCTCAGTGGGCAAGGGAGGTGATCAACAAGTCGGGTAAAACGATGTGGGCCAACTACGCCGATAATTTTAAAATCGGTAATGAGAACAAGAACGAGAAGGAGTCACTGTTCGAGGTACAGTATGTAAACGGCCGTAACCAGTACGAACGCAACAACGTGGGCTCCGCAATGAATGAGTTCTTCGGACCACGGGGTGCCAACCAAACGCCTGGTAGTGGCTACGGCTTCAACGTTCCGGAGCCTGACTTCGTGAATGGCTATGAGGCCGGTGACACGCGCAAAGCTGCCACCATTTGGGTGCCCGGCGACGTTTTCCCGGATGGGGCTAAGCAGTCGGCTAAAGCAACCGGCTCGCCTTTCGGCTATAACTGCAAGAAGTGGTTTGTGGGTAAAGATCCAGCAGTAACCAACATCTGGGATTCACCCCTCAATGTGCCCGTGATGCGGCTTGCCGAGGTATACCTGATTCTGGCTGAGGCGGTAGGACCAACGCAAGAAGGCCTAGAAGCTATTAATAAAGTACGTCGCCGCGCCTTTGGCCTAGACATCAATACGCCTTCTGCTGCCCACGACCTGACGGCCGGCACTGCCAACTTCACGGATGCCGTGATTAATGAACGCAAGTACGAGCTGGCCTTTGAGTTTGACCGCTGGTTTGACCTCAAGCGCACGGGCAAGCTTATCCCAGTGATGACAGCCCAGGCGGCTTACCTGCGTACCCTAGGCATCACCCAGCGTGGTATTCCAACCGAGAAAAATCTGGTGCTGCCCATTCCGCAGTCAGAGCTGGATGCCAACCCCGGTTTGAAACAAAATCCTGGCTACTAGGCCACTCTCTCCCGACTTTTAGCCCAGAACTATCATGCAGTACATAGGAACTAAGACGGCGCTGGTGGCATTGGCCAGCGCCCTGCTTTTCACCGCTTGCGATAAAGAAGAACAAGGAGAACTCAGCGGCCCTAAGCCCACCACGAGCTTCACAGCCTCTACTCCCAAAGTAGTAGGGCTTACCTCCGAAGTAACGTTTACTAGCACCAGCACCGACGCATTTTTGTACCAGTGGGACTTTGGCGATGGTACTATCGGGTCTGGCCAGACGGTAACCCACGTGTACACGAAAGGTGGGACCTTCAACGTGCAACTCATCACGGCTGGGAAAGGCGGTACCGGCAACACCGCTACCCAGCAGGTAGTCATTGTGTCGCCGCTCAGCACCGTAAACCGGCTGCTAACCGGGGGCTCCTCCAAAACCTGGATGCTGGATAATACCGCTGACGCCCCCATTATTGTAGGTACCGAGGGCAATCCAGGCCAGTATTTCGCGGGTGTAAAGGCAGGCGAACTACCGGCTTGCCAGTCGGATGATGAGTACACCTTCTCGTCAGCCAACGTATTTACATACGACTCGAAAGGCGAAACCTTCTTCGCTAACCAGAAAGACTACTCCTGTCAGCCGGGATTGTCTGATACCTCGCCGTTTGTCTTTGGAGCGGCCGTAGGGAATGGCCTAGGCCAGTTCACCCTCAACAAAGCTGGCACCTTCATTGGCGCCACCGATGCTTCACTTACAGAGCGGGTATACCGGATTATCTCTATTGATGAGAAGAAAATGACCCTCCGGGCCGGCAGCGGCGCCTCAAACGGCACGGTATTCACCCTAAAGCTGGTAGCAAAGTAACCACGCTCTTCCGCGGCCAGATGACTGGCTTGAGCCCGTTTGGGCACACTACTATATGATAAAGACGTTCATACGTACTTCCCTCAGCCGAAAAGCCGGGGCCAGCAGCTTGCTGGCCCTGAGCTTGCTGGCCTGTACGGAAACCAAACCCAAAAACCTGCCGGCACCGATGGCGCCAATTGCCAACGAGGAAGCCCGCGAGCCTAATCAGTACACCGAGCTCAAATGGAGCGACGAGTTTGATACTGGGGCCCTCGATCAAAGCAAGTGGGTATACGAGCAAGGTGCCAGCGGTTGGGGCAACAACGAACTCCAGAATTACACTAACTCAACTGAAAACGTATTCACGGAGGGCGGCAATCTTGTTATCAGAGCCAAGAAAGAGGCCGGTACTAATGCGTACACCTCGGGCCGCATTATCACTAAGGGCAAGCAGAACTTCCAGTTTGGCAGGTTAGATGTGCGAGCCAAGGTGCCTAAGGGCAAAGGCGTGTGGCCCGCCATCTGGATGCTGGGCTCCGACATCGACCAGAACAACTGGCCCGTGTGCGGCGAGATTGACATCATGGAGTTGCGCGGTAGCAAGCCCCGGGAGCTGCTCTCGACCATGCATTTTGGAACTAGCTCCGCCAACCACATCTACAAGGGTACCACCGAGCAACTGTCCTACGACCTCTCCAATGATTTCCACGTGTTCAGTGTGGTGCGGAGCAAAAACCTGATTCGCTTTTACCTGGATGGACGCGAGTACTACCGTTTCACAGACAGTGACGCCAGTCCTTACCCGTTCAACAATCCTTTCTTCGTGATTCTGAACGTGGCCGTGGGGGGCAATTTTGATGGCAATCCTGATGGGACGGCTTCCTTCCCGCAGCAAATGCAGGTTGATTACGTGCGCTTCTATCAGTACAAATAATACCGGGGCTCGGTCCGGCAATGCCGAGTGGGATGAGGTGCCTTGCCAGAAAGCTTTTGGGGATTAGCTTTCTGGCCCTAGTGGGCCGGGCCTGGCCATACATGCCAGGTCCGGTTACTGGGCGCATCAGGTCTTTCTTTTTGTTCTCAGGCAACCCCCGGCTACCATAGCCACGTCTTGCCAGCGTAACACCTTCACCATTGCAAAAGTATCCCGCTGCGGAAGCTAGAAGCCAAAGCGGGAGTATAAAGGGCCGGCTGTCTATTAGGGGGACATGCCGGCCCTTCTTGCATAGTGGCCTAGAGGCTAGCTAGTGCTTACTGCAGACTATAAGAAGCTACGAGCACAGCCTCATGAGGCAATTTCCAAAGCTGCATTTAGAACGCTCCGTTGTAGGGCTTACACTAATACAGCACTCCATCTAGGGGAGATTCAACAAAATTTGACTGATAAGCTGAAAACACCCCGGCCTGGCTAGCTTTCACATGATGCGTGTGAAAACCAGCCAGGCCGGAGTATATAGTGTCCGAGTGGCCTAGCGGCGCTAGTTGACGAGCAGGGTCATGATGGAGTGGGGGCGGCTAGTGGTTGGCGCGGCCTGGCCCTTGATCCAGAGCTGGAAGGGCTGCTCCTTGTCCGTTTGGTTCATCACCACCACGGCCAGGCTGCCGTCCGGGTTGCGGAAGGCCGTGGTCTGCAGCACGTCCCGGCTGCTGGCCGTGGCCACGCGCCGGGCGCCGGGCCGGATGAACTTGCTGAAATGACCGATGTAATAGTAGCTGTTGGTGTACAAGAGCTTGCCCGTGCGCGTGTCGCCGTGGATGGGGGCATAGCAGAAGTTGCCCACGTGGTTGGGCCCGCCCGTCTCATCCAGCAGGATGTTCCAGTCGGTCCAGGCCTCGGTGCCGGCGTTGAAGTCATGGATCATCGAGTAGCCGTACCGCTCGCCCAGGGCCCAGTCATTAATACCGCTGAACTGAAACTTCTCCACGCAGCCCTCGGTGAAGATCAGGTGCTTGTCGGGGTAGGTCTCGTGCACGCGGCGCACGTTCTCGAACTGCATGCCCGAGCCGGTCCACGTCTCGTACCAGTGGTAGCCCAGGCCCCAGTAGTACTGGCTGGCTTCGGGGTCATCAAAGAGCGTGGCCGCGCGCTGGTAGATCAGGTCGCGGTTGTGGTCCCAGCCGATGAGCTTCTTGCCGCCGAGGCCACTCTTTTTGAGCGTCGGGCCGAGGTAGCCCTTGACGAAGTCGCGCTCCTCCTCGGCCGTGAACACGCACGACTCCCACTTCTGCACGGCCATGGGCTCGTTCTGCACCGTCAGGCCCCAGATCGGAATGCCCTGCCGCTCATATTCCCGGATGAACTTGACGTAATAGTCGGCCCAGACCTGGCGGTACTCGGGCAGCAGCTTGCCGCCCTTGAGCATGGTCTTGGTGTCCTTCATCCAGGCCGGGGGGCTCCAAGGGCTCACGTACATCGTCAGCTTACCACCGGCGGCCGCCATCGCCTGCTTGATGAGCGGAATCCGGTACTGCTCGTCGTGCTTGACACTGAAGGACTTGAGCGTCTTGTCGCCCTCGGCCACGTAGGTGTAGCTGTCAGTGCCGAAGTCGGTGCTGTGGATGTTGGTGCGGCCCAGCGTGTAGCCGATGCCTTGGGTGGGGCTGTAGTAGGCGCGCAGAAACTCCTGCTGCTGGGCCTTGGGCAGCTTGGCGAAGGTTTCGGCGGCAGCATCGGTGAGGGCCCCGCCAATGCCCAGCAGGGTCTGGAAGGCGTGGGTGGGGTCCACGAACACGGTGGGCTGGGTTTCCAGCGGCTGGGGTTGGGCCGAGAAGCGGAGCTTGTCGGTGGCCGAGAGGCGCAACTGCGAATTGTCGGCGGTGGTGTACACCTGCACCTGCTTGCCCGCCGCCGAATACGCCGTAACTGGTGTGGTAGGCTTTGGCTTAGAAGAGGAGGCCTTTTGAGCCGTAGCAGTGGTAAGGGTGGCCATGAACATGGCGGCCAGAAGTGTTCTGGGCATGGGGATAAATGAGAGATCTGGGAATCCTAGTAAGTATTCTTAGCTCAGGAGTATATGTGTTGTGCTCCTAGTCTTCTGTTCAAAAATGAAGGGTGATTTTCAACACAAATGCGAGGCTGTTACCTGCTCAGCTATTAGAGAGTAAGGGAACTGACTTGGCGCGTAATAGGGCGCAAGCCAACCATCAGGCGAGAGCTGTAATGAGCAGGCATGACATAGTATTACAGAGCCCTGCAGGGAATTGCGGTAGATCCTATGATAAGCTAATTCACAGAACTGCTAGGCGAATCAACTCAGCCGTTAACCCAAATATATCAGCACTAAAGAGAGCAAAAAAGCAGCCACACATAACAGAAACGCCTATATCTTGGCGGCTATACACTTACAGCACACGCTCTTAATCAACAGGCAGACAAGATGCCCCAAAACCCAACAGTAGCGGAAGCTAGGCCTAGCAGATAAGAAACAATGGATTTTTACTGCTTCCGCCTCCCTGATGCGAGGCTACTACTTAGCACAGTCATTCAGGTTCAAATACCGTCCTTACGCATAGACGCAGATGCGCTATTCTAACAGTGCGTACTAGCTAATCAATAAGCTGCTCATCTTCCAACGGTGTCCAACAAAAAGCCCCTGCCAAACCTAGTGCAATACCAGATTTGACAGGGGCCAAGCAGTCGCAACGACCGGCAGGCGGTTACTCCACTAGGGAGACCCGTATTTTGCGGCCTTTGATTTTGGCGCCTGTAACGCGTTCGGCAATATCTTTAGCCTGGGGGCGAGGAACAGCCACGTAGCTGTAGTGGTCAAACACTTCAATGTGGCCAACCTCAGAACGCTCTAGGCCACCTTGCGCCACAAACGTACCTACCAAGTCGTGGGCACTGACCTTGTCTTTGCGGCCCGCGGAAACGTGCAGCGTCACGTTCTCGGGACGCGGCGTTTTTGGGGCGGCTGGGGGGAGCTTAGGCGCATGGAGGGGCTTCCACTGAATACCAGCGGCTACCGGCCACTTCTTCACCTGAGCCATTTCCTTGTCGGTGACTAGGATGTGGGCTGTTCCTTCGGCGCCAGCCCGCGCAGTGCGACCTGCTCGGTGCTGGAAAGCATCAGCTTTATCGGGGGCATCAAACTGCACTACCGTGTCGAGGGCGGTAACGTCGATACCACGAGCGGCCACGTCGGTAGCTACCAGCACTTGGCTTGAGCCGTTGCGCAGCTTCATCAGGGCCTTGTCGCGCTCGGGCTGGGGCATTTTACCGTGTAATACTTCCGCCGCTACCCCTCGGCCCTGCAAAAAACGCGTCAGCTCGGAGCACCGCTCGCGCGTGTTACAGAATACCAAGGCGCGGCCGGTTTCGGGCTGCTGCAGCAAGTGCAGGAGCGCGGCGGGCTTCTTCTCTACTGTCCCGTAGTGGCCTAGCAGCGTAAGGTTCTCGGGAAGCTCATCGGTATCCTCCCCGGCATTCACCACCCGGGGGCGCGTGAGGTTTTTGCGGATCAACTCCAGCACCTTATCCGACATAGTAGCCGAGAATAGCAGAGTCTGCCGGCGGCGAGGTAGGCGCTTGATGATTTCTACCAATTCATCCTGAAAGCCCAGTTCCAGCAGCTTGTCAGCCTCATCCAGGATGAGCACTTTCAATTGATTGGGAATGATGCTGCGCCGCTCAAAGTGGTCGAGCAACCGCCCTGGGGTGGCAACAACAATATGCGGCGCCTGCTGCAGAGAAGCCGTTTCATCGTGGAAAGCATGGCCGCCGTAGAAGGCTGCTACGCGCAGGTTGGGCAGAAATTTGCCTAGTTTCTTGAGGGCATCGCGCACCTGCAGGGCTAGCTCCCGCGCCGGAACCAGCACAATGATTTGCACAGCATCCAGCTTCACGTCTATCTGATGCAGCACCGAAAGGCCATACGCGGCCGTTTTGCCCGAGCCGGTTGGGGCCTGGCCTACCACATCCTGTCCGGCCAGTGCCATTGGAATCACCTGCTCCTGTACGGGAGTAGGAGCCGCAAAAGCCAACTCTTCAAGGGCTTGCAGAAGAGCAGGAGAGAGGCCTAGGTCGGCGAAGGAGGGAGAAGTTGAAGTCATACAGCAATATATTTCCAGCAAAGGTAGCGCATTGGCAGGCGGGAATGAGGAATAGGGCGTTTTGCTGATCGAGCATGCAATGCGAAACCGACGCTGCGCCGTACAACCTGCTCATACTAGGCCAGGTAGGGAGCACTCTTCGGCTAGTACCTATGTGCTACTCCTCTACGTCTACCAGCCGGTAGCGAATGGCTGATTTCTTGGGCCGGATATCCATGCCTACATAATGGGCATAGGCTTTTGTGAAGCAGGCGCCAAAGTAGAAGATCATGGCTGAATAGAACACAAACAAGAGCACAAGTACCATGCTAGAGGCGGGCCCGTAAATAGGCCCCAGATTACGCGGCACCAGCAAAAAGCCCAATATATTCTCGCCCAGGTCAATCAAAATAGCCGTGAGTATGGCTCCGCGCAGTACCGCTCGGGGCGGTACCTTGGCACTACTCAGGTTGCGAAATGTAATGCCGAACCATGCCGCTAGAATCAGCAGGGAGGAAAGCTGATTGATGATCTGGAAGAGGTAGTAAACAAAGGTGGCGTCGAAGTCGCGGATGAAGTCGCCGAAAACGGCCAGGGCCGCGTCAAATGCAAATGCCAGCACCGATAAGATCATGGTGGCGAAAAGCAGGCCTAGCGACCGGGCGCGCTCCTTCACAATTTTAGCAAAACGGCCGGTGCTGCGCCGCGTCCGGATTTGCCAAAGCTGATTCAGTGAATTTTGAATAACCCCGAAGAGAGTGGTGGCAATGAACAGCAAGAAGGCAAAGCCCAGCCAGGTAACCCAGCGGTTTCGCTCCACATTGGTAACGTTCTGCAGAATCTGCTCCACTAAGCCAGCGGCCGATGCACCAAGCAAGTGGGCCAGCTTGGTGAGCAGTAGCATGCGCACTGCCGAGGTGGAATACAGTGACCCAATGATCTGAATAAGAATAATCAGGATTGGAGGCAGGGCAAACGTGGTGAAAAAAGCCGTAGCGGCTCCCAACCGAAGTGGGTCGTTGGCACTGAACTCACGTGCTGCCCGCCGCAGCAAAATCAGGAAATCGGTCCAGGCATTGCGGCGGTGGTGCGCCGAGTCATGTACTTTTGTCATTGGAGGCGCGTACTACTCTTGGCGCGAAGCCAGCTTAGGGCGGTGTACGAAGGTAAGACGCTGCCGCTGGATTATGTGCCGTTCCTGCTAAACTTTCCTTGTGACTCAACCGCCCATTTCGCCTTCTGATACTCCGCCTCCAACTGGGTGGGTACGCCGCCTAATCAATCCCTTGCGGGACTTACTGCGGCAAGGCCTTACGCCGCACCAACTGGCGCTAACCGTAGCGCTAGGAACCGTGCTGGGGCTGGTGCCCGTGCTGGGAATTACTACACTGCTGTCAACATTTATTGCCATACGGCTGCGCCTGAATGTGGCAGCCACGCTGCTGATTGCGCACCTCTGGAGCCCGGTTCAGCTGTTGTTGCTCATTCCATTGCTGCATTGGGGTAGCCAGCTGATGGGCGCTACGGCTCAGGGAGCCCTCACGCTAGCTCAGCTGCAGCTGCAATTCTCCCACGATTGGGTTGCCGCCTTACAAGTTCTATGGAAGGCATTTGCGGGTGCTTTGTTTCTGTGGGCGCTAGCCGCAGTGCCGGTAGGAGCGCTGATATACTTTTTACTGCGCCCCATATTGCGGCGAGTGTTAGCCCGCCAGCAGGCCGTAGCTAGCCAGTAGGAGCTGATTATTAAGCCTCTAGAAAATAGCAAAGCCCAGCGCTGTAGCGCTGGGCTTTGCAGTAGGCTAGTAGCAGAAAGCTACGCGCGCTGGTACACGGGCTCGGTCGTGAGCAAGTACTGTACGAGCGGCTCTTCCGAAGTGGGGTCAACCAGCATTAGGTCCACAAACTGAGCTTCACCAATGTTATTCTGAATAACCGGTCCCAAATCCTGTAGGAAAGCAGGGTCTTGCTGGTCGGTGTGGAAAGCCAGCAGCAGACGACGCTCTTCGGGGTTGTGCTGCATTTGCATCTCCGCCATGTAAATGGCGTGAATGTGGTCTTGGCCAGCAGCGTATTCGCGCAATGCCTCTTTCAGGGCCACTGGTTCCTCGGCTGGCTGATGCAGTGCTACCTGAACGTCCTGTGGATTGGGAGCCTCGAACAGCTGACCAGCTAGCAGGGCCTGAATTTCTTCAACGGCCAGAAGCTTACCCACTGGCGAGAATGGGTTAAGGGCACACTCCGCCCCCTGCACCATCGAGAAGAAATCGTGGCCGCGCAGGCGCATATAGGTTACTGAGTCGGCGGGTACTGCGCCACTCTCGTAAATGCGTTCTGCCGAGGTGAAAACCGGAATTTTACCGTCGTGCAAAACCTGGAGCTGAATCTCCATGCCTTCAGTAGGGGTAATCTCGCCTGGCTCCTGATCTTCTTTAGGCGCCATAACTACTACTACTTCTTCGCCCAACAACGCCTGGTAGAAGGGGCTACGGAAAGCCGGATCAGTAGCGGCCTGCAGCAGCAACTGCTCTAAAATATTACGAGGCTCAAAGGCGGCCAGATCGGGAGTCTGAGGAATTGGAATGGGGGGCGCCGGCGGAATCTGGGGCATGGGAGCCGGGGCGGGAGGGGTGGGCATCTGATAATTCGAGCCCTTGTAACGTGGGCCAGAAGGTGCATCAGCCGCGCTCGGAGAGGGCGAAGCAGCGGGGGTGGAAGTAGAAGCAGGCGCCGGAGTAATATCCTCCGGTTTCTTCTTTAGAAAGTCAAATAGACCCATAACAAAACAAACAGATGAAGCTGCAAGCTAAGGAGGAATATGGGAAGATGCACGCCCAAAGCACACAGATCATCCCTCTTAAAAGCAAATAAAAAACCGTAGGCTGCTATAAGCAGTTCCCGAGTTGCTGGCTAGCCATGACTCTCCATTTATCTAGGCCTGCACGTTAGCCGAAATGCTCGCACTGTCAAAGCGCCTAGGATGGTAATAGGCCTAGCTTGCGGACTATAGGTTATCCATAAGCATCCTCAACGCTAGGGTTATTGCCCGTCGCTGCCGTTACAGTGGCCTAACAACTCAGAGGCCTCGTGGATAGTGTAAGCCTGATTTTTATTGCCCCAATTTTGCTGCACAAAGTTGAGCAAGTTGGCAATCTGGGAATCCGTCAGGTCGTCGTGGCCCGGCATTACTTGGTTGTACTCCACCCCGTTTACTACTACCACGCCTCGCATGCCCTTCCGGATCAGGCACGGCAAATCGGCGCGGTGCTGCGCCACGTAGTCGGAGGCCGCAACGGGCGGAATCAGGCGTTTGAGGCCTTGGCCCTGCTCGCCGTGGCAATTGGCACAGTGCGAGGCGTAGAGTTGGGCTCCTTCATTGCGACGCTCGGTAAAGCACCCGTTCAGGCCCAGGGCAACAGCCAGGCCTAGCACCATGGCTACGGCACCAGATTTGGGAAGTGCAGGCCGCCGGTAGCTCATTTGGCGGCCGTAGCGCGGGCGTTAGCTTCTTCCTTCAGCAACTCGGGCAGCTCTTTAATCAGTCGATCAACCTCCGTCTTTTCCATGCCATCATACAGGCCTCGGATGCGGCGGTGGGAGTCGATGAGAGCAAACGTGCCACTATGAGCATAGCCCCCTACAACACCTTTATCCACCTGAGCAGCCGTCATGTAAGCCCGGGCCAGGGCAAAAATGGTGTCGTGAGGAGCCGTAGCAAAATGCCACCGCGACGCATCCTTGATACCCAGCCGCTCCGCGTAGTCGCGCAACACCGGAATCGAGTCGTGGGCCGGGTCGATGGTGTGGCTCAGGAACAGCACATTAGGGTTGCCTTTAAACTGCTCATATACGCGCAACAGTTCGCTCTGCATTTTGGGGCAGATGCTGGGGCAGGTGGCAAAGAAGAAATCGGTGACGTAGACTTTACCAGCAAAGGTTTGGTTGGTAATGGTCTGCCGGTCTTGGTTGGTGAGGGTGAACGAGGGAACGGTATACGGAACAGTATCAGGCGCGGCTCCGGCAGTGCTAGCTACTAGTTCTGGTTCGCCTAAGTAGGGCAGGTGAGTTTCCTGGGTAGGTTTTTGGGTGCAACCTGGGAGCGTGAGGCCTGCGCTGGCTATTACTACCATGCACAAGAGGAGATGGCCTACGCTACGCAGAAACGGAATGTTCATGAAGAAATAAAATTAGCGGCTACCTGTTTTTAGTAACAAGCGTGCCGAGTCGATACTAGTTCGAAACAGGTGGCCTACGGAGTCAATATAGTGCTGCTGCTGGGCGTAATACGTCAGCCGGCGCTCCACCTTCGTGGTGTCGGCCGGCCGGTGGTACTGATGCATCCAGGTCATCATTCCGGCGTCGGCGGCCAGTAGTGCGCGGCGCTGGCGGCCCGCCATAACGGTATCTGCCGGAGCCGTTTTCTGTAGTTGCTGACGCAGGTCGTAGAGCTGATCCATTTGGGCCATGAGTTCATCGTGGCGGGCCAGCACGGCTTTTTCGGCGGCTTCGGCCTTCTGCTCATCACTTTGTAAAGACAAGCACGAAGAAAATAGCAGAAGCAATGGCAGGTATCGAAGCATTTTCACGCCGCAAAGGTAAGGCTGGGCCGCGAGTATTACGCGGGCCAAGCCAACTGCGCTGCCTTGCCACGGCCTGGCTCTACTGCCAGGGGTGCTGGGCGAAGTAGTGCCAGATAGTGGTGCCCAATTCCCACACCCCCCAAACTACCAAGCCTCCCAGGGCCAACAGCACCGCAAGCACCAGTAGGATAAGCCCCCGGCCGCTCCCCTGGTACTTGCCCTCGGCGTAATGACGGCGCAGCAAGCGTACGTTTCGGTCGTTGGCTTTATAGGCGAAGTCGAAAAAGGTTAATGAAACCTCATTAGGAGCGGCGAAATGAAGTTTTTAGAGTAATAATAGTGCTTTGTATCAAAAAAGAGGCGAAAATTTGATACACGCCTTAGCCACTATCGCGTTATTTGATACAGACGGGTCTGCTTTAGATTTTGCACTTTTCTGTGTGGTCATACAAGCTGTTAAACTCAGTAATAAACGTGGCTGCGAAGCGCACAAAGTAATTTTAAACTCGGCGGCGAACCCGTAAATTCACAGCCCTCTATCATCTGTCCGGTTGCACATGGAATTTCTTACACACGAAAACAATGTCTACGCCTATGACATCAAAGATGTAGTCAAGCACATCTCTGAGGTTGAGAGCGGGCGTAGGGGCTACTACTGTATGGGGTGCAGGCGAGAGATGCAGGCTAAGAAGGGGGAAAAGTATGCGCATCATTTCGCTCATGACCCTAAAGACATCGAACTGAAGGGTAAGTGTACATTCTCGGATGAAACACACCGGCACATACTTGCTAAAGAAACGCTGCAACGGATTCGTCAAATACGTGTGCCCGCAGTATATAAGTACCCATCCAATGGGGTGGGAGGGCATCCTCGTCTCATTCGAACAGCTTACACAATACATGCTGCGCGGGTCGAAATAGAGTTACCGTTCTTCGAAAATGAAGCCGGGGAAGTCAAATGGGGGCGCAATATTGACCTTGGCGAGTCTACCGGACGGCATTTATTAATACAACCGGACGTAGCGTTCTTCAACGCCGAGGGCAAGCCCATCTTGCTGATTGAAGTAGTCGCCACACATAAAGTAGACAAGGAGAAGCTAGTCAAAATATGGCGCCTTGGCATTGACACCGTGCAAGTATCCATACCTAAAGATTCTCCCGCTGAAATCGAAAACGCTTTTTATCAGTCAATTCGCGCAAAGTGGCTATATAACAATGAGCAAGAACAAGCCAAGTACCTACAACTTTCCGAGGGAGGTGGAGAGAGAGTACCACCTCTTGATGAATTCCAAAGACAGCTTCTTAAGTCAGAAGAATCTTACGCTTGCCGAGCGTCGCAGCTTGGAAATGTTATACGCGCAATTGGAAAGTGCGTGGGTTCAGAGCAGTATAGAGCCGCTCAAGCAGCAATTATTGGAGAAATCCGCCGAGTTGCGGAGAATGCAGAACGAGTTGGAGGAGAAGTGCGAACAGTTCAGGCTGAGCACGTCCGAGCAATTTCAGCTCGGTTTAGACCGGAGCAAGAGCGACTTGCTAGAGAGCAAGAAGGCGTTGCAGAAGAAGAGCGCAAGCTTAAAAGAGAAAGTCGCGACTTGGAAGAGCGATATCTTGGAAAAAGAAAAAGTATTACAACAGCACAAAGAGATTACCGACCAAACTGCCAAGCAGAGATTGACCGAATTACAGGAGACTTGGCTCAATCTGGAACAGGTGGAGGCACGCTTGAAGAGCGCGAAGCGGGAATTGTTACAGAAGCAGAGCAACTGGAACAAGCTTTTATCGCAGAGCAAGGCGGACTTGAAAGCGCAGCGCGAAGAGAGCGGGAGGTTGTGGACGGACTTAAGCGGCGCAGAGCGGGACTACCAGAGCACTTTAAACAACTTCAGGAGGGAACTCGAAAAGAATTTGAGCTTGCTGAAGAGCAATTGCGACAAGAAACTGCTGAGCGTGAAGCAGGAATGCGAGCAGACTTTGAGCGAGCTGGAAGAGACTCAGTTAAAGCTGTTGAGAGCGAAGATGGTGAAGGAACATCCAATATCAGCAGGCGAATTCGCGACACTCTTGATGCAGGGAGACTTCTCGATGCTGTTGAAGAAGAGCTCGTTACTTTCCGCCGAATCAGAAAAGCTAAAGCAGCTTTTGACTCGCGAGCTTACAAAAATTGGGCTTAAGCTGGACAACTTTTTGGATAAAGTGGAGCAGGTTGAGCTTGAGAAAACAAGGTCTCTTATCAAGTAATTTATTACCTCCACTTTACTACAAATCAGACTATGCCAGCAGTCATCGTAATCAATGACGATTCTGAATTCGAGGATAAACCCGGTATATCTTATGAATACCGCTTGAAGGATGCGGTAGAACTTCTGCAGCCTCGAACCCATGTGGTTTTCTACACAGGCAAGCGGCGTTCAGGCATTAATACGCCGCGGGTGTCCCCCCTTACTAATGCCGCTCACTACTTTGCCTTTGGAGTTGTAGATGAGGTTATACCACCACAAGTCCCAAAGGGAAATTACTCGTGCACTTTTTCTGAATACAGCCCCTTCCAAAGAGCTGTCCCAGTACTTAAAGCGCCCGGAGAGTACTTCGAGCCGGTGCCTCAGCTAAATGATTTCACACCGGGGAACGCCCGGTGGAGTTATTGGCAGAAGGGTGTGAGAGCGGTTAGCAGTCCCGTTATTGAGAGTATATTGCAGCATGCAGGGGCTTCTTTTAACCCCGTTTTGCACGATTATGAGCAGTCTCCCAACGTTGCCGCAGAAGCCTTCGCCTTTGGATTAGAGGGAGGACGTACCCGCGTCATTACGAACCGGATAGAGCGGGACCGGTCATTACGAGAACGCGCCATTCAAATCCACGGCTTAACATGCATTGCCTGTACGTTTAACTTCGAAGCGTTCTATGGCGAGTATGCTGCGGAATATATCCATGTTCATCATCTCAATCCATTGGCTGGATTTGAGGACCGCAGATTAGTAAATCTCTACACTGACCTTACAGTGTTATGTGCGAACTGCCATTGTATTGTCCATCGTCAGCGAGACAGGTTGTTGTCAATAGATGAGTTAAAATCCATGATTGAGCATGCCCGAAATAAATCCTAGGTCACACCAAACATGGCGTCCAACTCTGGGGAGCAAGTCATTGCTACCATTCTTAAACACGACACCAAGACCACGAGCTACAAAGTCGCATTGCTGCGTGCCCTAAATGACTTGGTGCTGTCGTATCCCGGTTTGGCGCAGTCCAACCAAGATGTTGCCGTGCCTCTCGTGCGCATTGCGGAGCTGTGGGCGGCGTATTACTGGGCATTCATGGACCTGCACCAGCCCGTCTACTAAGGTAAGGTGCCCGCGCCATGCGGGACGGTATACTCCGTAATGACGTAAACTTTCGTCCCGAGTTGACGCAACTTCGCGCCGAGTGGGAGGTTGCCGTATTGACCGGGAGCGAACCGTCAGATGGCTTTTTCCTATTTGCCGAGATGCGTACGCCTCGGCGGCGGGCAACTTACTCGAACACGCTCCGACAAACCTACGACCGAACCATAGCCGCCATTGCAGCGGCAGTAAATAAGCCCATTCAGTATGCGGGCGAGCAACAGTGGTCAGTGTTTCCCAAGCCAGACCGTCTTGACCGCTTGCCCGCCTCGGTGCTGCCTCTTCTCGGTACCCGCTTTGAGGACGTTTGCGTGGTAGTAGCTGCCACTTTGTGGCACACCTTCCACCGGCTCTCCCTCTACATCGAAGCCCTGTGCCTGCACGAATGGAGCCTCTTCACCAAGGGCGTTGTGCAGGAACCTACCCGCCCGGTCACCCGGGGGGCAGTTTACTTCCTGCCCACTGCCCGCCCCGACAACCGCCGTCCGTTGTCATGAGAGCGCAACCAAGTGGACATTCTCCTGCACGAGCGGGTATCCTTCACCTGCCCGTGGACGCAGAAACGCCTAACCTACCCGCACCACTACGACCTCGACCCCCTGCTTCCTCTAGTCGTGTACCCCATCAACGAGCTGTGGAACCTGCTGCCTGTGGACCGGAACTTCAACCAACGTGTCAAGCGCGACCGCGTTCCTTCGGGGGAGCGCCTCCGCCATGCAGAGCCGCACTTCATCACCGCTTATGAGAATTATGGCAAGTCGACAAGGCTGAGCCGGGTCATGCATGAGGATGCGGCGCTGCGGTTCGCGGGGTTAACAAACTCATCCGGCTTTGCTTCTCGCCTCGCGCAACGCGCCATCGAATTTATCGAGGACGTGTCGAACGCCCGCTACGTTTCCCGTTTTTAAGGCACGAAGAAGCTACCTTTGAACCGTTAACATTGCTTTAGCAAATGAGTACCTGTCGTTTTGCGTACCGTGTTGTTGCGGGCATTTGGCTCACTGCTTCGCTGGTGGCGTGCTCCCCCAAGGAGACTCCTGCTCCCGCGCAGGGCACCCCGACAGCTAGCCGTGACGAGCATTTGACACTGGGCAATCCCAGCGGTGCCGCCCCGAACGCGAACCAGCCTACGAATTCCGCAGTACGCGTTGTCTTACCATCGCGACCGGGGTGTTCCCAACAGGGTGTAGCGGCTCCTTAGTAGTGCAATTAGGGTGATACTACTGCAGAGTAATTTTACAACAGTCTCAGGTTTTACCGGAGCCACTATTGTCCTTCATCTATTCGGTTATTCTACTTTCACGTAGTTTTTAGAAATAAAAACCACATGTTACTTGTATTTAATGTAATATCCGTGTGATATTATGAAAAATGTGCCATTATCTAATTCTGTTTTTGAAAAATCAATCAAAATGTTGTCGCCTTTATTAAGTATTAAATAATTTTTGTCTTTTTTGTTGATTTTAAGGTTTTTAGGTTTGAGGATTTTTGTTCTGCCATTGGGTAAAACTTGCTTAACATATATATAGTCTATGAATGACGTTTCAGGGTCATTTTCACGAATTTGAAGTTGCCCATTAAACCGCTTCAATTTAAGTATGTGCTCTTTTTCTTTCTCTTTGGCATCGTAGCCATACAGTATGTGGTCTTCTAACAGCCAAGTATTATTTTTTTTAGAAAAAGTATATATATATGGGCAACTTCCACTTTCTATGGGACCATTTCTGATTACTAGGTTTTGTGTACTTTCTTTTCTGACAGCGTATACATCGTCATTGATAATTATGGATTCGATTGATAAAGAAGTTCCAAAACTAAATTCTTCTTTGAGTGCTGTTGTTAATATTAATTTTAACGGAATTATAATTGCTTCGTTTGGCTTTAATACACCTATTGAAGGGTATTCAATATTGACTAATTTGTAGGTAGAATCTAGGCTTGTGTTTTCTTTTCTTAGTCTATTGGTGTTATTATTTCTTAAAAAGAATTCTCCAATATATAAGTCGTTTTTAGTTCTGTTTTCTAATAAAGCAGCTTTTAGCGAAAGATAAGGAGGGACTATGGTAACTGTCCATCCTAAATCAGCGCATTCATCTCCCTGAGAAGCAATTTTTGCTTTGATGAACTTATTTGGATAATTGTCTTTTGTAATAAAAATCAAAAAGTCTAGTAATTTATTCGTATTGTTAAGGTATGAATTATCGTTGGTTAGATTAGTTGTATTAGTATTGCTTTTAAGTTCCAACTCTCTTAACTTGGTAAGTTGAGATTTAGTGAGAAACCAACTATGTGAAATATGGTAATCTTTTTTTAGCTTGTCTTTCATGCTTTCATTTATGAAATGAAGAGCCTCACTTTCTTCTATTTGGAAGTCTGCAGAAGGATAATAATCATATCCGGGGAATGAGTCTTCAGAAAAATCATGTGTGCCAACTGTGTATAGTTTTGGTCGTTTACTCACGTTTACTCTTTCTTGCTCCCCATTGACTTCCAAGTCTGTATATAATTCATGATAGAGTGTATCTGTTGAAAGGACATGAAACTTGGTTCTTATCGTGTCTAAAGTATTAAAAACATTATTTTTAATAATATATGGATTTTTTGATAAATTGCCTTCCCACGCAGGTTCAATTTTTCCTTCTAGTAGAAAATCTAAACTTAATCCTTTTAGATTATAGTAAGAAAAAGACAATGGATTAGCTCTTGTGTTATTTATTTTATTCGGTAATTTAATAGTGAATTGATTTTCATTAATATTATTATCAAATTTTCTTTTGTAAAATGCTGTTTTGTATCTCCAGAATACTTTTGTTTCAATACTGTCTAAATTCTTGTATGGTATATCATTAAATGAAAATAATCCTTCTTTATTAGAAAAAGTATTTAAGCTATCTGTTTTATTATTTCTATAAAGCAGTAATAATATTCGGGCATTTTCAGTGGGGGTATTGTCACTGTTTATGACAATGCCTTTCACACTAATTTTGTTGTTAAAAAGTGATGACAGTGGTTCAACAACTGTTTTAATATCGCCTATGAGCGCTGCTATCGCTGCAATTAATGTGGTTATTATAATAGCTCTTTGCTTCAATAACAACCATATTTTAAACGTTTCAATTTTAAGTTTTTTCATATACTTGATGTGTGAAAAAGCGAAAGATTGAAATATCAGCAGTTACTTCTTCAATGGAGTTTTGAGGAGATAATATTGAACTTCATGGCTTAGATTGCAGCGTGCGTAGAAACGGTCACACAGGAATGCGAAGTTGCTGGAAGGGTGTGTCGCGAAAGATGACACAAGGTGATGTACTTGCCAACGCAAGTAAGACTTATAAGGTAGAGACTCAGTCGATAATTACAAAAAAGTATAAACTTTAGACGTTACGTGTTGCCGTTTGACAAGGACTCAACGTCTAATGCCTTTAATATGTACTTTCCCTGTAGCTGCGAGCCACGAATCACTTTTCTCCCCCCCCTTATGCTAAAATTACTACCCTGTGCTCTTGTCCTACTATGTTGTATTGCCCTCACAGGCTGCGACAGTAGCGGTTCGGATGACTCAGACTATAAGGAGACCAGCGCCAGCACAGCGTACAATGACTCCGATGATGAGGAGAGCGACGATGATGAGTCAGGCAGTGGGAATGTTCATTACTATAGCCCCAACAGGGGTACTGTCAGTGACTACACGCTCGACGTAAAGCACGATGCGAACGACAACGTGGAGCGCATCAACTTCGAGAACGGCGGCTGGATAGACCACTCCCACATTACTGACCAGACTCACAACGGGGACGGCACTATTACTCTGGAAACCGACACGGGGTTGAATACACGGTGGACGAGGAATAAGAGTGTGATTGCTGTATTATTGATTCGCACTAATAGTCGTTTTTCTGACTCAAAATAGGTCGTAATTTACGCTTAGAAAACAATCATGAATTTTTTGCAGACTGTTGAAACCTCATTAGGATTCGAGCTTACGACATTAAATTTGAGCAAAGTAGAGTTAACCCACACAATGCTTAGAGAATTAAGCCATAATCTAAATAACTATTATTCTTCTTACGATTTTCCTGAAAAGCCTTCTAATACTGTCCGACCGTTTCTATCACCACACTACGGTATAGGAAACGATATACAATGGTATGTGCGAGGTCATTTTGATAACGCACTTAATTATAACTTCAACGCGCCAACCAGCTCTCCTCTCATCGATATATGCAAAAAGCACTTGTTGTACTCGCACTCTATTTCATTTGAAGACCCGCTCATCTACTTAACTGATTATTTTGCTTATGCTCCATCGAAGTACTCCAACGCTCGCATTCCAGCAATAAAATTCCTTTTAAATGAGTATGCGCAAATGAAGCCTCTTATAGAAAGAAATTATATAGTGCCTTTTGCTTATAATAAAGTTGGTGTTATGGATGACAGTCAATATATTTTAAATGAGGAAGAAATTTTATTGTTAAACGAGTACGTGTTGTTGCCTGAAAAGGATATTGAATTTAAATCTCATACTATTTTAAAAGACTTAGACCTTGTAAGTAGGTTGGGATATAATATTGATTTATACTTTCCAAGCAAAGAATACATTGGAGTGTATGCGGGAATTTTGCGGATGGCAGAAAAGTCATTTGTTTCAGCGGATGTTATTCAGCCTTTTATGAGTAGTGTTGTTGGGCAAATAAGTGGAATAAGAATAAATGCCGTAAGTATTGAAGATATAAAACATATTAGGGAAGGAGAAGAAGCGTTTCATATATGGAGAGAGTTTACTCATAGTATATTGAATCAATTGTATAGTACAGAATTACTTTACTCTGATAAAGGCGGAGAATTTATGCATATTGCAAAATCGAAATTCAAAGAGTTGGATTCAGGTATCAAATCTAGACTGCATAAATCTCCCGTGCTTAAGGAAATATTAAATACAGCGGAACAAGCAGCTATAGGAATTTCTATTGGTGCTATATCAGGTATGGTATTAGGTTCTTCACCTTATAATTCTATGGTGACAGGAGGATTGTCTCCAATTGTGAGATTAATAATTAATTACTTTAAAAATATTTTTCCAATAAACCGGAATATATCATTAAATAATCACTTTATGGCATTTAATCTTGAATAGGTATGAGTTTGTTTGAACTTTTCTAAAGGTGTCTCGAGAACGACTTTTTTAGCACCGTGTAGTAGTCCTGCTACCTCGTTATAAATTCGTTCAATGAAGCGATAGAACTGCTTCGCGATGCGCGAGACCTAGATATGAAACTCCCAACACGCTATACTTCGCTCAGCTGTACATGGAAGACATAAATGGCGTAATACTCTTAACTCATTTACTGCTCTATATTTAAAGCTCAGAAGTTAGTCAAGAACTTGTGAAATTATGAAACTGCTCTTTTTGTGGAAAATAGGCATAAAGAATACGGCGCTATCTCGACTTGATTGTCCTCAAGGTATCTTGCATGTTTGGCGCTCCTTGGGGAGTCAGGAAAATTCAAGTATCAATGTACGCTTTGTAATATCACAGTCGAAACATCCGAAAAGCCACAGAATGGCTTTGGATGTCAGTCAAATATTACTGGTGCACACAGATGGAAGCCTCTACCATAACTCAAGCTGCTAATAGTTATTTTATTAACTGGTATTGGGTATTCATCTCTCAAAATTTTCTCTTCAATCCTTCTGCTTTTTTGATTTATAGTATTATGAATAGTGATTTTCTTGCGCAAGAATCTGCCGTGCAGAAAAGCATGAACCGCAACAATTATATGTTGTCGGCACGGGATATTTTTCGGACGTTAAAGGAACTGCGGCAGAACAAAAAGTTGTCGAACCGGCGCTGGGTGTGGGAGCTGCTGCAAAACGCTAAGGACGTGCGCAACCGGTTTGAGCGCGTGAGCGTGGTGGTAGAGCACATGCCCACACACCTACGGTTTCGCCATAACGGCAACCCGTTCAGCATCGATAACCTGACATGCCTGATTCAGCAGGTCAGCTCGAAATTGTCGGACAGCAGTGACGAAGAACAAACCGGCAAATGGGGTACGGGCTTCATTAGCACCCACCTGCTTGCCACTACAATCAATGTAACGGGCATCGTGGATTGCGAGGGGAGGGGATACCGCCGGTTCAGTCTGCTCCTCGACCGCTCGGGCGACACCGCCGAAGCCCTGCTGGAAAGCATCCGCGCCACATCGTTGGAAGTGCTACGCCTCGAAGACAACGACGATGCCTTTCCTCCTCAACCTGAGTACGAAGAGCGGCGCCATGAAACCGATTTCGACACGGAGTTCAGCTACGAGCTGCTAACGCCCGAAAACAAAGAAGCCGCTGTAGCGGGCATTGCCGACCTCATTTTAACGCTGCCCAGCGCCCTGCTCAACATCCCGAGGCAGAAAATCAAATTGGTGCAGGTAAAGCAGCTCGACGGCACTACAATCACGTTCGACGTGGAACCGGTACAGCACCACGGAAATATAACGGGCTACACCATCACGAGCAGTGCCGATACGCCCGGCGCGGAACCTACACGGCGGCATTTCTACGCCTACGAAACCGACGAGCTGCGTCTGCTGGCGGAAGTGACGAACTTTACGGCGCCCGCATTGGTGCCGCCACGTCCTGACCAACCGGTGCTGTACCGTGACTTTCCGCTGATTGGTTCGGAGCGGTTCCATTTTCCCTTTGCTCTGAACAGTTCGGAGTTTTACCCGAACGAGCGCCGCGACGGTATATTCTTGAACGCCACCGAGGATAAGGAAATCCAGCGCAACCGTACACTGCTCGTTGCCGCCCAAGCGGCAGCTCTCGATTTTACGCGTTGGCTGATTGAACAAAACGTGTGCAACCGCTACGTGCTAGTCAATACCCGCGTACCCGAAGTACCGGGCGACGGGCTGGACGCCGATGCACGTAAGTGGTATGAGCAGTTGCAAATTGCTTGGCGGCATGAGCTGCTCGACCTGCTCCTTGTCGAGACGGAAGCCGAAGCCGGCACAGTCGTACCCCTGCGCCAAGTACGCATCCCGCGCCTACAAGCCAACGCTAAGCAAGAAGACAACGAGGCGTTGTGGGAGCTTGCCGTAGACTTTCTGGGCAAAGATGCCGTACCGCGCCGCGACCTACTGCCGATGTGGAGCAAGGCGTTGGGCGTCGAAGAAGAAATGGAAAGCTGGGGGGAGACGATATTTCTCAAGGTTGAACATCTATTGCAGCTCGTCGGCGAGAAGAAGACGCTGGCAGCGTTACCGATGGTTATAGCAGCAGGCGGCGACGAAAAGGTGGGCATCGACTGGCTGAATGCCCTTTACGCCTATCTAGCCAAGCACGAGCTGATGAGTCTGCTCCGAGCTTTCCCCGTTGTGCCAAACCAGTTTGGGGATTTGAGGCTGCTTAATGAGAAGCTGTTTGTGGAGCGCCCCGACGAACTGATTCCCGCCCCCGTTCTCGATGTGCTACACCAGCTCGATTTACCGTGGCGCGATGAGCTGCTGCGCCGCGACATCGAGCTACCCAACTACACGCACCAAGAACGGGCGCTACGTGACGCTTCTACAGTAATCAACACCAAGTTGAAAGAACCGCAGCACAAAACCGATGCGCTCGAATCAGCCTTTTTACAACGTGACGATGCCCAGCAAATTCTGGTTGACCTGCTGCGGTTAACCTCGCCCAACGCCGACGATACTACGTTGCGCAGTCAGCTCTTTCAGTTCGTGCAGGACTTACTACACGTTGAAGGGGGACCGAAGACAGTTGAAAGCCTGCAGTATTTCGACTTCTACAAAGCAACTCAGTTGCTGACGATGCTCCTGAACGAGACCATCGAGAAGGCAGGAACGCTGGTCGGGCTAGCCGCCGAGCTGCGGATGGAGTCCCCTGATGCAGCGCGGCATTGGCTGGGGCGCTACCTGAAATTCTTGGAAGGCAGCCGTTTCAAAAGCCTTTTGGAGTACGGTAACATCGTGCCCAATCAAGAGCTGGAAGGGCGGCTGTGCGCCTACGAGGACCTGTACCGCGCAGGTACCCGCGAGCTGCCGTTGGATGACGAGCTTCTCGACATTCTCAAAGAGCTAGATGGTACGCAGGACTGGCGACCCAAACTGCTGGCAAAAGGCATCGACCTTGAAATTAAGCCCTACACGTTCGCTGATTTGGGCAGCATCGTCGCCTCGATAGCTGACGAATTACTAAGGGCAGACGAGTATAAGCAACACACCAAGGCGTTGCTAAACCTGATTGGCTGGTGTCGGGCTTCGACGCAGAATACCATATTGGCAGGCGAATACCTTGGTAAGTTCAGTGAACGGCTGACAACCCATTGGTTCACGTTAACGGTGGCTAATAGCGGTAATAGCAAACAGGCAATGCGCCTATTCGAAAAGCCCGAGCAGATAGATGACTTAGTGGCAATTGCCGATTCTGGTAAGGTAGCCAAGCTTCGTAAGCTGGTGAATAGTAGCGACGACGTGCTGGACCGAGCCCTTCGTTTTGTGAGTCAATTGGAATTAGAGGTTGACAATTTCAGGTTCCTGCAGAGCATCGGAGCGGAGATGGAGCGAGCCTTCAAAGAAGCCCTACTGGAAGCCGGTGTTACCGTAGTTATTGAGCCCGGCTCTGGTACTACAGCTACGGTAGCGCAAATCGATTACCACGGCATTGGCTCCTACGATTTTGCCGTGCGCAACCTTGCTACCAATAAAGCTTTCTACTTAGAGCTGAAATCCTTCAAGAAGGACAATCCTCAACACATTCGGTTGGCGCAGTCTCAAGCAAAGCGAGCGGCTAAAGATGAGGAACCCTTTGCCCTCTGCGTAGTGGGGCGCGACCGTCGCGCCGAAGATGTGACTGCGGAACACGTTAGGCAAGAGCTGACGTACGTGAAGGACTTGCAGGCAACGATGGAGCCTATTGCTAAAGAAATAGAACACTTTGAGCAACTGTACAGCCAGACTGACGCACCCGTTTGGTTTGATGTATCGTCGCTGCACCAAAGCAAGGTGTTCGTCACCCACGAATTCATCGACGACCGTCGTAACTCCTTTGAAGAGCTAATTCGTGACATCAAAGCTGCTATCCTCTAGCCGTATCACCGGTCACCGCTATGCTTTTTTACTAAAAATTTGCTAATATATTTGGTTGAGCGTGGCGGTATGACTTTTTTTACTAAAAATTTTAGTATGTATTTTAGCCGTACATTTGCGCCATGATGTTCTATAGAAGAAAGGTATTGTTGGCAGTCCTTGAATGCTTTGGGGGGCAGTTGTCGAAACTGTCGTTGCAGAAAATACTCTTTCTCGTATCCCGCCATCAGCGGGCGCGCTCCTTCGATTTCTTGCCTTACCACTATGGCTGTTACTCCTACCAAATCGCGTGGGACATCAGCGCCCTGCACAAATACGGGTACATCTGCGAGTCCGAGACGCAATACGAGTTGGTCAACCAGCATGGCTTTACCAGCCAGCTCAAACCCGAGGATAAGTCAGCCGTGCTCCACGTGTTCAGGACATACGGTGGCTTCTCCTCGGATGAACTGATAAAGGAGACGTACGTCAACTACCCATATTACGCCATCAAGAGCCGTATTGCCGACCGGGTGCTGACCACGGCGCAGTATCAGCAGGTGCAGCAGCAGGTGCCTCGAAAAGAAGCTCAGACTTTGTTCACAATGGGCTACGAGGGCTTGTCATTGGAACAGTACTTCAACAAGCTGATTATAAACGATGTGAAAGTGCTGTGCGATGTGCGGCGCAACCCATTGAGCCAGAAGGTAGGCTTCTCGAAAGGTACCCTACAGAAAGTGTGTGACGCGCTGGATATCGTGTATGTGCACCTCCCCGAGCTAGGCATTGAAAGCAGCAAGCGGCAGAGCCTGCACACCCAGCGCGATTACGATGAATTATTTGCCGACTACGAAGCCAACCACTTGGTACATCAGGGCGCGGGGCTGGATAAAATTGAGAAGTTACTAGCTGATTACGGACGTGTTACCTTAACTTGCTTTGAAGCATCGCATTGCCAGTGTCACCGGGGACGTGTTGCCCACGCATTGGTTAACCGCCCCAATTTTGATGTGCCTTTGAAACACTTATGAGCTAGCACCCCATTATGCCGAAAACTAAAGTCCTTATCGCCGTTAAGACCTATCCCGCACTATCTAAGAAATACGACGAACTGGTATGTACAGCCGGCTTTCTGCCCGATGGGACGTGGATTCGCATCTTTCCCATCAAGTTCAGGAGCATGGACTACATCAACCAGTACAAGAAATACGACTGGATTGAAATAGACTTGCTCAAGAACGAGGGCGACATCCGGAAGGAGAGCTACCGCCCCCGCACAATTGATGAGGTCCCGACCATCCTGTCCTCGGTAGGAACCCAAAATAACTGGGCTGAGCGCAAGGAAACCGTACTCCGCAATGTGTACACGAACCTCACCCAGCTCATCGAGGATTCGAGGCATTCGAAGCAGCGCCCCGCCCCAACTTCACTCGCCGTATTTAAACCCGCCCGCATCGTGAAATTCGAGTGTCGCCCATGTGAGCGGCAGTGGGATGCCGAAAAACTGCAGGCGCTCAAGCAACAAAGCCTATTTGAGCCAAAAGGCGACTCGGTTCAGGTCGTAAAAAAGCTACCGTACACATTTCACTACACCTTCGAAGACGAGGCGGGCAGACAGAGCACCCTGATGATTGAAGACTGGGAGATTGGTGCCCTGTACTGGAATTGTTTACGCAGTTCTGACAATGACGAACGCCTCGCCTGCGAGAAGGTAAGAGCCAAATACATGGACGAGTTCACTACGCAGAAGGACTTGTATTTCTTTCTCGGTACGCGTCTCACCGAGCACGTGAAAAATTATCCCAACCCATTCTCCATAATCGGTGTCTTCTGCCCCAAGAAAGATGAATTGGTCAAGATATCGGGTAAACCAAAGTCTGCTGGACAGCTAGAATTATTCTAGCCTAGTCACAAGTAACACCTACACAGCGCAAGCCCCAGCATCAACTGATGCTAGGGCTTCTTGCTAGTCGGCAATGAGCAAATTAAGCTTATATCGCAAAACGTTGGCGTGAGTAGGGAGGACGCTCAGCAACTCGGCAACGGAAACTGCGCGGCTTGGTTCCTCTTCTTCCCTGAAGCGGCTACGCCCGGCTTTGAATCCCAACAATTTCTCTATTTTCTCTCCGAGCACATGCCCACGTACGATGATGTAATCGTGCACCGTCGTGCCGTCACGATTGCCAATTACTATGAAACGGTAACTTTTAACTCCATCCTCCCGAGCACCTCCATAGTGGTAAGCAATGAATACGTCGTCGTCGTCTTGGATAGCGCATTCAAAAGATTTGTAACCGGATGGATGACACATCATGCCTTGAAGTTTGAGCTGTTCTAGTTCAGCTAAAAATCGGTGAGCCGCCTTCGTGTTCAGGTAAGTCTTTCTCTTTGCCATGTCTGTGTTGTTGTCTTTTAAGTTTAGAAGTCGATTATGACCTCGCGATGCGGGGTCGCTACATTTTATTTTGCAAGCGACCACTCCTTGATGAATAGAAAAACCCCGACCCACCGAGTTGCCGCTCGATGAATCAGGGTTGGCTATTCTCTTTAAAAAGAGAAGTATTTGGAAAAGGTCGCGGCAACAACCTGCTGAATTTTGCTGGTTATAGCCGCGTTTTTAGAATTGTTTTTTAATAAATTAATTAAAATATATTTTGTTGAATAGCTCGCTATATGTAGAAATATAACTCCGCTCAGTTGATAGAGTCTGATGTAGTTCTAATTCATTGGAAGTTTTCAATGGAAATTGTTGGATGCACACCGTACTTGGTGAAGGCGTCCAGCATACGCTTTTGAATATTAGTTTCGTTCGAGCGTGTAACCGTAATAGAGTCGTGAATAGTTAAGGCAAAGTAGTGCTCAGGGTGGTAGTCCGCCGCGATGCCGGCGATAACCTTGTCGATAATGATTTCCGACTCCATGCGCTGCAAAGCGTGGCTCAGCGCCTTATGGCTTTTTGCCTTTGCCCGGACCACGTAGGCTGCTACGTCCTTGAAAAGACGGTCGAACACCTGCCATTCTTGCGTAAGCATGGCTTTTTCGTTGCGTCCGTACAAAACCCGTTTGAAAAACCCGCGCTTAAACTTCTTGCGGTCGGTGATGGCGACGCCCGCCTCGTTGGCTAAGGTTTCGTAAAGCGTACCTTGCTCACACTCCTTAATATAGTCCGCTATGTTGACGGGCATGGACGCGGTATTATAATGCTGCCGAAGCAGGATAGCCAGCATAAGTGGTTGGGAACAGCGAATGTCGGCGTTAACCAACTCCTCGCCGGTTGGCAGGTAGACGTGCTTCTTGACCTTCGTAGCTAGGTTCGCCCAGTTCTGGTGGATACGTTTGCCGGTCTTATCACGGCTGATGAAAAACTCTTGTTGCTCAATGGCGTGGATGCTGGCGACCCACTTGTTGTAGCACTCGTTCGATTTTTTGCGCTTGTTCTCCTTGTGAGCCGTGGCATAGGCTGCCTTCGCGTCGATTTTGATTTCATGCAAGCAGAAGTGCAGATGGCGGTGCGCGGGGTAGGTCAAGTCGAGCTTGGCGTTCGACTCCTTGCGCTTGCGCTCCATTTTCTTCGCGAATTTATGGTCCACGATGGCGACCTTTTTGGTTTTTACATCCCGGTACGCTTTAGTGAATCTGTAGCGCATGGAACGTGAACCCGCCGCATACGACCGCTTAATCCGAGTAACGGTTTGCACTGGCTCAAAAAAGTCTCCACCCGTGACTTCCTTGGTTTCGGTCAGAGTTTCTATCACCCCTGCGTCGAGCCAGAACTTGATGATTTTGCTGGTGTGACGGGTAGTTAAAAATTCTTCCAAAAGGCTATAATTAACTGGAATTCGAGTTGCTTTGCTCACCCGCGAATCGGTGACGCGGCGTAAGTAGAGTTGGTGGGGGAAGAAGTAGTACTTGTCGATTTGCTTCAGCTCTTTTTTGCCGAGCATGGTTGTTAAATCAATGTTTTCGGGAATAAAAAGTGACTTTTTTTCAGTCGAGTAGACAACTTTTCCCTCTTTTGGTATACCTAATTGGGCGGGCATGGCTCAGATTTATTTTTATCCCGGCGCTTGTTCGAGCAGGCACCGGGATTTTTAATTTTTTACAACGAGCTGAACTTCGCTTCAATGAGAGTGACCGGGTAGTAGCGCAGGCGAACGATGGTGATGAACTCTAACTCGTCTAGGCTCTGCAGAATCTTCCAGCACTTATTGCGGCTGAGCCCGTAGGCACGCTCTATATCACGGGTCGAGACGTACTCGACGTCATTGATTTTAATGGTGTTCATTGGTAAGCTTCATTTAGAATATATATCCAAGTCACGGGACGTGATGTGACGTTTGGACTGGCTTTATAGAAGTATTTATCGGTTTGTTTATTTCTGATGGGACAATTGGAAATAAATAATTTATCTAGGGCGACAGCCCCCTCGTGCTACACGCCACGCCTCCCTAATCCGCCCTCCGCTGGGGCTGCGGGGCGGGGGCGGCTCGCTTCAGGTATGGGCTAGAAGGGAAGCTATAGCCGAGGGCACTATGCATTATTGGTAATAGGTATCTGTTGTAGTATAACTCCCTTCTCTTATGACCTCACATTTTGCAGTCGATGTATTCTTCTTTAGTCACACTCTCCTCTTATCTCCTCGCATTTTCTAGCATCCTTCTGTCCAGTTGGGTTGATTAAATACAGCCCTTACCTGAGCGCAGTACTTTGAGCCAAATTTAATAGTAATGAACGGCTAAAAAAGTTAGTATAATCATGCTGATGAGTTTCCCGATTACTTATATTGCTAGCTCAAAAGCTTCTATATCATGGGTATTTCTAGTTTCTTGAGACCAGAATCACGAGAGTCCTCTGGCATGTTCGTGCCGGACGGTGCGCAGTTCAAAGAATTGACAGACGCGCCTCCGAACGCTTCAATAAACGACTTGGGCAAGCACATGGGCTACCACCCAGACCAGATTCATTATTACTTTGGCGACAATGACCCCGATTCGGAAATTCGCGGGATAATCTTCGAGTTGTTCTCAAGGAACATCATTATGGTCGGTACAAAGAAAACCGTGACCACCATCAATAAGAATAGCCTCACCCACTTTACGAGGCACCTCACAGAGCGAGACTTGATTAACAGCTACAGTGTGAGTTCGAGCTTAAATGATGGAATAAAAAACAAATCGTTGTCGTCTTCCTTCTTGGCGCGGGTCTTAGGGATGAAAGGAGTCGAAAGGGACGGCGTGTTTTACTCGGAGCGGCTTGGGCTGTACCTGTATTTCGTAGACGGCGTGTTAACCGACTTTCAAGCCTCTGACGGCTTGGGCAAGTGGGCAAAGCATTTCAAGCAGATAAATTCCGACATCATCGATGCGTTCGAAGCTGAGGCGAGACGCTATTGGGGCAGCGACAACAAGCAGGTTATGGCGGAGATAAACCGGCAAGCCGATGCGCTAGCTGATATACCCGATGCGATGCAGAACGAGTACCTACCTCTGCATGAAAACACAGATGGGTCGTATAATTTTCACATGATGCTTGTCTGTCACTATGAGCAACCGATTATGCTGGATGAGTTTTTGGTTATCAACCACGGCAGGTACGAGCGTGTGACCGAACGAGAGTTGGGCGATACGAATGCTTATAAAGTAGGCAGGTTCGTATACATATTCAGCGCAGAGGGTGATTTGCTCTTCTCGGATTTAGACAGCGCGGCGTAAAGAATCTACTCGAATCAAAAAGCCCCGGCAGGTCTGACTTACCGGGGCTTTTCGATTTAAAATATCAGGTTAAGCGAAGATACTGGTACGAACTTAAGTTTAGCGCTCCTCAGTCGGTAGCTCGAAGTTCATTAGTTCTCGCATGGGTATCTGCAGTCCATGTGCCAGCGAAATCAGAACGTCTACCGTCACGGCGACCTTTGCCAACTCGATGCGCTGCACCGTTAGCTTTGAGATGTCTGCTATATCAGCTATGGCTTGTTGGGATAAGTTACGCTGCTCGCGGAGTTGCCGCAAATGGCTGCCGAATGCTTCAATCCCTTTACGGTTCTTCGCCCGTTTGTTCACCGAAGCAAGGTCCGACTGCTAGTTGGTTGTGTTGGATACTTAGAGGTATCCAAATTGGGCGCCAGCACCTATATTTGACCACTAAACATTAAGCAGGTGAAGTCCTAAGCCCATCTGTGGACTGCTATGGCTGTGTTAGTGCTACCTAAATTCACTTTATTCCATCTAATACATGACTCCGATTTCGGCATTGCGCCGTTGGCTCTTAGTTGCTGCCTGTGCCTCTCCCTTGTTACTTACTAGTTCACTGCTGCATGCGCAAACTGCGTCGCCACCCGCCAAGACCTATTTTGTGGACGAAGCGGGCAACCGAATAGGGGTGAAGGAGCGGTGGCTAGAAGATGCCAATGGGCAGCGGCATGGCAAGTATCTGCAGTACAATAAAAAAGGATTTGTTATCCAAAGCTTAACTTACGCTCATGGGGTTCTGCATGGTGCTGCTATCGAATATGTTAACAATAATTTTTCAAATTTTCGGACTCCTGATTATTTCGCGAATCGTCCTGATTATAAATTAATCGGCACCTATACCAATGAAAAAAAAACAGGTATTTGGTCAGCCTATCTACACGAATCTAAGCTAGCATATAAAGTATACTACAATGCCAGTGGTAAACTGCTAAAAACTGACCGTTACGATACTACGACCGGAAAGCTTGTAGGAACAGAGATATCGGCAGCAGCCGACAAAATAACTCCGGTGCAAATAGCGCCACCCACACCACCCATTTCCGATGAGGAGCGGAAAAGGAACAGCGAAGCACTAGCTAAATCCCAGCGGGAAAAAGACAATGCGGAACGAATCCGGTACGCAACCCGGGACATCGACACCGGAGGCATCGGCTTTTATCAGGATAGTTATATTCTGAATCGGGCTGGAAGGGAGATGCTCGACACCATTGTCTACTATGTTAATGCCCGGAAGCAGGTAAATAAACCCGTCAAATACATTGACGTGGGTGTACTCACACGAAAAGCTTCCAAGGAGATGGAGAGCCGGCGTGCGATGTATGTTCTGAGTTCGAACCGGGGAGTGGTAATCCGCGCTTATCTGCGTCAAAAATTAGACGATAAAGCTCTTGAAATTAATGTCTACCCGCTGGGTGGTGAATTCAACCGCGACTATAACCACGTAGATGACCATCAGGAAGCGGTACTGTTGAAGATGGATGGAAACGTCGGCTCTTCGTGTGCTTGTCTGCTGAGAGAAGACGACAAGACAACGCTGGCTCAGTACAACATGCCTGCACCTACGAACCGGATTCTGCCGAACGAAGACCTGAAACAAGAGATGTTGAATTCCATTCGGTCGGCGTTCAACAACGCACAAAAGCGGTACGACATGGACAACGTTTCGACTGGTAGAAGCACGAGCGAGAACGGGATGGTATACATCATTCCCACTGAATTTTGGTTGCCGAACATTACAGGGATAATGCCCATTACGCTGACGACCTCAGAAGAGCCGGCAACGTTCCGAAGCCAAGTAAATGCGCTTGTGGATGAGCTGAATAAAACCTATCGGGTGAATATCAAACCAGAGGTATTCTTCACACAAGACTTAAAAAGGAGACCCATTCAATAAGCAGTAATCAGGTCAGTAAGAACAGGTTGCCAACCACAACATTGCGGGCAGGTCATGAACAGGGCAAGGTTTCTCTCATGCTTATTCATTGTGGCAATGTGGAGCACCCGAATTTGTGCCCAATCTTTATCCATAAATCCGCCTGCTGCATGCTGGTGGCAGCATCAGTTCTTACTGAAGCTGAACACCGAGTATGTGGCTGCCCTCAACGAATACCGGCGTGCCCGACACCTACACGCTGCCGCAGCCCGGTTTGAACCCAACCTGATGTACAGTGCCGCCGTGCATAACCGGCGCATGAACGTGCGGGATTCGCTGTACCACGACCCGGAGCAGCACAATGCCGAGCTCATCGGGACGTTGTACTACGTCGAAAGCTGGGAGCCGGGCAAACTGGCACGCCGCATCGTGCGCCAGCTCAACGAGTCAGCACCCCACCGCGCCATACAGGAAGACTCCTACATCTACGTCGCTGTCAGTGCGGAAAAGCAGCGGTTCGTTGTCCGGCTTAGCCGTTCCCCCGAGCCCCGTGACCCACGCCAATATTCGGATTACTGCCAATGTCCATGAGGAAGTACCGCCGCTGGTTCCGTAACACCGTCTTGGTAAGCTGGCTGAGCGCCGGGCTATTTGCCACCATGCTTGCCACCCCGGCAGGTCGAGTATTTGACCGGGCTGTCAGTGCCCATTTTAACTGGCTGGCAGTTCGCTACCTGCGTACTGGTAAACTGACGTGGGGCGAACGGGTACAGCTTATCGCCTTATACAAGCTTATTGCGCTGGGGGGACATATCATCTCGCCTGAGGGGGGAGCCATCATACGGCATTATCTCTGGGAAGGGAAGGGGCGGGACTTGCATCTCGACAGTGCCCATATCAGGTCTTCACCCGTTATTATCCGGCAGTTAGCCAGCATGCGGGTTGGCGAAGTGCGACGGGTAACCTTCAGGATGAATGAGGATTATCGTCTAGCCTGTGCGCTGAATCCCTTGAATTTGCACAAGGAAAAGGACCGGGTGATAATCTGGCAACGCATTGCCTTTGCTCGGGACACCAACACCTACACTCGCCTCGATTACGGCTTGGGTAGAATACTTCTGCTCGACGCTGCTATCCACGCGTTACGTCCTGCCCCGTTTACCGTACACTGTAGCTGGCGCTACTAAAAGAGCGTTGCCAAGTACGATAAATCAAATAGAGTAGGGGTGCTGAATCTGCAACCGCTTAAGGCGGAGTAGATAAAATATGTAGGAAAAGATTGCTATATACACACTGCACAGTGTAGTTAAGAACTTGCCGGCTCGACAATTGATATAAAGACGTCATTCACCACAACATCAAACCGGTAAAAAAACCGGGGATATGTACTAATATATCACTGCATATCATCATGTCTACCCGTGTATTAAAATGGCTTAGGGACGAGCGAGGAATCCTGCTGCTGGACACCTGCCGCCTCCCGCAGGTGGAAGAGTACTTCTGCCCGGCACATGGTGATGTGGTTCACGCTACCCTAGGTCCGGTACACCGGCAATACAGTACCGGTGCCGTGGATGGATGGATTATATGTCCTGAGCATGATATCCAGACTATTGAACGTCTCCCTACCCTTCCCGCAGGGTACGTGGTTATCGGCAAGGAGATTAAGCTTCAGCCTGAATTGTTGTAAGCCCGGCAGTCTGACGCCTACGACCCTGAGCTGTCCTGCCCGTCACAACCTCAAGCTTCTTTATGCCTACTCCCATTCTGAACTGGCTTTGCAACGAAGCCGGGGACCTGATACTGACTGCTGAGAACGAATTGCAACTGAAAGTCTGGTGCAGTGCGTGCCGGGAACTCGTGTCAGCCACGCCTAGTGTGGTCCTGCTGCGAGCGGATGGGGTGAGGATGGCTATTATGATGTGTCCCCGTCCCGAGCATGGTCCCCTGTACCCGTGGGTAGATTTGCCAGCTTTACCACATGGTTTCTACGAGGCAGATGGTCTAATCGAGAGGGAGAAAGAATGCTCGCGCTGAGGCGGGTAACTCAAAATTATTCATCAGCGCCCTTGGCGGACCCAGCGGGCATGTCCGGGTCTGACGATAATGTGCAGGGCATGCAGGCGGTACTTGATGACGGTCCTGCTCACGCCAAACCGTTGCGCAAGGTAGTTTAAAGTGGACCGGTAGTCTTCGCGGTTTACGGGCTGGTGGTCACAGTAGATGGTGCCCCGGTTCCGGGAGATGCCGAGGTGTATCTGATAGGCAATCAGATGGACCCGTAAAGCGTCCTCAGGCAGCAGTAGCGCAGCAGCGAACTGATTGGCTTGCCATTCAATCCAGTGCTTGGGATTGGTCAGTTCATGCCTGCCCAGTGCCACGTTGTAGGCAGAGTCCCGGAAACTGTCATAGAGCTGCTGACTCAGGTGCAGCTCACGGTGCAGAAAGAAGTGCCCGAGTTCGTGGGCGAGAACGAAAGCAAACCGGGGAGTATCCCGGATAGCGGGGGTAATGTAAATGACGGAAGCAGCTACGTCGAATTCCCCCAGTATGTCGTTGCCTTGGGCATCGTGCCCCAGTAGCATCGTGGTTTCAACCCGAACTCCGTAGGTTGCCTCCAGATGGGATAGGAAGCCGCTCAAATCTACTGGGCGGTATTCTTTCAGTAAGGAGGGCTTGTAATTGCCCAGTAGTGCCACAGCACGGTTCTCAAGGGCTGCCGCTGACCAGTAGCGCAAGCCCGGTACCTGCTCCGTCGCCGGGGCGAATAGGTTAGCCAGAAACAGATGGACCTGCAGGGCAATTTCCAGCGGGTCTTCCTCAGCATGCGGTGCTGCGGGACGCGCTTTTTTGGGAAGCCGGATGGTGTAGCCTTCACTGCTGGTTTCCAGCAGCATCATGCCTTTGGCACGGGCATACTTGAATGCCCCTTCCTGAAAAGTACTGTCCGTAATGAAGACCCCTTTGACGTTGACGCCCGCAACTTGGGCGATTTTGGCATAGAACTCTTCTACATCATTAACAGGTACAGGGTGACTGTAGCTTTTGCATTCGATAATAAAAAGGAAGGAGTAGGTCGGCGCACCCGGCAACCATACTTCAATTGCCAAATCGAAAATAATATCCGTCTCCCGGTCACGGGAGTAATATTTCTTCTTTTTGAAGACCCTGCTGCTCTGCGGGAGGATTCCTAATTGACCACTCTGCACCGCTTGTTCAATCAGCCTGTAAGCTTTCTCCTCAAACGCATCGCCTTTCGCAGTGGTGTTCATATGGATGATTTACGAACAGGACGTATTTCCGATGGCTAATTTAGTTGCAACTTAAATTGCTAGTGAAATCGCGTAACTATATTCATCGTCGTAATGCCCCAGCATAGATTGAAAATAGATTTTGATTAATGCTTCATAAGAATGGGCTACAAATGTTATCGGGTAAGACTGTTGAAAATAAACCGCCGCATAACTATGCTACATTCTTAGCACGTCCGTTGTCAGTATGTAGCAGACTTATTTGACTGCTTTGACCCTTACCTCTGTTCCCATGACAAAGACCTATGTTACTTACATACGCGTGTCCACCGCTAAGCAAGGAGCGAGTGGGTTAGGAATGGAAGCACAACGCACGATAGTCAATACATTCATCGATAGTACGAGTGCCATCATTCGGGAATATGTGGAAGTGGAATCGGGCAAGAATAATAATCGACCTATCCTCGCTCAAGCTATTGCGGACTGCAAGCGTAATGGTTACACCTTACTAATCGCTAAACTAGACCGTCTTTCACGCTCGGTGTCCTTCTTGTTCAATCTAATGGATACGAAGGTGGATTTTGTTGCTGCTGACCTGCCAACCGCGAACACGCTAACCATTGGTATATTTGCCACGATAGCCCAGTATGAACGAGAGCTGACTAGCTCGCGCACGCGAGCCGCGTTGCAAGCCAAGAGAGCGAGAGGCGAAGAACTCGGAAATGCGACCAACTTTACAGACGAAACACGTGCCTTGGGACGGGCTGCTATGCAACTCAATGCTCGTATGGCAGAGGCAAACGTGAAAGCAACTTATATCATAGACCTTATCCTGCAGAATCCTCAGCGTCACACATTGCGCGATATTGCTGCTGTATTAAATGCACAAGGATATCGGACGCGCCGCGGAAAAAAATTTACCAGTGTACAAGTTCTGAGGCTAGCAAAAACTTCGGGTAAAACAGCTTAATCAGCTTTTTGAAGCAAGTAGAAGTAGGAAATTTGTCTATACGAAAGGTAACAGAGGTATATTCAATTTTAATTTAATCTTCTATCAGTAGCTCGAGCTTGCGCCGTCGTAACACGGCTTGATAGTCACCAAGTAGCATGTGGTATTGCTCTCTAGTAGCAGCGGTAATGTACAAATAGGCAGTCTTACCACCAATAAGCGTTTTTGAGCTTCTATAATGCTTTCGGTCCCACGTGTATGCCTTGCTAATATACACAGTACGGCGCCGCCCGCAGTGGGTATATTCAATCTCCACTTTCATATTTAATCTATCCTTGAAAAATTCCTTTTTCATAAAGTCGTAAATAAGCTTATGGGCGTCTTTGATATCATGGTACTTTAGCCATTTACACCGGTCGTCGACTCGCATAGTGTTAAATAAGTGCAGGTTTGAAAGAGAGGATTTGTGAGTTAGGGAGAGGCTGCGGAAGAAGTGATATGCTTCAATCTGTTGCCTACATTCAGGTGGTTAAGGACCTTCTATTAGCTGATTAGAAAGGTAATTCAAGCTACTGCCTTCATATCAAGATTTGCTTCTATAGCCTTATGAGGCATAATGAAGGCTTTACCTAATTCTTTCTCGTTCATTGTACCGTCTCCATAGACGTCGAGTATCATCTTCAACTCTGCATGACCAACAATATTTTTGATACTCGTGATTTTAGTGCCTTTTTCGAGTGCAATATTTATGAATGTCTTTCGTGCTGTATGTGCTCCCAATAGGTCGCGTTTAGGCTTGATTTCTTCCTTCGCTTGATTTTGTTTGAAGTGGGTGCGTACATGAGGCTGACCAAGCAGGTCGTGTCGTTCCAATATGCGCTTCATGTAATAGCTGACCTGTGCGGTGTATTTCACTTCTGAGAAATCGAACTTATAGTCTTGAAGCAAGGCGAGAGCATCAGCAGTTAAAGGGATGGTAACCTCTTCACTCACCTTTTGCTGCACTATGACAATCTTATCGTCATTTATATGTGCTTCAGTCACGCGGCGCGCATCAACAAATCGCAGTCCCGTATTCGCCATAAAGACGTAAAAGTCGCGGTGTAGCTTTTCCCTTTCAGTTAAGCATGTTAATCCTTTGATGAGATTCAACTCATCTGAGTTGAGGAATACTACTTTTCGGTTTTGCTTTCTCTTGACTCCATGCTTCCACTTGCGAATTTTAGAGTCGTCCACGCCTGCCTGCTCAGCATAGAAGTAATAAACGCTCTTAAATTTCTGGATAAGTTCGCGCACGGTGCCATTGCGTAGCCCTACGACGAATTCGCCTTCCTTGTCCTTGACCCGTTGCTTCTTTTCTGTAAGCAGAAAGTCTCTGAAGGCTTCCAACGTTTCCACAGTAATTTCATCAATGCGCAAGCGTGGATTCCACTCTTTGACAGCATTCAGCACATTGGTGTAGTTATCCTGTGAACGCTGCCTCAATGTATTCTTGTGTTTCCCAATAAACAGTTTAACGTAGGCGGTGAAGAGCTTCTGGGGTTGTATGTTGCCCGCAAAGGCTTCTTGAATTTCAATACGCTGCTTTAATTCTGCTACCAGCTTTTGTGCCTCTTCGAGTTGTTGGTGCAAGGTTAGCACAAGACGTGGGGCGGTTTCCTTCAACAGCCGACTACTTTCTGCTCTTGCCTGCTCGAATGCCACTACGCTTGTGTACGCTTCTTCAAGGGCAGCTTTAAACGGCTCAACTCCACGACTACGGCATAATTCTAGAGCCAAATTGATATTGTTTTCCAATACCTGAATCTTTTTATTCAGCTCAGTGGCGTCTGGGCGACCTAATACCTTTCCCTTGTCTTTGTCAAACTGATTAGGAAAGACAACAACATTCGCAGCCTTAACAAAGGGCACCTTGTCTATGTGCTGATGATGGGTGTGCTTGATAGATATAGTAACCAGCCCAGACTTATTGGTGCGAAGCAAGTAGGATAATTTTGACATGGTCTTCGTGCCGATAGCTCATTTGAGCTTTTGCGGCAGCAAGATTACACGTCTAAAGCAATATAGCAAGATGTATAAATAATACGCTACATCTCTGTTTTTTTCATCATAGGGTCTGGCTAAACGTAGAAAGCTCCGTTGCAGCATCTGCCATAAGAGCTTTTGTTTAGATTTTCAACCATGTCTATTTTTAGGATTTTTTATAGTTGAGTTAGTTAGTCCAAATAAATTAGATACCAGCTACTTGCGCAGCTAGTGTATGTATCAAGCGTGTATCAAATCTGGTTATTGTAAGTAAGCCCAAACCCATCTGATTAGCTCATAAGAACCCCATATAATTAGTCCTCCAATGATAGATAAAATACTGATAGACAGTAAAATTAGTCCCTTGCCGCTGCCTTGGTATTTACCCTCGGCATAGTGGCGGCGCAGCAGGCGCACGTTCCGGTCGTTGGCTTTATAGGCGAAGTCGAAAATGTTGCCGACCACGGGAATGGCGCCGATAATTGTGTCGAAAATGACGTTTAGCAGCATGCGGATTACCAGCTGGCCGCTGGCACCGTGCCGCATCATCGTGAGAATGAGAACACCGGAAATAGCCAGTGAAGGCAAGCCGCCCACTACCGGAATCAAGCCCATCAGCGGATCAAGTCCGAAGCGCCAGCTAGTGCCCGGAACCCGGAATTGGCTGTCCATCAAGTGAGAAACGCGCTCTACCCATTGCAGGCGGTTATCTTGGTCAGAAGTGCTCATAGTGGTAGGGAGGAAAGGAGAAGTAATCCTCCATACGGCGTTTAGAAGGCAGAGTAAACAGGTGCCTTCATGAAGTGGCTTAGGCTGGTCAGTTGCTAGGCCACTAAAGTCGAATGCCCAGACAAGAAACATTCTTGCTGGGCATTCGGGCAGCTGTTGGGCTGGCCTAGATGGCGGGTTTCACTTCAAACTGGTAGCGTGCAGAGCCGCTTAGCCCATCGGAAGACAACCCCTGCACCACCACCACGTACGTGCCGGGTTGGTCAGAGGTGTAAAACTCCAATGTAGTGGGGCTAGTGCCGGTGGTAGTTACCTCTGGGTTCCAGTAAAGCAGATTGCGCAGGTCAGGCAGACGGCGCTGTTTTTCTTCGGCGCTGTTGTAGCTGGGAGAGTAGAACTCCCGCTGGTACTGCAGCCCCTCATACTCCTGAATGAGCGCCCGTGGATTAAGCTCGAAACCGGCCAGATCACCCTTGTACGTGCTGTAGCTCACAATGCCGTTGTAACGCGCTGCACCCTGAAAATAGTTGCTCGTCATCACCTCCAGCTTTTGAATTTTCAGCGGGTCCATGGCCATGATCTTATTGATATTAAAGACCGGGACCCCGTCGAGCAGCACAAGGGGATTCTCCTGGAATATCGCCTTGTTGATATGGTCCATGACCATGAAGTGAAAGCCATCTTTGCGTAGTCGCACTTGCACCCCGGGCACGTATTCGCGCATGACCTCTTCTAGCACCTTAAAACGGGTGTAGTCATCGAGGTTGTACTTTTCATCGGGTTTGCCATAGAAGGCCGTACTATCAGTGGCCAGAGGCCGGCGGTAAAGGGCCTGTTGCTTACCGAAGTAGGCATTCTGCGTTTGCATTTCCAGGCTGCGGTTCAGAATGTCCTGCTGGTTCTGCTCTGAAAAGGCGAACGGTACCGGCCGCGCTTTAGGGTACTGCAGCGAGAACGGATTCAGCAGTTCAATCTGGTAAGTACTATCCCGTTGGGTATTGGTCTGAACAATAAGGTCATTGGTGCTATACAGCCCCGTGGGCTCAAACTGAATAATGCCATCCGCATTACTCATAGAGTTATAAAGGGTGACTTTACGGCTAGGGGAGGCCAGGTACGTCATAATATCCGGGGCTGGTTTGCCCGTTCCTACCTGCGTAACCCGGCCCATAACCAGTAACCCATTTACTTCTGGAGCATACGTGAAGCGCTTAGTAGGGGCAGATAGGACGTCCGTCCAACGAAAGCGACTCCAGCCATGCGTGAGCATCAAATTATCAGCGGCCAGTGCTGCATCTGGGCCCGTGGCACTCACGTAATAATCAGGGTTCTCAATGGCTCCTTTCAAGTCAGAGGTAAGCCACAAGTAACTGTTGATAGTGGGCTGCGCAGGGGAGGCCAAGGAATCAAGCCGATAAACGGCCAGTGATACAGTAGCCGGAACCGCTTGGGCTTGAGCTGAGGTAGTAGCCACCTGCAGATTTACTTTGGCGCGTGTGCCGTAGGTCTTCTGGGTGGTAGCGGCGGCAATGGTCAACTGGTGGGCTGGCCGCGTGAAATATAGCCGCTCGCACAAGGGTTTCTTTTCTTGGTTGAATAGCGTGAAGTGCGTGATGCCCTCGGCTAACTCCTTCTTGCTGACGAGTACGGTAGCTTTGCCCTCCTGCAAACGAGTAACCGCCGATACCGACACCTGTTGCCGGGAGTGGCCTAGCAGCAGTAATTCCTCGGAGGAGCGCCCGGCTATCGTCGACTCAATGCTTACTTTGAGTTGATCGGGGCTGAGGTCTTCTACCCGCAGCACTACTCCCTGCGGTGCCACGGCGGGCAGCTTGCGGGAAAAGGCCTGCTTGGACGGTAGCGTAAGTACGGCTGTGTAAACTGCTCCAGCGTCCTTGGGAGTAAATATAAAGCTCCCCAGTCCGTGCTTGAGCGTACTGAACGAGGCCACTACTACGCCGCGCTGGTCTACGAGCGTGCCGGTGGCCGCTAGGCCTCTGCCGGCTTTATCAACAACCTGGAAGGCCACTTTGCTTGCAACATCCTTCACCAAGGCGCCTCCTTCCGGAAAAAACTGCGCTGCGTAGGAAGTAGTATCCTTGGCGCTTTTCAGGCCTAGTGAAGTGCGGGTGTTGATAATGGTAATGGTGCTCTGAAAGAAATTTTCCGCCGGAAAATTCTTCATCCAGCTGGTATAGGCCCGGAGTGTATAGTTGCCCGATGCCAACGAAGCTGGCAAGGATAGGGAGCCCTGGCCCTTTGCCTGCTGCAACTCCACTTTCGTTTGGAGTACCGGGCGTTGGTCTTTGTCTAACACTTCCACGTAGGCCACCTTGCTCACATCAAGCGGCCGATGCTGCGCGCCATCTACGGCGTTTATTTTGAACCATAGGATTTCGCCACTCAGGTACAAGGGCCGGTCGTGGTGGAGGAAGAGCTTTTCTTGCAGGGCCCGCTGACTGTACGCCGTGAAGTGCTTCGTGATAGCGCGTAGAGAGTCGGTTTGTGCATGAGCAGCTGGCAGGCCTAGGCCAAGCAACAGGCCGAGCAAAGCCACTTTAGCACTAGCAACAGTAAAACGACGATATCGGGGGGCTATTGGATAAAAGAGCATGAGGGTAAAAATGTGGCTCAGAGTAGGATATAGGCCCTTATCCGGTGTGAAGGCGGTCGTGGGCTACTTCAGCGGGCAACTAGGTAAGCCGAAGAATTTAGCTAACAGACGGCAAGACTGCTGCTAGGCCTAGTAGGTTAAAACTTGAAGTTGTAAGTAACACTAGGAATAGGCTGCGCAAACACAGACAACTGATACCCCTTGATCTGTCCGTTCACCGATTTAAAGTACACGGAATAAGGATTTTTGCGGCCCGTTAGGTTGTACACAGAGAGCGTCCAGGAACTGTGCGCCAGCTTTTTCACCTTGTGGTTGCCCTCGATATTGAAAGCAAAATCGGTGCGGTAGTAGTCGGGTACGCGGTATTCGTTTCTCTGCGAATAATACACCCGGGTAGAGTTACCAATAGTGTACTTAGCCAGGGGTAGTGTAATAGGCCGACCCGTGCTGTAAGTAAAGTTGAGGGAGGTGCTGAAACGGCGGCTAAACCGGTAATTCCCAATCATGGTGAAGTCATGGGGCTTATCGAAGTTGCTGGGATAGTATTTACCGCCATTCACTACATCAGAAGTAGCCGGTGAATTAACCTGCACCAGGGAACGGGAATAGGTATAGCTCACCCAGCCATTTATTTTGCCCGTTACCTTCCGAACCATCACTTCCACCCCATAGGCCTTACCTTCCGCATTCACCACGTCGGTTTCAATGTGGTGGTTCAGTAGGAGTGTGGCGCCGCTTTTGTAGTCCACAAAATCGTGCATGACCTTATAGTAGGTCTCCACCGAGGTTTCAATGGTATTACTCTTGAAGTTGCGGTAGTAGCCCAGGGCTATCTGGTCGCCAACCTGTGGGCGGATATGCGTATCGCTTAGCTTCCAGGTATCGGTTGGCGACATAGAAGCGGTATTGGACAGCATGTGGATGTATTGCCGCATGCGGTTGAAGCTCAGCTTCACGGAGGAGTTGTCGGAGAGGGCATACTTGGCCGATAGGCGATACTCGGGTCCATGGTAGGTAGCACTCACTTGTCCCGATTTGTAAGAAACGGTATCCGTGATGGTGTTCTCCGTTTTTGAAACGCCAGGCACGTACTGGTACACGTCTCGGGGACCCAGCGCATTGTACAGGGAGTAGCGCAAGCCAATAGATAACGAGAAACGCGGAGAAAAATCAATGCGGTCGGAGGCATAGAGGGCGCTTTCCAGTCCTTTCTCGTGCGGCAACACATCCTGAACAATCAACGACTCAGCACCAAGGGGCGAGAGGCTGCCCGGCATGTTGTCGTAGAGAATAGAGCTGACCCCGAAATCGAAGGTGTGCTTGGCGCTGTGGAAGTAGTTGAAGTCGGCTTGAGCGCTGGTCTGCCCAATTTTGTACTGCAGCCTAGAGGCATTCACCGGGTTTTCCTCGCTGGTGATATTGTACTGGTAGCGGCTCATTGCGCCGGTCAGCACCCCGTACAGCTTGTTATTGAAGATGTGCTTCCACTTGACGCTGCCGTTAAGATTCTCATACTTGTAGAGCGTATCGTTAGCTAGCTTAAACTGGTCGTGGCTACTGTAAGCCGTAACGAAAAGCGCATCCTTCTCACTGAACTCGTGGCTGATGTGGGCATTTACATCATAAAAGGAAGCGGAGCTTTGCTTGAGCTTACTGTTAGGTAGCTTGTGCAGCACCCAATCGGAGTAGCTGGTGCGGCCACTTACAATAAAGGACGTTTTATCCTTGATGATGGGCCCCTCCAGTGTAAGGCGGCTCGTGAGCAGGCCAATACCACCTGCACCCGAAAATTTCTTCTTGTTACCGTCGCGCGTGGCAATATCTAACACCGAGGAAAGGCGGCCACCATACTTCGCCGGAATGCCGCTCTTGTAAAGCTCAACCGATTTTAGAATATCCGGATTAAAGGCCGAGAAAAAGCCAAACAAGTGCGAGGGATTGTACACCGTGGCGTCGTTAAACAAGATCAGGTTTTGGTCGGTAGCGCCACCGCGCACGTTGAGGCCCGTGCTGCCTTCCCCCACTGATTTCACGCCCGGCAACGTAAGAACTACACGCAAAATATCAGCTTCGCCAAAAGCAGTTGGAACTTGCTTGATGGTTTTAATATCGAGCCGTTCAACCCCCATTTGCATGCCCGATACGTTCCGGTCCTTCTCGGCTTCAATTACAACTTCCTTCAGGGTATTGATGTCCTCCTCTAGCTCCAGTTCCAGCTTACCGTCGCTGTTGAGCATAATCAGCCGCTTGGAGTTCTTAATGCCAATGCCCCGAATTTTGAGCTCATGACGGCCGACGGGTAGGGTAAGGGAGTAATAGCCGAACTGGTCAGTGGAAGTGCCAATATTGGGCGTCTCAATAAACACCGAAGCCCCGATGACGGGCTCGCCTGATTTGCTTTCGCGCACGTGGCCTGCCAGAGTAGCCGTTTTGCCCGTAGCAGAGCCCGGTAGGCCTATCTCCGCAACCGTGGCCTTAAGCGTGCTGCCGGAGCGTGCTTTTGCCCGCGGACTTTGCTCAGCAGTGGCGGGCTCATCTTCGTAGGCCACTTGGCCATCAGGTTTGAAGTATCCAATGGGCAATTCTGTGCGGATAGGCGAGCCTTCCGTTATGAACACCCGGTTTCTAGTATCGACTGCGAAGCGGAGCGTACTGCCCTTAAAGGTGCGCCGCAAAACCGTGTCGAGCGGAATGGCAGTTTCATGTACCGTGACGGTAATTTTCTGCACGTTCGCCGGATCGAAATAGAAACGATACGAAGTCTGGCCTTCTATTTCCTTGGCGAACTGTTCGAAAGGAGCCTTATCTAAATTTAAAGTGATTAAGGGAGAAGTAGCGACCTGGCTGTAGGCTGAAAAGCCACTAAAGCATAAAAGAAATAATAAGTATCGGAGATAAAGTGTTTTCATGGAAAGGCGATAGGGGGCAGTCGAAAAAAATAAAAAGAATACGAGTGTTAATTAACGTGTTGTTGAAACAGCGTACTGCGCCAGTTGAACAAGCGTGGCGGCTCGATTTGCTTTATTAAATTTTAACTTATTGCTCCTGGCAAATTTTTGAATATCTGATTTTTTGTCGGGGAATAAATTCGCTAAGTCGTTAATGCTACTAATACGGTAATACGCAGTGTCTTTATATGCAAAGTAGTTTACATGCTCAGTAAATATGGCGTGCACCACGCCTTGTTCTGCCTTGGTTTTCATTTCCTTATCCCATTTCGCATACACTTGCAAGCCCTGGTTGAAGAGCAGATCATAGAAACCGGTTGTAATAAGTGGTTTTTCTACGGTCGGTGTAGTTAACCGGACAAAGGTGTGGCCTAGCAGCGAAAAGGATTTAACCTTTTCATTCACCAATCGAAACTTTAATGTGCTGCTAGGATGCGTTAGGACAACCTGGCCTAAGTGAATATCATATAGAATGGGAATATTCGTAAACTGCTGGCCATCGTACTCGATCTTGCCTAGCTGTTCTTCGGCTTTACTGAAAAACTGATGCCCGGTATTATTGCGATAATATTTATCGTAAAAAATATATTCGGGACCGTTATACAAGCGTGAATTGATATCGATGCCCTCTGCATATTTCTGACGATAATTTGCGACAGAAGTCAGAGCCGGGGAAGATTCGCTGGTTGTAGTCTGGCTGTAGATTGGGTGGGCGACTAGTAAACCAGAAGTAATGGCTCCGAATAAGTATAATTTGTTCATGTAGGGAAGCTTGAATGACAACAAAGCAGCCAAGGTAAGACAGGCGGCAGGAGTCAGAAATGGAGTTGATAACGCGGTGCTCTGCTTGATAACTAGCTTGCTGAAGAATAATCCAGGATAGTCAGATTGGGCACCTGTGAGGTAGAAAGAACGGCGGTATCAGAATACTCGAGCAGGTAAATGTCTGCTGTATTAAAGCTTCAAAAACGGGTAGTAACGTAACACCAGACCGTGTGCATGACACTACCGATAGTCTATTACACGGCAATTACTCTAAAAGCAACCGGCCTAGAGCTTATTACCGCATTGCTATACTAGAGCTAAAGAAACAACTTTTCTGGATATAGACCAGATTCCACGAACTGAAAAGGAAGCTGCCTGTTTTATGCCACGTGTCGGCTGCCCTAGCAACGGCGGTCGAATCCCTTCCTTTCTAATTAACGCTACTATGCAAACTCGCACCTTAGGTCCCCAGGGGCCTCAAGTTTCTGCTCTAGGCCTAGGCTGTATGGGCATGTCGGATTTTTACGCGGGCCGCGATGATGCGGAAAGCTTGCGCACTCTGGATCGTGCTCTGGAGTTGGGCGTTACCTTCTTTGATACGGCCGATATGTACGGCCCCTACACCAATGAAGAGCTGGTGGGCAAAGCCCTGCGCGGACGCCGTGATAAAGTAGTATTAGCCACCAAGTTCGGAATTCAGCGCGACCCGAACGACCCTACCAAGCGCGGCATCAACGGCAGGCCGGAGTACGTGCGCCAAGCTTGTGAGGCCAGTTTGCGCCGGTTGGGTACCGACTATATTGACGTGTACTACCAGCACCGCGTCGACCCCAACACGCCCATTGAGGAAACGGTAGGAGCTATGGCTGAGCTAGTAAAAGAGGGCAAGGTGCGGTACCTAGGCCTATCGGAAGCGGCAGCGGATACAATCCGGCGGGCGCAGGCCGTGCACCCCATAACGGCCCTGCAAACAGAATATTCGCTGTGGAGCCGCGACCCGGAAGACGAACTACTGCAGACCTGCCAGGAGTTGGGTATCGGCTTTGTGGCTTACTCGCCCCTCGGCCGCGGATTTCTGACCGGGCAAATTCAGCGGTTTGAAGATTTAGCCGAGGATGACTACCGGCGTCATACCCCGCGGTTTCAGGGCGAGAATTTCCAGAAGAACCTCGATTTAGTTGCCCGGATTCGAGAAATGGCGGAGGAAAAGGGCGTAACCCCGGGGCAGCTAGCCTTGGCCTGGGTATTGGCGCAGGGAGAGCACATTGTGCCAATCCCGGGCACCAAACGGGTGCCTTACCTGGAGGAGAACGTAGGAGCCGCCGAAATCCAGCTGAGCCTGGATGACTTGGCGCGCATCGACCAGATTGCCCCACAACAAGCTGCCGCCGGCCTCCGCTACCCCGAGCAAATGATGGGTGCTGTAAACGGCTAACCAGTAAAATGGAAAATGTTGTGGCCACGAACTGAGCCTAGCACTGCTAGGCCAGTAACCACCATTTCGCAAACGCAAAACGCCCCTGACGTTCAGTTCAGGGGCGTTTTGTTGCTTTAGGTTTCAGCAGCCATAGTGAGCAGCCACGGAGAAATGAAGCGGCAGAGGGAAGCGCTTCGGCTGGCCTAGCTACCGCCGGATGGGCGGGAGCAGATCAATCCAGCCATCTTCACTTACTACAACGGCCAGCACTGCGTAGCGGCTGCTTTCTACGTAACGCAACGCTGAGTTATAACGGGAGCCGCGGGAGGAGTCGCCTTTTTCGGTGGCTAGGCCATCTAGGATGGCGCCAATGGCATAGCACGTACCGGCGGGGTCAATGAGCACGGCCCCGTCAATGTTGGTTACCAAGCGAAGCACGGATGGGGTCATGAGGCGAGGTGCCACCCGAAAGCACTGCCGAGTGAGGCGAGCAGCCTCCTGCGCTGCCCCTTCGGAGATGACGAGGATGGTGCCACTGGTTTGGGAGGTAGCTTTGAGCGTGAGCTCCCAGAGGTAGGCGGCTCCGGCGGCATCTACCATCGGAAACACCCTACGAATGGCTTGCGCAAAGTTCTCCTCATCTACAGTACCCTGGGGCAGGCGGGGGGTATTGGACACCACCTTCATCATGATGTGCCCGTCATGATTCAGCTCCCAGCTATAGTGCTTGGTGAAGTCGACGGTAAACAGGGGTTCGTACTGCGGGTCGGTGCGCTCAACCAGGTACCCCAAGCCAAACACATCCGTGGCGTCGGTGAGCAAGGCATTGCGGTCCTCGCTGAGCTCCAGTAACTTCCGGATGCGGCGGTAGTCGCGCAGCGGAATCGGGGAGTCGAGGGTGAGGATAGGTACCACGGCCGGATGGTTGCGCCGCGACACTATCATGGTTCCCACGCCTTCGTCTCCCTCGTGGCGCAGGGCCGCTACTCCGTTGCAGGCATCGTAGAGGCCGTGGGTGCCGGCGGCAGCCCGCAGCATAAAGCGCCGCCCGGCGGCGCGCAACACTTCGTTGTAGTCACGGTCGAGCACGGGACGGTCGTCGTCGGTGTCTGACTCCCGCAAGCCCCGGGAGGCGTCCTGCAGAAACTCCTGCACAGTAGCCATGAGCAGCGACGTAGAGCGAGTACCACCCTTGCCTGGCAATGAGTAATATGCTTGGTAGGCCTCTAAGGAAAGCTGAAGCACGATAATTACTTGGTAATTATACACGCCCACAGGTTGGGAGCAGAAACTGACCCGCTCTTCGCGGTGCTTGGCTACCAAGTCGTTGAGGGTATGCTCGGTGGCACGACGCAGCAGCTCATACCAGCGCTGCTTCTCGTAACGGTCGTGGTCGAGGGGGTGCAGGTGGTACACCACTTCGCGCGGACCATCGGGCTCCAGGGAAGCTGCCCGAGCTTTCACGGCCGCGAAATCAGCAGGTTGGTACCGGTGGGTAACGGGCTCAATAACTACGGCTTCGGGGTCATCGGCCTCGCGGGCTGAGGCTAGGCCCAACAGAAAAACTTCCGGCTTTAACGTCCGATCGAGCAAATTGAACACGCCATCGGCAAAAAGCTGAGCCGAGACGCGAAAAAGACTTTGATTTTCCCACATAGGGTAGGCAGGCGGGGAGGGAGTGAGGGGCAAACCGTCAAGTACGGAAAAAGCCAGTAGAAGGTGGTCAGAGCAGGCGGCAACTTTCCGGCCATTTTTAGCAAACATCCCACTCCTTCGCGCGTTATAACCGGAGCCGCACGACCCTGCGGCGGCCTTGTAAGTTTGGGAGCAACCGCGTATATTACTAGAGCCTTATGCCACTCGCCTTTCTAATCCCTAGCCCTATGCTGCTGGTAGCTCCCCTGCTGGTGCTGGCCCTGATGATGGGGTTGGCGGTGCTGGCTTTCACTACGGCCCACTGCGCTCAAAGCTATGGCCGGTCGTTTTGGCTGTGGTTTGCGCTGGGGTGGGCACTGCCGCTGATTTCCTTCTGCTTGCTGTTTGCTTTGGTGCTGCGTTACCACCTCAACCACGGCCAACGCCTGCTAGATGAGGCCAAAGCCATTCTGGCCGCCGCGGAAGAAGCCGAGAAAGTGCGCGAACGAGACGTCTGATAAGACTAGAGTCACGCAGTATTCCTATAGTCCTGCAGCCAACGGGTTACCCCGTGCGCCGCCCAGGCACCTGTGCTAAAGCAACCTTGCAGCAGATAGCCACCGGTAGGCGCTTCCCAGTCAAGCATTTCTCCGGCCACGAAGGTGCCGGGCCGCCGCTGTAACATCAGGTGCTCATCTACTTCCGACCACGCTACGCCACCCGCCGTGCTGATAGCCTCTTCCAAGGGGCGTAGGCCACTAACCGGCAAGGGCAAGTGGGTCAGCAAGTGGCCTAGCTCGGTGGGCTCCGGCGGTAACGCAGGCGGGCCCACTTCCCGCAGTAGCGTTGGGATGGGTGGGCCCAAGCGCAGCGTGCTGGCGAGGAAAGAAGCCCAAGAGGTGCCACTTCGGCGTTGTGCTAACCGTTCCTGCAGGGCTGCTGGGGCTAGGTCAGGCTTTAGGTTGAGCAAAAGCTGGGCCGTGGGAGACTGGCCTAGCGCCTCCCGAATGAACGGCGTGAGTGCATACACTGGCGTGCCTTCTATCCCATACTCCGTGAGCATAAGTTCTCCTCGCACTGTATGCGGGCCACAGGAGAGGGCAATATTTTTAAGCGGAGTGCGCTGCACCTTCTCCCGGAAAAATGCCGACCATGCTATTTCAGCTCCGCAGTTAGAAGGCTGAAACGGGATGCACTGCACGCCTATTTGTGCCAGGGCAGTGGTCCAGCGACCATCGGAGCCCGTTTTGCTCCAACTGGCGCCACCCAAAGCTAGCACCGTAGCTGCCGGATGAATGGTAATTTCGTCGCCGGTTGTTTCATCTTGGATGCGTAGGCCAGTGGCCCCCGCAAAACCCAACCACCGGTGCCGCGTCCGGATTTCAACTCCCAGCTGTCCTAAGCGAGCCACCCAGGCCCGAAGCAGTTGTGCAGGCTTGTGCTCAGCCATTGGAAATACCCGGCCACTGGTGCCCACGTAGGTGGCAATGCCTAAGTCGGTAGTCCACTGGCGCAAATCGGCGGGCGAGAAGTGGCCTAGCAGCTGCTGAAAGCGCCTACTATGTGAGGCATACCGGGCCGCAAAGTCTGGGAGGGGCTCGGCGTTGGTCAGGTTGAAGCCGCCGTGGCCAGCTACCAAAAACTTGCGGCCCACGGTGGCTTGGGCCTCATATACCACCACGCGGTGCCCAGCCTCGGCCAGGCGTTGCGCGGCCAGTAAGCCGGCCGGCCCGCCGCCAATTACCGCAATCAGGGCATCAGAATCAGAGGGGTTCTGCATCTGGCAAAGGTAGGCCAGAAGCCCGCCACAATCAGAGCTAGGCCAGTCGAAACCCTACTTCTTGCGTATAGTTGAGCCACTGATCCGTTACTGAGCTGCATGGGTACCTATTCCATCCTGATTGGGCTGAGCCTAGCCATTGTGCTTTCTTACCTGTTTGACTTAGCTGCACGAGCTACCAAAATTCCCTCGGTGCTCATGCTGCTGCTCACGGGCATTGCCCTGCGGCAAGCCGCCGATTACTTTGACTTTACCTTGCCCATTCCCAAGGTAGTGCTGGAAATATTTGGCGTCATCGGCCTGATCATGATTGTGTTGGAAGGAGCGCTAGACTTGAAGCTCTCCCGCGACAAAGCGCCACTTATCCGGCGCTCCTTCTTGGCCGCGGCACTGATTCTGGTGGTGCAGGCGGTGGCTATTGCGAGTATTCTGCACCTGTGGCTAGGTGTAAACTTTCAGACCTGCCTGGTAAATGCCGTGCCACTCTCAGTTATCAGCTCGGCTATTGCCATTCCTAGCGTGGCCAGCTTGGTAGGCGAGAAGCAGGAGTTCATTGTGTATGAGAGCACGTTCTCAGATATTCTGGGCATCATGGCCTTCAACTTTGCCCTGCAAGACAACTTCGCCCAAGGCATGTCGGTGGTCACTTTTGGGCGCGACGTACTGGCTGTGCTGGTAGTAGCCGTATTGAGCACGGCTATGTTGGCGTTCCTGCTCGCCCGCATTCGACTGCACGTGAAGTTCTTTCTAATACTGGCCTTCTTGGTGCTGATGTATAGCCTCTCCAAGAAGCTGCACCTATCATCGTTGTTGCTGGTGCTGGTGTTTGGCCTAGCAGTAAACAATGCCGAGCTGTTCCTGAAAGGCTCCCTGCTCCGCCGCTGGTTCCGGCCCGACCAACTGCAGGAAGAAACCCATCAGCTGCGCAGCATTACTGCCGAGTCGGCCTTCCTGATTCGGACGTTCTTCTTTTTGCTATTCGGGTTTAGCATCACGCTCAGCAGCCTCATCAATGCTCCCTTGCTGCTGCAAGGGATACTAATTGTGGCGGTCCTGACGGCCATTCGGTTCTTCTACTTGCGCTACATTGCCCGCACCGACCTGATTCCGGAGCTGTTCATTGCCCCCAAGGGCCTGATTACGGTGTTGCTTTACTACAGCATTCCGGCCCAGCACCGCATTGGGGAGGTAGGCGAAAACATCCTGTTCGTAGTTATTCTCTTAACCGGCCTGCTCATGATGTGCGGACTGCTGCTCGCGGCGAAAGAGCCTGAGATTGGGGAGTATTAAGAATCAACTTTCGCTTTCTCGGATGAGCTGGCGACGGTAGCTGGCCAAGATGCTGGATTTGAGGATGAAACCCTGATACCGCTCATCCGTGCCAATGACGGGAAGAGCCCAGGCGCCAAGTTCTTCCATGCAGCGCAGCGTGTCCTGGATAGAGTCATCGGGGCGGACGGTCGCGGGAGGCTCGGTCATCAGGTCGCGCACGCGGGTCGTGTTGTAGTGCTCATCGTCAAACAGGGCATCCCGAACGGTATCGAGACTAATCACGCCATGCAGGTGCCCCTCTTCATCCACCACCGGAAACAGGTTGCGCGTGGCATGCCGAAACGTGGTTACCAATTCGCCCAGCGTGTCGTTGGGGTGCACCGTCATAAAATCAGTTTGAACTAGCTGATGCAGATCTAACTGAGCCAGGAGGCCTCGGTCACGGTCGTGGTGCACGTATACTCCGCGCTGCACCAGCTTGCGGGTGTACACCGAGTAAGGCTCGAAGTAGCGAGTAATAAGGTAGGAACCTGAGGTAACCACCATCAGGGGCACAAAGAGGGCGTAGCCGCCCGTAATTTCCGCAATCAGGAAGATGCCGGTAAGCGGCGCGTGCACTACGCCGGCCAGCGTGCCGGCCATACCCAGCACAATGAAGTGCACCTCTGAAATAGGGTAGATGCCACTCAGGTTGATGAGGCGGGCAAAAATGAAACCCATGAGCGCCCCCGCAAACAGAGAAGAGCCAAACATACCCCCGTTGCCCCCAGAGCCAATAGTAATGGTGGTAGCCACTACCTTCAGCAGCATACTACCCACCGCCACAAGCAGCAGCAGGCCTACGCTATCATCGCGATACACGGCAAACAGGGAGCCATCCACGAGCTGTTCGGCGTGGCCACCTAGAAGCAGTTGCACAATGTTGTAGCCCTCACCGTAGAGGGGCGGAAAGATAAAGACTAACAGGCCTAGGCTGAGCCCACCCACCAATACTTTACGGTAGGTGCCGCGCCAGCGCTCAAACAACTTATCGGCCCAGAAGTACACCCGAATCATGTATACAGACAGCAGAGCCGTGAAGCCCGCCAGCATCAGGTAAAAAGGCACGGCATCTACGGGCCAGCTGGTGGTAATCAGCACGAAGGGCTGACCTGCATAGAGCGCCTTCGATACCACCGTGGCAGTAGCCGAGGAAATAAGCAAGGGCACGAAATACGCCGCTGAGAGCTCCGAGAGAATAACTTCAACGGCAAACAGCACCCCGGCAATGGGCGAGTTAAAGATGGCCGCTACGCCCGCCGCCGCTCCGCAGCCCGTGAGAAGGCGCCGCTCCCGGCGTCCTATGCGTAGTACCCGAGCCGTGTTGGAGCCAATGGCCGAGCCCGTTACGGAAATTGGAGCCTCCAGACCCGCCGAGCCCCCAAACGTCACGGTCAGAAAAGATGAAACCACCTGGGAGTAGAGCTTGCTACGCGGCACAATGCTGCCTTGCCGGGCAATATTATAGATAATGGGGCCGATACCGCGCCCCAAGTTGCCACCCAAAAAATAACGGGTGAATAGGACGGTAAGCGCCACCCCAATGATAGGATACAACGACAAGGCAAACACCCGATACTGCTCCGGCACCCAGGCATAGAGCCGGTGCTGCGCGTCATGCACGGAGGTTTTGAGCAGTACGGCCGCCAACCCGGCAAACACACCCACCAAAACACTCACCAAGATAAGGTACACCCGGTCGTTGAGATGACGCAAGCGCCACAGCAACAACGGACTTAACAACCGGTGAATAGTGTTTTTAGGCATATGCACGCAAGAAGAGCAGCTTAGAGCCCAATACAAGGGCACCTCCTGACTCTACTGTAACAACGGCAAAAGCACTGGCCTAGGCAAGAAGCCCGCCACTTTCAGGATAAAAAGAAGGGCCAGCTAAATAAAGTGCTGGTTTCTTTTCGCCGGTAGTGAAAAGCCCTCGGGCAGTTGCTCGGCTGTTAATACCACACTAGGCCACTATGTAACCTACTGACTCAGGTTAGGTACGCCCAAACCAGCCCCGAGCAGCTCTAATTTTACTTGCTGCATGAGCCGGCTTTTCTGCTGAATAACCCCGCGGCGGTAATCGTCGGAGTCGGTCCAGAAGTACACGCGCAGGTCGGCGGTAGTAGCACTGGCTTTCTCCAGATTCACGTACGGCTTGCGCGGCGACTGCTGCACATCGGGCACAGAACGCAGGAAATCGAGAATAACATTGATGGCGGTATCGGCCGCAACATCCTGGCCGAGCTCAACGGTCACTAGGAACTCTTGGCGAAGGTTGCCGTCCCGGGTATAGTTGGTAAGTGGCTCTTTGAGCACCATAGAGTTGGGCAAGAAGATATGTTTGCCATCGAAGGTGCGCATGAGGGTGGTGCGCAGATTGAGCGCCTCAACGTGCCCAATCAGGTCGCGTATCTGCACGGTGTCGTTGATGTGGAAGGGGCGGTTGAAGGCCAGAATAACGCCTGCCAAAAAGTTTTCGGCTATATCCTTGAAGGCAAAACCTACCACAAAGGCCGATACGCCGGCTGCCCCAATCATGCTGCCCACTACTCCCGAGAATCCCAGCACGTTGAAGGCCAGCACCAGGCCCGTCAAGACCAGAGCCCACTTGCTGATGTTGGCCAGAAAATCGGGGAGGAGCGGATCAGAAGAACGGCTGCGCAGGCGACTACCCAACAGGCTGCTGGCTCGGTTGGCCACAAAAACGGCCACTAGCAGCAACACGGTAGCTATTAAAAGCTTTGGTAGAATAAACAGAAATTGCTGCCAATACGCCGCCAGCACGCGATTCATATCCTGAAGCATACGCGAGAAGTTAATTTGCCCAACGGGCTAATGCAGAAGCCCCGCAGCGCGAGGCCAACGGGGCTTTAAATGAAGTATACGCACATTAGCGGGGCTATGGTTCGGGGCTAGGCCTATCGGGTAGGTTCATCCAGCGCCAAAACACGAGGCCGCCCACGGCGTAGGCCACCACATCAAGCGGGTCGGCGGTAGCACGGGCATCAAAGCGCGGCAGGACGCCCTCGAACCACACGGAGGTTACCAGCCAGAAGCTAAAAATCCAGGCAGCCGGCAGTACGAACTCTGGGCGCCGGAAGTACCAGCGCCGCATGGCATATAGCATGAGCGTCAGCTGGAGGGGCAGGGCCAGCACATCGCCCAAATGCGCCCGCAGCAGCCGCGGAAGCACCGGCCACTGCGCCGATACAGGCCCGCCGTACTTGTAGGCGGCCATCAGCACGTAAAGCGCAGTTCCTACCAGAAAAAGAGGGTGGCGCAGTTCCCTAGGCCACCTCATCCGGCCAGCAGAGTAAGCAGCCACACCATAAACGACACCATAGCGGCAAACGCTAACTGCCCTCCCCGAATGATTTGCTTGAAGAAGCGTGTGGTAGCGCTGTCATCGGGGCTGATTTGAATTTGCAGAAAGGAGGGCAGTGGCTCGTCGGCCTGCTTCTGCCGGGCCTGTTCGCTGCGTAAGCGCTGTGGGTCCAGCAACTGCCCGCACCGCTCGCACCGGTCATCGGGGCGCTGCTGCCAATTACTCCAAAAACTGCAGGCGGGGCACTTTTTGGTGGCGCTGAGCAGGGAATCGTCGTTGGGCATAAAGAAGGACAAACAGAACTGCCTGGGCAAAGGTAGCAGGGCCTAGGCCACTCCGCTAGTCTGGTTCGGCGCTCAGCTTTTTCGCTATACAACCCGTTAGTCTGCGGCGCGGTTCACGAGCCACTTAGTAACGGGGCGTTGAGGGGTAACAGGCTACTTTAAAGTAAAACACCCAACAAAGCGGCGGCAACGCAGCGACTTTGTTGGGTGTGAAGACAATCGTAGGGCGGGACTTTGCTCGGCGGCGCTATTACAGCTCCATGATGTCCTCGTTCCAGAGCGTGGGCTCATCGCGGATAAACTCCTGCATCATCTGCACGCACTCGGGTAGGTTCAGGATTTCAACCTCTACGCCGTGGCTTTCCAGGAAAGCGCGCGACTCGCCGAACGTCTGGTCTTCGCCCACTACTACTTTTGGGATTTTGAACTGCACGATGGTGCCGGCGCACATGTAGCAGGGCATGAGCGTGGTATAGAGCACGGTGTCGCGGTAGGAGCGCTGGCGGCCGGCGTTGAAGAGGGCATCCATTTCGCCATGCTTGATGGGGTTGTCTTCCTGCACGCGCTTGTTGCGGCCACGGCTTACAATTTCGTCGCCACGGCGCAGCACGGAGCCAATGGGAATGCCACCTTCTTTGCGACCTTGTAAGGCCTCATCGATAGCGGCCTGCATGAACTTGTCCATAGTATTTTAGGTGGAGTCTAGCTGTTGTGCTAGGCCAGTGTTAGAGTAAGTAAAGGCAATCTAGGGCTTACGCGGCAGATAGTGGCCTAGCGGGCGCAAATGCCCCGGTAAGAGCAGTACTGGCATTTATCTAAGTCGTCGGTTTTGCGGATGGGCTCCTGCGGATCCAGCATGCGGTTGACGATGCGGCCCAGTAGCTGCTCGCTGTGCTGCACGAAATCCTGGCCACCTTCCGTGAGGAAACTCATGTCGGCGGTCATGGGGCCGGCGCTGAGGTTGCGCAGCGAGATGATAGCGGCATCGGCGGCGGGGCGGCCCCCGTGGGCCAGCATCAGGCGGTAAAGCCAGAGCTGCCGCACCTTATCGGCGCTGGGCGTGGCATCCGAGACGAGATGCTCTACTGCATCAGTGGGCCCTTCGCCGCGCTTGAGCAGGCGTAGGTCGTAGGCCTGTACTAACCCAGTTTTGTAGTCAATTACGCGCAGCCGTCCATCTGCTAGTTGGTCGACTCGGTCGGCAAAACCCACCAGGCTCACGGGTAGCTTCTCGCCCGAAGGGAGTGGCACGTACACGGTGGCTTGGAGGGCTTCTTCCAGGCTCTGCACCTGGAGTGGGAGGGCACCCGGTTGTTCCAGCAGGCCTTCGAGGTAACGACGCACCAGCTGGCTGGCTACCTGGCCTAGCACGTGGTTCAGACCTTCATCGGCGCGGGCGTGGCGGCCTTCCTCTTCCTTGCGCAAAGCCTTCGCCACCATAATGGGCGCCAGCTTCACTAAGCCAGGAATATCGGTGGCTGTGATGGGCTGCTGGCGTTGCTGGAACGGCTGCATCAGCTCCTCCAGGGCCTCGTGCACTACCGTTCCAAAGCCATCAGGACCCAGGGCTTCTTCTACCTCGTCGTTCTCGCGAAAACGAGCTACCCGCTGGAAATAAAACTGTAGGGAGCAGTTAAGATACTGATTTAATGCAGTGGGCGAGAGGCCTTTGGTTAGTACCTCACGCAGCGCCAACAGCATGCCCGCATCCTTCTCCAGCACAATATCACCCGGGGCTTCTTTTTCGCGCTCGGCCAGAAGCTCCTCCGGGGAGGTAGTGGGAGGGAGCGAGGACAATGGGGTTGTTGGCTCTTCAACGGGCGAGGTCACCGTCAGATCCTGCAGGCGGAGGCCAGGGCTTTGGGGCAGCAGGTCGTTTTCAATTTGCAGCAAGAAGCGGCTCCGCTCCCCGGTGCGGGTCCCTTCAGCGCCGGGCAGGATGTGCAGCAAATCTACCTGGCGCGCGCGCTGGAGCAGGCGCCAGAACTGGTGGGCTGTGGCAGCTTCGTGGTCGGCGTAGGTGGGCAGTTGAAAGGTGGTGAGTACGTCGTACGGAAACAGGGAACTGTGGCGCTTGGGGGCCGGCAGCACGTTCTCGTTACAGCTCAGAATGATAATGTGGTCGAAGTCGAGGGCGCGGGTTTCCAGCAGACCCATCACCTGCACATCGGCAATGGGTTCTCCACTAAAGGGCAGACGAGTGTTCTTCATCTGCTCGTACAAAAACCGCCGAAAGGAGCGCACCGACAGCCGCTGCTCCCGGCAATCAAACACCGAATCGAGCCGCTTCACCAGCGTGAAAAACAGGTATAAGTACTCGGCTTCGATAGCAGAGTGCTGGTCCTGATAAGCCTTCTTGAGCAGATCAATAAGCGTGTAGCAGGCCGCGATGATGTCGTCGCAGTTGTTCCAGGTGGTAAACAGGGCCTGAATGAGTGGGTGGTGCTGGCCCCAGGCCTGTAGTTCCTCGGCCGTGAGCAGCACCGCGTGGCGCTTCACAATGGTGCGGCACACTTTATCGAGCAACCCGTGGTAGTTCTCTTCAGGCTGCTTATCAAGCCACTGCTGGTAGCGCCTGAGAAAAGGGTGCTGCAGCAACTTGCTCACGGCCAGGTGGTGGTAGCGCGGCACCCCGTAGCCAGTTTCGGCGGAGCCTTCGCGCACGCCGGTTAGGTGCACCTCAAACAGCAGATCCACTAGGTTGAATAGAGGTGTGCTCTGGAAGCTGAGGCCCATGGTTACGTTGTACTCGGGCACGGCATCCAGCGGCAGGCCATGCAGCACGGGCAGCAGCAGAGTTTCGTCGGGGAGCACCACGGCTACTTTGGCGCTGGGGTTCTCGCGGCGTGATTCGGCCAGTAGTTGCCCCGCCACTTTCCCCTGCATGGAGGCATTGGCCACGCCCACGAACCGAATGTCGCGGGGCAGACCCCGAAGTAAGTCGGCGGGGCCGCCCAGGTTCTCGTTGGGCAGCTCGAAAATATCCTGGTAGCGGCGAATGTGCTGCCCGGCCCGGTTGGGTGAGCCAGGTTCCAGGTAAAACGTGTCGCCATCGAAATGGACCTCAGCCCGCCGCGCCTTGCGCAGCAGCCGAATCAACTTTTCTTCGGCTTTCGAGAGCGAGCCTAAGCCTATAAATACGTGCTGGGGCAGCGTTTCATCGGCTTCAAGGCGGGTCTGGATTTTGTTGACAGCCAGCCGATACGCTAGGCCAGGGTAGGCCAGGTGGGTGCGCTCCATCTGGCGACGCAGGCGGCGGTACACCTTCTCCAGGTCGTCCCAGAAGCGGAAGTAAGCGGCCGTGGTGCTCTGCGGGGCCGGCTCGTTGCTCAGTTCCCAGCGCTCCAGGGCCTTAGCCTGCGAGAGGTACTCGAATATCTTCTTGGGCGAAGCCAGGTTCTGATCGAGGCTGGAGAAGTCCTGCAGCAGTAGCCCCGACCACCCCACGAACTGGTCGAAGTCCAGCTTGGGGTCGATGTCGCGCAGAATCTCAAACAGCAGCAGCTGCAAGGCAATGGGCTCCTCTACCTGCACGCCGGCCAGTTCCACCATATAGTCCTCCATGGCCGCAATGCGTGGGCTCCAGACTGCCCGTCCGGCCTCGGCCGCCAAGCTCAGCTCATTCTGCAGATACACCACCGCCCGGCGCGTGGGCACTACCACCACCAAGTCCGATAGCTCATCCGAAGGGCCGTATTTCTCCACCAACTCCCGGGCCATGCGCGTGAGGAAAGGTGTAGCGGCCGGGAGCGAAGGGGCGGTAGTGGGGGTGGTAAGTGGAGCGTTAGGGGAAAAAATCATAAGTAGTAAAGATACGGCGAGTGGCCGGTAGTCTTGCCCTAGTAGTAAGGAACTGAACGGGCTCTCGGTTCCTAAACCTCACTTCTCCGGCTGGTATAGAATAAGCGCAACCTTAACCATATTCCCTAGGAGCCTCGTACCAATGGTAGTGAACTCAACTGCAACTATCCTTTCCTAATGGATCCGACCCAACTAAGCCTTGAACTACGGTACGGCAAAAGCCCCGACCTAAACCGCCGCCGCTGGATTATTGGCCTATCCCTGCTGGGCGTGGCCGCCGGCCAAATCGTGAGCATGTACCAGACCGGTATCATCCATCACCTGCCCGACCCGCCCGTTGGCCCCTTCGACTCTGATAAGGTAGACGCCTCCGACTACGGCTACAAGCGCCTCGATACGCCCGACGCGCTGCCCATGATTGTGACCTATGGCCTCACTGCCTGCCTGGCCGGGGCGGGTGGCCTACACCGGGCCAGCAAGCAGCCGGCTATTCCGGTAGCAATGGGCCTCAAAACCCTGTTCGATACCGTCACGACGCTGAAGCTAGGCCAGGAGGAATGGAAGGAGAATAAAGCCTTGTGCTTCTACTGCCAAGTGGCCTCGGTAGCCTCCATTGCCTCGTTAGCGCTGGCTGTGCCGGAGGCCGTGAAAGGCTTACGGAAGCTATTAGGTCGCTAGCCGGAAGAGAGCAACAGAACGATGACAGGCGTGACTTACTGCTTATAGATAAGCGGTAAGTCACGCCTGTTTGTATTCTCACAATTTCTTAGTGGCCTACGCTGACTGCCGGCTCAGAATCTGGGATGGAAGTGCTTGGCGCCACGTAGCTTGCTAAGGAGCGTGCCGCTAGGCCCAGGCTGATGAGAATCAGCACGGCGCCCAGCACGAAAGGTGCCCCTGGGAAATAAATGGGCGCTTTAGGGCTGGTGTAATAAGCAAACAGGTTGGTCATCAGCGGCGGACCAATGATGGAGGTAAGGCTCATTAGGCTGGTAAGTGCGCCCTGCAACTCACCTTGTTGGTTAGCCGGCACCTGCCCCGAAATGATGCCTTGCAGCGCCGGCCCGGCAATACCGCCCAGGCAGTAGGGCACCAAGAAGGCAAACATCATCCAGCCCTTGGTGGCAAAGGCAAATAGCAGGAAGCCAATAGCGTAGAGTAGCATGCCCAGGTACACGGAGCGCTTCTGGCCTAGCGCCGGGTTGATGCGCCGGATAAGCACGCCCTGTACCAGAGCCACCAGCAGACCAATAGCACCCAGCGAGTACCCTACCCACGCCTCATTCCACTTGAATTTCTCCATCACGTAATACGTCCAGGCCGACTGCGTGGCGTGAGCAGCTACGTAGATGAACAACAGCGAAGCTACCAGCCCCATAATAACCGGGTAGCGCTGCAGCATTCTCAGAGAACCGATGGGGTTGGCGCGCGCCCACTCAAACGGACGGCGCTTCTCGGCGGGTAGCGACTCAGGCAGCACGAAGTAGCCGTAGGCCACATTCAGGAACGTGAGGCCCGCGGCCACCAGAAACGGCAGTTGGGTGCCGTGCTTACCCAATAGGCCACCCAGTAGCGGCCCGACGATGAAGCCCAGCCCAAAGGCGGCGCCAATCATCCCGAAGTTTTGGGCCCGGGTTTCGGGCGTGGAAATGTCGGCGATGTAGGCGGAGGCTGTGGTGAAGCTGGCGCCCATCACGCCGGCAATCAGGCGCCCCACAAACAGCCAGGTAATGGAAGGGGCAAAGGCCACCAGAATATAATCGAGGCCGAAGCCTAGCAGGGACAACAGCAGCACCGGGCGACGGCCAAACCGGTCGGAGAGGTTGCCTAGCACCGGAGAAAACAAGAACTGCATGGCCGCGAAGGCAAACACCAGCCACCCACCGTAGCGGGCCGCGTCGCTCACGGTGCCGCCCGTCAGGTTCTGAATGAGTCGGGGTACTACGGGCAGAATAATACCGATGCCCGTGACATCGAGTAGCAGGGTCAGAAAGATAAAGCCCAGCGCGGCCTTACGGGTAGCTGCCATAGATCACGGATTTAGACGAATTAATCGGATTACACGGAGACGGGCAGCGCTTCTATTGAGTCAAAAAGCTGCCAGCCGCCTAGACCGGCCACGCGCCAAAATTACAGCAGAAACGGGAGTAGCGAAGGCTTTTTATCAGCCATCTAAGTGTCTTTAGTAAAATGGGTAGGCCGCAGGTACATCCGGGCAACCTAACGAATGCGAGCATTTGAATAAGCGTCCACTACCGCACTTAGCGCAGGCGAATTCGTGTAATCTGAGAGAAACGTTTAGATCTTTGATTAAAATTTGATGACCTCCTGGGTATCAAAGTAGTAGAGTACACACTCTACATCCTGGTAGCCCAGCTGCCGGAATAGTTCGGCGTACTTGAGTAGGGGCTGGCGGTGGCGGGGCTCGGCGGGGGGGACCTTGAAATCAATGAGCGACACGCGCGCGCGGCCACCGTCAGGAGCGGCCTCGAATACGATGCGGTCGGGCTTGTAGTCCTGCTTGCGGGTACCGCCTACCAAAATTTCCCGCTCGGCCTCAGCCTGTACCTGAGGGCTGAAGTAATGAGCCATGTCGGGGTGGCCTACTACGCCCCGCTGTTTCTCCAGTAGCTCCGGGCGCTCCTTGGTGCTCACTAGCCCCTCGGCCACTAGCATAGCTGCCACGCGCTCCACATCGGTGGCCAGGTGAGTGCGGCGCAGGGCGTAGTGCAGCTTGCGGTTCCACTCGCGCAGCTCCTGCTGGTCGTCGAAATCGAACACGGTGTTAGCGTGGCGCTTTAGGCGCAGGCGCTCCTCCCAAGGCGTGCTGGTGAGGTTGGTGAGGGGCAGGTCGTGGTTGGTGGTTGGCTTATGGTTGGTGGTGGTTGGAGCGAAGCCGTGGGCATCAGCCAGTACGTAGGCCATCTGCTCGTCGTCCCATTGGCTGGTGCTCAATAGGTAGCGGTGCAGAATCTCAGCTACAGTTTTGGCCGGTTCGGCGGGGGCTGGCGCCTCACCGTCCTTTGCCGCCTTCACGGGCCTAGGCTTCCGGCTGATGGCGTACAGACGGTGGCGCGGGCGCGTGAAGGCCACGTACAGCATGTTCAGGCCTTCCAGGAAGGTCTTTTCCAACTCCTCCGTGTACTGCTGGGCCAGAGGGGTGTGCAGCAACGCCTGCGTTTGGGGCAGCACCGCCACGCCCGGCATCTGCGCCACGGGCTTCTCCGAGTCATCATGGAGCCGGCCCCATAGTAAGGCGCCCCGGTACGGCGTCAACGACCAGTCGGCAAACGGCACAATCACCACGCCGTAGGCCAGTCCTTTGGCTTTGTGCACCGTGGTGATGGTAATGGCGTCGCGGCCGGCGGGGGCGTTGATGCTGAGGCTGCTTTTCTTCTGGTCCCAGTAAGCCAGGAAGTTGTTGAGGTTGTTGCCGAAGCGCAGGCTGTACTCCAGGGTCAAGTCCAGGAACCGGAACAGGTACTCCCGCTCCGCCGCCCGGTCCAGCAATCCAAACAAGCCAATCAGGCGCTCCGTCAGTTCATACAGGCCTAGGTTGCCGGTTTCCCGCTCCCGCACGTCGTAGCCGAGGGCGCGCAGCTCATCAAAAAATGGCAGCGCCGAGTCGGCATTGGCCAGCTCCGCCCAGTGGCGGGCCCGCTCCGGGGTGGGGTAGAGGCCCCGCACCACGCGCTCGGTTAGCAGTAGCGCTTCGGCCCGAGCCAAGGTATCGGCCGGCTGGTTGAGCACCCGAAACAGGGCCACTAGCAGGTTCACTACCTCAGCAAACTCCAGCGACAGCGAGTCAGCGGAGATGATATCGTAGCCCCGCTCTTTCAGAAACTTCGCCACCCGGCGGCTATGGTCGCGGCGGCGGCAGAGTACGGCCACGTCCTGCAGCCGGAAGCCATCGGCCACGGCCTGCTCCACAAGTTGCAGGGTGAGGTATAGGGTGCTTTCCTCATAATCCAGCACCTGGCCTACAGTGTAGCCGGGCAGCAGGGCTGGCGTGTAGGTGCCCAGGGCCGCGTCGTAGCGGCAAGCTGGCGCATCGTCCTCGGTAAAGAGCAGCTCCACGTGGCCCGGCGCGCCGCCGGCTTTCTGCGGGGGTACTACTTGTTGGAAGCCCCTATCATAAATACCCTGCACCAGCGGCAGCATGGTGTGTGTGGCGCTGATATGGGTAAACAGCGCGTTGTTGAACTGAATGATTTCGCCCGCTGAGCGGTAGTTTTCGTTCAGGTTGCGGGCCTCCAGGGTTTGGTCCAGCGTGAAGTAGCGGTCGGCCAGCAGGTCGCGCAGCTCGTCGTCGGCAATTTTGCCGTAGAGGTGCTCCGTTTGGTTTTGGTAGAGGCGCAAGATCTGCTCCATCTCGCCCCCACGCCACCGGTAAATGGCCTGCTTGGCGTCCCCCACTGCCAAGCTCAGGCTGCCCGTGGAAACGGCGTTTTCCACCAGCGGGAGCAGGTTATTCCACTGTAGCACCGAGGTGTCCTGAAACTCGTCGATGAGCAAATGCTGATACCGGTCGCCGAGGCGCTCGTACAGGAAGGGCACCGGCTCGCGAAGCACAATCTGGGCAATACGACGGTTGAACTCTGCAATCAGCACCACGCCCCGGTCGCGGCTCAGCTGGTCCACGGCCTTGCTCAGCTCGCTCAGCAGCGACACCTGAAACAAGTAGGGGAGCATCCCCGTCACCAGCAGATAATCGGGCAGCAAGTGCTGGCGTAGTTGCTCCATTTGCTCGTAGGCCTGTAGTAATATCGGCTTGGCGGCGTCTACGCGGGCTTTGTCGGCGGCTGTTTTTACTTTGCTGCTGTACCATTTATCCTGCTCCACGGTGGCACGCACGTAGCTGTTGGCCTCCTTATCGGGCTGCAGGCGCTCTTCCCATTTGGTCACGTAGCCCAGTAGGCCACTGCGGCCCTGGTACAAGTCCGACTCCGTAATGCCAGCCGTTTCAATGGCTTCCTGGGCTACCTCGGCCACTGTCCGGAAGGTAGTTTCAATCTCGTCGCGGCGCTGGCGCAGGCCTTCGTGCAGGCGGCGGTAGTCCTGCATCGAGAGCTTCTGCAACTGTTCCACCGCCTCATGCACCGGTTCGCTGAGCAGAAACTGCCCGAAATCTACCAGCTCGGCGGGCAGGTTGTTCCAGCTGCGGCCTTCGTCGGCCTTCATCAGGGCAAAGTCGGAGATAGTGCGCGAGAGCAGCGCCGCGTTTGGGTCGCGGTTTACGCGGTCAAGGAGCAGGGCTACGGCACTTTGCAGCACGGTGGCGCTATCTAGCTCCACCTCAAACGTGGCGGGCAGGCCTAGCTCGCGCGTGAAGGCCGTGACAATGCGCTGCACGAAGGAGTCGATGGTGCTGACCCCAAAATCGGCGTAGTGGTACATCACCAGCCGGAAGGTTTTGCCGGCCCGTTGGCGCAGCTCCTGCTGGCGCTCCTCTGGGGTTGGCAGGTATTCCAGCTTGCCCTCGTAGGCCAGTTCCTCCGCAATTGTCGCCAGCAGCTGATCGGTTTCACCCTCCTGCGGATACGCAAACCGCCGCAGCGCATCAATAATGCGCTCCTTCATCTCGCCGGCCGCATCGTTGGTAAACGTAATGGCCAGAATCCGCTTGAAGTACGCCGCATCATCAGTACCCAAGGCCAGCTTTAGGTATTCCTTGGTAAGCTGATACGTTTTGCCGGAGCCGGCGGAAGAGGAATAGATGCGGAAAGTGGCGGGCATTGGGGAGGAAAGGGGAAATAGAACGTAACTAGAGTTTCTTAATAGTCACATCTATCATCTTTTTGAATGGGTATCTGTAGAGTGGAGTTTGCGTTTTCCTTAGGCAGTCCTTCCATAGAGGAAATTCTTCTCACCATTTGGAAGGAACATAAACTACAAGTTTTAGTATCAATTGTAGAAAGTGCTTCTATTCCACAAAAAAGCCTTTCGGAAGAATGTGTGTATGCACTAACGCATCCGAAGAGTACAAGCTTTTGGGGGCAGTATGTGTCTAGGTACAACCCTATCTACCTCTTCAGAACAACTATCGAGGGTGAGTACTTTGTCCTTCTGCTTTCTGAACCGCATTTTCCTGAATTAATGGACGTTGTGTCCAAGGCACTGATTAAGTTAGGTGGTGAGGAACAGGGTAAGGATCAGTAAAATACCCTATACCGGTCCCCATAGCCGCTCCACTACATCTTGCTCAATGCGCACCGGCCGTTTGGTAAGTGGGTCAAGCAGCACCCATTGGGTTTCTGCCTCGCAGAGCAGCTTATTGTCGGCGGCCCGTTCGATGCGCACGAAGCGCTGACATTGGGCCCCACGCACCTCGCCAATCCAAGTGGTGCAGCGCAGCTCTTCGCCCAGTAGGGCCGGGTAGCGGTACTGCACCCGATGTTCCCGCACTACCCAAATATACTGCTCCCGCTCGCCGGGCGGGTAGGCCGTCAGCCAATGCTCCCCGGCCGTATCCTGCACCCAGCGCACATACTGCACGTTGTTTACGTGATCCAACTCGTCGATATCCTGGGGCTGAACAGTCAGGAGGCGGGAGAATCGAAAGGCTGGAGTTTGCATAGGAGCAGGGGGTAGGAAGAGGTGAGGTGGGGTGGCCTAGCCCACGCGAAAGGACAGTCAAGCACCCAATTGAACCTTCAACGGTCTTGTTTTAAGTCGTTTGAAACGACAAATAAAGCGTGAAATCACGGCATTAGCCTCTGTTTTTGGTATAAAATCAGGGCATGATAGTACTGTATATGGTTAATTTAAAAGATAGTATTATCTTTGAAGCAGGTTTAAGAAAATGTAGTGAACAAAGTCCTGTTAAGCACTCCCGCAAGGAGGGTAAGCAGAGTTGAGAACTGCTTATCTTAAAAAATCATCTATCACAAAAGTACCATGCAGACAGGAACTGTAAAATTCTTCAATGAAACCAAAGGCTTTGGTTTCATCAAAGTGGACGAGACCGGCGAGGACATCTTCGTACACGTAAGCGAGCTGATCGACGAGATCCGCGACAAAGACAAAGTTGAGTTCGAAATTGCTCAGGGTCGCAAAGGCCTGAACGCCGTGAAAGTGAAGCTGGCTTAGTTTCATCCTTCTCCGGATAGATTTTGAAAAGCAGGTCCTCCAAAGGGCCTGCTTTTTTTGTTTTTCTACTGGCCTAGGCCAGTGCTGATACCCAGTGGCTTCGTTAAGCTGAAGTATAACAAGGGCGTAGGTTCGTCGTAAAAATTAGCCATACTTGATCGAGGGTCAGGGCCTATGATTACAGCGGGTAATAGGATTATCAATATTTCTTCTTACCTTTGCAGCCGCATTTGAGAACGGCCACGTTCCGCGCAGCTACTGAGCTGCCTCTAAGAAACTTGTTGGGCCGGCTTTGTCTTCCGTCCGTTGCTTCCGTCACTTGTCGTTGTTGTTGAGTGGGAGAAGAGCGTCGCTGAATCCGCTGTTTTCAGAGCTATTGACTCCACTCCATCAACCTAGAAATGGAAAACGAAACTGAAAAAATGAAATTCAGTGAGCTAACCCTCTCTGAAGAAATGCAGCGCGCCATTAGTGAGGTAGGCTATGAGGAAGCCTCGCCTATCCAAGCTGGCGCCATCCCCGTACTGCTCTCCGGCCGCGATGTAATTGGCCAGGCCCAGACGGGTACCGGCAAAACCGCCGCCTTCTCCATCCCCACCATTGAGCGCATCAATACCGACTCGCGCGAGGTGCAGGCCCTGGTGCTGTGCCCCACTCGCGAACTGGCCGTGCAGGTATCCGGCGAGATTCAGAAGCTGGGCAAGTACAAGCGTGGCCTGTCGGTAGTGCCAATTTACGGTGGCTCTTCCTACGACCGTCAGTTCCGGGCCCTGGAGCGTGGCGTGCAGATTGTAATTGGTACGCCCGGCCGCGTAATGGACCACATTGAGCGCGGCACTCTGAAGCTCGACAACTGCAAAACCATCATCCTCGACGAGGCTGATGAAATGCTGGACATGGGCTTCCGCGACGACATCGAGACGGTGCTGAAGCAGATGCCGGAAGACCGTCAGACGGTGTTCTTCTCCGCAACCATGAGCAAGCCCATCATGGAGATGACCAAGCGCTACCAGACGGAGCCCCAGATCGTGAAGGTAAACCATCAGGAAATGACGGTTACCAACATCGAGCAGAGCTACTTCGAAGTGCGCGGTCCGCAGAAGAAGGACGTGCTCACGCGCCTCATCGACATGTACAATATCAAGTCGGGCATCGTCTTCGCTAACACGAAGCGCATGGTTGACGAGATTGTGGGCGACCTACAAGCCAAAGGCTACTTCGCCGAAGGTCTGCACGGCGACATGGGTCAGCAGCAGCGCCAGAACACGCTCGATAAATTCCGCAAAGGCACACTGGAGATTCTAGTAGCTACCGACGTAGCCGCCCGCGGTATCGACGTGGACAACGTGGAAGTAGTAGTAAACTATGACCTGCCCGCCGACGAAGAATACTATGTGCACCGCATTGGCCGTACCGGCCGCGCTGGCAAGCAGGGCAAAGCCTTCACTTTCGTGAGCGGCCGCGACATCTACAAGCTGCGCGATATCATGCGCTTCACCAAAGCCACCATCAAGCAGGAGCGCGTGCCGTCCTTCGAAGATGTGTCGGAGGTGAAAACTACGCTCATGCTGGGCTCTATCAAGGAAGTAATTGAAAAGGGTAACCTCGACAAGTACATTGCCCGCGTGCAGCGCCTCATCGATCAGGACCAGGAAGATGGCGTAACGTCTTTGGACGTGGCCGCGGCTCTGCTCAAGATGACCATGAAGGAAGACAAGCGCGCCCAGGAAAGCCTCGACGCAAGCCGCACCCAAGGTGCTGCCCGCCCCGGCTTCACGCGCCTCTTCGTAACCATGGGCAAGAAGGACCGTCTGCACCCCCGCGACATCGTAGACCTGATTGCTGAGAACACCAGCCTCACCGCTGGTAAAGTAGGCGACATCGCCCTCTACGACAAGTTCAGCTTCGTGGAAGTACCGAATGAGTTCGTGGAAGAAGTGATTAGCCAGCTGGGTCGCAGCACCATCCAGGGCCGCCCGGTGGCCTTCAACATTGCTACGCCGCGCCAAGAAGGTGATGCTCAGCAGGAAGGCGGCAACCGCTTCGGCGGCGACCGTCCGCGTCGCGGACCTGGTGGGTTTGGCGGCGACCGTCGCGAAGGTGGCTTCGGTGGCAACCGGGGCGGCAGCTACGGTGGCAACCGCGGTGGTGGCAGCTATGGCGAGCGTCGGGAAGGCGGTAGCTATGGCAACCGCGGTGGTAGCTACGGCGGCGACCGTCGGGAAGGTGGCTTCGGTGGCAACCGCGGTGGCGGCAGCTACGGTGGTAACCGCGGCGGTAGCTATGGCGGTGGCTACAAAGGCCGTCGTGACGGCGGCGACGAATAGTCTTACTACATAATAAGTCCAGCTTAACGGCGGGGCACAGCAAACAAAAAGGCCACTCATGCAGAGTGGCCTTTTTGTTTGCTATTAGGGTAATGACTGGTTTGGTTAAGCTAGATACTGGCCTAGAAAGACCGTTAGCTTAGTAAACCGCAGTGGTACTATTTAGAAGCGTCGCGCAGGTTGCGGATTTCGTCGTGGCCCTGCTTGATGCCGGCGGCTTGCTTTTCGATCAGCGCCTTCAGTTCGCTTGGTACGTCCTGCAGTTTCTGAGCAGTTTCGTACGCTTTCTTGGCGTAATCTTCGCCGCGCTCACACTCAGCCAAAATGCTGTGACGGTCTTTGCCCGTTACAAGGCCTTTGAGGTTGATGAATGCGCGGTGCACGGTACCCGTGATAGAAGATTCTTCTTCAGGATGCAGGTTCAGCTTGTGCATCTGGTCTTCCAACTCGGTAATGTATTCCGAGCGCTGGGCAGCGTATTTCTTGAATACTTGCTTTAGATCAGCGTCTTCTACGTCAGTAAGCGCTTCGGTGTAGCCGCGCTGGCCGTCTTTCAGAGTTTCGAGAAGTTCGTTCAGACCGGCTTGGAGTGCTTTAGAATCCATGAGGAGAGCAGTTTTGGTGTTTAGGAAAGGAATAATTGTGCTTTCCTTTACTCTTAAATAGCGAGTAGGGTTGCGAGGTAGTGGCTGAGTAACGAATGGGGGGAGTGAAGTGGCCTAGGCCTACCCGATAGCCAAGGCAGGGTGATACGGTAATGGTAAAGTAGACGAGCCTAATAAAATAAGCCCCAGCAGGGTGACCTACGCGTTGAACGAATAGTGCCACCCCGCTGGGGACATAAATCTTGCTAGACGTGAATTGCTACCGGTACGCCGCCTCACTCGTAGCGTCGGGTAGGCCTAGGCCACTTCACTCATTCACTTACTTGCTCATTCATCGCACCCATTGCCCGGCCAGCGAGAAAGCCGGTGGTCCAAGCTGCTTGAAAATTGAAGCCGCCCGTGATGCCGTCGATGTCTAGAACCTCGCCGGCAAAGTGTAGGCCAGGTACGCGGCGGCTCTCCATGGTTTGCATGTTGACTTCAGAGAGCAAAACCCCACCACAAGTCACAAATTCATCTTTGTAGGTGGTCTTACCCCGGACGGGTAGGGCTGTTCGTAACAAGCCTTCAATCAGGCGGTTCTGGAGCTTGGTTGGTAACTCGTTCCAGCGCGTTTCGGGCCCAATGCCGGCTTGCTCAGCCAACGTACGCCACAGGCGCTGAGGCAAGCCAAACAGTGGGTTATTGACCACGCCTTTCTTGCCGTTTTGCTCCCGAAACTCCAGCAGCCACTGCCGTAGGGTTTCTTCGGTGTGCTGCGGAATCCAGTTGACGAGGGCGGTGCTTTGGTACTGCAGCTCATGGAGGCGGCGGGCGCCCCAGGCGGAGAGCTTGAGCACGGCCGGACCGCTAAGGCCCCAGTGCGTAACGAGCACTGGGCCTTCATATTCCAGCTTTTCGCCGGCCACGCGCACGCGGGCCTGCGGCACGCTCACGCCGGGCAGCTCCCGCAGGGGCGAGTCGGGGACGTTAAAAGTAAACAGGCTGGGCACAGGCTCCTGAATAGAGTGGCCTAGCTGCCGCAGCCACGCATACTGGTCGGCCTTTGGGGCGCCGCCGGTAGCAATAAGCAGGCGCGCTACTTCCAATGTCTGGGCGTGTGGGCCGGTGAGCGTGAGGCGGAACCCACCCGTCGGCAGGGGCTCAATGTGCTCAGCCTGGGTGTGCAGCAAAATTTGCACGCCGGCCTGCTGGGCGGCATCTAAGAGGCACTGGGCAATGGTTTCGGAGGAGTCGGTGGTGGGAAACATGCGACCATCGGGCTCCGTTTTGAGCCGCACGCCGCGGCGCTCAAACCAGCGGACGGTATCCAGTGCCCCAAACTGTTTAAAGGGCTCTTTGAGCTGCTTTTGGCCCCGGGGGTAGTGCTGCACCAATTGAGCGGGTGTATCGGCAGCGTGCGTTACATTGCAGCGCCCTCCGCCTGAAATGCGCACTTTACTCAGCAGTTTGCCAGTCTTCTCAATCAGCAGTACCCGCAGGTGAGGGTTGGTTTCGGCGCAGGTAATTGCCCCGAAAAAACCTGCGGCGCCACCCCCAATAATGGCAACTGTTTCCTTCTCTACTTTCACGCTGCAAAGGTACGACTCTGCCGCCCGAGTACCATGTAATCAGCTACTTTAGGCAGCTGAAATACAAGCGTAAACCTACGGCTGAAGTGGCCTAGCCAAGCGTTTCCAGCACGTCGTCGTGCTGAAAAGTATAGCCGGTTAGCTTCCGCACTAAGGTGCTGTCAATCAGCTTGCCGCCCGCCGACTCTGGCAGAAACGTAGGGGGCTGCAATCCTAGCCGGGCGGCCGCCTGGGGGTAAAACTCACGGCGAGTAGGGTGGTTGGCGGCGCAAGCATTGAAGGTGTGTCCCCAAATTTCCAACTCAATGATGTGGCAGAGTAAACCCACGCAATCATCGAGGTGAATCAGGTTGACGGGTGCATCACCTTGAGGTAAATCTTGCCGGCCGGCCAGGAAACGGCCCGCGGCCCGGCCTGGCCCCAGTAGGCCACCTAAGCGCACAACGGTGTGATTGGGGGCCGGGAAAAGCGCTTCGGCCCGGAGCAATGGGGCTGTAGCGTCGGGGGCGGCGCGGGCATCGGTTTCGCGCATGGGGCGGGGCTCGTCGGGGTACACGCCCGTAGTACTTACGTACAGAATGTGCTGCACTCCCGCCTGGGCAGCGGCCTCTACCACGGGTTTCAGCAGTTCGGGATAGGCCTCGGCAGAACCGGCCGCCCGCGAAGGCGGAATGTTAAGAACTAGTACCTCCACATCCTGCAGCATGGCGCTCAGCGTGTCGGCGTCGGTGGGGGAGAGCTTCGCACTGAGGCGCAGCAGAAACGGCCGGATGCCGGCATCGCGCAGGGTGAGCAGCTGAAGCGGCGTGGTGGTAGAGCCATGCACCCGGTAACCTTCTTTAACTAAAGTCCGGGCCAAAGGCAGGCCTAGCCAGCCGCAGCCCAATACGGCAACAGTTGGCAGTGACGAAGAGCGAAAGGAGGCAGCGGCGTTGGTCATGTGAGGGTAAAGGTGGCAAAAAATCTTTCTTACACAAGAAGTCCCTCCTGGAAAGCCAGGCGCGCTATTTTGCGTCACTCCAAAAAAGTAATTCTAGCGCAATGACTAGCCCTTATCAATTATATGAAGACCTCCGGGACGATTTGGAGGCCCGTATTCGTATTCTGACTCCTGAGGAAGGAGGGCGCAATTTGCCGCCGTACAACGGTATCCGCTGGAATTTTCGGTACGCTACAACCAATAACAACAGGACCTACTTCCCCATTTATCCGGATTTCTATAACCCTGAAACCAGTAATTCCTGGCGGAGAGAATTACCATTGCCAGTAAATGAGTGGCTGTATGCCCGGATGTATAGTATTGAATCGGAACACAGCACTAGAGTACATCAGGAGCTTATGCGTGCAGGTGTTGCTTTCTATGGTTGTGAGGGCTCAAGAATTATTGCCGAAGGCACAGTTACCCGAATAACTGGTTTATTTGAGGAGCGGTAGTAGCTGCCGTTGATTTCAACTTCCCCAACCTCACTTTCCCACCAACATCCGTATGTCTTCCAGCCATCCTTACGCCCAGCCCATGCTCCGCGATAATGCCCTGCAGGGCAAAACCATCGTCGTGACGGGCGGCGGCACTGGCCTAGGCCGCGCCATGACCACCTATTTCCTGCAGCTCGGGGCCAACGTCGTGATTAGCTCCCGCAAGCTGGAGGTGTTGGAAGCCACTGCTGAGGAACTGCGCCAGCAAACCGGCGGGCAAGTGCTGGCCGTGCAGTGCGACGTGCGCAAGTACGACGAGGTAGAAAAGTTGCTGCAAAAGACCATTGACACTTATGGCGGCGTAGATGTACTACTCAATAACGCGGCCGGTAACTTCATCAGCCCCACCGAACGCCTGAGTCATAAGGCGTTTGATGTGATTGTGGATATCGTGCTGAAAGGATCTTACAACTGCACCCTGGCCTTTGGTAAGCGCTGGATTGCTGACCAGAAGCCTGGTACCATTCTGAATATAGTAACTACCTATGCATCAGTCGGTTCGGCCTACGTGGTGCCCTCGGCAGCGGCTAAAGCAGGTGTGTTGGCCCTCACTCGTTCCCTAGCGGTTGAGTGGGCCAAGTACGGTATCCGCTCCAATGCTATTGCCCCGGGGCCATTCCCGACAGAAGGCGCCTGGAGCCGCCTGTTCCCCGAAGCCCTGGCTTCTAAGCTCGACCCCGCCGCCAGCGTGCCGCTCAAGCGCGTCGGCGACCATCAGGAACTGGCCAACCTGGCGGCCTACATGGTGTCGGATTTTGCAGCCTACATGAACGGTGAGGTAGTAACCCTCGACGGCGGTGAATGGCTTAATGGCGCCGGCGAGTTCAACAAGCTCGAAGCCATTCCGGCGCCCATGTGGGATGAAATTGAAAGAACCATGCGTCGGTAACAGCTACCGCCAAGTGGACTAGAAATACGCTAGGCCAGTATGTACAACAAAAAAGCCGCCCGGTTAGGCGGCTTTTTTGTTGAATCTCGAAGTCCGAATTCGGGCTTAAAACTTATAGCCTTTAAAGTCCTTCGTAAACTCTGCGGCCGGAATGGGCTGGTTGGGAATTACATCGGAGAATTCAAATTTCTCATACAGACCCTTGTCGTCGTGTACTTGCACTACCAGCGGCAGCATCATTTTCTGGTCGATACACATCACGATGCGGCGGCCGTAGGCATTAGGCACCTGCAGGGTCCGTCCCGCCGGTACTGTGGCACCGGCGCTTAACTCATTGCGTTCCAGAATACGATATTCGCCGCAGCCAAACTTATCAGAAATGGCGGTAACCGTTTCGGGCTTGGTGGTTTTATAGGCCACGTAGCGGAACTGTGGATAGCTAGCGCGCAGAATATAGGCTGGGCGACCGGCGATGGTGGTGTCGCCATCGTAGCGGAACGTCTTCTCAAAGGAGTGGTCGAGGCGCTGTTTGGAACCGTGCAGCATTTCGGCGATGGTACCGTAGCCGGCATCTAACGCGCTATGATGCTGATTTTTGCGCATGAGTGAGCCCAGCGGATCGAGGTTGAGCGTGACATAGGGGAAGCTGTTGGGATACACCATTGCGTCGCCGTTGTTCTGGCCCGTTACCCACAGCACTTCCACACCCTTTTGATTGCGCAGGTACACTTTGTAAGGGTTGAACGCCATTTTCATGACGGTGTGTGCCTGCTGGTACGAGTTGCCAATGCGCTCCTTCGCCCGCACGGTGCACCGCAGCGTTTTGAGGTTGTTGATGGCTGTGCTTAAGTTAGAAATTAGCTGATCGGTAGTAAGCTTTTCGCTGGGAGCCGGCGCAGCAGCTGATACCGATACCAGAATGGCTGCCGCGGCTGAGAGCCGAAAAAGAGAAATCATAGAGGCGCGTAAAAAATAAAGTAGGCCGTGGGGAAGTGGCCTAGCACAATGCACAAACCGGGCCGGAAGTGAGAGAGGTAAATAAAGGCAAAGGTTGGCTGATAGCCAGTTAGCGGCGCCATGCTAGGCACCGCGTAGGCGCCAGGGCTGCCTAGTTCAGGCTGATACGCGGGAAACGGCTGGCGGCACTGTCGAAGATAAATAGCTCGTCAATTTCCACCTCCCGCAAATAACGATAAAGCGGAAACTGTTCCACTATCGACTGAATAGCACCGCCGTGTTGCCCATTCATCGTGACCCATCCGCGGCTACGGTCGGCACTAATGGCGTAGGCCTCAATGATATTGTCTTCGATGAGCCGGTTTATAAAGGCACGGTGGCGGGGGATGAGGGCAAGGAACTCCTCTTCAAAGGCATCGGGCAGACGAAAGGAAACGACGAATTTGGCCATAGTAGTACTCTACCGCCTTAACGCCGCGCGGCCAGGAAAGTTGAGAGGAAACCCCGTGGGTGTAACTTTTTCCAGGTTCTGAGAGAATACAGGCCATGCACTTCTCCGTTATTACCCCAACCTACAACCGGCTGCAGTTTCTGCCTGAAACGGTAGCCAGCGTGCGAGCCAGCGTGTCGGCTCCGCTTGATTTTAGCTTCGAACACTTAATTTGCGAAAACGCCAGCACCGACGATACCGCGGAGTGGCTGCGCTCGGAAGCCACGAAAGAAGGTGTGCCTCTGCGCGTACGTTCCCAGGCTACTAAACTGTTGCCCGGTCCGGCCCGCAACCTTTTAATTAGCCAAGACGCCCCCACTGATGGCTGGATCGTCCCGCTCGACGACGACGATGTGCTACTACAGCGCGCCCTCTATCATTACGCCGCTGAAATTCAGCAGCACGATGGGAAGCCGTGGTTTGTGGCTGATTTCCTGCGCGTAGATCAAGACCGGCGCTACCTGCCCAATGAGGATTACTATGCCTGGAAATTCGATTCGCCGACGGAAATGTTGCGGGCCATTTTCAAGGCCGAGCACTTCATTCAGGGCAACGTGTGCTATAGCCGCGCTTTGTTTGACGAAGTAGGCGGCTACGACGAGGAAATCGAAATGGCCGAGGACCTGGACCTGTACGTGCGCTTTCTGCTAGCGGGCCACCTGCCCGTCATCTGCCCCCACATCAGCCATCTGCACCGCTTCCATACCAACAATGTGAGCATTGGAGTAGATGCCGACAAGCATAGCAAGGATCTGCAGGTGATATACGACAAGTACGCCGAGCAACTGCAGGCGCTGGGCATTGAGCGCCCAGGCAAGTAGTGGCCTAGGCCACTAAAACAGGTATTCTGAGCAACAAGAGGATGCTGAGTGGTGGCCTAGCAGCTACCCTGAGCTCCTGTTGCTCAGAATATTTGCTTTATTGCTTAACCACTACTCCGCCCTTCATGACCAAGCGGATTTGGCGCAGAGCTTTTATGTCTTGCGTGGGGTCGCCGGGCACGGCAATGAGGTCGGCGAGCAGGCCGGGCTGAATGCGCCCGCGGTCGGGGAGTTGGAACAAGCGGGCATTGGTGCTGGTGAGGCCGCGCAGCACCTGGAGTGTTGGTAGGGCAAAATCCTGTACTAGCTGTTCTGCTTCGCGTAGATTATCGCCATGCGCAAATACTCCTACGTCGCCACCAATGGCTATTTCGACACCGCTTTGCTTGGCTGCTTTCATGCTGAGGCGTTTCTGCTGCAGGCGTTCCGGCTCCGGGTCCTGGCCTTTGCGCCAACCGCGGTACTGTGAAATGGCGTCGCCGGCCGCCACAGTGGGGCAGAAGGCCACTCCGCGCTGCTTCATCAGCTTAAACACTTCCAGCGTACCCGCGTCGCCGTGCTCAATGGTTTGTACGCCGGCCAGTGCTGCGCGCCGCATACCCTCGGGCGTGCTGGCATGAGCTACCACTGGCCTACCTGCGTTGCGGGCGGTTTGCACAATTAGGGTAAGCTCATCCTGCGAAAATGTGGCTCGGCTGGGCTCATTGGCCCCCCAGCGGTAGTCGGCGTACACCTTAATGATATCGGCGCCTTTGCCAATTTGCTCCCGCACTGCTCGGATGATCCCGTCCACACCGTCGGCTTCCTGGGCGCCCTGGGGCACATCTACATCAGCCGATAGCTTAGGCCCATAACTGCCCGTGGCTACCAAGGCGCGCGTGGCTACGAGCAGGCGCGGCCCCGGGATTAGATTCTGGTTGATGGCTTGCTTGAGGCCTACATCGGCGTAGCCGGCACCCTCGCTGCCCAGGTCACGGGCCGTGGTGAAACCGGCTTCCAGGGTGCGGCGGGCATGAGCCGTGGCGCGGGCTACCCGCAGCGCCTGCGACTCTTGCAGTACCTGGTCGTTCCAGGGCGTTTCGTTGTAGGGGTGCAATAGCATGTGGCTGTGCCCCTCAATGAGGCCGGGCAGCAGCGTGAGCCCCGGCAGCTCCAGCGTATGAGCCTCAGCGGGAGCCTCTAGTTGGGCTGAGGGGCCTACGGCTTTGATCTTGTCATTCTCCACCAGCACGGCCCAGCCAGGGTGCATGGTTTCGCCATCGAACACGGCAGCGGGGCGGAGGAGAAAGGAAGTTGACGAAGGCGTTACTGTTTGGGCTAAGCCGGTCAGACTAGAGAGAAGCAGGCTAGCAAGGAGGGGAAGGCGCACAGAATGGTCCAAAAGAGCGAGTAGAGAAAGAAATTGCTATAGCCACTGCCTCAACGGTTATTCACTTGAGGGGTGCCTTTTTTGCTGATCCTTATAAATCTTATCGAAGGCTTTTCTGGTGAGAAAAGCTAGTTGTCGCTTCGGCAAATCGAAGATCGAAACATACTCATTGCTCATAACCAGATGTTGCTTGGCTGGAAAGGCATTTTGGTACAGCAGCAGAGAGCAGATGTCCGTAGGCGTGATGTACGGATGAGCCGACAAGTGGCTGTGCATGCCTGCTTCAATCGTCTGATCTCCTTCTGGCAAACGCATTGGGATGTAGCTGTTATGCAAGCGCTCTACTTTGCTAAGCTTACCGGCGGAAGTAAAGCTCATTAGGAAGTCGTTGCCAATAGGCAATATCCCTTCTTCCTGAGTACCCGTTAGGATGTAGGCCCGAGCTCCTTGATTGTCATCTAGGATCACCACATTGGGGCGGGTGTTTTCTGGAAAGCCATAAGCAGATTTTAGAAGCTTATGCGACCGTAGCTCATCCATCACAAGCAAGCGCATCGCAAAAAGACGCTCCTCCCGGGCTGAAGCTGGCCTGGCACTGATGTTTCGGCTGGTAGCGGGGAGAATAGAGGTGCGAGCAAACGTAAAACCATACTTCACAGCAAGGGCCTGTTTGTCAGATGCCTGGTGAAGAAAGATGGTACTTACGGAATCTTGGTCAGCGTACGACAGATAGCCCACCACGCCGGTCATGTCGGGCTGACGAGCCATGAGCAGGTCCGTTGCAATCCAGGAGGCCCGCTCTGACTCATAAAGCGCCAGGCCTTCGCGGAGAATTCCCTGCTCCAGGGCTTGTGTTTTCGTGGTTTGGGCCGTGACTTGCTGCCAACCGCCAATACTGCATAGTACTGCGACCAGAAAAGAATACTTCATAGTAAGTTATAAGTGGGTAACAGGGGCAAGTACGAAAGTAGAATTGAAGAAGAGAAAGGTAGCGGAAGAGGCCTAGAAAAGCGCATGTATTAGAATTTCCACCAAGGCCGCTGCACGGGCTCAGGCAGTCCAACTACCCGGCGCAGAACAATAGCCATCAGCTGAGCAATATTCTCGGCTTCTACTTCTAATAGGAACAATTGGCTGGCATCTGCCAACTCCAGATATAAAATGCCCGCGTACCCTGAGGCTTGTACCCTCACCGCCTGCACGTCACGAAATGGTATCAACTGCTCTGTGGCAACTTGCTGACGGTACGCCTCATTCAGGTGCTCGACTACAATGTTTTGAGCCACAATGTCTACTCGTATTGTGTTCTGCAAGCGTAGTCTGTGCACATCATTTTCGGTACTACCCGAAAAGAGCCACGCTATTATTGTCATAAGAATTAAGGGGATCAACAGCCCGTAGGCCTCCGCATACATGCAGAAGCCTACCCATATAATGGCGAATAGACTGAGGATTGCTAGACCTATCCACTTTTGCTTGGGGGTGGGAGGATTCCAGCTTAGTCGTATCGCAGAGTAAGAATATTGAAAGGTAACCGAGCTGTTCAGTTCAAAGAGGCCCCGACTAATTTGTTGCAAGTCCGGGAATAAAGGAAGGAGGCTCATGCAGCCATATAAAATAGAAATGCCCGCCGGAAGATAGGTTTTCCGGCGGGCATTGCAGATAGGGGCTAGGCTACTAGGCTTTCTCTTTTGCGGGCTTGCGTTTCACTTTAATCTTTTCCAGCTTTTTGCCCGCCGGAGCAGCTTCATTTGGTCCGCCTACGAGGGTCATTTCCTTGACGAGGTGGCCGGCACCGGCGTATTTATCTACCACGAAGAGCATGTAACGTACATCCAGCGTGATATTGCGCACGCGGTCGGGGTCGAACATGATATCCGACATAGTGCCTTCCCAGTTACGGTCGAAGTTGGTACCAATCAGCTCGCCGCGGCCATTGATGACGGGGGAGCCGGAGTTGCCGCCGGTGGTGTGGTTGGTGGCAATGAAGGCCACCGGCACCGAGCCCTTGTAGGCATAGGGGCCGTAATCCTTGTTTTTGTATAGCTCGGCGAGGCGGGCGGGTACTTCAAACTCGGGGTTGGTGGGGTCAGCCTTCTCCATAATGCCGTCGAGGGTTGTGTAGAAGTCGTACTTCGTGCCGTCGGCGGGCTCGTAGCCAGCTACCTGCCCGTAGGCCACTCGCAGGGTAGAGTTAGCATCGGGGTAGAACTTGCGGTCGGTTTGCTGCTGGCGCAGGCCGGCTACGTAGGTGCGCTGGAGCAGGGCAATGTTGTCGGTGGCGGCGTTGTAGGTAGGCAGCACCTGCTGGCGGTAGGTATTCACGATGGCCTGGGCCAGCTGAATGGCGGGGTCTTGGCGCAGACCCTGGGCGTTGCCTTTAGCTACTTCATCCAGCACTTTCAGCGCGCTTTCCAGCGAGGTCAGGCGCGACTTGCTGTAGAGCTGCTCCGCGTAAGCGTTCCAGCCGCCGGTGGTAGCGTACTGCTTCTGCAGATTTCTCACGTAGGCCGGTAGCAGCGCGGTAGGCGTGCCATTGGCGTAGAGGGGGAGCAGGGCCGCGGCTACCTTCTGATCGGTAGCCACATTGTAATTGCGGAAGAAGCCGGGGGCACCTTTCTTCAATTTCTCAATGGCGGCTGCCATTTCTTCCGGCGAAGCTTTTTTGTCGACCATTTCCAAGGCCGGGAGCAGACTGTTGGCGTAGAGCATCAGCTCCACACCCAGGGCGGCTTCCGTAACGTAGTCGCGGGCCAGGGTGTAGTCGCGCACGGTAGCATAGTTTTTCTGAAACTGGGGCAGCAAGGAGGAGTAGGCCGCTTTACGAGCTTCGTCGCCGCTGTCGGCCCATTTCTGAAACTGCGCTTCCTGCTCTTGCTTGCGCGTAACGGCATCGAGTTTCTTGAGGCCTCGGGTTTCGCCAATCCACTTCTTCCAGTAGTTGGCAATGCTGGCGTACTTGGCTGCGTACTGAATGCGCACCTTGTCGGAGGCCTTCATATCAGCATCCAGAATGCGCAGCTTGGCGTCACGCACCTTGATCTTAGCGGGGTTGGAGAGGGAATATACCTCGTCAACGCCCCAGGAGGTAAGGTACTCGTTGGTGCGACCGGGAAAACCGAACACCAGGGTAAAGTCGCCAGGCTGCACGCCGCTCAGGGAAATGGGCAGGTGGTGGCGGGGCTTGAAGGGCTTATTCTCCGGTGAATACGGAGCGGGCTTATTATCGGGGCCGGCGTAGATGCGGAAGATGCTGAAGTCGCCGGTGTGGCGAGGCCAGGCCCAGTTGTCGGTGTCACCACCAAATTTGCCGATGCTGCTCGGCGGCGCACCCACTAAGCGAATGTCTTGGAACACCTCGGTCACGAACAGGTAATACTCGTTGCCGCTGAACATGGGGCGCACAAAGGCCTGGTAATTGGTGCCTTGCACGGCGGCCTGGGCTACGCGCTGGCTGTTGGCGAGCACCATTTTCTCGCGGTCGGCTTCCAGAATATTGGTGGTAGGCACGCCGGCCAGCACTTGGCTGGTCACGTCCTCCATGCGCACAATAAAAGTAGCCGTCAGGCCAGGGTTGGGCAGTTCCTGCTCCCGCGACATTGCCCAGTAACCTTTCGTGAGGTAGTCCTTTTCTACGGAAGAATGGCTCTGGATTTGGCTGTAGCCGCAGTGGTGGTTGGTGAGCAGCAGGCCCTGGTCGGAAATGATTTCGCCAGTGCAGCCCCCACCAAACTGTACCACGGCATCTTTCAGGCTGCCTTGGTTGATGCTATAAATCTGCTCGGCGGTGAGCTTGAGGCCTTTCTTCTGCATATCGGCCTCGTTGAGCTGCTTGAGCAGCAGCGGCAGCCACATGCCTTCATCGGCGCGGGCCTGTGGCAGCAGGGTAAATAAGGTGAGGGCCAGCAATACCAGCCGGGAAAGTCGGGTCATAGAAAGGAAGATAAGGGTGGCTAGTTGGGTGGCCTAGCGTGAAAAGGAAGACGCAAAAATAACAAACGGGCTGCTTGCAAGTCGGCTAAACCTAGCGCGGTACGTTCACCACACGCAAGAATGCCCACCCGAAACCGGGTGGGCATTACTGAGTACTCACTGAAGATGTAAGGCGATAGTAGCCGCTTAGGAGTGGCCTAGCTCAGCTACTGCAGCAGCATTTTGCGCGTTGCTCTTGGAAGCGGCCGGGGCTGGTGACGCGGCCGGAATGTCGTCGGTTTCTTCGCCGGCATGAGTGTCTTCCCACTCCCGGAAGCGGGTAATTTCGCCCTGAAACTTATCGACGAACCAGCTCAGCAGGGCCAGGTCATCCAGGAAGCCTACTACCGGAATGAAGTCAGGTACTAAATCAACCGGCGAAAGTGTATAGAGCAGCACGCCCAGCGCCGAAACGATGGTGCTGGTTTCTACCTGCCGGTAGCTGCCGCTGATGTAGTTGCGCACCAAGCGCACCACGGTGTAGGCCACGCTAAACAACTGCTTGAACTTATTGTCGCCGCTTTCTTTGCTGGCGAGCTTGTTGGCCACTTCGTTCAGAACAAGAATGACCTTGAACGGACGGCCCAGTAGTTTGCCGGCGCGGTTGAGGAAGACGCTGAAGAGCGCATTTTTAGAAATCGAAAGTCCTTTCTCGACGAAGTTAGCCATAGGGGAGGTAGGTTGGAATATGCGCCGTGTACGCGCCAAACCCGTCAGGCGTTGTCGCGGAAACAGAGGGCTAGGCCAGTCGGTAAGCGTAATACGCGAAGAATTCCCGCACCAGAGAATAGGCATCGCGCCACTCAAAATAGGCCGGGTGCGCCGCATATACGGTCGGAATGGCTTGCTGCCGCAGCAGGATTTTCGTGCGCGTAAGATGAAAAAACTGCGACACCGCTATAGCGGAGCGAAAGTGATGCTGCTGGGCTACCTAGCCAAAATTGCGCGCCGTGGCCAGGGTATTGTTGCCGGTGTTATCGACCAGGATAGCTGCCGCTGGCACGCCGTGCGCCACTAAATACTGTTGCATAACTGTGCCTTCGTAGTACCCTTGGTGGCCTAGGCCCCCACTTACAAAAACCCAGGGGCTCCGGCCCGTCTGGTATAGCTGCAAGGCCTTGTCGAGGCGGGCCTGCAAGCGCGCGGAGAGAGTGCCATCGGGGTTGACGGTGTTGCCGAGCACCACTAAGCAATCGGCAGCTTGCGTATCATCCGTGAGTCCATCGGCAGCTACCCAGGTGCAGTGCAGTAAAAACCAGCTGCCAATTAGTATGCAACCGAAAAGCAGCGCGCGTTTGAGTGTACGTAACATGGAAGCTTGAACTAGAGCCAACGGTTGAGGCCTGAAGTAGCGTAGAAATTACGGGTTTCCCGTAGTTTCGCTCTATGAGCCACCTGACCATCCGCCCCACTGCTGAGGAGTATAACCCATACTACAACCTCTACATTCGCAACATCCCCGCCGGCCACGATCCGCTGCAGAAGCTCCGTGAGCAGCCAAAGCTGTTGAAAAAACTTCTCTCCGACCTCACCGAGGAGCAGGGCAAGCTGCGCTACGCCCCCGGTAAGTGGAGCATCAAGGAAATGCTGGTGCACATGATCGATACGGAGCGCATCTTCGCCTACCGGGCCCTACGCATTGCCCGCGGCGACCAGCAGCCCCTGCCCGGCTTTGAGCAGGATGACTACGTGCCCGCCTCCGGCGCCGATGCGCGGACTATGCAGAGCATTCTGCACGAATACGATACCGTGCGGGCGGCTACTCTCAGCCTGTTTGAATCGTTCGGGCCGGAAGCGTTTATGCGAACTGGCACTGCCAGCAACAGCCCCACGAGTGTGCGGGCTCTGGCCTACATAGTGCCGGGCCACGAGGCGCACCACCTGCACATTTTGCAGGAGCGGTACTTGCCCTTGCTGGCCAAATAACGTACTTGCAAGCAACACCCCACCACGCCGGTGCGTTAGGATTTCATCCATTCCCTCCAACTAGTATTCATCATGGCTAAAGCACAAGACGCCCGCAAGGAAAAGAAAAAGGAGCCGACCAAAACCACTAAGGAGAAAAAGGCGGCTAAGGACGAGAAGAAACAAGCTCGCGCCCGCAAGCAAGAATAACTTGCCCACCAGATAAGCACAAGCAGCCGGCCTCTTCTAGAGGAGCCGGCTGCTTTTTTTACCAGACAGCTACGAGAGAACCGTGAATCAGCGACTTGCACTGGTTACCCTAGTGGTGGCCGACTACGATGAGGCCATTGCCTTTTACACGGAAAAGTTGGGATGTCAACTGCTGGAAGATACTTACTTAAGCCCGGAGAAACGCTGGGTGCGGGTGGCCCCTAGGGGCGAGGCCGGCGCTGAGCTGCTGCTAGCCCGGGCCGCTTCACCAGTGCAAGTGCAGTGCATTGGCAACCAAACGGGTGGCCGTGTAGCCCTGTTTCTTTACACCGATAATCTGGCCCGCGACCATGCACGGCTGCTGGCCCAGGGCATAACTGTTGTGCGCCCGCCCGTAGTGGAGCCCTATGGCACCGTGCTGGTATTCGCCGATCTGTATGGCAACCAGTGGGATTTACTGGAGCCCACTCAGAGCGTATAGTACACCTCTTTTTCTTTATCGTGGTGCTTAATATAGCCGTGGAGGGTGAGCTTGATGAGAGTGCGGTAAGCGCGGCGCTGCCCAATGTTAAGCAGCTTCATGTACTGGCCTAGCGTGATGCGCGGGTTCTTACGCAGGTACTCCAGCACGGCCAGCTCTTCTTTGTTAAGCGGAATGCGCTCAAACATAGGCGCAGAGTCGTAACGCTCCAAGACCTTCTCGGTAAGCTGACTGGTTTGCACGCTTTCATCGCGCACGCGCACGTAAGAGCGCCAGTCGTCGGGGGCTACCTGGGCGCGGTGTGGTTTTTCGGGGCTTTCGGGAACGGTTACTACCACTACCACGCGGCCATCTTCCTCCACTTCCCGGAACCGCAACGTCGTCAGGGGTGGGTCGATGTAATGCGCTGCGGCTTGGCGCAACTGATAAATTTCCTCTTCCGCATCGCGCACGCCCACAATCCGGCCATCATCATCAACTCCCACCAGCACTCGTCCGCCGTGGGTGTTGGCCAGCGAGGAGAGTGTGCGGGAAATTCGGTGCGGGTGCGTGGTGCGCTTCTTGAACTCCAGCCGTTCCCCTTCGCCTTGCCGAATCAGTTCCTGTAAGTCAGTCATAGAATAAGGAGGCTGGTACTGAAAAGTAACCTAGGCCAGTCTCCGATACATAAACGCCCGCCGCCACAAAAAGTCACCGCGGAGTAGCTGCTAGTAGGTAGCCGGGCAGAAACAGGGAAGTGGCCTAGCACCGTAGCCGCCCCAGAAACGCTTTATTCTATTCCGGTTTCTTCGGCCGAGATTTTCCACAGGCGGCTGGCTTCGGTGGGGTTATTGGCGCGGCTAGAGCAGCGGGCGGGCCGGCGGTTAGAGAAGTATCGGCCGCTTACGCTCGCCACTTCTGGGGATGTGGCCAGGTAAAGCGTAGTCTGAGCGCCCTGCTCCGGTGAAATCATAAGCGGGCGGGCGGCCCACCACAAGCCTTTCATCACCGCCGAGGTATCGGTCCGAATCAGACCAGTATCGACCATGCCAGGGTGCAAGCAATTAGCCGTAATGCCAGTTAGGTCGAGGCGGTGCGCCAGCTCTTTGGTGAATAGGATGTTTGCCAGTTTAGAGTCGGCGTAGGCAGTAAGCCAGCTGTATTTATCGGGCGAGTTACGGGTTTCCCGGTTCGGCTCAATTTCTCCTACCCAATGCGCAATGGATGACACGGTCACGACGCGGGCTTTCCCCGCAGCATCCAGTAAGGGCAGCATCAGGTTTGTTAAGGCGTAGGGCGCCAAGTGATTGGTAGCCCAACTCAGCTCGTGCCCTTCCTCCGTAATGTGCAGCACCCCCGGCATGATACCAGCGTTGTTGACAAGAATATCCAGCTGGCTGTGCTCTTGAAGCATCTCGTCGGCCAAAGCCTGAACGTTCCGAATCAGAGAAAGGTCATAGCACTTTACCCAGACGGAAGCTTTTTCGCCAGCGGCGGCCTGTATGGCAGTGCGTGCCCGTTCGGCCTTGTCAGCGTCGCGCCCAACGAGCACTACGTTGGCTCCCTGGCGCGCTAGTTCTCGCGCCGTAACCAGTCCAATGCCACTAGTGCCTCCCGTAATAAGTGCAGTTTTACCGGCAAGAGAAAATGAGGCCATAGGTGGCAAAGGTAAATGCAAAGTTCAGCGGCGTACCGCAGTCTGATTTGCCTGAAAGTAAAGCAAACTGCCAGAGTTACGAAGAATAGGATTAAAAAGGTGTGGATACAAGAATCTTTAGCTACTGATACCTTAACATTCAAACCCTATGGCAACAGTGTAGAATGCATTCACAAAAACTCCGCAAGACGTAATACAGCAAGAATTGAACAGAGTGCGTTGCTCTACAATGCGCGGTAGACAGGTATAGGTACTGCGCCAGTGACGCAAAAGTCTGCGTCTGGGTGCTAAGCAGCGCTGCCGCTCTAGGCCACTAAAAAAGCCGCCCCGTTTCCGGAGGCGGCTTTTTTAGTGGCCTAGAGCGGCAGCGCTGCTTAGAAGGGCAGGTCGTTGTCGTCGTCCGAGGCGATGGGAGCAGCCGAAGCGCGCAGGTTCGGGTTAGAGTTAGCCGCGGGAGCAGCAGCGCGAGGAGCCGACTGCTGGAAGTTGCCACCACCCTGGGGAGCAGCGCCACCACCGGTGCCAGCCTCAATGCGCCATGCTTCGAGGTTAGTGAAGTACAGCATCTGGCCGTTCTTGTTAAAACCACGACCACGCAGGTTGAAAGAGATTTTAACCTCGTCGCCTACTTTGTATGGGTCGATGAGGGCGGTTTTGTCCTGCACCAATTGGAACTTGATATGCTCAGGATACTGGCCGTCTACGACTTCCAGCACGAATTCGCGCTTGCGGAATTTTTCGCTCACCTGCTGTTCGTCGAATATCTCGTGCAGGCGGCCGGTAGCTTCGTAAGCCATAGGAAAGAATATGTTTGGGGAAGTTGAAACAGTAAACCAAACGTACGAAAAAAAACGCGGTTCGGCTAGGTTGGTCGGGCCCTTTCGGGGCCATTTGCCTGCGTACCTTTGCCTTGTATTTTGGCTTTTTTCTGAAATAGTTTTTGCTCATGACTACACCTTTTTCGCTAGCGCTGCACGGTGGTGCCGGCACCATTACCCGGCAGCTAATGACAGCGGGGCAGGAGCAGCAATACCAGCAAGCTCTCCGCGAAGCGCTGGAAATTGGCTACGCGGTATTGCGGCAAGGCGGCTCCGCCCTCGATGCCGTAGAGCTCACCGTGCGCAGCCTCGAAGACTGCCCCTTGTTCAATGCCGGGAAAGGAGCAGTGTTCACGCACGAGGGTCATCATGAGATGGATGCCGCTATTATGGACGGGCGCAACCGGGCTGCCGGCGCCGTAACGGGAGTTCGGGCCGTGCAGAACCCAATCAGGGCGGCGCGCTTGGTAATGGAGCAAACCGACCACGTGCTACTGGCCTACCCCGGTGCTGATGAGCTGGCCCGCCAGCACGGTCTGCCCACCCAACCCGTGGAGTATTTCTTTACCCAGCACCGCTACGACCAACTGCAGGAGGCCCTGCTCGAGGGGCGAATGCGCCTCGACCACAGCGAGGCCCTGCCGGAGCCAACTCCTGCTCCGCTGGAAGAGCCCTTGGCGTTTGAAGAAGACCCTAAAAAGAAAATGGGAACTGTAGGCGCGGTGGCTCGTGACCAACAGGGCAACCTGGCCGCCGCCACCAGCACCGGCGGCATGACCAACAAGCGGTACTCCCGCATCGGCGACTCCCCCATCATCGGGGCTGGCACATTTGCTGACAACCGCACCTGCGCTATCAGCTGCACGGGGCACGGTGAGTTTTTTCTGCGGGCCGTAGTGGCCCACGATATCAGTTGCCTCATGGAATACCGCGGCCTCAGTCTGGCGGAAGCTTGCCACATTGTGGTGCACGACAAGTTGGCTCCCATGGGGGGCGAGGGTGGCCTAGTAGCCATTGATGCGGCAGGAAACATTGCCCTGCCTTTTAACTCCGAAGGTATGTACCGGGCTAGCCTCAGCTCGACCGACGCAGTACCCTATATCGGCATCTACCGGGACTAATTTGAAGCCGCTTTTTTGTGCCTATATATATAAGGAGTGGGTGTGTTTCGTGAAAACGATGATAACAAGCTGGCTAACAGTGAGAACAAGTGCTTTTTACTGATTTTAAGCTTTGCTCTGTTTTTACCTCTTTTTAGCGCTGACCCGGCATAAAAAAGAGCCGCCTCTCCAAGCAGGAGAGGCGGCTCTTTTTTATGAGGTACTTGCCTTAGTTGGCTGGCGCCGGAGCGTTGGCATCTTGGCCAGCAGTCAGAGCAACTGACTCGGCAGCCTGCAGGCGCAGGCTGATGTTCGGATAAAATTCCCGCTCGGTCACATCGTACACGTTCCCTTTCACCAGAGCATGCAGCAGCATGTTCTCAATGGAGATGGCAGTGCCCTTTGGAGCGGCGGCCGCGTTGTTGTGCTCCAGCTTGTGACCATCCATGATGATGACCAGGTTAGAGCCGATGGTTTCCATGAGGTGACCTTCTGTGATAAGCACCCCTGTGTCTTCTCCCAGCCCAATGCCAATTAGCTTGGGGTGCAGGGCCACTGCTTCAATCAGCCGGCCAAAGCGGCCGCGCTTCACAAAGTGGGAGTCAATTACCACGCTATCGATGAGGCCTAGGCCAGTACCCATCTTCACTGCACCCTTCATCAAAGCATCGGGCACACTGCCTCCTTTGATCATGGTGTGCGACATGGCCATGGCCCCGGCGCTGGTTCCGGCAATTACAAAATTGGGCTGCTTCTGGTAGCGCTCCTTTAGAGTGCGCAGAAATTCCGTGCCCCCGAACATTTCCGTGAGGCGCGACTGGTTACCACCCGAGAACATCACCACGTCGGCTACCTTTAGGCGCTCCACAAACTCGGGCTGCAGCGCATGCTCGGGTACGCGAATATCCATGATGCCCACGTTGTGGCAATTGAGCATGGCAAACGACGACACGTAAATGCGGGCAACCTCTTCCGGAATCATGGAAGCGGTTGTGACCACCTCAATCCGCGGATCGGCTTTTCCCGATTCGAGAATAACACGCTTGAGTATGCCCAGCTCAAAAAAGTTGAGGTAGTATTTCTTTTTAGTGCGCGGGTTAGGGTACGTACCCTTGTCTTCGTTGCCTCCAATGGCAATCAGCTTACCGAGCGGTTTTATTTTTTTCAATTCGACAGGTAGCTTAACAAACAAAATGGGAAAAGGCCCGCCCGAAGCAAGCAAGCTTCGAGCCAGCGCCAAGCCAGTAAGAGAAATAAACCAGCGGATTCCTCCGCTGGTTCTCATGCCACACAAGTTCTTACCGGAAGCAAGTTTAGTGTGGCAATACTCCTATTGCTGGCTGTACTGCGGAGTTCACTCGGTCGGCTTACCCAGCAGCGCGTCGAAGGTGACACTGGCAACTGCGTGGTAGTTCGGGCGAGCTTCGGCGTAAATCTGCCGGGCCCTAGCCGGGCCGCCCGGGGTAGCTAGCAGTGCCTTATACAGTGGAACCAAAAATTTGCGTCGGCCTACGCGTGTAAGGAAAGTGTGCAATGCCTCATCGGCCGCCGAGTAGCCAGCGGCAATGGTGTGAGGAAACCACGCCGCCAATATTTCTGAGTTGCCAGATTGAGTGAACCCAAATGCAGCATCAAGCTCAGCGAGTTTTTCACTGGGTAGGGCAGGAGGTAGGCCGTGCAGGAAGTGCACCCACTCGTGGCTGCTCCAGCCGGAAGTAGCCAGACTACTGGCCGGCGTGCCCGCCTGCCACTGGCCTAGGGCTTCCTCCACCGCGGCAAACCGCGCCGATGAAACCGGTGGAGCCACTGACGGAATACCGGGTCCGTTGATCCAGACATCCAGTTGCACTTGCTCTTCTAGGCCTGGGTGCGTATCAAGTAGCTCACGGCGGAGGTAAGCCACGAACGAATCGGTGTCCATGCTCTGGAAACTATGGCGGGCGAAGTACTCCTTAATAAAGGTGTCCAGCACATCCCGCCCCACTAAGTGCTCCAGCGTGAGCAGGAGGTAGTCGCCTTTTTCGTAGGCAATTTCGTTTAGCCCTTCGTCGGGGTCGCGGCCGGCTAGAGCCAGGTGCAGGTGCGTATCGGGGCTTTCGGGGCCAAGCTCAGCAATGGTGTGGAGGAGGCCCGTGTGGCCCAATACCTGCAGCATATCGGCGTACGGGCGGCCGTACAACTTCTCCATAATGCGCCGCTCAAAGTACACCGTAAAGCCTTCGTTCAGCCAGAAATCGTTCCAGGTGGCGTTGGTAACTAGGTTCCCCGACCACGAGTGGGCCAATTCGTGGGCCACTAAACTGGTCAAACTCCGGTCGCCGGCCAGAATAGTAGGTGTTACAAATGTTAAACGGGGGTTTTCCATACCGCCAAATGGAAAGGAGGGGGGCAAGACCAGCAAATCGTACCGCTCCCAGCGGTAAGGACCATATAAATCCTCGGCAGCCACCACCATATTTTCCAGATCGGCAAACTCACTGGTGGCAACCGGCAGTGTTTCTGGCTCAGCATACACACCGGTGCGTGGGCTTAACGCCTGAAACTCGAGGTTGCCCACAGCCAATGCCATGAGGTAAGCGGGGATAGGTTGGTCCATCCGGAACCGATAGCTGCCAGAAGTGGAGCGCTGCTGCGGGTTCTCGGCGCTCATCAACGCCAAGAGTTCTGTGGGAGCTTGCACTTGGGCCTCATACGTGAAGCGTACTCCCGGCGAGTCTTGGCATGGAATCCAGGTGCGCGCCAAGATGGCCTGTGACTGCGTGAACAGGAAGGGGTGCACGCGGCCCGCCGTTTGCTCCGGGCTCAGCCACTGTAGAGCGGCGGCTCCGGGCGTAGTACGGTACCTAATGGTAACGGCCTCCGTGGTAGGCTCAATCACGATGCGCAAGGACTGGCCTAGCACGGCATCTTCTTCGCCCATTGTGAAAGTAGTGGGGGAGCCGTGCAGTCCATCCAGCAGAACCTCCTCAATATGCAAGGAGCGAGCATCGAGAAATAGCTCGGTCGCGCCGGTGGGATTAGCCAGCTGCCAGGTGGCGTGACCCGTCAGCGTTTGCGCGGCAAAGTCAACGGTAAGGTGCAGCTTAAGATGATGAACGCTTACTTCCGCGGGGCGGGCAAAGCTGTGCGGATCGGTAGGCGTGTGTCGCGTAGGGGGGGCAAGAAGATCGGGCATAAACAGGGCAGAATACCTAGTGGCCTAGTTGAAGTGGAGAGGAGAAAAGGTAAGGTAGGTTGGGGCTGCTTGTTGGTAGGTGCCAAGGTACAGCAAGGGTACACTAGCTATACGGGCCCTGGGTGGTAAGGTCGGCAATTAGTATTTTACTGGGCTAGTAGGAGTGGCCTAGCACGCAGTGCCCGGCCACGGTGCCAACATGATAGTGTTAGCCGAAATATAGTAACTTGCGGCAGTAGAGAAGAACCGCTTACGTGACAACTCAACGCCACGTAAACCAGTAAAACGCCACAGATGTGGATACCAAGATGGTCGGCTTTTTGCACGGCTGCACGTATCTGTCCTCATCGACGTTTTATTTTTTCTCTCCCTCCCCGCATGAACGACACGCATAAGTTTTCTTTTTTCAATAGCCTTTGTTGCTGGCTGCTAGGCCTGCTGCTACTCACGTCTACTACGTCGTGCAGCCAGGAGCAGAAAGAGCAGATGAAGGATGCCCTCCCCGGAGGCCTGACTAAGGCGGGCGGGGCGCAGCCCAAGCTCGACAGCGTGTACATTGTAAAGTACATGAGCGCCGAGCCCAAGTTCAAGGATCAGATTGATTGGGCCAAGAAATTCTACAAGGAGCGAGGCTTTCGCTTGGGATGGTTTCGCAACCACGAAATTGTGCCCCAGGCTCAAACTATGCTCGGCGTAATTAACAAGGCTGCCGACGAGGGACTTGATCCTAAAGAGTACCAAACCAAGGACTTTCCGAAGCTTTTTGCCGCGTTGAAAGAGGCACAATCAGACTCTACCAAGCGAAATGCCTTGGAGAAGGAAATTGATGTGGCCCTTTCAGGTACCTATTTTAACTGGGCTTCCGACTTTTATCGGGGCACTGTGGATCCGCGTCAGGTCAAGAGTATTGACTGGAATGTTAAGCGCAATAAGATTAAGCTGCATAAGGCGCTGATGACTATTCTTAAGGAGCGGGAAAGCACGTATCCTTACTATGAGTTTGAGCCTTTGCACCCCGAGTACGACCGCCTGAAGAAAGCCTTGGCCGACTTCCGGACCATTCAGCGTAACGGGGGGTGGCCTACCATTCCGGCTGGCACAAAGCTTAAACCGGGGGCTACCTCACCAGCCGTTGCCGCCCTGCGGGCTCGTCTGTTGGGCGCCGACGCAGCAGCTCCACAGCCCGCTGCAACCCCTGTGCAGAACGTCTCCAATAAGACAGGTGATGCCCCGCAGCCCGCAACAACTATGGCGGCCCCGCAGTCGTACGACGCTGAATTGGTAGCCGCCGTAAAGGAGTTTCAGCAACAGAACGGTCTCAACCCGGATGGCATCGTGAGTGGCGAAACGCTGCGTTTGTTGAACGTGCCCATCTCTCAGCGCATCGATCAAATTGTGCTAAACATGGAGCGCTGGCGCTGGATCCCGAAGAAGTTTGAGCCAAGCTATCTGCTCGTGAATATCCCAGACTATACTCTGCATGTAGTAGAGGATGGCAAGGAAGCCTTCAACATGCGCGTGATTGTGGGCAAGGCGTTGAATGCAACTCCTGTCTTCAGCGACAAAATGGAGTTTGTAGTACTGGCCCCTTATTGGAATGTTCCCTTCAGCATTATCGACAAAGAACTGCGCCCAAAATTGGTAGCGGATGCCCAAGGCACCCTCGACCGGCTTGACATGGAAGTGGTGAAAGGGTGGGGTGCTAAAGCTACCCCAATTGACCCCAATAATGTCGACTGGGCGAACGTAACGGACAAGACCTGGAAGTACACCCTGCGTCGTCGGCCGGGACCTAAAAACGACTTGGGCGATGTGAAGTTTATCTTCCCAAACTCGAACGATATCTATCTTCACGACACCCCGCACGACGAATTGTTCAGTCAGAACAAGCGCGGCTTTAGTCATGGATGCGTGCGCGTAGCTGAGCCCATTAAGCTAGCTGAGTACTTACTGCGTGACAAGCCAGGCTGGGACCGAACCGCTATTCTCGATACCATTGCGGGTCGTCGGGAGAAGTACATTACCCTTCCCGAGAAACTGCCAGTGTACCTCGTGTACTTCACCGCTTGGGTAGACGATAACGGTAAGGTTAACTTCCGCGACGACATTTACGGCCACGATAAAGCTCTCGCTAAAGAATACTTTAACTAGCCTCTCCACGGCTAAGACACCAGCCCCAGTTCACTGCTTTATGGCAGTGGGCTGGGGCTTTTTTGTGTGCAGCACACTCAGCTGTACAGCTAAGAAATTGGCGAGGATAGGCAGCTTCTGCTTCTCAACTAAAATAGAAGTCATGAGAACATAAGCACCCAAGGAGCACAGTAGTGAATTCTAAAGTAGACTCATGTATAATATCGTCTTTGTTAAGTAAGAGGGGCGGCAGAGATAGCTAGTTTACAGATGTAATACAATTGTAAACTAGCTACTTCGTTGTTTAAATTTGTATCGCGAATTGTCTGCCGCATACACGTTAATTACATATGTATATCAGCAGAGAGGACATGGCAATGCGGCCAATATATTGCTAGATTTGTAACCAGATAACAAAAGTCTTGATGGTTGAGCGCATCCGAGAGATACTGAACAAGTATCAGTTAACTCCTACCCAATTTGCTGATGCAATCGGGACGGCGCGCCCCATTGTTAGCCATATCCTGAGTGGGCGTAATAAGCCCAGCTTGGAGGTAGTCCAGAAGATTGGTACGGCTTACCCTGATATATCATTACCCTGGCTGATGTTCGGTACGGGAACAATGGAAGCGCCTGCCAACCCCGTACGAACAGAGCGAGCCGTATCTCCCACTCCTATTAAGACTATTGAGAGGCCTGTTACGGCTCGTGTAGCATCCGTAGAGCGCCCTGTAGCTCAATCGGCCGAACCAGCAGATCTTAGGCCCGCAGAGGCACCTGTAGCAACACAGCAGCCTGCGCCTATAAGCAGCCAAGTAGTGGTACCCGAAGCGGTGTTGCCAACCCTCGCACCTACGCCTGTGGCAGCGCCCTCTGCCGCACCCGCTCCAGCAGTAGCTCCACTGGCAGCCCCCATTCCGTTTCAGGCCTTCTCAGAGCCAGGCAAGTCTATACGCCGCATCGTCATTTTCTACAGTGACGGCACCTTTACTGACTATCAGCCTGAAGCATCCACTGCATAAACAGGCTTCGTGCTACGTACCCAAGGCTTCCTCCCTAAGAAGAGCTAATTGACTCTCAAAGACCACGGATTGACCTCTCCTTTGCCTGCCGAAAAAGCAGGCTGAATAAGGTATTTTAGGCTTCGTGCAATTTGTCAGTGTAATAAGCAGGCGCTTATAAGCTTAGTAATCTGTATTCTAAATTAGGGTAAAATTATCCTAAAAATTTACGGTATTGTTATTGATCAAAGCCAAACTAGTGAACTGCTAAAACTGTGAGGTGAGCAAGGTTTATATAAATCTTAAGTTGCTGTTTTTCAAATTATAAAAGTATGCATGTTAAGTAAAGGTTTTAACTAATAATGCCTCTTGTTCGATAAGGCTACACTATCTTATATGCAATTCAAGTTTGCCTTAGATAATGCAGCATTTAGGCAGCCCTAGTGCTAATGGTTTTGTCTAGAGCAACGTATTGGAAAAATAATATCTAAAAAACTGTATGGTTGACTTGTAAGGCACTTACTTTCTGTAGGAGTTCTATACGACAGGGTGAAAGAGCATGTATAGGTCTAGTTCACATGAGAATCGATAAAAAGCACGTTCAAGGGTAAGGCTGTTCGGTTTGGTAATGGTTGTTTGCCTATGCAGAATTGTTTCAGAGCAAGCAATTGCTAAGCCATGGGCAACTCAACGGCCAGCTAACTGAAGCCGAGCTAGGCCTGTGTTACATGTGTAAACGGTGCGCATAGCGAACCTTTATTACTGGTAGCTACGCTTAGTAATAATGAGCTTGGCTGTTTTAGGGACGGTGCTTACCTTTGGGCCATGAAAAATTTCCGTCTCTTTGTCCTGTTCGCCGCTGGCGCCTCGTTGTTCCTGTCGTCCTGCTCGCAAGCTCCCGACGCGGAGAAAGATCCTAACGCCGATGCTGCTTACAAGCGTAGCCACCGTCCCGAAGGGTACCGTCAGGCTCAGCGCAGCGACGTTAACTACTAAGTATAGTGGCCTAGGCCACCGGCAGCGGCAGGATAGCCTTGCTCGCCCATAGCCGCTGGATAGAAAACAAAAAGCCCCGCTACTCTGGCAGTAGCGGGGCTTTTTGGCTCCGGGTGAGAAAGAGGCGGCGCGAGTTAGTTAGTGGACCGTAGCTGGTAAAGCTGGGGATGCCGCTGTGAGGTCGGAAAGCTGAATGGTGGCTAGTAGCTGAGACTCCAGTAAGTCGGCCCAGGTGCGTAGGTAGAGTACCACGTCGTCGCGCTGGTTGTGACGCATGGCATTGCGGCGCTCGAAGGGGATGGCCGCCAAAATAGTTGGGTCGGCTAGACGCTCCAAGTGAGCCAAGTCCTGGCGGGTGAAACCCAGGCCCAACATCTCATCAATCGTTTCATCAATGGGTAGGCCACTGGTAGGGCAGTAGTCATTGATCTGTCGCTCCCAGTCCCCGTAGCGCTGCATGGCGCGGGCGTGAATCTCGCCCTTAGTGAGCTTGGTAATGGTTTGGGCTAGATGCCCGCAATTGCAGCTGCCCATGTGGCCCCACTGGTACGGAGCCTGCGCAACTAAGCGCTGAGCAGTGTCGCGCAGCGCCTGAATGACGGAAAGGGTGCTTTGAGCCATATCAGAACGTTGTTGAAGCAGAGATAAACGAACGTGCAGCTGAGCGCTACCCCTTCATAAGGAAAAAGCCGGGGCTTTTGTTTCAAGTTTACCCCGAAGGGTTACCGCATTGAAGCCCTTGTAAAAACAGCTTGCCCCACCTGCCTAGGCCTAGCCGGGGCAAGTGGGGCAATACAGTGCTTAGCCTCCTAAAAGCTCAGCGGATACTAGCGGTTAGCGCCGCCCCCGCTGGTGCCACCGCGCGACCGGCGCCGCTGGCCACCACCGCCCTGACCGCCGCCCGCCGTAGCAGGACGCCCGCCACCAGTATTACCCGCCGAACGGGCCGGCCCTCCGCCGGAGCGCTGACCATGGCCCGCCGGACGCTCTCCGCTACGACCTTGCTGCTGGCCCTGCGCACGACCTTCCCGCCCGGGGCGGGGCGGACGGCCCGCCGGGCCTTTCGGCCGCTTAATGGCTGGGCCGCCGGTGAGCGGAACGGGCGCAACTGCATCGGATACAAAGGGGTGCTGGTTGACAACCGGAATCTGCCGGCGAATCAGCTTCTGAATATCCTGCAGGTAGGCGCGCTCATCGTCCTCGCAAAAGGAGAGAGCAATACCCTCAGCCCCAGCCCGCCCCGTGCGGCCGATGCGATGCACGTAGGTTTCGGGCTCATTGGGAATTTCGTAGTTAATAACGTGGGTCAGCTCCTCCACATCAATGCCGCGGGCGGCAATATCGGTGGCAACCAGCACGCGCGTGTCGCCGGCCTTGAAGTTGTGCAGGGCACGCTGGCGGTGGTTTTGCGACTTATTGCCGTGTATGGCTTCGGAGGAAATATTGGCCTTGGCCAGCGTCTTCACCACCTTGTCGGCGCCGTGCTTGGTGCGGGTAAAGACGAGCACGCGGCGAATGTTTTTATCCGACAGTACGTGCTCGAGCAGTGCGGCCTTATTTTCCTTCTCTACCATGTATACCGCCTGCGTTACTTTCTCGGCGGTACTAGACACGGGCGTAACGGCCACCTTCACCGGATTTGGCTTCAGAATGGTATCGGCCAGGTCCTGAATTTGGCCCGGCATGGTAGCCGAGAAAAACAGCGTCTGGCGGGAAGCCGGTAGCTTAGGCAGCAGGCGCTTGATATCGTGGATGAAGCCCATATCGAGCATGCGGTCGGCTTCATCAAGCACAAATACTTCCAGATGTCGCAGGTCGATAAACCCCTGATTCATGAGGTCGAGCAGGCGGCCGGGCGTGGCAATGATGATTTCTACCCCACGCTTAAGCGCATTTACCTGCGGAGCCTGGCCTACACCCCCAAAAATGACGGTGTGGCGCAGCTTCAGGTGACGGCCGTAGGAGGCAAAACTTTCCCCAATTTGAATGGCCAGTTCGCGAGTAGGAGTGAGGATAAGGCAACGGGTACGGCCAGGCGCGTGCCGTTGAACCTGCGCCGTTTGGTGCAGAATCTGAAGGATAGGAACCGTAAAAGCGGCGGTTTTACCGGTGCCCGTTTGGGCTACCCCCAGTAGGTCGCGGCCATCCAATACATGCGGAATAGCCTGCTGCTGAATGGGAGTGGGAGTGGTGTACCCTTCCTCGTGCAAGGCGCGCAGGATAGGATCAATAAGGTTTAGTTCGTCGAACGACATCAAAAAGAAGAAAAGCAGCTGCCAAATGGGCAGTAGATATGGCAAAACAAGAATTGCGCCGGCAAAGGTCGACTTTTTTGCGTCGACTGCCGGCAAAGCTGCTAAGTAAGGGTTCTTACCTGAGCAGGCGCTGATAATAGGGAAGTGAGTAGTGCAAGCTAGTGGCCTAGCAGTGAGGGGCTTGGCGCGATATAAGAATAGGGGGCAAGAATAAATTACGAGCCAGCACCAGGCATCCTCTAATTAATACAACACCTAGGCCAGAAAAATCCGTTTACTTTCTCAAAAAAAGAACTTACACCTCAACGCTGGCTATGCGCATCATCGACCGAAAACTGGCCTACGATGGCCACTACAAACTCAGCCAATTACAGGTCCAGGATGAGGAGACTGTGCTCAAGCGGGAACGTTTTGAGCCCGGCACGGCCGTGGCTGCCCTGGTGTACAACACGCAAACCCAGCAGTATATTCTCACGCGCCAGTACCGCGTGGGCCCCGAAAAGGAGCTGGTAGAAATAGCCGCCGGCATGATTGATGCCGGCGAAGGACCGGAGGAAGCTGTTCGGCGCGAAATTCAGGAAGAACTCGGCTTTGATGTCGATTACCTGGAAAAGATTGTTCCCATGCTGCCTTCGCCCGGCACCAGTGCTGAGGTCATAACCATTTTTTACGCCGAGGTCAGCAACCAAAGCGGTGAAGGAGGTGGCCTAGCAGAGGAAAACGAAAAGATTGAGGCCGTCTATTATCGCCCGGAGGAGTTGTGGCAGACCGCTTTTGAAGACGGTAAAACGCTGATAGCCGTACAATGGGCCCGATTGCGGAAGCAGTAGACGGGGGCGAGCAAGTGCGGCGTTACGCAGCATCGCATGTGCGCTTACCTCCCTCTGGCAAGCCGTGCCTACAACTTTGCTTCTAGGCCAGTCATATAATACAGAAAGAGCCGGCTACCCAATGGCAGCCGGCTCTTTCTGTATGGGCAGAGGCGCAATACTTTACTGCGCTTTGATGATGTACTCGAAGTTCTGCTTGGTTTTGGCGTCGTTGATGGTCAGGAAAATATCCTGCGGAGCATCGGTTTTGGTGAACGGAACGGCGCGCTTGCTCATGTACAGGTCGCGGTTCCAGAAGCGGCCTTGGCCCCCCGGAAGTTCTTGCAGGTTCAGCACTTCCTTGCCTTCTTTGGTTTTAGCCACCAAGCTAAGGTAGGCAGGATCGGCGTTTTGGGCGCCGCGGCGGTACATGGTTACAGTGAGCTGGCCGCCGGCAGGCAACTGCTGAAAACGACGCTGATATGTCGTGTCGGCCCAGTTGTTCATGCGCTTGAGCTCATTGATTTCCGTGAGCAGCTCGGAGTAGGGGCGGTAGGCCACTCGCGTTACGCAGGCTTCCACCTCGGCATCTTCGTCGGTGTTTTTAGTGACGTTGAGCACATAAGGGCTTTCCTCATCCTTCTTGGGGAAAGCATATTTCTTACGCGGCTTGCCAGGCATGTATTGGGCCGATGCAGCCAGCGTTCCTAATAACAGCGCTGAAACGAGAAAAAATTTCTTCATATAGTTCAATTTTGGGTAGGTCAGTGACAAAGCCGGATTTCGACGAGGCAAAGATAGGAATTAGGGTGGGCTGCTACGGAATTGTTTCGATTAGTGCCAGATAGCACGTGCCCGAGTGGTGCTTCCACCAAGCCAAGAAGTGGCCTAGGTACTTGACGAAAACATAATGGTGGAGTAACCCACACGTCATAGTGCAAACCGACATTTGACGCAGCATCAACTGTCTGGTATTATGCACGCTCCCACCACTGTACCGCTGTTGCGCCGCCTTCTGCGCCGGGGCGCCTATATGTTGTTTCAGCTTGCGCTGATTGGTTGCTACATACTGCGCTCGGCGGGGGCACTGCGCCTGCCTTTGCACTTCAGCCACGCCTCGGAGGAAGGCGGCTCCGCTAAACCTGGCCGCCGAATTCGGCCCCGGAGCTCTTTTGCCACCAGGCCGGCGCTATAGGCCATGGCGAAAAAAACTGCGAAGCGCCGACGGGTAGAGGTGTGCGTGATATCCGACGTGCATCTGGGAACGTATGGCTGCCACGCGCCAGAGCTGCTCCGCTATTTGAAGAGCATCCGGCCTCGTACGCTGGTGCTCAACGGCGACATTGTGGACATCTGGCAGTTCAGCAAAAGCTACTGGCCCGCCGCCCACATGCGGGTGGTGCGCCACCTGGCTGGTATGGCGGCCAAAGGAACCCGCATCCACTACCTCACTGGCAACCACGACGAGCTGCTGCGCAAGTTTGCGGGCACCCGCCTGGGAGCACTGAGTATTGAAAATAAGCTGCTCCTGGATCTGCCCCACGGGCAGACCTGGCTGTTTCACGGCGACGTATTCGACGTGACCATGCGCCATTCGCGCTGGCTGGCTCGCCTCGGTGGCCACGGCTACGACCTGCTGATTCTACTAAACCGTTTCGTGAACTGGGGGCTGCACCGGTTGGGGCGGCCCCGCGTAGCGTTGTCGAAGGTGGTGAAAGACCGGGTGAAAAGCGCCGTGAGCCTGGTAAGCGACTTCGAGCAGACCGCCGCCAGCATTGCCGCCGACCGCGGCTACCGCTACGTCGCCTGTGGGCATATTCATTGTCCCGAAATCAAGGATTTGACTACTGGTGCAGGTTTGGTAACCTACCTCAACTCCGGCGACTGGGTGGAGAACCTCACGGCCCTGGAGTATACCGCAACGGCTGGCTGGCAGCTTTACCGCTACCAAGACGATGAAGCCCAGCACCAGCCCGAGCCTACTGAGGAACCGGAGCCCGACGAAACCGATGCCGCCGCCGATGCGCCCGCGGCAGTGCTGCTGGCTGATCTGCTGCGGGAAATTGGAATGAAATAAATGGCCACTGCGGCGGCCTGCACACCTTATTACGCACTCGCTCCCCTTGAAAATTCTCTATGCCATTCAGGGCACCGGCAACGGGCACCTCAGCCGGGCCCTCGATATAGTGCCCTTGCTGCAACAGCGTGCTGAGCAGGTTGATGTGCTGGTGAGTGGCCCGCCAGCCGATATTCAGCTGCCTTTTGAGGTGCAGCACCACTGCCACGGGCTAGGGTTCATTTTCGGCAAGAAGGGGGGCATCAACTTCATAAAAACGTTCTGGCAACTCAATTCGTCGGCGTTTTTGCGAGAACTGCGCCAGTTACCCGTTGAGAACTACGACGTGGTGATAAGTGACTTTGAGCCGGTGTCGGCGTGGGCGTGCTGGCACCGGGGCGTGCCATGCGTGGCCCTCAGTCACCAGGCGGCGGTACTCAGCGCCGCCGCGCCCCAGCCAACCAAAGTCGATCCGGTAGGGCGGGCTGTGTTGCGCCACTATGCCCCCACTACCCAGCACTACGGCTTCCATTTTCAGCGCTACGAGCCCCACATTTATACCCCGGTTATTCGGCAGCAGGTACGGACCTTGGCGCCGCGCAACGACGGGCATTACACCGTGTATCTGCCCGCGTTTGATGAGGCGACCCTGGTGAGCCGCTTACGTTACCTAAGCCGGACGGTGCGTTGGGAGGTGTTTAGCAAGCACAGCCGGCAGGAATCGGAGCACGGCAACGTGTGGGTAAGGCCCGTAAGCGGTGCCGCCTTCACCGAGAGCATGGCCCGTAGCGCGGGAGTGCTCTGCGGCGCCGGTTTCGAGACCCCAGCCGAGGCCCTGTATCTGGGTAAAAAGCTATTGGTAATTCCCATGAAGCACCAGTATGAGCAGGCCTGCAATGCCGCCGCTCTGTCTCAGTTGGGGGTGCCCGTGGCGAGAAATTTAAAAGACGCTTCACTTTCGGTGCTCGACAACTGGCTGCAGTACGGCCGGCCGGTGGCCGTCGATTATCCCGATGAAACGGCTGCGGTACTTGATAAGCTGCTGTTCGAAGTAGGGGAGAAGGTCTTGTAGCAACAAGAAGTGCCAACACCCTGGCAGTACTGGTCAGCTTGCCAACGTGAGCACCAAAACCAACGTAGCCGCTAGCTACTCACTCAGAGCCTCTACTAGCACCTGCCGACTGCGCTTCGCGGTAGACTATGTCTCCATTCTTACCGTAGGCCTACCTGCTAGCAGTGCAATGGCTTTCAATTCTTCCTGCAACTCGTGCTACCTCCTGCTTTTTTCCCACCAACTTCACCCGAGCATTTCACGCGTGCCGACTTTGGCAATAGCTTTCACTGGGGAGTATCGGCGGCAGCCTATCAAACAGAAGGAGCTTGGGATAAGGAGGGGAAGGGCCCGAGTATATGGGACGACTTCGTGAGGCGTAAAGGGAAAATAAAGCGCGGAGAAACAGCCGAAGTGGCCACTGATTTCTACTATCGGTGGACGGAAGATATTCTACTCATGCAACAAATGGGTATTGATAATTTCCGCTTCTCTGCAGCCTGGAGCCGTGTTTTACCAAATGGAATAAGTGGTGTTAATCCAAATGGAATAGGGTTTTATGACCGTTTGGTTGATGGCTGCTTGGCCCGTGGTATCAGGCCTTGGCTTACACTCTACCACTGGGATTTGCCTTCCGCCTTACAGCAGCGCGGCGGGTGGACCAACCCCGATGTGGTAGGCTGGTTTACTGACTACGCCCAGCTATTAGCTTCTCGCCTCGGCGACCGGGTGAAGCACTGGCTGGTGCTGAACGAACCCATGGCCTTTACCGGCGCCGGGCACCTGCTGGGCATTCACGCGCCGGGCCGAAAGAGCCTGGGAGCCTTTCTGGCTACTACCCATCATGCTGCGCTAGCCCAGGCGGAGGGCGGGCGGGCCTTGCGCGCCATATTACCGGCCGATGCGCAGATTGGTACCACCTTTTCTAACTCGTACATCACACCCTGGCGTCCAGAACACCTCCGCGACCAACGGGCCGCTCGTCGCGCCGATGCTCTGCTGAATCGTCTGTTCGTGGAGCCTGCGCTCGGTCTGGGCTACCCCGTACAAGACGTGCCCTTGCTTAGCTGGATTGACCGGTACATTCGCCCCGGCGACCTAGAGCGCTTACCGTTCGATTTCGACTTCCTGGGCGTGCAGAACTATACCCGTGAGGTAGTGCGCCATGCGCCGTGGGTACCTCTATTGTGGGCGGGCCTAGTGAGTGCCGCCCGGCGCGGAGTGCCCCATACGGATATGGGATGGGAGGTATATCCTGAGAGTATCTATCACGCGCTGAAACAGTTTGCTGCTTACTCAAATGTTAAAAGGTTGGTCGTAACCGAAAATGGCTCAGCCTTTCCTGATCAGGTGAACCTAGCCGGTCGGCTGCCTGACCTTAAGCGGCAAGCCTTCCTGCAAGCTAGCCTTGGACAGGTGCTACGCGCCCAGCAAGAAGGCGTACCGGTGGAGGGCTACTTTGCCTGGTCATTCACCGATAATTTTGAGTGGGCTGAGGGGTATGGACCACGCTTTGGCCTAGTGCACATCGATTATGAAACCCAGCGTCGCACCATAAAGGATTCAGGGCACTGGTATAGCCGGTTCTTAGGCGGAGAGCTGGCCTAGCGACCGAGGCTGCGCTAGGCCACCTAATCTAGCGCTGGCTGGCCTAGACCTAAGTGAAACAACGCAGCCCAGAACGGTGCCAGTCAACCCCAATTTGCACCTCACTGCTACCTATGCCAGTGCACCAGGTAAGAGGGAATAACACAATCTTTAGCACCGAACCGCTGCACTTACACTACTGCTACCTGCGCTACCCTTCACGATTAGGTAACTGGCTCGTAACCTTGCCGTAACCAGCCGCCGGTAGCTTTGGCGCATTCATTCACCAACTATTTCTCGGATGCGTCAATCATTACTCCTTAAACGAGGCGGCGGGGTGCTGTTGCTAGCCTTAACCGTGGGGCCGGCCTTAGGGCAAAGTGTACGGCAGGGCTTTGAAGGCACTGCCACCGACACCTGGTCCTTTACAGCTACGCCCGCTACCTACAACGTGCCGGCCGAAAATGACCAATGGGCGGCCTTGCCTACGATAGGAACCACCGGTACCGCGGGCACGGCAGCACTGCCCGCCGCGGGGGCTCAACTGTGGGGAATGCGCGACCTGGAGGGGCCGTCCACTGCCAATGCTTCCGTATGGCACTTCCTGGATTTTGCACCCGTGGCCATTCAGGCGGGAACGGGAGCCGCAAATCAGCTGTCGTTTCAGTTCTTCAGCAATGGCTTTGGTGCTACCGATTCCCTGGCGTACGTGGTGGTATTTGATAATGGCACCACCTGGCCCGCTACCAAAACCTACACGCAGCTCAATAAGGATTCCCGCGCCTACCAGACCGTAACAGTGCCCATTCCGGCAACCGCCACGTCGGTACGCTTGCGTCTGGCAGCGCGCCAAAACGGCAACAACGAGTGGGCCGCCTGGGACGAGGTAGCGCTAGGCCAGTCGAGCACTCCGGTAGTGCCCTCGTTGCGCCTGAATGCAGCCACCGCCGTCGTCAATGAAGCGGCCGGTACGGTGAGTATTCCGGTTAGCATCACCAACCCAGGGGCCAATGCCAGCACGGTGCAAGTAGCGCTAGTGCCGGGCACCGCCACCGCGGGTACCGACTTTACCTTCGCCTCGCCCCAAACTCTAACCTTTCCGGCCGGTAGCTCCGCCGACCAGGTGTTGACCATCCCCCTCTTGGCCGACCAGCTGGCGGAAGGAGCGGAGTATTTTACTTTGCGCCTGCAGAACCCTACCAATGCCACGCTGGAAGCGGATAAAGCCGAGGTGCTGGTGTATATAAAGGACGGAACCACGCCCATACCCCTGCAGAGAAAAAAATTAACGCTTACTCATTTGGGTAGCTACCAAAATGGGGCTAGCGGCACTAACTCGGCCGAAATTGTTGCTCACGATCCTACTACGCAGCGGCTCTACGTGGCCAACTCAGTGGGCAGCAAGCTGGATATTCTGAGCCTGGGCGCCACGGGCACCCTCACGGCAGTAGCTTCTATCGATGTGAAGCCGTACGGTGGCATCAACTCGGTGGCGGTGCGCAACGGCGTGGTGGCGTGTGCTATGGAAGACAGCGACCCGCAGCAGAATGGCTCAGTGGTGCTGTTTGACCAGAATGGCGCGTTCCTGAAGCGAGTATCGGTAGGCGCCATGCCCGATATGATTACTTTCTCGCCCGATGGGCAATTGCTGCTCACGGCCAATGAGGGTGAACCGAAATCAGACTATAGCCTCGACCCCGAGGGCTCCGTTTCCGTGATTGACTTTAGTGGGGGTGTGGCCGGCGTAACCCAGGCCAGCGTCACGACGGTAGGGTTTACGGGCTACAACGGCCAGGCGGCGGCCCTGCGCCAGCAAGGCATCCGGCTATATGGCGGCACCACGACGGCGCCCAGCACGGTGGCGCAGGACCTCGAGCCCGAGTACATAGCCGTTTCCTCTGACTCGAAGGTGGCCTACATCACCCTCCAGGAAAACAACGCCATTGCCACGCTCGATCTGACCACCAAGCAATTCACGAGTTTGCGCCCCGTGGGCTATCAAGACCATACCCAGCCCGGTTTCTCCCTTGATGCTTCTGACCAAACCCCGGACGTACTACTGGCTAACTGGCCCATTAAAGGTATGCGCCAGCCCGATGCCATTGCGGCCTTTGAGGTGAGCGGGCAGCGTTACCTGCTCACGGCCAACGAGGGCGACGCCCGCGAGTACACGGCCCTGACGGAGGCCGTGCGCCTGGGCGATGCCGGCTACCGGCTCGATGCCACGGCTTTCCCCAACGCCTCCCTGCTCAAGAACAGCCAGGTGCTAGGCCGCCTCAACGTTACCAACCGCCTCGGCGACACGGATGGCGACGGAGACTTTGATGAGATTTATGCCTTTGGGGGCCGTTCATTCAGCATCTTCAACGCTAGCACCGGCGCCCTCGTCCACGACAGCGGCGACCTGCTGGAGCGCGTAACCAGCACCGATGCCACCTACGGGACCATCTTCAACGCCAGCAACTCTACCGGCAACCCCGTTCGGAAAAACCGCTCCGATGATAAAGGCCCCGAACCCGAAGGCGTAACCACCGCCGTAATTGGCACCGATACCTACGCGTTCGTCTCGATGGAACGCATGGGAGGGGTCCTGGCTTTCAACGTGAACAACCCAGCTAGCCCCGTGCTGGAAACCTACGTGAACAACCGCAGCCTCACCAGCGGCACCGGCGACCAGGGCCCTGAGGGCCTCGTATTTGTTACGGCGGCCAACAGCCCCACTGGGCAGCCCCTATTGCTGCTGGCCAACGAGGTAAGCAGCACCGTAGCCGTGTACAGCGTGCAAACGGGCACCGTCACGGCCGTTACCAAAGGCCGCGCTACGGAGGGACTGCACGTATATCCGAACCCCGCCCAGGCCGGGCGGGTGCACCTGAACCGGGCCGTATCGGGCACTTTGCAAGATGCCCTGGGCCGCCCAGTGCGCGAAGTACACAAGTCGGAAACTGTAGAGACGACTGGCCTACAGGCAGGCGTATACGTGCTGCGTACTGAAGACGGAGCCAGCACAAAACTAGTAGTGAAGTAAGCTCACCTATTCCCCATACAAAAAGCCCCGACCGAGAACCGGTCGGGGCTTTTTGTGTGAAGGCAGCACGGTTAGTACTGGCCGCCTGCTTTCCGGGCGTTAAGTCGGGCCAGTTCGGCGGGGAACTGCGGGAGTCTACGAGGCTCCGAGTGGCCTAGGCCTGTGGTGTCGGTGAGGGCGTGCAGGAAAGCTACCAGGTCGCGCTTTTCCTGTGCGGTGAGGTGGAGCTTGTCAGTGGGAAGGGTTTGGTTAGGTACCGCTAGGCCTAGGCCCGCGCCGCCCCCCTGGTCGTAGAAGTCGATGACCTGCTCCAGAGTACGATAAGCGCCGTTGTGCATGTAGGGAGCCGTGAGGGCTACATTGCGCAGGGTGGGCGTTTTGAAGGCGTGCTGCTGCCACCGGATGCCCGTGGCGCCACCACGGCCAAGATCAGGGTCGAGGGCACGCGGGTGCAGGCTGGCCTGAGCGGGCGTGCCCAGCACTTCAGCTTCCGTGCGCTCGAAGCCCGGCGGTACGGTGCCGTTGAACAGGGGGAGGAAATGACAGGTGGCGCACTTGGCTTTGCCCAGAAACACGTTGGCCCCGCGCTGGGCCGCGGCCCCCAGTGCCTCCGGCTCGCCCCGCATATATTGATCGAATGGGGAGTTTAGTCTGACAAGGGAGCGGAGGTAAGCGGCCAAGGCTGTTTTCACCTGCTCCTGCTGCACGGCTGCGCTGGGCTCGGTGGCAAACGCCGCCGCAAACGCCGTGCGGTAGGCTGGGCTGCGCGACAGCAACCGGGCCGCCGTGGCCAGGGAGCCATGCATTTCAGTGGGGTTGGCAATGACGGCCGCCGCCTGGTCTTCCAGAAAGCTTACCCGTCCATCGTGAAACTGGGTGCGTTGCAGGGCCGCATTGAGTAGGGTTGGAGCGTTGCGGGCTACTACGCCGCGCCCCGCAAAAGCTAGGCTCTTGGCTTGCCCATCTGTGAAAGCCCGCGTGGATTGGTGGCAGCTGGCGCAACTGCGGCTGCCGTTACCCGAGAGCACAGGGTCAAAGAATAACTGTTGGCCCAGCAAAACCTGCGGTGGTGTGGGGCGCTCGGTGGTATTGGCCGCAAACGCCGTGGCATCAAATGCGTCCGCCTCAAATAAGGAAGCTGCATCGGCCCGTAACGCGCGCACCTCCTTGAATGCCGGAATGCCGAGAGCCTGCTGTGCCTGCCACACCTGCTGACTGAGCGGATTCGCGTAGGCCACTAGAAACTGCAGCCGGTTGAAGGTAGCTGCCTCGCGGGAGTGGCCTAGGAAGGTCTGAACGGCGCGGAAGGTGCTGTCGAGGCGGGCGGCCAGGCGGGGCTGCCGGGCCATAAGTTGTGGCTGGTAGGAGGCCAGGGTAGCCTGTACTGTGCCCAGGGCTTCTGCCGCTTCAGGCACGGCCCCCGGCGAGGCGGGTGTATCAAACCCCGAAACACCCAGCGTCATCACTCGAAACACCTCTAGTCGGGCCGCATCGAAAATATGGCTGTCAGTAGGTGAGAGCGTTTCGGCGGCGTGATGCAGGCTCAGCAGGCTGCTGCGCACAAAGGCCAACTGCTCCAGCACCTTCGGCTGCTGAGCCGGAGTGTAAGGCTCGGGGTAAAAGTAGGTTTCGAGTACCTGCAAGCCCTCCGGCTCATGAATGCGCTGCTGCTGGTCGAATTCCTCTACCTCACCCAGGGCCGGTCCGTTCAGCAATTTTGCCGTTGAGGGGCTGTAGTATTCTGCTAACATTTCGGTGCGTTTCCAGGCGCGGCGGGCAGCCAGAAAAGCTTGCCGCTGCTGCCTCAAGGGCTGGCTCTGTGCCACAGCCCTATGCAGCAGAGCCACCGCCGAATCTAGGTGCGTCAGGTCTTGGTGGTAGCGCTGCAACACCTGCTCGGCTGGACTGCTAGTGGTTACGCCAGGAACAACACTGGACAAGGAAGAGGAGCGCTGGCAACCCAGCCAGCCAAACGACAGGCCTAGCAGTACAGAAGAGAAGGCTATTGATTTACGTGCTGACATACAGTGTAATACCAAATGGTAAAACGCATTTACTTACTATTTGGATAAAGTGGCAAAGGCCTAGGGAGCTATTTGGCTACTTGAGTAGTTGCTTGCGAAAAGCCCTGCTTCTATCTAAGAAGCAGGGCTGGCTAATTCACGCTGATTGTAATAACAGCTAGGAATAGTGGGCCTAAAAATCGAGCAGATAAACTACCGGGGCAGACCGCTCAGAATCACTACTTGGCTAGCCTGGTCGTTGCCATTGTTAGGTTTGGCACCGCCGTCTTTGTACTTCTGCGCCCGCCAGGAGTGGGGCTGTATGCAGAGGGTAAACGTATTGGGCTGGCCTACTACATCCGACACGTCCACCAGGGCGCCATACTCCCAGCTACCTTTCGAGGAAGAGGCCGGTGTGTAGGAGTTGCCGGTCACGTTGTATTTGTCCTTGTCGGTTTCGGTGCGGCGGTGGTCCAGTTCCATCACCTTCTTCAGCTCCCCGGTCGCAATGTTATACTGGTAGATGTAGGCATCGTGGGTTTCCGGGCCGTAGCCGTTGGAGTCTTCCTGAATGTAAACGTAGTTCTGCGTTACGCAAATGTTGTCGGGGTTCTGGAAATCCTTGGCCTTGCCGTTGCGGTCGTCGCCATCCAAGATTACCTCTAGCGTGCCCTGCAGCGGGTTTTGCTCATTAAGCAGCAGGCGGTAAGTGCGGCCCCATTTGGTACGGCTCTGGTCGGCGTTTACGCCGGTGAAATCCTGGCCCGTTACGTTGAAGTATACCTCGCGGCCGTTGGCGCCACCGCCCTTGCGGTAGTCGAGGTCTTCTACGCGGCCGAATTTGATGGCCTTCAGCGGATCTACCTGGGCCTGCATCTGGCTGCCAGTGAGGTTTTTGTAGTCCGGAATGGATACAAATTCTACCTCATACTTCTGGCCAACCACCATGTCCTTTTCCTTCTGGTTCAGGTCTTTGCGGCGCAGCATGTACTGCTGGCCCCCGTCCAGGTCGCCTACGGCATTGCTCACGTAGAGGGCCACCTGACCGCCGGTAGCGTCAGAGGCGTCTTCACCCGTCAGGATGACGGTTTTGCCGGTGTAAGCTGTTTTAGGCAGAGGCACGGCGTTTTCAGCGCTCCAGTAACCCAGGCCCTTGATACCCTTGGGCGTGCTCTGGGTGTTGTTGTCGGCGAAGGGCTGGATAAGGTGGGTTTGAGCATCCACGGCACTTTCGCCGGCGCTCAGGAAGTAGGGGCCAAACCCGTGTTCTTCGGGCGTTACCAGCGTGGCCGAGCAGAGGCGCCAGCGGCCCCCGTCGGAGTTCAGCACGTACTCTCCCCGCACGGGGCGCAAGGTCTCATCGAAATGTACTCGCGAAATAGACATGTTGTCTTCGTTGTTCACGAGCATGGTGTATCCCTTACCATCAGGGTTGCGCAGCAGGCCTGCACCGTCGGCCGAACCACCGAACATAAAGTCGGGGGAGGCCGCCAGCTTATCATCGGAACTGATCAGCGAGTACATTTTTACGCCTTCAAAACCAGCTTGCATCTTGGCCAGCGCCGGCGTGGCAGAGTAATTATCCAACTTTACTGCACTGGGCGTTTCCGTGGGACTATCAGAATCGTTGTCGCTGTCGGAACAGGCTGCTAGGCCAGTCGTGAAAGCCAGACCGAGCAGCAGGCGCACGGGAAGGGTAGGAGTGTGCATAAACACAAGCGGAAATAATGGGTGAAAGGAGTGCTTGGAAGAATGCCCAAAAGTATTTTCACCGTGTTACCGCATGATTGGCTGCCCGTTATGAAGAAATGTCCAAATGATTACGTGGGAGTGAAGCCAGAATTACGCAAATGTTAGCTCCCGTGGGCCAGAAACTGCAGCGGGCCAGACGCCGAAACAGGCCGTATTCTCCCGTATCTTGCCCCGGCCCCGCTGGGGCGCTAGTTTATTTGCGTTGCTATCCTACCGATGCTGCTTACCATTACCACCACTCATCAGCCGGCCACCGATCTGGGCTACCTGCTGCATAAGAACCCGGCCCGCCTCCAGACCCTGGAAATTACCGCTGGACAAGCCTATGTCTTCTATCCCGAAGCAACTCCGGAGCGCTGCACCGCAGCCCTGCTCCTCGATATCGACCCGGTGGCGCTTGTGCGCAGTCACCGCGGCCCCGCCGGAGAGGGATTCGCGCTGGAGCAATACGTCAACGACCGGCCTTACGTAGCTTCCTCCTTCCTGAGCTCGGCCATTGCCAAGGTTTTCAATACGGCCATGAATGGCACTTGCAAGGACCGTCCGGAACTGCCCGAAGAGCAGCTGCCACTCGAAGCAACTGTGGCCGTGATACCCGCCGCCAACGCAGAACAGCTACAGCGGCTATTTGAGCCGCTAGGCTATGAGGTGAAGGCAGAGGCGCACGTGCTCGACCCCACCCGACCAGAGTGGGGCGACAGCCGATATTACACGCTCCAGCTGCGCCATCCGGCCGTGCGCCTCCGCGACTTGCTGAGCCACCTCTACGTGCTTATTCCCGTGCTTGATAGGGGCGACAAGCATTATTGGATCAACCAAGAAGAAGCAAAAAAGCTGCTGCGCCGGGGAGCCAACTGGCTGCCTCAGCACCCAGACCGGGAGTTTATCACGCGGCGCTACTTGCGGTTTGCGGAGTTCGTGAATCCGACCCTGGAGCGGCTGCTGCAGGCTGATGAGAATGCTACGGACGATGAAGCCGGAGAAGCGGCGCTGGACGTGGAGGCCCATGCTGCTCTGGCGGAAATACCAATGGCTCTAGGCCAGTTGGAGGAAGTAGGCGCGAAGCAGCCGCTCCATGAGCTGCGCCTAGACCGCGTGGCAGAGGAAATTCGTTGGCTGGGGGCTCAGCGCGTTCTGGATTTGGGCTGCGGCGAAGGCAAGCTGGTCCGCCGCCTGCTTCAAATCCCGCATGTAGAGCACATTCTGGCCCTGGACGTATCGTGGCGGGAGCTGGAGCGGGCCCAGCAGCGCCTGCACGTGGCCGAAATGCCTCCGCGCCAGCGCAAGCGACTCACCCTCACGCAAGGCTCCCTGCTGTACCACGACCCGCGCTTAGCCGGCTACGATGCGGCTGCCGTGGTAGAAGTCATTGAGCACCTAGATGAAAGCCGTTTGGCGGCTTTCGAGCAGGTGGTATTTGCCCGGGCCCGCCCCGGCGCCGTGCTCGTCACCACGCCCAATGCCGACTACAACCAACGCTACGAAACACTCTCTGCCGGAGAGTTCCGTCACTCCGACCACCGTTTTGAGTGGACGCGGGCGCAGTTTGCGGCCTGGGCAACGGGTGTGGCCGAGCGCCACGGCTACCGGGTGCGCCTCGAACCCCTGGGGCCCGAGGCAGCCGAAGTAGGAGCCCCTTCGCAGTTGGCCGTGTTTGAGCAGTAAAGCAAAGCCCCTTGTTTTGTTAAACTTGGTATAGAGCCTACCTTATTCGTGAAACTGGTATAAGTATCGATAGAACATCGGCTTACCACTTCGTGCATTAGAGGTTTCACCAATTAGCAAACCGATTGGGGAGTAAGAGTAGAGGGTGTAGCTCTGTCCAAAACCTAAGTAGTTTTGCTCGCTGGCAATAAGTTGGTGTTGAGAGTTATAGGTGTGCTTAACGCTGGAAGTAAGGTTATTAACAAATTTGACATCCAGCGTTCTGATTTGCTGTTGTACTACACGGTTCTGGCTGTCGTAGCTCCAAATAACTTTAGGGTAAACGCCTTGTCGATGCCGCAATGCCCATAATGCCTGACTGTACACGTGTAAGGCTGCATGGCCAGCTGCACCCTGCGGTAATGCGTGGCGTTTAGTAGCTTGTATTAGGTCGAGAATGCCCATTTCAAGAACCCGGCCTTCGTGGCTGAGGCTATAGTTAACGCTGGCCTTCTGCAGCTTCCCTTTTTCATTATATCTGTAATGAACCAGAAGTATTGTATCGGGGTGGGGCATGTACCGCAGGGTACGGTGCTGACTTTCCTGTTTATAAATTACCCCTTGGGTGAAGATAGCATGGGTCGCTTTCTCCGTGATCAAGGTGTCTGCGTGCTGACGTAAGGACAGCTCGCTCATGGTAATGGTAGTTCCATCAGGCTTTAGAACCTGCTGTTTCCCACGGCCTAGTTTCGGATTGTAAGTGTAGATTAAAGTGTACGGGGGCGTAGGAGTGGGATGAACTACCAGGGACGTGCAGTGTCCCATAGCATTGTAGCTCCATTGCTTGGATAGTTGCGGGCTGCTGTGCTGATTGAACAGAGAGGCTAGAGTAGTGCGCCGGTTAAGTAGCGTAAGTCGCCCATAGACATCAACTTCCTGGTAACTTACAGTGTCCTCTACTTCTCCTTCGTCGTTAATAAGCACTTTCGCTACAGAGCGAACCCGTGCTTTAGAATACAGATGGCGGGTAACCGAATCGGGCTCTATCTCAATGGGCCCGCTAGGGTCAGGAGTAGCTGCTTCGGCTGTTTGTGCCTGGCTGCCAGAAGGAAGTAATAAGCCGCTTAGCAGCAAAGAAATAAGGAGTAAGTAGATGCGCATGGTAGTGTAAAAAATATGCCCTTAATAGATCGTGGCTAATATATAAGTGTAAAAAACGTAAGGCCCCTTTTTGACGGGCCTTTTTACTAATCAGCGTATAAAAATCTACATAGTACTAAGTCAAAAGCACTAAAGTCATTACTTGCCTACATTGCCTTAGTGAAAATGGAGTACTTCCTCATCATTCCTAAATCTGAGAGAAATGCTGACCAGAATAGGCCTTGGCCGGTAGCAATGCAGCGCATGAACTTTTTAGGCTCAGGTACTGGTCCGGAGCCTAGAAGCAGTGGGTTGCTTACCTTTAGGGCAGTACAATTGCTTACCTAGTTTTGCCTATGAAGGTGTTGCTCACGCTGGCCCTACTGCTTTGCTGGCTGCAGCTCCACGCGCAGGAGCTGGTACCGGGGCGCGTGTACGCCGATTCAGCGGGGCAGTATCAGCTCATTTATCCGGGCACCTGGCAGCGCCAATCCCGCCCGGCGGGAGAGATGGTCTTTATGGTTGGAAAGTCGCCGGAGCAAGCCATAGTCACCCTGTGGCAACGGCCTCTACCTGCTAGGCCACAAACCCAAGCTGCTCCGTTTGCCCAGCGCCAGCAGGATGCCATTTGGCAGAATATTCAGCAGCTGCCCCAGGCACGCGTGCTGTATGTGAAGCAACAGTATCCTAGCAGCCACGAGGAAGTGCGGTACCACTACACGTATGCCGGAGAAGCGGCATCGCGCGTTCGGGTACTCGGCCGGCGCTTATGGCGCGGAAACACCGAATGGCAGCTGGAATATAAAGCTCCTGCTGCCCATGATGCCCGTTTTCTGGCCGAAGGAGAGCAGTTGCTGGAGTCGTTTAGCCTCAAGCTGCGCGCTAACGCTACCCCAACGAATAATCCTCCTACTACCGCGGCCCCGGCGTGCGATAACAAGGTGTACGGCATTGCGGCCCTGCGCGTGCACGACGACCTGTGGGAAGACGACTGCCGAACGATTCACGAGTTTACGGGGCCTGATCTATCGGGACGCCCGAAGGTGCACCGCCAAGTGCTACCGTTCCAGTCCTACGCCCTGGCTAAGGGCTTCGATAACTGCCTATACTCCGTAACTAAAGCGCCCACCAATGCGCCAGAGCTGGTGTACCGCTACAACCCCAGCACGCGGCGGGGCGAGTATACTACTTGGCAGCTACCCGCCCAAGGACCAGAAAACGTCTGGATTTCGGCCGCTACCGATGAGCGGGGACACTTGTACTTCATGACAGCGGATGCCGCCCAATTGGTAAAAGTGAATCCCTCTGATGGGCAGGTGACGGTAGTCTGGGCCACTGATCCGCTGCGGAAAGCGCCGTATTATGCAGCCGTCAGCTTTAAAGGCGCCGGCTCGCACGGCAACTTCTGCTTAGGCGATGCTCGCACCTTGTACCAAGTGTACAGCACCGATGGCTCCCTGATGAGCATTAACCTGGATACCCGCCAGCCCTCCCCGGCGCTGACCTCCCTAGATGGCCTGCCCGAGCGCGGCGGCTACAGCGACTTGCTATTTCACGCGGACGCGGACGGCCAGCAGCGGCTCTACCTGGCCGGCCCTAAATCAGTATACCGGGTTGATGTGCGCAGCGGTCAGGCTGAGGTAGTCCGCCGGGGTATCTACACCGATTTAGCGGGTTGCAACACTTTTCGTTCGGAACCAGCCAAGCCAGTGGAAAATATTTCCCCGCCGCCTCCGGCGGCCCCCACTACTGGCACGTGGCGCGGGCGGTTGTTAGATGCCGCAACTCTGCAGCCCCTGCCACAGGCCACACTGCGTCTAGGCCAGGCTGGCTCCGAAACCACCGTGCCGCTCAAAGCCGATGGCGGGTTTTCATTCCTGGTAGAGCCCGGCCGTGCCACGATTGCGCACGTGCAACTGGCCGGCTATCTGCCCCTCGACAGCACCTACACGGCCCTGCGGGGGCCTTACGTGCAGGATGTGCTGATTCAGCCCCTCAACGTGGGTACTACCTTGCGGCTGGAGCGCGTGCGGTTTGAGCAGGGGAGTGCCCGGCTGCTGTCCTCGTCGTACCCGGCCCTGCGGAACCTGCTGAAGCTACTCACGGATACGCCCACGCTAACCATCGAGCTGCGGGGCCACACCGACAACGTCGGCTCCGCGGAGAAAAACGTGCAGCTTAGCGAGCAGCGCGTAGCCACCGTAAAAAACTACCTAGTACGTCACGGCATCGCCGCGGTCCGCATTACTGGCCTAGGCCTGGGCGGCACCGAGCCCCGCGCCTCCAACGACCGGGAAGTCACCCGCCAGCTCAACCGCCGCGTCGAGTTCCGGGTAACGGGGAGGTAGGGGTGGTCTTCTACTTGTCGTACTCATTAGTGAAGCCCGACTTGATGTAGTCTTTGTCTCGGGAACTAATTTCTCGGCCTTTGAACTCGGCGAAGATGGCATAGGCCTCCTCTAGGTCAGCAACTCCCTGCTCATGGACCGATTTACCCCATTTATATAGTGCAATATGCCCTAACGTTGTATAAAGCCCTGGTTTTATCTGGGTGCCATCGTATTCATGTCCCTTGATGGATGAGAAGAAGTCTAGCTTGCCACCTACTTGTGTTTCGGCTAGGATACTAGCTCTCAGTTCTGTTTGATTTAGCGCCTGATGGTGGGTAGTTGTAGTTTGCGTAGTCTGGTGTGTAGTTGTACAACCAATAATTAATGCGTTCAAAACCAACAAGAAGGGAGCACGCTTGAATGCCATAGCACTTGGATGTATTTTGTGAATCAAGCCACAATATGCTTAATAAGCAGTTTAAGCCTTAACATCCTCTATAACTTACTGCCCATAATCAAGCCTAATAGGTCATTTATTGACGTTAACCGATAGGATGTCATTGTCTTCACTCAAACTTCCCGAACTTTCCCTTGTCCTGCTCATTGGCACGTCCGGCGCCGGCAAATCCACGTTTGCTCGTCGCTTATTCAAGGCTACTGAAATTGTATCGTCGGACCAGTGCCGGGCGCTGGTGGCGGATGATGAGAATGACCAGTCGGCCACGCCCGAGGCCTTTGCCCTGCTGCACTACCTGGTAGGTTTGCGCCTGAAGCGCGGGCTGCTGACGGTAATTGATGCCACCAACGTGCAGCCCGAGGCCCGCAAAACCCTCGTGCAGCTGGCGCGCGACTACCACGTGCTGCCCTCGGCCATCATCCTCGATGTGCCCGACCGCGTAGCCGAGGACCGCAACCGCCAGCGCGCCGAGCGCCAGCATATGGGGCGCCACGTGGTGCCCCAACAGCGCCAGCAGCTGCGCCGCAGCCTTAAAACCCTCAAGCAGGAAGGCTTCCGCCACATCTACCACCTGCGGGGCCCCGAGGAGGTGGACGCCGTGCAAACCATCGTGCGCGACCCGCTCTACAGCAACCGCAAGCAGGATTCTGGCCCCTTCGATATCATCGGCGACGTGCATGGCTGCTACTCAGAGCTGGTGCAGCTGCTGAGTGGCCTAGGCTATACCGTGGAGGAAACCCCGGTGCTGGATGCGCGGGATTTGGGCGTGCGCGTGACGGCACCGGCCGGGCGGCGGGCACTGTTTCTGGGCGATTTAGTAGACCGCGGGCCAGCCTCGCCGCAGGTGCTCCGGCTGGTAATGGAGATGGTACAGAGTGGCCTAGCGCTCTGCGTGCCCGGCAACCACGACATCAAGCTGCTGCGCTACCTCAATGGCAAAAACGTGAACGAGCAACACGGCTTCGCCGAAACCGTGGCGCAACTGGCCTCTGAATCAGACATGTTTAAGAACCAGGTGCGGCAGTTTCTGGACGGGCTAGCAAGTCACTACGTCCTGGACGGCGGCAAACTGGTAGTGGCCCACGCCGGCATGCGCGAGGAAATGCAGGGCCGCGGCTCCGGGGCCGTGCGGGCCTTCGCGCTGTTCGGCGAGACCACCGGTGAAATTGACGAGTTTGGGCTGCCGGTGCGCTACAACTGGGCCTCTGAGTATCGGGGCCGGGCCATGGTGGTGTACGGCCACACGCCCGTACCCGCGCCCGAGTGGCTCAACAACACCATCGATATTGATACTGGCTGCGTATTCGGCGGCCACCTCACCGCCCTGCGCTACCCCGAGCGGGAGCTGGTATTGGTGCCGGCCCAGCAAGTGTACTGCGAGCCGGTGCGCCCCCTCGACTACCTGCGCCGCCTAAGTGAGGCCTCCACCGAAAAAACAGAAACCAACCACCTTACCGCCCAGCAGCAGCACGACGACCTGCTCGATATCCGCGACGTGACGGGCAAGCAGATCATCAGGACGCGCCTGCTGCCCTCGGTGACGATTCGGGAGGAAAATGCGGCGGCAGCCCTGGAGGTGATGAGCCGGTTTGCCCTGAACCCGAAGTGGCTGCTGTATTTGCCGCCCACCATGAGCCCCTCGGAAACCAGTGCCCTGCCCGATCTGCTGGAGCACCCCGCCGAGGCCTTCGACTACTTCCGCCGTCAGGGCCAGGAGCGGGTAGTGTGCGAGGAAAAGCATATGGGCAGCCGGGTGGTAGTGGTGTTGGCTCGGGATGAGGACGCCGCGCGCCGCCGCTTTGGGGTAGTGGGTGAGGGGCCCGGCAAGGTGTACACCCGCACCGGCCGCAACTTCTTTACTGATAGTGGCCTAGAAGCCGCCTTCTTGCAGCGCCTGCAGGAAGCTCTGACCGCCAGTGGCTTCTGGGAGCGGTTCCAGACCGATTGGCTGTGTCTAGATGCCGAGCTGCTGCCGTGGTCGGCCAAGGCGCAGGAGCTGATCAAGAACCAGTACGCCGCCGTTGCGGCGGCCGCCACCGCCGCCCTGCCCGAAGCCGTGGCCGTGCTCAGCCAGGCCGCCACCCGGGGGCTCGATGGGGTAGAGGCCCTGCTGGCCCGCACCAGCGCCCGCCACACCGCCGCCCAACACTACGCCGAGGCCTACCGCCGCTACAGCTGGCCCGTGGAAAGTCTGGCCGATCTGCGCCTGGCGCCCTTCCACTTGCTCGCCACCGAGGGCCGCACCTACTTTGATAAGGACCACGCCTGGCACATGGAAACCCTGCGCGCTATTTGCCTCCAGGATGAAGGCCTACTCCGCGCTACCCCTTACCGGGTGGTAAATCTCCAGGACCCCGCCGACGTGGACGCCGCCACCCAGTGGTGGACCGACCTCACCGCGGCCGGCGGCGAGGGCATGGTAGTCAAGCCTTACGACTTTATTCCAACGGGCCAGAAAAATCTCGTACAACCCGCCCTCAAGTGTCGGGGCCGCGAGTACTTGCGCATCATCTACGGTCCCGACTACCTACTGCCTGGCAACCTGGAGCGCCTGCGCGAGCGAAACGTGAAATCCAAGCGCAACCTCGCCCTCCGCGAGTTCACCTTGGGCGTAGAAGGCCTGGAACGCTTCGTGGCCGGGGCCCCGCTGCGGGAGGTGCACCAATGCGTCTTCGGCGTACTGGCCCTGGAAAGCGAGGCCGTAGACCCGCGGCTGTGAGAAAGTCCTCGTTTAAAACAGTAAAGCTCTCTTTTTGTACTCGCTTCGCCGCCTTCTTGACCTATGAAACAACTTCACTTAGTACTTCTTAGCGTGCTTCTGAGCGTTTGCCTAGGTAGCAGCCAGGCCGCTACTGCAATGGCGGCTCGGCCGGCCTATCTAGAGCTTAAAGTCTACCACCTCAAAACCAGCCGGCAGGAAGCGGTGATTGATAGTTTCCTGCAGCACCAATATCTGCCGGCGCTGCACGCAGCTGGTATTGCTACTATTGGGGTGTTTAAACCCATTGGCAACGATACGGCCGCTGATAGAAGAATCTATGTGCTGACTCCTTACTCTTCCTTGAAACAATGGGAGAAAGTGAGCAAGGAAACCACCGCCAAGCTGCTGACTGCCGGTGGCGCTTACGTTAATGCGGCTCACAATAGCCCGGCCTATAGTCGGCTGGAAACGGTTTTCATGAAGCCATTTGAGCAAATGACTGGCCTAGCTGCGCCGCAACATAACGCACCCAGAAGTGAGCGGGTGTATGAGTTGCGGAGCTATGAGGGGGCCAGCGAGAAGCTCTTCCGCAATAAACTGCAGATGTTCAATGCCGGTGGAGAAATTAAGCTGTTCTCCCGACTCGACTTCCAGGCCATCTTCTACGGCGAAGTAGTCTTCGGCTCGAAGATGCCGAACTTGGTGTACATGACCTCCTTCCCGAACATGCAGGCCCGAGAAGCGCACTGGAAAGCTTTCGGTAGCGACCCTGAGTGGAAAAAACTATCCGCTCTGCCCGAGTATCAAAACAACGTGTCGCACATCGACATTACGTTTCTGCGCCCAACCGATTATTCGGATCTTTAAGAAGTACAGTACACTACTATACTTTCTTCTTTAGCTGACTTCAGCCAGTGAAAAGCGGGAGCCTTTTCGAGCTGCCATCTAGGCCTCACGCTTCACTGGCAGTGAGATGCTAATTCAACCGTAGGCCCCCTGTAGCCTTCTGTCATTTTCACCCTAGAGTAGACGTAGCCATGTAAATGCCGTAAGAAGTCACGCATCTCTGACTTCTACTTCGGTTGCTATATGTCTAAAAACACGATTTTGGTAGTTGGCGGCAACGGCATCATCGGCCGCAACGCAGTTAGCTACCTGCACTCCACGGGCCAGTGGAATGTCATTGTCACCTCAGCCTCGGCGCTGGATTATGAAACGCCAGCCCGCTACGTGCAGCTGGATCTGCTAAACCCTCAAGCCATGGCCGACCAAGCCGAGCAACTGCGGGAGGTAACCCATGTGATATACGCCGCCTACATTGAAGGCAAAACTCTGGCAGCCCAAACTGAGGTGAACCTGTCGCTGCTGCGCAACCTGGTACTAGGCCTAGAGCAGGTGGCCCCCAACTTCCAGCACATTACCTTTATTCAGGGGGGTAAGGCCTACGGTGCCCACTTGGGCCGCTATAAGACGCCCGCCCTGGAAACCGACCCGCGGCACTTTCCGCCCAATTTCTACTACAGCCAAGGAGACTTTCTGCGGGAGCAATCCGGCGGCAAAGCGTGGAGCTGGACGGCTGTACGCCCCGATATTGTGGTGGGATTTGCCGTGGGCAACCCCATGAACTTGGCTAATCTGATTGCCGTGTACGCCAGCCTCTGCAAGGAGCTGAAGGTGCCTTTCCGCTTCCCGGGCAGCTTACAGGCCTACCACGTGCTGGTGAACGTGACGGATGCTACCCTGCTTGCGGAGGGCATGGAATGGGTATCTACTCACGAAGAATGCCGGGAGGAAATCTATAACATCACCAACGGCGACGTTTTCCGCTGGAGCCAGTTGTGGCCCAAGTTTGCGGAATATTTCGGGGTGGAGTACGCTGAGCCTATCACATTTCCGCTGCACGAGTATATGCAAGACAAAGCGGAGCTGTGGCAGCAAATGGTGCAGAAACACGGCCTGCAGGAGCACACGCTCGATGAGCTGGTACAGTGGCCCTTCGGCGACTTCATCTTTAACGTGGAAGCTGATGCGTTCTTCGATGTAAACAAGCTGCGCCGGGCTGGTTTTCACAACATGCACCTCGATAGCTTCATTTCCTTCCGCAACCAGTTTGAGCACCTGAAAGCCGAAAAGGTCATCCCGTAGCTGAGCAAGTAACAGTTACGGGCGTTTTAGAGCTGCAATCAGGGTGCGTGATGCTCTATACTTTGTGTGCCCTGACTGCAGCTATACCCCCGAGTACTCACTTGGTTTCCACTAGTTTTGCCGTTTTCAGCCATTTAAGCGCTGCCGCTACCTTAGCATCCTGGCGGAAGTCCGTGAAATTGTCGCCGCCGGTGATGAGTACGTCGGGGGCGGCGTTGGGGCAGTACACGACTTTGTGGCGGTCGGTTTCCTGGGTGCCGGAGATGGTGAGGTAGGCCGTGCCGCTGATCTTACAACTCTCATTGGCAGTGATCCAGAAAGGTTTAAACGGAACCGGGGAGTGGGGTAGCAGTAGTTTGGCAGTGAGCCGCCGGGGTAGCAGCCAGTAGCAACACGAGTAATCCTGCTTTCTTCATGCAGGCCAGATGCGGTTTGCTAAGAAAGGGTTGGCTAGGGAAAAACTATCCGGTTTTGTGGCGCGTGCTACTCTTGGGGATCAAATAGGCCTACATTATGCTTGACTGCGAATGACTTGGCTGCGTGATAAGCCATGTAAGCTTCAGAAAAGGAAAATGCAGCATAAATTACCTTGTTCCCAACGCTATAATCCGTTGTTCTTGGGTCGTCTATGTCTTTTGTTGCGTAGGGGCCATTCAACGGCGGAAAAACGGATATCATATCCATAAACCAGTTGCGCAACGCTACTGTGGTATGCGCTGGGTCTTCATAATCGTGGTCTTCTGTCCATTCTGTCTGCTTCTCATGCCATTGCATAAAGTCAGCCTTGCTTTGAGGGGCTGCCTCTTTATCAAAAACCATTAAATCGAAGCTCATATTAAGGTTCTACAGTAAACAAGTTAATGTCTACTTGCCGCCCAGGCTCTTGTCTCGTGCGCCCTTGAACTCGGAGCCTGCGCGCCATTGCGGGAAGGTGGTTTCGGCGGCCAGGCGCTGGCCTACGCGGAAGTAAAGCTGGGCGTCCTGGGCAATGCCCGAGAGGTCCCAACTGGGGTCGAACTGGTCAGCGGGCTTGTGGTACATGTTGGCGGTGTAGTTCTGGCGCTGCTGGGCAATGGCCGCTTTGCCGCCGGTACGGCTCTCGAAGCCCCCCGAGGCGTAGAGGGAGGGTACGCCCACGTGGGCAAAGTTGAAGTGGTCGGAGCGGTAGAACATACCGGTTTCGGGCGTCTGGTCGGGTAGCACGTAGCGGTCCTGCTCCTTGGCCGCGGCGCGGGCATAGTCCTCCAGCTCTGACTGCCCGTAGCCGATAACCGTGAGGTCTTTCATCTCGCCGTAGGGCCAGAGCATGTCCATGTTCAGGTCGGCGACGGTTTTGTTGAGGGGGTAGGGCGGGTGCTGGGCGTAGTAGGCCGAGCCCAGCAGACCCTGCTCCTCGGCCGTTACGGCCAGAAACACGATGCTGCGCTCCGGCTTCTGCGGGGCTTTCTGGAAGGCTTCGGCAATGCTGAGCAGGGCCGCTAGGCCAGTACCATCGTCCACGGCGCCGTTGTAGATGGAGTCGCCGGCAATGGCTTTGCCCACCCCGAAATGGTCCCAGTGAGCCGAGTAGATGATGTACTCATCGGGGCGGGCGGTACCGGGCAGCACCCCCAGCACATTGCGCGAGGTCTGGCGGCGGAGCTTGTTCTGGATGCTGCCCGTGAGCGTGAGCCCCCCGAGTGGCCTAGGCCGGAAGCCCTTGGTGTTGGCGGCGGCGTAGAGCTGCTCGTAGCTGAGGCCGGCGGCCTGGAACAGCTTTTTAGCCGCGTCCAGCGTCAGCCAGCCCTCCAGGGCGCACTTGTCGGCGCCTTTGTTGGCGGTCTGGGCGCGCAGCTTCGGGCTGATGGCCCCGCTCAGCACCACCGACCAGGGGTAGGCGGCCGGTTGGGTGTCGTGCACGATGAGGATGCCAGCGGCGCCGTGGCGGGCAGCTTCCTCGTATTTGTAGGTCCAACGGCCGTAGTACGTCATGGCCCGACCCTTGAACAGGGTGGTATCCTGGCCCGCGTTGCCGGGGTCATTCACCAGCACCACCACGGTTTTGCCCTTCACGTCGAGGCCGGCGTAGTCGTCCCAGCCGTACTCGGGGGCTACCACCCCGTAGCCGGCAAACACCAGCGGGGAGTTGGTTACCTGCACCTTGGGCTGCTCGCGCTGGGTAAACGCCACAAAATCAGTTTTGTACTGGAAGCTCAGTGGCTGGCCTTTGCCCTTGACGAGTAGGGTGGTGGCGGGTGTGCCGGTAATTTCAACCAGCGGCACCGGTTGAAAGTAGCTTCCCTCGGGCCCCGGCTGCAGGCCTAGCCGCTTGAACTCGTCGGCCAGGTATTGGGTGCTGCGCTCTTCGCCCAGGGTAAACGGCTTGCGCCCCATCATCTCATCCGAAGAAATCGCCCGCAGATACTTGCTGATGCTGGCCGCGCTAATGGCAGCCGGGGGCGCTGCTGGGGTAGTAGTAGCTTCGGCAGTGGCAGTTGGGGTAGCCGTAGCCGTGGTAGCCGACTGGGTTTGGCACCCTGCTAGGCCTAGGCCCAGCAGGAGCGAGGCGGGGAGGAGCTTATGCCAAGAGTAGAAAGTAGGCGCAGACATAGATGCTGGAAGCGTACGTGAGAAGGATAACCAGCCCACTAGGCTAAGGGTGCCGCCCAACTCTTGGTAGGCACAGCCAGGGGCGGTAGTTCTGGTGGTGCAGTTTAGCTATTCTGCGGAGAATGGCAGTGTACTACTTTATCTTGTGGCCCGCCAACGCCGCACTATTCCCATTCTCTCTAAATGCACGCCCGCATCCAAACCGACCTCACCCAACTCGAAGCCACCCATAATATCCGCATCCTGTACGCCTGCGAGTCGGGCAGCCGGGCCTGGGGCTTTCCTTCGCCGGACTCCGACTACGACGTGCGCTTCATTTACAGCCACCCCGCCGAGTGGTACCTGACCCTGGATGAGGGGGCCGACACGCTCAACTTCCCCGTGGATGAGGAACTGGACCTGGCCGGTTGGGAGCTGCGCAAGGCCCTGAAGCTGCTGCGTGGCTCCAATGCGGCCCTGCTGGAATGGCTACAGTCGCCGGTGGTGTACCAGGAGGCACCGGGGTTTCGGGCGGCGCTGGCGCCGCTGCTAGGCCAGTGCTGGAACCCGCGGGCCGGGCTGCACCACTACCTGGGCCTGATGCGGCGCGGGGTGGAGGAGGACCTGCTAGGGGAGCAGGTGCGCCTGAAGCGGCTGTTCTATGCGTTGCGCTCTACGCTGGCGGCCCGTTGGATTCAGCAGCGCCACACCGAGGTGCCGCCGATGGAATTTTGGCTGTTGCGGGAGTTGTTGCCGCCGGCGCTGAATGCCATTGTGGATGAGCTACTGACGCAGAAGGCTTCCGCCAACGAGAAAACCACCGTACCGCGCCCAGCGCACCTGGTAGCTTATCTGCGGGAAGAGTACCAAGCCGCCCAGGCGGCCCGCGTTACCTTGCCTATTTCTCGCACCACTGACCCTACCCCAGAGCTAAACCAGTTGTTTCGGGCATGGCTCCATACCTCAGTCTGACTGATCTGCGCCCTCTGCGAAAACCTCTGCGTCTTCTGCGGGAACCAGCACCCACAACAGCTCCTAGGCCAGTCGGTAAATAAATTCCTCCACTTCCGTCTGTCGCGCTCGGGCAAAGCCTTTGTCCGTGCCAACTTTCACAAACCCGCAATTTCCCAGCACCCTCTGCGAGCCTACGTTGTCGAAAGCAACCCGTCCGAACAGTGGCCTAGCGCTTTCAAGAGCCAGGAATTTCTTGGCCGCAGCAGTGGCAATGCCCTGGCCCCAGAAGCTTCTATCAATCCAATAGGTAATTTCGGCGTCGCCCTCCTGCACAAACTTCGCGATGCTGCCTACCACAATTCCCGCTACCAAGATAGTCTGCATGTGAATGGTGGGGTCGTGCAGAAACCGGGTGTATTTTTCCCGGTAGGCCACCGGGTCGGTATGGTTGGCGGGCATGAAGGCCGCCAGGTAACCTGCCTCCTCGTCTAGCTGGAAGCGGAACAACTGTTCCAGGTCGGCTTCTTGGGTGGGCCTTAGGTATACTCGCTTATCCTGCATTCGGCGGCTGTTATTCTCCTTGAAATATGCTCACTATTCCTGACCTGCGCCAGCGCGGCCTGATTCTCTTCGAAGCCATTAGCGGCAGCCGCGCCTACGGCACCCACCTGCCCCATTCCGATACTGACCTTAAGGGCGTGTTCATCCTGCCCGAAACAGAGTTCTACGGCCTCGACTACGTGCCCCAGGTAGCCAACGACACCAACGACGAGGTGTTTTATGAGCTGCGCCGCTTCGTGGAGCTGCTGGTGAAAAACAACCCCACGGTGCTGGAGCTGCTGGGCACGCCCGAAGACTGCGTGGTGTACCGCCACCCGCTGTTTGCCGCGTTTCGGGCCGAAGATTTCCTCTCGAAGCTCTGCCGCCTGAGTTTCGCCGAGTATGCCGTGGCTCAGATCCGCAAAGCTCGAGGACTGAACAAGAAAATTAACCACCCCGAGCCTCCCAGCCGGAAGTCGGTGCTGGACTTTTGCTACGTCACGGTGGGCGCGGGCGCCCAGCCGGTAGCTACCTGGCTTGCCCGGCGCGGTTACGCGGCTATCCAATGCGGCCTCGCCAACGTGCCGCACTTACAGGATTTGTATGCCCTGTTCGTGGACACTACCCCCGACCAGCGCCTGCACTACCGCGGCCTGGTGCGCGACCCGGACACGTCCCAGGACGTGCAGCTGTCGGCCATTCCGAAGGGGGAGGAGCCAGTGGTCTACCTCAGCTTCAACCGCAACGGCTACAGCACTTACTGCCGCGTGTACCGCGAGTACAAAGAGTGGGAGCAGAAGCGCAACCCCGAGCGCTACCAGAACACCGTGCAGCACGGCAAAAACTACGACGCCAAGAACATGCTGCACGTGTTTCGGCTGCTGCGCATGGCCGAGGAAATTGCCCGCACCGGCCAGCTCCACGTCCGCCGCCCCGACCGCGACTTCCTGCTGCAAATCCGCCGCGGCGAGTTCGAGTACGACTACCTCCTGGCCGAGGCCGAAGCCCTGGTAGCGCGGGTAGAAGCCGCATTTGCCACCTCCGCGCTGGCCGATGCACCGGACACCACGGCCGCTGAGCAGCTGCTGGTGCAAACGCGCCTGGCCTGGTACGCCGAGCACCTGGCCTGAAAAACAACTGCTGATACTTGCAGCGGTTCTGCTCCGCCGCCTATCTTGGCCGCCAGAATACTTCCTCCTGCTTCAAGGGGTATAAACCAGGTCAAACGCAGCTTACTTCATTTTCTGAAAAAAAACAGCTGCGCCATTACCCGGCACCGGCCCTGGGAGCAGGAGGGAGGTATTCGTTCCTATACTATTTGATGAAGCAGTAGCTCAGTTGGTAGAGCAAAAGCGTCAGTTCAGAAATTATCCGTTGTGGTCAAGTCGCGCTTACTTCTTCGGTAGACCCTTCGGGGTTTTGGTTCAAATCCAAATAGCTCGGCCCTTACCGTCTTCTGGGCCCATCTGAACTTACTTCTCTGGGATCTTTGGGTCGCTGGTTCGAGTCCAGCCTGCTTCACGTCTTATTCCGCATTTTCTACTATTAGCTCCCAGGCGCGGGTGGGAGCGTCCGCCTTATTTGTCATGTCAGAGGAATTCCTGAAAGTAAGCCTGCGCCAGCAGGCCGTGTATATACCCGCTACGAACCTACCTGCCGTTCCCGCTACCATCACACCTACCACGGCCGGACTGGTGGCCAACTTGGCTAAATTAGGCTATGGCGTGTCGGAGCCGCTGCTGCGGGCGCTGGAGGGTACTAAGCCCGCCTTTCAGGCCCGGCTGCTGGAAGTGTTTCGGGAGGTAATGGGCACGAGCAAAAGCTGGCTTCCTCTGGTTAAGGGCTGGGATGTACCTACGGGCGAGTCGTGGGTAGACCACCTGCTGACCTGGTTTGCCAATATGTTTCCGGCCCAGGGCACGCGCCTGCCCTGCGGCCACCTCATTCCGCCTAATACGTTTCCGCTGGAGCGCTACAACGGCTGTCCATTCTGTGGCACGCCCTTCGGCGGCGCCACGCTGGAACTACATGAGCAGGGAAGCAAGCTGAAAGTGCTGGAACTCTGGACCGAAACCGACGCGGAAGCATTCCTGCGCAGCCTGCTCGCCAGCAAAACGGCCCTCGATGCCACCCAGCAGGACAGCCTGCGCCTGCTGTTGAGCGTACTGCCCCTGCCCACCGAGGTGCCCATTGCCATGAAGGAAACCCGCATGGCTGTCATCGACATGTATGTAGCCCGGCAGCAGCCCGCCCTGGCCCAGCCGCTGTTTACCTCGCCTACCGATGTGCTGCGCTACCTCTGGTTTAAGCACACCGGATTTCTGCAGCTCGTGACGCCCAAAACGATCCATGGGCGCCAGCAGAAAAACAGCCGCAACCTCCACCCCGCCCTGAGCCAAGGTGCGGCGGCTGGCGTGCAGGCCCGGGCCGCGCTACAGCTGAAATATAGCCGCCGCGACGCCGCCATGGTAGCCGACTGGCTGAATGCGCTGCCCCAAACGCCGGTGCAGCAGTGCGAAATCATGCATCCCAAGCGCGGCATGTGGGTACGCTTTATCCGGGCCCTGCGGCTAGCTGAGTATAGTCAGCGGGCCGGCCGCACCCGCCTGCGCGAAACATTGGATCGATTTTACCGCCAGGATTACCCTGTGTGGCAGGGCCAGGTGCAGCAGGCTCGTCTGCGCGCCGACGCCTCCCGCACGCTGGGCTTGCTGCAGCAGCAGCCAGGGCTGTTTGCCCGCTCCTTGTTTGCTAATATGCTGTGGTTTGGGCCTGAGCCAGTGGTAGCAGCCTTCCGGGAGGTGCTCGACCAAGTACCGGCGCGCTTGGTATTCACCCTTCATATGTACGCGGAAACCTACTTCGACCCCCAGCACGGGCGGACGGTAAAGCCCCTGGGCGGGGTGGGCAAGCGAATTCCGAGTAATCGTTTACTGAGCATGTATGAGCCTGCTCAGCTTGCAGCCATGCGCGAACAGGTTACTGAACTGTGCATGGAAGTGGTGCGCCGGCGCTTTGCGGCCCAGCCTACCACGAGCCGTACCATTTTCATCGATCCAACGCTGCACTACCTGCCCGTGGCTATCGGCGACCGAAGCGAAACGGTGCAAGACGTGCCCTCGGCCCTAATGGGTACCCGCTTTACCGTGGAAGGCGAGGCCGTGCGCCTATTTCTGCAGTGGGGCATGGGGCTGCCGGCGCAGCACCTGGATATGGACCTGAGCTGCCGCATAGCCTACGACAGCCGGATGGACTACTGCGCCTTCAACCAGCTCACCACCATTGGCTGCAAGCACAGCGGCGACATTCAGCACATTCCGAACCAGGTGGGCACGGCTGAGTACATTGAGCTAGACTTGCCGGCCCTGCAGCGGGCTGGGGCCCGGTATGTGGTATTTACCTGTAACGCGTACACCAACGGCGCTCTGTCTCCCAACTTGGTTGTAGGCTGGATGAGCAGCCAGCAGCCCATGCGCATAAGCAGTAACGGCGTGGCCTACGACCCCTCTTGCGTGCAGCATCAGGTGCGCGTTACCCAAACGCTGAGCAAGGGGCTGGTATTCGGCGTGCTGGCGGTAGAGCGCCGCGAAATTATTTGGCTGGAAATGCCCTTCGCCGGTCAGCTCACCGGGAATCTTGATGTAGCAGCTGTAGAGTCGTTATTGCGGCGGCTAGAGGCTAAGCTCAGCGTAGGCACCTTGCTGCACCTCAAGGCCGAAGTCCAGGGCCTGCACCTAGTTGATACCCCCGAAGCCGCCGACGAAGCCTATACCCGCGAGTGGGCCCGTAACCCTGCTTTAGTCACGCAATTACTGATTGACTAGAAGGGTATCCCACTTACTAAAACCAGCCCAGACGAAGCCAGAAACGAGCTATTCTAAAGGAGCAATCTCGCTTCTGGCTTCGTCTGGGCTGGTTTTTTCTGTTCGGTTGCTTACCGTGTGGAGTGGCGTCCTACTTTGTAGGAAGACTGGCTGCGGGCTTTTCGATTGAACAAGCCGCGCTTTTTGTGGGCTTTACGGCCTTTGTACTTTTTATAAAAGGGGCGGTGCGTGTAACTACGACCTTTCATTTTAGCCCGAGCATATGCCGTAGGACGAGCTGCCACTGATTCGACATTGCTGGCGAGCAGCAGCGCGAAAAATAGAAGGAGGATTCTGTACATAAGGCAAACCAGAATTAATGTGTTTTTACATAACTCAAGTATTACCTAAAAATTGCGCAACCAGTAAATAAGAGTTGTCGTTAGCTCAGGTCCTTTCCTATAAATGCGAAACGGCGGCCCCCTTCTGACTCAGAAAGGGGCCGCCGTTGCACTTGTTTTCGATACGCTAGCTATTAGCTACCGCCGAGCGTTTGGTTACGCGATGGGCGAGCGGGAGCCGGGGTTGATTTCTTGGCTTTGCGGCGCTTCCAGAACTGGTACCAGCGCCGAGATTTTTTCGTGCGTTTGCTGCGCGAGTAATATTTGTAATTGGGACGGTGCACGTACACTTTACCGCGCATCTTGGCGCGAGCAGCGGGGCCCCCTTGGTCAGCTAATGCTGGGCTGGCGTCTACGAGCGCCATAAGAAAGAGCCAGAGGAGAAGGAAAATTCTTGCCATAATATGAATAGTGAAATGCGCGAGGAGTTGCGAATGATGATGAAGGCTTGGCAAATGTCTGGCCATATTCCGAGACAATTGGAAAAAAGTTCGCCGTTGCTATAGAAAAAGTTCCTCTTTACAGTTTTATTATTAGTAATATATATTCACCAGTAGCTGATATACAGAGGGTTGTTACTTGATTTTCTCCTATTAAGCTTGATGCGATTTGGATACTTTCTTGCAGACCTTTCTGTATGGATGAATCCTTGCTAAGCCAGCTGACTGGTAAATGTTTTGACGTAGCTCAGCTGTTAAGCGCAAACAGAGTGGTATCCTCCCGTAATTTGGGCTCTCATTGAGCCTTGAGTGTATGCCTTATTCTTTGTTACTGTTTGATTACGACGGAACCCTTTGTAATACCCGACAAGCCATTGGGCACGCCCTGCGCCGGACTTTTCAAGAACTAGGCCTAGCCGAGCCAATGAGCGAAGTATTGGAAGGAATAGTGCACCAAGGGCTGCCGTTGGCGCAAACTTTAGGTCACTTTTATCCTGCAGGCCCCACCGCCCTCCCCGATAACTGGCTGTCGGTGTACCGTCACGTGTATGCTACCGAAGCAGAACCCTTGGTACAACCCTTTCCGGGGGCAGTAGAAGTACTGGCCGCTGCTACCGATCAGGGTGCGCAGATTGTCGTGCTCAGCAACAAAGGTTTACCCATCCTGGAAGATTCTCTGGCCCGATTAGGACTCCGGCAATACGCGTTGCTGGTGCTGGGGGATGGCAGTAGTACGGCTAGTGGTAAGCGGCTACCCATGAAACCGGCGCCTGATTTGTTCACGGAATTGATTCGGCCCCGTTTTCCTGAGCATCAGCTGTCTAGCACTCTCATGATTGGTGATACAGCCACTGATTTGAAGTTTGCCCGCAACTGCGGCGTGGCTTCGTGCTGGGCTAGTTATGGTTTCGGTCAGGAAGCCGATTGCCTGGCTCAAAACCCTACCTATGTGGTTCAGAGTCTGCGGGAAGTGCTGCCTTTGTTAGCCAATTAGCAGTTGATAAGTGCCACTAGCTTGTATTAACCCATCCTCATCAACAGTATTCTATTGATATGACCCAGCCCATAGCATTGCACAGCTCCACACCTGTGGAGCAACAACTTAGAGCCGCGCTGCTAGGCTTGGCAGTGGGTGATGCGCTGGGCGTGCCCGTTGAATTTCAGAGCCGCGCGGCCCGTCGGCAACAACCAGTGGTGCATATGCTGGCCTACGGTACGCATAACCAGCCCACCGGAACCTGGTCTGATGATGCCTCCCTTACGTTCTGCTTGGCGGAAAACCTGTGCAAGGGTTACGACATCAATGACTTGAGCCAACGCTTTATTAACTGGTACGAGCACGGCTACTGGACGCCCCACGGCCATGTTTTTGACGTAGGCATCACTACTGCTGAAGCTATTCGCCGCCTGAAATCAGGAATTTCGCCCCGGCTTGCCGGCGGCACCGATGAATACAGTAACGGCAATGGCTCCTTGATGCGGATTCTCCCGCTGGCTTTTTATCAGGTGCATGACTCCGTAGAGAGCCGGTTCCAGCGTATTGTTGAGGTATCGTCCCCGACGCACGGGCACATTCGCGCCGCGGTGGCCTGCTTTGTGTACTTGGAAATGGTCCGGCATCTGCGCGCGGGGCATACGCCGGCAGAGGCCTACGCCATGCTGTGCTCTGAACTACCGGCCCAACTATACCAACTCAATATTTCGGCTCGCGAAGCCGACCACTTCGAGCGCATTCTTAGTGGCCGGCTACCCGATCTGCCCGCTACGGCCATCAGCAGCGGTGGCTACGTACTGCACACATTAGAAGCGGCGCTCTGGTGTTTGCTGCGCTATGGTACTTTCCATGAAACTGTGCTGGCAGCCGTTAATTTAGGCGATGACACCGACACGACCGGCGCCGTAACGGGTGGCCTAGCGGGCCTCTATTATGGCGAAAGTGCCATACCCGCAGAGTGGCTAACGGTTTTGGCCCGACGAGCTGATATTGAAAACTTAGCTCAACGAATGGCGCTGGGGCCCGGTGTGCTGTGAGGTAGCGTCGGCGCTCGGAAAATTCAGCACGAAGGAGGTACCTAGCCCTTCAATGGAATTTACTTCAATCTTGATGCCGTGCAGATCAGCAATTGTCCGGACGATGGACAGGCCTAGACCGTAGCTGTCGGAGTCGGCGGCGCTGCCCTTATCGAAGCGCTGAAACAGGCGCGGCAACTGCTCCTTGCTGATGCCTAGGCCAGTGTCACGAATTTCAAGCTCATAGCCAGTAGTAAGAGCCGGGCGCCCTAGCACGTACACCAAACCGCCCTCCCGGTTGTACTTGATGGCGTTGTTTATCAGATTAAACAGTAAGGTGAACAGCAGGCCGCGGTTGCAGTTCACCACCTCAAAATCCGGCTTCAGCTCGTGCGTTAACGTCAAATCCTGAACCGTCAACCGGTCTTGCAGTTCTTCGCTCACTTCCGATACCAGCTGGCTCAGCGATACAGTTTCCGTCCGGACAAACTGGTCGTTCTCGATTTTCGAAATCATCAGCAGCGACTTGATGATGGTACGCAGCCGATGCACGGTACGCTGCGACTCCACCACGCGCAGCAGGTTTTCGTTGGAAAGACTCTCGTCGGTGAGCATATTATCGAACCGATACTGCAGCGCGGCCAAGGGCGTAAGCAACTCGTGCGAGGCATCGGCAATGAACTTGCGCTCTTTGGTGAAAGAGGCCTGAATAGTTGTCATCATTTCGCGCAGGCTCTCGTCGAGGTAGCGAAAATCGTCGGTATTTGTAGGGATAGGAGCAAAATTGAACGCCGCCGGATGATGCGCATTTTTCAGGCGCTGCCGAATTATAGTGTAAAATGGCTCAAGTAGATACCGGAAGAAGGCTAAGTCGGCCAGCGTAGTTAACGCAATAGCAATCAGAAGAATATAGAAGGCGTAATTGCGAAAATTGCGCTCGGTTTCTCCAATACTGCCCGTACTGCGCCCAATCTCCAGCAAATAATACTTCCCATCTTGATTAAAAGAGTAGCTCAGTACGCGGTACTCAACAATCTCATCTTCCACTGCCCGCTTAGAATCTTCGATGACGTCTATTTTCGGGCCGGGTGGAATGGTTTCCAGCGAGATAAACTCCTCTTTGAGTAGGTTGTAGCTACCGTACGATGATTGCCCGCCCTCTATGAAGGCCGAGATGCCGTTGCGGCGAATCAGGTTCAGCACCTTTTCCTTCTTTTGCGCCAGCCGCTGATCAGTAGTTAGCAGGGCTAAGCGGCTCATTGCTAGCGGCAGCACACCAACCAGCAACAGCAGAATAGCCCCCCGTGACAGGGCATTGAAGAGGGAAAATTTTGTCGTGAGCTTCAAGTGCGCAAGAAATCAGGGGATGAACATCGGCACGGACAGCCGTGACCAGGTGCATAACTGATTTGGCAAGATAGCGCTCTGGTTGCGGAGTGCTACTATGTACGATAACGCGAGCGGCGTGGACTAGGCCACTTTGCCAATAGTCTTAGGCTTGCCGCACCCGGTAACCTACACCACGGACGGTTTCAAGCCATTCCACCTCACTGTACTGGCTTAGTTTCTTGCGTAAATTTTTGATGTGGGCATCGATGTAGTTGGAATCGAAGCCTGAAGCGGGCAGGTTACCCCAAATATGCTCCGTTAGCTGCAGGCGCGTTAGTACCCGGTTTTTGTGCAACACCAGGTAGCTCAGCACATCAAACTCTTTTACCGAGAGGCCTACCTCTTCGCCCTCAAACAATACCCGCCGACTTTGCAGGTCTAGATGAAATAGGCCGCAGTTCACTAGGGGCTTGTGCAGCCCAAAGCGCCGCCTTGTAATGGCGTGCATGCGAGCCAGTAGCTCTGGCAAAGAGAAAGGTTTAGCTAAGTAGTCGTCGGCACCAAGCTCAAGCCCGCCGATGCGGTCTTCAACCGCCCCCCGAGCGGTAAGAATAATGAAGGCGGCTGTTATCTCATTCTGTTTAGCTTCGGCCAGCAACTGCAGTCCGTCACCATCGGGCAGGCCTAAGTCAAGCAACACAAAGTCGAATGGGGTATCGGCTAACTGTTCACGGGCTTCGCGGGCTGAGCGAGCCACAGTGCACGTGAAATTTTGCTGATGAAGAAAAATACCCAATTCTCGGGCTAGAGTGCGCTCGTCTTCAACTATTAAAACCGTCATAGGAGGGTGGGGACCGGCGGGCTAGAGGTTTAGTGATAAGGTAGTAGTGAAGTAAGACCGAGCCCCGGAAATATCCTCAGGCAGCAGGTTTACAGGTACAGTGTAGCGCCAGGCTACTTGCCAAGATACAATTCCGAGCGAGTATGTAATGGGCACGCGCAACTCGTAGTTTAAAATTTTAAAGCGCGTACCAGTGGTATAGGTAGTGACGGTAGTAGTGCCCGAATTGCCGCCTCCATTTCCACCTCCGTTGCCATTTCCATTACCATTGTTGCCATTGCCGTTGCCATTGCCGTTGCCATTTCCGCCTCCTTTGCCGTTGTTGTTACCGTTACGCTTGAGCTGCTGCTCTAAACTGGTTACTACAAAGTGCTGCGTACCTGCCGTGGCACTCAGGCGCGGCTCTACGGACAGGTAGCCTTTCGCCGTAAGCACGTTGTCAAATCCGAAGTACCGGGAGTTATCAAGAATGACGAAGGCATCTTGGCTGGTACCAAACAGATAGGCTGCATTCAGCCGGGTATAGATATACTTCCAGTCTAGGCCTATGTAGCCATCAAGCGAGTTATTCACGCTTGATTTGACTAATGGGCTATTGGGTGCAAACAAGAAGTGCGAATAGCTTACTGAGGCATCTACTGACTTTGACAGGTCGAAGTCCCATCCGGCCGCCAAATCGGTTTCATCAATGAAAGTAGTCGTGTTAAACAGGTTGTAGCTGGTAACGGAGCCCCAGATTCCTGCTTTTGTTTTGTAAATAAGGTCGCCGGCTAAGTAGGGGTAGCGGGTAGTTTGCGTGCGACCAAAAAATGAGGAGTTGCTGCCGTAACTAAGCGATGCCGTAAAAGCCCCCCGACTCGAGGTGCTGTCCGTAGGGCTGCCCGTTGGCTCTCCGCTTCCTACATCCTGGCCTACAGCCAGCCGGCCGCTAAAAACACCAATAACGAGCACAAACCCTAGTAGGCAGCGGTTCCCCTGCGATAGTAGCATACTGTAGTAAAGGAGATATTAGTTGCCATGGCCTCGACCTGAGCCCCGGCCCATACCTCGGCCGCCTCCTTGCGCCCCACGCCCTGCTTCTGGGCCGCGCGCCCCACGAGCACCACGCATTTCGCGCGGACCGCGAGCCCCGCCAGTTTCCACACGCTGCGGTTTGCTCTTGCGCTCCGTCATGGGCACGGCTTTTACGGGTGGCTGAGACGAAGTTTGCTCCCGAGCCTGGGCTGGAGGAGAGGTTTTATCTCCCTGCTCGTTCTGTGTCATTCCCACGAACGGTAGCATATACGTACTGTCACCTACTGAAGCAGGCTCTGCATTGGCTGTGCCAAGTAGCGCTAAAAGCAGGAAGGACAAGTAATACAAAGTATGCTTCATGGAGAAAGGGACGAGAATGCAGGAAGCGTGTCGGCCCAATAATAGTTCAATGTGCAAAAATGGTGGTTATTCATACACAAAGTCGGCCACGTCTCTGAATCTCTTCAAAAACGCGGCCGACTTTTTAAGCTAGGAAAAAATTAGTGCCCGTTGCGGTGGCTGCTCACCTGCTGATGCCCACCGCCCTGATGGACGCAGTCAGCACCGCGACTGCGGCCATGGTTCCGGTTGCCGCGGGCGCTACCAATCTGACGTTCTCCATGGGCAGCAGAATGGCCATTACTAGCGAAAGTACTGATAGCCGCGCCTTTGTCAGCGCCCGTAAGGGGAGTAGAGTGAGCTAATGCCTGCACTTGCTGACCATGAGTGTCAGGGGTTGCTTTATCAGCTTCGCCTTGATCTTTGATTTTGTGTTTGCGCGCTTTTGCGGTTTCTCCAGCAGGGTGCTTTCCATTAGGGGCAGTAGGTTCTTGGGCGAGGGCGCCCAGGGCCAATAAGAGAGAGGCGGTAAAAAGCAGTGCCTTTTTCATGAGGGGAGTTCAGAAACAGTGAGATGTTACCAAACCTATATTTCCAACATGATGTGAACATGACAGGCAAGAAAAGCACTCCGGCCACAACTGGGCTATCAAGATAAAAAGCTGATTAGGATAAGTTTAGGGCAAGTGCTAGGCCAGATGGGGAGAGGGGTAAAAGCAAAAGGCCCTTCAGAAACATCTGAAGGGCCTATGCGGTCCGGACGGGACTCGAACCCGCGACCTCCGCCGTGACAGGGCGGCATTCTAACCAACTGAACTACCGAACCAGGTAACACTAACTCGAAAGCCGTGTGCTTTCCGTTATTGTGATGCAAATATAGAAGGTCGATTTTGACTGTGCAAACAAAAATCTGCCTTAGTGAGCTTTAGAGGCCGATTTCTAGACTTATTGCTCTGTTAGTAAACCGGATAGAGATAAAAAATATTTTTCAGTATATGCTAGTATTAGCAGCCGCAAAGTGAAATCAAGGCATATTCTATGTAGAAGTTAGTAACAGGAGCGTAGAAGTTAGTAACAGGAGCTTTCCTAATTACTGACCGTTTGGCCTTTGTATCTTGGTACTCTCCTAGCAAGTCAGGTTACTTGCTAGGAGAGTACCCTATCGGTCGTGAAAAGGACCCAGAGGTTTGTACAGCGGTAAGTCGTACATCGTGGTATGGGAAATGCTGACAACGTAACCACTCTACTACAGAAAGCGAGCCACCACTAGGCCAGATAGGGAGAGGGGTAAAAGCAAAAGGCCCTTCAGAAACATCTGAAGGGCCTATGCGGTCCGGACGGGACTCGAACCCGCGACCTCCGCCGTGACAGGGCGGCATTCTAACCAACTGAACTACCGAACCAGGTAACACTAACTCGAAAGCCGTGTGCTTTCCGTTATTGTGATGCAAAAGTAGAGGGCCAGTTTCGACTGTGCAACAGGTGGCCTAAAAAAGATGAAAAAAAGAAGGGACCTAATTTGTTTTAGCCTGTTTATCAGAGAGAAAAATTTTTGAAAAAATCGGGAGTAGCAGGGCGTGTGCGGAGTGCACGGCTTCACTTACCTTTGCTCTCTTCTCTCACCCCGCAACCAATACGCACTCTGCCGTGGCAATGCTCCTCGATTTTGAACAACCTATTGCCGCTCTCGAAGGCAAGCTCCGTGAAATGCAGCAACTGGCCCTCGATAGCCAGGTAGATGTTTCAGAAGCCGTAGCGGCTCTCGAAAACAAAATCAAAACCTTAAAAAAGGAAACCTACGCTAACCTGACCCGTTGGCAGCGCGTCCAACTCTCGCGCCACCCCGACCGCCCTTATACCCTCGACTACATTGAAGGGATGACTGAGAAGTTCATCGAACTCCACGGCGACCGTACCGTAGCCGATGATAAGGCCATGGTGGGCGGCTTTGCTGAATTGGATGGTCGTTCTGTGATGTTCATTGGGCAACAAAAGGGTCGTAATACCAAGCAGCGTCAACTCCGCCGCTTCGGGATGCCCAACCCCGAGGGCTACCGCAAAGCCCTGCGCCTGATGAAGCTGGCCGAAAAGTTTGGTAAGCCCATCGTAACGCTAATTGATACACCCGGGGCCTTCCCAGGCCTAGAAGCAGAGGAGCGTGGGCAAGGCGAAGCTATTGCGCGTAACCTGAAGGAAATGTTCTTGCTGAAGGTGCCCGTAATCTGCATCATTATTGGCGAAGGTGCTTCGGGAGGAGCCTTAGGCATCGGCATCGGCGACCGGGTACTTATGCTAGAAAATACGTGGTATTCGGTTATTTCCCCAGAAAACTGCTCTACTATTCTATGGCGCTCATGGGACTATAAGGAACAGGCTGCTGAGGCCATGAAGCCAACCGCTACAGATATGCTGAAGGCAGGCCTGATTGATGGCATCGTGAAAGAGCCCTTGGGCGGTGCCCATACCGATCCGGAGGCTATGCTGAAAACCTTGAAAAAGACCATCATCAAAACCCTGGATGAGTTAGAGGCGCTGCCTCACGAGGAGCGAATCAGTCAGCGCATTGATAAGTTCTCCAACATGGGTGTAGTGCTGGAGTAGGCCACTAGGCCTAGTGCTTTCCCCTGTCATCTTACTAGCACGTCGTGTTTCAGCGTTGAAGCATGACGTGCTTTTTTTATTCCTTTACAGCCTCCTTTCCACCTGTCATCCCACCCCTATGACCCTTCACACCCTCGATACCGGTTTATTCAAGCTTGATGGCGGCGCTATGTTTGGCGTGGTGCCCAAAAGCATGTGGCAGAAGCTCAACCCCGCCGACGAAAACAACATGTGCACCTGGGCAATGCGCTGCTTGCTGATTGAGGACGGTGGCCGGCTGGTGTTGGTGGATAATGGTATTGGCGACAAGCAGGACCAGAAGTTTCGGGGGCATTTCTACCTGCACGGCGATGATACGCTGGAGAAGTCGTTGCGGAAGCTAGGGTTTACTTCGTCGGATATTACGGATGTATTCCTAACACATTTGCACTTCGACCACTGCGGGGGCTCCGTGGTGCGCACGCCTGATGGCAAGTTGCAGGTGGCCTTTGAGAATGCCACCTATTGGAGCAACCAGAACCACTGGGACTGGGCCGTAACGCCTAATCCGCGTGAGAAAGCCAGCTTCCTGAAAGAAAACATATTGCCAATTCAGGAGAGTGGCCACCTACGCTTTGTGGATGCTGCCTCCGGAGTGCCTGATGCGTTGCCTATGTTTCGGGAAATCATTTTTGCCGATGGACACACTGAAAAAATGATGGTGCCCGTGCTAGAGTACAAAGGCCGGACTGTGGCCTTCATGGCTGATTTATTACCTAGTGCTGGCCACGTACCATTGCCCTACGTGATGAGCTACGACATGCGCCCTTTGGTGACTATGGACGAAAAGGAGCGGGTGCTACACCGGGCTGCCGATGAAAACTGGGTGCTAGTGCTGGAGCACGACCCCACCACGGAATGTATAACGGTGCAGCACACCGAAAAGGGGGTGCGGGTAGCCGAGTCCTCCCGCCTAGCTGACCTGTAGAAAGGAGCAGTGTATTGAGTTGATGTGGTGCATTTTGCCGACGCCAGGCAAACAGTACTGGCCTAGCCCCGTACTGGCGTTGCCGGATATCACGTTGCACATCAGCAACTGACCCCGTATCAAAACGCTATGCTAATAGTTTCCTTTTTCAGCTTCAACTTATGCTAGGCCTAGCACTTTCGGGGGGCGGGGCCCGGGGCATTGCGCACCTCGGCATCCTCGCGGCCATTGATGAGCTAGGCCTACCGGTCGGGCGGCTGGCCGGAGTATCTTCTGGGGCAATTGCGGCAACTTTCTACGCCGCCGGGGTGCCGCCCCGTGAGATTCTGCGCATGTTTCAGGCCGTAAATATTATGCGCCTGACGCGCATCGCCCTGAGTAGATACGGCCTATTCAAAATTGACGCCGTCGGGACGTTGTTTGAGCAGCACTTGGGGGTAAACTGCACGTTTGAGCAGTTGCGCCTGCCGCTCACGCTGGTATCAACGGATTTAGTGGAAGGCGTGTCTGTGCGGTTTTCCAGTGGTCCGCTGGTGCCGCCGCTGCTGGCTTCCTCGGCCGTGCCTATTCTCTACAAGCCGGTGGAATTTCAGGGACGCCAGCTGGTGGATGGGGGCTTGCTTAATAACTTACCCGTAGAAGCATTGCTGGAACACGAGCACCCTGGCCTACGCATTGTGGGCGTGCACTGCAACCCGCCCAATCCCGAAGCGCAATTCAACAACTTGCGGGGCGTGATAGAGCGTACCCTTAATTTAGCCATTGGTAGCAATACGGTGCTCAGCAAGCAACACTGCGACCTGCTGCTGGAGCCACCCGAGCTGCGCCGCTTCCGGACCATGAGCTACCGCCGGGCCGCGGAGCTATTCGAGATTGGCTACCAGTACACATTGAGCCGGGCCGCCGACTTGGAGGCGCTCCTGCGAAATGCTTAGGATGCCGCAATAGCGGGCCTTATCGCACATTTCTCTAGCTTTGACATTCAGTAGGCCTAACTAATAGGCTACCGCTTTACATCTTCATGGCTGCACGCAAAACCTCTACCTTCTGGTATCTCTTCTCCAAATTCTGGTTCTGGATTACGGGCTGGCACCTGGGCTCGCAAGTACCCCCCAACATCAAGAAAAGCATGATGATTGCGGCTCCTCACACCAGCAATTGGGACTTTATGTTTGCCCGGGCAGCCTTTTTCCTCATGGATGTGGATGTGAAGCTAACCATCAAGAAGGAGTGGACCACTATCCCGGTGCTAGGGGCGCTGGTCCGTTCGTTGGGCGGGCTTTCGGTTGACCGCAGCAAAAACAACAGCTTGGTAGATGGCATGATCCAGCTCTTCAAGGAGCGCGATGAGCTGGTAATTCTCATAACCCCCGAAGGCACCCGCTCTTATCAACCTAAATGGCGAAAGGGGTTTTACCATGCAGCCGTAGGAGCTGGCGTGCCCATTCTGCTCGGCTACCTCGACTATAAAAACAAAGAAGCGGGCGTAGGTCCGGCCTTCTGGCCTACCGGCGACTATGAGAAGGACTTGGAGGAGATCAAAGCCTTCTACCGCACTAAACAGGGCCGATTCCCTGAAAAAGGCGTACGTTAGGAAAGACCGAAGGTAGAAGCAATAAGTATGTGAGATGTGTCGCTGGAATTGGCCTTCCACAAACCAATACTTTCTCGCTTTCACGGCTCACCTTATTACACCCTGGATGCTATGGAAAAGCTGCAGACCCTTGCCTGGATTCTGATAGGCCTAGCGTTGTTTATCTGGCGCATGATACAGAAAGCTAGGGCCACCACGCAACGTGAGAAACAAGAACGGCGCTTTTCCAAGCCCGATAGCACTGGAAAACCCCGGCCAGTTACGCCGTTGCCGGCCACTTCGTTTGAAGCGCTGTTGAAGCAAATGCAGGCGCAAAACCAAGCGGAAAAGGCTACTGCCCGCAACCCTGAGCCAACAACGCAGGCTGGTAGGCCACTGCCCCGCGAAGTGGCGCCAACCCCGTACAGTCAGGAAAAGACGGATATGCCGGCCCGCAGTCTAGAGAAAGCAGTGGTGTACCGCAGTCTGGAGGCACCCGCGCACGAAGCCCGTCGTGCCTCCACCTTGCCTCGTGCTGCGGCACGTCCTGCTGACCCAACCGACTACTGGCAGCGCCAAGCGGCTCTTGGTTCAGAAAACCGGCGTCAGGAGCAGGGACACAAGTTGAACGATCTCCTGCGCAACCCAGCTGACTTGCGCAATGCTTTTATTCTGAGCGAAATTTTAAAGCCGAAGTTCTAGCCATTAATTTGATTGGCTGCTAGGCAAGCTGTTTTGGACGCGTGGTGCTTAAGAACTAAAAAAGGTCCGGCCACTTAGTGGTCGGACCTTTTTGCTCAGAAATATTCCTCTCAACACCGAAGTAGTTAGTCCTGAGTAAGGGCGTAGGCCACTAGGTTGGCACCCATTTTTAGCGCCGCTTCGTGCGTAGCGGGCGTGTCTTCGGGGTACGTGCCCAAGTCTTCCCAGCCGTTACCCAGGTCACACTCATAGGTGTAAAAACACACAAGGCGGCCCTTGTAAAGCAGGCCAAAACCCTGGGGGCGCTTGCCGTCGTGCTCGTGCACTTTCGGTAGGCCTCTCGGAAAAGCAAACTTCTGGTGGTATACCGGGTGCGAGAAGGGCAGCTCCACAAACTCCAGTTCCGGAAAGACCTTCTTCATTTCGGGGCGGATAAACTTATCCAGCCCGTAGTTATCGTCGATGTGCAGGAAGCCACCGCCAATCAGGTAGCGGCGTAGGTTGCGGGCTTCTGCCTCCGTAAACAACACGTTGCCATGACCGGTCATGTGCACGAAAGGATAAGTAAGTAGCTCCGGCGAATCAAGCTCTACGGTGGCTTCCTCGGGGGCAATATTCGTTTTCAGGGCTTGATTGCAGAACTTAATCAAGTTCGGTAGTGAGGTTTTGTTGGCGTACCAGTCGCCACCTCCGCCGTAATGCAGCTTCGCAATATGAAAGCTTGGGGCAGCCGGCGCAGCGGCCAGCAGCGGTAACGTTAGCAGGAGCAGGAAGGAGAGAAAGCGAAGCATAGGAGCAGTAGAGGGCAGCACTGAGGAAAAGAGATAGGCGCTAGCCACGGGATAAGATGTAACGACAAGGCGAAATAAGAAATTCGTTGGCTTGCCTGGAATTAAGAGTACTTTTCAACGTACTTATCCCTACTTCAATATATGGACGATAGGCTTATTCTACTACAAAAGTACTATCTGCGTGAACAACGCACCTTGTCGAAACAGCTGCGGGAAGCAATGCAGGAACAGGATTATCGGCTTGCCGCTCGCATTCAGAAAGGACAATACCTGGTGGCCGAACAACTGCGAAGCCTACGGACGCTGCAGAACAAGCACGCTGACGAGCTGGACCAGCTAGAACGCTCGATTCGTTACCTTAAGAATAAGAGGACCACTACCCCAACGCAGACCGAGTATCATTCGGAGACCCTAATGCACTACGAACAGCGGTGGCAGAAGCTCCAGGCGGCTTCGGCTGCTCCGGCTCCTGAAACCTCAGTTCTCGGAGAAACGATGAACATGGTGCTAACTGGACAAATTGCGGGGTTTAGGTTAATCCTAAGTACGTCAGTCCGGTTAGGCCTGTCCGTTCGGCGCGTACGACGAACGGCTATTGTCACTCTCCCAGAACTTGTTCGCCACCGCGAGGCAATGACTATCCGCAAGGGGCACTTACGGCAGCTATGTAATATGGGCTTCGGCTACTACGATCAACAGGATAAGCTGATGGCGTTTGAGCCCCTGGCCACCGCCGAGGATGTCGAGCGTATCATGCAATTATTGATGCGTATTACCAGCGTTGTTTTCAGCTTTCGGGAGTTAGGCGGAGAGGCCGAAATCCGTTACTTCTTGTCCTGAGCTGGTAGTACGGCAGTAGCTAATTCCCACGCTACATGCACCGTATGTACGGCCGCGAGTGCTGCCGTTTCGGTGCGAAGGCGGGATGAGCCTAGCGTTACGGGGCGGATGCCTTGGGCAAAGGCGGCCTCAATTTCCTGCGGGGTAAAGTCGCCCTCGGGGCCAATGAGAATGCAGCAGGTACTACCGGTGGCCGCTACTTGAGAAAGGGGGGTCCGGTCGCCCTCTTCCAGATGCGCAATAAAGGCCGCCTCCCCAGCTATGGTCGGGAGGAACTTAGCAAAGTCGGTTAGCTCGCTGAATTCTGGTAGCCAGGCTTGCCCCGATTGCTTGAGAGCACTCACGGCAATTTTCTCGAGGCGCTCCAGCTTCAGCTCCCGCCGCTCTGAGCGCGCGCTACGCAAAAAAGAAAACCGCTCAACGCCTATTTCCGTGGCCTTCTCCACTAGCCATTCCATGCGGTCGAGGTTTTTGGTGGGCGCTACGGCTAGGTGCACGGTGTAGGGTCGGCGGGGTACTTGGTGTTCTTGCACCACACGCAGTCGGCAGCGCTTGGCATCGGCCGTTTCCACGGTGGCCTCATACACCCCACCGCGACCGTCTACCAATTCTACTGCATCCCCAGCCGTTAGGCGCAATACGCGCACGGCGTGCTTGCTTTCGTCTTCGGGGAGCGTGTAAACGGGCGTAGTAAGATCGGGGGCGTAAAACGTATGGGGCATAAGGCAAAGCTACGCTGAATTGGGGAGTGAGCTTATTAAGATGAGGTTGGAAGCTACGTGAGAGAGTAGCAGTTTGAGAGTAGATAATGCAGCATACTCTTGGATAATACATGTAAAATCTTGCCTTTTGCCAGTCCGTTGTGGAGTTCTGTCGTACTACACTCCGGGTAGTGGCCTAGCTGTACAAACTGTTTTGGGTTGCTAGGCCACTACCTGTATCTGATTTATCTCATTAACTACCTGACTCCAACGACTATGAAAGTCAAACTAAAAAGACTCAAGAACCAAACCATTGTCATTACAGGAGCCTCATCCGGTATAGGCCTAGTCACGGCCCGGATGGCTGCTAAGAAAGGGGCAAAGCTGGTGCTGGCCTCACGCAGCGAAAATGCCCTGCGGCAGCTAACCGAGGAAATTACGCAAAGTGGTGGAGAAGCCGTGTACGTGGTGGCCGATGTAAGCAACCAGGATGATGTGCAGGCCATTGCTCGTAAGGCCCAGCAACAGTTTGGCGGTTTTGATACCTGGATCAACAATGCCGGGGTGTCTATCTACGGCAAGATCGAGGACATCCCCATCGAAGATATGCGCAAGCTCTTCGATACAAACTTATGGGGCCTGATTTATGGGTCGCTGGAAGCAGCCAAGCATCTTAAGTCAAAGGGTGGGGCCATCATTAACCTTGGCAGTATCCTGTCAGACGTAACGGCCATCCTACAAACCATTTACTCAGCCAGCAAGCACGCCGTGAAAGGATTTACCGACGGCCTGCGGATGGAGTTGGAAATGGACGGTGCGCCCATTTCAGTAACGCTCATTCAGCCCGCTGCTATTGACACGCCGTATCCGTTGCACGCGAAGAACTACATGGAGCGTGAGGCCAAGCACGCGCCACCCGCTTATGCGCCCGAAACCGTAGCGCGTGGTATTCTGCACTGCTGCGAAACGCCGGAGCGCTCCGTGGTAATTGGTGGTGGCGGCCGCGCCTTTATCGGTATGGAAAACTGGACGCCGGCCCTGCTCGATAAGTTTATGGAAAAATCCTTCTCTAAACAGGAGAAAGCCGATTATGCTCCCGGCCCTCTGAGCGACAATGGCCTCGACCATGCCATTGGCAACCTTGAAGAGCGTGGCAATTACCCGGGCCATACCCGCGAAACCAGTTTCTATACGCAGGCCGTAACTACAGGCAGCCCTGCACTACGCACTGCCCTATTGGCCGGCGCTGGAGTTGCCTTGGCTGCTTGGCTCACCAACAAAAGCTCTAAGTCTGGTAATGGACACGTACGGCAGGAGTAATAAGCGAATATGGTAGTAGTCAGCGTCCTTTAACTACTGACCTGCCAGTCTATCCATGACTGCCATAACTTACAAAGCCCCGGCCTGATGCACAGGCCGGGGCTTTGTATATAATTAAAACTATATGTAACAGGTTAAGCTTCCTCGTACTCTCGCAAATACGCCAGCAGGTGGCCTAGCGTTATTTCCCGGCGCGCTACTCTCTCCAACAGGCTACGCTCATACGGCACTAGCGTCCGATTGATGTCTTGGGTGAACTCTAGGGCTGCCGTTGCCATTTGTTGGTCGCCCTGCTCCGTATTTATCAGGGTAGGATACTGACTGATCCACATGAGAAGTAAGAGTTTCATACCCAAATCTCGGAGACTAAAATGGGCATTGCAAGCTTAACAGGTTGGTTTGCAAAAAGATCAACGGAATGTTCTATTGCTTTATCCGTAGTTTCCCTTACTCGAAAAGGATAGGTCATGCAAGGCAGTAGTAATACGGATAAAGCCCCCTTGACACCAATAGGACTAAGAGTTAATTCGCTATAGGTTTAGTAATAAGCTGAGCGTAATAAGAAGTCTTGACAACAAAAAAGCTCGGGCACATTGCCCGAGCTTTTTTGTTGCTACCTGATCGTGGTGCGCCTCAGCGCACGCATACCTTATTTAAAAGTTTCATTAAGCACCCCAGCCAAACGCACTCCGGCCTCTACAATGCGCTGGCGCATGAGCTCAGCGTGCTGCGGATAGTACATGTAGTTGAGGTCGGAGCCCGTAGGAGTTTCTTTGTACAGGCGCTCACAGGCTTGGTATGACTCCCACAGCCATTGCTCTGGGGCCGATTTCTGCAGAGCCTTAATTTCTTTCTTGTGCAGATGCTGGTCGTACTGCGTGGCCATTTCCGTGTAGGTGAGGCCTTGATAATCGATTAGGCCACTGTCCCAGAGGCTGTGCAGGTTGGTTTCCTTGCCACGGTATTGCACTTTAATATCATTGCCGCCCTTGTCTTCGGCGTGGCCGGCGTGCAGAGGCTGGTGTACGTCGCCCACGATGTGCACTACGAATTTGAGCGCCGCTACCTTCTCCGCCTGCGACTTAGAAGGGTCTTTCAGCTCTTTCAATTTGGCTTCCAGGATATTATAGGCATTGGGCGAGGTCTGACCCTTGAGCTGCTGCACGTACTGGTCGTGGGCGAGGCCAGAGGGCGTGTTCACGTAGTGCCAGGGGCCGGTTTCCTTAAACTCGGGGTAGAAGCGGATTTCGTCGGGCCAAGTGCTCACCATGGTGAGGGTTTCGGTGCCCAGCAAGCGCTGCACCTGCTGGCAAGCCTTACGAGAGAGATGTTGTTCGGCAATTTTGCCCACGGCCCGGTGGCCATCTACGCCCCAGGCCCACAGGGTTAGCGGCGAAAGAAGCAACAGGAACAGCGGAAGAAGACGCTTACGCATATAAAGAAGAAGAGGAGTGAAGGCCGCAAAAGTAGCGGGTTAGAAAGTATCAGAAGCTGGGAAGTTGACGTCACGCCGGCTGAGCAGTGGCCTAGCAGAAGGATCGGCGTTTGCTTTGGCTGAGTTGAGCAAGCAACAAACTACTGTTCAGCCGCTGGGCCGGAACCACGCAAAGAGGTGAAGCAGATGTAAAAGTTGCTTCAGCAACTCAAATTGTTTTCGGCTCTTGAGCGCAGGACAGGCCTAGCGAAGACAATGGCATGGTTTTTTGATTCCTAAGGTCCAATACGGCCGATATTACAGGCTAGCGAAACTTTTGTAGCTTTACCAACCCACCATGTGGTTGCAGCCGCTGGTTTTCTCATCCCCAATCACTCTTATTTCCCTTTCATGCAAACTACCACTGCTGTACAGGAGCAGCCTACCATGCGGCAAAGCCACCCGCCCGGACTCTACCTGTTATTTTTTACCGAGATGTGGGAGCGGTTCAGCTACTACGGTATGCGGGGCTTGCTGGTGCTTTACTTAACAAAAACAGCCCTTGAGGGTGGCCTAGGCATTCCTGAAGCCAGCGCCACGCTTATTTATGGCTACTTCACTGGCTTCGTTTACTTTACCCCCATTATTGGCGGCTGGATAGCTGATAAATACATCGGTCAGCGCCGGGCTATCTTGATTGGAGGTCTTACCATGGCGCTTGGGCAGTTTTTTCTGTTTATGCAGCCTTCGCTTTCCACCCAAGGTGCAGTATTTGGCATGCCTTGGCCTACCCTGGTCGGGCTGTTGTTGCTCATCTTAGGTAATGGTTTCTTCAAGCCTAATATCTCCACGATCGTAGGTAAGCTGTACCAGCAAGGTGACCCCTTGCGCGATGCTGCCTTCACGATATTCTACATGGGTATCAACACCGGCGCATTTATTGCCCCACTGGTGTGTGGTTTCTTGGCTGAAAACCTGTTTGCTACCAAAGACGCTAGCGGTGCTATCCTCAGCTACGGGTTCCGTTATGGCTTCATGGCTGCTGGTATCGGAATGCTCATTGGGCAGTTAGCTTTCAATCTGTTGGGAAGAAAATACCTAGGAGACGTAGGCCTATACCCCGAAGGACAAACCGCCGATTCAACTAAAAAGGCCGTAAAAGAGCCCCTTACCAAGGAAGAGACAGACCGCATGGCCGTTATCTTCATCATTACGCTCTTCGTGGTGTTTTTCTGGGCTGGGTTTGAGCAGGCTGGCTCTTCGCTCACGCTGTATACCGATAAGTTTATTGATCGGAGCGTAGGTGGATTCCTTATTCCTACTTCCTGGTTCCAGTCCGTAAACGCAGGTTTCATTGTGCTTCTCGGAGCACCCGTTGCAGCCCTGTGGGTAAGCCTGGGTCGTAAAGGAAAGGACCTGAGCATACCCGTGAAAATGGGTCTGGGTATGATTCTGCTGGGCGTAGGCTTCCTATTTATGGTGGGAGCAGTGATGCAGCGCGGCGGTGATGTGGCCGATCAAACCATCAAGGCCAGCATCTGGTGGCTGATTGCAACGTACTTTTTCCACACCGTAGGTGAGCTGTGTCTGTCTCCGGTAGGCCTCTCTATGGTTTCGCGTCTGTCTCCGCCAGCCTTAACTTCTATGCTTATGGGAGTATGGTTCTTAGCTCCCTTCGTGGCTCAAATTGCCGGTGGCTACATTGCCAAATACGTAGAAGAGCTTGGTGCCCTAACAGTATTTGGCTTGATTGCCGGGTTCGTCATTTTTGCGGGTCTTATTCTGGTCTTATTGGCCAAGAAGTTGTTCCACATGATGCACGGCCGCGGGTAGGTCATAAACAAATAGTAAAAAGCGCCCAGTTGAGCTACTCAGCTGGGCGCTTTTTGTATGGCTCGAATAGGCTGCAGGGCAACCAGTAATAGGGAGCGGCATTCGCACATTTCTACCGCCACCTATTGCCAATAAATTATCCCCCGTGATTATACCGAATCCGGACTACTTGCATGCGCGAGGTGTAATTCACTATTCTAAAGCCAAGTGCATTCCTCAATCTGAATTCATAGGTAGTTACCAATAGGTATGTAATAGGGGGGTAGGGCGTAGCATGGCCGGACAATACTTGTTGACACATAAGAACGTCTCAATAGGCCTAGAACAAAAAAGCCCCGCTGGACTAATCCAGCGGGGCTTTTTTGTTCTAGGCCTGTGAGGCGCCAGACGGCTGATCTTACATCATGCCGCCCATGCCACCGCCCATGCCGCCCATACCAGCACCGGCACCAGCGCCACCTTTGTCGTCTTCGGGCTCATCCGAAATCACGCACTCGGTAGTCAGGAGCAGACCAGCAATAGAAGCAGCATTCTCCAGCGCCAGACGCGTTACTTTGGTTGGGTCGAGGATACCAGCGGCCATCAGGTTTTCGTAGCGGTCTTCGCGGGCGTTGTAACCGTAGTCGGCTTTGCCTTCGCGAACCTTCTGCACTACTACCGAGCCTTCGCCACCGGCGTTAGCCACGATGGTACGCAGGGGAGCCTCGATAGCAGTACGGATGATGTTCACACCCGTGCGCTCGTCGCCGTTAAGTGTGTCAACGGCTTCCAGAGCGTCTAGAGCACGCACCAAGGCTACACCACCGCCGGGTACCACACCTTCCTCAACGGCGGCGCGGGTAGCGTGCAGGGCATCGTCAACGCGGTCTTTCTTCTCTTTCATTTCTACTTCGGTTGAAGCACCGATGTAGAGGATTGCCACACCACCCGACAGCTTGGCGAGACGCTCTTGCAGCTTCTCCTTGTCGTAGTCAGAGGTAGTGGTTTCGATCTGGGCTTTGATCTGGTTAACGCGGGCGGTGATACCGTCCTTGTCACCTTTACCATTCACAATGGTCGTGTTGTCCTTGTCAATGATAACTTTCTCAGCCTGACCGAGATACTCGATAGTAGCGCTGTCGAGCTTGTAGCCGCGCTCTTCCGAGATAACAGTGCCGCCGGTGAGGGAAGCAATGTCTTCCAGCATAGCCTTGCGACGGTCGCCGAAGCCAGGAGCTTTAACGGCAGCAATCTTCAGTGAGCCACGCAGTTTATTTACTACCAGGGTAGCAAGAGCTTCGCCGTCAACGTCTTCCGAAATGATAACCAGGGGCTTGCCAGTCTGAACTACCTGCTCCAGTACGGGCAGCAGCTCCTTCATGGTGCTCACTTTTTTGTCGTAGATCAGGATGAAGGGGTTGTCAAACTCCGCCTCCATTTTCTCCGGATTCGTCACGAAGTAGGGAGAGAGGTAGCCACGGTCGAACTGCATGCCTTCTACCGTTTTTACTTCGGTTTCGGTGCCGCGAGCTTCTTCTACAGTGATAACGCCTTCCTTACCTACTTTATCCATGGCATCAGCAATCATTTTGCCGATTTCCATGTCGTTGTTGGCCGAAATAGCACCTACCTGGGCAATTTCCGAAGAGTTTTCAATCTTCTTCGACTGTGCCTTCAGGTTAGCAACAACGGCTTGTACCGCCTTGTCGATGCCACGCTTCAGGTCCATGGGGTTAGCACCGGCAGCTACGTTCTTCGAGCCAGCCGTGTAGATGGCCTGGGCTAGAACAGTAGCCGTGGTGGTGCCGTCACCAGCTTGGTCAGCCGTCTTAGAAGCAACTTCCTTCACAAGCTGAGCGCCCATGTTTTCGATTGGGTCAGCCAGCTCAATTTCTTTGGCTACCGTCACACCGTCTTTGGTGATAGAAGGAGCGCCAAATTTCTTGTCGATAACCACGTTGCGGCCTTTAGGGCCCAAGGTTACCTTCACAGCGTTAGCCAGTTTATCTACACCGCGCTTCAGTTTGTCGCGGCCGTCGGTATCGAATTGGATGTTTTTAGCCATCTTAATTTCGGATGAATTTGATCAGAGAGGGGTGGAAGTAGCTTACAGAACGGCGAAGATGTCCGACTCCTTCATGATGAGGTAGTCTTGGCCGTCCACGGTAATCTCGGTACCAGCATACTTACCATACAGCACCTGGTCGCCGGCTTTCACCTGCGGCTTGATGGTGGTACCGTTGTCGGCCACTTTGCCTTCACCTACGGCTACTACTTCGCCACGCTGGGGTTTTTCCTTAGCCGTGTCGGGGATGATGATGCCCGATTTGGTTTTTTCCTCGGCGGCGGCCGGCGCGATGATTACGCGGTCAGCCAGCGGTTTGATGCTAAGCGACATATTGTACGTTTTGGTTGAAAGGTTTACTTGTAGTAAGAGGGTGACGACCGTGCTACACTTCCTGTGCCAGCCCTGCAAAACCTGACATAATGGATGCTAAGTGGGAACTTTTCCGTCAGGATTTCCTACCAAAGACTGCCAGACGTGTCATACTGCACAATTCGCCGACAAAATGCCGCTTGGAAGCTAGAACTCGGGTGTCGGCTCGCTTTACGCCGAGCAAGCTGCAGGGTTGGAAGATGACAAAAAAATAGTGGCTCCCAGTTAGGAGCCACTACAATAAAGAATACTGTAAGCTTACAGAAAGCTATTGAGCCGGCGTAGAGGCGGGCTGTTGTCCAGGGGCAGCAGGAGCAGTGGCTGGAGCCGCGCTAGGAGCAGTTGCGCCCGGAACTGTAGTGCCAGGAGCACCGGGGCCTACGGGAGCAGGAGTAGCCGGAATACGAGTTTCGAGTGCTTTCTGCTGGTTTACGCTACGTACGGGGCCCGTACCAGCGCCACCAACTACGTGAGTACCCAGGCTCAGCACGATCAGGGCAATGGCCAACCCCCAGGTCAGGCGCTCCAGCAAGTCGCCGGTACGCTTAACGCCCATCAGCTGTGCGGCACCACCCGCGCCAAACTGGCTGGAAATCCCGCCGCCTTTGGGGTTCTGGGCCAGTACTACTAGGCCTAGCAACAAGCAAACAAAAAGAATCAGAACAACAAGGGTGATGTACATCTAAGCTGAAGGTTGTTTCAGGTGTTGAATTTGATCGGCAAAGTACGCCTTTTTTTCTGGCTGGCGCTGCATCAACCGCTCATATATTTCAATGGCTTTGTCGATTTTGCCCTGCTTAACCATGATTTTGGCGAGGCTTTCCGACGCTATGGCCGGGGCAGCCTGGGTGCTCCGCACCGACAAATCAGCTTGCTCATCGGCCGGGGCACTATCAGTGGCCGGCGTCTTGATGCGGGGCTGTGTTTTCAGGAAGCGGTTGATTAAATCAATAGACGACTTGGTAGGTTTCGGGCGACTGGCTGCAATATGGGCGAGTAGCAAGGCGTCGGGCTCGAAGAACGAATCCAGGGGTAGATCTAGCGTGTATCCGTCGCGGGGCTGCAGGTCATATCCCAGTCGACTGCCAGCTCCTAGCGCGTAGCCCAGGTCTTCGTCGGCATGAAAAGCCGGCGGGGCGGGTTTGGAAAGGGTAGGCAAGGGGAAGTTCTCCTCTTCGGCCTCATCTTCTAAGCCAGGTAACTGATAAGCTGAAGGAGTAGGCAAAGCAGGCTCCACCAAGTCAAACTCGAACCGTGAAATGCCCGCATTAGCCGGGGGACGGATGGGAGGAGCCATCGGTGGAAGCAAATCCTCAACCAGCGTCTGGTCTCTTGCTTCCGTTTCTACTAGACCGGTAGAGGCAGGAAGTTCTGCAGCATCAGCCTCGGGAGTAGGCTGTATATAGTTTGTCTGCACACCTTCATCGGCCACAAGTGGTTCCGCAGAACTTTCTGCCTGTAGCAGTTGAGGTATATCAGTGGCAGTAGTGAGGTTTTCTTGCGGTACCTCAAATTCCTCATGTGCTACAGGAATAGCTGGCGTATTGAGCAAAACCGGCGCTTTTTCTGCCTCAGTCAAGTGCAGCGAATCCTCAGCCGAGCTATCTAATACGGTAGATGCTACTGGTGATGCTTCCGGTGATACTACTTCGTGAAGCGCAGGATTATCGGGAAGTAATGCCGCAATACTCTCTTCCTGAGCCGTAAAATCCTCTTCTGGTGTAGCCTGCGAGTCAGTCTCATCAGCAAGATTCTGGGCAGCTTCTTCCTTTGAAAGAAGCGTGCTTACTGAGTCCGAAACATCCAGCAATTCTGCGGTTGGCTCCTGAGCACCCGTTTCGCTAGGTTGACTTTCTTCGATTGTTTCTGCCGGAACGGTCGGGGTGGTAGCAAAAGCAACAGATTCGGGTAGCGCTGTTGTAACGCTCTGAGCGGCCGGTGCGGGCTGTTCTAGCAGTTGGCGCAGTAACTCTCGATTGGTAGCGTAGGTAGCGGCGCGGCGCAGGCGCTGGCTAGCCAACATGCTGCCTCGATCGTGAGCAGCTTTAGCTAGCAGGATGTGTGCCGTCTGACAGTAGGGGAAGGCGGCCGCCAACTGTTCCAGCTCCCGGATTTCGGCGTCCGAAATCTCGCTCACGTGGTCCAGTATCTGTAAAAGCGACGCGCGGGTCATAGGAATAGATGAGCTGATGTGGTAAACGGCTAGGCCAGTGCGGCTCCAAAACCAGAGAGCACGGCAATAAACTAGGTAGTAGGTACTGGCCTAGGGGCGGCAAAAGTGCATCAATTTATTCAGAGAAGCGCTACTTACCAGTTGGCCACCGATTTATTAAAGACATCGGTAATGATGTTGCGGAATACTTCGCGCAGGGCTGCAGGGTCATTGTTGATGCTGGAAATATCACGCGTGGCGGGGAAGTCGCGGGTGCTTTGAAAGGTCTGCTCGAAGTCCTGCTTAGGGTCCTTAGTGTTGGTGTATCGCACGCGCACCTGAATGGTTAGGCGGTTGACCCCGGCTACGTCCTGGTTGTTCTGTTGCTGAATTGCGGCCGGTGCGAAATCGAAGGCAATGATCTGACCGTCAAACTGTAGGTCGCCATCGCGGGCCTGTTGCTTAAGTGTGGTATTGCGCTGAAAGTAATCCTTGAAATCTTCAGTGAAGCGCTGTGCCAAAAACGATGGACCGTTGTTGGCGTTGTTTTGAAACGTGGCGATGGAAATGGTTTTTACCTCTGGCAAAATATTGGTGCCGCTAAAGGAATACACCTTGCAGCCGCCCAGAGCTAAAAGCAGCAAAAAGCAACTCAGCAGCCAAAAGGGAGCCCCGGCACTACGCTTGTTCAAGGTCATATTGCTTTAGTTTGCGATAGAGCGTGCGTTCTGAAATACCCAAGTCATGAGCGGCATACTTCCGCTTATTGTGGTGCTTCTTCAGCGCTTTGATGATCATTTCCTTCTCCTTCGCCTCCAGAGACAAGGTTTCCTCCTCTGTTTCGTGGGTGATGTCCTCCACGCGGTGAGCCTCGTCTTCGTACTCAGTGGCATCATCTACCTCTAGGTCACGCGGACTAAGAATGTACTCGTTGGGTGGGCCATCAGGGGCGGGCTGGCGAAGTGGCCTAGCGGCTGGGCCATTATCGTAGGGCGCTACTCCTACGCTTAGGTTATTGAACAGGTGGCTGTTTTGACGCAGCAGCTCCTGGGTTTCCTGGGGGCGCTGACCAGCCGCCATATCCAAGACAAGCTTCTTCAGGTCCGTCATGTCGCGGCGCATGTCGAAGAGCACTTTGTAGAGCAGGTCGCGCTCAGAGTAGGCGTTGCCGGCCCCGTCGGTGGCGCTGCCGGCGGCGTGCACTAGCATGGGCAAGCGGCTGCTCTGATCAGCGGGCAAGTACTGGCGCAGGCGGCGGGCATCCACCTCCCGGTCCGTCTCCAGCACCGACATCTGCTCGGCCACGTTCTTGAGCTGGCGAATGTTGCCCGGAAAGCGGAACCGTTGTAATTCCTGCACGGCGTCCGGCGTAAGCGTTACGGGCTTTACCCGGTAGCGGTCGGCAAAATCCGTGGCAAACTTTCTAAATAGTAAGTAGATATCATCGTCTCGTTCACGTAATGGTGGAACCGTAATTGGCACCGTGTTGAGGCGATAATACAGGTCTTCTCGGAAGCGTCCTTCACGCACCGCGTCCAGCAAATTTACATTGGTAGCAGCCACTACCCGCACATCTGTCTTCTGTACTTTCGAAGAACCCACCCGGATAAATTCACCGTTTTCCAGCACCCGTAGCAGGCGGGCCTGGGTACCCAAGGGCATTTCCCCAATTTCATCTAGGAAGATGGTACCGCCGTTGGTTACCTCAAAGTAGCCTTTACGAGCCTCCTGAGCGCCGGTAAAAGAGCCCTTTTCGTGACCAAATAGCTCCGAATCGATGGTGCCTTCCGGAATAGCCCCGCAGTTGATGGCAATAAACTGCCCATGCTTGCGGGGGGAAAGGGCGTGAATGATCTTGGAAAACGATTCTTTACCAGAACCACTCTCGCCGGTAATGAGCACGGTCATGTCGGTAGGAGCCACTTGGGCTGCTACCTGAATGGCATAGTTCAGCGACGGAGCATTACCGATGATGCCAAAGCGCTGCTTGATAGATTGTATTTCGGAAGGAGTCAAGGTCGGAAGTGGGTTTTCGTGTGGAAGACGAAAAGCGCGGGCTTTTATTTTGAGGAACGCAGAATAAACACGTCATCCTGAGCTAACGAGGAGTCTGTTAGGAGAAAGCAGGCCGCTGCTACGGCACTCACTTTTACGAAACAACGCCCTGCGAAAGGTCAGGATGACAAGAAATTATATCGCCTCGCCGAGCAACGTGTTTGTGGTAGCCTCGTGCACGAGCACATCCACGTAGTCGCCCTTCTTGTAGTGTTTCTTCGGGAAGATTACGACCTGGTTCTGGCTGTTGCGGCCGCTCAGGTGCTCATCAGAACGCTTCGAGAAGTTTTCTACTAGCACGCGGTGCACACGGCCCACAGCGCGCTGGTTACGCACGCGGCTGTGCTCACGCTGCAGGTCAATGATTTCGGCCAGGCGGCGCTTCTTTACTTCCAACGGAATATCGTCTTCCAGCTTGCGGGCGGCCAGGGTACCAGGGCGCTCCGAGTAGAAGAACATGTAGGCCATATCGTAACGCACCAAATCCATCAGGCTCAGAGTGTCCTGATGTTCCTCTTCCGTTTCAGAGCAGAAGCCCGCAATCATATCGGTGCTAATGCCACAGTCGTCGCCGAGGATACGGCGAATGGCTTTCACGCGCTCCTCGTACCACGGCCGGTCGTAGGTGCGGTTCATTAGTTTGAGCACCCGCGAGTTACCGCTTTGAGCGGGCAGGTGAATGTACTTGCAGATATTCTCGTAGCGCGCCATCGTATGGAGCACTTCGTCGGTGATGTCTTTGGGGTGGGAAGTGGAGAAACGCACGCGCAGCTCAGGGCTTACCAGGGCCACCTGTTCTAGCAGCTGGGCAAAGTTTACGTGCTCTAAGCCATCTTCCGAAGCCCATTTGTAAGAATCAACGTTCTGGCCTAGAAGCGTAATTTCCTTATAGCCTTGAGCTACTAAGTCGCGGGCTTCCTGCACGATGCTGTGCGCGTCGCGGCTACGCTCCCGGCCTCGGGTGAAGGGCACCACGCAGAAGGAGCACATGTTGTCGCAGCCGCGCATGATGCTAATAAAGGCCGTAATGCCATTTGAGTTCAGGCGCACCGGCGTGATGTCGGCGTAAGTTTCCTCACGGCTCAGCAGCACGTTTACGGCCTTTTGGCCACCATCCACTTGCTGAATCAGTTGGGGCAGGTCGCGATACGCATCGGGTCCCACTACTAGGTCCACTAATTTTTCCTCCTCCAGAAACTTGCTTTTCAGACGCTCGGCCATGCAGCCCAGCACGCCCACCAGCAGGCCGGGGTTACGCCGTTTGTGCCCATTGATCTGAGCCAGGCGCATGCGCACCGTTTGCTCGGCTTTCTCCCGAATGGAGCAGGTATTAAGCAGCACCAGATCAGCGCCTTCTAGTTGCTCAGTCGTGTCGAAGCCTTGTTCAAACAAGATGCTCGACACGATTTCAGAATCAGAGAAATTCATTTGGCAGCCGTAGCTCTCAATGTAGAGTTTGCGCTTACGGCCGGTGCGGGTAGCTGGGCTTACGCGCACTTCGCCCGAGGGCTCGTGTGCGTGCGTGCTTGCCTCTACCGATGGAGTAGGCAGGGCAGGAGTATCAAGAAAGTCGAGGGTAATCAGCGGTTGGGACATACGAAAGGCGTCGCGGGCGTCAGCTTCACAGTTCAGAGAACAGCAAAGGTAACGTTTTTAAGCCGAAAATGACAGAATGGCAGGGGTAGGAGTGTATCAGTAATTGAGTAAATGAGTGAGGTGACTAATGCCAATTTATTATGGGTTGAACAGCATCAGTTGAGCTAAATGAATTCACTCAACTACTTATTCACCGCTAGGGCAAGTAGGTCAAGACTTCCCGCAGATCATCTACTTTGTGGAACTCTAGGCCAGTCAGCGTTTCAGGATCTACTCGCTCGAATATCCAAGTGGCGTGGTAGGGAACGTGTACTGAGCGAAAGCCCAGGCGAGCTATCGGAATAATATCGGATTTGAGAGAATTGCCAATCATGCAGAAGGTCTCCGGCTGGGCGCTGTAGCGGGTGAGCAGGCGCTGGTAGGTAGCCTCGTCTTTTTCGCTGACAATCTCCACGTGATCAAAATAATCGCCTAGGCCAGACCGGGCAATTTTGCTTTCCTGATCAAACAGGTCGCCTTTCGTGAGCACCATGAGGCGGTGGCCGCGCTGGCGCAGTTCTGTCAGAACTTCTACTACGCCGGGCAGCGGCTCGATGGGGTAGCGGAGTAAGTCCTTGCCCATGTCGAGAATCTGCTGGATATAAACGCCCGTGACGGCCCCCTCGGTGAGCTGAATGGCCGTTTCAATCATGGAGAGCATAAACGACTTAGCCCCGTAGCCAAATAGCTTCATGTTTTCGCGCTGCACCGCATTTAGATGCTGGCTGATGTAGTCGGGGTCGCCACAGTGGGCCATGATGTTAAATAGCCGGGCTTCAACCTCATCGAAGTGAGGCTGATTTGACCACAGCGTGTCGTCGGCGTCGAAGGCAATGAGATGGGGAGCGGACATAAGCCGGAGAAACAGGGAAAACCGCGAGAAAAGCTACGCGAGGCATCAAAGTTACCGAACTTAGCGCCTATGAAACAGCGCATCGACTTAGCCACCTGGAACCGCCGCGACCATTTTGCCTTCTTCTCCGCCTTCGATGAACCGTTCTTCGGGTTGGTGGCACCGGTGGAATGTACAGGCGCTCAGGCCGAAGCCAAGCGACTAGGGGTTTCATTTTTTCTGTACTACCTGTACCACGCCGTCCAGGCTGCCAACGAGGTGCCAGAGTTTCGTACCCGCATTGAAAATGGGGAAGTGTTCTTGTATGACCGGGTCCACGCCTCAGCCACGCTAGGCCGCGAGGATCATACATTTTCCTTCTCCTTTATTGAGCAGCACGATGAACTTATGAACTTCGTGGCCGCGGCCACTGCGGAAATGGAAGCCGTGCGCACCAGTACTGGCCTACGCCTGAGTGAGTCTACTGCGCGCCCCGATGTGCTGCATTGCTCGGCTCTCCCGTGGGTCCGGTTCAGCGGCCTCACGCATGCTCGCAGCTTCCAGCATCCCGACAGCTGCCCAAAACTGTCCTTCGGGCAACTCTACGAAGAAAATGGCGCCACCTGGATGCCGGTTTCCGTCAACGTGCATCACGGCTTGGCCGATGGTTACCACGTAGGCCTGTTTCTGGCAGCATTTGAGCGGCGGTTGAAGGGAAATACCAAGTAGGCGAGGTAGGGCGTGAAGGGTGCTAGGCCCCTTCACCTGTTTACTCGCTCACTGTAGCCCCGAGCACATCTAGCAGTCCCTGGGCTTTCAGCAGACACTCCTGGTATTCGTACTCGGGCACCGAATCGTAGGTGATGGCAGAGCCTACTTGGAAGCTGAGGTGGCCCGTATCCTGCCGGTATTGGAGGCTGCGGATGACCACGTTGAAGTCAAAGTCGCCGTTGGGCAGCACGTACCCAATGCTGCCGCTGTAGAGGCCCCGGCGAGTGCGCTCGTAGTGCTCAATAAGCTGCATGGCCCTGATTTTGGGTGCCCCCGTCATCGAGCCCATGGGGAAGGTGGCGCGTAACGCCTCCACTAGGCTTAGGCTTGGCTGGGCCGTGGCCTGCACCGTGGAAATCATCTGCCAGACGTGCCGGAAAGGATACAACCCGAACAGCTCCGGCACTTTTACGGAGCCGGTTTCGGCCACGCGGGCTAGGTCGTTGCGCACCAAATCCACAATCATCAGGTTTTCGGCACGCTCCTTCTCATCGTGCAGCAACGTTAAGCGCTGTTGTTCGTCAGCGGCAGGAGTAGCGCCGCGCCGAATAGTGCCTTTAATGGGCTGCGAAAGCAATGTAAAACCCTGGCGCCGTAAAAACCGCTCGGGCGAAGCGCACAGCAGGTACCGGTTGTGCCAGCGGTAGAAGCCGGCGAAGGGCGTGGGCGACGTCTCTAGGAGCCGCAAAAACACCTCCGTGGGCTCTAACGCTACGCTTTCCGCGTAAAACTCCTGGCATAAATTCAGCTCATAAACTTCCCCGTTCAAAATGTCCTCCCGAATAGCCTCTACGGCATCTAAATAATTGGGCTTTGGTAGGCGAGCTTGAAAAACGGGTACTTGAGCTAGTGCTGGGCCAAGTGGCCTAGCAGCTAGAATCTGGGCCAGGACCTCGGGAGCAGGGAGTCCTTCTGGCGAGTTCGTATAAATAGTAACTGACTCGTTGTGCCATTCCAGCCACATTTCGGGCTCAAAGAAGTGCAGCGCCGGCCAGTTGAGGTTGTCCAGATTGTGACTTTGTAGCGCTTCTACCTCGTTTTTTAGGTCGTAGGTAAGCAGTCCGCAGCGTGGTGCCTCGCTCGACTGGCCTAGCCATTGTTCGAGCTCTGCCAAGCTACTCGGTGAGTAAGCCGGGGTGCGCCGCACGGCCAGCCGCCGTGTAAATGCGCCCTGGGGGTAGGCAATATCGTTTGGCTCAAAATAAGCGCAATACGGAAAGGCCGCAGCCCACCGCAACGCGCGGGCACGAAAGTCGGGGGGAAGGTCAGCTATACGAACGGAATGCACAGCGCAAAGGTAACCGCCCGCCCCGGTCCGGCTAAACAAGGGTCGTTACTCTAGTTCCTTCAGTGCGAGCTTGGCTTTGGTGTCGGTGCTGTTCTTGTACTCGTGTTTGGAATAGCTCAGGGCCTTATTGAAATACGCCCGAGCGGTATTCTTCTGACCTTCCGCCTGGTATATGTAGCCTAGTTGCAGCGCCGACTGCGGCGCGAAATAGTAGGGAGCATTCCCGGCCAGCGCAATAGTACGGGCATAATACAAGCGGGCCGAGTCGGGGTGGCCTAGGAGGTGGTAGGCACGGGCCCGCCGGTAGGGGGCTTCCAGCCGGTCGCGCAGGGGCGTAGTTTGGGTTAGCTGAAAGCTGTTTAAGGTAGCCAGCGCACTGCGGTAATAGCCACCGTCAATCTGCAGGCGAGCCCTTGTAAGTGTGCGGTTGAGGGGCAACTTCTCCTCAAAAAATCGCTGGGCATAGTTGTCTTCCTCCAGCACCGTACGGCCGCTAGCGTTAATCTGGCGCCGATACTTCTCTGCGGTGGCCCCATCACCAGCCAACCACGCGGCTAGGTATAGCTTAAACGCGGCATCCTTGCGGTAGTGTTGCCCCCGATACAACTGCAGAAACTGTTGGTTAGCCCGCGTGGAGGCGGCGTACTGGCCTTGATAGAGCAGCAGGTCAGCGGCCATGTGGTGCAAATAAGGCAAGGGCAGGTAGTCGGCGCCCACTGGGCTAGCGCGGTAGGCCGCCAGGGCGGCGTCGGTACGATGTTGCTTTTTGAGCTGGCTGATTAGCAGGTAGCTGAGCAGCAAGTTGTCGGGTTGCTGGCGGTGCAGGGTTTCTACTAGCTGCAGCGCTGCTTCCGGCTTTTTGTAGTACGTTTCCTCCAGCAGAGCTAAAATCAGGCGGGCTTCCAGCTGAAAGTCGTTGGGTTGGGTGGCAGCCGAGCGCAGATTCTGCAGGCCCGTTTCTACGCTGCCTGGCAGGCCTAGCAACTTCAAAAACCACCGATAGCTCTCAGGCAAGGACCCAATAAAAAATTGGAGCATGCCCAGCGTTTTGCGAGCGGGCAAATACTGCGGATAGCGCTGCACCACAGCCTGCATCTGCTGATAGCTTTGGCGCAGGCTCCAGGCGCCCTGCACCTCATGGCCAAACACCACCTGGGCAGCGGCTTGATGCAAACGAATTTCGGCCCGAGCGTAGGCGCGCAAGGCCCCGGGCTCCGAGGATTTATCCAGGGCACTCAGGCGGCGGTCCTGGGCCTCTACTGCGGCCTCGTAGCGGGTGGCATCCTGGCTTACCAATAGCTCCGTTATTTCCAGGCAATCGGCTATGAGCAGGGTTCCGGCGGTTGACGGCGCGCCCTTCAGCCATTTGCGCGCGGCTCCGGGCCGCATTTTTAGCACCTCCGCGTAAGCACGGGCTTGCTGACTCGAGAGTGCTACCGATGTGGGGGCTAACTCAACCTGATAGGCCTCTTGGGATGGGGCACTATGCGCTAGGCGCAGAAACGCAACAACAAGTAGCAGGCAGACTATCCACTGCCGGCTGCTACTCAATCCGTTGCGTATCTGCGCAATACTTCCCATAGGGCAAAAAAAGAACGGCCCGGGAGCCGTTCTTTTTCGTGTGTCAAGAGACTAAAAATTACGAGATGCGGGCTTCCACATCGGCCAGCACGCGGCCGCAGTGCTCGCACACGATGATTTTCTTGTGGGCAATGATATCGGCCTGGCGCTGAGGGGGCACCGTGTTGAAGCAACCACCGCAGGCATCACGCTTAACCGTTACCACGGCCAAGCCGTTGCGTACGTTGCCCCGAATCCGGGTGTAGGCCATCAGCAGGCGCTCCTCAACAGGCTGCACGGCGCCTTCACGCTCGTCCATAAGCTTCTTTTCATCGGCTTCGCTTTCGCTTACGATAACGTCGAGCTCACTTTTCTTGTTGGTAAGGTCCTTCTTACGCTCTTCCAAGCGCTGCTTGGTGCCTGCGATGTCGTTGTTCTTGAGCTCAATCTGATACTGAGCTTCTTTGATTTTCTTCTCAGAAATCTGGATTTCCAGCTTCTGCAGCTCTATTTCTTTGGCAATAGCCTCGTACTCGCGGTTGTTGCGGACGTTTTGCTGTTGGTCTTCGTAGCGCTTAATGAGGCCGTCGGCGTCCTTGGCGTTTTGCTTGCGCTGTTTGATCTGCTCGTTAAGCCCGGCGATTTCCTCGTCGAATTTGCTCACGCGCACCTCATAGCCGGCAATTTCGTCCTCCAGGTCACGAACCTCTTCTGGCAAGTCGCCACGCACGCGCCGGATTTCGTCGAGCTGCGAGTCGATGCGCTGCAGGTTCAGAAGGGCTTCCAGCTTGCTGGCAACGGTATTTTCCGCGGAGGGATTAGAAATCATAACGGACGGGGTTGGTAAGGGTCTCAGCAGTTAAGAGCGCAAAAGTACTCCCAAAGTTATCGGTAAGCAAATCCCGGAAGATTTCCCCCGTGAATTGCTCGCTCTCAAAGTGGCCTACGTCGCAGAGCATCAGGCGGCCTTCGGCACTGAAATATTCGTGGTATTTTAGGTCGCCGGTTACGTAAGCCTGGGCGCCGGCGGCGCGGGCCTTGCCAATCAGAAAGCTGCCTGCCCCGCCGCACAAAGCTACGCGCCTGATGGGCCGCTCGAACTCTGTGTGCTTTACCACCGGTACACCCAGCGCCTCGCGCAGGCGCCGGCGAAATTCCCGGGGGCTCATCTCCTCGGGCAAGTCACCCACCATGCCGGAACCTACATCTTGGTGCGTGTTTTCCAGCTTGATGAGCTCGTAGGCCACTTCCTCGTAAGGGTGAGCTTGCCGCAAGGCTCGCAGCGCAGCGCCCTGCAGGTGTAGGGGCAGCAGAACTTCTACGCGTTCCTCACGGGTAGTTTCGGGCTGCAGCGGAGTGCCAGTATGGGGGTTGGTGCCAGCTCCGGGTGTAAAGGTGCCAGTGCCTTCCATCCGGAAACTACACTCCGAGTACTCACCTACCTGCCCAGCCCCAGCCTGATACAGAGCCTGGAGCACTGCCTCGGTGTGGGTTGGTGGTACATAAGTAACGAGCTTGCCCAAGGTGCCCGACTTGGGGTCCAGAATCTGCAAATTTTGCAGACCTAGCTTGTCGGCCAGCTTGCGGTTAACGCCCAGCAGCACATTATCGAGGTTGGTATGGGCTGCGTAAATAGCCACATCGTTTTTGATAGCCTTAATAATGGTCTGCTCTACTTCGTTTGCGCCGGTGAGGCGCTTGAGAGGCTTGAACACTACTGGATGATGAGCTACCACCACGTTGCAGCCGCGGCGCAGAGCTTCGTCCACCACGGCTGGGGTGCAATCTAAGGCAATAAGCACCCCGCGCACTTGCATGTACGGGTCGCCGCACTGCAGTCCGGCGTTGTCGTAGGATTCTTGATAGGCCAGGGGAGCGGCGCGTTCGAGTACGCGGGCTAAGTCTTGAATGGTTACGGGCATAGGGTAGCAAAGTACGGCAAGGTGGCAATCAGCTCCTAGTTTAGGCAATTTCTGGGGCTGTTATAGGCCTAGCCGGAGCTAAGAAGTACTTATCTATACAACACTAACTGATTAGGCCATCAAGCACCCGCACATAATTCGCTACGTTATCAGCCAGGGCTCTGCGCTTGTACTGCATCAAATAACGTGGGTGGTCCAGCACATGAATGTGATCGAAGAGCTGCAATTCCTCATTGAGCTTGTGAAAGTACTTACCGTTGCGCTGACCCAGGCAGACGGCGGCATGCCGGGCCAAGCCTACTTCTTCCACCAGCTGCCGCACTGATAATTGAATATCCGGCCACAGCGCCTTTGTCACGGCTACGGAGTCGTAAAAGTTGTAGTTCAGACCATGCCGCAAAAGCACTAAGGGGTAGAGAGACCCCAGGAAAAACCGCTCGTAAAAGGCCGTCGGACCGCCCATGGCCAGCACCACGGCCTGCACAAACTCACTGGATGGCTCCCGGCGCCGCGGTAGGTCGTTCGCAATGCCCCAGGTTGATAAGGCCACTGGGTCGGTAAAGGCTACGCCGGTGCGACCGTTGCCCAACCGCCCAGGGTTGATGCCCAGTAGGGCTACTCTGGGCTGATCATCTTTATAGTGGCGCTGCGCAAACTGCGTGAAAAGCTCCCGCGGGGTAGCGTCTTGGTAAGGGCTGTAGGCCTCTACATCCTCGGGCAGGGTGGGCGGTGACGGAAACTCAGTTAAGTGGCGCAGCAAACGGTCAGCAAACATATAGGAAAGGTGGAGGCGAACTGCTTGTACGCAGAAGCTGCACGCTAGTGGCCTAGCTTACCGCAAGGGCCTCAGTGCAAACATTCAAGCGAGGCGCTTAATGCTTATCTGCACACAGATCTAGGCCGCATATAACAGAGGCTAGCACCAGATATATCTAGGCCTGTCGCCCGATGCTATGCGTTACCCGTTATTTTTGCGCCACTAAAATTTGCTTACTCACCCGTGCCTTCTCTGCTCACTGTGTTGCTGCTGCCCCTAAGCTGGCTCTACGCCGGTGTTATGGCTGTGCGCAACTTGCTGTATCGCACGGGCCTGAATACCACCGTGGCATTTGCTGAAGTGCCGGTGCTGAACGTGGGCAACCTGCGCGTAGGAGGCACTGGTAAAACGCCCCACGTAGCCCACTTGATTACGGTGCTGCAGCAGCTAGGCCAGTCGCCGGCCATGCTTAGCCGCGGCTACGGCCGGCGCACCCGCGGCTACCGCTTCGCTACGGGTACCGACACGGCCGCCACTATCGGCGACGAGCCTCTGCAACAATTCCAGCAGTTTAAGCAAGCGGTGCCCGTGGCCGTTTGTGAAGACCGTGTGGCCGGCATCCGGCAACTGCTCTCCGACGCGCCAGCTACCTCCGTAATTGTGCTAGATGATGCCTACCAGCACCGAAAAGTGCGGCCTAGCTTCAATATCTTGCTCACGGAACAAGAGCGGCCTTTTTTCGAGGACTGGGTGCTGCCCGCCGGGCGCCTTCGGGAAAGTAGAGTCGGGGCTATACGGGCGGATCTGATTCTGGTCACGAAGTGCGACCCGCTGCTTTCCGAAGCTCGCCGCCAGGATATTACCCGCCGCATCCGGCGCTACGCCCGGCCTACCGTGCCAGTGCTGTTCTCTACATACGAGTACGGGGCGCCTGTACCGGTAGGCGCAGCCCCAGAGCCAACTGGGACCGAAGTGTTATTGCTCACGGGCATAGCCCAGCCTGAGCCCTTGCGGCAGTATCTGGAAATGGCTGGCTACCGTGTAGTGCACCACGCCCGCTTCCCCGACCACCATGTGTTCACGGAAGCAGAAATTGCCGCTGTGGCTGCGCAATTAGCGCCCGGCCAAAGCGTTTTCACCACGCAGAAAGACGCCGCCCGCCTGCTGGAGCCAGCTTTGGCGGCAGTTGTCAGGCAATTGCCCGTATTTTACCTTCCCATTGATGTCCGGCTCCTGGCCGACGGCGACGCCCGCCTGCTGGAGCTTCTGATACCCTACTTTCAGCCCCACGCTGTTGTCTGATTTACCCCTGATTCCGCTAATTCTGGCCGCTAGGCCTATCTGTTGGTTGCGTCTGCTGCTCCTGATGGCCCTGCTGCTGGGAGGAGTGCCGGCCCTGTTACCCGCCGCCCGGGCTCAGATCGTCGACGACTCCACTAAAAACCGGTACGGAGCCCGCACCACGTTCATCCTGCGTGAAGCCGATATGATGCGCGGTGATACCGTAGGCCGCATGATTGATACCACGCTCACGCGCCTGCCCCAAAACCGCTACTGGGTGCACGATTCGGCGTATTATCAAGACTTAGGCAACTTTGGAACGGCCTCCCGCCACCTGCTCTGGCAGCCGAACACGGAGATAGGAGCCCGTTTGGGCCGCAACGTCTTCGACCGTTACGTGCGCAATGCCTCCACCATTCCGTATTACGATACCCGCTCGCCCTACACGTTCTTCCGCTTCCATCAGGGCAATCCCTACGAGCAGATTTTTGAGCTTGGCTACACCCGCAGCCTTAAAAAGGACTTAAACGTGGGATTTGCCTACGAACGGTTTGGGTCGAATAAAGCAGTGGCCGTTCAAAGCACCCGCGCCGGGCAGGTAGAGCACAGCAACTTTCTGCTGTTTGTACGCTATCAAACCTCCGACGACCGCTACCACCTAATGGCCAATTTAACCACGGCCCGGCACCGGGCCGTGGAGCAGGGGGGGATTATTCCCTTGCCGACTGATATGTTAGAAGGCACAGATGGAAAGAAGGTAGATCTTTCGAAGCTGTTTGATTATCAGCGAGAAGAGGTTCGGTTAACTAATGCTGTTAATCGAGATGATCGAGATCAAGTGCATTTGGCCCATACCTACCGGTTGCTAGGCCGGGGCCTTACCGCGTATCACATTGCCGATTGGACCCGTCGTCAGAACAAATACTTTGACGATCAGTTGATTGTCACGCAATCTGCCATTCCTAGTCGGCAGGGCACATTTCGTTACGATCTGCGGCGGTTCAGTAATACCATTACCGATGACCGTGCTGATTTTCGCCAGATTGAAAATACTGTAGGGGTAATGGGTAACTCCCCTACTGTGGCCTACCGGCTCTACGGTAAGCAGCGGACGTACTCTTTAGAATCCCGCTCACGCTACGGTAGCAATACGATTACGGTTGAAAAGTTAAACTACCCGGCAGATTCTGTGCGCGCCACGCAGTTTTTCCTCGGTGGGTCTGCTGGTTTCACTTACAAACAGTTTGAAATTCAAACTTCAGGAGAGGTAAAAGTGCCGCAGAACTTCAAAGAGATTATTAATCTAAAAAAGACAGAATACATCTTTCGTGGAAACACAAACCTAGGTCCGGTGCGTGTAGATGGACTCATTACCAGTTATTCTCCTACTCTAACAGAACAGCGATTCGAGGGAAATCACGCTGTTTGGTATAACAAGAGCTTTAATAATACCCAAGTGCAGCACGTGCAAGGTGCGATAAATCAAAAGTTCGGTAATCAGTACGCTCAACTTGTTGGTGCTTTTGCCAACGTGTCTAACCTTGTGTACTACAATCGGCAAGCAGTGCCGGCTCAGCTTACGGATTCACGTCAGATAGTAAGTCTTACGGCTCAACACAAACTCAACGTAGGCCACCTATTCTTTGATAACCAAGCTACCTACACCAAGGTATTGAACGGCACTGAAGGGCTACGTTTCCCTTGGCTAGTAGGGGAGTCGCGGTTGTATTTCCAGGGATATGTGTTTAAAAAGGCCTTGTTTGGGCAGTTTGGTGTGCAGGCCTATTTCCAGTCGCGCTGGAAGCCATACGATTACAACCCCACTACTCAGCAGTTTTTCTTCCAGGACCACTTTACCATTCGTAACACTCCCATTGCCGACGTGTTCGTGAGTGCCGACATCAAAACGGTGAATGTGTTCTTCAAGATGGCCTACGTCAACCAGTTCCTGCCGCAGTCGGGATATTACACTACGCCGTACTACGCCGGCTTGCCCCGCCGACTTCAGTTCGGTATCCGGTGGCAATTTTTCAATTGATTGTTGAGGAGTAGTCAGATGATCTACTCCTCATCGGGCTACAATCAGCCATGAACGCCTAAGTGCTATGCATCCCGAAGGAAAAGAGAAAACCATCTTAAAGCTGAAGCTGAACACCGACCCACGGTGGGTGGATATTGCCAGCAAAAACATTGAAGATATTCTGGTTGACCATGCGTACTGCGAGCAGAAAGCGGCCAGCACGGGCATTAGCCTGATTGTAAAGTACCCGGAGAAAACTCGGCTTGTAGACGAGCTCACGCTGCTGGTGGCGGAAGAGTGGTCGCACTTTGAGCGGGTGCTGGCAGAGCTACGCAAGCGCGGGCATGAGCTGGGTAAGCCTCGCCGCGACGAGTATGTGGTGCAGCTCATGACCCACATCCGGAAGGGCGGCGCCCGGGAGCGGCAGCTGATGGATACGCTACTGGTAAGTGCTCTGATAGAAGCCCGTAGCTGTGAGCGGTTCAAGTTGTTGTGGAAGCACATTCCCGACCCTGAACTCTCTAAGTTTTATTATGAGCTGATGGTATCGGAAGCGGGCCACTTCGTGAGCTACGTTGATTTGGCCAAGGAATACTGCGACCCTAAAGAGGTGGATGTGCGCCTGCAGGAGCTGCTAAAGATTGAAGGCGAAATCATCGTTAATCTCCCTGTCCGCGACGACCGGATGCACTAGGCCACTGCTTCATTCCTTACATGACACCGGCCCCGGCTCTGCTTCTGGATTTTGAGCAGGACCGGGGCCGGTGTCATGTAAGGAATGAAGCTATCAGGTAGCGGGCTGGCCTACGAGCCCAGTAGGGGTTATTTGCTCCTGGTTGCGTGAGTTGAGCAGGCCGGCCGGTACACTTAGCTCGCCAGTCTGAAAATCGAGCAGCCCGTTACGTTCATCCTCAATATTGGTGGCTTGGGTATATACGTCGCCCGCAATATCGCGCCGCCGAAGTTCTTGCTTGAAGGCACGGATGTTCGTCGTGCGGGCTTCGGCGTCTTGTGGCCCGCCGTAATCGGAAAAGCCAAAGCCACCCCACTCGCTCACCAGCAACGGTACTTGACGCCGGTAGAAGAACGGGTCGCCAACTACCAGTGGAAACGCCGCGGTACCCTCCATCTCGCCGTGTACTAACCGGTCGAGCAGTTCCCGCCAGCGGCCCAGGTCAGGCGTATAGAGGTGGGCCGTGAGCAGGTCAGATTTTAGGCGGCCCTCCCAGGAAATATGGTGCCAGCCGTCATTATCCACTACCAGAAACTGCGGATACTTGATCTGCATGTAATGGTACATATCGACAATGTACTGGCGGGTCTCTTGGTTGGTCGCAATGTCTTGAGCGCCCCAATCTTCATTGTACAAGCTCCAGATTACCACTGAGGGGTGGGTTTCGATGAGTTCTACCATGCGCAGTAGCTCGGCCCGGTGGTTAGCTCGACTGCGGGAGGTAGAACTGTGAGGGCTGGGCACTTCCACCCACAGCAATAAGCCTAGCTCATCGGCCAAGTTGTAAATCCGTGGATCAACGCCGGCAATGTGCACCCGCACGAGGTTGCAGCCCAGCTCCTTCATGGCGTACATGTGGCGCTTGGTTTCCTCATAAGTAGCGGTACCTGGCTGATACAGAATGCCATCGAGGTAGGTAGGCTCGTTATTGAGGTAGATGTACCGGCCCCGGGCTTCAATTTTACGCAGGCCAAAGTGCGCCTCAATTTCTGCGGCATACCCGTCTGAATCTATCAGCTGCGCTTCCAGGCGGTATAAATTAGGGGCCTCTGGCGACCAGAGTTGCGCATTGGGTACTTCCATCACTACCCGCTGATGTATCTGGCCCGCCGGCAGGTTCAGTGGAAAGTCGGAGGTTGCAATGGGCTCTGCCGAAGCTGGGGCACCTCGCTCGCACACCCGCAGCCGGATAGTGTACGCGCCAGGGTCATGAATTCGTAGTGTCAGGTTAAAGCGCACCAAGTGGTCTTCCACTATGCTTACTATACCCACTCTAGAGCGTAACCGGTTGCGTTCCACCATTTCCAGCCATACACTCCGGACCGCCCCAGTGTAGGTTTGGTACCAGATGCCCCCGCGCTTATACACGTGCGACTCTTGCTTGCCGCGCGGAGTTTCGGCGTCCATTGTGTCGGCTATGCGAACGGTGAGGCGGTTGGAGAGGTGTAGCAGCTCCTCGGGCAGCTCGTAGGTGAAAGACGTATACTCACCATAATGCACGTCTTCGCCCTCAATTGTGCTCAGGAGCGTGCCGTTCAGCCACACCCGGGTTTCGTAGCCGCAGGCGCCAAACGTGATTTGCAGCATAGAGCGGCCTTCCTCCTTATCGAGGGCTGGCAACGTAAACTCGCGCTCATACCACACCACTACTTTATCATGCCAACTTGAAGGCGTGCATAAGCCTTTTGCCTCTGCAATGTGCTCTTCTACCGAGCCAGGCCACGAGGCAGTTTTCTCGTAGGTGTGGCCTAGCGCCCAGTTTTGATCAATACCCACGTCCTCATTATCGATAGCAAAACGCCACTCGCCGTCTAACAGCAAGTAGTTGTTCATGCGCAGTACAGCGCGGGGCAGGGGGTTGGTAATGGGTTCAGCAGCCCGCACATTCTCGGTTGTGCTGGTAGAAAGGCCATAGTTAGGATGATCAGCGTTCATGCAGAGGCAGGGCGTTCGTGACAGAATCCGGAAAAGCAGCGTCAGTGTAGGCCAGTAGCAGGGCTACTGTAGTAAAGCCTACCGTGGCAGATTATTGTACTAACGTATTTCCGCGGCGCTTGGATAATGCCGTAGCAGAACAAATACACCATGAGTCCCTTCGCTCATGCCAGCAGGGTATTACATGGGAATATTACGCGCCGATTGGGCTGCCCCCGCAAAGCCTTACTATATTAGCCCTCCTTCCTTGCCTGTGCCTACATGAAAAAACTGCTACTCCTTAGCTTGCTAAGTGTGCCTATGCTAGCCCTTGGTCAAGCAGAAACACCTAGTAACAGCATCAATTTTTGCGGAATGGATATTCCCACTCCTGCAGGCTGCACACCCGATTCTAAGTACCAAGTGCGCTGCGAAGGATACCAAATGACGTGGATGTATCTAGACTACAAGATGCTTACTGACTTTCCCGAGCAGTTTGTGCGCCAAATTGAAAAAAAGCACAAGCACACTGAACGGCAGCCGCTAGAGTGTCTCATTCTAGGCCAGGCCGCCAAAGGCTTTCGATTGAGCTACCCCTCAGAAACCGGTATGACCTACGAACTGATTGCCTACGGTGTGGCCAAAGGGCAGCCCGTAATGGTAGAGCTGACAATGGATATGGACCCGGAAAAGACCACCGACCTGCCTGCATTACCGCGCCAAATCGTTCAGCTCACCAAGTAAGTTTTAGCAAAAAGCCCCTTCACGTGTGAAGAGGCTTTTTTCTGGGAACAGCAGCGGCTGAAGTGGCCTAGGTCTTTTGCTTTTTCTTTTTGGCCGCCGGAAAGAGGATGTTATTCAGAATCAGACGATAGCCCGGCGAGTTAGGGTGGAGGGCCAAGTCGGTGGGCTCTTCCTCTACCATGTGTTGATAATCTTCTGGGTCGTGTCCCCCATAAAATGTCCAGGTTCCTTTGCCTAGAGTGCCATGCATGTAGCGGACTTCGCCCGAAGCCTTGTTGTCTCCCATCACTACCACATCGGGCTTAATTAAGCTTTTGCGAAAGGCTGTAGTCTGGCCCATAAAGCCTTTAATAGTGCGCTCGTGGTTTTGCGTGAGCATGGTAGGCACTGGGTCGTACTTAGCCGAGAAGGAGAACAACTGGAAATAATCGTTGTCTTCATACACGCCACGTTCGGCGGGCTGCATGTCAATGTTGGAGTATTCGTATTCCAGTGGGTCGCGCTCCAGTTGAAAGTTCTGGAATGCCAGCGTGCGGTTAAAATTCAGCTTCTGCTGGGCCTGCGGGTCGGCCGGGTCGCCGTCATACATTTCAGCCACCATATCTAGGCCTAGGCCAGCTAACGCAATATCATACGAGTCGGTGGCGGAGCACATGGCGAACATGAAGCCGCCGCCCGCAATAAATTCCTGCATTTTCACCGTCACGGCGCCTTTCATCTGGCTTACTTTAGCAAAGCCATTGCGTTTGGCGGCTGCCTCAGAATCGCGCTGCTGCTGCTGATACCACGGCCGGTAGCGGTAATTGCGATAAAATTTCCCGTATTCCCCCGTAAAGTCCTCGTGGTGCAGGTGCAGCCAGTCATACTTAGGTAGGTCGCCGCGCAACACCTCGTCATCGTAGATCTGGGTGTACGGAATTTCAGCGTAGGTCAGCACCATGGTCACAGCATCGTCCCAGGGCTGCTTGCCCTTGGGCGTATATACCGCAATCTTGGGCACCTTCTCCAGCTTCATCACGTCCATGTTGGCGTTTGGCTCCGCTATTTCGGAGAGAATGGAAGTGTACTGTGCCTCGCTAATTACCTGATAGGTGACGCCCCGCACAGCCAATTCATTTTCAGCTCCTGGCACTACATCACACGCAAAGGCGCCGCCCCGGTAATTCAGCAGCCAATCTACCTCCACCTGCTTGCCCAGCAGCCAGTAGGCCACCCCGTATGCCTTGAGGTGCTCCTTCTGGTTGGCATCCATCGGAATAAGAATATGATTGGCGCGAGCCAGGGTAGGGAGGCCTAGGCAGCCCGCCAGCAGCAGCAATACAGCAAACAGACGCGAGAGGTACATAGAAATTCCGGCGTAAAGGATGATGGCCTTGCGGTAGTTCAGCAACTACCTCGTCAGCCAAAGTACAGCGACCTAAGAGCAAAGTCGCGTCTTGATTTAAAGGTAACGAAAGCGGCTGGGAGTTTAGCGCAAACCGCCTACCTTGCGAGACCTGCCACGGCGGCCAAATGCCCCGCTGAGCAGGTTAGGCGGTTGAATCGCCTTGGCTTTATCCGTTTGCTGCCGTCGTTATGCATCTGCTGGAAAACATCAAAGAGGCGTTTCGCTCCATTAATAGTAATCTGCTGCGTACCATCCTTACGGCGCTTATTGTGAGCATTGGCATTATGTCGTTAGTGGGCATTCTCACTGCTATTGATGCTATCAAAGCTTCCCTGAACCAGACGTTTGCCAGTCTCGGGGCCAACTCATTTGAAATCAAAGCCAAGGGATACAATAACCGGTCGCGGCGCGGTGGCGTTCAGCAAAAAACGTATCCGGCTCTTACCTACTTGCAAGCCCGGCAGTACAAGCAGCGCGTGGGAGACGAAGCCAAGGTGGGCATCTCTACATTTATTGCGGGAGCGGTTGAGGTAAAGGCAAATGGAGAGAAAACTAACCCCAATATGCAAGTGGTGGCTGGAGACGAAAACTACCTCCTGATTCAGAATTATAACCTGTCCAGTGGCCGTTCTTTCTCCGCGTCTGAGTTGGAAAGCGGCACCAATGTGGCCATTGTCGGAGCAGAAGTCAAAGACAAGCTTTTTCCCAATCAAAGCCCGATTGATAAATATGTGTATATGCTAGGCCGCCGTTTTTTGGTTGTAGGCCAGTTGGAAAAAAGTGGTAGCACCATGGGTGGGGGCGGCGCCGACCGGCTTGTTCTCATTCCGCTGGAAACGGGCAACCAGCTCCCACGTCAGCGGGCACTAACCTACGATATCAAAACCGCTACGCTTAATCCCGATATGCTGAATTACATCACGGGAGAAGCAACGGGCATTATGCGCTCAGTGCGTCACGATGCCCTAGGCCAGGAGGATAGTTTTGAGGTGGAGCGCAGCGACTCTCTGGCTGGTAAACTCGATTCACTTTCGGGAAACCTGCGGATTGGGGGCTTCCTAGTAGGCTTTATCACACTGCTTGGAGCAAGTATTGCCCTCATGAATATCATGATGGTATCCGTAACAGAGCGCACCCGCGAAATTGGAATACGTAAAGCCCTTGGGGCTACTTCCCTTCAGATCCGGCAACAGTTTCTGATTGAAGCCATTGTTATCTGTGTAATGGGCGGTACTCTCGGGATTGTGCTTGGTGTAGGAATGGGCAACGGCGTGTCAGCGCTGGTGGGCAGCGGCGCTTTTATTGTGCCGTGGTTGTGGATGATGGTAGGCTTGGTTATCTGCGTAACTGTGGGCTTAATATCGGGCTATTATCCCGCCAGTAAAGCCGCCGGCCTCGACCCAATTGAGTCATTGCGTTACGAATAGCAAGTCAGTAGGGGAGTAGTCTGCCAACAAGTATGGGGGCCATATGGCTTGCCTTTCTCTCCTCTTGTTAAAAGGCATACCTTCAACACTACTAGCAGCTCCTAGGAGTCTGACGAGTTATTATTTTATCTGGGGATTATAGCGTGCTATAGCGGCCCCCTGATTTATTTGCGGCACAGGATTAATTAAAACAGCTAACTGGAGTATTCACTCAACAGCATTCTAGCAGCCTGACAGTTCTTTTAGCTGTCCGTTTTCAGCGTCAATCTATACAGGTGTTTCAGCTTTTCAAGGGTGATTATCCAAAGGCATAAATAAACGTCGGGCAAGAACTCAGTTTTAGCTTAAGCAGCACACAATTTGAGAAAAGGATAAAATCATCAATAAATGTCATTGAAAGCTAGCCTCACACTTGAGGTATTTCTAATTATAGCTGCTTACTTGCTGTGAGCCCTGGATTACCAGGGTAAACTCTTTGCTTCATTAACTGGTACCTACGGAGCTGTAAAAACAGCATGAGGTATCATGAATCTATTTGCTGCCATAGCTTGATTCCGGGCAGTTACATAATTCGCGGAAGGTCTGCCTGCACAGAAGCATCTCTCTTAGCCGCAGGTCTTAGTTAACATTGCTATGACTTGTAGAACTCTTTCCCATTCTACGAGCGTGTAGAATGGTAAGCCATAGTTTTTCCTGGCTCCAATAAAATAGAGAGGCTATTAGATCTAAAGTGAAGTCACCGCAAATCAAAAAAAGGCATACATAAGTTTGAGTCATGTATTTTATATACATTTGGGTATTGAACATGGAGGATTTATGACGAGTAACACAACAGTCGGACAACGCTTCTCGCAGTTAATATCACAATTAGGTATATCCAAAAATGCATTTGCTATATCGTTGGATAAAACTGCTACCGTGATACAACACCTTGTGGATGAGCGAAATAAGCCTGGTTATGACCTTTTGTGTAAGGTTTTTGAAGTATATCCAAATGTATCAAAAGATTGGTTATTGCAAGGTGCTGGCTCTATGTTTACTACTTCTGATGCAACGCCTCCTGATCCTGTAGGCCAGTCGGCTAAAACGGAAATAAGAGCAGAGTCGGCCCCACTTCGTACTACATCTGTTGCAACTCCGCCAGCACCATCTTCTATTAGCAGTGCAGAGGTACCAGCGCCTGAGCCAGTGGCGGAGCCATCAGCAGCAACACACGTCGCTCAAATTACTGCTCCCTCTCCGACCATCCCCGATCCTGTAGCTCCAGCAGCAGTAACTTCCGCCCCAGATACAAGCTGGCAAACGGCTCTTTACACACAACAAATGGCTCATCAATTAGCCATGGCTGAACTTCGCAATCAACATATGCAGGAACAGCAGCGTCTTATGCAGCAAATGATGGATCTCATGCAGCGTCAACTCGCTCGCTAGTCAGTAAGTGTTTTGCAGCATCTTAAAAAGCAACGGGCCCCGACTCCTACTATAGGAGTCGGGGCCCGTTGCTTTTTAAGATATATAAAGAGCTAATGCTGAAAAACCTCTAGGCCTATTTCCTCCGCTTCCATTAAGTTCTGCGGGTTTAAAGTGCTTAAGCGTAGATATTTTAACTCACCTACCAGCAACGGGTCGTACTTAGCCGTCACCCGAATATAATTAGGTGTAAAGCCTTCCATTTGACCATTAGTCACATCATCCTCAAACAGCACAATGGTTTCTAAGCCAACGTGCTGCTCATAGAAGTACCGCTTCTTTTTTTCTGATAAGCTCCGTAGTTGGGTTGTGCGCTCATGGCGGTGGCGGTCCTGAACGCGGCCTGGTAGGGTAGGAGCCAGAGTATTTTCTCGCTCTGAATACGGGAAGACATGTAGGTAACTTACGTCCAGCTCATTTAAAAATTGATAAGTAGTTAGAAACTCCTCATTAGTCTCTCCTGGGAACCCAACAATGACATCTACCCCGATGCAAGCATGGGGCATAACTTCCTTGATAAGCTTAACCCGCTCCGCATAGAGTTCTCGGCGGTAGCGGCGGCGCATCAACCCAAGAATCTTATTAGACCCTGATTGTAGCGGAATGTGGAAGTGAGGCATAAACCGCTTAGACTGAGCCACAAACCGGATTATCTCATCAGATAGCAAGTTTGGCTCGCAGCTGCTGATGCGGAAACGCTCAATGCCTTCTACCTCATCCAGGGCCCGCACTAGGTCATAGAAGTTTTCTTTTCTTTCGCGTTCAGGTCCTTGCAGGCCAAAGTCACCGAGGTTTACACCAGTCAGCACTATTTCCTTAACCCCTGTCTCTGCCAGTTTTTGCACGCGGTCTACTACGCTCTGCACAGAATCTGAGCGGCTATTACCCCGAGCTAGTGGGATGGTGCAAAAAGAGCATGAGTAATCGCAACCATCCTGCACTTTTAAAAAAGTGCGAGTCCGGTCGCCATAGCTATGCGCTGCATGAAATTCCGTCGCTTCGCTGATAGGGGAGGCGTACACTTGACCCGGTTGGCCGGCCGCGGGTTTTTGAAATCCGGCCAACGTCTCTACAAGCTGAAATTTCTCCGCTGCTCCTAGTACAGCATGCACACCTGGTATTTCAGCAATTTCCTGTGGCTTAAGCTGGGCGTAGCAGCCAACTATAGCCACAAACGCTTCCGGATTATGCTTAAGCGCTTCCTTTACCACTTTACGACACTTGCGATCTGCATGATCCGTCACAGAGCAAGTATTAATAACGTAGATATCTGCCGCTTCCTCGAAAGCCGCCTTCTCGAAGCCATGCTCCTCAAACTGCCGACCTATCGCAGAAGTCTCAGAGAAGTTGAGCTTACAGCCCAATGTATAAAAGGCAACTTTCCTTTTTTCCATAAATGTTACTGCCTCTTTCCTTACAGCCTCACAAAACAGCTAGGCCATAACCAACAAGTGACAGGTATTAATTCAGTTGATCACTCCTTATTAAGGAGTCTAACAGGTGAAATGAATGAACTTCCCTTCTGCAAAGTTAACACTGGAAAACCAGCAGAGCCGTATTTCAACTTATCCACCTACTAATTCTGGTGTAGTATAGATAAATGCGTTACCCATGAGCTTGCTGTGAGTTCAAAACGATATGCTGTCTTCATAAATATGAATAGGTTCCAGCATTACCTTATACAACTAAGGTGAGTTGATAGCTTAAGCTCTGGTATACCTTCATGTAAGACAACAGTGATCTGGTTTGTGAGCATAGTTGGTTCTTACTACAAGGTTAAGGGTATAGGTATCATGATACACCTATTCTATAGTAAGCTTAGCCTATACTGACGTTCCCCAAGAGGAATCTACAAGTTTTTCATCTCTCAGTAAACCAACTGCCCTACGTAAGTAGTTATGCCACAGCCTACGGAGAGAAGGAGGGGGCTAGACGCATCCTACGGCACCTGAAATTTTCTCTATTAGGCTTGCAAAAGCGAAATGAAAGGCTGACTTTTGCACTCCCAAATCAAACGGAGGCGGGCTACGAACCGGGCGCAGAAAAAGTTGCGCGGCGCACTAGGAAAAGCAGAAACGCTCTGCGTACCTTTGCACCCCGCTTCAGCCGGAAGCGCCGAGGTACATGAGACAGAAAAAAAGTTTTTTGCTTCTCGCTTGCTGGTTCAAAAAAGCTTCTTACCTTTGCACCCCGCTTCCGGCCAGAAAGTGGCCCAGGGCGCGGGAAACACCGAAAGCGAAAAAGTTTTTTTGCCTTCGGGGTTGCAAACGAAGAAAACAAAGCAGTATCTTTGCAGCCCACTTCAACCGGAAGCGAGTGAGTCCAACAAAAAGTGAGAAAGTTTTTCACCGAAAAAGTTGGCCAAGTGAAAATACCGGCTTACCTTTGTCGCCCGCTTCGCTTGGAAGCGCGGCAAACGCCAGCCACCGACTGCTAACCGAGTAGTCACAGTGCCTTCTTCGAACGAG
>NZ_SRLA01000002.1 GCF_004745825.1 Hymenobacter fodinae | reverse complement strand
ACACGGGTTACCTCGCCGGCAAACAGGTTGAGCGAGTCCACCATCTGGTTTAGGTTCTGCTTCAGCTGCAGCAGCTCGCCCTTTACGTCTACCGTGATTTTCTGCGTTAGGTCACCCTTCGCTACGGCCGTGGCTACGTTAGCAATATCTCGCACCTGCAGGGTCAGGTTCGAGGCCATCGTGTTTACATTGTCGGTGAGTTGTTTCCATACTCCACCCACGTTTGGCACCACGGCTTGGCCGCCGAGTTTACCCTCAGTGCCTACTTCCTGCGCCACACGGGTTACCTCGCCGGCAAACAGGTTGAGCGAGTCCACCATCTGGTTTAGGTTCTGCTTCAGCTGCAGCAGCTCGCCCTTTACGTCTACCGTGATTTTCTGCGTTAGGTCACCCTTCGCTACGGCCGTGGCTACATTGGCAATGTCTCGCACCTGAGAGGTCAGGTTTGAGGCCATGTAGTTTACGTTGTCCGTCAGCTCCTTCCAGATACCGCCTACGTTCGGTACGGAAGCTTGTCCACCAAGCTTACCCTCCGTACCTACTTCCTGCGCCACACGGGTTACCTCGCCGGCAAACAGGTTCAGGTTATCAATCGTTTTGTTGATGGTTTCGGCCATCACCTTGAAGTCACCCGATACAGGAATCTGGAAGGTTTCGTCCAGGTTACCCTTGCTGATGTTCTTCAGTACTTTGCCTACTTCCAGTACCGGAACGGCAATGCTGTCCACCAGCCCATTGATGTTATTGATCATGTCGCGCCAGAAGCCGGCGGCATTATCCGCTGAGGCGCGGGCTTTGAGGTTACCCTCTACCCCAGCCACCTTCGAAATGCGCGACACTTCGCCTCCTACCCCACCAATCATCTCCACCATGGAGTTGTAGGCCTCGGCTATTTCAGCAAAGATGTCATCGTTCTGCTTCGTGAGCCGCACCGATACGTCGCCTTTCTTAAAGGCATCAAGTGCGTACAGCACCCTGTTCAGCTGCTCATTCACGTAATCAGAATCGGCAGTTGAGCTTAGGTGCGGACTGCTGCCACGCTTGCGCGTGGAGTTATCGGAAGGACGTAAGGGCGGCATGGAGCCGTTGGTAGCTGGCGCAGAAGCCAACGTATCTAGGGTTTCCGGGGCGTCGGCTTCCGGACGGGTGTTCTTGGGCATCTTAGCTGAGGCCATAAACGAGGAGTAGTGGCGAAACCTCTGAGATGAGGCGGTGCACAAACGGAACATCGGGTGGACGAGTTCCAAGACTTACAAAGGTAGTAAATGCAGCTTTTTAGCCACCTATCCCACAAAAAACTTCCACAAAAACACTAAGTAGCGAGTACTTAGCTACTTGCGACACACAACCGGTTGAACCAACTCACTTCCTTACTCCTTATAGTATACCTAGCTACCCTTATTTGCAACGGCTTCAGCGCTGCAATGGATTATTCCAGCATCTTTGCGGCAAAATTCAACTTTACGCCGTGGCTGCCGTTTTCCAAGTAGGAACAGCTTTAGCGTTAGCAGTCACTCGCACCCCTATATGGTCAAAAATCTAGTCATAGTAGAGTCTCCGGCCAAAGCCAAAACCATTGAAGGCTACCTCGGAAAGGACTTCGTGGTTAAATCTAGCTTCGGCCACGTCCGCGACTTACCCAAGGACAATAATGCCATTGATATTGCCAATGGATTCAAGCCTACCTATGTCGTTTCCGCGGATAAACGGGATGTCATCAGCCAACTGAAGAAGCTTGCGAAGGAGGCTGAAATGGTATGGCTAGCAAGTGACGATGACCGGGAAGGAGAAGCTATTTCGTGGCACTTATCGGAAACGCTTAACCTAAGCAACGACAAAACTCGCCGCATTGTATTCCGGGAAATTACCAAGAATGCTATCCTGCACGCCATTGATACGCCCCGGGAAATCAACCTGGACCTGGTGAATGCGCAGCAGGCCCGACGTGTGCTCGACCGCCTGGTGGGGTTTGAGCTTTCGCCCGTACTCTGGAAGAAAGTAAAAGCTGGTCTTTCCGCCGGTCGGGTACAATCGGTTGCGGTGCGCTTGGTAGTGGAGCGTGAGCGGGAGATCAACCAGTTTAAGTCGTCCTCGGCTTATCGTGTGGTGGCTAAGTTCGACGCCGGCCGGGGTGCTGTGCTAGAAGCGGAATTGCCCACGCGCTTTAAAACGAATGAGGAAACTCAGGCTTTTTTAGAGCGTTGCATTGGTGCTTCTTATTCGATTGAAAACTTAGAGAAGAAGCCGGGCAAGCGTAGCCCAGCTCCGCCTTTTACTACTTCTACCCTGCAGCAAGAAGCCTCGCGCAAGCTGGGCTTCTCGGTGGCGCAGACCATGAGCGTGGCGCAGAAGCTGTACGAAGCGGGTAAGATCAGCTACATGCGGACGGACTCGGTGAATCTTTCACAGGATGCACTGGCCGCCGCCAAGGACGAAATCAGCCGGGCCTACGGACCCGAGTACGCACAAACGCGCCAATTCAAGACGAAATCAGCTTCAGCTCAAGAAGCGCACGAAGCAATTCGGCCCACCGATTTTTCACTCGTGAAAGCGGGTGCTGATTCGCAGGAGCAGCGCCTCTATGACCTGATCCGGAAGAGGGCCATGGCTTCACAGATGGCTGATGCCGTAATTGAGCGCACGGTGGCTTCTATCAGCATTAGTACCCAGCCGGGCACGCTGCTTACGGCTACGGGGGAGGTTATCACCTTTGAGGGCTTTTTGAAAGCTTATTCGGAGTCGAAAGACGAAGAAGTGCAGGATGAGACGCCCACGGAATCGACGTTCTCACGTGGGCTGCCGCCATTGTCGGTAGGCCAGGTGCTGCCCCTACAGCAACTGCGCGCAACAGAGCGCTTTGCCTCCCCGGCGGCGCGCTACACAGAAGCTTCATTGGTGAAGAAAATGGAGGAAATGGGAATTGGTCGTCCTTCCACCTATGCACCTACCATCAGCACTATTCAAAAGCGAGGCTACGTTGAAAAAGACTCGCGCGAAGGCAAGGAGCGCAAGTACCGAGTGCTGACGCTGGATGGCGACACCGTGAAGACGGAGGTGAAAACCGAAACCTACGGGGCTGATAAGGCCAAGCTGTTCCCAACGGACACGGCTATGGTGGTTAACGACTTCCTAGTGGAGCATTTCCCCGTGATTGTGGATTACCAATTCACGGCCAAGGTGGAAGATGAGTTCGACCAGATTGCCAACGGCCACGAGCAGTGGACTGATATGCTGGCTGGCTTCTACGGCACCTTCCACGAGACCGTGGAGCGTGGCCAGGATATTGAGCGCAGCACGTTAGGTAGCACCCGTGTTATTGGTACTCACCCCGACACTGGCCAGAAAATCACAGCGCGTCTGGGCCGCTTCGGTCCTTACGTGCAGATTGAACCTCAGGAAGGCTCGGAGGAAAAAGCGGTATATGCTAGCCTGCGGAAAGGGCAATTCATTGAGAACATTACCCTGGAAGAAGCCCTGGATTTGTTTAAACTGCCACGCATTGTAGGCCAGTTTGAGGAGAAGGACATGACGGCGGCGCTGGGCCGGTTTGGTCCATATATCCGGCACGACAGCAAGTTTTACTCGCTCACCAAGGAGCAAGACCCGCACACCATTACGGCCCAGGAAGCAATTGATTTGATTGAGGCTAAGCGCAAAGCTGATGCGGAGCGCCTCATAAAGGAGTTTGCGGAGAACCCAGAGGTGCAGGTGCTCAATGGTCGCTTCGGACCCTACATAGTAGTAGGCAAAAAGAACGTTAAGATTCCGAAGGGCGAGGAGCCAACCAGCCTCACGCTGGAGCGCTGCTTAGAGCTAGCCGCTGCCACGCCCGATAAGCCCGCGAAAGGAGGCCGTTTCGGCGCTAAGAAAGCTGCCCCCGCTGCTGATGACACCGCCGACAAGCCTGCTAAAAAGGCTCCGGCGGCTAAAAAATCAGCTGCTAAGAAGCCAGCCGCTAAAAAAGCCGCTGGCACTGCTACCAAGAAGGCCGCTCCCAAAGCGAAATAAGCACTGCTTATCAAGTACCAGTACAAAAGCCCCAACCTATTTGGTTGGGGCTTTTGCATTAAAATATTAGCAAAAATCTATCGTTACGAAGCCTCTTACTCTGTGCTATGAATATGTTGTTGCCGCTGCTAGGGCTGCTTGGATTTTTGAATGCCTTTATAGCTATTCCTAACCTACCTCCCCTAGTTAATCCTACTAGGGCCCTAGGCCAGTACCAATGGTTGCCAGGAGGTAAATACGATGCCCAGCAAAGCTTATCAGTGCGCTTTCCGGCTCCGGCAGGCTACCAACGGGTAACCGTAGCCTCTGGTAGCTTTGGGCAGTGGCTGCGGAATCTACCGCTCTTGCCCGTAGGCACTCCTGTACGCCTGCACAACGGTCAGTTAAAAAGCCGGCAAGATGTGCATGCCGCCGTGGTAAATATTGACACTGGCTCACGGGATTTGCAGCAGTGTGCCGACGCAGTAATTCGTCTACGGGCGGAGTATTTGTTTAGTCTCAACCCCGACCAAGTACACTTCCATCTCACCAGTGGCCACGACATCCGGTTCCAAGACTGGTATCAGGGCCGCAGCTTTCGGGTTGTCGGGGAAGACGTTTTGCCGGCCACCAAACCAGTGGAGGCGCCTACGCACTTGGTTTTCCGGCACTACTTAGATCAAATTTTCACGTACGCGGGCACACTGTCACTGAGCCGGGAGCTAACGGCCGTGCCCCTAGACCAGGTGCAGCCCGGCGACGTTCTCATTCGGGGTGGCTCGCCGGGCCATGCGGTGCTGGTGCTGGATGTGGCAACACAGCCCGGAACTGGCCGGCGCGTGGCGCTGCTGGCACAAAGCTATATGCCTGCCCAACAACTGCACGTCCTGAAGGCAGGCCCCCGACCCGACTCCGGAGCTTGGTTTGTACTTGATGCTAATCAAGAGCATGTGTTTACGCCGGAATGGACGTTTGCCAACGATGAGCTAAAGCGGTTCGAATAGGTAGCTTAGCTTCTTCACTTGCTAGTAGGGAGCGTAGGTCTGAAAAGCTCAGTTTGCCATTGGTTCGCAACGCAGAAGAACAATGCCTCGTCTTTACAGCATTCATCAGCGGCAATACCTATGAAAAAGAAACTGGTAGTACTCACTGGGGCGGGCATCAGCGCGGAGAGTGGCCTAGCTACCTTCCGCGGGTCAGATGGGCTGTGGGAAGGGCATCGGGTAGAGGATGTAGCCTCGCCCGAGGGTTGGGCCCGCAACCCGGAGCTGGTGCTCGATTTTTACAACCAACGCCGCTCGGCTGCCCGGCAGGCCCAGCCAAATGCGGGCCACCGGGCGCTGGTTGAACTGGAACAGGCCTACGAGGTAATAATTGTAACCCAAAACGTGGACGACCTGCACGAGCGAGCAGGCAGCAGCCACGTCATTCACTTGCACGGCAAGCTGATGGAGTCGCGCAGCACCCGGCACGAGGAGTTGGTGTATCATCTCACCTCTGACTTCCTGCACCTCGGCGACACCTGCGAAAAAGGTCATCAGCTGCGGCCCAACATTGTGTGGTTTGGTGAGCAGGTAACCCTCATGGAGCGAGCTATTGAAGAAGCCGCCACCGCCGATATATTTTTGGTGGTGGGCACCTCCTTGCAGGTATACCCAGCGGCCGGATTGGTGCATTACACTCGCCCCACCTGCCCCGTCTACATCATCGATCCGCAACAGCCCCCGGTTTCGCCACGGCCCAACCTACACTTTGTGCAGGAGCCTGCTTCAACCGGCGTACCCCGGATAGCTCAAGAACTGCTTGCCAGCGCCTAGCCAACATATATCGGCAAATACTGATATTGCGGCATGGCTTCCATTTTCGGACACACTATTGCCGGTGCAACGCTGGGTAAGCTGCTATTGCCAGAAAGGCGCCATTGGCGCTGGTGGCTAGTGGCGGCGGCCTGTGCTTTTCTTCCCGATGCTGATGTTATTGGCTTCAAATTCCACGTGGCCTACGGTAGCCTGTGGGGTCACCGCGGCCTCTCGCATTCCTTGTTGGCTGCGGCGGTAGTGGCCTCCTGCCTTACAGGCCTAGCAGCAGCACTACGCCGCAATAGTGCCGGAGTTCCTGTTGGCCGGGTTTGGCTTTTGCTGTTTCTAGCAACCGCTTCGCACGGCATGCTCGATGCCATGACCACGGGTGGCCTAGGGGTAGCGTTCTTCAGTCCTTTTGATACAGAGCGCTACTTTCTGGGGATGCGGCCAATTGCCGTTTCTCCCATTGGCGTGAAGAATTTTGTGGGTGAGTGGGCAGCTCGGGTGTTGCGGAGTGAGGTACTGTGGGTAGCATTACCCTGCGCCGCCGTGCTGTTGCTGCAACGCCTGCTTCGGCGGCCCATAACCCGGTAAGTGCACCTTCTAGCTTATTCCTGTTCTACTCTTGACTCAGAAATTAAAATGCAATTAAATCGTTGAGTCAGATTCTGCGTAGAACAGGCCTCCACACATTCACTCTATGCCACTACGCTATACTCGTGTGCTCCTGACCAGCCTTGGTTTGGCAGCCACTTTTCCGGCATTTTCGCAGTCAGCGGCGCCTACTCACACGGTTTTTCTGCTTGGCAATACCGCCACGGCAGAGTTGCCAGCCAGCCATTTACAGGCCCTGCGCCGCACCCTAGAGCAACAGCAGGGCACCTTCACGGTCGTGCATCTCGGCGACATTGTAGGCAACGCCGGTCTGGGGAGTAAGAAAGACTCTACGCAAGCCAGCCAGACTGCCCGCGCCGATGCACTCATTGCTTTGGTACAGGGCCTACCCAATGGCAAGCTGTACTTTGTACCCGGCGACAAAGACTGGGACAACTCGGGACCCGATGGGCTCAAGCGCGTCCGGCGCTTAGAAAAGTACATTGAGGACAAGCTGCCCGGTCAAAATGCCTTCGTGCCCACTGGCGGCTGCCCCGGCCCCGAGGTGGTGGACGTAGCGCCCAACGTACGACTTGTGGCCATCAACTCCCCCTGGTGGACGCACCCGTATTCCCGCCCCGAGGCACCCAATACGGACTGCAAAACTATGACCAAGGAGGAATTCCGGGAGCAGTTGCAGGATGTGTTAGACGATACCAAGGGCCGTAACGTGCTACTCGTAGGCCACCAGCCCGTACTGAGCAACGGCATTTATGGTGGACACATGCCCCTGAGCCGACACTTGCTGCCCCCGGTAGCCGGTAGCATCTACGCTGCTTACCGCCAGAACGTAGGCTCCCCGCGTGACCTTGCCAACCCCGCGTACCAGGAGTTTCAGAAGGAAATGCTGAACACGCTGCGCGAAAACCCCGGCGCCGTATACGCCGCCGCTCACGATTTCAGCCTGCAGCTCACCCGCAAAGACGAAAACTACCACGTGGTGTCGGGCTCGTTTGTGGAGAGGCAGCACGTGGGTGCCAATCGGGCTTCGCAGTTCAATGAATCGAAGGAAGGATTTACCCGCCTCGACTATTACGGTGATGGCACGGTAAAAACGGTGTTCTACACCTTTGAGGGCGGCGGTACCGCGGCCAAAGAGGCCTACGCGGCTACGCTGTTTCAGTCGGCTTGCCAAGAGCCACGCCTGCCTAATATTCCCGTCAACAACTTTATTCCGGAGTGTCCGACGGCACCCAAGGGCGTAGCGGAAGTGAAGCCCGATGCTCCCTTTCAGGCTACGCAAACCCTGGCGCCGGGCCCGCAGTACCGTGGTACGGGGTCCTCGCGCTTTTGGCTCGGTAATCTTTACCGCACCTCCTGGACGCAGCCAGTGCAGGTGCGCACCCTCGATTTGAACACCGAAAAAGGTGGCCTACGCCCCTTCGGGCGCGGCGGCGGACGCCAGACTACCTCCCTCAAACTGATTGCAGCCGACTCCTCGGAATACGTGTTTCGCTCAGTTGACAAGGACGTGACCCGCATCCTGCCGCCAGAGCTGCGCAATTCCTTTGCCGCCGATGTACTACGCGACATCACACCCACGGCACACCCCTACTCGGCGCTGGTTATCAGCTCCATGCTCGATAAAACGGATATTCTGCACGCTCGCCCCCGGCTGTTTGTGCTCCCCGATAACAACCAGCTAGGCCCCTACCGAGAGGAGTACGCTGGCCTGCTGGGTACCCTGGAAGACCGCCCCGTCGACCCCAAACCCAACCTGCCCGGCTTCGGGGGTGCTGATGATGTGCGGCGCTCGTTCAGCTTCTTTCGTCAGCTCTACAAAGACAACGACAACCGCATTGATGCCGTGGCCCTGGGTCGGGCGCGAGCGTTTGATATGCTCGTAGCCGACTTCGGCAAGCACGAAGACAACTGGAAGTGGGCTGGTTATGAAAACGGCAAAAAGACCGTGTACAAGCCCATTCCGCGCGACCGGGACCAATCCTTTACCCTTTGGAACGGCAAGCTGACTTACCTGGCTAACCGCGAATGGGCTGTGCCTAGCATTGAGGATTTCCAGGCCGAGTTTCACGACATGAAGAGCCTGAACTGGCCCGCCCGCCACCTTGATCGGTTTTTGCTGCAGTCGCTGAGCCGGGAGCAGTGGCAGGAAATTGCGCGCTACCTGCAAACCCAGATTACACCCGCCGCCATTGATGAGGCCACAGCCCAGCTGCCCCCAGAGATGATGCCTCTCTCGGGCAATGATCTGAACCGCAAGTTGAAAGCACGCATCCAAGAGCTACCCCAAGCCCTGGATGAGTACTATCTGCTGCTGGCTAAACGGGTAGATGTGGTGGGCTCCAATAAGGCCGAAGTATTTCAGGTAGACCGCCTCCCCGATGGACTCATGCGGGTGCGGATGTACGATAAAGCCAAGGATGGCGATGGTCCCAACGGCCAGCCCCTCTTCGACCGTACTTTCTCGCCCAAGGAAACCGATGAAGTCAGCCTGTATGGCCTAGACGGCAAAGACATATTCACCGTCACGGGCTCAGCAAATAAAAGCGTGCTCCTGCGCATTATTGGCGGCGAGGGTAAAGACCAAATTGCCGATGACTCGCGGGTAGGTGGCCTACGCACCCTCACGAAAGTGTACGATGTGCCCGGCACCGACCTCAAAGCTGGCCCCGAAACTGACAATCACTTCTCCGCCCGCCCCGACATCAACCTGTACGACCGGGAGCAGTTTGAGTACGACACCTACAAGCCGCGCGCAACCCTCATTTACAACCGCAACGATGGATTCGGGGTGGGCGCTGGCGTTGATTTTGTGCACCAGGGCTTCCGGAAGCCGGGCTTCAAAACCCTCTACTCATTTGATGTGCGGGGCTCCAGCAACGGCAACTTCCAAACGTCGTTGGCCTCGCGCTACCGCTACGCCTTTGGCAAGTGGGATATTGGAGCCCGCGCCGAGTACGGCAACTTCTTCTCCTACTATAACTTCTTCGGCCTGGGTAATAACACCACCAAAGACCAGGACCTGTACGACGACAACTTTTACCGGGCCCGTTACAAGGGCTTTACACTGGGTGCCTTCACCGAACGGGTGTTTCTGCAGCGCAGCGTATTCCGGATCGGGCCTACTTATGAGCACTACACCTCCAACTACAGCCGCAATAGCTACCTAGGCCAGTTGGAAACGGCCGGCGGCACTCCCGAAATTATTGCCCCCAATACTACGTTCCAGCGCCTCATTGGCCTAAATGCCCTGCTGGATCTGGACTTGCGTGACCGGCAGATGTTTGCCCGCCGGGGCGTACGTTTGCGGGTACAGCACGACAGCTACCAGCAACTCAACCGCGGCAAGGGCAACTTTGGCCTGACGCAGGGCTTCGCGGAGTATTATGGCACGGCTCGCCTCGGTATTCCGGTTACGCTGGTGCTCAAGGGCGGCGGCGCCAAAAACTACGGCAACGACCGGGAGATTCCGTTCTACAAATTCACCAGCATAGGCCTACGGGAAGGGCTACGCGGCTACTACCGTAACCGCTTCACCGGCGACGCCAGCCTGTACTTTAATTCCGAGCTACGCTTGGCACTGGGCCGCGTGACGACTTCCTTCCTGCCCTTCTCCTATGGAGTATTTGGGTTCTATGACCGGGGTCGGGTGTACTTCAACGGCTCGTCGCCGGGGGGCTGGCACGAGGGCTACGGTGCCGGCTTCTATATAGCGCCGGTGTCTGATCAGTTTGCCTTATCGGTATCGTATCAGAAGTCACCAGAAAATGGTCTACTCCAGTTTGGGCTGGGCTTCCGGATTGATAATTAATGGATTGCTTTTTAGTTGACACGCCTTGCCCTGCCACGGGGTAAGGCGTGTTCATTTCAGCCCTAGGCCACTAAACTGCCGTACCCGCTTCTAACGGCTATATTTGGCCCATCTTCTCCTTCATCCTGTTCTGCCGATGGAATATCCGCTTCTGAAGTTAGCTGCCATTGATATTGGGTCGAATGCCGTGCGCTGCCAGATTTCGGCGGTACTGCACTACGGCGACCGGTACCGCCTCAAGCGCGTGGAATACGTGCGCTACCCCCTTCGGCTCGGCGAAGATGTATTTGCCACTGGCGAGATTTCAGAGAAAAAGCAGCAGAAGTTCATCAAGTTTCTGCACGCCTTGCGCCTGCTGATGGAAGTGCACGACGTGGCCCATAATCATTACCTAGTATGCGCTACTTCCGCTATGCGTACCGCTCGCAACGGCAAAGAAGTGGCGGCGCGTATTCAGCAGGAGTTGGGCATGACCGTGCAGGTGATTGATGGGCAGGCTGAAGCTGCGTATATCAACCGCGTAATCGAGCATCTGCTCGAAGACAACAAGCACTACCTACACATTGACGTAGGCGGAGGCAGCACCGAATTCAATATTTACCACAACCGCCGCAAGGTGGCTTCGCAGTCGTTTGAGGTGGGCTCAATCCGGCGCATGCAGCAGGCCGAGGCAGGCCTAGCCGGCACCGATGCCCAGAACGAAACATGGCAGCGCATGGAAGAGTGGGTAAAGGAAAACGGCCGCCGCTACCACGTCTCGCGCGCCATTGGCACGGGTGGCAACATCAACAAGCTCTACAGCATGGCTCAGCCCTCAGTAGATAAGCCCGTAACGCGCCGCCGCATTGCCAGCATCCTCGACCAGCTCACCCGCATGACCATGGATGAGCGCGTGAACGTAGCCCTACTCAACCCCGACCGCGCCGACGTGATTGTGCCAGCTGGCCAGATCTATCTTTCCGCCATGGAGTGGGCCAATATCAGCCAAATGATTGTGCCCGATATCGGCCTAAAGGACGGTATGCTGCAGACCCTGTTTGAGGAGCACTTTGAAGAGTTTCGGCCTCAGGACGACCACACGCCCGGTTTTCCCCACCCCATGGTGCAAGCCCGCCCGACCGAAATCGAATAAGCCTACTGGCCTATAAATACAACAGCCCTCCCCAATTGTGGGGAGGGTTGTTGTATTTATAGCGAACTGGCCTAGGCCTCTAACTGCAATTCCTCGCCACCCAAGTCAACGGGTACGGGGTGCTCTGGTTCCGAGTCGGCGGGGTCGGGGGCGTTAGGGCGGTCATCGGCTGGCACCGACTCCTGCCCGTCACCCGTGCCACGAACTGCCGATACTTCGGCCCGGCACAGGTATTCATCGTAGAGGGCCGTTTCGGCCACCATGCCGTAGTTGCGCTGGTAAAACTCCTTGTGCACGTTGAAGGCGGGCTCATCCTCCGTAGGCTGGCGCCGGATGTAGGCCCCGTCCTCGCGCATGAGGTAGGTATTCTGATTGTCCTTGAGGTTGAAGTAGAGGATATTAATGGCCTCCCGCTTCAACTGGGGGTTGACAATCAGGAACAGCGCCTCAATGCGGCGGTCGAAGGAGCGCACCATCAGGTCGGCTGAGCCGGCGTACACTTTCGGGTCGCCCGCTTGGTGGAAGTAGAACATGCGGGAGTGCTCCAAGAAGTCGCCCACAATGCTGCGCACCTCAATGTTCTCGCTCAGCCCTGGTCTACCAGGCCGCAAGCAACAAATGCCGCGCACAATAAACCGGATGGGCACCCCGGCCTTGGAGGCGCGGTAGAACTCATCCATCATCTCCCGGTCTTCCAGGGAGTTCATCTTCATCACAATGCCGCTGGGCAACCCCTTCTTGGCATTGCGCACCTCCTCCCGAATCAGCGAAATCAGCTGCTGGCGCATGTCCTTGGGCGCCGTAATCAGGTATTCGTAGTCGTCGGGCTGGGAGTGGCCCGTAATTACGTTAAAGAATTCCGACACGTCGTGGCCGTACACGTCGTTGGTGGTGAGCATACTCACGTCGGTGTAGATGCGGGAGGTCTGCTCGTTGTAGTTACCCGAGCCGATGTGCACGTAGCGCGTCACCTTCTCTCCTTCCTTCCGGATGATCATGAGCATTTTGGTGTGCGTCTTGTACTTGCTCACCCCGTAAATCACGAAGCAGCCCGCCTTTTCCAGCTTGGCGCCTTCCCGAATATTACGCTCTTCATCAAACCGCGCCTTCACCTCAAACAGCACCGACACGTGCTTGCCGTTTTCGGCGGCCTTCAGCAAAGCTGCCGTCACGCGCGAGTCGTCGGCCAGTCGGTAAATCGTCTGCTTGATACCCAGTACGTGGGGGTCCTCAGCGGCCTTCTCCAGCAGAGCCACTACGGGCTCAATACTGTTGTAAGGGTGATGCAGCAGTACGTCGTGGGTTTTAAGGTACTCAAACATATTGTCCTCGGCTCCCTCGGGCAAGCTTATGGGCTGCACCGGCGCGGGCATTTTGGCGCCCTTGCCGCGGAAGTTTGGGTGTTTAAGAATCTGCAGCAGCCCCTTCAGATCAATGAGGGAGTTGATGACAAAGACGTTGCCGTTATCAATATTCCAACGCTCTTTCAGCACTCCCGTAAGGGCCGCCGAAGCATTGGGTTCCACCTCCAGGCGCACCACGCGGCCCTTCTTGCGAGTTTTGAGGCCGAGCTGAATTTCCTTGATGAAGTCAACATCGATATCGTCAGACTCTTCCAGCGTAAAGTCGCCGTTGCGGGTAATCCGGAACAAATCGGCCGACACGATTTCGACGTTGCGGAACAGTTTGGGTAGGTTGGCCCGCACAATCTCTTCAATCGGCACAAAGATTACTTTGTCCTTACGCGTGAGTTCGAAGAACCGCGATAGGTTCTGCGGGATCTGCACGAAGGTGAGGCGCTCCTGCCCTTTTTCCGCCTCGGCATCGCCCCCACCCGAGCGCGTAACTACCCCAAAGATGAGCATGGAGTTCATCATCAGCGGAAAGCCGTGGTAGGAGTCGTACACCATGGGCGTGAGCAGCGGGAAGATGGTGTTCTTGAAGTAGCCATCGGCCTTCTTCAGCTCCAGTTCTGTCAGCTCTGCCATCTTGAGCACATTGAAGCCGTTCTTCTCAAACAGCGGCTTCAACTCGTTCAGATAGGTCATCGACTGGTCGTTGACAAAGCGGTGCGCAAAATCCAGCAGCTTGCGTCGGAATGGCAGTTCCCGCAGACCCGAGTAGTCAACGCGCTCCTTGCCGTAGTCGAGATAATTATAGAGCGAACCTACCCGAATCATGAAGAATTCGTCGAGGTTCGAAGAAGTAATAGCCATGAACCGCAACCGGTCAAACAACGACCGGCCGGCGTCCTTAGCCTGATCCAGCACGCGGTAGTTGAACCGCAGCCAGCTCAGGTCGCGGCTGATGTATTTGCTTTTGCGAATGAGGTCGGCAGACTTGAAGAGTTTCATAAAGCGAAGGAAAGGCCAGACAAAATACGAGCAAATGGCCTCGGTAGTAAATCTATTCTGGAATAATAGCAGTGGCTTCTATCTCCACCAACAGGCGCGGGTCAATCAAGGCTTTCACCTCCAGCATGGTGGAGGCCGGCCGGATGGAGCCGAATACCTCGCCGTGGGCCCGCCCCACGGCCTCCCAAGAGGTGATATCGGTGAGGTAGATGCGGGTCCGGACTACGTGCTCAAAGTCGGCGCCAGCTTCCCGTAGGGCTAGGCCTATCTTCTCCAGCACCCGCTTGGCCTGATTATAAGCATCTAGGCCAGTGATGATGGCTCCGTCTTGAGCGGTGGTACCCGCCACTTCCACTACGTTACCCACGCGCACGGCCCGGGAGTACCCCACTATGGGTTCCCAAGGGGCGCCGGAAGAAACAAGCTGCCGCATGTGGCCTAGAAGAAATAAAAAAGGCCCGCTGTTCAGCGGGCCTTTTCGTGTTACACGTCGAGTTTCGCGTATTTAGCGTTTTTCTCAATGAAGTCGCGCCGGGGAGCTACTTCATCGCCCATGAGCATGGAGAACAAGTGGTCCGCTTCGGCGGCCGACTCCACGGTCACTTGCTTCAGAGAACGAGTGGCAGGCTGCATAGTCGTGCTCCACAGCTGCTCGGCGTTCATCTCGCCCAGCCCTTTGTAGCGCTGCACGTTTACGGTTTCTGGCTTGCCCCGGCCCATGTCTTCCTGAGCCTGCTGACGCTCGGCTTCGGTCCAGCAGTAGCGCTCCTCTTTGCCGCGCTTCACGAGGTAAAGAGGCGGCAGCGCGATGTAGATATAGCCGTTGTCAACCAGCTCCCGCATGTAGCGGAAGAAGAAAGTCAAGATCAGCGTCCGGATGTGCGAGCCGTCGATGTCGGCGTCGGTCATGATGATGATCTTATGGTAGCGGAGCTTGGCCGTGTTCAGGGCCTTATCGTCGGCTTCAATACCTTTCTCTGGATCAGCGTTTACCCCGAAGGTTACCCCCAGAGCGGTAATCATGTTCCGAATTTCCTCGTTCTCCAGAATGCGGTGCTCCTGGGCTTTCTCCACGTTGAGAATCTTACCACGCAGAGGCAGAATAGCTTGGAAGGCGCGGTTGCGGCCCTGCTTGGCAGTACCACCGGCCGAGTCACCTTCCACAAGGTACAGCTCGCAGATTTCAGGATCCGATTCGGAGCAGTCGGCTAGCTTGCCGGGCAGGGAGTTGGAGCCCAGCACGGTTTTGCGCTGCACCATCTCGCGGGCCTTGCGGGCCGCAATGCGGGCCTTAGCGGCCAGAATCACCTTCTCGATGATGATGCGGGCCTCTTTGGGGTTTTCCTCCAGGTACTGGTTGAGGATTTCACCCACCACCTGGTTCACGGCACCGTTTACCTCGGAGTTGCCCAGCTTGCCTTTGGTCTGACCTTCAAACTTAGGCTCAGCCACCTTCACCGAAATGATGGCGGTAAGCCCTTCCCGGAAGTCGTCGCCTTGGATTTCTACCTTAGCCTTGGCTACCTCACCCGATTTCTCGGCGTAAGCTTTTAGCACCCGCGTGATGGCCGAGCGGAAGCCCGCCACGTGCGTGCCGCCTTCATGGGTGTTGATGTTATTGACGTAGGAGAAGATGTGCTCCTGGTACGAGTCATTGTACTGGAAAGCAACCTCTACTGGAATGCCACGCTCCGTCGAAACGTACACAGGCGTAGGCATCAGCACGGTACGGCTGCTGTCGAGGTACTGCACGTATTCGGCTAGGCCACCCTGCGAGTAGTACTCATTACGAACGGGCTCAGCTTCGCCCCCATCCTCCACCGGACGCAGGTCCGTCAGGATGATGCGGATACCCCGGTTGAGGTAGGCCAGCTCACGCAGACGGGTAGCAATGCGCTCGTACGAGTAAATGATGGTCTCGTCGAAGATGGAGGGGTCTGGCTGGAACCATACGGTGGTACCGCGCTCGGTAGTGTCGCCAATCTGACGCACATCGTACTCGGGCACCCCAATGTTGTATTCCTGCTCGTAGATGTGGCCATCACGCTTAACGGTAACGTGCGTGTGCGTGCTCAGGGCATTCACGCAGCTCACCCCTACGCCGTGCAGACCACCCGACGTCTTGTAGCTGTTCTTGTCGAACTTACCACCGGCGTGCAGCACGGTGAGGGCAATTTCCAAGGCCGACTTGCCAAACTTCTGGTTGATGCCCACCGGGATACCACGACCGTTGTCTTGCACGGAGATGGCGTTGCCGGGGTGAATGGTTACTTCAATATGGTCGCACTGACCGGCCAGGGCCTCGTCAATGGAATTGTCTACTACTTCCCACACCAAATGGTGCAGGCCTTTCACGCCGGTATCCCCGATGTACATGGAGGGGCGCTTGCGCACGGCTTCCAACCCTTCCAGTACCTGAATACTATCGGCGGAGTACTCTGCGGGGGCTAATGTCTCTTTCGTTTCACTCATAGTGCGGGAGGTTCAGCGCTAACTGTCTAAGTAGGCAAAGATACCGAAAATATCCGGTTTTTGCCACCGTTTGCCCGGTTTCGGGCATTCTTGTTTCAACAAGCGCGGAGCCCTCGAAGTGCCCAAAAAGTCAACTATTCTGCTCTAGTACTAGATAGATATTTTACTACTTGCCCAGCTAACCCACAAGGCCATTCCCAAGCAACTTTTCCTGCTCGTTAGCTGATGCTTAGCATCCTGCAGAACTACTTCAGGCCAATGTTACCCGTTGCTCGGCTACGTTACCTGCGCCTCCAGCACTTATGTAGGCGTTGCTAGAGGGTGGGGCCAAGGGATTGGTAGATATTGTAGGCAGACTAGACGATAATTTCGCGGGCTTGAAAGAGGAAACGCACTACTGGGGAGCGGTGCAAGGGGCCTTGGCACTTGGCTTGCAAGCTGGCAGACAAGCGCTTACTAAGTCTCCTTACCTCAATCTCACCTCTTTTCCTTCCTACCATGAAAGCCTCCCTCTTTTCCTTCGTTGCGGCCCTAGGCCTGCTTGCCAGCTCTACTTCCATTGCCGCTGCTTACCCTTCCGATCCTTATAAGACTCGTAAAGAAGCCATCCGCTATGACCGAAGAGCCGAAGTAGAACGGGCTCGTCGTGAAGCAGCCCAGCGCAAGTACGAACTCGAACGCCAGCGTCAACTGGCCGCGCAACAACGAGCCCGCCTAGAAGCTCAGCGTCGTGCTGAGCAGCAACGGGCCGCCGAGCGCGCCCGCTGGGAAGCCCAGCACCGCCACGACAACCACGACCGTGACTACGGATACCGCCGCTAAGCTTGGTCTCTAAGCATGAATAGAAAGCCCTATCCGCCCCCGGATAGGGCTTTTCTTTGCGCGCTAACTGCTCTAGGCCACTGCTTTTCTCCTAGCCAGGCTGCGGGTTGGGTGGCAGAGCGGCAAATTCCCACGGCCCCGGGAGCCGACCACACATCTACTAGTAGAAGTTGAAGTGTTCACTTATCCCAGATCTGCACTTCTTTGGCAACACCACTTACCCGCACCCTTCTGTATTTATGTAAATGCAGCAGAAATACTTTCCTTTTTCTCTGCACTATCTAAAAGCAAGAGTTTCAAAATACGGGGGATACAAAAAACCTCCCTGCTGCAACTTAGTTTAGCGTATCACTGCTCTAGGAAGAAGTGCTCTATATTTGATTTTCTCATACGCTATGGCCACTCTCAAAACAAACCCCCTTGAGGAATTTTATCAGGAATTAACCACCTGTACGGGCGGCGAGCTGGATGCTTTATTGCCCAGCGGTATTCAGAAGGACATTGGGCATTTCAACGTGTTTGACCTGGCGGCGGTCTGGCAACCTGCCCAAGCGAAACCAGCAGTATCCTACGCCTGCCGGTCTTTTTACAAGATCAGCTTGCTACGCGGGCGCAGTCGGGTTGACTACCCCGATGCTACTATCCACATCGAGGACAGTACCTTGGTCTTCTCTTCGCCTAAACTCCCCCACCAGTGGGCGCCCGAGCCCGAGCAGAAAGGTCATTTTTGCGTGTTTACAGCTGAGTTTCTATTACCTGCCAACAGCGGCGTAGTACTCGACGAGCTACCAATTTTTAAAGGAGACCGACACCCTGTTTTCAAGCTCTCGGCGGCTGATAACAGCCGGGTGGAAGCTCTCTTCCAACGCATGCACGAGGAAATGGCTTCGGACTATGCCTATAAGTACGACTTGCTGCGCACCTATGTACTAGAGCTGATTCACCTGGGCCAAAAGCAGCAACCCGCCACGGTACTGCACCCGGCGCACAGCGGGGCGGCCCGACTTACCTCATTATTCATTGAACTCTTGGAGCGGCAGTTTCCACTGGAAACCCCGCAGCAGCGTCTACTTCTGCGCACGGCCAAAGACTACGCCGACCACCTAGCGGTGCATGTGAACCACCTCAATAAGGTGCTCAAAGAAACTACCGGCCGCACCACCACCGACTTAATCGGCAGCCGAATTGCACAGGAAGCGAAGGCCCTGCTCCGGCAGACCGACTGGACCCTGGCTGAACTTGCTGATAGTCTGGGCTTCGCCGATGTGGCGCATTTTGCCAACTTCTTCAAACGGCAAACGGCCGTTGCCCCCGGGGCCTTCCGCAGCCTGGCCGTGGTTTGATTTTCACATAAAATGGATTGCTGAGCGCAAAAGCCAAGCTGGAGGCGCACCAGACCTTTGTCGTGTTCTTTCTTACACGTCACAGCAATTCAGATGACAACCCCTAAAATCGCCCTCGTAACCGGCGGCAGCCGCGGTATCGGCAAAGACATCGCCCTGCAGTTAGCCCAGAAAGGTATCGACGTCGTTCTTACCTACCATACCAATCACCAGGAGGCCGCTGCTACGGTAGGCCAGATTGAAGCCCTCGGGCGCAAGGCCGTTGCCTTGCAGCTAAATACGGCGCAGGTATCTAGTTTTTCTGGCTTTTTCGCTCAGCTCACCACAACCCTTACGGGCACTTTTCAAACGGACCGCATCGACTTTCTGATTAATAACGCCGGCACCAGCCTCAACACGCCCTTTGCCGAGATGACCGAGGCAAAGTTTGATGAGATGCTGAACATTCATTTCAAGGGCGTATACTTCCTCACCCAACAGGCCTTGCCCCTGTTGCGCGATGGGGGCCGCATCGTCAATATGTCCTCGGCCACTACCCGCAGCGCCTTTGCCGGCGTATCGGCCTATGCTAGCATGAAAGGGGCCGTGGAAGTGTTCACGCGCTACCTGGCCCTTGAATTAGGGACGCGAAGTATTACGGTCAACGTAGTGGCTCCCGGCGCCATCTTTGGGGGTGGTGCCATGCAGGACACCCCCGAGATTCGGGAATACGTGGCCAGTATAACCGCCCTAGGTCGGGTAGGCCTGCCCGACGATATAGGCGGTGTAGTGGCCTTCCTGTGCAGCGAGGAAGCTAAGTGGGTGAATGGCCAGCGCCTTGAGCTAACGGGCGGCATGACTCTGTAGCTGCGGGGTAGTGGCCTAGAAGCCTTCACGCACTTAGATACATCACTTAAAGAGCCAGCCTGCAGAAGAAAACTTCTGCAGGCTGGCTCTTTTGTACAGTACCCTTCGTCGGAGTAGAAGTGGGTTAAAGTATGGGTTGATAGGAAGGACAAGAGTGGGACGTACCAGGCACTTAGCACAGCTCAACGGGGACACCGGCTGCACACTGCGCTAGTGCGAAGAGTGCTAACTCGATGACATTCTAATTCTACCTGCTAGCCTTCCCCAACTCTCCTGTACCATTTTAAAGTCCAGCCTAACGGAACAGAAATAGTTGATCCTATCCTCATGTAGTTCCGCTTCCATTGTCTAAGCGTCTGCTATGTCAAAACTTTTCCTGTCTTCTCCTACGTGCCTTTGTCTCTAACTACCGAATGCTCCACCTATTCATTTCGAACACACACTTCTGGCACTAGTTGAACTTTAGCTTGTATTACCCAGGCCACAAAGTGGCGTAAAACGTTGTTGTCTGTTTCGAACCATTCTACGCATTTTACCGTGCTACTAGGCCTGTCTCTGTCCATGCTGTAATTATCTAACTTGCAGCAGCCAGCGCGAGTATGGCAGAAAGTCATCGAGTATTTACTTCAGATTTAAGGTACCATACGCTACGCTTATGGTTTTCTTACCGAAGCATTAGGTGCTCCTTCTTTGTTGCTTATGAGTAATTAGCTTGTTCGCTCTGCCCTTATTATTCTGTTGCTGTCCCAATGGATTCTGCCCCCAAGTCGCTTACTATCCCACCCTTCCCTAATAGCGTGTTGCGCGACCTGCTGGACGTTTCACTTTCGGCTCTTCACCTAGTCAAGCCAATATACGCCCCAGATGGCGTACATATTGAAGATTTCTCTCTTGACTACGTGAACCTCGCCGGCCAGCGCATGACTGGCCTTTCGGAGCAACCCAATAGTACGCTACTCACGCTTTTCCCAAGTGCTGTCGCCGCCGGCATATTTGACTATTACCTGCGTGTGTACACGAGCAATGCTCGCTCCGAGTTTGAGGTAAACTACCAAGCTGATGGCCTTGATAATTACTTCAAGCTCTCGGCCCGACGTAGTGGTGAATGGCTGGTAGTAAGCTTCACCGACACCGCTGATCAGGACCGCAGCGCCGTGGAGGTGGCCCTGCGTGAGAGTCAGCGGCGTGAGCAAGCCCTCCGCGTGGAGGTTGAGCACCAGCACAATGCTCTGCGTAGTTTTATTGAGGATGCTCCGGTGGCTGTAGCTGTGTATCGGGGGCCGCGCTACCGCGTAGAAATAGCCAACGCTACCACGCTGTCTATTTGGGACCGTACGCTCCCCGACGTGCTGGGCCGACCAGTATTTGAGGTTATGCCTGAAGCAGCTACCCCCGAGGTTGTAGCCATCTTCGACCGAGTGTACGCCACAGGTACTGCACACACAGCCTACGAGCAGCTTACTACGATTGACCGCCACGGCCGAAGGGAGCAGGTGTACTGGAACTTCGTGTTTCAGCCTGAGCTCGAGCCTGACGGTAGCGTCGGAGGCATTCGGTCCATTGGAACTGAAGTAACCGAACAGGTGCAGGCCCGCCAGCAGGTGCAACAATTCAATCAAGATTTAGAGGTTCGGGTAGAGGAGCGCACGCGCCAGCTAGCTGCAACCCAAGCGGAAGTCTTGGCAGCGGCCCAACGGCGCGTGCAAGAGGTAGAAGAACTGTATCAGGTATTGGAGCAGACGCCTGCGGCCATTGCCATAACTCGCGGCCCCGAACACCGCTACGTGTACGTGAATGCGGCCGCGCGAACATTATTTTCTGGCCGGGAACTGCTAGGCCACACCCTAGCGGAGGCTCTGCCGGAAACCGAGTCGCTAGGCCTCTTGGCGCTCCTGAACAAAGTATATGAAACCGGGGAGACGTTTACTGGTACCGAGCAGCCCATCGATTTCACCAGCGCTGCTTCCCACCCGGAGCCAGTCCGCTACTTCACTTTCACCTACCAGGCTTACCACGAGAACGGCGCTGTAGTAGGTGTCTCCACATTTGCCTACGATGTGACTGAACAGGTGCTGGCCCGGCAGCGCGAGCAGGAAAGCGAGTTACAGATTCGGGCCATAGTAGAAGGCGTGCCCTTCCCTATCAACGTATGCGTGGGCCCCGACTTCCGCATTCAGCTAGCCAACCAAGCAATGCTGACTGCCTGGGGCAAGGGGCCGAGCGTTTTCGGTCAGCGCTTCGCCGATGTGTTACCCGAACTGGCCCAGCAGGGCGTTACGGCTCAGTTTCGACAGGTAGTAACCAGCGGCGAGCCTCTTCACCTGCGCAATCAGCGCTTTGAAGTGGTCATTCATGGCACGCCGCAAACCTTCTACTATAACTACAGCCTGGTGCCCCTGCGCGACAGTAAGGGGCAGGTGTATGGCATCCTAAATACGGCCGCTGAAGTAACCGACCTAGCCTTAGCTCACCAACGCCTAGCAACCCTGGCCGGCGAGCTGCAGGAAAGCGAGGCTCGTTTCCGTACCATGGCCGACGCCGCGCCCAATCTGGTGTGGGCCGTGCACCCCGACTCCTCTATCCGCTACATAAACCGCGCCTTCCTCGATTTTGTGGGAGTCAAAGATGAGCAGGAGTACTTGGCAGCGGGTTGGAGCGAATATGTGCCAGCAGAGGAATTTGAGCAGGCGCAGGTCACGTTAACTGGAGCCATTGAGCAGCTTAAGCCCTACGTAATGGAGCACCGCATGCGGCGCCACGATGGGGAGTACCGCTGGCTACTATCCCAGGGCGCGCCCAGCTACCTGCAGAACGGTGAATTGTATGGTTACGTAGGTTCGGCCATCGACATTACGGAGCTTAAGCAGGCCAATGAACAGTTACGGCGCACCAATTCCGACTTGGATAACTTCATTTACACGGCCTCGCACGATCTGAAAGCTCCCATTGCGAACATTGAGGGGCTGCTTTACCTGCTGCGGGACGAGCTGCCCCCCGCCGTAGCCACTGACCAGGCCATTGCCCCTACCCTCGCGCGCATGCTCGATTCAGTTGAGCGCTTCAAGCGGACCATCACCCACCTGACTGAGGTATCCAAGCTGCAAAAGGAGTACGCGACACCCACGGCCGTCGTAGACGTAGCAGCAGTAGTAGAAGACGTACGCCGCGACTTGCAGCCGTTGCTACTCGAAACGGCTGCGCAACTAATGGTGGCAATAGAGGCCGTGCCATGGGTGCAATTTTCAGAGAAAAACTTGCGCTCGGTGGTCTATAATCTGCTTAGCAATGCCCTCAAGTACCGCCACCCCAACCGCCCAGCAGAGGTAACGCTGCGGGCCCGGGTGCAGCCCGGCTATATGGTGCTCGAGGTGCAAGACAATGGCCTCGGCATCCACCCAGATCAGGTGCCCCGACTGTTCACCATGTTCCAGCGCTTTCACACGCACGTAGAGGGCACCGGTATTGGCTTGTACATGGTGCAGCGTATGGTAGAAAACGCCGGGGGCCACGTGGAGGTGGAAAGCCAGGAAGACGTGGGCACTACGGTATCAGTTTATTTACCCTCATTACCTCTTGCGTAGACATTTGCCTTGCCCTACATTTCCCATAATTCATTATGCCCTATTTGCACCCGAGAACGAGTTACTACCTTCCATAGTATTTCTAGAGCCTCTACCTTTTGTGTTGCATAGGCTGACGCCAAGTGTGGCCTAAGTAAGGAGTGACAGGCAGCTTGGCTGCATTAAACAGGTTCGGCATAATTAACTTACGCCACCCGAAGCGCACGACCACGGGCAGCTTCACTTAGTCGTTCCATACCACTACGGTGTTGCCTTCCACGCGGGCTTCGGCGGGATGAATCACGTTATCGGCGCCAGTTACGGTGAATTCGCGCAGGGGGCGGCTGGTTGCCTCTAGGCCAGTAGCGTAGTCAAAGCTCGGGCGCACTTGCCGTTTTTTACTTGTATACCCTTTTAAATTAGTCTGGAGGTTTGCAGTAGTTATCAACTATAAATGCTTTCGCTACTAACTGAGTACATGCAAAAGCCCCGTCCAGATTAGTGAACGGGGCTTTTGCATATAAGCGCATGCTATATAGACGAAATAGTCCCTTTGGCATGCCCAGTAGTTTAAATTAAGGACAAACAGCCGAACTTCCAGCCGCTGCTCACCTCTACTAAGCAGCGGCAGCTTTGCGGCGTTCTGATTCCGCCTTTACTTCAGCCTTGAAATCCTCATTAGCATGAAGGTCCGGGTAAGCTTTCCAGACGGCACCAGGCGCATCTCCATCACGCAAGCGGTTTAACGCTTCATTTAACATGTTGGCTTCCGTAGGCCTCTGCGGTGCAGCTTTAGCTTCGGCGGTTAGCTGCTCTGATTCTTCTTCCCCAAAGAAGCCGTGTTGATATAGCCCCGTAAGCTTTAGCACTGCCCGACTAAGCGCCCGTTTCTCAGCTGTCTCCGCGAAATAGCTGTTTTTACAGTTCTCCGGCACAGCGCTACCATAGGTTTCCACCGTCGCCTCGTCCATTTTCGCCACCGCTTTTATGACGGCGTACTTGGGCTCTAGTTTGAGGGCCTTATAACTTACCTGAATTCCGTAGTGGGCTTGCACCTTCTCAATACCAGATCGAGTAAGAATGGTGTAGTGCTGGTGCTGAAATACGTCTTCCTTGATTAGGCCGCATTCCTTGTACAGGCTATTGAGCTTATCGGCTTTGGTGGCGGGGGCTTGTTTTGCCATAGCAGTCAATTGAGTAAATACTGGAAAGTGGCCTACGTAGTAGGGACGTGTTTTTTTACGGCCTTCACGTCTATCTGTTATCCTTACCAATACGAAACGCTGATAAATAGCACGCTGGACCGCTTCTTACTGCAGCCGGAGCGTGGGCAGAAGCATTGACAGTAAAACAAAAACCCGCCTTACACTCTTGTAAGGCGGGTTTTTGTGGCCCCGATTGGATTCGAACCAATGACCGTCTGCTTAGAAGGCAGATGCTCTATCCAGCTGAGCTACGGGGTCAAAAACAAATAGCCGCCCGCCCTCTGGTGGGCTGACGGCTATCAGTATGTCGGGGTGGCAGGATTCGAACCTGCGGCCTCCTGCTCCCAAAGCAGGCGCGATACCGGGCTACGCTACACCCCGAAAAAAATGTTGAATTCTGAGAAGTGAAATTGAATGAACTCCAGATTCACCAATCAAAATTCAACATGCAAAGTGGAGAGGGGGGTACCCTCTTATAGTCTGTGTCAACTCCGTTTGAGTGTGACAAAAGTAGATGCTTTTTCTGAAACCGCAATACATGAAGTGTATTTGAGGTGTTCCGAGCTAAACTTTTTACGCGCACACACGCACACTTTCACACACTTTTTATTCCTCCGGTTTACCGGAACTGAGCTTGTTCCACCCCTCTAACATCTGTTTCTCAGTGTCTTCGTGTTCGAGGTGAGTATACTTCATTGTGCTCTTTAAATCTTTATGGCCCATCTTATTTTTTATCGCAATCGGGTCTAATTTCATTCGAGCTAAGAGCGCCCCGAAGGTATGGCGGGCTGTATGGGTACCCGCCGCCTTCCATTTCGGGAGTATTTCTTCGTGCTTTTCGGTGCCTTTATAACGCACCCGAATGTACGGGGCATCGATGCCAGCGGCGTGTAGAATCTCCTTAATCCGTTGCCCGGTTATTTGCTGGCTTCGGATGGGCAGCACCTGGCCAGCGGGCAAGTGGGAGTATTTATCTAGGATAGCCTGCACAATCGGCAGTATCGGAATCTGTACCGCAGTCCTAGTTTTCTTCTGCTCAGTCCGGATCATATTCATGGCCACCGCCGGCTTGATGTGTGGCCGAAGTAGGGCGGCCGCGTCAGAGTAGCGCAGCCCGGTTAGGCACCGCATGATAAACACGTCCTTTTGTTCCTGCCATGCCCGCTTATCCGTTGGGGGCTCCCAGTTCATTAGCTGCTCCAGTTCCGTCTGGTTCAGATAGCAGGGCTCTATATCATGGTCCCAGTCGTTTTCAATCCATTTCGTGACGAGGCCCGCGTGCTGCATCAATACTCGCAGCGTGTTGATGTGCTGATGAATCGTATTGTTATATAAGGGCGTGTCGCGAACCAGGTAGCTAGTATAGCGGTCTATCCAGCTTTGGGTAACGGTAGCCGGGGTAATAGTCGGGTCGTACTTCTCGAACCAATCTATATACTGGCTCCCTTTCTCTAGATAGGACTTGCTGAACTTGCCGGCCTTCTCTCCTTTCCACTTCTCATACACAGCCCGAAAGGACTGCTCTGCAAGCGGCTTCTCTTTGGGCAGCTCGTCAAGTCGAGAATTTCCCGCTTTGCTTTTCCGGCCGGTAAGTTCTGCTATGACCTCCTTAAGTTTAGGGAGGAGTGCTTCATTGCTGAGTTGCCCCGCATCTTCCAGCTGACGCACGGCGCGCCCGGTAAGCAGGCGTATTTCGTCTAGGCGGTCGTTGTGGCTAGTGGCGCCATCGGCGTTCTTATGAATGTGGGGCGCGCTGGTATTGAAGTAGTGAGGGTGTACTACTACGCCCGTCGCCACCCGTACCGGCCGCGTTTCACCGATGCCCACACTAAGGTATACTGGCTTACGGCCATCGTTGGCGGCCTTGCTATGCAGGTAGAATCGGAGCTTCACTAGTAGATTGATTTGCCCTTGGAGGGATAATTTGATTTTCCCCTGCAGGTGTTTTTTGATTTGTACCTGCAGGTACTTTTTCCGATTCGCCGGAAAAATTCGGAGGGTGTACCGTTTTGGTACACCCCTAAATGGTGGGAATATTCCACCTTTTAATGCGCTTACTTTTCAGCATAATGCGGAGGGTATCACCAAAGTGGGGATACCTCACTTTGCTACTGCTGATCTTCCAGCGAAGAAGGGAGCCCAGCCGCACCTTGGAGCTCTCGCAGGATTGGCCGGAGCTTATCGAGAGAATCTTGTACCACCTGGGCCTGGTGCCCGGCCTCGGTGGCTATTTGCTGTCGGCGGGTAACGTTCTCCTCTCGGTAAAGCATAGGCTCGCGGCCTAGCACCAACCAGTCGAGGCGCACCCCAAGCTTATCGGCGAAGCGCGAGAGTAGATCCGCGCGTGGGAAATTCGTCTTACCGTTTTCCAGGTCACTAATAGCCTGTGCACTCGCGCCCACCATATCGGCGAGCCGCTCCATTGAAAGCGAATGGCGCTGGCGTATCACAGCAATGCGGCGGCCTAGGCCTTGCACGCCCTCCGCAGGCACCCCTTCCGGGGGCTTTAGTCCGGGTCTGGGCATGGCTATTCCTCCGGATGATGATGCTGGGTGAACTCCGCCCACATGGCATCAACCCGGCGGCGCATCTCATCTAATTCAAAGGAAGGAATCTGCCGGCCGGGCTTTTGGCGAGGCGCTGGTATGCTGAAGTTCAGCGCTGCCACCACTACCCACAGCTCTTGCACGTCGCGGAGTTTGATATCAAAATCCGGAAACTCGTCATTATCCGAGCGAAGAACCAGCGTGCCCTTGGCGTCGGTGTTCGTGTATACCCGCTTTACTACAATGCCTTCGTGGTTCACCACTACATGCACGTAGCTATTCTTTATCTTCTCTAAATCACGGTCAACATACCGGCAAACCACGATAGAACCGTCGTGTAGAGTGGGCACCATGCTACGGCCCTCAACCCGGAAAGCCCGGAAGGAACCATTGCGAAACTCCGGCAGGGGCATCTGCAGCGTCGGCAGTTTTTTGATAAACTCCGGCTCTAGGTGCTGCGAGATGTAGCCAGCTTTAGCCGTAGAGTCTACCAGCTGTATTGCTTCGTCGCCGTTGGGGTCTACCGCTACGGTAAGGGGCATTGGTAGATTACGCGGCGTACTAACTAGTCTACCTATAAACTCTACCTCCTGACGGGTCCGTGTGTTTTTCGGCGTAATGCTAGGCACAAGTGGTCGAGCGCCTTTTTCCGCCGCTGCTACTGCAGCCTCTATCTCATCACTATCAAGCCCCTGTTGAATAGCCTCTTCCCTGGCTACCCTTGCCGCTGGCGACTCGTTAGAGACTGGCCTAAATCCGGGAAGCCCGCCGGCCATTACAGGCGGCTCGCCTACGAAATTAGGCTCTATCTCTACGTCCTGTATATCCGGATGGCTAGGAGCCGGAACGGGTTGCGGATATGATCCGCTTGCTTTCCCCGTAAAAATAAACTCAAGGGCCCCAGGGAATGCTTGCCCAACTTTTGCCAACGTTTCAGGGGAGGGTTGTGCATTGCCCTTCTCTATGGCAGATAAGGTCTGAAGCTTTATACCTGCCCTTTGCGCAAACTCCGAACGAGTTAGGCCTCGTAGTTCGCGGAAATGCTCGAACCGTCCGCCTATGGTTTGCCATGCAGCGTCAGTTGCCCATGGAGAGGCGGCTTCTTCTCTCTCCATTGGGCCTTCTCCAAGTAGCAGCCAATCAGGGTTTACACTTGGAATTGCTTTTAAGATTTTCTCTAAAGCGTCGAATGAAGGCTTGTTGGCTCTTGCACCAAGATAGCCAGCTATAACGCCTGATTGTAGGTCAACTTGCCGCCCAAATGCGCTTTTATTGCCCTTAAAAAAGTGGTCAATCAAAACGCTAATCCGCTCAGACACATTGCCTTTTGTTTCAGATTCGAGCATTTCCTAAAAATTATTTTTAGGATTCCCTTGACTTTATCAAGCAAATCCTACAGTTTTGAACCATCAACATCATCAACACCGCAATATACAAGCTTTTGCTAAAGCCTATGGACGCCCAAACCCCTATCAAGCGCATTAGAGACCTTATGCCAGACGGGTATTTAGCCCTCCTGTCGGCTCGCACTGGAGTTCGGACCATACCTAACCTCTCTCAATTAGTGCGCTTAGAGCAGACTTCCAGTAAGCACTGGCCTCATGTGGAAGCATTGGCCCGTGAAACGAACCCGGAAGGTTTCGCTCAGTGGCAGAAAGCCCAACAGCCTCAAGTGGCTTAAAGCATTTAATCAATCTACAGCGGCGGCATCCGCTTCACCTTAACACCCCTCACTAATTCTTAAACTTTATGAAAATCTGCACGCCAGAACCCCTCTACAAGATGCACACGCCGGAAGGGACGGTACGCATCTCCCACCCCCGACCGGGCGACCAGCTCTCCGTTAACCACCTAGGCCCGCCGGACGCCAACGGCAAGCGCGCCATTACCATTCTGTTCGTGCCCATCATTGGCTGGGCTCGCGGCATGGATGATGAGCTGAGTATTTACACGGTTGGCCCCGATAGCAGCAAGTTTCGGCTAGCTACTGAGGAAGGCGCGAAAGAAGAATACTTCTTCGGTGGGCAAGTTCCGGAGACGCTGTATGAGCATCGGCTCGATGAGTACGGCCCGGGTACCCTCACTTATTTGCCGGCTCCGCTAGAAGCCCCGGCTCAAATGGAAATCCTCCCGCTACTGCGTGTAGCCTAATACTGCAGCGACTATGAGTGCCCTCTCCTTATCCCTTGACTTTGACCCTAAGCAGCTCGCTACGGAGATATTCCAGCGGCAAGCAGAGGCGCACTTTGCCTCGCTTCCGCCGCCGGATCCCTGGCTTACTATAAAGCAAGCCGCCGCCTATGCGCAGATGAGCGCGCTTCACATGAGCCGCTTGATTCAGGGCCGCCCCTATCGAGCTGCAACGGCCGATAAGCCGGAAAGACCGGCAGTTAAATCAAAAATACCGCATGGTGATACCGGCCGCCGCAATGGTATTCGGGTGCGCCAATCGGAAATAGATAAATACCTGAGTCGCCACGCTTACAAGAAGAATGCGGCCTAGGCCTAAGCCCTTAAAATGAAAAAGGCACCCCGGCATGGGTGCCCATTTCAACTCTTAAACTCTAATACACAAAGATAATGAAAACTGCTGAATTGACTCTGCCTATGGAAACCGCTGTAGCTGGCTTCATTGAGTGCCCCTCCTCACCTGCTAAGCAATATCAAGCACCCTCGCCCCTAACTGTTGAGGCTATCGAGGATATGTTGCAAGATGAGCCGGAGGTGCTGAGCTATTTGCGCTGGATAGATGATCTGAACAGCATTATTGAGTACCCTACCATTCTTAATGTAATTCTGGATTGCGCCCGGAATGGAGTTCAACGCCGTGCCGAGCGGTTCATGGGCAAGATCAACGCTGCATTATCAGAGGAGTTCAAGGCCTCATTGCCTACTCAACTAGGTGGCTTTACGCAAAATCAGGCAGGGTATTGGTTCGAGCCTGAAGCACAGCCACTACGCAAAGATTCGCCGCGCTTCCATTACCAAGTGCCAGAGGAATACTTTTATTCTTCTATGGCTCCTCGCTTCTTGCCAGGCGCTGTTATTGAAATGGAAGAAGTATTTGAAGGCGACCCACTTACGCCTGGAGAAGTATATCTTATAGGTGGGCAACTAGTTCGCCTTCGGCAAGTAGTCCAGATGTCAAACAAAACAAAGTCTGGATACATAAGCGGCGGCCGGTTTGAGGGTGAATTTGATGCCGACCCTCGCCCTGAAGATGCTCCCGAGAGATATATCGGCTGGTGCATGGGCTTGCATTTTGGGGAGTCGCCCTATTATACAGAAGAAAATCCCTTCCGGGTGTTCCGCTTTGTTCGGTACCTGCCGGAGAGCTTCAGCCACTTAATGGTTAATCCAAGCCTGCCGAAGCGTACGGACTGGGAGGAGATCAAAGCCCGCTATACAAAGCATGATGAGGACAAGGCGCGCTATAATGCGAACCGCCGCGTTGCGCGAGCTAAGAAGAAACAACTGCAGTCGGGCGGAATGTCAATGGCCGTTGTTTGGCCGACTCGCCAGGGCCAACGCCTAGCGGCTTAATCCATTTGAAGGTGCTTGTAGCCGGGCTACTTATTGGTAGCCCTGGCCACGCCTTTGCCCTTACTCTCCGTCTGCTCTCCGGTTCATGTCTGCTAAATCCCCGCAATATCTTATTCTACCGCTTTCGGTCTTGGCAATGGATGCGCCCTCGCTAAATGCAAAGGTGCTCCTAGCTGATATCCTGAGCATGTATAAGCGCACAGGGAAGGTATTTGCCTCAGACGACCATTACGCGGAGCGCTATAACATTGGTAAGCGCACCATAGGCGACGCCATGAAGTGGCTGGAAGATAATGGCTACATCAGTCGGGACTTCAATTATGCAGAGCGAAGCAAACGCGCTGTAATACCCACCGAAAAAGCCATATTACTCTATGAAAAGTCCATGCGAAATCCGCATGAAGTAGATGCGAAATCCGCAACTAGTCCATGCGAAATCCGCAAGGACTTCATGCAGAATCCGCAAGAAGTAGATGCGAAATCCGCAGAGTATAATAATAGTTTAATAAAACAGGATAAGAATAACAATAGCGCTTCCGCGCTGAGTGAGAAAAATTCTGAACCTGACTCTGCATCTACTTTCCCCGAATACACCGAGTTCTTGGTCGGTAATGCGGGCACCCAAGGAATAGAAGCAATACCCCCCGACGGGTTAGACTTTGATTCTTTCTGGAATGCTTACGGAAAGAAGACCGACACCAAGGCCTGTCGGAAAAAGTGGGAAGGTCTTTCGGCCAAGACGAGGGCCGCGATAATGGAGCACGTCCCGAAGTATGTGCGTGCCACCCCGGATAAGCAGTACCGGAAAGACCCGAAGACCTACCTCAACAATGAATGCTGGAAAGACGCGGAGCTGCCCACGCCCCGCGCAAGTAAAGGAGGGCCGCCCCCAACCGCCGCCCCGCCAGCCCTGCAAGACAAGTTGAAATCTCAACGCCAGAAAGCCTTATGAACCCTCTCGATAATTTCTCCCACCTCCCACAAAATTCCGACGAACTGGAGCGCGCCGTACTCGGCATCATGCTTACCAGTGATGCAGGCTTACGCGACGCGCTAACCCTGCTTAAGAACGGCGAGAAAATCTTCTACACGCCCGCCCACCGCTACCTGTTCAATGCCATTCAAGCGCTCCGCACCGAAGGTATAACTGTTGACAACCTGACAGTAAGCCAGCGCTTAGCCAAAGATGGCACCCTAAGAAGCACCGGCGGCGCTGGGTACGTAAACAAGCTATACACGCACGCCCCCCGCGGCCGGGCCATTGGCGACTACTGCCAGTTCCTGCTTCAGCTAACGGCGAAGCGTCAAATAGGCGAGCTTTTCCAGGAACTACTAAAGGGTTCTATTGACCCCACTAGTGATGTTCAGGAGATGATGGCGCAAGCCTACACCCGCATCCATACGATTCAACAGTCACTGCATACCAGCGGCCCGATAACAGTAGCCGATATGCTGGAGCAGGTCGCGACGGAGATAGAGCAGGCAGCACAGAAAGCCGGCGGCATTACGGGGGTGCCCTGTGGCCTCGCTGCCGTAGATGATGTATCCGGCGGCTGGCAGCCTTCCGACCTCATTATCATTGCCGCCCGACCCGGCGTAGGCAAAACCAGCTTTGCCCTAGCAGGTGCCGTGCCCGCCGCCCGATCAGGATACCCGGGCGCCATCTTCAACTTGGAGATGAGCAATACGCAGATGGTGCGCAAGATGATTGCCACGGAGCTAGGCGAGTATACCACCTCCCAGCTGCAGAAGGGCTACTTCCCAAGCGGCGGCCTAGAAGAAGCAAAGACAATACGCCACCGGACCCAGGGCCTACGCAATGCCCAAATCTACATCAACGATACCCCCGGCCTCTCCATTAGCGAGTTTCGGGCCCACGCTGCCAAGTTGAAAGCTGAGCATAATATCCAATGGATTATAGTCGACTATCTGCAGCTAATGACCGCCCCCGGCAAAGGCACTCGGGAACAGGAAATAGCCGCCATTAGCCGCGGGCTCAAGCTAACCGCGAAAGAATTGAACGTACCTGTGCTGGCGTTGTCGCAGCTCTCGCGGGCCGTTGAAACCCGGGGCGGTGAAAAGAAGCCGATGCTGTCCGACCTACGCGAGTCGGGCTCCATTGAGCAAGACGCCGATGTGGTAGTCTTCCTGTATCGGGCCGAATACTATGGGGTGAAGGAAGATGAAGTAGGCGACTCGGTAGCAGACACTACCGATGTGATTTTCGCGAAGCACCGCAACGGGCCGCTGAAAGAAGTAACGGTAGGCTCAACGATGAAGAACGGCCGGTACTTTGACCTGGAAGATGCCAGCTTCACCCCTCCGGTAACAGTGCCCACCCCCGCCCCTGCTGCTGAGCATTTCGGCCCGCGCAAGATAGCTCTGCGCACCTCAACACCCAGCGAGTTTAGCGATGCCGGCGAACCGGTAGACTAGGCCATGGAAGGATTTAAGAAAGAGTTCTGCTTTGTCTTTCTCTGTTCGTTCGCCATGGCAGGGGTGCTTCACATAATCGGCTTATATACCCCCGTAGCGACGGGTTGGTATTCCTTCGGGTCGGTGATCATCACTTGGTTTTGGCCTAAAGCTTATAACTGGTTCCGCAAGCCATGAACCTACCTCCCGTACCTCCGCAGCTCCGCGAGCTAGCCCGGCAACAACTTGCCGCTGAACCCTTATACCGCGGCCGCACTATGGCCCGCTCCCTCCGCCGCCGGCTACGTGACACGGCCGAATCTATTAAGCGCATACAGCAACTGGTACTGCAGCGCACCCGGCCTGCCGGTGCCAATCCTCACGTAGATGGTGGCTGGGCAAATGCTGGCGAGTGGCAGAAGCTCCTGGCCAGCATGGATGCCGCCGTAATGGCCTTGCGGTCTGCCTGGCATGCAGTGAAAGATTCTGAGCCTATCGTGAAGGAAGTACTGGCAACGTGGCGCGACCGGCATCAGCTGGGCCCCGATCTATTCTTCACCCAGGAAAACGACGAAATATATCTGCTGTTGCTCCCTGAAATTCAGGAAGCTCGCGCTACAGTTGACCCACTAGTCGAGGCTGCGCTAGCCGCTTGGGAGCAAGCCATGCTTACCTACCTGCATTTGCTGCAGCACTCCCAGTACATAGACGGGCCGCGGCTACAGAGCGGGGAGCTATCGGACTGCATCAAGCTGATTCGCACCGACCGCCTCCCGAACCTTGGCACCCTGCCCACGGCCGCCTAACCATACGCAAATAATAGTTATGAAGCCCCGCCCGCCATAAACGTACGAAAGCATACTTTCATAAAACCGGAAATTCCGGGTTTTACCAGACGTGTCTTTTTACACCTTTTACACCCTCTATATATGGAATTACACCGCATTAACATTATCAAGCCCTACGGATGGAATGGGCCTGAACCGGAGCAACACGCCCCGCGAGGGAAAGTGGAATCGATAGAGCAGCAAATAATAGAGGAGTATACCCGGCGTATGCCCGCTATTCTGGAGATGAAGCGGAGCACGCTGAAAATCTTCGCGCTGGGTTATGAGTACGAGTGGCCAGAAAATTCTTACTCGGTAGAGAATGCGCTTCGGGGTGCTGGCGTGGCCATGTATCACAAGTTCCCGGTGCTCTCCTATCTCGTATCCTTTGCTGATCCGCATAACAAGATTGCCTTATTAGTTCAGGAAAAGCACCGCGACTGGTCGGACCCTGCCACCTTACAGTCGTTGAAGTTCACGCTCCGCATTCTGAGTAACCTAGGCTGGACAGTGTATTGTCTTTCGGAGGCAGTAATCAATACAGTAGAAGCCGACCTATTGCCCGATCATTTGAAGGGGTGCCCTATGGGCGAGTATGAGTCAGATGCTCAGCACCAAGAATACCTGGTAGCCCGCGCTCAGCTAACCTTCCTGACGCTGGATGGCTTCGCCCGGTACTTGCGTGGGCTTCGTGACGAGCTACGCAAACCCCGCCCTACTCAGTATGCCACCCCCGAAGCAGAAGCGGAGGCACTGATGAACCGTAACGCTTCACAGAGCAATACCAAAGCCATCTTCGAAGCGTGGGCCCGGAAGCGGGATATGCCCTTGGAAACGTACCCCACTGGCAAGTATATGCACTACCGCACCGCTGCAGCTTACGAAGCGTGGGCAGCTGGTCGCGAATCAATGGCCGATGAAATTCCCGGCTACCACACCGACCATGGCGACTTCGGCCCGGTAGGTTAACACCCCCTCATTTCTTGATAAAACCCAAACGGAGAAGTGGTCTAAAAAAACCGACTACTTCTCCGAAAGGGAACCCCTTTGCCAAATTTCAAGCTTTTCACCTATATCATTTTAGCATCATGCGCTTTCACATAATGAATCGAATCGAGGCAGAAGACAACCTCGCCAAGCTTTTCAATGCGTACATGGGCAAGCTTCACACCATAGAAACAGTAGTAACCCCGATGTATTCCATGGGCGAGTATATCAGCCTTATGAAGCAGGCCACCCAGCCGGAGCAAACCACTGAGTTCGAGCAAACCTTCAATTACTGCATGCCCCGCTTCTACCACATGGTCATTCTAGGCGAGGCATTGAGAGGTATACATAACGACGTTACCAGCGCCCTAGGATGCCTAATTCAACTGCTGGATACCTGCGAAGGGGACCTTAAGCGCTACGCCATTGAAAAGCGCATGGCTAGCCTAGAAGAATTTGGTGGCGGTGAAGACGACGACTGGGCAGAGGATGGCCTAGATGAAGCGGGCGAGCAGAAGTGGCGGGTAGTCTTCAAAGAAGATGAGAAGACCCTCGATGAATACCACTTTAAGAACGATCTGAGGGAATACTTCTCTGGTGCCTCTTGGCGAGGTGAGCATATAGGATCAAGCAATGCGGAGGACTTCGCCACCTTCTCTATGCACGTTTTGGAGGCCACGAAGTTCGACGTGTTCAAGGGGATGCGCGAGGCCACGGGGCACGAGTTACCCACCTATCGGCCGGATGAAAACGGCAACATGGTAAAGCAGACCCTGGCCGATGAAATAGAGGCGGAGATCAATGAAGACATACGCAACCGCTCTATAGTAGCCTATTTCAACCAGGTGCTAAATGCCTGTAACCATGCGGCGGCATTGGAGGCCTTCGCCACCACGGCCGAGCATTACGAGGAGTTACGCCAGCTGCTCCAGCGCATCCTAGATGTAGACTTAGGCGACGCCCACTTAATCGGCTTCCCAGGTTGCGCGGCTTAAAATCAAGTCAGAGAATACGGCAAATACATTTTAGAACCCCTTGAAAGCCAAGGGCCGCACTCAATCTTTAATTCACTTTTCAACCATAAAGCAATGGAAGCCTCTGGAAAATCATTCTTCGAGTCGCTAAACGAAGAAGTAACACTCGCAGTCATTAAGGACAGCGCTGATATTGAAGCAGCCCAGCAACCGGAGGAAATTAGCACTGAGCCCCTCCCTACTGGTGCCGTTTTCCATACGACCAACTACGACCAGTTCAAAACCATTACGGCGAACCGGGAGGTTGATAACACCCATGCTCATAAGCTCGCGGCGGCTATCAAGGTCCGCAACTGGTTGCACATCAAACCAATCGATGTAACCAAAGACTTCGAAGTAATTGATGGCCAGCACCGCCTGGAAGCTGCCCGGCTACTCGGAGTGCCAATCTACTACCGTATTACGGAGGAGCTTAAAGAGGAGGATATTGCTATCCTCAACGCGAATAATAAGAACTGGAAAGGTGCCGACTACCTCAACTATTGGACGGTAAAAGGCAAGGCCCCTTATATCGAGCTAAGCCGCTTTATTAAGCATCATCCGAAGTTCTCCCTGTCAACCGCCCAAGAGCTGGTATCGGGCAACGATAGCAATAAGCACGTTGACTTTAGAGCAGGCAATTTTCAGGGTGGGTACTACCTCCGTGCTATTGAGGTAGCCGAGTTTCTGGAGAAGATACTCCAGATAACCAAGTTCGAATACGGCTACGAAACTCGGTTCGTCCGAGCCATCAATCACTGCGTGCTTTACGTGGAGGGGTTTAAGCAGGAAGTGTTTCTGCACAAGATTGCGCTACAACCGAACTCCGTAGTTCGGTGCGTCAATCATAAGCAGTACTTGGAGATGCTGGAGACCCTTTACAACTACAAAACCAACCACGAAAACAGAATACGTTTCTTCAAGTAAGATCATGGAACAGGACGTAACCGTACAAGCCTGCCCCCTAACAGCCGCCGTCTTCGCCTATTATGATTCAGGCGACGAACGGCACTTAGGACCGGTCCTCGACAAGCTCCGTCAAAGCTTGACCTCCTACAGTTTTCGCCGACTGTTTGTGTCATGCCCGGATAAGCGCAATGATCTGGTGCAGGATAGTTTGGCCCTGTTGCTGACCTTGTTTCGTAAACGTCGCTACAACCCCGCCGGTGCCGAGCAAGGGGAAACCCTCGGTGCCGGCGCCCTGTTGGCTTGGGCTTACCGTATCCATCTTCGCACAGCGGTTCACACTATCAAGAAGCAGAACCCCAGCGAGCCCGGGTACGACGAAGACCCCTTCATGCTTCTCACAGTAGCCGAATCCGATAGCATAGATGAACCTGAGTATGGGATAAGCCATGAGCAGGCCAGCCACGTTCTTGCGGAAGTTACCAAGGCAGTACTGCGCTTGCCACTAGGGCAACGGTCTTCTATCATTTTAACTTACTTCCACGGCCTCACTCAGACCCAGGCCGCCGAAGTGCTAGGTATAACTAGGGAGCTCGTTCACAGGCATGTAGAAAAGGGCATGGGCGCGCTTCGCCGGTGGGCTATAAACAACCCACAGTTGCGGCCAACCCCCGAGCTATACGCAGCTCTATCAGGTGTAAATACCGGGGGCCTTTTCCGCGAGCCGAAAAAGCCAGCACTGGAGATGGCGGCCTAGGCCGACCGCTCCCGCTTCGGTGGTATGCTGGGCCGGCCGGCGGCCTCGCGCCGCTCCATGGTCTTGATGAACTTAAGCACGGCTTGGCGTACCATCTCCTCTCCCTCGCGGTCTTCAGTTTTCACAGCCTTGCGGTAGTGCAGGGCAACGTATAAAGTTTCCATCAGCCACCAACTGATTTCCTCGCGGGTGTATGGCTTTCGCATACCTCGCCAATCTAGGGTAGTACTTCCCCGGCCTTGCTTGAGCTGCGTGTGTAGCATTATATCAAGGCCTGAATCAGTCAGGTACACCCCTACTCCCGACGCAAGCCAACGGCTCCACTCCAAGGGGTAATCTTGGAGCAGCATATGAACGGAGGGGCAAAACGAGATTAGCTCCCGGCTACGCTTATGGGTGAACCGCAGCCGCTTATTCTCCCCGTAGGCGACGAGCATGTACTTACCCGATTTCGTCTCTTCTAGGCGCCATAGAAAGCACGAAGACAGCCCGGTGGTGTCTGGTCCTAGTTTCGCCGGATACGGCCACCGGTGAAAGTAAAACCAAGTATTCGGACCAACGGGTCGACCGGCGGCATCGGTAATTGTAGAGGGACCGGGGTACGGCGGGGTAAGCATAGGGCGAAAAAGTATTAGTACAGATTTGTCATAATTGAGCCCACCTATTTATGAAATTCAATGCAAAGTACAAGCAGCCTCCAACTAAAAAACTTAGCAAAGCGGGGCGTGCTAAAAAAAGACGCAAGCGCCGGATTCGCGAAGGCCCAAGGCTACTTCCCGACCCCACGCCCCGACCTGATGAGAATTGCCCTGAATGGCAGGCGCTTAAGGCTCAGGTGCTCCGCGAGGAACGACGCTGCCGAACGTGCCGAACCAAGTTCCGGCTAACAGTTGACCATATAATACCCCTAAGCCTAGGCGGCGGCAACCATCGGGCAAACCTGCAATGCCTCTGCTATCGGTGCAACATGAATAAAGGCGCCGACCTTCCAGCCCCCGCGCCGGACTTGTTTCCGCTGGCTAACGCGGCCTAGCTTTACCCCTTCACGCAGCACTCCCCAACCGTGCGAACCGTGGAGGGGTCTTCGCGTGTCTTCACCCAGTTGATATACTGCTTTCGTAGTGAACCCGTAATAGGTAAGCCATCCGGCGTCACAAAGCCACCACATTCGGTGCACCGGTAGAGCGTGCGGCCATCATCTCCTAGTGTGGTGTCCGCCCTGGCCAACTCGACCCGATGCGGCCGGGTATCATCATACAGGACTACTACCCTATCCTTCGGTACCCGAAGCGGCCCGATGGCATTAGCGTCGGCCTCATCAATGTATACCCCCAAGACATAGAATGGCTGTGGCATCGGCTCGCGGTACATGTCGCGGTACTCCAAGACCAGGCTATCGTAGTTGTCTGGATGAAGTAGGAGCGTGTCGGCTTCGTTGAGCTCGAGATCCAAGATAAAAGCGCGAATGGTGCGCAGGTCTAAGGTATGACCGATGTACTTAGGGCCGAAGACTTCCATAGGATATAAAACTACAAGAAGCCCGCGAAATACTTGCCGCAAAATAGGGCCAAATCCTGCGTAGCGTTGGCGCTGGTAGCATCTTGCTGCTTATGGATACCCCCAACAGCGAAGAACAAAACGCGCCCGACTTCACCGATAAACGGAAACGGTTTATTGAGGAGTACCCCGTCGATTGTAACGCGACCCAGGCCGCCATACGCGCTGGCTTCTCAGCAAAAACCGCCCGGCAGATGGGTAGTTGGTTATTGACAAATATTGACATTCGCAATGCGGTTGATGAGCGCTTAAAAACGCTGGCCATGACAGCAGACGAGGCTGTTAAACACATTGGAGATATAGCTAAAACCCGCCTTAACGACTATCTGAAGGTCGAAACCAGGACCCGCCGGCCAACTATTCAGCAGCCACTGGGAGAGGCAATAGACCAACTAGAAGCTGAACTAGCTTTCGAGAAGAAGTACACCACCCGCTCGCTTGAAGTGCTGCAGTTGCAGGGCGACGAATTGAAGGAGTATCAAGCCGAGCGCAACCGGGTGCATAAGCGGCTGCAGTTGCAGATTATTCGCTTTGAGTGTGAGCTATCGGAAAACCCGGAGGCTACCCGCGACATTGACGGGCCGCCGGAAGAGTATGAAGCAGTGCAAGTAGACATGGTAGCGCTGGCAAAGACCAACGACCTAGGCCGGATAAAGGCCTTTTCTTGGACTGAGTTCGGACCCAAAGTGGAGATGTATCCCGCAGATGCAGCGCTACGCGATATCCTGAGAATGCACGGCAAATACGAGAAAGACAATGAGCAGTCGGCCCCGAAGGTTATGCCAGAGATCAAGGTATACACCGGCGCGCCACCACTCAGTAACTCCGAGAAGGAAGTCGACTTGTAATGTTTGACGCGGGCCCCCTTTACCTGGAAAACCTGAATGCCCCGGAGAAGACGCTAGTAAACCAGGGCGGCACTAGTAGCGGCAAGACGTACTCCATTATGCAGCTGCTGTACTTCTGGGCTATAACCCGGAAGCGCTTCGTGATTACCGTTATTGGTGAAAGTATCCCTAACCTTAAGAAAGGTGCCTACCGGGACGCGGAAACCATCTATGCCCTTACGCCGGAGTTGGAGTACTACATCGCCAGCTGGAATAAAACCGAGCGCATTATCTACTTCAAGAATGGCAGCATCATTGAGTTTACCTCGTACGAGACTGAGCAGAGCGCGAAGAACGGTAAGCGCGACGTGGCCTTCTTCAATGAGGCCAACGGCATAGGGTATAAGATATACTGGCAGGTAGCCCGCCGGACTCGCTTCAAGGTTATACTGGACTATAACCCTACGGCGGAGTTTTGGGCCCATGAGAAGGTTATCGGACAGGCCAACACCCGCCTCATCATCTCCGACCACCGGCATAACCTGTGGCTTACGCCGGAGCAGCACCAAGAGATTGAGGACATTCGGAATGAAGATGAGGAACTATGGAAGGTGTATGCTCGGGGGCTCACTGGCAAGATTGAGGGCCTCGTCTTCCAGAAAGTATTTAAGGCGCTGCAGCTTCCCGAAGGCGCTAAGTACCTAGGCACTGGCTTAGACTTCGGCTTTACTAACGACCCGACCAGTGCCCACGACCTATACCTCAGTGGTGGCGAGCTATACATCGATGAAATCCTCTACGACCCTGGCCTCACCAATGATGATATCTACAAGCTGCTGACTGACGAGCGGCCCGCTAAGCGCTGGAGCATCGTTGCCGATAGCTCAGAACCCAAGAGCATTGAGGAGCTAAAGCGCCTAGGCCTACCGATTGAGGGAGCCCAGAAAGGCCCCGGCAGCGTGAATGCGGGTATCGATGTACTGAAGCGCTACAACCTCAACCTGTTACCCTCCTGTGTATCGCTGAAAAAAGAGTTAGACCGGTACAAATGGAAGGTTGATAAGACAACCGGCAAAACCACGAATGAGCCCATCGATACGTTCAACCATGCCATTGATGCAGTGCGCTATGTAGCCCAGGCCCGGCTACAGAACCCGCAACCCAAAGCCACCCGGGCAAAGGTCAAAAAGTGGCGTTAACTCTGTAGATACTACACAGTTAAATTTCGTACATTCGTGCTATATCAAATTAGCAAAGTCACATGAATAACAATACTGGAATCATCCTCGCCTCCTCATCTCAGACCGTTACCCCAACTTTCCTATTTGCCTCAACTGTGTGCGAAGCGGCTAACGTGTCGGATGCTTTCCAGGAGCAGGTAGACAAGGCAATGGCGAATGATCCTGGCCTCATCATACAGGAGATTACGCACCGGACTACGGCAATCAACATGCACAACAGGGCTGCCGACCGCATCTTGCTTACCCTTCTGATAAAGGGAGAGATTGTCGAGTCAATTGATACAGAGGCGGCATGATCCGATTCGTAGATAGCACCGGCCCTTTCGTGCTGCCTACCAATTGGCGGGAGGTAACCACGCGGCAATGGTGCGAGCTGGCTAAGACCGACCGGCATGCTATCACGTTCGAAGATGTGGAGCGCGTCTTTATTGGCCGTTCGGTTCAGGATAACGACGCCATGCTCTCGCCGGTGTTCTTTCTGTCAGAGGAACCGCCCACGGAAGAAGGACTCCCCTATCCGGCGGATCTGGGACAGGAAACCTACCTACAGGTTGATACCATCTTCCGCCTGCTTCGGGAGAACAGCCTCGCCGATTGCTTTGCGAGTGTGTACGGCGTCTTCGTGCAACGCAAACAGGAGCTTTCGGGAAGTGGCCAGTTCAACATGGAGCGGGCCGCCCGTCGCGGTGAAGTCTGCCTAGGCTATCCTATCTCGGAAACATACCCCGCGGTGAAGCACTGCCTGGCAGAAGTCAAACGGCTACAGCATATCTACCAGCGACTAGGCGAGCCCGATGAAACCCCGGAAGGGCAAGACCACCGCGCGGCCGGCAATGAGCGATTTGATAAGTACAACTACTTCAACGTGCTCAAGCGCGTAGCTCAGGACTATCATACGTCGCCCGATGTGGTGGCACAGTGGCCTTATGATACCGTAGCAACCCATCTGCTCCATGAGCGGGATAGTTACGAGTTTCAGCAAGCCCTACGGGACCTCAGAAAAACCAAACAGCAATGACCTGTATAGCTATGCCAGTAGTGCCCGAAGGCCAGGAACAGCGCCCGCCCCTTGGCTTGACTCCTAAAGCAGTCTGGATTGCTCAGGTGAACCTGCAACGCTTGGAGGATATCAAGGCCGCCATGGCTAGGTATATCGAGGTAGGCCGGCCGATTCCTGATACGTGGCTGAAAGAGTACAACCACCTGGCTTTTTTATACACCCCCGCTCACATCATTACAGGCAAGAACCAATGAACCAGACCGCGCCCGATCTTCTACAGGCTACTGCCTTTCGTGCCCTTGGTGGGCAGAGTGCTGACGGTGGCATCGGTGCCGTACTGAAGGACGGGGCGCCCGTCGGCTCGTTCACGTACGGCACGAATGCCCAGGCCACACTTGACGACAATTTGCCTACTCCGCAAATACAGCTCTATCCGCTCACTGCTTCCGAAAAACCCGGTACGGATAGAGTCGAGCGCTACGACGCGGCCATCTCCTTTCTGACGAGTGTAGAAGGCCTAGGCGACGACCGGCCGGGCTTGAATGCTGGCGTAGCGGAGATGCGCCGCCTGAAGGATAAATTTATGAGTGAGCTCGATAGGCACCCCCTGGTTGAGATTACGGAAGTTCGCAGCGAGGAAGTGCGTAATGCACAACAGGCCATGCTTACCGGCATCTCCGTTGCCTTCACCATTGCCGTGCCCGCGCTGGCTACCTGCTAATGGCTGGCGTATTAGCTCCCCTGGTGTTTCAGCAACTTGATGCGTTCGGGCAAGAAGCGGTCGAAACCATCCGGAAGGATATTCTCACCAAAAATGTAGCGGGCTACGGGCCGATGAATGCGTCAGGTCGGGCTGCCCGCTCGCTGCGCTACTACATCATTGGCCGCGAGAGTGGGCTTACGCTCGTTATTGCTGGCATTGATTACAGCTATCATCTGGAGTATGGCCGCGGGCCCGGCAAGTTTCCGAATGTGGCCTCGCTGCGCACATGGGTACGGCGTAAATTCAAGATAACCGGTACCGATGCCAAGACCCAGCGCAAGGTTAAGAGCATTGCCTACCTGATAGGCCGAAAGATTGCGCAGGAAGGCACCATCTTGCACAAGGCAGCCCAGCCTTCGGGCATCCTCTCGAAAGCCACAGGAAGCGTAGCGCTGCAGCAACTGAAGAAGCGCCTAGGCCCGGCCTTGGTAGAACGCACCGCGGGCGCCCTACGTGAGATGGCCAGCCCCGAAGGACTCCGCTTGCGCCTGTAAATACCTGCCGTGTTTCGTGGCGGATTCATACCCAGCGCGACGCAACCTAGCACCTTCGGGCTATGCCCGCACTAGGAACCGTTACCATCATTTTAGGCGCCGCCAGCTGTAAAGCCGATGGTGGGGTACAGCCGTTTACCTTACGTACCACTTCGGACGCCGACGCCAACAACAATACCAACGTTCAATATTCGATAGTTAACGAAGCTAACGAGGATATTGACTCGGGCGGGGCTATTGGTGCTGATGAATCCTTCCAGGCAACGGCGCTGCCAAATGGTAGCTATACCATCTACGCCACCGACCACGCCGGGGCATCTACCCAGCGGAGCTTTACGGTTGACTGCCACCTAGTGTGCGACATTGCCACTAGTGACCTAGCAGTATCCCAGCCCATAGCCCCCGAAACCAAGGGCACGGTATCAGTAAAGGTTACAACTAGCGCGGATACCTTCCGCGGGGCAATTACTGCGCTTTCCTCTAACAACGAGGTTGTACAGCTAGCGCCGATTTATACCAGCGGGCAAACGGTAGTCATTAACCAAGTGCCGCAGGGAAGCTATAGGCTCACCTTCACCGATTCCGATAATTGCTCGGCTTTTGTAGAGTACAGCATTGGCGATCCGGTTGAACCCGAAGTGCCACCACAGGAAGCCCCGGAGTTGATGCCCGCGGATTTTACGCCGGTGCATCTGCCAGTGATCATAGGGTGCCGCATGCCAGCTACTGTAGTCGGTGAAGCGGATATGCTTTTCGTGGCACAAGTAAGTCACGACTACGGCGCTACATGGTCAACTCTGGTACGCTTGGTTCGCAGTGGCACGGCTGGTCAGCTGCTGAGCATCAACCTGTCGGAGTATCTGAAAGCGCATTTTACCATTAGTGCGCCGGTGGAAAGCGGGCCCGATGCGGCCCTCGTTCTGTTTTATCGCGCAAACTGGGGACTGCAGCCCGCCTATACCGGAGCTACAGGCACCCCTATTGGCGGCACGGGCGACCTACGGGTGCTCAATGCGGCGGAGCGGTTGCCCGTAGGCCAGCGCAAGCTTTCCCGGGTGGCCTATGCCAACGTGCCCGAAGACTTCGCCCGGTTCGAGAATACGATTAGCCTAAGCCCCGCCCGGGTTGTGGCAGAAAGCAACATTCCCGAATCGGCCACCGAGTGGCCATGCCCGCAATTTTACCGGCAATTCGTTTGGCTGAATCGGTTCGGGGGTTGGGATTGGGGCCTGTTTCGGGGCAAGCATGAGCACGGCACCGACGTTGCCGATGGCACAGGCTACACGGACGAAACCGGAACAGAGCGCTACGCCAGCCGCGGCCCGGTGCGCCGCACCATGAATGTGTATTCCGACCGCTTGACCGCTACACAGGCCGCCATTTTGCGCGGCATTCGCTCCAGCATCCAAGTATACGAGCGCCTGCCGACTGGTCAATACGTGCCATTAAAGGTGCAGCCCGGCAGCTTCCGCGACTACCAGGTGCTGGATAAAATCTACGTGGTAGACTTCACGGTAGCTTACTCTCCCCTACTTATTCAGACGCAATAAGATGGCAGGTAAGCGCATAATGATTAGAGTTTTAGTTGCTCTGTTCGCCGTAGTCTGGGCTCTATTGTGGGCTTTAGTTTTAACCATTGCCCTGCTCTGATGCTGACACTGACCCTTGATGGCTTCTTGGTTGATTTGCCCGATGGAGCGGAAGTCGCCCTCAGCTACCGTGTATTCGATCTGAATAACTTCGAAACGCGGGAAGCGGGCTTCTCCGAGTCGTTCGTCTTGCCTCTGACCAACCGGAACCTGCAGGTGCTGGGAGTGCCTCACGCCTACGATTCCGACACAACCAGCCCCTACCGGCTACTTCCGGCGGTACTGCGTTACAACGATGTGCTGATTTTGCAGGGGCATGCACTACTGGAGCAGGCCGCCGATGGATACGATATTACCCTCACCACTTCGGCCGGAGCCCTCTTTGCCGCTGTAGGCGACAAGCCCTTGCGAGGCCTAGACTTATCCGACTACGACCACTTCTTCTCCCTCTCGGCAGTTCAGTTAGCCCAAGCCAACACGCCCACAGCAGCCTACACGTATCCGCTGGTTGATGATGGGCGCCTTACCAAGCGGTATCCTACGCCCAGCACTGCCGTAGTGCACTACTCCGAGCTAAGCCCCGCCGTATTTAGCCGGATGCTACTAGAGCGCATCGTTGCCGATGCCCTGCCAGGGTATACGCTAACGGGCTCCCTCTTAGCAGAAGACCGCTTCCAGCGCCACCAATTGCTAGGCGGCGAAGTGGGCCCACGTCGGCGAGAAGAATATTTGAAGTTTCACACGCTAGAAGCTAAGAGCACCGCCGCGCAAACCATCTCCAGCACCGGTACTACCACGGTCCTAACGCTGGCCTTCCCGGAAGCTGTGAAGGATGAAGGATTGCACTTATACCCGAAGATGGGCGGCGGCTCGTTTTACCGGTTGCCGGCGGAGGTAGCCGATTACCGCGTGCAACTGGTATTCGATGTGACGTACCAAGGCACCGGGGGGTCGTATGCCGGTACGCAGAAGGTCGGATTGCTAGTAGCTGAAAACAATTTGAACTTCCATGATGAGCCAATCTTTGAGGGGCAATGGAATAGCGGCATAACCCCACAAACACGCCGGATTAAGATTGATACCACCTTCAGTCGCGTAAGTGGCAGCGGGGAAATTATAGTACAGCTTACCACCGAAAACCGCATGCAGGCCAGCATTGCCGCCGGCGCGCGCCTAGTGGTTACGCCGCTGGCCAGGGCCTACGACAATAGCCCGGTGCATCTAGACGCGAGCTTGCCCGATATTAGCCGCGGCGAGTTTCTTAAGCTATTGGCCAACCAGTTCGGCGTACTATTCCAGACCGACCAGGAGCAGCGCCTCATTCGGGCGGATCTACTTGCAGATGTAAACCGCAACCTAGCCGCCGGCCGGGTACAGGACTGGAGCAGCAAGGTTGACCGCACCTTACGCCCCCGGCAAAAGTTCCGGCTCGACTCCATCGGACAGAAGAATTACTTCCGTTACGAAGAAGCGCCCGGGGCCTATGAGTTGCTCGACAAACCCGACTACCAAGGCGAGGGTATGCTTCCCTATTCGCTTGATACTACCATCGCAGAGGGAAAAGAGGCGTACGTAGCCCCGTTTGCTGCGCTACAGGATGGCCCCGCATTACGGCGAGCATCTACCTTGCCTTATGTTCCTCGCTTCACGCAGGCACAAGGTTCAAACTTTGAGCTATGGCGGCCTAATACGACGTACCCGCTTGATTACTTCGTACTGGACAGGGGCCGCTATTGGCAGTCGAAAGACACTCTAGGCTCAATCAACGCCCGGCCGGGTACTAACCCCGCATATTGGCGAGTAGCAAAAGAGTCCGAGCTATTTCAAGGCGAGGGAGATGCGCCATACTTCTCTGTGTTGTATCTAGACCAGCCCGCCATACCGAATGTACGGGTAGGCAACGGCAACAACGATGCAGGTTTTACGCCCACTGCTGGCGTCACATTCCTAGGCCTAGACTTTGGCGAGGATTTACTCCCAGCCTACTTCCTGACCTTGGGCCGGGTGCTACGACGAGTGCACATTGTAGAAGTAGATGTGCACCTGAATGCCGCCGACATTGCGCAACTGGATTTTACCCTGCCGGTGCGCCTGAATATTCCGCATTGGCCAGGTTACGGGGCCCTAATAGGCGATTACTACCTCAATCTGATTGACCAGTACACGCCAGGCCAAACCGCCCCCGTGCCATGTACCCTCGTCAGCTTGAATACAACCAACATTCCGGCCGCTGAAGTGTCCATTCCAACCACAGGCGACCAATACGTGCGGATTACGGAGAACGACCAGGCTATGCTTCTGGAAAATAACGAGTACCGCTTCAACGAAGACAATCACTAGCTCCGATGGCTGAAAAAATAATCTTAGAAGTTGACATTAATTACAATGATCAACGCCTTATAGCCATTCAAAAAGACCTCAACGCCAACCGGCAGGCGGCGGTTGATATGAAAAAGGCTTTTCAGGAAGGCCGTATGTCTTCGGATGAGTTGGCCGCCGCTCAGGTGCGCCTAAAGGCTCAGGCCGATGCTCTGGTTAAGGAGCAGAAAATACTAAATGAGGCCAACGCGGCCCAGGTGCGCGCCAACCAAGCCCAGGCTGGGAGCTTGGAGCAGATGCAGCAACAGTTGAAAGCCAGCAAAGCGGCGTATGCGGCGCTCAGTGATGAGGAGAAAGCCAGTGCCGATAAAGGCGGCGTGCTGAAAACGCAGCAAGACAACCTTACGGCTTCCATTGCTGCCACGAAGCGAGAGCGCACCGAGGCGGCAAAGGCGGCTGAAATTGCTCGTAAAGCCAACGAAGCGGAGGAAGGTAGTGTAGATGCCCTGAAGGCTAAGTCAGCTCAGCTTACGGCGCAATACAACGCCATGGGCAAGGAAAACCGACTCAACACGGAGGCCGGCAAAGCCCTTACTGCAGAACTAAAGGAAACGAATGAGGCCCTACTCGCGGCCGGGGTTAATGTAGGAGACTTCCGGCGCCAGGTCGGCAATTACGGGGTTATCGGTAAAGATATTACCGCCGTTATTCAGCAACTGGTGAAGCTGGAAGAACAGCAGAAGCAGGTCGGCGAGGGCTCAGACGAGTACAAGAAGATTACAACCCAAATAGGGTTTGTGCAAAAAGCTGCACAGGAAGCCGGCGCGAAAGCGGGCCTCTCGTTCGAGCAAACCCAGGCAAAGCTGAAAAGCTATGGCGACGCCATCCGGCCGGTAATTCAAGAGGTTGTCAAGCTAGAAGCGGAACAGGAGCAGCTGGAAGATTCCAGCGAGGCCTATACCCGTATCGGCTTCAAGGTTGCGGGCCTAGAAAAGCAGCTTGAGGAAATTCCGAAGGAAGCTAAGACCGTAGGCTCTGCGCTGAAAGATGCGGCGAGTTCTACCGATGTTTTCTCCGGCGCTACCGCCCGCTACAATACGGTAAAGGAACGGTTTACCCAGATAGTGAATATTGCCAAGGCTGCTACGGCCGGGGAAATTACGCTACTCGGTGCCCTGAAGCTTGCCCTTCTCGCAACTGGGTTGGGTGCCTTTGTCGTCGTACTGGGCTCGCTGGCAACTTACCTCACCAAGACCAGGGAGGGCACGCAGCTACTAGACAACGTGATGGCGCAAGTTAGCGCCACGTTCAATGTCTTGATTGACCGCGTAGGGTTGGCAGGCCGCGCTATCAAGCAACTGTTTGATGGCAACTTCTCCGGAGCAGCTGCTTCGGCCAAAGCGGCTATGTCGGGTATTGGCGACGAAATCTCCCGCGAGATAGTGCTAGCTAAAGACCTGAGCATCGAACGCCAGAAGCTGGAGCGGGATACGCTGCGCAATATCGACACGAATAAGAAGCTACTCAATGAGGTTGAGAGGGCTAAAAACGTACGCGACAATGAGCGTAACAGCATTGAAAAGCGGCAACAGGCGAACGAGCTAGCGTATGCTACTGAGCTACGGCGCGAGAAGACCCTTAGTGAATTAGCGCAGCGCAAGATTGCTCTACTCAAAGCCGAAGCTGACCAGCGCGGCGGGTTGGAAAAACTCAACGATGAGGAATTTAAAACTTTCAAGGAAGCCCAGAATGAGCTGAGAGACATTCAAGAGGATGCCGCTGGTAAGCAGAATGAGCTTATTACAAACCGGTTCCAGTTGGCAAAGGAGCTGCAAGACCGCGAGTTTGCTAACACCAAAGGGCACTATACAGCGCTGGCTATTGCAGCAGCAGATGGCAGCAAAGCGGAGCTAAACGCCCGTATAAAAGCCATCGAAGCCACGGCCAAAGCGGAGGCCTCTGCCATCAATATAACCGGAGGCCAGCGCCGCGAGATTGAGCAAAGGGCGTTAGACGAAATAGCCGATTTGCGAAGAGAGTTTCGGGCTAAGCAGTTGCAAGCGCAGAGTGAGGAGTTAGACCTTCAGTTGCGTAGTGTAAAAGCCAACTCGGAGGAAGAGGAGAATATCTTACGGCAAAAGCTGAGCAATGCGTATCAGCTTGAACTTACCCAGAAGGGGCTGTCAGATCAGGACCGGCTAACCCTCGAAAAGAAGTACAACAGCGACGCCGCCGAACTGGCCAGAGGATTTGCCAGCCGCCGCAAGTCGGATGCGTTACAGGCCGATATTGATACACTGAATGCTCGATTAGCCCGGGCGCAAGTGGGCTCTAGTGAAGAATTGGAAATAAGCCGCGAGCTTATTGAAAAGCAACGCCTACTGCAGATTGCCGCCTTAGATGAGAAGCAAAACAATGAGGCCCGGCAACGGCTCATTAATGCCCAGGCAGAAAGAGAGGCGAACGAAACCCGCTTCCAGGAAGCTAGCAATGCCGCCGAACGAACTATAACCGAGCAACAGCAGGCACTGGAGCGGGCCCGGGCAAGTGGCGCGCTATCAGAACAACAGTACCAAGATGCTGCCTACCTGCAGGATTTGGCTGCATACGAGGCTCGTATTCAGATTGCTAAGCGGTTCAACAAGGACACTACCGACCTAGCGGCCCAGCGCACCAACGTAGAAATAGCGCAGGTGGCACGTATCACAGCAAAGGAACGGGAGCGGCTACAGGTTATTAGCGACCTAACCCAAGACTTTACTGCCACCGTAGGCCAGGCGCTGGGAGATTTGCTTACGCAGCAAACGGCCGATTTTGATGAGTTCGGTAAAACGCTGGTAATCCTGCTTCTCGATACGCTGCAAAAAGTAGTCTTGGCGCAACAAGCCGCTGCTGTAACTACTTCGTTAGCTCAGCCGGATAGTGTAGCCACATTTGGTGCTACTGGCATTACCCGGGCCGCTATCCTATCGGGCCTTATCACGGCTGCCTTCGAAACGGCCAAGGCAGCCATTACGGCCGGCTTTGCTGAAGGGGGGCGGGTTGATGGCCCAGGTAGTGGCACATCGGATTCTATCCCGGCCTTGCTCTCAAACGGTGAACACGTTTGGACTGCTGAAGAGGTGCACCGCGCCGGTGGCCATGCTGTAGTGGAATCTATGCGCCAACAGGCCTTGGCCGGAAGTCTACTCTCCTACTTGCCTATTTTCCAACCACAGCGCCTAGCCATTGGCGGTCCGGTGGGCGTAGTGGCATCGGGCGACGGGGGTGCCACAGTGCGTGCGAGTGCCGCCGCCGCCGGCCCGAATATTGACTACAATCAGCTAGCCCAGGCCATGGCCCGGCAACCCGTGATAGTTGATGTAAAGGATATCAACAACGCACAAGGCCGCCGGGCGCTGGTTCGGCAACGGACTACGCTGGGTTAGATAACCTTAACCTGGCCATTCTTAAACACCACAAATTGGGCGCTATCTAAGACGAGGGCGCCCATTTTGTTTTTAGCCCGAAACGCATGAATCAGGATTTTGCCGACTGCGGTTGTGTCCTTCTTTTCTTGCAGTTCTTTCGCCGCCTTAAGTACAGCAATACGTTTATTCGAGAAGGCCTCCCATTCCGCAGAATACTTCTTCGCATCCGGGAAACCCCGCTCAGCTGCATTCTTCGCGAGGTCGTACATGAGCGCTTCCTTCTCTTTCATCCGCCTAGAAGAATCAAGTAGGGCGGGCACCTGTAATTTATTCTCGTCTTCCTGAGTCCACACCAAGGGCTTAGACCACCGAACGGGCTCATAGCTTTCGGGGTCGTTTGCGTTTTTCTTCAGAAAGGAAGTAACCGCCTGCTGTTCGGCAGACATAGTAAGGGAAGATCCGCCATTGCAGGCAAAGCAAGCCAGCAAGGAAACGAAGTATAGTTTTTTCATAAGGCGCACAATATACGTGGCCTTAAGAATATCTAGATGCCGACTGCCTTAGTCTGTATGGCGGGACTAGTACTGTGGTAGGAGCGCCGTATCTCCCCACGGCCAACGGCGCATAGAATCGGGGCGATAAAACTCTGTAACGTGGTATACCCCTCGTCTTCTTTTTGCGCTTCTAGCTTCTCGTATATCTCGGTGGGCACCATGATACGCAACGGATGCAGGCCTTTATCTTCGTCGGGCATATAAAAAAGGTATAGTAAGTGCCGCATTTCACGGCAAATCCGTAGCCCGAATATACGCACACACCACCTTTATTGTATGAAGGTGGCGAAAGTAAATTTCGGAGAATCAATAGGTAGCGGTTCTGACTTCTGGGGCACCACCCTACAGGAGATTCGTTACCTAGTAGAAGGCTACGCCGCTTTTGATTCTTCCCTCACTCCTCAATACCCAGAGGTAGTTGAATTGCACTTTTGGAAGTGCTATGGTGGAGAGGTTTTCGAGGGTTACGCTATCTACAACTACCTACGCGACCTGGTTAAACAGGGCGTAAAGGTCATTAGCTATAGCCACGGGCTAACCGCTTCCATTGCGGTGCTAATCTTCCTCGCTGCTGATGAGCGCTATGCCGACCACGCCTCGCAGGCTTTCACGCATAAACCCATTTGCGACCTAGGCTGCTACGCTAACTCCGACGACATGCGCGAGGCGGCGGACTCCCTCGATAAAATCCAGCTGCAGATAGCAGAGGTGTACGTCGCCCGGGCTGGTATCACGATGGAGCAAGCCAACAACTACTTGAACAGCAACGCCTGGCAGACTGCCGATGAAATGGTAGCCAGTGGCTTTGCTACGGCCAAATCTACCGATGTGCTGGTCGCTCCGGCCGGAGCGGAGAAGGTTCTCAACTTCCTCAAACTTCCAATTAAACCGCAGAACATGGCTATTACTCCAGCCGAAGAAACCAACATCGTCAACAAAGTAGTGGACGCTGTTAAGGCCCTTTTCAAAAACAACGCCCCCGAACCTGCCACCCCGGCCGCAGCTCCCGCTCCCGAAGCGAAGAACCTTGCGGTAACGCTGGCAGAGGAGAAAGGCACGGTGTACGTGGATGCCGCCGGCGATGACATTGCCCAGGGCGACATGGTGTATTCAGATGCCGACATGACTACGGCCGCTGCTGACGACACTTATGCCCTGGCAGATGGCCGCTCGATTACGGTAGTAGCCGGTGCCATTACCTCAGTAACTGAGGCTGCCAACGTGGTAGAAAACAACGCCGCCCTAGAAGCTGCTGAGAAGCGCGCCACCGATGCAGAGCGCGAGCTCGCCATTGTCAACAACAAGCTGAAACTAGCTCAGAACAAGCTGGCTTCAGTGCCCGGCTCTACTGGCAACCCGACTCCGGCCGGTGCTACGGGCACGGTGAACAAGAGCGTAGGCGGGGCCAAAAATTCCGGTTCGCTGTTCGCGGTTACCAAAATCTAAGCATTACCGGTCGCAGCTGAATAGGCAGACCTCTTTCTCTCTCTTTTCAACACTATCGACTCGGCTATGCCCATCGAAATCAGACTCAAAGAAGAAGTCAATTACACCGGCAAAGAGCCCGGCTCTATTGGCGAGGCAATTGTAAAGCAGGTATTCAACAACGATAATGTTGAAGCCTCGCTCGGTATCCGTGTTCGGGAAGATGTAGTCGTTCGCGAGAAGACTATCCTTCTGGCCATGAAGCGCTACATTACTCGCAAGCGCGAGGGTTGCGGCGAGAAGACCAACTCGGGCCGCATCATTGCCCGCGAAAAGTGGCTGGAAGTAGTAAACGCCCAAATCTGGGATCAGATTTGCGCAGAGGACTTCGGCGATACCATTGCCGCTCTTGCTCGCAAAAAGGGCTACGACGTTAACAACCTGGAAGACACCGAGATTGAGGACCTGCTCAAAACGATGTATATCCAGATCTGGGAGAATGACTTCCAGATGATGATTCAGTTTGGCGACACCACCATCGACAAGACGCCCCCCGCTGGCGACAAGTCGACTTGGACGGAAGCCCAGAAAGACGACTACTCGAAGCGACTCACCTTGTCGATTATCGATGGTTTCTGGACGTTGGCCCTCAAAGGCGTAGGCTTGGAGGACGACGACCCGGACAAAATCAAGCGTGCCGTAGTAGTACCTGGTGGCGCCCTGCCTGCCAACTATACCCGCGACATCTTCCTGCCTGGTTTGTACGAGGCCCAGCCCCGCGGCATGGCGAAGACGCCAAACTCGGAGAAGTTGTACGTGCTCAGCACGTCGCTTTACAACAACCTGGCGGCCTCGCTACGCAACTACACGACCACCGGCGAGAAGGCCCTCAACTACTTCGTTGATGGCACGGGCACTATCTCCTTCGAAGGCATTACCATTTCGCGTAATGATGATATCGAGGAAGAAGTAGAAACCTTCAAGCGCCGCGGCTACCTGACTGTAAAAGGCGGCTTTGAGGTAGGCACCGACACGCACCAAGTTTCGCAAGTAATGGCCGCTTGGTTCGACCGCAACACCGACCTGAATAACATTCAGATCCGCTATAAAATCGGCATGCAGTACGCCGATGGCGATGTAACGGTAGTCGGCTACTAGTCAAGAATCGAAACAACTCGCCGGGCCGGCTGCACTCCTCACAATGAAATGACAAGAGGTTGATGTCAGCTGGTCCGGAAAGTTTCTCTAACCACAAACGCATTTCCTGGCTATGCCTACTACTTCCATCGGTTGCCCCCTAACTCTGGGTAATTTCGACCCTACTTGCGAAGCCTTTAAAAAAGTGGGTGGCGTTGATGCCACTTTCTACTACACGCTGCGCAAGGATATTGCCTCTATTGCCAAGGCCTCAGATGGCACCGTAACCGGTGTAACACTGAAGGTTGGTGCGAAGCTGTACAAGGTTACCGGCCGCAAGTTTCAGAACGGCATCAACTACGATCTGAAAATCGGCGCCACAGGTAACAATACTTGGACGCACAAGCATACGGCCCGCTTCTACCACTTCACGCAGACCGACCGCACCCAGCTCGAGAGCTACGCGATTGCCGACGACGTGGTAGTGTTCCAGCCCACCAACGCCACGCAGACCGAAATTCTAGGCTTAAGCCTAGGCCTCGCTGCAGCTACGGGTAAGGGCGGTTCAGGCATCAAGCTTGACGACGACAACACCCTCGTTTTCGAATTGCAGGGCGACGAGCCAAACCTGCCGGTGCTGTTCCAAGCTCCAGTAGAAGCGGGTGTTACCGACCCGGATGCGCTCCGCATCGCTAATACCACTTACCTAGACGCGCTAGTAGCATAGTGGAAACCACGGACCTCTTAAAAAAGGTACGTGATGCAGTAGCCCAGGGGGATACTATCCCCTTGGGTACTCTGCAGGCTGTTTACTGGGAGGTCTACCTAGAGCGGTGCAACCGGCGGGACCGCATGGTGCGCCGCCTGCAAGCCTACTTAAAACGGCAATCAGACGCGCAAACTGTAATCTCCTACTCCTCACCTCAAGCCTCTGAAACTATGGCTGCTACTAGCAATAAGTACCGCTTTAAGGCCTCTTACAAAGACGCAACTGTTACGGTGCACACGCCGAAAACGCGCAATATCACGGCCGCCAACTTTGTCGACTCCGACGTGGAAGTGCTAAAGTCTCACGGTCGCGGCCATGTGATTGAGCTTATTCCCGCTTCGGCAGCAGCACCGGACGCAGACAAGCCTGTGGCATTGTCGGGCCTTCGCAAAGACGAGCTACAGGAAGTTTACCGCACTGAGCTAAAAGCTGAGCCGGGCGACGACCTGAAGGTGGACGATCTGAAAGAAGCCATCGAAAAGCACCGTAACGATTCTAAGTAGTCAGAACACCTAATATCATGGCCGCACCGCAAGGAAAGGCGCCGCGTTCAACGAAACCCCGCACCGCTACGGTTGTGCGGGGTTTTATGAACCTAGCCCCCGCTACTTTACCGCCTGGCATCAAAGCCCAGAAAGACGCGGGCATCGGTTCGCTGGGCGGCAAGGGCATTGCTTTCGGTGAAGGAAACCACGTACCGCAAATTGCCCTAGCAGCTGCTCAGGATTCCGGCGCTTGTTACCGGGCCCTGGAAAAGCGTTCGGCCTTCTTGGAAGGCATGGGCTTCCCAGTTCCCATTAAGGACCCCAACCACCCCGATTTTAAGAAGGAATTGCTGGGCACTATGGGCGACACGCCCGTACCTGGCCAGCCCGGCAAAACGGTTAACGACCTGTGGGCGGAAGAATGCAGCTCCGGCGGCTACTTCAATGGTGCTGCATTTTTGGTGAAGTACAATACGGAAGGTGGCAAGGGCGAAACATACCTGCTCCCCTTCCAATCGGTTCGTAAGACTGATAAGGGTACTTTCCTGCTAAATCACAAGTTCGGCAAGAAGGGCTTCAACGCAGGCGAGACTACGGAGCATCTACCCTTTGATGATTCTGAGGAAGTAGTGAAGGGCATTCTGGAGCGAGCCGCAATGCCCGTTGATGAGAAAAACCCAGAGGGCCCGAAGATTGGCCAGCCCGGGCAAATCCTCTACGCTTACATTCCGAAAGCTGGCGAAATGGACTATCCATTGCCGCCGCATTGGCCGGGCTTAGAGGACGTACTCGCCGATGCGGAGTACAGCCGGTTCGATTACGAGGAAGTGCGTAATGGCTTTTTCCCGAATGGCGCGCTGGTTATGGTGGGCGAAGAAGACGAGGCCACCGAAGACGAGGAAGGCAAAACTGAAGCGGAGCGCACCGACGACGAGCTCAAGGAATTTACTGGCAACGGCACCAACCCTTTAGGGCGGAAGAAGTTGGTAGTACTGTCGGCTAAGTCGAAAGAGCAGGTGCCCGTCTGGGTGCCTATTACGGGCACTAACAACATGGCTGCGCTCATCACGAAGCGCGAGGCCATGGGCGAGCTAGTGTGCCGTAACATCGGTATTCCTCCGATCCTGTGTGGCTTTGCGAAAGCTGGCCAGCTTGGCGCCGCCCGTGAGATATTGAACGCGGTTGAGCTAACCCAGGACGACCTTTCGCCGCTGCAGCGCTGCCTGCTCCGGGCCTTGTTCCGCCTGTTCCCAGAGGTTTCCCACCTGAGCGTAGGGAATCGCAAGCCGATCAGCTTCGTGCCTGAAGAAGTACTAGCGAAGCTCACCACCGACGAAATCCGCGCGCTTGCTGATTACGGCCCGGCTACTGCAGCTACTAACAAGGTGCTGGAAAACCTGCAAACCCTAAGCCCTATCGTTGCCGCGAAGGTGCTAAGCTCCATGAGTGCGGAGCAAATCCTAGCCTTGGTAGGCCTTACTCCCGATGGCAACCCGCCCGTAGGCGGCGCCGAACCTGCCACCCCTGCCGCGTAAGTATGAAGCCAAAACTGAGTGATTTTCCGGCGCTGGTTGCCTTCTCAAAATCCATTGAGGCCGGACAGATTGAGCCCTTTATGAACGATGCCCGGCTGTTGGACTTGCTGCCGTTGCTGGGCTATGGGCTACTGGAGCAAATCGATAAGCTAGAAGAAAAGCCGGTAAAGGATTGGGGGCAGATTGTGCTGGAAGATACGCTTCCGGGCACCTATGCCACCCGGCACGAAAGGGTATACCGGGCCCTGGTTCCTAAGCCAGAGCAGGACGTACCCGAGTCGCCTACCCAGGCCAATCCGGAGGAATGGGTATACGAGCCGCTACGCACCCTATGGGTGCATTACCTGCATCCTTACTGGGTGCAAGCGGGCTACTCGCGCTTCTTCAATCAGCACGGTATCAACGTGGTGAAAGCAGGCATTACCGTTCCGCTTGATAGCGAAAAAAATAGTTACGCTCCCGCCTCGCCAGCGCAACGCGCCCAAGTACAAGCTGCTATTGATAGCAAGGCCGAAGCCCTGTATAGCCGGCTTTCTGTATTTCTCAAGTCGTCGGGCTTACTGCCTGATTCTACCGACACCTGCTCACCTAATACCCGCCGCCGCCGCCGCAAGGTTCGGGGCGTGTAATACGTACTTATGCTCCTCCCAGGCCGGAAAGCTTCCGAGTTTCAGACCGTAACCAAGGTCCTTAAGACCGATAAAATTCCGCTTATCCGGGAGGAAGAAGCGGACCCGGCAGACCGCGACAAAATAGTTACGGCCGAAGACCTACTCGAATCACTAGGAGCAGGTTCGGAGGTATACCCAGAAGGTGAAGTTGCCCATAATGACGTAGGTAGCCTGCTGAAAGGAACTGAGGTTGGCGGCCTTTCCAGCATTAAAATACTGCAGCTTGCTCTAAGCGAGCCGACGGTACTGCCAGTATATGCGGTGGCGAATGTTGCCCTAAGCCCTTCGGCACCGGAGCATGGCGAGGTAGGCGAGCTAGTGACTATTACCCTTACTTCTCAGTTCAACCAAGGCGACGCGGGCCCGCTGGTCAGTCAGGAGATCCGCAAAGGAAGCAGCATAGTATTAGGCGAGCCTAGTAGCGCCTCCTATACGCAGCAAACAACGACCGTACGCCGGGCGCTTACTCCTATCACGTTCCAAGCCCACGCCAGCCACGCGGCCGGAGAGGCAAAGCAGGTGCAACCCGCCGGAACCCCCGATGTACGCCCCGCTGAAATAGGCCAGCCCGACGCCCCGCAAGCGGCCAATGAGGATTTAGAATCCAACATAGTGCAGCTGCTAGGCCACTATGGGATTTTCTTCGGAAACGCCCCAGCCATTCCCACTACCACGGCCCAAGTACGGGCCATGGCGGGCTTTCAACTAACACGGGACGGGCTGGAATTTGTCCTTGAAACAGGCACTAGCAACCGCATTTTCCCCGTGCTCTTGCCCCCTGGCTACCGGCTGGTAAAAGTACTCGACAGGGAAACCAACGCCGAACTAACGGGCCAATACCAGCCCCGCCCCTTCAGTATGCAGGATGCTGGCGGTACGGCTCAGAATTATACAATGTGCGTGATGGAGCAGGCTATTGCTTACACGTCAAACCACCACCATCTGATAACGATAGCGCGCAATGGCTGATCAATTTGAACTCCCGATACCTATTAAGCTCACAAATCCGCATCATGTGGATGAGTACTACGGGCCGGCAGAAGGATACATTGATGTAGCCGCCGCGTGCGCAGCTGTTCCTATTGAGGTCCGTTACTACGGGTTAACCGTCGGCATACAGAGCGCCGATGGCATAGTCGAGTATTGGTGGCGCAAGCTCCTCACGAATGAGGGCTTAATACCTAAGACCACCGGCGGCGGAGATGGCGAGCCCAGCACGCCCTACACGTTGCCAGTAGCCAGCGATACCGTACTCGGTGGCGTAAAGATTGGCGCCGATAGTGGCCTCGAAATTGACCCAACCACCGGGCACCTAAAAGCGAAGCCCACCGAAGGGGGTGCGGTTGACTTCACGCCTAACGTAACTCTCAACAGCCTGAAGGCTGGGACTCGCTACCAAATTTCGGCACAGCGCGCTTTTGAGCTGGCCACCACGGCGTACTTCACCCCTGCTTTTGAGGGCTTTACATTTGATGGCGTAGGCTCAACTACTCGCGAAGAAGGTACTGCCTACAGCGCGGGCGTGCACCCGTTTGCTTGGGGCACCTCCAACCAGGCCAACATAGCCCCGGGCGGCCTAACTATTCGGGATATTACCGCCAACCAGAACCTAGCCACCGGCCTAGAAAATGATGGCTTCGAAAACATCTCAGTGCCCGGGTTTACGGTGGGGCTGGGTGAATCACGGCGTTACCTGATTAGCGGCAACGACACGAACGGCGATGCCTTCTTCGCTCAAATCGTAATTAGCGGCGCGCGCTACATCTTTTATGGCAGCATGGGCAGCGCCCCCACCACATCGGCTCAGGTGCGCGCCCTGGCTGGGAAACAGCTCACCACGCAGGGCAACACCTTTACGCTTAACACGGGGAACGTCGACCGCACCTTCGGATTCTGGGCTCCTCCTGGCCTTACGCTAAAGCTGGTTACCGACCAGGAAACGAATGCCACGCTTACCAGCCAATACGTAGCGCAACCCTTTAGCGTCGACAACGCAGGGGGCACGCCAGTAGCGGGCACCTTGTACGTGATGCAGCAAGCTATTCCCTTCTCCAGCAACCACCGGCACCTAATCACTCTGGGTTAATGGCAGAGGACTTCTTCGAGATTCCCGTCGCCCTTCGGTTCACCAACCCGGTAGCAGCCGATAGCCGCACCGGCCCATGGTCGAGTGTAGCGGAGGCGTGCGCGATGGTTCCGATAGAAGTGCGTATTCCCGGCTTGATGGTTACCATTCGGCCGGCCGGTGGGAAGGCGGTAAAATATTGGTGGCCTGGTCCGGGGCTCGGGAATACAGAGCTTATCCCTTACCTGCCGACCACCCCTCCCACTTCGGGGGGTAGCGGTGGGCAACGGGGGCGCTACTTCAGTTTGCCTGGCGTATACTCTGCAGATAACCGGCTCCATGACCTAGCACCGGGAACGGTTGACGTTGATCTGTTTTTCGGTTCAGGGCGCATCCTCCGCCCGCTGGTTGACTATACCCTCGATAAAACCGCAGTACCGCCTAGGCTCAGCATTACGGCTGAACTGCCAACCTACGAAGGCGAGGAAATTTGGGGGTACCCATACAGTGTATCGGTACGCCGCTACTACGCCCTGCCAGGGGTGTATGGCCCTGGCTACGCGCCGGTTATCATGGCCGCCGGAACAACTGATGTAGATGTTATTTTCGGCAGCGGTCGGCAGCTTCGGCCAAACATCGATTACACTTTCGATGTGGCCACGCTTACGCTTACGCTCTTGGTTGATGCCGATATCTACGAAGGCGAGGAGTTGTGGCTATGGATTTGGGGCACTCAGGAAGCCCCGACCGGAGGCGGCGGAGGCGGCGGCACACCGCCCGACCCCGAGCCCGTTAACAATCAGGTTACGACGTGGCCTTACCGGAACGGCAATGCCAACATAACCGGAAACACCGTAGCGCAAACCGTAGCCGGCGGCGAACCAGCGCAAGCCGCCTCAAACGCGAAGCTAGCTGTAGGGGCAACTGGCGCCGTTACGGCCGTGTCTTCGGGTGGCTGGCTAGGCTTTGACGACACAGCCGACTATCTGCCAGGGGTGGGCAACTTCAACTTTGCTATTCGGCTCGACCCAGGCAACGGGAAAATTATCTGTGTTGCCAGCAACTCCTATTTCTCGGATGAAGTAACCGGACGCCCGAATACGACGCAGCTGCGCCTACGCGCTGATGCCTCAACGATCTATTTCGAGTACTCCCTAAATGATGGTGCCGCTTGGTCAATCATTCAGCAAAAGCCCCGCGGAGAAGAGGATATGTGGGTAAAGGCCTGGACAGATACGGGCGACATACACGCTATCACGCATACCAACCTCTACACTAGCTAGCGATGAACCTTATACAGCAAAAACAAGTCGCGGGCTTACTGCAGGCACTTGCTGAGCGGGCTACCGTTCAGTATGTGGATGGTTCCGACCAGGCGCTGCAAGTACAAATTGATGTCATTGAGAACGACCTCAACGATGCTGAGAACGAACTTCGCGACCATGACAACCGGCTGATTGTTCTTGAAACCAACCGTGTAACCAGCGCCGATATTGATGCGGCACTCGCTCCGATTCGCGCCCTAATAGGCTCAGAGACAGGCGATGCCGATAGCTTTATAAATACCCTACGCGAAGTATTGGCGGCCTTCGCCAATTCTCAAGAGGGCTTCAATCTTGCGCAGGCATTAGCCGGGAAAATTAATCTGAGCGGCACAGTTGCCGGCTCGCCAATTACGGGCCTACTGGAGTTCGTTTTCGGCGCTGGCCTGAAGTGGGGCAATGCTACACTAGTAGCTGGTTCCGGTATGGATGGCGCGCGCCTCTATGCGCAGGACTTTGCCCGGCTGTATTTCAATGCCACAAAGGAGCTATGGCTACAGGCACGGCTTACTGTGGTTGGGCCTTCGGATGGGCAAATATATTTCTCTGAGCGCTCGTACTCCGCCCGAACCATTGAAGCCAACGCCCCCGTTTGGGCGACCTCCGTAGCCCAGCATGAGCAGGCTATAACGGCTATTGGTTCTAAGAATCTGTATGTACCTCTCAGTTATATTGAGAAGTACTTCGCAACGAAGGAACAAGCCGGTACTGCCGACGCAATTCCTATGACGGGCACGGAGCCTGGCCGATATGCTTCGGGCTTCATTCAGACCCAGGGCGGGCTTATCTTCTATCCAGCGGAAGATACTACTCGCCTGTGGCCTAGCTTCGGCGTAGCGAACATCGGGGCAGCTCTGCTATTCATCATGCAGGACATGAACGGGGCAAACATTGCCACGGTCAAAATTGATGAGCGGGGTATCTATTATAATGACGAGAAGCTCAACGGAGCGGGCGAGGTAATAGGTGCCGACTTTTTGGCGCGTGCTTCGGTTAGCCCGAATGGGTTTCCGTTCTGGGATGGCGACTTCTGGAGCCGCCGGATAGTTTCCCACGAAGATTTTAAACAAGCCGCTGGGCAGGGCAGCCTAGAAGGAGGCGTACTCTACTGGGTATCGGGCACCGGTGCGGCTCAGTACTTGGTTGTTCAGGCAATCAACGGTACCAGCATTAGCCCCTACGGCACGGGCCGCACCCTCGGGGGCGGTGGCCTAGGCGGCGACACTATTGCTCTGAAGGTTGCTATAGATTACGGCAACGGCAATGCCCTGCTTTACGAGCCTTTTACCGCGGGCCCAAGTGGGGAAGTGCTGGACATTTACAATGTTTCCCTAGCAATTCGGCAGGCAGTAGTTGATGGATTTAATGCTCAGGAAAACGCTGGCAATTCAAGCCCTTACCTGACGGGTACCCAGCCCGAAGGCTCCCGGCCGGGGATGCGCTTTATTGACCCCCGCAACGACTATCTATATGAGCACGCCCCGGTTGCTTTCGAGAACGGCAGCCCGAACATATGGATCTCTACGAAGCTTGCCAGAGGCCAGAACCTTGATGTGTACGACGTGCCCGAAGCGGTGCGTAGCGCCGTAACCAATGGCAGCTATTCCTACGGCGAGCTGCAAGGTAGCCAGCCCGCCGGCTCCAAGACCGGCATGCGCTTCACTACCTATCAATACGGTTACGAATACCAGCGCGGCGCCAACGGCCTGCTAGTGTGGAACCGATACCCCAAAGGCTAACCATGAGCATAACCTTCCTCCCTATTTTCCAAGCATATTATAAGCTGTACCCGGCGAACGAGCCAACCGGAGAAGGCACGTATGCTTACCCCGCTTATGGCTCCTATAACGTAGCCTGATGAGCATTACCTACATACCCATCTTCCGGGCGTACTACCATCTGTATTCGCCGGGTTCGGTTGCCGACACCTACCAGGAGGTTTACAGGGATACTTACTAGCCGCCATGTTCTACATACCAATGTACCGCGTGTTTTACACGCCATACGGTGAAAGCTTAGGCTTTACTTACACTTTCCCTTTTACCCTGGCCTAACATGAGCATCAACTACTTGCCCATATTTCAAACCTTTTACGCTTTGTATGGCGACTCAGAAGCGGGGTACGGTGGCGAGTACTGCGAGGAAGATTATTGCGAAGACGACTACGTTGTATAAAGCCCTATGAGCATTACCTACCGCCCTATTTTCAAAGCGTTCTACGCCTTGTATGGAGACTCCGATGTGGGCTACGTGCCCAACCATTACGTGCAACCCGGCTACGTAGCGAGTGGCTATGTTAGCTGAAACGATGGCTGAGCAAACCATAATAGGAACAGATGAAGCGGGTTTTGTTGCCGATGGTCAGCAGCTGGCTACCAAGGCGGCTTATCCGATGAATGCCGTAGGCGACTACGTAGCCTACGCTTGGAGCACTGAAGACGACTTCGAAATGCTTACCGAAGACGACCAGGTGCTACTGTGCGAGGATTACTAATACCTGCCACTATGGAAGCTATCTATTTCCCGGTCTATCAGTCGGAATACCCGCCCTACAACTCTGGTCGGGCTGCTGACTTTTCGGCGGCCGATTTTTCGTCGGCGGATTTTAATACGACCTCAACTCAAGAACCGGAGCCCACGCAAGACTAGGTAAGCTTTCGTACCTTTATACTCCATCCTAGGCCAAGGGCCAGCGGATTTCAGAACCGGCCGCGCCGGAAGCTTTGCAACGCCTGCTGCGACCCTCGCGGTGGGCGTTGTTTTTTACTCCGGCAGTAGGCTTTTATACCCTCGCACACACACCGGCGCACACACCAACGAAGAAGCCCCGAAAAAACCGCGTTTAAGCAGTAATTTCGGGGCTTTTCTTAAGACAGTGTGGAGAGGGGGGGATTCGAACCCCCGGTAACCTTTAGAGCTACGGCAGTTTAGCAAACTACTGGTTTAAGCCACTCACCCACCTCTCCAGTGGGAAACCCTTTCCGTCTAAAAGGTGTGCAAATATACACCTAGAATGGAAAAACAAACCCTTTTCAGAAAAAATATCTTCCTTGGTACCTCTTGCGTCGCGGCCCGGCCTTAGGCGCAGGGGCGTATCTTTGCCGAGTTGCCGAGGGCAATTTTCTCGCTTTTCCTATGATTCGTAACCACTTACCGCTATGCTGAACTGGGCCTACATGCTGGGGTGGCCGGAGATACTAGCCGCGGTAATTTTTTTATTTTTTTACATAGGCTACGGCCTGCGCACCCGCCGTTTGGGTGCACCGCTAGGCCAGCAGGGCTGGCCACTGAGTTGGAAGCTGGTGTTGCGCCTGCTGTATTTTGGGTTGCTGCTAGTGGCGTTACTGGGCCCAGCTTACGGGCTAACGCAAAAACCGGTGCGGACGGCCGGCAAGGATGTGTGGCTGCTTGTAGACCTTTCCCGTTCCATGGATGCGCCCGACGTATCCCCTACTCGCTTACAAAAGACAAAAGCTGAGTTGGCTAATCTGGTCAATCGGTTTCAGGCCGACCGGTTGGGGCTCATCATTTTTGCCGGGGAAGCCTTTGTGCAATGTCCCCTGACGTACGACCAAGCTGCCTTGCAGCTGTTCTTGAGTACTCTGCAAACCTCCCTGGTTCCGGCCGGCAGTACCGATTTAGTGCCCCCGTTAGAACTGGTACTTACCCGGTTAGACAGTGCTGCTCCCGCAGCGGGCAGCCTTCCGCGCGCCACGGCCGTGGTGCTTGTGACAGACGGCGAAGACTTTGGCGGAAACCTGGAGCCTACGGTGCGGGTGCTGGCCCGCTCTGGTGCCCGCGTGTTTACAATGGGAGTAGGTACCACGGAAGGCAGCCGCATTCCGCAACCAGGTGGGCGGTACGTGCGCGACTCGAAAGGTCGGGAGGCAATCAGCCGGTTGGCCCCAACCCCGCTACGCCGTCTGGCTGAGCAAACCGGGGGGCAATATTTCGAACTTACTGATCGGCGCAACGAGTTTCCTCTATTAGTAAACGCCCTCAACCGTGTGGAAGGTCAAGCAGAACAAGTCCGGACCGTATCAGTTGCTGACAATCGATACCGGTATCCGTTGGTAGTGGCGTTGCTGTTAATGGTATTAGATGTGTTGGTAACCGTTAAAGTAATTCGCCCATGAGAGTCCTTTTGCTAGGAAGTATGCTGCTGCTCAGTTCCTGGGGTGGGCTCACACGCATCCATGACCGCAACGATGCCATCCGGCGTGGGGAACTGGCCTATGCCAGAAAGGACTACTCCACGGCCGCAGAGGCCTATAAAGAAGCAGCAGTGCGTTTGGGCAGCCAGGAAGATCAGGTTTGGCTGAACCTCGCCCATGCTACTGCCCGGCTTGGCCGGAGCGCCGAAGCGCGCGGCTACTACGGACACTTACTGACTAGCTCTACCCCTGCCACCCGGAGCATTGCGCTGCAGCAGCTGGCTATTTTGGCTACCCAGAAAGGCGACTACGCCCAGGCCACTACCCTGCTGCGACAGGCACTGATTGCCAACCCTCGCAACGCTGATGCCCGCTTTAACTATGAGGTGCTGCGCGACTACCTCACCCGCCGGGCCACCGATCCGCAAATGCCCCCTCCCGGTACTGATGGCAGCCCCGATGTAGAACGGCACCGTACGCCCGAAGCAGACAACGCGGAGCGCCAGCCCCAACCAAAACCCGGCGCCGATCAGCAAGGGCAACTCAACGACCCCACCCAGCCCCAGGATCCGCGCAATGCCCCCCAGTCGCAGCCCAATGCGCAGGGGAAGCCGGCTCAAGATCAACCCTCTGGCAACGCGGGCAACTCGGCACCTAACGGGTTTACGCCCGGCCGCGGAGAACAACGGGAAATGGCCAGCGGCCAGCAACCAGGATCGGTAAAGGGCCTCAGCAATGAGGAAACGGGCCCCGAAGCCCCCGGAGGAACTAGCAACCGCGGTGGCACTGAGCAGGCAGCTCTCGATGAAGCCCAGCTTCAGACGCAGCGCGCCCGCCTGCAGCAAATGAACCTGAGTGCCGGCCAGGCCCGCCAGCTGCTGGATGCTATGCATGCCGCCGAACAGCAGTACTTACAGCAACTACCACGCAAAAGCACCCGCCCCGCCGACAAATCCAAACCAGGCTGGTAGTCAGTCGTCTAGGCCTGTTTGTATAAAGGCAAGTTGCCAATAAACTCAGGAGCTACCAGACGTTGATGCTATAAACTAGATGGACGTTTTGTTTGTATAGCTTGGCGGGCAAGGAAAACCGAGCGAGTAGCCAGGAAGTGAAGCGTTGCTGCCTCTCAATTCTTCGTTCTACCTTTAGCCCACAAATCCACCTAACCCCACCCCCACTCATTCATATGCAAGTTAAAGAAGTGGTAATTGTTGCCGCGGTGCGTACGCCCATCGGCTCTTTCGGCGGCAGCCTGTCGTCGCTGTCCGCAACCGATTTGGGCGCCATTGCCCTGAAAGGTGCCTTGGAGAAAGCAGGCGTAGACCCCAGCGAAGTTGAGCAGGTCATCATGGGCAACGTTATCTCGGCCAACCTAGGCCAGGCACCGGCTCGCCAGGCGGCCAAGAAAGCTGGTCTGCCCGATACCGTGGAGTGCACTACCGTAAATAAAGTGTGTGCCTCGGGCACGAAAGCCATCATGTTCGCCTCCCAGGCTATCATGCTAGGCCAGTCGGATGTGATTCTGGCGGGCGGCATGGAGAGCATGTCGAATGTACCTTACTACCTCGATAAGGCTCGTTTTGGCGCCAAGTATGGCCACGGTCAAATGATTGATGGACTGATGAAAGATGGCCTCTGGGACCCTTACAACGACTACGCCATGGGCAACGCCGCCGACGCCACCGCCGCGCACTACGGCATCACCCGTGAGGAGCAGGACGCTTTTGCGCAACAGTCGTACGAGCGCAGCGCCCAGGCTGCCAAGGCCGGCAAAAAGAAGGACGAAATTATTCCGGTAACCATTACGGTGCGCGGCAAGAGCACGGTAGTAGAAGACGATGAGGAATACACCAAAGTAGACTTCACTAAGTTTGCCGGTCTGAAGCCCGCCTTCACCAAAGAAGGCTCGGTAACGGCCGCTAATGCTTCTACTCTTAATGATGGAGCTGCCGCTGTGCTACTCATGAGCCGCGAGAAGGCGGAGGAGTTGGGTATAAAACCCCTGGCCCGCATTCGGGGCTTCGCGGACGCCGAGCAGGCTCCGGAATGGTTCACGACCTCTCCCTCCCTAGCTATTCCGAAGGCGCTAAAGCACGCCGGCCTGGAAGCCAAAGACGTAGATTTCTACGAAATCAATGAGGCTTTCTCGGTGGTATCGTTGGCGAACAATAAGCTCCTGAACCTGGAAGGCACGAAAGTAAACGTGTACGGTGGGGCCGTGAGCCTAGGCCACCCCCTCGGGGCGTCGGGTGCGCGCATTGTAACTACGCTACTGAACGTGCTGCAGAATGAAGGCGGCACCATTGGGGTAACCGGTATCTGCAATGGCGGCGGCGGTGCTTCAAGCATCGTGGTAGAAAAGCTGTAGGCCAGTCGTTAGCCTCCGTATCACCTTTTAATTTGATAAAGCCCTGCTGCACTTGCGGCGGGGCTTTTTTGTTGCGGGCTGGGCACGAAGGTTGCTAACGAGGCGCCGTGCAAGTACTGTCTATTTGCACTTTTCTAGAGCAATCTTTCGTTCTTGCGGCTATGAAACAATTTTTTTTGATGCTGCCCCTGGGGTTGTTAGCCATTACCACGGCTGAAGCCCAGAAACTTCGGCGCTTCACTACCTATTATGATTCTACCAACACCCGCAAGCGCGAAGTATACTCTGCTTTGGTTGCCAGCGACACGGTGATGGAAGGCCCCTACAAGCGGTTTTATCGCTCGGGCAAACTAGAGGCTCAAACCCGCTACACCGCCGGCAAGCGGGATTCTGCCTACGTGGAGTTTCACCCAAATGGCGGCCGCCGCATTGAGGTTACCTACCAGGATGGCCTGCGGCAGGGTCCTTTTAAAACCTACTACGAAAGCGGTAAAGTTGCCCAGGAAGGCACCTACGATAACGACCAGCCCACGGGCCTACTGCGTTTTTACCACCCCAGTGGTGAAGTAAAGCTCGAAACTACCCTACTAGGTGGGCAGCCTGCCGGTGCCGTGCGGGAGCTGTACCCTTCGGGGAAACCCAAAGCTGAAATAACCTACCAGAATGGGCAGGCCAACGGCTTGGCCAAGACCTATTTTGAAAATGGCCAGCTGCAAAGCGAAGGCACCTACAACCGAGGACTGCTGGCGGGCCCTTACAAAACGTACTACGACAACGGCCAGATTGAAACCGACGTGCAAGCCGATAAGTCGGGACGTGGCGGTTACCGCAGCTACTACCGCTCCGGCAAGCTGCGCACCGAGGGCACGTACGTACCAGGAACGCTGAGTGGCCGCGCCGTAAAAAATCCGTTGGCTGATGACCTTACTGCCCAGGCCAAAAGCTTGGCGGGTGGCACCAGCAACCTCGATGGACAAGCCAAGTCGTACTACGAAAGTGGGGCTATCAAGAGCATGCAGACCTACCGGCAGGGCGTGCTGGTAGGCACGCAGCAAGACTATTACGAGTCGGGCAAGGTGGAAAAGAAGATCGACTACGCCAACCAAGGCCGCGACCGGAAAGTTACCACCTTCTTCGAGGATGGCTTTCCGCACGAGGAGCAGGTGTATAAGAACAACCAGCCCTCAGGGGTATGGCGGGTGTTCCATCCGGGCGGCAAGCAGGTGCAAAAGCAGGAAACCTACGTGAATGGCAAACTCACGGGCGAACAGCTGACTTACTATTCTAACGGCACCATCCAGAGCAAACTGGCGTACGACAACGGCCGCGCCACTGGCCTAGGTCAGGAGTTCTACCCTTCGGGTAAGCTGAAATCCGAAACTACGTACGTGAAAGGCCTTAAATCGGGGCCTTACCGCCAGGTGCGGGAAGATGGGACGGCCGAGGTGTCGGGGTTGTTCCGCAACGGCAAGGAAAGCGGCGTGTGGAGCTACTTTGAGGCCAATGGCACTACCGTGAAGGAAAAGAAGAACTTCCGCAATGGGCAGATAGTGGCCGAAGGGGCTACACCTGCTGCTAAACCAGGCACCAAGCCCGCGGCTGTCAAGAAGCCCGGGGTAGCCCCCGTGAAACTGAAATAACCCTTCGCACTGGCCTAGGTCTATCTCTAGGCTCCAGTGCACAAAGAAGCTGCCCCAGTGAATGCTGCTATAGTAACGGCATTCACTGGGTCAGCTTCTTTGTGTCCTGAAGTCCCTCGTCTAAAACCTGATGGTAAACGCCGTACGACCATTGGCTTGGGTTTCGAGGCTGAACTGAAATTCGTGCTGGAGCAGAATGTCGCGGATGAGGGTTAAACCAATGCCCTGCCCATCGCGCTTGGTGCTGAAGAAGGGCGTGAACAGCCGCCGCTGCACATCGGCCGGAATGCCCGGCCCGTCGTTTTCAATGATAATCTGCGCCGGCTGCTGAGTAGTGCGCACCCACACGTTGCCCTTCTCCCCGATGGCCTCTAGGGCATTCTTGCAGATGTTGAGCAATGCCTGCTCCAGTTGCAGGGGGTCCAGATCAATCACCAATGGCTCGGGCGCCAGCTCCCAGTGCCAGCTAATATTGCGGCGCTCTACCTGTACATGCAACAGGCGCTCAGTGGTGCGCAAAAGCTCATGCACATCCGTTGGTTGGCGTTGCGGCAAAGGCAGCCGCACCAGGTTGGCAAAATTGGCAATGAAGTTAGCCAAGTGGGTATTGCGGTTGATAGATACGTCGAGGGCCTCCGTAAAGTCGGGCTGATCAGTGGCCTGGAGTTGAGGTGTGTAATAATGAAAGCTTTGCAGGATGGAGTTGATGGCGCCGATGGAGTTGTTTATTTCGTGCGACATCATCCGAATCAGCTTGCCGTAGGCCTGTTTCTCCTGCCGAATCAGGTCTTGGGTTAGCTCTTCCAGCACAATAAAGCGCCGCGTGAAGCCGCGATCTACAAAACGAGAGCAGTGCGCGCGGTAGGTCTGAATGCCGGAGAGCTGCACCACCTGCGGCTCTTGCTCCGACAGGTCAGCTAGGGCCGCGCCCCAGTCGCCGGCCAGTTGGTCGGGCTTCTCCCCCAGCAGTTGCTGGGCAGACAGGCCTAGCATGTGCTCAGCGGCCGGGTTTACGCCCTCAATACGTCCGTCGAAGGTAAGGAGCAACACGCCCGCTGGCGAGGCCTGGATGAGGCTTTCGAGCAGGTAGCTTTTCTCGTGCTGGGTTACGCGCTCCTTGCGCAACTCATCAATCATGTGGTTGTACACGTCGATGAGCTGATCCATTTCGCGCTGCCCCACGGGCACAAACTTCATGGAAAAATCTTTGGCCCGGATGGCCTCCGTGCCGGCCGCGATGAGCTGAAAGGGTCTGACAAAGCCCTTGTATAGCCGGATGGTGAGATAAATACTGATGCCCAGCAGCACTTCTAGGCCTACGAACAGAGGTGCATTTGTTCGCATGATCTGGGCCGCCAGCACAATCAGGACGGCATGAATCAGGATTACGAACAGCAGGAATTGTATGCGTAGGGTCATGCCGACAAGATAAGGGCGAGGGTACTAATGCAGAACGTCATGCTCGTTTGGGGCATGACGTTCTGCGCAAGGAGAAATGCTGTGCGCTATTCCGCATCAAAGGGAATGGCGTATTTCTCGAGGCGACGGTAGAGGGCGCCCCGACTGAGTCCTAGGGCTTTGGCTACGCGGCTGATGTTGCCGCTGTAGTGTTCCAGCGTCCGCCGAATCATTTGGGCTTCTAGCTCGTCGAGAGTAATGGTGCCGGGCTCGGGCAGCTCGCCGGGCTCGGGCTGCCGGGTGTGTACCCGTTGGTATTGGGCCTGGAAGTCCTCAGGGCCTAGCTCGTCTTTACCGCTGACCAGTACGGCGCGCTCCACCAGGTTTTTAAGCTCCCGAATATTGCCCGGCAAGGGTTGCTCCTGCAACCAGTGCTGCGCCCGGGTGCCTATTTTCAGGGCCGGGCGGTTGTATGTAGCACGCAGACTATCCACAAAGTGCTGCACGAGCAGAGGAATATCCTGGGGCCGCTCGCGCAGGGCGGGCAGGCGCACCGTTATCAGGTTGATGCGGTAGAACAAGTCCTCGCGGAAGCGGCCCTGCTGCACCATCTCGGCCAGGTTGCGGTTGGTGGCGCAAATCACCCGGATGTCGAGGCGGCGCGGCTTACTGTCGCCAAGTACCTCGTAGGTGCGGTCTTGCAGCACGCGCAGCAGCTTTACTTGAGAGCCCAGGTCCAACTCCCCTATCTCGTCCAAGAAAATGGTGCCGCCGTTGGCCAGTTCGAAGCGGCCAACCCGGTCGGTTTTGGCATCGGTGAAGGCTCCGCGGCGGTGACCGAACATTTCACTCTCGAACAGGGAAGCTGAGATACCGCCCAAGTTCACTTTCACGAACGGCTGGCGACGCCGGTGGCTGTTCTCGTGCACGGCCTCGGCAATAAGCTCCTTGCCCGTCCCCGACTCGCCCTCAATCAGGACGGAGGCATCGGTGGCAGCTACCTGGCCTACGTTGCGCAACACGTGCAGCAGGCGCGCATCTTGCCCCACAATCCGTTTGAAATCATACTGCTTGTCAAGCTGCCGGCGCGTGAGCTTGTCGGCATCCACCTCCTGCTCTGCCTGCTGCAGGCTCAGAACGGTTCGGATGGTTTGCAGCAGGGAGTCATTATTCCAGGGCTTCGTTATGAACTCCGCCGCTCCGGCCTTCATGCCTTCCACAGCCAGCGCAATGGAGCCCCAACCGGTAATCAGGATTACGGGCAGGGTCGGCGCCAGCCGCTTCACCTGGCCTAGCAACTGTAGGCCATCATGGCCGCTGGTGTCGAGGGAGAAGTTCATGTCCATCAGCACCAGTTGCGGTAAGCTCTCCTGCACCAAGCGCAATGCTTCCTCAGGCGTGGCTACGCCTTTGGTGGGGTAGCCCGCCTGTTTTAGCAGCAGCCCCAGGGAGGTCCGCACCGCTATATCGTCGTCAACAATAAGAATCATACGTGGCTGCGAAGGACGGAAAAGCTACACACAAAATTGCGGGAGTCTTGGGTATTTGCGGCGGCGGTGAGGAGTGTGCCGCCGCAACAAATACTACCTTCCCTACTCTTCACGCAATGAAACCGCTGGCTGAATGGCCGCCGCAATTCGACTGGGCTGAAGCGCGCAAATGGCCGTGAGCGTAAAGACGAGCACCGTAGCCAGCAACATAGCCATGAAGTATACCGGCGTGGCTAGGCCAAATACTCCCAGCAACGGAAACTGCACGGCCAGCAGCAGCCCACCAGCTACGCCCAGCGTTGTAACCACGAGCATTTCACCCAAAAATTGGCGGCTGATGGCATTGCCTGTAGCACCTAGCGCCCGGCGCAACCCAATCTCAGCCTTACGCTGGTTGATGTTGTACCACAGGACCCCGAAGAGGCCTAGGGCCACGTTGATAATCAGGAACAGGCCTACCAAGCCTAGGGCAATCAGGGGCGTCATCACGAACTTCAATTTATCCTTCCGGTTCTCGGCCAAGGTGTTCACGTTGGCATCCCAGCCTTTGGTTACGGCCTTGATTTTGCGAACTAGCTGCTGCTCAAGCACGGCGGCGCTGCCGGGCTGCACGCGCACTAGCAGCGTGGCCTGTTCGGTATTGCTCATTCTGGCGGTATCCTGCAGCGCCCGCCGTATGAAGATGGTGGGGTCGTTGGAAGCGAAGTCGCTGCCGGAGCGAAAGGCTTCTACTACCCCCACAATTTGCCACTCCTCGTCATGCTTGTCATTGGTCAGGACCTTACCCACCGCCGACTCCTGGCCGAACATTTCGTCGGCAAAACGCTGATTTACTACTATGGTGTGGCGCGATGAGGCATCGTCGCGACTGTCGTACCAGCGGCCGGCTACCACGTTCAGTCCCAACACCTTTACCATGTCATCATCCGTGTCAAAAATTTCGGTTTGAGGGGCCCCTTTGTCTTTGTAGCGGTACTCATCAGTATTGTTGTTGCTGAACGAGAAAGGGGTATTGCTCGTCCAGGTAACGGCCGCCACGCCGGGCGTAGCTTTCAACTCCTGCACCAGCCGCCGCAGCGTTTCCTTGCGGTTAATGGTGTCCTGACCAGGGTTGATATTAAACTCCCACACATTATCCGAGGTAAAGCCCATCGGCTGACGGTAGTTGTAGTAGTTGTTGACCAGCAGCACGCTCACCACGAACAGCACGAAAAACGATAGGAGGATTTCGGCCATCAGCAGGAAGTTTGACCGCTTACGGTTCCAGATCAGGGTAAATAGGTGACGTATCATGTGATTCTACTTTTTACACCTTGTGCATGAATTATTTGCTACCTCCCTTCAGGGCCTGCACCGGCTGCAGCCGCGACATTTTAAAGGCTGGATACACCCCCGAGAGCACGCCAAAAATCAGCGTCACGAGTAAGGCACAGCTGAAAATTCGCCAGTTCAGCTCAAAGTGCGCGTAGGCCAGTATTTGGGAGCCCCCAATGAGTTGCAGAGCCACGTAGGCCAGGATCAGCCCCAGCAATCCGCCGATGGCCGTGAGGAATATGTTTTCGATCAAAAATTGCCCGATAAGCGTGCGGCTGGTAGCGCCAAAGGCCTTCCGAACCCCAATTTCGGAGGAGCGCTCCATGATGCGGCTCACGTTGATGTTTACCAGATTCAGGGCGGGCAGCAGCATAAACAGCAAGGCAATGCACGAGAGAATGGAGAACAGCACCGCTTGACCATCGGAAGAATAATTAGTGAAGGGGTTCATTAGCTGCCGCGAAAAGGAAGCCAGCAGCGGATCAGCGTGCATTTCCATATACTTCATGTTCTTCGGGTCGGGCAGCGGCACGCGTTTCACCATTTGGTCGAACTCAGCCTGCACAGCAGGTATATCCGCTTCCGACTTCACTTGGATGATAGCGGCATAATCGCCGTGGAGCTGCACACGCTGCAGGTCGTTGGGGCTAGTTGTGAGAGGCACCCACACATCGGCATAAGAGCTGAAGCGCATGGCTGGTACATCCTCCACCACCCCTTGCACGCGGTAGTTGGTTTGGTTGACTTCAATAGTGCGGCCCACCACGCCCTGGTCGGTCCCGAAGTACTTGCGGGCCGTAGCGCGGTTGATAACGGCCACCCGCGCCGCTGATTTCACTTCGCTCTCTCCGAAAGGCTTGCCTTCATGGAAGGCAAAATCTAGCACCTGCCAAAACACGTCGTCGGTGTACTTCAGATCCAGGTCGATGCGGTTATTCCCGACATAGCTGGGTGTGGAGTGGAAGTTAGAGTAAACGGCTACCTTCTCGGGCGTTTTGAGGGGGCGCACATACTTATCCAGCAGGTAATAGCTGGGCGGCGAGTTCATATTGCCCCCACCCGTCCACTTAACATGCATAAAGTTGACAAACAGCATCTTGTTGAGGCGGGTTTCGGGGGCATGCGCGCCCACGAGGTGGTCGAACATGGCCGCCACCACCAGCAGCACCATAAGCGTGAAGCTGATGCCGAACAGGCTGATAAAGGTGAAGAACTTGCGGCGCAGCAAGACTTTCCAGGCGATTTTGAGGTAGCTAAGCAACATGAGCGTGAGAGTAGGAAGTAGAAAAGGAAGAGTGAAGGGCAGCCACCTGCCGTTGCAGCACCGCGCGGGCCTTACTGAGCTGCGACTTGCTGGTACCCTCCGAAATACCGAGTAGTGCAGCGGCCTCGGGGTGCGTATAGCCTTCCAGGGCGCAGAGGTTGAACACGGTCCGGTAGCCGGTGGGCAGTTCCTGCACCAGTCGGAGCAGGTCGGCGGCCTGCAGCTCTACATCGGCGCTGGGCAACCCGGTGGCCAGGTGACCGGTGTGGCAGTCTTCCAGGCTGATGGTCAACGACTCGCGGCGGCGTAGGCAGCTTAGGGCTTCACGCACCATAATGCTGCGTACCCACCCCTCCAGGCTGCCCTTGCCCTCGTACTGGCCTAGGCACCGGAATACTTTCACGAAGCCCCGTGCCAGCACATCTTCAGCATCAAACTCGTGCCGCACGTAGCGCAGGCACAGGCCTAGCATCTTGGGGGCAAAGCGGTGGTAGAGCTGCTCTTGGGCCGCGGCATTGCCTTGAGCACAGGCGGCAACTAGTTCAGCATCAGCAAGAGGAAAGGTGAGCGTTTTCATAACTCAGAAGAGAAAGCTGTCAACTAAATCTGGCTACTCGGGCCTAGCTCACTTGGCTGCCATCGAAAAAGCGGATGAGGCGCTGCGTTTTGTGTGCCTGCTGCTCGTCGTGGGTTACCATCACGATGGTGGTTCCCTCCTGCTGGTTCAGGCCCAGAAGCAAGTCCATAATCTCCTCTCCCATCACTGAGTCGAGGTTACCGGTGGGCTCGTCGGCGAGAATGATTTCGGGGCGACCGGCTAAGGCCCGGGCAATGGCTACGCGCTGGCGCTGCCCACCCGACAGCTGGCTGGGAAAATGGTTGGTGCGGGCGCTCAGGCCCACTTTATCGAGGGCAGCGTAGGCCCGCTCCCGCCGCTCCTTGCCGCCCACCCCAGCGCGGTACAGCAGGGGTAGCTCCACGTTATCCAGCACCGAGAGGTCGTTGATAAGGTGGTAGCTCTGAAATACGAACCCGATTTTCTGGTTGCGCAGGTAGGCCAATTCCTTATCGGAGTACGACTGCACCGGGCGGCCATCTAGCTCAATTACGCCGCTGGTAGGCTCATCGAGCAGGCCAATGATGCTGAGCAAGGTTGATTTACCGCAGCCCGAGGGACCCATGATGGAAACAAATTCGCCTTTGTTGATGGTGAGATTTACCCGATTCAGGGCTACCGTCTCGATGGTTTTGGTTTGGTACACCTTCTCGATGTCGCGGAGGTGAATAACTGGCTGGCTGGTAGCCGTCAGGGGAGCACCGGTGGGTAGTGGCCGCGCGGCCGTTTGGGTGAGCATGTTTTCCATGAGCAGAGCGAAGAAGAGTTGAGGAAGGCTGCGAAAAAGGTTGTCCGGTTTTGGGCACTAGGCCACTACCGCTATGGAGAATAAGCCAAGCGTCATGCCAATTGATTAAAATATTAATAATCAACTATTTAACCACATATATCAAAATCAATCCTCATCAAAAGCTGTCCATTTCCGGACAGGGTGTTCATTCCTGGTGAGGTGCCGAAGGATTGCGAAATAGGGCTAGTCCGTTTGTAGGCCAATTGGGTGCTTTGTGCAGCAGAAGTTCACCGTATCAGCTAGGCCTAGAAAGCACAACTGCCTCGCAGCAAGAGCCACGAGGCAGTTAATCAGTTTCAGCCGTGAAATGCAGGTTTAGTTAGCCGCCACAATAGGCACTTGACGCTCAAAATCATAGAGTGTGAGTGCCCGTATCCGGTAATGGGCTACCCAGGCGGCCCGTAGCGCCAAAATGTACGCGCGCCGGGCCTGGTCTTTCTCGTTGGAGGCAATGGTCAGGTCGGTAAGGCTGATGCGCCCCACTTTGTAGGTAGCCTGGGCAATGTTGTAGCGCTGCTGCGCCAGCGAATCGGCGCGGGCGGCTAGGTCTAACTGCTGGCTGAGAGTGCTAAGCTGCGTGGCTTGCACCTGCACATTTTGCTCGAACACGGCCTCCTCCTGCGCCACATCAATTTGGGCTTGCTGGCGGGTGAGTTCCGCAGTCTTTACAATGGATTTCTGCCGGCCCCAGTCCACTAAAGGCAGCGCAAACGTAAGGCGCACTTGCTGTTGATTTTGCAGGGCGGCGTAGGTATCCCAAAGGTTGCCGGCCTGGTTCACATACCCCAGGTTAGCCGACAGCGAAGCCTGTAGGCCAGTGGTGCCACGCGCCAGAGCCACCTCCCGCTCTGCTAGCAGCAAGCGTCGCTGAAACGCCAGCACCACGCTCCGGTTCTGCCGGGCCTGAGCCAAGGCTAGCTCGGCGGGCACCACCAGGCGCGGGGCAGCGCTGGGAATGGTGAGGCGCAGCTCGGCAGCTCGTAGGCCAGTGTAGCTTTGCAAGCTGACGGCGGCATTCTCCGCATCGAGCTGGCCCTGGGCCATGGCTTGGCGGGCATTGAGCAGGTTTAGCTCTAGCCGCAGCAAGTCACTTTGCGAGAGGCGGCCCAATTGGTAGCGCTCCTTCCCTATCCGCAGCAGTTCCTCGTTGGCCCGTACGTTTTGGCTAGCTACCTCGGCGTTTACCTGTTGCTGCAGCACATCAAAATACAGCTCCGTAATGCGCTGGGCGATGCCTTCGCGCTCCTCCACGTACTGGCGCTGGCTTTCCTGGTAGCGCAAGGGCTCAATTTGGCGGGCCCATTTCAGACTATTGAACATCCCGATAGGTTGCGTCAGACCCAAAGCCACGGGCTGGTTGTTGTAGCGCTTCAGCCGCCCATTGAAGTCATCGAAGCGCTGCACCTCCGAGGCCACAAACACCTGCCCGCCCGTGAGCCCAATATTTTGGGTAACCGTCATGGCTAGGTTAGAGTTGTTGATGCGCACGGCCCGGAAATCGGTAGTACCATCGGGCTGCACAACGGGCGTAACGGCCCTACTGAAGCCCGGCAGCGTGCCCTGCAGGCCTAGCTGGGGGCGATAGTTGGCCTGGTAGGTGCGCCACTCCCAGTAGCTTTTGTCGCGGGTGGTTTGGGTTTGCCTGGCCACCGCCGACTGGCCTAGGGCCACGTTGATAACCTGCTCCAACGTTAGGGGCGCTGGGGTAGGCTGAGTTTGGGCGGCGACTGGTTGCTGGAGCCATCCAGGCAGCAGAAACAACAGGCACATGAGGGGCTTCATAGCTCGAAGAATTTTATTCAACACGTATCGAAAGGGGGAGTGGCCTAGCGCACTGTGCGCACCTACTTTAGTTGAGCCCGCGCGGGTAGCTCTTGCTTCAGGAACTGTTCCATCTCAGTCAGGCGGCTCTGGCTGATGTTTTCATTCACCAGCAGCACAATGCCCAAGTCCTGCTCGGGGTACAGCACAAAGCGCGTGTTGAAGCCAATAGACTGGCCGTTATGGGAAATGCGCTGTTGGCCGTTACCGTCGGTATCAAGCATCCAGCCCAGCCCCATGCCTACTGCTGACTCAGGGCCGCTGGTCCGCTGATGCGCGAGGCGTACAGCGGGCTCTTGCTCTTTGAGGTTGGCTGCGGCGTATTTAAGCAGGTCAGCGGCCGTTGAGCTGAGGTTTGGCCCACCCCAATAGCCGGTGTAGTTAGGGTGCTGCTGGGGTTTCTGGCGGCTATCATAGCCCGTGGCATAGCGCTGGTGCTCAGCGGCCGAAAGCACGCGCTTAGTGTCAGACATGCCAAAGCGCTTCTGCACATACTTTGTCACGAGCTGCTCGTAGGGCTGCTGGTACACGCGCTCCAGAATCAGTTGGAGCACCAGCATGGCCGTACCGCTGTAGCGGTATATAGTGCCCGGCCGCGTAGCCAGCTGGAAAGCGTGCATGTCGTGCAGCAGGCTGTCGGCGGAATACTTGTTGTAGTAAGCCGTTCTTTCCACCAGGCTCAGGTTGTTTTGCCATTCCTTTCGGGCTGGGCTATACACCTGGGCTGTGCCGGGCATGCCGGAGGTATGGTTAGCTAGGTCTACTACTCGAATGGGCTGACCTTCGTAGGACAGGTTAGGGTACTGCCCCGGTAAGTACTGCCGGATATCATCATTCAGCCGCAGCTTCTTGTCTAGCACGGCTTGAGCCAACAGCGTCCCAACAAAGGTTTTTGCCACGGAACCCATGTCGTAAAAAGTGTTGGCAGTGGGCAGCTTCCTAGAGCCCTTTTCTACTTCACCGTAGTTGTAGAAGGACATTTTGCCTTGCTGATACACACCAATAGAAAGACCCGCCACATCCGGATGCTGCATGTAAAGCGTAGCAGCGCGGTGCACGGCCGCATCCAAGGAGGTTTGCAGTCGGTTGTCGGTTAGGGCCGGGGCCGTACGTTGGTTGGGCTGCGCAATGAAGTCTGAAATGGTATAATCATCAAGGACACCCGGCGTTGACGAAATCAACGCTACCCGCAGGTTCTGCTTCTCGCCTTTCCACTCAAACTCGTGGCGCTTGCCTTGTTCTTTTAGCGCAACAGTGGCTACAATCCGGCCGGTTTTTTCCTTCAAGCCCGCCAGGTACTTGGTCATGCTTCCGGCTGGCTCCAATTGCCACAGTGCTGCGCTCCTATACGCCTCCGATGCTGCAAAATCATTGCGGTTGTATTGGGCAATCAGGGAGTCATTGAACTGCTGGTAAGAAGCGAACCTAGGTGCTTGGGTTTGAGCCATTGCGCCGTGTAACAAGGAGCCAGATAGAATTACTGCGGCGGATAAGTTGCGGAGATACAGCATGATGAGTAGAAATAAATGGTAGGAAGATGTATTGATTGAGTGGCTGGTTGGCTTAATTAGAAATGGTGAGTTCCGGCGTATCCACGTGGTCCTTCATATCCGACACGATGACCTCTTCACCGGGCGCTAGGCCACTGATTACCTGCACGTAGTCGAAGTTGCTGTCACCGAACTGGACCGTTCGGCGTACGGCTTTGCCCCCCTGCACCACAAACACAGGCTGCTCTTGGCCCCCCTGGTAGAAAGGCCCGTTTTTCACACGCACCACCTTGTGCAGGGCTTTGGTCACCACAAATACATCGGCCCGCAGATTGGAGCGTAGCGCGGGGTGATTGTCCTGGCCTAGCGCCGCATAAAATGTAACTACTCCCTTTTCCACGGCTGGGCTCACCGTGCTGATGGTGCCGCGCAAATCGGTGCCGTTGATGCGAACCACGACCGGGTCGCCGGGGTGCAGGGCATCGGCGTAGGTATCGGAGATGGTGGCGCGCACTCGGAAGTGGCTGAGGTCGGCTACACGGGCGAGGGCGTCGCCGGCCTGCACGGTGGTGCCTAAGTCGTCTTTCACCCAGGTGAGCACGCCGGGCTGCTGGCTGCTGATGTTGGCCTGCGCGAGCTTGCCAGCCAGCTCAGCAATGCTGCGGTCCTGAATCTGCATGGTGAAGCCTAGCTCCCGCACATCGGCGGCGTTGGCGGCCCGCTGGTTGCGGATTTGCTCGCCCAAACGCTGCAACTCCAGTTGCGCTACTTTCAGGTTTAGCTCGGCTTGACGCACGCTCTCGGAAGTGCCGCCCCCGATCTTCAGCAGGTACTGCTCATCGCGCAGCGCCGACTGCAGGCTCCGCACTTTCACTTGCTGCACTTGCTCTTGGGAGCGGAGGTCGTTGAGGGCTTTTTCCAGCGTGAGCTGCAGCTGGCCGTTTTTATTGCGGTTTTGCTGCTGCTCATCCTGCAGCTTGGCCAGCGCCGTGTTCGTCAGCTCTTTATCCAGCTCCAGAATGGTTTGCCCGGGTTGCACCTTGCTGCCCACCGCTACGGCTACCCGCCGGATGGTGCTCTGAATAGGACTAGTGATTACCGCCTCGTGGGCTGGAATTATAACGCCCGCCGCCATAAGCGAGGCTTCTACATCGCCCAGCTCCGCGGTGGCCGTCAGGAAAGAACCGCTCTGCAAGCGAGGCTGAAGCACGGTCCGGAAGGCTAACAGGCCTACGGCAACTAAAAGCAGGGCCCCGGCTCCCAGCAACCAGCGGCGGCGCTGACGGCGAACAAGGGTGGCATTAGGTATAGCTCTGTCCATTTTCGTACAGGAAGAATAGGGTTTCCCATACATCTAGCCAAGCAGTATGCCATATCTATAACTTGTTATTTTTTAACTACTTATGCACATAAAACACATCTACTATTCATCTAAATATGTCCGAAAATGGACAGGCTGTTCGAAAATATGAAGTCAGTAGGGTAGCCGTAAATGACACAGCCCCGGCAAGCAAATGCTTACCGGGGCTGTGTGCGCTGCTCCCTGAGCTAGCTTCTTTGAAGTGGCCTAGCGCTGGTTGCGGATAGTAAAATTGTTAAAGGCTACCATGGCTGAGGACGTGCCCTGTGCCAAGAGGCCTACCCGCACTCCCCGGTCCCATGGGGGGAGGTACTCGCCGTTGAGGGCAAAGCTATCCAGCACGACTGGCTGCCACGCCGAGCCATCGATATTATAGGTGAAGCGGAAACGCTGTCCTCCCCACGCTTCGAGGCGCAAGTTCAGCGTCTGGCAATTCGGGAGGTCTATCTTAGACAGAGTCTGATGCTGGCCACCTTTCACGTGCCACACCTGCAGGGAGTTGTCGCCGGTTACCAGGGCCAGCGCGTTGTCAGGGTCACCGATGGCGCAGAGACCCGCGAAGGTGCCCGGCTCCAAAGACGAGGCAGCCAATGAGGTAGTAGCCTTATAAGTGGCTGTGAAGGTGCGCTGTGCTACAATAGCGCCTAGGCCAGTAGCCTCGGCCGTCAGCAGCAGCTGCCCGTCACTCACGCCTACTTCCGGCTGACGGCCAATGGGCCACTGCCAGCTGCCCGCCAGCGTGTTGCCTTCAAAGTTCTCCGTGATGTTGAGCACGCTCACATCTTTGAGCGGAGCAGCCTGGGGGCTGTTGCCCTCAAACTCCGGCCAGCCTTCCTCGTTGAAAGTGAACTCGCTGAGGATGCCCTGACGGCCCACAAACTCGTGGCTCTGGTTGTAATAAGCGTGGTGCAGCAAGAGCCAACGGCCCTCATACTGGGCTACGGTACCGTGACCGGGGCATTTCCAGGTGGCGTTTTTCTTGAGCACCGGGTTCTGCGGGCATTTCTCCCAGGGGCCTAGCAGGCTCTTGGCACGGGCTACCCCGGTGGCGTAGGTGCAGCACTTACCGCAGCAGCCATTGCCAGCGTAGAACATGTAGAAATACTCCTCGTGCCGGATGATGGCCGAGCCTTCTACCAAGCAGCCCTCCCAGGAAGTGGGGTCGTTGCGGAACAGTTCTACCTTTTTGCCAACCAGAGCCGTGTGCGTGTCATTGATACGCTGGGCATAGATGGGTGTAGGCTTTTTGAAGGCGTTGCCATCTTCCTTCCACACCAAGTACAGCTTGCCGTGCTCATCGCGCATGGGGAAGCCATCGATGGAGCCGTAGCGCTGGGCTACCAAGAAGCCGTGGTCGGTGTACGGGCCTTCGGGGCTATCGGCGCTGGCTACTCCAATGGCTAAGCGCCCTTTTTTGCCCTTTTGCCGGGCAGTATAGTATAGGTAGGTCTTCCCGTTTTCGTGGAAAATCTCTGGAGCCCAGAAGTTGGTTCCGGCCCACTCGGGCAGCGACTCGGCGGTGGGGAATACGTGGCTTACCAGCTCCCAATCAACCAGATTGGTTGACTTGAACAGCGGAAACACCGGGCCCCACTCAGCCGAAGTTGCGCTGGCCCAGTACGTGTCGCCGATCTGGGCGATGGTGGGGTCAGGAAAGTCGCCGGGAAGAACAATGTTAGCGTATGAAGTACGGGGCTGCGAAGCAACGGGCGGCGCCAGGTGCACAGCCGTGTTGGTAGCTTCGGAAGCGCCAGCACAAGGGGTGCTGGTGGTGGGAGCCTGTAAATAGGCTTGAGGTTCTACTGTGAGAGACACAACAGAGGGGGAATTGAAAGAACGGGAAGAATCAATCGTCCGAGGAAGAAGATGGCTCTACTTGAAAAACCATCTCCTGCGCTGAAACCTACATACCAACTGATGAGGTGTCAGAAATGGGGAGCTTACTCAGCCAGATAGGCTGATCTTTCTGAAGAAACTTGTAATTGCAATATTCCTACATCAGCCACCGTACTCGCCTGCACAGTGCTCAAACCGCGTGAGGATGGGCTCTTAAGCGCAATCCTTTCTCAAAGGTGCCATTTTTTTGAAAAATAATGTTCGGCGGCTACTTCATGGCTTAGTAGCTACTTACGCCCTATTGAGCATATTTCGGGCCATTGCATGCAAGTTGATAGATAATTTTACCGATATAAAATTATAATTTTACCTATAATCCCCTTGAAAGTTGAAGTTTTTTGCTGGCCAACTAGACTTATCAAATTCAAGGCAGCAGCCTCGAGGTAAGCGGCATGCAGAATATTTTTTCGACCAACGACAGCGTTTTGCCGATCAATGACGGGCAAGTCGATAAAAAAGGTCTCGCTCACTGCTTATCCATTACTTAGTAAGGCCCATATTTTTTTGGGTTAGTCAGGCAACGGTTGCATACCTGTCCTCATCTAGCCTAGTAAAAGTGCGTACTGCAGGCGCTCATATACTAGCGGCATTGTTGGCTAGACTTCCGCTCCTACTATTCCCCTTGCGTTTCTAGCATTTACCCCATGATTTCGGGCTTTTTCAACTTACACAGAAATAAATGTTCAAGGTACCTTGCGTTACATAGTACCTTCACTTATATTTGTCTCAGTGATTGGTTGAATTCTGGCGTTGGTCCTGGCTCGCTCTGCACCGGGCCCCGACCAACGCCCCACCCTTCCCGGCATCAAACGGATGCCGGAGCCGCCTAAGCCAGTGTGATGTATACCACCTTACTATAGGCAGCACGGGGTGCTAGCTGGGCAGACTACCTGCCCTTTACCTACAGCTTGATTTCCTGCAATGAGCATCCGGCGGAACCGCGGCCACCGGACACGGCTCCCTCTTGCCTGAAACTTCCACTATTCTCTCTTTCTGATGACTTCCTATCTACCTTCCAGCCGGACCCTTCAGGGCCTGGGGTTCCTCGCTATGCTCTTTCCGTTGGCCGCCGCTGCACAGCAACAACCCACCGGCTCCGTACAGGGCACCCTCCTCGATCAGGCGAACAGCCAGCCCGTGCCGTTTGCCAACGTAGTAGTGCTGCGCGCTCAGGACTCAACGTTTGTTGCCGGGGCCGAATCGGCGGAAAACGGCACCTTTTCGCTGGAGAAGCTTGGGCTGGGGTCTTATATCCTTAAGGCCACGGCCGTTGGATACCAGGGCTTACGGCGCACTGTTTCCCTCACCCCAGCTGCGCCGGCTCTGCGGCTCGGCACCCTGAAGCTGGCTTCTACCAGCACACAGCTGGCCAGCGTAACAGTTCAAGGCGAGCGGGCTGCGGTGCAGGAAAGCCTTGACAAGAAGGTTATTAACGTAGAGAAAGATTTGAGCAGCGTGGGTGGTACGGCCGTAAACGTGCTCCAAAACGTGCCTTCTGTAACGGTAGCTGCCGATGGCACCGTGAGCATGCGCGGTAGCTCCAACATCACCATTCTGATTGACGGCAAGCCCAGCAACTCAGCTAACAGTGGGGCGGGCGGCAACCGCCTGGAGCAGATTCCTGCCAGCGCTATTGAGCGGGTGGAAGTAGTCACTAACCCTTCGGCCCGGTACGATGCGGCCGGGGCGGGCGGGGTGCTGAACATCATTCTGAAAAAACAGAAGAAGGATGGCTGGAACGGCCAGGCCATGCTCAACCTGGGTACCCGCGACAAGTACAACCCCAGTCTGAGCCTGAACCGCCGCATGGGCAAGCTCAACCTGTTTGGCTCCGCCGACCTGCGCGATGACACCTACCACACCCGCATGTGGAACGACCAGTACGCGCTACTAGAGGGCCAGGAACTGCGGACCTACCAACAGGGTACCAACGTGCGCCGCAATAAGAACTACAGTGCCCGGTTGGGTTTCGACTACACCTTGCCTGCCAACCAAACTATTACGGTTACAGTGGAGCCTAACCGTAACCGTTCAGGTAACACGGGCATCCAGCTGGCTACGCTTAGCGGGGCAACGAACGCCCGCATTGGCAGCCAGTTTCGGGTGGCGGAAAACGTAGATAACCTGGAAAGCTCCATTGACTACCGCCGCACCTGGGATTCGCACAAAGGCCGAGAGTTATCTGCCAACCTCTACCACACTTACCTCGATGCCAATGTAATAGTGGCCCAACGCAACACAGAGGGCAGCCCCGACTTACGAGAGTGGACCCAGGACTTACAAGTTAACCTGAATGCCGTGGGTGGCCAAGTAGATTATGTGCATCCGCTGGGAGAAAAAGCCCGGGTTGATATGGGCCTCAAGGGCCAGTGGCAAAAGAACTACGGCACCGACGACTTTCTGCGCCAAAACTCCGATAACGCCGGTGTTACCCGCCTCCCCGACCGCTCGTACGCCTACGATTTCAAAGAATACACTCAGGCGGGCTACGTTACGTTTCAGCAGGAAACCGGCAACTGGACTATGCAGGGTGGCCTACGAGCTGAGTATACCAACACCAGCGGCCAAGTGCAGGGGGGCAATGGCCCCTTCGCGCTGGAATACCTGAACCTGTTCCCTTCGGCTACGGTGGCTCGCAAGCTACCCGGCGCCGACCAGCGGCTGCAGGCCAGCTACTCTCGCCGTCTGAACCGTCCCAATTTCATGCAGTTGCTGGCCTTTCCCCTCTACCAGGATCAGCGCTCTTACCGCATCGGCGACCCTACCCTGCGCCCCGAGTACATCAATGCCTTTGAGCTAGGCCACCAAATGACCATGGGCCAGGCCTCGCTGACTTCTACGCTGTTCTACCGCCAGACCACCAATGCTATTCAGCGCCTGGTACGGGTTGATTCTACCGCTACGCGCCTTTACGGAGCTGGGTCGGTGGTTACGGCCCAGTACAGCGACAATTTCGGCCAGGCCACAACCTATGGCGCAGAAGTCTCTTTGAACCAGCCCCTAGCTAAGTGGTGGCGCCTGACAGCCAGCGGCTCGTTGTTCCAGAATACGGTTACATCTGCCACGGGCAATGAGGCCAACCGTAAGGTAGTATCGGGCACTGCCCGCCTGATGAACTCCTTTACGCCCACTCCCAAGCTTGACATTCAGGTGACGGGCAACTACCGGGCTGCGGCCGTTACGGCGCAAGGGCGCATTTCGCCGGTAGGTTCCATGGATGTGGCCATGCGCCAGCGCCTGTTTAACGATCGGGGCGCCGTTACCCTGCGCGTGTCCGACGTATTCAATACCCAGCGCAACCGCACCGAGGCTTACACCGAGGGCTTCCGGGCTACTTACTATAACAAGTGGGAGTCGCGGGTAGGGTACCTGGGCTTCACCTGGTACCTGGGCTCCAACAAACCCCCGAAGAAGATTGAGAGCCAGTCCCAGGGCGGCGGTGGCGGATTCGGCGGCTAAGCCGTGCTAGGCCACTCCCGAAAAAAAAATTTCAGGGCGCTGTAACTTTTGACGAAAAACGCGGTGTCCACATCAGAAGCAGCACCTCGGAGCTGCGCCGCTTACAAGCAGAACATATGTTATCCGCTATTCAAAATATTTTTTCTCTCCCAAGCATCTATTTACCTGCGGCTTTCATCTACTAGATAGCTGCAGTTCTTCCGGCAGACAGGTAGCTACTTCTGCTGGTGTTTACCGCTCCTGCTTCGGCCCGCGGCGACTTTTTCCCTTGGATAAGTCATGGCCACCCGCCCGCCGAACGTGCTCCGCGCAGTTGCCGCGGTGCTGCCCTGAGCTACTGGTGGCGCACAGGCCTAGCGTGCCAAAGCCAGCGGTTCTACCCTTCCGTTTCGAGTTGTGTTTTACGGTTTGCCTGCGGGTGCGGGCAGGTCGGCTGGTATCCCTTTGTCCGTATTTTTTTCTTCAAAAAACATGAAAACTTCCCTGCTTTCCCGCCTAAGTGCTGTGTGCCTGTTCCTGGTTTGCGCTACCACCCTGGCCAAGGCCGATCCGGTGGTGTACACTGAAAGCCCCATTATCGCCAAAACCGGCTACTGGACTATCGTTACTGACTCGCAGATCCGCGACCGTTCTACCGTTCGCTTTTACAATGATCAGCATGAACTCCTGTATGAAGAGCAGCTGAACGGGGTGTACCTCGACCCTAGCAAGAGCCTCGCCGCTCATCGTCGGATTTCCAAGATGCTGGGCACCACCCTCCAGCAAGTGCAGCGCCTGAGCACTAACTGCGTGGTTTCTACGCACATGGTGGCCCTGAACCGCCACACCCAGCGCCTCTACGCCGTGCGCTAGTAGCAGCCGCCTGTTATCATTAGCGTATCTATCCCGTTATATCTGGCCCTCTGCGGCCTCAGGCCTGCTTCCAGACTGGCCTCATAATAATTCGAATAGAGTGGCCTAGCACGGCCCTCTCCTCCCCGGCCTCCACCCTAGCGGTGGGGCCCGCCCCACGCAGTAGCTAGTGGCCTAGCCCGCTGCCCTGGGCTCGACTCCAACTTCACTTCCTGACCATCACCGGAGATGTCCGGTTCCTGCTGCGGGTGCCACTTGAGCGCCGGAGATGGCCACGCCTTTGTCCTTCCATTCCTACACTATTATGAAAACTTCCGTTGCCTCCTGCACCCTGTTGGGCCTTTCTCTTCTCCTTTCGGTAAGCGTATTACCCGCTCAGGCCCAATCGGGGCAGCGGGGCTCGCTCAGCGGCCGCCTCTTTGATGGTCAAACCCAGGAGCCAATTCCGCACGCCAATGTGGTGCTGCTGCGGGCTTCCGACAATTGCTTTATAAAGTCAGTTGAAACGGATGCCAAGGGTCATTTTCGGGCCAGCAACCTGCCCCTAGGCCAGTACAAATTCCGCACGACGGTGTTGGGGTACCAGGCGGTAAACCCCCAGGTTGCGTTTCATGCCCGCCAAACGCACGTGGCGCTAGGCTCTGTAGTGCTGGTGCCCCTCAACACGCCGCGCGCCACGCAGGCCACCAAGCTCGCCTGGGCTCGGCGAAGCAGCGCCGTAGCCGGACTGGAGCCCGTGCGGCCCGCCCTGCGGGTTCGGTCGTAACGGACGCGCGCCCGCCCCGGCCAGTGCGCTTAGCGTATTAAGACACACTATACGTACGGAGATGCTGGCTGATGAATGGGTACGTAACCCGTTCATCAGCCAGCATCTCCGTTTCTGATAGGAGTTACTGGCAAGGATAGGTCACCGCTTTACTCACCCTGCCGACGACTGAGCGTGGGTTAATTTGCGGCCGAACCTATTGAGTCGTAGATGACTACTTTTTCCCAATAACGAGCATACTGATTCCGGAACTCGTCGTGGATGGGGTGCTGCTGGTACTGTTCTTCGGCGGCCGCGTCTTCAAACAGGCATAACCAGGAGTAGGTATAGGTTCGCTCAATCACGTCGCGGGTGGTAGAGGCTGGCGTGCCAATATGCGCCATCTTGATTACGGGAATGGTGGCCAGCTTCTGCAACCCCTCCAACAGTTGGGCTTTGTCAGCCTCGCTGCTAGTAGCTGGAGTGTAAAACAATACGTGGTGCACAAAAAGCGTGGATGAGGAAGACATAGTGGTTAGGTAGATGGCTTAGTTGGATGTAAGTATACTGCAGTGCGGTGCAGATTAATTGCTTTCCAAGCGTCTTTGTTTTCCAGGATTGAAAAGCGGGTAGCTGCCCTATTAGCGCACCGGCTCAATGTAATGGTTTCCGGCCTTTCACCCTAAGAACGCAGCTTTGACCCAGTGTGCATGCGGCTAGCTCAACGTGCAGCCCCAGTAACACCCCGACTACTGGGAGCCGTTGGCACCAAACCTTACCTTATGGGCCAGAAGTAAGACCGCTGTTACTATATGATGTAAGGTTTCGTAGGCGAGGGTTAGTACTGCCAACGGCGGAGGACGGGTACGCCATAACCCTTCCCTGATCTTTAAGGCTAGGCCTCTCGGGTGCTACAGCAGGGAGGAAAATGCAGAATTAATTCTGCTAAAATGTTTAAGCAAGCATTGGTTTGTCAAGATAAGTCTCCATCTTTTCGCTGCATATTTCCACCTCCTAACCCGTTGCCTTAAGGTTGCTTACTCCGCACCCTTCCACCTTTCCCGATCGAATGTTCACACGTCTTTCCACGTTGGCAGCCTTTGCGCTGCTGGTGTCTCACGTAGCTCCCGCTCAAACAGCCCCCACTGATAAAGACCCTGTGCAGTGGGTAAACCCGCTGATGGGTACCGACTCAAAGCCCAGCCTCTCCAACGGCAATACGTACCCTGCCGTGGCTCTCCCCTGGGGCATGAACTTCTGGATGCCGCAAACCGGCAAAATGGGCAACGGCTGGGGCTACCAGTACTCTGCCGACAAGCTACGAGGCTTTAAGCAGACTCACCAGCCCTCCCCCTGGATGAACGACTACGGGCAGTTTGCTCTCATGCCCATCACCGGGAAGCGGGTATTTGACGAGGATGAGCGGGCCAGTTGGTTTTCGCACAAGGCGGAGGTAGCCGAACCCAACTATTACCGGGTATACCTGGCCGACCACGACGTGGTAACGGAAATTGCCCCCACTGAGCGGGCCGCCCGCTTCCGCTTTACTTTCCCCAAAACCGATAGCGCCTACGTGGTGCTTGACGCGCTCGACAAAGGCTCTTACGTGAAAGTGTTGCCCGAGCAACGCAAGATTATTGGGTACACCACCCGCAACAGTGGCGGCGTGCCCAAGAACTTTAAGAATTTCTTCGTGCTGGAGTTTGACCACGACTTCACCAGCACCGCTCTTTACCAGGATAAAAAGCTGGCGAACGGAGTTCTAGAAATAACGGCCAACCACGCGGGGGCCGTAGTCGGGTTTAAAACGCGCAAGGGTGAGCAGGTGAATGCCCGGGTGGCATCGTCGTTTATTAGCCCCGAGCAGGCCGAGCTGAATCTGCGCGAAATCGGCACCAACAACTTTGATGCTATTCGCCAGCAGGGGCGCGTGGCCTGGAACAAGGCCCTGGGCCGCATTGATATTGAAGGCGGTACGCCCGACCAGCGCCGCACGTTTTACTCCTGCCTGTACCGCTCGTTACTGTTCCCGCGCAAGCTGTATGAGCTTGATGCTACGGGCAAGGTGATGCACTACAGCCCGTTTAATGGGGAAGTGCTGCCCGGTTATATGTATACCGACACAGGCTTCTGGGATACGTTCCGGGCACTGTTTCCCTTCCTGAATCTGCTCTACCCCGACGTAAACGCAGAAATTCAGCAGGGCCTAGCTAACGACTATAAGGAGAGTGGCTGGCTACCGGAGTGGGGCAGCCCCGGGTTGCGTAACGTGATGGTGGGCAACAATTCCGCCTCAGTGGTGGCCGATGCCTACCTGAAAGGAATCCGCGGGCAGGACATGAACGTGCTGTACGAAGCCCTGACTCACGGCGCCAACAATGCGGGCCCACTGGAAGCCGTGGGCCGCGCCGGGGTGGCCTACTACAACAAGCTGGGCTACGTGCCTTATGATGTGAAGATCAACGAAAACGCAGCCCGTACCCTAGAGTACGCTTACGACGACTTCACGATTTACCAGCTGGCCAAGGCCCTGAAGCGGCCGAAAAAGGAAATCGAGCTGTACGCCAAACGCAGCCAGAATTACCGCAACCTTTTTGACAAGGAAACGGGCCTGATGCGGGGCAAAAACCAGAATGGTACCTTCCAGAAGCCCTTCAACCCATTTAAGTGGGGCGACGCCTTCACTGAGGGCAACAGCTGGCACTACACTTGGTCGGTGTTTCATGACGTGCAGGGCCTTATCAACCTCATGGGCGGCAAGGAGAAGTTTGTAGCCCAGCTTGATACCGTCTTTACCCTCCCCCCCATCTTCGACGACTCCTACTACGGGCAGGTAATCCACGAGATTCGGGAGATGCAGATTGCCAACATGGGCAACTACGCCCACGGCAACCAGCCCATTCAGCACATGCCCTACCTCTACAATTACGCCGGGCAGCCCTGGAAAACGCAGTATTGGGTGCGCGAGGTGCTTAACCGCCTGTACCTGCCCACGTCTGATGGCTACTGCGGCGACGAAGACAACGGCCAGACCTCGGCGTGGTATGTTTTCTCGGCCTTGGGCTTCTACCCCGTTTGCCCCGGCACCGACCAGTATGTGCTGGGCGCCCCGCTCTTTCCCAAGGCTACCTTGCACCTCCCCTCGGGCAAGGACATTGTTCTGAACGCCAGCAACAACTCCAGCGAAAACCGCTACGTGAACCAGCTGACGATGAACGGACAGGCCTACGACAAGAACTACCTCAGCCACGACGAGCTGCTTCAGGGCGCCACCCTTGATTTTACCATGAGTGCTACGCCCAACAAGAACCGCGGCACTAAGCCCGCTGCCGCTCCCTTCTCCATGTCGAAAGCCAAATAACCGGCCGCGCTGCTGCCTAGGCCACCTGCTCAGATGGTTGAAGTGGCCTAAGCAGCCACATTGTGCTTTTCACTCCTCACCCTACCCACCGCATGAATCGTAGATCCTTTGTCCGGGATGTCTCCCTGCTTACCACCGGCGTTTTCTTTGCTCAGTACTCCTTTGCCGGCGCGGCCCCGGCTTTCCCTGTGGTGCGGCCGGCGGCAGAAAAGCGGCGCTTCCGGAGCCGCTCAGTGGAAGCAGCCATTACGGAGTTCAACAAAAAGGTCAAAGACAAGGAGCTGGGGTGGCTATTCAATAACTGCTTTCCCAGCACCCTCGATACCACCGTCACCTACTCCACGCAGCAGGGCCGGCCCGATACCTACGTCATCACCGGCGACATCGACGCTATGTGGCTGCGCGACAGCTCAGCGCAGGTGTGGCCCTACATGCAGTTTGTAAACAAAGACACCGAGTTGCGGCAGCTGATTGCGGGCGTTATCAACCGCCAAACGCGCTGCATCCTCAAAGACCCCTACGCCAACGCCTTTTATGGCGATGACACCAAAGTGGGCGAGTGGAAGTCGGACCTGACGAAGATGCAGCCGGGCGTGCACGAGCGGAAATGGGAAATCGACTCGCTGTGCTACCCCATCCGCCTGGCCTATCACTACTGGAAAACCACCAACGATGCGGCCCCGTTTGATGCCCAGTGGCAGCAGGCGATAAAGCTCATTCTGCAAACGTTCCGGGAGCAGCAGCGCAAAGACAGCCTCGGCCCTTACAAGTTTCAGCGCCAGACGGCCACCGCCACCGATACCCAGCCCATGAGCGGCTACGGTTATCCCGTGCGGCCGGTAGGACTTATCTGCTCCGCCTTTCGACCCAGCGACGATGCCTCGCTTTATTCCTTCCTGATACCGAGCAACTTCTTTGCGGTAGTGAGCCTTCGCCAGGCCAGTGAAATGGTGACTGGCCTAGCCAAGGACGCCGCTTTGGCCCAAGAGCTGACGGCCCTGGCCAATGAAGTAGAAGCCGCCCTGCGCCAATACGCCGTGGTAAAACACCCCCAGCACGGCGACCTGTACGCCTATGAGGTGGATGGCTTTGGCAGCCACGTGCTCATGGACGATGCCAATGTGCCCAGCCTCGTTGCCCTGCCCTACCTCGGGGCCGTGCCCCTCACCGACCCCGTGTACCAGAACACGCGCAAGTTTTTGCTCTCTACCAATAACCCCTTCTTCTTTAAGGGGCGGGCCGCCGAGGGGGTGGGCGGGCCGCACGTAGGGCAGGATATGATCTGGCCCATTGCCATTACCACCCGCGGCCTCACCAGCACCGACGACGCCGAAATCAAGGCCTGCGTGCAGAGCCTGAAAGCTACCCACGCGGGCACGGGGTACATGCACGAATCTTTCCATAAGGACGACGCCAGCAAATTCACCCGCTCGTGGTTTGCCTGGGCTAACACCATCTTTGGTGAGTTTCTGTGGAAAGTATATCAGGAAAAACCGCAGCTACTGGCCTAGAGTGGCCTAGGCCACTAACCAAGTAATACACTTGTCTATGGGCTATAGGTTACTAGTGGCTTGCTTGAAGGACTGCGTCGGTGGGGGTTGCTTTAGAGGTGCCCCGCCGGCGCGTGTCATTTTGGCGGAGTCAGGTTGGCGGGTGGGTTACTCCTGAGCTGTCCGGCGTATTCAGGGTATCTTTCCTACGAGCGGCTGCTTTCTAATGGTTAGTCCTTCTCTCCGCCGTGTTAGCTCCGGATGTATGCAGGCCCTGGTTGCGTTTGTTTTGTTTCTGATGACGGGCAGTTTGGTGCCCATAAACCGCGACTTCCGCCAGACACCCGACGGCGTACCCATATTTGTGGTTTCCAATGGGCTGCACACCGATGTAGTACTGCCTCTGCGCGAAACCCGCACCGGCCAAGACTGGCTCCAGGAGCTACACCAGCCTGCCCTCAGCGCACAATTCCGGCAGTACCAGTACGTAGGGTTTGGTTGGGGCAACGAGGGGTTTTACTTGGGCTCCATGGGCCACAAGTTCCCGGGTCCGAAGGCGGTGCTGGGAGCCTTGTTTCCCTCCAAAACGCTCATGCACGTAGATTTTTACCGGAGTGCTCCTCAGGCTGGCGCCCGAGTTGTGCCTTTGCGTATCTCCCCCGAGCAGTACCAGCGCCTGACGACCTACGTCCGTAACTCGTTTCAGGCTCCGGATAGTCTAGGCCAATACTCGCTGCGGCTCCCGCAGGGATATACATCGGAGGACTTTTTCTTCCTGGCCCGAGGTCGTTACTCGGCTTGGCGCACTTGCAACGACTGGACCAACCAAGGGTTGAAACAGGCCGGCATCAGGTCGGCCCTGAAGGCTCCTTTTGCCGCCAGTGTTCTGTTCCAAGCTCGACAGTAAGTGCACTCTTCGGAGAAAATTTGTTGATAAGAAACCTTTTTCAGTATTATTTCATATTTATACTTATTTCGTTTACACAACCTTGGTGCGATTTCTGCGCTATTAGAAAAGTATAACAAGCTTTTCATTTTACAGTTTGTGTGATGTTGGACGTCTATCGGGAAGTACTGCCAAATGGATTCTTACTAATCTTGTCTCCAGAGGCGTCTTCTTCAGATGAAGTAAAGCTTAGCCGGGCGCTGCACCGCGCTACCAGAAGCGATAAACAGGCTATACTCATTGATTTTAGCCTAGTGGAGAGTATTTCGGAAGAAGCCATTGATTTGCTCCTCGCCTACGCGTTCATGCTGCATGCCCAAGACCGCCGTCTGATTTTGTGTCACGTGCCTCAGCCGGTGCAGCACCATTTCATTTATTTGGACGCCGCATCTCAGCCGTTGCTAGTGCCTTCTTTGTTAGATGCTATTCACGAAATTGAGGTTAACCTCGGCAGGAACCTGATTCGGGACCCCGAGCAATCCAATCGGCTACGATAAACGATAAGGCACAGAATTCCCGGGGCTTCGGCGTACCTTCGCGGCCGTATTTCTGCACCCCCTCCTGACTGTCTGATGAGCGCACAGAAGCCCAGCATCCCCCGTGGCACCCGCGACTTTGGCCCGGCCGTAGTGGCCCGCCGCAACTATATCTTCGGCATTATCCGCCGCACCTTCGAGAAGTTTGGCTACGCCCCGCTTGAAACACCGACGCTGGAAAACCTCTCGGTGCTGACCGGCAAGTACGGCGAGGAAGGCGACCAATTGCTCTTTAAAGTATTGAACTCCGGCGACTTCGCTAAGGACATAACTCCAGAGGACCTCACCGCCGAAAACCGCAGCAAGCGCATCCTGCCCAAAGTAGCTGAGAAAGGCCTGCGCTACGACCTCACCGTGCCGTTTGCGCGCTACGTGGTTATGAACCGCAATACGCTGGTGTTTCCCTTCAAGCGCTACCAGATACAGCCGGTATGGCGCGCCGACCGCCCCCAGCGCGGTCGTTACCGTGAGTTTTATCAGTGCGACGCCGACGTAGTGGGTACCGACTCGCTATTGTGCGAGGCCGAGATTGTGCTGATGATGTCGGAGGTACTGACGCAGCTAGGCCTCACCGAGCACACTATTAAGATTAATCACCGCCGCGTGCTAGGTGCTTTTTACCAAGCCCTGGGCGGCGAAGGCACCGAAGTAGACCTGTTCACGGCCATTGATAAGCTCGATAAGATTGGGCGCGAAGGCGTAGAAAAGGAGTTGGCCGGGCGTGGCTTCTCTCCTGCCGCCACGGAGCGGCTCTTCGATTTGCTGAGCGCGGGCGGCGACTTCGCCGAGAAGCTGGAGCGCCTGCTGGCCGCCTTCGTAACGGCCGGTGTGGAGCCCGATAATGCCGACGGCTATAAGGGCCTGCAGGACCTGAAGCGCGTGTACGACTACCTCGTCAGCTTTGGGTTTGACAAGTTTGAGAACCTGGAGTTTGACGTGACCCTGGCCCGCGGGCTGAGCTATTACACGGGCTGCATCTTTGAAATCAAGATCAACAACGTGAACATGGGCAGCGTGTCGGGCGGTGGCCGCTACGACAACCTCACCGGTGCCTTCGGGCTGCCGGGCGTATCAGGGGTGGGCTTCTCCTTCGGCGTTGACCGTCTCTATGACTGCCTGGACGAGTTGAACCTGTTCCCGCCCGACGCGGCTACGACCACGCGATGCCTAGTTGCCAACTTCGACGCGGAGAGTGAAGCGGCCGTGCTGCCCGTGCTGCGCCAGCTGCGGGAAGCCGGCGTGTCGAGCGAGCTATTTCCGGAAGCCGGTAAATTGAAGAAGCAATTCCAGTACGCCGACCAGAAAGGCATTCCGTACGTGCTGCTACAGGGCTCAGAGGAACGCGCCGCCGGGCAGTTCAAGCTCAAAAACCTGGGCACTGGCGAGGAACGGGCGCTTTCCTTGGAGGAAGTGTTGGCCGAGCTGATCAAGTAAAATCAACCTGACAAATAGGTGTAACGTCATGCTGCGCTAGCCGGAGCATGACGTTCTATTTTTTGATTCCGCCAGAAACACTCACTTTTGGCAACTCCACCTGCCCCTCCCACCCATCACTATTTCATGGCTCAGGATTTCGCCCTCACTCCTTCCACCCACCTCGATCTGGCCACGCTAGGCCACTTGCTGCGTACCAACGCCCGCGTGGTGCTCAGCGAGGAAGCCAACCAGCACATCACGGCCTGCCACCAGTACCTGCATAACCGCTTAGAAACCACTCCTGATGCGCCCGTGTACGGTATTAATACCGGATTTGGGGCGCTGTGCAACACCGCTATTGCCCCCGAGCAGCGCCAGCAACTGCAAGTAAACCTGATGATGTCGCACGCCTGCGGCACGGGTGAGGAGGTACCGGCGGAGCTGGTGCGGCTGATGCTACTGCTAAAAGCCCAGAGCCTGAGCTACGGGCACAGCGGCGTGCAACTCAGCACCGTGCAGCGCCTGCTCGATTTCTACAACCGCGAGATGTTGCCGGTAGTGTATCAGCAGGGCTCGTTGGGTGCCAGCGGCGATTTGGCGCCGCTAGCCCACTTGTGTTTGCCACTGGTAGGCCTGGGCGAAGTAAACTACATGGGCTATCGGCTGTCGGCGGCTGATGCGCAAAGCCTGTTTAGCTGGGCGCCACTGACGCTGCAAGCGAAGGAAGGCCTAGCCCTACTCAACGGCACGCAGTTTATGCTGGCCTACGCCGTGCATAGCCTGCTGCGGGTGCAGCGCCTGCTGGCCGCTGCTGATGTGATTGGCGCCCTGTCGCTGGAAGCATTTGGCGGACGGGCCGAGCCTTTTGATGAGCGCCTGCACCGTATCAGACCCCACGCCGGGCAGCTCACGGTGGCCCAACGGGTGCGGGAGTTGCTGGCAGGCAGCGAGTTGCAACAGCAGCCCCGCCAAGCAGTGCAAGACCCCTACTCCTTCCGGTGCATGCCCCAGGTGCACGGCGCCTCCCGCGATGCCCTGGCCTACGTGCAGCAAGTGGTGGAAACCGAGTGCAATGCCGTGACTGACAACCCCAACATCTTTCCGGAGGATGACGCCATTCTGAGCGGCGGCAACTTCCATGGACAGCCCTTAGCCTTGGCGCTAGACATGCTGGCCATGGCCGTAGCGGAACTGGGCAGCATTTCGGAGCGCCGCACTTACCAGCTCATCAGTGGGCAACGCGGGCTCCCACCATTTTTGGTGGCTGAGCCGGGTTTGAACTCGGGTTTGATGATTCCGCAGTACACGGCCGCCGGTATTGTAAGCCAGAACAAGCAGCTGTGCACGCCGGCCTCCATAGATAGCATCGTGAGCAGCAATGGGCAGGAAGACCACGTAAGCATGGGGGCCAATGCCGCCACCAAGGCCCGCCGCGTGGTAGAAAACGTGGAGCAGCTGCTGGGCATTGAGCTCTTCAATGCCGCTCAGGCCTTGGCCTTCCGCCGACCGGCCCGTACTTCGGAAGCGCTGGAACAAGTAGCATCGGCTTTCCGCGAGAAAGTAGCTTTTGTCAGCCAAGACCGGATCTTGTACCCCGACTTGCACGCAGCGGCTGCCTTCGTACGCACGTATGACTGGCAGTAAGTAAGCTGGGTAGCAGCTCAACTAGGTATTTTACCCGCGGCACAAACGCATTGGCCTCAGTTTACCGTTATGGCATGGTGAAAAAACGCATACTGTCCTTTCTGCTTTGGTGGACACTGCTACTGGTACCCGTTGCGGCCACCTGGGCGCAATGTGCTGCCACCCCTAACTCGGACGCTAACTTCCGGTTGTTCGACGTGGCCACCAAACAAGAGGTGCAAACCTTATGCGTGGGCCGGCCGGTACGCCTGAAGGATGCCAGCGGCCGGCAACTCGATCCGGCCCAGGTGTATTACCAGAAAACGGCGGCCATTGTATGCAGTGGATTTCAGGATACCAGCACCTTCTACACTCCTGCGGCCCCGGGCACAATCACCATCTCCCAAAACACCCAAAACCCCCAGCCCAACAGCTCAGGCCTTATTTTCGCCCGAACCTTCCCGGTAAAAGCCACGCCCCCACCGGCATTCGATTTAGTAGCCTGTTCGGCAGGCCTGGTACAGGTTACGGTGACGGATCAGACCTACGACCAGTACACCGTTACGATTGGCGGGCAGGTAGTGCAGCCAAACCCGCGCCCCAATGCTCCGGTTACGTACGCAACCAACGGCGCTACCTCCGTAACACTCACGGGCTCTTATAACTCGCCCACTCTCTGCACCAACAGCCTAACCAAAACATTTACCCCCCTACCAGCCCCGCAACGGCCCATCATTCAGCGGCTAGCGGTGCAAGCTGGGGGCAGTGTGCAGTTTCAGTTTGGGGCCTTGCAGCCGCAATACCAGTACAGCCTGCAGGTAAGTGATGCGGCCGTAGGGGGCTACCGGACCGTAACCACCCTCGACCCCGCTGCCACTAGCTACACGTTGGCCAACGCTCCGGCGGCCGGCTGCTACCGCCTGCTGCTTCGCGATGCCTGCCAAACATCCGCGCCCCTGCCCTCACTAAACGATGTGTGCTCGATAACGCTGACCGCAACCTCTCTAGAAGCCCGCAACCGCCTCACCTGGACCACAAGCCAGCCGGGCAGCTTTGAAATCAGCCGCAACGGCCAGCCGCTGGTGCAGTTGCCCGCCGGCACCCGGCAGTACGAAGACACCGCTGTTACCTGCGGAGTGGCCTACACCTACCGGGTTACCGCCGCGGCGAGCGGCAGCACCTCTCTTTCTAATGAGGTCACAGTTACTACTACTTCCAACCTAGCTCCGGCCGCACCTCGCCTCGCCGCCTCGTTCAACCTGCTAAACCAAGTAGAGCTTACGGCGCTAGTACCCCGCAGCGCCAGCGGTGGTCAGCTCACATACCTGCGCAATGGAGCCGCGCTGCGCACCACCGCCAGCCGCACCCTCCGCGACTCGGCCGTGACCCTGCCCCAGACGGTGTGCTATACCGCGCGCTTTCAGGATGCCTGCGGCAACCGATCAGTTGAAAGTGCCTCGGTGTGCCCCGTTATTCTAACGGCTACCAGCGCTAATGAGGAAGGCACCCAAGTGCGGTTGAGCTGGACGGCCCTGCGCGGCCCCGATGCGGCTGCACCGGTCACGTACCGGGTACTTGTACTGTCGGCCACCAATGCAGTGCTCAGCACCATTGCGGCAGGCCCCGACCTGACCTTGCCCGCTTTTGCGCCCCTGCTCACGCAGCAAGACCAGCAAGTGCTGCGCTACCGCGTCGAGGCTACCGGGGGTGGCCTAGCCGGTCCCAGCTACTCCAATGTGGCCACCGTAGCGCGGGCAGTGAAGCTATTCGTGCCAACGGCCTTCACCCCCAACGGCGACGGCCTGAACGATGTGCTAGAACTCAAGGGCCGCTACCTCGATAATTTCAGGTTTGTAGTCATTGACCGCAACGGCCAGGAGGTATTTCGGGCTACCACTCGCAGCCAAACCTGGGATGGGCGCATTGGTACGGCCGCACCGGTACCGGGCGCGTATGCCTGGCGCTTTGAGGCCAACGACCAGGCTGGGCGGCACGTGTTACAACAAGGCACTGTTACCATTCTGCGGTAAGCACGCGCAGTAAGCTAAGTGGCCTAGAATTGCCCCGAAGCACTACAAAAAATCCAAATCAGCTTTCACGCTTGCCCGCATTTCGCAGAAGTGATTCAGACTGCAGTATACAGGGGCGGCTTGCTTTGTCCGTTTAAGGATACCAAGCAGTTCGCATTGCAGCTTGAGATACACTACTCTGCGGCTGGTAATACTAACACGGGAAGCGTGCTGTGCAGCAACACCTGCGCCGTTACGCTGCGGTGGAACAGGTGGCCTAGAAAGCTCCGGGGACGGGCTACTACAGCTACCATGTCGTAGTCGGGGGAGGTGGCAGCTTCCAGAATGCCCTCGGCGGCTCGGGCGTGCGTAACCGTGCGGGTTTCTACAGTTGGTAAATCGTTGGCTAGGCCAGTTTGCCGCACCGTTTCAAGGGCTTGGGAAGTCATTGGCTCAACCTCGCCCTCCGGGGCTACGTGTAGCACGGTTAAGGTAGCACCGAGGCTGGTGAGTAGCTGACGCACGGCGCCAGCGTGGGTTCCCAGCGTAAACGGCTCCCCATCTACCGCCAGCAGTACGCGCCGGGGCAACGCTACCGTTTGGAGGTGATGCGGCACTACCAGCATGGGGTAGGGTGCTATGCGCAGAATATCGAGGGAGGTTGTTTGTACCAGTTCATCGGGCGTAGTCGAGTAGTCTGGCCGCCCCAGCACAATTAAGCTGGGCTGATGCCGACATACGGCATCGGCCACGGCGTAGGCCACTCGCCCGTGCCCCACCTCCGCTACCACGGGCACTGCCAACTGCCGCGCCATACTGCGCAGGGCTACCGCACTAGCTTCCTGGCTTAGATGAGAAAGCTCACCCGTAAACATCTCAGGATCGAGGGGGAAGTTGCGGCGCACGTGCAGCAGTACCAGCCGGGCCGCCAAGGGCTCAGCCAAGTTGGTGGCGTAATCCAGTGCCCGATTCGATGCCTGAAAGAAATCCGTCAGAATAAGCAAGGACATGGGCTTGGCTGGCGCGGGAGCTAAGGGGCTGAGCGCAACGCTGGTAGCGGAGAAAGGAGTAGATGAGGTCATGATACCTGTATTTATCTGATTACCTGTTGACTATCCAACGTCCACTGCGCCTCCATAAGGGGCACTACTACCTCGGCGCTAGGTAAGCCCTCTTGCCGCCACAGCTCCACGCCACGGTAGACTAGCACGCACGCCGGCAGTTGCAGCGGGGCGAAGCTGCGCACCACGGCTGGGTTAGCGGCCTGATCCACTTTCAATACCTGCACGCTAGGCCCCAGGTGGCGCTGCAGGGCAGCCAGATCTGCCGCCGACACGGTAGGTGCCAAGTCGCGCGCCAGCGGCGGAAGCATCACCAGCAGCACTGCCGCTTCGCGCGATTCTTCAGTATCGAGGGGCCGAATACGAGACATAAGGAGGCAAAAAGTAGAATACTGCATCAAAAGTACCCGCTCCCCCACCCCTCGTCCATGATGGTAGTCAGGGCCTCACCTGACTTTGATCATCTGCGTATGTTTGCAGATGTGGCCCCGCAGCCGTCTATTTGAGGTCTGACCCGTATGCTAGCAAATTTCTCCCATCATTCCCTAACCGATGTTCTGTTTGAGCAGGCGAAGGACTTTGTAGGCCTCTATGACCTGGAGCTGGGGTGGTTTGTACACGTGAATCCTGCGGGCTACCAGCTGCTGGGCTACCCCTCGGCCGAGGCTCTCTACAACGACCCGGTTCGGACGCTCCGCTCCCAGCAGCTAACCCCGGCTGAGTGGAATGAGCTGCGTGCCCAGGTGCTTGAAGCGGGGCACGTAGAACAGGAGGCCAAGCTGCGCCGGCAGTCGGGTGAAACGTTCTGGGCCAACCTGGAGCTAACTAGCGTCACCCTCGACAACCGACCTTACTTTCTAGTTCGCCTGACCGACACCGACCGACTGCACGCAGCCGAGCGAAGCCTCACCCAAAGCGTGGGCCGCTTTGAGGCCGTATTCGCCCACGCCACCATTGGCATTATTGTGTGCAACCAGCGCGGTGATATTGTGCTGGCCAATGAGAAGGCCCAGCAGTTATTTGACTACCCGGAGCAAACCCTAGTAGGTCAGCGGATTGAAGTGCTGGTGCCGAACAGTATCAGCCATCGGCACGAGCATCTGCGCGCTTCTTTCAATGCCAACCCCCAGGTGCGCGCCATGGGCCACAACCGCGACCTGCAGGCTCGCCGCCGCGACGGGTCGGTGTTTCCGGTGGAAATCAGCCTGAGCTATTTTCATCAGGAAGAAGAGCTGTTCGTGGTGGCCTACATCATCGATATCACCTTCAAGAAAGAGGCCGAGCGGGAGCTGATTGACCAGCGCCAGCGCGTGGAGCGCCTGAACGCCGAGCTGGAGCAGAAGGTCACGGACCGCACCCACGCCCTCATGAGCACGCTGGCTCAGTTGGAAAAGCGCACCCAGGAGCTAGGCCAGGCCCTGGCCGCCGAGCAGGAGTTGGGCGAGCTAAAGTCGCGCTTTGTGTCTATGGCCTCCCATGAGTTCCGGACCCCGCTCACGGCCGTGCTTACCTCCACGGCGCTTATTGAGAAGTACCCCGCCACCGACCAGCAAGACAAACGCCTGAAGCACCTGCAGCGCATCCGGGCCTCAGTAAACCACCTCAACGACATCCTAGAGGAGTTTCTGTCGGTGGGCCGCATTGAGGAAGGCAAGATTGAAGCCCGCCCCCTGGAGTTTGACGTGGCCGAGCTGCTCAACGAAACTATTTCTGATGTGCAGGGCCTACTCAAAGCCGGCCAGCGCATTGAGCAGCATGTGGCATGTAGCGCCCCGGTGTACCTCGACCCTTCCCTGCTGCGCAAGATCTTGGTTAACCTACTATCGAATGGCATTAAGTACTCCGGCGAAAACTCCGTGGTAGCGGTTTGGGTCACTTGCGAGAATAACCAGCTGCTGCTGCGCGTGCAAGACCAAGGCGTGGGCATTTCTGCCGAAGACCAGGAACACTTATTTGAACGCTTTTTCCGCGCCCGCAACGTCACCAATGTGCCCGGCACTGGCCTAGGCCTCTACATCATCGGCAAATACCTAGAGCTGATGGGCGGCACCATTGCATTACGGAGCGAGCTTAACGTGGGCACGACCGTCACCCTTACCATCCCCTATGAAAACCATTCTGCTGATTGAAGACAACGAGCTGATTCGGGAAAATACTGCCGAGATTCTGGAGCTTTCGGGCTACTCCGTTCTGACGGCTGAAAATGGTAAGGCTGGAGTAGAAAAGGCCCTGCACACCAAGCCCGACTTGGTGGTATGCGACATCATGATGCCGGTGCTGGATGGCTACGGCGTGCTGCAGATCTTCAACCAGAATGAGCAACTGGCGGGCGTACCCTTCATTTTCCTGACGGCCAAAACCGAGCGCACCGACATGCGTCGCGGTATGGAGCTGGGCGCCGACGACTACCTGACCAAGCCGTTTGATGAGGCCGAGTTGCTGAGCGCCATCCGGGGCCGCCTCAACCGGTTCCGCCACCTCAAGCCCGACTACGACCTGCAGCACCCTGGTGGCCTAAGCGAGTTTCTGGAAGACGCCTCCGCCGTGGGCAACCTCACCGACCTCACCCATGACCGGCGGCCCCACTTGTTGCGCAAAAAGCAGGAGGTGTATGTGGAAGGCGACGAGCCCACGCGCCTGTATTTTGTGCAGGCGGGCCGCGTGAAAACGGTGCGCCGCACGGCCGCGGGCAAGGAGCTGATTACGGGCGTATACGGCCCCGGCGAGTTCCTGGGCTACCTGCCCCTGCTTCAGCAAACCACTCACGACGACACAGCCGTGGTACTCGACGATGCCACCGTGCTCTACATCCCGCGCGAGGATTTCACTCAACTCCTGCACCGCAACCCGGCCGTAGGCCAGCAGTTTATCCGGCTGCTGGCGGGCAAGGTCAGCGAACGGGAGCAGCAGCTCTTGGGCATGGCCTACAACTCGTTGCGGCGGCGCGTGGCCGATACGCTCTTGCGCATGCACGAGGAGGCCGGCGCCACCCCCAACACCTGGATTCAGCTCTCCCGCGACGATATGGCCTCCGTAGTGGGTACCGCCCCGGAGTCGCTCATCCGTACGCTCAGCGAGTTTAAGCAGGACGGCCTAGTGGAGCTAACGAGCAAAGGCATCCGAATTTTGCAGCCTGCCAAGCTTCGTCAGCCCAACTGGTAATGCCCCACTGCAGTAGGCCCCCTGCGAGAGGTACGCTAGGCCACTACGCTGCTTCCTCATTCGTTGACGCCTACAGCAAGTAATCAGTCAGGTACTCCGGGTAGGCTAGGCCAGTATCAGCCTCAGGAGACGAAAGTGGTCTGGCCGCCCGATATAGCATTTTCTCATACCCCTGTTGTCAGTGCCTTCTTTATCCTTACCGAACTCGAAAAGTCTACTCTTGTTCTTCTTCTGGCTGCTGACCGCAGCGAAAGTTTACGCCCACAACAGCGGCACCATAAGCGGCACCGTTTCGGATGCCGCCGGCCGGCAAGCCCTGCGCGGAGCGGCGGTGAGGCTGTTGGAAACCGGCTCAACGGCTCTTACCAACGAGCTAGGCCACTACCGCTTCTCTAATTTACCCGCCGGCACGTACCACCTGAGCTTGTCGCACATGGGCTACCAAGCGGTGCAAATAACGGTGGTGCTGGCGGAAGACCAAACCACCTCGGTGCGCACTTTCCTGCTCGCCACGCAGATTGAACTTGGGGAAGTGGCCGTGTCGTCGGAGCGGCCCCAGGAGCAGCAACTCATCACGGCCCTTGATATTCGGCTGCGGCCCATCACCAACTCCCAGGAAATTCTGCGGCTGGTGCCGGGCCTGTTCATCGGTCAGCACGCGGGCGGCGGCAAGGCCGAGCAGCTGTTTCTGCGCGGCTTCGACCTCGACCACGGTACTGATATCCGCCTTTCAGTAGATGGCATGCCGGTGAACATGGTGAGCCACGCCCATGGCCAAGGCTACGCCGATTTGCACTTCGTGATTCCCGAGCTGGTACAGGGTGTGGACTTTGGTAAGGGACCTTACAACCCGGAGCAGGGCAACCTAGCCACCGCCGGCTGGGTCAACTTTCGCACCCGCACGGCTCTGGATTCTTCATTTGCCAAGCTAGAGCTAGGTCAGTACGACACGTACCGGGCCGTGGCGGGCGTTGATGTGCTAGGTGCCAAGGGCCGGGCTCAAGAGCAATCGGCGTACGTAGCTGCTGAGTATTCCTTCTCCAATGGCTACTTCTATAACCCTCAGAACTTCAATCGCCTAAACCTGGTGGGCAAGTATCACGGCCACCTTACACCTGCCTCCCGCCTCACCCTTACTGGCTCTACCTTCTATAGCAAGTGGAACCACTCGGGTCAAATTCCGGACCGGGCCGTGGCGCAGGGCCTGATTGGCTGGTTTGGCTCCGTAGACCCCAGTGAGGGAGGCGAAACCAGCCGCCACAACCTCAACGCCGAGCTAGTGACCATGACGCCGGCCGGCAACGTGCTGCGCAATCAGGTGTTCTGCTCTCGCTACGGTTTCGAGCTGTACTCCAATTTTACCTTCTTCCTTAACGACAGCCTTAACGGCGACCAAATTCGGCAGAAGGAGCGGCGCCACCTGTTCGGGTACAACGGCAGCTACAGCCACGCCCATCAGCTCGGTTCCCTGCCGCTGACCTCCACCTTAGGCCTGCAATACCGCCAGGATATCACTGACGACACGGAACTCTCGCACACCCTTGACCGCCGCCAAACGCTTGAACAACGCCAGCTAGGCGACATCAATGAGCTGAACGCGGGCGTATACCTCGATGAGCAGCTACAACTCAGCTCCCGCCTGAACCTGACCACTGGTGTGCGGTTCGATGTGTTTCGGGACCAATACCGCAATTTACTGCTCACGCCCAGGCGCAGGCAGCAAGCTACGGCTAGCATCGTGTCGCCCAAGCTGAACCTTTACTACACGGCTTCGCCCGCCCTGCAGCTTTATCTAAAGTCGGGCAAGGGTTTTCATTCCAACGACACCCGCGTGGTAGTACCCCAAAACGGCCGCGACATTCTGCCCGCCGCTTACGGCACCGACCTGGGAATTGTGGTGAAGCCCGCCCCTCGCCTGCTCGTGCAAGCGGCAGCCTGGTACCTGTGGCTGGCGCAGGAGTTTGTGTACGTGGGCGATGAAGGCGTGGTAGAGCCCAGCGGCAAAAGCCGGCGGCAGGGCCTCGACCTGTCAGCCCGCTACCAGCTTGGACGCTTCCTTTACCTCGACGCCGACTTCACGGCTGCCAAGCCCCGGGCTATTGGCGCCGAGGCCGGGGAGGCCTACTTGCCCCTTGCCCCAACCTTCACCTCGGCTGGTGGGTTGAGCGTGCAGGGTTGGCACCGTTTCAGCGGCTCGCTGCGCTACCGTTACCTGGCCAACCGCCCCGCCAACGAGTACAACTCCATTGTGGCCCGGGGCTACTTCGTGACCGATGCGCAGGTGAACTACACCCACGCCCGTTATCAGCTAGGCCTATCGGTGCAGAATCTGCTGAACACACGCTGGAAGGAAACCCAGTTTGCCACCGAAAGCCGCCTGCGAGGCGAAGCACTGCCCATTGAGGAAATTCACTTTACCCCGGGCACGCCCTTCTTCACCCGCCTCAGTGGTACCGTGTTCTTCCGCTAGCCTGCTCTACTGACGCACTTCAGCCTGGGTGCAGAATAGTAACCGACACCAGATCTTTACTTGATGCTGTTGGTTGCTTCGATGCGAGGTAGATGGGTGGGCAGCCCCTTGGGCAGGTTTACCGTAAATTGCACCGTCGTGGCTACTCTTCTATGTTTAGGCATGAAGACAAGAGGCCCTGGGCCATTCTTGCTGAAACGGTGCAACAACTCTGTTTCAATAGCAAAGCCACCTTTTTCACACTTTTTCAACTTCTCCAGTTCACTGGAATCAACTAGCAGAGCATATGTTTGATGTAATGGGCATGATGGGCAAAATGAAAGAACTTCAGGACAAGATGAAGCAAGCCCAAGACGAATTGCAATACGTTACCGCCACGGCCGAGTCGGGGGGTGGCCTAGTGAAGGCAACGGCCAATGGGCAGCGCCGCCTGCTGAAGCTCGAAATCGACGAAACGCTACTTCAGCCTCAAGACCGCGACATGCTGGCCGACCTGGTGGTAGCGGCCGTAAATAAGGTGATGGAAGAAGCTGGCGAGAAAGCCAAGCAGGAAATGAAGAACAAGACGGCGGGCCTTATCCCCAACATCCCTGGCCTCGACCTCGGCGGCTTTGGCCTCTAAGAGTGGCCTAGCTTCTGGCCCTTGCGCCGATGTAGCGGTGGTGATACTGAACTGGAACGGCCAGGATTTCCTGCGCCGCTTCCTGCCTTCGGTATTGTACCACTCTGATGGCGCCGCCGTGTTTGTCATTGATAATGCCTCTACCGACAACTCTGTAGGCCTATTGCAGCAGGAATTTCCGGCGGTGCAGCTCATTCAGCATCCTCAGAACCTAGGCTTTTGCGAGGGCTACAATGCCGGCTTGCGGCAACTCAGCGCCGAGTTTCGATACTACGTACTGCTGAACTCCGATGTAGAGGTTACGCCTGGCTGGCTGCTACCTCAACGCGAGCTACTGGAGCAGCACCCGCAAATCGCAGCCTGCCAACCCAAAATCCGGCAATACAGCGAAGACGCCACCCAACGCCAGCTCTTGGAGTATGCTGGGGCGGGCGGGGGCTACCTTGACCGGCTCGGCTACCCTTTCTGCCGCGGCCGCCTCTTCGATACGCTGGAAACCGACCATGACCAGTACAACGACCCTAGGCCAGTAGCCTGGGCCACCGGCGCCTGCATGCTCGTGCGGGCCACTGCCTGGCATCAGTTGGGTGGCCTAGAGCCGCGTTTTTTCGCGCACATGGAGGAAATTGACCTCTGCTGGCGCCTGCAAAATGCCGGCTATGAAGTGTGGTACCACGGCGGCAGCGTAGTCTACCACGTGGGCGGGGGCACACTGCACAAATCAAACCCGCGGAAAACCTACCTCAACTTTCACAATGGGCTGGCGCTGGTGTACATGAATACCCACGGCAGTGAGCTGGCTGGCACTTTAACCTTGCGCCTGTTGCTAGACTGGGTGGCCGCCCTTCGCCTGCTCAGCCAAGGCAACACCGCCGACTTCCGGGCCGTACTTCGGGCCCACTGGCAGTTCTGGCGGCAACTGGCCTACTGGCGCCAGCGCCGGCAGAAGTTTCCGCCGGTACGCACTACCGGCGAGCGGGCAGGTCTGTACCGTGGCAGCTTGGTGTGGGCTTATTTCGGCAAAGGCATAAAGCGGTTTTCAGAACTAGAGCCTGAACTGCTTTCCTAGGCCACTCCGCGTCGTCCATAAAAAAGCCCGCGTTGCCAGGTGCAGCGCGGGCTTTTCAAAAAGTTCGTAACTCGAAGCCGAAACGACTACAGGTCCCAGACGGTGCTGCGCTGCTGGCGCATAGCCCGCCGGACGTTCATCCAGAAAGCTAAGGCAAAGTACAGCACAATGGGCGAGCCGAAGGTGAAGAAGGAGGCATACACGAAGGACAGCCGCACGCTGCTGGAAGAGAAGCCCAACCGGTTGCCCACGGCATTGCAGACGCCGAAGCTCTGCTTTTCGATAAAGTCGGTTAGTCGTTTCATATCTGCTGAAGTAGAAGCTGCCTCCGGTGGCTAACCTATGACCAAAATATACTAATTCGTAGCGTGTGTCAAGCACTTACGGTAAAATGGCCTGGCAAGATACGTCTGTGACGAAGAGTTTTACGTTTGTTGTCTGAATTTCCGCCCCACCCCGCTCCTGTTGCTTATGCAAAATGCGTTGCCCCGTCTGTTTTCGTTGGTTGTTGTAGCTGGCTCAGCGAGCTTGTTACCGGCTTGTTCTCCGCTCTCGAAGGTGATGAAATCGGCTCAGGCTGGCCAGCAGCTAGCCGTAGAGCCGGCCGTACTGGAAAGCAACGGCGAAAATGTGCTGTTTGAGGTAACGGCCCGCGTACCAGCCAAGCACTTGAAGAAAGGAGTGGCCTACAACCTGGGCCTCAGCTACCGCTATGAAAACGGCCTGCGCGAAGACACGGTGGGCCGCATCACGTTTATGTCGGGCGAGTACGTGTACGATGAGCAGCAGAAGGACAAGCTCTACATCCGGAAGCAGTTTGCTTTCCCCTACTCCTCCCGCAAAAGCCCTGGTGAGCTAGTGGCACTGCCCGACGTGCACGAGTTGAAGACCAATGGCAAGCGCCTGAAGGGCAAAGAAATCAAATTGGCCCGCGGCATTGTGACCACCAGCCGCTTGGTAGTGCGCCAGGATACGGCCCTGAACCTGCTGCCCGAATCGGTGAGCAACAACATGAGCGGTACTCGGGTGTTGCCATTCTTTTTCGACGCCGGCAAAGCTGAAATCCGCAACTATTTGGGTACCAATGTGGCGGCGCTGGAAGATTTCATTGAGGCCAACCAGCGCACCGAGAAGGTGATGATTGTGGCCGGCCACTCCCCCGACTCGCTCGACCGCCACGACCCTCGCCTAGCCGACAAGCGGGTGCAGGTGCTGCTCAAGTATTACAAGAAGCAGGTAGACACCGACTCTTACCTCAACAAAGTCAGCCAGATCGACTTCGAAACCGAGGCCTACCACCGCCGCTGGGACTTGTTCCTGAATAAAGTGCAGGAGTCGGCCCTGCGGCCAGCCCAGGTTGATTCGGTGCTGTTGCTCATCAACGACACGCCCGGCAGCTACGCCACCAAGGAAAAGAGCCTGCACGCACTGTCATTCTATGACTACCTGGAGCAGTACATCTACCCCGTCATGCGCTTTGGCACCGTGGCCGTGCGCTACACCGCACCCAAGCGCTACGATTCGGAGATTTATGTTCTCTCGAAAAAGATTGTAGAGAAGCAGACCGAAGCCGACGCCCTCACGCCTGAAGAGCTGCGCTACTCCGCCACGCTCACGCCCCTGCTGGCAGAAAAGCAGCGCATCTACGAAACCTCGGTGGCTACTACTGGCCTCTGGCAGGCCTACCATAATCTGGCCGTGGTGCTCTTGCAGCGCTCCGAGAAGGAAGTAAACCCAAAGGTGCAGAAAGCGTACCTGCGCCGGGCAGCCGTCAACTTTACCCTGGCGGCCCACCGCAACCCCACCGCCGAGTCGTTCTACCACGTGGCCACCGCCTACCACCGCGCCGGCGACAAGCTGGAGGCCCTGCAGAACTACGATTACGCCATTAAGCTGGGCGGTTCTAGGCCTATGCTGAACAAGATTTTCTCGGATAAAGCCGCCCTGGAAATTGAAATTGGTCAGCTCGATGATGCGCTGCGCAGCCTTAGCTACAGCGGCAAGAGCTACCAGAACATCATGAACCGCGCCCTGATTTATGTGCTGAAAGGCAATTACCAGGGTGCCGCCAACATCTACCAGGAGGCCATTGCCCTCCGCCCCGATGACCCCTTACTAGCCTATTGCTTGGCCGTAGTAGCCGCCCGCCAGCAAAACGAGCCCGCTATGGCCATGCACCTGCGCCGCGCCGTATCCCTGGACCGCACCTACGCCAACCGCGCCGTAGAGGACCTCGAGTTCCGCGACTTCGCAAAGGGCAAAGCATTTCTAGAGGCGTTACGGTAGCCGTAATAGATAAGCTCAAGCACCGTATATGCTCACTCTCCTATTAAATGAAACCGCCTCTCTTGATTATATGATGAGAGGCATAGGCCTATGCGCTTTCCTAATTGCGGGGATTAGCATCTGGCCTGCGTTTACTACTCCTAAAGACGCTAACCCTCCGCGTAGTATTGGGAAGTTTAGAATGGTCTATGCTCTTCTTTTCTTTCTTTTTGGGCTGTTTTGCTTTAATACTTAGAGCATTGTTTAAGGTAGCCCTCGGGCTTTCATGCATAAACTTTTATATTTGCGCCACCTCTTGCTGAGGTTATAACAATGCGCGCACTTTTGCGGCTGCTCCCCGGCGCGCCCTAGTATTTATCTCGTAAAAAAGACGAAGTGAAGACAGTCTATTTTACGGATCGTAGCGGCGTGGAGCAGAGCGCGCTACAGTCCCTCCTCGCATTCGAGGAAAAAGAGAATATCAGTCGGATTGCTGTATTCCCCGATATTCATTACTGCTCCGAGCGTTCCATTCCGGTTGGAGTTGCCTTTCACACAACCAGTGTCTTTTATCCGTTAGTCACTGGCAAGGACATGGGCTGTGGAGTGGCCTACTTGCGAATTCCTCGACAAGATCTGCTGCTACCCTTCGATAAAGCCAAGCACTACCGCGCTTTTGAGCGGGAAGTTCATGGTATGACCAACGAAGGGCTTGGTGGAGGAAATCATTTTCTTTCGCTAGAGATGTCGCCCGATTACCTATACGTCATCGTGCACACTGGGAGCCGCAACCTGGGTATCTATATGTACCAGGAAAATTGTCGCCTGTTATCGGAACATAACCCAGGTAATGATTGGCTACCTATAGAACTGGCAACGCCTAATTACATTCATGAGTACCAACGGGTACTAGATTATGCAGCTAGCCGTCGAAAGGAATTTGTTTACAAGACCTACGACTTCCTACAACGGAATCGGTATGTGGCGGCAGGCACTCCCGTTTTCGCTGACAGTTGCCATAATCTATTAGAGTTCAAGGCTAATGGTGTAATCCATCGTAAAGGCAGCACACAGCTTTTACCGGACCGCGAGGTGGTCATCCCGCTCTCTATGAGTCGTGGTTCCCTCATTGTCAAGCCTAACCGATGGGATACTCAAATCGAGCAGGCTCTCTGGAGCTGCGCGCACGGTGCTGGTCGTAAGTACAGCCGTACCGATACACTTAAGTTCTGGCATTCCCTCAAGAAAGCAGATAAGGATGCTTATCGGAACCGCTTCTCAGAGTTGCTTAACCGCCAAGGTGACTTTGACAGTAGTATTCTGCAAGAGTTTGACTTCGCTTACAAAGATACTGCGGCGTTACTGGCCACTCATCCCTATCTGATTCACTGCGACGAGACCCAGCCAATTGTTACGGTGAAGTTTACAGGCATCTAATCAGAGGTTGGCAGTTAGTCAACTCGCTAGGCCTATGGCTGCGGTGCTGCAATTCCTATTTGCCCTTCCCGGCTAGTCGTTGTAGCTTTACGCGCCGGACTCGTGCCGGCTTTTTGATTCTGAACAGTTCTTTCGTCTTTCCTTACGATTATGCGGACCATCCAATTCCGGGAAGCCCTGCGTGAAGCCATGTCTGAAGAAATGCGCCGCGACCCGCGCGTGTTTCTGATGGGTGAAGAAGTAGCCGAGTATAACGGCGCCTACAAAGTGAGCCAGGGTATGCTCGACGAATTCGGCCCGGAGCGTGTGATTGACACGCCGATTGCCGAGTTGGGTTTCGCTGGCATCGGGGTGGGCGCGGCGGCCAACGGCCTGCTCCCCATCATCGAGTTCATGACCTTCAACTTCTCGTTGGTGGCCATCGACCAGGTGATTAACTCTGCTGCCAAAATCTATTCTATGTCGGGTGGGCAGTACTCCTGCCCCATCGTGTTCCGCGGCCCCACCGGCAACGCCGGTATGCTATCGTCGCAGCACTCCCAGAACTTCGAGAACTGGTACGCTAACACGCCCGGCCTGAAAGTAGTAGTTCCTTCTACTCCTTACGACGCCAAAGGCCTGCTGAAAAGCGCCATTCGTGATGCTGACCCAGTTATCTTCATGGAGTCGGAGCTGATGTATGGCGACAAGGGCGAAGTGCCCGAGGAGGAGTACCTCATTCCGATTGGCAAAGCCAACGTAGTGCGTCAGGGTGAGAACGTGACCATCGTGAGCTTCGGCAAAATGATGAAAGTGGCCCTAGGTGCTGCCGACGAGCTGGCCAAAGAAGGCATCAGCGCCGAGGTTATTGACCTGCGCTCGGTTCGCCCCATCGACTACGACACCCTCATCGAGTCGGTGAAGAAAACCAACCGCATGGTGGTGGTAGAAGAGGCTTGGCCGCTGGCCAGCATCAGCTCAGAACTGTCGTACATGGTGCAGCGTCGCGCCTTCGACTACCTCGATGCTCCCGTGCTGCGCATCACCAACATGGACGTGCCGCTGCCCTACGCCCCTACCCTCATTGATGCCGCTCTGCCGAACGTAGAGCGCACCGTGAAGGCCGTGAAAGAAGTACTGTACGTAAACAAGTAAGCTGCTCTATTCGGCAACTGCTTGCTGCTCAACGCACACTACCGACCAGTTACCTCCGGGTGGCTGGTCGGTTTGTTTTTGGCCTAGTTATAGCTGCAACTTCAGTGGCCTAGCTCAGCGCCGGAACTACCTCTCTAAGCTCCACAGCAGCCTGACTTTTACGTACCTTTTAACCAGCGCCCTTTTCACTTCCTGCTTCTCCCCATGAACCACCGGCTCCACCTTCGTTTTGAGCAGCTTGAACAGGCTACTACCCGTTTGTTGAACTCTGTAGCGGAGTTAGGCGAAAAAGCGTATCAGTCGCCGGGGGAAAAGCAGTGGTCGGCGGCGCAAGTGGTGCAGCATCTAGTGATTTCAGAAACGGGCATTGGGCAGTATCTGGAGAAAAAGCTACTGCAGGAAGAAGGGCACCAGAAGGCCGGTGTGGGCGCATTCCTGAAGTCGCGGTTGCTGCGGGTAATGCTGCGGCTGCCCTTCACCCGCTTCAAAGCCCCGGCCTTTCTGGCCAAGATGATGCCCGAAACTACCCCGCCTTTGCCCGAGCTGCGCGCCGAGTGGGAAGCCGTTCGCCGACGCATGGAGCGGCTACTCAATGAGTTTCCGGGTAAGCTAGTGGGTCACGCCATCTTCAAACACCCGCGCTCCGGTATGCTCACCATCAACCAAACGCTGGACTTCATGCTCGACCACATCCTGCACCACCAGCAGCAGATTGAGCGCATCAAGAAAGCAGTGCGCTAGGCCACTTAAACATACCCAGGAGCCCATATCAAATAAAAAGGGCGGTCATGCCGACCGCCCTTTTTATTTGTTGGTAGTTATACTGGCCTAGCGCTACTGTTTGGGCCCCCGCACAATGTCGGCGTAGCTCTCGTGGCGGGGCAGGTTGCGCATAATCTCCGTGATTTCAGCGGGCGGTACCATGAGCTTACGGGCGCGTAAATCAAGCCAAGCACCATCAACGGTTACGGTAGCAGAGGGGCGGCCGTCGGCCTTGAACAGGGTGTGCACAATACGCCAGCGGGAGCCATCTTCACTCAGGCCAGCCAGCTCGCCGTTCACGCGCAGCTGCTCGCTAATGTGCATTTCCTTCAGGAAGCGGGTGTCTTCGCGAAACAGAATTGGGCCGATTCCCAACTGCGCAAAGCGCTGCAATGTGAAGCCTTGCGCTGCCAGATACTCAATGCGGAGTTGAGCGGCGTAGTCGGTGTAGGCGGAGTGGCGCATGTGCCCATTAGGGTCCATATCAGCCCACCGAACGGTGTAGGTTTTTTCGTAGGGAGTGGTCATGCGAAAAAAATAAGATCAGGATGAGGGGAACTGCGAACGAGCTAGCGGCCACTGTGCATAGGCCAGTGCCGGCCCGCGCAATTATGTACGCAGCATGGTTACTGGCCTGGAGGCTATTACCCTTTGAGGGTGAGCCGCACGAGGTACTGCTGCTGGTCGTCCTCATCAAGGAACTCAACCTGATAGCCGGCCGCCTCGGCGCAGTCCTGGAGCAGGCTGGGGTCAGCGAAGATCCAGTGAAAGGTAGCGCCGGCCTCTTCTTCGTATTGCATGGTGTACTCTACTTCGCCGTAGTAGGGCCCATTGAGGTCAAACACTAGGGCGCCGTCCTCGTCTTCATACAGGTAGCTGATGTCGGAGGAGGTTGCCAGAATCTGGCCGCCGGGCGCCAGCAGTTGGTGGGCATGCTGCAGGAAACGCTCCAGCCCTTCCAGCGTGCCGGCCAGCCCGATGCCGTTCATCAGCATCAGCACGGTATCGTATTTCTCCTTAGTCAGGGCAGGGTCATAGATGTCGTGGCAGGCTACTTGGCCTACGCCGCGCTCCTGCATGACCTGCACAGCACCCGGCGAAATATCCACTGCTTTTACCTCGAAGCCCCGGCTTTGCAGCTCAAGGGAGTGGCAGCCCGCGCCTGCTCCTAAATCAAGCACCCGGCCCCGGCACTCGGTGAGGGCCGTGCGCTCCAGCTCAGGCATTTCCCAGAGCGAGCGGAAGAAGTACGCCGCCGGCAGCGGTTCCTCCTCGGCCACATTGCTGTGCACCGTAATGGTAGCGTTTTGCTTTCCGCGCTGGTAGGCCAGTAGGGCGTGGCCGAGCGGATCTTGAGAAGTAGGAGAAGATGACGACATGAGGCAAAGATACGGCCACCAGCTTTGCGAGGATGCCCAAAACCCCAGTTGGCCGTATACGGTTCAGTTCACGTACGCTCTAGGCCACCCCTGCATCTGTAGTTTCCGCTATGACTTCCTCCGCCTCCAAGCTGCCGGCTCGCCTCACCAAGGGCAACCTGCCTACCAAGGTATGCCTAACCTGCGGCCGCCCCTTTGAGTACCGCAAAAAGTGGCGCAACTGCTGGGATGAGGTGAAGTATTGCGGCGAGAAGTGCCAGCGTAACAAGCCCAAAGCCCTGACAACCACTTGAGCCCGCCCTCAGCTAACCTAGGCCAGTGCTAGCCCTTAGGGCGTGTTTGCATCCTTCTACGCTTGGGTTTCGTTCTGTGAAGACGTACTTCCTTATTTCTCCCAACCGACCCTAGCATGGCCAGCAACCTCAACTACCTCGACCCCTCCCTCAAGCCCCTCGAAGAGAAAATTCAGGCCTACCTCGATGCGGAGAAAGAATTGCAACGGGCCGTAGCCGAGCAGGCCTCCCTGTCGCACCCAGCCCCGCAGCACGATGCAACTACCGGCCCGGCTGCTGCTGCCGCGGCCCATTCTGGCACCGCTCCCAGCTCCGATGGCATTTTTGAGCAGCGCCCCCCCACCGGCAGCTACGACCAAGCAAGCGAAGAAAATCAGCAACAGCTCCAGAATCTCCACGACGATATTCAACTGTTGCGCCAGGAAATCATCAATATGCTGCCCGTGCGTGACGAATGGATCAAAGTAAACCTGGGCTACGGTCCTAGCCGCGTCGGAGCTTTTCAGGAAACCACCGCGGAGGCAGGCGCCGAGCCTAGCTACCAGCTGCGCGTGGTGTTCTAGGCTCCTTTACTGCCACGGACTGTCTTTTATCACACATCATCCTGAACTGAGGCGAAGATTCTCCTTACGTCACAACGACTGGCCTAGCGCCTCGTGCTGACGTGAGAAGAATCTTCGCTTCAGTTCAGGATGACGTGTTAAGAGGTAAGTTGAACGCGGAAATTAGTCTTTAGTACTAAGTAGCTCCTCGCACTGCCGGGCAATTTCCAGCTCCTCATTCGTTGGGATTACCAGAACTTTCACACGCGACTCTTTCTGATTGATTTCCCGAATGCCAGGGCTTCGCGTGGCATTTTTCGCTTCATCTAGCTCAATGCCCAAGAAGTCTAACTCTTGGCAGACCAGGCGCCGTACCAAGGCATCATTCTCGCCTACTCCTGCTGTAAATACTACCGCATCCAGGCCATTTAGCACGGCGGCATAAGCCCCAATGTATTTCTTGATGCGGTAAGCGTACAGCTCGTAGGCCAGCGTAGCCCGTTCGTCGCCGGCTTCCAGGGCACGGCTGATATCGCGCATATCACTGTTGCCGGCTAGGCCTAGCATACCGCTGCGTTTGTTCAACAAGTTGCTGACCTGCTCTGCATCGTAGCCCAGTTGCCCGATCAGGTGGAAGATAACGGAAGGGTCGATGTCGCCGGAACGGGTACCCATTACCAGCCCTGCCAGCGGCCCAAAGCCCATGCTGGTGTCCACAGACACGCCTCCGCGCACGGCGGCCATGCTGCAGCCGTTGCCCAGGTGCACAGTAATCAGGCGGGCTTGGGGGTTGCTCAGGTAAGCGGCAGCTTGGGCGGCCACGTACTTGTGGCTGGTGCCATGGAAGCCGTACACCCGAATGCCCTGCTCGCGGTACAGCTCCTCGGGCAAGGCGTAACGATAGGCATACTCAGGCAAGGTCTGGTGGAAGGCCGTATCAAACACCGCTACCTGCTGGGCCTGCGGAAAAATCTGCTCGGCTACTTCAATACCCACGTAGTTGGCGGGGTTGTGCAGGGGAGCCAGCGGAAACAGGCGCTTGATTTCACGCTTTACTTCGGGGGTGATAATGGTGGTTGCGGCAAAGCTCTCGCCGCCGTGCACCACTCGGTGCCCCACTGCTTCCACTTCGTTCGGATCCTGTAGAATCCCGATTTCAGCATCCGTCAGGAGTTGCAGCACCTCCCGTAGCCCAGCGCGGTGGTCGGGCAAGTCGAGGGTGCGGCGCACTACCTGTTCCTCCCCAACCGCCGGAAACACTTTGTGAGTAATAACGGAATTATCGAGCCCGATACGCTCGACTAGGCCACTACACAGGGGCTGCTCAGCGGGCAGACGGAAGAGTTGGTATTTCAGCGAGCTACTGCCAGAGTTGATGACGAAAATGTTCATAGGCGGCCTTACCCCCCAGCTTCCTCTCTAACTTAGGAGAGCAGCCACGGTAGGGCGAAAGTTGGGTTTGCAGGATGCTGTACGGAAGATGCGTCGGTAAAGTACAAGGCAATTTCTCGCAAGCGTCTTAGTACTCATAAAAGCACTCGGGCTTTCATAGGTTCGTATATACTGCAACATCTACCACGCTAGCTACGCCACCTAATGCGCTAAGGCTTTTTGCACTGATTCTGTTTAGGTTACCCTACAGTATTTATCAAACAACACAGATGGGAAATAACAACAAGGAAATTTTGGAACAGGCCAACGCCGCCATTTCAGGCGGCGACTACGAAGGCTTTCTAGCTCATTGCACCGAGGATACTGAATGGGTATTTGTGGGTGACATAACCCTGCAAGGCAAGGAAGCCGTGCGACAGTGGATGGCCACGGCCTACCTTGAGCCACCAAAATTCATGGTGGAAAACCTGATTGCCGAAGGCGACTATGTAACGGTCCTTGGCAAAATCACGCTTAAAGATGCACATGGAGAAGCGGCCCTCCACTCCTACTGCGACGTGTGGCGGTTCCGGGAAGGTAAAATGGCTGGACTGCAGGCCTTCGTTATTAAGGAGTAACCAGCCTCGCATCAGGAATAGATAAACGACAGACTAAATGTCGGCAGGTCACAAAGCGGCCCAGCACAGTCAGAAGATGGACTGGGCTGGGCCGCTTTGTGTTGTCGTGGGCTATGCCGGTTGAGTTTGCTTTTTACCAGGCCACACCTTCTTTACCAAGCCTACAATCTTATCGATAAAGAAGCCCAGGATTAATCCGCCAATTCCGCAGGCAAGCGCCTTGGCCAGCCAGGCCACTGCGGGTACATTGGCCAAAGACTCCTCTAACTCGTGCAGCAAGTGGGCAAAGAACGGAATGCCGTGGGCAATGATTTCGGCGCCCACCCACAGCATGGCGGCAGTGCCTACGTAACTCAGAATGAGCAGGAAATGCGGCATAAATTTCACGATGCCACGGCCGAAGCGTTGGACAGCGGGACTATAGTCGCCCTTGGCAAAGTGTACGCCTATATCATCCATCTTCACAATCAGCCCCACAAAGCCATACACGCCCACGGTAATAAATACGGCCACGGCCAGCATCACCAATATCTGGTTTATGATGGGCTGCCCGGTTACCTGGCTGTAAGCAATGGCCATGATTTCGGCCGACAGAATAATATCCGTACGAACGGCGCTGGCTACCCGCTGTTGCTCTAACTGTTCGGGGGTTATTGTCTCTACATTCTCATCCTCGGCGTGCACCTCATGGTGATGTTTGCTGAACATGGAGTGCACTTTCTCATACCCTTCAAAGCACAAATAGGCCCCGCCCATCATCAGAATGGGCGTGATGGCCCAGGGCGCAAAGTAGCCCAGCACCAAAGCCGCCGGGCTCAGAATCAACAACTTGTTGAGTAACGACTTTTTGGCAATCTGGAAGATGATGGACAGCTCCCGGGAGGGGTCGAGGCCTACGACATACTTAGGCGTCACTGCCGTATCGTCGATAACGATGCCCGATACTTTGCTTGTTGTTTTGGCTACCTGGGCGGGCACATCGTCAAGGCTGGCAGCGCTGACTTTCACCAGCGCTGAAATATCGTCTAACAGAGCAAAAAATCCTGAAGGCATAGTAGGGAGGTGGCGGGTCTGCTTCCGGTGCGGGAAGGGAAACCTGTTGTGGTGTGAATATGGGGTTGCAAGCTAGTGAAGGAATTTACACGGGCCACAGCCCACTGGCTACGTCCTTCCGGCCTAGGCCTGCTCTGTTACCCTTGCTGACTTTGGATGGCCGTGATGACCACTGTGTTGAATACGTCGTCTACGGTGCATCCCCGGCTGAGGTCATTCACGGGTTTGTTGAGGCCCTGCAGCACCGGCCCGATGGCTAGGGCGCCGGTTTCGCGCTGCACGGCTTTGTAGGTGTTATTTCCCGTGTTCAGGTCGGGGAAAATCAGCACGCTGGCCTGACCCGCTACTTCTGATTCGGGCAGCTTCTGGCGGCCCACAATGGGGTCGACGGCAGCATCGTACTGGATGGGGCCTTCCACCTTCAGGTCTGGGCGCTTCTGGCGTACAAACTCGGTGGCCTGGCGCACTTTCTCGACATCGGCCCCCGCCCCCGAGGTGCCTGAGGAGTACGAGAGCATAGCAATGCGCGGCTCGATGCCAAATGCCTGGCTGCTCTCAGCCGAAGAAATAGCAATTTCGGCTAGTTGCTCGGCCGTAGGGTTAGGGTTTACGGCGCAGTCACCGAACACAGCCACCCGATCCGGCAGGCACATAAAGAACACCGACGACACCACCGACACGCCCGGCTTGGTTTTGATGAACTGCAGGGCCGGCCGAATGGTGTGCTGAGTGGTATGCACCGCCCCCGACACCATGCCATCGGCGTGGCCCTGGTGCACCATCATGCTCCCGAAGTACGACACATCGCGCATCAGGTCGCGGGCCATGTCCTCGTTCACGCCCTTGGTTTTGCGCAGCTCATAGAAGGTCTGCACGTACGCCGGGTAGTATTCCGACTGCACAGGGTCGATGACGCGCAGATGATCAGGCGGCAGTTGAATGCCCAACCGCTTAGCCGAGGCCGCCACTTCCTGGGGGTTGCCCAGAATGGTGAGGTCCACCACGTTTTGCTGCAGCAAGAGCGCCGCGGCGCGCAGAATGCGGTCGTCGTTGCCTTCGGGCAACACAATGTGCTGGCGCTTCCGCTTAGCCCACTGCAGCAGGCGGTATTGGAACATGTGGGGTGTAATGCCCTCCGACTGGTAGCTTACCAGCTTCTCCTCCAGGGCCCGCACATCTACGTAGCGCTCAAACGTGCTGATGGCCAGCTGAATTTTCTTGGGGTTATCGGGGCCAATGCGCGACTTAATAGCACCCACTCGCGTGCTGGTTTCAAAGGTGCCCGTGGTTACGGCCAGAATAGGAACCACCGTTGGCAGGCCCTCAATCAGGCGCACGATGGGCGCCTCGGGCTCCGAGCCGGCCGTGAGCACAATACCGGCCACCCGCGGGTAGCTGGCCGAGGAGTTGGCCTGCAAGGCGCAAATAATGATGTCGCCCCGGTCGCCGGGCGTTACAATCAGAACGTTTTCCTTCAGGTAGTTCAGGAAGTTGGGTACCTGCATGGCCCCAATCACGTAGTTGTCGACCTGATTGGCCAACTGCTGCTCCCCAAACAACAGCTTCCCGCCCAGCGCCGCCTGAATCTCACGCATGGTGGGGTGCAGCAGGTTCGTGTCTTCAGGGATGACGGCCAGAATCACACCCGATGGCAACTGGCCTAGGAGCAACTCGCGCACATCATCTACCTGCTCGGGCTTGATCTTATTAGCCACCACCAATAGTACCGATACTTCCCGCGCCTCAAAGCTGCGCAAAGTGGTCAGGACGGTACTGATAATCTGGGCGGTGGTTTTGCCCTCACCCGATGTCACTAGGATAACCGGCACACCTAGGTTTTTGGCAATGGAAACGTTGGCGTCAAACTCAAACGCAGTGCCGGGCCCCACGTAGTCGCTACCCTCTACTACCGTGAAGTCGTAGTTCTCCTCAAACTGCTTGTACTTATGAATGATGGTGTCAATGAGCTCCCCTTGAGCGTCGGCCTCCATCAGGCGCAGAGCCTCGGGCCGGGTGTAGGCGTAGGTATCTTCGTAGGCTACGGGCAGCTTAAAATAGCTGACGATGGTTTCAATGTGGGCGTCCTGCTTTTCGCGGGGGTCAGTGTCGATGATGGGCTTGAAGTAGCCAATCTTGCGGGCCTGGCCTAGCAGCATATTCACGAGCCCCAGCGCAACAACTGATTTGCCGGTGTAAGGCTCGGCGGAAGCAATAAAGACGGTTTTGGTCATGGTGAGAGCAGCCGGTTGCGGAGGCCAGCGCCAAATGCGCTTCGGCAACAACTGCCGCCTGGCCCCAGGTAGGTACGCTATGCTTACGCACCAACTCCCGGACTGTTCTGAACTTCGGGCCCCACACCCGTCTGCCGAGGTGTCCTAGGGCCGCGCCGAAGACTCGCGCAGGCGGCATACATCCTCCCAGCTTAACTCGCCTGCTACGTAGCGCCGATACAGCTGGGCCACGTAAGCCGTTGCCTTTTTGTACAGACTGGGGTGTGCTTTTTGCATCTGGGCCAGCACATATGCCCGCTGCTCAGGCGTTTGCGCTGCCGGGCCATAGTTCGGGTTGTTTTCCATGAGCAAGACGGTCTAGATCAGCAAGGTGCACGGCTTTGCGCTAAGTAGCGAGGAAGAATGTGCTGCATTTGTGACATGGGTTTCCACCTCCCCTGAAGTACCAGGGCTGAGGTGCTAGGCCTGTCAGTGGCTACTAAGCGCCCTTTGTGAAGGCCGCTACTTCACCCGCATTTGTGACAATCGGCGCATCGGCATTTCCGCCCCTAGGCCACACCCGAGTAAACTAAGCAAAGCTCAACTGTTTCCTCTTACTCATGCCTCAGTTCCTGCCACTTCCCGGCTGGTGCCCTTCCCTATTTCTGACTGACTACGGTTTTTGCCAGTAGCAGTAAAAACAGTTCAGCCTACTGCTTTAATAGGAGTAATTAAAGTATATTTGGAAGCATTACAAGATTATTCTTACCCATTCAGTTCTCGTCCGCTGTCTTCCATCTTTTTTCAGAGGTGGTATACTTCCCATTATTTCGTCGGCTGCAGAGCCGATGACTTCCACTGCTTACTGTCCTAAGTGGCCTACCGACCTGCCCGGAGTGGTACGCCAATGGTAGCTCTACACCTGCCTACTCGGCGGCTACACCCACTGCTGGAGCTACTGAATTCCTTGTGTTGATTCCCTGCCCCGGCGCTCCAGTGGGTGGTTGTTTTTTCCGCTTCTATTACCGGCTTGTGAATGAATGAAAGCTACTAAATATGCCCTACCGCTTCTGTGCCTTGTGGGGCTGCTGTGGGGGTCGATGCAGCGGGCGGAGGCCCAACGCACTCAAATCAGGGGGTTCGTAGATGCCTACAGCTCCTATCAGAAGGGCAAACTCAATTTTGGGCTGGGCGAGCAAGATCTGTTCATCACCTCCGAGATAACCGAACGGCTGTCGTTTTTGGGCGAGACGGTGTTTAAGTATTCGTTTGACTCGCCCACTGACTTTGACATCAGCATTGAGCGCGTTATTCTGAAGTATAACTACGCCGGCAACCACAGCGTGCTGCTGGGCAAGCACCACACCCCGCTCAACTACTGGAACGACACCTACCACCACGGACGGGTGTTCTTCCCCACCGTGGAGCGGCCCTTGGTATTTTCTGAGGGCTTTATTCCGCTCCATACCACGGGCGTCAGTCTGCAAGGCCAGAACCTGGGGCGGCTGCGGTTTGGCTACGATCTAATGCTGGGCAATGGCCTAGGCTCCGGCGACATCGCCGACAACAACCCCTTCAAGTCGGTAACTGCGGCCGTGCACATCAAGCCCAAAGACGGGGTACGCTTCGGGGCCTCTCTTTACCACGATGTCATCTCGAAGGGTAGCCTGGTGCACAATCATTCTACGGGCGCCAGCACCCTGGCCCGGGCCCGCATCCGGCAGAGCATCATGACGGCTTCCGTGGCCTACTCCGACTCCGTTTTCTCCAAGAAATATGAGCTACTGGCCGAAAGCAGCATGGCCATGAACAAAGCCGACAGCCTGGGCACTCAGAATGCCGTAGCCACTTACGCCTACGCCGGCCTCCGCCTCACCGATAAAATCATTCCCTACGTTCGATTCGACGACATCCGGTACCACAAACAGGAAGTGTATTTCCACGACCACCGGGTGCAGTCCTTCGTGGGAGGAGTGCGCTATGAGCTAAGCTACCTGGCTGTTTTCAAGCTGGAGTACCAGCACACCAACCATCATCGGATGACCGATGCCGACCGTGTGGTTTTTCAGGTAGCCGTTGGCTTCTAACGTATTATGGGAATGACTTGGGTTTACCGGTTACTGTTTAACGCGCTCCTCCTAGGCCTATGGTGTCATTCGCCGGCCCGGGCTCAGGAGACAAGCCTGGTGGTGATTGGCAACGGCAAGGGCGTGCCCACCGAGATGAATATGGCCCAGCTGAAGGCCACGCTGCGCGGCGAAAAATTGCGCTGGCCCGATGGCAGCAAAGTGACCATTGCCCTGCTCAAGAGCAACACGCCCATCGGCACGACCACCAGCCGTAAGATTTATAACATGAGCGCCAACGAGCTGAATAAGTATTGGCTAGCCTTGGTATTTCAGGGCAAAGCCGATGCCCCGAACTTCTTTACGTCGGAGGCGGAACTGGAAGAATTTGTGGCCCAAACCAATGGGGCAATTGGGGTTGTCAGCCGCCCGCCCACCAGCGGCCGGACCATCCTGATTGATGGCAAGAAAACCCTCTAACTTCCAGAGTTCTGCCCATGTCTTCTTCCACTAGCTTCAACCCAACTCGGTCGTCGTCGCTGCTCCGCCGTTTGCGGCGGGTGCGCCTCACGGTCAAGACCAAGATCTGGATGGCCGTAACCAGCATCGTGCTGCTGTTCTCCTTCTTCGTGCTGTTCTATCTACCTGCTATTCAGGAGCGTTACTTGCTTAGCAACTTCAACAAGGAAGTACAGAACCACGCTAATACCGTAGCGCTGGGTGTAAAGATTGCCATGACGGAGCAGAATTTTCAGGGAGTGCAAACGGCTATGGACTTCGTGAAGAAAGACCCTCTGCTGGAATTCGTGAGCCTGCTGCAGACCGATACCGTGTGGAATGCTTCGCACACAAGCTACCAAGTTACGCGTACCGTGTTCAAGACGTACCCAGAGCGGCGTAAAATAGATATTAATGCCGTTTCCAACGACTCAACGGTGGTAAAGCGCTCGGCGTTTAGTACGCCCACCATGACGGGCGAAATCTTGCTGGCCTCCTCCACCCGCGAAATTGTGCAGGGCAAACGGCAGATTCGCATTACCTCTCTGTTTTTCAGCTTTGTGGTGTTCAGCATTGGCATTGTTATCGGCTTTGGGCTGGCCCGCAGCATATCCGTGCCCGTGCTCAAGCTGCGGGATGCGGCCACCAAAGTTGGCCGGGGCGACCTTACCCAGCGCGTAGTCAGTGAATCTCGGGACGAAATTGGAGAGTTGGGGCTGGCCTTCAACAAAATGGTTACCGACCTTTCCACGGCCCGGCAGCAGCTCGAAGACCGAACGAATGAGTTGATTCTGGAAAAGAAGAAGTCGGATGATCTGCTGGATGGCCTCAAGAAAACGCTGTTTGATCTGAAGGAAACCCAGGAGCAGCTGATCCGACAAGAGAAACTGGCTTCCATTGGGCAGCTAACCAAGGGGTTGGTAGACCGTCTACTCAACCCCTTGAGCTACGTCAGCAACTTTGCAGCCGTATCTAATGAGCTACTGGAGGAAAGCAAAGAACTGCTAGCGGCGGAGCCGTACACGGCCGATGCCCACGTGCAAACTGAGTTGCTCCCGCTGCTCACGATGATCGAAAACAACACGGAGAAGATCAAAGAGCACAGCTTCAGCCTGACCCGCATTGTTCGCAGCATGGACAAGCTGCTGCAGGTGAAGTCGGATCAGTTTGTGGAAACGGATATCAACGTCTTTATTGAGAATCAGCTCTTGCTCTATAAGAATGAGATTGACCCCAGTTATGGCTACGTGCCGGTAGAGTTGATTAAAGGAGACGCGCAGCGCACCCCATCCGTAAAACTGCTCCCGACGGAAATGAGCACGGTGCTGTTCAGCCTGCTCAATAACGCTTTGTACTCCTTACACGAGCGAGCTTTGGCTGATAGTGACCTCAAGCCCCACCTCCTGGTCGAGACTTCCTTTTGTCAGGAGTTTGTGGAAATCAAAATTCAAGACAACGGTAAGGGAATGTCGGAGGTAGAAAGGCAGCAGCTGTTTTCGCCGTTCTTCACCACCAAACCTACCTCCAAAGGCACGGGGCTAGGCCTGTTCATCAGTCAGGATATCGTCAGAACCCACAAAGGTTCTATCTCCGTTGAAACCCAGCAAAACGCTCTTACCACCTTTACTATTAGGCTTCCTTTGACTGGCGAATTGGTAGCCGGCTAAACAGGGCTAACCACTCGGGTGTAACGGCGCGCACTTGCTGCTTATTCTACCTGGCCTAGCGTTGTTGCAAGGGCAAGGCTAGGCTAGGTAGCACGGTGTTGCTCGGCTTAACCTGGGCATTTACTGGCCTAGGCCACATGCCAATGCTGTTAGGGCACCGGCCAAGGTGTTCAAAAGGTTCACCCGGTTATTAGATAGTACGCCCCGGCGCTCTAGCGTAGCGCCCAGCACTGAGTCAATAAGGTTACCTACCGTGCCAGCTAGCACCAGTTGCCACCCCCAAGGCCCCCAACCCTGGCTTACGCAATACGCAACGGCAATTACCGCACTGCCCGCCGTGCCTAGTAAAGTACCCTCTAGGCTTACCACCCCGTTTTCCCCGCGTTTGTCGGGGCGCCACGTCAGAATATTCACGTAGCGTCGCCCGTAAACGTTTCCTAGTTCTGAGGAAAGTGTGTCGGCAGTAGCCGTGGCAAAGCTGCCTGCTAACATGGACTGGCCTAGGGGTGCCCAAGCAGGTACCAGCCAGCTTACCAATCCCAGTACTCCCGCAACGCCTGCATTGGCTACCACTTGCCCGGCCGTGCGCTGGCCCTTGTTTTCCTCAGCTAGGCCTAGTTTCCGCTTCTCAGCCACCCGCCACGAAGACGCCCCCGTTCCCAGCAGAAAAAATAGTGCTAGCAAGCTCAGGCCTAAGTAGCCAGTTCCGAGGTAAATGCACACCCCCACTATTCCACCCGTCCAGGCCGCAGAGGTGGTGAGTTTGCGAGCCCGCACGCTATAAACCATACCCGCCCCCAGCAACAACATGGGCAAGAGCTGGAAAAATATTTTCATGGGCACAAGATACCAGCTTGTTCTCCTGCAAGCGCTAGCAAGTAATGGCTAAGCTACCTGGGTCAATAGGCCAGTTAATGTACTGATAGGTACTAGCGAGAATAAGAATTAAGCATTTACGACCGTTGTCGGTATACCTTCAATCTATATATCAAAGCGTCTTCAAAAGATACTGGCATACAACAATTTACTATGAATACTATGCTTAAAAGCCACCATAACGCATAAAAAAAGGCGGCCCTTTGGACCGCCCCTTTTCCACAACCAAAACACCTAAAAAACTATTCTTTCGTTTTGTCTTCATCAACTATCAGGCCAATTATGGTAACTGATCCTCAGAAAACTAACTACTTGAACAGTTTCAAGTGTCTACATGAATAAGAGGCGCTTTTGGTGGTGAAGGTTGCATACGGCCGAAAAGATTTTTCGCGCATGCCCCGTCGCCAAGAGCATCTTTTACTCGATCAATTATACATAGAAATGCCGCTATAGTTTTCGAGCCAGCTCGTTATTTCTACCAACACGGATAGATTCTGGGTGAATGGTCAGCATTTCGCCGTGTATTATTTCCGCTGCTTAAGAAGTACATCACACAGCCTTTGAGGACTAGTTCATTTGCTGCGTTTGACCAGAACTAGCTGTCTTGCGCCTTCTACTTGCAGTTCAGCCTGGTTGCTAGTAGTAGAACTTGTCTCCTTCACCAGACAACCGCGTAAGGTTGTATTTTGCGCAGTTTTTTGCCTAAACGGCCGTACTATTCACGCAAACCCACTCATATGGAAACTCCCAACCCAGAATTTATGCGCGAAGCAATTCGCCTTTCAATAGAAAAGATGCAAGCCGGCTTTGGCGGTCCATTTGGCGCGGTAATCGTGAAGAATGGGGAAATCATTGCTCGTGGCTTCAACCAGGTTACCAGCACTAACGACCCTACCTGCCACGCCGAGGTAGATGCTATTCGGAAAGCCTGTGCCACACTCGGGACGTTTCAACTCGACGACTGCGACCTGTACACTTCCTGTGAGCCGTGCCCCATGTGCCTGGGAGCTATTTACTGGGCCCGGCCCCGGCGAGTATTCTACGGCAACAATAAGCAAGACGCTGCCGCTATTGGCTTCGATGACCAGTTTATCTACGAAGAATTAGAAAAGCCCCTCTCCGACCGGCGCATTCCCATGACGGAACTACTGCGCGACGAAGCGGCTGCAGGTTTCCTGGCCTGGGAGCAGCACGAAAGCAAGACTGAATATTAGATTTTACCGTAAACGCTACCTGTAAGTAAAGCTGCACATATACGAGGCTGTTCTATTCTAAGAATAGGACAGCCTCGTCTCATTATTGCCCCTTATTAATTCAAAACTTTATTTCCTCGAATAGAACTCTTTTGCTAAGCAGAATATTAACAGGTCCTACAAAGTGATTTCCTCCCTTCGTATAATAGGACTATTTAAATTTTTGCTTTGCACCGAACATCTTTACTGCTGCTACTAGTACTGCTTAGTCGTTTCACTTTTGCTCAAACGGGAAGTTGGGCTCCGTTGGGAGCGAATCAAATTTACCCCCGGACGCTGTTGACTGCAGCCGCCGTTCCTAGCGTGAGGCAGTCGTTGGCGGAGCCCCTGCGCTACGCCATATATAGTGGCCTATACGGTAGTACAGCCGGTGAAGCACCCCTGGATAATTCGTCGGCCGATGGTCGGCGCGCCCGGGCCACTTATGCGAAGAATGCGGCCTTCGTGGTATTGCTAAACGCCCGTATTACCGCCGGACAACTCACCGAACTCTCTTCAACTGAGCGCACGGCGCTGGTGCTTCGGGTTCGGACCGTTTTGGAAGCGTGCAACCCCGCAGTAGAGCCGTTTGCTAGCTTTTCCGGCACTAGTTACACGGAGTGGCAATGGCGCTCTAAAGAACTCATTGACTACTTAGTGGCCTACGACCTGCTGCGGGGTGCCGGCGAATCATCGGCCTCGCTGCAAGCGGCTCACGCAAAGCTCCAACAGTTCGCTGGCAACCTGTATCTGCAGTCGAACAAGCCCTTTCTAGGCCTCTCCTTTTATCGGCAGGTAAAGAACAACCACACCCTCATGACGGCGGCGGCGTTGGGAATGGCCGCCGTGGTACTAAATGACGCCAGTAGTGCCGACTCGAATCAGCAGCCCGCCAACTGGATAAACGTGGCTATGCACACCATTGACAATGTGCTATGGCAAGACGCAGAACGGCAGTCGGACCCAAAAACGGTGGCGGGTTATGCCGAAGGCCCTTATTATTTCAAGTACGCCTTTCTCAACTGCTTACCCTTCTTCCGGGCCATGGGCCACTTTCTGCCCGACGGCGAACTGGCATACTCGTTCGGGGGTACCACCCGCGCCATTCGCAACCCCTACTTCGACCCGCGCTACGACCGGCTTTATGACTGGGTAACAGCTATTCTCATGCCCGATGGTCGCTTTCCGGCGCTGGAGGATTCCTATGTTGACATGGGCATGCCGGAATTGGCCCTGACTGGTAAGGCTCGCTACGTGCGCCCGCTCTCCCTCAGCAAGCTTGATACCCGCCAGATGAACTCGCTCGGCGCCCAACTGCGCGACATTCCGGTGGATATGCGGGCCGCTTACCTTGCGGCGCAACTTTCGCCTGCCGTCAGTGAGCAGCCCACGATGGTAGCCCTGCCCCAGAGTGGCAACCTGGTGTTCCGCTCAGGCTCCGACTCGGTGGCCAGCTATCTGCACCTGTACGGTAAAAACGGCCTGGCGCAAACTAACTCGGGCGGCCATAGCCACGCCGATGCGGGCAGCTTTGTATTGCATGCCAATGGCCAGTTGCTAGCCCTCGACCCTGGTTATCTTAGCTACAACCGGCGAGCCGAGGTTGGCAATGCTACCAACCACAACATGCTGCTGGTTGATGGCGCCGGCCCCGCCATTGGTACGGCCGGTGCCGCCAACGACGCTGCCGCTACCATTCAGCACACTTTTTCTACACCGCAACTGGGCTACGGAGAGGTTGAAACCGCGTATAAAGGTGCCACGATTACCCGGAAGGCGCTCTTCATTCGGAACTCGTACTACCTGCTGGCCGATGTGGTGCAGGCCACCGCTGCGCACACTTACACCTGGCAGCTGCACGGGTATGGCCTAGAAGGTGGCACGTCCATTACCGGTACTTTCCTAGACAATCTGGAAAATCAGGAGGGTATCTGGCAGAAGAATGGGGCGAGTTTGCTCGCGCACGTAACTGCGGCGGGTGGGGCTACTTACGCCAAAGCCACCAATGTGCATGAGGTCACCTACAATACCCCCGAAAACCACACTACCCTGCTGGCGCGCCGCACGGGCACTCAAGCGCAGTTTCTGGCGGCCCTATATCCTTACACGACCACCAAACCCACCATTGCTACCACCAGTACCACTTCCACGGCTGGCCTGACGCACACGGATGCCCAATTCACGGACGTCGTCTTTACCCAGTCTGATACTACTCTGGCCGCCCGAAGTGGCCTAGCCCCCGCCCCTATTTCCTCCGACGCGTTGCTCACGTTTTACTCACGAGATGCCAAGGGAGGCTTTGCACAAGCCTTTTTGGAGGAGGGCAAACTATTGCAAGATGGGGCTACTACTGTCTTGTCCTCCTCCAAGCGGGCTACTATTAGCTGGCAGAAAATAGCCCCTGGGCAGTACGCCGGCTATGTGAGCCGCCCCACGACGCTCACCATAGGCCTAGCCGACGCCCCGCTGACCCTTACCGGCGCGGAAGGCAGTCAGTTTACGTACGATGCGGCCACTCATCAGCTGCAGGTTCAGCTCACCGCTGCCACCAATTTTCAGGTACAGCTGCAGCCCAATCGGCCCTTGCCAGTGGAGTTGGTTCGTTTTACCGGCACGCGCCAAGCCGCTGGGGTGCAGTTGGCGTGGCAAACAGCCACAGAACTCCAGAACCGCGGTTTTGCCGTGGAGCGTCGCACGGCCACTGAGTCTACTTTTCAGCCGATTGGGTTTGTAGTGGGCCAGGGCACTACCACTTCGGCTACTGCCTATAGCTTCCGTGACCTCGGGGCGCCAGCCACAACCACCTACTATCGGCTGCGTCAGATCAATCAGGATGGCACAGCCACTTACTCGGCAGTAGTAGTACTGGCTCCGGCAGAGCAGCCTGTGGGGCTTACCGCCGTGCCGGTGCCGGCCCGCACTTTTCTAACTGTTAGCTTTCCGGACGCAGACCAAATTGTGCACCTGAAACTGCTGGACCAACAAGGCCGCACCGTTTCTCAACAACAGTTTCAGGGCCAGACGCAAGTACCCGTAGGCCACCTGCCCGCCGGTGCCTATTACCTCCAAGCCCTCGATGCGGTAACCGGCCAACCGCTGGCTAAGCCCAAGCGGGTGTTGGTTGCGCCCTAGGCCTGTCTACTGCTTAGTACTGCTAAAAATAAACCCGGCCCGAATGCTTGTCGCATTCGGGCCGGGTTTGTCTAGGCCACTTCAAGACTCGGGAAGCAGCTGTTGTATACAGAATATTAGCGAAGCGGGCCTTTCATACCCATCATGCGAGCCATTTGCTGCATGCCGCCTTTCGTCTGGCTCATTTTGTTCATGGTGCGCATCACTTTGCGCATATCCTCAAACTGCTTCATGAGGTTGTTTACCTGCTGAATATCCGTGCCAGAGCCTTTGGCTAGGCGGCGGCGGCGTGAGCCATTCAATAACTCGGGCTGAGCACGCTCTTTGGGCGTCATGCTCTTGATGATGGCTTCGATTGGCTTGAAGGCGTCATCATCAATTTCGATATCCTTCATGGCTTTGCCCATGCCGGGAATCATGCCCACTAGATCCTTCAGGTTGCCCATCTTCTTGATCTGCTCCAGCTGAGAAAGGAAGTCGTCGAAGTTGAACTGGTTTTTACGGATCTTCTGGTTGATGCGCTTAGCTTCCTCCTCGTCGAACTGCTGCTGCGCGCGTTCTACCAGCGAGATAACGTCGCCCATGCCCAGAATCCGCTGGGCCATGCGGTCCGGATAGAACATATCCAGCGCCTCCATCTTTTCACCCGTCGAGATGAACTTGATGGGTTTCTCCACCACCGCCCGGATCGAGAGGGCCGCACCACCGCGCGAGTCACCGTCGAGTTTGGTGAGCACCACGCCGTCGAAGTTGAGGCGGTCGTTGAAGGTTTTGGCGGTGTTTACGGCGTCCTGACCCGTCATGGAGTCTACCACGAACAGGGTTTCCGAGGGGTTGATGGCGCGCTTTACGGCCTCAATCTCGCTCATCATCTGCTCGTCCACGGCCAAACGGCCAGCGGTGTCAATGATGACTACGCGCTTGCTGTTTTTGCGGGCGTACTCAATGGCGTTCTGCGAAATCTGAACCGGATTCTTGTTCTCCGGCTCCGAGTACACTTCCACACCTACTTGCTCGCCCAGCACCTTCAACTGGTCGATAGCGGCGGGGCGGTACACGTCGCAAGCCACTAGCAGCACCGAGCGGTTCTGCTTTTTGAGGTAGTTGGCCAGCTTGCCAGCAAAGGTGGTTTTACCCGAACCCTGCAGACCCGACAGCAACACCACAGCTGGCTCACCTTTGATAACGATGTCCTGCTTTTCGCCGCCCATGAGCTCGGTGAGCTCATCGTACACGATTTTCGTCATGAGCTGGCCCGGCGACACGCTAATGAGCACGTCGCGGCCCATGGCCTCGTCTTTGATCTTATCGGTTACCTCCTTGGCTACCTTGTAGTTTACGTCGGCATCGACCAGCGCCCGGCGAATTTCCTTTACGGTAGAGGCAACGTTGATTTCGGTGATGCTGCCTTGGCCTTTGAGGGTTTTAAAGGCCCGGTCAAGTTTGGTACTGAGGTTATCGAACATGGAGTCGCAGATTTGCGCTGATTTTTCTCTTACTATCTCTTGTCTCTTACTTACGCGAAAAGCTAATCAGTAGCTGCGCAGTACGAGATGCTAGGGCAGTTGCCAAGGCAACCACTCGGTTTAGCCTCCAAAAGTAACCAGAAAACCCCGGAATGGCTATAGCTGCGTACCTTCGCCGCCCATACCTCTCGCCCTAGTGTCCGTGCCCGACCGTCCGCTTCGCCTTCTTGTTATTACCTATTACTGGCCGCCCTCTGGTGGGGCAGGCGTGCAGCGCAGTCTCAAGTTTGTAAAACACCTGCCGCAGTGCGGCGTGGAACCCACCGTAATTACCGTGGACCCCGAGCAGGGAGCTTACCCCGTGCTCGACCACTCCTTGGCCGCCGACATTCCGGCCGGCGTGCGCGTCATCCGGACCCGGACATTTGAGCCCTTCGACAGTTATAAGAAGCTGACGGGCAAGCAAGTTCCCTTCGGTGGCTTCGTAGGCGAGAGCAAAACTAGCCTGGTACAGCGCCTATTCAAATTCGTGCGCGGCAACGTGTTTATTCCCGATGCGCGGCGGGGCTGGAACGCCTATGCCCTGCGAGCCGTGGCCGATTTGCTGACCCAGGGCGAGCAGTTTGATGCCGTGCTGACCAGCTCTCCGCCCCACTCCTCGCAGTTGATAGGCCTAGAACTGAAGCGCCGCTACGGCCTGCGCTGGCTGGCCGACATGCGCGACCCGTGGACTGATATTTATTATTACAAAGAACTCAACCACACTCCACCGGCGCGTTGGCTCGATGCGCGCTACGAACGCCAGGTGCTGGAGCAGGCCGATGCGGTATTGGTCACGAGCCCCAACACCAAGCGGCTGTTTCTGGGGAAGTCGCCCAACATTACGGCCGAGAAGATTCAGGTGATTCCCAACGGCTACGACGAGGCCGACTTTCAGGTGCCCAGCCAGCCACCAAACGATGCGCTGCTGATTACTCACACCGGCACCATTTCGGAAACGTACCACATTGAGCAGTTGCTGGCCGCCTGCGCCGAGTGCGGCCGCCGTCACCCCGACGTGCCCATCCGGCTGCGGTTTGTGGGGAAGGTTTCGGGTGGCCTACAGCAGCAGATTGAGCAAGCGGGCCTGCAGAGCCAGACGGAGTTTGTGCCCTTCGTGCCCCACGATGAGTCGGTGCGCTACCTATTACGCTCTACGGTACTGCTGATGGCTATTCCGGATGTAGCCAACAACTTCGGCATCCTGCCCGGCAAGGTATTCGAGTATCTGGCAGCCAACAAACCCATTCTGTGCGTGGGCCCCATCGGCTCCGACGCCGACACACTGCTGAATGAATGCGGGGCCGGCCGCGCCCTCCCCTACGACGGCTACGTCACCATGCTAGAGCGACTAGAGAACCTCGTAGGCCAGTGGCGCCTTAATCCGAACCTCGACTTGCCCACCAACCGCGCCACCGCCTACTCCCGCCGCGCTCTTACGGCCCGGTTAGCGGAGCTGGTGAAAAAGTGAAGAGGTGATGGGGTAATGAGGTTAAAAGTGATGAGGTGAGGAGGTGCCCTAGCCTGTTAGCCCCTTTTACTTCGTCACCAAGTCACTTCCTCACCTCATTACTCTATCACTTTACTTAAACAACCCACGCAGCTTGCTGGGCACCAGGCTGGCGGCGCGGGCTTTCAGATCAACCCAACCGGAGCGCTCTAGCTGACGGCCGTGCCATTGGCCAATTGCCTCAGCCAAGCGCTGGGCCAGGGTGCGGTAGTGCTGGCGATGATAGTGGCGCAGATTGTTCGTGACGTCGGCGGGAGTGTTGACAAAGCTGCGGACATCGATGATGAAGCAATTTTTGGACTCTGCCACAAATTCCTCCAGTGCCTTGTTCATCAGAGCATGCCGGGCGCGGGCGCCAGTTTCGCCGGAACTGGGCACTTCTACTTCCGCGCCATTGAGCAAGAAAATAGGCACCTGAGCAGGCACCTGAGCGCGGAGCCACTGCAGGTTTTCTTTAAACGCAGTGGGAGAAATCTGGCCGAGGAATTCAAACTCCTGCTGAAAGCGGCGCAGAAAGTCTACGTCCATCCCTTGAAACCGGCGTTGCGCGTACTTCGCGGCCTGCACGGCGGGGTCAACCCTCGTTAGGTCTTGGTAGGCACCGAAGGGTACGGCTAGGCCAGTAGCCTTTTCGCGGTAAAGCTCCTGGGTGTAGTCCATAAGAGGACTATACACTAGCACGTCGTACTGCGCATTCCAAAGCTTTGTGGCAAAAGCCTCCTGGCCCAGAAACGGTAAGGCCGTAGCCAGGCGCTGCTGCTCGGCGCTAGGCCACTCGCGGCTTGCCCGCAGCAGGGCCGTGTGCTCTAGGTGGACGGGAATCTGATGTTCGTTGTTGAAGTTGAACTCCTCCTCCACTTCCAGCTGAAACGCTTGCAGAAACGGCGTGAGTTGGCCTAGGTCGCACCCGCCTTTCAGCAACACCCGCAACGTGGCGCCAGCCGGGCTGCTGGCCGGAGCTGTAGGCCTGTTCGTCGGCTCCGTAGCGGTTTCAACTGTAATCCAATCGGGCTGCTCGGTGGTGTTGAGGGTAGTGGCTACGTCGCCCTGCACCTCCAGAGTCGGAAAACCCAAATGTGCGTACGTGAACTGCTCGATGCCCAAGTGCAGAATGCGACAGGAAAAGACGAGCTGCTCCAAGCGGCTTTCAGGCAGGTTCAGGCAGTAAATTCCCACCAAGCCATAGTCGCCGAACCGGTCACGGACGCGCACGGTACCCCAACGTCGAATTGGGTCTGCGAAGCTAGCGGCCAGCTCGTCTTTCGTAACGCGGCGCTTGGTGAAATTGAGCTGATTGGAGCGATTAATCAGTTCCTCCACACGGGCCAGATCGGGTACTACGGCGGCGCCTTCCCGAAACTCGATCCGTACCTGGGCGTCGCGCAGGAAAGCCAGGTTGTCGTCGTAAGTGGCGCGGGCCTGCTGTTGGCGCTCCAGCAGTTTGTACTGCTCCAGGCGGGAAAACTCGGGGTCGGGCTTACCGCTGGCGCGCAGCAGTGGCGCCAGCTCGGGGAGGTCGGCGGGGTCGGCTACTTGCAGCTGGGGGTTATAGAACTGCGCCTCAGCCCGGTTGATGGGGTTATCATCCAGAAACAGCGCATTGGGCGCCCGCAGTTGCATCTGCTCCAGCAGCTGTTTGATAATCGGGCCTTTGGGCTGCCAGCTGATCTGAGGGAAAACAAACAGGTCGCGAATGCCTAGCTCCACCAGTTTGGCTTCGGCGGGCGCGAAGTCGTTTTTGCTGACGATGGTATGCACAATGCCCCGGGCAGCCGTGTCGCGCACCAGTTGCAGGTTGTCTTCTAGCGCCTCCACGGCCCCTTCTGAAAGCGTGCCGCGCCAGAACGTGTCGTCCAAGTCCCAGATAATAACTTTGATGGGGTTATCAGTTGCCCGTTGCGAGTTGCCGGTTGCCAGTGTCATGTGCAGTACATTGCTGATTGCGCGGAGCCCGCTGGGTTGTCTAACCCAGAAGCATTAGGCTCAATTCCGCTGCAATCAATACTCAAAGCTACGGAGGAAGAACTAACTGCTTAACCCAACTGGTTTCTGGAGTGCGGCAACAGCTTCGCTCAACCAACGGCCGGCAACTGGTAACTGATTACAGAATCCCTACTTTTGCTGCCCTTACCCTTGGAGGTCCGATTATGGTGACGTTTCACCCCTTTTCCTCCTCTGCTCATTACTCCTCATGGCTCTCGACCTCAATCATAAATCTATTCTGGTAACCGGTGGCACCGGTTCATTCGGCAAGCAGTTCGTGCAGACTGTTTTCGAGAAATTCCCGCAGGTGAAGCGCCTGGTGGTATACTCCCGCGACGAGCTTAAGCAGTACGAAATGTCGCAGGTGTTTCCCCACGAGAAATACCCCGCCATCCGCTACTTCATCGGCGACGTGCGCGACGCCGAGCGTATGAAGCGCGCCTGCGAAGGAATTGACATCATTGTGCACGCCGCAGCCCTCAAGCAGGTGCCCGCCGCCGAGTACAACCCGATGGAGTGCATCAAGACCAACATATTCGGAGCTGAAAATGTGATTAACGCGGCCCTCGACTGCGGCGTGACCGACGTAGTGGCCCTGAGCACCGACAAAGCCGCCGCGCCCATCAACCTATACGGCGCCACCAAGCTCTGCTCCGATAAGCTGTTTGTGGCCGCTAACAACATGAAAGGTGCCCGCGACCTACGCTTCTCGGTGGTGCGCTACGGCAACGTAATTGGCTCGCGCGGCTCAGTGGTGCCGTTCTTCTTGAACCGCCGTTCCTCCGGCGTGCTGCCCATCACCCACCCCGACATGACGCGCTTCAACATCTCTTTGGAGGAAGGCGTGGACCTGGTGTTGTATGCGCTGGAGCACAGCTGGGGCGGCGAAATTTTCGTGCCTAAAATTCCGAGCTACAAAATCACGGAAGTTGCCAAAGCCATTGGTCCCGACTGCCGCCAGGAAATTGTGGGCATCCGGCCCGGCGAGAAGCTGCACGAGGCCATGATTACCGAAACCGACGCGCTGAGCACTGTAGAGCTAGCCAAATACTACGTGATTCTGCCCTTCACCCCGCGCTGGGACGTGGATGCGTTTATCAAGCACTTCAACGGGCGCCGTGTAGAGTTAGGCTTCCAATACGACTCCTCCAACAACACCGAGTGGCTGGATGCCGAGCAGATCCGCGAGGAAATCCGCCTGCACGTCGACCCGAACTTCGCGGTGTAGCCACTTGTCTATATTGTGCCTTATGAACAGAAGCCGCTTTCTTCCGGGAAGCGGCTTCTGCGTTACCTTTGATCTGTTATGACCCAGCCTGCTTTCTACCCCTCGCATCCCATTGCCTATGGCCGCCAGCACATTACGCCCGAAGATGTGCAAGCCGTAACCGATACACTCTACTCTGATTACCTGACCCAAGGCCCCAAAGTGGCCGAGTTTGAGCAGAAGTTTACCGAGTACCTTGGCGCCAAATACGCCGTAGCCGTAGCCAACGGTACCGCGGCCCTACACCTGTGCGCAATGGCGCTGGGCGTGCAGCCGGGCCAGCGAGTTATTACCACACCCATAACATTCTCGGCATCAGCCAACTGCGTGCGGTACTGCGGCGGCGAGGTGCACTTCGTGGATATTGATCCTGCTACCGCCCTCATCGACCTAAAGGCCGTACGCCGGCTATTGGAAAGCCACCCAGTAGGCCACTTTCAGGGATTGATTTCGGTGGATTTTGCGGGACTGGCGGTGAATTTGGAGGAAGCACGCAAGTTGGCCGATGAGTTTGGCCTCTGGATTATTGAGGATTCCTGCCACGCCCCCGGTGGGTTCTTTACCGACTCGCTAGGCCAGGAGCAGCGTTGCGGCAACGGGCAGTTTGCCGACCTGGCCATCTTCAGCTTCCACCCCGTGAAGCATATTGCCACCGGCGAGGGCGGCATGATTACCACCAACAACCCAGCCCTTTACGAGCACCTGCTGCGCCTACGTACTCACGGCATCACCAAAGACCCCGCCCAGTTGGAGCGCCCCTCCGACGGCGGCTGGTACATGGAAATGCAAGAGCTGGGCTACAACTACCGCATGCCCGACATGCTCTGCGCCCTCGGTATCAGCCAGCTGCGCCGCGCCGAGAGTGGCCTAGCGCGCCGCCGCGAGCTGGCCGCCCGCTATGATGCGGCCTTTGCCCAGATACCTAATGTGCGGCCCCTGGCCGGAGCTCCGGGCCACGCCTACCACTTGTATGTTATTCAGGTAGAAGACCGCAGAGGGCTGTATGATTTCCTGCGGGAGCGGCAGGTTTTTGCCCAGGTGCACTACATTCCGGTGCACACCATGCCATACTACCAGCGGCTCGGCTGGCAGCCCGGCGACTTCCCCCTGGCCGAAGCTTACTACGCCCACTGCCTCAGCATTCCGTTGTTCCCGAGCCTCACCGATGAGGAGCAGCAGTACGTCATTGACTGCATTCGGGAGTTCGTGCAAGCTTAACCTCAGCTGTGAAAAAAGTTGGTATCATCTCCCAGGCCCGCATGACCAGCACCCGCCTGCCGGGCAAAGTACTCATGCCTATAGCGGGCCAGCCGCTGCTGCACTATCACGTAGAGCGCCTGCAGACCAGTGGTTTTTCGCTGTATCTGGCTATTACCTTTAACGACACCGACGACCCACTGGCAGCCTTTGCGGAGGCTCACCAACTGGCCTACGTGCGCGGTGATGAGCACGATTTATTGTCGAGGTACACGCTGTGCGCCCGGGAGCATGAGCTGGATGTAATCGTGCGGGTGACTTCCGACTGCCCCCTGCTGGACGGGGAGTTGCTAGGCCAGGCGGTGCAAGAGTATGTGCGGGCGGATGACGCGCGCCTCTACCTGTCCAACGTATTAGAGCGCACGTTTCCGCGGGGTTTCGACTTCGAGATTTTCTCCCGGGAACTATTAGAGGAGGCAGCCGAGCACGCCACCCTGGCGAGCGACCGGGAGCACGTGACGCCCTACATCCACCAAAACCGTTCGGGCCGCGTGCGGTTCCGGCACGTGCGGCGCCCCCACGACGCTAGTGCCTACCGCCTGACCGTAGACACGGCCGAGGATTTTGAGCTGATTCGGCAGCTCATTGAGGAGCACGGCGCGGCCACTTTATCCGCTGATCAACTCATTGCTCTTCTCGACCAACACCCGGAATTGGTGGCCTTGAACGCCCACGTGGAGCAGAAGAAAATCTAGGCCACTACCGGCGGTTACGGGCGGGCTCCCTACTTTCGGGGCATGGAAACTTCTGTTTCGACCGCTGAGGCGGCTTCGGCGGTCCGGATACCCCGCCTTGTATTTCGGGCCGATGGTAACTCCCGCATAGGCCTAGGCCACGTGATGCGCCTGCTGGCCCTGGCGGAGATGCTGGCTCCGCTGGCCGCTGAACGGCTTTTTCTGATTCGGCAACCCGATCCGGAGCTAGTGCAGCAGCTCACTGCCGGGGGCCTTGAAGTGCAGCAACTGCCGCTCCGGCCGCTGCCCGAAGAAGCCGCCGAGCTGGTACGGCAGGTGCTACGTCCTACTGATGTGCTAGTACTCGATGGGTATGACTTCCGCTACGAGTACCAAAACACGGTGCGCGGGGCAATATCCCGCCTGGTGTACCTTGACGACCTGCACAGCTACCCCCTGGCCGCCGACCTCATCCTGAACCCGGCCGGGGGCATCACCCTGAAACAATATGAGTTGCGCCAGCCCGGCGCGCGTTTGCTCAGTGGGCCAGCGTATGCCCCGCTGCGAGCAGCTTTCCGCCAGCCCCGGGAAACCACCGAGGCTCCCGACCCGAACCAGATTCTGGTGTGCCTAGGCGGCGCCGACCCCACCTACCAAACCCAACGTGTAGCGGCAGCTTTGCTAGACTTGCCCTCGGCCCCGCAGGTACATGCCGTAGTGGGCAGCGCCTACGCCAACTGGGATAGTTTGCAATCCTGGGCCCAGGATCAGCCCCGGCTGCTGTTGCACCGCAACCTTACCGGAGAGCAATTGGCTGAACTGATGCACCAGTGCGGGGCGGCCGTGTGCTCAGCCAGCACGGTGAGCTACGAGTATTGCGCGGCTGGCGGGGGCCTTTTGTTCATTTTACCGGTTGCCGACAACCAATACGATATAGCCCAGTATCTGCGGCAGGCAGGCCTAGCCCTACCCTACACCTCGGCTTCCAACGTGCTAACCTCGCCCGAAGCAGCTCGCATTGCCAGCCAACTCCAAGAGGCGCAGCGTAACGTGTTCGACGGGCTGACGGCCGAGCGGCTTCATCAGGAGTTTACCTCGTTGCTCCTGCCGCCCCCACCCTTCTACCTGCGCCCCGTTACGGCCGCCGACTCCGACCAGCTTCTGGCCTGGACCAACGAGCCGGCGGTACGACAGCACTCGTTCAACCCCAACCCCGTGGCACCCGCCGACCACCGGCAGTGGCTGGCTGCCCGCCTCGCCGACCCTCAAGCCCTGCTTTTGCTGGCCCAAGACGCTGCCACCGGCCTACCCGCCGGCCTGATCCGGTTTGCCGTGGAGGGCGAGGAAGCCACGCTAAGCTATTTGCTGGATGCCCGATTTAGGGGCCGGGGCCTGGCCGCTTTGTTGCTGCTGGCCGGCACTCGGCAGGTTACGGCGCAGTTTCCGCAAGTACGGCGGGTGCTAGGCCACGTGCAGCCAGCCAACGTGGCTTCTATTAGAGCATTTGAGCGGGCAGGTTATCAAAGGTTAGTGTCCACTTCATCGAAAGATAACCGGGTTGTTTTTGGCTGGCAGGCTGCGGTGGTAGATCAGCAGCCACGCATAATGGGCTGAGTGCGAAGGATCAGCTAGGCCAGAATGCTGTGGAGACGCACATATGCGTTTCTTCGTTGCCGAAGTTATAATCGTAACCATTCTAGGCTAATCGCCCTGGACCAACTGTTCTGTTATTAATCATTCTGCCACTGAAATATGAATACGCGTCTCTACAGCACATATCAGCGGCGCCTACTTTGCGCCTAGTAACACTCGCGTCCCACTGAACCCGACGCCTACTTTTAACCGATAGTCCCGCCTCCCGCGGGGCTTCGTATTTTTGCAGCATGCAGATTTCCATCGGCCCCCGCCCCATCGGCCCCGACCAGCCACCTTTCATCATTGCCGAGCTCAGCGGCAACCATAACCAGGACCTCAACCGGGGCCTAGCGATTGTAGATGCTATGGCGGCGGCCGGTGCCCACGCCATCAAACTCCAGACCTACACCGCCGATACCATGACGCTGCCCGGCGCCTACCGCATCGACGACCCCAGCTCCCTTTGGTACGGCCGCGAGCTGCACGAGCTTTACCAGGAAGCCCATACGCCTTGGGAGTGGCACAAGCCCTTGTTCGATCGGGCGCGGGAGCACGGTATGCTAGCTTTCAGCTCGCCTTTCGATGAAACCGCCGTGGATTTTCTAGAAACCCTCGACGTACCGGCCTACAAAATTGCCTCCTTCGAAAACACCGATTGGCCTTTGCTCCGCCGGGTTGCCGCTACGGGTAAGCCCGTTATCATGAGCACCGGAGCCAGTCAGCTTTCTGAGGTGGCAGAGGCCGTGCAGGTGCTACGCGCCGCGGGCTGTAAGGAGCTGATTTTGCTAAAGTGCACCAGCACATACCCCGCTACGCCGCAAAACACTAACCTGCGTACGCTACCCCACTTCCAACAGCTCTTCCCCGACTGCCTCGTAGGCCTCTCCGACCACACCATGGGCGTGGGCGCCGCCGTGGCTGCCGTGGCCCTGGGTGCCTGCGTAGTAGAAAAGCACGTGACCCTGCGCCGCGCCGACGGAGGCGTAGACTCGGCCTTCTCTCTGGAGCCCGAGGAAGTAGCCCAACTGGTAACGGAAACCGAGCGGGCCTGGCAAGCGCTAGGCCAGGTGCAGTACGGTGTGCAGCGAGCCGAAGAAAAAAGCCGCCTCTACAAACGCTCGTTGTACGTGGCCCAGGACATCAAAGCTGGTGAGGTATTTACCAAAGACAACCTGCGCGTAGTGCGCCCCGGCGACGGTTTGCCCCCCCGCTACTACGACCAGCTCCTGGGTAAGCCCGCCCGCCAACACTTGCAAGCCGGCACCCCCCTTACTTGGGACGCTCTGTAAGCTGTACCGGATTAATAAAGCTTCTTTCATAAGCACTGCCATGTCGAGCGGAGTCGAGACATCTCGCGGCCTGATGTTGCCATGCTAACTCAACACACTCGCACGTCATCCTGACACAGGAAAGATCTTGTCACGCTGGAACGACTGGCCTAGCGCCTCGTGCTGATGTGCAAGACTCTTCGTTCCACTCAGGATGACGTGCTGGTATAATGGCACCATTAGCACGCGAGATGTCTCGACTTCGCTCGACATGACGGTCATTCAGTGTTGTTCTAGGCCAGCTAGTCGCCTCTTCTACAACTTTACCTGCTCGACTTGCCGCTTACTTAATGCCCGACGTTCCTGCCACTCCCACCGCCCGCCTGCGCGACATTCTGCAACTGCGCTTTACTGACCTGTTTGCGGCCCTGCCGGCGCACATGCTGGAACCTATTTCGCCAGCTAGGCCACTGAAGCGGCTACTGAAGGTGGCGGGCTACGCGGCCGTGCGGCTGGTGGGCAACGTGTTTCGGCCGGTGCGCAACCCAGAGCAGTTGCGGGGCAAGGTGTGGCTCTACGTGGTGAGTCAGAACAACTACGACTCGTTACACTTTGTACGCGAAGCCCGGATGGATAGCGTGCTGGTAGCGGGGCAGAGCAAGCAGATAGGGCGCTACAACCGGCAAGTAAACCGATTGTCATTGCGGCGTAAGTTGCTGTATTACCGGCAATTGCCGAAGGTATTGTTAGGCCTCTGGCGCACGGAAGGCCGCAAGGCGTGGCGTTTTTTTGATCTGATTTTCAACGCCATTGGCTACTATGAGGTGTACTGTCGGGCCTTGCGGCACTACCGACCAAAGGCTATCGTCTTCGCCAACGACCATAATGATGATGCCCGCGCCCTGCTGCTGGCCGCCCGCGCCTGCGGCGTGCCCACGGCCTACGTGCAGCACGCCAGCGTGAGCACCAACTTTCCGCCGTTGGGGTTCGATCTGAGTTTGCTCGAAGGTCAGGACGCACTGGACAAATACCGCCAGTGCGGCCCCGTGCACGGTCATACGGAGTTGGTGGGCATGCCCAAAGCGGATGCCTTTCTAGCCTCGAAAAACCAAAACCCCACGGTACAGCGCGTAGGCCTGGCCTGCAACGCCCTCGATGACACCCAGGCCATTGCTGAGTCGCTAGGCCACTTGCTGCGAGAGTTTCCAACTCTCACCTTCACCTTCCGTCCCCACCCCGGCGATACGCGCGACTTCTCCTTCTTGCGCCAGCAGCACCCGCAGCTACAGTTCTCGGATGCCCGCCAGCACAACGTCTTCGAGTTTCTGCAGCAGCAAGACGCCCTCATTGCCGCCGATACCAGCACCCATCTGGAGGCGACGCTGCTAAATCTGGCTAGTATCTACTACCGCTTCGGCACCCACGGCATCACCGACGATTACTACGGCTACGTGGCCCACGGCTTGGTAGAACGCGCCAACACCCTGCCCGAATTATCGACACTGCTCCGCCGCTACCAGCAGCACAAACCCGCTGACCTCTACCGCCGCGCCGCCTACTACAATGCCACCCTCGGTACGCCCGATGAAGGCCGCAGCCAGCAACGCGCATTGCGTTTATTAGACGATTGGCTTACAAAGCAGGCCTAGAACAGCTCAGCGTCCTCTGCGAAAACCTCCGCGGGAACCGTCATCTGCAAAACTTGCTATACTTGCCGCCATGCCCGCTCCCGCCTTTGCAACACCCCCCCAGCCGGTTTCCACCGAAACCCGACTGGCCTACGTGCTCCGCCATTTCCGACTGGCCTACGAGAACGTGCCCGATATCTCCATCGGCTATGTGGATACTCAACCCCAACTGCAAGTAGCGGACGGCGCCGGCGGGTTTTTCAGCCAGACGAACCCATACCCCGCGGCGCCTAATATGCGGGAGTGGCTAGGCCAGTCGGTACCCTTTTTCTTCGACGCGGAGCCGCAGAGGCCGCTGCTGGAACTGCTTCCAAGTGGGCATCCTATCATCAATGCCGATATTATTTCGGGGGCGTTTTACCTGCTCAGCGGCTGGCAGGAATATTACTCCGAGGAGCGTGACCAGCACGGCCGGTTTCCGTACGCGGCCAGTGTGCAGCGGCAGTACGGTTTCGTGACGATGCCAGTAGTTAACTACTACTTCGATGTGCTCAAAACAGCAATACAGCATATGGTAGGCCACTCCCTGCAACCCCGTACGTGGCTGAACGGTGCGCAATGGGCGGCCTTCGTCACCCACGATATCGACAACCTCTACAGCGCCTGGAAGGCCCCCACCAAAGCGGCTATTCAGCGCCGCGACTGGCCTAGCCTGGCCCGGCACCTCTGGCAGCACTTCACCCAGAAAGATGCCTGGGATAATCTGGAAGAGGTGCAGCAAACGGTAGCCAGCTACGAAGCTAAGAGTACGTTCTTCTTCCTACCCGAGCACCGCAAAGCCGCCAATGGCACACCGAATGCGGATTATAAAGTGCAGCAGGCACTGCTTGTGACACAGATCCGTCACTTACACAGAAATACAGCTGAAGTAGCAGTTCATGGTAGCATAAATGCCGATAGCGTCAAGTTGGCGCTAGAAACTGCTGCTATGAGAGAAATAGTGGATTTACCATTTGATTCGGGCATCTACTTGGGCAACCGATTTCACTATTTGAAATGGGAACCTACTATTACCCCACTAATAGTTGAATCTATTCCTGCTTGCTACGACTCGACTTTAGGCTTTGCTGAACACTTCGGCTTCCGAAATTCCTACTGCTTGCCGTTTTTTCCATTCAATTTCCAATTAAGGCAAGAGTGTACTTTCCTCGAAATACCGCTCAACGTGATGGATGCCACCTTGCACCATCCACGTTACCTGCAGTTGGCACCCGAGGAGATACTGCCAGCCATAACGCCGATGCTGCAGGAAATAGAGCGGTTTGGTGGTGTCTGCACGCTGCTCTGGCACAACGAGAATTTTGACCCGGCCAACAAGAATACGGGTCCGCGTCAGTTCGCCGAAATCATGGAGTACCTTCGCAGCCGTGCTGTGGCCTTCGTCAACGGCCAGGATATCGTTGGTGAAATGAACAAGCCTACCAGCACGTCATCTTGAGGCCAAGAGAAGGACCTTACCACGTCAGCACGGACTGTTTTAGTCCAGTCGTTCTTACCTGAAAAGCTCCTTTGCTTAGATTCAGGATGACGTGCTCTTGGTCTCTTCGTCACTGCACAAATTAACCACTTCACCATTTCACCACTTGGGCATAGTTCTGCGGCAGGGGCTGCGCAATACGATTATCTCTTACATCGGGCTAGGGCTAGGGTTTATCAGCACAGCCCTAGTGCTACCGAATTTTCTCGCGCCCCAGCAGCTCGGCGTTACAGCTACGCTGTCCTCGGTGGCCACGCTGTATGCGCAGATTGCGGCCTTCGGGTTTGCCAGCGTGGGCATCCGGTTCTTTCCTTACTTCCGCCATCCGGAGTCGGGGCACCGGGGTTTTTTGCCCTTGCTGCTGGGCGTGCCGTTGCTGGGGTTTGCGGTGGTAACGGCGCTGTATTTCCTGGGTAGGCCAGTGCTGCTGCAATGGTACGGCACCGACGCGCCTTTGCTGGCGCCCTACTACGTCTGGGGCGCCATGCTGGCGTTGTTTACCATGCTGTACTCAGTGCAGGATGCCTACCTGAAGGCGCTGTACCACACGGCCTTTTCCTCTTTTGTGCAGGATGTGCTGCTGCGGGTTCTGGTTATTGGGGGCGCCTTACTGTTTGGGTTCGGGTTCCTGTCTTTTCCGGATTATGTGCTGTGGTTTGTGGGCGTAAACGGCGCCATCACCTTGCTGCTAACCGGTTACGTAGCCTTTATCGGGGAGCTGCATTGGCGGCCTACGCGGCAGGTATTCACGGTGCGCCCCCTGCGCGAGCTGCTGGGCATGGGCTCTTTTACTCTGCTGGGGAGCCTGTCGGGCAGCATTATCATGTTTATTGACACCCTTATGGTGGGCGCGCAGGTGAGTGTGGCGGCGGCCGGCATCTATGCAGTGGCCGGCTACATCAGTACGGCCCTGGCTATTCCGGCCCGCTCCCTCAACAAAATAGCCTTCCCCCTCCTCGCCGACTACTGGAAACAGCAGGACCTGCCCCGCATGGCCGACTTCTACCGTCGCGCCACTCGCCTCAACACGCTGCTGGGCTGCTATTTGGCTCTGGGCATCGGGCTGAACCTGGATTTTATCTACTCCCTGATGCGCAATGCCAGCTACGCCGAAGGCACGGTAGTCGTCCTGCTCTTGCTCGGCAGTAAGCTTTTCGATGGCATCACCGGCGTCAATGGCCTGATTGTCATTACCTCCCCCCGCTACCGTTACGATCTGGTTTTTAACGTGTCGTTGGCCCTGCTGACGGTGGTGCTGAACTGGCTCCTGATACCGCGCCTGGGCATGGTGGGAGCGGCAGTGGCCGCCTGCGTAGCCCAGGTGAGCATCAACCTGGCGCGCACCTGGTTTGTATGGTACAGCTACCGCATGCAGCCCTTTACCTGGCGCATTCCCCTCATCCTCGGCATTGCTGCCGTGGCGGGCGGAGTGGCCTGGCTGGTTCCGGCATTACCCTCCTTCTTCCTGACGATGGTGCTTCGCTCTGCGGTACTGACTGTTCTGTACGCCGGACTGATTCTACTAACTAATTCAGCCCCTGAAGCCACTGAGTTTCTACTGAAATTCGGCCGCCGATTTATTAGATAAGCACGGCGGGAGTACCAATTCCTTTACTATTTTCTTGCCTTTTCAAGTAACAGTATTGCTGTTACTGCCTGCGCTATTCATATAATTTCAGATACTCAAATTAAGTATAACACAATAATAATCAGTTAATTAAACCCAATTCAACCTATTAATTACACGTTTGTAAAAACATGTAGCACCCGATATAGTTAATACGCCCGAATGGCTGGTTCTCCCACCTTTGCATTTCCATTTTTTGCGTTCAGCAGCAGCGGTAAATCCACCTGCTGAAAAAATAAAATTTGGAAGTGTAAAATTTCGACCAGTACATTTGTAGTACCAATTCTTTACCCACAAAAGGATTGTTTTTATACAGAGGCGTGGAGAGACAGGCTCTACGAAGCGCCGGCAACCATCCGTAAGTGCGGAACGGTGCCAAGTCCTGACCATATAAAAACAACAACGCCGTGAACCGCTTCATCAACTCCGCCGCTTCTGCCACCTCCGCTGCTGTACAGCATGGGTGTTGTGGTATGGCTAGCCTCGTCTGTATGACTGGGGCGTGTTGTTGTTGCTAAGGGCCACACTCCTCCTTTTTCTTGGTTTGTAGGCTGATTGAGCTCCTCTGACGTGCGTAAGTTCGCGTCCGGCTGAATCGCCTGCACCCGCCTATTTCGCCCGGCGAAAATGTGTATTTGTCGCGCCGCGACAATGCCAACCTGCCCGGGCCATTTTCGGCCGGATTGCTGCCTTTACGGCAGCCTCCCCTCCTTCCCCTTCTTGTTATGTCTGCAGCATCAGCTGCGCCGGCCGTCTTGCCCGAGCTCGACGACCTGCGCCTTCGGCTCACTTCTGCCACTACCTTAGAGCGCCTGCGCCTAGTGGCAGAACGCTTCCCTGGCAAAGCCGTCTTCTCCACCTCCTTCGGACTGGAAGATCAGATTATTAGTCACTTAATCTTCACCAATGAGCTCCCTATCAAGGTATTTACACTGGATACGGGGCGCAATTTTCAGGAGACGTACTCCACCTGGAACAAGACCTTGCTGAAGTATGAGCAGCCCATTGAGGTGTACTTTCCGCGCCAAGAAAGCGTGCAGGAGCTGCTGCTCACAAAAGGACCAAACAGCTTCTACGAGAGCGTGGAAAACCGCAAGGAGTGCTGCTATATCCGCAAAGTAGAGCCCCTGAATCGGGCGCTGGCGGGGCAGCAAGCTTGGGTAACCGGCATCCGGGCTGAGCAGTCGCAGAACCGGCAAACTATGGACCCCGTGGAGTGGGATGCCGCTCATGGGCTGACCAAAGTTCACCCTCTCTTCGACTGGACCTGGGAGCAAGCGGTGGCCTACGCCCAGGAAAACGGCATTCCGGTGAACCCGCTGCACCAACAGGGCTTCGTAAGCATTGGGTGCGCCCCCTGCACCCGGGCCATTAAGCCGGGCGAGGACTTCCGGGCCGGCCGCTGGTGGTGGGAAGACCTCTCGGCCAAGGAATGTGGCCTACACGCCACCGCCCACCACAACGGCCCCGACCCCGTGGTAGAGCCAGTGCCCGCGGGTTAAGACCACAGGCCTACAACAGTCCTACACAACATCAGCACGCGGCAGACGCAAATACGCGTCTCTACCGCCGCCCACTGCAAAACGGTCATCTCGACAATACCATGAGTACCCCCCATTTCGATTACCTCGACCGGCTGGAAGCCGAAGCCATTCATATCCTGCGGGAAGTAGCGGGCCAGTTTGAGCGCCCCGCCCTGCTATTTTCGGGTGGTAAAGACTCTATCGTGCTCACGCGACTGGCCGAGAAAGCCTTCCGCCCCGGCCGCTTCCCCTTCCCGCTGGTGCACGTAGATACTGGCCATAACTTCCCCGAGGTACTGGCCTACCGCGATGAACTGGCCGCTCGCCTGGGCGAAAAGCTGATTGTGCGCAAAGTAGAAGACACCATCAAGCGCCAGCGCCTGCGGGAACCGGGCGGCAAGTATCCGAGCCGTAACCCCCTGCAAACCTACACGCTGCTGGAGGTAATCGAAGAGTTTGAGTTCGACGCCTGCATTGGCGGCGCCCGCCGCGACGAGGAGAAGGCCCGCGCCAAGGAGCGCATTTTCTCCGTGCGCGACGAGTTTGGCCAGTGGGACCCCAAGCGCCAGCGCCCCGAGCTCTGGAACGTGTACAACGGCCGCATCCAGAAAGGCGAAAACGTGCGCGTGTTCCCCATTTCCAACTGGACGGAGCTGGATGTATGGCGCTACATCCAGCGCGAAAACATTCAACTGCCCGACATCTACTTCGGCCACGAGCGTACCTGTGTGGTGCTGCCTACGGGCCAGCTTCTAGGCCTGTCGGAGCACCTACGCCTCGATGAGGACGACGAAATCGTGACGCGCCAGGTGCGCTTCCGCACCGTCGGCGACTCTACCTGCACCGCCGCCGTGGAAAGCGACGCCAGCACCGTGGAGGACATCATCCAGGACCTGCTGCTGGCCAAAGTAAGCGAGCGGGGCGCCACCCGCCTCGACGACAATATCTCCGAAGCCGGCATGGAAGACCGCAAGCGCAACGGCTATTTCTGATTGAGGTGATGAGGTGATGGAGCAATGAGGTGAAAAGAACCGGACCAAGATGGTCTCCTACCTCACCTACTCCATCCCTCAACAACATTATTCACCCCATCACTTTTCACCTCATCACCAAAATGGATTTACTTCGATTTATCACGTGCGGCAGCGTTGACGACGGCAAAAGCACCTTGATTGGCCGCTTGCTCTACGATTCCGAATCGGTATCGCTGGACGTGCTGGCGGCCCTGGAAAAGCGGCAGGCTTCTAACGGCACTGTGGATCTGGCTTTGCTGACGGATGGCCTACGGGCTGAGCGCGAGCAGGGTATTACTATCGACGTGGCCTACAAGTACTTCACCACGCCCCGCCGCAAATTCATCATTACCGACGCGCCCGGTCACGTGCAGTACACCCGCAACATGGTAACCGGTGCCAGCAACGCCGACCTCGCCATTGTGCTGGTAGATGCCCGCCAGGGCGTGATTGAGCAGACGCGCCGTCATACCCTGATTGCGGCGCTGCTAGGCATCCGCCACTTCGTGCTGGCCGTGAACAAAATGGACTTGGTTGGCTACGACGAAGCGGTTTTCGCTAAAATCGCCACCGATTACGCCGAACTCACCAACCACTTCAACCTGCCAGCGGCCGTAGCCATTCCGCTCAGCGCCTTGCAGGGCGACAACGTGGTTACGCGCTCCACGCACCTGCCCTGGTACACCGGCCCCAGCCTGCTGGAGCACCTGGAAAGTGTGCCCGGCACCCAGGAGCGCGCCGACGAGCCGCGCTTCCAGGTGCAGTATGTTATCCGGCCCCAAACTGCCGAGCTACCCGACTACCGGGGCTACGCTGGCCAAATCCAAAGCGGCGAATACCGCCGCGGCGACCGGGTGCTGGTGCTGCCTTCTGGCCTAGAATCAGAGATTGAAGCCTTAGAGGTAAGTCAGCAGGAAGTTGAATCTGCCGCCGCACCCCAGGCCGTGGTAATCCGGCTGCGTGATGACGTGGACGTGAGCCGCGGCGACTCTATCGTGCCCCTAGGCCAGCAGCCCACTATTACCCGGGAATTGGAGGCTACTCTGTGCTGGATGAGCGAGCAGCCCCTTTGGCCGGGCCGCAAGCTGTTGGTGCAGCATCATTCTACGCTAGTGAAAGCCGCCATTCCAGCCATCCTCTACAAGGTGAATGTGCAAACCTTCGCCAAAGGCGCGGCTGAATCGGCTCAGCTAAACGACATCGTGCGGGTGCGCATCAAAACCGCCCTCCCGCTAGCCGTCGATACCTATCAGGACAACCGGGTTTCCGGGTCCTTTATTCTGGTAGATGAGCTGAGCGGCGACACTGTAGCTGCCGGCCTGGTGGAAGCAGCCAACTCCGAGTACTTCACCGCGCCGGTAGCGCCGCCGGTGGCGTTTTCAATCTAAATAAGGTGGTGAAGTAATGGGGTGAGGAAGTGATGAGGGTAAGGGTAAAAGCACACTAGTTTGATCTACAGCGTCATCCTGCATTTCTCCTCATAACCTATCACCTCCTCCATCCATCACTTCTTCATCCCATTACCTCATCACCCCATCACTTCTCATGATGAAAACGCCCCGTCTTACAGTGCTCGGCGCCGGCCCTGGCGACCCGGAGCTGCTCACGCTCAAAGGGGCGCGGGTGCTCGGTGAGGCCGACGTAATTCTCTACGACGCACTAGCTAACAATGACTTGCTCCAGCACGCCCGCCCCGATGCCGTTACCGTGTTTGTGGGTAAGCGCCGGGGCCTGCGCAGCTATAGCCAGGACGAAATCAACGCCCTGATTGTGGAGCACGCTCACCAATACGGCCACGTAGTACGCCTGAAGGGCGGTGACCCGTTTGTGTTCGGCCGCGGCCGGGAAGAAATGCTTTACGCTGAGCAGCATGGCCTAGCCACTGATTATGTGCCCGGCATCAGTAGTGCCGTGGCCGCGGCGGGCAGCGTGGGCATTCCGGTGACGCACCGCGGCGCCAGTGAAGGCTTTCGGGTGATTACGGCTACCACCGCCACCGGCGAGCTATCCGGCAGCGTGGCCGAAGCCGCCCGCTCCCGCACCACTACCGTCATCCTGATGGGTCTGGGGGAGCTGGACCACATCGTAGCCCTCTATACGCAACACGGACAAGCCAATACACCCGCCGCCATTGTGCAAAACGGCACCCTGCCCACAGCGCGCTTCGTGGCGGGCTCAGTCGCCCAGTTGCCAACCCTAGCTAAAAAGGCCGGCATTGGGGCCCCAGCCATCATTCTGGTGGGCGAAGTAACCCGCTTAGCCACCGCCGAAAACCTGGCGGAGACACTGCCTACTGATGTTTTCGCTCTGCTACCGGCCTACGCCGAAGTGGCTTAACTCTTTTTCTCGCGCTGCTGCTCTCTTTTCCATGACCACTGCTCCTTCTCCTACTCTTCCCATTGGCTTCGATGAGGCCACGCTCCAGCAGTTGACGGCCGGGCTCACCGAGCAGCAGTTGCTTTGGCTGAGCGGCTACCTCTACGGTCGGGCCGCCGCGGGCCAGCCGACCCCAGCTACTCAGCCGGGCATGGCAGCTGCCGTTACGGCTCCGGCCGGCCCCGCCCAGCTTACTATTCTGTACGGCTCCCAAACCGGTAACAGTAAGAAGGCCGCCAACATTACAGCGGAGATTGCGCGCCAGAAAGGCCTCACTGCCACGGTGCGCGACATGAACGACTACCCCACCAAAGACCTCAAAACCGAGCAGCAACTGCTGGTGGTAGTGAGCACCCAAGGTGAGGGCGACCCACCTATTGCGGCAGAGGAGCTGCACCAATTTTTGCTGAGCGCCCGCGCGCCCAAGCTGCCGGAGCTGCAGTATGCCGTGCTAGCCCTCGGTGATAAAAGCTACCTGCAGTTCTGCCAAACTGGGTTTGAGTTCGACCAGCGTCTGGCCGAGCTGGGCGGCAAGCGCCTGCTGGAGCGCGTAGACTGCGACGTGGAGTTTGAGGATGAAACCCGTAAGTGGGCCGCCCAGGTGTTGGAAGTGCTGGCGAAGTCGGCCCCAGCAGCGGCTCCCGCGCCGGCTGCTTCGGTAGCAGTAGCAACAGCGCCAGCCGTGTTGCCATCGGTGCTGACGGGTGGCCTAGGCGCGCCGGTTGCAGTGGCCTACACAAGCCGCAACCCATTTCAGGCGCCGTTGCTGGAGAAAATCCAGCTCAATGGCCGCGGCTCTACGAAGGAGACGTACCACTTGGAGTTTTCGCTGGAAGGCTCGGGCATTCAGTACGAGGCCGGCGACGCCCTGATGGTGCAGCCCACGAACCGCCCCGCCCTGGTAGAGGAAGTTCTGCAAGCTGCTCACCTAAACGCCAACGCCCCCGTACGCCTGGAAAGCACCGAACTGGACCTGACCAGCGCCCTCACGGAGCATCTGGAACTGTCGGTAGTGACGCGCGACGTGCTGGAGCGCTACGCGGCCCTGGCCCCGCAGCACGGCCTGTTGCGTGAAATTTTGGCCGATAAAGCCCAGCTGCCCAACTACCTCTACGGCCGCGACGTGGCCGACCTGCTTACGGAGTTTCCGGTGGAGCTTTCGGGGCAGCAGTTGGCGGCGGTGCTGCGGCCCTTGCCCGCCCGCGCTTACTCCATTGCCAGCAGCCTGCTCGCGCACCCTGAGGAAGTGCACCTAACCGTGGGGGCCGTGCGCTACCAGGCCTACGGCCGCGACAAGCACGGCGCTTGCTCGGTGTACCAGGCCGACCACCTCAACCTGGGCGACACTGCCCGCGTGTGGGTCGACCGTAACGAGTACTTCAAGCTGCCCCAGGATGGCGCCACCGACATCATCATGGTAGGGGCTGGCACGGGCGTAGCTCCCTTCCGGGCCTTCGTGGAGGAACGGGCCGAAACCGGCGCGGCCGGCCGCAACTGGCTGGTATTTGGTAACCCCCACTTCACCACTGACTTTCTGTACCAAACCGAGTGGCAACAGCACCTGAAAAAGGGCACGCTAGACCGCCTCGACGTGGCTTTCTCCCGCGACCAGGAACAGAAAATCTACATCCAGCACCGGCTGCTGGAGCAGGGCCGCCGCCTCTACGATCAGCTTGAAACCGGCGCCTACTTCTACGTGTGCGGTGATAAAACTCGCATGGCCGCCGATGTGCAACGCGCCCTGCTCACCATCATCGGCCAAGAGAGTGGCCTAGGCGAAGAATACGCCGCTGAATACCTGAAAAAGCTGAAGAAGTCACGCCGCTTTTTAGAGGACGTGTACTAGAACTGCCTACTACTGCCCGTCATGCTGAGCGGAGTCGAAGCATCTCTACCTCTGGCTAATCAACTGGCCTAGAGACAACTCAACGAAGCGGTAGAGATGCTTCGACTTCGCTCAGCATGACGGTAACCACTGCAACGTACGTCAGCACGCGAGATGTCTCGACAAGCTCGACATGACGAACCTTCAACAACCTCTTTCAAACTAACTAGATGCGTGTCCTGATAAAGCGATGTTGTTGCTGCTAGAAGCCGCCAGTTGAGCGGCTCCTACTCCCTCATCGACTGGCCTACGGCCCTGCCAACTCCACATCCTTTACCTCGAAACACCTTCTATATGCTGAAGCAGTACTACGCTTCTTTCTGGTTGCTCCTGCTCTTATTGTTCGTGAGCATCCTCTCGGCCAGCGCCCAGGATCCGTTGATATCCATTAGCGGCACCGTGCGCGATAATGGCAACCAGCAGCCTTTGCCGGGCGTGAGCATCAGCGTGAAGGGCGGCTCCGTGGGCACGCTCAGCGACAACAACGGGCAGTTTGCGTTGAAGGCCAAGCTGCGCTTTCCGTTTACGCTGGTGTTCAACTTCATCGGCTACGAATCACGGGAATTGGAAATTGCCAGCGGCAGCCAACCTATTGCCGTGAAGCTGGAGTCGAAGGCGGTCCTAGTTAATGAGGTGGTGGTGTCAGCTTCCAGGGTGGAAGAAAGTCGGCTGAAGTCGCCGGTGGCTATTGAGAAGCTGGATATCCGGGCCATAAAGGAAACGCCGGCGCCCAGCTTTTACGATGCCCTGGAAAACGTGAAGGGCGTTCAGATGACGACCAGCTCGCTTACGTTTAAAGTGCCCAACACCCGCGGCTTCAACATTCCGAACAACTTCCGCTTCATGCAGCTCGTGGATGGAGTGGACATGCAGGCGGCGACCCTGGGCGTGCCCCTGGGCAACGCCATCGGGCCCACGGAGCTGGACATTGCCAGCGTGGAAATTACGCCCGGTGCAGCCTCGGCCTTGTATGGCATGAACGCCATCAACGGCATGGCCAACCTCACCACCAAAAGCCCCTTCAGCTACCAGGGCCTGAGCGTGTACCAGAAGGTGGGCGTGAACCACGTGGATGGCAAAGACCGCGACCCGAGCGCCCTCACCGAAACGGCCTTACGCTGGGCGCAGGTGGTCGGACCGTCGCAGCGACTGGCCTACAAGGTGAACCTGAGCTATCTGCGCGGCACCGACTGGCTGGCCAACACCCAAATCGACCAGAACCCCCAAACTGCCTCCTCGGCTAACCCCCGCTTCCCGGAGCTGAGCGGCGCCAACAACCCCGCCGCCGACCTGTGGAACCGCTACGGCGACGACAACGCCGGCAATGTGTCCATCACCATTCCCTACAACGGCCGCAACGAAACTTTTAACGTGCGTCGCACGGGTTACTACGAGCGTGACCTCACCAACCCCATCGTGCGCAACATCAAGGCCGATGCCAGCCTGCACTATAAGCTCACCGATAAGCTGGAGCTGAGCTATGGCTACCGGTTTGGCCTCATGGACGGGGTGTTTCAGCGTGGCAACAAGATTCAGCTGGATGGCGTGACGGTGCAGAACCACAAGATTGAGTTGAAAGGAGAAGACTTTACGGCTCGCGCCTACATGCTGGTAGAAAACACCGGCAACTCCTACAACCTCAACCCCCTGGCCCTTAACCTCGATCTGCAGAACGGCTCTAATACTGCGTGGGGCAATAAATTTCGGACGGAGTTGCAGAGCCAGCTCAGCGCGGGCACTGGCCTAGCGGCCGCCATGCAGCAGGCCCGGGTGGTGGCCGATGCCGGCCGCGCCGTGCCGGGTACAGCGGCGTTTGATGCGCTGAAAAACCAGATTGTGCACACCAACAACTGGGACAGTGGCGTGAACGTGCCAGGCGCACCCATCCCCGGCGGGGCCGCCCTCACCCAGCGCAGCCGCACCTACCACTCTGAGGCCATCTGGAACCTTGGCCAACGCATTAAGTTTGCCGATGTGGTGATTGGGGCCGATGCCCGCCTGTACGAGGTGATTCCAGATGGCAACAACTTCGTGGATTTCGGTAGGCCTCTGGCGGAGCGTACCACACCCGGCGGCGACAATCAGTATTATAAGAAAATTGGCGGCTTCGCCCAGGCCTCCCGCCTACTGCTCAATAACAAACTTAAGCTCACCGCCTCCCTGCGCGCCGACTACAACCCGGAGTTCGACCCCAAACTGAACCCGCGGGTGGCCGCCGTGTATACCCTCGCCGACAAGCACAACTTCCGGGCTTCCTACCAAAACGGCTGGCGCTTCCCCTCCCTGTTTGAGGCGCTGTCGTTCGTGAACAACGGCAACGTGCGCCGTGTGGGTGGCCTAGCCCGCGTGAATGAAGGCCTGAACTACCTCGACAACTCCTACACGCTGGCTTCAATTTCGACCTTCAACGCCGCGGTGAATGCCTACGTGGCGGCCAACTCCGGCACCACGGCCTCGCAGGCGGCGTTGCGCCCCGAAATCCGTAGCCTGCTGCAAGTGGGTAATCTGCCCACGGAGCAGCCCGAGCAGATTAACGCCTACGAGGTGGGCTACCGCAGCGTATTGTTCGACAACCGCGTGTCGATTGATGCCGATGCGTATTACAATGTGTACTCGGGTTTCCTAGGCCAGGTAGAAGTGAGCGTGCCCAAGAATGCGGCCGGCCAGCAGGTAACCGTGGGCTCTGATGATGCCGTGCTGGCAGCCCTTAACACCAACCGCGGTGCCCGCCAAGACCGCTACCGCGTGTACACCAACGCCCTCAACAACTACCGCAGCTACGGCTCTACGCTGGGCGTGACCTACAACTTCTATGAGAAGTTCACCTTCGGCGGCAACGTCAACTACAATGCGCTATCGACCAATAAGCAGTCGGATATTTTCGTGACGGGCTTCAACACGCCGCATTGGGCCACTAACCTGTCGTTTGGCAACCGCGAGGTGGTGCGCAACGTGGGCTTCAACGTGGTGTGGCGCCACCAGAGCACCTTCTACTGGGAGAGCCCCCTGGCTAACGGCCGCGTGCCCGCCTACCAGACCGTAGATGCCCAGGTGAACGTGCGCATCCCGGCCCTGAAATCGACCATTAAAGTGGGCGGCGCCAACCTACTCAACAACCGCTACATCCAGTACGCCGCCGGCCCAACCATTGGGGGCTTGTACTACGTGGCCCTCACTTTCGATAACACGGTGCTGCGCTAATGGCTACGGGTATGAAAGGGCTTCTTCCGCTTGGGTTGTTGGCGCTTCTAGGCCAGTCTTCGCTGGCGCAGAAGCAGTACGTGCGGGAGCAGCAGACCTGGCTGGGCGTGTTCAACCAAACCCGCTTCACGCAGCACTGGGGTACCTGGACCGACCTGCACGTGCGCCTCCACGACCGGTATGTGCAGGACATGTTCCAGACGGTGGCCCGCGTAGGCCTCACCTACTACCTCACCGACGATGTGCGCCTGACTGGCGGCTACGCCTACGTGCACCACTTTCCCGATGGGGCCCGCACCATTGGGCAGGCCGAGCACCGGCCCTGGCAGCAAGTGCAGTGGTTCAGCAAATTTCCGAAGGCACGCCTGATGCAGTGGGTGCGGCTGGAGGAGCGGTTCCGGCGCACCATCCGGAGCAACGAGCGCACCGACGACTTCGATTTCAACTATCGCACCCGCTATAACGCGGCTCTTTTCCTGCCCCTCAACAAGCAAGGCTTTGCGCCGGGTGGCCTACAGTTTCTGCTCAACAACGAAGTGATGATGAATTTCGGCAAGGAGATTCGCTACAACTACTTCGACCAGAACCGGCTGTTTGCTGGCCTGGTGTACCAGCTCAACCCGCACGCCCAGTTGCACGGCGGCTACATGCACCTGTTTCAGCAGCTGCCGGCCGGTAGCACTTACCGCAACCAGCACACGATTCGGGTTTTCTACTTCCACAACTTCGATCTGCGGCCCACTCCGCCGCCGGTCCCCGCTTCTCCTTCTGCTCAATAAACTCATGGCCGATACTCCCAAGCTTTCCGAAGTCGAACACGTCAAGGACGCCAGCAACTACCTGCGCGGCACCTTGGCCGAGAGCCTCATAAACCCCATCACGGGAGCCCTCTACCCCGACGACACCCACCTCATCAAGTTCCACGGCTCCTACCAGCAAACCGACCGCGACCTGGACAGCGAGCGGAAGCGCCAGAAGCTGGAGCCGCTCTACTCCCTCATGATTCGGGTGCGCGTGCCCGGCGGCGTGGCCTCCGCGACCCAGTGGGAACGGATGGATGAGCTAGCCGACCAGTACGGCAACGGCACCCTTAAGCTCACCACCCGCCAGGCATTCCAGCTGCACGGTGTGCTCAAGCGCAACCTCAAAAAAACCATTCAGGGCTTTAATGCCGTGATGCTGGATAGCATTTCGGGCTGCGGCGACGTGAACCGCAACGTGATGTTCAACCCTAATCCGCACCAAAGCCGGGTGCACGAGCAGGTGTATGAAATCACGAAAGCCATTGGCGCCCACCTTACGCCGCGCACCTCGGCGTATTGGGAGCTGTGGCTCGATGGCGAGTCGAAGTACAGCAGCGTACCGAACGAGGGTGAGGGCGACTTCGAGCCAATTTATGGTAAGACCTACCTGCCCCGCAAGTTTAAGATTGCGCTGGCCGTGCCGCCTCACAACGACACCGACATCTTCGCTAACGACCTGGGCTTGATTGCCATTGAGGAAAAAGGCCAGCTCCTGGGCTTCAACGTGACGGTGGGCGGTGGCATGGGCATGACCTTCGGGATGCCCGAAACCTACCCGCGCCTGGGCGATATCATTGGCTACGTGCCCGCCGATAAGGTAGTGGACGTGTGCGAGAAGGTGGTAACCATTCAGCGCGACTGGGGCAACCGCGAAAACCGCAAGTTCTCGCGCCTCAAGTACACCCTCGACCGGGTAGGCCTAGACACATTCAAGCAGGAGTTGAACCAGCGCCTGGGCTTCGACCTGGAGCCCGCCCGCGCCTACGAGTTCAAGAGCTCCGGTGATGCCTTTGGGTGGACTACTGGCCCCGATGGTGCCCAGCACCTGACCTTGTTCGTGGAAGGTGGCCGCGTAGCCGACCGCCCCGGCCAGCAGCTCAAAACGGCTCTGCGAGAAATTGCCCGCTTCCATACCGGCGACTTCCGCCTCACTGGCAACCAGAACCTGATTCTGGCCAACGTAGCGCCCGAGCACCGGCTTTTGGTAGAAGCCACCCTGGCTCAACACGGCATTCAGGTAGCCGCTACCCACTACTCAGGCCTACGCCGCGGCGCCCTGGCCTGCGTGGCCCTCAACACCTGCTCTTTGGCCTTCGCCGAGGCCGAGCGCTATATTCCGCAACTCATCGACCGCCTAGATGGAGTGCTGGCCGAGCTAGGGCTGTTGCAGGACGACATCATCATCCGGATGACCGGCTGCCCCAACGGTTGCGCCCGTCCTTACCTGGGTGAAATTGGGCTGGTGGGCCGGGCCGTGGGCCGCTACAACCTCTACCTGGGCGCCGCCTTCAACGGGGAGCGGATGAACAAGCTCTACAAGGAGATGCTCGACGAAGATGGCATTGTAGCCGCCCTCACGCCCCTGCTCCAGGAGTACGCCCAAAACCGCCAGCCGCAGGAGCGGTTCGGTGATTTCACCATTCGTCAGGGGTACGTGCAGCCGACCACGCACGGCCAGAACTTCCACGCCTAGGCCACCTAGCCTCTGGCTCAAAGACCATTAAATCAGGTCTTTTCCCTATTTTACCCTTCACAACCTGTCCACCGCGCTATGAACACAGCCGAAACCACCGCCCCGAGCGTGCCCGATCCAGTGCCCGCCAGCGGTTCCAACCGACTGTTTCCCATCTTCTTGAAGATGGAGCAACTGCACGTCTTGCTGGTAGGCGGCGGCAACGTAGGCCACGAGAAGCTCGCGGCCATGCTGGCTAACAGTCCGGCCACGGCCGTAACGGTGGTAGCCACCTACTTTTCTGATGCCCTGCTTGACTTGGCCGAGAAGCACCCGGCCGTGCAGCTGCGCGAGCAGGCCTACCAAACTACCGACCTCGTGGGCCACGATTTGGTGATTGTGGCCACCAACGACAAAGAGTTGAACCTGCGCATCAAGGCCGATGCCACCCGTCAGCGCCTGCTCTGCAACGTGGCCGACACCCCCGATGCCTGCGACTTTTACCTGGGCTCTATCGTGCAGAAAGGCGACCTAAAAATTGCCATTAGCACCAACGGCAAGTCGCCGACCATTGCCAAGCGCCTGCGCGAAATGCTCACCTCCACCCTCCCCGACGAGCTGCACGATGTGCTCCAGCGCATGTCCGTGATACGGGAGAAAGTAGGCGGCGACTTCGCCCACAAAGTAAAGTCGCTGAACGCCGTGACGGCCGAGCTGACCGGCGGCCCAGCCTATGAGTCGCCGGCGGCGGCGCAGTGGCGGCGCCGGGCCACGGGGGCGTTGCTGGCCTTCGCGGGCCTGCTCATCTTCAACATCCTCTCCTACTACATCACCTGGGACCAGGTGGTGCACACGGCCACCAACGCGAAGCTGTTTTACATTTTCGTGGCCATTGGCTTTGGGGCGCAGCTGGTAGACGGGCTGCTGGGCATGGGCTACGGCGTGGTCACGGCCATCAGCCTGATGAGCCTGAACATTGCCCCGGCGGCCGTGAGTGCTAGCATTCACACCGCCGAAATGTTTGCCAGCGGGGCCTCCGGCTACCACCACTACCGCTTCGGCAACGTGAACAAGAAGCTATTCAAGGTACTCCTGATTCCGGGGGTGCTGGGCGCTATTACGGGTGCGTATCTGCTCTCGAAATTTGGCGAGACGTACGCCGGCTACGTGAAGCCGCTGTTGGCCGCCTACCTGCTGTTGCTGGGTATTCGTATCATCTCTAAGGCCTTCTCTAAACCAGGGGAGCGAAAAAAACACAAGAAGCTAGGCCTGCTAGCGGCAGCTGGCGGCTTCCTCGATTCATTTGGCGGGGGCGGCTGGGGCCCGCTGGTTACCAGCACCCTCATTGCCGGGGGCCGCACGCCTCAGTACGTTATCGGCTCGGTGAGCGTAACGGAGTTCTTCGTGACGTTTGCCAGCGCCGTTACCTTCTTTGCCACGCTAGGCATTTCGCACTGGCAGATTATTCTGGGCCTGATTGTGGGCGGGGTGGCCGCCTCTCCCCTGGCCGCCCGCTTGGCCGGCCGCATCCCGGTGCGCTGGATGTTTGTTGGCGTGGGCCTGATGGTCATTGTCTGGAGCCTGTGGGCCTTGCGCAAACTGTTCATGTAACTGGTACAGAACACTTGCTATAAAAGCGGCGAGCAATCGGCGTACTGGCCTAGTGACTAGTATGCCGATTGCTCGCTGCTTTTAGTGTTTCTGGAAATTAGCTAGGCCAGTATGGCTTCCGGCTCTGGCAGTGCTGGCGCCTCATCTACGTCCGATTCTAGCGCAGGAGGCGTTGTGGTTTGTTTCACCCGCAGGACGAATGCCGCCATCAGTAAGCCGCAAATAACTACCAGTATCGTGTAGGCCACCCAAGAGCCAGCCGAGGCATGAGGCGGCTCTACCATGTTGGCTTTGTGTGTAAGCATACCCAATAAGCCTACCGCATTATTAAGCGCATGTAGCACTATGCATAGCAACAACGACTGCGTGCGGTAGAATAGCCAGCCCAGCAGCAGCCCCATGATGCCAGCCGACACCGTTTGCACCGGGTTACAATGAAACACCCCGAATAGCAAGGCCGACTGCCCAATAGCTACCCACGGACGGTAATTGCGTAGCAACCCGTTGAGTAGAATGCCGCGAAATAAGACTTCTTCCAGAATTGGAGCGGCTACTACCAGCATCAGGAAGGCCAGCCACGGTTGCATCTCCAACTGCCGAAACGAGTTTTCCATCCAGTTGGGCAGATGCAGATAGTAAAGCGACGAGCGCAGGATGATCTGCACAAACGCTATAACGGGTAGCGCAAGATAAATCCAGGGTGGTACCTGGCCGAGGAGCCGTAAGGGCACCCGCCGCTGCTTCCAATACCACATCAGAAACCCGATAGTCGCCACTTCACCCAGCACAGTAGCTATGGTACTCACTACAATAGACTTCCGATGAATTACGTGGTTGGCAATAACAAATACGGGTATGGCCGCCAAGAGCATAATCAGCGCAAACCATGCCAACGCAACCCAGCTTTCTTTCATAGTTGGATAAGCTGGAGCGCGACTTCTCACAGGCGACTGCATGATTTCGGACTCGGATACTAGTGTTTCCATCAATTGCTAAATAGATAAGTCAATAGGTGCCTGAAAGTAAGTATTCGGCCGTAAGCGCCCACAAAAAAGCCGGAGCTAGTCCGGCTTTTTGTAAGAATGTAAGGATTTCCTGGCCTAGGCCACTTGCTGCTCCGCTTCCGCGCGCAGCTTGCTGTGCTTTTTGCCATACCCAAAGTAAATGGCCAACCCGATAGCCAACCACACGGCTAGGCGCAGCCACGTTTCCCAGGGCAACGACACCATCATCACCAGACAAGTCAGAATACCCAGGATGGGCACCAGCGGCACAAGCGGCGTGCGGAAGCCGCGCGGCGCGTTGGGCTCTTTTTTGCGCATGATGAGCACACCCAGGCACACCATCACGAAGGCAAGCAGGGTACCAATGCTGGTCATTTCCCCAACCACCGAAATCGGCACGAAGCCCGCGAACAGGGCAATGAACAGGCCTAGCAGCAGGTTTGATTGCAGCGGGGTGCGGAAGGTGGTGTGGATGCGCGAGAACACCGGGGGTAGCAACCCATCCTTCGCCATGGAAAAGAACACGCGGCTCTGCCCTAACAAATCCACCAGAATTACGGACGTGTAGCCGATGATAATGGCCAGGATTACGGCCGACGACAGCCAGGCATAGGGGGTTTTCTCGATGGCAATAGCCACTGGAGCGGCGCTGTCTTTGAACTCGGTGTAGTTGGCTAGGCCAGTCATAACGTGGCCAAACAACACGAAGAGCACGGTGCAAATCAGCAGGGAGCCGATGATACCGATGGGCATGTTGCGCTGGGGGTTCTTGGTTTCCTGAGCCATGGTGGCCACAATATCAAACCCGATGAACACGAAGAATACCACTCCCGCACCGCGCAGGATGCCGCTCCAGCCAAACTCACCGAAGGTGCCCGTGTTAGCCGGGATGTAGGGTTGGTAGTTAGCGGGGTCGATGTACTGCCATCCCAGGGCAATAAACACTAGCACCACGGCCACCTTCAGGGTAACTACCAGCGCATTGAACCACGCCGAGCCCTGGGTGCCACGAATGATAATCATGGTGATGGCCAGCACAATAAGCATGGCCGGAATGTTCACAAAACCCTGCACGGCGCTGCCGTCGGCCAGAGTAGCCGTTTCAAATGGCGACATCACCAGCTGCGGCGGCAGGTTGATGCCGTACTTGCTTAGGAACTTCAGCAGATACTGCGACCAGCTGATGGCCACCGTGGCGGCTCCTACGGAATATTCCAGTACCAGGTCCCAGCCAATAATCCAGGCGAACAGCTCGCCCATAGTGGCGTAAGCGTAGGTGTAGGCTGAGCCGGCCACCGGCACCATGGAGGCAAATTCGGCGTAGCAGAGCGCCGAGAAAGCGCAGCCCACGGCCGCCACCACAAATGAGAGCGTAACGGCCGGGCCGGCATTGTTGGCCGCCGCAATGCCGGTGAGAGAAAATAAGCCCGCCCCGATGATTACCCCAATGCCAATGGCAATGAGGTTGAAGCCGTTCAGACTTCGTTTCAGGGTGTTAGCGCCCGTTTCGGCCGCTTCCTGCCGCAGCAGTTCCAGAGATTTTTTTAACATAGAGACTAAGTGCCAACCTGCAGTTGGCCAGTGAGAAAAAGAGCTAGTTGTGGGACACGTGTGCAGTGGCCTAGCGCGCCGAAATCACCCAAAACAGGTGACGCATACCGACGCTGTACCCGGAGAACGGCACAACTAAGAGAATACGGAGAGAGAAGCGCTACCGGTGCTCAGGCAACCTACAGTGCAGAAAACCTGGACGCTAGCGGCGGATTTAACAACAGCAACAACACGTACCGCTACAACACACCGGCGCTACGGTGGGTACACCGAAGCAGGCAGCGGAAACTACAAAAGGGGCAGTACGGCAGGGGCGAAAATCCACGGCAACTTGTTTTTATATGGTCAGGAATTGGCACCGTTCCGGCAGTTGCGGATGGTTGCCGACGCTTCTTCGAGCCTGTCTCTCAGCGCCTCTGTATAAAAACAATCCTTTGTCGGTAAAGAATTGGTAGGGCAAAGGTACACCCGGCCTGCGCGCATTTACAAATGGCCCGTGATGGCTAGTAGCCTAGGCCACTCCTCTCCTACCGCCACCCGACGCTAAGTAGCCTACAGGGTTTAATGACCTAATTGACTTTTTTTAATTTATCCGATAACTGGATCAGAGTTAAAAGTTGGCACTGGACTTGCAAATACCCATTCCAGAAGCTCACCAAGCTGTTCTTGACCGCGTGAGCATTTCGCCTCTTGATTTTGATAATTCAGATACTACCCATGAAAAAGCTCCTTGTAGTTCTTGCTGCGTTTACCTTCTCGGTTGGTGCTGTTTCGGCCCAGACTGTACCGGTTAAGAACCGTCACCCCCGCACGGCCCAGACCAACAAGGCCCAGAAGACGCCCGAGCAGAAAGCTGACCAAAAGGCCAAACACTTGGCTCAGCAGTTGAATCTCTCGGCTGAGCAAACGGAAAAAGTGCGGCAGTTGCATTTGGCCCGTTACCAAGAGATGCAGGCCAACCGCGCCAAGTACGCTACCGCCGGCAAAACCGACGCCCGCAAGCAAGAAATGAAGGCCGACAAGGCCAAGTACGACGCCCAACTCAAGCAAATCCTGAGTGCTGATCAGTACACCGAATACGCCCAGCTGCGCGCTGAGAAAGCCGAAAAGCACAAAGGCCATCAGAAAGCCAAGAGCTAGTCGTTTTTAGTTCTCACAGAAAAGCTCCAACGCATTCGTTGGGGCTTTTTGTTTTTAGCGGGTGTTAGATCGGCCCGCACATCAACCGTAGGCCACTTGGCTCGTATTGCGCCTACACTTCCTCTCCATTCTGGGGCCTACTGGGCTCTGGCGATTTGTGCAACACATGAAAACAGGCCTTCAAAAAGCCCTCAAAGCAATTGGCTACGTAGCAGGCACTCTGGGCGGGGCCCTAGGCCTCTACCTCACTGCCGCCGCCGTCTTATCGCGCATTACGGTGCCGAAGAAAAGCACCGACCCGCTCACCGATGTTGACATTTACATCTACTCCAACGGCGTGCACACGGATATTGTGGTGCCCGCCCGCAGCGAGTATATCGACTGGACGGAAACCATCCTGCTGAAAAACACCCAATCGAACGACCCCACCATGCAATACATTGGGTTTGGGTGGGGAGATAAAGGCTTCTACCTCGATACGCCTACTTGGGCCGAGCTAAAGGCCAGCACGGCCTTCAAGGCCATGTTTTACCTGGGCACCTCGGCCATGCACACCACCTTTTACCGGGAAATGCACGAAAGCGAGGACTGCGTGAAAATCAGCATCAGCCACAACGACTACCGCAAGCTCATCCAGTACATTCAGGACAGCTTCCGCTACGACGCGCTAGGCCGCCCCATTTATATTGCCGGGCACAGCTACGGCCGCGACGACTCCTTTTATGAGGCCCACCGCACCTACGGCTGGCTCTACACCTGCAACACCTGGGCCAATGATGCCCTGAAATACTGCGGCCAGAAAGCCAGCCTCTGGACCCCGTTCGACAACGGCATTTTCTACCAGTACCGCCACTAGTGGCCTAGCACCTACTTTTCTAGGGCTGGCCTAGCGGCGAAATACCGCATGCGGTAGCAGTTCATGGCCGTGTCGCCGAGCTGTTCTAGCAGCTTGTAATTAGCAACGGCCCCCACGGCTGCCCCAATTACGGGCACCAGCTGCGCCAGCTTGGCCAGGTCGATGTAGTCGCGGTACTCTTGCTGAAAGGTGCGCCAGTCGAACTCGTGTACATCGGTGGGCAAGGTGTGGCGGTAGGCCTCCCAGTCGGCCACCTGGCGGTACACCTCGTTGCGGGTGTGCTGGCTGCTAAACGCCAGCTGAAACACGTGCAGCAGGTACAAGCGCTCAGTGTAGTCCTTTACATCATACCCATAGAAGGCCGCAATATCGAAGAGCAGTTTTAGCTTGAGCCCCAGCAGTAGCGGAAAGTCGGCGAGACCGAGCAGGAAGCCACCGGCACCCGTTACCGCTCCTTCGGCTGCGGCCGTGTTGCGGTAGTATTTCACTCGGGTCCGGATGGCGGCCTCCCGCTCCGCCAGCGGCACATCTAGCACGGGGTTGCGCGTGGTGTGCGTAGAGCCAAATAACACGCCGCGCACCATGTGCTTAATGGCCGCCGTTATGGCTTCGTGCACCCGCTCGGGCAGCAGGGCATTCAGGCGTATCTGCACCCGACGTGCAAAGCGGTTGAGCAGCGTGGGCTTCTCCTGCATCTTGCGCTGCCAAGCCCGCAATTCCGCGTAGGCCTCTTGTTCAGTGTGCTCAGTGGGGGTCATGAAGGTGAAAGTAAGCAGATTTACCAGCACCCCAGCCTAATCGGGCTAGCCGGTATTTCTCTCCTGTAAGGCTTCGCCTTCTCGCCTAACGACTCAGAACAGGAAACGGTCGATGTGTTTGGGCCACTGATGGATTGCTGACGCTCATACTCCCGTGCTAGCCGTAGCTTGCCGGAGGTTTCATTTTACTTTACGGCATGGCCACTTCTACCCGGCGCTGGGGGCTTCCACTTCTGCAGCACACCCTAATTTGGGGGGTGTTGAGTATGCTGCTTGCCATGCAGCCCCAAGACCGGACCCAGGGAGTGGCGTTCTGGGTGGTGCAAACTACCACACTGGCGCTGCTCGCCGTTGCCTTCTACCTCAATGCAGGCTGGGCCGTCCCACGCCTGTTATACGGGCGCCGACCCGTGGCCTACCTGGGGTTTCTGGCAGCAGCCGTGCTGTGCATTCTGCTGCTGCATCGTGTGGTGGAAACTACTGTGGCCTCGCCTCGGCCAGAGATGCGGCCCGAACCGCCCCAGCCCGCCATGCAGGTCCCTACTTTCCGGCCCGGCATTCCGCCTCCTCAGCCTAACGAGCGGGGAGGCGGGCCTCCACACCAGATGCCCTCCCACCGCTTCGGCTTGTTTAACCCCGCCATCTTTATCACAACGTTGCTGGCGCTAGGCCTAGGTACCAGCGTGGCGGCCGTGCAGCGGGGGCAGCGTGAGGCCGAAATGCGGCAGGCGCTGGAGCGAGAGAAACTGACCACGGAGCTGTCGTGGCTGAAGGCGCAGATCAATCCGCATTTCTTCTTCAACACGCTCAACAACATCTACGCCCTCACCCTCATCGACGGCGACCGGGCCCGCGAGGCCTTACACCGCCTCTCCCGCATGATGCGCTACGTGCTCTATGAAACCCAGACCGGCACGGCCCCACTCAGCCAAGAACTGCTGTTTGTGCGCGACTACATCGATCTGATGCAGCTGCGCCTGACCAACAATGTGCACGTAGAGTACCTCACGCCCGAGCCCCTATGCGATGCTCCCATAGCTCCTATGCTGCTGCTGACCTTCGTAGAAAACGCCTTTAAGCACGGCGTAAGCACGGTGCTGCCCAGCTCTATTCGCATTCACGTGCAGCAACCCAATCCGCAAACTCTCGTGGCCGATATATACAACTCTTTGTTTGATGAGCGCCCCGCCGCACTGGATCAAAACTACGGTATTGGCCTAGCAAACACCCGACGCCGGATTGAGCTGCTGTACCCCGACCGCCACACCCTGACGGTTACCGAGCGCACCCCCAACAACGAGTACCACATCCATCTGACCTTGACGCTGCCTGCATGACGACGCTGAATTGTATTGCCGTTGACGATGAACCCCTGGCCTTGCAGCTGGTGAGTAGCTTTATTGAGAAAACCCCTTTCCTGCGGCTAGTAGGCAGCTACAGCAGTGCAGTGTCGGCCCTGAAGGGCTTGCAACAGCAGGAAACGCCCGTGGATGTCCTATTCCTGGATATTCAGATGCCTGACCTCAATGGCCTGGAGTTGGCCCGGGTGCTAGACCGAGGGCCCGGGCCAGACCGGGGTCCGCGCGTTATTTTCACTACGGCCTTCAACCACTATGCATTAGAAGGTTATAAGGTTGATGCACTCGACTACTTGCTGAAGCCCTTCACGTACGAGGAGTTTTTACGGGCCGCGCAGAAGGCCCACCGCTACGCTGAGGTGGCGCACCCCACTCCCGCCCCAGCCCCACCCGCCCAGCCCACCGAGGATTACCTGTACCTGAAAGTGGAATACCAGTTGGTGCGCGTGCCCTTCGATGATATTCTCTACATTGAGGGCTTGAAAGATTATATCAAGGTCTACCGCCGCAGCGAGCCAAGGCCCTTGCTTTCCCTACAGAGCCTGAAAGCCTTGGAGGAGCGCCTACCCAAGCAGTTCATGCGCATTCACCGCTCTTACATTGTAGCGCTCAACCATATTACCTCCGTGGGGCGCGGCACCGTGCAAATTGCCAACGAAACTATTCCCATCAGTGAAGGGTACCGGGAGACCTTTGACCAGTACATCCGTCGCTGGAAATAGAGGTACTTTCTCAATTTCTTTCAGGCAAATCTACTTGCCAATCAAACTACCGCAGCCACAGCGGCTTACAAATAGGCCTAGCAAAAAAGCCCCGCATTCACCCGCTACATTTCACTGCCTCAATCGTATTACCGACGAGCTTTTAGTTAAATACTCGCTTTGGTACTATAACCTGAAAACCGCTGCCCCGTTATAAGGCCAGAAGCCACAGATGGCTTCACTTTTTTCCTGACGTTTTCCATGCGCAGCGCGTACTTCCCAGCCCCGCCGGTTTCCCTATCTTCTCCCGATCAGCAAGGTTGGCTACAACGTCTGCAGGAAGCCGAACGCATTGTTGGCATCACGGAAGCTGGCATCCCGCAAGTAAGTGCCGAAACCCTATCTCTCTGGCAGCGCTACGTACTGGGCGAGCTAACCCTGGAGCAGCTGCTGGTGTTGCAGTGTCAGCGCCTGCGCGTGCGATAAGCAGTGCTTCCTCAAGCACTGGCCTAGCGCCTCGGTCAGCTCCTGCCCCCTCATGCCCGCCCGCACACCCGCTTATTTTCAGGCCCCGGCCGGCCCCATTGTTGGGTGGCGCGAGGGAAATTTGCTGCACGCCAGCGGCATCCGGTATGCCCGCGCCCAGCGGTTTCACCCCCCGGTTGCCGAGCCTGCTTCCCCAACTCCACTCCAAGCTACTAATCCGTCTCCGGCCTGCCCTCAGGTCCCCGACCCGCTGCTAGATCAGGTACTAGGCGACTTATTTACGGAGCTCACGTTCAGCGAAGACTGCCTGCGCCTCTCCATAACCCTGCCCGCTGACTGTTGGCCCGACGAGCAATTGCCCATTATTGTGTGGGTGCACGGAGGCTCTTACGTGAGCGGAGCCGGCGATTTGCCCCTGTATAATCCTGCCGCCTGGGTGCAGGAGCAGCGAGTGGTATTTGTGGCGGTTACGTACCGACTAGGGCTGCTAGGCTTCCTTGGTAGCAATACTACTACGCCTCCCAACCTGGGCCTGCTCGACTTACGCGAAGCTCTGCGGTGGGTGCAGCGCAATATTTCGGCTTTCAACGGAGACCCTGCGTTGGTTACATTACTAGGCCACTCCTCCGGAGCCGATGCTATTGCCCACCTTATGGTAGCTGATGGCGCTACAGGGTTATTTCGGCGGGTTATTCTTCATAGTGCACCGCTGGGCCTGGCTCCCAACCGCGCTGCTATGAACCAAGCCATGCTGCGAGCCACCGGGCCGCTGCCAACGGAGGACCCCATTGAGCAAGTACTGGCCTACCAAGAGCGGGCCCAGCGGGCGGCGCGCAGGTTTGGCCTGAAGGGCGGTATGCCGTTTGGCACCCAGTACGGTGCCTACCCTCTGCCCGCCGAAGCTGACGTGGCGCGCGCTTGGAAGGCAGCTGCCCCGCAGGTTGAGGTGCTAATTGGCGGTACGTCCCACGAAACCCGCTTTTTTGCCGTCATCAGCCCTGGCCTACGCTGGCTTCCGCGCGTGCCCCTGCTAGGCCCCAGGGCAACCAACCTGCTGACGACGCTCAGCTCCCGCTACATCTATCTAGACCCCGCCCGCGCCTTCGCCCGCCGTCATGCCCGTGCGGGTGGTCGGGCCTATTTATTTCAAGTAACGTTTGCCCCCACAGGCAGCGACTTTGGCGGAGCCCACACCATTGATCTGCCTTTGCTGCTAGGCCTACCGGCGCAGTGGACCGCCACTCCGTTGCTAGGCCAGGCACACTGGGAGGAGGTTGATGCACTAGGCAAGCAGGTGCGCCAGCACTGGGCCGATTTTGCCCGTACCGGTTTGCTCCCCACACCGCTCCAGCTTCCGGGTGTGCTGCAGGTAGAGCAAGTATCGGGCTCTTGAGTAGCTTGCCCACCGCTTTCTACCGTAGCACATGAGGCCAGCATCCTCGTGCGACAGCGGGCTCTAGCGGCGACTGGCCTACGGGAACAGCCTATGCTACTCAGCACACCACCTTTATCAAGCTGCTTGCTATTTTCCGCCTATGCGTAGGTTATCCTTTCTTCTCGTACTGCTGGCTTTGGCCGTTTTCACTGCCCTGGCTACCTCTCCTAAGCCCTCACCTTTGGGGGTAATTGCCACGCGCAGTGGCCGCATTGCGGGCGGACGAACGGCCGGGGGCCAAGTGGCTTACTACAAGGGTATTCCTTTTGCGGCTCCGCCCGTAGGTCCGCTGCGCTGGAAAGCACCCCAGCCCGTTGCTCCCTGGGCCGGCATCCGGGCATGCCGGGAATTCGGGCCGAGCCCCATGCAAGCGGCCCCGGCGCCGTTCAGCATGTGGAGCGAAGAATTTCTGATTCCGAAAGCCCCGATTAGCGAAGACTGCCTTTATCTGAATGTGTGGACCAATGCCCCCTCGGCTGCCGCGCGCCAGCCGGTTCTGGTCTGGATTTACGGGGGTGGGTTTATGAGCGGTGGCAGCGCCGTGCCCATCTACGATGGCACCGAACTGGCCAAGCGGGGCATTGTGGTGGTGAGCATCAACTACCGGGTAGGCCCCTTCGGTTTCATGGCCCACCCCGAGCTTACCCGAGAGTCGCCCCATAAGGCCTCTGGCAACTACGGCCTGCTCGACCAAGTGGCGGCTCTACAGTGGGTGCAGCAACACATTGCCCTCTTCGGCGGCGACCCTTCTCGGGTCACTATTGCCGGGCAGTCGGCGGGCGCCATGAGCGTGACCTGTCTGGTGGCTTCTCCGCTGGCCAAGGGCCTGTTTCACCAAGCCATTGCCGAAAGCGGGGCCGCATTTGCCCGGCCTTATCCGTCACTGGCCCAGGCCGAGCAAGCCGGTGCGCAGTATGCTCAAGAGTTACAAGCACCATCTTTGGCTGCCCTGCGCCAGCTGCCAGCCGAAGCGCTCCTGAATCACTTACCCGCCATGAAAGGTCCCGTTCTCGATGGCTTCGTGCTACCCACTTCACCCGCTGCACTTCTGCGGCAGGGTAACTCCAACGCTGTAGCGCTGCTGACGGGGTGGAATGAAGACGAAGGGTTGCTAGATGGCCCTTTGCTACCGGCGGCAGAGTTTCGTCAGCGCATACACCAGCAATACGGCTCGCACGCTGATAGCCTGCTGCACTTCTACCCGGCAGATGAGGAGCCGGCCGCGGCCACCGCTCAGTTGCACCTAGCGCGCGACCTGCGCTTTGGTCTGCCCACCTATAACTGGGCTACGCTGCAAGACCAGCAACTGCAGCGCCCCGCCTACGTGTACCGCTTCGCCCGGAAAGTACCGGCTACGGGTGAGTACCTCAAATACGGGGCCTTCCACACCGGAGAGGTGCCTTACGTATTCAACACCCTTAAGGCCGTGCGCCGTCCCTGGGAGCCCACTGATTATCAGTTAGCCGAAACGATGGCGAGCTACTGGGTGAATTTTGTGCGCTCGGGTAACCCCAACGGCCCCGGTCTGCCGCCCTGGTCCGCATTCCACACTCCCAACCAACAGGTTATGGTGCTGGACCTCACCCCCGCTGCGAAGCCCTTACCAGATCGGGCGCGACTTACGTTCCTCCGGGCACTGCCAACCCAGCCCTAACTGTCATTGCCAATTACCTGACCATAAACCTATAGCAAAGCTGAAAGCCCTCTACCTCACGCCGACCCCACCGGGTGACCTAGGGTGGCAAGCTAGGCCACTGCAACTGACGCACTCTGAGCCTGGAGAAACTAGGGCGCACTTGCCTAGCAAACAGTGGCGGCTTTTTCCTTAACTCGCGGCTGTTTAACTCCTGCTCCGGTGCCGAGGTGAGCTTGGTGCAGCATTGTAGGCCACTAGCCTGGAGCCTAACCTTCTGTAGTGGAGCTTGCGTACTGTAAGCTTCAGCTTTATCGTGCTACATATGACCGCCGAGCAAGAACGCCTCCAGCAGGCCAATGCCCACCGCGCCGCCTGGCGCAACTGGGGACCCTATCTTTCGGAGCGTCAATGGGGCACAGTGCGCGAAGATTATTCCGCTACCGGGCAGGCCTGGGACTACATCACCCATGACATGGCCCGCTCGTATGCTTACCGTTGGGGTGAGGAGGGCTTAGGCGGTATCTGTGATGAGCAACAACGACTGTGCTTGGCACTGGGGCTCTGGAACGGCCAAGACCCCATTTTGAAAGAGCGTCTGTTTGGGCTGGGCGCCCCCGAGGGCAACCATGGCGAGGACGTGAAGGAGTTGTACTACTACCTGGAAAACGTGCCTACCCACTCCTACATGCAGATGCTGTACAAGTATCCGCAGCACGCCTTCCCTTACAACTGGCTGGTGCAGGAAAACGCCCGTCGTGGTCGGCACGATACGGAATTTGAGCTACTGGACACGGCCATTTTCCACGACAACCGCTACTTTGATGTGTGCCTGGAGTATGCTAAGGCAAGCCCCGATGATGTGCTTCTGCAGATTACCGTACATAACCGGGGCCCGGAGGATGCGCAAGTGCACGTGCTGCCCCAGTTGTGGTTTCGTAACACCTGGGCCTGGGGCAATGACGCCTACCGCCCGGAGCTAGCAGCCGAGGCCGGCGCCATTACCGTCCGCCACCGCGACCTGGCTGATCTGCGCCTGTATTGCGACCAGGACCCCGTTCTCCTCTTCTGCGACAACGACACCAACCCTCACCGGCTGCCCAACCTGGCCCCGCCCACGCAAGCGCAGTTTTACAAGGATGGCATTCATAACTGCGTGGTGCACGGGGCTGCAACCGTCAACCCGGCTCAAACTGGCACCAAGGCGGCCGCGCATTACACCCTTGCCGTAGCGGCGGGCAGCTACGAAACGGTGCGCGTACGCCTGGCGCCCGCCGGCCACCCCGCACCCTTTGCCGACTTCGACGAGGTGCTGCGGCTGCGCCGTCAGGAAACGGATGAATACTACGGCCAAATACAGGCCGGGCTCACTAACGCCGACGCCCGCAATGTGCAGCGCCAAGCCTTTGCCGGCATGCTCTGGAGCAAGCAGTATTACAACTACGACGTGGCCGAATGGCTGCAGGGCGACCCTGGCTTGCCTGCCCCGCCGGCGGAGCGCCAGCACGGGCGCAACCGCGAGTGGAAGCACCTCAATAATGGCGACATCATCTCCATGCCCGACAAGTGGGAGTACCCCTGGTACGCCGCCTGGGACCTGGCCTTTCACTGCTTGCCACTGGCCCAGCTAGACCCCTGGTTTGCCAAGCACCAGCTGCTGCTGCTCACCCGCGACTGGTACATGCACCCCAATGGGCAGCTGCCGGCCTATGAGTGGAACTTCTCCGATGTGAACCCGCCCGTACACGCCTGGGCCACCTGGCGCGTGTATAAAATGTGCCAAAAGCACCACGACCGCCTCGGCGACACGGAGTTTCTGAGCACTGTGTTTCACCGCCTGCTGCTCAATTTCACGTGGTGGGTAAACCGCAAAGACCGGCACGGGCGCAACATCTTCGAGGGAGGCTTCCTGGGGCTCGATAACATTGGCCTCTTCGACCGCTCCGCCCCCTTGCCCGATGGCACGTACCTGGAGCAGGCAGATGGCACCAGTTGGATGGCCATGTACGCGCTCAATATGATGCGCATTGCGCTGGAGCTGGCCAAAACCAGCCCCGTGTACCAAGATCTGGCCAGCAAGTTCTTCGAGCACTTCCTCTACATTGCCGGGGCCATGACCAACATGGATGCCGAAGATGTGGACCTATGGGACATCGACGACGAGTTTTACTACGATGCGCTGCACTCGCCCAACTCCGGCCGCCAGTTTCTGAAGACCCGGTCGTTGGTGGGGCTGATACCGCTGTTTGCCGTGGAGGTGCTCGATGACGAAGTGCTGAAAGACATGCCCGAGTTTCTGGGCCGCATGAACTGGTTTCTGGAAAACCGCCCCCGCCTGGCCGGCCTGGTTTCGCGCTGGCGCGAACCTGGCCGCGGCGACACGCATCTACTCTCGCTGCTGCGCGGGCATCGGATAAAGCGCCTGCTGGCCCGGGCCCTCGATGAAGGGGAGTTTTTGTCGGAGTTTGGCATACGCTCCCTTTCCCGCTACCACTTGGCTCACCCCTGCACCTTCTCCTACGATGGTCTACACATGAAGGTGCAGTACGAACCAGGCGAAGCCGAGTCAGATCTATTCGGGGGCAACTCCAACTGGCGGGGACCCATTTGGCTGCCCATCAACTTCCTGCTGATTGAATCCCTGCAGCGCTTTTACCACTACTACGGGGATGATTTCAGGGTGGAGTATCCCACCGGGTCGGGGCAATACAGCTCTTTGCTTGAAATTGCCGATGCGCTAAGCGTGCGCCTTACCAAGCTGTTTTTGCGCGATGACGATGGCCTACGGCCTTCCCTGGGCCCCGACAAGCGCTGGCAGACTGATCCGCACTTTCGAAACTATGTGCTCTTCCATGAGTACTTCCACGGAGATACCGGCCAAGGGCTGGGGGCCAGCCACCAAACCGGCTGGACGGGCCTGATTGCCAAGCTGCTTGCCCCTCGCACCAAATCTGCGTAGCTAGACCAATCTAGCTTTCGGGAAGCTGACGCAGCTTGCCGAAAGCAGCGAGGTGCATTACTGCAATATTACCCCCACATAAAGGTTTTATAACCTCTGTCGGGTTGGCTCCCAATCCCAACTCCTTACTTCTACATTTGGCGCAAACAACGCGCCGTGGCTACTAACAACTTACTTGGGCTGCTAGAGCGAATCCGCAACGACGACTACCAAGCCTTTGAGCTACTATTTGAAGCGCATTGGCAGGAGCTGTACCGATACGCGCACAAGATACTGCGGCACACTTCGGATGCGGAGGACATAATTCAGGAGCTTTTCTGCGACCTGTGGGCCAATCGTGCCCATCTGCAGGTGCACACCACGGCGGAGGGGTTTCTGCGGGGTGCCTTGCGCAAGAAAATCCTCACCCGCTTCCGCGATGCCGAGATTCGGGCCCGCCACCTCAAAGCGTTTGGAACTACTCAGCCGCAAGAGTCAGAAGTTACCTTCAAGCACCTCGTGAGCCACGACACGCTGGCTGCCATTCAGGTGCAGGCGCAGGTGCTCCCACCCAAGGAGAAAGAGGTGTTCTTACTCAGCATGCTCGACGACTTCTCGGTGAAGGAAATTGCGGAGAAGTTTGCTACCTCCGAGCAAACCGTGCGCAACCAGATAAACAGCGCCCTACACAAACTCTCCCCTTTCCTTACCCGCCTGCTAAGCTAGCTTCTTGCGGTTGCCTACCATAGGTCATCACCCCAACGCCAATAGCTAGACTAGCAGTGGTTGCAGTGGCCTAGAACGACTAAATAAGGTTGTCATGTCGAACTGGTCGAGACATGATGTACGATGTGAAAATCTGTTGGTCAATTACTTACATCCTCATATAGATAGAAAGCTGGTTGTGGTTGATCAAGCCTTTCTCTCACGCCATATTACCTATTCGTTAAATCAACGTTGGGCGCTGGTTGAAAGCAGGGCGCTCTGCAACTGGTACAAGTAGATGGCGGCCCCGGCCGGGAAACGCATGCTGCGCGTCATCTGGTGGCTGATGCTAGGCCACTCGTATTCTGCCGAAGCTGCCCGTGGCTGTTGCTGCGCGCGGCTGAGGCGCCAACCTGTTCCTTTCTGCTTCGGTGTGCGGTGGCTAGGCCACCCGGTACCGCTCCTTTCTGTATGATTCGTAAACTTTTGCTTTCTGCGCTACTGCTCAGCTGCGCCCCTGCCTTGCTTGCCCAAGGCACCAAAAAACCGAAACTTCTGGTCGGTATCATGGTCGACCAAATGCGCGCCGACTACCTGCCCCGGTTCTACGACCAGTTTGGCGAAGATGGCTTCAAGCGGTTGCTGCGCGAAGGCTATCAGTGCCGCAACACCCACTACAACTACGTGCCCACCGTGACGGGGCCGGGCCACTCCTCAGTGTACACCGGCACTACGCCGCGCTACCACGGCATCATTGGCAACTCTTGGTACGACCGCCGCCTGCACCGCGACGTGTACTGCACCGACGACACCACGGTACAGCTGGTGGGCACGCCCAAGGGCATGGGCGTTTCGGCCCGCAACCAGGTGAGCACCACCCTCGGCGACGAGATGAAAATAGTGTCGAATGGCCGCAGCCGGGTTATTGCTTTGTCGCTGAAAGACCGGGCCTCGGCGCTACCCGCCGGCCACATGGCCGATGGGGCGTTCTGGTTCGATATTAACACCGGCGACTTCGTTTCCAGCACCTACTACATGCCGGCCTTGCCGAAATGGGTGGCCGACTTCAACGCCCAGAAAAAGGCCGACTACTACCGCCAGCAAACCTGGACGCCGCTGCGGGGCCCCGAGGCCTACCTCAATAGCGTAGCCGACTCCAACGCTTTTGAGAAAATCTTTAAAGGCAAAACTGCGGCTACCTTTCCGTACGAGTTGAGCAAGCTGGCCCCCCAGAATCCACCGGCCTACGAGGCAGTGAACATCTCGCCCTTCGGCAACAACCTGCTCACCGACCTGGCCCTGACCGCGCTGGCCAGCACCGACCTGGGCCGCGACAACGTGCCCGACCTGCTGGCTATCAGTTACTCCAGCCCTGACCCCGTAGGCCACACCTTCGGGCCGCTTTCCAAGGAAGAAAACGACGTGTACCTGCGCCTTGACCTGGAAATTGCCCGCCTGCTGCAGGCCCTCGACAAGACCGTGGGCAAGGGCAACTATACCGTGTTCCTGACCGCCGACCATGGCGCCAGTGAGGTACCTAAGTACCTGGCTCAGCACCAGGCCCCCAGTGGGGCCCAAACGCACAGCTCGCTCAACAAAGGTGCCACCGACTACCTGGTGGAGCAGCTTGGGCCGGGGCAGTGGATTGAGACGGAGCGCAACAACATGTACTACCTCAACCGCCCGCTTATTGCCAGCCGCAAGCTGGAGCTGGCCCGCGTGCAAAACCTGCTGGCCGACTACTTACGCAGCCAGCCCGGCATTGCCCAGGTAAATACCACCGCCCAATTGCTGACCAGCGGCACCGGAGCCTTCCTCGAAACCAAGCTCCAGAACGGCCTCTACTACCAGCGTTTCGGCGACGTGCGTTTTGAGCTGGAGCCCGGCTGGACCTGGGAAATGGGCGTGGGCGCCACCCACGGCTCGGGCTACGCCTACGACAGCCACGTGCCCCTGCTCTGGTTCGGGGCCGGCATCACGCCCGGTATCAGCTACCAGTACTACGCCATCACGGACATTGCCCCCACTGCCGCCATGCTGGTAGAAAGCAAGCTCCCTAGCGCCTGCACCGGCCAGGCTATTGCGGAGGTGCTCAGCGCCCCTACCCAGAAGGTCCGCCGCAAGTAGGACTGCTGCCTTAGCCGGCTACTGGCCTAGCGGCACCTTGCTTTGCATAGCATGAGGCCGTGCTTGCTGGCCTACACATTACGGTTTCGTTAAATCAGGCCTAGGGGCTAGTTACCTCGCCGGGCTTGTGCAACATGTTTATGAAGTCCCGGAATTTCAACTTCAACCGCTTACCCCAGCGTCTTATCCAGTACCGCCGCCGTCGGCAGATGTTACGGCAACGGCAGCGGGAGCATTGGCTGGATGCGCTGGCAGCGGCCACTCCCGATGATGACGAGTTCACGGACCGGGAGCAGGAGGCAGAGCGGCGGGCCCGGATTCTGGGGGGAATTCGGGCCCGCACTCAGCCCTCGGCGCGGGTGCTGGCCCTGTGGCCGGCGCTGCGGATTGCGGCCGTGCTGGTACCATTGCTGCTAGCCGGGGCTCTGCTCTGGCCGCGGCTGCAGCCGCCCCAACTGCTGCACTACGCTACTGGCGTGGGAGAGCACCGGGAGGTAGTACTGCCCGACAGCAGCCACGTGTGGCTGCGGCCCCGCTCGGAGCTGACCTGCGCGGCCCGCTTTGGGGCAGTGCGCAACGTGCAGCTGCGCGGTGAAGCATTCTTCGACATCACGAAAGACCCTGACCACCCCTTTGTGGTGCACACTGCCAAGGTAAACGTGAAGGTGCTGGGCACTTCTTTCCTGGTGAAAGCCTACCCGCCGTTAGCCTCTGCCACCGTGCTGGTGCGCACCGGCCGGGTGCAAGTAGCCCACCAGCAACGCCAATTAGCAGTGCTTCTGCCGCATGATCAACTAGTCTATAACGATAAAAACCAGCAGGTCACGCTCACCAAAAACGAGTTTTCTAGCGCCTCGCCCACCAGCCGACACCTAACGTTTGAGCAGGCTTCCTTGCCTGAGATTTTGCTTGAGCTGGAAAACTACTACCCGGTTCACTTCCAGCTGCGCCGCGGAGCCCCCGCCGTGGCCCTCACGGGCACCCTCGACCCTAGCCTTTCCGCTGATCAGATTACCGACGTGCTCAACGTGCTGTTGCAGCGCCACCACCTCCGCATTGTCAAGCACTCCGCTGCTACCTACTGGGTAGAATAACGCCGCCCAGCGGCCCCTTCATCTCATCCTTCTCGTGCCCAGGCTGCCGGCCTGCCGGGCACCGTCTTGCCTGAACTCTACCACCATATGATGCACCTCAACTACCTAACCCAAGGCCGCTCCAGCGGCCGCAACCTCCTGCTAGCCAGCACAGTGCTGTTCACCGGAGTAAGCATACCGCAGCAAAGCCTGGCTCAAAAAACCAACACCGAAGTGGCCTACTTCGCGGTACAGACCGGCCCGCTTTCCACCGCCCTACAACGGCTTCAGCGCGAGGCCGGGGTAAACATTGTGTACGAGGCCCAAGACCTGAAAGAAACCAAAGTAGAGGCCTCTGAATTTCGGGGGGCCCGGGTGGGGGAAATCCTGCGCCAGCTGCTGCGCAACAAGCCGCTGCGCTTCGAGGAAAAGCAAGGAGTCATTATCCTTCAGCCAAGCGCCGCTGCACCCGCCACCCCAAGCCGGCGAGCGGCCCAGGAAGTAAAAGGTAAGGTGACCGACGCCAAAACCGGGGCGGCCCTTCCCGGTGTAACGGTGCTGGCCAAGGGCACCACCGCTGGCGCCGTAACCAACGCCGAGGGCTTCTTCACCCTAACCGTACCCGATGGGGCTACTACCCTGGTATTCTCTTTTGTAGGCTATCTGGCCCAGGAAGTTGCGCTCGGCAACCAGGAGAGCCTGAATATAGCCTTGGCGCAAGATGCCAAGCTGCTCAACGACGTGGTGGTTATCGGTTACGGCTCGGCGAAGAAGGGCGAGGTAACCAGCTCCATCACCAACGTGAACCCTCGGGAGTTTAACCGCGGCGTGGTAGCCACCCCCGACCAAGTACTGCAGGGTAAAGTGGCTGGCCTGAACATTACCCGCAGCGGCGACCCCAACGCCACGGCCTCGGTGGTACTGCGCGGAGCCTCTTCGCTGCGCACGGGCCAGGCTCAGGAGCCCTTCTACGTGATTGACGGGGTGCCAGCGGCCAGTATCAACCTGGTAGCCCCCGATGACATTGTGAGCATCGACGTGCTGAAAGACGCTTCGGCCACGGCCATTTATGGAGCGCGGGCGGCTAACGGTGTTATTATCATCACCACTCGCCGCCAGAAGCCCAACGCGGCTGTGTCGTACAGCGGCTACGTGGGCGTGGAGCAGGTATCGAACACCATTGACATGCTCAGCGGCGACGAACTGCGTCGCTACCTAGAAACCAACAGCAAGAGCCTGAGCCCCGCCGACAACGACGAGGGCACCAACACCGACTGGCAAAAGGAGGTGATGCGCACCGGCCTCAGCCACAACCACACCATCAGCTACGGGGGCGGCTCAGAGAAGTCGGCTTTCAATGCCAGCGTTAACTACTTCAAGCGTGAGGGCGTGATGAAAACCTCCGATAGTGAGCGGCTCATCGGCAAAATCAATCTCGATCAGAAAACGCTCAAGGACAAGCTGCAGCTGCGCTTTACCCTTACCAACTCCCTGCTCAAGCAGCACCTGATTTCCGACTTGGTGTACCGCAACATGTTCACGCATTTGCCCACCACCAACATCAAAAATCCCGACGGCACCTACAAGGAAAACCTGAACCGCACGCAGTACTACAACCCCGTAGCCCTGCTGGAGCAAAACAAGGAGGAGCGCAAAATCAACACGCTGCTCGGCAACGCCAGCGCCCAGCTCACTATTCTGCCCAACCTCACCAACACGCTGAGCCTGAGCATGCAGAATGAGTCGGTGAAGGGCGGGGCTTATCAGGGGCGAGAGTCGCCGGTGCCGAATGCTAACAACGTGACTGGCCTAGCGGCCAAGGGCCTGGCGCGCCGCTACAGCGTAGACAACAGCCGCAAGATTCTGGAGAACTTTCTGACCTATAACCCGCTAAACAACGCCAACCACGACCTAAAGGTACTGGTGGGGTACTCGTGGCAGGAAGACAAAAACGGCGACGGTTTTCAGACGGACACTCGCGGGTTCGTATCGGACCAGCTGGGCTACAACAACCTAGGCCTAGGCAACCCCGGCGGCGTGTCGCCGAACTACGATGCGGCCATTGCCGGCTACAGCCTGGGCATTTCCACTCTGCGGCTGATTTCGCTGTACTCCCGCCTGAACTACGGCCTCAACGACCGGTACTTCCTGCAGGTATCGGTGCGGCGCGATGGGTCTTCGGCTTTCGGTCAGAACAATCGCTGGGGCACCTTCCCGGCGGCTTCCCTGGCCTGGAACGTGGCGCGAGAAGACTTTTTGGCGGGCAACACCACCCTCAACGAGCTGAAGCTACGGGTGGGCTACGGCGTTACCGGTAACTCCCTGGGCTTCGACCCGCTGATTGCCACCCAGCGCTACAGCAGCGTGGGTACCTTCTACTACAACGGCTCCTTCATCAAGGCCATTGGCCCGACTCAGAACCCCAACCCCGACTTGAAGTGGGAGTCAACGGCCATGCTGAACGTAGGCCTCGACTTTGGCTTGTTCGGGAACCGCCTGGGTGGCACCGTGGAGTACTACGACAAGCGCACCTCCGACCTGATCTGGAACTACCCGGTTTCAACTACCCAATACTTCGTGAATACGCTGTACGCCAACGTGGGCGAAATCAGCAACAAGGGCGTAGAGCTGACCTTGAACGCCACGCCGGTGCAAACGGCCAACTTCCAATGGAGCGTAAACGGCACGCTGGCCCATAACGTGAATAAGGTGGAGAAGCTGGCCAACGAGCAGTTCCGCCTCGACCAGGTGTACACGGCCTACCCCGGCGGCTCGGGCCAGAGCGGCATTTCAACGCAAGTAGTGAAAACTGGCTACCCCATTGGGCAATTCTTTCTGCCCGAGTACGCGGGCCGCGATGAGAACGGCCTCTCGCTCTTCTACAAGGCCGATGGTACTACCACCGGCTCGCCCACGCTCAACGACTACCGCTACCAAGGCAATGCCCAGCCTAAGCTGCTGTACGGCCTGAGTAACACGCTCAACTGGAAAAGTCTGGACCTGAACTTCTTTCTGCGCGGAGTACAGGGCAACAAGATCCTGAATGCCACGCTGGCCAACCTCAACATCCCGGCCCAGTCGACAGCCAACAACCTGCCGGCTTTTTCCCTGAATGAACCTTACGCTGACAACCGCGCCAACTACTACTCCAACCGCTACCTCGAAAACGGTTCTTACCTGCGCCTCGACAACGTGACGCTGGGCTACAATCTGCCCGTGAAGAACGAGTACGTGAAGCGGGCTCGCGTGTACCTGACCAGCCAGAACCTGTTCACCATCACCAAGTACCGCGGCATTGACCCGGAGATGAACCTGGGTGGCCTCACCCCTGGCCTCGACAACAACAACTTCTACCCCAAAACCCGCTCCTACGTGCTGGGCGTGAACCTGGACTTCTAACAAGGACAGCCTACCAAAGCCCGCCATGCTGAGCTTGTCGAAGCATCTCTACCGCTTCGTTGCAATAGGCCTAGGCCAGTAGCCTGAGGTAGCTATGATCACTGGCTTGATGCGCCACATGCTCAGCATGACAACCATTTAGATTTCAACTAACGACTCATGCCTACCAACCATACTTCCCGTTCCCTGACCCTGGCTGCGGCACTTACCGCCCTGCTAGCCACCAGCTGCACCGACCTGAACGCGCCTATCGAATCAGAATACACGCCCAGCAACTTTCTGAGCACGCCCGAGCAGTTTATTGCCGCCTCGGGACCGGTGTACAGCCAGATGCGCAACGAAGTAGCCAAGGCCTACTGGAACCTACAGGAGCTCAGCACCGACGAGGCCGTGATTGTGGCCCGCAACGGCAACTACTACGACGGCGCCCGCTACCAGCAGCTGAGCCTGCACACTTGGAACCCCCAGAACGAGTTTGTGCGCACCACCTGGGAGTGGGGCTTCAGCGGCATCAGCACCTGCAACCGCACCCTGGCCTTGTTCCAGAACACTTCTGACGGGGCCTTTAAAACCCAGTTTACGGCTGAGCTGCGCACTATGCGAGCCCTGTATTACTTCCTGATGATGGACCTGTACGGCAACATTCCGCTGGTACCGGAGTTCGGGAGCACCGAGCAGCCCACCAACGCCACTCGTCAGCAGGTGTTTACCTACATCGAGAGTGAACTGAAGCAGGCCCTGCCCAACCTCTCCGCCGACGTCTCGGCCCAAACCTACGGGCGGCCGACCCAGGGCACGGCCCAGGCCCTGCTGGCCAAGCTGTACATGAACGCGGAAGTCTACATCGGGCAGCCGAAGTACACCGAGGCCATTGCGGCCTGCAACGCCATTATCAAGAGCCGGAAGTACAGCCTGGCCGCAAATTACCTGGATGTATTTGCGGTGGAAAATGGCCCACAGGTCAGCGAAATCATCTTCGCGGTGCCGTTTGATGCCAACCTGGCCCAGGGCAACATGATGTCGAGGTTTGCCCTGCACCAGCAGATGAAGGACAAGTTTAACCTGCTATTCACGCCCAGCAACGCTAGCCTGACCTGGCCCGAGTTTTACGCCCTCTATAAGGAACCCACCGATACCCGCAATCAGCAGTGGCTCGCGGGTAAGCAGTACCTCAGTGACGGCCGTACCCCCGTCCTGATTTCCACCACTAAGAAAGGCCTCGACTCCCGCTACACCGGTGCCGACGGCAACACGGCCATCAGCTACCACCTGGAGCTCTCCGACCGCCTCACCTTCCGCGACGCCGCCAAGTTCGACGTGGGTAACGATGAGCTGGGCAAGGCCCAGGGCACGCGCAACATTAAGTACTACCCCGACAAGTCCTCTACCTCCCGCGACCAGGGCAACGACCTGGTGCTGCTGCGCTACGCCGACGTGCTGCTGCTGAAAGCCGAAGCCATCTTGCGCGGCGGTCAGGACCCCGACGGCGCTACTCCCCTGGCCCTGGTAAATCAGATCCGCACTCGCGCCCAGGTGCCCGCCCTCACCAGCGTGGACCTGAACAGCCTGTTTGAGGAGCGTAGCCGCGAAATGGCCTGGGAGGGCTGGCGCCGCAATGACCTCATTCGCTTTGGCAAGTGGGAAGCCGTGTGGGGCCAGGGCATGAAGACCAACGCCGAAACCTACCGCCGCATTTTCCCCATCCCCACTACCGAGCTCACCCTTAACGGTCAGCTCAAGCAAAACCCCGGCTACTAGCTCTCTGCCAAGGTCTAGTGCTAGGCCCCGTGCAACGGGCGGCAGCAATGGGCTTAGCGCTAGGCCACTCCCGGCTCAAGTCCCCGACTACTTTCTCTTTTCATCCCATAACCATTACACCCTCGTGAAAAACCTTACTTCCAAAGTAGCCCTGCTCGCTACTGGCCTAGGGCTGTCGGCTCTCTCGGGCTGCAACGTTACTAGTCAGAAAGAAGCCGTAGCACCCAAAGCTTCGGCCCAAACTGCCGACGCCACGGCCGCCTTCAAAGCCAGCCTGGCCCTGCGTTGGGCCCCGGTACACTACCAGGACACCGACGTAACCGGGGACCACGGCCTCAAGGGCAAGGCCGATTACCTCACGGCCATCAACTACGACGGCGACTGGTCGGGCACCAACAACTGGAACAACCTACCCAACTACGCGGCTGCAGCCCATGGCTACTACTCGGTGGTGGAAACCAGCACCCACTGGTTTGTGACCTACGCCTTCTTCCACCCCCGCGACTGGACCGACAACGTACTGGCCTACAAGCTGGATGAGCACGAAAACGACCTAGAAGGAATGCTGGCCGTGGTGAAGAAAGATGGCAGCACCTACGGCAACCTGCAGGCCATAGTAACGGTGGCGCACACCGATTTTTACTCCTACGTACCGACCGGCAGTCCGCTGCAAGCCAACCAAGAAGACATGGACGGTACGCTGAGCCTGGAAGCCGTGAATGGGGAACTGCACCCCATCACGGCCCAGGAAGCCAAGGGTCACGGCCTGAAAGCCTACCCCTACTACCAGCTTAACGGCGATGGTATCAAGTACTTCCCCTCGGCTACCGTGGCGGGCGTGCCTACCAGCGCCGATGACCGAAACGTGCAGTACAAGCTCGTAGACATCTTCGCCTCGGGTGGTCTATGGGACCAGCGCAACAACACGGCTCTGTTCACTTCGGCGGCCGGGGGCTTCGTGAAAAGCTACGGCAACGGTGGCGCCAACGCCCCCTGGGCCTGGGACGACAGCAACGATGTACCCGGCCGCGGCGAGTTAGCCACTGACCCAGCTAAGCTGGTAAACAGCTACTTTAAAAACCTGGGCTCGTTTAGCCTCACCTACCTTGACAACAAATACAAAGGCATCTAAACCAGCTCGCTACTAAATACAGCAACCAGCAAACACAGGCCCCGCTACGGCATCGTAGCGGGGCCTGTGTTTAGATGCGCAGATAATTTGCTTCTAGAGGGTATGTAGGTTGAAGCACACAATTCCTTTGGCACTTGGCCCGGGCTTCTGCTTTCTAGTATAGAGCGTCTAGGCCAGTCTAGCGGAGTATTCAGGAAATGTTCAGCACGTGGCAGGTGCCTTGCGGTTTCAGATAGACAAGGCACCGTCGGGGTGTCGGCAGGCGGTAGTATGCGCCGCTGTTGCCTCTTGTTCCGAAGGTTGTGCAGCTGTCCTCCTAGGCCAGTAGTGGTCTAGCAGAAGGTCTGACGAGGTTTTTATTGAAGCGTAGTTAGCACTGAAAAGCGTAGCTGCTAAGCGGCCATGCGGTCGTTTTCCTCCGGCTCAGCCACGGGGTGCAGTTCACACTCCAGTTGCTCCAGCACCTCAAAGTCTAGCTGGATGTATTCGTCGTTCAGGAGTGCTTCAGCAGCGGGTGGGGCGGAGGTAGGATCGAGCGTATTCATACGTTTCTTTACCCACACCCGGGAAGTGAAGTTGCATACAGCATGTACAAGACTATGACTTAGCTTCTGGGTGCAGCCAGATGCTGTACCCCGCCCTGCATTACAAGCTCCTGAATACGATTGGCAGCGTGTACATAACTGGCACAGGACGGTCGGCATTTTTGCCGGGGCTCCACCACGGCATTATTCGCACCAGGCGCAGAGCTTCTTCATCCAAGCCCGACCCCAGGCCTTTTACAATGGTAGCATCCCGGATGCGGCCTTCTTCCGTGATCAGGAAGCTCACGTACACCTTGCCCCCTACACCCCGGTTCAGGGCCTCCTGGGGATACTGTAGCTTGGCGCGCAGAAAGTTGCGCAGGGCCTCCTCACCTCCTGGGAAAGCAGGCATAACCTAGGCGGTGTAATAGACTGCAGGCGTACCCGCTGCCTCCGCTGGCGCGCGCAATGTTGGGCTGGGACCGGTAGCCACACTCGCCGACTGAGCCCGGACCCACGTACTGATGCTCTTGAATGAAAGAAGCGGCATCCAGCGTAACGCTTTGAATATAAGCAGCTTGATGTTTAAAGCAACTTGACGACCAAACCTATCTTTCCCGGACGCAGGGTCGATGATGACCGGGTTACCATTGCGTTGCGGACTTGTGACCTGTCTGCTGCTGTTGTTACCGCCTTAAGCCCGTCAGTTGCGCCCTCTTATACCGTCGTTCTTTATAATCACGCAGCTGAACAGTGAGAAAGCGCGCAGGATGCGTACTTTTGGCTGAGCCTGAGGAGTCAGTAGGTTACCCTATGCGGTGTTCTTCACGTATTGACTCTATTCCTGAATTTACTGTCCCTTGATTCCTACCAGCTCAGATATGCCCACAGTACCCGTTGCGGAAGAGCTGCTATCGGAAGCGGCACTGCTGGCGCGTCTGTTTCCTAACGGCGGGGAAATGGGGGCCCGCATTCGACAGTTAGACTGGTCGACTACACTGCTGGGTCCCGTGCATAGCTGGCCCCAAAGCTTGCGGACGGCCGTCAGCATCATGCTGGGCTCGCACTTCCCCATGATGGTTCACTGGGGGCCTAAGCTGGTACACTTTTACAATGATGGCTATGCCGCCATTCTGCAAAGCAAACACCCTGGCGCCCTAGGCCAGCCTGCCGAGCCGTGGTGGCGGGAGATGTGGCCCTTTCTGCAGGACATCTTTGAACCCGTGCTGGCCGGCCAAACCACGTACTTTGAGAATGGGCTGGTACTTCCCAATCGACGGGGCTCAATCGAGGAAGCCTACTTTACGTTTTCGCACAGCCCCATCTATAATGAGGCCGGAGCGGTAGAAGGCATTTTTGTGACGGCCCTGGAGACTACGGCCACCGTGCTAAACCACCGTCGTATGGCGCTGCTCAGCCACCTGACGGCCCAGACGGCCCTTTCAGTACTGCCGGCCGAGGCAGCCCAGCACATCATTGCCGCCTTAGCCACTAACACCGCCGACATTCCTTTTGCCTTGCTCTACGCCTACCCTGAGGGGTCCTCGGACCTACAGCTACGTGCGTGGTTTGGGTTACCGCCCGGCGGGCCTGCTGCACCCACCACGCTGGCTGCAACCAATAGTCCTGAGCAAGCCTGGCCCTTGGAAGAAGCCTTGGAACAAAATAAAACTGTGCTGGTATCATCCCTGCCGGACCTATTCGGCACTTGGCCGGCGGGGGCCTGGCCTGAGCCACCTACCCAGGCCCTGCTGCTTCCGCTGGCAGTAGGCAACCAGCCGCCTACCACTGTGCTCATTGTGGGGCTGAGTGCCCGCCGCCCCCTCGATGCTTCCTACCAAGACTTTTTCACCTTGGTGGCCGATTATGCCGGGCGGGCCCTGGCACGCGCCACAGCTCTGTACGAGGCTCAGCGCCTCAACCAGCGCTTGCGCGACCTGAATGCTTCCATGGACTCCTTTGTGCACATCGTAGCTCACGATTTGAAAGGACCAGTCACTAACCTGGAGGGGCTATTGAAAGTGTACCACGAGGAGGCCCCTGGAGCTACACGAGACCACGTTATTGAGTTGCTGGAGCAGGAAGTGCACCGCCTAACGAGCACGGTGCAGGGCTTGCTGCAGGTTTTGCACGCGCAGTACGGCACGGCGCTCGTGACCGACACGGTAGCCTTGGCCGACGTGTATGCTGCCGTGCGAGCCGATGTAGCCGACATACTTGATCAGCAGCAAGGCATTTTGACGGCTGATTTCCAGAAAGCCCCTACCCTCCGCTATCCGCGGGTGTATCTGGCCAGTATTTTGAAGAATCTGGTACACAATGCCCTCAAATACCGGGCACCCGAGCGCCCTCCGGTAGTGCATCTGCAAAGTCAGCGCTACGGCCAGGAAATAATTCTGACCGTGGCTGACAACGGGCGCGGCATTGACTTAGCCAAGGACCGAGACCGACTTTTCCAGCCCTTCACCCGCCTCACGGCCGATGGCGAAGGAGCAGGCCTAGGCCTGCACATGATTCGGACGCTGGTCCGGCAGCGCGGCGGCGACTTGCAGGTGAGCAGCACGCTAGGCATCGGCACAACCTTCACCGTCACGCTACTGGAAGATCCACCCGAGCCAACCGTTTAAACACTTCAGTAATCAGCTACCCGCTGCCTCATAACTCGCCACGCTAAGCCCTCATCAGGCTTCAGGGTGGCGAGTACATTTTAGGCGTGGTCGATTGGGTATAGGCACCTACCCAGTTGAGCTCGATAGCGCAGTAGTGCACAGGCTACTTTTCTAAGCGCTTGCCGGAACAAGCACCCTATTGAGAAGCTGCTAGACTTAGTTGGCGGTGGTTTTGTCCCAGTGCTGCATGATGGCGGGGAAGCTTACCTCTACCCAATCGGCGAGGGAGCGCACTTTTTGGGCCGCTTGCTGCCCCAGGGGCGTCAGGCTATATTCTACGTGCGGCGGCACCACATCGTAGGCCACCCGGCGCACTAGACCGTCGGCTTCCAGCCATTGCAGCGTTTGGGCCAGCATCCGCTCACTTACGCCATCAATAAGGCGGCGCAGCTCACTGAAGCGGCGGGTTTCCCCTTCCAACACCATCAGGGCCAGCACTCCCCAACGACTGGTGATATGCTTGAGCACAACGCGGGAGGGGCAGCCCGCCGAGAGTAGGTCGCCGCGCTGCAGCTTTTCAGAGAGGGTAGGCACTGGGGCGCTGATTTGTTCGGTATTTTTTTTCACACTTACCTTTTTGTACGTACTTACTTTACGTAAGTATACCACATACTTTTGTCCGATCCATAACTCAACCATCAAAAATATGCGCATTGCCATCACCGGCGCGACGGGCCAGCTCGGCCGCCTCGTCATCGAAAAGCTGAAAGCTATAGTATCCGCCGACCAACTTGTGGCCTTGGTTCGCAACCCGGAGAAAGCCGCCGATTTGGGCGTAGAAACTCGTGCCGCCGACTACGGGAAGCCCGAAACGCTGGAAACAGCACTGGCCGGCATAGACACGCTGCTACTGATTTCATCGAGTGAAGTAGGCCAGCGCGCAACGCAGCACCGCAACGTGATTGAGGCCGCTAAGAAAGCTGGCGTGAAACGTATTGTTTACACCAGCGTGCTGCACGCCGACACCTCAACCCTGAGCCTAGCGGAAGAACACCGCGCTACGGAAGCCGACCTGCGTGCCTCGGGCATTGCTTACACCCTGCTGCGTAATGGCTGGTACACCGAAAACTACACTCACTCGGTGCCCGGCGCGGTGGCCGGCGGCGCCTTTATTGGCAGCGCCCAGAACGGTAAAATTTCTTCGGCTACCCGCTCCGACTTTGCTGATGCAGCCGTAGCCGTTCTAACCACGGAGGGTCACGAGGGTAAGACCTACGAGTTGGCCGGCGACGAGGCCTATACGCTTTCTGACCTGGCTGCCGAAATTTCGCGCCAGACCGGCAAAGACATTCCTTACCGTGACCTGCCCGTAGCGGAGTATGCCGCCGCCCTCACAAGCTTCGGCGTGCCTGAGGGCTTTGCGCACGGTATAGCCAGCTGGGACGCTGACGCCGCGGCCGGAGCGCTCTTTGATGAGAGCCGCCAGCTCTCCCAGCTCATTGGGCACCCAACTACGCCCCTGGCTACAGCCGTAGCCGCCGCACTACGCTAAGCACTGGCACACTCCTGAATTTGCAGAGGGCTTACTCACTGTAAGCCCTCTGTTGCTTTTTGGGGCCTACGTCATCTACTTTTCACATCGGTTTCTCAGGTGTGGCCTAGCACCTACTCTACGCTAACCGACGCTGGCTGTCCAAGCCTGTCATATGCAGTGCTGGCCGAAGGTTTCTTTTGCGTGAACTTGCTACTCTACCCGCTGTATGTGCCGCTACTGTTGAGGCGCCTTGTTGGCATGCCCTCTAGTGCAACGTGAGCTTCTCTCAGCTTGTACCCGAAGTATTTTTCAACTGATAAATCCGCTCGATAATCTCTACTACTTTCAAGCCATCGAGGGCGTTAGTAGTAGCGTGGCTGCGCTTTTGAACAGTTTCTACCACATTCTCAATTACCTGCACGTGGTTGGCAGCGCTGCCCTGGTAGGAGCCATAATTATTGGCGGGGTTAGTGGGGGGCAAAGCGGGCAACGTGTAGTCGCGCAAGTGGCAGTACTCCACTTTATCCATGTACTGACCACCTATTTTGAGACTTCCGTGCTCTGCCACCACCGTCAGGGAGCTTTCCAGGTTACGGTCCCACACGGCAGTGCTGTACTGCAGGGTGCCACTACCCCCGCTTACTAGGTCAAATGTTACTAGGCCCGAGTCTTCGAAGTCCGTCAACTGCTCGTGATTGAAGTCGCGGAAGCGGGCCGTGATATTGGTAATATCGCCGAACACCCAATACAGTAAATCCACGAAATGGCTGAACTGCGTGAAGAGGGTGCCCCCATCTTGCTGCTGGGTGCCTTTCCAGGCGCCAGCCTGATAGTAGCGTGCGTCGCGGTTCCAGAAACAGTTGATTTGTACCAAGTATACCTGGCCTAGCCGCCCTTCATCCACGAGCTGTTTCAGCCAGGCAGCGGGCGGTGAGTAGCGGTTTTGCATCACGCCAAACACCAGATGGCCCGTTTGCTCTGCCATGCGCACCACAGCTTCGGCATCGGGGGTGCGCAGAGCAATTGGCTTTTCAATTAGCACGTGCAAGCCATGGGCTAGGCCAGCTATAGCTTGTGGCGTATGCTGGTAATTTGGTGTAGCTATAGTTAGTACATCAGCCTCACAATCAGCCAACAAGAATGCATTCAGGGAAGTAAAGAAAGGCACACCTGGAAATTCCGCCTGCAATTCCGCGGCCAGTTCAGGCCGGGTATCGACTAAGGCAACCAGCTGCGCTCCGGAGTGGCGCGCCACCAGCGTTGCGTGCCGACGGCCGATGTGGCCTACGCCGCAAATAACGAAACGAACTGGGGCAATACTGGGCAAGAGGACTTAGGGTAAGGCAGGGAGCACGCCCGCAAGCTCCGAAAAAATGCGCGTTTCTCCCGCACAAAACAAAACCCGTGGCCTTCTACTAGAAAGCCAAGGGTTTGCGGGAGTTCTGATCTTCGTAGGCCAGCCGAAGAGTGTCCTAGAGTAGGCGCTTCAACTCTTCGAAGTTGGCGTTGCTTACGTTGCGGTTAGTGCACCCAAGCTGTTGCGCACTCTTCTGAATATTGGTAATGCGTGAGCCGGGGTTGGGGTGCGTGCTCAAGAACTCAGGCGTGCCGCCACTGCCCTGCTTCTCAGCCTTAATAAAGAAGCCCGCGGCCCCGTCGCAAGCGTAGTAGCGGGTGCCGTTGAGGTAAATAGTAGAGTATTTATCGGCCTCGGTTTCGAAGCCGCGGCTAAACTTAAGCTGGCCTAGGCCAGCTGCAATCTGCACCAGTTGGTTGGAGTTGTTGCCCAGCACAATGCCCGCCAGCAGACTAATGCCATATTGTTGCTGCAGCATTTGCGTGCTGTGGCGGCGGTCGGCGTGGGCAATTTCGTGGCCGAGCACCCCGGCTAGCTGGTTCTCATTGTCGAGAAACTTGATCAGCCCCGTAAACACATAGATGTGGCCCCCGGGCGTAGCAAACGCATTCTGCGTCTGATCGTCTTTGATGATCTGCACATCCCAGGGAAATTGGGTGCGGTACTTCAGGTTGCCATTATCAAGCACACGCTTTACCACGCCGTTGAGCAAGGTATAAGCCCGGGCGTGGCTAGATTTTTCCAGGAGCTGACCTTTAGCGCGATACAGCGAATCGGTTTGGCGAGCTACCTGCGCCCCCAGCGCAATATCCTGGTTGATGGAGAAAAGGTTGAAGCCCTGAAGGGGAGCCGTAACGGCTGCGGAAGTAATAGCCGACACAACAGCCAGCGGCAGAACGAGGGTTAAGAAAGGACGACGCATAGACAGAAAAGAGAACAAGTACGAGGGGAGTAATACGGCTGCAAGAAAAAACAGTGCCAGCTAGCTCCGCATTCTGCATGAATGGTCTGGGCCGCTACGGAAGAGTAGCGCGCAAGTGAGCCAGCTAGACTGCTTTGATCCAGTCTCCCGGTTTACTCCCAGGCTTGCAGTACCTGACAGATGTAGGCCACCTGCTCGGTAGTTAGCATGGGGTGCATTGGCAGGGATAGTACGGTGCGAGCGAGGCGTTCAGCCACCGGAAACTGCCCCTGCTGGTGGCCTAGGTACGCGTAGGCAGGCTGCAGATGGTTTGGCAACGGATAGTACACGGCACTCGGGATACCCTGCGCCCCCAGATACTGTTGCAGCCGCTCTCGCTGGCCAGGCTCATCGGGAGTTTGCACTGTGTATTGGTGGAAGACGTGCGTGCTGCGTGGGTCGCGGCCCGGCGGCCGTAGGCGGGAGTGGCCTAGCAGAGCGGCATCATACTGGGCAGCAATGCGCTGACGCGCGGCGGTCCAGGCCGGGAGGTGGGGCAGCTTCACGCGCAGCAGGGCCGCTTGCAACGTGTCGAGGCGGGAGTTCAGGCCGATGTGCTCGTGGTAGTACTTGCGGCTTTGCCCATGGTTGGCGAGCTGGCGCAGCCGCTGGGCCCGCGCTTCATCCCGCGTAAATAACGCCCCACCGTCGCCGAAACCACCCAGGTTTTTGCTGGGAAAAAACGAAGTAGTGCCTACCTCCCCCACCGTGCCGGCGCCCCACACCTGCCCCGTGGAGGTTGTAAAGGTGGCCCCGATAGCTTGCGCGTTGTCTTCCACCAACGCCACCCCGTGCTGCTCGGCCAGCAGGCGAAGAGCTTCCAGATCGGCACACTGCCCAAACAAGTGCACTGCCAGTATTGCGCCGGTGCAGGGCGTAATGGCGGCGGCAACGGCGGCGGGGTCGAGGTTATAGGTAGCAGGGTCAACATCGACGGGTACTGGCACTAGGCCTAGCACGGCGGCGGCTTCCCAGGTAGCCACGTAGGTGAAGGCGGGCACTAGTATTTCGGTACCGGCTGGCAGGCCTAGGCTCATGAGCGCCAGTTGGAGGGCGTCAGTCCCGTTGGCGCATGGTATCACATGCGGCACACCCAGGTACTGGCCTAGCTCGCTGGCAAACTGCTGCACGGCACTACCCTGAATGAAAGCCGCCTCCTGAAAGGTAGCGCGTAGGGTTGCGTCTAGCTCCGGCTGGATAGGCGCGTGCTGAGCCTGAAGGTCTAGCAGTTGAATAGGCGTAGGCGGAAACAGCGAAGCAGACAACAAATTGGGTAGGGGTATAGAAGAGCTTCAAAGATAGAATGCTTAGCAAAACCTGCCACGGAGGGCATACGTAACCCGCTATATAGCTCACCCGTTAATCGGGTTACTCCTCTCTTCACGTCCGAACTCTCTCATTTTTTCCCGCCTATTCCCTACTACCATGCTCAGGAAAACCTTAACAATCAACGCCCTTGCTGCCGTGCTGCTGGCTGGTGGCCTGACCTTCACGCAAACTAGCTGCTCCAACGCCGATAAAAAAGAAGTATCGGCGGAAAGCGAAGAGGCCTACAACGACTTTAAAACCTTTGTCTCGAACACGGAGACCAAAGCCGAGAACGTAGCCGACGAGGCCGAAGCTGACTATGAAGCGGAAACCAACCAGCTCAAATCTGACTTCGATGCCAAGGTAGCAGCAGTAGACAAGTATTCTGATCAGTATGACGACGCACGTCGCCAGGAAATTGAGCAGTTGCGCACCCGTTACACCACAGCCTACGACAAGCGCGACATGGCGTGGAAGAACCGTCCGAACGCGGTTGCTACTTCCAGCACCAGCTCCGCGAACCTGAAACCAGGTAAGTACTACAAGCCTATGTCGCCGGCCGCTAGCCTTACGGCCGCCAACGCCCGGACTACTTACGAGGCTTTCGTAAGCAACATCAAGCAGAACGAAGACCGGTACGACATCGACGATTGGCGCTATATCAACTCTGAGTGGCGCGCTCTGGATGAAGCCTACGACAAGGTGAAGAAAGATATTCCGGCCCGTGACCTAGCTGAAATTCAGAAAGAGAAGCTGAAGTATGCTGCCTTCAAATCATTCGACAAAGCTGAAGCCCGTGCCGCGCAGGGAGCCGACGCTGTGAGCGGTGAAGCGCAGGATGTAAAAGCCAACACGGCCGATGAGCGCAGCAAAGTTGGTCAGGCGGCCAGCAATACCGCTCAGGATGTGAAGGAAGCCGGCAAAGACGTAGGCCAAGGTGCCGCGAAGGTTGGCAAGAAAGTAGGCAGCGCCGTGAAAGGCGCTTACAAAGAAGTGAAGTCGGAAGTGAAAAATACCGACAACGATTAGCCCTTCCGGTTTCACAAAACAGTAAAGGCCCGGCCTCTTCACAGGAGCCGGGCCTTTGCTATGTTTAACTATTTGCTACTTGTTCCTGCCCCCCTAAGTTAGGCCAATAGCTCGCGAAGCAACCAGTAGAGCTTGAGAGCATCAAGCTGGCGGAGGCTGGGGTGGCGCGAATGCAGGTTACGGCGTACCTGGTGCTGGCGCAGCCGGAACGCAATGCAAACGGCCTCCGCCAGCCCCCAGCGCTGTAGCCGCAGGGCCGCTTGCAGCAGCTTGGTATCGGTGCCTAGCCCCTCCGTGCGGTACAGCTGCACCAGGTTACGGACGGCATCGTGGGTTTTCTGCAGGAAGATGGTTGCGGGCTCCAGCCCGTCGTGCAACACGGGGTTGTCGAGGTGCACGACCGGGATATTTGCCCGACGCAGCAGCCACCCAAATTTGGTGTCTTCGTGCCCGTAACGCGTCAGGCTTTCGTCGAGGCCTAGCCGGCGGAATACTTCCGCCTTGATAAGCAAATTGTTAAGAGAGAGCTGTCCATGCGGGGCACGCTGACGCACAGCAGCGGGGCGCGCCTCACGGCGACGCCCATATAGCCAGCGTAAGAGCAGGCTGGGGCTGCTGGGCGGAGCTGCTAAGTATGTAGTGCCCCCTACCAGCACCGGTGCCTGATGGCATGCTGCCGCATAGCGCGCTAGAAAGTGCTCATCAGGAAGCAGACTGTCGTTATCAAGCAAGAGCAGCCACTCATATTGGGCCTGAGCCGCCAATACGTTACGAATGGCTGCCCGACCAATATTCTGCGGCAACTCGTCGTAGTGTACGGTGCCTATAGTCGCCAGCGCCCGATTGAGGCATCGCACTTCTTCCCCCGATCCATCATCCAGACAGCGAATTTCTACGGGCCCTCCCCAGGTGTGTGCTTGCCCAAGCAGCGCCCGTACCAGCGGCGTCACGTCGCGGTTGAACACGGGAATCAGCACGGATAGTGCGGGGGCATTCACATTGAGGGCGTTGCAGGTCAGGACTTGGAGCGTACCAGCACCGTTAGTTTTCCATTTTCAGCTCAAAGGGCGTCCGCGCAGAATCCAGCAAATTTCCCTGTTCGCACTTAAGCACCCGATTTGGGTATTGCTTGATAATCTGGTAATTATGGGTAGCCATGAGCACTGCCGTACCGGAGTTGTTGATTTCCACAAACAGGCGCATGATGCTGTCGGCAACGTCGGGGTCAAGGTTACCCGTGGGCTCGTCGGCCAGCAGGAGCAACGGCTCGTTCAGCAATGCCCGCGCAATCACAACGCGCTGTTGCTCGCCGCCTGAGAGCTGATGCGGCATTTTGCTGGCTGAGTTGGCTAGGCCTACTCGCATGAGCACTTCCGAAATGCGCTGTTGCTTACGCGCCTTGCCCTTCCAGCCCGTTGCGTTCAGCACAAACAACAGGTTGTCGGCCACGGAGCGGTCGAAGAGCAGCTGAAAGTCCTGGAAAATAATGCCCAGCTTGCGGCGCAGGTAGGGTACCTTCCCTCCCCCGGCCAGCTTCGGCAACGGGAAGCCTACGACGGTGCCGGAGCCCGCTGGCAGCGGCAGGTCGGCATACAGGGTTTTGAGCAGGGAGCTTTTGCCGGAGCCAGTGCGCCCCACCAGGTAGGCAAACTCACCTTTTTCCAGCGAAAACGTGACCTTTTGCAGCACGGTGTTTACATCCTGCATAATGTAGGCGTCGTGCAGCTCAATAACCGGGGCGGACGAGGTAGGCATAGAAACGAAGATACGGGCAGCGAGCAGTTCAAAAAAATAGCATTCCGAGCCAAGTAAGGAGGTGAATAGGCGCTAGGCCACTTCCCGCTCCTCACTCCGCTCGGAATGACGGCAAACTATACAACTCAGATTTCCAGCTTCTGCAACTTGCCAAACTCCAGGCTCGAAATGAGTCCGGCCAGTTCAGTTTCCTTGTTTTCCAACCCGTAACGATGCAAATCCTTCAGAGGACGGTCGGCGCGGAAGTACGCAATGAGCACGAAGTTCTCGTCGCGCAGCTGGATGTAATCCGGAATCTTGGCCTTGCCTTTTACTTTGATGATATACATAAGGCTGAAGAAACTTAGAAGGTCTTAAGGACTTAGAATCTTGGCAGCAGTGTTAGTACCAGCACAATGCCTGCCCACTACACTGTAAGGTTCCAAGTTCCAAAGGCTCCAGTTGCTATTAGCTATTTACCTTTTTGTGGTCGGCTAGGAACGTAGCCAATCCCTTGTCGGTGAGGGGGTGATTAAGCAGGCCGTTGATTACGCTCAGCGGGCAGGTTACTACGTCGGCGCCCAGCTCAGCGCACTGCAGCAGGTGCGGTACGTGACGCACCGAGGCAGCCAGCACCTGCGTGGGGTAGCCGTAGTTGGAAAAGATATCTACGATTTGCTGAACTAGCTGTAGACCATCGTGCCCAATATCATCAAGGCGACCCACGAAAGGCGATACGTACGTAGCACCGGCTTTAGCGGCCAGCAATGCCTGCCCGGCCGAGAAAATGAGGGTGCAGTTGGTTTTGATACCTTTCTCGGAGAAGTACTTGATGGCCTTTACACCGTCTTTAATCATGGGCACCTTCACCACAATATTAGGGTGCAGGTCGGCCAGAGCCTCTCCCTCCCGAATGATTTCGTCGAAATCAGTGGCAATTACTTCGGCCGATACGTCTCCGTCTACTATCTCGCAGATCTGGCGGTAGTGGTTCATTACGGCATCCAGGCCTTTGATGCCTTCCTTGGCCATAAGCGAAGGGTTGGTGGTTACACCATCAAGCACGCCTAGTTCTACGGCTTCCTGAATTTCAGCAAGGTTGGCGGTATCGAGAAAGAATTTCATGCGAACGATTTGAAAAGAAGATGCCCAAAGCTACTCACGGAATCAAACGAATGTGTTAGGTCTGCTTGATTTTGTCTGCTAGGCCTGTGCTTAGGCGGACCACCGATTGGCCTATAACGCAAAAGGCGACCCGGGGGCCGCCTTTTGCGTATTCTTATACTCTAATTCAGACTCCTTGCGCTTAACACGCACACCTGAATGTATTGCAAAAAAAAGCGAGCCAAAATCGCACCGCTCAACCACCTACCCTTGCTACCTTCCGGTCCTGGGGGAGTTCAGCAGGAGCTGGTCGTTCTGACTCGCCGGGTGCAAAGATACAAAGCACTTCCGGCGAATCGGTAAGTTTCTTCGCATTTTTCTGTGTTTTGCAAGTCTACTAGCAGAGTATCAACCAGATTAATTTTGACACCGTGCCATTACGCCTACTTTACGCCCCAACTAACAGCTCGACCGTCGGGTGTTAACACTAGTTTCGGTAGGCCTTTTCGGCGGCTTTACTACGCTTCTTGAGGTCGCGCTTGTAATTCGCTACTGCTTCCAGGGTGAAAGAGGTTGGGTGCAACGGATTAACCGTCTGCTCTAAATCTTTGTACCCGGCATACGTAATGCGCAACACCGGCTGCGCAGCCGTTGTACGAAGCACGTAGCCTCCAACCGAGTTTGTAGTAATTGTATTATTTTTATCACCAACTACCGTTACATTAGCTCCAGCCAAAGGCTCTCCCATATCATTAAACACAGTTCCGGTTAGAACTTTGATGGGTAATGACTCTGCCTTGGTTTCTTTCGGGTAAATGGGTTCTTGCATCCCACCAGCAGTGGTTTGCGCCTGCACTGAGAAGGCTGTAAGAAAAGCTAGCAAGCTAAGTACGATACGGACAGATGCTTTCATATGCGCAAGCAGTTTTAGTACATGAGAAGTGTTTACTAGCAGTTTAGTTAGAGCAAACGCTTTTACTAGGATATGATTATACAAGTAAGTGGTTTTTATTCATTTGGGTTCATTTCTTTTGCCGAACTCACTTTATCAAAACGCGAAGGCCCTGTAACTGTCGTTGAAAAAAGAAACCACTGGAGATAGACGCCGCCAATTTTGTGCTCCTCGGTGTGGTTCTTACCTTTGCCCATGCCTCAACAAATCCTGATTCTAGACTTTGGGTCGCAGTACACGCAGCTGATTGCCCGGCGCATCCGGGAACTGAATGTTTACTGCGAAATCCATCCGTATAATCACGCCCCGGACCTCACTGAGGACATCCGGGGCGTTGTGCTTTCGGGCTCCCCCTGCTCCGTGCGCGACCCCGAAGCCCCCAACCCCGACCTCTCCAAGTACCTAGGCCACGTGCCTGTACTGGGGGTGTGCTACGGCGCTCAGCTGCTGGCACACCAGCAGGGCGGCGAAGTTATGCCCGCTACCATCCGCGAGTATGGCCGGGCCCGCCTCAGCCACGTGTTGCACGCCTCGCCCCTGCTGCACGGCGTACCCACGGAGTCGCAGGTGTGGATGTCGCACGGGGACACCATCAAGGACCTGCCAGCCGGGTTTGAGATTATTGCCGGGACGCCGGAAGTAGCTGTAGCCGCTTTCCACATTGAAGGACAGCCTACCTATGGTATTCAATTCCACCCGGAGGTAACGCACTCCACCGACGGCAAAACCCTGCTCCAGAACTTTGTGGTATCCATCTGTGGCCTAGACCAGAGCTGGACGCCGGAGCACTTCGTAGACTCGATGGTGGAAACCCTCCAGCGCACCATCGGCGAGGAAGACCAGGTAATTCTAGGCCTATCGGGTGGCGTAGATTCGTCGGTGGCGGCCCTGCTGCTGCACCGCGCCATTGGCAAGCGGTTACACGGTATTTTCGTGAACAACGGCCTGCTACGCAAGGATGAGTACGAGGACGTACTGCACTCCTACAAAGACCTGGGCCTGAACGTGCGCGGGGTAGATGCCTCTCAGGAGTTCTACGCGGCCCTAACCGGCCTCACCGACCCCGAGCAGAAGCGCAAAGCCATTGGCCGCACGTTCATCGAAGTGTTCGACCGTGAAGCCCAAAAGGTAGAGGGTGCCCGCTGGCTGGCCCAGGGTACCATTTACCCCGATGTGATTGAGTCAGTGTCGGTGAAAGGACCGGCCGTGACTATTAAGAGCCACCACAACGTGGGCGGCTTGCCCGAGAAAATGAACCTGCGGATTGTGGAGCCGCTACGGGCGCTGTTTAAGGACGAAGTGCGTGAGGTAGGCCACACCCTAGGCCTGCCCACCAACATTCTGCACCGCCACCCCTTCCCCGGGCCGGGCCTAGGCATCCGCATTCTCGGTGACATCACGCCCGAGAAGGTAGACCTGCTCCAGCGCGCCGATGCCATCTTTATCAACGGTCTGAAAAACTTCGGGCTTTACGAAAAAGTATGGCAGGCCGGCGTAATGCTGCTGCCCGTGCAAAGCGTGGGCGTGATGGGCGATGAGCGGACTTATGAGCGGGTAGTAGCGCTGCGGGCCGTAACCAGCGTTGACGGCATGACCGCCGACTGGGCTCACCTCCCCTACGAGTTCTTGGCCGACGTGTCGAACCGCATTATTAACCAGGTGCGTGGCATCAACCGCGTGGTGTACGACATCAGCTCGAAGCCACCAGCAACTATCGAGTGGGAATAAGCCCGCTTAATTGATAGCAAGAAAGAGCCACTGAATTAGTTTCGGTGGCTCTTTTTAGTTTTACTTAGAGTGCCTTCCGGGTCTTTTTTATCAGCCGCCATTCATGCAGATTCATTGTTTTCAACACATGCCCGATGAGGGGCCGGGCCACATTGCTGCCTGGGCCACCACTCGGGGCCACCACTTGCACGTAAGCGCCTGGCATAACCCTACTGCTGCGTCACCTGATTTTAGCCGCGCCGATCTGCTGGTGGTATTGGGCGGCGCCATGGGTGTGCACGATGAAGCCGAATTTCCGTGGCTACGGCAGGAAAAATCCGCCATTAAGGCGGCCCTCGATGCGAACGTGCCAGTACTAGGCCTATGCCTAGGTTCACAGTTAGTGGCGCAACAGCTGGGCGCTACTGTGGGCCGCAATGCCGAGCCGGAAGTGGGCTTTTGGCCGGTACAGTTTACCCTTGAGGCAAGGCAACACTCGCTTTTTCGGCACGTGCCGGAGGCTGTTTTAGCGCTGCACTGGCATTATGATGCCTTCACTCTGCCGCCCGGGGCGCAATTGCTAGCCTACTCACCGCCTACCAGTTGCCAGGGGTTTCTATGGGGTGAGCGAGTAGTAGGTCTACAGTTTCACCCCGAGGCAGACGCCCAATGGTTGGCGTCGATAGTGGAGGCCGAGGGACACCTACTGAAACCCGCGGCTTTTGTGCAGACCCCAACGGCCATTCAGGCGGAAGCCGCAACCTTGGAAACCTCGCCGGCTTTTCTATATCCGCTGCTGGATGGGATGCTGGCTCTTAATGCCCCTCCGGGCTCACGTCACTGAGCAGCTAGCATCTGGGGATGCGCACCTTGGGTTCTTATTGTAGATATCCTACAAACAGAAGGTGGCCTAGCAACTTGCGTAAATAATGAGCTAGATGTTTTTGCGGCTTGATGTTAAGCGGTACTCTTGCTAGCCGATTACGTGCAATATACGTGCGCCTCACTGCAACAAGCGAGTCAGCGTAGGCCACTTTCGTTGAGTACACTCCGCCAACAACACACGACATAACTGTTGAGCTAGCACCACTAGTGGAGTTTCTGCGTAGACTAGCCTAATCCTCTTTACACGCCGCACTGTATCCTCAACATGAAACGTCCTTCCCTCCGCCAGTTCTTGGCCATTGCTGCGCTGGGACTGCTGGTAGCCATTGGGACGGGCGTATATTTTCTAGGCTCGGCGTGGGGCCAGCGGAAACTGACGCGGATGGTGAGGGAGCGAATTGCTCGCAACTCCGATCTGGTGCTGGCGCCGTTTGAGGTAGAATTTTCCTGGCTGCATGACTTTCCGCACATCACGGCTTCGCTGCGCCACTTCAGCCTGACGGATACGGCCTTTCACCAAGCCGTGCCCGTGTTGCGCATTGGCCGCGCCGATGTGCGCCTGCAGGCCTTGCCCCTGCTCCGGGGGCGCGTGGAGTTTGATCACCTTACCCTGCACGATGTTGATTTTCAACAGCTCACCGACTCGCTAGGCCACAATTGGAGCTTGCACGGGAAAGGGCCCCACCGCAAAGCCGCCTACGCCCCGCCTGATTTTCTACTGAACTCCCTGCGCATCCATAACCTGCGGGTAACGGACCGAAATGACCTGCAGCACAGCGGCTTTTCGGCATTTGTGCAAGAAGGCCAGCTTGCGGTGCAAGGCCGCGGGGGCGTGGGACATGTGCGAGGCACCCTGCAGGGACAGTTGCAGTACCTGCGCAGTGGGCGCGGCAACTTGTTTGAGCAGGAACCCATTACGGCCTGGGTGCGCTACCAGTATGACTTTCGGCAGCGTCAAGGCACGTTTCAGCGCACCCGAGCCACTCTAAACGGCGACACTGTGCTAATCAACGGTACCCACCAGGCGGCAGGTCCGGATCAGCCTCCCGGTACCACCCTCAACCTGCATTTCCGGGGCAAGCAGCCCTTGGTGGAGGTCTTGCACGTGGCCTTGCCCACTAGCTTGCACCGCTACCTCAGCGGGGCTGTTAGTAGCAGCCGCGCCCGCATCGACTACACCATTCGGGGGCTGAGCGGGCCCCTCACCCGCCCTCGCACGGTATTGCGGTTTGATCTGCGGAACGCTCAGATGCGGTGGCCAGGATCGGCGCGGCAGATTCGGCGTTGGGATGCTCGCGGTGTATTCGACAATGGGCCTGAGCACTCGGCCACCTCTACCTATCTGGCTTTCGAGCAATGCCGCTTGTTCTCTACGGCGGGGGAACTGCAGGCCACCGTTAGGGTAACCAACTTCACCCAACCCGTGCTCACGGGGCACGTGCAGGGGCGCACGGAGCTGCAAACGCTGGCCACTGTAGTGGCTCCCGACCTGTGGCACGCCCGCGCCGGACAGGCTGCCCTCAACATCGACCTGAATGGTCTGCTCCCGGAAATTCCGGAGCGGGCCGCCCGACAAGCCGGACACGCTACCATACTGCCCCCGCTGGCCGTGCGGGGCACTATCACGCTGCAAAATGCATCGTTTACAGTTCCGCACCGCCGGGCCGATATGTCGGGTCTGAACGTGCGGGTGCGCCTGCGCGACAGTTTGTGGCAGCTGGAAAACCTAACGGGGCAGCTCAACGGCATGCACGTGCGGGCCAACGCCACCACCACCTATCTACTGGCCTACTTCACCGGGCAGCACCCTACCACTACCATTACGGGCTCGTTTGTGGCAGATGAGCTGTACCTCAGCAGAGTACGGCAGCTTTTGGCGCCACCTACGCGGGCAGCGGGCAGCCCGCTGGTGCGGGCACGGCCCAAGAAGTCTGCTCCGCGGCAGGAAATAGCTACGCGGGCCCTCAACTTGTTTCCGCCGGGCATGCGCTTAAATATTGGGCTGCAATGCCAGCGGCTCGTGTTGCGCTCCGATACCCTGCGCCATCTTACGGCCAGAATCCGCCACGACGGCCAGCAGGTGCAGCTTTCTAATTTGCAGATGCGGGTGTGGGATGGGCTGGTGCAAGGTGCCGTGAGCTGGCCTACCGATACCCTACAGGACCAACCCGTGGCGGCCCGCTTGGCAGTTACGTTCAACACGCTTTCGTACCGGCGTTTTCTGGCGCTGCTGGCCCGCCCACCCCGCCGCAAAGTCCCAACGCAAGCACCCGATGCCAGTCTGCAGGATATGGTGCTGAATGCTAACGGGCAGGTGGAAGCTACCATTCACAAGGTGGTGCTGCCAGCGGGCGAGAACCTGACCAATCTGCGCTTACGGCTCAATAAAACGGGGCCTACCTTTAAGGTGCCATACCTTACGTTTGGCACCAGCGCCGGCGGCACCGGCCGCGTGAGTGCCTCGGCTCAGCTCAATGGTGCGGAGCTCCAAGGCGCCCAGGCCGACATCCGGTTGCGTTACCAGACGCTTGATATTCAACGGCTGTTTCAGCTGTTGGCGGCCCTCACCCCCCCAGCCAAAAAGGCACCAACTGCGTCCACGAAAGCCGCTACCGGTATGTCGCCGCTCTTGGATGGCACCGTTACGGCCCGCGTGGAAGTCACCGCCGAGCACATTGTGTATTCCATGCTCAGGGGCAGTGATTTTCGCTTGCGCAGCAGGCTGGCGGAGGGGTGGGCTACGCTGGAGCAGTGCTCATTGCAAACCTGTGGGGGCACCATGGCCTTGCGGGGTAAGGTTCAGATGGATGCCGAGCAAGGGGCTCGGCACCCGCTACACGCCCAAGTGCGGCTGCAAGAAATCGACCTTTCTGAGCTATTTGGGCTGGCTGCGGCCTTGCGTTTTGACGTGTTGGGGCCTGAAAACATTCGGGGCTCTATGCACTGCGAGGGCGACCTACACACCACCCTCGATGCCACGTTTCTGCCCCTACTCGCCCAAACCCACGCCTACTTGAAAACAGACCTCCGAAACCTGGAACTACTGGACGTAACTGCCCTGCAGGAAGCCCTGAAGTTTTTGCGCGAGAAACGCACTAGCCACCTGTACTTCGAGCCCGTCAGTCCGCAGTTTGTGCTAGATGGCAACCGGGTCCTGATTCCGAGCCTGCCCCTGAACAGCAACCTCACCGACCTGGCCATAAGTGGAGAGTACCACCTGGATGGTCGCGCCAACTTGTACGTGGGCCTCAGCCCCATGCAAACGCTGTTCGGCAACAACGAGAAGCGCATTGAGCGCATCAAGAGCGGCGAGGCGGCGCATCAGCGCAGCCGCGGCTTGGTATATCTTAGTTTGCGCCGGACACCGGGCAGCAAGTACAAGGTAGGCCTGTTTAAAAAGCAAGACCAGCGCCAGCAGCAAATCCGCCTGCGGCAGGAGTTTCAACGGCTCCTGCTCAAGCAGCCGCTCGATACCACGTTGCGCCTGTTGCAATAACCACGCTGTAGTAGTGGCCTAGGCCGCTACTGCCGCACCCCGCAGGTGTTGGCGCTTGCATAGCTTTACCATTCTGCAACTTCCTAACTCCGTGAAATATCTCTTCCTACTTCTCAGTATTATCCTCAGTAGCCTTTCATCCAGCGCAGCTACCCCAAATCAGGTGCAGATTGCCGTGAAGCTGGAGCCCCGCACGAAGCAGTTTTGGTGCCGTTATACGCTCACACTTCCGGCTGATGCCGCCGAAACCAGTGTGCAGCTCAACCTAAACAAAGCCTTCACCATCACTGGCCTAGAGAGCCATGGAGCAGTTCGCAAACAAATAGCTCCCCGCTTCTACGCCACAGCTGGCGACACCGTACAGGCCATTGAGCTTACTTACCGCCCGGGCAAGCAGCGGCGCAGGGTGGTACTTACGTACCAGGGTACTATGCCGCCCAAGTTTGCTACTCCCGAGGTGATGGAGCTTAGTGGGCACAGCAACTGGCTCCCGAGCCGCCCCCTCCGGGAATACGAGCTTATTGACTACGTGCTGCAAGTACAAGCACCAGAAACCTACCGCATCATCAGCTCTAGGCCACCCATCCGCCACAGCCAGGGGCGCTCTACGTTCCGGGGGCTCACCTCAGCCATTGAGCCAACCGTAGTAGCAGCAGAACACGTCTATGAAGCAACTACCGGGGCCCCCACCCCCATTAAGGTAAGCAAGGCGGCCGCGCCCTTGCTCCACCCCGATAGTCTTATGCTTTCAGAAGCAGAGCGGGTGGTGGCTTTCTACAACCGCTCGATTGGGCAGCAAGACCCCATCCCGCGCTTTGCTATTCTGTTGACGGGGGCAGATCGGGATGCGTTTGCCCTGCTAGATAATGCAGCCGTCATTACCTACCCCGATTTCGACGTTAGAAAGCGCATCGACCAACTTGTACTAGCGCACGAAATCAGCCACAAATGGTGGGCTTACGGCTCCTTTAATGACTACAACGACTGGCTGAACGAGGCTTTTGCCACGTACTCCAGCTTGCTGTACCTGCGGGCTACCGCCGATACCGCGGGCTATCGGCAGGAGCTAGCCAAACGAGTTGCTTCGGCCGCGGGGGCGCCAGCCATCATTGGGTTCGATAAGACAGCACACTCCTACCCCACCTACCGGCGCGTGGTGTACGACAAAGGCACTGTCATCCTCGCTGCCCTGCATGACCGCCTCGGAGATGCTTCCTTTCTGGCCATTCTGGCTACCACGGCGGCCCGCAAAACTTCCTCCACCTCAGAGTTTCTCCTGATTGTGGAGCAAGCCGCTGGCCTAGAAACCCGGCAGTGGCTGGAGAAGCTCTTGAGCACCTAATGGGGCGTTGCCAGGCCAGTACCCTGCGCGGCGTTAGTGGCCTAGCGCTAGCGGCAGGGCTCCGTTGACTTCCGCTGAAACAGCTCGGATTTTAGCACTAGGCTCTGGCTTGGCAGAATAACTTTCTTTTTCTCAATGGCCTTGAGCAGAATATTAGCCGCCTCCTTCCCAATCTCATACGCAGGCTGGGTGATGGTAGTGAGGGATGGCGCCAACAGGGAAGCTACGCCCAGGTTAGAGAAACCGATAATCTTTACGTCTTGGGGTATGGCCCGCCCGAGCGCCTGGCAGGCTTGGTAGCTGCTAATCACTAGCCGCTCTACTGAGGCAAAGATGCCATCTACATCGGGGCGGCTGCGGAGCATGTCGGTGATAAGCGCCGTGTTGGTTTCATCATCGGCGTCTCCTTCCAGCACCAGCGTTTCGTCGAACTCGATGCCGGCGTCCTGCAGGGCGGCCTGGTACCCCTGCATCCGCATGCGCCCGATGGAGAGGTTGCCCGACACCAATAGGTGCGCCACGCGGGTACAGCCCGCTTCAATCAGGTGCTGAGTGGCCAGGTAGCCACTTTCGTAATCGTTGGTGGTTACGTTGGCGGTCTGGATTGCGTCGCACACCCGGTCGAAGAACACGATGGCCGGCTTACTGGCGTAGAGCTTCTCTAGGTGTGAAAACTCCTGGCTTCCGCTGGCCACCGATATCAGGAGGCCATCTACCCGCCCACCCATCAGGTATTGTGTTATGGCTACTTCCCGCTCGTAGTCCTCGTGGGTAAGGTAAATCAGCACGTGGTAGCCACTCTGCCGCGCTACTTCCTCAATGCCGTTGATGGCCAGAGAAAAGAAGTGGTTGTTGACTTCCGGAATAACTACCCCAATGGTTTTGCTGATGTTGCGGCGCAAGCTGCTGGCGTAGGCGTTTGGCTCGTAGTTCAGCTCAGCGGCCAGTGCCCGCACCCGTTCTTTCGTCTGCGACGACACCTCGTAGCTGTCCTGCAGCGCCCGCGACACCGTGGCAATAGATAGGTTGAGCTCTTGGGCAAGCCGTTTAAGATTCACTGAATTCATGGACTACTCGTGTGCTACAACCAGAAAGGTGAGTGGTGTGAATTGTAGCCGAGCTTGGTAAAGCTAACGCATTTTAGGCAATGCCAAATGGCCGTTGGTGGCGCGTTTTGCCCAACTCAGCCGCCTAACAGCTCGCCAGGCCGAAGATTGGAACCGGATATCGTAAACGTTTGCGTAGATAAACTAATGTGGGCCTACTCACATCACTGCAAGTGTGGCGTACTTGGCGGGCGCAGGCAGGGCTATAGACATTGCAACTGCCGGCCGTAGCAAAATCGTGCATGGGGCGCTCCGCCGTGCGGCCGCGGCTGTGAGGCGGGTATAGGCCTAGGCCACTCGTTGTTTTATGCAGCAGCCCTATTGCTATCTTGACCGTCTGTTTTACGCCCTGAAAATCTGCTCACTGCTCTACCTATTTACCCGCTAGCTTAATGGTATCCCATCCCCTGCTGAAACCTCTCCTGCTTGTGTTGCTGCTGGTTGGCGGCGTCACGTCCCCGCGGCTACAAGCTCAGTCGCCCTTACTGCAGAATGCGCCTGCGCGCCGCGTGCTCAGCCTCAACGGCAGTTGGAACTACATCATCGACCCTTATGAGAATGGGTTTTACGACTACCGCCGCGAGGCCTTCGACCAATCGAAATCGGGCAAAGGGGGCTACTACGACAACCAGAAGCCCAGCAGCAAGCAGGAGCCGGAGCTGATTGAATACGACTTTGATAAATCGGCGGCGCTGCAGGTGCCCGGCGACTGGAACTCCCAAGACCCCAAGCTACTCTACTACGAGGGCACCATCTGGTACAAGAAAAGCTTCAACCTCGCGCCTAAAGCAGGCAAGCGGTACTTCCTGTACTTCGGAGCCATCAACTATGAGTCGCACATTTATTTGAATGGCAAGAAGCTGGGCATGCACAAGGGTGGCTTCACGCCCATTCAATACGACATCACCAGCCAGCTTAGCCCCAACGGCGACAATTTTGTGGTTGTGAAGGCTGATAATACGCGCCACCCTAACGAGGTGCCCACCATAAATACCGATTGGTGGAACTACGGCGGTATTACCCGCGACGTATTCATTGCCGAAACGCCTAATACTTATATCACCGACTACAAAGTACAGCTAGCCAAAAACGACCCCAATACTATGGCGGGCTACGTGCAGCTCGCGGGCAATGGCCTAGCTAATCAATCGGTTACGCTTACCATCAGTGAGGCAGGCCTCAAGCAAACTTTGAAGACTGATGCGGCAGGACGTGCCACCTTCCGGCTGCCCGCCAAAAAGCTGGTGCGATGGTCGCCGCAACGCCCTAAGCTTTACAACGTGGCCCTCAGCAGCGGCAACGATATGGTGCAGGACCAGATCGGTTTCCGCACCATTCAGACGCGCGGTGCTGATATTTTACTGAACGGGAAATCAACGTATCTGCGGGGTATTTCAATTCACGATGAGAACCCCCTGATACCAGGGCGTGCCCGCGGCGAAGGCGACCTGCGCATGCTCCTGACGTGGGCTAAAGAATTAGGCTGTAACTATGTGCGCCTAGCCCACTACCCCCACAATGAGACAATGCTGAAGCTGGCCGATGAAATGGGCTTGCTGGTTTGGGCGGAGGTACCCGTGTACTGGACCATAGCCTGGGAGAACCCCGCCACCTACCAGAATGCGGAAACGCAGCTCTCGGACCTGATTTCAATGGGGAAGAACCGCGCCAGTGTGGTGGTATGGTCGGTGGGCAACGAGACGCCTTTGGGGGAGCCGCGCCTGAAGTTCATGACCAACCTGGCCACCAAGGCCCGCGCTCTTGATGACACCCGTCTGATTTCTGCGGCCCTGGAACTGCACCGCACCCCCGATAACGTAGTGCACGTGGACGACCCCCTGGGCGAAGTTCTCGACCTGACTACTTTCAATGAGTACGCCGGCTGGTATTGGGGAGGTAGCCCCAGCGAAATCACCAAGTACACCTTCGACATCAAGTACAACAAACCCGTGATGATTAGTGAGTTTGGGGGCGATGCTCTGGCCGGCTACCACGGCGACGCCGAAACGCGCTGGAGCGAGGAATACCAGGAGGCGCTCTATCAGAATCAGCTGAAAATGCTGAGCACCATCAAGAACCTCCGCGGCATGACGCCCTGGATTCTGGCAGACTTCCGGGCTACCCGCCGCCAGCACCCGGTGTATCAGAACGGCTTCAACCGCAAAGGATTAATTTCCAGCACGGGTACCAAGAAGAAAGCCTTTTACGTGCTGCAGGAGTATTACCGGCAGATGGCGCAACAGTACGACGGTAAGTAATAACTCTATCGGCAGGAGCTTAGCTTGCCGCATCTCCGTACAAGTTTCGCCGCCGGTCCGTGCAGCCATGACCTACTCTGCGCTTCTTGCCTTGTTGCTGTTACCCGTACTTGCCGCATCGGCTCAGGCCCAGAGCTTGCTACCTGTGGCTCGCACCCAGCAGCTGCCGCCCCCGCGCAAGGAGAAGTTTCAGTTGTACCTGCTCGTAGGCCAGTCGAATATGGCGGGGCGCGGCCTAGTGGAGGCTCAGGATACCGTGCCAACCCCGCGGGTGCTGCGGTTAAATAAAGATGGGCAATGGGAATTAGCCCAAGACCCCGTTCACTTCGACAAGCCGACGGCAGGCGTGGGCCCCGGCCTCACGTTTGGGCGCGATATGGCGGCGCTGGACACCAGCGTGGTTATCGGTCTGATTCCGTGCGCCGTGGGTGGCTCGGGCATTGATGTGTGGCAGCCCGGCGCCTACTTCCCCGACACTCAGGTGAAGCCCTACGATGATGCCTTAGCCCGGACCCGCCTTGCCTTGCAGCAGGGCACGCTGGCCGGCATTATCTGGCACCAAGGCGAGACGGACAGCACGCCGGAGAAAAGCGCGGCATACCGCCAGAAGCTGCAGACCCTAATTGGCCGCTTCCGTCAAGATTTGCAGGCACCAACCGTGCCCTTCGTGGCCGGTGAGCTGCCCGCTTTCCAACTTGCCGGGCCCGACCCCGATGGCAAGCGGCATCCAAACCCCAGCCTAAAGCGCATCAACCACGCCCTAGTTCAGCTCAAGCAAGACGTAGGCCACTACACCTATGTCAGCAGCAAAGGCACCCATGACCGCGGCGACCAACTGCATTTTGATGCGGCCTCAGCTCGGTTGCTAGGCCACCGCTACGCCAAAGCCATGCAGCACCTACAACGGGCTCCCCTTCCACGCCTCCGCTAGCCGCATGTAGCCGGAGCGCGCCGGCACAATTAGAGGAGAGTAAACACGCTAGGTCACTCCGCAACGCTAACGAGGTTGCGGAGTGGCCTAGCGCGGCAGTACATCTGTTGGGTTAGCCCTTCTGCCAGGACTATTGGCCGTTGAGGTTCCAGTTGTAGTCGAGGTAGGTAACCTTAGCGTTGGGGTCCATTTTGGTGGTGGAGTACCGGTTTACCCAGCTTGCCACCGACTGCCCGTTCTCAGTCCAGTCGCTCTTGTACCAGTCGAAATACTTGGAAAGTTGGGCCTCGCTCTTCCCGACTTTGTTTTTGCTCGGGTTATTCAGGAAGTCGCGGCCCTGGTCGTCGAGCTGGCGGTCGAGCTGCGCGGCGGTGTAGGCCTCATTGCGCAGGCGTGGGCACGAAACCGAAGCGCACACCAGTGCGAAGTGAATACGCGGGTCGTTGTACTTTTTGCGCAGCGTGCCGTGTTCAATCTCGTCGAGGCTCATGTTGTTGCCCCCAATGGTGAAGAACTTCGAGGCCCAAGGCGTGGTCACCAGCGGAATCTGAATTTTTGAGCCAATGTCTTTGATGCTCTGCACCGGGTAGTGGTCCAAAATCAGGCGGATGGTGTACGCATTGTAGGCATTAATCCAGTAGGCCATCTGCTCCGGCTTGCTCCAACTGGCCGTGGGCGGGTTCTTGCTCAGCAGCTGCAGGTACTGATTGAACTCCTTCTGATTCGCTTTTAGTCCCTTGTAGTTTACCTGCCCTTTTTCGTTGACATACTTCTTCAGCAGCCGGTCGTAGCTGGAGTGGTCAAAGGCAGCGGGTGCAACGGCCAGATCAGCTCTATATGTCCGCGTGGACTTGGGAGCAGTGGTGAAGGAGGCTAGGGCGCCTAGCGTGCCTGCGAGAAGCGAGAAAGCAAAGATGCGGTTCAAGTGCATGCGGAGAGAAGTTCGGAATCTATACGGAGCCGACCGCACGGTTAGTTTTAGCTGGAGATAAAGCGTACTTCTCGTGCTTACTGTTGGGCGCAGAAATGTCCAGCATACACCTCTTTTAACTAGTGGCCTAGCATACACTCCGCCACTGTCAGTAACCAGGCAGTTTGTGTCTTTTACCCATTACGCCAGTTTGCGGGCCTTGGCAGTTACTTCTACCAGGCGCTCTTGCTCGGGGTGGCGCACCGCAGAATTACGCACCGAGGAGTTACGCACCGAGGAATTGCGCACCAGCAGCTCGGGGCGCAACGCCACTTGGCGGGGCGCGAAGGGTCGGCCATCGGCCTCAATCAGTTCCAGCAGCAACCGTACGGCGGCCTGCCCCATTTCCTCACAGCGCTGGTCGATGGTGGTAAGCGAGGGCTCCGTCACGACGGTGAACGTTTCGTTGCTGAAGCCCGCAATGGCCACGTCTTGCGGCACGCGCAGCCCTTGTCGCTGCACTTCCTGTTGAGCGCCCAAGGCCCCGTAGTCGCCGGCGGCAAACACGCCATCTGGCCGGTTAGGAGCGGCCAGCAGCTCGCGCATAGCATCTACCGCCTGGCTTTGTACCATATCGGTGTACACAATCAGGCTCTCGTCTTCGGGCAGGCCCGCTTCCCGGAGCGCATCGAGGTAGCCCTGGCGGCGGTTTTTATAGATGTTCAGGTGCTGGGGGCCGGCAATGTGCGCAATGCGGCGGCAGCCTTGCTCAATTAGGTGGCGCGTCGCTACGTAGCCCCCCTCCTGGTCGTCGAGCACCACGGCATTCACGTTGTCACCCTCCACAATACGGTCGAAAAATACCAGCGGTAGGCCACGGCTGCGTAGCTTCTCAAAGTGCCGGAAGTCGCGGGTGGTGCGCGACAAGGAAACCAGCACGCCTGCTACCTGCGCGCTGAGCAGAATATCGAGGTTGCGGCGCTCCTGGGCTACATCCTCATTCGACTGGCAGATGATAACGTTGTACCCCGCTTTGCTGGCCGCCGACTCAATGCCGTGAACCACCGAGGGAAAGAAGCGCCCCTCGATATAGGGCACCACAATGCCCAGCAGCTGGCTTTTGCCTTTGCGCAGAGCCGAGGCCAAACGGTTGGGCTGGTAGTTATACTTCTTGGCCAGCTTAAGCACCTTCTGCTTCATGGCGGGCCCGATGCTATAATGGTCGCTGAGCGCCCGCGAAATAGTGGTCATCGACACGCCCAGCTCCCGGGCCAGGTCGGCCATAGAGACGGGAGTGGTAGTATTTTGTTCGGGTGCTTGCTTTTTTCGAGGAGCCATATTGCGGGATGCTGCACAATGCTTTGTGTAAATATATAACTATCTGGGGTCAGAACGCATTCTGAGCTATTCAGGATTTGATTTATAACCGAATTCTAGGGTTTACGGACACTGGCGCAGCTGAACAGTTGCACCCCGAACTCGACCTTTATTTTCAAATGTCCTTCAACTTATTTGATTTTCTGTTTACTTTACACAATCGATTGTGCCAAACGAAGGTAGGTTCACCATATTTTCTGTGTCCCCAACCTGGAAAATCTCATTCATAGGCGAATCGCGCTGTACTCCCTGCCTTTCCGACTTCTGTGTCATTTGCTCACTTCATTATCACCATGCCCACATCTTCTCCCACCCGCCTTACGCCGCTTGTTACTGGCCTAGCTTTCCTTGGTACGCTGGGTTTAGGCGCTGCCTTTGCCCAGACTGCCCCTACCGCCGCCAATATCATCACCGTGCAGGTGAACAAGCCTGGCGCACCCATTCAGAAAACGATGTACGGCCTCTTCTTCGAGGACATCAACTTTGCCGCCGATGGTGGCTTGTACCCCGAGTTGGTGAAGAACAAGTCGTTTGAGCTGGATGAGCACCTGATTGGTTGGCGCGGTATCCGGGGTGCGGCTGCGCTTTCCACCTACACGGTATCGAGCCAGCAGCCCATCAGCGCCCAGAACAACCATTTCCTGCGCATGACGGCCACCACGGCTAGCCCCGACGCGGGCTTTATCAATGAAGGCTTCCGGGGCATGGGTGTGAAACAGGGCGGCGAGTATACCTTCTCGGTGTACCTGCGCAAAGGCCCCGGCAGCGTGAGCGGCCTGAATGTGACCTTGGAGGAGGAAGGTCGCGGCGCGGGCGGCCCCGAAGCTGGCCCCTCGGGTAAAGTGCTAGCCCAGACCACCATAACGGGCCTTACGGGCGAGTGGAAGAAGTACACGGCGGTGCTGAAGTCGTCGGGTACGGCCCAGCGGGCTCGCCTGAAGCTGACCATGGAAGGAGCTGGCACCCTCGACATCGACGTGGTTTCGCTGTTTCCGAAGGATACCTACAAAAACCGCGAGAATGGCCTGCGCACCGATTTAGTGCAGCTGCTCAAGGACATGAACCCCGGCTTCCTGCGCTTCCCCGGTGGCTGCATTGTGGAGGGCCGCAACCTCACGGAGCGATACCAGTGGAAAGAAACTATCGGCGACGTGGCCAACCGCGTGCCGCTGGTAAACCGCTGGAACATGGAGTTCAAGCACCGCTCTACCCCCGACTACTACCAGTCGTTTGGTCTGGGATTTTTTGAGTATTTCCAGCTTTCCGAAGACATTGGCGCCGAGCCCGTGCCGATTCTGAATGTGGGTATGGCCTGCCAGTTCAACTCCGCCGAGCTGGCCCCCGTTTCGGGGGTAGCAGCTAGTGGCCCGAATACTGGCTCGTCGCACAACCACGAAGACGACGACCCAACGCTGGAAACCTTCATTCAGGATGCCCTGGATTTGATTGAGTTTGCCAACGGCTCCGCCAGCAGCCCCTGGGGCGCCAAGCGCGTAGCCATGGGTCACGCCGCACCGTTCAACCTAAAGTACATCGGCATTGGCAACGAGCAATGGGGCCCTCAGTACCTGGAGCGCTACGAGCCGTTTATGAAAGCCATTAAGGCGAAGTACCCCAAGATGAACATCGTATCCAGCGCGGGCCCGAGCCCCGACGGCGACCTGTTCACTAAGGCTACCCAACGCCTGCGCGAGCTGAACGCCGAGGTGATTGACGAGCACTACTACGCCAAGCCAGAATGGTTCCGCCAGAACGTGGGCCGCTACGACAACTACCCCACCACCGGCTCTAAGATCTTCGCCGGCGAGTACGCTGCCCAGAGCGTAGCTATCGGTAGCCCCGACAACAAGAACAGCTGGGACTGCGCCATCTCGGAAGCGGCCTTCATGACTGGCCTAGAGCGCAACGCCGATAAGGTAGTAATGGCTTCTTACGCCCCACTGTTTGCCCACGTGGATGCCTGGCAATGGACGCCCGATATGATCTGGTTTGACAACCTGAAAGCGTACGGCACGCCGAACTACTACGTGCAGAAGATGTACTCCACCAACCCTGGCACCACCATGCTGCCCGTGCAGCGCGGTGGCAATGCCAAAAATGGGGAGGGCAACCTGTTCAGCAGCGCCACGGCCGACGATAAAACCGGCGAAATCATTGTGAAGCTGGTGAACTACTCCACGGCGGCACGTCCGGTTACCATCAACCTACAGGGCGTGAAGAAGCTGGGCAAAGCCGGTAAAGCCACCGTGCTGGCCAGCAACGACCTGAATGCCGTGAACAGCTTAGAGCAGCCCATGAACATTGCCCCCAAGGACGAATCGTTCAAGGTGAAGTCCTCGAACGTGACCTACACGCTGGCCCCGAACTCGTTCACGGTGCTGCGCATTCCGGGCAAGCGTTAATCAGCCGCCGACATGACGATGAACTTCTCTCTGCTGCCCGCTACGCGCACCCTGCTGACTGGCCTAGCATTGGCGGTAACTACTCCTACCCTGGCGCCCACAGCGGCGCTGGGGCAGGCCCTGCCGGAGCCCAAGGTGGGTAACCCCATCATCAAGGACAAGTACACCGCCGACCCCGCTGCCATGGTGTACAAGGGCACCGTGTACCTCTACACGGGCCACGACGAAGCGCCGGCCCGGCAGGAGCGCTACGTGATGAACGACTGGCTTTGCTACTCCTCCACCGACATGGTTAACTGGAAGGAGCACCCCTCGCCACTGAGCGTGAAGGCCTTTTCCTGGGCTAAAGGCGATGCCTGGGCCTCGCAGGTGATTGAACGCAACGGCAAATTCTACTGGTACGTGGCCGTAGAGCACGGCTCGATTCCGGGTAAGTCTATTGGTGTGGCCGTGTCGGATAGCCCCACGGGGCCGTTCAAAGATGCCCGTGGCTCGGCCATCATCACCAATAACATGACGGAGAGCCCCATCTCCTGGGACGACATTGACCCAACCGTTTACATCGACGACAAGGGACAGGCTTACCTGTACTGGGGCAATACCAACTGCTACTGGGCCAAGCTGAAGCCCAACATGACGGAGCTGGATGGACCTATCAACAAGGTGACTACCCTGCCCAAGTTCACGGAAGCCCCTTGGATTCACAAGCACAACGGCTGGTACTACCTGAGCTACGCTTACCAGTTTCCGGAGAAGATTGCCTACGCCATGAGCCGCAGCATCGAGGGTCCCTGGGAATTTAAGGGCATTCTGAACGAGGTAGCGGGCAACTCCAACACCAACCACCAGGCTATCATCGACTTCAAAGGACAGTCGTACTTCATTTACCACAATGGCAGCATCCCGACTGATGGCGGCAGCTTCCGGCGCTCCGTGTGCATCGACCAACTGTACTACAATAAGGATGGCACGATGAAGCGCGTGGTGATGACCACTGAAGGCGTGAAGGCGGCCAAGTAGGTGGCCTAGAACGACCACTTACACGTCATGCTGAGCAAGGTCGAAGCATCTTGCCTCTGGCTAACTACTGCCTAGGCCTGTTGCTACGAAGCGGTCAAGGTGCTTCGACACCGCGCTCAGCATGACGGTCAGTGTGGTGGTATGCTAGCAGTGCCCAATGTTTACTGGTCAGACCAAGAAGCTGCTAGCCAAATTGCCGCAATTTTTTAGGCCGCTAAACAGCAAGAAATTTCCGCCAAGATTACACAATCGTTTATGTATTCCATCTTCCTAAAGCGGTTTCTGGTGCTAGCGTTCCTGCTAGGCCACCTCGGTTCCTCGGCCCAGACTGTGCCCGCTCTCATCCCGGCTCACGACCCGGTAATGGCTCAGCAGAATGGCACGTACTATATGTTCTGCACCGGCCCGGGTATTGCCGTATGGTCGTCGAAGGACCGAAAGAACTGGACGCGGGAGCAGCCCATATTTGCCACGGCGCCCACTTGGGCAACACAGGCGGTGCCAGGCTTTAAAGGCAACCACATCTGGGCGCCCGATATCTCTTATCACAACGGGGTATACTCGTTGTTTTACTCCATCTCGGCGTTTGGCAAAAACACTTCCTGCATAGGCCTAGCTACCAATAAAACCCTCGACCCCAAGTCGAAAGACTTCAAGTGGGTGGATCATGGGCGGGTGATTCAATCGGTGCCGGGGCGTGACATGTGGAACGCCATTGACCCCAACCTCATTCGGGACGAAAAAGGTACTCCCTGGCTCTCGTTTGGCTCTTTTTGGGAGGGCATTAAGCTGGTAAAGCTCACGCCCGATCTGAAGGCGCCAGCCCAGCCTGAGCAGTGGCGTACCATTGCCAAGCGCCCTCGCTCACCCCAACTCAACGACTCCCTGCCCGGCGATGGCGCCATTGAAGCGCCTTTCATTTTCAAGAAGGGTGACTTTTACTACCTGTTTACCTCCTTTGACTACTGTTGCCGCGGCCCCCAGAGCACGTACAAGATCATGGTAGGCCGCTCAAAAAACGTCACCGGTCCGTACGTTGACAAAGCAGGTGTTGCCCTCGATCAGGGTGGCGGCACCGAGGTGCTGGCCGGCGACAAGAACTGGTTCGGGCTAGGCCACAACTCGGTGTACACTTTTGATAAGGCCGACTACCTGGTTTTTCACGGGTACGATGCCGCCGACAAAGGGCATTCAAAATTGCGCATTGAACGGCTCGCGTGGGATGCGGCCGGTTGGCCCGTAGTGCAGCCGTAATGGCTGTACTAGTCTATTATTTCACACAATCGTTTGTGTTTTATAAGTGACTGTGTTACCTTTCTAGCCCGGAAAGGCAGTGACTCCTACCGGCGTCGATTTCGGTATCGTTTCCGGTCCTTTTTCTCGTATACAGGCAATTTGAAAGATGGCCTAGGGCCTTGTGAAGCCGTAGCTTAGCATCTTTCCCACCTTATTTATAACGTCTCGTGACCAAGCCGAATCCTTCTCTCGCTGAATTGAGTGTGAACACCATCCGTCTGCTGTCGGTGGATATGGTACAGGCCGCCAACTCAGGTCACCCGGGCCTCCCCATGGGTGCCGCCCCGATGGCATACGTGCTGTTCTCACGCTTCCTGCGCTTCAACCCTCAAGACCCCACCTGGCCTAACCGCGACCGATTTGTGCTGTCGGCGGGCCATGGCTCGGCGCTGTTGTATAGCCTCCTGCACCTCTACGGCTACGATTTGTCGCTGGACGACCTGAAGGCTTTCCGGCAGTTGCACTCCAAAACGCCCGGCCACCCTGAGTCGAACCTGACGCCCGGCGTGGAGGTAACCACCGGCCCCCTAGGCCAGGGCTTTGCAAATGGAGTGGGCATGGCTATGGCCGAGGCGCACATTGGGGCCGTGTACAACAAGCCCGGCCACGAGCTGATGGACCACTACACTTACTCTATTGTGAGTGATGGTGACCTGATGGAAGGCATTGCCTCGGAAGCAGCTTCTTTAGCCGGCCACCTGAAGCTGGGCAAGCTCATTTACCTCTACGACGACAACGACATCAGCCTCGACGGGCCCACTAGCCTGGCCTACACCGAGGATGCACTAGCCCGGTTTGAGGCCTACGGCTGGCACACTCAGCGCGTGATGGACGGCAACGACCTCGACGGCATTGAGGCAGCTATTAAAGCAGCCCAGCAGGAAACTGAGCGACCTTCCATCATCTCCGTGAAAACCATTATCGGCTACGGCAGCCCGCAGGAAGGCACCAGCAAGGTGCACGGCTCCCCCCTCGGCCCCGATAATGTGAAGAAGGCGAAGGAGTTCTTCGGCTTCGACCCCGAGGCCACGTTTGTAATACCCGAAGAAGTGCGCACGCACCTGGCCGAGGCCGGCCAGCGCGGTGCTCAGCTTCAGGCCGAATGGCAGCAGAAATCAGAGGCATACCAGAAGGAGTTTGGAACGGAGTGGGAACTGTTCCGGGCCTCGTTTGCGGGAGAGCTCCCCGCAGGCTGGGATGCCTCGCTGCCCGTCTTCACGCCCGCCGATGGGGCCATGGCTACCCGCCAGGCTTCCGGCAAGGCGCTTACTGCGCTCAAGAAAAGCGTACCCTTCCTGTTCGGGGGCTCCGCCGACTTGGCCAGCTCCAACGAGATGCCCACCGGCGGCGACGCCAGCTTCCAGCCCGGTGCTTATGAGCACAACAACATTTGGTTTGGGGTGCGCGAGCACGCCATGGGCGCGGCCATGAACGGTATGGCCCAGCACGGCGGCGTGCGCACCTACGGTGGCACCTTCCTCACCTTCTCCGACTACATGCGCGGCGCCATCCGCCTCACGGCCCTGGCTGAGTCGGCGGCCACGTTCGTGTTCACCCACGACAGCATTGGCCTGGGCGAGGATGGCCCAACTCACCAGCCGGTAGAGCAAGTAGCAGCCCTACGCACTATCCCGAACATTGTGGTGATTCGCCCCGCCGACGCCAACGAGACCGTAGAAGCGTGGCGCATTGCCATGACCACGCCGAAGTCGCCGGTGGTGCTAGTGCTTTCGCGCCAGAAGCTGCCCACGCTCGATCAGGAGAAGTACGGCTCGGCCCGCGAAGGTGTGGCCAAGGGTGGCTACATCCTCAGCGAAGCCGAAGGTGGCAAGCCCGAGCTGATTCTGCTGGCTACCGGCTCAGAAGTAGCCTTGGTGATGCAGGCGCAAGATCAACTCCAGCAGCAGGGCGTGCCTACCCGCGTGGTAAGCCTGCCTTCGTGGGAGCTGTTCGAGAAACAGGACAAGGCCTACCAGCAGCAGGTGCTTCCTTCCGATGTGCGCAAGCGCGTGGCCGTGGAAGCCGGCTCGCCCATGGGCTGGCACAAGTACGTGACCGACGAAGGAACCGTCATTGCCATGAACCGCTTCGGCGAGTCGGGCCCCGGTGAGGCTGTGCTGGAGTACTTCGGCTTCACAGTTGAGAACGTGGTGAAGCAGGCCAACTGGGTGCTGCAAGGCCAACCCGCTGACATCGAGAAGAAAGAGGTTCTTTCATAAATATCTAAGAGAACGTCATGCTGAGCTTGTCGAAGCATCTCTACCTCTGGCTAATCACTGGCCTAGCATTGAAGCGGTAGAGATGCTTCGACAAGCTTAGCATGACGTTACTTTTCATTGACACTGATAGTACTAGCGGGGAGCCATACTGTGGCTCCCCGTTTCATTTACCGCATTCTTATGGCTGAAATTACGCCTGCTCAGCGGCGCGTAGCCGTTAGTGCTCTGTTCTTTGTAGCAGGGTTGTGCTTTGCTTCCTGGGCCTCCCGCATTCCGGATATTCGTCTGAAGTTAGGGCTCAGTGAGGGCGAGCTAGGCCAGTTGCTGTTGGCCTTGCCGGTGGGCTCTATGCTGGCCCTGCCTGTGGCGGGGTGGATGGTGCATACCTACGGCAGCCGGATAGTGGTGGTGCTGGCCACCAGTTTGTACGCCATCTTCTTGCCGCTGCTGGGGTGGGCGCCGGGATTTTGGAGCTTGGCGGGTAGCCTCGTGCTGTTCGGATTTGCCGGTAACCTGCTCAACATATCCGTGAATACCCAGGCTATTGGCGTGCAACAGGCCTACGGTAAACCCATTATGGCCTCTTTCCATGGGCTCTGGAGCCTAGCGGGTTTTTTGGGCGGCGCGCTGGGCACCTTGCTAATTCGGTGGCAGCAAACCCCGCTCCGGCACTTCCTGTTGGTAATGGCGTTAGGCCTATTGCTGACGGTGTTGGCTCACCAGCGCACCTTGCCTCAGGATACCGGCGCTGAAGCCGGCGGCTCCGGTTTCCGTCGCCCCGAGCCTTACCTTTTGCGCATCGGGCTGATTGCGTTTTGCGGGATGCTCTGCGAGGGCTGCATGTTTGATTGGAGCGGCGTATACTTCCAGAAAGTAGTGCGCCCCGATGCTACGCTGGTTACGGCCGGCTACGTGGCGTGCATGAGCACCATGGCCCTCGGACGCTTCATCTCCGACTATTTCACGCACCGCTTCGGCACCAACCGCATGCTGCAGATCAGCAGCGCCCTCATTGCGCTAGGCCTACTCACGGCCGTGGTATGGCCGGCGTTTGTGCCGTCGGTAGTAGGGTTTCTGCTGGTAGGATTTGGTATTGCCTCTGTGACGCCCCTGGCCTACAGCGCCGCTGGGCAATCCACCACCGTCTCGCCGGGCGTGGCGCTGGCCATGGTTTCTACTATTGGGTATTTTGGGTTTCTGCTGGGTCCACCCCTTATAGGCTTCATTGCGGAGGTTTCCAGCTTGCGGGTGTCGTTTGCGCTGGTGGCAGGCCTAGGCGCGGCTATTGGAATATTAGCGGCCCTCCCCGCCGCTACCGCAAAGCCAGCTAAACAAGTGGCCTAGCGCACATTCTTTCGGGTTTACTCTTCGATGCAGCTGCTTCAGTTCCCGCTAATACTGCGTGAATTGAAGCAGCTGTTTTGCTTTATGCGGTAGACCTAAAAAAATATTTCGCCGGAAGCTGTAACCTTACCCAAAAGGCGAAGTTTCCACCGCCGAATACGCTCCCACACCTCACCGACCAAACGCTTGAACTCGCTTACTGACAACTCGCTCATGCTGCAAGTGAAGGCCGGCCAGGTCGAGAAGATGGGCCTGCTGTTCGAGCGCTACCACCGGCCGCTGTTTGCGTTTTTCTACCACTCCAACGGAAACGCCACGGCCAGTGAGGATCTGGTGCAGAACGTATTCTACCGGATGCTGAAGTACCGCCACACCTTCACCGGGGAGGGCGAGTTCAGAACCTGGATGTACCACTTGGCGCGCAACGTGCTAGCCGACGCCGCCAAGAAAGACAAACCCTCCCTCCACCACAAAGACGTGGCCGACTTAGCCGAGAAGATTGCCGGCGGCACCCCCGCCGACGGCAGTTTGCAGAAGTCGCAGGATGTGGAGCTGCTCCACCGGGCCATGGCCAAGCTAAGCCCCGACCAACGGGAAGTGCTCGTGCTGAGCCGCTTTCAGGAGCTGAAATACGAGCAGATAGCGCAGCTGCTCGACACGACGGTAGGAGCCGTGAAGGTGCGCGCGCACCGGGCTCTCTGCCAACTCAAGGATATTTATTTGAAACTGGAAAATGGAAGCAAAGTTCGTGAACTGTGAGGGTGTGCAAGAGGAGCTGATGGATTGGTTGGCGGGCACGTTACCAGCTGCCCAGCACCAAGCCGTAGAAGCCCACTTAACCCAATGCCCCGGCTGCCAGCAGGAGCTGGCCACGGTGCGGGCCCTCTGGACCAACATGGGCGAGCTGCCCGTACCCGACCCCAGCGAGCAGATGCGGCCCCGCTTCTACTCTATGCTGGCCGAGTTTCAGGTGGAGGAGCAGCGCAAGCAACGCTGGTCGGTGAGTGGCCTGCTGGAGCGGGTGCGCGAGTGGTGGCAGCCCGCCTACGGGGTGCGCCTGGCCTACAGCCTCGCCCTGTTGGTGGTAGGCCTAGTGGCTGGCTACGGATTGAAAGGCCGTTCGGAGACGTCTGAGCTAGCCGTACAGCAATCCGCGGCCAGTGCCCCTACTCCTACTGAGGATGACGTGCACCAGACCAACGTATTGGCCTTGCTAAATAACCCCTCGGCCGTGCAGCGCCTGCGGGCGGTGAGCTACGCCGAGGAGGTGGCGCCCTCTAATGAACGAGTGGTGGCGGCTCTGCTCAGCACCCTCAACCAAGACCCGAACGTGAACGTGCGCCTCGCTTCGCTGGAGGTACTCAGTGGGCTCTCCCAAGACCCCATGGTGCGCCAGGGCCTCGTTCGTTCCCTTCCCCTGCAGGAGTCACCCCTGGTGCAATCGGCGCTGGCCGATGTGATGGTGCGCCTGCAGGAGCGCCGCTCGGTGCGCCCCCTGCGCAAGTTGCTCCAGCAGGACAACCTGAATAAGCAGGTGAAAGACAAAATCGAGCAAAGCATTGAGACCTTGTCGAATGACCAGGCTCCCCAACCCTCTACTCCCTCGACCTACCATGAAACGCCCCCTCCTACTCAGCCTGATCTGGGCCCTTCTGTGGCTGCCTAGCTGCTCCCTCAAAGCCCAGGACCGCGAGGCCACCGAGAAAATCAACAAAGAATTTACCCTCACCGGTAGCGCCGGCAGCAGCACACTGGCCCTCTACAACATCTTCGGCTCCGTGACGGTGCAGGGCTACAGCGGCAAAACCGTGGTAGTGGAAATCACCAAGACCATAAAAGCGCCCAACGCCGACTTGCTGGAGCAGGGCAAGAAAGAAGCCCAACCCGGCTTTGAGCAGCACGGCGACAGTGTACTGCTGTACGTGGCTGGCCCCCAAGACTCGCGCCCCAACCGCGACCAACGGCGGAATGGCCGCTTCCAGGACAACTGGAAAAACAATGAGCGCCCCCACTACTCCTACCAATTTGATTTTGTAGTGAAAGTACCGGCCGGTATGGAGGTGCGCGCTTCCACCGTAAACGGCGGCAAAATGCTGGTGCAAGACGTAACAGGCCCCTTGCAGGCCCGCAACGTGAATGGGCCCGTCACCATCAAAAATGCCCAGCAAGCCACCGTGGCCCATACCGTGAATGGCGATGTAGATGTGACTTACGCCGTGGCACCTACTAAAGCGGCTTCCTACCACACCATTAACGGCAACATTCTGGTGAGCTACCCCGCCAACGTATCCGGCGACTTGTACTTCAAGAGCATGCATGGCGAGATGTTCACTGACTTTCCCAAAGCCGAAATACTCCCGGCCCGCGTGACGCAAAATCAGCAGCGCGATGGCCAGAATATCAAATACAAACTCAGCAAAGAGACGGCCGTGCGCTTGGGCAAGGGCGGAACCGATTTCCGCTTCGAGACCATCAACGGCAACGTCACCATCAAACAGCAAATCCGATGAACAAGCTCCTCTATAGAACCCTCTTGACCCTGCTCGCTCTGGCGTGGGTCCGGCCCACCGTGGCGCAACAGGCAGGTAAAGAACAACTCACGGTGGCCCTGAGCTCACCCGGTAAGCCCGGCACGCTTCACCTGAAACTAGTGGGCGGCTCCATTAAAGTAGAGGGCACCAGCGGCAAGGAAGTAGTCATTGACGTGGCCAACCGCGAAGGCCGTCGCGCCTCCAGCTCCTCTGATGAGCCCGGCCCCGGTGGCATGCGCCGCATTTCGCGGGTAAATGGCCTCGACGTGACGGCCCAGGAAAAAGATAACCACGTGTATATCAAAACGCAGTCGTGGCAGAACCCGGTGGATTTTGTGATTAAAGTACCCCGGCAGTTTTCCCTCCAGATTGGTACCGTAAACGACGGCAACATCTCGGTGCAAAACGTGGCCGGTGAGCTGGAAATCTCCAACGTCAACGGCTCTATTACGCTCGAAGATGTAGCCGGCTCCGCGGTGCTGAACACCGTCAATGGCAACATTATCACCGACTTTAAAGACATTACGAGCGGTGTGCCCATGGCTTTCTCCAGCGTGAACGGCAAGATTGACGTGAGCCTGCCCGCCAAAGCCAAGGCCAATATGAAGCTGAAATCAGACCGCGGCGAAATCTACAGCGACTTCGACCTGGCCGTGGACAACAACGCGCCCAAAGTAACCCGCACTGCTAAAGACGGCACCTACCGCGTGAGCGTGGATAGCTGGACCAGCGGCAAAATCAACGGCGGAGGCGCCGAGTTTATGATGAAGACACTTAACGGCAACATTTACATCAGGAAGGCGAAGTAAGTGAAGCCGCCTGCGGGGCCTCTAGCTGCAACTGGAGGCCCCACTTTTTTAAGAGCAGATTATACCTCCGATACCCTATTCCACAACTCTACAAAGCGTATCAAGCTGCCCATTTGCAGGTCAGCGTAGTGCCCTATTTCGTGGCTAGGCCAGTCAGTGCAGCATTTTTCACTTTGTCCCCCTGACGGCTGTAACGAATAGCCTTTTACCGAGTACTCCCCCAGCTTCCGGTATTGCACCCGCAGCGCGGCTTTAGCCGCTGCCAGGCCTCCCCTTGCCCAAATTTTTGGGTTCCCCCATCCATCCCTCCCACACCTCTAGGCGTATGTATCCTACTTCTATCCTGCGTTTCACCCTGGTGATACTTGGACTTATCAGTGGCCTAGGCCTAGGCCTAGCACAAGCCCAGGCACCGACCACACCGCCAGCCACCACGGGAGCCTCAACTGCGGCGCCTAAACGGCAGCTGCAAACCCTGCGCATCACGGAAGCCATCAAGCTGGATGGGGTGCTGGATGAAGCCATATGGCAGCAGGCGCCTATTGCCACTGGCTTTACGCAGCAACGCCCCAACCCCGGCGTGCCGGAAAAGCAAAAGACCGAAGTGCGCGTGCTCTACGACGACGCCAGTATCTACATCGGTGCCATTATGCACGATGTGTCGTTGGACTCCATCCCGCGGGAGCTGACTGCGCGCGACAACACTGGCAACTCCGATTTCTTCGGGGTGTTTTTGGATACGTATAACGACCACCTAAACGGTTACGGCTTCATTGTGACCAGCAGCGGCGTGCAGCTCGACTCGCGCTACTCGCCTGCTGGCGGCGAGGACTTCAACTGGAATGCCGTGTGGGAAAGCAGCACCTCCCTCCGCGGCACCGACTGGGTGGCCGAGATGCGCATTCCGTACTCCGCTATCCGGTTCAGCAACGCTCCGGAGCAACTGTGGGGCCTGAACTTCATGCGTCAGCGCAAGCGCGACAATGCTGCCTACTTCTGGAACGAGGTGAAGCCCGCCACCAGCGGCTTCGTGAATCAGTGGGGTGAGCTGCGCGGTGTGCGCGACATCAAGCCGCCCCTGCGCCTCTCACTCACGCCTTACGTTTCTAGCTACGTCAACCACAACCCGCTGAATGCAGAGGGCACGCGCCGCACTACCACGAGCTTCAACGGCGGCGCCGACGTGAAGTGGGGCATCAACGAGAGCTTTACCCTGGATGCTACCCTGGTGCCCGACTTCGGGCAGGTGCAGAGCGACAACCAAGTGCTGAACCTCTCCCCTTTTGAGGTGCAATTCAACGAGAACCGCCAGTTTTTCACGGAAGGAACCGAGTTGTTCAACAAAGGCAATCTGTTCTACTCTCGCCGGGTGGGGGCCACGCCCATGGGCTTCTACGCGGTGCAGCCGGGCGCCACGGAAAAGCTGGTGCGCAACCCCGCCGAAACCCGCTTGCTGAATGCTACTAAAGTATCGGGGCGCACCAAGAGTGGCCTAGGTATCGGGTTTTTCAATGCCCTCAGCAATGATGTGTACGCCACCCTGCGCGACACGGAAACGGGTAAGGAGCGGGAGGTAAAAACCCAGCCCTTCAGCAACTATAACATCATGGTGCTGGACCAAAGCCTGAAGAACAACTCCTACGTCTCGCTCATCAACACCAACGTAACCCGCGCTGGCAGCACCTACGACGCCAACGTGACGGGCGGCCTGTTCCGCTTTGCCAATAAGAAAAACGCCTATGCCGTGGACGGCAGCCTGATTTACTCGCGGCGGCGCGGCACGGCCTTTGGCTCCGATAGGCCTATTGACGACCAGGATGGCTACAAGTACACGCTGGGTGTGGGCAAGATCAGCGGCAACTTTACTTGGGGTCTGAACCACGGTATCGAGTCGGCCTCTTACAATCCTAACGACCTAGGCATCCTATTCGGTAACAACAACATCACACAGTCGCTGGACGTGGCCTACCGCAAGTATAAGCCCTTCTGGAAGGTCAACAACATGTCTTTCTTTGCTCAGGCTAGCCACTCGCTTTTGTACCAGCCCACGCGCTACCAAAAAATGAGCTTTTACCACGGCTTCAACACCACCTTCACCAAAAGCTTCCTGCAGATTGGCTATGATTTCGACATTAACCCCGTCAGCCACGATTTCTACGAGCCCCGCACGTTTCCGCTAGGCCAGTACTACGTGCGCGTACCTGGCAACACGGGCCTGGTGGTGTTCGTCAATGCTGATACGCGCAAGAAGTTTTCCTACGGCTGGAATCTCGGTCAGCGCGTGTACGCCCTCGATGAGCGCCTGCCCCGCTCACGGCGGATGCAGTACAGCGCCGGCTTTTACCCCCGCTACCGCGTCAACGACCACCTCACCTTCCGCTACAGCCTCGACTGGAGCCTGGCCAAAAATCAGATTGGGTACGTGAACGGCGGCATGAGCACCAGCGAGCCGCTCGACGAGCCCTTCCTAGGCCAGGTCGTGCTCGGGCGCCGCGACGTGTCTACTGTGTCCAACGTTGTATCAGTGGCCTACACGTTCACCAACCGCATGTCGTTCACGCTGCGTACGCGGCACTACACCAGCAACGTCCGCTACGCCGACTTCTCCCAACTCGGCCCCAACGGTCAGGAGACGCTGGTGGACTACCGCCGCAACCGCGACAACACGTACAACGCCTTCAACGTGGACGCCGTGTACTCGTGGTGGTTTGCACCCGGTTCCCAGATCAGCATCGTCTGGAAAAACGCCGGCTCCACTTACCTGCTGGCAGAACAGGCTACGCCGCTCTACTTCGATAACTTCAATAATACAATCAACACCCCGCACAATAACTCTTTGTCGGTGAAGGTGCTCTACTACCTCGACTACCTCACGTTCCGGAAGAAACGATAGGTCCATAACTCCAACTGGCCTAAAGTGTGCACACTATAAAAGCCCCTGCTAACTCAGCAGGGGCTTTTTAGTGCAACAGAGGATGTGTAAGAAATCGACTTACTTATTTACTCGTTTAGCTTCTCATCAAAATTGCGCTTGAGTGAGGGCAACACCTTAACGGCCTTGTGAATATCAGTTTTAACAAAGGAAAAGTGCACGTTGCGCTTGCCTACTGCTTCTTGACTCTGGAAATGCGGTACAACTTAGCTCCGTGCCGGCGTACATAAGGGGCAAACTCGCCGGTGACCTGGCCTAGTTCTTTTCCTGCCCACAGGTCGCGGACGGTGCACGGGCCCGACAGGCCTAGCTGAGTAAAACTGACGAGCACTTTAGCTGAGTCAGCGGGCATGGGCAGGTATGGGTTCTTGGTGTACACTAGAAACTGTAATGTGCCTCCGGTATTCTGCACTGCTCCAGCATTATCGAGGCCAGCGGTGGCTTGGAAGCGGGTGTAGCCAGCGGGCAGGTCGTACTCAATCATGGAGTTGGAATGGGTACCAATGCCGCGCTCGTACTTCTTGCCAGCCACCATCAACTCCGCTCCCGATACGCTTTTGTCGGCTGTAACATTGCCCCATCCCGCCGAGGCGGATTTCCAGGGCAACGTGCTTAATTGAACCGTTTTGCTGCCATTGGTGAGCACGGGGTTCAGCCAATCAGCGTGGTCCCAGGCAATGTCGTCGCCGCCGTCGCGCACGTTGAGGTAGAGCTTGGTGGCACCGGTAATATCCACGTCTAGTGCTTGGCTCTGGCCGGGCGTTTGGCGGGTGATGATGGTGCTGGCCCAGGCGGCTTCGCTGGCGGGGGCTAGCTCTTGGTCTTGGGCGTTAAACAGGGCAAGGAACTTGTCGCCGGTTTTGGGGTCGTCGGCGGTCCAGGCAATGAGGTTATCCTTGCGGAAAAGCTGGCGGTTGTTGGTGCTGTTATGGTGCACGGCCAGCACGTCCTGGTTGGTGAGCAAGGAGAGCGTAAAGGCATCATTGCTGGGTAAGTCGCCGCCGAACATAAGCGGGGAGCGGAAGATGCTCCACAGGCTCATGAGCGTATACTGCTCGTCGTGGGTGAAGCGGGTCATGCGGTCGTCGCCGCGCTCCGCCCGGATGCCCAGGCGGCCCAACGGCAACATATCGGCATCAGGAAAAGCACCCGGCCGGATGTAGGGCGACCAGCGGTTGCACACCTCAAAGTGCTCCTTCAGTTGCTCCCAACTGTCCCAGAAGTCGCCGACGGTGCGCCACATATTGGCGTGGGCCTGCACGTGCTTGGCTTCGGCAATGGGCGTCTCGCCGGGCGAAGTGCTCAGCACAATCTTGCGTCCGGAGAGGTCAATGGCCTTTCGAATCATTTCCACCTCTGGCTTATGATACGGCGACGACAAATCATCGACCTTCACGAAATCAACGCCCCAACTAGCGTAGAGCTTGAACAGGGAGTTGTAGTACTCCTGCGCCCCTGGCCTACCCGCTACTACGGTGTACATATCGTGCAGCCAGCCGGCTTGTCCTTCCTTGGAGTAGATGTCGGCCGCGGTGGCTTTACTTCCAAGAATGGGCAGTTTGCGCTGCACCGCTATTACCGGCACCCCGCGCATGATATGGATGCCAAACTTCAGGCCCTTGGCGTGCATGTAATCGGCCAGCGGCTTGAAGCCCTTTCCTCCTGCCGACGACGGAAAGCGGTTTGGGGCAGGCACAAAGCGGCCGTACGCATCAATATTCCACTCGGGGTTTTTCTCGTTGTAGCCGTGGGCGGTGTCGTTGCTCACGTACCACCGAATGTCGACTACCACGTACTCCCAGCCGCTGCTTTTGAGGTGTTGGGCCATGTAATCGGCGTTGGCCTTCACCTCAGCCTCGGTCACGGTGGGGCCGTAGCAGTCCCAGCTGTTCCAGCCCATGGGCGGCGTAAGAGCCCACTGGTGAAAGTCGGGTTTGGCGGGGGCTTTCTGGGCCGCCGCTGGCATGCAGGCAGCTCCGCATACGAGTATCGTAGCCGTAACTAGCCGTGAGAGTGTAGTTGATAGCATGATGAACAAGTCTCTATTAGGTAAAAAGGGCTGCGAATGGTCTGATATTCGCAGCCCTTTTGACCTGTACTGCTTTCTTACTCTAGTGCTTATTGCACCACTACTTTTTGGGTGTAAGTCCCATTAGCGTCACTAACTTGCAGTAGGTACAAGCCTGTTTGCACGTTGGCATTTATAGGAAGCGCGGTTTTGCCTGAGCTAGTAAGCGCATATACGCGGCGACCCTGCATGTCCGTCAGCACTACGTGCACAACAGTACCTTGCATCTGCGGGCCAAGTGACATGGTGAAATTACCCCGGGCGCTTGGGTTTGGATAGAGGCTGAACTGCGCCGTACTGGCGGGCCGCGCAGCAAGCACCCGGTTTGCGGTGGGCGGCGCAATGGCCCATTTCTGGCAATTATTGCCCAGGTAGTCGTAGAGGGCCAGTTGTACGCCGGCTGTGGTTGAGCAGCCAGGTACTTCTACCACCCGGTTTCCATTCACCGACGACAACACGTAGGAACCACCGCTGGCGCGCTCAATCTTAAAACGTTGGTTTGCGGCCCCATTGTAGGCGTACAGCTGCAGGGCCGCCCCGTTGTTGGGGCTGTTGCCGTACACGTCGGCCGCTAGGCCTGTCCCGACGGCCGATGTAATCTTGTACTCGCCATTGCCTACGGGCGTGAGGTTCCACTGCTGGCACGTGAGGCCGGCCGGGGTGCCCTGCGCAATGATCTGGCCCGAAGCGCCGGTGCAGCCCCAGGCATCCCACACTAGGCCACTGTTTTGGTTGGTAAGCGTGTAGCGGCCCGCCGCCACCCAGTCGCGGGTAATGAAGGGCCAGTTGGCGCCGTCCCAGCCCATGTTGCCCACGCACAGGCGGGCGCGGCCGTTTTGGTTGGCGTCGTAGTAGTGATGCGTGAGGTAGTTGGCGCCTCCTTCCTGAAACAGGCCTACGTGGCCCGGACCCACGTAATTGCCGCTGGTGGCAATGAGCGTGGTGCCCCCGTTGCGGTTGAGGTCTACCCCATTTTTGTCTAGATAAGGCCCCGTAATGCTGGTGGAGCGGCCTACCTGAATGTAATAGGTGCTGCTGGCCCCCTGGCAGCACGCACCCTTGTTGATGAACAGATAGTAGTAGCTGCCGTTGCGCACAATGTAGGGCGCCTCGCTGCCGCTGTTGTTGCGCGTTATGCCATCGGCGGCTACGTTGCCGGCCAGCCAGCTGAAGCTGGTGCCCGATCGTTTGCCGGTGGTACCATCCAGCCTGATCAGGCCTATGCCCTTGAAGAAAGAGCCGAAGCTCATCCAGAGCCCGCCGCTGGCATCCGTCACGATGGCGGGGTCGATGGCGTTGAAGGCGCTGCTGGCGTTGCTGGAAATTACCTCCCCCTGGTCTACCCATTGGTAGTTGGGGCTGGCGGGGTCCAGCGTGACGTTGGTAGCCAAGCCAATGGCCGACACGTTGGAGCCGAACGAGTCGGTTAGAGAGTAATAGAGATAAAACTTACCGTTGCGGTAGATGCACTCCGGCGCCCAGTAGTCGCCCTTGAAGTTAGGCGCTTTGGCCGCAATCCAGGCGGGGCGGGTGCCGTTGAACACGGTTCTAGGGCCCGATTCCCACTTCACCAGGTCGTAGGAATACATGGCGTAGATGTCGGTGCCCGTGGTGAAGACCCAGTACTTGTTGCCATCCTTAACGATGCTGGAGGGGTCGTGACAGTTATCGTTGCCTTGTAGGGCATAAGCGCGGGAACTGAGACCCGTAAGGAGGCCTAGCAGCAGAGCCAGCAGGCGTAGGCAGCGGCTGGCGGGATGGTTGGTGGCCGCTAAGCGGCGTGGGACCCCTGACGTGGGGCCGGCAGTAGAAATGGTGTTCATGGGTTGTGGGTATTTGGTGGGGAAAGCAGAGCGGGTAGAAACCAAAAACGGGAACATGACTCGTGTGCATGTTCCCGTTATGGTGAGAAGTGCTGCCCGGGCAGCACCGGCAATAAGACTAGTTTCTAGGCCACTTCTGCGAGTGGCCTAGCGCACTCGGTAGGCTACCAAAACTTGACGTAGAGGGCCGTAATCATGAGTAGCGTAACCACAATCAGGGACAGGGTTTGCGGGCTTACCTTGAACATGCGGGCGTCCACGTTAATGGAGCGCGGGTTGATAACCGGACCGGCCAGGCTCATGGCAATCATCAGCACGAAAGTGAAGGCAAATGAGAGGCCCATGCAGATCAGGAAGGGAATCTCGTAGCCGCCCTTGCCATTCGGGAAGGCCGTGTAGAACAGCGTTTCGTTGCCGAAAACCGCCGGGGCGTAGTTGTTGAAGAACACCGACAGGATAAAGCCCGACAAGATGCCCGCAATAGCAGCCGGCGCGGTGGTGCGCTTCCAGAACAGGCCTAGCACGAACACTGCCACAATACCGGGCGAGATAAAGCCCGTGTACTTCTGGATGTAGGTAAAGCCCCCCTCTCCGCCAATGCCCAACAGGTCTTTCCAGGTCAGCATGATGGCCAGAACCATGGCTGCGAAAACCGTCAGACGACCCACCCATACCAACTGCTTCTCATCCGACTCGGGGCGCATGTAGCGCTTGTAGATATCGAGGGTGAAGATGGTGGAGATGGAGTTAGCCTTACCGGCCAGCGAGGCCACAATGGCGGCCGTGAGAGCAGCCAGCGAAAGACCTTTCAGGCCATTGGGCAAAAAGGTGAGAATAGCGGAATACGCGTTGTCGGCGTTGAAAGCGCCCGTGGAGGCCATTTCGGCCTGCAGGCTGCCGTTTTTGTGCAGCACGTAGGCGGCAATACCGGGCAGCATCACAATCACGGGCATCAGGAGCTTGAGCATACCCGCGAACAGGATACCCGTGCGGGCCGTGTGCAGGTCGGCGCCTAGGGCGCGCTGGGTGATGTACTGATTGCAGCCCCAATAGTTCAGGTTTACAATCCACTGGCCGGCGGCGTACATGGCAATGCCCGGCACCATCAGGTATTTATTAACATCAACCTGCGGCGTGTTGGCCGTGGGCTTCTCAAAGATCATGTGGAAGTGGTCACCGGCATCGTTCATCATGGCATTGAAGCCGGCCAGCGCATCGTGCCCGAGCCCGAACTTCTCACTTACCAGCGTCAGGGCCAGGTAGGTAGTGGCTAGGCCACCCACAATGAGCACGGTTACCTGCACCACATCGGTGTAGCCCACTACTTTCATCCCGCCTAGGGTAATGATGAGGGCAAACACCGCCAGCGCCACCATAATCAGGTGGAAGCTTTCGCCCCCGCCCACCAGGTTGCTGATAGCCAGCGCCCCGAGGTAGAGAATGGAGGTCAGGTTCACCAGAACGTACAGGAACAGCCAGAAAATACTCATGATCAGGCTCAGGGCAGCATTGTAGCGCTGCTCCAGAAACTGCGGCATGGTGTAAATCTTCTGCTTGAGGTAAATCGGCATGAAGAACACCGCCACGATGATGAGCACAATGGCCGCTACCCACTCGTAGGCCGCTACCGCCACGCCCACCTGAAACCCGTTGCCCGACATGCCAATAAACTGCTCGGCCGAGATGTTGGAGGCAATCATGGACGCCCCAATGGCCCACCATGTCAGGGAGCCTTCCGCCAGGAAGTAATCTTTGGTGTCCATCTGCGCTTTTTGCTTGCGCTTATAGACGTAAAACCCGTAGGCCGATACGCCCAGGATGTAGACTAGAAAAACCGCCAGATCTAGCGTATTAAAGGCGTTTTGCATGCGAAGGGTGGGACTTCAGAAGGTACTTGTGGGAGAGCAGTAGGCTCGATTGTATAGGCAATAGCCAACCCGCCGAGGTGTATTTCACAGCTCGGGGAGGGCCGAATGAGTAAGGAGCATCAGCAATGCCTCCCGCGCTTGTTATGCCATGCCTTTGCAGCTGCACAGCACACGCGGGAGACACCGCTGAATCCCAGCTTCCCCACTCTTACTGGATGTAGTAGCGACTCTTAGCGCTGGCTAAAGGCCACGTCGTTGTAGCGCAGCTCGTTCTTGAAAGTGCGCAGCTTGGTTTCGTCGTCGATGATGACGTACTCAATGCCGGCCATTTCCGCGAAGTCCTCGAGGTACTCGGCGGTCAGGTTCTGGCTGTAGCCGGTGTGGTGCGCACCGCCGGCGTAAATCCAGGCGGCAGCGCCCACGCTCAGGCTGGGCTTCACTTTCCAGAGCACGCGGGCCACGGGCAGCTTGGGCAGGTCCTGCTCCGGTGCCACAGCTTCCACTTCATTCACCACCAACCGGAAGCGGTGGCCTAGGTCCACGATAGTGGCGTTCAGGGCCGGACCGGCGGGGCAGTTGAACACCAAGCGGGCCGGATCGGCTTTGCCGCCAATGCCCAGGGGGTGCACTTCTACTTTCGCCTTGCCTTCGGCGATGGTGGGGCAAATTTCCAGCATATGCGAGCCGAGCACCTGCTCGTTGCCGGGCTGGAAGTGGTAGGTATAGTCTTCCATGAAGGAGTTGCCGCCGGGTAGGCCACTGCCCATCACCTTCATGGCACGCACTAGGGCCGAGGTTTTCCAATCGCCTTCGCCACCGAAGCCGTAGCCTTCGGCCATCAGGCGCTGAGTGGCAATGCCGGGCAGCTGGGCTATCCCGTGCAGGTCCTCGAAGGTATCGGTGAAGCCGATGGCCTTGGTGTCTTGCAGAAACTTGCGCATGCCCACCTCAATTTTAGCGGCCTCACGCAGAGACTCGCGCTGGCTGCCGCCTTCGCGTAGGGTTTCGCCCAGCTCGTACTCCTGTTCATACGTAGCCAGCAGCTCGTTCACCTGCTCGTCGCTCACGGCATTAATAACGGCTACCAGGTCGCCGATGCCGTAGGTGTTCACGGAATAGCCAAACTTCAGCTCGGCCTCTACCTTGTCGCCCTCAGTTACGGCTACGTAGCGCATGTTGTCGCCGAAGCGGATGATGCGGGCACCCTGCCAGTCGGCCCAGGCGCAGGCCGCGCGGGCCCAGATGCTGAGGCGCTCGTGCACATCGGCGCTCTGCCAGTGGCCTACCACTACTTTGCGCTTCAAGCGCATGCGGGCGCCAATGAACCCAAACTCCCGGTCGCCGTGCGCCGACTGGTTGGTGTTCATGAAATCCATGTCGATGTCGCCCCACGGAATGTCGCGGTTGAATTGGGTGTGCAAGTGCGCCAGGGGTTTCTGCAGAATCTTCAGGCCGTTGATCCACATTTTGGCCGGCGAGAAGGTGTGCATCCAGGCAATCAGGCCCACGCAGTTCGGCGTGGTGTTGGCTTCCTGCACCAGCTTGGTAATGCCATCGGGGCCGGTCAGCACATCCTTGTACACTATTTTAATGGGCAACGCCTGGCCTAGGGCTTCGGCAATCTGCTGAGAGTGCTGGGCTACTTGCTCCAGGGTTTCGGGGCCGTAGAGGTGCTGGCTGCCGGTGATGAACCAGGCTTCGTAGTGCGAAATGTCAATCATGATATCGGAGGTGGAAACCCTTGAAGAGGTTTAGAAAATCGATTGTGAAAAGTTGGAAGGTAGGCTTGGGGTGTGCTAGTGTATGTGTTCAACTAGGTTCAACTGGCCTAGATGACCGTCATGTCGAGCTTGTCGAGACATCTCGCGTGCTGACGTTGTCAGACTATCTCAACGATTCGAGCGAGATGTCTCGACAAGCTCGACATGACGGGCGAGAGCAGCCATTCTAGGCCAGTCAACCACACTCTACTCCCCTCCGCTTGATGCGCGGAATCATCTGAGGAGGGGAATTAGGTCCTACTTCAGCTTTGTCCGTAGTAGGAATTTGCACCGTGCTTGCGCTCGTAGTGCTTTTGAATCAGGGCTTCTTTCAGGCGCGGCACATCGGGGCGGAGGGTGCAGCTGAGGTAGGCCATACGAGCTACTTCTTCCAGCACGGCACTGTGGTACACGGCTTTCTCCACGGTTTTGCCCCAGGTGAAGGGCGCGTGGTTGCTGAGCAGCACCATCTCCACTTCCTCGGGCGAGAGGCCCCGGCGCTGAAACTCGTTGATGATCTGCCAGCCGGTCTGGTGCTCGTAGTCGCCGGCAATCATATCGTCCGACATAGGCGGCGCGCACGGGATGTCGGCGGTGAGGTGGTCGGCGTGGGTGGTGCCCAAAATTGGGATATCCAGTTGCGCTTGCGCCCAGGCCGTGGCATAGGTAGAGTGCGTGTGCACGATGCCACCAATATGCTCCCAATGGCTGTAGAGGACGGCGTGGGTTTTGGTATCCGACGACGGACGCTTCGAGCCTTCTACAATGTTGTTGGCGAAGTCAACGATAACAATGTCCTCGGGCTTGAGCGTGGCGTACGGCACGCCGCTGGGCTTGATGGCAAATACGCGCCGCTCCCGGTCCACCACGCTGGCATTACCGAAGGTGAAGAGGACCAGCCCCAGCTCGGGCAGCTGCATGTTGGCCGCGTAGCAGGCCTGCTTTAATTCCTGAAATTGACTCATGCTTGGTTTACCAACTCAGTTTCGGCTACTTCTCCGGCCCGCAGTTGGGTAGCGTGTTCAACATACTGCCCGAAGGCCTGGTACTGCTCGTAGCGGCGCTGGTAGTCGGCCACACGGGCGGGGTTTGGCTCGTAGCTCTCGGCAAAACCGTTGCCCATGGCCTTTTGCGCGGTCACCACATCGGGGTGAATGCCGGCGGCTACTGCGGCGTACATGGCCGCCCCCAAAGCAGGCGCCTGATCCGACTCAGCCACTTTAATGGGGCGGTTCAGTACGTCGGCTAAGGTCTGCATCATGAAGGCCGATTTCTTGGCGACACCGCCTAGGCCTATCACTTGCTTGATTGGAATACCTTCCTGCTCGAAGCGCTCCACAATTTGCTTGGAGCCGTAGCAGATGGCCTCCACCAAGGCCCGAAAAATGTGTGGGGCAGTGGTACCCATGGTCAGATTCATGATGGCTCCCTTCAGCGCCTGGTTGGCGTCGGGAGTCCGGCGGCCGTTCACCCAGTCCAGGGCCAGCACGGCCGTTTCCTCGGGGTCGATGGCAGCGGCGGCTACATTCAGCTCGGCCATTATCTTGTCGCTAAGCTCATCGCGCAACGCCTGCTGCTGCTCCGTGCTCAACACCTGCGACTGGGGCAGCAACGTACGCAGCGGCCACTCAATCACGCCCCGGAACCAGGCCAGCAAGTCGCCCACCGCCGACTGACCGGCCTCTAGGCCTAGCATGCCCGGAATTACGGAGCCATCTACCTGGCCGCAAATGCCCGGTACCAGCTTCCCTCCTACTTCCTGCATGGGCGCTACCACGATGTCGCAGGTAGAAGTGCCCATTACTTTCACCATGGAGTAGGCTTCTATTTCACCCGCCACGGCACCGGCGTGCGCATCAAACGAGCCCACGGCTACTACGGTGTTCGTGGTCAGACCTAGGCGCTGAGCCCATTCCTCGGAAAGATGTCCGGCTACTTCGTCGGCGGTGTAAGTTTCCTGGAACAGCCGCTCGCGTAGGCCACCCAGTTTGGGCTCCACTAGCGTCAGGAAGTCTTCGGAGGGTAGCCCGCCCCAGTTCTCATGCCACATGGCCTTGTGGCCCGCGGCGCAGCGGCTGCGCTTGAACGTGGCCAGGTCGCCGCCGGTAAGTAGCAGCGTGAGCCAGTCGCAGTGCTCCATCCAGGAATGGGCGGCGTTGGCTACGGCTTCATCTTCGCGCACTACGTGGGCAATCTTGGCCCAGAACCACTCCGAGGAGTAGATGCCACCCTCGAACTGGGTGAAATCTTCCCCGCCCCAGGTGCGGGCTTTCTCATTGATTTCAGCAGCCTCGGGCAGGGCCGTATGGTCCTTCCACAGCACAAACATGGCGTTGGGGTTCTCCTCGAAGCCCGGCTTCAGCGCCAGCGCTACGCCGTTTTCATCAACGGGGCCCGGTGTAGAGCCGGTGGTGTCAATGGCTAGGCCTACGATTTGCGCGGCGGGTACATTCTGGGCTACGCGGCGCACCGTGGCCTCCAGGCCCTCAATGTGGTCGAGGGGGTGCTGGCGGAATTGGTTTTTTGCCGCGTTGCAGTAGCGCTGCTCTTTCCAGCGGGCGTAGTTGTGCACGGCTTGGGCTACTTCAGCGCCCGTGCGGGCATCTACTAGCAGGGCCCGTACAGAGTCGGTGCCGTAGTCGATGCCAATGACGTATGATGAATCCATGGTGAGGTATTCGGGAAAATGTGGCCCGATACTTTCGCACCGGGCCAACGGTTGTTTGCTAGAGTGCCCTATTTGCGCACTCCGAACTGATAAGTAGTAGTCGACTGCAGCGTCTGGCCGGGCTTCAGAATGGTGGTCGGGAAGCTAGGCTGGTTGGGCGAGTCGGGGAAGTGCTGGGTCTCCATGCAGAAGGCAGCGTGCTTGCCATAGGTCAGGCCGTTCTTGCCTTTGAGGGTACCATCGAGGAAGTTGCCGGTGTAAAACTGCAGGCCGGGCTCAGTGGTGCGCACTTCCATAGTGCGGCCCGTGGTGGGCTCGTACACGGTGGCGGCGGTGTGCATGCCGCTGGTCTGGTTCAGGATCCAGTTATGGTCGTAGCCACCGGGCACCTGCGCAATCCGCTCCCCGATGGTGTGCGCCGTGGTGAAATCGAAGGGCGTACCCTTCACCGCCTTCAGCTCACCCGTCGGAATCAGGCCGGCATCTACTACGTTGTAGCGGTCGGCGGCAATAGTTACCTCGTGGCCCAGGATGTCGGGCTTCTGGCCTAGGGCCAGGTTGAAGTAGGCGTGGTTGGTCAGGTTGACGGGCGTAGCCTTATCGGTGGTAGCCGAGTAGTCAATCTTCAGCGCGTCATCGTTGGTGAGCGTGTAGGTTACCGTCACGTTCAGGTTGCCGGGGTAGCCCTCCTCCCCATCCTTGCTCAGGTAAGTAAGTTTAAGGGTCTGGCCATCGGCAGAAGTGCCGGGCTCAGCCTGCCATACCACTTTGTCAAAACCCTTCTTACCACCATGCAGGGTGTTTTCGCCGTTATTTTTGGCCAGCGTGTACTGCTTGCCGTCCAGCGTGAACTTGCCACCCTTGATGCGGTTGCCGTAGCGCCCAATCAACGCCCCAAAGTACGGGCCCGACTTCACGAACTCGGGGCTCTGGTAGCCGCTTACGTTATCAAACCCGAGCACTACGTCGCCCAGCTTACCGCTCTTGTCGGGTACCATCAGGCTGGTAATGGTGCCGCCGTAATTGGTAATGCTCACTTTCAGACCGTGGGCATTGGCGAGGGTGAATAGCTGTACCTCGGTGCCATCGGTAGTTTTACCAAAGGAAGCCGAACTAGGTGCCGTGCCGGTAGTGCCAGTAGTGCTCTGGGTTGAATCGGTCGTAGTCTGGGAAGTTCCGGCGGCCTGTTCAGTAGTGTTTGACTGATTACAACCTACGAGAAGGAGCAAGCTGGCTAGGCCAGTGACACTGCTGGTCCGGATGCCGGCACGAGAAATAGTGGTCATGAGCACGCGAATTGGGAGGTTTTGATGGGAGATGGTTGGAATGACGAAAACGGCTAAAGGATGCGGAAGGTGTATGAAGGGTTGCCAGCCGCGCAGTTTACTGTACTGGCCTAGAGCACCTGTCTTCACCTTACACCCATAGCAGCTTCATCTAACGAGCTAGATACACTGCGGAAACGGAGCGTAAAGTAGAAAATCATTTTCTAAATGCACAATCGTTTGTGTGTTATTGTTACGCATTAGCTAAATCGATTTGCCATACGACTACCTACCATTTACCTGCCAGCATACCCTACTTTTTACCTACCGCCCGAGCAAAACGCCTAGAGTATCACTAGTTTCTGCCTTGTAGCTGAATTGCCGCGCCGCACTTCCACCTGGTACACGCCCGGGGGCAGCATAGCGTCCACCGTAAGGGTTGTGAGTTGTTTGCTGAACTCCCGGCGGTACACCGTAGCGCCCTTCAGATCCGTCACCACAATGTGCGTGGCCTCCCCTATTTTCGGGCTGCTCAATTCAACTGTGAATCCCCGCGTAGAAGCTGGCTGCGGATATACGCTCACGCCCGAGAGCACCTTACGGTTGGCACTAGCCAGCACGCCCACGTTGGTAAGCGACCAGCGCTGACACGCGCAGCCGTTGTAATCCCAGAGGCCCAGTTGCTGCCCCACTGTAGTTGAGGCATTCGGCACTTCTACCACTCGGTTGCCATTTACCGACGCAAATACCAGTGTCCCGTCATTGGCCCGGTCAATGGTAAAGCGCTGGCAAGAGGTGCCGCTGTACGTATCCAGCTGCAGCTTAGCCCCAGCTGCGGCCGAGCAGCCAGCCACGTTGGCGGCTAGGCCACCCATGGCATTGGTAATTTTATACTCTCCGTCGCCCAAGGCAGTGAAGTCCCAACGCTGGCAAGTAAGGCCCGCAGGTGTGCCCTGAGCCACCATTTGCCCAGCCACGCCCGTGCAGCCCCAGGCGTCCCAAATCAGGTTACTGTTCTGGTTCTTTATTTCATAGCGACCCGCCGCCACCCAATCGCGGCTCACGCTAGGCCACCCTGTGCTGGTCCAGGTCAGCTTAGCCAAACCTAGCTTAGGAGCCCCATTGTCTTCCCCATCGTAATAGTGGTGAGAGAAATAGCTTACTCCTCCTTCCTCCAAAATGCCAGTATGACCGGGCCCCACATAACGACCGGAGACGTTTAACACCAGGGTCCCGCCCCCATTATTTAAGCTTACACCATTCTGATCTAAGAAAGGGCCAGTGGGAGAAGTAGAGCGACCTACTATGATGTAATAAGTGCTATTCACTCCATTGCAGCAGGCTCCTCGGTTTATAAACAAGTAGTAATAGCTGCCATTTTTTGTTAGGTAGGCCGCCTCAGGGTTTTCATTAGCTATGGCGTAGGTGGTGTTACCCAAGGGCTTACCCGTAGTGCCGTTGAGTTGGGTAATACGAATGCCTCCGAAGAAAGAGCCATACGTAAACCAGACGTCGTTATTAGAATCTCGGAACACTGCTGGGTCAATAGCATTCACGTCGCTGCCGGCGTTGGTAGAGACTACCTCACCCTGATCTTCCCATTTATAATTAGGGCTGCTCGGATCTAATGTGACATTAGTGGCTAGACCTATGGCCGACACCTTGGAGCCAAACGTTGAGCAGGAATAATAGAGGTAATATTTCCCATTCATGAATATGCACTCAGGGGCCCAAAAGTCACCCGTAAAGCCTGGCACTTTAGTAGTAATCCAGCTAGGAGAAGCGTTGTTAGCGAAGACTGGTCTGGGTCCAGGGGTCCAGTTCACCAAGTCAGTTGAGTACATGCTGTAAATGCCTCGCCCGGTGGCAAAAATCCAGTATTTGTTACCCTCTTTCACAATGGTGGAAGGATCGTGCACGCCTGTAAAGCCCTGGAGTGCATAAACCTTTTCGCTAGGCCACCCTAGTAACACAAAAAGCAAGGCTTTAAGCTGAAATAGGCGGCGCAGTTGGCCACCCTTGATGGGCGATTGCATGGATATAAGTAGGTCTTCAGACATAGTCGGTGGTTTTAAGAGAAGAGCTCTAGTATTTAGGTGATGTACTACTCACCACTTGGTTTGGCAAGCGGCGAGCTAATTGCAGCTGGCACACCGAAATTGGGCGTACCATCTGCATTCCAGGAGAACTTTTGCATGCGCGGGTTCCGCTTCTCTATACAGCCCTCATTGGGGTTAGAATTGGCATGGTAGATAATCCAGTCCTCTTGCCCATCCTTGGATTTGAAGAAAGAATTATGCCCAGTGGCATACGCCCGGTTGGCCGGACTTTGCGAAAAGACAGGCTTATCAGACTTGCTCCACGACGCGAGTAGCATGGGGTCGGCAGTAGCATCAGCAGCGAGCAAGCCTAATGCGTACTGATCGGTGCCGCAAAAGCTGGCTGAATACACCAAGAAAATTTTATTGCCGTGTTTCAGAATTTCTGGCCCTTCGTTTACGTAAGGTGGGCCTGCATTTTCCCAGGCGTGCTCGGGGTGTGAGAGCTCAACCCGCGGTCCTATTAGCGTCCAGGGGTTGCTCATTTCTGAGATGTAGAGGCGCTGAATGGCGTCTATTCCATTATGTCCAGACCAGATAAAATAGCGTTTGTCATTCTGCTCTAACACGGTACCGTCAATAGCCCAATAGTCTTCGGGCGAGCTAAAGATTCGGCCCTTGTCAACCCAGGTTCCAGTAGTCGGGTCGGCGGCTGAATTCTCTAATACCCAAGTTCTCTGCCTACCTAGATCAGTTCCCCTAGGGCCAGCAGAGTAGTAGATGTACCACTTCCCATCCAGAAAGTAGAGTTCGGGCGCCCACAAGTTGCCAGATGCATTCCCGCTGCTGGGAGGAGACCACACTGTTTTGCTGACTGTACTGCCTAAGCTAGACATAGCTGCTGTTTTCCAGATTGCTAGTCTATCATTCAGGGTGTGCATGTAGTAGTAAAAGCCATCTTTCTGATACACCCAAGGGTCTGGACCTGAAGCCAGAAGTGGATTGACGAACGTGGTGGCAGTAGCTGGTGGCGTAACTACTGGGGGCACAAATGGCGCAGGCTTACTTTTCTGACACGCTGAACCAGCCACTAGCAACCACCCTAGTAGGCCATAAGCCAATAGCGAAGCTTTTATCATACTACAGGTGTATCAAGGCAATGATGACTGTTGCTTGTCTGGGAAGAAAAACAGCCGCTCCATATCGGTGCCTGGAGCGGCTGTTTCCATCATTGCCTTACGAGTTAGTAACCTGGATTTTGCTTGATGCTGCGGTCGATATCAATATCAGTCTGTGGAATAGGCAACAGCTTAGATTTGCCTAGCACAAAGTTATTGAAGTCGGCGTCGCGGGTTTTTAGCTCGTCTATGCCAGCCTGGTTATCGAGTAATCCATAGCGGTTGATATCGTACCAGCGCATGCCTTCGCCCGACAGTTCTGTTACCCGCTCGTGACGAATCTGAGTACGCATCTGAGACTCAGTTAGCGTGGTGGCAATGGGGGTCAGGCCAACTCGGGCGCGCACCTGGTTTACCAGCGGGGCGGCTTCAGCAGGACGCTTGAGTTCATTAAGAGCTTCAGCCTGCATCAGCAGAATGTCGGCGTAGCGAATCAAACGGATGTTGATGCCAGAGAAGAAGTTTTCTGTTGTTTTGGTACGGTCATTCTGGTATTTGCGCCAGAAGAAGCGAGACGGGTTCAAATTCAAGCCGTTCAGCCCAGTCCCGAAGGGGCGGCCGTACACTGTAGGTGTACCCACGGCGCTGAACAAGGTCACCTCTCGACGGGGGTCAACACCTCCGGTTGTGGTTTTATCCGTGAATTCGTCAAAAATCCAGCGTCGGGCTTCCACATCGGTGTAGCCGATGCCAGGAGGGCCAAAAAACTGGGCCCGCTCATTCCCTTCGCCAGCGCCAGCAAAGTCTTGACCAGGCGTAGTAGAGATATCCGAGAACTGGACTTCAAACAACGATTCGCTGTTGTTCTCGTTGGCCATCGTAAAGTTATCGAGGTAGTTAGGAACCAGCGAGTACTGACCCGAGCTGATTATCTCTGCAAACTGCGCCGATGCCTCAGCCCACTTGCGCTGTTGCATGTACACGCGGCCTAATAGCCCGGCGGCGGCTCCACGCGTAGCATGGCCTTTGTCATTAGCTCCATACGAGAGGGGCAAGTCAGGCTTGGCAGCCAACAGGTCCGTAATTACCTGGGCCTGCACCGACTCTACTGTGCCTTGCGGAACGCGGGTAGTGGCGTCGGCTACCGTCAGGTTCAAGGGCACGTTGCCGAATGTCATCGACATATCATAGTAGCAGAGGGCCCGCACAAAGCGAGCTTCGGCCAGCAGGCGCTTCTTTAGCGTCTCGTCCATGGGGATAGCCGGCACGCGTTCCAGCACCTGGTTGCACCGGAATATGGCCCGGTACATATCAATCCACATGAAGTAAGTATACTCGAATGTGGTATTGGGCTGAATGAAGCGAGTATACTGGGCCAACTCCACGTAAGGGCTTTGGCTGAAGGCTTCATCGGAGCGTGGAACGGTGGCGAAATGCCAGCGTTGTCCATACGTGCCAATAACCTGCAGCCCGCCATACATACCGGTTACGGCACGTACAGCATCGTTTTCGGTTTTCCAGAATTGGTCTGTGTTCGGTCGGTTGGGGTTTACCTTATCGAGGAGGTCTTTCTCACAGCCAGTCGCTCCGAGCAATAGGCCTGACGCCAACAGTAAGGTGGAAATTTTATGGGGTTTCATACGAAGAAAGCAAAGAGTGGGAACTGAGCCCCGTAGCCTCAGGGCACGGCGGCGTCAAGAAGTGTTAGAAATTTACCTGCAAGCCGCCGGTGTAAGAGCGCACGTTGGGGTAGCTGCCGTCATCTACGCCGCGGCCAAAAGCGCCAATGCCTGGCGTCTCGGGGTCGAAGCCCGTGTAGTTAGTCAGCGTGAAAACGTTGCGGCCCGTTACGTACACCCGCACACTGCCGAGCCCCGGCACAAGGCTGCTCACAGTTTTAGGCAGGGTGTAACCAAGCTGAATGTTGCGCAGACGCAGGTAGCTTCCATCCTCTACCCAACGGGTAGTTTGACGCAGGGTATTCTGCCCGTTGCTACCACCGTTCACCAGCCGCGGAGTGGTGTTTGAGCGATTTTGCTCGGTCCAGGGCTCTACATCGCTGCGGAAATTGGTTTGGCCGTCTAGCTGGTCAAGCGAAGCCCGCGTTGAGTTGAACACGTCGTTGCCACTCACGCCCTGAAAGAAAACACTGGCATCGAATCCTTTGTAGGCCGCAGTCAGGTTAAGGCCAAACTGCAGCTTAGGGAATGGGTTACCAACAAAGCGCCTGTCTTTATCGGTGTTAATTACTCCGTCACCGTCTACATCTTCGTATTTCACGTCGCCGGGCTTGGCAGTAGGCTGAATAACCCGGCCGTCAGCGTTTTTATAGTTATCAATTTCTTCCTGCGACTGGAAGATGCCTAGCATTGGAATCAAAAATAGGCGACTGATAGGTTGACCTACTGTGGTGCGAGTCACATTTAGGGCGCCAGGAATGTTGGGCTGCAGCTCCGACAGGGCTAAAACCTCGTTCTTAATAGTCGTCAGCGTCAGGTCGGCACCGTAGGTAAATGCTTTGCGGTTTTCGTGGTAGCCCAGCGCAAATTCGAAACCCTTATTCTGGATTTCGCCCAGGTTAGTGAAGGGAGCTGTGTCGAAAATACCCAGATACGTTGGCAGCGGTGGATTAACCAGCGCATTTTTGGTCGTCGAGATATAGTAATCGGCTGATAGGCTCACGCGGCTGTCAAGCACGTCCAAGTCGAAACCAACGTTCTTAGTGTAGCGTGATTCCCAGCGAATGTCTTTGCTTTCTACACCTATCTGGATAGCACCATTCGTCACTACCTGCCCCGTGCCAAAAACGTAGTTTACATTCTGGTTTACAGTGGCTTGGTACAGGTAAGAGCCGGGCAGGTTGTCGTTGCCATTCACGCCGTAGCTGGCCCGTAGCTTCATGTTGTTCACGAAGGGCAAGGCGCTCTTAAAGAACTGTTCTTCGCTTAAGCGCCAACCTACTGAAGCCGCGCCGAAGTTTCCGTACTGGCGGGTTCGGTCGAAGCGCGACGAGCCGTCGCGACGGAAGCTGCCCGTAATCAGGTAACGGTTTTTGAAGTCGTAATTGGCCTGCGCGAAGTACGAGCGTTTTGCCCACTCGTCCTCGCCCCCACCTACGGTTGGTGTGGCGTTGGTGCTGGCGCTTTGTACAAAGTAGTATTGTGGAACAGACTGGAAACCCGTGGAACGAGCCGAGGTGTTATCGCCACGGTACGCCTGCTCTGAATAGCCTAATACGGCGTTTACGCCATGCTCGCCAAAACGCTTGTTGAAATTAAGAGTGTTTTCTACCAGGAGTGTGCTCTGGAAACCCCGGTTTTCGTTTAAGTAGGTTTGGTCAATGTCGGGGTCTCCGAGACGAATCCGACCTTCCTTGCGCGCATCTTTATCAAAGTACAGATGCCCTTCTAAACCTAAGTTTAACCGATACGATAGAAAATCGGTGAAGCTAAATTCGGCATTGGCGCTAGCTTGCAAACGCTCGTTGCGCTGGGTACGAGTCAGAATTTCCTGGGCCGCGATGGGGTTGACAGAGTAATTGAACAGTGCCGCGTTACCGTATCCATAGCCACTGGTAGTAGAGGGGTCACGCACTGGAATACCCGGTAGCATGGTCAGCACATCCACGAAAGCTACGTTGTTAAGTAGCGTAGTATTTACATGGGTCAGCAGAGCACTTTGGCTCAATTTCAGGCGGCCGCGTGTTAACCCCGAATTTAGGCGCAGGCTATATCGCTCAAAAGAAGGTCCTTTTACAATTCCTTCCTGATTGAAATAACCGGCTGAAATCAAAAAGTTGCTGGCGCTCTTTTCACCCTGATTACCGCCCGAAAACGAGAGGTTATAGTCTTGTACGCGACCAGTCTGGAAGAACTCTTTCTGCCAGTCTGTATCTATGGCGTTAGTAAACGTTCCTCCGGCTTTGTTGGCACCGGGCAGTGGTGGCAAACCAGCATTAGCGTAGGCTAAGGCACTACGGTCAGCCCATTCACTGTGGTTCACCATGTCGTAGCTCCGGTAAATGCTTTCCGTCCCTACATACCCGTTGAAGCTCACCTTGGGCACTCCAGATACACCGCGTTTGGTAGTAATCACGATAACTCCATTGGCACCTCGCGACCCGTACACTGCCGTTGAAGAAGCGTCTTTCAGCACGGTCGTCGACTCAATGTCGTTTGGGCTTAGGTCGCGGATATTGTCCGTCCATAGCCCATCAATCACATATAATGGGTTGCTACCGTTAGAAAAACTTCCAATACCTCGGATAACAATATTGGGCACAGCACCCGGAGCACCAGAACCTTCTACTTGAACGCCTGGCGTGCGACCCTGGATAGCTTGAGCTAGAGTAGGCACAGGAGTCTTGTTCGCTTCGCGTACGTCTAGGCTGCTAACTGCGCTAGTGACATTCTGCCGATCCTCCGTCAGGTAGCCAACCACCACTACCTCAGACAGGGAGCGGTTATCAGGCACCAGACTAATGTTTACGGAAGTGCGGCCGCTAACAGGTACCTCTTGCGAGGTATATCCCACGAAGGAGAACACAATGGTCCCGTTATCGGGGGCCGTAAGGGTATAGCGGCCTTCAATATCGGTTTGGGTACCGGTGGTAGCCCCTTTCACCACTACGTTTACGCCGGGTAGGCCCGCTCCTTTTTCATCTACCACACGTCCTGACACGGTTATGTCGGGCTGGGCGACTGTTACGGGTAAGGTTGCGCGCAGCGTTGGCGCGGCTTCTGCCAATGCTGACTGAAGCGGTAGGCAGCACATGAGGGCCGGCAGGGTCATCCGGCGCATTTTGGGTATGGGCTTTCTCATGAGAAAAAAATTGTGGGAATTGAGGGTTAGTAACACAAACGATTGTGTGTTAGGGGAATTTCACAAACGATTGTGTGAAGAATCAAAAAAAAGAGATTTGATAAAAAGTGGCCTAGCAAAGCCCTGAGGCGCTATTTCCATGAACGGGCACCTCATCTGCACAGCAAACTTCCCGTTAGGTGAGTAAGGTTAATAAAATCGTAACAAATAACCAATTAATTATTGCATGCTCAACGGTTTCGGCGGTAGCTCGTTCTGCAACTGGTGTACTAAGATAAGGTAACAGCAAACTCGCTCAATGAAATATGTCATGTGAATTCCTGCTCACTACTGGTGCACAACATTCTTTATCTATACCCACTGGTTATCTTATCCACCTAGTCACAACTCGACAAGTACACAATTACCACGTCTTAGCGTATAGGGTGTTTGCGTGGTATGATGTCGTAGCTGCCCTTTTGTGCGTTACAGGTATGCACTGCCTTGCGAGGACAGCTCTGGTGTTACCTGCCTTTACCTTCTACTCATCACTTATTTATGCCTAAACTCCCTTATATAGTATTAGTAGATGACGACCCAACTGCAAACTACCTGCATCAGAAGCTGCTGGCTAAACTAGACGTTACCGATCAGCTGTTAGTGGCGCACAATGGCCATGAGGCCCTTGCTTTACTTGATCAGCTCCAATCTATTCCTGAGCATTCCTATCCTGCACTTCTGCTTCTAGATATTAAAATGCCTTCCATGGATGGGTTTTCATTCCTGGAAGCGTACAAACAGCTTCCAGCCACGAAACAAGCTGGTATTTTAGTAGTCATGTTATCGACTTCCCTGCAACCCGAGGAGGTTCATCGCGCTCAGCAGTTGCCCATTGCCGCTTTTCTGAACAAGCCCCTTACCAATGAAAAAGTGAGGCAGCTTCTGCAGCTTTGCTACAACCACCCTGTTTCCCAAACGGCTAAATAAAGAGCGGCAGTATATAGTTGCGTTGCTCCACTAGGCGACTAACTGGCGCCAAGGCATGAGCTACTATGAGTAGCAAATCAAAGCAAGGCGGCAAGCGAGAGACAGACCTAGATACCCTGTCTTCCGCTTGCCGCCTTGTTTTTAGCGTAGTGCACTGCCCAGCACCTCTATTACCACATTCTCAGGGTGGGCAAAAGCTTTTCTACAACAGAAACCAGCTTAATATAGGCTCACGCGCTGTATAGCTTAGGTCGTGCACACCGTCTTATTAGCTGTATGCTCTAGGCCACCTTCAGGACCGCAACCTGAACTGAGTTGGCAGCCACGCTTTGCCAGTTGAATTGTAGGGCACTACAGCTTCGCTTGATTGGTAGCACGCTCTGCCTGAAGAGTAACAACCGCGCTTTTCAATCCTTTGCCAGTCACTTTTAGCTGTATGGGGCCCGTTTGGCTGGTAGCTTGCACCAGCGCCATTACCTGCCCTTGAAAGGCTTTCATCCGAGGTTCGTGGAACAGCTCTAGGCTAGCGGCATTTCCATTAGCAGCGGCTCGGAAACGGCCGGCCCCACTAACCGAGAATTGCAGCTGATTGGTAGCTTCCGGGCACAGAGTACCCTGCGCGTCCTCTACTCGGGCCGTCACGTAGGCCAGGTCCTGCCCATCGGCAGTCAGGGCAGTGCGGTCGGTAATCAGCCGGATATGGTGGGGCTGGCCGGCAGTTTTTACTTCCTCTTCCGCCACTGCCTTGCCTTGAGCATCGTAGGCCACTACCTTGATGCTGCCGGGAGCATACTTTACGTCATTCCACATCAGGCGGTAGCGGGCTTGCGGAGTGCCGGTAGTTGACTTGGTTTGGCGTCCCTGGCTTTTACCATTCACAAACAGCTCAGCCGAGGGGTAGTTGGTGTAGCAAAATACGGGCGTCGTTTGACCTTCGCGGCCGGGCCAGGTCCAGTGGGGCAGTACGTGCAGGGTTGGTGAAGACGGATTCCAGCGCGCACGGTACAGGTAGAACCGGTCTTTGGGCATGCCCGCCAAATCCATAATGCCGAAATACGAGCTGTGCGAAGGCCACTTCTCATCGTAGGGCGTAGGCTCGCCCAGGTAATCAAAGCCCGTCCACACAAACTCGCCCAGCACGTACGGTAGGTCATCCTGCACCACAAACTCTTCGTCGGGCGTCTGCGACCAGTTGCAAACTTCTAGGTCGTAGGAAGAGGATTGGTTGTCGTCGTACTTTTTGTCTTTGGCATTTACTACCGGAAACTTATACACGCCGCGTGAGCTAACAGTAGAAGCCGTTTCGGAGCCCAGCAGGAAGCCCTGGGGCAATTTCCCGTTGGCTTCGGGGTAGCGGTGCGGCTTGTAATTGAAGCCCGGAATATCCAACACAGAGGCGAAGTTGTTCTTGATGGCGTCGTCGATGCGGTCCATGCCCGCCGTTACTGGCCTAGTGGGATCTTCGCGGTGCACAATGTTCTGCAGCTGCTTGGCCAGCTTGTTGCCGCCGGGCATGCTCTGGTCGGGCACCTCATTGCCAATGCTCCACATAATTACGGAGGGGTGGTTTCGGTCGCGGTGCACCATGTTCACGAGGTCTTTTTCCGCCCACTGATCAAAGTATTGGCTGTAGCCATTCTTTACCTTGGGGGTTTTCCACTCGTCAAATGATTCCACCATCAGCATAAAGCCCATCTCATCGCAGAGGCTCACCAGTTCGGGCGCGGGCATGTTGTGGGTTGTCCGGATGGCATCGCAGCCCATGTCCTTCAGCAGGGTAAGCTGTCGGCGCAGCGCGGCTACGTTGATGGCCGTCCCCAGCGGGCCTAGGTCATGGTGGTTGCAGACCCCTTTAAACTTGCGCGGCTGCCCATTCAGGGTAAAGCCGGTAGTAGCGTCGAACTTAAAGGAGCGAATGCCAAACGGGGTGCTATACTCGTCGCGCAGCTCTTCGCCGGCGTAGAGCTTGGAGTAAGCGGTATAGAGCACCGGAGTTTCCGGCGACCAGAGCTTGGGGGCCTTCACCACCAGGTTTTGCTCAAACTCCTGCCCGTCGGTAGCCGTGAGTGGGGTAGCTACGGTAGCCACTACTTGCCCGGCAGCATCCCGTATTTCTGTTTGCAGCCGCAATGGTGCAGTAGCACCGGCTGTCATTTCCACCCGCGTTTTGAGCTTTACCTTGGCGTACTCAGCGTTGATTTCAGGGGTAGTTAGGTAAGTGCCCCACACCGGAATGTGCACGTCGTTGGTCACAATCAGATGCACATTTCGGTAGAGACCCGCGCCAGGATACCAGCGCGACGACTCGGCCTGGTTCTGCAAACGCACGGCCAGGGTATTGGCAGTGCCCGGCTGCAAAAAGGAAGTAATATCGAAGTAAAAGGAATTGTAGCCATAGGGCCAGGAGCCTACTTCACGGCCATTCACGAACACGTGGGCATCGCTCATGGCCCCATCAAAGAGCAGCACGGCCCGCTTACCGGCGGCAAAGCCCGGCACGGTCAGCTGTCGGCGGTACCACCCCGTCCCGATGAAGGGCAGCCCCCCCGTGCGTCCTGCCTTCAGGGTTGCTTTCTGCTCATTGTTTTGCTCAATCTTTACGGCCTGCAGGTCATTATTACCGTCGAAAGGACCGTAGATAGCCCAGTCGTGCGGAATAGACACTTTCTGCCAGCTGGCATCTTTGAAGGTAGGCTTAGCGGCCTCCGGAAAGTCGCCTTTTGTAAACCGCCAATCGGTGTTCAGGAGATATTCTTGCCGGGCCTGCGCCGAGGCCGCATGAGTTGTTAGCAGCAGAAACACGGAGCAAAGCGCCGCGGCCCGCCAAGAGCGTACTAGGTTCATGAGAAGCAGTAGGGGCTGGCCATGCCAACCGTGAAGGGAAAGCTATAGGCTGAAAACAAGCCATAGGACGCCCGAAAGCTACTGCATCAGCAAGAAAACACCTAGCCTTAATAGCGTAGGCCTATCAAGCACGCTAGGCCTCTTATAACAATCAGACCAAGATTACTAGAAAAAAACATCTATGACGCATACATACGGCATGAATAAGACGTATATTTACGACATACTACATAACAACTCATGACATACGCCAAAACCAGCGCATTTACGGAAGAGCAACAGCAGCTAGCCCGCGTGGCCAAAGCATTGGCTCATCCGGCCCGGGTGGCTATTATTCAGCTGTTGGCCTCTAAAACCACGTGCATTTCCGGCGATATTGCCGCTGAGCTTCCCCTCTCCCGCACTACAGTTTCGCAGCATCTGCAGGAGTTGAAAGCTCTAGGCCTCATCAAAGGAGAGATTGATGGTCTCACCGTGTGTTACTGCCTCAACACCTCGCTACTGCAGAAGGTACAGCAGCAGTTCACGGCGTTTTTTCAGGAAGCATCCGCCTCGTCCGTGTGCGCCTCTGATGATTCCTGTTGCTAACTCAGTAGTTCACCTTTTCCCCCTACCCTATGGAAACTCCTGTCTTTCCCCGCATGCACGTGTCGTTGTACGTGTCTGACCTTACTGCCACAGTTAATTTCTACACGGCCTTTTTCGGCCAGCCCGCCGTGAAAGTGCGACGCGGTTATGCTAAGTACGTGCTTGACAAGCCTGCCCTCATTATTTCCTTCGTCGAAAACGCCGAGCGGGTAGCTAGCAACTTTGGCCACTTGGGGTTTCAGGTTGAAACCGTTGCTGAGATGGAACAACGCTTAGAGCAAGCCCGCAAGAGTGGCCTAGTAGCCCGTGAAGAAATAGGAACCAACTGCTGCTACGCCAAGCAGGATAAGTTTTGGGTAAATGATCCGGATGGTGTGGAATGGGAAGTGTACTACTTCCACGAAGATGCGGAGTTTAACGACCCACGCTATCAGCAAGAGTACGACCAAGCTGCCAGCAGCCAGTGCTGCATTGCTCCTGCTAAAGCTGAAACTCTTGGCGAGGACGCTGAGCTACTCACCACCGCCCCAATGGCTTTCACGCTGGTAGAGACTGCACCGGCTCCTGCCCCTGCTTGCACACCGGGCGGGGGGTGCTGCTAATTGCGTGCACGAGCAGGCAATACACAACAGCGACTCTTAACTTACCCCCTGTATGGAACTCCAACCCCTTACGGCGGCACACTGGCTGATGGTGCGCGCTATTTATGAAGCAGGTATTGCCACGGGCAACGCCACCTTTACTACGCATGCACCTACCTGGGACGAGTGGGACCAGGGGCATCTTCGGCATAGCCGGCTGGTTGCGGTAGGTGCCAATGGCCATGTGCTGGGCTGGGCAGCCTTGTCACCGGTATCGGGGCGCTGCGTGTACGGCGGGGTGGCCGAGATAAGTGTGTATGTGGGGGCCTCCGCCCGCGGCCAAGGAGTAGGCCAGGCGCTACTGGCAGCGCTCATAACTGAGTCAGAAGCTAATGGTATCTGGACTTTACAGGCCGGAATTTTTCCGGAAAACACGGCCAGCATCGCCATTCACTCTAAAGCTGGCTTTCGGGAAGTGGGCCGCCGCGAACGAATAGGTCAGCTTCACGGCGTATGGCGAGATACGGTGCTGCTGGAGCGCCGCAGCACCATGGTGGGTAGCGAGTCAGCTTATACGCCAGCCGCCCCAGATTCATACTAGCTCCTGAAACTTTCGGGCGGCCCGAAAGGAATGCTGTACGCAAGCGCTCAAGTTTGACCTGAAGCCTGGTTCATTCTATTCCTCCTATGTCAGACAAAAAAAATGTATTGGTGCTGTGCACCGGCAACTCCTGCCGCAGCCAACTTATGCATGGCTATTTAGAGCAGTTCCTCCGTGACAAGGCTATCATTTACAGTGCTGGTGTAGAAACACACGGTGTAAACCCAAGAGCGGTTCAAGTGATGCGGGAAGACGGAGTTGACATCTCCCACCACACCAGCAACCACATGGATGAATACACACAGGTACCGTTCGACTACATCATTACCGTCTGCGACAACGCCCGCGAAGCCTGCCCGGTGTTCCCCGCCTCGGCGGTGCAGTTGCACCACAACTTTCCTGACCCGGCCAAAGCCACCGGTACCGAAGATCAGGTTCTAGGCCAGTTCCGCAACGTCCGGGACCAGGTGAAAGAGTATGCGCAAAATTTCGCCCAGCAATATTTCAGCAGCTAGCCAAGGGCACTTTTTAGAGCGGATGCTTAGTAGCCATTCGGCAGCTCAATTCCGCGGATGTTGCGAAACAGGCTGAGAGCGTTCTGGTCGGTGAGGCCACCAATGTAATCGGTGAGGAGAATGATTTGCTCGTAGGCCGAAACCTCCTCTTGGTGGCCTAGCGCCCTAAATTGCTCGGGCAGCAGTTGGAGCAGCTTGCGGGAGCGGGGGCCGCCGTAGGGGTCGAAGGTGGCGTGAAGTAGCGCGTCGAGCAGGCCGGCCAGCACCTCAAAGCCGGCGGCCTCAGTTTCCAGCACGGGGCGGCTCCGGTACAGGTGGTCGAGGGTGAGTTGATGCACGCGCTGCAGCTGCTCCCAGCAGTCGAGCTGGCGCACCAGGGGCTCGTCGGAGCGGCCGCGGAGCAGGTCATCGGAGCGGTCGGCAAAGAGGCGGGCGGTTTGCTGCACGAGCCGGTTGATGAGGCGCGCCCGCAAGTAGCCAAGTTCTTCGCGCCAGTCGCGCCACTCTACGGAGCCGCGCCGGCCGGGGGCATCACCAAGCATATCGCGCAGAAGCTGCAAGCCTTCCTGGCACGGAATCAACCCGAGCTTTAGGCCATCCTCGAAATCAATGATGCGAAAGCAAATATCATCGGCGGCTTCTACTAGAAAAGCCAACGGATGCCGGTGAAAAAAGCCGCCCGTATCCGTGCCCGGAGGCTTGGGCAAGAGGCCTAGCTCGCGGGCTACCTCCTGAAACCGGACCGCCTCCGTCTGGAAGTAGCCGTATTTCTTCTCACTGGTGCCGCGCGTTAGGCCCGCCTCTTCCACTATAGATGGCCGCGGGTATTTGGTAAAGGCGCCCAGCGTAGCGTAGGTGAGCCCTAGGCCTGCCGAGCCGCTGCTGTGGGCCGCGTAAGTGTGCGTCAGAATCCGGAAACCAGCGGCGTTACCCTCAAACTGCTGTAGGTCGGCGCGCTGAGCGGCATTGAGCACCCGCACAAATGGCTCGGCGGCGGCACTGCGGAAGTATGCCGAAATAGCATCCTCACCACTGTGGCCAAACGGCGGATTCCCGATGTCGTGGGCCAGGCAGGCTGCGGCCACAATATCTCCAAAGTCGCTATCAAGATGAGGCAGACTTTTGGCCAAACCTTCCGTTTCTTCCAATAGCAGGCGCCCGCCCAACCGGCCCAGGGAGCGGCCTACGCAGGCCGTTTCCAAGGAGTGCGTGAGGCGGGTATGCACGAAGTCGGTTTCCGGCAACGGCATTACCTGGGTTTTACGCTGCAGCCGCCGGAACGCAGAGCTAAACACAACCCGGTCGTAGTCGGCAACGAAGGCGCCGCGCACGGGGGGCGCATCGGTCACTACGTGTAGTTGGGGCTGGTCGGGGTAGCGGCGGCGGCTCAGGAGCCGCTCCCACGTCATGGCAGGTGCGTCGGAACTGGTAAGGTGCATCATCAGTGGCCTAAGGTACAAGGCCGTCGCAAATCAGCCGATGCTCTCTGCAAGATTATACAGTCTACCCCAACCATGCTAGGCCTGGACGGGCTCCTCCCCCATGCGGCCTAGCAGGCGCACAGTGGCATAGCCCAGCAACAAGAAGGCCCCGTACAGCAGCGTTACGCCCCAGGTGCCCAGGTGCGCAGTAGGGTACAGAATACGGTTGATAATGTCGTAGAACAGCGTGAGCGGGTTGGTGAGAATATCCCAGCTGTTGAAACGCAGGTAGCGCCCCAGGTAAATGCCGAAGGAGCTCAGCAGCAGCGCCACGGTTGCAAACGCCCAGCCGGCCCCCCACCCCAAGCGCCGGGCCACAATGGCCTGCATGTCGGTGAGGGAAGCATAGGCCAGCATCAGGCCATTCCAGGCGCAACTCAGAATCAGAGCCAGGTCGTACCAGTACGGGGCCCCGGCCCGCGGCTCCAGGTGAAATAGGTCGGTGAGGATATAGGGAGCGTTTGGGAAGAACAATAGCCACACCGCACCCACGGGCAGCAGCACCCGCGCCTTCACCCGCCCGGCCGTCAGCCCCAGCATGGTGCTAAGCCCGAACGGAATGATGGCCAAAAACAGATTCCAGAGCAGAAAGGCAAACAACACCTGGTGCGATAGAAACACCCGAAACGTAATCAGCAGCACGCTCAGCGTCAGCGAAGCCCCCAACAGTAGCATCAGGTTGAGACGGTGGCGAATCTGCGGCAGGGATAGGTTGGCAATAGACATCAGCATACCAATACGTTCGGGGTTGTAAACCAGCGTTCCTAACGGAAGGTTGCGCCGCTATATTGCCGCCGGCCTATAAATCGGTGCTGGTTGGGCCGCCCGCCGCCCAGCGCAGTGTGGCCTGGGTCTGCGCATATTTAGCTTGCAACTCAGCCAGTTTCACGCGCGCCGACACCAAGCTGGCCTCCCGGGAGTTGATTAGAAAGACGGAACTCTCCCCATTCTCAAACCTGATTTGCTCACCGTTGCGCAGGATTTCGGCGTTGCGCACCACCTGCTGTTGCAAGGCCAGCTGCGTCCGCAAAGCCTCCCAGTCGTTGGCTACGGTGCGCAGGGTGGTTTGCACTTCGCGGGAGTCCTGCTGCAAGTCCAGCTCGGCCTCCCTGATCTTCAGCCGGTTCAGTTGCAGCTTGGCTCTCTCCTGGCGTAACAGTAGCGGGTAAGCAAAGCTCACGCCCAGCTTATAGTTGTTTTGCAGGTACGCCCCACTCAGGCTAGCCGACTTTTCAGGGTTGAAGGGCTGGCCGGCTTGCAGCAGGTTATAGTCGAGGGTGAGCTTGGGCAGGAGCTTGTTGTTGAGCAGGCGCCGCTCTACTCCCAGCTGGCTGATTTTTGCGCGGTTCTTCAGCAGCTCCGGATGAATTTGCTGGGCTAACTGGGCTAGCACGGCAACAGAATCGGGATTAAGGGTACGCCAGGCGGCGGGGCCGGGCAACACCTGAGGCCGCGCCGTTGGGGGCAGGTCGCGGGGTTGCTGCTGCTCGTCCCAGAGGTAATTACTGAGCAGCAGTGTGGCGTTGCGAAACTGCACCCGCGCCTGCGCTAGGGTAGCCTCCCGGTTTTGCAGTTCGGTGAGGGCCTCCACCGAGTCGATGGCGGCTAGGTCGCCGAACAGCACGCGCTGACGTATTGCGCTGAGGCGCACGTTGGCTAGGCCTGTATTGCGGTCAAGCAGTTGCAGGCGCTGGTAGTTTAGGCTCCAGTCCCAGTAATCCTTGGCGGCTTGCAGCAGGAGCTTGTTCAAGGCGCTCCGGCGTTCCGCTTCGGCCAGCCCCTGCAGGGCCTGGGCTTGGCGCACAGCCGCCCGGCGCTCATCAATCAGCAAGCCTTGGGCCAGCGGCACTGAGAGGCCTATGTAGCTTAAACCGTAGGGAGCGGTGTAGTTTTCGGGGTTGATGTACGTGCCCGTGCCGCGCTCAAAGCCCGCTTTCACATCGAGGCCATACCACACCGGAATTCGCAGCTGCGAGTCCCAATCGTGGAAATATTCCTTGCCCCCGAGGGTCTTGCCGTAGTATTTGCTGGTGGCAGCCGGATCAAACAAGCCTCGGGCGTAGCGCACCTCTTGTTGGGCGCGCTCGGGCAGCAGCCCCGCCTGGCGCGCTACTGGGTGGCGCAGGGCCACGTAGGTTAGTAAGTCGGTAAGCGTAAACACCTCCCCCGAGTCGGCGGGCACGGCCGCGGGCCGGGCTTCCACACCCCGTACACTGCCGCCATCCGGCTGGGCCACCACCATCGGGGCTGGCTGGGTGGCCGGGCTTTGTAACCTAGTGGCCGGCGTCAGGGCTGGGCTGGCAGGAGCTACCGAACGGCGAGGTGGACTAGCTGTTTGCGCAGAGGCCGGTTCGGTCAGAAGCAGCCCCAGACTTAGCCAAGTCAGAATAAGCTTCTTCATTTCTTCTCCTCCTCTTCCTCGCTGGCTATTGAGCCTTTATCGGCCTTCTTGGCGCTTTTTGCATCTTTGCCCCCTTCGCCGGGCGCCCCCACAAAGTTTGGGGGGAAGCCATTAAGCTGCCGCCACAGTTCATACCAGATAGGAACATTATCCAGCAGGGCCCAGCCATATACACCGGAACCTACGCGCAAAGGCTTCGGCCAAGGCTCCAAGTCGGGGTCGGGCGTCACCAGAATGCGGTATTGACCCTGGGAGTCAATATTGTCGATAACTGCCACGCGGCCCCCGAAGGTACCAAAGCTGGTGCCTGGCCAACCGCTGAATACCAGTGCCGGCCACCCGTCAAACTGCAGGCGCACTTTGCGCCCCACGCGCAGCAACGGAATATCCATGGGCTTCACGTACAGTTCGGCGGCCAGGGCCGGGGTATTAGGCATTACGGTTACAATGGCCTCCCCTTCCTTCACTATTTCGCCTAGGCCTTGTTTCAGGGCGCGCACCACGTAGCCGTCCTGCGGAGCCGTAATACGGTAGTAGCCCGAGCGGATGCTCAGGTTGGCCAGCTCGTTGCGCATTTTGGCAATCTGCCCCTCAGTATCAAACTGGTACGCGGTAGCCGAGCGGCGGTCCGACTCCGACTTGGCCAGCTTGTCTTGGTACTCGGCCTGCAACGACGACAGCTCCAGCTGGGCATTGATCAGCTCCTGCTGACTTACACCCAGCTTGTTTTCTGCCGACTGACGCTTGGCAGTGCTTTCCTGAAATTTCAGGCGGCGCTGCTCGAGCTCGGTCAGGCTTTTCAGTCCCTGCTGATAGAGAGCTTCCTGGCGGGCCAACTGCTGACGCGCAATATTAAAGTCGTTATCAGCGGCGCGCAGCTCAGCTTGATCAGAGTTAAGCTTCAGGCGAGCTTGCGACACTTTGTTGCGGGCCTTATCCAAGCTCACGCGTAGGCCACTGCGCAGGGCTTCCTGCTGATCACCCAGGGCCACGGTCTTGCCCCGGTTTTCTTCCAGCGACGCAATCTTGGCCGCTAGTTGCTCACGGGTGCGCTGCAACAGCTCGGGGTCAAAATATTTCTCCTTGATTTCGACAATGGAAACCAGGGTATCGCCGCGTTTTACCTGCTGGCCTTCGCGCACGTGCCAGCGCTCAATGCGACCGGCAATGGTGCTGGGTACGGTTTGCGGACGGTCTTGGGGACGCAGGGTGGTGAGCTGGCCGCTGGAGCGGATGTTCTGCGTCCAGGGCAGGAAGCCAGCCAGCAGGACTATCACGCCTAGGCCACCGAGCCAGCGGGCCAGGGTGCGGCCCGCGGTGGGCGTTTGCACCCGCCCAAACGAGCGGAATTTGGCCGTAAGCGGGTTGGTTTCTTCGAGGGGACGTTCAGCAAAAGGCATAGTATAAGGAGTGCTGATAAGTGAGTGGAAGCGTTCTGATGGCCGAATACTGGCGGCGAAGCGCGCTGGGAGGTCCTATCCTCCCTGCGCGCTTCGCCGCCACCCGGCATTACATCAGTTCGCGGAGTTCCGGCTGCTGCGAAACAATTTCGAAAGGCCCGTCGGCAACGAGGCGCCCCTCGCGGAGCAAAGCCAAGCGTGGGCACAGGGAAAGCACCCGCACGTCGTTGGAGGCTAGCACCACGGTCCAGGTCTGTTGGGCATCGAGGAGGCGCTGCAGAATGCGCAGACGCTCGGCGGGCTCTACGCCGGGCAAGAAATTATCGAGCAGCAGCAGGCGTGGCCGCCGCACCAGCGCCCGGGCCAGCAGCAGCTTTTGACGGACGCTGTCCGACAGCGGGGTGCCCACCCCAAGCGGGGTGTTCAGGCCTTGCTTACGGCCGTAGAGGTCGTCGCGCAGGCCTACCAGCTCCAAGGACCAGGTTACATCGTCGGCACTGATGTAGGACTGGTCGAGGGTGATATTCTGGAGCAGCGTGCCCTCGAAGATGTTCTGGTGGGAAATGTTGTCGCCGAGGTAGCGCCCCAGGGCATTGCTGGAAATGTCTTGCAGGGCCAGTCCGTCGTAGGCTACCACGCCGGTGTAATCCTCCAAAAGGCCCGCCAACACGCGCAGTAAGGTGGTTTTGCCGGAGCCATCGGAGCCCACCAGCCCTAGGTGCTCCCCTGCCGCCAGCATCAGCGACACATCCTGCACCGGCTGCTTTTCCCCGCCTGGGTACTGGTAGCTCAGGTGGCGCACCTCCACTCGTAGGCCAGCCCCGGCCGCGGCCAATGGCAGCTCTACGCCCACGTGCGGCTCCAGTACCGGCAGGTCGAGCACGTGGCCAATTTTGTCGAGGGAAGTGAGGGCATCATACACTACATCCAGCTTCAGCAACACTTTCTCCACGGCCGAAATGGTGAGGATGATAACAATTTCAGCGGCTACAAACTGCCCGATGTTGATCTGCTTGCTAATGAGCAGCCAGCAGCCAATGATCAGCAGGGCCGCCGTAATCAGCGTTTTAAAGGCCACAAAGCTCCAGAATTGGGTCAGAAGCACTCGGAAGTGGCTTTGCCGGGCCACTAGGTAGCCTTCCACCAGTCCATCGGTGCGGGAAATGGCTACTTCCTGGCGGGGGGAGTGCCGGAAGGTATGCACCGTGCGGGCCACGTCTTCGAGCCAAGCCACTACCCGGTACTTGTACTTCGACTCGGTAAGACTTGTAGCCAGGCCCTTAGAACCTGTGAAACGAATCATCAAGGCCAGCAGCAAAACGAGCAGCAGACCAAACGCAATGAAGATGGGGTGGTAAAACGAGAGCAGAATCAGGCCGAACAGAATTTGCAGGGCTGCCGCCGAAAACTCCACCAGCAGGGTTGCCAGCCCTTTTTGCAGGGTGGGCGTATCGAGCAGGCGGTTCATGAGCTCGGGCAAATACTGCCCATCCAGCGACTCGGTCCTGACCCGCGGCAGGCGCACGGCAAAGTCGAAGCTTACGCGGGCAAACAGGCGCTGCTGAATGAACTCGACCAGGTACAGCTGCATCACCTGCAGGGCCCCCACCAGAAATGTTCCGAAGACGATAAAGCCAATCAGTACGATAAGCGAGGTGCTGACATCGCCGCTGCTCACAAACCCTATAACCGACTGCACGCCCAGTGGCAACGTGAGGCTGATCAGGCCGGCCAAAGCCGCATATACATATAAGTAGGTAATGTCGCGCCGTTCGGCGGCCAGCAGGCGCAAGAGGCGCTGCCCGGGCGTAAGAGAAGATTCGTGCGAAGTGGCCATAGCCGGAGGTGTATGTTGCGAGGAGAGAGAAAAGAAAGCCTAGCCAAGGCGGCAAGCAGGCCTTGGCTAGGCCAGGGCGTTAAAGGCCAGACTTTCTAAAAATGAGTAAATGACCTGTTCCGTGGGCTCGCCAGTGGTATCGGTGCAGGAAGGCAGGTGCTGCGCGAAAAACAATTGTTTGCGAGAGGCTTCAAGCAGGGTGCTGGCCAGGGCGTGCGGATACGGATACCCAGGGCGTATCTCGGAGACAACCGCCGAGATGTGCGCCACCAGCTGCTTGTACTCCCGAAACAACCCGGCTTGGTCGTCTTGGTCTACCCCACGGGTGAGGTAAGATTTCGACGCCTCATTCACCACGATGCGATACAGCGCGGCCTCATCTAGGCCAGTGGTTGTGGGGTCATCGTGGTGGGCACGGGTAAGAATACCCAGGATGAGCCGCAGCCGCTGCATGGGGCTGGGCACGTTATGAGTATGAAACCGAATCTGGTAGTACAGCCAGGCCCAGTACCACGACACCAGATACACCAGTAGCCGGTGCTTGTTCTCGAAGTAGCGGTAAAGCGAGGCTTCCGTTGACTCCATCCGCTGGGCCAGCTTCCGGAAGGTGAACTGCTCCAGCCCGATTTCATCGATCAGCCGGACGCTTTCCCCAATGAGCCGGCGTCCCAGCTCCGTCTCCTGCGGATCGCGCAGAAAAAGGCGTTCGTTTAGATGAATGTTTCTCAGCATGTTGCACGGTGTATTGCCCAGCCTAGGAAGTATTACTTCAACCTGTGATAGTCTTACTTACAATCTCGGGAGCACAAGGCCCAACCTCGACTGTAGTAGCCGCAGATGTCACTTCCAGACTTCGACACAAAGGTACCGCGCCACCCAACCGCCTAACTTAAGGCCGCATTAAATGCAACTTAATTTTCGATTAAAAAGCAGAGCCCACAGCTATATCTGCACACATTTAGGGCCTTTTGGTATGCGCCTGCGTCCTTGCTGTGCGGCACGGATAGCCCTTAGCAAGTAGGCTAGGCCACCTCCGGGCAAGACACCCAGAGCTCATGGTAGCGGATGGTAAGTAGGGCCCTCTGGGGGCATGGAGTTTGCTACTCACTACCATCCCGGCCGTATCTACGTACCTTTGCACGGTGGGCCGCCGACTGGTGGCTCCCCTATTCCTCCCGCCTATATTCCCTGGCCCTCTCGTTCTATGAGGTGTTTCTCCCTCCTGCAACTTGCTTCCTTGTGCACTGGCCTAGCCCTTTCCGGCTCGGTCCTGGCTCAGCAACCTACGGTTAAGCCTACCACACAGAAGCCGGCCGCACCGCGTGCTACCGCCGGCAAACCTACCACACCCGCTAAAGCAACAACAGCCCCTGCTACCGGCAAGCCGGTAGGTGGCGCGGCTACCAAAGGTGTAACAGCCACTTCCTCTGCGGCCGGCGCTAAGCCTACCACGGCTCCGGCCAAATCCGTATTGGTTCCTGCCAAGGCAACTCCGGCACCGGTTAAATCTTCGGCGGCTCCGACCACTACTAAGCCAGCGGCGGCGCGGCCTAGCGGACCGCCGTTGCCAGCCAACTTGGGTTCTTCTGACCCTAACATGCGCTACAAGAACGGCAAGGTCCTCCTCGACCAGACTCGTTACGACTTGGCCATGCAGGAACTGGAACCACTCACGCGGCCCACTGCCAAGTTTGAGCGGGCCCCCGAGGCGGCGTACTTGTATGCCGTAGCGGCTAGTAGGGCCAAAAAATGGGTCGAGGCAGAGCAAATGCTGAACCTGGTGCGCAACGAATATCCGCAGTGGGCTGGCCTACCAGAAGCGTTGTTTTTGCAAGGCCAGGTGTCGTTTGAGCAAAATGACTTCGACAACGCCCTGAAGGTTCTCAGTATGCTCCCTCCCGAGCGCTTGACGACGGAGCGAGAAAATATGAAGGCGGTTTATTTGCCTCGTATTAAAGACAAGGCCACTTTCCAAAGCCTGCTAAAAACCTACCCACGCGAGGCTGCCTTGGGCCGGGCCTATGCCGACAAGCTCGCTAATGGCGGCTGGTACACCGACGCAGACAAAGGCCAGCTCAACGACCTGATTGCCCAGTTCTCGCTCGACCGTACCCGTTATACTCCTCGCCCAAGGGCACAAAAGAAAAGCACGTATAACATTGGGGTGCTCCTGCCCTTTGAGTTCAACGACCCGAGTTGGGAAAAACAGCGCAAAAACCAGTTTGTAACCGACTTATACGCCGGCATGCGTCTGGCCCAAGACTCGCTACAGCGCGAAGGCCACCCGGTGCAACTCTTCGCCTACGATACCGGTGCCGATACCCTGCAGCTTAAAAGTGTGCTTGCGCTGCCCGAAGTAGCGTCCATGGATATGCTCATTGGGCCGGTATACAAGTCAGGCAGTAAAATTCTGGCCCGCTTTGCTCAGCAAAAGCAAATCCTGTGCGTAAATCCACTGTCGCAAGATGGCGACCTAGTGGAAGATAACCCCTGGTATTACTTGTTTGAGCCGAGCGCCGAAACACAGGCCAAGCAGGCAGCTCAGTTTGCCTTTGCCCGCCTCGGGGGCCCACGTACGGCCGTTGTGTTCTACGAAGACTCCAAGGATGACTCCTCCTTCGGCGAGGCGTACAAACAGGCCTACGAAGCCCTGGGTGGTAAAGTAGTAGAGCTACGCCGCATTAACTCTGACGTGGAAGAGTCATTATCGGCGGGCTTCACGGGGGTAGACCTAAAGTCGGTAGGCCACTTGGTGGTAGCCTCGGATCATAAAAAAGCCGGCCCTTATACGTTTGGTGTTATGCAGGCGCAGGCCGCCCGTCCAGCCCTCATCACTTACGCCTCTTGGCTCGACAATAACCGTGTGGGCCTAGGCCAGCTGAATGCGCGCAGCGTATACTTCGTGCAGCCCAAGTTCATCGACAAAACCAACCTGGGCGTGCGGCGCTTCCGCCAGCTGTATACGCAGCGCCAGAACCTACCCCCATCGGTGTTTGCCTTCTCGGGCTTCGAGATGCTGTACTACTTTGCCTCGCAGCTACACCAGTATGGGCCGGCTTTCCAGCAAGAGCTGGCTAATAACGGCCCAGTATCGGGTGCTCTTTTCCAAGGCATTGGCTACCCGGCCGGCACCCACGACAACCAGTATGTGCCCATCACGAAAATGGAGCATCTAGAGGTTGAAGTCTTGAACCCTGTGGGCATTCGGTAGGTTAGTTATATAGCCTGCCACTCTGTGGCTCGCGCCCGCTAGGCCACCCTCCTATTGATGTTTAACGCCGTTGGCGCCTGCCAACGCTACCTACTTTTCATGTCTGAATCTCTGACTGCTCCCGACCTGACGCTCACCACCTCCGATGCCTTATTTACCCGCGCCAAAGACCACATTCCGGGTGGAGTAAATTCTCCCGTACGCGCTTTCCGGGCCGTGGGTGGACATCCGGTGTTCATGCAGTCGGCTAAGGGAGCGTGGCTCACGGATGTTGACGGTAACCGCTACCTCGACTTTATTAACTCTTGGGGACCCATGATTCTGGGTCACGCTCCCGATCTGGTGCTCAACGCCGTGCAAGAAGCCATCCAAGGCTCGTTGTCGTTTGGTGCTCCCACCCGCCGCGAGGTAGAAATGGCTGAGCTTATCAAGCAGATGGTGCCTAGCATCGAGAAAGTGCGGCTGGTAAACTCCGGCACCGAGGCTACTATGTCAGCCATCCGGGTGGCACGCGGTTACACGGGCCGGAACAAGATCATCAAGTTTGAAGGCTGCTACCATGGACATGGCGACTCGTTCCTGATTGCGGCCGGCTCGGGAGCCCTCACCCTTGGCGCCCCCGACTCACCCGGCGTGACCGAAGGCGTAGCCCAGGATACTCTCACCGTGCCCTACAACGACCGAGCCGCCGCCGAGCAGGTTGTTCTGGCCAATGAGGGCCAGGTGGCTGCTCTCATTCTGGAGCCCGTAGTAGGCAACATGGGCTTGGTAGCCCCACAAGAAGGCTACCTGCAAGGCCTACGCGACCTGTGCACGCAGCATGGTATTGTGCTTATTTTCGATGAGGTGATGACCGGCTTCCGCCTCGCCCGGGGTGGCGCGCAGGAGCTCTACGGCATCACGCCCGATATGACGACGCTGGGCAAAATTATCGGGGGTGGCATGCCCGTGGGCGCCTACGGAGGCCGAAAAGACATTATGGATCAGGTAGCTCCTGCTGGCAAAGTGTACCAGGCCGGTACACTCTCCGGCAACCCCATTGCCACCGCCGCCGGCATTGCCCAGCTCACGTACCTGCAGGAGCACCCCGAGCTCTATGACCAGCTTAACCGCACTACCACGCGTATTGCCGATGGCACCCGTCAAATTTGCCAGGAGCTAGGCCTGAACTACACCGTGAACCAAGTAGGCTCCATGTTCAGCGTGTTCTTCACGGATAAGCCTGTTACTAACCTGGAAGAAGCCAAGCAGTCGGATACCGAAGCCTTTGGCCGCTACTTCCGCGCTATGCTTCACCGGGGCATTTACCTGGCGCCCGCGCAATACGAGGCGCTGTTTGTAAGCACAGCCATTACCGATGAGCTAGTTGACACCTACCTCACTGCCTGCCGCGAAGCCATGCGGGAGGCACACGGTCTGTAGGCCACTTCTCTCACAAGCAGAATAGAGTAAAAGCCCCTACCGTCCTCACCTTCAGCAGCTGCCCTAGCTCTGATGAGGACGATGGGGGCTTTTATCTTTCTAGGCCACTTGCTCACCACCCCGCTCCTTTTCTCACTTCTCTCACTAAACCCTGGTAGCAACCGGCTACCTTTGCGGCAAATCTATTTGCTGCCATGCCCCGATTTTGTTCGTTTCTTCCATTGCTCTTGCTGCTGTGGCTCGCCATTCCCGGCGCGCTCCTCGCCCAAACGGAAACTCCGGCGGCAGCCAACAAACGGTTGTTCGAGCGTACCGTCGATGAGCTAAACTTCCGCACCATGGAAACGGTCTACGACAAGACCTTTGCCCGTGGCAAATTCCCCTCGAACCTGCGCAGTGCCAAGGCCCGTCGCGAATTTGACAACTTCCCCGGCCGCCCCGACCTGCAGAAGCTATTTCATAACTACAACGACGTATCGGAGCGCTTCAAAAACAAATTCGGCTCGGGCCGTACAGACCTGATTGAGTTTGAGAAGCAGCTAAATACTGTACTGGTAGATAAGAACTTTGAGTTTTTTGTGCGGGTGTTGCCCCGCGACGAGCGGGTAGCTCTCATTCGGGCCCTACAGCGCGTTATCAAGCAGGGCACTGCGCAGTTCAACGCCTCCCAGGACCCCGCCCCTGAGGAGTTGGCCGCCGACGGTGCCGCCGTGCCACCCGCCGCCGACGGCGAAGTAGCCACGCCCAGCAACGCGCCTACCGGCGTGGCCCAGGAAGATGTACAGCCCGCTCCTGAAGGTAACCTAGCCTCGGCTCCTACCTCCTACCCTTCCCTGCGCCCATTGGATGTAACGCCCCGCCACGACTGGGTGGATTACCTCACGCTGCTGCTGGCAGGCAGCTCTCTGCTGCTCACGCTTTTCCTGATTACTGGCCCCTTGGCCGATCTGCGCAACCGCCTCGATGCGCTGAACGACGAACTAGAAGAGCGCAAATCTGGCCCCGCTGCACGTCGCCGCACGAGTACTTTACCCGAAGACCGTTACGAAGACGGTGATGACGAGTAAAGAGGCCCTAATGCTGTGCTAGGCCACTCGGGCAGTAATCAGCTTCCTCTTCGCTTCTACTTTTTAACTGAATACGCATGATTCTCACCGACCAGCAGATTCTCGCCGAAATTGAGCGGGGCAACATTGTTATTGAGCCCTACGATCGGACCTGCCTCGGCACCAATTCCTACGATGTGCACTTGGGCCGCTACCTGGCCACTTACCGCGACGCCGTACTGGATGCTCGGAAGCACAACGAAATAGATGTATTTGAAATCCCGGAGGAAGGCTTCGTGCTGCAGCCCGGCACGCTGTACCTGGGCGTAACGGAGGAATACACCGAAAGTCACGCCCACGTGCCATTTCTGGAAGGCAAGAGCAGCGTCGGCCGCCTCGGCATAGATATTCACGCCACGGCCGGCAAAGGCGACATTGGCTTCTGCAATACCTGGACATTGGAAATCAGCGTATCGATGCCCGTGCGCGTGTACCACCTCATGCCTGTAGGCCAGTTAATCTACTTTGCCGTGCAGGGCGACGTGGAAACCTTCTACAACCGGAAGGCAAACGCCAAATACAATGAGCGCACTGTGAAACCAGTAGAATCGATGATGTGGAAGAACCGCTTCTAGGCCACTAAGGCTCAGGCAGTACACCTTATATCATTTGCTTAAACCCAAGCGCACCAATGGTTGCGTTTGGGTTTGTTGTTTTCAGCGCACTTACTGGCTTATGTTTTTGGCTCAGAATAAACTCGCTGGCACAGTTTTTCGTTATAATCAAGACAAGCTGCCTGGTTCTGACCAGTTCATAATCGGGAGGCTGACGCTGATTGTTGATCAAATAACGTGCAGATACTGATGAGAAAGCAACTTGCCACCGCTGCCCTGCTCCTTGCCGCTACCGTCGGCTCGCAGGCCCAGCAGAAACCGTCTCTAACTCAACCTCAAGATAAAACCAAGCCCTCGCCCCGTCTGAACCCCGTACAAGAGCGTGCCAAGCGCCTCTCCGATCAGATGGCCCGCGACCTTCGTTTGAATGGTTACCAAGCCACTAAGCTCCGGGCTATCAACGAAGATAAGGTGGCTAAAATGGCGGCTATCGAGCAGAAGCACGCCGGCAACCAGAAGCTCATCACGGAGCAGTGTGATGCCGTGTGCAAAGAGCGTGATAAGGAGCTCCAAGCGGTACTCTCCACCGACCAGTACAGCAACTACTACGACTCTCGCGCCACTTTCCGCAAGTATGACCGCGACTACGCGGCAAAATCTGCGGATGCCATATTCGTAAACTCTGTGCAAAACCCGCTGCCAGCCAGCAGCCGGGGTGCCACCATTGGCCCAGCCCGGACGACTACTCCAGCTCCCACTGCTCGCTAAAAATAGTGGCTTAGATATAAAAAGCCCCACCGGATAACTCTGGTGGGGCTTTTCTATGTTCAATCAGGTGTATTAACGCTGCTTGCGCTCTTCCTCCTCGATATGGTCCATCAGCACACGGCATAGGTCGCGCATTTTGGTAGCCATTACCGAGTCGTTGGTAGCCGTTACGATGCTCTCGGCCATGGCGCCCATGGTATCTACGTAGAAGCGCTTCATCTCATCAACGGGCATCTCCTTGGTCCATAGGTCGATCTTCATGGTGCCACGCTCATCCCGGTCCCAGAGGGCAATGTTGATGGCTTTGGCGAAGTGGATATCAGGACCCGCGTCGGTGGCCGACCAGCTAATAGCCTCGGGCACTTTCTGATCGTCGAGGGCAATGCTGAAGCGGATTTCAGATTTTTTCATGCTGCGAAAGATTAAAAAAGAACGTCATGCTGCGCGAGGGTAATGCTTCGCGCAGCATGACGAACTACTTGAATTGTTCAGTCAAACCGAGATTACACGTAGTTGTTCAGCATCACTGGCATCACCAGCATCAGGATGTTCTCGTTGTCGTCGGGAGTGGTCGGCATCAGCAAACCAGCACGGTTCGGGGTGCTCAACTCCAGGGTAATTTCTTCGGAGTCAATGTTTGAGAGCATCTCGGTCAGGAATTTGGCGTTGAAGCCGATTTCCATATCCTCGCCATCGTACTGGCAGGCTAGCTTCTCGTTGGCTTCGTTCGAGAAGTCAAGGTCTTCAGCCGATACCGTCAGCTCCGAACCGGCCAGGCGCAGCCGTACTTGGTGGGTGGTTTTGTTGGAGTAGATGCTGATACGCTTTACCGAATTCAACAACTCCTGACGGCTAATGATGAGCTTATTGGGGTTGCTAACCGGAATTACGTTCTCGTAATCGGGGTAGCGCTCATCAATCAAGCGGCACACGAGGCGCATCTGGTTAAAGCTGAAGAAGGCATTGGAGTTGTTGAACTCTACGCGCACCGTGGTAGCCTCCGAGGGCAGCGCACCTTTCAACAGATTAAAGGCCTTGCGCGGAATGATGATGTTAGCGGTCTGGCCGGCGCCTACGTCGGAGCGGCGGTAGCGCAGCAAGCGGTGGCCATCAGTAGCCACGAAGGTCACTTGGTTGTCGGCTAGCTGCACCAGAATACCCGTCATGGCAGGGCGCAACTCGTCGGTGCTTACCGCGAAGATGGTCTTGTTGATAGCCCGCGACAACGATGACGACGGAATTTCAATCGGCGTGGAGCCTTTCACTACCGGCACGCGGGGAAAATCGGTAGCATTCTCGCCGGCCAGCTTGTAGCGACCGTTGGAGCTGGCAATTTCAATGGTATACGTTTCCTCGTCCAGGGTGAAAGTCACGGGCTGGTCGGGCAGGTTCTTTAAGGTATCGAGCAGGATGCGAGCGGGAGCAGCAATGCGGCCACTTTCGCGGGCCTCTACGGGCAGTTCCGTCATCATGCTAGTCTCCAGATCGGAGGCCGTGATGGTGAGTTTGCCCTCCTCAATCTCGAAGAGAAAGTTCTCCAGGATCGGTACCACGGGGTTATTCGTGACCACGCCATTGATGCTCTGGAGTTGTTTGAGCAAGGCGGAAGACGAAACGATGAACTTCATAAAAGAGGCAGGGTTTGGGCTGGTGTAGAAGACGACAAAGATAGGAAATGGGAGTCGGTTTGGAAACCCTGGGAAGGTAATCGGAGCGTCATGGCATGCGGGTTAACAACAACCCGAATTTGTCTTATCAGCGGCATTATTCAATTATAAAATGGTATATATAGTAGTTGGCATAAGCTCAACTATTGCTTTATCACGAGCAAAAGAAGTACTTCACTGCACAACCTTTTTTGCTTCTTATTTTGCTTGCCTGATGTCGTCTGCCAGTCTTTACCACTTGGTTTATCATAGCACCGCCACCACCCCCTTCAACGAGGCCGACCTCACCGCCATTTTAGGACAGGCGCGCAACTGGAATGAGGCGCATGACTTGACGGGTATTTTACTATACAGCCAAGGCGATATTATTCAGGTGCTGGAAGGCACACAAGAAGAGATACAGTACATCTTTGGGCGCATCAGTCAGGACCAGCGCCACTTTCAGGTGGTGAAGCTCTCCGACGGCCCCATCCGGGAGCGTAACTTCTCGCAGTGGTCTATGGGCTTCCGGGTGGTTAATGCTCATGACTTCGCCCAGCTACGAGGCTATACCAATCCTGAGTCTGACACGTACCTGGCTACGTACTCCGAAAACGAAAACGTGTCGTTGCACTCCCTGCTTTCCACATTCATCACGGAGGAAGAAGTACGGTTCTAGGCCTATTTGTGCAGCCAAACCGATAAAGGCACCCCTATCCACAGGGCCAAGAGCAGAAGAACAACAATGCCTTGTACCAACTTGGTTAGAACTGCGCTACCTGCTGCAGAGTATTTGTTACCATACTGCTCCGCTAGTACTTGCCGTACCCGCTCGGTATTCCAATAGCGCAGATACAGAAACACAAAGCCCACAGCGCACCGTATTGCTTTACTCAGTGCATCTGCTATGCCCTCTAGTATTGCGTCTCCTAGCAGTTCTGCTAACATGCGTTCTGGCCAGCTTAGCTAAACGAGGCGTACCGCCGCTTCCGGCGCCAGGCGCGCACGGCCCCGAACAGGCCTAGCAGCGCCAACGGCGCCACCAGATTCAGCCACTGCCAGCGGCGGCGCTCGGCAATTACCCGCAGCTTATCGAGGGGGCGCAAGGTGATTTGCTTGCTACGCACGGAGATAAGGCCGCTTTCGTCCAGCATGTAATCTACGGCATTCAGCACCAGCTCACGGTTGGCAAACTCAGTGTTGGCGAGGCGGTCAAAGCCCAGGCGGTAGGGGCGACCGGTTTTGGGGTCCAGCTCCGAGCGCACGAAGTCGCCATCGGAGAGCACCAGCACCTTAGCTGGCCTAGCCAGCTGGGAAGTCTCGGGGAGGTACTGCGTGGTGCCGGGCTGGGCGCGGTTGGCGTAGAGAGACCGAAACTGCCCCTCAAGCAGGTAGCCCACGGGCTTGAACTGGTCTTTGTAGAGCTTCTGGTCGGGCTCCAAGCGGGCATCGTTGAGGTTGACGGGCACCGGCGAGGGCAGCACGCGGGTATAGCGCGAGGTAAATAGCAGCGGCGTTTTGCGGATGCCCGCAGCCTTCACCGTGTCAATGCTACTGATAAACTTGGTGTACACCGCATCGAGGTTGCGGGTAATGGGGTGCTGGCTAAAGTTGTTGATGAGTGGATAGAACTGCCAGGGCATGGGCTCTACCTTCGGCTTCTCCCCTTCTAGGCCAGTCACCATCGGGATGACTCCGGAGTTAAGGTCCAGAATCAGGTCGGGGTTTACGCGCACGCCGTATTTGAATAGCAGATCCTCCAGGTTGAGCTGCAGCGGGAATGAGAGCATGCCACCGCGGTTGGCACTATCGAGGTTCACGCGCATAGCGTCCACGAAGAACAGCGCGTTGCCGCCCTGCGTGATGAACTGATCCAGCTTAAATTTCTCTGGCTCCGTATAAGCGGTGGCGGGCTTAGCCACAATGATGGCGCTGAGTGTTTTCAGGTCTTGAGGCCGAGCTTGGTTGAGGTTTACCCGGAACACATCATAGTACTGCTGCAGGGAGCCAATCAGGTCGCCGGCTTCGGCGTTGTTTAACTCGCCGTGGCCTTCCAATACGCCAATGCGCTTGCGTGTTCCGGGGCTGAGTTTACGGATGGCGCTGGCTATTTCGTACTCCAACCCTTCAATGCTTTGGTTGAGGCGTACATCGGAGGGAACGGCTTGATTGCCGCGCAGCAGCAGCACCTGCTGCTCTTTGCCACCCGAGGCGACCGTGGCCCACGGGAAAATAATTTTCTCGACGCGTTTGCCGTTCTCGTTGGCGCCCAGGTTAGTGGGGCGCAGGCCTTTCTTCAGCAAGGTGGCGTAATACTCGTTACGGGCTTTTTCGGTACCGGCCGCCGAGGGGTCTACGAACACGTAGTGCAGGTTAGAGCCGCCGTACACCTGCATCTCGTTCAGCGTTTCGTGCACCGACTGCTGCAGCCGGCGAAAGGCCGGCGGAAAGTCTCCCTCTAGGTACACTGTCACGGTTACGGGCTGCTTCAGATTCTCCAGCAGCGTTTTCGTGGCCCCCGACATGGTGTAGCGCTTTTCCTCCGTCATGTCAAACCGAAAGAAGTAGAGCGCGCCCAAAAAGTTGAGGAGCAACAGGCCTAGCAACGCCAGTCCGAAGCGCGTTAGGTCGCGGCGCTTGCGCACGTTGGCAGGAGACGAAGCAGAAGAGGAAGAAGCCATAGAGTGGCAGATGGATTGAAGCGAAGCTCCCCTCCTCAGCGGAGGAGGTGGAACTAGGTATAGTAGAACAGATTACCAGTTGCGGCTTTGCAGCACTAGCCGCGTGCCCAGCAGTAGGCAGGCAATCAGACTAAAGAAGTATAATAGGTCGCGGGAATCAATAAGGCCTTTGCTTAGGTCGCGGTAGTGGGCGGCAATGCCAAGCTGGCTGATGTAATAGGCAGGCGCCCCATCAAATACCGAGGCCAACGAATCAAACCCCGAGTATACCAGGAAGCACCCCACCACAGCCACCAGAAAGGCAATGATCTGGTCGCGGGTGATGGCGCTAGCGAAGATGCCAATGGCGGCAAACACCGCCGCCAGCAGCGCTAGGCCTAGGTAAGAACCCACTGTCGCGGCCGAATCGATATTGCCTTTGGGCGCGCCCAGTTGATACACGGAATAATAGTAGAGCAGCGTTGGTACCAGAGCCAGCAATGCAAGGAGCAAGCACGCCAAGTACTTCCCTCCTATAATCTGGCTATCAGTCAGCGGACGGGTTAGCAGCAGCTCAATGGTGCCGGCCTTCTTTTCCTCGGCGAAGGTGCGCATGGTAATGGCCGGAATCAGGAACAGGAAGATCCAGGGAGCCATGTTGAACAGCGTTTGCAGATCAGCATAGCCGTAGTCAAGCACACTGCTGTCGGGGAAAACCCACACGAACAGACCCGTAGCTACCAAAAACACCCCAATTACCACGTAGGCCACCGGGGAGCTGAGGAAGGCATTAAATTCTTTGCGAAGTATGGCGTACATCTAGGAGTGATGTGCTGGTTAAATGGTTAGGTTGGTCAAGCCTCAGTAAGCTAGACCCAACGGACTGGTGGGGAGCATTAATCACTTAGTCAGGGTTTGGAAAACCTGCTCCAATGATTGCTCTTCCTGCCGAAGACCAAGGAGCACCCAGCCTTGCTGAGCTGCCAAGCGTGAAATAGCGCCGCGTTGGTCGGAGCCCGCGGCAGCCCGAATGCGGTACGTATTACCACTCTCCTGCTCCACCCGATTGATGCCCGGCAGTGCCAACAAGGGCTCAATAGTAATGGGCTGCTCAAACTCGGCCCGGATGATGGTCTCGCCGGCCGCCTTGGCACCCAGCTCCGACACGGGTGAGTCGGCTACCAGCTGACCGCGGTTGATGATAACGGCCCGGCTGCACAAGGCAGCCACTTCGGGCAGAATATGGGTGGAGAAGATTACCGTCTTATCTTGGCCTAGCTCCCGGATTAGGGTGCGAATTTCGCCAATTTGGTTGGGGTCTAGGCCAGTGGTCGGCTCATCGAGGATAAGTACACCAGGGTCGTGGATGAGGGCCTGCGCTAGGCCTACGCGCTGGCGGTACCCTTTCGAAAGCGCCCCAATTTGCTTGTTCTGCTCGCGGCCTAGGCCTACGCGGTCTACCATTTGGCTGGCCCGCTGGCGCAGGTGGCTACCCTTCAGGCCGTGCACTGAGCCAATAAACTCCAGGTACTCGTGCACATACATATCCAGGTAAAGCGGGTTGTGCTCAGGCAGGTAGCCCACGCGGCGGCGCACCTCCAGCGGAGCCATCTGCACGTCGTAGCCATCTACCACCACCGTACCTGCCGAGGGCGGCAAATAACCCGTAGCAATCTTCATGGTGGTGGACTTACCCGCCCCGTTCGGCCCCAGAAAACCCAGAATCTCGCCTTTACCCGCCGTGAAGCTGATGTTGTTCACCGCCGCCTGGGCGCCGAAGGTCTTGGTCAGTTGTTGTACTTCTACCATGTGCTGTGTATTGGTGGCTGGTTGTCAGTAGTTAATTGTGGAACATAGTTGCAGCAAGATTCTGTCAACCAGCAATCAACTACTACTTAGGCTGGGTGGGGCGCATTTGCAGTTCCGAAATCATAACGGTTTGCGGGGCCTCCAGCGCGTGCACAATGGCGGCGGCAATATCCTCGGGTTGCATCTTGTGCGGGTCGGGCTCTTGGCCGGGGGTAGCGCCGTTGAAGTTCGTTTCCACGGAGCCGGGCATAACGCATGTCACGCGTACGCCGTCGGGGCGTACTTCCTTAAACAGCGCGTCAGAAAAGCCTCGGATGGCATACTTTGTGGCGCAATATCCGGCCAAGTTGGCGGTGCCCGCCGTACCGGCCAGAGAAGCTACGTTGATGATGTGGCCTAGCTTCTGCTTTTTCATCTGCGGCAACACCGCCTTTGTGCAGTAGAATACGCCATGCACGTTGGTGTCAAACATTTCGTGCCAGTTATCGGAGGAGAAACCATCCACGGGGCCGAAGTGGCCTAGGCCAGCGTTATTTACCAGTACCTGAACTTCCAGGCCTAGCTCCCGCTGGGTGTTGGTGTATGCCTCCTGCACGGCTATTTCGTTGCGGATGTCGCACTCGAAAAACTGGAAGCGCTCATGATCCAAGCCCTCCGGTGCCGTTCGGCCCCAGCCCGCTACAATGGCTCCTTTGGCTAACAATGCCTCGGCGGTAGCCCGCCCAATTCCTTTGCTGACGCCTGTGATAATGGCTACCTTGCCGCTTAGGTCCATCGTTTCGGGTATATGTCTTGGTGTGAAATAGGGCCGCAAGTTAGTGCCCTCCGTCGGCTTTTACGTGTAACTGCGCTAGGAGTAGCGGCTTTCGGCAGCTTCGTCTCGTGCAGCAAAGAAAACGAAGCCGGCTGCTTTACCAGTACGGGCAATATTGTCACGGAGCGTCGCGCCCTCGCTCCCTTCCGAGTGCTCACCACCTACGACAACATTACCGTTACGCTGGTGCAGGACACTGAAACGTATGCTGAGGTGCGGGCAGGCAAGAATCTGCAGGAGGATATCCGTTTGGAAGTCACAGGCAATCAACTAGTCATCCGTAATACCAGCCGTTGCAACTGGGTGCGCCGCTATAACACGCCCCGCGAGGTGACGCTGCACACCCCCCGCATCCACGACATATTCCTGCGCGGCCAGTCTGATATTCGCACCACAGGCACATTCCGGGCCGACACACTCTTCGCCCACCTCATTGGCTCCGGCGACTACCATCTCAACCTGCAAAGCCAGTACTTGAACATGGACCAGTACGAACTGGGCGACATTCATTTGGCCGGCCGCACGCAAGAGCTGCACTTAACCATTGGGGGCAACGGCAGCACCTATGCCACTGGCCTACCCGCCAGCCGTATCTATCTGCGCGGTAATGCATCTACCAATGGCGACGGGCATTTCACCGCTACAGAGTCACTAGTAGGCACGCACGCGGGCACCGGCACTATCTTCTACAGCGGCATTCCGGCCAGCAGCGCCAGTTTGCAGATTACGGGCAAGGGCAAGCTGGTGCGAGAGTAGGCCCACAACATCAGCAGTAGTTGCCGATTACTGATGCAGTCAGACGGTCGGGCACATATGGTGGCATTGTGAACTTGCCGTTTACTCTAGTGGCCTACAAGTCGCCTAGCTGCGGGCGAATCAGTAACTCTTCCACCACCGCCTGGGGAGAAAGACTGAAGGTGCTGAAAATGGCATCGGCCACATCCTCGGCCTTAATGAACCGCTCAGCCGGCAGATCTACTCCCTCCCAGCTGGCCGTGAGCGTGGCACCCGGCAGCACGGCCGTCACCCGAATGTTGTGCTGCTTCAGCTCCTCGCGCAGGTTTTTGGTCATGCCCAGCAAGGCAAACTTAGCAATGCCGTAGGAGCCACCATTGGGGTAAGCCATGAGGCTGGCCGTGGAACAAATGTTGAAAATATGCCCGCTGCGGCGAGCAATCAGGCCGGGCAGCAGAGCCAGCGTAACATCGTAAGCGCTAAGCAGGTTTACATCCAGCATGTGGCGCAGCTGCGAGCCATCGGCGGGCTCATCCTGTAAGCGACCCGGCACAAAGGAACCAGTGTTGTTGATGACCACTTCTACCGCTTGGCCTAGGCCACTCACAAACTCGGTGAAGCGGCGGGTTTCGCTCTGCTGGCTTAGGTCGGCCGCGCAGGTGTGCAACTTCGCCGTAGGCAGCTCGGTGGTAACGGCGGTTTGCAGCGCGCCCAGGTCGGCGGCCGAACGGGCACAGGTGGCTACGGGGTAACCAGCGCGCAGAAACCTGAGTACCAGGGCCCGCCCTATTCCTTTGGTGCCGCCGGTAATCACCACGATATTTTTTTGCATTCCTTTGATTGCTGAAACTGTTTTTACGTAAGTGAAGCGGGCAAGCGCTGCTGTACCGCAGCAAGTGGCCTACCCGCCTGCAAGTACTCGCTTTTCCTTCTTCTCTGCCGCTTTTATGGTCAAGTCATTTGGCGAATTTCTGCTCTTCATTCAAAGCATGCTCTTCCGCAAAGAGCGTTTTGCCGTCCTCTGGAGCCGTACCGTTGATGAGTGCATCATCATCGGGGTCAATTCCATTTTCATTGTATCTATTGTTTCGGCCTTCATCGGCGCAGTAACCTGCGTTCAGATTGCCTATAACCTGGTCAACCCCCTCATCCCGAAGAGCACTATTGGCTACATGGTGCGCGAGATGACCATTCTGGAGCTAGCACCTACCATTACCAGTATTGTGCTGGCCGGCAAGGTGGGCTCGAGCATTGCGGGTGGCCTAGGCACTATGCGCATCACGGAGCAGGTTTCAGCCCTAGAGGTAATGGGTATTAACTCGGCCTCTTATTTAGTGCTGCCCCGCATCGTAGCTGCTATGCTCATGTTCCCGCTGCTAGTAATTCTGGCCATGTCGCTTTCAATTATCGGGGGCTACTTGGCTGGTTCTCTCACGGGTGCATTGTCGGCTCAGGAGTATATTGAGGGCATTCGTACCGATTTTGTGCCGTACAACATCGTGTTTGCACTCATCAAATCGGTGGTGTTTGCCTTTTTGGTGTCAGCTATTTCAGCTTTCAAAGGCTTCTTCACTTCAGGTGGGGCACTGGAAGTGGGCGCCGCCAGCACCGACGCAGTAAACAACTCCATCATTGCTATTCTAGTAGCCGACTTCGCGCTGGCTGCCATTCTGCTCTAATTGGTTTTCAGGGACTTGGGCTTTTCGTCAGCTAATCCTCCACACCCCAAGCCCCTACCCTTCCAAGCTCCGACTCATGATTGAAGTACATAACGTTCAGAAATCCTTCGATGGCAACCAAGTGCTTCGTGGTATCAACTGCACCTTTGAAACCGGGAAGTGCAACTTGCTGCTAGGCGGTTCTGGCACCGGCAAATCGGTGCTACTGCAGTGCATTGTGGGCCTGATGAAGCCTGATATTGGTAGCATCACCTTCGATGGCACCGTGTTCACGAATAATAAGGTGGACATTAAGCAGGAAATACGCCGCAAAATTGGGATGCTATTCCAGGGCTCGGCCTTGTTCGACTCCATGACTGTGGCCGAAAACGTGGAATTTCCACTGAAGATGCTCATGACTGAAATGAGCCGCGAGGAGCGCCTCGACCGGGTGGAGTTTTGCCTGAAGCGCGTGGGGCTAGAAAACGCTGGAAATAAGATGCCCTCTGAAATATCAGGAGGTATGAAGAAGCGGGTAGGTATTGCCCGGGCCATTGCCCCCAACTGTACCTACCTCTTCTGCGACGAGCCTAACTCCGGCCTCGACCCCCTTACTAGCATCAAGATTGATGAACTGATTCACGAAATCACGCACGAGTATGGTATCACGACCGTGGTAGTGACGCACGACATGAACTCGGTAGTAGAAATCGGTGACCATATCATCTTCCTCTACAAAGGGCAAAAGCTCTGGGACGGCAACAAGGACGAAATCCTGAACGCTCAGGTGCCCGAGCTCAAAGAGTTCATCTTCAGCAGCAGCCTCGTGCGCGCCGCCAAGAAGGTAGATGACGAAACCGATGGTGGCCTAGCGGCCGCTACCACCGACGAAGCCATTAATATTTAAGTTAAAGTTGCTTCTACAAACACTAAGCCCGGTCCACTGCAGTAGACCGGGCTTAGTGTTTATATGACGAGTTGGGTTTCCCCAAGCCGTTACCGACGCCACCCTTCCCGGTGCACTAGGTTGCCAATATGAGCCAAGTGGTGCCGGCCGTGCCAAGCGTACAGCACCAGCGCTTGATCGAGCGTGAAGGTGCGCTTAGAGCCGGGGTGATAGAACGTGCGTTGCCATTGGGCATCGGTGAGGTTGCGCAGCAAAAAGGTCCAGCGGATGTGCAGGGCCTCTAATAGCGCCAGCGACACAGCTACGGGCGTGGCTTGGCTGTCGGGCAGTTCGGCCCACAACTGCTCCTCGTAAGGGCAAATGGTAGGCACTTCCTCCGTCAAAGCTAGCTTGAAGCGGGTATAGCTGTTCATGTGCGAATCAGGCAAATGATGGATTACCTGACGTACCGTCCAGCCGCCGGGCCGGTAGGGCGTATCTAGCTGAGCCGGCGTAAGACCCGTTACAGCGGCCCGCACCTGGTCGGGCAGCAGAGCAATTTGGGCGATGTAGGCAGTATGAGCTCCCCTATCCAGTGGCTCATCCGGCAGAACAGGGTGGCCAATGGGAAAGCGCAGGTCGGGGGCAGCAGTTGGTTCCATACAAAGGAATGAGGTAGGTAAGCGGCAAAGTAACAACAACCCGGCAGCATAGTCTATGCCGGAGTGGCCTAGCAACAGAAACGGCTTCCCTTGTGCAGAGAAGCCGTTTCTGTTGCTAGGCCTAGTGCCTTACCCGTTACGCTTGTTTAGCTCGTCGCGGATTTTGGCAGCCTTTTCGTAATCTTCTTTTTCCAGAGCCTGGGCCAGCATTTTGGTTAGCTCATCCAGGGAGACTTGTCCGCTAGGCTCGCGCTGTTCCGCTGGTGGAGCCGTTGGCGTGCCCGGCGTATCGTCGTCATCTTCATCCTCATCATCGGTATCCTCGTCGGCGTTTTCGTCGAGGTCGGAGAGGATAATGCCGGCTTCGCTCAGCACGCTTTCTACCGTGTAGATGGGCACACCGAAACGAAGGCCGATGGCAATGGCATCAGAAGGCCGCGAGTCTAACTCAAACGTTGTGGCCCCATCTGAGCACACAATTTTTGAGTAGAACACTCCTTCTTTTAGGTCGGAAATCAGAACCTCCAGCACCACCACGTGCACTTGCTCAGCAAAAGATTTGAACAGGTCGTGGGTGAGCGGGCGGTTTGGGTTGATTTTCTCTATCTGAATGGCAATACTCTGCGCCTCAAACATGCCAATGATAATTGGCAGGCGTCGGTTGCCAGTCTTCTCGCCCAAAATAAGGGCAAATGAGCCAGACTGCGACTGGCTGGACGAGAGGCCCAGAATTTCGAGCTGAATTTTTTTCACCAGGGAACGTACTGATTTCTGAAGTATTAGACCTTACCGTACTGACTATACGAAAGTGCTAAGCAATTGACGAAAAAGCGAGTTTTTCGCGAATTAATAGACTTTTCGCGCTGCCAGCGTGGCCTAGCCCAGTTCCTTAACGGCCTGGGTTAGTTTGGGCAATACGTCAAATACGTCGCCTACGATGCCATAATCGGCAGCTTTAAAGAAAGGAGCCTCCGGATCTTTGTTGATTACCACGATAACCTTCGACGAGTTTACGCCGGCCAAGTGCTGAATAGCACCCGAGATACCGCAAGCAATGTACAGGTTCGGCGACACGGTAATGCCGGTCTGGCCTACGTGCTCGTGGTGAGGGCGCCAATCCACATCTGACACTGGCTTTGAACATGCAGTAGCCGCACCCAGAGCTTTGGCCAGGTCTTCGATGAGGTTCCAGTTCTCCGGACCTTTCATGCCACGGCCACCCGATACTACTTTATCGGCTTCGGGCAGCAATACGCCGCCGGTCTGCTCCTGCATGATTACCTGCTTGGGAGCATCAGCGAAGTCAGCATCCGTCAGCTGAGCCGAGAACGACTCCACCTGAGCGGTTTTGCCGGCTTCGTGCAGCGCCTCAATGGAGTTTTTCTTCACGGCCAGAATCTTCCGGTCGCTGCTCAGCACCACATCGGCCAGCGCTTTGCCCGAGAAGGCACCGCGCTTCACCGTGAACTGGCCACCCTCATTTTTGGGCAGCTCGATTACGTTGGTAACCAAGCTAGCCTGCAAACGCACAGACAGACGCGAGCCTACGGCAGCGCCAATGTTGGAGTTAGCTAGTACAATAACTTTAGCATCTTCCTGCTGCGCGGCGGCCGCAATCAGCTTAGTGTAAGCGCCGTTCACGAAGTCCTTGAGGCGGGGCTCTGCATCATACAGCACCTTCGTGATGCCTTGTTCGCCCAGCTGGGCCAAATTGGCTTCGGTAGCTTCGCCTACGGCCACGGCGGTAGCCGTGGTGCCAAGCATCTGCGCTACCTGGCTGCCATACGAAGCTACTTCCAGCGAGGACTTCTTTACCTCGCCGCCATCACATTCAACTACTACTAGTACAGACATTTTTCTGGTTGTTTGTTTTTGGTTCTTGGTTTTTGGAGTTCAGGAGGCGCTGGCAGCTGGTTTGGCAAGACCAAACACAACCAGCCAACAACCAAAAACCAATTAGATAACCTTGGCCTCGTTGCGCAGGAGCTTAATTAGCTCGCCAGCATTTTCGGCGGGGATGAGCTTCACACCTTCCTTCTTAGGAGGCAACGCGTAAACGGCCACTTCGGTGCGCGGCGCGTCGCCTACGGGCTCCACAACTTTCAGGGGCTTGGTGCGAGCCGTCATGATGCCGCGCATGTTGGGGATGCGGGGCTCACACATGGGCTGCTGGCAGGAGGCCACGAAGGGAGTGTTTACTTCCACGATTTCTTTGCCACCTTCAATCTCACGCTCCAACGTGGCGGTGTTGCCGCTCATATCGAGCTTCATGGCAGGAGCCACCGTTGGGATGCCGAGCAGCTCGCCTACCATGCCGTGCACCTGGAAGCCATTATAGTCAATGCTCTCCTTGCCCATCAGAATCACGTCGTAACCACCATCTTTGGCGATGCTGGCAATCTGCTGCGCTACGAAGAAAGCGTCTTTAGGGAAGGCATTTACGCGGATGGCATCGTCGGCCCCAATGGCCAACGCTTTACGAATATTAGGTTCTGTATCAGCCTCGCCTACGTTCAAAACCGTAACGGTACCGCCGCCCTGAGCTTCCTTCAGCTCAATAGCGCGAGTGAGGGCATACTCATCCCATGGATTAATAACGAATTGCACGCCGGCCTTGTTAAACTCCTTATTATCGGGCGTGAAGGCAATTTTAGTGGTCGTGTCGGGCACGTTGCTGATGCAAACGAGAAACTTCATCTACGGCTGCTTGTGGTGGAGGAGAAACTAGGGGAAAGTCCCAAATTTGGGGCGAAGATACTGAAAATACTACCTGATGGAAACCACGCCAAGCCGCTTACAGCAACTGCTCGCCTTCTACGAAGACGACCCAAATGACCCCTTTACCATCTACGCCATTGCCACGGAATACCGCGAAATAGAGCCAGAAAGGGCCATGGAGTACTACAATAAGCTGCTTGCCGAGCATCCGGACTACGTGGGCACTTACTACCACGCCGGCAAGATGCTGGAGTACTTACACAAGCCCGACGAAGCTGAAAAAGTTTACCGGCTAGGCCTATCTGTAGCCCGCCGTGCAGGGCAGATGCACGCCGCCAGTGAGCTGCAACAAGCCCTAAATCAGTGTCTGGGCCTTGATTACGAAGACGATTAACAAACCAGGAGGCCGTGCAGATCGGTAACAGAATAGTAACCACTCACTCCAAGGCGCCAGTTTTCACAATATTTTTTCGCCTCGAATATTATTTGCCATTCGAGGGCAACATTTCTTTGCCGGTACTCCCCTATGAAAATTCTGCTCGTTGAGGATGAGCCCAAGGTTTCGGCGTTTATCAAGCGCGGCCTAGAGGAAGAGGGCTTTGAGGTAGAAGTGGCCTACGATGGGCGCTTTGGGCTGCAGCTGGCACTGGCTCATTCTTACGAGCTGATCATTCTCGACGTCATCCTCCCCTACCATAGTGGCCTAGAAGTGCTGGAAAACTTACGGAAACAGGATCAGCAAACGCCTGTGCTCATGCTAACGGCTCTGGGTACTACCCAAGATAAGCTGCATGGCTTCGGGGGTGGTGCCGACGACTACCTGGTGAAGCCCTTTGATTTTCCGGAACTGGTGGCGCGGGTACGTGCCCTAACCCGTCGCCGGGGCCAGCAGGTAAAAAGCTCCCTCATTACGTTTGCAGACCTCACGCTGGATACGGCCGCTAAAACCGTCAGCCGCGACGGGCACCAGATCAAGCTCACGGCCCGCGAATTTGGGTTGTTGGAGTTGTTTATGCGCCATCCCGGCCGGGTGCTGAGCCGCGCCGAAATTGCCAGTGATGTGTGGGAAGAGTCGTTTGATGCCGGCTCGAACGTAGTAGATGTGTACGTGAACTACCTGCGTAATAAAGTAGATAAAGGCTACTCGCAGAAGCTGTTGCACACGGTGGTAGGCATGGGCTATGTGCTAAGAAGTGAGTAGAAAGCTCGGTGAGGAGGTGATGCACTTTGTCTCATACTAGGCCACTCGTTCACGCATAGTCCCCCTCTTCGTTTCACGCTAGACAACGTGTTTATTAGGCCTGCCTCCCTTCCCTCCCCAATTTTCAGCTTGTCAGCCATTTATCCTGCATGACTATCCGTAACCGCCTGACGTGGCTTTTCCTTGGGATTGTGGCCTTTATTCTGCTGGCTGCGATGTCGGTGGTGTATATTTTACAGGCCGACTATACTCATGAGGAGTTTCATCAGCGCCTGCGCGACCGAGCCGAGGTGACGGGCTACGTGTTTCTGGAGCAAGATGAGCTACGGGCTGATGCCTTCCGGGCTTTTCAGCACCGTTACCTACGTACGCTCACCGGAGAGGTGCTGCAGATCTATAACTCGAAGCTGGAACCGCGCTTCATTGAAGCAGACAACCGCATTAAGATTCCGGAGAATATTCTGGCGCGCATTCTGGTTGAGAAAGAAGTGTATTTCGACTTAGGCCCGCGCCAAGCGGTAGGCCTCTTCTATAATGATAACCAAGGGCAATACATCATTGTAGCTGCCGCCGTAAACCGGTCCGGCGCAGCGCGGCTCGAGTACCTTGCCACCATTCTGTTCAGCATTTTTGTGCTGAGCCTGGTGGTGATTTACGTGGCTGGGCGGGTGTTTGCCGGTCGGGCCTTGGCCCCCATTGCCGCCGTTAATGACCAGGTAGACCGCATCACGGCACAGGACCTACACCTGCGCGTAGATGAGAAAATCAGCCATGAGCAGGATGAGCTGACCCGGTTGGCGCGCACCTTCAACCGCATGCTGGAGCGCCTGGAAGAAGGGTTTGAAAACCAGCGCACTTTCGTTAGCAACGCTTCTCACGAACTTCGCACCCCGCTCACAGCCACTATTGGGGAGATTCAGGTGCTGCTGGGTCGGCAACGGGATGCTACCACCTACCAGGAAGGGCTGGCCTCTGTGCTGCACGAGCTGCAACAGCTTAAATCCCTTATCAACAACCTACTAGAGCTAACGCAAGCCAATACAGCCAGCTCAACCGGTGAGGTTATCCGGCTGGATGAGCTACTTTGGGAAGCCCGCGAAGCAGTAGCCCCCGACCAGCGCCGTCGTCTGCAAATCAATCTGCTTGACCTACCCGAGGACCCGAGCCACCTCGAAGTTCATGGTAACCGCCAACTGTTAAGCCGCGCCCTGACCAATCTGTTTGATAATGCCCTCAAGTACTCGGGTCCGGAGGCGCCTGTGCTCGTGGAGTTTGCCTACCGGCAAGGCCACAGCTACTTGCGCATTCAAGACCACGGCATTGGCATCGGGGAGAAAGAGCTACCCCAGATTTTCCAACCCTTCTACCGCGCCGACAATGCCCGCAATGTAATCGGCCATGGCGTAGGCCTGCCCCTTGCTCGCCGGATTCTGGAGCTGCACGGCGGCACCCTGCATATTTCATCGCAGCTAGGCCAGGGGACCGTGGCTGAAGTAACGTTTTTTAGCAGTGAAAGACTGGCCTAGCGAGCGGTGTAAATCAGCCTTTACCGAACATACATAGCATCTGCGCAAGCCTGCTTGTACACCCAAAATGTAAGTCTATACCCGTTTTTAAGCCTTTCTAATCGGTTTCTAATCTACTTCTAACTGGGCTCTAATATCCGGACCGTAAGCTTGCAGGATTCATTTCCTACGTCTTATGATCCACTCCGTTCGCCTCACTCCCTTTCTTCTACTTTTCTTGGGCCTGGGCATTAGCAGCTGCTCTGAGGAAGATACAGACGCTACGCCAGCGGAAACCACACCTGCGCTAACGGCCGCTCTTGCCCGGGCTACCACCGACAGCGTACAACTAACCCCCGTGCGGTTTGATTTGCACCTCGAAGGACGGGTAGAACCCAATGTCGACCGCACAACGGAGGTATTTCCGCTAGTGAGCGGCGTGATTGAGCAAGTGCCGGTATCCCTCGGCGACCGGGTAACGCGCGGCCAAGTGTTGGCCGTTATCCGCAGCACCCACATGGCCGAGCTAGAACAGCAGCGGACGGAAGCTGAAGTGAACCTGACTACTGCCCGGCAACGGCTGTCGGCAGCCAAAGCTATGCACGAAGATGGCCTAGCCTCTGCGCAGGAGCTGGCCCTGGCCCGCGCCTCCCTACGCAAAGCGCAAGATGAGCTTACACGCATGCGCCGTCAGACCGAGGTATATGGCTCTGCCGGCGGCCGGTATATGGTGCGGGCCCCGCAGGCGGGAATTATCACGGAGAAGAAAGCGACGACGGGTATGCAGTTTTCGCCAGAGCAAATTGGTAGCCTGTTCACCCTAGCCGACCTCAGCGACGTATGGGTGCTGGCCGATGTGTTCCAGTCAGATATTGAGAAGGTGCGCACTGGCCTAGCCGTGCAAGTGCGCACGCTCAGCTACCCCGATACCGTGTTTGCGGGCAACGTAGACCGGGTATTTAACCTGCTGAACCCCGAGAGAAAAACCCTGAAGATTCGGGTGCGGCTGCCCAACCCCGACCACCGGCTGAAACCTGGGATGTACGCCCGCCTGCGATTGCAGCATACTACCTCGGAGCAATTACCTGCCGTGCCTTCTACCAGCTTGGTGTTTGCCAACGGCCAACACTATGCCCTAGTGCTGCAAAAAAACCGCCAAGTAGAAACCCGTCCGGTGGCAGTGCAGCATGCAGCCGGGGGCGTCAGCTACTTGAGCAGTGGCCTAGCACCCGGCGAGCAAGTTATTACTAGCAATCCGCTGCTCTTATACAAGGAGCTCAATGACTAGGCTACCTACCCCTGGGGCTGATTCCATCAAGGGCACCTGCCCACTTGGAGCTTACGAGCCAAACGCTGTTCCACTATCCTGCCAGTGGATGCGCCTGGCCATGTCCACCTCAGAGCGGGAGTTGCAGCTACCAGGCTTAGGAAGCGGAACTTCCGACGCATATTTTGAGAACAAAAGCTTCGTTTTTGATGCAAAAATGGGCTTTTTGAAAATATTTTCAGGTTCTAATCAGTTTCTAATATACCTCTAATTCGGGCCTAATATGGCCACAGTACACTTGCATATCCCTACATCGAAAACAGGATATGCAACGCTTTCTTTTGGCACTGTCAGCCTTCGTGCTGCTGGGCGCTACCCGCCTCTTTGCCGCCGCTCCCCTCAGCGCCGACACCGTGCGCCTCACCTTACCTGAGGCGGAACAACGTTTCACGCAGAACAACTTAAACCTGCTGGCCCAGCGCTACAACGTATCGGCGGCCGAAGCGCAGATTCTGCAAGCGAAACTCTGGGACAACCCCACCATCTCGCTGGAGCAGAATACCTACAACCCGCACACCCACAAGGTGCTGGACGTTACCAAAACCGGTAACTCCATTGTGCAGGTGCAGCAGTTGTTCGCCATTGCGGGCCGCCGCAAAGCCGCCACGGGCGTGGCCCAGCAGAACGCTTTGGCCGAGCAGTTCAACTTTGAAGATCTGCTGCGTACCCTGCGCTACCAGCTCCGCAGCACCTACTACGACCTGTACTACAAGCAGCAGAGTGTGGGCGTGTACGACAAGGAGGTAGCGAGCTTTCAGCGCACCGTAAACCTCTACCAAGGCCAGTACAACAAGGGCAATATTGCCCTGAAAGAGGTCATCCGGCTGAAGGCGTTTCTGTTTCAGCTGCGCAATGAGCGCCAGGCTCTGCTGAACGATATTGCTTCGGAGCAGGCCGACCTGCGCATCCTTATACGCGACTCCAGCGGCACCTACTACGTGGCTACCGCCGATGAGCAACGCCTGAGAGCCCTGACTCTGGCCGGACGCAGCGAAGAACAGCTCATCGACTCGGCTCAAGTAAACCGCGCCGACCTAAAGGCGCGCCAGGCCACCGTGCAACAGCAAACCCTGAACCTGCGCTATCAGCGCGCCCTGGCCACCCCCGATCTGGCCGTGGGCTACGTGTACGACCGCGCCGGCAACTACATCCAGAACTACAACGCTGTAACCCTGGGCATTGCCATTCCCATCCTCAACCGTAACCAGGGTAACATCCGGACGGCCCAGAGCCAGATTGAAGTTAGCAAGGCCCAGCTCAACCAGCAGCAGCTCGTTGTGCAGAACGATGTGCAAGAAGCCTGGCGCCAAGCCCGCCAAACCGACCAGCTCTTCCAAAGCGCCGACCGCGAAACCAGTGACTTCGACCGCCTGATGAAGGGCATTGATGAGAGCTACGCCAAGCGCAACCTCACCATCGTGGAGTTCCTCGACTTCTACGAGAGCTACAAAAACAACCTGGTACAGCTCAATAACCTGCGGGCTAGTCGCGTGCGGGCCTTCGAGCAACTCAACTACGCCGTGGGCCGCCCGGTGTTCAACGCCCAATAAGCATGCGCGCCACTTTCCCAACCTCCTCCCCTACCATTTTCTCCTTGTTCACTATGTTTCGCTTTGCCACCCTGGCCACATCGTTGGCCCTTCCGCTCGCCCTGGGCTTGGTGGGCTGCTCAAAATCAGAAGATGCCGATGCGCCGCAGAAAGCCGAAGCTGGCTTTTCTATGTCGGACCAGATGCTGCGGGAGCTGAAGATTGACACGGTACATGCTACGCCTGTGCGGAACGAGTTAACTCTCTCGGGCCAGATTGCTACCGACGGCGACAAGACCGTGAAAGTATATCCGCTGGTGGGGGGCGTGGTGGAGCAGCTCAGCGTAGAGCTCGGCGACCACGTAACCAAGGGCCAGGTGCTGGCCGTGATTAAAAGCGGCGAAATAGCCGATCTGCAAAACCAAAGCAGCAGCGCCGGCACCGACCTTGACATTGCCCGCAAAAACCTGCAGGTGTTAGAAGACCAGTACGCGGCAGGCCTAGCCTCGGAGCGCGATGTGAGCCTGGCCCGCCAGGAGCTGCGCAAAGCCCAGGGCAATGTGGGCAAGAGCCGTAAGCAGCTCGGCGTGTACGGCGTATCAGCCGATGGTACTTACACGCTACGGGCCCCCATTTCGGGCTTTATCACGGAAAAAAACGTGACCGACCACATGCAGTTTAACGCTGACAATGTGGGCAACTTATTCACCGTCAGCAACCTCGACGATGTATGGATTATGGCCAACGTGTTCGAGTCGGACATTGCTAAGGTGAAGGAGGGCTACGCTGCCGATGTCACTACGCTCTCCTACCCCGACAAGCACTTCACCGGTCGCATTGATAAGGTATTTAACGTGCTCGATCCCGAAAGCAAGGTAATGAAGGTGCGCGTGCGCCTGCCTAACCCCGGCTACCTGCTTAAGCCTGAGATGTACGCCCAAATTAAGGTAGAAAACACTGAAAATAACAAGATGCTAGCCGTGCCCGCCAAGTGCGTGGTGTTTGACAAGGACCGCAACTTCGTGATGGTGTTCAAGGACCGCAACCACGTGGAAACCCGGGAAGTGGGCATTTACAAAACGGTAGGCGACGTGAGCTACGTGCAGTCGGGTCTGAAGGATGGTGAGCGAATCATTGCCCAAAACCAGCTCTTGGTGTACGACGAGCTGAACGATTAATGCTAGAAAGCCAGCCTCTTCCTTTGCTACTGTGGGCTAGGCCACCCTTGCCTACTTTCTAGCGCTACGCTATTGCTTTCTAGCTTCTTCATAAGCCATGAATAAATTCATCCAAGGCATCATTGCCTTTTCGCTCAAGAATCGGGGCTTTGTGTTCCTCATGACCCTCGCCACCATAATTGCCGGGGTAATGAGCTACCGGAACACGCCCATTGAGGCCTTTCCGGACGTTACCAACACCGAAATCACCATCATCACGCAGTGGCCCGGCCGCTCGGCGGAGGAGATTGAGAAGTTTGTAACGGCACCGATTGAAATTGCCCTCAACCCGGTGCAGAAGAAAACCAGCATCCGCTCTACTACCCTCTTCGGGCTGTCGGTGGTGAAGGTAATTTTTGATGACGGTGTAGACGATGCCTTTGCCCGCGTGCAGGTAAACAACCTGCTCTCCCAGGCTGACCTGCCGGATGGCGCCGAGCCCGACGTGCAGCCGCCCTACGGCCCCACCGGCGAAATCTTTCGCTACACACTGAAAAGCAAGAATAAAACCACCCGCGAGCTAAAAACCCTGCAAGATTGGGTGGTGGAGCGCAACCTGAAAGCTGTGCCCGGCGTGGCCGATGTGAACAGCTTTGGCGGTGAAGTGAAGGACTACGAAATCAGCGTGAACCCCGGCAAGCTCCAAGACCTAGGCCTCACCCCCCTCGACCTCTACAACGCCATTCAGCGCTCCAACATCAACGTGGGCGGCGACGTGATAAACCAAGGCCAGCAGAACTACGTGGTGCGCGGCATCGGCCTCTTGAACAACATCAGTGATATCAACAACACCGTCATCAAGAACGTGAACGGGGCGCCCATTCTGGTGAAAGACGTGGCTCTGGTGCACGAGTCGGCGCTGCCGAAGCTGGGCAAGGTGGGCCGTGGCCTCAACGACGACGTGCTGGAAGGCATTGTGGTGATGCGCAAAGGTGAAAACCCCTCTGAAGTTATTGCCCGCCTGAAAGACAAGGTAGCCGACCTGAATGAGAAGATTCTGCCTTCCGACGTGAAGATTCAGACCTTCTACGACCGCCAGCAGCTTATTGACTTCTCCACGGAAACCGTAATTCACAACCTGCTGGAAGGCATTGTGCTGGTGACGGTTATCGTGTTCGTGTTCATGGCTGATTGGCGCACCACCGTCATCGTGTCGGTTATCATTCCGCTGGCCCTGTTGTTTGCTTTCATCTGCCTGCGCTTGAAGGGCATGTCGGCCAACCTACTGAGCATGGGCGCTATCGACTTCGGTATCATCATCGATGGGGCCGTGGTAATGGTGGAAGGCCTGTTTGTAGCTCTCGACCACAAGGCCCACAACATGGGCATGGAGCGCTTCAACAAGCTCGCCAAGCTAGGCCTCATCAAGAAGACCGGCCGCGACATGGGCAAGGCCATCTTTTTCTCCAAGGCTATCATTATCACGGCGCTGCTGCCCATTTTCTCCTTCGAGAAAGTAGAGGGCAAGGTGTTCTCGCCCCTGGCCTGGACGCTGGGCTTTGCTCTGCTGGGCGCGCTCATTTTTACGCTCACGCTGGTGCCAGTGCTTACCTCGCTGCTGCTGAAAAAGAACGTGGTGGAGAAGGATAACTTCTTCGTGCGGGGCATCAACCGCGGGGCCCAACGGTTCTTCGCTTTCACCTACGCCCGTAAAACCGCCAGCCTGTTGGTTGCCACGGTGGCCGTGGTGTTGGGCATGGGCGCCTTCCACTTCCTGGGCTCGGAGTTTTTGCCCGAGCTGAATGAGGGCTCTATTTACGTGCGGGCTCAGTTGCCGCTGAGCATTTCCTTGGAGGAAAGCAACAAGCTGTGCAACGAGATGCGCCGGGTGTTCCTCTCCTTCCCAGAGGTGGGCGACGTGGTAAGCCAGACTGGCCGCCCCAACGATGGCACCGACCCCACCGGTTTCTACAACAACGAGTTCTTGGTGCAGCTCAAGCACACCCCCGAGGTACAGGCCGAGATGAAGCACAAAGACAAGAGAGAGGCTCTGATTGAGCACATGAAGGAAAAGCTTAACCGCTTCCCCGGCGTAGACTTCAACTTCTCGCAGCCCATTACCGACAACGTGGAGGAAGCCGCCTCGGGCGTGAAAGGCTCCATTGCGGTAAAAATATATGGTACCGACCTGAAGCTGATGGAGGAGAAAGGCCGGCAGGTGTACGGCGTTCTGAAAAACATCAAAGGCATTGACGACCTGGGCGTGTTGCGCAACATTGGCCAGCCCGAACTGCACGTGGAGCTAGACGAAGGCCGCATGGCCAGCTACGGCGTGAGCAAAGCCGACGCCAACGCGGTGCTGGAAATGGCCGTGGGCGGCAAGCAGGCCTCGCAGATGTACGAGGGCGAGCGGAAGTTTCCCATTCGGGTCCGGTATCAGGAGCAGTTCCGCCAGAGCCCCCAGGAAATTGCGGCCCTGATGGTGCCTACCCAGAACGGTAAGACCATTCCCCTCTCCGAGATTGCCACTATTGGGGAAGTAAACGGCCCCTCCCTCATCTACCGCGACGACAACCAGCGCTTTGCTGCCGTGAAGTTCTCCATCCGGGGCCGCGACATGGGCAGCACCATTGAGGAAGCTCAGCGCAAAGTGAACCAAGTGGTAAGCCTGCCCAAAGGCTACACGATGAAGTGGACCGGCGACTTTGAAAACCAACGCCGGGCCACGCAGCGCCTAGGCCAGGTGGTGCCCGTTTCACTGGCCCTGATCTTTTTTATCCTGTTCATTTTGTTTGGGAATCTGAAGGATGCTGGCCTGGTGCTGCTGAATGTGCCGTTTGCCATTATTGGCGGCATTGCGGCCTTGCTCATCACCCACACCAACTTCAGCATTTCGGCCGGCATTGGCTTCATTGCCCTCTTTGGTATCTGTATCCAGAATGGTGTAATCCTGATTTCGGTGTTCAAGCAGAACATGCTCCGGAAGATGAGCCTCGACCGCAGCATTGCCGACGGCGTAACCAGCCGGGTGCGCCCCGTGGTGATGACGGCTCTGATGGCTACCATTGGCCTGATGCCCGCTGCCATTAGCACAGGCATCGGCTCCGAAACCTCTAAGCCCCTGGCCATTGTGGTAATTGGCGGCTTGATAACGGGCACCATCCTGACCCTGTTTATCTTCCCGCTGATCTTCGAGCGCACGTATCGCGCCCAGCACACCCACTACGGCGACGACCCGACGCTGCACCCCGAGCGGCACTCAGAGCCGGCATTAGCTCACTAAAACCAATTGTGTGGTACTACAAACATCGGCCGGCTCTTAGCCGGCTGTTGTTTTTTGGGCCCACTGACTCGGTGTTACTCCTCTGCTCTCATCTGAAATGCAACTGCACTCTCACGTAGCGCATCTGTGCAGAAAAGTTTGCAACTAGCAACCCAATCCTATTCTATCTTCCTTTCATGACCAAAGCTTTCCTGCTAGGCCTAGGCCTGCTGGGCGCGGCACCTGCCTTTGCCCAAAACCCGGCAGCCCGTCCCGACTCAGCTGCTCTGCTACCCTACCGCGAATCGGCCCGTAAAATCAACGCCCTGGTGCACACCAAGCTCGATGTGCGTTTCGATTACGCCAAGCGCTACCTCTACGGCCGCGAGTGGCTAACTCTACAACCAGTGGCCTACGCCACCGACTCATTGCGCCTCGACGCCAAGGGCATGGATATCAAGTCGGTGACGATGGTAAATGGTACGGATGCCAAAACCCTGCGCTTCGATTATAACCAGGAGCAGATGCTGGTGCATCTGGACAAGCTGTACACGCCCGGCCAGCAGTACACCGTATACATTGAGTACACCGCCAAACCCGATGAGCTGAAGGTGAAAGGCAGCGCTGCTATTTCCGACGCCAAAGGCCTGTATTTCATCAACCCCGACAGCACCGAGGCGGGAAAGCCCCGCCAGATCTGGACCCAGGGTGAGACGGAAGGTTCTTCGGCCTGGTTCCCGACCATTGACCGGCCTAACCAGAAAACCACCGCCGAAATCAGCATGACGGTGCCCGCGCGTTACGTCACGCTCAGCAACGGCCGCCTCGACTCGCAGAAGGCCAACAACGACGGCACCCGCACCGACACCTGGAAGCAGGAGCTGCCCCACTCGCCCTACCTCTTTATGATGGCCGTGGGCGACTTCAAGATTGCCAAAGACATATGGCGTGGCAAGGAAGTGAGCTACTACCTCGAGCCTAAATACGCCCCCTTCGCCAAGCAGATTTTCGGTAATACGCCCGAAATGCTGGAGTTTTTCTCCCAGCGCCTGGGAGTAGATTACGCTTGGAACAAGTACGCCCAGATTGTGGTGCGCGACTACGTGAGTGGCGCCATGGAAAACACCTCGGCCACCCTGCACGGCGACTTTGTGCAGAAAGATGCCCGCGAGCTGCTGGATGCTGAGTATGCCAACGGCGAATCGGTAATTGCCCACGAGCTGTTCCACCAGTGGTTTGGCGACCTGGTAACGGCCGAAAGCTGGAGTAACCTGACGGTAAACGAGTCGTTTGCCGACTTCTCCGAGGCGCTCTGGGCTGAGCACAAGTACGGCCAGGATGCCGCCGATGCGCACGCCTATATGAACATGCGCAACTATCTGCGCAGCCCCGCCGATGCCCAGAAAAACCTGGTGCGCTTCCACTACGCCGATAAGGAAGACATGTTTGACCTGGTGAGCTACCAAAAGGGCGGCCAGATTCTGAACATGCTGCGCAACTACCTCGGCGACGACGTGTTCTTTGCGGGCCTGAAGAAGTATCTCACCGACAACAAGTTCGGCAACGGCGAGGCTCACCAGCTGCGCCTGGCGCTAGAGGCCACCTCGGGCCAAGACCTGAACTGGTTCTTCAACCAGTGGTACTTCAGCTCGGGGCACCCCGTTGTGAGCATTGACTACGGCTGGGATGCCGCCCGCAAAGAGCAAACCGTTACCATCAAGCAAAACCAGCCGGGCCAAGTGTTTCAGTTGCCGCTGACTGTAGACCTGTACGTGAACGGCAAGCCCCAGCGCCACACCGCTATGCTGCGCCAGCGCACCGAAACCCTGCGCTTCCCAGCGGCCAGCAAACCTAGCTTGGTAAACGTGGACGCGGAGAAAGTGCTGCTATGGCAGAAAACCGATAACAAGCCCTTCGAGGAGTTTGTGTATCAGTACAAGAATGCCCCTCGCTTCGTTGACCGTCGCGAGGCCGTAGCCGCCGCCGCGGCACGTCCGGCCACCGATGCTGCCGCCCGTGCCCTGCTGATTTCGGCCCTGAATGACAAGTATAGTGGCCTACGTCAGTCGGCGCTGGCAGGCTTAAAGCTCGATGATAAAGCCGTGCAGAAAGCTGCCGTGCCAGCCCTGCGCCGCCAGTTGGCCCAAGAGAAAAACACCAATACCCAAGCCGCTATTCTGACTGCTCTAGGCCAGTTGAAAGACAAAAAAGACGAGAAAGTCTTCACGCAGTCGCTCAACAGCCAATCGTACGCCGTGCAGGGTGCCGCACTGAGAGGCCTAGCCTCGGTACAGCCGGCCAAGGCTTTGACCCGCGCCAAAACGTTGCAGGACGACACGCACAGTGCTATTAGCAATGCCGTAGCCAGCGTATACGCCCAGCAGGGCGACGCTAGCAGCTGGAGCTTCCTGCGCAGCCGCTACGATGCCGCTGGGGTGCAGGGGAAATTCAACATGTTGGAAAGCCTGACCACCTTCATGACTCGCATCAACGACGCTACTGTGCTACGTGAAGGCACGGAGCGAATGCAGAAGCTTGCCATCGAGTACAAGAAGTACGGCGTAGATGAGCCCATCTTGGGGCTGCTAGATAAGGTAAGTAAAGCTAAGCCCGCCGATCAGCAGGCTACTGTGCAGCAAGCTATGCAAGCCATTAAGCAAGCACCCTAGACCAGTATAAGTTATTGGCTTTTTATCTAAGCGCCCCAGCTGAGCTGGGGCGCTTTCTTTTACGCTAATCTGGTAGTTAGCGGCTAGTTAGGCTTGGTGTATAGGTGCCGCCGACTACGATAATTTCTGCTATAGGTTTCACGGTTTCGCAAAAAATCGAACCATTAAAGTTTGAAACGTGTCGAAGGGAAATGAGAAAGACCATCCTGCTGACCGCCGCCGGGCTTATGCTCGCCGGCTCGGCCCGCACCCTGGCCCAGACCACTGACTATCGGTTGGATAATGGCGAGTCGCCATTTGTGCGCCTGATTCGCCCGGACCGTCCGGGCCAGACCATCACCACGAACATGCTGTACCCGGGCCAGTTTCAGATAGAAACTGGGCTGAACAGCTACGACCGGACTAGCAGCGTGGGCTACGCTGGCCGCTCCGCTTGGGTCAATACGCTGCGGGTGGGCTTCTTCAATCATATTGAGCTGCGCGCTACTCAGAATTACTTGCTCACGCCGGGCACCGCTAGGCCACTTAACAGCGAAGGAGCTCCAACTCCTTATGCCGGGCCAACGGGCTTTGCTCCGCTAAATGTAGGCGCGAAGTTTTTGGCTTCTACGGTGCAAAATAGCCGCTCCCAGGTTGTGGTGCTATTGGATATGAACCTGCGCAACGGCGACGCCAGCTTCGGTGAGAAGCAGTATGAGCCCGGTGGGCGGCTGCTCATATCACAGCAACTTGGGCAGCGCTTTGGGCTGGAAGGCAACTTCGGTTTTCGGCAACGCGGCTTTAAAGCCGAGGGCACCAAACAAGGACAATACCTCACCACCTTGGCTCTCAATGGGCCACTCACGGCCAGCAACCACGTAGGGTTCTTTGCTGAAACGTATGCCACGTGGCAGCGGCAGCAGGGCTGGTTACCGGGCGTAACCTCGGGTCTGTACTGGCGCCCCCTACCCGGTCTCCGCTTCGACGTAACGGCGGGCCATGGCCTGACAGGTGCCGCGGGTGGCTTCAACATCGGGGGCGGATTAAGTGCCCGCCTAGGCAAGTAGCCACCATTGAAAAAGCGCTAGGCCACTCTGCACGTGTTTGCAGAGTGGCCTAGCGCTTTTACGCAGACTGATAACTGTCTACTGCTTCACTTGCTCAGGGGCAATGCGTGTGGGGGTTTGTTTGCCAGAAATGATTCCGGCGGCACTACGCCCAACGGCCGAGATTACTGCAGTCATGTTCGCCAAATCCAGTGATTCTACCTCATCATTCACGCTGTGGTAGAGCTTGTCGGTTGGAATCTGGTCGGTGCTGATGGTGTGAGCCGGCACGCCCAGCCGAGCCAGCGTGGCGTTATCGGACCGATAGAACAGGTTTTGCTCGGGATACGGGTCGGCCTCGAAGCGGAATACTGCCCCCTTGGTATTTTCCTGCAGCAATTTGCCGAAGTCTGACTTATCGAAGCCTGTGATGAAGGCAGTATTGGGACCGAACTTAGCTTGCTTGCCGATCATTTCGATATTGAACATGGCCACCACCTGCTTGGGGTCAAGCTGCTGCGAGAAGTAGCGGGCCCCGAAACCGCCAATTTCTTCGGCAGCAAAGGCCACAAATACCAAGGTGCGGGCATTGTCAGCCTTCTTCTTAAAATACTCTGCCAGCGCTACTACAGCGGTAGTACCGCTAGCGTCATCATCGGCGCCATTGGCAATAGAGTCGCCCTGCACTGCCGGAATGATGCCTAGATGGTCGTAATGTCCGCTGAATACAACTTGCTCCGTGGCACGAGCAGCATCTTTCCCAGGTAACACGCCCACCACATTCCGCAGCTCTACCGTCCGGATGGTGGTAGTTGCGGCCACCCGAAACTTGACGGGCGCCGGCGGTGGAGTTCCTAGCACAATTAGAGTGGTAAATTCAGCGGGTTTGTCGGCCCGTAAACCGCCTCGCTTCACGTATCCGGCCAACCGGTTGAAGGTAGCCGCGTGGCTGGGGTCCACAAACACGATGCTGTTCTCGCGCGGCTCCAGCAAGGGTCGTACCTCCCGCATCAGATTACCGTCGGCGGCCACGGTTACCATCTTAGGCACTGGCTCATCAGAGTCGGTCCAGTTTAAATGAGGCTTACCCGAAATCAGCAGCATCTTGTCGGGTGTGATGTTGGCGCCGTTTATATTCACAAATGCCGCCGCCGTCCGGACCTCATACGTTGGGAATGATTGGGCATAGCTGGTCAGGCCGGGTAGTGGCTCTAGGCCTATGCGCTTAAACTCGGCGGCCAGAAATTCGGCAGCCTTTTGAGCCCCTGGCTTTCCTGATGCTCTCCCCTGCATATCATCGGCGGCCAGCGTGCGCAACACCCGTTCAACGGTAGCCGGAGCAACTCCCGGGGCGGGCACAGCAACAGTTTTTCTCTGCCCCAGCGCAGTTTGCGTACAATAGAATAAAAGGGAGATAAAAAGGAAAGTTTTCATGGCCGAATGTAGCCATTTTGTCCTATTCCAAGCTAGTGTTAGACGTGCTTCCCACGTCATTTTTCAGCCCGGATTTGCATTTTTGTTGCACCCTAGTCACCCACCTTATGCAACAGGCTCGCCCACTTTTCTTCACCGGCTTCATTCTCAGCTTTTTACTTAACTCCTGTCAGCCGAAGCTTAGCCATACCGTTTCTAGCCCTACTCCTCCACCCGCTACTCTGCATACTACCCGATGGCTGCTCTACCGGCTCGAGGCTCAACCCATACCGGCTAACCCTGAGCGGGAAATGTACCTGCAACTCAGTGCTACTGAAACTCAGGCCGAAGGCCAGGCCGGTTGTAACCGATTTAGGGGGGCTTTTACTCTACCCTCAGGAGGAAAACTCCAGTTCGGACCGTTGCTCTCCACCAAAATGGCTTGCCCTGAGCTCACCTTGGAGAACCGGTTCCTGAATGTGCTGAACAATACCCGCTCCTACCGCATCAGCGCCGACACGCTGCGCTTGTACAGCGAAACAACCGTAGCGCCGCTGGCCGTATTTCTGGCCGGGAAATAAGAAGGGGCTTTCTAGCGTAGAAAGCCCTTTCTTACTGACCTAGGCTATGCTATAGCTTTAGGCCAACGTCAGCACCAGATCATCAGAGTTAACTAAGGTACCTTCGCCGAGGTGCAAGCCCTTTACCACCGTGTCTTCGTTGGCGGTAATGGTGGTTTCCATTTTCATGGCCTCGATGATGAAGAGCGGCGCGTTGCGTTTCACTTCTTCGCCGTCTTTTACCAGCACCCGTGAGAGCATGCCTTGCAGGGGCGCCCCAATCTGCTTAGGATTTGCTTTATCGACCTTTGCATTGTGCACGCGCACCACTTCCACGCTGTTGTCGCGGATTTCTACGTTTCGGGTCTGGCCGTTGAGGTTGAAGAAGATAGTGCGGTTGCCGTCATCGTTTACCGGGCCAATGGACTGCAGGCCTACGATGATGCTTTTGCCCTTGGCAATATCAATGATGGTTTCCTCGCCGGGTTCTAGGCCATAGTAGAACACTTGGGTCGGGATGATGCTCACCTCGCCGTACTGCTGTAGGTGGGCCCAGTATTGCTCGAACACTTTAGGATAAAGCAGCCAGGAAAGCAGATCGGTGAATTTGCTGCGCGTCCCGAACTTCTCCTCAAACTTCTTCCACTCCGCCTCGAAGTCAATGGGGGCCAGGTGCTCATTAGGGCGGTCGGTAAAGGGCTGCTCGTCTTTCAAAATGGCCTTCTGCACGTCGCTAGGCCACCCTCCTTCCGGCTGGCCAATATCCCCGCGGAACAGCTCCCGCACCGACTCTGGGAAGTTGAGGCTCGGACCTTTCTCCAGCACGTCGGCCGTAGTCAGGTTGTTGGAAACCAAGAATAGGGCCATGTCGCCGACTACTTTCGAAGAAGGCGTCACCTTCACGATGTCGCCGAAGAGCTGGTTAACGTCAGCGAAGGTGCTCTTGATGGTTTCGAACTTATCCAGGAGGCCTAGCGCCGCGGCCTGGGGCCGCAGGTTGGAGTACTGCCCGCCCGGAATTTCGTGCTGAAACACTTCGGAGGTGCCCGCCTTCAAGTCTGACTCAAAGGGGTAGTAATGCTCCCGCACGGTTTCCCAGTAGTTGGAAAACTCGTTGAGGGAATATTGGTCGTACTCGCGGTGGCGCGGCTGGCCCCGCAGCATCTCCACAATGCTGTTGAAGTTAGGCTGGGAAGTGAGACCAGACAGGCTGCCCAAGGCCACGTCAATCACATCTACCCCAGCCTCAACCGCCTTTAGATAGGTGGCAGCTTGGAGGCTGCTGGTGTCGTGGGTATGCAGGTGAATGGGCATGTCCACCGTGTCGCGCAGGGCCGTGATGAGTTCCTGGGCGGCGTAGGGTTTTAGCAGACCAGCCATGTCTTTAATGCAGAGAATGTGCGCCCCGGCCTCTTCAATCTGCTTGGCCAGGCGCAGGTAGTACTCAAGGGAGTATTTGCGGTTTCGCTTGGGGTTGAGAATGTCGCCGGTGTAGCAGATGCTGGCTTCCGCGAGCCGGTCAGTTTTGTTGCGCACGAAGCCAATGCACGCTTCCATGCCCGGCATCCAGTTCAGAGAGTCGAAGATGCGGAACACGTCGATGCCGGTTTCGGCGGCCTGCTGCACGAACCGCTCGGTAAGGTTATCGGGGTAGGCTTTATAGCCCACACCATTAGCCCCCCGGATAAGCATCTGAAGCAGAATGTTGGGCACGGCCTTGCGCAGCTTGGCCAGCCGGTCCCAGGGGTCTTCGTGCAGGAAGCGCAGGGCTACGTCGAAGGTGGCTCCGCCCCAGCACTCCAAAGAGAAGGTTTGGGGGTGCTGCTTGGCGTAGCGCTCCGCCACCTTCAGCATATCAAAGGTGCGCATGCGCGTGGCCAGTAGGCTCTGGTGGGCGTCACGCAGGGTGGTATCGGTGTAATGAATAGCATCATCGGCCCGCAGCCACTTGGCAAACTCGTCGGGGCCTAGCTCGGTGAGCTTATCCTTGGTGCCGGGCGTGTAGGTTGCGCTGGGGTCGTATTGAGGCAGGCGGGGCTTGCGCAGCTCCCGTTTATGATCCACGTGACCTTTCACGTCGGGGTTCCCGTTCACAATTACGTCGCCGAGGAAGCTGAGCACCTTGGTGGCGCGGTCTTGGCGGGCCTTGAACTTGAACAGCTCGGGGTGGTCCTTGATGAAATCAACGTTGGCCTCCCCCGCCGCAAACACGGGGTGGGCAATGATGTTCTGCAGAAACTGAATGTTGGTCCGCACCCCGCGCACCCGAAATTCGTCGAGCGTCCGGGCCATCTTCTGGGCCGCATCGGCCAGCGTGGGCGCGTGGGTTGACACCTTCACCAGCAGGGAATCAAAGAACGGCGACACCTTCACGCCGGTATACACCGAGCCCTGATCGAGACGAATACCAAAGCCCCCCGCCGAGCGGTAGGCTGTGATGGTACCGTAGTCGGGTTTGAAGTCGTTCTCGGGGTCTTCAGTGGTGATGCGGCACTGAATGGCCACGCCGTTCTTCATCGGCTTCACATCCGAGCCTAGGCCTATCTCCTTGTCGCTCAGCCGCCGCCCGTCGGCAATATGAATCTGGGTTTTGATCAGGTCGATGCCCGTAATCATCTCCGTTACGGTGTGCTCAACCTGAATGCGGGGGTTCACCTCGATGAAGTAGATCCGGTCGTGCTCGGGGTTAACCAAGAATTCCACGGTGCCCACGTTGTTGTAGTTCACGGCCCGGCCCAGGCGCAGCGCGTACTCATACAACAAGTGACGCATGTGGTCGGGCAGGTTGAGCGAGGGCGCTACTTCTACTACTTTCTGGTAACGGCGCTGCACGGAGCAGTCGCGCTCATAGAGGTGCACTAGGCCTCCATGGTTGTCGGCTACGAGCTGCACTTCAATGTGCTTAGGTCGCTCTACAAACTTCTCCAGAAACACCGTGTCGTCGCCGAAGGCCTTCAGAGCCTCGTTACGGGCCTCGAAAAAGCCGCGCTCCAGCTGTTCATCGTCGCGGATGACGCGCATGCCCCGGCCACCACCGCCCGCAGCAGCTTTGAGCATTACGGGGTAGCCAATGCGGTGCGCCTCGGCCAGGGCTACCTCAATGTCCGTCAGGTCGGCTTCGCTGCTCTCGATGATGGGCACTTGACATTGCACTGCTACTCGCTTGGCAGCCACTTTGTCGCCGAGAGCCTCCATCACCTCGGGGCGCGGCCCCACAAAGATGATGCCCTCCTCGCGGCAGCGCCGAGCCAGCGTAGCGTTTTCACTTAGGAAGCCATACCCCGGATGAATTGCATCCACACCGTTTTCCTTCGCCAACCGAATGATGCCTTCGATATCCAGATACGGTTTCAGCGGCTCATCATCGCGCCCGATCTGGTAGGCCTCATCGGCTTTGTAGCGGTGCAGGGAGTAGCGGTCCTCGTAGGTGTAAATGGCCACCGTGGTGATACCTAACTCAGTGGCCGCTCGCAGTACACGAATGGCAATTTCGCCCCGGTTGGCGACCAACAGCTTACGGATGTTCATACGAAACAGCAGAGTTTAAGGAAGTAAGGAGGTGAAGCAAGCTACGCAAAGCGCACCACAGAGTTAGCGAATTTTAGCTGAAACTAAATTTTTCGCAATATACCCTGGCTTTAATATGAGGACATTCAAGAAATTTTCTTGCCTGATTACAAGCATATTTCTGCCCCTTACCAGTTCGGCACTTCCCTCACTGCTTATGTAAGGAGCATTGATAAAGTCCCCTGGCTGTCATCAGAGAGATGCACACAAAAGCAGTTATTATGCGTTAGCCAGTCCCTCATCAATCGGCCTTATACCCTCTGATTAGCAGAAATTTGACTGAAAATATGGTATAAGGAACGGACACTGAAGCAGTGTCGCGTGGTAGGCTAAGGCAATTTGGCAAGATGATGAATTGGAGACGAGAAGGCAAACCGACCGGCTGATTTGCTACGATGCCCACAGGCGTAAACTTTCTCTGAAAAGTTCAGTTAGCAACTACTGCCTCTCACCTGAACTGTATCATGCAATTTGCCGACAAGAACATCCTTGTAGTAGGAGCCTCCTCCGGAATAGGCCTAGCCACTGCCCGCCTGCTGCACGAGCTGGGCGCCACCCTATTTACCGCTTCCCGTCATCAGTCGCCCGAGCTGACCGAACTCAATACCAACTTCCTGGAAGTGGATGTAACGCAGCCGCTAGGCCAGTTGCTAGACGGTTTGCCCGAGGTACTGCATGGCGTGGTATATTGCCCCGGCAGCATCAAGCTGCGCCCCTTCGAGCGCATTCCGGCCGAGGATTTCCGTAGCGACTTTGAGTTGAACGTGATGGGTGCGGTGCAAATTCTGCAGGCTACTATGAAGCGCCTCAAAAAGGCCAACGGGGCCTCGGTGGTTCTGTTTAGCACGGTGGCCGCCGAAACGGGCATGGCATTTCACACCAGCATTGCCACTGCTAAGGCGGCGGTTGAAGGACTAACTCGGGCACTAGCCGCCGAGTACGCCGCCAGTGGCATTAGAGTGAATGCGGTGGCGCCTTCCCTCACCAACACTCCCCTGGCGGCTGCGCTTTTGAGCACGCCCGAGAAGGTAGAAGCCGGTGCCAAGCGCCACCCCCTGCAGCGCATTGGTGAGCCCCAGGACCTGGCCTACATGGCCTCTTTCCTGCTCTCCGACCATAGCTCCTTCATCACGGGCCAAATTATGCCCGTAGACGGAGGCATGGGCAAATTGAAGTAACCTAAGCGCACTCACCCCTGACTTCACCATCTACCGTTGGCCTCACAGATGAAAATTGCTCTTTTCTGGCACCGGCGCGATTTACGCATCCACGACAATGCAGGCCTAGCGGCGGCGCTACACAGCGGCTATCCGGTAGTGCCCTTGTTTATCTACGACCGGGAAATCCTGGACCTCCTGCCCAGCCGCCGCGATGCACGCGTCACGTTCATCTATGATCAGGTGGAGCGCCTGGCTCGGGAAACCGCGCAAGCGGGTGGCACCTTCCTGGCTCGGTACGGGCGTCCGTTAGAGGTATTTGAAGAGTTACTTACGCGCTATGAAGTAGCGGCAGTGTATACCAACGAAGACTATGAGCCTTACGCCACAGTTCGCGATGGGGCCGTAGCGGAACTGTGCCAGCGCCACGGGGCCACTTTCCAGGCTAGCAAAGATCAGGTCATCTTCGCCAAGCGGGAAATCTTGAGTAAGTCAGGTACCCCCAACCGCACCTTCAGCTCCTACCGCGACGCGTGGCTGGCCAAGCTGCGTGATGAAGACTTGCAGGCCTACCCTTCAGCGGAAATGTTTAGCAAAGAGCGGCTAGGCCGCTTGCCCGATGCCGAGCCTAGGCCTAGCCTGGAAAGCATGGGCTTCGAGCGGTTTGAGCAATTTGTGCCGGCGGCGGAGCTTCCAGATGAAGCGGTGGTGCGCAACTACCACCTTACCCGTAACTCGCCGGGGCAGGTGAATAGCAGCACCCGCCGCTCAGTGCACTTGCGCTTTGGTACCCTCAGCGTGCGGGAGCTCATGCGCCAGGCCCGCGACCTGAACCCCAAACTGCTGGCCGAGCTGATCTGGCGCGACTACTTCATGATGCTGCTCTGGCACTTCCCGAACACCGCCACCGAAAGCTACGACCCGCGCCTGCGCCACGTGCCCTACCGCAACAACGAGGAGGAATTCCAGGCCTGGTGCGAGGGCCGCACGGGCTACCCACTGGTAGATGCGGGTATGCGCGAGCTAAACCAAACCGGCTACTTACCCAACCGCGCGCGCATTGCGGCGGCGGGCTTTCTGGTAAAGCACCTGCTCATCGATTGGCGCTGGGGCGACAAGTACTTCGCCGATAAGCTCCTCGACTACGACATGGCCCAAAACGTGGGCAACTGGCAATGGATGGCGGGTACCGGCGTAGTAGCCGCGCCATGGTTCCGGGTGTACAGCCCGCAAAGTCAGCAGGAGCAGTACGACCCCACTTTTGCCTACGTGTGGCAGTGGGTGCCGGAGTTTGGCACCTGTGACTACCCCAAGCCCATCGTGGACCATAAGTTCGCCCGCCAGCGCGCCGTTGACACCTTGCGCGCTGCCTATCAGGCGGCTGGCTAGGCCACTTTCTTTCTGATTTACCGCTGAGATAGCCGAACTACCCACCCCTTCTGCCGGTTATACTTCTACTATGGAACAGCAACCTTCGCCCGCCGCCGAGCCCGAAACCACGGCTACTCCCGCCGACCGCATCAAGCAGGCCTACCTCGACTATGTGCTCCGCAAGGGCAAGCCGCCGGTATCGGTGTATAAGCTCACTCAGAAGCTAGGCCTGCCGGAGCAGGAGTTCTACCGGTATTACGCCAACTTCGCGGCCATCGACCGGGAGCTGTGGGCTGACTTTGGCCGGGAAGCACGCGTAACGGCCGCCAAGGAGCCGGTGTGGGCCCAGTATGGTGCCCGCGAGAAGTTGCTGGGCTTTTACTACACCCTCTTGGAAGTGCTGAAGCGTAACCGCAGCTATGCGCTCAACTCCCTGCACCGCTCCATGCCAGAACTGCCCGGCCTGACGCCCCGGGTGCTCGACGATTTCCGGCAGGATTTTGAGGTGTTTGTGGGCGAGATTCTGCGCGATGGTCGCCGCACCGAAGAAGTGGCTAACCGCCCGCTGGTGCAAGACCAATATCCGCGTGCCTTTTGGCAACAAGCTCTATTTGTGCTCGGCTTCTTCGCCAAAGACGATACCATTGATTTTGAGCGTACCGATGCGGCCGTGGAGAAGGCTGTCACGCTCAGCTTTGATCTGGTAGGTCGCAACACCCTCGATTCCGCCGTGGATTTTGTGCGTTTCCTGGTGCGCCGGAAGTAACGTTTTCGCACGCTCGCTTTGTTTGTATGAGTGGCCTACAGTACTGTAGGCCACTCCTTTTTGCTACAGCCTCTAATGGAAGAACCCCAAAAGTCTCTCTCCTCCCTGCCTACAACCAAAGTGGCGCGGGCGGCCCGCTTCGCTAAAACCGGCCTCAACGTTGGGGCCAACTATGTAAAGCACTACGCCAAGCGCGCCGTGGGAGCCGACTCTACTTCCGAAGACCTGCACGCCGCCAATGCCGCGGAGCTCTACGGTGCCCTGAGCGAGATGAAAGGCTCGGTGCTTAAAGTGGCCCAGATGCTGGCCATGGAGAAGAACATTCTGCCTACTGCCTACGCCGATCAGTTTGCGCAGGCCCAGTATCAGACTCCCCCCCTTTCGGGCCCGCTGGTGGTAAAGGCCTTTCGAGATGCCTTTGGAAAGTCGCCGTTTGAGGTGTTTGATGAGTTTGATTTGCAGGCCCGGCAAGCCGCCAGCATTGGGCAAGTGCATTTCGCCCGCAAGGGTGACCTAGCGCTGGCCGTGAAGGTGCAGTACCCGGGCGTAGCCGACAGCATTCACTCCGATATCCGGCTAGTGAAACCCATTGCTCTGCGCGTACTAGGCCTCTCCGAAGACACGGTGCGCCCGTACCTGGAGGAGGTAGAAACTCGCCTCATTGAGGAAACCGATTATGCCTTGGAGCTGCGCCGGGGCCAGGAAATTGCGGCTGCTTGTGCTGGCCTGGCGCACCTGCAATTCCCTAAGTATTACTCAGAGCTTTCTTCTGCCCGTATCCTGACCATGGACTGGCTGCCCGGCCAGCACCTAAAAGAGTTCCTGGCTACCGACCCACCCCAAGACGTACGCAACCAGCTAGGCCAGGCCCTCTGGGACTTCTATATGTTCCAGCTCAACACCCTGCGCACCGTTCACGCCGACCCCCACCCCGGCAACTTCCTGCTACGCTCTAATGATGGAGGTACTTTAGGCGTGCTGGACTTCGGCTGTGTAAAGGAGATTCCCGAGGATGTGCACCGGCTCTTCACTGCCCTCCTCGCCCCCGAAACTCTAGCCGATACGGCGCTGCTCACTACGCTGCTGGAAGAAGCCGGCGTGGTGCGCCCCGAAGATGCACCTGCCAAACGCACGTTCTACGTGAGCACCATGCAGGCTTCCCTAGAGCTGGTGGGCCGTCCGTTCCGCCAAGCTACGTTCGACTTCGGCGACCCAGCCTACTTGCAAAGCCTCTACGCTCTCGGGGACGACCTGATGCAACAGCCCGAGCTACGGCAGCAGCGCGAGCCCCGTGGCTCCGAGCACTTTATCTACCTCAATCGCACCTACGTAGGCCTCTACGCCCTGCTCACGGAGCTGCGCGCCTCCATCAGAACGGCACCACTGGCCTAGAACAAATAGATAATACCGTCATGTCGAGCTTGTCGAGACATCTTGCGTGCTGAGATTGTGGTAGTAATCATACCGGCCTAGAACACTATTCCAGCACTTCATCCTGACGTAGGAAGGCTCTTCTCAGGCATGAACGACTGGCCTAGCGCCTCGTGCTAACCTGATAGGATTCTTCGCTCGACTCAGGATGACTTGCTTCTAGGTTGGGTTAGCCTGGCAACGTCAGCACGCGAGATGTCTCGACAAGCTCGACATGACGGGCTATTTTCCAGCTGATTCTATCCTAAGCCAGTGTGCACACTGAAAACCTAATTACGACTTGTGAGTTTATGCTGCCAGTCCAGTTTTCCCGGCCGGAAAGCTGGACTGGCTTTTTATACTCTCTCACTTCCCCTCTTATGAAGAAATTCTGGACCCTTTTTGGGGTGCTGCTGAGCACCGTTACCATGGCCTCGGCCCAAAGTGCTCTGAGCTGCTGCGCCAAACCGGCTACTGCCACAGAGGCCTTTGCCATGCTGGCCTCTAACGAGGATTTCTCTGGTGGCCATGATGCCCCCCTGCCCTACACCTACGCTGGCGAGGGTGAAACTATTGAGTTCAAAACACCCGATGGGCAAAGCAGCAAGGCGTTTGAAATTAAAAGCAACGTCCGCTCCGATAAGTACCTGTTCGTGATTCACGAGTGGTGGGGCCTCAATGACTACATCAAGAAGGAAGCGGCCCAATATGCCAAGGATCTGCCCGGTGTAAACGTCATTGCCCTCGACCTTTACGACGGTCAGGTGGCCACCGACCCCGACCAAGCTGGTAAGCTCATGCAGGGCGTGAAAACCGACCGCTCCCAGAATATCATCAAAGGCGCTTTGCTGTATGCAGGCCCGAACGCCAAAGTAGCCAGCGTGGGATGGTGCTTCGGGGGCGGCTGGAGTCTGCAAACAGCTCTGCTAGCTGGCCCCAAAGCCGTTGGCTGCGTGATGTACTACGGCATGCCCGAAAAAGACGTAGCCAAGCTCAAAACCTTGAATACGGATGTGCTGGGCATTTTCGCTACGCAAGACAAATGGATTAACCCCGAAGTGGTAGCCCAGTTTCAGAAGGACATGGCCGCCGCCAAAAAGAAGGTAACCATCAAGAACTACGATGCCGACCACGCCTTCGCCAACCCATCTAACCCCAAGTACAACAAAGCGTACGCCGCCGACGCTCACAACGCAGCCGTGGCCCACCTGAAGAAAAACTTTAAGCTGAAAGGCTAAGCCTATCGTCTGCCAAAAGCATCATTGACACAGCAAAAGGAGCTACCCGGGTGGGTAGCTCCTTTTCTTTTATGCCTACAAAAAAGTATCTTTTGTCGAAGCCCTGATCCTCCACCCATTCCCACTACCACCACCATGACTGCCTTACCAGCTTTGCTTTCTGTATACGGAGAGAGCCACCAAAACCCCACCAACAAGCTGGTGCACTGGGTATGTGTGCCACTAATCATGTTCTCTATCTTAGGCCTGCTCTGGTCTATTCCGGTGCCAGACGCGTTGCAACGTATAAGCCCCTGGCTGAATTGGGGCACGTTGGTAATGGCACTGGCCATCATTTATTACCTGCGTCTGTCGGTACGGCTGGCCATCGGGATGCTGTTTGTGTGGTTGCTGATGGCGGGCGCCTTACGCCTGGTGGATGCTGGCGGCGCGCTGCCGCTCTGGGCCGTTTGCCTGATCGTGTTTGTGCTGGCTTGGATTGGACAGTTCTGGGGGCATAAAGTGGAAGGTAAAAAGCCCTCTTTTCTGAAAGACCTCCAGTTCCTGCTGATTGGTCCGCTCTGGCTGCTGCATTTCGTATATCGCCGCTTGGGCTGGCACTACTAACAGCCACCTACTCAACCAGAAGGGCCAACTTACTGCAGTAAGTTGGCCCTTCTGGTTGAATGAATTTACTGGCAGCCTATTCCACTGGCTTCAGCTGCCAGTTGGAGGCCAACAGCGCGGCCAACTCGGCTACGCTTTCGGTGAGTTGCTCCCAGCTGTTAAGCAGGAAGTACTGGTCCTGCAGATGAGCTTCGCTGTAAGGCGTTTGGAGCACGGTAGCCAAGTCGAAGGGGTAGCGGCGCGTAACATCACCGATGCAATGGTGAATTTCACCTGACGACGACAGCAAACCGGCCCCGTACATGCGGGTTTCGCCGCGCTCCTGCACCAAGCCAAACTGCACCGTGAAACCGTACAGCCGCTCCAGCCGCGTCAGGGCCACCTCATCGTCGAGGTGCTGAGCGGCTACCTGGCCTAGAAAGTGCAGAAAGTCCGCGAAGGCCTTGTCCATGAGCAGGGGCACGTGACCGAACACGCCGTGGAACAAGTCGGGCTCCTCAATGAAGTCGAACTGCGCCATAGTCCGGATCCAGACGGTAGCCGGAAACTTGCGCTGGGCCAGCAACCCGAAGAATTCGGCGTCGTTCAGCATGCCTTCTACGGGCTCCAACTGCCAACCGGTGGCTTTATACAACCTCTGGCTGACCTCCTCGAAGTTAGGAATAGCATTGCGGTGGAAGCCTACGGCCTCCAAGCCTTTAGCAAAAGCTGAGCAGGCCCGCTTGTGCAGGAGAGCCGTCTGGCGGTCAAACAATACTTTCCAGACCAACTGGTCCTGCGTCGTGTACCGATCGTAGTGCTGCTGAAGCATGGCTGTAGACATAAAAAAAGGCCCGATTTCCTTTCGGAGTCGGGCCTTTACTGGTTTTCAGAGGTGAAGTAGCATGTTGCTCTTAGCTTCCGTACCGGCACTGCAGCCCGACTTCATCCTGCATGGGACGAATATTAGTTAGGCAGACTTGCTTCGCGGAGTAGTTAAACATGATGGACAAATATAGTAAAATATAAAAACAAGATGTTCTATGATGGCCCCTTTATTTTTTCAGGCCCTTAAGATAGATACTAAACTCAAATATCTTTTATCACCTTAAGAATGGTAGGCATAATTATAAAATGCATCTATTTTCATCAATACACCCCGTCTGTTTTGACCCCGTTTGTGAATTATTTTTATTTCTCAAGATCAGAGTAGAGAACTTGTAAAGCGTAATGCTTCGATGCTTTCATCAATCTTTAAGGCTCATCTTACAAGCTACCCGCCGCAACTGGCTTACCCCAGCGCAGCTGTTTAAGCCAAGCAGTTGGTTCGTCTATTGCTCTATCTAGTGAATAACGGCCTCCACCCAACACCGTAAGCAGCACAAAATTCCAAAACAACGTCTGTTGGTAATACATGCCTAGCAGTAGCTCTGGCTTATCGTACCAGATAAACGCAATGACGAAGAACTGGAAGGCCAGTTGAAACGAGCTCAGCCGCGTGAACAGGCCTAGCGCAATGAGCAGGCCGCCCATAAATTCACCCCAAACGGCTACTACCGCCCACCAATAAGGAGAAGGAAAGGTGAAGCCTAGCCCAGCTACTTGTTGCACAAACCAGTCGGACGGACCTAAGGATGCGCCGGTGTTGAGCTTACCCATTTCCGTAGCGGTGTAGAGACCTACGAGCTTCGACCAGCCCGCCCCAATGGCAATGGATAGGCCTAGGTGCACCCGAAACAACAGTAACACTACATCGGCGGCGCGCGAGGGCATTACTGCATACCCAAACAGTAGATTTTTCATGATCCAGGCCCGCTTAGAGTTTACCGTTTGGTTCGTAGCCCATGCTCAGGTTCGTGTCGCCCGTGATACGCAGCAGTAGATTGGCTTTTTGATTTGAGGGATTGAGCAGCAAAGCCGATGACCCTGCCATGTACCGCAACGTGGCCGACTGGCCGGGTGCCAGCGTAAAGCGTCCGAAAATGCCGCCGCCCCGGGGCCGCTCTTTGAACTCTACCGGGACTTTGCCCACATTTTTGGCCACCACTTTGAAGGCTCCGGGCTGACTGCCCCCCAGCACAAACTGCTTGCCTGGTTCAATAAACAAGTTGGAGTTGAGGCTAGCCCAGCCCGCGGAAACGGCGGTGCATACGACGAGCAACGTCAGCAGGAAGGCCCAGGGACGGAAAGGAAATACGGTACGCATAGCAGTAGAGGTTGAGGTGAAACATGTCCTAAAGAAACAGGCCTAGCTCACCCCAAACGCCCCATTTTACAGCCTGAGACGTCTCAATTTATACTATGCGCCTTCTGGGTTGCCGTCTTCCCGCGCAACCTCACTGGGCGTGATGCCTCGCAGCTTCTTGAACACCCGATTAAACGTTGACTTGGAGTTGAAGCCAGACTCCAGAGCTACGGCCAGAAGCGTATAGTGCCGGAAGCGGGGGTTACGCAGGCGCTGCTCCGCCTCCTGCACCCGGTACTCATTAATAAAATCGTTGAAGTTTTGACCACAGCCGGTATTGATAACCTTGGATAGCCAGGAGGTATTGGTCTGGAGCTGACTGGCCAACTCTCCCAGGGTCAGCTCCGGGGCCAGGTAGGGCCGCTGGCTTTCCATGTGGCCTAGCAGGCGGGTGGTCCAGCGGGTTAGCTCAGCAGAAGCATCGGGAGCAGTTGTGGCAACTGGCAGCGGCGCTTCTGCTACTAGCGTGTTGGTGGTACTGCTGGTAGGCGCAAGCACGGGCGCAGCCTTCATCTGCAGGTCTGGCTCCGCTTCCTGCTCCGACACAGCTATGTCTGGGGCTACCAGCGGAGGCTGAAAGTGTAGGCTCGCCAACCGGTGGCCAGTGAGCAACCCAGCAATACTGAGGTAATAAATCAGCAGCCCAGTAAACAAGTAATCGTACCAGGCTTGATAATAGTTGAGGGGGCTGACGAAGGCATCAACCAAGCTAAAAACCAGCGCTACCCCTGTGCTTATTGATACGGCCACTAACACATTCCGCAGCCACCGGAACCGGATTCGGTCAGTATCGGAGAAGTTGTCGTTGAGGTAGTGGGCATACGCCCGGTACTCCCGCAGTGTCCGGACGCTGTAGGCCACTACCAGCAGATACCCTACTATATCAAGCCAATAGCCGTATGGAGTTTCGTCGGCCCAGGCTGCTAAGGGCCCCTTCGTACCAAAGTGCTCTGGAAGTGGCCGCTCTTGCAACAGATGCCACCAGCCTATATCAGCAATTAACAATAATAGGCGCAAGGCCAGATAGGCCAGTGCCGGCGCAAAATGCCACCAGTGCGAACCTCGAAACCTGAACTCGTGATTGGTGAGGCTGCGGAAGTAGAAGTACAGCACCGGCCCTACCGCCAGCCAGTTGCTGAACGGAAAGTAAAACATGAACGTGGAGTAGGCATCGTGCGAGTCGTACCAGCCCGCAAAGCCTAACATCCACTGCGCCAGGCGCAAGGTTTCTAGTAGAAGTAATAGCGCCAGCCAGCCATCCGCGGCCGACTCTTCGCGCCCACGCCGCACCCACAACACCCCGCTACCCACTAGGCCCTGCACAAAAAATGGCAGTAGCAGTCCGCTGTATACGCTGAAGGTGAATTGCATGAGCGGAAGGTACAAACCCTTCGCAGCCAGACAATAAAAAAGCCGTTCGACACACCACAACTCCTGTCGTGAGGCGCCAAACGGCTTTTTAGGCCACTTGATAAGGGCTACTCTAGTTCCTGGCGCACGGCGTACACCTTGCGCAGATTCCGGATGAGGCGCTCTGATTCCTGGAAGTTTAGGGTTTGGGCGCCATCCGAAGCTGCTTCTTCCGGCTTCTCGTGGGCTTCGTAGATGATGCCGTCAGCGCCGGCCATTACGCCAGCCAGCGCCATCGTAGGCACGTACTCCCGGATACCGATGCCGTGGGAAGGGTCGACGATTACGGGGAGGTGAGTTTTTTCCTTGAGGATAGGCACCGCGTTCAGATCGAGCGTATTGCGCGAGGCGGTTTCAAACGTGCGGATGCCCCGCTCGCAGAGAATCAGCTTCTCGTTACCGCCCGAGAAAACGTACTCCGCCGACGACAGTAGTTCTTCCAACGTGCCAGAGATGCCGCGCTTAATCATCACGGGCTTATCTACGCCGCCCAGCGCATCCAGCAGGTTGAAGTTCTGGGTGTTGCGGGCACCTACCTGGAATACGTCCACGTAGTCGTGCATCTCTTCTACCTGCGAAACCTGCATCACCTCCGTGATGATCTTGATGCCACGCTCCCGCGCCATCTGGTGGAACAGCTTCAGGCCTTCCATGCCCAGGCCCCGGAATGAGTAGGGCGAAGAACGAGGCTTGAACACGCCACCCCGCATAATGCGCACATCGTTGTCCACGAGGTGTTGCATGATGAGCTCCATCTGCTGCTCGCTCTCAATGCTGCAGGGGCCCGCGGCCAGCGTGAGGTTGCCCTCCCCTATCCGCACCCCGTCACCGAGGTCGAGCACCGTGGGCCGTACGCGCCACTTCCGGCTTACCAGCTTGTAGTCATCGGACACGCGGTGAATGTCCAGGATGCCGGGCAGCTGGCCGATGGCGCGCAGATCAATATCCGCTTTGCCAATGGCCACCAGGTAGTGCGCCCGCTGGGTTTTTACCTCCGTGGCTTTGTACTTCAGGTCTTTGATACGCGCCAGAATATCCGCTTTGGCGGTTTCGGCGATAGTGGGTTCAAGTTGAATGATCATGTGCTAGAGGGGCTCCCGCAGTGGAACGCCAAGGTTTTCGGTTGCGGCGGGAGAGTTTACTTGAGAACGGAAGAAATAAACCGGGTGGCAGCGGCGGGAGCATCCTCCACGCCTTCCAATGCCCGAATAAGAGCTGAGCCAATGATGGCCCCTTCGGCATGCTGACAGGCCTTTTGGAAAGAAGCTTTGTCACCGATACCAAAACCAATGAGGCGGGGGTTACGCAGGTTCATGGCCTCAATGCGCTGGAAATAGGCTTCCTGCACACCTTCGGCCTGGGTGTTTTGCCCGCCCGTAGTGCCGGGGCCCGATACCAGATACAGGAATGAGTCGGTTAGCTCATCAATGCGGCGAATACGCTCAGGCGCGGTTTGGGGCGTGATGAGGAACACGGGCCGCAGGTTGTACTTGCGGAAAGTCTCCTGGTACTCGGCCACGTAATCATCCAGGGGCAGGTCGGGCAGAATGACGCCATCTACGCCGGCGTTAGCAGCTTCGCGGCAGAAGTTCTCCACCCCAAACTGCATTACCGGGTTCAGGTAGCCCATTAGCAGAATCGGGGTTTCGGCTACTTCCTGCCGGATATTCTTTAATTGGCTGAACAGTACCCGCATGTTCATACCGTTGGCCAGGGCCACTGTGCTGCTTTGCTGAATTACTGGGCCATCGGCCAAGGGGTCCGAAAACGGCATACCAATCTCAATGAGGTCGGCGCCAGCGGCGGAAATGGCTTTTATAAGGGGCACCGTGGCATCGAGCGTGGGGTAGCCGGCAGTGAAGTAGATATTCAGGAGGTCTTTTCCCTTTTTCTGGAAAGCCTGTTGGATTCGGTTCATGAGGTGGTTCTCGCGGAAGTTCGTAGAAGTTGCGCGGAGGTACGCGGAGGTAGTTCATCTGCGAACCTCCGCGTAACCTCTGCGCCCTCTGCGTGCTAATTACAGAATGGTGTCGGCGTACTTGAGGTAGGTTTCGAGGTCTTTGTCGCCGCGGCCGGAGAGGTTTACCACTACTACATCATCGGGGCCGGCGCCCAACTGGCCTAGGGCCGCCAAGGCATGGGCAGTTTCGAGGGCCGGGATGATGCCTTCCAACCGGCTCAGTTCAGCCACGGCGCGCAGGGCCGCCTCGTCCTCAATGCTAATAAACCGCGCCCGACCAGAATCGGCCAAGTAGGCGTGCAACGGCCCAATGCCTGGGTAGTCTAGGCCTGCCGACAACGAATAGGGCTCGGTAATCTGCCCATCTTCATCCTGCATGAGCAAGGTGCGCGAGCCGTGAATAATGCCCGGCTTGCCCAGCACCGACGTAGCCGCCGAATGACCGGAATTCACGCCGTGCCCGGCTGCTTCTACCGCCACTAAGTTCACCGAAGGCTCTTCGAGGAAATGATAGAACGCACCAGCCGCATTCGAGCCCCCGCCCACGCAGGCCACCACGTAGTTGGGCAGCTCAGAGCCGGTTTTCTCCAACAGCTGCTTGCGCATTTCCTCGCTGATTACGGCCTGCAGGCGTGCCACCAGATCGGGGTATGGGTGCGGACCTACCACTGAGCCAATGATGTAGTGCGTATCCACGGGGTTGCTAATCCAGTCGCGGATGGCTTCGTTGGTGGCATCTTTTAGGGTACGGCTGCCACTCATAGCGGCGCGCACCTCAGCCCCCAGCAGGCGCATACGGTACACGTTGGGCTTCTGCCGCTCCATGTCGATTTCGCCCATATACACAATACACTGCATCCCCATGAGGGCGCACACCGTAGCCGTAGCTACCCCATGCTGACCGGCGCCGGTTTCTGCGATGATGCGGGTTTTGCCCAGCCGCTTGGCTAGCAGAATCTGGCCTACGGTGTTGTTTACCTTGTGGGCCCCGGTGTGGCAAAGGTCTTCGCGCTTCAGAAATACGCGCGTATTATACTTCTCCGACAGGCGCTTTGCCTCGAACAGCGGCGTGGGTCGGCCTACGTAGTCGCGCAGCAGTTGCTGGTATTCCTCCTGAAACGCGGGCTCGGCCATGATGTCCAGGTAATTTTGGCGCAGCTCTTCCACGTTCGGGTAGAGCATCTCGGGAATAAATGCCCCGCCAAACTGGCCGTAGTAGCCGCGCTCCGTAGGTTGTTGGTAGGTTGTGCTCATGATGAGGTTGATTGCTTATTGATGCCGCCGGGCCTTAACCGCGGGGCCGGAGTTTGGTAAATAGTTGCCGGAGCAAGTCGGCGTCCTTCACCCCGGGCGCCGTTTCAAACCGACTGTTCAGATCCAGCGCGAACAGGCCCGGCAAACGCAGGTTGCGTAGGCTGTCGGCGTGGGCGAGGTCTAGGCCACCCGCCAGGAAGTAAGGCACCTCCAGCGGATAGCCTGCTAACAGGCTCCAGTCGAAAGTGGTGCCGTTGCCACCGGGCTGCTCGCCCTTGGTATCGAAGAGGAAGTAATCGACGTGGCTTACGTAGGGCGTCAGTTGGTCGAAGTTAAAGTCGGCCCCAACCGAAAATGCTTTCACCACGGCTAGGCCACTTTCCCGCAGTTCCTGGCACTGGGTCGGGGCCTCGTGGCCGTGCAGCTGCACCAGATCCAGCCCCAACTCCCGCACGCGCCGCCTGATTTCCTCGGTGTTTTCGTTCACAAACACCCCCACTTTCCTGATGCCCGCGGGCAGGGCAGCCAGCGTCTCGGCACTCAACTCCTCCCCCACGTAGCGGCTGGACTTCGGGTAGAAGATGAACCCCAGGAAATCGGGCTGCAGCGCCGCCACGGCCGCTAGGCTCGTGGGCTCACGCATGCCACACACCTTTATATAAGGAGTACCAGCGGGCGCGGATGTAGCAGGAGCGGTTGGCATGCGTGCTAGGTCTATAACAGCGTAATGGCTTCGGTAGCGCGCAGTTGCTGCACTAAGGCGGCGCAGGCTTTCTCGGGCCGACTGTGGCGCATGAAGGTTTCACCCATCAGGAAGCCACGGTAACCTACGGCGCGCAGGGCTTCAATATCGGCGGCGGTCTGTAGGCCACTCTCCGTCACTTTCACGAACTCATCTGGAATACGCTGGGCCAACTCACCGGAGGTATCCAGGCTCACGGAGAAATCGTGGAGGTTGCGGTTGTTTACGCCCACCAGTGTCACGGCGTCGGGGTGCAGGGTTTTGTCGAGCTCCTCGGCATTGTGAATCTCGAGTAGCACCTCTAGGCCCAGGCTCTTGGCAAACCGCCCGAGGCGCAGTACTTCCTCGCCCGAGAGCACGGCCGCAATCAGCAGAATGGCATCGGCCCCAATGCTCTTGGCTTCCAGAATCTGGTACTCATCCACGGTGAAGTCTTTGCGCAGAATGGGGCAGAAATTGTAGCGCCGGGCAATGGTCAGGTCCTCGTTTTTACCCCCGAAAAACTCCGTGTCCGTCAGCACGGACAGCGCCGAGGCGCCCGCCTGCATATAGCCCAACGTGGTCCGCTCAACGGGGGCGTGCGGATTGATAAAGCCTTTGCTCGGCGACTTGCGCTTGAATTCGGCAATAATGCCGCTTAGGTCGTCGCGTAGCAGGTAACGGCGCAGGCTCAAGGGCTGCGAGTCCATATATAGGCTTTGCTCCAGCTTTTTGGCAGGCACCAAATCGCGACGGGTCGCTACTTCCTGGCGCTTGTGGGCAATGATTTTCTCCAGAATGGTGGGAGTACTCATAATTTCTAAGGGTTAGCCCGCTTAACATTGGGGCTTAAATGAGAAGTGTGACGCCGTGGTATGGGGTGAAACCAACACTGGCCTAGAATGCTTCCGCTTTCGTGAAAACTAGTGTCTATCTGGCCTAGGCCAGTAAGTTGCGGAGGGCTTCCCGCGCCCGGCCCGAATCCAGAGATTCCTGCGCCGTGGACAGGGCTTCCGTCATGCTGAGCTCAGGCTTTACACACTGAATAGCCAGGGCAGCGTTAGCGGTTACCACAGCGCGTTGGGCAGCCGTGGCCCGCCCTTCCAGCACATCCAGGAATAGCTTCGCCGACTCTTCCACCGTCTGCCCCCCAGCCAGCTCAGCGGCTGTAGTGGCGTTTAGGCCGAAGTCGGCGGCAGTTACAATTTGCTCGCCGGCGGCGGAGGCAACTTTGGCAGCACCCGTCAGGGAAATTTCATCGTAGCCATCGAGAGCGTGCACTACGGCATATTGGGTTTTAGTTTGCTGCAGCAGGTAATGATACAGGCGCAGCAGCTCCAAGCTAAATGTGCCCGCCAATTGGTAGCGCGGCCGTACTGGGTTGACCAGAGGGCCCAGAATGTTAAAGAAGGTGCGCATGCCCAGCTCCCGGCGTACCGGCCCGGCATGGCGCATGGCCGGGTGAAACGATGGGGCGTGCAGAAAGCAGATGTTGGCGCGCTCCAACTGCCGCTTCAGCACATCATTCGGCACGGCGAAATCAACGCCCAGCTTAGCCAGCACATCTGAAGAGCCGCATACCGAGGAAACCCCAATGTTACCGTGCTTAGCCACTTTGTAGCCAGCCCCGGCCACCACAAAGCAGGCCAGTGTGCTGATGTTGAGCGTGTCTTTGCCGTCGCCACCAGTCCCCACAATGTCCACTACTTCATCGGTTCCAAGCTCGGGGTCGCGAGATAAATCCAGCAGCGCCGCGCGGAAGCCCGACAGCTCCGGCACCGTGATGGGGCGCATGCGGTACACAGTCATGAAGGCGGCCATTTCGGAGGGGTTGGCCTGCCCCTGCCCGATGCGGTACATGGCTTCGCGCGCTTCGGCGTACGTTAGGGCTTGCTGGTCAAATAATTGATTGAGAATCTGTTTCACGAGGGAAGCCTCTGGGGTGGATTGCTGAGGCAGTTGAATGAGAGAAGCGAAGAAATGGGCATTGTCAGATGATACGAAACAGGCCTATTGGCCTTGTGGCTATCAAGACAGCCAGTTCTTTAGCATCTGGTGCCCGTGCTCCGTCAGGATAGACTCGGGGTGGAACTGCACGCCGCGCACGTCATACTCACGGTGGCGGAAAGCCAGCACCTGTCCGTTGGCATCCAGCGCCGTCACTTCCAGCTCAGCGGGCATGCTTTCCGGCTGCACGCTCCAAGAGTGGTAGCGCCCCACCCGGAACTGCCGGGGCAGCCCCTGAAACAGTTTGTCTTCCTCCTCAGTGGTAAGGCTGGCATCGGTGGCAATGCCGTGTAGCACATCGGGCAGGTTATACAACTCGCCGCCGAAGCTCTCAGCAATGCCCTGGTGGCCTAGGCACACGCCCAGCATCCGCTTGGTGGGCGCGTAACGCCGGATAACCTCTGGCATCAGCCCCGCTTCAGAAGGCAAGCCCGGACCAGGCGACAAGAGCACCGCGTCGTAGGCCTCTACATCTTCCAGCGTCAGCTTATCATTACGGATGACGGTGGTATCGGCTCCGTACCCCAGTTCGCGCAGCACTTGCACGAGGTTGTAGGTGAAGGAGTCGTAGTTGTCAATGACGAGAATTTTCATGGCAATATGGGCACAAGGTGGGCGTTGCGCGCCGCTCAAAGGCAATAGGTTCAGCTACTTGAGAAAGTTCAGATTAACGATTGGGGGTAGTGAGTTTCTCCCCAATCTGCTCGGCCTCTTTCAAGGCCTTGCGCAACGCTGCTAGTTTATGATGCACTTCATTGAGCTCGGAGTTGATGTCCGAAGCAGCTACCACGCCAGCGCCGGCCTGGAAGTACAACTGCCCCGCCGTGCTGAGGAAGGAGCGAATCATGATGGCGTGGTTGAAGTCGCCGTTGAAACCTAAGTGGCCAATAGCGCCGCCATAGTATCCGCGGCCCGTAGGCTCTAGGCCATCAATGAGCTGCATGGCGCGGTGCTTGGGGGCGCCCGAAAGCGTACCGGCCGGGAAGGTATCGGCCACCACTTGCAGGGAATTGGCCTCGGGAGCTAGCGTGGCATTTACCTCACTTACTAGGTGAATAACGTGCGAGTAAAACTGAATCTCGCGGAACACCTTTACCTGTACTTCGTCGCCGTGGCGGGCCAGGTCGTTGCGGGCCAGGTCCACGAGCATGGTGTGCTCGGCATTTTCCTTGGGGTCGTCGGCGAGCTTCTGGGCCAGGGCAGCATCCTGGGCGTCGTGACCGGTGCGGCGGAACGTGCCGGCAATGGGGAACAAACTGGCTTTCCGGCCTTTTATCAAGAGTTGGGTCTCGGGCGAAGAGCCGAAGATTTTGAAGTTGCCGTAATCGAAGTAAAACAGGTACGGCGAAGGATTGATGGAGCGCAGGGCCCGGTACACGTTAAACTCATCCCCCACAAACCCTTGCTGAAAGCGGCGCGAAAGCACAATCTGAAACACGTCGCCGCGGCGGCAGTGCTGCTGCCCTTGCGCAAGCACTTTCAGGAACTCCTCATCGGTCTGGTTGGTCTGCTCCGGCCCGCTGGTCTGGAAGCCAAACTCCGGCAGTGAGGGGTTCCGAATCAGATTTACCAACCTGCCTAGGCCATCTTGATCTACGGCCTCCCCTTCCAGCGTGTGCTCAAACACATACAGCTCATTCCGGAAGTGGTTCAGCGCAATAACGTAGCGGTAAGTGCCGTAGATGATATCCGGAATTTGGCCGGCGGCTTCCTTCTGCTCATTCAGGGTCAGGTCTTCGAAGTATTGCACCGCCTCGTAGCCCAGGTACCCGAACAGGCCGCCCGTAATAAAGTCGAAGCCCTGGTCTTCCGTTTCGAAGCACGCGGCAAACTCCCGTAAACGGTCCAGGGCCTGCCGGGGATCCACCAGCGTTTCCGTGGTCACAGAATCATCGGGGAAGGTTTGCTTTACTACACCGCGCTGTACCTCAAAGCGCGCTAGTGGGTCGCAGACGAGGTAGCTAAAGGCATTCTGCTGGCCATGATAGTCGGAGCTTTCCAGCAGCAGGCAGTTCGGGTACCGGTCGCGCAGCCGCAGGTATAGGCCTACGGGAGTTACGGTGTCAGCCAGTACGCGCAGGTGGCGGGTAGTTAAGCGAAATGATTTCATACAGGAGTGAAGAGCTGGTTGTGGAGGCGTTGCGCGGCGGACAATAAAAAAAGCCCGGCGAGGCGGCCGGGCTTTCTGTTAGTTTGCTACGAAGAGGTTGTCACTTGTCTCTAACGCACGCACAGGCTGTCCCGTCCGGAATTTCCGAGGGGCCACCACCAAGCTTGCAGAGTCATGTGAGAAGTCATTGCCAAATGTTAGAGGCGTTGAATGCTGCAAATGTACAGCGGGCATTTTACGGAACAAGTACTTTTTAGGTTTTCCGATTGAAAATTCTGCATTTCACAGAGTCGTTCTTTTGCAACTTAACACTATAGGCTACTTTTTCACCAGCAACTGTTGACCCGCTTGCTTGTCCGATAACACACGCAACAGGTAATTGCCTGGCTCTAACTGGCCTAGGGCAACAGTGGTACCAGTGGTTACTTTCTTTTTCAGCACCACGCGCTGCGCCTGATCCAGAAGCTCTATCCTTCCCTTCTTTGTGGGTAGATGTATAGTCAACTGATTTTGCTCCTGATTTAGATAAGCGCTGTATGCTAGGGGTTTTCCACCTAATCTGTAATTATGGCTAGTCCCATCCTGCTCGTACAGCCACCGGTAGGCCGCAGGAAACTCCCGCTTCCAGAACCATTCGGCGTGCTTGCCATCAGCAGGGGTGCTGTAGGCCATGTTGCCCGCGGGCACGCCGTTGCGCTGCAGTGAATCACGCATAGCCTGCATCAGAGGCACCATGGTTTCGCTTTCCGCAGTCCCGCTCACGAAGTAGAATCGGGTAGCTGGGCTAGCCGGATGCTGACGCACATACTGAAACAGAGAGTCTTTAGCGAACCAGAAAGCCGGCGAAAACACACCTACTTTACTGTACACCTGCGGGTACCTGAGCGCGGCATAGGTAGAAATAAGTCCGCCCATACTGCTTCCCGCTAGGCCAGTAAACTCCCGCCCAGTGAGCGTGCGGTAGTGCGCATCAACGTACGGCTTCAACGTATGCACTAGAAAATCAACGTAATGCTCGCCTTGGCCACCTCCATATTCTGTATTTCGCCAGGGAGAGAGCTCATTCAGGCGCTCAGCCCCGCCGTTATCGACTGCTATTACGATGCAGCCCGCATCGTCTAATCCTTTTTGCTGCAGTTGGCTCAACGTTTCGTCTACCCCCCATTCACCAGAAAAGCTAGTACACGCATCAAACACGTTCTGTCCATCATGCATGTATAACACTGCGTAGCGCTTGGCAGGGTTACTGTTATAATCAGTAGGGAGATACACCCAAATGCGGCGTTTGCGCTCTAGCTGCGGAATGTAAAATGCCGTATCGAGTATCTGTACGTTCGGCTTTTGGGCGGTGCTCACGCATGCATTCTCCTGCTTCATGGGGCCACCATCTTTCCACCCAGCCACTTGTAAGGCAATAACGACACGCTGGTCCTTAACTACCAGGTGCCGGTTAGGTATATCCTGATGCTGCGCATCAGTTTCCGCAGTGTTCCAACTGCCTCTTGTGAGTTTAAATTCAAGCTCTCCTGTTAGCGAGGCAGGTAATGTGTACTCATACTTTCCGTCGGCACCGCGAGTAAAGGCATAAGCCTTATTAGCCGGTTGCCACCCGTTGAAGCTCCCTGCCATATATATAGTAGCGGCTGCCGGAGTTTGTGCTGGCACTTGTACCAACCGCAGTACTGTTTGGGCTCGCGACGTGCAGCTAAGCAGCAGCAGTATCCCAGTTGATATAAGCGATTTCATCGGAGTAATGACAAGTCTATGCAGTGAATGTAAATGTCGTTGCCATGCTCTATAGTCAACTTGCTATTCAAGAGATATCAAGAATTTTTAACCATAAATGACCCGATTTATTACTTAAATACAACCTGTATTTTTCTTAGAATTTACTACGTCTTGTAAAGCTTGGCTCCTAGTAGTTTGGAAGTTCAAAAGACTAAATCATCGCTGAACTTCTCGGACTCAGCATTCATACTTCGACTAGGCCAAATGCACAAAAAAACTTCTACATCGAAGCTAAGATATATGCAAAAAACAAGTCGTGATTTTTATAAGTATCCTCCCATTCCACTACGCCTACATTGATTCGGTTAGTGCAACATGTTTTGCTAAAACGTCTCAGCTACTTACTACCTACGCAGCTATAAATCGGCTTCAGTTACCTCCTACAACAACAATTAAGAAGTCAGATATGGTAAATTACTACTATGACGCAATTGATCTTTCTACATACCGTCCTATCAGCTTCAATTCAATACAGCATCAATAATTGTTAACGTAGCATTATACACTAAACTCTAGATTTTCACTCAAATTTTGTGTTTTATTTAGCACATATAGCACTTTACGAGCCAATATCTACTATTAAAGGTAATAAAATATACTGTACAAGCTAACTTTAGCACCCTAAAGAACACATAGAGTAAGTGAGTATTTAGTTACCTATCACACCATACCAGCAAAAGCCAGATTATTGCTATTCCGAGAGTAAGCCGTTACTCATTGTTTTTGTCCTTAACAACATCTTAACTTGCGCTGTTTCCGAAAGGATTGGCGACTCTAAACTTTACTCTAGCGGTGTCTAATTTCACCGTCAATCTCACTCTAGCCTCTGAGATTGAAGCGTAGAGTCGCCACGAATTCCCACCCCGGCAAGTCCGGAAAAGTCCATTTCAACCCCCTAAACTCTTTTCAATGAAACACCCTTATCTAGCGAAACTCGGGTTTCCGCTATTGTGCGCTGGCGTTAGCGTCAGCAGCGCCTACGCACAGGGGGTCGGCACGGTAAGTGGCCGCATCCTAGACGAGAAAAATGAAGGGATGCCCGGCGTAACCGTTCTGATTGAAGGTACTACGCTTGGTGGCTCAACCAACTCCGATGGTACCTTCTCTATTCAAGGAGTACCTGCTGGTCAGCACACTATCGTTACGTCATTCGTGGGTTACACTACCCGCCGGCAAACGATTGCGGTAACATCTGGTCAGAACACTACCGTGGCTCCTATCTCGCTAGCCGAGAACACGACGCTACTTAATGAGGCAGTAGTAGTAGGCTACGGTGTGCAGCGCCGGCAAGATGTAACTGGCTCTATTGCTACTGTACAAGCCAAAGACTTTGTTCCTGGTCAGGTTACCAACCCGGAGCAGTTGGTACAGGGTAAAATTGCGGGGGTTAATATCACCACCGGCGGCGGTGCTCCTGGTGCAGCTACGACAATTCGTATCCGGGGTGGCTCTTCACTCAACGCTAATAATGACCCATTGTTCGTAATCGATGGGGTACCAGTAGATAAAGGAGGCATTAGTGGAGCTAGTAACCCACTTACGCTTATTAACCCAAATGATATTGAGTCGGTAACCGTGCTGAAGGATGCTTCAGCGTTGGCTATCTATGGTAACCGCGCTTCCAATGGTGTGGTGCTTATTACCACGAAGCGAGGTGTACAGGGAGAAAAGCTTACTGTAAACTTGTCGTCTCAGACTTCAGTTTCTCGTCCGTTCAGAACGTACGAAGTGTTGGGCGCTGATGAGTTGCGTACTTTAGTACAGGCTAATGCCTTGCCCTCACAGGCTGCTACCCTCGGCAACGCCAATACTGACTGGCAAAAAGAAATCTTCCGTACCGCCGCCACTTACGACAATACTGTTAGCCTGACGGGTAACATTGGCAAAGTGCCGTTCCGTGCATCTTACGGTAACCTCTACCAGGACGGTATCGTCATCACGAACAAGCTGAAGCGTAATACCGGTTCGTTGAGCCTGTCACCAGTTCTCCTAGACGGGCACCTGCGTGTTGATGTAAATGCGAAAGGCACTCAACTAGAGAACCGCTTTATAGATAATGGAGCTATTGGTGGAGCCATATTCTACGACCCCACCCAGCCGATACGAGCTTCCGAGGCTCAGTATTTGCCCTACGGCGGGTACTTCCAATACCTTACTCCAAATGGTGTGCCCTTGACACTTGCCCCTGGCAACCCAGTGGCAGCCCTTCGCAACACCAATAACATTAGCGAAGTGAAGCGCTTCATCGGCAATGTGCAGCTTGACTACAAGTTCCACTTCCTGCCCGATCTGCGTGCGAACCTAAACTTGGCCACTGACTTGTCGCGTGGTTCTGGCTCGACTACTAACTCGGTTACCGACTTCAGTAACTTTAATAGCGCTGCTACTAACGTTAACCAGAACGGTCGTTACTCGCAGTATAAGCAGGACAAGGATATGCGCCTGCTAGAGTTCTACCTGGCCTACAATAAGCAGCTTGGCGAGAATACTAAGTTTGATGTGCAAGCCGGTTACTCATACCAAGACTTCGAAACGCAAGGCCCCCTGTACTTGCCTTACCGTTTTGACCGCACCACACTATTCACGGCGGGCCAGACCCTAACGGTAGCAGGTTATTACGATCCATATCGCCTTATCTCGTATTTCGGCCGTACCAACCTTACCATTAAGGATCGTTACCTGTTAACGGCTACTTTGCGTAACGATAACACCTCCCGTTTTGCTAGCAACAACCGGAGCGGCTACTTCCCCGCTGTCGGCTTGGGCTGGCGCCTCAAAGGCGAAGAGTTTTTAGCTAATAATGCTACCATCACGGAGCTGAAATTACGGGCGGGCTATGGTATTACTGGTCAACAAGAAATTGGTGGGCCATTCGATTTTCTGCCTCGCTACGTGACAGGCCGCTCTACAGTGCAATATCAGTTTGGAGTAGATGCTAACGGGGCGCCACTTTTTGTTACTACGCAACGCCCATCCGGTTACAACCCTGACTTGAAATGGGAAACCACGACTACCTACAACGTAGGTTTAGACTGGGGACTGTTCGACAATCGTTTGTCGGGTACCGTAGATGCATACCAGCGCGTATCTAATGACCTGCTGGCTAACGTGTTCGTACCAGCCGGCGGTTTGGCTAACCAACTTAACCGAAACATTGGCTCGTTGCGTAACCGTGGCGTAGAGGTTGCCTTGAACGCCATACCCGTGCGGACAGACGACTTCACTTGGGATTTAAACTTCAACGTAGCCTACAATAAGACCAAAATCACGGACTTAGGTACGCAACAGGAAAACTTCCCGGGTTACTTGGTAGAAGGGATTCCTGGTGGTACCGGCGGTACTGTGCAGGTAAACTCAGTAGGCTTCCCAAACAACGCCTACTATGTATACCAACAGGTATACGGGCAGGATGGACGTCCGGTAGAAGGTGTATATGTTGACCGTAATGGCGACGGTGTTGTAAATGAGCAGGACCTATATCGCTACAAGCAGCGTGCTCCGTTGTATACTTTTGGCCTTTCGACCAACTTCGCCTATAAGAAGTTTACACTGAACGCAGTACTACGTGCCAACGCTGGCAACTACGTGTACAACTCACTGGCGGCTAACCTTGGCAACTATGCCAATGCAAATACTGCTACCGGATTTGTTGGTAACCTGCCGATCGGTATTCGCGACACGGGCTTCCGGACTCAGCAGTTGCTTTCTGACTACTATGTAGAGAATGGCTCCTTCATCCGGGGTGAGAATATCACCTTAGGCTATAATGTGGGTAAAATTTTCCGTGAGGGGTCGAATCTTCGTCTGACTGCGGCTGTTCAAAACGTATTCCTGATTACTAAGTACAAAGGCCTCGATCCGGAGATTTTCAACGGAGTTGATAACAACTTCTATCCACGTGCCCGCACCTTCACTTTCGGCCTGAACGCTAGCTTCTAATCCCATCCAACCATGAATAAATTTTTAATCCGTGGCTTGGCAGTAGCCACTACAGGCCTAGCCCTCACTGCGGGCTTGACATCCTGTAATGACCTTGACCTCAAGCCTAAATATGAAACTACGCCTGACCGCGTGTATGTAGACCTCAACGGCTACCGCGCTGTGCTGGCAAAGGTATATGGCGGCTTTGCCGTGACTGGCCTAGGCTCTGACGATAATGGAGCTTCCGGTGGCGGCGACGTAGGCGGCATCGATGAGGGTACTTCCGACTATATCCGTCAGCTGTGGAGCGCTCAGGAGGTCTCTACCGATGAGGCCATCTTGGCTTGGGGCGACCCAGGTGTGCGTGATTGGCACAACATGAACTGGACGGCTTCCAACCCTCTTATCCGGGGCCTGTACTACCGCATCTACTATGAAATTGCCATTGCTAACGAGTTCATTCGGGAGTCAAGCGATGACAAACTTTCTTCTCGCCTAAGTGGGAATGATGTAGCTAGCGCAAAACGCTTCCGGGCTGAAGCTCGCTTTCTGCGCGCAGTGGCCTACATGCACGTACTTGATTTGTACGGTGGTGGCCCGCTCGTGAAAGACACCGATCCATCGGGGGTATTTACTCCTCCTTATGGCACGCGTCAGCAGATATTTGATTACGTGGAGAGCGAACTATTGGCCCTGAGCAATGATGCTGACTTCGCTGAACCTCGCACTAATGAGTATGGTCGCGTAGACAAAGCTGCCGCTTGGGGCATGCTTTCGCGTCTGTACCTAAACGCACAAGTTTACACCGGCACTGCTCGTTTCACAGATGCTGCTACGTACGCTAAGCGAGTGATTGATGTGCCCGGTTATGCTCTATCAAGCGCCGCGGCAGGTAATGTTTCTTCGGCTTACGGCCGTCTCTTCCTCGCCGATAACAACACGGCTCCTGCCCGCAACGAAATCATTTGGCCTGTTACTTTCGATGCTAACAATACTCGGAGCTTCGGAGGTACGACATTCTTGGTGAACGGCTCTACTAGCTCAAGCAACTCTACCTGGAAGTCTAAGGTTGGTATGCCGCAGGGCGGCTGGGGCGGTATGCGTGCTACTCGCAACCTGTTCCAACTATTTCCCGATACGGCACTTGACCGTCGGGGCCGTTTTTGGACTCAGGGCCAATCGTTGGAAATCAACGACATTGGCAACTTCCCTGAAGGATATGGCGTGTTGAAATTCCGTAACGTTACTTCAACAGGCACCGCACTAGGTGGTTCGCAGAGCCAGTCTAGCGTCGATTTCCCCATGATTCGTTTGGCGGAAGTAATGCTGAACTATGCAGAAGCTGTAACCCGTGGTGGAACCGGTGACGCAAATCTGGCTCGTACGTATGTTAACCAGATCCGTCGTCGTGCCTATGGACTACCTATCAATACGGCTAGCACCGTGGCTGACGTAGCATCTATCACAACTGCTTCTCTACTAGATGAGCGGGGACGGGAGCTCTTCTGGGAAGGCTACCGCCGGACGGACTTGATCCGGTATGGTCGCTTCGTAGAAGGTACCTACTTGTGGCCTTGGAAAGGTGGCGTGAAGGACGGTCGGGGTGTAGAAGCGTACCGTGTGCTTTACCCACTGCCAGCTTCCGACCTGACCGTAAACTCCAACCTGCGGCAGAACCCTGGCTATTAATTGATGTGCTTACTAAACCGGGAACTGACCTAGGCCAGTTTCCGGTTTAGCGCAAACATTCAACCGTCAATTCCCACTTACATCAGCATAATATGAGCCACTTTACTAAACTTGCAGGTCTTGGCTTGGCTGCCACCCTGCTTCTTGCTTCTTGCGAAAAAGACGAGGATCGGGCAATTATGCAGCCTGGTAGCTCTCTCGCCGTTACTCCCTCTACCAATTCTGCTGTTCTTCTACAAGCCAATGCGTCTGCAAATGCTGTAACCTACAATTGGAATAAGGTGGAATTCGGCTATCCAGCAGCCGTACAATACACATTGCAGTTCGATAAAAAAGGAGGGGATTTCAGCAATCCTATCGAAATCAACGCTGCTAACTCTACTACTCGTGTTCTTACAGTAAGTGAACTGAATAGTATTTTGTTGAAGTTAAAAGTGGCACCAAACACTGCTGGAGCCATTGATGCTCGCGTGAAAGCCAGCGTGGGTGCTAATGCTGCGCCGGTAATTTCACCAGTATCTACGTTCACGGGCACACCATATCTTGTCTTTATCGAGTACCCCTCGGTATATGTACCAGGTAGCTATCAGGGATGGGCACCAGATAAAGCCCCTTTCTTAGCTTCCGTAAATAACGATAAGAAGTACGAAGGGTACCTGAATTTTCCAGATGCCTCTACAAGCTTTAAAATCACCCCTGCTCGTAACTGGGATAATGATTACGGGGTTGATCCAGCCGGGCCTGCAGGTACTCTAAAAGCAAAAGGCGGTGACATTACTGTTACTGGACCTGGCTACTACCGCTTCAACGTAGATCTGAACACGTTGAAATACACAGCTACTAAAACTACTTGGGCAGTTATTGGTGCTGCTACTCCTGGTGGCTGGGACAAAGAAACGCCGCTGGTGTTTGATCCGGTTAAACAGGTCTGGACGGCAACGTTGGCACTTAAAGCTGATGAGTTAAAGTTCCGCGCTAATAATGCTTGGGATATTGACCTAGGGGATAATGAACCTGATGGTATTCCAGATTATGGTGGAAAGAATATTAAAGTTTCTGCCGCTGGTACTTACACCATCACCCTTGACTTGAGCAAAGGTGCTGGTAACTATAACTATTCAATTGAGAAGTAGTCGCTAGCTCTCAATGCCACATAACAAAGCAGGGCCGCTGTATAAGCGGCCCTGCTTTGTTATGTGGCATCGTTTGTTGTAGCACTACTGCAAGCCAACCTGACGAGCAGCTACTCTTTCTCCCACCTGTACGCGCACCATATAAGTACCAGCGGCTAGTTGCCCTCGCTTAATCTCCGTCTGGTGTTGCCCTACCTGCTGCATGTTTGAAACGGTATGCACGGGTCGGCCCAACAGGTCTAGGAGGGTAATTTGTACTGGCTGGGCACGGTCAATTACTGAATAGCTTACGGTTACGTTCCCGCTAGAAGGGTTAGGGTAGGCGCTCAGTGATACAGCTAGCTCATCTGCTTTCTTAGTGGCGAGGACAGTCCCCCCCGTTACTCCAATAGTAAGGGTAGCCGCTTGTATTCCCGGTATGTTGGCAAAATCAACGGTGTTGGGTGGGTTATTACCGGCGCCACCTAGATTTGGAGCTCCTGCACCAGGCAACGGATATCCGGCATCAGTAGGCAGCGGCGCGGTGTTCTGAGGAATAAAGTCACTGGAGACGTAGCCGCCATCGGAATTGCTCTGCAACGCAAAAATCCTGATGGTGCCCCCAGTAGCGGCAATATTCATGGCTGCACGATCTACTTCTACCTCCCAACCATATGAGCCAGCTGCACCGGTAGCATTACCCGGGTTGGAAGAAAGCTTACCATCAGCGGTGTTGCGGTATGCCATGCGGGCCCCCGCTAAAGCGGCAAAGCTTCCTGCTGCATCCGACGCCGAAATAGTAGTTATTGCTCCAGTACTACCGTTGAGGGAAGTTGTCCCGAGAGTTTTGTCAGTGGCAGATGAGGAGGAAGTATACACAATGGCCTGCGGTACCAATTGCCCTGCCGTGCCGGTGCCAGTTACCGCAATAGCCACATCAGCGTCCATGTCGAGCTTAGCGCTCATTTTTTGAAACGCCGTAGTAGAGCCTGCAATAGTGGGCAACGGTGCGGCACTACTGGCCCCTGTTATCCCAGGCCGGTCAATGAAAAGTTGGAAGGAGCTGTTACTCCCAATATTGCCACCGGCCGTAGCACTACTTTCTAGTGTTCCAGCTAAAAAGAAATACAGCTTATTGGCATCCGCTGCTGCATATAGGCTTACCAAACCCATATCCCCGAAGCCGTGCGAACCTGTATAGCGGCCTACCAACTGATAATTTGTGGCGCTTATCTCAGTAGCGTTCAACACTCCGTCCACGGTTATCTGGGCATGAGAGCTAAGTGATGCTAAAGACAGTGCCGCCGATAGGGCAAGAGTAGATCGTTTGTGCATGTTGTAATTATGATAATGGGCGTGAGGATGATAGACCTGCTAGGTACCCGAGAAGTACAATAGCTGGTTCCAAAATAGCATCTTATACTTGGTTGCGTGCTATTTAGATATAGACTCAACGATATTATTCTGATAAAACGATATAGCAACACGCTAAGCCCTATTTTAGCGCATAGCAGAAAAAGACTAGCATTCGTCAATTCAGCATTTTTATCTGCCGAAATCTTTTCCGTGTTTCGTCCTTCTTATAACCGTACTTTGACTCTGGCTTGCCCGGAGTGTGCGGCTACATGGTTTTTCTCACCTTTCTGACTGATATGATTCTTATTGCCGACGGTGGCTCTACCAAGAGCAGCTGGTGCCAGCTTGATGAGGCTGGCAACCGCGTATATTTTAATACCGAAGGGTACAACCCCGATTTCATCACCACGGAAGCCGTAGTGGCCTCGCTGGATAAGAATTTACCAGAAACGTTGCCGCGCCAGAAAGTAACGGAAGTACATTACTACGGGGCGGGGGTATCGTCGGAAAAGAAGGCTGAAATAATTGCCAAGGCCATGCGCCAGATTTTCCCTGAAGCCAAGGTGATTGTCGACCACGACCTACTGGCCTCGGCGCGGGCACTGCTAGGGCGCAAAGCTGGTTTTGCAGCCATCCTGGGCACAGGCACCAATTCCTGCCTCTACGATGGCAACAAAATCACTTACAACGTTGACTCGCTGGGCTATTTCCTCGGCGACGAAGGAAGTGGTTCATTCATTGGCAAGCGCCTGTTGCGCGATTACCTGCGCGGCCTGCTGCCCGATGGCCTACAGGAAATTTTCCGGGAGGAGTTCAACCTCACGCGCGAGGATATCCTAGATCGGCTTTACAACCAGCCCCTACCTAACCGTTTCCTGGCCAGCTTCGCCAAGTTCACCTACGACCATAACAACATCAGCTACTGCCGCGAGATTGTGCTGCAGGGCTTCGAGACGTTCTTCGCCAATATTGTGCGGCACTACCCGCACTACCAGGACTACACGTTCAACTGCATTGGCTCAGTAGGCTACAACTTCCGCGACGCTCTTTCCCAGGTAGCTCGCGACAACGGTATGGAAGTTGGTAAGATCATCCGCTCTCCTATCGATGACTTGGTAACCTTCCACGAGGAGGAGCTGGCCAAATCGAAATAAATGTTTGCTTCAACAAAAAAGCCCGCTCTTTCAGAAGAGCGGGCTTTTTTAGTGGCCTAGGCCAGTTGACAGAGCAACTAGCATGATAGCAGATAGGCTTAGCCTAGTGTTGTACCACTAGCCGCACGGTTTGCTGCTGTGTACCGGCGTTCAGGCGCACCATGTACACGCCATTGGCTAGTTGTTGCACAGGAAGTTGCAATTCATGCGTGCCCGCGGCCTGACGGCTTGCTACGTTACTAGTGTGCACGGTAGCGCCAAGCAAGTTGGTTACCGTAACGCTAACCGGGGCCGACTGGCCTAGCGCGTAGCGTACGGTAGCAGTGCTTCCGGCCGGGTTAGGCAGGGCTACTACTTGCAGCGCTGCGGCATCGCGCTGGCGCTTACTAGACAACACCGTACCCGTAGGCACCGAGATTTTGCGGGAAGTATACACCGCATACTGGCCGGGAGCCAGCGTGAGCGGGGCAGCAGTATTTGTAACTACCAGCGGCTCACCCGTCAGGTAATTGTACCAGGTACCAGCCGACTGGAAATTAGGTACCACAGTTGCCGACTGTACATCGAAGTTGCCCACGATGGTTACGTTCAAACGAGGGTCAGTGAGTTGGATAGTTTTAACGCCGCCGTTCATGCTTTGTGTGTAGCTAGCCGGATTTTCAAACACGGGCTCTTGTACCTTCAGAGCAATCAGGCTGCGGTACACATCGTAAAGATGACGACGGTCAGCATCCTTGTAGTAATTCCACTCAGGCAGCTTGTTGCCTAGCTTGCAGTTGTCGGTACCATAGGGCTGGGGTACCGTACCATCGGGGCAGGAGAAGATAGACTTGTCATAGCCAACTTCACCAAATTGCCAGATCATCTTGGGGCCAGGTACCGTGAAAAAGAAGGCTGCCGCCAACTCCTGCCGGGCTAGCGCCGTGGCCAGGTTCTTAATATTATAAGTACCCGCTGCATTGCCGAAGGCGAGGTTCTTGTACATCAGGCGCTCCTCGTCGTGGCTCTCCATGTAGGTCACTAGATTGGGCTTGCTCCAGCCACGCCCACCTTGGCCAGCACCATAGTAGCCGTAGCTCAAATCGGCTTTGCTGTTGACGTAGCCCATGGTAGCCTCGTTGTAGTTGTCGGTCATCTTGCCCCACAACATCAAGCCCATATCTGACAGCGCTTTCTCCTCATCGTTGTTACCCAGGTGCTCCAGAATAGGATACACGTTCGGGTCAACGCTCACTAGAAAATCGTGGTATTCCTTCCAGATGTTCACGCGCGACTGGTCGTACTGCGACCAAGCACCAGCCTCAGTCGTTACCTTCTGAGTAAAGCCCTTGCTAAGGTCGAAGCGGTAGCCATCGATGTTATATTCCTTCAGCCAGTACTCCATCACGCGCTTGGAGAAATACTTGGTGTAGGCGCTTTCGTGGTTGAAGTCGTACCCTACGTTGAAGGGGTGGGTAGCGTCGCGGTTGAACCAGGGGTTGTTAGCGGCGGGTTTGTCGCCATCAAAGTACATCTGCACCATAGGGCTCTGGCCAAACGACTGATTCAGCACCATATCCAGCACCACGGCAATGCCGCGCTTGTGGCACTCGTCAATGAAGCGCTTCAGCTCATTTTTGGGGCCGTAGTACTTATCGGGGGCGAAGTAGAAGGATACGTTGTAGCCCCAGCTTTCATTGCCCTCGAACTCGTTCACGGGCATCAGTTCAATCACGTTTACGCCCAGGCGCTGCAGATACTTGAGCGTATCGGATAGGGTCTGGTAGTCGTGGCGGGCAATAAAGTCACGGGGCAGTAGCTCGTACACCACCATATCTTCCCGCTTGGGCCGCTGGAAATTAGTGGCCTGGAATGCGTAGCTGGGCGCGTTGCTTTGCAGCACCGAGGCAATACCACTGGAAGTCTGGGTTGGGTACGGCTTTAGGTTAGGATACGTGACGGCCGGAATGTACTTATCGTTTTCCGAGTCAAGCTGCTTTTCGGCGTAAGGGTCGGCCACACGCTGCGTCTCGTTTACCAAAAACTGGTAAGCATATTCCTGACCAGCGGTCAACCCGTCAATCTGCACCCACCAGCGGCCATTCTCCGCATCGGTAGCACTGGTTTTCTTGAGCTGATATGCGGCATCAGGCTGCCAATTGTTGAAGTCGCCAATCACGTAGATAGACTCTTTGCCCGGCGCCGTAAGGGAAAGCACGGCCGAGGTGCCACCATTCAAGTAGGTTACGCCGTCTTTGCGGGCACCGGTAGGCAGCTCAGCCGTGGCAGTAGCCGTGCGCACCACTACGTAAACCGTGCTCGATACCGTGGTAGTGCCATTGTTGGCCGTAAGGCGCAGCTCATTGCGGCCCGACTGCGAAACCGGTACGTTAGCCGTTAGGGTAGTGGCGTTGGTTTGCTGGGCTACCTGCGCACCATTGAGCGTGAGCGTAAGCGTAGCAGTTGCAGAGGCAACTCCCGATACACTAACGGTGGCGCCGCTATTGATAAAAATAGGGTTGTTGTTCTGCACCGCCGGGCTGGTAAACCGCACTTCCAGCGGGGCCGACTGCTGCGCCACATCCACAAAAATGTCGGAGTTGTTGTCACCCTTGCCCTGGGGGTTGCCGCCGGCTCCGCGGAACACCATAGCCAGCTTTAGAATGGCTTCGGCGTTGGTTAGGCCAGGGTAATAGGTACGAGGCGTGAAAGTGATGCTGTACTTGTTGTTGCCCAGCGCGGTCATCTTTTCCTCAGCCGAAGGCGAGTTGAAACTAGAGCCTTTCACGTGCTTCCAATCGGAGTTGGAAGTGCTCTGATTGGTGATAACACCGGTCCAGATGTACACGTCGCCGGTGTAATTGGCTAATGCTTTATTGCCCTGGTTGGCATCAAAGATCAGCGTTACGGCGTCCGTGTCGCGAAAAAAGGTGGGTTGCGTGGTAACTACCTGGGCCCACGAAAGGGGCATTCCAGCCAGAAAAGCCACTAATCCCACTAAAAGTCGAAGTGTTTTCATGGAACAGCAGGGGTTGGGAATTTTGGAAAGAAGGGTGAGGTATTAATGCCCTATTGACTTGAGAGAACCTCTAGCAAGTTACACTCAATGCAAGGGAGCATTAAAGATACAGTTCTAGGCCAGTTGGCCCAAGGTCACTGTGCCATTTATTGTAGATTTGGCGCTGCTACTCCTCACCTCCTGCTCCTATTTCTTATGCCCCTTCCCCACCCCCGGTTCCGGTCCGGTACTAGCATGACCTGGAAATGGGCGGTGGCTTTTTTCCTGGGGGGGCTGGGGCAGGCCACTGCGCAAGCTCCTACACCCAGTAGTTCGTCATTGCAGGGGCCTCTGGCGTTGGCCCAACCCCGCTGGGGTGCTTCTTCCTTCACTCCCGATACCAGCCGCCTTACTCGCCGCCTTCCCCTGCTGGCGGGTGGCCTAGCTCTTAGCTACACTGGCTCTATTTACTTGCTAGGCCAGGCTTGGTACACCGGCGAGCGAACGAAATTTCATTGGTTCAACGACTTACCGGAGTGGAAGCAGATGGACAAAGCGGGCCACTTCTGGGGGGCCTTCCACGAGAGCCGGGGGGCGGTAGATATGTTGCGCTGGGCTGGGTTGTCTGACCGCAAAGCTATTTGGTATGGGGGCTTCGTGGGGTTTCTGCTGCAGAGCCCAATTGAACTGCTTGATGGGCGCGACCCGGAATATGGGGCCTCGGCTACCGATTTGGCTGCTAATTTTCTAGGCTCGGTGGGCGTGATTGGGCAGCAGCTGGCCTGGAATGAAATTCGGATCATGCCCAAGTACTCCTTTCATACCACCCGCTACGCGCGACTGCGGCCCAACGTGCTCGGGAAAAGCTTAGGCGAGCAGTATCTAAAAGATTACAACGGCCAAACCTACTGGTTGTGCGTGGATGTAGGAGCGTGGCGCTTCGCCGAAAGCCGCTGGCCCCGCTGGCTGCAACCAGCTATAGGTTACGGAGCGCAGCAAATGGTGTATAATGACCGCAACACCAACCGCGCGCTAGGCCTCTCAGCTTACCGGCAGTTCTACTTAAGCCTCGACGTGGATTTGCGCCGCATCCCAACCAGGAGCAAATTGCTGCGCCGGGTGTTTTACGTAGCCAGCATCTTCCACTTACCCGCGCCAGCCTTAGAGTGGAACCCACGCCGGGGTTTTGTAGGCCATGCCTTATACTACTAATGGGTTACTGGCAGGCCGCCCGGCTTAGCTAAGCCAGCACGTGAACCAAGACGCTTGCTGTTAGTGGTCCCCCTCTCCTAAGCATTTATTGCTGGGGCACCTGCTCACGGTATTCGGTTGAGAGTCAACCATTCTTTCAGGCCCAAGCTTACCATACTTAATGGTTGCAGTACGGACGAGTGGCCTAGCGCAGGATTTCACCGTTTCATTGGCGAACTTTACCCTTTCCACGTTATACCGTGGAGAGGCTTTCACTTAGTTATGAAAGCCGTTTACACAGCGAAAAAAGCAACGATACATGAACGTAGGAGATAGAGTAAGGCTGCTCACGGGCCGCGAGGAAGGCATCATCACCCGCCTGCTCGACAACGACCTGGTAGAAGTAGCCATCGACAATGACTTCACCATTCCGGTTTTGCGCAGGGAAGTGGTTGTGGTGGCCGCCGAGGAAACCAAAGCCTTTGGGCAAAGCGCAGCATCGGTGGCGGCTGAGAAGAAAGCGGCCTCCAGCGGCGCGGCGCGGGCAGCCCAGGCCGCGGGTGCGACTCCTGCCCCAGCGGCTCCTAAGAAGTCGGAAGGGCCGGCGGGGCTGCCCAGTGCTAAAAATGCACCTTCCACTGTGCAGAAAGGCGTGTATTTAGCCCTCACCCACCAGTCGCCGGAGCTACTGGCGCTTCAGCTCATCAACCACACCGACCGCGATGTACTCTACACCTTCGGGGAAGAGCGCAACGGCCAGTACCGGGGCCTTACCTCCGACAAGCTCGCGGCCAAGTCGGTGAGCAAGCCGCTAGGCCACTGGCACCTGAAAGATTTTGACAGCTGGTCCGCGCCCGTAGTGCAGTTGTTACCCTTCCAGACTAATGGAACTTCGGCCTTTGAGCTCCTGACTAAGCGCCTGCAGTTTAAGGCCGCCAGCTTCTACACCAGCCGCCAGCCCAACGTGCCGGTGCTGCAACGAGAGGCATACCTATTTCAGCTCGATGAAAAGCCCGCTGCGCCGGTAGCCATTGCGCCCGAGAAACTAGCAGAAACGCTGAAAGCTCAACTCACTGGCAACGCGCCCGCCAAACCAGCGGCCGTAGCCCCCGCTCCCGAGCCCGCTAAAGCCATTGTGGCCCCACCCCACGAAGTAGATTTACATTTGGAAGCCCTGCGCCCCGAAGGTGGCACGGAGGGCCTGAGCAACACGGCCATTTTGAAGCTTCAGCTCGACGCTTTTGAGGATGCCCTGAGCCGGGCTTTGGCCACCAATATGCACGAAATCGTGTTTATCCACGGTTCTGGCAATGGCACTTTGCGCAAGGAGCTCCACAAGCTACTCAGCCGCAACCGCGACATCAAGTTCTTTGAGGACTCAAAGAAGGAGAAGTTCGGCTACGGCGCTACGCTGGTGCGCCTGAAGTAATTTAGTTTGAGTATCCTGACAAGGGCCGCACAACTTGTTTCGCGCAAGTCGTGCGGCCTTTTTCTGTATCATTACGCCCTATGTACGACCTCATTGGTGACATTCATGGCCACGTGCAGGAGCTTCGGCAGTTGCTCCAGAAATTAAGCTACACGGAGCAAGATGGCTGTTTCCGCCATCCCAATCGGCAGGTCATTTATCTGGGCGACTTCATAGACCGCGGCCCGCACATTCGGGAGACGCTGCAACTGGTACGAGCCATGGTGGAGGGCGGCGCGGCTCTGGCCGTGATGGGCAATCATGAGTATAACGCCATCTGCTTTCACGAGCTGCACCCGCGCGGCGGCCATTTACGCCCCCATATTCCGCGCAACATTTTCCAGCATCTGCGCACCCTAGAGGAGTTTTCAAGTCGGGAAGGCTGGCAGGAGTGGCAGGAGTACATTGCCTGGTTTAAAACGTTACCCCTATTTCTAGAGCTACCCGGTCTGCGGGTTGTGCACGCCTGCTGGGACCCGCGCCACATTGCGTTTCTGCGCCAGGCCCTGCCCGATGGCCGTCTGACTCCGGAGTTTCTGCTACGTAGTGCTGAGCGAGGCACTCCTGAATACGAGGCCGTGGAAGAAACCCTAAAAGGCAAGGAAGTAACCCTACCAGTTGGGGTACAATTCCACGATAAGGATGGCAACCCACGCACCAAAATGCGGACCCGCTGGTGGACCGATCCGCGCGCCTGCACTTACCGAGACTATTACCTCGAACCCATTGAATCTCTGAACGCCCTGCCCGTGGAGATAGATGCTCTGGCTGATGTATGGCATTACCAAGAGTCGGTGCCTGTTTTCTTCGGTCACTACTGGCTGCGCGGCACCCCCCAACTGCTCGGTCTACACGCGGTCTGCCTAGACTATAGCGTAGCCAAAGGCGGCGAACTGGTTGCCTACCGTTGGCACGGCGAGCAGGAGCTAAAGACTGAAGGCCTCATAAGCGCCTAACGCGGTATATTGCTTAAACCAGGGACTAAGGTTTGATATCAGACCGTTATGCCTTGACAAGCCTTACATGCCGGTTGGTTAAATGCGCTTACTGGCCTAGGCCAATGCACTGAACAGGCAACCCTTGGGCACATCTGGTTACTTTGCGGCTGAAAATCCATCTCCGCATGAAACTACCCGCGCTGCTTGCCGCCTCCCTTCTTTCACTGCCCGCTGTAGCCCAGCCGTCGTTGCCGGTGCCACGCAACCTCCAGGCTACTTATACCAAGGGTACCCGCGCCGAGAGTGGCCTACCGGGCCCCAACTATTGGCAGAACTCCGCCGATTATACGCTCAACGTCTCCTTCGACCCCAGCACGCGGCGGGTGGCAGGAACCGCTACCATCGCCTACCACAACCAAAGCCCCGACTCCCTGCGGCAGATCTGGTTCAAGCTCTACCCCAATCTCTACCAAAAGGGTGCTGCGCGAGCTTCCTCCATCAGGCCAGAAGATGTGAGCGACGGAATGCAGATCGAAAAAATGACCATCAATGGGCAGACCATTGATGTTGCCAAGCTGCGCGGCGACGCCACCAACCTGCCGGTACCCGTGCAACGCGCTATCGGGCCCAAACAAACGGCGCAGGTGTCCGTCACCTATTCCTATATTCTGAACAAAGGCTCGCATACGCGTACCGGTGAGGTAGAGCCCAACGCTGACTTTGTCGCCTACTTCTTCCCACGCATTGCAGTGTATGATGATATCGATGGGTGGAACCGCAACCCTTACCTCGGCTCGCAGGAGTTCTACAACGACTTCGCCAACTTTTCTGCCGACATCACCGTGCCCAAGGACTTTGTAGTATGGGCTACCGGTGACCTGACCAATGCCGACAAGGTGCTCACGAAAAAGTATGTGAAGCGCCTACAGGATGCGGAGAAGAAAGATGCCATTACCAGCATCATCACCGAAGCAGATCTGAAGGCCGGAGGCATTACGGCGGCCAACGCGCAAAATACCTGGCACTTTGAGGCGAAGAATGTTACCGACTTCGTCTTCGCCACCACCGACCACTACGTGTGGCAGTCGAGCAGCCTGGTAGTTGACCCGGCCACCAAACGCCGTACCCGCGTGGATGCCGTGTATAATACCAAGCACAAGGATTACGAGGAGGTGATTCAGTTCGCGCGCAAAACCGTGGAGGCCATGTCGTACACCTTCCCGAAGTGGCCCTTCCCCTACTCCCACGAAACCATCTTTGATGGCTTAGACCAGATGGAGTACCCCATGATGGTGAACGACAACCCCACGGAAAGCCGTCAAGACGCCATTACCCTCACCGACCACGAGATATTCCACACGATGTTCCCATTCTACATGGGCATCAACGAGACGAAGTACGGGTGGATGGATGAAGGCTGGGCTACCATCGGCGAGTGGATTATTTCGGGCATCATCGACCCCAAGTTGGATGACGACTACGGCATTGCCCCTTATGCCCGGGGAGCTGCTACGGAGGACGACGTGCCAATTGTGACACTTAGCACCCAGCAAACCGGCACGGCGTTTTACCTGAATTCCTACCCCAAACCTGGCCTAGGGTATCTGTATGTGAAGGATATGCTGGGTGATGAGCTGTTTACGAAAGCCTTACACACCTACATCCGCAATTGGAACGGCAAGCACCCCATGCCGTACGACTTTTTCAACTCGATGAACGCCGGAGCCGGCCGCAACCTCAATTGGTTCTGGCAGCGGTGGTTCTTCGACAGCGGCTACCCCGACCTTGCCATCCAGCAGGTCACAAAAACTGGTGCTGGATATGATGTGGTCGTAGAATCTAAAGGAACTAAACCCGTACCCGTAGACCTCACCATCACCTACTCCGACAACACAACCGAGAAACTACACCGGACTGTGGCCGTTTGGGAATCGGGCGCCAAAACGGTAACGGTAGCTGTTTCTACCACTAAAGCAGTGAAGCAAGTGAGGCTTGGAGCTACTCTCGTACCCGACAGCTACCCAAAGGATAATACATGGGTGACTAAGTAATAAGTAAATAGAAAAAGGCCAGCCCGTATTAGGCTGGCCTTTTTCTATTTACTTATTACTTAGCTTATAAGTGAGCAATCGGATCGGCTTTGCCGTCTGGGTCATTTTTCACGGTGCCGCTCGTAGTGAAGCTCTTGCCTTTCATGAGGAGCACGCCAGCCATGTGCGGTGTAGCCATGGAAGTACCGCTGATGGTGTTGTAGCCCCCGTTCAGCCAAGTAGACTGGATATTTACACCGGGCATGCAGTAATCAACGGGCGGGTTGCCGAAGTTGGAGAACGAAGCCCAGCTATCGGTGCTGTTCATGGCCGAGATGGTGAAGATGTTGGCACCATTCACGCGAGCTGGCGAGTGGTTGTTGGCATTATCGGTTTCATTGCCCGCAGCTAGCGCAAACAGTACGCCACCAGCCGAAGCGCGTGAAACAGCATCATCAAGGGCCTGAGATACGCCGCCGCCGAGGCTCATATTAGCTACATCACCGGCTTTACCATTGGAACCTACATAGTCGACGCCAGCAATAACGCCGGAGTTAGAGCCACTACCGCGCGCGTCGAGCACCCGTACGGCTACCACGGTGGCGTTAGCGGCCACGCCAACTACACCAATGGTATTGTTCTTGGCGGCAATGGTGCCCGCCACGTGGGTGCCGTGGCCGTTGCCATCATCAGGAGAAGCGTAGTTGGCGCCGCTGGTCAGGAACGACTTGCTGCGGGCCGCGTCTACGTTTAGGTCGGGGTGGTCGAGGTCGATACCAGTGTCGATGACCCAGGCGGTTTTGCCGGTGCCGTCGCCCGTACCCACACGAGTAATACCATACGGCGTAACCTGAGCGGGCTGGGTAGAGCCACCACCCGAAGAAGGCTTGCCGAGAGAAATAACTCTATCTGCTTCTACGTAGGCCACCCGAGCGTCTTCGCGGAGGGCCTTCGCTTCTTGGGCGCTCAAACGAGCCGAGAAACCTTTGAGGGCATGGCCGTAGGCCAGTCCAAGTGCATCGGCGCTGGCGCCACGGGCTTTCAGAATGCCCTGTCCTACTTCCTTTACTTTCTTTACTTTTTCGGTATACGGCTCGCTTCCGCTCAGTTCAACGGCACCATCTTTCAGCACCACAATGTACTGACCAGGAATAATGTCAGCATCGCTTTTGGCGTCGCTGCTGCTTTGCGCCACGCCGGCGGACGAAGGCTGAACCGCATCTTCTGAACAAGCGGTGAAGGTTGCGCTAGCAGCAATTGCAGAGGCACTAAAGAGCCAAGCGAGGCGGGCATTGCGTTGTTTCTTCTGCATTCTACTGAGGGTAAGGGTGTAAAGAAAGGAGCTGTTTGTGTCAGCCAAGCAAGCCCGTGTGAAAAGGAAAATACCACTTCTCTTTAGCACGACCAGCTCGTTAGCAGTAGCTAGGTTGACTGACGCAAAGTATAAATTGTCGCTAATAACTGGCACCTAATACCACCCATTATAGCAATCAACTGAACATTTATTTGTAAAAATTTCATCAAAAACACACTTTAATTACAGATATTCATTGTTTTGCAGATTGTTAATAAAATTTTGTTAATAGAATAAATTAGATGTTTTTATAATTAAAACTAGATTAACACAGTCATATTATAAATATAAATTATCCTAATTGAATCATGATAAAGTAATCGTCCTAACCAGTTGAAAACGGTCCTCAAATTTGCTTGCGATAGGCACAGCTTATTTCATGAGGGCCTCAGCTTCACTTAGCTACTGAGCATGGAATAGGGTTTGTTCTGCCGTACTGCTAGTGGAGAGTGTAGCACAGTGCTACGGATATTTACATGCTCGGCTGCATGTGAGCACATGAACTCTGCTGCCTCATGTGTACCTTTGCCCAAGTGATGAGTCGCCCCACCGCGGCGCTGAAAGGCGACGAGGAAAGTCCGGGCAACACAGAGCACCCTGCTTCCTAACGGGAAGGACTGGTGCGCGTAAAGCAATCCAGGACAGCCAGTGCCACAGAAAATTACCGCCAGACGGTGACTGAGTGCTTGAGCGAATGCGTGATTTATCATATGATACTTCACTCATTCACAATTTCACCATCTCACTTTTGGTAAGGGTGAAAAGGTGCGGTAAGAGCGCACCAGCGGCTGGGCGACCATGCCGGCTGGGTAAACCTCAGGGGTTGAAAGACCAAATAAGCTGGCACGCAGGCTCTTCGGGGTCGGCACCGGGCGGCTCGTCCGGCGTCAGCGGGTAGGTTGATAGAGCCTTTCCGTGAGGACTGGCCTAGATAAATGGTGGGGCCATTGCTGCTCGCAGGAATGGACAAAACCCGGCTTACAGACTCATCACCCAGCATTACTGGCTGCTCTGGTTTCGGCTGGGGCAGCCAGTTTTGTTCTGACACCTGTTTACTTCGCGGCTTAATTTTCCGTGTGCATGCATCATTCTGCTCCCTCATCATTCCTCTTTTCTCGCTATTTATCCAGTGTAAGTGGCCTAGCGAGTAAGAGGGTTTACTTCTTGTTAAGCGCTTTTTTGCTGTTACTTGCTCCTCATTTACGGGCGCAGGAAGTACCACCCACTGGCAAAAACGTGTACGTAGACCCCGCTGGCGTGCTACGCTGGGAAGGCAGCCGCCAGGAGGTAGCTCTGTTTGGGGTAAACTACACCACCCCCTTTGCTTATTCTTACCGAGCCCACAAGAAGGTAGGTGTCAAGCCTGAACTAGCCATTGACCAAGATGTATATCATCTAGCGCGTTTGGGGGTAAATGCCTTCCGGGTGCATGTGTGGGACGTAGAAATTACCGACACGCTGGGCAACCTGCTAGCAAACGAACACCTGCGCCTGCTCGACTATTTAATTCAGCGGCTTAAGGAACGGCGCATCAAGATTATTCTGACACCTATTGCTTACTGGGGCAACGGGTATCCGGAGCCCGACACCGCCATGACGGGCTTCTCCTCTATCTACCCCAAAGGCAAGGCCTACAATACTCCGCGAGCAATAAAGGCTCAGGAAAACTACCTAGGCCAGTTTCTTAACCACCGCAACCAGTACACCGGGCAGCTTAACCGCGAAGACCCCGATATCATTGCCTACGAGGTATGCAATGAGCCGCACTACCGCCAACCCGAAGCAGAAGTAACCGCATTTGTGCAGCGCATGGTGCAGGCCATGCGGGCTACCGGCTACCGCAAGCCTATTTTCTACAATATTGCCGAAAGCCCGGCCGTATCGAATGCCATTCTCAGCAGCCCCGTCGATGGCTTCACGTTTCAGTGGTATCCGTCGGGTTTGGTAAATGGGCACACGTTGCGCGGTAATCCGCTGCCCTTTGTTGATCAGTACCCCATCCCGTACCAGCAGGATGCGCGCTTTCGCAAAAAGCCACATCTAGTCTACGAGTTTGAGTCGGGCGACATTCTGAATCCGGTAATGTACCCGGCCATGGCCCGCAGCTTTCGGGCGGCAGGCTTCCAGTGGGCTACTCAGTTTGCTTACGACCCCATGGCTCTGGCCTACGCCAATACGGAATATCAAACCCACTACCTCAACCTGGCCTACACACCTGCCAAGGCCATTAGCCTGTTGATAGCGGGTAAAGTGTTCCGGCAGGTACAACGGTCACAGCCGCTGCCCTCCTACCCTGCCGATACAGCATTTACTGGGTTTAGGCTAAGCTACCGCAACGGGCTCAGCGAATTAAACTCGCCAGAGGAGTTCTACTACACGAGCACCACCACTACTGCGCCGCGCAAGCCAGCAGCCCTGCGCCACGTGGTGGGTACCGGCTCCTCGCCCGTGGCTACGTATGGCGGAACCGGCGCCTACTTTCTGGACCGGGTGGCAGCGGGGGTATGGCGCTTGGAGCTGATGCCCGATGCCAACCTAGTGCGCGACCCATTTGCCACTACTTCCTTGCGCCAGCCGGTCACGCGCATCGACTGGAATACTCAGCCTCTGCGCCTTACACTACCGGGTTTGGGCAGCAACTATACTGTTCGGGGCATCAACGAAGGCAACAGCTTTCAGGGAGTAGCTAGCAATGGTGCTATTGGGCTTACTCCGGGTGTATACCTGCTAACAGCCCCAGGCAAAACTACCACCGTCTATTCAGCTCAGACGAAACTAGGAAATATTGCGCTGGGCGAGTACGTTGCTCCCGCGCCTTCTGCGCAGCCAGCACAGGTGGTACATGCGCCTCAAGTGCAGATAATGGCCGGCCGCCCCGTCACCATAAGTGCCACGGTACTGGGTGCCAGTGCCACCGACTCGGTGCACTTGATTGCGCAGCACTTCTACGGCCAGACCCGCCGATTGCCCATGCGGCGCGCCACCCTCACCACGGCCGAGGCTGTAGTACCCGCTGACTTACTGTATCCTGGGCTGCTACGGTACTGGGTTGTAGTGCAGCACAACGGCCACAACACCACTTTTCCCGGTAGCTTTGCTGGTAGCCCGCGCGACTGGGATTACGCTCCCAAGGAGCACTGGGAAGCACCCATTGTTACAGCCAGCGCCCCACTACCCCTGTTCCGGGCTAGCCAAGACCAACAGCTTGTAGAGGCTGGGGGTATCAGCGGTGGCGGGTGGGCTGATTACGTAACCACGGCCTCGGGGCAGTTGGCTTTGCGGTTGGTGCAAGCTCCTGCGGCCGCCACCGCAAGCCCTACTACGGCCAATACGCCTATTGCTTACCTGCGTGCATACTTCGGCGACCGGCTTGCTGCGCGTTCCGTCGATGCTGCTTCCTTCAAGGAAATAGTAATTCGGGGCCGCCGTAGTGCAGGGGCGGGTTCTGTGCAGCTAGTTTTAACGACCAAAGATGCCGTAGCGTACGTGGCTCCGCTAGAGCTAGGCCCGGAAATTCAGGAAATACGGGTACCTATCTCGGCCTTTAAGCTAGGCGCTCAGGTATTGTTACCACGGGCGTATCCGGGCTTTTTGCCGCTTATGTTCCAGGCAGCTGGTCCTGCCGCGCTGCCCATTACCCAGGCCGAGGTTCTGCAGGTACTTCTGTCGCCCGGCGCAAGCCAGAGCAGCCAGGAACATCCTTCCCTCGATATCGAGTCGATTTCTTTTCAGTAGATACTAAGCTTACTGGCCTAGCTACTGCACCAGCACTTGGTTGCTGAAGCTCGCGGGTAATCTGCCCCGAAACACACCAACCGGATATACGTTTTCGTTACATTCGCTGCCCAACCCTTTCCACTTTTATGCCGCGCATCTTAATTATTGACGACGAAAAAGCCATTCGGCACACGCTGAAGGAAATTCTCGAATACGAAAGTTACCAGGTAGATCAGGCCGAGGATGGTCCGACTGGCCTAGACATGCTCATCCGCGACAAATACGATGTGGTGCTCTGCGACATCAAAATGCCCAAAATGGATGGCATTGAGGTGCTAGAGCGAGCCCGAATTGTAGCTCCCGATGCGGCATTTATCATGGTTTCAGCCCACGGCAACGTAGAAATGGCCGTGGATGCCACGAAGAAAGGGGCTTACGACTTTCTGCAGAAACCACCAGATCTGAACCGCTTGCTCGTAACCGTGCGCAACGCCCTCGACCGCACCAAGCTGGTTACAGAAACTAAAACGCTGAAGAAGAAAATTGCCAAGAGCTCCGAAATGGTGGGCGATTCGGCCGCACTTGGGGCTGTGCGCAAAGCCATTGAGAAAGTAGCGCCCACCGATGCTCGAGTGCTGATAACCGGCCCTAATGGGGCAGGCAAAGAAATGGTGGCCCGGCAGCTGCACGAACAAAGCAACCGTGCCGGTGGCCCCATGATTGAAGTAAACTGCGCCGCTATTCCATCGGAGTTAATTGAATCGGAGCTGTTTGGCCACGAAAAAGGCTCGTTTACCTCGGCTGTAAAACAGCGCATTGGCAAGTTTGAGCAAGCCGATGGCGGCACGCTGTTCCTGGACGAAATCGGTGACATGAGCCTCTCAGCCCAGGCTAAAGTGTTGCGCGCCCTGCAGGAGAACAAGATTACCCGCGTGGGCGGCGAGAAGGAAATATCGGTGAACGTGCGCGTGCTTGCCGCTACCAACAAAGACCTGCTCCAGGAAATTGCCGACAAGAATTTCCGCGAGGACCTCTACCACCGTCTCTCAGTCATCCTGATTCAAGTGCCAGCCCTCAACGACCGGCGCGAAGACATTCCGGCCCTGATTGAAAAGTTCTTGCAGGACATTGCCAACGACTACGGCAACAAGCCCAAGAAAATCGATGCCGCCGCCCTCAAGTACCTGCAGGGCCTCGACTGGCGCGGTAACATTCGAGAATTACGTAACGTGGTGGAGCGCCTCGTTATCATGAGTGACGCCACCATCTCCGAAGCCGATGCCCGCGCCTTTGCTGGCAAGTAACCTTGTGTTGTAACGAGCAGCAGGAACCAACCCTATCTTTTCAACTCGTTAAGGCTCCTCAACCACAAAGCCCTTACTCCACTATGGTTGTAAGGGCTTTTTATTTCCTTAAGCGTCTAATAGCGTACCAAATAAGAGTTATGTACTAGTGCTTATTTGTGATGACATGCTAGGCCTATCAAGCTGCAAGTATTACAGTTACACCATCTGGTTGCACCCCCTAATATCAGAGTTATCGAGGCGCCCTAGTACTTCAAACGATCCATCAGGATGCATGCGGGCGAGGTCTTTGGTTTCGATGAAAGCGCAGCTGTCTACGTTGGCCAAATCAATGATATTAATGGCTCCTGCTTCCAAGGTTTCCGACACCGAAAAGGGGTCGGATGGGTCGCGCAGGAGGATGTGCAACTGCGGCGGGGCGTGAAAACGACCGTCGCCGAAGCTATATGCCTGGCCTAGAAGCTCCGTCATACCGTACTCTGAGTGGATGCCGACGGGCCCAAATCCGCGCTGCAACTCTTGGTGCAATTCTTCTCGAATCATCTCGCGGCGTCGGCCTTTCATGCCGCCCGTTTCCAGCACCGTCAGGTTGTGCAGAGCTGGGTCACCGGCATAGGCCTCTACCAAATCCAGCAGGGCATAGCTCACTCCTATCAGCAGCACCTTACGGGATGTGTCTTGCTGTGCTTCGCGCAGGGCCTGTAGCAAGGCTGCGTGATTGTGCAAGAAAAATGCCTCCTGCGCCTGCCCCGATTCCTTGGCAAAATAGTCGACCATGGCTACCAACGACGACTGCCCCTGCTCCAGGTAAGAGGGCAGCAAAGCCAAAATCGTCCAGCCGGTAAGTGGGCCGTAATACTGCTCGAAAATGCGCGCGGCGTGTCGGCGGTACAATAACGGCTCGCGCACAAAATGGTGGCTGCGCTGTTGCTGGGTAGTGCCGCTACTCAAGAAGGTTTCCTGCGGGGTCCAGTCGGCCGCATCGGTACGTACGTCGTGGGTTTTGAAAAACTCAATGGGCAGAAAGGGAATATCCTCTAAGCGCGTTACAGCCAGCGGGTCGCGACCCAGCATGCGTAGATATTCTTGGTAGGGCACGCAGTGCTCGGCCTGGTAGCGGAACAGGCCTAGCGCCGCCGCTGGCACGTCAGCGTTAGTCAGGGAAGGCAGAGCAGACAAAAACTCGTCGCGGAAACTCATTCAGATGCGGTAGGGTTAGCGAGACAATAGAACAATGTAGGCGTCGCTTCGTTCGTTAGGAAGTTGTACCTTCCTGCCGCGGCACTACCCGTTTCGTCATCCGTTTCACCTCTTGTTATGGCTATATCTCGTACTCTTTGTTTTGGGGCCTTACTGTTAGCTGGCGCGGGAATTACATCCTGCCTGAGCGCACCAGATTACCCCGACACACCCGAAATTGGGTTTAAAAGGATCCAGCAGCGGCGGGTTGATACGCTGACAGGGGTATTTGATCGGGTAATTGTAACGGTATCATTTAAGGATGGGGATGGAGACTTAGGTCTCAGCATTGATGATATTAATCCGCCTTACAACGAGACGGACCCGATTACCAAGCAGCCCAACCGCTACTACAACAACTACTTCTTCCAGCCCCAAATCCAGCGCAATCCTGGGCAATTCGAGGATTACAACCTCGCTTTCTCCTACAACGGTCGATACCCCCGACTATCCCCCTCGGACCAAGGCGGACGAAAAGAACCACTAAAAGGCGACTTGAACTTCAAAGTTGACTTCTTCCAAGGCACCTTCCCCCCTAACTCGGTCGTCCGTTTCAAGGTAAAAATTGCTGACCGTGCCTTACACGAGAGTAACGAAGTTATTACTGACCCGATTACTCTGAAGTAGAAAACCGATACTTCACGAAAAGCCCTCGTTCAACTGGCTTAGGCCACTGAACGAGGGCTTTTTTCGTGACTAATAGATAGCCGGGAAACGCTTGGGGTCGGCTTCCTGCATCATTTCATACACGGTGTCAAACACGTCCTCAGCGTTGGGCTTGCTGAAATAATCACCGTCGGAGCCGTAGGGTGGGCGGTGAGCCTGGGCTGAGAGGCAGCGCGGCGCCGAGTCGAGAAGCTGGTAAGCCCCTTGTTCGTCGATTACTTGCTGCATCATGTAGGCAGTAGCACCACCAGGCACGTCCTCATCAGCGAACAGCACGCGGTTGGTTTTGCGGAGGCTATCCGAAATGATCTGCTCAATGTCAAAAGGCAGCAGGGTTTGCACGTCGATAATCTCCACGAAAATACCTACCTCTTCTAGTTGCTTGGCGGCATCCTGCACAATGCGGCACATTGAGCCATACGTTACGATGGTCAAGTCCTGGCCTTCGCGGAGTACTTCTGGCACGCCCAGTGGCACCGTGAACTCGCCCACGTTCTGCGGAATGCGCTCCTTGAGGCGGTAGCCGTTGAGACACTCAATCACGATGGCAGGCTCATCACTGCGCAGCAAGGTGTTATAGAAGCCGGCGGCCTGGGTCATGTCGCGGGGCACGCACAGGTGAATGCCCCGGATGCTGCCCAGAATCATCTGAATGGGCGAGCCGCTGTGCCAGATGCCCTCAAGACGGTGGCCGCGAGTGCGCACAATCAACGGAGCCTTCTGCCCACCCTTGGTGCGGTACTGTAGGCTGGCTACGTCGTCGCTGAGAATCTGGATGGCGTAGAGCAGATAGTCGAGATACTGAATTTCAGTGATGGGACGCAGACCGCGCATGGCCGCCCCAATGCCCTGGCCTACAATGGTGCACTCCCGTATGCCAGTATCTGTCACGCGCAGCTCACCAAATTTCTCCTGCAGGCCCGCAAAAGCTTGGTTTACATCACCGATCCGGCCTACGTCTTCGCCAATGGCGAAAATGCGGGGGTCACGGCGGAAGTTGGCTTCAAAGCACGCCTGCAGCACTTCACGCCCATCAACCTGCGGGGTGTTGGGGGCAAACTCCGCCTTAATTTCTTCGATGTTCAGCGCTGCTTCCTCGCTCTGGCTGTAGAGGTAAGAGTTGTAGCGGTCGGCGTTTTCGGCCAGGGCCTGTTCGAGCCAGTTCTGCAGGTCACGGCGGGCGGCGCTACGCACGGTGCGCACCCGGCGGAGCACCCGGCGCACTGTCCGCACCAAGTCAGCACGGATCGGGGCTGGGTTTTGCGCCAACGGCTCTACCAGCTCATTGATCTGGTGTTCCGTGCCGGTCTCGGCTACCAGCTTGTTGAGCAACGTTACTACTTCTGTGCGCTCCTGCTTGATGGGATTGAAGAAGGACTCCCAAGCGGCCACGCGGGCCTGCTTTACGGTTTCCTTGGCTTCGCTTTCAATCTGATCCAGCTCCTCTTCCGAGGCTTGACCTTCTGAGAGCAGCCACTCGCGCATCTTGCGCAGGCAGTCGTGCTCTTCTTCCCAGCTCAAGCGGTCCTTGCTCTTGTAGCGCTCATGTGAGCCCGAAGTGCTGTGCCCCTGGGGCTGAGTCACTTCGGTTACGTGGATGAGCACGGGCACGTGCTGGGTGCGGCACACCTCGGCGGCGCGCTGGTAGGTATCAATCAGGGCAGCGTAGTCCCAGCCTTTCACCACAAAAATCTCGAAGCCTTCCTGACCTTCGCCATCTCGCTGCAGGCCTCTCAGAATCTCTGAAATATTCTGCTTCGTCGTCTGATATTCGGCGGGTACCGAGATGCCGTAGTGGTCGTCCCACACGCTCACCAGCATCGGAATCTGCAGCACGCCGGCGGCATTTAGGGCCTCGAAGAACATACCTTCGGAGGTACTGGCGTTACCAATAGTGCCGAAAGCTACCTCGTTGCCATTCACCGAAAACTGCGTCATGTTATGCAGCTCGGGGTTTTGGCGGTACAGCTTAGAGGCGTAGGCCAGGCCTACGAGGCGCGGCATCTGACCGCCCGTGGGTGAAATATCAGCCGAGGAATTCTTGCTTTCCGCGAGGTTCTTGAACTGGCCGTCTTCGTCGAGCAGCCGGGTACCGAAGTGGCCGTTCATGGCGCGACCGGCCGTGGAAGGCTCGGCTTCTACATCGGGGTGAGCGTAGAGTTGGGCGAAGTATTGCTGCAGGGTTAGCTCACCAATGGCCAGCATAAATGTCTGGTCGCGGTAGTAACCGGCGCGCCAATCGCCAGCCCGGAAGGCACGGGCCATGGCCAGCTGCGGCACCTCTTTGCCGTCGCCGAAGATGCCAAACTTGGCCTTGCCCATGAAGACTTCTTTGCGCCCTGCCAGCGAGGCCTGCCGGCTTTCCCACCCCAGGCGGTAATCACGAAGCAGTTCTTCTTTGCTTAGGGTGGCGGCGGTAACCAGTAAATCGGCAGTTTCAGCGGTGGACATAGAAGCAGAACGGATAAAGGTGGGGGCGGGTGTAGAGTGGGTGGGAACCGGCTTCGGGGGAAACAGGCCCTCAAAAGTACGGATTTGCCACCGATCCGGCCGCGTGCTGAAGTAAGCCTACTTTAGCGGCAGCAAGCGGCTTTGTTGATTACCTTTGGTAAAGGGAGTTGGCTGCCGCCGCGAAAAGTTATTGGAGGAATGTGGAACAGAAGTAGTAGACACTTGTTCTCGCTGTGCCGTCCGACTACCACGTGGTGCTAGGCCTCTTCAGTTGCCTCAGAGTTTTACCTTCAAGCTTCCTATACAATGAAACACGTGTTCTCACTGCTGGTAGCCCTACTGGTGGCCGCCGCCTCGCACGCTCAAGGAGTGCTGCAGTTTGAAAAAGAACTTCACGACTTCGGCAACGTGCCCGAGGGCACTATGGCGACCCACGAGTTCAAGTTTAAGAACACTGGCAACCAACCCGTTATCATTGCCAACGTGCAAGCCTCCTGTGGCTGCACCACCCCCGACTGGACTAAAACACCGGTCATGCCTGGCAAAACTGGTATTGTAAAGGCCGTATACAGTAGCTCCGGCCGCCCCGGCATCTTCAACAAAACCGTGACGGTCACCAGCAACGCGGCCACGCCCAGCACTGTGCTCACCATCAAGGGCAACGTGCTCAACAAAGACCAGATCAAGGCTACGCTCACCCCCGCTCAGCTGGCCCAGGGTCCCAAGCTGGAGATAGACCGTGCCAGCCACGATTTCGGTAAGATGGAAGCCGGCCAGACGCCCTCGGCTCGCTTTACGGTTAAAAATACCGGCAAACAGGATTTGGTGCTGAGCGCTGTACAGTCGCAGTGCTACTGCGTGGGCTATAAGGCGGTTCCGGCTCCCATCAAACCAGGCCAGAGCGCAACTATTGAGTTGGTGTACAACCAGCGTAAACTAGGTACTCAGCAAGAAGCCGTTACTATTACCAGCAACGACATGCACGGCGACACTAAGCTGACGCTGAAAGCTAACGTGGTGCAGGACCTGAATGCTGGCAGCATGGTAAAGGAAAGCGGCTCTACGGTACCGTTTAAGTAATTTTTATGCTGAGGTAATAAGCAGAGACGGTGGCAGTAAGTGGCCTAGGTCAATAACAACCACTACATCAATCTTCTCCGCCTCCATTAAGCCTCAGCGGGGCAGCACCGTCGGTTCGACGACGAGTGCCACCCCGCTGAGGCTTAACTTTTTTCTAGGCCACTTCCTTTTACCTCGTCGCTCCATTCCCCCGTCACCTCATCACTTCCTCACCTCATCTCGCAGTTTTCACCTTATCTTTGCCCCCGCTTTTACGGCATTTAATCCACCCACCTTCACCCTTCGCTTCAAGTCATGCTAATCGGCGTACCGAAAGAGATTAAAAACAACGAAAACCGCGTAGGCCTCACGCCTGCTGGTGTAGCTGAATTCCGTAAGCACGGTCACGATGTGTACGTGCAGGCTACGGCCGGCCTGGGCAGCGGCTTCCAGGATGCCGAATACGAGCAGGCTGGCGCTACCATTCTCCCCACTATTGAGGATGTGTACGCCAAGGCTGAAATGATTGTGAAGGTGAAGGAGCCGATTGCTTCGGAGTACCCCCTCATCAAAGAAAACCAGCTGCTGTTCACCTACTTCCACTTTGCCTCGGGCGAGGAACTGACTCACGCCATGATTGAGCGCAAGGCGGTGTGCCTAGCCTACGAAACCGTAGAGTTACCCTCGCGCGCTCTGCCCCTGCTCATCCCGATGAGCGAAGTGGCTGGCCGCATGGCTCCCCAAGAAGGTGCTAAGTACCTGGAGAAGCCTCTGAAAGGCCGTGGCATTCTGCTAGGTGGCGTACCCGGTGTGAAGCCCGCCGAGGTGCTGGTGCTGGGTGCTGGCATCGTGGGCACGCAGGCGGCAAAAATTGCCGCTGGCCTGGGCGCTCAGGTAACTGTAATGGACATCAGCCTGAACCGTCTGCGCGAGCTGGACGACTTCATGCCGAAGAACGTGGTAACGCAGTACTCCAACGAGTACAACATCCGCGAAGCCATCAAAACCGCTGACCTCATTATCGGGGCGGTGCTGATTCCGGGCGCGAAGGCTCCCCATCTCATCACCCGCGACATGCTCAAGACCATGAAGCCTGGCACTGTGCTGGTTGACGTGGCCGTAGACCAGGGTGGTTGCATCGAGACCTGCAAGCCCACCACCCACGAAAACCCCACCTTCATCATCGACGACATTGTGCACTACTGCGTAGCCAACATGCCTGGTGCCGTGCCATACACTTCCACCCTGGCCTTGACCAACGCTACGCTGCCATACGCCGTGAAGCTGGCTAACCTGGGTTGGCAGGAAGCGTGCCGCCGCGACGAGGCCCTGCGCCTCGGCCTGAACGTGGTGCATGGCAAAGTGGTATACAAAGGTGTAGCTGAAGCGTGGGGCCTGCCCCTCGAAACGGTTGACTCTGTAATGGAAGGTGCGGTTGCCTAAGCAGCACTAGTAGCCTCTATGTAGAAAAGCCTTCCCGGCCTGGTGGTCGGGGAGGCTTTTTCTGTAACGCGAAGCTCCAGCTTGGCGTCTCATTGTATCATCTTGGTTGAACAATCTACGTAGGTTGCTCAACAACTCGCGCGGCTGGAGCTTCGCACTATCTCCTTATGAAAGGCATCTTATTTACTGGTGGCGAACTGACGGACCTCGTAAGCTTTGCCCGCCTTCCCTCCTACCTGCAAACTTTTCTGCGCGAGCAAAATGGCGTGGTGGCCTACTTCGGTGGCCTACACATTCGCGGCTGTGTAGCAGAGCCCTCCTGGCATTCTCTGGCGGAGGTGTGGCAGGGCGAAAATGCGTTCTGGCGCACCTACGACACGGTGCTGGAAACCGACATACCATTTGCGCAAGACTGCGTGGGCAACCAATTCCTGCTCCGCGGCGACGCCGTACTCTTCCTGGATACCGAGACCGGGGAATTGGCCGACTTGGAAGTGGACTTCAAACACTTCCTATTTGGAGCCGAGAAGTTCCCGTTGGATGCGCTGGGCATGGAGCCGCTCCGCGCCTTCCAGCAGCGGGGCGGGGTGCTGCAACCCGGCCAATTGCTAAGCCTTTTCCCGCCCTTGTGCATTGAAACGGCCCAGCAGAAGCCCCGCGTGCAGCCGCAGACCGTAGCCGCGCGCCTAGCCTGGCTCGCCGACTTGTACCGGCAAATCAAGAACCTGCCCGACGGCCAGCACCTCCAACTCAAGCCTCTCCAGGAATAACCGTTACTTGCGCTGATGCTCTCTCCCGTTCTGCGCCTGCTGGTTCGTCGGTTTTTGCTGCTGCTGGGCGTCTACCTGCTGCTCCGGCTGGCTTTTTATTTGGCCAACCAGACCGTGTTTCAGGAGGCCACCGTAGGCCAAGTGCTGCTGGCTTTCTGGCACGGCTTCCGCTTTGATATATCGGCTCTGCTGCTGCTAAATATCCCGTTTCTGGCGCTTTCATTGGTGCCGAACTTTGGGCGAACCTGGCAGCGGACTTTGCGGGGGGTATACCTGACGCTGAACGCGACGGGTATGGCGCTGAACCTGATTGACACGCAGTATTTTAAGTTCATTGGGCGCCGCACCAGCGACGAGCTCTTCACCATCACAGGCGACATTGAGCGGCAGGCTGGGCAACTTGTAGGCCACTACTGGTTTCTGCTGGTTCCGTTTGCGGCGCTGTTTGGGTTGCTTTGGTACCTGTACCCCATGCCCAGCCCCGCGTCTACGGGAGATTATCAGCAACCGCGCACTTCCCGTTCCGTGTTGCGCACTGGCCTAGAGCTTATTGCCGTGGCGGGGTTGGCGGTACTGGGTATCCGGGGTGGCCTACAGCTCAAGCCCTTACGCACCGGGCACGCCTTCATGCAGACGCCCCCAGTGCTAGGCCACTTGGCTTTGAACAGCACGTTTACTTTTCTGAAAAGCCTGGGCTATGAGCCCGTAGAGCGCTTGGCCTACTTCTCTTCTCCACAAGCCTTACACGCAGCACTGGCTGCCCGCGTACCTGCTCCCCGCCCCCAAGCGCCGCGTGATAACGTGGTAATTCTGCTGGTGGAAAGCTTTGCCTCCGAATACAATGGTATCGAGAATGGCGGCAAGGGTTACACCCCTTTTTTCGATTCGCTGGCCACGCAGGGGCTGTTCTTCCGGGAGCATTACGCTAACGGGCGCCGCTCCATTGAGGCCCTACCAGCGGTGCTGGCGGGTCTGCCATCGCTCATGGAGAGCCCATTCATTACCTCCAACTTCCAGACCGACGAACTGCACGGCCTAGGCGAGCTACTAGGTAAGCAGGGCTACGCTACTTCCGTATTCCATGGGGCACAGAATGGCACCATGGGCTTCAACACCTTCTCGGGCATCACGGGCATTCAGAAGTACTATGGCCTGGCAGAATATCCTGGCGCCGCAAAAAGCCCTGACTTCGATGGACACTGGGGCATTTTTGATGAGCCATACCTGCAATACTTCGCGCAGCAGCTCACCAAACAGCCTGAGCCCTTTTTCTCTACGGTCTTCACGCTGACTTCGCACGAGCCATTTCCAGTGCCAGCCAAGTACAAGGGCAAGTTCAGCCCCGGCAAGCTGCCTATCCACGCCTCCATCGGCTACACCGATTTTGCGCTGCGCCAATTTTTCAAAACGGCCTCCCACCAGCCCTGGTACAAGCACACGCTGTTTATCCTGCTCGCCGACCACACTTCCCAATCCCTCCGGCGTGACTATCAGAACCTGCTGGGTAATTATAAAACCCCTCTGCTGCTCTTCCACCCCGGCCGGAAACTACCTACCGCCGATGTACACCGCATCACCCAGCAAGCCGACGTGCCAGCCACTGTACTCGACTACCTGGGCGTGGCTGCTCCGCACCAGCTGCTACCTTTCGGCTACTCCGTATTCGATGGCGGCACCGGGGGCCGGGCTCTCTTTCTGAGCGGAGGCTCTCACTACCTCGTCCACCAAGATTACGTGACCGAGTTAACGGCTGACAGCCAGGTGCGGCTTTACCCGTACCGTACGCACTCTATGCCCGCCAGTCCCCTAGCTCACCCAAACCCTGAAAAGCTGCGCGCTTACGGTAATGAGCTAAAAGCCTGCACGCAGTTCTTCACGAATGGTTTGGTAGAGAATAAGCTCTACAAACAGTAGCAGTTAATTAATGATTGAGTGAGCCGATGCACTGGCCTAGGCCACTTCACTACCTCACTCAATCACCAAGTCACTATAGCTTGGTACTTCTAGCAGGCGCTCATTGGTGCGCTGCTCGAAATCTACGCGCCAGCAGAAATGCTGTAGGCCATTAGTAAGCAATAGTAGAGGCGCACCAATAGTTTGATTATACGTAGCTGCCTGCATGGCTACGGCGGCGGTTATAGCGACGGAGGGGGCTTTGCACTCAACCAGTAGCAGGGGCTGGCCATCGGGGCCAAGGGCGCAGAGGTCAGTGCGCTTCTGGCGTTGGTTGTAGCGGTGGCCGCGCTCCAGGGAGAGCAAACCTTTTGGGTAACCACGGTGGTTGATGAGGTAATGCACCACGTGTTGCCGGACCCATTCTTCAGGGGTAAGTACTACTTGTTTGCGGCGTAGTACATCCCAGATCAGCAAATTTTCGCTGGATTTCGTAACTTTGTATTCGAAAGGCGGCAGGTTCAACTCTTGCATCACCTCCAAAGGTACGGCCCCGGACTTCAGTTCCCGCTTTTCGCCCCGTACCGTCGTACCCTCCCGGGTCCCGACGGTTTTTTTGTATCCAACGGGAAAAGATAGCCGGAAGCGAATACTGTTACGTAAGTACCGCTTTCCTCCTCCTCTCCCTAACATTTACCTTTTTTGATTGCCTATGAAGACTAAATCCGACATTGTCGAGAACTGGCTGCCCCGCTACACCGGCGTACCGCTCAAGGAATTTGGCCAGTATATTCTGCTGACGAACTTCCTCAACTACGTGAACATGTTTGCCGAGCAGTTCGGCGTGGAAGTGCGCGGCCTCGATAAGCCTATGCAAACTGCCACCGCCAATGGCATCACCATCATCAACTTCGGTATGGGCTCGCCCATGGCCGCTACCGTGATGGACCTGCTTTCGGCCGTGAAACCCAAGGCAGCTCTTTTTCTGGGCAAATGCGGTGGTCTGAAAAACAAGACCAAACTCGGTGACCTAATTCTGCCCATCGCGGCCATTCGCGGCGAGGGTACTTCCGATGACTACCTACCCGCCGAGATTCCGGCGCTGCCGTCGTTCCGCTTGCAGCGGGCCGTGTCGTCGATGATCAAGAAGCACGAGAAAGACTACTGGACCGGCACGGTGTACACCACCAACCGCCGCGTGTGGGAGCACGACGAGAACTTCAAGGAGTACCTACGTCAGATCCGGGCTATGGCCGTGGACATGGAAACCGCGACTATCTTCACGGTGGGCTTCGTGAACGAGATTCCACACGGTGCCTTGCTGCTCGTGAGCGACAACCCCATGACGCCCGAAGGCGTGAAAACTTCGGAGAGCGACAAAAAAGTCACTAGCGACTTTGTAAACTCTCACCTGCAGATCGGGATTGAGTCGCTGATGGAGCTGAAAAACTCCGGCGAATCGGTGAAGCACATGCGCTTCGAATAAGCACTGTTTCTTTTGCCCTAGTGAAAAGGCCCAACGCTCGCGCTTGGGCTTTTTTTATGGGTAGCTACTTGATGATGAAGCCTAAACACCATTCTTCGCCTTCGTGAATAGTGGCCTAGGCCAACTGATTATTATTGAATTAACAACCCTACTAAAGTTGGACAACTACCCCGATTACGGCTACCTTGACCTTTGGCCCGGCGGCGCATAACTAGCTGCTTACTCCTGCTAGGCCAGTGTACAGCCTCCTGTCCCCCCACCGCAGCTTTAACCGTCTTACTTGATGACCCACTTCGACTCAAACTATCTTACTATCACTTCAGTAGCTGAGCAGCACGTGCTTACGGGCCGATGGCTACGCTCGGTGATGCCGTTTGAGCTGCATCGGGGTTATCAGACTTTGCTGGATATTGCCGCTGAGCGCCAGTGCCGCTACTGGCTGGTAGACATCCGGCGGCGCACCAGCATTGATGCGCTAGATGTCCACTGGATGCACGAGGAGTTTTATCCGCGCCTGTACCCGCGCTTAGGGCGTACTACGTTCATCGCCTTCCTGATGGCGCCTCACCAACTGGCCGGGGTTATGGCCAGTATGGCTCGCCCGGCCCCCTCCACCGCGGGAGAGGAGCCCTACGTACTCCAACGATTTACGGAAGAAAAACCCGCTTTAGAGTGGCTGCAGCACCAGCAGCAGTTAGAATCCGTGGTGCGGTAAGTTGAGTAGTGGCCTAGGTCTGCGCGTTGCGTACCTTCGCCTCCATGACTCGTTTCCGCCTTCTCGCCCTGCTCCCTTTGCTCGGGAGCGTTGCCGGCTGCCAGACCACCAGCCGCCAAGCCGCTGACCTTATCGTGTACAACGCCACGGTGTATACCGTAGACTCCGCCTTCAGCAAAGCCCAAGCCTTTGCCGTGAAGGATGGCAAGTTTGTGGGCGTGGGCTCCGCCGATGACATTCGGGGAAAATTTCAGGCCGAGAAGGAAGTTGATGCCCAGGGCCAGTTTGTGTACCCGGGCTTTTACGACGCACACTGCCATTTTTATCGCTACGCCCTGGGCTTGCGCGATGCTGATTTGGTAGGTACTGAGTCGTGGGGTGCGGTGGTGCAGAAGCTGCAGGCCCAGCGCCAGCAGTACCCCCAGGCTGCCTGGATTACCGGCCGAGGCTGGGACCAGAACGACTGGCCTAGCAAGCAGTTCCCCACCAAAGACACCCTGGACGCCCTCTTCCCCAACACGCCCGTGTTTATTGTGCGGGTAGATGGGCACGCGGCCCTAGTCAACCAGAAGGCTCTAGACTTGGCGGGCGTGACCAAGAACACGCCCATCAGCGGCGGCACCATTGCGCGCGATGCCCGCGGCAACCTGACTGGACTACTGGTAGATAATGCAGTGCGGTTGGTGTCGGGTAAAATACCAGAGCCCACCGCCGCTGAAGCAGAAGCCGCTTTGCTGCAAGCCCAGAAGAACTGCGTAGCCGTAGGCCTCACTAGTCTCGCCGATGCAGGCCTAGAAAAAGCCAACGTAGACCGGCTGGATGCTCTGCAGCAGCAGGGCAAGCTAAAGGTGCGCCTCTACACCATGCTGGCTCCCACAAAAGAAAACTTAGATTTCTACCTCAAGAATGGACCAGTATTTAAGGACCGCCTGACCGTGTGCTCGTTTAAGGTGTACGCCGATGGGGCCCTGGGCTCCCGCGGGGCCTGCCTGGTGCACCCTTACACAGATAAGCCAAAGGAAACGGGCTTCCTGCTTTCCTCCGTGGCCGACTACCGCAAGCTGGCGCAGCAGTTGGCCGCCAGCAAGTTTCAAATGAACACCCACGCCATTGGGGATTCCAGTAACCGTCTGCTGCTAGATATCTACGGTGAGGCGCTGAAAGGCCAGAAAGACCGGCGCTGGCGCATTGAACACGCCCAAATAGTGAGCAAGGCTGATGTAGCCAAGTTTGGGCAGTACGGCATTGTGCCCTCGGTGCAGCCCACCCACGCCACCTCCGATATGTATTGGGCCGGGGAGCGGCTAGGCCAGGAGCGCCTGAAAACGGCCTATGCCTTTAATGACCTGCGCAAGCAATACGGCCAGGTAGCCTTGGGCTCCGACTTCCCGGTGGAAGACATTAACCCGCTCTATGGGTTCCACTCGGCGGTAGCCCGGCAGGATGCCAAGAACTATCCCGCCCAAGGCTTCCAGATGGAAAACGCCCTGAGCCGTCCCGATGCCCTGCGCGGTATGACCACCTGGGCTGCCCACGCGGCCTTCGAGGATAAGCAGAAAGGGAGCATTAAGCCGGGCATGGCTGCCGACTTTGTGGTGCTGGGCCTTGACTTGCTGGAAGCCCCTAAGGAGCAGTTGCGCAACGCCAAAGTGCAGCAAACGTGGATTGCCGGCGAGCAGGTCTTCCAAGCCACCAAATAGACTAGTCTAAAACAGCACGGCCCGGTATCCAGCATGAGGATACCGGGCCGTGTTGCGTTTAGGATGGTTGCTTAACGCTGAGGAGCTTCATCGGCGGATCCGCCGTAAATAGCGGGTACCGGGATGTCGAGCAAGCGCAAGTACACCGAAAGCTGGCCGCGGTGGTGAATGAGGTGGTTGAGCACCATCGTGCGCACTACGGCAGTACGCGGAATGGTCAGGAAGACTTGCTCACCACGGCGCATGGTCCAGAGGTCGTGGAACGTGGCATCATCTACCTGGCCTAGCGCCTTCTGTATGTTCTCGCCGTTCACATCGAAGCGGCGCAGCACCTCGTCGGTCGTAGTTGGCGACGCGGGCATTTGCACCGTAGCCATGTCCGTCTCGGGGCCCTGCAATGACATTTGCAAAAAGCCCACTAGGTTGGCCATGTGAGAAGCCAATGTACCCAGCTTCATGGACTTTGGGTGGGGCTGCCAGCCGAACTGCTCGGTGGGTACACGCTCCAGCAGGCGGCGCGTGAGCTGCAGTTCGTGTTTCAGCTCTTGACTGAGGGCAGCCTGGAGAGAGGTAGTCTGTGCTTCCATGGGGGGGTGTAAGGAGTGAAATAATGCTATGCGTAACTGCTGGCGGCCTCAGAGGTTTTACCAAGCAAGCAAAAGCCCGCTCCAACCAGGAACGGGCTTTTGCATTAAACTACTTTTTGTGCGGGTCTCGGCTAAGTGGCCTAGGCCTTGGTGGCAGGCATTCCAACATTGGGGGTGGCGGGTGGCGGCCCCATTGCGGCTACTTCCGGTTTCAGTTCATCGCGCAGCTTCTTGCCCCGCAATGTCAGCAAGAAGATCAGGCCTAGTATGAAGAACACAATCAGGGACAAGATGCTGTTGCGCATGGAGCCCGTAATTTGAGCGATGATGCCAAATACGGCCGTACCTATCACGATGCTGAGCTTTTCCGTGACATCGAAGAAGCTGAAGAAGGCGGCGGTGTTAGGTGTGTTCTCGGGAATGATTTTAGAATACGTGCTGCGTGAAAGGCTCTGAATGGCACCCATGGTGAGCCCAATTACCGAGGCCAGCGCGTAAAAGCTCCAACCGGCTTGCACGAAATAACCCGCTACGCAAATGCACATCCAGATAAACACCGACCAGCTCAGGGCCCGAGTGTTGCCAATGCGCTCCGAAAGCTTAGCAAACAAGTAGGCGCCCAGAATGCCCACCACTTGCAGCAGCAGAATGGTGATAATGAGCGCGGTGCTTTCAAGCTTTAACTCTTTGTCGCCGAAGATAGTGGCCACGTACATCACGGTTTGCACGCCCATGTTGTAGGTGAAATAGGCAAGCAAGAAGCGCTTCAGATTGGGAAGCTGCTTGAGTTGGTCCCAGACCTTGCCTAGCTCCCGGAAGCCATTGAGTAGCCACCCCGAGTCATCTGTACCGGCGTTGGCACTGCGGCCAGGGTCGGGGGGCAGCGTGAAGAAGGGAATTTGCGCAAAACCAGCCCACCATATGCCCGTGAGCAGGAAAGAAATTCGAGCGGGCAGGCGGGCACCTTCGGGCGTGGAGGCATCAATGCCTAACAGGCCAGGAAACTGATTGATTACCAGGCATATTACTAGCAGCAAAACTGAGCCAATATAGCCCATAGAAAAGCCTCTGGCTGACAGCGAATCGTACTTTTCTTCCGACGAAATCAGCGGCAAGTAACTATTGTAGAATACAATAGACCCTGAAAACCCGAAGGTAGCCGAGATGAAGATGAACGTGCTTAGCGTAAGCGTATCGGGTGTAAAGAAGAACAGCGCCGCGCACGATATCGCCCCGATGTAGCAAAATATCTGCATGAACAGCTTCTTGCGACCCGAGAAGTCGGCCAGAGAAGTGAGAAAGGGGCTCACCAAAGCCACCAGCAAGAAAGCGGCTGAAATGGCGTATGTCAGCAGCGAAGAACCCGGCACCTCAAAGCCCAGGAAGCGTACGATATCCGTTTCAGGGCTGAGCGTTTTGGTAATGGCGCCCCAGTAAATTGGGAAGATTGAACTGGTAATTACTAGGGGGTAAACCGAGTTGGCCCAGTCGTAGAACGTCCAGCCGCGGGTAATGCGCTTGTCATCTTTCGGAATGGCATCAAAGGAAGCATCCGGCGCGGCGGCCGACGCTGAGGGAGTTGTCATAGAGGCAATGGTTGAGGTGAGTGCACCGGGCAAGATAACGGGATTCTGCGGTTGCGGTTGCTGGGCAGTTTTAGGGTTCTGTTACCACTGCTGCGCACTACCCGGCCGCCTTGCCAAAGCCAGTAGGCCAGTGCTGATCCGTAGAAGCCTCATGCAGGCAGGGCCGCGTACTGCTCCTCGGTGTCAACGTCAATAGCTCCCGCCGGGAATGGCACCGCCGCCACTAGCTCAGGGTGTTGTTTGAAGAGTTGCCCTGCTCCTGCCCCCGAAGGCATGCGTTGCAGCAATGGGCGCACTTCCCGACGGAAATAAGCGGGTGCTCCCCGCACCCCTTCATACTCCGCTGCAACAATGGGTTTACCCGTGGCCGCGCTGGTTTCTTGTAGGCAGAGCAACAACTCAGAATTTACCAAGGGCTGGTCACAAAGCATTACAAGCAAGTCTTCCCAGGTAGCGCATATACTTTCCAGCACTGCTAGTCCATATTTCAAGGATGCTCCCATGCCCTCAGCCCAATCAACACACCGAGTTGCCGTTAGCAGTAACCCATGCAGTTCGGGTAGTAGTTCCGTGTGCAACGCGCCCGTTATGACCAACACAGGGGCCCCGGCAGCTGCGGCCACGGCTGTTTCGGCAGCCCGACGCAACAATGTGCTTCCTTGGTACATGAGCAGTTGCTTGGGTCGACCGAGGCGCGAAGAGGAGCCGGCAGCTAACAGAAGGACGGCAGGCATGCGAGGTACTGATTAGGAAACTGCACTAGGTGTTTCACAATTCACACACGGCATCCACGCGGCCATCGGCTACCAAAGGGGCATCGGCGTGCAGGGGCGGGTGAATAGGATGCGGCGAGTCTCGCAAGAAACTGGCTGGCCGACTCGTCAAAACTGCTTGTATCTCGGAAATGATGGAAAGCGCAATTTCCTCGGGAGTTTCGGCCCCAATATTTAACCCAATGGGGCTGTACAAGCGGCCCTGCAATAGCTGCGCGGCCGTGGGTACCTCTTTCTCCAGATCAGTTAGCAGACGGTCGTATTTTTTGCGAGGGCCCAGTAGGCCTATGTACCGGGTAGGAGCATGAAGCAGGTGCCGCAACACAGCTAAGTCGTAGTAATAATTGTGCGTTATGAGCAAGGCAAAGCTGTTGCTCTGCGGCTCCTCGCTCACTTGCGCCAACGGTACTACCCGCACAGCCTCAGCCTCCGGGAAGCGGGACGGCTGTGCTTGGGCGGGCCGGCCATCCAGCACTTGCACCCGCCAGCCTAGGCCACTGGCTAAGCGCACTACGGGTTGCACATCGTTGCCGGCACCATATATGGTGAGCCGCACGGGAGGCCGCAGTATCTCTAAACACACCCGCACTGTAACCGGGCCTGCCGGGTAATGGCGCGTAGCTGGCTGACCGGCAGCTAATGCCGCACGTGCATCAGTCAGAATGGCGTCGTATAACTCAGAGCCGGCCGCTAGGCCACCCTGCACGGCTCCATCGGCGGTTAGCAACAGTCTTTCGCCCATTTGCACCGGGGCCGTGCTGCCGGCCAAACTGAACACGGTGGCCACTACGGCGGGAGCTTCAACTCCTTCGGCCCAGCGCCGCAGCAACTCCAAGGGATTATCAGGGTTTTGAAAGTCGAGGGGCTCGAGCAGAATCTGCACAATGCCCTGACAACCCAGCGCTGCCCCAAACTGCAAATCGTCGTCGGGGTCAGTCGAGTCGTAGGTAACGATGGTGGGCTTACCCCGCTGAATGGTTTGGCGGGCGCGGCGGCGGGCATCACCTTCTAGGCAGCCCCCACTGATGGCTCCCGTCAGCTGCCCATCTTCCGTGACCAGCATACGAGCCCCTGGCCTACGGTAAGCCGAGCCCGCTACATCTACTACCGAAGCCAGCGCACAGGCTCGGTTAGCAGCGCGATGTTCGTCGTAGGCCAGTAAGAGTCGTTGTAATTCAGTCATGAGTAGCGGTAATTGGCATCGACTATAGTTTACGCAAAAGCGTAGGGTTAAGCTGCCGGTTTACTTTGGATGAGATTCAGAAGGTTGTGGGGCCAGGTGGTTAACAAAGCAGTCCTTCCCACCATCTACCTGAACAAGAGTGGCCTAGACGGGAGTAGCGCCTAGTATTTTATCGGGGGTGATGGGAAGGCTACGCACGCGTTTACCGGTGGCATGATATACTGCGTTGGCTACGGCCGCCGCCACGCCCACCATCGATATTTCTCCGATGCCCTTTACTCCCATGGCATTAATATAGGGGTCGTGCTCCTCGATAAACTCAACTTGCATATCCGGAATATCGGCACTGACGGGAATATGGTAGTCGGCGAGGCTGGCGTTGGTATAACGGGCAAAATTCTCGTCGCGGACGGTCCTTTCCATTAGCGCGCATCCTATCCCGAAAATACTGCCGCCAATGATCTGACTGCGGGCAGTTTTAGCGTTCAGAATCCGGCCGGCCGCGTGCACGCTTACCCAACGGGTTACACGTACCGTGCCCAACGCGGGGTCTACTTTCACTTCGCAGAAATGCGCCCCGAAGGAGTGCATGGAGTGACCCGCCATATCGTCTTGGTGACCCGAATCGGCAGAACCGGCCGCTAGTCCCGACTCATAGCCGGCGCCATACTTACCGTTGCCAGTGCCCTCAATGTCAGTCGTTTCGTTGCGCTTCATCAGGGCCGCGTAGTCTTCACCCTTTGTCTTGTTGGCCTTGAGCATCATCCGGCCGTTTTCCACCATTACGTCGGCAGCTTTGGCCCGGTACAGCGGCGACTTTTTGTCCTGAATTGCCATCTTAATCAGTCTCTGCCACACATCTTGGGCCGCCATGTAAATGGAAGATGATACAGTACCCGCGGCTACTGAGCCGCCGGAGTTAGGGGCAGTAGGCAATTTGGTGTCACCAAGCTCAAAACGCACTTTATCGGGCGTGAGCCACAGCGCATCGGCGGCTACCTGCGTCATCACGGTGTAGGTGCCGGTGCCTAAGTCGGTGGCGCCGGTTTGCACCACGGCGTGGCCATCGGCGTAGAGGCGTACCCGGGCCGTACCCTGGTTGTTGTGCACGGGGTAGCTGGCCGTGGCCATGCCCATGCCCACCAATAAATTACCGTCGCGCGTCTGCCCCGCCTTGGGATTACGCTTGCTCCAGCCAAAAAGCTCGGCCCCTCGGGCATAGCACTGCTTTAGGCTTTTGCTGCTCCAAGGCTTGTTGGTGCTGTAGTCCTTGTCGGCATAATTCAGCAGCCGGATTTGTAAGGGGTCTAGGCCTACCTGATAGGCCAGATCGTCCATGGAGCACTCAATGGCAAACGAACCAGGTGCTTCCCCAGGCGCCCGCATAAACGTGGAGGTCATCACGTTAGCCCGGGCCAACTGGTAGGTTGATTCAAACGCCGGGCAGTTGTAGAGCAGGTTGATGATGCGGCTGTTCGGCTCGGCGTAATTGTCCCAGGGTGAGGTGGTAGAGGTCTTCTCGTGAATCAGAGCCAGCAGCTTCCCTTCTTTGGTTGCTCCAATTTTCAGGGTTTGAGTCTGATCTTCGCGGTGCCCCATGCTAGTAAACATCTGCGGGCGCGTCAGCGAAAGTTTTACTGGCCTACCCACTGCGCGGGCAGCTTGTACCGTGAGCACCGTGTGAGGCCACGTAGAGCCCTTACAACCAAAGCCGCCTCCCAGATATTTCGTTACTACGCGCACCTGTTCGGCCGCTAGGCCTAGCATGTTGCTCAAGGCCTTCTGGGTCCGTGTTACGCCCTGCGTCGACTCATACACCGTCAGGCGGTCGGGGGCCTCCCAGTGGGCGGTAGTAGCCCCAGGCTCCATGGGGTTATGGTGATTAATAGCGTGCGTGTAGGTATGGGTAAGTTGCACAGGCGCGGCGGCAAAAGCTGCTTTTGGGTTGCCGCGCACGGTGTGCCCGTCGGTTTTGCCGTCCTGCACTTTCTGCGGGTCAAATAGCTCTGCCTTTGGGTCTTCGTACGAGGCCAGGGGCTTCTCAGCCGCTATCTGTACCCGCACAAGAGCCGCCGCGTGCTGGGCGCGCTCCAGGGTATCGGCTACCACAATGGCCACGGGCTGCCCGGCGTAATGCACCTGGTCGGAGGTAAGCGGCAGGAAGCCCATGGGCGCCCCAATGGCTTTCTTGCCCTCTGGGTCGTTGGGCGTTTTGGCGAGCTTAGGCAGGTTTTGATGCGTCAGAATGGCTAATACGCCGGGTTCCTTCTGCGCTAAACTTATATCGATACTCTGAATGCGCCCTTTTGCCACGTCACTCGTTTTCAGCACCGCGTGCACTAGGCCGGGCAGGTTATTGTACTCGGCGGAGTACTTCGCCTGGCCCGTTACCTTCGCCCGACCATCTACACGGTCGAGGGGCTGCCCTACCGAGCCGGCCTTGGGGTTAGTTTCAAAGAATGCGGGTTCGATATCCATGAGGAAGTTTCTTCTTGGTAGATATGACCAGGTAGGGCTGAGCAAATCCTCCCCACTGGCCTAGCTGTTTTGGCGGCTAGCCAACTACTTTTTGCAGGGCCTGTACCAGTGTGTTTTGCGCCAGCTCCACTTTAAACCGATTATGCTCCCGCGGCTGAGCACCCCGCAAGGCGGCCGCAGCCGCAGCCCGGAACGTAGCTTCCGTGGCCGGGGCCCCGGTTAGTACCTGCTCGGCCTCGCGGGAACGCCAGGGCTGAGTTCCTACCCCACCCAGTGCCACACGGGCTGCCCGGATGGTGCCGTTCTGCACCTCTAGGCCTACTGCCGCTGAGGCCAGCGCATAGGCATAACTAGACCGCTCGCGTACTTTGAGGTAAGTAGAGCGCTGAGTATACGCCGCTGCAGGAACCGTAATAGCTACAATCAGCTCACCGGGTTCCAGCACAGTTTCTTTCTGCGGAGTAGTGCCAGGCAGCAAGTAAAACTCCGTGATGGGCACCCTACGCTGCTTGCCTTTGGCATTTTCGAGCGTCAATACGGCGTCAAAAGCCACAAGCGCTACGGATAAGTCGCCGGGATACGAGGTGGCAATGCATGCTTCGCTGGTTCCCAAGATGGCCAGGTTATGATTGTCTCCCTGGAGAGCGGGGCAGCCGGAGCCGGGCACGCGCTTATTGCATGGAAAGGCTGGATCGCGGAAATAGCCACAGCGCGTACGTTGCAGAATATTGCCCCCCATGCTAGCCATGTTGCGCAACTGAGGCGAAGCCGCCAGGAGCAGCGATTCGGAAATTGCGGGGAATTGCTGCAGCACAAGAGGATGCTCGCCCACGTCGCTCATTCGCTCCATTGCCCCAATGCGCAAGCCGTCGTTAGTTTTCTCAATGCCTTTGAATGGCAGCAAGTTGATGTCAACCAACTGGGAGTGTTGCTCCAGGTTAGCTTTCATCAGATCAAGCAGCGTAGTACCCCCGGCTATGTACGCTGCTTGCTTATCGTCGCGCACAATGGCGGTGGCGTCTTTGGCTTTTGAGGCCTGCTGGTAAGCGAAATTGTTCATGCTTTGCCTCCTTTTTGTTGCACTTCGCGCACAGCCGCCACAATATTGGGGTAAGCCCCACACCGGCATAAGTTGCCACTCATCCACTCCCGGGTTTGGGCATCAGTAGTAGCGTGTCCTTCATTCACGCATGCCACCCCCGACATAATTTGCCCCGAGGTGCAATACCCACATTGGAAGCCATCGTGCTTGATGAAGGCAGCCTGCATGGGATGCAGCTCCTCCCCTTTCGCAAGCCCCTCAATGGTGGTAATTTCTTTGCCTTGGCTCATCACCGCCAGGGTGAGGCAGGAGTTTACGCGGCGGCCATCTACTAGCACTGTGCAGGCTCCGCATTGTCCATGGTCGCACCCTTTTTTGGTGCCGGTGAGGTCGAGGTACTCCCGCAGAGCATCTAGTAGGGTCACGCGGGGCTCCAGTTGCAGGGTGCGCACGGCGCCATTCACCTTCAAACGCATCGGCCAAACTCCTTCCACTTTCCCCGATAGCGCCGTGAGCCGCTCGGCCTGACTTATGAGAGGTGGAGCCAGCGCAAGACCCAGAATACCACCGGCCTGCTTCATAAAGCTTCGCCGCGACGCATCATTCGGGAGCGGTTCCGGTGGCCTAGTATCGGCTGGGTCCGGAGTAAATAAGTCAGACATAAAAGTAACTGGAAGAAGAGTTTAAGAACCCAGGAGTGCCACACACCAACAACACAGCGTTACCACTTGGTGACAACAGCCCGGTGCGTTACCTGTTCAGTTGGCACATCCTGACGCACAATGGGCTGCTATTAGCTCACGGAGCGTAACTCAACTGTGTACGCAAGCGCTACGCCCGAGTTAGGTGCATACGCGACACTCTGCGTTTCTTTTTAGCCAGTTGCCTGCTCATATAACTCCGCCGCTTTTTATACTGACCCAACATAAAAGGCGTATTAGCATTTGCTCGGTTGGAAAATAAAAAAGTCCCCCGCCGAAACAGGGGACTTACAGTAATGGCTTTGCAGAAGGTGTGTGCTAGTGGCCTAGAGGTTATTTCTGCGCCTGATATTTAGACTTGATGAAGTCCAGCATTTCCCGGACCTGCTCATCATCTTTGTTGACTTCAATTTTCCAGAGAGCTTCAACTAGTAGCATGAGCAAGCTGGTTTCCTTGGCCGGATCTGCGTATCCCAGCTTTTCGAAGGCGTTATGCAACAAAGCAGGCACCGGCTGTAAAAAGCGCTCATGCTGCTTCTGGGCCGTAGCGCTATCAGTGAGCCTCGACTGTAATTTCCAGAAGTGAGGTTCCTCGCGCACCAGCTTGTACGGCAATTCTATTACGCTGTGCACAAACTCTAAGGGTGCCCGGCCTTCATACCAGCCACGGTTTTGCTCGATAATACGCTTGTAGCCCTTCTTAATAATGAAATCAAGCAACTGCTCCTTTGAGCCGAAATGCTTGAAAATAAGAGCTTCAGACACTCCCGCTTCCTTGGCAATTAATTGCGTGGGGGTATGTTCAAAGCCCTTTTCCCCAAAAAGCTGTAGGGCAGTTTGAGCAATGTGCTGCTTGCGGTTGGTCATGGACGGAGTTCAGTTTCTACTATTGGGGCTCAATATAGCACCCTAAAATACCTCTATTGCGTAAATACGGCATTTTACTGCTCAGTAGTTAGCAAAATTTCAGGCTAAATAGTCGGGCTCGTAGCAGTTGACTCCAACATTCCTCTCCTAAGCACTGTCAGGTGAAATCAGCTAATTGGTTTGTTGCTGTGCTCCACAACGCTAATAACCACTAGGCCTTATATACCATAAGCCGGCCGAACTGGAGGGGGTCCAATTCGGCCGGCTGCGAGGAGGTAGAAATTTGGCGTCGGGGCCGGGGAGCCACACGACTTTCTACAAATTTCGCCAGATGGGTGGGATCAGCATCTGGGTAAACGGGGCGTGGGAATTTTGGGGCCAGGTGGGGTGGGAGACACCTGGGTAAGCGGGCGTGGGAATTATCAATCAGTTGCCTTGGTGGGATAAGCCAGCTGATTGATGGGACAATATTAAGCAAAGATTTTTAAATGCAAGTAAGTATTCACTTTTTTTAGTGAGTATACACTTACTTTTATTCATTTACGAACGTTTGTTATTGGCTTTGCAACCTCCTACGGGCATTTTAGGGGTATTGTTGCATTTAATAAAAAACTAACGAATGTTTGTTTCAGCGAGAGTGTTCACTTACTTTTAGCGACGTTCTCGCGTCATCCCACTGCATAGCCAATGCTTTTCAACCCAGAGATAGAACAGCTGCCACTGCCTCAGCTGCGGGAATTGCAGAACGCTCGGCTGAAGCAGCAAGTGGCCTACGCATACGCCAGGGTGCCCTTTTATAAACAGAAGCTTGACGCAGCCGGCGTACACCCCTCCACGTTCAAGGGCCTGGTTGATTTACCTAAGTTGGGCTTCACGAGGAAAACTGACTTTCGCGACAACTATCCCTTTGGCCTCTTTGCTGTGCCGGAAACTGAGGTTGCCCGGCTGCACTGTTCCAGCGGTACCACTGGCAAAGCCACAGTAGTGGGCTACACTGCCGCAGACCTCGAAATATTTGCGGAGGTAGTGGCCCGCTCCTTAGCCGCTGCTGGCTGCCGCCCCGGCATGAAACTGCAAAACGCCTATGGCTACGGACTGTTTACGGGTGGCCTAGGCATCCATTACGGCGCTGAAAAATTGGGCCTCACGGTTATACCCGTATCCGGTGGGGGCACCGAACGCCAACTGCAATTACTGCAGGACTTCCGACCGGAAATATTATGCGCCACCCCCTCCTACGCCCAATTGTTGGCCGAGGAACTGCAGCGCCGCGGCATTGCGCGCGAGGCTATACACCTACAATATGCTGCGTTGGGTGCTGAGCCTTGGACAGAAACGATCCGGCAACAAGTAGAAACTGGCCTAGGTGTGCAGGCTACAAATATTTATGGCCTCAGCGAGATTATGGGCCCGGGCATATCGCAGGAAGATGTGAATGAGCGCGGCACCGGCAGCTACATCTGGGAAGACCATTTTTACCCCGAGGTAGTAGATAAGGACACGGGTGAGCCAGTGGCAGAAGGTGAACTAGGCGTTTTGGTGTTTACCACGCTTACCAAGCAAGCCATGCCCATTCTGCGGTACTGGACCAATGATATAACCAACATCTACTACGATAAGTCGGGAAGTCGCACCCATGTAAAGATGGGCCCAATCAGGGGCCGCTCCGACGATATGCTCATCATCCGGGGCGTTAACTTCTTTCATACTCAGGTAGAAGATGTGTTAAGTGGCCTAGAGCATATTAGCCCTTATTACCAAGTAGTGGCTTCGCGCCGGGGCAGCCTAGATGAGGTAGAAGTGAATGTAGAAGTTAGCCAAGCCCTTATGCGCGAGTTAGGCCTGCACACCGTAACCGAGGCAGCAATAGCAGATCACGAATGCCTCAAGATACTACAACACTCTTTCGCCCAGAAGCTTAAAGACTCAATTGGGTTAAGCATGCGGGTTACGCTCCTCGGGTTTGGCGAATTACCGCGTAGCGAGGGCGGCAAGCTTACACGCGTAAAGGACCTGCGCAACCTGGCCTAAACTAGCTGAGTAATCCCTCCCAAGCACATCATAATTACTTTCCTCAGCTCATTCTTCACCTTACCGTTTACCGTCCTGCTGCTCCTCCACCCATCAATGGCTAAGAAAACTAAAACCAACAAACGGCAAACCATCATCGAGGAAGCAGCTAAGCTGTTCAAAGACCGGGGCTTCGGGGGTACCTCCATGCGCGATTTAGGCGCTCAGGTAGGCATGGAGGCTGCCAGTATGTACAACCACATCAACTCTAAGGACGAGATTCTGGAACACATTTGCTTTCATGTTTCCAACACGTACATCTCGCAGCTAGCCCAGATTGAACAAACCCAAATTTCCTACGTGGAGAAGATAAAGGCGCTGATTCGGCTGCACGTGCACTTAATGATTGAGGACGGCGCGGCCGTGTCGGTGGCCAACAACGACTGGAAATACCTGACTGGCGACAAGCTGACACAGTTTAAAGATGCCCGTAAGCGCTACGAACGGGGTTTTGCAGCCCTTATTGAGCAGGGCATTGCGGCCGGCGAGTTGCAGCCTGTAAATGTATCGGTAGCCTTGTTTACCATTCTTTCGGCGGTGCGCTGGGTGGAGCTGTGGTACCGGCCCGGCCGAGGCATTTCGGGCGAAGAGCTGGAGCAAAACATCATGACCATTCTGCTAAACGGGCTGGCGAAATAGATTCAGCGGCCGGTCACTAGTTGTGAGTTTCCCTGTGAGCACCCAGCAACGCGCCGCTGGCACCCGGCAATGTATAACTGACAACTCATCATGAGTCGATTTCATAAAGTCAAAATCAAGCGCATCAACAAGGAAACACCCGACTGCGTGACGCTGTCGTTGGATGTACCGGCGGAACTGCGCGACACTTTTAAGTTCACCCAGGGCCAATACCTCACCTTTCGGCGGGAGCATGATGGTGAGGAGTTGCGCCGCTCCTACTCCATATGCAGCAGCCCCCTCGATGGGGAATGGCAAGTGGCTATTAAGAAGGTACCTGAGGGCCGCTTTTCTTCCCTGGCCGTAGACAGCTTGCGCGTGGGCGAAGAGCTGGACGTAATGCCGCCCGCGGGTCGCTTTTACACTGAGCTGCACCCCGAGCAAGCAAAGCATTACGTGGCCTTCGCGGCGGGCAGCGGCATTACGCCGGTTTTTTCCATTGTGAAAACTATCCTCCTGACCGAGCCTAAGAGTCAGGTTACCCTGATTTATGGCAACCGTGGGCGCAACTCTATTATTTTCAAGGAGGCCATTGAGGGTCTGAAAAACAAGTTTCTGCAGCGCCTCAGTGTCTACCACATTCTCAGCCGCGAACAGGGCGATACTGACTTGTTGTTCGGCCGCATCGACGAAGCCAAAACGCAACAGTTCTTGCAGAAGATTCTGCCCGCCGAGCAGATCGACGAAGCCTTTATCTGCGGTCCGGAAGAGATGATCAACGGCGTGCGCTCGGCCCTGAGTGGCGCGGGCGTAGCCTCGGAGAAGGTTCATTTTGAAATGTTTACCTCAGCAGGCGGCGCCAAGAAAGCTACTGGCCCAACCAAACCGCACCCCGTTGGCGAGGACGACAAGAAAAGTCAAGTAACGGTACAGCTTGATGGCAGCACCCGCATCCTGGAGATGTCGTACTATGGCAATACGATTCTGGATGAACTGCTGGACATGGGTGTGGATGCACCATACTCCTGCAAGAACGGCATGTGCAGCACCTGCCGCTGCCGCGTAACCGAGGGTCAGGTTGAAATGGACGTAAACTACTCGCTCTCCGACACTGAGGTTGCCAAAGGCTACGTCCTGTCTTGTCAGGCTAGGCCTACATCTGAGATGGTAAAGGTCGATTTTGATCAGTAAGTGGCCTACAGAAATGTCAGGCTGGGTAAAGCGCAAAATCAATTTAGATGACTGTAATATTTGCTCAGTTTCTGCACGCACACCGAAAGGGCAAGCGCAATATTTTCCTTACTTTTAACTAACGAATGTTAGTTAATCTTTGTTAGAGAGGCATGGAAACGCTAGAACTCACCCAGGAAGAACAGTTTCAGGCTCGTATCGACGCGGACATGCGCATTGAGCCCAAAGATTGGATGCCCGACGCGTATCGCAAGACGCTGATCCGGCAGATATCTCAGCACGCTCACTCTGAGCTGGTTGGCATGCTGCCCGAAGGCAACTGGATTACGCGTGCTCCTTCGCTGAAGCGGAAATCCATTCTGCTGAGCAAAGTGCAGGACGAAGCCGGCCACGGCCTCTACCTCTACAGCGCTGCCGAAACGCTGGGTGCCTCCCGTGACCAAATGCTCGCCGACTTACATTCCGGCAAGGCTAAGTACTCCAGCATTTTCAACTACCCCACCCTTAGCTGGGCCGATATGGGCACAGTAGGCTGGCTGGTAGATGGAGCCGCCATTCTCAATCAAGTGCCGCTCTGCCGGACTTCCTACGGCCCTTACGCCCGCGCTATGGTGCGGGTGTGCAAGGAAGAAAGCTTCCACCAGCGCCAGGGCTTTGAGATCATGCAGACTCTCTGCGAAGGGGCCCCCGAGCAGAAAGCTATGGCCCAGGAAGCGTTGAACCGCTGGTGGTGGCCTACACTAATGATGTTCGGCCCCAAAGATGCCGACTCCCCTAATACTGAGCAGTCGATGAAGTGGCGCATTAAGCGTTTCACCAACGACGAGCTGCGTCAGAAGTTCGTGGACATGATGGTTCCTCAAGCCGAGTTCCTGGGCCTGACTGTGCCCGACCCAAACCTGAAGTGGAACGAGGCCAAAAATGGCTACGACTTCGGCGAGGTAGACTGGGAGGAGTTCTGGAACGTGGTAAAAGGCAACGGCATGTGCAATAAAGACCGCCTCGGCGCCCGCGTGAAGGCGCACGAAGAAGGAGCCTGGGTCCGCGAGGCCGCTCTGGCCCACGCCGCCAAGCGCAAGCAACGCGCTGAGCAAGAAGCCGTTCAGCAAGTGGCCTAGGCCAATTTGCATTAGATAAAGAACGTCATGTCGAGCTTGTCGAGACATCTCGCGTGCTGACGTTGAGTTAGTAGCTAGATGATGCAGGCGAGATGTCTCGACAAGCTCGACATGACGGCCTGGGGTAATCACCCTATACACTCCTAGGCCTCTCCCCTACTCCAATTACCGCGAAACTCACCATTTCACCACACATGACTCAGCACGAATGGCCTCTGTGGGAGGTTTTTATCCGCAGCAAGCAGGGCCTCGATCATAAGCACGTGGGCAGCCTGCACGCCGCCGACGCGGCCATGGCCATCCAGAACGCCCGCGACGTGTACACGCGCCGCATGGAGGGCATCAGCATTTGGGTGGTGGAGTCGAAGCATGTGCACGCCTCTAACCCCGACGATGCGGCCGCCTTCTTTGACCCCGCCAACGATAAAGTATACCGGCACCCCACGTTCTACGAGGTTCCGGATTCTATTAAGCACATGTAATGTCAGAGGTTATGCAAGTCACTCCATCCGAAACGGTTTCGTTGGCCAAATACACGCCGGAGGTGCGGCAGCAGCTGTTCCGCTACGTGCTGCAGCTTGCCGATACCAGCCTGATTCTAGGCCACCGGCTCTCGGAGTGGTGCGGCCACGGCCCCATTCTGGAGCAGGATCTGGCCATGGCTAACATTGCCTTGGACTTGCTCGGTGAAACCCGCAGCCTCTACCAGTACGCCGCCGAGTTAGAAGGACAAGGCCGCACCGAGGACGACTTAGCGTTTCTGCGCCTGGCTACTGAGTATCAGAACCCTTTGCTGGTGGAGCAGCCCAACGGCGACTTCGCGGATACTGTGGTGCGGCAGTTCCTGTTCGATAACTTTCACTACCACTTTCTGCAGCAGCTCCAAACTAGCCCCGATGAGCGTTTGGCGGCCATTGCTGAGAAGGCCTGGAAGGAAGCTGCATACCACCTCAAATGGAGCTCGGAGTGGATGATCCGGCTGGGGGATGGCACCGAGGAAAGCCGACAGCGCGTTGAAAAAGCCCTTGCTAACCTGTGGCGTTACTCCGGCGAGCTAACCACGCCTACTGCCACCGAGCAAGCCCTGCAGTCTCTTAACCTGATACCAGATTACGCTGCGCTGCTGCCCGCCATGCAGGCTCACGTGGCGAAGGTGTTTGAGGAAGCCACCTTACCCGTACCCGCCGAAACGTACATGCAGAAAGGCGGCAAGGCTGGGCGCCACACGGAGCACCTCGGCTACATTCTGGCTGAGCTGCAGTACATGCAACGTACTTACCCCGGCCTGAAATGGTAGCCGAAACGCCCATGCCCACCGAGGAGCGCATCTGGCAATTGCTGGACGATGTCTTCGACCCGGAAGTGCCCGTGCTGAGCATTCTGGACTTGGGCATTGTGCGTGGTGTGCAGGTGCAGGGCCAACAGGTAACCGTAACCATTACGCCCACCTACTCGGGATGCCCGGCTATGAACACTATTGCCACGGACATCCGGCTGCGTTTGCTGGCGGAGGGCATTACACAGGTAACCATCAATAACCAGCTCCGCCCCGCCTGGACCACCGATTGGATGACGGCTGCCGGCCGCGAGAAATTGGAGGCCTATGGTATTGCGGCTCCCATCAACGGCACCGCTACCGGCCATGTCCTCAATCTCTTCGGTCAGGATACCGCCGTGCGCTGCCCCCTCTGCAAGTCGGAGCACACGCATTTAGTCAGCCAGTTCGGCTCCACCGCCTGCAAAGCCTCTTACCAGTGTGATGACTGCCTGGAGCCGTTTGACTATTTCAAATGTCACTAGTCGCTAGCTCTCTTACCTTTTCTAACCCACCTCTTCCCTAATGCCTGAAACCAGCTTTCTGAACTTCTCCATCGAGGCGGGCGTCGCCACGCTTACGCTCAACCGGCCCGACGTTTTCAACAGCGTAAATAAGCCGCTGGCCTTGGCTCTCCAGCAGCGCCTGCGCGAGTGTCAGCAGAACCCAGAGGTACGGGCGGTGCTGCTTACCGGCACGGGCAAAGCGTTCTGCGCCGGTCAAGACCTGGCGGAAATCACGGGTCCCGACAGCCCCGAGGTTGCTGAGATTGTGGAGAAGCACTACAACCCTATTGTGCAGCTGATTCGGGAATTGGAGAAGCCAGTGGTAGCGGCGGTAAACGGCGTAGCGGCAGGCGCGGGTGCCAACTTGGCCTTGGCCTGCGACATTGTAGTGGCTAAGGAATCGGCTTCGTTTATTCAGGCATTCAGCAAGATTGGGCTGATTCCGGATAGTGGCGGAACGTACTTCCTGCCCCGCCTGATTGGCCTGCAACGCGCCGCGGCCCTCATGTTCACCGGCGACAAAGTAAGCGCCTCTGAGGCTGTGCAGATGGGCATGATCTACAAGGCTTTTGCTGATGATAGCTTTGAGACGGAAGTAGCGGCCTTGGTCAGCAAATTGGCCGCCATGCCCACCAAGGGCCTGGCCTACACCAAGCAGCTACTCAACACTACCTTCGGCAACGACCTTACCCAGCAGCTCCGCGCCGAAGCCGATTATCAGCTCCGCGCTGGCCACACCACCGACTACAAAGAAGGAGTTTCGGCCTTCCTTGAAAAACGCAAACCCACTTTCACCGGCGCATGATCATCGGAATCATTGGGAGCGGGGCCATGGGTGCGGGCATTGCCCAGGTAGTACTTACCGCTGGTCACACCGTTCGTTTGCTCGATCAGAACGCAGCGGCCTTGCAACGAGCTGGTCAGTCCATCCGCACAAACCTTGATAAGCTGGCGGAGAAAGGAAAGCTCACCTCGGAAGCGGCCAATAGCGCTTTTGCTAAGTTGCAGCTAACGGCAGAGTTGCAGGATTTCACTGATTGTGAGCTAGTTCTCGAAGCCATTGTGGAAGAGTTATCGGTGAAGCAGCAACTCTTTCGGGAAGTGGAGGTGGTTGTGTCGCCAGCCTGCATACTTGCTACCAATACGTCCTCACTTTCTATTGCTTCCATCGCAGCCGCGTGCCAGCAGCCCGAGCGCTTCATCGGGATTCACTTTTTCAACCCGGCTCCGCTGATGCAGTTAGTGGAAGTGATTCCGGCGGTGCAAACCCGTAGTGGCCTAGCCGAAGAAATCCGGGACTTGGTGCAGAGTTGGGGCAAGCTGCCCGTGCTGACCAAAGACACGCCAGGCTTTATTGTGAACCGCGTGGCGCGCCCCTTCTACGGCGAGGCCATCCGGATTCTGGAGGAAGGCATTGCCAATATGGCTACCATTGATTGGGCCATGACCGAGCTGGGTGGTTTTCGGATGGGGCCATTTGCCTTGATGGATTTCATCGGCCACGATGTGAACTACCGCGTGACGGAATCGGTATTTACGGCTTTTTTCTATGACCCACGCTTTAAGCCTTCTTTCACGCAAAAGCGCCTATTTGAGGCTGGTTACTACGGCCGTAAATCGGGCCGTGGCTTCTACGACTACCGAGCGGGTGCCGTGTTGCCCGAGCCTACCCGCGACGAGGCCCTAGGCCACTTGGTGCTCCAGCGCATTTTGGCCATGCTCATCAACGAAGCCATAGATGCCCTGGCCTTGAACGTGGCTTCCAAAGAAGATCTGGAGCTAGCCATGACCAAGGGCGTGAACTACCCTAAAGGCCTATTGGCTTGGGCCGATGCGCTAGGCCTCTCCACCGTGCTCACCACTCTCGACGAGCTTTACGCCGAGTACCACGAGGACCGTTACCGCGCCAGTCCCTTGCTGCGCCGGATGGTGCGGGCCAATCAGACGTTTTTCCAACATGAGCCAGCAATCAGCCACGGGTAACAGTCGGGCTGAAGCCGTGAAGGAGCTGATGCTTGAGAATGACGCCTTCAGCAAATTGCTAGGTCTGCAGGTGGAGGAAGTGGGCCCCGGCTACTGCCGGCTACACTTTGCAGTCCGGCCCGATATGGTCAATGGGTTTGGGGCCCTGCACGGTGGTGTCACGTTTGCAGCTGCCGACTCAGCGTTTGCCTTCGCCTGCAATAGCCACGGCCGCCAGAGCGTGGGTCTTACCGTCACAATCGACTACCTAGAAGCTGGCAAAACCGGCGACGTGGTGACCATAGAGGCGCGCGAGGAAAGTCTTAAGCACAAAATTGGGGTGTACCAGGTGCGCGCTACCAATCAAGATGGCGTAGTGCTGGCTCTGTTTAAAGGCACCGCCTACCGCACCAGTAACGAGATTCTATAATGCCGTTAGGGGCCTAGACGATAAACGAAATACATTGACCGTCATGCTAAGCCTGTGGCGCATCAAGCCAAGTCCTGCAGCAGCTCTACCTCTGGCTTATCGACTGGCCTAGCCTTCGGCAAGCTCAGCATGACGCGCTAGTTACTCTTCTTAATCAGCCCCCGACAATCAGCAACTAGCATGAACCAAGCGTATATAATTGACGGTATCCGGACGCCTATTGGCAATTTCGGCGGCTCTCTTTCCACCGTCCGGCCCGATGACATGGCTGCGCACATCATTCAGGAGCTGCTACGGCGTAACCCGTCTGCCGACCCGGCCGCCATTGCCGATGTGATTCTGGGCTGCGCCAACCAAGCTGGCGAAGACAACCGCAACGTGGCGCGTATGGCGTTGCTGCTGGCGGGCCTGCCCACCTCGGTACCTGGCGAAACGGTAAACCGTTTGTGCGCCTCGGGCCTCTCGGCTAGTATTGGAGCCGCCCGCGCCATCCAAAGTGGCGACGGAGACCTGTTCATTTCCGGCGGTGTGGAGAGCATGACTCGCGCGCCCTACGTGATGTCGAAGCCCAGCAAAGCGTTTGGTACCGACTCTCAAATGTATGATTCCAGCTTTGGCTGGCGCTTCATCAACCCGCGCCTCGAAGAGGCCTACGGCACCGATGCAATGGGCGAAACCGCGGAAAACCTGGTAGACCGCTACGGCATCAGCCGCGAAGACCAAGATCAGTTCGCCTACGATTCGCACCTGCGCGCCGGCCGTGCCCGCGACTCTGGCCGCTTCGCTGAAGAAATTGTGCCTTTAGCTATTCCTCAACGTAAGGGCGAGCCCGTCCTGTTTTCGGAGGATGAGTTTATTAAGTCTAACACCACGCTTGATGGCCTAGCCAAGCTGCGGCCCGCGTTTCGCAAAAACGGCTCCGTAACGGCCGGTAACTCCTCGGGGCTGAATGATGGCGCAGCGGCACTGTTGTTGGCTTCCGAGGATGGTATCAAGCAGCACGGCCTCACACCCCGCGCCCGCATTGTGGCCATGGGCGTGGCAGGTGTAGAGCCGCGCTACATGGGCATCGGGCCGGTGCCGGCGTCGCAGCAAGCACTGAAAAAAGCCGGGCTCACGTTGGACCAAATGGATATCATTGAATTCAATGAGGCTTTTGCAGCTCAAACCATGGCTTGCGTGCGGGGGCTGGGGTTGGAAGGCAACGACCCACGCATCAACCCTAATGGCGGCGCTATTGCCCTAGGCCACCCCTTGGGCATGAGCGGGGCTCGCATTCTAAACACCGCCGCCCTGGAGCTGCACAAGCAGAACAAGCGTTACGCCCTCATTACTATGTGCGTGGGCGTAGGCCAGGGATACGCGGCCATTATCGAGAAAGTATGATTTACGCATTCAACGGGATGGTGCCGGTCGTGCATGAGTCGGCGTTTGTGCACCCCCAGGCCACAGTTACTGGCAACGTCATCATCGGCCGCAACGTGTACATCGGGCCCGGTGCAGCCATTCGCGGCGACTGGGGCCAGATTATCATCGAGGACAACTGCAACGTGCAGGAAAACTGCACCGTGCACATGTTCCCCGGCACTACCGTCCGGCTCAAGGAAATGGCTCATATCGGCCATGGCGCCATCATCCATGGGGCCACCATCGGCCGCAACGTGCTGGTAGGTATGAACGCCGTAATCATGGACCGCGTGGAAATCGGCGACGAATGCGTGATTGGAGCCTTGAGCTTTATCAAAGCCGATGAAGTCATTTCGCCCCGCAGTCTGGTGGTGGGCAACCCGCACAAGATTATTCGGCAAGTAAGCGACGAAATGGTGGCCTGGAAAACCGAAGGCACCCAGATTTACATGCAGCTGCCCGCCGACCTCCACGCCACCCTCACGCCCTGCGAGCCCCTGCGCGAAGTACCCGCTGACAGGCAGATGCAGGCAGTGGCCTACCAAACCTGGAACGAACGGAAAGAAGGTCAGTAATACCTCAATACCACATAACGAAGAACGTCATGCTTCATCTGGCGTCCGCTTGTTGAAGCACTCTACTGCTTCTCTAGGCCAGTAGGTAGTCAGATGTAGAGATGCTGCGGCTCCGCTCAGCAAGGCGGACTAGTTTTAGATGCACCTCTCTCCCACCCCATCAACTCTATACTCCTTCCCACCTCATTTATATGACTCCCACCCTCCAAAACTATGCGCTAGGCCACTGGATTGCCGGTAAGGGCCACGAGCAGGAACTCCTTGACGCCAGCACCGGCGAAGTCATTGCTTTGGCCAGCAGCGAAGGGCTCGATTACGCCGCCATGATGGACTACGCGCGCCGGACCGGCAACAAAGCCCTGCGCAAAATGACCTTCCATGAGCGCGGCCGCATGCTCAAAGCCCTGGCACTGCACCTGGATAGCAAAAAAGAAGATTTCTATACCCTCAGCTACCGCAGCGGCGCTACCCGCGCCGACTCTTGGATTGACATTGAGGGTGGCATCGGTAACCTGTTCGCCAACGCCTCGCTGCGCCGCAAATTCCCGGACAAGCCGTTCTACGTAGAGTCAGACCCCATTGCGCTTTCAAAGGCAGGCAACTTCATGGGTCACCATATCTTGGTGCCGAAGGAGGGCGTGGCTGTGCACATCAACGCCTACAACTTCCCCATTTGGGGCATGTTGGAGAAGATTGCGGTAAACCTGCTGGCCGGGATGCCTGCCATCGTGAAGCCGGCCGTACCATCAGCCTACCTCACGGAAGCAGTGGTGCGCGAGATTATTGCCTCCAAAATTCTACCGGAAGGCTCGCTGCAACTGGTGTGCGGCACCGGCGAAGGCATTCTCGACCACGTGACCTACCAGGATGTGGTGACCTTCACCGGCTCGGCCGAAACCGGTCGCAAACTGAAAGCCCACCCGCGCATCATCGCGGAGGCGGTGCCGTTCACTATGGAAGCTGATTCCTTAAATGCCGCCGTGCTAGGCCAGGATGCCGTGCCGGGTACCGTGGAGTTCGACTTGTTCATAAAGGAAATCCGGAAGGAAATGACGGCCAAGGCTGGGCAGAAATGCACCGCTATCCGCCGCGCCATCGTTCCCGAAAACCTGCTGGAAGATGTGCAGATTGCCCTGGGCAAAGCCTTGGCTCAAACTACTATCGGTCACCCGCAGGCGGAAGGGGTACGAATGGGTGCCTTGGTGAGTCTGGCCCAGGTAAACCGGGTGCGCGAGCAAGTGCGCCAACTGGCCAAAAACACACCCATCGTGTATGGCGACTTAGACAATGTGCAGGTGATTGGCGGTGACTGCAAAACCGGCGCTTTCATGTCGCCAATTGTGATGCTGAACCCCGAGCCGTTCAAGTTTACCGACAGCCATGAGGTAGAAGCCTTTGGGCCGGTAAGCACGCTCATGCCTTACAAAACACTGGATGAGGCCATTGAACTCTCCAATATGGGCAAAGGATCACTGGTATGCTCGGTGGCTACTAACGACCCGCGCACGGCCCAGGAGTTTGTACTAGGTGCTGCCACCCACCATGGCCGCATTCTGGTTATCAACGAGGAAGTAGCTAAAGAAAGCACCGGCCACGGTTCGCCCCTGCCCCTGCTGATTCACGGTGGGCCCGGCCGCGCCGGCGGCGGGCAGGAAATGGGTGGCATCCGTGGGGTAGAGCACTTTATGCAGCGCGTGGCTATTCAGGGCTCGCCCAGCATGATTACGGCCATTACGGAGGTGTACCAGCCCAAGGCCAAGCAGATTGAGAAGGACAAGCACCCTTTCCAGCACTACTTTGAGGAATTGGAAATCGGGCAGACCTACACCACCCATCGCCACACCGTCACGGAGTCAGACATCACCAACTTCGCGCAAGTGTCCGGCGACAACTTTTACGCCCACGTCGATGCTACTTCTCTGGAAGGTACGCTCTTCACGGGCCGCGTGGCTCATGGTTACTATATCCTAAGCAAAGCCGCCGGTATGTTCGTGGACCCACGCAAGGGGCCTGTACTGTTGAACTATGGCCTAGACGAATGTCGCTTCACCAAGCCGGTATACCCGGGCATGACCATTGGGGTGAAGCTAACCGTGAAGGAAAAAATAGGCCAGGAAAAGCGCGATGTGGAAGACGTAGCTAAAGGCATCGTGCGCTGGCTGGTGGATGTGTCCGACGAAACCGGTGAAACCGTGGCCGTAGCCACCATTCTCACTATGGTGAAGATGAAAAGCCAGGAATAAATTTCTCGCAAAACGGCGCAGCTTTGCGCCGTTTTGCTTACCGCCTCAACGCACCTCCGCGCATCGTTACTTTGCATATGATTCATACCACCCTTACCGCCGGCACGGTCGAAACCTCTACCGATGCCAATGGTGTAGCTACCATTTCTTTCTTCCACCCCAGCCACAATTCCCTGCCCAGCGCCTTGCTGACGCAACTCGCCAATACTATTACCGCCGTAGGCCAGTCGGCCGACACGAAGGTTATCATTCTCAAAAGCGGCGGCGAGAAAACGTTTTGCGCGGGCGCCAGCTTCGACGAGTTGATGGCTATTGAAAACGAAGCTCAGGGGTTAGAATTCTTCTCAGGCTTTGCGAAGGTGATTAATGCCTGCCGCACCTGCCCGAAAATTGTTGTAGGCCAGGTACAGGGCAAGGCCATTGGCGGAGGTGTGGGCGTAGCGGCCTCCACCGACTATTGTTTTGCTACTACGCAGGCTTCTGTAAAACTGAGTGAGCTAGTGGTGGGCATTGGGCCTTTCGTGGTAGGTCCGGCCGTGGAGCGAAAAATTGGCTTATCTGCCTACTCCCAGTTGGCGCTAGATGCCGCAGAATTTCGCTCCGCTGAATGGGCAAAAGAGCATGGGCTCTACGCCGAAGTTTTAGATACTACTGCAGCACTTGATGCGGCTGTGAAAGCTTTTGCCATTAAGCTGTCAGCTTATAACCCTGAGGCGTTAACTGAGCTAAAGCGGGTTTGCTGGCAAGGCACCGAGAATTGGGATACTCTCTTAGTTGAGCGTGCTGCTATCAGTGGCCGGTTGGTTCTCTCAGATTTCACTCGTAATTCTATCCGGCAGTTTAAGAGTAAGTAAGAAGCTTAAACACAGAACAGCCTGCCATTCTAAGAATGGCAGGCTGTTCTGTGTTTAAGTGGCCTAGCGAGTGGTTGTACCGCTGGTCGTGCCGCTGGTAGTACCCGATGTAGTGCCAGAGGTAGTAGTTCCCGAGGTTGTTCCTGAAGTAGTACCCGTGGTGGTAGTTCCGGTAGTAGAACCGTAGGTAGTGGAGCCACTAGTTGTACCTGTAGTGGTAGTTGAACCCGAAGTGCTACCTGAGGTAGTGCCGGAAGTGCTACCTGAAGCACCGGTGCCAGTAGTAGAGCACGATGACAAGGCTGCGCCAGTAGCAAACAATACTGTCAGAATGCGAGCTGACCAGAGGGCTTTTTGTGAGCTTTTCATAGGAGTTTGGTTAAGGGAGTAGATGGTACAAATGAAGTCAGGATACTGATCCTGCCCTGAGGGCCTAGCAGAGGTATTGTTAGCTGCTGGCGACCTCGTGTCTCTTGGCAAGATTACTTGGTGTTGTAGGGATGTCCCTTGCCAGAAATGGGCAGAAAAGCCAGAAGTATGGTGGCGCTTTAGAAGCTACCACTCTTATGTTTTTGGCTTCCTGAGTTCTTCTACGACTCCTTACTATCTTTTGTTCAACATCTTACGCATCTTAGCCTCTTTCCTTAACAACTGTAGCGCTTATACTGTGGTGCTCAGACTGGGCCTTATACCGTTACAGGCTCTTCAATTGCAATGGCAATTTCAATCTCTTCCAAGGGTGGTACCGGTGCAAAGCGCGACTCATGAAAGTTGGCTTCAGGAAACCCTGGTGCTACTTCAGCATTATTGATTTCGTGTAGCGTAATGCCGTAGCCACGGTGCGTATTATAGAGGCCACGCACCGTGTAGATTGGTCCACGCTTCGGCGTTTGAATGTTTGGGTTTTGCACGAGCAGGATGGTGAAGTCGTCGTTGGTGCAAACAACTTCCTGTCCGATGTGAAAGAGAGGTGGATTCATGCGTGGTTACGTAACAGACCGAAATTGCTGCATTTGCTAATGCTAGGCCACAGGTATGCGCCTAACCCGGCCGGGATGAGCAAAGTTCGGAGACAATGGGCAAGTACCGCTCCCTATTTTTGTTTGAGCGCTTCGGTTACGGCCTGCTGCAATAAGGGCTCCATCACACGGTAACCAGCTAAATTAGGGTGCACGCCGTCTTCCCCATAAGCGGCCTTCAGCCCCATTCGCTCATCAGCCATGGGAGTATGGTAGTCAAGATACACCAACTTATTCTGCCGGGCATACTCCTTGATCATGGCGTTCAAGGCCACAATTTTAGGCGCCGGATTCAGCCCTTTGCGCCATCCGAACTCAGCCGCTGGCAGCACTGAGCATAGCACTACTCGAACCTTGTTTGCCCGCGCCAACTCTACCATCGACTTGATGTTGTTGAGCGTGGCGTGTGGATCATAGGGGCCTGTATTCTCAGCCACGTCGTTCGTACCGGCCAGAATGGCAACTACTTTCGGCTGAAGCTCCAATACATCTTGCCGAAACCGTAGCAGCATTTGAGGTGAAGTCTGCCCACTAATTCCTCGCCCAATTAGCTCGTAAGGCTTTCCAGCAAAGAATGGTGGGTCTGCGTTAGGCCAGGCGTCGGTAATGGAGTTGCCCAGCAGCACTACGCGAGGCGCATTAGCACTTGGTGGAGGCAATGCCTTATTAGCGGCGGCATAACGTGCCAGTTTAGCCCAGTCAGTACGTAGCGGGTCAGGAGCCTGAGTTGTCTGCGCCATGACAGGCCTAGTACACAAGCTTAGGAGCAGAACAACAGCAATTAGTAATTTCATAGACCGAGCCAGAGAATAAGGAGGGGGATAAGCAAAGAAAGCAAAGTTTACAGTCCTACTTCATGTTATACCATGAAATGTAAAACAGCAGATGTAATGGCCATCCGTTTCGGCTTGTATAGTTCTCTTGCACTATATAGCCATTGCATCTATATACAGTTGATAACATAGGGTGAGTGCTTACTCTATTGCGTAAAAAAGCAACAAAGCTCAAAAAAAGTTGCTGCACAGCGGCTTGTTAATGCGTGTTTTTTAAGCGCCTTAAAACCTTGAAATATCCCCTCTTATAGCGTTTTTAAACGATTTATGCTTACTTTAAGGTGTGAGCTAAGCGTATAAGATTGCGAGCAAGCGTGCTTCTGGCGCCCCGGAAGCAAATTCAAGCTCTTGCATTCTCCAAATAAGGAACAATAAATTAGGGCGAATTAACCTCAGCAGCAACCCTCTTGCAGGGTCGTTGTCTTATCCCTTGTAGGCTGCGCCAGCGCAGTATCCGCTCTGTCTATCCCGTGGCTTTGCTTCATTAAGAAGCAACTGTCCATCTCGTTCCGCACATATGTTCTGCCCATCTACTGTGCAGAATTATCCAAGCCTTAGTAGGCCTACTTCCCACCCTTCCTTTCTATATGAACTCCAGACGTTCGTTCGTAAAGTCCGCGGCCTTGCTATCGGCCGGTGCACTATTTAGCCCCAGCTTGTTGGCGGCTCCTAAGTCCTACATTGGGCTGCAGCTGTATACGGTGCGCGAAGCCATGCAGCAAGATCCGGCCGGCACTTTAGCTCGCATTGCCAAGCTGGGGTACAACTCCGTAGAAGGTGCTACTTATACGGGCAGCCAGAAGTTCTATGGCATGGACCCAACCGCGTTTGCTAAGCTGCTCAAGCAGAATGGGCTGATTATGCCTAGTAGCCACTACCGGTTAGGGGAAGAGCAAGACAAGGGCCAACCCGTGCTAGGCACCATGCTACATGGGTGGGATAAAGCGGTAGACGATGCTGCGCAAGCCGGAGTGAAATATATGGTGTGCGCTTACTTATCAGAAGCGGAGCGTGGCAACCTCGACCACTACAAGTACGTGGCCGATCAGCTCAATAAAGCGGGGGAACGGAGCAAGAAAGCAGGTATTCAGCTTTGCTACCATAACCACGACTTCGAGTTCATGGCCCAAGACGGGCAGATGCCCTTCGACCTGCTGCTAAATAACACTAGCAAAGACCTGGTCAAGATGGAGCTTGACCTATTTTGGGCCACCAAAGCCGGCCAAGACCCAGTAGCGCTGTTTAAGAAGCATCCTGGTCGTTTCCCGCTCTGGCACGTGAAGGATATGGACAACACGCCCAAGAAAAACTTCACGGAAGTAGGCAGCGGTGTAATCGACTTCAAGCGAATTTTTGCCCAGGCCAACACGGCCGGCATGAAGTACTTCTTCGTGGAGCAGGACCAGACCCCTGGCTCGCCTTTCGATAGCATTCAGAAGAGTATCGCGCACATCAAGCGCACCCTAGTATAAGTTTTTGCCTGTGGCAGGTGAAAGAACCTCTGGCCTATTATACTAGGGCACTGCCCCTGGCTCTCATTTAGCTCGCCTATCTCATCCCACCAGTATGGAAAAGTATACTTACGATGCCATCGTCATCGGATCCGGCATTTCGGGCGGCATGGCTGCCAAAGAATTGACGGAGAAAGGCTTGAAAACTATTATGCTCGAGCGTGGCCGCAACGTCGAGCATGTAAAAGACTACGTCAACGCCAACAAGGCGCCATGGGAGCTACCGCACCGCGGGGGCAAAACCCAGCAAATGATTGAGGACCATCCCGTGCTGAAGCGCGATTATACCCTCAACGAAAGTAACCTTGACTTCTGGGTTGATGAACGAGCTAGCCCCTACGTGGAAGTGAAGCCCTTCGACTGGTTCCGGGGCTACCAGGTGGGGGGACGCTCCCTGATGTGGGGGCGCCAATCGTACCGCTGGAGCGACTACGACTTCGAAGCTAATGCCAAAGACGGCATTGCCGTAGACTGGCCTATTCGCTACAAGGACCTAGCTCCGTGGTATAGCCGCGTAGAGAAGTTTGCGGGCATCAGCGGCAACCGCGACGGATTACCCCAGCTGCCCGACGGCGAGTTCATGCCCCCCATGGAAATGAACTGCGTGGAGAAGGATGTGGCGGCTCGCATTAAGAAGCACTACAAAGACCGGCATATGGTAATTGGCCGCACGGCCAACATCACAAAGCCGCATAATAACCGCGTTAACTGTCAGTACCGCAACAAGTGCTGGCTGGGCTGCCCATTTGGGGCCTACTTCAGCACGCAGTCGGCGAGCTTACCAGCCGCTATGGCAACTGGTAACCTCACATTGCGTCCGTTTTCTATTGTCACGCGCATTCTCTACGATAAGGATACGAAGCGGGCGAAGGGCGTGGAGGTGCTGGATGCAGAAACCAACAAAACCTACGAGTACTACGCTAAGATTATCTTCCTGAATGCTTCCACGCTAAACTCGGCGTGGGTGCTCATGAACTCCGCTACTGATGTGTGGCCTGATGGCTTGGGCAGCAGCAGCGGGGAGCTAGGCCACAACCTCATGGACCACCACTTCCGGGCGGGGGCCCACGGTGAAATGCCGGGCTATGAGGATAAGTACGTGTATGGGCGCCGGGCCAACGGTATTTACGTGCCTCGCTTCCGTAACCTGTTCGGCGATAAGCGCGACTACATCCGGGGCTTTGGCTACCAGGGTAGCGCGGGCCGCGAAGGTTGGAGCCGCGAAATTGCTGAAATGAGCATCGGTGGCGACCTGAAAGATGCCCTCACCGAACCCGGCCAGTGGACCATGGGCCTGGGGGCATTTGGTGAAACCTTACCCTACCACGACAACCGTACTTACCTCGACAAAACCAAAAAGGACAAGTGGGGCCTGCCCGTGCTGGCCATTGACGCGTCTATCCGCGAAAACGAGCAGAAAATGCGCATCGACATGATGCAGGATGCGCAAGAGATGCTGGAGAAAGCCGGACTCAAAAACGTGAAGACTTACAACAACGGCTATGCCATGGGAGGTGGCATTCACGAGATGGGTACCGCCCGCATGGGCCGCGACCCAAAAACCTCGGTGCTGAACCAGCATAACCAGGTGTGGGACGCTCCAAACGTGTACGTAACGGATGGCGCCTGCATGACGTCGGCAGCCTGCCAGAACCCTTCTCTGACGTACATGGCCCTCACGGCCCGCGCCGTAGACCACGCCGTGGGTGAGTTGAAAAAGCAGAACGTCTAACCTCTATCGGCACAGTCATGAACAGAAGAGACGCATTAGCCCGGGTAGCCATCCTGATGGGGGGCGCCGTAATTGGAGGCGACTATTTCCTTACCAGTTGCTCCTCTCCTTCGGAAGAGAAAGAAAAGAAGGGCGCTGCTAAGACAACCAAGGAGGAAAAACCTTTCCTCAAGCAAGACCAAGTGGCCTACCTCAATGAGGTAGGTGAAACCATTCTGCCCACCACGGCTACGCCCGGGGCCAAAGCTGCCGACGTAGGAAGCTTTATGGCCGTGATGGTGCGCGACTGCTACAAGCCCGAAGATCAGAAGATATTTCTGAAGGGATTGGACGACTTGGAGCAGGCCAGCAAGAAGAAGAATGGCAAAGGCTTCCTGGAGTCAGATACGGCGCAGCGTACTGCCCTGCTCCGGGCCCTCGATGAGGAACAGAAGAACTACGCCAAAACCAAAACGCTGGAAGCGCCTAACCACTACTTCCGCATGATTAAGGAGCTCACCATGCTGGGCTACTTTACCTCGGAGGTTGGCAGCACCAAAGCCTTGCGCTATCTGCCCGTACCCGGCAAATACGAAGGCTGTGTGCCGTACAAGAAAGGCGACCGGGCCTGGGCTACTACTTGATTTAGCTGTCAGTTATGAGTTGCCAGTTGTTGGATTTAAATCGGTAACTGGCAACTCACAACCGACAACTGGCAACTGAAAACTGAATGATACGATTAGGAATGATTGGTGGCGGACAGGGCGCCTTTATTGGTGCCGTTCACCGCCATGCGGCGGCCTTAGATGGTCTGTATAAACTGGTAGCCGGGGCCTTCAGTAGCAACCCCGAAACCTCGCGGGCCAGTGGGCAGCAGCTAGGCCTGTCGGCCGACCGGGTGTATGGGTCCTTCCAGGAACTGATTGAGCGGGAGAAGCAGCTCCCGGAAAACGAGCGGGTACAGGCACTGTCTATCGTGACGCCCAACCACTTGCACTTTGCCCCTACCAAGCTGGCGCTAGAAAATGGCTTCCACGTCATTCTAGACAAGCCCATGACATTTTCTTTGGCTGAAGCCAAGGAGCTGCAAGCTGTGCTGGCGGCCAGTAACGCCCGTTTCTGCCTGACTCATACCTATACTGGTTACCCCATGGTGAAGGAGGCCCGACAACTGGTAGCGTCCGGCGCGCTTGGGGCCGTACGCAAAGTGTATGTAGAGTACCCCCAGGGCTGGCTGAGCAATTTCGAGGAAGGTTCTGACAATAAGCAGGCCGCTTGGCGCACCGACCCTAGCCGCAGTGGCATTGCCGGCGCCATGGGCGACATTGGCACTCATGCGTTTAACCTTCTGGAGTACGTGAGTGGCCTAGCCGTCACCCAACTCTGCGCCGACATCAACACGGTAGTTGCCGGGCGGCAGCTCGACGACGATGGCGCCGTGCTGCTGCGCTTATCGGGCGGGGCTAGCGGCGTGCTGATAGCTACCCAGGTGGCCGCTGGCGAGGAAAATAATGTGCGCGTGCGCGTGTATGGCGAGAAAGGTGGCCTAGAGTGGCAACAAGCCGACGCCAACACCTTGCAAGTAAAATGGCTGGACAGGCCTACGGAAATCCGGCGGACGGGTGCTGGCTACGTGAGCTCCTACGCCCAGCACAACACCCGCACGCCCGCCGGCCACCCCGAAGGGTACCTGGAAGCGTTTGCTAACCTCTACCGCAACTTCGCCCTGACGCTGCAGGCCGAGCAAGCAGGCCAAACACCCACCCCCGAAGCCCTGGATTTCCCGGGTATGGAGGAAGGTGTGCGCGGAATGGCGTTTATTGAGAACGTAATTGCCTCGGGCCGCTCTACGCAGAAGTGGACTGAGTTCACCGTGTAACAACCTATGAAAACAATAAAAGGTCCGGCCATTTTTCTAGCGCAGTTTATCAGCGACGAGGCTCCATTCAACTCGCTGGAGTCGATCTGCGCGTGGGCCAGTGGCCTAGGCTTCAAAGGAGTGCAGTTGCCCACCACTGATAGCCGCTTCATCGATCTGCAGCTGGCCGCCGAAAGCCAGACGTATGCCGATGAGTTGAAGGGCAAGGTGCAAGCCGCCGGCCTCGAAATCACGGAACTTTCTACCCACCTGCAGGGCCAACTGGTGGCCGTTAACCCCGTCTACGATCAGCTATTTGATGGCTTTGCGCCCGCTGCGGTGCAAGGCAACCCCAAGGCCCGCCAGGAATGGGCGGTGCAACAGCTTAAGTACGCCGCGAAAGCCTCTCAAAACCTGGGGCTCACTGCTCACGCTACATTCAGCGGTGCTCTACTGTGGCCCATGGTGTACCCCTGGCCCCAACGCCCGGCTGGCTTAGTGGAAACTGGCTTCACGGAATTGGCTCGTCGCTGGCTGCCCATCCTGCAAACGTTTGACGAGTGCGGAGTGGATCTGTGCTACGAAGTGCACGCGGGCGAAGACCTGCACGACGGCATCAGCTACGAGATGTTCCTGGATAAGGTACAGCATCACCCCCGCGCCTGCCTCCTCTACGACCCCTCCCACTTCGTGCTACAATGCCTCGATTATTTGGAGTACATTGATATCTACCACGAGCGCATTCGCATGTTCCACGTGAAGGATGCCGAGTTTAACCCTACTGGCAGGCAGGGCGTGTACGGCGGCTACCAGAGCTGGCTCGACCGCGCCGGCCGCTTCCGCTCCCTCGGCGACGGGCAGGTAAACTTCAAGGCTATCTTCAGCAAAATGGCGCAGTACGACTTCCCCGGCTGGGCCGTGCTGGAGTGGGAATGCGCCCTTAAACACCCTCAAGACGGTGCCCGCGAAGGAGCCGCTTTCATCAAGGACCACATCATCCGGGTAACCGACAAAGCCTTCGACGATTTTGCCGCGACGGGTACCGACGAAAACTTCAACAAAACCGTGCTAGGCCTCTAACCTCCCCTAGCCTTTCTACTATGAAAAAAGCTTTGCTGCTCCTGGGCTTTTGCGCCTCGCTGGCCTCCTGCGGATCTGGTTCCGATGAACAAGCCTCCGCCAAGAAAGAAGAATACACACTGGCCGAATCTGATCCGTTAGAAAAAGACAGCACTACGGCGGCCAACGCGACGGCCGTGGCACATCAGCCCCAGATTGACACTAGCACCAATAAAATCGGCACTTCTCCCACGGGAGGCGCCGTGGCCACAGGCGCTAAGCTGATGGAAGGCGCCGACTGCGCCAGCTGCCACCGTGTTGATGAAAAACTCTTGGGCCCTGCATACAAAGCCGTGGCCGCGAAATATCCTGCTACCGACGCCAACATCACAATGTTGGCTAACAAGGTTATAACAGGTGGCAAAGGCAACTGGGGCGACATTGCTATGACGCCCCACCCCGGCCTATCCGTAGCCGACGCCAAAGAAATGACTCGCTACATCCTCAGCCTTAAGTAGCCGGCGGCCTAGCGCCTAGAGTCGTTACGCTGAGCACAAGCAAAGCATCTTTACTACTCTAGGTATTGGCCTAGCGTCACAACATGGCGGTAGAGAGGCTTGCTCAGGCCTTAGTTCGACTTCTTTCGGCCTGACGGCTAGTTAACAACATACCTTCCGCGCACTCCCCCAGCTTTCCTTCTCAGCTCCACATATCCTAATCCTTCCCGCCCATGACCCCTGCTATCCGGATTAAGCTGTCCATCATGATGTTTCTGGAGTTTTTCATCTGGGGCGCGTGGTTTGTGACGTTAGGCACCTATTTACTGCGTAACCTGAACGCCACCGGCACGCAAGTGGGTGTGGCGTTCCTGACGCAATCCATCGGGGCTATTGTGGCGCCGTTCATCATTGGGCTAATTGCTGACCGGTTCTTCTCGGCCCAGAAGATTTTGGGCGTGCTGCATTTAGCCGGGGCGTTTCTGTTATGGCGTGCCTCTACTTCTCCAGATTTCGGAAGCTTTTACCCCAATATCCTGACCTACATGATTCTGTACATGCCTACGCTGGCGCTGGTGAATTCCATCGCCTTCCGGCAGATGCAGAACCCGCAGAAAGAGTTTGCTCCTATTCGGGTGCTAGGTACACTTGGTTGGATTATAGCCGGCCTCACTATTGGCTGGCTGAACTGGGAGCAGAGCGGCAGTCTGCAGGCCACTTTCCTGATGGCGGCCGGTGCCTCGGCCCTGCTAGGCCTGTTCAGCTTCACGCTACCAGCCACGCCGCCCGTGAAAAGTGGTCAGCAGACTTCGCTGGGTGATATGCTGGGCCTTGATGCCATTGGCCTGCTCAAGAACCCCTCTTACCTAATTTTCTTTCTGGCTTCCATTGCCATCTGCATTCCCCTGGCCTTCTACTATGGCTTTACTAACCCTTTCCTTAACGAGGTGGGCATGAAGAAAGCGGCCGGTGTGCAGAGCCTAGGCCAGGTGTCGGAGCTGCTATTTATGCTGCTGATTCCGGTGTTTTTCAGCCGGTTAGGAGTAAAGAAGATGTTGGCTATTGGTATGCTAGCCTGGGTGCTACGCTACGTGTGCTTCGCGTACGGCAACGCCGAAAGCAACTACTGGATGCTTATTGCGGGCATTGTGCTCCACGGTATTTGCTACGACTTCTTCTTTGTAACGGGTCAGATTTACACCGATAACCTCGCCGGTGAGCGGTTTAAAAGCTCGGCGCAGGGCTTCATCACACTGGCTACCTATGGCGTGGGTATGCTGATTGGCACGCTACTATCGGGCCGCATCTTTGATGCCTACCAAACCTCCGCTACCACCCACGACTGGCGCATGATCTGGCTGATTCCGGCGGGCATTGCGGTGGTAGTGTTGTTGCTGTTCCTGCTCCTGTTCAAGGACCGCGCCCAGCCCCAGGCCGAAGCTGCGGCTTCCTATGATCAGGCCCCTTCCCTGGCCCAAGCCAACTAGCCTATGGCCTCCCTCTGGAACCGCCGCACCGCTCTCCGGGGTCTACTTACGGGCACCGCGGCCGTGAGCACCCTGAGCATAGCTAGCGCCTGCACTACCGACTCGCAACCGGCCATAAGTAGCCTAGCAGCCCTCAAGAACAACATCCGTCAGTCGGTGTGCCGCTGGTGTTTCCAGGACATGCCCCTGGACAAGCTGTGCGTTTCCGCTAAGGAAATGGGCATTCAGGGTATTGACTTGGTGGGACCGAAAGACTGGCCTACGCTGAAGAAGTACGGCCTTGACTCGCCCATGTGCAACGGCGCGGAAATCAACCTGACCGATGGGTTCAACGACCCTCGCTTCCACGCCCAGCTGCAGAAACAGTATTCGGAGATGATTCCGCTGGTAGCTAAGGCCGGCTACACCAACCTGATTTGCTTCAGCGGGAGCCGTCGGGGTATGTCGGATGAGCAGGGCTGGGCTAACTGCGTGCGAGGGCTGCAGCCCCTGATGGCGCTGGCCGAGAAGCACAAGGTGGTGCTGGTGATGGAGTTGCTCAACAGCAAAATCGACCACAAAGACTACCAGTGCGACCGAACCCAGTGGGGCGTGGAACTGGCCAAAAAGCTCGGCTCGGAACACTTCAAGCTGCTCTACGACATTTACCACATGCAGATTAATGAGGGCGACGTCATCCGGACCCTTACGGAGTATCACCCCTACATTGCCCACTACCACACCGCCGGCGTGCCGGGCCGCCATGAAATTGGTGACGCGCAGGAGCTGAACTACCCGGCCATTATCCGGGCTATTAAAGCCACCGGCTTCAAGGGCTACGTGGCGCAGGAATTCATGCCCCAGCAGCCTGATAAGCTGGCCTCGCTACGGCAAGCGGTGCAACTCTGCGACGTGTAGGCCAGTAGGCCAATAATCCTCTGACCTACCGAACTATCCTTTCGAGCAGCGCGAGAAATCTGGGTCACCCTTTAGGTCACTTTCTAGATTCCTCGCGCTGTTTGGGGTTACATTACCTCACCTTTCCTTTCCCACGTTTATGAAGCTAGCTATCCTCACGACCACCTTCCTTGGCTTTTCACTTATGGCCTGCGCCCAGCAAACTGCCAAACCCGAAGACACGGAAGTATGGGAGCCCGTGCCCAAAACCGTTGTCGCCACGCCCAGCTTCCCAGCGCCCCCGTCCGATGCCGTAGTGCTCTTCAACGGCAAGGACTTGAGCCAGTGGGTGACGGCTGACGACCGCACGAAGCCGGCTAAGTGGAAAGTAGCCGATGGCTTGCTGACCATTGATAAGACTACGGGAAATATCGAAACCAAGCAGAGCTTCACTAACTACCAGCTGCATCTAGAGTGGCGCGTGCCAGCCAACATTAGTGGCACAGGTCAGGCGCGCGGCAACAGTGGTTTGTTTCTGGCTTCTATCGGTAAAGGCGATTTGGGCTACGAGCTGCAGATTCTGGATTCGTACAACAACAAAACGTACGTAAACGGCATGGCTGGCAGCATCTACAAGCAGCACATTCCGCTGGTTAACCCCGCCCGCAAACCTGGCGAGTGGCAAGCCTACGATGTGTTCTGGACTGCCCCTACCTTCAAACCCGATGGCTCCATGCTCACACCCGCCCGCGTGACGGTGCTGTTCAACGGCGTGGTAGTGCAGAACAACACCACGCTAACTGGCCCGACCCAGTATATCGGTAAAGCTGAGTATAAGCAGGCGCATGGGGCCTCCCCCATCAAGCTGCAAGCCCACGGCGACAAGAGCGAGCCTCTCAGCTTCCGCAACATCTGGATCCGGGAGCTGTAAGCCCTCAGTAAAACACAAAAATCCGCCGGATGCAGCTGACTTCAGCGCGTCCGGCGGATTTTTTGTGTTTTACTCACTCGTCCTATATTCCCTTTGCCTATAAGGGTAAGCCCAGGGAGCTAAAGGCGCTACTCCATCTTCACGGAAATAGCGCTACCGTCGTAGGCCACTGTTTTGGCGGGAGCAGCCTCGAGATTAAAGGCGGTTGGCCTGTCTTTACTCACCCAGACCACATTGAACGTCCGTTTCTCCTGCATGCCGGGGAATGAGCCTTTTCGAGCACCAATCGTGAGCGTGCGGGACTTTTCGTTGTAAGTGAACGGAATAGTGGCTGACGCGCCCTTCTCGTAGTTGTAGTTTACATTTTCGTCTTCATAGAGCGAGAACTGCCCATCCTGGCCGGTGTACACATACAGCGTAATAGGGTCGGGCAGCTTTTCGGCGGCATATTGGATTTCCGGGCCGAAAGGAATGATGGAGCCCTCCTTCACGAAGAGCGGCATCCGCTCCAGGGGTGCTTCCACCGTGAGCGTCTGGCCTCCGGCCTGGTGTCGGCCGGAATAGAAATCATACCAACCTGTAGTGGCGGGCAGATAGACCTGCCGGCTGCGGGCCTTGTAGTTGGTGATGGGCGCCACCAGCAGGTTGGGGCCAAACAGGAATTCATCGGCCACATTCCGGACAGCCGCATCAGCGCCAAAATCCATTACCAAGCCCCGCATGATAGTGGAGTTTTGGTGATGGGTCTGGCCGGCCAGCGAGTAGATGTAGGGCATCAGCCGGTAGCGCAGCTTATCGTAGTACAACATGCTCTGATAGGCTGGATGCCCTTCGGGCGCGATGTTGTAAATCTCACGGAACGGAAACTGCCCGTGCACCCGGAACAGCGGACAAAACGCCCCGTACTGGTACCAGCGGGTGTTCAACTCGCGCCACTCCTCCAAGTCGGTAGCGTTCGGCTTCTCGTAGCGGCGCTCCACGGCAAAGCCGCCAATGTCGGAGGTCCAGTACGGAATGCCCGACATAGAGAAGTTGAGCCCCGCCGGAATCTGGTTTTTAAAGTCCTCCCAGCGCGAGGCAATATCACCGCTCCAGATGGCGGCTGCGTAACGCTGAGAACCTGCGTAGCCGGAGCGCGTGAGCAGAAATACGCGCTGGTTAGGCGCCGTCTGGCGCTGCCCCTCGTAGATGCCCTTGGCGTTTTGCAGCGGGAAGGCGTTGAAGTACTGCGTGGAGGAGCCCAGGAAGGTTGGATTCATCAGCTCCTTGCGGGTCTGCACGTTGGTATTGGAGTAGATGTCGGGCTCCGAGGCATCCATCCACCAAGCATCCACGCCTTTGGTGAAGAGCTTGGTGTTCATCAGGTTCCAGAAGGCGGTACGGGCCTGCGGGTTGAAGGCGTCATAGAAGGTGGAGGTATAGCCCGGCGCAATCCAGTCTTTGGTGCGGTTGGCAATATTGCGCGGGTACAGGTAGCCCTTGGCCTTGAAGTCATTATAGACCGGAATGCCCTCGTAAATCTTGGCCCACACCGAAATCATGAAGTGCAGGTTGTCGCGCTCATGCAGGGTTTTGATGAGGGCATCGGGGTTGGGGAAGCGGGTAGGGTCAAACTCCTGGCTGCCCCACTCGGCGGGCTTCCAATACGACCAGTCGAGCACGATGTTGTCGATGGGAACCTGGCGCTTGCGAAATTCGGCACCCACGTCTAGCATTTCCTGCTGGGTTTTGTACCGCTCACGGCTCTGCCAGAAGCCCAGGGCCCACTTGGGCATAATGGGCGCCGGCCCCGTCAGCTGCCGGTAGCCGCTGATAACCTCATCGGCCGAGTTGCCCTGCACGAAGTAGTAGTTCAAGTCGTGCCCCGCTTCTGACCGGAAGCCGTACTCGCTCTGGCTTTGGCCGGTGAGCGGACTCAGCCACTTCAGCCCCAGGTACGACTCGCCACCATCGGGGTTCCACTCTAGCTTGATGGGGTACTTCTGCCCTTTCACCATCTCGAAGGCTACCACCGAGGTGCCGGGGTTCCAAGCCTGTCGCCACTTATCAACCACCAGCTTACCGCCGATGTAGAGCTTCACGTAGCCGGCGTTCTTGAGCAGAAAATGGTGTAGGCCACTGGTACCCGACTCAATACTACCCTCCCAGTTCGCCAAGACCTCCCCGAGCTTTACTTCGGTGGGAAAGTTCTTCTGGTCCTCCAGGTACTCATAGTTCAGCACCGACTCGGGGCGCTGCACTACCACTTGGCTGGGCTTGTTGCGGCTGACATAGGTGGCCGTAAGCCAGCCGGGGGTACCGTCTTTGGCGTAAAGTTTTAAAGTAGAAAGAGGCTCGTAGTCGCGCGTATCACCGACTTTGGTGATGGAGTAGTTATCCCAGAGGATGCCGTAGTTTTTGCTTGACAGCAGGAAGGGCACCGCTACATCGGTGTTGTTTTGGGCCAGCTCTACCTGTTGGCCTTTATAGTTCATGGTGCCGTTCTGGTGCTGGCCTAGGCCATATAGCCCTTCATCAGTCGGCGACTCAAACACCTGCTGCACTTGGTAAAACGGCTGGCCATCGGCAATAGTGGGCGTAAAGGTTTTGCCGCCGTTTTTGCGCTCCTGCAGAATAGGCCTACCCTTGGCGTCTGCAAACTGGATTTCACCGGTGGTCAGCGAGACGGTGGCAGTTAGGGCGTTAGTGCTGAGGATGCCTTGCCCTTTCTTTTCCTTGTATTGCCACTTTACGGGCTGCCGTGCCTGCTCTACTACCATCAGGCTTTTACCCGATGATAAGGTATCCAGGGGGCTGGCCTGCACGTGCACAATTTTATCGGAGACTACCTGCAGCCGGATGGTGCGTGTGGCCTGCTCGTTGGCTGGCGTCAGGTGAATCAGAATCCCATCGGCCTGCTTTTCGACTTTGGTTTTTGGCGCAGGCCCGGCCCAGGCCTGGGAAGAGAATACAATACTTAGTAGCGAAACGCAATAAAGGCGTTGAGATGATAACATACGGAAAGGAAGTGGTACAAAATAGGTGGCCTAGCAAGCTCAAAGCCGATGAGTGGTGAACAGGATAGGCCAGGTGGTAGAAGCGAAAAAAAGGGGTGGCCTAGGCCACCCCTTTCCAGGTTAGAGCGTTACGTTGCCAGTCAGCCGGATGTCGCGCGAGGAGCCTCCCACTAGCACATCGAACTTACCGGGTTCCAGCACCCACTGCTTCTTACCTTCATCGTAGTACTGAAAGGCGTTTTGATCCAGGGTCAGCGTCACCACCTTCGATTCGCCGGGCTTCAGGAATACCTTCTCAAAACCCTTCAGCTCCTTCTCAGGGCGCTTCACGCTGGCTTTTTCGTCTTTCACGTACACCTGCACCACTTCGGCGCCGGCTGTTTTTCCATCGTTGGTCACGGTCAGCTTCACGGTGGCACTCTTGCCACTAGGCGTTACACTAAGGCCACTGTACTTGAACGTGGTGTAGCTCAGGCCGTGTCCGAAAGCGAACTGCGGCGCTACGTTGTAAGTATCGTAGTAGCGGTACCCCACGAAGATGTCGTCCTTATACGTCTGCTTCAGCGGGTTGCCGGGCGTGCTGGGGTACTCGCCCAGCTTGTGGGCCGGGGAGTCTTCCAGTTTCACGGGGAAAGTGAAGGGCAGCTTGCCTGAGGGGTTTACATCACCAAACAGTACGTGGGCAATGGCATTGCCACCTTCCATACCGGGGTACCAGGCTTCCACAATGCTCTTGGTTTGTCCGGCCCACGCCGATACGTCAATTGGGCCGCCCCCCATCAGTACCACCACCGTATTGGGGTTGGCCTTGAGCACCGCCTGAATTAGCTCATCCTGCCCAAAGGGCATTTTCATATCGGGCTTGTCGAAGCCTTCGGCATCGTAGGCGTTATCGCTCCACTTGCTGTAGTCGTAGCCGTGGGTAGATCCACCCACATACACCACCACATCGGCGGCTTTGGCAGCGGCTACGGCCTCGGCAATCATCTGCGGATCGGCTTTTTGGTCGCGGGCAATTTTGTAGCCCTGAGCGTAGGTGATGTTCACCTTGTCGCCCAGCTCATTCTTCAGGCCCTGCAGTGGCGTGATTTCGTACTTCGCCTTTACCTGGGCACTACCCCCACCAAGGGAGTTTTCGCGGGTGGCGTTATGGCCAATCACGGCAATGCTCTTCACCGTCTTCTTCAGGGGCAGCATGTTGCCCTCGTTTTTCAGTAGCACAATGCCTTCCTCGGCTACCTTTAGGGCCGTGGCCTGGTGCTCTTTGGTGTTATAGGCCCCGGGCTTGCGCTTGGCACCATCCAGCATGTTGGTGGCGTACATCACGCGCAATATGCGCCGCACCTTGTCGTCGAGGAGGGGTTCAAGAGTCTTGTCTTTCTTGATGGCATCCAATGCCGCATCGGCGAGATAAAACTGGTCGTAGATGGTGCGCGAAGCGGAAGGCCCACCGCTGGCAGCACTCTGGTCTACGCTCTTATACATCAGGGCCAGGTCGGTGCCCATCTCTAGGTCGGTGCCGTTGCGCAGGGCATCCATAGTGTTATGCACCGAACCCCAGTCGCTGATTACTAATCCCTTAAATCCCCACTCCCCTTTCAGAATGGTGTTCATGAGGTAGGCATTCTCGGTGGCGTACTGCCCCCGAAACTTGTTGTAGGAGCCCATGAGCGTGTGCGCCCCGCCTTCCTGCACCGCCGCCTTGAAGCCCGGCAGGTAGATTTCGCGCAGGGCCCGCTCGCTCATTTCTACGTCAATGTCGTTGCGGTGCTCCTCCTGGTTGTTGGCTGCGTAGTGCTTCACGCTCGCCGACACGCCCTGGTCCTGCACGCCCCGGATGTAGCCCACCACCATCTTAGAAATCAGGTAGGGGTCTTCGCTCATGTACTCAAAATTGCGGCCGTTCAGCGGGGCCCGCACAATGTTGATGCCGGGGCCCAGGATGATGTCTTTCCCCCGGAATCTGGCTTCACTGCCCAGCACCGTGCCATAGGCATACCCCAGGGTAGGGTTCCAGGTAGAGGCCAGCGTGTTGTTGGTAGGCATGTAGGTGCCGGCATCGTTGGCGCCCTTCACGCCCTTCCAGTCGCGGCCCTGCTCCGGGCGCACCCCGTGGGGCCCGTCCGACGTCATGATTTCTGGAATACCCAGGCGCTTGATGCCACCGGCTGCAAACGCAGAGTTGGCGTGCAACATGGCTACTTTTTCTTCCAGCGTCATCTTCTTGATGAGCGCCTCGATTTTAGCATCGTTAACCGTTAAAGCGGCTTGCCGGTTCTGGCCCGTTTGGGTGCTTTTAGTATTGGCGGGTTTGGTTTGGGCCGTGCTCAAGCTGGTCATAGCGCAGAATAGAGTGGTGCCCAAAAGAGCCGTTACGCGTGAGGATGGGGAGGACATGCAGAGGAAATAAGGAGTTGAAAGACGCAGCTAGGCCAGGTGCACCAGGAAATTCTCCCTGGCTACCCATTGCAAGCCGCAGTGTTAGTAAGTGCTCGTTACAGTGGCCTAGCGGCCGCGCTTAACCCGCTAAGCGCGCTGGCTACTTAGTGGCCAGCTTGTCGAGGTACTCGTAGCGCGCCCGATGCGAGTCGGGTACTACGCGGGTGGTTACGTCAATGTGCAGCACGGGCGCCTGGGCGCCGGTAGCCACGGGCCAGTTGGGTAGGCCACTGCCGTTGGGGTTGCCAGTCTTGATGAAGTTGGCGAAGTAGCGCTGCATAGTGTCCGACACATTGTAGTCGTCGGGCGTCCAAGCGTATACTTTGTTGGTAGCCAGGTTGCCAAGGGCGTACTCGATTTCGGCGGAGTGTACGGCGCCCTTGGCGGGCGGTGCTTTCGGCGCCGAGGCGGGTTGCTTTACCACACCGCCCGCTAGGCCTGCCGTAGCGTTGCCCATTTCGGGGGTCATGGCTGGGCGCGGCCGGGCGTAGTAGTAGCGGTACACGGGCTGCCCGCCGGTCTGGCTGTGCGCATCGGCCCACTTCCAAGTGCTGTAGGCAATAAACCGGTCGCCGGCCAGGTCGGTAGCAGCCTGCTCCGCTTCCTGGGCCGTGGTAGCAGGATACTGCTTAAGCACCTCTTCGGCCTTATCACCATAGAGCTTGGTTACGGCCTGGCGGAAGCTCTCGGGCGTGGGCGCCTCCTGGCCTAGCAAGGCCTGGTAGCCCATTTCCTGAGAGTTCCAGCCCACCAGCAAGGGCACATGGGCCTGCTTACCAGCCGCAAACGTGGCCGTGGGCATTTCCGTGAAGAAGTAGCCGTCGAGGGTGGGGGCAAAACGCGGAATACCCGGCTTGCCCGTTGCCTCCAGCAGCTGCTGGGCTGGCATAGCGCGCAATGCAGCCAACGAAGAGGCTCCTAGGCTAGTGGCAAACGCCACCCCGTTCTTCTCTCCTTCTGTCAACGGCAGGGGGCCAAAACCGGTGTTCAGCATGGAGCCGCTTTCGCCGATGGCACCCGCAAACAGAGTTCTAGACAAGGGCGAAGCCATCTGGGCACTCACGGACATAGAGCCCGCCGACTCGCCGGCAATGGTCACGCGCTTGGGGTCGCCGCCAAAGGCGGCAATGTTCTGCTGTACCCAGCGCAAGGCCGCGCTCTGGTCGAGAAACCCATAGTTGCCGGAGGCCTTGTTTGGTGATTCCTGCGAGAGCTCAGGGTGAGCCAGGAACCCGAATATCCCGAGGCGGTAATTTACCGTAACGGCCACAATACCGCGCTTAGCCATGCTCTCGCCATCGTAGCGTGGTTCTGAGCCATCCCCGGCCACAAAGCCGCCGCCGTAGAAATACACCAGCACGGGCAGCTTCTCCTGACTAGACTTCGCGGGCGTCCAGACGTTCAGGTAAAGGCAGTCTTCGCTCACCCCGTTGGAGCGGAAGTTCATGTCGCCGAACAGGGGAAGCTGCATGGCCCGGGGGCCGAACTGCTTGGCCTGCCGCACGCCGGTCCATTTCTGTACCGGCTGCGGCGCTTTCCACCGAAGGTTTCCGACGGGCGGTGCCGCAAAGGGTACTCCTTTAAACTCATGTACGCCGCTAGCCGCCGTGGTGCCTTCGAGTAGGCCAGTGGTTACCTGCGCCCGGTTAGCAGCTAGGCCACTGGCAGAAGCCGTTTTTGCTTTGGTTTGGGCTTCTGCCAGTGGTACCAGCTGCACGGATAGCAGCATCAAGATCAGGGGTAGTTTCATGCTCAGAAAGGTATGTAGTCAAGTACGATGATGCAGTAGCTAAGGTCGTACGGCTGAGCCAACTGACCTAACTCAATTCATGCATCAAAGTAACACCCAAATGCTACGGGTAAGAGAAGCAGCGCCCGGCAGCTAGGCGCCGCTCCTCCTGCTCGTATACCGCGGGCTGTCGCAACAGCCCACCTCCGCGTTAGTAACCTGGGTTTTGTGTCAGGTTTGGGTTCACGTTGATTTCGGCCTGCGGAATGGGCAGCAGCACGTTAAAGTCCTGTATGGCTTTGCCCTGAGCGCGCATGGTGGAAATCAGCTTACCCGTCCGTTTCAGGTCATACCACCGGTCGTTCTCGAAGGCCAGCTCGTTGCGGCGCTCCTGCAGAATGGCATCCTTGAAGTTGGGCGTGGCAGCCGTCAGGTCGCGGGCCGAAGGCGTATCAATGGGCAGGCCGAAGGCTCGGCGGCGCACCTTGTTCACGGCTTCCAGCCCTTCAGCAGTTGGCCCTACAGCCTCAGCCAGAATCAGGTACATTTCAGCCAAACGTAGTACTGGCACGTTCAGGGGCGAATCCCAGATGGTGGTATTCACCTTGCCCACGAAGAATTTCTTTACGTTGTAGCCATTGGGCGAGCCCACCAGTGTAGCGGGTTGCACGGTACCGTCGGCGTACACGAAGCCGGGACGGATGATGGTAGCATCCAGGCGCGTATCACCGTTCTCATACCCACGCACCAGGTCGGGCTCCGGAACGTTGAAGCCATAGCCTCCGGCTGGCACTACATAGATAAAGCGAGGTCCCCAGAAGTCGTTGCCAATGAAGCCGGGGCCATCGGTGGTATACGTGTTGAGGCCCGACTTAAACTGCACTTCAAACAGTGACTCGCGGCCGTTCTCATTCTCCACCTTGAAGTTATCGGCGAAGTTGGGCCACAAGCTCTTGCCCGAGCCCGAAATAACCGCGCGGGCCTGAGTGGCAGCATTGGCCATGTCGCCCTGCGTCAGGTACACCTTGGCCAGCAAAGCCGTGGCCGACCACTTGTTGGCGCGGCCTACGTCGTTGCCGGTATAGTCGGTAGCGGGCAGCTTGGTAATGGCATCCTGCAGGTCTTTAACAATCTGGGCGTACACCTGTGCGGCGGGCGTGCGGGTGATGTTGGCCACTTCAGCGGCACTTTGGGCCGGCGTGAGCACCAACGGCACATCGCCGTAGCCGCGCACGAGGTAGAAGTAATACAGGGCCCGCAGGAAAGCCGCTTCGCCGAGGCAGCGCTGCTTTATGGCTTCCGTCATCTGAATGTCGGGCACCCGTAGCAGCACCTGGTTGGCCTGCCCAATGGCCAGATACGCCCGCTGCCAATGGTTGGTGGTTAGGGGGTTGGTAGTTGGGATGGTGAAGTTATCGAGCTGCTGAAACTCAATACCGTCGGCGGCACCCCCACCCCCGGTATTCGAGTTGTCCGACATGATGTCGCCGATACCCCACAGCGCTTGGTTGAACATGCCGCTCTGGTTGAGCTGCGAGTACACGGCGTTGGTAGCCTGAATGGCGTCGGTTTCGGTCTTATAGAACGTTTCGGTGGTCACCGCGTCGCGCGGTTGCAGGTCCAGGTATTCTTCGGTGCAGCCAGCTAACAGCCCTAGAGTTAGCAGCGCGGCACACATGCTTTTTGTATGTATCATGAGTAGTATCGTCGAAAAAAGAAGGTGGGAATCAGGCTTGTGTGGTGGAAAACCAGCAGTTCTTAGAAGCCAATGTTAATGCCGGCCAGGAAGGTGCGCGCCTGTGGGTAAATGCCGCGGTCGACGCCGAAGCTACCGCCCTGGTTACCCAATTCCGGGTCGAAGCCCTTGTATTTGGTGAAGGTGAAGAGGTTTTGGGCGGTACCGTACACCCGGATGCGCTCCACCCCAAACTGGCCTAGCAGCGTTTTAGGCAGCGTGTAGCCCAACGTCACCAGTTTTACCCGCATGTAAGAGCCATTTTCCAGGTAGTGGCTAGACACGCGCAGGTTGCGGTTGGGGTCGTTGTAGATGGCCCTTGGGATGTTGTTGCTCGTGCCGGGGCCAGTCCAGCGCTCCAGCGTGAGGGTGCTGGAGTTAGCCGCGCCGTATAGGCCGCCCTCCGTGTAGTAGCGGTTCAGGTTATACACGTCGTTACCCTGCGAGCCTTGCAGGAACACATTCAAGTCGAACCCACCGTAGGTGAACGTGTTGTTCAGGCCGTAGGTGAATTTGGGGTTCGGGTTACCAAAGTAGCCCTGGTCGGCGCTGGTAATCTGGCCGTCGCCGTTTAGATCCTTGAACTTGATGTCGCCGGGGGCCGTGCCCGATTCCTGGTAGAAGCCAGTTTTAGAGCCAGCATTCAGCGTCCGCAGCTCTTCCTGAGTTTGAATTAGCCCATCGGCTATGTAGCCATAGAAGGAGCCGAAGGGTACTCCTGCTGCGTAGCGCACTAGCGTTTCACCGCCCCGGATACTCTGGCCAAAATAGGGCCGACCACTACCCAAGGAGGTAATTTCGTTGCGGTAAGCCGAGATGTTGAGCGTAGTCGACCACGTAAAGCCGCTGTTGTCGCTCACGAAGTTGTTAGTCGTAACGGCTACGTCAATACCCTTGTTTTTGGCCGAGGCTGCATTGGTGTTCACGGCCTCCGTAGTGCCCGACACGGCCGATACCGGCACGCCGGCAATCAGGTTGGGCGAGCGACGCGTGTATAGGTCTACGGCAGCTGTCACGCGGTTCTGGAATAGTCCTAGGTCTACGCCTACGTTCGTTTGCTCATTGATTTCCCAGCTCAAATCGCGGTTCTGCAGACGCGTGGGCGCGGCACCAGTTACCGTGGTTTGCGCGCCAGTTCCGAATACGTACTGCGTACCCGTGCTGGAGTTAATAGTGGAGAGATAACCGAAGGTACCAGCATTGAGGGGGTTACCCACACGGCCGTAACCTACCCGCAGCTTTAGGTTGCTGATGGTACTGTTGTCCTTCATGAAATCTTCCTCCGAAATGCGCCAACCGGCCGATACCCCGGGGAAGAAACCAAACTTCTTGCCCAGATCGAAGGCCGAAGTGCCGTCGTAGCGCACAATGGCTGAGAACAGATACTTACCGGCAAACTCGTAGTTCAAGCGGCTGAAGTAGCTGGCCAGACGGCTACGGCCATTTCCGCCGTAGTTGTTTATCTGAGTGTTGAAAGGCCCCCGGTCCAGCACCTGCAGATCGTTACGGCTATAGCCGGTACGGCTGGCGCCCAAGTAGGAGTTATCGAACTGCTGCGCCGACTGGCCTAGCAGGAACGTTACCTGATGCTTGCCAGCAAACAGCTTGTCGTAGGTGGCCGTATTTTCAATCAGGTAGCTCGGGTTATAATTCGAGCTGCTCTGCAGGCTGGCATTGTTGGTGGTGTACTTAGCCGAGCCAGGAATAGAAGGATAAAAGCGGTCCTGCTGGTCAAATACCAGGTCAGCGCCTACGTTGGTGCGGAAGCGTAGGCCTGCTACAGGCTCGAGCTCAGCGTAGAAGGTGGTAAGGACGCGGTTGCGGAAGTGCTTGATGTTGGGCCGCAACGCTGCCGTAACGGGGTTTTCCTCGCCGTAGTTGTCGGCGGCAGTGTACTCGTAGAAGCTACCGTCGGGGTTGCGGGCGGGTGCCGTAGGCGGCGCCTGTAGGGCCAGCTGGATAATGCCGCTAAACTCGTTGTTAGGAGAGTTTTCGAGGCGCTCGTTGTAGTGCGTAAGGGACAGGGTGTTGCCCACCTTTAGCTTTTTGTTGAGCTGCACCTCGCCGTTAGCACGCAGCGTAAAGCGCTCGAAGTTGGTGCCAATAATGGTACCGTCTTGCTGAAAATACGTGCCACTAAGCGCGTAACGAGCCTTTTCGCCCCCACCGGTAGCCGAAATGGCGTAGTTCTGAATTTTGGCGCTCCGGAAGATTTCATCCATCCAGTCGGTGCCCTCACCCAGCGAGGCAGGGTTGGCATATTTCGGGATGATTTTCTCGCCTGCCGCCGTGCGCGACTCGTTGTTAAGAGTTGCAAACTCCTGAGCGTTTAGCAGATCAAGCTTGCGCCATACCTGCTGGGTGCCCACGTAGGCGTCTAGGCTGATGTTAGAAGTACCGGCTTTGCCACGCTTGGTAGTGATGATAACTACCCCGTTGGCGGCTCGCAGGCCGTAAATGGCCGTGGCGGAGGCATCTTTCAGCACATCAATCGACTCAATGTCGTTGGGGCTGATGGCGTTCAGGACGGTGTCATCACCCGAAGGCAACGGAAAGCCGTCGACTACATACAGGGGGCTATTATTACCCGCCGACGTGATACCACGTACCCGAATAGAAGTACCGCCTGAGCCGCCCGGCGCCCCGGAGTTAGACACAACCTGTACGCCCGCAGCCCGTCCCTGAATGGCTTGTGCGGCATCGGGTACTGGCTGGGAGGCAATTTCCCGCCCCGACACCGAAGCTACGGCTCCAGTCACGCTCTGACGCTCCTGAGTACCATATCCTACTACTACTACCTCTTTCAGCGCCTGCGTGTCTTCGCTGAGAGTAATAGCAAGAGCAGAAGTTGCTCCTGTTACGGGCACTTCCCGGCGGTTGTAGCCTAGGTAGGTGAATACCAAGGTACTGCCTTCGGGCACGTTCAGGCTGAAGTTACCAGTGGCATCGGTGGTAGTGCCTTGGCTAGTGCCTTTCACTACTACTGTCACCCCGGGTAGCCCTTCGCCGTTGGCTTGGGTTACGCGGCCCGAGACGGGCACATCGGCCGTCAGTGGCGCGGTAGCGGCTTCAGACTCAGTGGTGAGCCGGGCTGAGGCGGCAGCCGGCAGTACAAACGATTGCAGGCTGCCGGCCGTAACCAGCGCAGCACTTCGCAACAGTAGCTTTTTGTAAGGAAGTGTACTCATAGAAGTGGGATTATGATGAGGTACTGTGGGAATACTTAATGCTAGTGGCGTACTAGCAGAGAAGCCATCTGAAGATTCTTACTGCGCGCCTGGCCGTCTGCCTGACTTCGGGGAGAACCTGTACCGAAACAGTGACTTGCAACATTGCATTTTTACAAAACACTGATAACCAACATTTTATAAAAACGCAAGGCAATAGTGAGCTTGCGAGCCACCTGGGGAGTGGCCGGAATTGCAAATAGGCGAGCCTGACTGCTTAGGTCAGAGCAGGTAAGAAAGTGATGTACTCAGTGCGGGTGTGCGGACGCGAACGGAACTAGAGCAGGATGCAGCCTAATGAAAAAAGCAGGGCTGCCGCAATCGATATAGGTGTTGGAAAGCGTAACTAGAATTGATGGGCTACGCTACCTAGGAATAGCTCTATGGCTAACGAGAAATGCTTCTCCATTTACTTACTGATAATGCGGTGGGAAGGAAGGGCAGGTAGATCAGGTAATAATGTTTTTAATACAGAAATTGCATCCTTTCGGGGCTCAGGAATGTCATTCTGTATTATCGACGGAATAAATGTAAACACTTTTCGGTAATACGTACATTCTACACAATAAAAATTTCTACTCATGAACACCCGCCAAGAAGTTCTGGACTTCGTTCATCATGGCCACGAGCGCTATTTACCGCATCTCTCCATCGATTGCGTCATTTTTGGGTACCATGCGCATCAGCTAAAAATTTTGCTGATTCGGCACCACGGCCACGATAATTGGAGCTTACCCGGCGGGTATATTGCTCGTGATGAAGCCCTAACGGAAGCAGCCCACCGCATTTTGGCCGAGAAGACCCAGCTCTCTAATTTGTTCCTGCAGCAGTTCTACGTGTTCGGCGACAGCGCCACCCGGATGAACAAGATCAAGACGCAGGAAACCCATAACACAACCTACTCCAAGGTGGGCGTAGCCATAGGCGAGAACCACTGGCTTTCTGAGCGCACCCTATCCATTGGGTATTACGCCTTAGTCGACTACCTGAACGTGGTGGTAAACCCGGAGCTGCTGGTGGATGAATACTGCTGGCAGGAGGTTTCGGAAATTCCGACCCTGGATTACGACCACAACGAGATTGTGCAGAAGGCCCTTATGACCCTGCGGGCCCAGATTTATCAGCAGCCCATTGGCTATAACCTGCTGGCCGACAAGTTCACGCTGCCCGAAATTCACGCCCTCTACGAAACCATTCTGGGGCGGCAGTTTGACCGTCGTAATTTTCGCAAGAAGCTACTCACGCTGGGGCTTATCCGGCAGCTAGATGAGCAGCGCAAAATTGGGCCGCACCGCTCCCCCTATCTGTATGAGTTTGACCGGGAGAATTATCAAAAAGCCTTAGAAGACGGTGCCGTTCTTGCTCTCTAACTCTTTGCCAGTGGTCTAGCTTTACTCACTATACTAGTTGCTTCTCCCCTACTGGCCTAGCAGCGGCAGAGCCCAGTTCAGGAGCAGCACGCCCAGGAGCCCCACCACCGATACGATGGTTTCCATCATCGTCCAGGAACGTAGCGTGTCTTTGGCGGAGAGGTTAAAATACTCCTTGAAGAGCCAGAAGCCGGCATCGTTGAAGTGCGACAGGAGCAAGCTGCCCGCACCAATGGCCAGCACCATAAGGTTGGGGTTGGCGTGCGACTCTGCCATGGTGGGCAGCATAACGCCCGCGGCCGTGAGGCCCGCAATAGTAGCGGAGCCCAGGCACACCCGGATGGCCGCCGCAATCAGCCAGCCCAGCAGCAGAGGCGGCAAACCAGTGCTCTGCAGAGCCTGAGCAATTTCCTGACTTACGCCACTGGCTACCAATACCTCTTTGAGGGCACCCGCCCCGCCAATAATGAGCAGAATAAGCGCTACGTCCTTCACCGAAGCCGAGTAGGCATCCATTACGGCTGCCATGGGTTTGCCTAGGCCAGTGCCCAGCGTGAAAGTGGCCACCAGCACCGATACCAGCATAACCACCGAGGGCTCGGCGAGAAAGGCCAGCGCCGGCGCTAGTGGCCCTCCTGCTGGCAACACAGCCTGCAGGCCCAGCACCACTACCAGCAGCAGCACCGGCAGCAACGACGACAGAAAGCTGTTGAGGCGCCCTGGTAAGGCAGTTTCGGGCAAGGCTTCGGACACGAAGCTCGCCAGTGGCACCGAGACGATGCCCCGGAGAGTGAGCCCGTACACGGGGCCCGCCAGCACAATGGCCGGAATGGCAATCAGCAGCCCATACACGAAGGTCAGGCCCATATTGGCGTGAAACTGCGCGACTAGTGCCGTGGGCGACGGGTGCGGCGGCAGAAAACCGTGCATCACTGAGAGGGCTGCCAGCATGGGGAGGCCTACGTACACGGCCGGCAAGCGGTACTTATACACCACCGAAAATATCAGCGGAATCATCAGCACAAAGCCCACATTGTAGAACAGGGGAATGCCAATGATAAAGCCCGTTACCATCATCGTCCATTGGATGGAGCGGGTACCAAAAGCTCGAATCAGGACGGAGGCAATTTGCTGTGCAGCACCACTTTCGGCTACTATTTTGCCCAGCATGGCCCCCAGCACAATCACAATCAGCACCGAGCCCAGCGTATCGCCAAGACCTTTATATACGGCCGCCATTAGCTGCTGCGGCGACAGGCCTAGAGCAAAGCCGGCCCCCAGGGTAACCAGCAAAAACGCCAAAAAGGCATTGACCTTGCCCCAGCTGATGAGGCCAATTAACGCGAGTACGGCGAGCAGAACGATGAGTAGGGTCATGCAAGCTGCTCCGCTGAACTAGCTGCTACAATCTGATTAACCAAGTCGTGGGGAGTGAGCTCCGGGGCAAGCGGCAGCCGCAGGCCATAGGTTGGGGGCTCTAGGGTACTCAGCTGCGAAGCCAACAGTTGCTGGGTCATGTAATGGCCTTTGCGGGCCCGGAGCCGCTCGCTCAGCAACTCCTCAGAGCCATCCAGAAACACCCACTGAATGGGGTGCGTAGCGGCCTCATTGAATTGCTGCCGGTATTTTTCTTTGAGCGCGGAGCAAGCCAGCACGGCCCCAGCAGTGTGGCTCCACTCCCGAATGCTAGCCGCCAGCTGGTTTAACCACTCCTTGCGGTCATCGTCGGTTAGGGGTGTGCCACCACGCATCTTGGCAATGTTGGCCGCCGAGTGAAAGTCATCGGCATCATGAAATGGGAGGCCTAGCCGCTCGGCCAGCAACTGGCCCACGGTAGTTTTTCCGCTGCCGGATACGCCCATAACTACATATACTGTGTTGTCTTGCATGCCTGGTGGGTAGGAGTGAAAGCAGGTCGAGGAGCAGCCCAGCAGACTGCCCGGTAGGAGGCCTAGAGCGCTATTGCGTAGTTCTAACGGGTTAATGTAGCAAACTCTTCCGCTAAAACGCACATCACTGGCTACAGGCTAGCCTCTCAGCGTATAAAGCGCCCTCTGTATACTGGGCAATGCTCCTAAACAGACGAGCTAGGCCCAACAATTTTCCTCTCCGCTTTAGGCCACCCCAAAGCTTAGCTGCCGCCCAGACTAGCGGAAATCCGCCAGAATATGAACAGCGCAGTCACGCGAAGTTCTATTGCTCACTTCTCACTTGGCATATGCACAAAAACGTCTGCCCAAATTACTCCGGGCAGACGCAGGCTATAAGTACCTCAGACAGCTTGCGCCGATTTAGTAGCACCTGATGGCAAGGCACCCATAGTCACCCGTTACACCTCACCTTTCTACTGGCCTAGTGCTCACACTCGCTGGGGTTGGGGTTTCAGGGAAGTAAGGTCCGCTATGTTAATGGGCTTGCCGGTGTCAATGCTTTTGCGGGCGGCAATACCAACGAGAATTGCCAGTGCCCCATCACGGCTTTTGGCAGCCTGCCGGTACGGGTCGCGGCCATCGGGGGCGAAAATTTGCTTGCGTAAGCGCACGTCTCCCCCACCGTGGCCTTCCTCAGTGTTCGAAATTTGGATTAGCTCCCGCTTGCCGAAGTTGGTAGTCACCTGAATCTCGTCGAAGGGCTCAGCTTCCCAGGGCTGCTTCTCCTTAATCCACGCATCAATTTTGCCTTTTGTGCCATTGAAGGAAATGCGGTAGCCCTCGTAGGGCGAGTAGGCAGTGAGCGAATAGCTTACCTGCACGTTATTGGCGTACTTAATCTGCACGGCCATCTTATCGAAGATGTCAATGTCTTCGCGCCACACGCAGCCGTCGCGGTGGTAGCCATCGTACTTCTCGTTATCGACGTAGAGCTTGGTTAGGCGCTCGTCTTTGGTGATATCCCAGTAAAACTGGCACTTGTCTTTGTGCGGGCACGGCCGACAGTGGGTGTAGCGGAAGGGGTTGTTCTTACCGTAGAAGTTCAGTTGCCCGTTGCCGTACACCACTTCCGGGTCCGATTCCAGCCACCAGTTCAGCAGATCGAAGTGGTGGGAGGCTTTATGCACTAGCAGAGAGCCACTGTTCTGGCGCAGCCGGTGCCAGCGCCGGAAATAGTCGGCGCCGTGGTGTACATCGAGGTACCAGTGGAAATCGGCGGAGGTAATGTCCCCGATTACGCCGCTGCGCAGCAGCTCATAAATCTTCTGGCGGTGCGGAGAGTAGCGATAGTTGAACGTCACCTTCACGTTTTTACCCGTGCGCTGCTCGGCCGCCAGAATAGCCTCGCACTGCTGCTCATCGGTAGTCATGGGCTTCTCCGTGATGATGTTCGCCCCGTACTCCATCCCTTTAATGATGAACTCACTGTGGGTGGCATCCACTGTAGTCACGATGAGCAGATCGGGCTTGGTCTGCTTCATCATCTGATCGAAGTCGGTGAAGGTAGGGCACTTCACACCCAGCATCTTTTTGCCCGTGGCCAGCCGGCCGGGGTTCTTGTCGCAGAGGCCTACGAACTCAACCTGGCCGTTGAACTCCTTGAGCACGGGCGTACCCCACATGCCCAGGCCCCGGTGGCCCGTACCCACCATGGCCACGCGGGTTTTAGTGCCTGCAATGGCCGAGGCCAGTACAGTATCGGCGAGAAGGGTACCTGCCAGCACAGCCCCGGTTTGCTGAATAAATTTTCTACGATGCATGGGAATTTAGGAAAGGAACAGAGCATGACGATGGGAGGCCTAGGCCAGCCGCGCCTCCGGGGCACCCAAGGATGCCTGATCTACTGGCCTACTAACCCACCTTTTACATTAAGCTGAAACTATTATGGCTTAAATACAGAATGGCCAGCCGTTTTATTTATGCAATCGTTCCCGGCAACGTTGTCAGCCAGATGGGTATATTATCCGCCCTCAGTTAGCGCTAGGCCTGTTTTTCGAGATGCACTGCGGCGGTAGCCCATTTGAGGGTTACGACATCTTACTAACCAGATAGTGCTTGATTGCAGCGGGTAGCGTTACTTACCGGTGCTATAAGGTTTTAACGGTTCCTTTCTTGTCTGGCCTATCGCGTGCTCTCCCTCCCGCAGTGCTTTACGTTACTTATGAGATTTTCTAGCAGCTCCATCTTACTAACCTGTCTTGCAACGCTACTCGCAGTAGGTGCAAATGGGCAGCAATTAGGTGTGTTTACCGCCCAGCAGAGCATCGGCAACGCAGCCAAACCGGGTACTGCCACTTTCACTCCAGCCTCCCAGGTTTACGCAATTACCAGCGCCGGGCCGCGCACCAAAGCCGATGCCCCGGCCATGCAATACGCCTATAAAAAGCTTGGCGGCGACTTTCTGCTCTACGCCCGCATCAGCTTCGCTGCCTCCGGCAAGGCCGACTCACATCAAAGCCTCGGCTGGCTCGTTCGCAAGAGCCTTGAGCCTGGGGCGCCCCAGGTGGCTCTTGCCACGCAGGGCAACGGCGCCACAACGCTGCGCTACCGCTCCACGGCTGGCGCCGCTCCACAGCATATCCGCTCAAGCGTGCCCCAGGCTACGGTGCTGCAGCTCGAGCGTACAGGTACCACCTTCACCATGCGCGTAGCCCAGTTTGGGCAGCCTTTTGTGGTGGCGCAAACTACCCGCCTTGAGCTTGGCGAGGAAGTGTACGTAGGCCTGTTCGCAGAGTCTGATCAGCCGGGCACCACTGCCATTGGCACTTTCCGGGATGTGCGGGTGGTGGTGCCGGCACCCGATAAGCTGGTGCAGTACCGCCAGTACCTGGGCAGCCACCTAGAGGTGCTGGAGGTAGCCACGGGCAACCGAGAAATCATCTACAGTTCTCTAAAGTCATTGCAGGCCCCAAACTGGACGCGCGACGGGCAGCACCTGATTTACAATAGTGAGGGGCTGATGTACAACTTTAGCTTGGCCACCCGGCAGGTGCAGGAGATTCCAACCGGCGAGGTTCGCAACAACAACAACGACCACGTGCTTTCCTTCGATGGCAAGATGCTAGGCCTCAGCAGCGGCGTCGATCAGTTGGGCGGCTCCATTGTGTACACGGTTCCGGTGGCCGGGGGCACTCCCACACAAATCACACCCCGTGGCCCTTCTTACCTGCACAGCTGGACACCCGACGGCCAACACCTGCTCTTTACCGGGCAGCGCAACAACGACTTCGACATTTACCGGGTACCGGCGGCCGGGGGCCCGGAGGTGCGGCTAACTACTGCTCCCGGGCTCGACGACGGCGCCGAATACACACCCGATGGTCAGTTTATTTACTTCAACTCTAACCGCACCGGCACCATGCAAATCTGGCGAATGAAAGCCGATGGCAGCCAGCAGCAGGTCGTCACCACCGGCGACTTTCAGGATTGGTTTCCGCACATTTCCCCCGATGGCAAGTGGATTGTTTTCCTTTCCTTTTTAAAAGATGAAGTGCCCGCCGGCGACCATCCGTTCTATAAGCACGTGTATTTGCGGCTCATGCCCATTGGCGGTGGCACGCCCAAAGTCATTGCCTACGTCTACGGCGGACAAGGCACCATAAACACGCCCTCCTGGTCGCCCGACGGCAAACGCCTTGCCTTTATCAGTAACAGCCTCGATGCCGCCAGCCACTAAACAGGCTAGCGCTCGGCGCAACATGCTACCCTAGCTACTGCTGATTCAGCTCCGCTCTAATTCTAATATCTATCGCCTGATTTAACTGGTTACAGCTCCTGTTTATTTAACAGGTATTGCTAGGCCACTCTCCCTCCTTACTACATGAAAAAGACACTCCCCCTATTCGCCTTGGCGTTCCTCCTTTCCATGGCCCTAACTAGTACGTCCCGAGCTCAGGGCCCCGTTGCTATCAACCACATCGCGCTCTACGTCTTCGATCTGAAAAAGAGCACTGATTTCTACAAGAATGTGCTGAAGCTACAGGAGATTCCGGAGCCCTTCCACGACGGCAAACACGTATGGTTCCGCATTGGGCCGCACAGCCAGTTGCACGTTATTCAGGGCGCAGCCAGCGTCACGGAGCAGGACAAGAATAGCCACTTGGCTTTCAGCGTGAAGAACCTCCCCGCCTTCCTGAAGCACCTCGACAGCCAGGGGGTGCGCTACAGCAGTTGGCAGGGCCAGGACAAGCAAACCACCCCGCGCCCCGATGGTGTGCAGCAAGTATATCTGCAAGACCCCGACAACTACTGGCTGGAGGTAAACAACGACAAGTTCTAGGCCAGTCAGTGCTATTACAACCTTCCCCCTTTTACTTAACTACAGAGGCCTAGCACACGTGTGCTAGGCCTCTGTAGTTAATTCTACCCGAAAACGAGACGCAAGCAGCGCTTTCCTACTTGCTCTACTTGAAGTATGCTGCGTATTGCGCGGGCATAGTCTCCAGAGGCTTGATCATGATGCCTTTGTAATACACCTCGGCCGCCTCGCTCTGAAGCTGAATTTTACCTTGTTTGAGCGGCTGACGCTGGCCATTTACCACGGAGCTAGAGTTATCTACAGCCATTACCACGTGGCCATTCACGATGTGCACGCTCTTGCCATTTACGTTGATGAGTTCTAACTCGGTCCACTGCCCGGCCGGCGACTCATAATTTGCAGCAGCTTGGCAAAAGCCCGAGCGGCCATTACCCATTGTTACGAGCGCAGCGGCAGGATTGAACCGCAAGGTGTCTTTGGTAGCATTATAAGCCGCTTTGATATCAGCGGTGGAATTGGCGATGCACCAGAAGTCGCCCATGGCGTTACCCCGCTCATACTCCGATACCTGAAACTCCTGGCTGAGCATCCAGCTGTGCCAATAGTCTACTCCGCATTCGCCCTGACTGTTATAGAGGATACCGCTGTCACGTGGCTCGTCGAGGCGGGGCACCCACTTTTTGCTGCCCCATTTCACCTTCAGCTTCAGGTCGTAGTTGGTAAAATCTTGCTTGGTGAACACGCAGCCATAGATTTCACCACTAATGCGCAGCACTGGTTCGCCCTGCTGCATTTCCACTGAGAATACGTTTGCTTCGTTTTTATCGTACCCAATGGGCTTGATGGCATCACCTTGCGCATCAGTGGGCTGTTTGCCACGGTAGCCTAGCTGGTGCCGGTAGCTTTCATACGTGCGCCACTTGCTGAGCTTCTTATCAAGCAGTGGCTCCCAACCCTGCGGTGCGGTCGTAGGGACTGATGACGTAGACAGTACTAACACGGAGGCACTAAGCGCCAGTAGGGTAACACTTTTCATGTATAGTGGGAAGGATAAGTTGGAAGCAGTGAAATCAAATCTAGTGATTTTGCTAAAACGTGACTTCGGCAAATGCTTTTGTTTACCCTTCTCATCGCTTAACGAGATAAGTCAAATCAAAAGTACTCTTCTCATAACGGCGTGCCTTGAGCTAGAACATGACTAGCGCAAAGTCGGCCTAATGGCCTACTCCCCCATTACTTTTAATAACGTCTAGTCCGGGCTTGATTGTAAAGCAATTGAACCTCACACCTTATGAAATACCTGCATCTGCAAGCTATTACTATACGCTCTGCGGCAGAATTTCCGCTTCTACGATCATTCAATCAGGGCTATATAAATCTCAAAATCTAAAACGCGGCTTCAATACTGCAACTGCTTACTTCTAAATCAGTGTAGCGTGCAATACCCAACTGCAATAATCTTCTTTACAACTTGGTTAATTATATATAATTATATCTATACTAATCTTCACCAAATGAAATTATAAAGGTTGAAGAACATTATACTTTCAGCCAGAATGAACTGAACAATAAGGTGATTACCGGCTATCCTTCGACTATATGCACTGACTACGCTTTTGCTACAATACATGACCTTTACAGTTACTATCTGGCTCAACCCGTCTACTATAATCTGGACACCAACCTATTAGAGTTATATGTATAGATCAACATCTGACTAATCGATATAATTATACTATTTATACAATAATTATAACGTATATTTGTTTATAAGTCAAATTATTCTGCGATCAGTACTATGCAAAAATTTCTTACTTGCCTGCTTCCTCTTATATGTGGCTTTATGGGCAGTGGCCAGTCGGCGCTAGCAACTACATATTTCGTAAGCCCATCCGGTAATGATTCGTACGACGGTACTTCAGTGCAAACTGCTTGGCAAAGCATTAATCGGGTAAATCAAGCCGTACTGCAGCCTGGTGACAAGGTTCTTTTTGAAGGAGCACAAACTTTCTCCGGCACTATTGATGCTAACGAGAGGGGCACCCCAGAAAAACCTATTGTTTACAGCTCCTACGGCAAGGAAACTGCTATCATTAGTAGCGGAATACAGCAAGGCTTCATAGCCTTTAACACCGATGCTATTGAAATACGACGGTTGAAATTTATGGGAGCCGGCCGGGATAGTAACCAAGCCGCTGGGGTTTTCTTTTATAGAGAGGAGAATACTCCCACTACCACTCCGTTTCGGCACATCTTAATTGACAGCCTAGAAGTTAGTGGCTATCAGTCTTACGGCATAGTTGTTGGCAGCCATAGTGCGGCCGTAAGTTTTTGGGGATTTGCATATGGTTATGATGATGTACGTATTACAAACACGATAACACACGACAATGGTGATACGGGCATCTTCTCTTATGGCGCCACACTCCACGCTCATCACAACTGGTACGTAGCTAATTGCAAATCATATAATAACTCTGGTCTATATTCGGTCACAGATCGAAATACTGGGAGCGGCATCGTTTTGGCTAACGTAGATAGCGGTGTAATTGAGGAATGTGAGGCTTACAATAACGGATGGCTTAGTAAACATTCTTATACGGGACCTGCTGGCATCTGGGCATACGCGTGTAATGACCTGATAATCCAGAAGTGTGAATCACATCACAACCATTCTGGCACTATTGACGGAGGTGGATTTGATCTGGACGGTGGCTGCACCAACTCAATGCTGCAGTACAACTACTCCCATGATAACGATGGCCCTGGCCTTATGCTAGCTCAGTATAATGGTGCTCCAGTGGCTATGGAGAATCTCACCATCCGATATAATATTAGCGAGAATGATGCCCGCAAATATGGCAGCAGCATCCTGCTATGGTCGTCGGGGGCAGGTGGTGGTATTCGGGGTGCTAATATCTACCACAACTCTGTTTACTTAGCCCCATCTACGAGCTATTCTCCAGTGGCAGTGTATGTAGCCAGCCCTAGCATTACAGAAACGGCACTTCGAAACAACGTTTTCCAGACTACCGGCGGCGTTCCTATGTTGTTGGACCAGGGTGGTGGCGTTACATTTCAGGGGAACTGCTACTGGGGCAGCGGGTCGCCTACTTCGTGGCGGCAGTGGTCTTCTACTTTCTCCAGCCTAGAAGAATGGCGCGCCAATACAGGGGCTGAACGCCTGAATGGTGCTAATAGTGGCCTATATACAGACCCCAAATTTATTTCCCCAGGTGTGGGAGGCACCAACCCTTGGGGAGTGGGCAGCTCCTTGAGCAGTTGGAAGCCATATCAACTGCAGGCCACTTCCCCACTGCTTGGGGCCGGCCTCGACCTGCAAACGTTATTCGGGCTCACCCTTGGTGCGCATGACCTTTACGGATTTGCTCTGCCTCCCGCTGGCGCACCGGTCAATATTGGTGCCCAGGGAGGCGGTGCCAGTAACCCACTCCCCGTGGAGCTTATCCGCTTTCAGGCTAAACCTGCCGCTAACAAGGTATTAGTGCAGTGGGCTACGGCCTTGGAACTCAACAGCGCCTTCTTCGAGATTCAGCGCTCTACCGATGGTAAAACGTTCGTCAGTGTAGCGAAGGTAGCGGCGGCAGGCCAAAGCTCCACGGTCCGCGCGTACACGTGGAACGACACCTATAACGTAACGCAACCCACCTATTACCGTCTGCGGCAGGTTGATCTGGATGGTTCCAGTCACTATAGTTCAGTTGTGGTAGTGGCACCTACTACGGCTAGCGAGTTAGCGCTGAGTTTGTTTCCTAATCCGGCCCGACGCGGCTCTAAGCTATTGCTGGATGCAGCGTCTTGGGCCGGACAGCCCCTACGGGTGACCATAACTAACCTCACGGGCCAAGTTGTGCTGCAGCAACAAGTGGTTGCCAGTAGAACTACCCCTGTAGCCGTGCCATTACCCGCTCAGGTATCCTCAGGTAGCTATGTGGTTTCTGTCACTAGCGGTAACCAGGTGTTTCGTACCCGCCTAGTTATTGAGTAAGCCACTCAACCACGCCTTAAAGTAATTAAATGTCTCTGACCCGAGGTTAAGTACAGGTACTATTAGCGTAAGCTGGTGGCCTATGGCATAGTGTTGCCTTGGTCACCAGCTTTTCTTGTTTGTCAAGTAATGTGAAACCGCTCTGGTACGTCTTCATCGCTGAGATGTATCTCTACAGCTACCAAGCCTTCTATACTAGCTGCGCGTTACTGACCAGTCTGATAACCCACGCCCTACACCCACGTAGTAACCAACCTATTAACTTTTTACATTTCGCAAGTATGGCGCACTGCAAAATCATTTCATCGATCCTGATCAGTGGCTTCCTACTCCTGGGGGCTGGTATATCGGCGACTTATGCTCAAACCGGTGACCCGGTGACGGCAGAGGCTCGGGGCAACTTACTGGGAATGTCGCGGCTCTCCCCCAACCATACTACCCTGATGTCGGCAGTGAAGGCAGCGGGTCTGGAAGGCGCCGCCACTGGCACTACCAAGTACACCGTCTTCGCGCCTACTAATGCTGCTTTTGAAAAGCTCCCGGCTGGTCGGCTCGATGAACTGCTCAAACCTGCTAACAAAAGCCAGCTCACTGCCTTGCTTGCGTATCATGTAGTGCCTGGCAGCTACTTAGCTGCCAACCTCAAAGATGGCCTACAGTTGCAGACGGTGCAGGGTGAAACACTTACCGTGATGCGTCAAGGAAGCACCATTACACTAAAAGACTCCAAGGGGATGACCAGCACGGTTGTGAACGATGATATTGTGGCCGAAAACGGAGTTGTTCACTCTATTGATTCGGTGCTGATGCCTACCAGTCTGACCGCCCCCAAAAAATAATTTTCTTCGCTTAACCTTTTCAAAGTTCGGCTTTGAAGTAGCGCTAGGCCACTCGTAATCAGCACATGCGTATAATGAGCACAGTGGCTTTGCTGACTAATAACGCGCTTGCCATGCCACTTAATGGCTACTATCGGGTTTCATCCGGATCCTTTTCTATGGAAACATCTTCTTCTGCGGCTACTCCTTCCTCTACACTGGTTGAACGCCTTGCTCAGCAGCTCGGCCTCTCGGCAACAGCCCAGACTATTTACGGCACTCCCGTTGAACGCGACGGCATCACAGTGATTCCGGTGGCACGCTCCATTTACGGTTTTGGCGGGGGCGGCGGCTCTAAAAACAACGAGGGCGAGGGCTCTGGGGGCGGCGCTGGCGTGGCCCTCACTCCCATCGGATACATTGAAATAGCCAATGGGAAGTCTCGCTTCCGCCCTATCAGGGGCTCAGTAGTGCCGCTAGTAGCCGTGAGTGGCCTAGTGGCCCTACTAGTACTGCGCAACGTGCCCAAACTACTACGCCAGAATCGGTAAGGGCAGCAACTTTTAAACTAGAGCTAAAACTACAGACCAAAGGTAGTTTCCCTACTTAGACGAGGAGGGGAGTTCCCTTTGGTCTGTAGTTTTTATCGCAGGCCACTATCCATATTTATTTACCGCCTAGGCGACTTATCTTCCGGGGCCAATTTCTACCTGGACTATATCACTCGTGACTTACCCCGAATTTGAAGCCCGCTGGAAACCCGTCGGCGGTGCGGAGCGAGCCAACTACGGCCTGTTTCTACAAGATCTCTGCGACCTATTAGGCGTACCCCGACCCGACTCCACCACCGACAACCCCACCCAGGACTAGTACGTGCTGGAGCGCGCCGTGCAGTTTTAGCGGATCAGCTACTTTTGGCATCACCGCATTATCTGGCGATGGTAGTCCTGATGGTTATCTGATGAAGTGCCCGCCCCAAGGAGGAGTGCAATGGGTGCAAACTCTTGTGGGCTCCGGAAACAACCGCTTTGTGAGTGTGAGTTTAGATAGTGGAGGCAATCCTTATGTGACGGGCAGCTTAACAGATACTGCTCAGGTAGGCTCCGGCACGCTTAGCAGCACAGGCACCCGCAACGTACTTGTGGCTTCTTTTTCCAAATAGGGCCAAATACTTTAGACGCAGCAGGCAGGGGGCACTAGTTCCTCCTCAGGAATGCACTTAGGCCTTGATGCCAAGGGAGATATACACCTATTAGGGAATTTCGCAGGCACCTGTGCGTTAAGCAACATCACACTTAGCACGTCAACTGTTACTGAAAGTTTTATTGCGACTCTGGGAAGCGCTGTACTGTCTGCTTCAATTGGCCATCCGGTTTCACTAGGCCTCTACCCCAACCCCGCCACTACTGCCGTGCACGTACGTGGCCTAGCGGCCGGCAGCCGCGTGCAGCTACTTGACTGACGTACTAGGCCACTCCGTACGCACGGCCACCCTCACGGTCACGCAGCAAGTAGCCGTGAGTGGCCTAGCACCTGGTTTGTACACGTTGCGCGCCTCCGACACACAGGGCCGGCAATATGTTAGCAGATTGATGGTGCAGTAATAGTACCCTTAGGGTGCCCTGTAGTAGCCGCTTCTAATGGTGTAACCGATTGGTAGGCCTATTTGCTCTCCAATCAAAAGTCCTTCTCTGGTCTTGGCCAGGGAGGGGCTTTTGCGTTAGGTTTAGTCTCACTGCAACATCACTAGCATCCTATTTTAGCTACTGACTGTCGAAATGCTAGTAACAACATTAATTTTATATAATAATTCTTATTTTAATTTATACAAATTATATATTATGTTATTATTTCACTCAACAAGCTTACGGTATGCAAAACACACCCGATGTAATCGAAGCCACTATTCAGTATGCACAATGGGAGGAAGTTGTGCGGTTCTTCACTCACCTATATGGGGAGCCAAGAGTACAGAGTGATTCTGAAGTGGTTTTCGTATCAGCCGATACCAGCTCTGAGCTACGACTTACTCGAGCAGAAGAAAAAGAACTGACGGAAGCGAATGAACCAATATATCGTCCTGTAAAGGGTTCGAATGGGGAAAAGGAGGTTAAAGACTTATATGACAAAGCAATAAGCCAAGGGGCCTACTCTGTTCAAAAACCAAAGAAGATAGGTCCATCTAACAAAGTGGACACCACTATAGCAATTGTTGGTATTGGCAAATCCAGAAATTTTTTAGACGATCAACTTTTCTGTTTTATTCACAACCCAAACTGGTGATTTATACCCCTAGTACCTGCGCTTTACTTGAAACTGTACCCGCTGCCGAAGCAAGCAAACGAGCTCTTCGGCAGCGGGTATGGCTCTTGTATGCCAACCGATAACGCAGCAGAGCTTTCAGTACTTATGCGTATTGCTTCCATTAAGCAAGAAATAAGGCGATACACCTACGCTCACTAGCCATGTATTAAAATAATGAAGTTATATATCCAATAAGTTACATTATATTAGATCTATATCTTTCACTTACAACCAGATAGCTACTATGAACCCAACTACCTCTACCTCTGAGCCTACCATTACTAGAAGTAATGTGCTGTACCTTTACGTACCCACGGCCACATGGCCGAACGTAGTTGAGTACTTCAGCGTGGCACTAAACCGGGAGCCTAACCCAGCCGGCCCCCATGAAGCGGTTCTGCAGCTACCCGACGGTGGTGAGTTGCACATCATAGCCACCGACGACAGCCAGTTGCTTACTCAGCGCACGGATGATTTGTTTCTCAACCTGCCCGATGTAAACATGGTTGAGAATGCGTACCGCATTGCCCTTAGCTTAGGGGCGAAGCCTAAAATCCAGCTCCAGACGATAGACATTTACCCAGTGACCGATGCTGAAGGCAGCCAATCTGCTCATGTGAATTTAACTCTGGGTAGCGTAACGTTTCCTAGCAAAGATGCCGCCCAGGGTACCGACACAACCCTCGGCGTAATCCATAACCCAAACTGGTAGGCCCCCGAGCACTATTCTCAGTGGCATGCTAAGGCCCATTTATTTTGCCCCATTGAAACATACACTTATGGTGCTGTTTCTGAGCCTGCTGCTCCCGTTGTTTGCCGGAGCCCAGCCCCCCGCGGCCGATAGTTTGCGCCACTTGCTGCGTGCTGACACTCGGCCCAACGTGCTCAGGGTGCAACGGCTACTAGCCCTAGGGCAAGAACTGAAGAACTCAGATGCTCCCCAGGCAACTCAGGTAAATGAAGAGGCCCTGAGGTTGGCTCGGCAGCTGGCCTACCCGCCGGGAGAAGGGCTGGCCCTACTGGCCTTGAGTAACCTACACCGCCGCCAAAACGATTTTGAAGCAGCCCACCGTGATGCCCGGCAGGCTCAACGTCTATATGTAGACCGACATGATGTGCTAGGTCAGGGACGCGCATGGCTGCAACTGAGCACTGTTTACATGCTGCAGGAAAAGCCCGCCGCTTCATTGGCAGCAGCGCTAAAAGGCTTGCCCATGGCCGAACGGGCCGGCGACCAAGTGACCACCGAGCGCCTGCGCTATATTATGGGCAATGTGTACCATACTATGGGCAACTATACCGAAGCCCTTCCCTTGCTCAGGGGCGCTTTAAAAATGGGGCAACGTAATGGTGATGATCAGCTGGTACTTTCAACGTTAGGAGACATTGGCAACTGTTACAAAAGGTTGAAAAGATGGCCCCAGGCCCTACTATATTTTCAGCGGGCATTACAACTTAGCCAGCGAGTAGGCGACCATCAAGGCGAAGCAGGATTTGAAACCAACCTTGCGGAGCTGTACGGCTTACAGGGTAACCAGCCCGAGGCGCTGGCGCATAGCCTGCGGGCCCGGCAGCTAGTGCGCACCAACCAAGATGAATATAATCTGCCGCTGATGGAGCTAGTCTTGGCCCGTGCCTACCTACTCTCCAACCAAACAGATAGCGTGCTTGAGCTAGCGCATCACGCCTTACAGCTCAGCCAGCAAACTAAAAGCAACGGCAACATCCGCACTGCCGCCGACTTGCTGGCCCAGGCCTATGCCCAACAGCAAAACTTCGAGCAGGCCTACCACTTTCGCAACCTGCAACTGGCCTACAACGATACGCTCTCCGGCGAAGACACGCAGCTCTCAACCAATGCTTTACGCTACGGCTACGAGCTGGATCGAAAAAAGGCTCAGATTGCCCTACTCAGCAAAACACGGCAACTACAGGCTCAAACAGCCGAGCGCCAGCGCCAACAGTTATATGCTCTACTGGCGGGCTTAGCCGGGGTAGTGCTGTTGGCAGGCTTACTACTGCGCAACATCTTCCTGAAGCAGCGCATCAACCACCACCTCAACGAAACCAACCACCAAATTGCCGCCCACCGCGACGACCTTGATCAGGCACTGCGTGAGCTACGTGCTACCCAAGCCCAGTTGGTGCAGCACGAGAAGCTGGCCTCTTTAGGCCAGTTAACTGCCGGGGTGGCCCACGAAATTCAGAATCCGCTCAACTTTATCACTAATTTCTCTGACCTCGGAGTAGAGCTTACCACCGAGTTGCAGGAAGAGTTGGCAAAAGAATCTCTGTCGGTAGCAGGCCGGGTCACAATTGAGGAGTTGCTACACGATCTGGCCCAGAACCAGCTTAGCATTCATCAGCACGGCCGCCGTGCCGACCGCATCGTGAAGAGCATGCTAGAGCACTCCCGCGTCAGCAGCGGGCAGCCCCAACTGACCGACCTCAACGCCCTCTGCGAAGAGTGCTTGCGCCTAGCCTACTACAGCTGGCAGGCTACCAATAAAGACTTTAAAGCCACTCTCAACACCCAGTTTGCCTCGCCCCTGCCCAGTCTGCAGGTAGTACCCCAAGACCTGACCCGTGTGCTGGTGAATCTGCTGACCAACGCGTTTTACGCCGTAAGCGAAAAACGCCGCCTGTTGGGTTCAGGCTATGAACCGCAGGTCAGTATTCAAACTGAACAAACAGACGATACTGTGTGCATCCGGGTGCGAGACAACGGCAACGGCATACCCACAGACGTTCGACAGCGCATCTTCGAGCCGTTCTTCACCACCAAACCCACTGGCGAGGGTACAGGCTTAGGCCTGTCGCTGAGTTACGACATCATCACGAAGGGCCACCGTGGTACCCTCAATGTAGAAACCCAGGAAGGCGAGTTTACCGAGTTTATTGTGCGGCTACCAATTACCCCTACGCCTTCTCGACCTGCTAACACCATCTCCCGCGAAATGACCGAAACCTCAGTATAGCAGGCAACTGGCATTCTCAATTAGCAGTACAAAAAAAGCCCGTTTCTAAATCAGAAACGGGCTTTACTGCAGAGAGGAAGGGATTCGAACCCTCGATGAGCTTGAGACCCATACACACTTTCCAGGCGTGCTCCTTCGACCACTCGGACACCTCTCTAGGATGCGGGGAAGTGGCGCAAAATAACACCCGATTTTTCGGATACGCAAGCCCTAGGCCACTATCGTGTTAGATTAAGGTGATTTCGCCGCGCAGGTCTTGGGTTATTAGGCGGCGCGTAACTTCGGGGCTCTGGTTGAGGCCTAGCACGAACATAAGTTTGGTAACGGCCGCTTCCACGGTAATATCATCACCCCCAAGTATGCCTAGGCCACTGAGATGAGCGCTGGTTTCATAGCGCCCCTGTAGCACCCGCCCTTCTTCGCACTGGCTCACGTTGAGCAGGTATACCCCTCGGTCGGCAGCCTCACGCAGGCATTGCAGAAACCACGGCGCAGTGGGAGCATTGCCAGAGCCATAGGTTTCGAGCACGGCTCCTCGTAGGTCGTTTACCTCTAGTTGGGCGCGCAGTATGCGCTCAGTAAGACCCGGAAACAGACGCACAATCGTTACCCGGTCGTCGAGGTGGGAATGGACGTGCAGGGGGGCGCTGGGTAGCGGCCGGATCTGCCTATCGTTGAACTCTAGTTCAATGCCAGCCCGGCCGAGCGGAGGGTAATTTTCGCTACGGAAGGCATTGTACTGCTGACTCTCCACCTTTTTAGCCCGATTTCCTCTGATCAGCAACTCGTTAAAGAACACGCACACCTCTGGCACGCGCACGGTATCGGCCATGGGGTGGCGAGCTGCTGCCATTTCCAGGGCCGTTACCAGATTGCGGCGGGCATCGGTTCGGATGCGCCCTACTGGCACTTGTGCCCCGGTAAATACCACTGCTTTGCCCAGATTCTCCAGTAGGAAGCTCAACGCCGCCGCCGAGTAGGCCATGGTATCGGTACCGTGCAGCACCACAAACCCGTCGTAGCGGGCGTAGTTGTCGCGGATGAGAGCGGCCAAGGCCAGCCAGTCGGCCACTGTAATGTTGGATGAGTCGATGGGTGGCCCCAGGTTCAGGACGTCGACCTGCATGTTGAGTTGGTGCAGCTCCGGCATTTTTCGCCGAATCTGGTCGAAGTTCATGGGCACCAGCTCGCCAGATTTATTGTAGGCCATCCCGACCGTGCCGCCGGTATAAATGACTAGAATGGTTTGTTCAGGGGAGGACGCAGCGGTAGCAGCCAAATTTAAGCGGGTTGGGTGGGCGGTAAGTTGAGCAGTGAAGGTAGAAACAGAACGGCAGCTATACGCAAGCTCAACCGGCATAGAGCAGTCCCTCGAACTGGGCAAGTCATCTAACCAGCAGATAAACATTAGGCTGTGAGCCTCAACGGCGGCCTACGAAATGTCTCGGCCAACTCAACAGGACAAGAACATGCGCTAGGCCTCTACGCGGGCTGCGGACCTTGCGGCACTGACAGTTCGCCAAATAGCGCCAAGGTATTGCGAGTAGTTACCTCGGCAACTTCTTCCACGTCTTTGCCAAGCAGTTCGGCTACGCGGCGGGCCACCAGTGGCAGATAGCTGGGCTCATTGCGCTTACCCCGGTGCGGCACAGGCGCCAGGTAGGGGCAGTCGGTTTCCAGGAGAAGGTGCTCTAGCTCAATGCCAGGCAGCACTTTGTCTAGGCCACCGTTTTTGAAGGTAGCCACACCGCCAATGCCCAGCTTAAACCCCAGCTTAATAACTTCCTCTGCCTCTTCCTTTGAGCCGGAGAAACAGTGGAACACGCCGCGTAGAGAACCATCCTGGGACGAAGAAATGATGTCAGCAGTTTCGCGGAAGGCGTCGCGGGTGTGCAGCACTAGGGGCAGATTGTGTTTCTTAGCCATGTCCACCTGAATGCGCAGCGCTTCTTGCTGTTCGGCTAAGTGCGTTTTATCCCAGTACAAATCAATACCGCACTCCCCCACCGCCGCAAAGGGGCGGCGGCTGAGCCAGGTTTCTACCTCGTACAGCTCCTTCTCAAAATTGCGCGTAACGTGGCAGGGGTGCAGGCCCATCTGGGCAAAGCAGTTGGTAGGATATTTGGCCTCCACTTCCAGCATAGCATCAATGCTGGTGTGGTCGATGTTGGGCATGAAGATGGTCAGGACACCGGCGTCGAAGGCGCGGCGGAGCATATCGTCTTGGTCGGGCTTGAACTGCTCGGAATAGACGTGCGCGTGCGAATCAGAAAGTTGCATGGCTGCAAAGGTGGTGAAATAGTGCGTTTACGGCGGCAATGCCGAGAAGAGAAGCCTGTTTTAGCGATACTGCCGACCCTTCCAATTGAAGCGGAGCGGTAACACCCGGAAGACCGTTAGCATTCCCGTGAGCAAGAGGCTGTATAGTTCATACGCTGGAATAAGAGCCAGTGGGGCGCGGCGGCCCACCCGCCGGAAACACAGCACGGCTAGGCCACTCTGCAGCAGCATTTTCAGGCCCCACACCCCTAGCGCCACACCCGGCCCAACTACTCCGGCCAGCCCCAGCAGCACCACGTAGAAAGACCCGTACAACACCAAGCAAGCTTTCAGCCACCCTGGTAGTCCCTCAACCCCACGCATCCAGCGGCGCCGCTGGTGCAACAGCCCCTGCCAGGTGTACATGGGTAGTGATTCTGCCAGCACTTCGGCCCGAAACAGGTTGCGGGAACTGTAGCCCTGCCGCAAAACAGCCTTGAACAGCTCAAAATCTTCGGTTACGGAAAATGGCAACTGCTCGTAGCCACCAGTGGCCCAGTAGGCGGCGCGAGTAATCAACATGTTGTTGCCCATAGCCGTAACGGGGCGCCCCAGGTCTGTCACTACCTGCACCATACCCAGCGACATCAGCCAATCGAGGCCTTGAATGCGGTGGAAGAGGCGCGGCCCTTCCACCAGCGTCAGCCCCGTGATGATGCCCACCCCCGCCTGCGCATGGGCCAGCAACCCCTGTAACCAGGTCGGAGGCACGGCAATATCGGCGTCAGTAATAAAGAAGTACTCAGTTGTAGCGGCGCGGGTGAGGTGGGCTAGCACGTTGGCTTTACCGCGGGCCGTGCCCAGCGTTTCCTGAATGGGCACCACCCGGAACGTACCCGCGTAACCCGCCATAGCCGTTTGGGCCAACGCAGCAGTATCGTCGGTAGAGCCGTCGTCGCCGAGTACTACTTCAATTAGCTCTGGCGGATACCGCAACGCCCGAATGGCCAGCAAGCACCTGCTAATGGCGGCTGCTTCGTTGCGGGCTGCAATAAGAATGCTAACGCGCGGCAAAGGCTGCGGCAACGGGCCCGGCTGACTTCCCCGTCGGCCAGCAAACAGAACCGTGGTACACAACAACAGCCCAAACCAACCCAGAAAGTAGAGCGCAAAAAACAGCATCGGGCGTAAAGGTCGGGGTGGAACGCCAGAATATTCCAGGTATTTCCGCTGACCTTAGAGCTGCGCAAACTGGTAACCCTGCTCAGCGAAATGAGCCAGATAGCGCGGTAGCACGAAGCGCATGTTGCGGCTGGCTTTCAAGCTATCATGAAAGACAACAATTGACCCCGGACGGGTATTGCTGATAGCGTTACGCAGGCACTCTTCGGCTGAGTAGCTCCGGTCGTAGTCATAGGTAAGCACATCCCACATGATTACCTGATGGCTAGCTTCTAGGGCCCGAGCCAACGGAATGGTGATGCGACCATAGGGCGGGCGCAGCAGTGGCCTAGGGTGGGGCTGCAGCTCATTCAGCAGGGCCTGACACTCCGCTACATCCTGTAGGTAATGCGCGTTTGAATGGCTCCAGCCGCTGATGTGATGAAAGGTATGATTGGCCAACCGGTGCCCCTGCGCTACAATTTGCCGGGCCACCTCCGGATGACGACGCACGTTGTCGCCCACGCAGAAAAACGTGCCTTTGGCCCCAAACTGCGCCAGCGTATCGAGCACAAAGGGGGTTTCCTCGGGAATAGGCCCATCGTCGAAGGTTAGGTACAGCGTAGGGGGCGACGTTGCGGGCATCTGCCAAAGGCACCCCGGAAACAAGCGCCGCACCAGAGCCGGCATTCGGAATAAGCGCACTGAAGCAACGGGGTTAAAAGAATGGAAGAAGCTGCTACGTACTAGCCCAAGCCAAGCTCAGGCGGCTGCAAAGTACGCAACCCCACAGTTTCGGTAGAGCGTAGGCCACTACTTCTCTGCTCAGCGAAGGTCAGGTAAGCTATTCTTAGCGGCTAGCAGATACGGTTTCTAGCACCTGCCATAAGGCAGTGGCACTTTGCTCCCAGGAGAAGCGCTGCACGTTGCGGAAGCCTCGCGCTATCAGCTCTTGCCGCCACTCTTCTTGCTGATACAGTGCGCGCAGCCCATCGGCAATAGATTCCGCCCGGAAGGGATCAACTAGTTGAGCCGCCCCGCCTGCCACCTCGGGCATGGAGCTGCAATTGGAAGTAATTACTGGCGAGCCGCAGGCTTGGGCCTCAATGATAGGAATGCCGAACCCCTCAAAATACGGCACGTAGGCCGTGGCATACGCAGCCGCATATAGCTGTACCAGCTCCTCATCAGTCACGCGGCCAGTGAGGTGCACATCGTGGCGGAATTGCATTTCCCGATACACATCGAAAATGGGACCTGCTTTCCAGGCGGTGCGCCCCACCACCAACAGCTTGGTGGGCGCCTGCGTTTGTTGTTTGAACTGATCGAAGGCGCGCAGCAGGTTAATCAAATTTTTGCGCGGCTGCAGCGCCCCCACAAACAGGAAATACGGCTTGCCAGCACTGTATCGGTCGCGGGTGGCTTGTTGCTCTGCCGCCGGTTGCGGGCGGAACTGCGCGTCGGCCGCGTTGTAGACGACGCTGATTTTCCCGGCCGGAATGCCGTAGGTGCGCACAATATCTTGGCGGGTAGCATCAGAAACCGCCACTAACCGCGCGGAAGCTTGGGCGAACCGGGGCGTAAAAAACTGGTAGTAGCGAAGCGTAAGCCGGTCTACATCCTGCGGGAAGTGTTCGAAGGCCAGATCGTGGAGCACGGTTACGCGGGGAACGCGGGTACGCAGGGTGGTGTAACCATCGGGGCTTAGAAATACAGCCGGGCGGTGCCGGCGCAGCCAGCGGGCCACAGCTCCTTCAAACCACGCCACCCACAGCACCGGGTGCCGGGCCGGCGGACTCAGCACATGGGGCACTACGTTCGAGCCGAAGATGTACCGCGGATCGTAGGCCCGGTCGAAAAGGAAATGAAACGTGTGCTCCGGGTGCTGCTGCACGAGGTGCCGGAGCGTTTCGTAGGTGAAGCGCCCAATGCCTTCCAGCTTGTCGCCGGGTAGCAGAAAACGAACATTGACGGCTATTTCCAAACAGCTAGATTGGGGCGGGTGGTAAATACGTAACCAGTTCCTGGCACAAGAATACTACATCATTTTCCGCAGTGGTGCTACGTAGCTGCTCCTATACTGGCTTAGCGCTAGCCAACTCCCTCATCCAGCACAGCTCTCACCCTTCGTTATTTCTTGATGAACACGAAGTTGTCGGAGTCGTAGCTGTGCGCTTGCAAGAAACCATTGAGGTCTTGGCACGGTACGGGCTGGCCTTGGGCATTAAGGGAGTGCGCCGCATAGCCTAGCTCCTGCAGCAGGGCCACGGCTTTTTGGTGCTCAGCGTTGTGGCGCTTGGGCTCCAAATACTCCATTACCACGTAGGGGCGCAAGCGGCGCAAACTTTCCGCAGCACCGCCGATTACTTTCAGTTCAGCCCCTTCCACATCAATTTTAATCACAGCTGGCTGCGTCTTAGTGGAAGCCAGAATATCATCAATGCGGGTGGCAGGTACTTCAATGCGGGTCGGCTTGAAATCAGCAAACCATTTCTCCTCCGCAAACTGCGCCACATCCATCGAGTTGAACTCGTTGTAGAGCACGGGAAATTCATAGAAGGAAATCGTTTCTGCCTTATCCGAAACAGCTTGGTTGATGGCCCGGATGTTGGCCTGCCCTTTCACATTTTCTGCCAGAACGGCGTACGTGCTTCGTGATGCCTCGTAGGCCAGTACCTTCCCCTCCGGCCCCACCAGCCGCGAGGCCAGCAGCGCAAAATACCCGAAGTGCCCCCCTACATCGAGAAACGTGTCGCCGAGCTGCAGGGTGTTGATGAGGAAGCGCGCCAGACGAATCTCGGAGCTATGCGACTTGCCACCTGTCAAGTAAATATCGGTGCCGGCGGGCAGTACCACTTGCATAGGCACCCCAAAGAAGGTGCCTACCTGTTTCACGAGCCCCTTTTTGGTACGGGCGTACACCAGCTGCCGGAATCCTATGGCGTACAGGTATTTTCCCGGGGCATGCAGCAGGCGCCGCCATTTAGTAGCGTTGGCAAGGGCTTCGACTTCATCAAGCTGCTTTAAAAGGGAATTCATGTACTAGGAATAGAGACGCAAAAGGGGCCGCGGGCATGCCCTGCCAGGAGGTGACTGGGCAAATATCGGTTTTTACGATTCGGTTTTGCGTTGCCGCAGCTGTTTAAGTTCGGCGGGACGCACAAGGCGCAGGCTTAACACCAGTGCCACGAACAGCACACCCGCCCCTATTGCCTCAACTAGCCACGGCAGTTGCAGATAGGTTTGCATGGCATACCAACCGGCGCAAAGCAGCCCAAAGATGCCCCCGAGCTTGGCCATTATTTTCCAGGGTACGGCCACCTCAGCACGGCGCTGCACCAGCCACACATAGCAGCCGGACACGAAAACTGCGCAAAACAGCGTATTCCAAGCCGCCGCTACTGCGCCAAAACGCGGCAGAAATACCACGTTCAGGCCTACGTTGAGAGCCACACTAGCCGCCACCAACCAGCTTACTGTGTTTACGAAGCGGGTGCTGTTGAGTAGGGAAGCATAGAGGGCGAAGAAGGAGTGCACCAGCACATTCACGAACAAAATCTTGAGGCACCACGTCATGCGGGCCACCTCAGCCACTGAGCTGTGCTTGAACTGCCAGAACAGCACCTCCCCCCGAAACAGCACAAACGCGCACACCAGCAACATGGGTAGCGTAACCACGCGCTGCCCAAACCAGAGCAAGTCACGCTGTTCGTCACGGCTGTGCACCGCCCCGGCAAACTTGGCAAAAAACAGCGGCAGAATCGTCCAGATGTACATCATCACGGCATCAACCCAGCGGTAGGCCCCGGCGTAATACCCCGCTTCTGTGGGCGAGGCCAAGCGTTCCAGCATCACCATGTCTACCCGCTCGTTTACCCCATACAGGAGTGTAATTATGGCAAAAGGAACGGTTTCGCGCAGCACTGTACGGGCCTGCCCCCACTGCCAGCTGTAACGCACTCGCCCAAACAGGCGCGTCATCAGCCCATAGAGCAGCACAGTAGTGAATACGGCCGCCGCCACTCGAATACCGACATAGCGCTCCAGCGTAAGTCCCAGCGGCAGCAGCACTAGCACCAGGCCTAGCAGCAGAAACTTCTCAAACACCGACAGCACCGCATCGGTGTTGAAATGCTGGTGGGCTTGTAGCGTACCGCGCAAAAACTGCCCGTACTGGGCCAATAACAGGCTTATCCCAATAGCACCCAACAGCAGCAGCGGGTAGCCTCGGTAGCCAATCACCCACCCCACGCCCAGCATGGCAAACAGCGCCGCTACGTTTAGCCACCCTCGTAGCGGGAGGATAGTAGGAAAGTACTCCGACAAGAACGCGGGGTCGGCGGCTACGCGCTTTACACTGTAATGCGTCAGGCCTAAGTCGGAGACGGTTGCCAAGACCAGCGTTAGGGCCGATAGAGCCGTGAACAGCCCGAATGCCGCGTGGCCTAGCTGGTCTTGCACAATATTTTCGAGCACCACCCAACCTGGCTTTACCAGCAGGTTGAGCAGCACGACAAGGCTAATATTTCCGAAAAAACGTTTGATGCGGTCCGCGCTTAACTGAGAAAATCTGCCCAAGCCTGAGGAGTTGCACACGAGCAACGAGCTAGCCAGGGGACAAAACTACGCAAAAAGCAGCCGGGCTTGCGGGACGGTTTGCGCTCGGCAGAGGGCATTTTTCCTCTATCTTTGCTCGCCGCTGCTATTCAGCCTTTCCACTTCTGGGTCAGTGGCTATACCTAATTATGTCTGAGCGCCCGTATTCTCTTCTAGGCCTGTGGCCTATTATTAATCGTTGGAAAAATTTGGTGTTGGCCGCGCTCGTGTTAGCCTTAGTGCTCAGCACCCTAGTTGCCTTTTTGCTACCCAACATCTACCAATCTACGGCCGTATTTTTCCCCACTAACCCGCAAAACTCTGACCCTGACCGCATTGTGGAAGGGCAAAAGCTGGAACTAGGCGGCCGCACCGAAGACCTGGACCGTGTTATCACGGTGGGCGAGTCGCAGCCGGTGGCCGAGCTGATGCTTAAGCGTTTTAATCTGTACCAGCACTACGGCGTGGGCACTCCCGGCGACGACAAGGCCGATACCGACGCCCTACGCGAGTTCAGCGATAATCTGGACATTGTGCGCAATGAGCGCGACGTCATTGAACTCACGTTTCAAGACCAGGACAAGCAACTAGCGGCTCGCATCACCAACACCATGGTGGCCGTTATTGACTCCATCAACCAGCAGCTGACGCTGGAGAACCGGCGCAATGTGCTAGGCCTGTATAAGCAGCGCTACGAGTTTCTGAACAAAGAATATGAGCACTCCCGCCAGCAGGTAGTGCAGGCACGCCACCGCTACGGCATTTTTGGCCCGGAGCAACAATCACGCTACCTCTCGAAGGAAATTGTACGACTGGAGCGTGAATTAAACCAAACAGGGCAGTTTGTAAAAACAGAAGGCCTGCGTCGGGCGCTGAAGCGCATTCAGCAAGATGAACAGGAGAAAGCTACGAACACGGAAAGCTACCTGGCCCGCGAGATTGTAGAAACGCAGAGCGCCCTGGCCGAGCAAGGGGGCGGCGGGCCGAAATCATCGAGCCTACGCCGGGCCCTTCGCGGCCTGACCCAAAGCAGTAGCGGCAACCTGATTAACGCAGAAAGCTACATCAACGGCATTGACTCCCTGAACCTGCTCACGGCCCGCGTGACCGACTTGCAGGACCGTCTGGTGAAAGCCCAAGGCGAGTATGAAACGGCGGAGCTGTCTATTAAGGCCCGTATTTCCTCGCTCTACGTAGTGCAGAAGGCATACCCCGCCACTCGCAAGAGCAAGCCTGTGCGCTGGCTCATCATTGTAGGGTCGGTGTTCCTGACTTTCGCCCTATCAGTAGTAGTTATTACGCTGCTCGAGCTTTACCGACGCACCCAACGCCCCTTAGTAGCCACTACGTGAGCGAGCTATTAAACCGGCTTCGTCCTACCGACCCTAGTCAGCGCTTGTTTGTGGGGTTTATGCTCCTGCTGATGCTGGGCGGTGCTATGGGCGCGCTGTTGCAAACACCGCTGGCCCTGCTGCCCGTGGTGCTGGCGCTAGGCCTGCTCGTAGTATTCACTGACTGGACGCTGCTATACTACTTACTATTTCTAACGCTGGCCTTTTCGCGGGAGGTGCCAGTGCCGGGGGGCCTAAGCCTCGATGTGCCCTCGGAACCCCTAATGATGGCCCTTACCGGGTGCATTATTGCCACGCTGCTGATGCGGCGAGTACAGTTGCCCGCCCGTGAACTTCTGCACCCAGTAATAGTGGTGTTGGTGCTGATGCTGTTGTGGTCAATCACGTCATCGTTTTTCTCCGTCGATTCCACTAAGTCTATCAAGTATATTCTGGCGAAGGTGTGGTACCTAACGCCTTTTATTTTAGGCACTTTTCTCTTGGTTCGGCGCCCGGCCCAGGTTTGGCAAGTAGCCCGCCTATACGTAATAGGCACCTGCATCACGGTCTTGATAGTAGTAGTGCGGCACGCGTCCCACGGCTTCACCTTCGATACAATCAATCTGGCAGTAGGTCCGCTCTACCGCAACCACGTGACCTACGCTACAGTGCTGGCTTTGCTGTTGCCGTTTACCTGGTATGGTGCTAGTCAGGCCACAGGGCTGCCGCGCTTGCTGTGGCGCATGGCCACTGGCCTGCTGCTGTTTGGCCTGCTAACAGCCTATACCCGGGCTTCTATTTTGGCGCTGCCGGTAGCAGGTATCTTTTATATAGTAATTCGCTGGCGACAAATGCGCTTGTTGTTGGTGGCCATAGTGTTAGGCACGCTGGCAGGTGCGGGCTATTTTCTCAGCGAGAACAATTACATGCTCTACGCGCCCGACTTCGAGAAAACCGTATTCAATGCCAAGGATTTCGGTAAGCACCTGGAGGCTACGTATAAGCTGCAGGATATGTCGGGGATGGAACGGGTGTACCGCTGGGTAGCTGCCGCCCGCATGACCGCCGATAAACCCCTGGTAGGTAGCGGCCCCAGCACCTTCTACCCAGAGTATAAGCGCTACACCGTGCGCAGCTTCCGCACCTACGTGAGTGACAACCCGGAGCGCTCCACCACGCACAACTACTTTCTGCTGCTACTGGCCGAGCAAGGCTTTCCGGGGATGCTGCTGTTTGCCGTTCTACTGGGCATCAGCTTGCTGATGATTGAGCACCTTTACCAGCGCACAGCGCCTCGTTCTGAGCTCCGCTACGTGGTATTAGCTACCGGTATCAGCTTCATCATTATCGTGTTCCACTTATTACTCAATGAGTTGGTGGAAGTAGATAAAATCGGCTCGTTCTTTTTCTTCAACTTGGCTGTGCTCATTCGGGTGGGGACCTGGCTGAAGCAACACCCGGAAGATGGCTTGACAATTGAGACCCGGCCTCCCCTTAGCTAGCAACTTGCTGGTACTCCGCCGCGTTGCGCGCGAGCTGCATTACGTGGCGCTTAGCGTGCTTTGCCAGAAAATAAAGGTACTCGTACACATCAAGCTTACCGAGCCCATTCACCGACATGGTGGTGCGATAGAGCACGCCTTCGCCATTGGGCAGGCGCGCGAGACTACGCAGGCATTGCTGCAGTTGCTCCCGCAACGGGGTTTGCACTTCAGCCGGCGACTTTTGCCCGCGCGGCTCCATGTGCTCGGGCCGCACCCATGGAAAGGAGCGGCTTATCCCTACTTCCTCCAATAACGTTTGCTTGAACTGGTACTGGCCTAGCTCCTGAGCTAGGTCAAGACCAGCGCTGTTACGCAGGGCTTTCGTGGTGGCTTTCTCAATAAGAATCAGCAGGAAATGATTGGTAAGGGCCGTGTGCTTCAGAATCTCGTCACCCGTCCAGCCTCCATCAGCAGGCCGAAAGTGGCGCGCGGCGGCCGGAGCGGCAAACCAGTCATCTAGCTGCGCAAAGGCCTGCTCTAGCTCCGTTCTGATGTGGGCCAGCAGGTCGGTAAGGGAGGCGTTGGGCATAAGGCTAGGCCACTTCGCTACTTAAACCGGCAGCTCAGGATGGTCACGTCGTCGGCAAAGCGGTTGCCGTTAGTGTTGTAGGCCTCTATCTCGCGCAGCAGTTCCCGGTGCACCACGGGTAGCGAAGCGTAGCGGTTGTGGCGTAACACGCGCAGCACTCCTTCCTCCCCGAACTCTTCCTGGTTGGCATCAAATACCTCCGTCAGACCATCGGTGTAGGTGAGCAGCAGCGTGCGAGGGGCCACTACCACCTCTCCTACCTGCAGCATAGGTAGCTCCTCCATCACGCCCAGCATAATAGTACCCGACTTAAGCAGTTGCACGGGCCCATTATCGGGTATGAGCAGCGGGTCGTTGTGGCCCGCGTTTACGTACTGCAGATGGTGGGTGCTGCGGTCGTACAGGCCGAAGAATACAGTGATAAACTTGTCGCCGCCGGCGTTGCGGAAAATCAGGTTATTCAGCTCGTTAACAACCGTGGCTAAGTCGGCCTTCTGACGCAACAAGGTGCGCAGGCCCGCCTGGAAGTTCGACATCAGCAACGAAGCCGCCACGCCCTTGCCCGACACATCGGCTACGCAGAACAGAAACCGGTTATCATCGAGGCTAACTACGTCGTAATAGTCGCCGCCCACGGCTGTGTGGGGCACATAGCTGGCTTGTACGGCCACATGGGCATCGTTGGGCAGCTTGCGCGGGAAGAGCATGGTTTGCACTTCCTGGGCAATTTCAATTTCCTTCCGGATGGCAGCATCGGCTACGCGCTGCCGGGCCAGGCGGCGGCTCTCAATGGCGCCAATGAGAATGTTGCTCAGGGTTTGCAGAAACTTAGTTGCTTCCTCACTGGCGTAGTCTTCGTGCACATTGCCAATGAACACGTAGGCCTGCACTTTTCCATTCTGCACCACCGGAATTACAGTTTCCAGCTGTTCCCACACGGGCCCCAGGCCAAAGTGCTGTACGGGGCACGGCAGGGCAGTACACCCCTCCTGAATAGCTCCCGGTAGCGTCACGGTCCGGAAATCTGGCAGGCCCGCCCCGAACGATACCATGCACTCCCAGGCCTCCTCCTCTTTCACGTAGAGCACCAGCCGCCGGATGTTCAGCTGGCCTAGCAGCGTAAATTGAAAGATTTTATACAGCGCACTTTCCGTTGGGTCGAGGTTGATGGCCTGCGTAATTTCCAGCAAGGCTCCCAGTTCACGCTCCTTCAGTAGCAGGCGTTTCTCGGGGCTTATTGGGCGAGAGGTAGACATGAAAGGTGACGTTGTAAGGTTGTGAAGTTGTGAGAAGGTGGATTTGAGCAGTACGAAGGTTGACGTTCACAGGAGGTTAGGGTATGCCGATTCCTGGTTGCTTATCAAACTCATTACTGCACAAATTCACCATCTCACCTTTGGCTAACCTACGGGCGTTTTTGGATCGTAGGCATCGCGCAGACCGTTACCGAGCAGATTAAAGCTCAGCACCAGCAGGCTGATGGCTAGGCCGGGTAGCAACGTGAGCCACAGCCCCGCCTCGGTACCCAGCAATTGGAAGCCTTCGTTTACCATCAGCCCCCAGGAAGGAGCCGGCGGCTGCACGCCCAAGCCTAAAAAGCTCAGGCCCGCTTCCAGCAAGATAGCCGCTGCAAAGTTACTGGTTGCTAACACAATTAGGGGGCCCGTCATGTTGGGCAGTAAGTGCCGCCAGATCAACCGACTCTGTGGCAGCCCCAGCACCCGACCGGCTTCCACGAAGGTTTTTTCGCGCAGGCTCAGCATCTGTCCCCGCACCACGCGGGCCACATCAACCCACATAGTAAGGCCTACGGCCACAAACGACGTCCAGACGCCTTTGCTGTCGAGGGCCAGGGAAATGGCAATGACCAGCATGATGCCCGGAATGCTCCAGACTACCGTCATCAGGCCCAACAGCAGGCTATCAACCCAGCCGCCTACGTAGCCGGCCACGGCCCCAATGGCCATACCCAGCACCACAGAAATCAGTACAGCCACCAGGCCGATACCCAGAGAAATGCGCGTACCCAGCAACAGCCGACTCAACTCGTCGCGGCCAGCTTTATCAGTGCCCAGCCAGTAGGTGCGGGAGCTGATGGCCTGCTCAGCAATGGCCTGGGGAGTATTGGCAGTGGGGGTTTGCTTAGTCAGGCTGGCCAAGGCAATGCCCTGCTCTGCTACCGGCGTGGCACGACCGGTGTGGTAGGACCGAAACGGTCGGACAAACAGCGAATCGGTAGTAGTTCGGTAATTGGCCTCGATAGGCACCTCACGAAACGCCAGTGGTTGTCCGCTCCACCACAGGCCTAGCATGCCTACTTGAGCGGCGCTTCGCGCTGAATCTGGCAGCGGAATTCGCAAGATATTCACTTGCAAGCCCGGCGCCTGTTTTTGCAGGGCCACCAGGCTATTGTTGGCGTTAGGAGAATTATCAGGCAGCACCCAATAGCCCAGTACAGCCACCAGCGTGCAGAGCACAATAAACCCCAGCCCGAGCATGGCAGGCAGGTTGCCTAGCAGCCGCTGCCGCACATAATAGCCCGGTGGGCGGGCTGGCGGTGGGGCCACAGCGGCCGAAACAGGAGCAGCTACGGCCACAATTAGCGAGTATTATGCTGCAACAAGCCCTCTTTGGAGGCCAAGAAATAGCTGTCGCGCACGATGGCGCCGAAGGAGCTTTCCTCGTAGGCCAGTTCCGTGTCGGGGTCGGGCCAGAAGCTGCGGATGAGGTCTTGCTCCAGCAAGCTGCGCAGGTGGCGTTCGAGCTCAGCGGGCGCTAAGCGCGTTTTGGCAACCAGATCGGGGAAGGAGCTGACGAAATATAGCTCGTCGAGGATATCGAATTCGGTGTCGGTCACGGGCAGAAGAAGGGCATGGCAGGATAAGCAAAGGTAAAACGCCCCGCCTCAATATCAGCAGTACGTGCTGAAAAGGCTACCCTTGGCAGCAGAAAGTGGCCTAGCAGCGTGCTGCACCGCAGTACACGCCACTAGGCCACCTCTTCACAATTGGCAGTTACTTGACTACCGCCACGGCATTACTATACTCGGCGACGCTTGTCGCCTCCTGCGACTTTGCGTAAGTCAGGATCTGTCGAATTTCTGCATCAGAGAGCAGGAAGCTGGGCATCTGCTGCTTGCCGTACTGGTTGAAGATTTTGACGGCATACTCGTCGCCGCTGGCTACCATTTTGCTGGAATTTTTAATCCAGCTTAGGAGCCACCTTTCTGGCCGGCGCTTGTCGAGGCCCATAAGCGCGGGGCCTACAACCACGTCATTCACGGCGTGGCACTGGGCACAATTGCCTTTAAACAGCGCATCACCGGCAGCTACTGCTTCAGCTTGCTCGGGCGTCATGGCTACAGCTTGGGTGGTAGAATCAAGCCCAACCGTGCTGGCTTGAGTAAGTGAATCGGGCTGCACAGTGCTTTGCGCAGTTTCTCCCATCGGGAAGGGCTCTAGCAGGCCAGTAGCGGCGAAGAATACTCCGCCAATTGAGAATATCAACAACACAACCAACAACGGAAACACTGCTTTTAAGCTGAGATTGGACATGATATTGGGGCTACGTGATACAGATAACTTTTCGCCAAAAAGTAGTACCCAAGCGCTACCTACCCAACCTTTTTCAGCTATTTCTTCACCGGATTTTCTCCCATAGAATAACGCGCCTCAAATCAGGTCTGGCGACCTTTCCAGACGTAGCCACCGCGTAGCCCTAGCAGCCCCGTAGCCAGCGCATAAGGGGCATAGGCTAGTTGCAGCACCGGTACCCAACGCACCCACTGCGGGCGCCCGAGGAATTGCAATACTGGCCGCAGAAACAGCATGTCCCCAGCCAGCTTCAGCCCCCAGACCAGCGGAGCCAGCCACCCCGCCGAGGCGCCGCTCAGCCACAGGCCTAGGCCTAGGCCTATCGGGAAGGTGAGGTTAGCCAGCAGCACCAGCACGGCCAGCCGCTGGGGGGCCGCCGCTTGGTAGTGCCGCCATTTGCTGGCCCAGCGCACCCGCTGCCACAATAACTGCCGCAAGGTGGGTTGAGCTGCCGTGCGCACAATGGCCTGCTGCTCCTGTAGAAACCGTACGCCGCCAGGGAAGGCCGCATGAATTTTGTGCAGCAGAAACTCGTCGTCGCCGCTGGGCACGGCCTCATTGCCCCGGAATCCCTCTACCGCAGCAAACGCGGCGCGGCGGTAGGCCAGGTTAGCACCATTGCACATGGTGGGCTGCTGCAGGCCTATCGACGCAGCCCCCACCCCAACCAAGCCCGCCAGCTCGAGTCCCTGGAGCGTGGCCAGCCAGCCGGTACCGGTCAGGAGCACGGGGCCGCTAATAAACTGCACGGCGGGGTTGGCAGCCAAGGAGGCATAGGCCTGCACCCAGCCAGTAGGCACGCGGCAGTCGGCATCAGTGAGCAGAACCCAAGGTGCTTGCGCCGCCTGCACGGCTGCTTGCACCGCGGCTTTCTTACCGGTACGAGCACCAGGCAGCTGAGCCAGTTGCAGAAGTCGCACTGGAAATGGCATGGTGGACACAGCAGACTGGACGATGGCAGCGGTGGCATCCGTAGAATGATCATCCACCACCAACACCTCAATACCACCGGACACTGGGAGCTGCTGGCGTAAATCTGCTAGTAGGTGCGGCAGGTTCTCAGCTTCATTACGCGCAGCAATCAGAATAGAAAAGGCGGGAGCAACCAGCTGCTGAGCCCCATGCGGGTCCGATACGGCATATTTGGCGGGCGAGCAATGTTCTTTGGAGTTGGTAACTAAGGGGCTGCCAGACACGAGCTGTACATAATCGTTCAGTGCTTCCCGCTCGCTCGTCTCACCTGCGCCCTGACCTGTTAACACATGCTGACGAGGACGTAGTGCCAGCCAAGCGCGCCGGTACCGCAGCATCTGCCCGAAGTATATACCCGCCACCAGCACTTGCGTTAGCAGTAGGCCACTCTCCCACTGTATGCTACTCATGTGTACTAGGCGTTGGGGGCTTTTTGCCTCGTTTGCGAAACACTTTCAGCCGCAGCACAAAGCCCAGGCCGGCGGCGCTGGGCAAGGCAATATTTACCACCCACAAGCTGATGCTGGCACTTAGCACGGGCAGCACGGGCTCGCCCAGCAGCCCAAACAAATGCGTAGCCGACAGTTCTCGCACCCCTACATCGGCCAGAGCATTAAGCGAGGGCACCAACGATTTCAGCAGGAAAGTGCCCGCAATGGCTGCCGCCCCGGGGCCTACTGGCGCATGTGCGCCGTAGGCCACTAGCAACAAGCCAAATTGCACGCAGAACACGGCGTAGCGTAACCCCGAAATGAGCAATACTGCCGTAAGGGCCCGCGCTGGGTAGGTGGGCATAACATTCAGGAACCGCCGAAACCGCCGTAGCGGCCGCACCGCCATCACGGCCGCCACCAGCAGCCGTGAACGGTACAGGGGCAGCAGTACGGCCAAGTTAGCCAGCACCACTGCCACCACTAAGCCTAGGCCAGTAGCAGGGTAACCATGCAGGTAGAAGCGCAGCACAAAGTACAGCAGCCCGGCCGTGCCGGCCAGCACCGTTACCACCAGCTGACAGTAGCGCCCCAGAAACACGGCCCCCAGCGCATCAAGCCGACGGCTTTTCAACTCAATGATGCGGCCGGCGTAGTCGCCCACACGGTTGGGAGTTACGAAGCCCAGGGTCAGGCCCACCAGCACTGCCCGGAAGCTACGCCGAAATGAAACGGGCTCTAGGTGCCGGGCCAGGCGCCACCACTTCCACGCTTCTAGCCCCCAGTTGGCGGGCATCAGGGCTAGAGCCAGCAAGATGGGCAGGCGCCCCTCTCCACTTAGCGTACGGGTAAGCAGGCCGCGCCAAGCCGTAGCTGTATCGGCATCCTGAAACACCGAGTACCAGAGCAAGCCCAGCGTCAGCAGAGTCACAAGAAGCTTGCCCGCCACCACAAACCCACCCCGGCGAGCGGCACTATCCGGCTTTTGGGCGTAGTTTTGTAGAAGGTCAGGGGGCAAAACGGCGGAAATAGGTGTTCGGTTAGCTACTTTGGTTTATCGGCCGACAGCCGCGTAAGCCCCTATCGGAACGACCTACTACGCCTACATAGCCATGATTCTGCCTCTCGCCACCACCGACTTACTGCCCAAGGTTATCATGGGTGTCGACCCCGGCACGCAGATCATGGGCTATGCCATCATCGAGGTGCAAGGCCAGCGGGTGCGCGTGCTGCAGTACGATGTGATTAATATGAAAGCCTTGGGCTCCAATCACGCCGTAAAGCTAAAGAAGATCTACGACCGGATGGTGGAGCTCATCGACGAGTTCCTGCCCGACGAGTTGGCCATTGAGGCCCCCTTCTTTGGGGTAAACGTGCAAAGTATGCTCAAGCTGGGCCGGGCTCAGGGTGTAGCCATTGCCGCCTGCCTCTCCCGCCAGATCCCATACGTTGAGTACGCCCCCACCAAAGTAAAGCAGTCGGTCACTGGCTCCGGCAACGCCACCAAAGAGCAGGTGGCCCACATGCTGCGCCAGACCCTGCAACTGCCGCCCCTGGAAGAAGCCCCCAAATTCCTCGACGCCACCGACGCCCTAGCCGTGGCCATGTGCCACCACTACCAGAAAGGTAATAACGTGAAGGCCGGCGGCAAAAGCTGGGGCAAGTTCTTAGCCGATAACCCTAGTAAGCTGGCTACGCCCGTGGCCGGCAAGAAAGCCACCCCCAGCAAGAAGAAGCCTGCGGCGTAGCTTACAATTTGGCTGAACTGGTCGGCGCACATTACCGTGCGTACCAAACTGCCCTATATGGCAATGTATTGTAATGTACTTAGGGCAGTTGTCAGCTTTATAGCTGTATTACTGTACCTTGGTTGAGGGGAACTATACCTATTATTATTTTACCTCGATGAAGCTACTGCGCCTCCTCCCTTGCCTTAGTCTCGCAGCCCTGCTGCTATTGAATGTACCAGCGAAGGCCCAGGTAGTGCGCTACCGAAACGCGGACAGTCCCCGACTATGGACAGTAAAGGAAGTTGATAGCTTGGCTCAGCTAATGAATGAGCGGGCCAAGCTCGCCGGTATTGAGTTTCATGCTCGCATCAAAAATACCATTACGCGGCCAGACACAATTATTCACGAGTATATACTGAGTGGTACGCCTACCCGCGCAGCCGAGTTAGCGCACAAGCAAAAACTTCAAACGCTGGTCGGACAGCCATTACCTCCTTTCACCTTGACCGACTTACGAGGCGCCAAAGTGAGTTCTAAAAGTTTACTCGGTAAGCAGGTTGTGCTCAATCTGTGGTTCACGTCCTGTGGCCCCTGCATTGTGGAAATGCCCTACCTCAATCAGATTCAGCAGGACCAAGCCCAGAGTGGAGTAGCCTTTTTAGCCGTGACCTTCGATAGCCAAGAAAAAGTACAGGCTTTTCTAAAGAAGCGTCCGTATACTTTCCGCCATTTAGTGGGAGCTAAAGACTATTGTGACCAATTCACCACGGGCTACCCAACCACTTTTTTTGTAGACAAAAGCGGCATTATTAGAAGCGTGCAGGGCTCCCTCAAAGTAAAATATGACCGGCAGACTCATCAACCTACAGGAGTTGACTCTAAAGAATTTTACGAAGCGTTGAAGCTGATAAAATGAAATTCTGGTAGCGTTCTCACGCTAGACTGTATAACTATGCAACGTCGGCCAATCCGTTCTACTTCTCTCAAAGCCGTGGGCTTTGATGCTGATACGCAAACCTTGGAAATAGAGTACCGGCACGGTGGCCTAGTGCGCTACACTGGTGTGCCAGCTGCTATCTACGAAGCCTTGCTACAGGTGCCCGGCAAAGCCATGTTTGTAGAGCAGGTGATTGAGCGCAACGGCTACGGCCGGGAGCAAGTGCGCGGATAGGCTTAGGCTACTTAGTCCACTCGTAGGCCACCGACCACTCTTGGAAAGCCTTTACCTCATCGGGGTGCTGCTCTAGCCATTGTTGCACGTGGGGCTGGTCGGGCATGGAGGAGTGGATGAGGTAGGCAAACGCGGGAACGTGGCCGGCCTTCTCCATGGCCACGAAATAGGGCACATAATATTCCCACACGAAGCCGGTGCTTCGTTTACCACTCATTTCCTGCAGGTTTTGGCACAGGCTGGCAAATTTCTCCGCGAAGCGGGCGGTGCTGGTTTTTCCTTTGTTTTTGTCGTCATAATCCAAAGCCGTCATCATCGACAGCATCATGTCAGAAGGGCCAAAGCTGTCGGGCTCTACTTTCTTTTTGCCGGCATTTTTCAGCACCCCAGCATCCAGACTGATGGTGATGTTGTTGCCATTGCCTTTAGAAACGCCTTGCTGCATGGCCTGATCGAGCAGGGCTACTTGCTTAGGAGCCCGCTGGCTTTGCGGTTCAAGGCTCAGGAAGCGCGCCACCTCCAGTATGCCCGCCACCCGGTTGCCACTCTCCAGCGTAAACGTGCCCAGGTACAGCGGAGAGCTAGGATGGCGCGGCATGAGGCGGGCGGCCTGCTGCAAATCGGTAATGGCAGCGGGCCGCTGGCCCAGGCGGTAGTGCGTGAGGCCTAGGTTGAAGTGCAGCATACCGTTGGTTGGGAAACGCTTAATTCCCTCCTCGTACACTGCGGCGGCCTCCTTGGAGCGCTTCAGATCATCGAGGCTGTTGCCGTAGGTTACGTACACGGTAGGATCGAGACCGGTGGGATTTTTTACCAGCTCGCGGCACACGTCTACCGCCTCCGTATACTTGCCTGCAGAATTATAGGAGAGGGCCATTTCCGTGCGGGCCATTACGTTGCCGGGGTCTAGCTTAAGTGCTTCCTGGTATTTCGCAATGGCCGCCTCAAACTTATCGGCGTCGTGCAGTGCAACGCCCTCCTTCACCAGTCGTTGCACGTCGACGGCTTGCGCAAGCCCCAAAAACGGTAGCGCCCACAGGCCCAGCAGCAGGCCGGCCCGGCGGTAATGCATAGAGAATTTCATTGAGTAGATATATAATCGACAGAAACAGCTGACAGAATGAGGACGTGAAGGTGGAGACTTCCTGCTACATAGACAAGCCACACTTCTGGCCCACGTGCTTTAACAGCTGGCCTGCACTAACTACCGCGGCGGGGCGCCGGGGGCTTACTGCCAGTAAACCAGCCAAAACAGCCCCGCCATGTAAGCCCACAGGCACGAAAACGTAATGTGAACCACAGACTCAAAACGTTTCCCGCGCCATAGCTCCGGAGAGTACCCCAAAAACTGCACTAGCAGGCGAACCAGCCAGAAAACAGCCAGGCCCAAACATAACTTGCGCCCTAGCGTGGTATCAACGAGCTCCGTTGCACAGCCCAAGCATAGCAGGCCCATCAGCAGCACCACAAGGCCAATAAAAAGCGTGTGGATGTACATCATCTGGCGGTTGATCATGCTGAGCGATTTCAGCTCGTGCGCCCACTTAAAATAGCGCGGAAAGCCCACGTGCAGTAGGGCCAGCAGCACCTGCACCGCCCCAATAAACTCAAGCTGCGCTTCCATCTCGCTTCAGAATAAAGGCCGACACGAACGGCGTTATTTTCTTTTCCTCGGCAAGCGTAAGACCAGCCTCCGCGAAGGCCCGCTGCCAGGTTTTACGGGAATAAAAGTGCAGGAAACCCACCGTGTACGCGGCAAAATTGGCAGCGTCCCGCAAGTGTTCAACTACTACCAGCTTTCCGGCCGGACGCAGCACTCGGTGCACTTCCCGCAGAAATGCTTCTCGCTGCCGGGGGTGGCGTACCTCGTGCGCGGCCAGCAGCAGAAATACACAATCGGCGCTGTTGTCGGCCAGGGGCAAGGCGTGCGTTTGCACGCGCTGGGTGCCCGGATACGCCGCATAAGCCGCCCGGGCGCGCCGGATAGAAACTTCCGTGTGCAGTTGCGGGTCGTAGAAATCGAGCACAACGAGCGGGCTGCTTTCAAAGCGCTGCTGCAACAGCGCGCTGGTTTCATCAAACCCAGCATGGATGTTTACCACCGTGCCCGCTGGCGCAAGCAGCCGCTCGGGCAGCCACTGTAGGCTGTATAGATTCGAAACATCGTACACGTAGAAGGAGACCAGTAGGGACACCCCCACAGTGACCCCGATGGCAGCCAGTAGTAGCAGCGCCCAGGGTCCCCACGCGGGCCACACATACCTGCTTGCTCCTACAAGCACCATGCTGCCAGCCGCCAGTGCGTAGAAGTGCCAGTTAAAGCGTAGTATGTTCCCTACTCCTTGCAGGGGCTTTCTCACCTGTGCCATAGCTCCGTCCGGCCCTTTTGCCAGTGGTAAGGAATGTCGGCCATGGTAAAGGCGCTGGCGAGCCGCAAGCCTTCGAGCCCCAGATCTTCCAACAGCCCTACCTGCGCTTTATCAACGCAGACTGGCCTAGGAACCCAATCCTCCCGCTTGCCTTCTACAATGGTTACCTGCTGACGCTCGGGCTCATAAGAAAAGGTGAAAGGGAGAGGCCCCGCGAAGCGTCGTGCCTGCTGCCAGCTAGCAAACGGCGAGCCTTCCGGCAACGAGGGCTCCGCGGCGGTGCTCACTTCAATGGTCAGCCTGGCCTTGTTGGAACTGATGCGTAGGCCACTAGCTGTTTGCCGCTGCTCAATATCAATGGTGGCGTAGTGGTAGCCGGTGAACAAATTGCCAAGCCACTCCATCTGCCACTTATCCGTTTCCGACTTCAGGATGTAAAGGCCACGCAGGCGCTTGCCTTCGGCGGTAGTAAAGCGCACAAACACCCGGTAGCCAATCAGAAAGAAGTTGCGGCCTAGGCAGGCGGGCAATCCGGCCGGGCGTAGGCCACTTGTTTGCACCATGGCCACCGCCAGAAAGCCCCAGGAGTCGGCGAAGGTATCGAGCGTGAGGCACTCCGGAATTAGGGGTTGCAGGCTGGCAATAGGGGCCGCAAAGGTCACCACGGTAATTCTGGCCAGCAGGGCCTCTACGGCAAACGGATGATTCTTGAGCCAGGCCACCCTATAGCAGTTGTTTGCGCCCCAAGGTTAACCCGAAGCCGTAGATATAGATGACCACGATGAACAGGGCAGCAAATACACTGTTCATCCGGTGCCAGAGCAGTAAGTCGGGCGCCAGAAAAAACTCCAGCACATTCATGATTGCCACCAGCCCTATCTGCACGGCGGCATTCAGTCGGATATACCGCCCACTCAACACCCAAACGGCCATACCCATTTCAGCCAGCCCAATCAACTGGGTGAGCGGAGCGGCATATGTTGGCCCCAGAATGCGAGCCACAATAGCTTCGTGCCGCGGCACTAGGTGCAGCACTTTGCAGTATAGCCCATTCACGAGCCACACGGCTGCCAGCGCGTAGGCCAGTAGTCTGGAGAGGGTGGCGGCCTTCATCTGGCCCCTACCCTAGTGGCACTTCAATCTCGCCTCGCAGGTAGGTTACGGCGTGGCCGCTCATCAGCACCCGGTCGCCGCGCAGTTCGCACCACAGGTCGCCGCCGCGGGGGGATACCTGGCGGGCATGGAAGGTGGTTTTGTTCAGGCGCTCGGCCCAGTACGGCACCAGCGTGGTGTGGGCCGAGCCGGTTACTGGGTCTTCGGGCACGCCTACACGGGGCCCGAAGAAACGCGACACGAAATCAACCCCACCGGAGCCGGGAGCCGTGACGATGACGGCGCGGTACTCCACTTTGGCTAGGTGGGCCATGTCGGGTTGAATGGCGCGTACCTCGGCCTCCGTAGAAAACAGGCACACCAAATCGGGACCGGCCAGCATTTGCAGGGGCGTGGCGCGGAGGCCGTCGAGCAGGCCATTGGGGTGGATGGCCAGGGGTTTGGGTGGCCTAGCGGGGAAGTCGAGAGTGAGGCGGCCTTCGCCGGCCTGACTTACGCGCAGGGGGCCGCTGCGGGAATGGAAGATGATTTCAGCTTCAGAGAAGCCCAGATGGTTGTAGAGCACGTGGGCCGAGGCCAAGGTGGCGTGGCCGCACAGCTCCACTTCTACGGCCGGAGTAAACCAGCGCAGCTCGTATTCATTGCCGCCTTTAGGCACGAAGAAGGCCGTCTCGGCGAGGTTATTTTCGGCGGCAATGGCCTGCATGATTTCGGCGGGCAGCCAGCTTTCCAGGGGGCACACGGCGGCGGGGTTGCCGGCAAAGGGCCGGTCGGTGAAGGCATCAACCTGATAGATAGGCAGCAGCATAGAAAGCAGTAAGGTGGGCGCAACTGGCAGTTGCAGACGGGTTGGCGAAGCTAGATATTGTGCGGTAATTATTCGTACGGTTTAATCGTAGTCGATGCTATCTGTTTTACATATTGATTACCTGTTCAGCTGCACCTCTTGGTAGCAGTGGCCTATGTGGCCCCGGAATACTAGCTAGAGGCCTTATAGCCAGCAATAATTTTAGCCGATAGACCACTAGAAATTATTTCTATACCCGCGCAACGGTGACGGGAGGAGGCTGGTCATGGGTGCAGAACGCTAGCGAACAATCCTACTATCTCTATTATTCGGGCTGCCTATGGCTGATTCTCTCGACGCACTACTGGATGGCTGCCGCCGAGGTAAACCCGCTGCCCAGCGGGCCCTCTACGACCGCCTAAGTTACCAGTTGATGGGGGTGTGTTTGCGCTACTGCCCCTCCCGCCCGGAAGCCGAAGACGCCCTGCAGCTCACCTTCGTGAAGATTTTCACCCGCCTCGATCAGTTTCGGGGTCAAGGTCCCTTTGAGGCGTGGGCGCGGCGCATTGCCGTCACTACCTCGCTTAACCTCTGGCACCAGCACCAGCTGCGCGGCACCCAGGTTGACAGCGAAGAAGCTACCGACCTGCAGCAGCCCGGTGGTACTCCCCTCGATCAGCTTTCAGCCGACGAGTTGGTGCAGCTCATCAACACATTGCCACCCGGCTACCGGGCCGTACTGAACCTCTACGCTATTGAGGGCTACACCCACGCAGAAATTGGCGAGCTGCTGGGCATTTCAGAAGGCACCAGCAAGTCGCAGCTGTCGCGGGCCCGTCGCCTGCTGGAAGAGCGGCTGCACCTCCAGGCTACTATCTCACCGTACCATGACTGAGAACGAATCGGAACAACTCTACGAAGACCTCCGGCGCAAGCTCGCCGACTACGGCAGCGCCCCACCCGACGCGGTGTGGGCGGGCATCCGGCAGCAAGTACCCGCCCGACAGCCCAGGCGCTGGAAGCGCAGTGCATTAATGCTGCTCTTGTTGTGCTTGCCAGTACTTATGCTAACCATGGGTCCGCGCCTGTGGCGTCAAGCTACTGGCCTAGGCCACTCCACAACTATCTCACCAGCCACCTCCCAGTCTCAACTAGGAGGTGCCAAGCCTAGCTCTGCTAATCAGCCTGCGGTAGAATCACCGGCCAATGCAACGGCAAACTCTGTTGTGCGAAATGAGTCGCCAAGTAGCCTAGCCGCAAGCTCCACTACTGAAGGCGGTTCCGCCCCGACTGCTAGTACTCCCATGGCAAGTGAGATGCCTAAGCCTGCGTTGAGCAGCCGGATGGGTCTCGTAGGCCACTCCCACTCCGCAGAGAATCGGTCTCGCCTGGGCCGTAATGCCGAACCTGTACTAGCTACAGCCAACCCGCGCCGAAAACGCCGCGCGGCCCTGGCCTTGTTACTTCCTACGCGCAGGTCAGCAGGAAACACTACTGCGCTTGGCCGGAAAGCTGCGCGTACCCAAGCAGAAACTACCACGGCTGAAGTACCAGATGAGCAATTAGCATATCGGCGGAGAACCAGGCGGACCGCCTACGAGCGTCGTGGCGAGGTTGCCCGTTCGGGTGCATCAGGAGCGGTGGCCACACCGCACGCCAGCCCTGATGGGGAAGGCACTGCTCAGCAGTTCAGTAACGAACCAATTTCTTTGCTGACGGTTCGTCCGGCTCTGCCAGCAGCGGAGGCGCCGGAGGTACACCGGGTGAAGCGTCCGCGCCCGCATCGGTCACGCAAAGCGCAGCTCCTGAAAAACTGGAGCGTGCAGGTGGTAGCGGGCCCCAGCCTCACCTACCGGACTCTCGGCGACAGTGCCCGGCAGCTTGAGCGCCTAGAACGTCCCAGCGTGGGCTACAGCGGGCAGGTTACGGCCTCGTATGCGCTCAACAAACAGCTCACTCTTTCAACTGGCCTAGGCTACGCCGAGTTTGCGAACCGCCTGCACTACCAGCTGCAGAAAACTACTGCCGAAGCCAGCCGCATCATCGATTTCCGTGACGTGTACCGCTTCGTGAATATTCCGCTGCTGGCGCAGTACACGCTGGGTGGCAACCAGCGCTGGCGCATTGGCACGCTGGGTGGGGCCAACCTAGGCCTGCTTACCGGCACGCGTACCACCGAAGGCAGCGCCTGCAACTGCAGCCAAACTACGGCCCCAGCCACCGGCACTTACCGCAATATCAGCCTAGTACTTACGGCGGGAGGCTTCCTAAACTACCAATTTGCGCCGGGCCAGTGGCTCACACTGCGGCCCCAGGGCCAGTACTTCCTTAACTCCCTTACTGATCCTGCTTCGGGCCGGGCAACCCGCCACCCTTGGAGCTTGGGCGTGCAGGCGGGCATCTCCTTTGATCTGGAACCCAAGAAATAACCCTTCTATCCTTACCCTTTCGTCCTATGTATTCGCTTAAACAACTAGTCCGTTACGCTGCCCTGCTGGCTTTACCCGTGCTGGGTAGCTGTGAAAAAGGCCTCGATACTATCATCTGCGAAGATGGTTCTACTACTCCCACCACCATCCCAGATTCTATACAGGCGCTAACCCGCCAGTTAGGGGCTCAGTCCCAGCTCTTCACGTACGACCCCACCCGGCAAAACCAGTTTACAGGGTTAAAAGGGACGGTTATTACAATTCCTGCCAATGCCTTCGTGCGCCAAGGCGGTGGCCCCGTTACGGGCCCCGTAGAACTGGAAGTGCGCGAGGTATTCAGCAAGGCCGACATGGTGCTGACGGGTACGCCTACCTCCTCGTTTGGGCAGCTGCTAGAATCGGCAGGTGAAGTATACCTGCAGCCGGCCAAGGATAGCTCGTTGCGTTTAGCGCCCCAGGCCAGCCTGCAGTTTCAAACGCAAAACCCGCCCAACTTAGTAAGCCCCGATTCTATGCGGCTGTTTTCGGGCAGCGGTCCGGTTTGCTTTAACTGGGCTCCGGTGTTTGACCAGGGCTCCAGCATCCGTCAGAGTGGCAACGGCTTCCGGGTCACGATCAGCAGCACAGTGTTCAACTCCAGTATTGGGTGGTTTAACTGCGACCGGTTTTATGGCGTTTCCAACCCAGTCTCGGTAACCGTTGACGTGCAGGGCTCCAATATTGACCCAGCGAATAACACCATGGTATTCGTGGTCTTTAAGGAGCTGAATGGCAGCTTACGTGCCTGTGAGTTTAAAGCGCCCAACACCTTTACCACCGGCGGCGTGCCAAGTGGCTCTGCGGTGGCCGTGGCAGTTATCCGGACGCTTAACGGCAAGCTCTACTACGGCCGCCAAGACGGAACCGTAACCGCCAATCAGCGCTTCAGCCCCACAATGCGCGAAGTTACTCCCGACGAGATTCGGGTCGACTTGAATACTCTGTAGCCGCCTTCATTTCCTCCCACGCGGGTGGGGCAGGTGACAAAAATCCGCCTGTTCCACCCGTACTGCTTTTATACAGCTTACTCTGGCCGCTCTACCCGCACGCCGCCAATAATGACTTCGTGCACCGGATTTTCGCCGAGCCAGTAGGGTACTTCTTCGTACGTGGGCACCTTGAGCAGCAAGATATCGGCGCGCTTACCGGGCTCCAGGCTGCCGCACTCCTGCTCCTGCCCAATGGCCCAGGCTGCATTAAGCGTAACGGCGGCCAGCGCCTCCATTGGAGTCAGCCCCATTTTCAGGCAGGCCATGGTGAGGGCCAGCCACAGATTTTTGCTGGGACAAGACCCCGGGTTAAAATCGGTGCTGACGGCCACGGGCAGGCCAGCGTCAATGAACTGCCGGCCCGGTGCGTACTTCTCCTGGCGCAGAAACAGGGGCACCAGGGGTAGCAACACGGCCACCGTTTGGCCCGCAGTGCGCTCGGCAATACGGGCGGCGGCTTCGGGTGAGAGGTAGTCGCAGTGGTCGATGCTGGTGGCGCCCAGCGCCGCGGCCATTTCGCAGCCCCCCAGGTCGTGCAGCTGCTCGGCGTGGATCTTGAGCTTGAAGCCCTGCTTTCTGGCGGTTTGCAAGTACACCTGGGCTTCTTCTACCGAGAAGGCGCCTTCCTCGCAAAAGATATCCACGAACTCGGCCACTCCATGCAGGGCAGGCAGCACTTCCGTTGCCAGAAAATGGAGGTAGTCAGCGCCGCGGCCTTTGTACTCCGGGGGTACTACGTGGGCACCCAGGAAGGTGCGGACCACTCGCACCTCTTGCCGGTGGCCCGCTGTGCCCGCTACCCGCACCAGGCCTAGCTCCGTTTCCCGGTCTAGGCCATAGCCGCTCTTGGCCTCCACCGTTGTAACGCCGTAGTGCCGAAACCCGGCGAGGTGGTGCAGAGCGTTGGCGAGGAGGTGTTCTTCCGAGGCGGCGCGAGTAGCACGCACCGTGCTCAGAATGCCCCCACCGCTGGCTAATATGTCTAGGTACGACTCGCCGGCGAGCTTGCGCTGGAACTCGTGGGAGCGGTTGCCGCCGAATACCAAGTGAGTGTGACATTCCACCAGCCCCGGCATCACTACGCGGCCGTGGCCCTCCACAATAGCAGTACCAGCGGTTACCTGGGTTACGTCCAGCTCCTGCATGGATCCTACGGCTACAATCTGGCCTCCTTCGCAGGCTACGTAGCCATCGTTGATGATGCGCCAAGCGCTCATAGCGGGGCCAGCCAGCGGCCGGCCGGCGGGGCCGCCTGCCAACGTCAGCAACTGCCCGCAGTGCCGCACGAGTAAAGTATAGGCCATAGCGTTTGAGAAGGGAAAGGTGGATGAACCAAGGCAAGATCAGACTATCACAGAACATGCGGTGCAGACTTACGGCCGCAAGGCACCAGCCGCTTAGCTACGAGCACCACGTACGCTCCGTGGCCCGCCCAAGCTAGCGGGAGTGGCCTAGCCCTACTCCGGCCGCTGCGCCACTATTGAGTACACCAGGGGCAGTTTATCGGGTAGCGTAGCAATCTGGAAGCGTCCGGGGGCACTTTCTACCATGTTCGCAAAGCAATTGTAGGGCGAGTAGTCGTACTCCTGAAAATCCTGCAACTGCAGGCCCTGCCGGAGCAGGCTCCCAACCACCTCGGCCAGGTTGTGGTTCCAGCTTACCGAAGTGGTAGTGATGGGGGCCGCACGGTCGGCGTAGGTGCCGGTTTCCGTTTCCTCAATGGTTTCGCGGTTGAAGTAGCTGTACTGTACCTCTGTAAAGGCGCCGTTGAACATCCATACCACCGGGTGAAACTCCACCAGCACCAGCCGGCCGCCGGGCTTGAGGTAGCGCGCCACCAGTGCCGCCCACTGGTCCAGATCGGGCAGCCAACCTAGCACGCCATAGGTGGTGTACACCACATCGAAGAGGTGAGTGTCGGATAGGTGCTCGGGCAGGCTATATACGTCGCAGCACACGAACTGGGCGGGCAGTTGCAGGTCTGTGGCTAGTTGGCGCGCGGCCCGGATGGCTTCGTCCGACAGGTCTACGCCCGTTACCTCAGCGCCGAGGCGGGCCAGCGACAGGGTATCCTGCCCGAAATGGCACTGCAGGTGCAGCACGCGCAGCCCTTGCACCTGGCCTAGCAATGCTAGCTCAATGCTATTCAGGGAAGATTGGCCTGCCCGAAACCCGGCCACATCATAAAACTCCGACTGGAGGTGGTGCTCGGTTTTTGCGTTCCAGAGGGCCCGGTTTAGGGCGAGGTAGTCGGGCGGCGTATGCATGGCGAAATATACACTTCTGCTAGGGTTTGCGGCGCAGAAGCGCGCTTACTCGTATAGTTGACTTTCCGACCAACTTGTATGCACGCCCCCGACTCTGCCCCGCTCATTCTCACGCTCGCCCTGGATGCCGACTCTCAGGCCCATTTCAACGACCTGCGGCAGCGCTACTTCCCCAAAGAGCGCAACTACCTGCAGGCCCACGTAACCTTGTTTCATCATTTACCGGCCAGTGAGCGGCCAGCTATTGAAGCTGATTTACAGGCGCTGACCAGTACCTTGCCCTTGCTGCCCTTGCGCGTAACGGGGCTGCGCTTTCTGGGTCGAGGGGTGGCCTACGACCTCGAAAATAGCATGCTTCAGCAGGTGCACAAGCAACTCCAGGCAACCTGGGCGACGTGGCTCACGCCCCAAGATCAGCAGCGCCTCAAGCCCCACATTACGGTACAAAACAAGGTAGACCCAGCCGCCGCCCGCGCCTTGCACGAGCAGCTGACGGCGCAGTTTGCTCCCTCCGAGGCAACTGGCATAGGCCTACACCTGTGGGCGTACCGTGGCGGCCCCTGGGAAAAGCTGCGGGAATTTGCGTTCAAAGGCGAAGTGGCCTAGGGCCACTTTATTCCGACTCCTGTGCCAGAAGTTGCCTAATAAAGCTCTCGTAGTCTGCTCCTAGGGACAAGTCGTAATCTGTTTTCCAGCGGCGGCGCTGGGTCAGGATGGTTTGCTGCCGCTTGGGGTCAAACCCTTCCTTTTCGTAGCTTTCTTGGTATACCCCCAGCCCGCGCTTTTGCCACAGGGGCAGGTTGTTGAAGTTGATGCCGTGCTCGAAGAGCAAGTCATGCTTGGCGCTGGTGCGTAGGCCTCTTACCTGCCCGGTTGCCTGGGCCACCGTGTGGCCTTGCTTGCGCAGGTGCCAGTAGCAGTGAGCATTCAGGGCATTGCGGCCAGCATCTTCCTGGCGCCACCGGAAATAATCTACCACATCTTGCTCGCGCGGCAGCTGCGAAATCCGGCAGTCGAACACGCCAATGGCGCCCAGCAGTACCGAGAATTGCGCCGAGGCTTCCCCGGCCAGAATGGAGGTATACTTGCGCAGCTTACGCCCGTAGGTGCCCTCAGCCGGATGAAACAGCAGGGAAATTTCGTCGCTTTGGGTGTAGCCGTATATTACTCGAAAGCCGCAGCCCATCAGGTGCACCACCGTCTGGGCCATCAGGTCGCGCATGCGCTCATCAAAGGGTGCCTCGAAGGCGTGTACTTCCTTGGTCAGGCGCGTGAATCCGCGGCCATCGAGGCGCGCTACTAAATAAAGCCCAGGCAGGGCGCAATGATCGTGTGCAGTTTCGAAGACGCGCATCCGGGCGTCGAGGTCATCAAATTTCATCCTGCCAGGGGCTGATTATGAATTGCTGGTTGGGAGCCACCCGCACAAAGTATAGCTCATCAAACCCCTCCGCCCACTGGGGGTACTCTAGGCGGTTGCGCGTGGCCCTGATGCCCACCTCGGGCACTTGCCGGGCAGGTGGGCGCTCCAGGTTACGCACCAAGGCCTCCGCCGCCACAGATTGAAAGAAGTAGCCTACCACCCGGAACCCAGCCGCCTTAGCCGGGGCAATGTACACGGCCCGCTCGGCCGCCGTGGGGTTGGTATTATCGATGACGCAGGGCATTTGCGTTTCCAGACACAGGCTTAGCATTCGACGCTCCCGGTTGCGGGTGCGTAGCAGGTCTTTGCTGATGCGCACGTGGGTATGGAAAAACTGCTGCTGGTAAAAGGTAGACTTGCCCGTGGCCTGTATCCCGCAAAACACAATGAGCTGCATACCGCGAACCGGTTACTTCTTGCGGTCTGTGATGGTGTGGGTCAAGGACTTGAACTGGCCTAGCGCCGTTTCGTAGTCTTGGCGGGCCAGGCCCTGCATGGCCACGGCGGTGTTGCCAATGATAGTTACCTGCTGGTAGAGCAGCACCCGCTGGCCTTGCATCATCCCAAACCCTTCCGTCTCATACGTAAGCAGGTCGTTTACTTTAGTAGAGGACATTTTGCGCGCCGTGAACCCCGTGAAGCCAAAGCGGCTCAGGGTACCCAGCAGCTCGTTGCTTACGTCGGCGGCGGTTAGGGAGGGGTTATAGGGCAAGGGTGTAACCGTCAGCAGGGGCTCCGTGCCGTAATCGTCTTTTTTCTGGCCGCCCAACGCGTATAGGTAGAGATTGGCGGTGGTTTTGGCGAAAGCGAAGGGCGACTTCTTTTCATCGAAGGCAAACACTGCCTTGGCGAAGGGGTCGGAGGCCAGATTTTTCTGATAGGTGGCGCTCAACAAGGCTTGCCGAATGGCCGTGCCAGTAGCAGTTTCGGCAGCGGGGTACACGCCTACCAGCTGCACGGCAAACGTGGAGTCGCCGAACATGAGCTGGGCCGACTCCTGGGTGGGCGAGTTCTGTATCCGCGCCAGCCGGGCGGGGTAGCCCTGCACCGTCATCTCCTCAAACTCCAGCACCTTCATGCCGCGGGCCTCAAACCGTGCTTTGCCAAAGGAAGCGGCATTTTTGAAGTAGTTGCTGCCCGGTAAATCAAACACCTGAATGGCGGCGCTACCCTTCCGCACCCCCGTGAGGCCAGGGGCCGGCCCAAAGCCATCTGGTGGCACCAGCACCACGTGGGTACCCGGAATGAGTCGGGGTACGGCCGCCGTAGTCTGCGCCTGAGCGGTTAAGCTGGAAAAGGAGATACATCCGGACAGCAGCGCCGGATACAGGAAACGCGTAATCTTCATGGCATTCTAAAGAAAAAAGCCCACCGCATGCCAAGAAAGGCAGCGGTGGGGCGCAAGGTAGGCAGGAAATAACGCGGGTACTATTTCCGGCGCTGCCTAGGCCAGCACAGGGTGGAGAGCCACAAAGTTGAGCAGTAGTTGCATGAGGGCCGGGCTGGCGTTGTGGGCGCGCGGCAGTGGAAACAGCGGCTTTTCCGGGTTTACATAGCCCGTAATGCGCTCGAATTCCGCGGGCTCGGCCACGCTGAAGCCCATACTCCAATCGGGAAACTGCCGGCTTGCTACCTTAATGTCGGCCAATGTCATAATCTGGTGGTGGCGCTGGTCGTGAGAAATGGCCGCAAACACCTCCCGCACTGCCTGCTCCGGCCCTTCCAGCACCTGCAGCACCCGCCCCGATGCATACAGCAGAATACCCGTAATTCGGAGCTCATGGTTGTGGGCCCGCGCCCGCCGGAGCAGCTCGGTCAGCTGATCTTCCGTAGGGGTATGGTGGTACCTACTGATGTAAATGATTTGCTGAATTACCATAGGCAGGGAGCATGGGGAGGTATATAATCAACCTCCAGTGTTTTTAAACTGTTCCAAAGCGGTGCAGCCTGCTCCCGCGTATGTTTGCATTCCAGCCCTCTCCTTCTACCCTAACTTCCTCCGTATGCGCGCGTTGCTGCTCATTGATATTCAGAACGATTTTCTGCCCGGTGGCTCCTTGGCCGTACCCGGCGGTGAGGAAATTTTGCCCCTCGTAAACTCCCTTCAACCACAGTACGAACTAGTGGTAGCCACTCAAGATTGGCACCCGGCTACGCACCAGAGTTTTGCCAGTCAGCACCCTGGCCGCCAGCCCTTCGAGCAGATTGATTTGCACGGCCTGCCTCAAACTCTCTGGCCCGACCACTGCGTGCAAACTACGCCCGGCGCCGAGTTCAGCGCTGCCCTCGATCAGCACCGCATCGAGGCCATATTTCGCAAGGGTACCAACCCCGAAATTGACAGCTACAGCGGCTTCTTTGATAATGGACACCGCAAAAGCACTGGCCTAGCCGACTACCTGCGCGGCCGCGGAGTGCGGGAGGTGCACCTCTGTGGCCTAGCCGCCGACTTCTGCGTGAATTTCTCAGCGCTGGATGCGCTACAAGAAGGATTTGAGGTAGTGTTTTTAGAGGAAGCTACCCGGGCTATTTCACCGGAAGGCTACGCGCAGGCTCGACAGGAGCTGCAGCGGCGCGGCGCTCGGTTTGCCGCCCGCTAGGCCACCGCTACCTAACCTTTGCGGGCTGTTTGGGGTACAGAAAGGCTCTTTTTGCCTTGCGCCGACGCTTTTTCCGCCGCCGTTATCATGCTAGAATTTTTCACTGACCTCCCTGAACAGCTTCGCTTTTGGCTGCAGCCTCTGGCCGTAATCACGGGCAGCCTGGTAGCTGGGCGCCTGCTCAAATACGCCATGTTCGAGTTGCTCGATGCCTATAACCGGCGCGAGCCAATCCTGCTCACCAAATCGGTGGCGCGGCATCTGAGCCATCCTAGCGCCTGGTTTTTCCCGGTGCTGGTGCTTTCCTTCATGTTACCGCTTACCTACCTTGAGGCTCGCCCCTTGGAGGTAATGCGCCGACTCGTGGAAACCGCCCTGCTCATCACTTTTGCCTGGGGATTGGTAAAAACGGTCGATGTCATCCAGGATTTAGTAGAGGATCATTACCGCCTGGGCGAGGCCGATAACTTGCGGGTGCGCAAGCTGTTTACCCAGCTCCAGTTCGTGAAGAAGCTGGTGGTTACACTTATCATTTTTGTGGCCACAGCACTTATCCTGATGAGCTTTGCTACCGTCCGGAAAATTGGCACGGGCTTGCTCACCTCAGCTGGTATTGCCAGCGTTATTGTAGGTTTTGCGGCGCAGCGCTCCATTAGCAACCTGCTGGCCGGCTTCCAGATTGCCTTTACCCAGCCGTTGCGCCTAGATGATGTACTGGTGGTAGAAGGTGAATGGGGACGCGTAGAGGAAATTACGTTTACCTATGTAGTGCTGCGCATCTGGGATGAGCGGCGCTTGGTGCTGCCTCTAAACTACTTTATTGAGAAACCTTTCCAGAACTGGACGCGCAGCACCGCCCAGCTTTTGGGCACCGTTTTTCTCTACACCGACTATACCGTACCAGTTGATATCATGCGGCAGGAGCTGCAGCGCTATGTGAGCGGGCATACCCTCTGGGACCGGCGCGTGTGCGTGCTACAGGTCACCGACTCGAAGGAGCGCACCCTAGAACTTCGGTGCCTAGTAAGCTCCAATAATTCCAGTAATGCGTTTGATCTGCGGTGCGCCGTGCGCGAGCACATGGTCACGTTTATCCAACAGCATCATCCTGAAGCACTCCCCAAAACCCGCACCTTGGTGGATGCTAAAGATCAGCCGTTCACTCTCGCCCCGGAAGATCAGGCAGGCTAAGCTGAAGCAATTGCAAAATTGCACTTTTCGCCGTATATTAGCGGATTCTGAGCAATAACCAATCGGCAAATTAGCCGTTGCTTATTGCGTACTTCTGCTCGCTGCTTCATGATTCAACTCGAATATTTTACCCCTTCTGATTTCGATCAGCTCATCAATTGGATTGATTCACCGCACCTCCTTATGAACTGGGCCGGCCCTATGTTCAACTTCCCTCTCGACCGCGACAAGCTCGCTTGGTACGTAGAGGACACCAACCAGCTAGGCCAGTCTGACGCGTTCATATTCAAGGCTGTTGACACGCACACGGGCAGCACCGTAGGCCACATTTCTTTGGGCAGCATCAGCGAAAAAAACCGCTCAGCTCGCATCAGTCGAGTCTTTATTGCTCCCGAAGCCCGAGGTAAAGGTGCCGCGCGCCGCATGATGACGGAGGTGTTGCGTTTTGGGTTCGAGAAGCTTAACCTGCACCGCATCACCCTGGGCGTCTACGACTTCAACACGGCTGCCATTTCAGCTTATACCCGGGCTGGTATGCAGCGTGAAGGTCTCCTTCGCGACGTTGTTAGGTACGACAGCGAGTTTTGGAGTCTGGTGGAAATGAGCATGCTGCAGCCTGAGTGGCAGGCCCTTCATCAAGCTGCGTAAACGAGCACTCAACAGTTTGCACTTTTTCAACACAACAGTAAGGCCTAGGTCAGGAAATATTCCCGGCCTAGGCCTATTGCTTTTCAAGCATTACTCTGTAGAGAGTGCCTACGTCCAGTACTGGATGGGGGCGTTGGGGAAGCGCTTGTGCCATTCCTCATAAAAGAACTGCCGCAGAGTGCGCATGTCCTCGGGCTGGTACACGTACTTCACGCCGCCAAACTTATTGCGCTTCACGGCGCGGGTGGCCTCATCAAAGTCTAGCGAGGTATTTGGGTACCACTGCTGCAGCACGTCGCGGGAGCCGGGCGTGAAACGGTGCGTGATGAATTCTACGGTCAGGTCGCACTCAAAATCGAGAGCCGCCGCCATTCGGTCAAACAACTCAGTATAATGCTGGCGCCAGTTCGGAATCTGCATGATAGGAGCCAGTACCACGCCCACAGGGTAGCCGCCCCCACCTTGCTCCCGCGGCAACGCCAGCTGGCGTAAAGCCTGCAAACGAGCCTCTACCGAGGCTGTGCCGCCCTCTAAGCGCCGGGCCACTGGCTCGGCATTCAGGCTGACTCTGGCCCGCGTGTGCCCATTGTGCGGCAGCGCCAACAGTGAATCTACGCGGTTATACTTGCTGACGAAGCGCAGCTGCGCACCCTCGCGCGTACCAAAGTACCGGATGCACTCAGCCAGGCTACCAGTAAGGTGCTCAATCCCGAGTACATCGGTATAACAGCTTACTTCGAAGCTAGTGCGGCGGCCAGGCTGCTCGTACGTAGCTGTGTTTTTCAGCAGCTGAGGCAGATTGGCGAATACGCGCACCACCGGCGGACCCTGCAGACTCCCGGCTAGATAGCAGTACTGGCAGTGTGCCGGGCAGCCCTCGGCTAAGTTCATTTGCCAGTCGGCGGAGGGCGGCGTGGGCTGTAGGCGCAACGCGCCGGCTGGGGCCTTCACCACAGCCATTGTATTCTTGGCATTGCGGTATGTCTCGCGCGCGTCCTCACCGCGTAGGCCAGTGATACGGTTGCTTTTCAGCACCTCAATTGGGAGGCCCTGAGCAGCTACGCGCTCATATATCTGCTGACCAAAGGGCTCATCCAGCGCATCGGGTGTAAACAGCACCCGCTTCGGCAGCCATAGCCGCGCACCGTGCGTGAGAGGCTCCGGATTGGGCTGGGGGGCAGCGGTCAGAACGGGTAAATCGAAGAGCTCTAAAGTCTGGTTTGTCATAGCTAGTTATAACACCCATGGGCCCAGTATAGCTCCCTTAAAACGATAATAAGCCAAGTATTTTCACCCAGTTTGTTACCCTTTACCACGCTGCTAAATTCCTTATAACAAGACTGGCCTAGCTCCCCTGTAACCGTGCATTTTGCGGGGTGCTAGGCCAGTCTTGGCAAGAGGATTTGCTTACTTGTTCATCAGCTTAAAGCGGGCATTTAGTTGCTCTCGCGAGGCTAGGCGAGCTTCCTCGGAGGTGCCGTAGCCTACCTCCTCTTCCCCCTGCGCCAAGCGCTCCAGCACGGAATCAGCAAAGGCATCGACGGGCACGCCAAAGGTGTGCAGGCCCGCGCCGCCCAAATCAGTATTGACGGCGGGCGGCACAATCTCCAGCACCTTAATGGGTGTAGCTGCCAGTTGATGCCGCAACGAGAGCGTGAAGGAGTGCATGGCGGCCTTGGTGGCACTGTAAATAGGCGCAAAAGCCGCTGGCGCAAACGAGAGCCCCGAGGTAACGTTGATGATGGCCGGGTTTTGCTGCTGGCGCAAATGCGGAATCAGCAGCAGCGCCAAGTGCATGGGCGCATCCACGTTAATGGCCAGCTCACTCTGGTAATCGGCCCAGTTCGTAGATGTATCGGGTGCGGCTAGTTGCCACCGGTTCTGAATGCCCGCATTGTTGATGAGCACGTTCAGGTTGGGAAACTCCTGCTGTACCCAGCGAGCCAGGTCTTCGCGCTCTTCAGGGCGGGCAACGTCGCACACACGGGTATGCAGGCCGGGAAGCTGACGCTGGGCTTCTTCCAGCGCTTCGGCTCGGCGGCCGCACACAATCACTTGGCTGCCCGCTTTCATAAAACGCTCGGTGAGGGCTAGGCCAATGCCGGTAGCGCCGCCCGTAATCAGGATGGTGTTATTGCCAAGATTCATCAGTTCAGGAACAAGTTGGAGGGCAGAAATTGTACTGTACTACCGGCCGAAACCTACTTTTGTTGCCGGCTCAAAACCTCGCCAACGTGGAGGCCTGCGCGGTTGAGCTTGAACTTCTTTGTAAAACAACAGCCACCTTTTCGGACTTTCCCCGTACTTCGTAAGTCCTATTTCTGATCTACGCATGAGTACTACTGATAGCTCCGCCACCCTTTCTGCCGATGTGGTATTGATTGGGGCCGGCATTATGAGCGCCACTCTGGGCATGATGCTCAAGGAGTTGCAACCTGATCTGACCATTGCCATTTTGGAGCGCCTGGACGTGGCCGCCGCCGAAAGCTCCGATGCCTGGAACAACGCCGGCACCGGCCACTCTGCTTTCTGCGAGCTGAATTACACTCCCGAGAAGCCCGATGGCCGCATCGATATTTCCAAAGCCATTGCCATTGCCGAGCAGTTTGAGCAATCTAAACAGTTCTGGTCGTATCTGGTGGAGAAATACCAAGTAACGGGCGTTACGCGCTTTATCAACCACATTCCGCACCTGAGTTTTGTGTGGGGCGAGAACAACGTGGAGTTTCTGCGCAAGCGCCACGCCGCGCTAACCCAGTCGCCGCTGTTCCAGGGCATGGAGTTTACCCAAGACCACGCCCTCATGGAGCAGTGGATGCCGCTGGTAATGGATGGCCGCGACCCCAGCCAGCCCGTAGCTGCTACCCGCATGAACCTGGGCACCGACGTTAACTTTGGGTCCCTTACCCGGGGTATGTTTACGCTGCTGCAGCAGAAACCAGGCGTTTCGTTCTACTTCCACCACGATGTGGACAAGATCAAGCGCAAGGAAGATGGCCGCTGGGGCGTGCGCGCCAAAGACCTGACCACGGGCAACAGCCTGAAGATCCGGGCGCCGTTTGTATTTATCGGGGCCGGTGGCGGCTCCTTACCCCTGCTGATTAAATCCGGTATTCCGGAAGGACAGGGCTTTGGTGGCTTCCCCGTGAGCGGGCAGTGGCTGAAGTGCGTGAACCCGGCCGTTATTGCCAAGCACCACGCCAAAGTGTACGGCAAGGCCTCGGTAGGCTCCCCACCCATGTCGGTACCCCACCTCGATACGCGCGTTATCAACGGCAAGCAGGAGCTGCTGTTCGGTCCGTATGCCGGCTTCAGCACCAAATTCCTGAAGCAGGGCTCCTACCTCGATTTGCCCTTGTCGGTAAAGCTGAGCAACATGCGCCCCATGATTATTGCTGGCCTCAAGAATATTCCACTCACCAAATACCTGATTAATCAGGTGCGACAGTCGCCGGAAGACCGCATTGCTGCCCTGCGCGAGTACCTGCCCGAGGCCAACCCCAAAGACTGGGAACTGGAAATTGCGGGTCAGCGGGTGCAGGTTATCAAGAAAGATGCTAAGCAAGGTGGGGTGCTGGAGTTTGGCACCGAAGTAGTAGCCGCCGCCGATGGCTCTATTGCGGCCTTGCTGGGCGCCTCGCCGGGGGCATCTACGGCCGTAAGCATTATGGTAGGCCTGGTGCAACGCTGCTTCCCGCAGCAAGCCAGCACCCCAGAATGGCAGAACAAAATGCGCGAGATGATTCCGTCCTTTGGCCAGTCGCTGAACGACAACCCCGCGCTAGTAGAAGAGCTTCGGGCCCACACCAGTGAGGTGTTAGGCCTGAATGCCACGGCCGCCGCGTAATACGGTGTAGCCGCTAGTTGTAACGCCCTGCCCGATGCTACATCAGGCAGGGCGTATTGCGTTTGGAGCGACGGAGTGGCCTACGACTTCTCGGGCAAATGCACTTCCGCCAGCATACACCGGACGCTACCGCCCCCAATGGTTTCTATGGTAGGAATGGGCAAGGGCAGCAGCTCGCAGTAGTGGCCTAGAGCGTCTCGCTGCGCTAGGGTTAGTACGCTATATGCACTCTCCGACATAGCCAAAAGCTCCGGCCCTTCCGCCGGCCGTAGCGTGAGCATATTTCCCGCAAACCGCGACACTTGCTCCAGTGATATAGCAACAACTTGATGCCCTGTCTGCTGCAGGGAATTTACAACGGCGTTTCGCTCTTGCTCATCCCGAATGCTCTCTAGACAGACCACTGCAAACTTCGCTCCCACGCACATCATCACATTTGTGTGGTAAATATCCCAGCCCTGCTGGTCTACTGCGTGGAATACGACGGGCCGGTAGGCCAGTAGTTCGCATACCTCGGTGAATAACAGGGCATCCGTGCGGGGCGAAAGCGCAGCGTAGGCCACTCGGTGTTGGTGGTCGAAGATTATGCTCCCCGTGCCTTCCAGAAAGTGTCCTGCTTGCTCCCGGCCAGAGAGGTCTACCACTTCTTTGATGATAAACTGCTGGCCTAGCGCGGCCAATATATCCGGCCGGCGCTCCAACCGACGGTTAGGGGCGCACATGGGGTAGAGTAACGCCCGGCCATCAGAATGCAGGCTTACCCAATTGTTGGGGAATATAGAGTCGGGCGTGTGGGGTTCCGGGCTATCCTCAAAAACCAGCACCCGCACACCTTTCGCACGTAGCGTGTCCACTACGGTATCAAATTCAGCCTGCACCTTCCGCTGGATTGCTTCCGCAGGTTCACTACCTACTCGTTGAAAATGATTGGAAGCTGCCGTTTCGGGGTTGAAGGAAAACCGCACCGGCCGAACCAGAAATACAGTGGAAGCTGCTTGCATAGTGGTGAATGAACAATTGCTATATGGCGTGATGCCTGCTGTGTGAGTCCCAAAGAACAGTACTCGGGCTCAGACAAAGGGCAGTGGCGCTTCATTCAACTGAAATATTGGTAGATTAGGCACATATTCTCTCCTATAAATCCTCTTTAACATGTCACTGCGTTTGTCACTCTTAGGAGCCCTACTACTACCTGCTACTATTTGCCTGGCTCAGCAGCCTAGTATCGAGCAAGTTGGGGCCGCAGCACAGGCTAATTTGCAGGCCTTGGCCAATGGGTCTCCCACTGTAGTACCAAACGGCACCCGTAACGAAATACTTGGTTCACCCTATATTGACAACCGCTGGCTGTTGGCTAAGCTTGTTATGAGCAATAAAGTGCCACTGGCTCCGGTGCCCCTTAAGTATGATGTACTCAATAAGCGTTTACTCATGCGCTTAGTGGATCGTCCAAAAGACTCATTGCAACTGGATGACCGTCTGTTGGAAAGGTTTATACTACAGGAACCTGCCACTGGCATTACCCCAGCCAGGGAGCGAGTGTTCCGTCGTTTCACTGAAGCTGATGTTCCGAGTCAACGTACCCAATTCGTAGAAGTATTGCAGGAGGGTAAATACACCTTGCTCAAACAGTATATAAAGGTTCTCCGCAAGGCTCCTACGGGTGCTTACACAACTGGAAGCCGGCTTGATGAGGTAGAGGATAAGGTTGTTTATTATGTGCGCCGGACCGATGCGAAGGCCGTACCGGTAAAGCTAAATCTCAAGCAGATTGAAAATGCTGTACCAGAGCTTGCCAGTACGTTGCGCAGCACCCCGGGCGCCAAGAATGCCAAAACCGAAGCTGAGTGGACGGCCGTTTTTAAAACCCTAAACGCCCACCCCTAGGCACTTCGAGTACATAGACACAAAACAAAGAGAGCAGGCCTAGTGGCCTGCTCTCTTTGTTTTGTGTTTAAGCGAAGCTTAGGCGAGACGAACCTTTACGGCGCTCAGGCCTTTGCGGCCCTCTTCTACTTCGAACTCTACTTTATCGTTCTCGCGAATTTCGTCGATGAGACCGGTAGCGTGAACGAATACGTCTTGGCCGGTAGAGGCATCTTTGATGAAACCAAACCCCTTGGTCTCATTGAAAAATTTTACGGTTCCTGTTGACATGATGCGTTAGGAAAGGATTGATAAATCAGCAACTCGCAACGGAACTCTACTATTATTCAACACGCGAATGGATGGTAGCGACTGGAGACAATTTGCTTTGAAACGGCGTAAACGTACAGCTTTTATTTTATTTAGCTCCGCTTCGGCGCACTCAGGAGCCTGATCTAAACCTCCCCTGTTGACCAGCTATGCTGGTAGCTAACAGGTACCCTGACTGGTACTCAGAGCACCGGGCGTAAGGCATCTCGTCTCATCCAGCCTTTGGAAGTGACCTTTTCCCAATTGGTAAATGTGACGTACACGGCGTCGCCGTGCACTTCGCCCAGCCACACCTTGTCGCCCTGCACGCAGTGGGCTTTCCGGGGCTGAATTAGGTCCGGTGAATCGTAGAAATAAGAGCGCGCCACTTGCACTACCGCTTGCTGAGCACCGGAAGCTGCCGCGGCACTTGGCTGATCGGGCGCAACAGGGGTCTCCTCGTAGCTGAAGGCATCAGGTTCGGGCGTGGCGGCACGGACAGTGCGCGTGGGAGCTGCCTCAGAAACCAACTGGCCTAGCTCCTCCCGTTTCAGCCAGCCTGTTACTACTCTCCCACCGGGCACTCTAACTCGGGTCCGAACGAAGCCACTGCGCTCTTCTTCCCCGTAGAGCACGTCGCCGCGCAGTACGTATTGGCCATTCGGCTTCATTCCTGACTCGGGTGAATCAACAAAATACGCCGTGCCAGCCACTACCTGGTAGCGGCGGCCTGCTCCGGCAGTGGTGCTTGCCTCAGTAGGCACCGGATCGGAAGTAGCGGCTTGGCTTGTTGCGACGGGTGCCGCGGGTGGTTGACGAGCTTTCTGCTCATCGGAGCAGGCAGTCAACAAACCTACGCCAATAGCCATGCAGGCCGCTAGCTTACTAATTCGGCTACCGGAGCATGCAAGACGGGCACCCGCGTGGGGTGGGGCTCCGGGCTGCCTTGATGAAGAATTTAGGAGATGGCAATGCCTTATCATCGACGCAGTAGTTGACGGACGACGCCCGCATTTGCTTTTCTTACAGTGACCATGACTACTTCGGCAGCTTTAATCTGGCTGGCTGGGCACGGTAGAACAGCTGCCGCGCTGAGCCCTGCTGCTAGGCCTGGCCAAATAGGGTGTTCTCACGGGATTCATCAGCGGGAGCATCCGGAGAGGTGGCGGGCTTCACGGCGTCGCGGGGGAAAGTAGTAGGGGCTTGCAGCTTGTTGTGCTCATCAAACCAGGTACAGGTAACCTGCTTGAGCGTGAGTTTGACAATGGTCATAATGGGTCCGCCCGATTTTAATTGCACGGTATCACCTAGGTTCAGTAGCGCCATGATAAGGTAAATAGGGATGGTGTGACGGTCTATACGTGTACTTGTGCAATACTTTCTATAAACTTGACCAGTATTTTTCGGATAGATCTGTAGTAAGCCCCTAGCCTATTCTAATGAACAAACGCGCAATACTCAGTGCCTTATGCAGCCTCGCTTTCACCACTGCGGCATTTTCGCAAGCTCCGGTGGCAGCAAGTACAGCCGCTAGGCCAGTTCGGTCTGGCAATCCACTATTTCCGGGCTGGTACGCCGACCCAGAGGCGGTAATTTTTGGCAAGCAGTACTGGATATACCCTACTTACTCAGCCCCCTACAATCAGCAGGTGTTCCTGGATGCCTTTTCCTCACCCGACTTGGTGCACTGGACCAAGCACCCGCGCATTGTGGATACTACCAGCGTTAAGTGGGCACGCCGGGCTATGTGGGCTCCGGCCGTGGTGCAGAAAGACAGCAAGTATTATCTGTTTTTTGGGGCCAATGATGTGCACGAGGGCGAAGTTGGGGGTATTGGGGTGGCCGTGGCCGACCAGCCTGCGGGGCCGTTCCGCGACTACCTGGGCAAGCCGCTCGTTGGCAATATCCACAACGGAGCCCAACCCATTGACCAGTTTGTGTTCCAGGATGCGGACAAGCAGTACTACCTGATTTACGGGGGCTGGTCGCACTGCAATATTGCCCGCCTCAAACCCGATTTTACGGGGTTCCTGCCCTTCCCCGATGGCACCACCTTCAAGGAAATTACGCCCCAAAACTATGTGGAGGGCCCTATTATGTTTCGGCGCCAGGGTAAGTACTACTTTATGTGGAGTGAAGGCGGCTGGACCGGCCCCAACTATTCAGTGGCCTACGCCGTGGCTGATTCACCGCTGGGGCCATTCCAGCGGGTGGGCAAAATTCTACAGCAAGACCCTGCCATTGCCACCGGAGCCGGTCACCACTCCGTTATTCAGGTGCCGGGGAAAGATGAATGGTACATCGTGTACCACCGTCGCCCACTTACTGAAACCGACCAGAACCACCGCGTCACCTGCATTGATAAGCTACAGTTCGACAAGCAAGGACACATTTTGCCGGTGAAAATTACGCAGGAAGGCGTGGCGGCACGGAAGCTGTAGCAGGTAAGTTGGCGCGTGCATTCCTTATTAGTAGGCAAACGTACCTCTAAAGCAGTATCCCTGATTAACCCTTAATCTGCCATGCATATGCGCTTACTCGCTCTGGCTTACGTTTTTGCGGCCTCTTCCCTGTGGGGTTGCTCTTCCAAGGAATCCATCAAGTCCCACTCAGAGCCGACGGCGGCCGTGCTCGTCTTCTCTAAAACCAGCGGCTTCCATCACGAGTCAATCCCGGCAGGTATTCGGGCAATTCAGGACCTAGGCCAGGAGCACCACTTTCGGGTGGATACTACTACCAATGCCGGGCTGTTTACGACGGCTGGGCTGCAATCCTACCAAGCTGTTATATTCTTGAATACAACCCAAGATGTACTGAATGAGGCGCAGCAAACGGCCTTTGAGCAATACATCAGCAAGGGCCGCGGTTTTGTGGGCGTACATGCTGCTACCGATACAGAATACAACTGGCCCTGGTACGGGCAACTAGTAGGCGCGTACTTCAACGGGCACCCTGCCGTTCAAACGGCTACCGTTCAGGTGATTAACAGTACCCACCCTGCCACGAAAGGGCTGCCGGAACGTTGGTCGCGCACCGATGAATGGTACAACTTCCGCAACCTCAACCCCGACCTCACGGTGTTAGCCACGCTCGACGAAACCACTTACTCCGGCGGTACTAACGGCCCCAACCACCCCATTGCCTGGTACCATGAGTTTGCGGGAGGGCGGGCTTTCTACACGGCCGGTGGGCATTCTATCGAAAGTTTCAGCGAGCCGCTGTTTCGGCAACATCTTCTAGGTGGCATTCAATACGCTGTGGGCAAGTAATGGCGCGGTATGTACCCATTAGTGCTAGGCCACTGCCTACAGGTTAGGCACCCGGCGCAGTAGGGCCAGAGGCCAGCCCCCGCGGCCAGCCCTCAGGAGCAGCCGTGGCGGCAGGTTTGCGGCCGGTTCCAGTTTCGCGGAGCAACATGCTAGCCAACAGGGCCATGCTGGTGCAGCAAATCCAGAACAGGCCACCGGTGCGGAAGTGGGCGCTGGGGTCATCGGCGTTGCCCAGGCTTTGCCCATACACGTGGGCAAACAACGGCCCCAACACAGCCGAAACGCCAAACGTGAGGAAGTTCATGGCTCCAGTGGCACTGCCCTTCACTTCGTCGGGGTTGGCTTCTTTGATGATGGAATAAGGAATCATGGCGGCGCCAGAGGCTACCCCGAACAGGAAGAGGCTGACATAGAGCGGCAGCAGACCGGGCAGAAACAACTGTTGCAGCCCCACTCCTATCATGGCAGCGGCCCCACCAAACAGCACCGGCTTGCGGCGCCCGAGGCGGTCGGCGGCCCAGCCCAACAGCGGGCAGCCCACCACCCAACCCAACGGCACCATGGAGCAGGCCCAAGTGGCGGCGGCGTAACTCATTTGCTGATCTTGTTGCAGCGAAGCCACACCCCAGTTCATGGCGAAGATGGTAGTGGGGGCAAACAGCAAGCCCGCAATCAGCCCGCACAGGTATGACTGCGGATTACGAAACACGATCTTGTAGGGCTGCAGCAAGCCACCCGCCGCTACGGGTTGTCGGGCCTGCTCGGCGGCATCGTTGGGGGTGATGAAATACAAGGCTAGCGCCGTAGCCAGGTTGGCCAGGCCCATCAGCACCCAAAACAGGCGGATATCAAAGCCTCCGTGAATCAGTGGGCCCACTACCGACTGGCCTAGAGCCCCGCCCAGCATGCCCAGGCACTGCGTAGCCCCAATAGCCGTGGCTAAGGACCGGGCCTGAAACCCACGGGAGGCCAGGTACACGGCCCCCGTAAACGCAAAGGCCGAACCAGCGCCTTGCAGTAGTCGGCCACTGTTGCCGGCCAGTGAGCCGGGTAGGGCAAACAGCAAGCACCCCAGCGCCACAATGGTAACGCCCGCGGGCAGGGCATACTTGGCGCCCGTCCGGTCGAGGGCAATACCGGCCACCAGCCCGGCCAAGGAGTAGGTGTAGTAGTACGTGCCAAGGATGGAACCTACCTCGAGGTTGCTGACGCCAAATACGCTGGCCAGTTCCGGAATCATTACGGCCGGCCCCGAGCGCACGGCGTATTCCAGGAAGTAGAAAATAAGAGAAAACACCCAGGCAATGACATACGGCCGGGTGCTGCGCTCAGTAGAGAGTTCTGCCATGAGGAGGGGGCACTGGGCCAGCCCAAGCCTTGCAACCCGCCACCCCAGTACCAATATGATGCTAGGGTATGTACCCTGCTCAGGCCAGATTGTTTCGAGGCGGTGGCACCGGCTGCCCCCAGCGCAATACTTAGTTAGGTGCTTTCTATCCTCTGCCCCACACGCCAACTGCTTAGCATCCCGTGGGGACTGGCTAAGCCTAATCACCTGTCCTAGAGCGTAAATACCTCTCCACTATAGGTACGACAGCCACCAGTACGTATGCCGCTGCTTGAAGCGCTGGTACCAGCGGCAGGGCCAGTAGCATGCCAACACCACGGCGGCCCATACCACGTAGGTGCGCTCCAGGCTGGGGGCGTACTCCCTAGGCCAGGTGGGGGGCGCGGCAAACGACAAGTTGATTGCCTGCCCAAAGGCTAGTTGGGTCCAGAACCAGACGCCGAGACTAATCAGCAGCAGGTGTAGCACAAAGTAAAAGAATGGTACCTGACCGAAGGTGCGTAACCAGCCCGTCAGGCGGTTTTGGGGAGTCTCCAGCCAACTCAGCAGCAGTAACGATACCCCCAGCGTCAGGCAGATAAAAAGCAGGGAAGGCGGGTACTTGCTCACATTCAGAAAAGATAATACCGTGAACAACCCGCCGCGGGGCTGTACGCTCCAAGGGGCTGGGTCACCGTACCAGTTAGTAGCGCGCAGTACCACAAACAGGCCTAGCAGGCCCACTCCGGCCCAGCGCAGCAGGCGGGCCCGCTGGGGGAGTGGCCTAGCGAACCACGGCCCCACCACGTAGCCCGTCAGCATCACGCCCAGCCACGGCCCCACGGAGTAGGCTACTAGTATGGATGGGGCCGCCGGGCCTAAGGGCAACACAAAGGGAGAATTACAAAGCAGCGCCCGGCCAAAGTTGGCGGCTGTTACGGACTGAATGAAAGGCAGCGCATCGTGGCCGAGCAGGATGAGGGCGGCTAGCCCTGCCAGTATGGGCCGCGGCAGCCATAGCAACCCCGCCAGCAGCACCATGCCGCCGCCAATAACCCAGATAACTTCTAGCAAGACCAAGTTGTAGCTCCACTCCAGCAGGAAGGTGATGAGCACCACTTCCAGGGCTATGAGCCACAGCCCGCGCGTGAGCAGAAACCGACTAGTAGCACCCCGGCTGCTCTTCTTTTGCTGGAGCAGCCAGATGCTCACGCCCGCCAAAAACACGAAAGTGGGGGCGCAGAAGTGGGTTATCCAGCGGGTGAAAAACAGGGCGCCGCTGGCTTGGGTAAGATCCTCGGGCCGAAACGCGGTGGGGCTCCACAGCTCACGCACATGGTCGAGAGCCATAATCACCATCACCAGGCCGCGCACCACATCGATGGCCTGCACGCGCGAACGGGCTTTCTGTGGCAGGGCAGCTAATTCAATGGCTGATTGCATAGCAGAGGGGAGTAAGCACAAAGGTTGTGGTCAGGGCGACGTACGCATCACCCTGACCACAACCTTAAGCTACACACTACCCAACACTACTGCCCTATTGCATCAGCGTCCAACTGAAGTAAATGCCATTTTCCTGCTTCGGAGCTAACTCGGGCACTGGGTATGGGGTCCGTTTGCCATCGGGCGCAACGACCGTTAGGTTCTTATAGGGCACAAACACGTACACCCGGTCGCCGGGCTTGGCCAGCGGCATCATATCCGACAGGTCTACCGCCGTCTGGCTCACTCGTTTGGTGGGCAGCAGCGGCCGGCGCCCCCTAATTAGGGTCACCTCAGCATCAGAAAACTGGTAGCTGACCTTTTCTGCGCAAGCTGGGGCTGAGCTTACTTGCAGCGTTACTTGTGGCACCAGGGCGGCGCCGGTGTTCGGCACTTCCTGCTGGTCGCGAAATACTTTTACAACGGGCGTGGAGCAACCCGTTTGGGCAGTGGCAGCCTCAGCAGCTGCCAGCAAGGCCACTAGTGTTAGGGTTCTTTTCATCTGGATACTGGTTTACTTGATTAAAACACTAGAATCGAGGACGCGCATCAGCCACAAGTAGCAGATGCTCAGCAAGAACGACCATAATCAGACTGTAGTATATAGCTAACCCTATACTATGCAAGTATAGGCAACGTGAGAGCATGCCGCTTTAGTCTCATTTATCAGTTCCAGACTCAAGCAGCTACTCCTGCACCGGTATGGAGGCTGGTAGCGCCTCCCGAAGCCGGTCGCTGCTGAAGATGAACTGCACGGAGCTGCCACCGCAGTCGATATGAGTAATGTAGCTGGTGGCCCAGAGAAATTTCCGCGTCCGCACCGGCCCGAACGCCGACCACGGAATGCATAGCGGTGGGTGCCCGATGAAGAATATCTTCCAGGTGGTCAGCCACAGGCCTTCGGGCGTAACGCCAGTCCTGACGACGTTCTTGTAGTTGGCCATACCGATGCGCAAGTAAGCCAGCAGCATGCGGTCGAGGGTAGCGGGCACGGCCTCCGCGGCGTAGCACCGGGCCAGGCGCTGCCACCCCAGCTGCGACACAATAAAGCTCACGAGACTAAACAGCCCCACGAAGAAGATGGGGAACAACAGCGGAAGCCAGGGCAGAAGTGGGTGCATAGGTCATGCGTACGCGCTCAGCCCAAGAGAGTTAAATACACCGTACCTGGCCTAGGTCTCTGGCTCTCACCCTAAAGCTTCACGCCTAGGCCTAGTAAGCTACCGGCTGCGCGCCGATCAAGATTGCGATGGAGCAAACCAGCGCTGATACGCGGGTGCTACCAGTCGCTGCCACTCCGGGTGCCGCTTGAGGTAGGCGGTTACAAACGGACACAGCGGAATCAGTTGGCGATGCCGCTGCTCAACTTCCGCCAGCACTTTCTCCACTAAGGCCGTGCCTACCCCCTGCCCTTCCAGCTGGGCTGGCACCTCCGTATGAAACAGGGCTAGGGCTTCCTCCCGGTCACCATACTCCATAAAAGCGGTGGCATGGTTTACGGTCAGCTCGAAGCGGTGGCTGCCGGTGTTGTCGAGGAGGGGAAGGTCTTGGAGTTCGGGTTTCATAGAGGCCTAGCGGAGAGAAAGAATGGGCTATCGGGTGTCGACTACAAGTAAGCACGAAAACGGCGCCCCCGAAAGACACTCAAGCGCATTCACCAGCTGCCACACCCTAAATCAGTCCGTTTCAGAGCTACTCTTGGTTAGGCAGGAAGCACACATTGCACCCTCGGCCAAACCAGCGCTCTGCCGCCTCCCGTACTGCTGGCGCATCCGGTGCCCCGTCCGTAGCCCAGGCCACAAACCCATCGGGGCGGATGAGCAGGGCCCCTAGGCCTAGCGTCTCCTTGGCTTTGGCTGACACGTAGTTCAACTGCTGGCCGTATTCCTGGGCTAGTGTTTGTAGCACTGTATTCCCGTCGAAGTCTAGCAGCAGCCCCCGGCCATTACGCAGCAGCTCGCCCAGCGTCAAGCCATCTTCAAACTCGAAGTTTGGGGCGCTGTGGCCTACCAGGGGGTGGAAGCCGCCCAGGTCGTAGTGTGTAGTAGTGCCCCATACCCGCCCGGCAAAATAGGTGGCCCCGTCGCGGGTGTTGAGCAGATCCTGGATGATGCCACGCAACGCTTGCGCTTGGGGAGTTGGCTGCATGATGGCCACCTGAGCCCGGGACCAATCCAGCACCTGGGCACCGATAGGGTGCCGCTCGGAGTAGTAGCTGTCGAGCAAGCCTGCTGGGGCGTGGCCCTGGATGGTAGCGGCAAGCTTCCAGCCCAGGTTTAAAGCGTCGCCTAGGCCTAGGTTGAGGCCCTGCCCACCCAGCGGGGAGTGGATGTGGGCGGCATCTCCGGCCAGCAACACCCGGCCCTGGCGGTAGGCGGTGGCTTGCCGGGCGCGGTCGGTCCAGGCGGTGGCCATGTGCAGGGCCGTGATGGTGACGTCGGTGCCGGAGATGCGGCGCAGCAGCTCCTGCAGGTACTCCCGGCTGATGGGCTGTTGGCTCTGGTGAAATGCTCCACCGTCGAAGTCCTGCATGATCAGGTAGGCAGGCTGCTGCAGCCAGTACATACCCGCGGGCGTCAGGGTGCGGCCGGGCAGGAGCTTTTCGGTGTCGGCCAGCTCTACCTTGGCCGAATAGCCCGTAAACTCTGGCTCGGTACCGGCAAAGGCAAACCCACCTAGTTTGCGCACGGCGCTGCGGGCTCCGTCGCAGCCCACCAGCCACTGGCATTGCCACGTATGATGGCCGGCCCGCACGGTTACTAGGTCGTCGGTCTGTTGAAAGTCGGCAATGGCTAGTCCGCGCCTGATGGTTACGCCCAGAGATTCAGCGCGGCGGGCCAGCACCGTTTCCAGCTCCTGCAGCTCCGACATTAGCAGGGTTTCAGTAGAACCAGGCAGGCGGTACGGCCACTGCGCGGTGTCTATCTTATCGAACTGAAACTGCATGCCCGCGAAGTGCCCGCCGGGTTTGGTCTTGGCCTTCACACCGGCCGGTGCGGCATTTGGGGCAAAGGTGAAGTGTTTGGGCACCTGCAGCTCCTGCAGTAGCCCCCGGCGGTACAGTGCCTCAATGGAAAGCGCATTAAGCCCCCGTAGCCCGAAGGGCATTTGTTTCAGGGGTGAGTGCGGGTCTGCCGCCTTTTCCAGAACCAGGACGGAACAGTCCGCCAGGGCCAGCTCGCAGGCGAGGAACAGGCCTACCGGTCCGGCTCCCGCCACTAGTACATCGTAGGCCACCGGCTTGGGGGTGGCTGACTTATTTTCTAGGGTCTCGTTCATAAGTGCATGAGTGAGACGCAAAAGTCCGACTGGCCCCGGCGTTAGGCTTGTACAAACGCGACAAAAGCATCTGGCGCCACCTGCTGCCGCTGCCGGGCGTTGCGGGCAAAGGCGGCGGGCGTGGTACCGCTGTAGCGCTTAAACTCCCGGCTCAGGTGGGGCTGATCGGTGTAACCTAGCTCGTAGGCCAGGGCAGCCAGGTTGGCTTCGGGGTGCTGCCACAAGTGGTTGCGGGCCTGCTCAAAGCGCAGCAACCCCGACACATCTTTCACGCTGAAACCGGCCGCCTGCTTGAACTTGCGCTCCAGGGTGCGCACCGTGGCGTGGGCCGCCGCCGCTACCTGGCTTACTGGCAGCGTACCGCCTGCAGCCCGCATGGCCCCGCCCGCTTTGGTCAGGGTGCTATCCGCAGGTGCAGGCAGCTGGGCGTCCAGGAAATACTGCTGCACCCGTAGCAGCGCCTCCTCTACCCTACCCGCCGCAATCAGCTCCGCTAACGCCGGTTGCAGCCGGGCAATAGGATGCACGAAGGTGAGCACCCCACCCTCACCGGCGGGCAGCCCCAGCAGATCGAACACCCTCCAGGGGAAGCACCGAATACCAATGACTTCCAACTGGCTCTCCCCGTGTAAGCGCACCGTCTGGTTGAGCAACCCCATCAGAAACGGGGAAGGCAAGGGCTGCAAGCCGGCATCAGTAGCAACACTGCACGAGCTACCAAAATGGAAAATGATTTCCGCCGAGCCATCGGGCACAATCTCAAACCCCGCCGGAAACTCGGCTAAGTTGATGCTGGTGTACCAAAAGCCTTGAATAGTATCCTGTAACTCCGCCGGAGCTGCAATTCCCTGGTAACGCATGGTGAAAGATAGCCTGGTTGGGTCGGACAATGTTCAAATTAACCCACTCTTCCCTCGGCATTGTATTCCGCCCTTTTTTACCTCTTCGCTAACGCACATCTGTGCTGCGCTAGCGAGAATTCATTCTTAGTGGCCTAGCAACCCTAATTATAGAGACCAGCTTTCATTTCAAGCAAAATTTACGCTACAAGCTTGCGTCAGTTGGCCTAGTGGCAAAGCGGCTATTAGAGGGCTATGGGCAGACTTTCTCACTGTTTTACTGTCGGGTTACGGAAGCCGACTGAAAAAAACTTGCCTTCCTGTCGAGAACAAGCCAAGAACCACCTCGTAAGTCATTGATAGACAACCAAAAAATCTTGGATTATGGCTGCAAAAAAACGTTCCTCCCGCCCCTACGCAGAGTCGGCCGGATATTCGCCTAAAACGCCTGCTACCGGTACTTCCCTGGTTAACGTGGGTCCTACTGAGCGCGTGCTTTCCACCCTGGCCGGCGCGGCCCTGGCCTACGCGGGCATCCAGAGCAAATCGAAGGCGGGCGGCGCGGCCCTGGCCGCACTGGGGACCGGCTTGGCCTTCCGGGGTGTAGCGGGCTATTGCCCCCTGAACGACGTGTTCGGGCGCGACTCCGCTGCCAAGCAGCCCAAGCCTATCGAAATCAAGGAAACGTTTACTGTGTACCGCGACATCGACCGGGTGTACGGCTACTGGCGGCGCTTCGAAAACCTACCAAACTTCATGGAGCACCTCGAAAGCATTGAGGAGCTAGACCAACGCCGCTCGCACTGGGTGGCCCGTATTCCGGGTGGCCTAGGCACGGTGGAGTGGGACTCAGAAGTCACGCGGGATGAGCCCAATCGGCTGATTGCCTACCAGTCGTTGCCCGGTCCGCAGGTTGATCAGTCGGGCGAAGTGCGGTTTCGGCAGGCCGAGGGCGGCAAGGGCACGGAGCTGCAGGTAGTAATGCACTACCGGGCACCACTCGGGGCCCTAGGCCAGGGCGTGGCAAAGCTGCTGAACCCAGCTCTTTCGGAGCTGATTCGTAGCGACATCCGCCGCTTCAAAATGATGATGGAAACCGGCGAAGTGCCCACCATCGAAGGTCAGCCCTCAGGCCGCGGCCACGACAAAGGCTAGGCCACCCAGCACGCATCTTTTCGTTCTTCACCCAAATACTCCGACTATGAAAGCACTCTGCTGGGTAGGCACCAATAAATTAAGCGTTGAGCGGATTCCCGATCCGGAAATTCTGAACCCCCACGACGCCATCATCCGGGTTGGCTTATCATCTGTTTGCGGCTCCGATCTGCACTTGCTCGACGGCTACGTGCCCACCATGCGCGAGGGCGACGTCATCGGCCACGAGTTTATGGGCGAAGTAGTGGAAGTAGGCCCCGCCCTGAAAAACATGAAGCGCGGCGACCGGGTGGTGGTAGCATCGGTGGTAGCCTGCGGGGGCTGCTGGTTCTGCGATACGGGCCAGTACTCGCTCTGCGACAACGGCAACGCCCACGCGGCCGTGGCCGAAAAGGCCCTGGGCTACCCGGGGGCCGGCATTTTTGGCTACTCGCACGCCTTTGGGGGCTATTCTGGGTCGCACGCCCAGTACATTCGGGTACCATTTGCCGAATTGGGCTGCTTTAAGATTCCTGATGGTGTAGGCGACGAAAGCGCCCTGTTCTGCTCCGATGCCTTCCCCACGGGCTTCATGGCGGCCGATATGTGCGGTATTGAGCCCGGCGACATTGTGGCGGTGTGGGGTGCCGGCGGCGTGGGATTAATGGCCATGCACTCTGCCTACCTGCTCGGTGCCTCTCGCGTTATTGCCATTGATAGGTTCCCTGAGCGACTCGCCATGGCCCGCAAACACGCCCGCGCCGAAACGCTCAACTACGAGGAGGTGGACATTCTGGAGGCGCTAAAGGAAATGACCGGCGGCCGCGGCCCCGACCGCTGCATCGACGCCGTGGGCATGGAGGCCCACACGACCGGCGCCGAGCATTACTACGATCTGGTAAAGCAGCAGCTTAAAATAGAAACCGACCGGCCCGCGGTGCTGCGCCAGGCCATCATGGCGTGCCGCAAAGGCGGTACGCTAAGCATTGTGGGTGTGTACGGCGGCCTGATCGATAAATTCCCGATGGGCGCGGCCATGAACAAAGCCCTGACGTTCCGGATGGGCCAGATGCACGCCCAGAAATACATTCCGCGCCTGCTCGATTACGTGCAGGGCGGCTCCGTCGACCCGGCGTACCTGCTCACGCACCGCTGGCCCCTGGAGCGCGGCCCCGAAGGCTACGACATGTTCAAGCACAAAACCGACAAGTGCGTGCGCGTGGCATTCCAGCCATAGGCCTAGCTTGAAGCCAACAGAAAAGGGAAGCGACTTTGCTTCCCTTTTTATTTGATCGACTTGTCAGTTGAGAAGAAGCAGGTGACCTAGTTGGCATACTTGTATTGCGTGGCTACCAACTGGCAGGGTCCTTTACCGGAAACCTCACACCAACGCACGCTTAGCAGGGGAAAAAGAACTCCACTTCCTGCAACCGGCCGTTTCTAAATACCAGGTTCAATGAGGCATCGGTTAGCTCACCTTGGTCCTCAAACGGTAGGTTAACTACTTGCTCGTCGCGGTTGGTGTTTGTTTCTTCCGCTTGCCGGGCGGCTCGGGGGTAATAGCGGCGCAGGTCTTCCAGGGTGGTATTTTGGTCGAGGGTGAGCTTGCCCAGCTTGCCGCTAAACTGGCCCGTGGTTACGTCGAAGGTGTGCAGGAGGGCGTGGGTGCCATTCACCTCGTATATGGTCTTGCCATACAACCACCAGTCGCCTGCTGGGGCATCGGCGGGCAGGTCTAGCTGGCCCCCACACTCCACGGCACCTTTATCCACGCTGTTGGGGCGGCCGAGCTGGCGTTCCAGGGCCTGTGTGGTCAGCTCCCGGTTGGGCTGCCCGTTCACGGTAACGTCGCTATCCTGAATCCGCTCGGGGGTAGTTGTTTCTAGGCCACTCTCGGCGGCAGCTGGTGAATTAGGCGCTGCCACCGGCGCCGCTGCCTCTTTTGCTGCTGGGGGTGTGGGGTTGCTTTGGCAGGCGGCCAGGGCTAGCAGCCACGCTGAAAGAAGTACAGTTGATTTCATCGAGTAAGGATAACGCACACCACCTCAGCTGCTCTTGGGGCCTTTTAGGCAATGTGTATTCTAGCGGCGCAAGATAGACTGACTCAATAACAGTGAGGTCGGATGGAGCAAATCAGCTAAATAAAAACGTCATGCTGAGCTTGTCGAAGCACCTCTACCGCTTCTCTAGGCCAGTGGTTAGCCAGAGGTAAAGATGCTTCGACTCCGCTCAGCATGACGTGCTATACTTTTATCAGGAAGCTTCCACGCGCTTACTCGCGGATGCTTACGCCAAGCCGCTATTTCAGCTTGATGCCTTGGTCGGCCATGGCCTGCTCCTGCTTGGCGTGGTTGGCCAGAAACTCTTGGTGCTGGGCCTCGGTGCGCTCGGTGCCGAGGCTTGCCAGGTGCTCGCGCAGCTTGTCGGCGGGCATGTCGGCGCCGTAGGAGGGCGTGCCCGGCTGCTGCCGCCACGACTCGTGCAGAGTGCCATCGTCCACGGCATCGAAGCCTAGCTCTTCTACCAGTTGCATTACTTTCTGTTTGGCGGCGGCATCGTCACTCGCCACGGGCAGGGCAATGCGGTCGGGCGTGCCGGCGGGCTGGCCCTTCTCCACAATGTGGTGGGCGTAAATGTTGTTGAACACCTTCACCACCGGGCGGCCCAGGTGCTGCTGTACCCAATCGCTCTCGGTGAGGCTGCCGGTTTCCAGTTCCTCAATCCGGCCGTCGCGCAGCATGGGATAATAGTTGCTCGTGTCGATGATAGGCACTTCCTGGGGCACGCTGGCCAGCAGGTCCTTGGGTAGGTCAGGAATGTTTTTGAGCGGGATGGTTACCACGATGAGGTCGGTGCCGTGCTGGGCGGCTTCCTCGGCCGTCACGGCCTTGGCGCCCGTCTTCTGCTCCACGTCCTTGAGGGTTTCCGGTCCGCGGGAGTTGGCAATATACACTTGGTGGCCTAGGCCAGTGAGCCGCACAGCCAACGCGCTGCCGATGTGGCCCGCGCCAATGATTCCAATGTTCATGGGTTGCGTTGTTTTGGTTCAGGCGCCGGCCAAGTGCCGCCGCAGGGAGGTAAACAGCGCAAGCAGGCGTTTTGCTTTTTCTAGGGCAAGGCCCTTAAACAAACAACGCCGCCTGGGTTTCCCAGGCGGCGTTGTATTTCCTTAACGGTACCGGCCAGCAGCGCCAGTGGCACTCGGCCGGACAGCGTAGCAGGCGAGCTAGGCAGCCCGCCTACCTGCTACTTCAGCTTGATGCCTTGCGCCTGCATGGCCTGCTCCGCCTTGGCCTGGTTGGCCAGGAACTCTTGGTGCTGGGCCTCGGTGCGCTCCGTGCCGAGGCTCTGCAGGTGCTCGCGCACTTGGTCGGCGGGCAGATCGTTGCAGTAGATGGGGCCGCCGGGCTGCTGCCGCCACGACTCGCGCATGGTGCCGCCGTCGAGGGCGTCGAAGCCCAGCTCTTCTACCAGAGCCATTACTTTCTGCTTGGCAGCGGCATCATCAGAAGCCACGGGCAGGCCAATGCGACCGGGCGTGCCGGCGGGTTTCCCGTTCTTCTCGAGGTGCTCGGCGAAGATGTTGTTGAACACCTTCACTACCGGGCGCCCCAGGTGCTGTTGCACCCAGCCGCTTTCGGTCAGGTCGCCGGTTTCCAATTCCTCAATCCGGCCGTCGCGCAGCATGGGGTAATAGTTGCTCGTGTCGATGATGGGCACCTCGGCCGGTACGCCTTCGAACAGGTTTTTGGGCAGGTCTGGGATTTTCTCCAGCGGAATGGTCACCACAATGAAGTCGCTGCCGCGGCGGGCTGCTTCCTCAGCCGTTACGGGGGTAGCGCCGGTTTTCTGGGCTAGGTCCTGCAGCGTCTCGGGGCCGCGGGAGTTGGCAATGTATACAGAGTGGCCTAGGTCAGTAAGCCGCACGGCAAGGGCACTGCCGATATGGCCGGCACCAATAATTCCGATGTTCATAGGTTGTGTTTTTTGGTTCGTGCGCTGGTAATGTGCCAGCGTAGGGAGGTAAACAGCGGAAGTGGGCGTTTTGCTTTTTTTCTTTTAGAGATAGTCTAAAATGAGTAACGCCGCCGAAGAGCACCTTTGGCGGCGTTAACATTGGTTTGTTACAGGTGAAGTAGAAGGATAGCTTGCGCCTCAAAACCCGAGCTACTTACCTATTCATATGAGAGTTGTACAGTAGGATGATGAGAAGACTAATCTATGCGCCTTGGAAAGAATAAATCTATGTTATTTGGATCTCGTTTCAAGAATTCTTCATAACTCAAATTATGAGAGAAATACTTTTCAGAATGTTTTTTTACTTCATTTAAGAACTCCTCCGGATTTAATATTTCACAAATTATTGATGTAAATTCTCGTTGCAGTCTTACTAAATGATGTTCATATTTACAAACATCCTTACTTAAAAATATATTATAACTGAATACAAGAAAATCTAGTGTCAAATTCCTGTAACCTCTATATGCTCTAGGTTTTTTATCACCAAACCCGTCACCCTTATCAATATTTGGGAAATAAAGCCTCCCAATTTCTATTTGTGATGAAAGCATTGACAACAAATTTGCTTTCTTTAATTCGTACTCATATTCCACACCGGAAACATCATATTTTGAAGTCAACAACAGTCGCAATTCTATTAATATCTTTGTAGTCTCTGAAAACCATCTCAAGATTACATTCTGATAATCTCTTTTGATTTCATATCTCTTTAACTTAGCCTCATGATCAGCTTGTGAATAAGCGTAGCTCAGTGAGGTTTTTGACTGATAATAAGAGTAGATTAAAGCAGCTATTGCGACTAATGCTGATAGTATTGATCCTATGGCGGATAATAAATCAATTAATTTCTCTTCCATGTCATTTTTTGTTATCGTAATTATCTGAACAAGTGGTTGATTATTGTTTATATACGAAGAATTTTCACCCCGCGCTCCTGAGCTACCCGCTGAGCCAGTTCGTAGCCAGCGTCGGCATGGCGGAAGACGCCCATGCCGGGGTCGGTGGTGAGGACGCGGCGCAGGCGCTCGGCTTTTTCGGGGGTGCCGGTGGCTACTATCACCATGCCGGCGTGGGTGCTGTTGCCGATGCCCACGCCGCCGCCGTTGTGCAGGCTCACCCAGTCGGCGCCGGAGGCTGTGTTGGCCAGAGCGTTGAGCAGGGGCCAGTCGGCCACGGCATCGGAGCCGTCCTTCATGCCCTCGGTTTCGCGGTTGGGCGAGGCCACAGAGCCGCAGTCGAGATGGTCGCGGCCGATGACAATGGGGGCCGAGACTTCGCCGCGGGCCACCAGGTCGTTGATGACCAGGCCGAACTTCTCTCGCTCGCCGTAGCCCAGCCAGCACACGCGAGCCGGTAGGCCAATAAAGGGCAATTTGGCCTGGGCCTTTTCAATCCAGCGGCGAAGCATCTGGTTATCGGGGAAGGTTTCGAGCAGGGCGCGGTCGATGCGCAGAATGTCTTGCGGGTCGCCGGAGAGGGCAGCCCAGCGGAACGGGCCTTTGCCTTCACAGAACAGCGGGCGAATGTAGCCGGGCACGAAGCCGGGGTACAGGAACTGCCCGTGCTCGTCGCGCACCCGTAAGCCACCTTTCTCGGCCTGTCCGCGCAGGTTGTTGCCGTAGTCGAGGGCCACGGCCCCGCCGGCCTGCATGTCAATGATGGCCTGGCAGTGCTTCACGATAGAGGCCAGGGCTTGGCGCTTGAACTCCTCCGGGTTATCCTTGCGCAGCTGCAATACCTGCTCGATGTCGCCCTCGGGAATGTAGTCCATCAGGTCGTGGGCCGAGGTCTGGTCGGTTACAATGTCGGCCTTATAGCCTCGCGCCAGCAGTTCGGGCAGCACGGTGGCGGCGTTGCCGGTCAGGCCGATGCTCCAGCCTTGGCGCGCCTGCTTGTACTGTGCCAGCAGCTCCAGGGCGTGGTCTAGGTCGCGGGCTTGCTCGTCTACGTAGCCTTCGCGCACCTTTTGCTTCACGCGGGCGTCAATGGGCTCGATGACTAGGCACACGCCGTCGTTCATGGTCACAGCCAGGGGCTGGGCGCCACTCATGCCGCCTAGGCCTGCCGTAATGGTAACGGTGCCGGCCAGCGTGCCGCCGAAGTGCTTGTCGGCCACGGCGGCGAAGGTTTCGTAGGTGCCCTGCAGAATACCTTGGGTGGCAATGTAAATCCAGGAGCCAGCCGTCATCTGCCCATACATCATTAGGCCCAGCTTATCCAGCTCATCAAAGTACTCCTGGGTGCTCCAGGCGGGCACGATGTTGCTGTTGGCAATGAGCACCCGCGGGGCGTGGGCCCAGGTGCGAATCACGCCCACGGCCTTACCCGACTGCACCAGCATGGTTTCGTCAGCTTCCAGGTTCTTGAGGGTGCTTACTATGGTCTGGTACTCCTTCCAGTTGCGGGCGGCCCGGCCGGCGCCGCCGTACACAATCAGCTCGTCGTACACCAGGCTCACGGCGGGGTCAAGGTTGTTTTCCAGCATGCGCAGGGCCGCTTCTGCTTCCCAGGTTTTGCAGCGCAAGGTGGTGCCATGCTGGGCGCGCACAGTTTCCGTGGGCTTGTACTCGTAGTACATGGGGCGCACCGCACCGCTGGTCCTTCCCCCTAAGGCAGGGGTGCCAGCCAATTGCTGTGGTTGAGAATTAGCGTCGTCGGAGTGGCTGGTGGCTTCGAGGTTCAGCTCAGGAGTGGCGGCTGGGGCGGGCGTGTGAGGCATGGCGGGAATGGGATGGGGTGGAACGGCAAGTTATTGATTTTGCAGAGCGCCCAACTGTTGTTTTTGCAGGGGTGGCCACGCCTGGTGCAGCACCGAAAATCCGCACCCAGCGAGCGGTTCGTCTCAGGCATTCTCCTCTTTGCAAACAGCCCCTTGAATAACTGGCCTAGCGAAAGTTGCTCACGTGTGGTGGCTGACACTAGAACGCCGCCGACCCAACCCAATACATGACGTGCAGGCTGCGGCCAAGGCCAGTGGATAGTTGTACTACAACGAACTACTGAAGCTAGGCCACTCATGAGGCGCGCATTGTATTGCAGGGCAACACGTCCCCTGCCCTGCTCAGGTTTGGCAGCCAGAAGCCGGCGCTAGGCCACTCTCGGGCAGACAACCCTCATCTCATTACAAGTTTTTTAAATACAACTTTTCCATGCCCGCCAATCCTATCTCTTCCGATAAAATCTAAACTAATAAACACTAAATGAAGCACAACAGTAGCAACCACTATGCATGCCTGCAAGCTCAACAACTATAAAAATACCAATATTTTATAACGCTAAAAATGGTTGTCATTTCCTGGTTTAGAGTATAAAGCCTTGGTCTGCGCGTCGGCTTGACTTGCAGCTTGCTCTACCTATCCACTCACCCCCTTTCTTTCCTTAACACCATGAAAAAGACCTTGTTTCTCGCCCTAGCGGCGGCATCATTTACGTTTGCCTCCTGTGGCGGCAATCAGCAAGAAAGCGGCGCAAGCGGCTCGGGCGGCGACTCGGGTGGTGGCTCCAGCACTGAAGGCAGCTCCAGTTCCTCCAGCTCCGGCTCTGGCTCCATGGATGCCTCCGGTAGTGGCGGCGGTAGCATGAGCAGCGACACCAGCTCCATGGGGGTTGGCTCGGGTGGTGGCGGCACCACCAGCAACGGCGACCAAAGCGCTGGCGGCACTACGGGTGGCTCAACCGGAGGCGGCTCTACTGCGGGCGGTTCTACATCCGGTAGCACAGGGGGTGGTTCCACTGCGGGCGGCAGCACAGCAGGCGGCAGCACGGCGGGCGGTTCCACTACGGGTGGCAGCACCGCTGGGGGCTCTACAGGCGGCAGCACTGCCGGTGGGGGCACTACGGGCCGCTAGGCCACTATTCCTACCTTAAACCACTTAAAGCCTCTCCCAAACCGGAGAGGCTTTTTTGTTGGGTTACCTCTACGCAGCTGCTACCTAAGTTTCTCAAAACAACTTATTGTTCAGCTACATATAGCAACTACAGGTAACAGTGGCACAAAACCAGGGTGAATTTCGTGTCTTGACAGCAGGTATACCGAGCGATGAAAGCTGAACAGTATAAAAAAAGCAAGATTTTATTAATTAAAATCGGGTTACCCTTTCCTCTTCCGGGTATGAAGGGAGAATTCTCAGCCGGCTCCCGGCGAGTATTTTCATTTGAAACCCAACCATTTCCAACCTACACCATGAAAAAAGTTCTGTTTTTAGCTCTGGCTGCGGCCTCGTTCTCTTTCGCTTCTTGCGGTGGTAACAATGCTGGCGAAGGCAGCGAAGCCGGCGCTGGCTCCGAGTCTTCTTCTTCCTCTACCACCGAAACTACCATGAGCACCGACTCGACCATGAGCGGTGATGGCGCTGCTAACAGCGACATGGGTGCTGGCTCTACGGCTGGCGGCGGTGCTAGCACCGGCAGCACGGGCAGCACTGGTTCTACCACGGGTGGCTCTACTTCGGGCAGCACCACGTCGGGTGGTTCTACGGCCGGCGGCTCTACTGCTAGCTCCACTACGGGCGGCACTACCGGCACCACGGCTGGCGGCTCAACGGCTGGTTCTACGGCTGGCGGTTCTACCGCTGGTGGCTCCACTTCGGGCAGCACGGCTGGTACTACCACGGCTCAGTAAGCTCTCTTTGCCTTCTTGAGGTTTCTGACCTTGCACAAAAGCCTCTCCCTCGGGAGGGGCTTTTTGCATTTCGGCCCCGCGGCAGTAGGCTCTGGCGTAATAGTTTTCCGGGGGTGCCTTACCCTTCAGCGGTAAATCTGCGTACTGCTTGCTACACTTAACCGACTGACGAGTATGAACCAAGTAGCCGCTGGCGTAACCCAGCTTCAGATCCAACGCTTTGTCAACGTGTACTTCGTGGAAACCGGCACGCCCGGCGAATGGGTACTGGTGGATACTGGCCTACCCGGCTCCGAGAAAGATATTATTGCCACCGCCGACAAGCTATTTTACCCCGGCACCCACCCCGAGGCCATTATCCTGACCCACGGCCACATGGACCACTCGGGTTCAGCGCAGGCCTTGGCCGAGCATTGGAAAGTGCCTGTGCTGGCGCACCCCCTGGAAATGCCTTTCCTGACGGCCCGCGCCGTGTACCCGCCCGCCGACCCCACCGTGCAGGGCGGGGGCTCCCTGGCCTTTGTGGCGCGGTTCTTCCCGCCGCAGTCGTTCCAGCTCTCTGATTTTGTGCAGCCCTTGCCGGGCAACGATACCGACCCACCCTTCCTGCCCGACTGGCAGTGGATTCACGTACCAGGCCACGCGCCGGGACAAATTGCTTTGTTCCGGGAGAAAGACCGCACCCTGATTGGGGCCGACGCGTTTGCCACTGCCAACCACGAGTCGGTGCCCCAGTTGCTGCTGCAGGTGCCCAAAATCAGCGTGGCCGGCGCGCCCTTCAACTACAACTGGCAGCAGGTGAAAGAGTCGGTGCAGAAGCTGGCGGCTCTGCAACCCCAGGCCGTAGGCTGCGGGCACGGCCCCGTGATTAAGGGCGCCGAGGCAGCTGCTGGGTTGCAACGCCTGGCTGATGAGTTTCCGATGCCTACTTCGGGCCGCTACGTGCAAGACCCCGCCCGCCTTGATGAGAACGGAGTGGCCTACCTGCCCCCTGCCCCCTCCGACCCCATCCGGACCAAGCTGGCCATTGCTGGGGTGGGACTGGGCGCACTCGTGGGCACGGCCCTGCTCATTAAAAAGCAGCAAAAGAAAAAGCAGAACGAGTACCCCAAGAAATATCCCGACCCGGAGCGTATTTACCGCACCGGCGAAAAGCCCTTCGTGCATGGCCGCGAGGTGGTAGTTCCCGGCAAATACGGCCGGTAAAATGATAAGGCCCGTGCCATAGCACGGGCCTTTTTTTATGCGGGCGGCGCTAGGCCTGCTTGCTTGCCGCTAGGCCACTCAGGAAGGCCGTGATGATGGTGGCGGCCAGCCGTGCCGTTTGGTTATCGCGGTCGAAGACGGGGTTGAACTCAACTACCTCAAACAACTGCACCTGCTCACTACGACCGGCCAGGAAGGCGGCCTCAGTAGCTTGGCGGGGTGTAAACCCATCGGCACTCGGGGCCGATACGGCTGGCGCGTAGGCCTCGGCGCAGCCGTCTATATCAAAGCTCACAAACCCCGGCCCTTGTAGGCGGCGCAGGGCGCGTTGCATATACTCGGGCATGCCATCGGCCTGCACGTGCGCCAGGGGCACAATGTGGGCGCCCTGCTGGTGCAGAAAGTCAATGTCTTCCCAGGTATTGAGGTTGGAGTGCAGCCCAATTTCTGTGAAGTGGGCACCGGTTAGTATGCCTTCGCGCAGCAGCTTGCCGAAGGGGGTGCCGCTGCTAATAATGTCGGGCTTATCCTTCACGTCGGCGTGCGCATCGAGGTTGATACCACTTACTGCCTGACCATTGTGAGCATCAGCGAGGCCGCGCACGGTGCTGTAGGTGCCATCGTGGGACCCTCCCAGCACTACTACTCGCGGGTACTGGCCTAGGAGCCGCGCCAGCTCCTGCCGAATGGTTTGGTGGTTGCGGGCGTGCTCGGGGTGGCCTAGCGCGAGGTTGCCGGCATCGGCAATGCGCAACGCATCGAGGTGCACGTTGTGCTCTAGGTTGTAGGTTTTATGGTAGCGGCGCAGTTCCCGCCGGATGGCATCGGGGGCTCCGGCGGCACCCGCGCGGCCCCCTTCCAGCACCGTACCGAAATCGAGGGGCAGCCCTACCAGGCACACATCTGCCGCGGGCAACTCGGCCGCCGGCCGGATTAGTTCTCTCAGAAAAGTAGCCATAGCCGTACCTGTATTGCCAGGCCCGAAATGTAGCAGATTCCGCGGGCACCCAGCACAGGCAACCTTCTGGCGTGACCGTTCCCGCGGGGCACTGGCCCCGGATACCCAAGCAGAATAGGTCAATGCTACTGGCCTACACCCACCGACAAGGGGCGTCAAACCCGGCTCCCTCCTGAGTTGTGCCGGGCTTCTGCGCAGAATTCATAGGCGGCCTGCGGTGGTAACTAGTACCTTGCAGCATGATACTTCGTGTTTTTCTACTGGCCCTTCTGCTGGCCGCGGCGGGGCCAACGGCGTGGGCGCAGCGCACGGCCAAGCCAGTGCCCAAGCTGGCCCCTTCCTTCTTTACCACCTATACCTACCTCTCCTACTCTATCCTCGACATAGGCACCAGCCCGGAGCCGATGGCGGCACAGGGCGTGGGCGGTACCCTCCTGCTCCGCCCCGATGGCACGTACCAGAAGCGCCTAACCCTCTCGGCCAATGGCGGCCCGATGCGCTTCGATCAGGATGGCCGTTTCGTGTTTACCGGCGACCAAATCACGTTTTCCTACACGGATAAAAAAGGGCAAGCGCGCACCGACCAGGGCCGTTTTCAGCTGCGCAACGGGCTGCTGACACTCACTATTGAGGGCTACCCCGCCGGCAACAAGAGCATCTACACGCTACGGCAGCAGTAACAGGGGTAGCAATAAAGTAGTAATAGCCCCCCTAAAAGGTAACTGAAGGGGGAAACCATAGCTGAAACGTACTGCCTGCCCCCGCTACAGAATGGACCTGAATGCTACCCTGGTGCAGCTGCATGATTTGCTTAGCTAGGCTCAGCCCAATCCCGGAGCCGTTGGGGCGGGTGGTGAAAAAAGGAATAAATATGCTGTCCAGCACGTCGGCAGGGATACCGCTCCCGTTGTCTTTCACCTCAATAACTACTCGTTGCTGTTCATCGGCCCAGGCTTGCAGGCTAATGTGAGGATTAGGAGTTTGGGTGACTGCCTGCGCCGCATTGAGCACCAAATTGATGAGCACTTGTTCCAGCAGGTGGCCGTCGGCATGCAGGGTGAGGTGGGCAGGCCGCACGCTGAGGGTAACCATAATGCCTTGCGCGGCCAGTTGTTTCGCTAGTAGCTGCTGGGTGGCCTGCAGCAGTTCCTGCACATACAGGGTCGTGCGCTGCGGCGAGGCTAGGGTGCTAAAGTCTCGGTACACTTTAGCAAAGCGCAGCAGCCCTTCACTGCGCTGCTGAATGATGCGAATGCCGGTGCCCACATCGTCGAGCAGCTCATCTGAAGCCGCCTGCTGCCGGGCGCCTTGCACGTGACGGCCCAGTGAATCCGCTAGCGAAGCAATGGGGGCTACCGAGTTCATGATTTCGTGCGTCATGACCCGGAGCAGTTGCTGCCAGGCAGCGGTCTCGGTATCCGCTAGGGCTTGGCTCACGTTCTTGAAGGCCAAAAGGGTAAACGATTCGCCGCGTAGCTTAAACTGAGTGGCCGACACGAGCAGCTGCACTGTTTGGGAACCCACCATCAGCTTTACCACCACCGGCTGACCGGGCACTGCCTGGCAGATGGCTTCGTAAAGAACCGGCTGCCGAGTTTGCAGCGCCCGGATATTTTTTAGGTACGGCAAGTGCAGCGTCTGTTTAAACGCCTCGTTCACCCAAGCCACGTTGCCCGCCGCGTCGTAGGATACGATGCCCGTATCAAGCAGCGCCAAGATGATTTGCAGGTACTGAAACTGCCCTTCCTGCTCGGCCCGCAGCTCCCGAAACGTGGCGTTGACTTGGTTGAAAGCCTCATGCAAGGGTCGCAACGACGCCGGACCGGACTGCGCCGGGTACTGCCGCGAAAAATCCCGGTATTGGAGGGCCAGGGTAAAGTCGGCCAGTGCCTGCTGCCCGCGCGTCAGGTATCGGGTTAGGTCCAGGACCAGCACTACCAACAGCACTAGGGTCCCTAAGGCTAACCCGTAAGCGTAGTGTTGCAAGGCGTAACCGCCCACGACTAGCACAGCTACCAGCAGTACTAATCGTCCGAGCAGGCGAGCATCCAGGCTATTAAATATCATGCTTATCGAGCCGACGATAGAGGGCAGTGCGGGTAAGGCCTAGTTCCTTGGCCGCTTTGGTAAGGTTGCCCTGATGGCGCTCAATGGCCTTCTGGATAGTATTTTTCTCTACCTCCAGCAGCGGCAACGGCTGCTCAGCCCCGGTTTCCGCTGGCGCTGCCGCCGCAGAAGTAGCAATTGATTCGGGGTTTCGAAACGAGAAATCGGCCGGCAGCAATACGGAGCCAGCCCCCAGGATAACAGCCCGCTCTACCGCGTGTTGCAGTTCCCGTACGTTACCGGGCCAGGTGTGCTCCCGGAGCTTGTGCAGAGCCGCGGTACTGAATTCCGGCACGGGTTGCCGGTTGCGGGCGGCGTACAACTCCGCAAAGTGCTGGGCCAGCAGTATCACGTCGTCGCCCCGTTCGCGCAGGGGCGGCAGCGTAATTTCAACCGTATTGAGGCGGTACATCAGGTCCTGGCGGAAAGCACCGCGGGCTACCAGTGCGTGCAATGGCGCGTTGGTAGCCGACAACAACCGGATATCCACCGGTACGGGGGTATTGCTCCCCACCGGCACCACCTGGCGGTTTTGCAGGGCCGTGAGCAGCTTGGCTTGCTGCGGTAGGGCGATGTTGCCAATCTCGTCCAGAAACAAGGTTCCGCCGGTAGCCGCCTCGAAACGGCCCACGCGACTGGCCTGGGCATCCGTGAACGCACCCTTGGTGTGCCCAAACAGCTCACTTTCAAACAAGCCCTCGCTGAGGGCGGCCACATCGGCGGCTACAAAGGGTCTGGCAGCGCGGCGCGACTGCTCGTGCAGGGATTTGGCGACTAGTTCTTTACCCGTACCGTTTTCGCCCAATAGCAGCACATTAGCCTCAGTTGGGGCGACTTTTTCAAGTATAGCGCGGACCTCCTGCATGGCAGCCGACTCGCCTAGCAGGACGGTAGTAGCGGCCGGGGCGGCTGACTTTTTTAGGCTGCTTCCACTTTTGCTGCTGGGTTTGGGGTGGAGGGCGGCAGCCAGCGTTTGCAGCAGCTGTTCGTTGTGCCAAGGCTTGAGCAGAAAGTCGGTGGCACCGGCTTTAAGGGCGCGCACCGCCGTGCGCACGTCGCCATAGGCTGTTAAAAGGATAACGGCCGTCGTGGGGGCCTGCTCCAGAATGCGGCTTAACCAGTAGAAACCTTCGTTGCCCGTCGCCTGACCACTGCGGTAGTTCATGTCGAGCAGCACGGCATCGAAGTGTTGCTGGCGGAGCAGAGAAAGTAGCAGCTCGGGGTTTTTCTCCGTCACTACTTCCCGCACCTCCGTTTTGAGCAGCAGCTTGAGGGCGAACAGCACATCAGGCTCATCGTCTACCACCAGGATGCGGGCGTGCGTAAGATTCATGAAGAACTGGGTTGATAAAACGTAAAAGTCGGGGCTAGTAGTTGCCGTACCAACTTAGGCCACATAAACCGTGCAGACCTTGGAAAATACTGGTTTTCAACTCGCCAAGCCCTTCGTCATCTAGCGGCTCATTCGGAATGTATCGGAACCGAACGGTAAACTGTATCAAAACCGGACGTTCAGTAACAACTTGCTAGCAGTTTCTCAGATTACACATCTGATTTTCAGATTATTGCAGTCAAGGCACCGTTTTTGGCACTGCTGGTTTCTAGCTTTTTGCGGCTGTTGCCTGCGCCAAATTGAATGGATGTTTTGATACCAAAGAAAAAATGGTGCTTTGTTGCCCGCTGGTGGTGGTTGGGGGCTCTGCTGCTAATGGGTATGGGGGTAGCCAGCCTCTACTGGCCTAGGCCAGGCCAGCGGCTACACATCGAGGCCAGCCGGCTCACCATTAGCCCCGTCACGCGGGGCAACTTTCAGGAGTTTACGGCCATTGATGGGGTGGTGCAGCCGCTCCACACCGTGTATCTGGACGCAGCCGAGGCCGGCACGGTGCAGCAAATACTGGTGGAAGAAGGCGCGACCCTCGTGGCGGGCCAGCCGTTGCTGCGGCTGACTAATCCCGACTTGCAGTTGGAAATGGTGAACCGCGAAACGGCCGTGTACGACCTGATGAACAACCTGCGCAACACCCGCAATCAACTACTGCAAAACCGCATTCTGCGCCAAAATCAACTTGCCGACATTGACTTTCAGCTGGCCGAAGCCCGGCGGGTGTTCGACACCAACCAGGTGCTCTACGACCAAAAGGTGATTGCGCGGCAGGACTACCTGCAAAGCCAGAACGCCTACCTCTACCAGCTACGCCGGCGTCAGCTGACGCAGCAAACCATGCATCAGGATTCAGTGGCCATGCAGCAGCAGCTGGGCACCATGCAAGAATCGGTGCAGCGCATGACCAGCAACCTGGCACTGATGCGGCGCAAGATGGACGACCTGCTGGTGCGGGCCCCGGTCGGCGGTAGACTCAGCTCGCTGCCCGCGGAAGTGGGCGAGGTCAAAACGCGCGGGCAGCGCCTGGGGCAAATTGATGCACTGGCGGGCGTGAAACTCCATGCCACGGTGGACGAGTTTTACATTGCCCGTATCGCGGCCGGTCAGGTGGGCGAAGTGGTGGTGGAGGGCCAGACATATACCTTGCGCGTGACCAAAATCTTCGCGCAAGTAGCCAAAGGCCTGCAAATCGACTTAGCCTTTACCGGCGCGGCCCCGCTAGGCCTGCGGCGGGGCCAGACCCTCCCCATCCGGCTGGCGCTGAGTGCGAAGGCCCCGGCGGTGCTGCTGCCGAAGGGAGGGTTTTACCAGCAAACTGTGGGCAACTGGGCCTTTAAGCTGACGACCGACGGCACCCGGGCCCAGCGGGTAGCCATTCGGCTAGGGCGGCAAAACCCCAACTACTACGAGGTGCTAGCCGGCCTGCAGCCCGGCGACCAGGTTGTGACTTCCAGCTACGAAGGCTACGCCGACCAGCAAGAGCTGGTCCTGAACAACCATCAGCCCTAGAGTTTTCAATAACTAGTTGACCATAAAAAGGCTATTGCTCATGATTAAGACAGAAAACCTGGATAAAATATACCGCACAGAAGAGGTGCAAACCAAGGCGCTGAACCAGGTCTCGCTGACGGTGGAGCAGGGGGAGTTTGTGGCCATCATGGGCCCCTCGGGCTGCGGCAAATCAACGCTGCTCAACCTGCTAGGCCTGCTCGACGAGCCCGACGGCGGTAGCCTCCAATTGCTGGGCACCGAAACCAGCCGCTACTCCGAGCGCCAGCGGGCCGAGCTGCGCAAGCGCAGCCTGGGCTTCGTGTTCCAGAGCTTCAACCTGATTGACGAGCTGACGGTATTTGAAAACGTGGAGCTGCCCCTGCGCTACCTCGGCGTGGGGGCCGCCGAGCGACGGCAGCGGGTGGAGCAGGTGCTGGAGAAAATGCAGCTGCTGCACCGGCGCAACCACTTTCCGCTGCAACTCTCGGGCGGGCAGCAGCAGCGCGTGGCCGTGGCCCGCGCCGTGGTGAACGCCCCGCCGCTGCTGCTAGCCGACGAGCCCACTGGCAACCTCGACTCGGCCAGCGGCCACGACGTGCTGGGCCTGCTGACCCAACTAAACGAGGCGGGCACCACCGTGCTCATGGTCACGCACTCCGAGCACGACGCCCGGTACGCCCGACGCGTCGTTCGCCTACTAGATGGGCAGGTAGTGCTCGAAAACAGCCGCAGCCAATTCTAACCGATTCCTCCCCTTTCGGCCATGCTTCCCTACCCCCTGCTGCTCATTTACCGCAACTTTAAGCGGTTCAAAGGCACGTTTTTCATCAACCTGATTGGCCTCTCGACCGGCCTAGCCTGCGCGCTGCTCATCTACTTGTGGATAAGCGACGAGCGCAGCTTCGACCGCTACCACGCCTTAGACGCCCGGCTTTATCAAGTGATGGAAAACCGCCGCACGGCCGCCGGCATCGAGACCCAGACCGGCACCATGCCGCTACTGGCCGAGGCCCTGCGGCGGGAAATGCCGGAGATTGAACTCGTGGCCACCACCACGCCGGTCCCGTTCTTCCCCGGGTTCACGCTGGCGGCGGGCGGCCAGCACCTGAATGCCGTCCCCAAATACGCAGACCCAGCCTTCTTCCAGCTGTTTTCCTACCCCCTGCTGGTAGGTACCCCCGCCACGGTACTGCGGGATAAAAACGGGATTGTGCTCTCCGAAGCCCTGGCTACCAAACTCTTTCAGACGCCGCAGAACAGCCTGGGCAAAGCCGTGGAATGGCAAATGGCTGACCGCAAGCAGACCTGCCTAGTGGCCGGGGTGTTTGCCGGGGTACCCCGCAACTCGTCCGAGCAGTTTGACTGTGTGCTGCCGTTTGCCTCGTTTAAAGACATGATGCAGATGAGCGAGACCATCAAGTGGGACGATAACGGCCCCTTCAACACCTACTTAGCCTTGAAGGAGGGCGCCGACCTCGCGCAGTTTCAAGCCAAGCTGGCAGGGTTACTAAAAACTAAAAGTGCGCAGGCCCAGGCCCAGGGGCGCACGCTGTTCGTGCGGCCGTTCTCGGCGGCGTATCTGCACGGCACCTACGAAAATGGCGTCGCCACTGGGGGACGCATTACCTATGTGCGGTTGTTCGCCCTGATTGCGGCGCTGATTCTGGTGATTGCCAGCATCAATTTTATGAATCTATTCACCGCCAAGGCATCGCGGCGGGTAAAGGAAGTGGGCATTCGCAAGGCGCTGGGGGCGAGCCGCGCCGCGCTGGTGGGGCAGTACCTGACCGAATCGGTGGTGATGGCCTTGCTGGCCCTGGTGGTGGCCATAGGGTTGGTGCAGCTCGTGCTCCCGCAATTCAGCGAGCTGACGGGTAAGCCGTTGGCCTTGCGGTGGGATTGGCAGTTGGTAGCAGCTAGCTTAGCCCTTGCCCTGGGTACGGGGGTTTTGGCGGGCAGCTACCCCGCGTTCTACCTGTCGGGTTTTCAACCGGCGGCCGTATTGAAAGGCAAGCTGCCAACCAAGGCCGGCGACGTGTGGACGCGGCAGGGCCTAGTGGTGCTGCAATTCACACTCTCGGTGCTGTTCATAGTGGCCGTGGTGGTTGTCAACGCGCAGTTGGCGTTTGTGCAGCGCCAGCCGCTGGGCTACGACAAAGCGCACGTGCTCCGCTTTGATACGGGTGGCAAGGCGGCGCGCCAGCAGACAGCCTTTCTAAGTGAGGTGAGGAAGTTGCCCGGAGTCGTACAGGCATCCAGCGTCCTGGGCGGCTTCTTTGGGGGGCGCTACGTCGCGGAGATGAGCTGGCGGGGTAAGCGCCTGCCCGTAGCGACGATGCTGGTCAACTACGACCTAGTGGAAACGATGGGCCTGCAATTGGTAGCGGGCCGCAGCTTTGCGCCGCAGTTCCGCGCCGACAGCGCCGCCATCCTCGTCAACCAAACCCTGGTGGCCGGGCTGGGGATGCCGGACCCCGTGGGCCAGCAACTCGACGGCGCCCGCATCGTGGGCGTAGTCCGCGACTTCCACTACGAGTCACTGCACGACAAAATCAAGCCCCTGCTCCTCAAGCTCGACCCTCAGATTAACACGGTGCTAGTGAAGCTCCAGCCGGGCGCGGAGCAGGCCACAATTGTGCGGCTTCAGCAACTGTACGCCGCCTACAACCCCGGCTTTACGCTCGACTACACGTTTCTGGATGCCGACTACCAGGCCCAGTACGTATCCGAGCAGCGGGTGGCGGTGCTTGCCCGCTACTTTGCCGGGCTGGCCATCCTCATTTCTGCCTTGGGCTTGCTGGGGCTAGCGGCCTTCACGGCCGAGCGGCGGCGCAAAGAAATCGGCATCCGCAAGGCCTTGGGCGCTAGCGAGCTGAGCATTGTGTGGCTGTTGACCGGCAGCCTGACCTGGCTGGTCGTCGTGGCCATCGTACTGGCGCTGCCGATGAGCTACATACTTATGCAGCGGTGGCTGGAGGGCTTTGCCTACCGCGTGGCGTGGCAGTGGTGGTTTTTCGCGGCCGCTGGAATGGGGGCTCTGCTCGTGGCTTGGCTCACGGTAAGTGTGCAGGCCTGGCGGGCCGCTCGCCGCAACCCCGTGCTAAGCCTGCGGTCGGAGTGATAGGCAAAGTTGGTAGCGCTGAATGGCAAGATAGACGACCAACCGCGCGGCCGTTGCGCGCGGGCGCAGGCATGTCCTAAAACATCTCGTTCAGCCCGGTTGTCTCTCCACAACAAGCACAAATCATCAACTGTCTGTTGCGCCAGCGCTATCAAGAGGGTATGGAGTACCAGCTAGGTGCCTAGGGCTAAGTCGTTACCGTTTTAGTGTTGTGGAGTACCCGCTTCGCGTAACAAGCCTTGGAGCAGTGGCAGAAACCGAAGTAGGTCTGAGCCCGGATTATATGCCCCCTCTAGCCCTTGCTGCATGAACACGGCAACATGCTGGGCTTCTACCACTTCACGCGGCCCAAAGTCATTGCGGCACGTCAATCACGCAGCTATATTCCTTAACAACTTAGGAAACGTCGCTCAGCGGATTAGCCTAGATGCTTCTATTCCTACTCTATTGCTACCCTTAACACAGTTGGGTTGGTTTGGCACCGCTAGACAATTTAGAGCGCGGCCTAGTGGCCTAGAAGAATTGAGGGACAGTGTAATTACTATCTAGCCGCGTGCTAGGCCACTGCCTTACGGAAACAGAATGCGTTTAACTTCGTAGCTCGACAATACAGGATATGCTTCTCGGCCCATTTCAGCGGTTTCACCTACCTTCACTGGCTCGTAGGCCAGTCTTTACTCACCCCTAGGCCCCTCGCCTTCCGCTCATGCTCTCCAACGTCATCTTTTACTCCCTGGATAAAGCTATTCGGCGCTACCGCCGGTTTGCGCAGATCAACATCGATAAGGCGGGAGTTGACATTACCATTGACCAGTGGCTGGTATTGCGCGTGGTGGTGGAGCACGACGACCTGACCCAGAATGAAATTGCCGAACGCGTGTTCAAGGACCAGGCCTCGGTGGCACGCATTCTGGCGCTGCTGCTGCGGCGGGGCCTGCTGCAATCGGAGCCCCAGCCTAACGACGGGCGCCGGACCCGCCTGCGGGTTTCGCCGGCGGGGGAGGCAGCCCTGGCGGCCGTGCACCCCGTAGTGCTCAGCAACCGTGCTATTGCGCTTGATGGCCTCAGCGAAACCGACCTCGACCACCTGCGCCAGGTGCTGGACCGCATATATCGTAACTGCTCAGCAGACCCGGCCGAGGGTGCCGAAGCGGCGCGCGAGGCCTAGACCCACTAGGCCACTCCCCACAACGGTCATCGGCTGCTTTTACTGGCTTCGGTCAGAGGTGCGAGCCTGAAGGTAGTTTGCGAGAGGTGCTTTCCAAGTCGGCTGGTTTCCGGCTCTACAGTAGCTTGGGCAATTGCGCCCCGCCGGGCTTTCTGCTAACTTGCGGCCCCTTTCGGCACCGTGCCGAACTATTTACTCAATCACTCATTCACTCATTCACAGATAGATGGGACGCGCATTTGAATTCCGCAAAGGCCGCAAAATGAAGCGCTGGGACCGGATGTCGAAAGATTTCACCCGCATCGGCCGAGAAATCGTTATGGCCGTGAAAGAATCTGGCCCCAACCCCGATACCAACTCGCGCCTGCGCACGGCCATGCAGAACGCCAAGGGCGTGAACATGCCCAAAGACCGCGTGGAGGCGGCCATCAAGCGCGCTAGCAGCAAAGAGGAGAAAGACTACCAGGAAGTGGTGTATGAGGGCTACGCACCTCACGGTGTGGCCATCGTAATTGAAACCGCCACCGACAACCCTACCCGCACCGTAGCCAACGTGCGCATGTACTTCAACCGCGGCAACGGCGCCCTGGGCACCGCCGGCTCTTCTGACTATACCTTCACCCGCAAGGGCGTATTTAAGCTGGCAGCTGAAGGCCTCGACCTCGATGAGCTAGAGCTGGAACTTATTGACGCCGGCGCCGAGGATGTGTACTCGGACCAGGAGGAAGACGAGCACGGCAACGTGAAGGAATACATTGTGGTAGAAACGGCCTTCACCGATTTCGGCCAGATGCAAAAAGCCCTGGAGGAAAAGCAGCTGAACGTGGTTTCTGCTCAGCTCCAGCGCGTGGCCAACACTACCGTGCATCTTGAGGGCGAGCAACTCGAAGAAGTAATGAACCTCATTGAGAAGTTTGAGGAAGACGATGACGTGCAGGCTGTGTACCACACGCTCGGCTAAATCACGGCTATAAACGGCCGCGGCTTACTCAACTTCTTGTTGGTAGGTACCGTGCCTGGAACGTGGGCAGCTTTCTTTGCGGAGAGCTGCCCACATTTATTTTTGGCCGGTGGCCGCAGTACGCACATGTGCGCTTTAGTTTTATAGCCCTTAAGCCCTATCATGAAGAAATTACTTACCCTTCTATTCCTGCTATACTCGGTAGCAGCCACCGCCCAACGCGCTGCAGTAGACGCCTTACGACAGAAGGAAAACGTAACGGGGCTACAACTGGTGTACACTAAAAAAGGCGAAACCCAACAGTATAGCCTAGGGCTGCGCCAGGCGGGCACCACCCAGACCGTAGATGCCAACACCATTTTTCAGGCCGCCTCTCTGGGCAAGGTGGTACTGGCCTACACCGCTCTGCGCCTCCACGACCAGGGCCGCCTCGATTTGGATAAGCCGCTGCTGAACTATTACCCCTACCCGCGCCTGCAGCAGGAGCCAAGGGCCAACCTAATCACGGCCCGTATGGTGCTAGGCCACACCGCGGGCCTGCCCAACTGGACTGGCTACCCGCTGGCCGAAAGCTGGAAGACCTCCCCGCTGACGCTGAAATACGCGCCCGACAGCTGCTGGAGCTACTCGGGGGAGGGCTACGTATTTCTGCAGAAAACCCTGGAGCACCTAACCGGAAAATCGTTGAATCAATTGGCCCAGCAGGAGGTATTTGGCCCTCTGAAGATGAAGAACAGCAGCTTTACCTGGCAGCCGCGTTTCGACCAGAATGCCGCTTTTGGCCATGATAAAGCCGGTAGCCCCACCGATATTAAGCGCTTTACGGAGCCCAATGGTGGCTTCAGCCTACTCACTACCGCCGCCGATTACAGCCGATTTCTGCAGGCCCTCATGCGGGGTAAAGGCCTAAAACCAGCCACGGCCAAACTGCTCAGCACGCCCGCCAACGCCGCCACTCGTTGCACCACTCCCCTCACACCCACCGATGCTAACATTGCCTGGGCCTGCGGAGTAGGTCTGGCCACCACCACCCACGGACCCGCCCTCTGGCACTGGGGCGACAATGGCGACTTCCGGGGCTTCTTTATAGTCTTTCCCGAAACCCAGGAGACCCTGCTGTTCCTCACCAACAGCGCCAATGGCCTCCACCTAACCGACGACCTATTGCGCCTCTTCGTGGGAGCGGGCCAGTATCAGGCCATGCAGTGGCTAGCCGAGGAGAAATAATTCGTCTTACGCCCGATCATTATTCCTCAATAGGCCACGGGCACAAGCTTTACCCTACGACAATACTTACGTGGCTAGGCCACCTCACCCCACGGGCCGCTCGAAAGGAGCGGCTCGCTGCATTGTAGGCCGGTCTTGTAGTGATACGGGTACCCTTGATGTGGCTTTTCAGAAGCGTGCAACCTCTTGCTTAAGGAACTGCTCCTGTCAGTAGCGCAAGCGTTAGGTGTATTTGTACTACTCTCTCCTATTAATATTGATGAAGAAGATTCTACTACTTACCGTTGGACTGCTGGCCGCCCTGAGCAGCTGTAAGGAAGACGCTGATGTCCAGCAGTCAGCGGAGTTGGTGAAAGGAACATTGCCTTTTGAGAGCTCCAAGTTGAAAATCAGCGTGGCTAGCACCAGTTTGCCCGTAAGCATCCTCGACATCTACTTCCTTAATGAAACCACTGGCCTAGCCACCACCTACGACGGCAAAATTTACCGCACCACCGACCAAGGGGCTAGCTGGTCGGCGCAGTACAGCCCGGCCCTCCCCGATCAGCCGCTGTACCAGTTGTTGTTTACGGACCTAAAAACCGGGTACGCCGTGGGCGGCAAAAGCAGTTGCGGTGGTACGGGCTGCGTGCCGCCCGGCGGAGTTGTGCTCAAAACCGATGACGGCGGCACAACCTGGCGCAGGGTCTACTTGGGCACTCAAAACGAAGTGGTCTCGATTGCGGTCAATGCAGCTGGGCACCTGTTTATAGCTGCTAATGGCACACCAGCAGGGCTTTTTCGCAGCACGGACGCGGGAGCTAGTTGGCAGCTAGTAGAAACGGCGGGCAACTCCTTTTCAAAGGTGGTGTTCACCCCTACCACTGGCTACTATACGGGCGGCGGTGCTCAACTCGTACGCAGCACCGACGCTGGCGCTACTTGGCCCTCGAAAACATTGCTCAGCTACAACTACGCCAATGACTTGGCTTTCACGAACGAGCGGGGCTATTACGTGCTAGGCTACAGCCGTGCCTACACCACAAGTAACAACGGCGCTACCTGGGCTGAGGTGAATAGCCCTGTTACATCCATATCGAAGGTCAACAGCCTGACTACTTCTTCTGCCCTGCTGTGGGGCGGCGGCCACTCCACCGGCGGCGACTTCCCAATACAATACGCGGCAGTTGGCCAAACCACCGACGGCGGCAACACCTGGACTGGTACCGAATTTCAAGAACTTACACGGGTATCAACCGCGTATTTCTATACGCCTCAGCAGGGCTACGCCGTGGCCGGCAAAACACTGCTGAAAGTCACGGTAAAGTAGCAACCCAAGTCCCTAGGCCACTCGCCTAGATCAACTTAGTCTGCTCCTATAACTCCAGACTATCTTTGTGGGCCACGACTGCGTATTGCAGACGCTCCCTTTTCAGCGTCAACCAACTGCTTTTGTCCTATGCCCATCTCCTATAAACCACTCTTCCTTTTCGAAGCTGATGCTTTTTCCCTCGTAGAAATCAAGCTGCTGGATGTGCAGAGCGACGACCCCGCCGAGGTGTACTTCTGGCTGCGCTTTGACAAGGCCGACCACACGCTACACAAGCTGGATTTCGTGTCGATGGACAAGGATGGGGCCGAGCAGCAACGTGAGTTTCAGCAGGGCAAGCTCCAGTTCAACCAGAGTGGTGGCACCTACACTCCTTCGGAAGCCTCAGAGCCAGCCGAACTGCAAACGAAGAACACCTCTGATTTGCCCGCCGAGCTAGATGATGCCATTCAACGTTACTTCATTGGCGGCTGATATCAGGTCTGTTTTGAGTGGTGCTTCAGGCTAGCTACTGGTCTCCATTTACTTCTGGCGTATCTTTGCGGCCCGCTGGCACTTTCTGTGTTAGCGGGCTGTTGTTTTCCTTCGCTTAGCATACTCACCTCATGGCAACCCGTCTCAATAAATACATCAGTGAAAGTGGCATCTGCTCCCGCCGGGAGGCCGACCGCCACATCGAGCAGGGCAACGTGTTCGTGAATGGCAAGCGCGCCACCATCGGCGACCAAGTAACCAGTAAAGACCGCGTAGTAGTAAACGGCAACCTCATTGAGCCCCGTGCTGAGGAAGATGCCGTGTACATTGCCTACAATAAGCCCCCGGGCATCATCACCACCACCGATACCGGCATCAAGGACAACATCATCCGGGCCATTAAGCACTCGGTGCGCATCTTCCCCATCGGCCGCCTCGACAAAGATTCGCAGGGCCTGATTCTGCTGACCAGCAACGGCGACATCGTCAACAAAATCCTGCGCGCCGGCAACAACCACGAGAAGGAGTACATCGTGATGGTAGACAAGCCCATCAACGAGCAGTTCATTGAGGCCATGGCCAACGGCGTGCCCCTGGGCGGAGTGATGACCAAGCCCTGCAAGGTGACCAAGGAGACGCCCTACATCTTCCGGATTATTCTGGTGCAGGGCCTTAACCGCCAGATTCGCCGCATGTGCGAGTACTTCGGCTATGAGGTGGTGCAGTTAGAGCGCATCCGCGTGATGAACATCAACGTGAAGGGCCTGGGCGTGGGCGAATGGCGTGAGCTGAAGGAAAAGGAGTTGAAAGTGCTATTTGAGATGATCAAAGACTCGGCTGGCACTGATGATGGCAGTGGCTCGCGCCGCCGCAAGCGCCCCTCTACCGCCGAGTTCTGGACCGAGCGACCCAGCCGTAAATCGTCGGCCCCGCTGCTTGGTGCGGCACCGGGCCAGGCCAAGCCGGCCGGCTCTTGGGTAGAGAAACCCGCCAGCAAACGGGCCGTGGGCCGTGCCGCTAAGAAGCCTACAGCCCCCGCTGCCGACTCTGATGGCTTTGAGTGGCCTACGGGTCCTGGTCGCCCTCCCGGACCAGCCACCGGCGTCCGCCCCGATGGTCCGGGCTTTGGCAGATCTAGCCGTCCGGCGGGCACTCGTGCGGCTGGCGCTACTGCTCGCCCCCGCGGCGGGGCGGCTGGCAAAGGGCCCAAAGGTCCGGCCGGCCCGCCCAAGGGCAAAGTTAGCACCCGCGGCACCCGCGGTGCCGGTCGCCCAGGCAAGCGTTCCTAGGTCATACCCCTCTACAATAGTGGGCCGCTCCAGTTAGGGCGGCCCATTTTTGTGTGTTTGCAGGGAGAGTATAAAGTCTAATTTTCGGCTCCTTCTGTTCTTATATCTCGTTTCCAAGCCAGAACGCTCAAGGAGGATAAACGCTCAATACGCTTCACCAAGCGCAATTACCAAGGAGAGAACAAGGCATGAACTAGTGTAAGAAAGTTGAAAGAAGTTGCAGAGTATAAAGTCTACTAAATGCGGTTTCTGACTTTCGCTTGCTCCTAAAACCCTGCATCCTTGTATCAGCCAATTCGGGACGCACTTGCCTAGGCCAGTAGCTACTGGTGCTGGGGCCGCAGAGAGGTACTCTGAGCGCCATAGTGTAATCCCCCGCATTGGTTAACTGTGATGCAAAAGACATCCAATGCCTTCGTAGCTGCTTCTTGGTTTGCCCTGCTCACGGGCATGGTGGCCTACATTGTGGGCCTCTGGAATGCTTCCATGCTACTTAACGAAAAAGGCTACTACCTCGCCGTGCTGCTGTACGGGCTCTTCGGTGCCGTATCACTGCAAAAGAGCGTGCGCGACCAGTTGGAGGGCGTGCCCGTGACGGGCATTTATTACGGGTTGTGCTGGTTTGCTACCCTCTCGGCGGTGCTACTACTGGCGGTAGGCCTCTGGAACGCCAAGCTGCTGCTGAGCGAGAAGGGCTTCTACGCCATGTCGTTTATGCTAGGCCTGTTTGGGGCTATTGCCGTGCAGAAAAACACCCGCGACAACCGCCGCCCCGAGTCTGCTATAACTGCCACTCCGCAGGAAGTGGCCTAGCGTTATCTACCCCTAGCCTCTCTTCCGGAGGGGCAGCAGGAAAGCCATGGCAGCACTTTAGTACCTTGCTGCCGATGAGTCAGACTGAAAAAGAGAAAATGCTGGCTGGTGAGCTGTACCAAGCCAACGACCCCGAGCTAGTAGCAGAACGCCTGCGCGCCAAAGAACTCTGTCACCGCTACAACCAAGAGCCGGTGCACCTCAACAAGCAGGGGCTGGCTGAGCTGCTCGGCTACGAAACGGATGCCCACCTGGAAGCGCCCTTACGCTGCGACTATGGCTACAACATTTGGCTGGGCCGCAACGTGTACGCTAACTACAACCTCACTATTCTGGACTGCGCGCCCGTCACGATTGGTGACAACGTGTTCATTGCGCCCAATGTGTTGCTGACTACGGCTGGGCACCCCGTGGAAGTAGGACCGCGCATTGCCGGGTGGGAGTTTGCCAAACCTATTACCATTGGCGACAGCGTGTGGCTGGGCGCGGGTGTGCTGGTGATGCCCGGCGTGACCATTGGGGCGGGTACCACTATCGGGGCCGGTAGCGTAGTAACGCGCGACATTCCGGCTGGCGTGGTGGCCGTGGGCAACCCATGCCGAGTCTTGCGCAACGTTTGAAGCAGCGTCCTTATAGAGAGGGTGCCGACGATACTACTTGCTGTCAGATGCGGTAGCAGACGGTGCCACGCGCACATATTCGCTGATAATGGGGCAACCGCCCGGCGTCATGAAGCGGAGCTCTCGGGCAGATAAGGTTGTGACATTATAGGTGCTATATACTAGCCGACCATCCGTATCCTTCATCTTTAATAACAGCTGTGGTTGGTTGGATGAGCCAGCGGCTGGACGCAACCGATACGTGTTGGTTTCTAAGACCCTGCTTTGCTCATAGAGGGTATAGGTACTGTCTGACCCGAATACCAGCCGGTTGTCGCTGCCCTTCGGCACTGGGCTCATTTCTCCCGTGATACCTCCGCCAATTACTGCCAACCGCCAGGTGCCAGTCAGAGTGGAGGGCTGGGCATCATCGGCGGTTGCGTGGCAGGCTTCTAGCCCTACTAGGCCTAGCAAGAGCAGCGGAGTAGTGCGTAAAACAGAGGGCATAACCAAGGATATAGAATAAGACCAGACAAGTTGTAGTAGCAGGAGCCTCTCTTTTGCGTGGGAGGTTGCATGCTATATCGGAAAGTCAGAGCACAAGCACCCGCCTCATTACTAGCTTATAAGCAAACAGACTATTTTTAGCGGGCAGGTTTCTGGTCGGACAGAATTATCGGCTGCAGCCGCCTCAAATCCGCTTCTCATGTATCTTGCAGCCCGCGGCGGAGCTTTGGCTGCCAGCGAATGGCTATTTTCAGCCTCTGTCTTACTCAGAAACCTAGAAACGACTTCCTCCCCACCCCATGATTCGCACCGACTGGACCCTCGACGAAGTAAAAGCTATTTATAACCTGCCCGTACTGGAGCTGGTAACCAAGGCCGCCGCCATTCATGCCGAAACCCAGGCCACCGGCGAAGTACAGGTGTGCACCCTGCTGAGCGTAAAAACCGGCGGCTGCCCTGAGGACTGCGCTTATTGCCCCCAGGCTGCCCGCTACCACACCGGTGTGCAGGCCCACAAGCTCCTCCCCGATGCCGAAGTACTGGCCGCAGCCCAGCGCGCCAAAGACGGCGGCAGCACCCGTTTCTGCATGGGTGCCGCGTGGCGCGAAATCCGTGACAACAAGGACTTCGACCGGGTGCTGGGCATGGTGGAGCAGGTAAATGGCCTCGGCCTGGAAGTATGCTGCACCTTGGGCATGCTGAACGAGTACCAGGCTGAGCGCCTCAAGCAGGCTGGCCTCTACGCCTACAACCACAACCTCGATACCAGCGCCGAGCACTACTCCGAAATCATCACCACCCGCACCTATGACGACCGCCTCAACACCCTGGAGCATGTGCGCAAGGCTGGCATTTCGGTGTGCTCGGGCGGCATCATCGGCCTGGGCGAGACGGATGAGGACCGCATTGCTATGCTGCACACCCTGGCTACCCTGCCCGCCCACCCCGAGAGTGTGCCCGTAAACGCTTTGGTGCCCGTGGAAGGCACGCCCCTGGCCGACCAGCCCCGCGTGAGCGTGTGGGAAATGCTGCGCATGATTGGCACGGCCCGCATTCTGATGCCTCACACCATGGTGCGCCTCTCGGCTGGCCGCCAGGAGATGCCCGTAACGGAGCAGGCCCTGTGCTTCCTGGCTGGTGCTAACTCCATCTTCTCCGGCGAGAAGCTGCTGACCACCCCCAACCCCGATTTCGACGCCGATAAGCAAATGTTTGCCCTGCTCGGCCTCACGCCCCGCAAGTCGTTCAAAGATGTACCCGAAGGCGCCATGGTGCTGGGCAAAGAGGTATTGGCTTAATCAAAAAAGGACTTACCTGCGGGATGCAGTGGCTGTTGTTGTAACAGCTTCTGCATCCCGCACTTTTACATTCCCCATGAATATTTCCTTCGATTTAAACTTAGATTACGCTTACGCCGAAGCCATCCGTCAGCAGCACGATGCGCTTTCCGCCCAGAAAATGATTACCGATCTGGAGGACACCATTGGCGCTGCCCTGAACGAAATCACGCAGCGCCATGGCATACTGCCTAGCATCGGCGACCGAGTGGAAATTGGCTCCGATTGGGTAGTTGTTAATGCCCGTAGCTTCAGCCAAGATGGCAGCGTGTGGCTGTCGGTGAAGCAATTGGAGGCCTAGCAGCCAAATAGCTGATTCGCGTTAATGGCTTCCCTTTCCCCACTCCATCAGCGTCTTGCGCAGCACCTTGCCCAGCGCGACGCTGATGGTACCCGGCGCCGGCTTTCTCTCTCCGGTACTGGCCTAGTCGATTTCAGCTCCAACGATTACCTAGGCTTGAGCCGACACCCGGCCGTGCAACAGGCACTGCAACAAGCTACCGCCGAAGCGGCGGGCAGTTCTGGCTCCCGTCTGCTCACCGGCAACTCCGAGGCGGCGGAAGCCCTGGAAACCCACTTGGCGGAGTTTCACGGCGCGGAAGCGGCCCTGCTGTTCAACTCCGGCTACACGGCCAACATGGGTTTCTTCAGCGCCGTACCGCGCCGCGGCGACACCATTCTGTACGACGAAGCCTCGCATGCCTCGGTGAAGGATGGAATTCGGGGCTCTTTTGCCAGCGCTTGGAGCTTCCGCCATAATGACCTGCAGGACTTGGAGCGGAAACTGGTGCGGGCCACGGGTGCTGTGTTTGTGGCTGTAGAAAGCTTATACTCCATGGACGGCGACATGGCCCCGCTGCGGAAGCTAGCGGGGCTGTGCCAGGCTCATGGAGCGTATTTGGTAGTCGATGAAGCCCACACCAACGGTCTTTACGGCCCCCGGGGAGAAGGCTTAGTAGCAGAACTAGGCCTAGAGGAGAGCGTCTTTGCCCGCATCCTCACCTTTGGAAAGGCTTTGGGTAGCCAGGGGGCCGCCATTGCCGGGGCCACCGTACTACGCGATTATCTACTGAATTTCAGTCGGCCATTTATCTACACCACGGCCCTTCCGCCCCTCACCATTACTGGCCTAGCGGCAGCCTACAAGTTGCTGCCCACCTTGGCCCAGGAACGGGAATATCTCTTTTCTCTTTCCGACTATCTGAAGGCGCAGTTGAACGCGCTACCTGGACTACGGGTGCCACACGAAAGCCACATAATCCATCCCGTTTTCTTTACCGAAAATCCAGGCCCGGCTTATGTGCGCGAGGTGGCCTCCCGTGCGCAAGCGGCGGGCTTCGATGTGCGCCCCATCGTGTCACCTACGGTACCAGTAGGTACCGAACGACTCCGGCTCATTGTGCACTCGTATAACACTGAGGCAGAAATTGACGGATTGGCGAGGGTGCTTACCGCTGGCATGCTACACTGACGCACAGCTATTCTACTTATTCCTGTAGACCTTTATTGCATGGCTGTATCAAGACGAACGTTTCTCAAGTCAGGCGTTGTGCTAGCTGCCGGTACCATGCTGCTCGATGCTTGCTTCCTAGAGCGCTTTTTCATCGAGGTAAATGAATTCACTATTACGGAGTCAATTGCTGGCACGCCCCACCTGCGGGTGATTCAGCTCTCTGATTTACACTTACGATCAATTAGTTATCAACTAACCAGGTTGACCAAAAAGATAAATGAGTTAAAACCTGACTTACTATGTATTACCGGCGACGCTATTGATAAAGCAGAGAACATTCAGTTATTAAATAGCTTTCTGCAACTACTACATCTTGATATACAGAAGGTTGCTATTCTGGGTAACTGGGAATATTGGGGCAAGGTTGATTTGGTTAACCTTGCTTCGATTTATGAAAGCAACAATTGCCGATTACTTATCAATCAAACGGCATTATACCGGTTCGGAAATAAAACTATTGCTGTCACTGGCTTAGATGATTACGTTGGTGGCCGACCAGATTTGCCTGCTGCCTTACAAACGCATACAAGCAGCGATTATCATATCATATTAAATCATTGCCCGGAATACACTGACATTATAACCGCGCAACTTGAGAAGGATAGAAAAGCAGATTTTATCTTGTCCGGACATACACACGGCGGGCAGATTAATCTATTCGGTTTTATTCCGTTTCTGCCTCAAGGCAGCGGAAAATATGTAAAGGGCTGGTATCAGGAAGATACAACCAAGCTGTATGTCTCTAAAGGAGTTGGCACCAGCTTGGTGCCCGTTAGGTTCGGAGCAAGAGCAGAAATAGCCCTATTCACGATGGCCGGATAAGACAGCTGTATGTAAACTGCTGTTCAGGGGCGTTTTGCTTGTTGTTTGAATAGCCATACTCACCTTTTTCTTTTTCATCTGCCAGCCGCAGCCAGGCGCGTGGTTGGTAGGTACCATATGTTAATCCTTTCTCCACTTGGAACGACTCTTCATCACCGGCATCGGCACGGATGTCGGCAAAACCTTTGTGTCAGCCATCATTACGGAAGCCCTGCAGGCCGACTACTGGAAGCCAGTGCAGGCAGGCCTAGAGCCAACTACTGATGCAGGCACCGTGCGCAGTTTGGTGCAAAATTCCGTTAGCCAGTTTTTCCCCGAGCGGTACCGCCTGCTTATGCCCGCCTCGCCGCACGCCGCTGCCGCTACGGAAGGCATCACCATTCAACTCCAAGACTTTGAGCTGCCAGCCACGCAAAACCACCTGCTGGTAGAAGGCGCCGGTGGCTTACTAGTACCGCTGGCGCCGGGGTTGTTGATAGCTGATTTGGTTCAGCACCTTGGCCTAGACGTGGTAGTAGTTTCGCGCAATTACCTAGGCAGCATCAACCACACCCTACTTACGCTGGAAGCCCTGAAAGCCCGCGGTATTCGCGTGCGGGGCCTCGTGTTCAACGGAGAGCCGACTCCCGCTACCGAAGATTTTATTCGTCAGCACACCGGCGTGCCCCTTATGCCCCGGGTACTACCCGAAGCCGAGGTAACGCCTGCAGTTGTAAGCCGATATGCTAATGAGTTTCGAGAGTGGTTCGGACTGTAAAGTAGCATAGCACTCTTGGCGCGCTACAGTAATCGGCTCTACTGCCTGAACCGTCGGCGCCCCGGTCGGTTGTAGCTTTGCACCGGCCAGCTCATCTTGGCCCCACCCGCAATGTCTCAACCCACTTCCCTCGCCCAACGGGACCACGCCGTACTGTGGCACCCCTACACCCAAATGCAAACTGCCCCGCTGCCCGTGCCCATTGTGCGCGGTGAGGGCAGTTGGCTTATTGCCGAAGACGGCACCCGCTACCTCGACGGAATTTCCTCGTGGTGGGTAAACCTGCACGGCCACGCTAACGCCCACATTGCCCGGCGCGTGAGCGAGCAGCTGCATACCCTGGAGCACGTATTGTTTGCCGGTTTCACGCACCCGGCCGCCGTGGAGCTGGCCGAGCAGCTACTGGAAATTCTACCCTCAAATCAAGCCCGCGTATTTTACTCCGACAATGGTTCCACGGCCGTGGAAGTGGCCCTGAAGATGGTGCTGCAGTACTTCCACAACCTGGGCCAACCGGAGCGCCGCACCTTCATCTGCTTCCGCAACTCCTACCACGGCGACACCTTCGGGGCTATGGCTGTGAGCAGCCGGGGGGCCTTCACCCAGCCCTTTTGGCCCCTGCTATTTCAGGTAGAGTTTATTGACGTGCCCACACCAGGTCGTGAGGCAGAAGTGCTAGGCCAGTTGGATGCGCTCATCGGCCGTCCCGATGTGGCGGGTTTCATCTTCGAGCCGCTGATGCTGGGCACGGCGGGCATGGTCACCTACTCGGCCGAAGTGCTGGATGAGATGATCCGGCGCTGCCATCAGTACGGAGTGCTGTGCATTGCCGACGAGGTGATGACCGGCTTCGGGCGCCTAGGCCACCTCTTTGCCTGCGACTACCTCACGGAGCAGCCCGACATCATGTGCTTCTCCAAGGGCCTGACCGGCGGTACCATGGCCATGGGCCTGACCACCTGCGCGGCGCCTATTTACGAGGCATTCCTGAGCAGTGAGCTGATGAAGGCCCTGTTCCATGGCCACTCCTACACTGCCAACCCAGTAGCCTGCGCCGCTGCCCTGGCCAGCCTGGAGCTTACTCGTGCCCCTGAGTGCACCGATCAGCGGGCCCGAATTGCGGCGGCTCACGCGGCTTTCCGGCAAGAGATGGAGCATCAGCCCGGCATTCGGGAGGTGCGCCACCTGGGCACCGTACTAGCCGTGGAGTATGATCCCGGCGAGGATACCAGCTACTTCAGCCGCCTCCGCGACGGGTTCTACCAGCTCTCCCTGGAGCACCACGTGGTGCTGCGCCCCTTGGGCAACGTGGTCTACCTGCTGCCTCCCTACTGCACCACCGATGAAGAGCTAGGCCTCCTTTACACCGTGCTGCGCCGCATGCGGGAGCTGGTGCTGAACTTTGCCCCTGCCCCTTCCCTGCCCGAATACCTGCATGACTAATTCTATTTCGCCCCAGGAGCTACTCGTCATCCGGGGGCGCGGACGAGTGTCGGCGCTAGGCCAGTCATTGACGGCACTCGGTACTGCTTCTCCCTTCACTGCCCGCCAGACGGGCCAGCACGTCCTGCCGGTTGCGGCTCTCCCGGCTGCCGCTGAAGAGGCTCTGCAGGAACTGCGCCGGAGCCAACCCGCCTACCGCCAACTCGACCGCACCGTGCTGCTAGGCCTACTGGCGGCCCGGCAAGCCGCTGACGCCGCCGGTTGGGGCACCCCTAGGCCAGTAGGAACGGAACAAAGTGCGTTTGAAATCAGCGTGAGCATGGGTAGCAGCCGAGGCGCTACGGGCCGGCTGGAAGAGTTTCACACGGAATTTCTACGGGAAGGCACGGTGCCGGTAGCTGCTTCACCACTTACTACGCTGGGCAACGTGGCTAGCTGGGTGGCCTACGATGCCGGCAGCACCGGTGGCGCGAGCCTGAGCCATTCCAGCACGTGTAGCAGCGCCTTCCAAGCCTTGGGTAACGCCGCGGCCTGGCTGCGGGCAGGTATGGCTACGCGGTTTCTGGCCGGCGGTACTGAGGCCCCACTCACCGATTTCACGCTGGCCCAGATGCAGGCTATCGGCATCTATTCTCCCTTTGCTGCCGCTGAGTTTCCGTGCCGGCCGGGGGCTGGTAAGCCGTCTACTTTTGTGCTGGGCGAAGGTGCTGCCGTGTTTGCTCTGGAGAAAGTATCAGCCGCCAGCCTAACCGAGCAGCCCCGCCAGCCGGTAGAGGTGCTAGAAGCCGTGGGCTTTGGGTTCGAAGCCATCGGTAGCAAAACTGGCCTGTCCGCTGACGGCCAGCATTTCCAACAGGCTATGCGTAGTGCCCTAGGCCAGTCGGGTTGTGGGTTGGCCGATGTGGATGCGGTGGTGCTGCACAGCCCCGGCACCCCAGCCGGCGACGCGGCCGAGCGGGCCGCTTTGCGGGCGGTATTCGGGGAGGCGCTGCCCTTACTGCTTTCCAATAAGTGGCTGATTGGGCACACCCTCGGCGCTTCGGCAGCGCTGAGTCTCGACTTTGCCCTGCACGTACTAGAAACCCAGCAGTGGCCTACGCCTCCTTTCCCTACTGATTTAGCCCCATTTCCGAGTGCTAGGCCACTGCGCCGCATCTTGGTGAATGCCGCCGGGTTTGGGGGTAATGCGGCCAGCGCAATTGTGTCGTTGCAGTAACCACATTGCCATTTTGCACAGTTGTGGTGCAGTTTATTAGCAGATTATTGAAAGAAATACGAATAAACGGTGCGTATTTACAGCTTCAACTGCTTTCACACCTGTAGTATCCGCAACGGTTGACGCTAATCTGCGTCTGTATACCGTTTCCATTTCCTTCGTCTCTGCATGCGCCGTTTTACCCCGCTCTTGCTCACGCTAGGCCTCTCGGCTTCGGCTTTCGCCCAAAACCAACCAAGCACCTCTCCCGACCCCCTCATCACCAAAATGGTGCAGGATATTTCGGAAAAGAATCTGCGCTCTGATATTGATAAGCTGGTAAGCTTCGGCACGCGCCACACGCTCTCCGACACCAAAAGCAAAAAGCGCGGTATTGGGGCCTCTCGTAACTGGGTGGAAGACGAGTTCAGGAAGTACAGCAAAGCCAGCGGGGGCCGCCTGAAAGTAGAGCAAGATACCTTCACCATTAAGCCCGATGGCCGCCGCATCAACCGGCCCGTGGTAATGGCCAACGTGATGGCCACCCTGCCCGGCACCGACCCTACTGATAAGCGGGTATTCATCGTGAGCGGCCACATCGACTCCCGCGTTTCGGATGTGATGAATGCCACCGCCGATGCGCCCGGCGCCAACGACGATGGCTCGGGTACCGTGGCCGTAATGGAGCTGGCTCGCGTGATGTCGCAACAGCAGTACCCGGCCACTATCATCTTTGTGGCGGTGCAGGGCGAAGAGCAGGGCCTTTATGGCTCTACCCACTTGGCCAAGCGGGCGAAGGCCGAAGGCTGGAACCTGGTAGCCATGCTCAACAACGACATCATGGGTAACTCCTCGGGCCACGACCCCGAGATAAAAGATGATAAGCGCCTGCGCGTATTCAGTGAGGGCGTGCCTGCCACAGAAACCGCCGACGAAGCCCGCGTCCGCCGCACGCTGTCGTCTGAAAACGACTCCCCTTCTCGCCAGCTGGCCCGCTACACCCGCTTGGCTTGCAAGCAGTATGTGCCCAATCACGAGGTGGTGCTAGAGTATCGCCCCGACCGCTTCCTGCGCGGTGGCGACCATACGCCCTTCAACCAGCAGGGCTTCACGGCGGTGCGCTTCTCCGAAATGAACGAAGACTTCCGGCACCAGCACCAGGATTTGCGCACTGAAAACGGGACCGAGTACGGCGACTACGCCAAGTTCATGGACTTTGCCTACCTGCGCAAAAACACCGGTGTTAACCTGGCTACACTGGCTAGCTTGGCCTTGGCCCCCGCCGCCCCCGAGAACGTGGGCGTGCTCACCGCTGAACTCACCAACCGCACCCAACTAAAATGGGATGCCCCCAAAGCCGGCGAGAAGCCCGCTGGCTACTATGTGCTGATGCGCGAAACCAGCGCGCCCGAGTGGCAGCAGAAGTTCTTCGTAACCGATACCAAAGCTGATCTGCCTCACAGCAAAGACAACTATATCTTCGGTGTGGTATCGGTAGATGCCGAAGGCCACGAGAGCTTGCCAGTGATACCGAAGCCGGTGCGCTAAGCCTCATCGTTTTCTTTAGCCATCCTAAGCAACTAGCCAGCACTAGGCCAGTTGTTTAGGATGGCTTTTTAGTGCAGTGTGAAGGCTTTACCCTGCCACCAGAGGAGCTTACTCAATCCGCACTAGTAGAAAATGTACTTTTTCGGTACTATTGGTAAACTTCTATCTTACTCTCCCACTCGCGCTTTATATGAAAAGATGTACCCTCCTAATGTTATTCTTGCTCGTTGCGTTGGGTCCGGTTGCCCTGGCCCAGTCGGCGTATAAAGTCCCGGTGGGCTACACCCTACAGCGACCTGAAGATTATGCCGACTATAGCAAAGAAGTGGTAGCAACCGTCGATTGGCTGGAGAAAACACCTAGCACCCAGGAGACAGAGAAGCGAAAAGAAGCCAACCGTTTTCTCTTCCAGTGGATTAGCGGCACCCCCGACGTATCGGTACAGATGCAGAAGTACGTAGCCGACCTTACGGCGCAGGACCCAGACTTGCTTTTACTGTTTATGGGCGGCTGGGCCCGCTATCAGATTCAACACCCAGAAATAAAGGACCCCGTGGTGTTGAATACGGAGGGTATAAAAACGGTGCTAAAAGCCTACCAAACCAACGGCACTAAGCGCAATAAGCACCTCGACTCTCTGGTTGAGCTTAATGCCAAGGGTACCCTTACGGCGTGGGTGAAGAAGCAGCTGGCTAGCTAGGCCCTTGCCAAAGGAATAGAAAATTTCTCATAGCAGGCGCTGGAGTTTAAATTATAAACCCCTTACTTGCGGCCGCAAAACCACAGCTCATGTCTGTGGAACACCTACACTTCTTCCTCGCTGATGTCAGCTACTACCATTTCATTTTACACTTCTACGCCACAGGCTGCTGCCGGTGTGATGGAGGTGTGCGTGATGATGGGGAAGAAGTGTAAGCAGGTGGCTGGCCTAAACGCCGGCCTGCTGATGATCAAGAAATCGAAGAAACGCAACCCGACCTGACCGTCGCAATCGTTCGTCGTACCTCTACCACTGAACTCTCAAGCGCCGGTCCTCCCAGGGTCGGCGCTTTTTTTCGCCCTTTACTGCATCGGCCGCAACCTGCGGCCCCCATTTACGCCTCTTCATCTCCAGTTTTTCACCGTTTATGAAAGTTCTAAAGTTTGGCGGCACGTCCGTCGGGTCAGCGCAGCGGATGCGCGAAGTAGCTGAGCTGATTCACGCGCCCCATTTGCAGCGTCGCATCGTGGTACTATCGGCCATGTCGGGCACTACCAACGCCCTGGTGGAAATAGCTGGCCTACTGTATGCTGGTAACGTAGCGGGTGCCACCGCCAACGTGGAGACTCTGCGTCAGCGCTACCACGCCGTAGCCGAGGAGTTGCTGCCCGAACCGGCCGTAGCCGCCGAAGCCATTGAACAGCTTGGCCACCGCTTTCAAGCCATTCTCGACCTGACTTCGGCGCCCCTTTCTGCCGATGGAGAGCGGGTAATTCTGGCCCAAGGGGAGCTGCTGAGCACCCTGCTGGTGCACCGCTACGTTACGCGCATTCTCGGCCGCCCCGCCGTGCTGCTGCCCGCTTTAGACTTCATGCGCCTCGATGCCGACGATGAGCCTGACGCGGCTTATATCCGGGAACATCTGGCCGCCACGCTGGCCCCACACGCCGCGGAGCAGTTGTTTATCACGCAGGGCTACATCTGCCGCAGCGCTCAAGGCCTGATTGATAACCTGAAGCGCGGGGGTTCCGACTACTCTGCCTCCCTGATTGGGGCCGCGGCCGATGCGGAAGAAATTCAAATCTGGACCGACATTGACGGCCTACACAACAACGACCCGCGCGTGGTGCAGGGCACCTACCCCATCCGGGAGCTGTCGTTTGATGAAGCGGCGGAGCTGGCCTACTTCGGGGCGAAGATTCTGCACCCCAGCTCGGTGCTGCCAGCCCGCCAGCACGGCATTCCGGTGCGCCTGCTCAACACTATGCAGCCCGAGGCCCCCGGCACCCTGATTTCGGCTAAAACCGGGTCAGAAGCCATTAAGGCCGTGGCCGCAAAAGATGGGATTACGGCCATCAACGTGAAATCGAGCCGGATGCTGCTGGCCCACGGTTTCCTGCGCACCATCTTCGAGGTATTCGAGCGTTACCGCACGTCCATCGACATGATTACGACTTCAGAAGTAGCCGTGTCGCTGACCATCGACGATGCCTCGCGTCTGCCCATGATCCTGGACGAGTTGCAGCGGTTTGCCTCGGTGGAAGTAGATGAGAACCAGACCATCATTTGTTTGGTTGGCAACCTGGAGCAGGATGCCCATGGCGCAGCTAACCAGGCATTTGCCGCCCTCAAGGACATTGCCGTGCGCATGATCAGCTACGGCGGCTCGCCCAACAACATCAGCATTCTGGTGCATACCAACGATAAAACCCGCGCCCTCCAGGCGCTCAATGCCGGTCTTTTCCAGCGGTAATTCTTCATTCCGATGTCCTTTCAACTTCCGGCGGAGTTCAACTCTCAGCCGACGCCCTTTTACTACTACGACCTAGCCCTGCTAGATCAAACGCTGGCCGCTCTAACGGCCGCAGCCCGACCGGGCAATTTTCAGGTGCATTATGCGCTTAAGGCCAACTCTAACCTGCCCATTCTGCAGCGCATTCAGCAGGCTGGCCTAGGCGCCGACTGCGTAAGCGGCGGCGAAGTGCAGCGCGCCCTAGAAGCCGGCTTTGCGCCCGACCACGTGGTGTTTGCGGGCGTGGGTAAGTCTGACGCCGAAATCAACCGGGCCCTGGCCGCCGATATCTTCTGCTTCAACGCAGAGTCGGTGCCGGAGCTGCAGGTGCTGAACGAGTTGGCCGCAGCCCAAGGCCGGAAGGCGCGGGTGGCGCTGCGCATCAACCCCAACGTAGATGCCCACACTCACGCTTACATTACCACTGGCCTAGAAGCCAATAAGTTCGGCATCAGCCTGTCGGATCTGGCGGGCGTGGTAGATGGATTGGACAGCCTGCCTAACGTGGAGCTCATTGGGCTGCACGCCCACATCGGCTCCCAGATTACGGAGCTGCACGTATTTGCCAACCTCAGCCGCAAGCTCAATGAGTTGCAAACCTGGCTCGAAGACCGCGGCCACCAGTTGCCCCACCTCAACGTGGGCGGTGGCCTAGGCATCGACTACCAGCACCCCGACACCAACCCGATTCCGGATTTCAAGGCGTACTTCGGCATGTTTGAGCAGCACCTAGTGCGCCGCCCCGGCCAACAGGTGCACGTGGAGCTGGGCCGCGCCGTGGTGGCGCAAGCCGGTACGCTAGTGAGCCGCGTGCTGTACGTGAAGGAAAGTCAGCAGACGCGCTTCGCCATTCTGGATGCGGGCATGACGGAGCTGATTCGTCCGGCGCTCTACGGCAGCCACCACCACATCGAAAACATCAGCAGCCAGCTCCCGGCCCTGGCCTACGACGTGGTAGGCCCCATCTGTGAGTCGTCGGATACCTTCGCCAAAGCCGTGCAGCTCGCTGAAACCCGCCGCGGCGACCTAGTTGCCATTCGCTCCGCTGGGGCCTATGGCGAGGTAATGTCGTCGAACTACAACCTTCGCGAGAAAGCTGAAGCACTCTATCGGTGAATGAGTAATTGAGTGAAGTGGCCTAGATAGGCGGGTATGGCGATTAGAGCAAAGCATCTACAAGCCAGCGCGGCTCTCTTTTCTACTCGCAAACCTCACATTTGATTTACTAAAAAGCCCTTACATCCACTGTAGATGTAAGGGCTTTTTAGCTTAGCTAGAAGCTTAGCAAGTTGAATTACGCATTCGGCGGAAATTGTGGCGCGTAGCCTCTGACTTCAACGAACGATCTAGGCCACTTCACTCATTCACCAAAGCTTTGCTACCACAGCACTGTCCACTTGCCGAGCTTCTCCTGCTGCTTGAAGTAGCGCAGCATCCACTGGCGCTCGGGTTTTATCTCGCCTTTCACGAGCATGACGGGCTGTTGTAGTAGCAGGCTGCCTAACAAGGGTTCCTGTTTGGGGTCGTCGAGGTAGAGCAGATAGCGGTGCCAGGTATCGTTGGGCTCGAACTGGGTTTCGCGGTTGAGGCTGGAGTTACCATCGTTGAGCGAAACAGGCAGCTGGCCTAGCTCAAACGCCAGAGAGGGCAGCAATTCGTTGTACACCAATACTCGCCGGTTCTGGAGATGCTTGTCGCGGATGAATTGAGCGAGGGGGCGGCTGCCATTGAAGGCCAGCTCGTTTTGCTGCATAATGGGCTTGGCCGTAAGCAGCAGGGTAACCGTGAACAGAGCTGTGGCTAATAGTAAGCGCGGAGCAATCCGCACTTGATTCCAGAGCGTGAGCAGCAGCACCATCACTACCACGCCCGCCGCCGGGTACGCCGCCGTATAGGGCCGAACTTCTATGCCTAACGGGAATACTGCACTGAAAACGGGAAGCATGCAGAGCAGGCCTAGCAGCAAGCCATAGAAAGCCAGGATGCTCACGTACCAGCGGTGCAAGGCGGCCTCGGTGCAGCGGCCCAGGTAATACACCGTGAGCAGTACCACGCCGGGGAACACCGGCAACACGTAAAGCAGCAGCTTCGATTTAGAAAGCGAGAAGAATACCAGCGGCACCACTACCCAAAAAATAAGCACGTTGCGCCATTGCCGCGGCACCGAGTTCCAGGGCGTCTGGAAGGCCCGCACAATGAGCGCTACCGCCCAGGGCAAGCTAGTGGCCGGGGCCAGCACCAGGTAGAACCACCACGGCTTGGCCCGATTAAACGTGGCCGCGTTGGCAAAGCGCTCTACGGTGTGCTCATACAGGAAATAGCGGATGAAGGCCGGATCCTCGGCAATCAGATACAGATACCAGCTTAATCCTACCAGCACAAACAGCCCAAAGCCCAGCCAATGGTGCACGGTGAGAGGCCGCTTATGCTGGCCCTGTTTTACGTAAAAACCTAGCACTGCCATCAGTGGCAGCACAAACCCCACGGGACCTTTAGTGAGAAACGCCAGCCCTAGGCCTATCCAGAACAGGTAGAGCCACCGCGCGCCGCCCCGGTAGTAGTAGCGCAGAATACCGTAGGCCGCTGCTAGCTCCAAGGTCGCCAGGTAAGCGTCGGTGGTGACATTGAGGGCCGAAATTAGCACCACCGGCAAGGTGCCGTAGATGACGGCCGCCGCTAAGGCCCGGGCGCGGTCTTGCTGGAATAGCAAGAGGCCTAGGCCATACATGAGCACCACTTGCAACAGCACGGCCAGCACCGGCAGTAGGCGCACGCCAACGGTATTCTCGCCAAACAGGCCTAGCCCGGCTGCCGTGAGCCAGTAGGTGAGTGGGGGCTTGTGGAAGTGCTGAATACCCAGCAGGCGCGGGTGTAACCAGTCTTGGCCCGTGAGCATCTCGCGACCAATTTCAGAGTAGCGGGCCTCGCTGCTTTCCAACGGCCCCCAACTGCCTAGCTGCACTGCAAAAGCGGCCCCCAGTACCAACAGAAACAGCCAGAGCCAGCGACGGGAGGTGATAGGGAAAGGCATAGCAGCGGACGTTGGCAAGTGAACAGGAAACGGCGGCGAAGTTAGCCAGAAAGCGCTAGGCCAGTAACTGGCTATTTATGCAGACAACCAAAACGTGTTACACAGAGTGTGGCTGTCCTGTCGAGCTTGTCGAGACATCTCGCGTGGCGTCATTGAACCTCATACCCCGGCCCCCCTTCCATGGGGAGAGGGGTAGTTATTATCATGGCAACGTCAGCACGCGAGATGTCTCGACAAGCTCGACATGACGTCCAGGTGGTGCCATTCTAGGCCAGGACCCAGCTTCCTCACGTTGTTCCGCACGACGGCTCTTCCCCGGTATAACTAACCCGTCTTAAATCAGTTACATACCTACACCCACCTCGTCCGTTGCCATGAAGATTTTGCTCACCGGGGCCAACGGCTACATTGGCCAGCGCCTCTTGCCATTACTAGTTGAAGCGGGCCATGAGGTGGTATGCCTCGTGAGGGACCCGCGCCGCTTTGAGCTGCCGGAGAGCCTGCGCGCCAAGATTACGGTGGCGCAGGGCGACTTACTCCAGCCGGAAAGTCTGCAAGACCTGCCCCTCGACGTGGAGGTGGCCTACTACCTGGTGCACTCCATGAGCGGGCACGACAAAAACTTCTTCGACTCAGAGCAGCGCTCGGCCCAGAACTTTACCGAGTACATCAACCGTACCACGGCGCGCCAAGTTATCTACCTCTCGGGTATTGCCAACGATGCTTCCCTAAGCACTCACCTCCGCTCCCGCCGCTCCGTGGAGCGCGTGCTCGATGAGGCCGAGCACGCCGCCCTTACCGTACTTAGGGCCAGCATTATCATCGGATCGGGCTCTGCGTCGTTTGAGATTATTCGGGATTTGGTGGAAAAGCTGCCCGTGATGGTCACGCCCCGCTGGCTGAACTCCCGCTGCCAGCCCATCGGCATCCGCGACGTGATGTACTACTTGACCCACGTGCTCGGTAACCCCGCCTGCCTAGGCCGTTCCTTTGATATTGGCGGGCCCGATGTGCTGACCTACCGCGAAATGCTGCTGCAACTCGCCAAGGCCCGCGGCTACAGGCGCTACATCTTCACGGTGCCCGTGCTCACGCCGCGGCTGTCGTCGTGGTGGCTATATCTGGTGACCAGCACCACCTTTTCGTTGGCCCAGAGCCTAGTGGAAAGCTTGCGCAATGATACGGTAGTGGACCCCAAGCGCAGTATCGACGAGGTACTGCCGCACGAGTGCATGAATTACCAGGATGCAGTGCAGCTAGCCTTTCAGCGCATCGACCAGAACGAGGTAGTGAGCAGTTGGAGTGACGCACTCAGCAGCGGAGTGATGCCCCGCAACTACATGGACCACATCCAGATTCCGCAGCACGGCCTGCTGCAAGACCGCCAATCCCTGCGCTTCACCCGCGACCCAAAGGAAGTGTTGCAAAACGTTTGGAGCATTGGCGGCGACCGGGGCTGGTACAAGGTTGATTGGCTGTGGCGGGTACGGGGCCTGCTGGATAAGCTGGTGGGCGGCGTAGGCCTGCGCCGGGGCCGCCGCTCTCCCACCAAGCTCCGCGCCGGTGACCCTCTCGACTTCTGGCGCGTGCTCGTGGCCGACAAATCCGCCCGCCGCCTGCTGCTCTACGCCGAAATGAAGCTCCCCGGCGAAGCCTGGTTGCAGTTCCGCATCCTGGATAATGAAGATGGTTCGCACACCTTAGAGCAGCTCGCCGCCTTCCGCCCCGAGGGGTTAGCCGGCCGCCTGTACTGGTACTCACTGGTGCCCTTCCACTTTGTCATCTTCAAGGGCATGATTGAGAACATTGTGCAGTATGAGGTGCCTTCGGCGCCGGGGTCTGCTCCCACTGAGCAGCAGCAAGCACGACCTAGGCCAGTTACGGGTTAAACGTCCGCATTGACAAGAAGCTTTCAGCGCCTGTAAAGTCCTTTAGCCCTCTATTTAAAACTCAATTTAACAGCACGTTACGTGCACAAGCACATCCCTAAAAAGTCTCGTACTGTTGAGTATTGGCTAGCACTGCTGAGCCTTAGGCGTATACCTTCGGTTCGTTATTCATCCCCTACCAATTCCTTATTGCGGGGCCCTTCCAGCCTCCCTTATTCCTTCCCATCATTAGGCAATTATCCGGCCGCTCTTCGTCCCCTGTTCCAGGTACGAAGGCGGCTTTTTTACCGGTATCCGGTGAAGCAACTGACTTTCCAAATTCTAGTAACCGACGGTTTGCCGCGGCATTAATAAAAAGAGCACAACCCACCGGGTTGCGCTCTTTTTATTAAGCTTCACCTGAATTCCTAGTGGCCTAGGGGTTCTCGGGCAGCAGAGTCGCATCTTCGAAGTTGCCGAGGATAGGCTTGCTGCCTTCGGTTACGGCTTCTACGAGGAGGGCGCCGCCAACGAAAGCGCCCTTCCAAGACTCGCCTAGGCCACCGAACACTTCTTCCCGGTCGCCGCGAGAGCGGAGCTTGTTAAGGCCTACTTTGAAGGCGCGCACTTCCTTGGCCGTGCGGGCGGCCCACTTCTGGTCATCACTGGCTACAGCCGCTACCAGAGCGCCGTTGGAGATGTTCATCTCCCCAACCAGTTCCTCCACGCGGTCAACGAGCACGATGGAGTCGATGGGGCCGAAGGGTTCTTTGAAGTACAGCTCGCTCTGGCGGGGCAGGTTTACCAGGGCGCGGGGGGCGCGGTAGGCGCTCATATCCTGACCGGGCAGAAACAGGCTTTCATCCAACTTGCCCTCAAAAATGGGCGTGGCGCCGGTTTTGAGGGCGTTATCGTAGAGACGGTCCAGGTCTTCGGCCTGGCGGGCGTTGATTACGGGGCCAAACGCCAGATCGGGCAGCTTATCGTCGGCATTATCGACCAGCGTGGGGTTACCCACTTTCAGGCCCTTGATGGTATTCCAGTAGGTTTCCACGAACTGCGGGAACAGGCGACGCTCTACCACGAAGCGCACGTAGGCTGTGCAACGCTGCTTGCCGTAGTCGTAGCCCTTCTTGAGCTGCTCGGAGAGGCCGTCCCAGTCACTGTAGTTCCAGATGCCGTAGGTGTTCACGCCTTCCATTTCCAGCATGTAGCGCTTGTGCTCCTGGCTCAGGGCATCGGCGATGTTGCGGCCGTTATAGCGGCCACCCACAAATGAGAGGCAGTCAACAGCTTCGTGCTTCACTAGCACGTCGCTGAGTTCCCCACCCGAGCCGCTCACCAGCGTTACAGGCAGGCCACAACGGCGAGCAATGGCGAAGGCCAGACTCAGGGAAATAAAGCCGCCGTCGGTGGGCGTTTTGGCAATAACGGAGTTGCCGCATAGCGCCTGTACCAGCACCGCATGCAACAGCACCGACATGGGGTAGTTCCAGGAGGCAATGTTGCTCACAAGGCCTAGCGGCTTGCGCGAGTTGAGCATGCCTTCGATGTTATCCACGTACCACTGCACACCGTCAATGGCGCGGTCGATGTCGGTGAAGCCCAGCTTATAAGTCTTGCCGATTTCCCAGATCAGCAGCTTGCCGATCAGGTCTACTTGGTCGCGGAGCTGGTTGAGGCAGTCCTGCACGCGGCGCTTGCGCTCATCCAGGTCGGTGGCAGCCCAAGCGGTGGCTTCCTGCTTGGCGGCCAGCACGGAGCGCAGAGCAGTTGCGTGGTCGAGCATGGGCAGTGAACCCAGCTCCGAGCCATCAACTGGGGAGGTAAACGGGCGGGGTTTGCCGGGCTCCTGCCAGCGCCCCTCCAACAGATTCAGAAACTGCCCGTTGGCGGTAAACACTTCCGGGGTAATCGACTTCATCTGGTTCAGCAACCCGCCGAACTCTACTTGGGGCGAAATGATTTTTGGCATGGTGAGGAGAGGAGTCGCCGCGAAAGGGCTGATTGGTGTAGCGTGCTCCCTAAAGAAGATTAGAGTAGAATTGTTTGCACTACAAGACTGGCCTAGCGGCCGGCACCTGCTGCCGGAGTCTCGAGAACAGAAGCCGTTTGTGCCTCACTAGCGCAGGCTAAGAGCCTGTTTACCAACTCGGGCGAGCCAATATACAAGGGCGCGCGCTGATGATATTCAGTTGGCACTATATCCAGTACTTTTTCTTCGCCGGCCATGGCCTCACCACCGGCTTGCTCAATCAGGAAGGCCAACGGGTATCCCTCGTAGAGCAGCCGGAGCTTGCCATTGGGCGTTTTGCGGGTAGGCGGGTATAGGTAAATACCGCCCGTAAATAGGTTGCGGTGGTAATCAGCCACCAGGGAGCCCACATACCGCCCGCTCATCGACTTCTCCTTGCACTGCATCAGAAAGTCGCGCACGTACTGGGGGTAGTCGAACCAGTAGCCCTCGTTGCAGGAAAACACGTTGCCCGAGGCCGGAATAGTGATGTTGGGGTGCGAGAGGAAGAACTCGCCCAGGGAGTTTTCATAGGTGAAGCCCACCACACCGTGCCCGGTGGTGTACACAAGCATGGTGCTGGAACCATACAGGATGTACCCTGCCGCCACCTGCCGGCGGCCACCCTGCAAGAAGTCTCCTCGGGTGGCCTCCTGGCCTACCGGCGACACGCGCCGGTAGATGCTGAAGATGGTCCCGATGCTAATGTTCACATCGATATTCGAGGAGCCATCCAGCGGGTCGATGGCCACCACGTACTTGCCCTGGCAGTTGCCCGTGTGAATCATATCGTCCTCTTCCTCCGATAGCACCGCGCAGGCCTCGCGCCCGTTCGTTAAGGCCCGAATGAAGCGGATATTGGCCTCTACATCGAGCTTTTGCTGGCTTTCGCCCTGCACGTTCTGCTGGCCCATGGCCCCGATGATGCTAGTCAGGCCCGCCCGGTTTACTTCCCGGTTTACAATTTTGCCGGCCAACGCAATGTCGCGCAGCAGCTGCGAGAGCTCTCCCGTAGCGTAAGCAAACTCGGCCTGATTGCGCATGATGTAGCGCTCCAGCGTAGTGCCCACGGGTTGGGCCAACGTATTCTCGCGGTTGATACTCATAACTTGAAGGAAGAAATGGATGAAAGCAGCCGAGAGCTGCGGCGGCGTCCCGAATGCTTGATGGCCCCTAACCTCCACGCACATCCGTTGGCCGCCGCAGTGTTGCTCGGTCTAAATTATGTAAGCTGGTGGCCTAGGCCACTCTTGGGTTCTTTGTAAGCTGTCTCAAACGGTACCATAAGGACACAGGCTACCCAGTCATCACGCAATTGGCACTGCCGGCATGATGAGTTGCACTATCCGTAAAGTGGCTCTGGTTAGCTCTTGGCTTCGGGCTGTTTCTGGGACTGCCACAGCACTACCTGCCAGCCCTTCTTGGGGTCTTTCACTTGCACCACCACGTACTTGAGGTGGGCCAGGTTGGCCGAGCCATCGGGCTTGTTAGGCAGCGTAATGGTAATGGTGCCATTCACTACGGCTGCTTTACCGTCGTTGTAAGCTCGCACGTTTAGGGCTTCCACGTCAATCTTCTCGTACTGGCTTTTACCGTCACGGATGGACTGAATGTACTCCTGCTTGTTGTTCTGGTGGCCGTTGGAGTGGGTGTACACGAGGTCATCGGCAAACACTTTTTCCAGGAAGGCATAGTCCTTTTTCACCTGAGCCTCGAAGCGCTGACGCTCCAGCTTCTCTACCTCCGAAATGGCAACTACGTCTTTCTTCGTTTTAGTTTGAGCGAAGATATAGGCGGGCATGGCTAGCAGAGCCAGCAGCAACAGCAGGGCTGATTTTTTCATAACAGGAAGAGGGAAAGGAGTTAGCGAGTCGGAGCTGCCGCGGGCGGCACGTCGTCAAGCTGAATCTGCTTCATGGTAGGCGCCAGGAAGTGCATGAGCACCCAAGCCAGCAGGTAGGCCCCGCCGCAAATCCAGAACATGATGAAGTAGGCCTTGTCGAGCTGCCCAATACTCTCGTAGTACACGAACATGCGCTTCTGCACCAGGGCCGAGAGCAGAATACCGCCCATACCGCCGGCCATGCCACCAATACCCGTTACCGAGGCCACGGCCCGCTTCGGGAACATGTCAGAAACGGTGGTGAAGATGTTGGCGCTCCAGGCTTGGTGTGCGGCAGCCGCAATACCAATTACCAGTACCGCCAGCCACATGTTTATCTGGCCTAGCTGCTGCGCAAACACAATCGGGAATACGCACAGGGCAATCAGCAGCATGGACGTTTTGCGGGCTTTGAAGGCCGGCATGCCGTGCTTGATGAAGTTCAGCGGAATCCAGCCGCCCCCAATGCTGCCCACGCTAGAAAGCATGTACACCATAGCTACGGGCAGAGCAATGTCGGTGCCCTTGAGGCCGTACTGTTTGGTGAGAAAGTCAGGCAACCAGAATAGATAGAACCACCACACGGGGTCGGTCAGGAACTTGCCGAGTACGAAGCCCCAGGTTTGCCGGAAGGTCAGAAGCTTAAACCACGATACCTTGGGTTGGGTCTCGATGGAAGCTGCGGCCAGATCATCTACATCACTGTGGATGTACTCAAACTCGGCTTTGGTCAGCTTAGCGTGCCGAGCGGGCACTTCATAGAGCATAAACCACAGCACCAGCCACACAAACCCCAGGGCACCCGTGATAATAAAAGCCCATTTCCAGCCCCAGGTTTCCGCAATCCACGGCACGGTAAGTGGGGCGATGATGGCGCCCACGTTGGAGCCGGAGTTGAAGATACCGGTGGCCAAGGCCCGCTCCTTCTGCGGGAACCACTCCGCCGTCGTTTTAATGGCAGCCGGGAAATTGCCCGCCTCCGTCACCCCCAAAAAGGCGCGCGCAACGCTAAAACCCAGGGTGCTACTCACTAAAGCGTGCCCAATGGCTGCTAAGCTCCACAAGAATGTGGAGAGGGCATAGCCCATCTTCGTGCCGAGCTTGTCAATGATGCGCCCCACACCCAGCATACCCAGCGAGTAGGCCAGTTTAAACGCAATTTCAATGTTGGCGTAGTCGCCGGCGTTCCAGTGAAACTCGGTTTCCAGGTACGGTTTCAGCAGGGAGATAACCGCCCGGTCGAGGTAGTTCACCGTGGTGGCGAAGAACACTAGGGAGCAGATGGTCCAGCGGTACTTGCCAATGGAGGTGGCAGTTGCCGTTGCAGCGGGTGGGGTTTGTATCATAGAGGTCGGGCTGAATTCGGTGGGAGATACTCTAGGTGCTGCAGGGAGGGCTAGGGCAGCCGGCGCACCAACCCAGATCGTGAGACTATTTCTTTAAGGTACCGACAAACTCCAGCAACTGCGCAATTTGCTGGCTGAAGGCCTGGGTGTCATCCACGTTTTTAAAGAGTTGGGAGCCCATACCTACCACGTTTACGCCAGCCGCAAACCACTCGCGCAGGCTTTCCTCGGTGGGCTCCACGCCGCCCGTCACCATCAGCGGCACCGTGGGCATGGGGCCACGCAGACTCTTGATGAAACCAGGGCCTACCACGTTACCGGGGAAGATTTTGACGATGGCAGCGCCCAGTTTGGTAGCTTGGTACACCTCCCCCACCGTCATGGTACCGGGCAGCCAGGGCGTGCCGTGGTTCCGGCACACCTCAGCTACTTCCGTTGTCAAGCAAGGCTGCACCACAAAGTCGGCGCCGGCCTGAATGAAACGTTCGGCATCTTCGGCGGTATAAATGGTACCGATGCCCAGCAACATGCCGGGGCAATTTTTCTGCACGAAGGGCATCAGGGCCGAGAACACCTCAAAGGCATTAGCCCCGCGGTTCGTGAATTCAAAGACGCGTAAGCCACCCTCGTAGCAGGCCTGCAGAATACGCTGGGCGTAGGCCACATCGGCGTGAAAAAATACCGGTACGATGGGCGTATCCAGTACGATCTGTTGAATGGCAGCGGTAGAATAACGAGGCATGAGTCAGAAGTATCAGTTGCTAGGCCAGTAAAGAGTGGCCTAGAAAGGGGATTCAAATTAAGTTACCGCAACAGGCGGCCCGAGGTATTGCCGGCCATGATGTGCTCTACTTCCGCGGCCGTCACCAGGTTGATATCGCCGTGAATGGTGTGCTTCAGGGCCGATGCGGCCGTGGCAAACGTAAGGGCCTCGGCTACGGTGGAGTACTTCTGGCTGCCGTAGATGAAGCCGGAAATAAACGAGTCGCCGCCCCCAATGCGGTCTACTACGGGGTTGATGTCGAAGTCTTCGGTTTCGTGGAAGGTGCCGTCGATGTAGGCAATACCGCGGATACGCTCGTGGGAAGCGCTCTGGGTATTGCGGCGGGTAGCAATGATGCGCTTGATCTGGGGGAAGCGCTTAATTAACTTCTCACTCATGGAAACGAAGCTGTTCTCGGCCCCTGCCTCGGCCTTGATACCAAACAGATCTTCGGCGTCGCCCTCGGTGCACACCACCATGTCGCAGCCGGCTACTAGCGGGGGCATTACGTCTTGGGCGCGCTGCCCATACTGCCATAGGTTGCGGCGGTAATTCACGTCGGCCGAAACCGTGATGCCTAAGCGGCGGGCCGCTTGAATGGCATCGGCGGTGGCTTGCGCGGCCGTGGCCGAAACGGCAGGCGTAATGCCCGTCCAGTGCAGGCAGCTAGCGTCTTGCAGGATTTCATCCCAGTTAAACCACTCTGGCTGCAGGTTGGCAAACGCGGAGTTATACCGATCATACACGATACGACTAGCCCGCAACGAGGCGCCTACCTCCAGGAAATACAGGCCTAGCCGGTCGCCTTTGAATACGCAGCGGCTCATATCCACCCCCAACCGCTGAAACGATTGGGCAGCGGCTTGGCCTAGCTCGTTGTCGGGGAAGCAGCCCACGTGCGCGGCCGGCATGCCTAACCGCGCCAGCGAGGCCGCCACGTTAGCATCACCGCCGCCGTAGGTTATTTCCAACGAGCTGGCCTGCGTGAGCCGGTAATTCAACGGCGGCGAGAGCCGCATCATAATCTCACCAAAGGTGACAACTTTCTTCATGTTGGAAAGCAGCTAAGAGCTAAAGACTAGTTCCCCTCCTCAGCGGAGGAGAGGCTAGGGGTGGTTGAAGTGGCCTAGAACGATTTTTTAAGGCTAAGACTAAGTGCTAGTGAATGTTCAACGATTGGTCAACCACCCCTAGCCCCTCCTTAGCTAAGAAGGAGGGGAACTAGTCTTTAGCTCTAGCTAGGCCACTTCAGCCGTTTCCGATACTCCGGCTTTCACAAAACCAAAGTACTCCTTGGCGTTGCCGTAGCAGATATTCTGGATGATCTGGCCCAGGCCTTCGATGTCATCGGGCAGTTCGCCGTTTTCCACGTCGTTGCCGAACAGGTTGCAAAGCACGCGGCGGAAGTACTCGTGGCGAGGGTATGAGAGGAAGCTACGCGAATCGGTGAGCATGCCCACGAAACGGCTCAGCAGGCCCATGTTGGAAAGAGCGTTGATTTGTTTCTCCATACCGTCCTTCTGATCCAAGAACCACCAGCCCGAACCGAACTGCACCTTACCCGCCACCGAGCCATCGTTGAAGTTGCCAATCATGGTGGCAATCAACTCGTTATCGGCGGGGTTCAGATTGTAGATGATAGTTTTAGCGAGCTTGTCCTGCCCGTCGAGGCGGTCCATGAACTTTGACAGGGCGCGGCCTTGGGGGAAGTCACCAATGGAGTCCCAGCCGGTATCGGGGCCCAACTCACGCAGCATGCGGGAGTTGTTGTTACGAAGAGCACCCAAGTGAAACTGCTGAGTCCAGCCTTTCTCCCAGTCCATCTCCGCCAGCAGCACCAGCATGGCCGACTTAAACTTCAGCACTTCCTCCTGACCTAGCTCCTCCCCTCCTCGCACTTTGGCAAAGATATCTAGCACCTCAGCGGCCGTGTAATCGGCAGCGTAAATCTGCTCTAGTCCATGGTCAGAAAGGCGGCAGCCCAGAGCGGCGAAGTAGTCGTGGCGAAGGCGAAGGGCCTTCTCTAAATCGTGGAAGGTTTTGATCTCCACGGCCGCCGACTGGCCTAGCTTATCCAAATACTCGTTATAGGCCGCAGCGTTTTCGGGCGTCATGGCTTTATCGGCCCGGAACGTAGGCAGCACCTGCACCTCGTAGCCGCTGGCGGCCAGGGCGCGGTGGTGCTCCAGGGTGTCAGCGGGGTCGTCGGTGGTGCAGAGCGTCTCCACGTTCATCATACGTAGCAGATTTCGCACGGAGTACTCAGGGGTACGCAGCTTCTCGTTGCACTGGTCGTAGATGCGGCGGGCACTGGCCGGGTTGAGCAGCTCCGTGATACCGAAGTAGCGGCGTAGCTCTAGGTGCGTCCAGTGATAAAGGGGGTTGCGCACTGTTTGGGGCACAGTTTCGGCCCATTTCTCAAACTTTTCCCAGTCAGAAGCATCACCCGTGATGTAGCGCTCAGGCACGCCGTTGGCCCGCATAGCGCGCCACTTATAATGGTCGCCGTAGAGCCAGATCTGGGTGATAGTATCGAACTGCTTATCCTCCGCAATCTGGTCGGGCAAGAGGTGGTTGTGGTAGTCGATGATGGGCATCTGCTTGGCATACTCGTGGTAGAGCGTGCTGGCCGTGGCCGTTTGCAGCAGGAAGTCGTCGTTGAGAAATGGCTTCATAACCAACAAAAATTAGGGGCGGAACCCGTCAAAATCACGGGTGGGTAGAGGGTAAAGGTATCAGCTTCCGACTGGCCTAGGGTGGGTTTTGGCGGCTTTTTTAACGGAAACGATTACGGTAGGTGGGTACTTACTGGCCTAGTGGGCCCGGTGAAGTATGTTGTCATGCTGAGCGCAGCCGAAGCATCTCTACCTCTGGCTAACCAACTTGGCTAGGCCTATTGCAACGAAGCGGTAGAGATGCTTCGGCTGCGCTCAGCATGACGTTCTTTTTAGCCCGATAGTCAAGACTCTACAGCGACACACCACGTTTCCAGGGGATGAAGTCGGTTTGCCCGTGGCGCACGGCGGCAACTTCTTCGCCGCTGGCTACCCGGATGATGTAGTCCAGAATCCGCTCTCCGGCCTGTTCGATGGTTTCTTCGCCATCAATCACGGTGCCGGTGTTCAGGTCGATAATATCGGGCATACGCTTGGCCAGCGCCGTATTGCTCGAAATCTTTACCACGGGTGCAATGGGGTTACCGGTAGGCGTTCCTAGGCCAGTGGTAAAGAGCACCACGGTAGCGCCCGAACCTACTTCCGCCGTCGTCGATTCTACGTCGTTGCCGGGGGTGCATAGCAGGTTCAGGCCAGGCTGTGTTACGGGCTCGGGGTAGTCGAGCACGGCCACAACAGGCGACGAACCACCTTTGCGGGCCGCCCCCGCCGACTTCATAGCATCGGTAATCAACCCGTCGCGGATGTTGCCCGGCGAGGGGTTCATGTCGAAGCCCGAACCCACGGCTACAGCCGAGTCGCCGTAGGCTTTCATCAAGGAGCTGAAACGCTCCGCCGTGGCAGTGTTTACGCTACGATCAACGAGTTCCTGTTCTACACCGCATAGCTCCGGGAACTCCGCTAGAATAACGGAGCCACCAAGGGCCACCATCAGATCGGAAACGTGGCCTACGGCGGGGTTGGCCGAGATACCAGAAAAGCCATCAGAGCCACCGCACTCTAGGCCTATACACAGCTTGCTTAAGGGGGCGGGCTGGCGTTGGAGTTGGTTGGCTTGCATCAGGCCCGCGAAGGTCTGGCGCAGAGCCGTGCTCACCAATGTTTCCTCAGTGCCTAGCTTCTGCTGCTCCAGAATGAACAGGGGCTTATCGAAGTTGGGGCTGCGCTTGTTGATTTCGTCCTGCAGCATGCTCACCTGGGCGTTCTGGCAGCCTAGGCTCAGCACCGTAGCACCGGCCACATTGGGGTGGGTGATATAGCCGGCCAGCAGGCCGCACAGCGTTTGGGCATCCTGGCGGATACCGCCGCAGCCGCCCTCGTGGCTCAGGAACCGAATGCCGTCTACGTTCGGGAAGGGTTTGGCTTTCGGCTGGTTGATTTCAGCAGAGTGCAGATCCGTAGCCAGAATTTCCTCTACTGATTTGCCGGCCTGCATGAGTTCCAGCAAGGCCTGGGTTTGGGGCTGATACGACTTGCGGCGCGCGTAGCCAAGGTCGTTTACCAACGCTTCTTCCAGCACCTGAATGTTGCGGTTCTCGCAGAACACCAGCGGAATTACCAGCCAGTAGTTCGAGGTGCCCACGCTCCCATCAGAGCGGTGGTAGCCCATGAAGGTGCGGTCTTGCCACTTGCTCACGTCAGGGGCCTGCCACTCGGCGCGGCGCTGGTGGTGCTCGTCGTAGCTGTCGGTGGCGTGCTTCATGTTGGCCGTGGTCAGGAGGCCACCTACGCCAATAGCTTCGCGTGCTTTCCCCACTAGCACGCCGTACATGTGCACGGGGTCGCCGGGGGCGAGAAACTCCAGGGCTAATTTATGCTTGGCCGGAATCCGGTCGGTAGTAGTAACGGTGGTGCCTTCCCAGGTGACGGGCGTGCCCACAGGGAGGTCCGTGAGGGCCACTAGCACGTTATCCTGCGGATGTATTTTGGCTACCAGATGTTTCATTTCTTCAGAGTATTTGCAGTCTGTACCAGACCGTGTTCAGAACGCAGATGTAGTCATGGGGGCGACAGGCCTAGCAGGGGCTTCTGCGGCAATGCTAGGCCATTTGCCTATTCCGCCGTGGCCTTTTGCCCAACAGTTTTGTTGAGCGTTTCGGCTACGGTGGCGTGGGCTCCCTGCGTCAACAATTTTTCAAGGTAACGAGTTACCGCCGCCCCAAAACCCGGCAGCGCCGCTAGGTCGTGGCCCCACAGTGCCTGGTTGTGCAGCACGGTGCGGGTAAGCTCGGCGGGCTGCTGGCGGCTCCAGAGGTCGGCAAAGTAGTCGGCCTTTTCATCCTGGATGGGGTAGGCCACTCCGTTGGATTCGCCGTACCACACCTGCTCCTCCTGGTGGGTGCCCCGCATGAAGAGCAAGTACGCCGCAAAGCCCAGCGCCATGTAGTGCGGCACAGCATTGAGCTGCTTGTAATAATGCAGCAGCGTGGGCACGTTGCGCATGTGCATCTTGGCCGTGTAGTTCATGGTAATGGCCAGCCAGCGGTGCTCAATAGCCGGGTTGCGGAAACGGTCCAGCACCTGCATTCCGAAGCGCTGGCCCGCCTTTTCATCTACAGCGTACGGAATGCCCGGCAGCAGATCGGCCAGCATCAGGTTGTGAATGAAGCCCGCTACGCAGCTGTCTTCCATGGCTTCACGCACCGTGCCAAAGCCGGCCAAGAAGGCCAGGCCACAGCTCAGCGTATGGGTGCCATTTAGCAGGCGCAGCTTCATCTCCCGGAACAGGTTGATGTTGGGCTGCACAATCACGCCGGCGTCCACCTGCTCAAACGACAAAATCTGCTTCACCCGCTCGTCGCCCTCAATGGCCCAGAGCGTGTACACCTCCGACATGGTCAGCAGCTCGTCTTCGTAGCCTAGCTCAACGACCAGCTCGGCTTGCACGTTAGCGGCGGGGCGGCCTGGCACAATGCGGTCAACCAAGGAGTTGCACACCTGGTTGGCGGTTTCCAGCCAATCGATAAACTCGGCGTCGAGGTTGTTGCGGTGGGCTTGCTCCAGCAGGATGGCTTCCAGCTTAGTGCCGTTGTCCGGAATCAGCTCGGTGGGCACAATCACTAGGCCCTTCTCCTTGTCGCCGCCAAACGCTTGGAAGCGGGCGTGTAGGAAAGCCAGCAGCTTGCCGGGGAATGAGACTGGCGGGCTCTGGGTCACATCGTCGGCTACCAGCTGAATACCAACCTCAGTAGTATTAGAAATTACCACCTGCAAGTCAGGATTGGCGGCGCAGGCTAGAATCTCGGCCCACTGGCTCTTGGCCGACAGCACCCGGCTGATGGCCGAGCACACCACGTTTTCCTCCACTTCGCGGCCGTCCTCAATCCCGCGGATACCGAGCGTATAGAGTCCATCTTGGCGGGTGAAGGCGTCGATGTCGCCGCCGTCGGTGCTTTTCACCACCACAATGCGGCCGTTGAACACGCCCTGGCGGTTGGCCTTGTCGATGAGGTAGTCGGGCAGGCCGCGCAGGAGCACGCCCGTGCCGAATTGCAGAACTTTCTCGGGCAGCTCAAACAGCTCCGGAGTTGGCAATGCGGCGGCCGAAGTGGCCTGCAGTACGAATTCTTTTGATAAGTGTGGCATAGCCAAAATCCTAGAGTTTGCTTCCCTCTTGTTTCGTTGTGTTGGCGGCCCATTTCTGCTGCCACTTGGGGTATTCCCGCTGCAACAGTTTCTCGGGCCAGGTGCCGGCGTACAGGTAGCCTGCGCGGCGTTCATTTTCTATTTCGCTTAGGGCGTAATGCACTTTGCTGTCGCGCCCCACGTAAATGGGGCGGTTGGTTTCGAGCTCGTAGAACCGCGCCCACAGCGTGGCACCGGGCTCGGCCACTATCACCCGATCGCGGCCCGTGGGCTGGCTCGGGTCCTTAATTTCCTTCATAGCCAGATTCGGCATCTTCACCTTCTCAAACCAAGCCATGGCGCTGGTAATGGCCTTTTTCACTTCCGGCGAAGGATTCTCAACGCCCATCAAAAACTCCACGATGGCCGCCGACTCATCTCCACTCAGCGAAGCCAGTTCAAACGCCCGGGCTTTGGCCGGCTGCAGGGTCTTCTCATCGTATTGCGCGCACCACGCCGTGAGCTGGCCCTTCTGCACGTACTGCGTTTTCAGGATGCAGGAAATACCCCGCTCCACTGCCTCCTTGGCCTGGGGCACTAGTGCCGGGTCTACCGCGGCATAGTCGCCTTGCTGCGCCGCCACGGCCCGCAGCACCAGCAGCGCCCGAATCATGGCGTTGTCGTTGTAGGTAATCTGGTGGCGGTAGTTGCTGAAATCGGGGTAGAACTGCGGGAAACCACCGTTGGCATACTGCATTTTCAGCAAGTACCGGATGCCCCGCTCGGCGGCATCCTTGTAGGCCATCTTGTTGCTGGCTTTATAGGCCTTGAGCAGGTAAGCAATTTCACGGGTGGTAGCGTTGTTGTCGATGGTAGCATCCGTCCGACCAGCATCAGCTAGGGTGGCAGCGCGTGAGGCAGCGGAGAGCGGCTTGCTGTAGTCAACTTTCACCTCCTTCACGGCCTTAGGCCACCCGCCCACGCTGCGCTGGTAGACCAGCATCTTCTCGGCTACGCTATCTACCTGGTCGGTGCGCAGATTTGCCGCTGTGGGCAGCACCGAGTTAGTATTGTTAGGATTCGAGGGGGGCAGGGCTATCGTGGCTTTCTTACCCGACACTGGGTACCAACGGCCGCCATAGGTCCAGTCAGCAGTAATCTTCTTGGCTTTGGGTGCTCCCTCAGCCGTCTTCAGATTATCCTGGTGCCAGGCGTAGTCGCCGCCCTGGCGGTGACAGTTCTGGTAGTACACGCGGCGGCCCCACTGCTTAGCTCCGGGCCCCGAGGTGGCCCAGTAGATATCCGCATCGGCCATGTTCTGGGCAAACTTGCAATCGATGAGGTAGAACTGCGCTTCGCGGTGAAAACGACCGAGCTTGAAGTTGTCGTCGCCCTCGAAGGTGCAGTTCTTCAGCACCGTCTTTTCGTCCTTGTTGCCGGAGCCATCGTGCCAGATGGCAGCATTAGGGTTGTGGCAAATGAAGCGGCAGTTCTCGGCGTAAGCCCACCCGCGGGGGCAGTAGAAATCTACGCCGCCCTCCATGGTGCAGTCCTTGAAGTAGTACAGGCCAGCATCTACATCCCACGGGCTCACGGTGTCGCCCCCTAAGGCCCGGAAAGTGCAGTGCTTCACCGTCAGGCGAGTGGTACCCGGCATCGTGCGCAGAGCCATCTGGTGCCCGTTCTTGCCGATAGTCCGCTTACCGCTGGGGTCGGTGGCGCAGTCTACCGTCACGTCGCCTTTGGCATCAAAGCCATAGCTGTTGATAACGGTAAGGTTTTCCAGTGTAATGTCAGGCGAGTTACGCATGTTGAGCGTGGCCACGCCCCAGTCATCCTGGCCCGCTACCGGGTCGCAGCGCCACTCGTCGCGGGCCTGCGGGTAAGTCAGGACAACCCCCTTTTCGCTTTGTCCTTTGAAGATGATATTCTGCTTGCCATCCACGAACACCTTTTCGCGGTAGGTGCCATTTTTGATGTACACCGTGCGGGGCTTCGCGGCTTCGTTGGGGAGGCTGTTCAGGGCGGCCTGGATGGTCCGGAACTGCCCCGAACCATCCGCCGCCACCGTCACCTGTTGGGCACGGGCAGATTCTATTCCCATTTCCCCAACCCCCACCAACAGGAGCAGTAGTTTCACTATATGTTTCATAGCGCGCTGCACAGGCCTACACAAAGTCTTCCCGCATCGGGCTAAAAGAATCAAGCAATACGCCGGCCTCCTCACACACCACGCCGTGCCACACGTTAGAGGGGGCCTGAAAGCCTTCCCCGGCCCGCAGTACCCGCTCCTCCTCTCCTACCAGGCAGCGGAATACGCCGCTCTCCACGTAGGTAATCTGAGCGTGAACGTGGCGATGCGGCGCCCCCACGGCGCCCGACTCAAACGCCACCTTCACCAGCATCAGATCGGGCCCGTAGGCCAGTATGGTGCGGCGCACTCCCTCGCCTACTGTCTCCCACTGCTGGGTTTCGTTCGTGAGGAAATGTTGATCAGCGGAAGCGGCCATGTTGCAAGGATTGAAAGTGTAGTGCTGATTGAAGTGAAGTACCAAGAATTTCTCCTGGCACCCCTCATGTAGTCTCCTGTTAGTAACCGAAGTTCTGTACCAGAGCAGGGTCAGAAATAAGTGTGCTCTGCGGAATCGGGAGCAACTCTTTACCTTGACCAGGTACGTACTGGGCCGCTAGGCCACTCCCGATGCTGGGCGCCGTAGTAGTCCCGAGGGTGTAGCTGGTACCTGCCGGCTGGGTGTTAGCCACGTAAGCCGCATCAATAGCTTGGCGCCAGTTCACCCGCACAGTGCCAGCGGGGGCAGTGTTAGGTGTGGGGGAAGGACGGTAGAAGGAGCGCGTCCACTGTACTTCGCCGGCGGCCGGCGTTTTGTAGTACATGTACAGCGGCATCTTGTCGTAGGGTGCTTCGCCCTTAGCCATCTTCACGATGTTGGCTTTCACCTCGGCAATTTTGGTAGCGAATAGGTTCCAGCGGAGCAGGTCATACTTGCGGATACCTTCGCTGCCAAACTCCAAGTACCGCTCATTCACCAGCGCATTGAACATGGCCGCTTTTGAGTTTAGCGTGAGGCCAACCTGTGCTTTGGCGCGCGTGCCATACGCACGGGTACGCACTTCCAGAAAAGCATCCTGCGCCGCTTGCGTGGGGCCGTTCAGCTCATTCTCAGCTTCCGCAAACATCAGCAGCACGTCCGCGAAACGAATTACCGGCCAGTTGTAGCCCAAGTAATTGCCGGTGCCCGGAATGGCAGGGACGTGCCAATCACGACGGAACTTGCCGTCGGTTACGGAGTTGAGAGCTACACCCGCCCGGAAGTTGTTGGCGGGTATAGTGTAGGGCGCAATGGTTACGTCGCGCCGCGTATCCGTCGAGTCGAAGGCATAGAAGTAAGGCGGGGCAATTACTACCGCCCCTTGGGTAGAGCCATAGACGGTAGAGGCATTCAGACGCGGGCCGTTGTAGTATCCCAGCTTGCTGTCAGAAGCCGCCGTGGAGGCCGTAGCCCCCACCTGGAACATGATTTCGTTAGCCGACTCTGAGCGCTGCTCATTGATGCTCTTGAAGACCTCTAGGAAGCTTGAGTTCAGATTGTGCTCGTTCCGATTTGCCATCAGCTCCGCACATTCCTGACGGGCAATTCGGTAATAATCGAGGTAGTCGGCGGGACGCACCATTTGGTTGCCCTTCAGCGAATACCCACCCCGATACAACGCCATCCGAGCCCGCAAGGCCTTGATGGCACCTTTCGTGATTCGCTCATTGGAAGCGCCCGCTCTGGAACGCCACGGAACCAGCTTTTCAGCCTGAAGCAAATCGGCAATCAGCTTCGTGAGCGTTTCATTGCGGTCGGTATTGGGCAGGTTGAAGTCCTGGCCCGAAACGGAGGGAGAGTACTGGGTAGGCACGTCACCCCAGTTGCGAACCAACTCAAAGTAATACTGGGCGCGCAGCGTCAGGGCCTCACCGTGCAAGCGGTGCAGCGCGGCCGTATCCGCCGCGGAGCCGCTGGTGTAGAGTGCCATCTGCGGAATCTGCTGGATGCAGATGTTGGAGCGCTCTACGCCCTGGTACAACTGATTCCAGGGGTTGGTAATCTCGGTGTTAGTGGCAAGCATGCTGTAGCGCGCAATACTGCGGCGCTGCCCATCCGGCGCACCCGGCGAGCCTATCATCTCGTCGGAGTCATAGGGGAAATACATGCTCACCCGCTGACCGTACCCATTGTCGCCCGAAAGCGGGTCGTAGGCGCCAATAACGGCGGTAGTAGCGCCAGCTACCGTACTGAAGATATAGGAGGTGGTGTTGAGCGCAACTGGCTCTACTTCCAGATAATCTTTACAGGAAAAGGTTAGCCCAGCCGTGCCAGCCATGGCCAGCATAGCTAGCGTGGTCCGAAAGGAAACAGGGGATTTCATATAACTGAATGAAAATGCAGGTGGGAATTAGAGGGACAGGTTCAAGCCAAACAGGAACGCTCTGCTGCGCGGATAAGCTGCGTAATCAACCCCCGGAGTAAGGGGGCTGGAACGGCGCGTGTTCACCTCTGGGTCGAAGCCGCTGTACTTGGTGAAGGTGTACAGGTTGTTGAGCGTCACGTAGAAGCGCAGCGTCTGCACTTTAGCGCGAGTGGTCAGGGCCTTGGGCAGCGTGTAGCCCACGGTTACGTTGTTGATGCGCAGGAAAGAGCCGTCTTCAATAGCCCACGAGTGCAGGAAGTAGTTGGAGGTGGGGCGCCAGATTTTGGCGTTCTGGTTAACCTCCCGCAGCGTGTTCAGGTCCGTAATGCGGGTACCATCGGCGTTGGTAATGCGGTACCGGTCAGCCATGATACCGAGCACGTTGCTGAACACGGTATTCGCCGTATTAGAAGTAAACTCGATTTTGTTCGCGTTATAGATATCGTTGCCCAACACGAAGTTGAGAAACACGCTGGCATCGAAGTTTTTGTACGTGAACTGCTGATTTAGGCCACCCGTTACTTTCGGGTTAGCATTACCAATGACGGTCTGATCTTGGTCGTTGATTAGTCCATCACCGTTCAGGTCTTTCAGGCGCAGCAAGCCGGGCTGCGCGGCAATGTTATCAGGCGTACCCGCCCGCAACAGACCCGGCTTCAACGTCCAGGTGTTCGTGGCCGTGTTGTAGCCCTCGAAGTCATCGGCGGTATAGTAGCCGTCGGTCACGTAGCCGTACATCTGGCCTACGGGCTGGCCTACGCGGGCCACGAAGTCGGTGTTAAGTGCTGAGCCAGCCCAGCCCGATGCAATACCGGCAATTTCGCTGGTATTGGGGCCGAGGCTCTCAATCTTACCGCGGTTCAGGGCTGCGTTAGCGGTAGCCGTCCAGGTAAAGTTTTCGTTGGTGATTACAGTACCCGTCAGTTGCAGTTCCAGGCCCTTGTTCGAGGTTTTACCGATGTTCTGCAGTTGAGAGGTATATCCCAGGAAGGGCGGAATTGGGCGGTTAATCAACAGATCCGTGGTCGTGTTGTAATAGGCGTCGGCCGTGAACTGCACTCGGTTATCCCACAAAGCCAAGTCAACCCCCACGTTGCGTGAAGTGGTTACCTCCCATTTCAAATCGGGGTTTGGCAGCGTAGTAGCCGAAGCTCCCAACACAATGCTATGGTTCAGAGCGTAGGGAGCATTGCCCGGCTGGAACAACTGGTTGAACAGGAAGTCGTTGATGCGGTTGTTGCCGGCTTGCCCGTAGCTTAAGCGCAGCTTCAGATCAGATACGGCCGCTACGTCCTTCATGAATGCCTCGCGGGAAATACGCCAGGCCACCGAGGCGCCGGGGAAATATCCCCACTGGTTGCCCGGCCGGAACTTAGATGAGCCATCGGCCCGGAAGGTGCCGGTAAAGAGGTACTTATCGTCGTAAGAATACGTCAGGCGACCGAAGCCGGATAGCAAGCGGTAGTCAGATGGAATGCTGGTGCTAGGCAGTACCGGCTGCGACGTCTGGCCGGCAGGCAGCACCCCTTGATTGATATTGGCCAGCGCCCGTTCGGCGGTAATATCGAGGGGCAGGAAGTTGGTTTGGATGTACTGCTGCTTCGTCTGCTGCTGATAGATTTCTTCACCCAGCAATACCCCGAAGCTGTGTAGGCCAGTCTTGTGACTGAAGTCCAACACGTTCGAGTTGTTGAGCGTGTTCTGCGTGCTAGTGGTAATGGTAGCAAACGGCAAGTTCAGGTAGCCCCCCGCAGCCTGCCGGATGGTAGGAGAATACCGACCGTTAAAGGTGCTCAGATCAATATTCGTGATATCGAAACCGGCGGTAGTGCGAAACACTAGGCCCTTCGTAATGTCCAGAGCCGCGTTAGCACCAATGTTGAATGTGCGGCGCTTGTCGCGACGATATTCGTTGTTGATGGTAATAACTGGGTTCACCAAGCTAGAGGTGGTGAAGAAGTCATCGTCGAAGGTATTCGGGTCTAGCACCGCGCCCGTCGCGTTGGGCACTGACAGAGGCTGGTACTGAATAGTGTTGCGCAGACGGGAGGTAACGCTTGAGCCAGACGTGGAAGTACCAGCCCCATTGGTTGCTTGGTCATTGAAGCGCAAGTTCAGGCCAATGCGCAGGCGGTCCGTTGCCTTCGTGTCGAAGCGGAAGTTGACCAACTTCCGGTCGTAGTCAGAGCCCAGTTGAATGCCATCCTCCGTGTTCCGGGTTAGGCTCAGAGAGTACGTGGTGCCTTTCACGCCACCAGCAACCGACACGTTGTGTGTCTGCTGGAATGCTTCGCGCCCGAACACCTCATCCTGCCAGTCAATGAAGGGAGAATTACGAGCCCGGGTGAGGGTGTCGCCGTTGAAGTTATTACTACCAAACAGCGACTTAAACGTAGCCAGCGAGCCAGTGCCCGTGGCTCCTACTTGCTGGGCACGCTCAAACTGGTAATCCAGGTATTGACTTGGGTTCAGAACATCCAGCTTGTTGCTAATGCGGCGGAAACCGGCAAAGCCATTGTAGCTGATAACGGTTCTGCCCTCAATGCCCTTCTTGGTGGTAATGATTACTACACCGTTAGCACCGCGTGCCCCGTAGATAGCCGTTGCAGAAGCATCCTTCAGTACGTCAACCGAAGCAATATCCTGAGGCGCAATAACGGCCAGAGCATTTTCAATCTGAATGCCGTCGACGATGTATAGCGGGGAGTTATCCTGCGTGATGGAGCCCCCACCCCGTACCCGCACCCGTACATCCAAGTTGCCAGGCGTACCCTCCGAAGAAGTAAGCTGCACGCCAGCCAGGCGGCCCGTAAGAGCTTCGGCGGCCGAGTTAACCGGAATGTCCTTGATTTGCTGGGCACTTACCGAGGACACCGAGCCGGTTACGTCGCGGCGCTGCACGGCCTGATAACCGATAACGACTACGTCGTCGAGGGTTTTAGTATCTTCCTTCAGCGTAACCGTAATGTCGGTTTTGGTACCCACGGCCACTTCGTAGGGCAGAAAACCAATGTAGCTAAAGCGCAACGTCGCGTTGGCGGGAACGGCCAAGCTGAAACGACCATCGGCATCAGTGGAGGCACCGGCCGTTGTGCCTTGCACAACCACGGTTACGCCGGGCAGGGGCTCTCCTTTTTCCGACTTAACGATACCCTGGACGCGCTGTTGTTGCTGCTGGGCCCAGGCCGGTGCTACAGCACATGCCATGAGGGGAGTTAGCAACAGTAAATTTCTTTTCATGACAGTGGTGTGGGAATTGATGTGGGATAAGAGCTTCAGCACTTCGGTCAGATTATAGTATCCGCATGTGGGTGAGCGGCTCCTCACTTACTGTCCCGCGACGGAGTGAACGGTTCGGCGTTGGGATATTTCAAGAAGCAACCTGACTTTATTACCGAGGCTAACTGACTGCAACAGCTTTTTGGATTGTGGACTAGAGTATCAGTTGATTAAGTTTAGTCCTACCCCAATAGAATGGGAAGAATAACCCTGTATTTATTTCTGCAATCGATGTCGGGAACGTTCCCATTACTCACTTTTCTTTGATTGGAGCACATTTACCAACATCAATAGAAAGAAGCTAGTATTTTTTTGACCTCAGCACCAAGCGCCCTTAATCTTTGACCTAAATTGCATTTTACTAATCCTACAACCGTTGATAACTGCAAAACAGAAGCACATAATGGTTCATGTCTTGACTGGTCAGTCTACACACTTAAGTGGCAGCCTAGAGGCCTAGCATCGTAAGACCTGACTTGCCCTACAGAAATAAAAAAGGCCTTACTACGTAGCATAGTAAGGCCTTATTAGGTAATGCGCACTTATGCTTCAGTTGCTATTCAATGCGAAACCAATCGAAGTCCGCGGCACCGGCATCATTGGTTTGTGCGGCACGGGTGCAGAACAGGCCTAGCTTGGCGCCAATCCACTTTCCTTCGCGGGCGGTGAACACAGGACCAACGGGGCGGAACTGCTGCCCGTCGAGGCTGTAGCTGAATTGGCACTTAGCTTCCGGCTGCACATTTACACGCAGATATACGGGCTGCTTAGCCGGTATTTCTATCGGCGCCGAGCTGGTTTCCGGAGTGAGCTTATCGGCGTTTTGGCACGTCGTCTGGCCTAACATGAGCTTGCCGCCTTGGTTGGTCAGGGAGAGGTAAGCGTAATCCAGTCCCATCATGATCAGGCCCGTTTTCTCGCCCTCGAAGCGGGGGGTAAACGTGAGTTTGGTGGTGGCGGTGAACTTGTCGGCGGGCAGCTTCTGGAGCAGCAGGTTGGGCACTTGCCAGAAGTTCTTGAAGCCTTCGGGCAACGGTACCGAGTAGAGGCGCAGGAAGCCTTCGTTGCCGTTCAGGAAGGCCCACCCTACTTGGGGGTTGGCGTGCCACTGCCACTGCAGGCCTAGGGTGTTCGTGTTGAACTCATCAGAAGTTGGGGGCGTGGCAATGGGCTGAGGTTTGCCGGCGGGCTTGCGGTAGGTAAGCACGGGCTGGCCTTTGCCGTCGCCGTCGGGGTCTTCCCCGATGATAGGCCAGTCGTTCTTCCAGGTCATGGGCTGCAGGTGCACCACGCGGCCATAGGCGCCCTGATCTTGGAAGTGCAGAAACCAATGCTCCTTGCCGCCGGGAGTATCAACCCAGGCGCCTTGGTGCGGACCGTTCACGGGGGTTTTGCCCTGGTCTAGTACGATGCGGTCTTCGTAGGGACCGAATACGTTTTTGGAGCGCATTACTACCTGCCAGCCAGTGGGCACGCCGCCGCCGGGCGCGAAGATGTAGTAGTAGCCATTGTGCTTATAAAACTTGGGTCCTTCAATGGTCGGGTGCTTGTCGTGGCCATCAAACACCAGCACTTCATCGCCGAGCAGGCCTAGGCCATCGGGGCGCATACGGCTTACGGCCAGCACGCTCTTAAAGCCCGCCCGGGAGCCCGCGAAGCCGTGCACGATGTAAGCCTGGCCGTCTTCATCCCACAGCGGGCACGGGTCAATCCAGCCCTTGGCCTCCTTGATGCACACCGGTGCTGTCCACGGGCCGGCCGGGTTCTTAGCCGTCGTTACGAAGATCCCCAGGTCGGGGTCGGGGTAGAAGATGTAGAACAGCTTGTTGTGGTACCGGATGGCGGGAGCCCATACGCCGTTGCCGTGCTGCACTGTAGCGTAGCGCGCCGCCGGAGGCTGCTGAGTAAACACAGCCCCGATAATCGACCAGTTTACTAAGTCCTTGGAATGCAGAATCTGCAGGCCCGGCACAGCATTGAAGCTTGACGAGGTGAGGTAATAATCGTCGCCTACGCGCACTACATCAGGGTCAGAGTAATCGGCGTAGAGCACCGGGTTCTTGTACATGCCGTTGCCCAGGTCGGGTACCCACACTTTGGAAATGGCGGAAGTTTGCGCGGCTGTTTGGTGCAAGCCTAGGCCAGTCAGGGCAAGGGAGAAGAGCAGTGAAAAACGCGTCATAGGCGGTGGGAGGGTAACAGAAACGGTCATGTCGAGCTTGCCGAGACATCTCGCTCGGATCGTCGAACTAGTTTAGCAACAATAGCACGCGAGATGCCTCGGCAAGCTCGACATGACTGCTCTAAACTGGATGTCTTGAAAAGGTGGGGCTGTCGCAGCCGGCAGCTCAACGTGAGGTTCTTATTCCTGAGTGGGATTCCAGTTGCGGAAGACTTTTTCGAGGGTGTATTCCTGGGCTTGCTGATCGGTGAGCTGGCGCGACCAGGGCACGCGGCGGGCGGGCTGAAAGCCTTTGCCGCGGTTCTTATACTCGGCGTAGGAAGCGGTTTGCTTGTTGCTTTCCTTTTCCCAATGGTCCCAGCCTTCGGGCCTGATTTGCTCGCCCAAGTCGCACTGCAGGAACACAGTTTTGGCGTAGGGCCGCCAGGGTCGGCCCAGCACGAAGCTGCCGGCCGGAGCGTCGCCCGTGAGTTTGCAGTTGCGGAATACGTAGCCGTAGCGGGTGCTGTCGGGCGTGGAAGCGGCCGTAACGTAGCCCCCACCCTTCTTGCAGAAAATGGTACAGCCCTCAAACCACGCCGTGCTGGAGCCGAAGATAAAATCCACGGTGCCCTCAATGTAGCAATCCTGGTAGTACTGGCGGCTGCCGTAGCCGTAGGTGTAGAGCGTATCCTGAAACCCCAGGAAACGGCAGTTTTTGAAGCGCGCTTTGTCGCCGGCTACCCACACGGCCACGGCCTGGCCTACGGGCCCAGAGGAATTCTGGAAGGTGATGTTCTCAGCCGAGAAATCGGAGCCGTAGATGTAGATGCTCGACGAGCCGGAGGTGCCTTTGTCCTCCCCAAAGATGTTCTTCTTCTGGTTGTAATCGTCGTAGGTGAGAATGGTGTTGCGCAAGTCCTCCCCGATCAGCTTCACCAGGTTCTTGGAGCCGGCCAGAATGAGCTTTTCCTTGTAAGTGCCTTTCTTGATGTAGATGGTGGTGACTTTCTTGCGAAAATCAGGCACTGCGTTGAAGGCTTCCTGCACGGTGCGGTAGTTGCCACTGCCATCTTGGGCCACCACAAAATCGTAGGCCACTGCCTGGCTCATCACCAGCCAGCTCAGGCACAGGAATGCAATCAGTTTCTTCATGATTCTAAGGCTCTGTTTTCAGCAGTCATGCGCCAGTGTATAGCGGCCCTGTTTACCCAAGCAGCAGGCCGCTTTGCTCACACGGACAGTGGGAAGTTTTCTGGCCATGCCGAGCGCAACCGAAGTATTTCTGCCACTTTGTTACACGGTTGTAGAGACGAGAACTATTGCGTCTCTACAACCGTGTAACATCAGCACGTCAAATGCTTTGACTGAGCTGAACCTGGCAGGCTTTAAGCGGGCTGTCTACTCTTCGCCAGTCTTAGCTTAGGTCGTGGATGCTCACGGCGTCCATGTCAGTGTACTCCAGGTTTTCGCCGGCCATTCCCCAGATGAAAGTGTAGTTGCTGGTACCGCAACCGGTATGGATGGACCACGGCGGCGAGAGAATAGCTTGCTCGTTGCTGACCCACAGCGGCCGCGTTTCCTGGGGCTCCCCCATCAGGTGCAGCACGCGCTGATTTTCGGGCAGGTTGAAGTACAGGTAGGCCTCCATGCGACGGTCGTGCACGTGCGAGGGCATGGTGTTCCACACGCTGCCGGGCTTGAGCTTGGTCAGGCCCATTACCAGCTGGCAGCTCTGAATGCCTTGCAGGTAGATGTACTTGTAAATGGTGCGCTCATTGGCCGTTTCCATGGCACCCATTTCCACGGGCGTCGATTCGGCCTGGGTCATGCGGGTGGTGGGATACACGGCGTGGGCGGGGGCCGAGAGTAGGTAGAACTTGGCCGGCCGCACCGCGTCGGCGCTGGCAAATACCACTTCCTGCACGCCCTTACCCACGTAGAGGCAATCCTGCTCGCCCAGTTCATGCACCTGACCATCTACGGTAACGGTGCCCGGCTGCCCGATATTCAGGATGCCCAGTTCCCGACGCTCCAGGAAAAACTGCGCCTTCAGGTTCTCGGGGCACGGCAGCGGCAACGGCGACGTGGTGGGCGTGGCTCCACCCACAATCATGCGGTCGTAGTGCGTGTACACCAGCTCTACACTGCCGGCCACAAACAGGCTCTCAATCAAGAAATTGTTACGCAGCTCCTTGGTGTTCAGGCCGGCCGTCTCGCGCGGCCCAATGGCATATCGTTGGGTCATGGGAAGTGAAATTGTGAGTTTGTGAAGAGTGAAGTTGTGAAGTGCAGAGGTAGTGGCCTAGGGAGATTGATCTGTACTGGCCTAGACGGCGAAAGTAGCGCAAGCCGCACCAACAAGATGGCCAGCTCACCATTCCACTACTTCACAACTTCACCTTTGATTAGCGTCCCATCCAGCCGCCATCGACGGTGAGGATGGTGCCGTGCACATAGTCGGCGGCCAAGGAAGCCAGGAACACGGTGGGGCCTTTGAAGTCGTCGGGGGTGCCCCAGCGGCCGGCCGGAATGCGGCCCAAAATGCTGGCGGAGCGGTCGGGGTCGTTGCGCAGGGCCTCGGTGTTGTCGGTGGCAATGTAGCCGGGCGCAATAGCGTTTACGTTCACGCCCCGGCCGGCCCACTCGTTAGCCAGCGCTTTCACTAAGCTGCCAATGGCGCCTTTGCTGGCCGCGTAGCCAGGCACGTTGATACCGCCCTGGAACGTGAGCAGCGAGGCCGTGAAGATGATTTTACCCGAGCCCTGCTGCAACATCCGGCCGCCAATGGTGCGGGCAATGCGGAAGGGTGAATCGAGGTTAATAGCCAGCACTTCGTCCCAGAGGTCGTCAGAGTGCTCAGCGGCGGGGGCGCGCTTGATGGTGCCGGCGTTGTTAATCAGGATATCAATGCGCGGAAAATCCTGCTGCACCTGGCCTAGGAACGCATCTACGGCGGGGCGCTGACTGAAATCGGCCTGGTAGGCGTAGAACTGCCGGCCCAGGGCCCGCACTTGCTGCTCCGTTTCACTGCCGCTAAGGGCTAGGGTTGCGGAAACGCCAATGATGTCAGCGCCAGCTTCGGCGAGGCCTAAGGCCATTGCTTGCCCAATGCCACGGTTGCAGCCCGTCACAAGAGCTAGTTTTCCTGTCAGATCAAACCCAAGGGTATTCGCCATAGTGGTGCAAGAAGTTTGTAAACTTTTCGGGGAAGACGAATGTACGGTTAGAACCACACTCGGCTTCTAGGCCTGTTAAGGTTACAAGTTGCAGTTGCTGAATGGAAGCCAAGTCGGTTTTTTATTCCCGCAATCGTTATCGGGAACGTTGCCAATCTTTTCACTGGGGGGTACCTCGGGGTAATTTGAGCTAAAAGTGCTCAGCTCTTTCTATTTTGAGCCCTCATTCATTCTGGTATCTGCTTTTGCAGTTCTTGCATTTACCTAAGCCGCCGCTCCTCTCCTTCCTTCCCCACCTTACCCCGTCTCCATCGTGGAAACTTTCACCATCAAAGACATTGCCCGCGAACTGAATCTTTCCACTTCCACGGTATCGCGCGCATTGCGGGGCAGCTATGAAATCAACCCCGAAACCAAGCGACTGGTAATGGAGTGCGCTGAGCGCCTCAACTACCGCCCCAACCCTATTGCCCTGAGTCTGAAAGGCAGCGCGAGCCGCGCCATTGGCGTTATCGTGCCTCAAATTGCCAACTACTTTTTCTCCCAAGCCATCAACGGCATTGAGGCTATTGCCTACAACCGCGGTTACCACGTTATCATCTTCCAGAGCCAGGAGTCGTATGAGCGGGAAATGGCGAACGTGCAGCAGTCTATGTCGCGCAAGGTAGATGGCCTGCTGATTTCGCTGTCCAGTGAAACGTCTGACGTGGCGCACCTGCAAGATGTGCAGGACAAAGGGGTGCCCATCGTGCTCTTCGACCGAGTATCGTCGCAGCTGAACGTGACCAAGGTGGTGGCCGACAATTTCGGCGGCGCTTTTGCCGCTACCGAGCACCTGATTCAATCGGGACGCCGCCGCATTGCCCACCTCACTATTCAGCCCTGGCTGAGCATTACGCAGGAGCGGCTGGCTGGCTACCGCGCCGCCCTGGAAAAGTATGGCCTAGAGTTCGATGAGAACCTGATTCGGTACGGCACCTTCGGCCCCGATGAAGTAGGCCCCATGGTGCAGGAGCTGATGCGCCTCGACTCGCCCCCCGATGCCTTCTTTACTGCCTCCGACCGGCTCGCCATCGGGTGCCTCACGGCCCTGCGCCAGCAGCACCTCGCCATCCCCGACGATGTTTCCATCATCGGTTTCACCAACCTGAACGTGGCCGACCTAATGGCGCCTTCGCTGAGCACGGTAGTGCAGCCCGCCCAGGAAATCGGGCAAGTAGCCGCCGAGCGTCTCATCGACCAGATTGAGCGTAAACACCGCGCTCTACCCATCGAAACCGTTAAGATTCCGACAGAGCTTATTCCCCGGGATTCCACGCGCCTGACCTCAGATTCAGCGGGCCTCAGCGGCACCTATGCTGCGAAAAAGCCTGCGTCGGTCTAGGCCACTGGCTGTTATCATAACCCGAAAGCAAAACGGTCAGCCCACGTGGGCTGACCGTTTTGCTTTCGGGTTTTCTTAAAAGTTGTCCGCGCGACTGTACAACTACTTGCGACCTGACTGTTGCAGCAGCCAAGTGGCGAGGTCCTTCCCTGCCAGGAAGTTTTCGTACTCAGCCGGAATTTTCCGGCCGTCGACGTACTCGTTGTACAGCCACGGGTCACCCACCGCGAAAACGGTGCCTTTGCCCACTTTGGCGGTTGCCATAATCACGTTGCCGCCCTGGCTGATGAGCGGCGTGGCAGGCGCCTTCACTTCAATGGGAGCCAGTTCTTTGATGTAGGCTTTGCGGGCATTCTTGAACACGGCATTACCGGCCGGCAGCGCTACTTGGCCCTGCTCAAACTGGTTGCCTTTCACCATGTTCAGGTTCACGTCGCGGAACTTCATCCCGAAGGCCTGAGCCAGGGTGTTAAAGCGCGGAATCTCGCAGTTGCTGGTGTCGTTGGCCATGAGCACCAAGGTACCGCCGGCTTTCACCCATGCCGTGAGGGCCTGCACGTCGGCGGGCTTCACGAAGTTGGGGTTGGGCGTTTCCTTCTTGGTGTCGGGGTCGACGATGATGTACACATCTACCCCCTTCAGCGAGGCCGCGGTGGGGGCAGTGGGAATGGATACCGTGTTAGCACCCAGCTCCCGGAACTGATTGCCCCAGAAGTAGAAACCCGAGTGCATACGGTCTTCCCAGGTGTAGTGAAAGGGCTCAGGCTGGCCGGTGATGTTGCTCTTGCGGCTCTCGTGGTTGAAGTAGGTATCTACACCCACTGTCTTGCCCTTGCCTAGGCCACTCTCAGCGGCAATTTCCATTTCCACGCTGGCCAGAATGAAGGGGCCCACGCCTTTCAAATCATTCTTGCGCAGGGGCTCCGAGAGGTAGTACTCAAAGCTACCGTCGCGGTAGGGGTTGCCGCCTAGGCCACCCACGCTCACCGTGCCGTTGAACGCCAGCGCATCACCCGATTCAGTAGCCACAAATTGCTTCAACAGACCATTGTAGCCTTTCTTGGCGGCCTGGGCATATTTCTGATCGAGGTAACCCATGCGCACACCTTTCTGCAGGAAATACACAAACATGCTACTACCCGAAGCCTCGGCGTAGTTGCCCTTGCGGGAAGCTTGGTCTACCACCAACGACCACGTGCCAGTCTTGGCATCCTGGTACTTGGTGAGCACCGGCGCCAAGCGCTGCACGTCCTTGATGAGTTGGGCGCGCTGCGGATGATCTTTGGGGAAGTAATCCAGCACATCTACCAGCGCCATGGCGTACCAGCCCATGCCCCGGTCCCAGAAGTTCGGCGACTGGCCCGTGGTTTTGTTGGCCCACTTCTGCTCCTTGCTCTCATCGTACCCGTGGTATAGTAGGCCAGTCTTGGAGTCCACGAGGTTCTTCTCAATGAGAGCAAACTGCTTGGCTACGTCATCGAAGCCGGCGGGCTGCTGGAATACGTTGCTGTATTCAGCATAGAAGGGCTCCGCCATGTACAAGCCATCGAGCCACATTTGGTTGGGATACACCTTCTTGTGCCAGAAACCGCCGGCCTTGGTACGTGGCTGCCCCTCCAGTTGCTTCCGTAGCAGCTGCGCGGCCTTCTGGTACTTCTCTTGGTTCGGTACCGACATTTGGCTGAGCAGCAGCAAGGCGTGGCCGGTGGTCAGGTTGTCGAGGTTGTAGTCTTCCAGCTTATAGGTCCGGATGGAGCCATCGGGCTGCACAAACTGGTCGAGGTCTTTCTGGATGTAGGTGAAGTAGCGCGCATCACCAGTGCGCTGCCACACGCGCTCAAGAGCCTTCAGCATCAGGCCCTGCTCGTAGTCCCAGCGGGCAGTTTTGCGGTTACCAATGACAATAGAATCCGGATGCCACTTGATAAAGGCATCCGTCATGCGCTGCGACATAGGCCTAGCAGCCGGCGCAGGTTGCGCCTGCGCGGCCAAGCCCGAAATCAACAGTCCGGAAAGAAAGAAACAACGGAGAGACATGGGAGGGTTAAGCTAAAGCTAGAATACTAGTTCCCCTCCTCAACTGAGGAGGGGTTAGGGGTGGTTGACTGGCCTAGAACAGAATTATTATGCAATGGCGAGGCATAGATTAGACAGTCAAAAATGATGAAAGGCTAGTTTATCGACTTTTTTACTTGGAGCTGCTTATCAATTTCCTTTGCATCCTCAACACAACGCGAAATAGGTTGCTCTAAATCTGATCCGTTTTTCTCTACAGCAGGTCCATACTCTGAGGTATGGAGCACGTGGTAGAAATTGTTGGACAGTTCATTGTAAGTTAACGTCCAGCCAGTTGGAACGCCGGGAAAGTCTTCCGCAGGATGAGTATAAGGCAGCTTGCTCATAATGCAGACTAAGAACAGATTAGCGCTTAGAAACCGTTACCACCTTCTTCGACACCTTCTGACCAATTTCCACGTCTTTCTTCGCGGCTTTGGTGTCGGTGTTGCGCAGGGTTACAGCTTTGCTCCGGTCGCCGGTTACGCGCAGGAGCAGCTCGGCCCCAGAAGCGTAGCGCAGGTTGTCGAAGCTGATGTTGCGGCTGTTCTGCACTTCCAGTATGGGTTTGGTTTCTTTGGAGAGCAAGGTCACGTTTTTGAGGCGAATACCGTCGGCCTCCTGGCACACCATGCCTTTGTTGCACTCTAGTACCGTGTTTTCGATATCCACGTCTTTGATGCTCATCTCGGGCAAGCCACGCACTAGAATGCCGGTGTTGGCACCTTTGCAGGTTACGTTCTTGATGCGAAAGCTCTTGAACTGAGGCGTGCCTTCGCCCAACGGCTCGGCCTTGATTTCCGGGATGCCATAGGCCTCTCCGTTTACCTGCACGGGGTCTTTGGCGGCGTAGTACATGTCAAACAGGATGGCTTCGCCGGCAATGTCGGTCATATCCACGCCATCCACGAAGATGTTTTCCACTACGCCACCGCGGCCGCGTGCCGTCTTGAAGCGCAAGCCTACGTCGGTGCCCATAAAGGTGCAGTTGCTTACGTAGAGGTTGCGCGCACCACCCGACATTTCCGAGCCAATCACAAAGCCGCCGTGGGCGTGGTACACCTTGGTGTCGCGGATGATGAAGTTCTCGGTGGGCACGCCGCGCTTGCGCCCTTCCTCATCGCGGCCCGATTTTATGCAGATACCGTCGTCGCCCACGTCAAACGTGCAGCCTTCTACTAGCCCATTGCGGCACGATTCCAGGTCCAGTGCATCGGTGTTCTGACCGTACCAAGGATTGCGGGCCGTTACGTTGCGCAGGGTGATGTTGTCGCAAAGCAGCGGGTGAATGGTCCAGGCGGGGGAATTCTGAATGGTGAAGCCTTCGAGCAGGATTTGCTTGCAGCGCTGCAGACTGAGCATGTTGGGCCGCAGGAAATCCTTGAACTCGGCGTACTTGCTATAGTCGGGCTGCGAGCCGACCGGAATGGTCCAGGGCTTGTTGAGCGTAGAGCCCTTTAGGGAGCCCGCCGACGGATACCAAGTAGTACCTTTCTCGTCCACTACCCCACCCGATTTTACTAGGCGCTGCCACTGGCCCGCGTTCAGCTTTTCCTTTTTCACCATGCGCCACGCATCGCCAGCACCGTCAAACGTGCCTTCGCCGGTAATAGCAATGTTCTCCAGATCGTAGCCTGAAATGGGCGACTGGTTGCGGACAGCATCCTCGCCTTCCCAGTTGGTTTTGATCAGCTGATAATCGGAGAGCTTGTTGCTGAATTGCACCAGGGCACCTTTAGCTACGTGAAGGTTCACGTTGCTCTTTAGTTGGATGGAGCCTGTAAGCCACAAGCCTCGTGGCACTAACACCACACCACCCTGCTTGCTGCATTCGTCAATGGCCTTGCGGAACGCCTCGGTGTTGAGCGTCTGCCCATCGGCCACGGCGCCATACTTCGTGATGTTAAAAGTGTCCTTCCGGAAGGTGGGCTGTAGCACCACCGGCAGGTCGTAGGTGTACTTGCCGTTGAAGGCCAGCGGCTGCAGGTGCGAGGCAATACCCAGGTTGAGCTTCTTTACATCTTGCGCAACAAGCTGAGCTACGCGCTCAGCGCCGTAGGCCGAGAAGTGAGTGTTATCGAGCTTGGTGTTGTTGGCGCCGTTCTGGTAGCTCCAGAAGAGGGGCTTGGTGCCCGCGTCGCCGAGCTGACTGTACATGGCCCAGCTGGTTTCGTGCAGGTCAATCATCGGCACTTTTTGGGCTTTGGCCACTTCCTTCACCACGCCGGGGTAGTCGCCGTGGTCGTCTTTGCGCTTGCCTTGGTCGTCGAAGTAGCGGCGGCCAACGGGCGTGATGAGTACGGGGTTGGCACCTTTGGCGCGGGCCTCCTGCACGTAGCGGGTCAGATTTTGGCGGTAGGCGGTTTTTGGCGCGGCGTAGCGGGCGGTGTCCTCCCGCTTCGAATCGTTGTGGCCGAACTGAATGAATACCCAGTCGCCGGGTTTCACTTGCTCTAGTACCTTGGCCCAGCGGCCCTCGTGGCGGAAGTTGCGGGTGCTGCGGCCGTTCATGGCGTGGTTCTGCACCTTCACGCCCGCATCGAAATACTGCTGGAAATACATACCCCAGCCGCGCTCGGCCTTGTCCAACGGTTTGTCGGACATGGTAGAGTCGCCGACCAGGAAAATCTGAACTTTCTTGTCTTCGGCGGGCCGGAAAGCCCACAGAAGCAGGGCAAAAAACAGGAATGCGAATTGTTTCATAGAAAGGGAAAAAGCCTCCCTAGGCCACTAACCGGGGTGGCCTAGGGAGGGTACGAAGGATTATCTGTAGCCCTGGTTCTGGGTGAATTCGCTTTTGTTGCTCACGGCATCCAGTTGGCGCTGTGGGATGGGCCGTACCAGGTGGTAGTCCTGAATGCTGACAGCCGCGTCGGGGTTGTACTTCTTCACCCGCTCTATCAGCTTGCCGGTGCGCTTCAGGTCAAACCACCGGAGCTGCTCGCCGCCTAGCTCCCGGCCGCGCTCATCCAGAATGAAATCCAGGGTCACGTCGGTAGGCTTGATGAGCATGTCGGCTTCTTTGCCCGGAATTGCGGCCCGGCGGCGCACCACGTTAATCAGGTCGGCGGCTTTAGTTGAGTTACCGGCCTTAAACTCGGCTTCGGCGGCCATCAAGTACACATCCGCCAAGCGAATCACGTAGGCGTCGCGGGCGCTTTGCTCCTCAGCAATAGTAGGCCTAGTGGGGTCCATGAATTTCTTCATGGTCATGTAGTGGATCCGGTCGCCGCTAATGGTGCCGTCGGGCCGGTACACGGCGCTCTGGTCCCAGATGCGGTACTTCTTCTGGGCCTTGGTGGTAGTCGGAATGATGTACTTGCTGGCTACCACGGCCGTATCGCCCACGGCAATGCCGGTTACTGCTCGGTTGGCCAGCCACACCGTTTGGAAAGTAGCGGCGTAGCGCGAGTCGATCTTCTCATTGAACAGGTTCAGGTAGAAGAGCGAAGGCATGAAGCGGTTGAACGGCCGGCCGTACGGAATATCACGGATTACGCCGGGCTGGTCGTCGTATTTCATCAGGAAGAGCAGGTGCCCATTGTTGCCGCCCCGGGGGTGGCCGTCGGGGTACAGCGTGGCATCTACCCTATCGTTCAGGCTCAGGTCCTTGGAGTAGTTCACGGCCCACAGAATCTCCTTATTCTCCAGGTTGCTCATCGACCACAAATCAGCAAAGCGAGGCTGCAGAGCGTAGCCGTAGCTGCTGATTACCTTCTGGGCCAGGTCGGCGGCTTGGCGGTTTTGGCCGCGGGTCAGGTACATTTTCGCCAGGAAGGCCTCGGCGGCCGGCTTGGTCACGCGGCCGTAGTCGGTAGTGGTGGTGGGCAGGTTGGCCACCGCCACGTTCAGGTCGTCGAAAATCTGCTTGTAGAAGGTTTCAACTGGGGTTTTGTTGGCGGTGTTCTGTACGGCCGTAGCTTCCTCGGTGGTGAAGTGCACGCCGCCCCAAGTTTCTACAATCTCCCAGTAATAGAAGGCGCGCAGGAAGCGCAGCTCTCCTTCGCGGGTTTTCTTCAGGGCGTCCGTCATGCCCGACTGGCCTACGCGGCCGATGCCAGCGTTGCACACGTTCACGGCGGCGTAGAGGCGGTTCCAGAGGTCGGTGAGGGCGGCGGAGCTGCCCTGCAGGGTGGTGTACTCGGTGAGGTCGGGGTTTACGTCGCCGGCGCCGCGCTGCCAGAGGTCGGTGCCCATTTCCGAGATGCTGTAGCCATTTTCCTTGCCGTACCACCAGCGGTTGTAGGAGTAGGCGGCGTTAACCAGGGTTTCAAAGCCGGCGGGCGTGCTGTACACGGCTTCGGCGGTCAGGCCCGAGGGGTTGTATTCTTCCAGCTGCTTGTCGCAGGCGGGCAGCGTAAGCGAAAGCGCGCTAGCGGTAAAGAGCAGTTTGAGCGTATGTTGAGTGGAGATTTTCATCTTTCTATCGGTGCAGCGTTAAACGAGCTCTATCCTCTTAAAAACCCAGGTTGATACCAGCAGTCAGCACCCGCGGAATGGGCGTGGTGATGGCGCCGCCCCGCTCGGGGTCGTAGTTGTCGATGTGGCTCCAGGTGTAGAGGTTTTTGCCCTGCACGTACACCCGCAGCGACGACATATGCAGGCGTGAGGCTAGGCCTGCCGGAAACGTGTAGCCCAGCGTAGCGGCCCGCAACTTAGCATAAGAGCCGTTTTCGTAGAGCAGCGAGGTGCCGTAGAGCGAGTTCTGCAGCGTGCTTTTCGAGAGGCTGGCGTCGGGGCGCGGGAAGTCGTTGGAAGGGTTTTCGGGCGTCCAGTAGTTCTGGCGCGAGCTGTTCTCAATACCCTGCGGATCGAAGAAGCCGTTGTACTCGTAGTTCAGCATCTGCCCAATGCGAGCAAAGAACTGCAACGATAAATCGAAGCCTTTGTAGCTCACATCAGTGTTGAGGGAGCCGCTCCACTTGGGCACCGTCGAGCCCAGCACTTTGCGGTCGTCGGCAGCCGTAATGCGGCCGTCGCCATTCAGGTCGCGCACCTTGATTTGGCCGGGCTTCTGGCCGTACGCCTTGGCCGCGTCGGCTTCGCCGGTCTGCCAGATGCCAATTTTCTCGTAGTCGTAGAATACGTTCACCGGGGAGCCGATAAACCACCGGTTGCTCACGTCGTTGCCAGAAACCGTGAGGGCCGTGATTTCCTCCTTGTTCTTGAACCAAGTGGCGCCCACGTTCCAGCGGAAGTTGTCGGTTTCCACCACCCGGGCGTTCAAGCCTACCTCAATCCCGCGGTTGCGGGTTTTGCCGGCGTTTTCCGTCACTACGGAGTAGCCCGAAGTGGCCGGCAGCACGCGGTTCAGGAGCAGGTCGCTGGTGCGGGTGTCGTACACATCCACGGAGCCGGCCACCCGGTTTTCGAGGAAGGCAAAGTCCAACCCGAAGTTTAGGGTATTCGACAGCTCCCACCCTAGCTCCCTGTTCCCGATGCGGTTGGCAAAGGTGTAGGCCGGAGCCGACGTTTCGCCGAAAGCAAACGGAATGCGCACCAGCAACGACTGCGTAGAGTAGGCCGGAATATCGTAGTTGCCGGCGCGGCCGTAGCTGGCGCGCAGCTTCAGGTCGGTGATGGGCGTCAGGCCCTTCATGAAGTCCTCCTCAATGATGCGCCACGCCACGGCCGCCGAGGGGAAAAACGCCCACTTATTGCCGGGCGCCAGCACCGAGGAACCGTCGGAGCGACCGGTCAGCGTGAGCAGGTAGCGGCTTTTGAAGTTGTATTGCACCCGACCCGTGAAGGAAATCAGCTTGCTGTTCACGTAGCCGCTGTTGATGCCTACCTGTTGGTTGGCGTTAGCCAAGGCGTAGTACCCTTGGTAATCGAGCAGTTGGTTGCGGCCCTGGGCGTTGGAATTCTCCGTATTAAAGGTCAGCAGCGACGTAACGCCGGTGGCGCTGATAGTATGGTCGCCGAAGGTTTTGTTATAGTTCAGGATGTTTTCCCAGCTCCAGTTCGTGAGAAACTCCGTGCCGTAGGCCGACTGCGCTACCGAGCCGTTGCGGTCCAACGTATTAGAGCCCTGATAGATACCGGTACGCGAGTTAGACAGCGTGAGGCCTAGGTTGGAGCGTAGGTTCAGGCTGGGCAGAATTTGGTAGCTGGCGTAGGCCGTGGTGAACGTGCGGGTGGTACGCACGTTGTTCTGGTAGTTGCCCGGCTGCTCGTCAATCAGGGGGTTGATGAAGTTGCCCGCATTGGGGAAAACCGCCAGGTTGCCGTTCTCATCGTACGGCGTCAGCAAGGGGTTGATTTTGTTGGCCTGATTGGTGGGGTCGCGGCGGCGGTCCTGGTTGAAGTAGGTGAGCTGGCTCTGCAGGCCTACCCGGATTTTGCTATTTATCTCCTGATCGAGGTTGAAGCGGATAGAATACCGGTTCAAGTCATCCATCCGGAACAAGCCCTGCTCGTTGAAGTAGTCGAAGGAAGCGTAGATCTTGGTTTTGTCGGAGCCACCGGAGAGGCCAATCTGGTGTTCCTGCTGCACACCCTGGCGCAGCAGCTTATTGATCCAGTTGGTGCTTACGCCATCGGCAATGTTCTGAATTTCCAGGGGCGTGAAGATTTTCGAGTCGTCGGCGGGGCTGTTCCAGTTACCAGTAGTGCGGTTGGCTTCACGCTTCTGCGCTACGTATTCCTGCGCGTTACTTACGCGGGGGTAGTACACGGCATCGGTAATGCCGTAGTAAGAGTTAATCGTTACGCGGGGCTGCCCAGCGGCGCCCTTCTTGGTGGTCACGATGATAACGCCATTTGCGCCACGCGAACCGTAGATTGCAGTGGAGGCCGCATCCTTAAGTACCTCCATGCTCTGAATATCATTGGGGTTGATATCCTGGATGGAATTGTACTGCACGCCATCCACAATAAACAGCGGGCCGTTCTGGGCCGTGATGGAGCGGTTGCCGCGCACGGCAATATTCACGCCCGAGCCGGCCGAGCCACTGCTCCGGGTGATATCTACGCCGGGCAAGCGGCCCTGCAGGGTTTCCATCACGTTTGCCGAAGGCACCTTTTTCAGGTCTTCCTCCTTCACCGACACAATGGCGCCCGTCACGTCGCTCTTCTTGACCTGACCGTAGCCTATTACCACTACTTCATCCAAGGCTTTTTGGTCCGATTTCAGCGCAATCTTGAGCTTGGTTTGTGAGCCTACACTCACCGTCTGGGGCACGTACCCAATGTAGCTGAACGTCAGGGCTACATCTCCGCCTTCGGGTATACTAAGCGTGAAATTTCCGTCGCCGTCGGTGGTGGCACCTAGGGTAGAGTTCTTTACGATAACGGTTACGCCCGGGAGTCCTTCGCTAGTGGTTCCATCAATTACCCGCCCCTGTACTTGGCGAGTTTGTTGCGCCATTGCCGACATGGCTGTGCTAAGCGCGACGGCACTTAGTAGTAAACCTTTTCTCATGGTGGGGGAATTTGATTAGTCGAAGAAAGAGCTGCTAGGCCACCCGAAGTAAGCCCTCACTAATGTTAGAGGAACAGCCGTAGAAAGCACCGAATTGGGCGCTGAATATTTGCGCAATCGTTATCGGGAACGTTGCCAAAGAGGCCCAACTGCCACGGGTTAGGGTTTTTCCGAGTCGACTTAGTGCTTTTCCAGCTTCACTCACCTAGCCCCAGCCTCGCTAGCCCACTTGTCGTTTATAGGACTAAATCTATAAACCCCACTTATTGGCCTGCACACATAGCCTCCCTATCACTTTGCTGAGTAAAAGGCCAGGTTACCCATACGTTTTGCTTTTAGCTTACTCTCCGCACCACCCACAACACCGCACTCAGCAGCAGACTCAACAGCAACATGGAGACAATGGGCGCATAGAACCGGAAACCTGGCCGCTCAATGCGAATGTCGCCGGGCAGGCGCCCAATCCAGCTAAATAAGCTACCACCCCCAAGCCACACAAAGGCGCCTACCGCTACCACGACCAAGCCTAGGATAACGAGCGTTTTTCCGAGTTGCGGGTTCATAGTCGCGGCTGCTTAGTGGTTATAGCTGAGGTGTTAGTATAAGAACGCTTATGGCCACTACGGTTATTAAAAACACGCCAAAGGCCATCCACTCCTCCCGGAGCTTAAAATCCTGCGGGTAAGACTTTCGGATTTTAGCCTGGGCCCAAATAGCGGCGAATATTGCCCCGATGAGCAAAGGCATTCCAAGGGCAGTGGGCAACATGCCCCGCGTGAACAGGTATAGCACCAATAAAACGGGCAGTCCTACGCAATAAGCAGCTAACCGAGGCAGGAAGGTAGATTGTTTCAAGGTGCTATTGACTTAGGCGAGCTGTAAAAATAGGTAGTACGAAAGTAAACGGATGAATAGCAGGCCTGGGACAGTGTAGCCAGAAGCCAGCCTTCAGGTCTGAGCTTTTGTGCCATTATTTATAACACCTAAATTTTGCTATACAAGTCAATTACAATCAGCATTATACACGCACATATACTGATAAGAAGAAGTCTGACCTTTAGAATTTTAGCCTGGGCCATTTGCTGCTCCTCTCCCATCTAGCAGTGCGTTTCGCGCATCTACGTTTTCAGACTACTTACTCTGTTATGCCTCCGCTAGTATTACCCTCGTCGACGGATTCTTATCTCATCTTTTACCTGGCCGGTTTTGCGGTGGCAGGCCTATTGCTCGCGCGAGAGGCCTACGCGCGGCAGTACGCGTGGCGCCATTGGCTTCCGCTGTTGGCCGGCACTATGTTATGCCTCATTCTCGGCACGCGCCTGGTGGCCGGCTCCGGCACCGATTGGCAGCACTTGCTACTCCACGGCGAGTGGACGGGCCCCAACAGCCGCTCTATCCTCGGCGGAATAGTAGGGGCTGCTGTGGCTCTGGCGGTGCTGCGGCGAGTGCTAGGCTTTAATCGCGGTGTATACGATGCCTTTGCGCTGCCCTTATTTGTAGGCTTAGCGGTGCAGGGAGTTGGCTGCCTGCTTACCGGCTGCTGCTTTGGTACCCCCACTACTAATCTGGGGGGAGTTTGCTACGCGCCGCATACCCTGCCCTTTCTGACCCAGGTGGCGCGAGGCGTACTGCCATCTACCGCTGCCCACTCATTGCCTGTGCATCCGGCCCAGATTTACCAGATTGTGCTTTGCATACTGATAGTGGGCTCACTGAGGCTCCGCCGCAGCCAACGGCAAGCACCTGGGCAGCAGTTTTTGCTGGCTGTCCTACTGTACGCGGCGGGCCGCTTTGGGCTGGAGTTTATTCATGACAGTGCTGGTGATTTGCTGGGCACCTCTCTTTGGCATGGCTTGAAACAGGTGCAATGGCTGCTATTACTAGTGGTAACTGCGCTGGCGGGTGTATGGCTCTACCGGGGCCGCGTAACTCACCATTCCTCCTCTTTTACCTCGCTAGGCCACTGGCGTCCCCGGCTGGTAGTAGGAGTACTGCTATTAATTACCGCACTGCTGAGCACCGGTTGGCTGACGATGCCGGAGCAATTGGTTGTGAAGAGCTTACTGCTGGCTAGCCTGCTGCTGGAGGCTGGGCTATGGGCCCGCCGACAAACACGCCAAGCGCCCCAGCTGCTCGCACTGCCAGTACTGCTGAGCGGTGTGGTACTGCTGCTGACTAGTCAGGCTCCGGCCCCCGATCCGCGGCGCTACACTACCATTAGCGCAGGTGGCCTAGCGGGCACCTCTGAGCAATATTTCGGTTACCCTTACGGCTGCTCCGGCACGCAGCTCTCCACTTCCACCTACCGGCAACGGTTTGCCGTGGGGGCGGTTGGAGTAGCCCGTACGTGGCCGCTGATGCAGGCCAGCACCATTACAGTGGGAGCAAACCTGGGAGTTGGCCGCAGCAACTTCCGGCCCCAGCAAGACACTATTTACGCGGGCAACTACTACTCTCCCTTCAACTACAAACCGTTTGAGCGCGGCCACGCCCAATTATTGAGCTTCAATCCGTACGTAGAAGTAGCCAACCCCAAATACATACGCGTTGGCCTAGGCCTGCACCTGGGCAACGTGGCCTACGACTACGTGTATAAACCCGGTCGGGTAAGCAATGTGCGGCTTCAGGCGCTGGTAGAAGTGGGCATGCTGAATACGCTCTACCTCCACGGCAGCACCAATTATGGGTTGCAAGGCATTGGCAACGGCTTCAGCACCCTAGGCCTAGGCACGGGCTTTGGGCAGGAACGCCTACGCTTGGTTGGGGGCGTAGCCCTGGCCAATAGCGAGGCCAATGCCGGCTTACTTGACAAGACCGAGGCTCGTTCATTTCCCTTCCTGCAAGCCCAAATACCACTGGGAGAGCAGTGGACCCTAGAGCCCTTTGCCGCTACCAACTTCGGCAGCGTGCAGAGCTTTCAGCTGCGGGCTAGCTTCCGGATGCCTAGCCGCACTCCGGCCAGCCATAAGTAGTGGCCTAGCGGCGAACTGAGCACCGACCTATACGCTATTCGGAGCCCTAGAAGATCTTAGTCGAAAGGATTAGCAAGCGCACGTTCAATCCGCCGATCGGGCACTAGCCAGCCCAGGGCCACTGCCACGTACATGGCCTCGGCCGCCCACCCGTGCCAGAAACTAGCCACTATAGCCAAGGTGTAGCCAACCAGGGAAAGCCGCCCTTTCCAGGACCGGGCCACGGCGCGGGCCAGGGGCGAGCAAGCGCCATTCACTACAATGAGTTGGTGTTGCAGGATGAGGAAAGACAGCGCGGCTAGGCACAGCACTACCCCGTACACGGCCAAGGGCACGGGCGCAAAATGACTCTCCCCCATCCAGTCGGTAGCAAATGGCACCAACGACAACCAGAACAGCAGCAGCAGATTCGGCCACAGCACGCGGCCATCAATCTTGGTTACACTGCTCAGCAAATGATGGTGGTTGTTCCAGTAGATGCCCACGTACACGAAACTAAGCGTGTAGCTCAGCAAGGCAGGCAGCACCGGCTTGAGCGCGGCCAGCGTTGCACCCCGGGGCCGCTGCATCGACAGCACCATAATGGTAATGATGATGGCAATGACCCCGTCGCTGAAAGCTTCCAGGCGGTTTTTGTTCATGGCAGGCTGCTTGATATGCGTACAATGGTTCATGCCAGACGACAAGCCGCAGCAAAAAGCCCACCCCCGGTTATTGTACCGGAAGCGGGCTTTTTGCAGCTAGCCGATGGCGACTAGGCCTATCGAGCGGCCATTTTGGGGGTGGCCAGTTTGCTGGCGGCCTCGGCAATTACCGCGGCCACTTTTTCGGGTTGGGAGAGCATAACCACGTGGCTGGCGGGCAGCACGGTGGTGGTGGCGTTCATCTTTTTAGCCAGGGTGCGCTCCAAATCGGGGTTGATCATCCGGTCGTTTTGGGCCACTATGTACCAGGAGGGTTTGGTTTTCCAGGCGGCGCGGGTAATTTTTTCCTGTAGGGCCGAGAAAGCCTGGGGGCCCTGGGTGGCAATGAGCACCTGCTGCTCGGTTTGGGTCAGGTCCTGGGCGAAATCTTCCTTGATACCTTTGGGCGTCATGCTCACGAAGCCAGAAGCATCGGGCCGGATTTCGTCGTTGCCGGGCGTGGCGGGGGCGGTCTGCACCAATTCCAGAAACGACTGCCCTTCCTCGGGAGCCGCCGCGGCCACGTACACCAGCCCGGCCACTTTGGCATCGTTGCCGGCCTCCGTGATGACGACGCCGCCCCAGGAGTGGCCTACCAGCAGCACGGGGCCGTCTTGCAGGGCCAGGGCGCGCTTGGTGGCAGCCACGTCGTCGGTGAGCGAGGTGAGGGGATTTTGCACGGCCGTGACGTGGTAGCCCTTTGCCAGAAGCAGCGGAATTACCTTCGCCCAGCTAGAGCCATCGGCCCAAGTACCGTGCACCAGCACGATGTTTTTGACACCGGCTGCCGGCTGGGCCGCGCCGTTTGAAGTTTCGGGGGTACTCGAAGTCATGGTAAAAGCAAGCAGTGCGCCAAGCGCGGTGACGAATAGAGTTTTCATGCGGGAACGGGTTTGGTTGATGTAGCAACTCTGCCCAGCGAAGCGGGCTTTAACCCAGATAGTCAGCAGCTTGCCCGTGGCATAGCTACCCGAACCGCTGCCGCCAGAGTGGTGTCAGGCGGTGGCGCGCACGGCCTTTGCCCTGGAGGTGTTTTCCTGCGCAGGGGCATGCTGCTCTAGCCAGCTCAGCACGTAATCGGCCGTTTGGCGCCAGTTGGGCAGCCCCAACACCAGATGGTTGTTGCCCTCAAACTCCTTGAAATCGGTAATGGAGCCGTTATTCTGAGCGTAGCGTCTGAAGTTGGTGCGGTTCAGCGAGGCGGGCATAATGTGGTCGGCCGTGCCTGCCACTAGCAGCAGCGGCGCGTGCGGACGCTGGAAATTGACGCGGGCCGCTGCTGTAAGCCCGTCGCGCGAGAGGCGCTTGGATTCGGGCACTACCAGCGCCTCGTAGGTAGCCTGCTGCTCGGCTAGCGGCAGGCCGTTGGTAAAGGCATACTGCCACTGCCGCAGCGACATCAGGAACGGTTTATTCACGTTGGTGAAGAATCCGAGCGGCCCCCAAGTGGCGCGCAGGAAAGACCATTTAAACGTAAACACACCCTGCGGCGGCACTGAATGAATGGCAACGCCAGCCGCTGCTACGTCGCGCTGCAACAGCAGCTGAGCAATGAGCCCACCCATAGAGTGCCCAATGACCAAGGGCTTTTCAGGCAGTTGTTCTATAACATCGGCGTAATAATCAACCAGCTGAGTTAGCCGCAACGACGCCAGTTGCGCATCGGGGTGGCGGCGGCGCAGCTCGGCTACGGAGGCGTTCTTGTAGGGCCACGGCGGAGCCAGGCAGATATAGCCTTGCGCTTCGAAGTAGGTCTTCCACTCGTCCCAGCAGCTATGATGTACGAAAGCGCCGGTAACAAACACAATGGTTTTAGGGCTCTTTTCCATAGGTGGTTGATGGTAAGATGCAACAAGAAGGCGGTAGCCCCGCTAGCCCAAATACTTCCGCAGCTCGGCGGCCGCCTGCACGAACAACGACTTCACCTGGGGCACCTCAGCTAGGCCATTCAGCAGGCCAAAGTCGTGGATCATGCCGTTGTAGCGGACCGTCGTTACGGGCACGCCGGCCTCGTCGAGCTTGCGGCCGTAGGCCTCTCCCTCGTCGCGCAGCACGTCGGCTTCGGCCACCTGAATGAGCGCCGGCGGTAAGCCCCGCAGTTGCTCAGTGGTGGCATTCAGTGGGGAGGCATAGATTTCAGCCCGTTCGGCCGGGTCGGTGGTGTAGAGGTCATACATCCACTTCATTAGCGAAGTCGTCAGGAACCGGTCTTCACCATATTGCTGGTATGACTCTGTGGTAAAGTCAGCGGCCACGATGGGCCAGAACATCAGCTGAAACTTGATGTGGGGGCCGCCTTTCTCTTTGGCCATTAGGCAGGTCACGGCAGTCATGTTGCCCCCCACGCTGTTGCCCACCACGGCCAGGTTCTTCCCATCCACGTTGATGTCGGCCCCATGCTCGGCCACCCACTTCGTGGCGGCGTAGATTTCGTGGATGGCCTGCGGGTACTGCGCGTCGGGCGTGGGGGTGTAGTTCACAAATACGGCCGCATAGCCCGAGGCCACCACCAGGTCGCGCACCATACGCTGGTGCGTGGGGAGGTCGCCGAGTACCCAGCCTCCGCCGTGGATGAAGATGAACACGGGCAGCACCGTATCGGTGGTGCCGGTGGGGCGCACAATGTGCAAGGGCACGGTGTAGCCGTCCTGGGTAATGGTTTTCTGGCTTACTTCAATCCCCGACAGATCAACCGGCACTGAGGCCTGGGCATCTACCAGAACCTGGCGGGCTTCTTTGGGCGAAAGACTTTCCAGGGGCGGCCCACCCGCGCCGTTCAGCACGGCCAGAAAGGATTTTACGTCCCGCGAAATGGCTGGGTCTTCGGCAACGGGCACGGGAGCGGTTAAGGTGAGGTTGCTCATGGCAGGTTAAGGGTAGATGGATGACGGATGGAGGCCCCACGGACGCGAGGCTGGCAGCACCTTGCTGACAGCACAAACGTAGCGGCCCCTCCGGCTCAGTTCGCGGTAGAAAACCCGGATAAATCGGTACTTTATACACAGTTCACGTAGCTGCCGCGCCGCACTCTTAGGAAAAGCGCGCTATTTCGCACTATGGCCCTCCCCCACTCCTTCGGCAAGTTGCTGGTCCTACTGCTGCTCACCCTCACTTTCTCGGTCGGGGCCGAGCCGCTGTACCCGCTGCTTAGCCCGGCGCAACGCGGCCTCCTGCAAGCTCAGCTCCAGCAAGCTCAGTCCGACTCCAGTCGCCTGACAGCCCTGTTGCGCCTGGGCAGCGACCTAATTGCCGGGTATGATGAGTTAGGCACTCCACTGGGTAACGCAGAGGCCTACAGCCGCCAAGCGCAAGTGCTTAGCCAGGCACAACACGATACCGCGCACCTCATAAAAAGCCTGTACAACCTAGGCCAAATCAGGGCCATGCAGGGACAGAATGAGGCTGGACAAGCGCTGATTCGGCAGGCGTTGCTTCTAGGCCAGCAGACGCACCATACATTGCTGGTGGCGACAGGATGGTACTATCTGGGCAATGCCTATCAGCGCGTAGAGGAAGCTTTTCCGGCCAAAATCAGGTGCTATCAGCAGGCCCAGTCTCGCTTTCAGCAACTAGGCCGCCAAGTGGAAGAGGCCTACATGCTGAAGACCATTGCCGACATGCACATGCTACAGGGCAATTCTACCCAGGCCGTAGGCGAGCTTTTGCAGGTGGTAGCCCTCTACCAGAAGGCCGGGCAGCCCAAGCTGCACTATACCTATGACTTATTGCGCGGCGCACACCGCCAGATGGGCGACTATAAAGAGGCGTTACGTTATGGGTTGGCCAGCATAGAAAGCGCCCAAGCCACCCACGATACCAGCGCCATCGGCGGCTTTTACGCCCGCACAGCCAGCCTCTACGCCGAGCTTAAGCAATACCCCGAAGCGCAACGCTACTACGAAAAAGCGCTGAACAACTACTGGCAAAACGGTCTGTACAGGGTTAACGTGGCGGGCGAGGCGGCTCGTATTCTCATTGCTCAGCATAAACCGGAGCAGGCCCTCCAGTTTTTCCTTGCGTACACCCGCAAAAATGTTTCAACCGACCCTAAAACGGCCATGTACCGGGCTCTCTACCTGGCGGAGTGCTACCTGGCGCTTAAGCGGTATGCTTTGGCCGAGCAGTATTATCTGCGCCTGATTAGCCTTACCAAAGCAGGTATCGACGACGACCTGAACAAGATTGGTTTCTACCAGGGCATTGGGAGGTTTTACTTGCAAACTAAGCACTACGACAAGGCCCGCTTTTACCTAGGCCAGGCCCTCCACATCAGTAAACATAGCGGCTACTTGTTGCGCGTGGCCGAGATTCATTTGCTCCTGTTTAAAACCGACTCGGCACAGGCGCGCTATCCGGCCGCTATTGCGCATTACCAGCACTTCAAAACGCTGAACGACTCCATATTCAGCGAAACGAAAAACAAGCAGCTCGCTAGTCTGCAGATTCAGTACGACACTCGCAAGAAGGAACAGAACATTGCCCTGCTCACCAAGCAAACGCAGGCCCAGCAGGCGCGCCTGAAGCAGCAGGAGTTTCAGCGCAATGCCATGGTGGTGGGGGCTTTGTTGCTGGTGCTGATCCTAGGCCTAGGCTACAACCGCTACCGGCTGAAGCAGCGCACCAACCGCCTGCTAGAAGCGAAGCAGGCCGAAATCAACCAGCAGAACCAGGCGCTGCAACTGCTGCTACAGGAGAAGGAATGGATGCTGCGGGAGATTCATCACCGCGTTAAAAACAACCTGGAGGTAATCAACAGCCTGCTGGAAACGCAGGCAGATTATTTGCGCGACCCTGCCGTGCTGGCGGCCCTGCGGGAGGGGCAAAACCGGGTGCACGCCATGGCCCTGATTCACCAGAAGCTATACCAGGCGCATAACCTGGCCGTGGTGGACATGCGGAGCTACATCCACGACATCACGGACCACCTGCTGGAGTCGTTCGACTGCTCGGAGCAGGTGCGAGTGCATTTGGCCGTGGAAGCCGTGGAGCTGGAGGTTTCCCAGGCCACTCCGCTCGGCCTGATTCTGAATGAAGCCCTTACCAACGCCTTTAAGTATGCCTTCCCCGGGCAGCGCAACGGCACGGTTAGCGTTGAGCTGGCCGCCGTAGCTCCCGGGCGCTACCAGCTGCGGGTAGAAGATGACGGCGTGGGCTTCCCACCCGATTTTGACCCCGAAGACAACCAGACCATGGGCCTCACCATCATGCGCGGCCTGAGCAAGCAACTACACGGGCACCTAAGCATCAGCCAAGCCCAGGGCGTACGCATTAGCCTAGAGTTTGAGCCCGTCTGGCAGCTAGGCCCGCGCGCCAGCTAAGCGACGCTAGGCCTACCTACCCCTTTACCTAACGGAGCTAATGCCCAGCTTTTTCATGCGCGACTCCAGGGTGGTGGGCTTGAGGTTGAGCAGCTCAGCCGCCCCTCCTCTGCCCCGAATGCGGTTGTTGGCCCTGGTTAGGGCCCCCATAATGGTTTCGCGCATGGCTTCCTCCATTGACTTTACTTCCGCAACAGGCTCGGCAGCCACCGGGCGGGCCGGGGAGACAGCCCCGGCTAGCAAGGGTTCTGGCAGTTCTAGCGTGCTAGACCGGGCCATAATGGCCGCTCGCTCCAGCACGTGCTCCAGCTCCCGAATGTTGCCGGGCCAGGCGTATTGCTCTAGCTGCTGGCGTGCGGTACCAGCAATACCCGTGAAGGTTTTGCCCAGCTTTTTGCCGATGCGCTGCAGAAAATGCGCCGTGAGGGGCAGAATATCACCGGGCCGCTCGCGCAGGGCTGGCACCCGCACCGGAAACACATTGAGGCGGTAGTAAAGGTCGGCGCGGAAGCGGCCGGCGGCCACCTCGTCCTGCAGGTGGCGGTTGGTGGCGGCAATTACCCGCACATCTACCGCAATAGGTCCCTTGCCGCCAATGCGCTCAACTTCTTTTTCCTGCAGCACGCGCAACAGCTTGGCCTGTAACTCCAGAGGCAGCTCACCTATTTCATCCAAAAAAATAGTGCTGCCGTGGGCCAACTCAAACTTGCCAATGCGCTGGTCGGTAGCCCCGGTGTAGCTGCCGCGCTCATGCCCAAACAATTCGCTTTCAATAAGCTGGGGCGGCAGAGCGGCGCAGTTTACTTTCACCATGGTGCGCCCTTGGCGGCCCGAACGGTTGTGCACCGCCCGAGCTACTAGCTCCTTGCCCGTGCCGGTTTCGCCGGTAATCAGCACCGTGTAATCGGTGGGAGCTACTTGGGCAATGCTCTCAAACACGGTGAGCAGGGCCGGGCTGGTGCCAATTATCTCCTCGAAGTGGTGGCTGGTTTTCAGCTCCTCGCTCAGGTAGGTTCGCTCCTGCTCCAACTGCTCGCTTAGGTGCTTGATGCGTTCGAAAGCCAGCAGGTTTTCCAGGGCCAGGGCCAGCTCGTTGCTCAGGCTTTGCAGGGTTTGCAGGTCTTTGTGGGTGAAGGCGTACAGGGCTTTACTGGCCACTACCAGCGAGGCCACCGGCTGCCCCTTGATAACAATGGGCACGTGCATGGAAGAGCGCAGCCCCAGGTGCTCCCCGAAAAGGCGGCAAGGCAGGCACTGTTCCTGGGCCTCGGGGGCCAGGCGGCCTACATGCAGGGTTGGTTGCAGCAGCCAGGGCTCCAGGCCCCGAAGCTGCTGCGCCCAAAGGGTACCCGCCTGCCCCGGATTAGCGGCTGCAAGGGGCACAAACTCCCCCTCCTGCTTCTGCACCGTGCCCTCTAATGCTCTTGCCGCACCCGGCTGCCCCACCTGGTAAATGCTCAGCAGATCAATGCCTGGCAGCAGCTCATTCACAGCGGCGGCCACCTGGGGCACAATTTCGGGGAGGCTGCGGCCATTCTGGAAGGCACTGGCCACGGCCAGCTCGGCCGTTTTCAGGCGGCGGCGGGCGTCAATTTCCTCGCAGGCCAGCAGGTTATCGAGGGCCAGGGCAATCTGGGAGACAATCAGGTTGATAGCCTCCAGATCAGAGGGGGTAAAAGCGGCGGTATCCGTCCGGGCCAGCTGTAGCAGAGTAACGGAACGCCGCTTCAGTAGCACCGGCCGCAGCAGCCAGGAGCGCACCCCAAACGTGTTGCGGAAGGCCCGCGCCGTGAGTGAGCCGGCGCAAAGCGCCTCAAAGCTTGCCCCAGCAAAGATGCCAGGCTGCTCCTCTAAGTGGGTGGGAGCCTCTTGGTACAGCTGCTCCAGCAGTTCGTCGGAGGCGTGGGGGCCCAGCAGTCCGGGCGGGTACACGCGCTCAAAGGTGCCCAGGGCCGTTTTGCGCAGCATCACCCAGTAAAAAGACTGGTCTTCGGGCAGACTTATGCGCAGGCTCAGGAAGGAGAACGGCACCAGCCGATCAATTTGCGCCGCAATGGCCAGGCTGAGCTGCTCCCGGTCTTGGAAGGTGATGATGGCGTTGTTGACGGCCACCTGCAGTTGCTGCTGCTGGCGCAGCCGGGCTTCGGCGCTGTGGGCGTGGCGGTAGCGGGCTATTTCCAGGGTTGTGAGCACGTCTTTGGCGCGGAAGGGCTTGTTCAGAAACCCAAACGGCTGCGTGACTTTGGCCGCCTCCAGCACCTCATCGGAGAGGTTGGCCGACAAGAACACGAACGGAATGCGCTCTTCGTGCAGCCAGGCGGCCAGGTCGAGGCCAGTTTGTTTGCCCTGCAGAAAAATATCCAGCAGCACCACGTCGGGCCGAGCTTCGGCAATGGCCTGCCGGGCCTCCGCCACGGAGTCGGCCAGCCCGGTTACCTGATAGCCTGCCTTGCCCAGAATTCGCTGCAAGTTGTTGGCAATCAAAAACTCATCTTCCACGATAAGAACACGAGCGGCCGGGGCGAGTTCGGAGCTAGGGGGTACCATACTAGGCAACGAAAGAACCATAGGGACGAGGATGGAAGCAGATGATGGTGCAAGGTAAAGCGCCCATCGCAGCCTCCGAAACCACCTCCGAAATATCGGAGGCTACGATTTCTCGGAGTACCATCGGCGTGATGCCTCCTCAGTATCTACAATCAATTAACTGAATATCAATTACATAATCAACACCTAAGATTCCTAATCTGGAGTGGCACTCCAATGGCACGATGGGAAAGCACCACTACTGTTCTGCCATCCTTTTCTGCACGTATCACGTTATGAAATGCCACATTCAGAAAGAGCCGCTGGAAGCGGAGGAGTTTACGGCCCATACCTGGGGCGGGCCGCGGCAGCTGCGCAACCACTTTGAGCTTATCAGCATCCGGCAGGGCCGCGGGCAGTACAGCGCCGGTGGCCAGCAACAGTCTTATCAGCCGGGCCACCTGTTTCTGCTAGGCCCCGCCGACTCCTACACCTTTCACATCGAGGAGGCCACGGCTTTTGGGGTACTTCGGTTCACGGAGGCCTACCTGACCGGGCTTACAGCCACGGGCCTCTACCCCACCGCCTGGCAGCAGCTGCGCGACTATACCCTGCACGCCTCGCTAGGCCTAGGGGGTAGCCTGGGGCTTGATGCCGCGGCTCAGCAGCAGTTTAATGCCCTGCTCTCGCTGGTAATTGCGGAACACGGCAACCGGGGGCAGCCCTTCAACGACACGCTGGTAGAATCATTGATGGGGGCCGTGCTGAGCCTGCTGGGGCGCGAGCTCACGGCTCAGCCTCGGCGGCCGCGCCCCGTGCCTTCCTACGCCAGTGGCTTCGTGCAGCGGGTACTGGCCTACATCCGGCGGCGCATTACCGAGCCCGACTGCCTGCGCCTGGAGCGCCTGGCCGCCGAGTTTTCTTATTCGCCCAAGCACCTGAGCGCGCTGTTCAAGCAAGAAACCGGCGAGTCGGTAGGCCACTACATCTTGCGCTATAAGCTTAAGCTGGTAGAAGCTCGCCTGCAGCTCAGCACGCTCACCGTCTCGCAGATTGCCGATGAGCTGGCCTTCACGGACGTGTGCCACCTGAACAAGCTGTTCAAGAAGCACTACGCCACCACCCCCACCGATTACCGCCGCCAGCTGGCTGGCCTAACCGCCGCCCGCCTATGAAAACGGCCTCATCATTTGGGCTATACTCCCTGGCGGCCACCCAACCGCCCGAGCCGACTCTGCCGCCCCGTTGCTACACCCTACTGCTGACGGAAAGCGCGGGCTCTTTGGCGCCGGCTACTGGCCTAGCCGCGAACGGCAGCCGGCAACTGTACCTAGGTCGGCCCCACCACCATGCATTGCCTGCGGTGCCGGCCGGGGTGCGGGGCGAGGGGCTCTTTTTCACCGATGAGTTTGCCTGCCTGTCGGGGCGGGAGCGGGAGCTGCTACTGTGGCAACTGTTCCACCAGCCCGAGCACCCGCACCAGCCGCTGCCGGTACCCCCAGAAGTTGCCGCCGAGCTGGCGGCGCTGCTAGGCCACATGCAGCGACAGGACACCCACAGTACCATGCTGCGCGAGGAAATCCTGCGCTCCTACCTTCGTACGCTGCTCTGGTGCTGCGCACGCCTGCAGCAGCAGTCGGGCCACGCCCGGGCGGGGGTGCATAAGGGGTTGCTGGGCCGGTTTCAGCAGCTGCTGGAGTTGAACTTCACCCGCTGGAAATCAGTGGCCGAATATGCCGATCAGCTGCAAGTCACGCCCAACCACCTGAGCGTCAGCATTCGCAAAGAAACGGGGCAACCCGCAAGCGAACATATTCGCCACCGTATCATGCTGGAAGCCCGCCGCCTGATAACCCGGCGCGATGCCCCGCTGAAAGAAGTGGCCTACGAGCTGGGGTTTGAGGATGTCGCGCACTTCAGCAAGCTATTTAAGCGCTGCACTGGCACTACGTTCTCGGCCTTCAAGCAGGAGCTACAGGCACAGTACGCCGCACCGGGGCAGCTAGTGGCCTAGAGGGGCTTTCCGGTTCTGAGTGGCTCCAGTTGCGCCTAGGCCACTCAGAACCGGAAAGTCACGCGCGGCGACACGTACGTTTGGTTGAGGCCGGGACCCGATTCCCGCAGGAAGGCGCCCGCCCTGAAGTAGGTCAGGAACAGCTCCAGCTCCCAATGGCGCTGCACTTGCCAATCCAGTTCCGCCGTGAGCTGGTCGCCGATGTAACGCGCCTGGCTTGCGGAGCCCGGGCGGCTTAGCACGTACGGCACGCTATACAACCCATCGGTGCGGCGGGCGCGCCAAAAGAAGTCCCAATCTAGGCTAATGGCCACGCGGTCATCGGAGGTTGGGTACAGGGTGAGGACCGGGTGCACATCGCGCAGGTTGGCTGGACCAATGAGGGCCGCCTGCCCAAAGTACGCGCCCTTCGGGAACAACGGGTTAAAGGTTTGGAGGTCGGGCTGGTCAGGGTTCCGGTCGCCGCTGATGTGCTCAGTGCGGAGCTGCAGCAGGGGCCGCAGGGGCAAGTCCTTGAACAGATAGCCGAACTCGCCGGAAGCCGTCCAGGCCTGAATCTGGCCCCGTCCGAACTGCCCAAACTGGTATACGGCCTCAATGTTGTAGCGCCAGTTGCCGGGGGAGCCCCACCACCGCCCGCCTACCGAATGGCGGCGCTCCGGGGCGCGGCCCTGCTGGTAACGCGCCAGCTTGTTATCGAACCCCAGGTAATACAGATCCAGCCCGCCGGCCAGGGGCTTGATGGTTTTCACGCCGTACAGGCCCCAGAACCATACGTTGGGGTTGGGTTTGTCATCGAACACGCCCGGCTCAGTGGTGGCGGGCCGAGTCAGGAAGCCATCGAGGGCCAGCCCCGGCGTACGCCACAGCAGGCGCCCCCCATCAAAGGTTTGGCGCACGTTGGGCGCCTCCCGCCACGAAATCAGCCTCGACGACCCGTAGGCCATTTCCTGGCGCCCCAGCCGCACTGTGAGCGAGTGCGCGGCGGGGTCCCCAACGCGCAGATCTAGAAACGCCTGGTGCAGATCAAGCTGGTCTTTCTCAGTCAGCTCGGGCTCGAAGGATTTCCCGTGCACTAGGCCACTCTTCAGCTGCCCAAACACCCGCACGTGGGGGCCGGCGTGCCAGTCGGTGTGCAGCATGTAGCGCTCCAGCAAGTAGCCGTTGCGGTCTTCCGGGCCGGCTCCCCAGTCGTTGTGGCGCACGCGCACGTACTGCACCCGTACTTCGCCCCCCAGGCTCAGATAGCTCCGCTTGGAGCGACTGAGGGGGATGAACTTCACCGGGTCAAACAGATCGGGGCGCACCGTGGTAGTGTCGCTGGCCAGGTAGCGGTAGTCTTCCTGGGCGCGCTCCATGCGGTAAGCCGGGGGCGCCAGCAGGTGCTGGGCTTGGCCGGGAGTGGTGGCCGCCACCGCCAGCCCCGCCCCCAACAGGCCTAGCGCGCAAGTCCGAAACGCCCTCATCTTACCTACTTAAAAAGATGCTAGTGACGGGATGCCGGGAAGGCCCGCTGGTACTGCACCGGCGCAGTTCCGGGCAAGTGCAGAACCTGGGCCGCGCGCAGCGGGAAATACGGGTCGCGCAGTAGCTCGCGGGCCAGCACCACCAGGTCGGCTTGGCCGGTGGTGATAAGAGCGTTGGCCTGCTCCGGCGTGGTAATGAGGCCTACGGCGCCAGTCAGGATGCCCGTATCGGCCTTGATTTTCTCCGCGTAGGGGACCTGGTAAAGCGGCCCCACGCTGTCTTTGGGCGGGGCGCTGAGGCCTCCGGCCGAGGCCGTCACCACATCCACGCCGTGCTGCTGCAACACCGCCGCCAGCCGCACCGAGTCAGTGAGCGTCCAGGCGTGTTCTTCCGAGGAGAAATCCACCGCCGACAACCGCACCAGCAGCGGCATGCCGGCCGGAATTACGGCCCGAATGGCCCTTGCGGTTTCTAGCAGCAGCCGAATCCGGTTTTCAAAAACGCCGCCGTACGCATCGGTACGCTGGTTGGCGAGGGCCGAGTAGAACTGGTGAAACAGGTAGCCGTGGCCCGCGTGCAGCTCAATGGCATCGAAGCCGGCGGCCACGGCCCGCTGGGCACCGGCCGCAAAGTCACCAATCAACGCCTGAATCTCCGGTCCGGTCAGGGCCTCCGGAGTGTGCTGCTGGTCCAACGATACGGCGGAGGCACTCTTCGTGACCCAGCCGCCTTCGGCCGGAGAAAGGTAGTGAAAGCCGGCCGCCGGGTGGGCGTGGCTGCCCTTGCCGCCCGCGTGCCAGAGCTGCACGGCAACTTTAGCACCTTGTGCCTGCACAAACTCCACAATCGGGCGCCAGGCGGCCACTTGCGCCTCGTTCCAGAGGCCTGTATCGAACGGGGTATTGCGGCCCTCCGGCGACACGGCCGTGGCTTCCGTAATTACCAGCCCTACGCCCCCTACGGCCCGGCTGCCCAGGTGCACTAGGTGCCAGGGGCCCACCAGCCCGTCGGGGCTGCTGTACTGCTGCATGGGCGACATGACCAGTCGGTTTTTCAGGGTCAGGTCGCGGAGCTGCAGGGGCGAGAATAAATGCGTTTCCATTAGAGGACAGAGCTTAATTGAGGGCAGATTGGAGAGGAGCCGATTCCTGTTCGCGGCGGGCTTGCCGGTGCCACCCCAGCGCCAAAACCAGCAGCAGCACGCCCGCGCCCAGCACCACGCCCAGGCCCCCCAGCTTTGCAGCCACCGCCCCTGTCAAGCACCCTAGCAGAAAGGCTCCCATCACCAGAAACTGCTTGCGCAGCGAGGCGGCCGCCTCGGGGGTGAGCTGGGGAGCAGTCAGCCAGGCCACCACATCTAGCGTGGCCTGGGTTACGTTGCCCGTCATGACGGTGGTGGGGCCGTACGTTTCCTTGGCAAATAGGCGTCCGAAGGCGTTTTGCAGACCCATGGCAAACACCACCAGCAGGGCCGCTACCTGCCCTAGCGCGGCAGGGTGGCGGCTTTGCCACCCCAGCCCCACCACGAGTAGCCCGGCCATCAGCAACAGGCCGCCCTCCCAGAGCAATAGGGCGTAGCGGTTGGGGTGACGCCGCCCTACCCAGCGGCCCACTGCCACCGCCACCACAAACACCGGAAAGCTGCACAGCTTAGTCCAGGCGTGGGTGTCGGCGTGGTGCACCACATCATAGGCGAACACAATGAAGTTGCCGGTGACGTGGGCCGAGAACAACGAATCGGCGGCCACGAAGGTGACCGTGTCGCAGAAACCGGCTACCACCGTCAGCAGCACGCTCAGGTGCCTGATTCGTTTTTCCAGTTGAAGCGGCATAGGCTTAGAAGGTTAGGAGGCAGTGAGCACTGCCCACAAGTAGTGGTCGGCGGAGTAGGTGCCGGGACCCAGCACCAGTAGCAGCAGAAAGCAAATGGTATAGATGTAGGGCACGTCGCGCACCGCCAGCGCATCGTGGCGGTGCACCACGAAGTACCCAATGGCCGTGACGCCAATGGTGGGCAGCACCGCCAGCCGCGTGGCCACGCCCAGCACCACCAGGGCCGGCACCACCGTATCGGAGAAGGTAGCCACCAGCTGGTTGAGGGCAGGCGGCAGGCCTAGCGGATTGGGCACCACCTCTGCCGCGGCGCCAGCCTCGGGCCGAAACTTGCGCAAGCCGTGCACCCGAAACAGCTCTACCGCCAGCAGCACCCGAAAAAGCAGCAGTGCCCCGTTGTTGAGCGGGTTCCCTACGTCGGAATACAAGAGGGTTGTCAGAAGGTCTTCCAGCATGATGCGTTGATTTAGTTGCCTAGCACGATGCTCCACTCCTACCCACCTTACCTAGGCCAGGAAGCAGAGACACAGCTAGGCTAAAAGGCGAAGCACGAGCACCCCAGAGCCCCCCAGAATCCCTGATAGTTGGTGACTGGCACGTTGCTGAGCCGGGCTTTTTCGTGTTGATGGCCGTGCACGCCACAGCTGCCTATGCACTGGTGCACAGCTAGCAGCAGTTGCTGCTGGGCCAGGCGAGCCTCCGGGCTGTCGGCAGCGGCGGGGCGGTTTGCCGTGACGCGGTAAGCGGGATTGGCGGGGTAGTAGCCGTTCGACAACGCCGTGGGCGACCAGTCGGGCAGGATGGGCAGGGGCTCGGGGCTGTGTCCGCTGAAGCTTCCCCTTGCATACACAATGCGGCCTCCTACTATGGTCATTTCAGCTTCAATCTGCTTGATAGCTTCCTCCTCCACGGAGAAATAATCCTGGTCCAACACCGTCAGGTCGGCGAGCTGGCCCACTTTAATGCTGCCCTTCTGCTCCTGCTCATTCGAGAACCAGGCGCTGCCGCGGGTGTAGAGCTCCAGGGCCGTTTCGCGACTTAGGCGGTTTTGCTCGGGGTAGAGGGCTAGGCCACCCACGGTGCGCCCGGCGGTCAGCCAGTAAAGCGCCACCCAGGGGTTGTAGCTGCTCACGCGGGTGGCATCGGTGCCGGCGCCCACGGGCACGCCGGCAGCCAACATGCGCTGAATAGGCGGCGTGTGCTGGGCGGCCTCGGTCCCGTAGCGGTCCACAAAATACTCGCCCTGAAAGGCCATACGGCTCTGCACGGCAATGCCGCCACCTAAGGCTTTTACCCGGTCAATATTGCGCTCCGATATGGTTTCGGCGTGGTCGAACAGCCAGGGCAGGCCATTGAACGGAATATCTCGGTTCACCTTCTCGAACACGTTCAGAAAGCGGGTGATGCTCTCATCGTAGGTGGCGTGCAGGCGGAAAGGCCAGCGGCGCTCCACCAGCAGGCGCACCACGCGCTCCAACTCGGCGTCCATGGTGTCCGGCAAGTCGGGCCGAGGCTGCAGGAAATCCTCAAAATCGGCCGCCGAAAACACCAGCATCTCCCCGGCGCCGTTGTGGCGGTACATGTCGTCGCCCTGGTAAAGCGTTACCGATTGGGTCCAGGCGTCAAAGTCCTCGTACTCCTGCTTGGGCCGCTGGGTGAACAAGTTGTAGGCAATGCGCACGGTGAGCTGCTGCTGGGCGTGCAGCTCGTTAATCACGGCGTAGTCGTCGGGGAAGTTCTGAAAGCCCCCGCCCGCATCAATCACGCTGGTAATGCCGAAACGGTTCAGCTCCCGCATAAAATGCCGGCTGGAGTTGAGCTGGTACTCATGGCTGAGCTTGGGCCCTTTCGCCAGCGTGGCATACAGAATCATGGCGTTGGGGGTGGCCAGCAGCAAGCCAGTAGGCTCGCCGCGGCTGTCCTTCTCAATCTGGCCACCGGGGGGCGCGGGCGTATCGCGAGTGTAGCCCACCGCCCGCAGGGCCGCCCGGTTCAGCAGGGCGCGGTCGTAGAGGTGCAGGATGAACACGGGCGTGTCGGGGGCCACGGCATTCAGCTCGTCCAGCGTTGGCATGCGCTTCTCGGCAAACTGCTGCTCGGTCCAGCCGCCTACCACCCGCACCCACTGCGGCGAGGGCGTGCGCGCCACCTGAGCCGCCAGCAGGCGCATAGCATCGGCCAGGGAGGGCACGCCGTCCCAGCGCAGCTCCAGGTTGTAGTTCAGCCCACCCCTGATCAGGTGAATGTGCGAGTCGTTGAGGCCCGGAATGGTCCGCTTGCCCTGCAGGTCAACCTGCACCGTGTCGGCACCCGCCAGCTGCATAATGGCCGCGTCGTCGCCGACGGCCACGAACCGACCATCGGTAATGGCCACGGCCGTGGCGGCGGGTTGCTGCGCATCTACAGTATGAATGCGCCCGTTGTAAAGAATCAGCTGAGCGCTCATGCTTATTCGCTGACGGCCGCTTCGTGCTTCACCATGTGGTGCGCGTACTGAATGCCGAGGCCATAGCTGGCCCCGTACTTCTTCATGAGGTCGGTTACGGCCACGTAGGTTTCCTGGCGCGCCCAGTCGCGCTGCAGCTCCAACAGGTACTGCACCGCCGTAACGGGGCGCACACCAGCATGAATCATGCGCTGCATAGCGCGCTCGTGCGCCTCCGCCGATACGTCGCCGCAGGCATCGGCAATTACATACACTTCGTAGCCCTCGGCCAGCGCCGAAAGCGCGGGCCCCACAATGCACACGCCCGTCCAGAGGCCCGCCAGCACTACCTTCTGCTTGCCTTTGCCCTTGATGGCGTTGTAGGCCGCTTCATCTTCCCAGGTGTTCATACTGGTGCGGTCGAGGTAGCCCGAGGTGGCCTGGGGGTAGAACTCTTCAATTTCGGGAAACACGGGGCCGCTGAAGGACTCCTCGGCCACGGTGGTTACCACGGTGGGTACGTTGAAGATGCGGGAAGCGCCGGCCACAATAGCCGTGTTGGTGCGCAGCTCAGCCATGCTAATACTGTGCGTGGCAAACGCCATCTGGCCCTCAAAATCAATGAGCACAAGCGTGTGGTTGCCGGGGGTGAGCAGTTGGGGAGAAGGTTTCATAGCGCAGAAGAGAGTTAAATGATAAAAGATGAGCCCCGGCACTTGAGCTGTGGCAAACGGCTGCTAGGCCACACCGGAGGGTAAGGCAAAGGTCTCGGCGTGGGCCCGGCGGCTCCATAGCTGAATCCTGCAATCAGAGGTATATTTCATGGATTGCCGGAAGCGACCCACCCAGAGGGCCCCTCTTCTTCGCTATGCTCTCCTTTTCGCCGGACACCTCAACCAGAAAGCATACCTCCGAATGCAGGATTCAGCCATGGCCTCAGGGTGGCCTAGGCGCGTGCTTTGCCGGTACCAGCGGCTTGTGCTCATTCCCTTGGGCGCGCCTTCTCCGTAGAGTACTGTATGCATCAAGAACCACTTCACACGGCCGGCCAGCCCCTGTCTGCGGCTTCCAAGGCCCTCATCATGCTGCACGGCCGGGGCGCCAGTGCCGCCGATATTCTCTCGCTGGCCACGCACCTGCACGTCCCCGATTTTGCCCTGCTGGCTCCACGGGCCACTCAAAACACCTGGTACCCGTATTCGTTTCTGGCCCCGCTCCCGCAAAATGAGCCTTGGCTAACCGATGCCCTGGCCGCCGTAGGCCGGGCAGTAGCTGCCGCGCAAACGGCTGGCATCGCCGCTGAAAACATTTACTTCTTGGGCTTCTCACAGGGAGCCTGCCTCACACTGGAGTACGTGGCCCGTCATGCCACGCGGTACGGGGGAGTGGTGGCGTTTACGGGGGGCCTGATTGGCGACCAGCTTTACCCAGAGCACTACGCGGGCGACTTTGCCGGCACGCCCATCTTCATCGGAACCAGCGACCCGGATATGCACGTGCCAGTAGAGCGAGTGCGCGCCTCCACCAAGCTGCTTACCACTTTGGGCGCGCAGGTCACCGAAAAGGTGTATCCCAACATGGGCCACACCATCACCCACGAAGAAATAGAGCTAGCGAACAGCTTGGTTTTCGGACGTTAACATCATCTCCCACCCCACTTCTTTCCTTCTCCCATGGAACCTCGCATTCTAGGCCTGCACCACGTGACGGCCATTGCCGGCAATGCCCAGCGCAACTTCGATTTTTACACCAAAATCTTGGGCCTGCGCTTCCTCAAGAAAACCGTCAATTTCGACGACCCCGGCACCTACCATTTTTACTTCGGCGACGAAACTGGCTCGGCGGGCACTATTCTCACGTTTTTCCCTTGGGAGCACATTACGCCGGGGCGGCGTGGCATTGGGCAGGCTACGGAAGTAGGGTATTCCGTACCCGCGGGCAGCTTTGAGTTCTGGATAAAGCGCTTCGAGGAGCACGGCGTGACCTACAATAAGCCCAGCGAAAAGTTTGGAGAGCAATACCTCACCTTCCTCGACCCCGACGGACTGAAGCTGGAGCTCATCGTATCGAAAACCGCCGACCCGCGCACACCCTGGACTACCCCAGAAGTAGGCGCCGACGTGGCTACCAAGGGGTTTCACACCGTCACGCTGACGCTGGCCAACATCAAGGCCACGGCCGAAATTCTGACGGACGTGTTTGGCTACACCCTGCAGGAGCAGCACGTAAATCGCTACCGCTACGTAACCGACACGGTGCAGGGGGCGGCCTACATCGACCTGGTAGAAGTGCCCGGCGAGGCGCGCAGCGTAACGGCCGGTGGCTCGGTACATCACATTGCCTTCCGGGTAAAAGATGATGCCGCAGAATTGTTCATCCGCCAGAAGCTGATTGAGAAAGGCTTGCAGCCTACTCCTCAGATTGACCGTGACTATTTCCACTCGGTGTACTTCCGCGAGCCGGGCGGGGTGCTGTTCGAAATTGCCACCGAAAACCCTGGCTTCACTGTGGACGAACCCTTGGCTGAATTAGGTACGGCCTTGAAGCTACCCAAGCAGCACGAGCACCGGCGCAAGCAATTAGAAGCTTCTCTCCCGCCTATTCACTTGTAAGAGACGCTTGGCGAACGGCCTAGCACACTTTCTAAAAGCACGTCATCCTGAGCCCAAGCGAAGGATCTTGTCACATTAGCACGAGGCGCTAGGCTTGTCGTTCAGGCGTGAGAAGATCCTTCGCTTGGGCTCAGGATGACGTGCTTTTTGGTTCTAGATAAGTAGAGCCCCTTTCAGCAATTGGTTATCCTTTATTATCAAACACTGGCTCGATGCGGCCATCGGCTCCTACTTGCAGGGCAGCTTCATAACGGTTACCGCTTTTGCTGGAAATGAAGCCGCGGATAACACCGGTTTTGCCTTTGCGCAGAAGCTGGTTCATTTGGGCATCGGTGAGGGTTTTGCCGCCCCACTCAAACGGGGCCCGGAACTGGCAGTCCTCACGGAAGCGGGAGCAGCCCCAGGCACTTTTGCCTTTCAGCATCTGGCCCAGGCGACACACGGGGCAGGGTATCTGGCCGGGGTCTTGGGCAGTGGTGGGTTTGCTTTCGGCCGCCCGCACCAACTCCAGAGTATGCTGAGGCGTGAGCTTGATGGCGGCGCCAAACTTATTGCCGGCGTCATCCAAAAAGCCTTGCATAACCTGCGTGCGACCTTTTTTGAGCAGGTCGCCGACTTGCTTATCGGTGAATTTCTTGCCTTCAAACTCAATAGGCAACCGTAGGCCACAGCCCTCGCGCCAGCGCGAGCAGCCAAACGCCGACTTGCCCCGCAGCACATGCCCACTGCCGCAGGCCGGGCACTGGCCTAGCGCCCCCGGTACGGCCGGGGTTGCAGCGGCCTTAGGAGCAGCCGGACGAGCGGCAGCTGTTTTACTCGCTACCGCAGTTTCTGAGTTGGCTACCGTTACGGCGCGGCCGGAGCCGTCTTGCTTTACTTCCTGGACCATCTCCCGCACCAGCTGCTTCAACTCGCCCAAAAACTGGTCCGACTGCAACTCGCCGCCTTCAATTTGGCGCAGCTTCCGCTCCCACTGCCCCGTCAGCTCCGCCGACTTTAGCGTGGGGTTGCGGATCAGGCCGATGAGTTCAACGCCGGTGGGCGTGGGCACAATCTTCTTCTTGTCGCGCCGGATATAGCCGCGCTTGAACAGTGTTTCGATGATGGCGGCGCGGGTACTGGGCCTGCCGATGCCGTTTTCCTTCATGGCTTGGCGCAGTTCCTCATCATCCACGTTGCGACCGGCGGTTTCCATGCCGCGCAGCAGCATGGCCTCGGAGTACTCGCGCGGGGGCTGGGTTACTTTCTGGTCGAGGCGGGGCTTGTGGGGGCCGCTTTCACCTTTCTCGAAGTTGGGCAGCACGGTATTTACTACATCGTCCTCGCCCTCCGTGCCGGGCGCTTTGGGCGCTGAAGGTGCTTGCTGCTTCTCCGGGTCGCCGTACACCACGCGCCAGCCGGGGTTCAGAATCTGGCGGCCACGCACCCGGAACGGGTAGCCGCCGGCCTCGGCGGTAACGGAGGTGTTCGAAACTTCACAGTCGGGGTAGAAAGCCGCCAGAAAGCGCCGCACGATGATGTCGTACACGCTTTGCTCGTAGCCGCCTAGGCCACCCGCGCTGGCTCCCGTCGGGATGATGGCGTGGTGGTCGGTGACTTTGTTGTTGTTGAACACCTTGCCCGACTTCTTGATCTTACCAGCCAGCAGCGGGGCCGTGAGCGTACTGTATGCACTTAGCCCACGCAAAATGCCGGGGATTTTGGCATACTGATCGTCGGGCAGGAAAGTGGTGTCTACGCGCGGGTAGCTGACCACTTTCTTCTCGTAGAGCGCCTGCACGGTCTTAAGCGTATCCTCGGCGGAGAGGCCTAGCTGGTTGTTGCACTGCACCTGCAACGAGGTAAGGTCGAACAAAGAGGGCGGCGTTTCCAGGCCCTTCTTGATTTCGACGTTGGTCACCGTCAGGGGCACGTCTTTCACGGCGGCCAGGGCCACATCGGCCTCTTCCTGGCTCACGAAATAGCCGCGAGCTTTCAGGCGGGCCTTTTCGTCGGGCTCGTCGTCTTCGCCTTTCCCTTTCTTGGGGGGCGCTACGTGGCTGAACATGGTGCCCCGGTACTCGGTTCGCAGCACCCAGTAGGGCTCGGGCTTGAAGTTCTGGATTTCGTGATACCGATCTACCAGCAGGGCCAGCGTAGGCGTTTGCACTCGCCCAATGCTGAGCACTTGGCGCTGGCCGGGCGCATACTTCAGCGTAAACAGGCGCGTGGCGTTAAGGCCCAACAGCCAGTCGCCAGCTGCGCGGCTCTTGCCGGCCTGGTACAGGTTATCGAACTCGGCACCGTCGCGCAGGTTGGCAAACCCCTGCCGGATGGCCTCTTCGGTGAGCGAGGAAATCCAGAGGCGCTTGAAGGGCTTGCGATACTTGGCTTCCATTAGCACCCAGCGCTGAATCACCTCTCCCTCCTGCCCGGCGTCGCCGCAATTAATCACCTCCTCAGCCGAGGCCAGCAGGTTCTTAATCACATTAAACTGACGCACTACGCCGTCGTCGCGGCGCATGAGCTTGATGCCGAATTGCTCGGGCATCATGGGCAGGTCGTGAATGCTCCAGCGCTTCCACTCGGGGCGGTAGTCCTCGGGCTCCCGGAGCTGGCAGAAGTGGCCGAACGTCCAGGTAACCTGGTAGCCGTTGCCCTCGAAGTAGCCATCCATTTTGCGGTTGGCACCCAGCACCTGGGCAATTTCACGGGCTACGCTAGGCTTTTCGGCAATGCAAACTTTCAAAATCGCTGAATCTTGCTGAGTGTACTGATGGCGCCGACCGTAAAGTCAGCCAAGAATCAACAAAGATAACAGGAGAAAAAGTCGGTGCCGCGCCCCAGATTATTCCTGGCGCATGAGCCTGCGGCGGTAGTGGCCTAGGTGTTGGTTTAGGAGGCCGAAGCCATGCGCAAATGGCCGCTGGCCGTCAGAAAGCGGTAGCGTACCTCATAAAAGCCAATATCAGCGGCTCGGTCTAGCAACGTTACGCTCTCAATTTCAAATGGTATCCCCCGCGAAACAACTCGTACCGGGTTCAGGCTACGCTGCAATGTAATTTCCTCGCGGGCCATGTTAAGGGCGGCATCCTCCGTAGAGGCCTTTACACGCACATAAAACAGGTTGGCCATTGGGAACTGCATGTGCTCCTGAATCTCTCCGTCCCAGTTGTCGAAATTATCTAGCTCCTCAGGGAATACACCTTCGTAACGCTCATTGAGTACCCGCTGCTTCACTTGGTGGTAGGCCACCGTGGTGTTCATGTGGTGCGTCAGCAGCTTGATCAGGTGGTCTACGCTTAGGTTAGGAGCTTGCCCCACCAGCTTGCTCCGATAGTAGAGCCCATAGCTGTCTGAGGCTTCGTTGTGGGCAATAACTACCCCAGTTTCAGCGGCTACTTGCTGCAGCTTCTGGTCGTAAGAAGCCTGGTTGGTGAGCAGCTGGCCCCACTCTTGGTTGGGCTGCATAATGACGCCAAACTCATCTGGGGGCGTGAGCAGCATGGTGGCGGCATTGTCGCCATCGAACACGCGGGGGTAGTATTTTTTCAGCTGGCTCAGGCTCAGGCTCGCTACCCACAGGGCGAGCGTAGTCCGGAGCAGACAAAACGTGCCCGTACCATTGCTTACCTGATAGCCGAGGCAGCTACTGGCATTGCCCTGGTGTAAGGGCAAGCTGATAACTTGGGCTTCCTGGCTCCCGCTGAGACCCGAAAACTTGGGGTGGCCCTGATCTTCTAGCTCGAGCATGTACAAACCAAACGGAATGTACTCTTGTGGTTCATTTTGGGTCTGGGACCTGGGTTTGGTATTTTGCTCACGCAGTTCGTTGGCGAGCTGCATGAGCGCATCATAAGAAAACAGCCGTTCGAACTTACGTAACCCAGGCATACCTGCGGGATCTATTATTGTATTTTTCTGCAATATATTACGTTGTTTCTAATCTACCGCAATTAATAATGCAATATTGAGAAGATATAATTATATTGAATAAATACTATATTCATAAGTGCATCAACATCGCATAGTTAGCTTATTTAAGCATCACCAAAACCATCCCAAAAAGGGAATTATCCGCGACACATCATTTTGCATACAGTCTCATTATTTACGTATAATACTGATATTCAATAAATTATATATAAACTAAATCTCGTCCTTACCGAAACAGAATCTGCCAGCGTTCTATGGGCTTGTGTGAAGCTTTGCGCCCCTACTATGGCCTATGTAGAAAGAGCCTCTTCTTATTAAGCCATTCTGTGAGTAAGTGCACCTCGTTTAAGACATAAGTAGCCTCCCAATGGTCAAATAGCTTTCTTCTTGGACGGAGCACTGCTCAACTTTAAGGCACCCGGTTTCGTGTTCAGTAGACTCTTTGCTTTACCTGTTTGGGTACTTTGCCGCTAGGCCTATCCTGGTTTTCAGCAACCCTTGGTTAACCAGGCTGCGTAAAGCCCCGCGTAGTATTGTTTCCGCTGCCTCTATGGAAGCCCCCGCTGTTCTTGCCGAAATAGAGTTACCCACCCCCGCTACCGGCCTCAAGGCCTGGGCCCGGGTGGGGTTTGCCTGCATTGGGTTTGTGCATCTGGTGCTGGGAGGCCTGGCTACTATGGCAGCCCTGGGTGTGCGCGGTAGCAATACCCCCAACCAACAGGAAGTTTTCCAGACTATTCAGCATATGCCGCTAGGCCAGCTTCTACTGTGGCTAGTGGCCGCGGGTTTGCTGGGCTACGTGGCTTGGCGGCTAGCTCAAGCCTTTCTGGACACCGAAAGTAAAGGCACAACCGTGCTGGGTATGGCCGTGCGGGGCTTTTATTGTTTTAGCGGGCTCCTTTACGGCTTACTGGCCTACTACGCCGGCAAAATGGCGTGGTATGGTCATTTGCCGAGAAGTTCAGAAGCCAGCCGCTCGGCCTTACAAAACCTCCTGCACCGCCCGCACGGCCAAACCGTTGTAGGTATAATAGGCCTGGTACTGCTCAGCGCCAGTGGCATTCAACTGTTCCGAGCTTGGTCGGGCAAGTTCGACACAGACGTTAACTCCCGTCCGTTTACCTCCTTGCAACGGCGCCTGGTGTACCATATGGGCCAAGTGGGGTATAGCGCCCGCGGGGTAGTACTGGGCATTATGGGATATTTCTGTTTTATGGCCGCCCAGCACGCTAATGGCACTGAAATCAGGGATACGGAAGGGTGCTTCAATGCGCTGCAAGCTATGGGCCCGCACGTATTGGGAGTTGTTGCCCTAGGCCTAGTTATCTATGGCCTATATATGCTGGTGCAGGCCCGCTTTCCTATTCTGCGGGGCTTATAGCTCGTGTGGCGAGTTAGAGCTATAGCCTATTAATACGGGGAGCTTATCAGCAGACAATCAACCATTAGAAAGAGAATCTACGTACCTACAGCTGAAGTACCGGTTTTCCTCTGATTCAATTGTGTATGTGGATTATATTTTCGTTGCTGGCTGCTTTATCGGCGGCAGTGGTTGTCACGCTTTCCAAAGTCGGAGTCAAGAACATCGAATCGAGTTTGGCCTTTGCCATCCAATCGGTGCTGATTCTTACAGTGGCCTGGAGCGTAGTGGCCTGGCAGGGGCATCTGCCCCAGGTAGCCCAAATTGACCGCCGCACCTGGTTGTTTCTGATTGCCGCCGGTATTGTTACCTGCCTCTCTTCCCTGTTTTCGTTTCAGGCGCTAAAGCTAGGCCAGGCTTCCAGAACTTCCTCCTTCGATAAAATATCCCTGGTGTTTTCTATCCTGCTGGCCAGCGTGTTTCTGAAGGAAAAGCTGACTTGGCAGGTACTCCTGGGTGCCACCCTTATGGCTGGTGGGGCCATTCTGATTGCTTTTTCCAAGCCCTCGGCCAGTTAAGATGCAGGCCGGGCCTCACCCACAATAGCCCGTGGGGCCTACTTTATTCCTAGCACAGGAATTTCATCTTATCCGTGTTTTCCTCTTACTCCGCCTCTCCCATACACCCGCCCCTATTGCCCATGCTACCTATTGCACTCACCCGAAATAGCCTCTCGTATTCTGAACCATATAGCCAGCCAATAAAGCCCGCCGTCGCCCAAGCTACCGGTATAGTTACACGGCGCGCGGCACCTACCAACGAAGGTGCCTGTTGGCGGATTCTTTTATCATCACGGCAGCCCAGTAGTCTGCCCGTTGGCTGCTCCGTATCAATTACTACTTCTTAACGGTCTGCCGCCTGCCCTCACTCTTGGCTGCTTTCTGCGGCGAGCCATGCACTTTCTGCGCTGGCTTCTCGGGGGGCTCTCCGAGTCAAACAGGCCCAGCAAGCCCCGCCTCAGCAGTGCATTCGGGCGGGAGTATCTGCCCACCCCGCGTGGCGGCGGCAATAGCTATCCGAAGCAGCCATTGGCTGCCAGTTTTCCCGCTTATTTCTTATTTCCGCAACTGTATTCGCCTTTTATCTGGTATGATGCCCTTGCTGTATTTTGAAAACGCCATGGGGCGCGTGTTAGAGCATCCAAACGGCTACGCGCTTATTCGCTATCATGCCGGCAAACGCACATTGGCTGACGTTCAGGACCTGCTTACCAACCTGGGCCGATTACTGCAGAAGCGCGGTTGGTTTAAGCTACTCAGCGACCAACGTTTGCTTAGCCCACTATCGGAGGAAGAGCAGGCTCTGATTCTGGATTACTGGCAGGCCCGGCAGTTTATGTTTGGTGCAACGGTGGGAGCCGTGCTATTGGCGAACAACCACAACACGCGTCTTTCCTTTGCCCGCGTCCGGGAGCAGGCGCACGGTTCACTACGCTATCATCAGTTTGACAGTGAGCTGGCCGCAGACGTGTGGCTTCGCCAGTTGGAACGGTAGCAGGTAAGAGTCAGCTCAGCGGGCCGGTGGTCAGACTTCTGGCTTGCAACAGCCTAGGCCACCCTGCCTCTGCCCAAAAGTAATTTACGGGCCAGCAATTCGTGCTTAACAGGCGTTAGGCCTGTTTTTTAGCTCCTGTGGCGGGCAGCGCGCAGCCCTAGCCTGCTTTCGGAAGAGCACATAACACGTGGATATGCTGCCGTACTAACTTAATATTGGGGCCCGCGTAGTCTCTTTCCCCACTCATCTGTCATTTTTGCCATGCCTCTATCCTCTATTCGGGCTGCTTTTGAGCAGCAGTTCCAGCATCAGCCACTATTGGTGCGCGCCCCTGGCCGCGTAAACCTGATTGGCGAGCATACGGATTACAACGGTGGCTTTGTATTGCCCGCCGCCATCGACCGGGAGATTTACTTTGCTGTTGGCCTCAACGGAACCTCGCAGATTCGCTTGTATTCCTATGATCAGCAGGAATCCTTCCAGACCGATGTTACGGCTGTGCAGCCCAGTGACACCCAATGGGCCAATTACTTGCTGGGCGTAGTGGCGCAGTTTCAAGGACAGGGCCTTGATGTGCCCGGCTTCGACTGCGTGTTTGGCGGCAATGTGCCTATTGGAGCGGGCCTGTCGTCCTCGGCGGCGGTGGAGTGTGGCCTAGCCTTCGCCCTCAATACTTTGCTCAACACCAACCTGGAGCGCATGCAGCTGGCCCGCATGAGCCAACTAGCCGAGCACACTTACGCCGGCGTGCAGTGCGGCATCATGGACCAGTTTGCCAGCTTGTTTGGGCAGGCGGGCCACGTGGTACGGCTCGATTGCCGGTCGTTGGAGTACGCCTATTTCCCCTTCGATACCGAGCACTATCAACTGGTGCTGTGCAACTCGGGTGTGAAGCATTCCTTGGCTAGCTCTGAGTACAACACCCGCCGCCAGGAGTGCGAGCGGGGCGTAGCCATATTGCAACAGTATTACCCCGAAGTGCAAAGCCTGCGCGATGCTACGCTGGCTCAGCTAGAAGAGCACCGGGCAGAATTGGGCGACGTGGTGTACCGCCGCTGCAGCTACGTGGTAGAAGAAAACCTGCGCGTAGAAGCAGCCTGCCAGAGCCTCGTGGCCGGCGACCTGCGCGCTTTTGGCCAGCAGATGTATGGCTCCCACGCCGGCTTGCGCGACAAATACGAAGTAAGCTGCCCCGAGCTGGATGTGCTGGTGGAACTGGCCCAGGAGTTTACGGGCGTACTAGGCTCACGCATGATGGGCGGCGGCTTTGGCGGTTGCACCATCAACCTGGTTGAAACTAGCCAGGTAGCCGCCTTTGTGCAGCACGCCACGCAGGGGTACCAGCAGCGCCTGGGGCTGCCCCTCGAAACCTACCAGACCACCATTACGGCTGGCGTGGGCGTACTGGAGGCTAGTGTGGCCTAGGCCACTAGCAGCATGGCCTAGCGTCCGGTTCTCTTTTCTTCTGCCAGCCAGTGGCGGGCAACTCACATCAATAGCATGAGTAATTTCAATCCGACGGAACAGGCGCACCGGCGCTTTAACCCGCTCAATGGCGAGTGGATTCTGGTATCGCCGCACCGTTCTAAGCGGCCCTGGCAAGGTCAGCAGGAGGCCCCCGACCGTAGCCAGCGCCCCACCTACGACCCCACTTGCTACCTGTGCCCCGGTAACACTCGCGCCAACGGCGAGGTGAACCCCAGCTACGAGGGCACCTTTGTATTCGACAACGATTTTGCTGCCCTCACACCTGACGTACCCACCGGCACTACCGATATCGGAGGGCTGCTGCGCGCCGAAGCGGAGTCGGGCGTGGGCCGCGTGATTTGCTTCTCGCCCCGCCACGACCTGACCCTACCGGAAATGAGCGTCATGGACATCCGGCGGGTAGTGGATGTGTGGACGGATGAGTACCGCACCCTCGGTGCCCGGCCCGACATCAACTACGTCCAGATTTTTGAGAACAAGGGGCAGGTGATGGGCTGCTCTAACCCCCACCCCCACGGCCAGATCTGGGCCCAGCGCACTGTGCCTGGTGAGCCAGCCAAGGAAACCATTCAGCAACTGGCCTACTTCGAGAAGAACGGCCGCAGCCTCCTCACCGATTATCTGGCCATTGAGGAGCGCGAGCAGCAGCGCATAGTATTCGAGAATGACCATTGGGTGGTGCTGGTGCCCTATTGGGCCATCTGGCCTTTCGAAACGCTGGTAATGCCGCGCCGCCACGTGCAAGACCTCACCCAGCTCACCGACGCGGAAAAAGATGCCCTGGCTGAAGCCGTACAGCAGCTCACCATCCGTTACGATAACCTGTTCCAGACCTCCTTCCCCTACTCTGCCGGCTTGCACCAGCGCCCCACCGATGGCCAAGCTCACGAAAGCTGGCACCTGCACATGCACTTCTACCCGCCTCTGCTACGCTCGGCTACAGTCCGGAAGTTTATGGTGGGCTACGAGTTGCTCGCTAACGCTCAGCGCGACATTACACCAGAATACGCGGCGCAGCGCCTGCGCGAGCAGTCAAACGTGCATTACAAGCAAACCTTAGATACAGCCCAAGCGCCCGAACAGGCCTAGTAGCATTTCTGGTTCTCCCCTAGAACGTCATCCTGACGCAGTTACGTTTAAAACGACTGGCTCAGAACAGCTCGTTTAAGTATGAGAAGATCCTTCCTGCGTCAGGATGACGTGTTGTGGTAGACTAGACAGAGTCCATAGTATACTTTGCATGGCAGTCTTTTGCTTAGACTACCCTAGCCGCCCCTTACGAATTAGCTTCTGGTAGGCCACTAGCGCGCAGCTACTCGCACGTAGCGGATTTGCTGAAATACCTTTTGCTCTGGCTTCCAGATGGGAAACTCTACTTGCAGCACGTTGCGCGTGAGCTTCACAATTGCCTGCGTATCGAGGCTGGGGGCGTTGCTGTCGGAGGTAGTGCTGTAGCTGGTAAGCAACCCGTTTTTTACCTCATAGCGCCCCCGCTCGGTATAGAAGGGCTGCTTGTCCCTGATCATCTCATAGTCGTACGTGCCATCGGCCCGGTACTCCACTTGCACGGTAAGGGTGCCCTCCTTCACGGCAGCGTTGGTTTCGCCAGCGGGGCTGTAGAATAGCTTCTGCTGCAACGAATCAGGCAGTGGCCTACGGGCTTCGAAGGTTATCTGCTTAAGGGTCCAGCGGCCCACCAGCGCCGCGGGCACTTGCGCCCCAGCGTTTTGCACAACCACTACCAGCAGGAACACCAGAAAAAAGCGCGAACCATAAAGTTTGCGCTTTGCTGGTTCAAGAAAACGAAAAGATAGCCGCATACGGCCCAAGTTGCGAATTACGCCGGTATTCTCACGCCCCCGCTGGGGCGGCAGTGCCGCTAAGCCACGCCAACTCGCTACTCCGGCTGGCACTCCCGGCACACGCCGGCCAGCAGATAGTCGCGGGTTTTGGCCTCAAACTTCGCGGGCAGCGTCACGGCCGGAATGGCTACTTGGTTAAGGCAGTAGATGTGCTGGCAGTTGGTGCACTTGAAATGCACGTGGTTGTCGAAGTGCTCGTGGGCGCTGCACTCAATGGAGCAGGCAGCGTAGCGCACGGTGTCGCTGGTGTCGATAACCCGGTGGATCAGGCCGCTTTCCTCAAAGGTTTTTAGCGTGCGGTAGAGGGTAATCCGGTCGGTTTCACCCCCAATCTGCTGCTCAATCTCATGGCCCGAGAGAGCAAAGGATGAATCGAGCAACGTTTGCAATACGGCCCGGCGCACGGGCGTCTGGCGCAGCTCGTGGCGGAGTAGGGTCTGGGAAATACGGTCTGGACTTGCCATAGGAATACAAAGATACGGCGAATATGCGGGGGCGTCCCTCGGATAAAAACAGGAATTTATGCGCTATAGTTGGGTGATCTGGAAGCTAGAAAGGTAACCTCATCCGCTTATTGCGAAGAAATGTGAAACTTGGCTAATCGTACTGTCATTTCCCATGTCTTGCTTTCTGCCCCTATCCGCACGTTTGAGAAGTTGTGGCCTACTGTGCGGCCTCGTGCTGTGGCTGGTGGGCTGCTCCCCCTCCACCCCACCGCCCAAGTACACCATTGGCTTCTCGCAGTGCACCAACGGCGACGCGTGGCGCCAGGCCATGCTGGCGGGCATGCAGAAAGAGTTGAGCTTTTACCCGGAGGTACGCTTCCGCATCAAAGATGCCCACGACGACAGCCGGCTGCAGGAAAAGCAGATCCGGGAGTTCCTTAATGAGAAAGTAGACCTGCTCATCGTGTCGGCCAATGAGGCCGAGCCCGTGACGCCCATTGTGGAGGAAGCCTTTAACCGGGGCATTCCGGTGGTCATTCTGGACCGGCGCACTACATCCAAGCTCTACACGGCCTATGTGGGTGGCAATAACCTGGAGGTAGGCAAGGCCGCCGGCAACTACGTGGGCAACCTGCTGGAAGGCCGCGGCAATGTACTGGAAGTGATGGGCGCACCCGGTGCCTCGCCTGCCCTCGACCGGCACCGGGGCTTTGCGCAGGCCTTAGCCGCCTACCCTGGCCTACACCTGGTGGCGCAAGTGCACGGCGACTGGAAGCGCCCTTCCGTAATGCAGCGCCTGCCCGCCGTCCTGCGCCAGCACCCCGACATCAACCTCATCTTCGCGCACAATGACCGCATGGCCTTGGGGGCCTACCAGGTGTGCAAGCAGTTGGGGCTCGATGGGCGCATTAAGGTGATTGGCGTGGATGGCTTGCCCGGCCCCCATGGCGGCCTGCAGTTTGTGCAGGATGGCGTGCTGAGTGCTACCATGCTCTATCCGCCCGGCGGCGAAGAAGCCATCCGGACGGCCATGAAAATTCTGCACAAACAGGCCTACGAAAAGGAAAACACGCTCAGCACCATGGTCATTGACTCGACCAACGTGCTGACTATGAAACTGCAAACCGAAAAGCTCACCAGTCAGCAACAGGACATTCAGCGTCAGCAGCGGCTCCTGCAGCAGCAGCGCGACACGTACGCCAGCCAGCAAACGGTGCTGTACGTGTTGGCCGCGGCGCTGCTGGGCGCCGCCGTGCTAGGCCTGTTGGTGTGGCGCGCCTTCCGAGCCAATCGGCGCATCAACCGGCAGCTGGGTGAGCAGAACCAGGAAATCTTGTCGCAGCGCAACCAGATTCAAGAGTTTGCCGAGCGGGCCCGCGTAGAAACGGAAGCCAAGCTGCGCTTCTTCACCAACTTCTCCCACGAGCTGCGCACTCCGCTTACCCTCATCCTGGGGCCCGTGGAGGAAATGCTAACCAGTGGCCCCGAGCTGCCCGCCGCCCAGCGCCACGACCTGAGCCTGATCCGGCGCAACGCCCAGCGCCTGCTGCAACTGGTGAACCAGCTCATGGATTTCCGCAAGATTGACGTGGGCAAGATGCCGGTGCGCGCCACTGAGGGCAACCTGGTAGCTTTTGTGCGCGAGATTATGGACGTGTTTGAGCGGCCCGCCCGGCAGCGCGGTATCAGCTTGCGGTTCCTGCCCGCTGAGCCAGTTATTCCGCTGTGGTTTGATGTGAACATCCTCGATAAAGTGTTCTTCAACCTGCTCAGCAATGCCCTCAAGTTCACGCCCGACCGCGGCCACATCACCGTCAGCATACAGCCGGTGCCCGCCGAGCGTTTGGTGCGGGTGAGCGTGGAGGACGATGGCCGCGGCATTTCCGATGAAGACAAAGCCCACATTTTTGAGTGGTTTTACCAAGGTCAGCAATCCGTTTCGAAAGGCTCGGGCATGGGTCTGGCTCTTGCGTTAGGCCTCACCCGCCTGCACCAGGGACAACTCAGCTTCACTAGTCAGCCCGGCAAGGGCAGCACCTTTGTGGTGTCGCTGCCCCTGGAGCTGCCCGCCGCCCTGCGCTCCGCTAGTGCCCCCGTGGTGGCCTCCCCGGCCTTCGCGCTGGAGGAAGGAATTATGCCGCCCGCCCCTGCAAATGAGGCCGTGCTTAGCCTAGCTTCGGGCGTCACGAGCGAGGCCTTAGTGTTGGTCATTGAGGATAACCCCGAAGTCAATGCCTTCCTGACCCAGAAGCTGCAGCCGTACTTCCAGGTGAACACAGCATTTGATGGCGCCACTGGCCTACGACTGGCAGCCGAATCTATTCCCGACTTGATTATTTGCGATGTGATGCTGCCGGAACTGAGTGGCCTAGAAGTGGTAGCCCAACTCAAGGGCGACTGGCGTACTTCCCACATTCCGGTGGTGCTACTCACGGCCCGCAATGCGCCCGAGCAGCAAGTGGAGGGCGTGCAGGCTGGCGCCGACTTATACCTTACCAAGCCCTTTAACCCCACCTTTCTGCTCGAAAGCCTGCGCACCTTGCTCGCCAACCGCGAAAAGCAGCGCGAGCATTTCCGGCGGGAGCTTTCCGTGGATACCGCCACCGTGGCCCCGCAACGCGTCGATCAGAAGTTTCTGGCCGACCTCACGGCCATTGTGGAGGCCAACCTGAACCGCTCCGATTTAAGCGTGGAAGACGTGGCGCGCAGCCTCGGTATTTCAAGGGTGCAGCTCTACCGCAAGGTGAAGGCTGTACTGGGCACTGGCGTTACCGATTTCATTCAGGGCATCCGACTTACCAAGGCCCGGCAACTGCTCCTCGATGACGAATTGACTATTGCTGAAGTGGCCTACCAGTTGGGTTTCTCCTCGCCCTCATATTTCTCCACCAGCTTCAAAGCGCGCTATCAAGTGTCGCCCTCCGAGTTCCGGGCCATGCACACCACGGCCGGCTAGGCCACTCCTTCTGTCATCCCTCTAAGGGCTGCGTCGGCTTCCTCGTGTGAGGGGCCGGTGCAGCCCTTTCGTTTTGGTGACAAGGCAGCTTACCCACAGGTATCAATTTTTAAAATAGGGTATCAGAAGTGAAAGTCGGGACGTTTAAGGAAAATTCACCATAAGCCATAACATACTCATTATCAATTATATACATTACAAATAAAAGTTGATTCAATAGTGCAAGAGTTTGAGCGAATAGAGCAAGCTCTGGCCGAGGTAACGCTGGATATTTGAACCAGTCCTCGGCGCTACATCCCAGCCCGATACTTCAAGTCCCGCCGCCAGCTGCCCCTGCGTTGTAGCTGCTAAACCCAAGGGCCGCTAGGGCGGCGGGGCTTTTGGAGTGAGTACTACCCGCCTCCCAAACGGGTAACCCGCTGGCTCTTCCCTAGGCCAGTCTCCGCCTGCATCATCCCACACTTTCCTTTTCCAATTCCCACATGAAACACACTGTACCCCTGCTGCGCCGGGCTGCTGGCCTGACGTTGCTCTCCGCCCTGCCGCTGGCCGTGGCCACGCCCACGCAAGCCGCAGCGCTAGGCCACTCTGGAGCCTCCGTGGCTACCCTCGCCGATGTGCCCGTAAAGGGCCGCGTGCTTGATGAGAAAGGCGTTGGGATGCCCGGCGTAACGGTGGTGGCTAAAGGTACCGCCCTGGGCACCTCCACCGATAACGATGGCAACTTCACGCTCTCGGTGCCCGATAATGTTACGACCCTCTTCATCTCCTTCGTGGGCTATAAGTCGCAGGAGGTGGCGGTGGCGAGCGGCAATTTCACCATCACGCTGGCCCCCGATGCGGCGGCCCTAGATGAGGTAGTGGTAACCGGCTACCAGACCCAGCGCAAGGCCGACCTGACCGGCGCCGTGGCCGTGGTGAAGACAGAGGAAATCAAGGACATGGCCTCCAACGACGTGACCCGCAACTTGCAGGGCCGCGTACCCGGTGTGCAAATCAACACCGACGGCGCGCCGGGCAGCGCGGCTACCGTACGCATCCGGGGCATTGGCACGCTCGGCAACAACGATCCGCTCTACGTTATCGACGGCATCCCAACCAAGGAGGGCATCAACCAAATTAACCAGAACGATATTGAGTCGATTCAGGTGTTGAAAGATGCCTCGGCGGCTAGCATCTACGGCTCACGCGCTGGCAACGGCGTTATCATCATTACGACGAAGAAAGCCAAGAAAGGCGCTACGCGGGTTGACTTCTCGACCTTCTTCAGCGTGCAGCAGCCGGGGCCGCACATCAAGCTGCTCAACACCCTCGACTACGGCCGCGTGTACGGCCAGGCCGCCATCAACGACGGTACCGTGCCCAGTCTGCCCTACTACAACTTCCAGACCCACCGCGACGCTGGCGGCCAGTTAGTGCTGGATGGCGTGACGGTGCCGGAGTTCATCGACGCCGACAAAACCCAGCGCGCTTCGGACACCGACTGGTTCAAGGAAACCCAGCAGAACGCCCTGATTCAAAGCTACAACCTGAGCCTAAGTAGCGGCAGCGAGCGGGGCGGCGCCCTGTTCTCCCTGAACTATTACGACAACAGCGGCACCCTGAAGCACACCAGCTTCGACCGCATGACGGCCCGCCTCAACTCCGACTACAACTTCCTGGAGGGCAAGCTGAAAGTGGGCGAAAATCTAACTATTGTGAAGTCGCAACGCGCCGAGTTTGACCTGAACCTGGTGCGCGACCGGACCACGCAGCTGCCCTCCATTGTGCCGGTGCGTACCGTGGACGGAGCGGGTTGGGGTGGCCCCGTAGCGGGTATGAGCGACCGGGACAACCCGCTGCGCCTACTCACGGATAACAAGCAAAACCGCTCCAACACGGGCCGGGTGTTCGGCAACCTGTTTGCTGATGCGGAGATTCTGAAAGGCCTACACCTGCGCACCAGCTTTGGCATCGACTACAGCCTGTTCAAGTATCGTCAGATCTACAAGACCTACAAGGCCGGCTTTCTTTCCGAGGCCAATAACCGCGTAACCGACAACAACCGGTTCTGGGGTAACTGGGTGTGGCAGAACACGCTGAACTACGACATGACGCTGGCCGGCAAGCACCAGTTGGGCTTCGTGGCCGGCACCGAGCGCATCAGCTACTACGATGAGAGCAGCTACGCCTCCCGCACCAACTTCGCCAGCGAAGACCCTAGCTACGCTTACCTCGATGCCGGGGCCGCCAACAAAGACAATGGCGGCGGCGCCACGGCCTACCGCCTGGCTTCCTACTTCGGCAAAGTCAACTACTCCTTCGCCGACCGCTACCTGCTCTCGGCCACCATCCGCCGCGACGGTTCTTCGCGCTTTGGTGAAAACGAGCGGTTTGGGGTGTTCCCGGCCCTTTCGGCTGGCTGGCGCCTGAGTGAGGAAGGCTTCCTGAAAGACGCCGTGCCCTTCCTCTCTGATTTGAAACTGCGCGCTGGTTGGGGCCAGACGGGCAATCAGGACATTGCCAACTTCGCCTCGCGGGGCCTGTACCAGTCGTTACTGGGTACTATCGACCCCAACTTTGAGTACGACCGGGGTACGGCCTACGACATCTACGGCAACGACACCAACTTGCCTTCGGGCTACCGCCGGGTGCAACGCCCTAATCCCGGCCTGAAGTGGGAAACCACCACCCAAACCAACGTGGGCGTCGACTTTGGTTTCTTCCAAAACAAGCTCTCGGGCTCGGTTGACTACTTCGTTAAGAACAGCAAAGACATTCTGGTGAACCTACCCTACCTGGCTGTGGTGGGCGAAGGCGGCGACCAGTTCGTGAACGGGGCCTCCATCCAGAACAAAGGCTGGGAGTTCCTGCTCAGCTACCAGAGTGAGCTAGCCAACGGCCTGACCTACGGCATCACGGGCAACCTCTCCACCTACCGCAACAAGCTCACCTACCTCCCCGATGAAGTAATCAACGCCTACGGCGGCAACGGCCAGGATGTAACCCGCCTAGGCCACTCCATCAACGCGGTATACGGCTACGTGGCCGATGGCTTGTACCAGAACGCGGCGCAGGTGGGCGAAGGCCCCACGCAAGTAGGAGCCGCCCCCGGCCGCATCCGCTACAGAGACCTGAACGGCGACGGCAAAGTGGACAACTTCGACCAGACCTGGATTACGGAAGGCGTGCCTGATTTCAACTACGGCCTCAACCTGAACGCGGGCTACAAGGGCTTCGATGTGCAGGTGTTCTTCCAGGGTGTGCAGGGCTTGTACGCTTTCAACAACGCCAAATTCCGGACGGATTTTTCATCGCTGGCGTCGGGCGAAAACTGGGGCCAGCGCCTACTGAATGCCTGGACGCCGACTAACACCGGCTCTACTATTCCGGCCGCTACGCTCATCAACACCAACAACGAGGGGCGCTCTTCCACCTACTTCATCGAAAACGCTTCCTACATGAAGCTGCGCAACGTGCAGGTGGGTTACTCGCTGCCGAGTGGCCTAGTGAGCCGATTTAAGCTGCAGGGCGTGCGCCTCTACGTGCAGGGCCAGAACATTTTCACGGTCAAGAGCAAAGAGTACACCGGCGCCGACCCCGAGGTGACCAACTACCAGTACCCGCTGCCGCGCATTTTCACCACCGGCCTCAACGTTTCCTTCTAACCACCCGCCCGCGCTATTCCCATGAAAATCATCAAAACCAGCGTGTTGGCCCTGTCGCTACTCGCATTTGCTTCTGGCTGCAACGACAACAAGTTCCTGGATGTGGCCCCTACCGGCGCCCTCAGCGACGACCAGTTGAACACGCCCGCCAACATTGAAAAGCAGGTTATTGCTGCCTATTCTCAGCTCGGCAACGACGTGTACCGTGCCCCCTATACCTCCATGTGGCCCTACGGCAACGTGCGCGCCGGCGACGCCTACAAAGGCGGCAACGGCACCGCCGACGTCGACGCTTTCCACTTCTACGAGACCTTCACCTTCAACCGCGTCGATGTCGGCAATACTGATGAATTGTGGTTCTTGATTTACATCGGTGTGTCGCGCTGCAACGATGCCCTGCGCCGCCTCGATGCGGTAGATGCCGCCGCTATGCCCACCAAGGCCGTGCGCCAGGGTGAGGTGCGGTTCCTGCGCGGCCACTACTATTTCCTGCTGAAGGAGCTGTTTAACCGGGTACCGTACATTGACCAAACCGTGCCTACCGATAAGTACGGCGAGGTATCAAACGTGGACCTGAGCAGTGATGCGCTCTGGACTAAGATTGCCGACGACTTCCGGTTTGCGGTAGCCAACCTACCCGAAACTCAGCCCGAAACGGGGCGGGCTACGAAGTCGGCGGCCCAGGCCTACCTAGCCAAGACCCTCCTCTACCAGGCCTACGTGCAGAATGACAACCACGCCGTGACGTCAGTAGACCAGACCAAGCTGCAGGAGGTCGTGAGCCTGACCAACCAGGTGATTGCCTCGGGCAAGTACTCCCTGCACCCCGACTACGCCACCAACTTCCTCACGGCCGGCGACAATGGTGTGGAGTCGGTGTTCGCCATTCAGTTCTCGCGCAACGATGGCACGCCTAAGGGTCGAACCGACCGCGGCAATCAGCTCAACTACCCCATGAACCCGGACTACGGCTGCTGCGGATTCCATCAGCCCAGCCAGAACCTGGTGAATGCCTACAAGACGGATGCCCAGGGCCTGCCCCTGTTCACCACGTTCAACAATTCCGACCTCAGCACGCCCACTGACTTCCAGACGAATACCGTTGACCCCCGCCTCGACCACACGGTAGGCATCCCGTCGCACCCCTACAAGTACGCGCCTACGTTCGTGTTTGAAACCTCGTGGCTGCGCGACCAGAACACCTACGGCGTGTACATGTCGATGAAGGAAAACGTGCTACCCTCCGACCCGAGCTTCCAGAAGACGCCGCCCTTCATGAGTTCCTCGAAGAACTGGGCCATCATTCGGTTTGCTGATGTACTGCTGTGGAAGGCAGAGGCCCTGATTGAGCTGAACCGCGCCTCGGAAGCTCTGCCCATCGTCAACCAGATTCGGCAGCGCGCCCAAAACAGCACCGCCCGCCTGAAAACTGCCACCGGCGCCAACATTTCCAACTACAAGATTGGGCTGTACTCGGCGGGGCAGTGGAACCAGCAGTACGCCCGCGAGGCCCTGCGTTTTGAGCGCCGCCTGGAGTTTGCTATGGAAGGCCAGCGCTTCTTCGACCTGGTGCGCTGGGGCATTGCTGGCGACTACCTGAATACCTACTTCGACAAGGAAAAGACCAAGCGACTGTACCTGCGGGAAGCCCGCTTCACGAAGGGCCGCGACGAATACCTGCCCATTCCGCTCAACCAAATCAATTTCAGCAAGGGCCTGTACAAGCAGAACCCTGGCTGGTAGAGGTGAGCTTGTGAAGTAGTGAACTGGTGAGTTTGAGGTTCTGCTTACGTGCCGTGTGCCAGTAGCGCCGTCTAGGCCAGTGACACGTTACACCCACCATTTCACTACTTTACACCTTCACTACTATACAATTTCACCCTTGAATTTTCCGCTGTGAAAAATAGCAACGTTTACTTCTGGTCATTGGTGGTAGCGCTAGGCGGCTTCCTGTTCGGTTTTGATACGGCCGTGATTTCGGGCGCCGAAAAAGCCATTCAGCAGGTTTGGAGCCTGAGCCCCGTAGAGCACGGCTTCACTATCTCCATTGCCCTAATTGGCACCGTGTTCGGAGCCATCTTCGGCGGCATTCCGTCTGATAAGCTGGGCCGCCGCCAAACCCTGATCTGGATTGCGGTCCTCTACTTTGTGTCGGCGCTGGGCGCGGCCCTTACGCACAGTTGGATGGCGTTTGTGGTGTTCCGCTTTTTAGGTGGCCTAGGTGTGGGAGCATCGTCGGTTACGGCGCCTTTGTACATCTCGGAAGTGTCGCCGCGCGAGTCAAGGGGGCGTATGGTGAGCATGTTCCAGTTCAATATTGTGCTGGGCATTCTGGTGGCCTACCTCTCCAACTACCTCCTTACGGGTGTGGGCGAGCAAGATTGGCGCTGGATGTTGGGCGTGCAGGTGGTGCCGGCGGCGCTGTTCTTTGGGCTACTGTTTCGGGTGCCGGAAAGTCCCCGCTGGCTTATTGGCCGCGGCCGGGTAGAAGAAGGCCGCCGGATTCTGCACCTCATCAACCCCACCTCTGCCGACGAAGACGTAACCAGCATCCTGACCACCAACGCCACCGACGAAGCCCAGGTGGGGGGCCGCTCGTTGTTCGCCAAGCAGTACAGGACTCCGGTAATGCTGGCCGTACTGTTTGCGGTGTTCAACCAAGTGTCGGGCATCAACGCCATCATCTACTTCGCCCCGCGCATCTTTGAAATGACTGGCCTAGGCAAAGGGTCGGCCCTACTGTCGTCGGCTGGGCTGGGCCTCGTGAACTTCATCTTCACGCTGCTGGCCCGTCAGTTTATTGACCGCGTAGGCCGGCGCCAGCTCATGCTCATCGGCTCGTACGGGGTCATTGCTACGCTAGGCCTGGTGTCGTGGGCTTTTTACACCGAGAACTTTGGGGCGTTAGGCGGCATGCTGGTACCCGTGCTGCTGTTCGTCTACATCGCCTTTTTCGCCTTCTCGCAGGGCGCGGTTATCTGGGTGTTCATTTCTGAAATCTTCCCCAACACGGTGCGCGCTAAAGGCCAAGCGCTGGGCTCCTCCACACACTGGGTTATGGCCGCCATCATTGCCTTCACCTTTCCATACCTCGCTGAGAAGCTGGGTGGCGGCCACACCTTCGCGTTCTTCTGCGCCATGATGGTGCTCCAACTGCTCTACGTGTGGCGCCTGATGCCCGAAACCAAGGGTACCTCCCTGGAGCAACTCGAAAAAACGCTGGTCATTCATTAGGGACTTATGAGATTGGGGACTTAGGGTCTTGGATGACGTTCCGCACGACATCAAGATGTGAGAGAGCCATATCCAAGATCCTAAGCCCCAAGTCCCTAAGACCCCATTCCCCAGCTCCAACTTTCCAACTCATGACCCTAAAACCCCAAGACCCCAAGACCCCAGCCGTTGTTTGTTACGGCGAAGTGCTGTGGGACGTGCTGCCCTCGGGTAAACAGCCGGGCGGAGCTCCCTTCAACGTAGCCGTGCACGTACACCAGCTAGGCCTGTCCGCCGACCTCATCAGCCGCGTGGGCGATGATGATTTGGGAACGGAACTGCTTGAATTTATTGAATCAAAAGGCTTGCGCACCGACTTCGTGCAGCATGGCAAAACCCACCTCACAGGCGTAGTAAAAGCCAACGTAGACGACGCTAACGAGGTAACCTACAAGATTGTGCAGCCCGTGGCCTGGGACTACATCCAGTATGATAGCGCCCTGGAAAAGCTGGTGGCGGAAGCTGACATGTTCGTCTTCGGGAGCCTGGCCGCTCGCCAGACGGCCACCCGCGAAACGCTGTACCGCCTGCTGGAACATGCCCGCTTCAAGGTCTTCGACGTGAACATGCGCCCCCCGCACTACAGCAAGGAGGTAGTGAAATACCTGCTCGAAAAAGCCAATCTGGTGAAGATGAATCACCACGAGTTGGCCGAGATTATGGCGTGGTTTGGCGAAGAGACCGACAAGCCCGCCGCCATGCAATGGCTGGCTACCCGCTTCGACCTGCAAGCAGTGTGCGTCACCTGCGGGGCCGATGGTGCGCTGCTCTGGACCAACGGCCAGCTTTACCGCGCGCCCGGCGTGGCCGTGGAAGTGAAAGACACCATCGGCAGTGGCGACTCGTTTCTGGCGGCGCTGCTCAAAGGCTGGCTATCTGGCACCGAGCCTGGCGAAGCCCTGCGCTTTGCCTGCGCTACCGGCGCCTTAGTGGCCACGCATTTGGGTGCCACACCGGCCTTCTCAGAAACTGATGTAACCGAACTGCTGGCCACACAAGTGGCCTAGACCAGTAGCTGCTTCTCTGCTAGTACAGGTTCTTTTCTTCTCTTCCCACCCGTATGAAAAAAGCTCTTTTCCTAGCTTTCTCCCTGTCCAGCTTCACGGCCCTAGGCCAGTCGCAGCCCAAGCCGGTGCCGCCGGCCACGCCGCAATACCGGCCAGCTTACCACTTCACGCCCGCCGCCCACTGGATGAACGACCCCAACGGCATAGTGTACTACAAAGGCACCTACCACCTGTTCTTTCAGCATTACCCTGAGGCAATGGTATGGGGCCCTATGCACTGGGGCCATGCAACAAGTACCAACCTAGTAAACTGGCAGGAGAAACCTATTGCTTTGTTTCCGGATAGCCTAGGCTATATTTTCTCGGGCAGCGCGGTGGTAGATGCCAACAACACGGCGGGCTTCGGCAAGAATGCCATAGTGGCCATCTTCACTCATCATAACCCTAAAGCTGAGAAGAACGGACAGAATAAGTTTGAGTATCAGAGCCTAGCATATAGCACCGACGCTGGTAATATGTGGACCAAATATGCTGGCAACCCGGTGCTACCCAACCCCGGCATACGGGATTTCCGCGACCCGAAAGTGAGCTGGCACGAAGCCAGCAAGCAATGGGTTATGACGCTAGCAGCTCAGGACCGCATCAACTTTTATGGCTCTCCTAACTTGAAGAATTGGACCAAGCTCAGTGAGTTTGGCGAAAAAGTGGGCGTACATAGTAGCGTGTGGGAATGCCCCGATTTATATCCGCTCACTCTCAACGGCAAAAGTTATTGGGTGCTGACCGTGAACCTGAATAACGGCGGCAGAAACACGCAATACTTTATAGGCCAGTTCGACGGCAAAACCTTCACGCCGCTTTCCACCGACACCAAGTGGCTCGACTATGGCCCCGATAACTACGCCGGCGTAACCTGGAATAACACTGGCAACCGCCGAATTTTCATAGGTTGGATGACGAACCTGCAGTACGCCAGTGCCTTGCCTACCTCGCCCTGGCGCAGCGCCATGACCGCTCCTCGTGAATTAGCGTTGCGGCAGGTAGGCAACCAGCTCTTATTGGCCTCGCAACCGGTACAGGAAGTAGCTGCCGCTTTTCAGGCGCCGATTACGCTGCCAAACGTAACTGTAAGCCAGGAAGTCGATCTGACTCCTAAGCTCAAGCCCGTCGGCGATAAGTATGAGCTAAAGCTTACTACTCAGCAGCTCACCGACTTCTCGCTGGTATTCTCGAATAGCAAAGGCGAAGAGCTGGTGCTGGGCTACGATGCACAGGCCAAGCAGTACTACATCGACCGCACCAAAGCCGGGCAAAGCAGTTTCAGCGACAAGTTTGCTTCTCGCCACACGGCCCCACGATTTGCTAACACGACGACGGCAGACCTGATTCTGCTCTTTGATGCCGGTTCCGTGGAGCTGTTTGCCGATCAAGGCCTGACAGTAATGACAGCGCTATTTTTTCCTACCCAACCTCTTAGTACACTCAAACTGCGCTCCAACGGCAATTTTGTCGTGCAGAAGCTCACCTACGCTTCCTTCACCAGTAAACTGTGAGGCAATCCTAATAGACCACAGTCGCTTCGGTAACGCTTTAGATAAAGCTAATTCGCTTCTCTCAGCAGTCACATAGCTGGCCTGTTTGCTGCTTACCTCTTCCCACCCGTATGAAAAACGCTCTTCTTCTGGCCCTTTCCCTGGCCAGCTTCACGGTCCTAGGCCAGTCGCAGCCTGCTAAACCAGTGCCGCCGGCCACGCCGCAATACCGGCCGGCTTACCACTTCACGCCCGCCGCCCACTGGATGAACGACCCCAACGGTATGGTGTACTACAAAGGCACCTACCACCTGTTCTTCCAACATTACCCTGAGGCAATGGTATGGGGGCCCATGCACTGGGGCCACGCTACCAGCCAAGACTTGGTGAACTGGAAGGAGCAACCCATTGCCCTGTTTCCGGATAAGCTGGGAATGATTTTCTCGGGCAGCGCCGTGCTCGATGAGAAAAACACCTCGGGCTTCGGCAAGAATGGGCAGGTGCCCCTGGTAGCTATTTTCACCCATCACAATCCCGACGAGGAAAAGAAAGGTACCCAGAAGCACCAGTACCAAAGCCTGGCCTACAGCCTCGACGAAGGCAAAACCTGGACGAAGTACGAGGGCAACCCCGTGCTGCCCAACCCCGGCATTCAGGATTTCCGCGACCCGAAAGTGAGTTGGAACACGGCGGCCAACAAGTGGGTAATGACGCTAGCCACCAAAGACCGTATCACATTCTACTCCTCCCCCAACCTGAAGGAGTGGACCAAGCTTAGTGAGTTTGGCGAGAAGCTAGGCGCCCACGGCGGCGTGTGGGAGTGCCCCGACCTGTTTCCACTCACGCTCAACGGCAAAACCTACTGGGTGCTGCTGGTGAGCATCAACCCCGGTGGACCCAACGGCGGCTCGGCTACGCAGTACTTCGTAGGCCAGTTCGACGGCAAAACCTTCACGCCCCAAACCGCAACGCAAAAGTGGATTGACTGGGGCAAGGACGACTACGCCGGCGTAACCTGGGGCAACACCGGCGCCCGCAAAATTTTCCTGGGCTGGATGAGTAACTGGGAATACGCCAACCAGGTGCCCACCTCGCCCTGGCGCAGCGCCATGACGGCCCCGCGCGACCTAGCCCTGAAGCAGGTAGGCTCTGAAATTTACCTTGCTTCAACCCCGTCCCCTGAAGTTGCTAAGCTGGCCCAGCCCGCCCAAACCCTGAAAAATCTGACGGTAAAACCGGAGCTAGCGCTGTCTGACAAGATCAAGCTCACTACCCCTCAGTTTCAGCTCAAGCTCAACACCAAGCAGTTGCAAGACGTTGCCGTAGTGCTATCTAATGCGGGCGGCGAAGAGTTGGTCATTGGCTACGATAAACAGGCGAACCAGTACTACATCGACCGTAGCAAAGCCGGCCTTTCGGGTTTCAGCTCCACATTTGCTGGGCGCCACTCCGGGCCTCGCCTTGCTACCTCGCCGGCCGCCGACCTTACATTGCTCTTCGATGTCACTTCCGTAGAGCTATTCGCCGACGGAGGCCTGACCACCATGACGGAAATTTTCTTTCCCAAGCAGCCCTTCACTCAGCTTACGCTCCGCTCAACCACGGGCATTACGCTTGAAGCCCTCTCCTACTCGAAACTCGCAGGCACGGTGAAATAACCACTTGTTGCTTTGAAGAAGGCCGCCTTTCCTGTCTGAGAAAGTCGGCCTTTTTTGTTGCGGATTTTTCCAAATGGTACAAGCGCTACGATATACCACCCTTAAAATGCAAAAAACCACCGCACCCAAAGGGTTGCGGCGGTTCCACACATCGAAGGCGCACTCCCCTCAGACTACGCCCGATGATATTGGTGAGACGACTAGGCCTAGCTGACTTTATTCAGCTGCTTTTCCTCGCTCTTTTCTGCTTTTTTCTCTTCCCTGGCTGCTTCCTTAGAAGGCAGCAACGACGGACGGTTTTCTGTTACTTCCTGACCTACTTGCTCTTCCAGCACCTTCTCGGCGTGAGCCGCAATTTCGGTGCTGTAGATGTGGGCTAGCTCCGTTAGCTGGGCGCCTTCCACTTCCAAGTCCTTCAGCAGGCCTTCTTTGATATCATACACTAGGCCGTGCAGACGGGGCGGGTTAGCCGTTTTCCAGGCGTTCTGGATGATGTTGGTTTTGGCTAGGTTGCGCACCTGCTCAATCACGTTTAGCTCTACTAGGCGGCGCAGGCGCTGCTCCTCATCCTTGATGCGTAAAAACTCCGTTTCGTGGACCCGAATTACGTCGCGGATGTTGGTGAGCCAGCCATCAATGAGGCCGTACTGCTTGTTGGTAGCAGCGGCAGCTACGCCCCCACACCCGTAGTGGCCTACCACCATGATATCCTGCACGCCCAGCACTTCTACGGCGTATTGCAGCACCGAAAGCAGGTTGAAGTCGGTGTGCACTACCATGTTGGCAATGTTGCGGTGCACAAACATTTCGCCGGGGCCGGTGCCCGTAATGGCGCTAGCGGGCACGCGTGAATCGGAGCAGCCAATGAACAGGTAGCGCGGCTTCTGGCCATCGGCCAGCCGCTCAAAAAACTGAGGGTCGGCAGCGCGCTGCTTATCTACCCATTTGCGGTTATTCTCCAGAATTGGCTCAATGCCTTTCATACACAAGTTGGTTGAGGGGTGGGTTTAGGGGAAGTAAGTGCGTCAGATGATGCTGGTGGGAAAGCTAGTGCTTGGCCAGTAGTATGGCCTAGCTTAGTGGCCTAGCACCTGCACCTGAGGAATGGCGCGCAACTCCAGGTCGATGTTCCGCTCATGGGCGGAGAGGCGAAAATTTTCAATGGCTTCCAGCACATCGTAGTCAATTGAAGCCGATCCAGTACCATCTAGCACCACATGGGAGCCATCAGGAAGGGAGTTCAGGACTTTGACAATGCTGGCTTTATTCAGGAAGGAAACCTGCTCAGCAAGCTTCAGGTGCACATGTCCACCCTGGCGGGGCGTCTCTTCGTGCAGAAAGAAAGCCGATTCGTAGTTGGCCTTCAGGATATAGAAAATGCCCACTGCCAGCCCAATGGTTACACCCTTGAGCAAATCGGTGAACAGAATGGCCACAATTGTAACAATGAAGGGCAAGAACTGCTGCCACCCCAACTGCCACTGAGTGCGGTAAAGAACTGGCTTGGTCAGGCGAAACCCTACAACCAATAGCACTGCCGCCAACGCCGAAAGCGGAATCCAGTTCAGCATAGGGGCCAGAAACAGCAGGCTTAGCAACAGCAATGTGCCGTGGATAAAGGCCGACATTTTGCTTTGTGCGCCGGCATTAATGTTGGCTGAGCTCCGCACAATTACGGCCGTGAGTGGTAGGCCACCTAAGAAGCCCGCCACGATGTTACCCGTACCCTGCGCCATCAGCTCCCGGTTGGGCGGGGTGGTACGCTTGTGGGGATCAAGCTTATCCACAGCTTCTACGCTCAGAAGGCTCTCCAAAGAAGCCACAATGGCAATAGTAAAGGCCAGTACGTAGGTAGACGTTCTAGACAAAGCACTCCAATCGGGGCGCGGCAGTTCCGCCACTAAGCTGTCGAAGGAGGTAATAATCGGAAGCTTCACCAGATGCTCGGGCCGCACTTGCAGAGCTGGCATTAGGCGGCCCAGCAAGAAATTCAGGCCAATAGACAGTAATACCACAATCAGGGCACCGGGCACTAGCCGCAACGCCCTTATGTTTCGCGTTACTTTACTGTCCCACAGTAGCAACACTGCCAGCGAGATAACCCCAATTAGGGCCGAGCCCCAGCTGATGGCATTTGCCGCCGCCCCAATTGCCGAAAACGTGTTCTGCCCATTAAACTGCAGGAAGTCCATGTCCTCGAAGTAGTCCGTATCGGCCCCAAGGAAGTGCGGAATTTGCTTAAGAATCAGGATAAGGCCAATGGCGGCCAGCATCCCACGGATAACGGAGGTAGGAAAGTACAAACCAATAATACCGGCACGGGCTAGGCTTAGGCCTATCTGCAATACCCCTGCTATCATAGTGGCCACCAGCACTGCCTCAAATGAGCCTAGCGTGTGAATGGCTCCCACCATAATAGCCGTCAGGCCAGCCGCCGGACCGCTCACGCTGAGTTGTGAGCCGCTTGCCCACGAAACCAGCACTCCCCCCACAATGCCCGTAATGATGCCGGCTAGCAGAGGCGCCCCCGAAGCCAACGAAATACCAAGGCATAGGGGCAGCGCCACCAGAAATACTACCAATCCCGAAGGCGCATCTTGGCCGAGGGTGCTAAAATAGCCAGCAGCGCCGGCGGGGGCAGGGGCAGCGGCATTAGCCGACGAAGCCAGGCGGGATTTTAACATGCGGGAGGGGAGTAACAGGATCGATACCTAGCCTTTGAGGCAAGGAGTAATGCAAGTGTACCTGATGCTTGTTAAGCCCGCGTTAAAAGAGAGTTAAAAGCGAATTAAAATGTATAACCACTTTTTTTTCAGCTACTTGAAACATGCACAAGTATTGCTTTACTAAGTAGATACATAGTATTCATTACGCTGTTTGGCAGCCGATAAAACATAATGTATCCTGTGGTTCCGAGGGCTATATCCTTCCCTACTTTATGTGCCTATCAACTTAAGGCGGCGGGCATGTCAAGTACCACGGTGGTGCCCTGGCCTAACTCACTTTCCACGCGCACTTCTCCTCCGTGCAGCTCCATTATTTTAGCCGTGAGCGGTAGCCCAATGCCGTGGCCCGGTACATTCCGCACGGCGTCGGCCCGGAAGAAGGGCACAAACACCTGTCGGCGGTCAGAATCCGTCATGCCCACTCCTTGGTCGCGCACTTCCAACTGCACCCGCCCTACTGGTCCCCGGAGCGCAGCAACAACCGGTGCGCTCCGTCCTACCGAGAACTTGCAGGCATTTTCCAGAATATTCAGGAAAGCAGAAAGTAGCAGCGCCTCGTTGCCGTGCACAGCGTAGGGCGCTACTCGAGCCGGGCCCATAGGCTCGCTAAAGTCCAAATCAACTCGACAGGTGGGGTGGCGGCGCAGCACCTCTTCGTGAGCCTGCAGCAGCAGTTCATCAAGGCGTACCAGGGTCAGCGGCACCTGCGAAGGGTCGTCGGAGGCCCGGGCAATTTGAAGCAAGCCGTTGGTAAGGTCTTTCAGCAGCCGGGCCGCATCCAGGGTGCTTTGCAGCACTTGGCGGTACTGCTGCGGGGTGCGCTCCTGCTGCAGCAAGGCTACTTCCAACTGCCCGATGAGTACGGTAAGCGGGGTACGCAACTCGTGAGAGGCATCACGCACAAAGGTCCGCTGTCCGGCAAAGGCTGTTTCCAACCGATCAAGCAGCCGGTTAAAGCGACCCGCCAGCAACGACACTTCATCCTGCCCATCGGCCTGCGACAACCGACGGTGCAGGTCAGAAGCCGTGATGCTATCTACCTCCTGCACAATACGCTGCATAGGACGCAAGGCCTGACCAGCAAAAAACCAACCGCCTATACCGACAATAACAAAAGACGCCAGTAGGCCACTCGTAAGAACCGCGCGAAGATCGTTGAGCTTCTGGCGGCTGTCGGCATCCACGGAAGAAGCCACTACTACAAAATCGCCCCGGCGTGCATCGCGGTAGAGCAGGCCTACCGTTTGCCGGTAATCAGACTCTAACACTACCTCCCGGCCATCATAGCGCACCTGTTCCAGAAACGGCATCAGATCCGACTGCTGTCCTGGCCGACCTTCCTGAAACACGACGTGGTTCTGAGCGTCAAATACGCGCACTTCTTCTTCGGGCAAGGTGCGGTAAAACTGCCGCAGGTAGCGCCGGTACGACGCTTGACTGTCTTCGTCGCCGCGGTTGGTGCCATCGAGATACACGTGCGCTACAATGCGGGCGCGGGCAAAAAGGCTTTCGGAAAAGAACTCCCGTCGTGAGTGGTAAGTGAAAAAGTAAATCACCACCGAAAACACTAGCAAGGTAACGGCCAGAATAGCCGCAAACTGCAGCGCCAGACGGGTGCGTATAGTCATGAAATCGGTTGATAGAGGTGAGTTGGCGAATTGATGGCCAAGTGCCGGTGTACAGCAGAACAGTGCGGGCGCCCGTTAGTCCGCCACCAGCACCAAGTATCAGTCTTCCTTCATTACGTAGCCCATGCCTACCAGCGTATGAATAAGCTTGGGAGTGAAATCCTTATCAATTTTTTTACGCAAGAAGTTGATGTACACGTCAATGACATTGGAACCCGTATCGAAGTTGGTTTCCCAGACGTGCTCCAAAATATCTACCCGCGAAACTACCCGGCCCTGCTGGCGCAACAGGTATTCAAGCAGTGCAAACTCCCGAGCCGTGAGTTGAATGGTCTGCCCCGCCCGCTGCACTACCTTACTGGCGGGGTCGAGTGTTAGATCGGCAAGGCGAAGCAACGCCTGAGCCGCGGGTGCTTCGTGGCGGCGGCGCGCCAGCGCCCTGATGCGGGCCAGCAGTTCCTGAAAAGCAAAGGGCTTAACCAAGTAGTCATCGGCCCCAGCATCCAAGCCCCTAATTTTATCATCGGTTTCTCCAAGGGCCGTAAGCATCAAAATAGGCACGCCCGCATCGTGCGCCCGCACCTGCCGGCAAACCTCTAGGCCACTCAATCCGGGCAGCAGCGTATCCAGAATAATCAGATCGTACCCTCCCGCCAGTGCCAGTCGCAAACCTAGTACTCCTTCTAAAGCTAAATCAACAGTGTGCTGTTGCTCAGTGAGGCCCTGATGCAGAAAGGAAGCAACCTTTGGTTCGTCTTCAACGAGCAGAATTTTCATAGTCAGCTAAGCACAGTTTCGCCGGCCAAGGTAGCTACTACAGCCCAAACGCTCATCAGCGCCCTTCCCGTACAGAGGAGTTTGCTGGTGCTAAACCAACCATATTATCAGGCTTAGCAATACGCTTGAGTTTCTTACTTGTCGCCGATTTTGCAGTTTATCATGTCCCTATCACTTTGCAGAGTAGGTTGCGCAAAAGTTTATGCTTCGCGCTTCTGTTGTACATGCAAAATCCTATTGCTTATCTGAAATCAGCGGCCCAAGTAATTAGCCTAATAGTCGGAATCAGCGTGGCTTGTCTAATGTACACAGCCATAGTAGTATAGTAACTATAGATTACACCACACCCTTATAGATAGCCCAAAAGCCTCAACTGGACACGATTGTTAGGGGCTTTAGATTTCTACATAAGAATACGCACCTCAAGGAAGCTGCTTAAGCACCAAGCTGAAACGCTTTCATTCTGGTTGCTCTGTACAGCTAGCAGCAGGGCCGGCTAAGTCCAAGCTAGGTACACTAATGCTAGTACAAATGGTAAAAGGCAGGCGCTCACATACAAAGCACCTTTCCCATGAGCTGGTAGGCCGTTCGGGTATAAGTATTTTCATAGATAACAGGGCAAGCTTACTGCGTTATAAAAATACTATATAAGAGACCCTTACCAAGGAATAGCGATAGTCCGCTAGGTGATAGCCCATTAGTTATGCGTGTTGTTTATTGCGGCAAAGTAGCGGCTTAATATTACTCACAATCGATTCAACGCTATATATCCTAACCAAACATTTCGTTAGACCCAGCGCTATATTTTTATCGATTTATATTTAAAATAAAATAAAGACCAAACCTGCTATATGCTTACTCTAAAGCGTAGAAAGAGACATTATTACCAACCGCCTACTGAATCGTCGGGAAAGTGGGTATGGTGGGTATGCGCTGCTACCTTCGCCCTACTATGCAGCCTTATTCTCGCCTTTGGGTGGTAGAACTTTGCGGACTCCTTTTCCGCAGATTGGATCTACCAGAGTTCTATCAATCTCTGTCAATAAGGTTAGCGCTTTTGCCACATGCTGAACAGAACTAGGGTCTCAAGTACGAAGCGAGCTGAACCAACTTGGCCAGGCTATCACTAATACCCTGCAGATCGGGGCGAATATGTCCGGCCCGCGACTGGCTACCCTCTTGGTGCGACAAATAGCTCTCACCAATGATCCAGCCTCCCTGCAGCCGGCGGGCACTAGCGCTCTGCGCTACGGCGGCCTACCGGCCAACAGCCTCGGCAGCAACAATGATCTACCGCGACACTTAGATTAGCGATGAATACCATGAGGTAGCTGGCGCCTACGTACTATGCCAAAACCTGAAGGGTGACCCGAACTACACCCCGCAGAAGGGCAAGGACTACATGAATTGCAATGACAAGGCCAATGGCATGGCAGCTATAAGGAAGACGACCAGTATTATCATACTAAAAGTCAGTTTGCCTATAACCGGTATCCTTTTATAAATGGAGCTTGGCATCTGGTGTTCTCAAGCCCTACTAGTACACCCACTACCACCCCAACAGATGATATGCAGGCACCGATTTCACCTTTACGGCACCCGTCTCAGGTACTACGGTACCAGTTGGCACCCAACTCACGCTGACGGCCACGGCTACCGATAACGTAGCCGTTACGAATGTTGAGTTTCTGAAAGAGGCTACCGGGTCCAGCCTGGGCCAGGGAGCTAAAAATGGTAACACCTATACGCTCCCGTATACCGTCACTACGGCCGAGCCGCTTACGCTGCAGGCGAAGGCCACCGATGCAGCGGCCAACGTGCAAAAAGCGACGGTGAAGATTATGGTGAGGGCTGCTACTCAAAACGTGATTTCGGTTGCCAACGCTGGTACGGCTACCGTTATTCAGTTGCCGACGAATCAAGTGGTGCTGCAGGGCTCCGGTACCAATTCCGATGGCAGCATTGCTTCCTACGCGTGGCGGCAAGTGACGGGCCCAAATCAGGCCAGTGGCCTGCCCTTTACAGTGAAGAACCCAGGCTCAGCAGGCCTAGGATAAAGTGTAAGAGTTTCTTCTTCATGTAGATGGAAAGGTGAAATGGATAACCAAACAACGCCAACTCCTCCAAGCACGACCAGGAAACAATAACGACTTTAAGGAGCACCGCAAGATTCTCGACTACATCAACCTGCCGCCGGAGCTTCAGAGGCCCCACCTGCAACGGTGGGGCTTTTTGATGAGAAAATAAATATAATAACTTGATGACTTTTGGAACTAAACAACTATTCGAATGATCAACTTTCTATTCACTAGATTCCCCAATTTAATGTTTTGAAAGAAAGGGTGGAACACCCTCTCCACCCTACCTGTTACTCGACCGGGACGAAACACCCGAGGCGGAATGGCCGGAAATCTACCGATTGAAGAAGGTAGCCTAATACAGCGCACATTGAAATTCATACGTAATTACTAGACAATAGCCCCGCCCAACAGCGGGGCTATTTTTTTTGAAATAGTTTTGCGGTTCAATTATTTATTATGACCAATAGAACCCAGCTCAAGCCTTCGTTTAATATTCAGTTAGAGGCCTTGCGAGGCGTCGCTGCTCTGCTAGTTGTTTGGCATCATGTCATCTTCCATCGCTTTCAGCTAGACCCTAATTACATGCCAACGGGTGCCGCTGCTTTTAATGCACCCGGGCATTTTGCGGTAATGGTTTTCTTCCTACTGTCAGGGTATGTAATTGGCGCTTCGCAACGTGAGCCCCTTCGTGTGAATCAGGTAGGAATGTATCTTAAAAAACGATTCACGCGCATCTACCCAATCTACCTTCTTGCCTTGTTAGCGGGGTTAGCCGTAGCTGGTTTTTCGTACTCTTGGGAAGTAGTAGCAGCTCATTTGATATTTGCTAACAATGATGTGCTCACGCCTACGATCTTCGAGAACAACCCACTTTGGTCATTACAACATGAGGTATTGTTCTACCTACTTTTCATCCCGCTATCAATACTAAGGGCACGTGCTTGGCTGGTAGCCATTGTCTCCATACTGTTGAGCATACTGTGCTTGTCGGTAGACCCTACGGGTACTGGAGCATTGGTATCTAGGTATTGCGTAGGGTTTGCCATCTGGTCAACTGGCTGGGCTCTGGCCACAGTACATTTCTCAACGAATCCTCCACAGTATACGAAGCTGATTAGCGCTTTGCTGCTATTCGTCTGCATTGAGCCTTTCAACCTTTTTCTCACGATTGGCGAGAAGCTCACTCAGTTCTTTACGCAGCACCCGCTTGGGCTTAATGTAGCCCGATGGCCTATTGCGATTGTTAGGCCACTTGATTTGTTGACCGTGCCATACGCTGCCTTTATTGTGATGCAGTTTATTCACGTTCGTCCTAACCGAGCTATGAAGCTGATCCTTCTAATGCTTCAGCTGCTGCCGCTTTACACCTTCAAATACATTGTTCAGCACCCTAATGAGCCCCAAATAGCAGCGCTTGTTATACCCGCAGTGTGCTATGTGGTCAGCACTCTTCTCTTCTTATTGCCTAGTTCCCTAGTGGTGGAAAAGGCAAGTCAATGGCTCATCCACAATATGATTCCATTTGGAGCCATTAGCTATGGAATCTATGTAATTCACTTCCCCTTTATTTCCTTATTTCATCAGATTAATTGGTTCAGTGGCACCGCTGCTTCGTTTGTGTTCCGCAGTGTGCTATTGCTCGTACTCACGCTCGCGGCATCTTATTTGCTAGAGAAGCGGTTTCAACCCTGGATTAAGAGGAGACTTTTCTAGCCAGTTCCTTAAAAAGCCCTGCCCTTCCGGCGGGGCTTTTTGTGCCTTCTGCAACTTGCGCGACGCTTTTTGCAGGTCCGTAACGTTTCCGCGCATAGGCAGTTGTACGCCTGCGCGTAGGGTGGCACCTTCGCTTCCATGGATGTATTTACCTAGCCCTTTGTACTGCAATTGCGGCCAGTCTGCCCAGGCCAGGGCGTGTACCAGCGCTGGTTCAGCCCGCTCGGCAACCTGGAAGGCTGGCTGTTCGAAGGGGACATAGACGACACCACCACGCCCGAGGCGGGTAGCGTGTTCCTCCCCGCTGGTGGCGCGGCCCAGGTACTGCAGCGGCACGGCGCCCAGAAGCAGCTGCTACAAGCGGGTAATCTGCTACCCCGCCAGTGGGATGGACTAAGCACCATGCTCACCAGCTCGCAGGTGTACATACAGGATGAGGCCGGCACCCTGACGCCCGTCACTGTACTAGCGGGCCCTGCTACCCGTAGCTCATTAGAGACGCGCACCGAGTTCGATGTAGAAGTGCAGCTGGCCCCCTGAACCTGTTAACGCGCATCTGATGGCGGTTACCCTCGTACTAACCGCCGGGCAGCGCCTACCCTTGAGCACAGATAGCCGGGTAGGCCTGACCGTGCAGGCCAATAACATTCTTAAAGCTGCCTCCGTGCAGTCGGACTACAGCAACACGCTCACCCTGGCTGACACGGCCGAGGTGTGCACTACCTTGCAGCAGGCTCAGCATGGTATGAGCCTATCCGAGGTGCCCTATACTCAGTTGCCCTGCATGCTGGAAACCGGCGCTACCGAGGTGCTGCTCAACGCAGTGGCCATCGTGGAGCAGCATGAAACCGGCAAGCGCTTCGAAGCACACGTACTGGGCGGCAATACGAACTTTTACACCGTTATTGAAGGCAGGAAGCTCCGCTAGTTTTCCCCTGGGTGTGGGTACAGGATCGGTTGCCCGATATGACCCAAAAGGACTTCGTGAAGGGTATCATTGACTTGTTTGGGCTGACCCAGCAGACCGCCCCATACACGCGCCTCATCACCATCACGCCTACGGGCCCCGCGTCGCAGCAGAATGTCGCTAATGCGCCCGACTGGAGCTATAAAGTGGACTCCAGCCAGCCCGCGCCACGGCTGTTTCATCTCTCCCGACAGGCCCAGCAGAACTGAACTGGTTCCGCTGGAAAGAGGACGACACCAACCTCAAATCAGCCAAAGAGCTCGGAGATGGCATGCTACCGTGTGCAGATAGCACGCTGGAAGTCAAACAGGATGCGCTGGTACTACCGTGGGCTGCCACTGCCCCGGCACCAATGGCTTGCAGCACTTACCCGTGTATAATGCCCGGGTGGGCACCGTGTCAGTCGAGCAGTAATTTGATAAGCAGAGCCCTTCTCCTCGGCTCGTGGTGCAGACTGGTCCAACGCGCCTGGTCAAGCTGACCGCCGGGAATAGCACCGAAACCATCCGGCCGCTTATCAGCTCCTTCGGCGGGCTGGACTTTGGGCGCGACCTGCTGCCCAGCTACTAGCTACTGCGCCCATCTGGCTGCGGCCTATCGTCGCCCCTTAGTGCTCAAGCACTCGGTGCATTTGCTATTCACTGAGGTAGTCGACTTCAACTAGCTCCAACTAGTGTAGCTGGAGCAAGAGGGTGCCCTTTTTACGCAAACAAACTCGATAGTTACGAAGCGGATGCTGCTTCAACCTCGGTGGAACTTATTTGCCTGATCTACGAGTAGGCTTGGTAGTTACCGAGTGTTAATAGAACTTCTTTGAGTTGCAGTAGCTAACGTAATCATAGGGCGTGGCGTAGGTCTCACCTGGGGGCTTTTAAGCCATTTATGCAAGGGGGCTTCTACTACCTGATAAAGGGCAATAGAGATAAGTGTATAGGCAGCTAATCTCACCCATATGTTGCCACTTATGTGCTGGCTGAATACATCATTTAGTAGGCCCAGATGCAATAAATAAAAGATGTAAGAGCTTTTCCCAAGAATGTCAAACAACTTTGTTTCCAGAAGCAGGCGGAGCTTGGTTTGTTCCCGCAACAGGCCAGCAAAAAAGAGACAGACGCTTAGAGGAAGGGCTAATTGCTGAAGCAGAAAGAGCAGCACTACGGTACCTCCCATCGACTTTTCTATCGGGAAACCGGCAGAGATACCCATGCAAAGCAGAAGACTTAGTAATCCGGTAGCCGTCCAAGTTTTCTTGCCTGTAGGAATTTCTTGGCGTAGCCACCACGCCAACCCGATACCACACAGAAACTCACTGCATCGACCAAAAAAGGTACTAGATAGCATAAAGTTTATTGACGCCATGAAACCGTAGTCTCGGGCTACTGGCAACAAAGGATGTATGTAGACAAGTCCAACACCTACGCCCAGAAGGCCAAACAACCAGAGTAGCAAGCCCCCGAATTTACGGCTAGTAGTTAGCAGAATGAAGGGAGCCAGTAGGTAGAAGGTTTCTTCTACCGTGAGGGTCCAGGCAGTAGCTACCCCAATAAATTTCATGGGTTCAAAGAAACTCCTCGTCAGGGTAAGATTGGTTATTAAGGAGAACAACTTATCTACCCCCGTAAAACTAGACCAGGGCCAAAAAGCAGTTTGGGGCCATAAGTACCACGCGATAAACGTGATGGCTGTAAGCAAAATGTAGATGGGGTAAATGCGTGCAAACCGGTTGCGTAAATAGCTTTTTATCCAGCTCCAACTGGGCTCAATTCTCTCTTGGTAGCGAATGGTAATCAAGAAACCACTGAGCACAAAAAATATAGACACCCCACAATCTAATTCATAGAGAAAGCGGATTAAAAAATTTGGTTCCAGCATTAAACTTCCGACGTCGTGGAAGAAGAAAACCATCAAGGCGGCTAATGCGCGCACACCCGTTAAAGCGGGATAGTACGTGCCTTTTTTAGATGTAATCATATGCCAATGTCAACATAATATATGAAATAAATTTATTTATATTGCACAAATCTAATAAACGTCTTAATAGCAAAACAATGATACACCTAGCCCTAATGCTTGAGCTAAGAGTTTGCTACTATTAACTTGCGCGACGCTTTACCCCGTGTTTGCGGCGTTTTTAGGTGCGCGCGGTTGCTCTAGCTTTCTACTTGAGCTAGGTTGTTGTATGGGACAAGAACTTATTGAAAAGGTACTATTTAAAATCCACTTCAGTTTCGAGCAATTGAAGGAGGAAATAAAGAAAGCGCGCATTCTGTAGTAAGGTCTGCCCTCCCTATAGCACAGCCATAGCTCTTAAAAAGTTAGGCAGCATCTTAGTTGCCGAGGGGTATACAATCAAAAGACTGGATACTGCTTTTTACCCTTGTAACCGGCCCTAAAAGCGCAAACGAAACCGCAAGAGTCACAGTAATGGTAGCGCTTGGCCCCAGTGACTTAGCTTTATCTGGCAAGTTAACAGCCAACATGAGTGCAATTAGCCCAGGTATTGATATTGAAACTACTCGCATTAGCTCAAGCGGGTCAAACCCTAAGAATTACTTTTATTGGTTGATGGATATAGCTAACAAATATCCAGGTGCGACGGTGCGCTATACTGAGTAGTAGGGCAACTCGCGCGACGGAATTTTAAACTTCGTGACGTTTCCGGTATACTTTGTGACGTTTTAAAGCTCTGCCTTTTGGTGAGGCTTTATTGTAGGTCAACTTGCCTATATGGCAAAAGATCAAACCAAAAAGCTCCTGTTTCAGATAACTTTCAATGCTGAGCAGCTCAAAGCCGAGAGTGATGCCGTTCGGAAGAAGCAAGCCGAGCTGGCTACGGCTATTGCCGCAACGCGCGCCGAGCAGAAGCAACTATGTCAGGACTTCAAGACGGGCACCAAGAGCGAAGAGGAATATGGTGTAGCGGCCTAGGTCCTGAGCGAGCTGCTACGCGCCCAGACCAAAGAGCAGGCCGCGGCCACCAAGCAACTCGAAAGCCTGACCAAGGTGGGCAGCGAAGCCGAGGGCTCCATCATCTGGAGCATCTACGCCGGCAAGCTGCCGAAGCCCAGCAAACCGCTGTGGCTACCCAACTGACCCATGCCCGCGAAGGCAGCCAGGAAGAGTTTGCCCTGAAAGCCGAGGCTATTCAGGCCCAGCAAATGGTTCCTATTGCCGGCATTGATACCCGTCATATCAAAGAGGATCAAGCCGCGCAGGAAGACAAGCTCCGGGCGGAAGCTACTAAGCAAACAGCCGAGTTGGAGTTTCAGCAGGCACTAGCGAATCTTGACACGCACTTAGCGCAGCAGGGCAACTTGACCAATCAGCAGTACGCCGACGGGCAGACCACCAAGGCCCAGCACGAACCGGCCCTGGCGGCTATCGAGAAAGCCGGTGGCCTCACGCATCGTGACCTTGCAGGACTACGGCCGCAGCACCACCAGCGAAGAGGAAGCCCAGAGCCAGCAGCGGGTGTAGGCGGCCGAAACCGAGGTGGAGCGCAAGCGAGCTATTGCCGATCAGGAAGTGCAGGTGCGTCTGGCCGTAGTCGATACTATGCAGAATGGGACTGATACCATCATCAGCCTGTTGGGGAGGAGTCCGCCGCTGGGCAAGCTGCGCTAGCCTTGAAGAAAGCCGTGGCCATTGCCGAAATCGAAATCAACCTGATGAAGGAGATTTTGGCCATCAACGCCAACGTGGCTGCCAACTCGCTCAACATTCCCACGGCAGGTGTGGCGGGTATTTCGCAGTCTGCTATTCTCACCGGCATTGCCGTTGCGAAGGCTGGCTTTGCTACGGCCAAGGTGCTGGCCTTTGCCGAGGTGGGGTGCTCTCGGGCCCCAGCCACGGGCAGGGTGGCATTCCATTCACGGTGGCCGGGCGTCCTGGCTTCGAAGCGGAGGGCAACGAAATCATTCTGACTAAGGGCGTGCACCGCAACCCTGTGCTACGGCCGTTTGCCAGCCTGCTCAATATGCTGGGCGGGGGCAAGCCCTTGTACCGTGACCCGATGTCGGCGGCGCTAATGGCTCGGGATGTCGAGGGCGGCGTAGTGCGCTACGATGCCAGCTGTATGGCTACCAGGAACTAGGACCCGTGTTCTATGAGGTAAATAAGGCTTTTGCCGCGGCCGGTCACGGTGCTATCTGAATTGAAAGAGAATCAGGATAAACAAGCGAGAAACGAAGCCCGCACCGACTCATGAAGGTGATTGACATCTTGAATAAACTAGTAGAGAGGCCATTTGACCTCCCTCTATCAAGTTGGGGTAATCAACCTTAAGGCATTTAGCCAGTGGGATATCTACCTGCGCTAGCAGACCCTGCGGGGCCTCGCTCCGCTATGCTTAGGACAATGCGGGAGCCTTGCGGATGGTAGCCACGGAACTGGATGTCTCAGTGCCCTCTGTGTACCGAGCTATTGTGGGCATGGAAAAAGGAGCCGCTTAGCGCTTTCGTAAGGTAAGCGTGCTAACATAGCGCAAGTTTCCATCGCCACTTTCTTTCTCTATAATCAACTGCGTAGGCCGATAGTCCTTAATAGTCCAGTTAGTTTGTCCATCCTGAGTTGCGGTGATTATCAGCCCCGTTTTATAGGCGTATGTGCCAGTCAGGCCAATGAAGTTATCATCTCCCTCTCTGTAGTTATTGTTGGTGCCATAGATAATTACAGGTTTACCACTTAGGTACTGGCCAACTGGCATCATACCAGTATCCCCTTCATCGTATAGCCCCTTTTGGTTATAATGTTGATACTGAATTCGAACAATATCCCACGTTCCAAGAATACTGACTTCTGTAGCGTTGGGGGGGATCTTCCTTACTGGAACAGCTAAGAGTGCCCAATGCTAAGACCAGAAAGAATAAATAAATAAGTAAGTAGGGATGCACGCATGCCGGTAAGAGGGGTGAGTTAAAAGGTACGACTGCTGGTTTCGTCGGCTATTAATGCTTTTTCAGCGTCCACGTCTCGACGGCTGTAACAGGATCCGCAAAGGACTCATTCACGAGGACTAATTGCGTATCCGTGAACACAGTAATCTTCGCCTCCGAATTATTATCAGGCCTTGAAAAAGACGTATTGGTGTACGTGTAGGGAGCACTAAACGCAAACGCGTTCATACGGTAGGTGCTAAAAGTTTTATCAGCTTTAAAGATTAAATATTCTTGATCCAACTTATACTCGACTGGGGTGCCTTCTCCCAGCAATTTGCGGTTTGCATCATAAAAGATAAGTTGGCGGGATACAGTGTCCCAACGACTTGTAATATCTTTTAAAGGTTCTACTTTCTCTTTACTGGCGCAGCCAAAAAAACTTGTTGTTAGCAGTAAAAAAGAGAAAGGATCGAATAAGCGTGTTTGCATAGCATATTAAAAAAATTAAAACGCCACCAAGATACTTACTTGTTTCAAAATGCAGATACAATAGCTAAAATTTAAAGAAATAATCCTATAATTTTTATGACGCATCCGAAGCAAAGGCTCCTATTAGCGGTACGATTCTAGGCAACTCAAGCAAGACTAAGGACGCATGGGCATTTACAACGCTGAAAGATGTGCTGTCCCAGTTATAGTGGCAGAAGCCCTTTGATTCCGTACGGGTTATGATCAACTCCCAGAGCGGCTGGCTCGACAAGGAATTTGATATCTACGATAAGCTCTGTAGCCTAGGCCCTAGCATTACCTTGACCACCGAAGCGAAGTGCCCCGGCTTTATTACTATCGTACGACTGGCTGGCTCAACGCGCCTGATTCACGAGCACACCGAGTGTTTGATCCATTTGCCCCGTGGAGGGTGTGAGCATGCGACTCCAGCCCAGACCCAGCAGAAAATGATTGATATGAGTGTCGAGCGCACGGGCCAAAAGGCTGATGTGATTGCCGCTCGCATGGCAGAGGAGAAGATTGCTTCTCCCGCTGATATGGTGGCTTCAGACTTTGCCACCATGATCCTCACGCTTGTTACGGCCCTGGCTACCCTCCCCATACAGGCGGCTTCTACTGCTTCTTCCACCGATGAGACGCCCAAGTGGGCGCAAAACTTTATGTCTAAATTTTCTGTTCTTCTGGCGACAATGGGCCTAGCTGTTGCTAGGACCGCTGCTAAACCTATTACAACTCAAGGCCCCATGGCTACTAATCCCAGCGGCGCTATTACGGCCTTCGGAGTAGAATCGGACAAAGGCCAGCTCACCGTTGATACGGGTGATCGGGAAATCTATCAGATAGGCAACAAAGTCCCCGGCGCAGATTCGCCAAACGACCCGATTGCCGATGGCGGCTAGCCAGCCCAAGGACACAGGCTTTCTATGCTTAGGCAAGCGCTCAGGTAAGCAGAAGATCAAGAACAGCACCATCATCAACCAGTACGGCATGGGGAACATCGCCGCCGTGCCCAGCAAGACCGAAGCCCCAGTACAGTTAGGCCCCGGCAACAAAGCCACAGACAACCGCGAGGCCGGCGCTGGTGGTGGGGCTGTGGGCATCGGTAAAGGCAACATGTTCACGGCAAGTACGAACGGGAGCGGATACGCCCTGGTACGTGTTTGCTGGTCTAATGCTGGCCAACGCTACGGCGGCTGGATCCTACGCAATCATGCCAGCACGTGGGCCTGGGTACCTGCCCGCAGGAAGCTAGCATAGAAGTCTAATAGTATGTTTGCGCACTCCACAACCGCAAAAGATATGGGCATCTAGTGTAAGCACAAAGCCCTGACCATAGTCAGGGCTTTGTGCTTACAGCCAGTCGGCTCTTTCCTGGGGTGCTGGCGGATTGATCTTTTCCCACAAAGTTGTAGGGATGAACCAGACGAGAATGATAAAGGTGAGCCACACGGCGTGGGCTAGCGAGCGTAGAACATTAACCATTGGGTGAACAGGCGTATAGGGTGGGGCCACATATACGACTATATCAAGAAATTGTTAAGTTTTTATAAAACCTTGAAATATCCCGAATTAAGGAGCTTTCAGTAGCCTATACCCGTCTTCGTAGTACACTCCCTAGTAGCCACGGTCCAAGAAGTACCGTGGCCAAGGGACACAATCAATACAAAGCAAACAGCACGCCCGAATCAGGGATTGGATCTGCTAGCCATCCTGGGTGCCAGCCCGCTAGAAGTTGGCCTGATAGTCGGTGGGTGTATTCAATCACTGGTGCTAAGCCCGAGCTCTAAACTAGCCCCCATATTATGCCAACTGGCCAAGCAATGAAGGCAACCACCAACGCCACTAGCGTATTCTTGCCTTCATACCCACAGCGCTGGCCTTCGTGCAGGATAGCCTCCAATTAAGGAAGGTCTTTACCAGCGACTTGAATGATGGGACCAATCACCAACATGAATGCGGAGATTCTAAGTCCAGTTCTTTTATCAAGAACTGTGCTTCGCTCAGTAAGACTTGATCCATGCGTTAGAGATACTATCTTGCTGCCATCTCCTAGTCCCATAACGATACCAAAAGCCCTAGCCACCCCAAGTAGCTGGGGTTTTTGCTTTACTTTTGTCTCGCTATAACCGCGCAAAAGACATGGACTGATATCCATTGCACCCATGAAGCCTCGGCAAATGTCGAGGTTTTTTTGCAGTAAACATCTGTCCACAACCATTAAGCAACATCATTTTTCAACCATGCCATTGCGGTATATTCCAGCTCTTACGGGTGTAAGAGCAATTGCAGCCTATTTGGTTTTCTTTTATCACTTCAACCCTCTTGGGATGGAAAATTGGGGTGGACGCCTTCTCCACGAGGGACATATTGGCGTCTCCATCTTCTTTGTGCTAAGTGGCTTTTTGATTACACTGCGCTACTGGGGTAGTGCAGAACTGAATACCTCTTGGCTGAAACAGTACTTTCTCAATCGCTTTTCCCGCATCTACCCGCTGTATGCCCTGCTGACTATTTTCGCGTTTTGCATGATATGGCAGGATGGGAAGTGGGATCCGGTACAACAGTGGGTAACCTATACTACAACTGATAAGATAGTAGTGCCGCTGCTCAACTTGACGTTTCTGCGTGGGTTCTTCGATATGTTTAAGTTCACGGGCATTGCCCAAGGCTGGACATTGACAGTCGAAGAAACCTTCTACGCCTTGGCTCCCCTGTTGCTGGTACTACTTGCTGTTGTTCGAAGACGGTATTTGACGCTCCTGGTGGTTACTATACTATTCCTAGGAGTTGGATGTGGCTTAGTACGTATACTACCGCACTATTACGGCCTGTTTGGCTCCTTGCGATTTATGTTTGCCTACACATTCTTCGGCCGGGCGGTTGAGTTCATGCTTGGGGCTGCACTAAGTCTTTTTGTACGTAATCGTTCTACGCGTAACTACCATTGGCTAACATGGATAGGGGTACTTTACATCGTAGCTTGCATGGTGGGCTTGAGCCTGGTTGGTCACCAAGCAGAACGAAGCCAGGAAACAACCTTAGGGATAGTAATCAATAACCTAGTGCTGCCTGTTGGCATTTGCATCTTCTTTTACGGGCTGATTACAGAGCGCACTTGGTTAGCGAAGCTATTGGAAACAAAAACTGCCCAGTTAGCAGGTAAGACATCCTATGCTTTCTACTTGATTCACCAGGGCATACTGCACGTCACGCTCGAACAGTATGTTACGCGTAACGCATTTGTAATATTTGCGGTGGCATTAGTTCTATCGTGGGCATTATGGAAGTGGATAGAAGAGCCTCTTAACCATCGCTTTCGTCGGCTTGCCGTCTAACACCCTATACAGCTCTGTAACGACACCGAAAGCCTTGGCTCCCCAATTGTTGGGGCTTTTACTTTACCAGACTACTCGGGCCGGCAGAAGGTATTGAACTCATTCTCAAATTACACATCCTAGTACTTGTTATTCAGCAAGCACACGGCATGCTGTTGGTCATCAGCTCCAATAAAGAGTCCGCGCCACCGCACACGCCGGATTTCCTTGCCCAGTCTCCCACGTAAGGTACCCAAGCTATGTAAGCGGAAGCGGTAGGGCGACACGGCTGCTCGATGCTATTTCTATATCAGCGAGTGCTTGCCCGTTGGAGTCGCGCGGCGCCTACGGCATAGAGGCTGGCTGCTAGTAGTGAAGCAAATCGGCTGGACTGCTGTAGGGGGGCCCTGCCTTCCTTCTTCAAACAGCCAGTACATTTCATTCTGAATAGAGACAGTAGTGCTGTAGACCTCCCCTTGGTGAAAGTCGCCTGAATTTGGCCCGATGTAGCGTAGATTTTCCGTCATGTTGAGCAGATGTTTTCACAAGTATTTTACCTATGTTTTACCAGCAAAAGCAAAAACCCCACTAGAGGCTTTCTAGAGGGGTTTTTACTTGAAGTTGGTGGGCCCAACTGGAATCGAACCAGTGACCTGCTGATTATGAGTCAGCTGCTCTAACCGATTGAGCTATAGGCCCGGCGTGAATGGCAACTTGCAGACAGGAGCAATTCAGCTGCGCAAACTTCCCATTTTGTGAGCGGAATTGCAATTCCAACATCAAGATTTAAGACCTTGTCTGGTAAAAGAGCACTCTTTTTTCAGTCTCTACCGGATATTTCGCCGTTTTTCCTGCCTGCAACTTATGCCTAAACCCAACTTGCTCTTCGATTTTGGAGGAGTCATTATCAACATAAACTATCAGCTTACGCTGGAGGCCATGCGGCGCTTGCACCGGCACGGCGGCACTATTGAGTTTACGCAAGCCGCGCAGGCAGAGCTGTTCGACGCTTTAGAAACCGACCGACTTACTCCCGCTGAGTTTCGGATGGCGTTGCGTGAACACTACGCGTTGCAAGCCACGGATGACGAGTTGGACGCGGCTTGGAATGCCATGTTGCTGGATGTACCTGCCGAGCGCTTGGCATTACTTGCGGAGTTGCGAGCTCAAGGGTACCAGACTGCCTTGCTTTCCAACACCAACCACATTCACATTGCTGCTATCAACGCCGTGCTGAAAACTGAGTATGGTTTTCAGCATGGCATTGCCGATGCTCTCGACCGCGTTTTTTATTCTCAGGAGGTAGGCCTGCGCAAACCAGGCGAAGAAATATTCCGGTATGCGCTACGCGAGATGAACTGGAAGCCGGAGGAAACGCTTTTTATTGAAGATAGTCCCCAGCACATTGAAACAGCTCGTCGCTTGGGGCTACATACGCTCTACCTCGCCCCGCCCCTTACTCTCACCGACGCTCTGCCCGACGCCCTCCGTGCCTTCCACTGACCCTTCTCCGCTTCTCCCCTTCCCCGACGCGCCAGCTCCATCTAGCCTCTCTCCCGCCGAGGATGCAGCGGCGGCTTTCACACGGTACGAGCGACCGGCCCCGCCCCGCTGGCGCCGGTATTTGCTGCACCTAGGCCTATTTCTGCTGACGCTGCTAACGACTACCTTAATGGGCGTAGTAGTGCGCACTGGGAGCATTCTGGAGCTGCCGCCGTATGAGGTGCTGCTTCAGTCGTGGCCGGTACTGTGGCGCACGCTTCAGCCAGGTTTGTGGTACTCCCTGCCTTTTCTGGGCGTGCTCACGGTGCACGAGTTTGGTCATTACTTCACCTCGCGCTATTACCGCATCAGGGCAACGCTGCCCTTTTTTATTCCCTTTCCCTTTGGCCTTGGCACATTCGGAGCCGTCATCCGGATCAAGGACCGGATTTTCTCTCGGAAAGAGTTCTTTGATGTAGGGCTGGCTGGACCGCTGGCGGGCTTTGTGGCTGCATTAGCCGTATTGATTTATGGCCTGACGCACTTACCCCCACTGGAGTATCTGTATGCTATCCACCCAGAGTATCGCTTGTACGGGGCCGACTATGCCCGCTATGTGTACTCTCCCGACCAAACTGGCAGCACTCTTCTGGCTCAACCCCTGCTATTCAAATGGCTGGCCTCTATTTTTGCCGACTCTAGTCGGCTACCGCACGCCAACGAGCTGATGCACTACCCAGTGCTGGTTGCCGGGGTGCTGTCATTGTTTTTTACAGCCCTGAACTTATTGCCTATTGGGCAGCTCGATGGGGGCCATATTCTTTACGGCTTGCTGGGGCAGCGGAAGGCTGGCCGGCTGTCGGCTCTGTTTTTCATTGGGTTTATTTTCTACGCCGGTCTAGGCCTGTTTTCCTTGCAGAACAGTGCCCAAGACTGGCTGTATTGGAGCGGGCCTTATTTTGTGTATCTACTGCTGGCGTTTTGGAAAGCGCTGCCAACCAAACGCCGGGTTGTGATGTTGGCACTGGCCGTATGGGCCGCTCAGATTGTGGTGGCCACTGCTTGGCCTGCATTAGAGGGCAACCCCGGCTGGTTGGTGTTTGGGCTTCTATTAGGCCGCGTGACGGGCATCTACCACCCTGGTGCTCCCGATGAGCGCCCGCTCTCCCTCGGTCGGAAAGTGCTGGGATGGGTGATGCTACTTATTTTTGTGCTTTGCTTTACTCCCGCGCCATTTAGTGTTCAGTAACCCAGTTCGTGGTGAGCTACTTGGCGCCCTACTCCCCTCATGAATCTCACGTATCAGCACCCTTTTTTGTATCAAACTCATCTGTCGTTGCGCGGGCAAAGCATGTACGTGCGCCGCAGCAACTCGCAATGGCAGCCCGCGTTGGAACTGGCCGTGCCGTTTGAGGAAATTCTGCCGCTTCGTACCGAGAAAGTCCGCCACGTGCCCAAGCAGCGGCTGCTAGGCCTGCTGTTTATGCTGGCCTGGATTGGGCAAGATGTAATTCGCCACGCCACTCCCGATTTTCAACTGACCACCGAGCTGCAGCTCTACGCCGGAATGGTCTTGCTTATTGTGGCCTACTGCGTCTACGGCTGGTTTAACTGGTGGAACGTGTGGCACCTGCGTACCCCGCACCTCTCGCTCACCCTCCCCGACTGGCCTAGCCGCCGCCAACCGTTTCAGCAGTTTGCCTTCAGCGTAGAGCAGCGCGCCCACAATTATCTGCGCCAGGAGTACGCTCAAATTAATCCGCTAGGCCCCATTGAGCTGCAGTTGCACCGCCTGCATTGGCTGCACCGTCTCGGGGTGTTATCGTCTAAAGAGCTTAAGACCCTTAGCACCCGCCTTACCGGCCGCGTTTCCCTAGACCCGCTTACCCTCATGGGCCAGGAGCTGGAACCAGTATATGTGAATTAGCACGCTCTATTAAAGGCTCAAAAGCCAGAAAGGTCATCCAGCATCGAAGCCGGATGACCTTTCTGTTTGACTTATGGCAGACAGGCCTAGCGGCCTTCCAGCGCAGCTACGCCGGGCAACTCTTTGCCTTCCATGTATTCCAGCAGGGCGCCGCCGCCGGTGCTGATGTAGGAAACCTGCTCCGCAAAGCCGAGCTGATTCACGGCTGCCGCTGAGTCGCCGCCGCCGATGAGGCTGAAGGCGCCGCCTTTGGTGGCTTCGGCAATGGCCTGGGCCACGGCTTCGGTGCCTTTGGCGAAGCTGCTCATCTCGAACACGCCCATCGGTCCATTCCAGAGGATGGTCTTCGACTGGCGCACGATGTCAGAAAACGCTTTGATAGAATCAGGACCAAGGTCGAGGCCGAGCCAGCCTTCCGGAATCTGGTCGTTGGGAGCTACTTTGGTTTGGGCATCGTTGGCGAATTTATCGGCAATAACGCTGTCGGTGGGCAGCACTAGGTTCACGCCCTTAGCTTTAGCCTTCTCAATCAGCTCCAGCGCCAGATCCATCTTGTCGGCTTCCAGCAGGGAGCTACCGATTTGGCCGCCCTGCGCTTTGGCAAACGTATAGGCCATGCCACCCCCGATGAGCAGGTTATCCACCTTATCCAACAGTTTCTCGATGATGAGAATCTTGTCGGAGATTTTGGCGCCGCCCATAATGGCGGTGAAGGGACGCTCAGCCTCTTCCAGCACTTTCTTGGCGTTGTCGAGCTCGCCCTGCAGCAGGTAACCGGCTACGCGGTCTTCGGGCGCGAAGCTGCTGGCAATAACAGCCGTGGAGGCGTGCTTGCGGTGGGCCGCCCCGAAGGCGTCGTTTACATACACGGTGCCGAGCTTGGCGAGCTTCTCAGCGAAGGCGGCGTCACCCTTTTCTTCCTCGCCATAGAAGCGCACATTTTCTACCAGCAGCACCTGGCCGGGCTGGAGCGCATTGGCTTTCTCTTCGGCTTGCAGGGCATCATCAGCAAACTGCACTTCGGCCCCGTACTCCTGGCCTAGGCGAGATACAATGTGCTGCAGCGAGTATTTATTCTCAGGTCCGCCCTTAGGGCGACCCAGGTGCGAGAGCAGCACTACTGAGCCACCATCGGCCAGAATTTTCTTGATAGTAGGCGTGGCCGCCCGAATCCGGGTGTCGTCGGTGATGCGGAAATCCTTGTCGAGCGGCACGTTAAAGTCCACACGTACCACGGCACGCTTGCCGGCGAAGTTGTACTGATCGAGGGTTTTCATGGAATAGAAATGGGGTTGGATACGGCGAAGGTAAGATTCCTCGCGGCTCATTGCGTACTTCTAGGCCAGTGGTTACAACCATTGGCCTAGCAAATCGGCATGCACAGATGCTTTAACCCACGTACGCGGTAAGCAGCATGCACGATATTTTCCCGTTGTTTGTTCTGGCCTATCATTCTCCGATTACCCTACCTCACCTCTCGAAATACTACCTTTGCGGCACGTATGAAAATAGGCATCTTCTTCGGCGGCCCGTCGCGCGAGCGGGAAATTTCCTTTGCGGGCGGCCGCACTGTATATGATAACCTGGATAAGTCGTTGTTTGAGGCTGTGCCCGTGTTCGTGGACAGCCGCGGCAACTTCATCCTGCTAGACTGGCACTACATCTACAAAGGCACCATCCGTGACTTCTACCCGCCCGTGTCGGCGCTGCCGCGCACGGAGCTGCCGGTACAGATGTACCTGGAAAGCCTGGGCGAGCTGAGCATTGAGGAGCAGGACCGCATCATCGCGGAAGTGGGCCGGCGCGTGCTGCCCCACGAGCTGCCCCAGCTCATCAACTTCGCCTTTCTGGCCCTGCACGGCCCCGGCGGCGAAGATGGTGCTATTCAGGGTCTGTTTGAATGGTATGGCATCCCCTACTCCGGCTCCGGCATTCTGCCCTCAGCCTTCGGCATCGATAAGATTGCCCAGAAGAAGCTCCTGACGGCCCTGAACCGCCCCACGCCCACCTTCCGCCAGATTACGGCTGAAGAATGGGACGCCGCCGACCATGCCGCTACCCTCGACTATCTGGTGCGCGAGCTAGGCCTGCCGTTGGTGTTCAAGGCCCCGCGCCAAGGGTCCAGCATTGGCATCAGCATTGTGCGCGAGGCTGACCTAGCGAAGTTTGAAGCCGCCATGGAGCGCAGCCTGTTCCGCAAAACCGTTACGCAGCAGGAGTGGCTAGGCCTCTCGGAGCAGAAGCGCATCATGTGGTTGCAGCAGTTGGTAGATATCCGCGAGGGAATCGGCCTGCCCGTGGTGCTGAACGATGAGCCGGAGCTTATTTATCAGCCGGAGCAGTTACTAAACACCCTGAATGAGCGCCTGCAAACGGCTGAAAGCGTGCGCCTGACCAGCGTAGAGGGCGAAACCCAAGTGTTGGTGGAGAGCTTCGTGCAAGGCCGGGAATTCTCCTGCATTGTGGTGGAAGACCCTACCGGTAAGCCATTGGCACTACCACCTACAGAGATTGTGAAGGGCGAGGAGATGTTCGACTACCGCTCGAAGTACCTCCCTGGCCTAGCGCGCAAAGTCACCCCCATCGACCTGCCCGAGGCTGAGATTCAGCGCATCCGGGAAGCCTGCGAGGAGATGTTTAACACCTTCGGTTTCCAGGTGTATGCCCGCCTCGATGGCTTTATTGGGCCCGATGGCAACCTGTTCCTGAACGACCCGAACACTACCTCAGGCATGCTGCCGGCTTCGTTCTTCTTCCACCAAGCGGCGGAAATCGGCCTGAACCCTTCGCAATTCCTGACCTACCTGATTCGTACTTCCCTGGCGGCACGCCGTCGGGGTGGCCTACGGCCGGTGAAACTGGCGGGTCTGCTAGCTCAGTTGGATACTGCCGTGGCGGCCCGCGCCAGTGAGGAGCGCACCCGCACCAAAGTGGCCGTGATTATGGGCGGCTACTCCTCTGAGCGCCACATTTCGGTGGAAAGCGGCCGCAACATTTACGAGAAGCTTAGCTCCTCGGTGAAGTACGAGCCGGTGCCCGTGTTCCTGACCGGCAACAGCCAGGAATTCCGCCTCTACGTGCTGCCCATCAACGTGATGCTGAAGGACAACGCCGACGATATCCGGGAGAAAGTAGAGCACATGGAAGCCGGCCATGGCCTGCACCCGATTTTGGAGCGAATCCGGCGCGAGGCATCGGACATCACCAGCACCTATGCCGGTCAGCCCACGGCCCAGCCCCAGCGCGTGTCGTTTGCGGAGCTGGCTGGCATGGTGGATGAGGTGTTTATTGCCCTGCACGGCCGCCCCGGTGAGGACGGTGCCTTGCAGCGCGAGCTGGAAAAGCTCGGCCTGCCCTACAACGGTTCGGGCGTAGCCAGCAGCTCTATCACCATCAACAAGTTTGAAACGAACCGTCGCCTGCGCGAGGCAGGTCTGCGCGTAGCCGAGCACCGCATGGCGAACCGCTTGGAGTGGGACGCCGACGCCGAAGGCTTCTACCGGAGCCTGGAAACGCAGTTCCCCTACCCTTTCATTGCCAAGCCCGCCGACGACGGCTGCTCTTCCGCGGTGAAGAAAATCAAGAACCGCGCGGAGCTAGAAGCCTTCACCCATTTGATCTTCCGTAACCAGGAAGACCTGATGATGGAGGATGCCAAAACCCTGCAGCTCGGCTTCAAGGAGGAGTTCCCGCAGAAGGATGCCTTCCTGGTAGAAACCCTCATCGACCGCGATGGCGCCGCCCACTTCCTGGAAGTAACCGGTGGCCTCCTGACCCACTGGGGCGAGAATGGTGAACTGGAAATTGAAGTGTTCGAGGCTTCCGAAGCGCTGGCCACCGGCGAGGTACTGAGCCTGGAAGAGAAGTTTTTGGCCGGCGAGGGCCAGAATATCACGCCGGCCCGCTACGCCGTGGAGCCCGCTGAGCGCCAGCGCATTTCCGACGAAGTGAAGCAGGAGCTACGTCGCGTGGCCGAAGTGCTGAACATTCAGGGTTACGCCCGCATCGATGCCTTCGTGCGGGTGCGCCAGAATGGAGCCGTGGAAGTGCTTATCATCGAGGTGAACTCTTTGCCCGGCATGACGCCCGCCACCTGCATCTTCCACCAGACTGCTCTGGCTGGCTACACTCCCTACGACTTCATCGACCAGATTCTGGAGTTTGGTAAAGCCCGTCAGGAAAAGGCCACCGTGCAGCAATAATGAATATGAGCATGAAATAGAACGTCATTCCGAGCGCAGTTGAGGAATCTTGCTTGCTGATGTCTGATTACTACCACAATGTCAGCACGCGAGATTCCTCGACTGCACTCGGAATGACGTTCTTATCCTAGTATGCTTCTCTTACCACGCTAGTTTTCTAATTCCTAGTTTTGCCCGTGAGCTTCTTGCTCCTGACTTCTAACTTCTAGCTCCTCCCATAAGAATGTCCTTTTTTAAATCCGATACACCTGCCGACGTTCTAAAGCACCTGCTGGTGATTTTGGTAGCGGCCGGGATGCTCATTTTCGGCTTCTTCTACGTGTATCTGCCCCTGACTACCAACCACGGAGAGGTGATTGAGGTACCCAAGATTACGGGGATGCAACAAGCTGACCTAGAAGATTACCTCGACGAGCGGGACTTGGCCTTTTTCGTGGATGACAGCACCTACCGCCCGGAAATCAAGCCCGGCACAGTGCTCAACCAGGAGCCTAAGCCGGGCGAGAAGGTAAAGGAGGGCCGCAAGCTCTACATTACGGTGGCCATGAAAAATCCGCCGGTAATCAAGATGCCCAAGCTCACGGATGGCTCGCTGAAGAACGCCCAGATGATTCTGAAGAGCTACGACTTAGTGATTGGGCAGATCAAGCTGGTGCCTAACATTCAGCAGAACGCGGTGCTGAAGCAATTTGTGAACGGAAAAGAAATTGCTCCCGGTGCCCCCATTGCCAAGAACACCAAGGTTGATTTGGAAGTAGGCGACGGCCTAGGCAACCAGGAGTTTCCAGTACCTGAGCTGGTTAATATGCCCGCCGATGAGGCCGTAACGCTGCTTGCTGGCCAAGGCCTGCAAGTGGGTGAGCGGTTCTACCAAGCGCCCGCCGAGGGCGAAGTGGAAGGTACGGTGGTGAAGCAACGCCCTGTGCCCGGCACTACCATCCGGATGGGCCAACTGGTAGACCTCTGGATTGCGGGCCGCGAGCCAGTGCGCGATGTGCAATAACCCACTGGCCTAGCAGACTAGGCTCTCTAGGCCACCTTCGTAAAAGAAACCGGAAGAAGGTTCGTTGTAGTAACAGCGGACCTTTTTTCATTTTCGTATGGGTAGCGGTGGGAGCTGCTACGTCTTGCCGAACTTTGCTGCCCGGTATTCTCTCTTTGCAATTATTTCGTATGCTTCGTCCTCTACGGTCTTTATTTTTCTTAACCTCCGCTCTGCTGGGCCTGTGGCCAATAGTCAGCCACGCTCAAACGGTGCAGCCCTTATCCTCGGGGCCAGCTCAGCCGCCGGCTTCCGTTTCGGTCCGGCGCGTGCAAGCGCTGGCATTGCCATTTTTCGATGATTTTGCCGGGCAAGCAGAAGGTCGGCCTAATGAGCAGCGCTGGCTAACCACTGGCGGCACCCTCATCAACAACCGGTTTGCCCGCCGCCCGCCCTCCAAGGGCGTTGCTACGTTTGATGGGTTCAGGGCTGATGGTAGATCCTACGGGGGCGTCTCATCGGTAGGCTATACCGATTCCTTGACCTCGCAGCCAATCGACCTGAGTGGCCTGAGCGCTACTGACAATGTATTTTTGAGCTTTTTTTGGCAGGCAGGCACACTAGTGGGTCCGCCCGTGGCGGCTACCAGCGCCCGGCCCACTGGGCTGTATGTTGACTTCTTGGATGACGCCGGCAACTGGCGCGAAGTAAGTCAGGTTAGGAGTAGCGGCGACACCACCAACTTTCGGTTTCGGGCGGTACCCATCAATCAGGCCAGCTACTTGCACAAGGAGTTTCAATTTCGCGTCCGGGTATTTGGGTACCAATACAATAACCGCGACGCATGGAGCATCGACTACGTACGCCTCGACCGCAACCGGACCGCCGCCGACTCCAGCTTCCGCGATATTGCCCTGAGCCAGCCCTTGCCCAGCGCCCTACGGCGGTACACTGCCATGCCCGTGACGCAGTTTAATGTGAATCCGGCGCAGGAGCTAACCACCCGCACCCGCACCACCATGAACAACCTGGACCCCGGCCCCGCTCCCACGCCCATTAGCTGGACCGGAACCTTAGAAGTGCTGCCCAGTGGCCCTACCACGCAATTTCTCACCGGCAACCGCTCCCTCGATGCGGGCCGTGGTGGCCAGCAGCAACCAATTACCGGTAGCCTGCAGGCGGCCCCGGTACCCGTATCAGCTGCGCCTAAGTTGCTGCGCCAGCGCATTACGCTGCTTTCCAACGAAACCAACCCGCTCACCCTACCGAACGATACCATTTCGCGCGTAACGGAGCTGTTTGACTATTACGCCTACGATGATGGCAGCGCCGAGGCCACGCTCAGTCTGCCAATTGCTAGTACAGGGCCGGTCACCTTTTACGCTACTCGCTACGACCTGAATACGCCCGATGTGGTGCGGTCAATTCGACTTTACCCCATGGCTACTGCGTTAGGTCGGACGGTAACCGTGGCCATATGGGAAGACAGTAACAATCAACCCGCTGCTACTCCCAAAGCGACTAAAAGCTTTCTGATTCCGGCCTCGCTACCAGCCGGACAGGCCTACGTAGAAGTTCCCTTCGACGCTCCGGTAGCAGTATCGGGCCGCTTTTATGCCGGTTACGGCCAAGCCTCTAGCTCGCAATTTGTGGAGGTAGGAGTAGATCTAAACAACGCCCCACCGGCAAACTACTTCTTCATCAGCTTGTTGAACGCCTGGGAAAGTATCTCGCTGGCCACCACTAAAAGCCCAAACGGGGCCCTAATGCTCCGCCCTATGATGGGTGCCAGCCCTATTACGGCAGCAGCTCCGGCCAACGTGGCCGCCAGCTATAGCATTTTCCCTAACCCAACCACCGACGGCCTGGTACGAGTGGAAGGCCGTTACACCCGCGCTACTGTGCTCGACGCTCTGGGCCGCACGGTGTGGGAGCAACCAGCCGCACAAGCTGGGCAAGCCCAACTTTCTCTGCAGCAGCTCTTGCCCGGAGTGTATGTTGTGCGGCTCACGCTGGCCAATGGTCTCGTGGTTACGAAACGCCTTGTGCGCGAGAACTAGAAATTGGCCCAAGGTTTGCCACCAACCACGCCTGACGTTTGCGGCGCAGAATGGCCGCGAATGACTAGGTTTACACTTGGATTCACCCAATCTCCACTCATTCATGAACGACATTACCTCTACTGAGCTAAAAGAACGCCAGGCCAACGGTACCGCCCCAGTTATCATTGACGTGCGCGAAACCTGGGAAAATGAAGAGTCTCGCATTGAAGGCAGCCAGAACATTCCGCTGGGCACGCTCCCGCAGAAACTAGATGAGTTGGAGGAGTTGAAAGAGCAGGAAGTGGTAGTACACTGCAAGGGCGGAGGACGTTCAGCTTCGGCAAAAGCCTACCTCTCCCAGCAAGGATTCCAGAAAGTACGTAACCTGATTGGTGGCATCCAGGCCTACCAGCAAGGGTAAGTGTACAGCACCCTGTATTTTGATAACGAAGCCTCGCCTAGCGGGGCTTCATTTTTATAGGCCCACATAAGAATAGTTCCTTCCCCAACTGCAGCACTCAATCTTAATCACCCCTAGCTATATCCGCGAATTTTCTATCTGTTTACCAGTTACTTGACAAGTACAAGTCAATTTGATTGCACACAATTAAACATTACACAATCTTTCTCTGTTTATTTGCCAGACGAGCATGAGCAACGACCCTTCTTCAAACGCAAGTAACCCGCTTTTTCAACTGGAAAACCAGCTGTGCTTTCCGTTGTATGCTCTCTCGCGGATGATTACGAAAGCCTACCAGCCCCTATTGCTGGAGCTAGACCTCACCTATCCGCAGTACCTCGTGTTTTTACTTCTGTGGGAGCATCAAGAACTCACGGTAAAGGAGCTGGGCGAAAAGCTTTTCCTCGATTCGGGCACGCTTACTCCCCTGCTGAAACGCTTGGAGCAAAAGCAATGGATCAGTCGGCGCCGCGACCCGCGTGATGAGCGCTCGGTAATAATCGGGTTGCTGCCGGCGGGCCAGCAGCTGCAGGCCCGCGCCTGCCAGATTCCGGAGGAAATCATTGCCAAGCTCAACATGCCCCAAGCCGATTTTGAGGCTCTGCGGCTCCAACTCAACGCCTTACTTATTCAACTGGCCTAGGCCAGTGTTCTTTCACTTTTCACTTCTCTTCGATGAAACTCGTAGAAAAATTCTTCACTGCGCAAGCCAAAGCCAAAGGTGGCCGCGACGGTCATGTTACGACCAACAACAACGTGCTGGACATTGATTTGAGCACGCCTAAGGAAATGGGTGGCCCTGGCAAAGCGGGTGCTACCAACCCTGAGCAGTTGTTTGCCGCTGGCTATGCCGCCTGTTTTGAGGGGGCGCTGGGAGTAGCTGCCCGTCAGGCTAGTGTGAAGCTGGAAGGCGTAACGGTGGAAGCTTTCATCGGTTTTGGGAAGGCTGAGGATGGTGGCTACGGCATATCGGCTGATTTGCACGTGAACATCCCTGGCCTAGAGCAGGCTCAGGCCGAGCAGTTGGTAGAAGCCGCCCACGGCATCTGTCCCTACTCGCGCGCGACCAAAGGCAATATTGAGGTGACCCTCAACACCACTACCAACGCCGCCTAGGCCTATTGGCTTACCCTGAAAGCTGTCGTCGGGAGCTGCTTCGCAGACCCTGCAAAAAACGAACTGGCCTAGCGCCCGTTCTTTTAGCAGAGGGCCTGCTTAGCTCCCGACGACAGCTTTATTTTTTTCCTTCCTGCTTTGCTCATGCATTCTGCTATGCAAAACCAAACTATTCTGCTTGCCAGCCGCCCAACCGGTGAGCCTACTGCCGCGCAATTCAAATTTGAAACCAGCGAGGTTCCTAGTCCCGGCGAAGGCCAAGTACTGCTGAAGGCTCTTTATGTCTCGGTTGATCCTTACATGCGGGGCCGCATGAATGCTGGCAAATCGTACGTGCCGCCGTATGAGGTGGGCCAACCCATTGCTGGCGGCGTGGTAGCCGAAGTGATTGAGAGCCGGCTTGATAAGCTGCCAGCAGGAAGTGTGGTAGTGGGCAACCTGCCCTGGCAACAATACTCACTCTCGGATGGGCGCGGCTTGCAGCAGATTCCGACGGACCAAGCACCCATCAGCTATTTCCTAGGCCTGTTGGGGATGCCGGGCCTCACGGCTTATTTTGGGCTGCTGGATATCTGCCAGCCCAAGGCCGGCGAAACTGTGGTAGTATCGGGCGCAGCCGGGGCAGTAGGCATGGTGGTAGGCCAGCTGGCCAAAATCAAAGGATGCCGCGTGATTGGCACAGCCGGCTCCGATGAGAAGGTGGCCTACCTCCAGCAGCTCGGCTTTGACGAAGCCATTAACTACAAAACCGCCAATATTGCGGAGGCTCTGGCGGCGGCCGCACCCAACGGCGTAGACTGTTACTTCGACAACGTGGGCGGTGCCATTACCGATGCAGTGTACGACCTGCTCAACAAACACGCCCGCATAGCCCTCTGCGGTCAGATTGCCAACTACAACGCTACTGAAGCGCCCGTGGGTCCGCGCCCCGAAGGCAAACTGCTCACCACCAGCTCCAAGCTGCAAGGCTTCATCGTGAGCGACTACCTTCCCCAGTGGCCCGAGGGTGTGAAGCAGCTCACCGAGTGGTACAACCAGGGCAAGTTGCAGTTCGAGGAAACCATTACGGAGGGCTTCGACCAGATTCCGGCTGCTTTCCTAGGCCTGTTCAAAGGCGAAAACACCGGCAAGGCTATTGTGAAAGTGGCCTAGCTATGCCAAAAAGCTGAATCCGACACCCATAAACATTCCTTTTTCTTTCAATGTCCGATCAAACCGATGTGATTTGCGTGGCAGCTGAGTGGCGTACCACCCCCGAGCAAGCCGAGACGGTGCGCCACTTGATGCTGCAAGCCGCTGCCGCAGTGCGTGCACATGAGCCGGGCAACCTGCTCTACGTGGCTCATCAAGATCCTAAAGATCCAACCCATTTTCTATTCTACGAGCAGTACGCCAATCAAGCCGCCCTCGATGCGCACGTAGCGTCAGCTCACTATAAGGAACTGGTTGCGGGGCAACTCGTACCCATGCTCACGGAGCGCAAAGTGACGCTCTACAAGCTACTTTCCTAATACATCTAGAACCAACGCGCTTTACAGAGAGGCCCACCTGCAACTTGCGGATGGGCCTCTCTGTATTAGCCTAGTTACCTGTTAAGTCGTCCGTCCGGGGCGTAGCGCAGTTCGCCCACATCCACTAGTTCCCGTAGTAGCTCAGTGACGGACGTGGCTTGGCCCGGTGCAAAATGCGTCAGGACTTCGCGCGGCGTTTGCGGCTTGGCTTTCACCAGAGCTACTAGCTGCTCGCGTAGGCCAGTTGATGCCGGGGCTTCCTGCTTAGCCTTTTTCTTAGCCAGACAAAAGTCGCAGACGTTGCAGGGAGCCGCATCCAGTTCACCGAAATACTCCAGCAGCAGTTGCTGGCGGCATCTGCCCCCAGCGGCGTATTGAATCACCGATTCGGTTTTGTGACGGGCCAGCTCACGGGCTTGGTTGAGGCGCTTCTGGTCCAGCGGGAGCTTGTCGGCGTCGTAGCGTGGGGTGGTGAACAGGGCCTGTGGAGCGTCGTGCTTGGGCTGGTATTGAATGATGCCTGAGCGGTGCAGAAATACCAGCATCTTGCGCACATCTACCACACTTAGGCGCAGGTGCTGGGCTAAGCTGTTCTCTGAAATTCGTTGGAAGCCCGCAAACAGTTCGCCCCCGTTAAAGCGCAGCAGACTCTTGATGAGCTGGTCGTGCTGCTGGTTGGCCACCTGGAAGCGGTAGAGGTCGGTGTGGTCGATGGGGATGTGCACGCGGGCGGGGTTGTTCACAGCCTCGTTCACTTGCACAAAGCCTTCTCGCTCCAGCGTGCGCAGGCTATTGTGCGCATCAAGGGCCTTGATGCGGTAGGTTTCCGCGAACTGCTGCAAGTCGAAATCAAACGCCACCAGTTCGCCGCCACCCACGGCCGTGCGCGAGAAGTTGGCCAGGGCTTGGTACACGCGTCGCACGGTATCCAAGGGCGGGTAGGCCTGCTGGGTACGGCGACGTAGCTCATCGGCATCGTTGGGGCCTTGTAGCAGCACAGCAAAGGCATACTTCTCGTCGCGGCCGGCGCGGCCAGCTTCCTGGTAATAGGCCTCCAGGTTGTCGGGAGCATCGAGGTGCACTACCAGCCGCACGTCGGGCTTGTCGATACCCATACCGAAGGCGTTGGTGGCTACCATGCAGCGCGTTTTGTTCTGCATCCAGTCTTGCTGGGTGCGGGTGCGCTGCTCAGCGGGCAGGCCGGCGTGGTAAGGCGCCGCGGCTACACCTTGCTGGCGCAGGTAGTTGGCCGCGTCCTCGGTTTGACGGCGGGTGCGGGCGTACACAATGCTCGTCTTATCAGCCCCTACTCCCCGTACCACTTCCAACAGGCGCTTGAGCTTGTCTTCGGTGCTCAGCACAGAGTACGACAGGTTAGGCCGAGCGAAGCTCTGCTGAAACACCCGGTGCGAGGCGCCAAACTGCAACTTCTCCACAATATCTTGGCGCACTTGCTCGGTGGCGGTGGCCGTGAGGGCAATGCAAGGCACGCCGGGCAAAAGTTCTCGCAGTTCCTGAATGCGCAGGTAGGGCGGCCGGAAATCGTAGCCCCACTGCGAAAGGCAGTGCGCTTCATCAACCGCCAGCAAACTCACCTTCATCTTGCCCACCCGCGCCCGGAACATATCCGTCAGCAACCGCTCGGGCGACACGTACAGGAACTTCACCGGCCCGTACACGCAGTTGTCTAGAGTCTGGTCGATTTCCTGGTGACTCATGCCCGCGTACACGGCCTCGGCCTTGATGCCGCGCTTACGCAGGTTTTCTACCTGGTCCTTCATCAGGGCAATCAGCGGCGACACCACCAGGCACAGACCTGGCCTAGCCAGCGCCGGCACCTGAAAGCAGATACTCTTGCCGCCACCCGTGGGCAGCAGCGCCAGCGTATCCTGTCCCGCCAGCACCGACCGGATAATGTCTTCCTGCAGCGGCCGAAACCGGGTGTGCCCCCAGGTTTGGCGTAGCACGTGCAGAATGTCGTCGGTGGCGTGGAGCAAGGCAGTCAGGGATTAAGGACTACGAAGGTAACGCCGCCCGTCGGGAAACTGAAAAGCTCCTCTCACATCTGAAGTACAGGCAATGCAGACCTCTACTTGGCTTGCGACGGTGCATGACTGGCCTAGGCTGGTTTTGACAGAAAGCCCGCAATCGAAATTTTGTTAAGCTAGCGACGAGACGCGAAGTGACTCGTTTCTACACCGTTGACCTGCTACCAGACTATGTACATAACGCCCTAGGCCAGGGATTACAACAAAAAAAAAGCCCGACTCCTGTTGGAACCGGGCTTTTTGTATATGGAGTTGGGAGAAGCTTAGGCAGCGGCCGACTGCCCATTCTCCCGATCATCAATTGCCTTCTTAAGCTTGGCAATGGCCTGAGTAGCACGCTCCTCATCAAGACGGTTGATGTTCAGCAACATCTTTGTCTTCTCGGGGCGAGTAATTACTGGATGGTTCAGCAGACGGATGATTTCCTCTTTCTGCGAAGCCGAGGCATATGCTGGAGCCGGAGCTTCAGCAACTGCCGGGGCAGTTGGCTCAGCGGGCACAGCCTTCATGGCAGCAGGTGCATCAACCGTCACCGGAGCGGCAACCGGAGTCACTACCATCGCGGGCTGAGCGGCAGTAGGCGTGTTGCCACCGTACTCCATCTCTTCAGCGGGCGTAGGCTCGTAACCTGCGGCGCGGATAATCCAGGCCAGGATGTTACGATACGCCTTACCAATGGCACGCGTCTGCGCCATGCTCATGATGGCAAACTCCTGGTAAAACTTCTTGCCCTGCTCTTTATTGGAGCAGATGGCAAAACCAGCACCTACCGTGTGACCCGACTTGATATCGAACAGGGTCACCTTCGCCTGGTATTTAATCTCTTGCTCGGTCGAGACGTTAATAACGTGGTCGACGATGGGAACAATGCCCAAGCGCGAGCCGGCGTACTGCCAGCCTTCCACGTTCACGAACTCTTTCCCCTGCACCGTAGTGCTGAGCTTGTTGTCCTTGATGAATTTAGCAAGGTCCGTCGCCAAGTGCAGCGTCTCGTCGGAGCGCGAGATATCAAAGCTCTCCACTTTAGTCTTACGAACCGGCTCTTTGGTGTTCTTGATTGCTTCGCTCATGGCGTCTTTCCTTTAAGTCCTGTAGTACCGTATTGTTGTTCGATTATATAACCAAACAGCTTCCAGAAAGGTGCAAAAAGCGTCGTTTTTATATGTAATTTTTACTATTGATTATCAAGCACTTACAATTATATTTTCCAATACTTTTAGCCAACTAACTTTTTTGGGTCTTCACCTGCTCAATCGGCGGCATTTTCTCTGCTTTAGCCTATTCTAGGCCACTCCTTCTAACGCAGAAAAACCCATCAGCTCGTTTCCGGAAAACAGGCTGATAGGTTGAAATAAATGGTCCGGGGCGGCTCGGACGCATTACCAGGAAGCAAAAAACGTCTCCGGAAAACTAGCACCGGGTATATGTTCAACATGCACCTCAGCTAGCAGGTTCCCAAAAGGTACTAAGCCAGTCGTTTAACCCGACTAGTTCCTTTATTTGGGCTCAGAATAACGTGCTTGTGCAGCGGGTTACTACTAGCAACGCCAGTACGCGAGATCTTCCAACAATCTCGCGTACTGGCGTTCATACTCTGTAAACATCAGCAGTGGCCTAGCCTTCCCAAATGTGGCCGTCCTTCATCGTGATTTTGCGGTCGGCCATTTCGGCTAGTTGGTCGTTGTGGGTGATGATGACGAAGGTCTGGCCGAGCTCTTTGCGCAGCAGGAAGAAAATCTGGTGCAATTCCTGAGCATTTTGCGAGTCGAGGTTCCCGCTGGGCTCATCGGCGAAGATGATTTCCGGGGAGTTGATGAGGGCGCGGGCTACGGCCGTGCGCTGCTGCTCTCCGCCGCTCATCTCGGAGGGCTTATGATCGGCGCGGCGCTCCAGGTTCAGCATCCCAAGCAGTTCGCGGGCCCGCACACGGGTTTCCTTCTCCGAGCGGCCGGCCAAATAGGCGGGCAGACAGACGTTTTCGAGGGCCGTAAACTCGGGCAACAGGTTATGAAACTGGAAGATAAACCCGATGTGCCGGTTGCGGAACCGTGCCAAATCGGAGCGCCCCAGGGAGCTTACCGACTCTCCATCGAACAGCACTTCTCCCGAATCAGGGTTGTCAAGCGTGCCCAGAATGTGCAGCAGCGTGCTTTTGCCTGCTCCCGAGGACCCCACAATAGACACAATTTCCGACTTTTCAATTGTCAGATCGATGCCTTTGAGCACTTCCAGCGTGTTGTAGCTTTTGCGGACGTTGATAGCTTGCAGCAAAACGAAGCAGTATTAGGGGTGAGCCGTGAGTACGGGAAACAAATCTACGGAATGCGTAAGAGTTGCCGCGCAGAATGTGCAGATTAGCCCCGGTGACTGGCCTAGAAAACTCAATAACTGCTTGTCGGCCCGTTAAGCTGTCGCTGCTTCATGCTACTCATTTCCATGCCCCCTTTCCGCACCCTGCCCCGTCTCGGGTGGCTCTTTCTAGGCCTCTTGCTACTAAGTGCGGTTATGTGGTGGAACTGGCCCCGCTACCCCGCCGCTAGGCCTGCTGACTCGCTGGCCGCCACCGGCCCCCTGCAGCCGCCTCCCGCCGATTCCCGCATGCGCGGCGTAAACTGGGTGGCGGCCGACTCAGCTTCCTCCACCGACATGGAGCCCTTGGTGCGCGCCCACATCACCTGGATTGCTCAAACGCCGTTTGGCTGGCAGGCCGCCGCAAACCAGCCCGAAATTCGGTTGCATACGGGCAGTGCCAAGGGTGGGCGCGGTGGCTACTGGGGCGAAAGCGACGCTGGCCTCATCTTCACCGCCCAGCAGGCCCGGCAGCGCGGCGTGCATACTCTACTAAAACCCCACTTGTGGCTGCGCAACGGCGGTACCTGGCCCGGCGACATTAACATGACCACTGCGGCCGACTGGCAGGCCTGGTTTGCCAGCTATGCAACGTTTATTCTGCACTACGCCCAGCTAGCCGAAGCCAGCCACATGGAAGCGCTCTGTATTGGGACGGAACTGGAGCACGCCAGCGTAGGCCACGAGAAAGAATGGCGCCAGCTGATTAAGCAGATTCGGCGGGTGTATCATGGTCCGCTGACCTATGCGGCTAACTGGAGCGGGGAGTTCGAGCAGATCAAGTTTTGGGACGCTCTCGATTACATTGGTATTCAGGCCTACTTCCCGCTCAGCAAAACCACCGCTCCGGAAAAAACGGCGCTACTGACCGCCTGGCAGGAACCGTTGCGCCGCATTGAGGCCGTGCACAAGCGCTTCCGGAAGCCGGTGCTGTTTACGGAAGTTGGCTACAAAACCACGCCCGATGCGGCCATTGAACCCTGGGCCTGGCCCGACCGCATGGCCGTCGTCACCAGCACCGATGAAACCACCCAGCGCGTGTGCTACGAGGCCCTCTTCGAAACCTTCTGGCCTAAGCCCTGGCTGCGCGGTATGTTTATCTGGAAGTGGTACCCTGGCCTACAGCCCAACGGCTCCGCCCGCCGCCACCTCGATTTCACGCCCCAGCACAAGCCCGCCGAGCGGGTACTGGCCGAATGGTATGGGCGGTGAGTGGTTGTTTTTGGTAGCTGACCAGCCCTTCTTGAGAACGGGTAATCAGAACAAACCAGCCGCCAACAACCAAAAACCAATACCCAAAATCCAAAAACCAATAACTGGCAACGCATTTCTGCCTACTTTCGCGCCTAGTAAACCACCCCGTAACCCCTCTTAACTGACCTCTATGAACATTCACGAGTATCAGGGCAAAGACATTCTGAAGCGCTACGGCGTACGCGTGCAGGAAGGCATCGTGGCCGATACGGCTGAGGAAGCCGTAGAAGCTGCCAAGAAGCTGAACGCCGAAACCGGTACTAGCTGGTACGTTATCAAAGCCCAGATTCATGCCGGCGGACGCGGCAAAGGGGGCGGGGTGAAACTCGCCAAAAACCTGGAGCAGGTACAGGAAATTGCCGGCCAGATCATTGGCATGCAGCTCGTTACCAAGCAGACCGGCGCCGAAGGCCGCAAAGTGCACAAAGTACTGGTAGCCCAGGATGTGTACTACCCCGGCGAGTCGGAAACCAAGGAATTTTACATGAGCGTGCTGCTGGACCGGACCACCGGCCAGAACGTTATCATCTACACCACTGAGGGCGGCATGGACATCGAAGAGGTGGCCGAGACGCACCCCGACAAGATCCTGAAGGAGCACGTTGATCCTCGCGTAGGCCTCCGCCCCTTCCAGGCTGCTAAAATTGCTTTCAACCTGGGCCTGACCGGCGCGGCGCAGAAGGAAATGGTGAAGTTCGTAATGGCTCTGTACAAAGCTTACGACGAAACCGACTCCAGCATGTTCGAAATCAACCCCGTGTTGAAGACCTCGGACAACAAAATCCTGGCCGTTGACGCTAAAGTAACCCTCGACGAAAACGCCCTCTACCGTCACAAAGACTTCGTAGAGCTGCGCGACACCAACGAGGAAGACCCGCTGGAAGTAGAAGCTTCGGCCTCGAACCTGAACTACGTGAAGCTCGACGGCAACGTGGGCTGCATGGTAAACGGTGCTGGCCTGGCCATGGCTACCATGGACATCATCAAGCTGAGCGGCGGCGAGCCGGCCAACTTCCTCGACGTAGGGGGTGGAGCTAACGCCCAAACCGTAGAAGCTGGCTTCCGCATCATCCTGAAGGACCCGAATGTGAAAGCTATCCTCATTAACATCTTCGGTGGCATCGTGCGTTGCGACCGGGTTGCTAACGGGGTGGTAGAGGCCTACAAGAACATCGGCGACATCCGCGTGCCCATCATTGTTCGTCTGCAGGGCACCAACGCAGAAGAAGGCGCTCGTATCATCGACGAAAGCGGCCTGAAAGTATACTCTGCGGTTCTGCTGAAAGACGCTGCTGAGAAGGTAAAAGAAGTGCTGGCTGCCCAAGGCATCTAAGCGCATCTGACTAAGCAAACAAAAAGCCCCGCTGGTTTTACCAGCGGGGCTTTTTGTTTGCTTGTAGGTGGCCAACTAGTGGCCTAGCCGTTTACTGTACGCCGCCATTGGCAGCTACACCTGCATTTTCTTCAGCTTCTACAGGAATAGCCTCGCCTTGCACGCGCAGCTCTACTTCCATATTGCCGCGGGTACCCACTGAATACGGGCAGATTTTATGAGCCTGTTTCACCATTTCAATGGTTTTGTCGCGGTCGAAGGCCTTCAGGTCTACATCAAGGATTGCCGACAGGCCGTAGGCCTCTCCTTCCTGGAACAACGATACCGAGCATTTTACCTCGGTTTGCGGGTCTAGCTTATCGCCGGCACGCTGCGCAATTACCAGCAGCGCCTGCTGGAAACAGGAAGAATACCCGGCTGCGAACAGTTCCTCGGGGTTGGTAGCGCCTTTTTTTCCGCCGAGCCCTTCAGGAACCGACATGTCCAGATCAATGATGCCGGTAGCGGAACGAACGTGGCCGCTGCGGCCGCCAATGGCCGTAGCATCAGCCGTATATAGAGTCTTTTTTTCGGTGCTTGCCATAGTTGAGAATAGGTTCAGAGTGTGGTGGTATGCTCCGTTAACTGTCCTGAGGCGCCGAAGGTTACTTCTCGGCAGTATAGGATTTTGCTGAAAATGCGGTTTGCAGTTTGGCAGCGCAACATTTTCTATCTAGTTTTGCCACCCACTAACCGGGTGGCGTAGTACAACGGATAGTATGGGAGTCTCCGAAGCTCTTGATCCAGGTTCGATTCCTGGCGCCACCACTCTTTAAAGCCTTTACCAAATGCGGTAAAGGCTTTTTTGTTTGTATTACCTGATGCTTTGATGTGGAGCTAGGAAACAACATCTGCTTTTTTTTCCACTACTTCCTATTTGTATTTTACAATTAAAAATAATTATCTTGCTATTAAACACAGTATAGATGCTAGCTTTCGTCTGTTGCGTGTTCTGCATGCTTAGCTGTTGACCTGGGCTTTTCTTCGCATCACTAGCTAAGCGCAGTTCATCTATGCCTCTCCGGTAGTTTCACTTGTATCCGCATTGGTATGAAGCATCAACTACTTCTTGTGGCCGTGGCCTTAGTAGGGGCAGCGGTAGGCCGACTAACTAGCCAACAGGCAAATGCTAGTGGAACCGCTCAGGCAGCCGCTTTTCAGGCAAACCCACCGCGAGGGCCGAGGTTTCCAGGTGGAATACGTCACGACAAGCCAAGTACTAAAGCCAAAGCAAAGGCTGAAGTCAAACTTTACCAAACCAAGAACCCAGCCTCAGAAAACACTCCCAAGGCGTACTTATTTGAACGCGCAGTTATTGACTCCATTTTAAGCCAACCTGGCTGCATTGGCATCCGAATTTACCCTGCATTTGGCAACTCTAAGTCCCCGTTTGATCCCAGTCTAGTTGTGGTTGGCGTAGCGAGAAAAGGGAAGACAGGTCTTATAGACCAAGTGGGCACGTATGAGAGGAAGAATTTAACATTGCTAAAAGAGTATATTGTAGGGCAAACCGACGACCGATGCCCTTCGAGCTGCGACGGCACCGAGTATTAACTGCCGTGATTTACGTCTTCGGACCGCATTGAAGTATGAGCAATTGGTCTGAGTTAAATAGCATTAACCGGGCACTGGAAGCGGCCCCTATTATACCACTGGCTTGTGCCTGGGTACGGCGGCACCATATCCCTTATGCCTTCAGGCCCATCTATTACTTCGTAGGGCTGAAGTTTCTGATCTATGCGCTGAACACCTTCAGCCGGGTCGCGTTCCGCAACGACGTGTACCTCTACCATCTGTCAACGGTGGTGCTGGTAGTACTGCTGGCGCAGGCCTACCGGCGCTTGTTGCCCGAGCGCTTCCGCCGGTTTATTCTGCTGGGAATGTGGTTTTTCGGGGTAGTGGCCGTGCTGGATGCGGCCTGGCTCGATGGACTTTTCACCGATGTCAACTCGTACTCTCAGGCAGCCGGATGCGCTTTGCTGATTTTACTGGCCATTTTACACGTAAGCCACTTAACCAGTTTTCTCCACGAGGAAGCATTGGAGGAGCAGCCTGCCTTCTTCCTGAGTCTGGCCGTACTGGCCTACTGCTCCTGCTCGGTGGTCAGCTACGTGGCCATCAATATCATTTATAACATGAACCTGGATGTTCCTACCGAAATTCGGTTGGACACGATAATTAGTAGCCCTGAAACCTTGCTGATGGCCGTGCAAATGGGGTTGCTGGCTTGGCTGTTCTGCTTTTTCCCACTGAATGCCGCCCCAACCCGAGCCTTACCCGCCTGGCTGCACTACAGCCGCTGGCGTCCCCGCCCTTTTCGGCTGCTAGGCCAGTCGTTGGGGCAAACGCTGCCCGAACCGAAACGCCGGAAGGAATCGGCCAGCACGCCCTCAGCAGAGCCTTCTTGCTAAACTTTGTCACTCAGCGCCATTCCTGAAGGTGCCTTAGAACTTGTTCATCCTGCTAAGCCAGTAGCTCGCCATGCCCGCCCACGTAAAGATGCTGTTGCTGATTGGGCCCATCTTGCTGCTGCTGGCGCTGGCTATTGTTATTATTCTGGTGCGAGGCCAACGCCGCCAGCTCAAGCAGGAGCGCGAGAAACAGCAGTTGTTGGCTCAGCAGAATGAACTGCTAGAGCAGCAGGTAGCCGCCCGTACGGCCGAGATTGTGGCCCAGCGCAACAGCTTGGAGCAGACCCTGCTGGAACTGCGCAACACCCAAACCCAGCTGGTGCAGCGTGAGAAGATGGCCTCGCTGGGGGAGCTTACGGCCGGTATCGCCCACGAAATCCAGAACCCACTCAACTTCGTCAACAACTTTGCGGAGGTGTCGGGAGAGCTTATCAGTGAGTTGGAAGCCGAGCAGCAGGTGGCTAACCGCTCCTCAGTTGAGATAGAACTGGTGACTGACCTGAAGCAAAATCTGCGGAAAATAACTCAGCACGGACAGCGGGCAGCGGCCATTGTGCGCGGGATGTTGGAGCACAGCCGCACCAGCACCGGAGCCCGCACCCCCACCGACCTGAACTTGCTGGCCGAAGAGTATTTGCAACTGGCCTACCACGGCCTGCGGGTCAACAACAAAGCCCTCAACCTTACCCTCACCACCCACTTCGACCCGGAGCTTAGGCCAGTGCAGGTAGTACCGCAAGAAATTGGGCGGGTGCTGCTCAACCTGTTTACCAATGCCTTCTATGCCGTGCAGTTGCGCCAGAAACAGGAGCCCAACTACCAGCCCGAAGTATCCGTCAGCACGCAGGCTTTTTCAGATCATGCCCTGCTTAAGGTTGCTGATAATGGCACCGGCATACCCGAGGCCCTGCAGCAGAAAATCTTTCAGCCGTTCTTCACCACCAAACCCACGGGAGAGGGCACAGGCCTAGGCCTATCGTTGAGTTACGACATCATCACGAAAGGACACCGCGGCACGCTCACGGTGCGCTCAGAACCAGGGCAGTTTACGGAGTTTACCATCAGCCTTCCTTGTGAAGCGCCCACAGCATAGTAGCGCAGTTATACAGGCTTTAGTAGATGTCAATAAGATGCTTATAATTCTGTTATCAGAAAAATTAGGCAATTCAATGATATAACGTTTTTTATCTTTATTTTTACTTTACAAATAATATGAGCCGTATTCAGTCACCTAAAATGTGGCTTTACGCCCTCTCTAAATGGGCGTGTGATTGGCGAGATGAACGGAGGCCGGCTGCGGATAGCAAGCCGGAGATGGTGGCCTAGCCGTAGCGCTGGGCCCTGAGGTAGGACCAAACAGGTAGCGTGCCTACTGCCGCTACCACCGTTAGTAGGCAGCACCGCCGCACGGCGCCCGTATCGGGCAACAGCCCCAGTCCCGCGCGCTGCCCTGCGTAGCTACATACCTGCCCGGCAGGTGGTGTGTTTCCTTAATTTGGTTGATTCTGATGCTAATCGAACAACTACTCCCCTCCCGGCTCCGCAGCCGCAGGTTTGCTCGTCCGGTGCTGACGCCGCCATCAGAGGCCCCACCCCTGGAGAATCCGGCGAACTACGAGTTGCTGTACCGGCTCTCTACCCGCTGGGTGCGTAACTCAGTGCTGCAGGGGGCCTTTATGCTGGCAGGTGTCTTCTCAGCGGCGTTGGGCCTCAAGGCCTTCCTGCTCCCCAACGACTTCATTGACGGGGGAGTAACGGGTATTTCCATGCTCGTCAGTCATGTAACGGGGATTTCGCTGTCCATTCTGATTGTGGTCATCAACATTCCGTTCATTGTGCTTGGCTACTTCCAGATGGGCCGGCCGTTTGCCATCAAAACGCTGCTTACCATTTTGCTGCTGGCCTTAGCGCTGCTCGTGGTATCGTTTCCGCCGCTCACGCAAGACAAGCTGTTGATTGCTGTATTTGGTGGCTTCTTTCTGGGGGCAGGTATTGGCCTAGCCATGCGCGGCGGCGCCGTACTCGATGGCACCGAAATCTTGGCGGTATATATTAGCCGTAAGCTACCGGGTTCAATCGGCGACATTATCCTGGTCATTAACATTATCATCTTCGGGGTGGCCGCCTGGCTACTGTCAATTGAAACGGCCTTGTACTCGGTACTAGCCTATCTCTCAGCGGCCAAAACCGTGGATTTTGTGGTGTCGGGCATTGAGGAGTACACGGGTCTTACCATTATTTCGGCGCACAGCGAGGCTATTCGGCAGCTCATCACCGACAAGCTCCGGCGCGGTGCCACGGTGTATGAGTGCACGCGGGGGTTTGGCTCGCACGGGCACCAGCACATGCGCATGGAAACCATTTACACGGTAGTAACGCGGCTGGAAGTACTGGCTATTACCGGCGAGGTCCACAAGATTGATCCGCACGCGTTTATCGTCATGCAGAGTGTGAGCGATATCCGGGGTGGCCTCGTGAAGAAACGACCACTTCACTAGGCCTATCATCACACCAACACCCATTGCACGCCGCTCTATCCTTACACACCTACTACTATGGAAACCTGGCAACACTTTCTGGGCATCCGCTCTCGCGAGGTGAAGTCTGTGTGGCTATTTTTCCTGCACAACTTTCTGCTGGGCATTGGCACCGTGCTGGTGTACGTGGTGGCCACGGTACTGCTGCTAGACCACGAGCCCGCCCGCAATCTGCCCCTGGCCTACGGCCTGAGCACGTTGCTGCTGTTAGGGGCCAGCAGGGTGTATAGCTACGTTGAGCACCAGCTGCCCCTACCTACTCTGGCCACGCGCACGTTGCTGGCCGTGGTGGGTTTTGCCTTGCTCATGGGCCTCTTGCTGGCTCGGGGGCCTGCCGTCGGCACGGCTATTGGCCTGATGTTAGGCTACCGCCTGATTTACCTGCTCACGCACTTGGAGTTCTGGGGGGTGTCGGCGGTGGTGTTTAACGTGCGGCAAGGCCGGCGGCTGTTCAGCCTGATTAGCGCCGGCGACCTGCCCGCCAAGGCCTTAGGGGCGCTAGTAGCCATTTTTGTGCACGACAAAGCCAGTTTGCTGGGCTTGCTATTGCTGGCGCTGGGGGCTTACGTGGGGGCACTGTATGCGCAGCAGCTCACGTTTCGCTCGCATGTAGTGGAAGCTAAGCCCGTTCCGCCGCGCCCACGCTCACACGTTTCCTTCCCCGTGCTGCGCCACTTGGGAGGCTCCCCCCTACTCCTGACGATGGGTCTGAGCGCCCTGGCCGTAGCCGCCGTGGCCACGGGCACTGAGTACCTCTTCCTGATTCAGGTGAAGCAGAAGTTGCCCGATCAAGGCAGCCTGCTGGTGTACGTGAGTAGCGTGCTGGCTTTCCTGTACATGCTGGCCTCGCTGGGCAAAGTGCTGCTTACGCGCCATGGCCTCGATGCGCTAGGCCTGCACCGCACGCTGCTCCTGCTGCCCATTGTTACGCTGGGTGGCCTAGCTGTGCTCATTGGGCTACAGTTTACGGCGGTTGGGGCAAGTACGTACCTGATGTGCTTGTGCGGCTTGTACTTGGGGCTGGAAGTATTGAGGCGGGCGGTGTTTGAGCCAGTATTCCTGGTGTTGTTTCAGCCCCTTGCCCCTCAGGAGCGCCTGCACGGCCACACCTTGGTCAAAGGATTCTTCGAGCCACTGGGCATGGGCCTGACGGGCCTATTGCTGTTTGGGCTGTATGAGTTTCCGGCCCTAGGCCAGGGGGTGCTGTTTCTCTGGATAACCTTGCTGCTGGTGGGCACTATAGTTGTGCTACGGCACACGCATCGGCAGTACCTGGCGGAGCTGCAGCTGGTTCTTGCGCGGCGGTTCCCGGCGGCGCTGGCCCCAGCAGAGCTGGCGGCTCCCTCCACCTGGCCGACCTCCGACCTGCTGCGGGTGCGGGAAGACCTGGACAACCGTGAAGCCCAGGCCACCGCCGAAGTGCCCGCCCCAACTCCCGACGCCGCACCCGGGGCCGCCAGTACCCCTGACCAAGATGCGCAACTGCACCACCCCGACCTAGTTGTGCGCCAGACGGCCATCTGGAACCGGTTGTCGGTGCAGCCCACCCACCCCTACGCCCTGGCCAGCCTACTTGCTCTGGCTACCGCCGATGAGCCCTCGGCCCGGCGCGCCGCCCTGACGCTCATCCAATTTCTGCCCCCGCCCCATCAGGTAACCCTGCTCAACACCTGCCTGCGCAGCACCGATCCGGCCCTGATTAAGGCTGCTACCGAGGCCGCCACGCAAGCCCCAACGCCCGAAGCCATCAAGCTGCTTATTTCCCTGGTGAAGGAAAAAGCTCTGCGTAAAGCCGCAGCCGATGGCCTGATTCGGCTAGGTGAGACTGCGCTGCCCGCCCTGGAGAAGGCCCTGCACTATGAGAAAGACTACGCCATGCTCCGGCGGTTGGCGGCCATTTGTGCGCATCTGGCTACCCCCGCCAGCCGGCGCGTGCTGGTCACGCTGGCGCAGCAGGCCCACCTTCGGCGCCGCTCGGCGGCACTGCAGGCCCTGAGCAGCTTCCCGGCGGTGCAAGCCGAGGCTCCGCTGTTCCAGAACCTGATGCAGAAGGAAATGCGTCTGGCTCAGCAACTACTGCACGGCATGCTGGGTGCCAATGTAGAGCTGCGCGCCTGCCTGAAGTATGAGCTGACCAAAGTGCAGCAGCGCTTGTTCAGCCTTTTGCTCCAGCTCTACGACCGGCAGCCCGTGCTTGATGCGCAGCGCAACGTAGCCCGCACCAGCCACGAGCGGCAAGCCAACGCCCTCGAAATGCTTGATAACCTCATCCCTAGGCCACTTTACCAGGGGTTGCAGGCGCTAGTGGATGTGGGCCGGCTCACCAAGAAAGTACAGGTGTTCGACACCCTGCTGGGCCCGGTTGCGCCGGAGTCTATTGTGGCCAGCATCCTGGAGCGCGGCGACGAGGTGTTTTCGCCCTGGACGATTAGCGTGGCGCTACGCCAGTGGCAGCCCGCCCCGGCTACCATTGGGTGGCTGCAAACCTACCTGAACGCACCAAATTCTCTGGTGCGCGAAAGTGCCGAGGATGTGCTGCAACTGTTGCCGGCCCGTTACCCCGCCGTATACGAGCACTGGACGCTGCTCTACCCCGCGCAGGAAGCCCTTACCAGCCCGCCCCTTCCGCTTACCCACGTCTCCACCATCGACCGACTGTTGCTGCTCAAGCACACCACTCTGTTTGCCGAAACCGTGGAGAACGTGCTCAGCAACATTGTGCCTATCATGCAGGAAGTGCAGTTTCAGGATGGCGAAACCATTTTCCGGAAGGGCGACATGGGCACTTCGCTCTACATCATCTACGATGGCGAAGTATCCATCATGAACCAGGAGCACCACCTAGCCACTTTCCGCACCGGCGACTTTTTTGGGGAGTTGGCGCTGCTGGATGCCGAGCCTCGCTCGGCCACAGCCACCGCGCGCGGCGACGTCACGGCTTTCCGGCTTGATCAGGAAGATTTTTACGACGTGATGGAGGAATGCAGCGAGGTGCTCCACAATATTCTGCGCGTGCTGTGCCAGCGCCTGCGCCTGCAAAATGAGCGGCTGAAACAGCTTTCTGAGCCGCACCCGGTGTAGGTGCCAAGGGTGCAACGCCTAGGCCAGTTCGGGCAGTAGTAGCCGGCCGTAATGCATTAGTTAGTGAGGGGTCCTGCTAGGCCAGTACTTCGTAGGTCACCACGGGGTGGGCCTTGTGTTTGAGCGTAATTTCCTTGAGCAACTGGCACTGAAACGACTCTTTTATGCGCTCGTAGGTGGCCTCCGTGATAAGTATTTGACCGGGCTGGGCGGCAGCCTGCAGACGCTGGCCCAGGTTTACAGCGTCGCCGATGACGGTGTAGTCGAGGCGCTTGAGGGAGGCCGAGCCGATGTTGCCCGATACCATCTCGCCGGTGCTGATGCCAATGGCCACATCTGGCAGGTACTCTAGCCCGTTGAGCGACACGTTGCAGGTGGTTTGCAGCAGGCTGCGCACGGCCAGGGCGGCATCAATGGCACGGTCGAGGTGGAAGTCGCCCCGGAACACGGCCATAACGGCGTCGCCCATAAACTTATCCACATAGCCGCCATGCGTAATTATTTCCTTCACCATCTGATCAAAGTACGAGTTCAGCAGGCTCACCAATTCCTCGGCGCGCAGCTTTTCGCCCAGGGCCGTAAACCCGCAGATGTCAATGAAAACCACGGTGGCCTCCACGGTTTCGCTGGCCATAAGCTTGTTCTCGAAGCCGGGCCGCCCCATGAAGTTGAGTACCGTCTCGTCCACGTACATCTTCAGGATGTTGTTTTCCTGGATGGCCCGCAAGGTTTCGCGCACCTGCAGCACGTGGGCCGCGGTTTTCTCAATTGTCAGCTCCAGGTCTTGGAAGTCCACGGGCTTGCACACGAAGTCGAAGGCCCCCCGGTTCATGGCCGTCCGGATATTGGCCATATCCGTGTAGGCAGATACCATTACTACTTTGAGCACCGGGTTTAGGTCCCGAAGCTGGGTTAGCAGGGTCAGGCCATCCATCACCGGCATTTTAATGTCGCTCAGCACAATGTCAGTGTCGGGGAACTGCGCCAGGCAGTCCAGGGCCTCCTGCCCATTGCGGGCAAACTTAAACTCGTAGGCGCCTTCCCGGATTTTGCGCCGGAATTTCTGCTTGATGAGCAGCTGCAGATCGGACTCATCGTCTACTACCAGAATCTTCGTTTTCATAGCGGCATTAGTGGTTGGTAAGGGGCAGCAGCAGATGCCGCAGGGCTCCAAAATCAAGAGGGTTGGTCAGGACAGTAGCGGCCCCGAGGTCCAGGGCCTGTTGGTAGCTGGCTTCATTCCCGTAAGCAGTTATCATCATGAGCACCTGGGGTGGCGCAGCGGGGTACTCCTGCCTGATGCACCGCAGCAGCTCTAGGCCACTCATGCCGGGCAGGTTGATGTCGGACAAGATCAGGACTACCTCTGGGCAGTGCCCCGGCTGCCGCAGTATAGTTAGGGCTTCCTCCCCCGAAAGCGCGAAGGAAAAGGACAGCGCGCCTTCCCGGATTTCCTGGCGGAAGCGCTGCTCAAACAGCAGCCGCGCATCGGCCTCGTCGTCAACTACCAGTATGTTCATCGGAAGAAAGTTGTGCTGGCACCTCGCTGCCCTGGCCTACGGGTAAGCTCACCGTGAACTTGGTGTACTGCCCTTCTTTGGTATCGACGCGCAGGGTGCCCCGGTGAATTTTAGTGATGATATCGTAGCTCAACGACAGGCCTAGGCCTGTGCCCTCGCCGGCGGGCTTAGTAGTGAAAAAGGGCTGGTAGATTTTATCGACCACGCTGGCCGGAATACCCGTGCCATTGTCGCGCACTACTACGGCCACCGTGTCGTCGGTGCGCCGCGTCCGAACCCGCACTTCGGGCATATAGTCCTTCTCCTGCTGCTGCTTCCGCTTTTGCACGGCATAAAAAGCGTTATTGAACAGGTTCAGCAGCACGCGCCCAATGTCCTGGGGCACCAGTTCAATAGAGCCCAGGTTCGGCGAAAAGTCGGTGACCAGGGCTGCGCTGAAAGCGGGGTCTTTGGCGCGCAGGCCGTGGTAGGCCAGGTGGAGGTATTCGTCGCAGAGGGCGTTGAGGTTGGTGGGCTGACGCTGGCCAGTGCTGGCGCGGCTGTGTTCCAGCATTCCCCGCACAATGGCATCGGCCCGGTGCCCGTGCGTCCGGATTTTGTCCAGCGTCTGGGTTAGCTCATCTATCAGCTCTTGGGCATTGTCGTTATCGGGCGGGGGCAGCGCGGGCAAGGGTCCCTCCTTCAATTCCAGCAGCAGCTCAATGGCCACATCGGCGAAGTTATTGACGAAGTTGAGCGGGTTCTGGATTTCGTGGGCAATACCGGCCGTAAGCTCCCCCAGCGAGGCCATCTTCTCGCGTTGTACCAGCTGGTCTTGGGTGGTTTGCAGGTGCAATAGGGTGCGTTGCAGGGCGGCCGTGCGTTGCTGCACTTGGTGCTCTAGCGTTTCATTTTGCTGGGCCAGCAACACCTGTTTTTCGCGCTGCTGCGCCAGGGTTTGCTCCGAAAGCAGGCGCACTTGGTTGAGCTTGATTTTCAGCAGGCGGCTATCCAGGGCAAACTGCCGGGCCAGGAACAGCGAAATGGCCAACACTGGGCTCAGGAAAGCCGGGAAGGTAAGCAGCGTATGCACCGGCACCGAAAGCAGCTGGGCCTGCAGCACCGCCTGATGAAAGCGGGCTAAGTAGCCAAACAGCACCAGCAGTACTAGCGCAATGGCAAAGCCCGTGGCAATAATGCCCACCGCGCGCCGGGTTTGCTGCATGGCCCCCACCGTGAGGCGCAGTTGCTCCGCCGACACCAGCACCATAAAGGCCACCGTGGGGTACCAGCCGGTTTCGTGGCCGTACACCAGCAGGCCTAGGCTAAACCCATTCACCACCCACAACCCGTAGTACACGGCGCCACGCCGGACGCCAAACAGGCAATAGAGCGCGTGCACGGCCAGCACGCCCCCGGTTTGCAAGGCCACGTACGACAGCAGATCCAGGCCCAGGCGCACATCGGCGCGGTGCACTTCATCCAGAAAGCCCGTGCAGCAAAAGCTGATGGCCACGGCCAGCGTGTAAAGCGTGAAGTACAGGTTGGCCCGCTGGGCAGAGTTATAAAGAAAAAAGGCCAGATGCAGCATGCTCAGCAGCAGAAACAGGCCAAACAGCAGCATGTCGGAGGTTTTGTATGTGGCCTCGCGCTGGTTGTGTTCTACTACCTGGCGCAACCCATCAAGGCGCGCTTGAAAAAACGTGGGCACAAAAAAGTCGCTGAACTGCCGGAAGCCGGGCCACAGCGCGTACCGCACCGCCAGCACCTGCTCCGGCTGCCCGCTCAGGGTCAATTCAATGGGCTCCCCGTCGGGCCAGTACGGCTGCACGTTGGCGGGCGGCCCACTCAGGGTACCATAGCGACGCAGTAGCTGCCCATTGAAGTAAATCTCAGATGCTGCGTACTGATACACCCGCAGGGCCAGGGCTTGGCGGCGTAACTCCGGCCCCACCCGAAACCGCAGCCGGAGCCAACCCGTGGACGACAGTTGTGGCAACTGACGTAGGCATACTGTGGGGTCGAGGGGCTGCCAGTGGTGGTCTGGGAGTGTGGGCTGAGCCCAGGTAAGGTTAGCGCCAGGGTGGTACTTCCAGCCCCTGTTGAGCAGAATGCCGTCGGGGGGCATTTGTGCAAAGGTCACTACCCCCTGGGGCGCGGCCTCAGCCAACGCCACTTGCGCTATAAGTGCCAACAACAGCAAGAGACAGGCTTTCATCGGCAGGTAGCGGCTGATATTCAGCCTAAGGCGGGCGGTTGAAGAAAACAGCAGCTGCAACCAACTGGCACACTACGTTGTGGCTCGGCTTTGACGAGAATAACATAAGCCGATGCATCTAATGTATAAATATACTATTATTATATATGATTTTATTTTTCTAAATACTGTAAGATATGTCCTACTTGCCGCCTACTTTATCTGCAAGAATTGTCGCTATTTCTCTCTTAATTTACGCTGGCGGCGGGGGCCAGACCTGTGTATGTCTATTCTAGCATCCCTGCAGTCGCAGTCTAAGCGAGGTGCGCAGCCACTGCTAGGCCACCTCCGCGGGCTGCTGACGGTGCTGTGGCGCAAGGCCATCAACCTGGGCGTACTGCCTACGCTCACGGTGTGGCAGCTAAAGCGGGTGCACTTGCTCAACGGCATCTGCTGGATTATTCTGGGTATTTACGCCGGGTATGTGCTGGTCTTTTCAGCTTCTCCCGACTGGCTCACCTTCCGGATTTGCTTAGGCGGGCTCCTGCTGCATTTGCCGCCCCTGGTGCTCAACTACTACCATCGCTACGATGCCTCAGCGTACTACAACATTCTGAGCGTGACGCTACTCTGCTCCGCTATTGCGGTAGCCCGGCGTCACGATGGGGTGGAATATTTTCTGATTACCAACAGCATTGTGGGCATGCTTTTCTTCCGCACGTTCTGGAAGCTGGCCTTGCTGTTTCTCCTCAACCTGGGAGCCTACTTTGGAGTGCGTTACGCCATGCAGACCCTCAACCTGCACCTCTACGTACCCGACGGCGCGTATTTCTATAACGTGAACGTGGTGCTGTTTTTTCTGACGCTGTTTCTGGTCGTCTACTATTTCCGCACCGAAAACTTTCGGCAGGAGCTGCTGCTCACCCACCAAAACGAAACCCTGGCTCAGTCGCTGCAGCACCTGCAGGCCACGCAGGCTCAGTTGGTGCAGCAAGAAAAACTAGCCTCGCTGGGAGCCCTCACGGCCGGTATTGCCCACGAAATTCAGAACCCGCTCAACTTCGTCAACAACTTCTCGGAGGTAGGCCTAGAGCTGGTGGAAGAGTTGCGCGAAGCACTAACGCACGAAACTCTTTCGGAAGACGACCGCGCGGCCATCGGGCAGGTGCTGCAGGATCTGACGCAAAGCCAGCAGAAGGTACACGAACATGCGCTCCGGGCCGGCAACATTGTGCAGGCCATGTTGCAGCACAGCCGCGCCAGCACCGGCCAGCGCCAGCTCACCAACCTCAACGCCCTCTGCGACGAATACCTCCACCTAGCCTACCACGGCCTGCGCGCCAAAGACCCCACTTTCAATGCTACGCTCACTACTGATTACGCCCTGCAGTTGGGCGAAGTACAGGTAGTACCTCAGGATATCGGGCGGGTGCTGCTCAACCTGTTCAACAACGCTTTCTATGCCGTGCAGCAGAAGGCGGCGCTCCTGCCGGCCGGCACCTACCGCCCAACCCTAGCCGTGAGCACCCGCCGGGTTGGTGGTGAGGTGCTGGTGCAGGTACGCGACAATGGCACGGGTATTTCGCCCAGTGTGCTCGACCAAATTTTTCACCCCTTTTTCACCACCAAGCCGCCCGGCGAGGGCACAGGCCTAGGCCTGTCGTTGAGCTATGATATTGTTACTAAGGGCCACGGCGGCCGCCTCACGGTGCAATCGGAGCCGGGGGAGTATAGCGAGTTTACGGTGCATCTGCCGGGCGCGTAAAACTCGGCGGTAACTTCATACAGTCCTCATGGTGGGTGTAGAATTTAGGTGCGTCTTGGGAGTGGCCTAGCCGGGCCTTCCGCAAGGCTTTCTCTCATTTTCACCTTACCCTTTCTACACCATGAAAAAGTTTCTGTTTTCGGCGGCCCTGGCTGCCTGCGTGTTAGGTACCATTGGCACGGCCGCTGCCCAAACTGAGATGCCAGCCAAAGTGAAAGCCAAGGACGACAAAGTGAAGACCCGTGACATGGATGGGCAGAAAACCAAGGTTGGGGCTAAGAAGGACGGCCTTAAGACGAAAAGCCACGGCGCGGAGGGCAAAATGAAAGCAAAAGGCACAGCCACCGATACCCAATAAACCCCGGCGCACACTCGTAAAAAAGCAAAAGCCCTGGCTTAGCCGCCGGGGCTTTTTGTTGCTAGCTCCCTCCTGTTGTCTCTCGCTCATGGTGCCTCCCCAACGAGCCAGCTACGGCTTAACGGCTTATATAGCCAAAATCTCATCTTCTGCGTATAAGCTCGGCAATGGCGCTGCGTAGTGCAGCGTCCACCCCCTACCCACTCTTACTCATGAAGAAGACCTTGTTCTCCACCCTGGCCCTGGCGGCCCTGTTTACTGCTGGCACCGCTACCTCCGCGCTAGCCCAAACCAAGTCGAAATCCGACAGCGAAAAAACCAAGACCAGCGAAGACGGCGCAACGGTGAAAACCAAAGTAGCTGATGATGGCAAAGTGAAAGTGAAAGGCAAGTCGGAAGACGGCGCCAAGCTGAAGGCCACCACCAAGCCCCGCGAAGGCAAGGACATGAAAAACATGAAGATGTCGTCGGAGTCGGCCAGCAATGGCGTGATGGTAGGCGGCGCCATGATGACACCCGACAAAGACATCGTTGATAACGCGGTAAACTCCACAGACCACACCACGCTGGTAGGTGCAGTGAAGGCGGCTGGCCTGGTTGAAACCCTGAAGGGAGCGGGCCCTTTCACCGTGTTTGCCCCAACTAATGCGGCGTTCAGCAAGCTGCCCGCTGGCACGGCTGAGGCCCTGATGATGCCCGAAAACAAGCAGAAGCTGACGACCATCCTCACCTACCACGTGGTGCCCGGTCGCCTACTGGCCTCCGACCTGAAAGATGGCCAGACGCTGACCACCGTAGAAGGCGAAACCCTGATGGTACACCGTAGCGGTAACACAGTTATGCTGCACGATGCCAAAGGCGGCATGGCTAACGTAACCATCCCGAACGTAGTGTCGAAGAACGGCGTGACGCACGTAATTGACACGGTGCTGATGCCCACGAAGTAATTTCTAGCGCAGGGAGTAGCCTAGGCCACTCTGCCACCTAAAAACAGCCCCGGCCTCCTGCAGGAAACCGGGGCTGTTTCAGTTGCTCCTTCATCGGCTGATGCCAGCTTAAAGGCTAGGCCAGGATGTCGTTGTACTCCTGATGCTGCTGCACGTAGCCGGCCATAAACTCGCAGCTCGTGCGCACGCGCAGGCCCTGCTCGCGGGCGTAGGCCAAGCCAGCCTTGGCGAGCGTCTCGGCGAGGCCTTTGCCCCGCAGTTCTTCGTCGACGTAAGTGTGGGTGAAGTCGATGGTATCACCAGCTTGGCTGTAGGCCAGTTCGGCGCCAGCGCCGTTTTGGTCAATGATAAATTCCTGATCCTCGGGATGATGCTGTACGTGCGCGGCCATGTAAGTAAATGTCTATGTAGGTAGATACTGGTGCCCACCCGGTGCTGCGAAGCACAAGGGCTAGCCTTTTTCAGGGCAGTTTACGTATAGTACCTCAGGCCGGCCACTGCGCCGGTACTTTTCTCCCGTTTCCCACTTCTCTACCCTTACTTTCTTTCTGTATGCAACCTACCCCCGATCATAACCAGCCCAATCCGGAACATACCTCTGCCACTGATCCGCGCAACATCTCCGACGATCAGCAGCAAGAGAACCTGTACAGCGGGCAAGGTGCCACTCCAACGCCCACAGTAGGCCACGGCCATAAATCACCGAACTACGGCGACTTTGGTCATGCCCCAGCCACGGGCACTACCGCCAGCAGCGAGCAAAGCCAGACCCAGGGTGGACAGGCGGCTCCTTCTATAGCTTATCCTGAGCAGCGCGGCAGTGCTCCGCAAAACCTCGACCCCTCCCTGGCCAACGAAGTATCCGACTCAGAATACCAGGAGCAGCGCGATGGTTGGGCGCAGGACGACCCTCGCTACGGTGGCGGTACCCGCAACTGGGCCACCGCTGAGCCAGCCAACCGCAGCACTGGCCCCGCCGCCGAAGACGACGAAAAGCCGATGAACCCGAATGTGGGCAAAAACGACAACCCCGACGAGTTTAGCGCGCTACGCCCCGATGGCGGAGCTGGCATCCCCGGCAAATAGGCACCCCGAACCGCATTCCTTACTTGATATTATGGCAGATCAGCAAAACGACCAGCAAGATCCGGCAGCAGCCCTCGACCCAAAGTCAGGAGCCAATCTGACGGAAGAGCAGCGCAAGCACCGCGAAGAGCTCTACGGCTACAAACGCGACGAAGAAGGTACCCTCGACACCTCGGCGCAGCTGGAGCAGGAAACCCTGGGCATTCCAACTGACAGCAAAACTACTGGGCCCGACGGCGACATCTCCGACCGGCCCGATAACCTGCTGATTCCGGGTTTCAACAACCCCATCGACGATAATAACCGCTAGGCCTCTCACACCTAGGCCTCGCCAGCGAGCCTCCTGCCACCGCGGGAGGCTCGTTGTTTTTTAGGCTGAGCCCATAGATTGGGCGAATAGAATTCCTTGAGTGGTACCGCATCATAAGCTGCGCAAACTCTCGTATACTCCTGAGTAGCTATTCCATTTCTCTTCCTGCTCCATTCCATTGGTCTATGCTCGCACCTTTCCTTGTTCTCACCGACTTCACTGCCCCCGCCGACAACGCACTACGCTATGCGGCGGCGCTGGCTCAGCCCCTGGGCGCCACGCTGATTTTGCTGCACATTCGCCGAGAGTCGTTGCTCGATCGGGATGCCTTCACGGGAAAAATTCAGCACCTAACCGAGGGAGAAGTAGCCGCCGCCCTAGCTGAGCGCACCCGCAGTCTGCCCGTGCCCGTGATAGTAGAGTCAACGGCCGATGGCATTGCTACTGCCGTGGAAGATGCCGTACGCCGCCACCAGCCCAGCTTGGTGTTTTTGGGCAAGCCCGACACCGATAATACGCCCGACGAGTTGGTAAGCACCACTTCCCTAACCTTGCTACGAGCTACCCGCACTCCTCTGCTGGTAGTGCCCGCTCATGCATCGGTAGCCGTGCCGCCCCAGCGCATCACCATTGCCGCCGACGGCCTGCCCTTCGCCCTGAAACCCCAGACGGCGCCTTTGCAGCCGCTGCTAGGCCAGTTGCAGCCCACAGTAACGGTAGTGCATGTGGTAGAACCCGAAGACAACGACGACTGCACCGCAGCCCTGGCGTCCGTAGTGCAGAGTGGCCTAACGGCTGAAGTAGCCCAAGTAAATACCCACGGCGTCCGGAGCCTGCGCACTGAGGAGGGCATTCTGCAAGGCGCCGCCGAAACCCACGCCGATTTGTTGGTGGTAGTGGCGCGGCGCCGCAGCTTTCTGGGCCAGCTTTTCAACCGCAGCGTTACAGCCCAGCTAGTATTGCATGGTCGTTTGCCCATTCTAGTGTTGCCCACAGTTGACTGAGCGAAGGGCAGAGTGGCCTAGACTAGCTCTATCAATCCTTTGTAAAGTGCACCATGTACACGCCGCTTGGGATACCCCACGCTCAGGTCAAAGATATAGGTGCGGCTAAAGCTATTCCCTCTACTCATGCGGCCGCTCACATCCAAGATTTGCACACTATTGTGCAGTGCTTCGGCTAGGATGAACTCAATGGTAGCATTCCTGCTGGAGAGGTTTAGGAAAACGTACAACGTCGGGTTGCCTTTCTGTAGCTGCAAGGATAGTGCTCCATTTCCTATGAGCACTGAGGATGATCAGCATACTCCCGAAGTAGTAGCTGAAGTACTCCTTGAGGCCTAGCCCGAAGTGCAACATCCCCCATCCTGACTGCAAAGCGTTAGGATGGGGGATGTTGCATGAAGAGGATTCAAATTACATTACCACCGCCAGCCTACTTGTAGGCCACCGTACCAGTTGCGGCCCGGAGCGGGTTGAAAATACCGGCCCCCAAACGCGTTCAGGTCGTTGCCCAGACTATAGTTCCGGTCCGTTAGGTTTTCAACACCCCCAAATACATCCACCGCCAAGTGGCCTAGCAGCGTACGGCGCCATCCTGCCCGCGTGCCAAAAGTCCAGTAACCAGCGGCGTACACGGTATTGGCGTCGGTGAGCGGAATACGGGCTTGGTGGTTAACGGTAGGATTCAGGTAGAAGCCTAGGGCTTCGCTGAAGTCGAGGCCGGCGCTGAGCGTATGGGGTGCGGTGCCGGTGAGGCGGTTGCCGCTGTAGTCGTTGCCCGCCGACTCGTAGCTTCCGAAACGGTAGTGGTTGTAGGCGTAGCTAGCCCAGGCCCGCAAACCACGCTGCAGCTGGCCTACGGCCGTAGCAGATGCCGCGGGCGTCCCAGCTTGCTGCCACAGCCAGCCACTTACGGCCGCTTCTAGGCCACGCTGACGAGTGTTGCCAGAGTTGGCGAACAGCTGCGTGCCCTGCTCATCACTGCGCGTCACAATGGTTTGGCGTAGCCGGAAGTCGTACACGGCCACATCAAACAGCACGCGCTGCTGCAGAAACTTACCCCGGGCCCCTAACTCGTAACTCGTTCCCCGCTCTGCTTGTAGCCCGCGGTTTAAGCTGCCATCGGAGGGGCGAATCTCTTCTTCCGTGGGCGGCGAGAAACCACTGCTCACGTTGGCGTAGGCGGATAGTTGCGGCGTCAGCTCCTTCAGCAGCGCCACTCGCGGCGACACCTGGGGCCGGAAGTCACGCTGGAAGCGGTAGTTGCTGGGCTGAGTGGCCGCATCCGACACCCGGGTAATCCGGTAGCGCAGGCGGTTGTAGCTGGCCCCCGCGGTCAGCAGGAACCCAGCGGGCAGTTCATAATCGGCTTGGGCAAACACGAAGCCGGTCACCGTCCTGATTTCATCGTCGTAGCGCAGTGCGCCGGGGGTACCCGCCCGGTTTTGGTAGTTGCGTGAACTCTCGAAGCCATTCTGTACCTCGCCCCCACCCTGCAGCCGCAGCGTACGGCCGGCCAGCTCGGTGCGGTATCTTGCCACGGCCCGACCGCCCACCCCTAGCAGGGTGTTCCGCTCATAGTCTACCAGGTAGGGCGTGCGGATGGCACTGCCCGTGCCGTAGAGGGTAGCCGTGGTGCTGAGCCGGTCGGTGAGCTGCAGTTCATGGGTAGCGCCCAGAAGCACGGAGCGCGAGGCGTAAAACGCACGTTGCGCTACGGTGCCGGGGCTGGTGGCTGTGCCGGGGCGGGCTTGCCGGGGATTTTGCTCAAACTGGGCGCGGGTGAGGCCGCCAGGCAGTTGGTAGTTGAGGTCGGTGTAGAGGGCATGTAGGCCTAGCGTGCCGTTGCTGGAGGTGCGCAATTCCCCATCCAACGCCACGGTCTCGCGGCGCAGGGCGCTTTGCTCGCGGTAGCCATCGAGGGTTTGGCGCGAGTACTGGGCCCGCACGTAGCCGGTGGCCGTGCCTGTTTCGGCGGCTACGGTGTACCGGCGCAGCCCAAAGCTACCCGCCGTAAAGCCCGCCTGCACCTGTGAGGTGCCCGGCAGTGGCCTACGGTTGGTGAGCAGCACCGCGCCGCCAGTCCCGGCCCCGTACACGCTGGCGGTTGGTCCTTTTATCACCTCAATACCGCCCAGCTGGCTAGGGTCGAGTAGATTGAGCGAGGTGCTGCCGCTGGCTTCGGTGAACGGAATACCTTGGTAATACACCTTCACGTTGCGCACGCCAAACGGCGAGCGGAGCGTACTGCCCCGTACGCTAAGCCGGTAGCTACCGGTGGCCCGCTCCTCTAGGCGCACGCCGGGCAGCGTATTAACGGCTTGTGTAAGTGCCGTTTGCGGAAAGCGTTCAAGCACTGCCGCGTCTAGCACGCCAACTGCCGCTGCGGTTCGGCGCAGGGGCAGCCGCTGCCCGTAGCCGGTTACAGTAGCTTCTGGAAGAACTTGAGTGGTAGCCGTATCGGGCAAGGCCGTGGGCACGGTTTGGGCAACGGCGGCAACGGGCAGCAGCAACAGCGCCGTGGCGTAAGAATGGGTCATTCGGATATGGCTAAAGCAAAACAAGCTGCCAGATTTCAGGAGGTGGCCTAGGCCACTGTGCATCTGCGCAACCACAGACTATACCGCGTTACGCCAATTTCGTTTGCAAAAATCTGTTAATCTGCTGCCACAGTGGCGCTTTCGTATGGCGCGGTATACGAAAGCGCCGGCTTAATTCGTATTTATCTATATATCCTTACTATTTATAGCTACTTGTGTATACACCAGCCCACTCCCTATTCCGTAGGCCACCTTGCCTGCTCTTCGCGCCTGCTTTACTGCCAGACGTAGCCGTACTGTTGCTGGTGAATATGCTTATGCTACAAGACCAGGTTAGTAGGCCCAAGCAAAGCATTCTGCAGATGACGTTTCCGCTGCCGCCCAGTAAATTCCAACCTTCCGACAAGTGGTCTTACATGCCCCAGCCAGCTGAGATACGTCGGCTGCGCCAATGGCAAACCGTATGGCTGACCGGTAATAACCGGGCCGACAGCCTGAACCTACGCCTGTTGTGGCGGAAGCTAGGGCACATGCAGCAGTTTCCTAACAATACCACGGGAGTAGCCGTGCGCTTTGGCGCAGGGGCCCGCTTTGGCCGTGTGGTAGATGTAGTGGATTGCGTGAGCCAGTGGAATGTAAAAAAATACGTCTTCGACATTCACGCGCCAACTCCTGTGCTGTACGCTTTCACTGATGCCCAGCAAGCACCTGTTTCGGGTTCTGCTCCCAACCATGATGCGCTTTACTCTGCGGCCCCAGCGGCACCCGACTCCGCCAGTTCTGCTTCTTCGCGCTGGCTGCAGCAGATTGGCGCGCCGCTGCGCCACCCGGCCTGGAGTACCGCCTTGCTCGCTTGCCTAGGCCTAGCGGCCGTGGGGGCAGCAGTGTATTTTCTCCGAGAGTTATCTTGAGTTTATGCTAGCAGTCTTTATCCGCTATTCCCGCCTTTGTTACCGTCAGTATTTCTTATTGCTACTAAGTCTGCTGTGCATGACACCGGTTGCACGGGGGCAGACCGTAACAGTTAAGCTGAGCGCAAATCCCCTTTTGCAGGTAGAGGAGCGAATTCCTTTGTCTGTAGCGCTGGGGGCAGAAGTGGGCCCAACGCCGCATTCATCCCTGCAGATGGTTGGCAGTTACCGCCATTTTTCCGCCCCGGATGCCCACCCCGACCAAGGCCTGAAAGCGTACCTAGACTATCGGTATTATTTCCGACCGGAGCAGCCCGCCACAGGTCTGTTTGCCAGTCCGTTTGTGGGGCTTGGCCAACTGCATTTAGGGGCCGGAGATGATCCGCAGTTCAGCTTGCCTCGTCGGCGCAGGACGGAACGTGAAGCTGGAGTTGTGGTAGGCTACCAAGCACTTTACTCCTGGCTAACAGCCGAACTATTTGCCGGCCCGGCTTACCGTTGGCAAACAACTTCTGGTGACTCGGGAAGTATGGCCTACACTACCTCTACGCAGTTTGTATGGCTGCGCGCAGGCTTTACAGTAGGTGTGCGGCTAAAGAAGCAGTAAGTTCTAGGGTGGCGTCTGCCTATCTGGCGCCACCCTAAATTGACTCGGCTCCCGTACGCCTCGTTGTTGTTGCGCCCCGGCTATATCCTATAGTAAGTACCGTATTCTAATGCCTCCTGCCTTTTTCCTTCTCAGATACCGCGCCGACATTATAGGCCGCTGTTACTTCCGCCGGGGCTGCTGGCGCTGGCATGGCTGCTGTTGGTAGGTTGCGTGGCCTTGCCGAGGATGAAGGAGTTACAACCTAAGCATGTTGTTATAACAATTTTGCCTCCTCTACTCCATCCGACTGTAGAAGAGAGACCATGGGGGTACCCTACCGAAAAGCAAATTACTCAATGGGGCCCTTGGACATCCATTAGCCTCACGGGTGATTTTCTGAAGGATTATTTTACATTCCGCACAATAGAAATTGCAGGTATTTGGCTCAACCAAGTTACGGCTAAGCCGAGAGGGCTACGTGTCTATATACATCCCACAACTACCTATTATTCCTTTATTCGTCTACTTGATATTACCCAACAGCAAGGGCTCAAACGCTATTGGCTGGATTTCAGACACGAGCCATCTACGTTAAACTTGATTGGGAGAACGTATCAGCAAAACGGTATCGGCTCAGACGTGCTCATTACACCACTTGTATTCACGGAGAGGCCTATTACCCGGACATACGTTCTCCCAATCAAGTTTAACGTAGATGGCTCGTGTCTGAAATCCAGCCAATTTTGATGAAGAATTGATGCAATGGCTCACCGATGCCAAAACCTATCTATCCACTCCCGACTGGCGCAACACCTTATTTCTCCTGCTGTTGCTAGGCCTCCTCTCCGGGTGGCGGCTACGGCGGCAGTGGCGCCAGGTACTTTACTAGCGCAACCTCAGCCCCAGGAATGCAGTTGAACTAAGCACGACAATTCACCTGTGTTATGCTTCCGAAACTGACTATTCCTTTGGCCGCGGCGCTGCTGGTGGGCTTCACTACCACGGCTCAAAACGTACCACCCGAAGCCACGCCTTTCAAAATGACGGGCAATATTTACCTACCCAAGAAGCTGCCAGCTACACCCGAGCGCATAGCGAGCCTTAAAGCTCCCGCGGGCTTCACCATCACCCCCTATGCCGAGGGGCTCGAGATGCCCCGCATGCTGGTCGTGGCCCCCAACGGCGACCTGTACGTCTCGAACCGGGTGAAGGGCACCGTTACCTTACTGCGCGACGCCAACAAAGACGGCAAGGCTGAAGTGCGGCAGCAAGTGGCTCAGAAAGAGCACCTACATGGCCTAGCCATGCAAGATGGCAAGCTGTACCTGGCTGCCATTCGGGAGGTGTACGTGGCTGACATAAAGCCCGATGGCACCTTAGGCGAGCTGAAAACGCTCTATAAAGACCTGCCCGATGCCGGTCAGCACGCCAACCGCACGTTGCAGTTCGGGCCCGATAAAAAGCTTTACCTCTCGGTAGGAAGCACCTGCAACGCCTGCGACGAGGATAATCCCGAAAACGCCACCCTGATGCAGTTAAACACCGATGGCTCGGGCCGGCAGGTATACGCCCACGGCCTGCGCAACACCATCGGCTTCGATTGGCACCCCACTACCGGCCAGCTCTACGGCATGGACCACGGCATCGACTGGCTGGGCGATGAAGATCAACAAGAGGAGTTCAACCAGATCAAGCAGGGCGCCAACTACGGCTGGCCGTCCATCATTGCCGATGGCAAGCCCTACCCCGCCAACAAGCCCAAGAGCGGCGAAACCTACGCGCAATTCGATGCCAAAGCCGTGCGCCCTCTACTGTTATATAAGGCCCACTCGGCTCCACTAGGCCTAGTATTCAACCGCGGCACTCAGTTCCCGAGCGAGTACAAGAACGATGCCTTCGTGACCATGCATGGCTCCTGGAACCGCGCCCAACCTTCGGGCTACAAGATTGTGCGGGTGCGCTTCAACGAGCAGGGTCAGCCCCAGCAGTTCGAGGACTTTATTACGGGGTGGCTGGTGGAAAACGATAAATCGGAGTTTGGGCGACCCTGCGGCCTCATTCAGCACCCCGACGGCTCCCTGCTGGTTTCGGACGATGACAACGGCGTAATTTACCGCGTGGCGTATGCCACCAACAACCGTACGCCCAAGGCCAAAAAGCGCAGCTAGGCCAGTACAGCCCTTTCTTACGGGAATCTGACGCCTTGAAATTGCGTTCTACTTTCTATGCCCGCCCTCTCCCCCGAACTGCGCAAAGCGCTGCTTAACCTCCCCCAGAAAGAAAAAGACCAGCTCTTAGCCAAGCTCGTGGCTCAGGATGCCGTACTCACCGAACAGCTTAGCTACCGGTTGCTGGAGGGTGAGGATGCACTGGAGCAGCGCCGCGAACGGCTACGCACTCAAGTAGACGACCCCGTGCGTGGCTACCACCAAACCCCCAATGATCTGCTGCATATAGTGCGGCAGTTGCAGGCGCGACTGGCCTACCACGCCCGTATCACCGGCGACGTATTTGGGGAGGTGGAGCTCACGCTTCGCCTGCTCACCAACGTATTGCGGCATCAGCCCGAGGCCGTAGCGCGGCTGCACGGCCCTACCCAGCCTCTCTTGCAGCACCTTGCGCGCCGCACCCACGATGTGCTTAAGCAAACCGCCAAGCTGCATGAAGATTACCTCGTGGAGCTGGAGCCCGCCACCAACGAGCTGCTTACACTACTCTACTCCTCAGCCGCTGCCCCTCTCGCCCGCGAGCTTGGGGTGCCTACGGTGATACAGTAAATGAATGATTGAGTGAATGAGTGAAGTGGCTTAGACTATCTGTCAGTGTGAGGGTGGACAGCGTACCCGCAAGACCACTTCACTCAATTGCTCATTCACGTATCACCGCCCCATGTATCTTTTCCGGCGCGAAAACAGTACGCTAAGGGTTGACTGCTTCTACTTCGCGGTTACCGTTCACTAACTACTTTCCGCTATGTCTGCTACGCCTTCCCCCGAGCATGTGCGCGTACCCACGCACCTGTCTGCCACCGAGCTCCACCAAGCCCTTGAGGAGTTGGATGCCAAAATCCGGACCCTGCAAAATCGCGCCCACGCTACCACAGCCAATTCTCAGCATACCTACCACGAGCACATTGCCGCCCTGGAAACTAAGCGGGCCGGTTTAGCCGCGCAGCTCAAAGATGCTCCCGCGGCTCAAACCCCACCCTCCGACTCCGACCGCAGCACCTGGGACGAGATTTGGCGCGGTATTGAGAACCTGCGCAATGATCTGCGCAATATCATTTAACCGACTGAGCCAACCATACTGGCCTAGCGCTTCGGCGTAACATCATAAGCCCTGCCGATGGCAGGGCTTTTTGTTTGCTAACTATATCACCAGCCTAGGCCACTGCCAACCACTGCGCGGAGGCCACAGATCGAAGGGGTATTCTAACAGTTCGGCTGGCTGATTTACCGTTCACTGAAATTTGATTCCACTGGGAGAAAGGTTCGGCTATGTTTGATCCATCAAGCAACCACTAACCACCTTACTCCCATGATCCTGACTGCTTCTCTCCGCGCCTGCCTTGTTGCCCTTCTGCTTTCGGGGGCCAGCCTCCCAGCTGCTCAAGCTGCCGCGCCAGCCTCTGCCGCAGCCCTAGCCTCTCCCGACAACCCCGCCGCGCACCCCGCATTTACGGTGCAGGTAGTGGGGAAAGGCCAGCCCATGCTCCTGATTCCGGGCCTTACGTGCCCTGGCGCAGTATGGAACGAGACTGTAGCGCATTATCAGAAGCAGTACCAGTGCCACGTAGTGTCGTTGGCGGGGTTTGGCGGGACGCCCGCCCTGCCCAACACCCAGCAGTTTCTGCAGCAGGTCCGCGACCAGCTACTGGCCTACATCAAAACGCAAAAACTCACCCGGCCCGTAGTGGTAGGCCACAGCCTAGGAGGCTTTATGGGTTTGTGGCTGAGCACCACCCAGCCCGATTCCGTTGGCCCGCTGGTTATCGTAGACTCCCTACCCTTCTTGGCCGCTATTCAAAACCCCTCGCTTACGGCCGAGCAGGCTAAGCCCATGGCTGAAAATATGCGTCAGCAGATGAGCCAGGGCAAGATGCAGCAGGCCATGGCACGCCAGACCTCGGCCTCCATGATGACCGACACGGCGCGCATCTCGCAGGCCACTCACTGGTCGATGGCCTCCGCCCCGGCTACCGTAGCCCAGGCCTACTACGACCTTATGACCACCGACCTACGCTCGGAAGTGGCTCGTATTCAGCAGCCCACGCTGGTGCTGGGCGCCTGGGCCGCCTACAAAGCCTACGGCTCCACCAAGGAAGGCACCAAGGCCGTGTTTGAGCAGCAGTACGCCAAGCTGCCCCAGCACCGCATTGAGATGTCGGAGGCAGGCAAGCACTTTTTGATGTGGGATGATACTCAATGGTTTTTCGCCCAGACGGATGCTTTCCTGAAGCAGCATAGCTTGGCTAAAAAGTAGCTTGCTTAGGAAGTATGCCTTTCCAGCGGAGCGGCGCACGGCCGCTCCGCCTATCTTCACCTCTCCATCTTATCCTACTTGGTGCATATGCTTCGGCAAGAAGAATTTATGGCGCTCCGCCTTGAGCTGTCGGTGAAAGCCAAGAACGGGCTCGACTTTCTGATGGCGGCCAGCGTGGTCTGGGCCATTATTGCCTTCGTCTGGACGCTGCCTTACTCGCCCGGGCACAAGGCATTCATCACCTTTTTTGTAGGGCCTGCCACGTTTCCGCTGGCCATGCTTTTCTCCAAGGTAGTGGGCACCACGTGGCGCCTGCCGCACAATCCGCTTCAGCCCCTAGGCCTGTGGCTGAATGTTGCGCAGCTGTTTTACTTCCCCTTTCTTGTGTTCGTCTATGCCAAGTACCCCGCTTATTTCATCATGACCTACGGCATTATCACGGGGGCGCATTTCTTTCCGTATGCCTGGCTGTACTACGCCCGTCCCTACGCAGCTATGGCGGGTATAATCCCGATAGGATGCTTGGTGCTGGGACTGCGCTTGCCTGTAACTCAGCTCTATATAATTCCGGTGTTTATGGTTGGCGCTCTGCTGGTGTTAAGTGGTTTGCTCCGTGTGGCCTACCGCCGCAACAAACAAGCGTACGCCCCGCTAGCCCTGCCCGCGAGCTAGGCCACGTATCCGAATGTCTGCTCACGCTATGTTTCCCTACGCTGCCGTTCCTGCCCCTAGTCGCTTGTACTGGCGTTGCCAGATCCTGGCCTGGGGGTTCTACTTCGTTATCTGCGTGGTGGGCTTCGCCTTCGCTGGCTCAGCCTCCGCCGACATGGTCAAGATCAACCTGGCCATTGCCTTTACCATGTTGGTTGTCACCCACTGGCTACGCTACCACCTGCGGGCTTACAAGTGGGAGCAGCTGCCGCCCCTGCCGCTCTTGGGGCGGTTGTTGGTTGCGCACGCCGTGCTATCGTTGCTCAGCCAGGTCATTATATGGTCTCTGATTATCTTCCTAATAAAGCCCGCTAGCAATAGCCCGCACGGCTGGGCGCAGTTTTTTGTGTATGCCATCAACGTTAATATTCTGCTGTGGCTGTGGGCGGGGTTTTACTTTGGCTGGCATTACCTCACCCGCTACAAGCAGGCGGAAGTAGATAAGTGGAAGCTGGCCACGGCCGTGCAGGAGGCCGAAATGCGCACCCTGAAAGCCCAAATCAATCCGCATTTCATGTTCAATGGGCTCAACAACATCCGGGCCCTGGTAATGGAAGACCCTCTGCGGGCCCGCGACATGATTACCCACCTCTCTGACCTGCTGCGCTACTCCATTCAGCTCAATAGCGCCGAGCAGGTGCCTTTGGGTCGGGAGCTGGAAATAGTGGAGCATTACCTGCAGCTAGAAGCGTTGCAACTGGAAGAACGGCTCACCTACTCCCTCGATGTAGACCCCGCGGCCTTATCCGTGCAGATTCCGCCCATGACGCTGCAGCTGCTGGTGGAAAACGCCATTAAGCACGGTATTTCTCCCCGGCCCGAAGGCGGATTCATTCGGTTGCGGGCGCAGCTAGAGCCGGCCACTAACTCCCTGCATATTGAGGTTCGTAGTACGGGTCAGTACCAACCTCAGCCTGGCCACGCGGGCGTAGGCCTCCGCAATGCCCGCGAGCGAATGGCCCTGCTGTACGGCTCCTCCGCGGGACTGAGCATCACCAACGACCCTACCCAGCGAGAGGCAGTGCTGGCAACGCTGCACCTTCCTATTGCTACCGCTCCCCTCAGCACGCCGGCGCTGGTTTCACACTCTTAATTTGCTCTATCATTCCTGCATGAATGCCCTGCTAGTTGACGACTCGCGCCTGGCTCGCGCCGAGCTGCGCCATTTATTACAAGCCTTTCCGGATGTGCACATTGTAGGCGAAGCCCGCCACGCGGCCGAAGCCCGCACCTGCCTGCAGCAGCTCCAGCCCGATTTATTGTTTCTCGACATTCACATGCCCGGCGAGACGGGTTTTGAGTTGCTGGCCACCCTCGACCACGCCCCTCACGTCATCTTTACCACCGCGTATGACGAATACGCCCTGCGCGCGTTTGAGGTAAACGCCCTTGATTATCTGCTGAAGCCCGTGCAGGAAAGCCGCTTGGCGGCTGCGCTGGCGAAGGCCCGCCTGAAGCGTATGGCACCCGTGCTGACCGAAGTAGCCGGGCCTAGCCCAACCGACGAGCCAGCACCTACCCCGCTGTCTGCCCAGGACCAGGTATTTGTGAAAGATGGCGAGCGGTGCTGGTTTGTGCGCCTGGCCGATATCAAGCTATTTGAAATTAATGGCAGCTACACCCAGATATACTTTGAGCAGCACCGTCCGCTGATTCCGCGCACCCTGCAACACCTGGAGGCCCGCCTCGACCCGAAAGTGTTTTTCCGCGCCAACCGTCAGCAGATAATCAATTTGAAGTGGATTGCCGCAATTGAGCCCTGGTTCAGCAACACCCTCAAAATTCAGCTGCGCGACGGCCCAGAGGTGGAAGTATCCCGGCAACAGTCGGTGCGTTTCCGGGAGCTGATGAGTCTATAAACCGGCAGAAAATCAACCTGCTTGCATCTTTTTCCCGCCGACGTTAGTACACGGAGCAGAGCTAGTTGCTCGCTGCCCGCCGGCAGCTTCCCTCACCGAGACTCTCTTCCCATGAAAGCGTTACTATACATTTCTGCTCTAGGCCTATTTCTAACCGGCACATCTTGCTCACAGGAGAAAGTGTTGCACAACCCCCGCAACAGCTACGGCTCGGTGAAGGTGAAAGGCGAAAGGCGCGGCAACAACAAAGCCCAGTTCAAGAGGAACCGCAACACTATTGGTTTTGGTCTCGACATGAATGGCAACAACCCCTACAAATTTCGCATGGTTGATGCGGGCAAGCCATATAAATACAGCAACAAGCCTAAGTAAATAGTGCTTGTTCTTGATCCTAAAAGGTCCTCCTACCCTGGAGTGACCTTTTTGTGTTTTAGGGGGTATAAACAGGTCCCATCTAAGTTGGATAACTAATTAATGCTAAGCTACCTTGGTTAATTTCCACCGCTGTACACAGCCAAAAATAAGGGTACTCCTCAAGGACGTATGTAGCATCCGAAAATGTTACTTTTACGTACTTATATCTTTGACTCTGGGGATTTTGCTGGATGGTTAGACTAGTACTTCGCACTCTATTTTATTGGTTATTGCTTAGCCCACTGGTGCAATCCGTCCGGGCTCAAGGGCCAGCGCTGCCCATAGTGGTAGCTCCGGGAACTACCGCCGAGCCCGGCCGCTTAGTGTTTCGACTAAAGCCGGCGTATGCCGCTCAGGCCAAAACGAATGGCGTGGCTATGCCTGCCCTCCAAACCGCGCTGAACAGTGTGGGCGCCACGGCCGTGCACCAGAAATTTCCGCAGGCCTCCGGCGTTGCTCTCAAGCGTCCCGGCGGCGTCGATTTAAGTCTGCTCTACCAGGTGGAGTTTGACCGCCGTCTAGCCCCCGAAAAAGCCTGCCAGCTCCTCCTACTCAGCGGTGCTGTAGAATACGCCGAGCCCCGCTACAGCCGTCAGCCCCTGTACCAGCCCTCCGACCCGCTGGCCGATTCTACTAACACCAATGGCCAGTACCACCTAAAGAATATCCGGGCTTATCGGGCCTGGGATATTACCAAGGGCGACACTAGCATGGTCATTGGCATTGTTGACGGTGGCACCCGCTACACCCACGAGGATTTGGCCAGCCAGATTCAGCTTAACCGTCTCGACCCTATTGATGGTATCGACAACGACCACGACGGCTATATCGATAACTACCGGGGCTGGGATTTTGCCGACAACGACAACGATGCTACCCGCGAGGCAAACAGCGTCCATGGCATTCTGGTGGCGGGCTGCGCGGCCGGCGCTGCCGACAATGCCAAGGGCATTGCGGGGGTAGGCTTTAAGTGCCGGTTCATGCCTCTAAAGATATACCCCAGCACTCCAGAAGGCAGCTTTGGCGGTTTTGAAGCCATTGTGTACGCTGCCGACCACGGGTGCAAAGTCATAAACCTCTCTTGGGGAGGCGAAGGAGGCCGCTCACAGTTCGAGCAAGACATTATCAATTACGCCGCCATCAACCACGATGTGGTTATAGTGGCCGCCGCGGGCAACACTAATGCCGAGCTGGACTTCTACCCCGCCAGCTACCAGAATGTGCTGTCTGTGGCCTCTGTGTCACCCTCGGATGAGAAGGGACCCAATACAACGTACAGCCGCCGCGTCGACCTCACGGCGCCTGGCCTGCAAATCGTCACCACTCTGGGCAACAACGATTCTGATTATTATCCGGTGGGAGGTTCCTCTTTCGCGTCACCCTTGGTGGCTGGGGCGGCGGCGCTGGTTCGGGTGAAGTTTCCGCAGTTTAACGCCGCCCAGGTGGCGGCGCAACTCCGGCAGACTACTGATAATGTGTATGCGTTGCCAGGCAACACTGCCTATGTAGGCAAACTAGGCACAGGCCGCCTGAACGTGCTGCGCGCTGTAGCTCTCACCGACCGTCGGTCGGCGCGCGTGACGAGCAGCACGATTAACCCGGCACGAGCCGCCTTTCAGCCCGGTGATGCACTGCAACTGACGGTAAACGTGCAAAACCTGCTTCAGCCTGTTACGGGCCTAACCGTTACGGTTACTTCGCTCTCCAACTACCTCATGGTGCGGCAAGGCTCTTTTGTGGCCGGGGCGTTGGCCACGCTGCAACGTTCCAGCAACTCGGCCGCGCCTTTTCAACTAGCTGTGGCTGGCACGGTCCCGCTTAATACCACGGCGGTATTGCGCTATCATTTGGAGGATGCTGCTACCGGGTACCAGGAAGATCAATACGAGACCCTGCTGCTGAACCCCGACTATGTGGTGCTGGATGCCAACAACCTGCGCCTGACGCTCACGAGTCGGGGCAAGCTAGGCTACGTAAACCTCAACAACAGCATTGGGGAAGGGGTTAGCTATAAGAGCGGCCCCCCCTTGCTTTACGAGGGTGGCCTACTGGTGGCTACCTCGCCCACCCGCATTTCCAATAACCTGCGCAGCAACTGGCCCAAGAGCGACCAGAACTTTTACTCACAGGTGAGCACTACGCTGCGTGCGCAGGCCGTGCGTGCCGACCAAGAGGCCTACGGCACCCTCCGCGACTCTCTGCCCAGTGATACCCGAGGCCGAACCGTGGGCGTGCGAGTGCGCCAAGTGGCCTACGCCTGGGCTACCGCGCCGCACCGCGACTACGTCATTCTAGAGTACCACCTGACCAATCTTACCGCCGATACCTTACGGCCCCTACATGCGGGCTTGTTTATGGATTGGGACCTGGCTCCTAACGCCGCTCGCAACGCCGCCGATTGGGACTCTACTCGGGCATTGTCCTATGCGTACTCTCCTGCCAACCCTACGCAGTACGTGGGCGTCAAGCACCTGACTGGGGGTAAGCCAAGCGTATACTCCATGGCCGATGACCCTACCGCGCCGGTGTATTTGGGCAACGGCTTTAGCACCGCCGAGAAGTTTCTGACGCTAAGCAGTGGCACGCGTAATGCAAAGGTAGGCCAGCCCACGGGTACGGATGTGGCCCAGGTAACGGGAGCTGCCCTGTCACGTCTGGCCCCCGGCGACTCGGTAGTGGTAGCCTTTGCCGTACTAGCGGCTCCCACGCTGGCGCAGCTACGCACCGCCGCCGAGGCTGCGCAGTCGCGCTACTCTCAGGTGTTGCCAGTGCGGGCCGCCACAATACCCGCGGGGTGGCAGCTGTACCCCAACCCCACCACAGGCCGCGTGCAACTTGTAGTACCCAGTGGCCTAGGAAGTGCCACCGTGCAGGTAGTTTCTGCGCTAGGCCAGTCGGTACTGCGCCAGCATGTGGTCACAGGCACCACCCAGCTCGACCTAAGCCGCCACGCCGCAGGCATGTACTTGGTGCAGATTTTAACGGCTACGGGTGTCTTCAGCCAACGCATTGTGGTGCAGCCCTAGTAGCTGGCCTAGGTGCAGTAGCCATAAGCTAGTGGGGCAGCAGTAGAAGCACGGGTCACTAGGCCACGGCGTAATGCAGGTGGGGTATAACTCAGACAAGCTGCTGCAAGCAGGGCAGAAATGGTGGGCAATGCGGTTGAGCTAAAAGGCCGATATCTTTGTGGAGCTTTCCCTTCTACTCTTGGGCTTTCTTCCCGTAAGAGAAGCTTCCCACCTGAACCATTCCCCCCTCATGGAAACAACCCAGCTTGCCCCCGCCCCTCGGCTCGAACACGACTTTCTTGGCGAACGGCAAATTCCTGAAAATGTATACTATGGCATCCAGACGCTGCGGGCGCTGGAAAACTTCGACATCACGGGTATTCCGCTAAAGGCTGAGCCATTGTTTGTGCAGGCCCTGGCCTACGTGAAAAAGGCCGCCGCCCTGGCTAACCGCGACCTAGGCGTGCTCGATAGCACCATTGCCGAGTACATTGCCCACGCCTGCGACCGGGTAATTGCGGGGGAGCTGAATGATCAGTTTCTGACCGACATGATTCAGGGCGGGGCCGGCACCTCGGTGAATATGAACGCCAACGAGGTTATTGCCAACGTGGCGCTGGAAATGATGGGCCACCAGAAAGGCGAATACGAGTTCTGCCACCCCAACAACCACGTCAACTGCTCGCAGTCGACGAACGACGCTTACCCCACAGCGTTCCGCATTGCGCTCAACAACAAGCTGGTGGGGTACCGCCGGGCCCTGGAGCAGCTGGCTGATGCCTTCGCTCAGAAGGGCGAAGAATTTCAGAATGTACTGAAAATGGGCCGCACCCAACTGCAGGATGCCGTGCCCATGAGCATGGGCGACGAGTTCCGGGCCTTTGCCACTAACCTGCGCGAAGAACTACTCCGCATTGATGATAGCCGTCAGCTGATTCGGGAAATCAACATGGGAGCCACCGCCATTGGTACTCGGGTAAATGCCCCCTCGGGTTATGCCGAGCTGGTAACCGAACACCTGCGCGACCTGACTGGCCTAGACCTGGTGCTGGCCGGCGACCTGATTGAGGCCACCTACGATACGGGCGCTTACGTGCAGCTCTCGGGGGTGCTCAAGCGTACAGCCGTAAAGCTGTCTAAGATTTGTAACGACTTGCGCCTACTTTCCTCGGGGCCGCGCGCAGGGCTGAACGAAATCAACCTGCCGCCCCTACAGCCCGGCTCCAGCATTATGCCTGGTAAGGTGAACCCAGTGGTGCCGGAAGTAGTCAACCAAACGGCTTTCTACGTAATTGGCGCCGACCTTACCGTGACCATGGCCGCCGAAGCCGGTCAGCTGCAGCTGAACGTGATGGAGCCAGTTATTTCCTTCGCTCTATTCACCTCAATCTCCTACATGACCCGCGCCTGCCATACCCTGCGCGAAAAGTGCGTGGTAGGCATTACGGCTAATGCGCAGCACACCGAGCAGCAAGTGCGCAACAGTGTAGGCATTGTCACGCAACTCAACCCCGTACTGGGCTACGAAACATCCGCCGAAATTGCCAAGGAAGCCCTGCGCACGGGCAAGTCGGTGTACGATGTGGCCGTAACGGAGCGGCAGTTGCTGACCCAGGCCAAGTGGGATGAGATATTCACCTTCGAAAACTTGATTCGGCCGCACTTTATTCAGTAAGTCAACACAGGGGTTGCGGCCCGGCTCCTCATTGCGTAAGGGCGCTGTTATAGATGCCGCCCACTGCCTCTTACGGTACAGAGAGGTAGTGGGCGGCATTCTTTTGTGCCTTGTGTTAGTGATAGCTGGCGGCCATTTAGCGCTGGCCAATGGGATAAGGGTTCCGAAGCTCGTCTTAACTAATCGGTTAACCCGTCGTAAGACCTTCTACCTATCATCTTTATTCTTTCCAGTATGAACCAGCCTGCCAACTCTTCCTCCCAAGCCGGAAACCCGCTGCTCAACCAGGCCAGCCAGTGGCTCGAACAAAATAACCTCTCCAGTCTGACCCCTGCGCTTAAAAATGTAAGCAACCAGGCCGTGGCGCGCTTCAATCGCCTCAGCACGACCCAGAAACTCGTGGGTGGCGCGCTGCTGGCCGTAGGTGCCATCTATCTATCCCGGCGTGGTTCTGGAGGCAAAGCCAGCCAAGGTAGTAGCCAAGCCGCCACGCTGAATGAACTGCTTTACTTCGTGAATGACCGGATTGAGGGTTACCAGCGGGCCGTGGATGAAAGCACTGACCCCGAGCTGAGTGGCTACTATAAGCAGCTCGTGAGCCAGAGCCAGCAGTTCGCCAATGAACTCAACCAAGCCCTGCGCCAGCAGGGAGGCGAGCAACAAAGCAGCACCACCCTCAAAGGCAAACTCTACCGCAACTGGATGGATGTAAAAGCCGCTATTACTGGTACCGATGAGAAAGCCATTTTGGGTTCTAATGTGTACGGCGAAGAGTGGGCAATAAAGGCGTACGAAGATGCCCTCGGCGACAACACCCTCACGGGCTCGATTCGCCAGGCCGTAGAGCGCCAGTATAGCACTTCCAAAAAGACCTACGACCGCCTGAAGAAATTAGAAGCTAAGCAGGAATAGTAGCCTGCCAGATAATAGCGAGTACGTCCTCGTTAGCCATGTATAAGTGGCCAGCGAGGACGCACTCTTTTCTGCTCAGACTGAAGGTGCCTGCGAAGGGCTTGCATGCTATTCAAAGCATCCTGTGTCTGCATTTGAAGCGGGTAGTGATATAATAGCCCCTTTGATTTTGGTCATGAATAAGCCCACATTCATAACTAAATTTATTAGCAATTATAACTTTCAAACTAACACCCATTAGCCAAAAATAGCATACCCTAAACTTGAAGTTAGAGGCGTCTAATTTTTATTAAAAAGTTATTAAAAACGCAAGCAGGACCATATCTAGCCTATATCTGTAGCAACCTATTTCATTCTAATTTTTTTAGTTATTTATCCCACATATTCGTATCTTTGGATATGTCGAAAGTCAAGCTTCCTGTACCGATTCCCGTCCAGCAGTATGCCCGATGCGTGGACGCCAGCCGCCGCCCCGCCGACCACGTTGGTGATTGGCCTGAGGCGGGGCGTGTGTACCCAGTGCAGGTGCGCCGCAATGCCCGCACTGGTGAGCCGCAGATCCATGTGCTCGGTTTCTATGCCGAGCGGCCGTATGGCGCATTTGCCCGTCACCGCTTCGAGACGGTGGCTAACGTATGGCTTAACTAGCCACTAGACTCTCTTTTCGCTACGTTTCTATCCCGGCTGTTTCCGTATGCTACTCGGAAGCAACCGGGTTTCTTTTTGCGCCTCTGTTAGTTTATTACTTGGAGTGGCCTAGACTTATTTTTCGGATGCTTGCTGCAGAGAATATCTTTGCGTCTTCATCCTGTCTCATGGAACACCCCCCCGAAGAAACGTATAGCATTCCGGCTCCTTACCGCCGCCTGGAAAACATGCACATCCTGTTCTGGCTGCTCAAGGATATCGGGTGGTGTATGATCTGGAAGCCACTTGGCCTGAGCATGATTATCCCCACCCTGAGCATTGCCGTGCTCATCACTTGGCGCACCCGGGAGATCAAGGCCGAACTAGCACACAACCTGGCTATCGTGTTCTGGATTTCGGCCAATTCTTACTGGATGATTAGTGAATTCTTCGGTTTTGACACGGTACACGTATGGGGCAGCATCACAGGCAAGCACATGGCCCTGGTACCCTTCCTGACTGGCCTAGCGATTTTGCTGTACTACTATCTGGTACAGAAGCCGCAGGAAACCAGAACCGAGCAGGTAGCTACGCTCTAGCCGCCAACTCCAGCAACTGCTCAATCAGTTGCACGGCTAGGGCAAACCGCTCAGCCCAGGCACCTCCTACTTCCTGATACTGAATCCCAAAATGCGTTAGCGTCTGCCGATGTGCTTCGTCCAGGCGGTGGCGGTCGGCGGCGGGCAGGCGGGTGCCGTCCTGCACAAAGAGCACATCGGGCAGTAGGTACAGGTATAAGTTGGCGCGGTTGAGGGCATACACTTCCGGGGCTAGTGCCAGTAACTCCTTGCCCATAAAGCGCGCGTAAGACTGCGTGATGTGCACATCGGTATCGAGCAGCAGCAGAGGGCCGGCGCCAGGCCGGAGAGGCGCAATACGTTGGGCATGAGCTTCGGCTACGGCGTACAGGTCAGCTAGGCTTAAATCACTGGAGTCGGCAATCAGGTCGCGGGCAGTTTCTAGCACGCAGGCTGCGCCAAAGTGGTCGGCTAGCTGCTGCGTGAGCGTGGTCTTGCCCGTTGATTCGGTGCCCAGAATAGCAACCGTCCGCTGGTAGTAGGCCTGCACGCTGGCCGGCAGGTAGAACCAATGGTGCCGTAAATCGGCCCGAATGGCGGAGGCCGAAATGGGCACCTGCTGGCGCGGCACATCGAAATCAAGGTACTGTATACCGAGGTGCTGGGCCACCAACACTCCGTAGGGCTCGGAGGTAACGACTAATGAAACGGTAGGCACCAGCTCCCGGAACACCTCGGCCCAGACTTGCGCCACTGCAACGGAAGTTTCCGAGGTGTTGGGCAGTTCAGCTTCATGGTAGTCATATAGCTGCACTTGCACATCTTTGGCCCCTTTATACTCGGCCCGCACCCATTCAGTCCGCACTATGCTGGGTGTCGTTTCCTGGTCGCTGACACATACTAGTACGGTCAGCAGGTCGCAGTGCTGCCGGGCGAAGTCGATGAGGGCTTTGTGGCCTAGATGGAAGGGCAGGAACTTGCCGAAAACCAGCGCGTGGATCATGGGTGGCGACGCCGTGGAGGTGGTCAAAGGGTTAATTTCAGGGCCATATAGTAATTGGCCGGGGCCTGCACGAAATACTTGCGGGTGCCATCTTCCTCCACCGTACCATTGTTGAAGTAGCGCGCATCGGTGAGGTTGTTACCAAACACCGTCAGCTCCCACCCCCGCCAGGCGTATTGCACCCGCGCGTTGAGCAGCGCGTAACCGTTGATTGCCACGGAATTGGCAAAATTCAAGTACGACCGGCTCTGGTAGCGCCCCGCCACTGCTACCAGCCAAGGCCCCTGCTGGTACACCACCTCTTGGTTGAATAATACAGCCGGCGTCAGAATGGGCTGAAACGACTCGCTCTGCTCTCGAATGCGACTTCGGTTAAGTGCGGCATTTGTCAGGAATGAGAGTTGGTGGGTGGCCTGCCAATTTGCTACCGCCTCTAGGCCAGCCCGGTAGCTGCGGGCCACGTTGTCGGTCAGCGCGAGCCCGTTGGGACCCAAGCTGCCGTTCAACACAATCTCGTTCTGAAAGTTCATGTAGTAAGCATTCAACTCCAGCTGCAGACCAGCTCGGCGGTGGCGCACGCCCAGTTCATGGTCGGTGACGTACTCGGCGCGGGTGTTGCTCACCAAGGCCCGCCCGTCAGTATCGGCCAGCAGATCATCGTTGCCTCCAAAGATATCGTTGCGGGTGGGCTCCCGGCCAGTTCTTCCGAGACTGTAGTAGAGCGTGGTGTTCTCGGTGGCGGCAAAGCTCAGGCCGGCTTTGGGGTTGAGGAAACGCCACGTGAGAGGGGCCATATCTACGCTGCCAGCGTACCGAAACGTCACGAGCCGACCCTGCAGGTCGGCGAAGGTGGTGAACTGGCCTAGCCGATATTCCAGCTTGCTGAAGGCGCTGCCCTCCCGCTTGTAGCCGGTATTGCGGTACAGCTCCCCGGCCGTTCGCTCGCTGCCCAGGTGCCGCCGCCGGTAGGTGCTCAGGTGTAGGCCACTAGTCCAGGTCAGGCGTTGGGTGCGACGCGTAACCGTGCTGAAAGCTCCCGCTCCTTCTGAGCGGAAATCGTAGCGGTACAATTCCTGCGTGGCCGGCAGGCCCAGAAACGTATTCAAATCGAAGTCGTAGCCTCCGCGCAGGCCGTTGGCATACACACTGGTGTTGACGTCGGTGGTGGTTGTGGGCTGCCACTGGTTCTGGAGCTGTACCAGCGCCTGCTGAAAATGGTCATTTTCGCGGCCGTTGGCGTTGGCGCGGCGGTTACGGCGCAACACTGAGTCGGGCACGGGCAGCCAGGCTAGTTGGTTGCGCTGCTGCCCGGCCAGTACGCTCAGCTTCCAGCTGCTTCTGTCGTAAAATAGCCCCCCACTCACGTACGCCGACTGCGACGTATTGGCGGACCGCTCCTTGTAGCCGTCGGAGTGCAGGTGGGAGGCGCGGGCATACACGGCCGTGCGGCCCCGTAGGCCACTGGCATACTCCCCAAATACCCGGTAGCTCCCGAAGGAGCCGTAGCCCCCACCCAGCGTCGCGCGGGCCGAGTCAAGCAGAGAGCTGGAAAACAACTGAATACTGCCCCCATAGCTAGCCGTGCCGTTTTGCGTGGTGCCCACGCCCCGCTGAATCTGAATGCGGCTCAGCGAGTTGAACAGGTCGGGGTAGTTGGAGAAATACGCGCCTTGGTCTTCGGGCTCGTTCAGGGGCACACCGTCAAGGGTGGTATTAATGCGCGTTTGGTCGATGCCGCGCAGGCGGAAGTATGCGTAGCCTTGGGTGCTGCCAGCATCTGAATAAGCCGTTACGCCCGGCGAGAGCTGGGTTAGTAGAAACGATGGCTCCTGGCCTACGCTCCGGGCTTTCAGCAACGAGCCGCTTAGGTTCTGGAACGTGACAGGCGTCAGCTTATCGGCCTGGTATGTTACCAGCACATCAGGCAGCGTGCGGGTGGTATCGGAGGTAGTTTGAGAGATTTGGGCCTCAGCTGAAAAGGCTGACAGGCAGGCAAGAATAGGTAGTATAGATTGCTTCATGCACGATAAATTCAGGCGTAAACAGCAGCCAAAGGTACATTCCCCCCAGCAGGAAGCGCTGCAGAAGTAAGTCCACCTAGTAACTCTACCTGTAATGGCGCAGCATCTAACCATAATGCAACCAGCCGCCTTCCTACTTCTGTAGGAAAGGCGGCTGCACTACATTTGTTGGTAACCGACGTGGTTTTTTTACATTTCTACGTCGACCTGCACGGTTTCCTGCGGGGCTAACTTGGGTACCAGCGCGTGATAGGTCAGGATAGGCGCGTCGTTGGTCATACCCTGGGTAAACTTTACCCGTAGTTTTAACTGCCCAGTTTCGCACTCACGTGCGTAGGTGTAGGCAATGGAGGAGCTGCCGCTGGCCGTGCCCTTGTTGCCAATCACCAAATCGTACTTTGTAAAGTCGATTTGTGGGTGGCAGCTACCAGTTACCAGTTTGTCAAAATCTGCCTGGTTCCGAATAATAGTATAGGTCTGGTCAAGACCAATGCTAAGTTGCCTGCGCGAATCAGTGCAACCGTACTCTTTTTCTAAACTAGTAGTTGGTAGTGTAGCATCTGCGCAGGGCTCGTTTTCGCCTACGCAGGTAACACACCCTGTGACTACCAAGGCTAGTATGCCGCCAGCAACCAGTGTAGATGTACGCTTCATTAAGACCGTATGTATCATGAATAGGTGATATACTATGTGGAGCCATTAAACACTGAAATAGTTGCAAAGGCTTAAAACAGAACAGCGGCCTCCCCTACTCGGTAAAGCCGCTGTTGTAAAGAAGTGCATGGCTAACCTCATCCCACACCCGCCTTCACATCTTCTGCAGTGCTGTGCGACTGTGGGGCTACGGCTGCGGAGGCTTTTTCCTGTTTCCAGCCAATTAGCAGTACCCCCGCTATTACCAGTGCTGTGCCTATTATCTGCTCCGTGAAAATCTTTTCACCCAGCACGTAATGTGCCTGCAGAATAGTAGACACCGGCCCAACCCCACTGATGATGGCCACGTTGTTGGAGCCGATTTTTCGCATACCCTGCGAAATCAGGAAGGAAGGCAGCACGGTTGCCAAAATGGCCAGCAGCAGCCCGTACAGCCACATGTCCTGGCCTAGCTTCACCGCTTGGAGGGAGTGCGTCAGCAGGAAGTGCACGAATACCCCAAACGTGGCCGCCAGCATGGCATACGCTGTGAACTTGTTGGCCCCTACCCGCGGAATCACCCGCCCACTTCCCACTATATAGATGGAGTAGGTAACAGCGCACATGAACACTAGCGCGCTGCCTAAATAGAAGTTGGGGTTGCTGGAATCAATGGACAATTCCCCCACGTAGGCCAGTCCGATGCCAGCGTAGGTGAGCATTAAGGCTAATTGCTGAATGCGGGAAATGCGCTGCCGGAAAAAGTATGCGTTGATGAACACCGCAAAGCTCGGGTATAGAAACAGGATCAGCCGCTCCAGTCCCGCCGAGATATACTGCAGGCCTAGAAAATCGAAAAGGCTGCTCACGTAGTATCCCAGCAACCCAATGCCGCTTACCAACAGCCACTCCCGGCCCGTCATGCGCACGTTGCCTTTCTGGGTGCTTACCAGGAAAGCTGCCGCCAGGTAAAACGGCAGCGAAAACACCATGCGCAATGCCAGCAGCGTCACGGCATCGGTGTGCGTTTGCCCGAAGGCCAGCTTCACGATGATGGCCTTGGTAGAAAACAGTACCGCACCCAGCAGGGTAATCAGAAAGCCAACGATGGAAATGCCTTGCTTGGTAGAGGCCATGTAGCCTTAAAAAAGAGGTAATGATAAAATCAGGACTGGCCTAGCAACAGGGGATAGGCCCATATTGTCTTGCAATACAGAAAACGGCCGCCTCCTTTGCAGGAAGCGGCCGTTTTGCATGGCGCTAGGCCAGGTTTACTTCTGCGACAGTTGGGCACCGCCCGACTCCTGCAGACGAATCAGGTTCAGGGCCGAGCCGGCTTTGAACCACTCGATCTGACCCTGATTATACGTGTGGTTTACCGTGATGAGGTCGGTGTCGCCATCGGCGTGGTGCAGGCGCACTTGCAGAGGCTGACCGGGGGCAAACGACGTGAGGCCGATGATGTCGATGATATCGTCTTCCTCAATCAGGTCGTAGTCGGCCTTGTTGGCAAAGGTCAGGGCCAGCATACCCTGCTTCTTCAGGTTGGTTTCGTGGATACGAGCGAAGCTCTTCACCAGAATGGCGCGCACGCCCAGGTGGCGGGGCTCCATAGCAGCGTGCTCCCGCGACGAACCTTCTCCGTAGTTCTCGTCACCTACCACGATAGAGCCAATGCCCTGCGCTTTGTAGTTACGAGCAACCTGCGGCACCGGTGAGTACGGCGTACCCTGGGTCATGCCGTCCTTCACGGAGTTGGCCTCGCCATTAAAGGCGTTGGTAGCCCCGATGAGCATGTTGTTGGAGATGTTGTCGAGGTGACCACGGTACTTCAACCATGGGCCAGCCATGGAGATGTGGTCGGTGGTGCACTTGCCCTGAGCCTTGATGAGTAGGCGTAGGCCAGTCAGGTCGGTACCTTCCCAAGGCTTGAACGCGTCGAGCAGCTGCAGACGGTCAGAACCTGGATCAACGATTACCTGTACCGAAGAGCTGTCGGCGGCCGGAGCCTGGTAGCCAGCATCTTCTACGGCGTAGCCCTGGGGCGGCATTTCGAGGCCGTGGGGCTCGTCGAGGCGCACTTGCTGACCGTCTTTGGTGGTCAGGGTATCAACCAACGGGTTGAAGGTCAGGTCGCCAGCAATGGCGAAGGCCGTCACGATTTCGGGCGAAGCCACGAAGGCGTGCGTGTTCGGGTTGCCGTCGTTACGCTTGGCGAAGTTCCGGTTGAACGACGTGATGATGGAGTTACGGCGCTTGGGGTCATCGGTGTGACGAGCCCACTGCCCGATGCACGGACCGCAGGCATTAGCCAGCACCACGCCACCCATTTGGGCAAACGTATCCAGCAGACCGTCGCGCTCTACGGTGTAGCGCACCAGCTCCGAGCCGGGCGTTACGGTGAACTCGGCGTTTACCGTCAGGCCCTTTTGCACAGCCTGCTCAGCAATCGAAGCCGCGCGGGTGATGTCTTCGTACGAAGAGTTGGTGCAGGAACCGATCAGGCCTACTTCCAGCTTCTCGGGCCAGCCGTGCTCTTTTACGGCTGCCGCGAACTGCGAAATGGGCCAAGCGGCGTCCGGCGTGAACGGACCGTTCACATAAGGCTCCAGTGTGCTCAGGTCAATTTCGATCAGCTGATCGTAGAAGGCCTCGGGGTTGGCGTATACCTCGTCGTCGGCGCGCAGGTGGTGGGCCACGGCAGAAGCAGCGTCGGCAATTTCAGCGCGGTCGGTGCCCCGCAGGTAGTCGCCCATTTTCTCATCGTAGCTGAATACCGAGGTGGTAGCCCCAATTTCAGCGCCCATGTTGCAAATGGTGCCTTTACCTGTAGCAGAAAGGCTGTTAGCACCTTCGCCGAAGTATTCTACGATAGCACCGGTACCACCTTTCACGGTCAGGATGCCGGCCACGCGCAGAATTACGTCTTTAGCTGAAGTCCAACCGTTCATTTTACCGGTCAGCTTCACGCCAATTACTTTCGGGAACTTCAGCTCCCAGGCCATGCCAGCCATTACGTCAACGGCATCAGCGCCACCTACCCCAATGGCAATCATGCCTAGGCCACCCGCGTTGGGGGTGTGCGAGTCAGTACCGATCATCATGCCGCCGGGGAAGGCGTAGTTCTCGAGTACTACTTGGTGGATGATACCAGCACCGGGCTTCCAGAAGCCGATGCCATATTTATTGGATACCGAAGCCAGGAAGTCATACACTTCCTTGTTTTCGGAGTTTGCAATGGCCAAATCCTCGTCGGCTCCTTCTTTAGCCTGAATCAGGTGGTCGCAGTGTACGGTGCTGGGCACCGCCACTTTAGCTTTACCAGCCTGCATGAACTGCAACAGCGCCATTTGGGCCGTAGCATCTTGCATGGCCACGCGGTCAGGGGCAAAGTCGACGTAGGAAACGCCCCGCTCATACGCCTGCGAAACAGAGCCGCCGTACAGGTGAGCGTACAGGATTTTTTCAGTCAGGGTAAGCGGGCGGCCAACGGCGGTACGGGCGGCTTCAATGCGGGAGCCCATGCCATCGTACACGGCCTTGATCATTTCTAAGTCAAACGCCATAATGCGAAATGGAAAAAGTGGAGAGAACGAACCTACTCATGGCAGGTGCGCAAATATACGTATCGGTCAGGCCGCGGGCCAACTTTTAGGGGCGTTGCCGCTGCCCTAAACCCTCATTTAGAATCATTCTAACCAGCAATACCGGAATAGATGCAGCTTATGCGGTCTTAGATTATAAACTAATAACCATTGGCAGTAGTTTAGCCCCGAATCAACTTAACTTTTTCATCATGCCCGTAGCCATTGCATTTCGCAAGGCCGTAACCGGGGCCGGACTCGCGCTGGCCGCGGTGGCCTGTCAGTCCAATTCGACCACCTCTGAAAACCAAGCCGGCTCCGATGCTGGCGCGGCCACTCCGCTCAGCGCCGGCACGTGGCGCGGCGTACTCAACACCCAGGGTCAGGAAATTCCTTTTCTGTTTGACGTAGCTACCGACGGCGGTAAGCCCACCGTGACGCTGCGCAACGGCGAGGAGCGCCTTAAGCTCGACGAAATCAGCACGGCTGGCGACTCTACTACCATTCGTTTGGGCGTATTCGATGCGGCTTTGGTAGTGCGCCCCGATGGCACCGACAAACTCAAGGGTGCCTGGGTGAAGTACGACGCCAAGCAGCCCTACCGCGTGGCCTTTACGGCCGCTAAGACTACCGGCTCACAAGACCTATTTACCGGCGGCACCAAAAAAGCCGAAGTGTACGGCGACCTAAAGCAGGGCGCAACCTTCCGCACGGAGTTCAAGGATGAGAAAGGTAACACCTACCCAGCCGTGGGCATCATTCAGCAAGACTCCACCGGCGGCTCAGGCATTACCGGTACCTTCCTGACCACTACCGGCGACTACCGCTACCTAGCGGGCAACTTGGTCACTAAAGCTGATGGGGAACACGTGTTACTTTCCACGTTTGACGGCAGCCATGGCTTCCTGTTCGATGGCAAGCTCGACAAGCCCGGCAACATCAATACCATCAAGGGCGACTTTTACAGCGGCAAATCGGGCCACGAAACCTGGACCGCCGTGCTCGATGCTACTGCCAAGCTGCCCGACGCCAACGCCCTCACGGGTATGAAGCCCGGCCAGAAGAAGCTCAGCTTCAAATTCCCGAACATTTTCGAAGGCGGCAGCATCTCCCCCACCGACCCCAAGTACGCCGGCAAAGTGGTGGTGCTGCAGATTCTGGGCTCGTGGTGCCCCAACTGCATGGACGAAACCAACTTCCTGGCACCCTGGTATGAGAAGAACAAAAGCCGCGGCGTAGAAATCATAGGCCTAGGCTATGAGCGCACCGAGGACCAGAAGCTGGCCGCCCAGAAGCTGCTGAAGATGAAGCAGCGCATGAACGTGGGCTACGACCTAGCTGTGGCTGGCGTGGCCGACAAGGATGCTGCCAGCAAATCGTTGCCCCAGTTAGCCAAGGTGCTGGCCTTCCCCACCACCATCTTCTTGGATAAGAAAGGCGAAGTGCGCAAGATTCACACGGGCTTCTCGGGCCCCGGCACTGGTAAGTATTACCAGCAAGAAATCGAGGAGTTCAACAAAACGATTGACCAACTGCTAGCCGAGTAACTGACCTGCTAGGCCACTCTAGTAGGTGCTCCCAGCAAAACAAAAGCCCAGCTTCTTGCTATAAGAAGCTGGGCTTTTGTTTTGCTAAATAGGCGGTCATGTCGAGCTTGCCGAGACATCTCGCGTGATGCCGTTGCCAAAGAATCTACTCCCCTTCCCCAAGGTAATACACATCAGGCATTTGCGGGGCCGGATGAGGCAAACGGATCGAGCGAGATGTCTCGACTGTGCTCGACTTGACGTTCAGTTTTCCATATGTAAAAACCTACTGGCTTGTCCGGGGCCGTTCCAGCAGCAGAATTGGCTCGTTGTAGTACGTAGTCCGGGCAAACTCCCGGAAGCCAAACTTGTATGCCACTTTGAGCGAGGCGGTATTGTCGGGGTCGATGATGCAGGTCATGTGCTCGGCGGGGAAGTGCGCATCGGCCCACTGTAGGGCCACCTGTACGGCCTGGGTGGCGTAGCCGCAGCCGTGGATGCGCGGGGACAGCGCCCATCCCGCTTCGAGGGTGCCTTTGATGGAAGGCGTTAGGTCGCGCTGAAAGTCGAAGAACCCTACCGTACCAATAAAGCGGCCGGTGGATTTTTCTTCTACCGACCACGCCCCGTAGCCTAGCAACGACCAGTGCCCCTGCTGCGCTAGCAACCGGCGCCAGGTATCTTCCTCTGTCTGCGGCTTGCCACCCACATAGCGGTAGAAATCGGGGTCGGCAGCCATAGCGGCAAACTCCGGCAGGTCGGTGGTACGTGGGCCCCGCAGTAACAGATCGGGGGTTTCGAGCTGGGGCACGGCTGTCGGGGGCGTAGAAGGCAGACACAGAGGATGATTCATGCGGGGCAAGGTACTGAAATAGCCCTTTGGCCTCCAAACCAGCGCATGGGCTGGTCGATTAAACGAGCTGGTTGGTCGGATTTATTCGGGCGTTGTTGGATAACACGGATTACGGTATGGAATGCGGCACCTGGTTTGAAAGAGGCCTAGACAGAACGCAGCGTCTGACTACCATCAACTTACCCTTTCCAATTCCAGACAACCATGAAAAAGCAACTGTTTAGCCTCGCCCTTCTTCTCAGCCTTGGGACCTCCATAGTAGCCACTGCTGCTCCCGTGCTACCCGGCCAGGATCATGACCGCGACAAGATAAGCCGCAGTGACCACCAAGACCGCCGCGGTGGAAAAGACCGCCAGCAGGACCGCCAGCGCCGCCAAGACGAACTGGCCCGCGACTTGGACCTCAACGCCAAACAAAAGAGCAAGCTGGAGAAGATCTTCCAGGATCAGCACCAGCAGATGCAAGCCCTGCGCAGCCGCAAAGGCATCGACCGCAGCAAGATGATGAGCGAGGCGCAGGACATACGCAAGAGCACCGATAAAAAACTCAAGAGCGCCCTCACCAAAGCGCAGTATGCTAAGCTGGAAGCCAAGCGCCAGGAGCGTCACCGCGACATGGGTCAGCGCAACGGCTGGCAGCAAAACGGCCGCCGCGACTTTGGTGGTCAGCGCCGCGGCTAGGCCAGTTATCCAGGTGGCCTAGCGCAGTAGGCTCCATATCTGCAGCTTGTTTACCGCAGCGCCCCACGTTTGATTACGTGGGGCGCTATTGCGTTTTGGCCTTTCAGGCTACTTCTTACTGGCCTAGCAAGGCCACAGGCCCACCCTTTTTGGTGTTGCCTGCGTATTCTCTTAAACGGCTGCGCTGAGCGGCTGCACCACTCGCTCTGAATTCCTTTCCGTAACCAAACTCTCTTCCCTATGTGGATTCAACAAAAAAGCACTCCCGCACCACTCGATGAACTGCAAGGCCACACCGTAGGCCTCAAATTTGAGTGCAACCAATGCCACACCGAAGTATTCACTGACTCCTTGGGCGTACCTGCCGCCGACCATTTGGCTAACTCCACCGAGGATGACGGCCAATATGAAACCGAAGAAATTAAGTGCCCCGGCTGCGACATGACCCATGCCATTACCGTGAAGAGCACTTTCGATGGCGTGCATTTCGACGTGTCGGACGTGCAGCCTGAAAAAGTATCCTATCAGATCAACCATTAGTTGAGCACAACAACAAGGCCGGCCACTTCTGACTGAGGTGGCCGGCCTTATTATGTTCTCACTGCATCCGAAATGACAATTACTTCTCCCGCTCGATGGTATAATTGATCAGCTGCTCTAGGGAGTTGCGCGAGGCCGACTCTGGGAAGGTGCGCAAGATGGTTAGGGCTTCGTCGCGGTAGCTTTCCATCACTTTGATGGCGTACTCTAGGCCACCCGATTGTTTCACGAAATCGATAACGGCCTGCACCCGGTCTTTGCGGCCATCGTTGTTTTTTACATTGAAGATGACGCGACGCTTGGTCAGCCAGTCGGCCTGCTGCAGGGCGTAGATGAGCGGCAGCGTCATTTTCTTCTCTTTGATATCAATGCCCACAGGCTTGCCTACTTCGGCAGTACCAAAGTCGAATAGGTCGTCTTTGATCTGGAAGGCCATGCCTACTTTCTCGCCGAAAAGCCGAGCCCGCTCCACTGTTTCCTTATCGGCGCCCGCCGAGGACGCCCCCACGGCGCAACAGGAGGCAATCAGCGAAGCTGTTTTCTGGCGAATGATATCAAAATACACGTCCTCGGTGATGTCGAGGCGGCGGGCTTTTTCAATCTGCAGCAGCTCGCCTTCGCTCAACTCGCGCACGGCATTGTTTACAATCTTGAGCAGATCGAAATCGTCGTTTTCGAGGGCCAACTGCAGGCCACGGGCCAATAGATAGTCGCCCACTAGCACCGCAATCTTGTTTTTCCAGAGCGCATTGATGGAAAAGAAGCCGCGGCGGTAGTTACTTTCGTCTACCACGTCGTCGTGCACCAGCGTGGCCGTGTGCAGTAGTTCAATGAGGGCGGCACCTCGGAACGAAGCCTCCGGAAGTGGGTCGCCGCCGCTGATTTTGGCCGTGAAGAACACGAACATGGGCCGGATTTGCTTGCCCTTGCGCTTCACAATGTACCCCATGATTTTGTCCAGCAGCAGTTGCCGTGTTTTCATGGAGGCCCGAAACTTGAGTTCGAACTCTTCCATTTCGGCGGCAATGGGCGCTTGTATCTGGTCCAGCGTTACGTTCATGCGGGTATTTTGGGCGGTGCAATGATACGCAACGCCGGGAGAAGTTTGATTGCAGCTTCCTGAGTAAGTTTTTGCGTTTCAACTCAGGAGGGGGTAACCGGGGAAGACCCTTACGCGACCAGGCTCATGGCCTGCCGACGCTGGAGGATCTCCGCTGCTTCCTGGTTACCCGAGGGGAAAGACGGGCCGTCCGTTCCGGTCGCAAGTTTCCGCAGGTCGCCGCCCGATCGCATGAGATCTCGCATGAAGCGGAGCTGCTCGTTCGCCTCGCGCAGCTGGGCCTTCAGCTCGCGCACCTCGTCCGGATCCGCAGCGATCGCGAGCGTCGTTCCTGGTGGTGGGGGCGTCGGATCCGTGGGCTGCGGTGCGTCGAGCTTCATCTGGCCGGCTCCAGCTCGCAGCCAATCCGCATTGACGCGGAACTCTTCCACTATCTTATAAAAGGTGCCGAGCCGCGGCTCGCTCTGATTATTCTCCAGCGCAGTGACCGCCGTCTGACTGATTCCGATGCGTTTACCGAAGGCCTTTTGACTGAGATCCGCCTTCTCCCGCACCTGCTTGATACGATCCCCGATAGATTCCATACTCTATTAAGTTTGATTTTTGGACGCCATGAACTTTGGTGTTAAGTTTGGCGTATTAATCAAATCGCCTTGTTGCTTAACCCTACAAAGTAATAAGGTTAATACGATACTTAATAAAATTTAATGGTGATGAGCGCACTTCAAAGCAAGATTGAATACCTCGCAGCACTGTCAAAAGCGGCTCCTTTCCTCACTGGCAACTATAAGGAAGAGCTTCAGAACCGGCTTCCTGGCAAATCAGAGAACAGAATAAAGAACGCTAGGGCGGGTCTAGTGCGCGATCAGGAAGTTTTAACAGTATTACTCGAAATTGCCGAGCGGGAGCGCGTCGAGCGCCGGAACAAGGCCTTAAAAGAGCTAGAACTGACGAGTCAGTCGCTTATCGAGAGCGCAGCGGCGTAGATATGGGTACCTAAAATTTTTATCCAAACCTATCACCTAACTTAATCAAAGCCCTAGATTGATTAGGTATTGTGCTTATGTTTGCAATGGAATACAACAACACATAATTGGTACTTTTTATGGATCACACTCTCGCAGCTATCGACCCCGATTTTCGCGTGCGGGTGCCGAGCAGCTTACACGATCCGGATCTCGCGCTCGACTACTGGCTCGCGAATCCGCTGCTCCAGCGAAAATATCCGCGCAAAGTGGCCGCGACGCTGAAGATCGTCCCGTCGCTCGCAGCCTGGGAAAAGACGGATCTCGTCCGGCGCCTGAAGAAGCATATCGACGCGCTGCGCTACCTAATCCCTTACGACGCGAAGGCCTACAATGATCTCCTGGCGCTGATCCGTCACGAACTCGTCGAGATGGAAGAGCGCAACGATCTAAAGCCGCACCTGAATCGACTGCGCGGCGCAGAGCTGGAGCGCGAGCACACTCGCCTAGCCGAAGCGATCAAACTGCGCGAGTACGCGATGTACGACGCGCCGCAAGACTAACACTGCTTACCCCTCATTTTTTCAATTCACTCTTTTTCCTGCTCGCAACATGGAAACGATCAACACAGCAGCTCACAGCAACACAATCAAAATCGAGTCAGTCCGGATCGCTGGAGAATGGCACGCAACGGCTTTTATCGGTAAGGAGCGCGTCGCGTTCGCCGTGACGAAAAATCGCAAGCTCGCCGAAGAGGATGCTCGCAAGGGAGCAGAGTACGTCCTGCGCGATCAGCGTCGCTTCGTGACGAGCGAGAAGTTCGTCAGTGGGCTTCAGCCCTTCCTTCAGCAGTCAGCAGCCTAAAAAAGCAAAGGGAGCGCTCTCGCAAAGCGCTCCCTTTTGTGCAATCAAATCGAGAAATACAACAACACGACAAAACTACATGACAGCTTCGAAACAACCAACAGCAGCCCCTCAAAAGTTTTGCAATCTAACCGGCGAGCCGCTCGCGACGGAAGAGCAGCTCGCACCACTGCGCGAGCTGCTCGATAATCCGCTGCTGCATTGGGCTGAGCGAGCAGACTTCCTTCCGATCATAGATCGCTTCACTGTTGCGCGAGTAACGTCAGCAATCGCAACTCTTCGAAAGTCAATTGCAGAGAGCGCGTTAGCAGCTTAATCCTTAGTCAGTAGCCCAGCGCGATCCGTCGAGCTGGGCTGCTTTGGTTTTTATCCCTCCTGAAGTATTCGGGATTTACAATATCACCCATGGCAAATTTTAGCCCCGTTCCCGTCACGCTCGCCGATGAGGTCGCAGATCTGCGACGTGAGATCGCGATGCGTGAGGTTGTGTACTGGAATCAGTTCACGGCCGGGAAGCTCACTAGAGAGGAAGCAGAGAAGCGGATCGCCTGCTCGAAGGCGACGCTCGCTCGACTGATGAAGCTGCTCGACGAGCAGACCCCGAAGCAGCGCTCACTCTTCGACTCCTGATCCGATGGCTACTCCCCACCCTGCCCCGCTTATGTCGGCCAGCTCGTCGGAGCCGACTCCAAAAATGAATTATATCATTCTGATGAATGCCTTTTGGAAACAAGACAAGCAGCAGCCCTTCACGGCGGCCGCGACTCGACTGTACTTCTATCTGCTCCAGCATTGCAACTCGATTAGCTGGACTAATCCCTTCCAGCTCGCAGACGCTTATCTCTGCCTCGGCGTGGGCATGAATAAGGGCACGCTGCGCACGGCTCGCGAGTCGCTCGTCGAAGCGGATCTGATCCGCTACACTCCTGGCGGCAAGACGGGTCGCGGCGACTGCGCAGTGTACGCGATCGGGGCCGACGTGCTCCCGCTAAAGGTGACAAAATTTAACCCCTTACCGGACGATAAGGGTCCGCTAATGGTGGCAAAAATTGACCCCATACCCGACCCCTTACCGGAAGAAAAGGGTACGGAAAAGGGGTCAAAATTTGGCACCACTATATATAAGGAGAAAACAAATACTCCAGTAGTAGAAAACACAAACGAGAGAGCAGAGTCTCGGCTCGGCGACGGGATTGAGTTGGTGGTGAAGTCTGACTCTAAAAATCCGGACGCGTCGGCTTCGCACACTGGGGCCGCGAACGATGTAGCTACACCGAATCCCTTCGCGAAAATCCTCTTCAGTGAGACGCCTTTCGCGCAGGTGGTACGGATGCAGGAACTCGCCCGCAACGTCGATTGCGGCAAGGCCTACGCGCCGCACTACATCAAGCAGATTAGAACCAAGTACTCTGACGAGAAGCGCACGCTGCGCGATTGGAAGCGCTGCGCAGTGAGTTACCTCACGAACGACGCTCGCTCGAAGTCCGGACTCGTCACTGCTCCGATTGGCCAGAGCGCGCCGGACGACTCGTCGGAAGTCGAGCAGCGAATGAGCACGGCCGACAAAGCGCGTGCGCTGCGTCGTCAGAGACGGGAAAATCAGGATCAGTAAACGCTCGCAACGTTATGAATACGCAACTCACAGTAAACCGCAGCAACGTTCCCCAACGCGCAACGACGTCGCAGCTCCAGCTCCCAAAAAACGTTCCGGCTTCTATTCAGCACGCAGCCGTGCTCGCGACGCAGGCGCAGCCGCAGGCTCGCGAGCTGGGCCCTGAGGATCTGGCCGACGCGCTGCTCGAACCCATTCAGGGGGTGGCCTTCCTGCTGGGCCATTCCAAGAAGCTGAAGAAAGAAGAGGATCTCAATCTGATGGCGGACGCCGTTGCCGAGCTGATCCTGCGCAAGTTCCCCGCGTTCCGCGTCGGAGAGATCTGTCTCGCGCTGCGTCGGGGCGCTTCCGGCGAGTGGCAGCGCGAGGGCGAAGTCCTGCTCGTCTCCCTTCCCTGTATCACGCACTGGCTCCAGAGCTACCAGGACAGCACCCGGGGCGAAGCGATGCGTCTGCTTCATCTGGAGCAACAGAATCAGCAGCTCCAGCTCGCTCCCGTCAATATGGAAACGCTATACCCGCAGCAGCTCGCCGATCTGGCCGCTGGCTACCTGGCTACCGGAACGCTACCGGAGCAGCTCGATCTGGGCCACTTAATGTACGATTGGCTGAAGCGGATCGGCGCGACGGACGGCTTCCGGACGGGTGCGCAGTATGCAGCCATGCACGCGGAAGAGACGGAGAAAATGCTTCCTAAGTCTCTCCCGTTCGATCGCGAGAAGCGTCGGGACTTCCAATCGTTCGCCGCGGCGCTGGAGGCCAATCAGTGGCCGAAGGATCACCCACTCGCAAAGGACGTGATCTCGAATTGCAAAAAGCGCGTGCTGCGCGAGTACGTGATCGAGCACGCCGAGCGCGGAACGGATCTGCGCTCGATGCTGGAGCAGCTCGCAGCGGACGCTCGCGATCAGGAAGCCGCAGCATAAAAACTTCAATTGAAATAGTATAAAAGTCTAGTAAATAGATGGATAAGCACACAGCCTTAAATATTCAGAATAAGCTCGCGACGTTCCCCGAAAAGGAGCTTTTCGCGACGGCACCGAAGCCAGTGAAGCGCGAGATCACGGAAGCCCAGGGTCAGCGGCTGCTCCTAAGTCAGCTGCTCGTCATGGCGCTGGAGTCGAATACGCGAGCGCTGATCGATCAGCATTGCTGGCCTTCGAAGGCCGATAAGCTCGTCGGCGCGCTGCATCATAGGATCGACGAGCTATACACGCGCTTTTTTAATTACACGTCGCCGGAGCAATCGGAATGGCTCAACAAGGTTTCCGGCCTGATCGACGGCGCGGCTGTCTCGATCCTGAAGGTCGCGATCGATCTCGATAAGGAGCACAACGGCGAGAAGGTTGAGCAGTTCGTCGGCCACTTGCGCGAGATCGCGCTGCTGGCCGGTGTGTATCAGCAGGACGACGAGCAGGAAGTCAAATAACTCACCCAATTACTACTAAGTCGATGATTACAACAACGAAAGAGCGTCAGATCCTTTTTACCGGCGCAATGGTGCGCGCCCTACTCGCTGGCACGAAGACCCAGACGCGGCGCATTATCAAGTCGCCTACGGGCACCTTCGAAATAAATTCTACGCTCGACATGAAGCAATGCTGGCTCAACGTGACCGATGCCAACGAGCAAGCAGTCCGTCCCCTGATGTGCCCCTACGGCCAACCCGGCGAGCGGCTTTGGGTGCGCGAGAACTTGTTCTGGTCTGAGCATGAAGATGGCTGGTGCTATCAAGCTGACAATGATATGCTAGAGTGTGAGTACAGCGAAGCCCCTATACTTCAGAAGCCGCTGAAGTCATTCATTCCCTCTATGCATATGCCTCGCGTTGCTTCGCGCATCCTACTAGAAATAGTGGCGGTGCGGGTGGAGCGATTGCAGGATATCAGCGCAGACGATTCGGTAGCTGAAGGGGTTGAGGTTTCTCACAGAGATACTTCAGGTATGCCGTGGTACAAGCTGCCAGGGTGGGAAAAGCCGATCAATGTTTCGGATGCTAAGATCGTGTATCAGCACATCTGGGAAACAATTAACGGCGCTGATTCCTGGAAAGCGAATCCCTGGGTGTGGGTAGTCGAGTTCAGAAAAGTGCAGAAAGGAGCCGACAATGTTTAGTCTCAACTCTCTATCTGACGCAGAGAACGCTCTCGCGAAAACCTTTGAGGGGATTACTGGCCTAGCGCCTAGAGTGAAGATCGTCGGACGCGACGAGTCGGGGCGTCCGACGATCGCAGTCTTCTATCCCGGCGATCAGCTCGTTCGCTCGATGCAGATCGAGTCCTTCGTCACTGAAAAAGGAGATGAGATCCGGCACCGCAGCCAGCGACGGGGCGGGAATACTATCCTAGTCTATCACATGGCCAAGAGGAAAGGAGCGACCAGCAAATGAGCTTCTACAATATCCCTGGGGTGGGTATGGTGCACTTCAACGAAGCCAACCCGCCCCGCGTCGTTCCTGCTCACTTAAAGCACAAATGGACCAGAGTCCCGAAACGGGGCGAGACTGCTGTCTGCGTGAAGTGCGGCTGCGCGAAGTGCTATCGTCTCAATTATGAAACTGTGTACCGTCTGGCCGGCACTACGGAAGTGCTGACTGATCGTCCGGACTGCACTGGAGCCAAGAAAGGAGGATCTGCGAAATGAGTTGTAAGCATCAAAACTTCATCCTGACAGAACTCGCACAGGGTGGAGAGTTCACAATTTACAGAGAAGGCCAGCCAGAGGAAGTAGATAAAGAGGGATTTGCTGTGCATTGGACTACTGATGTCTGGCCCACTAATAAATTTTGGATAGAGTGTCGGGACTGTAAAAAGGGTTTCAGATACACTGATAAAAGCATTCACAAGGCGCCCAAAATATTTCAAGCCGCGTGGGCCTCATTCACTAAAAGGTCAGTCGAGACGTGCTGAAGCTAAGATCTAAAGTCGTTCACGTCGGGATTGATCCCGGCGTGAACGTTGGCTTTGCCCTTAGCTGGGCGGGTGAGCTGCTCCAGCTCCAGACGCTCGACTTCTGGAGTGCGATCGACGAGCTGCGGCTGCTGGCCGAGGGCGCGCAGCTTCACGTCTATATCGAGAATCCGAACGTCAATAAGCCGACGTTCTTTAAAAAGGGCGCAAACAGCGTCGCAGTACGCGAAAACATCTCGCAGAAGGTCGGTAGTAACAAGCGCGACGCGCAGCTGCTAATCCAGTTCGTCGAGCGTCTCGGCGTGAAGGTGCTCGCCATGCCCCCGCGCAAAGCGGGCAAGATCACGGCCGCAGGCTTCAAGCAGCTTACCGGCTGGGCGCAGAGCAGTTCGCAGCACGCTCGCGACGCAGCGATGCTAGTCCTAGGCCGCTAACCCTTATCCCGTCCTTATTGCCCGACTCCTACCCTCTTTATTTTCTATGCAGTCCTCTATCGTTCGCCGCGAGTATATCCGGCACAATCAGAAGCACGTCGCCTATCTCCAGCAGTATTATTCGCAGTACACGATCGACGAGCTGGCCGCGCAGCTCCAGCTCCCGGCCGCCAAGCTGAAGGCGCTCGCTCGTCGAGCCGGGATCCGGAAGCGGGCCCCGAATAAGCAAAAGACACTTATCAGCTCGACGAGTACTGCTGTCGCCTAGCTTCGTAGCATGGAAAAATACAACACACTTCGACTTGCTGGCGAACAGTGGCACAATAACCCGCGCCAGATCACAAAAGAGCAATTCGAGCTTTTGCAGGAATCACTCGGCGAGCTGGGCGACCTGTCGGGCGTGGTGCACGATCTGAACTCGAATCAGTACGTCGGCGGCAATCAGCGCAGCGTCGTCTTCGAAGGCTGCGAGATCGAGCTGACAGAGACATTCGACGAGCCTACGGCCACTGGTACCGTCGCGCTGGGGTATATCATCTATCAGGGTGAGAAGTACGCCTATCGCCAAGTACGTTGGGAGGAAGAGCAGTGCCGGAAGGCGCTGATCCTGGCGAACGCTGCCGGTGGTACCTGGGATATGGACGAACTCGCGAACAGTTGGGACGACTTGCCCCTCTTCGATTGGGGCGTTCCAGTGCCGAAGACGATCGTCGAGCTGGGCGAGGAAGAGTATCAGGAAAAGGAGATCACGGAGCCGTTAGAGACAAAACATGAGTGCCCAAGCTGCGGATTCAAGTACTAAGCCGTTTTCGTTCGATACGATCGAAGACTTCGATAAGCATATCGATCTAAGTATTCCGGACTACTCGACGCTAAACGAGACGATCCTGCGCCTTTCCAGCTACTTCGTGAAGGACGGGGGGCGGGTGTACGATCTAGGCTGCTCGACGGGGAAGCTGCTCGCGAATATGGCGAGCAGCAACTCCGCCGAGGGAGTGAAGTACGTCGGGATCGATCGGAGCGAGAACATGATTAATGGCCATTCGCCAAAAGTGGGCCTAGAGCTGCTGCTGGCGGATCTCACGTCGTTCGACGAGTACAAGCCCGCCGACCTGGTGCTCTCGGTTTTTACGCTCCAGTTCCTTCCGATCGGCGAGCGCTTGCCGCTGCTGCGCCGGATCTATGCTGCGCTTCGTCCTGGGGCCGCGCTGATCGTAAGCGAGAAGCTCTTCATTCCGGACGGCTACCTGCAGGACGTGCTCTCGTTCGTGTACTACGATCACAAGCGCGTCAGCTTCACGCCGGAGCAGATCTTCGATAAGCAGCGCAGTCTCCGCAAGATCATGCGGCCGCTGACGTCGGAGCAAAACGAAGCGATGCTGCGCGAGGCTGGCTTCAGCTCCTTTTATCCTTTCTGGCAGTCTCTACTCTTCAAGGCGTGGGTATGTATAAAGTAATTTCCACGTTTAGCGGGATCGGCGGGAGCAGTCAGGGCTATAAGCAGGCCGGGCTTCAGGTGCTCGCCAGCGTCGAGTTTCTCGACTATCAGGCGGCGACGTATCGCCTGAACCACCCGACGACGCGCGTCTTCGAGAAAAATATCCGGGAGCTGGATCCGCTGAAGATCCTGCGCGAAGTAGGCCTCAGGCCCGGCGAGCTGGATATTCTCGACGGGAGTCCGCCCTGCTCCAGCTTCTCCACGAACGGACTCGTCGCGAAGGGCTGGGGTAAGGTCAAGCAGTACGGCAACCAGGTGCAGCGGACGGACGATCTTTTTTTCGAGTATATCCGCTTTCTCCAAGTGATGCAGCCGCGAGTCTTCGTCGCCGAGAATGTGTCGGGGCTGATTAAGGGAGCCAGCAAAGGGCACTTTAACACGTTCCTAGACTATTTCGAGAAGGCAGGCTATCGAGTGAGCGCCAAGCTGATGAATGCCGCGAATTACGGCGTTCCGCAGGCTCGCGAGCGCGTGATGTTCGTCGGCGTGCGGAAGGATCTCCAGCGCGAGCCAGTCTTCCCCACGTTGGACGGGAAGCCGAAGATCGTCACGTGTGAGGAAGCGCTGCGCGGTGCCCCGATCGATCTGTCGGAAGACGTGACGACGTCGGACGGGTGGCGTCGGCTCTGGAGTGCGACGCGCCCGGGCGAAGGATTCGAGCAAGGGTCCCAACGCCTAGGCGGGAAGGCGTCGAGCTTCAGTCGGAAGCGGCTGCACCCGAAGCGGCCTAGTAACACGGTGACGGCGGCCAGCGGCGGCGACCTGGGCCACTGGAGCGAGCCGCGGACGCTGTATATCGCGGAGCTGAAGCGACTCCAGTCGTTTCCCGACTCGTATATCACGATAGGCGACAAAGCCCGACAGAGCGAAGGAATCGGGCGCGCAGTGCCGCCGCTGATGATGGAGGCGATCGCCAGGACAATAGCCGAGAAGATCCTGAGCAAGTTGTAATACAATAACCGAGCAGCTGCCAGAACGAAGCGCGAAGCGAAGAGGGGGCGAAGCCTGTCACAGAACGGCTCCGCCCCCTTTTGTGTGTGTATGAAATACGATAAGAAGAAAGCCGAGCAGATCGTCTCCCTGTTCGCGTCTGGAGACTATAAGATCGCCGATATCTGCAAGCAGGTCGGGATCGCCGAATCGACTTATTACAAATGGAAGACAGATAAATCGGAGTTTTCGGAGTCGATAAAAAACGCGCAAGACGCTCGGCTCGAAGCCTTCAAGGGCATGGCCCGCAGCGGACTCGCGAAGCTGCTCGATGTTTACACGGTCGAGGAAAGCGTCGTCGAGTACGTCGATAACGGACAGGGAAAGCCGAAGATCAAAGGTCGAAAAGTGACGCAGCGCGTCTTCATGCCCAACGCGGCCGCGATCATATTCACGCTGAAGAACACCGATCCGGACAATTGGAAGGATAAGCAGGAGATCGAGCACTCCGACGCCCCGATCACGTGGGAAGAGACACGCACGTATGAAGCTGACGAGAAAGCAGACTAAGGCGCTCGACGTGATCGAGAGCAGCACGAACGACGTGAGCGAGATCCTTTTCGGGGGCGGCGCTGGCGGCGGGAAGTCTGCGATCGGAACGTATTGGGTCGGGAAGTCGGCGCTGAAGTATCCCGGCTCCCGCTGGTTCCTGGCCCGCGAAGAGCTGAAGCTGCTGAAGACTTCGACGCTTCAGACGTTCTTCGACGTGATGAAGCTCCAAGGCGTTCGGAGTCGCTTCAGCTATAAGGAGCAGGCCGGTCGGATCGACGTCAGCAACGGCTCGACGATCTACCTTCAGGGCTTGCCCTGGGTGCCCTCAGATAAGGATTATGACTACTTAGGCTCGATCGAGTACTCTGGAGGCTTCGTCGATGAGATCCCGCAGATCCGACAAAAGGCGTGGCAAGTGATGAAGAGCCGGATCCGCTACAAGCTCGACGAGTTCAAGCTGAAGCCGAAGATCGTCGGGAGCTGCAACCCGTCGAAGGGCTGGGTATATTCTTACTTCTACCAGAAGCAGCGCGAGGGTAAGCTCGAAGCCCACAAAGCCTTTATTCAGTCGCTCTATTCCGATAATCCGCATATCGACTCGTCTTACATGAAGACGCTGCTCGAATTGGATCCGGAGAGTCGCGATCGTCTGATGAATGGCAATTGGGAGTACGACAACGATCCGGCCGCGCTGATGACGTTCGACGCGATCTCCGACACGTTCTCGAATAGCTTCGTCCTGCCTGGCGCTCGCTATATCAGCGCCGACATTGCGCGGAAGGGCGTCGATAAAACGACTATTTGGGTTTGGACTGGCTGGCGACTGCTCGCGCTCGTCGTCCTGGAAAAGCAGCTGACGCACGTAGTCGCGGCCAAGATTCGGGAGCTGGCCGCTGCGCACATGGTACCAATGAGTCACGTGGTGATCGACGAGGACGGCGTCGGCGGGGGCGTGCTCGATCAGCTTCCCGGCGCGAAGGGATTCATCAACAACTCCAGAGCGCTCCCGAATCCGACTCCAGCTCCCGGCACGCCTTACGACGAGCTGAAGCGTCCGGAGAACTTCGCGAGCCTGAAGGATCAGATGAGCTACTACGCAGCGCGGAAAGTGATGCAGGGCGAAGTCTATCTCGGCGGCGCTGGCCTGTCGTCAGAGCAGCGGGAACAGTTCAGTAAGGAAGCGGAGCAAGTGAAGAGCTTGAATCCGGACTCTGACGCGAAGCAGCGCGTCGTCACGAAAGACATGATGAAGGCCGCGCTCGGCTGCTCGCCGGACTATTGGGACGGCTTTATGATGCGCAGTTACTTCGACTATCAGCCCGCGAGCAGCGGCTTCGCCTTCAGCTGATAACTCGGCTTAATAATTTAGTAAGTGAACCTAATAAAATTGGATTCCCTTGGTACCTTCAGCCCACTATTTAGCACTATGGCAAAGCATCTACTTACGTCCGACATGGACAAAGCACTGAAGCAGTTCGCAGATCGGCTTCCTATTCCTGAATCTTCGAATCTGGCCCCTATCGCCGGTTGGCTGCTGAAGCAGCAGCGACCCGATCTCGTCGGCCCGCTGGGCGAGCCGATCGAAGACAATCGGCTGTATTACGTCGGATCGAAGGTCGAGACGGTGAACCACTTGCGCCGACTGCGCAAGGCCTTCGAGCAGGACGGGATCGGGGGCGTCGTGAAGTATCTCCAGCCCTACGAAGCCTTTCTCGCGCAGACGCACGAAGAGGTCGGGATCCTAATGCAGCTCCCGTCCGTCAATTAGCGATGCCTCAGCACACGTACACGATCGCGAGTCACTGCCAGGAGTTCGAGCTGCGCGAGTCCTTCCGACAAATGATCCGCAGCTTCTACCAGGATCAGCCCGATCAGAAGATCGTCCGGATTATTCGTAAGATCGTCAGCTTCGGCGCGGAGCTGCTGATCTCCCTGGAAATCATTCACACCCCAAAACCGGTTTAAAATGGCCGCTTGTGTTATTATCGGAACGAACGGACAAGCTGTCTGGGTCGATTCGAATCAGCTCGTCGGACTCACTTCGCGAGAAGTGACGCAGCTCGCGAAGGATCTTCGTCGAGAACTCACTGCTCCAGTTCAGGAGATCAAAATTCTAGGAAAGGATGAGAAATATAATCCTTCGTGATTCTGACGGCAAGGCCGTCGCGACGGGCAAGCTCCCGCGCAACTGGTCAGAAGTGCCGCTCTCGACGTTCCTGGCCTACGAAGCGACGAAGAGCGAGCAGCGCACCACTCCCGCCGTCCTAGCCCTGCTGACAGGGATCGACGAAGAGCTGCTGCGCTCCGACGTCTCGCTCTGCGTTCCGCTTTGGCAAGCGCTCGACTGGTTTCGCTCGACGCTTCCGGAAGAAAAGAAGCTCGACGAGTTCGAGCATGACGGCGTAACGTATCGCCACGTCGGCGGCTCCGGCTCCAGCAATCTCCGCAGGATCAACGCCGGCCAGTTCGAGGCGCTGTCGGACTTTATCGCCGAGCACGCGCAGGATCCGATCCAATCTGCTCCCGCCCTGATCGCGGTGCTCTACGCTCCCGCTGGAGCTGCGCAGACGCCGGAACTCGTCGAGCAGCTCGCCGAGCGCTTCCGATCGCTGGCCTTCAGCGTCGCCTATCCGATCATTGCGGATTTTTTGCGTACTGGAGCAGCTGTCGCCTTCAGTATCCGCACGTATTCGGATCTGCTTCCGAAAGCGACAGCGCTGCTCCAGACCCTCGACGAGACTTCGCGCAGCAGTGGGGTCTCCAGCTCGTACTTCAGGAAGTCGCAGAATTGGCTTCTACGGACGTGGATACGATCCGTGAGAAGAACGCTATAAGCGTACTGGATACCGCGCAGATACACCGCGAGGGAGCTTCGCTAAAGCAATAAATAGTATTAAACTATTTATTATTTGTACTGCCTTAAACTGCCTAGGCCCGTCGAGCAATCGTCGGGCCTTTTCTTATGTGACGGTTATGTAACTGGAGCCACCAAAAACACGCAGCGCGTGCTCTGGTGGCCGTTTTTTTATGTGACGGTTATGTAACTGGAGCGTGCGGAACGCAACGTTCCGCAGCGTTCCGCACTGCTCCGCATTGTCACAGATCCGCAGCGCTCCCTTTTAGGGGAGTATGCAACCACTCGACTACTCCGGCGCGCTCGACTATCTGATCGATCTCGGTACGCGTCACAAAGCGATCAAGGAATCGCGCAGCGGCGTCTCCGATCCGGATCCGAACGGGGCCAGCCTCTGGCCGCTGCTCTTTATCGAGGAAGACACGCAGGCCGACGAGCTGAATCCCAGCGCCGACGTCTACCTCTTCGCTTTTCAGATCCTGACGAAAGATCGTCACGGCAAGGCCACGAAGCGCGAGCTGCTCCAGCTCACCAAACGCATAGGCGACGAGCTGATCGCGCAGATCCGGGACGAGGGCGTGATCGTGCTCGTCGAGAAGCCTAATAAGCTCTCGCTCGGTGGCGACGCGTCCGACTCGCTCGCGACGGGCTGGCGCTACGAAGTGCGCCTGCACGTGATGAGCGATCTCGATCGGAATGCAGTCGCCGCGCAGTTCGAACCCTACTCTCCAGCCCAATAACCCCAATTATTTCATAATGCAGTACGATTTATCAGCATTGGGCTTTCCCGACAAAACAGACGGGGTAAGCTACTTCACCGCCGACGAGTGCAATCGGATCCGCGATCGGATCGACGCGCTGCTCGCGCTGGAGCGTGAGCGGCAGCAGAGCAGCACGGCTCCCGCGCCCGTCGCGAGCACGTATCAGCCCGTCTTCCGTCAGGGTACGATCGTGCCCCCGAACTCGCTCGGCGCAGATACCGACGTGTATCTGAACAAGGAAACCGGTTATCTGTACCAGAAGAAAGCCGGATCCTGGGCCTTCCTGCTGCCCACGAAAGGCGCGGACGGCAAGTCTGCGTATCAGATCTGGCTCGATCAGGGCAACGTCGGAACCGCTGCGCAGTTCCTGGCGACGCTCAACGGTGAGGATGGAGACGACGGCGAGCGCGGCGACCAGTGGCTGCGCGTCACGGCCAAGCCCGCCGACACAGTAGGCCAGAACGACGATTATGCTTTCGAGTCGATCACGTCGAAAACGTACCGGATCTGGCACAAGGTAAACGGCACTTGGCAGCTGCTCGTCGATCTGAGCACGGAAGCGACGCCCGTCGTGACGAACCCCACTCCCACCCCAACGAACGCAGCTCCTGTCGCGACCTTCCTCTCGCCCAGCTCCGGCGCGACGGTTCAGAAGGACGTCGCCCTTCAGCTCACGGCCCAGGCCACGGACGACGTCGCCGTGACGAAGGTCGAGTTCTACACTGGAGCCGGAACGCTGATCGGCGAGGGCGCCAAGAACGGGACGAGCTACTCGATCCCCTACACGCCTACTGTCGCCGGACAGCTCCAGCTCCAAGCTCGCGCCTACGACGCGGCCGGTCTGATCGGCACGGCCACGATCACGATCACCGTGCAGGCCGCAAGCGTGCCGCTGTCCGTCGAGGTCTCGTCGGAGCCGCCCAGCTCCAGCGTCGCCGGTAAAGCGGTAAACTTCGGCTACACGGCCAGCGGCGGCAAAGCGCCGTATCAGCACGCCGTCAAGGTCACTAGGGAATCAGATCAGCAAGTCTCGACGATCGGCTCCGCTTCTACGCCCACTTACAATACCGTCTGGACACCCGTCACGCCGGGAACGTATCTGCTCACCGACACGGTAACGGACGACGCTGGAGCGCAGAAGATCTCCGCAGTGCGCTCGATCACGATCACGTCTGCGCCAGTTGATGTACCACAAACCAGTTTGGTGCTTTCTAGCACTTACTTCACGCAAAACAGCTACGATCAGGATAATAGCGCAGTCGCCCCCAATCTGCGCCGCCGCTCTGCGCTGGCTACCTCTGTGCCGTTCAATATCAGCGGCGCAACAGCGGTAAAAATCACTCAGGTAGTACGGCAGAATGACAGCTCTACGCAAGCCTCCACCGGCTACGCAACCGTGAACGGCGCGCAAAAGACCTACTTCGACAACGGCGGAGCCTTGGTGAAGGTGCATACGGTTCCCATGCCCGACCTGGGTACGCACGTTCTGCGCTTGTTTGAAGGGAGCGCCCAGCGCCCTTACGAAGAGGGCGACGTGCTGACTGGGGGGAGCTTCACGTTCTTAGAGCTAGTGGGCAGCAACGCCAGCTTTACTCCCGCAGCGAACGTAGCAACCGCTAGTGCCGTGTACGTCGATGGTGACTCGATAAGCGTATCGGCTGGCGCGCCTCGGGTTGATCGGGGGTGGCTTCCGCGCCTACGAGAAATGATGAATTGCGATATAATCGCTGGGGGCTACGGCTGGCGAGGACTCACCAAATCCCTTGGCACTTCGGAGCTGCGACAAGCGAATCTCCAGCTTATCAAAAAGGCATTTGAGGGCCGTACTGGAAGGCGCATCTATGTAATTGATCTGGGCACGAACGACGCGGGCATTGGGTATGGCACAGCGGCACAAACGGCAGCGGCAGCTAGTGACATGGCTCAACTGGTGTACGGATGGGATAGCTCGGTAGAAGTATGGATTAAGACTCCCATATTCCGGCCGGATAAAAACTTAGCCGACTATACCAGTGCGCTGCTGAACCTCAAAAATACATTGCCCTGGCTGCGCACCATCGACGCTTCTAGCTGGCTAACACAAGCGGACTTGAGCAGTGATTTGCTACACCCCTCGGAAGCTGGGGCGGGCATTATGGCCAGCCGCTACTTTGCCGCGCTCAACAGTCAGGCGAACGATGTAGCCGCCAACTATACGCAGCGTGTTGCGCTTAATCCAACGGTGCAGAGTGCAGAGGTTGACGGGTCGTACATCATCATGCGGGACTCGCAGGACTACAACTTTCAAGATTTCACTCTCATTGTGCGCCTCACGCTAAAGAGCCTGCATCAGTATCAGCAGCTCGCTGCGAAGGCCATAGTAAACGGCGTAAATGGCGAGGGTGCGTTTGGCCTGTTCACGCAGGATAATGGCCGAATATCGGGCGGGCCGTTCGGGGCCGGTTCGTCCCTTTTGGTGTCTGATACCTCACTTGGAGTGGGCACTTCCTTTATGGCAGCCATTGTCAGCACGCGCAGCGAAACGCGCCTGCATATCAACGGCGAAGTAAAACGCGGCGCGCCGGTATCGGTTGTTGGCTCTATTCAGGACGGTATTACCTTCGGCGCAGTGCGTAAAATCAATGCCGCGTCCGCTACTGGCAACGCCTTAAATGGATTTTTTGAGCGCGCCTCGTACTTTAACACGGGACTGGATGAGGCTACCATTGCCAGTATTTTTGCCGCCAATGGGGTGCTGACACAGGCGCAATATGAAGCGGACAACTGTCTGCTGGAAACAGAATTTAAAATTAAGCCCGGCGGCACAGTGATGTATAACAAAGCCGACCCGGAGCGCAATCTTGACTTGGTGCTACGTGCTGGCGACACGGCCAACGCCCCAGCGTAGTACTTCCTGATATAAGCCAGCATCTCAACAAAAAGCCCCACCCGCGACGGTGGGGCTTTTTTGTGTCACAGATCCGGAGCGCTCCCTTTTAGGAGCATGGCCGCCCCCTCACCCATTAAGGAGATCCTGCTCGCGATCGGCGAAGCGATTCGCGCCGAGATGATCCGTCTCGCCGACAGTAACGGAAAGTATCCGCTGCGCGATAATTCCAAGCTGAAGCGCACGCTGCGCGTCGAAGTGACGCAGGGCCGCGCCGCGTCGGGCCGCTTCGAAGGCTACACGGCGAACGCGCAGCTCCAGCTCTACGCGCAGGATTACGCCCAGTGGCTCGATCGCGGCCGCAAGCCCCACACGAAGAAAGTCCCGATCGCCGCGCTGCTCCAGTTTATTAAGGATCGACGCCTGCGCTGGAAACACAAGAAGACGGGGCGCTTCCTGACGGCTAATACCATGGCTTTCCTGATTCAGAGCGCAATCTATAAGCGCGGGATCAGAGGCCGCAACTTCATTCAGCCAGCTTACGACGTGGGCGAGAACCTCGTCGATATCTACCTGAATAATCAGCTCCTAGACGGACTCACTTACGAACTCGATCGCCAGCTCCAGGTGATCTAATCTGCTTTTATGCCAGCACTCGACACCCTAATTCTTCAGGGTTTTACGCAAAGTTGTACGCCTGCAGGCGGACAAATTGACTTCACACTGCGCACGACGGGCGGCCTAGGCGAGTGGATTGAATATCTGCTCGAAAACACGAAGACGCAGGAAACCTTCAGCGAGCAGAAGCCCGGCTATTACGCCCGCTTCAGCGTGACCGGGATCCCAAACGGCGAGTATCGGCTGACGGGTAGCAATAGCGACGGCTTTGTCGTCGAGCCGCGCAGCGTCTCGATTAGCTGCGCCGCGCCCCCGCCGCCCCCACCCCCACCGGCCCCCACGGATCCGCCGCCCCCGATCGAGCCTGCTCCAGAGCCGGAGCAGCCCACGTGCCAGGATCCGGAAGCGGACAATTTCGGGAGCACGGAAAACGGGGGCCTCTGCGTGTACTCGCCCCGGGTGGTGCTCGATGAGCTGGAGCCGCTCGTCGCCAACGGTGCGCCCGTCCTGGTGAGCCTGCGCTCGGCGCGAGTGGGCGGCACACCCAGCCGCGCACGTGCGCAGATCCTGCTCGTCGGTGCTCTGCCCGCTGGAGCAGAGCTGCGCGTGAATGGCTTCGCGTTCGTCTGCGGTGAGCTGACGCGCTCCGATCGCTTTCAGGACGCGCCGACGCTGCTCGCCGCGCTGGAGAGCGTGCCGCAGCTCGTCGGCCAGTATGAGCTAACGCAGCCCAGCGGTGACGCCGTGCTGCTCGTCGCACGTGACGAGGGGAGTCTCGGCGATCTCGACGTGAGCACAACGGCCGAGGCGCAGATCCTGCTCGACGTGACGGACGGCGCGCCGCGGTACCGCTCGCAGCTTCGCGCCGAGTGGGGCGTGTACTGCGAAGTGTGGGCGCAGTGCGGCTCCGACTTCGGCGGCCAGACGACGAAGGCTCGCGCCGTGCTCGCGCAAAAGTTCGAAATGCGCTACCGGCCGGATAACCGCTATCAGTTCGATATCGCCGACGCGCTCCAGCAATACACGCAGCACACGCTCACGACGGCCCCCGGCCAGATTCCCGATCGCCTGGTCTCTTACTTCGTGCGCTACGGCGAAACTTACGCCGATCAGCGGGGCGGCTTCCGACGTCGGCGCAACGTGTACGAAAGTGAGGTGCTCTGGGCTTTGGAAGCCGTCGAGCTGCCGAGCGAAGTCGCTCCCGGCGTGCGCGTGCTCTCCAGTGCTCCCGTCGAGCGCGTCGGGACGCCGTTCCAAGTGGCCTATTTGCTGCTCACAGCCGCCGCAGCGTCGGAGCTGGAGTACTGGAGCACGGAGACGGCTTATAACGGCGTGACGAGCACGATACGACGCGATGCGCTTCCTGGCGTCGCGCCCATGGGCGGCGTGTACTGCTTGCCGTTCGTTTTCGATCCGACGAAGCAGCGCTCGACGCTGGGCTTTGCTCGCAGCTCTGCTCCCGACGTCGAGATCCGGACCGCGACGCTCGATCTCACGACGTCGGGACGGGCTATCTCATTCGCCAACCGACAGGGCGGCTTCGATACCGTCGTCTTCCTGGGCGCGCAGGAGCCCGCGCTGAAGCGCAGCGCGAGCAGCTACCAGAACGCGCAGGGCGAGCAGCTGCGACGCGTCGAGCTGGAGCTGCCCGTCCGTCTCACTTCGAAGCTTCTGGAGCTGGAGTACTGGAATTGGCTCCGGACGGAGCTAGGAGCGACCTCGTCCGGCTGGGTTGATGGCCGTCCCGTCACGATCAGCGATCTCGACGCGCAGGGCGACCCCATAAAAGCAGAGTATTCGCTCTCTGTCGAGTACAAAACCGCCCCGATTAAGGGCCTTTCCAACTAAAATGCGAGAGATTTTCCTTGAAATTGACGGTAAAATCGCCGATTTACCGGCTAATCTGAAGGGTATTATCCGGCTGATGCAGGCGCAGAACGCGCTCGCCGATATCGATACGCGTTCCGGTGAGTATTCTTACCCGCTTACGCTGCCCCTGACGCGCCGGAATTGCGCGATTTTCGGCCAGAAACAGCACGCGCAGACGCTCGATAAGTTCGTCAAAACGGATTATTCCTACTCTCTGCGCGTCGGATCGGAGCACTTTCGCGGCACGTTCCGCCTCTCCAACCTGAAAAATGGCTTCGGCGGTAACCTGCTCGGCGAAGGATATAGCTGGGCGCTGGCCCTGGGCGAGCGCAAGCTCAACGAATTGGAGTTTCCCCTCGTCGAGTACGACGGCTCCCAACTGGAGCAGATCCTGAGCCAAGGCTGCGACGAGACAGATCTTCAGTTCCCGCTTCTCTCGTTCGGGAATTTCTTCATACCTGCAGGCACGCGCACCAACCGCAACGGCGAGCAGGAAGACGCCCCCGTTCCCGCGCAGGCCGTGATCGGCTATCCGCTGTCCGTTGATGATTATTATCCCGGTGTGTACTACCGGAACGTTGTCCGGAAGATTTTCGAGTCGATCGGCTGGCACGTGCAAGGGAGCGTCCTGGAGTCGCCGGAGCTGCGCGAGTGGGTGCTGACGGCCGCAGGCTCCGGCGCGGCCAACGCGTGGCCCTGGGGGGCGCTGCTCCCGGCTTCCGCTGCTCGCTCGACGCCGGAGCACTACTTCAGTTTTTACGGGCGTGGTCCTGGGGGCGGCTACACGAACAACGCCGCGGCGTTCGACGAAGAGCGCGACGTCGCTTTCTTCGTGCCGCAGACGACGCTCACTCAACCGGGCGGGACTCGCGCCCTCTCCAGCCGCAAAGCCGAGTACACCGCCCCGCAGTCGGGCGTCTATGACTTCAGCGCCGAGGTTCGGATCTCGGAAGCTTGGCAGGCCGTCGATCGCGAGAACAGCACGAAAAAGCCGACACCCTACTTCTACAAGTTTGCTCCAGTAGTCGCGGCGCTCGTCGCGTTTCGCGGCGGTGAGGGCTACACGGGCGCTGACGGTGGGCTTTGCTCGACGGGCGCGTTCGCCCCGTTTCAGGATCGCGTACTCGCGCACGTGCGCCTCGACGAGCCGAACGGCTGGAGCCTCAGGACGGGCCGCTTCCCGCTGAATGCCGGGGGCGTGTATCTGGAGACGGGCGACGTGGTGCGCTTGGTATTCTTCGCCCGGCGTCGCTATTCGGAGCGCGGCGACGGGATCGACGCTTATAAGCGCGAAGAGCTGCACGTCACGGCGACGTCGTCCTTCGCGTGCTCGCGCTTTTACGGGCCGATGCTGATGCAGCCCGCCGACGTGCTCCCGCCGATCACGCAGAAAGACTTCCTGAAGGATCTGCTCGTTCGCACGAATACCGTCCCGGTCGCGGATCTGGAGCGTCGCGTCGTTACGCTGATGAGTCGCGACGAGCAGCGGCTCGCGGCCGGCGCTGCGCTCGATCTCTCGCCGCTCGTCGATCCGGAAGCCGTCGAGCACGTGCCCACCATGGGCGCGGGAGTCGGGCTGCTCACCTTCCGCCCCGCGCAGACAGAGGATCCGCTGCTTCCTGCAGGCGCCGACGTGGTGAGCGTGCGCGTCGGCTCCGGCGCGCAGGAAAAGTCGATCGGGAGTCTGCTCGCTCCCGTCGCGCTGCGCTCCTACCGGCTCCAGCTCGCGCAGCAGCAGCTCGCGCCGATCCCGACGATCACGACGGCCGACGTGCTGAAGCAGGACTGCTCCGCCGTCGAGTGGGATATCAGCTCGCTTGCGCCGCGAGTGGTGCGCTACCTGGGCCCGGATCCGTCGCTTCAGATTCCCTTCCAACTGCGCAGCGTGCCGCTCGCTCGCGCCGACTGGAGCGGCGCGCTGCGGTGGGACGGCGACGAGGGCGCTGTCTCGCGCTTCTACGCCGGAACGCTTCAGCAGGCGCTTCGCGGCCACCTCTCCAAGTTTCCCGCCCCCCTCTCGCCGAGTCTGTATCGGCAGCTGACGCCGGGGCGCGAAGTCTGGCTGCACGGTGCACAGTACGCCGCCGAGACGAGCAGCGGCTTCGATCCGGCTGACGAAGCCGGACAGACGTCGATCGAGCTGCTGCGCGTCGTGTAGAATTACAAATAATAAAACAGCGATTCTGAGTCAGAAACGGCACAAAGGCAAAAACCTTTGTAGTAATACAAACTTATGGCCAATCAAAAAAAGGTTTACACGATCGAGATTCAGATGGACTCGGCGCGCCAGCAGTTGGCGGACGCGACGAAGCGCCTGGAGCAGCTCGATCAGCAGCTCGAAGGGATCGATAAGGATTCCGACGTCGGGAAGGCGCTCGTCGCCGAAATGGCCAAGGCCGCGAAGGAAGTCGAGTCGCTGACGGACGAAGTCGGCGACCTGGGCTCGGCGCTCGATAACCTGAAGCCCGGCACAGTGGGCGCGCTGAAGGCCGAGATCGAAGAGCTGGAGGCCGCGTTCGAAGCGAGCGTTATCGGGACAAAGGAACAGGAGGAAGCGCTGCTGAAGCTGGGCCAAGCGAAGGGCCAGCTAAAGGAGCTGGAGGACGCAGTCGATGCGCTCGATCCGAAAATGAAGGCCGCAGCATTCGTCGATTTTGCGAACGGCGTCGTCGGCGCGTTTTCCGTCGCGACGGTGGCCGCTGAGACGTTCGGCCTCTCCAGCTCGCAGGCGGAAGAGTATCAGAAAAAGCTCCTTTCGCTGATAACGGTGCTGGAGGGCGTCGATCAGGTTTCGAAGGCGCTCAACTCTGAGACGCTGTCTGTCATTAAGAGCAGCGTCGCGTCGGCGAAGGCTTGGCTCGGCGTGGGCGAAGCCGCGCAGACGTCCGGCAAAATGACGCGGGGCGCGCTGCTCGCGTCCGGAATCGGGGCCGCGCTGGTGCTGATAACCCTGCTGGCGGCGAATTGGGACAAAGTCACCGAGGCGACGAGTCGCTTCGCGCTGCGTTTTAAGCCGCAGCTCGACGCGATCAAGTCGATCGTAAGCGCTACCGTCGATAACGTGCGGGATCTGCTCTCTGTCGTCACGTTTGGCCTAGTGGACTCGGCGGATCAGGCCGCCAGAGCCGCCGCCAAGGCCGCAGCGGACGCGCAGGCGCAGATCGCCAGCGAAGCGCGTGCTCGTCGGATCGCGCTACTGGAGGCCGAGGGGCGCGACGTGTCCGCGCTGAAGGCTCGCCAGATCGCGGAAGATCTGAAGCGGCTGAAAACCGGGACGGCGGAAGAGCTGAAGGCGTTCCGCGACAAGTACAACGAGCTGCTGATCCTGGAAGCGCAGTACAAAAAGCAGCAAAAGGATCAGGCGCTCGCCGAGGATCTGGCCCGTTTGAACGCGCAGATCGCGCTCCAGACGGCGAAGGGCAAGGAGACGTTTGATCTTCAGGTGAAACTTCGTCAGCGCGAGCTAAAAGCGTTGCAGGAAGCCGTCGAGCGCGACGGCGCAGCAATCACGGCCAAGATGGGCGAGATCGACGCGATCCGTGCGGCGAAGAAAAAAGCGGCCGCAGACAAAGCCGCCGCCGCTGAAAAGGAGCGACTCCAGAAAGAATACGACGCATTTAAGGAGCGCGTCGTCGCGACGGAAAAGGAGCAGTTTCAGGATCTCGACGCGGCCGAAAAACGCAAGGCCGAGCGCCAGCGCCAGGCATTCGAGAAGTACGCGCCGATCGTAAACGAGGGAAACGAGAAGATTCAGAAGCAGCTCGCCGCCGAAGCGGAGGAACGCGCAAAGCAGCTCGCGCCGATCAGCTTCAGCGATAACGTCCTGATTCGCGTCTTCGGGCTGCGCCCCGATCAGCTCGACGCCGCGAAGGAAGCGATCGCGCAGTCGGCGCAGATCCTGTCGGAGTCGATCAACTCGATCACCTCGACGCTATTTGCGGACGCCACCGCCGCGGCCGACGAGCAGCTCCAGCTCGCGCAGCAGCGGTACGACGAGATCTCCAGCAAGCTCGACGCGGCCACGTCGAAGCGCGAGGCCAGCGAAGAGGCGCTGAAGTCGGCCACCGGTGCCCGTCGCGACTACCTGCTCCAGAAGATTCAGAAGGAACGCGCCGAGGAAGAGCGACTCGCCAACCAGAAAGCCAAAGCCGCCGCCGCCGAGCAGGAAGCCGCCGCCAAAAAGGCCAAGCTCGAAAAGCAGCAGCAGCAGCTCACGGCCGCGAGCACGCTCGCCGCGAGTGCCTATAATTCCGTGATCGCAGTGCAGGCCGCGCTCGAAGCCGTGAAGAGTGGCTCGAAAATGCCGTTCCCCCTCAACATTGCGGCCGTCGTGGCTTCGCTGGCCGCCGTCGCCTCGACTGTCGTGCAGGCGCGCTCGCTGGGTAAGTCCCTCGGCGCTGGCGGCACGCTGGAGAACGGCGGCGAGATCGTCGGCGGCTCGCACGCTTCCGGAAACGACGTGCCCGTCCTGGGCGGGAAGTATCGGGTCGAGGGCGGCGAAATGATTACGCCCGTAGATGCGACGCAGCGCAATCGGGCCGCGCTGGAGCTGATCCGCACGCAGGGCCGGAAGCGGACGCTGCTCCCGGCCGACTTCGCGCAGGCTGGCGCGGTGCGCGTGTTGCCGTCGCCGTCGCGCTCTGGTGCTCCATTAGCAGCCGGCGGCGTGCTCGAGGTTGCCTCAGGCAGCAACACAGGCGCAACGGCTGGCAGCAGCTCGTCGTCCGCGCTGGAGCTGCTGCTCGCGCAGGCGAACGGGCTGCTCGCCGAGATCGCCACCCACACGCAGAGCGCGGCGGATCGTCCGGATCCGGTGCTTCAGTTCGGGCCGAGCGAAGCGCTGTCGGCGGATCAGCAGTTGCAAGTCGCTCGCGACGCTGGCGCTCCCGTCCGGCTCTGACGTGGCCTAGAACGGGCGCCAGCGCACGCTGTTATCCTTCAGCACGATAAAGAGGGCACTATCCAAGACTAGGGCCCCGGCAGCGTTTTTCTCGCGGTACGCGTGAACGAGCTGCTGGCCTAGGCGGGTGGTGTCCTTTTGTTGCTCCAGCGCGAGCGCCTGCTTACCGAGCGCGATCATTGCCTCTTCTTCCTGGAGCCATTCGGCCTTCCATTGCGGTTGCTCCTTCATGCCGAGGCGCGTCGCTTCCTGCACTTGGCGATATTTCAGTTCGGCGTGCGGCTTCAGCTTCGCGATCGAGTCGCGCAGCACCTTCGCCCGCAGGCCGTTCTCGTCCTGCTGACGCCAGGGCGTGGCCTTGCTCCAGCGAGCAGGCTGGTAGCTCTCCGGATCGCCAGCCGAGGCCTTGATCGTCGAGCTGATTCTTTCGTGAAGCGCGGCGTCGGGATCTGAGGGCGAGCAGGCCGTCGCTAAAAAGGCCAGAAACAGGCCCGTAAGCAATGATTTCATGTTGTGCGATAGTGATTGCTTTGCGAAGGTAGCGAAGCGGCTGCGCTCTTTTTTTGTCACAAAACCGGAGTTGTCCCTTTTATCTCTGCGCGGTTGTCATGTGCCGCGCAGTCGGGTAAGCAGCGTGGTGAACTGCGAGAAAGGAAAATGAGGAAGAGAGAGCGTCCGTCCGCAAGGATCGGGCGCTCTTTTTTTGTCACAAAATCGAGCCTCTCCCTTTTGGGAGTGTGAGCAAGAAACTAAAGCGCGTAGCAGTAACCCTCGACGAGTCGGACGCCTCTAAAGGCTACCAGCGTGTTTCGCTGGTTTCGAAGCCCGCTATTCAAAGCGGCTGGGTGGCCCTGTCCGCTGCTCCAGTGCAGAGCGCGAAGCGCGTGCACCTGTCCGCAGAGCCGCAGAAGCAGCTCCTGACCGGCCCCGTCCTGATTCCCGATCAGGATATTCTCCGGCTCGACGCCGAGGGCAAGCCCTACAACATTTTTTTCTCCGCAGAGCAGATCGAGAAGATCGGCGCGAAGCTGATGCTCGAAGGCCGCACGACGGAGACGAACGATCAGCACGCCGACGAGCTGACGGGTAACACCGTGCGCGAGCTGTGGATCGTGGCAGATCCCAACGACGACAAAGCTCACTCTCTGGGCCTGGACGTGCCAGCGGGTACGCTGATGATGACGCTCCACGTGGCCGACTCTGACTACTGGGAAAAGGAGATCGTGACGGGCAATCGGACGGGCTTCTCGATTGAGGGGCTTTTCGATTTCGAGGAAGTCAAACTCGCCGCGACGTCGGCAAAAACCAACCTAATGAAAAAATCATTTTTAAAGATCATGCTCGCCGCGGCGCGTGTGATGAAGCTCCAGCTCGCGCAGGTGGAACTCGAAGACGGTCGCGTTTTCGACGTCGCAGAGGACGGCACCGTGAAGGAAGTAGGCGACGACGGCGAGCTGGGCGACGCAGTCGCCGATGGCGACTACCAGGTGAAGGGCGGCGGCACGCTGTCGGTTGAAGGTGGGAAGAAAAAAGCCGCCGACCCTGATCCCAACGTCGAGAATGCCGACGAGCAGAAAGCACCAGCGGCCAAAACGGACGACACGAAAACCGAAGAGCCGAAAGCCGAGGCAGTGACGGCCGCGCAGGAAGCGCTCGCCGGAGTGCTCGACGAGACGGACGCCGCGAAGCTGACCGCCCAACTGAAGAAAGCGCTCACCGCCCTAGGCGTGACGGAACTCGCCGCGCAGGAAGTGAAGCTCGAAGCAATCACGATGGCCGACGATCGGATTTTTAACCTGAACCCGATTACGCGTCTGCTCACCGACGAGGCCGGTCAGTACATCCCTACCGGCGTGTATGCCTGCAAAGACGGCTCTTACTTCAAGGTCAATCTCGATCAATACACCTACTCGATCGACAAAGAGACTTATGACCGCAGCCTGAAGCTCGAAGCCGTCGAGCTGGAGCTGGCCGAAGCTCGCGAGCAGCTATCGAGCGAGTCGAGCACCGGGAAGCTCAACCTGAGCAGCGACGTCGTCGAGCTGACCGCAGAGCAGAAAGCCTCGCGCCCCCTGGCCTTATCTCTGATCGACGAGCTGCGGGCCCGCAAATCCTAAAAATCACCTTTCACACTTTTTTAAAAAAGGCCGTGAACGGCCGCAATTCAACTAAATGCAGTACAATCCTAAAGTTTTCGCCGGTAAGCACGCGCAGGACATTATCGCCCTGGTGATCCTGGCAAACCGCACCATTGGCAAAGGGATCGTTCGCTTCCTGCCGGAGATCAAGAATGAGGAAACGATCACCACGATCAGCGGCGATATCGAGTGGGTCGATTACAAAGAAGACATTAAGGAGACAGACCTCGCCGGTTATGAGGCGAACAACTCCCTAAAGTTCTCCGATCGCACCGTGAACCCTAAAAAGATCATGGCGCTCGACGGCTTCTCGATGGAGGATCTCCGGAACTCCCGCTTTAGCGAAGATATGCTGAAGGGCGCGGCTAATATCACGTCGAACAAGTTCGAGCAGACGGTTATCGCTTACGTCGAGCCTCGCCTCGGTAAGAACTTCGAGAAGCTGATCTGGGGCGGTGTATCGGCTACGGATAAGGCGAAGATCGCCGCGTCAGCTAACGTGACGGACGCTCAAAAAGCCTGGGCTGCTGGGCAGAAAACCACCAAAACGACGGGCCTGCTCGCCGCTGCTTTAGTTGCTGCTACGGAAGATGCAGACGGCAAAGTGATTGCTGTCTCTCCGACTGGCACGATCGACGCGAGCAATATCGCCGCCAATTACAAGCGGATTCATTCGGCCCTGCCGGTGGAAGTTTCGGGTAAGGCGACGCTCTTCGTGCCCGAGGGCGACTTCGCGCTGATTCTGCAGGCGAACGATAACGAGACGTATCGCGACAAATTCACCGTTTCGGGCGACGATATCGAGACGGCTGTCGTGAAGTACCTGGGCATGAAGATCGAGTTCGTTCCGATTAACTACCGGATTGCCGGCCTTCAAACTGACTTCGTAGTCGCGACGGATCTGCTGTCGGACGCCTCGTCTTTCGAGATCGGCAAGGTGAACAACCTGGGCGACAAAAAATTCGGCAAGGCCGTCGCCGTGGTTGATACGACGCTGCTGCTCCCGCAGCAAAAAGTCGTGATGGTCTAATGACTAAGACGACGAAAACAATCAAAGAGGCGGCTACTCCGGTAGCCGCCTCTGCGGTTTCGCTCCAAGACGCAGCAAAGGAAAATACGCTGCTGCTGCACGGCTTTTCGCAGGACACACTCGCCGAAGCAGACTCGCCGATCGCGCCCGTCGTGACGATCGAGCAGCTTCAGCTCCAGCTCGCAGAGCAGCAGCGCGAGATCCAGCGCCTGCGCAGCGTGAATGCGCAGACGACGTCGCAGTACGTCTCGATCGGCGCACGCTGCGACAAGCTCCAGCGCGAGAAGCTCCAGATCGAGCGCGAGCGCCGCGAGCTGGAGATCGTGACGCGTCAGCTCACGGCCAAGGTTATCCGCCTGGAGCCGATCCTGACGCCTGCTCCCGCTGCGCCGCTCGACGAGCACGCCGAGACTCGCGAGCTGCTGCGTCGCTTCAAGCTCCCGCAAGCCTGGCAGGACGGATCCGGCCAGTACTATTTCGACGAAAAGGCAGCGCAAGCTGCTCAGGCCACCACAGTAGTAACTCCAGAAGTTTAAATGAAACTAGGTAAAAGCATTACCCGCGTAGCTCGCTACGCGCAGGGCGGACTCGCTCTCGCGATCGCCCTCTCGACGCTCACCGACAAAGGCCTGTCGAGCCTGCTGATCGAGCGCGAACCCGATCCGGAAAACGGCGAGGGAGCCGAAAAGATCAAGACGATCTCCCTGCGTCCTGACGCTGGCGTGACGATTCACCGGCTGGAGTTCGAAGACGATCAGGCGTATTACTCCGACGCGACGCAATTCGGGAATAACACTTACCCTAAGCACGCGATCGGCTATAAGTTCGCCGGTAAGACGCGAGCGCTCGACGCGTTCTCGAAGGTGGCCGACCTGACGCGCACGACGCATATCTGCAAGACGCGTATGGGCGACTACGTGATCGTAGGCGCTGATAACGGCCTGAGAAACGAGAAGAACGACTCCGGCTCCGGCACGGCTCCCGGCGACTTCAACGGCTTCGACATGGTTATCAGCGGCGCGGAAAGCCGCAAAGCCGAGCTGCTGACAAAGGAGCAATTCGAGGGACTGCTCGCGCAGGTGGACGCCGCCGCTGCTGCTCCTGGCGCCTAAGTTCTGACGCCGTGCTCTACTCACTACTAGGCACGCAAATAGTGGCGATCGGGGGCGTGAAGACGCTCCTGGTCGCCCCTTTTGCTAAAGGCCGTTTTTCCTACGCTGACGCAAACTGCTCGACGATCAGCTCGATGGCTGGCCTCTCCGGTTGGGAGCGCTTCGAATGCAGTGAGGCGAGCGAGTTCGGCGAGCAGTACGCGCTCACGAAACAGGGCGATCAGTACGCGCAGGCGATCGGGCTGCTGATGCCGAGCCTCTCGGCTGAGCGTCGATCCGTCCTGCAGGCGCTGCTCCAGACGGGGCCAGTGATCGCGCTGCTGCTCGACTTCAACTCCAACTGGTGGCTTTACGGCCAGACTCGCGGCCTGCGGCTGCTGAAGTTTCAGTTCAAGGGCGGCACGTTCCGCGGCGAGACGAGCACCGGCTTCACGCTGGAGGGCACGCAGGACGACGCCGCTCGCGCCGTCAATAAGACTTTTATCAACCTGATACACAACAGCGGCAGCACGCCCACGACGCCGCAGGACGGCGTCCCGGCCACTCCCGCCCCGACACCCTTCCGAGGCTTCGCTTATCTGCTCCCGGCCAAGCTGGGCCAATTCTAGGACAATGCACGCAACTACCGTCCCGCTAAAACTCGCCGCGATCGAAGTTCCCGTTCCCCAACTCAACAAAGCGCAGGGCTTCGTCGAGTGGGGCGGTCAGCACGGCTTCATGAAGGAAGTACTCGCGCTGATCGAGCACTCGCCCACGGCGGCCGCGATGTGCGCTCGTCGAGCGCTGTTCACGGCTGGGCAGGGCTTCGTCACGGATAAGAAGCTCTATCCTAAGCTGCACGCGTTTTTGAAGAAAATCGCACTGAGGGGGCGCTACCGCACCGCGAACAAGCTGCTCCGGCGACTGTCGAAGGACTTCGCCAAGCTGCGCGCCTTCGCGCTTCAGATCGTCTGGTCGAAGGATGGCAAGTATATAACGGAAGTCTATCACCAGCGGATCGAGCAGGTAGCCTCAGGGCCCTTGAACGATAACGAGGAAGTCGATACGTTCTATCTGTGCCGGGACTGGACAAAGCTCCAGCTCTACAAGCCGCAGCCGATCGCGGCCTTTAATCCGGAAACAGCCAAAAAAGATAAGCGGCAGCTGCTTTTCTACTTCGGCGAAGACGCCGGATCGGAGTACTACCCGACGCTGGAGCTGGCTCCAGTGCTCAACTACATGAAGGTTGAGGGACGGCTCTCGAAATACCACGATAACCGCGTCGCGACGCGCTTCGGTATCGATACGCTGATTAGCATCCGGAAGGGTCCGATCGACGAAACGCTTCCCAACGGCGATAAAATCACAGCAAAGTCGCAGCGGGACAAGTTCACTAACACCGTAAAGGACAAGTATCAGGGCGAGGAAGCGGAATCGGTTATGATCCTGTGGGGCGACGGCACGACGGATTCTGCGGATAAAATGGCCGAGGTGCAGACGATCACGACGGTAACGCCGGAAACCTACGAATCCGTTGCGGAGCAGGCCAAGCAAGCCATTCTGAGCGTCGGCGGCGTGACGTCGCCCGTCGTGGTGGGCCTTCCTGGCGGGGGCACGCTGGGCGGCGACGGGGCCGAGATCCGGGAAGCCTTCGAGATGTACTTCAACACGGTATGCCGTCCGGATCAGGTCGCGATCCTGGAATGCTTTTACGACGATATCCTGCCTTATGTGAAGGGTATCAATCAGGATCTACCGGGACTCGACGAGGATAAGCCCGCGCTCGATATCCTGACGACGCTCCCGATTAAGTTCATGTTTAGCGAAGCGACGCTCGAAAACATTCTCGACGAAGACGAGCTGCGCAGCATGATAAACTACGGCAAGCGCGGCGCCGGAGCTGCTCCAGCGGGAGACGAGTCCGACGAGCGCGATCAGGATCTCGAAGATGAAGAAGCCGCTGCTGCTTAGGCTCGCCGACTACTACGAACGGCGGGAGAATGAGCAGAAGCTGCTCCAGCTCGCGAAGTACTCCGAAAAGCTGCTGCTCTACTACCTGAATCAAGTTCCCTGCGTGTTCGCCTATCGACTGGCGGACACGCCGGAGAACCGCAAGCGGGGCCGCGCTGGGCAGCTTTCCGGCTACCGGACGGGCGTCCGGAATCCGAACTTCATTCCGGCCAGCAAGCAGGCCAAGACGAACGGCTTCGGTACGCGCTACTACGACGAAGGACGCCAGAACTGGCGAAGCTGGAGATCCGGCAATCTGGTAACCGTGACAGCCTTTTGGAGCGTCGAGCAGCAGCGCTTCGTCGAGACGCCGGAAGAGGCGGGAATCGTGGCCGGCGTCGAGTTCAAAGCGAAGCCGCTGCGCGAGCCGGTAGTCAGCCAGGCGAAAGCGGATCGAATAGCGAAGCGGGAAGCCGCCAAGCGGGAGCGCGAAACGATTAGAAAGAATTTAAAAGCCCGAAAATGACAGCTTTAAAGCATCTTATCACAAGTGACGAGGTAACCGAGCGCACCGTCGTACAAGTAAACGCGGGGCATAAAAAGATTACGATCGCGATACCACTCGCCGAGGGACGGCGACTGCGGCCGCTGCTGGGCGATCGGCTTTTCGACGAGCTGCTCGCCTTCGCGCAGAAGGAAGCGAGCGACGTCGCAGATCCTCTCGCTTCATTGGCCAATGAAGTGAAGAATATGCTCGCCGAGTGGACCGTCGTTCAGGCGTGGCCGTCGCTGTCGATGCACGTCACGGACGCGGGAATGACCGTTAAGAACGGGAAAGACGTCTCGACGTCGGCCGACTATAAGACGACGCAGGATCTGCTCGCGATGGTTACCGGCAACGCCGAATATTACTCCAGTGAGTTCGTCCGCTGGATTACTGAGCATAAGTCGGATTATCCGTCTTACGCGCCCTACGGATCCGTTGCTGCGCCGTCGTCTGGCTTAATCGGGGGGCTGGACTGCTAATGTTTACAGCGGAAGAAATACTGAAGTGGCTGCTCGGCCTGCTCGCGAGCGGCGTCGGGATGGTGCTCGTCGGCCTAGCTACGCGGCTAATTAAGCAGTTCGGCGTCCTGACGGAAGCGCTCCAGAGCAACACGGAAGAAATTAAAGGCCTGTCGGCCACCGTGCGCCGACTCGATCGGGAAAACCGATCGCTGCGCAATTCTCACGACGCGATCACGAAGCACCTGATCGCGAAGGGCATTCTCCCGGCTCCGGATCCCTACCCTGCGGCCGAATACGATCCTGCATAATGAAAACACAGCTACCCTCTTTTATCGAGCGCACCTTCCACGACGCACGCGGCCAGCCGGACGGCCGGATGATGACGCTCGCCGCCTTTACGGTTGCGAGCGTGCTCTGCTTCCCGATCGGCTGGATCTTCAATCGCTGGCCCCCGTCCGAAATTTGGTTTCCGACGCTGGCGCTGATCGCGGCCGGTTACGGCTGGAGCACCTTCGAGAACAAAGCCAAGATTCAGGCGGAAGCGGCGCAGCAGTGCTCGCCGGAGCAGGACGGGGTCGCGCAGTAGCGCGGCCCTTTTTTGTGTCACAGATCCGACGCTGCTCCTTTTGGGAGTATGCAACTAACAAAAACTCAACTGATGGCCGCGCTGATCGGCTGCTCCGCTGCTGAAGCGGACAAGTATCTCGCCCCGATAAACGAGACGCTGCTGAAGTACCGGATATACTCGCCGCTGCGCGTGGCCCACTTCCTGGCGCAGATCGGCCATGAATCGTGCGGCCTGGACTACGCGAGGGAGATCGCGAGCGGCGCTGCGTATGAAGGCCGGAAGGATCTGGGCAATACGCAGCCCGGCGACGGCGTGCGCTTTCGGGGTCGGGGGCTGATTCAGATCACAGGCCGGGCCAACTATTACGCGCTGGGCAAAGCCTTCGGCGTCGATCTGATCGCGAACCCTGTTCTGCTGGAGCAGCCGCGACTCGCCGCGCTGTCGGCGGGCTGGTACTGGCAGAGCCGGAACCTGAACGAGATGGCGGACGGGAATTTCTTCGTCACGATCACGAAGCGGATCAACGGCGGCCGCAACGGGATCGAAGATCGCGAGCGTCGCTTCCTGCAGGCTGCGAAAGTACTCGGCATTCCTGGCGGGGTGGTGCCTGCTCCAGTGGCCTAGGCCAGTTAGTGTATTACGAAAACCCAGCAGCTGTAAAGGGCCGGATCTGTCACAGATCCGGCCCTTTGCCTTTTAGGAGTCAAGACTCAACAACTTAACCCCGTACCCTTATGAAGTTTTTACTCCTTTTGCTGACTTGCTTCGCGCTGCTTACGAGCTGCTCGACGTCGCGAGCGATCGAGCAGCTCCAGCCGACGCAAGCCCAGCTCCAGAGCGACACGTCGCAGAGCAGCTCGCGCCCGGGCTGGCTGGCTTCCCTTTTTCAGAAAAAAGCGCCGGCGGTGCACGTCGTCGCGCTACCTGCAGGCGCGCAGCTCCAGCTCCCAAAAAAGATGCGGAACAGCTCGATCGCTGTCACGGTGCAATCCGGTCAGGGCAATATCGCCAGCGTGCGCCAGGAGCTGGAGCAGGACACGAAGACGAAAGTCTCCGGCTCCAGCTCCTACGCTCGCGACTCCGGAACAGCTGTATCAGCTCGCAAGTCGCAGGGCGTGGCCGTGGGCCCCAACGCGACAGCGTCGCCGCAGATCGAGCAGAGCAGCTCCGGCCCATGGTGGGCGCACGTGTTATTTATTGTGTTGGGCTTTGTGGGGGGCTTTCTAATTCACGAATACGCGGGGAAGTGGCTGCGCTCGCTTCCCTTCCTGGGGGCGCTGCTGCTGCTGCTCGCGTGCTCGGCCACCGCGCAGGCGCGTCGCTACTCCTATAAGGAAGCAAACCGGACGGAACGGATCACGGAGCGAAACCGGGACAAGTATCGACGAGTCTATCGTCGAGCGCTCCGACAGCTCCAGCGCGAGCGTCGGCGCAATCAGCAGTACTTCCGGCGCCACAAGCAGCAGCACCCGATCAGCTTCGCGCCCTTCCCTCAGCTATAAAAGGCTATAAAAAGCCACAAACAAAAAGGTCCACCGTGCGCGGTGGGCCTTTTTGTTTGCCCGGTCTGTCTGACACCAGGACTCGATACAATCCTCTCGGATCCTGTCGGGTTGGCGTCCACACAAACGCGCCCGACACGCTCTGCGCGGCTATTCGATCCCTTCGAAGGCAGGACGGAACAAGCCGGATAAATAGCTCTTAATCGAGTTAATCGTCCGATTAACTGATCGGTAGTTAGTGCCAGTGAGTCGCTCGATCTCGCGGCAGCTCTGGCCGTTCACGTGAAGTTTAAAGGTGTTCACGTCGGCCTGAGAGAAGCGCGACTCCAGCTCGAAGCGGATCTGATCCGCTAGGTGCTGCTTCTGATCGATCCGCTGCTCCATTAGATCGCTGCTCTGCTGCTCGACGGCGAGCGCGAGCGCGGCCCGCGTCGAGCTGGAGCTGCGCTGCTTAACGGCGCGCTCCTTTTGCTCGACGTTGAGCCGCTTAATGATGCGCCAGATATAAAACTGATAGCCTTCGCCGTGAAAGCCGTATTTCTGGATAGTGTCATGTGCTCGCAGTACTGCTTCCTGATACAACTCTTTCCCCTCGTCCTCACTGCCTGCAAGCATAATGGCGGAAGGCTCCAGCGTCTTCCGGTGCTCCGCTGCTGCTTTCAAGCACGCGGAAGCCTGTAATTCATAATCATTCTGAGGTAGTTGCATGAACGAAACTACCTCCGGTAATTGGACTATTTCCGCGTAAGTGACTTTACTTAAAAAGCCCGTTAATCAACTTGTATAATTGATTAACGGGCTTTTTACGATTGCTTAACTCCAGCCAATTGCCGGGCTAGTAATTAGAAGTTTTATAGATCGTCATACACCGACGCGGCGGCGACGTCGATCTCTTCCGTTAGCATTTCTCGGATATACACCTCGGTTTGTCGCGGGTTGCTGTGGCCGAGAATGTGCTGCACGGCGCGGATATCCTTCGTCTTCTCGATACTCATTCGGGCCATGGTGTGCCGCGCCGTGTGGGGCGTGAAGTTCGCCGGTAGGCCGAGCTTTTTGCACGCAGCGGCTAGGCCTTGATTGCAGTACGTGACGCCGCGCTGCTGGGCCTTATGCCGCGGATCCTGCGCGAGCTGATGGAAGTCCGATTGCAGGATCGGGAAGATCAACTGCTCCGGCGCGGGCTGCTCCGGCCGGTACTGCTCCAGCACGCGCCGGAGTTGCTCGCCGACCGCGACCTTTTTCAGCGGCCCACCCTTCATGGCCTGATACGTGACGACTCCCGCCTGCTCGTCGTAGTCTCTCCAGCGTAAGCGCAGCACGGCGGAGATCCGGCTTCCGTGCAAGTAAAACGCGGCGACGTAGGCGTTTCGGGCGTGATGGGCGCGGCCCGTCAGCTCGTCGGCGTCGCGCAGCGTGTAAAACTGCTCACGTGAGAGCGACGCCTTCGCTTTCTTCTGATGGCGGCCGAGCTTGATCCCGGTAAACGGTGAGCTACTGAGCAGGCCAGCTCGCCGCCACATGGCCGTCAGCGCGATAAACGCGTTCCGGACGGACGGGATCCCGACCTGCGTTTGCAGCCAGGTCGCGAACTGCGTCGCCCCTTCCTTCAGGAAGTGCTCGCGGTTGATCGAGCGCTGCTTCTGGAGCTGGGCCCACGTCGCGAGCAGATCCCGCACCCGGGAGAAATTGTTGAACGTGCCGCGGTTGGCCTGGGCATAGTGCTCCCTGAGCACCACGTCGAGCGGCGCGAGCAAGTCCACGACGGGGCGCGGCTTCAGCGCCTTGACGACGTCCTGAACCGTAAGCCCGTCATAATCGATCTTAGTTTTTAGGAGCTTTAGCTTCGCGACTTGGATCTCCAAGTCTTCGTTGTAGAGGTTTATAGTTTTGATAGATAGTCCGCCACCGGCAGGCAGCGGGATAACTTTTTCGGCGTCTTGATCCCACTGGTCCGGAGCGATCCGGATTTTCGACGAGATCTCGGCGCGCTTGCCGTCGATCGTGAGTCGGATCGAGATCGGGGCGCGGCCTGCTTTGTTTGCTTTGTGACGCTTCAGCCAGAGCTTAACGTCCATTATGGTGTGTGTGAACTCAGAGTGAGTGAACATAGTCCCGTGCCGCAGGAATAGGGCGGCGGGACTCGTCGGCGCGAGCGCAATAGGTAGTGTAGAAGGGAATCATAGGGGACGGGCGTAGTGGTTGCGGATAGGCTAATGCGAGGGCACAGGACAGTAGTATATCGTAACAGTGTAGCAACACAGTTATAGTCCTGTTTTGGGTGGGGGGTAACCGTAGAGGGTAACCGGTTCGGACGCACGGCAGAGGGGATAAAAGGCCAGAAAACGAAAGCGCCCGATCGGTTTTCCGAACGGGCGCGCTGCAATCAAATCCCTGCTATCATGGGCGGTGCAATGATACGGTGAAAAGGTGAGTAGTAGGCTAGGAAACTGGGAGGTTGGGCGTTCTATTCCGTGCGCGGCGGCAAATACGGGTGGGCAGTGCCGTTTTCTATTCATCCACTCCCCATTTTCTGGGTGTACCTTAGCAGTATGCCAAACCAGCCCGTTCGCCTCGATTTCCTGCTGTCCTCGCCTCATCATACCCGGCCATTTGCCGCCGATGCACGCTACCTGCCCGATGGCCAGACCAAACCCGTGGTGGTGTTCGTGCACGGTTTCAAGGGCTTTAAAGACTGGGGCCATTTCAACCTGCTCGCCGACTATTTTGCTCAGCAAGGCTTCGTGTTCGTGAAGCTCAACCTGTCTCACAACGGCTTAGTAGTGGGCGGTACCGGCGACTTAGAGGACTTGGAAGCATTTGGCCGCAACAACTTCAGCTTGGAGCTCGACGACATCGGCGTCCTGCTGGATACCCTGCTCAACCCGGCCGTCACGCCCTTGCCCACCGCTGAAACTGATCTGACGCGCGTGGCCCTCATTGGGCACAGCCGCGGAGGTGGCCTAGCCCTGCTGAAAGCTGCTGAAGATGCCCGCCTGAAAGCCGTGGTTACCTGGGCCGCCATCAATAATGTGAACCCCGGCTGGACCGAGGAGCTCATGCAGCATTGGGAAAAGGAAGGTGTGTTTCACGTGGAGAACAGCCGCACCAAGCAGCAACTTCCTTTGTATTTCCAGATTGTGGAAGACTACCACCAGCACCGCCTCCGCCTCGATATTCCGCATAACGTGCGCCGCAAACTCCGCGACAGGCCTACGCTCATCGTACACGGCGACCAGGACGAAACGGTATCGGTGGAGAAAGCCCACGAGTTGAAAAGCTGGCACCCAGCCGCCGAGCTGGCCATTCTGCCCGGCGTTACCCATAACTTCGGGGGCGGCCACCCTTGGGCGCATGAACACCTCCCCGAGCAAGCCCAACAAGCCGCCGACGTAACTATTGCCTTCTTACGCCGCGTACTCTAGGCCTATGCCCACAGCTTATCTCCTGCTCGGCTCCAACCTTGGCGACCGAGTAGCTATTCTTCAGGAAGCCATAACTCAACTAGCTGCCGCGGCTGGTATAGTGGAAGCCGTTTCCGGGCTTTACGAGACGGCGGCTTGGGGCTTACAGGACCAGCCTGCTTTTCTAAACCAGGCCATCAGGTTACAGACTTCCCTTGAGCCCGAAGAACTGCTGAATGCATGCCAGCACGTGGAGCAACTGGCGGGCCGGGAACGGCTGATACGCTGGGGTGCGCGCACCCTTGATGTGGATATTCTGCTTTACGATGATTTAGTACTAGCCACCTCTCGTCTGCAGGTACCTCACCCCCGCTTGCCGGAGCGCCGCTTTGCACTGGCGCCCTTGGCTGATATTGCTACCAATGTGGTTCATCCTGTACTAGGCCAGTCGGTAGCTCAACTGCTGATAAATTGCCCTGACCACTTAGAAGTACATCTTGTGTCCGATAAATCATGAAGCCCAACCTTTAGTAAATAGAAAAGCCCGCCAGATGTATCTGACGGGCTTTTCTGTGCTAGGCCACCTCCTAAACTGTGGCAGAGCTAACCGTAGCTTCGGGAGCAATTTTCTTCACAAGGCCTTGCAGCACCTTGCCTGGACCACACTCTACAAATTCGGTGGCGCCGTCTTGCACCATGCGCTGCACACTCTGGGTCCAGCGGACGGGGGCCGTGAGTTGGCGCACGAGGTTCTCCCGGATTTCGTCGGGGTCGGTGTGGGGAGCAGCATCTACGTTCTGATACACGGGGCAAATGCCTGCCGAGAAGGTAGTAGCAGCAATTGCCTGAGCCAAGGCCGCCTCGGCCGACTGCATCAACGGTGAGTGGAACGCGCCACCTACGGGCAGCGGCAGCGCGCGCTTAGCACCAGCTGCCTTCAACTGTTCGCAGGCCAGCTCAATGCCCCGCTGCGAGCCTGACACTACCAGTTGGCCGGGGCAATTGTAGTTGGCAGCTACCACTACATTGCCAGCCTGCGTAATTTCCTGGCAGATGCGGGCGGTGGTATCATCGTCGAGGCCTAGAATGGCGGCCATCGTGCCGGGCTGCTCCTGACAGGCGGCCTGCATGGCCTGAGCCCGTTGAGCTACCAGCCGCAACGCATCCTCAAATTTCAGAACTTTAGCTGCTACCAACGCCGAAAACTCACCGAGGGAGTGACCAGCCACCATTTCGGGGCGCAGATCGGGCAGTACGGCAGCAAGGGCTACGGAATGCAGGAAGATAGCGGGCTGAGTTACGTCGGTGCGGCGCAGGTCTTCTTCCGAGCCTGAGAACATTACATCAGTAAGGGAGAAGCCTAGAATCTCGTTGGCTTGGTCCATCAGGCGCTTGGCCTCAGGGTGCTGCTCGTATAGGTCGCGACCCATGCCGCTAAACTGGCTACCCTGACCAGGGAAAATGACTGCTTTCACGTAGTGGAAGGTGGTTGTAGTTGGGAGAACAAAAAGAGTAACGGGGCAAGTGGCCTAGCGTCGTCGTCTATTTAACTTTCAGCGTAGTGACGGTTCCGGTTTTTTTGTCGACTTCAAAAGCCGCGGCGTTTGGCATGCGCCCAGCCCAATCGGTGCGGGGCACAAGCACTTGCCAGTTGGTATCCACATCCATCACCCGCGCTGAATCGAGCTGGTAGAGCGCGGCGTTGGGCTGGCTTTTGACGTAGGCGGCAACGGCCGCCCGCGCTGCCTCGGCGTTGGTGGCTGACTGCATAGTTGTGGTAGGAGTAGTCTGAGGTTGACAACCGGCCACGCCGCCCGCCAACAGTAGGAATACAAGACAAGACTTTATCATGGCACAAAGAAAAGGAGCGAACAGCAACTGTTCGCTCCTTTTCTTTTTACAGAGGCCTAGGCCAGTTAGCGGTTCACCTGTACCCACCCCTTAAAGGTGCGTTTTGTGCGGTTAATGTCCCCAAACTCTACCTCAGCTTGATAGTAGTACATTCCCTCCGATACTTTCGAACCAGAGCCAGATTCACCACTGCCGCTGCCACTCCAGTTGATGAGAGGATCTTTGTCACTCTCGTACACCTTCACTCCCCAGCGGTTGAAAATCTTTACGCTAGTGCGACGGATAGGGCTAAAGACTTTGGGCCGGAAGGTATCGTTCTTCCCGTCTCCGTTGGGAGTAAAGATATTCGGGAGCAAGAACAGTAGGCAGTTATCCTTGCATTCCTTATTACTGAGCAAGCTGCGCGTACCGGCCGCATCTACCGCACGTACGGCGTAGCAACCTTGGGCCGAAGTCAGGCCTTGGTGAGCATACGTGGTCTGCGAGCCAGGCACCGTTGTCAGCACGGTCAGAGAGTCATTGGGGGTAGGTGCATAGTAGATTATGTACGATGCCACATCCCGGCTGCAGTCAGCGGTTGGCTGCGCGCTGAGCGTCCAGCTGAGGTAGTTGGTGTACACCTGCCCATTCACGGGCGTGCTGGGCAAATCAAACAGTCGACTTGCTAAGCTGTCGCAGTTCGTAGGCTTGAGGGTGAGCACCGGCGTACACAATACGGGCGTTAGGGCCACACACCGTTCCTGGCTCAGGTTAATGAGCGAATCGTTGGGGGCAATAGCGTAGGCGCCCTTAGTCTTGATGTAGTAGCAATACGTTCTGCCCTTCACTAGTGGCCTAGCCGTCGTACCCCGGTCGAGGTAGGTACCTCCCGTAGTAGTGCCGGTTACTTTGGCCACTGGCACGTAAGCCCCCGTCAGCCCGTCGCGCCGGTAAATCGTTGATGGATAGCGGGAGTTATCCCATGGCACATTGTAGGTCCAAGTGAGGGCAATAGTATTAGCCAGCGGATCGGCGGTAGTAGTCACCCGCACACTAGAGGCCGGCCCAGCCGTTTCAATAGCTACCGGCGAGTTGGCCGAGGGCAGGGTATTGCTGAAGAACTCCAGCTTGTACGTGTAGGCGTTGTCGGTGGTATTGAGGTTAGTATCCACAAACACCGTATCGTTGAGATTGGTAATGGTCCGGAGAGGAGTAGCCGTGGTCGGGAACGTGGGGTTTTGTCCTACTGCCCGATATAAACGGTAACCTACCGGTGGGTTGAAGCTATTGAGGGGAGCAGGCCGTGTCCAACGCACCGTAATCTGGCCATTTGTAGCGTCTGTGCGGTCTACCGTCACGTTGGTAAAGCGAGGGGAGCGGCCTTCCAGTGTAATGCAGGCCTCGTTAGAAGCAATACTGGCCCCACCCGCAGGCCGGGCAAACTGCACATAAATGCGGTAGCAGTAGTTCTTTCCCCGCTCTAGGCCTAGGCCATTGCGGTCATCCACAAACGTGCGGCTGCCCACGGCCACCGAACCAATTTGTATGTACCCGGCTGAGGCAGGTATTCCTGTTTCGCAAGTTGAAGGAGACCATTGAGAGGGCATCTCCTTGCGGAAAATCAGAATCTGAGCACCAGGGTTCTGGCAGGAATAACTATCCCAGCTTAGTTGAGCCGTATTGCCAGATGGAGCTACTCGCAGGTTTTGGGGTGGTGGCCCTACCACTAGGATATTCCACACGCGTTCATCAATCAAAGCGGCGCCGCAATTGTTGGCGGGCCTGTCTTCGGCTTTGAACAGCACCTGGTGTGGTTCCGACCGAATATCCGTGCACCCTGGAGTCCAGGTGAAGGTGCCACGGGGCGTTGGAGGCCCAAGCGAGTTCTGCACAAAGTTGGCCGGACGGGGCAGCATGCCCCCGAAAGCGGTGAGCGTAACCTGTTGGTTTTCTGGATCGGTGGCAGTTACAACACCCGTAACCGGCACGCCAGCAATAACGCAAAGATCGGTGGGGACCGTGATGGTTGGGCGCAGGTTGTTGTTGTTACCAACAGTTATCTGCATATCCCGAATGTATTCGCCGATTAACCTTGCCTTAGCACCGGGCACTCGGCGCCACTCACGCACTCGAAAAGCGAAGTTGTAATCACCAATTTCTATAGGGGCATTCCACACTACTTGCCCAGTAATAGGGCTTTGCTCAAATATTGCTGCCGCATTAGGCACATATGCTGGTGGCCCTACATACGGGACTTGCACACCATTTCCAATCTGGTTGGGGTATTGAAAACTTGTGCTAGGAACCGGAAACGGTGTGTTCCGATTATTACCTGTCTGAGCTAATACAGCGGCTACACCACCAGGAACAAATTGACTGGGAGTTAGCTCATAAGACAAAGAGTCTCCATCAGCATCTGAGGCTGCGGGGTTGTGCAGAAATACTTGATTTCTGCTCGCCCTATCGTAGGCCGGTGCATTCAGGATTGGTGATTGGTTTATTCCTAGAGCCGGGTCAATGGTTATGCGTGAAGAAATATAGAAACTCTGCCCCTGGGAGTTAGCCATATTCCTTACCCCAATGCTGCGGTTCTCAGCTAGAAAATGTACCGTGTATTGACCAACAGCGGGGTAGGTATGTTCGAAATAAAATACTAATCGAAACGTAGTGCCATCACAGCCGACAGGCGTTCTGCTGACACGCGGAATCTTTTGGGTAACGGTACCATCTCCAAAGAAGATATCGGCCTCAGTTTGCGACACACTCGTGTTTACATTGCTTTCATAAAGCACCATCTTAAAGAAGATGCGCCGCGGGTTACGGGCGGCCGTTGTATCCGTCTTGGCTTGGATGTCGCCGGCGCGCAGGTGGGTTGCGTGGGCCGCAGGCGTCAGTCCAAAATAAGCCAGCACCAATACTAGTAGCACCAACCCAAGACGGGCGGCGCGGTTAAGTAAGGGAAGCTTCATAGAATCAGGGTATTGAGAGTCGAAAAAACGAAGGAAAGAAGGTCAGTAAAAATGCGTCAGGAACCTAACAAAAAACCTCTTAGTTGGGTTAATCTAGTACCGTTATAGTTCTAACGGAGCCGGCAGTAGATAGATTCAAGATTATTCCTTACTAACGTGAAAGGTAAGCGCAGATTGTTTCCTACCGGGTTGGACCCTACCTTTGACCAGTACAACCGACCTACCCAAACCTTTCAGTAGCTCTTATGAGTTGGATAACAAAGACCTTTTCCAGCAGCATCGGCCGCAAGTTTATCATGGCTGTCACGGGCCTGTTTCTCTGCTCCTTTCTGGTGGTTCACTTATTGATTAACCTCCAGATGCTTCGCCACGATGGCGGCGCTTCTTTCAACTTTTGGGCTGAGTTCATGGGCACCAATCCCGTCATCCGGGCAATGGAAGTGGTGCTAATGCTAGGCCTGTTGGCGCACATTTACCAGGGTTTGGCCCTGGCCGTAAAAAACAAGAAGGCCCGCGGCGGACAGGCCTACGTGGTGAACCACTCCGAGCAAAACTCGCAGTGGGCTTCCCGCAACATGGCTTTGCTAGGCACATTGCTGCTGATCTTCCTAATTGTGCACCTGATGAACTTCTGGATTCGCTCCCGCTTTGATGCCATGGGTGGCCTAGCCGAAGTACGCGTGCCTAACCTCGACCACCCCGTGGGCGACCTGTATTCTGTGGCAGCTGCCTCTTTCAAAATTCCGTGGTACGTGGCTTTGTACGCCCTCTCGCAGATTGCCCTGGGCTACCATCTCTGGCACGGCTTCCGCAGCGGCTTCCAGACTCTCGGCCTCAACCACCGCAAGTATACGCCCGCCATTTATCTGACGGGTTATGGCTTCTCGGTGATTGTATCTGCCCTGTTTGCCATTATTCCTCTGGTGATGTTCTTCAGCGAGGCCTACCAGCCACGCCCTGCTACGGGCAACACCGTAGAGCAGTCCCTTACCACGGAGCCGGCCCTTCGCTAGCCCCCCACCCTTTTCATTTTAGCGCATGATACTGGATTCCAAAATTCCCGAAGGGCCTTTGGCCGAGAAGTGGGACAAGCATAAGTTCAATGTCAAGCTGGTTAACCCAGCTAACAAGCGTAAATACGACGTAATCATTGTAGGTACTGGCCTAGCTGGTGCTTCCGCTGCGGCCTCCCTGGCCGAGTTGGGCTACAACGTAAAGGCGTTTACCTACCACGATTCTCCCCGCCGTGCGCACTCCATCGCCGCTCAGGGAGGTATCAACGCCGCCAAGAACTACCAGAACGACGGTGACTCGGTGTACCGTCTGTTCTATGATACCATTAAAGGTGGTGACTACCGTGCCCGTGAGGCCAACGTGTACCGTCTGGCCCAGGTATCGGTAAACATCATCGACCAATGCGTGGCCCAGGGCGTTCCTTTTGCCCGGGAATACGGTGGATTGCTGGCTAACCGCTCCTTCGGTGGCGCCCAGGTGAGCCGCACGTTCTACGCCCGTGGCCAAACCGGACAGCAGCTGCTGCTGGGTGCCTACTCGGCTCTGTCGCGTCAGGTAGCTTACGGCAAAGTGAAGCTGTACACTCGCAGCGAAATGCTGGACCTAGTAGTGGTTGACGGCCAGGCCCGTGGCATCATCACCCGTAACCTCATCACCGGCGAGATTGAGCAGCACGCGGCCCACGCCGTGGTACTGGCCACCGGTGGTTACGGTAACGTATTCTACCTGAGCACTAACGCCAAATATTGCAATGCCACCGCTGCTTGGCGAGCGCACAAGAAGGGTGCCTTCTTTGCTAACCCTTGCTTCACCCAGATTCACCCCACTTGTATCCCCGTATCGGGCGACTACCAGTCGAAGCTGACGCTGATGTCGGAGTCGCTGCGTAACGACGGCCGTGTATGGGTGCCGGCTTCCAAGGAAACTGCTGAGCGTCTGCGCAAAGGCGAAATCCGCGTAAGTGACATCAAGGAGGAGGACCGTGACTACTTCCTGGAGCGTAAGTACCCTGCCTTCGGTAACCTCGTTCCTCGCGACGTGGCATCGCGCAATGCCAAGCAGATGTGCGACGAGGGTCGCGGTGTAGGTGGATCCGGCTTGGCCGTGTTCCTCGACTTCGCCGACGTTATTAAGCGTAACGGGGCCGAGTGGGTGAGCCAGAAGTACGGCAACCTGTTCGATATGTACGCCAAGATTACTGGCGAGAATCCCTACGAGCAGCCCATGCGCATTTACCCAGCCGTGCACTATACCATGGGTGGCCTCTGGGTAGACTATAACCTGCAGACTACCATCCCCGGCCTATACGCCACCGGTGAGTGTAACTTCTCCGACCACGGTGCTAACCGCTTGGGCGCTTCGGCCCTAATGCAAGGTTTAGCCGACGGCTACTTCGTGATTCCGTACACCATTGGTGATTACCTAGCCCAGACTCCTCCCAAACCTGTTACCACCGAACACCCTGCCTTCAAGGAGGCGGAGGCCGGGGTACGGGCCCGTGTGGAGAAGCTGATGAGCATTAACGGTACGCGTACTCCTGCCGAGTTCCACAAGGCCCTAGGCCATATCATGTGGGAGTATTGCGGCATGGCCCGCAACGCTGAGGGTCTGCGCCACGCCAAGACGGAGATTCAGAAGCTACGTCGTGAATTCTGGAGCGACCTGAAACTGACCGGCACCGATCAGGAGATGAACCAAATGCTGGAAAATGCCGGTCGTGTGGCCGACTTCTTGGAACTGGGTGAGCTCATGATTGATGACGCTTATAACCGCAACGAGAGCTGCGGTGGCCACTTCCGCGAGGAATACCAGACGCCGGAAGGTGAGGCCCTCCGTGACGACGAGAACTTCACGTACGTGGCTGCCTGGCAGTTCAACGGCGAGAACCAGCCCGAAATCCTGAATAAGGAAGAGCTGCGCTTCGAGAACGTGAAGCTTACCCAGCGGAGCTACAAATAAGGTGGCAGTGGCCTAGCTTCATCTGCTAGGCCACTCAATCCAGTTTTTCAAGACTTTATACCCTAGAAATACAATGGCTGGAAGTAACCCCAATGCCAAACCAATGAACCTCACCTTGAAAGTGTGGCGGCAGCGTAACCGCAACACCGAGGGTCGCATTGTGGATTACCAGGTGAAGGACATCTCCCCGGATATGTCGTTCCTGGAAATGCTCGATGTGCTGAACGAGGATCTGCTGCGTCAGGGCGAGGAGCCCGTAGCATTCGACCATGACTGCCGTGAGGGCATTTGTGGTTCGTGTAACCTGTTCATCAATGGCCGTGCGCACGGTCCCGAGGCTGGTACCACCACCTGCCAGCTGCACATGCGCAAGTTCTCCGACGGTGACACCATCACCATCGAGCCTTGGCGTTCGGCTGCCTTCCCGGTTAACAAGGACCTGAGTGTAGACCGCTCTGCCTTCGACCGCATCATCCAAGCGGGTGGCTATATCTCAATCAACACGGGTGGCACTCCCGATGCCAACGAGATTCCAATTCCGAAGGACATTGCCGACCGGGCATTTGAGGCAGCTACTTGCATTGCCTGCGGTGCTTGCGTAGCGTCTTGCAAAAATTCCTCGGCTATGCTGTTTGTGTCGGCCAAGGTAAGCCAGCTAGCATTGCTACCTCAAGGGCACGTAGAGCGCAAAACTCGCGTGGAAAACATGGTAGCCCAGATGGATAAAGAGGGCTTCGGCGCTTGCTCCAACATCGGTTCTTGTGCTGCTGAGTGCCCAGTGGGTATCTCCCTGGAGAACATTGCCATCATGAACCGTGAATACATCAACGCTAAGGCCACTTCTAATAACCTTGCGTAAAGTTTGCAGTTACTAGCATAGAAAAAGCGAATCGGGTAACCGGTTCGCTTTTTTGTTGCTGTTGTGTTACTGCAGATGGTGAGAGTACTAGTAGCCCCTGCTAAGCACACAAGAGCATGTGTAGCCGTTTGAACTGCTTCATATAATTTACTTGATTTCATGATTACCATCGTTGCTGGTACCAACCGGCCCAACTCCCGCGCCCGTCGTATTGCCGAAGTATATGGCTCTTACTTAGCTGGGCATCAAGCAGCTTTTCAGATCCTTGATCTGACCGAACTGCCCGTCGACTTCACCAGCACTGCGCTTTACCACAATACAGGCACGCACGACCATTTCAACACCTTAGTAGCAATGGCTGAAGCGGCGGATAAGTTGGTGTTTATTGTTCCGGAGTACAATGCCTCTTTCCCAGGGGTGTTGAAAGCGTTTATTGATGGTCTTCCCTACCCTGGTGGTATTCGGGGCAAGAAAGCCGCTTTAGTAGGCCTGTCTTCGGGTGGCCAAGGTGGTCTGCTTCCCGTGAACCACTTAACAGATGTACTCATGTACCTTGGTACAGCTGTGCTTCCCCAACGCGTGCGGCTACCCTTCATTGACAAATACCTGACTAGCGAAGGGCAACTCACAGAGCCACTTTATCAGCAGTTGCTGCAAGAACAAGTGGAAGCATTACTCGCTTTCTAACCCGTAGGTTGGTTTCAAACAGTTATCTTCAAAATACTCAACAGGTAGATTCCTCCCCCATCGGTACATAAGCTTAGTGGATTGGCGTGAATAGTCACTCCTGTCTCCTGCTTATTAATTATTTGCTCCTAATGTTTCGCCTCATGACACGCTCAAAGCTTTCAGTGCTTTTGGTATTCCTGATTGTCGCTTTGGTATTTACCGGCTGTGGTAATACTGATAAGGAGGCGGAACCTAGCAGCGCCCTTCACCTAGAAATCAGCCACGTGGTGGGAGGATCCTCACTCACACTGAATTCAGCTACACCCTACACCACGCCGGCGGGAGAAAGTTTTACTGTCTCTACTTTCAAGTATTATCTCTCCAACTTCAAGCTAGGCAAAGCCGATGGTACTGAGTACGCAGTTCCGGAGAGCTACTTCCTAGTGGATGAGGCCAAGGCTGCCTCTAAAACTATTACCCTGAGCGGTATACCCGCTGGTGACTATTCTTCCCTTACTTTCATGGTGGGTGTGGATAGTACGCACAACGTGTCGGGGGCAAAAGCTGGCGCACTGGACCCAATTAACAGCATGTTTTGGGACTGGAATACTGGCTACATCTTCGCGAAGCTGGAAGGTTCTTCTCCGCAGGCTCCTGGAAACCACGGAGTACTCCTTCACGTGGGTGGGTTCAAAACACCCAATAATGCCATCCGGGTTATATCACCTACCTTAGCCGGCGCCACCATTCAAATCCGACAAGACCGGGTTCCTACCGTTCAGATGCAAGCAGATGTGTTGCGCATGCTCTCGGGCCCAAACACAATTCGTTTTGCTGATACGTATAACATCATGGGTGCTGGCCCTAGCGCTATGAGGCTGGCTGATAATTACGCGGCAGGCATGTTTACTGTACGGCAGGTGCAGGAAAAATAACACGTAGTCATGTGGTATTCCCGCCGGAAGCTTGGCTATTGGCTATTGAGCCTTGCTAGTGGCCTAGTGCTGGCCTGTACTGCACGAAATGTTGAGACTAGTTGGTTTGGCCAGTCGGTTCCAGGTACTGAACTACCGAGTAACTTTCCGCCTCCCGTATATGCTCTTGATCAGAATTCTGCATCTTCGGAAGCATTCGCACTAGGGCGCGCCCTATTTTATGATGCCCGCCTGTCGCGCACGGGGGAAGTTTCTTGCGGCAGTTGCCACAAGCAAGCCACTGCTTTCTCGGATGCAGGACAGCGTTACAGCCGCGGCGTGCTAGGCCACCTCGGTACTCGCAATACTCCTGGCCTGCAGAACTTGCGCTGGCGCAAGGAACTGCTCTGGGATGGTGGCGCGAATCACATTGAAACGATGCCTCTTGCGCCGCTCGCTAACCATCTGGAGATGGGCGAAACGCTAGCCAATGTACTCCACAAGCTCAACGCAAATCCTGACTACCAACGGCGCTTCGCCAAGCTTTACGGTCGGCAACCCATCGACTCGTATCAGTTTCTCAGGGTGCTGGCACAATTCACGGCCAGTCTCACCTCGGCCAACTCCCGCTACGACCACTTTAGACGGCATGAAGCGGGAGGTATGTTGTCGAAAAGTGAACTGCGCGGCTTGTCAGTTCTGCGCAGAAACTGCACTCCCTGCCATGCTGGAGATACGTTCACGGATGAATCGTACCGCAATAATGGCCTAGACCGCGCATTTCCCCTCGATTCGGGTCGGGCACATATAACTGGTCGTCGGTCAGATGTCGGGCGCTTCAAGGTCCCTAGCCTCCGCAATGTGGCCGTTACGGCGCCTTACATGCACGATGGTCGATTCCAAACGCTGGAACAAGTACTGAACCATTACGACCAGGGGATTGTCACCTCACCTACTCTCGACCCAATATTCCAACAACCTAATCGCCGCCCTCAAATACCCCTTTCGCCTCAGGAAAAGACCGACCTTCTGGCCTTTCTCAACACCCTAACCGACGAATCCTTTCTCCACGATAAGCGGTTGGCTGCACCAGTGCCAGCCATCGAAACTCCACCATCGGTTACTAGCGCTTTTGCCCACAAATCGGTATCTTACTAAGTATTCAGGCCCGCTTCCCTATGCCTTCATTCCTTCTTCGTCGCCTTGCTGTTCTCTGGTGCCTAGGCCTGTCGTTGGCTAGCTGCGGCGGAAATGAGAAAACGGAAGAGACGGGAGAAAACTCGCATACCACCACGCCTTACCAGCTTACGCTGCCGAGCAATCTTCCCCAAGCCATCAGTATACCCCCTGACAACCCCCTTACGGTTGAGGGCGTCGATCTGGGTCGGAAGCTGTTCTATGAACCCCGGCTTTCACGTACAGGCACTCAGTCTTGCGGGAGTTGCCACCAGCAGAGCAAAGCTTTCACCGACGGTTTAACCAAAGCAGTGGGGGGCGATGGCCTTCCCCATTCTCGTAATACTATGTCGCTCGCCAATGTGCTGTGGGAAACTACACTCAATTGGGATGGGGCGGCCACAAGCCTGGAGCAACAAGCCCGTATTCCAATTGAGAATCCGGTTGAAATGCATCAGCTTCTTGCTGAAGGGGTTCGTAAACTTCAACAAAGCGACTTATATCCCCCCCTTTTTCAGAAGGCGTTTGGCACAAGTATCATCACGGAGGAGAATGTTTTGAAGGCGCTAGGCCAGTTTGAGCGCACTCTTATTTCTGCTAATTCCCGCTACGACCAGTATTTGCGTAAGACCGGCTCGCTTACTCCAACGGAGCGGCAAGGAGCTGCCATATTCAACAACCATCCCGGCGAAGTGGGTGGAGTGTTTATCCGGGGTGGGGCCTGCCATCATTGCCATTTCAGTGAAACGGGGCTGTTCTCCTCCCCTGATTTCTTTAATAATGGCCTCGATGTAAACTTTGCGGATGCGGGCCGTGGAGCTATAACTGGCCTAGCCTCCGACCGCGGCAAATTTAAAGCCCCTACGCTCCGCAACATCGCCCTTACGGCTCCATACATGCACGATGGTCGGTTCAAGACGCTGGAAGATGTTTTGGACCACTACAATGAGCACGTTCAGACTACCAGTGCTTTTGTAGACCCGAACGTGTTACTATCAAATACTCCCAACGGCACCCGTCTAGATCTGACAGCTACCGAGAAAACACAGCTTCTGGCCTTTTTGCGCACTCTCACTGACTCTTCCTTCGTGACCGATAAGCGGTTTTCAGATCCGTTTAAGCAATAGGATAAGGTGCATAAAGTAGCCTAACCTATTCCTGTACTGGTTCAGCTACCTTTACCTCAACGCCACGTCTATATTGCACTCTCATGCAAAAGCGTCAGCTTACTTTATGTGTGCTTCTCGTTATTGGCCTGCTAGCCATAGCTAGCTGCAATACAGTCGCTCCGCGTTCACAGTCGCGTGGCCGTACTCTCAGCCCCGACCGAGAGTTTGGCGAGCCAGCTCGCTTACCTTCTGATTCTACTGAACGTGCTGTTCCTGATTCTCTTCGTTCTCGACCTTAAGTAAGAAGCTACTACCACTACAATTGAGCCGTGGCGCTATGTTGCTTTAGATATACTCCATTTGTAACAAAACCCTTCTCGTTAGAAAGTCTGTCAAAAACAAAAAAGCCTCTGTAATCACTACAGAGGCTTTTTTATTTTCTAACGTTCCTTAGTCAACGTTGTCGTGTAAGAACCGGTTGTCACCTAATAGCTCGTTATCGTCCGAAAGGTTGAAACGGCTAATATTCTGCTCCGAAGAGGGAACTACGTTCTCCAGTTTCACCTGCCGACGCAAGTAGGCTGGTGTGTCGAGCTGGTCTTTAATAGCATCATTTGTCAGACCATTGCTCAGTTCCTGCAGGCGCCGACGGCGCTCTTCCGCACGGGCATCCAACGATGGCCGGCTCAGTGTGTGCTGCACCGTAGAGGGCGCGGCGGGCTGTGGCACCGGCTGCTGGTACAGCACGGGGTCTGGGGCAGGAGCCGATGGCGCAGATACTACGGGTGGTACGTACCCAACTGGGGCGGGCGAAGTTTCTAAATCGAACTTCACAGGCTGCGGCTCCGGTGTAGGGGGTGCTACGGGCATACCAAACGTAGGAACGGCGGGTGTTGTGGGCGCCTCCTGACGGTCCTTGTCAAACAAGTTGATTTGCGGATCGGGTGTAGAAGGAGCGGCGGCTAACTCGGAGCCACGCGGTACCACGGAAGTGATATTGTGCGCTTCCCGGGCAAAGCCCGTGGCGATAACCGTTACGCGGATGCTCTGTCCCAGCGTAGGATCAATGCCATGCCCGAAGATTACCTCCGCGTTCTGACCAGCTTTGTCCTGGATATACTCCGTAATCTCGGTGAGTTCATCCATTTCCAGCTCGGCCTGGTCGCCCGACATAATGCTGAGCAGAATTTTCTGCGCACCATGAATATCGGTATTGTTCAGCAGCGGAGAGGCCAGGGCCTCCTCGGCCGCACGCTGCGCCCGGTTCTCCCCTTCCGTAATGCTGCTACCCATCACGGCCGCGCCAGAGTCTTTCATAACCGTTTTCACGTCTTCAAAGTCGACGTTTACATCGGCCGTAACAGTGATTATTTCGGCTATAGACTTAGCGGCTGTGCTCAGCACATTATCCGCCTTGGCAAAGGCTGAGCGGATAGGCAGGTTGCCATAAATCTCACGCAGCTTGTCGTTGAGGATAACCAGCACCGTGTCGCAGTTATCGCTCAGCTCCTTAATGCCGTGCTCTGCCTGCTGGCGCTTCTTCTTTCCCTCAAACATGAACGGCGCCGTCACGATGCCTACCGTGAGGATGCCTAGCTCCTTGGCCACTTTCGCAATAACGGGTGCGGCACCAGTACCGGTACCACCGCCCATGCCCGCCGTGATAAACACCATTTTGGTGCCGTTGCTGAGCAGTTCCCGGATTTGCTCACGGCTTTCAATAGCCGCTTGCTTTCCGCGCTCAGGATTGGCTCCTGCACCTAGCCCTTCGGTTAGGTCGGCGCCAATCTGCAGGCGGTTAGGAACAGTGGAAGAAGCCAGTGCTTGCTTATCCGTATTGCAAATCACGAACTCCACGTCCTTGATGCCTTGGCTAAACATGTGGTTGACGGCGTTAGAACCGCCGCCTCCTACGCCAATCACCTTTATGATGGACCTGGACTGTGCCGGAATATCAAATGTAAAATTCATGAGTTAAGATCTTAGGGTCTTGGGGACTTGAGGTCTTGGCTAATGGGTACTTGCAGCTTGGTCAACTTCATCATTCCAACGAAACAGCCAAGACCCCAAGTCCCTAAGACCCCCATCACCTAATATTGCTTGTCGTCAAAATCATCAATCAGCAAGCCTTTGGTCCGGCTGATGATATCCTGGAAAAACTTACCAGCTCCCGACGACTTTTTAGGAGCTTCTGGTTGGGCAGGAGCCTGGGTGGGCTGCTGCGCTACCGGCTGGGGTGCGGGCACCACCACGGGGCGGGGCTCCGGAGCAGCCGGACGGTGGTACGCTTGCTGCTCGGGCTCCTCGAAACCACGCTGAGCTAAGCGGTCATCCAGTGAACGGTAGCCAGCCAGCACGAGGCCTACGGTGGTAGCATACATTGGTGACTTCACCGCCTCAATGCGGCTCTTACCAAGGTGCTCATTTGGATATCCAATACGGGTATCCATGCCGGTTACATACTCAGTAAGTTGCACTAAGTTCTGCAACTGCGAACCGCCACCTGTTAGCACAATGCCGGCGGCCAGCTTATCCTGAAAGCCCAGGCGCTGAATTTCGGCATATACCAACTCCACAATTTCTTCCATCCGGGCCTCAATGATATAGGCCAGATTCTTGAGAGAAATTTCCTTAGGAGCCCGGTCGCGTAGGCCAGGGATGCTGACAATTTCGTATTCGCTGGCTTCTTCGGCAATAGCTTTACCGAACTTCACCTTCAGCTGTTCAGCTTGGTTTTGCATCACCAAGCAGCCCTGCTTGATATCAGAAGTCACGATATTACCACCGAAGGGCAGTACGGCTGCGTGACGAATGATGCCGTCTTTGAAGATAGCTAGGTCAGTGGTGCCGCCCCCAATGTCAATAAGAGCCACGCCAGCTTCCTTCTCCTCGTCGCTCAGCACCGACATAGAAGAAGCCAGCGGCTCCAGAATGAGGTTATCAATTTCTAGGCCTGCCTTCGTAACGCACTTATTGATGTTATTGATTGCGGTGCTCTGGGCTGTGATGATGTGAAAGTTGCCCTCCAGGCGCACTCCCGACATTCCCACTGGGTCCATAATGCCCTCCTCATAATCCACCTTGTAATCTTGGGGCATTACGTGGATGATTTCAGAGCCAGGAGGCGTCACCAACCGATACATATCGTTGGTCAGGCGGTTCACGTCATCGAGGGTAATCTCGTTGTCGGAGGAGGCGCGCGTGATGCTGCCGTTGTGCTGCAGGCTGCGGATATGCTGGCCGGCAATACCCACGTTCACAACGCCAATGTTAATACCCGACTGTTCCTCTGCCTGCCGGATGGCTTTCTTGATGGCGTCAACGGTCTTGTCGATATTCGACACAATACCGCGCACCACGCCCTCCGACACAGCTTTCCCCATGCCCAGAATTTCAAGCTTACCAAATTCGTTTTTTCGCCCCACCAGGGCGCAAATTTTGGTGGTGCCGATGTCGAGGCCAACTACAATTTTATCGTTTTGCATGAGAAGGGAGGGCGAGAGTGGAGGTTGCGTGCAGGTAGGTTGTGGTCGAAAAAGTGCGTTTTTCGGCTATTTATGCAGATATAGTTATTCACAGATGATCTGGTCCTTGTACTCCACGTTGACGCGGTGGTACGTGTCCCAGCCCAGAACCGGAGGAATTTGACGGTAAAATACCATCAGTTTCGCAAATTTTTCCGAAATATTCTCAGGAAAGCCAAATTCTACTCGCTGGTCTCCCACTTGCTGGGTGAAAGAAAGCTTGCCATTAGGACTGATAAACACCTCGGCTACTTGAGCGCGCCAGAAAGGTTTCTCATCAATATAGCGTAGAAACTCGAGGTATGGGGCGCCGGTGGAATCTTGAAAAAAAGTGGCCGTCAGTGGTTGCCCGCCCAAGCGCGCAATTGGCACAACACGGGCAGTAAACAATGGAGAGAGTGGCAGCTTTTCCCCGGCCGCATCCAAGTAAAAATCTTGGCGCGAATCGGCGTGTACCAACCGGGCAATAGGGCGGTTCTGGCGAACATCAGCGTGCAAGTTGCCCGATAGGTCACGGTATACTTGCGCATCTTTCACAAAGCTGTGAGCTTTCAGGCGGGCTTCCAAGGCCTTCAGGTTCAGTTCTGCGGGGTCGGTGCCTTCTAGCCGGTCGCGCCCCTGCCGGGTGAGCAGACTGGTTACTTCTCGCTCGCTGATAAAGAAGTTGTTGAACTCGTTGCTGATGCGCACAATAACACCTCCCACCGGCCGATGAGCCTGCCGGACACCAGCAAATACCCCAAGCCCACCCAGCAAAACCAGGCAGGCGGTAGCAAATAGCAGATGGTTGGCTTTACGCTTCAGCTCCATTCCAGCGAATATTCAGAATATTCCTTAAACGAGGAACTAGTTGATCGATATCTCCTGCTCCTACGGTGGCTAATACGTCAAAATTCGTATCAGTTTCGGCATTTGTCAAAATTTCTTCACGCGACTGTATCGATTTTACCGGTGCTGTTATTTGGGACAAAATCAATTCTGATGTTACACCAGGCATAGGCAACTCCCGAGCGGGGTAGATATCCATCAGCACTACTTCATCAGCAAGACTCAGACTCTCAGCGAATCCGGGCGCAAAGTCGCGGGTGCGAGAGAACAAGTGAGGTTGAAAAACTACGCGCAACTTGCGCCCCGGGTAGAGTGCCCGCAAGGAACGTAGGAAAGCCTCGATTTCGCGTGGGTGGTGAGCATAATCATCCACGTACACATGGTCGGGATGGGTGGCCCCAGCAGTCAGGATGAACTCAAAGCGGCGCTTTACGCCACGGTAGGCCGCTACTGCCGCTTGCAGTTGCCCAGTGTTGAGCCCATACAACTGGCCTACGCAGGCCGCCGCCAACATGTTTTCCACATTGTGATAACCGGGCACGGCTAGCTCTAGGCCTCTTACCGTGCCGTGCGGACCATGCATATCGAACCGGAATTGATGCCCCTGGGCTGTTATAGCATCAGCATATAGCTCTGGGCCTTGCTCGGGAGAAAGCCCATAACGAATGACACGCACGCCGGCAGGTGCCGCCTGCGCCACGCTAGAATCGGCCGTATGATTAATAATCAACGTACCGCCAGGCTTGATCTGACCCACAAACTGGCGGAACGATTCTACCAGGGCTTCTTTGTCGCCATAGATGTCGAGGTGGTCGGCATCGGTACTAGTGACAATGGCCACATCGGGGTACAGTGTTAGAAAGCTTCGGTCGTATTCGTCGGCCTCCACTACTACAGGCACTTGGTCGGGAGCCAACGAAGCATTTCGGGCAGTTAGCTCTGCCGGTGTGGGCGGCAGGAGTAGGTTGGAGCCCAAGTTCACGGAAATGCCACCTAAAAAAGCGGCGCTGGGCACTCCAGCATGGTGCAGGAGGTGTGCCACCATACTGCTGGTAGTAGTTTTGCCGTGCGTGCCAGCCACCGCAATTGTCGGTCGACCTTGAGTGAGCAGGCCTAGCACCTGACTACGCTTCCGGATGTCGTAGCCCTGTTCACGTAGCCACGCCCATTCCTGATGATCTTTGGGGATGGCGGGGGTGAGTACTACCAGTGTTTGCGTGCGGTTTTCACGCACTTCTACCGGAATATTTTCTACGGCATCATGGTAGTGCACGGTAATGCCTTCGGCGGCCAAGGCCTCGGTTAAGGGCGTGGGGGTTTTATCATACCCGCTCACAGAATGCCCGTTGGCCTTAAACCAGCGCGCTAGGGCTGACATACCGATGCCACCAATACCCAAAAAGAATACGTAGGGAGTTGCTGCGACCGGGTTCATTAGTGTTCCATGAGGGCTAGAAGTTCATCCACGATGGTAGCCGTGGCATCGGGGTGGGCCAGCGCCCGGATATTGGTGGCAAGGCGCTGCTGCTGAACAGTGTCCTGCAAGAGGCCTAGCGCTTCGTTATACAGACGGGCCCCGGCTTCGGCATCAGGAATCAGCACCGCCGCCTGCCGCGTGGACAGTGCCAGCGCATTTTTAGTCTGGTGGTCTTCGGCCACGTTGGGCGAGGGCACCAGGATACTAGGCTTGCCGGTGAGGCATAACTCTGATACAGACAGCGCCCCAGCCCGACTCACGACCACATCGGCTGCGGCGTAGGCCAGGTCCATGCGCCGCACGAACTCCAGCGCGTGTAGGTTGTCGGAAGCGTAGGGTGCGGCTTGTTTTTCAGCTTCGGGGAAATACAGCTTGCCGGTTTGCCACAGCAGTTGCACGCCCGCTTCGCGTAGGCGAGGCAGCGCGGCGGCGGTGGCTTGGTTGAGCGTGCGGGCACCCAGGCTGCCCCCAATCACCAGGAGCACGGGCTTATCTGGCCGTAACCCGAAGAACTGCAAAGCCTCCTCGCGCTGACCGCTGGCAATTTCAGTGCGCACAGGGTTGCCGGTCAGCACCAACTTATCGGCGGGAAAGAAGCTCTGCATGCCCTCATAGGCCACACAAATACGCTGTACCCGGCGGGCTAGGAGCTTGTTGACGAGACCAGCATAGGAATTCTGCTCCTGAATCAGGGCCGGAATACCGCGTGAGGTGGCGGCTAATAGCACGGGCGCGGAAGCATAGCCGCCGACTCCTACTACAGCATCAGGCCGGAATTTTTCAATCAGTTTACCAGCCTTCCGCACGGCGCGCATCACCTTGATGGGGAACAGCAGGTTTTCTGGGGTAAGGCGGCGCTGTAGGCCACTGATGTCTAGCCCCACAATCTCGTAGCCAGCCTCGGGCACGCGCGTCATCTCCATGCGGCCATTGGCCCCCACGAATAGAATCTCTGCGTTGGGCTGACGGCGGCGCAGCTCATTGGCAATAGCCACCGCAGGGAAAATATGTCCGCCCGTGCCGCCGCCACTAATGATGACGCGGTAAGGAGCCGGAGCAGATGTAGACTTGGATGTGGGCATTCAGTAGAAAAGCAATAGAGCGGCTAGGCCAAGCGTAGCAGCTTTCGGAAGCTGGTGTGATTAAGCGTACGACGATACGCGGGGAATGCGGGCGGTATCTTCAGGCTCACCCACCATGGGGCGAATTTCCCGCTCCCCACGGCTCACAGCCAGAATAATCCCGATGCTGATACCCGTAAAAATCAGTGAGGTACCGCCCATGCTGAGCAGCGGCAGCGGTAGACCCGTAATGGGGCCTAGTCCCACGGCTACGCCCATGTTCACCATGGCCTGCAAGACCAAACTAAAGCTCAGACCTGCCGAGAGCAATCCGCCAAAAGCGCCGTAGCTATTCATCACCGTTTTCAGCCCCCGATACAGGAAGGCTAGGTATAAGAACAGCACCACTACCCCGCCAAACAGGCCATATTCTTCAATGATGATGGCGTAGATAAAGTCGGAGTACGGGTGTGGCATAATGTTGCGCTCCGTGCTCTTACCAGGGCCCTTGCCGAAAATACCACCCGTGGCCTCGGCAATGTAAGCGTGTTCCAACTGGAAGGGCACTGGCTTGCTCTTGTCGGTGAAGTTTTCGATACGCGACAGCACCGTTTTGTAGCGTTGCCCAGCGGTGAGGCCTATTCCCCCTACCAGCACCCCAATGGCTACCATCACGGCCATTTGCTTCAGCGGCACGCGACCAATGAACATGAGCAGCAAGCAAGTGGCAAACAGCAGCAGGGCCGTGGAGGCGTTCGATAGAATAATAAGACCACAAATAATACCCACCCATAGCATTACGGGTAGCAATGTGGTCTTGAAATCATCTACGTGCTGCTGCCGCCGGCTGAGCATAGAAGCCAAGTGCGAAATCAGCGCCAGCTTGGCTAAGTCAGAAGGCTGAAAAGTTTGGTTGATAACGGGAATAGTCAGCCAGCGCGAAGCTCCGTTCACCGATGGCCCGAGCATGTACGTGAATAGCAGCAGCGGCACCGAAATGAGCAGTGCGTACAAGGAAAGGCGCGAGTAATAGCGGTAATCAATGCGGTGCGCCAGCCACATAAATGCCAGTCCGAAGAAGATTAGGCCAGTGTGCTTCAGTAAGTAATACTCTGTGTTGCCACCCTGCTGCTTGTAGGCCAGGGTGCCCGTTGAGGAGTATACCACCGCAATACTGATGAAGGAAAACAGCAGCACAATGCCCCACAGAATGGGGTCGCCCTTCAGATTTTGCCGTAGCCAGTTGGTTATCGGTTCCATAGCGTGGTACAGAGGAAAAAGGGTGAGTACTGAATCGACTTAAGCGCTGGTATGACTAAAAGGCTGGCCTAGGCCTCCATTAATTTCTCGACTTGCTCAATGAATTGCTGGCCGCGGTCTTCGTAGTTACGGAACAGATCGAAGCTGGCACAGGCCGGTGAGAGCAGTACCACGTCGCCTTCAGTGGCCAGCTCAGCAGCCCGGCGCACGGCGGCTTCCATGCTACGAGTCTCTTCTAGGTGCGGCACCACCGACCCAAACGCGGTTTTTAGCTTCTCGTTATCAACTCCTAAGCAAATAAGCGCTTTCACGCGGGCTTGCACTAGCGGCACTAGGGTACTGTAATCGTTGCCTTTGTCAGTGCCGCCAGCAATCCAGACGATGGGCTGACGGATGCCGTCGAGCGCAAACCAGGCCGCTTCAACGTTGGTGGCTTTGCTGTCGTTGATGAAGCGGGCACCCTTCACCTCGCCCACCGGCTGTAAGCGGTGCTCAGCATTCCGGAAAGTAGCCAGAGCGGCTTCAATCTGCTCCTTGGTTAGGCCTGCTATCCGGGCCGCTAGCACGGCGGCCATGGTGTTTTGGCGGTTGTGTTGCCCGATAAGTGGGGAATCAGCCGTGCTGATTTTTTCCCGCTCACTGTAATAACCGGGCTGCATATCCACGCAGATTTCGTCTTCCGAGTCGTAACAAGCCGCCAGTTGATAGTCGGGCCGGCCGTGCAGGCTAAACGGCATTTGCCTAACGGGCCGGAGAGCTGCCTGGAAGTACCGCTGAATTACCTCATCATCGGCATTATAGATGAAGTAGTCTGAGCTATCCTGATTGCGCATGATGCGCAGCTTGGCCAGCGCGTACTGCTCCATAGAGTAGCCGTACCGGTCGAGGTGGTCGGGGGTGATGTTGAGTAGCACAGAAATCCACGGGCGGAACTCGTAAGTGTCATCTAGCTGGAAGCTGCTCAGCTCCACCACGTAATAGTCGTGCTTATCCTCAATCACCTGCTCGGCCAGGCTGAATCCCACGTTGCCTGCTAGGCCTACCTTCAGTCCTGCTTCTTTCAGCAAATGATAGGTAAGCAGCGTGGTAGTGGTTTTCCCGTTAGTGCCTGTGATGCAAATGCACTTAGCGTTAGTGTAGCGGCCTGCCAGCTCTATTTCCGAAATGATGGGAATGTTCCGCTCGCGCAAGGCCTTGATAACCGCAACCTTTTCCGGAATGCCAGGGCTTTTCACTACTTCATCCGCCAGCAGCAGCTCATCGAGGCTATGCTGGTTTTCTTCAAAGCGAATTCCGGCCTCGGTCAACTTATCCTTGTAGAGTTGCTGAATAGGCCCGCGGTCCGACACGAACACGCTGTGTCCCTTGGCATGAGCCAGCAAGGCGGCCCCTACTCCACTTTCAGCAGCTCCTAGAATGACAATTTTAGACATGGGAGGAAAGAAGCTTAGAACTCAGAGGTAATGGTTGTGCTTGATCAGCTGCGAGAGAAGAACTTCAGTTTTAGACGTTGTCTTCTAGCGTTTCCTTAGCGAAGTTTCAGCGTTACAAGGGTCAAAACGGCCAGCATGATGCCCACAATCCAGAAGCGCGACACAATTTTAGACTCGTGATACCCGAGCTTCTGGTAGTGGTGGTGCAAGGGCGACATGCGCAGGAGGCGGCGGCCTTCACCGTACTTGCGCTTGGTGTATTTGAAGTAGCTCACTTGCACCATTACCGAGAGGTTCTCTACCAGAAACACCCCACACAACACCGGAATCAGCAACTCTTTGCGCACAATGATGGCTAGCACGGCAATGATGCCGCCGATGGCCAGTGAACCCGTATCGCCCATAAATACCTGAGCCGGATACGAGTTATACCACAGGAAACCCACGCAGGCTCCCACGAACGCCGTACAAAAGATTACCAACTCACCGGAGTTCGGAATGAACATCACGTCTAGGTAGTCGGCCAGCAGGGCGTTACCGCTTACGAAGCAAAAGATAGCCAGGGTAATACCGATAATGGCCGAGGTGCCGGCCGCTAGGCCATCTAGGCCGTCGGTTATGTTGGCGCCGTTGCTCACGGCCGTGATGATGAGGATGACAATGGGAATGTAGAAGAAGGCGTAGTACTCGTTGAAGAAGTCGCCGGCAGTGGCAAACAGGTCGCCGTAGTTCAACTCATTGTTCTTTAGGAAGGGCACTGTGGTAATCATGAGCTTCACATCCTGATACACCCCACTAGCGTCCACGGCCGAGAAGGAGCCATTTGCTAGGGCATACTGGCGTACAGTTACATCGTTGGAGAAGAACAACACCCAGCCCACCGTAATGCCGAGGCCTACCTGGCCTAGCACCTTGAAGCGCCCTGCGAGGCCTTCCTTATCCTTCTTAACTACTTTAATATAGTCATCTACAAAACCAATGATGCCCAGCCAGACTGTGCTCAGCAGCATGAGTACAATGTAAATGTTGTCGAGCTTGGCGAACAACAGCACGGGCACCAGGATAGCCAGCAGAATAATCAGGCCTCCCATGGTGGGGGTACCCTTCTTCTCCATCTGGCCCTGCAGACCTAGGTCGCGCACAGTTTCGCCGATCTGCAGCATTTGAAGCTTCCGGATCAGGGGTTTACCAAAGAATTGTGCAATGATTAGCGAGGTTACTACGGCAAGCGCCGCCCGAAACGAAATGTACTGAAATACACCCGCGCCCGGCAGATGGTGCACTTTGTAGAGGTAATTGAAGAGGTAATAAAGCATGGGCGCGAGGGTCAGCTGGTAAGGGTCAGGGGAGTTCCAAGCTGCAAAGGTTCGGGTTTTTAGCTTGAGGTCAAACGTTGTGTTTTCGCAGATTTTGGACTATTCAGCGGCAGTTAGCCTTACTATCACTTGCCCAGCAAGTTGAACATCTCCACCAGCACCTGTTTATCGTCAAATTCGGAGCGGACACCTTTGATTTCCTGGTAGGCCTCGTGGCCCTTGCCAGCCACCAGCACGATGTCGCCGGGTTGAGCCAGTGCTACGGCTGTTTTAATAGCCTCGCGGCGGTCCGGTATGGTCAGTACCTTTCCTTGGTCAGCAGCGGGTACGCCGGCTTGCATTTGCTGCAGAATGTCGTTGGGGTCTTCGAAGCGAGGATTATCAGAAGTAAGTACGGCCCGATTGGAGAGCTGACTGGCCAGACGCGCCATAATGGGCCGCTTGGCACCGTCGCGGTTGCCGCCGCAGCCTACCACCGTAATTACCTGCTGGCTAGGCTGGCGGATTTCGGCAATGGTTTGCAGCACATTTTCCAGCGCATCGGGCGTGTGGGCGTAATCTACAATACCCGTGATGCGAGTTTTCTCAGCCAGAATGGGCTCGAAGCGACCGGGCGCTGAAGTCAGCCCCGACAGCACCGTCAGTACTTCCATAGGCTCCTCCCCTAGCAGCACCGCCGCGCCATAAATGGCCAGCAGGTTGTAGGCATTGAACACGCCAATCAGCCGGAACTGCGCCTCCCGGCCATCTACCTCAAGGTGGAGTCCGTGCACGGCATTTTCAATCAGCTTGCCCCGGAACGTGGCCGGCCCGCGCATGGAGTATGACTCCCGGCGTCCCACCACGTTCTGCAACATCACGGGGCCGCGCTTATCGTCGGCGTTGGTGAGGGCAAAGGCCGACTTCGGCAGCATATCAAAAAAGCCTTTCTTGGCCTTCAGATAAGCGTCGAAGGTGCCGTGATAGTCAAGGTGGTCGTGGGTGAGATTAGTGAAGATGCCGCCCGCGAACTGTAGGCCAGTTACGCGGTGCTGCACCACGGCGTGGGAACTCACTTCCATGAACACGTGCGTGCAGCTGGCTTGCACCATGCGCGCCAGCAGCTCATTCAGCCGAATAGCGTCGGGGGTGGTGTGCGTAGCGGGTATTACTTGCTCGTCAATTTGATTCTGCACCGTGCTCAGCAGGCCGCAATGGTAGCCCAGCTCCCGGAACAGCTTATGGAGCATGGTGGCGCAGGTGGTCTTGCCATTCGTGCCCGTAACACCCACCAGTTGCAGCTTCCGGGAAGGATGGCCGTAGAATTCGGCGGCCATGTAGGCCATAGCCTCGGCGCTGTCTTTTACCTGCACATAAGCTGTGGCCGGGTTTAGATCAGCAGGTAGCTCTTCGCACACAATAACGGCCGCGCCCAACTCTACCGCTTTCGGAATAAATTGGTGACCATCATTGGCGGTACCGCGCAGGGCAAAGAACACCACGCCCGGCCCAGCCTGACGGGAGTCCAGGGTTAGGCCAGTCACCAATACGTCGGTGGGGCCCGACTGCGCCGTTACGCGAACAGCCGTGAGAAGAGAAGCAAAAGAGATAGACTTATTCAAAACGCAATTCTGAAGACGAGCGCAGCACGCGCGGTTGTAACAAGTGGCCTAGCGCTAGGCGCGCGGCTTGGGTTTAGGCTTAGTAGCAGCAGCCGCTTTACCAGGAGTGGCACCCTTAGGTTTAGAGGCCGGCAGAACGGGTTTAGGCACTACGGTAGGCTCCTCATCGAGGCTGCTAGCTCCCGAGTGATTCTCTTCTGCCAGCGGAGCAGTGCCAGCAGTGGATGGCAGGGCGGGTACGGGAACCATGGGGCGGCCCCCAATGGGCTCCATTTGTAGAACAACTACGGCTCCACGCCGTACGGGGCTCCCAGCGGCCAGCGACTGGGTTTTTACACGGCCATTGCCTACCGTCCGGACACGGAGTCCCCGGTTTTCCAGCAGGAACAGAGCATCACGCAGAGTCATGCCCGCAACGTTGGGCACGCGGCCGGGGCGCACGGCCATGGGCTTTAGGCTGAGCTTACCGGCATTAGAGTCAGCCATCGTCCGGACCCAATCGTCGGCGTTGGTCGCGCCTTCGTGAGTCACGCCCAGTTGGCCAAACACCATGGTCAGTTCGTCCTGCATGCCTACTTGCACGAAGGGAACCCGGGCTTTAGTGGAAGACGGAGCGCGGGCCAACAAAGGGCGCAGGCTAGCAGCGTCGCGAGCCATGGCTTTGTCGGCCACTTCCCGGAATACTGGAGCTGCTACTTCAGCCCCCGACCAACCGCGGCGTTTAGGTGAGTCTACAACCACGATGCAGCTGTACTTGGGCTGGTCGGCGGGGAAGTAGCCGCAGAAGCTAGTGGAGTACATGCGGGTGTAGGCCCCGTTCTTGAACTTCCAGGCAGTGCCGGTTTTACCTGCAATGCCGTAGTCATTGGTCCGGATGCCGCGGGCCGTGCCTTCATTTACTACGCCCTCCATCATGGCCCGCACCTTTTCCAAGGTTTCGTCGGAGCAGATCTTAGGGTTTAGCACGACAGGCTCGAAACGTTCCACCACGTTATCGGCCTGCTTCACCTCTTTTACAATCATGGGCTGCACCTTCACGCCGCCGTTGGCTACAGCATTGTAGAAGGCCAGCGTTTGTAAGGGAGCCAGCTTCAGCTCATAGCCAATGCACATGGTAGTAAGCGAGGTCCGGCTCCAGCTCCGGTCGTGCGGGTCTTTCACGTAGGGTCGGGCCTCCCCCGCCATTTGAAAGCCCAGGGGCTTGTCGAGGCCAAAGCGCTTGAGGTAGTCGGTGTACTTGTCGGGGTTCTTATTAAAGTACCGATCCACTAGTACGGCTACCCCAATGTTAGAAGACTTCTCAAATACCTGCTTGATAGTAATCCAGCCATTGGCGTGGGTGTCGGTTTTCACAGCGCCCCCGATGCGCATGGCGCCGGTTTTGCCGGTGTTCACGGAGTCTTCCAGCGTCAGGTCGGGGTTTTCTTCCAGCACAGCCATCAAGGAAGCCAGCTTGAACGTAGAGCCCGGCTCCGTCCGGCCCTGGTCGGCAATGGCGTAGTTATAGTCTTCACGGTACACGCCATCTGCGGCCCGGCCCAGATTGGCCACGGCCTTCAACTCGCCGGTTTTTACTTCCATCAGAATCACGGTGCCATACTGGGCATCGTTATCTACCAGGGCCTTATACAAAGCATTTTCAGCCACGTCCTGGAGGTTGATATCCAGGGTAGTTTTGATATCGTAGCCGGGCTGAGGTTTTACCTCGGTGCCATCGTAAATAGGTTTGTTGCCACCGGGTAAGCGCTCAAAGAGTGCCTCCCCATCTTTGCCCGCCAAATGACGGTTGAAGGTAAACTCTAGGCCTGCCCCGTTCTTGTCTTCGTTCACGAAGCCAATGGTGCGCTGCGCTAGGCCACCAAACGGGCGGAAGCGCTTGTCTACCTTTTCGAAAATGACACCGCCCTTGTTTTTGCCTTCTCTGAAGATAGGCCACTGCGCCAGCTCTTTCTTCTCCTGGAAGTTGATCTGCCGGGAATTCAGGCGGATGTACCGGACTTTCTTACTCTGCGCATTCTTCAATCTACGCAAATACTCCTGCTGGGTCCTGTCGCCGAAAAAGCGCGACAGCAGCAACGCCAAGGAATCAACCTTGGCATTAAACGTAGCTTTTTCTACTACTGACGGGTCCCAGGCTACCCGGTAGAAGGGCAATGAGGTAGCCATAATGCTGCGCCCATCCGACGCGAAGATGTTACCGCGGGTGGCAAACACCGGCTGGTACACAATGCGGCGTTCCTGCTCCAGGGCTTTCCAGCGGGCACCTTCCTTGAACTGGATTTGCGAAACCTTCCAGACGATGGCACAGGAAAACAGGCAGACGCCTAAGAACGCCAGCCGGATGCGGGTTACAATACTTTTCTTAACGTTTCCTTTCATTGCGGCGGGGGGCTGAACGATTGGAAGATGATTCGGTAGTGGGTACGGGGTTGCCGTTAACGTCTAGGCCTATGGGCATCGGCGGCGCCGCTTCAGCCACCGAGTCGTCGGCGGTAAGGGTAAGAGCGGCGGCCCGGCGCAGAGAATCGGCCTTCGCGCGGGCGGCCATGGCCGACACAGAATCGGCGGTCAGCAGCGGCACTTCCTCTAGCTTAGCCTCATCGAGGCGGCCAGCAGGCACGGTAATACGAAACGGCGGTGAGGAGCTTTCTACCAAGCCGTAGGCCGCTACCTTGCGGGCTACCTCGCTCTGCTTGCTGGCCTCCATATAATCCGATGACAGCGTGGTGTAGTCGGCGCGCAGGTCTTCGGTTTCCAGCTTGAGTTTCTGAATACTGCGGTTCATGCGGGTGGCATAGTGCGTATTACCGATGTACACCAGCGTCAGGAACATCACAAACAGCAGGTGAGGCAGGTAGCGCACCGGTAGGCCCTCCTGAAAAAAGCCATCCACACGGGTGAGGCGCTCTAGCAGCGTAAATACACTCCAGGTACTGCGCGCCCGGACAGGTTGCGCGGCGGTAGGCCTAGGCGCTCGGGCTGTGGGCCGTGGTGCAGGTGCCGGCTCAGGCGTATGCACCGGCTCGGGCACCACCGTTTCCACCGCTTGGCGGGGAGCGTTGGTGCGCGGCTGGTTAGCGACGGGTTTAAGTGTATTGGTTGCCACTGGCTTAGTTCTTTAGAAGATTCCTGCGGTGAGGGCCGAAAGGTTCGCGGTGAATTGCGCTACTCTTTCCTGACCGCTACCCGAAGCTTAGCGCTCCGGGCCCGGGGATTGAGGGCTACCTCTTCCGCTGAGGCTTCCACGGGTTTGCGTGTGAGCACCTCAAAGGGAGTGTTGGTGTGGCCGAAGAGGTTTTTCTCGGCTTCGCCGAAGAATTTTCCTTTCGCCATGAAGTTCTTGACCAATCGGTCTTCCAGGGAGTGGTAGCTCATCACTACCAGTCGGCCGCCGGGGCGCAATACTTGTGCCGTTTGCGTCAGCATTTCCTGTAAGGCCGCCATTTCATCGTTGGCCTCAATGCGCAAGGCCTGAAAAACCTGAGCCAGGTACTTGTTTTCTTTGCCGCGTGGGGTGCAGCTGGCAATAGCTTTCTTGAGCGCCGCAATAGTGGTGATGCTCTGCCCGCGGCGGGCAGCAACTACGGTAGCCGCTAAGGTGCGGGCATTGGTCACCTCCCCGTACATCCCGAAGATGCGGTGCAGCTCAGCTTCCGAATAGTCGGCAATAATATCGGCGGCGGTGGTGCCGTACTCCGCGTTCATACGCATATCCAGCGGCCCGTCGAAACGGGTGCTGAAGCCGCGCTCCGGTGTATCAAACTGGTGCGACGATACGCCTAGGTCGGCCAGCAGGCCGTCTACGGGTAGGGCATCGTGGCGCTGAAGCTCGGCGTGCAGGTCGCGGAAATTGCTGCGGATAAAGGTGAACTGCGGACGGGCCAGGTTCCCGGCTTCACGCTCCGCATCAGCATCCTGGTCGAAGCTGTAGAGGTGGCCGGTGGTCAGGTGCTCCAGGATGCGAGCGGAGTGGCCGCCCCCGCCGAAGGTTACGTCCACGTAGCGGCCGCCGGGCTGCAGGTCGAGGGCTTCGAGGCACTCGCGCAGCATCACGGGGCGGTGGTAGGCGGTATCGTTGTGGTAGTTGTTCACGCTCATGCGGCCAGGGGGCCGCCGGGGCCAGGTTCAGTGGTAAGAAATTTCTGGGCGAGCTTGGAGAAGCTCTGTTGGTCTTTAATCAGGAACTCATCGTAACGCTCAGGGTCCCAGATTTCGCACCGGTTACCTAAGCCAACGATGATGGCCTCCTTTTCAATACCCGAGTAACGCAGCATGGTCCGGGGCAGCATAAACCGCCCAATGTTGTCGAGCTCCACTTCCGTCATGCCCCGGAAGAAGTTGCGCTGAAACTGCCGGTACTCCTCGTTGAATTCGTCGAGGGCCATCACTTTCTCATGGATCACGCGCCAGGCGGCGCGGGGGTACAACACGAGGCAGGGTTCAAAGCCCCGCACCAACACCAGCTGGTTCCCCGAAGCCTCGGGCAGATTCGCCTTCACTTTGGCGGGTAGTACCAGCCGCCCTTTCGGGTCGAGCTTGCACTCATATTCGCCGGAGAGAAGGTTCATGGCTGCGCAATAGGCGTGGGAACGGGATATAGCAAAAGTACGCAATGCCCTAGAAAAGGCAACCACGATTTACCATTTTCTACCACCGCTCTAATACGCCATTTCCAGCAACTAGATGCGGTTTTTCCTTCTTCTGTTACTCTTCCGTGGTAAGGAGTAGTAGAAGTAAGCACAAGGTTTGACAGAATGTCAGTCTTCACTCAGCCCAGCAGCTTTGCATCTGTTTCTCTGCAAAACCCGCCTAGCATAACATCCTATTACTGACCCACTGGCCTAGATGCTCCGCAACTATGGCCCGACTCGTAGCTCAACGGTACGGGCAGGAATCTCGCACCTCCTAGACCACATCCTGCACGCACCTTTGTGGGGCTTTCGTTGTATCTTTGGGTCGAAATGAAACACCCACTCACTCATCGGCTCTTCAGCGCTTGGCTGGCCCTGCTCGTGCTCACCGCTTCGGTGGGCCTGACGGTGCAGCAACACACCTGCCGAGTGAGTGGCACGCATACGGCGGCCGTAATTTTCACGCCCGCTCACCACGGCTGTCCCCCTCCGGCTGCTGAGCAAGGCGGCTCGCACGCCACGCCTAAAGCACAGGTAAAGAGCAGCTGCTGTGAGTTTGGCGCTCATTTCCATAAGCTGGATTCTCCTTCGCCGGAGCTGACCTGGGTTAAATCCCTGGTACCGGCGGTACTCCCGGTGTGGCTATCTTCTTCCGAGTGGCCTAGCGCACCGGCTGCCCCCCTGCTGAAGGGCGCGGCCCGCTGGCACGCGGGTGATGCTTCGCCCCCACTCCGCGCAGGGCGCACCCTCCTTACGTTCGTCTGCACGCTTATCGTCTAGGCCACCTTTCCATTGGCTGCTCAGTGCTTGAGCGGCCTGGAGTCGGCTGGCCTTAGCAGTTGGCTCCTTTCTTTGGAAAGTATGGCTTAACTCCCGACGATATGTATCCTTTTTCCGGGCTCCGGCAGCTGGCACTGGCCAGCTTCCTGCTGTACGCTGCTGCTGCGTCAGCCCAAACCCTTGACCCTTCCGTGGCTCCCGTCCGCGGACAGGTGCTCGATGCAGCTTCCAATGCGCCTATTCCGGGTGCAGTAGTGCGCTGGCTGGACGCTACCACTGAAGCCACTACTACCGACGACAAGGGCGCTTTTTCCTTGGTGCGCCCCGCTCGCCCTACCACCCAGCTTATCATCAGCTTTCTGGGCTACACCCCCGACACCGTGCAAGTGAGTGGCAACAGCTACCTGCGCCTGCCCTTGCGCCGGACGGCGGAGCTAGGCGAGGTAACCGTGGAAGGCCGCGCCCTCTCCTACTCCGGTATCACGCCTACCAACACCCAGGTTATTACTAGCCGCGACCTGACCAAGTCGGCGTGCTGCAACCTGGCCGAAAGCTTCGAAACCAACGCCTCCGTGGAGGTTTCAACCACCGATGCCGTATCCGGCGCCAAGCAGATTCAGCTCCTGGGCCTAGATGGGGCCTACTCTCTGCTGACCATTGACAACCTGCCGGCGCTACGCGGGCTGGCTACGCCCTACCGCCTGGGCTACCTGGCAGGCCCCTGGATTGAGGGCATCGACATCATCAAGGGCATGGGCTCGGTGGTGAATGGCTACGAGAGCATTTCGGGGCAGGTAAACATCCGGCTGAAAGAGCCCGACACGGCAGAGCGGCTGCTGTTCAATGCTTACGGCAACGACCTCGGCAAATTCGACCTTAACCTGAACCTGGCCACGCCCATCAGCAAAAAGGTGAGCACGGCCTTGCTCCTGCACACCGACCACCTAGGCGCCCGCGTAGACCGGAACAAGGACGGCTTCCTCGACCTGCCCTTGGCCACGCAGTACAACGTGTTCAATAAGTGGAAGTACAAGTCGGGCAAGGGCTTAGTGACGGAGATAGGCCTAGGTGCCCTGCGCGAAACGCGCCAGGGCGGGCAAGTAGCCTTCCGCGAAGAAAACCCCGGCAGCTACTACGGCACCACCCAAACCACCGACCGCTACAACGGCTACGCTAAAACCAGCTACACCTGGCCGGGCCGCCCTTATCAAAGCCTAGGCCTGCTGCTGACCGGCACCAGTCATGATTTTAACTCCACGTACGGGCGGCGCACGTACGATGGCAACCAGCAGACAGGCCTAGCGACGCTGCTTTTCCAAAGTGTAATCGGTACCACAGCGCACACCTACCGTACCGGCCTGAGCTACTTGCACGATGATTACCGGGAAGTCTACCGCTCGGGCTTGCTGTATCCGAATGAAACGGCCGAACAGCGCTACGCCCGGGAGCACCGGAACCGCCTGGAGCGGGTGCCGGGTGCTTTCGCCGAGTACACCTACCAGAATGCCCGCAACCTCACGGTAGTAACTGGCCTACGCCTCGACCGCCATAACCTGTACGGCTGGTACCTGACGCCGCGCCTGAACGTGAAGTATGATGCCACCAAAAACACCGTGCTGCGCGTGGCCGCCGGCCGGGGCTTCCGCACGGCCAACCCTATTGCCGAAAACAGCGGCATGCTGGTTAGCTCGAGGGAGTTTGTTGTAGCACCCAACCTGCGCCCCGAAAAGGCCTGGAACCTGGGCGGCAGCTTCACGCAGTATTTCAACGCCTTCGGACGCCCGGCCACCTTCATTGCCGACTATTACCACACTGAGTTTCAGAACCAGGTGGTGGCCGACCCTTATACGCTGGCTGACCGTCTCATTATTGGCAACCTGGAGGCCGGCGGACGTTCGTTCTCCCGCAGCTTCCAGGCGGAAATACAAGTAGAGCCCGTGAAAGGTCTGCAGGCTAAAGCTGCGTATAAGTACCTCGATGTGCGCACCACTTATAACGGTGAGTTGCTACCCAAACCGCTTACGCCCAAGAACCGCCTGTTCCTAAACGTGGCCTACGCTACTGCCTTCGATAAATGGCGGGCCGACTTCACGGTGCAGGGTTTTGGTAAACGCCCCTTGGCTCCTTCGCCAGGTAGCATGGACCACCATGGCGGCAGCATGCCCGATATGTCGCTGGCGGAAGCGCCCCGTTATGCCTTGCTCAATACCCAGCTCACGCGGGCCTTCAAGCGTTGGGACCTATACGCCGGGGTTGAGAACTTGGCAAACTACCGTCAGCCCAACCCTATATCGGGCGCTTACGCACCATTTGGTCCTGCTTTCGATGCTGCCATGGTGTGGGGACCAACCTACGGCCGCCTCACGTACTTGGGCGTCCGCTTCAAGCTTGACTAACCAGGTATAGCGTCTTTTGGCGCAACTGGCACAGTTTTTCGATTACCGAACTAGGCCTAGGCCACTCGTGTTTTACAACCTCAAGGGTATTAGCCCATTCACTTTCTTTCAGTTATGAAACTCCTTTCATCGTTCGTAGCCGCACTTCTCCTGTTAGTTTCTTCGCAGAGCACTTTCGCTCAAGACACGAAACCCAAAGCCAAGGGCGGCGCTGCCACTGAGCAAGTGCAGTTCAAGACTTCGGCCGTGTGCGACATGTGTAAGGCTCGCTTAGAGAAGAGCATGGCCTACGAGAAAGGCGTGCAAGCGGCCAACCTCGATGTGCCTTCGAAGGTGCTGACTGTGACTTACCGCCCCGAGAAAACCACCCCCGCGGCCCTACGTACCGCCGTGCAGCGCACGGGCTATGATGCCGATGAACTAGCTGCCGACGCCCGCGCTTACGATAAACTGCCTGAGTGCTGCAAAAAAACCAACACCGTGCATACCGACGGCAAGCATTAAGTAGCGCCTCCTCTCTTTACAGCCCCATAGTAGCTTGGCTACTGTGGGGCTTTCTTTTTGCTAGCCCACAGGCCTAGGCAGAAGCCCCGGGTGCCACCTGCACTTCAAAAGAAAGCAGCACACTAAAGTTGAGCGGGCGAGTAAGACGGCGGCGGTTAGTGCCCGAAACTTCCAGCGTAAATGTGTCGGCGCGCAGGAACTCTAGCAGGTTCAGTTGCTCCTGCTTCTCCATTTCCACATGGGTGGGGTGTACTAACCGCGGCGAAAACGAGGCAATCAGAACTTTACGGTTGTTAGCCATCAGGAAGCAACTCCCGCTTTCCAACGCCCCCAGGGTGGGCGTACCTCGTCCAATGGGGTGCTCTGAATCCGGCGTCCACACCAAACGGGCATCGCGCAAGCGCACTGCCGTAACGTTAGCGTGCCTGATGGCTGATAAGCACGGTAAGGAGCTGGGAAGGGTTGTCTCGCACAAGAAAATCAGATCCATGCCCGGATCAATGCGCAGATTGATGGCCCGCGTACTCACGCCAAATGCTGACTGCAACGAGCGGCGTAAGCCCTCATGCTTGGCAATTGTGAGGTCTACGCCTAATACTACCGGCGGTCCGGCCTGGGGCGGGAAAGCATACGTTCGGTTCATAGCCAGAGGGTTCGCAGGTACGCATAGGCACGAAAACGCAGTGCTCGAGAATCAGGATCATCTCTTGCTTACGCAAGAACAAGAGCAAGGACGAACTGAAAGCGCATTGATAAGATATCTAATTGCCGACAAACCAATGCCTTAAAGTAGAGCGAGTGAGCTTAATAGTAGACCGACAGCCCCTATAGCCAGTCGAACATTGTTATCTTCTTATAAATAATAGTATAAATCGTGTTTATATTTTTATATTGACTCCGCTCTTTAGTTCCTCCCCTCCTATGAAAATTACGTGTCTACTCCTTGATGATGACCCACTGGTGTTGGATCTCCTCCAGGCGTATGTAGCCATGACCGATATCTTGGATGTGAAGGCTGCCTTCACCGATCCACTGGATGCACATCGGTACTTGATGACCAACCAGGTTCAGGTTCTTTTCTCCGACGTAACCATGCCCCACCTCAGCGGCATCGACCTGGTACGCTCCCTGCAGCAACCTCCTCTGGTGGTGCTCATGACGGCTTATCCGCAGTACGCCATGGAAGGCTTTAACTTGGATGTTATTGATTTTCTGCTGAAGCCAATTTCCCTCGACCGGTTCCTGAAAGCCGTCAACAAAGTGGCTAGCATTCTGCGCGCCAACTCCGCCGACCAAGAGCTGCAGACTGATTTCATGACTGGCCTAGGCTCGTTTTTCATTCGCACTGATGCCCAGTTTGTACGGCTGCACTACCGGGATGTACTCTACATTGAAGCCCTCAAAGACTTCACCAAAATCAACACCTCCGACGGCCGCACGCACGTGACGCTAGTCAACCTTAAGAACTTAGAGGAGCAATTACCCCCGGGCCTGTTCATCCGAACCCACCGTTCGTACTTAGTCAATGCGGCCCATATTGAAACGGTTAGCGCGTTGGAACTGAAGGTTGGCGGCCACGCCCTGCCCCTAGGCCAGACTTATCGGGAGCGAGTAACGGAACGCATTGTAAACCGGACACTTATCCGGCGACACTAGCGGAGGTAATTGCCTCATTGGTATCTTCCTGCGGCAGCACCCTCATGGCAGTCCTGGGGGCTTTAGATTCTGCTGCGGGCAGCGTAAACCGGAAGGTAGAGCCTTTGCCCAGCGTGCTCTGGAAGGAAAGCTCACCGCTGTTTCGCTCCAGAAATTCTTTGCATAAACGCAGGCCTAGGCCTACCCCACGCTCCTGGTCGGTGCCAGGGGTAGAGTAGCTTTCGTTCTGCTCCTGAATTTTGCGCTGCCCGGTCGGTGAAATGCCTACGCCGGTATCTTGTACGGCAATTTCCCACAGTGAAGGCAGCCTCGTAGCCGACACGGTGATAGTGCCCCCCGCGGGAGTGAACTTTAAGGCATTGCCCAGCAAATTTCGCAGAATAAGGCGGGTCATATTCAAATCGGCGCGGGCCGGGCAAGGTTCCTGCACCTCGTTGAGTAGGCGCACCTGCTTGCGCTCGGCATCATCCGCCATCAGCTCCAGGGCTTCCGAAATCAGCACATCTAGGCGCAGCCGTTCTGGCTTGGTGCCCCCGTCACCCTGCATCTGCGACGCCGACCAATTAAGTAGGTTATCCAGTAGGCGCGACGTGTTATCGAGCGTTTGAGACAGGCGGGCAGCATGAGCCGCCAGACGGGCGGGCGGCAATGTGCCTAAACTTAACAACGAGAGCAAAGAGTACAGGGAACTCAGTGGGCTGCGCAGGTCGTGCGAGATAACCGAAAAAAGAGTGTTTTTGGTCTGATTCAGCCGGTCCAGCACTTCTTTCTGCTGACTGATTGCGGCATTTTTCCGCTCGAGTATCCGGTTGATATGCTCCTGCTGCTTGTGGGCTCGGTATAACGCGGCCACGGTCATCAGTAAGAGTACTGCTCCGGCTGCCAACAGATTACGCAGCAATGTTTGCCGCCGCAAGTTGGCTTGTTGCAGTTGCTGGTCTTTGGTCAGTAGCTGTATTTCGCGCTCCTTCTTTTCTGATTCGTAACGAAGTTGTAGTTCTGCAATCTGGTTTTCACGCTGCTCTGCGAGAGCACTATCCTGCAGGCCTACATAGCGCCGAAGTGCTTGCAGGGCCGCCGTGGGCCGCTGGTCGCGCTGGTGCAGGTCGGCGAGGGAGAAATAGATGTTGCGGAGCAGCACACTGGAGCCTGCTTGGCGCGCGGCCGCCAGCGCACTTTGAAGGGAAGCCCGAGCAGTAGTATGCTGGCCTAGAGAATCATGCATAGCCCCCAGCGCCCACCAGGTAGTGGCCGTTATTACCGGCGAGGCCGCTTTCGGGAAGTTCGCCAGAGCACGCGTGTAGAAAACGGCTGCCGTTTCAAAATTGCCAAAATCCTGGTAGATCTGGCCAGTGCTTCTGAGTGCCTCTCCCACTCGTAAACTATCGTGGAGGTGCTGAGCTATGCCCTGGCTTTGCTGCAAATAATACAAAGCCCGGCTGTTTTGCTGCTGGTGGTGGTGGGCGCGGCCGATATCATGAAGTGAGCCAGCAATTCTGGCCGAGTCATGAGCAGCTCTCCAGACTTGCAGGGCCTGCTCGTGGCAGAGCTGGGCACGGCGCCACTGGTTTTCACTGCCGTATAACTCGCCAAGCTGCTGATACATCTCTCCCTTACCTACCGCATTTTCCTGGCGCTGAAAAGCCGACAACGCCCGTTGGTAGACTACTCTCGCATTTCCCGTGTCACCTTCCGCTCGCAGGGCATTGCCTAGCAGAGACAAAGTAGCGGCTTGCCCCTGCGCATTTATTGGGGAAAGCTGCAGGGCCCGCCTAAAGTGATACACCGCCGAGGCGTAGCGACTCAGTTGTTGGCTGGCTTTCCCAGCCACCACATGCGCCTGAATCCATTGCGCCGTATCGAGGTCCTGCCGGGCCTGCAAAATCTGTTGGGTGGCCTGGCGTAATGCTTTCAAGTGAGCGGGGCGTCCGTAGTCGGGCTGCCCCTGATGAGCAGGGACCTCGGCTTGAGCCGCCCCGGCCGCCCACAACCATAGGCCTAGCAGCACTTTCCACAGTGTGGGCGGGTGCGTGCGGCGTTGTGCAAGGCCAATACAAGCGGGCATGGGGGCAGCGGTTTAGCTCGGAGGAACCGCTTTAGCCTGTCAACGCCGCTGTTACCCCAGTGCCCAATATACAAACATCCGCTTACTGCGCTTACCCGTAGGCCTGGAGTTAACCAACTATTTCCCTACTACTTACCCCGCGTGCTTAGCCCGCCACAAGCGCCACCAAGGCAGATAGGGCTGGTCGTGGTGCTCATAATGATACCCAAAGAAATAACAGCTCACGAAGGCCCAGACGTGGTGCCGGAACTGGCTACCCGATTTGTGCGGGTTATCAGGTGCATGCTCGCCGCGGTGGGGCAGATAGGTGCCAAAGTAAAAGAGCTGCAACGTAGCCAACACGGCCGGCACCATCCAGAAGGCTATGACATTGGCCATCGGAAATATCAGCTTCAACAGGTTGTAGGTCAGGGCCATTAGTAGCACCTGCCACCACGTTACGTAGTTCCAGGCAAAACGCACAAACCAGAACAGAAACCCCGGGTGCTTGCCGTCATGAAAATCGGGGTCTTCCTCGGTGGCTACGTGGCGGTGGTGGGCGTGGTGCTTGGGCAGCATCCGAGGAAACCAGTTGAAGGCAAATAATAGAGCTGTCAACAGGCCTAGAGCATCATTCAGGCGCTTATTGGGGCTTACTACCCCGTGCATGGCATCGTGGGCCGTAATAAACAGACCGGTGTACAGATGCGTTTGCAGCAAGACCAGCAGGTAAGGCCAGGGAGTTTGCCAGTTGGGCTCGTAGTACGCCAGCAGAAACGTGAGCAGCCCCGCCCAGGCCCCAATTATCAGGAGTGCTGCCACCACTCCCTTGTAGGCCAGGGGCGCCGGCTTCACCCGCCGGGCAGAGTAGCTGGGCGGCAGAGGTGCGGTGGAAGAAGTGGGCATCATGGGCCTGGTACTAAACTGCTAAACAGAGAGCTTTGACGCAGCCACGGGCTAAAGTGCCAACAGCACGTCGCGCACTTGCTCCATCAGCCACATAGGCGTGCTGGTAGCCCCGCAAATCCCCACCGACTGCCCGGGCAGGAACCAGTCGGGCGAAATTTCATCCACCTTCGAGATAAAGTGGGTGGCGGCATTGGTGTCTTTACACACCTGATAGAGCACTTTACCATTGGAGCTCTTCGTGCCCGACACAAACACAATCTGATCAAACTGCTGAGCAAACCGCCGTAGGTCTTTGTCGCGGTTGCTCACCTGCCGGCAGATAGTGTCGTTGGCATTTACCTGAAAGCCCCGGGTTTCCAACTCATTCTTGATGCGGTAGAAGGAGTCGGTGCTTTTGGTAGTTTGGCTGTAGAGAGTGATGTTATCTGGTAGCTCGTGGCCTAGCAGCTCATCAATATTCTCAAACACCACGGCCTCCCCGCTGGTCTGGCCTAGCAGGCCACGCACCTCGGCGTGGCCGTGCTTGCCGTAAATGAAGATCTTGTCCTTCTTATCGAAGCTGGTTTTGATGCGGTTTTGCAGCTTCAATACCACGGGGCACGAGGCATCAATCAGGGTCAGGCGGTTTTCCAGCGCAGTTTGATACGTGCTTGGTGGCTCCCCATGCGCTCTGATGAGCACGGCCTCATCCCGTAGGCCAGTAAACTGGTCATAGTCGATAATACGGAGGCCCCGTTGCTCCAGGCGCTCTACTTCCTCATCGTTGTGCACGATATCGCCGAGGCAATAGAGGTAGCCTTGTTCGTCGAGAATGTCTTCGGCCATCTGAATGGCATAGATTACGCCGAAGCAAAAGCCGGAGTTGGGGTCAATACGGACGCTCAGGTGGTACGGCATAGCTAACGGAGTAACCACAACAATAACCGGAATGTTGCAATTGGCTAAATATACGCAGCCTTCTACTCTCTCAGGATGGGAAAGTGAAGCGCAATGTGCTCAGGCGCAGCATACATTACCCAACTCAAAACGACGAACGAGGCTACCAAGTGCCCAGCCTGTTCAGAATTTAGAACGAGCCGAATGCTTTGCGTTGCTCCATGTCTCGAATCACGCGCTCCTCAACCGGGCTGGCACGTAGCACCTCCCGATTCAGCCAGAACGATGAGTCGTAACGCTGTTTCATCACCTGCTTCAGGTCATTGTAGTTTACGCCTACGCTCTTATACGCTTTTCCGGAGGGCTTGCCGGTATACTGGTAAAAAAATAATTGTCCAGCTATTTGGGTGGTATCGGGCTTGTTCTGGTAGTTGAGTACAATAGTCTGCTCGGCCCGCACCGATTGTAGCCGGCTCAGCGAGTCGGCTACGGGGGAGAAATCAGACACCATCTTGAAGGTCTGCGCCTGCAGCGTGGTGCCAGCCCCAAACTGGTAGCTCATCAGGTCGCCGATGGGCACGCGGGCCTCCTGCCGGCGCAAGGTGGCCGTTTCCATGTCAATGTAGAGCGTGCCTTCCGTGCCGGGTTGGCCCAGGTCTTGGCGCGGGGCATAGTCGATGACGGCCGTCTCCTGGTCTTTGTCCTGCAGTACTTCGCGCAAATGGAAGGTAAACTGCTGGGCGGCCAGCGGGCTCAGGGGCACTGCCAGGGTGCGGCGGCTGGGCTTGGGCTCAAACACCGGAATCAGGCGAATAGCAGCCGAAAAGTTGGTCATGTCTACGCCCGACTTATCAGGCACTAGGCCATAACGCGCCTGTTCCAGCTCCCACCCTACTACTTCTTTGTTGGTGAAGCGCACATTGTAAAAGGCATCCAGGAATTCGCTGTACTCGGCATTGTGCCGTTCCTTCTGCCGGTAGAAGGCTTTACCGTATTGCTCTGCCCGAGCATGGCGCTGCAGCTGGGCAAATGCCCGCTGCACCAACTCAGTGGCAACCTGATCGGGGTTGCGGACGCGCACCTCCGGCAGGGCTACGTTGCTGGTGGGCAGCACTATGGTTTGAGCTGCAATGGTTGTTACTTCAATGGTAGTGGGGGTGTAGCCCATGCTTACCACGGTTAGTTTTTGGGGCAAGGAAGGCACCCGCAGGCTAAACTCGCCGGCCTCATTGGTAGCAGTGCCGGGCTCGTTGCCCGGCAAGCCTATGTTGGCGTACGGTATCGGGCGCTTTTGCTCATCTACTACCTTCCCTTTTACAATTGCTTGCTGGGCCTGCGCCACCGTGGCGAAGGTGCATAAAACCGGAATAATTAGTTGTTTCATCAGAACTAGTGAGTGGGGTGGCCTAGCACTGCTGCGGGCAGTGCTAGGCCTATAAGCTACTGGTTACCCTATTGGGTGGTATGAAGGGCTACGTGCGGCGGGCCTAAACCCAAAGAAGCCCCCAAACTGGGAGCTTCTGTTCTTATGTTTAATCAACAGGCCATCTGCTGTTTACAGCTGCGTGAGCTTTTGGGCATCTTCATCGGAAACGTGTCCCCGGTCAACCATGAAGCTGCGCACAATGGTGAAGGTCTCCGTGTCGAGGCCTGATTTGGGGTGTTGCAGCAGGGTTTGCACCAAAAATTGGCGGTCATCCTCCACATGCTGGCTCAGCCCCAGGAAGGATGGCAAGTTGCTTTCTACACTAAGGCGCAGAAACCGAATTTCAGGATTAGAAGCATCTAGCTTCACGGCTTGGTCAAACAGCTTGCTAGCATTTTGCACGTACGTGAGCTTGTTGAACATAGAAGCATCACGAGCCCGAATGGCTTCGGACGCCGCCTTGTAAGCCAGGACCACCGCATCCTGCTGGTTATAGGCGGCCATGAGCTTATGAAATTTCTCTCCTCCTTCCTTGCTGGCAGCAGCCTGTTGGTATTGACGGCGAAGATTGGAAACGGAGTATGGTGATACGTCAGCTGACACGGAAAGGGAGGTTGAGAAGAGCAGAGTAAGAAAAAAGGCAATTAAGTGCTTCACGAGCAGAAGTATTCGTGACTAGATAGCCCGTAGGCGGTATCGAAAGTACGAACCTAGCAACAATAAGATTTTTGTGTTGTCCGGAACGCGCACCCGCTCACCCAATATTCGTGCCGCAGGCAATTGCCTTATCTTATGAAAAAGCTTTAGGTAGTACACGTAGGCCAGGTACACACCTAACCGGGCCGCCCGTGGCAACTGCACGATGCCAGCGTAACCAGCTTCAAAATCGGCGCGGATGTCGGCTTCAATCTCGCGTTTCACGTCATCGGTGAAGCGTTCATACTGCACCCCGGGAAAGTAGACCCGGCCGCGGTCCTCGTAGTCAGAGCGAATATCACGCAGAAAGTTTACCTTCTGAAAGGCCGAGCCGAGGCGTCGGGCTGGCTCGCGCAGCCGCTCAAACTGGGCCTCATCTCCCTCGCAAAAAATACGCAGGCACATCAGCCCTACTACTTCCGCCGAGCCATAGATGTACCGCTCATACAACGACTGATTGTAGCTCCGGTCGTCTAGGTCCATTTCCATACTGTACAGGAAGGCATCAATAAACTCTCGGTCGATACTGTATTGGCGCACCACATGCTGGAAGGCGTGCAGCACGGGGTTGAGGCTTAGGCCAGTGGCCAGGGCTTCATCTGTCTGGCGGCGGAAGTCAGCGAATAAGGCTGCCTTGTCGTGGGCATGGAAAGTGTCCACAATTTCATCGGCCCAGCGCACCCAGCCATACACCGCGTACACGGGTAGGTGGAATCGACTGTCGAGGGTGCGGATGCCCAGCGTAAACGACGTACTATACCGGGTAGTGATAAGCTTGCTGCACGCTAGGCTGGTTTCCGTGAAAAGGGCAACGTGGTCCACTGCGGAAGGTTGAAGGTTGATTGTTACGTATTGAATCAGGATGCGACAGGCCTAGAGGCCAATGGGCATAAAGCTCCGCAGTCAGTTCTGTTGTTGGCTATTTACTTTCTCCTATCGCACTTCTTTCTCAATTTCCTGCGCTACCACCTGCCCTGAGATGAGGGATGGAGGCACCCCAGGACCCGGCACCGTAAGCTGACCCGTAAAATACAGATTCTCGACTTTTTTGCTCTTCAGCGCCGGCTTCAGAATGGCCGTCTGCCGCAGCGTATTGGCTAGGCCATAGGCGTTGCCCTTGTAGCTGTTGTAGTCCTGCACAAAGTCTTGGTGGGCGTAGCTGCGTTTGTACACTACGGCGTCGCGGATAGTGGTACCGCAGTGGCGCTCGAGCCGCTCCATAATCAGATTGTAGTAATGCTCCCGGGTCTCCTCGGGGTCTGGGAGGTTAGGCGCCACCGGAATGAGCAGAAAGATGTTTTCGCAGCCTTCAGGCGCTACAGATGGGTCAGTCTGCGAAGGGGCCGACACATAGAAAAGCGGTCGGCTAGGCCACTTGGGCTGCTCGTAAATTTCCTCGGCGTGCAGGGCAAAGTCCTCGTCAAAGAATAGGTTGTGGTGGCGTAGCTTGGGCAAGCGTTTGTTTACGCCTAAGTAGAACAGCAACGAGGAAGGTGCCATGGTCCGTTTGTCCCAGTAGGCCTCGTCGTAGTGGCGCCACTGCGGAGCCAGCAGGTGCTGCTCGGCATGGTGATAGTCGGCACCGGCTACTAGTACCTCGGCAGAACGGAAGCCAGCGGCGGTTTGCACGCCCGTAGCCCGGCCCTTCTCCACCACTATTTCCTGCACGGGCACATTGTATTCAAGCTTCACACCCTGCTCCTGGGCCAGCTTTACCATGCCCTCCACAATTTTGTGCATGCCGCCCATGGGGTACCAGGTACCCAGCGCTAAGTCGGCGTAGTTCATCAGGGAGTAGAGGGCGGGCGTGTTTTCAGAAGTGGCGCCCAAAAACAGAATGGGAAACTCTACCAACTCCAGCAGGCGGGGGTTGCTGAAGAATTTGCGCACATGCTTGTGCATGCTCTGGAGCAAATCGAGTCGCACGGCATCTACCAGCAGGCGCGGGTCGGCAAACTCCAGCAAAGAGCGGCCGGGCATATGCACAAATTTGCCAATGCCCACTTTGTACTTGTAGGCCGCCTGGCGCAGAAATTCATCGAGACGGGCGGCGCTGCCAGGCTCGTAGCGCTCAAATAGTTCGCGCAACTCACTCATGCGGGCCGGAATATCCACAGCTTCGGCCCCTTTAAAGATAACCTGATAAGAGGGGTCAAGGCGCACAAGGTCGTAGTAATCGGCCACCTTTTTCCCAAAGCGGGCAAAGTACTGCTCAAAGATATCGGGCATCCAGTACCAGCTGGGCCCCATATCAAAGGTGAAGCCCTGGGCTTTGAACACACGGGCTCGGCCACCCGGACCTTCGTTTTTCTCCAGAATAGTAACCCGGTGCCCCTGTTGGGCCAGCGAGGTAGCGGCCGCCAAACCGGCAAACCCGGCCCCAATCATGATAATATCTTTACTCACAAACGGTACAGCTTGGACAATGAGTGGCCAGTACAACGGGCCTTTGGAGGTACGAAGATGAAAACTATCCGGATAGTGGCAGGCACCGCTTACCCGGAAGTATGGGTCCGCAGCCGGCTAGGCCACTAGCACCTACAGCGCCACTGGCCTAGCACCGAGCCGGGAGCGGCCAAGGTCGGCTCGCAATAACTATACTGTTGAGTTGGACAGAAGTTATATTCTGGTCACAGATAAAAGCCAAAAACTTGTTCACGGCAGCGCCAAAAAAGACGGGCCGCGAACCACGCAGCTAAAGCTAAGCGTCGGTCCGCGGCCCGCTATACGCCCGGGGCGGGTCTGTACTCTCTCCCTATTCCCTACACGCCGGGGGCGTATGTCTTCAGCGCCTGCTTAAGCTCTTTGCGGGCGATGTGAATACGGTTCTTGACGGTGCCAATGGGAATTTGCAGCTTCTCAGCAATTTCCAAGTACTTATAACCAATGTAGTACATCATGAACGGCGTCCGGTAATCGGCCGACAGTCCGGCAATAGCTTCATTGATATCTGTTACTACGAAATCCGAGGTAGCACCGTTGTGGGTGATGTAGTTTTCGTCAGTATTAAAATATTGGAAATACTCAGTGCTATCAATATTGCTATTGCGCTTGGTAATCTTATTGTAGTTGTTGATGAAGGTGTTGCGCATGATGGTGTACAACCATGCCTTCAAGTTGGTGCCCGCCTTGAACTTGTCCTTGTTGAGCAGCGCTTTGAGCAGGGTTTCCTGCACAAGATCCTTTGCATCGTCGGCGTCGCGGGTCAGGTTCATCGCCACGGGCTTTAGAGAGTAAGAAATCTTCTGTACTTGGTTGGTGAATTCCAAAGAGGTCATACTGTTTAGCTTTTCGTGGCAAAAAGTTAAACAAATATACGAGGGTTTTTGAAAGTCGTCTTCCCTCACACATTTATTTTTCCTACCCACCCCACATCCTAGGGCACATCACCCGTTCAATATATAACTTTTTGTCTGTCAGCACATAACGCAATTACTTGTATTAATACCACAGGTTGCAACAGCTAAACTGCAGCCCATAGAAAAGGCCTGACGAAAGCTTTGGAAGCTTACGGTCAGGCCTTGAGTTCGTTCAACAACTGTGTGTTAAGTTTTTGCCATTTCCAGAGTATAGCACACCGGGGATGGAGTCATTTCCTCGACCAACGAGATAAAATCAGTCATCAACCTCACTTTTACCGCGTTAAACGGTAGTCGTACATTTTCTTGTTGTACCAGGGGTCCGTACAGAAACATCATGCGGTCTGGGCATACTTGCTCCAGTTCATCAATAAATTCCTGCACCCGGTCGCGCTCTGGCACGGCGGTCATCACAGTGCACAGGGCAAAAGGCTGGTACGTCTCGTTGATGGTTTTTAACTCCGCAATGGGCAAGTTCTGGCCGAGGTACAATACGTGGTGGCCTCTTACCCGTAGCACGTAATTCATAAACAGAAGAGCCAGCTCATGCATTTCCCCTTCTGGCAGAAATAGCACCCAACGTTTTACTTCAGCGGGTTGCGCCGGGGCTAGGTTATCAATGCCCGCCATAATCTTTTGGCGCAGCAAGTTGGTAACCAAGTGCTCGTGGGCCGGATTTACGCTACCAGCTTGCCACATAACCCCGATGCGTTGCAGGAAGGGGTAGGCCACGTGCAAAATGGCGTCCTCGAAGCCCATATTACATACGGCCCGGTTCATCAGGCAGCTCAATTGGGGCTCATCCATGCGCAGCATGGCGGCTAACAGAGAGTTTACCTGTTGGCAACAGTTATTGCCATCCTCATCGCAGGATATAACGGCTTTTGCCAACTCTTGCTCTGAAAGCTGCGCAATGCGGGAGATACGGTGCCCCCGATTATAAAGCGTAGCCACATTGAGCAAGCGCCGTAAGTCATCGTCGCAGTAGGTGCGGATATTGGTGGCGGTGCGCACGGGCCTGAGAATGCCGTATCGCTGCTCCCAAATCCGGATGGTATGCGCCTTGATGCCAGACAGCTGCTCTAAGTCGCTGATGGAAAAATGTCCCACGTTCGTTTACCCTCTCTACTTAAACGTTACTCACCGAACCAGGCCGCTGGCGCAGCACCCGGGTGGGGGCAGGCTTGCGCAGGGCCAGCAAAAAATACTTAGGAGACACCCATAGCAACCCAAATTCTTCAGAACCGTCACGGGAAGTGGCCTTGTGGTGCACTTTATGCGCCATGTTCAGGGCCCGCAGATAGGTATTGCGCGATTTCCGCCAAAACCGCATCCGGCCGTGAATTAGCACATCATGCACGAAGAAGTAGAGCGTGCCATAGGCAGCAATCCCCACTCCCATCCAGTACCGAAAATCTTTGCTGTCGGAGCCGTAAATTATCAGCAGCATCGACAGAGAACCGTAGAACAGAAAGAAAAAATCGTTGCGTTCAAACGTATGCGGATGACGGACGTGGTGGGAGCGGTGCAAAAACCACAAGGGCCCATGCAACACAAAGCGGTGCATAAACCACGCCACAAACTCCATCCCGAGAAAGGTAGCCGTCGTAACGGCCACGGCTGCCAGCGTTGTCATACAGGTCTAACTACGGAGGAACTTGAGAAGTTTGAAAAATTTTAACGAGGAAAGATAGAGAGCTTCTGCCACACCATTGCCCTATTTAGCGCAGGAGCCCACTAAATATCTAACTGACCAGTAAAGCACAAGCCCCACCCAAGGGCAGCTGACGCTGACTCCCGGCGGGGCTTAGCTTATCTATCGCTCTACTACTACTACTTAGTTGTCCCAGGTGATTTTCTCCTTGCTGAGGAAAGCGGCAATTCCACGACGGCAGTCAAGGGTACCGCGAGCCTCGGCGTTGAGCTGAGCCGTATAGCGCAAGCTATCTTCCAGGGGCATTTCAGGAATGCGGGCCAGCATTTCTTTGGTTAGCTCCATGCTCTGAGCCGAGTTTTCAACGCACAAGCGGCGCGCAAACTGCCGCACCTTAGCGGAAAGTTCTTCCCTTGGCACTAAGAAATTAATCAAGCCAAATTCCTGCGCGGTATGGGCCGAAATAACGTCGCCGGTGAGTAGCAGTTGCTTGGTACGGGCCTCGCCAATCTTGCGGAGCAAGAATACGCTCACAATAGCTGGCAAGAACCCAATTTTCACTTCCGTATAGCCGAACTTGGCCTCGGGGGTCGCAAACGCGAAGTCGCAGATGGTGGCTAGGCCACAGCCACCGGCCAGCGCATGGCCTTGTATCTCGGCCACCACCACCTTGTTCAGGGTGTAAATCTGGTGAAAGAGCTGCATAAGGTGGGTAGAGTCAGCTAGGTTATCGGTGTAGCCAAAGCTCTGCAACTCCTGAATGTAGGCCAGATCGGCCCCGGCACAGAATACGTCGCCTTCGGCCCGCAGCACAATTACCTTGCAGGCTTCGTCATCTTCGGCAAACTCAAAGGCCTGCTTAAGCTCCGTCACCACGTCGGCGTTGAGCGCGTTGCGTTTGTCGGGGCGGTTTAGAGTGATATAGCCAATGGAGTCCTGGGCCTCGTAGCGAATGTAGCGCAGGTCTTCCAGTTCCTGAGTAGGCATGTTATCCATGGTCATGGGCGTTGCAGAAGCGGTGAAAGGAGGCAGCACCGAAGCAAGCTACACGAGCCCACTACCTGCGCTGAGATTAAGAAGCGTACATGCTACTAATCAGCAAAATTTCTCTTACTAATAAAGTCTATAGCGTAGGGAAGGGCTCAGAAGTTTCGGTGAACGCGCGGCGGCGCCCTCCCTATCTTGGCGGCTGCACGACGAAAGCGCCCTGTGCCGTAACATCATATGTCTGAAAACCAGCGGCCTGCAGCGCAGAATTTTGCCGAGCTACGTACCAACTCTTGCAGGAAGAATCGAATACCACGGCCGCCGCGGAGCCAAAAATTTCTGCCAACTCTTCCGCCCGAATCCGAGGGTTGCGCCTCAGCACCACCACCTCAACGGGCGTAGGCCGACGAGCTGCACTGAGCTGGCTGCTTACAATAGCCAGCCGCACCCCGTGCCAGGTTGCTAAGGTAAGTCCGGGCTCGCCTACTAGAACTGGCACCGGCGCCCCCCGCCAGCCCGGATAATAGCTCACCCGCCGGGCATCGCGCAGAATACTACCGGGCACAATGCGGTAGGTTCGTTCCGTTTCCGTGAGGGGCAGAGAATCAAGTGGCACAATATCGGCGGAGGCCCCGTGCCAGAAGCCCAGCACCGAGCGGCGCGGAATGCTGTAGACTAGTAGTTGCTTATCGGGCGCAAGTTGGCGGGCCGCCCACACCCGGCTGCTCGCAAACAAGCCTAGCAAGGTGCACGCTACCCCAAGCCAGACGAGTCGTTTAGCGGCAAAGAACACGAGCACCGCTAAAATTGTGGCCACAATCAGCCAGGCTTGCGCGGCCGTTATGTGAATGCCCGAAATGAGAGCACCGGGCATCTGGCGGCCAATCCAGAAGATGTATTCATTGAACATCCAGATCAGGTGCTCAAACACGTAGGCCACTCCACGCGGCACCCAGTCAAGTAGGGTCGCTAAGCTGCCGGATACTAGGCCTACGCAGGCCACAAGTCCCTTCAATACCAGCAGCAAGAGGCCCACGTACACAGCCCCACTGGAAATGGGCACGGCCACCAGGTTGGAGAACAGAAAGCCCAGCGGAAACTGATGGAAGTAGTAGAGGCCTAGTGGAAAGGTAGCCACCTGCGCCGCCAGGGAAAGCGCCGTGGCCTGCCAGATTTTATCGGTCAGCCAGCCCGTAGCGACCCACAGCCGCTGCACCGTTCTGGGCTGCCAGGGTCGCTGCCGATCCAAGAAATACTCCCGCGGCTCCAGCCAAGCCACAATCCGTGGCTGCAAATACACAATGCTGAGCACCGCCAAAAACGAGAGTTGAAAACCTACGTCGCAGAGCAAATACGGATCGTAGCAGAGCAGCACGAAAGCTGCCAACGCCAGCATATTGAACATGTTGGCGCGACGCCCTACCGACTGGCCTAGAATCAGGAATGTGAACATCACGGCGGCCCGTAACACTGAGGCCGATAGCCCCGTCACAAACGCGTAGCTCCAGATAACGGCCAGCCCGAGCAGCGCCGCCACTAGCCGAAACCACGGCCCGCGCCGGCCCGGCACAAAGCCTAGCAGCCACGTAACGGCCGCAAACAGCAGCCCCACCTGCAACCCCGATACAGCCATAATGTGGGTGGTGCCGGTGTTGGCGTAGGCTTGTTTGGTGGCTTGGTCTACCTCATCCTTAATGCCCAGCACCAGCGCCGAGGCCAGGGCATACTCCCGCTTCTCGTGCACGTATTCTCGAAACACACCATCCAGCACCCGCGCTGCCCGCATGGCAGTTGCGCGCCACAAGCTGGGCGGGGCCACTTCCAGGAGCCGGTACTGATCGGGGTGGATGAAGTGCTGGTGATACACTTGGTGGTACTCCAGGTAGCGGCGGTAGTCAAACTCGCCGGGGTTGAGCGGCAGCTTGCTGATCGAGGGCGCCCCGCGCACCAGCCACACGTCGCCGTACTGCGGAGCCGCCACGCTGGAGTCGCGTGGAATAGATACGCGGATGCCGCCCACCGCCGGCTGCCACTTCCCTCCTACCCGCACCGCTGACACGCGCACAGTGGTAGCGTAGGTAGCGGGCCGCACCACGGTGTAGTCGTCCACCACGGCCCGGTAAAACTCCACTCGATTTCCGAAGCGGTTTAGGTGGTTGGCGGCACGACTTTCCGTGGCTTGTTGAGTAAGGCTGATACCAGCCACATATAGTGTAATAATGGCCAGCAAGCCGGCAGCATCAGTAGCGCCCAGTTGGGGTTGACGTGCGGCCCAGAGCTGTACCGTAATAAAAAGAGCCGCTAGGCCAGTCACGGCCCACAGCATAGGCGGCAGCGCAGAGCCAAAGTATAGGTAGGTCAGGATGCCCGCCATTAGGGGCAGTACCAGCCGCACGAAGGCATACGGAGCCCACTTAATCATGTACTGCACTTGTATTAAACACCAGTATATCTGCAGAACCAACTGTAAATCAGTCAGCCCCAAATAGCCTAAGCAAAATGCAGAAAAGCAGGGGCAATACAAATGCCCCGCGCTTCTGTTGAGTGACAGAAGTACGGGGCATCATAATCGGTGGCCTAGACTAGCTGTAACATGACGGGCTGGTGTAGTTGGTCTAGCAGTTCAGCCTTCCCCAACCCCCTACTCATCTGAGGGGAGTGTCGTTCTTGCTCTCCGTTTTATACTAGGCTACTAGGCTGGGCGCTTCCAGGTCATTTTATAGTGCACGATGTCGGCTTCTGTGAAGGGCTCCCCGGATTTTTCGAAGCCGTGGCGCTCGTAGAAGCGCACGGCGGGGAGTTGGGCGTGCAGGTATACTGTCGCGTCGGGGTGGGCGGCTTGCACGTCCTGTAGCACGCTGGCAAGCAGGGCGGCGCCGGCCTCCTGGTTGCGGAACTGCTCCAGCACGGCGAAGCGCTCTAGCTTCACGCCATTGTCGGTGCGGCGCCAGCGGGCAGTGCCGCAGGGGGTGCCGTCGGGGGTGCGGGCCAGGTAGTGAGTAGCGTCGGTGCGGTCGTGGGCGTCGTTTTCCAGGTCGGCGGGCACGTTTTGGCCCTGCACAAACACAATGTTGCGAATAACCAGAGCGGCGTCGAGGTCTTGGGGAGAAGTGATGCGCTGGGCGTTCATGTGCGGAAAAGCTATTGGGAAGTAACGGCTAGAGCAGCCTGACAGGTGTGGGCCGGGTGAGCGTGCGAAAGTAGGGCAGAAAAGAAAAAAGCTGCTCCCTTGGGAAACAGCTTTTTTCGGGTATAGTGGCCTAACGAACTGCTAGAGCTGCTCGTGGTTTACAGGCAGGTCCTGCATGCCATCATCCTCGCGGCGGGCATCGGGGTGGCGGCCTGGGTCAGCGGCGGCCATACCGGGGCCGTTGGGGCGGCGGTAGGGCTGGTACTCGCGGGGCGGGCGGTTAGCTTGGTCCTTCTGCATCTGCACATCAAACTTGTCGTAGGCCTGCACAATCTGCTTCACAAGGCGGTGACGCACTACGTCGTCGGCGGTCATTTCCACGAAGCCGATGCCGTTCACGTCCTTCAGAATGTCCAACGCCTGAATCAGACCCGACTTCTGCTTGGTGGGCAGGTCAATCTGACTCCGGTCGCCATTTACCATCACCTTAGCCGAGGGGCCCATCCGGGTCAGGAACATCTTGAGCTGCGAGGGCGTGGTGTTCTGGGCTTCGTCCAGCAGCACAAAGGCATTGTTCAGCGTCCGGCCACGCATGTAAGCCAGGGGGGCAATTTCAATGGTCTTGTTCTCCAGATAGAGCTTGAACTTCTCGGCGGGCAGCATGTCTTCCAGCGCGTCGTAAATCGGGCGCAGGTAGGGGTCTACCTTCTCCTTCATGTCACCGGGCAAGAAACCAAGGCTTTCGCCGGCCTCTACCACGGGGCGAGAGATGATGATTTTCTTGACCTCCTTATTCTTGAGTGCCCGCACGGCCAACGCCACCGAAATGTAGGTTTTACCCGTACCGGCCGGCCCCAGTGCAAACACCAAGTCGTTGCGCAGTACGGCATCCACGAGGCGCTGCTGGTTGGCAGTTTTGGCTTTGATGATACCGCCCTTGGCCCCAAACAGGATAACATCGGGCGAGGCCGCCAATAAACGGTCCTGCTGATCTTCGTCGGCAGAGCTCAGGTATTGCGAAACCGTTTTGTCGGTTATCTGCCCGTACTGGTGGTAATGCTCCAGCAGAGCCGACAGAATTTCGTTGATGCGGCTGATAACGGCCGGCTGGCCCTGTACTTTAATCTCGTTGCCCCTGGATATAATTTTACTGCCGGGGAAAGCAGCCGCCAGCTGGCGGATGTTTTGGTTATCGGGCCCCAGAAACTCAACCAGGGACACGTTTTCGAGCGTTATGATTTTCTCGACCAATCTGAGGGAATTTTGTGACGAAAGAAATAGAAATTTGCCGGTATCGAAGTAGGGAACGGCGCTTTGCCCGGCCGCGCCACGAGAGAACAACAAAAGTCCGGCCGACTTTATTTCTCCCATTTCGCAGCAAAACGCCTACTTTTGCCGCCTTACACGGCCTCTGGCAATAGTACGAATAACTGAGAATTTTAGGCAATGGGGTTGATTACGTTTCTATCTGACTTTGGCTACCGCGACCATTATGTTGCGGCAGTAAAAGCCCGGATTCTGCAGTTGGCCCCCGCCATTCCCGTGCTGGACATTTCGCACGCCATTGAACCCTTTAACATCGCGCACGCCGTTCACGTTCTATCGGCGGTATTTCGCGACTTCCCGGTGGGCACCGTGCACCTGATTGGGGTCAATGATTTGGGCGCTCCGCGGGCTGCCTGGCACGCCGCCGAGCACGAGGGCCACTTCTTTGTCTCGGCCGATAACGGCATCCTGCCCCTGCTTTGTGATGGTAAGCCCGAGCAGCTCGTGAGCCTGGGCGCCAGCACCAACGCCACTGCCTCCCCCACCCGTGACCTGCTGGCCCCCGCCGCCGTGCACCTGGCCAAGGGCGGCGCCCTCGTGGAACTGGGTCCCATCACCACCGAGGCCTACCAGCTCCTCAACCGCCAGTTGCGCCTCCAAGACCACCGCATCACGGGCCACGTGGTGCATGTGGACCACTACGGCAACCTCATCACCAACATTACCCGCACGGCCGTGGAAGTGCTGGGCCGCAACCGCCCCAGCACCATCCACTTCGCTCGCGAAACGGTGCGCGATATTGCCCCCCATTTTCAGGCCGCGCCTCCCGGCGAAGTGGTGTGCATCTTCAACAGCCAGGACCAGCTGTGCATTGGCATCAACCAAGGTAACGCCTCCGAACTACTAGGCCTCTACTTCGACTCGCAGGTAGATGTGCGCTTCCCCACGGAAGCTTAGGTCACTGAAAACCTGCTTTATTTGAGTCAGGAGCAGATTTGCTAACTGTTTTTATATTATGTTAAGTACTTACTGCCACCGTGTCAGGTAGTGCTTCTCTTCTTTGGTACCGAAAAGTAGCGGCTTTTTCCTATGCTGATTCGAATTGTGCGCATGACGTTTGCCCCGGAGCGGGTGCCTGAATTCCTGGAGATTTTTCGGCAGACGGAGCACCAGATCCGACAGATGCCGGGGTGCCGGTTTCTCGAACTGTGGCAAGATGCGGAGCTGCCCTACGTGTACTGCACACACAGCCACTGGGACTCCGTTGATGTCTTGAATGCCTACCGCCGCTCCGAGCTGTTTGGCCAGGTGTGGCCCGCCACCAAGAAGCTGTTCTCCGCTCCGCCCGCTGCTTTCTCCGTGCACCGCGTAGAAGCCGCCACCCTCCCCGCCGACCTGGCCTAGAGATACTACCCGGCCCAGGAAAGGACCTGAAAAAAAGTGAACGTCATGTCGAGCTTGTCGAGACATCTCGCGTGCTGACGTTGCTAAATTAACCCACACCAAAAGCACGTCATCCTGACTAAGGAAGGACCTTATCAGGCAAGACCGGCTGGCCTAGTACCTCGTGCTGGCGTGGTAAGATCCTTCGCTTTGCTCAGATGACGTGCTGGACCAGTGCTCTAGGCCAGTTTGATTATGTGCAGAGTCAGCACGCAAGATTCCTCGGCTGCGCTCGGAATGACGTCCTTTCAGCTCACCCCTCCCCTTTCTAGGCCACTCTCTGCGTGCTCTTGCCCTTGCTCTCGGCAAACAAACCGCCGGCTGCCGGCTTATACAACTCACCCGAACCTAGCCGAACGCCGTAGGGCACTTTAGCGGTTTTGCTTCCTCCCTCCAGATCCATCATGACTACCGACTACTTCGAATTCTACGAGTTGCCCGAGACCTTCCGCCCCGATGAGGCCGCCCTCAAGCGCAAGTACTACGCCCTCAGCCGCGAGTATCACCCCGATTTTCACGCGACGGCCACCCCGGAGCGCCAGCAGGAAATCCTGCACCTAGCCACGCTCAATACCAACGCCTACCGCACCCTCTCCGACCCCGATCAGCGCATGGCCTACATCCTAGGCCGGCACGGACTGCTGGAAGAAGGCAAGCAGGAACTGCCCCCTGATTTCCTGATGGAGGTAATGGATCTTAACGAGCAGCTCATGGAGCTGGAGTTTGAGCCCGACCCCGAAATTATGCAGCGCGTAGAAACCGACGTAAAAGATTTATCTGATGCCCTCGATGCGGGTATTGAGCCGGTACTAGCTGGCTATGAGGGACTACCCGTGGATACGCGCCCCCAAGCCCTACAGCAAATCCGAACTTATTATCTCAAAAAGCGCTATTTGTTGCGCATTAAAGAAAGTCTCACTAAGTTTGCCACCCGTTCCTGAGTTGTGGGAACGAGATGCCCAGATGGCGGAATCGGTAGACGCGTCGGTCTCAAACACCGATATCGAAAGATGTGCCGGTTCGACCCCGGCTCTGGGTACAGTACAGGTGTAACGCCTGCCAAAAGCTCGAAAGGGCCGCTTCAATAAAACTGAAGCGGCCCTTTCGAGCTTTTGGCATTTTAGCAGGGAAGCCCTCCTACTGAATCATCTTTATTGAGAGCCAAGCGGTAGCCTTTCTAGCTCTAGTTGCTACACGTGCTCAATGTCCATTTGCTGTAGTAGCCCGTCTTGTAGGGTGTAAACATGCTTTATGGGGCCCTCGAAGATTACTTTTCCCTGTTTATCCTTCACTAGCTGCTGCACTGCAACTTCTAATCTCCCATCAGCCCGCTCGCGGATATTCGTGGGCTCAACGTGCGGGTCTAGCTCCTGCCACTGGCGCTGCCAATAACTCCGCACTTCGTCGTGGCCTGTGGCGTAGTCTCCCTCCCAGGCCCTCGACCAGCGCACCTGCGGGTGAAGCGTAGCGAGGACTATAGGAATGTCGCGGGCGTTGAACGCCGCATACGCTTGTTTAATGAGGTTATAGGGAGTTTCCATGGATGTCACAAGAAGAATAGGGCAGAAAACAGCTGAAGCAGCTGGAGTGTATAGCTTAATCTGATCTGCGCGCAACTATCACCTGTCGTTCCACAGAAAATAGCAACTGTTTCCTCTGGCTAGGCCAGTATGCCGCCCAGAAATAGCCTAGCTGTGTGGTAATGGGTGCGAAAAGAGTATTTGCACCTCTACCGCCCAAATCGGTAGCGCACGCCTAGGGCGCCAGAAGTTGTTAAGTCGCGCAAGGTCTCCATGTTAACGTTCATAGTGCCCTCCCCTACTAGGTCTACTTTGGGGCTCACGCGGTAGCGCAGGCTGGGGCCGAAGGTCAGCAGGTAAGAGGTGCCGCGCCAGCTTGTATTGTAAGTACTGATGCCGCCAGGTTGGGTGTTGTCGGGGCTGAAGCCGGAGGATCTGGAAGTTCGGTGTTCCATCGTGACGCCGCCCAACAGATCTACCTGGAAGCGGTGGATGGGCGTACGGGTGAGCGTGTAGCGCCCCAGCGCCGAAAGGGACAGCGTAGAGGTCCGGAAAGCTGCCCGGTAGTCGCCGCGCACACTACCATCGAAGTCGTAGGAAGTGCCCGAGAACACGCCTTTGCCTACGTTGTAGGCCAGTCCGGTTTGCACGGCCCACCGCGGAGTGAGTTGGTAGCCCACCGTAGCCTGCAAGGGTAGTAGCTGATTTTTCCCGAACTGACGACTGGCCCGCTGGTATGCGCTGGTGTAGGCAGACAGTCCTACATAAAACCGAGGCGGCGCCGGCTTGGTAGTTTGGGCAAGCCCCACGAGCGGGGCGGTTAACAATAGTCCACAGAAAGCAGCGTGACGAACGAGCATAAGGAATAGTTGAAAGTGAAGGATAAAGGCATAGCCAGTCAGGAGAGCGGTGTGCTCCCCTAATGGTTGTATCCGACACTTAAAATGCTGCCGACGTGAGAATGCCAAAGAGTCTGCCAGTCTCTAGCATGCTAGCAACTCTCTCAGCACATACTCCTGATGCAGGCAGATCTTCTCACGCATGAACCAGTGGCCTAGCGGTAAGCTCCTGCCTGCGCTTGAGCGAAGGGCTACTCAGGCTATTCTAGGCTAGTTGATTCCCACTGCATAGGCACCACGCGAGATGTCGCTACTTCGCTTGACATAACGAGTTAGTGTGACGTTCTGTAGTAGGCGAACCTGCCTACTATCCGCGGCTTTATCACTTGTGCTGGTGTCTCTTGCTCTAAGGTTAGAGGTACCGTCTAGGCCACTTAGTTCTTCAACGGGGTTAGCACGAACACTTTCATCATTTGCAGGAGCAGAGCATCGGCGGCGCTCAGCCCAGGCGCGCTCAGATCGAGCTTATCAGGCTCAACGTAGCCCGTGAGTTCCGCGAAATCCTCCGCCGACACCGGCCGGAACCCCATCGACCATTCGCCGAAGCTGCGTTGGCCCACTTGCTTATCTGCCAGCTTCACCACGCTTGTGTGGCGCGGATCAGCAAGCAGCTTGGCGTACAGCGCCGCCAGCACCGACTCTTCGCCTTCAATAATTTGCATGAACTGACCATCGCCGTACACCAGGGCGCCTGTAATGTTCTGCTCTTCATTGGCGGCGCGGGCTTGCTGCAGCAGCGTGCGCAGCTGGTCATCGGACATTGCCTGGGTGCCCCGGCTCATATAAATGATGTGATGCATGCTGGTTACCTAAACGCGGATGGAAGGATGGAGGAAAGTGAAAGATAGGTACTTGCTCCCACTTGCAGTGGCCATTCGGGGGCGTAGCTGATCGGTAAGCTACTGGCCTAGCGGCTCACCGCGCGTTTGGTCAGCCAAAAAATAGTTAGCAGATTGCCTCGTATGCCTGAATTACACATCGACAATCTGCGGGTAGAAATAGTCCGTAAAAATATTCGCACCCTGCGCCTGACGGTGTATGCCCACGGCGGGCGGGTGCGGGTAGCGGCTCCCCTGCGCACCCCCGACGCTGCCATTCGGGAGATGGTACTGGCGCGGAGAGCCTGGATTGAGAAGCACCAGACTCGCTTCGAGGCCCGCGAGAAACCTATTGCGCTGGAGTACACTTCGGGCGAAACGCACTTTTACCAGGGCCGCGGCTACACGTTGCGCGTTCTCCTAACCAGTGGTCGGCCCTGGATAGAGCTGCTGGAGGCCGAGCAGACCCTAACGCTGTGGGTGCGCGAGGGCAGCACTCAAGAGCAGCGCACCAAAGTGCTAAACGCCTGGTACCGGGAGAAGCTAAAGGAGCAGCTGCCAGCTATGGTGCGCCAGTGGTCGGGGGTGGTGGGCGTACCGGAGCCCGCCTGGGCCATCAAGCAAATGAAAACCCGCTGGGGCACTTGTAATATTAGCGCTCAGCGCATCTGGCTGAATCTGGAGCTGATGAAGCGCCCCACCCACTGTCTGGAGTACGTGGTGGTGCACGAGCTGGTGCATCTGCATGAGCGCTACCACAATGCCCGTTTCTGGGGCCTGATGGACCGCTTTCTGCCGGGCTGGCAACTGGCCCGCCAACAGCTCAATGCCGTTTCTTTAGGCTCCCCCACCGGCCCCGATGCCTGCTAGAGCGAATCAACAGTTAGCTGCCGCGTTATAGTGGCCTAGAAACAGATAATGGCCCTGCCACTCCGGTCCCAACCGGGTTGACAGGGCCATTGCTGGTTGCGGCTCGTGCTTATTCGCTAGGCCACTTGGGTGAGTGACTGCGCCTGGACAACTTCAGCCTCAAGAATTTCTACCACAAAGCCGGCATCCGGCGAGTAGGTTTTGCGGTAGTAGATGACCAATTGGCGCCCGCGCGGCGAAAGCACACTCGTAGAACTGACTTCTCCATACGCCTTTTCCTTCTCCAGGAAAGGCCGCAGGGTGGCAATACTCTGTAAAAACTCAGCGGGCAGAATCCCTTCTTCTTCCTGCAGCCGAACGGCACTTACGGGATAAAGAAAACGAGTCTCAAAAACAATCATGCGGGCAATATTGGCGGAAAGAACAAATGACTTCGAGTAGCCTATGTACCGGGTACATACTCAGAGCTAGACAACAGCGTAAAAAGCTGAGCGAAAGCCCCGTGCAACTCTGGCTACTTAACAGCAGAAGGAGCCATTCAATTCCCAGGCAATTGAGCATTTCTTTCCGCGGCACTGCACCCGCAGTTGGGGCTAAGTGCCCCGTTACCATTGCCTTTTACACGGTCAGAACTGCGGTTACGGCGGTAGAGCCGCCCTGGTCGTCGTCGGTGACGAGCAGGAGTTCGTAGGTGCGTTGGCCTACGCGCCGCCGTACGGCTACGCTTTCCACCTTGCCCCGGTAGGCCTGCCCAGTGGGTAGTTCTAGGCGGGCCAGCGCCACCGGTACGGGTTTAGTGGAGGATTTGCTCAAGTCTATAATTCCAACCAACGAGCCTAAGACCGCCCCATCCTGCACGGCATCCTGGGTGTCTTCCACGGAGGCTGTCACGAATAGCTGATTCTCAAACCAAGTAGCGCCCGAAAAACCCGCCGGTTTCCCTTCGATGGTAGGTAGCTGGTACAGTTGCGTTCGGATGGGCGGTACTGCCTGCGTCTGGTGCTGTAAGTAGTGCAACACCTGGGGCAGCGGCAGCCGAAACGCCAAATTGCCGGCCGCTGAGCCCACCGTCCGCTGAAAAATAAGCAGCTCCGTAGTGGTAGCGGCTACTGCTTCCAGATTAAGGGTGATGCCAGCGGGCAAATGCTGGCGCAGGGCCGCATACAACCCGCTCAACGCCACCGGGTACACCGTAGAACCAGTTTTGGCACCCGAGGGCAGAGTTACCCAAAAGCCCTGCTCCCGCGCCGATGTAGCCCCCGAGCCCAGCAGCAGTAGGCCTGCGTCAGCGCCCGGCGTGTTAATAACCGTCAGGCACTCCAAATCCAACTTGAGGTCTTTGGGAATGCGCCCTGTGCTAAAATGGGCCGTTTCAAACAACGACGTCCGTTCTCCGGCTGCCAACGACGCCGCATTCAGCTGATACAGGAAGGGCGAATCGTCGCCGATGATGTAGGCCACCTCCCCCACTACTTCAATTCCGGAAGCCGAGGGCAAATCGGGCAGAACAGCCTCGTGCTGAATAAGGGCGCGCATAGCAAATCAGGTGATTAGGGGAGGTAAACCGGCTGGCTAGGCCAGTATATAACGAAGCAGAGAAGCTGCGTTTACGGTCGCTCCTCCTCGCCCCCGATACGCAGAGGCAGCTTCCTCCGTTTTACAAACGAACTCAGCTCCGGCGGCGGGCACCGCGGCAGTTATCTACAACTACGCGGGAGCCCAGCGGCCGGAGCTGAAACGGGTAATAGCAGAAGACCACCAAGTGGCCTAGGAGTACGCTACTTAGTGATGGTGAACTCTACCCGGCGGTTAAGCTTGCGGGTTTCTTCTTTGTCGTTGCTGGCGCGGGGGCGGCTGCCGCCGTATCCAATTGTGCTGATACGACTTTCGCTTACACCCCGCATCACGAGGTAGCGCTTCACTTCGGCCACGCGGGTTTCCGAGAGCTGCTGGTTAAGCTTAGCGTCGCCCTGGTTATCGGTGTGGCCCTCCAGGCGGATGTTTACCGTGGGGTTATCCTGCAGGGTGCGCGCCAGGCGGTTCAGCTCGGTGTAGGAAGCGGGCAGCAGGCTGTACTTCCCCTGCGCGAAGATGAGCGTGGGCAGCTCAAGGCTAGAGCCTACAGCGGCTGGCACCAGCAGCAGTTCCCGGCTCAGGGAGCCCGCCGTGAGCGTAATAGTATCGGTAGCAGTCAGGTAGCCGGCACGCGTTGCCAGCAACCGGTAGCTACCCGGCGGCAGGGTCATTTGGAAGGCTCCACCGGTACTCTCGGTGCGGGCCGTAGCGTTAAACGCCAATTCGTTGCCTAATCGAATAGCTTTTACCTCACTGCCTAGGCCCTGCCGGGTTTTAGCATCGAGGGTGCGGCCAGTGAACAGAATGCGGGCTGCCACGGCTGGATTTACGGGGACGGCGGGTGGTGGCGCTTGTGTGGTATCTGTAGGAGCTACGCCCGCGGCCGTCCGGAACAAATCGGCAGGGCTGTTGGGCGTGGGTGCCGAGGCGTAAAAGGCCTGCTTGCCATCGGCGGAAAGAGCCAGATAAGCATCAAAGCCAGGCCCATTTAATGGGGCACCCACATTGCGAGGCTCCGACCACCGCGTCCAGGAGTCGTCGAGCCGCTGACTCACGAAAATATCTGAGTTACCGAAGCCAGCGTGCCCGTAAGAGCTGAAATACAAGGTTTTGGTGTCCGCCGACAGCCAGGGAGCAAAGTCGTAGCCCGGAGAGTTTACTACGTCGCCCAAACTTATGGGCTCACTCCAGGCATTCTCGCCGGTAGAACGGCAGAGGTACAGGTCGTTGCCGCCCTGCGAGTCGCCGCGCTCCAGCGAGAGCAGTAGAAACTTCTCGTCGGGGGTCATGTAGAATGAGGTGGCCGGCCCGGCAGAGTAGTAATTCGGAATGATTTGCGCTACCGGACGCACTCCTTTGCCTGGCAGGCTACGCGCCACTTTACTCAGACTTTCGTCGCGGTAGCTGCCGTCGCGCTCGTAGCGCCCACGCACCACCAACGACTCACCATTGGCCCCTACCACCGCCATCACTCCGTTGTGCTGGGGAGTGTTTAGGGCATCGAGGCGGGTAGCAGGTGACCAGTTAGAGTTGGCAGCCGGCGCCGTACTCACCCAAATATCTCCCGACTCGGCTACGCCCTCTGTGTTGCCGGAATAGCGTGTACGCACGAAATAAAGCGTTTTGCCATCGGGAGTGGGCACCGGCTGAAGCTCATTGCCGCTGGGCGTATTCAGGCTCATTAATGGCTCTGGCCTACCAAATCCTGGCTGGCGAGGGTCAACGTTCAGGCGCAGCTTAAACAGCTTCCACTGCTGCGAAGCCCGGTTCAAGATGCGCTGGCCTACAATCGGCGTCCCGTTAAACTTGTCGGCGGCGGCCAGCGCAATGCACTTGTCGTTGCCGCGGCTGACCAGCATAAAGCTCCCCAACGGCCCCGAAGGAATCAGCTTCCACTGCTGGTAGAAGCTGCCCGTCCAGGGGCGCTGCACAAGCGGGGCATTCTCATCGGTTCCCTCCAGGGTCAGGCACTTGCCGCTGTGGCGGGCCTCAATGCGGTAAAAGTCGCTGCCTGTGGCGGCGGGCACAAAGCGCCATTGCTGGCTATTGGAGTGCGTAAACTCCCACTGCACGCCTGCTGCTCCTGCCTCGTTAGACGAATTAGCAATGTCTAGTGAGCGGCCACTGCTCCGGGGTATGAGGCCGTACCAGGCATTGGCATCCGGAACGAAAGTCGCCTGCCCGGCAGCCGAGAGAGTTATCAACCACACTGCCAGAAAAGGCAGTAAAAAACGAGTGACGGTATTTGTCATGCACGCAGAACGGATGGACATAAGCGCAAGTTAGCCGAAATCTGCACCGCAACCGGCCACGCACAAGAAAGCGCCGCTTTCCCACCCAAGGGAAAAGCGGCGCTTCTTTTAACGTAATATGTATAGCGTTTTATCTATAAGCCACTTAGCTAGCGTTGCTGATGTACTTGAAACGAACGAAGCGCTCATTTTCATAAATAGCCGTAAAATGCCCACCTGCCGACTTGGGTTCTGCCTTACGGTCGGCGTTGCGGCTAGAGGAAGTAGGTACTGCTGGATATGAGCCAGGCATGGTACCAGGAACATGACAGATGAAGGAGAGGATTTTAGAAGCCATAGTGATGAGCAATACGTGTTTGTGAAGCTGTGAAAAAGCGGAGTACTGTATCTTTTTGGGAAGCGTAAGCAGACTATTCTTTTAGCGCCACTATGATGAAACCATCATCATATTGAACGTTGCTAAGATATATTCTTTCTTACTATAATGTAAATCCGTAGCACCCCGTATTTTAGTCTCCGTGCCAGCACGGATACCCCTTCCAATCTCAAAATGGGATACTGTTGACTTTTTATTGGAAATATTATTCTTCTGTTTTTCACATGTTTATCTTATAAAAACCTATTTCACAATTTACTGACGTGTTTTAGCCAGACTGTCACATATTGCTACAACCATATCTTACTCAGAATTATCCTACTTCCTAACAGGGCACAAAAAGCAAGCACCTCCGGCTGTGGCCTAGGCCTATCCGGAGGTGCTTGCTGATCAAAGTGACGATAAGGTGACTAAAATAACGCAGCACAGTTATTGACGCCGTAGCTTCTACTTACCGTGTTTTAGCTGAGCTATTTGGCTGCCATCCTACTTGTTGGTTGCAGGGGATGGTGCGCTTAGGAAATAAGTCGGTTGCGCAAAGCGTATTGGATGAGGCCCACCACCGACTTGGAATTGGTTTTGGTAAGGATGTTTTTGCGATGCGTCTCCACCGTCCGTTCACTAATGAAAAGTGTCTCGGCAATGTGAGAGTTGGAGTACTCGCGGGCAATGAGCTGCAAAATTTCCCGCTCGCGGTTGGTCAGCTCCGAAGCACGGGCTTCCTTGATCTGCCCCCGGGAAGCCGGAATCTGGATGTTTTGCAATACGGTAGCGGCCACCTCACTGCTGAAATACGTGCGGCCCGCCGCAACCTCCCGAATAGCACCCGACAGCTCAGCCTTGGAGGCAGTCTTCAAGACGTAGCCCGCGCAGCCTACTTCTAACACTTCCGCCACCGAAGCGTGGTCATGAAACATGCTCAAGATTAAGATTCTGATCTGGGGATAGGTTTGCCGGATAGTGTAGGCCAGCTCCACGCCCGTCATACCGGGCATGTTTAAATCAAGCACTGCTACCCGTATTTCGGGGTGCTGCTTTAAAACATCAAGGGCTTCATCACCGCTGTAGGCTTGGGCCGCCACGGGCAAATCTACTTCCGAGCGCAACAACGCTTTTAAGCCCTCTACCACCACCGGATGGTCATCAACAAGCAATAAAGGAATCTGATTAGAGGTGGGCATAGGTGTGTGTATTTAGCAGGCAGAAACTTCCGGAACCATCGGGCAACCACTTCTTACATTCTCAACTTCACGAGTGCAGCCGGAGGAAAAACCAACTGTCTCTATTTTGGCCGAATAGAAAGTTACAGTTTTCCCAAAAGCATCCAAAGATACAAGACGTGCTATATTTAAATATTCGCCCCTTAACCTACTTGTATTCAACAAAGTTCTGTTTTACGCGCCTTGCTACAAAAGAATAACGGGAACCGCCGGCGCACACCAGCAATTCCCGTTGTTCCCAAAGTGGTGCTACTGGCCTAGCGCTGTCCGTACTTGGCTTTGAACTTGTCGCGCAGATATGTCTGCTTGGTATCGAGGCGGAAGGCCCGGCCGTCGATGTAGGCCTGAGTCACGTCGTTGGTACGCATGTCGAGTAGGTCGCCGCGGCTGACTACCAACGTAGCGCTTTTACCAGCTTCCAAAGACCCGTAGTCTTTATCGAGGCCCAGGATGCGGGCGGGACTTAGCGTTACGGCCGTGAGGGCTTGCTCTTTGGTGAGACCGTGGCCAGCGGCCGTGCCGGCAATAAAGGCCAGATTGCGAGAACCGGAGGTCTCCTGGTCGCCTTCATAATCTAGGCAGAACCGCACGCCGGCTTGCTGCAACAGGCTAGGCAGCTTATAGGGTAGGTCGTAGTCGTCGCCCTCGCGGCGGGGCAGGGCGTGAATGCGGGAAAGAACTACGGCCACATCGTTCTGCTTCAGGAAGTCGAGCATCATCCAGGCGTCGCGGGCGCCTACCAGCGTCACCTTCTGCACGCCCAAGCGCTTGGCAAACCGCACCGACTCCACGATTTCCTTGCCGTAATCGGTATGAATGAACAAGGTCTTGGAGCCATCAAACAAGCCGGCCAATGACGTCAGGCGCAGGTTTTCTTTGCGCGAGGTGGGCTGCTGACGGTAGGCGCTGGCTTCGGTCAGCAGACCTTCCAGTTGCCGCAGTTGATCGGTGCGGTTCTTCTCGCGGGTTTCCACCTGCTTGGGGTCCTCCGAGGGGTTGGTTTTAATGACCATCTGGGGCCAGTTCAGGTGCAGGCCGTCGTCGGCTTTCACGGCGGCATCCTGCCAGTTCCAAGCATCGAGTTGCACCACGCTGCTCTGGCCCGAGAGCATGCCCCCGCGGGGCGTCACCTGAGCCAGCAGCACTCCATTGGTGCGCACGGTGGGCAGGATGTCGGAGTCGGTGTTGTAGGCGATGATGCTGCGCACGTTTGGGTTTAGAATGCCTACTTCGCGCTCATCCACGGTAGCCCGGATAGATTCTACCTCGGTGAGGCCTAGCGTGGTGTTAGGCAAAATCAGGCCGGGGTAAATTTCCTGGCCCTTCACGTCTACCACTTCGTAGCCAGCTTTATCCTGACTGAAACCACTTTGGGCGCCAGCGTACGTGATTTTGCCCTTGTCAAAAGCCACGGCGGCGTTAGGAACTACCGTGCCGTTGCCTACGTGCAGGGTGCCGCCCACGAGCAGCATGGGCTTGCTCTGGGGCGGAGCCGGCGCCGGCACCTGCGCCAGCGCGGGCGCGGCCGTGAGCAGGCCTAGAGAAAAAAGTAATGCGGAAATACGCATGATGTGTATGAGTTATCCTGTTTAGCTGGGCTCAAAAGAGGTTCTCGTTTCGCTAGGCCAGTAGTTAGCCAGCGGTAGAACTTTCGACAAGCTCAGCGTGACGTGCGTTTTTTAGTGTAAGTCGAGTGGCCTAGGCCACTTACTGATCCAACTCTTTGTCTTCGCCCAGCGTGTCGCAGTGGAAGTGCTTGTTGGGACGGGCCGAGGGCATTTGCGTGGGAGCGCCGCCTTTCTTGGCTTCCAGCATTTTCTGCACAATGCGTAGGCGTTCCTTCTGCATGTCCTGGCGCATCTGCTGGTCGCTTTCCACGTCAAACAGCTGGCGGCCATCCACGAAGGTGCGCTCCGCGTGAGCGTAGATGCTCAGGGGGTTGTCGCTCCAGAGCACCACGTCGGCGTCTTTGCCCTCCTTAATGCTGCCCATGTTCTTGTCGAGGTGGAGCATTTTGGCCGGGTTGATGGTCACCAGCTTCAGCGCATCTTCTTCCGATAGGCCACTGTACTTCACAATTTTGGCCGCTTCCTGATTGAGGCGGCGGCTCATCTCGGCATCATCGGAGTTGATGGCTACGTTCAGACCTGCGTTGTGCATGATGCCGGCGTTATACGGAATAGCGTCGCGCACTTCGTTCTTGTAGGCCCACCAGTCGGAGAACGTGCTGGCATTCACGCCGTGCTGCTTCATCTTGTCGGCCACTTTGTAGCCTTCCAGAATGTGGGTGAAGGTGTTCACCTTGAAGTTCATGCGGTCGGCCACGTTCATCAGCATGTTAATCTCCGACTGCACGTAGCTGTGGCAGGTAATGAAGCGCTGCTGATTCAGGATTTCCACCAGGGCCTCTAGCTCTAGGTCGCGGCGCGGGGCCTCGCCTTTCTTCTGCTTGGCCTTGCCGAGCTTGTTCCAGGCTTTCCACTCCTGCTCGTACTCTTTGGCTCGCGTGAAGGCATCTACAAACACCTGCTCGGTGCCCATGCGGGTTTGTGGGAAGCGTAGCACGTTGGCCTCGCCCCAGTTGCTCTGCTTCACGTTTTCGCCGAGGGCAAACTTGATGAAGCCGGGCGCGCCCTTAATCTGCATCTGCTCGGCGGTCTGGCCCCAGCGCAGCTTAATCAGCGCCGACTGCCCCCCGATGGGGTTAGCTGAGCCGTGCAACAGTTGGGCGGCCACTACGCCACCGGCCAGGTCGCGATACACGTCCACGTCCTCAGCATCTACCACGTCGCCAATCCGCACTTCACTAGTTACCGACTGGGTGCCTTCGTTTACGCCTTCGGAAATGGCAATGTGGGAGTGCTCATCGATAATGCCGGGCGTGAGGTGTTTGCCGGTGCCATCGATGGAGCGCCCCCCACTGGGCACGGAGAGGTTGCGCCCGATCTTGGCAATTTTGCCGTTTTGCAGCAGCACATCGGTGTTTTCCAGCTTGCCCTGGGCCTCACTAGTCCAGACGGTAGCGTTCTTGATGAGTACCGTTTGCTGACCTGGCACCGCCGGGCGGCCGTAGGCCACAAAGGGGTACTGCAACTGGCCTAGTTGCATTTGCTCCGGGGCCTTGGCTGAGTCGCGGCGAGCGGCGCGGGTGGCCTGCTCCTGGCGCTGGGCGCTCCACTTGATATTCGTAGCGTCGGGGAGTTGCCCATCACCTTGGAAAGTGCGAGAGTCAGCAGTGTAGTACCCACTGAGGCGCACAGCCCCGCTGCCCTTGGTTTTAGGGGTAGGATTGTACACCAATGTGGCCAGCTCTCCGTTTACGCTAAGGCTTCCCTTCACAGTATCGGCAGCGGCTTTCACAATCTTCACCTCTGGCGCCTCTGGCTTGCCGGCCAGCAGCATCTTTACCTCCGGCTGGTTCCCAATTTTGAGGGTGTACACCCCGCGGTAGTCACTGGGAATTTCGCTGAGCTGATACCGCTCGCCCTGCACCCAGTTGTCGAGCATCACGCTTTCGGGCGCGAAAATGCGGGTGGAGCACACCAGGAAGTTGGCTTGCATGCCCGGCTTCAGGGCTCCTACTCTATCCTGGGCTTTTACCAGCATGGCGGGCGTGGCCGTGAGGGCCTGCAGGGCCTGCTCCTCGGTGAGGCCGTACTGGATGGCCTTGCGCAGGTTGGGCAGAAACTTCTTCTTGTCCTTGAGGTCGGCGGTGGTGAGGGCAAAGGGCACGCCGGCCTTAGCTACTAGCCCTGCATTGGCGGGTGCCATTTCCCAGTGCTTCAGATCCTGCAGCGGCACCCGGATGGCGTCGTACACGTCGTCCACCAGGTACGGGTCGGGGAAGTTCAGGCTCAGGATGAGTGGGGCTTTGGTGGCCTGCACGTCGGGCAGACGCTGATACTCGTCGCCGCGGCTCTTAATGATGTACTGCACCCCGAATTCGTCGCCCACTTTGTCGGCGCGCAGCAAGCTCTGCTTGTCGCGCACTTCAAAGATGGCCGGCAAGCTGCGCTGCTGGTTTAGGGCCCGCAGGGACAGGTTCTGCTCCCGGGTGGGGTTACGCTGGTTCCAGTCGGCATCGAGGTAGCTCTGGCGCAGCAGGGCAATGCTGCCCATCAGCGACGAGGGATAATCCTGGGTGCTGGTGCCTTTATCGAAAGAGTACGCCGCGGCGGCGCGGTCCTGCAAAATCAGCTCAGTTTCCTTGCGGTTGGTGTTCAGGCTCACCAAGGCGGCCGTGCCCCGCATAATCCCATCGGGCTGGTGAGTGAGCACTGCCCCGAAGCCCAGCTTACGAAGGGCATCGGCTTGCTCGGCGTTGGCCTTGAACAGCTCGGCGGCATTTACCTCAGGGTGTACGGCCTGATTCCAGTCGTAGGCGCCGGTTTTCTGGCTGTCGAACTGGGGGCCACCGCGACGGCCCTGGCGCTCTGGAGCCTTCACCTCGGGCACGCCGTAGCTGGCGTACAGATCCACGAAGCCAGGGTAAATGAACTTGCCCTTCATATCCTGCACCACGGCCCCAGCCGGAATTTTAACGTTGGGGCCTACGGCTTCTACTTTCCCATCCCGAATGACGAGCGTGGCATCGTTGAGGCGGGTTTTGTAGTCGGTGTAGATAGTGGCGTGCGTGAAGGCGTACAGGCCCGGACGGTCGTCGTAAACGCCGTTGCGCGGAAACGTGGCCGACTGCGCGTGAGCCACCGAGAGGCTGCCCACGAGTAGGCCACCCGCCAGCCCAAGCCGGCGCAGGTCAATGTGCATAAGGTTGCGGAAGTAGAGTGTAGGAAATAGGAAGTGCGTAAGAGGAAGGCAAAATCGGCCGAGCCGACCTCGTCAAATGTAGCTAAAGAAACTGCGCATAGTGCTATAGTTGCTCCTAGGCCACCTCAACCTTAGAGCCTCGGCCACAGTATGCTTCTTATTCTCCACCTCATCAATACCTTCCGTCATGCGCAAAGGCACAAAAGTCAGCTGGAAATACGGCACCGGCACGGCCACCGGCAAAATCGAAGAAACCCATAAAGAGAGCGTAACCCGCAAGCTGCAGGGCTCCGAAATCACCCGCAACGGCACCCCCGAAAACCCTGCTTTCCTCATCGTGCAGGAAAACGGCGACAAAGTGCTTAAGCTGCAAAGCGAGGTGAAAGAGGCCAAGTAACCGCTCCTGCCCTGGTGCCTATTGGGCACTGGCTGAGTCAGCGCTAGGCCAGTAGGTTCGGTTATTGCGGACCTTCACAACCAAAAAAGCCCCGCCGGATTGCTCCGGCAGGGCTTTTCAATGGGTAGAGTACCCGGCTTATGCGTTTTTGGGGTCGGGCTCAATGAAGGCTTGCTCCTCCATTTCAGTAGGTACTACCACAATGCCTTGCTGCAGCTTGGAGTTACGCTTACCGTAGATGAAGTACACAATAAAGCCCAGCAGCATCCAGCCTAGGGCTACTTTCAAGGTGAACTCATCAAGGGCGGCAATCATGCCTAGGCATACTACAATGCCCATAATTGGCACGAAGGGGAAAGAGGGAGACGACAGCGGCGCCCGGAACGGACGAGGCTGAGCGGGATCTGACTTGCGCATGATCCAAACACCCGCTGATACCAGAACGAATGCCAGCAAGGTACCGAACGAGGTCAGGTCGCCGGCCAAAGAGCCTGGCACAAGCGCAGCAAAAGCTCCCACAAATATCAGCAGAGCGAGATTTGACTTATAAGGCGTGCGGAACTTGGGGTGCAGCTCAGAGAAGGCTTTTGGCATCAGGCCATCTTTCGCCATGGAGAAGAATACGCGGCTCTGGCCCATCAGCATCACAAGGATTACCGAGGAGAAACCGAGCAGAATAGCCATGGTTACGGCCGTACCCAACCACTCGTAGCCGGGCATGTGCGCTTTAATAGCGTACGTTACCGAGGCCTCGCCGCCCTTAGCAGGGTCGGCAAATTCGCGCCAGTTAGCAACGCCTGTCAGCACATGACCGAACAGGATATACAGCACCGTACACACTGCCAGTGAGCCCAAAATACCAATGGGCATGTCGCGCTTAGGGTTTTTGGCTTCCTGCGCGGCCGTGCTCACAGCATCAAATCCAATGAAAGCAAAGAACACGATGGCCGCGCCACCAAGAATACCGCCCCACCCGTGCTTGTTCCATCCGGTGTACTCGCGCACAATGGTACCGGCAGCGTTTTTCACTGGCTCAGCATTTTCCGGAATCAGGTAAGGCTCATGGTTTGAAGGGTTAATGAACTGCCAGCCTACAGCAATGAAAACCAGCACAATAGCCACTTTCAAAAACACCACAATGGCGTTGAACATGGCCGACTCTTGGGTGCCCTTGATGAGCAGCAAAGAAAGTGCTACAATGATGAGCAGAGCGGGCAGGTTAATGATGCCGCTGTGCATAACCCCATCAACGGCAGCACTTTCAAAAGGCGAATGGCTCAACTCGTAGGATATGGGCGGAAGATGGAACGCCTCTAGGAGCTTGTTGAGGTATTCGCTCCAGGCAATACTTACCGTAGCGGCCCCCAGGGCATATTCCATAATCAGGGCCCAGCCAATTACCCAGGCCACAAACTCGCCCATGGTGGTATAGGCGTAGGTGTAAGCTGAGCCGGCAATCGGAATCATGGCGGCAAACTCGGCGTAGCACAGGCCAGCGAAAGCGCAGCCAATGGCGGCCACGATGAAAGCCAGCGTAACACCCGGACCTGAGGCCTGTGCCGCGGCCGCCGCCGTGCGCACAAACAGACCAGCTCCAATAATAGCCCCGACGCCCAGCGCCACGAGGTTACCCGCGCCCAAGGTGCGCTTTAGCGAGCCTTCCCCGGAGGAGTTGGCTTCGCCTAGCAGCTGGGAAAGCGGTTTTTTGGCGAAAATACTTGCCATATAGGTTGTGAGAGAGGAAAGAAAAAGGTGAGTGAGGTGAAGATTTTACAATAAAAGCCGTCTGCAATCGGCAACGTGGCCCGAATATAGGCCTTTCTGTTGATTGCTGACGTTAGTAGGCCAGTTGGCGACAGGTTTTACCGTCGCAGATTAAACCCTACCGAAGTGTAGCGCTCTAACCCGCCGTAACTCTTCCACACAGACTCCACAATTATGAAAAAGATGCTTGTTCTCTTGGCCGCCGCAGTACTTGTTGCTGGATCGGCCTCTGCGCAAACCGCTCCGGCCAACGACCAGCTTGTACGTCAAGGCCCAAAGGGCCAGGGCCGGTTGAGTATCACGCCCGAGCAACGGGCCGAGCTGCAGAGCCAGCGCCTGACCAAGCAGCTAGGCCTCTCTGCCGATCAAACCACGCAGGTGCGGAGTATTGCTTTGGCGGAGGCACAGGAAATGCAGGCAATGCGCGGCAACGCTGGCGCTGGGGCTGACCGTCAGGCGGCTATGCAATCCATGAAAGCTACTCGCGACAAGTATGACGCCCAGCTCAAGGCCGTCTTCACCCCCGATCAGCTCACCAAGTACAACCAACTCCGCGACGAGCAAATGGAGCGCCGGCAGGAGGGCATGAAGAAAGGTAAGCTAAAGACGAAGTCGAATTCATAGCTCACTCCGTCTTGCGCACAAGCAAAAGCTCTGGCCTGCGGCCAGAGCTTTTTTTATGGTCTTTACCTGGCCTAGCCACCACGGTTTTCATGAAAATGCGCTAGTTCTTCCTGAATCATTCCTACTCTCCGGCAGTTTTAGTAGCTTCATCATACTCAATAGCTTACCTTCTCTCCTATCGTACATTATGAGCTCCACCAGTAGCATAGCACGTGCGGCTGCGTATATTTGAAAACGTGCGCCCCGCCAGGGCCTGCTCCCACGGTGGCGCATTCACCACATCCTACACCCATGAGTCCTCTGCCCAGTAGTACCACGTCGGTACAAATTCAGCAGTTCTACGACAAAGGCCTGGCCCACGCGAGCTACGCCGTTCGTTGCGGCCGCCAAGTGGTCATCATCGACCCCGCCCGTGACCCCCAACCTTACTACGACTTCGCCGACGAGCACGAGGCGAAGATCATTGGGGTGATTGAAACCCACCCCCACGCCGACTTTGTGAGCAGCCACCTGGAAATTGCCCAGGAAACCGGCGCCACTATCTACGTCAGCAAGCTGGTAAAAGCCAGCTACCCCCACCAGCCCTTCGATGAGGGCGACCGTATTTCGCTGGGGGCCGTGGAGCTCCACGCCCTTAATACCCCCGGCCACTCGCCCGACTCCATCAGCATTGTGCTCATGGACGAGCTAGGCCAGACCCGCGCCGTATTTACCGGCGATACCCTGTTTGTGGGCGATGTGGGCCGTCCTGACCTGCGCGAGGGCGACAACGTAGGAGGCCACAGCCGCGAAGGGTTGGCAGCACAGCTCTACCAGAGTACCCGTCAGAAGCTCATGACTTTGCCGGCTACCACGCGCGTGTATCCTGCCCATGGCCCCGGCTCGCTCTGCGGCAAAACCACCAGCCCCGACCTCGACAGCACCATCGGCAAAGAGCTGAAGACCAACTACGCTTTACAGCCCATGTCTGAGGAGGACTTTGTGAAGGTGTTGCTCGAAGACCAGCCCTTCGTGCCCAAGTACTTCGGCCACGATGTATTGTTGAACAAGCAGGGCGCGCAGCCTTTCGAGGACAGCATTCGGGCGGTACCCCGCTTGTATAGTGAAAATGAACTGGAGCCCGGCGTACTCGTCATTGATACGCGCTCGGCCGCGCAATTCCGGGCTGGTCACCTACCCGGCGCCATCAACCTGATGGATGGGGGCAAGTTTGAAACCTGGCTGGGCTCAATCGTGGGCCCCAACGAACCGTTTTACCTATTGGCCGACTCGCAGATAGGCCTAGATACGGTTATTCGCAAAACTGCCAAGATTGGCTACGAAGGCAATGTGCGCGGTGCCCTGCTCACTCCTCAGCAACTGCCCGTAACCAGCCCCGAGACCAATATAGAGCACGTGCGGGAGCGGCCCGAGGACTTCACCATCGTGGATATCCGTAACCGTACCGAGGCCAAGCAGCCCATCTTCGAAAACGCCCTGCTGATTCCGCTGCCTGAGCTGCGGGAACGCGCCATTGAGGTACCCACCGATAAGCCCGTACTGGTGCATTGCGCCGGTGGCTACCGCTCGGCGGCCGGTGCCAGCATTTTGCAGTCGGCACTGCCTGGCGCTGAGGTGTTTGATCTAGGAGAAGCTATTTCTACGTTTCAGCCGCAGGTAGTTCACTAGCCCATTCCTGCATAGGTTTACCAAGAAAACGCGGAGGTTCGCGGAGGTAGTTCTCTGCGGGCCTCCGCGTTTCTGCTGTACCCTCTGCGGGAACCCTTACGCAGCGCGTTATCTTTGCACACTATGCGCGTACTACACACCGCCGACTGGCATTTGGGCCAACGCTTCATCAGTGGCCACGAACGCACCGAGGAGCACCGCCACTTTCTGGAGTGGCTGGTACAAACGGTGCGCGAACAGCGCGTGGAAGTGCTGGTTATCGCCGGCGACATCTTCGACACTGGCTCGCCTTCCAATCAGGCGCTGGAGCTGTATTACTCTTTCTTGCTGAATATGCGCGGCACCGGCTGCCGCGATATTGTGGTGGTGGGCGGCAACCACGACTCCCCCGCCACCCTCAACGCCCCCGCCCGCCTACTGCGCCATTTACGGGTGCACGTGGTAGGCTGCGTGCCCGATTGTTTTGAAGATCAGGTGCTGGTACTGGATGATGCTGACGGCAAGCCGGGCCTGGTGGTCTGTGCCGTGCCTTTCCTGCGCGACCGGGATGTGCGCCTCTCCGTGCCCGGCGAAACTGCCGAAGAGCGCGAGGCCCGCATCAAACAAGGCATTGCCGACCACTACGCCCGTCTTGCTGCTGCCGAGCAGGTGTGGCAACTAAAAGAACTTGGCCTCCCCGTGCTGGCTACCGGCCACCTCTATGCCGCCGGCGCCGCCCCTTCCGACTCCGAGCGCACCATTCACGTGGGCAACCTGGGCCAGATTACCGCCGACCATTTCCCCGAGGTATTCGATTACGTGGCGCTAGGCCACTTGCACCGCCCCCAGCGCGTGGGTGGCCGCGAGCATATCCGTTACTCGGGCTCCCCTATTCCGCTGTCGTTCTCCGAAATTGGCCACCCTAAGGAGGTGCTGCTACTGGAGTTCGTGACGGGCAAGCTGCACACCCTCGAAACGCTGGAAGTACCCGGCACGCGTCGTCTGATTCGCTTCCACGGTACTCTGGAGGAAGTAGTGACTGGCCTACAGGCCTACGACAACTCGGGCTTCCTGCTGCCCGCCTGGGCCGACGTGCAAATTCACTCCGAGCTAACCCAGCTAGAAGTAGCCGATGCCTTACTGAAGGTGATCCAGGAGTTGGACCGTAAGAAAGTAGAGGTGCTGGCCCGCCGTCATTTCCGCCTCGTGAAGCTTCGTGCCCTAGGCGAGGAAGAAATCGAAGAACCTCTCACCCGTAGCCTCCACGACTTCACCGAGCGTGAAGTATTTGAGCAGCGCCTGGAAACCGAACCCGAGGAAGGCCGAGCCGAGCTGCTGCGCACGTTTGATGAGCTGCTGGAAAGCCTCTAGGCCAGTATCTAGCATAGAACTGCAGCACATCAGCCTGACGTAAGAAGAACTCTCTCTATCACGCGTGCTGGGGTACTTCTTACGTCAGGCTGATGTGCTGCAGTTCTATTGTTAATAAGAATTTCCTGTAGTCATTTCAGTATAAAAGCTAACCATTCCGCCGCACGGCATACACTAGCTCATCATAGTACTCACCGTTTTTGAAGAACGTTTTCTCGAAGCTGGCTTCTAGTACAAAGCCGGCTTTTTGTAGCACCCGTTGTGAAGCCAGGTTTGTACCGAACGGGCGCGCGAAAATGCGGTTGATATCAAAGGTTTGGAAGCCGTAGGCCACTAGTTGCTTCACAGCCTCCGTGATGATGCCCCTCCCCCAGAATGGCTCCCCCAGCCAGTAGCCCATTTCGGCATTCTTACGCTCGATATTAGTACGCGGATGAATCCCAATGCCGCCTACAGCTTGTCCCTCAACCTCAATGGCGAAGATGTGCAAGGGGTCCTCCTGACTTGCCATGGCAATAAAATCACGGCCAGTTTCCTCGGTGTACGGATGCGGAAATTGGTCGTTCATGAAGCCGGCAATAGCTGGGTTATTGGCGTACTGAACCAAGCTAGACAGGTCGTTGGGCGACCAAGCACGGAGTTTGACTGGCATATGCTTCACCGAGGTTATTTGCCCTTTACATAGAACGGGATATTAGCCGTTGCCACGTTATCGTGCCCATCGTAGGCGTAGATGAACAAGCGGTACGCGCCCTCTTTCGTGGGGGCTTTCAACGTGGTTTGAGCTTTAGCTCCGGCCGGAATCAGGCCCGGAATGGCGGCAGGCCTACTTTCCCGGTCGCCACCCGATTTAAGGTCGGTGCTTTCTGGCAGCAGTTCCCAGCGGTAGGTCAGGGCATCCTTGTCGGGGTCAGTAACGGAGACGACGGCGGGCACGCTCTGTCCGGGCAAGAGGTACACGTTGTCGGTGGCCTTCTTACCGTTCAGCAGGAACGAGGCCAGGTGTGGGACGCGGTTCGTAGGCCACTTGCCGCTCCAGAGGTATTGCATCACGTCCACTACTTCGGACTCCTTGCCATCTTCCGTGAACAGGCCATACCACGTGGGGGTGCGCTCCTGCTTCTGGCCCCACAGAAACACATAAGTCCCCAAGCATTGCGTTTTGTCTTTGGCCACGGAGGCCTCGTAGCGACTTTTATACACGGCGGCTTTCTGGCTGCTAGTTTCCTCCACTGAGGCTTTCCAGGGCGTAACCGGGCTTTCCCAGTGGCCGGTGGGGCCCCATTCGGCTACCACGTAGGGGCCAGACCAGCCGGTGTTGCGTACCTGCTGCGGAATTTCAGCTAGGCCAGCGTAGGTATTGATGCTGAGGATGTCCACGGCCGGGCACTTGGCCTTGATGTAATCAACCTCCTTCTGGTTGAGCCCAGCCAGCACGGTGCTGGTGGGGTGGTTGGGATCTACCTCATGAATCATCTGGGCAATCTGCTGCACGGCATCCCACACCTTGGGGTTGGTATACTCTAAGTTTAGCTCGTTGCCAATGCCCCAGAACAGCAGAGCGGGGTCATCTTTGTATTTCATTACGTCGGCACGCAGGCGCTGCAGCTGGTCGGCTACAGCCTTGGGGTCGTTGTAATCGAAACCGTGCCGCTCCCGGGCTACATCGAGGCCCATCATCACGGTGAGGCCGTTTTTATTGGCTTCTGCCAACGTTTTCTCGCCCCCGTGGGTGCTCCAGGTGCGAATAGAGTTACCCCCGTAAGCTTTCACGCGCTCCGGAAACTGCCCGCCCCCGGCTCCCTTAATAAAGTACGGCTGCCCACCCCGCAGCAGTTCATAACGACCATCGGCCTTCTTAACCTCTACTTTAATGGGTTTGGTGGCTTGGGCGAAGGCTCCGAGGGACAACGAGAGCAGAGAAAGACTAAGCAGGAATTTCATAGGACAGCAGGGGTTAGGAAGGCAGAGTCAGGCTTGAATCTAGCACGAGTTTATTGAAACTCGTATTCCTAGGCCTCCCCTACCCCCCGCTACCTCATCCGTAAGAACCCAGACCTAACCTGGTTTAAAGCATCAGTAAAGAGACGATACGCTATTGCGGCTAGCCCTCTACTGCTGAGGCTTAAGCCTGCTGTTTAGGTTAACCCTGCGGGTGAAATGTGCGTTATAGGCCTACACCATTTCCCCTGTCAATCATGAGCATATTCGGTTCTGACCGCAAACCAAGCGGTACAATGGGTGGCCTGCTTGCAGGCCTTTTTGGAGGTAATTCTGCCAGAAACTCCTCTGTTCCTTCTGATACTGTCAGCCGGGGCGGTGGCTTCAACCGCAAGCTGATGGGTGGCGCGCTCCTAGCTGCTGGTGCTGCCTACCTGTATAATCGCAACAAGAGCAAAAACGCAATAACTCCTACGTTCGGCGCAAACCGTTAAGCGGCATTTTACCGCAAAGAAGCCCCCGCTATACCTTATTCAAGGCGTGGCGGGGGCTTCTTTGTGTCCTAACAATTTCCCTAGGCCAGGTAGGCAAATGAGTTTTACGTATCTGATGTCTATTCCCTGATTACCTGCAGCTTCTTGAACTGTGTAGTAATTTCAGATCAGGATACCGAGAAGAACCGGCAAAGCGGGCTCTCCAAACTGCTACAGGGGCTCGTCGTTGCTAGTGTTGCTGGCGCCGGGGTCAGCCTCCCCGGCTGGGTCAGACTGCGAGGTAGCCGAGGGGTCGGTGGGTGCCTCAGTGGTTTCGCTTTCCGAATCAGGGGTAGCCTCCGGTTCAGCAGGCGTAGCGGGTGCGGCCGCTGGCGGGGTGGCGGGTGGTGGCAGATTAGTGCCCGCGTCGGCATCGGTGCGCTGGGTATCGGTGGTGCCCTTCGCGGGTAAGGTGTTAGGGCCCGGAGTGGGCTGCGGCGAGGTGGGGTTAGGTTCCATAGGAGTAGCTGTAAGAGTTGAAAGCTGGGCATGTCGTCAGACAACCATAACTCAACTGTGTATACGCTACAGCTCAACTGTTGGCCACTACTACTATACCCAATTTAGTGGTCGTAGCTAACCACCCGCGTAACTTTCCACTGTCCATCCCTGAGGCGCCACACCATCATATTCTTGAAAGTGCCGCAGTCGTCTTTGCCATTCTCAACGTGACAGAAACGATGCTGATAAGTCTCTACGGCACCATAATCCTTGATTGGAAATACCTCCAAGGTGCCGGGCACAAGCTGGCGGTTTAGGCCAGTGGTTTTATTCTGCTCAAACAAATTGCGGAATCCTTGCATGGTCTGCTCGAAGTTGGCTAGGCCACCCTTGTCGTGGTAGAACTCCAAGTCATAGGCGAAGAACGTTTGCAACTGCGCCAGGTCGTGCCGGTTGAAAGCCACAAACATGGCACTGTCGAGGCGGGCAATGGTCCGGTACAGCGCCGGAGATACGGGCGCCGGAGCGGCGGGTACTTGAACAGCTGCGGGCCGAGTGGTGGTACAAGCTGTAACCGCCATCAGCCAGAAGAATGCCATCAGAGTTAAGCCAATACGAAAGGGCACAGGCATGGCAGAGGGAGTAGCCGGTGAGAGAAGATAACGCAACGTGCGCAACTCTTCCCAAGATAGCAGAAGACCTAATAAGCTTAGGCGGTAACGCCTTTTTACCTCAGTAGCGTGACGCAAGCGTGACGCAAAGCGCCTAGGCCTCTGCCTACAATATCTACCACTTTCTGCCTCGCTCCCAAGTCTCTTTTACAGTGGCTATCGGCAACCACGCGGCCTGCAGTAGCCAAACCAGTTGGCTTTGGTACTCGTGGGCTTCCTACCCCACTTGGCGCAAAAACGGCTCGCCAAAGGTTGGCGAGCCGCTACGGCAAGCTAAGTTGCTTGCGTTAGTATTTTCTGTGTTAGATGCGATGCTATTAACTGCCCGAGCCGATCTGGTTGGCCTTCCGGTCGCGCTCAGCGGCTTTCAACTGGTGCTTTTTGGCCGACAGCCGCTCCTGCTCACTCTTGGCCCGAAGTTTTGCTTCTTTCGTGACGCGTTCTTGCTCCGCAATTTCGCTTCGTAGCGTTTCTATCTGCTGCGAATCATAGCTAGCCATTGAGCCAGAAGTGGTGCCCGAACCTGAGCCTGAGCCCGATTGAAAAATAGAGCAGCTCATAACGGCGGGAGTTAGCAGCAGTAGGCTACCAGAAATCAAATGCTTAAATGCTTTCATCACAATATCAACTAGGTACCAGTGGGTGTACCCGGTTCGGGGCCTGTGGGTTACTGACCAGCTTTGCCACTACGGACGCATGGAGCGCTCTGCTGAGGCTCGATGGCCTTGGCAAACGGGCGGGAATGTATTGCGGACCTGGTAAGTTAACTTTGTAGTGGCCTAGGCAGCCGTGCCCGTTTGTAGGGTGGCACGTGCGCCGGCAACTTACCGCTCTGTATGAAGATCCTGCGCGTCCGCTTTTATAATCTGAACTCCCTGCGCGGGGAGCACGAAGTCAATTTTGGCCAGGCCCCCCTCGCCGATTCGGGCTTGTTTGCCATTACTGGGGCTACGGGAGCCGGCAAAACCACCATCCTCGACGCTATTACGTTGGCTCTCTACGGCCAGATGCCTCGCCACGAAGCCGGCGGGCCCGAGCAAGCCATGAGCCACGGCACGGGCGAAAGCTGGGCTGAGGTAGAGTTTGAGGTAAACGGACGCCGCTACCGCTCGAAGTGGGGCCAGTACCGGGCCCGCAAAAAGCCCGATGGCAAGCTCCAGCCGCCCACCATGGAGCTCAGCGAGCAACCCGAGGGCGAGGCGCCGTCGGACAAGTGGCCTATTCTGGAGGACTACAAATCGAAGGTACCTCCCCGCGTAGCCGAGCTGAGTGGCCTAGAGTACAAGCAGTTTCTGCGCTCAGTGCTGCTAGCTCAGGGCGAGTTCACGCGCTTTTTGAAGTCTACGGCGGGTGAGCGGGCGCAGCTGCTGGAAAAGATTACTGACACCAAAAAGTACTCTGACATCTCCAAAGCCGCCTTTGAGCGCGCCAAGCACGAAACCCAGCAGGTAGAAACCCTCCGGGCAGGGTTGGCGGGCGTAGTACTACTCTCGCCCGAGGAAGTTTCCTTTCTGGAAGGAGAAATACAGGCTTTGGAACAGCAGCTGCAAACCGCAACCGGCACGCAAAAGCGCCTGCTGGATGCCCAAAGCTGGCTCCGGCGCTTGCACGAACTGCAAAGTCAGCAGCAACGCAGCCAACTGCGCCTGCAGCAGCTCACGGCCCAAGCCGATACGCTGGCCCCCCTTCGTCAGCGCATGAGTCTGCACACACAAGCCGCCCCTTTCGCCACCGATTGGGCCCTGCTGCGGCAAGCTGATGAGCAAATAAGGAAGCTTGTGCAGGAAACTGCCCAGTTGCGGGAGCGGCTGCCGCAGTTGCAGCAGCGCCGGGACGAGGCCGCCCTGGCCCGCACTGCCGCGCAAACTGCCCACAACCAAGCCGAAGCGGCCCGCCAGGAACTGGAGCCGAAGCTACTAGAAGCCGAAAAGCTGGATTTTCAAATGCAGGAGGCTCACAAGCACCTCCTACTGAGCCGGCAGGAATACGACGAGAAAAACGAGAAGTGCAAGAGCCTCAAGCTCAGCGCCGAGCATGCAGCGGGCCAGGCCCGGGAGCTGCGTGAGCAAGTTCGGGAGCTGAGCAAGTGGCTGGAGCTAAACGCCAACATCAGTGAGTTAAAAGAGTCTCTGCCCGAGCTTTCGGCTAATTTTCAGCATTGGGAGCACCTCAAGGGCGAGCTAGGCCAGTTGCGGCAGCGCCTGCACGAGGCTACCCAACGGCAGCAGCAAGCCGCCACCGAAACTATTCGGTATCAGCAGGTGGCCGCGCAGGCCCAACAACAGCTCGCGGAGCTTACAGCCCACTACCAAACGGCTACGGCTACCCGCAACACGTGGCTATACCGGCTGCGCCACCACGTGAGTGGCCTACAGCGGGAGCAGGAAAAGCAACAGCAGCACTGGGACGACCTGCGCCGCAGCCTGCAGATGCAGCAGCTCATCCTCAACCACACCGATACGCGCCACTTGCTTGAAGCAGGGCAGCCCTGCCCCGTGTGCGGTGCCACCGAACACCCCTACATGGCGGGTGTACTGGGCGTGAGCGAAGATACCTTACAGCACGACCGGCAGCGCGAAGACGAACTTGGCCAACACGTGCGGGCTTTAGGTGCTCGCTACAACCGCCTGAACACCTACGTGACCATGCTGGAGCAAACGGGTCCGGAGCCGGAAGCCGCGCCAACGGACACCATTCAGCTACTGCCCGAAACAGCCGAAACAGCCGCGGCCGAGGAGATTCGGGCATTGGTACAGCAACTCCGGGAACTGCGCGACCAGCGCACCACGGCGGAGCACCAGCTGGCCCAGGCTAACAGCCAGCAAGAAGGGGCCGCCCGCCAGCAACAGGCCTACGCGCAAGATGTAACCCAACTAACCCAGGCCCTGGCCGATGCGGAAGACCGGGTGCCGGACGCGCGCATCATGATTCAGAGCCAGCTCCAGAACTTCGGGATGGTGTTTACGGAGGAAAATGGGCGCGCGCTCATGGACCAAGCCCGCCAACGCATTGCGGAGTTTGAGCAGAAGCACCAGCTCCGGACGCGGGCTGAACTTGAGCTGCGCGGCATCAGCGTAGAGGCTACCAAGGCCGAAGAGGAAAAGCTGCTGCTGCAGGAGTGGCTGCGGGCCAACAAGCAGGGGTTGCTGGAGCAGCACCAAGCCATTCAGGCCCAGCAGCAGCAACGCCAGCAACTCTTTGCGGGCCCTGATGTAGCCCAGGCTCGTCAGCAGCTCAACGATGCCCTACGCCAAGCCGACAGCCGTCTAAAGCTCGCCGAGCAGCACTTACAGCAGCACGACACTGGTCTAGCCACTGCCACTTCTCAGCTACGCCAGCGTGAGCAGGACACCGAGCAGCAGCAGCACCTACGCGAGCAGCAACATGCCACACTTATGGCAGCGCTTACGGCGGCAGGCTTGGCTCCCGACCCCGCCGCCCTCACCGCCCTGCTCCTCCCCGACTCTGAAGTGCGCCGCTTGGCTGAGCAGCTCCGGCAGCACGAGCACGATGTGGCCCTGGCCCAGCAAACGCTCACGGAGCTAGCCCAGCAACTGCAGCACGAGCAGGCCCGCTCCCTCACTGAAGAGCCCGCCGAGTCGGTAGAGCAGCAGCTCCGCAATACTACTCAGCTGATGGCTAGTCTCAACCAGCAGCTAGGCCAGCGCCAGCAGCGCCTGCTTGACCATCGGGCGGGCCTGGAGCGTCACGCCTCACTCGCCGCTCAGCTTGCCACCCAGCAGCAGGAGGCCCGGCGGTGGCGGCAGCTAACCGAGCTGATCGGCTCAGCAGACGGTAAAAAATTCAGTGAGTTTGCCCAGGGACTCACTCTGGCTCGCCTCGTTGATCTGGCCAACCGCCATCTGCTACGCCTCACCGACCGCTACCGCATCATGCGCAACCCCGAGGAACACCTCGACTTGCTCATTCTAGATGAATACCAGGCCGGCAGCACCCGATCCATGAATTCGTTGTCGGGTGGGGAGAGCTTCCTCGTGAGTTTGGCGTTGGCGCTAGGCCTATCGGAGCTGGCCGGCCGCAAAACCCAAATCGACACGCTCTTCATTGATGAAGGTTTTGGTACCCTCGACCCCGACACCCTTGACATTGCCCTCTCGGCACTGGAGATGCTGCAGGGCAGTGGTAAAACCATTGGCATCATCTCGCACGTGGAGGCATTGAAAGAGCGCGTCACCACCCAAATCAACGTGCGCAAAGGCACGGGTGGCACCAGCACGTTGCAAATTGTGGGGTTTGGCGAGGCACTTTAAATATTGAGTTCGAGTCAGCCGCGAATAGCCCTAAGTCCCATTCGGTTGGTCTGGCCCCTACCCGGCTACCACTTGGTCTAGTGCCATGGGTAGCCGGGCGTAGCGGCCTTGATTAAGAGTTTGTAGCCTCACCAGCGGCCCGAATTTCAGCCCAAGTCCAGTAGCGACGGGGTTGAATTCTTGCGTACCTCTCACGGAAGAACGCGACAACCTCTTGTTCCAGCGTTTCCGGTTCTATTGATGACGAATAAATTGGGCGTTGGTCGGGGTCGGCGTAGCGCTGGACTTTAGTCAGGCGCTTTCCGTCGAGGCGCAGCAAGGGGCCAGTATCCGTAACCCCATCAAACGTCCACTGGTGTGGGCTCTGCTCCTGGCCGTTGAGGCAAGCGGCTAGGCCACTCAGTGGTAAGCGAGGCAGCGTCGAACGGCTTTCTAGGTCAATCCAAGTGGTGTATTTGTACTCAAATTCGTACCAATTTTCATCGTACAGGCTCAGTACCATGTCAAAGCCCCCCGACGATCCGAACAACGCATAGTACGGCAGCGGAACTGGGGTACATACTACCAGCAGCCCTATTTCGGGGTAGGCGCGGGTAGTTGTAACGGTACTTTGCATGTGAGCCACTGCCTGCTGCACCCGCTTCACCTCGGGCTCCCACGCGGCCCGGCCGACCTCAGGGTTTTCTAGAATTTCCTGAAAGCGGGGCAAAAACCACTCAAACTTCTCCGCTGAGGCCTCGTCTTCGCGGCGCCGCCGAGCCGGCGCGCCAAACGGTTCGTAGAAACGAGCCTTTTCCTCGGCATTCAGCCAGCACACCAGCTTCAGGGCGTGGTCGGCCAGGGGGTCGTACCAGTCTAATTCTCGAAAGTCGCCGAGTGTGGCAGTAAGGCGCAATAAGTGCTCATGGCGCAAAGCCAGCTCGGGGTGCAGCAGGCTCCATACTCCCACAAACCCATCCACATCAAAGTGGTTGGCGGTTACGGCCGGCGCATCTAACCCTCCAGTAGCCGGCGCCCGTAACGCCCGCAACACCGAGCCCGCGCTGGTATCGTCGCGCAAGGCTTCGGGCGTAGCAGCCCCACGCCAGTGGGCCAGCGTGAGGGCGGCTCCTAGGCCAGTGCTATCCACTACAATAGTAGGTTGCTGGCGCAGTTGCGAGAATGGTACAAACGTTTTCACGGGCGGAGAAGAGAAGCTAGAGATAGAACACACTGAAACCCAAAAGTACAGTTGCGCCCTTTTCTTCTCCTGCAAAGCTTGCACTTGGCCACCAACCCTTGGCTGACATCCTACTGGCTGTGCAGCTGCCCTAACTACTAGCGTGTCCGGCTGAATACCTGTTTGGACGAGGAATTGTTTGCCGCCCGCGGGTTTTGTTTCAGGTACTCTTTGGCCTCTTGGTACAGCGAGGAACTACGCTCGGCTTTATCAAGCACCACCTGATAATAGCGGCGGGCAGCAATGGCATTGTTCTCGTCTGCAGCCATCTTCGCCAGGTTGCGGTTAGCGTAGAGGTAATATCCACCTTGGGTGAGTTCAGTCAACTCCGAGAATACGATACAACGCTGGTAATACTCCTTGGCCTTTGCCTTGTTTTTGTACTTAGTCTGCTGAATCCAGCCCATATAGTAGGTGGCATAGCGGCCACTGAGCTCTTCATAGCTGGGGTACCCCTGGTTGAGCTTATCAAGAATATCCAAGCTTACTTTCTCGCAGTCCCGAAATCTTCCCTGCTCAAAGGAAAGTAAGGCGTATTCGCGCGCAAAGGGCCCGTTATCAGGGTAGCGCGACACTAGGTCTTTTGCTACGGCTAGGGCCGCTTCTTGCTGATTCTCCCGATCACTGCCTAGAATGCGCAGCAGAAAATACTTGGCTTCTGTGCTGGTGTAAAAAGCATTATCAGACACATTGCGCAACTGCTGAATCCCTAGCTGGCGGTTGCCTTTGGGAAAAAACAGCAGGATAGGCCGCAAAAACGGGTGCTCTAGCGAAATCCAGGAAGCATAGTAGTTAAACAGAGCTTGCCCAAACAGAAATTCCGAACTAAGGCCATTGGCTTCCTTGCTCAACTCCAGGTAATCGAGAGCCCGCTTGCTATTAATGGTTGCTTTGCGCAGCTCGTGCCGCTCGGCTTGCAATCGGGCACTAAAACTGTAGGCCGCCGCCAGAAAAAAGCATGCTTCGTAGTTCTTGTTATCGGCTTGATAGAGCTTTTCGCCCTTAGCAATAGCCGAGTCCATGTAGGTGTAGAAAACCTTATCGTATTGTTTGTTGAGCGTGTTGCTAGGCAAAATCTTCCACCAAGTACTTAGGCCCAGCAGAAAGTCAGGCATTGGGTGGTGCGGATAGCGCCGACCTAGCGAGCGAAACTGCTTCTCCGCTTTGTCGTGCTTGGCATTGTAAAGGTTCTGCACGGCTCCATCTAGCTCAATCTGAATGTCCTGATTCGTGAGCAACCAACCTGAGGTAAAAGCTTCTGGTGCGATATCAACATTCTCCAGTTCTACCTTCTGTAGGGTGGTCGTGTCAATGACTTGAGCTACTATGGGCTGAGTCATCAAAAGCACGAATCCAAAAAGTATAACTTTTTTAATGAGTAAAGATATCTGCATACGCTCTAATCACATTAAAACCCAACAAAGTGCAGTACGACTTTAAATCATACAACGAATCTACTAAATAACAGACAGTCAGTAATTTCTTTGCCTCGCTTTTTACTATTAAAACATGATAAGCCTATCTAAAACAGCTGATTATAAAGCTTATACAATCTTGTCATTACCCTTGTAGCATTATTACTAAAGTATAACGGAGGAAAGTTTGGATCTTTAAGCCCCCTCACTTATCATATTAACGCGTTGCCCCCATCAGGATGTAAACTGAATAACCACTTATCTAGGAATTATTATCTCCTTCTGCGGTTGGAGATGTGTTCAACACGGGAGCGCCTTACCCAGTGAAGATACTTTTGTAATTCCTCGGCGTTCTGTAGGGCTTCCACCGTTGAGTAACGCCGTGCCAACTCTCGGTTGGTTAAGAGCAGATGCACTGTACTATGGCAGGGTTGACACAGGTCGATGGTTGGCCCATGCCGACCACCTTCCTCGCGCGGTACCAAGTGATGGCGCGACACATGCCGGACGTGGCGCAGACATAATTCACAAATTTTTTCAGAAGCCTCTGCTACCGTGGTATATGGCGGAGCTAACCGTCGGCGTGTCATAGGGGGAGTACGTGGTTTTGTAATGAATTAACGTGTACGCTACCAATTGATTCTTGGCGTAATCCTATCTTCAAAATAAATTGTATATAATTTCGCTGCCGCTTATTGATTGTATTTATATTTGGTTGCGGGCCAACTATATGGCAAACGAAAATACCGGTAGTATTCCTTGAATACTCTCGTTTTCCGTTTCACTTACGCTATATAGATGCTCGACTCCTATCATTGATTTTTCACACTTTTTACCATACTCTATGCGCATTTCTACTCCTGCAACATTTCAACGCGTTCTTCGGGTAGCAGGCTTGCTACTTGCCCTGATCGTATTCGCACCTACTACTTCCCAGGCCCAGACCTGGCTGGTATCTACAGATGCCTACGTTAAGCTGGGGGTACTGGATAAGTTCGGCCAGCTCGGAGCCTACACAGCCAAATTCGTAGTCATCAACCAGGCTTCCGGTAAGGAATACACCCTGGTACGACAAATAGCCGCGGGTGAAAAGGGAGTTGACGTAATCTTCCCTTCGGAAGCCTCAGAGGCAGAGTATTTCAAGACGGAGAAAGGAGAGGCCGCTACCGCCAAGCCCGGACAGTACACGTGGGAATGTCAGGTGAAAGGAAAAAAAGTGGTTGGTGGTCGATTTAATTTTTCTGAAGTCGCGAATGATGTTACCTTGGTGGGGAAAAATTAACCCTCCCCACCCTTCACTCACTATTTTTTGCGAGAGCCCGGCGTTGCAGCGCCGGGCTTTCTTGCGTTTTAGGGTGGCCTAGCCACTCCTCTTGCTACATTAGGCCACTCCACCATCTTAGCGCTGCTAGTTGCGTACAAGTAGAGTGTTGCTTCCTAGCACTTATGCCACTTGTACGTTCTAGCCCATTCTCTCATGGCCAAGAAATCATTTTCCGAACTCATTAACAGCCCTGGTATGCCTGTGCTCGTTGATTTCTACGCCGACTGGTGTGGCCCCTGCAAAACGATGGCTCCTATTCTGGAGCAAGTAGCAGCCCAGCACCAAGGCAAGCTTAAAGTCATCAAGGTAGATGTAGATAAGAACCAGGCTGCGGCCCAGCAGTTTCGAGTGCAAAGCATTCCCACCCTGATTCTCTTTCATAAAGGACAGCCCGTGTGGCGCCAGGCAGGGGTAGTGCCCGCGCATCAACTGAGCCAAGTGCTACAGGGAGTTATGAGTTAAGCTCTCTACCCTGGCCTACTCGTTCTCAGGCGGAGCCAAATTCGTGAAGACTCGCATTGTCGGGCTCTTTATGAATTTGGCTCCATTTGTCCTATATAGCTAACCTGTGGCGGCCAGCCGCATCTGCACACTCTTGCATTACAATATTTTACCTTTTATTCCCTCTTTACTACGCAGGTAGCACAAACTTCCTGCTGAACTCCAGCGTTTGGTAAGGGCACTACTACCTTTGCGCTGTCTTCTTACTCCGCCCTGATGCCGCCACGCTTATTATTTCTACTGCTGGGCCTACTCTGTTGTACTCTGCCAAGCTCGGCACTAGCACAGGTAAAGCTCGCACTGAGCGGCTACGTGCGCTCTGCTGGTACCAACGACCCATTGCCGGGCGCTACCGTGGCTGCTCCCGCGCTAGGCCTGGGGGCCACCACCGATGACCAAGGCTTTTATACGCTTCTGTTGCCGGCGGGCACCCAAGAAATCAGCGTTTCCTTTATCGGTTACCAAACCCAAGCACAAACAGTTAGCCTGACCCGCAATCAGCGTCTTAGCTTCTCGCTCCTCGAAGACAATAACACGCTGGGGGAAGTAGTGATTGAGGGCAGTGGCACTCTTAAGGAGAAGCTGCAAACCACTCAAATGAGTGTAGAGCGCCTGACCAGCCGTGAGGCCAAGCTATTGCCGGCCCTCTTTGGGGAAGTAGATCTGCTCAAGACTCTCCAGCTTAAACCAGGTGTACAAAATGGCGGCGAGGGTACCAGCGGCCTGTTTGTACGCGGTGGCTCTGCCGACCAGAACTTGTTTCTGGTGGATGATGCAGTGGTGTACAATCCCAGCCATTTGTTTGGGCTGTTCTCGGTGTTTAATCCGGATGCGGTGCAAAGCGTGGACCTGTACAAAGGCGGGTTCCCGTCTCAGTATGGCGGCCGGCTTTCCTCGGTGGTAGATGTAAAAATGCGCCCTGGCAACCCTGAGAAATTTACGACCAGCGGAGGCCTAGGCCTCATTTCTTCACGCCTGACGCTGGAAGGGCCCTTGCCCAACCGTAAGGGCTCCTGGCTGGTATCGGGGCGCCGCACCTACTTTGATGTGTTTACGCGTCAGGTGAACAAGCTCAACGAGGGCAAGGAGGATTGGAACCCCATTCCTGACTACTATTTCTACGACCTCAACGCCAAAGGCAATTATCAGCTTGGGGCCAAGGACAATATCTTTCTCACCGGATACCTAGGCCACGACGTGTTCGGGTTCAACTCTACCAATGGCTTCAACTTCGATTTCAGTTGGGGCAATGCTGTCGCCTCGGCTCGGTGGAATCACGTGTTTAACAAGCGCCTGTACGCCAATACCACGGCCTCATTTACGCGCTACGATTACCGCATCAGCAACGCCCTCGACCAGTTTAGCTTCGACCTTTCCTCTGAAATCCGGGACCTTTCCTTACGAACTGATTTCGATTACGCACTCAGTGACCGGCATGCGGTGAAGTTCGGCGCCCTTTTCACAGATCATACCTTCGGGACCGGGCGCCTGAAGGCGGGTGCCGAAGACAACTCTTTCAATTTTGGCTCCGACATCAACTACCGGGGCCAAGAAGCAGGCTTGTATGCCTCGGATAATTTCCGGGTTTCTGATAAGCTACAGTTGGAATATGGTCTGCGCCTGTCGGGTTTCCAAAGTGGCTCCGACCAGTTTGGTGGCCTAGAGCCGCGCGCCGCTGCCCGCTATTCCCTCACGCCCAATATTTCGGTGAAGGCCAACTACGCGCTGATGTACCAATACGTGCACTTGGTCACGAACAGCGGCGCCTCCCTCCCTACTGATATCTGGTACCCATCCCGGCTTTCCGTGAAGCCCCAACGCTCGCAGCAAGTGGCCACGGGCGTGAGCTTTTTGCTGGGCGATGGCCGTTACCTGCTTACCAATGAGGTGTACTACAAATGGGCGCAGCGGCAAATTGACTTCCGAGACGGCGCGCAGCTATTTGTGAATCCTGACCTCGACGCGGAGTTTCTGTTTGGCCGGGGCTGGGCCTACGGCAATGAGCTGTACCTGGAGAAAAAAACAGGCCGCACCACGGGCTGGGTGGGCTACACCCTAGCCTGGACGAAACGCCGCTTCCCACCCCAAAACGGCACTACGGGCATCAATAACGGCAACACGTTTTACCCCAACTACGACCGTCGGCACAACCTCACGGTGGTAGTGCTGCACCAACTTTCTCACCGTATCAACCTCACCGGCTCCTTTGTGTTTACCTCCGGTCAGGCTACCACCTTGCCGCTAGGCCGGTTTGTATTTCAGGACATATTCGGTTCTAACCCCTCGGCGGTGCCGGTGTATCCGCAGCGTAATACCTACCGCCTGGCACCCTATAACCGCCTCGATCTGGGCTTGGTCTATAAGCTGCGGCCAATTCGGGAGGGGGGCGAATCGGACCTGACGTTTAGTATTTACAACGCCTACAACCGGCGCAACCCTTACTTCGTGTACTTCGATCAGGTGAAGGACAAAGCTACCACCCGGGTGCTGAGCTACCGGGCCCGGCAAGTGTCCTTATTCCCGGTTATTCCATCGGTCACCTACAATTTTAAGTTTTAGGGCTTCATGATGTCGCGTAAACATAGCGTAGGCCAGAATGGCAACCCACAATTAAAGGGTACAGGCATGGCCGGGTGGCTGGCTGGGGTGTTGCTGCTGGCGGGCTGCGGATTGCAGAAGGATATTGACGTAGCACTGCCGGCCTATCCGGCGCAGTTGGTAGTAGAGTCGTACCTCGAAAATAACCGTCTGCCCCGCGTATCGGTAACGGAGAGCGTCCCATATTTATCGGCGCCCGATGCGGACCTGCCCCAAGGAGTGAAGGTAGTGCTAACTCTGCCCAACGGCCGCCGCGACACCCTCGCGTACGCCCCAGCCATTAACCCTAACACTAACAAAGGTTACACCCACACTGGCCGCACCCGCATTACGGCCCGACCCGGCGATACGTTTCGCCTGGAAGTATATGACACCCAGGGCCGCCGCGTAACGGCTAGCGCCACCATGCCTGCTAATGTGCCGCTCGACAACGTTGAATACAAGTTCAACGACCTGAACGGTGACCAGCGCAAGGCCTACGTGCTAGCCAGCTTTAAAGACCCGGCTGCTACCGTCGACTTCTACCGCTACCAAGTGCATAAGCGCTCCGTAGCCACCGACCCCGAGGTGGAGTACACCATCGAAGACCGACTCTCAAACGGGCAACCCCTGAGCCTGGGTACTTCCTATCAGTTTGCGCCGAATGACACCGTCTTCGTGACCCTGTATCATCTCGACCGTCCTTACTTTCAGTTTCTGCAGTCGGTGCAGGATGCCCGCAACGCCAACGGCAACCCGTTTGCCCAGCCCTCGGCCATTAGGAGCACTGTGGAAGGTGGTATTGGCATTTTTACCATTCTCAACTACCAGCGCCAACGCCTTATTTTGAAGTAGCACCGCATTTTTTAGGATGCATACAACCTTTGAGATAATTGATAGCTCCTTGTGTTATCTATCCACTTTTACTTGATGGTTATATGCTGCGTACGCGTACTACTCCCCTCCTATTCCTACTGCTAGTGTTGGTTACTGGCCTAGTCAGCAGTTGCGGCATCTTTCATGAACCTACCTGCGGCTGTGCTCCACCGCCTAAGGAGCCTTTTACTACTGCTATGCTTACCCGCTCTGATACGTGGTGGCTGCAGGAAGTTGCTATAGCTGGGCAGATTACGCGCGGAGCCGCTATCAAGGACCGCTATACAATGCGTTTCCATTCAGACGGCACCTATACTCAAACTCTCGTCGCCGACGGCACTGAGTACAAAGGAAAGTACATGCTCATGGGCTCGGATAACAGCACTCTGCACCTGACCGATCATAAAGGAGATGCGCAGGAATATACACTGGAGGGTGGGGGTACCGAGACCCTGATGTACAGCCGCCTGAATAAAGCGGGCCAGCGCGAGGTGTTCAGCTTCAGAAATACGCAATAGGCCTAGTCACAAAAAAGACCGCCCCATTACGTAATGGAGCGGTCTTTTTTGTGACTAGGCCTGTGGTTACCTTTTACAGTTTCTCCAGCACCCGGCGGAACAGGGCCGTTAGGCGGGGCTCGGCTACGGCGGCGGTGCGCAGAATGTCGGCAATATCTACCTTCTTGAGTTTGCCCGGCGAGGCCAGATCCGTGATGACGGACACGGCCAGTACGGGCAGGCTCATTTGCACGGCGGCAATAACCTCGGGCGTGGTGCTCATGCCCACGGCATCAGCACCAATGGTGCGCAAGTACCGGTACTCGGCGGGAGTTTCCAGCATGGGCCCCGAGAGGCTGGCGTACACCCCGCGGCGCATGTACTGGCCTAGGCCGAGTTCCTGGGCGGCTTCTTCGGCCAGGCGCAGCAGGCCCAGGTCGTAGGGCTCCATCATATCGGGGAAGCGGGGGCCTAGTTCGTCGTAGTTCTTACCGATGAGCGGGTTGGTGGGCTGCAGGTTGAGGTGGTCCTCAATCAGCATCAGGTCGGAGTAGTCGAAGTCGGGGTCTAGGCCACCGGCGGCGTTGCTCACGAACAGCTTCTCGATGCCCAGCAGCTTCATCACGCGCACCGGAAACACCACTTGCTGCATAGTGTAGCCTTCGTAGTAGTGAAAGCGGCCGTGCATCACCAATACCCGCTTGCCCGCCAGCGTACCGGCCAGTAGCTTGCCCGCGTGGCTCTCCACCGTTGAAACCGGGAAATGCGGAATATCAGCGTACGAGAAGCTGTGCTGAACTTCCACATCCTTTACCAGCGCACCTAGGCCAGTACCGAGAATGATGCCTACTTCGGGCTGAAAATCTTGGAGAGTTTGCCGGAGGTAGTCGGCGGCTTCGCGGAGTTGCTGCATGCGTGTGTTTCAGTTAAGGCTGCAAGGTACTATCTGTACGATAGACCGAGCGATAGAAGAAGTACAACCTAAAAACGCCGATTAGGGGCTTTTTGAGGCGATAATTAGTGTAAGGCGGTGGATGTAAGCCAGTACGAAAAACAAAGGGCTGCCAGCGTGTGCTAGCAGCCCTTTGTTATAAAGCGTTCAGCTTACTGGATGTTCATCTCGAACGGCATCCGGGCTTGTACGCCTTTCATCTCGGTGAGGGTTTTGTACTGCTGATACATGGGGTACATGGGGCCCATCTCCTGCTTCACCAGCTGCAGACGCGCTTCTTCCCCAAAGCTACTGAGCAGCGATTCGGCAAACGACTTCTGGCGGGGCAGCTTCTGAATGCGGTAGTCACCTTCCTTGAGCTTGGCGCGGCGGGCGGCAATGCGCAGGGCATCATCATACGAGCCCAGCACATCAACTAGGCCACGAGCCTTGGCTTCCGTGCCCGACCATACCCGGCCCGAGGCTAGGCGGCGCAGGCGCTCCACGGGCATGTGGCGGCCAGCGGCAGCTTTGGTAGTGAAGTCGGCGTAGATGCGGTTGATTTCAGCCTGGAACTGGCTTTGCTCAAACGGGGTGAGGGCGCGCGTGATAGTGGGGAAGTCGGAGAACTTGCCGGTGGTTACGCGGTCGGTGGTGATGCCGATTTTGTCGCGCAGCAGGGGCTCGATGTTTGGCAGTACGCCAAACACGCCAATGCTGCCCGTAATGGTGGTGGGGTGAGCCACAATGGTGTCGCAGCCCATGGCAATGAAGTAGCCGCCAGAGGCTGCTACGTCCGACATGCTCGCAATTACAGGTTTCACTTTCTTAGTCAGCATTACCTCGCGGTAGATGATATCAGAAGCCAGCGAGGAGCCGCCGGGCGAGTTCACGCGCAGTACCACGGCCTTTACCTTGTCGTCGAGGCGGGCTTTGCGAATGGCTTCGGCGAAGCGGGTGCTACCGATGCTGTTATTGCCCCCTTTGCCGGTTACAATGTCGCCTTCGGCATAAATTACGGCAATGCGGTTGCCGCTTACTTCATCCTCGCTGTCGTCGGCCTTTGCGTAGTCACTGAGGGATATCAGGCTGAGCTTTTTATCCTTCTTAACGCCCAGCTTCCCCTTCATGTAGTCGGTGGCTTGGTCGTAGTAGCCCAGGTCGGTGACCAGGCCTAGGCGCTTGGCATCGTCGGCGTTATGCACCAGCATCGAGTCGGAAATGACCTTAGCGCGAGCCGGCGCCAGTTTGCGCGCCGCCGATACATCGGCCAGCATGGCATTATTGATGGAGTTCAGGAACGACGACGTCTGCAGGCGGGCCGAGTCAGACATGCCGGTGCGGAAATAGGGCTCTACGGCACTCTTAAACGAACCCACCCGGAAGATCTGGGCCTGCACGCCCAGCTTGTCAAACAGGTTTTTGTAGTACATGGTCTCGGAGCTGAGGCCGTTGAACTCCAGCGTACCCTGGGGATTCAGGTAAAGCTTATCGGCCACGGAAGCCAAGTAGTAGCTCTTCTCCGACTGCGCATCGGTGTACGAGACAATGAATTTACCTGACTTCTTGAAGTCGAGCAGCTCATGCCGGATTTCCTCCATAGAGGCCATACCCCCCTGTACCAACTCCAGGTTTAGGAAGATGCCCTTGATGTCGTCGTCGGCTTTAGCCCGACGGATGCTGGCTTTCAGTTCGTCTAGGCCTATCGAACTGCTCTGCCCACCCGTGAGGCTGGAAAATGGGTTGTTGAACTCCCGCTCCCCGATAGGCTTATCGAGGGTCAGCTCTAGCACCGAGTTACTGGCCACGGTCACTTCCTTATCAGAAGAAGCCGCGGCCACGATAAAGCCAATCAGCAGCACAAACCCCACCACGGCAAACAGTACCAGCCCGGTGAGTGTGGCCAGCACGTATTTAAAAAACTGTCTCATTGAAAAAGAAGAAGTAGCAAAGTAGGTCTCTTAACAAATGTAGAGGCTTTTGGAGTGCCCCGCCGGGTATTCAACCAACCGGCCATTTTGCGGCGGGAACAGGGTGTGGGGAGTGATAAGGTAATAGGGTGATGAAGTAAGAAGATGACGGGGTGACGGGGTGAAACGTGACAGGTGATGGAGTAATGGGAATAAATAAACCCGCACGTCATCCTGAGCGGAGCGAAGGATCTAGCCAAATAAGAACGACTGGCCTAGCGCCTCGTGCTACCGTGAGTAGATCCTTCGCTCCGCTCAGGATGACGTGCGGGTGTAGTAGGTAGCATGACCACATCAGCACGCGAGATTCTTCGGTAACTGGCTTGATGCGTCACATATTCGGAATGACGTGCTTTTACCTAACACCTCTTCACGTTTCACCTCATCACCCTATCACCTCATCACCACTCAATACCCATACTTCTCACCCCAGAGGTGGCGCAGGCGCTCCTGAGCTTTGGTTTCGGCGGGGTTGTGGCCGGGGTGGTAAAAGACGCGGCCGCTGAGTTGCTCGGGCATGAATTCCTGATAGGCGAAGTTGCCCTCGTAGTCGTGAGAATATAGGTAGCTGTTGCCGTAGCCCAGTTCCTCCATGAGCTTGGTGGGGGCGTTGCGCAACGGAATGGGCACGGGCTGCACGCCTTGCTGGCGCACCAAAGCCCGCGCTTCCCGGATGGCTTTATAGCTGGCGTTGCTCTTAGGCGAGGTGGCAAGGTAAACCACCGTCTGGCCCAGAATAATATCCGACTCCGGCATGCCAATAACGGTCACGGCCTGGAAGCAGCTTTGGGCCAGAATAAGCGCATTAGGGTTGGCTAGGCCTACGTCTTCAGAGGCCAAGATGAGCAGACGGCGAGCAATGAACTTCACGTCTTCGCCACCTTCCAGCATGACGGCCAGGTAGTACAAGGCCGCATTGGGGTCGGAGCCGCGGATGCTTTTGATGAAGGCCGAAATGACATCGTAGTGCATTTCGCCGCCTTTGTCGTAACGGGCGAGGTGTTGCTGGGCTAGCTGCTGCACACCCTCGTCGGTAATGACGATTTCACCGTATTTAGGGTCGGGACGACTGGCTTCCACTACAATCTCCAACAGGTTGAGCAGCTTACGTGCATCGCCCCCGGAAATCATCAGCAAAGCCCCATACTCGGCTACCCGCACCTTTTTCTGTTTCAGAATCTCGTCTTCGGCCAGAGCTTTGTCTACTAGGCCAGTCAGCACCTCTTTGCTGAGCGGCTCCAGCACGTACACTTGCGCCCGACTCAGCACGGCCGGAATTACCTCGAACGAGGGGTTTTCGGTGGTAGCCCCAATCAGCGTGACGATGCCCTGCTCCACCGCGCCCAGCAGCGCATCCTGCTGCGACTTGCTGAAGCGGTGAATCTCATCAATAAACAGCACCGTACCGCGCTGGCGCTTGGCTTTCTCAATCACGTCGCGCACGTCTTTCACGCCGGCATTCACGGCGCTCAGGGAGGCGAAGGGCTGGCCTAGCTCCTGGGCCAGCAGGTTAGCAAGCGTGGTTTTACCAACACCCGGCGGGCCCCACAAGATCAGGCTGGGCAAGCGGCCGGCGTTCAGGTAGCGCCGCAGTACGCCCTCAGGCCCAATGAGGTGTTGCTGCCCAGCGTATTCCTCCAGGGTGCGCGGGCGCATTCGCTCGGCCAGGGGCGCACCCGGCCGGGGCGTGTAAGCAGCGGGCTGCGATGCGGGTTGAGGATCAGAATCGAAAAGTGAGCCGGTTGACATAGCGAGGGGGATTGTGAGGCAAAGGTAGCGTAGGCCAGGTAGGGAGAGAGGTGTAAACGCAGGTCAACGACTAATAAAGCCCGTCATGTCGAGCTGGTCGAGACATCTCGCGTGCTGACGCTGCCATAGTAACCTAACGGTTCGAGCGAGATGTCTCGATCAGCACGACATGACGGTCTGTAGTCCTCATACTACTGGCCTAGGCCTCTCTTACTATGAAAATCGTTCTACGAAACGCAGAACGGAAGTGGCGGCTGGCGCTACCTTTACGGCCCATGAAAAATGCCGTCCAAGTTCATGCCGCTTTATTTGTGGTGGCCCTGATTTACGCCGCCAACTACAGCATCTCCAAGGATGTGATGCCGCGCTACATGGGGCCATTCGGACTGGTGCTGCTGCGCATTGTGGGGGCTACCCTCTTCTTCGGTATTTTGAGCCGGATAGTTGCCCCTCAGGACCGTATCATCGGGCGCGCCGATAACCTGCGCGCCATTGCCTGTGGCTTCCTGGGTATCGGACTGAACCAGCTCCTTTTCTTTTCCGGCCTGAATCTCACCTCTCCTATCAACGCCTCTCTCATTCAGACGGTGGCTCCTATCGTGACGGTGCTGGCCTCGGTGGTCTTGCTCGGGGAGCGGCTGACGCTGCCCCGACTGCTGGGTATAGGCCTAGCGGGCGTGGGGGCGGCGCTCATCATTCTGGGCCGAGGGCATGGTCCGGCAGCTGCACCGGGTCAGGATACTATGCTGGGTAATATCTTCATCCTGCTCAACGCCACGGCCTTCGGAGTGTACCTGGTGATTGTAATGCCTCTCATGCGCAAGTATCACCCGTTCACGGTGCTGGCGCGCATTTTCCTAGTGGGGGCCGTGCTGGCGGTGCCGGCCGGCTGGCAGCAAGTGCAGCAACCCGACTACGCCAGCTTTCCTCTGAGCATCTGGCTGGCCATTGGGTACATGGTGGTGTGTCTGACCATCCTGGCTTACTTGCTTAACAATTGGGCCTTAAAGTACGCTTCGCCCTCATTGCTGGGGGCCTACATTTACCTGCAGCCAGCGCTGGCGGTACTTATTGCCGTGAGCCTTGGCAAGGACACCCTTACGCCCGCCAAGGCCCTGCAGGCGCTGCTCATTTTTGGCGGAGTATTCCTGGTGAGCCGCAAGCCCAAAGCCCAGCCGGTGGCCGCGGCCCTTCCCCTAGAGCCGGTGCAAGACTAGTGGCATAGCATTAGGTGACGATGTAAAAAGTTGCGACTGAGTATGCCTGGCGCTGCAACGCTGACGCCCATCGGGTGTCTAACCTCAACACGGCGGCCCCCAGCTCGATAGGCCCAGCGTAGCCAGTCCTCACCTGCCCAGCCGTTTCGGCTTCGGCCGATAACCTGTAATTTCAGCTTTCAAATCCTTCTTTTCCTACATGCTACAACACACAGTACGCCGCCTCGGCCTGGCTGCTCTCCTTCTGCTAACGGGAGCATCCGCCGCGCTGGCACAAGTAGGTCCGGGCACCCAATGGACCAAAGATGGCTACGGCTACATGCGGACGCAGAACGACGAAATCGTGCAGCTCGACGCCCGCGACCCGAGCAAATCCACCACCCTCATCAGCAAAGAGCAGCTGACCCCGGCCGGGCAGTCGGCCCCGCTGAAAGTGCGGCGCTTCGCCTTCTCCGACAATGGCCGCCAGGTGCTGCTCAATACCAACACCAAGAAAGTATGGCGCTACGATACCCGCGGCGACTACTGGGTGTATAACCTCGACGGCAAGAAGCTGACCCAGCTGGGCAAAGGCCGCCCCGAGTCGTCGCTGATGTTTGCCAAGTTCTCGCCCGATGGCAGCAAAGTGGCCTACGTGAGCGAGCATAACCTCTTCGTGGAGAACCTCGCCGACAATACTATCACCCCACTCACCACCGACGGCACCACGGGCCTCATCAACGGCACCTTTGACTGGGTGTATGAAGAAGAGCTGGACTGCCGCGACGGTTTCCGCTGGAGCCCCGACGGGCAGAAACTGGCCTACTGGCAGCTTGATGCCACCAAGACCCGCAACTACTTGATGCTGAATACCACCGACGCCCTCTACCCTTTCACCATTCCGGTGGAGTACCCCGTAGTAGGCGAAGACCCCAGCCGCTGCCGCGTGGGCGTGGTGCCCGTGACCGGGGGCGCTACCAAGTGGATGGACGTGCCCGGCGACGCCGTGCAGCACTACATCCCCCGCATGGAGTGGGCCGGCAACGACGAGCTGATTCTGCAGCAGCTGAACCGCCGCCAGAACGAGAGCAAGCTTATGATGGCTACTGCCTCCAGCGGAGCCGTGCGCCCACTCTACAGCGAAACCGACAAGGCCTGGATTGACGCCAAGGAAGGCGCCGTGGGCTGGAACTGGATCAACGGCGGCAAGAGCTTCGTGTGGTCGAGTGAGAAGGACGGCTGGCGCCACCTGTATAACATCGACCGCAAAGGCAAAGCCACCCTGCTGACCAAGGGCGACTACGACGTTATCAGCATTGAGAACATTGATGAGAAGGCCGGCACGATTTACTTCATGGCCTCCCCCACCAATGCTACCCAAACCTACCTCTACCAGGTGCCCTTGAAAGGTGGTAAAGCCGCCCGCGTGACGCCCCAGAACCTGGCCGGCTCGCATAGCTACGACATCTCTCCCAATGGTAAAATTGCCCTGCACAACTACTCTAGCAGCACGGTATTTCCCGTGGCCGATGTAGTTTCTCTGCCCGCCCACCAGCGCCTGAATGGCGGCGAAACGCCCGCCCAGGCCAAGAGCATGAAACTGCCGAAAGTGGAGTTCTTCCAGGTGAAAACCGCCGATGGCGTGACCCTGGACGGCTGGATGGTGAAGCCCACCAACTTCGACCCCGCCAAGAAATACCCCATCGTGTTCTATGTGTACGGGGAGCCTGCCAGCCAAACCGTGACCGACCGCTTCGGCACGGGCTTCAACCGCCTTTACCAAGGCAGCATGGCCGATGATGGCTACATATATGCTTCCTTGGAAAACCGTGGGGCCCCGGCGCCGCGTGGCCGCGAGTTCCGTAAGGCCATCTATCACAATATTGGTAGCCTCAACATCCGCGACCAGGCCATGGGCGCCAAGGAAGTGCTGAAAAACAGCTTTGTGGATACCAGCCGCGTGGCCGTGTGGGGCTGGAGCGGCGGGGGTTCTTCTACCCTCAACCTGCTGTTCCAATATCCGCAGATCTACAAAACGGGTATTTCTATTGCGGCCGTTGACAACCAGCTCAACTACGATAATATCTACCAGGAGCGCTACATGGGCCTACTGCCCGAAGACAAGCATTACTTCGTAGATAACTCGCCGCTAGCCCACGCCAAAAACCTGCGTGGTAACCTGCTGCTCATCCACGGCACCGGCGACGACAACGTGCACTACAACAACGCCGAGCAGATGATTAACGAGCTGGTAAAAAACAACAAAACCTTCCAGCTGATGGCCTACCCCAACCGGACCCACGGCATCTCGGAGGGTGAAGGCACCACCCGCCACCTGGCATCTACCTACACCAAGTTCCTCAAGGAAAACTGCCCGCCCGGCGGCCGCTAGGCCTAGTTATCCGGCTTGAAGATATAAAGAGGCCTAGCCCTTTCTCCAGGCAGCAGCGGGAGAAGTAGCTAGGCCTCTTTGCATGCATAACCTTCTTCTAAACTGATTACGCTTCTCCTTCTTGAACAGCGGATGCAAAGAGCGCAGGAAAATCAAGATACCCTCACCAGGGCAAGCTTAGTACGCTGCAAAGGCCTACCATCCTCTAATTTATTCATATACAACGTTTTATACGGGTAATTCCACTAACAAAAGCTCTTGTTACTGAGCTTAAGCTTAACGTTAGCAGGTAACCCTAGCACACCTCGACCGTTGCAGAAGAAGTATACTCCGTTTCTATGCACCGTACTATCGAGCTTACTGTTCCGCCCCACATTACTGATTCTCTCCAGGCCGAATTAACCTCCCTTGATGAAGTTATTGGCCTGACTCTTCAGCGCGGCGCCTCTCTCAAACCCGTGGGCGACGTGCTAATTGTGCACGTGCTGAACCGGGGAGCTGATGAGGTATTACGCCGCGTGCATGCAGCCATTCCAAAATCGGAGCTGAGCGCCGTGACCAGCGAGGCCACCAGCTTTATCTCGCCTGATGAGCACCACGTAATCCGGGGCGACCGGGACGAAGCCATTTGGGAGGAAATGGAAAGTGGCCTACGCCACCAGGGCCGCATTACCACCAACTATCTGCTGCTAATGGCGTTGGGCGGCTTAATTGCCGCCGTGGGCTTGGTATCGGAGCCCGTTCCGCAGGCCGTGGCGTTTGTGGCATCGGCCATCATTGCGCCCGGATTCGACCCTATGACGACCGTGGCCCTGGCCCTTGTGCTGCGTCGCCGCGACCTGATTGGTAGAGGTTTGGCTTCTGCTGGCGCAGGCTACGCAGTGCTGATCCTCGCCGCGGCCGCCACCACGGCCATTTTAACGGGTGTGGGAGAAATGGATGCGGAAATGCTGGCTAGTAACAGCGAAGTACAGAACCTAGCCCACCCTGGCTGGATGGAGCTGCTGGTAGCCGCGGCCGGCGCACTGGCGGGTGTAGTGATGCTGGCTGCTTTCCGCCGGAGCTTCCAAGCCGGCCCGCTGATTGCCATGTCCTTTATTCCGGCCGCGGCACTGATAGGAGCAGGACTGGTTGTGGGTCGGCCGGATCTATCGTTAGAAGGTCTGCAGCGCTTCGGGGCCGACTGGGGCTTTATTCTGGTGCTGGGCGCTCCTTTTTTGTGGTTGAAGCAACGCTTCTTGCATAAGCGGCAACCCCTGGTCTAGCCAACAGCTTGTTTCGTTTTGCAGTTGACGGGCTATCCTCACTGCGCACGGCAGCTTAAAAAACGACGTCACCCACTAACAGTAGCAAGCAACTGATAACATGAGGCCTAGCAGTTTCCTCTCTACAAAAGTGAAGCTGCTAGGCCTCTTCATGTCAGCCCCGAACCGTGAAGCCGTTAGGTGTTAAACCGCAACCCGGCGTCGCAGCACATAGTAGGCTACGCTATCCTTATCCTCCACTAGCACAAAGGCATTCACAAATTCCCAGCCTTGCGTATTGAGCCAGTTCAGTGCATCCATTGCCGAGTTAAACTCCACGGCTTTGCCAGTTGCATCCCGGAACAGATTTTCCGAAATCAGTTTCTGCTGCTGCCCGTAATCAATGGATATAACGTAGCGGCCATTCAGCTTGGGCCGCGCTTTTACCTGGCAATACTCCTCCGTTTGTTTTGCCGTGCTTGAATGGGCAACAACAGTCTGCGCCTGAGCACCCCACAGAAGGCCCCAGCATAGCATTGTGGTCAATACTACAGTTTTCATACGTGTAAAGCTGTCTTGTGATAATGCACTATTATGGCATGTGCAACACCCATTATAATCCGCCATCAGACCGTAGCACTTTGACTACTGCCGGTTTTATTTATTAGTACTAGGCCACTTGTTGTAGGCCTATTCTACTCTGATTTGTCTAGGCGGCTGGCGAATTTCCAGACCATCATAATGCCCGCTACTGCCTGTATGGCGAGGCCCAGGATAACCACAATGTCGGCGCCGGCCATGTGGTTGGATTTAAGAAAACCCGCTAGCAACACAATGGCCATGCCAGCCAGCAGCACAATAAACAGCGTACGGTAGGATACAGAAGCCATGTAGAAGCAACAGTTAAGTTGGTCAAAGACCACTACGATTTTTTGTCTAGCCGCGAGAAGAATTTCAGCGCTATTAGCAGGGGGCCAATCACCATCAGCAACAGGCCTAGCAACCTCACATACGTAGCCAGAGCGAAAGAAGTAGAGGTGGGCAAGGTGTTAATATTCATCAGAATACCACCCACCTGCATCACTAGGCCTGCCACAAAGATCAAGAATAAGGTCACGAAAGACGGTAGCCATCTCATAATGCAGGGGTAGATAAGAAAAGAATTAGAGTCATTGACAAGCGCAATAACGCGAAAGCGCCCCGTTCTGTAGTCCAGAACGGGGCGCTTTCTTTATACCAATCTTGCAGTGGCCTAGAGGTGAATTACCTCACCGTAGGCAGCGGCGGCCGCTTCCATAATAGCCTCCGACATGGTGGGGTGCGGGTGCACCGACTTGATAATTTCGTGTCCGGTGGTTTCGAGCTTGCGCGCTACTACTACCTCAGCAATCATTTCCGTCACGTTGGAGCCAATCATGTGGGCACCCAACCACTCGCCGTACTTCTTGTCGAAGATCACCTTCACGAAGCCGTCTTTCACGCCACCGGCTGAGGCTTTGCCCGAGGCCGAGAAGGGGAATTTGCCCACCAGAATATCGTAGCCCTGTTTCTTGGCTTCTTCTTCGGTGAGGCCTACCGAGGCAATTTCTGGCGAAGCGTAGGTGCAGCCGGGAATGTTCTGGTAGTTGAGCGGCTCGGGGTGGTGGCCAGCAATCTTCTCAACGCAGATGATACCCTCCGCCGAAGCTACGTGAGCCAGCGCCGGGCCAGGCACGATGTCGCCGATGGCGTACACGCCGGGCACGTTGGTCTGGTAGTAGTTGTCCACAATCACGCGGCCCTTTTCCACCTTTATGCCCAGCTCTTCAATGCCGATGTTTTCAAGGTTGGTTACTACGCCAGCGGCTGAAAGCACTACATCGCAGGCAATCTGCTGGTCGCCTTTAGCGGTTTTGATGGTCACGTTGCAGCCTTCGCCGCTGGTGTCCACCTTGGTTACTTCCGCCGAGGTCAGCACGTTCACGCCGATTTTCTTGAAGGATTTCTCCATCTGGCGCGATACTTCCTCGTCTTCCACGGGTACGATGCGGGGCAGGTACTCCACCACCGTTACCTCGGAGCCCATGGTGCGGTAGAAGTAAGCAAACTCTACGCCGATGGCGCCGGAGCCCACCACCACGAGGCGCTTGGGCAGTTGGGGCAGCACCATGGCCTGGCGGTACCCGATGATTTTCTTACCGTCGATGGGCAGGGCGGGCAGCTCGCGCGAACGGGCGCCGGTAGCCAGGATGATGTGCTTGGCCTCTACGGTTTCTTTCGAGCCGTCTTGCTTGGTCACTTCTACCTTGCCGGGAGCAGTCAGCTTGCCCGTACCGGATACCACGTCGATTTTGTTCTTCTTGAACAGAAAGTTGATGCCTTTGCTCATGCCATCGGCCACGCCGCGGCTGCGCTGGATTACGGCATTAAAGTCGTAGCCCACTCCATCGGCCTTCAGACCGTAGTCGCCGGCGTGGTTGAGGTATTCGAATACCTGAGCGCTCTTGAGCAGGGCTTTGGTAGGGATACAGCCCCAGTTGAGGCAGATGCCACCGAGCGACTCGCGCTCTACCACGCCTACTTTCAGACCAAGCTGCGAAGCCCGGATAGCGGCTACGTAGCCGCCGGGGCCGCTGCCGACAACGACCAGGTCGTATTGCAATGCCATGTTGTACAGGTTGAAGGTTTGGAAGGGAAAACACCCCGCCCCTCCCATAGGTTCGGGCGTGGTCGGGCAAAGATAGGCACACCGCGCAACTCCGCACCTACCCGTCGCATTCCTGAAGAGCCCCGGCCAGAAAATTACGCCTTATGGTTCAGCCTTTGCCTAACTCGGCGCGTACAAGGGGCCGTATGCGTAAGGAAATTACGTTTCTCAGTTTCTTCTTTTGTTGACCCTTCCGATGAAATCACCAATACTTTCTCTCCTCTCGCTGGCTACCTTGTTGCTCACCACAGAATGCGCCCGCACCACAGAAGCGGAACGGCCCGTTACGTCGGCGGCGCGCAATGTGGGCCGCGAAACGGCTATTGCCCGCGCCGCCGATACCGCCGGTACTGCTTCCACCATAGTCTCCGCCTCCGTAGCCCCTACCTCTCCAACCACCGTGGAAGCGGCCGCCCGCAAAACAACTACCGACTACAAAGCCGAAATCAGGTCGGCAGATGCCATTCTGAAAAGCACGCCCCGCAACTTCGACGCCCTACTGACCCGTGCCAAGGCCAAGAGCCACCTGAAGGACTATGCCGATGCCATTGCGGATTACAACGCAGCTTTGCGCCTGAAGCCCACCAACGCCGAGGCTTACTACAACCGCGGCCTCAACCGCCTCAAGCTGAAGCAATACTCGCCCTCCATCAGCGACTTTACTAAGGCGATTAAGTACAATCCCGAAGACAAGGAAGCCTACTTCGGCCGGGGCGCGGCTAAAATGCAGATGTTCAACTTCAAAAGCGCTATTCCAGACTTCACCAAGGCACTAGCCCTCGACTCCAACTACGCCGACGCCTACGAATACCGCGGCATCAGTTATTCTTCCATCAATAAGCCCAACGAGGCTCGTGCCGATTTGGAAAAAGCCGCTCAGCTCAACCCCGACGCCGCTAAAAGCCTGCGCCGCTACGCGGGCAAGTAGGCGAATGAGTGAAGCGGCCTGGCTGGCGCAGCTTCACCGAGGCAGGTAGTGGCCTAGCAATATGCATCAAAGCCCTTGCAAGGCGACACAACCGTGGTGTGTGTCGCCCTGCAAGGGCTTTGTCTTTTCGGGTGTATGAGCTTCTACTGATGTGCTGCGTCGTTAGGCCACTTCACTTATTCACTATCTGCCCAGTAGCAGCTTCGCGTAGAAGCTGGGCTGGCGGAGCCGCTCGCGCAGGTCGAGGTCCAGGAACATGTTGCTGATAGTTTCGGCGAGGGTGGGGTTATTGGCGGCGCGGTTGGCGACGAAGTTGAACAGCCAAGGGTAATTGAGCAGGCGCTGCAGGCCACGGCTTAGGCGCAGTTCCTGCCACAGGCGGTTATACACGGCCCCATCGTAACCTTTCAAAAACTCGGGGGTAAAGTTTTGCGCCGTCAGGGCCCGGCCGGCCCAATCGGCGGCGTGACGTCCCGATACCATGGCGTGCCCGATTCCTTCGCCGGTGAACGGGTCGATGAGGGAGCCGGCATCACCCAGCAGCAAGTAGCCGTTACCGGATAGTGGCCTACGCTTCGAGCCCAACGGCAACCCGAAGCCGCGCACCGGGCCCAGGCGCTCGGCCGTAGCAAACCGGTCTTTCAGGGCCGGGTGGGTGCGTAGCATTTCGTCGAGTCGCTCTCGCAGCTTTACCTTCTTCTTGGAAACGGCTTCCGTCAGCATACCCACGCCCACATTGGCCTCGCCGTTGGGCAGCGGAAACACCCACAGGTAGCCGGGCAGAAAATCCTTGATGAAATGCAGCTCGATGAAATTATCGGGGTGTAGGCCAGTCACACCGCGGTAGTAGGCCCGCAGGCCGGCGCAATGGTGAGCCGGCTCCAGCTCGTGCCCTCCGATCTGCCGGGCAAAGCTCGACTGCGCCCCGTTAGCTACCAGAAGCAGCCGGGCCGTAGCCAGTTCCTCCCCCGACTGGCCTAGCAGGCGCCAACGACCGTCGGGCAGTTGCTCGTGGCGGGCCACGTCTACGTTCTCGCGAAAGTCGATTTCCGGCCGGCGGCGCACTTCCTCAATCAGGAAATTATCGAAGTGCAGACGCTTACTGATGTGACCAGCGGGGCGGTCGGTGGCGGCGTTGTACTTAGGCTTGAACGGCACGGCCAGACAACGGCCGTTAGGCGCATAGAAATCAATGCCCCAGCTGGGCAACTGAATGGGCTCGGCAGCCAGCCGGTCGGGCAGGTCTTCGCCAATCCGGCGCAACTCACTGATGACTTTGCCGCTGAGCGCGTCGCCGCACACTTTATCGCGGGGGAAGGTAGCGCGGTCGAGGAGCAGGCAGCGGTGGCCGGCGTTGGCCAGGTGCAAGGCCGCCGTAGCGCCGCCAGGGCCGGCGCCCAAAATACAGATATCGATGTCAGGCATAGACGTGCGGCGAAGATACACGCCAGAAGTCGTAGGCCAGTCTATCAGCTCGGCTCATGCTTCTCCCATGAAAAATCATAGCCTCCTCTTCATAATTCAACACCCAACACAAGCACCTGTTATATAGCATCTTACACACACATCGGAGATAAAAACGAAGCCATCAGGCAACCCATTAGAGCAACCCACGTTCTTAGCAGCTTCTTTAGTAAGAAGGATTACCATTTGTTTGAGCCGCACTCTGCTGCTATACGCGCCAGTGGGTTGCCTACTTCTCTCCCTTGCATTCTATGCCCCTACGCCTACTGCACCAAGAACCTTCCATCTCCATTTACTACGACTATCACCACGACTGGCTTTACGCCGACTGGACGGGTGACCAAAGCCTGGAAACTGTGCAGGCAGGCTGCTTACGCCTGCTGGAGCTGCTGCGCACCGAGCGGTGCACTAAGGTGCTCAACGATAACACCCAGGTTACCAGCATGTGGAGCGACGCCTCGGAGTGGGTGGGCGCCACGTGGTTTCCGCTGATGGCCGAAGCTGGCCTGGAGTACTTCGGTTGGGTGTACTCGCCCAATGTATACAGCCGCCTCTCCGCCGATCTGTCGTTGCAGCACACTACCCGCCCCGTGGTGCTGGCGTTCGATAATCGGGAATCGGCCACCAACTGGCTGAAGCTGATGTAAGCGAATAGGCCTGCCTTGTGTCGATGTACGGTTTCTGGATGGGCTACCTGAGTGGCCTATAGGCTTTCGTTGCTACCTTCGCCTCCATGACGAAACTGCTCGAAGGAAAAGTGGCCCTCATTACGGGTGCTTCCAAAGGAATCGGCCGCGCCATTGCGGTGTACTTCGCCCAACAGGGCGCTCAGGTGGCTTTCACCTACCTCTCCAGCGTAGAAAAAGGCCAGCAGCTCGAACAAGAGCTGGCCGCCCACGGCACCAAAGTAAAGGGCTTCCGCTCCGACGCTTCCATTTACGCCGAAGCTGAAAAGCTGGTGGACGATGTGGTGACCGAGTTTGGTAAACTGGATGTACTGGTAAACAACGCCGGTATCACGCAAGACGGCCTGCTGATGCGCATGAGCGAGCAGCAGTGGGACCAGGTTATCGACGTGAACCTGAAGTCGGTTTTTAACCTGACCAAGGCCGCCACCAAGCCTATGATGCGCGCCAAAGCCGGCAGCATCATCAACATGACCTCGGTGGTGGGCATTAAAGGCAACGCCGGGCAGGCCAACTACGCTGCTTCTAAAGCGGGCATCATTGGCTTCACGAAGTCAGTGGCCCTGGAGCTGGGCTCGCGCAACATCCGCTGCAATGCCATTGCGCCCGGCTTTATTGAAACCGAAATGACTGGGGCCCTCGACCCCAAGCAAGTTGACGAGTGGCGCAAAGCCATTCCGTTGCGCCGCGGTGGCACCCCCGAGGACGTGGCCAAAGCCACCGGTTTCCTCGCCTCCGATGACAGCAGCTACATTAGCGGCCAAGTACTGCAGGTAGACGGCGGTATGCTGACCTAGTCGACCACCTTCTGTGATATACCAACAAGAACGCCGAGCCTGTTCAGGCTCGGCGTTCTTGTTGGTACTGCAGTAGCGCGTTAGTTTAGCTGCGTAACGTGGCTGCGCAGCACCTCGCGGGCAATGGCGAGGTTGGTATCCCGCGCATTCACCACCAGATAGATGAATTTGGTTCCGGCATCCGTCAGCTTCAGCAAGTGCAACTGGTTCGACATCGTAACGAGAATGTCGTCGATGGTTTCACCTTGCAGCTTCAGGGCCGACATGGCCTTTTGCTTCTGCTTTACTACTTCGGTGTTGTAGGCCGCTGCCGTGTCGGGGTTGATAGTGGGCGAGTTGGAGTGCGAAGCCAAGCTCATGCCCGAGTTGATATCCACGACGGCCACGGCCAGTAGGTTAGACAAATCTTTGATGATGCCATCTACTACTTTGCCTGCGGGGTTGTTTAAAGTGTACGCCATTGTAAGCTAGGGGGAAATGGACCTGAACGCCAGACCATACTTGTGACAGCAAATGTTCGGGTTCTGCGTCTCTATTTCCATGACCACAAGTAGCCTCTATTATTGATCCTGATCATTGGAATTGTCATTTTCTTTGTCAATTATAACTTTACCTATTTCCTATCCTACTAATGTCCCGCACGTCCCTGCTGCTCATTCTCCTTCTGATAGTCACTGCCTCCTTAGTGGCCTACCCACGCCTGCACCGCCGCCTAGCGCGCTACCAGCAGCTACAGGCAGCATAGACTATGGTAGCCCAACTTGCGCCCAAGCTCCGCAACGGCGACCTGATCTTCCAAACCTCTCGCTCTGCCCAAAGTCAGGCTATCCAACTCGCCACGCACTCGCCCTATAGTCACTGCGGCATTCTATTTCAGCGGAACGGTGAATGGCGCGTATTTGAGGCCGTGCAGCCGGTGAGCGAAACCTCCCTGGCTGCCTGGGCCGCGCGGGGCCAGGACGGCAAGGTGGTCGTAAAGCGCCTGCGCGATGCTGAAACCGTGCTAACGCCCGCAGCCCTCAAGCGCCTGCAAGCCGCCGGTGAGCAGTATCGCGGCAAAAACTACGACCTCTACTTTGGCTGGTCTGATGACCGGATTTACTGCTCCGAGCTCCTCTGGAAGATGTACCGGCAAGCCACCGGCCACGAAATTGGAAAGCTGCAGACGCTCCGGGAGTTCGATCTAGGTCACCCCGCCGTTCAGGCCAAGCTGCAGGAGCGCTACGGCAAACACATTCCGCTGGATGAAAGAGTTATTTCGCCGGTACGAATGCTGGAGAGCGAGGAGTTGGTGACGGTGCGGTAGGTAATATTAGGCCTGATTGGTTGCTTCCAGCAATTGTATTAGGTCTGATAGTTGGGCGCTGTATTCCGCTTCTGGATTTTGAAAGAAGATAGTTGTTAGCGTCCCTATTGTTCTTTTGCTAGTAAGCCAGCAAAAGAACAACACCCCAGGTTCTGCAGAGTTGTCAAAGACGGATACCTGTTTGCTTCCTAGTATCATTTCAGACCTACGAAGTACAAAATCAATAAGCCTCTTGATACTTTTCGGGCTGTTAAACTTGCTCCAGATAGATAGTAACGATTTAACGTTAGGATACACATTCATAATAGCTGGGAAGTAATCGATAAAGGCAACGTCAGCTATTTCTGATTCCGATGTGAGCAACTCATTCCACAGCGCTAAGAGATAATCCTGCACAGCGTTTTGTTCAGACGTTGGCCATGTTTGCCAACAGCCATACTTGAGTTTGTCCAATGCCACCCATTCTTCCCAACCAGTATCCAGTGTAGCAAGCAGATCAAATATTCGAGGAAGGAAATGCCGAAAATCATCTACGCTGCCCCAAGTAGTCATCACCTTGAAATAGAAGATGCCCAGATGGTCAACAGATAACTCCCGTAGCGGCTGGGTTGTTAATGTACGGTTCCAGGTTAATAAATCGCTATGCAACGGGCTACCCTCCATGTGAGGGTTTAATGGATATCGAGTAAAGACGCTATACAAGTTTTCAATAGCTGCCTGGAGCTGGCTGTTCATAGACACAAAGATCGACTATTTGGTTAGTGTATATTGTGTGCACTGTCTGTCACGGGGGCTGTCTTCCTCTCTTAGTTACTTCCTACCTTCGCTGCCTATCTATCCCATCCGCGCAACTCTGCGAGGCAATCTGGGGTTCTTAGCTTCACACTGATTCTGCTGGCATTTGCTACTATCTGCTTCTCCCTGGTTTATACTCTTGTGCCTGGCCGTGGGCGCGGGCTACGCAGCCCTGCTCTACTCGGCTAAAGCGCCCTGGAGCCGGGCCGTAAATTATGCCCTGGCCTTCGTGCGCTTTGCGGTGGTGAGCTTCCTGTGCTTCCTGCTGCTCTCGCCCTTCATCCGAACCACTACTACTACCACCGAAGCGCCCACCGTGGTGCTGGCCGTTGATAACTCCCAGTCGGTAGGCCTGTTTACGCCGGCGGCTGTCCTGAATCAGACTACCCAGGGCTTGGCTCAGTTGGCTGAAACCTTGCGGGGCCGGGGCTTCCGGGTGGAAACGCGGGTGCTGGATGCTACTAGGCCAGTCCGCCCCGACTCCCTGCAATTCAAGGCAGCTTCCTCGGATCTTGACGGTCTGCTCACTTCTATTCGGGAAGGCTACGAGGGCCGCAACCTGGCCGGCGTGGTGCTGGCTTCCGATGGCCTTGTGAACCAGGGGCGCGCCCCCCAATACACCGACTACAATTTCCCGATCTATAGCCTCGCCCTCGGCGACACTATTGCCAAAAAGGACCTGAGCCTGCCCCAGCTTACCTACAACCGCGTGGCCTTCAGCGGCAATCAGTTCCCCATTGAATCCGAAGTGGCCTACAATGGGTTTGCGGGCCAGGTAGCCACGGTAGCGCTGCGCGAAAACGGTCGGGTGTTGCAAACCAAGCGCGTAAACCTGCCCGCCGGGCAGCGCCGCACCAAAACCACTTTCCTCATCACGGCGCCCGCTCCCGGTAAGCGGCGCTACGAAGTGGTAATTGAGAAGCAGCCCGGCGAGTTTACTGACCTCAACAACGCCAAGTTTGCCTATGTGGAAGTGGTGAAGGGCAAGCTGCGCGTGCTGCTGGCCGGCGCTGCCCCCCACCCCGACCTCAAGGCCCTGCGCGCAGCCATCATCACCAACGACAACTTCGACCTTACAACTTACCTGCCCGGCATTGCACCGCTCAAAGCCCAGGACTACGACGTAGCCATTCTGCACCAGTTGCCCTCCCAAGCTGGCCTAGGCCAAGAGGTGCTGAACTTGGTGCGCACCCGCCGCTTACCCGCCCTATACATCCTGGGGGCGCAGTCAGATTTTGGCTCTTACAACGCCCTGAACGCCGGTCTCACTGTGCAACCCCGCGGTCAGCAAACCGACGACGTGACGCCCACACCTAACTCGGCTTTTTCGCGCTTTACGTTTGAAGAGGACGCTTTAAAACGGTTCACTGCCTACCCGCCCGCGCCGGTGCCTTTTGGGGAGGTGCGCTTGGGTGGCGGGGCCGAAGCGGCTTTGTGGCAGCAGGTGGGCCGCGTGAAAACCCAGAAGCCTCTGCTGGTTTTTGGCGGTACGCCGGCGCAGCGCCAGGCCACTCTGCTCACCGATGGTAGCTGGCAGTGGCGCCTGCAGGAAGCCGTGGAGCACGACGACCGGCCCGAGGCCTACGACCGCCTCATCATCCGGACGCTGCAGTTGCTCACCCAGAACGCCAACAAGAAGCGCCTCGACGTATATCCCACTCAGGATGCCTTCACCTCGCAGGATGACGTCACCTTTGGGGCCGAGACGTACAACGCCATCTTTGAGCGCATCTACGGCCAGCAGATTACCCTCACCCTGACTGACGAGCAGCAGAAAGACCGCACGTTCACCTTCACTAACAGTGAAGACGGCGCCCCCCTGCACCTAGGCCCCTTGCCCGGCGGCTTATACCGCTACGTGGCCCGCGCCACTCTCAGCGGCCAGGCTCAGCAAGACCGCGGCGAGGTACTCGTGCAGGATCAGCAGCTGGAGGCTCTGCAGTCGCGCGCTGACCACAATCTGCTGTACCAGCTAGCGCGCCGCAGCGGGCAACGCCTGTACTACCCGGCGCAGTTTCAGCAGCTAAGTCAGGATATCGAGAAGGCCAACTATAAGCCCATTATCTATGAGCAGGAAGATCTGAAGGATCTTATTAACCTTAAATGGCTGTTCTTCCTGCTGCTAGGCCTCCTGACCGTGGAGTGGGCCACTCGCAAATACTCTGGCGGCGTCTAGCTTTCCCCTTTTACTTCCCTGCCTTATAGCGCAACTACACCGTGGGTGAAGTGGCTTGAAAGGCAATGTGGGCACATGCCCCGTCTATTTTTCTTCGTGATGAAAACCTCCTTTTACCTTTTGTTACCCGCGGTGTTGCTGTTGGGTAGCTGCAAGAAAACCACTGATAAGCAAGCGGAGCTGGCCGTGCAGGACTTCGTGCGCAACCGCGTGAGTGATGCGGCCAACTACTTTCCCGGCAAGTTTCGCCTGAAGCCTTACACCAAGCGCGACTCCTTGCTGTACTTGGCCGAGCTGGCGCAAATCAACGGCACGCCGGCCCCTCCCGCTCCTACTGCCGCAGACACAACTCGCATTGGCATTCTGGTGCACCATGATTACCGCGACGAAATGCGCGACGGGGAGATGATTCGGGATAGTGGTGAATACGTGGTGCGCCCCAACGGGGAAGTACGGCTGCTCATGGCCGAGAGCGTGCGGCAAAAGCGGCTGAAGCAGGTGCAGCAACAATCATCAGTGGGGGCCCTGCGCTAGTGCGAGCAGGAGCCGGTACCTTTGTGGACTTTTTCTTGTGTTGTCCGGCATCTGCCCGGACTCTTTACGGCCCCAGTATAATCCCTAGGCCACCCCTCTAAGCCATGCGCTACATCCTCGTCAACAAGCCCTACGAAGTCCTCACCCAATTCACCGACGAAAAAGGCCGGGCCACGCTCAAGGACTTTGTTGACATCCCAAATATTTACCCGGTTGGTCGCCTCGACTATGACTCGGAGGGCCTGGTACTGCTCACCGATGACAAGCAGCTCCAGCATCGGCTTTCGGAGCCGCGCTTTAAAGTGCCCAAAACGTACTGGGTGCAGGTAGAAGGCGTGCCCACCGAGGAAGCCCTGGAAAACCTGCGCCGCGGCGTAGACCTGAAAACCGGTTACACCACCCCCGCTGAGGTAGAGTTGCTACCCGAAGCACCAGCGCTCTGGGAGCGAAGCAAACCCGTCCGTTTCAGGGCCAACATTCCGACCAGTTGGGTGCAGATTCGGATTTCGCAAGGCATGAACCGGCAGGTGCGCAAGATGACAGCCGCCGTGGGCTTCCCCACACTCCGCCTCGTACGGGTGCGCATTGCCGACCTGAAAGTTGATAAGCTTCAGCCTGGCCAATGGCGTGAGCTGAAAGCCAGCGAAGTAAAGGCCCTCACCGACGACATGGCCGCCCAAACAGCAGCAGCTGGCACTTTCAAAACACCAGCTAAGTCCGAATACTGGCCCGGCGGCGTGCGCCCAGCTTCGGCTAAACCCGCCCAAAGCAACGCTGGCGGCCCGAACCGCGGCGGCTCCAATGCTCCAGCCGATACCAAGAAAGGTAGTGCCGCCGGTAGCCGGGGCGCTAGTCGCGACGGCAAAGCACTTGGTACGAAGCCCACGGGAAGCAAGCCGGCCAGCGGCAAAGCCATGCCCGGCAAAACCGGCAGCAAGCCCGGCCCCAAGTCGGTCGGCCGTGGTGGCGCAGGTCGCAAGCCTGGCCCAGCAGGCGGTGGCCGCAATGGGCGCGGCTAGTTAACGCTAGCATTTTCATTCCGAGTACAACGAGAAATCTGGATTAGCTGCTAGGCCACTACCAAGATTCGTCGCTGCGCTCGGAATGACAGTTTCAGAGGAATTCGCAAATAAGCATAACACACTATATCGTCTGGTACCCCCTCACCTTTTTCGGAGAGGAACCAGGGGGTGAGGTGCCCACCGCAACGAAACACTATCCGCTTCGCTATGTCTCGTCGGAATCTCACGCGCTTTGGTTGGTTGCTGATAGCAGGTTTCTTACTAGCCAATGTAGTAGCCGCGTTTCATGCCTGGCGCTTCACGCATTTTACCATTGAGACTGGCCTACACACTGATAACCCTGAGCAGCTGACGGGGCCGCAAAAGCTATGGGTGCTGCTGACCGGCATCAAAAACCCGAAGCCCGTCAACCACGCTAGGCCACCTTTTCCTTATCAAACTATCCATTTACTCAGCCCCAATGGCCAGTTGGAGGCTTGGTACAGTGCCGTGCCACACGCCAAGGGTACGGTGGCGCTGTTTCATGGCTACACCAGCTTCAAGGGTAAGCTCCTCACCGAAGCTGCTACCTTCCGCCGCCTTGGCTACTCCGTGCTGCTCACCGATTTTGCCGGCAGCGGAGGCTCCGAGGGCAACGTTTGCACCGTAGGCCACCACGAAGCCGCCGATGTAGCAACCATAGTCCGGTGGCTGCAGCGGCGGTCGGGGCCGGTATTCATCTATGCCAACTCCATGGGTGCCGTGGCTACATTGCGTGCCGAGGCTGAGCTGGGGGTGCGTCCTACCGCCAACCTGCTAGAGTGCCCTTATGGCAGCATGCTCGAAACCGCCCAGAGCCGCTTTCGGTCTATGCACGTCCCGCCTTTCCCGATGGCCAACTTGCTGGTGTTCTGGGGTGGCCTAGAAAACAACTTCTGGGCCTTTGACCTAGACGCTACCCAGTATGCAGCCCGCATCACCACGCCCACCCTGCTCATGTGGGGCACCGCCGATCCGCGCGTAACCCGCCCGGAAACCGAGGCCATTTTTGCGGCGCTCAATGGCCCCAAGCAGCGGCAAGACTTCCCCGGCTCCGGCCACGAGCCCTACTGGTGGAAGCACCAAGCACTATGGGAGCAAACCATAGCTCAGGCCTTGCAGCAGTTAACTAAGTCAGCTACTTCACACAGACTGTAAGCAGCTATCGTTACGGATTGGTAGGTAGAGCCGGCAGCTAGTTCCCCCTCTTCAGCTGAGAAGGCAAACTAGGCAGAGTATTTCCTAGATACGATACCATCTGCGCATTGAGGGCCGGCCAAAGTCACGGGCGCAGGCATTGCCAACAGACAGTTTACAACAGGTAAAAGATTCGTCATGTGACCTTTTCAGCACACAAACTTGGACGTTTCACCAAAACAGGGCCTCCGTACCTGCCGGTACCTTTGTCATGTAGATTTTACACAACATAACTTGTAAACACATGAAAAAGACTGCCTTAGTTACGGGTGCTTCTGCTGGAATCGGTAAGGCTACGGCCATATATCTTGCCCGACATGGCTATACGGTGTATGGGGGAGCGCGCAGAACAGATAACATGCTAGACCTGAGAAGCTACGGCATTACCCCAATTGCGCTGGATGTAACCAAAGACGAAAGCGTGGTGGCGTGCGTGAATCAAATTTTCGCAGCAGAAGGAAGTATTGATATTCTGGTCAACAATGCCGGCTTTGGGCTGGAAGGGGCCATCGAAGACCTTCCGATGCAGGATGCCCGCTATCAATTGGAGGTGAACGTATTCGGGGCTATGCGATTGGCCCAACTGGTATTGCCGAAAATGCGCGAAAACCGGTACGGTAAGATTGTCAACATTTCCTCAGTGGGTGGTAAGATTGCGTTTCCGTTAGGTGGATGGTATCACGCCAGCAAATTTGCCCTGGAAGCGTTGAGCGACAGCATGCGCAATGAAGTAAAGGAATTTGGCATCGACGTGATTGTAGTGGAGCCAGGAGCCACCCGATCGGAATGGGGAACTGTGGCAACGGATATTCTCCTAAAAGTATCGGGCCACACAGCCTACAAAGACTTGGCAGCTAAAACCCATAGTTTGTTCACCCGACTAGCAAAGGATGTGGCGGAACCCATCGTCATAGCGGAACTTGTCCGGAAGGGAATTGAAGCAAAAATCCCAAAAGCAAGATATACGACTTCTCAACTAGCCTCCTTGCTTTTGCTAGGGTTGAAAAGAATTTTATCCGACAGGCAGCTAGATAGATTGATTATGAGCCAAATAAAATAGCACACCATGGACAACGTCTTTTTACAGCATAATATTCTTTACGCGTGTGGTCATCAGAAAATACAAAGCAGCGAGCATTACTTCCCCGACCACGCGTTAGGCATCATGTTGTCCGGCGAGTCGCAGTATTTCTCAAACGAGGGTTCGTTTGTCATGAAAAAGGGCACTATTTGTTTAATGCGCCGGAATGAATTATTCAAGAAGCTGAAAAAAGCGGGACCAAATGGGGAACCGCCCTCGTTGATCAGCCTATTTCTTGATCAAAAAACATTACGCCACTACGCGACTGAAAATAGTATTCCGAAGCAACGACCGTATAAAGGCAGCGCAATGCTTGATTTAACCGACAATGGGTTCTTAAAAGGTTTTTTTGATTCCTTGTTACCGTATATCGATCATCCGAACAGATTAAATGCAAAAATAGCGGAGCTTAAAATTGGTGAAGCTATTGAACTATTGCTTCAAACGGGTGATGTTTATCGACAATTTTTATTTGATTTTCAGGAACCGCATAAGATAGATTTGGAAACGTACATGAATCATAATTTCAAGTACAATATTCCCTTACTATCATTTGCTAAACTGGCGGGACGCAGCTTATCTACTTTTAAACGGGATTTCAAAAAAATATTTGAAACAACACCAGAAAAGTGGTTGCAGCACAAGCGTTTGGAGCAAGCGCACTATCTAATGTCACAGGGTAAAATGCGTCCCTCCGAGGTGTATTTAGAAGTTGGTTTCGAAAACCTATCGCATTTTTCTTTCGCTTTCAAAAATGCATTTGGCCTTACGCCAACCGAGTTGACGGAACAGCATAGGGCTAGTAGGTACTAACTAGAACAAGGCAGTATAATGCATCCCCAACTGCCTACCTCATTAATTTCTGTTTTTATACAATCAACTAGGTGGTACGGGTGTATCTCACGAGCGTCGTCCTTCACTTATTCAGCAGACCGCTGCCGGTGCGCAGGGGGTAGCCTTCTAGTGCATGTCCTCTTTTAATAAGGTTTCTGCGGCGCGCGCTGCCCGGTATTGGGCCGGCCGCCGGCATGTACTGCAAACTATTGGCAGTATCGGAGCTGCGTTTGTTGGCGTTCTGCTCGCCCTGGCTCTGCTGCTATGGGTACCGACCCGGGCCCTACTGCCCCTGGCCTTGGTAGGATTGCCCATCGGCTGGTCGCTAGGCGTACTGGAAGTCCTCGTGTTTCCCGCGCTGGTCCAACGCCTGCCCTTACGCCTAGCCACGGCCCTGCAAGGTGTGGGCCATGGCCTGCTGCTACTGTTGCTCTATGGTAGCTTTCGGCTAGTCGCGCACCACGTAGGCCTGTCGCAGCTTTGGACGGAGCCAGGCAGTGCCCCCGCCGAACCCTGGCGGCGAGTAGTACTGGTCCCCCTGGTCTATGCCCTAGCGGTCATAGTGACGACCCTGCTTCGCCAACTACTGCAGGGCATGAGCCGCCGCCGCTTGCAGGAGCTACTCAACGGCCGGTATCAGCAGCCGGAAACGGAAGAACGCATTTTTCTCTTTGTCGATCTGAAAGACTCGACGCACCTAGCTGAACTACTCGGTAATGACCGCTACAGCCGCCTCGTTTGCGACTTTTTCCGCGACGTGAGCCCGGCCATTGCGGCGACCCGGGGAGAAGTATATCAGTACGTGGGCGATGAAGTCGTAGTCAGCTGGTCCACCGCGACGGGGCGGCAGTATGCCCGCTGCCTGCAGTGCTTTTTCGAGATGCAGCGGGCAATTACGGCGCGACACGAGGCCTACCAAGACGCATACGGCGTGGTGCCTGCCTTCAAAGCCGGGGCGCACGGCGGCCTGGTCACGACCGTGCTGGTGGGCACGCAGCATCGGGAGGTAGTCTACCACGGGGACGTGCTCAATACCACCGCGCGCATTCAGGCCCAGTGCAATAGCCTGGGCAGCCGTTTCCTGATTTCAGCTGACTTGCGCCACCAGCTAGGAGAGCAGCCCGAATATCAGTTTACGGCGCTGGGCGGACAAGCCCTGCGCGGCAAGGCCAGCACCACGGAGCTATTCGACGTGCAGGTCTATTTACCTCTTCTGTAAGAAAGCTCTTGCTAGTCCATCATTTTCAACAGGTGAGACAACTTAATGGTACATATACACTTAGTGTACCACCCTTAACTTTCCGTACTCCGCAGCGTGGGGCAGGTAGATATTCTCTTTTTCCACCAATCACCTGTCATCCTGAGCGGAGCGCAAAATGATAATTGTCTCTACGGCTATTCGACTTTGACATTCACGCCAGCTTGTTGACAGTATGCGGGTAGGTGCTGTTGTGCGTGCGTTGGGAGAAAAACTTAGCTTATCCCGGCTTTGCTACCCTAGTTCGCTCACTAAAAGCCGTTCCCGCAGTTGCTGCTTAGCACTAACATGCAGCAGCGGATTATCCAGCCGCAGTAGTTCCGTCAGGGTGAGTAGTTCGTGCAGGGCGGGGTCTTGGCGGGCAGCTACTACCGCGCCGGGGTACAAAGGCTCAATGGTAGCCCCCCAGGCAGGACCATCTGTGGTAGGCCACACATAGGTATCTGAGAGCATAGGCCACTTTCGGTTGGGCGGCAGCCATATGGGCAGCCCCTGTTGGTGAGCACCCAGCTCCACCGGAAACACACAGGGCAGGCCGTATAGCAGAAAGCGCAGCAAACGGGGTCGGTTTATGGTCCGGTGCTCAGGGTGGAGCAGGCGTGCGAACTGACAACGACGCAGAGCATCGGAGACTTCTGCGGCACTGAGGCCTAGCGCAGCAGCTACTGCCTTTCCTTGCCACGCTTGCTTTTCCAGCAGACTGATTTTCAGCAGCAACACAACGTCCTGCGGCCGCATTCCATGGTGCTTGCGCATACAGTCAGAAGGGATTATTCAGGATTCGCAAATCCTGAATTAGAGCCTTTATATGAGTGAATGAGGCGAAGGTAAAGAAGCCATTCTAACAAAAGCAACTTTATTTAAACTAATTCTAAATAAGCCTTGATTGACGTTTTACAACCTATACATTTGCCACTGTTTAGAATATATCTAAATAAAACAGGCGGTTCTTGTTCAGCAAAGCAAGAGCTACCGGTTTCCCTGGCAAATGCAACGCTTCCTCACTCCTACTTCCCTGTTTGTTCTGGTGCTGGCACCAACGGTCAGCTGGGCTCAGCTGCAAACAGCCCCCGCTGATACCAGCACTCGGCATCTGCGCCTGCGGGAGGTAGTAGTAACAGCCACTCGCACGGAGAAAGCTCTGACGGAAGTGCCCATTCCGGTAACGGTAATTGGTAAGCAGCAGATCAAGACCATGGGGGCTCTGCGCCTCTCTGATGTGCTGGGTGAGCAGACCGGGCTAAACCTGGTGGCCGACCACGGGCGCGGAATTCAGATGCAGGGCCTGAACCCCGAGTACACCCTGATTCTGGTGGATGGGGAGCCGTTGATTGGTCGCACGGCCGGCACGCTGGAACTCTCGCGGGTGGCGGTAGGCAACATTGAGCGGGTAGAAGTGGTGAAAGGCCCGGCGTCGGCGATATGGGGCTCCGAGGCGCTGGCGGGGGTGGTGAATATCATTACGCAAAAGCCCCAGCCCGGCACCCGCAGCGAAGTGCGCCTGCGCTATGGCACCAACCGCACCGCCGATGTGGGTGGTACCTTCAACTATAAGCAACACCGCCTAGGCCTCACCGTCTTCGGCAACCGCTACAGCTCGGCGGGGTACACCCTGCAACCCGCCAGCGGCCAGGCCACCGTGCCCCCGTTTGCCAGCTACACCGGCCAGAGCCGCCTCTCCTACCAGCTCGACGATAAAACGACGCTCAGCATATCGGGGCGCTACTTCATAGAAAATCAAAGCAGCGAGTTACCTATCAGCTCCGAAGGCGGCCAAACGGCCCGAGTGCGTCTGCAAGGCCGCCAGCAGGATTTCAGTCTGAACCCCACGCTCACGCGCTGCTTTTCTGACAAACTATTTGGCACACTGCGCTTCTACCACGCCGGCTACCGCACCCAAGAAAACTACACCTACACCGCCAACGGCGCCCCCTACGACGCCAGTTACTTCCACCAGACCTTCACCCGCCCCGAAGCCCAGCTCGACTGGCGCCTGCACCCTAAACATACCCTCACGGCTGGGGCTGGCTATTTGCTGGAATCAGTAGAGGCCACCCGCTACGACCAGCGTCATCAGATGCGTTCCGCCTACGGTTACCTCCAAGACGACTGGACGCCCCTACCGGGCCTAAACCTGGTGGCCGGAGTGCGCTACGATGGGCACAGCCAGTACCAGGGTCAGCTCAGCCCCAAGCTTTCGGGGCGCTACCAGGTGCGGCCGTGGCTGGCGGTGCGGGCCTCGGCCGGGCGCGGGTTCCGGGCTCCCGACTTCCGCCAACTCTACCTCAACTTCTCTAACCCAGCCGTGGGCTACAGCGTGTTTGGCACGCACCAGGTGCAGGAAAAAGTAGCCCAATTGATAGCGCAGGGTCAGATTGCCCTAGACCCGGCTACCGGCCAGCCCTTAATCAATGTGGCCTTGCTGACGCAGGCCAGCAGCCTCACCGCCGAAAGCTCCCGGGCCTACAACGCCGGCTTCCAGCTCGACCCCACCAGCAAACTGCGCCTGACGGCCAACTTTTTCCACAACGACCTGCGCGACCTGATTGAGACGGCCGCGGTGGCCCAGAAAACCAATGGGCAGTCGGTGTACTCGTACCGCAACGTGAGCCGGGCCTACACCCAGGGCGTGGAAACGGATGCCCGCTACCTGCTAGGCCAGCACCTGACCCTGAGCGCCGGCTATCAATACCTCGTGGCCAAAGACCGCACGGTGCTAGCCCAGCTCAAAGCCGGCTCCATCTACCGCCGCGACCCGCAGACCCTGGAAACCGTGCGCCTCACAGCAGCGAACTATGGTGGCCTATACAACCGCTCCCGCCATACCGCCAACGTCAAGCTCTTCTACGAAAATCAGGCCGCCGGCTGGACGGGGAGTGTGCGGGGCGTGTACCGGGGCCGCTACGGCTTCCAGGACCGCAACGGCAACCTGATCCTGGATGCGGCCAATGAGTACGTGCCGGGCTACTGGCTCCTGAACGTAGCCGCGGCCAAAACTTTCCGCCAGCGCTACACCCTACAAGCCGGCCTCGATAATGCCCTGAACTACACCGACCCCGCTTACCTGAGCACCGTGCCCGGCCGCTTGTACTACGCCAGTGTGGCCATAGCCCTGGGCCAGAAGTAACCGCACTCCCCTCCCTACCTCATCACTTCATTTCCCTATCACCTCCTTTCCACATGAACCACTTATTCGCCCGCTTCTCGTTGCTGGCCCTGTTCGGTGCCACGTTTACCTTCAGTGCCTGCTCTAACGATGATAACGACAACGAAGTAAAGCCCGCCGAGGCGCTGAAAACGGAAACGGCCAGCAACTTGGCACCCACACCTAGTACTGCTCCCACTACCGGCCAGCCGAGCACACCCCGGCACTACGCCTTCTACAGCTTTGCTACCAAGAGCGCAGTGGCCTACACCGATTCGGCCACGACCAAGTGGGACCTGGCGGTGCGCGGCACGGACATTCTCATCAACGGGGGTAGCAGCGGCCCCGGCCAGGGTGGCGCTATCGTGAAGGAAGGCTTGTTCTCGGAGGTTACTACGGCCCCGACTACCGACTATAAAGTAGATGCGCCGGGGGCGCTGGCCATCACCAAGGGCTCGGGTAAGGGCTGGTACAACTACAACACCACCACCCACGTGGTAACGCCCATTGCAGGCCGCGTCCTGCTGATCCGGACGGCCACGGGCAAGTACGCTAAGGTCGAAATTGTGAGCTACTACAAGGATGCGCCCGCCACCCCGACCGGCACCGAACCTAGCGGCTACTACACCTTCCGCTACGTGTACCAGCCCGACGGCAGCACCAATCTAAAATAAGCCCGACGCGGGCGGCCCGGACTACCGGGGCTGCGGGGGCTTGCTACCTGCTGGGCCGTCCGCCGTCGGCACAACTCTTTTTTCTTTCCGATGAAACACTTCCTTTCCTTTCTGCAGGCCGCGCTGGTGCTGGCCGTACTACTACCCGGGCGCTTCGCGGTGGCCACGCCGGCGCCGGTGCGCATTGTGTCGCTCAACGGTACCGTTAGTGAAATCATCTGTGCCCTAGGCCACCAGGCTCAGCTGGTTGGTGTGGACGTGACGAGCACTTACCCCGAGGCCCTCTCCAAATTGCCCAAGGTGGGTCACAACCGCAACATCTCCGCCGAGGGTGTGCTGGCCCTGAACCCGACGCTGGTAGTGGGCACTACGGAATCGTTGAAGCCGGAAGTGGCGGCGCAACTGAAAGCAGCGGGCCTGCAGGTGCATTTGTTCAAGCAAGAGTACTCGGTAGCTGGCACCAAGCAGCTCATTAAAGATGTAGCCGCCACGTTTGGCGCCACCGCTAAAGTGCCCGCCGTAACGGCTAAGCTGGATGCTGACCTAGCTCAGGTGAAGAAAGCACCAACGGCCCCCAAAGTGCTGTTCATCTATGCCCGCGGGGCGGGCACCATGATGGTAGCGGGCCAAGGCACCTCGGTGGAGAAAGCCCTGCAGCTAGCCGGCGCCCGTAACGCCGCCACTGGCTTCCCCGACTTCAAGCCCCTCACGGCCGAGGCCCTCGTAGCTGCCAACCCCGATGTACTCCTGCTCTTTGATAGTGGCCTAGCGAGCTTGGGCGGCAAAGCCGGCTTGCTTCAGATTCCGGGGGTGGCACAAACCACCGCCGGCCGCACCGGTAGGGTGGTAGAAATGGATGGGCAGCTGCTCACCGGGTTTGGTCCGCGCCTAGGCCAGGCCACAGCGGAGCTAGCCAATAAACTTAAATAATCCAGCTGATGCCTACTCTCACCCAGGCTCCGCACCATACCCTCAACACGCCCCCGACCCAGTCCTTGCCTGGGCGCCGACCCGTGGTATCGAGAGGCCAACGTTACTTGTTACCTGGCCTAGCCATCCTGCTGGTAGGAGCGGTTTTGGTGGGGGCGGGCGTGGGGGCCGTGGCGGTGCCGGTACCTGCCGTGGTGGGCATTCTGCTGCACAAACTCGGCGTGAGTACTGGCCTAGCCTATGAGCCTCAGCAGGAGGCGGTGCTCTGGGCCATTCGGTTGCCGCGGGTGTGTTTGGGCGTGCTGGTGGGGGCGGCCTTGGGGTTAGCGGGAGCCAGCATGCAGGGTCTGTTTCGTAACCCGCTTGCCGACGCGGGTCTAATTGGCATTTCCTCCGGGGCCTCATTAGCGGCCGTGGCTGCCATTGTGCTGGAGGTAAAGCTGCTGACCGTGTTTGCGGGGCTGGCGGCGGTGCGCGAGATGCTGGGGTTCTACCTGTTGCCGACGGTGGCCTTTGCCGGCGCTTGTGGCACTACGTTTCTGGTGTACCGCATTTCGCGGGAGGGCGGCCGCACGGTAATAGCCACTATGCTGCTGGTGGGCCTGGCCATCAACGCCCTGGCCGGTGCCTGCACCGGCCTGCTCACCTACGTAGCCACCGATGAGCAATTGCGCAGCATCACCTTCTGGGGGCTGGGCAGCCTGGGCGGCGCCTCCTGGCCTACGGTGCTGCGGCTCCTGCCCTTCCTGGTGCTGCCCCTGCTCTGGCTGCCGCGCCTGGGCAAGCCGCTCAACCTGCTGGCGCTGGGCGAAAGCCAAGCCACCCACCTAGGTCTGCCAGTGGGCCGACTCAAGCAGCAGCTCATTGGGCTATCCACGCTGGCGGTGGGCGCGAGCGTGGCGGTAGTGGGCGCTATTGGCTTTCTAGGCCTGATCGTACCTCACTTAATCCGTCTGGTAGCCGGCCCCGATAACCGCTTAGTGCTGGCGGGCTCGGCGCTGGGCGGGGCCGTGGTGCTGGTACTCGCCGATACGCTGGCCCGCACCATCGTAGCCCCGGCTGAATTGCCCATCGGCATCCTCACCGCTCTGCTCGGGGCCCCGGCCTTCCTCTGGATTCTGCTGCGCGAACAAAAGTTGCGCCGCTCTTAAGCCCAAATAGTATGTTCGACATCGAGAATCTTTCCTATCAAACCGGCCGAAAAACCCTGCTGCAACAGGTTTCCTTCCGGGCCCGCCCGGGTGAGTTGTTGGCCGTGGTGGGAGCCAACGGGGCGGGTAAATCTACCTTGCTGCGCCTGCTCAGCGGCGATCTAACACCCACGAGTGGCCTAGTGCACTTCGATGGGCAACCGCTCGGTGAGCTGCCCGCCGCCACGCTTGCCCGCCGCCGGGCTGTGCTCACCCAGCAGCACACCTTGTCATTGGCCTTCCCGGTGGAGGAGCTGGTGATGATGGGCCGCTACCCGTACTTCCAGAACCAGCCCACCGCCCTCGACCATTGGATTGTGGAAGCCGCGCTGAGCACCGTAGGCCTCTCGGCGCTGGCCCGGCGCAGCTACCCTACCCTCTCGGGTGGGGAGCAGCAGCGGGCCCAGTTGGCCCGCGTGCTGGCGCAGGTGTGGGAAGCCCAGGAAGGCTTTCTGCTCCTCGATGAGCCGCTCACCGGCCTCGACCTCCACCACCAGCACCACACCCTGGACATTGCCCGCGACCTAGTGCTGCGGGGCTTCGGGGTAATTGCCGTGCTGCACGACCTGAACCTGGCCGCCCAGTACGCCGACCGCATTCTGCTGCTGGCTCAAGGCCAGCCGGTGGCCTACGGCTCGCCCGATCAGGTGCTAACCTGCGAGAATATTCACCGGGGCTTTCAGATTGACGTGCAGCTCCTGCCCCACCCCCATCTGAGCTGCCCGCTTATTGTGCCCTGCCCGCGTCGCGCGGTGTAGCACGCTTCCCTCTTCTTCTCACGTAAACTACCGACCTTACTTTATATGGAAACGTTCACCGCCCCTCTTACCCTGGCCGAGCGCTGGCAGCAGTATCAGCAGGAAAACCCAAAGAGCCGCATCCGCGACGCCGCCCGGGCCCTGAGCACCAGCGAAGCCGAGCTGCTGGCCACGCGCTGCACTGGCCTAGCCGACTCGCCGGTTACCTTTCTGAGCAATGACTTCCGCGCCCTGCTCAAGCAGGTGCCTACCCTGGGCCGTGTCATGGCCCTCACCCGCAACGACAGCGCCGTCCACGAGCGCAAGGGCGAGTACCAGAAAGTATCCGTGAACGGACACGTGGGCCTAGTATTGGGCGAGGACATCGATCTGCGCCTGTTCCTAGGCCACTGGGAGTTTGGTTTTGCCGTGGAGGAAAACGGCCGCCGCAGCCTGCAGTTTTTCGCGGCCGATGGCGAGGCAGTGCACAAGATTTATCTACTGGAGGAAAGCAACCACATGGCCTACGACGCCCTGGTAACGCAGTTCCGGGCCGTGGGCCAACCGGCCACTCTCAGCACCCAGCCCACGCCCGCTCCTACACCCGAAGCCGACGATGCCACCATCGACGTGGAAGGCTTCCGGGCGGCGTGGCGCGGCATGACGGATACGCACGAGTTTTTCGGTCTGCTGCGCCAGTTCAACGTGAGCCGCACGCAAGCCCTGCGCCTGGGGCCGCCAGAGCTGCTGCGCCAGCTTGACTCTACTGCCATCGACCAAGCCCTACGCCTAGCCTCAGAGCAGCAGCTAGCCGTCATGATTTTTGTGGCCAGCCGCGGCTGCATCCAGATTCACACGGGCCTTACCGAGCGCATCGTACCCACCGGCCCCTGGCTCAACGTCCTCGACCCTGAGTTCAACCTGCACCTCAAGGTCGGCGACGTAGCCCAAGCCTGGGTGGTGCAAAAGCCCACCGCTGATGGCATTGTAACGTCGGTGGAGTTATATGATGCGGCGGGCAACAACGTGCTGCTTTTATTTGGCAAGCGCAAGCCGGGCCAACCCGAGCTTACCGCGTGGCGGGAACTGGTGGCGGCCTTATAATAGGTGTTAGATTGTATGTCGTAAAGCCTCAACCTATCCGGTTGGGGCTTTTGCTTTTCCTAACTGCGCTTACCCTTACCTTATTAACGGATGATATGGTAAGCAGAATGCCAGTTTTACACAATTGCAATTGATCTTATGGACCTTTTACAAAGAATTCAGCGCTGGTATACTATCCAGTGTAATGGTGATTGGGAGCATTCCTATGGTATTTCTATAACAAACGTAGATAATCCAGGATGGTGGGTAACGATAGATTTAAAGGAGACTAGCCTTGAAAAGGCCGTCCTACCTATGCAACCTACTCAACAACGCTCTCCAACAAATTGGGTATTATGGTATGTAGAGGACTACAAATTTATAGGGTCTGGAGGGCCAGAGAATCTTACCGAAATTTTAACCTACTTCTTGGATGTCTTCCTACCGGCGAATATCGACCCAGACTATTTGTTCGATATTCACTTGCCTGTACGTGGCTACGAGAATCGATTGTGGTTGAAGGCAGAAGCGAAAATGTTATCGGAATCGACGATGGAAGTTGTATCCATTGCTGATGCAAGCCAAGCCTGTTTCTATGAATGGGGAGTAGACAATGACTTGGATTTGTTAAACGAACTAGGTGATACAGGATTAGAGCTTCAGACTTATTACACGCTAGCGGACAAAGTGGAACCTCTGGTATTTCAGTCTGCCGATAACATCCTGCGCACTTTCTTAATAGCTCCCGTTCCAAGTTGAGTAGATGTAGGTTCTACTATCCTGCCCGGCTGTCAGCATATCCTACCCCGGCATTTCTCGTAAAAGTCAGACCGTCGCGAATCTCACCGGTGTAGTATCTCAAAGTGACAATCTGTCACAAAAAAGTAGCTTTTCAGTGGCTGGTACGCGTCTTGTAATTCCCCCGGTGCGAGTGATTCGCATCTAGTATCTGACCTCTCAACTCCTAACGATAACCAGTCAAATGGGCAAAATAATCGGTATTGACCTCGGCACCACCAACTCGTGCGTGGCCGTAATGGAAGGCAACGAGCCGGTGGTGATTCCGAATAGCGAAGGCCGCCGCACGACTCCCTCGATCGTGGCGTTCCTCGACAACGGTAAAGGCGAACGTAAAGTAGGTGACCCCGCTAAGCGTCAGGCCATTACCAACCCCAAGAACACCATCCAGTCGATCAAGCGTTTCATGGGTCGCGGCTTCGGTGAAGTAACCGAAGAGGCGAAACACGTTTCGTACGAGCTGGAGCGTGGCTCTAACAACACGGTAGCCGTGAAAATCGGCGACCGGCAGTACACGCCGCAGGAAATCTCGGCGATGGTGCTGCAAAAAATGAAGCAGACCGCTGAGGAGTACCTGGGTCAGTCAGTAACGGAAGCCGTTATCACGGTGCCGGCTTACTTCAACGATGCTCAGCGTCAGGCTACCAAAGAAGCTGGCGCCATTGCTGGCCTCGATGTAAAGCGCATTATCAACGAGCCGACCGCCGCTGCACTGGCCTACGGTCTCGACAAAAAGCATAAAGACCAGAAGATTGCCGTGTACGACCTTGGTGGTGGTACCTTCGATATCTCCATCCTCGAGCTGGGTGATGGCGTGTTTGAAGTACTGAGCACCAACGGTGATACCCACCTCGGTGGTGACGACTTCGACCAGGTAATCATCAACTTCCTGGCAGAAACTTTCGCCAGCGAAAACGAAGGCCTCGACCTGCGCAAAGACGCTATGGCCCTCCAGCGCCTGAAAGAAGCTGCTGAGAAAGCCAAAGTGGAGCTGTCGAGCTCTTCGGAAACGGAAATCAACCTGCCCTACGTAACTGCCACCGCTTCGGGCCCCAAGCACTTGGTGGTGAAGCTGAGCCGCGCGAAGTTCGAGCAGCTGGCTGATAGCCTCGTACGTCGTTCGATGGAGCCCTGCAAAAAGGCCCTGCAAGACGCTGGCCTGAGCACTTCCGACATCGACGAAGTAATCCTAGTGGGTGGTTCAACCCGTATCCCCCGCATCCAGGAAGAGGTAGAGAAGTTCTTCGGCAAGAAGCCTTCGAAGGGTGTTAACCCCGACGAAGTTGTAGCCGTGGGTGCTGCCATTCAGGGTGGTGTACTGACCGGTGAGGTGAAAGACGTGCTCCTGCTCGACGTAACCCCGCTTTCGCTGGGTATCGAAACGATGGGTGGCGTGATGACCAAGCTGATCGAGGCTAACACCACGATTCCTACCAAGAAGTCGGAGACTTTCTCCACCGCTTCTGACAACCAGCCTTCGGTTGAAATCCACGTGCTGCAGGGTGAGCGCCCATTGGCTTCGCAGAACCGCACCATCGGCCGCTTCCACCTCGACTCGATTCCGCCAGCACCGCGCGGTGTTCCCCAAATCGAAGTAACCTTCGACATCGACGCCAACGGCATTCTGCACGTGTCGGCCAAAGACAAAGGCACCGGCAAAGAGCAGAAAATCCGCATCGAAGCTTCGTCGGGCCTCACCGACGCCGACATCGAGCGGATGCGCAACGAAGCTCAGGCCAACGCTGAAGCTGACAAGCAGGAGAAGGAGCGCATTGAGAAAGTTAACCAGGCTGACTCGATGATCTTCCAGACCGAAAAGCAGCTGAAAGAGTACGGCGACAAGCTGAGCGCTGGCAACAAGACAGCCGTTGAAAACGCCCTCGCCGACCTCAAGAAGGCGCACGAGAGCAAAGACCTCGGCCAGATTGACACCGCCATGGCCGCCATCAACGCGGCGTGGCAGGCTGCTTCGCAAGAGATGTACGCCGCTACCCAAGGCGGTGCCGACGGCCAGCCTGGTGCTGACGGTGGCAACCCCTTCGGCGGTGGTCAGCCCGGCGGCAACGGCCAGCAAGGTCAGCCCCACGACAACGTGACGGACGTTGACTACGAAGAAGTAGGCAAGTAATCCTCGAAAAGATTAAGTCATAAAAAGGCCCAGAGCAAGTGCTCTGGGCCTTTTTGTTTAGGGAGATATACGCTTCAGGAATTTACCACGGGCACGTGGCAGGGGCTGGAAAATACTCTTCACTGAAGTACTTGCCGGTTGGCCCGGTTGCGTCAAGCAGCGCGTACTTCACAATGCGTTGCCCGGCCTCGGCTACCGTGCTGGTGCCCTGGTGGCCCGTGAAGTCGGTTTGGGTGTAGCCGGGGCACACGGCATTCACTTTGAAAGGGGTGTCGCGCAGCTCGTAGGCCAGGTTGAGGGTGTACATATTCAAAGCGGCTTTCGAGGCTTGGTACACCGGCACCCGAAAAGCAGAATTAGGGTTATCGAAGTCTGAGAACAAGGTCAGCGAGGCCATGGCCGTGCTCACGTTGACAATGCGCGGCGCCGGTGACTTTTCCAGCAGATCGAGGAATGCCTGCGTTACCCCGGCTACCCCAAATACATTGGTGGCAAACACCTCTTGGAACTGGCCTAGCGTAGTCTGCCGGGCCAACTGCGACATGCCACCCGAAATACCGGCGTTGTTGACCAGTACATCGAGCACTGGCGTCTTCTCGCCAATCGTCGCCCGGGCAGCCCGGATAGATTCGGGGTTGGTGACATCTAATTGAACGGCCGCGAGAGTGGTGAGCCCCGTAGCTTTGAGCTGTTCTACGGCGGCTTCCCCGCTCTTCAAGTTACGGCTGCCGATATACACGAAGAATCCGTGCTGAGCGAGTAGTTTGGCGACTTCTAGGCCTATGCCTTTGTTGGCACCGGTGACCAATGCTGACTTCATGGGTAATACTTGTACTAGGGTAAAAATGAACCGGCAGAACCATACTGACCGGCCTACTGAGGTAAAGGCATAGCCTTATCAGCAAGGCATGTATGAATGCCTTGAAATGAGCTTGTTATGAAATATTAAGACAGGCAGTAAGGGCTCTGTGTGCTAGGCCTCATTTTGCATAAGCAAGGCTGTAACTGCCCACGCAGCTTCAGCAGAATGCTCGTTGTTTGAGCCTGCTGTTGGCTAGCCGCCTTCTTGCCTGACTAGCGCAGTTGGCGGGTAACCAAACTGCTTTTTGAAGGCGTAGGAGAAATGCGCCAGGTTCTCGAAGCCCACCTCTAGATAAAACTCCGTGGGCTTTCTCCTTTTTTCTGTGAGCTGGTAGTGGGCTAGCGCTAACCGTTTCTGCGTGAGCCAGCGCTGAGGGCTCAGCTGAAAGGCCTTTTTAAAGTCGCGCTTGAAGGTGGTTAAGCTACGGCCCGTCAGGTAGCTAAACTTGGCCAGGGAGATATTAAACCGGTAGTTGGCCTCCATGAACTCAACTAGGTTCACTTTCCCCGGCTCTGAGAAGTCTGCCAGCACCCCGTCGCTGTTCTGATCGAGGCTACGCAGGATTTCTATCACCTCGGCTATTTTCACAGCCATGAGCTTTTCCGGCAATGGGTGTTGCAGCTCCAGGTAAGGCAACAGTGACGCAAATAGGCTCTGCAACAGCGGATTCTTAGGAAACAATAGCACATCAGTAGACGCTGGCCTAGCTACCACCGGGGCGTTTTCGGCGTAGTACGCTCGCACGAGCGGGGTGGGCAGCCGCATAATCACCGCCTGATACGCTGTGCCGTCTTTGGGGCTCTTGATGAGCGTTGCGGGTTGGTTCCGGGGGAACAATACTGTGTCACCTGCTCCACAGTGTAGGGTGCGCTCGGCTTGTACCACCTTCAGCTCGCCTGCTATTACACAAACCAAAATGTGCTCCTCAAAGGCGGCCTCTCCCTGGTAGCGCCAATCGCCGCTACACACGACCACCATTTCTGCGTTGGGGTTCAGCTGCTTGCTTGCCATGAGGGACTGTGGTTGGAATCCTTTGAAGAGTGCTTATCGACCATACAAAGGTAGGGAGGCCTACAACCAAGTACTTTGTTCAAAAGGCCAAAGTTGCTTTACTCAACAGGCCACTTTGCTGATGTAATAGGCCTAGAAGGCAACGGCTCCATCCCTCCCCTGCCCATCGTTGCCTTGTTGTATGCCTCTGGTTTACGCTCGGGCCATGTCGCGGGCGAGCTGCTTGTACTTCTCAACGGCCGCGGCTTTTTCATCCTGCAGTTCTGCCAGCAGACGTGGGTCGATGATGGTTGGGCAATGCTTGGCACCCCACAACACAAGCTCGATAATAAGGGGGACGGTATCTACCCCCTTCTCCGTCAGGCGGTAGGTGAACTTCGATTTCTTATCGGCGGCCACGGCTTTGTTCAGGATGCCTTGTGACTCCAGAACCGCCAAGCGGTCGGCCAGAATGTTGGTGGCCATTTTTTCCGCTGACTGTAGGAATTGCCCATACGTGGACTTGCCCGCAAACACCATGTCCCGCAGAATGAGAAGGACCCATTTATCGCCTAGCACGTCGAGGGCCGTGCTAATAGGACAAGTAGAACGCTGTTTGAGCACTTTCATATGGTAGATATTTTCACTTGCAATTTGCAAGTGTTTTGACTTCTACTTACACTTGCAAATCGAAAGTAAATATACACTCTTTCACCTGCCCTACCCCGGGGCGACCTCACCTATTCAAAATAGGGTAGTCGCCTCCCTCTATTCACCACTCTCTTGCGCATGCCCCCTTATAGCTTGTGCAACACCTCTCTTCCGGACAGTTGCTGACCAATCCACTTCCCCATATTACCCTTTTGCCGACCACGCAGTTGTGGTTTTTAATTTCTGTTTCGTATGATTCTAGTAACGGGAGCCACTGGTGGCCTAGGCCACGAAACCATTGAGTGCTTGCTCAAGATCACCCCGGCCGCGGAAATTGCTGCCTTGGTGCGCGACATAAGCAAAGCCACCGACCTCACGGAACGAGGCGTAGATGTCCGGCAGGCCGACTACATTGATTACCCCGCCTTAGTGCAGGCCTTCCAGGGCGTCGATAAGGTGCTGTTGGTGTCGGCCGTGGTCTTTACCGACCGGCTGAGTCAGCACCGCAACGTCATCGACGCGGCGAAAGAAGCTGGGGTCAAGCACCTGTTTTACACCAGCATTCAGCGTAGTTCCGACTTTGTGATGCCGCAGGTTACGGAAAGCGACCTGGCCACGGAGGTCTACCTGAAAGCATCGGGGCTGGTGTACACCATTCTCCACAACGGCTACTACTTCGAAGGCCTCGGGTACCTGATTGGCAACGAAGTACCGGAATCCGAAATCCGTGTTCCGGCCGGAGAAGGCAAGATTGCGTTCGTCAAGCGGACCGAGCTGGCCGCGGCTACGGCCGCCCTGCTCACCAGCGGAGGTCATGACAACCGGGAGTATACTCTGACCGGAAGCGAAGCCTACTCGTTTCACGACGTCGCCCAGGAGCTCTCCCAGCTGGCGGGCCGGCCCATCACCTACCACAGCAGCGAGCCCGCGCCTTACATCGCGCAGCAAGTAGCTGCTGGCCTCCCTGAACCTGTTGCTGGCTTCATAGCCCAGTGGGCCGACGCTGCTCAATACGGCATGCTAGCGGGCACGCCCGATACCGTCGAGCGGCTACTAGGCCGCAAGCCAACCTCGCTGCGAGAATACCTAAAAGCAACATATTTCCCAGGTGCCTAAACCGCTGTGCGGCTACAACCCTATACTTGGTTCCTTCTCCCTTTTTCTGCTTTACCAAGTAGCCAAACAAAAAGCCTCACCATGTGGTGAGGCTTTTCTTGTTATACCTGGCCTACGAGGTGGCCTAGGCCACTCTATTGTTTCCAGCCGCCACCTAGGGCTCGGTACACGTTCACCGAGGCGTTAAGCTGCTGCATCTTGGTTTCGATAAGGTCGAACTTCGACTCCAAGGCGTCGCGCTGGGTGAAGAGCACTTCGGTATACTCGGCGCGGGCCGAGCGGAAGAGACTGTTGGAAATGGTGCTCGACTGGTTTAAGGCTTGCACGGCTTTGGCCTTCTCATCGTAGCTTCTTGCCAGGTTGTTGATGCTGGAAAGCTGGTTAGCTACTTCCACGTAGGCATTTAGAATAGTGCGCTCGTAATTGTAGGCAGCCTGGATCTGGGCGGCGGTGGCGTTGCCGTACACGGCCTTGATGCCGTTGCGGTTCACCAAAGGCGCTACTAAATCACCGGCCAGTGAATACAGCATCGACTCGGGTGTCGAGAAGATCAGGCCGGGCTTGAATGCCCCGAAGCCCGCACCACCGGTTATGCGCAGAGCCGGGTAGAAGTTGGCTCGCGCCACCTGAATGTCCAGCTTGGCAGCGGCCAGGCTCTGCTCGGCTTGCCTGATGTCGGGGCGGTTTTGCAGGAGCTGGGCTGGCACGCCGGCCTGCACTACCGCGGGCACCAAGTCATTAAACGAGGCCGCGTTGCGAATAATGGGCTGCGGATACCGGCCAACCAAGAAGTTGATTCGGTTTTCGGTTTCGACGATGCGCTGCTGAATACCGTACTGCAGGCTGCGGGTGTTGTGCACCTGAGCCTCAAAACGCTGCACGGCCAGCTCCGTAGTCCGGGCCGACTCTTTCTGCAGGCGCACCAGTTCCAAGGCATTGGTCTGCAGCTCAATGTTCTGCCGCACAATGGCCAGCTGGTTGTCGAGAGCCAGCAACTCGTAGTACGAGTTGGCAATTTCGGCAATCAGATTGGTCACCGTGAAGTTGCGACCTTCCACCGTAGCCAGGTAGCGCAGGGCCGCCGACTTACGCGAGTTGCGCAGCTTGTGCCAGATATCCACTTCCCAACTGGCAAAGGCACCAATCTGGTAGTTCTGCAGTGGGTCGGGGTTGCGGTGCTCGGGCTTGATGTCGATGGCTTTTTCCGTCGCGCCTTGCAGCGTGTAGCGACTAGGCCGCTCGGCTTCAGCTTTGGCACCCAGGCCTACGAAGGGCAGGTACTCCCCTTTCCGGATCTGCACCTCGTTGCGGGCAATCTGAATTTCCTGCAGCGAGATGTTTAGCTCCTGGTTGCGCTGCAGCGCGGTATCGATGAGGGCTACCAGGTTGGGATCGGTGAAAAAGGATTTCCACTGGCCGGTGGCCGTACTGGCGGTGTCTTTTGTGCTAGCGGTACCGTAGCTGGCGGGCACCGTGCGGTTGACTTTTCTTTCTACCAGCTCGGGCGCTTTGCACGCCGCCACGGCTAGAGCCAGGCATGCGGCGCTTAGGCCCTGATATATGCGTCTCTTAAGCATGTTCTTCAACTAATACGTGCGGCTCGAACTCCGACAAGGGGTGTTCGTTTTCATCCCCAATCAGCTTGCGGCCGGAGGCCAGGGTGCCGAAGATGTAATAAAGCCCTGGCACAATAATTACCCCGAAAATGGTACCGAACAGCATGCCCCCGAGGGCTGAGGTGCCAATGGTGCGGTTACCAATGGCCCCGGCGCCGTGGGCCAGTACCAGCGGAATCAGACCGGCAATGAAGGCGAACGAGGTCATCAGAATCGGGCGGAAACGCACCTTAGCACCTTCAATGGCCGCGTCGCGCACCGACATCCCTTCCTCGTGCTTCTGCACCGCGAATTCCACAATCAGCACCGCGTTCTTACCCAACAGGCCTACAAGCATGACCAGGCCTACCTGGGCGTAGATGTTGTTAGCCAGGCCCATGGTTTTGATCAGTAGGAAGGAGCCGAAAATACCCGCGGGCAAGGACAGGATTACGGCCAGGGGCAGCAGGAAGCTTTCATACTGCGCGGCCAGCACCAGGTACACGAACACGATAACCACTAGGAAGATGTAGATGGCCTCATTGCCGCGGCTAACTTCGTCTTTCGAGAGGCCACCCCAGTCGATGTCGTAGCCGCGGGGCAGGGTTTTGGCTGCAACTTCTTGCACGGCCTTGATGGCCTCACCGGAGCTGTAACCGGCCGCTGCATCGCCGCGGATGGAAGCCGTGGGGTACATGTTGTAGCGGTTGATTTCGTTGGCGCCCTGGCTCTTCACAATCTTCATGAAAGCCGAGAGCGGCACCATTTCGCCCTTGTCGTTCTTCACCCACATATCCAGCACGTCCTTCGGCAGGCGGCGGTACTCCGGCGAAGCCTGCACGAACACCTTGAAGAAGCGCTGATACTTGATGAAGCCCAGCTCGTAGGTCGAGCCAATCATAATGCTCAGCGTATTCATGGCATTGCCAATACTCACGCCCTTCTGCATGGCCAGCTGGTTGTCGATCTGCAGCTCGTACTGCGGATAGTTGGCCGAGAAGAAGGTGAACAGGCCGCTCAGCTCCTTGCGCTTTTTCAGCTCGGCCATGAAGTCCTCATTTACCTTTTCCAGCGCTTTATAGTCGCCGGTGGCGGTTTTATCAAGCAGCTGCAGCTGGAAACCACCCGCCGCGCCGTAGCCGGGTACTGCTGGCGGCTCGAAGAATTCAATGGTCGCGCCGGGAATTTCCTTGGCCTTTTTCTCAAGGTTCTCCACGATGTCGTGCACCGACTCCTTCCGCTCTTCCCAGGGCTTAAGGCTGATCAGTAGGGTACCGGCGTTCGAACCACGGCCCTCGGTCAGCACCTCGTAACCCGCCAGCGATGATACGCTTTCGATGCCGGGCACTTTCTCCGCCAGCTTCGAGAGCTGCTGCGACAAGGCGTTGGTGCGCTCCAGCGTGGAGCCGGGAGGCGTTTGGATAATGGCGTAGAGCATGCCCTGGTCTTCGGCCGGGATGAAGCCCGAAGGCAGCGTAGACGAGATACCGAAGATGCCAAAGCCGAAGGCAATCAGAATACCGAAGGTGAACACCCGGCGGTCAACTACCTTCTCCAAAATGTTGGTGTAGCGGCCGGTCAGGCGCTCAAACCCGCGGTTAAACCAGTCAATGAAGCGGTTAATAGGCGTCTTCTTGCGGGGCTGGCCGTGGTTGTTCTTCAGAATCATGGCGCAGAGCACCGGCGTCAGTGTCAGGGCCACAATACCCGAGATGACGATAGACGAGGCCATGGTGATGGAGAACTGGCGGTAGAAAATACCTACCGGACCGCTCATGAAGGCCACCGGCACGAATACCGCCGTCATCAGGATGGTAATGGCGATAATAGCGCCGCTGATTTCACCCACTACTTCGCGCACTGCGCCGTAGGGCGAAAGGTGCTTCTCCTCCATCTTGGCGTGCACGGCTTCCACCACCACAATAGCGTCATCGACTACGATACCGATGGCCAGTACCAGCGCGAAGAGCGTAATCATGTTGATGGTCATGCCGAAGGCCTGCATGGCGATGAACGCCCCTACCAGCGACACCGGCACGGCAATAATCGGGATGAGCGTAGAGCGCCAGTCGCCGAGGAACAGGAACACCACAATGGCTACCAGAATAAAGGCGTCGCGCAGGGTGTGGATTACGTTTTCGGTGGAAGCGTCGAGGAAGCTCGATACGTCGTAGCTGATTTTGTAGTCCATGCCAGGGGGCATGGTTTTCTTCAGCTCTTCCAGCTTGGCTTTCACGCTCTTGATTACATCAGAGGCGTTGGAGCCGTAGGTCTGCTTCAGCATAATGGCCGCCGAGGGGTAGCCATCGAGGTTGGAGTAGATATCGTAGAACTCCGAGCCCAGCTCCACGTTGGCTACGTCTTTGAGGCGCAGCGTTTCACCGTTGGCGTTGGCCTTGATGATAACGTTCTTGTACTCCTCTACGTCGTTGAAGCGGCCCTTGTAGGTCAGTACGTATTCCAGGGCGGAGGCTTCTTTACCATCGGAGCGGCCGATACGACCCGGCGAGCCAATTACGCTCTGGTCGTTGAGGGCTTCCATCACGTCATCCACGGAGAGGTTGTAGGCCCGCATCCGGTCGGGCTTCAGCCACACGCGCATGGCGTACTGGCGAGAACCCAGGATGCTGGCGCGGCCGATACCGTCGATGCGCTGAATTTCGGGCAGCATGTTTACCCCAGCGTAGTTGAACAAGTACCGCATGTCGGTATTCTTGTCCTTGCTGTAGAGGTTCACATACATGAGCATGTTCGGCACCACGCGGTTTACCACCACACCTTCGCGCTGCACCAGCACCGGTAAGCGGTTCAGGATCTGCGCAATGCGGGTGTTCACGTTTACTACCGCCTGCTCGGGGTCGGTGCCCAGATTGAACACAATCTGAATGTTGGCCTCACCGGCCGATACGGCGTCGGAGGTCATGTACTTCATGCCGGGCACGCCGTTGATGGCCTGCTCCAGCGGGATGAGTACCGACTCGGTCAGCACCTTGGCACTGGCGCCCGGATACGCCGTGCTCACCATTACCATGGGCGGCGAAATCTCCGGGAATTGCGAGTTGGGGAGGGTTTTGATGGCCAAAACCCCCAGGAACATGATTACCACCGATATCACGATGGCAAACACTGGCCTACGAAGGAATCTACTGAACATTATACATTGCTATTAGCGCCAAAAGACCGTCATGTCGAGCTTGTCGAGACATCTTGCCAGAGGGTAATTACCCTCGTTGAAGTTCATCTCAGACGTCAGCAAGCGAGATTGGCTACGCCTTCCTGCGGTTCCTCGACAGGCTCGACATGACGTTCTGTATCGGCATTTTGCTATTATTCAGAGTACACTTTTAGGTGCGACACGACCGACTTGGGGTCTTGGTAAGTGAAGCTGATCTTGTCGCCGTCCTTCACTTTCCGGATGCCTTCCAGCATGATCTTGTCGGTGGCGGCTAGGCCACTCGAAACCACGTAGAGGTCAGGCATTTCAGACGCCACTACCACTTCCTTCTGGTGCACCACGTTGTTTTTGTCCACCACGTACACGAACTTCTTTTCGAGCACTTCGAAGGTGGCTTTCTGTGGAATGATGATGGCGTTTTTCATGGGCACCGTCATCAGCACGCTACCCGTTTCACCGTTGCGCAGCAGCCCCTTAGGGTTAGGAAAAGTGGCCCGGAAGGCGATGTTGCCGGTTTCGTTGTTGAAGTCGGCCTCAATGGTCTGCACTACGCCAGGGTACTGGAACACCTCGTTGTTGGCCATTTTCAGCTTCACGCGCATGGCGCTGTCGGTCTTGGCGGCGTGGGCTTTGTACGACAGGTACTCGGCTTCTGGCACGTTGTAGTACACCCACATCTTGCTGTTGTCGGAGAGCGTGGTCAGCAGGTCGCCCTCGTCTACCAAGCTACCTAGCCGGGCCTGGAAGTGGTCCATGATGCCACTGAAGGGCGCCCGAATGGTGGTGAAACCCAGGTGCGTTTGGGCCAGAGCCACATCGGCCTTGGCTTTTTCCAGCTTGGCCTGCGAAAGGGCCAGCTCGCTCTTCGATACCACGTTGTTGTCGGCCAGCTTCTTGGTGTTCTGGTATTCCAGATCCACGAACTTGGCTTCGGCCTGCGACTTCTTCAGCTCGGCCTGGTACAGCATGGGCATGATCTGGAACATCACTTGTCCCTCATGCACCTGCTGGCCCTCATCCACAAAAATCTTCTGCAGATAGCCTTTTTCCAGGGCCCGCAGCTCAATGTGCTGAATGGAATGAATCTGCGACACGTACTCCTTGGTAATAGTCGTGTCTTTTTGCCAGGGGCTAGTAACCAGGAATTTAACTTGTTCTTCCTTTTCTTCTTTCTTTTCGGAGCAGCTTGTAGCGGAATACAACATGCCCAAGCCCATAAACATGAGCGCGAACCTTCCTTTCATAAGGGTCTTAGGTGCCTTATCAGGCGTTTGGTGATCCAGAGGATAGTGTGTTGTGTGGGATAGAATGCGAGCGGTGCCTGCCTAGGCCAGTAGCGAGGCAACTACTGTGGCTGCCGGATGAAGCAGGTGGCCTAGCGGCTGCGGAAGCCAGGGCCAGTACGATAGTTGTGGGGGCCGACCTACGAGGTTAGTGGGCTGGAGATTTCTACCTAAGGTGTCTTCGTACATGCTTGCTAATTGACGAGGCTACTACCACCCGTTGAGGGCCCGCGGAAACGGAGTAAATGCGGTGGCTGTAGGCCATGCGTCATAGGTTGGTGATACAAAGCACTCCGTATGGCATGAAGACTACATGAAGCAACTATTCATCTAGGCCACTATCAGAGGTATTTCACCTATAGCATGCTATAATTCAAATTTTTATATACCCGTTACCAGATATTTCCCCCGCTGTTCAGATACTTCACCATCGCCTCATTCCGTCGGCCTGTTTTTTGCACCACCTGGTTTCGTTGGGTGGCTCATGGGCGCATGCGCGTGCTTCTGCCCCAGCTTTTTTCGCCCTTGCACATAACCTGAGCTACATAGCCATCGGGGTATAGCACTGGCCTATGCCGCTTCGCCCTCCCACTTCTGGCAGTTCTGAGTAAACCCCTGGTTACTAACCCGCTCGCGAGGCTTGATCCGTATTTAAGGGGGGGGGGGAAATAAGTATCAATCTTCAATAAAACCCGCTTTTCTTCGGTTGTGCAGAACTTCCTGCCGGACGAACTTTCATTATGAAAAACTTACTTGCTCTGTGGTCGTCTCAGCAGCCCGACTTGCTTACTACTGAGCAGGGCCGCCGGCGCCTGGTTACGCTCTTACTGAACCTAACGGAAGGCACGCACCTCTACCCCAGCCCCTGTGAATTGCGCTTGCTTGACCTGTACGCCTGCGGAGATATATCCGTGGAAGAGCTACTCACTAGCCTAGGACCGCCCGAATTTCACTAGCGTCAACAAACCAGGTACGGCAGTATTCTACCGTCAGAAAATCGGGTGCGCCGCTTGGCCCGGAGAGGCCCGGCTGCGCGCTAGGCCACTCTTCCGGCACGTATTCTGACCTAGTCCCGCCAAATACACAAAAGGGCACCACAATTATTTGCGGTGCCCTTTCGAGGGGGTTGCAGCATAGGCCTAGCCCGGGCTACACCTCATGCGGCCATTCAGGTGACGACAGCATGCGGCAGGAGGCAGACGAGGTGGTAGCCTGGTCTGGCGTTAGTTCATAACCCGGAACAGAGAATTGAGGCGGAGCACCTTGAGGCACCGCTTAAGCACTGGGCTCACATTACGAAGCCACACGCCCGAGCCACTCTGGTGCAGCAGAAGCAGCTGCGATACTACGTAGCTCACCCCCATTGCCCGTAAGCACTGCAAGCTGCCGCAATCCACCACAAACTGGGGGCGCGTCTGACCGGGTTGCTGAGCCAGGGTTCTAATCACCTGAATAGCATCTACTCTGTCCAGGTCGAGGGGGGTGAGGGAAGAGAGGCTGGTAGCGGCGGAGGTAAGGGCAGTAGCCATACGTGGGGGTAACAGAGGTAAGAAAGGTGGATGAACGCCGTGTTTGCTTTGATTACGACCGGCTTGCACGGAATAATGATGGCGTAAGCCAGACACCGGTAACCCAAGCATCTGCATTCAACTAAACGGCAGCTTCCCTCCTTTTACTCCCGAATAATTACGGGTTTCCAGTGGCTGAAAACGCGTAATTTCTTTTCAGTAGCTTTCTCCTGCGCGCCGCCAGTTAGGCGCGGTGGTCGTACTCTCGCCCCCGCCTCAGTATTTCTACTGGTATCGGGCTTGCCATGAGCGGTAGCATTACCAGGCCACTAGCTTCACTGAATCCCCATGCGGCAGCGCGTAGAGTTGCGCCATCGTACCTTTCGGCTGTTCACCCACACATTGCAATGGCAGACTTTCTTATTGTCGGAGCCGGCATTGGCGGACTTACTGCTGCCCATGCGCTGCTGGGCCTAGGCCACTCCGTGCGCGTGTACGAGGCCGCGCCGGAGCTGCGCGAAGTAGGGGCCGGAGTAGTGCTAGGTGCCAACGCCATGCGGGCCCTGCACCAACTAGGCCTCCACGACGCCGTACAAGCCCACGGCACTCCCGTGCTACACCTCAACCTGCTCGACCAGCAGGGCCGCATACTGCAGGCTGCCGATACCTCCGTGTTCACGCAAAAGCTGGGCTTCGATAACCTGGGTATTCACCGGGCTGCGCTGCAGCAGGTGCTGCTGCGCGGCTTGCCCGCGGGTACCGTGGTGCTCGGGAAACCGTTTGAGCGCTTTGCAGAAACGCCTACTGGCCTAGCGGTTCACTTCGCCGATGGCACCACTGCCTCCACTGACTTTCTGATTGGCGCCGATGGCCTTCGCTCCCGGGTGCGGCGCCAGCTGTTGCCCCAGGCCCAGCCCCGCTACGCCGGCTATACCTGCTGGCGGGCCATTGTAGATGCGGCGCGGCTGCAGCTGCCGGTGGGCGAGTCGGGCGAAACCTGGGGTGAGCGGGGCCGGCGGTTTGGGTACGTACCCGTGGGCGGGGGCCGGGTGTACTGGTTTGCCTGCCTCAACAGCCCCACACCCCAAAACCCCGCTTTTCGGGCGTACCGCGTGGCCGACTTGCAGCGGGAGTTTGCGGGATTTCACGCGCCCGTGCCCGACCTGCTCCGCCTCACCCGCAACGACCAGCTGCTCTGGAACGATATCTTGGACCTGAAACCGCTGCGGCACCTGGCCTACGGCCGCGTGCTGCTCCTCGGTGATGCCGGCCATGCCACCACGCCCAACATGGGCCAGGGAGCCGGCATGGCCATCGAAGACGCCGCCGAGCTATCCACCTGCTTGGCCACGGCCCCCGACCCTGCAGCGGCTTTCCGAGAATTTGAGCGCCGTCGACTCCCGCGCACCACTCGCATTGTGGAAACCTCCTGGCGGCTAGGCCAAGTAGGCCAGCTAGAAAACCCCGTGCTGACTGGCCTACGCAACACGCTCATGCGCCTTCTCCCGGCGGCCGTTAGCCGTAGCCAAATGGCCTGGCTTTATGAACCTCCAACATAACAAAACGGCCGCCGTAGGAGCGGCAGCCGTTTGGGTTTACGTGGCAAGCTCCTTCTCAGGCTTACCATTAGCTTCTTCCAGCTCCTCTTCGGTTTCCTCCTCAAAGCCCTCCCGTATTTTCTCATTGGCTTCCTGGTGGTCTTCCGCGTCGGCTTGTTCTTGGTTTTCTTCCTGCTCCTGCTTGTCGTGGGGTTCGTAGCTGAGCTTGATGTAAATAGGAAAATGATCAGAGCCCACGTACGGCAGGCGTTCCATGTCATCTACCTTGAAGTCAGGCGACACAAACACGTGGTCGAGGGGCCACCGCAGCAAGGAGTAATCGGCGTGAAAGGTAGGCAACAGGCCGCGGCCCACGCGGGGGTCTAGTAGGCCACTAATCCGGCGAAACAGCTCAGACGTGTGCGACCAGGCCACGTCGTTCATATCGCCAAACACAATGGTTGGCTCTTCCTGCTCCTCAATTTCCTTCCCCACGAGCAGCAACTCGGCGTCGCGCTTGGTGCTGGTTTTCGACTCGGCGGGTGCTGGGGGTTTGGGATGCAGCCCAAACAAGCGCACCCAGGTTTTGCCATCGGGCAGTTGCACGTGCGTGTGCAGGGAAGGCACATCGTCATCGAGCAGATACTTGATCTGGCAATTTCGCAGGGGCAGGCGCGAGAAAAAGAGTAGCCCGTAGGTGTTATCAAGCGGCTCGTGACAGGTATACGGATGCGTTTTTTCCAGCGGCTTCAGCTGCCCGTACCACCATTCATCGGTTTCCACCGCCATAATCACATCGGGGTCTGACTCTTGCAGAGCAGCCAGAGCTTTAGCGCCTTGCTTGTTGAACTGCAGCACGTTCATCACGGCCAAACTCAAATGGCGCTTCCCGTCTTTGAGGGTGCTGTCGCCCACCTGCTTGCTCACCAGGGGGGTGTAGGGCAAGATGCGGATGGCCTGATAAATGACCGACACCGCCAGGGCCGCCAGCAGAACTAGCCCCCAATTGCCCTCTAGCTGGTGCCAGCCCAGCAGCAGACCGGCCACAATGCACAGCAGCGCCACGGCTACAATCTGCAGGCGCGGAAAATCAAACACTCTGATCCACCAGGCCGTTTGTCGTAGCAAGGGCAACACAGTGGCAACCAAGGAAGTAACACCCAGCAAAAAGGCCAGGCTATGGGCTATCAGCAGCCAGAGGGGTTCGTCAAGATCAGGCACGGATGGGGAGAGGTGTGGTGGAACGGGGAAGCAACCGGCGAAAATAAGGCCAGCTTAATCGTCGCTGAACCCTCCCTTCCGCAATTCCTCAATCGTGCGCATCACTTTATCCTTCAGCGAAGTCCGGTATTTCTCCAGCACATCAGCCAGTCGGGCATTGGTCATGGCCAGCATTTCCGTTGCCAGCACCGCCGCATTGGCGGCCCCATCTAGCGCTACAGTGGCCACGGGCACCCCGGCCGGCATCTGCAGCATCGATAAGATGGAGTCTAGGCCATGCAGCGAAGTAACGGAGTTGATGGGCACTCCAATTACGGGGAGCGTGGTGAAGGCCGCAATCATACCCGGCAGATGGGCCGCGCCCCCACCCCCGGCAATAATTACGCGTAGGCCCCGCTTGCGGGCGGTTTCGGCGTACTCAATCAGCCGGTGCGGGGTGCGGTGCGGCGACACCAGCGTGATTTCATACGGCACACCAAACTGCCGCAGAAACTCGGCCGCCGCCGACATAATTTTTAAATCGGACTGCGAGCCCATGATTATCCCAACCAACGGGGTGTCGGTGGGAGAGCTTACATCGGCCGGAGACGAAACAGGGAGAGTTGTGCTCATAGGGAGAGAGAACAAAAACAGGACAGAACCGGCTAGATAGTGCTTCTACGCGCTCCTATGCGCGAGGTTCTTTCACCAAACATAGTGTTTTCCTTGTTTGCTGATTCTCAAAGGCTCGTACCTTTGGCTAGGCCCCAAGTGCCGCCTCAGTTATGGAAATACTGCTCGCCACCTTTACCACCTTGTTTTCGGTCGTGAACCCCTTCAGCGCCATGCCCGTGTTCCTGACTCTGACGGAGGACGACACGCCGGCGCACCGCGGGGGCATTGCGCTGCGGGCCTGTATCTATATGATTGGGGTGCTGGCCGTTTCCTTTTTCGCGGGCCAGTATGTGCTGAATTTCTTCGGCATCAACATTCACCACCTGCGTATCGCGGGCGGCATTCTGCTCATGCGTTCCGCCTTCGACCTGCTCACGCCCGGCGGCAACCGCAGCAAAGTATCCGATGCCACCCTCGACGAAAGCCGCCACAAGGACGACATCAGCTTCACTCCCCTGGCCATGCCCATGCTCTCAGGCCCTGGCTCTATGGCCGTGTGTATTGGCCTGTTTACGGAAAAGCTCAGCTTCCTCGATATGGGGATGATCGTGCTGGGCTTTGTGCTGGTGGCCTTGGCGGCTTACATTATCCTTATGTCCTCGCTCCGCCTCACGCGCTTTCTGGGCCGCCCTGGCATGGCCGCCCTGGCCCGCATCATGGGCTTTATTACGCTGGCCATTGGCGTAAACTTCCTGGCTACTGCCATTGGGGCTTTATTTCCAGGGCTGAGCCGGTAGAAGCTTCTATGTGGTCTCTCATCATTGTAATACCCGTATTACTAATTGGGTTGGTTCTTGTCGCTTGTTATACAATATATAGGTGGCTTCACTTGCGTTTTGGCTACCGTCCTAGTGTTCTTTTTATAACTGGAGTATGTTTCGGTGTGTCTTATCTGCTCTGCACAGAACTTTACCCTTCTGATAAGTTCTATAAGGAAAAGTATGAACAGATAACCTTACTTCCTTTTCCGGCATCAGGTCATATTCTCCGCAAAGACGCTTCTTATCCAACTTTTCCTGATGGCGACTATGAGGTCTGCGCGCTGGTAGAGATGGAGTCGCAGGAATACCTGCAGCTGCAACAGCATTTGGTTCGTAATCCACATTTTATACTTTCTCCCTGCATATCAGATACATCATTTGTCTATAGCCAAGCTTTTGAAAAAGTAGCAGGCGATATTTCGCGCGCTCAACACGCATCCAGTTATGCCCGGAAAGACGGTTTTGGATTGCTATACATCGGTTTACTAAATGACGGAAAGTCAATTATCATGTACCGATTGAGTATTTGATTATCCTGTGCGCTGACAACATATACCGTAGGCGTATCTTTGCGCCTCCTATGCTGAAGAACGACCTCCTCCTCCGTGCCGCCCGCGGCGAAGAAACCGAGCGCACCCCCGTGTGGCTCATGCGCCAGGCTGGCCGCATCCTGCCCGAATATCGTGCCCTACGCGCCCGCCTCAGCGGCTTCAAAGAGCTGGTAGAAACTCCTGAGCTGGCCGCTGAAGTAACCATTCAGCCCGTTGATGCCCTGGACGTGGATGCCGCTATTATCTTCTCCGATATCCTAGTGGTACCCGAGGCCATGGGTCTGACCTACGAAATGGTGGAAGCCCGCGGCCCGCTGTTCCCTGAAACCATCAAAACGGCGCAGGATGTTGCGCGCATGCGTGTTGCTGACCCCGAAGAGCACTTGGGCTACGTGCTAGAAGCCATTCGGGTAACCAAGCGCGCCCTCAACGGTCGGGTGCCGCTCATCGGTTTTGCTGGCGCCCCTTGGACGATACTGGCCTACATGGTGGAAGGGCATGGCTCCAAAACCTTTAGCAAGGCCCGCCGCATGCTCTATGCCGAGCCGGAGCTGGCCCATCAATTGCTGCGTAAAATCACGGATACTACCATTGCCTACCTGCAGGCTCAGGTGCAGGCTGGTGCCAACATCGTGCAGGTATTCGACTCGTGGGCGGGTATTCTGCCGCCGGCGCACTACCAGGAGTTTAGCACCCGTTACATTGCCGAAATCTGCCAGGCCATTCCTGATGTGCCCGTAACGGTATTTGCCAAGGGCGCCTTCTGGGCCGTGGAAGACTTCGCCCAGCTCCCCTGCCGCACCATCGGCCTCGACTGGAACCAGGATGCCCGCGCCGTGCGCCCCCTGGTCGGCGACAAAACCCTGCAGGGCAACCTCGACCCCTGCGCTCTTTACGGCACCCCAGAGCAGGTTCGGGCCGCTACCATTGCCATGCTCGACCAGTTTGGCCCACACCGCCACATTGCCAACCTAGGCCACGGCGTGTACCCCGATACCAACCCAGATAATGTGAAGGTGTTCATTGAAACTGTGAAGCAGTACAGCGCCACACTGCGCTAATTATTTCAGTAGCAAAAAAGCCTGTCACCTGAGAAGCTGACGGGCTTTTTTGTTTTCGAGGGGACGTTGTTACAGGGCTAGGCCTACGGCCTGGGCTTCGGCCAGCAGCAACTGCTTTTCAATGGGCACTACCCCTACCTGCTCGCACACCAAGCCGCCGCCCAAGTTGGCCAGCGCCGCCGTAACTGGGGCCGGCAGGCCTATCGCCACGCACAAAGCGGCAATGCTAATAACGGTATCACCCGCCCCCGACACGTCAGAGATGCTGCGCAGGTGAGCCGGAATGTAGGTGCGCTTCATCTCGCCATTCTCCACAAACACACCACGCTCAGAAAGCGTCACCAGCACAATTTCTGGGGTGAGCACCTCGCGCAACCGCGCTACGGCCGCTTCAAAGGCGGGCTTCTCGGCATCAGTGTCGCCGAACTCCAGCTTGAGTCCTTCGCGTAGCTCTTTCAGGTTGGGCTTAAACAAGGTGCAGTGCTGGTAGGCCAGGAAGTTCTTTTTCTTGGGGTCGACGACGGTAGGAATGCCTTGCTGCCGGGCCAGCTGGATGAATTGCTGAATGCTAGGCTCATTGAGCACGCCTTTGTCGTAATCTTCAAAGATTACTACATCGGCCCGGCTCAGCAGCTCCTCAAAGCTCTCGGCTAGGCCACGGCTTTCCTCCTCGTTCAGGTCGGTTTCTACTTCAGAGTCGATGCGCAGGAGCTGCTGACCGTGGGCCAAAATGCGCTGCTTCACGGTGGTAGGCCTATGCTGGCTGCGCACAATACCGTCGGCCGACAAGCCCGAGGTACGCAGTAGCTCCAGCAGCTGGTCGCCGCCCTGATCGTCGCCGATTACCGCACACAGCAGCGGCGTAGCACCCAATGCCTGCACGTTGAGGGCCACGTTGGCGGCCCCGCCCAGGCGCTGCTCCGTGCGGCTCACGTTCACAACCGGTACGGGCGCCTCCGGCGAAATGCGGGTGGTTTTACCCCATACATACGCGTCCATCATCACGTCGCCCACAATCAGCACGGTGAGGTTGTTGAAGGCGGCAAACAGCTCGGGCAAAGAAGCAGGCAATACGGCAGCGGGCATTACAAGAGAATCTGGTAAAGAAGCCGCAAAGGTAGTCGGCTCCCGGAAAATGCACCGCCCATAACGCAAGAACCACCAACGAGCGGTTGGTGGTTCTTGTCTAAGCCAGTGTACACCGAGCTACACGAGCTTGGCCAGGCTGTTTTTGATGCGAATAAAGGCTTCGCGCAGCTTTTCATCGGCGGCGGCGGTGCTGAAGCGCAGGCAGTTGGGCGCCCCAAAGGCACCACCATCTACGGCGGCCACATGCCCATCGTGCAGCATGTACAGCGCCAGATCGTAGGCTGAGTTTATGGTTTTGCCCTCGGGCGTGGTTTTGCCAAAATAGCCCGATACGTCGGGAAAGATGTAGAAGGCACCGCTGGGCTTGGGGGTCCGGAAGCCGGGAATATCTTTTACCAGCTCCAGCACCATGTCGCGGCGGCGGCGGTAGGCCTCTACCATTTCATCGGCCGAAGTACGCCCACCTTGCAGGGCCGCCAGAGCCGCCCGCTGGGCAATAGAGCAGGTGCCCGAGGTGATCTGGCTCTGGATTTTCTCGCAGGCGCAGGCAATTTCTTTGTTAGCGGCGAGGTAGCCCACCCGCCAGCCCGTCATGGCGTACCCTTTCGAGAAACCATTCACGGTAATTACGCGGTCCTTGATTTCATCGAACTGGGCCATGCTCACGTGCTGTCCCTCAAAGTTGATGTACTCGTAGATTTCATCGGCCAGCACATAAATCTGGGAGTGACGCATCAGCACCTCAACCACCGCCGCCAGCTCTTCCCTTGAGAACACGGCCCCTGTTGGGTTGCAGGGTGAAGAGTACATAACCAGCTTGGTACGAGGGGTAATAGCCTCTTCCAATTGCTGAGCCGTGGCCTTAAAGCCATTTTCTAGGGAGCCAACCAACGTTACGGTTTTGCCCTCGGCCAAGCGCACCATTTCCTCGTAGCTCACCCAATAAGGCGAAAACACGATTACTTCGTCCCCCGGATTCACGAGGCTCATTACCGCGTTGGCCAACGACTGCTTGGCCCCGGTGCTTACCACTATATTTTCGGGCTTGTAGGCCAGATTATTTTCCCGCTGCAGCTTGTCGCAAATGGCTTGGCGCAGATCGGGGTAGCCAGGCACGGGCGTGTAAAAGGTGTAGCCGTCATCGAGCGCCTTTTTGGCCGCGTCCTTAATGTACTGGGGCGTTTGGAAGTCGGGCTCCCCAAAGCTCAAGCTAATCACATCAACGCCCTGAGCCGCCAGCTCCCGCGCCATTTTAGCCATGGCAATCGTCTGCGACTCTTGCATGGCATTGATACGATCAGAAATAACGGAAGTAACGGGGGCAGCAGTAGTAGCGTCAGACATAAGGCATCTGGGAAATGAGAAACAGGGAATGGACGCAAAAGTACGGGAAGGTACGCATTCGGTCCGGTGGGTGAAAGCTGGGCCACCGTTGGGCTACTCCTGCCCTAGCCACCGGAAGCAGCGCAACATAATGCGCAAATCGATACCGGTTACGTAGTCCTTGGCGTAGAGCAGCTCCAGCCGACGACGAGTAGCTTCGGAAAGGGGTGCGGCCGCCTGCGCCACATCGGCGGGCGACAAAATGGCCCGGGCCAGGCGGCGCGGAGCCGCCGCGTAGCGTAGGCCTACCCAGGTGCGCGAGCCGCTTACTACGCGTAGGCAGTTGCGCACAAACCCCATCTTGTATTGCTGAAACAGTACTACTATCGGCAGCAATACTAAGAGCAATATGCTGGTGCATACGTCAAGCAGGCGCTTGTTGCGCACGTGCTGAGGGTGCACCAGATTCAGGGTGATATCCAGGGTGTAGTAGTCGCCGGGAGCATCTTTGCGGGAGCTACCAATGATGTATTCGCTATCCTGGGGCAAAATCTTGTAGGCCACCGGCGGGTACTGGGGCAGGCGCACCATGAGGGAAATGATCTGACTGGCCGACAGGTCGCGGCCGCAAAAAATCAGCTCGTTCAACTCGTACATCCGGATGATATCTTCCAGCTGCCGCACCTCGCCCAGTAAGTCGTCGGTGGCCGTAGGCGCCTCGGCTGTTTCCATCATCTCCCACACCGTGGCGGCGCCTACGGCCGTCTGCCGAAAGTTAGGTGACGGCGCTAGCACCACATCGGGCGCTACAAAGCCAATGACGCGCACCGGCACGCCAAATTGCTCTAGCAGATGCCGCACCCGCTCGCTCTCCTGCCGCGAGCCAACAATAGCCACGTTTTTCTGGTGGTATACTGCTAGGCTAAACTTGTGGTGCCGAATCAGATTTTCCAGCATGCGTCGCCCAATGAGGGCGGCCGCACTCCAGGCACCGCCCAGCACAATTAGGGCCTTGGAGAAACGCCAGGCATCCAAGAAGTTACTAAGCGCCGAAATAAGCACGGTACCAATGAAAATACCGCGCACGATGCGGCTGGTCTTGGTGGGTTTGTCGTATCCCCCACTCAGGTACGCCGAGACCAGCCAGAGCAAGATGTACACCGGCACGGCGGCCAGCATATACTTCTCGGGGTAGGGTATGCGCACGTAGCGGTGGTTTTCCTCCCAATAAGTCTTCAGGAAGTACATGCCCCCGTAGATCAGGCCGGCATCCAGCAGCACAGGAGTAGCCTGGGTGAAGAAGCGCTGGCCTAGCGCAGCGCCCGCGCGCAGCCAAATGGCTAGGTTAATCAGGAAGCTGAAGGCCCCCGCCCGGCCCGGCGCAAAGTGCTTGCGGGCAAAGATGACCATGGCCCGGTAGAACACGAACACGTAGTTTACGCTGGTGCGCTTGGTGCTCTCGCCCTTGTAATGAATGATGCGCGTGCCGGGGTAATAGTAGTTTTTCCAGCCGCCCTGCGTTAGGCGGTACGAGAGGTCAATGTCCTCACCATACATGAAGTAGTCCTCATCGAGCAGGCCTACCTCGGCCAGGGCTGTGTGGCGCATGAGCATGAAAGCCCCACTCAGTACCGCAACCTCGTGGCTTCGGTCCTTGTCGAGGTAGCCCAGGTGGTACTGCCCAAAGCGGCGCGACTTCGGAAACAGCTTGGCCAAGCCAAACATCTTATAGAAGGCCACCGCGGGGGTAGGCAGGCCGCGCTTGCTTTCGGGCAGGAAACAGCCTTGCCCATCCAGCATTTTCACTCCTAGGCCACCCCCATCGGGGTGGGCATCCATAAACTCACAACACCGCAGAAAGGTATCTTCTTCAACTACAGTGTCGGGGTTGAGCAGCAGCACGTACTCGCCGCGGGCCCGCCGTAGCGCTTGGTTGTTGGCTTTCGAGAAGCCAGGATTATCGTGGTTTTCGATGAGAAGTACCTCCGGAAACCGACTACGCACCATGGCCACGGAGCCATCTACCGAGCCGTTGTCTACCACAAATACTTCTACGGTCTCCCCTAGCTTTTCCACTGCCCGCTGCACCGATAACAACGCCTGCTCCAGAAAATAGCAGACGTTATAATTAACGATGATGACTGAAAGCTTTACGGGAGCAGGCACAAGCGCAACGGCGTGGAAAGGGTTACGAAATGTACTAATATTAGCCGCACCCTACCTAGCTTATTTGCAAGCGAGCTGCCAAATCAGCGCAAAATGTATGCAGCCGCTTGGTTACGGCAGGCCACTCTACTGAAACTTTAGCGCTTCCTGGGAAGTGAAGAAAGCAGAAACAGCCCGCAGAATAGCTCTACGGGCTGTCTTGTGTGGGTTATTAAATGGTTAATACGCCGTGGCCTAGCGGGCTTGGCGCTGGCGTTCCACAATAGAGCGACCCAAGGTGATTTCATCGGCGTACTCCAACTCCCCACCCATAGGAATGCCGCGGGCAATGCTGCTTACGTGCACCTCGGGCAGGTCGCGGAGCTTGCGCGAGAGGTAGAAGGCCGTGGTGTCGCCCTCCATAGTGGGGCTGATGGCCAGAATCACTTCGCGCACCTCCGAGCCTTCCTTAGTCACGCGCTCCAACAGGGAGTCAATGGTCAGGTCAGAGGGGCCGATGCCTTCGATGGGCGAAATCACGCCGCCCAGCACGTGGTACATGCCCTGGTACTGGGCCGTGTTTTCAATGGCAATAACGTCGCGGATATCCGACACCACGCAGACCGTGCTCTGGTCGCGCAGCTGGTTGGCGCAAATGGCGCACTCCGGTGTATCGGAAATGTTATGGCAGGTGTCGCAGTAGCGAATCTCGAAGCGCATTTTAGCCAGTGCCTCCGCTAGCGAAGCCGTGGTGTCCGTCTCGGCCTTCAGCAGGTGCAACGCTAGCCGCAATGCCGTTTTCTTGCCGATGCCCGGCAGCTTCGACAATTCACCAACGGCGTTTTCTATCAATTTGGAAGGGAATTCCATTCAGATCAACAAGTTGTAAAAAGAGCTGTCATCCAGGACACGCGAGGGATGCTCACAGGGCCCGTATCTAAACACCAATTTCCCCGTGATAAGTCCCGCGGCGGGCGCTGGATGACAGTTTTTTTCGACGACCTAGGCTACACAATATCGGCCGAGATGCCGCGGTCGTGGATGGCGGTGCACATGGCAGCCAGCTCGTCGTAGGCGCCGTGCTTCACGGTGCACTGGCCCTTGTAGTGGATCAGCAGCGTGCACTGCTCCGCCTGCTCGGGCTCGTGGCCGCACACATCAATGAGCGTGCGGATGACGTGGTCGAAGGTATTAATGTCGTCATTATACACGACCAGGTCACGCACGTCGGTGGTTTCTTCCAGGAGCAGAACGTCCTCGTCGTACTCGATTTGCGGTTTGCTGTTCATGGCACAAAACTACGGAAAAACAGGCAGAAAGCCGGATTTCAGGATGTAAACTGGTGTACTATAACCGCCTGAGCAGCAGAATCGTTTCGGGTTAGCATAGTAAAAGTTGTATGCTGCCAGTAGCTGGGCCTTGTGAGGGGCTGGCAGGGTGGCCTAGCGGGACAGCTCCCGAATTCCGCCGTACTTTTCGGTTCTCATTCCGCAATCCCTTCTACTGCATGCTGCACTCTTTTGCTCGCCGGCGGCTCCTGTTGCTGCTGGCCCTGTTATCGCATCTGTCGGCCCTGGCCCAGCAGAAGCGCCTCACCATGGAAGATGCCTTCCTGAACCGCCAGCTCCAACCCGAAAACCTGCGCCAGCTCACCTGGATTCCGGGCTCGGCGGAGGAATACAGCTACCTGCGCACCACCAACGGGCAGGATGAGCTAGTGCGCGGCGCGGCCAGCGGCCAAGCCACCGCAGTGGTTTCCCTCGGCGAGCTAGGCCAGTCCTTGCAGGCAGTGGGCGCGCCGGCTGTGAAAGCCTCGTCCTTTCCGGCCGTTACATGGGTGAATCCGCAGAGCTTTCTGGTTACGCGCATCGGCAAGGTGTACCGCGTTGATGCCACTTCCAAGCAAGCCACGGCCCTGTTTGGGTACGACCAAGCGGCGGCTAACGTAGACCTCGACCCCACCAAAACGCGGGTGGCCTACACCAAAGACCAAAACCTGTATATCTCGCTGGCGGGCCGCGAAAACGAGGCCGTGACCCAGGAAGCCAACCCGGCCATTGTGAACGGGCAGGCCGCACACCGCTCGGAGTTCGGCATCACGAAGGGCACGTTCTGGAGCCCCACCGGCGGCAAACTGGCCTACTATCGCATGGACCAGACCATGGTCACGGACTACCCGCTGGTGTCCATCGAGCCCGAGCCAGCGCAGGCGCGGCCCATCAAGTACCCCATGGCGGGCGACAAAAGCCACGAAGTGACGGTGGGCGTGTACGACTTGAATGCCCGCAAAACGGTGTTTCTGCAGACTGGGGAGCCCAAGGAGCAGTACCTGACCAACATCACCTGGAGCCCCGACGAGAAGAGCATCTACATGGCCGTGCTCAACCGGGGCCAGAACCACATGAAGCTCAACCAGTACGATGCTGTTACCGGGGCCTTCCTGAAAACGCTGTTTGAGGAAAAGGATGAGAAGACCTTCGTGGAGCCTTTGCACCCGCTCACCTTCGTGCCCGGCCACCCCGACCAGTTTATCTGGCAAACTCAGCGCGACGGCTACAACCACCTCTACCTCTACTCCACCAGCGGCAAACTGCTCCGCCAGCTCACCAAAGGCGCGTGGCAGGTGACGGATGTTTTAGGCTTCGCTAATAAAAACCGGGAGGTGGTTTTCCAGAGCACGGCCGCCAGCCCAATACAGCGCCGCATCTACAGCGTAGGCCTAAGCGGCGGCAAGGTGCGCGACCTAACTCCGCAGGCGGGCACCCACGCCGCCACGCTCAGTCCCGGCGGCACGCAGTTGCTCGATGTGTTCAGCAATGCCACTACGCCGCGCACCATCAAGGTGCTAGGCCTAGCCGACGGCAAAACCCGACAAACCCTGCTGACGGCTCCCAACCCCGTAGCCGACTACCAGTTGGGCGAAACCAAGCTGTTCCCGATCAAAGCCGACGATGGCAAGACCGACCTGTACTGCCGCCTGATTACGCCGCCCGGCTTCGACCCCGCCAAGAAATACCCGGTGGTGGTGTACCTCTACGGCGGCCCCCACGTGCAGCTGGTAACCGACTCCTGGCTGGGTGGCTCCAACCTCTGGATGCAACTCATGGCCCAGAAAGGCTACGTGGTGTTCACCCTCGACTCGCGCGGCTCCGGCAACCGGGGCTCAGCGTTTGAGCGCGCCACGTTCCGGCAGCTGGGTACCGTAGAAATGGCCGACCAGCTCAAAGGCGTGGAATACCTCAAGAGTCTGCCCTACGTGGACCAAGCCCGCCTGGGCATTCACGGCTGGAGCTTCGGAGGCTTCATGACCACGACCATGATGACCCGCAGCCCTGGCACCTTCAAAGTGGGCGTGGGTGGCGGCCCGGTTATCGATTGGCGCCTCTACGAAATCATGTACACCGAGCGCTACATGGATACGCCCCAGGAAAACCCCGAGGGCTACGAGAAGGCCAACCTGCTCAATTACGTGGACAAGCTCCAGGGCAAGCTCTTGCTCATTCACGGTACTGTGGATGACGTAGTAGTGTGGCAACACAGCCTCCGCTACCTCAAGCGGGCTGTTGACCAGGGCGTACAGCTCGATTACTTCGTGTACCCCGGCCACCCGCACAACGTGGGCGGCAAAGACCGGGTGCACCTCTACAACAAAATCACACAGTACTTCGACGAAAAGCTCTAGGCCAGTAGCCCTGCCTCAATAATCACACACAAAGGACCTTTCTCCGAGGAACCCGACTGGCCTAGCAGCCCGGTCCTTCCTCAGAGAAAGGTCCTTTGTGTTCTTTAGCGTTACCGCTTAATCTGGCGGGTAATGGTTTCGTCCGTGATGTTGTCGTCATCCATGAGCAGCAGGGCTTTGCTGAGGATGATGGACAGCACGGCGTCGCCCTCGAAGGGCAGAAACACATCAGAGCTGGTGGTTTTGGCGGAGCGGTCGGGCACGATGCACAGATACTGGTCGTTGGGCTCCATCAGGATGTTGCCGCTGCCGAGGTGAATCTTATAGGTGCGCAGCTTGCCGCGCACCACCAGAAACCGGTCCTTAATTTCACTGACTTTCCCAATTTTCAGGCGGGGCACCAGCCGCTCCAGGGCCAGCTTGCGGGTTTTGGCCACTTCGCCCAGCTCCCCGAAGCTGTAGTTTTCCCAGTAGTTACGGTACGCGGGCAAGCCCCCGTTGTCGCGCCAGAGCGGGTCGTTGCCCACAGAGGCCACCCCCACGAATAGGTCTACGTCGCGCATCACTTCCGAAAACACCAGGGGCGGCACCTCCGGCAGCGGCACCGGGCCGTGGTTGGTCACAAACCGCACCTGATCGGTGCTAACGTAGTGCCAGATGCCCGTATCGTTCCAGGCGTTATCCGCATTGACCTCGCTTACCCAAAACTGCGCCTGTAGGCCATGCGCCGGCAGTTCCAGCGTGGCCGAGTCGGACTCGTAGCCTTTGTCGTAGGCCCCCATGAGGCTGTAGCGCCAGCCGCGCAGCTTGGCCAGGGAGCTGAATTGATGCTGGCGCAGCACGTGGGCGGCCATGCGGTTCGAGTACGTGCGGGTATTTTCCTCGGGCGGCGTGAGTAGGTATACTTCGCGGTAGGCCTGTTTCAGGGGCTGGCGCAGTTGCTTTTCATCGAGCAGGGTGCGCCAGGCCAGTACCTCGTCGGTGGTAGAAAGCACCGGGTGCCACAGCTGCACGGTGTCGGTATCGGCGGGTGTTAGAATCTCGCCGTGGACCGTGCGCCAGGCGCTGTCCAGCCACAGGGCATCAGTGTGGCCTCCCTCCTGCCGGTGAAAGCGCCAGATAAGCTGGCGAGTGAGGTAGCTCAGCAAACCATGCTCGAAGTAATACTGCCGAAACCACGGGTAAGCTACGCACCGCCCCTCCACAAAGCCCCGATCAAGACGCTCGCGTTGGGCTACCAGGGTTTGTTGAGCCTGGGTCTGGGTGGCTTTCAGTTCTTTTAGCTCGGCGGCATGCGTTTTCTTTAGGGCCGCTGGCGCCGATTTCAATTCTTTACCGTCTTTCTCTCATCGCATTTCAGCCTTGCCGTTAACTAACTCCAAGTGGGCGCGGTAGTCATCGTACTGGTACTCCACATGGCCCGCTACTAGGCCTAGCGTGGGCACAGCCATGTCTTCAATTTCGGCTGGGGTGACACCCAACTCCTGCGAAGCCTTTTCAATGCAATTGGCAATCAGGCTCTGGGTGTTGGCTTGCTTCACTTTCAGCCGCAGGCGCGAGAGGTGCGCCACGCCCGGCAAGCCGCCCCGCGACAACGCATACACGCAGGCATTGCCTAGGCCAGGTGCCACGGGTCCTTTGCCTGGAATCTTGCGGTAGCACTTTACCGCCAGCTCGGCTATGGCGTGCAGTATGCCAGGGTTGAGCACCAACGCACTAACCCACAGCAGGCCTTTTGCTAGGTCCTGATTGGCACTGATCAAAAAATGCCACTCCGTGTAGGTATAAGTGTGGCCTCCGTAGGTGTTGGTGCGACTAAGCTCCTGCACCGGCAGTTTAGCCAGGGCGTTCAGCCAAACCTCCATGTGCGACGTTACTGCCTCTGCTCCCACCGCCGCCACGGCTGCGGCCGCTTCCTTTTGAAACTTGGCCGTTGGCTGCGCCCCCGAGGCTTTCTGGCACAACTGCAGCAGCTGCAACCACGGACGAGCTTCAGATTCAGTTTCCAGTGAACACACAAACTCGTTCAGAGCCTGTCCGAACGCATCCCCGGTGGCCAATGTCAGCTTTGGTAATTGTTCTGGCTCACTGACGCCCAACAACTCCCGAATTTTGACCATTATTTTGACCTCATGCGGGTGCTGCACTTCAACGTAAGCAAGCAACTGCTTAAGGTAGGTCTGCATTTCCACTTGCATGGCCTCTTTTTTTAGAAGCTTTTGCAATTGGCCTAGAGTCAAACTAAACGGATACAGGCCTAGGCCCGTGCGCCGGGCTTCGTAGTCCGTCTGGTTAAAATCGAGCCCATAGCGGCGGAATAAGGTTATGTACTCCTCCTGACTGAGTTGCAGCCGAGTCCGCATCAGCGCCGTTAGAATATCGGTCAGTGAAAATCGCAATTGAAAGTTTTGCTGACGGACGCACTCAGTCGCAGCCTCAGCTAAGGCTAGTGCTATTCTTCCGCGGAACCGAGGGGTCTCTTCGCTTACTCGGGCGTAGGCCACCAAGTCTGTGATCTTAACAGTGTAAGGCCTGTCACTGGCTTCTTCAGTCAAAGCAATAAGCGTGGGGCGTAATTCCTGCTCGGGGCAGGTGAGCGAGAATAGTTCGGGCAGAGAATAGGTTTTGGTAGGTAACATGAAACGTGAGGTAGAAGAAGCAAAGCAAGCTTGATAAACAACGAATACAACAGCTGAGAGAATAACCGAGAGACTTATCACCCGCCAACCAGCGGCGTGAGCTTAATAAAGCTCACGGTGGCACCTGAGCCCATCCAGACCTCTTCCTCTAGGCTTTCTACCTGCCGGTCGTTTACCAGCACGAAGTATCCGTTCTGCTGAAAGCCTTCTAGCGCTTTGTACAGCTGTTGCTCCGCATCGATGGGCTTGGGCTGGCGCAGCCGGAAACCGTTGAGCACCCGTTCTGAGTCGGTGGGCTGCACCAAGCCGCGGTATACATCCGACTGCCGGGCGTTATAGGCCGCTACTTCCTGCTGCACGCGCCGGGCAATCAACTCCCGAACGGTGAGCATTTCCTGCGCTACTTCCAGTTCAAGGCGATTCAGGATACCGCCCGTAGCGGTTTCATCTAGAATAGTGAGTACGGCCATATGAACGAAGTTTACTAAGAATGATGGATACTAATTTCATTAGCAATATAGCAAAAATACGGGTTGTTCTATTTCGCTAGGCCACTGTTTCGTTTCCAACGTATTTTTAGCTCAACTTACCCTCTCCCCTGTTCGCATGCCCGTTCCGTCCGCTGAATTCAAACGTGCCCTCAAGCGGCTCTCCGACAAAGAAAAAGAAGCCCTACTCCTGCGCGCCGCCCGCCGCGACGCCGAGCTGTACGATACCCTCAGCTTTGAGCTGCTGCCCGAAGTGACGGTAGAAACCGTGTTTGAGCAGACCTCCGACCAGATTCATGAGTTGTTTGCCGTAGGTGCCACCGGCCGTTTGCTGAACCGCAGCCTCACCAAAGCCCTACAGAAAGCCACTAAGGAAGTGGCCCGGGCCCGCCGCATAACCAAAGACAAGCGCCTGGAAATCGACCTGAACCTCTACACCCTGCGCCACATCTTCGCGAACTACACGGGCCAGTTCGAGAGCGTGTATGGAGGTTTTTATACCAGCACGGCCCGCCTGGCCGCCCGCACCAGCCAGTTGGTGCTACAAAACCTACACGAAGACCTCTGGCTAGAGTACAAACCAGAACTCGATGATTTTCTGCAGCAGCTCCACACCCGCAGCAAAAGCCGTAGCCTCAAATTTGAGCTTCCCCGAGAGTTGGTGTTGCCAGATTGATAGTTACTTGCTGGCTCTATTTCTACCAGCATGTATCTTTTACGTTCCGCGGCCCTTGCCACTTCCCTGGCAGTTCTAACTGCTTGCTCTGACTATTCTACCAATCGGGCCCCAGCCTCCGCTGCCAGTTCAGCCGCTCCAGACACGGCTGCAGCTCGCAAGGCGGCCCAGGAGTTCCGGGTGCACTACAACCACCCCGTCGACCTCGACAGTACCGATTATTACTTTCAGCCTATTTCCGTGGTAGCGCTGGATGGCTCAGGCCGCAGCGGTGGGGGCAGCAGCTACTCCGGTGGCTCTTACGAGAGCGAGTCTGTCCCTACTGGCATTGAGGGCACGTGCTATAATCTGGTGTTCTTTCAGAAGTCGACTTCTGCGGAGCACCTCCTGCTACCCCACAACCGGTTTGTCATTACTGCTATAGATGCGGCCATTAAGCCTGATGTACGCTGGTCCTATCTGTTCTACACCATCATTAAGACCGATACCAACCGCGACGGGACGCAGACCAATGAAGATGCCAGTACCCTTTACGTTTCGGACCGCAGCGGCAGGCAGTTGCAGCAGCTCACACCCAACGGTACGGACCTGATAGGCTGGCAAATTTTGCCGAAAACCAGTATCCTGCTCGCCGAAGTTCGGCGCGATGTGAATAAAAACCGGGAGTTTACCTACGCCGACGGCTCCTACTGGCTGCGCTTCAACTTGCAAAACCTAAAGGCGGCGCCCACGCAGCAACCCTCGGCGACGCTTAGCCAGCAGCTACACCAGCAAATGCTCAACCGCCAGAGCCGCCTTACCCAATAGGCCTAGCGCACAAAAAAGCCCCACCAGAATTCCGGCGGGGCTTTTTATTGAATAAGCAAGTGGCCTAGGCCAGGGTTACTTACTTGGCAATTACGTTGAAGCTCAGCGTGAAGTCATCGTTGATGGCTTTGTCGCCGATGCCGTCGAAGAACGACTTCGAGCCGTATTTGATGTCGAACTTGGTGCGGTCAACGGTAGCAGTGCCGCTAGCGGCAGCTACACCGTTTTTCACGCCCACTTTTGCGGGGAAGGTGATGCTGTTGGTTTTGCCTTTGATGGTCAGGTCGCCGGTGATGTTAGCGTTGTTAGCATCAGCAGCGGCACCTTTGATATAGGCCACCTTCGTGATTTTGAACGTAGCGGTAGGGTTGCTAGCCACGCTGAAGAAGTCGTCGGAGGTGATGTGACCCATGAACTTGGTGTGGGTATCAGCATCCTTAATGTCGGTAGCCTTAATAGACTTCATGTCTACCGTCACGTTGCCACCCACCAGCTGATTGCCGCGCACGAGCAGTTCACCACCCGAGAATTGCACGGTACCGTTGTGGCCGTGGGTTACGGCTTTGCCGTCCCAACCCAGGGTGCTGAGCTGAGGCTGCAGTTTGTACACTTTGTCGGCAGGCTTAACAGCGCTAACGGCAGCTTTCTTTGCTACGGGCTGACCAGCAAAAGCGGGAGCGGCAAACAAAGCGGCGGCCAACAGGGCCGGCAGAACGATCTTTTTCATGATTGAAGTAAGAGGTAGTGAAGGGAGATTAACTGAAAGACGTCAGTCGCGGATTTTATCAAGAAGATTACTGAGTAGCGTAGCTTCCTCAGTGGTTAAGTTGTTCATTCCCAGCTGCTGCGAGTTAACTACCTCGTCAAGCTGCGTAAGCAGATCCAGGCCTTTGTCGGTGATGCGGATATCTACCGCGCGGCGGTTGCTGGGGCACACTTTGCGGGTCACCAATTCCTTGGCTTCCAGCTTATCTACAATGCGAGAGGCGTTGCTAGTTTTGTCCAGCATCCGCTCAATCAGCATGTTTACCGTGGCCGGTTTAGGGTGCTGACCGCGCAGTATGCGCAGGATGTTGAACTGGGGCGAGGTCAGGTTATAGTCTTTGAACACTCCCCCCTGCTTCAGCTGCAGCCAACCGGAAGTAAACACCAGATTGATGTAGGCTTTTTGGTACTCGCTTTGGAAAGTGCGCTGTTTGATTTCGTCTTCAATTTTCATAGCTCAGGCATGGGGTCATGCTGAATGATGATGCAAATATATGTACATACATTTAATGTTGCAACACTATTCAGCTAATTTATTTTTCGATGTTGGTTACTGACGTGATGTAGCTTCTCGGCGGCAAATATCGTAAGCGGGGTATCTAAGCTCCCTGTTCCCATGAAAAAGCTCCTGTACTCTGTGGCATTGCTGACCGGTTTTCTGGCCGCAACACCCGTAATTGCTCAATCCACTACCGCGCCAAAAATGCCGGCCGGCGCCAAAGAAGCCAATTCTAATGACCGCTTTCTGATGCAGGGCGGTCAGGTGGTGCTGGTACAAGGCAAACGCCCTACTCCGCTTACTAAAAATGTGGTTCTCTCCAATGGCACCAAAATCAACTACAAGAGTGGCATAGTAGAACTTCCAGGAGGCAAAATAACGACTTTAAAGGAAGGTGATTACGTGCGCATGGATGGTGGTATTGTCTTCGCCACGCCAAGTAGTGCTGCCGAAGCCCGAAATGAACCCGCAGGCAGCGCCGGCACCCAGTTTCAGCAGTACGTTGACAACCGCCCCGCCCCCAACAGCGCGGCCGGTGTGGAGGCGAGACTCATGGAGCTGAATCAGAAAATCAGCCTCATGGGTGAGAAAATTCAGCTCTTAAACCAGAAAATCAGCCTGATGAGTTCAGCAGGCCAGCGCCCCGCCGATACCAGCCAGCTAGACAAGCAGATTAAGGCCCTGGATGAGAAACTGAAGTAACTGCCGCGTTGCGGATCAGTTCAGGCGCTGCCGGCTGGCTAACTACTCTGTGGTGGTTTGCCAGCCGGCAGCGCTTATAGTAGCAGGCTAGGCCAGTCGGGGCGGCGCGGCACCAGGTAGCCTTGCTCTTCGGCCACCAATCCAAAGGGCTCCTCCTGCACTACCAGAAAACCATCTAAGTCGCACACATCGGCTAGGGTGCTTACCTGCAGGGCCGACCAAATACCCAATGAAGTTTCTACCATGCACCCAACCATCGTCTCGAGGCCATGAATCCGGGTTTCGCGCAGAATGCGGAGGCCGTTTAGGTAGCCCCCGGCTTTCATAAGCTTCATGTTCACCCCATCGAACTGCCGGGCAATTTCTGCAAAGTCGGCCTCGTCGGTCACAGACTCATCGGCGAAAACCGGGCAACCCAACTGGCCTTTCAGGGCACGGTAATCTTCGGCGCAAGCGGCGGGCAGGGGTTGCTCGAGCAGGCGCACCCGCAGGCCCGGCAACGCCCGAATCTGCTCCCACGACTGGCGCAGGCTATCAGCATCAGTCCACGCCTCGTTGCCGTCGATGATGAGCAAGTGGTCGGGCAACAAGCGCGTAACCTCACGCAGCAACTCCACGGCCCCTTCCCGGTTCACCTTCACTTTCAGCAGCGGAAAACGCTGGTAGCCCTGCTGCTGCAGAAACCCAGCCACGGCCCCGGGTTCCATAATGGGCAGGGTAACGGCCGTCGGAACGGCCGGCGCGGGCTGCGAGAGGCCTAGCCACTGCGCTACGGGATGCCCGGCCAGCACAGCCTCGCGGTGCACAAACGCCGACTCTAAGGCAAACCGCAGGGCGTGGGCCGGGGCATGCGCCGTTAAGAAGTCGGTCAGCTCTTCTAGGGTGTTGCACTGGCCTAGGCCGGCGGCCTGTAGCTGCGCAAACTCTTCCTGCAGGCCCTCGGGCGTCTCGCCGTATCTAATGTTGGGGGCAGCCTCACCCCAACCGGCGGCGGTGGCAGCGGTGTCCTGCACTTTCAGGAGCAGGTTGGTTTTCGAGGTGGAAGCGTTACGCGCTATTTTCCAGGTGTAGCGCAGGGGCAGCACCAGCGGCGTGAGGGACCAGGTAAGCATGGGACGAAAGAGCAGAGAGCGAAAGCGAGAGGCCAAGGTACTATGCCACCCCGATACGCCAGCGGATGGCCTAGAGATATGGTGGTACCCTGGCCTACGGGCAAACTCAGGCGGGGCGCCTATTACTGCCCGGCTCAAAAACCTATCTTTGCCAGATTCCCGCCATTATCTCTCTGACTGCTGCGCATGAAGTTTTCGCGACTCGCACCTCTCGTTCTTATTCTCTTTGTACTTGCGGCCGTTCTGACGGCCTTGGGAGCCTACCAAGTTGTTGCCTTACCCGACGCAGTACCCGTGGCGGCCCGCTGGCTGGCCATTGCCGCAGCCGTGGTGCTCGGTTTTCAGCGCCGCTCCATCACGTTTTGGATTGTGGTGAGCATGCTGGTGGGCGCCGAAATTGGCCACGATTTCCCTGAGCAGGCTGTACAGCTAAAAGTTCTCAGCGACGTATTCCTGCGCCTGGTAAAAACCATTATTGCTCCGCTGGTATTTGCTACGCTGGTAGTGGGCATTGCCGGCCACGCCGACCTAAAGCAGGTGGGCAAAATGGGCCTGAAAGCCCTGATTTATTTTGAAGTGGTGACCACCTTCGCCTTGTTTATCGGGCTGGGGGCCATCAACCTGACCCGCGCCGGCGAAGGCGTAGACCGCAGCGGTATTGCCGCCGACACCGAGCAACTGCAAACCGTAAAGCAGACGACGGCTGATATCATCCTGCACATTTTCCCCGAGAACATTGCTAAATCGGTAGCGGAAGGACAAGTACTGCAAGTAGTAGTTTTTGCCATCATCTTCGCCATTGGCTTAGCCATGGTGCACCAGAAACACCGGGCACCAATGCTGCAACTCACCGAAAGCCTGTCGGAGGTGATGTTCAAATTCACCAACGTGGTGATGTTTTTCGCCCCGTTTGGTGTGGGTGGCGCCCTGGCCTACACGGTAGGAAAAATGGGCTTTGCGCCCCTGTATAATGCGTTCAAGCTGCTACTCACGCTCTATGGTGCTCTGGCTGCCTTCTTACTGTTGGTTCTGGTGCCCATTGCCCTGATTGCCCGCATCCCGCTCAAGCGCTTCGTGCTGGCCATTGCCGAGCCCGTTAGCATTGCCTTCGCTACTACCTCTTCTGAAGCCGCCTTGCCCCGCGCCATGGAAGCCATGATCGGCATTGGCGTACCGCGCCGCATTGTGGCCTTCGTGATGCCTACTGGCTACTCCTTCAACCTCGATGGCACTACCCTGTACCTGTCGCTGGCGGCCATTTTCGTGGCCCAGGCTGCAGGCGTGGAGCTCACGTTTGGTCAGCAGTTGGTAATGGTATTTACCCTGATGCTCACCAGCAAGGGCGTGGCCGGCGTACCACGTGCCTCGCTCGTGATTCTGCTGGCTACGGTGGCCTCGTTTAACCTGCCCGCTTGGCCGGTATTCATCATTTTAGGGATTGATGCCCTAATGGATATGGCCCGCACCGCTGTAAACGTGATTGGGAACTGCCTGGCCACAGCCGTAGTAGCCCGCTGGGAAGGTGAGTTTGTGGACAACTACGTAGCCCCGCCGCTGGAAGAGCTGGCCGAGCCAGATAGCGCACTGATCCACTCCGCTCACTAAATCTGGTTATCTAAGTTATAGTAGAATAAAGCCCCGCAATTGATTTACGTGCGGGGCTTTATTTTGCAGAATACCTATACTACAGCCCCTTTAGGACGTATCATAAATAATTGCATTCACTAGGTTATATTTTTTAATTAAATATTTATATTTGAATCAACCTATTTGCGAAACATTATGCGCTACTTTTAGGGTTCAGCCTGGAAGTTAGCTCATTAACCGACCTGCCTATGAATTTCGCGAACCGCTACACTGTCGTCTTCTTCCTGGCTTTTGGACTCCTGGGAGGGTGTAAATCGTCGGAGGAGGCTTTGTATAGTGCCGTGCACTCCAACCACTCGGTTTCTATTGGCAAGCTGCCGCGCTTGGCAGAAGTAGTGGAAGCAGGCCCATTGAATGCTTCGGAAGGTGCTTACCCCGATGACGCCTCAAAGGTATTCCGCCAAGAACTGGCCTACCATATGGCCGAGCCCGAAGACACACTGCAGTATGGTTATGCAAAGCTGATTATTACGGAAGCTACTGTTACGCGCACTGGGCGGGCCCTGCAGGCTTTTCAGATGGCAACCCTCATGACTCCTAGCCTCCTAGGCCTGCCCCTAGAGTGGTACCGCACCGAGGTGAAGGCGGAGGTGCAGATTATAAACTCCAAGGGCGAGGTTCTCGGCTCCTACGTGGGCAGGGGCCGTAGCAACGTGCGGGTGGCCATGTACAGCGGCTACAGCCAGACCAGCGCCCCCCGCATTGCCGATGTGCAGGGTCTACGCCTCGCTCTCGACCAAATTCGGCCTCAATTGGATACCGCGGCGCTCGGTTTACGCAAGCAACTACTAGCGGCGGGCCCGGCGGAGGAAATCATCAATACGGCCACCAGCAAGAATTAACCTGTTCTCTCTTCCTGCGCATACCTACACATGGTTCCCACCTTTGGCCCGCCACGGCGCTGAGGGTGGGAATTAGTATTTAACGGAAGGCTTACTAATTAGTCCGTTACACGCTGTTGGACCTAGGCCTGCTCTCAGTGGCCTAGGCTAGTACTCTGCAACCTATTGGGCTGGTTGGTTACTTTGCGGCTACCTGTCCTTCCAGGATCGGGCATTCTTCACGCTCATCGCATACCTCTTATGAAACATGCACTGCAGGCTTTGGCGCTGGGTGCCGCGCTGCTGGCTGGTCCGGCCGCCGACGCTCAGAAGTCCCCTGCCTCTTCTACTGCCGCGGTGGCCAGCCCCAAGGCCGCCTTCCCTTACCCTATTCAGCAAAAGCAGTTGGCCAATGGCCTGAACGTAGTTACGGTGCCGTTCGACTCGCCAGGACTGGCCTCATTCTTTCTGGTGGTGCGCGCGGGCTCCCGCGACGAAGTAGAGCCGGGCCATACGGGCTTCGCCCACTTCTTTGAGCACGTGATGTTCCGGGGCACCGAGAAATATTCGAAGGAGCAGTACGACGAAGTGCTGCAGAGCATTGGGGCCGCCGCCAACGCCAACACCTCCCTCGACCGCACCGTGTACCACATGACCGGCAACGCCCGCATGCTGGAGAAAATGTTTGAGGTAGAAGCCGACCGCTTCCAGAACCTGAAATACTCGGAGCATGATTTCAAGGCCGAAGCCGGCGCCGTGAAGGGCGAGTACACCAAGAACTCGGCCTCGCTCTATACCCAGCTGAACGAGAAAGTGGCTGATGCGGCCTTCGACAAGCACACCTACGAGCATACCACCATGGGCTTCTTCAAGGACATCGTGGACATGCCCAACCAGTACCAGTATTCCCTCACCTTCTTCGACCGTTTCTACCGCCCCGAGTACACTACGCTGCTGGTAGTGGGCGACGTAAAACAGGAGGAAGTAAACAAGCTGGCCGATAAATACTTCGCGTCGTGGAAGCGTGGCACCTACACGCCCAACATCACCCCGGAGCCTGCCCAAACGGCCCCGCGGGCGGTGCACATCCAGAACGCTAACTTCCCGCCCCTGGTAAGCCTGAGCTACCGCGGTCCGGCCTTCTCCGACCAGAGCAAAGACCTGCCCGCCCTCGACGTGCTCACGACCATGCTGTTTGCCGAAAACTCGCCGCTGTACCAGCAATTGGTGGTGAAGGAGCAAAAGGTGCGCTTCGTGGGTGGCTCGCCTAACTACACCCGCGACCCATACCTGATGACCATTCGCGCCTCGGTGGTGAAGCCTCAGGACATGGCCTACGTGAAAGACCAAATTACCAAGGCCCTGGAAGAACTGAAAACCAAGCCCGTGGACGCCAAGCGTCTCGCCGATACGAAGTCGGCGTTGAAGTATGGTTTTCTGATGGGCCTCGACGCGCCCGACCAAGTAGCCAACGCCCTCTCACAGTTTATCTGGCTGACCGGCGACGTGAATTCCCTGAACCGCTTCTATGCCCAGTACGACCAGGTAACGGCAGCTGATATTCAGGCTGTGGCTCAGAAATACTTCGTGCCTGCGGGTCTCACGGTGGGAACCATCGGGCCGGGCGCTACGAGTGGCCTACAGTAAGCCAGCACTACCTGTATAAGCGACGTGGGCATTCCTCCCCTTCTGCTAGGCCACTATGCCTCGTGCCACTGCAGCAGGCTCGTCGCTTCCTTTTTTCTTCTCTGATTTCGTTTCCATGAAATATATCGTTTCTCGCCTGTTGCTGAGCGCGGCCCTGTTGGGGCCGGTGGCCTTAGCACCAGCTCGCGCCGCCGAACTAGTAGAGCTGCGCCAACCCAACGCCGCCAAAGTGGTGGTGAAGCTGCAGTTCCGCAACGGCTCGGCCGCCGACCCCGTGGGCAAAGAAGGCCTCACCTACCTCACCAGCCAGCTCCTCACCGAGGGCGGCACCAAAGACCTGACGGCCGCCCAGCTCAAGGACCTCCTCTACCCCATGGCGGCGCGCTACTACGCCACCACCGACAAGGAGGTGACTACCTTCACCTTTGAGTTTCACCGCGACTTTATCGACAAATTTTACCCCGTATTGCGGGGGCTGATGCTGACGCCCTCTTTCACGCAGGAGGACTTCGACCGCCTTAAGAGCAACCAGCTCAACTACGTGGAGCAGTTGATTCGGGCTTCTTCGGATGAGGATTACAGCAAGTTTGCTCTCGAAGATCAGCTGTTCCGGGGCACGCGCTATCAGCACATGACGCGCGGCACGGCCGCCGGCGTGAAGAGCATCACGCTTGATGATGTGAAGAAGTACTACGCCAGCGCCTTTGGCCAAAACAACCTTACTATAGGCCTAGCCGGCAACTATCCCGCTTCCTTCGCTAAACAGTTGGAGCGCGACCTGGGCAAGCTGCCCAAGAGCAGCGTGAAAGCGCCCATTCCGGTGGCGGCCATGCCCAAAGGCATCCACGTAGAAATCATCAGCAAGCCCGATGCCCTGGGCTCAGCGGTGTATGCGGGCTTCCCCATCCAGACCACCCGCGCCCAAGACGATTTTGCGGCTCTGATGGTGGCTAACTCCTGGCTGGGTGAGCACCGCAAGAGCTACGGCAAGCTCTACGACAAAATCCGGACGACGCGCTCCATGAACTACGGCGACTACAGCTACATTGAGTGGTACGAGGCCGGCGGCAACAACATGCTCCCCGTGCCCGGCGTGCCGCGCCACGCCAACTACACCAGCATCTGGCTACGGCCGGTACAAATTGCCGAAGGCCTGCGCAAGCAGTACCCCTCTGAGCTGGGCAACCTCACCGTAGGCCACGCCCCATTTGCCCTGCGCCTGGCGGTGCGCGAGATGGACAACGTGGTGAAAAACGGCATGAGCAAAGAGGACTTTGAGCGCACCCGCACCTTCCTGCGCTCCTACGTGAAGCTCTACGGCACCACGCCCGCCAAGCAACTAGGCTTCCTGCTCGACTCGCGTTTCTACGGCCGCAAAGACTGGCTGCAGGAGGTGGATGGCCAGCTGGCTAAGCTCACCCTCGACGATGTGAACCGGGCCATGCGCAAACACTGGCAGGTGCAGAATATGTTCGTGACCATCGTGACCGACGACAGCGAGGCCCAGCCCCTGGCCGACGTGCTCAAGAGTAACACGCCCTCACCCATGAGCTACGCCAACGTGGTGAAAGCCGGCCTACCACAAGCCGTGGTGGCGGAGGATGCCGAAGTAGCCAACTACAAGCTCAACGTAACGGAGGTGAAAGTCATCGACACCAACGACACATTCCGGTAGGCGCTAGGCCACTGCTGGCTATTGCTCCGCCTGCCACAAACCGTCCTGACCTCTGGTCAGGACGGTTTTTTTATGCTCCTATTAAACCTGGCTGGCCGTCGCGCATCTATGCAGCAAAACCAACAAGCAGAACCGCATTTCCCACTTATTCATCTTATGCAAACTTCCCCCTTCAAATCCCTAGGGCTGTTGCTGCTCGTGCTGCTGACTAGCCTGAGCACTTGGGCCCAATCTGGCCAGAATACGCAGGGCAAGACTAGGTCACCCCGCCGCGCCACCCTGGCCTACGTGCGCCAGAATGTGTTGCCAGTAGTGCGCCAGCAGCGCCAGAAGCTGGAGGCCCAGCTCAGCACCTCCGACAAGGCACAGTTGGCCATTTACCGCACGCAGCTACAGGAACTGCGTCAGCGCGGCAAAACGCTACGCCAGAGCTTTCGCCCCGCTGGTACGCCCCAGGGCACCCGGCCGGAGCTGACCGATGCCCAGAAGCAACAGCTACAGCAACTCCGCAACGACCAGAAAGCCCTGCTGCAGGAAGTAGGCAAACTGGCTCAGAAGTACGAGGGCGATATTGCCAAACTAGCCCAGGAAGTGCAGCCCCAGCGCGAGAAATGGACTGCTGATCTGAAAGAACTGGTGGCTCAGAATGCTACACCCGAGCAGCAGGAGCGCCGCAAGCGCTTCGCGGGCAAACGGCGGCCCAACAACTCCGGCGCGCACTACTTCCAGCCCGCCCGGTTCTTGCTGATGAACCCAACTCCGGCCGCCCCGGCTGAGGCCCGTCGCGTGGGCAGCACCGTATACCCCAACCCCGTTACGCCCACCAGCCAGCTGGAGTACGAAGTGAAGAAAGCCGGCCCCGTAACGGTTGATTTGCTGGACAGCAAGGGCAATATGGTGCGCAACGTGGCCCCGGAAGCTCACAAGGAAAAGGGCACCTATACCCTCCCCGTCAACCTTAGCGACCTAACCAACGGCACGTACTACTTCAAAATCACCACCAAAGGAGCGGCCGAAACCAAGCGCTTTGTGAAAGAATAAGGGACTATCTGCGCTAGGCCACTCTGACTTGCCACCTTCGGCCGACCAGGGAAAGTCAAACCCAATATCTAGGCCACCGGTTACGTTTGTAAGCCAGCCCGTTTTCGGGCTGGCTTTTTCATGGGTGCTGCCTGACTGGCCTAGGGTGGCTGGGTGGCGGCGTAACCCTATCTTTACGCCCCTATGCTGCGCTCCTTCTTCACCTGGTTTCTGCTTTTCTCCACTGCTGCACTCATGGCAGCCTGCTGCGGGTCCGTGGCCTGCGACTGTGACGATAGCAACGCAGATTCCTTCGCCATACGGTTTGACACCACCTCTACTACCAGTACTCGTCCCGCCTTCAAGCCCAAGGACTTCGACACTGTGTATGCGGTGCGGGGAGTGTTAAGAGATACTGCCAAGCGCCCAACGCGTGATACAGTTGTGATTATCAGAACGCTAAAACAAGCGCGCGAGCAGCCTATCATCATCAACAACACTAGCCCTTTTGTGGCTAACAACAATCGAAAGGTTAGTCAATACACCTATAAGCTCTACCTGATTAATAGCAAGCGGCCAAAAGTGGCGACTGACTCGGTGGTTGTGGAGCGAGTAGATCTGGACGGCGAGTTTAAGGCCGATGGTTGCTGCACGTGCTACGAGAATACCAGACGCTTGGTGTACATTAAGGGGCTGCCGACACCCTTTGATGCCACTAACCCCAAAGACCCAAAGCAGCCCATTCCGTTTGTAGTGAGTCGCTAGCGCCCCAGAACCCCGGCGGGTAGCAACTTGAACCTGGTGGTTCAACGCGACAGCGGCACGGCGCGTATACGTATCGTCTCCAACCAGTACCGTATTTGGGTGCTGACTTTCGGAGAATCTGCCCTCTGGCTTTATGCTGAAAGAACCTGTTGCCCGCCCGGCCTCGGCCATATTTCCCTTCCAGACCACGCTGAGCCTGGAGCCCCTCATTGCGTACTGGAAAGACCGCGAGGACGCCTCCAACGCTGGGGTGGCGCAACTGGCCCGCTTCATTGGCCAGCAAGTGGCGCAAGCCGACTGGTGCCGAGGCCCCATTACCGACCTTACCCAACTGGAGTGCAACTGCGACCTAGTGGAAACCCTCATGCTGGCGGTGTTTCCCTCGTCGTCGTTCCTCACCGATATCAGCGGGGCTATTCCGCCCTTTCAGCGGTACAGCTTCTACCACACCCCGCGCTTCGAGGAGGTGCTGCTTAACGCGGGCCGCACCATCAAGCAGCCGCTCAATATTGACGTGCATACCTTGGAGGTGTACACTACGCGCATGGCCTACCAGCTTATTCTGGAAAAGGCCTACGGAGTGCACCTACCCATGCAGGGCGCCATCATTTTCACGGTGCCAGATTACAGCATTGGCCTTTACCGACACTACAGCGTCAACTTCAATTCCACTTTCCTTGACGTAATAGTGCACGGGCAGAAGCCGGAGCTCACCCACGAGCAGCTGGAGCACCTCACCCGCAACATGCACCGCGCCGACATCTGGCAGGAAATGCTGCCGCCCGAGCACTTCGAGCTTTCGGGTTTCAACTTGCTGCAGCTCACCGACGTGACGGAGCAGGAAATTCTCTCAGAGCTGAAGTACGACTTGCTGGAGCGCGACGTGCTGCAGGCCTCCGACCGGCTCGAGCAGATTCAGGAAAAGCTGCGGGTATTGTTCGGCCGGCCGTTTCTGCAGCTAGGCATTGCCGCCTACGACGAAAAGAAGAAGGCTTTTGTAGACTTTGGCCGCAAAATCAATCACAGCTTCCTTACCAAACAGCTCCATAACCAGGATGCCAGCTCAGGCTTCCGGCAGATTTACAGCCAACTGTGGCAAGACCGGCAGCCCCTGGTGCTGGAAGATGTGGAGAAGGCCGACCTGCCCGAAGATCTGCGCCAGCAGATTCTAAGCCTGGGTATTCGTTCGGCCATTCTGGCTCTGCTGCCCTACGGCGACGATACCGTAGGCCTGTTGGAACTGGGCTCGCCCAACGTAGGCGACCTGAATGAATTCAGCCTGGAAAATGTAACGCAGTTCATGCCTCTGTTTGCGGTGGCTGTGAAGCGCAACGCTGAGGAAATTCAAACTCGCGTGCAGGCCATCATCAAGGAGAAATTCACGGCTCTGCATCCTACCATGGAGTGGCGTTTCACGGATGCCGCCCAAAATCTGCTTCAGAAGATCGAAGACGGCAACAAAAACGCCGAAATGGAAGATATCGTCTTTCATGAGGTGTACCCACTACACGGGTCGTCTGATATTAGGGGCAGCAGCACTGCCCGTAATGAGGCCATTCAGGGCGACCTGATTGAGCACCTTACGCTAGCCAATAAGGTACTCAAAAAAGCCTCTGAACTGCAGCAGCTCCCCATTCTGGATGAGCTGAAGTTCTACGTGAGCAAGAACCTGCGCCGCTTACGCCAGGGCATCCTGACCGGCGACGAAGTGAGCATTTTCGAGTCGTTGCGCATGGAGGTGGAGCCGCTGTTCAACTACCTGGCACAAAATGTTCCAGAGTTGCGGCCCGTCATAAAGGAATACTGGTCTAACATCGACCCCGAGCTGGGCATCCTTTATAAGCGGCGCAAAGACTTTGAGGAAAGCACCACCCGCCTCAACGACGCCGTCAGCGACTATCTTGATGAAGAAGAGGCCAAAGCACAGGACATGTACCCGCACTACTTCCAACGGTTCAAGACCGATGGTGTGGAGCATAACATTTACGTGGGAGCTTCGCTAGTAGAGAACAAGCCCTTTGACCTGGTATTCCTGAAAAACCTGCGGTTGTGGCAGCTACTGGTAATGGTGGAAATTACGCGCCGGACCGCCGCACTGAAATCGCAGCTGCCGTTGCCGCTGGAAACCACTCAACTTATTCTCATCCATAGCCAGCCCCTCAACATCCGGTTTCGGCAGGATGAGCGCCAGTTCGACGTGGATGGCGCATACAACATCCGCTACGAAATCATCAAAAAGCGCATTGACAAGGCCACGGTACAGGGTACGGGCGAGCGGCTTACCCAGCCGGGCTACATTGCGCTGGTGTACACCCAGCAGCGCGAAGCCGATGAATACTACGAGTACATCGACTACCTGCAAGACCGCGGCCTACTAGAGCCCGGTATTGAGGAATTGGAACTGGAAGAGTTGCAAGGCGTGAAAGGCCTGCTTGCTTTACGCGTGAAAGTGCGCCTGTAAACTGGCCACTCCGCCACACTGCTTTTATCAGTTAAAAGAAGCCCTGAATTCCAGTGGCGACTGGTTCGTCTTGGTCTTGAAGAGCTTGCTAAATGATTGCAAGTGCTCAAAACCCAGCTCGTACGCAATTTCGCTAACGGTTAGGTTTGTGGTCGACAACCTTTCTTTGGCTTTGTCGATCAGCTTAGCGTGAATATGCTGCTGGGTGTTTTGCCCGGTCAATACGCGCAGGAGGCTGCTTAAGTACTTAGGCGAGAGGTGCAAGTGTTCGGCAACGTAGCGCACGGTTGGCAAGCCTTTTTCTGCCAAGTCCTGGTTGTTGAAGTACTCGTGGAGTAGGGTTTCTACCCGTTCGAGTACTTGGTGGTTGGTTTTCTCCCGGGTAATGAACTGGCGGTGGTAAAATCGGTCAGCATAATTCAGCAGGCTTTCAATTTGCGAGATAATAATAGGCTTACTGAACTTATCAATATTGGCCTCATACTCTTCCCGAATACTGCCGATAATCGTCATGATAGTGGCCTCCTCTTTGGCAGAAAGGAATAAGGATTCGTTGAGCGCGTAATCCCAGAAATCGTACTGCTTGATAGTTGTGGCCAGGGGCGTATTCCAGATGAAATCAGGGTGGATGTAGAGCACCCACCCTGATTTTTCTATATCCTCGTCTTGATTGACCGCCGCGATGCTGAATACCTGCCGGGGCGCCATAAAGGACATGATGCCTGAATCGAAGTCGAACGGCTGCTGCCCGTAGGTGGCCTTGACGTTGCGCATTCGCTTGACCGAAAGAGTGTAAAAGTCTAAAAGCAGATTGGTCGGCTCCTCTACGTGCAGGGGTCCGGCAGCCCCGACATCTACCACGCTGAGCAGCGGGTGCTGGGGCTTCGGCAAGCCCCGGTAGGCATGAAAGTCGCTTATCGTTTTGAAATGCCTCATGCTACTCGGCTTCTTTTCGGATTTCCAGTATCAACTTGCCCCGCACGTGCCGGGTTTCACTTTCGCGGTGAGCTTCAGCCACCTGCTCCAGCGGATACACCCGGCTGACGACTACTCGCACCTGGCCCGCATCAATCAGCTGGGCCATTTCGGTCAGCCACTCCTGCCTGGGCTGGTTATTCGACAGTTTGCCGGTGGCGTGCTTGGCGGCCAGGGCGGCTTGCACTGCCTCATCGAACGGAAAATCCAGGTTGACGCTCACAAAAACACCGCCTTCCTTCAACGCGGCTACCGTGCGCAGGCGCTCAGCGTTGTCGCGCAGCGGCGAGGCTTCCAGCACCACGTCTACCCCCTGAGCTAGTTCCGTCATTTGCTGATTGCGATAATCCAGCGCTTCATCGGCACCTAGCTCTCGTAGGTAATCCAAGTTGCCAGCCGAGGCCGTGCCGATGACGTAAGCACCTTTGGCTTTAGCAAACTGCACAGCCAAGCTGCCCACCCCACCCGCAGCACCCTGAATGAGGACGCGTTGCCCAGCTCGCAGTTGGCCATCTTCGAAAAGAGCTGTCCAGGCCGTGAGGCCGGCCAGTGGTACTCCTGCTGCTTCGTTGAAGCCAATACTCTTAGGCTTGTGGGCAAACTGGTTGGCTTTGGCCGCGCAATATTCCGCGTAGCTGCCAGCGCTGGGGAAACTAGGCTCGCCGAATACCGCGTCACCTTTTTGAAACCCTGTTACCGCACTACCCACTTCCTCCACAATACCGGCAGCATCCCAGCCCAGAGTCATGGGTAGCGTTAGGTAGGGCCGTAGCACGTCGTTGCCACCCTCCCGTACTACCCAGTCGGCTGGGTTCACGCCGCTGGCATATACCTTAATTAGGATTTCATCGGCCGCTGGCACTGGACGTGCTACCTCTTCTATTTCCAGAACCTCAGGTCCGCCAAAGGCATGAATTCTTACCGCTTTCATAAGGAGCTCATTTTGAGTTGTTGACGAAACAAAGGTCGTCTCCTGCCCAAAAGCCGGTGTAGCCAAAATGCCCTTTGTCTTAGCCAAAATGGCAGTACCACACTGCCCACCTTCTATAGTCCCGACTTTGCCTCCTCGCGCCACCACAGCCGTAAGGCCGTGCGCAGCAAAATCAGCCAGACCAGTCCAATAGCGAAGCCAGCGGCCACATCGGTGGCGTAATGCACGTGCAGGTACACGCGGGTAAGCCCAATAAGCACGGCCCAAACGAGCAGCCCCGCCGCCCAGAGCGGATGCCGCCGGTGCCGCCAGAGCAGCCAGGCCACGCAGCCGTACAGGGCTAGGCCAATCATGGCGTGCCCGCTTGGGAAGCTCAGGCCTGCCTGCGGAAATAATGCCGAGCTAGGCCGGGCCCGCTGAAAGTGCACCTTCAGCACCTGGTTTAATAAGGAAGCGCCTGCCACTGCCAAGAAAACCTCCAAGCCTTCACGGCGGTGTCCTCTGCTCCGCAGCAACAGCGGTAGGCCTATTCCGACCCCTACCAGAAAGGGCAGAGACGCGAAGAAGGTAACCCCTTCTACTCCGCTTGTAAGGCTAGGCCACCGGCTCCGGAGCACGTCCATTTGAGCAAACGCCCATTGATCGAAGTCGACGGAGTGCTGCACGAATACTACCCGCGTCAGGTAAAAAAACAATACGGCGGAGGCTATAAATACGCCCCCAACCACCGCTATTTCGAGGGTCAGGAAGCTGAACAGAGCGGCAAGTCGGGGAGCAAATCGTTTCATAAAAGCACGTTGTTCATGCTCTCCAACGCAACTCCAGCCTAGGGTGTTAACATGTCCTACAGTGTGGCAAGGGCTGAAAACAAAAAAGCCGGTCCATATCTGGACCGGCTTTCGTGCGCTCGGAGAGACTCGAACTCTCACACCTTTCGGAACTGCCGCCTGAAGACAGCGCGTCTACCAATTTCGCCACAAGCGCAGCATTTTTATCATCCGACAGCCGCGGTGGTTGTCATTTGATGCTGCAAAGATAGGGGGCTTTTTCGACGTGTGTCAAGCTTTCACTACAAAAAACAATAAAAACTTAACCACAAAAATTTGCTTTCCGGGCTATACAGGCTGTTTTTCAGTTGATTGCACTTGTTTGCCGAAGCGTTTTTTTGCGGTAATTTCTAGCTGCCGCAGGAGGGGAATAGCAACTATCAGCCATACTAGGCCCGCCGTGAAGCCGGCCAGCACATCAGTAGCGTAATGCACGCGCAGATATACGCGGGTAAGCCCAATAAGAATAATAAGCGCCGCTAGGCCAGTTGTGAGGCCCCAGCGCAAGGCGGCGGAGCGCACGTGAGCTTGCACCAGATAAATGAGAAGCCCATAAAAAGACGCCGATATCATGGCGTGCCCACTGGGAAAGCTGAGGCCACTAGCGGAAACCAACGGCAATAGGGGCCGTGGGCGGTGGTAAAACTGTTTCAGCACTAGGTTGAGCGTAATACTGCCCAGCGCCACCACCGGCACCAGCAACGAGTACCAGCGGCGCCGCCGCACCAGCAGCCAGCCCACTAGCAGCAGGGCCGTGGCGGTAATGAAATTGCGCGAGGCCAAAAATGTAATACCCTGCACCCACTGCTGGCGCTCGGGCCCAAAGAGCTGGCGCGTCCAGCGGAAAGCGCTGGCATCGAACGTGGCCGCGTCTTGGTCGAACACCTCCCGGCTCAGGGCCAGGAAAATGACGACACCTACCGTACCCAGCAAGAGCGTAATGGCAAATTCGGTGAAAAACAGCGTAACCCCGGCCAGCAGCCGACGAATTGAGTTGGTCATGGGAAAGCAGCAAGTACCCGGCTGAATACCTCCGGTTGACGAGGTTCTTACGACATTTCGGGGCCTTTAGGCCACGTTTGCCACACCCTTGCTTGCCTGATTGCTTATGCCCCTCCCCGACTCTGGCTTTGATTACGTAGCGGCCTTCTATGATCCGCTGGCCCGCTTGGTGTACGGCAGGGCCTTGCAGCGAGCCCAGCAGGCGGCGTTGGAGGCGCTGCTAACAGGAACTCCGCGTATCCTCATTGTGGGGGGCGGCACGGGCTGGGTGCTGGGGGAAGTACTGCGCCAACGCCCAGAGGCTCAGATTCTGTATTTGGAGGCCTCTCCGCAAATGCTACGCCGCAGCCAGGAGTTCATGCAGCAACACTGGCCTAGCAAGCTGGCCCAGGTGGAATTTAGGTTAGGCACGGAAGCGACGTTACAACCCCAAGAGCAGTTTGACGCCGTAGTGACGTTCTTTTTGCTTGATTTATTTGAGCCTCATCGGTTACGTGAACTGGTAGCCCGCCTGCAAGCCGCACGTAGGCTAGGTGCCCCCTGGCTGGTGGCGGATTTTGCCTTCCCTCGCACCTGGTGGCAACGCTTGTTACTGGCCACCATGTACGCTTTCTTCGGCCTTACCACCGGTATCAGTGCCCGGCGTAGGCCACCTCTTGAGGCAGAGCTTGAGCGGCTAGGCCTATCGGCCAGGCCAGTGGGCGCTTTTTATGGGGGAATGGTGGAGGCTACTGTGTGGCAGTAGCAGCCCAGATGGTTTTGTTGGGTTGGCTTGCAGCCTCCTCCTCCCAAAAGTTACCTTTAGGCAGCTATCCATTTACCTCTCCTCTCCTTATGATGCGAAAAACCGCTGCCCTGCTCCTGCTAGGCCTGCCGCTGGCCATTGGCCGCCCGGCCGCTGCCCAGGCTCCCGTACAATACTCCGTGGCCTTCCCCAACGCCGTGCACCACGAGGCCCGCGTGACGGTTACGTTTACCGAGGTGCCCGCCGGCACGCTGCAGGTGCGCATGGCGCGGTCCTCGCCTGGCCGCTACGCACTACACGAGTTTGCGAAGAATGTGTACGACGTGCAGGCCACCGACTCCAGAGGCAAGGTGTTGGCCGTGAACAAGCCTGACCCTTACGGCTGGGACGTGGCTGGGCATGATGGCACCGTGCGCTTCACCTACACGCTATTTGGCGACCGGACCGACGGCACCTACGCGGGCATCGATGCGCGCCACGCCCACCTAAACATGCCCGCCACGCTGGCCTTTGCTCGTGGCCTGGAGCAGCGCCCCGCCGAGGTAAAGTTTGAGCAGGTGCCTCAGGGCTGGACGGTTGCCTCACAGTTGCGGCCCGATGCCGCCAAGGGCACCTGGTATGCCCCGCACCTGCAGTACCTCATGGACTCACCAACCTCCTTGGGGTCGCAGAAGGTGCGCAGTTGGCAGGAACAGGGCAAAACCATTGAGATGCAGGTGCTGCACGATGGCACCGATGCCGAGCTAGACGCCTTCGCCAACAACACCAAGAAGGTAGTGAAGGAAGCCGCGGCCATCTTCGGCGGACTTCCCGATTACGATTTCGGCCGCTATACCTTCGTGGCTAACTACCTGCCCCAAACTAGCGGCGACGGGATGGAGCACCGCAACTCCACCAGCCTCACCAGCAGCCGACCACTACGGGGAACCGGTGCTATTGATAACCTGGGCACCGTGTCGCATGAATTCTTCCACAGCTGGAACGTAGAACGCATTCGACCTAAAGACCTAGAACCCTTCGACTTTGAGCGGGCCAACATGAGCAGCGGCCTGTGGTTTGCGGAAGGCTTCACGCAGTATTACGGCGAGCTGCTGCTACGCCGCGCCGGCATTTATACCGATGACCAGTACTGTGAGGAGGCCCTGAGTGGCCTAGTGGGTGCCATGCTGACTGCCCCCGGAGCCAAGCGGTTTTCGCCGGTGTATATGAGCCAACAGGCGCCCTTCGTGGATGCCGCCGCGGCCATCGACCCCAACAACCGGGGCAATACCTACTTGAGCTACTATTACATTGGTGGGGCCAACGCCCTAGCCTTAGATCTGGAACTGCGCCAGCGCTTCAAGACCGACCTCGACACCTACATGCGCACCCTGTGGCAGCAGCAAGGTAAATTTCAGAGCAATTACGCCCCGGAAAAGCCTTACACCTTGCAAGACCTGCAGCGCGTGCTAGGCCAGGTAGCCAAGGATACGGCCTTTGCCGGGCAGTTTTTCCGCCAGCACATCTATGGGCATGAGCTTCCGAAATATGATGAGCTGCTGGCTCCCGCCGGTATGCTGGTGCGCCCGGCCCGCGCCGGGCAGGCCAGCTTAGCCGCCCGCCTGCAGTTCAACCCCGACAGCTCTGCGACCCTGGGCTCAACCTCGGTCGGCAGCCCGCTCTACACTGCTGGCCTAGACCGCGAAGATGTGCTGCTAAAGCTGGCTGGTCAAAAACCCATCAGCGCCAAAGAACTGCAGAAGCGCCTGGCAGCCCATAAGCCCGGCGACGTGGTACAGGTGGAAGTGCGGGCCCGCGACGGCGTCCGGACGGTGCCAGTTACTCTGGTGGAAGACCCCACATTGGAAGTGGTAACCTATGAGCAGGCGAAAAAGCCAGTGACCAAAGCCCAGAAGAAATTCCGGGAGGAATGGCTGAGAGGCAAAGCCAAGTAATAGCCTGTCTGCGGCGCAGCTCTTGGCTAGTGCTTAAATAGCAAACCCGTATACCCGAATAAAAAGGGCCACTAAGTTTAGTGGCCCTTTTTATTCGGGTTAGTGACACTTGACTTTCCTGCTTACTCCATTGGGTAGCGCAGGCCGATCTGCTGACGTATTACATCTAGCTGTTGCATAAGCTCCAAGCTGAACTGCAGGGGCAGTAACGGGCTTTGTGTGAGACCCTGCGCCAGGCACTGCTGCACGTGCTCGGCTTCGTACAGATAGCCGTACCCTTGCTTTTCGCAGGAGATATGCTGCGGCTCCTGATTTGGGTGCTTCAGGGTGATACCACTGGCGGCGTGAAAGCGACCAGTAAGCTGAAGCTGGCCGTGGCTGCCGTAGAGAATACACTGATTATCGGTTTGCGCAGCTATGGTAGAAAACAAACTGGCCGTGGCGCCACCCTCGTAGGCCAGGGCCATGGAGCAGTTCACGTCTACCCCAGTAGCGGCGCGGGTGGCTACGGCACGTATTTCTTGAGGCTCGCCAAGGAAAAGCTTGCTGATAAACAGCGGGTACACCCCAATATCCAGCAAGGAGCCACCCGCCAGGGCTGGGTTAAACAGCCTGCCTTCCGGCACATACGGGGCCACAAAGCCAAAGTCAGCGGAGAGGTGCTTTATTTCGCCGATGGTGCCGGCCGCTACCAGCTCCAGCGCTTTATGGATGGCCGGGAAAAAGCGCGTCCAGAAGGCTTCCATCAGGAAAACGCCTTTCTCTTCTGCCACCTGCCGCATCTGCTGGGCCTGCTGGGCATTCACGGCAAAAGGCTTTTCGCATAGCACGGGCAATCCGGCGCGCAGGCAGAGGAGCGTGTGGGCGTAGTGCTCGGTGTGGGGCGTAGCAATGTATACCACATCTATGTCCGGCACCGTCAGTAGCTCATCATAGCTACCCACGGCATGAGGTACTCCGAACCGGGCAGCAAACTCCTGGGCCTTGGCCGCATCACGCGAGGCTACCGCGTGGAGCCGGGCGTTGGGCAGCAGCGCAAGGCTTTCCGCAAACTTGTGAGCAATGTTGCCTAGGCCTAGAATAGCCCAATTGTAGGTGCGCATACAGCAAGTATCAGGATGATTGATGGAGGCAGCTAAAGGTAACTGCTCGCCAGAAGTATACTAGATAAACTTGCTTCTAGGCCACTACCTACGGCTGCGTTAGTTCTTACCTGCAGGTAAGGAACTAACGCAGCCGTAGGTAGTGGCCTAGCGGTGCGCTATTCTTCTTCCGCAGCAATGGAGGCTGGGCCATCAGGCAGGTTCAGCAGCGGGCCGAGCAATACGGCATTGGTAAACAACCGGGAGGTGCCGTGCCAGTAGTGGCGGAAGTTGGGGTCATCGGCGAAGAGAATTACTCGGCCGGTGCCCACTTTGCTGACGACTACGGCGGCGGAATTACGAATCTGCTGCAGGTTATTTCTGGATACGTAGCCGCTCACCAGTGGCGACGCGGTGTACTGCGCCACCGTGGCGTAAGGGTTGCGGCTGGGCCGCAAGAATGTGGTACCGTTGCGGAACACGTAGAGGCGGCGGTTAGTCAGGCCAAACCCAATGGGGTTTGTAATGTCGATATCAGTCAGGTAGATGGAGCCCGCAATAGCGCGGGTTCCCTCCTGTTCCTGGCCTACGAAGTCGGCGCGGCGGGGGGCAAAGGTGGTTTGCGGCTTGGGCCGCTGGGTGACTTTGGGAGTTGGGGGCGTTGCTTCGGCCAGCGCCACGGCAAACGCGGTGGTATCGGCCCAGCCACCGTTGGCCGGAATCAGCAACTTCTCTTTCACAATGCCCTGCTTGATGGCCCACTCCGAGGCGTTTTTCAGGGTAACGAGCGTGCCGCCCTCCTGCACCCAGCGCCGCAGCTTATCCACGGCAGCTTTGTCGAGGCTGGTGTACGAACCGCCTACCAGCACTAAACTAGTGTAGCGGCCCAGCGGCGCCTTCCCGAAGTTGCTCATCTCGATTTTGCTCAAAGGCAGGCCTAGCTGCTGGCTGGCCACAAACCACGCTTCGCCAACTTCCGAGGCCGTAGTGCCCGTTCCTACCAGAACAGCAGCCTTGGCCTCGGGCACAGTGCGTACGTTGTTCGAGCCCAGATCAATACCGCCTAGGCTAAAGCCCGTACTGACGCCGGTAAACGTTACCTGGTGCTGGCGGCTCAACCGGCTCACAATTTGAAAAACCGAATCGGCGGGCAGCTTTTGGGCGGCCACCGGAATAACTACGGTGCCGTAGCCAAACTCGGTGGGTTGACTTGCAGAACCGGCCTTGAAAGGCTTGAAGCTAACTTTGGTGACAATACCAGCTCGCTGCAGCGCTACGAGGGCGCGCGGGGCGTTGTAATCAGACCAAGGCAAAAGATAAGCGTAGCTGCTCTGCCCGCCCTGCACGGCTCCCGCTAGGTTTTTGGGCGCCGTAACCGGAGCACCTTGCACTAGGCCAGTGTTCTTCTGCTTCGACACCGCCAGCCCATACGCGTGAGCCTGGCTCCAGCCCGTCACGTCATAGAATACGCTGTCGTGGAAGGTGGTTAGCTCCTCGAACAGGGAGTTGACAATTCGATATTGGGGCTGGCTGGTGGGCACCACGTAGGCCTTGCCCTGCTTGAACTCCTGCTTATCCAGCGTCACGTTCTTGCCCAGCTCGTGCACTTCAATCTTGTGCTGCAGTAGTAGCGCCAAGAACTTGTTGGTCAGCGTCTCGTCTTGGGCATTGCCAAATACGTAGGCTTTGGTCGGGAACTTACGGGCATCGGTGAGAGCCGAGGCAAAAAAGTCGCGCTGATGCCGCAGGTACAGTTCCTTTTCCTCCACGGCCCCGCGCACGGTGGCTAGGCCAGTAGCCACGTGGTTGCGAATGGTAAACGGAAACGTAACTACGCCATTGGTGCCTTCCTGAGCCAGCCCGCGGGAGCTACCCACCTCAAACGTGATGCCCACCCCACCCTGAAAGTCGGGGTACGTCGAGCCGTAGATGGGCGAGAGGTTATCAAACTGCTCCTTGGTCCAGTACAGTGAACCCAAATCGTCGAGGGACTTCGCGAAGTACTTGGCCAGGTGTACGTTCAGCACTTCGTAAGTAGCCCGTGGAATCAGGTCGTTTTCGGTGCTAAAGGGTTTAGAGGGCTCGAAGTAGTACGTACCGTTGGTACCCATTTCGTGAAAGTCAATCATCACGTTGGGGTACCACTCATGGAAGAACGCCATGCGGGCCCGGCTTTCGGGCTGAGTCAGTGGGAGCCAGTCGCGGTTTAGGTCGGTGTAGAAGTGATTGGTGCGCCCACCCGGCCAAGCCTCGGTGTGTTCCCGGTCCAGCGGATCGGTTACGTTGGGCCATGACTTATTCTGGTCAAACCAGTGCGAAGCCCGGTCGCGGCCATCAGGGTTTTCCAGCGGGTCAATGGTTACCACGGCTTGCTCCAGCCACTGCTTGGTTTCGGGCGAGGTGGAGGCCGTGAGGTAGTAGGCCAGGAGCAGCGCAGCTTCCGAAGAACTGCTTTCGTTGCCATGCACCCCAAAGTTCAGGCTGACCACTACCGGCAGCTTGCGGTAATCGGGAGTCGGCAGCTTGGGGTCTATCAGTGCCCGCCGCGCTTGCTGCAGCCCCGCCAAGTTCTGCTGGTTTTCAACGGCTGTAATGGTGGCTACCACCTGGGGCCGCTCCTCAAATGTGGTGCCCAGCACTCGCAGACTCACCTTATCCGACACCCGATCTAGCTCCCGCAGGTAGGCCACTATCTGGTCGGTGCGGGTGTAGTGGGAGCCAATGGGATAGCCGAGAAACTGTTCGGGCGTGGGCACGGCGGGGTCGAAGCTGCCGGCCGTGGCCGCCGGGAAGAAGTACTTGTTTTGCGCCAGCATGGGAGCAGCCGAAGCCAAGCTCAGGCCAAGTAGCGCGCCAAAAAAGGTTGATTTCAACATGATCTGTACAGGTCGTAGTCAAGGAAGAGTGGCCTACTGGCCTAGTAACCGGGGTTTTGCGTCAGGCTGGGGTCGGCCACTAGGTCGTTGAAGGGCAAGGGGAACAGCCAGCGGCGTTGGTCAGTAACGCCCAGCACCGCCCCGGCCCGGCCTGTGCGCACCAAGTCAAACCAGCGGTCCGCCTCGAAGGCAAACTCCACCCGGCGCTCGTTCTCAATTGCCAGTAGCAGTTGCTCGGCGGTGGCGGCAGTGCTGGCGGGCACCCCGGCCCGACTGCGCACAACATTCAAATCAGCCAAAGCGGCGGTTAGCTTGCCTTGCTTGGCCCGGGCCTCCGCCCGAATCAGGTACTGCTCCGCCAGCCGCAGCACGTAGCTGGGGTCGTCGCGCTGGGCCGAGCGGCTGTAGAGGTTGCCGTAGGTGACGGGGCTCCCGGCAATGGTAGTGGTAGCGAGCAGGGCCGAGCGGCTCCCTCCCACTGCTGGGTCGTTGAGCAGCGTAATGGCTGCCGGCACGGGCTGGAAGTTAAACTGCCCGCCTAGGGCGCTTGGGAACCAGTTGTTCCACATCGAGTTGGCGTCGGAGTTGCTGAACGTCAGTTCAAAGATGGACTCCCGGCTGAGGAAAGGAGCCGTGGATATAGCCCGGTAAGGCGTAACTAGGCTGTAGTTGCTGCTGTTAATAACCTGTGTAGCGTAGATCTCAGCATCAGTCCATTGCTGGCGGTACAGGTGCAGACGGGCCCGCAGGGCGCGGGCGGTGTTTTGCACGGCGCGGTTGCGGGTGGCACCGTCGGGCAGCAGGGCTTCGGCCTGGGTTAGGTCGGCCAGCACTTGGTCGTAGGTTTGGACCTGGGTGCTGCGCCCGATTCCCTGGCCGTTCTCCTTGGTGCGGGTGGGCGTGAGCACCAGCGGTACGCCGCCCCAGCCCCGTCCCAGATCAAAGTACACGAGGGCCCGCAGGAAGTAGGCCTCTCCTAGCAGCTGGTTTTTCTCGGTGGCCGTCAGCAGCGGGTCGTTGATGCCGGGTACGGCGGCAATGACGTTGTTGGCGCCATTAACGGCCTGATACATCTGGGTCCAGGCTTCCGTGATAAGCACGTTGTCGGCGCTGAGCTGATTCTGGTCAATCTGCAGAAACTGGTTCAGCGTGCCATTGAAGCGCACATTCTCGCCGGGCAGAAAGCCCAGCACGGGCCAGTTCAGTTGGTAGTAGGCCTGCACCCGGTCGTACACGCCAATGGTGGCGGAGCGGGCACTGCCAGCATCAGTTATGGCTTTGTCGTCGGGCAGTTGCTGCACCGGGGTGGGGTCCAGCAAATCCTGACACCCAGTCAGGCTTACGGCAGCGATGGAGAGTTGCGCAGCAAATAGGAGGCGGTATATAGTCTTTTTCATCAGAATCAACGGCTTATAATCCGACCGTCAGGCCCACCTGGAAAGTGCGCGGCTGGGGCACGGTGGCCCAGTCGAAGTTTTTGGTATTGCTCACGCCGCTTTGCGAGTTGACTTCCGGGTCGAGGCCAGAGTAGGGCGTGATGGTGAAGAGGTTGGCCGCTTGCACGTACACCCGCAGGCTATTCAGGCGCGCTTTAGCAGCCACCACTGTCGGCACGGTGTAGCCAAGGGATAAAGTCCGGAGGCGCAGGAAGGAGCCATCTTCCAGGTACCGGTCGCTCAGGTTCTGCACTACGCCGCCGTAGTTGTTGCTAGCCGCGTTGGTAGTCAGGCGCGGGATGTCGGTGACGTCGCCGGGCTTCTGCCAACGGTCGAGCTGCTCCTTCAGGTAGCCAATGTTGCTTTGAGTGCCGCCGTGCACCAGGAAGAAGCGGTTCATGTTCATGATTTTCGCTCCCTGCTCAAAGTTCAGCGTGAAGCCAAAATCAAAGCCCTTGTAGCTCAATGAGTTGGTGAGGCCCCCAAAGTAGTTGGGCCAAGCATTGCCCACCAGCTTGCGGTCGGCCACCGTGAGCTGGCCGTCACCGTTCACGTCTTCGTACTGCGCATCCCCATTTTCGGGGTTCACGCCGGTTTGGTGGTAGAGCCAGAAGGAATAAAGCGGGGCACCCTCTTCCAGCCGGAAGATGTCGCGGGAGCCACTGGTAATGGGCGCGGCCAGCTTCTCAATTTTATTGACGTTGCGGGCCACGTTGAAGGTGGTGCTCCACTGCGCCGCTGCCTTGGGCAGCCAGTTTACCGTGGCCTGCAACTCCAGACCTTTATTGCTTACAGCCCCGTAGTTTTCTACCACCGAGGCAAAGCCGGTTTTGCGGGGCACCGGTACGTTCAGCAGCAGGCCCGAGGTGTACTTATCGTAGTAGTTGAACTCGACCAGCACCCGGTTTTGCAGCACGGCGGCATCTACGCCCACGTTCCATTGGCGCGTGCTTTCCCAGCTTAGGTTGGGGTTGGCTAGCTGTAGCGGAGCCGTGCCCGGCAGGTCGAGGTAGTTGGCGCCGCCCTGCACTAGGCCACGAGCGGCAAAGTCACTGATGCCGGCCTGGTTGCCGGTTTTCCCGATGCTGGCGCGCAGCTTCAGCTCCTGAAACAGGTTCAGGTTCTTCACAAACTCCTCTTCGCCCAGGCGCCAGCCCACGCCCACGGCCGGGAAGTAGCCCCACCGGTTGTCGCGTCCAAACCGCGACGAAGCATCGGCCCGAATGCTTACATCGGCGGTGTAGCGCTGCTTGAAGCTGTAAGTGCCCTTGCCGAAGAAGGAGACTAGGCCTGCCTGCGAGCGAGACGACGAGCCCGTTTGGGTGGCCGCCGAGGCAATGCTGGTCAGGTCGTTGCTGGGGAACTGCTGCCCGGCCAGGCTGGTACGCTGGAAGGTATTTTTCTGCAGCGTATTGCCCACCAACGCTTGCAACGAGTGGTTTTCGCCCAGGTCAACGCTGTAGTTAAGGGTTTGCTCATTGAGCAGCGTGATATCTCGCGAGAGAAACGAGGACGCCGTGCCGCGGGGCTGCCCCGCCAGAATGAGCGTGTTGTTGAAGTTGTTCTCGTACATGTCGTTGAAGTCGATGCTCCAACTGCTGCGCAGGGTCAGGTGCTTACCAAACTGGTATTGCCCGTACACGTTCGAGATGACGCGGGAGCCCACCGCATCGTTGTTCAGGTTGTCAATGAGCGCCTGGTGATTGTCAAAGGAACCGTACTTAGCGTAGGAGCCGTCAGGGTTGTAAATCGGCAGGTTGGTGCGCGGAAACAAGGCCGAGTTGATGACGCCCACCGGATTGTTGTCGTTGCTGCTGACGTTGCGGTGAGTGCGCGTGAGGGCCGTGCTAGTCCCGATGCGAAGTTTGTCAGTTACTGAGTTGTCGAGGTTTACGCGCAGACTGAACCGCTCAAAGTCGGTAGGCCTGGCAATGGACTGCTGCTTGAAGTAGCCACCCCCGATGTAGAACTGCGTTTTGGCCGACCCACCCGCCGCCGATAGCTCGTAGCTCTGGGTCTGGGCCGTGCGGAACACGTCGGAGAGTCGGTCGTAGGTTTGCTGTTCTTCGGGTAGGCCACGCCCGCCGGCCGCTACCGAGCGGTACGGCACCAGCGCCGGGTTGCCACCATCGTTGAGGAAACGCTCGTTTTCCAGAGTGGCCAGCTCCTGTCCCGTTACTAGGTCGTACTTCTTGGGGGCTTTCGACCAGGCGTGGTAGGTGTTGAAGGTGATGCGTGTCTTGTCGCCCGCTTTGCCTCGCTTGGTAGTAATCAGCACTACCCCGTTGGCCCCGCGCGAACCGTAGATGGCCGTGGCGTTGGCATCCTTCAGAATTTCAATGCTCTCAATATCCTGCGGGTTCAGGTCGGCCAGCGGGTTCGACGACACCTGGTTGCCTAGGCCAGTAGCAATCAAATTAGTGTTGTTGATGAACACCCCATCTACCACGTAGAGCGGGTCGTTGCTGGCATTCACGGAGTTGCTGCCCCTAATACGGATAAAAATGCCACCGCCCGGCACCCCCGAGTTGGCCGACACCTGTACGCCGGGCGCTTTACCCTGCAGTAACTGGTCGGGGCTGGCCGCCGGAATATCCTTCAGCGCATCGCCATTCACGGAGCTGATGGCGCTGGTGAGGGTTTTGCGGTTCTGCTCGCTGTAGCCAGTAACTACCACTTCCGAAAGCTGCTTTACATCGGCCCGCAGAGCAACCTGCACCGTCCCGGAGGTAACGTTTACCGTTTGCGCCTGATAGCCAATGGCGCTAACGAGCAATGTGTTGTTGCCCTCTGGTAGGTTAAGCGAAAACTGACCCTTGCCATCGGTAGTAGCGCCAATAGTAGTGCCCCGCACAATAATCGTGACGCCTGGCAAGGGGCTGCGGTCGGCCGCGTCGGTAATCGTACCCGTGATGGTTTGGCCCGCCGCAGTTTGGGCGAAGCTCGCCGGAGCAAGCGCGGCTACCACCCCTGGCACTGCCAGTAGAGTAGAGTATTTCATATCAGAAAGAGAAGGAAGTGGAGCCGCCGAACCGCGCTCAGCGGCTGGCACAAGTGCCCCTGATGACTTCAAAAAGCCCTTTTTAGACGAGCTACAGCAGAAAAGCACGCTTCCTTCGGGGTGCCGGCTAGCGCATAACCGGTCAACTTCATTGAGAGCCTCAATGAAAAATGGGTACCAACAGGAAGGAAGGACAGACCTAGGCTGGTTGGTTTACGTCTGCCATCCGTCCGGAACGGAGCGGGCGTAGTCCGACTACCTCCTAGGCCAGGAGTTGGTGTAGCAGTCAGACGCGCTACCGCCCTCTGCTACCGGAGCAAGCAAAAAGAGTACAAGGGGTTCCCTGGTCCTTAGCAGCTCATGGCCCGCATCTGCATACAGACGCTCGAACGCATAATGCTACAACACGCCTGCTGCAGGGCGTTGGGCGCGGCGTTTAGGACGGCAAGGCTGGTGAAGGTGCTCACGGCGTTGTTGTTTTTATATGGTCAGGACTTGGCACCGTTCCGGATGTTCCGGGGGTTGTCGGCGGTTCATAGAGCCTGTCTCTCCGCGCCTCTGTATAAAAACAATCCTTTGTGGGTGAAAGAATTGGTCTGCCAAATGTACAGGCGCATTTCCGAGAAATCCAAATTTTTGTTTTCAGCCCGGAACTTTTTGCGCCAAAAACTGCGGGCCGCAGCACCTATGAAACTTGCGCCGTGTGCCCGCCTGCCTATATTTGCCCTCCTTTCAAGGTGGCCTAGCGTCTTCCACAGCGCTTTATACCCGACGAATAAATTCTTCTCTTCCCTAGCGGCATGCTACCTGTAAAGCTGATCGAAACCTGTTGCTGTTGTTGCCCCGCTCTACGCTAGGCCACTGCCCCTCTTGGTTTTCTCTTCAGTTCTTACTTGACTCTGCATGTCTGCTATCCCTGCCGTCACCCGGCCGGACTTAGTGCGCGGCATTCGCCGCTGGGACTTCGTCGCGCTTATCATCAACATTACCATTGGGGCCGGCATCCTGGGGCTACCCGCCAAGATCTATGCCTTGGTGGGCGCTTATAGTGTAGTGGCCTACGGAGCCAGCGCGGCCATTGTCGCGCTCATTATCCTGTGCTTTGCTGAGGTCAGCAGCCGGTTTAGTGGCGCAGGTGGCCCTTATTTGTATGCGCGGGAGGCCTTCGGGCCGCTGGTAGGTTTTGAAGTTGGCTGGCTGCTCTGGATTTCGCGGCTGGCCAGCTTTGCGGCGCTTTGCAACCTGTTCGTCGATTATGCCGCGTACTTCTGGCCTACGGTGGGCAGTGGCCTAGGCCGGGCAGTGCTGATGGCCGGTTTAATTATGGCGCTTACGCTCATCAATCTGGTGGGGGTGCGCACGGCTTCGCTGGTAAACAATATGTTCACAGTCAGCAAGGTGCTGGTGCTAGTGCTGTTTACGGGCGTAGGCCTGTTTTTCGTGGATTGGCAGGTTTTCTCGTTTGCGGTGGCGCCCGGCTACACCAATTTCTCGGGAGCTGTGCTGCTGCTTATTTTCACCTTCTCTGGCTTTGATGTGGCAGCAATTCCGGCCGCTGAGATTCAGCAGCCCCAACGCAATGTGCCCTTTGCGCTGTTCACGGCTATTGCCACGGTAGCCGTGCTGTTTCTGCTGGTGCAGGTGGTATGCATTGGCACGTTGCCCAACTTGGCCGCCTCGGAGCGCCCCCTGGCCGATGCCACCCAACAATTTATGGGCCCGATAGGCGCAGCCTTGGTGGCTGTGGCGGCTATACTCACGGCGTTGGGTACGCTGAATGCCCTTATGCTGACGGGCCCCCGCCTGCTCTTCGCCTTGGCTGAGCAAGGCCAGATACCAGCCGTTTTCGGAGCTACGCACCCGCGGTTCCGGACGCCGCACGTGGCCCTTCTGGTGTCGGCGGCGCTGAAGCTGGTGCTGGCCATATCGGGCACGTTCATTTACGCCCTCACACTCAGCACCATTATTCGGCTCACGTACTTCGCACTTACCTGCGCGGCCCTGCCGGTGCTGCGCCGGCGCACTCCGGAGGAGCCAGCGCCGTTTCGGGTGGCCGGGGGCGGCGTGGTGGCCGTGCTTTGCGTAGGCCTGTGCCTGTGGCTTTTAATCAGCAGCAAGGGCAACGAGGCCCGCGACGTTGCCCTGTTTGCAGCCGTAGGCCTAGGCCTGTATTTCATCTGGAACCGACGGAAGCCGGTGCCAGCAAATTCAACCCAGGGTGCCGAATGATGTTAGAGCTAGTTGCTAGCTCCCCTCCTCAGATGATTCCGCGAATCAAGCGGCGTGGGGTTAGGGGTGGTTGAAAAATTAGAATTAGAAACTATAGCTAGTTGACGTTCAACGATTGGTCAACCACCCCCAACCCCTCCTTTCCAAGGAGGGGAGCTAGCTTTTAGCTTCTGACTCTCAATTGCTCTTCGCTCCGGCTTACCCGTTATATTGCTCTTCTTCCTCACACTATGTCCCTCTCCTCCCCTATCACGTCGGTGGCTATTCGTACGCCGCAGCGCGTGGCTGAAATATCTTGGTTTGATGACCTCTGCGGGGGCGATACGCAATACTTGAGCGTGCTTGATGGGGCCTACCGCAGCTCCTGGGCTCACTGCCGCGACATTACCCTGTCGGCGGAGCGGCTGGGTTATTCCAACATTCTGCTACCTACTTCCTACACCGTAGGCCAGGATGTAATGACGTTTGCGGCCGGTATTGCCCCGCAAACGTCGCGCATCAACCTGCTCACCGCCATCCGGACCGGCGAGATTCATCCGCCCATGCTGGCACGCGCCCTGGCCTCCCTCGACCACATGCTGGAAGGCCGGCTTACCATCAACATTATCAACTCCGACTTGCCTGGCCTAAGGGAAGTGCCGGAGCTGCGCTACCAGCGCTGCGCCGAAACCATCGAGATTCTGCAGCAGGCCTGGACCCAGGAGCGCATTGTGCACAAGGGCGAGTTGTACCAGTTCGATATGCCCTCCGACCCCGCCAAGCCCTACCAGCAGAACGGCGGCCCACTCCTGTATTTCGGGGGCACGTCGGAAGGTGCCCGGGCCGTGTGTGCGCAGTACTGCGACATGTTCTTGATGTGGCCCGAAACGGAGGAAATGCTCTACGGAACCATGCAGGATATGAGCGCCCGTGCCGCCCGCCACGGCCGCCAGATCGACTTTGGCTTACGCATTCACGTGATTGTGCGCGAAACCGAGGACGAGGCACGCGCCTACGCCCGTAAGCTCATGTCGAAATTTGACCCAGTGAAGGGAGCAGAAATCAAGAGCCGCGCCCAGGATTCGTGGTCGTTGGGGGTGCACCGGCAAAACCAGCTGCGCGAGCACGCCGACATGGAAGGCTTCGTGGAGCCCCTACTCTGGACCGATATCGGCAAGGCTCGTTCCGGGGCTGGAGGGGCCCTAGTAGGCACTCCCGATCAGATTGTGGAGAAAATCAACCGCTACATGGACATGGGCTTCCGCGCGTTCATCTTCTCCGGGTACCCCTTACTGGATGAAGCCGACTACTTCGCCCGCTACGTGCTGCCCCGACTCCCCAATGTGTCCATGCCTGATTTCCAGGGACGACGGCCCCAGCAAACGCCCGTGACGCCCCTAACTACTGCGCCATTGCGTTAACGATAAGCGTGTTCAAGACTTGGGTTAACAGGCCTAGCAGAACGCTCCTGCAGCACTCTCAAGCTCGGGAGTGTAGAGAAGTACTAAAAGAAAGAGGCTGCGGTGTACCGCAGCCTCTTTCTTTTACGAGCCTGTGCCGTCGTTACAATTGTGCAGCTAAGGCCACGCATTCTGCATGACGAGGGCAACTGAGCAGATGGTCGTTGACCAGGCCAGCGGTTTGAAGGATGTTATAGCATGATACGGGGCCTGTCATCACGAAGCCGCGCCGCTTTAGGTCTTTGCTCATGGCCTCGTTCTGGGACGTAGACACGGGCACTGGGTTGGTTTCGCTGCGCTGGTTGTCGAGGGGGCGGCCACCCACGTAGTGGTAGAAGAATGGCAATAAGCCGGCGTCACCGCCTACTTCCTGGCGGAGGCGCAGCCAGGCTTGGGCGTTCTGCACGGTAGCTTCTAGCTTGCGCCGGTTGCGCAAAATGCGCGGGTTCTGCAGCAGCTCGCTTATTTCTTCCTCCCCAAACCGCGCCAGCCGCTCGGGGTCGAAGCCGGCTAGTAGCTCCCGAAACCCCTCGCGCCGCTTCAATACCACCGGAAAATCGAAGCCCAGCTGAAAGGTGTGGAGCACCAGGTACTCAAACAGGATGCCTGCTTCGGCCACTGGCTCGCCCCACTCATAATCGTGAAACTCGCGCAGCAACTCGTTGTGGTGCGCCCAGGGACAACGGCCGTCGGGAGTTGTAACAGGCAAATTGGGCAGCATCATGGCAGAACCAGTAGGGAGTTAGGTACGCCTTCTGGTACGGGTAAGCGCCAGTCTTGGTCGAGCGAGCTACGGTTGCCACCACAGCACGCTAGGCCACTGCCTCTGCCACGATGGGCTCTGCTTGAGCCTGCCGACGGCGGCGCAGCACCAGCATCGCGGCAAAAACAACCCCGCCTACTACCAGCGCGCCACCCACCCACTCGGGTGAGGTGTAGCCCAGACCGGCGGCAATCGGTAGGCCACCCAGGTAGGCGCCCAAGGCATTGCCCGTGTTGAAACCCGACTGACTCAGCGACGACGCCAGCATCTCGGAGCCCTTGGCCGCCCGAATCATCAGCATCTGGATGGGAGCCGCCGTGGAAAAGGCCAGGGCCCCGGTTAGCATGGTGATGAGCACCGTAGACCACTGATGCTGGGCCGCCACCGGAATGGTAAACAAGGCCGCAGCCATGGCCAGTAGCAGCCACGTGGTGGCCCGCAGCGGCGACATCCGGTCGGTGAGCCAACCGCCCAGCATATTGCCCAGCGCCATACCCACGCCCGCCAGCACCATCAGGATGGTGACGGCGTTGTGGCTAAAGCCGGCTACCTCCGTGAACAGCGGCACGATGTAGCTAAACCAGGCAAAAAAGCCGCCATTGCCGAGAATGGTAATGGCAATAATCATCCAGGGTTCCAGGCGAGTAAAGGCCACAAACTCTTGCCGAAGGTTGGTTTCGCGGGCCGGAAGCTCGGGTAACAGGCGCCGCACGCTTACTACAGTCAGCAGGGCTACGACAACGATGAGCACGAAGGGAATGCGCCAGCTGAAGGTGTGGCCTAGGTAGGTGCCAATGGGGACCCCAATGATGTTGGCAATGGTGAGGCCCGCAAACATGATGGAGACGGCCTGCGCCTCCTTACCCGGCTCCGCCAGTCGGCCAGCTACTACGGCGCCCACGCCGAAGAATGCCCCATGCGGAAGCCCCGAGACAAAGCGCGTCAGTAGCATCAGCTCATAGCCAGGTGCTACTGCCGAGAGGCCGTTGCCCACCGCAAAAATCAGCATGAGCAGGCCTAGAATCTTGCGAGGCGGCAATTTGCTGGTAAGGGCTACCATTAGGGGCGCACCCACCACCACGCCTAGGGCGTAAGCAGATATCAGGTGGCCGGCCGTGGGAATGGAAATATGCAGGGCCTTAGCGACATCGGGCAGAATGCCCATCATGACAAATTCGGTCATGCCAATGCCGAACCCTCCCAGCGTGAGAGGTAGTAATACGCGTTTTGAATTCATAGCGGGGAAGCCCAGGAAGCGAATAGGCCTACAGACAATTACAATGGCCTTTAAGTTTTAATAATCTCAAATCAACTCTCTTACAGTTCAGCCAGTGCGCGGCACCAAATACGCCTCTGCAGGCAAACTACCCACAAAGTTGCTCCAATAGGCCTACAAAAAAACAGTCAACCCAGACCATGTCTGGATTGACTGTTTCGAGCTTGATTATTTACTCTTAGTCTCTATTTCCGGCGACCGAAGATGCGAGCAGGAACAGGAACAAGTTGATAAAGTCGAGGTAGAGGGTGAGGGCACCCAGCATGGCAGCTTTGCGGTCGGTGTCTTCGTCACCAAGACCTACGAAAGCCAGTGCCTTCAGCTTCTGCGTGTCGTAGGCGGTGAGAGCCACGAACAGAATCACGCCAATGAAGGATGTGATAGTGTAGAGTACTGAGTTCAGCCAGAACAAATTAACCACTGAGGCAATGATGAGGCCTATCAGGCCCATGAACAGCAGGTTACCCCAACGCGACAAATCGGTGCGGGTGAAGTAGCCGTAGAGGCTCATTACCCCGAAGGTGCCACCCGTTACAAAGAAGGTGGAGGCAATAGAATCGGCAGTGAATACCAAGAAGATAATGCCAAGGGTAATGCCATTCAGCGCCGAGTAGGCCACAAAGGCCCCGGTCACCGAACTCACCGACATTTCGAAGGCACGGGCCGAAATGTACCCTACCACAAACATTTGTAGCAGCAGCGCCCAGAAAACCAACCGATTACCGGCCACTAGCTCAACAATCTCCGGTGACGAACCCACCAGCATGGCTACGCCACCCGTAAGGGCTAATGCCCCGGCCATCCAGGCGTATACTTGCCGCATGAAGCTGGCCTGCACTTGCGCAGCCTCTTCGGCGCTGATATGAATTTCAGGCTGGTAAGCAGCCTGTTCTTCGGGGGTAATATTTTCCCTAAACGGAAATAGAGAGTAAGGATGAAAACTAAACGATGCCAAGATACAGGTTCGCCGAACGCTATATATACAGTCCTATAGAGCAGGCTAAAAAATATCCCTATTTCCCCGCGTCCACCTCGTTCACCCATGTCTCTCGACCGTCGCCTTTGGCTGATTTATAGTATTATTCTTCTTGACGTGGTGATTGGTGCGGCCATAGGGCCGGTGCTGCCGGAGTTTGTGCGCGGGCTGGCGCGGCCGCAGCTGTGGATGGTGCTGGGCACCGGTATTTTCCTGGGAGTGCAGCTGTTTTCGGCGCCCGTACTCGGTCGCCTGTCCGATGGCTGGGGCCGTAGGCCAATCCTGATTCTGTCGGCGGTGGGCACGCTGCTGGCAAATGCCTTGCTGTTTCCGGTGCGGGCCACGCTGTACTTTGCCAACCGCTTCAGCGACGGTTTGACGAATGGCATGTACGCCACCATCCGGGCGGCCATTACGGATATTTCGCCGCCCGAACGCCTGTTTCGGAACTTGGGTATTGAGGGCGCCATTATTTCTCTGGGCTTCGTGCTGGGGCCCATGGCCTCCGGCGCCGTGCTGACGTTTTGGGAGGTAGAGCCTAGCCGGCAGGTGGCCTACGTGGTGGGGCTGGCCGTAACCCTGGCCGCCCTAAACGTGGGGCTCAGTTTACTGTTACGCGAAACCCATACCCAGCGCACACCCGTGCGTGGCGCCGAGCTGCGGGCCGAGCTTAGCCGGGCCGTAAACCCACTCACCCTTTGGCAGCGGCTGCGCGACCAGGATACGCCCAGCCGCGGCTTGCGGCCCATCGTGCTCATGCAAATCGCGCTTACCCTGAGCACGGGGTACTACACCTACTTCGTGCCCTTCATCAGCATCGGTGAGCTGCACCTAGATGCCCGCGGCATTGCGTACTTCTTCATGTTTTTTGGAGTGCTAAGTGTGGTGATTAATTACCTGTTCTACACCTACCTCGCCGACCGCCTCAATCAGCGCCGCGCCATCTTCTGGCTGGCCGCCCTGGGCGTGCCTATTCTAGTGGGTTATGGGCTCGTAGGCCAGTCGGTCACACGCCTGTACGTGCTCACGGCCCTCGACTGCCTCACGCTTTCCCTGATCCAGGGACTACTGGAAGGCCTGCTGGCCCAGCGCACCACCGATGCCGACCGTGGTGAGATATTCGGGCTAAACCAAGCCGTGCAAGGGCTGGCTAGCTTTGTAAGCACGTTGGTGCTGGCGGCGCTATCGGTGGTCGATTTGCGCCTGCCCTGGCTGTGGTTTGCGGGGTGCTTAGCCCTGGTGGCCTGGCAGGCCCGCCAGCAGTTGCGGCAAGCAGAAGCATCGGCGGCACTGACAAAGAGTTAGCTCTTGCCGCGGCGCTAGTAGTAATAGATGCGTAGGCCAGTCCAGAAGATAGTGCCAAGGATACCCAGAATGAAGATGCGCAGGCCGTGTCGGCGGTCGGTGGGTGCGAAGGCCAGCACCCGTTGGCCGTTGGGTAATTGCTTCTGGTGCTTGTATAGGTGCCAGCCGATGAACACGGCTACAATGCCACCAAGGATGGCCATGAGGTAGCCGGCTAACACCCAGGTTTTCTGGCTTTCCTCGGGTTTGGCCAGTTCCACGAGTCGGCGCTGGCGGAGCAGTTCTACTACATCCGGCGACACATCGTGGCCGCGCTGGCGCAGGAGTTGGCGGGACAGCATTACGTCGAGGTTGTTCCACTCGTCGGGCTTAGCCAGGATTTCCATCAGCTCATCATCGGTGAAGGTGTAGAGGTAATGGTCGGTGGGCACGGAGGCCGTAAGCGTCTCGTTGGCTTGCTCCTCCGCCAATCGGGCCGCCTCAAAATCCTCCGGGCGCAGCTTCACCACGAAATAGGTATCGGTCGGGTTGAAGGCAAACGTCACGTCAAGCCGGGGCCGGTCGAAGCCGGTTTCAAACTCAATGCCACGCTGGCGCAGAATATCCAGCAGGGGTTGCGCAACTTCCAAAGACGGAAAGCGCTGGTAGGAAATAAATTCTGACATCGTATCGCGAAGCTATGCAACTGCTAGGTTACTATTTTTCTGCCTCCTTTTTCGGGCAGGGCACGCAGCCTGCTGAATTGATGTTGCGTATCTTGTGAAAGGAAACCTTGCTTCCTACCCCTTGCTTATGCTCCGTTCTTCCCTTGTCCTGCTCAGCCTGCTACTAGCTGGCGCTACCGCTTCGGCCCAAACGCTACCTTATGTGGCGGCCGGCACGCCTGTTTCTGGTCCTGGTCTAGGCACGCTCAGCCAGCGTACCTCGTTCAGCCTGAACGCGGGAGCCATGTTTGCCGGGCGCTATGGTTCGGCCAGCTACATCAGCCCCACCATGGCCTATCAGGTTACCAAGCGTTTTTCGGTATTTGGCGGTGCTACCTTCCTGCGCACCACACCAGGGGTGGCCTACGGCTACGCTTACCCAGGTACCGAAGCAGGCTACCGCGCCTCGCAGCCGGGCTACTATGGTATGAACCGCATGCTCATTCAGGGTGGCGGGCAATATGCGCTGTCGCCGCGGCTTACCCTCACGGGCTCTGCTTGGAAAGACCTGACCCCGGGGGGCTACAACGTAAACCCCTATGCAGGCTTCGGCGGCAATATGGGCTCGGGCGTTAACCTGCGGGCCGACTACCACATCACGGAGAACTTCTCGGTGTCGGGTGGCCTACGCATGAGCAACGGCACCTCGGGGTCCCCAGGGTATTCGCCCATGTATTCGCCGGGCATGCCGTTCGGTTACTAACTCTTCATGACTTTTTCTGAGCCACCCGCCATCCTCGATGACGGGTGGTTTGTTGTTTATTTGCCTCCGTCTTTTTCCGCTACTCCCCTTTTGCATGGCCGCTGCCCGCTACGTCCGCAACGAACAGCTTTCCACAATTAAGCCCAATTACCCCGGCAACAAGATGATTGGCCGCGAGTACTGCAACGGGGAGGAGCTCTACGAGCCTAACTTCGGCACCGTTATCCGCTGGCAACTGACCGAGAACCCACAGAAGGAAGAAAAGAAGGCTGATACCTGGGTGCCAGAAGTGGTAGACTGCACCGCCTTCCTGCAAAGCCAGGAAGATGGCCTAGTGTGGCTAGGACACGCCTGCTTCGTGCTGCGCGTGGGCGGCAAAACTATCCTCACCGATCCGGTGCTGTTTTCGTCGCTGGGCCTGCGCCGCCGCCACCCCCTGCCCTGCCGCCCCGAGGATTTGGCAAACATTGACTATTTGCTGCTCAGCCACGGCCACCGCGACCATCTTGATGAGCAGTCTATCAAGCTAATAGCCCGCCAAAACCCGCAGCTGCGGGCCTTTGGGCCACTGGGTATGCAGCAGTTAGTACGCGGCATGGCTCGCAGCCTACCTGTGCAGGAAGCGGGCTGGTGGCAGCAGTTTGACCTAGGCTCCGAAGCACCCTTTGAGCTGTTCTACTTGCCCGCCTCTCACTGGCACCGCCGTGGCCTCTTCGATCTGAACACCGTGCTGTGGGGCAGCTTCCTGCTGCGCCTGCCCGATGGCCGCACTCTCTACTTCGCCGGCGACACCTCCATGGCCGACCACTTTGAGCAGATTGAAAAGCAGTTCGGCCCGCTGGATGTGGCCCTCATGCCCATTGGCGCCTACAAGCCGGCGTTCATGATGAACCTAAGCCACACTAACCCGCACGAGGCGGCCAAAGCCGTGAACATTCTGCGGGCCGGCCACGTGGTGCCCATGCATTACGGCACCTTTGATCTTTCCGATGAGCCTGCCTCCGAGCCGATTCGGGAGCTGCAGATGGTAGCCAACGGCCAAATGCTGCGCGGGGAGCTGCACGTTCCCGCCGTGGGCGAGGTGCTCCGCTGGCAGGACTGGGAGTAGGAATAACCGCCGCCGAGTTTGTAGTTGCCAGTCGCTAGGCCTAGGCTGTTAGGTAAGCGGTAGGGTTTCGCGAGAACATGTGTCGGTAGTTGGCGGCTAGTTGGTAGCTTTGGTGTTTACTATTCCCCGACTGCCGTCCGGCTTGCTGGCTCTATCCAACTGGCAACCGGCAACTCATAACTGGCAACTCACCCCATGTCTCCTACCCTTATTCTGAGCCTGATTGCTGGCTACTTCGTGGTGCTGGTCATCATTGCGCTGCTCACCTCGCGCAAGGCCACCAGCGAATCGTTTTTCATTGCGAACCGCAACGCGCCGTGGTATATGGTGGCGTTTGCCATGATTGGCACCTCGCTTTCGGGCGTCACGTTTATATCCATTCCGGGCATGGTGGCCTCGCAGTCGTGGAGCTACATGGCGGTAGTGCTGGGCTACATTGTGGGCTACCTGGTGATTGGCACCGTGCTTATGCCCATGTATTACCGGCTGCGGCTAGTGTCTATCTACACCTATCTGGAGCAGCGCTTTGGGTTCTGGAGCTACAAAACGGGGGCGTTTTTCTTCCTGATTTCCCGGGCCGTGGGAGCGGCATTTCGGCTATTTCTGGTGGCGGGCGTGCTGCAGCTGGCCGTGTTCGATAGCCTGAACGTGCCGTTTGCCGTGACCGTGAGCATCAGTATCCTGCTGATTTACCTCTACACCTTCCGCGGCGGCCTCAAAACCATTCTCTGGACCGATACTTTCCAGACCATGGCCATGCTGGTGTGCGTGTTCGTGAGCATCTACCTGATGGCCGACGAGCTAAACCTGGGCTTTGCCGGGCTGGTGAAAACGGTGAAGGAAAGCGCCATGTCGCAGATCTACTTCTCTGACCCCAAGGACGATAAGTTCTTCTGGAAGCAGTTTGCCTCGGGTGCTTTCATTACCATCGTGATGACTGGCCTAGACCAGGATTTGATGCAGAAGAACCTAAGCTGCCGCAACTTGCAGGATGCCCAGAAGAACATGTTCTGGTTTACCATTGCCATTGTGGTGGTAAATGTGTTTTTCCTGTCCTTGGGCGTGCTGCTCTACCAGTTTGCCGCCGCCAAAGGCATTACGCTGCCCACCAACCCCGCCACCGGCAAAGTCATCGGCGACAACGTGTTTCCGCTGCTGGCTACCAACCACTTCTCGCTGTTTGCGGGCATCGTGTTCATCCTCGGCATTATTGCCGTTACCTACGCCTCCGCCGACTCAGCCCTCACGGCCCTCACCACCTCATTCTGCGTGGACATGCTTGATATCAAGCAGTACGAGGAAAAGAAGCAGACCCGCGTGCGGCAGCTCACGCACTTTGGCTTCTCGCTGGTGCTCATCGTCATCATTCTGATTTTCCGGGCCATCAACGACCAGAGCGTAATTACGGCCGTTTTCAAGGCGGCCGGCTATACTTATGGGCCACTGCTAGGCCTCTATTCGTTCGGGCTGTTCACCAGCCGCGGCCTCCACGACCGCCTGGTGCCCTACGTGTGCGTAGCGGCGCCGCTGGTAACGTGGTTTATCAATGCCAACTCCAAAACCTGGTGGGGTTACGAGTTCGGATTTGAGATTCTGATTCTGAATGGCTTGCTCACCTTCTTAGGCCTATTGGCAATTTCTCGCGCCCGCGTGCCAGAATTGAACCCTGTAGCATAGGGGTTGTTTAGGGAGACGTACCTTTGTATAATATATAGAATACCGGAACGTCCATTGCGTAGCGGCTCTTGTCGCCATGTGGTCTTTCTGGATCTATTGCACCAACGCCTCCTACTACTGCCTTATGAAACATCTTTTCTTCATCTTGTTGCTCGTAGCTTCGGGCGCCGCGGCGCAGGCGCAAACCCAGCAGCCTACCTCTGCTGCTCCAGCTACCACCAAGCAACCCATTGAGTTGAAAGCAGGCCGGATGCAGGCCCAAGCCAAACCCGCGGCCAACCGGCCCGATGCGCCCCCGCAGTTCCCCGGCGGAGCCCAGGGGCTGAACACGTTTTTTCAGCAAAACTTAAAATATCCGGAGGCGGCCAGCGTCAAGCAGGTCAGCGGCAATGTGGTGATGACCTTCACGGTAGAAGCCGACGGCCACCTAACCAACCCCACGGTGCTCCAGCCCCTCTCCCCCGAGTGCGACACCGAAGCGTTGCGGGTGCTAGGCCAGATGCCCGCTTGGAAACCCGCCACCCGCAAGGGTCAGCCCATTGCCACCCAGGTCCGCCTGCCCATCCCCTTCGGCAACTCCGAGAATCTGAAGGTGGAACAGGGCAAACCCAAATTTGAATAATGAATTGAGACAGGAGATAGTGAGAAGTGAGAACTGAGCCGATGTTCTGGCGCCTATGGGCTGCAGCGGACACCGTCTTAGTTCTCACTTCTCGCTTCTCACTTCTAACTAGCAATGGCAGCCAGAAGCGGAATGAATACCAGTGGCCAGTTGGGGGCCGATGTACCCAAAGTCAAGCTTACCAAAGAAAATTTCCAGCGCGGGCTCCGGATTTTCCGCTTCGTGCTGCCATACAAGGCCCCATTTATTGCCGGTCTGCTCCTGCTCTTGTTCAGCAGCGTATCTACGATGGTAATGCCCAAAATGCTGGGCTACTTGGTAAACGTTGCCAATCACCAAACCGAGTCGCTGCCACCTTTTATTCCGGCTACCATTACCGGCATTGCGGCCTTGCTGTTTGGTGTGGTAGTGGTGCAGGGTCTGTTTTCATTCGGACGCATCTTCTTCTTTTCGCGGGTTAGTGAGTTTACAGTCCGGGATATCCGCCGCACACTCTACCAAAAGCTGGTTACGTTGCCCGTGCCGTTTTTTGAGCAGCGCCGGGTAGGTGAAATCACCTCTCGCCTTACCTCTGATGTGGCCAACATCCAAGATACGTTTACGCTGACGCTGGCCGAGTTTATGCGCCAGATTCTGACGTTGCTGGCGGGCGTGGCTTTTATCATGTGGGAGTCGTGGCGGCTGTCGTTGTTTATGCTGGCTACGTTTCCGCCCCTAGTGCTGCTGGCCTTCCTGTTTGGGCGCAGCATCCGTAAGTTTGCCAAGCAAACCCAAGATGAGCTGGCCAAGACCAACGTCATCGTGGAGGAAACCATGCAGGGCATCAACTCCGTGAAGGCCTTCACCAGCGAGCAGCATGAGGTAAACCGCTACGGGGCCGGCCTCAACCGCACGGTGCAGTTCGCCCTGAAATCGAGCATTTACCGCGGCGCCTTTGTGTCGTTTATCATCGTGGCCATCTTCGGGGGCATCTTTCTGGTGCTCTGGCGTGGCGCTACCTACGTAGAGCTGCCCGCCTCTGACCCGCGCCACCTCGCCATGGGCGACCTGGTGTCGTTCATTCTCTACACCATGTTCATCGGGGCCTCAGTGGGTGGCCTAGGCGAGATGTACGGTAAAATTCAGAGCAGCCTGGGCGCTTCGGAGCGCATTCTGGAAATTCTGGATGAGGAGTCGGAGCCGGTGCACCAGCCCCGCCTGAATGGCACAGCGCCTTTGCAGATTCACGGCGACATCGAGTACCAGAACGTGCAGTTCCGCTACCCCACCCGCCCCGATCTGGCCGTACTCCGCGACATAAATTTCCACATTGAGGCTGGCGAGAAAGTAGCGCTGGTAGGCCCCTCGGGGGCCGGTAAGAGTACCATTGTGCAACTGCTCATGCACCTGTATCCTCTCAGTGGCGGCAGCATTAGCATAGACGGTCGCAACATCAACGATTTGGACCTGACGGAGCTGCGCCAGCACATCGGCATCGTGCCCCAAGAGACGCTCCTATTTGGCGGCACCATCCGGGAGAACATTCTCTACGGGCGGCCCAATGCCTCGGAAGCGGATATTCTGGATGCGGCCCGGCGTGCCAATGCCTGGCAGTTTATTTCCTCCTTCCCCGAGGGCCTCGATACGCTGGTGGGCGAACGGGGCGTGAAGCTTTCCGGGGGTCAGCGCCAGCGTATTGCCATTGCCCGCGCCATCCTGAAAAACCCCGCCATCCTCATCCTCGACGAAGCTACTTCCGCCCTCGACTCCGAGAGCGAGAAGCTGGTGCAGAGCGCCATGGATGAACTCATGCAGAACCGCACCAGCATCATCATTGCCCACCGCCTCAGCACCATTCGCAAAGTGGATAAGATTCTGGTTATCGACGGTGGCCGCATTGTAGAGCAAGGTTCCCACGATGAACTGGCCCACAACGAAAACGGTATCTACTCCAACCTGCTGAAGCTGCAGTTTGAGCTCACCTAAATCACAGACTTAGACGGATACAACGGATTTCACAGATTTCAGAAAAGGGCGAGGCAATGTGCTTCGCCCTTTTCGCGTATATAAATGCATATGGTCGTTTCGAATAGATAGAAGCTTTTTAAGCTCGTTACTCCAAAGGAATATTAGCTTATGCGTCAGCTTCGCGCTATCCGTCATCGTCGATTACCTGATGCGCCTAAAGTAATACTGGGCCATTGGAGCAGTTTGCTGTTTCTGCTGTGCGGGCTGCTGATGTCGTCGGGTCGTGTCACGTATTATCCAGAGAACCAGTTCTGCACTTACCCTCAATTGCGCAACCTCCTGGATGCATACTGAGAGAAGATCCAATCCTAACTTTTTCCTTCGATGCGCAACGCCGCTTGTATGTTTCGACCGAAGAAGTGCTACAGGCCCTTACTCTTGAGCGCGTGGCTGCTCGTCATGGGCTCTGCTTTAGTAGCCGACAACTGTGGGAGGCCGCACACCTATCGTATGCTGGTCTACCCATAGCTCAACTACCACACTATTTAGATCTAACAGCACAGCAGCGTTGGGCAGTTTCATTGCCGGGCGTTACAGCTTCCACTACCAGTAATGAACTGTTGGAGTATGTAGAGGCCTTCCAAGACTTGGTACAGCAACAGTATCACCATAGAGGCTACATTGACTTACGCCTTGACGCCCAACTTTCGGGCGCAGATGTGCGGGCACTTTTTCATCTTCTCCAATCCCGGGGTATCAATCGGTACAACCTGATAGCCGAGTGGACAAAGCCTGTGGCCTACTATCCTGCACCCAATGTAATACCGGGACTTTAGCGTATCTCTGTGCTACCAAGCTGGGCTATTGGCATTCGTTTAATTCCTTTGTGAGAAACGTAAGCAGCTATAGACAGCAGTATGCACGCTATCCATATCGCACCCCATAGTATTACTTTCACTGACTACCAGGCGATTCACCAGCTGCAGCAACGCCAGCGTTACCCAGGCCAAGCGGCTCCAAAACCTGTAACCTCCGATTATTGGCGGAAAAAAGGACAGCTCTGGATAGGCTCCGTGGCTTCGATGGGCGCTGCTTATTGGGGGTTAGGTCCTGGTAAATGGTTGGCGGCGGCCATTGTTGTTACGATGTTTACTGGCCTAGGCCTCACACATCAATGGTTTGAATATCGACGGGCTTTTCGTCAGCATGCCCAGTCGCAACCCGCTACTGGTTTCGAGCTAACTGCTGATACTGTCATTATCAGGCAAGGCTCCCATTGTCGCACGGTTCGTTGGCAGGATTTCTATAGTATTCAGCACGTATCAGACTGGCTCCTTCTGTACACTTCGGTTGAGCATTGTTACTACCTCAACCTGCAACAGGTGCAACCACCTAACACTGCTGCCGACGTGCTAGGCCTCTTGCCCAAGTCCATTCCCGCTGAATGAGCGACCTTGCGGGCATGCAGCCCCTTGTATTCTCCCAAATCACCATGTCGGCCGACGAGTACGTGGCCGTGAACTTCCGGCTGTGGCGCCAGCAGCCCGCCACACGGCGCAACAACTGGCTCCTGCTGATAGGCCTAGGCCTGTTGAGCTTCAGCTTGTTTGTTCGTGTGAGTCAGCAGAATGGGCAATTTACCGCTTGGTCGACGCCGGTATTCTTGTTGGTGGGGCTGCTGTACGCGCTGTTACGCCCGGTGCTCGTGCGCTGGACGCTGCGTCGGGGCTACAGCAAAAATGCGGTGTTAAACGAGCCCGTAGATTTTATCCTCACAACCGACGAAATAATAGGAAGAAGTGAGCTAGGCCAGTTTTCAGGAAAATGGGCCACTATTCGGCGGGCAGTGCTAGTGCAGCCCGATTGGCTGTTGCTGTACCCTACTGAGGCCGCCTGTTATTACCTCGACGTGCGCCGACTACAGGCACCGGCTACTTTTCCTGATGTAGAACGGCTGCTTGCGCAGCACCAGATTCCGCTGCGCCGGGTGTAGAAGTGGCCTAGTAATGACATAGGCTCGCGCTTGTTGCCAAATATATTAGCAAAATCCGCGTAATAAAGTTGGTGATATTGAAAGCGCAAGCCGCATTTACCGTGGTTTTGCCTAGTTTTACCCCCACATCCCATTCTCTTTTTCTTAGTTTCGCTTCTATGATCATCACGACCACCCTGAAGTCGTCGCGTCTGGTAGGCTCGACCTTGCTGGTAAGCGGTTTGCTACTGGCTAGTGCTGCCCAGGCCCAGATCAACACGCCCGCCGCCAGCCCCAAGAGCACCGTGCAGCAGCGCGTAGGCCTCACCGACATTACCATCACGTACTCCCGCCCCGGCGTGAAAGGCCGCCCCATTTTCGGCGACTCTACTACCAAGGCCATTGCGCCGTTTGGCCAGCGCTGGCGCACCGGCGCTAACGCCACCACCAGCATCAAGTTTTCTGACGATGTAACGGTGGAAGGCAAGAAAGTAGCCGCCGGCGAGTACGGCATCTACACCATCCCCGGCAAAACCACCTGGACGGTAGTGCTCAACAAGAGCCTCAAACAGGGCGCCGACGTAAAAGGCTTCAAGGATGCCGACGACGTGGCCCGCTTTACCGTGAAACCCTACGCTCTCACGAGCAAGGTTGAAACTTTCACCATCGGCTTCTCCGACCTCACTCCTGCCACTGCCAACGTGGAAATGCTGTGGGACAAGACCGGCGTTAAGTTCAAGGTAGCTTCCGATGTCGATTCGAAAGTAATGGCTCAGATCGACGAGAAGGTGGTGAAGAACGCCAGCGCTAATGCCAACGATATGGCCGCCGCCGCTGTGTACTACCTCGACAACAATAAGGATCTGAAGCAGGCGCTAACCTGGATTCAGAAGGCTAACGAGAAAGACCCTAAGTTCTGGAACGTGCACACGGAAGCTAAAATCCGCATGAAAATGAAGGATTACAAAGGCACCGTAACGGCCGCCGAACAGTCGAAGAAACTGGCCACCGAGGCCAAGAACACCGACTACGTAAAGCTGAACGACAACCTCATCGCCGACGCCAAGAAAGCCGGCAAGCTGTAAGCCAGAGTGGCCTAGGCCACCTGCTTTGCTATTAGCACGTCATCCTGACAAAGGAAGGATCTTCTCACGTTAGCACGAGCCATTCTAGGCCAGTTGTTCTAGCGTGCAAAGATCCTTCCTTTGTCAGGATGACGTGCTTTTTATAAAGTGTCGTTTATGCTGTGGCACCTCGCTTGGCTGGCACCAGCACGCTGAGTAGAACCACCAGCACGCACCCGATAATATTGAACCAGAGGTAGCCAATATCGGTGCGCCAATACAGGAGCAATACGGCAATCTGCGCCACAATAGCCGACCAGAACACGGCCCGGCCGCCCACCGATTTTATGAAAAAGGCCACCACGAAAATACCCAGCATGGTGCCGTAGAACAGAGAGCCGAGGATGTTCACGGCCTGAATCAGGTTCTCCAGTTGCGCCGCAAACGTGGCAAAGCCTATGCCCACTACGCCCCAGCCGACGGCCGCCAAACGTGAGGCCCGCACATAGTGGCGCTCCGTTAGGCCGGGCCGGGCGGGCTGGTACAGGTCAACAACAGTGGTCGAAGCCAGGGCATTGAGGCCGCCCGCCGCGCTGCTCATGGCCGCCGACAGCACCACGGCAATCAGCAGGCCAACGAAGCCGTGGGGCATGTAGGACAGCACGAACGTGAGGAATACATAATCGGTGTCTTTGGCCTCGGCAGTGGGCACGGCGCGCTTCAGCAGCCTCTGCGTTTCGAGGCGTAGGCCACTGCTGGCCGCATCGGTAGTTTGCAGGTGCGTTTCGGCGGCGGCTACTGCGGCTTCATTGCCCGCGCGGAGCGCCTGCACAAGGCCAGTGGTAGCTTCGCGCCGTGCTTCAAATAACATGGCGTGCTGCTGCTCCAGCAACCGGAGCGTGTCGGCGCGCTGGGGTTGCCGGGCTACTTGCTCACGCACGGGGCGGTTGAAAGTCAGTGGGGGCGCGTTGAACTGGTAAAACACGAACAGCAGCACCCCAATCAGCAGAATTCCGAACTGCATGGGCACCTTCACGAGGCCGTTCATCAACAGGCCTAGCCTGCTTTCCGTAACGCTGCGCCCGGTTAGGTAGCGCTGCACCTGGCTTTGGTCGGTGCCGAAGTACGACAAGGCCAGGAACAGCCCGCCCGTCATGCCCGACCAGAAGCTGTAGCGCTCCTTGAAGTCGAAGTGAAAATCGACTAGGTTTAGTTTGCCCCGGTGCCCAGCCACTTGCAGCGCATCGGTGAAGCCGATGTCGGCGGGCAGATAGTGCACCAAGAGGTAGCCCGCTACCGCCATACCGGTGAAGATAACGGCCACTTGCCACTGCTGGGTAACGGCCACGGCCCGCGTGCCGCCCGCCACGGTGTAGCTGATCATCAAGCCCCCAATCAGCCAGACGGTGAGGTGCACATTCCAGCCCAAAATGGCCGACAGCACCAGCGCCGGCGCATACAACGACAAGCCATTGCTGAGCCCCCGCTGCACCAGAAACAGCCCCGCCGCCAAGGTGCGGGTACGTTTGTCAAAGCGGCCCTCCAGGTACTCGTAGGCCGTGAATACGCGCAGGCGGTGGTAGATGGGCACCGCGAAAATGGCAATCAACACCATGGCCACGGGCAGGCCGAAGTAGAACTGAATGAAGCGCATCCCGTCGTCGTAGGCCTGCCCTGGCGTACTTAGGAAAGTAATGGCCGAAGCCTGAGTGGCAATAATGCTCAGCCCGATGCCCCACCAGCGCGCCTGCCGGTCGCCGAGCAAGTAGCTGTCCATGGTGTGCTGGCCGCGGGTGCGCCAGGTGCCGTAGCCCACAATAAACGCCAGTGTGCCGCCCAGCACCAGCCAATCGAGCAAGCTCATGCAAACAGCCGGGTGAGGTAGGTGAAAAACGCTACTTCGGCGGTCAGGGCCCCCAGCACCAGCAAGTACCAGGCCCGCCACGAGGGCAGCAAGGGCGGTGCTGGCTCAGCGGCACGGCGTGAGGTTTCGGTAGAGTGGGCAGGGTGGTCGGGCACAAGTGGGCGGGTTGGGGTACGCAAGAGGCAACAAATGCGCCGCTAAGTTGCATCAGGAGCCGCAGAAACCAACTCGCGCCGCAAGCCCGGCCGCAGCCACCACGTCCCGATTTCAAAAAGGCAGGTAAGCCCAACCGCTAGGTACACGGCCGCTACCACATCGCTGAGCCAATGCAGTTCCAGTACTACACGCCCCAGACCTACTAATCCTATAAAGCCAAGCAGCCAGGGCCGCAACTTCGGAAACCGCAACGCCAGCGGCAATAGCAGGCCCGCCACCGAAGCGGTATGCCCCGATGGAAAGGCATCGTACTGGCCTAGCGGCTGCCAGAAGTCGGCGTTAGGTGCGGTGTGCAGCCACAGCACCTCGGGGCGCGGCCGGTCGAAATACATTTTCAAGATATTGCCCAGGGCCTCACTACCTACCCAACTCAGTAAGACCACCAGCCAGATGGTAGCATGTCGCCAGCGCAGCACCCACGTCCCCAGAAACAACAGTGGTAGCAGCAGCCAGACCCACGGCAGGCCTAGCGGACTAAGCAGATGTGTCACCAACCCCAGATAATCGGCGACTGACATTACGCTATTGAAGAAGCCCCGCAGTGGTTGCCAGTTGTGCACAAACAACGCGAGCGGTTCATCCAGCAACCAGATGCTGAGCAGCGTAAGCGGCAACAGAAGTACAGTAGCAAACAGCAGAAGCCGGAAGTAATAGCGCACAGGTATAGCAGAACATTTACTGGCCTAGATAAATAAAATAAGACCGTCATGCTGAGCGCAGCCGAAGCATCTCTACCGCTTTTCTAGGCCCGTTGATCAGCCAGAGGTAGAGATGCTTCGGCTGCGCTCAGCATGACGGTCTGTAGCTTAGCTACTTGCCCAACGACACCATGTTGGTGAGCAAGCGGTAGGCGCCGGGCACACCCGCGGGCAGCTCCCGGAACAGAGAGAGGCCAGTGTAGATGTAGTGGCCCTTGCCGTAATCAGCGACGAGGATGGCGCTTTCCTTCGCCGACTCGTTAGGGTCGTGGGAGCTGATGACGGTTTTGTACTTGGCATCCCAGGTGCTGGGGTAGTAGAGACCTTGCTCCTGCACCCAGCCTTCAAAATCTTTGGCCGTGATTTTATTAGGCGTGTTGAGCAAGGGCTGGCTGGGGCTGAGGAAGGTCACGGCGGCGTTTTCTACCGTTACCCGGTCGGCAGACAGCGTGAGGGGGTACGGGCCAATCTGGGGCATCACGGTGCCACGGTTCACCACGTACTGCACCACCATGTTGCCGCCGTTTTCTACGTAGCGCAGCAGCGTGGGCTGTAGAGTCTTGAGGCGGTCTACGGTGTTGTAGGCCCGCACCCCGAGCACCACGGCATCGAAGCGGCGCAGGTTTTGGTCGGTGATGTCCTCGGGCTTGAGCAGGGTTACGTTGTAGCCGATTTGGCGCAGGGCGTCAGGCACTTCGTCGCCGGCCCCCATGAGGTAGCCAATTTCTTGGCCCTTACGCTTGAGATCCAACTTCACCAGCGGCGCTACCGATTCGGGGAAGAGAATCTGAGTGGGGATGTGGTTGTACTCGATGGCCTGGTAACCGCGCGAGTACGGCTGCCCATCTACGGTAGCCACGGCCCGCAGCTCGGTTTTGCCTTCTGCCGCGCCCGCGCCGGGCTGCACCCGGAACTGCACGGTTTGCTCGGCGTCTTTGCTGGCAATGTCAAAATTAAAGCTTGCGGGCTCCGACTTCCAGCCTTGCGGCAAGGTCAGCGCCACGGAGCCTTTCACGCCCGCCTTACCGGCCCGCAAGGTCACGGGAATGGTTTTAGGCGAGTTGTCGGCGAAGACGTAAGCCCGGCCGCCGATATTCACAGCTACCGGCGGCACCACGGCCAGCGGGCGGTACTTCTCCCCTTCTACTGGGTCGGTGCTTTTGTATTGCACAGGAACACTGTAGAACAACGGGGTACCTGATACATTTACTTGCAGGCCGATGTAGGCTGATGCCGGATTCTCAGGCAAGCCAATAAGGTTTTGCTGGTTGACCAGCAGCATGGCGTTACGCTCTTGTATTTGTTTTCCGCCGCCCCCATCTGGCAAGTGCTGAGCCGGCACGGTTGTCACACCCGGAACTTGCGCTATGCGTAATTCACCTCCTGCCGCCAGCAGCAACTCGTTGGGCACCCGGTACATGCCAACCGTGCCCGCTTCCCGCAGCCAATACGGCTGTGACGTTGAAAGCTGAGCGGCAAACCGAATGGGCAGACGCACCGAAAGCGTCTTCTCATTGCTAAGAGTCGCATTCAACGTAGTATCGCGGCCAAACCCAAGGGCTCCGGCACCTCGCACCGTTACGGGTACTGCTGAGCGGTTGAGCACATCGAGGCGGACTGCTACTGCCTGCCCAGGAGCAACCGTAGGCTCAGTGAGGGTAGCCTCCATGTACAGGCCTAGACTAGCCCGAATGAGTTCTTCTATTTGCTCTTGCTTGGTTTTGATCCAGTAATACTCCGGCATCCGATCAAATGCCTTGCTCCCTCCTAGCGCTTTAGCTTGCTGGTCTAGCTTCAGAATGCCTTCCCGCACCTTCAGCAGCCCCACCACGCTGGCACTGGGGTTGCTGGGGTCATACTTGCGAATTACATCCTCCACTAGCTTGCCTACAGCCGCGCCACCGGGCACGCGGTTCCAGGTCATGTCAACGCCCTCAAAGGGGTCTGCCTTGGGTTTGTCGCCTTTCACGTATTGCAGGTACTCCAGCGCCTCGCCGCGCGTGGCCGATGAGCCGAAGCCCTGACTTTTGTGTTGAGAGCGGCTGCGGGCGGCAATTTCGCCGTAGCTCTGGCCTAGCAGCGGGTTATAGACGCCGGCATCGAGCTTCAGGTAGCCATCCATGTTTTCGCCGGGCTTCACGAAGAAGCTGCCGGTGTTCCAGAGCAGGCGCTTGGGCTGCCAAGGTTGTACGTATTTCAGCTGCTCCGGGAAACGCTTGGGGTCTCCGGCGGCATCAAAGGCCTCGGCAGCCAGGATGGCGCTGGCCTGGTGGTGGCCGTGGCCGGCGCGGGCGTCGGGCGGGAAGCGGGTGATGAGCACATCGGGCCGACGCTGCCGGATCACCCACACCATATCGGCCAGTACTTGCTCCTTGTCCCAGATAGTGAAGGTTTCCTCGGAGGTTTTCGAGAACCCAAAGTCGTTGGCGCGGGTGAAGAACTGCCGCCCTCCGTCAGTGCGACGGGCCGCCAGCAGCTCCTGGGTGCGTATCACGCCGAGTTGCTCGCGCAGTTCCGGGCCAATGAGGTTCTGGCCACCGTCGCCGCGGGTGCAGCTGAGGTAGCCGGTTTCCAGCAGGCGACCGTTGGCCATGTAGGCAATCAGGCGGGTATTCTCATCGTCGGGGTGGGCGGCCATGTACATGACCGAGCCCAGCACGTTGAGCTTCTTAAGGCCTAGCAGAATTTCCGACGAAGAATACGTTTTGGGAGCCTGCGCGGCGGCGGTACCAGTAACCAGAGAGCAGTGAGCAGCGAGCACCGCCCAAAGGGCCGCGCGGAAGGAGCGAATACGCATGGAAGAACGTGAGGGAGTACTAGCGAGATGGTAAAGATACTGGCCTAGCCGGGAGGTTGCAGAACCAGCCACCTTCGCCCGTGCTGGCAAAGGCAACCGGCGGCAAGTAACCAGAATCAGACGCAGGTTGTTGGCAAATTTCGGGGCCCTTCCAACTAGGGTAAGCATCCTCAGACAGTTCCGGGCCGTTAAGGCATGTATACCCTCTCGCCACCTTCCCCATTGCCTATGCTGCTGGACACCCGACTTCCCGTTCGCTATATTTTCCGCGACATTTTGCCGGATATCATCCGGGTATTTTTTATATCCGTGATATTTCAGCTGCTGAAGCAATTCTTAGCACAAGATATTCCCCTGATTCCGCTGCAGCTGCCTACCGTGCTTGGGGGGTCTATTTCCCTGCTGCTGGCGTTTAAAATAAGTCAGTCGTACGACCGATGGTGGGAAGCGCGCAAAGTGTGGGGCGCCATCACCAATGACTCTCGCACGCTGGTGCTGCAGGTCCGCACGTTTGTGGCAGACGGGGCCGCGCTGCCATCTGAGCTTTCCATTCAGGCCATAACCTACCGCCAAATTGCTTGGTGCTACAGCCTAGGCCAGGCGTTGCGTGGCCTAGACCCCATGCACTGCTTAGACGAGTTTCTTTCGGAACCAGAGTTGGCCTATATCCAGGGTCACGCGAACAAACCCCTGGCCTTGCTAGATCTACATGCCAATCAAATCAAACAGCTATATCAGCGCGAGGCTATCAATAGCTTCCAGCAAGTACAGCTTGATGACACACAGGTGCGCCTCTGCGACGCCATGGGCCGCGCCGAACGCATTAAGAGCACGGTGTTCCCGACCAGCTACCGGCTCATGGTGTACTTATTCATTTACCTGTTCCTGATAACCCTGTCGCTAGGCTTGGTAGAAACTATTGGGCCCTGGGAGGTGCCACTGCTACTGGGCATTGCCACCACGTACTTCCTGCTCGAGCGCACGGCCCGTTACCTGCAAGACCCCTTCAACAACCGCCCCACCGACACTCCAGTCACAACTATTGCCCGCAATATTGAAATCAACCTAAAACAGCTACTGGGCGACAGTAAAGTACCGGCTCCGCTGGCCGCTGAAGAATACTATCGCATGTAAGCCCTGACTGGCTAAGTCCTATGCTGTAGACCTTCTAGGCCACTATGCACGCAATAGCACAACAGCAAACAGGCCGCCCTAACCTCAGTTAGGGCGGCCTGTTTGCTGTTGTGTACAGTATTTTACTAGGACAACTTAGGGGAATTTTCTACCCACTGCGAATCGGCGCTCAGGTCGTATATTTTCTGGATATCGCGCAGGATATGCTCGAAGTCTAGGTTTAAATCTTTCAGGAGCCCGCTTTTTAGATCAAACACCCAGCCGTGCACCGTGGGGTATCCTTTCTCCAAATACATCTGCTGCACTACAGCTGTTTTGGCTACGTTTACGCACTGCTCCTGCACGTTCAGCTCCACCAAACGGTCGTAGCGGGCGGCCGTATCCTCAATAGCGTCCAGTTCTGAATAGTGCAGGCGGTACACGTCGCGAATATTACGCAGCCAAGGGTTCAGCAAGCCGAGGTCTTTCGCCTGCATAGCGTGCTTCACACCGCCGCAGCCATAGTGCCCACACACCACAATGTGCTTCACGTTCAGATACCGCACGGCGTACTCAATCACCGACATGGCATTAAGGTCGATGTTGTTGACCAGGTTGGCAATGTTGCGGTGCACAAATACTTCTCCCGGCTTCACGCCCATCAGGTCCTCCGCCGTTACGCGGCTGTCGCTGCACCCGATGTAGAGATAATCGGGCTGCTGATCTGATATCAAGGCCTCCAGAAAAGCTGGGTTGCTGGCCGTATGCGTTTCTACCCATTTGCGGTTGTTGTTGAAGATATCGTCGTAGGTGGGCATGTGCGGGGCAGTTAAGAAGTGAATGAGATGAATGAATTGCCGGTAGCTGGGGCTAGCACACCGCTACTGGCAGCCCTTAGTACGCACAATCTACCGCTAAGATGCCAACTCTCGCGCTGGCGCCCTTGTGTACGCTAAGCGGCTTGGTGCCAGAAGTCATTTGCAACACTGACGTAGTAGACTCGAATAAACTCCTCCTGGCGTGCGTCTGGGGAGGCCTAGCGGACGTCTGTACCTTTGTGCCCGCGTCTGCGGCGCCTAATTTATAGCCTGACTTCCCGCGCCTTCGTATAGGCCGTTTTACGAAATACGTCCGCGTTTCTTTCCTGCATGTCCTTTCCACTTCCCTCCCAGTTGCGCCTGCTGGCTCTAGGCCTGTTGCTGCCCACTCTCTCCCTGGCCCAGACTCCAGCACCAGCTTCTGCGGCTCCCTCCACTGCCCCTACCACCTCGCCCCAGTGGTATCTGCTAGATCCGCAGCGCGATGGTGTGATGGGCGTGAGTGCTACGCGCACCTACGCGGAGCTGCTGCAGGGCCGTACCTCTACCCCCGTAACCGTAGCTATTATTGATGCGGGCATTGACACGGCGCACGTGGACCTAAAGCGCCTGCTCTGGCGCAACCCCAAGGAAATAGCTGGCAACGGCAAAGACGACGACCAGAATGGCTATGTAGACGATGCCTACGGCTGGAGCTTTTTGGGTGGCCCCGACGGACGCAACGTGGACATTGACACCTACGAGGATACCCGTATGCTGGCTCGGCTGCAGCCTCGCTTCAAGGGCAAAACCCGGGCTACCGTGCCCGCCGCGCAGCGCGCCGACTACGACCTCTACGTGAAAGTAAACAAGAGCTATACTGATAAGCTCAAGGAGAACACGCAGCGCCTGAAGGAAATAGAACAGGCCTACACTGAGAACCTGCAGGGCTCGGAGGCAGTGAAGCAAGCCCTGAATGTAGCGGCGCTGGATACGGCCACGTTGCACCACCCCCCCACCACCGACCCCGAGCTGCGGGCCGTTACGCAGGGCCTCTACCAAAATCTGGCGCAGGCGGGCTATCCGTCGCTGGAGGCCGTGCTGGAAGAAATCAAGGAAGCCCTGACCGACACTAAAAACCAGCTCGACTACAGCCTTAATCTGAAGTTTGACCCGCGCGGTGTGGTGCAAGATCATCCTAACGATGTGAAGGAGCGCCGCTACGGCAACCACGACCTCTACGGTCCCGAGCCCAGCCATGGCACCCACGTAGCCGGCATCATTGGCGCCGACCGCGAAAACGGCCTGGGCATTCTAGGCCTAGCCTCAAACGTGCGCCTTATGGCCGTGCGGGCCGTGCCCAATGGCGATGAGCGCGACAAGGATGTGGCCAATGCCATCCGCTACGCCGTAGATAACGGAGCCAGCATCATCAACATGAGCTTCGGCAAGTATTACTCGCCTCAGCGTGCCGCCGTGGAAGAGGCCATTCGGTATGCGGGCTCCAAAGGGGTGCTGCTGGTTCACTCGGCTGGCAACGAAAGTAAGAACCTAGATCAGGAAATGCAGTACCCGTCGCCTACGTTTCAGAATGGGCAGCGCATCCCAAACATGATAACCGTAGGTGCCTCCTCCCGCACTAACAACGCTGACCTGACGGCCGATTTCTCCAACTATGGCCGTCATGCCGTGGATGTGTTTGCCCCCGGCAACCAGATTTACTCCACTATTCCGGGCAGCAAATACGCCAACAAGAGTGGCACCAGCATGGCGGCCCCAGTAGTGACGGGTATAGCGGCGGTGCTCAAGTCGTATTTCCCATCCCTCACGGCTACCCAGCTTAAGCGTATTATCCTGCAATCGGCAGAGCCCGTGCACACGCAAGTACATCAGCCAGGTACTAAAAAATTGGTAGACTTCCGGGAGCTTTCTGAAACCGGTGGTATCGTAAATATGTACCGAGCTGTGGAGTTGGCCCGTCAGCAAGCTGCTCAGTAGGTACCTAATCTTCAAGCACTTCGGAAAGCCGGCCTTCTCACGAGGGTCGGCTTTTGCATTTGGGGTGTGGTGCGCTCAGATTGCTCCCATAATCAAAGAGTGGTACTATGGCAGCTTGGAACCATGATTGGGCATAAAGGCAGGTATTTTTATATGAATTTATCAATAAAAAATGTGATTACATTTGAAGCCGACAATTGCATTTTATTGTTTTTATTCAAATTAAAATTTAAATAGCCATACTTTTTGTAATTTTATGCCATCAAATCACAATAACTATGAAGCAGCTATACAAGCACTTGCGAGTCTTTTTTCTCTCATTACTGTTTGGTGGTGCAATTGCTAACGCCGCCCAAGCTCAAACAAAAAATTCACCTACTATTGATGGTGTAGTTAGCTACTCTAGCCCAACAGCAACAGAATACGGTTCAAAGGGAGAAAATTGGGTAGAGAGTGGCGTGCTGGCTTCAGGCGGCACTCGTTGGTTTCTGACCTTTGATGACACTTATCTGTATATCGGCGTGGAAGGAGTTAACTCAGCCGTGCCAGCAGTGCTGTATTTCAATACAAGTACTGAGGCAGGCCTAACTTCAGGAGTAGAAGGGAGTAGTGTTAAGCTACCTTTTGAGGCTGATGTTGCCATAATCGTTGGTAGCTCAGCAGCAAGTAGTCAAGTACAAGTTGTTGATAAACAACGCGGAGACCTTACGTGGCGCGAAGCTTCCGTACCTGCACCAACCTCGTCAGATATAGTATCAAAAGGAAATACACGCGAGATGCGTGTTGCTTGGAAAAGCTTTAATACCCAGATGAGGCCTCCTACATTCGAATGGCTTGCCTACTTACGTAATACTATTAACAACCCCGCTCCAGTAGTTAATACCTCCGGTACGGATTATACCTACTACTATAATGTATACACTCCCTCAAACGCACCAACGTTTGAGCGCTTGAGCTACACAGCCTCTGCAACTACCAATACTCTTCCTGGTGGTACATTCTTCAACTATGCAGTAAATGCGGGTAAGAAAGAGGTAAAACTCACTAGCGACCTCACGGTAGGTGGAAGGCTTTACGTGCGCAATACCACTGTCAACACAGGGAGCAATACCATCACGCTCGATCAATACGCTACTCTTGATGAGGAAGAAAATGATCAGGTGAACCGCAACAACAACGGTTACATCTTGGGTAAAGTCGCCATGCAGACTACCCTAGATAAAGATGGGGTATACAGCTTTGGGGATATAGGACTAAAGTTGGCTGTTAAGGCACTTTCTCCTAGTCAAACTTATCCTGGTAATACGTTAATTACGCGTCTTACTGGGCAGACCTACACGGGCTCTACCGGTAGAACAACAATTAGCCGGTTCTTTTTTGTAAGTCCCAGCACTACTGCCAGCAGCAATTTAGATGTAGAAATAAGCTTGCATTATGCTCAGGAAGAAAAGAATTCTATTCCTGAAGGCCGTTTATCATTTTTCAGGTCGACTTTACCGGCTACCATTACCCTGTCAGGGGCGGCATTTGCAGAAGAAGGAAGCGACCGTACTGGCTCTAATGCCGGTAGTAACACTGTTGTGCTTGGTAAAGTTAGAGGAGCTAAATTACAAGGTCTCTGGACCCTCGCGGCCCAAGGTGTCCCTCTCCCAGTTGAGCTAACTCAGTTTACCGCCCAAGCCGAAACGAATGCCGTGCGGTTACGCTGGGCTACAGCTTCTGAGCTCAACAACAAGGGCTTTGAGGTGCAGCGCCAGATGCCTGCCGGCACTTGGCAAACCCTGACATTCATTAATGGCCACGGCACTTCCGACCGGAGTTCCTCCTATGAATACCTTGACCGTACGGCTGGCGCGGGCATCCAGTACTACCGCTTAGTTCAAACCGATCTAGATGGTAAAATCACGTATTCTGCCGTAGTAACTGTAGCAGTGGGCACTCAGGCGGCTGGCTTATTTACGCTGTATCCCTCCCCGGCTACTACGTCTTTGTCGTTAAGTGGCCTACAGAATGGCAAGCACTCGGTGGCCATCTATAACACGCAGGGCCAACGCGTAGCCAGCCACGAACTCTCGGAGGCCCAAACTACCGTTGCCATCGACCATCTGCCCGCTGGCATATATACGCTGCGCGTTGTTGGAACAGGCCGGGCAAGTGCTAGTGCCCGGTTCGTGAAAGAGTAACAGACCTGAGCCCAATTTACCCGCTGACCTCCCGGCGCTGCTACTTGCGGCGCCGGGAGTTTTCGTTTACTGCCCACCACCGTTGGGTTATTCTGTGTTTTCAGCCGGTGCTGGCACATCGTCCGTCTATTCTCACGCTGACTTCACCTATTCGTAGTCTACCTTTGAGGCATGGCTTTGCAACTCTCCGATCTGTATATCTACCCAGTAAAATCTTTAGGCGGCATTCGGCTTACTGAAGCACACATTGACACCCGCGGCTTACGTCACGACCGGCGGTGGCTGATTGTAAATGAGCGCAATCAGTTCATGACCCAACGCCAAACCGCGGCCATGGCCCACCTGAAAGTAGAGCCGGCCTACAATGGTTTTCTACTTCGCCACAACCAACGCCCTGAATTACTGCCCCTGTTTGTGCCCTTCGAGGCCACGCCCGAAAAAACCCTGTTCGTGACCATCTGGGACGATATGGTGTTTGCCTGGCGGGCCCGCCCCGAGTGTGACGAATGGCTGTCGGAAGCGCTAGGCCAACCCTGCAAGCTGGTGTATATGTCGGATATGGTGCGCCGCGACGTAGAGCCTGAATTCAACCCCGACAGCAAGCTGGTCAGCTTCGCCGATGGCTACCCTTATCTGTTGGTGGGCCAAAACTCCCTGGCAGACCTGAACACCCGCTTAGCCGAGCCCGTGCACATGGATCGTTTCCGGCCCAACTTGGTTTTCAGTGGCGGCGAGGCCTTCACGGAAGACACTTGGCACGAGTTTAAGATTGGGGAGGTAACCTTCCGGGCCGTACGGGCCTGCAGCCGTTGTGTGCTCACCACAATTAACCAGCTAACGGGCCAAAAACACCCACAAAGCGAGCCCTTGCGCACATTAGCTAGCTTCCGCACCCAAAATGGTAAAGTGAAGTTTGGTCAGAATGTAACTGGTCCGGCTACTGGCCTTATCTCAGTTGGCGATGCAGTATCAGTGTTGAGCTATAAGCCACTATAGGCCAGTGGCATTAGCACTATTCTACCCAAAAAGTAGATCATCAACTGGCCTAGATGATTAGATATTTTACACTATACCAATCACCAAATTTCACAACCACCTTATTTGTAATACCTTACAATAATACATTATTATCTACAAGCAATTAAGGTATATAAATCTTCATATTGCATTCCGTTTATAGTCAATATTTAATGTAATTTTGACCAGCTAAGTTCTTAGATGGTTAGGCGCACATTTGTACTCTGTATTTGAAATGCAGCTGTGCGGTTACCTGCCCTACCAGAGGCCTAGCTGACTTCGTTCTTTACCTGCCCTCTCTCGCCATGCCTGTTGCTTTTACTCATTTGTCACGCTACGCCTGGCTGATCTGGCTGCTGGCGCTGGCCCCGACCGTGCTATATGCCGGAACCCAAACCTCGCTCCAGCAGCTGCACGAGCCCTGGAACGACCTACTCAGCCGCCACGTCACCTATGATGGTCGCCTGGATTACCAGGGAGTTCTAGAGGATGAGGACGAACTGCTGCAATATCTAATGAGTTTGCGGAAGGTAGAGCCCACAGCTGCCTGGTCGCCGCAAGACACGAAAGCCTTCTGGCTCAATGTGTACAACGCTTCGGCAGCCTACTTGGTGGTGCAATACTATCCCGTAAGCAGCATCAACGACATTCGGGTGAAAGTATTAGGGGGCAGCAAGTCGCCGTGGGATGCTCCGGTGGTAAACGTAGGCGGGCAGATGTATTCGCTGAATCAGATTGAGCGCGAAAAGCTGAGCGGCCCCTCCCCCGACCCTCGCACCCATTTTGCGCTGATGTACGCCGCTGCTTCGGCTGCCCCTCTGCTGAAGGAGGCCTACGATGGCAACCGCCTCAACCAGCAGCTCGACGTCCAGACGCGGCGCTTCCTCAACGATTCTAATTTCAACCAGCTCACGCCTACGCACTTAAAGCTTTCCAGCCTTTTCGATGCTTACGCCAAAGACTTTGGTTCCCCCTCTGAGGTGCTGGCATTCGTGAGTCGCTACGTGCGTACACCCATCGAGCCTACGGCCACTATCGAGTACATCTCCTTCAGCTGGGCGTTGAATGACCGCATTGGCCCCGATACCTCCCAGCCCATGAGCAAGCACTAGGCACCCCGGCTGCTACCAACCCCAACCCCATGAGCCCCGTACCGCTAACCCGGTGCGGGGCTTTTTTTGGGCCTCCACTAGTTCCTTTACCCTCTTTGTATGCAACGCGACTTCATTTTATCCTTTCTGCGTGAGCTAGCCGCGAATAACAGTAAAGCCTGGATGGATGCCCACCGAGCCGACTACCACCGGGCTCGAGCTGAATACACCGACTTTGTGGCCGAGCTGATTAGGGGCGTGCAGCAGCTGGAACCTGACCTGCTAGGCCTGACCCCATCAGACGTAATGTTTCGGATTAACAAGAACGACCGCTTTCAGCAGAGCGACGAGCCGTATAAGCGCCACATGGGAGCTGGCATCAAGCGGGGCGGCCGGCATAGCCAGTGGGCCGGCTATTTTGTAGCTGTGCAGCCCGGCGGCGAAACGTATGTGGGGGCCGGACGCTGGCAGCCCGAAGCTGAGCAACTAGCCCGCATTCGGCAGGAAATCCACTACAACCCCACTGAGTTTCATGCCTTGCGTCAGAGCCCAGAGCTATTACGCCACTTCCCTAGTGGCCTAGACATGACCCAGGCGCTTAAAACAGCTCCCAAAGGCTACGACCGCACCGACCCAGATATTGAGTGGCTGCGCCTCAAGAGCTTTTTTGTGTGGCAATCTTTCTCCGACAAGGAAGTATTACGTGCTGATTTTCCTGATCGGGTGCTGGCCGCCTGGCAAGCCGCCCAGCCCTTCGTGCATTTTTTGAACGAAGCAATGGCGGTGGAATAAGGCAAGAAGTATAGGATGATGAGATACTAGCGCATAAGCCAGCGTAGCGGCTTCCAACCACTTTGGTTAGCTCAATCACCTCAATCTTTCCACAAACAAGAAGCCCTTACTTCCGCTGAGGAAGCAAGGGCTTCTTTGGATGTTAACGTCTCGAAGACAGCAGGGACAACCTTTAAAGTTGGGCCTTCCATTTATGACAGGCCTAGGCCACTGTTCTCCTATTCTGCTGTTAGAAAAGCCCGAATAGTGTGCTGTTGATCTTGTCGATAATTACGCTCAGGTCCTCGGGGTTATGGACGTAATCAAGATTATTCACGTCTACGATGAGCAGCTTACCACTCTTGTAGTTGTTGATCCAGTGCTCGTAGTGCTCGTTGAGGTTTTTGAGATACTCAATCTTGATGTTGTTCTCGTAGTCGCGGTTACGGCGCTCAATTTGCTGTACCAGCTTGGGCAGGTCGGCACGGAGGTAGAGCAGCAAGTCTGGCGGATCTACCATGCTGATCATCGACTCAAACAGGCCCAGATAGTTATGGTAGTCCCGCTCCGACATCAGGGTTGATTGGTGCAGGTTGGCCGCGAAGATATGGGCGTCTTCGTAGATAGTGCGGTCCTGAATAACGCCTTTGCTGGCACTTTGCAGCTGTTTAATGTGCTGGGTTTGCCGGAAGCGGCTGTTGAGGAAGTACACCTGCAGGTGAAATGCCCAGCGCGGCATATCATCGTAGAAATCCTTCAGATAAGGGTTATGGTCCACATCTTCCAGAAATACCTCCCAGTTAAAATGGTGCGCCAGTTTATTGGCCAGCGTGGTTTTGCCGGCTCCGATGTTGCCGACGATTGCAATGTGCATGAGCGAAGCGCGGAGAGTGCGAGAAGTGAGCAGATTAGGTTAAGCTACAAAAGTAACGGAGTGCCCTGAATCAGCGAAGCCATTTAATAGCAGTTTTCTAATAGAAAACTAGCTATATTACTTGCTCGCTCCTGTCCCTACCGCCCGCCCCACAACCAGCTTTACCCGATGCATCGTATCCAGCTACAACACATTGGCTCCTTGCACGATGCCCACGGCAACCGCTTAGTAGAGCTGTATTACGCACCCGAGAAAGAACTACTCCACGTGGAATGGTTTGGCAACATAACCGGGCGTGAGGTTATCTATGTGGCGCAAGAATTTCTGAAGCTGCAAAAACAGATACAGGTCTCGGTGCTACTCAACGACAAAAGCAACGCCGCCGGCGACTGGACTGAGTCGATGGAATGGCTGGAGTTTGACTGGCTACCGCAGGTGTTGTGCGAGGGCTTGCGCGCGGTGGCCTACGTCTTCAGCCCCGATGCGGGAACCCACTACGTTAGCAAGGACTTTTCGGAGCGCGTGGCGCAGTACATTCCAATCAAACTGTTCTACGATGTACCCTCCGCCCGGCAGTGGCTCAACAGCCAAGTGCCCGTGCAACCTAGCGCCGACCCCGGTTTCGCGGCGCAAGCATAGGCCTATTCTCAACTTAGGAGGCTTATAATGCAAGTCGGCGGCTGCCCTTCCTGGGAGTAGCCGCCGACTTGCATTAGCGCCGCATGGCCACACTGGGTCAGCCGTTTGGTGCGTTATCTTCTACTGCTCGTTGATGGCGTCTTTCACATTGCGGGCTTTTTCCAGCGTTCGGAACTCACCTTGCAGGCTCCGGATGCGCAGGCGCTCTTCTAGGGGCAGTTCGGTGCGGACTTGCTCGTAGCGGGCATTTAGGTTGGTAAGTACGGCGCTGGCCGCACTCCAGTCGGCCGCCGTCCAATTACTTTTTTTGTCGCGCATGGTTTCTACCAAACGGTAGTACAGGTCGGGCAGCTCCGTAGCGCGGGCCCGGCTGATAACCACGTCTTCGCCAAGAAAGCGGCGCTGGGCCTGGGCCGATGTTTCGGGCCGGCGGGCGGCTTGGTCGAGGCTATCTTGCTTGGCCGACCACTTCTTGTAGCGGGTCTTTTGCGTATCGTACTCGCGTTTGCCCTCTACCGTGAGGCTGTCTACGGCCCGGTCGATGCGGCGGCTTTGGCGCTCAAACTCGGCGTTGATGCGTGGTTTTTCGCGGCGGATATCGGCCGCGGCGCGGTCTATTTTGTCATTCACCCAGTCGCTGAACACGTCCAAGTCGCGCTCTACGGCCGAGGTGGTACTCACCTTGGGGCGGGAAGTGGAGGGTGTCTTTTGCGCCACTGCCGCAGAAAGGGAGAGCAGACTGGTAGCTATTGCAAGCGGAATCTTTTTCATGAGTCGGGAGAGTGCGTGAGCGAACGGGAAATAACGGATGAGGTACACTACCCCGTATACCGTGGCTGGCAGTTTCTGTCCCAAAAACGGGCCAATCATAGGTTTGGGTTCGGTTTTGCGCGAAATAATGCCGTTTTTTGCTCGCTATGTCAGCTTCTGCCGCCGCGCCCATTACCATTCATCCGGCCACTCTGGCCGATATCCCGACCATTATTGAGCTGGCCGAAGCCACTTGGGAGCCCACCTACCGGTTCATTATTTCCAAGGAGCAAATCGACTACATGTATCGCGTTATCTACACGCCGGCTTCGCTGGAGCGGCAGATGACGGAGCAAGGCCATCAGTTTTTGCTTCTGCTGGATGAAGGCCAGCCGGGCGGATTTGCCTCCTATTCCGCCAAGCCGGAAGCAGGGGCCTATCACCTCAACAAAATATACATTCTACCCTCGCACCAAGGCCGGGGGTTTGGGCAATTGCTGATTGGGGCCGTGGAGCAAGCCGTACGCCAAGCCGGGGGCCACGTGCTAGAACTGAATGTAAACCGCCACAACCCCGCCTTAGCCTTCTATGAGCGCCAAGGCTTCCAGCGCCATCATGAGGAAGACATTCCGATTGGCCCTTACTGGATGAACGACTACGTAATGCGTAAAGAGCTTCGCTAGGCCAGTGCTAACGGTATACAGTACTGCGGCAGTTTAATAATACTGCTTCGGGGTTGCTGCCAGCACAGCCTAGGCCAGTAGCGTACCCGCCTCCCACTGCAGCTCACTGCCGTAGTTTTCATTCTTCTGTCACCACCATATCACTTCACCACCTCACTATATGGCTACCAAACTCACAGTACTCAGCAATGGCTCCCTCCGCGTAGAGGGCACCGATTTCGAACTTGTAGACGCCCAGGGACAGCCCTACGGCCTCGGCGGACGCGAACGAATCAGCATCTGCCGTTGCGGACTCTCTTCCAATAAGCCTTTCTGCGACGGTTCGCACAAAGGTCACTTCGAGCACGACGCTAAGGCGTTTGACTTGCCGGCCCCTGCCGCCCCGAAGCCAATTGCTCCGCCCACTGCTCCCGATGCCGGTGGGCAGCCTCTTGGCTAGGCCAGTTGCATGCAAAGCACAACGCCCGCTTCCGACATCCGGAAGCGGGCGTTGTGCTTTATTGATTGGCAGCTTCTACTACTGTTCTACTAGAGCCGTATTACACGCCTTGGAACAGAGAGTCAACCAAGCTCACGTACTCCTGACGAGCATCATCCTGCGATTTGCCTTTTAGGGAAGACCAGGCGTCGTACTTCGCAATGGCTTTAAAATCGAACCCACCCGGACGGTCGCCGGATACGTCGCCTTCGCTCGCTTGCTTGTAGAGGGCGTAGAGTTGCAATAATACGGTGTTGGAGGGCTTGCTGGGGAGTTGCTGAGCCCGTTGGGCAGCGGCTTCAAATTCGGCGGAGGTAGCCATGTAGTAAACTAGATAAAACAGGTGAAGTGGATTGTGAGCAGGTACGGCGGAGCCGGCCTGGAAGATACGGATTACAGCGAATTTGTGCTGCATGCAGCATTTTTTTACCGCGTATCTTCCGGCTTCTGTCCTCTACCTACGCATTTCTCCATGACCTCACCCCTACTTCGTTCTCTTACGGCCTTCATCCTCACCAGTGCCCTATGCACTGCTGCTCCGGCCTGGGCGCAAAAAACCTACCTGCACTGTGGCCGCCTCCTGGATATGCGCCAAGACCGCGCCCAAACGGAAATGACCGTGGTAGTAGAGAAGGGCCGGGTGGTGGCCGTAGAACGAGGCTACACCACTCCTGCAGGCTCCGCCGATAAGGTAATAGACCTGAAAAACCGCACTGTGCTGCCCGGCCTCATTGACTGCCACGTGCACCTGGAGAGCGAAACCAGCAAAAACAACCAACTGCAGGAGTTCACCCAAAACCCCGCCGATATTGCCTTCAGCTCCCTCGATCATGCTCGCAAAACTCTGCTTTCGGGGTTTACTACGGTGCGCGACCTGGGTGGCTCCGGCGTGAATCTGGCTTTGCGCAATGCAATTAATAAAGGCCAAGTGGTGGGCCCGCGCGTGTTTACGGCCGGCAAAGCCATTTCGGGCACCGGCGGCCACATGGACCCCACCAACGGCTACCGCCTCGACCTGATGGGTATGCCGGGCCCCGCGGATGGTGTAGCCAACGGCCCCGACCAGTGTCGCCAGGCGGTGCGCGAGCAGTACAAGCGCGGCTCCGACCTGATCAAGATTGCCTCCACGGGCGGGGTGCTTTCGGTGGCCAAAGATGGTAGCAGTGCCCAGATGACGGAAGCCGAAATTAGGGCTATTGTGGAAACGGCCCGCGACCTAGGCCTGCAGGTAGCCTGCCACGCGCACGGCGCGGAGGGCATGAAACGCGCTATCCGGGCGGGGGTGACTAGCATTGAGCACGGCACGCTCATGGACGACGAAACCATGAAGCTCATGGTGAAAAATGGCACTTGGTACGTGCCTACCATCACGGCCGGTAAATCCGTCGCCGACTCGGCCAAGATACCGAACTACTACCCGGCGCTGGTTACGCCCAAGGCCATCAGCATTGGCCCCAAGCTCCAGAGCACCTTTGGCCGGGCCTACAAAGCAGGTGTTAAGATTGCCTTCGGGACGGATGCCGCCGTATTCCGGCACGGTGTAAATGCCCTGGAGTTTCAGTACATGGTGGAAGCTGGCATGCCTGCCGTGCAGGCCTTGCGGGCAGCTACCGTGAATGCGGCCACGCTGCTAGGCCAGTCGGAAAACCTAGGTACGCTGGAGCCCGGCAAGCTGGCCGATGTGGTAGCCGTAGAAGGCGACCCTACGCAGGATATCAAAGTGATGCAGCGCGTGCGCTTTGTTATGAAGCAGGGCACCGTTTACCGGCAGGAATAACCGCCCGCACGGCCTTCTACTGGCCTAGTACCATCAAATACCTAAGCACATGTAGGCCAGTAGCAGACGGTATAAGTCCATTTAACACGTGCTCAACACAAGCTCAACCGGGCGTTATTCGTAGGCCACTTCTAAGAGGTGTCGCACAGCAGAACAGTAGCAACCCTACCCAGGGGGGCACCCGTATCCTCAGCGCTCCCCTTTTTCTGACTATGAAAAAAACGACCCCGGAAGTCCTAATCAAAGATTTTATCAAGCATAAGCTCAAGCTAGCCTTAGCCGAAAGCTGCACCTGTGGCCTTGCCGCCGCTCAACTGGCACCCGCCGAGGGCGTAAGCGAAGTGCTGCTGGGCTCCGTCGTGACGTATCATACCGATGCCAAACAACAGCTGCTCGGCGTCAAGAAGGCAACTCTCACTACCTATTCTGCCGAGAGCCAGCAGACCACCAATGAAATGGCGCTGGGTTTGCACCGCAACCTCCCCGACGCCGATGTGTGTGTGGCGGTAACGGGCTTGTGCGGCCCTGGCCAATCAGAAACCCCCGATAAGCCCGTGGGCACCGTGTTCGTGACTATTCTGTTTAAGGGCCACGCACACGAATACCGCGAGCAGTTTGATGGCAACAGTGACGCCATTCGGCAGCAGGCCACGGAGTTTATCTACCGCAAGCTGGCGGAGCTGCTAGACCGCGAGCAGGTGGCCCCAGCTACCTAGGCCGGTACCCGCCGGTTGGCCCGCCCTACCAGCATTAGCTGCAGGTTGAGGCGCACCACGTCGCCAATGCCGCGGCAGGCAGTAAACAGATCGGTGGTGTGGTGCTTGTTAAGCTCTTGTTTCAGTTGCGCTACCTTTTCAGGTGGGGATATTTCGTCCCGCCGCATGCAGTCTATAAGATCTTTGAGGCGGTAACGCTCCGAGCGTACGCGCCGCGCCATGAGGGTGCGTTCCTCGGCCTGGTACTGCCGAATGGTTTCGGGCTCCAGCAACTTACTGCACAGCATTACCACTTGGCGGTTGTCTTTGAAGTACTGGGGCATGTACATGGTTTTCTTACCCTCGTAGCTCTGCTGGTCGAAGTCGATGGCGCGCACCCGGTACTGCTCGTCCTCAAAGTCGGGGGTGACAACGATTACGTAGTTGTAGGCGCGCATATCGCCCAACAGCCGGGCAAAACACCGCTCATTAAACTTCACAAACTCCTTGGCAATGCGCACCTGATTGAGGTGGGGCCGCTGCAAATGCTCGCGGATGAAATCGTCGCCGGGAATGCCGGCAATGTGCTCCTCAATCAGCGTATCGCCGTACACGAGGTAGTTCATGCTATTGGGCGAGAGCAAGTGTTCCAGCTCTAGGCCATACACCCGTGAGGCATCGGCCCGCTTCACGTAAAAGTAATCGTAGTTGTCGTTGAGCTGATTTACGATGCGCACCCGAAACGGATTGCTGTTCCCGAAGCGACAGTAGTCGATGCGGTCAGCCAGCAAGTGGTCAGTAAACGACAGGTCGTTGCCGGTCTTAAGCAGAGCGTATACCTGGGCTAGGCCCTCACTCAGCTCCCGCAAAGCCTGCGGCTCATAAAACACGGTTTCCCACAGCGTGTCCCGCTCCTGCCGATCAAGCAGCGGAAAGCTGCCGCTGATGCGGGTGAGGTCGGCGTAGGTAATGGGCAGGCGGGTTTCCCGGTCGTAGTGGTGCAGGTACTGGCGCAGAGGCTGCCCGATGGTGTAGCTGATTTTTTTACGGGAAATAGCAGTCAACGAACAGAGGAGTTAGGTGGGCAGACAAGTATCTAACGCGGAAAAAGTAAAAAGATACGCGCTCAGACAGAGCTGGTAAGTGGTTTTCAATCACCACTTCGTCAAAAAAGACAGTTCCTGCCTCATTGAATCGTCAAATTCCCGAACTTTGTTGAGCCGCGGGGTGCGGCCTGTTTGTGCTGCCATGAAAAAACTGCTCCTCACACTTCTCGTTGTCGTATTGTGCCCGATTCTGTCGCAGGGTTGGGGCTTTTTCGGTCACCGTACCATTGCCCAGATTTCGGTGTATGCCCTGCCTGCCTCCATGCGGGGCTTCTACTACCGGCACATGGCCGAACTGGTGAAGCGCAGCACCGCAGCCGATGAGCGCCGCGAAGCCGACCCGGCCGAAGCCCCGAAGCACTTCATCGATATGGACCATTACGGCGACAATCCCTTTGGGCTGATGCCGAAGCTCTACGACAAGGCCGTGGCCAAGTACACCGCCGACACGCTGCGCAAATACGGCACTGTGCCCTGGACGGTAATGGAACTGAAGGACCAGCTTACCGACGCCTTCCGTAAGCGTGATACCGTGGCCATCGTGCGCCTTTCCGCCGACCTAGGCCACTATGTTTCTGATGCCTTTGTGCCCCTGCACACCACCGAAAACTACGACGGCCAGCTTACCAATCAGGCGGGCATTCATTCTCTGTGGGAGAGCAAGCTGCCGGAGCGCAACATTGCCAAGTACAAGCTCGATGCGGAGTCGGCTAAGTACCTGAAAGATCCGCAGTCGGATATTTGGCAGGTGGTGCAGGACTCATACGGTTTTCTGGGAGCCACCTTTGATTTCGAGGACGACCTGAACAACAAATTCACGACGGAACAGAAATACGTGTTCTCGCACAAGTACGGCAAAACCCGCCGCTCGTACTCCGATGCCTTTGCCGATGCCTACCACGAAAAAGTGGGTGGCATGGTGGCCTACCGCCTCAAGCAGGCTCCTACCATGGTAGCTTCAATGTGGCTGACGGCCTGGAAAGATGCTGGCAGCCCCGACCTCGACAACATGATGGCAAAAAAGCCTAGCAAAGCGGAAAAAGAGAAGCTGGCGGCAGAGCTTAAGGTCTGGGATAAGAATGAGCTGGTAAGCAAGCAGTTGCTGCTCTCGTTGCAGAAAGTAGAGCAAGAGGTCCGCCCCGACCTTATTAATGCCGCTCAGGATATGGCTCCCGTGCAGGAAGAGCCCGCCCCGGCTGCCACCACCCCCACCGGCTCGCCCGTGCCCGGCGCCCCAGCCGTACCGGCCGGCACCAACAAAGTGAAAGTAAAGACCAAGCCCGCGGATGCGCCCTCGCAGAAGCAGAAAGCCAAGGCCACTCCCAAAAAGAGTACCTCTGATGGCTGGGGCACACCTAGCGGCTCTGGCTGGTAGTAAAAAAACAAGCAAAAATTAAAAAGGCGGCTCCGGGTTCGGGGCCGCCTTTTTTGGGTCCAGAAACTAGGCTACTACACGAGACGAGTCAAGGTTCTCCGTAGGCGCTAGCCTCCCGAGCAGAGGGGTACTAGGCCAAGCATTCAGCAAGCTCAACAGTTTCATAACTAGCTATTTATCTATATATAATATTCGGGCTTTCATCAACTTAAGGCTTGACTGAGCCGTTAGAAAATCTCCGCTGTTTGCGGCAGTGTTCTTTTCTTACACTTAAACAGAAGGTGCTATGATTCTGCGTTATGATCGGCTGGCTGTGGAGCTGCCTAAACCCAAGAACCCTTCGCCCAACGATGCGGCGGCTATTCAGGAGCTGCTCGGTGGCAAGTATGGGGAAATGTCGACACTGATGAACTACACGTTCCAGTCGTTCAACTTCCGGGGCCGTAACCGCCTGCGTCCGTTCTACGACCTGACTTGTAGCATTGCCGCCGAGGAATACAGCCACATCGAAGCCGTATCTTACGCCATCAATCTGCTGCTAACGGGCCAAACGCCCCGCGGCAAAGACCCAGTGCCCGCTCCTTTGGCGGGCGTTGCAGATGCCCGCAACAGCTACCATTTTCTGAGCAGCGCCCAGGCCGCCTTGCCCGTCGACTCGATGGGTAACCCCTGGACGGGCCACAATGTGCACGCCAGCGGCAACCTGAAGCTGGACCTGTTGCATAACTTCTTCCTGGAATGCGGAGCCCGCGCCAACAAAATGCGGGTGTACGAAATGGTCTCGGACCCGTGCGCCCGCACCATGGTGGGCTACCTGCTGGTGCGCGGCGGCCTGCACGTAGTGGCCTACGCCAAAGCGCTGGAGAAACTCACGGGCGTGGAGGTGAGCAAGCTGGTGCCGGTGCCCGAGCTTAGCAACGACGCCTTCCCCGAAGCCAAAAAACTTCAGGATCAGCAGAAGCTGCACCTCAAGCTCTACACCTTCAGCCCCGACGATTATAAGCAAGCCGGCATCATCTGGAACGGTACTCACCCCGAGGATGGGCAGCCGCTGGAAGTAATTCAGGGCGGATTTGAAGGCGTACCGTATCCGGAACTGGAAGAGGAGCCCCAGCTCAACTCGCCGGGCGCCGACGACTACGACCCCCAAATGTTTGCTGACATTGCCAAGAAACTCGGGATAAAGCTTTAGGCCTATCGGCTACGGGCAAACGGCTATTTTTGGGTGCGGCCTTCTGCGGAAGGCCGCACCTTTTGCGTTTTGGCCCGTTTGCTACTGGCCTAGGCCATTCATCCGCCCGCTTTCTCATGAAACTCCTTTCTGCCTCGCTTCTGCTCGGCGCCACGCTAGCCTTTGCCTGCAACCGCGCCCAACCCGAAACTGCCACGGACCCGGCCGCGCCGGCCCCCATTCACGGCCCCGATCTTATGGCCCTAACCGACTCGGGCGGTGTAGCCGAGCGCCAGATACTGGCCTACGGGCAGCAGTACCCGGCCTCGGAGGTAATCATGCACACGCGCCTCGGCGATATGCGCATTCGACTTTACGATGACACTCCCCTGCACAAGGCTAACTTTTTGCTGCTCAGCCGCAAGGGCGTGTTTGATGAAACCGTGTTTCATCGGGTGGTGAAGGACTTTGCTATTCAGGGCGGCAACTCCAACTTCCGGACTATTCCGATGAAGGAGTACCACCTGAAACCAGAAATCAGGCCCAACCACTTTCACAAATACGGCGCGTTGGCCATGGCGCGCTACGATGGCGCACAAAACCCCGGCAAGCTTTCCTCCAACAATGATTTTTACATTGTGCAAGGCAAAAAGATGTCGGCTGCCGAGGCGAAGGCATCATCTCCCCGTCCCCTCACCCCCGACCAAATTCGCGCCTATACCACCATTGGCGGCACACCTGGCCTAGACGGTGAGTACACAGTTTTTGGGGAAGTAATTGACGGACTCGATGTCATCGACAAGATTGCCAATGAGCCCCTCGACCCCTACAACTGGCCTAAGAAAGACGTACGCATCAAGATGGAAGTAGTGGAGCCAAAGAAGTAGCAGGTTCCTCTCGCCAGGCTCCTGTGGCCACATCAGCCCAAACGCCCAGCACCCCTGACTAGCTCAAGGATGCTGGGCGTTTGTGCTGACGTGGCTTCGGGCTAGCTAGGGCCGGCGTACGGCAATCAGGCGCGTGTGCAGCACGTCGCCGGGCTGCTCCTGCAGTAGTTCCCGCGCTTCGGCGCGGGTGTAGGTCATGACGTTGCTGGCAGTAGTAGCGAAGAATTGAGGCGCACTCGTGTCGGCTTGGGGGTCGGTAGACTCCTGCCGGGCGGGGTACAAATCCACCTCATCCGGACGCACAGCAAACACCTGGTAGAAGTAATACCGCCGCTCGGTGGTGTTACGGGGCTGAAACTGCACCACGTACACATCGCCTACTTTGGGGTTTTGCAGTTGCGCGGAGAGCGTAGTATCTGCCGAGGCAGCTGCGGCAGTTGGAGCGGCCGTGGGCTGAGCTTCGGGCGTAGTAGCGGTGGGCTGCTCTGCAGATGGCGCAGAGTTACAGCCGCCAACCAAGGCAGCACCAGCTAGCAGCAGTGGCAAGAAGCGAGGAAGATGTAGCATAAGGCTGACTAACGAGGAACGGATAATAAACAGATACAAAAAAGGTGGCCTACGTGTAGCAGGCCACCTTTTTGTTAGTTGCTGAATCAGGCTAGGCCTACCATACTTTGGCGCGGTCGGCTTGGGCACGCACCATCTTGGCGTTGTCCTTGCAGCCGAAAGCCTCAAAGAACTCGGGCATGTTCATGAGCGGACCAACCGTACGGAACTGGCCGGGCGAGTGAGGGTCCGTCATTACTTGCTGGCGCAGGTACTCAGGGCGAGCATTGGAACGCCAGATCTGGGCCCAGGCCAGGAAGAAGCGCTGCTCGGGGGTGTAGCCATCGAATTTAGGACGGGCACCATTGCCGTACTGCTTCTGCAACTGCTTTTCGAGGGCCGTGTAGGCGATGTTGAGGCCACCTAAGTCGGCGAGGTTTTCGCCCATGGTCAGCTTGCCGTTCACGTACACCGAGTCTAGGGGCGAGAAGGCCGAGTACTGCTTGCCCACCATATCGGCGCGCTGCTCAAACTTGGCGGCATCTTCCTTGGTCCACCAGTCGCGCAGATTACCCTGCGAGTCGTACTGCCGGCCTTGGTCGTCGAAACCGTGGGTGATTTCGTGACCAATTACCGCGCCCATACCGCCGTAGTTCACGGCATCGTCGGCTTTGGGGTCGAAGAACGGGGGCTGCATGATGCCGGCCGGGAACACGATTTCGTTCATCGGTGGGTTGTAGTAGGCATTTACCGTGGGAGGCGTCATGCCCCACTCGCCGCGGTCAATGGGCTTACCGAAGTGCTTCGAGTTATCGATGCTGGCCCACTGCCGCGCCGCCAACACGTTTTTCAGGTACGACTCGCGCGAGATGTTCAGCGTTGAGTAGTCCTTCCACTTGTCGGGGTAGCCGATTTTTACGGTGAATGCATTCAGCTTCTGCAGAGCCTCCTTCTTGGTGGCGTCGCTCATCCAGTCTGATTTCTGAATGTGCTCACCCATGGCCTCGCGGATGTTGGCCACCATTTGCATGGCCTTCTGCTTGGTTTCGGGGGTGAAGGCTTTGTCTACGTACAGCTGACCGAAGGCCTCGCCCAGGGCGCGGTCGGTGGCGCTGTTCATACGCTTCCAGCGGGGCTGCTGCTTCTTAGCGCCCGTCAGCACCTGCGCAAATCGGAACGACTCGTCGCCGAACGCCTTAGGCAAAGCTGAGGTAAGCGACGAGGTCATGTGCCAGCGCAGGTAAGTTTTCAGGTCACCGAGGGGCTCCTGCTTCAGCATAGTGCTGGCCTCCTTGAAGAAAGCGGGCTGGCCTACAATAACTTCCTTAGCCGAGCCTACTTGCAGCGTCTGGAGCAACGTGGGCAGCCCCAGGTTGGGGAACTGCTTGTTGGCTTCAGCCACCGTCATTTTGTTGTAGTTGGCGTAGGGGTCACGCAGATCCACGCGGCTCTTGCTGGCTTTGGCGAGGCGCGTTTCCAGGCGCATAACCGTGGCGGCGTTCTTGGCGGCGGCAGCCTCCGAGTCGCCCATGAGCTTGAAGGTGTTCGTCAGGTAGGTGGTGTACGCCGCCCGGATGCCCTTAGAGCGGGAATCATCCTTCAGGTAGTAGTCGCGGTCGGGCAGTGAGAGGCCACCCTGCCCAAACTGCACCGCATATACGGTGCTATTCTTTTCATCCTGGCCTACGTACTCGCTGTAGAAGGCACCAGTGCCCAAGAGCTGCTGCCGCGCAATCTCGGCCTGCAAACCCTTCAGATCCTTAATGGCGGCAATGCGGTTCAGCTCGGGCTGCAGGTACTTCAGGCCGGCTTTCTCAATGGCCACGGTGTCCATGGCCGAGGCGTAGTAGTCGCCTACTTTCTGCTCATTGGAACCCTTTGCAGCCGAGGTATTCTGAGCTGCCCCTTCCAGAATCTGCCGCATTACGGCGTTGTTCTTGTCGCTAAGCTCGTTGAACGAACCCCAGCGTACTTCAGCAGCCGGAATGGGATTGTTTTTGAGCCAGTTGCCGCTGGCAAATTGGTAAAAGTCGGTGCAGGGGTCCACTGACTTATCTACGTTGGCCACGTTTAGGCCTACACCGGGCGTAATGGCTTCTTCAGCGGGAGCGGCGGGCGTTGCGGGGGTGGTAGCCGCGGTTGTAGGAGCCGCTGTCTTGCTTGAAGCACAGCCGGCCAGGGCCAAACCAGCGGCGGCTACGGCCGCCAGGGTCAGGCTATTACGGTTTTTCATAAGGAAACTGTGTGGGTTGGGGAAGTACGGAAGAAGCAACCAAGGTAAGCGAAAAAGCCCACCTGCGCAGTTGCCGTTGCCTCAGGAAAGAGGCTTTTGCGGAACGCAAAGACGTGCTAGGCCTAGAAGCGTTGCACCACATCGTCAGCTCTTGCAATTGGTCGTGCTAGGCCATCCTAAAGTGAACTTACGTGGCCTAGCGCACCATTTCGGCGGCGTACAAGTTCACAGTTCATTACTTCTCACCGTAACTTGCAGTCTATGCCGCTTTATAACCGCCGTCCCGAACCGGGGCTACCTGCTTCGCGCCCCGCAGCTCTGCCCCTGGCTGAGCTGCTGGCCCGTGTGCGGCAGACCTTGAGCGAGCGGTTTGCAGACTCTTATTGGGTGCTGGCGGAAATTGCTGACCTCACCGTTCCGCGCTTCGATGGGGCCCACTGCTACCTCACCCTCACTGACCAGCACACTACCGGCCGCGGGGCCCAGCTCAAAGCCCAGGCGCGGGCTACCATCTGGAGCCAGCGTTACCAACAGCTAGCCCCCGCTTTTGAGGAGCAGACTGGCCTAGCGCTGAAAGTAGGCCTGAAGGTGATGCTGCGCGTGCAGGTGAAGTTTCATGAGCAGTTTGGTCTTTCGCTGGATGTGGTGGCCATCGACCCCACTTATACCGTTGGTGACCTGGCCCGGCAGCGCCTCGAAACCCTACGTAAGCTGGAAGCCAAAGGCCTGCTGGAACGGCAGCGCCGCCTTACGCTGCCCATTGGGGTGCAGCGGGTGGCAGTCATCTCCTCCCCCACGGCGGCTGGCTGGCAAGACTTCGTGCAGCAGCTACGCGAGGCGCCCTACGACTTTGCCCTGACGCTGTTCCCAGCTTCTATGCAAGGCGATGAGTCGCCGGCGAGCATTCGGGCGGCGCTGGCGGCCATTAAGCTGCGCCGCCGCGAGTACGATGCCGTGGTCATTATCCGGGGCGGGGGCTCTAAAACGGATTTGCTGGCTTTTGATGATTATGGGCTGGCGGCGGCCATTGGGGCTTTCCCCCTGCCGGTACTCACCGGTATCGGCCACGAGCGGGATGAAGCGGTGGTCGACCTTACGGCGCACACTTCGCTTAAAACGCCCACTGCGGTAGCCGCTTTCCTTATTGAACGGCTCGCCCGCCTCGAAGCCGCCTTGGATGGGTACGGAGGCCGCATTCGGGAGCTAGCTCAGGCCCGCGTGCAAGACGCCGCCGACCGCCTCAACCGGCTGCTGCGCCGCGCGCATCAAAACGCCCGCCAGCAGCTTCAGGAGCACCGCGAGACGTTGCACCACCGTATTCGGTTGGCCGCCGGAGCGCCCCGCGCCCAGCTGCGTCAGCAAGAGCAACAACTTACGCGCCGCCGCCACCAGCTGCACCGGGCCGCCCGCACTGGCCTACGCAGCCAGGAAGGACGTTTGCGCACGTTTGGCCGGGCGCTAGCCCAACGCTTCCGCCGCCTACACCGCCGCCGGGGCGAGCAGTTGTTGCGCCGCCGCTATGAGCTGCAACTGGCCGTTGAACGGCGCCTGCATCAGGCCGAGTTGCGGTTGCTACAGTTGCAGGTTACGGCCTCTACTCCCCCCGTAGAACAGCCTCTTGCGCTAGTAGCCGCAAGCGCCCCTCCGTCCCGACCAAAGTCGCCGGGTGCTAATAGCTCCCGCAAAGCTGCTAGCACGCCCAGCGAAGGGCAGCTTCCCTTATTCTTGTCTTAGCGCATTCCGCATTACCCATGCCCCAGCCCATTACGTACCGCCAAGCCATCGAGGAGCTAGAGACCATTCTGCGCGCCCTCGAAACCGACTCCGTAGATGTTGACGACCTTACTGCCCGCGTTCAGCGCTCGGCTGAGCTTATTCGTCTCTGCAAGCAAAAGCTACGCTCCGCCGAATCAGCTATTGATCAGGTATTTGAGAACCTAGATGACGAGGATGACTCCGACGAACTAGACGAGGAATAAAACAGCCAGTGGCCTAGAAACGGCCTGAGGAAGACTAAGAAAATGGGTGCCGACACAAGGCAGTTCCATTTCCTTGGGCCTTCTTCAGGCCGTTTGTTTTGCTAGGCCACTCCCTGGGCCAAACCTAGCGCAGTACTATTTTGCGCTTGGGAGTCCCATATATTTGTCTGTTTTAATTTTTCACACCCTTTGCCGCACCTATGAAGTCAAGTTCTACTGATCCTTCTTCTGAACTCAGCCAAGCCAGCCAATGGACCCGCAACTATCGCAACCAACATCCCGATGCTCCTAAGGGCCATTGCATCAAAAAGCAGCAGTTGGAAGCCATCCTGAACCAGCCAGGCTGCGAGGGCATTCGGGTGTACTATGGCCTAGATGAGCAGGGAAACCGCAAGCTGATTTTAGTGGGCATTGATGCAGACGAAAACGATATCATCACCGAGACGGGCATAACCAGTGCCTTGCGGGCCGCCGAAGTTACTGACGGAGCATCTGAGCCCTCATCAACCTCGGTTGTCACCGATCTGCCCCCCTGCCCTCCTTGCTGCAGCATCGAGAACCCCCTGAATTCATAAGAACCCGCGATTGGTACCTTCCTGGATAATTCGTGTGGGTATCTACAGCGACTTGGTCGTGTACTGCTCCATGCTCATTCCGCTCGGAATGGCATGGAGCCGTCGGGACTATCTCACGGGCAGCCTACGCACTTTAGCCATTTTGCCCGCCTTCTTCTTTGTTTCCTATTGGTTGATGCAGCTCGGCATTTACCTGTGGCGCTACAACTTACCCATTGCCCATCTGAGCACATTTACCGAATCACTTATTTATCTGAAGGTATTCCACGATGCCTTCAATCGCCCAAAACAGCAAAAAATCATCCGGGGCCTCACAGTTGCTTTTATTGTGTTTGCGCTTCTAGATTCGTTTTACTTAGAAGGTTTTCAGCAAATAAACTCCTACACCAATTTAGCCGAGAGCATTTTGATAACAGGGCTTATTCTGGCCTACTTTGAAGAAGTAATATTCTCTCAGCACCACGCTCGGCTGCTGCACTTGCCGCTTTTTAATGCTTCCATTGGCATATTGCTGTATTTGGCCGGCACCATTACCGTCTTTCTTTTTACAAATCAGTTTATTGCCACCAACGACGAGCTGCACACCCGATTGGTTTATTTATTAAGCAGTGTACTAGTCTTTATCTTGGCGTTGCTGCTTACCCGAACCTTTTATCTAGTTCGCCCTTCTGTGGCTACATCACAGCACTAACTTGGTTGAGGTGTAGGCCTATACCTCCTCCTACGTGCGGCTGCTTAGGTGTAAAACGGCCATCTATCGTGTCAGTACTATATCGGGTACTGCGGAGGTATGTAGTCAGATAAAACCCTGTATCTTCGGCAGCTGAATATTCTACTGGTCGCCGCTTTATTCTAATGCCCGACGCGCTTATCCCGTTGGTTCTCGTTACGCCTATCCTGCTGCTGCTGGCGCTGGGCATAGTGGGCTTTGTAGTGCGCTACCAACGTCGTTTGTTGCAGCAACAGCAGGAGCTACGGGCGCTGCAGGAGGTGGCTCAGCAGCAAGCACTAGAAGCGGCCTTGCTGGCGCAAGAGGAAGAACGCCGCCGCATTGCTGGCGACCTGCACGACGGCGTGGGTACTACCCTGGCCATTGTAAAGCTGCACCTCAACATTCTGGCCCAACCTGAGCTAACCCAGGAAGCCTCGGCCCTGCTGGATCAGGCTATCAGCGAGGTGCGGCGCATTTCGCGCAATCTGTTGCCGGCCGCCCTGCAAAAATTTGGGCTTTCCTTCGCGCTTGATGCCCTGGCCCGCACCATGCCCGCCGATGGGCCTACCCACGTGGTGCTGGAGCAATTAGGCAACCCGCGCCGCCTCGATCCGAAGTATGAGCTTATTGTGTACCGGGTGGTGCAGGAGCTACTGGGCAACGGCCTACGCCATGCCCACGCCGCGCATATTGAGGTGAAAGTAGAATTCGGTATTGATCATCTATCTATTCATTACACCGACAACGGCATTGGCTTTGACCCCACCGTGGTGGAAGCCCAACCTGCTCCTGGCGTGCGTACTGGCCTAGGCCTCACCAACCTACGCAGCCGCGTGGCCGTACTACGCGGAACCCTCCGCCACGAGTCGGCTGCAGGAGAAGGGAGCCGTGTTTGGATTTCCTTACCTATCCCGTATCTTACTAGTAGCCAGCCCTCCACTCTCACCTTTGCATGACCACACCCCCGATTCGTCTGGCCGTTGTTGACGACCATATTCTGTTTCGCAAGGGCTTAAGCGCCCTAATCAGCGGCTTTCCCAACATGGAGGTGGCCTTTGAGGCTGGCGACGGGCAAGAGGCCTTGGAGCGCCTCGACCAAGGTATTGTGCCCGATGTAGTGCTGATGGACTTGCAGATGCCCGTGCTAGATGGCCTGCAAACCGTGCGCCTGCTACGCGTGCAGTACCCACAAGTCAGGACCATTATCATCTCCATGCACGACGAGCCTGAGCTGATTGACAGCCTACGGGCCGAAGGAGCACACGGCTACCTGCTCAAAAATGCTAGTCCGGAGGAAGTACACCGCGCTATTCTGGCCGTGCTAGGCCAGGACACACGTGCCAACCGCATTATTTCGGCTCGGTTTTAAGCGCCTGTGAGTGGCCTAGCGCCCTGGCTTGCTGCTTAGCTGATACCTTACATGGCCTACGCGGCCTACTTCCTGCCAAGCCCAGGGAGGGGGCCGCGTAGGCCACTTGCTTTGTCAGGAGTACTTATTCCAGCTCTTGGGCGGGGTCCCAGAAAAGCCGTTTAAACTCTACCACTTGGTCATTTTCTACGCGTACTCCCTCGGCCTCCAGGGCTTCCTGCATGGCCGTTGGGGTTGAAAAGTGGTGCCGCCCGGTCAGCAGGCCATTTCGGTTTACCACGCGTTGGGCGGGCACTTTCTCTAGGCCTAGTGCTGGGGCCGCCGCAATGAGAGCATACCCCACCATGCGCGCCCCATGCCGCGCTCCTAAGTAGTGGGCAATGGCCCCGTATGTGCTCACGCGACCTGGCGGAATCAGCCGTACTACCTCGTGCACATCCTGAAAAAAATTACGGCCTTCGTTGGAAGGCGCATCGGAAGATTTCATGAGGGCAAGATACGGCTAAACTACTCCCCAAGATATTCCCTAAATCAAGCTCAACGGTATTAAAAAGCCCGATTTTTATATCAACCCCTGTGCAAAAGCACCCGTAAGAAAACACGCTGTACCCCGAGGGGGCAAGCATATTTTCTTGTTCTTTTCTACCCTTCACCTACCTAGCTATGTTTGACAAAATGGAAACCCTGGAAGACCTCTTCCAACACGAGCTAAAAGATCTGTATAGCGCCGAAAACCAACTGGTGAAAGCGCTGCCCCAAATGGCTGCCGCCGCGAAGGATGGCCGCTTGCGCGCTGGCATCGAGCGTCACCTGAAGGAGACGCAACAGCAAGTTGAGCGCCTAGAGCGTATTGGCAAATCCATGGATATCGACTTGGATGGTGAAACCTGCAAGGCCATGGAAGGCCTAATCAAGGAAGGACAAAAAACGCTTTCTGAGCGCGCCACCGATGAAGTAATGGATGCCGCCATCATTGCCGCTTCGCAGCGCATTGAGCACTACGAAATTTCCGGATACGGCACAGCAGCTCATTACGCCGAGCGCTTGGGCTACGACGAGGCCGCTCAGCTCCTGCGCCAGACGCTAGATGAAGAGCAACTCACCGATACCAAGCTAAATGACTTGGCGAAGTCCTATATCAACCAAAAAGCCATGTAGGAAGCGGTGGCGCCTAGTTCTGCTAGCCAGGGCACAGATCAGCCACCTTTCTAACGTGCTATACCGGACCACTCCGGACAAGAAAAGCCTGCAACCCGCGGGCTTTTTTTGTGTCTTACCCCCGTTGCCAGCGTAAACCATTGAGCGTTTCGTACGTCTTACCCCGGTTGCCACTGCACCACCCCCGCTAAAAGCAAACCCAAATCCTGCGGTTAGCGTTGTCACTTTTGCCCGTCTGACCACAGACTTCTCTATCAAGCTGGGATCCACCCCCTATTACATGCAAACCCAAGAACGCGAGCAGCAAATAGCTACTACTGAAACCGATACCCCTCGCTCCGGCGGTGCCGGCCGGCGAATACTTTGGCTGATTATTACTCTGGCCGTGTTGGCCGCATTGGTATTTATCAAGATGAAGTACTTCCCCTCGCAAAACGCGGAGAAAGGCGGGGGTAAGGGCGCCGCTGGTGGTGGCAAGGGCGGCCCTGGTGGCGGAGGCCCAGGAGGCAAAGGTGGCGGCCAAAAGCTACCCGTGCAGGTATACGTGGTGCAAGCCACCAACCTAGCCGACGAGGTAGCCGCAACGGGTTCCATTCTGGCGGAGGAGTCGGTGGTAATTAAAAGTGAAATTTCGGGCAAAATCACCCACCTCAATATTCGGGAAGGCCAGCCCGTGCGCAAAGGCCAGTTGCTGCTCAGCATCAACGCCGACGAAATTCAGTCAAACCTGCGCAAACAGGAGTATAACATCAAGCTGTACCGCGACCAGGAGCGCCGCCAGCGCACTTTGCTCGACAAGGAATACATCAGCGCCCAGGAGTATGAGCAGGCCAACAACCAGTTGCTTACCGCCCAGGCTGATCTGCAAACCCTTCGGGCCTCATTGGCTAAAGCCTACGTGCGCTCACCTTTCGATGGGGTGCTAGGCCTCACCACTGCCACAGTGGGCACTTACGTGAGCCCTGGTGCTGAAATTACTACGCTCTCCAAGGTGAAGCCCGTGAAAATCAACTTTACGGTGCCCAGCCGCTTTGCCAACTTAGTAAAGGCCAACGACCAGATTACGATTACCGACGAGGCTTCTAACAAGAAGTTTGAAGCTAAAGTGTACGCTCTCGATCCGCAGATTGACCCGGTAAGCCGGACTCAAACTGTACGCGCCCGCTACGCCAACACTAACAACGAGCTGCGGCCGGGTGCCTTTGTGAAGGTAAACCTGCAATTGGGCGAATCGACGGATGCGCTGCAGGTTCCCACCGAATCGGTGGTGCCAGAAGCCGCCGGGTACAGCGTGTACACGGTGGAGAAGGGCAAAATGGTGCCCAAGAAAGTCAAGATTGGCGTGCGCTCTGCAAAGCTGATTCAGATTACGGATGGCCTAGCGGTTGGCGACACGGTCATCCGCACTGGTATTCTGCAGGTGAAGCCGGGCGACGCGGTAAGAATCACCAAGTAAGCTCCTGATGGCGGGCAACGGACGGCGCGGGGTCTCGCAGCAGCCGTATTTTATCCGTTGGCCATTCTGTTTTTTAGAGCGAGACACTCAGTGTATTTGACGTATGAGCTTATCCTCCACCAGTATAAACCGGCCAGTGCTCGCCATTGTGATGAGCTTGGTCATCGTGATTTTTGGGGTGATTGGGTTTCGCTACCTGAGCATCCGGGAATATCCGAGCGTTGACCCACCCATTATTACGGTATCGGCTAGCTACACCGGCGCCTCCGCCGATGTAATGCAGGGTCAGGTAACTGAGCCGCTGGAAGAAGCCCTGAACGGTATCCAAGGCATCAAGAACCTTACCTCTAACAGCCGCGACGGCCGTACCCAGATTACTGTCGAGTTTGACCTTGACGCCGACCTGGAAACGGCGGCCAACGATGTGCGCGACAAAGTTTCGGGAGCCCAGGGTCGCCTTCCCCGCGACATCGATCCGCCGGTTGTGAGCAAAGCCAATGCTGACTCACAGCCCATTGTAATGACCTACCTCAGCAGCAGCCAGCGCAACTTGCTGGAGCTGACTGACTACGCCAACAATACCCTAAAAGAGCGCCTGCAGACCATTCCGGGCGTGTCGGAGATTCGGGTATATGGCGAGCGTAAGTACTCCATGCGCTTGTGGCTCGACCCCGTAAAGTTGTCTGCCCTGGGGGTATCACCAGTAGATGTGCAAGCCGCCCTAACCCGCGAGAACGTGGAGCTGCCCAGCGGTTCCGTACAGGGCGAGGCAACGCAGCTTACCCTCCGGACCATGGGCCGCCTGACTACTATTGAGGACTTCAACAACCTCATTATCCGCCAGGACGCCTCTTCGCTGGTGCGTTTGTCAGATATCGGATACGCGGAGCTTTATCCGGAAAACGACCAAACCATCTTCAAGGTAAACGGGGTGCCCATGGTAGGCCTAGCGGTAATTCCGCAGCCGGGCTCCAATCAAATTGATATTGCTGATGAATTTAACAAACGCCTTGAACTCTATGGCAAAGACCTCCCCAAAGACTTGGTGCTGAAGCCCGGCTTTGATAACTCGGTCTTCATCCGCAAATCCATTAATGAGGTAGAGCACACCATCATTGAGGCCTTTGTGCTGGTGGTTATCATCATTTTCTTGTTCCTGCGCGACTGGCGTTCTACCATTATTCCGGTGGTGGCCATACCGGTTTCGTTGGTAGGTATCTTCTTCGTGATGTACCTGATGAACTTCTCCATCAACGTGCTCACGCTGCTGGCCATCGTGCTGGCCATTGGTCTGGTAGTAGACGACGCCATTGTGGTGCTTGAGAATATCTACTCCCGTATTGAAGAAGGCGAAGACCCCAAAACGGCCGCTATCAAGGGCTCTGAGGAGATTTTGATGGCCGTTATCAGTACCACTATTGTACTGGCAGCCGTGTTCCTGCCGGTAGTGTTCCTGACGGGTATCACGGGTCGTTTGTTCCGGGAGTTTGGGATTGTGGTAGCAGGCTCGGTGCTGATTTCGGCTTTCGTGTCGTTGACCCTGACGCCTATGATGTGCAGCCTCCTGCTGAAACGTGAGGAAAAGCACAACTGGTTTTATCGCAAAACGGAGCCCTTCTTCGAGAAGATGATTGGCTCATACAAGGAAAGTCTCGAAACCTTCCTGCGTAACCGCTGGCTGGCCTGGGTGGTAGTGGCTGGCACCGGCGTAGGCATCTGGTTTTTCATGAAGGCGATTCCGTCGGAGCTGGCTCCCGTGGAAGACCGGAGCCGGGTGAACATCAACGCCACCGGTCCCGAAGGTGCCTCCTTCGAGTTTATGGATGCGTACATGAGCCAACTCACCAAGCTAGCCATGGACTCGACGGGGCAGCAGAGCCTGAGCAGCGTATTTGCCGTAACGTCGCCAGGTTTTGGGGGCGGCTCTAACTCGGGTACAGCCCGCGTGCTGCTGCTGGATGCCGACAAGCGCCCTCTGGAGCAACAGCAAATTGCCGATAAGCTCAGTGCCGGCGTGAAGAAACTGACGGCGGCCCGTACCTCGGTTTCGCAAGACCAGAGTATTGGCGGTGGCGGTGGTGGCCTACCAGTGCAGTTCGTTATTCAGACTCAGGATTTCGATAAGCTGCGCACGGCCGTGCCGAAGTTTCTCGATGCCGCTCGTCAAGACCCCACGTTTCAGTTCGTAGACGTGAACCTGAAATTCAACAAGCCGGAGCTTCGCGTCAACATCGACCGGGAAAAGGCGCAAAGCCTGGGCGTATCGGTGCAAAGCATCAGTCAGACCCTGCAATCGGGCCTGAGCGGACAGCGCTACGGGTATTTCATCCGGGAAGGCAAGCAATACCAGATAATCGGGCAGGTGGCCCGCGAAGACCGCAGCCAACCCCTGGATGTTCGGTTGCTGTCAGTGAAGAATGCCAACGGTGAGCTGATCCAGCTCGATAACGTAATTCGGTTGGAAGAGAGCAGTACACCGCCCCAGCTCTACCGCTTCAACCGGTACAACTCAGCTACGTTCTCCGCCTCGCTGGCCCCCGGTCGTACCCTTGGTGATGGTATTGCCGCCATGCAGGCCATTGCCGACAAAAACCTCGACGACACCTTCTCCACCGAACTGTCTGGTGCCTCCCGCGACTTCCAGGAAAGCTCTTCGTCGCTGGTATTTGCCTTTGGCTTGGCGCTGGTGCTCATTTATCTGGTATTGGCGGCGCAGTTCGAAAGCTTCCGCGACCCGGTTATCATCATGGTAACGGTGCCACTGGCTTTGTCGGGCGCTTTGCTCAGCCTGTGGTACTTCAACCAGACGCTTAACCTGTTCTCGCAGATTGGCATTATCATGCTCGTAGGCCTGGTAACGAAGAATGGTATTCTCATTGTGGAATTTGCTAACCAGCAGGTAGAGCATGGCAAGGATTACATGACCGGCCTGATTGAAGGCGCTACCGCCCGCTTCCGCCCGATTCTGATGACCTCTTTGTGCGCTATTCTAGGTATTCTGCCCATTGCTGTAGCCTCAGGCGCAGGGGCCCTTAGCCGCCGGGCCATGGGTATTGGCGTGGTAGGTGGCTTGTTCTTCGCCACTGCTCTCACGCTGTATGTGGTACCAGTAATGTACTCGTACTTCGCCACAGCCAAGAAGCACAAGCACCCCGCTCCCGAAGAAGAAAAGCAAGCGGTACTGGCCTAGGCCACCTTCCTCCAGGCCTAGCATCCTAGTTTGTTCTCTCACTATTACCCGTTTTCTTCCCTGTAGGAAAACTGTCTTTTAGATTTAGCATAGCTTTTCAATGCGTTTTTCGCTCCGTCGCTTTTCTGCTTTTCCCGTTTGGCTATTTCTGGCGGCTCCCTTTGCTACCTACGCTCAGCAACCGGCCCAGCAGCCCCAGTCTAAGCCTCAGACGCAGAAGCCCGAAACGGTGCCTGCCTCACCGCGGCTTACGCTGGCCGAAGCCATTCGCATTGGGCTGGAAAACAACTACGACATTCGCCTTTCCCGCCAAGACGAGCGCATAGCCGAAAACAACGTGACGCGCGGCAATGCAGGCCAATTGCCAGTAATAAATGGCAATGCTACCCGCACCTTTAACATTAATAATACCCGCCAGCAGCGCGAGCAGTCTAGGCCAGTAATTATCAACGGCGGCCGGGCCAACGCCCTCAACGCCAACGTGGCCGGTACCTGGACCATTTTTGATGGCCTAGGTATGTTCATCGCCTATGACCGGCTTAAAACATTAGACCAAAGCCAACGTCAGCTTACCCGCGCCACGGTAGAGGAAACGGCTGCCAGTATTACCGATGCGTATTTTGTGGTGGTGCGCGAAGCCGGTAAAATCACTTCTATTGAGGAAGCCCTGAAAATCGGGCAGGCTCGCATTGATCTGACTCAGGCCCGCGTAGATGTGGGCGTAGCGGCCAAAGTGGAAGTGCTTACGGCCCGCGTCGATTACAATGCCGACCGCTCTCTACTCATTCAGCAGCAAGAGGCACTGCAAACCGCTAAGATCAACCTGAATACGCTGCTGGGCCGCACGCCTGGTATTGATTTTCTGCCCGCCGACTCAATTGTGGTGACCACAACCCTGAACCGCGACGAGGTGCTAGCGGCCGTGAAGCAAAACAACCCGCGTCTCCAACAAGCCCGCTTGGGCACCGATATTGCCACCTATGACCGGCGCCTAATTAGGGCTAGCCGTTTCCCGCAGCTCGGCCTGACGGGCGGTTACGGTCTGACGCGCAACATCAACAACGCCTTCCTAATTAATACGGCCACTGGTAGCGTACTGGGTTCTAATACAAACCGCGTATTTGGCCCCACGTATGGTCTGACGGCTTCCATTCCCATCTTCGACGGGTTCAACCGCAACCGTTTGGAGCAGAATGCCCGTATTGCGGAAGTACAAAGCCGCTTGGCTCTCGATCAAACTCAGTTGCAACTGGATGCGCAGGCAGAACAAGCCTACGCGCAGTATCAAAACCGCCTGCAGTTGCTAGAACTGGAAGAAACCAACATTCTACTGGCCCGTGAGAACGTAGCTATTGCCCTGGAGCGCTACCGTCTGGGTCTGCTCACGCCCATTGCACTGCGCGAAGCCCAGCGCACCCAACTCGACGCCGAAGTACGCCTGCTGGATATCCGCTACCAAGCCAAGCAGGCCGAGATTGTGCTGCGTCGCCTCAGCAGTGGCCTAGTGCTAGACGGGGCGACCCAATAGTCTCATCTGCATATTTTCATCAGAAAAAGGAGCCACTACCATGGCTCCTTTTTGCTGTAAGCCGCTTTGCACGGATTCTCTACTTGTCTATTCCTATACTACTATTCATTCACTCAGGAAAATCTACCATTAACTGGGTTGCGGCTTGGGCCCACCGAAAAATGCAGCACAACAGGTGGCCTAGGAAGTAGGTTTGGGAACCTTTTACGTCAGAGCTAATCCGGAATGGCTTGATGAAAAGATAGCTGTTCTACCCTCTCCATCTTCTCAACCTATTGTCATGTTTGCTTCTATCTGCCGCTTCTTCCTGGTTCTCTCGCTCGTAGCTGGTACTGTTCTCGCCGCCACTCCTCACGCCTCCGCTTCGGTACTGCCCTTTGGCAAGCATGGCCGGTTGCTGCCCAGCGTACGAGCCAAAATCAAAGGACACAACCGCTTGCACCGCCCCGTATACCGGACGTACAAAGCATACAAGGCGTACTAATCTCACGCCGCATATCAACTACATGAGAAGCCCTCCTGTGCGCAATGGCGCAGGAGGGCTTCTCATGTAAGCTCTTTTTCTATTTCTGATTGAGTTGCAAGTCGCGCAGTTGGGCAAGTGCCTGCAAAGTTTCCTCACGAGTCTTGGCCTTCTTCTCATCCTCGTCTACTGGCGTCTTCGGATCGGAACCAAAGAAGTTGACGATGTTCTGCCGTAATGGCGGGGTCACGCCCTCAAACTTGTTGGCAGCGAGCTTACGCACCAGCTCACCGTAAGCCTCATCGGTTAGCTTATACTCCCCTACTTTAGTAGGCTTGCCGGTATCAAAATCAGTATTGGGCAATACTTGCGTAGAGGCCACAAGCGTATCCTTGGATTCCAGCTCCACCCTCCGGCAGTACTCAGTACTTACATCGCGGAAGCTGGACAAGAAAAGCTTCTGGGCCTCGGGGGTTGGAAGTTTAAAAGCAAACGGACGAAGCGGCCCAATTTTCGGTAGCACCCGCACGAAGTAGGATAAAATACGGGCACCCGTGCCAGGCACCTGATAGTCGGTGCCATACTGTTGGCGGTACTCCCGCTCGCTCTGTTTGTACACGTACTCCCGACGACGGGCCCGCGGGCTCAACCGCCGAATTTCTTTTTTCTGTGACTGCCAGGCTGCCCGACTAGCAATAGGAATAAGGGAGCGCACGGCAAAACGAAAGGAGCCAACGGCCAAGTCGACGTTGAATATCACCTTGCCCAGTTCTAGGCCATACGTTTTTTGAAACGCCCGCTCCAGCACTGGCTTGCTCACTTGAAAACCGATAGCTCGCTGGTAGTCGGCGCTGTGGTAGCGCCCAGCAGCCAGCTGCACCACGTCGAAGGCAAACTCTAGTTGAGTGTGCTGAATAGGGGCTTCTTCATAAGTGATATTATTGCCGAATTTCTGCTGCAACTCAGGGTACACCGATGGCATGGCTTTGTTGGTACCCTCGGGGTGGCCTACGATATCGGCAGTGTAGTGCGAAAGGGCCCCAAGGGCGAAAGCGTACTCGTTGCGGTTGTGCGCCTCGTCTAGCAAGTTTCGAACAAAGTCTCCGCTCCGCACATAATGCGTGAGGTTGGTAAACAGCTCTGACCCGAAAGGATAAAAGCCCATATCCTGAATGATGGAGCCGCCATAGGCGTAGCTCTTTGCTTCCGTCAATTGTTCCTCCGTTGCATTGGGGTACCGCTTTTCCAGCATCGGCTTGAGGCAGCGCGCCCACGTAGAGTCGATGTTGGCCTGGTGGGAAAGCACGGAGTAACCCGAGGATGAGAAAGGCATCACCAACAGGAGCACGAATAATAGGCGGAGCATGGGGCGGGGCAGACGGATAAAGAGTCAGTTCACCGCAAACGAGAGAACGGGCATCCGCGTTGTCCAGCTTAACCGTTAGCCCAACTTGGTTTTGTTACACTCTTCTGCCTAGTGAGCTACAGGGCTGCCGCACGTGCCTTCAGCCCGCGAAGGTGTCAACGGTGGCTTAGGCCAAGGCCATGTGCTCTAACGAAAAACGCCTGCCTCCGGAGTAGGAAGCAGGCGTTTTAGCAGAGGAGGAGGGATTCGAACCCCCGGAAGTTTAACCTTCAACGGTTTTCAAGACCGCCGCAATCGACCACTCTGCCACTCCTCTAGTAAGATTTCTACCCAAGTATACAGTTCGCGGTTCGAACTGGCAAGACTTTTCTGGGTAAGAAAAAGTCTTCTGCAGAGAGGGGGGGATTCGAACCCCCGATACCGTTGCCGGTATAACGGATTTCGAATCCGTCGCATTCGACCACTCTGCCACCTCTCTGTGACCCAACCGAGTGGTTTGGGATGGCAAAAGTAGCAGGCCAATTCCCTCGGCGCAAGCCTCTAGGCCACTATTTTCATAAAATATACCAAAGCTTTTAGTGGTTTTTCAGGCAGTTTCTCACAGTCAGCTACTTAGCTAGCTTCAACCGACCAGTGACTGCATCAATGCTTACGTTAATTTCAAACCCCAGAATCAGGGTCATGCACACAAAATCAAGCCACACCATGAAGCCTACTAGCGTTCCGATGGAGCCATAGAAGTGGTTATAGCTGTCGAAAATCTTGACGTAGAGGATAAATAGAAACGACACCAGAAAGATAAGCAAAGTAGCTACCACTGCTCCCGTCGAAACGAAGGGCCATTTATCGTGCACTGGGGGTACGTAGTAATATACCAAGCAGGTAGTCAGCAAGAAGAGCCCTACCACGGATCCGTAGCGCAGCAGCGCAATCAATTGCTCGGTCATAGACTCGGGCACGATTTCATGGTACACCAATGCATCAATGATGTAGGTACCAAAAAATATTCCTGCCACTGAAAACAACAGCACCGACGATAAGACGATGGTAAGCAGAGTGGCAATGACGCGTTTACGGAGGTAAGTGCGCTTCTTGAAAGAAGGGTATTTCTTCTCGAAAGCATCTAGCAGGGCCATGATGCCATTTGAGCTCAGGACTAACGCCGTAGCAAAACCAAACGAGAGCAGCCCACCGTGCGGTATGTTCACAATATCCTCGATGGTGCCAGAAACCGCCACGTACATTTCCTGCGGAATCAGATCAGACAGAAACTGCAGGATGTCGAGGTTTAGGTTGGGGATGTGGATGTAGGGGATGAGCGTGAATAGGAAGATAATGGTTGGGAAAATGGCAATTGTGAAATTGAATGCCATATAGCTTGCCCGCTTGGTCAGGCCATCGAGCTTTATTTCCTGCAACATCCGGTCTACCACATCATAGACCGAGGCTTTGCCATCATGAAACTTAAGCCGCTTCAGAAACACAATAAAGCGGCGGTAACTACGCCGGCGGCGCACATCAGGCAGATGGTAACGACGAACAGGCAGACGCATTAGTTATTCAGTGAAGAGGCCTAGAGAGCTATGTGAAGCTTACGCACGAACACACCGTGCGCCCTTACTTCCTTACAACAACACCAGACAACGGAGAGGTTTCGTGAGGAGTAGTGGCCTAGGCCAGTCAAGCTGCCTCTCCCCCTTTCGTTGCTGGCGTTAGTGCTCCGCTTGCGGTTCGTTGCCCTTTAGAAAAGCGGCCGGAGCAGGCGCGTCATCCGAATGCTTTTTGGCTGGCGGAGAAAGTGGGCTGGCAGTTTCATCCTCAGTGAAGTACGGGGCCAGCTTTTCTTGAATGCTAGCCGGAATGGGCACGGGCCGCCCGGTAGCCATGCTAACGAATACCATGAGCGTATGCCCTTCGGTGAGCAACTCCTGGTCTTCGTTGTAGATTTCGTATTCAAAGAGCACCCGGGTACCATCGGCGGGCTGCTTCAAGAGTAGGCGCACCGTCAGCAAATCATCGTAACGGGCGGGTCGGCGGAAGCGCGTCCGGATTTCTCCCACGGGCATGCCCACGCCATCGGCTTCCAGGTCTTTGTACCGAATACCCAGTTGGCGGAAGACCTCCGTGCGCGCTACCTCAAAATAGGCGGCGTAATTGCCGTGATAGACGTAGCCCATCTGATCCGTTTCGGCGTAGCGTACCCGAATCTGTGTGTCCTGTGAATACATGCTTACTGTTCTACTGGTTGATGGGTAGATGAGCTAACGTTATCTGCGCCTTGCTCGGGCACAGCTTGTTGCCGAACCGCTTTTTAGCACAATGGCCCTTACTTCATAATACCGGCGCGGCTCAGCGCGGCTTGATATCGACGCGCATTTACTAAGTGCTCCTGCTCGTTGCGGGCAAAGGCGTGGTAACCACTAAAGTCCTCTTTAGCGCAGAAATAAAGGTAGTTGTGGCTTTCGGGGTTCAGTACGGCATCAATGCTGGCAATGCTGGGCAGGTTGATGGGGCCGGGTGGCAGGCCCGCGTACTTATACGTGTTATAAGGAGAGTCTTTAGCCAGGTGCACATTTAGAACCCGCTTAATGGTAAAGTCGCGGTTGGCATATACCACGGTGGGGTCGGCCTGCAGCTTCATTCCGCGCTTGAGACGGTTGAGGTACACACCCGCCACGCGGGGGCGCTCATCGGCGTGCTGCTGCTGCTCGGCTTCCACAATGCTGGCCAGGGTACTCACCTCAGCGCGGGAGAGGCCTAGCTTTTTGCGTTGCGCGTCACGGGCGGGCGTCCAGAACTTTTCGTACTCCTTCTTCATGCGCTGCATGAGGTTTTCGGCCGAGGCGTTCCAGGGCAACTCGTACGTGTTCGGAATGAACATGGTCAGAATGCTAGTAGTATCGAAGCCGAGGCTCTTGGTGTAGCTAGGCGAAGTCAGTAACGAGTCGAACTGCCGAGGTTTGGCGTCAATGGTAGTAGCCAGCTTACGGGACAGGTCTTCGCGCAGCCGGATGTTCTGGAAGGTCAGGCGAAGCGGCAGGCGGTTGCTGCCCGTGCGCAAGTCATTGATCAGTTCGCGGTTGGTGTAGCCATCTTTTAGCTCATAGCGACCGGGTTTTACGAGCTGCTCGTACTTCATCAGGCGGGCTACAAAGTGCAAGGAAAGCTTATCTACAATTACTCCACTGGCATCAATGGAGTCAAGCACCTGCTTAGCCGTTTCGCCGCGGCGCACCACCACGTAAGTCGGGCGGCCCTTGGTTTCTACGTTCGGCGTGAAAAACACCTGGTAGAAATAATAGGAAAACGTAATGAGAATTAAGCCCAGGATGCCAGTAACGTAGGCAAACCGGTTACGCCGCCGTGTGGCGTTGGCTTTATAGTCGATGCGGGTTTTGGCCATGAGGCGAAGTAAGATGCAGTAAAATTCAGAAGCCTATTCCCCTACCCCCATGGTGCCGAGCAGGGCCACAGGCAGAGATTAGGCTGCCAAAAGTACGGGTTATCCGCGGCTATGCCGCAGGTGCGTGCTGCCATTTAGGGAGCATCCCAGCAACATGTTTACAGCGCAAATACCCGCCATTCGGCTGAATTAAGAAAGGAGCAGCGAGAAGTAATGCCTCCAACATAAAACTTACTTCTGCTTCGTTTTGGGCTGGTTTATCCAATTTATCAAGTGGCCTAGCGCAACTCAACCCGCATTTTTATCGAAAAGAGTAGCAGGTTACTTTCACTCCTTGTACATTGACCGCCCCCGATGCCCGCCGGTATCGGGCTTGGTGTTTCCCTAATCCCTGATTCGACCATGGCCGCTACGCTGCTTCGCATTCACCCCGATAATCCGCCCCAAAACCGCCTGCTACAAGCCGTAGAGGTGCTTCGCAACGGTGGAGTTATCATTTACCCAACCGATACCGTCTACGGCTTGGGCTGCGATATTCACAATGCCAAAGCCGTAGAGAAGCTCTGCCGGATTAAAGGGCTCCATCCAGACAAAGCCAACCTATCATTTATCTGCTCCGATCTGTCCCACATCAGCGACTACGCACACGGCATTACCACCCCCGTGTATAAAGTGCTGAAAAAGGCACTGCCCGGGCCATTCACCTTTATTTTTGAAGCCAGCACCAAGGCTCCCCGCTACGGCGGCGTGAAACGCAAGACTGTAGGAATTCGGGTGCCCGACAACCTGATTTGCACGAGCTTAGTCCGCGAACTAGGTAACCCCATCGTGAGCACCTCCATTCACGACGAGGATACGCTGATTGAATATAGCACCGACCCCGATCTTATCTATGAGAAATATCGCTCCCTGGTAGATCTGGTAATTGATGGCGGCTTCGGGAATAATGTGGCCAGCACAGTAGTTGACTGCACCAATGAAGACTTTGATATTATCCGGCAGGGCGCTGGTGATATTGAGCAATATCTCTAAGCGCGACTCTCAACGCTGTTTAACCAAAGAGGCCTAGCATCTGCTAGGCCTCTTTGGTTAGTTAGGTGGCAGGTACTGGGCGCTTGTGTTTCCAACGCCGGTGGCTCCAGAGGTACGCCGCCGGGTTCTCCCGAATCGTCTGCTCCAGATGCCGCACAAATGCCTCTGTTATGGGGTAACTATCGGTAGGAATAGGCGAGTCACCGTCATGAAGCTCCGCCAGATCAATTTCGTAATACCCCCGGCGTAGGCGTCGGATGCCCACGTAAATCACCGGAAACTTGAATTTGCTAGCCAGGCGCTCGGCACTAGTATAAAAACCTGCATCTTGATGCATAAAGGTAGTCCAGTACGGGCGGTCTTCAGGACCAGCAGCCTGGTCAGACAGTAAGCTGATGGAGCGCACGTCATCCCGGTATTGCACCATGTTGCGCAGGGTGTCGCGCATGGGCACCAGCCCGGCGCCGGTGCGAGACCGAAGCCGGTACATAAAGTGCTCAAAGAAAGGATTGCTCATGGGCTTGTATACCCCCGTTGCGGGGGCTCCCATGAGCAGTGTACCAGCGGATAATACCCAGTCCCAATTGCCGGCGTGCGAGGCCAGCGCAATAACGGGCCGGCCCTGCGCAAAAAAACGGTCGGCTACATCGGCGTGCGTAAGCCTTACCCGCCGCGTAAGCTCCGCCCGCGAAATGGTGGTAAGCTTCAGAATCTCGACTATCAGATCAGCGAAGTGCCGATAAAAATCCTTCGCCAACTGCCGCACTTCAGCCTCAGTTTTCTCTGGAAAAGAATTGCGCAGATTCTGCACTACCACCTTATAACGGTAACGGACCACGTAGGCCAGTAACAGATACAGCCCGTAGGCCACCCCGTATAGCACCGACAGCGGCAGGCTGGCAATGGCCAATAACAGCCACTCTAGCGGGCGGTAGTACCACGGATAGGCAACTAAGAACGGGCGAGCAGGAGGATTCATTAGGGCATAACTGCCCCGGCGGGAGCATAATCCGCGGGGTTGTAGCGCACTTTAGCCGTTTGCGAGGCAAGCATCTGGCTTTTAGCGTTTCGGATTTCAACGGTTAACACATATTCTCCGGCGGGTAGCTTGGTCAGGTCTAACTGGCCTAGCACGGGAGTTGGGCGTCCTTCTAGGCCAGTGGCTGTACCGGTGCCCGAGGCAGCATCCTTGGCCGAGCCAGCGGCACGCACCCGGTAGCGCACCGTAATAGGCTGCCCAATAGGAGCATTATACAGCTCGGCGTAGAAGTTCAACTTTTCTGCCCCCCTGGAATACAGCCCGCCTGGCGCCCGCGTCAGGCTCAACCCGTTGCGAATGAAATTATTTCCTTCAGCAATGGTGCGGCTTGCGGGCTTAGCCAGCAGCACCACATCGCTAAGGGTAGGCTTCGTGGCCGTGGTTTTCACAGTCAGGGGCAAGTCGGTAATGCTGGAGGTACCGGCGCGGTACTGGTCACGCACTTGGCCGCGGATGGTGTAGGTGCCATCAGGCAGCACTATGCGCTTTTGAAAGCTGATGGGGTTTTTAATGGCTGCCGTTGTGTCACGTAACACTGGCGGCTTCAGAGTCACCGTTTCTTGGTATGCTGCGCTACCATCGGGCCGGATAACTTCTAGGGTAACGGTTGCTGCTGCCTGAAACATCTTAGGGCCGCGCCGCATGTACGTTAGGGCCTGCCCCGACACCGTTGTGTAAATTTCTACCACTCCGCCTTTTACTACTTGGTCCTCATTGCGGAAGCAGGCCACGTCCAGCACAAGCCGGGGCGGCGCAGCTGCCTGCGCCAGCAGAGCGGTTATTACCAGCAGAAGTGTGAATAAAGTGCGTATCATGTCAGCTTGTCGGGGTAAAGGTAGAGGGTTTGCCGGCAAAAGAGAATCGGCAGGATAATGGTTCAGGAGTTGCTCACCTTCCTAAAATGGGCTCAGATAGGCCCAAATCGAGAGTGTAGGCCTATCTAATCGGTGTCATTCCTGAAGACCCGCAACTAAAACGCAGCGCCGTTTTATAGCTTGCTGGTTAACCCCAAACTTTTTTCCGCATGTTGCTTGTTTCTGAATTGCAGTACCATCCTCCCCTCGCTTTTTTCAGTCAGTTGATTGGGGCGCAGGAATTATGGCTGGAAACCCAGGAACACTACCGGAAACAAACGTATCGGAACCGTTGTCTTATTCTCACGGCCCAGGGTGTCAAACCACTCACAGTGCCCGTGGTAGATGGTAATCGGAGCGAGAAAGTCCTTACTTCCGCTATTGAAATTGACTACCGTCAGAACTGGATTCATCAGCACTGGCGTACGCTGCAAACCGCATATGGTGGCACGCCGTATTTTGAATATTACGCCGACTATCTGCACGATATTTACGTACAGAAACCAGGGCTTCTGTTTGAGCTTAACCTAGCTTTCCTGCGGTTTTACCTGCGGTGCCTGCGCTTACCCCTACCTATCCATCTGACTACTGAATACCGTCCCTCCTATTCATCTGCCTCTGTGCCTGCTTCGGCGGGTGCGGTCTGGCAGGATCGGCGGGATTGGCTGACACCAAAAGCTCGGGAGAGTGCCAAACCTGACAGGACGTCGGTACTGGCCTACCCCCAAACGTTTGGTAAAGATTTTGTACCGGGACTCAGCATCTTAGACCTGCTTTTTATGCAGGGACCGGCCGCCGGCAGTTTTCTTGCGTAGTGTAACTGTCGCCCCCGAACCTTCGCCCGCTCCCATCTGTTTCAGATACTAGCGGCCCAATCCCCGGAACGCGCGTAAAATGTGCTTGCGGGGTTCCGTATTTCTTCATTACCTTATCTGCATGGAAGCTAAATTCTCAAATCGAGTCAAAGAGGTCATCTCTTTGAGCCGGGAAGAGGCCATCCGGCTCGGGCACGATTATATCGGTACCGAACACTTATTACTGGGCATGATTCGCGAAGGGGAAGGCACTGCCATTGGTCTGCTCAAGAAGTTGGGCGTATCGGTGGAAGAGCTTAAATACGCCCTAGAGCAAGCTACCCGTAATACGGCCACGCAAGGCACGAGCATCACAGGATCTATTCCGCTGACGAAGCAGACCGAGAAAGTTCTCAAGATCACGTACCTCGAAGCCAAAATCTTCAAGAGCGAAATTATTGGCACCGAGCACCTGCTGTTGTCAATTCTGCGCGATGAAGACAATATTTCGTCTCAAATCCTCAGCAAATTCAACGTGAACTACGAATCTGTGCGCGATTCGCTGGACTACCACGGTAACACGGCGAACAACCCCACCAACGGCCCCGAGGCCGATGATGACGACAACGACCGCCTCTTTGGAGGCTCGGCTGGCCGCGGTGGTGCGGGTGCCGGAGCTGCTCCTAAGAAAGGCGGTGAGAAATCGCGCACTCCGGTGCTCGATAACTTCGGCCGTGACCTGACTAAGCTGGCGGAAGAAGACAAGCTCGACCCTATTGTAGGCCGCGAGAAGGAAATTGAGCGCGTTGCTCAGATTCTGTCGCGCCGCAAGAAGAACAACCCTATTCTGATTGGTGAGCCAGGTGTTGGTAAAACGGCAATTGCCGAAGGCCTTGCCCTGCGCATCATTCAGAAAAAAGTATCACGTGTGCTGTTCGGCAAGCGCGTAGTTACGCTTGACCTGGCCTCGCTGGTAGCTGGTACCAAATACCGCGGCCAATTTGAGGAGCGCATGAAAGCTGTAATGAACGAACTGGAGAAGTCGCCCGATGTGATTCTGTTCATCGACGAGCTCCACACGATTGTGGGTGCTGGTGGTGCTTCAGGTTCGCTGGATGCTTCCAACATGTTCAAGCCCGCCCTGGCTCGCGGTGAAATTCAATGCATCGGGGCTACCACACTGGATGAATACCGTCAGTACATTGAGAAAGACGGCGCTCTGGCCCGTCGTTTCCAGATGGTGATGGTAGATCCGACCTCGCCCGAGGAGACGATCGAAATCCTGCACAACATCAAAGACAAGTACCAGGACCACCACCACGTTCTGTATACCGACAAAGCCATTGAGGCCTGCGTGAAGCTGTCAGACCGGTATATGTCGGACCGCTTCCTGCCCGACAAAGCCATCGACATTCTCGATGAGGCTGGCGCTCGGGTGCACATCAACAACATTGTGGTTCCCGAAGATATTCTCAAGCTCGAAGAGCAGATTGAGAACATTAAAACGGAGAAAAACCGTGTGGTGAAGTCGCAGAAGTACGAGGAAGCTGCCAAGCTCCGCGACACGGAGAAGAAGCTTATTGATCAGCTCGACCAGGCTAAGAAAGACTGGGAAGAGGAGACCAAGAAGAAGCGCTACACCGTGAAGGAGGAAAACGTGGCCGAAGTAATTGCCATGATGACCGGCATTCCGGTTAGCCGCGTAGCTCAGAACGAAAGCCAGAAGCTGCTCAACATGGGCGAAGAGCTGCAAGGCAAAGTGATTGGGCAGGACAAGGCCATCAAGCAATTGGTGAAAGCCATCCAGCGTACTCGCGTGGGTCTGAAAGATCCAAAAAAGCCCATTGGCTCGTTCGTGTTCCTCGGCCCAACCGGTGTTGGTAAAACGGAGCTGGCCAAAGTATTGGCTACCTACCTCTTCGACAAGGAAGATGCCCTCGTGCGCATCGATATGTCGGAATACATGGAGAAGTTCAGCGTATCGCGCCTGGTGGGCGCGCCTCCCGGCTACGTAGGTTACGAAGAAGGCGGTCAGCTGACGGAGAAAATCCGCCGCAAGCCATACTCGGTAATCCTGCTCGACGAGATTGAGAAGGCTCACCCTGACGTGTACAACCTGTTGCTACAGGTACTGGACGATGGTATCCTAACTGACGGCCTTGGCCGTAAGGTGGACTTCCGCAACACTATCATCATCATGACCTCGAACATTGGGGCTCGTGACCTGCAGGACTTCGGTGCTGGTATTGGTTTCGGCACCAAGGCTCGTCAGGAGAACATGGATGAGTTGACAAAGGGCACCATCACTAACGCCCTGCGCAAAACCTTCTCGCCTGAATTCCTCAACCGTTTGGACGACGTGATTGTCTTCAACTCGCTCGAGAAGAAAGACATCCACCGTATCATCGACATCTCGCTGTCGAAGCTACTGGGACGTATCCAGACGCTGGGCTACCGGGTAGAGCTGACCGATGCCGCCAAAGACTTTGTAGCTGAGAAAGGCTACGATCCGAAGTACGGTGCACGTCCGTTGAACCGCGCTATCCAGAAGTACATCGAGGATCCGATTGCAGAGGAAATCCTGAAGGCTGAAATCGCCCAGGGTGACGTTATCACGGCTGATTATGCCGAAGGTGCTGAAGAGCTGACCTTCGCCGTAAGTAAGAGCGGTGAGACGCCCAACCTGGCCAGCGATGAGCGCCCCGAGGAAGCTCCCGAGCCAACGGACGATGAACCGAAGGACACGAAGAAGAAAAGCGAGTAGTTGATTTCCTGAATAAATAAAAAGGCCCGCTCCTGTACAGGAGCGGGCCTTTTTATTTATTGCCGCTGTATAGTATCAAGACTGTGATATGTGCTAGGTCTATTGTAATCAGCTTGAGGCTATTCTATCACCTATTCCCTGATCGGATTTGAGTGGCCTAGACGAATCCAATTAAAGCTACATACAATTCAATTCGTATCTTATAACATTATTTCACAATCACCTCTCCTGATGCGCTCAACGGTACTCACTATTGCCAGGAAAATACTTAAGAAAATTACGCCTACGCCTATCAAAAAAGCACTTTGGAGCAATGCAACCCTGCGCAAGCACGCCCTACAGCACTGTCCGATAGACTTTGGAGATTTAAGACGCGTCACACCGTTAAGTACCTGCTTTGGTTACGACCGCGGCGGCCCTGTAGACCGGTACTACATTGAAGGCTTTTTGCAGAAGCATGCTGCACAAATCAGAGGCAACGTGCTGGAAATAGGCGATAATGAATACACACTGGCCTACGGAAAAACAGCCGTCAGCAAAAGTGATATTCTGCATGTAAACTCCAGTAATAAGAAAGCAACTTATATCGGGGATTTAAGTAACGCGCCCCACGTGCCTGATAATACTTTCGACTGTATTATTCTCACGCAAACTCTCCATTTGATTTACGATTTTCGGGAGGCTATAAATACCTGCTACCGGGTATTAAAACCCGGCGGATCCTTACTGCTTACCGTACCCGGCATTAGCCAGATTGATCATGATGAATGGAAAGATATCTGGCTTTGGTCATTTACCAGGGGCTCGATAAAAAGGCTCATGCACGAGCATTTTCCTAATACCGATATTGAAATAGAAACGCATGGCAACGTGCTGGCTTCCGCTAGTTTCTTATACGGCTTAGGTGCCCCGGAATTAACAAAGGAGGAGCTAGATTACCATGATAACCACTTCCAGATGATTATTACGGCAAAAGCAACCAAACCCAGCTTTGCATGATTCCCCGCCTTATAAATAAGATTAAACGCATTGTTACCCCTAGGGCTGCCGTACTAATGTATCACCGAATAGGGCACACAGAAAGTGACATATGGCAGTTATCTGTAGCTCCTAATTTTTTCAAAAGGCAGTTGCAATTTCTCAGAAGCAACTATAATGTTATTTCCTTAGATACTTTACTACAACAACATAAAACTAACCGAATACAGCGCGGAAGCATTGCTATAACCTTTGACGATGGATATATAGACAATTATATAATTGCGCTGCCTTTACTTGCTAAATATAATTTACCTGCCACGTTCTTTGTCCCCACCCAGACAGTTGATTCTCCTGAAGAGTTTTGGTGGGACGAGCTTGAGTACATACTTCTGCATACGCCCAAGCTGCCTCAGCTATTTACCGCTCTTTCGACTTCCCATTTATTGGAATTCGATTTAGAGAATGAGGCCATTTTAACGATGGAAGTTAAACAGCGCCATCGGGCCTGGGTTGGCACTCAGTCTCCTACCACCCGCCGGGCAGCTTTATACCTGGCTGTTTGGCAAGAGTTTAAGAAGATGGCTGCTGCAGAAAGAGGTGAGGCCATGAGTAGCCTCAGAAGTTGGGCAGGCTTAGTGCAGCCCCTTGCCCGTCTGGAATACACTACGGGCAGTTACCAGCAGGTAATTCAGGCGGATGCTTCAGGCTTGGTTACCATTGGCGGGCACACAGTCACGCATCCGGCGCTGTCTGGTTTATCAATGACAGAACAGTATGCGGAGGTTGGGGAGGGCAAGTCTTCGCTTGAACAGAAGTTAGGTAAGCCAATCCAGCATTTCGCCTACCCCTATGGCGACCAGTCGGCAATGACACAGGCAGCTGTTAAAAATCTAGGGTTCCAGGCCGCTTTCACAACTCATCCTGCCACTATAACGGCTGCCTCTGAAACGTTTGCTCTAGGCAGGTTTCAGGTTAATAATTGGGCGACAGACGAATTTGCCGCCAGGTTAGCTACGTGGCTGAAGTATAAGTAATGTACTGTTTTTAAAATTACACTACACAAATGTATGACTGAAAATATTCTATAATACACAATAAAAATTGTAATTACACATCACACCTCAGTAAAAACCCAGCATGTCAGCAGCGCCAGTTATTTCCATCGTTACTTGTTTTTTGAACCAAGAGGCATTTTTGGAGGAAATGATTAATAGTGTACTTAACCAGATTTACACTAACTGGCAACTTCTGCTAGTCAACGACGGCTCTACCGACGCAAGTAAAACTATTGCCAAAAAATACACTGCGCAGCATCCGGAGAAAATAATCTACTTGGAACACCCTGACTGCGCCAACCTTGGCCTTAGTGCCAGCAGAAACCTAGCTATTAGCAAGTCCCACGGGGAGTTTATTACATTTCTAGACGGCGACGATGTATGGCTAAAAGAATATTTATCAAATCAGCTAAAAGTATTACGGAATAACCCAGAGGCGTGCATGATTTGCGAAGCTTCCGAATATTGGCACAGCTGGCATTCTATCACTGCAGATATTGTTATTCCGGTAGGTAGTCCACAAAATATCTTATTTCAGCCACCGCAGCTTGCTGAAATGCTGTATCCGCTGGGAAAGGGGGCTGCTCCTTGCGTGTGCGGAATTATAGTAAAGCGTGAAACACTGGTAGGAATAGGCATGTTCAACGAAGCATTTTCTGGCATGTATGAGGATCAGGTTTTCCTAATGAAAATTTATTTAAGTGAACCTGTATTTATTTCCTCAGCATGTTATAACAGATACCGCCAGCGTGCTAATTCTCTAGTACATGCGTCCCATGCGCAAGGCCAGTATCAGGCAATCAGAAAGCGGTACTTGCTATGGCTTAAGCATTATTTAACTCAGCAGCCGAATCGGTACCCTACCGTAGAACTGCTACTACAACAAGCCCTGCACTCGCCGAAAGCCCTTGATGGCGTCGTGTCGCTTTTTAAGCGGGTAGCCGGCAAAGTTTCCCGCACCCTAAAAGGTGGTCTAGTGCGGTAGGGCGTCCGGGACGGCGGAGGTGCCGGGTGCTGGCAGGCGCCTAGGCCGCTCCAGATCCGTTTGCCATTGTCAACCATTTTCCGTTTCCTTCACAGAAAGCTGCGTCAGAATTCTGGTGCGGCTTTTCTTTGCCTGTACGTTACCTTTGGCCTCCTACTCAAAAGCACCCACTCTGCATCCCTAAGCCCATCCAATGTCTGACTTGCACACTGACGACCAACCAAGCAAACTCGAAATTCTCGAACGCAAAAATCAGGAAGCTTTATTGGGCGGCGGCCAGGCCCGCATTGAAGCCCAACACAAAAAAGGCAAGCTTACCGCGCGTGAGCGGATTGATCTGCTCCTCGATGAGGGTTCCTTTGAAGAGATTGGGAAGTTTGTAATGCACCGCTCCAAGGATTTTGGCTTGGATAAAGAGTATTACTTAGGTGATGGAGTAGTTACGGGTTACGGCACAGTGAACGGCCGCTTAGTGTACGTTTTCTCCCAGGACTTCACGGTGTTTGGAGGCTCTCTGAGCGAAACCCACGCTGAGAAGATTGTGAAGATTATGGACCTGGCCATGAAAAACGGCGCGCCCGTGCTAGGCCTCAACGACTCCGGCGGAGCCCGTATTCAGGAAGGCGTTGTGAGCCTGGGCGGCTACGCCGACATCTTCTACAAGAACACGCTGGCTTCGGGTGTGGTACCCCAGTTGTCGGCTATTATGGGCCCATGCGCTGGTGGTGCAGTGTACTCCCCAGCTATTACCGATTTCATTCTGATGGTGCAGGACACGAGCTATATGTTCGTGACGGGCCCCAACGTGGTTAAAACCGTAACCCACGAGAACGTAACCAGTGAAGAGCTAGGTGGTGCCAGCACGCACTCAGCCAAGAGCGGCGTAACGCACTTCACCTGCGCCAACGAGGTAGAATGCATCAATTACCTCAAACGTTTGCTGAGTTACATGCCGCAGAACTGCGAGGAAACTGCCCCCGCCCTACCCTATGAGAGTAGCCTAGATGAGGCTAGGCCTGCGCTCGACTCCATCATCCCCGAGAACCCTAACCAGCCCTATGATATTCGGGAAGTGATTGAGGGTATTATTGACACCGACAGCTTCCTGGAGGTGCACCAGAACTTCGCCGAGAACATTGTGGTGGGCTTTGCCCGCCTGGGTGGCCGCAGCATTGGCATCGTGGGCAACCAGCCCGCCGTGCTGGCTGGCGTGCTTGATATTAATGCCAGCACTAAAGCTGCCCGCTTCGTGCGCTTCTGCGACTCATTTAATATTCCGCTGCTGGTGCTGGAGGACGTGCCCGGCTTCCTGCCTGGCACCGACCAGGAGTGGCGCGGCATTATTACCAACGGTGCCAAGCTGCTCTACGCCTTCTGCGAAGCCACCGTGCCGCGCATCACCGTCATCACCCGCAAAGCGTACGGTGGAGCTTACGACGTGATGAACAGCAAGCACATCGGGGCCGACATGAACTACGCCTGGCCTACGGCCGAAATTGCGGTGATGGGTGCTAAGGGCGCAGCTGAAATCATCTTCAAACGTGAAATTGCACAGGCCGAAGACCCCGAAGCTAAGCTACAGGAGAAAGTAGATGAGTACCAGCAGAAGTTTGCCACGCCGTACCGGGCGGCACACCGGGGCTTCGTAGATGAAGTAATTCTGCCTTCTCAGACACGCCAGAAGCTGATTCGGGCGTTCAAGATGCTGGAAAACAAAGTAGATACCCTGCCACGTAAGAAACACGGCAACATTCCACTGTAGTCTCATATGCCTTGGCTAGAGCTTAGTAAGGTATCAGCTGTTCTAGGAACTATTGCGCTAGTAAGCTGGGCATGTATTCGGTTTGAAGTGGTGCAGGTTATTCTATCTCCGCTGCTACTCATTATTTACTTGCTCATTTTAATTGCTAGCATTGTTGAGTACTCTCCACCTCATAATAACTCATGGACTGAAGCGCAAAACCGGATGCTTGGCAATTACTTGCTACTATCCAGCTTTGCACTGTTCACCTTTTCACTGGTAGCTTTCACTACCTACTTGTTACAATAGCGCCTTACCTCATGCGTCAAGAAAGCTTCGACTTCCTCCAGAAATACTTGAACAACCCCTCTCCTACCGGCTTCGAGAAAGAGGGCCAGCAGTTGTGGCTGGAGTATATCAAGCCCTACATCGACGAATATTTCGTGGACACCTACGGTACGGTAGTGGGCGTAATTAACCCGGAAGCTCCGTACAAAGTGGTAATAGAGGCGCACGCCGATGAGATCAGCTACTTTGTAAACTACATCACCAAAGAAGGCTACCTCTACCTGCGCAAAAACGGTGGCTCTGACCCCTTGGTGGCGCCCAGCAAACGAGTAAACCTGCACACCAAAAAAGGGATTGTGAAGGCAGTTTTCGGCTGGCCAGCTATTCACGTGCGTAAGGTGGAGCAGGATAAGGCCCCTACTATTGAAACGGTTTTCCTGGACTGCGGCGCTTCTTCGAAAGAAGAAGTAGAGGAAATGGGTATCCACGTAGGCACAGTAGTGACGTTTGAAGACGAGTTTACGGTGCTTAATGACAAGTTCTATGTGGGCCGGGCCCTCGATAACCGCATTGGGGGCTTCATGATTGCGGAAGTGGCCCGCATGCTGAAGGAAAACGACAAGAAGCTGCCCTTCGGCCTCTACATTGTGAATGCCGTGCAGGAGGAGATAGGCCTACGCGGAGCCGAAATGATAGCGCACCGCATCAAGCCCGACGTGGCTATCATCACCGATGTAACCCACGATACTCAGTCGCCGATGTATGAGAAGAAGACCTCAGGGGATATTTTCTGCGGTAAAGGCCCCGTTATCACCTACGGTCCGGCCGTGCAGAACAACCTGCGCGACCTGATTATCGAGACGGCCCAGCAGACAGAAGTTCCATTCCAGCGCGCTGCAGCTACTCGGGCCACCGGCACCGACACGGACGCTTTTGCCTACTCCAACGCCGGCGTAGCCTCCGCCCTGATTTCGCTGCCGCTGAAGTACATGCACACTACCGTAGAAACTGTGCACAAAGACGATGTGGAGAGCGTAACAAAGCTTATTTACGAGACGCTGTTGCGCATTGAAGACGGCCACGACTTCCGCTACTTCAGCTAACCCAACGTTCTAGCTCTGAATTCTCTGAAGGATCTTACCGCACTTGATTGGGCCTTACTAGCCTAGTTTTTCAAGGGCAGTAAGGTCCTTTCTTCTTTAAACTAGCTTGGGTATCTCCATTGGTTTCTTCTTGTTCTTATGCCCTTACCACCCGTTTCCAGCCTGCCGCTTACTGTTACCGACCAAATGAGCCGGCGGGTAGTTGTACCCTTTCCACCGCGGCGTATTGTGTCCCTGGTACCTTCTCAAACGGAATTACTGTTTGACCTAGGCCTAGGTGAGCGAGTGGTAGGCGTAACGAAATTTTGTATTCACCCTGCCCAGGCTCGCACTACCGCTACGGTTATCGGGGGCACGAAGAACTTTCACCTAGAAAAGATTGAGGAGTTACAACCCGACCTGATTATTGGCAACAAAGAGGAGAACTACCAAGAGGGTATTGAGCAGCTGGCGGCCAAATATCCCGTCTGGATGAGCGACATCTCTACGCTTGACGAAGCCCTAGACATGATTCGGCGCGTAGGTCTACTCACGGGTCAAAAAGAGCAGGCGGAGGCTCTTGCCCGCGAGATTCAAGTCTCTTTAGCGGAGCTGCCGCCAGTAGCTGAGCCTCCAACGGCGGCATATTTTATCTGGCGCAACCCCTATATGGTAGCTGCTGACGGTACTTTTATCGATGATTTGCTGAGACGAGCTGGTTTTCAGAATGCATTCAGTGCGCAAAGCCGCTACCCCGAAATCAGCGCGGAACAGCTACGGAAGACAGCGCCGCAGCATATTTTGCTTTCATCGGAGCCATATCCTTTCAGCGATAAGCACATAGCGGAATTCCAAGCGCTTTGCCCGCAAGCCAACATCCAGATTGTAGATGGAGAGCTATTTAGTTGGTACGGCAGTCGCCTGCGACACACAGCAGCGTATTTCCAGGAGTTTTTACAGAAATCATAGCCAATAAAAAGGCCCCTACCCAAGATACGGGTAGGGGCCTTTTTATTAAGTGAAGCAAGCTGAAATGCCTAGCTGACGAAGCCCGCCTTATCTAGCTCATTCCAGAACTGTGGGTAAGATTTACGCACTACCTGGGGTGCCTCAATGGTGAGCGGACCGCGCATAGCTAACGGGGCGAAGGCCATAGCCATTCGGTGGTCGTGGTACGTGGCCACCGTTTGCCCCGCTACCTGAAAGTCGTGCGATGACACCCGGAAGTGCTCATTTCCTTTATCTGTGAGAGCACCGCCAAACTTAGCCAGTTCCTGCTGTAAAGCTGCAATGCGGTCGGTTTCTTTGATGCGAAGGCTTTCTAGGCCAGTCATCACCACGGGTACACCGAGAGCGGCCGCTACGACGGCCACGGTTTGGGCTAGGTCGGGACAATCGGTGAAGTCTTGGGTAAACTCTTGGGTTTTGCCAGTTTGCGTTAGACGCACAGACTCGCCTGCGAGGAACTCCGTGTTCACCCCTAAGTTTTCCATAATGCCCACAATAGCCTGGTCGCCCTGCCAGGAGTGGCGGCGCAGATCAGGCAGGGTAATGTGTGAGCCAGTCGGGGCAAGAGCTACCATTGCATACCAGTAGCTCGCCGCCGACCAGTCGCCTTCCACGGTGTAGTCGGTGGGCTGGTAGGCCTGTGGGCGTACTTCCAGCACTTCTCCTAGGTCGCGGCACTGGGCTCCGAAATGCTGCATAAGCGCCTGCGTCATGCGAATATAAGGCCGTGAACCAACTTTGCCCGTCAGCCAAATGCGTAGGCCACTAGCCAGCATGGGCCCCACCATCAGCAGGGCCGAAATGTACTGGCTGCTGATGTCGCCACGCACAGTAAGCTCAGTAAACTCGTCGGTGGCGGGTTGGGGTGTGCGCCCCAGCAGACGCAGAGGTGGGTAGCCCTCCTGGCCTAGGTACTCAATGCGGGCTCCTAACTCCTGTAGGGCATTAACGAGGATACCAATGGGGCGCTCCTGCATCCGGGCGGTGCCCGTAAGTTCTGTTTGGCGGCCCGTCATGGCGAGGTACGCCGTCAGGAAACGCATAACAGTGCCTGCATCTTCAGCATCGAAGATGGGCGCTTCAGGGTTAGCCAACAGGCGCTGCATTAGCTGCGTGTCGTTGGCATCGGAGAGGTTATCGAGCTGCCCACCGCCGGCCAGTGCCCGAATAATAAGGGCGCGGTTGCTTTCGCTCTTGGAGGCTGGCAGTTGGGCTGTTCCGCGCAGGGGTGCCCCGGTCCAGGAAAGAGAAATTGACGTGTTGATGATACGTATTCGTTACGGCCCATAGCAGCAGCCCGGGCCCATGAAAAATCAAATAAAGCTGACTACCAGTAGCGAGGTAACTGGCCTAGGGATTACAGACGGTGGTAATAGCGCAATGACTCCGCTATTTCGGCTACTGTAACAGGCTGGTCGTACACGGCCTGGCCAATGGCTTGTAGCAGCGTGCAGTTGATAACAGACCCGGCGTTTTTCTTGTCCTGGCGGGCAAGGTCCGCAATAGCATCGGTTTCCAACGTCACGAACTGCACCTTATCATAGATGGAGAACAGGAAGGTCTCAATTCTGCCTAGCTCCTCGGGGCTGAGCAACCCTTTGTGGTGACTAAGCCACGCTTCGCATACCATGCCCGCGGCCACAGCTTCGCCGTGCAAAATCTCGCGGCCCGGCTGTAGCAGCAGGTAGCTTTCGAGGGCGTGGCCTACGGTGTGCCCAAAGTTTAGAATCTTGCGTAGGCCACTCTCCAGAGGGTCTTGCTCCACAATGCGCTGCTTCAGGGCTACTGATTCCTGAATAATGGGCGTCCAGTCTTCCACAAACATTCCTTGCTGCCGTTGTTCAGCAAATGCTGCTGCGTCGGCAATCAGCCAATGCTTTACCACTTCCGCGTAGCCCGACTTGAGTTGGCGCGGGTCGAGGGTTTCGAGGAAGCGCGGGTCAATGCAAACTGCCGCCGGCTCTTGAAACACTCCCAAATGGTTTTTAAAGCCGTGAAAGTCAACACCGGTTTTGCCACCTACACTTGCATCTACCTGGGCCAGCAGTGTGGTGGGCACTTGCACAAAGCGGATACCGCGTTTGTAGAGCGCTGCGCAAAAACCTCCTAAATCGGTTACCACTCCCCCACCTAGGTTTAGCAGCAGCGCGTAACGGTCGGCACGCTGCTCGGTCAGCTGGCTCCACACGGTTTCGCAGGTAGCGAGGGTTTTGTATTCCTCCCCCGCGGCAATCTCAATGAGGGTGTGTTCAGCTGGTAAATGCGGTTTCAGCAGAGGGTAACACTGCCGAGCCGTGTTAGAGTCGGCCAGCACCCAAATCTGGCTTACGGCTGGCCGGCGCGCCATTTCGGCGACGGCGGAAAGCGCTTCTGGCCCAATAAAGAGAGTACTATTCAAAACATTGGTTCTTATTTCAAGAAATACCTTCCTGAAAGGCGGAAAATCAAGCAAAAATAGCTTGCTTTGATGCAACTATTTTATGCTTTACCTACTCATACTACTGCAACTTAACTTCTATTCTATATATGTGCTCCGTTGTTCGTAGTGTATTGCTCACGCTCGGATCAGGAATTATGCTTTTTACTAGTGCTTGCAGCCGCGATTCGCTGCCTACTGCCGAAGAACAATTAGTCGGTCGTTGGGAATGGGTTGAAAGCACCGCAGAAGCTACCCCAAGCGTTACGCCGGCCTCCACAGGCCACCGGGTATGGGTTGATTTTGACCGCCGCGGGCGCGCACGCTTCTACGAAGATGGTGCCTTGCGTAGTGCCGCCGCCTTTTCGGTGCGGCGGGCTATACATGCCACTGACCGCAAGCGCCCTTTCCGCCACATGATTATCTACCGGGGGTACCGCAGCAACCAGTTCTACTCGGTTTCGGGCAACCGCCTACTCATAGAGGATGCCAACGGTAAATCGGGTGCCCACATTTATCGTCGCGCCAGCCGCTCATCGGAAGCACAGGTAGCCTCAACTCAGCTTCTGGATTAACAGTTGCTGAGTTGGTGGTGGCCTAGCGTGGGTGGTAGCGCTTTCAGACGGGTGCTTTCGCTCGTGTAGTGGCCTAGGTAGCAGAAATTCCTGAGGAGAGCCGGTTGTGAGGGTAACTATCCCCGCTGAAACGGTGTTTTACGGCTATCTTCACACCGCGAAACTCACCCATTCTGCGCTCAACGTACCACCCGATGTCTGTAACCCATGCCCCGCAGCTGTCTTTCGACGACACTGCTGTTGCCTTTGCTGCCAAATCCGATGGCGAACTGCGCAAAATGTATGCGCTATTCGCGGCCATGAATAACAACTCGCTGGTAAAGACCGGCGGCGGGCTAATGAAAACGGCTCTTAAGTGGAGCCTGCCCGGCACCAAGTTTCTGATTAAGAACTCCATTTTTGAGCAGTTCTGCGGTGGCGAAACCATTCAAGAATGCTTGCCCGTAATTCAGGAGCTTGGCCGTTACGGCATTGGCACCATCCTCGACTACTCCGTAGAGGGAGAAGGCAGCGACAAGAGCTTTGATGATACCACAACGGAGATTTTGGCTACGCTGGATATGGCGCACCGGTCTCAGCACATTCCGTTCTCCGTATTTAAAGTTACTGGCCTAGCCGACAGCAAGATTCTAGAGAAGGTGCAGGCTGGTGCGCCGCTTTCTGCTGTTGAGCAGGCTAGTTTCGAGCGAAGCAAGAAACGCATCAATGCTATTTGCGCCCGGGCCCACCAATATGGGGTGCGTGTGTTTGTAGATGCGGAGGAAAGCTGGTTCCAGGAAACCATTGACCAGCTCACCTACGAGATGATGCAGCGCTACAACCGGGAGTCGGCCATCGTCTGGAATACCTACCAGCTTTACCGTCAAGACCGGCTCGAGGCTATTAAGAGCGCCTATGAGGCAGCCGTGAAAGGTGGCTATTTCCTGGGCGGTAAGCTGGTGCGGGGTGCCTACATGGAGAAAGAAGCGCGCGTGGCACAACAACAAGGGCGCAGCAATCCTATTAACCCCACCAAGCAAGCCACCGACGACTTATACAATGAGTCGCTGCGGTACTGCGTAGAGCATGCTGACCACATCAGCATCTGCGCGGGAACGCACAACGAGGCTAGTTCTTTACTCCTGACCGAACTGATGCAGGAAAAAGGTTTACAGCCCAACGACCAGCGCATTTGGTTTGCTCAGCTGTATGGCATGAGCGATAACCTCACTTATAACCTGGCAAATGCAGGGTATAATACGGCCAAATATGTACCCTACGGACCTGTAGAAGCCGTTATGCCCTACCTGCTCCGGCGGGCCGATGAGAACACTGCCATTGCGGGTCAAACCAGCCGAGAGTTTCTGCTAATTCAAAAAGAGATGAACCGCCGTAAGCGTCGGAAATAGGGTTTTGTCTTTAACGGCATAATTTTGGTTAGCGGGCGCCCGTCCTTTCAACTTACTGTTGATTGGACGGGCGCTTTTTTTTGGTAGATTCCGCTCCCCTATTCCATTTTGCTCATGATCGGCCGAGTACGCAGCCATTTAATCCGTTTTGCCCGCACCCAGGTGGGCACCACTAGCTACCTCAACTTAGTACAGGAAGCCGAGCTAGGCCTGAACCTGGATATTTCCCACGAGAAAGCTGGCTTGAACGAGCTGCTAGCGGAGATTTCTGAAAATGAGTTTCAAGCTGGCCGGCCTATTCTCAGCTGCCTAGTAAAGGTAGAGGGCTCCAAGGGCCAGGGCGACAACTTCTATAAACTGTGCGAACGGCTAGGCCTAGGTGAATGGCGAAGCCTGAAACAGCAAGAAGGCTTTTTAAAAGAGTTACGGAAAGAATGCCGGGCCTTTTGGCAAAACGAAGACAACTTTAAGCAATTTGCCTGATTCTTAAATAATTACTCTTCACATAGGTGGCCTAGCATAAGTGAATAGTAGAGAGAAAGAGCCAAATTTTATGTAACCCCTGCTTAATGCCTCCCGTTAAGCTATTCTGAAACCGCTGTTGTACTTTCCTTTCCAAAATTTGTACGACAGCAGGTGGTTACTCTCTCCTATTCATTCATTTTACTTCCCACCTCATGAACACCAACGATTCAATCAACCCCACGAATAGCGGCACAGGTTCAGGCGCAAACTACGGTACTGGCTCAGCCGGTTCTGGCTATGGCACTGGTAGCGAAAGCAACTCTAGCGGCAACATGGGTAACTCATCCACTGGTGACTCTAGCGTAAGCGGTTCTACTACCGGTAGCTCTAACTACCCCCTGACCAACTCTGGCGACAACAACCCTCACCACGACCACGATGCCACTGCTAAGGGTGCAGCTATTGCTGGCTCGGCAGGTGCTGCAGTAGGTGCTGGCATTGATGCTGTACAAAACGCTGCTGGTGATGCTGGCCGTGCTGTAACTGGCAGCAACACTACCTACGGTTCGAGCTCGGGTTCGACTACTTATGGTACTTTCCGTGACCGTGACAGCGCCGAGCGTGCGTACCAGTCGCTTTCTTCGCGTGGCTACTCGAAAGACGATGTGAACGTACTGATGTCGGACGACACGCGTAAGCGTCACTTCGGCGATAACACGCCTGACACCGATCTGGGCGATAAAGCTATGGAAGGTGCTGGCGTAGGTTCGGCCATCGGTGGCACTGCTGGTGCTGTAATTGGTGCTATTGCCGCTATCGGTACTTCAGTAGCTCTGCCAGGCTTAGGCCTCGTAATTGCTGGTCCTATTGCCGCCGCTCTGGCTGGCGCAGGTGCCGGTGGTCTGACGGGTGGCCTAGTAGGTGCTTTGGTAGGCTCGGGTATTCCTGAAGAGCATGCCGCTGAGTACGAAAGCGACATCAAAGAAGGTAACATTGTAATGGGTGTAAAACACCGCAACGACGATGATGCCCGCTACTTCGAAGACGAGTTCCGTCGTAACAACGGCGACAAAGTACGTCGTTACTAGACGGTACTAACCGCTCAGTTAAAAAAGGCCCTTCCCTTCCGGGGGAAGGGCCTTTTTGTTTGTATAGCATTTTTTAAATGCGGCTTCATGGAGTACTCACTTTTTCGGTGCTTCTTTGTTTTAGGCAGGTAAATTGCACTTGCTACTGGCCTAGACTCTTTATTGAAGCAGGCGTATATCTAAACTTTACTCTTTTTCACCCTGCACTCTAGAGTTGGGCACTTATTTATTGCTTCGCAGCGTTTTTAAGTACAACAAGCCCTAATTAGAGCGCGTAAAGCGCTAGTAGGCTTCTGGCGTACGTTTGAATTTTCTCCATTTCATCACGACTCTTCATGTCCTCCACTCGAATTAAGATAGGCCTATACGCCTCGGTGCTGCTGGCAGTATTCGTGCTGGCCTCCTATAAGCTGTATCAGCGTAATGATGCCCGCACACCGCAGAAAGACGAGGTACTGATTAAGGCCATGCTGCAGGGTCTGAGCGCGGCGCACTATCAGCCCGAAAAAATTGACGATGCCTTCTCTAAGCGGGTGTTCGACTTGTACCTGAAGCGCCTTGACTCCAGCAAAAAATTCTTGCTGCAATCTGATGTTGATCAGTTGCGCAAGTATCAAAGCGATATTGACAACCAGGTGCTGCGCGGCACACACGAGTTTTTGGATCTGAGCACTCAGCTTATGGACCAGCGCGTGAAAGATGTGCAGACGCTGTACCACGACATCTTGGCTAAGCCATTCGACTTCACCACGGAGGAGTCGTTCGAGACCGAGCCAGACAAAACTACTTTCCCTGCTAATGCTGCTGCTCAGCGTGAAGAGTGGCGCAAGTTCCTGAAGTACCAGACCATGGTGCGCGTTTCAGAAATGATGGATGAGCAGTCGAAGAAAAAAGATAAGCCGCTGGCTTCTACCGCTGCCACTCCTTCGGCCGCTACTACTTCAGAGCCTACTCGCACGCCCGAGCAGATGGAGGCCGAAGCCCGCAAGCGCGTACAGAAGTATTTCGATGACTACTTCCGCGACCTGCAGCAGACCGATGCCAATGACCGTTTGGCTACGTATGCCAATACCATTGCCAACACCTATGACCCTCACACGGAGTATTTCGCGCCTCGTGACAAGGAAACCTTTGATCAGGCCATGACCGGCCGTTTCGAGGGTATCGGTGCTTCTCTGCAGGAGAAAGATGGCCAAATTAAGGTTAGCGACATCATTCCCGGCAGTGCCTCATACCGTCAGGGTGAGTTGAAAGCCGGCGACATCATTATGCGAGTTGCGCAGGGCCCAGCTGAGCCGGTATCGGTTGAAGGCATGCGCCTTGACAAAGCTGTATCGCTCATCAAGGGCAAGAAAGGCACGGAAGTCCGCCTGACGGTGAAAAAGCCTGACGCCAGCACCAAGATCATTTCCATCATCCGGGATGTGGTAGTGATTGAAGAAACCTACGCGCAGTCGGCTACTATCAATGATGGTGGCAAGAAGATTGGCTACATCAAGCTACCTACCTTCTACGCTGACTTTAACGACAGCGGCAGCCGCAGCTCAGCCAACGACGTAAAGAAAGAGCTGGAAAAGCTGAAGCAAGAGAACGTACAAGGTGTTGTGCTTGATCTGCGCTTCAACGGTGGTGGCTCTCTGCAGGATGCCGTAGAAATGGCTGGCCTATTCATTGAGAGTGGCCCAATTGTACAAGTTCGTGGTGGCCAGGGTGCCGCCAGCGTTTACAACGACAAGGACCCACGCGTGCAATATGGCGGTCCGCTGGTATTGCTGGTTAACAAATACAGCGCTTCCGCTTCTGAGATTCTGGCAGCTGCTATGCAGGACTACAAGCGTGGCGTAATTATGGGCTCGGCCAGCACTTATGGTAAGGGCACCGTGCAGCGCATCTTCGACCTCGATGACGCAATGCCTGCTGAGTTCAACAGCATCAAGCCCTTCGGCTCGCTGAAGCTGACTACGCAGAAGTTTTACCGCATCAATGGTGGCTCTACTCAGTTCAAAGGTGTTATTCCTGACATCGTGCTGCCCGACGCTTATAGCTACCTCGACCAGGGCGAGAAAGAGTCTGACTACCCACTGAAGTGGGATGAAATCAGCCCAGCCCGTTACCGCGCCTGGAGCAATGCTCCGGCTATTGACAAGCTGAAGCAGGCCAGCTCAACGCGTGTTGCCGCTAGCCCTAGCTTCAAGCAGCTCTCGGGTATGGTACAGCGCATGGTGAAGCGTAAGGATGACACGAAAGTATCGTTGAAGCTGGCTTCTTACCGGGCTGAGCAACAGCAAGCTAAGGTGGAGTCGGATAAGTACGAAGCCATCCAAAATGCCGCTCCAGTTATGGCTATTGCCCCGCTGGCAGTTGACCTGCGTGCTCAAGGAGCCGACACGATTAAAGTGAACCGTGCCTCGCGCTTTACTAAGCCTTTAAAGAAAGACATCACGCTACGTGAAGCCGTAGCCGTCTTAAAGGATCAAATCTAAGATCTAGGCCACTAGCCCTTGCTAGTAAAGCCCCTTGTACAATAGTACAAGGGGCTTTTTTGCGTCTTTTGGTATCAGTGTAGCTAACAAATCTGTATCCTCACTTGCTTAGCACTCTTAAGCTATTTAAATTAGCAAATAATCTAAAATTCACCCATTGCATCATCATTGAAATTATTTTTTTAAATAATTTATAATCAACTACTTATGATAAGTATTTAACTGTCAAAAAACTTAGCAAATAAGAACTCAAAATGCCTTCTACCTGTTTACTTAGCATGACGACGATGAACATGGAAACTCCAATCATTCCTCTCGTAACGGAGGAGCAGAAGCAGGCTGAGGAAACGTGGCGCAAATCCATTCCGGCCCAGGTGTTCCTTAACTACTTCTTTGCAATCAACTATCACATTCAGCAGGGCGACGACGCGCTGGGTGGCCTACAGCATCTCCCCTTCTTTCGGGCTCACCAGGCTGAGCTAGTAGAAGCCGATGAGCAGGCTATTGCCAAGCTGCTGCACGCGTGCTGGAGCACTGAGTATGCCCTACGCGCAACCGCAGAGCTCGGTGACGAAGACTACCTGCGCAACGCCCTGCACTGGACTTTCCCGCAGGCCTACCACACCATCATGGCTGGCTTACAGGCCTTCCTGTACACGGCTGGTGTGCGCAGCAATAATCCTTCGTTGATCCGCCGTGAGGTAGGCCGCCTGGTAGTGCGCAATGCTTATCCGCGTCCGGTTTCATTCTATGCTGCCGGTACCTACGGCGACTTTAGCATTCACCGCTTGCCGCTGGCTGGCTATAAGGCTGGGCTGCATATTGCCGGTAAGGAGATTGATGCCCAAGCCCAGATTGGCCAGTTCTTGCGCACTACGCGTAAGATGAAGGCCCAGTGGACGCGCCAGCAGGTGCAGGCTAACCCCAACACCGCGCTCCGTAGCCAGAAGACTGGCAAGGTGCTCGATAAGTGGACGGCTTCACACTGGCAGCAGATTACCTGGCGCCTGGGCTACACTACTGTCTTCGATTTGCTAGGCCGCCTGCAGATTTCGCAGACCAGCCGCGAGATTGAGCGCTACGTGGAGGCCGAGATTGACTTCAAGCTTTTCCACCAGTCGCTGCTGGATATTGTGAGCTACCTCAACGGTATTCACGAGACGTACGTGGCGAAGGCCATGGGCTTGGAGCGCTACCAGAAGATGGTGGCCGAGTTGCCGAAGCACCTGCAGCATTCCTTCGTGGAAGACCGCCTGCATTCGCGCATCGAGCCCATCTTGATGGATCAGGAGCCTACTATGCGCGTAGCAGCGTAAGCTCCTTACTTGATCTTTTGTAGTCCTACTCCATATACACCAAAGCGCCACCCTCCTAGGGTGGCGCTTTTTGCTTGTAGGCCACCCAACTATCTATCAATTCACTGGTTTATGCAAATAAGTGTTCTGGCCGCGCTATTTTTGCAGCTTGACTTTTACGGCCCCTGGAGGGCCTTGCTTTTACGCCCCGACCCATGCAGCACCTCAGCGAACAGGAGTTAATTCGTCGCAATAAATTAGAAGAGCTTCAGAAGCTCGGTATCGAGCCCTACCCATCGGAGCTGTTCGACGTGAACTTCTACGCCCAGGAGATTCACGACAACTACCACCCCGAGCTGAATAACTTCCAGGACGTGAGCCTGGCTGGCCGCCTCATGTCGATTCGGGTGAAGGGCAAGGCCTCCTTCGCGGAACTACAAGACGCTTCGGGCCGCATTCAGCTCTACATTAACCGCGACGAAATCTGCCCAGGTGAGGACAAAGAACTCTACAACACCGTCTTCAAGAAGCTAGTAGACCTCGGTGACTTTGTGGGCGTAAAAGGCCACGTGTTCAAGACCATGGTGGGGGAAACCTCTGTGCACGTAACCGGCTTCACGCTGCTGAGCAAGAGCCTGCGCCCTTTGCCCGTGGTTCGTCGTGTAGTAGATGAAGCCACTGGACAAGAAACAACATATGACGCCTTCACCGATCCAGAGCAGCGCTACCGTCAGCGGTACGTGGACCTGGTAGTAAACCCGCACGTGCGCGACGCTTTCGTGAAGCGTACCCAACTGGTACAAGCCATGCGCAACTACCTCAACGACAAAGGCTATATGGAGGTGGAAACGCCCATCCTGCAGCCCTTGTACGGTGGTGCTGCCGCTCGTCCCTTTAAGACGCACCACAACACACTGGACATGACGCTCTACCTGCGCATTGCCAACGAGTTGTATCTGAAGCGCCTGATTGTAGGAGGCTTTGATGGCGTGTACGAGTTCTCGAAGGACTTCCGCAACGAGGGCATGAGCCGCTTCCACAACCCCGAGTTCACGCAGATGGAGCTGTACGTGGCCTACAAAGACTACTACTGGATGATGGATCTGGTGGAAGAAATGGTAGAGCGCGTAGCCCTGACGTTGCACGGCAAAACCGAAGTGCAGGTAGGCCAGAATGTTATCAACTTCCAGCGCCCCTGGAAACGCTTCACCATGGCCGAGGCCATTGAGCACTACACGGGCTTCAACATCGACGGCAAGAACGAAGAAGAACTGCGCGCTGCGGCTAAAGACCTGAAAGTAGGCCTCGACCCCAGCATGGGCAAGGCCAAGATCATCGACGAGATTTTTGGGGAGCACGTGGAGCCCAAGCTGATCCAGCCTACGTTCATTACCGACTACCCCGTAGAAATGTCGCCGCTGGCGAAGAAGCACCGCAGCAAGCCCGGCTTGGTAGAGCGCTTCGAGGCTATTTGCAACGGCAAGGAAATCTGCAACGCCTTCTCGGAGCTCAACGACCCCATCGATCAGCGGGCCCGCTTTGAGGAGCAGCTGGAATTGGGCAAGCGCGGTGACACCGAAGCTATGGTGCTTGACGAGGACTTCCTACGTGCTCTGGAGTATGGCATGCCGCCCACAGCTGGCCTAGGCATTGGCATCGACCGCCTGAGCATGATCATGACCAACTCCAACTCCATCCAAGACGTGCTGTTCTTCCCGCAGATGAAGCCGGAGTACACCAAGTCAGAAAATGCGCCCAAGCCAGAGGCGGAAGCGTAAACCTAGGTGGCCTAGAAATAAGAAAGCCTCCCGCTATTGAATGGCGGGAGGCTTTCTGTTATAAGCAACTTATTGGTCCGTTGAACAGCCTTTGCCTGAGGAAGCTTGCGATGGGCAAGTAAATTTTACTCTCAGGAATGTTAAACCATTTCCTGGCAGAAGCTTTACAGCCGGCAATTTTACGACAGGTGCGTGTCCAACTTCTATCAAGCTGGTTATGTATTCTTTAACGGAGCCCAACAGGTAAGGTTACGGTAGCCTTAAAAATTCCTGATATTTTTTTCTAGGCCATTACAGCTACCCTTACCGAAACCCTATAAAGTCAGAAAGCCTCCCGCTACAATAAATGCGGGAGGCTTTCCTTTATAAAACACAAAACAACTTACCATTCCGACAGGGGATACTGAAGAAATGTGCGATGGACAGCGTACGATTTTACTGACGGGTTGTTTGACCAGATCCTGTCAGAAGCTCTACGGTCGGCAATTTTACTTCAATACCTTCTCCAGTCTTCTTTTAAGCTGGTTTGTATATTCTTTAACGAGGCTGTGCGAGTAAGGTTACAAGCTGCGCAAAAAAAGTTAGTGAATGGAGCCCGGATGGTGCCGTACGTCACTCCCAATTCCATCGTAATCAGAGTCACCGTCGTGAGTGAAGCCGGCCTCGGAAACGGAGGGGCCGCTAGGCCTATCCAATGAGCTAAGCAAGTTGTCGGCGGCCGAGCGGTCGGCCTGCTGCTGGTCAGACACGGGTGCATCAGCTTTCAGGGAGTTCAAGCGGGAAAGCCCATCCTTCAACAACTTGTTCAGGTCGTCGCCGAGCTTCGAGGCTGATTTTTTCAGGCCCGACCGCGTTTCGTCACCCGTTTCGGGAGCCAGCAATAAACCTGCTACAATGCCAGCAGTGGCTCCCGCCAGTAGGGAGAAAATAACTTTACCTTTCGTGTCTTGCATGGAAGTAAACGGTTAGTGAGTGAACGGTCAGGAGCGTTATCTATACCCCGCGCTCTATATACAAATTCAGCAGTGCGTCGGTTAAAAAAAGCCCCTGCTCTCCAAAGAAAGCAGGGGCTTTTTTACTTAGCTGAGTGGCCTACAGGTCGTTCAGCAGTTTTACTACTTCGCTCTTGGCTTTGCCGAGCTTGTTCTGCAGACGGCCTACCAGCTCGTCGCCTTGGCCTTCAGCATACTCCAGGTCTTCGTCGGTGAGCTGCGCGTACTGCTGCTTCAGCTTGCCTTTAGCCTCATCCCAGTTGCCTTTCAGCTTCAGTTTGCTGCCGGCACCAGTCAGGCCGAGATCTTCGAGCTTTTCGATATAGCCTTTGAAGCGAGAGTCGAGGTCTTCGCCGTATTTCGAGAGTTGTTCGCCCAGTTGGCCGCTGTATTTCGTAGCCGTAGCGCCGAGCTTTTCACGAGTGGCTTTGCCTTTATCGGGAGCCATCAACAGGCCAGCAATGATACCGGCGCCAGCACCAGCAAGAGCAGCGAGGAGGATTTTACCCGAGTTGTCTTCTTCTTCGTGATACGACATAATAGTGGAGAGAGAAAGGGAGTGAAAAATGTAAATTCTGATTCAAGGTCCTAGGCCTATCAGGGGGTAGCCTTGCGCTTTCCGGCCTGAGCATGTAGGTACCAGTGTTCAAACTATACGAAGCTCCGCAGCCCAGGTTATAGTATTCGGGCAAAAATAGTTGCTGCAAAATATTTGTATCGCGTCCTCGCAAAAGCGCAGAGTAGCGTATGGAGAACGGATTTATTGATTTCTTGCCAACTCTCTAGTTGATTGCGCCATGAAAACCCTCCTGACGGCTCTTGCCCTCCTGCCTTTGCTGGCCACCTGCCAGCGGCCTGTTCCCGCTACGGCCCAAAAACCCTGTATAGACCCCAGCAAAATCAACCCAGACGCCATGTGCACCATGCAGTACGACCCCGTGTGTGGCTGCGATGGTAAAACGTATGGTAACGCGTGCACAGCCACCAATGCCGGCGTAACGAGTTTCACCAAAGGCCCCTGCGCTACTAAGTAGGTCTGCCACGCCTTCTTTGCCCTTCACTTTCTTTGTTTGCCCCTCCCCTATGTCTGAGAAACGCTATTTCCGGCAGCAACACCCCTTTGTAGTTCCTACCACCGACGGCAAGCTCATTGAAGAGCACATTGGCCAGGCCAGCACGGGCACCGGGCAGTACAGCGTAGCCCACATGGTGGCACCACCACACTGGAGCGAGCCGCACCAGCGTCCTGAGTTCGATGAGGTAACGATAGTGGTGCGGGGTCGCAAGCGGTTTGAGGTGGATGGCGACGTGATTGAGTTGGGCGCGGGCGAATCGTTGCTGATTAAGGCCGGGGCCCGGGTACGCTACTCCAACCCCTTTGAGGCGGAGTGCGAGTACTGGTCTATTTGCGTGCCCGCCTTCAGCCCAGCCACGGTACACCGAGAAGAAGAGTAAGCCTTACGGGGCTAGCTGAGCTACTACCTAGCCAGTAATTACCTTACATACTCTCCCCCCACCTTTGTTACTACCAATGGATCAGCGCATTATTAACCTCTTCGACGAGTACACCCACGCTCCGCTCACCCGCAAGGAGTTTATGGAGCGGCTAGTGAAGCTGGCCGGCGGCACGGCCCTGGCGGCTGCGGCGCTGGCCGTACTGGAACCCGGTTACGCAAACGCCGCCACCGTAGCTGCCGACGACAACAACCTGGTAACGGAAGACGTGACCTGGCCCGGCGACGCTGGGGTGACCATGAAGGGCTACTTGGTGCACCCCAAGGGTAAGAAAAAGCGCGGGGCCGTAGTTGTAATTCACGAAAATCGGGGGCTCACGCCCCACATCAAAGACGTAACCCGCCGCGTGGCTACCGCAGGCTACCTAGCCTTGGGCGTAGATGCTCTCTCGGTATTTGGCGGCACGCCCACTAATGAGGATGAAGGCCGCGCACTTATTGGTAAGCTTGATAAGCAGCAGAATCTGAATAATTACCTGGCGGCCTTAACCTATCTGCGCTCCCGCCCCGACTCCAATGGCAAAACGGGTTGCGTGGGTTTTTGCTGGGGTGGGGCTATGGCCAATAGCCTCGCCACCCACGACCCCAAACTAAACGCTGCCGTGGCCTACTACGGTACCCAGCCCCCAGCTGAGCAAGTGCCTAACATCAAAGCTGCCCTCATGCTACACTACGCTGGCCTCGATGAGCGGGTAAATGCTGGTATGGTGGCCTACGAAGCCGCCCTGAAAGCAGCTGGTGTGCACTACGAGCAGTTTGTGTACCCCAACGTAAACCACGCCTTCAACAACGACTCCTCACCCGCCCGCTACAACGCCGAAGCCGCTAAACTGGCTTGGGACCGGACCCTTAAGCTTTTTAAACAAACGTTGAGCTAGCCCCATGACGCAGTTTTCACATACCCTCACCACGTGCTTGGTGGCCGGCGCCTTGAGTGGCCTAGCGCTGGCGGGGTGTCAGGAGTCCGGCTCGCGGAAAGCGGCGGCCATTGAAACGGCTAAACCCAACGCAGCTGGGTCTGCTGATACCGCAGCGGTGGAAGAGGAAATGGCCTACGCTCCCGGCGAATACATTGATTGGAAAGCTACCACCATCAATGGCAAGCAGCCGTTGCTTGGGAAAACAGCCGAGCTGTACCGCTTGCTAGGCCAGCCCGATAGCCTGGTTGCGCCCAATATGGATGAGGTATGCGTCTCGTACTTCGACAAGAAGTTTACCTACGCTTACTTTAAACACAGCCTGCTGGAAGTGTACGGCGACACGGCTGTGATCGGGACGCTGGACTTCCGCAACAACCCAAAGTTGGCGCTGCACACCCCTGCGTTGCACCTCAGCCAAACTACGACGCTGCAAGAGGTGGCCCAAAAATTTCCCCAAGCGGTAAAGAACCGGCACACGATCAACGTGCAAGACTTAGGCGAACTGACGGCCGTTGAGCTAGCCACGGGCAGTACCCCCAGCGACGACGGCTGGATCCTGTTCTTCGACAAGGACAAGCTAGTGCGAATAGATTACTGGATGCCGTGTTAATTACGCGGCTAGACCAATCAACGGTACTTATAAAAACAGAAGCCCCACTAGATAGCGTCTAGCGGGGCTTCTGCATTAATTATCTAACTGGCCTAGAGGCGTTGTGCTTCCGGCTTGGCGGCGGGCAACGGCTTGCGGGGTAGCTTTTGGTCACGCATAGCGGCTTGGTACACGAAGGAAGCTACCAGCACAGAAGCCTGCTTCAGGTCTTCGGCGGGCAGGCGCTCGTAAGTGTCCATGTTGGTGTGGTGAGTGCGGGTGCCGTAGTCCAGGGGGTCTTGGATGAACTGGAAGCCAGGCAGGCCTACGGCATCAAACGAGAGGTGGTCGGTGCCGCCGGTGTTACGCGGTGATACGGTGGTAGCACCCAGGTCGGCGAAGGGCTGCAGCCACTGCTGGAAGATGGGCATCACGGCTTCATTGCTCTGCGCGTAGATACCGCGGATTTTACCAGCACCGTTGTCGAGGTTGAAGTAAGCGGCCAGCTTCTCGTGCTCGGGCAGCAGCTTCATGGTGGCGGGGTCGGCGAAGTGGTTTTTCACGTAGTTGCGCGAGCCAAACAACCCCTGCTCCTCCTCACCCCACAAGGCAATCCGGATGGTACGGCGCGGCTGCACACCAGTGGCTTTGATGATGCGTACGGCTTCCATCATGATGGCGCAACCGGCGGCATTGTCGGTAGCACCAGTAGCGGCGTGCCAGGAGTCGAGGTGCCCGCCCAGCATTACCACTTCGTTCTTCAGCTTTTTGTCAGTGCCCGGAATTTCAGCTACCACGTTGTACCCTTTCAGGTCCTTATCCTGGAAGCGGGTGCGAGTTTCCAGCTCAATCTCTACCGGAATGCCGGCTTCCGAAAGACGAATCAGGCGCAGTTGGTCTTCGGGGGCCATTTCCAGCTCGGGCAGCACGGGTTTGGCATCGGCGGCATAGGGGGCGCCGTTTGAGGTAAAGAACGTACCATCGGAGCCACCACGGGTGCTCAGCACCGCCGCGGCTCCCTCGGTCTGAAGCATTTCGGTGAGCTTGGTCCGCAGGGCTGCCCGGGCCCGGAAGGTTGCCATGCGGTCGGCATCTGGCGTAGCGTTGGCCGCAGGGGCCGCGGGCTTCTCCGCCATCTTGCGCAGCTCGTCGTCGGTGTAGCGCTTGGCATCAGGCTCGAAGGAAGGCTTCGGTGGATTTGGCACCTCCAGCAAAGCAATTTTGTCGCGCAGCTGGCCTTTGTATTTATCGAGGTCGGCTTCGGTGGCCGCTTTCACTACTATTACCTGCTTTTTGAGGGTACCATTGGTGCTGGGCGTCCAAGCCTTGGGAGCCCCAATGAGAGTGTGATAGTACGGCGCCGTCATGGCCACGTATGACTTTTCAATGTCCCAGCCTCGGCCGAAAGTGCCCCAGGGCTCCACGTTGGCTTTCACCAAGCCCCAGCTGGTGAGCTGCTTCTTGGTCCACTCGTTGGCGCGCTGCAGGCCCTCTGAGTTGGCCAAGCGCGGGCCGCATACATCCGTTAGGTAAAAGGCCGTTTCCATCACTTTCGAACGGTTCAGGCCTTCGTCTTTGATCTTAGCAAGGGCAGCCTGATCCAACTTCTCGGTTTGCTGCGCAAGAGAAGGAGCCGCAACCGCCAAGCTGCCGGCTAAGGTGAGTAGAGTTAGTGTATTCATGGAGTTATAAGGAGGAAGGAAGCTTTGGTAGCTAAAGTAACCGGAATAGCCCAAGCGTTGCGCCCCATTCCCAACTTCGTGCGAAAAGGTTTCTTTTCTAGCCTCTGCCTTCGTGTACTATGCGTATACCGCCTCGGCCGCCGAGCTGCTAAACCCAGAGCGGCAAATTCTAGTTTGTACCTAAAAGTCCATCTTTGCCCCTTCAGTTGCTCCCTAGCTATCCGGTGCCCCAGTAGCTTGCGTACGTAACGCCTTCGTTATCAATTACCCATGAATCCTGCTTCTTCCGGGTCTGATCTGTCAGGACTGTTTCCCGTCTTTAATGCGTTGCCGGGGGCTTATCTGCTACTTTCCCCTTCCCTGGTAATTGAAGCCGTCAGCGACGCCTATGTTGCTACCACGCTCACAACGCGGGAAGCACTCCTAGGCCAGTCAGTGCTAGAAGTATTCTCAGAAAGCGAAGCCGGCCCTGAGGTGCAGTCATTAGGCAACTTGCGTGCTTCGCTGGAGCAGGTGCTAGCTACGGGCAAACCCCATGAAATGGCCCGGCTGCGGTACGATTTGCCTGACCCCGCCCATCCGGGCCAGTTTGTAGAGCGCCACTGGCTTCCGCTTAATACGCCAGTGCTCGATGACCAAGGCACTGTGCAGCACATTCTGCACCGGGTAGTTGATGTGACAGAAAGAGTGCAGGAGGAAGCCCGCCGGCAATCAGACCACTTAGCCATTGCGTCGGCTAGGCGTGAGGAGGCCCGGCTATCCAGCCTATTTATGGAAGCTCCCGCCGCCATCTGCATACTAAATGGGCCTAGCTTGGTGTATGAGTTGGTAAACCCTTCTTACCAAGAGCTGTTTCCGGGCCGGGAGCTGCTGGGTAAGCCCATTCTGGCGGCCCTGCCCGAAATTGCTGACCACGAAGTATACCGGACGCTGCGGCAGGTATTTGACACGGGCATTACTCACAAAGAGCAGGAGATTCTGATTCCGGTGGCGCGGAACGAAGACGGGGAACTGGAAGACCGGTATTTCAACTACATTCAGCAACCTCGCTACGATGACGCCGGTCACATTAACGGAGTGGTGGTGTTTGCCTTCGAAGTAACGGCGCAAGTAGTTGCCCGTCAGCAAAGTGAGGCCGTTTCAAAGCGTCTGAAGTTGCTAACGAATGCCCTGCCCGTGCTTATCAGCTACGTGGACCGCAACCATCGTTACCAGTTTGCCAATCAAGCCTATGAGTCGTGGTTTAATCTCTCGGCAGATGAGTTTGTAGATCAGCCGGTGCAGGGTGTTTTAGGTGAAGAAGCCTACCAGCGGGCCCGGAGCTACATAGAGCGGGCTCTGGCGGGAGAACGGCTGGAGTTCGACCTGACCATGCCCTACCGCCACGACTTTGTGCGGCACATTCACACCAGCTACGTGCCTGATGTGCAAGACGGCACCGTGCTGGGCTTTTACAGCCTGATAGCCGATGTTACCGAGCAGGTGCAGGCCCGCGAGAAAGTGCAGGCTCTTAACGAGGAGCTAGCCGTGATAAATGAGGAGCTGGCCGCTACCAATGAGGAATTGCAAACCTCTAATGAAGAACTGCTAGCCAATCATACCCAGCTTATCCGGACCCAGCAGGCCGTGCTAGAGGAAGCCCAGCGCCGGATACGGGAGCGGGAAACGTTTTATCAGGTATTCGAGCAAACCCCTGCTTGTATTGCCCTCATGCGCGGCCCGGCCCACCGGTTTGAATATGTAAATGCGGCCTATCAGCAGCTGTTCCCGTTGCGCCAACTTGTGGGGCAGCCAGTAGCAGAGGCCTTACCCGAAACCGTCCAGCAAGGGTTTCTGCAGCTGCTCGACACAGTGTACCGGACCGGAGAGACCTTCTTCGGTACGGAATTGCCCCTGAACTTGCAGCAGCCCGACGGCACCACTACTAATGTGTACTTCACCTTCACCTACCAGGCCTACCGGGAGCAGGAGCAGATTGTGGGCATCTCCATCTTCGCCTACGACGTGACGGAGCAGGTGCAGGCCCGCCAGGCCCGCGAAGCCCAGCAGCGCCAACTGCACGAGCTATTCATGCAGGCCCCTGCTCCTATTGCCATTCTTACGGGTCCCGAGATGGTTTTTCAGCTCGTAAACCCCGCTTATCAGGCTATTTTTCCGGGTCGTGACTTACTCAACCGGCCAGCCCTGCAGGCGCTACCAGAGCTAGCCGACTCTCCCATTCCGGCGGTGCTGCAGCAAGTGTACACCACCGGCGAAACCTACGTGGCCAAAGAAATGCAGCTCATGGTGGCTCGCCACGAGGGCGACCCGCTGGAGGAGCTGTATTTCACCTTCACGTATGAGGCTCGCCTCAACGCGCAAGGTGCCTCCGATGGAATTATGGTTTTTGCGCACGAAGTAACAGACCAGGTACTGGCACGCCGGGTGGTAGAAGAACGGGAGGAATCGTTTCGGAAAATGGCCAACAACGTGCCGGCTATGTTGTGGGTGAACGACCCCCAGGGTCAGTGCGTGTATCTCAACCAGCAGTGGTACGTGTATACCGGTCAAACTGAGGCCGAAGCTCTGGGTCTGGGCTGGCTCAGTGCCGTGCACCCCGACGAAGCCGCGGAGGCTGAGACGACCTTTCTCGACGCGAATGCGCGTCGTGTTCCATTTCATGCGGTGTACCGCTTGCGCCGACACGATGGTATATACCGGTGGGTGAGCGACGCCGGAGCGCCCCGCTTCAGTGAGCAAGGCGAGTTTGAGGGGTTTGTGGGAACCGTTGTGGATGTGCACGAGCAACGACTGGCGGAATTGGCCCTACAGCGCCTAACCAAAAAGTTGCGCACCTCCCGCGACGAAACGCAGGCGCTCAACATAAACCTGCGTGCCTCCAATGCGCAACTTACCCGGACCAACGTTGACCTCGACAACTTCATCTACACCGCCTCGCACGACCTAAAGGCGCCTATTACCAACATTGAGGGGTTGCTGCACATGCTCCAGAACGAGCTAGTAGCTCAGCACCGCTCAGATGAGGTGGCTCACATCCTGGCCCTCATGCAAGACTCCGTGGACCGGTTCACGCGTACCATTGAGCACCTCACGGATGTTAGTAAGCTGCAAAAAGAGCACGACCAGCCGGCCAGCCAAGTTTCTCTCGCTCCCGTGATTGATGAAGTCAGCCTCGACCTGGCTCCGCTCCTGCTGGCAGTAAATGGCCGCCTGCACGTAGCAGTAGAGGAGGTTCCGACGGTGATGTTTCCGGAGAAAAATCTGCGCTCTGTAGTGTATAACTTACTTAGCAATGCCCTCAAGTATCATCACCCCGACCGAACCCCCGAAGTATACATTCGAGCCCGGACTGAAGCCGACTACTTGGTACTGGAAGTGCAAGACAATGGCCTAGGATTCGACCTTACTCGGGAGCGGCAATTATTCGCCATGTTTCAGCGCTTGCACACGCACGTGGAGGGCTCAGGAGTAGGATTGTATATGGTAAAGCGGATGGTAGAAAACGCTGGGGGCCGAATTGAAGTACACAGCGAAGTAGGCCACGGTGCTACGTTCACTATTTACTTCAAACGGTAGCCACAGCTGTTCACCGGTTCTCTCATACATATCCTATGTCGCGCAAGCTTCCCTGTACCCTACTGGTCGACGACGATCCAACTACGAATTACCTCAACCGCAAGCTTCTGGAGCGAATGAACTTTACCGATGAAATACTTGTGGCGCTCAACGGTAGGGAGGCGCTGCAAGTGTTAGATGAGCATTGCCAGGCTACCAGCGAAACCTGCCCGTCCTTACTCTTCCTAGACGTAAATATGCCGCTCATGGATGGCTTTGAGTTTCTGGCGGCGTATCAGAAACTACCGCTAGCCGAGCGCAAGGCCATTGTGATAGTCATGCTCACCACCTCGGTGCACCCGCGCGACATGCAGCGGCTGGAGCAGTTGCCCGTCTCCGGCTTTCTAAGTAAGCCTCTCACCGAAGCCAAAGTACAGCAAATACTAGCCGAGAACTTCGCCTAAGCACTTATTGCCGGGGGCATTATACGGCATACTAGTGGCCTAGCGCACCTACCGTCAAGCCCAAGGCTGACACGGGGGATGCGCTAGGCCACTTGCTGAAGAAGTACGCTAAGGCTTGAATAGTCCACTGGATGACCTAGTAGCTCAGATCCTCAAACTAGGCCACTGAGTTGAAGAGTACTCCTACTCCCATATAATGCTAGGCTTACCCGCCCTATAAATAACCCCTACCCTTATAAGCTCGTCTAACCGGTTACCCCTCACCTAGCCGATTTTGCATGAGCCTTTGGGAAATTATTCAACGCCTGTTTCCGTACGTCCGGCCCTACCGGCCGCTGGTGATTGGCACGCTGCTACTTACGCTGGTGGGCTCCTTGGCGGCGCAGGTAAACCCGTTTGTATTGCGCTACACCGTGGATACGGTACAGGGCCTCCTCGACCAGGGCAAGGGTTTGGTGGAAGGCATGAATCTGCTGCTGGTGGTAAGTGCGATGCTGCTGGGCAAGGAGGTGGTGAATACGCTCATCCAGTTTGGGCAGAAGTATTACGGCGAGAAAATCCGCATCAATGTAAGCAGCACGCTTTCTCAGGATGCCGTGCGCAAAGTGCTGGGTTACCAGCTCGGTTTTTACGCCGATAACGGCAACCAAACCGGCAAGCTCCAAACCCGCATTGACCGGGGTGTGGAGAGCCTGATGAAGCTAGTGCAGAATTTCTTCATTGATATTCTGCCACTCTTCGCCAACGCTATTGTAGCACTGGTGGTCATGTTCATGAACAACGTGTACGTAGGCCTGGTGGCGGTGGCAGTGTTGCCGGTGTACTTCTGGCTGAGCTACCGGCAAGCCGACCGGCTCAATGGTACCCGACGTGCTTTACGTGGCCTACGCGAAGCTAAAAGTCAGGGCCTGGTAAACCTGATTGACTCGGCAGTAGTCATCAAGAGCTTCGTGCGCGAAGACTATGAAGAACTAAAGCAGGCCGGCCTGCAGCGCGATTTGCAGGAAGCCCAGCTTCAGACTCGTAAAACCAACTTCCTTTACGATGGCCTGAAGACCTTCACCGAGCAGATTGGCGTGGTACTCATCATTATTCTGACGGCGTATCTAGTGCTGGACGGGCAGATTAGCATTGGGGCCATCATGTTCCATATTCTGCTGTTCAACAACGTATCGGCGCCCATTCGTCAGCTGCACCGCATTTATGATGAGATGAACGACGCCCTCACCTACTCCGAGGGCTTCTTCGATATTCTGGATGCCGACGACGCCACCGAGCAGACTGGCAACCTCCAGCCTGACCACCTACGCGGCCGGTTCGAAATCTGCAACGTCGACTTCACTTACCCCAGCGGCACCCAAGCCCTGCACGACGTGTGCCTAACCATTGAGGAAGGGAAAACCACCGCCCTCGTAGGCCTGTCGGGAGCCGGCAAGAGTACCATTATCAACCTGCTCTGCAAGTTCTACGCTCCCGACCACGGCAAACTGCTCCTCGACGGCAAGCCCCTGGCCGACTACGACACGCACGCTTTGCGTCAGCAGATAGGCCTAGTGCTCCAGAAAAACCACATTTTCAAGGGCACCATTGAGGAGAACATCCGCTACGGTGTGATGGACGCCAGCTTCGAGCAGATTCAGGCGGCGGCCAAACAAGCCTACCTGCACGAGCAGATTATGCAACTGCCCAAGCAGTATCAGAGCGACGCTCAGCAACTTTCCGGTGGTCAGCAGCAACGCATTGCCATTGCCCGGCTGTTCCTAAAAAATCCGCCCATCATCTTTCTAGATGAGCCCACCGCCTCCCTCGATGCCATTGCCACCGAGCAAATCAAGAACTCCCTCGATGCCATCAAGAAGGGCCGCACCGTGGTCATCATCTCCCACAGCCTCGCCCAGATCGTGGATTCCGACTGCATCTACGTCATGAAGCAGGGCCGCATGGTAGAAAGTGGCACCCACGAGCAGCTCTACGACCTGCGCGGTACCTACCGTGAAATCTTCGACGCCTCGGCCCGCAGCCTTAACATTGAGAAGCTGGCCCGGGTGCTGGTAGATGATGGGGATGAGGTGGAGGATACGGCGGCGTAAGGCCAAACACAGTACACTGCTGCCGGTGGGTGTAACGAAATCAGCTCCCACTCGATACAACAGGGCTGCGCGGCGCTTCCGCACGTCAGATCGAAAGACGTTGGAGGTAGCACGTTGCCTACAAACATCCTCAGCCTCTCGTTTCTATGACACCTTACAACAGTAAAAGCGGCAAGACTTCAGGCGTTATAGCTTACATGCTAGGCCCCGATTTTATTACCGTTCAGTTCGAGACTTTCAAACAGTATAAGTACTCCTACAGAACCGCCGGCAAGCAGATGGTTGACAAGATGAAAGAGCTTGCACTGGCCTCCCAAGGGCTCAGCACTTTCATTGCACAGAATGAACCAGGTTTTGAACAACTGTAGCTGCTCAGTTTATCTGCCTTATCTGCCTTACTATACTCCTGGGCTCGTACTACCTGATGAGTGCAGAGGCAAACTAAGCTCACGTTCACTCGTTCTACCATGACTCTAGACCTAAGCGGAATCACCAGCAAAGCCACCCTTCACGAGCTGTTCAAGCAGCAGCTGGGCTTTGAAGAGTGGTACGGTCCGAGCTGGGATGCCTTCTGGGATTCTATCGTGGCCATTGTGGACATGCCACCCGTGCTAACGCTCACCAACTGGCAGGAGTTTGCCCAGCACTGCCCCCGCGACATGCACATCCTGCAGCAGGTCATTCAGGACTACGCCGTAGAAATGGCCCCCAAGCGCATTGTACTGGCCTAGAGCAAAAGATTACTTTGCTCTAGGCCAGTACCAATGGCATCTAAATGGCGTCCAGTCCGGGCAAGTTGAGCAGACCGGCGGCTCGGTGCGCCACATCTTTGACACTGGCAACGTCTGGGCCGGTAATGGTCAAGTGACCCATTTTGCGGCCTGCGCGCGCTTCCGTCTTGCCGTACAGGTGCAGGTGCGTTCCGGGCAGGCTCAGCACGGAGCCCCAGGCTGGTTCCTGTGGCTGACCGGCGGCATCGAACCACACATCGCCCAGCAAGTTGAGCATGATGGCCGGGGAATGCTGGCGCGGCTGTGGCAAGGGCAAGCCTGCCATGGCATGAACCTGCAGGTCAAACTGCGACGCATCACAGGCGTCTAGGGTGTAGTGCCCGCTGTTGTGTGGGCGCGGGGCCATTTCATTTACTACTAGGCCACCATGCTCGCTACCATCCTCCACCACAAAGAACTCGACACACAGCACCCCAACATAGCCGAGGTGATGCGCGATGGCAACGGCAGCATCGCGGGCCTTATCGGCCAGGGCGGGCGGCATATTGCCTTCGTACGCGTGAGTAACGGCCAATATGCCATCGACGTGCACGTTGCGCTGCGGGGCGAAGCTGACGACTTGCCCGTCCCAGCCGCGCGCCACCAGTACCGAGCACTCGGCCGTAAGCGGCAGCATCTTTTCCAGCACACAGGCGACCCCACCCAACTCCGTCCAGGCGGTGGCTAATTCAGCAACGGTCTTAACGCGGATTTGGCCCTTGCCGTCATAGCCCAAGCGCGCGGTTTTGAGGATACCGGGCAGCAAATCGGGCCGGTCGTTCTGAACGGCCTGCAACTGGTCCGGCGTTTCAATCACCGCATAGGGGGCGCAGGTCACTCCCGATAGTTCAGCACAGGCCGCGAAGTGAGCTTTTTCCTCGATGCGGTTTTGCGCAATGCCTACCACGGCCGCACTGGGCGCCACGGGGCGGGTCTCGGCCAGCGTTTGTAGCGCCTGAGCCGGCACGTTTTCAAACTCAGTGGTGATGGCTTGGCACAAGTGAGCTAGTTGCGCTAGGCCGGCTGGATCGTCGTAGCTGGTCTGGATGTGGTGGTGGCTCACCAGCCCGGCCGGGCTTTGCGCGTCAGGCTCCAGTACGGCGGTGAAGTACCCCAAGCGCTGGGCGGCGTGCACAAACATGCGACCTAGCTGTCCGCCCCCCATCACCCCTAAAGTGGCTCGCTGGCCAGCGGCGTCTACACTGCCCGGAAAGATTGGGGTCATAGTTGTTGAGGGAGTATCGGCGTTCATACGGGCAGTGTCATGGCGCGAGCGGCTTCGGTTTGCTCGGCGCGAAACGCCTGCAGCTTGGTCGCCAGGCTTGGGTCGTGCAGTGCCAACAGGCTCACCGCAAACAGCGCGGCATTCGCGGCGCCGGCATTCCCAATAGCAAACGTGGCCACGGGTATCCCTTTCGGCATTTGCACAATGCTGTGCAGCGAGTCGACCCCTTGCAAATGGCGGCTGGCTACGGGTACTCCCAGTACGGGCACCGTCGTTTTGGCGGCCAGCATACCCGGTAGGTGGGCAGCACCACCCGCACCGGCAATGATGGCTTGCAAGCCGCGCGGACCGGCTTGTTCGGCGTAGGCAAACAAGTCATCGGGCATACGGTGGGCCGATACTACGCGCGCTTCGTGGGCCACACCAAAGTGCGTGAGAATCTGCACGGCATGCTGCATGGTGTCCCAGTCGCTGCTGGAGCCCATGACCACACCAATCAGTGGCCTGCCCGGGGCGGTGTCGGATGGGAGGGTATTCATGGTACGTATTGTAAAGAAGGACAAGTCATTCCCAAATGGTCGAAAAACCTGGTTTTGAGCGTGGCTGCCGACCGATCCTGCGTTCGGACAGCTAGCGCCTAAGATGCGTATTGCCCCACTAGTGGAAAAAAAGGTAAAGGGTCTCCGGTTGGAAACCCTTTACGCGGCTACAAATCTACTACTGCCACACAAGCGACAGCATGTAATTCCACGCGAATCTCGCGCAATGCAGGTCTTCTAGGCAGTTAATCAGCAATAGTCGAAGTGCTTAAGGGCAGCATACTGAGTTGGTCGAATTACCTCTACTATCAGTTGACTACTGGCCTAGCCTACAATACTGAAGCGGTAGAGGTGCTTCGATCAGCTCAGCATAACGTTCTATCCAGCACGCTTACTACCGTCATACACTTTTAGCGTTCCAGCAGAATTTCTGAGCCCATAATCACCAGGTCTACCCGGCCTTTCAACGTTTGGTCGATGAAGGGCGTGTTCTGAGACTTGGACTTCATAAATTCTCGCGTGAAAGTTGTTTCCGCTTCAGTATCGAACAAGACGCACTCAGCTTGTTGGCCAACTTCGATGGTGGGCACCGGCAGGCCCATCAGGCGGCGGGGCTCGGCCGAGTAACGCTTCACCACCAAGTCCCACCCGAATTTGCCGGGCTCGACAAAGAAGTGATGGAGCGACACCAAGGCCGTATCTAGGCCAGTAATGCCGTTGGGCGCACTGATGAAATCTTGCGCTTTTTCGAACGGCGTGTGCGGCGCGTGGTCAGTGGCAATGAGGTCGAACACACCGTCGATAAGCCCCTCGAGCAGCGCATCACAATCGGCCTGTGTCCGCAGCGGTGGGTTCATCTTATAGTTCGTATCGTAGTCGCCGATGTGCTCGTCGGTGAATAGCAGGTGGTGCGGGGCTACTTCCGCCGTTACTTTCACGTCGCCGCGCGATTTCCACCAGCGAATGGTTTCCATGCCTTCCTTGCTAGACACGTGCTGGATGTGCACATGCGCGCCCGCTGCCCGAGCTAGGCGAATATCACGGTCGATGATGATTTCCTCCGCGCAAGCTGGCGAGCCCTTAATGCCGAGCCGGTAGCTCATCACCCCTTCGTTGAGGGCGCGCGGCCCAGCCAGTTCCGGCACTTCGCAATGGCTAGCGAAGAACATATCAAACTCGGTGGCGTATTGCATGGCCCGCAGCAGCACCGCTGGGTCGCTGGTGGTATCTCCGTCGTCGGTGAGCATTTTCACCCCCAACTCGCGCATGCCTTCGATTTCCGCTAGCTCCTTGCCCTCGCGGTTTTTGGTGACGCAACCGGAGGTATACACCGGAATGCGAGCCCGGTCGCGGGCATTTTCAAGCACAGAAGCCACCGCCGATGCCGAGTCGAGGGCCGGGCGGGTGTTAGGCATCATGACTACGCCGGTAACACCGCCGTTGATGGCTGCCTCGCTACCAGTGGTAATCGTTTCCTTGTTCTCAAATCCGGGGGCGCGGAAATGGACGTGGGCATCAAACATGCCGGGCATAAGAACGCGGCCACGCGCGTCGATGATCCGGGCACCTTCGGGAATAGTCAGATTGGTACCGATGTCCTGAATTTTTCCTTCGACAATCAGGACATCGCCTTCGAGAAGTACGGGTGAATTTTCGGAGGCGATGCGGGCGTTTTGAAGGAGAAGCATGAAGTGATAGTTACTGTAAACCGGTTAGGGTTGTGGGAAGTGAGAGTAAGAAGTAGAGGCGGCCGCCGCGGCCGGCGTTTAGGGCACAACTACCGTTGAGCTAGCCCGCTGCCGCGTGGCATAGGTCGATTCCTGCCGCGGGAATTCTCCGCCCGGCGTGAGCCAGTCGAGTACGGCCATGCGAACGGAAATTCCGTTTTCAACCTGGTTGGTGATCAGGCTACGCTCATAGTCCATGACGGCGTCGCACAGCTCAACCCCCCGGTTCACGGGGCCAGGGTGCATAATGTAGAGGCCACGGTCGCGGATTTCCGCTAGGCGGGCGGTAGTGATGCCGTACACCCGATGATATTCGCGGACGCTGGGGAAAAACTGCACGTCTTGGCGCTCCATCTGCACGCGGAGCAAGTACACCACATCGGGCGCCCAGGCCATGGCTGCCTCATAGTCGGTGAAGCGGCGGATGCTTTCCGGAACATACTTGGGCACCAATGAACCCGGACCCAGGTAAGCAACCTCTACGCCTAGCTTTTGCAGCAACGTGCTGGTGGAACGCGCAACGCGGGAGTGGAGAATGTCGCCGATGATGAGGACTTTTTTGCCCCTAGGGTCGGGAAACTTTTCCTTGATGGTGAAGGCGTCCAGCAGGGCCTGGGTCGGGTGCTCGTGTGCCCCGTCGCCGGCATTAATGACCGACGCCGTGGTTTGGCGAGCAATCATGCCGGGCAGGCCAGAGTGACTGTGGCGGACAACGATATAGTCAGTGCGCATCGCCTGGAGGGTCTCGATGGTCTCGCGCACCGACTCGCCCTTGGTGATAGAGGAGTGTGCAACGTCGAAATTCGTTACCTCCGCCGAGAGACGCCGGGCCGCCACCTCGAAGGACGAGTGTGTCCGGGTGCTAGCCTCGTAAAACAGCATCAGCACGGACTTGCCCTCGAGAGCGGGGATTTTCTTCACCGAGTGGGTGAACAATTTTTTAAAGGACGTGGATTGGTCGAGCAGAAACTCGATTTCCTCACGGTGAAGGGATGCGATGTCGAGCAGGTCTTTACGTGCCATACCGGAGTTGAGGAAAGGTGAGGTTGTCTAGCTAAAACGGACGATGTGAAGTCTTATCTGTCGCTCTCCATGACGGAGAAACAGCCTGGTGTTGTGGGCCGCGACGCAGGTGGCAGCAGCCACGGTTCGGGTAAGGGGTAGCTCTTGCCTGATGCAAGTTGAACAGGTTGCGGGGCGGTAACCGACGAACGCAACGGGCATAAAAAAACCGTTTCGGAAGCCGAAACGGTAGCGGGGCAATACCCAGAAAAGATAACGGAAATAGCAGCGGCAAAATCAGGAGAACCGATGGCGGCGAAGACCTTCTGGTCTACTCGCGGTTCCTTGCCGAGCAGGGCCCCACGCTTCATCAACAAGTTTTTTGGTTGAAGCATAATGCAAAGCTACGGCATTGTTACGTGTCCTTTAAGCATGTTTGGCAAAATTTTCTTTTGAGGCGGACGGACATATTGCTACCAAACACACCAGGAACCCTTGGCTAGATCCCACCCAAAGAGCCGGGAAACCAGAAGTCGATGCGATGACTGTGCTAACGCTAACCAACTGGCAACCATTTGCCCAGTGCTGCCCTCACGACATAGAAATTCTGCGACAGGTCATCCAGGACTACGCCGTAGAAATGGCCCCAAACGTATTGTACTGGCCTAGGCCATCAGGTGGCGGGATGCTGTGGCCAAGTGTGGCGCTGGCCCTACCTTTGAGCACTGACTTGCCTTGCTCTTATGAAACATTTCCTGCTGGCTGCCTTGCTGAGCGCTAGCCTATCTGGTTGGGCTCAAAAAGCGCCATTCATCCCCCGCACTATCACGCTGCCCAAGGAAATTGCCGACCGCAACAACCAGTTTTCGGGGCTGCATATCCGCAATAACCAGCTGTTTTTACTGGGGGAAAGCCGCTTGCAGGAGCGTGCAGAGGCCAAGGTGTACGCCCTGGAGCTGAGCAGCATCGACGGGCAGTTGGCGCACAATATAGGGGAAGTGGCCTACAAGAAGTACAGCATCCGAAACCTCGATGTAATCAGGGCCCGCATGGACAGCGTCAGTCAACTATATGAGGGACTAGAGGCCATGACCATTGTGGGTAATGTGGCCTACTTCTCCATTGAAACAACCACTCCCTCAGCCTACTGCTACGTGATAAAAGGCGAGGTAGATGATGCCAGCACCAGCATTGTTCTTGACACGCGCTATCTGGTACCACTGGCAAAGCCGGTTCTTGCCAATGGTACGCATATTCATAACGCCGGCTTCGAGGCACTTACCAGCTACAACCAGGAGCTGCTGCTGCTTTTCGAGTACAACAACTTTACCCACGACAACTACGGCTTCCGGCTGCCTACAGCCACGGCTCCGGCCGATATCCCCCACTATGTACCGGTGGCCAAACTGCCTTTCCGCGTGACGGACGTGGTGCAGGAGGGCAAACGCCGCTTCACGGCCATCAACTATTTCTATAATGGTGCCGAAGACAGTGTGTACCGCACTGCGGCCTCTGACCCAAACACTGCGTTCATCCGCAACGGCGCAGGCTACCAGAACTATTGCCGCCTAATCAGCCTGCAGTACAAGCGCAACAAGGTGAGCTGGAAGCCCCTGTTTGAATTACCCCGCGAGTATATGACCTACAACTGGGAGGGCCTAGCGGCCTATCGGGGCGGCTACTTCCTGATCAACGACAAATACGGCCCTTCCAACCAATCGACGCTGCTGTACCTGCAGAAGCAGTAGATGCAAAGACAGAACTCTTCTATCCAACTTGTTGCTATTCTTCACCGGCTAACGCACTTATATAGCCTAACAGGCACATCCTATGATGACATTCGATCAAAACCAATATGTATTAGAAATGACAACAATGGTTGATAAAGCCATTGAACGATTGCAGAGCGAGCATCCAGATTGGGAAGTATACACCGTTAGCATCTGGACGGATTTAGGTGCTGAGTCTAGCGCTATTAGTTTCGACAGTAAAGCGCACTCTGATCAGCATACAGATCATTACAACCAGTTTATCAAACCGTATAGGGAAGCTCTATTGGCTAAGCATGAATATAAAAAGGCTATGTTATATGCTCCGGTCGAAGGCCGTAATGACAATCCAGCCGATTTTGAACTGCGTGATTTTGGAGAGACGAAGCATACGTGCTTTGTTATAGATTGGGATAACGCAACCGAAGAAGATCTGTGGGATATATTAGGGCCTGTCTTACTCCAAATAGGAGAGTATGTTCTCCACAAAACAGCAATACTTAAGAGACATCCTGAATTTGAATTGGGTATTAATGGTAAACTAGATTGGTATGAAACTACTTGGTCTGCAACAGGAAAGTCTGTAAACAGATTATGTTGATAACTCATCCACTGGCCTAGCATTGTCTTTGATCGTCAGCTTCATGCCGCGCCTCTTCCTAGCCCTAGTGCTGTTGCTATTCGGCCGCCTGGCGCTAGGCCAGGCCGTGCCCTACAGCAACAACCCCACGGCGGGTAAGTACGCCACGGTGCGCGGCGTGAAGCTGTACTATGAAACGTACGGGGCTGGCGCGCCCCTGCTGCTGCTGCACGGCAACGGGGGCAGCAGCAAAGACTTCCAGAAAACCATTCCCTACTTTGCCAAGCGCTACCGCGTGCTGGCTCTTGATAGTAGGGCGCATGGCAAGTCTGTGGACCGGACCGACTCGCTGAGCTTTGAACTGATGGCCGACGACTGCGCGGCGCTACTTACCCAACTTCACCTGGATTCGGCCTACGTACTGGGCTGGAGCGACGGTGGCATCACGGCCCTGGTGCTGGCCCAGCGCCACCCTGAGAAAGTAAAGCGGCTGGCGGCCACCGGCGCCAACCTCTGGCCCGACTCGACGGCCCTGACGCCAAAACTGTGGCAGCAGATGAAACGCGGCTATCGGGAGGGCCGCACTCAAACTTTTACTGACCCTACTCGGCGCAACGACTGGAAAGTGTTTTTGCTTGACTGGCGGCATCCGCATATTTCACTTGCCTCCCTCGCTCAGGTGAAAGCTCCGGCCTTCATAATTGCTGGCGACCAGGACATAATTCGGGCGGAGCACACCTTGGCTATCTACCAGAACCTACCGCGGGCCTGGCTCTGGATAGTGCCCAACAGCGGCCACGCAACCCTGCAGGAACACGCCGAAGAGTTCAACCGCAAGGTGGACGAGTTTTTCCGGGTCAAGACTATTCCTGCGCCTGTCCGCTGAATTTAGGGGCATCGTAACTTTGGGCATCCCTAGGCCACTCTGTCGTAGCTTGCCACCATATCAGCTAGCTTTTCTTTTTCTATGACGACAGGCGCAACCAACCTTGCCCAGCTGTTGCGCACCATGCAGCCCGAGTTGCAGCCGGGCATCTACGTGTATTGTACAGTGCCTTCGCTTAGTGGCCTAGAGCTAACGGAATGCCTCGGGATGTTTCGGGAGCGGGAGGGTATCACGCTCATCCTTCCCCAAGCCACCGCCGACCGGCTGCAGCTGCCCTATTCGTTCCGGGCCGCCTGGATAACCCTCACGGTGCACTCGGCCTTGGAGGCAGTAGGCCTAACGGCGGCCTTCGCGCAAGTGCTGGCTCGTGCCAACGTGAGCTGCAATGTGGTGGCCGCTTATTACCATGACCATGTTTTTGTGGCCGCCGGAGATGCGCAGAAAGCGCTAGGCCTCTTGCAGCACCTAGCTGAAACGGGCCACGTGGCCTAGCCGCCGGGACGAGGATGCGGCTAGGCCACGTGGCTGATCTTATCCCTTATTCAGCCCGCTGGAATAAGAACGAGATGATGCGCGGCGTACCGGTACGGTCAGGCGTGTCAAACCACTCGTGCAGGCGCACGCACCGCAGGCCGTGCTGGTGGGCGGCTTCGATATAATCGGAAACGTGGTGAACGTGGCTTTCCAGCTCGCAGACGGAGCCGCCGGTCCGCTCGAAACGGGCCTTGGAACCTTGATACTGCTTGGAGGGGTGCAGCTCGCCCACGTAGAACAACCCACCTACCCGCAGGGCCTGCCGGGCCTGGGCAAACACGGCTTCTAGGTGTTCAATGTGCTCTAACACGAGGCTACACACCAACAGATCGACGGGACGAGAAGCAAAAAACCACGGCTGCGTAATGTCGGCGGGTTGGAAGTTGATGTGCGAATGAGGCAGCTTCAGGCGGGCGCGCTCCATCATTTCATTGGATAAGTCGACGGCAGTTAGGTGGCCGGCCTGGGTTGCCAGCCACTCCGTGTTCTTGCCCGTGCCGCAGCCCAGTTCAATTACCTCGGCATATGGCCCCGGCGGAATGGTGGCCCGGATAGCCTGGGCCTCCAAGTCGCGGGTGCTGTTGGGGCTGATGTCGTAGCTGCCGGCCCATTCATTGTAGGCCTCTTCAATCTTCATAGGTGCGGTAAGGTTGGTGGAGTGTGCACGTTTTACGTGATAGAAGCCCGACAGTATACCCTAACCCGGCAAGCTCCACAACAGCTTCTGGCGTTGGGTTGCCGTAAGGGCTATTCATGGAAACCTACGTACTCGGAGATATTCATGGTGCCTACCGCGCGCTGCAACAAGTGCTGGAACGCAGCCCCTTCCGGCCGGGCCTCGACCGCCTGATTCATCTGGGCGATGTGGCCGATGGGTGGCCCGAGACACCGGAGTGCGTGCAGTTGTTGCTTTCCATTCCGAATAGCATCTGGCTGCAAGGCAACCACGACTGGTGGGTAGCAGAGTGGATGGTCACAGAAGCGCCACATGCCTCGGCTAATATGAGCTGGCTCCGGCAAGGTGGGCAGTCCACATACGCGGCGTATCAGGGCGGCCCCCAGGAACAGATTCGACAGCACTTTCACGCGTTCTTCTCCCAGCAACTGCCTTACTTCGAGGATGAGGCGGGTAACCTCTACGTGCACGGCGGCTATGATCCGGCCATAGCAATTACCAGGCAAGACCCGTACGACCTAATCTGGAATCGGGAGCTGTGGCAGTACGGGCAGGAAGCCTACCATTACACGGAGTGCTTCATTGGGCATACCCCTACCGCGCCAGCTAGCCTGGTCCCTTGCCAGCGGGCCAATGTCTGGAACCTCGATCAGGGTGCTGGGTATTCAGGGCGCCTGAGCCTCATGAATGTGCGTACCAAGGAGTTCGTGCAAAGCGACGCCGTGCCCAAGCTCTACCCCGGCGTAAAAGGCCGCTAACTGCTTATCCAAAGGTGGCCTAGGCTGTAGTAATGTCGGGCGCAAAAAGGCCGCCACATCGGACAGAGCCAAGACATGACGGCCTTTAATAGGCGGTATACTACCGATCAGAGGACGGAGAGATGTTTCTCGCTGTGCCCTAGCTGACGGTGGGTGGGTTGCGGTTGCCGGCTGGCTTGCCCCCGGCTAACTGGCTCACCATATCGTCGAGGATGTCTTTACTGTACCCGATGCGGTTAGCGTACTCCATGCACAAACCGTACTCGCGGGCGTCAATGTTGCCGTCTTGCAGCATCATTTGCACCAGCGTCTGCAGCTCTAGGGTCCGCTGCAGGCCATCGGCGGGCACAATGAAGCTTAGCACGCCCAGGTTATCAGCGATGGGCTGCACCTCTTCCGATTTGAGGCCTAGCCGATTGCCAATTTGCAGCAGAAACTGACTTTCGGCCTTATCGAGCTGGCCATCAGCAGCGGCAATCAGCACCAAATTCTGGAAGAAGGAGAGCTTCTTTTGCTGGGTGTCCAGCACTTGTTCTAAGGAATGTTGCGCCTGCATGAGCGGAAGGAATTCAGGGTGGATACAATGCACGTATTCGGTGCATTGTATCAACGGTACCTTCTCCCGATAAGTTATTGTGCTTGGGCGGCCCGGCCATTGCGTGCTGCTATTTATAATTTCTTACACTCACTGCCGATTCCCTGCGCTGAGTTGCTAGGCCACCGTGGCCTAGTCTTTGGCTGGGTTCCAGGGCTGCTGACTGGCAAAGATGCGCTTGAGCGTGTACTGCTTGGCCTGCCTAGTGGTTAGCTGCTGGGCCCAGCTTACGCGCTGCCCCACGCGGGCACCAGGCCCTATGGAGCGGTACTCGGCGTACGAAGCAGTCTTCTCATTTTCCGGTTTCTTCCAGTTGTCCCAGCCCTCGGGCCGGATATGGGTGCCCATGTAGGTGTTCAGGTAAGCCACCTTGGCGTAGGGCCGCCACGGCCGCCCCAACGAGACATTGGTGGCTTGGGTTGTATCGGCTAGCAGTCGGCAGTTTAGAAACACGAAGCCGTAGGCCTGGTCCTGGGGCGTAGAGGCCGCCGTGATGTGGGAATTCTTCTTGCTGAAGATGTTGCACTGGTCGAAAACCGCTGTGGCAGCGCCAAAAATAAAATCAGTAGTGCCCTCGATGTAGCAGTCCTGGAAATACTGGCGGGTATGGTCGGTGGCCAGGAACAGCGTGTCTTGGTCGCCCACAATGCGGCAGTTGCGGAACACACAACGGTCGGCTTCTACGTGCAGGGCCACGGCCTGGCCTGCGCCCCGACCCGCCGTATTCTGAAAGGTGAGATTCTCGGCCCGAAAGTCGTTGCCCTGAATCAGGACGGAGTGCGAAGTGTAGGTGTTGATGTCGCCCTTGCCGGTATGGTCGTCTAAGGTGATGATGGTGGTAGCAGCGTCGTCGCCGAGCAGGGTAATGTGCGTTTTGAGCGTGGGTACCACTAGCTTTTCCTTGTACACGCCCGGCTTGATGCGAATAACTACCTGCTTCTGCGACTGATTGGGCACGGCATCAACGGCGGCCTGCACCGTGGTAAACTGCCCAGTGCCATCTTGCGCCACAATGATAGAGCTGCCCACCGCGGTTCCCTGCGCATGAGCGGTGAGGGTAACCAAGAGCAGCAGGCTACAGAACAGAGAAAGCAGAATCCGGGGCATAGTGAGAGTTTGTGAGGAGCAGTTCAACTGATTGCGAAGGCCTGAAAGAGGTCCATACTAGCGAAAAGCTGCCGCCACTGGCCTACAAGCCCAGGCTATTTCCGCGCAAACGTTGCCGGGAACGTTGTCATTCTCTCAACAGAATTTTCTCTGGGCACCGGCAAACAACCGCCGCCAAGGGGGGCTTGTACTCCTTGTGCTGCTTATCAGCCAGGAGACCCTCTAGGCCACTACTACCCATGAGATTCGCTTTTCTTCTTAGCCTGTTATTGCTGGTATTTGCTCTGCCACCCCGCCCGGTGCAGGCCCGCCCCCTGCGGCCGGGCTTCGAGAAAGCCGAGTACCTGGAGCTGCTGCGCCTGCACGCCCGCTTGGCTGATACGTCCTTCTTCGGGCAGATACCGCGGCCCACGCGCTTTCGCTGGGCTTACCGCTCGCCGGTACTAGGCCTAGACAACCGCTGGGAGCTGTGGACCAGCCCCGACTCCGTGGCCGTGGTCAGCATTCGGGGTACTACGGCCAACTCCGCCAGTTGGCTCGAGAACTTCTACGCGGCCATGCTGCCGGCTAAGGGAGAATTGCGCCTCTCTCCTACCCGCACGTTTCCGTACGCGTTAGCCGAGCACCCCCAGGCAGCTGTGCATGCGGGGTGGCTGCTCGGCATGGCCTATCTGGCCGATGATGTGGTGGCCAAGCTCGACTCCTGCCACCGCCGCGGCATCCGCAATGTCATTGTTATGGGGCACAGCCAGGGCGGCGCCATTGCCTACCTACTTACCTCGCACCTGCGCGGCCTGCAACGGCAGCAAAAGCTTCCAGCCACCATCCGTTTCAAAACCTACTGCAGCGCCGCCCCCAAACCCGGCAACCTCTTTTATGCCTACGACTTCGAGGCCCTGACCCAGGGCGGCTGGAGCTTCAACGTGGTTAACTCCGCCGACTGGGTGCCTGAGGTACCCCTCAGCGCACAAACCCTCACCGATTTCAACCCGGTCAATCCGTTTACGGATGCTCAGGCCACCATCAGTAAGCAAAAATTACCTCAGCGCTTGTTGCTGCGGTATCTCTTCAACCAACTGGCTCGGCCGGCGCGCAAAGCTCAGCGACGCTATCAGAAGTACTTAGGCACGCTGGTTTCAAAGCAGGTGCGCAAACAGCTCCCTGACTATCAGCAGAGCACCTTCTACCCCAGCAGCAATTACATGCGCGCCGGCACCCCCATCATTCTGATGGCTACTCCTGCATACTACCAGCGCTTCCCAATAGATAAGAGCAAGGTATTCCAGCACCACCTGTTCGAGCCGTACTACTACTTGGCTGAGCGGCTGCCGTGAGCTAGCCACAAATTAACTCAACACTCAAAAGCAGAAGCCCGGTACCTATATCAGGTATCTTAGCTTTTGCTTCTGTGTATATCATGCCTGATAGTGGCTTAGGCCGCTAGCCATGATGAAAGGGGCAGCCGCCGCTGGCCTTGGCGTTCATTACCGCCGTGGGCATAATAGCGGGAGCTGACTTTCCCGTCCGGCGTACGTTGGTCATTACAAACCCACTCCTGGGCAGCGTGGGCATCCGCGCGAGGTCGTAGTTCAGATCTTGTGGCGGCACGTCGTAAGTGATGCCGTCGTTGAGAAAGCCTACAGCTTGTTTCATGGCCTCAATGGTAATCCACTCGCCAGCGCAGCGGTGGCCGGTCAAATACTCGCCCCCGCCCTGCGGAATGAAGTTGTAGGGGTTTTCATTCCAGTGGCGAAACCGCTCGGGCCAGAACACTTCCGGGTCTTCCCACTGCCGTTCGTCGCGGTCGGTGCCGTACACATCGAGCAGCACCATAGTGCCTTTCGGAAACTCGAAGCCGTGCCAGGTAAAGTCTTCTCGCACGATGGCTCCCACGAAAGGCGTAAACGGGAAATAGCGGCGCACCTCCTGCACGAACAGCTCGGCGTAATCTTCATGGGGGTTGCGCAGCTGCTGGCGGTACGGCGGAAACTCGTGCAGGGCCAGCGCCGCGAAGGTGATGTAGGTAGCAATAGCCACAATGGGCCGGATAGCATTAATCAGCTCAATGGCCGCCATCTGCACGTCAAATAACTTTCCATCGGGCTCCCGGTGCCAAGCTACAGTATGCGCCGCTGTACCTTCCTGCACCGGCAGCTTCCCCGAGCGAATATCCCGAATGATACCGCGCATCCACCGTTCGTTGTTGATGCGGGCCAATTTGCTCCGGCCGTGGCGGAGGCCTACGCCGCCAAAGCCGTCGATCATCTTACCAAACTGGCGGGCCCGGAGGCTTACTTCCTCTTCCTGCAACGGCACATTAGCCCAAGCACAGGCCGCCCGGGTCAAGATTTCCTGCGCTTCCTCAAATAGCACTACCCGGTCTTGGTGCTCCCATTTACGGCTGTAGGCCTCCCACTGCTCGGCTAGCAGGCCCATAAGGCGGTGGCGGCTGCCGGGCGTCATCAACGACATAAACATTTCCTTACGGCAACGATGCTCCCCGTTGTCGCGGGTTTGGATGGCGTGCAGGCCCATGAGCGTAGTTTGCACTCGCCGCGGAATAGCGCCCGTCCGGATGAATTTTTTCGGATCGTAGAAGAGCTCAGCCGCCTCCGCCCCGTGCAGGCAAATGGCCTTCATGCCCATCAGCCGAATCTGAAAAATGTCGGAATCGAAGCGCTGGCTGCGGCTGTAGAGGAACGGATAGCCCTCCCGGAGCAAATCCAAGGTGCTGTCGAAACTAGGGTCGCGGATAATCTGAGGCATAGCCGGTATGTAGGTAGCAGGTGAACCGCCGAAACGAATGGGTTTACGGCTTGGCGCCGCGTAGGATATAGAGGAGTCAGTGGTGCCGCCGTTGGGCGCTGTACCTTATGTTCTACATAGGTATACGCCCTCCTAGGCCACCTAAGAGTACGGTAACTGTCAGCCGCTGGCTGGTCCTCTCCTTTTTAAACCGTGGCCAGCTGCCAATATTTCCCGGTCTCTGGTATGGAATTCGGGCCAGTGGTGCATCTACCTACTGTACTCTTTGCCCCCTGCCATGAAACACCTGTTACTGTTTATTTTTTCTCTAACACACCTTTCCGCCGTGGCTCAGCAGGCGCAAGTAGCGGGCCGGGTGCTCGACGGCGACACCGGCGTCGGTTTGCCCGGCGTCACTATTCTGCTTCAGAATACGACTATCGGAATCTCTTCCACTGATGAGGGATACTTTACCCTTCCCGCCGCTACGGACAGCGTAACGCTTCTTATTTCTTACATCGGCTATACTTCCCAGCAGCTACGGGTGGCGGCCGGTAGCACCAGCACCATCCGCCTGCGTCCCGACTCCCGTGAGTTCTGCGACTTATCGGTGGTGAGGTGGCCTAAGATGGAGTTACGACTTGCCAGTGGGGTGCGCTACGCTCCACTAGGCGGCAGCATCCGGGTCTTCAGCCCTCGCCGTTTTAGCAAGTCATTGGCGGCCACGGTAGGCTACCAGACCAACCTTAGCCGCAACCACGCCCTGACAGCCGGACTACGGCTACCATCTCTAATGAATAGCAACCGTCTTTCCATCGAGGAAAATGTAGCCTATGAGCAACTCCGGGCCACCGAAGCAGGAATCAGCTTCCGCAGCTACCTATTTACTGTTGCAGTAGGGCCTCAAGGCTATAACCGACGCATTCCAGTATTGCTGTTAGGCGGGGGCCACGCCCGCTACCGCCCCTTGCCGGGAAGCCATGAAACCGCCGAGCAGGTAGGCACCGGGTATTGTATGGGGCTGCGGCATGAGTTCCTACCTTACCCCTACCAGCTTTTCGCCTCAGTGCAGGCAACGCGCTGGCCCGGCTACTGGCAGTGGCAGGGGCGGCTAGCCCACCCGCTACCCTTCAGCCTACAGGCGGGGTTAGAAATCAATTCCCTACGTACCTACACGGAAGTAGCCCTGACGCTCAGCCGTTTCTTTTATTAAATGCAAGAAAGGTTTGCCCCAAACGCAACAAGCCCGACCATTGCTGGTCGGGCTTGTTGCATTCGGGTACTACCTGGCCTAGGCCTTGCTGTTGGTGATGAGCTCCACGATTTCCTCGGAGATGCCAGTGGTGCTGAAGCCGCCGTCGTGCATGAGGTTTTGCATAGTCACGTAGCGAGTCAGGTCTGAGAACAGCGAGATGCAGTAGTCGGCGCAGGCTTCGGCGGGGGCATTGCCCAGAGGCGACAAGCGGTCGGCGTACTCAAAGAACGCATCGAAACCACTGATGCCGGTGCCGGCCGTGGTTTTGGTCGGCGACTGCGAAATGGTGTTTACGCGCACCTTCTTCAGCTTGCCGAGGCGCTGGCCATAGCTGCGGGCAATGCTTTCCAGCATAGCTTTGGCCTGCGACATGTCGGTGTAATCAAGGAAGGCGCGCTGGGCGGCGATGTACGATAGCGCTACCACCGAGCCCCACTCATTGAAGGCGTCCTGCTTCTCAGCTACGGCCAGCATCCGGTGCAGCGACATGGCCGATACGTCGAGAGTCTTTTGGTACCACTCGTAGTTCAGCTCACCGTAGTGCTTGCCCTTCCGGATGTTGGCGCTCATGCCGATGCTGTGCAGCACGAAGTCAATTTTGCCACCCAGTTGCTCCTGCGCGCCGCTGAATAGCTTCTCCAGATCCTCCATCGAGGTGGCATCGGCCGGGATAATGGGCGCGTTGCACTGCTCCGAGAGCTTGTTGATTTCACCCATGCGCATGGCCAGGGGGGCGTTAGTGAGCACAAAACGGGCACCCTCGGCATGGGCCTTCAGGGCTACTTTCCAGGCAATAGATTCTTCGTTTAGGGCACCAGAGATGATACCGACCTTACCAGCGAGCAGATTGCTAGACATATGGCGAGTGGAGTTGATTAGGGTTGGAAGTACAAAAGAGGCGAAAAAAATAAAGAACGTCATGCTAAGCATGAGTGAAGCATCTCTACCCGAGCTAATCAAATAAGTTAGCCTGAAGTAAAGATGCTTCGCCTACGCTCAGCATGACGTTCTTTTTATGCCTTTTGCTTTCTAACCTACCAACTCTTCGCCACGCATGGCCAACAGTTCGCGGGCACTCTGGAAAGCGTGCTGGCTGGGGTTGGCACCGGAAATCATCTGGGCAATTTCCTGGATGCGCTCGTTCAGGTCCAGGGTCCGGATGCGGCTCACGGTGCGGTCGGCGCGGTCTTCTTTGTACACGAAGTAGTGCGCATCGCCGGCGGCGGCCATCTGGGGCAGGTGGCTGATGGCAATGAGTTGGTGCTTCTTGGCCATCTGCTGCATCATGCGGCCTACTTTCACCGCAATTTCCCCGCTGATACCCGTGTCAATTTCGTCGAACACGATGGTAGGCAGGGCGGTTTTGTCAGCCAGCATGTACTTGATGCACAGCATAAGGCGCGAGAATTCACCGCCCGAGGCCGCTTTGCTCAGGGTCTGGGGCTGAGCGCCCTTGTTGGCCGTGAATAAGATGCCGATGAGGTCGATGCCGCTGGCGGCGGGGGCACCGGCCTGGTGCTGCACCACAATGCGCGAGTGCGGCATGCCTAGCTCGGCCAATAAGCCTACGAGTTCCTTCTCAAATTTAGGGAACACCTTGCGGCGGGCTTCCGACAAACGGGCGGCTTGCTTGGTCACGGTAGCCAAGGCAGCTTCGGCATCACGGCGGAGGCGGAAAATCTGCTTGTCCAGGTTCAGCACCGAGCCCACTTTGTCGCGCAGCTCCGAGCGCACGGCTAGCAGGGCCACTACATCGCGCACCTGGTGCTTGCGCTGCAGGCTGTAGAGTACGTTCAGGCGGCCTTGCAACTCATCAATGCGGGCGGGGTCGCCTTCGGTGCGGCGCTCGGCAGCTTCAATCTCATCAGAAATATCGTGCAGTTCAATTAGGCAGCTATCCAGGCGTTCCTTCAACTCCTTAAACGAGTCGGCATAGGCCGAGACCTGGCCTAGCAGCGTGGCGGCTTCCTTCAGGCCGCTGGTAGCGCAGTACTCGCTTTCCGTTAGGCTTTGCAGAGCCTGGGTCAGCTTGTACTTGATTTCCTCGGCGTGCTCTAGCTGCTTTACTTCCTGCTCAACTTCCTCCTGGTTTTCGTTGTCGAGGCGGGCATCTTCCAGTTCGTTGAGCAGGAAAGTGTGATAGTCTAGCTCCTTATTGGCCTGGGCTACTTGGTCTTCCAGGGCCTTTAGGTCAGCCTCCAGTTTGCGGTACTGGCGGTAGGCATTACTGTACTGGGCGCGGGTGGGTACTAGGCCAGCGTACAGATCCAGCAGGTTCAGCTGGAACACCGCGTCGCCAAGCAACAGGGTGTCGTGCTGGGAGTGAATGTCCATCAGGTTGGCCCCAATGTTACGCAGCGTCTCCAGCGTTACAGGCGTGTCGTTCACGAAGGCCCGCGACTTCCCGGCCGGACTAATCTCCCGCCGCAGAATGCATTGGGTGTCGTAGTCGAGGTCTTCGGATTCGAAAATATCTTGGAGCTGGTAGCTGGAAATGTCGAACTGGCCTTCAATCACGCATTTCTTCTCCGTGTCGAAGAGCATGCGCGAGTCGGCGCGGTTACCGAGCAGCAGGCCAATAGCGCCGAGCATGATGGACTTGCCCGCGCCAGTTTCACCAGTGATAATATTAAGTAGTGCCGAGGGTCGCAGCTCCAGCTGCTCAATCAGGGCGTAGTTGCGAATGCGCAGGTCAACTAGCATAGCAAACCAAATGAGGGCCGGGCATACGGCCGTAGCTGACAAAGAGAAAAGCTACCACACCAGCCTAGACACAGCCGGCGTAGTAGCTTCCCAAAGCTACTAACTCATTTAGCTAATTACCAATTAAATTCGCAAAAGAATTTTTTAGAGCCCTAGCGCTGCTGCATAATGGCCTGATACTTCGCTGAGTTGGTGGGGTCAACCTCCGAGAGCAACGTCGCTACCTGCACCTTCTGTTGCTGGTCGGGGCTGCTGCGAAATACATTGGCTATTTCATCCGATTTCGTAGTAAAGAAGGCTCGGGCGAGCAAGGTACCTGGCCTACGCTGTACGGCTTGCTGCACCCCTTGCAAGGCCGTGGCAATGTTAACACGGGCCTCTTCAGGCTTGGTAATGAAGATATCCATGCCTTGGCGGTAGTAAGCGTACATGCCGCTCCGGAAAGCTTCTAGCTGTGGATCCTGCAGATTGTTGAGCAGCCAATAGCGGTTTCCTGATTCCGTATCCTTCCAGCCTGGGTCTTGCTCGTTAGTAGAGTTTTGAGAGGCGGCGTTGGTAAGTACCGTGCGGGCCCGGTCGTAGTAAGGCGAGCCGCCGAGGGGCGAGAAGCTGTCCTGATCCATGCCAATGATAGTGAAGGCGTAGAAAGTCAGGAGCGAAGACAAATTGCCGACAAAGGTATTTTCCGAGAAATCAATCGGGTTCTGGGGCGTGTAGTTGAATACCCAGCCCTTGTCGGCGAAGCTCAGCAAGTTGGTTTCGTAGCCAGTACCGTACACCGGGCGGGTGCTGATTATCCGTACTGTGGCCCGATAGGTACCGTTCTGCGGAATCTCGGTGATGCCAATGGCGAAACGGCACCTGATTTTCTCCTGGGGACGGTAAGTCTGCCGGGTGAACGAGCGCGTGTTCAGAAACGTCTGGATATCCTTCTGCATCTGCTGCACCAGTTGGCGGTCCGTAATCGTCACGTTTTCCGTCGTGATTTGCACGTCGGCCAGGAGCTCTTGGGCGCGGGCCGGACGGGTCAGTAACAGCGGAAATAGCAGAAGAAGCAAAAAGGATTTACGCATGGCGGGAGTAGCGGGCAAGAACAGTCTCAACAATGTCGCGGGCCACCGCAGTCTTGGGCTTTAACTCAAAGATAGTTGTTTGCCCCCCGGCTTCCAGCAGCGATACCTTGTTGGTATCGTGGCGGAAACCAGCTCCAGCGTCGCGCAAGGAGTTCAGCACCACTAGGTCGAAGTTCTTGCGCCGGAGCTTGTCGAGGGCGTAGGCCTGCTCGTTATTCGTCTCCAACGCAAAACCCACGGAATATTGTTCAGGGCGCTTGGTGTGGCCGAGCGTGCCGGCAATGTCCACGTTCTTCACCAGCTCCAGGGTAAGCGTATCGCCGTCCTTCTTGATCTTGTTTTCGGCAGCTTGACTTGGCTTGTAGTCGGCCACGGCGGCCGCAAACACCCAGATGTCGGCTTCCGGCGCTACGGCGGCAGCGGCGGCGTACATCTCGTCGGCAGTTTGTACGCGCTGAGTGGTAATGCGCGGATTGGCGGGGTCGGGCAGGCTAGTGGGGCCGCTTACCAGTGTCACCCCCGCTCCTTCTGCGGCAAAGGCCTCAGCTAACGCATAGCCCATTTTGCCGGTGCTGTGGTTGCCAATGAACCGAACCGGGTCGAGGGGCTCATATGTAGGGCCGGCCGTAACTAAAACGCGCATTATGTTGATCAGGTAGGTAGAAGCCTGTCATATTGAGCGTACTGCAGGACCTTACCTATGGTTCTTCGCGGCGCTAGGCCAGTCGTTTATTACATGATAAGATCTTTCGCTGCACTCAGGATGACGTTCCTATCGATAGAAAAAACCGCTCCAGCTCCGCTTGTATGTCCTCTGGTTCTAGCATGCGACCGGGTCCGGCTAGGCCACTCGCCAGTTCTCCGGAAGGCGAATCCCAGACGGTGTTACCGTACTGTCGCAGGCGAGCCAAGTTAGCTTGCGTAGCGGGGTGCTGGTACATGTCCAGGTCCATGGCGGGGGCCAGGAACACCGGGCAACGGGCCGAGAGATACACCGCATCGAGCAGAGTGTCGCAGAGTCCGTTGGCTAGGTGGCCTAGCGTATTTGCCGAGGCGGGCGCAATAACCAGGGCATCGGCCCAGAGGCCTAGGTGCACATGGTTGTGCCACTCCCCTGCCCGCTCATCCTTTAGAAAACCCTGCAACACCGGGTTTTTGGAGAGTGTACCCAGAGTTAAGGGCGTGACAAAGGCCGGGGCCGAGGGTGTCAGGATTACCTGTACCTCTGCCCCGGCCTTAACCAGGAGTCGCACCAGCAACGCCGATTTGTAGGCTGCAATGCTTCCGCAAACGCCCAACAATATCTTACGCCCGTGCAGCGACGACATATGTGTTTGTCTAGAAACTAGGCAGACTACTCAGCCCGACGAGCTTCTGGCAGCTGGGCCACTTCTTCTTCGGTGCGGTACATCACTTTGCCTTCCAGGAATTCCTCAATAGCGAGGTTGGTGGGCTTGGGCAGACGCTCGTAGTGCTTGGAAATTTCGATCTGCTCACGGTTCTCGAATACTTCTTCCAGGTTGTCGACGGTGGTGGCAAACTCGGCCAACTTGCCGTTCAACTCCTCTTTCAGCTTCACGGCCAACTGGTTTGCGCGCTTCGAGATGATGGCGATGCTCTCGTATACGTTGCCGGTTTCATTGGCGAATTCCGACATGTTGCGGGTCACGATGGAAGCAGAAACGTTGTTAGGAGTTTTCATATGACTTGATCTTCTGATGTGCTGATGATTGATTAGGGAATGCTAATGTGCTGATTTTTTGAAGAGCTGCTAAGGCTAACAACTCCCAACATCAGTGCATTTACTTTGCCGCGGTGGTTTCGGCGGGCTTCAGCTTATCTACCTCGGCGCGGGCCGTGTCGTACATCCGCTCGGCGTCCTTGAGGTTCTTGCTTTGTGGGTAAGTATCAATGAAGCTCTGGTAGAAAGCAATGGCCTCTAGGTACCGCTCGCGCTGCTTTTCCGGCACGCTTTCCTTGGCTAGGTCGTACTGGGCACTCAGCTTGTAGTACGCCGCCTGCTCATTCAGAGCCGAAGAAGGATATTGCTGCTGAAAGCCGGTAAAGGCCGTTACGGCCGACTGATAATAGCGCAGGTCGTAGTAGAGGCGGGCGCTGAGGAAGGCCTTGCTTTCTAGCTTCTTCTGTAGCTCCTGCGACATCCCCTCCGTTTCCTGGCGAAATTTGCTCTCGGGGTAGCGGTTCAGGAACTCCTGAATGCCCTCCAGGGCTGTAAACGTATTGGTCTGGTCCAACTGAAACTCCGGAGAGTCGCGGAAGAGGGACTTGGCATGTAGGAACATGGCCTCCTCGGTCAGAGGCGAGTTCGGGTACGTTTCGTAGAAGGTCTTAAAGTAGTAGGCTCCCAGCGTGTAGTTACGCTGCTTGAAGTTGGTGTTAGCGAAGTAAAACTGCGCTTTCTCCGCCTCCGGGCGACCTTTCAGCAACGGAATCAGCTCTTCGAGCAGCGTACCGGCCTTGAAATAGTCGCCTTTATCGTAGTACTGAATAGCGGCTTCGTACTTCTTGTTCACGTCGCTGCTCTTGAGCAGCTTTTGGTAGCCCGTGCAAGAGCCGAGCAGCAACGCGCTCAATAACAGAACAAAGAAGGTAGGGCGAAAAGAGAGCATAAGGGCGCAAAGGTAACGAAATGGTCTTAAATCTCAGATAGGCGGGATGAACTCCAGTACTGGCTTCGGTAACCCGGCTATTCATCCATTTACTGTGTGCGGGTAACCGCTTTAGGAGCCTGCGTACTGGCTTTGGGCTGTTTCTTGGCCGGAGCGGCGGGGCTTTTCTTCTTAGGAATGGTTTTTTTGGCCGGAGCCTTTTTCTTGGGCGGCGGGGCGAAGTGCTTACCTAACGTTTGGCGGCGGGTGGGTCGTTCCGTGGGTCGCCACCGGAAGCCAGGCAGTTTGGCATCTTCCGGCTTCAGCTCATTGGGCGGAATAAAGCTAGCGTCGGGGTTGGTGAGAAAGGTAATGGTCTGCAGCTTGCTTTCGGCGAACCGCATGGCCATTGTGGCGGAAAGTGCCCGGTTAACGCCCGACACGGCCGTATCACCCTCAAGAGCATAATAGAGGCTCTCTGCGTTGCCAAGCACGTCAATTTTTTTTATGGCCTTTTCCCCAAAGTAGGCCACCATGTTGCGGCCTTTTACCTGGTTGAAGTTCAGCAAGGTATCCTGCCCAATGCTGAAGGCGTGCCCGTAGAGGCGCATCTGGTCGATCTTCCCCTTCCGCTGCTGAATCTCCATGCTATCGGCGGTGAGCTGGTTCTTGTTGTTCCAGAGCACCGGGTCGTGGCTCAGATAGATAATGGAGTCTTGCCGGTCGTAGGTCAGCGAGTCGCAGCGGCCCTGCAGGTCGGCGCGGAAGATGCGGACTTTCCGGTAAGCGTAGATTACCCCGGCCTTGTTCTGGGGTGGCCTACCCTCAAGGCTCACTAGCGTATCGGCAGCCAGGTACAGGGTATCTTTCTCATTGATATTGCGCATCACAGGGGCGCCATAAATCTTGGCCTTCCCCTGCCCTCGCCAGTAACGGCCAATGTCGCCACGAATCACGATGTTGTCCTTCTTAGCCGTCATCGAGACGTTGCCGGTAGCCACGCCGTACTGCCGGGCTTCATCATAGAACAGCTTGTCGCCACCTAGTAAGTAGTTAGGCGTTTCAATTTTAGCGTTCCGGGCGAAGTTCGAGACTTTGGTTACGGTGTTGTAATTGCCATTCTCGGCGTAGAGGTTGCCCTGCGGCCCCTTGATGCGCGTGGGCCCGAAGAAGTAGGCCACCTTGGTAATGGTGTTGTACTGCAGCGTATCGGTGTCGATGGTGTTTTCCTTGGTAATCAGCTTTACGTCGCGCTTGAAGCTGAACACTTTGGAGGCGGTATTGTAGTAGCCAAACTGACTATCCAGGGTGTTCTCAGGATCCTGGAGGTGGCCGCCGGTGCTGTAGTAGGCCAGGTTGCGGTTGAGGTCGTAGTCGAGCAGCTGGGTGGTGAGCGTCATGCGCGGGTCGCGCAGGGTCACGTTGCCGGTCATGCGCGCCTTGCGAGTATCACCATCATAGAAGCCCCGGTCGCCGGTGATGGTGATGGTATCGTTCTGGATGATGCGCACTTTGCTGAATGCCTCCAGGGCGTTGCGCTCAGTGTACTGGTAAGCCGAGTCGCAGTAAAGCAGCGTGGTTCCCTGCCGGAGGCTTACATTGCCGAGCAGCTTCCGGATCTGGACGCCATTGAACGAACCACCCTGCAGCTGACCAGCACTAATTAGGTCAATCGGCTGGCCTTTCGGAAGCGGCGTGGGGCGCGCCGCCGGGCGCTGCTGGGCCGCGGCCAACCACGGCAGCAGCAGGAAAAACAGAAGAAAAAGTGACTTCGGGAATGACATTTCGGGGCAAAGGTACAGAAGGCCCGTCGGTAACGGTTTTCTTTGTGGAATAGTACAGGCCTAGGCCAGATCGGAGCTAATCTGATTGGCCTTTAAAGCTAGAGCTAAAAGGCTAGTTCACCTCCTTAGCTAAGGAGGGGCTAGGGGCGGTTGACCGGAGCGTTAAACTGCTACTAGAAACTAGTTTTAGCTCTGACTAATGTTCTAGGCCACTTCAACCACCCCTAGCCCTTCCTTAACTAAGGAGGGTAACTAGCTTTTAGTTCTTAGCTTCCAACCCTCCCCATGCTCGACCGCATTCAACAATTCATACAAGAACAAGACCTCTTCTCCCCTACCGATACGTTGCTGGTAGCTGTCAGCGGGGGCATGGACTCGGTGGTGCTGGCCGATGTGCTGCACCGGCTGGGCCAGCCGTTTGCCATGGCCCACTGCCACTTCGGGCTGCGCGGCGAGGAGGCAGATGCCGACGAGCAGTTTGTGCGCAAGCTGGCCAAGAAGTACGACGTGCCGTACTTCGCCGAGTTCTTCCAGACCAAGCAGTTTGCCGAGCAGGAAGGCATCTCCACGCAGATGGCGGCCCGGGCCCTGCGCTACGAGTGGTTTGAGCGCCTGCGCCAGACCCAGGGACTGGCCTACATTGCCACCGCCCACCACCAGCGTGACGCCGCCGAGACCATGCTGCTCAATCTGACTCACGGGACTGGCCTAGCCGGACTGCACGGCATCCGGCCCAAAAATGACTACCTCGTGCGCCCTCTGCTGCCCATCGGCAAAATGGAACTGTACGATTACCTGGTGGAGCACCACCTGATGTGGCGCGAAGATGCCAGCAACGACAGCCCCGTGTACCAGCGCAACCGCCTCCGTCTGGAGGTGCTGCCCGTACTGCGCGACATCAATCCCAACCTCGACCAGACCCTGCAGATTACCGCAGAGCGCGTGGGCGGGGCCGAGGAAATTGTACGCCGCTACGTAGAAGACACCGCCGCCCAGGCCCAGCGCCAGGAAGACGATGCGACGTACCTGGATATCCGGATGCTGCAGAAAACGGCTGCTACCACCTTGGTGCTGCACGAGCTGTTGCGGCCCTTCGGCTTCTCTTACATCGTCACCAAGGACATCGTGCAGAGCTTCGGGGCAGAGCCGGGCCGCCGCTTTGAGTCACCCACGCACCGGCTGGTGAAAGACCGGGAGCAGTTGGTTATTACCCGCAAAAACCTCACGAAGTTTGGCACCCACCAGCTGGCCCTAGGCCAGGAAGCCCTCAAAATTGATGGCTTACATCTGCGCACCGAGCTGCATGAGGTAGCGGAGGGCTTCGACATTCCGCGTGGCAAGGCTGTGGCTGCCTTGGATGCCGATGCGCTGAAGTTCCCGCTCATTGTACGGGCCTGGCAGGAAGGCGACTGGTTTATGCCCATCGGCATGAAGGGCAAGAAGAAGCTCTCCGACTTCCTCATCGACCAGAAAGTACCCCTCAACCTCAAAGACAACGTGCAGGTGCTGTGCTCCGCCGACGGCAAGATTGCCTGGGTTATCGGCTTCCGCCCCGACGAGCGCTTCAAAGTAACCGAAGAAACCGAGCGCGTGCTGATAGTGAAGCGAATGTAGTGGCCTAGGCCTGCCGCAAAGAGTAGCCCGAAGAGTAGTATGCATTGATGAGTTCAGCGTGCTGCTCTTCGGGCTCTTTTATGTATTGAGCCTAGGTAGCTTTCCTCTACTGTGCCAGCACTTTGTTGGCTTGTAAACGCAGTAGCCTCTCACTACCCCAGAACAACACCAGCGCAATGCCAGCGCCCAGCAAGGTATCTAGCACGCGCCCTTCTACTGTAACCAGTGTATTGCCGGCGTGGCCAACGGTGGCGTTTAGCAGAGCAATGGGCGTAATAAAGAGCAACCCCAGCGCGTAATTGCGGGCCACTACTACCTCCGTGGCACCTTGCAACAGCATGAGCGCAGCTACCAGCCCCAGGCCTGTTGGGTGCAACAAGGAAAGCAACTCAAATAGGCCTACTCCCAGCACCGTGCCCACCACTCGATGCGCAGCCCGTAGGCCAGTGAGCTGCCGCGATGGGCTAGCCTGCAGCACTGCCACCGCCGTCAGCACTACCCAGTACACGCGGTGCGCGCCTAATGGCCTAGCCACCACACTAGCTACCAGTATGGCGGCCACCACGCGTAGGGCCACGGCTGCGGTATCCCGGTCAAAGCTTAAGCGCGGCAGCAGCACACGCAGCCCTAGTGGTTCCGGATAGCGCCTGCCTGGTACCAGCAACGGTAGCACGACTACTAGGTAGGCCAGGGCAGCTCCGGCGGCGACTAACCCCAGCAGCCGGAGGCCCGGTTGGGCGGCACCGTCTAGCTCTGCGGGAGCGGCAATGTGCCCGCTCACGGCGGCCACCAACACAAACATCAGGGGGCCGGGCGGCCCCAGCCGCAAGCCTAACACCAGCGTAGAAGCCAAGGCTCCCACCACACCCAAGCCAGCAACCGTCAGCCACGCACTGTTGGCGCAGGCTACCCCTAACGCCGCGGCCAGCACCAGCCCAACCGCCACAAAGGGCAGAAGCCGGGCGCGGTCTTGGCGCCCCAGCGAGGCTCCATACAAGGCCGTGAAACTACCCAACGCCGCTTGCAAGCCCCACATCTGCTCACCCGCCAGTGTGAATACCGCCACGGGCAGGCCAATAGCCAGCCCAGCTTCCAGACCTACTTTCCAGCGCCACGGCGCATCGTGTAGCTTCAGAAGACTACCCACGGCACGGCGGGTGCGGGGAACATAACGCGACATGGGGTTTCTCATACGCACGCAAACTGGCTAGGCCTCTCATGGTACGTACAACCCTAGTCAGAGATAACGCCCATGAGACCACGCTCCTAATACGCCAGCGGCCCATGCTGTTAATAGCTTGGGCTACTGGTACAATGTATCGAGGATAATGATAGGCCAAGTAGTCGGTCTGCTGGGGTCGACGTTGGTCCATTTGAATGGTTGCTGTTTTATGCGGCACCGAGGACACGGTCACACTCGGCTGCGCAGTTGGAGCTTTCTGATAGGGTTGTTTGAACCTTATTCTATATAGTGTAGCCATTACCTAGCCTTATTAGGCATAGCAATAGAGGCCTAGGCCACTATTTTTCGGCTTCCTAACGAGCAGGTTAGATGCTACAGGCGAACTTTCGCTGCTTCTAAGTTTTCCAGAACGGGTTTTCGGTTAGCTTTACGGCCTAACCCACATCTCACACCCATATTCCATCCCAATGAAAGTTACCGTAGTTGGAGCTGGCAACGTAGGCGCAACCTGCGCTGATGTACTGGCCACCCGCGAAATTGCTAATGAGATTGTACTGGTAGACATCAAAGAAGGCTTCGCCGAAGGCAAGGCCCTCGATATCTGGCAGAAAGCCCCCATCATTGGGTATGATTCCCGCACCGTTGGCGTCACCAACGACTACAGCCGCACCGCTGACTCCGACGTGGTAGTAATTACCTCGGGCCTGCCCCGCAAGCCCGGCATGAGCCGCGACGACCTGATTTCGACCAACGCCGGCATCGTGAAGACGGTAACTGAGCAAGTGGTGAAATACTCGCCCAACGCCATCATTATTGTAGTGTCGAACCCGCTCGACGTGATGACCTACCAAGCTCACCTTACCTCGGGTCTACCCCGCGAGAAGGTGTTTGGCATGGCCGGCATCCTCGACACGGCTCGTTACCGCGCCTTCCTGGCGGAGGCCCTCAACGTAAGCCCCAAAGACATTCAGGCCGTACTCATGGGTGGCCACGGCGACACCATGGTGCCCCTCCCCCGCTACACCACGGTGGGCGGCATTCCTGTAACCGAGTTGATCGGCAAAGAAGAGCTGGACGCCATTGTGCAGCGCACGGCCGTAGGTGGCGGTGAGTTGGTGAAGCTGATGGGTACCTCGGCGTGGTACGCGCCCGGCGCCGCTGCGGCTCAGATGGTAGAAGCCATTGTGCGCGACCAGCGCCGCGTGTTCCCCGTGTGCATTGAGCTGCAGGGCGAGTACGGCATCAACGGTGTGTACCTGGGTGCGCCGGTTATCCTCGGTAAAAACGGCATTGAGAAAGTAATCGAGCTGCAGCTGAACGACGAGGAGAAAGCCCTGCTGGAAACCTCGCGCGGCCACGTAAAAGAAGTAATGGACGCCCTCGACAACATGAGCAAGGCCACGGCCTAAGCTCCTTGCTTTTCCCGAAGGCTCTGAACCGGCCGTCCTACACTCGTGTGGGGCGGCCGGTTTTTTCATTCTTGGATTCTAGGCCACCCTGCTTACTACTCCCCTGGTTTCTGCGTATGTTTCTGCCTGAAACCATTCTATGCACTTTAACTTCATTGACACCAACCAGGAGGTAGTAGCCGCCTGGCAGCGCGTATTCGCCGATGTTCCGCAGGTAACCGTTCAGCACGGTTCTATCTTTGATTTCCCCGCCGATGCGCTAGTAAGCCCGGCCAACAGTTTCGGTTACATGAATGGCGGCATCGACTTCGCCATCTCCAAAAACCTGGGCTGGCACCTGGAGAAAGACTTGCAGCGCCTCATCCGTGAGAAGCATTACGGCGAGCTGCTCGTAGGCCAGGCCGAAATACTTCCTACCGGCAGCCCGCTATTTCCTTACCTGATTGCGGCGCCAACTATGCGCACGCCCATGACTATTACGCGTGGGCCTAACGTGTACCATGCTATGCGGGCCTTGCTGCTCTTGCTGGAACACGGGCGCCTGACCACCGGTGAGCCCATAAAGTCAGTCATTAAGACCGTTGGCATTCCGGGCTTGGGTACGGGCGTAGGCCAAGTCCGGCCGCTGGTGTGCGCCCGCCAAATGCGCCTTGCCTGGGAAGACATAATGAAGCAGAAATACGCTACGGTGGCCGGCTGGGAAACCATGTGCGGCAACTACGCCTATTTCTATACCCACAATGAGTCAGATATCAAGTACGACATACCCTAGGCCAGTAACATCTTTACTTCCTTGAAAACGCAAGAGCCCCAGAACTCAGTTCTGGGGCTCTTACTTCTTAATAGATGTTGGCTTTAACGACTAGGCCACTATTTCTGGCTGGCGCGGAAGAGCTTTTGCTTTTCGTCCTTGGAGAGACTTTCGTAGCCGGAGCGAGAAATCTTGTCCAGTATCACGTCAATTTCGTCTTGCTCGGGCTTGGGCAGGGTGCCTTTCTTAGCTGGGGCGGCCGCCGGGGCCGTAGTGTTGCGGTGCGTTACGCGCAGGCGAGGTCGGCCACTGAGTAGGCCACCCACAAACTCGCCCACAGCCTGCACCGGCCGGCCCAGGTCGCGGCCCGCTTGCAGCTGCTTGATAAACAGGAAGCCAATTATGGCGCCCCCAATGTGGGCAATGCCACCGCCGGGGTTGCCCTGGTTGATAGCAATGATAGACAGCAGGATAACCACCGCCGCAATGTATTTAATGCGGACCGGCCCGAACAGAAACAGGTTGAACGTATACTCAGGCAGCAGCGTAGCAGCCGCCATGATGATGGCAGTTACGGCCGCCGATGCGCCCACCACCGACACGTTAGGATAGATCCGCAGCGCCGGAATTAGGTTAAACGCCAGCAGGAACAGAACTGCTCCGGCCAGGGCTCCCAGTATATACAAGCTTACTAGGCGCTTATCGCCGAGATACTCGCGCACCAGAGCACCAAACCAGTATAGGTTAAGCAGGTTGAAGAGAATATGAAAAAAGCCCTCGTGGGTAAACGCGTACGTTAGCAGAGTCCAGGGGTGGCGTAGTACGGCCGCCGGCTCGGCGGGCAACTGAAATTGCCGCAGGACGTTCTCGTAGTACGCGTCGGTCCCGGTCAGGAACATGATGGCTTTCATCACTACCAGTCCCACAAACACCAGCACATTAATCAGCAACAGCTGATTTAGCGCATTGTCGCGGCGACTGAAGGCAGTGCGAATGTCATTGACAATACTCATAGGTGGACAAACAGGGGTAGAACGGAAGAGGCAGGCAAGCTGTAGAAATAACGACCCGCCACGCCGAATGATACGAGCAGGCGTCGCAATTTTCAGGCAACCTTTCAGGAGGCCCCGTCTTGCTGCCAACCTGACGGTAAGCGTGGCAAGTATAGCACTAGGTTTCCAGTATTAGCTAGTGGCCTAAGCTTAGTACATGCGGGTGCGGTTGCGCTGCCAGAATAATAACACCACCAGCCCCACTAATAATCCCCCGAGGTGCGCAAAGTGCGCCACATTGTCGCCGGGTGCCCGGTGTACTCCCTGGTAGAACTCATATAGCCCGTACAGCACCACCAAATACTTGGCCTTAATTGGGAAGGGCAACGGGAAGATGATGAGCGGAGTGTTTGGGAAGTAAAAGGCAAAGGCTATCATGATACCGAACAAAGCACCTGAAGCTCCCACCATGGGGCTACTCATGCTCCGCTGATAGATGGTGTTCATGCTTTCCAGCGCACTGTTGATCAGGCCCTGGTCGTCGGGGGTGGCGTGCAGCTGACGCGCTACCACTGCAAACGGTTCTCTAAATTCCGAAGCGTTATGGTCTACGAAGTCCATGAGGTTTACGTCCGTCGGCTCGGCCTGAAACGCTTCAATATCATGGCGCATCCTTTGCCCATCGTAAGTGCGCAGGCCATTGTAGAGAACAGCAGCTCCTAGGCCACAGATCAGCCAATACGTCAGGAAACGATTGGCGCCCCAGCGCTGCTCCAGCATCGGCCCGAATACTACCAGCCCCAGCATGTTGGAGAAGATATGGCCTAGGTTGGCGTGCACGAACATATAGGTTAGGAACTGCCAGGGCTGGAACAGCGGAGAGCCAATGGGGTACAGCGCCAGAGCGCTAAGAGGGTTGATCTGCATTGCCGCAAAAAACACCACCACGTTGGCGATGAGCAGATTGCGGACCATAGGAGTCAGTTGAAACATTGCGTCGCTGATTTGCGCTGGAACGGGTGATGAGGTGGCCTAGCAAAGCCCATGACTTTGGTGCCCTTGCTGAGTACGGCCCGACCAGATTTTTGGCCGGACTTACACGTAGTGTGGGCCTCAACTTACTGCTCTCGGATAGTAAAAATCCGCAGAGCAGTAAGTTGAGGCCCACCCTTAATGCCTTTATATAGCACTAGGCCACTCAGCGAGTGAAGAAGCTTTGCAACTCACCTAACTCTAGCAGCACCAAAGTGCGGCGGCCATCGGGCGTGTAGTTGGGCACGGAGCAGGCAAAGAGCTTATCCACTAGGGCCGTCATTTCAAACTCAGTAAGGCGGTTGCCAGCGGCGCTAGCCGCTACCCGCCGGGCCAGTGCCCGCGCCATCTGCTCACGCCGGTCGAGCTTTACAGGGCCAGCGTGGGTCCGGAATTGCTCAATAAGCCCTTCCAGTAGTTCCTTCTCGTCGCGGGCTGGCACATCGGCCGGAATGCCTTCCACAGCAATGGTGTACTTGCCGAAATCGGAGAACCGGAAGCCCAAGGCTTTAAGTGGCTCTTCTACTTCGCGCAAAATGGCAAAGTCTTGGGGTGTAAACGTGACGGAGCGCGGGAACAGCAGCGTTTGCGAAGCACTGGTTTCGCGCTCCAGCGCCTGGGCATATTGCTCAAACAGAATCCGCTCGCGGGCCGCTACCTGGTCAATCAGCATCACCCCCGATTTCACGGGCACCATGAGGTATTGCTGGTGCAGCTGCAGCACTTTGTTACCGGGGGCCGCGCTGGGGGCCGCCTCCCGCAGGGGCAGTTCCGGCGAAGCCGCCGACGGCGCCGGCATTACAAACGGTGCCGCTTCCGACTGGCCTAGCGGAGCTACCGGCGCGGCTAGGCCAGTTGTAGGAGTAGCCGGCTGCTCGGGCGTGGTCTGCTGAGCGGCTTCCTCGGCTTGGCGGGCCGCCGCAATAGCTGCCGCCGATGGCACCGGCACGCCAATGGCCGTGGCCTCGCGCTCAATATCAGGCACCTTCACCTGCTGCAGGCTCTTATAGAACTCCTCTAGCTCACGCTTGGCCTGGTCGGTGGGACGGGGTGGCAGCTGACGCTCGTAGGGCTCAGAAGAGCGGCTGGGCCGCTGCTCGCTCTTGCTGGGCGTGCTGGCAGCGCGGGCCGCCGCCGAGGCCAGCGCGTCGGGCTTGAAGTCGCCGGCAAAGGGGTTTTGCTCGTTGCCCGACAGGCGCAGGGGCTGAATGGGCGCAAAGTTTACGTCGCCCTCAAAGTCCAGCGAGGGGGCCATGTTATGCAGACCTAGGCTCTGCTTTACGGCGGCCCGCACAATGGCGTACACGGTCTTCTCGTCCTCGAACTTGATTTCCGTTTTGGTGGGGTGCACGTTGATGTCGATGGTCTTGGGGTCGAGCTCCAAAAACAGCACGTAAAACGGGTGCGTGTCTTTGGGCAGCAGCCCCTCGTAGGCTGTCAGCACCGCGTGGTTGAGGTAGGCCGAGCGAATAAAACGGTTGTTTACGAAGAAAAACTGGTCGCCCCGGCTCTTCTTCGCCGACTCGGGCTTGCCGATGTAGCCCTTCACCGAAATAAATGGCGTAACCTCTTCTACTTGGGCCAGTTGCTCCTTATAGCCATTACCTAGTAAGGCCACAATGCGTTGGCTCAGCTTGCCGGCCGGCAGGTTAAACACTTCCAGATCATTCTGAAAAAGCGAAAAGCTGATCTGCGGATTCGCTAGGGCCACGTGCTGAAATTCGTCCAGGATATGACGCATTTCCACGGCGTTGCTCTTAAGGAAGTTGCGGCGGGCGGGCACGTTGAAGAACAAGTTCTTCACGCTGATGCTGGTGCCATCTGGGCAGGCTACGGGCTGCTGGCTTGTAATCTGGGAGCCTTCTACCAGCAGCAGACTTCCCGTGTCTTGGCCGCGCTGCTTGGTGCGCAGCTCCACCTGGGCCACGGCCGCAATACTAGCCAAAGCCTCGCCCCGAAAGCCCAGGGTGCGAATGCGAAACAGGTCGTCCGTGGTGCGAATCTTACTGGTGGCGTGGCGCTCCAGGCTCATGCGCGCATCGGTGGCCGACATCCCCGTACCATTATCGACTACCTGCACCAGCTGCTTGCCGGCTTCCTTAATGATGAGTTGCACCTGCGTGGCGCCAGCGTCCACGGCATTTTCCAGCAGCTCCTTCACCGCCGAAGCCGGACGCTGTACCACCTCGCCGGCGGCAATTTGGTTGGCTAAATATTCGGGAAGTAGCTGAATAATATCGGCCATAACTACCTAAAAACAGAAGAAAAATGAGATGAAGCGCAGAGGTGAAATCGACAGCTATCCGCCTGATAACAACCAGCGTCGGGAAAATATCCGTAAGTTTGCGGCCAACTTTTGTGTGTGCTGCGTGGGACGGAATCTTCCGCGCATACGTTAGGAGCTTGCGAAGGCAAGGCACGAGGGCCAGCAAATGGGCTTCTGGTTTAGCCGGAATACTCTCCTCACACGCTTCTAGGAGGAGGCAAAAGTAGGGCTTTTGCCGCGCTTTTCACCTTACATTAACCTCAGCACGAACTACGGGAGCCGATGCTCAAAGACTTTCGGATTGGACTCTTCTTGCTCCTCCTGGCCATCACGGGTCTGATCATCTCCTCCTCCGCTCCCCGCGTGGAAGAGGTGCGCCCGATGTCGGTAGCCGAGCAAAACTGGGTCGATAGTGTTTTCAACTCGCTTACCCCCGATCAGCGCCTAGGCCAGCTGTTTATGGTGGCGGCTTACTCCAACAAGGACCGTAAGCACGCCCAGTACATCGACTTCCTGGTTAAGAACTATAACATCGGCGGGCTCATGTTTCTGCAGGGTGGCCCGCGCCGGCAGGCTATCCTTGCTAACCGCTATCAGGCCAGCGCCAAGGTGCCCCTGCTGGTGGCCATGGACGCCGAGTGGGGCCTAGACATGCGCCTCGACAGCTCCATGCACTTCGCTAAGGGCATGACCCTTGGTGCCATGGACGACGACCAGTACGTGTACCAGATGGGCCGCGAAATTGCCCTGAAGATGAAGACGCTGGGCGTGCACGTGAGCTTCTCGCCCGTTATCGACGTCAACTCCAACCCGAGCAACCCCGTCATTGGCAACCGCTCCTTCGGGGAGAATAAAGAACAAGTAGCCAAGCGCGGAGTGGCCTACATCCGGGGCCTGCAGGACCATGGCATCATGGCCGTAGTGAAGCACTTCCCCGGCCACGGCGACACCGACGTGGACTCACACGTGGCCTTGCCGGTTATCAACTCCGACATGGCCCGCCTCACCAGCGTAGACCTATACCCCTTCCAGAAGTCATTTGAGGCGGGCGTGATGGGCGTGATGGTAGGCCACCTCTACATGCCCCTGTTCGACACCGTCCGGACGCTCTCGGCCACTATCTCCAAGAACTTGGTGACGGGTCTGCTCAAGGACAAGATGGCCTACCGTGGCCTAGTGTTTACGGATGCGCTGAACATGAAAAGCGTGTCGAACCTCTACAAACCTGGCGAGCTAGACGCCTTGGCTTTGGCTGCTGGCAACGATGTGCTCTTGTTTTCGGAGGATGTGCCCATGGCCATTCAGAAGATTAAGGACATTCTGGCCGCTGGTAAGCTCGATCAGGCCGACGTAGACGCTCGGGTACGCAAGATCTTGCGGGCCAAGTACTGGGCCGGGCTTAACCGCTACCAGCCCGTTGATTTGCCCAATCTGATGACCAACCTGAACCGGCCAGCCAGCCGCACGGTGCAGCAGCAGATTTATGAGCATGCTACTACGGTTGTAAAGAACGACGACGGCCTCCTACCCTTCCTGCGCCTCGACACGTTGCGCATTGCGGCCGTTACCATCGGCTCCGACGCACCGACTTACAAGGAGATTATGGGCAAGTACCAAAGCGGACCGGTGTACGCCGTGCCTAACCGCTATGCCCCCGACTCCTCATTTGCCCGCTTGCTCAATCGCCTTACTCCCTACAATGTGGTGGTGGTAAGCCTGCACAACATGAACAACACGCCCGCTCATAACTATGGTATTGGGGATGGCGCGCTGAAGTTTTTGAAAGACCTGCAGGCGAACCCCCGCATCAAAACTGTGGTGGTGGCTTTTGGCAATGCCTATGCGCTCAAGAGCCTCGCCGATGCCCGGACCCTGGTGTGCGGCTACGAAGACAACTATGCCTCGCAGCTGGTAATGCCGCAGGTGCTGTTTGGCGCCCTGCCAGCCAAGGGCCGCCTGCCCGTTACGGTATCGGAAACGTTGAAAGCAGGCCTAGGCCTGCCCACCCCCGACTACAAGCGCCTGCGCTATGGTACTCCTGAGGCGACTGGCCTAGACTCGCGCGTACTGGCTCAGATTGATAACGTAGCGCTGGAATCAGTGGCCTACGCGGCCGCGCCGGGATGCCAAGTGTTAGTGGCTAAGGACGGAATGGTGGTTTTCGACAAGAGCTATGGCTATTGCACCTACGATAAGTCGCAGCCTGTAAACAGCAGCACCCTCTACGACTTGGCTTCCGTCACGAAGGTAGCGGGCACGCTGCAGGCCATCATGTACCTGAAAGACCAAGGCAAGCTCAACCTTGATGAGCGAGTAGCGGCCTACTTACCGGAGTTAAAGTCGACCAACAAGAAGGACATGACGGTGCGCGACGTGCTGATGCACCAAGCGGGCCTCAAACCCGGCATTGCTACCTGGGAGAAAACGGTAACTAAAACAGGCCCCAAGCCCACGTTTTACGCCAGCACCGCCTCCCCCGATTTCCCCCGGGAAGTGACCCCAAACCTCTACAGCCTGAAAACGGCCGACGACTCAGTGTGGGTGTGGGTGCAGCGCTCCAGCTTGCTACCCAAGGTGAAAGGCAAGTACCCCACTGAGTACAGCGACCTGAGCTTTATTGTGCTGAAGCGCGTGGCCGAAAAGCTCCTACAGCAGCCCATCGACGCTTTCCTGCAGAAGAATTTCTACCAGCCTCTCGGGTTGGGCACTATGACCTACAATCCGCTGGACAAATTCCCGAAGTCGTGCATTGCGCCCACTGAGAACGATACCTACTACCGCCGTACGCTGCTGCAAGGTAACGTGCACGACCAAACGGCCGCCATGCTCGGCGGAGTTGGGGGCCACGCGGGCTTGTTCTCGAATGCTAACGACTTGGCTATTTTGATGCAGATGAATCTGCAAAATGGCCGCTACGGGGGGCAAAAGTTTTTCCAAACGCCCGTGGTATCAGAGTTTGCGGGTAGCAAGGAGGCCGGTAGCCGCCGGGGGTTAGGCTGGGACCGGGGCGACCCATCGAAGCCGGAGGGGCCGACCAGTAACCTGTCGCCGGCCAGCACTTTTGGGCATACAGGCTTCACGGGCACCTGCGTGTGGATGGACCCCGAAAACAAAATCCTCTATATCTTTCTTTCTAACCGTGTGTACCCCGACGCTGGCAACAACAAGCTGCGTCAGTTCAACATCCGCACCCGTATCCACGACGTGATTTACAAGTCGTTGCAGAAAACATGATCTGTTGTCAGACTCTTTTGCTTCTCTAATTTGCCCCGGCGGCAAGGCATCCAAACGGGATGACTTGCCGCCGGTTTTTTTGCCGCTTACCTAACGGCCGGCGGTACGTAACTAAAATTTAATGCGGAGCTTCCTCTCGGCGGCCGCAACGCTCCGGCTCCGGCCGTGTCCGTTGGACGCTGAAGTACCCCCCGTTTCACTTTCTCACTCCCCTTTTCGCCCTAGTCTACTCCGGCAGGGCGCTAGTTCAAGCTCCCATGAATATCGGCATTGTCTGTTACCCTACTTTCGGCGGCTCCGGCGTCGTGGCAACTGAGCTGGGCAAGGCGCTGGCCCTGAAAGGACACCGTGTCCATTTTATTACCTATAGCCAGCCCGTTCGCCTCGACTTCTTTAACGAGAACCTGTTTTACCACGAAGTATACATTCCGCCGTATCCGCTGTTCCAGTTTCCGCCCTACGAATTGGCGCTGGCCAGCAAAATGGTGGATATCGTGCAGAACGAAAAGCTGGATGTATTACACGTGCACTATGCCATTCCGCACGCCTCCGCGGCTTACATGGCCAAGCAGATTCTTATCACCAAAGGCATTCGGGTGCCCGTCATCACCACCCTGCACGGCACCGATATCACCTTGGTGGGCAAAGATGCCAGCTACGAGCCGGTGGTTACCTTCAGCATCAATCAGTCGGATGGGGTGACGGCGGTTTCGGCAGACTTGCGCCGCGAGACCTACGAGTACTTTGCCATTGAGAAAGACATTGAAGTAATCCCCAACTTTATCAACCTAGAGCGCTTCAAGAAGCAGAATAAAGGCCACTTCAAGGCCGCTATTGCCCCTGACGGTGAAAAACTATTGGTGCACACCAGCAACTTCCGCTCGGTGAAGCGGGTGGAGGACGTAGTGCACATCTTTGATGGAGTACGGAAAGAGATACCGGCCAAACTCTTGCTCGTAGGCGATGGTCCCGACCGGCCCCGCATCGAGAAGATCTGCCGCGACCTAGGCCTGCTCAGCAACGACGTGCGCTTTTTGGGCAAGCTGGAAGCCGTAGAGGAAGTGCTCAGCATTGCCGACCTGTTTCTCATGCCCTCCGAGAAAGAAAGCTTCGGGCTGGCCGCCCTGGAAGCTATGTCGTGTGAGGTGCCGGTTATCAGCACCAACGCGGGTGGCATTCCGGAGCTGAACGTGCACGGGGTAACCGGTATGGTCAGCAACGTGGGCGATGTGGCCGATATGGTAAAAAACTCTCTGTACGTTCTCGAAGAAGACAACCTGCCTCGCTTCAAAAGAGCCGCTCGTGTTCGGGCCGAGGAATTTGCCGTCGATAATATCGTTCCCCGCTATGAGGCTTGCTATCAGCGCGCTATTGATGCCCAGCTAGCAGCAGTATAGGCCTAGCCCCAGGTAATTGTTGAGCCCGAATGCCCTTATAGGCGTTCGGGCTCATTTATTATACTTTATTTGCATTATAGTATTTCACCGGGATACTGCTCTATCCGCTTCCGGCGGCGTTGTTGTCGCCTTTTACTTGCTTATGAAATCCTTCTTCGCCACTATTTCCTTACTCACGCTACCCGTAGCGGCGGCCCTAGCTCAAGACAGTGAAGCCAGCCTCCAGACCCTCGATGATACATATGGGTTTCATGGAGCACGCTTTGAAACGTCCGTTTCCAGCTACAAAGACATGGTACTCGCCGAAAAGGCCGGCAAAACCCAATACTACCGCCGCACCGGCGAGCAGAAAAAGCTGGGCAGTGGTGAGGTAGCCGACATCACGTACGGCTTCTATCAGGGAAAGCTTTCGGTAGTGATGCTGAAAACTCACGGGCAAACCAATAGCCAGAGCGTGCTCGAAGCACTGCAGGAGCAGGCAGGCCCTGGCGTGCAAAACAATCGTTTCGCCCAGCGCTACGCCTGGAACGCCAAACGTGTGCATATGAGCTACGACGAAAATGCCATGAGCGGTGATGCCCTGATTCTAATTACCTGCAAAAAGCTAAAAGAGCAGGAAGTGAAGCAAGACCTCCGCTCTCGCCCCACAGGCCCGTTGGGCAGCCGGTAAAGCAGATCAGCAATTGACCTAAAACGGTCATTCTGATCGAAGCGAGGAATCTGAGTTACTCAATAGAGTCTGACCCAGATTCCTCGCTTCGATCGGAATGACCGTTTTAGGGTTTTGCAACCTAGAACATGGCTACGGCCTCGCGCTTTACGGCCATCAGGGCTTGGGCCGTGGGGTCGGCTTCATCAGTCATCAGGCTTTCTAGAATGCGTTTGGCTAACTCCGGGCCCCGGGCTTGCTGCGCGTTGGGCAGGCTGCGGAACTGCGTGTTAATTAGGTTTACCACGTTTTCCTGGCCTTGCTTCACGAAAGCCCAGGTTTCGGGCTGCATATAGAGCTGCTGGCTCAGGTTGTGCTCCACCTCAGCCCTGATTTCCTGGAGCAGCAGGCGGTGGTAGTCAACGGCCGAAATGCCCGCACTGCTCACCCGAACCAATAGGTTGCTGGGCGTGATACGCTCTAGCAGCAGCGTCACTCGCTCCAAGGCCTGCAGGCGCAGGGGCAATGTGGTTTTGCTAGCTTCCAGGCGCAGCTCTACTAGGCGGCGCTGCTGTTCTTTTTCGAGAAACTGCTGAAACAGAAAGTAGATGGTGCCCGCCACAATGAGGGCCGGCAGAATAATCTTGAGCAGGTCGAAGAAGTACGCGGTAGAATCCATGAGGGGCTATACGAAGGGGAAGGCTAGAAGAATTGGCCAGTGGCCTAGAGAATTTTTTAGGGAACCAGGACTAGGCTAGCGAACCACTAGTAACAGGCGCGCTAGTAGGCAATACGCTGCCTAGTGGCCTAGGGCTGCACAAATATAGACGGTGAACCGGAGGCCCTAGTTTGTTGTTAAGGTCTCAAACGAAGTACGTACTCCGGTAGTACCCCGCTCGTCCTCGACGAAGCATGTTGCTACTGCCGCCGTCTTCGTATCTTTGTCGCCTTACTTCTCTAACGACGAACACACTATGGCAACGGCCGTCTCCACGAAACTTGCTCCCATTACCCTCACCTCGCGCGCCTTGGAGGAGGTCCGGAATATTCTCACCGAGAAAAATGTACCCGCTGAATACGGTCTTCGCGTAGGCGTCCAGGGCGGAGGCTGCTCGGGCCTGAGCTACCTGCTCGGCTTCGACAAAGCCAAAGATCAGGACGAAACCTTCGACCTAGATGGCGTGAAGCTGATCATGGATAAGAAGCACGCCATGTACGTAATGGGCATGGAGGTTGACTTCCAGGATGGCCTGAATGCCCGTGGCTTCGTGTTCAACAACCCCCAGGCGAAGAGCACCTGCGGCTGCGGCTCCTCTTTCTCGGCGTAGTCAGCCCACTCGATACAATAGTAAAGGCCTGCCCTATTACGGGGCAGGCCTTTGTTGTTTTGCAACCTCTGTAGGCCTAGGCCGCCAGAAATAGCTCCATGGCTGAAAGCGTTTGTGCAGGCGCGCTTAGCTGCGGGCAGTGCCCGGCCACTGGCAGCGTAACCAAGGAAGCATCAGGAATAGCTCCTTCGAGGTAATCACCTACTTCCAGCGGCGCAATTAGATCTTCTTCGCACTGCACCACCAAGCAAGGCTGCTGTAAGTGCATGACATCTATCCGGTTGTCGGACAAGAAGGTAACTCGAGCAAACTGCCGGGCAATAGCGGGGTTGGTCTGGCAGAAGCTGTGCGTAAGCTCCGCCGCCAAGGAGGGACGGTCGGGGTTGCCCATAATAAACGGCCCGAATGTGTCGGCCCAGCCCACGTAGTCTGTTTCCATGAACTTGAGCATAGACTCGATGTCAGCCCGCTCGAAACCGCCGTGGTAGCCAGCCTGATTGACGTAGCAAGGCGAAGGACAGAGCATAAGTACCTGCTTGAACAGTTCAGGCTTGGCAATGGCCGCCAGCATCCCAATCATGCTGCCCACTGAGTGCCCTACCAAAACCGCACTGTCCATGTTTAAGTATTCGCAGATTTCGATGAGGTCCTGCGCGTACCCTTGCAGTGAAGCATACTTACTCGGCTCATACGCAGCTGTTACTGACTGCCCGGCCCCAACGTGGTCGTAGAGTACAAGTGTGAATTCTTCTGGGTCGGAGAAGGCCGGAATGATATAGCGCCAGATGCTTTGATCACAACCAAAGCCATTCACGAATACCATTTTCTGGGGGCCATGCCCTACTACACGCACATTGTTGCGTTCTAGAACCTGCATATTCGTTTGCCTATTTCGCCTTGTTAAAGCAAAATAGTTACAAATATTATAACAAAAATTCAAGCATAACTCAAAATAGGACACTCCAGCTTGAGGCACGATACCTCTGCTTGCCCTTAGGGGCAGGCTAAGTCCTACACTATCTCAATTTGAGACGCGGAGTGGCCTAGACACTGGTCAGGTGTAGCAGCTCTATTACGGCCGCCGGATTTTCTACTTCAATAATTAGCTCATCGTACTCATCGTGCTCCAGCTCTATAATGAGCGCGTTTTCGGCATGGTGCACGTCCCAGAAGATGCGCTTATCCTGCTGTAAGAAAGTACCGGCCGCAATAAGGCCGGGAATGTGCGTGCCGGGGGCCCGAAACCCTTTCCACCATCCTTTCAGCACCTCGGGGTCTTGCCGGATGCTCTTAATATGGTTTGCGGGAATTTGTAACTGACTTTTAAAAGCCCACAGCTTGTGCAAGCCCTTCACCTGAAACAGTACGTTGTCGCCGTTTTTCGTTACTTCAACCATGATGCTTTGCTGTATTAACCGGATGGAAGATATTGGCGGTAAGTTAGCGTCTCAGCCGAACCAACGGCTACCTAAGTCTAGTGCCAAGTGGGCCGAGGCGAAAAACCGGAAGCACCCGCTAGGCCACCTTCCAGACTTCGCGCCTTGCGCCGCCCGACACCCCCTACCCTATCTCCGTTCCGAATGCGTTGCGTACTTTCCCTAGGCCTGTTGCTCGTGGCAGCCGGCGCACAAGCTCAGGCCTTCACTCCGGCAGAAATTGCCCGCTGGCAGCAGCAAGCCAAACAGGTAACCATTACCCGCGACACCTGGGGCGTACCCCACGTACAGGGCAAAACTGACGCTGATGCCGTGTTTGGCCTGCTCTACGCCCAATGCGAAGATGACTTCCCGCGGGTGGAAACCAACTACCTCGACGCCATCGGGCGGCTGGCGGAAGTGGAAGGCGAATCGGCCATCTACCACGACCTGCGGGCCCGCCTGTTCATGGACAGCACCCAGGCCATCAGCCTATACAAGAAGAGTCCCGCCTGGATGAAGCAACTGCTGAACGCCTTCGCCGACGGCACTAATTATTACCTCCACACCCACCCCACGGTGAAGCCTCGGCTGCTGCGCCGCTTTCAGCCCTGGATGCCGCTCATGTTCAGCGAGGGCAGCATTGGCGGCAACATTAGCGTGGTGCCCCTGGAGCGGCTGAAGAACTTCTACGCCAACCGCAAGTCTACCTCGTGGCAGCGGCCCGACTTTGAGAAGGCTGAGCGGGAACCGGTGGGCTCTAATGGGTTTGCCATTGCGCCGGCCAAAAGTGCCAGCGGCCACGCCCTGCTGCTCATCAACCCCCACACCTCCTTCTACTTCCGCCCCGAGGTGCAGGTAACCAGCCAGGCTGGCCTGAACGCCTACGGCGCCGTGACGTGGGGGCAGTTTTTCGTGTACCAGGGCTTCAATGAGCACTGTGGCTGGATGCATACCTCCAGCCAGGCCGACTCGATGGATGAGTACCTGGAAACCATTGAGAAGAAGGACGGCAAGTACTACTACCGCTACGGCCAGAAGCTGCGCCCCGTGCAGGTAACCACCGTCTCGATTCCGTACCTGCAGGGCGGCAAGCTGGTGCGCAAAGAGTTCACCACCTACCGCACCCACCACGGGCCGGTGGTAGGCCAGCAGGCAGATGATAAATGGGTAACGGTGCGCATGATGGACACGCCCCTGGAGGCGCTGGAACAATCGTACCTGCGCACCAAAGCCACCGATTATGCCAGCTTCCAGAAGACGCTTAAGCTCAACGGCAACGCTTCCAACAACACTGTGTTTGCCGACAGCAAGGGCACCATTGCCTACTGGCATGGCAACTTCATGCCCCGACGCGACCCGCAATTCGACTGGAGCCAGCCAGTGGATGGCAGCAACCCCAAAACCGACTGGAAGGGCCTGCATAAGCCCGAAGAAATTGTGCAGGTGAAAAACCCCGCCAGCGGCTTTATTCAGAACTGCAACTCCACGCCCTACACGGTATCGGGCCCGAGCAGCCCCAGCAAAGCCAACTACCCCGCCTACATGGCGCCCGACGCGGAAAACTACCGCGGCATCAACGCCGTGCGAGTGCTCAGCCGTAGGCCAGTCTTCACGCTCGACACGCTGATTGCCGCCGCCAAAGACCCTTACTTAGCAGGATTTGAGGAGCTGTTGCCCGCGCTGGCCAAGGATTTTCAGTTTGTGCTGGATAGCTCCAATCCACCCCAAGGCGAAGTGGTAGACGCCATGAAAGTGCTGCAGGCCTGGGACAAGCGCTACAGCAAAACGTCGGTAGGCCAGACACTGGCCACGTACTGGGGCGAGCGAATTTTGCGCCTGGCCCGCCCCCGCGTGCCCGCTGGCCAAGTGCTCGACTACATCAGCCTCGTCAAGTTTACCATTGCCAATACCACGCCCCAGGAGAAAGCAGCGGCCTTGCAGGAAACCCTGGATGAGCTTACCCGCGAATTCGGCGCCTGGAATAAGCCCTGGGGCGATATTAACCGCTTCCAGCGCCTCACCGGCAATATTCAGGAAACCTACGACGACCAGAAGCCCAGCCTACCGGTGGCCTTCACCTCCTCGGCTTGGGGGTCATTAGCGGCCTTCGGCTCCCGAACCTTCCCCGGCACCAAGAAACGCTACGGCTATGTGGGCAACAGCTTTATTGCGGTAGTAGAGTTTGGCCCCCGCGTAAAGGCCCGCTCCGTGCTAGCCGGCGGCAACAGCAACCAGCCCTCCTCCCCTCACTTCACCGACCAAGCCGCGCTTTACGCGGAGGAGAACTTCAAGGACGTACTCTTCTATCCCGAAGACGTGAAGCAGCACACCGAGCGGACGTATTCACCGGGCCAGTAGTGGCCTAGATAGCGCAAAAGCCAAGTGCCCCGGCCAGTAGGTCGGGGCACTTGGCTTTTGCTGCGCTTTCAAAAGAACGCCGAGTGGTTTGGCTATTTCTTCAACACCCGGTAACCGTAGGCAGGCAGCGTCGTGCGGCTGCCTAGCGTCACGGAGCCGCCTTGCAGTGCATCCGTCCAGGTGGTGTTAGATAGGGCCTGTGGCACGTTGTACTGGGTGGCGCTGCCGCGCACATTTACCAACACCAATACCTGCTCGTTGCCAGCGGTTTTCGTGAAGGCGCACACATCGGGCGTGTTGTAGTCGGTGGTGGTGCCGTGCTGAAGGGCGGGGCTGCTGGCCCTAGCCGCCAGCAACTGCTTGTAGGCCTTCGTTACGCCGGGCTTGGCGCCCCAGCTGATTTTCACGGAAGTAAATGGGAACGGAATAGCCGTGGTCATGCCCGCTTCCTGGCCGTTATAAATCATGGGTACGCCTTTGTAAAGGGAGGCAATTACGAAAGCTGACATAGCCCCGGCCTCACCTCCGAATAGATACTCGGGCGTACCGTCGGAGCCATTGACGTCGTGGTTGGTGGTGAAGCGTACTACTTGCTGGGTACCGTTAGCACCCGCGTATTCTTTGCTGTTCAGGCCATTCAGGGTGGTGGCTGGCTTACTCCGGCGGTACACATCCCAGAAGCCACCGTAAAACTCCGAGCCAAAGTTGTAGTCGAAGCCGGCCGTGAAGTTGGCGTTGCGGGCACCCTCGGCCATCAGCAGCAGCTTGTGGGTCTTGATGTTGCGCAACGAGTCTACGGCTTGCTTCCAGAAGTTCACCGGCGGCCCATCGGCGTAGTCGAAGCGGAACCCGTCCACGTTGGCCGTGTACACCCACGACTTCATGGCGTCAATCATGGCTAGGCGCATGGGGGCACTGTCGAAGTTCAGCTGGGCCACATCGGTATAATTGGTGTTGGGCGGGCTCTGGATAACGCCGGCTCCGCTGCGCAGGTACCACTCCGGGTGCTGATTAATCCAAGCGTTGTCCCAGCTAGTGTGGTTGGCCACCCAATCCAGCATCACGCTCAGGCCCCGGCTGTGGGCCCCATCTACCAAAGCCCGCAAGTCGGCGAGGGAGCCAAACTCGGGGCTCACGGCCAGATAATCCTTCACGGCGTAGGGCGAGTTCACTGCCTTCACCAATCCAATGGGGTAAATAGGCATCAGATATACCACATTGGCCCCTAGTGCCTTAATGGAATCGAGCCGGGCCGTGACGCCGGCCAAGTTGCCGGCCTGGCTGAAGGCGCGCATGTTCACCTGGTAAATCACGGCGTCCTCGCGGTTGGGCACACCCGCGAAGGGGGTACCGTACTGCGTGGGCTTAGCAGCAGCTGGCGCAGGCGTTGGGTCAGAGGAGCCATCCGACTTACAGCTGGCAAGCAGCGCGATGGTAAGGGCGGCCGCCCGGCTTTTATTAAGAGCGTTTCTGAAAAAATACACGCTATGGAATTGATAAAGTGGGAATACAACTAAAGCTTGCCGACGACGGCAACCCCTAAAATTACTTAATAGGCTTGATGCTCACGGCCGCGCCGCCGCCGGGAGCTAGCTGCAGCTTGAGCGTGGTTTTGCTATCTACTTTCTGCTTGCGGATTTGGTAGGCCTGGGGATTCTTGTCCCAGGAAGCGCCTTTGCCGTCGGCGTAGATAGTGGCCTCGTACTTGGTCCCGGGCGTCAGGAAGTCGAGCTTGACGGTTTGGGTACGGGCGTTTTCATCGGTGATGGAACCCAGGTACCACTCCTCTTTGCCTTTGGCTTTGCGGGCGGTGGTGATATAGTCGCCGGGCTCAGCCAACAGAATGCGCGTGTCGTCCCAGTCTACTGCTACGTCTTTGATAAACTGGAAAGCGTCGGGGCGCTGCTCGTAGGCCTCGGGCAGGTCGGCGGCCATCTGTACGGGGCTGTACATGGTCACGTAGAGGGCCAGCTGCTTGGCTAGCGTGGTGTGCACCTGCTTGCCCTGGTTGCGCTCCGGGTTCCAGCCTTCCAGCTTGATCTGGAAGATACCGGGCGTGTAGTCCATGGGGCCGCCCATGAGGCGGGTGAAGGGCAGAATGGTTTCGTGCTCGGGCGGGTTGCCGGTGCTCCAGGCGTTAAACTCGTTGCCGCGGGCCGCTTCCGAGGCCAGCCAGTTGGGGTAGGTGCGGTGTAGGCCAGTCGGGCGGACGGACTCGTGCATGTCCACCATGATCTGGTTTTCGCCGGTTTTCTGGGCGGTGCGGTTGTAGTGGTTTACCATCCACTGGCCGTCGTGATGCTCCCCGCGTGGGATGATGCGGCCCACGTAGCCGGTTTTTACGGCGTCGTAGCCGTACTGCTTCATGAAGCGGTAGGCGGCATCCTGGCGGCGCTCATAATTGGTGACCGAGGAGCTGGTTTCGTGGTGCATCATCAGCTTCACGCCCTTGCCGGCGGCGTAGGCCTGCAGCTCCGGCACGTTGAAATCGGGGTAGGGCGTCACGAAGTCGAACACCTCTTCCTTCCAGTTATTGGCCCAATCTTCCCAGCCCACGTTCCAGCCTTCTACCAGAACACTAGCTAGGCCATGCTTGGCGGCAAAGTCGATGTAGCGCTTCACGTTGGCGGTGTTGGCGCCGTGGTGGCCGTTGGATTTCAGCTTGCTCCAGTCGGTGCCAGCCAGCTTGATGTTGCTGGTGTCGGCGTAGTTCCAACTGGCTTTGTTCACGTGCATCTCCCACCACACGCCCACAAATTTCTGGGGCTTAATCCAATGGGTGGTGGCGAAGGCAGTGGGCTCGTTGAGGTTGAGGATGAGCTTGCTGGCCAGTACCTCGGGGGCTTTGTCGCTGACGATGATAGTGCGCCAGGGTGTGTGTTCGGGGGCTTGCAGGTAGGCTGCGGCACCGGTAGCGGAAGGCACTAGTTGGCTGCTCAGCCCGAAGCTTTTGGTGTCCACGTTCAGCATCATGGCCGGATAGTTCACCAGCGCCGCCTCATGGATGTTCACGTACAGCCCGTCATCCGACTTAAGCATGAGCGGCGTTTGGATGCGCTGAGGAGCTGCCTTTAACTGAATAGGCTCAATGGGTGTGGTATTCACCTCGCTCAGGCGCGTCTGGCTATAGACGTACTCGTTGGAGTCGTAGTCGCCCGGAATCCAGAAAGCCTTGTGGTTGGCGGGCAGGTTGAACTCGGTTTTCTCTTCCTGCACCACGAAGTACGTGAGGCCGGGCTGCTGGGGAAACTCGTAGCGGAAGCCTAGGCCATCATCGTAGAGGCGGAAGCGCACCACTACGCGGCGGCCGTTGTTAGCGGGTTGCTGCAGGGTCACGGCCAGCTCTTTGTAGCGGTTCCGGATGTTTTTCACCTCGCCCCACACCGGCTGCCAGGTATCTTCGTGCTGGCTGGAGTCAATGCGGGAAATGGTCAGGCCTTTGTCCAGCGACGGTTGGCCCTGCAGGAGCATACCCAGGCGGCTCGGCTTCAGCACTGGCCTAGCGCCAAACTGAAGTTGGTAGGTTGGCTCGCCGCTGGGGCTGAGCTGAAAGCGAAGGGTGAGCTTGTTATTGGGCGAGTGGACGGTCTGGGCTTGAGCAGCGGCACCCAGTAAACCAGCCAGCACCAAAAAGGAAAGTCGTTTCATAAAGGGGGCAGGAATGGAATAGGAAAGGTACGCTGTTGCTTTCCATGCCTGCTAGGCCAGTGTTGCCCGCTTATGGTTGTGTGTTACCTAATGCCGCACCTTTATTTCGGCTTCTTATATAAGGTTTGGAACGCCTTATACACCGCTCGGTGCAGTATAGTAGCGTGCGTTTCCTCCGGGAACGGAACGTAATCAATGCGGCCGACTCTGGCAGGCGTAGCGCGCAGTAAGCTCACCATGCCCTCCGTTGCTTTCTTCATCTCCGGGCCTTCGTTGCCGAGGGCCACAAAGACGTTGGTGGGCGCAGCAGTGGAGGATTGCTTCAGCAGCATTGGGGCCTGCTTACCCAACGATTCATCGTCCCACCACAGGCTGGGACTGGCAATGACGTAGGTGTTGAACAGCGTGGGCTTCTTCAACAGCACCTCCAGGGCAAACAAGCCGCCCAACGATTGGCCAATGATGGTTTTCTGGCCGTTGGTACGGTACGTCTTTTCCACGTAGGGCTGTAGGTCCTTCTCAATAAAGCCCATAAAGGCTGCCGACTTCCCAGTGGTTGGGTAGTCTTTCAGATCCTTGGCATTGTGGGTCGGGAAGGTGAAGTCGCGCCTTCTGTCCACCGTGGCAATGCCCACTACAATGGACTTGGGCAGCGCATCAATCCAGGGAAATGTGAGGTACTGAACCAGCCCTACAATGTGGATGAAATCTTCATCAGCCGACCCATCCAGCAAGTATATCACGGGGTACTTCACCTTGGGGTCGGCGTCGTACCCATCCGGCAGATAGATGTTGAGTACCCGCTCCTCGTTCAGTTGCACCGACTTGATACGGTCAATGTGGCCTAGCACGAAGGGTTCTCGCTTTGGCGGCTGGTTCTGGGCGTAGGCTGTCGTTGCGGATAGAAACAGCAGGAGCAACAGTCTGTAGCTGAGAGCTGCTTTGCGGAGGGTGGGTAGATACATGCTATTAAGCTACTAGAGAACTGCGTCAAGTAGTTAACCAGCCCGTCATGTCTCGGCAAGCTCGACATGATGGCCTAATTAAATTTTTCAAGCTTCAACGGTTTCTAAGCCACTTCAAAATTCTAGTCGCTTGCCTTGCTCTGGGAACACCAGTTTTAATTGCAGCTTATTCGCCTCCGTCAGTTGCTTTTTGATTAGGGCCTCGTTGCCGGGTGAGGGCTTGAGGTGAGTAATGACGACGGGCAACCCGCGCATAGCCGCCGGACTGGTTAACTGGCCTAGCGCCCCCATTTCTTGTAGGAGTAGCGCCGGGGTGAGGTGGCCGAACAGTTGTTTCTCCGGCTGGGTATTCGGATAGGAGGCTTCGATGAAAATAGCCTTGAGCTGGTGTGCCTTAATCAGTGGTGCCATGGCCTGCCATACCACGCGCAGGTTCTGGCTTTGCTCAACGGCATCGGCTCCGGTGTCGCCGAGGTAGAGCAGGTAGCTGCTGCCGCTACGCACCAGAAACGCCGCGCTTTGGTAGGGCTTGCCGTGGCTGAGCGCAAAGGCCTGCACCCGCATAGCGGTGTTTTCAATGGGCGTTTCTTGCCGGGTTACTAGCTCGCGCAGCTGATATTTCTGTAGGGCCGGCGGGTTGCCGCCGCTGCCGAAGTTGGGCCAGGCCCGCCAGTTGAAGTAATCATTCTGGATGGTACTGAGGCAGCTCGGGAGGCCGTAGATGCTCTTGGGTGTATCATCGGGGGCACCTAGCAGCAGGCCCGAGACGTGGTCGAGATGGGCGTGGGAAATGAGGTAGGCTTTTATTTGGGTGCGTACTACCTCGCCGGCCGGAGCGAAAAACACCTTGTTGCTGATGGCTTTTTCTACTCCGCTGTACACGGTTCCCGCATCGAGGCAAACGTAAGAGCTGCTGCCCGTCGGCGCTACTAGGTAAGCCGAGAGGTTGCTTTCCTGTAGCCCACCCTTCACCCCTAGCGGCACTACAGTAAAGCTGGGCTGGGCAAGGGCGGGCAGTGCAAGTAGCAAGCTCAACAAAAGCCAGCTACTTACTATTATTCTTTGGAGGCTTAGCCGCGTAATGGATGTAGAAGTACCGTTGCTCATGCTGGTAGCCTTATTCCGTTTTTCCGTCCCAAACCCTTTCAGGTGTTATTCGGCGCCTTTGGATAACAGAAAACACCTCTACACCTGCTGGATTAGTAAAATCTGAAAGCGTAGTGATACCTGTTACATAGCAGTCATCTAAGCTTTCTACCTTCCACCTCACTAAGTAGCCAGCTTCATTCAGATAAGGTTCGGCATACTGTGAGCTTGCTGCCTGTACTCTGTTGTAAGCATCCTCACTCGAGTAGGCTTTGATGAGAACAAACCGGTCCTCGTAACTCTGTAGGCCGTCACTCACATCCTCTATTTGAATAGCAGCTGTCATTCTCACACAGAAAAATTGCTGCGCTTTTCTCTTACGGCGCACTATCTTCTTGCCTCCTGCAACGCCAGTTATAGTTGCCCACGTAACCTGCTCCATGCTACGTAAGTCCTCAAGCTTACTAAGTGGCAAACAACACTTCATACCTCGGGGCCTGTGCTTAGAAGGCGACGGCGAGTACGTCACAGGCTGACACTGGGCCACTACCGCTTGAATATTCAGCTGCATAAGTTCATTTACTCGTTTCACCCGTTGGGTAGGTTGTAGAGCCTTAAGCTCCTCAATTGGCGGGTAAGCAAAATGAATAGAAGCATCTACTAAGGCATCCTTCGGTAGCCCCTCTAAATTCCAATCATCTAGGCCGGAAATCTTGTCTACAGACATCTTGACTATCGATAAGAGTTGGAATTATATACTCATAGCTACTTCTTCCACTTCTCTGCTGTCATTTCAAAGCGTATTTCTCCGCTTTTGGTCCGGCCGGTGTCTTGCCAGCCTTGGCGGCAGTAGAATTCTTCGGCGCGGGTGCTGGGGGCTGTGCTGAGCCAGATGGTTTCGGAGGTTTGGCAAAGTACCACTGTAGCATCAACTCATGCAGCCGTTTGCCAATGCCTAGGCCAGCAAACTCCGGCTGCACAAACAGGGCCCAAATGCTGTGGCCTACTACATCCGCAATGCCGAAGCCAACGATGATTCCCTCAGCTTCGCACACCCAGCCTTTGCCGCGCTGAGTGAGGTACTCGAGATAATCCTGCGCTGTAACCCGAGCCGGATCCGACAAGCGGTTTTCCTGCACCGAGAGTCTCACGGTGCTCATCTGAGGAATATCGGCTACCTGGGCCTCCCGAAATAGCAAGGGTTGTGTGTGCATGAGCGAGCTGAATGACTACTGAAAACGGCTGAAATTATCCATTTCCGCGGCAATCCGTTGAGGTAGAGAGTGGCCTAGGCCACCAAATCAGGTTTGCCACCGCCCTTATGTCATATACTCCATCCGAACTTCTTTTCCAGCGCGAGCACTTAGTGCAGCAGCTCAGCGCCCAACCCATCTGGGACCTGCTCGTGATTGGGGGCGGCGCTACTGGCCTAGGCATCGCCCTCGATGGCGCTAGTCGGGGCTACAAAACCTTGTTGCTGGAGCAGACCGATTTTGCCAAGGGCACCAGCAGCCGCAGCACCAAACTGGTGCATGGCGGGGTGCGGTACCTCGCACAGGGCGACGTAGGCCTAGTGCGTGAAGCCCTGTATGAGCGCGGCCTACTCCTGAAAAATGCGCCTCACCTCGTCAAGAACCAAGACTTCATCATCCCGAACTACAGTTGGTGGGGCGGGCCGTTCTACACCATTGGGCTGAAGCTGTACGATCTACTGGCCGGCGAGCTAAGCTTGGGTACCTCGGTACACCTGAGTAAGGACGAAACCGTACACCGCCTGGGTAACATCAAGCCAATGGGCCTGCGCGGCGGTGTGCTCTACCACGATGGACAGTTTGACGACGCCCGACTAGCTATCAATCTAGCCCAAACCGCTATTAAGCAGGGCGCCGTGTTACTGAACCACTTTGGGGTACACGGGCTACTGAAAGATGCGCTAGGCCAGGTGGTGGGCGTGGCGGCCACCGATGCAGAAACCGGCATTACCCACGAACTGCAGGCCAAAGCTGTAGTAAATGCCACCGGCGTGTTTGTAGATGATATTTTGCAGCTAGACCAGCCCGGCGCCCGCAAGCTGGTGCGCCCCAGCCAGGGCGTGCACATTGTAGTAGATAAGTCGTTTCTGCCCGGCGACGATGCCCTGATGATTCCCAAGACCGAGGATGGTCGGGTGCTGTTTGCCGTGCCGTGGCACGGCCGCGTAGTGCTAGGCACCACTGATACTCCGCTGGATGAGCACAGCCTCGAGCCCCAGGCCTTGGAGCAAGAAATCGACTTCATCCTGCGTACCGCCGCCCAGTACCTAACCCGTGCGCCCCAGCGCTCCGATGCCCTGAGCATCTTTGCGGGGCTGCGGCCCCTGGCGGCTCCGCAAGGTGGCTCGGGGCAAACCAAGGAAATTTCGCGCAGCCATAAAATTCTCGTTTCGCCCGCTGGCCTTATCACCATCACGGGTGGCAAATGGACCACCTACCGCCGCATGGCCCAAGACACGGTAGACCGGGCCATTGCCCTCGGCAAACTTCCCCTGGCTCCCAGCCAAACGGCCCACCTGTCCATCCACGGCGCCCAGCCCACCCCCGACCGCAGCAGCCACCTCTACATGTACGGCTCCGACCTACCGGCCCTGCAGCAGCTCATTGCCGCGCACCCCACACTAGGCCAGAAGCTGGACGAGAACCTGGAGTTCCTGCAGGCCGAAGTGGTGTGGGCCGCCCGCTATGAAATGGCCCGCACCGTAGAAGACGTGCTGGCCCGCCGGGTACGGGTACTGTTCCTGGATGCCCGCGCCGCTCTCCGCATAGCTCCAACGGTGGCAGCCCTGCTTGCCCAGGAACTAGGTAAAGACCAGCAGTGGCAGCTAGAGCAAGTAGAGGCATTTACGGCGTTGGCCCAGCAGTACGTGTTGACGGACAAACCAGCGACAGTAAAAACTACGTCTAGTTAACTGGCCTAGAACGGCTTTAACAGGACGTCATGCTGAGCTTGTCGAAGCATCTCTACCTCTGGCTAACTACTGGCCTGACAACGAAGCGGTAGAGATGCTTCGACAAGCTCAGCATGACGGGCTTTATTAGTAGATAGTAGCCCGTTCCCTTTCTATTTACCTATTATCCGTTCCTACCTCACCTCTACCCTACTTCCTATGCCGCAGTACATCCTTGCACTTGACCAGGGCACGACCAGTTCTCGAGCTATTCTGTTTGACAAGAAAGGCCGGATAGTGGCTCAGGCGCAGAAGGAGTTCACCCAGATTTTTCCTAAGCCGGGCTGGGTAGAGCATGATCCGCTGGAAATCTGGTCGACGCAGGCGGGGGTGGCGGCGGAGGCGACGGTGAAGGCGGGCAAGAACGGCAAGAGTATTGCCGCCATCGGCATCACCAACCAGCGCGAGACAGCGGTGGTCTGGAATCGCAAAACCGGCAAGCCCATCTACAACGCCATTGTGTGGCAAGACCGCCGTACCGCCGAGTATTGCGACCAGCTACGCGCCGCAGGCCGCGAAGATCTAATCCGAAGTAAGACTGGCCTATTGCTCGATGCCTACTTCTCGGCGAGCAAGGTGAAGTGGATACTGGATAACGTGCGTGGGGCCCGCCGCAAGGCCGCCGCTGGTGAGCTGGCCTTCGGCACCGTGGATAGCTGGCTGATCTGGAATTTCACCCAGGGCGAGCTGCACGTCACGGACGTTACGAATGCCTCCCGCACCATGCTCTTTAATATCCACACGCTGCAGTGGGACGAGGAGCTGCTAGGCCTGTTCGACATTCCGAGAAGCATGCTGCCCGAGGTGCGGCAATCGAGCGAGGTATACGGCGAAACCAAAACCACCGTCTTCGCCTCCAAAATCCCGATTGCGGGCATTGCCGGCGACCAGCAGGCGGCGCTGTTCGGGCAGTTGTGCACGCGCCCCGGCATGGTAAAAAACACCTATGGCACCGGCTGCTTCATGCTGATGAACACAGGCCCAACACCTAAAGCCTCGCGCAACAACCTGCTCACTACGGTGGCTTGGCAACGCAACGGGCAAGTAGAGTATGCCCTAGAAGGAAGCATTTTTATGGCGGGGGCCGTGGTGCAATGGCTGCGCGACAACCTGGGCATCATCAAAACCTCAGCCGAGGTAGAGCAGCTAGCCAAGCAGGTCAGCAGCAGTGAAGGGGTGTACTTCGTGCCGGCGTTTGCGGGCTTGGGGGCTCCTTACTGGGACCCGTACGCCCGGGCTACTATCTTCGGGATGAGTCGGGCCACCACGGCGGCGCACATTGCGCGGGCCGCGGTAGAATCAATTGCCTTCCAGACCATGGATGTGCTCGATGCCATGAAGGCCGACTCGGGCCTGCCCATTGCGGAGCTGCGCGTGGATGGTGGCGCTTCGGCCAACAACCTACTCATGCAGTTTCAGGCCGATGTGCTCGATACAAAAGTTATCCGCCCGCGCATTACCGAAACCACGGCGCTTGGAGCCGCCTACCTGGCTGGGCTGGCGGTGGGCTACTGGCAAAGCGAGGAGGAATTACAAGCCCTAGGCCAGTCCGACACCTCGTTTAGCCCCAAGGCCACCCGCCCCGGTATTCAGGAAAGCATTGGGAGTTGGCACCGCGCGGTGCAGGCCCTGCGGGTGTGGGCTCAGCCCCCTTACGCCAACGCAGCGCCAACCTCACCCCACTAAACGCAAGTGGGCACTGCCAACTTACGTTAACAGTGCCCGGCTAATAGCTCAGAAAGACAGCCTACGGACGCGCTATTTGATAAACCGTTGCGTGAGCTGCTGGTTATCGGCGGTAGTAAGGGTCAGTTGGTAAACGCCTTTTTTCAGGGCTGATACGTCGATGCTTTCCGTCTGCAGCTGCCCACTGCTCACGGTGCGGCCCACGGCATCGGTAATCTGGTAGCGGCTGCCCGCCACTTGCGCAGCCGTTTGAATGCGCAGGCTGCCGTTTTCTACGGGGTTGGGGTACACCTGTAGGCCAGTCGTCCGGACGTGAGAAGCCTCGTCAGCACCTACCGCCGACGCCGTTTGCGTAGCGGTCAGGGCCGTGGTGGTAGCCTTCGTAATCCGGATCCAGTTAATATTCCAGCCGCCGGTTTGCGCGAAAACGCCGAAGTTGTAGGTGCCGGCATTTACGTTTACGGTCTTGGAGACGGTGGTCCAGTTCTGCCATCCACCGGTAGCGGGCACCGTGGTGTTGCCCAGCTGAATAGCGCCAGCGTTCAAGTCCGACGACAACGTGCCGCCGCTGGGGCTGGCCACGCGATACTCAATAGTGTAGGCGCCCGAGGTAGGGAAGTTGACGTTGCTGTAGGCCATCCAGTCGCCGGCATCAATGTAGGCCACGTTCTGGCCCCCGCCCGTATCGGAGCAGGCTTCGGTTTGCACACCGTTCATGGAGCTGTAGCTCTCGGCCTGCAGCGTGACGGATGGGGTGGTGGGCGGCGTAGAAGTCAGCTGGTACACCCGCACGTAATCGACGTACATGGTGGCGGGCAGCTTGCTTTCGTCCACGGTTTGGCCGGGCCAGTTGCCGGCTACGGCCAGGTTCAGCAGCAGAAAGAAGGGCCGCTGAAACTCCTCGGTGCTGCCCGTGCCGTTGGCAATGTTGATTTCGTGGTACTTGGTGCCATCCACAAACCACTTGATAGCATTGGCATCCCACTCAACTGCATACACGTGATAATCCTGGGGCGTGGTGATGATGTTGCCGCCGTACTCGGCGTGGCCGTTGCTGTCCCAGTGCACGGTGCCGTACACTTTGTTTTCGGAGTTGATGTGCTCCATCACATCAATTTCGCCGCAGGCCGGCCAGCTTACAGTATTGATGTTGGAGCCCAGCATCCAGAAGGCGGGCCACAGCCCCTGGCCTAGCGGCAGTTTCATGCGGGCCTCAATCTTGCCGTACTTGAACTCCTTCAGCCCCTGCGTTTTCATACGGGAGGAGGTGTACGGCATGCCACCCACCGTCTCCTTCTTGGCCGTAATCTGCAGTATACCATTAACCACGGAGGCATTGGCGCGCTGGTAATACTGCTTCTCGTTGTTGCCCCAGCCGCCGCCGCCGGTTTCAAATACCCAGCTAGAGCTGATACCGTTAGTAAACTCATCGGCCCACACTTGCTGGTAGGTTTGCGCTTCGGCTTTGAGGTGGCCTAGCAGGCTGAGGGCGGCTGCGCCCAGGGTGGTTAGTAAGAACTTTTTCATGGTGTTTTGGTGGGGTTTGGTGGAAACTAGAGCGGAGCAAGGCAATAGGTAAGCGCAGAAACGACAACGGCCACCCCGAAGGGCGGCCGCTTTTCGCTTGACTACTCCATACCACAACTACTCTCCCATGAGTTGCCTCATGCAGATCTGAAACACAGCGGAGCAGTAGAAGTAAAATTCGGACGATAGGCAGACGAAAGGCGGGTTGACGTACCCCAACATACGCACTTTGCCGCCCGAAGTCCAGTCAAAAAACATGCTCTAGTATCAGATAAGGCCTGTTTTAGGCAATTGCCATACACTTACTACACACGTAACCCCAAGGCTAATCCTGCCCCTGGCCAATGCGGTCAGCCTAGCCGGCTACTGGCGGCAACGGTTAAAAAACACTAAAAAAATTATGCTCACCCTGTTTTTTCCTATTCCTAATGCAATGGCAACACGCTCAAGCGCGACCGTTCGCTAGTCGAAGCTGTAAGGATATTGAATTTCGGTGAGGTCTTGTTGGAGCTGGTCCCAGTCGGGCACGTGCTTGGTGATGGCCAGCACTAGCTCGCGGGTGAGGGTTTCGCCGGCGTACACCTGGCGCACTGCCTCTACCGATATACCTTTGTCGGGCAGAGTTTCTGGCTCGTAGTATTCCTGGGCCCAGGCCACGTAGGTTTGCGGGTCGCCATCCAGAATAGGCAGCATCTCAGCGGAGCCATCTTCGTCGGTGGTCAGTTCGCCGGTTTGCCACTGGCCCTGGTCGTTGGTCCAGAGGCAGAAGGTGGTGCCAATGGAGTTTACTGGCTCTCCGAAGATAAATTCATGGAAGGCAGCGGGCAGCCCTTTGGTGAGCGGCTCCTTTTCCGGCTCATCGAGGCCATCAGCATACCCGTTTATCACGCACCCTTCCGGCCGAAACAGCACCAGCATCTGGTCACCTTCCCCGTCATTCATCTCAAACACCTCCTCTCCTGCCCCCCAATTCGAGTCGTAGGAGTAATAGCGGTACTCCCACTCCGGCGACACGATGGCCTCGAGGGCCGCAATGGATCGGCAGATGCGTTGCAGGGTTTCTTTATCCGGGAGGCTGGTGTAATTCTGCGTGGAAAGCATGGTGAAGGAGGGTTGGTAACGGGTACTTTCTACGCCTAGGCCACTTGATTTGGTACAGTGGCGTATGCCGTTAGGCCAGGCGGCAGCTGCAAAAGCTTGCGGTATTTTAACTCAGGCTTAGCAACTGCCCTAGTAGGTGCGGGTCATGTCCTGAGGCACTACCAGCACAAAGTCGGCTTTCTGCTCATTTTCCTTATCTAGCTTGGCAAGCTGCTCCTGCAATACCGTACTGATGGTGAGAACTTTCAGCTTGGGGTTGGTTTGCCGCAAGTAGGCCAATATGCCGTCGTGATTATCAGAGTGGTAGCTGCCGTTGAGATGAAGCAATAGGTGACCTGCTGGGCGGGCCTGGTTGAGGAAGTGGGCCATGGTGGCATCCTTGAGGGCCTGAGCTTGGATTATGTTCTGCACGCCGGCGGCGTGGGCCGCATCGCCCCCGAACATCTTCGCCATATTCTTGTAGCCGGGCAGCTCGTAATCAACCTGCATGGGCAGGGGCACTAGCCAGGCTTTTTCTTCCGCAGGCAGTTCATTGAGTGCCGTAAGGCTGCCCTTGGCTACTTGCGAGGCGTAGCGGCGCGGCACGTTGGTACCCACCACCCGAAACTTCTGCTGTTTGGCCAGCAGCAGCAGGGGCTTGTAGTCGGTGGCGTAGTTGGGCCAGGGGCGGCTCTGTTCCTCAAACTCCTTATCGGTTAGCTCGCCGGTGGCGTACTGATCTACCAAGGGCTGCACGTCGCGCTCAAACATCTCTAGGCCTAGCACCACCTGACCCTGCTTCAGGCGCAGCAAATCTTTGGTGAGTTGCAGCTCCAGCCAGTGGGCAATGGGGTCGTTGTGCTGCTCGCCGAAGAATACCACGTCGGCAGCGGCCAGATCCTTCAGCATCTTGTCGTAGGCCACTGGTTTGCCAGCGGCCGTGAACAGGCGGTAAGCCGGTTTATCGTCCTTCATCGTGAAGCTGAGCAGCAGGAAAAGCAGCGGAAGCAGCAGGAGTTTTCTGATCATTTGGAAAGCAAGCAAAGCAGAATGGCCTAGTTAGCCGGGGGCGAAAGGTAGCACAAAGCCCTGGCGGCTGCGTTACAACAGCTACCAGGGCTTTCTACGTTCAGTACCGGTTTAGTCAGAAACTGGGCTAGCCTTTATAAAACAGCCACTTCGACAGTTCGCCGTAGGTTACTTTCTTGCCGTACATCAGAATACCCACGCGGTAGATGCGGCCGGCCAGCCAAATGGTGCCCAAGAAGCCGGCAATCAGCAGGAGCATCGACAGGCCTAGCTGCCACATGGGTACGCCCCCAAAGGGCAGGCGCATCATCATGGCAATGGGAGAGGTAAACGGAATCATCGACATCCAGAAGGCTACCTGCCCGTTAGGGTTAGTGGTGAGAGTTGCCTGGGCCACCACGAAGGTGAGTACCAGGGGCATGGTCACGGGCATCATAAACTGCTGGGTGTCCGTTTCGCTGTCCACGGCCGAGCCAATGGCTCCGAACAGGGCGCCGTAGAACAGGTAGCCCCCCAGGAAATAAAACAGGAAGCAGCCGGCAATCATCCCGAAGTTAAGATCAGCTTCTTTGAATGCCTTCACGATTTCGTTGCCTTCCGATTTAGTGCTTTTGGCTTGCACCGTGGCAGTGGCACCAGCGGCGGCATTTACCCGCTCCACGCGGTTTTGCACAATCTTATCGGGGCTGACGGAGCCTGCAATGGCCGAAGTAATGCCAAACGACAGAACCACCCATAATGCTAGCTGCGTGAAACCTACCCCAGCAATGCCCAGCACTTTGCCCATCATCAGCTGGAAGGGTTTCACGGAGGAAATAACCACTTCCACAATGCGGTTGGTCTTCTCCTCCATCACCCCGCGCATAATCTGGATGCCGTAGATGAAGATGAACATGTAAATCAGGAAGCCGCACAAGTAGGCCACTCCGGTGCTTATGCCAGTGCTGGAACTCCGCTCCCCGTCTTCACTTAAACTAATGGTTTTCAGGCTCACATCGGCCTTCATGGTCTTCAGCACGGCTTGGTCGAGGCCGGCATTTTTGAGGCGCTGGGCCTCTACCGCATTTTCGACGGAGCGCTCAATGTCCCGTTGCAGTGTCATACCCAGGCCCTTGCGCGAAAACACCTGAAACCCGTCGGGGTTAGCGATGTCCAGCTTGGGCACGTACAGCAGGGCATCGTACTTGGCTTTGTTGAACTCCGCCTTAGCGGTAGGCAGGTCCGCCGACACGCGCTTGAACGTGATATCGTTCTGGGCTTCGGGTAGCTTGTCCGCGAACAGCCCGCCGGCGTCGGCCACGGCTACCACCTTGTCCTTATCCGACAGGGTAGCAATGAGCACAGGCACGGCAAATATGCCGGCCGTGAGCAGCGGCCCCAGCAACGACATTATCAGAAAGCTCTTTTTGCGCACCCGGGTTAGGTACTCGCGCTGCGCAATCAACCAAATTTTCGACATAGTAAAGGTAGTTTCAGATGCAGAAGGGAAAGAGGCTCGCGCTAGGCCAGGGCAGTATCGGTTTCGGGCACGTAGTCGGGCTGAGTTTCGCGCACACGCCGGATGAAGATGTCGTTGATGCTGGGCACTAGTTCCCGGAAGGCGTGCACCTCCACGTTGCCCGGCCCAATGAGGTAACGTAGCAGGTCGTTGGGGGTAGTGCCAGCATGCAGCTTCACCAGCACGCGGAAATGCTCATTTTCACGCTTCGACTGCTCTAGCTCCTCAAAATCAGGATGTGTGATCATCAGGTGGCCCGTGCCTTCTACCTCGTAGGTCTGGGCGCGGTAGGCGTTGCGAACCTCGCGCACGGGCCCATCGAGCACCTTGCGGCTGCGGTTGATGAGAGCAATATGGTCGCACATTTCCTCCACCGACTCCATGCGGTGCGTGGAGAAGATGATGCTGGTACCCCGGTCGCGCATAGCCAAAATCTCGTCTTTGAGCAGGTTGGCGTTGATGGGGTCAAAGCCCGAGAAAGGCTCGTCAAGAATCACCAACTCGGGCTCGTGCACCACGGTAGCAATAAACTGCACCTTCTGCTGCATGCCCTTGCTCAGGTCTTCGATGTTCTTCTCCGACCACGACTTGATATCGAAACGCTCCAGCCAGCCCTTGATTTTCTGGCGGGCTTCGTCCTTGCTCAGGCCCTTGAGCTGGGCCAGGTACATGAGCTGCTCCCCTACCTTCATTTTTTTGTAGAGTCCGCGCTCCTCGGGCAGGTACCCGATGCGCCCAATGTGCGAGGGGTTCAGTCGCTCGCCCCGAAACAATACCTCACCTGTGTCGGCACCGGTTATCTGGGTGATGATGCGGATCAGGGAAGTTTTACCGGCACCGTTGGGGCCTAGCAGCCCGAAAATAGAGCCCTCCGGCACGGACAAGCTCACGCCGTCGAGGGCGGTATGGGCGGCGTACTGCTTGCGCACGTCGCGCACTTCGAGGATAGGTGGTTTCACAGCAGAAAGGCGAATTAGTTGTTTCTGTAATATTACAGGAACCCAATAAAGCAGGCCTATAAATTCCAACCAACCGGCAGATTACTGGCCTGAACTGTCAGAAACATGACCTGAACGGGAGCTATTGAGGGCTTTGCAGTTCCCGAAGGGCCGTTTCCAACTGGTCGAGGTACTGTCCGTAGCGGCGCTGCTGCTTATACTCCCCTACCCAGAACAGCACCCACAAGGCCGCTGCTACCAGAACTATCAGTGCCACCGTGCGCCAGTTAACACTTGCCAGCACCGTTGACCACAGCTGACTGCGCTGACTATAGAAGATGATGGTAATGAGCCCCACCAGAAACACCCCTCCCGCCCAACGACGCCAATGCATTAACTGTCGAATCCGCTGAATTTGCGTCCGGAGGTGCTGATACACCGCGCCGGTATCTTGCTGCAGTTGCCGCACCACCCGCAATTGGGTAATCATATTCCAAGCCACAAAGGCCACCATTACTAGTACCAGCGCCAGCAATGCGGGGCGTACTTCTACCAAGCCATGACGCCTAGTCAGGCTGAACACGTTCCCGACGTTAATGATCAGCACAAATAGCAGAAACCGCAGGTCGCGGGTAGCATTGCGTTTCATCTTAGCCAGGGGGCCGTCGGTTTGGTTGGTAAGCATAGTGCGTAGTTTTCGTTCGGTTAGTGAAGTTTGCGTGGGCTCAACTGGCTGCTCCTGCCAGCGGCGGCGAAAATCATCGAGTTCCATTAGGCGGGTTGGGTCAGCAGGTGGCGAAGCTTGTCTTGCACGCGGTGCATTTTCACGCGCACATTGTTTTGAGTGATACCGAGGATGTCGGCCATTTCCTCATAGGTATGCTCTTCCAGGTACAGCAGCACAAAGGCCTTTTCCACGTCTGAGAGTCGCTCAATGGCGTGGTACAACTGGCCTAGGTCTTCAGCATCGGGGCCGGTGTCGGGGGGCGGAGCTACGTCCAGCACCACGTCGCCGAAATGCTCGGCCCTCGGGGTGCGGGTGCGCTGGCGCAGGCTAGAAATGGCTACGTTTAGGGCCACCCGGTACAGCCAGGTGCTGAACTTGGCCCGTCCTTGGTAGCTAGGCCAGGTGCGCCAGAGCTGCAGCACAATCTCCTGGTACAAGTCCTGCCGGTCATCGGCATCAGTGCAGTACATCCGGCAAATGCGGTGCAGCAGCGCTTGGTGCGCATTTACCTGGGACACAAAAGGCTCGGCAGATGGTGGCGTTAGCACAGTGAAGAGACAGAGAAAGCAAAGTACACCCCATATGTCGGCGGTTCAGGCCAGTCATTACAGCCGCACCAAAAATTATTTTTGCTCAGCCTCTCTTCCTGCGGTTTCGCGGGGCATGCCACCTTGCAAGGCAGTATTGTCTCTTATACTTGTGTTTACCTATTCATTCTCGTCGTTCTTATCATTTCCTGCCTATGTCACTTTTATCTCGCACGTGGCTGTGTTGTACCGCACTACTGTGTGCCAGCCTAGAGCTACCGGCCCAGCCTTCCGCTGGCAAACAGGTTAACCTTACCATGGAACAGCTGGCGGGTGAAGGCCAGCTCCCTCTTGGTTGGGCTCCCGGCATCCGGCAGGGCGCTGCACCATTAGATGCCGGCTACCAAGCGCAGGCCGATGGCACCGTGTACCAAGAGGGGCATCATTCCCTGCGTATCGCGTCGGGTGCCGGGCGGCTAGCCAACACTTTTGGGGCGGTGTGTTACAAGTTGCCGGGCACCTACAAAGGCCGCACCATCACGCTCAAAGGCTACTTAAAAACCCAGGACGTGCAGCAGGGCTTTGCGGGCCTCTGGATGCGCTTGGACGGGGCCGAGGGCTCCCTGCAGTTTGATAATATGCAGGACACCAACCTTAGCGGCACCCACAACTGGCAGCAGTACAGCATCACGCTGCCCTTGTCGGCGCAGGTAGAGCACATTTACATTGGCGGCATTCTGGCGGGCGCCGGCACCGTTTGGTTGGATAACCTGGCGGTGACTATTGACGATACCCCGTTAGCTTCCGTGAAGCCTAATGCCCTTTTCAAGGCTCAAACCGATACCTCCTTCCAGCATGGCTCCCGCATTGCTCTCGGCAAGCTCACGCCCCAACAGGTAGAGAACCTCACGGTGCTAGGCCAGGTTTGGGGCTTCGTGAAGTACTACCACCCGGCCGTAGCCAGCGGCAACTACAACTGGGACAAAGAGCTTTTCCGCGTGATGCCGGCGGTGCTAGCCAGTAAGAATGAGCCGGAACGCAGCCGGGTGCTCGGCACCTGGCTCGCTGGCCTAGCCCCCGTTACAACGCCCGCCGTTAAGCGTGTTCCCAAGGATCAGGTGCAGCTGGAGCCCGCGCTGGGGTGGCTATCTAACAGCAAGCTGTTGAGCCAAGACCTGCAACGGCAACTGATGTACTTGCGTGACCACCCGGCCAAATTGGAACACTACTACGTGGGTCAGGGCAAGGCCGGTAACGCTACGTTTCTGCACGAAGAGGCCTACGCCGATATGTCGTACCCCGATGCGGGTTACCGTCTGCTGGCCCTGTTCCGGTACTGGAACATGATAGAGTACTTCTTCCCCTATAAATATGCCATCGGCGAAGACTGGCAGACAGTTCTTAAAGAGTTTATCCCGCAGTTTGCCGACGCGCCCGATGCCTTACAGTACAGGCTAGCTGCCCTACGCCTCATTGAGCGCGTGCACGACACTCACGCCAACTTGTGGGGCAAGGATAAAATCATGACCGATTACTGGGGCATTTACACGGTGCCCGCAGAGCTGCAGTTTTTGGGTAAACAGCCGGTAGTTGCCAAGCTCCGCCAGACTGGCCTAGCGGCTCCTTCACCCCTACAGCCCGGCGACATTATTACATCTGTGGATGGCGTTACGGTGGCTGATTGGATACAACAGCGCCAGCTACTGTTCCCCGCTTCCAACGAGCCCACACGCCTGCGCAATGTGGCGGCCATGTTGCTGCGCGGTTCTACACGTACTGCCCGCTTAGGCATTGTGCGCAACGGTGAGGCCCGCATCGTAGAAGCTGAACGGGTAAGTATTACGGCTATGAATACCCCCAGGGGTACCGCCGCTGATAGCTCTTACCGCTTCTTGCGGCCTGATGTAGGCTATATCACGCTAGGCCAGATCCAGAATAAGCAGTTGCCTGCTATCATGTCGGCGTTTCAGAACACGAAGGGGCTGGTCATTGATATTCGCAACTACCCTTCCGAGTTCGTGGTGTTTACACTCTCCGCCTATCTCCTCGAAAAGCCCACGCCATTCGTAAAATTTACGGGTCCTTCTCTCCCACAACCCGGCCAGTTTATATATGGCAAGCCCGTGTATGTGAAGCCCGGCAATAAGCCGACTTATCAAGGTAAGGTTATCATCTTGGTGAATGAGCAAACCCAGAGCCAGGCCGAGTACACTACTATGGCGCTGCGCACAGCCCCCCGGGCCACTGTGCTCGGTAGCACCACTGCCGGCGCCGATGGCAACGTGTCTTACATTACTCTGCCCGGCAACCTCTCCACCATGATTTCGGGCCTGGGCGTGTACTACCCCGATGGCCGCGAAACCCAACGCATTGGTATCATCCCCGACGTAGAAGCTCACCCCACCCTAAAAGGTATCCGGGAAAGCCGCGACGAGTTGGTAGAAAAAGCCCTTGAGTTAATTGATAAAAGCTAGCGCATCACTTCAGCAAAAGGTGGCCTACAAAAAAACAGCCCGCTTTCCTCTAAGGAAAGCGGGCTGTTTACATCTGAGCGAAATCGGCTTTTACTGGAAGTACTCCTTCACTTTCTCGAAGAAGCCCTTCTCGTTTTTGCCGGGGTTAGGCGTGAAGTTCTGGGCATTACGCAGCTTCTCCAGCAGCTCCCGCTCCTCGCCGGTCACGTTCTTGGGTGTCCACACGCTGAGGTGAATGAGCTGGTCGCCGCGGCCGTAGCCGTTGATGTCCTTGATGCCTTTGCCACGTAGGCGCAGGATTTTGCCAGGCTGGGTACCGGGGTCTACCTTGATCTTCACCTTGCCCTCAATGGTCGGTACCTCAATGCTCGCGCCCAGGGCCGCATCCACGAACGAGATGTACTGCTCGAACATGATGTTGTTACCGTCGCGCTTGAGCAGCTCGTGCGGCTCCTCTTCAATCTGAATGAGCAGGTCGCCGGCCACACCCCCCCGCTCGGGGTAGTTGCCTTTGCCGTTCATGGAAAGCTGCATGCCTTCTGCTACACCAGCCGGGATGTTGATCGGAATAACCTCCTCGTGGAGCTGACGGCCTTCGCCATGGCAGACATCACACTTGCTGGTTACCACTTTGCCTTCGCCGTTACAGGTAGGGCAAGTGGCGGTGCTCACCATCTGGCCTAGCATGGTGTTCACCACGCGCTTCACTTGGCCCTGGCCGTGGCAAGTGCCACAGTCGCGCAGGTCGGTGCCGTTCTTAGCGCCAGTGCCCGAGCAGGTGTTACACGCCACATAGCGCTTCACCTTAATTTTCTTCTCAACGCCATTGGCTACTTCCTCCAGATCAAGCTTCAGCTTGATGCGCAGGTTGGAACCTTTGCGCACGCGCCGGCCACCCTGGCCGCGGCCTCCGCCGCCAAAGAAGCCTTCGAAGCCGCCGCCCCCGAAGATGTCGCCGAACTGGGAGAAAATATCTTCCATGTTCGGGCCACCGCCGTTGCCACCCATGCCTTGGTGGCCGTACTGGTCGTAGCGGGCGCGCTTGTTCTGGTCCGACAATACCTCGTAGGCCTCCGCAGCTTCCTTAAACTTGTCTTCGGCCGTAGGGTCGTCGGGGTTTTTATCGGGGTGAAACTTGATGGCCACCTTGCGGTAGGCCTTCTTAATTTCATCGCCCGACGCGTTTTTGGCTACGCCTAGCACCTCATAATAATCTCGCTTCGTTGCCATGGCAATAGAAATGCGCGTCGTTTACGGTTACTGGCCCAGTACCACTTTGGCGTGGCGGATTACCTTATCGCCGAGGTAGTAACCCTTTTCAATCTCGTCTACAATCTTGCCCTTCAGGTCTTCCGACGGAGCCGGAATCTGGGTAATGGCTTCGTGCAGCTCGGGGTCGAAGGCGCCACCTTTGGCGTCCATGGGGGCCAGGCCCTTCTGGCTCAAGGTTTTCTGGAGCTTATTGGAAATAATATCAATGCTTTCGCGCACGGCGTTGGCATCGTCGGTGTCTTTAGTATGGTGACGAGCCCGGTCAAAGTCATCAAGCACGGGCAGCAAGGCCACCATCAGCTCTTGGTTCGCGGTCTTGAACAAGTCGGCGCGCTCCTTAGTGGTGCGGCGCTTGTAGTTTTCAAACTCGGCGGCCAAGCGCAGGTATTTGTCCTTCAAGGCGTTCAGCTCAGCATCATTGCCAGAGCCCTGCTCCGGCGCTGCCTCAGTGCTTTCGGTATCGAGGGCGTTTACTTCTTCTTGCAGTTCGCCAGCCGCGTTGTCGGTGTCAACAGACAGATTGTCGTCCTGGGGCAGGTTGGTATCTTCAGCCATTTTCGTAAATATTCGTCGGAAAGGGTTTTTCACGGGAGTTGCCGTTGAGCACTAAACGGGGCGCAAGGAGTTTGCCAAAGCCGCTTTGGCTGTCATTGTGGCACAGGAACTCGAGAGAAGAGCAGTTAGTTCAGCCAGCCTGTATAAGCCGTACATTGCTGAACATCTACGGATGACGAATGACTTCTCAACTTGCTCGTGAACAACTCGCTCAAGCATATCCGCCCGGTACCCCGGTTAAAGGTAAAATCCTTACTACTCTCTATTTCGGAGTCTTTGTGCAACTGGATGGTTTCCCAAGTGATGTGTCAGCCTTGTTAGAAATAATCCATGTGCCGAACCTGGATTACCAACAATACCCCAATGGTTTTCCAATTGAAGCACGAATTGAAGCCAGAGTGATGGGCTGGACGAAGAACTTCGGTCAGGTTTACCTAACCCAATACGACCGTCACAGCGATAATCCTTTATACCAGGATCAACCAATAGGCTAGCGGCACTTTAAGCGTGTAAGGCCTCCCAAATCATGTCCTTCAGCTTCTGAATGTTCTTATTAGTGAGGCTGGAAATGAATACCGAAGGCAAATCAGTGGGCAACGTTCCGCGGATTTCTTCTTCTAGCTCCTCATCCAGCATGTCAGACTTCGAAATAGCCAACAGCCGCTTCTTGTCCAGCAGTTCTGGGTTGAACTGCTCCAACTCATTGAGCAGCACGCCATACTCGGCCGCAATATCTGGGGAGTCGCAGCTGATCATGAACAGCAGAATAGAGTTGCGCTCAATGTGGCGCAGGAAGCGTGTACCCAGGCCCTTACCCTCAGCGGCACCCTCAATAATGCCCGGAATGTCGGCCATTACAAACGACTTGTAGTCGCGGTAGGCCACTACACCCAGGTTAGGCGTGAGCGTGGTGAAAGCGTAGTCAGCAATTTTGGGCTTAGCGGCCGAAACCACCGAAAGCAGCGTGCTCTTGCCGGCATTCGGGAAGCCTACCAGGCCTACATCGGCCAGCAGCTTCAGCTCCAGAATCACCCACTCATCAATGCCTGGCTCGCCGGGCTGGGCGTAGCTGGGGGCCTGGTTGGTTGCCGACTTAAAATGGTCGTTGCCTAGGCCACCACGCCCGCCAGGGGTCAAGATGAGGCGCTGGCCTTCCTCGGTTATCTCCAGCTTTTTCTCGCCGGTTTCGGCGTCGCGGGCCACCGTACCCAGGGGCACCTGAATAATAATATCCTCGCCTTGGGCGCCGGTGCGTAGGTTCTCGCCGCCGTTCTCGCCGGGCTTAGCAATCAGGTGTTTCTGGTATTGCAGGTGTAGCAGCGTCCAGAGCTGGGAGTTGCCTTCCAGAATAATATGCCCACCGCGGCCGCCGTCGCCCCCATCGGGTCCGCCATTCGGCAGGCCTTTGGCGCGGAAGAAATGGTGGGAACCAGCTCCGCCCCGACCGGAGCGGCAGTTGATCTTAACGTAATCGATGAAATTATTGGAAGCCATGCTACAGCGCGTACTTAAAAAAAGTCATCCTGACTGCTCCGCTTAGCGCGCGGAATAGTCAGGATGACAGAGGATTCTGCCACTACCCAAGCGGGTAGCAGCTGCAAAGTTACGCTTTTACTTCGTCGGTTGCCTGCCGGCTGTCTTGAGCCGTGGCGGGCTGGTGCTTATCCAGAATAGCGCATATCTGACCGTAAATGTCTTCGATAGCGCCAATGCCGTTCAAGGAGTGAAATTTCCCCTGCTGCGCGTAGTATCCGGCCACTTGCGCGGTTTCGGTATTGTACACGGTCACGCGCTTACGGATTTTAGTTTCGTCCTGGTCGTCGGGGCGGCCCGAGGTCTTACCACGCTCCAGTAACCGCTTCACCAGCTCCTCCTCGGCTACTTCCAGCGCCACCATGCACGACACGCCAGTGTCATGGATAGACAGCAGTTGGTCGAGGCTTTCGGCTTGGGGAACCGTCCGGGGGAAACCATCGAAAATGAAGCCAGCCGCCTGCTTATTATTTTTCAGGGCGTGGTCAATCATGCCGATAACCACTTCATCGGGCACCAACAGACCTTCGTCCATCAGTTTTTTTGCCCGGAGGCCTAGCTCAGTGCCCTGCGCAATTTGCGCGCGCAGCAGGTCGCCGGTGGAAAGATGAACCAGGTTATATTGAGCAATCAGCTTCTGGCTTTGCGTTCCTTTACCGGCACCGGGAGGGCCGAAGAGTACGAGATTCAGCATAGCAAGCAGGTAGTTTCGCGAGGGAAGGGAAAAGAGGTGTTGAGGAAAGATAAGCAATGCGGCGGTAAGCCGCTGTACGCAGGCCAGCGAATTTTAGCTGGCGCGCACCTTATACTGCTTTGTAAACGTCGGGGTAGTTTCGGCCTAGGCCATCATAGTCAAGCCCATAGCCCACAATAAAATCATTGGGGATGCTCAGGCCCACGTACCGGATGGACAGCTCATGCTGCAAGCACTCTGGCTTCATGAACAGGGTGGCTACCTCCAACGAAGCGGGCTGTTTGGCGGCAAGCGTATCCAGCAGCATCCGCATGGTGTGGCCCGTATCCACGATGTCTTCTACTATGATGACGTGCCGGTCTTTGATATCCTCGGACAGGCCTAGAACCTCTTTTACGCTGCCTGTGCTGCTAGTGCCCTGGTAAGACGCCACTTTGATAAACGACACCTCACAGTCGAACTTGAGGCCCTTCATCAAATCGGCCACGAACATGAAGGAGCCGTTGAGCACGGCCACCAGCAAGGGTGTTTTGCCGGCATAGTCTTGCGTGAGGCGAGTGGCAAGCTCCTGAATAGCCGTGGCGAGTTGGGTAGCCGACAAGTATGGCTCAAACTGCTTGTTATGCAGCGAAATATGATCCGGATTCATCCGTATGGGGTTAGGGCCCTGGGCGAAGATGGCCCCAAAGGTAGTAGAAAAAGCTGCCCCACTTGTTGAGCTAGGTTGCTTACTCTCCTACTTCACTCATTTTAATGTAACTCAGTCGGGGGTAGCCCAGCAGTGCTTAGGCCACCCCCGACCGCCGGATTTAGATCATATTACAGCTGGCGCATCAGCACAAAAATTGCGTCGGTTGCCTTGGGAGCGAGGTCGGCATATTTCACGTTGGGCCGGGCCTGCAGCTCTGTTTTAGCGGGTTGTTTCTCAGCTACTGCCCGGCTGGGGGCGGCAATGTGCGGGGCAATTACCAGCGACACAATGCTCATGAGCTTAATTAGAATATTCATGGAAGGCCCGGAGGTATCCTTAAATGGGTCGCCGACGGTATCACCGGTTACGGAAGCCTTATGTGCGTCGGAGCCTTTGAACTCCATTTTACCGTCAATCATCACACCCTTCTCAAACGACTTCTTGGCATTATCCCAGGCGCCGCCGGCGTTGCTTTGGAACATGGCCATGAGCACGCCCGACACCGTGACGCCGGCTAGTGTACCGCCTAATACCTCAGGCCCGAAGCTGAACCCAATTATGATGGGCACAATCAGGGCAATAGCGCCCGGCAGCATCATCTCCCGAATAGCAGCCTGGGTGGAAATAGCCACGCACTTTTCGTATTCCGGCCGGCCCGTGCCTTCCATGATGCCCGGAATCTCGCGGAACTGCCGCCGCACTTCCTGTACCATGGCCATGGCTGCCCGCCCCACCGCCGAAATAGCCAGCGCCGAGAAAATAAACGGAATCATGGCCCCCACGAACAGCCCACCCAGTACCCGCGCATTGCTGATATCAATGGAGGAAATATTGGCTGTGCCCATAAATGCCGCAAACAGGGCCAGGGAGGTTAGCGCGGCCGAGGCAATGGCAAAGCCTTTGCCCGTGGCGGCCGTGGTATTGCCCACAGCATCCAGAATATCGGTCCGCTCCCGCACTTCCTTGGGCAGTTCGCTCATCTCGGCTATACCTCCAGCATTATCGGCAATAGGCCCAAAGGCATCAATGGCCAGCTGCATGGCCGTGGTAGCCATCATGCCAGCCGCCGCAATAGCCACCCCATACAAGCCGGCGCATTCGTAGCTGAGCACAATTCCGGCTGCTAGCACAATGATGGGCAATACCGTCGATTCCATGCCCACGGCTAGGCCGCCTATTACGGTAGTGGCGTGCCCCGTGCTGCTCTGCCGCACAATGCTCAGCACTGGGCGCTTGCCCATAGCAGTATAGTACTCGGTAATAATGCTCATCAGCGTACCCACGACTAGGCCTACCAGCACGGCGTAAAACACATTCATGGCACTAAAGGTGATACCACGAATGGTTAGATCCTCGGTGGGCAGCATCCAGCGAATAACAAAGAACGAAGCCACCGCCGACACCAGTACCGAGATATAGTTGCCCAGGTTGAGAGCTCCTTGCACATTGCCGTTCTCCTTCACCCGGACCATCAAAATTCCAATCAGCGAGGCTAGAATACCCATTCCCGCAATTACCATGGGCAGCAGAATGGGGGAAAGTCCCTGAAACTGGTCGCCGCGGGCTACTACTTCCCGACCTAGTACCATTGTAGCTAGAATAGTGGCTACATAGGACCCGAAGAGGTCAGCACCCATGCCGGCTACGTCGCCTACGTTGTCGCCTACGTTGTCGGCAATAGTAGCAGGGTTGCGCGGATCATCTTCCGGAATGCCAGCTTCCACTTTGCCTACTAGGTCAGCTCCTACGTCGGCTGCCTTTGTGTATATCCCCCCTCCTACCCGCGCAAAGAGCGCAATGCTTTCAGCGCCCAGGGAGAAGCCTGTTAGAACTTCCAAGGCCTTTTCCATCTCAACGCCATTGGCCCCGCCGTTCTGACTGACTACGAACAGTTGGTAAAACGCTATGAAGAGGGAACCCAGGCCTAGAACCGCTAGGCCAGCTACGCCCATGCCCATCACCGAGCCGCCCGAGAACGACACGTTCAGCGCATTACTCAAACTGGTGCGCGCCGCCTGGGCCGTGCGCACATTAGCCTTGGTGGCAATCTTCATCCCAATAAATCCCGCCAGCGCCGAGAATACCGCCCCTACCAGAAAAGCGCCCACAATAATGGGGCTTGACTTTTCCCCGGTACTGCCTAAATAAAACAGGAAGGCACTGGCAATCAACCCAAAAATGGTCAGCACTCGGTACTCCGCTTTTAAAAAGGCCAACGCCCCATCAGCAATGTAGCCAGCAATAGTCCGCATGCGGTCATCACCGGCATCTTGTCGGGTAACCCAGCCGGAGCGCATCCAGGTATACAACAACGCCAGCACACCAAGCGCTGGCACCACGTAAAGAATATTCATCATACAGGGCGGTGGGAATAGGGTGAGGTGTTGGGTTGAAAGCAGACAGAAGTGGATTCTGAAGGTAAAATAGAATTAATTAGCTGATCCCCAAGCTTTCAGTTACTAGCAATTGCAACCACCGCTTACCTCATGGCACAAAACAAAAAAGCCGCTCATATAAATGGGCGGCTTTCCTGAAGATGTTCTCTTAGTTTACAATTTCTGCATCAACACTTGATACAGGCCTAGCATACTGTCTATATCACGTTTATCCACCAACTCATTCGGAGAGTGCACATTATCTTCCGGAGCCCCAACGAAGCACCAATCCCATGGCTGAGCCCCGTGCTGTAATTCTTTAGCATCGGAACCGCCAGCCCCTTCTACTTCTAGTTGGTGTGGAATACCTGCCTCCCGCGCAATACGTCGAATGCGCTCAACGTAGCTGCGCCTAGGAATCAACGAGTCGCGGAGAGAAATGACTACCCCTTGCCCCATATGCACGCCTTCGGTTACCCACGTTATATCCGAAATGAGCGCTTGTCTTACTCCGTACGTCTCATAGATGTATTTGGCTAGGTACGCCACTGAGCCGCCACCATGCTCTTCCCAACAAGAGAAAACGATGATGCCATCTTGTATTGTTTCGCATAGGCGTAACGCATTCCACACTCCTAATCGGTTATCTAGGTAGCAGCTTTGCACAGTTGTGTCAGTTTCCCTAAAGTCACAGTGGAATGTGAGTTCCGTCCCCCGGTCTATTTCCCGGTCAAAATCACAGCTTAATGCACCACTTTGCTCATCTACTACTAAGGTGCTTTTAATCACGCCCTGTGAATCCTGCCCTACAAGCTTATACCCTGTTTCAGCATCTGGTCCACCTATACGTACCAACTGATTCCCGTATCGTACAGTGAACCCTATGCTGTCAATATGAGCAAACACAGCCGTACGTGGCGTTCCAAATACTAGAATAATACAATCTTGAAACTCTTCTCCGTGTAAGGTGGTTGGCTGAGTCTTCCAACTTTGTTTGTTTTCTTGGATGTAGTTTAATAAGAATTCTGTTAGTGGCGCTTCATTACCAGAAGGTGCTGCTATCTGGCATAAGGTCTGTAAAAGGTTCATAGCGGGGCGCTTATTTGTCCAAAACCAAGATAAAAATTCTAATTTAGCCTCTTCGGAGGCGGTTTCGCCAGCTATTTTCTGTGAGCGTGAAGCCGACATCAATTGTGATTATGATTCAAAAACTCCGTTTTATCCTGTTGCTCTTCCTCTTGCCCTTCTCGGCTTTGGCGCAGCAATCTGGAACAAACCGGTCTTCCGTATCCGACACAACTCGGCAGGTGCAACTAGAAAATGTAGACGTTGCTCCCAATGCAGTGGACACAAAAGGATGGCTTCTTCTAGACAAGGATATTCAGACAGAATTGGAAGGAGCAGTATACAATCTTTACAATTTCAAGTACGATAAAGCCGAGCGACAATTCCGCTCCTTACGGCGGCGCTATCCCAATCACCCCATGCCCTATTTCTTGCTGGGCCTAAGTACGTGGTGGAAAATAGTCCCGACTAACAATCAGACGAAACAGTACGACAAACTGTTCTTCGCCTATATGGATACGGCTATTACAAAGGGAGAAAAGCTGTATGAAGCTGATAAACGTAACTACGAAGCTTGCTTCTTCTTAGCAGCAGCATATGGTTTTGATGGTCGCCTGCATGCAGACCGCCGCGATTGGCGCAAAGCAACTGTAAGCGCTAAACGAGCCCTTGATTATCTTGAAATCAGTAAAGAGGCAAATGGTCTGAGTCCAGAGTTTTTGTTTGGCCAGGCCCTGTTTAACTATTATTCCGTTTGGATACCGGATAACTATCCTCTCCTGAAACCAGTCCTGCTTTTTTTCCCTAAAGGCAGTAAGACTTTGGGCTTACAACAACTGCGCAATGTAGCCGACAACGGTTTTTACGTAGGCCCAGAGGCGAGAGTGTTCCTCATGAAAATTCTCCTTAACGAAGAGAATAAGCCTGAGGCCGCCATGCCCATCGCCCGGTACATGGCTACCACCTACCCCGATAATGCCTATTGTCAGCGTTTCTACGCGTTAGTCTGCTTTAATCAAGGCGATTTCCGGGAGTGTGAGCGAGTGAGTCGTGAAATTCTGGATAAGCTCAACCGCGGCCTTCCTGGCTACGAAGCTATAAGCGGCAGGTATGCTACTTATTTTATGGGTTGGCTTATGCAGAATAAGTACAAGGACTTTGTAAAAGCTAAAGACTATTACTTGCGCTGCATCGTTTTTGCTGAAAGCACTGCCGAGACGACGGGTGGCTTCTATTTGTACGCCAACTTGGCTCTAGCTCGTATGGCCGATAAAGAGAAAGATGTAAGAGGGGCCGTACGCTATTACACCATTGTGCGTGAGAAATCTGAGCACAACTCGGAACAATACAATGAGGCGAAAGCGTATTTAAAAAAGAACAAGAAGTAGGCTCAGCGCATGGAATTAAAAGATCTTTTTCTAACTCCACTTTACTTAGGCCTATTTTATGGACTAGCATTTGCGTTGCGTAAACGCTTTACTAATTCTATTACTAAGAAATATTTTATTCCAGCACTATCAGTTAAGTTTTTAGGGGCTATTGCGTTAGGACTTATTTATCAGTTCTACTACAATGGTGGGGATACTTACAACTATTTTACTCACGTCAAGCTTATCTACCAAGCTTTTGTTGATTCGCCTGCAGCCGGATTAAAGCTCATTTTTGCTAAAGCAGAGTACGATCCACTAACTGCTCGCTACACTGGCCAAATGTATTGGTATAATGCTCCTACTGAGTATTTCGTAGCACGAGTTGGCGGCTTTTGTGCCTTATTCTGCTTTGGTACCTACACAATTGTCAGCCTCTTCTTCGCCCTGCTGAGCTTTTCTGGTATGTGGGCGATGTACCTCACTTTTCTGCGTATCTACCCTTTGGCTTATAAGAAATTAGCAATTGCTGTTTTCTTTCTACCCTCGGTATTCTTTTGGGGGTCTGGCCTTATGAAAGACTCGCTGTGCATGGGAGCACTGGGCTGGACGTTTTACGGCTTTTATCACCTGTTGATTGTCCGTAAAAATATGTTAACAGCTCTGATCATGGGTGGTATAGGTATATACATATTGATGTCCGTAAAGGTGTATATACTTCTTTCGTTCATGCCGCCAGCATTGTTATGGGTATTCAACGAGAATAACCAACGAATCAAATCTGCTGCTTTGCGGATGTTGCTAAAGCCTTTGTTTATCGTCCTAGGCCTCGGCGCTGGCTACATTGGAGCCACTAACCTCACTGCTGGTGACGACAAATACGATGTTGAAAAAATTGGAGAGCGAACTAAAATCAACCAAGAATATCTTACTACCCAGGCCACCAATGGTTCAGCTTATAACATTGGCGAATTCGATGGCTCTCCAGGCTCGTTGGTACGGGTAGCACCTCAGGCTATTATTGTATCAATTTACCGGCCATTTCTATTTGAGGTGCGCAACCCAGTGATGCTGCTCTCTGCTTTGGAAGCTACGCTTTTCATCTACCTTACCATTACGCTATTTTATCGCACTGGCCTACTAAAAAGCTTCAGATTAATAGCAGCCCGTCCTGTGCTGCTATTCAGCTTCCTGTTCTGTATCATCTTTGCCATTGGAGTTGGAACAAATAGTGGCAACTTTGGCACTTTAGTACGCTACAAGATTCCGTTGATGCCTTTCTATTTGTCGGCACTCTATATCATGCAGTTTATGGCTCAGCCTCAACCGCGCCGAGCTAAGCCGGCGCTACGTGCTCAGGTGAATAATGCAAGAAAATTGGGGCGATTAGCTACCACAGAATAGCGTTGTTCAACTGTGCGCCTGGCCGCACGGCCCATCTGGGCGCGTAAACCAGGATCTTGCAACAGGCGGCGCAACGCGGCTTCCCATTCAGCTTGTGTTGAGCAGATATTCCCGTTGACATTCTGCTGCACCACTTCCGTGTTCATACCCACTGGTGAAACCAATGCTGGCTCGCCTAGAGCCATGTACTGCAAAGCTTTAAAGGCGCACTTACCATTAGCCCACGGGTCATCTTCGAGGGGCATAAGTCCTACATGGAAGGTAAGCAGATCTGCAATTTCGGTTTCCTTACGCCAAGGTTGATACACAAGACTCCGTAGCGGCAGTTCAGGCGGCTGATTAGAAATAACCCGAAACTCGAAGTCAAATTCTTTCTCGAGCTTGGCTAATACTGGCACCACTTGCTCAATATACTTGAGGGTTGAGTGCGTACCTGTCCAGCCAATAACTAGCTTACTTGGTGCCTGCTGGTCGCGAACCTGGTTATGTAAGTGTTCAGTATCAATGGTGGTAGGATTAATAATGGCATTAGCGTTGAACTGAGCAGCATAATTACGTAGGTATGCGTTGCCGCAACTCACTTTGTATGCCCAGTGACATATATCGGCTACTTTCTGATGCCACTTCACGCCAGCCACTATTCTATTGGCCTTTGAAGTGTTAGGAATCCAGATAGCATCATCAAAATCGTATATAATCTTCTTGCCAAGCACCTTAGTAATTATCCACTCAAATATCGGTGGGCCAATTGGAGATGCCTCACGGTGAATAAATACGTAATTATATTTTGGCACGCTCAACAGCAACATCGTCCGTCTCAGAAAGCCCCCAATTATGCCCAGGGCCTTCTGCACTTGATGGCCTGGTTTATATAGAATGTTCCAGGTAGCCTCAGTGATGAAAGGCGCCACATGATAATGATACCCAGCCTCGGTTAGTGCGTCAAAATATTGCTCAAAACGAAAGCGCTGCGAAGGCGCTTTGCCTACTGGGTAAGGAACCAGAAAGAGAATTTGCATAGAAAGCTATGTAAAAAGCTATAGCGAAACAGACTGCGCACATAGCTAATACCCGCGAAGGTACGATAACCGGCGCCTACCTGCCGAAAGTTGTTTCGTAGCACCGCTGCGACTGTACTACCTATGGGGTGTTATCTTTGATTTCCTGAACTGCTTATTGTAGTCTAGTTTCCTCTTTATAATTCATGTCTGCTTCTTCTGTACCATTAATCTCTGTTGTTAGCCCGGTGTATCAGGCAGAGCGAGTGCTCGACGAGTTAGTAGTGCGGCTAGAAGCAGAGCTAGTGCCTTTAGCTGGCTCAGGTTGGGAAATCATTCTGGTTGATGATGGTAGTACCGACGAGAGCTGGCAGGTTATTTGTCGGCATGCGGCGCGCAGGCCACAAATACGTGGCCTGCGGCTGTCCCGTAACTTTGGTCAACATCACGCCATCACGGCTGGTCTAGACCAATGCCTAGGCCAATGGATAGCAGTGCTAGATTGCGACCTTCAGGACCAACCTGAGGAAATCAGCCGGCTTTGGCATAAGGCTCAGGAAGGCTACGATGCAGTGCTGGCCCGCCGTGGCCAACGTACTGATTCGCCTGTTGCTATTTGGGGCGCCCGTCTGTTCTACCGCATGCTAGAGTACCTTACGGGACAAGCGCAGGATCCTGAGGTAAGTAATTTTGGCATTTACCACCGCCGCCTAATTAATACCATTCTTCAACTTCGCGAAAGCACACGTTACTTTCCTACAATGGTAAGGTGGGCAGGTTTTCGGCAAACATCGCTACGCGTAGCACACGGACAAACATCACGCCCTACTTCATACTCCCTGGCGCGCCGCCTGCAGTTGGCCCTGGATATTCTGCTCACGTATTCTGATAAACCGCTTCGCTTGGCAGTGTACCTAGGCCTCCTTCTGGCTGGTGTAGCGTTTGGGCTAGGCCTATGGATGTTATTCCGGGCACTACGAGGCCAAATTGTAGTACTGGGCTACGCAAGCCTGATCGTGTCACTTTGTTTCTTTTCTGGGGTACTAATTACAGTATTAGGAGTTGTAGGCCTTTATGTGGGCAAAACATTCGAGGGCGTTCGGGCCCGTCCGCTGTATGTGGTAGCTGAAAGCACAGTATGAGCCTCTCTCTACCACATTATTCAATACCGTTTAACCGCCCTTTCCTCGCAGGCCTGGAGCTGGAATATATACGCCAGGCTGTAGCTGCCGGCAAGTTGTCCGGAAATGGCGAATTCACGAGGCGCTGTCATCAGTTTTTTGAGCATCGCTACGGCGTTGCCAAGGCTCTGCTGACCGCTAGTGGCACCGATGCACTGGAAATGGCCGCGCTCCTGCTTAACCTGCAGCCCGGCGACGAAGTGATTATGCCCAGCTACACGTTCACGTCGACTGCCAACGCGTTTGTGCTACGCGGTGCCCACGTGATTTTTGCAGATAGCGGACCCGATCACCCAAATCTTGACTGGCAGCAGGTGGCTCCACTCCTTAGTGCCCGAACCAAAGCCATTGTGCTGGTGCATTACGGTGGACAGCCGCTGGTAGGCCTATACGAGCTGCTTGACTTGGCCCGTAAGCACAGCCTGTGGGTGATAGAAGACGCTGCACAAGCTATTGAGGCCCAATATGAAGGCCAACCGCTAGGCACCTTCGGTCATTTAGCCGCCTTCTCTTTTCATGAAACCAAGAACATCAGCGCTGGTGAGGGCGGCATGCTGGTCATAAACGACCCCAGTTTCATGGCACGGGCAGAAATTCTCTGGGAAAAAGGCACCAACCGCGCCGCGTTTGCCCGAGGCGAGGCCGCACGCTACGAGTGGGTGGATATTGGTTCTTCCTTTCTGGCTTCGGAGCTAAACGCGGCCTATTTATGGGCTCAGCTACAAGCTATTGATATAATTCAGGCCCGTCGTCGCCAGCTTTGGGAATACTATGCAAAGGCTCTTGCACCGTTAGCCGCGACTGGAGCTTTTCGCCTGCTTCCTCAGTTGCCTGCAGCACAACCTAACTGGCATATATTCGCACTGCTCTGCCGCCACGAAACCGAGCGGGATGCGCTGCTGGCCTACCTACGGAAGCATCAGATTCTCGCTGTCTTCCACTACCTGCCCTTACACCTCAGCCCCTTTTACGGTCCTCGCCATGATGGCCGCGCTCTTCCTCACGCGGAGCGTTACGCTCAAACGCTGGTCAGACTTCCACTTTTCCATGACCTTCAGCCAGCAGAGCAGAATTTAATCGTACGGGCTATATATGCATTCTACCAAACATCCTTCGGCTTAGCTTTTGTTGAGTAGCGTGCTGTATATCTGGCCTAGCTTTTGGTATGTAGTTGCTGGTCGAAATTTATACCGCACATAATCGCGGCCAGCCGCCGCGAACTGCTTACGCATAGCCCCATCAGCGGCTATAGTAGTAATTGCCGTGGCCATGGCATCTACATCACGGTTTGGTACCAACTGCCCTGAGCGCCCATGTTCAAATAGCTCTGCCGGACCGCCACAGTCGGAGGCAATAAGCGGTGTCCCGAAATACAAAGCATCAAGACAAGTAAGCGAAAAGGATTCTGACTCAGAGAAGTTCAGCACTACATCGGCTTCCTTTATAGCTTTTTCTACATCCGTTGCGAAGCCTTCGAACCGCACAACCGCCTCTAGGCCACTTTCCTGCACCGACGCTTCCAGCTGTTGCCGAAACTCTCTGTTTTTAGCCATACCCATGTCGCCCCCTACGAACGTGAGCCGCAGTCTGTTGTTTTGCGCGTAGGCCAAACGAAAAGCGCGCACGGCAAAATCCTGCCCTTTTCCCTGAATATAATTGCTCAAATACAACAACTGTATCGTGCCATCAGCACGCGGAAGAGGTACTACAGGTGCGGGGTAGTGCTCAGCCTCAGGTATAGGGTCGAAGACTACTTGCACTTTTTGCTCTGCGTTGAAATAGCGCCTCACAGCTTCTGAAACACAGATGACTTGATCCGCAAACGACTCCGCAAACCAGCGCCATGTACGCGCCAGCGGTTGTATCAGGCTCTGGGGCAGAAAACGCACATGCGTCACTACGCGTAACTGGCCTAGGCTTAACCCCTTAGCTATGTAGCCCGTCAGATTATAAAAGTCATTCAGATGAATCATGGCTGCCCCTCGTCGCCGGGCCAGCCGGAATAAGCGCCAACTATTTAGCAACAGCAGTGGTGCATAACGGAGTAAGTCATCTTTACGACGACTGATTTCCACGAATGGCAATTCATGGACTATATACCCATCCTGCTCTAAAACGGTGCGAGCTGTACTACCAGTCGGGACTATATACTCATATCGGAACTGCTCCCGAAGCGGAGCCGTGGCGTGTCGCATAGCGTTTAAGGCGCCCGTTACGGCTCGGGAGTTATCGACGACGAGGATGAGTGGTTTTTCCAATGGCTGTTTTAGCTATTTTGCACAACGGGCGTATTATTAGGCCAGCTACGCTTATTCGGCTAACACCTCATCAATCAGCTTTTGCCAACGACGAAATGTATTCTCGTGGGTGAAATCGTTTGAGCGCTGCCTGGCTGCTTGCCCGAGCTGCCGACAGCGTCCTTTATCCTGCAGCAAGTTCCGCAGTGTGTCAACCCAAACCTGCTGATCGGTAGTGCGCGTTGTGGCATCGGTCAACATCGGCATCAGCACACCATATTCGGCCCACTCGGCGGTTCGGATGGGTTGAGTCGGCGTGACCGATTCGGGAGCCAGCATCTCTCGAGGGCCCGTTGGGCAATCGGTGCTCACCACCGGCACTCCGCAAGTCATTGCTTCTCCCAGCGCCAATGGAAACCCTTCCCATGCCGAAGGAAACACGAAAGCCGTAGCTGGACGGATGTATTGAAAAGGATTGTGCTGCAACCCTACGAAATACACATCATACTCAGGGGTCAACTCCGCATCAGTCCAGGCTTCGTACACCCGCAGGCCCAAGGCGCGGGCGTACTGCGTTAATTCAGAACGTAGCTCACCGTCGCCGATGAAAACCAACTTAGCAGGCTGTACTTTTTGTAGCTCGGCGAAAATATCAAGCAGGGGCGCTTGATTTTTCTGAATAGCTAGCCGACCAGAGGTGACTAGAATAGGCGCTGAGTCATACACCGCCTGCATAGCCGCGGGCAACGCCTCCTGCGCCCGTTCCCATACGCTTTCCACCTCAAACGAATTATTGATTGCACTCAGTTTGCGAGCATCAACGCCGTAGTCATTCACCATCTCAGGAATGATGTCCCGGCTGACGCACACAATTCGGTCGGCTCGCTTGTAGAGCATAGGCATAAGCACGTCCTTGCGTAGCCATCCGGTGAAGCCACTAATGTTGCGGTCATGTGTTTTAGACCCTTGAATGAGAAGAATAATTTTCTCTTTGCCTTTGCTAAGCAGGTTAACGTAATCGGCACCTTCCAAATGACTAATACAGATGTCCGTCCGAAGCCGTTTCTTAAGCAGCTTCAGTTGACTTACGCGCCGGAAGAAGTTCCTTACCTTTTGGACTGGTCCACCTCCACCGCCTACCTGCAAACTTTTTACGGGGTTCCCGGAAGGGTAGAGGTTTTCCAAGTCGAGGTCGAAGACAGCCTCTGTTATGTTGTAGTATTTACTGAGTTCCACACTGTGGTCGTGAAAAGCGCGTTGCGCTCCCCCCAAGCCCAGGTTCGGAATGACCATTAAAAGATTTTTGCGCATTGAAGCAGACTACGTGAATATGAGGCGTTACTAAAAGACCTGGTTTTATCGAGTAAGGTCACTAAAGTTTATGCCCGAGCTTTACCGTACTTCTTGGCTAATTCAATGAAAGGCCGCTCTATAAAATAGTAGAATATATAAGCCCCTACTAAAGCAAATACAATACAGAGCAGCGTGATAATCACCTTATTAATTTCTGTATCTGGGGTAACAACCCGAATCAGCACGAATTCGCAAGTCGTGCCCAGTAGCACATGTATTAGATAAAAAGAGTAGGAGATTTTACCAATTAATGCGAATAGCCTGTCCTGGACACTAGTGAAAAGAATGGCAAATGATGTTAGCACACCTACTAGAGTAATAGCTAATCCAAGCTGCCAGTAAGCCAAGGCAATAAAAATAGCCATTACTACCCCAAACTCCTGCTTACCTACTCGTCCTTGGTGATAGAGCAGCGTAATACCTCCCATAGCAAACAGGGAGCTAAAATGGAAGAAGTTGCGGAAGTCTGAGAAAGGAAGAAACTGTAATAAACTTACCAGCAAGTAGACTACTACAAATTTCCAGAGGCTTTTGCTTTCAAAGAGGAACCCAAAAAACAACCCAATGAAAATGTAAAACTGGAACTCAATGGCCAGCGTCCAAAAGATGCCTACTACCCACTTATACTGAGTAAAGGGTGCTGTAAAGAGCAGATTGTGAAAAATCTGTGCTAAGGAGATTTCTCCTGTATATACACGGTTGTGATTAATGAAATGATCAATCATAAACCATTGCGCCAATACTAGGCCCATGGCTACATATGCAGGCGGGTTGATACGTATAATACGCTTCATCATGTAAGAGCCAAACTCTCTTACTGAATAGTTCTTACCTAATAAGCTGTACGGTATAATAAATCCTGAGATAACGAAGAAAATATCTACGCCCAGCCACCCATAGGCGAAGGTTGGCTTCATGTATATATTAATGACCTTTGGTAGAGCCGCCCCGGAGAAGTGATATAAACACACACTTAGCGCAGCTATAGCACGCAGAAAGTCCAGCCCATGAATGTATTTTTTTTCGGGTTTTATTGGTGTATTGCGGTCAGCTATAGCAGCCTCTATTGTATTAGAGGAGCTTGCAGAAGAAGGAGTAGTCATGAAGACAATTAAGACGATTACCGGTAATGTTGTGTGCAGCCCCGAAGGCTTAAAACAAATGTTTGACCGAAGCTAGAAATCGCCGTCGTCCTACCACTGTGGGGTCCTCCTTCACGGCTTTCCACAAATAGCGCAGGGTTTTTAGCCGATGCTGCTTGCTGAGTGCCATGGTCAAGGTGATAAATGTATAGCGGTCAGCTACAAACTTGTGAGTTTGACCAGGAAAGCGCCGAGCGAAATCGGGGTTTTGCCTTATTAGCTGAGCGAACAATTCATCGCGTGCACGCACTGCTTCTGGCGCAATTGTATTGAGGCTACGTCCATCATGCTCACGTAAGCAGAAAGTTTTTTGCCGGACCGGGTGAAAAGTATACTTGGTTGCCAGCCGCAACCATAGTTCCCAATCCTCGGCGCTGGCCAAACGACGATCCTCCTCGAATGGATTTGCTTGGGCAATATCACGTCGAACAAACACAGTATTGCATGCTAGGGGATTATCGTGCAGCAATGCTTCGTTAGTGCTGCCCAAAAATTCGCAGACTTCACTCATAACACGGTCCTGCCCATCTAAGCGCTCATAACCAGTGTGAACTATCTCTACTAGACCATGCTGATCAAGAAAATCCTTCACTACTCGCAGGTGGTTGGGGTACATCTCATCGTCAGAGTCAAAGAAATTGATGTACTGGCCTAGTGCGCGTTGGGCACCGTAGTTACGGGCTGCTCCCCTTTCGCCATTTTCCTTGTAGTAGTAGCGCACCCGCGAGTCAGTTATCTGTGTTACTACCTCCCGTAAGTTGTCACGGCTACCATCATCAACCAGTATTAATTCAAAGTTCTTATACTCCTGCTCGAGGATGGCCTGCACTGTATCTTGAATAATATCCGCCCGATTGTAGCAGGGCACAACGATGGAGAAAAATGGAGCTGAGAAAGCAGGAGATGTCACTGAAGAAAAGATAAGTTCGTGGAGTAGCAGCGAACTACCGATATATGGCAAGCAGAGCAGAAGTCTACAAGGGTTTACCGAGCAGCAATTTACCGTACTGCTGCAGCATATGCTGTCGATGCTCCGAGTTTCCCCGCATCAGCAAGAAGTTGGCCATTTTTGCCAAGTAGTAGGCCTTTGTCGTTGTCCACCCATACTCACGCTGTAAGAAAGTATCTTCATTTTGCAGAATCATATTTCCTTGATTGAGGCGCTTCTCCTTTTTCGTGCTCTGCGAGAAGTGGTGCATCACCCGCGCCTCGGGTATATATTTCACGGTGTAGCCTAGCTTACGCACCATGTAACTCCATTGCAAATCCTCGGCGTACATGAAAAAATCATCAGCGAGATGACCGCCAGGCATTTTCTCGATTACTTCACGCTTAAGATGATAGTAAGTTCCCCATACCCAGTCAGGGTACAGTGGTTTGTCGTACGAGAAGAAAGCACCTTGTAGAATACGGCCGCGCTGTTCGTCCGACATAAACTTCTGCAGGCGCAGCAGTTCAACTAGCTGCAAACTGATGGACGGAAATCTTCCGCACGAGTGCTGTACTCGCCCATCTGGATATTCAAGACGAGCCGTCACTAACCCTAAGGTAGTCTCCCACTGCAAGGCTTGATAGGTTAAGGTTAGAGCGTCATTCAGGCAGGCAGCATCACTATTGAAAAGCAGCACCGTTTCACCACTGGCGTACTCAATACCTAAATTATTTCCCTTGGCAAAGCCCGAGTTATTAGGGTTGCGAACCAGCTTAATTGACGGGAAACGCTGCTTGAAAAGTCCGGGGTCACATTCGGTTGAAGCGTTATCTACGACAATAATTTCATAGCTAACCCCTCGGGTATGCTTAATGATGGATTCAACGGCCTCGCTGGTGAGCTGAAAGGTGTTGTAATTAATGATGATAACGGAAACCTGCATGCAGAATCTACTACTTGGTTGAAGCCAACACGTGGGTATACAACTGCTCGTGTGCAGCTATAAACTGATCCATATCAAACCGACGTCGAATAGCAAGAGCGGCTTCTCCGTGCTTATTAAGCAAAGTTGCATCGTCTACATATCGGGCCATATGGGATAATAGGCTGGAAATACAAGGAGTCGAATCCTCCTCCATTTCAATCAGGAATCCTCCTGGCTCAGCATTATCTGGTGTAATGACTTCAGGAATTCCGCATAAGTCACTACCAATGACGGGCACTCGGTGCTCGAAAAATTCCACAATACTCAACGGCAACCCTTCTGAAAAACTAGAGGGCACAATCCCTACATCACATACCGACATATAGTAATGAGGATCATCGACATTACCCACAAAAATAATATCTGGATGTTGAGTACCGAGTTCAGCTTTAATTTCCTGAATGCAAGGCCCATCCCCCATGCACAGCCAATTGAAGTGGCGCTGGGGATACTGCTGCTTTAATTGTTGATAAGCAGCAAGGGCGAAACGCCAACCCTTTTGCTCAGTGCCACGGGCTATCATTCCAAACACCAAAGCATTAGGCATAATACCTAAGCTTTCTTTAATAGTAGTCGGCACTGGCAAGGATTTATTATAGCGCAATACTCCGTTATATATGGTAGTGACGGGTACTGTGAGTGGTACAGCAATAGGTGTAGTGCTCTGGTTGCTTTTGAGACTATCATACTCAGCCTTATGATCAGAGGCGAGTACCTTTTCTCCGTAAGCTCGCAGTTTCTCAGAGCTTTCGTGAGTGGTTCCTTCACGAAGTACCCGCGCGGTATAGTGCGACACCGCTATGATGGCTTTTGCCTGATTAGCGTATGGATAAAAGGAAGTATCACCAACCTTTAACAGCATCGTATAGCCGTTATGATCGGTAACAACAATAGGAACAGAAAGCAAGCGAGCTACTTTGGCCAGTTTAGAATATTTAGTCAATATCTCATGTCCATGCACTAATTCAATTCTATGCCTGACAATCATGAAGAGAAAAACGAATGTTTTGCACAGTTCATGAAATCCAGCGTAACCCGTAAGGCGCTTAAGCAAACCGTTTATTTTCCATAGTGCCTTGTTGAGTGTTGGATAGCAGGTTATATCAAGCAGCCTCACCTCTGGCTTTAAGTACGCTTTTACCATTCCAGCGTCCACTAATTGTTCGCCATGGTTAAAGTAAAATACTTCATGCTTTTCAGCCATACCAGAGGCTAATGTTAAGGCGACTACATGCGAGCCGGCCTTTTGCAAATTCATTGTAGTGTATAATATTCGCATGAGCATTATTTATTAAAATATGAGCTCACAGATGTCTGAAATGCATGCTCATATTTCGTCGCACAAGTTGCCATCATGAATTGTCGACTGGCCTGCAGAGCATTGGAGGCATGAGACGTATACAAGTCAGGCTGCTCATAGTACTGTTGCATAGCAGCAGTCAGCGCGGGTAAGTTAGGGGTGTACGTGGCTGACTCAATAGGCACTAATAAACCAGTTGGACCAGTTGGCGGCTCAAGCAATTCAGGAATTCCTCCTACTTGAGTTGCAATAGATGGCTTGCCGCTTACCATATACTCAATTACTGCCAAGGGTAGGGCTTCTGCACGGAAGTATGTTGGTAATAGGCCTACTTGAAAACAAGCCACATAAAAATCAGGATTGGGGACTTGACCGGTGAAGATAATGGTGGTATCTTCCATATACTTAGCTGCCAACTGTTGTAAATACGGACTACCACCTACAAGCACCAGATATAGTGGCTGCCCTTTGGGCTTTACCTCCGCCTTAACCCGCTGGAAAGCTTTGATAGCATACTCCCATCCCTTATCCTCTCGCCCCCTTGCTACCATACCGAACACGAAAGCATCGGCTGGGATGTGTAACTGCTTTCGAACTTCAGCCGCATCATGTGCTTCTGTTACGACGCCATTATATACCGTTTCGATAGTAGGCAGCTCAGGAAAAGCCTGTTCTAAATTATGCTGGCAGTAATAAGAAACTGTTAAAATACGTTGGGCTGCCTGGAGTATTGGAAGAAAGTCGCGCCGTCCCTCCAGCAAAAACTTATTGTATTCGCCATGCTCTGTAATGACCAGAGGAATACCAAACTGCTTTGCCAAAGGGGCGCAGATGGTATCCGAAACGGTTGCGTGGCTGCTGACTACCTCAATCTGATAGCGCCTTAGACATTCCGCCAGATAAGCCTGTTGCCGACGCTGGTAAAATCTAGCCGGACGTCCTAAGCGTTGCTGTAGCGCATTGATTTTATAGGCCCAGAAGCTGCTTATCGGATTATCCGCCATAGATAGCACTTTAACTCCCTGTGGCAACAAGCGAGCCACTAGTGCAGGGTCAACCAGCTCTGCGTGTTGGTTGAATACAAATACTTCGTGACCACGGCGGTACAGCTCGGCAGCAAGGTTCATAGCCAACACCTCGCCTCCTCCTACCTGCAACGACCATGTGGAAATCAGGACTCTCATTAATGTACTCTATCGTTAACCAAACCCGACATTCACTGCATACATACATGAACAATGCCTATACATGCCGCTCGATCAACTCGTCATAAGTGTGAACCGCTACGATCTGTCCGTTCTTAAGTTCATAAATTCGGTCACACTGACGCAGTGTGGTTATGCGGTGCGCAATAATCAGAATGGTGATGTCAGTGGCCGAAAGCTTGTTAATAGCTTCACTAACTTCCTTTTCAGTTTGAGTATCCAGCGCACTAGTAGCTTCATCCATCACCAGAATCTGGGTCTGTTTGTACATGGCCCGCGCGATACCAATACGTTGGCGCTGTCCACCAGATAACCGAGCACCTCGTTCACCCGAAACTGTATCAAGCCCTTGTGGCAAGGAGGCAACAAAATCAGCTAGAGAAGCTTGCTCTAAAGCATATTGTAATCGTTGCGGATCAGGATCTGTTTCACCTAGAGTAATATTATCGCGAAGAGAGGCCTGCATCAAGAAGGTATCCTGCTTAACGTAGCCTACTAACCGATGCCATGCTTCAGTATTGTCTAAGCGAAGTGGCACCCCATCAGCCCTAATTTCGCCTGACTGTTGAGTATAAAACCGTAAGAGTAAGTTCATTAAAGTGGTTTTACCAGAGCCAGAGCTTCCAATGAAACCAATCTTTTCTCCCTTTTTTATAGAAAAACTTACTCCGTTTAATACAGGTGTAGTGCTACCAGGAAATGTAAAAGAGATATTGTCAAATTCGATTTGATTATGAAAGCTGATAGTTTGTTCCTGCTTAATTACATGCTCCTTCCATTGTAGCTCCTCGTAAGCATCCAAAGCCTCTAATGTGTATAGATGATGCTTCATCGTCACCATGCTAGCTAAAATGCGGTTTACGGAAGGCATTAATTTATATGCTGCCGCAGCAAACAGGCCAACAATGGTAATTAGATTACTAGAGTCATCCGAAAACAAAAGCGAATAGACAATAATAGTGCTTACCGCTAGGATAGACACCATCTCGATTATACGTACTGGTATTAGTCCATATACATAAGCTTTAGCATCTAAAGCTTGCATAAGAGCCTGATTTTCGTTGATTCGCTGTCGAAAGAGTTGTAGTTTATGTGCAAGTTTAAGTTCTACATAACCAGCAAACGTATCACTTACGATTCCGTAAGCCTTAGGCGCTTGCAAATCTCGCTGGTGGCCTAACTCTTGAGAACGATTCCGTAATACTTTATATGTGATGATAGTAGCGGGTACAAGAGCAACAGCAAGTATTACAAATAAAGTAGGCTGATAAAATAGAATGCCTAGTACTACTATCAAGACTATAACTGCTTCTGATAGTAATACTAACATCTGCCTAATAATGCCATTTAAATATGCATTAGGAACTGTCAATACCTCGTTAACCACCTCAAAAGTTCCTATTTCTTGAAACTTCCAAAAAGGCAAACCTATATATTTAACATACTGGCTATCAATAATTTTGAGAGCTATACTAGCCGTAAACTGCACTTGTTTATAATTTATCCAACTTATAAATAGATTCTTGATAAGAAAGAAAATAAATATAAAGCCGACTAAACTTATAAAGAATATGGTCTCGCTTTTGAATCCAATAGCATTATATAAGATTGAAGACCATTGATGCTCTTTAAAAGAACCAGGTTTTGATGCCAGTGTAACTACTGGAATTAGTGAGGCAAGGCCGAACACATCTAAGAATGATGCAAATATCTGCAGTAAAAATACTACAAAAGCTTGCTTCTTTTCCGCTGGAGAAAGGTAGCGTATGATGCTATTAGTAGCCTCTATTAAAATATTTCCTTTTAGCATCTTCCCTTTGAATGTTCTGGAATGTGCAACTAGCAACTTCCAGCCCGATGTCTCGGCCTTGGTTACTTAGTTCAATCACTGAATTAGCAAAGGTACGGCATAAACCCTGTAATGGCTCTACTATCTGTACTATCAGCCAAGGTGAAGGATACCTAACTCTCTCGCTCTTTAATAGTTATTTATCGAGTTTGTGTAACTTTTTTGGTATGAGGGCAACCTAGTATTTAGACATATATCCTTACATTTGTCTTTAAAAACAAACGGGTATATGGTTGAAAAATCTACAATTCACTTAGGCTTTTCATTTGATAAAGGGTACCTTTCCCCTTTTTATGTGCTATTAGCTTCAATCTTTAACCATAATAAAGAACATAGTATTGGCATTCATGCTATTGCTACTGGCATTTCTGATGCCGACAAGAGTTCTCTCGATACTTACGTTAAAAGTAATGGCGGTGACATAAGTTTTTACAGTATCGATCCATCTTTAGTAGAAGGATTCGCTCTACCTGATCATGAGGGAGCCCATTTAACTATAGCGACATATTACCGCTTATTCTTCGCAGACCTAGTTCCAGAATCGGTAAAGAAAATTATTTATATAGATATAGATACTGTAGTAGTTGGAGACCTACTTCCTTTGTATCAAACAGATAATGGCGATAATCCGATTGCAGCTGTACCTGATGATTGGATGCCGATCCGCCCTGAACTTGGCATAACAGAAACAGGAGAGTATTTTAATGCTGGAGTAACATTAATTGATATTGATTTATGGAAAAAGAAAAATGTTAAGGAAAGAGTAGTTGAGGTAGTGTATAAACACCCAGAGCGCATAAAAAATTTCGCTGACCAGGACGCACTCAATATGGTATTGGTTGGCAATTGGTATAAACTTGACCCTAAGTATAACCTAACTGGCATCCACTGTCCAAATACAACCGACAGAAAAATTCTAGATAGTTTTTTAAAAGATAAAGTTATTATTCACTTTAGCGGGCCAAAACCGTGGAATATTTTAACGGAATGCACTCACGTTTATGGTTATAAATGGTTTCAATATCAGTCCTTATCACCTATGAGGTCAAATCTAAAATACCTTGATATTAGATTTTCTCCACATTTTGCTAAAAAGTTATTGTATAATAAATTATTGAATTTTTATTTAAAAACTCCGATGTTAGGATCAGTTAAGCGGGCTATCTTAGGCCATAGACCATAATTTTTTTTACAAAAAAGGGGGTGCCATATAAATGGCACCCCCTTTTTTACGGTAGTCGTGAAGGCAATGCTTCTTAAGGCAATATACCATCTAAAGGCTTATCTATAATTGAAGATTTACCGATGATTGCAACTAGTCAAACCAATTTTTTTTATCTAAAGGGTACTATATGCGAACTAGTTATTATATGTTCACTTTAATGCTTTTTTCAATTTTCGCCATATAAACATTAATTCTGGATGATCGAAGTAGAATTCTACCATCCTTGCTCTAAACAGTTTATTTCTTTTCTCACTTGTGAGATTAACCTTAACAACTTTACCTGCTTCTGGCCGCGGAGACAGATTGGCAAATCCCTTATATATATAACGTAGTCTATGTTCACAATCGCTAAACCATGGTTTTTTTCCGTTATAGTGTATAATTTTCTGATCTTCAACGAATTTGTTTAGATTTCTTCTAGGCACCTCATTTGGCACATACAAGCGCATTAAATTATACTCAACCGGAAGTTTATACCAGTTGTCTTTCAATACTATATTAAGTGCATCTTGATCAGGGTATCCCTTGATAAGCTCGGGCTCTTGTTTAATTATTTGTAGTGCCTTCTCAGTTATACGCTGTTTTTTCCATTCATTAATATCTACTAATAAAACTCCTGAATTAAAGTAATCATCAACAGATTCAATACCCAGATCTCTTCTAACTGGCATATCAGTATCAGTAACAGCTGCTACTGGTTTTCCCTGCATATCTATTAAGAATAGATCACTCAAATCACCTACTACAAGAGTGTCTACATCAATATAGAGAAGTCTTGCAATGGTTTCTTCAATTAAAAACGGAAAGAATAGTCTATAGTATATTGCTACACTTAAATAATTATCTTCATGATCAGGCAATATAAATTGACTTACATCATCAATATCATTATCATAAAAATTAACTTCCGCTTCTTTAGAATGAACAAATGCGGTTATTTCTTTTTCAGCAGCGGAAGAAAGCCCCGTTGCAATTAAATGAACACAAATATCAGCTCCTTTATTATTCAAAAATATAGAGGTGAGCAGCACGAAAAACGGGTTTAAGTACTGTTCGTCAAAGGCTAGTGCTATATGTATGCTTTTTCTCATGCTTCAAACTTCAAGTTTAGTTTAGCAGGCTATTACGGCCACCGAAAATCTTTGTTTTCAGCCAATAGTGGAATAGCCCAGCTTTCAATTTTTTCAACATCCTTCATGACGTTTTTTGAAAGTTGATTATACCACTTTAACCTCGAGTAATACTCTGCCAACATAAGTTGGTAATACTCTTCTTTAGGCATTACCCAGTAAGCTACATGCTGTTTTAGTGTCAGTAGGCTTGAATGTTCAAACCACTTTTTGAAAAATTGAATTTTGAACATTAAAGGACTAAACTTTTTGCCTGCTCTAACTACATCAATAATAATTGCGTAGAGAGACATGTAATAGCTCACATATCCTAAAACCTCATAATTCTGCTTTAATTTATCCCACGTCAATCTTCCTATGGGCATGTAGTGCTTGAACCTTAATTCAGTGGAGTAGTAAGCCTGCTTTCCTAAAAGCGCTAGGCCTAACCCTAACTCTGAATCTTCTCCAGCAGCCTTACCTGGTAGTTTGCTTGTCAGAAAGGACAGCCCCCTTTCACGGAGAGTTATCCAATCGTCACGCTTTATGATTAATCCGGCCCCCCAAACGTAAAAGTAGTTTTTAGGAAAATAGCAAGAGGCCTCGAAAGGGCCTCCTATTACCAATTGCTTAGTTATTCTCGGATCATTATACCAGGTAGGAGGAGATCCTTCAAGCACAGCTTCGCTCATCCCCTGTAAGATACTTACCTGTGGATGAGCAGCGAAAAGCGCGACAGCTTTAATGAGATAATCCGGATTCAGCCAATTGTCGTCATCTACTGTTAATATGTACGAGTATTGAGCCGAGTCATACCCATTTTCGACAGCATAGCCTTTGCCAGCACGTTTTTCTTCTATTACGTGAATTGGAAAAGGTTCTCCTAGATTTTTCCAGCTTTCAACTGCAAACGCCGCAGTTCCATCAGTAGAAGCATTATCAACGAATACTAATTCAGCTTTATAGTTACTGGGAAGCCGTAGTGCAGCAATATGCGCCAAAGTCGGAGTTAAACGACTTTTCCCATTGAAAGTGCAGAGAACTATTGAAAAACCTACCATCTATTCTCCTCTTTCTTTCGCTTTGCAGCTTCTTCTATTTTACAAAAATAGCTAATTAATTTTTTATATTCATTTCGGGCATTGAAATGCGCTTTCCATACCTCCATCTCATTTATTCTCTCAATGTTATAAACGTCCTTCACAGTAGTTTTATCCTTCACGTAAGAGTGATATACCATTGCAAAAGCATTGTTAGCGCTTTCCTTTTTGATTCTATCGATAGTCTCTTTTGTCCAACTTTTGTTTAATGGAGTTCCATGATATATTCTTTTGTAGAACAACAATTTATAATAAGACTTCATATGTCCTTTATAGAGCTTGATTAGATAACTCCATGTGAGTCTTTTCTCATCCATGTAGTGAAATAATCTAAGCTTGGACGAATAGTATAGCTCGTAGCCTAGAATAGCAGTTGCAAAGCAGAGCTCTGTATCTCCACCCGATGACAGTTCTTCTCCTTTTCTATCCAACATTTGTGACTTGAAGCCAAAGGCATCGAGTTCAGCAAATATCTTCCTTCTTATCACCATCCCAGCACCCGTAATGTATAATCTGTTAGGATCAACAGGACCATCTTGAGCTGCTTGCGGACCACAGGCGTAACCATCGCTAAAGTTATGAAACCAGCTAGGTATCTCCACATCGGCAATGGGAGTGTTCAGACCGCCTAATATTCCGATAGAATGATTAGCTGCCATAATGTCTACGGCATTTTGAACATAGTCCGGCTCTAGCCAATTATCATCGTCACAGAAAATAATGAGCTCCTGTGTTGAATTACGCATACCTGCTTCTCGGGCATGGGATAAACCAGGAGTAGATTCCTCTACAACTTTGAAAGGAACGGGGATATTATATTTTTCCCACTCCTTATTTGCCACAGAAGCCGTATCATCCGAAGAATTATTGTTAACCACAACAACCTCCCAAGGTATATGCTTGGAAACAATTTGGCCAGCTAGGTGCCTCAAAGTAGCTGGTAAACGAGGCACACTGTTATAGCAGCACACTATTATAGAGACACCAGTTTCCATTTTAGAGAGTTCTTTAAAGCCCATCTTTTAGCCCATTTCTTAAATTTATCCGTCTTAAAATATAGTGGATCTTTTCTAAGAATATATAAAGTATCTTTTAAGCTATGAAGGCCTTGGTACTGGTGGTTAAGACAAAATAGTATTGCTTTATTACTGACCCCCTTGCTTTTAAGCTTAAACAGTGTTCTCGGAACCTCTTCATAAGAAACTTCCTCATATTTATTACTCCAGCTAGATTGATGGTAAACACAATCTAAATAACATGACTCAAGTAGGCAAAACCCACCCATACTGGCTAACCCAGCGTTCAGTAACATAGGGTATGCCAGCAAACTGTCTTCTTCAGGGGGAGTATCTTCCATAAAACAGACGGCAGCATTTCTATTTATTACATTGGCTGTAATAAACATAAACCCTCCTGTATGGTGACTTTCCAATAGTTTACTTAACTCTTTAGAACCCTTATCTGTGATTATATCTCTATCTACAGAATAAAATTTAGGTATAATAATACTACCATCAATTCCTGAAACACATCTATGGTTTAAGTGTATTACATTCAACTGCCTATTGTCTTTGATGGTTGACAATACAGAAGCAACAGCTCTTACTTGAATAGGGTCATCATCACCGATAAGCCAAACAAATTCTCCTTTGGCTTTGGAAATTCCAAGTAAACAATTTCTAACAAGACCTATATTATTATTATTAACTATTATAGTTATCTTATTATCTAGTATTTTTTTCCATTTAGCACATATTTCTTTAGTCGCATCTTCAGACGCGTTATCACATACAACCAGCTCTATATTATCCCATTTATCGCCTATACTTTCAACTGCCCATCCAATTTGTTTATCAAGGTATTTACTTCGATTGTATGTTGGGATAACCAGAGAGAGAAGCAAAGCATTATCCATACTATTATTCATTTACCCATTGAATCATACTCTCGACACCAACTTCCTTAGACACGCTTGGTGACCATCCAAAATCATTCAATGCCTTATCAATTGAGGCAATAAAAACTTTTTGATCACTCTGTCGAACCGGCAACTTTTGATAAGCCATTTGAATAGACATCTTATCCTCTAACAGCTTAAACAGCTCTATTAATGAGAGGCTGTTATTTACTCCTCCTCCTATATTGTAAACGTTACCAGCTGTTGTCTCAATTTTATCAATAGCTTTAAAATAACATGATATTAAATCGGAAGCGAATAGCACATCACGAACTTGTTTACCTGTACCAGAAATTGTAAAAGGCTCTTTATTATGTCTATTCTTTATATTTACTGCTTGTTTTACAAACCATCCTATCCAACCTTGATCGAAGGTAGAAAATTGACGTCCTCCAAATATGGAAGAGTGCCTAAACACTACTGTCTTCAGCCCAAACATGCGGGCATAATCCAGCATGTACTGATCAGTAGCTCCTTTAGAACAGCCATATGGTGATTGAAAATTCAACCTTAAACTTTCATCAAATCCACTTTCATAACCCTTAGCAATAAACCTTGTATCTGTTTCAATATATTCAATATCTTCTAAATCCCCGTATACTTTGTTAGTAGAAGAATAAGTCACAATTGTATCAGGAGAAAATTTTCTAACTGATTCTAACACATTGTGACCACCCAATACATTTATTTCAAAATCGCGTCTTGGGTCATCTAATGAAGTAGTCATTGCTACTTGCCCAGCTAGATGAAACAAAACATCTGGTTTAACCTCCCTTACTGCTTTTTCTACATCATTATACGAGCGAATATCACTATTATAAAACTTAAAATCGCCTTTACTCTGCAGCCATTTTAGATTCAAAAATGCACCTTCTCTAGAGAGGTTGTCAAAAACAAATAACTCGGCTCCTTGCTTCAATACCTCAGCAGCTAGATTAGAGCCTAAAAAACCACATCCCCCAGTTATTAAGTATTTCATCCCTATTTGGCAAAAAATTTATTTAGTACTTCTACGATATAATCATAGTGCTGCTCTTCTAATCCTGGCCACACACCCAGCCAGAAAGAGCGATTCATAATTGTATCGGTGTTCTCTAAGCTACCTACTACTCGGTGTTCGATGCTTTGGTAAGCAGGCTGACGAAGCAAGTTGCCAGCAAACAGTAAGCGCGTACCTATTTTATGGTCTTCCAAATGCTGAATGAGGTCTTGGCGCTCGATTGGGCTGCCATCTCGAATTGTAAGTAGGAAACCAAACCAGCTTGGATCAGAATTAGGAGTAGCTTCGGGCAAGATAAAATGCTCTTCAAACTGCTTCATCTTTTGATACAGCATCGCATGGTTTTCGCGACGACGCTGCACGAAGTAATCGGCTTTGTTTAGCTGGCTCAGACCAATAGCAGCTTGCATATCAGTCACCTTCAGGTTAAAGCCAATGTGCGAATAGGTATACTTATGGTCATAGCCATACGGCAACTGGCCTAACTGCCAGCAAAAACGCTTATTGCACGTATTGTCCTTTCCTGGCTCGCAATAACAGTCGCGACCCCAGTCGCGGAAGCTTTCAGCCAGCATTTTCAGACGGATATTATTAATCAGCACGGCTCCTCCCTCACCCATCGTGATGTGATGAGCTGGGTAGAAGGACAGGGTGGCTAGGTCGCCGAAGGTGCCAGTTTTCTTTCCATTATAAGTAGCTCCTAGAGAGTCACAGTCATCTTCAATCACCCATAGGTTGTATTTCTGAGCCACGCGCATTACTTCATCAAGGTTAAATGGATTGCCCAGGGTATGGGCCATCATAATCGCCTTGGTCTTGGGTGTAACAGCCTGCTCAATCAGTTCGGCTTTGATGTTGTAGGTAGGAATATCTACGTCTACGAACACCGGCACGCAACCAAACTGCACCATAGGGTTCACAGTAGTCGGAAAACCAGCAGCTACCGTAATTATCTCATCACCGGGCTTAATAGCCCGGTCACCCAACTTCGGAGAGGTAAGGGCATAAAAAGCCACTAGGTTAGCCGACGAACCAGAGTTGACTACGAGAGAAGATTTACAACCAAACCACTTCGCTAGTTTTTGCTCGAACTTAGGGCCAAAGCGCCCAGTAGTGAGCCAGCCATCAAGCGTGGCGTCTACGCCATAAAGAAGATCCTCGGCATCTAATACCTTGCCTGTTACCGGCAGATAATCTTGGCCTGGAATAAAGATCTTCTTCGTATTGTCAGTAGCTTTCTGAGTAAGTAGCTCCTGTAATTGGTTGTCAAAGTTTTTATACATTTTTTTGGGCTTTTCTCTACTACTTGAAATAATAAGAGATGGTGTCTTGAAATGCTTTTTCAACAGGAGTTAGAACCAAATTAAGCTCTTTCGCTCTAGTAGAATTATTATAGAACACGCTGTTTTCATCAGCTCTTTGATCTATACGCCCCCATTGCCAAAGCTGAGGCTTATAGTCAGGTATCTGTTTACTTAGATTGAAAGCAATTTCTCTAAGTGAGCTAGCTACTCCACTACCTACATTTATTATATTATATTCTAAATCAAGAAATTTACCTTGTAATAAATTTTTAATAAACATGGCTAAATCTTTAACATAGAAATAGTCCCGCTTTTGCTCTCCACTCGAAAGTTCTATAGCTCGATTCTCATACTGAGAATTTAAAAGATATGGTATAAACTTACTGGATGTTTCATATGGGCCAAACATAGCAAAAGGCCGTAGTATCAAGAACTGAAGAGTATTACTTGAAGACAGCAAAAAATTACTAAATAAATATTTCGACATTCCATAATGGGTCATAGGAACACACGGGCTATCTTCAGTTATTACCTGAGTATTTAAGTCGTACTCGAAAGCTGTTCCAATTTGCAACCAGAATGGTTTAATAGAATGAGTGCATAGATAGCTTACAAACTCCTTAGGAAATTTGTAATTCACACCATACATTGTCTCTAAATCTACTTCCTCCTTAACTACCCCATATCCAGCGGAATTTATAATTACATCTGGGTTTAACTTTAATACATTATTCCAAGTTTCCTTTTTAGCTAAGTCAAAATATAGCCCTTTATCAGTATCATTACTGTCATGTTCTTGGCGACTTGTTAAAAACAAGTTAACCTCACCTGCCATAATTTCCTGAATGTGACGTCCGACAAAGCCACTTCCGCCAATTATTAATACCTTAAGCATAGTAATATGCTTCAATATCTGCGCGTACTAACTGGCTTGCAGCACTTTTATTAGCTTGTAATGCTTTGTACCAGTTCAGAGTCTTGTGAATAGCGTTTGCAGCAGTATACTTTGGTTGCCATTTTAATTTTGTAGTTGCCTTACTAATATCCAACTGCAAAAGGCCAGCTTCATGAGGCTGATTTGTGAGGCTTGGCTGCTCATAGCTTCCACTACCCCAGATTTTTAGTGCAATTGAAACCAAGTCTCCTACTGTCTTATTATCCTCTGCATGCGGGCCAAAATTCCAAGCTCCTCCATAATTAAGAGGCTCAGCAGCAAGTTTGGCCCCCAATACTAAGTAGCCCCCTAGTGGCTCCAATACATGTTGCCAAGGTCTCACAGATTTTGGATTGCGCACTTTTACAGGCTGCCCTAATTGCAGAGCCCGCACTATGTCCGGAATAATCCGGTCTTTGGCCCAGTCGCCGCCGCCAATTACGTTGCCTGCCCGCCCAACGGCAATACCTTTCCGGTGTTGCTCGTATGCGGCCGGGTTAAAGAATGATTGTACGTAGGAGTTGATAACCAATTCTGCACAGGCTTTGCTGGCGCTGTAAGGATCGTACCCACCTAAGCGGTCGGTTTCACGGTAGGGATATACCCACTCTTTATTCTCATATACCTTATCGGTGGTGATAAGAACGATAGTGCAGGGCTTCTCTAGCTTGCGCACTGCGTCTAAGACATAAGCTGTACCAATTGCGTTAATGGCAAAGGTGTCAGCCGGTATCTCATAGGAGAGGCGCACGAGTGGCTGGGCCGCTAGGTGAAATATAAAGTCGGGCTGGAATGATACAATTTCTGTTTCCAGCTTTTCTCTGTCGCGCAAATCAGCAATAATTGATTCACACAGTGTATCACCTTTAATGAGGTTATACAGATCATCTTCCTGTTCGGGAGCCAAGGCGTAGCCTTTCACTTGAGCGCCTAGCAAGTGTAGCCACTGTAAAAGCCAAGCTCCTTTGAAGCCAGTATGCCCAGTCAAGAAGACTTTTTTACCTTGGTAAACCGCTTTAAAATCCATACTTACCACGTTTTCCACTTCGCTACCCCGTTCCGCAAGTCGTTTTCCAGCTCGATTTTGTCTCGTAACGTATCCATAGGCTTCCAGAAGCCATGGTGCTTGTAGGCCTGCATCTGACCAGCGGCGGCAATACTCTCTAGTGGCTCCCGCTCCCAAATGGTCGAGTCGTCTTCAATAAAGTCTATCACGGAGGGTTCACAAACGAAGAAACCGCCGTTGATCCAAGCGCCGTCGCCCTTAGGCTTTTCCGTAAAGGATGTCACTTGATCTTGCTCACCAAAATTTAGTGCTCCGAAACGGCCGCTAGGCTGCACTGCTGTAACCGTGCACAGTTTACCGCTCTGCTGGTGGTGCTCTAAGGACTCGCGGATATTCACATCTGCAACCCCGTCGCCGTAAGTTAGGAAGAAGGTTTCGTTGCCGATGTGCTGCTTTACACGCTTGATGCGCCCACCCGTCATGGTTTCCATCCCGGTATCAACTAGCGTGATGTTCCAGGGTTCAGCAAAGCTGTCATGCACCTGCAAGGAGTTCTCCTTCAGGTTAATTGTTACGTCTGACTTGTGCAGGAAGTAATTAGCAAAGTATTCCTTGATAACATAGCCCTTGTAACCGAGGCAGATAACGAAATCATTAAAGCCGTGGGCCGAATAAATTTTCATGATGTGCCAGAGAATGGGCATATCCCCAATTTCTACCATGGGCTTAGGCTTAAGTACCGTTTCCTCGGAGAGGCGAGTACCCAGGCCGCCAGCAAGAATTACTACTTTCACGGAAGGAGTATCAATAAAGGTTATCTATGCACCACGCCTTGTCAGAGGGGCAGCGTTATTCCAACTTATGCACAAAACTAGGCAATCTCTATTTAAGACGAGCTCTACCACTTGAAAACGATCTTACTTTGTGGTGGCTACTAGTACTTATTTGGTTGAGCTTCGAAAAACAATCTGACCTGCTTAGCTATAAATGCTACTTGGTCAGCAGTTAAACCAGGCCATACAGGCAGACTAAGAGAGGTACGTGCCAACTCTTCGGCAACGGGAAACCGCCCCTGTCCCCACCCTAGGTGTTCGTAGGCCAGTTGTTGATGAGGCGGAACAGGATAATGAACTAGAGTTCCGATATCAGAAGTAGCTAAAAACTGTTGTAGAGCATCTCGCTGCATGGTGCGCACTACATACACATGAAATACATGGGAGCAGCCAGGGGCTGTGTGGGGCAATGTGAGGCCAGGTATATCAGCTAGCATTTCAGTATACCAGGCCGAAATTTGCTGGCGTTGGGCCGTCCATGCTGAGAGGTGCGGCAACTTAGCACTCAGTACGGCTGCCTGTAGCTCATCGAGTCGGGAGTTGTAACCGATGATATTGTTGAGGTATTTCTCGGTGGAGCCGTAGTTGCGCAAGGCCTTGATGCGCTGAGCTAGGCCAGGGTTATTGGAGGTCACGGCTCCGGCGTCGCCCAGGGCCCCCAGGTTTTTACCGGGGTAAAAGCTAGTGGCATTCAGGTGGCCGAAGCTGCCGGTTAGCTGCCCGTTGTACGTGGCTCCGTGGGCTTGCGCGTTGTCTTCAATCACGTATAAGTTATGCTGATGAGCAACGGACATGATAGCTTTCATCTCACAAGCTTGGCCGTAGAGATGAACCGGAATGATGGCGCGGGTACGAGGGGTAATGGCCGCCTCTAGCAACTGAGGATCCAGGTTGTAAGTATCCAGGCGGGGCTCAACGGGCACGATGGTTGCCCCTACGTAGGATACGGCTAACCACGTGGCGATGTACGTATTGCTGGGCACGATTACTTCATCGCCTGGCCCAATTTCCAACGCCCGTAGCGACAGGTGCAGAGCATCGAGGCCGTTGCCCACGCCTATACAGTGGCCTACCTCATTAAAAGCGGCATAGGCAGCCTCGAACTGCTCCACCTCCTGGCCTAGCACATACCATTTACTGTCATACACACGAGCCATGGCTGCCAGCACTTCCGCCCGGATGGGGTCGTGCTGCCCGGAAAAAGACAAGAAGGGTATATTCATGTAAGTTACAACTGCGGCAGTAGGCCTAGGACAGAGGCTCAGTTACTTCTTTCACGACATACAATGGCCGATTGCGAGCGGCATCAAGACCGCGCCAAACGTACTCACCTATAATGCCAAGGGCTAGCATCTGAAAAGCCGATACTACCAGCAGTACTACCATCAGCGACGACCAACCGGAGGGCTCCGGCGAGCCAAGAAGGCGCATCAGGATGATATAGGCGCCGTAGAGCAGCGCCAGCGTCCCCAGGACCATGCCTACGACGGATATCAGCCGGATGGGCAGGAAGGAAAAAGAAACGAAGGAATCAACAAACAGCTTAATGCGCTTGGCGAGGGTCCAGCGGGAGTGGCCTAGACGACGCGGACGCCGCACGTACGGAATGTTCACGTAAGGATATCCCAGCCAGAGCATCAGGTAGAAAATGTTGCTGTTCCGCTCACGCATTTGAAGCACCTCCGTGGCTACTTGTCGGTCGAAGAGCACAAAGTCAAAACCACCAGCGGGCACATTGCGAAGCGCAAAACGCCGCATCAACCAGTGAAAGGAAGTAGACAGCAGACGAGAAAGGCCAGTCTCGGGCCGGTCTTGTCGGCTGCCAATTACCAGCCGGATGCCTTGCTTCCAGTAACCATACATGTCGACTAACAAGGCTGGGGGGTCTTGTAAGTCAGCGGCTAATACGGCTAAACAATCGCCGGTGGCATATTCCATGCCCGCCACAACGGCATTATAGGCTCCTACATTTCCGGCCAGCTCTACCACACATACTTGGCGGGGGTATTGCTTTCGGAGGTCATGAAGAGCTGCCAGGGTACCGTCTTCAGACCCATCATCCACAAAGACATACTCAACGTCTACATCCGGAGGAAATAGAGACTTGTTAGCCACCAATTCTGTGTCCAATAGTGGAATGTTTGCTTCGTTGTGGTAGCAGGGGATAATAACCGACAGCTTAGGCATGACGGCAAGATACGCAGCAATAGAATGGGACTTCTAGATTCCCTTTGCATAAGGCCCGTTATGACATCAAGGGCGTGACCAGCTGAGAATGTGCGTTACGGCTCCCAAGCGGAAGCCCAGTTTTTCTTTGATATGAATTATGGCCCTGTTCGTGGTTTGTGTAGTGGAAAAGACGGCGTACACCCCGCGTTCGTGCGCCCTATGCAGCGCTTCTGCCAATAGCTTGCGGCCCCATCCGCGGTTTTGTACTCCCACCGTCATAAGCATAATGCGGCCGATGCTATTGGCTTCACTTACTGCGTCCCGCTGCTGGTAGTTGACGGCAATAAAACTGTCTAGCGGAACACCTGCTTCATCAGGCACTAACACTTCTTCACAGTAACCATTAACGGCCGCAGTGGCATATCTGCCCAGGAAAGTATTGGCCTCTTTAATGGAGAAAAAAGGATCTGCATGAAAACGGTCGAATGGATTAGGATTTTTTGCCGCAATGTGGCCTAGCGTGTCCTGTTCCGACTCCACTGCTTGCCTAACCTTATATCGTTCGGGAGGAAGCTGACGTAAGTTCTCATGCACGTATTGCAGCCTTGTCTCAGCTAATACCCATCCTGACTGGCCTAGCACCTGTAGTAGCTGAATATCTTCAGCCGGTATATCAGCAATGCAATGACGCACTCCGCGTGCGGCTAAATGCGCCGCAAAATCCAGGCAGGCAGTTTGTAGATTTATCGCAGAGTCAAACAAGATGGTGCGCAGCCGAGCCATAGGACGGCCAAAAAACACGGAATCCCAAGGCAAGTCTGCATACAGGAAATAACAACCATTATTACTGGACCAGCAATACGTATCCCCCTCATTGCCAAAGCTTAGCAATTGAGCGCGAAGTAGCTGCCAAGGCGATCCGCTATCCGGTAGGCTACGTAAGCAATGATAGGGCGAGTAAAAGGTTAACACCCCGGCTCGCGCTTCTATCAAGGCTTCTAATGTGCTCATAACAGTTTGAATTCTGCGTAGTCGCGGATGTAGTCGGCAGCATCATAGGACGTAGAAGCCAACGCCAGTTGCACGGCCGTGTGCGAGTACTGCATGGTGTGCCAGCAGTACGGCGGGATATACACGCCTTGGTCAGGGCGCTCTAGCACAAAGGTTTGCATGTCGCCGCCGCGCAACTCGGTCATTACAATAATGCGCCCGGTTACGGCTACTAGTACCTGCGCAGTTTGGTGATGGGCATGGCGTCCGCGTACAATACTTTCGGGCGTATAATACGTCCAGAATACCCGCTTTACCTCAAACGGTATGGCTGCTGCCACTTCCCCTACCGATATATAGCCAATATCGGGGGCACCCACTTTAGGAAAATCAAGCAGATATGGCTTAGTCATGTACGACAACGGGTTGTTCTTACCCTCAAAGAACGTAAAAAGCCGGCTGCCTCAGGCAGCCGGCTTTTCTATTTACAGCTTCTAATGGCCTAGAACGAGCGAGGCGTGTTGTCTACCTGACCGGTAGCAGCACCTTGCACGTGCTCCTTGAAGTACTCCAGCGTCCGGCGCAGACCTTCAGCCCGACCTACTTTCGGCTCCCAACCCAGAATCTCTTTCGCCTTGGTAATGTCCGGCTTACGCTTCATGGGATCGTTCTGCGGCAATTCCTGGTAGGTTGGCTTGAACTCTACACCCATCAGGTTGGCAATTTCCTCGCCGAACTCCTTAATGGTGATTTCATCGGGGTTGCCGATGTTCACGGGCAAGGGGTAGTCACTCAGCAGCAAGCGATAGATACCTTCAATCAGGTCGTCTACGTAGCAGAACGAACGGGTTTGCGAGCCGTCACCAAATACGGTCAGGTTTTCCCCGCGCAACGCTTGCGAAAGGAATGCTGGCAACACGCGGCCGTCGTTGAGGCGCATACGGGGGCCGTAGGTGTTGAAGATGCGCACAATGCGCGTCTCCAGACCGTGGTGGTTGTGGTAGGCCATTGTAATGGCTTCCTGGAAGCGCTTGGCTTCGTCGTAGCAGCCACGTGGCCCCACGGGGTTTACGTTGCCGAAGTACTCTTCTACCTGGGGGTGAATCTCAGGGTCGCCGTACACTTCCGAGGTGCTAGCAATCAGCATGCGGGCGCCCTTCACGCGGGCTAGGCCTAGCAGGTTATGCGTACCCAACGAACCCACCTTCAGCGTCTGAATCGGGATTTTAAGGTAGTCGATGGGTGAGGCCGGCGAGGCGAAGTGCAGGATGTAGTCCAGCTTGCCAGGTACGAATACAAACTTCGAGACATCGGCGTGATGGAACTCAAAGTCTTCTTTACCAAACAGGTGCTCAATGTTGGCCAGGTCCCCAGTGATGAGGTTGTCCATGGCAATAACATGGTACCCTTCGGCCAGGAACCGGTCGCAGAGGTGAGAGCCTAAGAAGCCTGCTCCGCCAGTAATTAAAACGCGTTTTTTTTCAGCCATTTTTACGTTGGTTAGGAGGTACCGCTTATGCAGGCTCGTGGTGAGCAGTGCGAATACCAATGCAATGGTAAGCGAAACCCGCTTCTTTCATTTCGATAGGGTCGTAAATATTACGGCCATCGAAAATCACCTTCTGCTTCAGCAGACGACCTACTACTTCGAAGGAAGGAGAGCGGAACTCCGGCCATTCCGTTACTACTAGCAGGGCGTCGGCATCAATCAGAGCATCAAACTGATCTTTTGCGTAGGTAATGCTGTCGCCGAGGCTGTGCTTGGCTTCTGGCATAGCCACCGGATCATAGGCCGATACAGTGCAGCCTTCGGCCAGCAGTTTCTCAATAATCACCAGCGAGGGCGCTTCGCGCATGTCGTCGGTTTTCGGCTTGAAAGACAGACCCCAAACAGCCATCTTTTTGCCTTTCAGGTTGCCGCCGAAATGCTTCTTCACTTTGCTGAACAAGACTTCTTTCTGCGCTTCATTCACACCCTCTACGGCCTGCAACACCTGCATCTCGTAGCCGTTTTCGGCCGCCGTTTTGATGAGAGCTTTCACGTCTTTGGGGAAGCAGGAGCCGCCGTAGCCGATGCCGGGGTAGATAAACTTGGTGCCAATGCGCGCATCAGAGCCAATGCCCTTGCGCACCATATTCACATCGGCTCCCATGATTTCGCACAGGTTGGCAATGTCGTTCATGAACGAAATTTTCGTTGCCAGCATAGAGTTGGCCGCGTATTTCGTCATTTCTGCCGACGGAATGTCCATAAAGATGATGGGGTGGCCGTTGAGCAGGAAAGGCTTGTACAGGCGGCTCATCATCTCTTCAGCGCGCTCCGAAGCCACGCCAATCACAATGCGGTCGGGCTTGAGGAAGTCGTCGATGGCCGCGCCTTCTTTCAGGAATTCTGGGTTTGAGGCTACGTCGAAATCGATGCTCTCGCCACGCTTATCTAAAGCGGCTTCAATTTCTTTGCGCACCTTAGCTGCCGTACCAACTGGCACTGTGCTTTTGGTTACAATAACCGTATAATTGGTCATATTTTCACCAATGCTACGGGCCACGGCTAGCACGTATTTCAGATCAGCGGAGCCATCTTCGCCGGGAGGGGTACCTACGGCTATAAACGCAACGTCACAATCTTTGATAGCCTCTCCGATGTTGGTGGAGAAATGCAACCGGTTTGCCGCTACATTGCGAGAAACCATTTCCTCCAAGCCAGGCTCGTAAATAGGGAGAATACCCTTGTGGAGGTTGTCAATTTTTTTCTGGTCGATATCGATGCACGTAACATCAATGCCGACTTCAGCGAAGCATGTGCCTGTCACAAGGCCTACATACCCGGTACCTACTACTGCAATTTTCATATGAAAGGGAAATATGAGAAAGGGGCACAGTGAAGGAAATTGGCCAAAAGAAAGTAACGGGCCTATTTCTCTAATTAATTATTGTAATAATCCATACTTAAGTATGCAGTAAATTGCTCTAAATCCATCACGCCAACCTATTTTTTTACCCTCAGCGTAAGTGCGGCCGTAGTAACTTATTCCAACTTCGTAGATTCGGATGTTAGGTATACGCGCAATTTTTAGCGTAACCTCAGGCTCAAAGCCAAATCTCTTTTCTTCCAGAGTAAGCCCCTGTACTATATCCCGCCGAAATAGTTTGTAACACGTCTCCATATCTGTGAGGTTAAGATTGGAGAAGGCATTAGAGAGCATAGTCAACCAATGGTTACCTATGCTATGCCAAAAGAATAGGATACGATGGGGTTTGCCTCCCATGAAGCGCGACCCATATACCACATCGGCTACTCCACGAAGAACTGGCCTCAGCAATACATTGTACTCCTCTGGATCATACTCTAGATCTGCATCCTGAATGACAATGTAATCACCCGTCGCTTCTCGAATGCCGGTATGTAATGCGGCTCCTTTGCCTTGGTTGACTTCGTGCTTACGATACTGAATTAGTAACTCTGGGTTAGCAGCGATATAGCGTTTAATAGCCTCTTCCGTATTGTCCCGCGAACAGTCATTCACAACAATAACTTCCTTTTCCATACCGCCTAACAGAGTTACCGCTTTCACCTGATCTAAAATTAGGTGAATAGTGGCCCCCTCGTTATAAGCTGGTATTACGATGGAAAGCTTGCGTGGCGTAGCCGATGGAATCATTAAGGAAAAGTACGTTTGTGGACTACTTCAAATCTGAAGCTCTGTTTGCTAGTTTAGAATTTGCGCTTCTTACCCTAGGCCATCATCCACTTTTTCCACCACCATTGGAATACAATAAGCGCCCAAATACGAGCGTGTACATCACCGGGACTACGAGAAAAAAGTTGAGTTTTAAGAGCTTGTATTGCGGCTACATCAAATACTCCTTGCGCCTCGATGAATGCGTCCGAGAGTAGGTCATCCTCGATAAGAGGTCGTAGCTCGCCACGAAACCACTTCAGTAAGGGCACTTCGAAACCATGCTTCGGGCGCTTGTACAACTCCTCAGGCAGCATAGGACGGAATGCGTCCTGCACAATCTTCTTCTTCATATTGGCGTCGATCTTGCTTTCGACGGGCAAGGAGAAGGCAAAGTTTACCACGTTGGGGTCCAGGAATGGTGGTCTTACCTCAAGGGAGTTAGCCATGCTCATCAGGTCTACTTTAATGAGCATGTCGTAGGGTAACACCATCTTGGTATCAGCCAGCAATACCTCATTAAGGTCACCGTCGCTGTGCAGGTCTTCGAGCAGTTCTTTACGGCGCTTATCGGCAAGCTTCTTCCCTACTTTACGACGGGCAGCCGCGCTGAGCAGGTTACGAGCGTCTTTTTCAGAGGCAAAAGAAGCCCAATCCCAATAGCGGTCTTTCGGGCCGCTTAGCATGCCGCGGGAGAAGCGTTGGAACTGCCGTATTTTATTACCGAAGAAGGAGTTACGTGACTTCGGGAGAATATCCCACAATAAGTTTAACCCAGTAACAGCCTCTGCTTTAAAGCCCCCTTGGCGAACTTGAAATTCGCCCATATGCTTGTTGTACCCACCAAAGAGCTCATCAGCACCATCACCAGAAAGAGCCACGGTAGCCTTTTCGCGGGTACGCTTGCTGAGAATATAGACTGCTAAGGCTGATGAATCGGCGAAGGGCTCGTCGATGTAATTCAACACATCGAAGATATGGTCGTACAGGTCTTGGTTGGTCAGCGAGAAAACCGTGTGGTTGGTTTTATACTTATCGGCTACGAGCTTAGCGTACTTCGTTTCGTCAAAGAAAGGTTCGTCACGGTAGCCAATGCTGAAGGTGTTCAGGTGGGGGGTGTGACGCGAAGCTAGCGCGACGATAACGGAGGAGTCAATACCTCCGCTTAGGAAGGCACCGAGCGGCACATCAGCTACCAGGCGGCGGGCGGTAGCATCATCCAGCAGCTCCACCAGCTTTTTCTGCTGCTGCTCATACGTCAGCTTGTTCTTCTCAACCTTCTTAGGGTCGTAAGGAATCTTGTACCAGCGTTTGCGGACTACCTTCTTGCCCTTGATGTACAGATAGTGGCCTGGCAGGAGCTTTTTGACTCCTTTAAAAATCGTAGCTGGTCCAGGAATATAGTTGAGCTGCAAGTAATGACTCAGCGCTACATAGTCGAGCTTACGCGGAATGCCCAACGCCAGTAGCGACTTCATTTCTGAAGCGAAGAGTAGCTTATCCTCATCACGATAGAGCAACAGGGGCTTCTCCCCCATCCGGTCGCGGGCGATAAAGACGGAATCCTCTTCCTTATCGTAGATGGCAAACCCAAAAAAGCCATTCAGCTTTTTAATAAAGCTGCGCCCTTCCGAGATATACAGGCGTAGAATTACTTCCGTGTCGGTTTGGGAGTGAAAGCGGTGGCCTTTACTGATTAGCTTTTGGCGCAACTCTTTAAAGTTGAAAATCTCGCCGTTAAAGACAATAGTATAGCGACCTGACTCATCCGTCATGGGCTGGTTACCATCGGCGGTGAGGTCAAGAATAGCTAGGCGACGAAAGCCTAGGCCACACCGATCGTAGACAAAGTGTCCTTGAGAATCGGGACCTCGGCTAACAATGGCGTCGGTTGAGGCATGCAAGGACGCTAGCGAACCGCGGCCTGCTTCAGTAAAGGCGAATACTCCGGTAATTCCACACATAGGGCGGGCAAAAGTACGAACTATCAGGACTTGAGTTCGGAAAAACTACGGTCGCCGCTCGCAACCAAAGCCGTGCCACGTTAGTACACCTCTTAGATGCTCTCCCATCCTTACCTCGACCATAGCCATGAATTTACAAGACCAACTAACTCTGCAGCAAGAGTTTGAAGCAGCTGTTTCGCGCGTAGACAACCTTCCTGGTGATCAAGCCGCAGCGCATATGAACGACCTGTACGGCCTATATAAGCAAGCTACAGATGGTGACCATGACGCGAAGCGTGACGAAGTAGGAGATGATACGCCCGACAACCCGAATGGCCCTAAAGGCCTTTCACAGGCTCAGTGGGATGCCTGGAGCAAGTATAAAGGAGTCAGCCATGATGATGCGCGCCGGCAATACATTGCGAAGGTGGCGGAGATAGCAGGGCCAGTCGGAGAGTCTACTACTGTTATCACGGGTAACGGTCAGCCCGCAACCGGCTCACAGGTTGGTGGCGCCGATGCCAACTCCGGACCAGAAGTACAGGCCAACGACAATACGACCCTTTCGCAACAGCCATCTACTCAGCCAGGCGTTTCGCAAGGTGGCCTACGCGGCGACATCACTGCCGGCGCCCCCTATGGTGGTGAAGATAAATTGAAAGGCGACCAAAGCTAGAGTATTCTCGACTCCCAACCGTTTTTCATAAAAAACGCCTCTCAACAAATGGGAGGCGTTTTTTATGAAAAAGTCGTTAGAAGATTTTACCCGGATTCATGATACCGTGCGGGTCGAACACTTGCTTGATACCGCGCATCAAGTTGAGCTGAGCCTCTCCAATAGCAATACCGATATACGGTTTCTGTACTAGGCCTATTCCGTGCTCACCGGAAATTGTTCCGCCCAGGCTAACGCACAGCCGGAACAATTCTTTAATTGGCTCTTGTAGGCCACGATGCCACATTTCATCATCGAGCTCACCACGAATAATGTTGACGTGCAAATTCCCGTCGCCAGCGTGGCCGTAGCACACTGAGTTAAAGCCGTATCGAGTTCCGATTTCCTTTACTCCCCTCAGTAGCGTGGCCAGCTCGGCCCGAGGTACAACTGTATCTTCTTCCTTGTAGACAGAATTATAGCGCACAGCATTGCCGATGTTACGGCGAATCCGCCACAAGTCATCTTTCTGAGTTGCTGTATCGGCCAGCAGGATCTCATCTACGTCGTATTTTTCCAGCACGGCGTATACGGCTTCTGCCTCTTTATACAGCTGATCCAGATCCTGCCCATCAAGCTCAATAAGTAAGTGGGCACGGATGTCAGTTGGCAGATTAAGCGGAATATTGAGGTAGCGTGATGACCATTCAATAGCCTCACGCTCCATAAACTCTAGGCCAGATGGCACGATACCCGCTCTAAAAATTGCTGAAACGGCAGTAGCGGCCTCAGTTTCATCCCGGAAAGGTGCCAGTAGCAGAATGTTCTGTTGCGGGTAAGGAAGCAGCTTGAATACAATACGCGTGATAATGCCCAGCGTACCCTCGGAGCCAATCATTAGCTGGGTGAGGTTGTAGCCAGTAGCATTTTTTAGCGTGTTAGCACCAGTCCAGATGATTTCGCCGGTAGGTAGTACCACCTGCATATTCAACACGTAGTCCTTCGTGACACCGTATTTGACGGCTTTTGGCCCGCCGCTGCTTTCGCTAAGGTTGCCACCTAGAAAGCAGCTGCCTTTGCTAGCCGGATCAGGCGGATAGAACAGGCCTACCTCCTTCACTGCGTTTTGAAACACTTCCGTAACCACTCCAGGCTCCACAGTAGCCTGCAGGTTGCGCTCATCAATTTCAATGATGCGGTTTAGGCGCTCAGTACTCAGCACTACCCCATGGTGGATTGGCAACGCCCCCCCTGATAGGCCAGTGCCCGCCCCGCGAGGAGTTACCGGAATGTGATACTCGTAGCACAGCCGTACAATTTGACTCACCTCGTCGGCGTTTGCTGGGCGCACGACTACATCGGGCGCAAAGTGCAGATCCTCCGTATGGTCACGACCATAATCGGCATACACATCGGCTTCTACACGTTGCGCTGTTAGCACGTGCGCTTCCCCAACAATAGCCTCAAATTGAGCAATCAATGACGGGGTTAAAACTTGATATTCCATATATAGAGGAGCAAAATGACCTGTTCACCTATCTTTGCACCGATGCGGGAACACGTTACGAAGGTACGGCATTCGGCGCAGTGGCGCCGGTGGCTGCCAGTGCTACTGATAGGGCTGCTGAGTTGGCTGGCTGCTTGCAGTGGTGCCAAAAAAGTAAATTACCGAAACGGTCGATACTACTCGGCCCGGGATATGGCCCGGATAAAGGCCAATGAACGTCGGCGCGGAGTGTCACCCGCGAATAAGTCCAAAGCTAAAATAGCTACGGCGGCTGGCAAGAGCAAGGTAGTGGTGAAGAGGCCTAGCGCCCGCCCAACGCCAGCGAATCTCAGACGAGAAATTGCTTCCGTCATTGAAACCGCCCGCTCCTTCGAAGGAACCCCCTATAAATTTGGTGGTACCACCCGCCTCGGCATGGACTGCTCCGGCTTACTTTTCATGTCATTTGCCGCCATCAATGTTACTATTCCGCGCTCTAGCAACGAGCAGGCTCTTTGGGGTGACCCTGTAAAGCCACAGAACCTACAGCCCGGCGATTTAGTATTTTTCGGAGGTTCGCCAGGTAGTTCTACCATAACTCACGTGGGACTTGTCACTGAAGCCTCTGACGAGAGTGTACAGTTCATTCACTCTTCCAGTTCGTTAGGTGTAATCGAGAATGCGCTTGAGTCAGATTATTACTTAAGCAGATTCATTAAGGCTGTACGACCGAGGTTGTGAATTTCCCTATTACCTTTGTGGCCGAAAACAAACCTTGTGTAGCATAGGGGTTTACAAGAGCTCAACGGCAGCCCCTAAGTATAACACAACTTTTTCTTTTGCCCCTTTCACACAGTACTTTTTCACCAATCCCCCCTTTATGAGACGCAATCTTTACGCCTCAATGGCCATGGTGCCACTGGCGGTCCTGTCAGCCCATTTAAGCTGGGGCCAGGCCACTACCACCTCGGCGATGAACGGTGTTATTACCGACAAATCGGGAGCGGGCCTGCCAGGTGCCACAGTTATTGCTGTGCACACGCCCACTAACACGCAGTACGTAGCGCCAACCAACTCGGAAGGCCGTTTCAGCCTGCAGAACATGCGTGTAGGGGGTCCATACACCATCCGCGTAACGTTTATCGGGTACAAGGAGGCTGTTCGTGAAAATATCTTCCTGACCCTAGGCCAGAACCTACGCCTCGATATCAACCTGAGCGACTCCGAGCAGACGCTAGGTGAAGTTGTAGTACGTGGTAATGACACACGTTCGGTTTTGAATGCTGAGCGTGCTGGTTCTACTACGAACATCAGCACTCAAGAAATTCAGCGCTTGCCCACTATCACGCGCAGCCTAAACGATTTTACGCGTCTAACGCCTCAAGCAAACTCTGGTAGCACTGGAGCAATTGGTGGTGGTAATTTCCGTCAGAATAATATTACCATTGACGGTGCAGACTTTAATAACAACTTTGGTATTGGGGGCAACCTGCCAGCTAACGGTAACCCAATCTCACTGGATGCCGTGCAGGAAATTTCGGTTAACGTAACGCCTTTCGACGTACGTCAATCTGGTTTCATTGGTAGTGCTATCAATGCCGTTACTCGCTCTGGTAGCAACGACTTTTCTGGCTCAGTTTACACCTACTGGCGCAATCAGAATCAACAAGGTAACAAGGTTGGCGACCAAACTTTTGTTAAACAAGATCTTAACGAAAAGCAGTATGGTTTCCGCTTCGGTGGTCCCGTAATTAAAGACAAGCTTTTCTTTTTTGTTAATGCCGAGAAACTGGACCGTACTAGCCCAGGCCAGCAAAACGTAGTTGCCACTGCGGGCCAGGTGTATGGAGCTCCTGGTACGCCCAGCAACGTAGTACGGCCTACGGGAGCATTCCTCGATGAGGTAAGTTCATTCCTACGTGAGAAGTACGGTTACGAAACTGGTCCTTATCAAGACTACTCGTTTAAGTCTGACCGTACCACTTTGCTAGGGCGTGTTGACTGGAACATTAATACTAACAACCGCCTCTCAGTTCGCTACAGCCAAGTAGAAAGTAAGTCACCGAGCTTTGTGAGTACCTCACGCAGCCCTCTAACAGCTTTCTCTAATACTCGGACGAGTAATTTTGCCCTGCCTTTCTCCAACTCCAACTACTTTCAGGAGAGCAACTTTTATTCACTGGCAGCTGAATTGAACTCCACTATTAGCGGGCGGTTCTTTAATACCCTGCGTGGTACTTACACCCACCAGAAGGACCCTCGCAGCTCAAATAGTGAAGTGTTCCCATTCGTAGATATTCTTGATGGAACGCGTAATGCAAACGGAACTTATACCACGGGGGTAAACCCACTCACCTCTTTTGGTTATGAGCCCTTCACATTTGGTAACCTGCGTGATGTAGAAACATACTCAGCGGTAGACTATGTTAACTACACGGCTGGTATTCATAACCTCACAGCTGGTGTCCAGTTTGACTTACAGAGCACGAAGAATGGCTTCCAGCGCTTCGCTACTAGCTACTACACGTATAATTCATGGGATGAATTCAAAGCTGGAGGGCAGCCCCGTGATTTCGCACTAACCTACTCATTACTGCCCGGCTACGAACAGGCATATCCTCGTTTTAAAACTGCACAGTACTCTGCCTATGCACAGGATGAAATTAACCTGAGTGAGAAGTTACGCGTTACAGCTGGCTTACGCTTGGAGTTAAATTCCTACCTAGATGTTAAAGAAATTCAGACGCATCCATTGGTAGCTGGCTTACGCTTCGCTAACAATGAGCAGATTGATACAGGTGTTCTACCTAAGAACCGCGTACTGTGGTCGCCTCGCGTTGGCTTCAATTACGATATTAAAGGAGACAGAACCCTACAGCTGCGTGGTGGTAGTGGCATCTTCTCTGGTCGGGTACCCACAGTTTGGATCGTATCACAAGCAGGTGATGCTGGCTTGATTCAATTTACGACTACTGCCTCGGGTGCTGACGCTCCAAAAACATTCAGTCCTGATCCAGCTGCTTACCGCCCCACGACGGTTCCAACACCTGGTACTCAGGTTCCTGCCACTCTTAGTGCTACCGACCGGAACTTCCGTAACCCACAGGCTTGGAAGAGCAGCTTAGCCCTTGACGCTCAACTGCCATTCGGTATCGTTGGTACTCTGGAAGGTATCTACAACAAAGATCTTACAATAGCATTGGGTCGTAACCCCAACTTAGTAGATCCAACAGCTCTGAATACGGCCGGCTACCCAGATAACCGCCCGGTATATCCTGTATTGAACCGTGACCGTTTTATCAATCCTCTAACGTCGTCTACGGTAAGTGCCACCAATCCAGTGCCTAACCAGCCCGTCCGGACAGGAGACGCACGTGGTACGCAAGCATTCAATACGGTAGTTCTTTACAACCGTCACCAAGGCTATTACTTGTCAGGGACTGCCAAACTAGAAAAGCGTTTCGATAACGGTCTCTTCGCTTCGGTAGCCTATGTACGTACTCAGCAGAAAGTATTGTTTGATGGTGGCGGTGACCAATTGCTAAATACTTGGTCGGGCACTCCTATCGTGAATAACTCGAACGACCCGGAGCTGAGCTATTCTGGCTTCGCTGTACCGGATCGAGTAATTGCTTCGCTGTCTTATCGGAAAGAGTATATTGGCCACTTGGGCACAACTCTCTCTGTATTCTACGAAGGCTCTTCTCAAGGTCGTTTCTCGTACATCTACGGTGCTGACTTTAACCGTGATGGCCAGACTAATGACTTGATCTACGTACCAAAAGACGGGTCGGAAATTATCTTCACTGACTTTAACTATGGTACTTCTGCTGCCCCAAATATTGTTTCGGCCGCACGTCAGAAAGAGTTATTCTTCCAGTACATTGAGCAGGATGATTATTTGAAGAAGCGCAAAGGTCAATATGCAGAGCGAAACGGTGCTAAACTCCCATGGCGTAACCAAGTAGATATCAAGTTTGCACAGGATATATTCACGGACCTTGGTGGTAAGAAAAACACACTACAGTTCTCGCTGGATATCTTCAACTTTGGTAACCTGCTCAATAAAGATTGGGGCTTAGTACAACAGTTCAACAATGCCTCGATCTTGGTTCCGACCAACACTACGGCTCCGTCGAACAACCCAAACTTGCCGGTTTACACTGCAGGTGGTACGGTTAAGCCTACCTTCCGTTTAGCTACGGACCGCAGCCAGCCTATCACCAATACTTTCCGTTACAACAACGCTCTGGCCTCTACCTACTATATGCAGTTTGGCCTGCGTTATATCTTCAACTAATCAACTGGTTAGTTAAGTACCCAAAGAGGGTTGGCAAAATGCCAACCCTCTTTTTTTGTACATACTGTACAGGACTAAATAGCTTAAATTATACTGGCGTCTAATTATTAAGTAACAGTCCAGCTATGGCATTTTCATACAGAAGAGTTTTAAATTAAAGGTTAACTGTTTCGAATCTGATGGCAAAAACGGCCGTAGAGAGTAGAAACACAACTCTCCTTTATATGCCTCTGCACCGCGAATTAGATAAGAAGCTCAGCAAGACTTTTGAACCTTCCTCTCGAATTGATGATGTGTTCAAAGGGTACGATATCACTTTTGTTACGAATGAACACGGTGAGCCAGTGACTCTGTTTTTCGGTAAGCGTAGGCCCGATGGCCTGATTGCCGGAGAGCGGTACACACGCACTATTAAGCGGCAACCCGGTAGCATGGAGGTCAAATCCAGTCACTGGGACTTACGCGGAAAAATAATGGCTTAAGTACTTAGGCCATTCTCTCTACCTCTTTTACTAGTAGCAAGCGTTGCAATACACTGCGAGCCTGACTTGCGTCGCCTACGCAGTAGCGAGCTAACGACCGAGCCGCGTTGCCTACTTTTATAGTGTAGGCTTCCGCTGGCAGTACACCAAATGTATCTTCATCGGTGCGGCCGTCACCGAGAGCCAAGATAAACTCTGGCTGGTCTTGGTGTAGCCACCGAGCTACGGCGGTTCCTTTATTAATACCTGCATTTTTCACTTCCAGTACCTTACTACCTTCTAGCACTTGTAAATCGGTATTGGAGGTGATAAAAGAGAGGTGGCTCAGCAGTTCTCTAGCTCGAACGGCACCTAAATCGGCATCAACGCGGCGGTAGTGCCAAGCTAAGGAATAGTCCTTCTCCTCTACAAAAGAGCCAGCTGTGCGGCGCACGTAGAGGTCCATGATGGGAAGCAGTTCCCGCTTCCATTCGGCGCGAAGCTCCTGAAAGAGTTGCCACTCCTCCCCTGCACGCCGCAGCCAAATACCATGCTCGGCAATAAAATCGACGGGTAAGTGGCCTAGCCACTTTTCTAATGTGCCTCGGTCTCGTCCGCTGATGACAACGAGGCGGTTGCGTGGATTTTCCGCCAGAGAGCCTAACAACTGAAGCAACTCTGCATCGGGCTGGGCTCGTTGCGGGTTGGAGTGAAAGCGCACCAGCGTGCCATCGTAGTCTAACAGAAGCAGGCGCGTAGTTGCCGCGGCATAATCTGTCTGTAATTGAGCGCTGGCAACCTGATCAAGGGAGTCAGTAGCATAAATATGCTGCTTGATCTTACTGTAGGCCAGTCGGTCCATGAATAGTTTGGTCCAGGCAAACACATCATATTGTTGTACCAAGGCGCGGAGGTGTCCCATCCGACTGGCTTGCTCCTCCTCCGGCATCAATAGCGCTTCATTCAGCGCCTCTGCTACGTGGTTGGTATCGGTAGGATTGATGAGTAGGGCATCGGACAGTTCTTGGGCCGCACCGGCTCGTTCGCTCAAGATCAGCACGCCGCGCTCATCTGTCCGGCAAGCCACATATTCCTTAGCCACTAGGTTCATTCCGTCGCGCACGGGCGTTACGAGCGCAATGTCGGCCAAGCGGTATAGCGCAACGAGTTCCTCGAAGGGAAATGATCGGTAGAAATAGTGGATAGGCGTCCAAGTGATGGTGCTGTATTGTGCATTAAGGCGACCTACCAGCTCGTCAATTTCCTCCTTGAGATGTTGATACTGGGCTACCTGGTCGCGAGAAGGCACCACTACCATCAGTAGGCTCACTTGCCCGCGCCACGCTGGGTAGCGCTCGAGCAGTGCTTCGAAGGCCCGGAGCCGCTGCGCAATTCCTTTAGTATAGTCGAGTCGGTCAATGGAAAGAATAATTCTTCCTTCTCGCAGGGCTTCGCGGTAGGCCAGTATATGCTGAGCTACTATTTCAGACTGAGCAGTTTCAGCATAATGCTGGTAATCGATACCCATGGGGAAGGCATCAATTAGCACAGGGCGGTTAGGCGTGTCAATTTGCCCGCTCTGGTTCGGATAGCCCAACATGTGCGAAACCGCACTGATGAAGTGGCGCTGATAACTGAATGTATGAAATCCAATCAGGTCGGCGCCTAGCATTCCTTCCAACAATCTCGCCCCCCAGGGCAGTACTCGTATGATTTCATACGAGGGAAAAGGGATGTGCAAGAAGAAACCGATAGTTGCTTTCGGCCGCTCCCGCCGAATCATTTCGGGCAGCAGCAGCAATTGATAATCGTGCACCCAGATGGTATCATCAGGGCCAGCCAATTCCAGCACGGCTCGGCAAAATTTCTTATTTGTGGCTACGTAGGCCTCCCAGTGCGTTTGCTCGTAGAGGGCGTACTCACTGAAATAATGAAAGGTAGGCCACAATGTGCCGTTACTGAAGCCCTCGTAATAGTCGTGAATCTCGTTTTCGGTCAGAAAAACGGGAGCCATGCTATCGGCCTGCAGACGCTCGGTTACTTGCTGCTGTTCGCTGGGGTCATCAACGAATAACCCGGGCCAGCCTACCCACACATTATCATCGGCCCGATAAATGGATCCTAGGCCAGTAGCTAACCCCCCTTCGCTGGGCTGAAACGCAAGGCCCTCAGTGGTGCGCTGCACTTTAGTAGGCAAGCGGTTGGAAACGATTATCGTACGGGACATCTGACAAGAGAAAAAGCCATGCTCACGCTGGTGTTACTATACTCACCCACTGCTACTTTACAGACTCTACGTGGTTACACTGGCAGCGTATAGCATTGCCCTTTGGCCAGCAAGTGCAACCGTAAATCCCGAATGGAAAACACTTCTCCGGGCTTGATGACGGCAATCGTGTTGCCCGTGCAGTCATGCCCATCAACCAGTACTACCAGTCCATTTCCAATAACTTCCAACTCCCGGCCTTTGGTTACGAGTACGGCCGTGTCTTCCTCCAGGCCTAGGCCTAGACAGCCAGGGTTGGTAGCTATAATCTGAGCCATACGCACAATTCGGCCTCGAGCCACAAAGTGCGTATCAATGGCTACGTCGCGCATGAGCTGCAAGCCGGTAGTGATGTGGATTTCATCTTTCACGAAACCCGCATCGTTGCGCCCTTGGTAGATCATGGGCGTACTCATGGCTGCTGCGCCGGCACTGGTTCCGGCAATTACAATGGGTTCTTGCTGGTAGCGCTCAGCAATGCGCTTTAACAAATCAGTGCCGCCAAAAATGGTAGTTAGGCGTAACTGGTCGCCTCCCGTGAACATGATTCCATCGGCCCGATTAATCATGGCCAAGGCTTCCGGGTTCTTGGTTTCCTCCCGAGTACGGATGTCGAGCACCTCGATGTTCTTGATACCAAGCTCAGCAAAGACCTTGACATACTCCTGAGCCGCTTCTTCGGGCTCTTCTGACGCAGTCGGGACGACTACTACGGTTTCTTTAGCGGGCAATTCTCGAACGAAACGCTCTAATATGAAGTCAGCAGATTGCTCGCTGTCGGTACTCCCGTTGTTGGTTTGGCGTTGTTCGTGGCCACCAATTGCTAGTAGGCGGCCTTTAGGGGCAGATGAGTGGATCGTCATGGAAAGAAAAACAGGAGACTAGGCCAACCGAGTGCATACATGCCAAACTCATCATAGAGCTGCGGCACTGCCTCTTATAGTTGGGAATTATAGGCCGCTGGCGAGATGCGCAGACCTAGTGACGACTTTTTTTACGGCTCATACTTGCCCGTAGCAGTGCTATTTATACGGAATTTGCTTTTCGGTTAATGCGTATTTAAGCCACGTCTCTCCTCGTAGCTGCTCTTGCTAATGGCCTTTCCGCACTCACTATCTAGCGGGTATACCTACCTGATGAATAATCTAACGCGTACGGATGGGCTACAGCATGCTGAGGTGCGTGTACCCACAGTAACACTTCTAAAGTGGCTATACACGACTAGTTGCTGGATTATTCACTTACCAGCCGCCCATCAGTAGCGTGATACTTATGCCCTGTGAGCATCTTTAAAGTGTAACTCTCTCACAACAATGCCTCATCAGTAGAACTAACACAATATTATAAGTCATAGCAAACGTGAAGTTAGTGAGCCAACACTCACACTTGGTATAGACACTTATAGCTATAGTACTATCATAAATCCACTTTATACGGTTTATTGCAGATCTTAGTATCGTATAATTATGCTTTAATAACATTTTAATAACATTGACCTCAGCACTTAACCTGATAATTTTGTGGCTGATTTTCATCAATCCCCTCTTATGAGACGCAATCTTTACGCCTCTGTGGCCCTAGTGCCAATGGCGATTTTGTCAGCTCACCTTGGTTGGGCGCAAGGCACTACTACTTCGGCGATGAACGGTGTTATCACCGACAAGTCGGGAGCAGGCCTGCCAGGTGCCACGGTCATTGCCGTGCACACGCCCACCAACACGCAGTATGTAGCGCCAACCAACTCCGAGGGACGCTTCAACCTGCAGAACATGCGCGTAGGTGGTCCTTATACTATCCGCGTGACGTTCGTGGGTTACAAGGAATCAGTACGTGAAAACATCTTCCTAACGCTAGGCCAAAACCTGCGGCTAGACATCAACCTGAGCGAGTCGGAGCAGACGCTAGGGGAAGTTGTTGTTAGCGGTCGTCAAGACCCAGTTATTAATGCTGGCCGGACAGGAGCTGCCACCACAGTACAGCGCGAGCAAATTGAGCGGCTGCCCACTCTAAACCGCTCACTCAATGACTTTACCCGTCTTACGCCTCAGGCCAATGGACAGAGCTTTGGGGGGCGTAACAGCGGCTTCAACAACATTACAGTTGACGGCGCCATTTTCAATAACGCCTTTGGTCTACAATCTACGGTAGGTGGCCAAGCTGGTGCTCAGCCTATCTCGCTGGACGCTATCGACCAAATTCAAGTTAGCATTGCCCCATACGACGTACGTCAGGGCTCCTTCACAGGCGCTGGTATCAACGTAGTAACCCGTTCAGGCACTAACAAATTCTCGGGCTCTATCTACGGTTTTTACCGCGACCAAGATCTGGTAGGCAAAAAGGTAGGCGACTTCAAACAGGAGTATCCCAACTTCCGCCTACACAACGAAGGCTTCCGGGTAGGTGGTCCTATTATTAAGGACAAGTTGTTCTTCTTCGTGAATGCCGAGCGTGAGCGTCGTAACGACCCCCCAACTGGCAACTTCACCGCCAACCGCTCGGATACTCCTCCAGCCGCTGGCTCACAAACCTCGCAGGCCTCGGCCCGCGACCTGGAAGCGCTGGGCAACTTCCTGCAGCAGCAGTATGGGTACAACGCCGGTGCATTCGAGAACTACAAGCTTCGCTCGAACAGCGACAAGGCTACGATCAAGATTGACTGGAATATCAACCAGAACAACCGCTTCAACATCAAGTACAACTACCTGAAGTCGTACGCGGATATTCCACCAAGCACCTCGGGCGCCATCAACAACCAACGCTCGCAGTCGCAGTTCGGTCTGCCCTTCTCATCGTCGTACTACACGATTAATAATAACCTGAACTCGTTCATCGCGGAACTGAACAGCACCCTAGGTGGTGGTAAGTTCTCGAACAACCTAACGGCGGGTTATTCGGCTTTCCGCGACTTCCGCGAGAGCAGCGGCGGTATCTTCCCGCTGGTTGACATTGGCACGAGCGTGGGCCGCAGCACCTCTACGGCTGCTCTAAACGGTATCAATGCGGCTAACTCGCTGACTTCGTTTGGTTATGAGCCTTTCTCGGCGTTCAACATCCTGAACTCCGATGTGTTCCAAGTGGGTGACAACTTCACCGCATACTTGGGCAAGCACAACGTGACGGTAGGTACTTATAACGAGTACTACAAGTTCCGTAATGGCTTCGCTCCGAATTACTACGGCAACTACTCGTTCAACTCGCTCGAAGACTTCTACGCCTCAGCGGGCTTCAACTACGACCGTAGCACGGCTACGTACACCCCGCTAGCTGCCAGCGCTACCCGTCCCGGTCCGGCACGTTACAACCTACAGTACTCGGCTTTGCCCGGCGGAGAGTTTCCCTTTGCTGACATCAAAGCCGCTCAGCTAGGCCTATACGTGCAGGATGAATGGTCGGCGCGCAACAACCTGCGCGTGACCTATGGCGTACGCGCTGACTTGCCCTTCCTGACGTCGGACCTGCCCCAGAACACCAACGCGGCTAATCTGACCTTCCGCGACGGGGTGAAAATCAACACGGGCTCGGTACCGAAGAAAAGCGTGCTGTTCTCGCCCCGCGTTGGTTTCAACTGGGATGTAATGGACAACAAGAAGACGCAGGTGCGCGGTGGTACCGGTATCTTCACGGGCCGTGTGCCGTTTGTGTGGCTATCCAACCAGGCTAGCAACAACGGGGTGCAGTTCGGTTCGTTTAGCACCTCAGGCTCTGTACCAACCACTACTAATGGGGTTACCAGCCCCAATGCATCTATCTACCCTTTCAACCCGAACGTAGATGCTTACCGTCCGCAGAACGCCTCGGCTAACACGGCCTACAACTTGGCCGTTACGGACCGGGACTTCAAGTTTCCGCAGGTATGGCGCTCCAACATTGCTATCGACCAGCAGCTGATTGGCGGAATTATTGGTACGTTGGAGGCCTTCTATACGAAGGACATCAACGCCGTTTACCACCAGAACGTGAACCTGCCGGGTAGCGAGGCCGAGCCTTTCGCCCGTGCTAACGGCGCCGACAACCGGCCAATCTTCTACACGTTTGGAGCTCCCCAGACAGGGGCCAACGCTGGACTGGTAGCCACTACCCGCAACTATCAGATTTACGGTGCCGTGCCAGCCTCACAAGGAGGCAACACCGCAGCTCGCCCGAACATCAGCGACGCTATTCTGATGAAGAATACCAACAAGGGCTACTCCTATGCCCTGACGGCGCAGCTCCAGAAGTCGTTCAGCAATGGTCTGTACCTGAGCGCAGCTTACACCTACTCGGATTCTCGCTCTGTCAATGACGGCGGCTCAATTGCTCAGTCAATCTGGCGTGACCGCTCTATCTCAGGCGATCCGAATGCAGCAGCTCTGAGTTACTCACAATTCCTGCAGCAGCACCGCGTTATCGGTTCGGTATCGTACCGCAAAGAATATCTAGGCCACCTCGGCACCACGCTCTCGCTGTTCTACGAGGCTGCTCCAGCTGGCCGCTTCTCCTATGTGTACTCGGGTGACATGAACGGCGACAACCAGACGTCGAATGACCTGATGTATGTACCTCGCAACCAGAGCGAAATCAACCTGCGCGACATTACGCTGACGGCGTCTCAGGGTGGTGGTGTGTACACTGCAGCACAGCAGTGGGCTGACCTGGATACTTACATTAAGCAGGACGACTACCTAAGCAGCCGCCGCGGTAAATATGCGGAGCGCAATGGTGCCGTACGTCCTTGGCAGAACCGTCTTGACGTACGTCTGCTGCAAGATGTATTCACCAATATTGGTGAGAACCGCAATACACTGCAGCTGAGCCTGGACATCTTCAATGTGGGCAACCTGATCAACAGTGATTGGGGAGTATTCCAGACGGCTAACCGGGTTAACCCGCTCACGTTTGATGGATATAATGCCCAAGGTCAGCCGGTATTTGAGTACCGCTATCTGACCAACCCTATTGGTACGGCTGCAGGTGGGGTTACGACCCCGGGTGTACCGCTCACGAAAACCTTCCGCAACGATACTGGCGGTATTGGTTCACGTTGGCAGGGACAGATCGGCCTACGCTATATCTTCAACTAGGCCAACTGGTTAACTCTTAAAAAGTGGGCTGACAGCATTGTCAGCCCACTTTTTTTATGGTCTTGGCGACATATTTTTTGCGTTTTTTTGAGCGTATCTCTTGCAGATTCAAAAACGCGCAGTACTTTTGTCACACCAAACGCAACCGGCGGGCGGTACTCAACAAACGGGGGATTAGCTCAGCTGGCTAGAGCGCTTGCATGGCATGCAAGAGGTCATCGGTTCGACTCCGATATTCTCCACTCCCGTTTAAAAAGCCTAACCTTACGGTTAGGCTTTTTTGTTTTTGGGCTTATTGACTCCGCTTTACGGTGAGCTACAACTACGCAGAGCCCTAGGCCAGTAAAACGAGCAAGGCTCCCCACATTATGTGAAGAGCCTTGCCCGTTTTACTGGCCTAGAAGGAATCTTATACAAATAAGCCCTCAACCGATAGATACCGCTCACCGGTGTCGTAGCAAAAAGTGAGTACGCGGCCTCCTTGCGGAACCTCATCGAGTTTTTTAGCGACGGCAGCCAACGAGGCGCCCGACGATACACCCATAAAGATACCTTCTTCGCGGGCAGCACGGCGGGCCATATCAAATGCCTCTTGCTGGCTAACCTGAATGGTGCCATCCAAGATATCAGTGTGCAAGTTGGCAGGAATGAAGCCTGCCCCAATGCCTTGAATAGGGTGAGGACCTGGCGCGCCTCCGCTGATAACAGGAGAGAGCTCCGGCTCCACGGCGAAGGTCTTCATGCGCGGAAACAGGGGCTTCAGCACCTCAGTCACGGCCGTAATGTGGCCGCCGGTACCCACGCCCGTAATGTGAAAGTCAAACCCCTCGGGCATGTCGCGCAGGATCTCTTGGGCCGTAGTTTCGGCGTGCACCCGGATGTTGGCGGGATTTTCGAACTGCATGGGCATCCAGGCGCCGGGGGTGTCGCGCACAATTTCGCCGGCCTTTTCAATAGCTCCTTTCATGCCTTTCTCGCGGGGGGTAAGCTCTAAGTTGGCGCCGTACGCCGCCATCAGACGCCGCCGCTCAATTGACATACTCTCGGGCATAACCAGAGTGAGCTTGTAGCCCTTCACGGCAGCCACCATCGCTAGGCCTACCCCTGTGTTGCCGGAGGTGGGCTCTACAATCAGAGAGTCTTTGGTTAATAAGCCATCTTTCTCGGCCTGCTCAATCATAGAAAGGGCAATGCGGTCTTTAATGCTGCCACCGGGGTTAGCACGCTCCAGCTTCACCCACACCTCCACATCGGGGCGGTGGGCGAAAAGACGGTTGAGACGCAGCAACGGCGTGTTGCCAATCGTATCCAGAATGGAAGTAGCTTTCATGAGGTTGGTTGGAGGTTTAGGGAGTGGCAAAAGTCAGGAACAGGCCTAGCGCCCATAATGTCTTGGGTGCCCCCTGTGAAAAGACGTTTAAATAGAAAATGAAATGTCGGCGGCCGGGTCTTCGGCGCGGGTTACCTGAATCTGCGCCCGGTGATACACCCTTGAGTGGGAAGGCACGCTCTCAGTAAGCCACACGTTGCCACCGATGATGCTGTGGCTCCCAACCACCGTATTGCCGCCCAAAATAGTAGCCCCAGCGTAAATCACCACATGATCTTCGATGGTAGGGTGACGCTTAATGCCCTGCAAGTGCTTGGCCACGCTCAGAGCACCCAGTGTAACCCCTTGAAATATCTTAGCGTGGGCTCCAATAACGGCTGTTTCCCCAATGACAATGCCGGTGCCGTGGTCGATGCAGAACGACCGACCAATGCGGGCTCCCGGGTGAATATCGATGCCGGTCCGCTGGTGGGCATACTCACTGAGCAAGCGGGGCACGCGAGGCACACCGCGCTGGTACAAGCCGTGGGCGAAGCGGTGCAGGGCTATGGCATAGAAACCGGGGTAGGTGGCTACCACTTCCGTAATACCTTCCGCGGCGGGGTCGGCGGCCACAATAGCCTCAGCATCCAGCAGCAGCATATCGCGCAGTATGGGCAGATTAGCTACACAGTCGGCGGCTAGCTCAGCGGCGGGCTGAGGTGTTTGCACGGCTAACAATAAGGTCGTCAGATCATCTTGCCAAATGCCCAGCGTGGCCGCTACCGCATCAGCATTGCGCAAAGGGCGCTCGGCCCGCTCCGGAAACAACAGATTGAGGAGCTGCTCGGCGAGCAGGCAGAAGCCAGGACCGGGTAAGGGAGCGGCAGCCTGCTGATGCGCCTGAGCTAGCGCCTGAATGAATGCATCGTGTGACATGCAAGGAGTAACTACAAATGTGGCGGCACCAAAACGCGCCAAGGGCCGAAATATATAGGCCTAGACCCAGTCAGCAACTGCCAACAGTGCGGAAGGTTTACGCCTGGCCTCGGGAGCAACCGCTACGGATGACTTTGCGTTAGCCTAGCAGTTCCCTTCCATTTACCTAACCATCGGCATCATGTCTGATACGACCATCACGAAAGTTGATTCCCGGCACTCACCCAAAGGGGCCGAAGGCGAAAAATACCTGGCCTCGGGTAAGCACGTGGCTATGCGCATGTGGGAAAACGAGTCGCCGGCTGAGGCTAAGGAGCCCTCTGTGCGGCCATATGAAACAGTAGGTTACGTGCTGCAAGGACGGGCCGAGCTGCACATTGAGGGCCAAATGGTATTGCTAGAGCCCGGCAACTCTTGGGTGGTGCCCAAAGGCGCTTCGCACACGTACAAAATCTTGGAGTCGTTCACGGCAGTGGAGGCCACCTCTCCCCCGGCCCAAGTACACGGGCGCGACGAAAATTAAGGCAGTCGCCTCAGCTGACTGCTACCACGGTATACAGGCCTAGCTCTTACTGAAGAGTTAGGCCTTTTTTATGGCGGTAAGAGTAAACAAGTTGATGGAGCCACTCGTACCAGCAACATCATCTTGACATAAGCTAATTTATTATGAAAATCTTTTACTTACTGAGTCGATTATAGATACCTTATCCTTAGAACGACGGAGCATGACCTCACAAGGCAGGAGGTATGCGCAGCGCTGCTTGAGCAGGCAATTGATGGATGTATTTTTTCTCACCTGAGGTGCTTGGCTCCCAGGACAAGCATCACCGTTTCTCCTACGTTTGCTATGAATCAATCAGTACTTCTGCTTGCCGCAGGACTGCTGCTGCCTGGACTACAGGCAACAGTTACTGCTCAAAATCTGTACGTTAACGACCTCACCACGACGGGTGATACGTACACCACCGCTCCTGGCAATGATGTTTCTGGCACGGGCAGTAGCAGTGCCCCCTTTGCCACGGTAGGCGCCGCCCTGCGCGCCGCCACAGCTAATTCTACCATTTTCATTGATGCCGGCACCTACTCAGAACGTGTGGTGCTAGACAAAAACGTTAGCCTCCGGGGTGCGGGCACAGCTACAGCCGCGCCGGGCAGTGCTACTATTTTCGATGGTGGCCTAGCGCCCGGCGGAGCTCAAACGGACGTAGCGGGGTTCTTGGTAACCACCTCGGGCGGCGCCAATAGCCCAGTCATGCTTTCTAAGTTTACGGTGCGCAATTACGATTATGGCATTCTTACTACGGGTAGCGCCACCAGCAACTTTGTGGTAGAAGACGTAGAGGCGGTTTCAAACCGACACACCGGCATTTTCTGGAATTGCCTAGGCGGAGCGCAAAACCTGACCTTCAGACGGGTGCGCGCAGCCCAGAATGCATTGTCTCCGAATACCAATAGCACCGGAGCTGGCCGGGGGCTCTTCTTGGTGAACGGCCACAAGCGAAACATCCTCATTGAAGACAGCCGGTTTGAGCAGAACCGCCGGGGTGGCCTAGACGTGAACGATGGCAGCGTAAGTGGCCTAGTAATTCGGGGGTGCCAGTTTACCCAAAACATTGGGGCGGCCCTGGCCGTGCTGGGGGCGGCCGGAGAGCGAACTGGTGGCACTTATACCACCTCTGCTGCGCTCATTGAGGGCAACTTCATCCGCGACAACGCCTCGAACGGCATGGAGCTTAAGGCCTGCACTGGTACTGGCCTAGGCAACGGCCCCGGCAGCTTTGTGGTGCGCAACAACTACATCGCGCGGGGGCTAGGCCAGCCTACTAATATTACGTTTGATAACGCTGGTATTGCCTTCGTTGACCGCGACAGAAAGGTAATCAGCACTGGAGGAGGCATAACCGGAGACTTGCTGACGGGAGGCGCATTTATTCAGGGGAACACCGTGCGGGGTTACTTGTCGACCTTTGGTAGCTCGCTGTTTGAAAACAACGGGTTTGGCGTGGTGCTGGAAGGGGCCAACAATAAGGTTTTCAACAACATCATTGCCCAGTGTCAGCGCGGTGTGCAAGTGCAAGACAGGCCCGCCACCACTACCACCGATAACACCCCATTCTTCGACATCGACCGGAATACGGGGGTGGTTTCCGTCAACGACAGCATCCGCAACAACCGCATTGATAGCTGCGCTACGGCGCTGCGGGCCGTGAACCTCACCAACGTGGTAGAAGCAGGCCTGAACTGGCTGGGTTCTAACTCCTTTAGCGCCGTGCGGGGTGCGAGCGGAATGAATGGCGCAGTAGTTACGCTGGGCGGTCCGTCGGGCTTTGGGGCGCTTTCGGCCTTTGAGCCCACCGGCTTAATTACCTACTCCCCATTCCTTAACTCGCGCACCGATGCCACCACTACTCCTGGTTTTCAGGGTGATATGTCGTTTTTGAACGTTGACCGGTTTTGCCCTACTCCGGGGCCCATTGCTTGCCTGCAAAAAGGAGTAAACCTGGTAACCGAGAACGGAACGGTACACGTCTTTGCAGCCATGTATGATCAGGATGTGGTCATCACGAAATCGTTGGCCCTAACCAATTCTGGCTCGCCCACCACCATTCAAAACCTCACCTTGAATGGGGCAGGCAAAGTACTAACGCTAGGTTCTCCGCTCCAGATTGATGGTAACCTAACGCTAACTAATGGCTTCATCAATTCCACGGCGACTAACCTGCTGACCATTTTGCCCGGCGCTACCAGTACAGCTGGCAACAGCAGTTCCTTCGTGAATGGCCCCGTGCAGAAAATAGGAAACACCGCCTTCGTTTTCCCCATTGGAAAAGACACGTACTGGGCCCGCTTGGGCATTACGGCGCCAGCCAATGCGGCAAGCAGCTTCACGGCGGAGTACTTCCCTACGGCCTATTCTAGCGCAGATCTAACTGCTCCTCTGCGGACGGTGAGCCGCGTGGAGTACTGGAACCTGAACAGAACGGCCGGAACCGACAACGTGCAGGTACGCCTCTTCTGGGAGAACGGCACGCGCAGCGGCATTACAGACTTCTCGCCCAACCTGCAGGTGGCCCGCTATACAGGTTCGGCCTGGGCTACGGAAGGCAATGGCGGCCTTGGTGGCAGTCAGGCTGCAGGCTCGGTGGTGTCGGCGGCACCTATAAGCGATTTTAGCGTCTTTACCTTCGGCTCGTTGGCGCCGCCGCTGCCAGTAGAACTAGTGCGGTTTCAGGCCACTCCTACCGGCAACGGCCATGTCTTGCTGCGTTGGGCTACGGCGCTGGAGCTGCACAATAAAGGCTTTGGGCTGGAGCGCAGCACTAACGCGAAAAAATGGGAGCAAATAGCGTTTGTAGAAGGTCAGGGCACTACCTCGCAGCACCACGAGTACAGCTACACCGATCAGCCCAATCTGTTCGGTCAGCTTATCTACTACCGCCTGCGACAGCAAGATATCGATGGTAAAAGCACGTACTCGGCGGTAGAAACGGTGACGCTCTCCGCCGCAAACCTAGCAAGTAGCGCGAGCGTGTACCCGAACCCCGCCACGCTTACTGAGCAGGTGACCCTGACGCTGCCTCGCCCCTTGCCCACCGCAACGCAGGTTCAGCTTCTGGACCTAACCGGCCGACTGGTGCTTACCCAAACAATACCAGCCAATGCAACGGAAGTGACCTTGCAGCTTTCTAATGGGCTCACGAAGGGCACCTACCTTGTGCAGCTGGCAGGCCTAGACCACGGCAGCAAGCCCTTACGTTTGGTTAAGCAGTAATACTACCAATGCATTCGGTATGTAACCACAACAGGCCTCCCAACTTATGGGAGGCCTGTTGTGGTTCTGAGACGGTGCTCAGCGTACTAGCTCTATCTTATCAATTCGGTCGCCTATATCGAGGCGGCTGACGACATCCATACCGGATACCACCTGCGCAAAGATGGTGTAGCGTCCGTCGAGGTGCGGGGTAGGTGCGTGGGTAATAAACCACTGGCAGCTCTCCGTGTCCTTCCCCGCCGAGGCAAGCCCAACGGCTCCCTCCCCGTAGCGTCTGTCACCTAGCTCAGAACGCAGGTTGTAGTCTGAGCTACCCCAGCCGTCGCCGCGGGGGCAGCCGCCCTGGGCCACAAAGTTGGGTACCACGCGGTGGAAATTGCGGCCGTTGTAGAAGCCCTGACGCGTAAGCTCTACGAAGCTAGCCACGGAGCCGGGTGCCTCCTCCACTAATAGGCGCAACGTAATATCACCTTTTTCTGTGTGCACCACGGCGCGTTGCGTAGCGGGCAGCTCGGCTACCAGCGCCCAATTGATGGGGTGCGTGGCGGCAGTAGCCACGGGTACGGGCGTGGCTTTGCGCTTCTGCACGTAATCAATGGTTTGCTGCAACGACTGCCACGCCTCTAGGTCACGGGGCAGTACGAGCCGGTCGCGGGCTTCCACCAAAAAGTCGGGGGAAGGCAGCAAGCGGCGCAGGTCAAGCTTCGGGTCGCGAATGGCTTCGGCGGCAATACCCATGCGGGCTACATCCTGACTAAGCACCGCTTGCCGCAAGGTCAGGGCAAACTCGGCGTGCTGGCTAGCCGGAAAATCAGCCTGATTGCGCATGGCTACTAAGGCCTCCATGCCATAGGTACCAATCACTACAGACTGATTGGGAGCGAAGGTGGCCTGGCGCACAAACTCAAACGCCGCCGGGTCTTCCCCTAAGGCTTTAAGCAAGTACCCTTTCTCATAAGGGCTGGTGGCGGCAGCGTAGCGGGCCTGTACGGCAGACCGAATAGCCTCGCGGCCGGTGGTTTCCTGCTTGAGGGCGGCAGCCAGAAGGGTGCTTCGCACGCGCCACTGGGGCAGCTTATCGGCCTTTTCCAAGAACAGTGAGCCGGGCTCGTTGGTAGCGTATGCCAGAAAGAACTCGGCGGCCGAAAGGGCTACCTGCGCGTTGGCATCGGTGAGAGCGGCCCAGGCGGCTTCCTTCACGGGAGCATACATAGCCGCGTTCATGGCCCGCAGGGCGCTTACCCGCACCCGGTAATCAGGGTCGCGGCGGGCCAGGCTGGCCAGCAGGCTAGGCACTACTGGGTCTTGGGCAGCTTTGCCCAACGCAGAAGCGGCGGCGCTACGCACAGCGTAGTGAGGGTCTTGTTGCGCCGCCGCTCCAATAGCCATAGCATACGGAGCTAGGTTAAGCCCCCGAGTGCGCGCTAACGCATTGGCACTGGCCAACCGCGCCCCGAGGGGATTAGTGCGACCCAGCAACTGCACCAATCGTGTTACCGCCGCTTCGGAGGTAAGGCCGCGCAGGCCGGCCCGGTAGAGGCCCCATGCCTGCCCGCTGAGCGCTGCGGTATCAGTAGTTAGGGCAGAGGGCAAACGAACCAGCGCCGCTAGGCCAGAGCGGGAGGTGCAGCGGCCCAAGGCTTCCAGCTCATAGCGACGCACCGTAGGGTCTATTTCCAGCGCCAGGTATTTAACGAGGCCAGCTTCGGCGGTAGAATCGGCGGTTTGACCGAGGGCGTAGGCGGCCGCCTGCCGCACAGGTGCCGCCGTATCTTGCAGACGCGCCAGCAGCGCCGTGGTAGCCGTTTTGCTCTGCACCGAAGCTAGCGCCAGCGCAGCCTCACGGCGATATGAGGCGTTGGGCCCCTCCAGGAAAGGCAACAAAGCTGCGGTATTGCGCTCATCCTGGGCGGTGGCAATTTGGCGCAGGGTGGCATCCTGCGTGAATTTATTGGGGGTGCTAGAGACAGTAGCAGCGGGCGGGTGGGCAGTGCAAGCCAGCAACAGGGTGCAGCCCGTGCCAGCCACCGTAGCTGCCACGCGGCAGAGGGCAGAATAAGTCATGGTTGCCCAAAATACGGCTTTCGTGGGAGGTAGCGGCGCCCATCCTCGAAAAGTAGCGCTTTTACTCCCTGCTGCCCTGGCCTAGAACGCAACCAGCCGCTGGCTCTCCGTTGCAGGGTGGGCCAGTGGTTGGTCGATAGCGTTTAGTATGCGCTAGGCCACTCCGCCCTGAGGCAGCTCGGCCTGCACGCCGGCCAGCACTTGCTGTAGGCGGGCAAACAACACCTCATTGCCGTGCTGCTCATACTGACTTAGGGCGGCTTCAAACCCACTTAAGTCGTAGAGAAAGGCCTTCAGATTGTCGGGGGTGATGGCACTGAAGTGGCGGCCGTAACCCAGCTTTTCTACTTGCGCGGCATTTAGAAACTGCTCAAACTGCGCCGGAATAGGCACGGCACACACGGGCTTGTGCAAGTACACGGCCTCACTAATTAGGGAGAAGCCCCCGTTAGTTACTACCGCTTGGGCGCTGGCTAAATCATCAATAAAGCCCTGCTCGCTGAAAGCACGTAGCTGCACATTGCCGTGGCTTTCTTCCTTGTTAAACCCGTACACCCGAAACTCTTGCCCTGGCAGCTGCTGAAGCTGCGCCACCAGATCTTTCTGCGTAGTGGCCGACTGGTACACTAGCACGTGCTGACCAGTGCTAGGCCTAGCACGCAAAATTTCGGGCCGAATGATGGGTGGCACCAGCGTGGTGTTGTCCTTGATAACCGGCAACTCAAAAAAGCTGGTGATAAGGTAGTGGTGACTACGGGGCAGCTTGGCGCGCACAATCTCGCGGGCTACGGTGAGGTTGCCCCGCTCCGCTGGTGGCACCACAATATCCAGCTTTGCCCGACTGATGATCTGCATGTTGTCGATGCTGATAACCGGAATCCGGCGCCACTTGGCAAAGAAATAGCTGAACGACTCGAAGTCGGAAATTACCAGATCGGGCTCAAAATCGCAGAGCAGCTCCTGGTACTTGCGAAAGTTGACGACCAGGTTTTCCGGGGCTGTACGCAGGGTAAGGGCTGCGGTGCGCAGCTTCGAGACAGTAAGCTGCCGGTAGGCCAGGTGAAACCCCCGAATTTCGTGGACACGGCCGGGAAAGTTGGCCGCCAACACCTGAAAAGCCCGCGAGCTGCTCACTACGCACACATTGTGCCCCTGCTCTAGCAAATGGGCAATAACTACTTTGCTGCGGGTAGCATGGCCTAGGCCTTCGCCCGGCACGCCGTAAAGAATATTCATATTAGTAACTAGACTATAGTCGGCCAGGAACGCTGCCGAAGAAAACTCGCGGGGCCTAGTGGCCTACCGGCGCGAAGTAGGCACCCGGAACTGCAGCCCGATGCTCGGAATGAACGTGATGCCTTTGAGGGAAGCCGTGCGGTTGTTGAGCAGCTGGTACTGACCGTAGTTCTGGTAGTACACCGACAAAGCCGGGATGACGTAGGCGTAGCGGTAGCCCAGCTTCACGTTGACGAAGCCCCCAAAAGAGGAGAAGTTCTGCTTGGCCACGGGTAGATTCGGAATTTTATCAGCTACCGAGCCACTGCCGGGGCCATTATACACGTTGCGTGGCTCAAACCCGTAGCGCAGGAAGCTGTGGGCGTACATCACACCGTAGGAAATAGCTCCAATTTCCTCCTCGGGGCCAAACGACTGGCTGAACACCAGCGGCACAATCAGGTCGTGGCGGCTGGCTTTGAAGCCCAGCACATCGTTCACGTTATCGAGGAAGGGCACATTGGGCAGCTTGGCACGCTGGGTAGCGTACTGCAGGCCAATGCTGCCGTAGGTAACGCCGGTTTCGCGGCTGCCGGGGCTTTCGGGCGTACCCGTGGGGCCCATGAACTGGTACATGGCATCGAACACGTGCGAGCCAAACGCATACTTATAGCCCACATCGAGGCGCTCGGCCAACCCATAGCGCAGGTACAAATCGGAGGATGGCCGCACCGGGTCGAGCACGTAGGCCAGGGCCGCCACTTGCAGCTTCTCAATGGTTTGGTTGTAGCGCACCGTGTCCTTGTTGGCCGTTTCGCGAGCGGCGGTAATCAGAGCCGAACCGGTCTTGCTAATGGTTTCGGTGGGCACATTGAAGGCCACGTTACCCCCAATCTTGAACTCACCCTTGGGCGTGACTTTGCCGGTGCTAACAATGGCGCGGGGCGCCGTGCAGGAAGCAGTAGCCAACAGGCCAGCCACCATAGCTAGGGCCGGAACCGAGCGAAGAGAAGAAAATGCTTTCATAAGAGCGAATCGAGGGAGAACAGGCCTACAGCCACTGCGCCGGCTGCTGGCGAAAACCGAGCCGAAAGTAGGCATACAGGCTGTCATTCCGAGCGAACGAAGGAATCTGGGTTCATCTTATACATGGCCAACTCAGATTCTTCCTCACCTGCTGAAGGATACTAGGGGGGATTGGGCACGGGCGGCTGGGCGCCTATGTTACCTAATTGTTACGCCGAAAGGCCGAAAAGCTGTAACTTTCCCTTCCGCTCTTGTTTTCCTGCCCCACCCATGCTTCAGTTCTATCTCAACGATCAGCTCATCCGCACCAGTCAGCCGGCGGGTAGCACGCTCCTGGACTTTGTGCGCTACCACCGCCACCTGACGGGCACGAAAATAGGGTGCCGCGAGGGCGACTGTGGGGCCTGCACAGTGCTGGTAGGCGAGCTACAACCCGATGGGCAAACCGTAAGCTACCAATCCATGACCTCGTGCCTGACGCCGCTGGGCAATGCGCACGGCCGCCATGTAGTGACAGTGGAGGGTATTAATGCGGCGCGGGGCACGCTCACGCCGGTGCAGCAGGCCATTGTGGCGGAGGGCGGCTCACAGTGCGGATTTTGCACGGTAGGTTTTGTGATGTCGTTGACCGGTCACTCGCTCAACCCAAAGCCTGGCACTCCAGAAACGGCTCTGGCCTCCATTGACGGCAACATCTGCCGCTGCACGGGCTATAAGTCACTAGAGCGAGCTACGCTGGCCCTGCAGCAACAACTGACGAACCGGCCTACGGAGCAACCCTTAGCTTGGCTGGCGGAGCAAGGTTTCGTGCCTACCTATTTCCAAGGCATTCCGGCTAAGCTCACGGCTCTGCGCGCGGCCACCGAAGCCTCCGCAGTAAGCGCACAGCCGGCTCAGAACAGTCATTCCGTTACCGTCACTGGCCTAGATGCTGCCTCGGCGGCCCGTGCCCAAGTGCTAGGCGGCGGCACCGATTTGCTGGTGCAGCGCCCCGAGCAGCTGCGCGAGATGCCGGTGCAACTGCTGTACGGGCAGCCCGAGCGCCGTGGTATTCGCCGCGAAGGCCACCAAATTGTGCTGGGCGCCGCCACCACGGCCCAAGAACTGCTGGAGTCTGAGGTGCTGCAAGAGATGCTGCCGCACCTGCCAGAGTACCTGAAGCTGGTGTCGAGTACCCCTATTCGGAACATGGGCACCGTGGCGGGTAACTTCATCAACGCTTCGCCCATCGGAGACCTAACTATTCTGTTTTTGGCCCTCGGTGCTAGTCTTACCCTGGAAGACCCTGGCCTAGGCCAGCGCCGAGAGTTACCGCTGCAAGACCTATACCTAGGCTACAAGCAACTGGCAAAAATGGCCGACGAGCAAGTGCTTTCCATTCATTTTCCGGCGCCCTTAATTACCGATTACTTCAACTTTGAGAAGGTATCAAAGCGCACTCACCTCGACATTGCCAGCGTGAACTCAGCGGCGTGGCTGCGGGTGCAGGGTGGCCTAGTGCAAGCTGTTCGGCTTTCGGCGGGGGGAGTTGGTCCAGTGCCGCTGATGCTGCCGCGCACGGCCGAGTTTTTGGTAGGTCGGGAAATTAGCGCCGAGACGGTACGTGGGGCACTAGAGCTGGCCCAGGAGGAAATAAGCCCCATCAGTGACGTACGCGGAACTGTGCAGTACAAGCGCCTGCTGTTGCGGCAGTTACTGGCGGCGCATTTCCTGCAGTTCTTCCCGGCGCAGCTGCAGTTAACTGACCTGCTGTAAGACGACGCTCAATGCCCCAGCTGTTCAGGCATACCTAATCGGTGGGCTCTTCCTCTCCATTCTGAAAATAGCGCCGGGAAGTAAGGCACCCCGCCAGCATGAAGCTGCGCAGCCATTTACCCTGTTCTAGGCCACCCTATCTATAATCCGCCCAGCGGAGGATTCGCATTACACTCTCGCCATGAACCACCTCGACCCAGCCCGCCACGTGCGCGGCGAATCGCAGTACCTCGATGATATTCCGGTGCAACAGGGCACCTTGTACGCGGCCGTGGTAGAGTCACCGGTGGCGCATGGCAAGCTGCTTAGCATTGATTTTGAGGCCGCCCTGCAATTGCCCGGCGTGGTGCGCATTCTTACTGCCGAGGATATTCCGGGGGAAAACCAAATTGGCGGTATCGTGCCTGATGAGCCGTTGCTGGCCGAAGGGCACGTGCATTTCAGGGGGCAGCCGGTAGCGCTGGTACTAGCTGAAACCGAGCATCAGGCCCACGCTGCGCTCGGCCACGTGCGCGTAGAGGTTTCACCCCTGCCCATTATTACCGACCCGCGGCTGGCGGCCGCGCAGAACGAGCTGATTGTACCGCCGCGCACGTTTCAGATTGGCGACACGCAAACGGCTTGGGCGCAATGCGCGCACGTGTTTGCGGGCGTAGCCGAATCGGGCGGGCAGGAGCACCTCTACATCGAAACCCAGGGTGCCTATGCCTTTCCCACCGAAATGGGCGGTGTGCGTGTAGTTTCTTCAACCCAGGGCCCTACCGCGGTGCAGCGCCACACGGCGCGGGTGCTGGGTGTGGGTATGCATCAGGTAGAAGTAGACGTTACACGCTTGGGCGGTGGTTTCGGGGGCAAAGAAGACCAGGCCACTACTTGGGGTGCCTTGGCCGCACTGGGCGCTTCCATAACCCGCAAGCCGGTGAAGCTGGTGCTTGACCGCATGGCCGACCTGCGCATGACCGGTAAGCGTCACCCCTACTCCTCCGATTTTAAAATCGGGTTTGACGAAAACCTAAAGCTAGTGGCCTACGAAGCCACGTTCTACCAAAATGCTGGTGCCGCAGCCGACCTTTCGCCAGCCGTGCTGGAACGGACGCTGTTTCACGCCACCAACAGCTACTTCATCCCCAACGTAACGGCCACGGCCTACAGCTGCCGCACCAACCTGCCGCCCAACACCGCTTTCCGGGGCTTTGGCGGGCCGCAGGGAATGTTCGTGATAGAGTCGGCGCTGGTGTGTGCGGCGGAGCAACTGGGCGTGCCGGTGGCGGAATTGCAACGGCGTAACCTGCTGCGCGAGGGCGACGTGCTACCCTACCGTCAGCCCACCGAGGGTTGCCATGCCGAGCAGGCCTGGGACACAGCCGCTAGCCGCTACAACCTACCTGGCCTACGAGCCGAGGTAGATGACTTCAACGCCCAGAACCAGCAGTTCAAGAAGGGGCTGTCGGTAATGCCGATTTGCTTCGGCATCAGTTTCACCAAAACGCCCATGAACCAGGCTCGTGCCCTGGTGCACATATACACCGACGGTTCGGTGGGCGTGAGCACGGGTGCCGTGGAAATGGGGCAGGGCGTAAACACCAAAATCATGCTGGTGGCAGCGCGCACGCTGGGTATTTCGCCGGAGCGCGTGAAGGTGGAAAGCACCAATACTACCCGCGTGGCTAACACCTCGCCTTCCGCTGCCAGCGCCACCGCCGACCTCAACGGCAAAGCCACCGAACTGGCCTGCCTAGCTTTGCGCGAGCGGCTGCTACGCTTAGCAGCCACCGAGCTGCAATTGGAATACGAAGGCCTGACCATCGAAGGCGAGCAGGTGCTAGCCGCCGGCACGCCCGCCGATACTACCTGGGAGAAGCTGGTGTCGGCGGCGTACTGGCAGCGCGTGAGTCTCACCGAAAACGCCCACTACGCTACGCCCGGCATTCACTTCGACGGGCAGACCAATCAGGGGCACCCCTTCGCATACCACGTCTATGGCACGGCCATTACCACCGTCACCGTCGACTGTTTGCGCGGCACGTATGCCTTCGATGCGGTGCAGATTGCCCACGACTTCGGCCAGAGCTTGCACCCGCAAATCGACCGGGGACAGATTGAGGGTGGCCTAGTGCAGGGCATCGGCTGGATGACGCTGGAGGAACTGGTGTTCAACGAAGAAGGTCGCCTGCTGAGCAATTCCCTGAACAGTTACAAAATCCCGGACCTGTACTCGGCGCCCAAAACTATTGACGTGCATTTCCTGGATACGCCCGGCCACCCCAACGCCATTATGCGCTCCAAGGCCGTGGGCGAACCACCCCTGATGTACGGCATTGGGGCCTACTTTGCCGTGCGCGACGCTATTCGCAGCTTCCGTCCCGGCGCTACCCTACCATTTTCCGCTCCTATCACCCCCGAAAAGGTATTGCTCAGCCTCTACCCCGACGTTTTACTTACCACACCCGCTTGCGTTTCGACTACCGTACCCACATCCGTGGCTCCCTGATTTACGCCGCCGGCGACACGGCCGCGGCCCTGCTTCAACACAACTTTTCCTGGTCGCGCCTGCTCGGCATTGCCCTGATTGCGGGCACCATTTACTCGTGGGAGGTACCGGCGTATTTCCGCTGGATTGACCACCGGGTGCCACACCGCCCTGGCTGGACGGCCAAACTCCGGCGGGCCTCCCTGGCGCTGGCCTACTTCAACCCTCTCTGGATTGCCCGCCACTTTGTATTCATCCGGCTGTGCTCGGGCCAGCTTGACCAGATAACCTGGGACTTGCTCCCCATGGCCGCACGCTCATTCTTGTATAATGCACCCGTATCGTTACTGGTGAACTACTACATCCAGAATAAGGTACCAGCCGACCGGCGCTTTTTAATCAGTGCCTTATTTTCGGGTGTAATGGCCGTGTACTACGCCCTCAGCGCCAACTGGTAACTACCGGCTACAGATTTCAGCTCGTGCTCACCTGCTCTTTTCAATAAGCCAGAGGCGCGGACTGCCCTAGTGCTACACTTCTCCCTTACTTCACGTTGAGCCCCCTTCCTCCATACGCCTCCCCTGCCACCCCGCGCGATTTGCTTGTGTGGGAACACGCGGCTGCCAACTTGCGGGCGGGGGTGCCGGTGGCGCTGCTGTGCGTGCTGGCGAGTGAGGGCAGCAGCCCCGGCCGCCAGGGCTTCAAAATGAGCGTAACAGCCAACGACACAACCGGCTCCATTGGAGGTGGCGTGATGGAACACAAGTTTGTGGAGCTAGCCCGCGCCCGCCTACTGGAAGCCGATACTAGGCCGCTCTTCCGCCCCCAGATTCACCGGAAGGACTCCCCCGCCGACCGCTCCGGCATGATTTGCTCGGGCGAGCAATGGGTACTGCTTTTTCCGCTTGCTTTATCTGACTTGCCAGCGGTAGAAGCGTGCGTGAAGGCTTTAACTGAGAATACCAGACCCCTCCTGCAGTTAGCAACTACTGGCCTAGCAGTGTTGCCAGCGCCACAAGGTGCCCCGAAGTTCGACTTTCAACCGGGCGAGCAGTGGCAGTACCAGGAGCGCCTAGGCTTTGCCGCGCGGGTTACCATCATTGGGGCGGGGCACGTGTGCTTGGCTCTGTGCCGTGTGCTGGCGGCGCTAGATTTCGAGCTGACCGTGCTTGATGACCGCCCAACTCTGCCCACGTTACGTGCCAATCCATTCCCCCACCACAAGCGCACGGTGGCCTACGACGCTATAGCCGCAGAAATACCCGAAGGCCCAGACGAGTACGTGCTCCTGATGACAGTGGGGTACCGCTCCGATTTGGTGGTGCTGCGCCAGTTGCTAGGCCACTCCGTGCGTTACTTAGGTGTGTTGGGCAGCCAAGCTAAAATTACCGAGTTGCTGAACACCCTCCGCCACGAAGGAGCAAGTGAAGAATTGCTAGCCCGTATTTCAGCACCCATTGGCCTACCCATTCACAGCCGCACCCCTGAGGAAATTGCCATCAGTATTGCGGCAGAGCTCATTCAGGTGCGAAATGCGTAAGGGCGAGGTGGTGCAAAGCGACAGGTCGGGCGTGCCTATGCCACCCTACTGCCTCAATTATTCTCCCCCGTTGTTGCCCTGTAGGTAGCCTTCGGTGAAGACGTGGTATTGGTCGAAAATGGAGCGTACGGAACGACGCAGGATAAGCTCGCCCTGGGGACCGGTGGGCACCGATACGCCAGAGGCATAGCCATTCCAAACGGCGCGGTTGGTTTGATTATCAATTAGGGTGACCAACAGCGTGCCATCTAGTAGCAACATTTTTACGGGACTGTAGCCCTGGCGCTGGTCGCTGGGAGTTTCGTCATCGTCGGCATAGCCGGTTTTCACCCAGCGAGAGAAGTCGGGCTGCTGATACCCGCGGAAACGCATGGTGCCCTCAAACAGCCGAAAGTTGACTAGAAGATCGGGGCGCCGTTTGGCGGGACGGTAGCCTTGCACCTTCATGCGCGTCCGAATGGCGTCGCGGACGGCCTCACCCAGGCGGCTGGTATCGGAGGCAATGCCATCCCCGCTCACAAACTCGTAGGTGCGGTAGCGCCGAAACTGCCCGGAAAAGCTATAATCGGACTCGACACGAGCCTCCCGGGACATCAGACACCCAGATAGGGCCATACTCAACCCTACCAATAGAAGTACAAACAATTTCATAGACAAGAAGCACAGGGTGGAACCTTGCCTAAGATACAGCGCTCCTCCTCAATTATCAACTACTACTTAATAGCATAACTTTGTGCCTCAGCCGTTTCGTCGCTGTTCAACTCCTTTTCAAGCACAATAACCAAACCGTACGCCCCCTGCATAGTGCCTACTATATCGAAGCCCATTCGCAGGTTCAGCAGCAGCATGGCGCGCCACTGATTATAGGTTTGGGTACGGATGCGTTGGTATCCGTGCTGCTGGCACCAGGCGTGCTGCTCGCGCATTAGCTCAGCCGCAATACCTTGCCCCCGGAAGGCCGTGGCAACCCCACCCAGCCAACTGTAGTAATGCCCTGGTTTGCGCTCATAGCCTACTTTACAGCCAACCAGCCGTTCCTCGGTTTCGGCCAGCCATACTTGCACGGGGCCACGTGCCTGTTGGTAGCGCAGCTCCGCAGCCTGCTGTTCTTCGGAAGTAGAGAAAATAGTAGCCAGCAGCGCAAGCAGGTTGTCCCAGTCCGGGCCAGCGGGCGGCAAGTCGGGCAGCAAACGGAAGGATACGGGCATGAGCGAAAATGTAAAGGGGTTGGTAAAGCGCTAGGCCTGTATGCTGGACGCCCAGCACCGCCAAAGTCCGCTACGTTAGGTTGTCAGGAGGCGCTCCATCTGGATGTTGCAGCGCTCATAGGGCGAGGGTTGTCCGGCCACGGTTTTGCGGAAGCCTAGCTTGTGGTACAGTTGCAGCGCTGGCGTCAGCTTAGTATTGCTTTCTAGGTAGAGGCGGCGCGCCCCCAACTCTTGCGCCTTGGCAATAGCGGCCTCCCCCAACCGGAACCCAATCCCTAGCCCCTGCGCCGTGGGCGAAACCGCCATTTTTGCTAACTCAAACGTTTCATCTTCCATGCGCAACAAGGCGCAGGTGCCCACAATTTCCCCCTGGTACTCGGCCAGCAAAATGTGCCCACCGCGCTGCAGAATGTATTCCTCGGGATGGTCGAGGGCTTTCAGATCGGCCTCTTCCACCCGGAAATATCGCTCAATCCATTCCACGTTCAGCCGTTTAAAATAAGCCTGATATTGCGGCTGATAATCTAGGAGCCGGACCTGTGCCGCCACGCGCGCATCCCGAATGGCCTTTACCCGGCTAGCTAAGCTCTGGCGCGACAAGGCATACTCCATTTCCCCTAGTGCCAGCCACAGATTATGCCGTGTTTCGGCCAGTAGCTCTTCCATAGCCTGACTAACATCGGCGGTTTGCTGCTGCAGGGCGTGCCACAGGTCAGCCCCCTTTTCGGTTAGCGACACTTCACTGCGGCGCTGGTCTGCCTCGGCGCGTTGTACCACTACTAATTCGTGCTTGGCGAGGTCTTTTACCACCTGGCTTACCGCCGCGTGAGTCTGCCCAATGCTCTCAGCAATGTCGCCGATGTGGCGGCCGGCATTAGAGGCCACGGTATAGAACACCGGGAACCACCGAGGCTCAAACGGCACGTGGTACAGCGCATACACCTCCGTCGCCTGACTGGTCATCATGTCATTCAAACGGCGCAGCCTACTTCCTAAAGCTGCAGTGCCTACTTCTTCGAAGAATTTCATGACACAAATAAAAGCATTTATGTAAGTACTTACAAGTTTTAGTTTATTTTGACTGATAGTAGGCTTCGCTTCTTATCTCCATAAAGAGAACAGGCCTAGCATGAGGTGCTAGGCCTGTTCTCTTTATGGAGAAGTAAATTAACGGTAGCCAGCGGCTTGCAATTGAAATAGCTCTGCGTAGCGGCCTCCCTTATGCAGCAGCTCTTCATGACTACCAATTTCTACGAACTGCCCATTCTCAATAACTAGAATTCGGTTGGCCATCCGCACCGTGCTAAAGCGGTGCGAAATGAGTACGGCAGTTTTGCCTTGGGTCAGGTCATTGAAACGTTGGAAAACCTCGTACTCGGCGCGAGCATCGAGAGCTGCGGTGGGTTCATCCAGAATCAATAGCTGAGCTTCGCGCATGTACGCCCGACCTAGGGCAATCTTCTGCCATTCTCCCCCACTCAGGTCAACACCGCCGTTGAAGCGCCGGCCAATCATCTGGTCGTAGCCCTGAGGCAGCTTGGCAATAACTGAGTCGGCAAGGCTCTGGGCGGCTGCCTGCTCAATGCGGGGCTGATTGTCTTTCTGTTCAATGCGCCCCACCGCTAGGTTTTGGCCGGCTGGCAACTGAAAGCGCACGAAGTCTTGGAATATAACACCGATTTCCTGGCGCAGCTCGGCGGGGTCGTACTCACGCAAGTCGTAGCCATCAAGCAGAATACGGCCCTCAGTAGGGTCATAGAGGCGGGAGAGCAGTTTCACCAGGGTTGTTTTACCAGCCCCGTTCTCTCCCACTAAAGCCAGCTTCTCGCCAGCCTGCAGGGTGAAGTTGAGGTTGCGCAGAGCCCATTTCTCGGCGTTGCGGTACTTGAAGCCCACATTCTCAAATGTGAACCCCTGCCGGATGGGGTGCGGGAACGGACGCACCGGCTGCGTTTCGTCGCGCCGAATGCGGGGTTGCAGGTGGAAGAAGTCAAAAAAGTCCTGCAAGTACAAAGCCCCTTCGGCTACTGAGCTAAACCGACTCAAAATACCTTCCAACAATCCTCGCATACGGCCAAACGAGCCGGCCAGAAACGTCAGTTGGCCAATGCTTACGCGCCCGTACACGGCCTGGCTAATGATGTACACGTAAGCTGCGTAGTAGCCCCCGGCCCCCACGGCCGCAAAGAACGTTCCCCAGCCCGCTCGCCGAATCACTAGGTCTTTGTTCTTCTGGTAAAACTCATCCGACAGCGTCCGGAACCGATCAATCAGGAAGCCCGAGAGTCCGAATATCTTGACCTCTTTGGCAGTTTCGTCGGAGGCCCCGGTTTGGCGCAAATAGTCCAGCTCACGTCGCTCGGGCGTCCAGCCGTGTACCAGGGAGTAGCTGCGCTCATTGAAGTGAGACTCGCCCAGGAACGCCGGCACCACTGCTACCAGCAGCAACAGCAACAGCCAGGGGTTGAAAGCGGTGAGACCCACGGCCAGGAACCCCATGGTGATGAAATCCTGGGCTTGGCTAAGCACCTGGGCCATGAGCACGGTACGGGAGAGGGTCTGCCGCCGGGCACGCTCCAGCTTATCATAAAAAACACTGTCTTCGAACTGGTCCAGGTCTAGCTCGGCGGCGTGCTCCATGAGGCGCACGGAGGTTTGGTTGGCAAACAAGTCGCCCAGCAATGAGTCTAACAACGCCACGCCACGGCCCAGGGCATCCGACAGAATAGCCAAGCCAAACTCTAGAGCTACGAGCCCCATAACCGGAGCCAACGCCCGCTCAGCGACGGGCTGCCGACTCAGCTGCACCACCGTGTCGAGAATCAACTGGCCTACGTAGAGCATAACCACCGGCAACGCGGCCCGCAACAGGCGAAGGCCAATGTTGCCGAGGGTTAGGGCCGGGCTGGTCTGCCAAACCAGCCGCAGGAATTCAGGTAGATTTTTTAGAGCCGAAAACCGCTCCTGCACCGAAAGAGCCGGCTTACCATCAGGGCGCGGCTTTTTAGCAGATATGGTAGAGAAAAAAGAATCAGAACGAGCCATAATTCCGTGTACGGCACACTTCGCGCCGAATCTGGAACGCGGCCGTTTTGGCAGTAGTAGTGGTTGTGTCTGAGTGGCCTAGAAGTTGTTCTTGCGTTGCCCGACGGTTGGGAGAGTGCCTGTAGTTGACATTGCCCTTATCGCTCATCTAGGCCTATACTGTGCTACTTCCTTCATCAAGCACTATCGTGTCGTATAATGCAGCCAGAAACAGTCGCGTTATGCACACGCTTTCCACCGCGTGCTTGCTCAATGCACTATTGCTCTTTCACCATAGTGCTTCATTAGAACCCCTCGGCGGGCGGCCCATGCGGTGCCTGTTACGTTTACACTTTCTCACGTATGCTGCACAGCCTCCTGTATGCTCCCTTTGCTGATGCGGCCCGCCAGGCCCAATACGAGGCCGTGCGCACCGCTCTGCTAGCCGACACTACCCCTAACACGGCGCTGCTGCTCGGCAACTTTGAAGTAGAAGGTGAGGTGGTGGATGCCCTGATTGTACGCCCGCGCAGTATCACGGTGCTGCTGTTTGTGCCCGAAGGTGGCCTACTAGATATTTCTACGCAGCCCGATGCTGCCTGGCAGCTCGGCGCCTACACTCTGCACGGCGACGAACATGCCGCTAATCCCTTTGAGCAGTTTTTACACCAGCAGGAAGCAGTAGCTACTTGGCTGACGGACCAGCTGCCCTCAACTGCTATTTTACCTGAGTACATAACGGGCATTGTGCTCTTCGCCAACCCCGTGCAGTTTGGGCCGGGCGTGGAGGCCTACCTGCGCCGACAACCCGGCGCCGAAAACTTTCAGCTCCTCGGCGCGGCCGCTCAACTGCCCCGGCGCCTGCGGCAGCTAGGCCACCCCGAGCTCAATTTCACGGCTGATGAGTTGCTGACTTGGGCCCACGACCTGACGGCCAGCGCCGCAGCGGGAAGCACTGCGCCCGAAGAGGCGCCAGAAATAGGTTATTGGGAGCAGAAAGCCCGCCAGCTCTGGTATTGGCTGGGGGCCGTTGATGTTCCGGAAGATGCACCATATGGTGCCCCGGCCGAGGCTGTGGCCGCCGGGCAACAGGAGATGCAACGGCTAGAGCAGCTTAGCCAGCAAGTGCACACCGAGCTTACTGCCCAGCGCCAGGCCATGGAGGCCCGGGAGGCCGAGCGGGAGCAGAGCATTGCCCAATTGCGGGCCCAACTAGCGCAGGCACCTTCCGCTGCCGCCGAAGCCGCTGAGCTACGAGCCCGGCTTCAGCAGGAAAGCCAGGAGAAGGCGGCATTGGAAGAAGCCATCCAGGCCGCGCGGGCAGAAGCAGATGCTCGCAACCGGGAACTGGATGCCCGTATTCAGCAGCTAGGCCAGTTGATTGAGCAGATGCAGCGGCCACCTGCCCCACCGCCTCCTGCCCCCACCGCTAGGCCAGTTCCAGCGGCGGCGGTTACTAATAAATCGGCCGCCAGACCACAGCCAACTTCTAGCTCTCGGTCGAAGCCACTGGTTGCACCTCCGGCCAAATCCCAGTCTGCGCCTGCCCTGCACGGCCTGCGGCGCCTGCAAGCAACCAACCTCCGCCTGCCGCGCGTGGCTTTGGTATTGGCCGTCCTGGTTTGTGTGGCTTTGGGGGGCTGGGCCATTGTGCGCTCCTCAAAGAAGTTGTTGCGGGAGCAAGATCAAGCCCCTGCCCGTACTGCTACCCGCCCACAATACCAACCCGAAGCCGAAACGGACGAGTCGGAAGCTACCCCGCCTACAATCGAGGATATTTTGCCCGACACTATTCAATTGAACTCGGAGGAACGGTCTGCGGCAACAGAAACCACTCCCAATTCTTCTTCTGAGGCCACAACCACAACCTCTGATTCAGTAGACACAGATACTGTGGAACCTTCCCCTAGCTCTGAGCAACCAGATAGCGCAGGCGTTGCAGCACCTGTTACTCCGTGAGGTCATTTAAGTATAGCGCATAAAAAAGGCTCCTACCGTGGTAGGAGCCTTTTTTATGCGCTAATTCGGAAAGAACTAGTAGGGCTTGGCGTCGTGAGCAATAGCCTCGGCTTCGGCTACGGCATCAGAGCCTTTGCTTTCGTTGTACTGATTGCCGCCCTGGGCCGTCTTGCCGGCGCGGGCTGCCTTCAGGCCTTCTTCCAAACGGCGGCCCCAATCAGGGTCGCAGTTGGTGCACAGCTCCACCATCTTGTCGCTCACCTTGTGGTTGGCATCGGCAAGGGCGCCCACCATGTTGTTGATGAGGTCGTCACGCTCCCAATCTTCGTGCAGACGGTACCGCTCACCGGCCTGCTTGAAGTTGTTTTCGCGGTCGATGGTCTGGCGCACCAAGCGGCCCGTGTACTGCGGCATGTGGTCGGGAGCAGTGCGGGGTGCTTCCTTCAGACCGTTGAGAGAGCTAGGCTCGTAGTTGATGTGGTTATTCTGACCAGGAGCCGAGTCAACGTGGTAGGCCATCTGACCGTCGCGTTGGTTGGTGGCCACGTGCTTTTTGGGCGCGTTGATGGGCAGTTGCAAGTAGTTGGTGCCCACCCGGTAGCGCTGGGTATCGGAGTACGAGAACGTGCGGCCCTGCAGCATCTTGTCGTCGGAGAAGTCGAGGCCGTCTACCAATACACCCGTACCAAACGCCGACTGCTCTACCTCAGCGAAGTAGTTCTCGGGGTTCTTGTTCAACGTCATCTTGCCCACGGGCAGGTGCGGGAACTGATCTTCGGGCCAGATTTTGGTATCATCCAGCGGGTCGAAGTCCAGCTCGGGGTGCTCATCGTCGGACATGATCTGCACGCGCAGCTCCCACTGCGGGAAGTCGCCCTTCTCGATGTGCTCGTACAGGTCCTGGGTGGCGTGGTTGAAGTTTTTGGCCTGAATTGCCTCGGCTTCTTGCGCTGTCAGGTTCTTGATACCCTGCAGCGGCTCCCAGTGGTATTTCACCAGCACGGCTTCGCCCTGAGCGTTTACCCACTTGTAGGTATTCACGCCTGAGCCCTGCATCTGGCGGTAGTTGGCTGGAATGCCCCAGGGTGAGAATAGGAACGACACCATGTGCATGGCCTCCGGCGTATTCGAGATAAAGTCGAAAATCCGCTCACCAGTCTGGCGGTTATGCACTGGGTCAGGCTTCTGCGAGTGAATCAGGTCCGGGAACTTCATGGCGTCCCGAATGAAGAACACCTTCAGGTTGTTGCCCACGAGGTCCCAGTTGCCGTCTTCGGTGTAGAACTTTACTGCAAAGCCGCGTGGGTCGCGCAGGGTTTCGGGCGAGTGGCCACCGTGGCCTACGGTGCTGAAGCGCACAAACACGGGAGTTTGCTTGCCAGCGGTGTTAAACAGCTTGGCGCGGGTGTACTTCTCAATGGGTTCATCGCCCACTTTGCCGTAGGCCTCAAATACACCGTGGGCACCGGCGCCGCGGGCGTGCACCACGCGCTCAGGAACCCGCTCCCGGTCGAAGTGGCTGATTTTCTCAATGAACTGATAGTTCTCCAGCGTAGCCGGCCCGCGGTTTCCCACGGTACGAGTGTTCTGGTTGTTGGTCAGGGGGTGGCCCTGGCGAGTGGTGAGCGTCTGGGCGTTTTCGCCAGCAGCGGTGCGCGTGTCCTCAGAGGTGCCAGCCCCGGTTACGGCCGTACCCGTACCGTTGCCGTTGGCCGCGTGGCCGTTGGAGGCGGTGTGGTTTTCTGGTTCTTGACTCATGGTATCGGAATTGAAGGATGGAAACCTTGCCTAAACTACCAGCTAGGCCAGTAGGCTGTTTAAATCAGGGCTTATAAAATTTGGGGCTTTTCTCGGGTGCACGCAGCAAAGCCGGTAGTTTTCGGCGGCTTCGTCGCGGGGCGTCCTACCTTTGTAGCTACTCCGCTTCGCATACCCCATGCCCGCTTTCCGCTCTTCTACGTATACTATCGGCTTCTGGCTGATGTGCCTGTCGTCGTTTTTGTTCTTCATGAGCTTTAACATGCTCCTGCCAGAACTACCCGACCACCTCACCCGCCTAGGCGGCGCCGATTACAAAGGCTTCATCATTGCCCTGTTTACTCTAACCGCCGGGCTTTCTCGCCCCTTCAGTGGCAAGCTAGCCGATACGGTGGGCCGCATCCCGGTGATGGTGTTTGGCTCGCTGGTGTGCTTTATCTGCGGTTTCTTTTACCCTTGGGCCACCACCGTTACGGGCTTCTTGCTGCTACGCCTGCTGCACGGCTTCAGCACCGGCTTTAAGCCCACCGGCACGGCCGCTTTCATTGCCGATATTATCCCGGTTGAGCGCCGGGGCGAGGCTATGGGCCTGCTGGGCGTGGCGGGCTCCCTGGGCATGGCCGCCGGCCCCGCCATCGGTGGCCTACTGGCCCAGCACTTTTCACTTAATACCATGTTCTACTCTTCCTCGGGCATGGCCTTGTTAAGCCTCGTGGTGCAGGGCACCATGACGGAGACGTTGCCTCAGGCCCAGCGCGAAAAGTTTAGCTGGCGCCTACTTAAGCTAGAGTGGAGTGAAGTGCTAGAGCCCCGCGTGCTTGCCCCGGCCCTTGTGACGTTGCTGTGCCTGTTTCCGTACGGCGCCGTGCTAACCGTCATCCCCGACCAAAGCCGACTGCTGGGCATCGAGAATAAAGGCCTGTTTTTTACCTGTTACACTGTGGCCTCGCTGATAGTACGCCTAGTAGCCGGGCGCGCCTCCGACACGTACGGCCGGGTGCCGGTACTACGCTGGTCATCCGCGCTGCTGATGGTAGCACTAGGCCTGTTGTCATTTGCCACTACGCCCCTGCTGTTCTTGGTGGCGGCCGTGTTGTTTGGGCTGGCCACCGGACTCAATTCCCCTACCCTCTACGCCTGGACCATCGACCTGAGCCACCCTGAACGGCGGGGCCGGGCCGTGGCCACTATGTACATTGCCCTGGAAGCCGGTATAGGCCTAGGCGCGCTGCTGGCCGGTTGGATCTACGGCAACCTAGCCGAGCATTTGCCCTATGTGCATGCGCTTAGTGCTAGTTGCGTGCTGCTGGCACTGGCCTACTTGCTAGCAGTAGTACGCGAAAAGCCAATAGTGGCCTAGGCGCGGGCGCATCAATTTTCTAGGTCGTCCGTGAGTTGATACTCCGTTATATCTAGACGCGAGGCCCCTTATTGTCGCGCCCCCTGTGTCTATCCGTCTTTTGTATGTTATATCTATAATAAATATATTACCAATTTAGCCAAAAAGCACCAATTGCACCTTAGATTAGAGCATCACTTCCACTTCAGGTGTAGTAGCATGCTCACAACAAAGCAAAAGGCCGATCTTGGTATCCTCTTCAAGATTCCCAATAGTATCAGGTTAGCCTACCTCCGCCATAAGTTTGCCGGCGACAAGGTACTTTGCCCGTGTTGTAAGAGCACGTTCCGTGAATTTGCCCCCTTCAGCATCTGGAAGAAGCCAAACTCATGGTGCGTCAGGTGCGAAAGTTTGGAAAGGCACCGCGCCTTGTGGATGTATCTGGAAGATAAAACGGATATTTACCGGAAGCCCGTCAAGCTCTTGCACGTGGCGCCGGAAGATATGCTGTTCAAACGCTTCGCGCAGGAAGCAAATATTGACTATTACCCCGCCGACATTCTGCCTTATCTTTATCAGAAGGGCACCAAATATTTAGACCTTCTCGACCCTGATATTCCGGATAATACCTTTGATGTAATACTTTGCAACCACGTTTTTGCCTACATCCACGATGATAAAAAGGCCATCCGCAACGTCTATAAGATGCTAAAGCCTGGTGGCTGGGGAATTTTACAGGTGGCGCTGGACCCCACCAAAGCCGAAACGCACGAAGACCTGACGATTACCGACCCCAAAGAGCGGGAGCGGGTTTTCGGCCTCAACGACCACGTGCGGCTATATGGTCTAGACTATAAAGATACCCTGGAAGCCGCCGGTTTTGAGGTGCGTGTAGATGACTACACCGCCGAGTTTACTGACGATGAGATATTCAAGTACGGCTTTTGGAAGGGCGACCCATTTTACGTTGTCACCAAGAAACTATAGCTACATCTGCCTACCCTAGTACATGCGCTTATTGCTACGGTTCAGCCGGTTCGGCTGACTAGATGGTTCCTACCCGACTATATCTAACACATTATTTCCTTAGCCAGCTAGCCACTTGAGGTGGCCTAGCCGGGCAAGTTACTTATTACATCATGTCCGTATTTACGCGTCGGCGTTTTTGGGCGTTTGCCCTTAGTTTATGCATGAGTTTGCCGGCACTGGCACAAAAAGCCGCGGCTCCTCCCATCAAGTTTGGCACGGTAACCAAAGCCGATTTCGAGGCCCTGCCAGTTGCCACTGACAGCACGGCCGCCCCGGCCGAATACCTCTGCGACTATGGCACCAGCAAAATAGTTGGGGGCAATGGCGATTTTAAAGTGGTATTTGAGCGCACGGCTCGTTTGCGCATTCATCAGAAAGCTGGCTATGAATATGCTACGGTGCGTGTTCCGCTCTACGTCCGCGACGGGAAGCAAGAGCGCGTTAGTTCTCTCAAAGGCCTCACCTATAACCTCACCGACGGCCGCGTAACCCAGACCAAGCTGGTAGCTGATCCGCAAGTAGCTAAGGAAAAGCTCGACAAGAACCATGTGCAATTTTCCTTTACTATGCCCGATGTCCGGGAGGGCTCCATCATCGAATTCACGTACAGCGTCACGTCCGACTTTATCTTCAATCTGCAGGACTGGCAATTTGAGCACGAGATTCCGGTGCGCTGGAGCGAGTACCGGGCTAATATTCCGCAGTTCTACTCCTACAAAACCATAACTAGGGGCTATTTGCCTTTTGCGGTGCAGGAGTCGCTGACGGTGCCGTATTCCACCAGCTTTACCTCGGCCGGTGAGGGCTTAGCGCCGGGCGTGAACTCCCAAATTGCAGGCCTAGCCTTGCAGTTGCGCTGGGTGCTGAAAGACGTGCCCGCTTTCCGGGAGGAGCCGTTTATGACCACCGAGCGCGATTATCTGCGCAGCGTACACTTTGAACTGGCGGGCACCAATTTCTCGGGCAATGACTACCACGATGTAACGGGCAAGTGGGATGCCCTCTGGAAGCTGCTGCAGCAAGATGAGGAGTTTGGCAATGCCATTTCGGCCACGGCCCCTTTGGCTGCTGAGGCGCAAGCTCTCAAGGCCCGGTACCCCGACCCTAAGGTCCGGGCGGCGGCCGTGCTGGCCCTGGTGCAGCGTAGCATCAAGTACAACGACCAGCCCGCCGTGTTTGTATCGCAGCCATTGCGCCGGAGCGTAGAGCGCCACTCTGGCAACGCCGCCGACGTAAACCTGCTGCTGGTGCAAACGCTCCGGGCCGCCGGCCTAGAGGCCACGCCCCTGCTCATCAGCACCCGCAGCCACGGCATGGTGCAAACCGATTTGCCGGTAATTACTCAGTTCAACTATGTAGCAGCCCACGTGGCCCTGCCCAACAATACCGAGGTGCTGCTGGATGCCACGGAGCCCAGCCTTCCGTTTGGGGTATTGCCCGAGCGCTGCCTAAATGAGCAAGGCTGCCTGGCTAATGCCGCGGGCCGGTGGGTACCGCTGAAATCATCTACTGCGTACACGGAGCTTTGGACGACTCACCTGCGGCTCACGCCCGAGGGCGACTTACAGGGCAATACCAAGCTAGAATACGCCGGATACGCGGGCCTGCAGGCCCGTCGTCAGATTCGGCATAGCTCGTCCGCTGAGTATTTGGCGTCGCTAGGCCACCGGTGGTCGGAGTGGCAGCCTTCCAAGCTGCAGTTGCTCAACCCCGACTCGGTACACAAGCCGTTGGGGGTAGCCATGGACCTAACTTTTGCCGGTCCAGAAGGAAAGGCAGAACTGCTGTATTTGCCCCTGCTGAAATCATTGGGTGCCGTTACCAATCCGTTCACCTCAGAAGACCGGCGCTACCCCGTCAACTTCGGGATGCCTCACGAATATACTTCGCTCGTGACCCTGACGCTGCCCGCCGGGTACTCCGTGCAGGAAATGCCTTCTTCCGTGGCGCTCAGCTTACCGAACAATGGGGGGCGTTTTCTCTATCAAGTGTCGCAGACTACACCCGAAACCGTGCAGCTAGTCGCCCGCCTACAGCTCCTGAAGGTAGAATACTCCCCTAGCGAGTACACCGCCCTGCGCGCCTTGCACCAACAGGCCACGGCCAAGTGCGCCGAAATGCTGGTGGTGCGCCGTAAGTAGGCCTAGCTCCTGTGAAAGCATTGAGCTATAATGCACAACGCTTTCAGGGCGTATTTTACCGCGGGTGACCAGGCCTAGAAGGCTTCACCGCCAGTAGCACTTTACCTAGTAGGTTGGCCGATAACTAGGTGCTTCATTTTTCTTCATCTGACCTGCAAACACAACTATATATTTCTCACCTTTAGTCTAGCATACGCGCTTTAGCTCTTTTGCTCTCGCTATATCCTATTTATCGTCTACTCCCGCCACTAGCCGGATCAGCGTATTTACGACTGCCTTTTTACCTCATCTTATATGATGTTACCTATACTGCGCCGGCTGGCTCTGCTAGCCGTAGTAAGCGGAGGCCTTATGCCCGCCGCCTTGGCTCAGGCTCCAGAACCCATCAAATTCGGGAAGCCGAATCCGGAGGATTTCGACCCGAAAAGCTTCATCGCTGACAGCACCGCGGAAGCCGTAGTGTTATGCGACTACGGCAACTCCCGGTTTGTGTACAGCGAGGATGATTTTCACATCGTATTTGACCGCGTAACCCGCATCAAAATCCTTAAAAAATCCGGGTACGATCGGGCCACCGTTAAGGTGCCGCTGTATCATAAAAACACCAGTGAGGAAAGGCTCTCCAAACTGAGAGGCTTCACTTATAACATGGTGAATGGGCAGTTGGTGAAAGAAAAGCTCGCATCGGAGGCCATTTTCCGGGAGGAGGCAAGCCCCAATGTTACCATTCGCAAATTCACGCTGCCTAATGTGCGCGAGAACTCGGTGATAGAATTTGCCTACACCGTCACCTCCGATTTCACCTTTAACTTCCAGGATTGGCAGTTTCAAGACGACATTCCGGTGCGCTGGAGCGAGTACCGCGCTAGTATTCCGAAGTACTACGACTACAAGATGATGATGCAAGGGTATGCCACCGCCGATGTCTCGGAGCATACCACGGGCACCATGCAGGTTACGGTGCGAGAAGGCGGTGGCTTTGCGGGCAATACGCGGGTTGCAAGTTCTAGCGCTACTATTCCAGTGGAGGTGAAAGAGCACCGCTGGGCCATGAAAAACGTGCCCGCCTTCCGTGATGAGCCGTTTATGACTTCCTCGAAGGATTATATCTCACGCATTGATTTTGAGTTGGCCGGCGTGCAGTGGGAAGACCAGCCCTACCGAGCCGTAGCCAATACCTGGGACAAGATCAATGAGGAGCTGCTCGACCACGAAAACTTTGGTGGACAGTTGAAGCGCTGCAGCTTTCTTAAGGACCAGTTGACGTCTTTGATGGCTAAGGAGACTACACCGGCTGCGCAGGTGGCGGCCATCCATAGCTTGGTCCGCAAAACCATAAAGCACGATGGCAACAACTGGATGTACAGTTCGGGGCCAGTGCGCAAGGCTTACGACCAGCACCGAGGCAGCTCCGCCGATATTAATCTGCTACTGATTGCGGCCCTGCGCGAAGCCGGATTCCAGGCCAACCCCGTGCTGCTGAGCACCCGCGACCATGGTTTTGTGGAGCCGGAGATTATGCCGTTGCTCTCGCGCTTCAACTATGTAGTAGCGCACGTGACTATGCCCGATGGGAAAGAAGTTATGGCTGATGCTACCGACGAGCTGTTGCCCGTGGGCATGCTGCCCACCCGCTGCCTTAACAGCGTGGGTCGCTTGATAATGCCCACTGCCTCAGCCTCCCGTTGGATTAGTTTGGCCCCGCAGCAGCGCCTGACGGAGTACCAGAAAATTCAGCTCACGCTAGATGAGAAGGGCGGCTACAGTGGCAAAGTGCACGCTGAACATGGCGGCTACGCTGCCCTAATGCAGCGGGACAAACTGCGCGACAGGGGCGAAAAGAAATTTGTGGAAGAGCTGCTCAAGGGCCGGGAGGGCTGGAGCATCGATAAATACCAGTTTTTGCAGCGCGACGCGTTGGAAAAACCGCTCACGCTCGACTACGAAATGACGGTAGCTGGGGGTGAAGCGCCGGCGGGCACGCTGTACTTGCGTCCGCTGATGCATTTTGGCAACTCTCGCAACCCCTTTGTGCATGAGAACCGCCTGTTCCCGGTGGACTTCGGTTTTCCTATGGATGAAATTCTCATCCTTACCATCAACCTTCCAGTCGGCTATGAAGTGGAGGAGCTACCTAAACCAACCTCTCTGATGCTACCCGATAACGGGGGGCGCTTTGTTTTCCAGGCGCAGCCTGAGGCAGGTATTCTGCAAATTACCAGCCGCCTGAACCTGAGCCGCCCCATATACAGCGCCGATGAATACAGCTCGTTGCGCGAGTTTTACCGCTTGGTAGTGGCTAAGCAAATGGAGCAAATTGTTCTGAAGAAAAAATCGTGAAGGTGATACCAACTCTTTGGGCCCGCACGCTACTAGGCCTAGTAGCTGGGGTTACCCTGCTGCCAACTGGCCTAGTGGCCGGACCCGCCCCAAAATACCCGGTGGCAGCCATGGCCAGCGAGCTACGCGAAAATGCCCACGCCGTGATCCGCGAGGTTGACGAGACGTTTCTAGTTAAGTCGGTGGGGCGCACGGTGCAAACCGTACGGCGGGCGGTAACTATTCTGGACGAGGCCGGCTCCCATTACGGGCGCGAGCTGGTGGTGTATGACCAACTCAACAGCGTTAACTACTTCCGGGGCTCTGTGTATGATGCTGAGGGGCGCCTACTCCGCTCCTTGCGAGCCGCTGACATCAAGGACATTGCCCTTTCCGATGGTTTTAGCCTGGCCAACGACGGCCGGGGCCGCACCGCCGACTTGCGCCAGCCAGTGTACCCGTACACTGTAGAGTTTGAGTATGAAGTTGCTTCCACCAACACGTTGTTTTACCCCACCTGGCGCCCCCAGTACGACGAAGAGGTGGCCGTGGAACATGCTTCCTTCCGGGTACTGGCTCCTATCAACTTACCCCTGCGCTACCAGGAGCACGATTTGCCCTCGGGGGTAGCTCTGCGCAAGTCAACCCAGCCGGGTGGTCTAGAGGCATATGAATGGCAACTGAGTAACCTGCCCGCCACGGAGGAAGAAGCCGATGGCCCGCCCATTGGAGAAATTACTCCTAGGGTATACACGGCGCCCAGCAGCTTTGAGGTGCAGGGCCATACTGGCATGCTTACCTCCTGGCAAACCCTAGGCCAGTGGAATTATGAGCTAAACCAAGGGCGTGATGAACTGCCCGAGGCCGTGCGCACCAAAATTGCGGCCCTGGTGCAGCAGGAGCCCGATGAGCGCGCCCGCATCCGGAAGGTGTATGAGTGGTTACAGGCCAATACCCGCTACGTTTCGGTGCAGTTAGGCATTGGTGGCTGGCAAACGTTCCCGGCCAGCAGCGTAGCCAGCAACGGCTACGGCGACTGCAAAGCCCTAACCAACTACTGCCAAGCCCTGCTAAAAGCGGCTAGCTTGCCCTCTTACTGCGCCTTGGTGCGGGCCGATGCCCCCGACATTCGTACTGATTTCCCGAGCCAGCAGTTTAACCATGTGGTGCTGTGCGTGCCCCTGCAAAAGGCGGCCAAACCCGATACGGTGTGGCTGGAGTGCACCAGCCAAACCAACCCTTTCGGGTATATGAGCAGCTTTACGGGTAACCGCCACGCTTTGCTGATTACGCCCCAAGGCGGCAAGCTGGTGCGCACCCCTCAATACGGCGCCCCCGACAACCGCCGCGAGCGGCGCACCGACGTGTACGTGGATGCAACGGGCAACGCCACCGCCAGCATTTTTACCCGACGTACTGGCCTAGAGCAGGATATGTACGCCCAGCTCACTCATGCTCTTAACCCCGCTGACCAAAAGAAATACATAGCGGAGCACTTACCATTCTCCAACTTCAGCATCAGCAAACTGGCCTACACCGCCGACCAGCGCGCTACCGTGCCGGCCCTAACGGAAACGCTTGGTCTTACGTTACCCGGCTGGGCTTCCGTATCGGGCAAGCGGGCTTTCTTAACGCCTAACCTATTAAGCCGCTGGAGCGCCCTGCCGGCCACTGTAGGCGAACGACGCACCCCAATCTGGCTGGATAATGCCTTTACCTACACCGACACCGTGCGTATTCACGTGCCCGCCGGTTTCCGCCCCGAAAGCTTGCCCACTCCCGTGCAGTTAACCACCGCATTCGGCACCTACTCCAGCCAACTCCAGCCCCTCCCCGATGGTACGCTACTGTACGTACGGCGCTTGCTAATGCCTCGCACCCGTTTTGCCCCGTCTGACTACCCAGCTTACCGGGAGTTTCGGCGCAAGATTAGTGCAGCTGACAAAGCCCAGGTGGTCCTCGTGAAAACAGATGCTTAGCATAGTCTCAGCCGTTGGTTTAGCGTTGATGACAGGAAAGCCCGCATAAGCGGGCTTTCTTTATGTGGTGGAGATGCTAGGTCCGTTTCCACACTTATCGCGCAGTAAATACCACCCGGTCATCTAGTAAAAAGGGTGAGCTGCAGATATTTGCCTTATCACGCCTACAAAACCGCTACATTAGGTTTCTTGCCCGTACCTCTCCTCTGGTGCATTTCTACCTCTCTTTTAGGCCTACATGTTTAAACAATTTACTGTACTCCGGCAGTTTGGCGAACCGGCATTACTGGGTGGCCTACTACTAGCCATCCTGGGTGCCTCATTGCCAGCCACCGCCCAGCGGGTGCTCTGGTCTGATGCTCAGCTGCCGGCTGCCGCTCGGCAGGTTACGCAGCCGCTTTCCCACTTCCGAGCCATTAACGTTCAGCTACCCGCTGTGCGCGAGGCGTTAAGCACTGCTCCTGCCCAGCAAAAAGGCAGCGCCCGGACCTCCGCCACCGTAGTTTCCTTGCCGTTGCCCGACGGCTCTTCTCAGCGGTTTCGGGTGGTGCAGGTCCCCGTGATGGCACCAGCCCTGGCGGCGCGCTACCCTACCATCCGGACGTACGCTGCCCAGGGCATCGACGACCCAACAGCTACTGCCCGCCTTGATGTGAGTCCGGCGGGCCTGCACGCCATGATTCTGGCCGGCGACAAAACGGTATTTATCGATCCGGCGGGCCAAAGCTCGGAGGCCCACGTCGTATTTGAGCGCCGCGCCATGAACCGGGGCGCCTTCTCCTTTGTGTGCGCTACGCCCAGCGCCGATGAGCTGGGGGCCACCGTGCCAGTAGCTAACCGGGCCTTGATAGCTAACGGTACTACCCTACGTACTTACCGGCTGGCTCTGGCCTGCACCGGCGAATATGCAGCTTATTATGGCGGAACGAAAGAGGGCGCACTGGCGGGTATGGTAGCCTCAATAAACCGGGTAAGTGGCATTTATGAGCAGGAGCTGGCGGTTCGCCTTGTGTTGATACCGCGAACTGACGAGCTCATCTACCTTGACCCCGCCACCGACCCCTACACTAACAACGATGGGGAGGATATGCTGGATCAGAATCAGCAAACCATTAGCACCAAAATAGGAGAAGACAATTACGACATCGGGCACGTATTCAGCACGGGCGGCGGCGGTATTGCCCAGCGGCCCTCTGTGTGCTTGCCCACCAATGCCAGCTTTACTCAAGGCAAAGCCAGGGGCGTAACGGGCCTGCCGGCTCCCATTAACGATGCTTTCAATATTGATTTTGTAGCGCACGAAATTGGCCACCAGTTTGGGGCCGACCACACGTTCAACAGCGTGAGTGGTAACTGTGGGGGCGGCAACCGCGCTGCTTTCTCCGCCTATGAGCCGGGCTCGGGCACGAGTATTATGGCCTACGCCGGCATTTGCAGCAACGACAACCTGCAGGCCAACTCCGACCCCTATTTTCACTCACGGAGCATTGACCAGATTGTAGCGCACATCACGGGAGCGGGAAACTGCGCCGTAAATACAGCTACCGGCAACACCCCACCCGTAGTAAACGCCGGTCGTAACTACGCAATTCCTATCAGCACCCCCTTCGTCCTAACGGGCTCAGCTACCGACGCCAATGGCGACGCCCTCACATACTCTTGGGAGCAATTTAACCTAGGCCCCTCGGGCTCGGCCAATTCCCCCTCGGGCGATGCGCCCATCTTTCGGTTCTTCGCTCCTACGCCCAACCCTACCCGTAGCTTTCCTCGCCTGACGAGCCTTGTCAACAACACCCAGACTATTGGAGAGCTACTACCTTCCTACGGGCGGCGCCTGATTTTTCGCCTCGTGGCCCGCGACAACCGCGTGGGTGGCGGCGGCATAGAGTATGACTCCATGCAAGTAGTGGTGGTTGGCAATGCGGGGCCCTTTGTAGTCACGCTGCCCAACACGCCTACTACGTGGCTGGCTACGGCTCCGCAGCAGGTTACCTGGAACGTGGCCAATACCTCGGCAGCGCCTATCAATGCCGCCAACGTGGATATTTTGCTTTCTACTGATGGCGGCCTGACCTACCCTACCACGCTGCTGGCAGGCACCCCCAACGATGGCGTGGAAACAGTTACTATTCCTGCCAGCGTAGGCAACAGCAGTACAGCTCGCATTCGGGTGCAGGCTACGGGTAGCATTTTCTTCGATATCTCGAATCAGAACTTTACCATTCAAGTTCCTACCGGCCCTACCTTTTACCTGACTGCCACGGCTGCTCCTGCTATTCCGGTACTGTGCCCCGGTGCCAGTTCGGCGAGTCTGCCAGTGGCCGTAGGGGCCCTGCAGGGCTTTACTGGTGAGGTTACGCTGGGCGCAACAGATTTGCCTGCCGGCGCTACCGTCACATTTGGCAGTAACACCCTGAGTCCGGGCAGTTCTACGTCTTTCATCATTAATACCTCAGCGGCAACCCCGGCGGGCACCTACACCGCTACGCTCACGGGCACTAGCGGTGGCACCACACAACGCCAGCAGTTTCGCTTCACGGTGTTGCCCGCCACCACGCAGCCAGCGGTTATCACTACTCCCCTAGCTTCTGCCCGCACCACGCTGCGCCCCACCCTGGCCTGGAACGCCGTGCCCAACGCCACCTCCTACGACGTGCAGCTGGCCACCGACCCAGATTTTACCAACCTGGTGCTTAACCTCACAGGTGTTACTGGCACTTCACTCACGGTGGGCGCTAGCCTGCTTCCAAGCACTACCTATTACCTGCGGGTGCGCGGAGTGGGCACCTGCGGTGCGGCTCCGTACTCAACTGTTATCCCTTTCCAGACGGGCGTACAAAACTGCCAGACGGAGGTGGCCGCCAGTGTACCAGTGACTATTCCGGCCGCCGGCACATCTACCGTTTCTTCCATTATCAACATCACTAACACAGAGCCAGTGTCAGACATCCGGATCCGTAATCTGGCCATTACTCACCCCAATGTTGGAGAGCTAGAGATATCTCTCACCAATCCGGCTGGAGTCCGGGTGGTGCTGTTCTCGCGCTTGTGCGCTGGCACGGCCAACCTGAACCTTACTTTTGATGAGGCTGCGCCAACAGCTTTGGCCTGCCCACTTACCAGTGGTAGTACGGTTAGGCCTGCTAATTCACTCAGCGCCTTGCTGAATTCGCCTGCCAACGGCAACTGGACGCTGACTATTTCTGATAACGCGAATGGTAATGGAGGCTCGCTCACGGGCTGGGCGCTGGAGCTGTGCACCCTAGCAGCCGCGCCTAACGCACCTACCTCGCTTACCACCCAGGCGCCGGTCAGCGCAAATAATCGTGCCTCCATTGATCTACTTTGGTTGGATGCCTCCGCTAATGAAACTGGGTTTGAAGTGGAACGCACCGCCGACAACGGGACCTTTACCCGCATTGCTACGCTGCCCGCCAACAGTACGTTCTACACCGATCAGGTGAGTACTAACAGCCGTTACTGCTACCGCGTGCGAGCCATCAATAGCACCGGTAACTCCGGTTACAGCAACGAAAGCTGCCAGACCGTTTCCACTATTACGGCGGTGCGAAACGCTGCTCTTCAGCAGGGCATTGAGGTATTCCCGAACCCAAGCACAGGCGTATTTGCGGTTAGAATCGATAACACGCAGCGCGGTACCATTACCCTGCGGGTCACAGATGCCCTAGGCCGCACGGTTGACTCCCACACTCTCACGAAGGGAGCCGCAACCCTGACGCAGTCGTTGAACCTAAGCTCCCTCAGCAATGGCGTGTACACCCTGCACCTCGATATGCCCAACGGCTCAACTGTGGTGCGGTTACTAAAGCAATAGACAGCTATACTACTACCAACAAAAGAAAGCGGCTCCCGATGGGGAGCCGCTTTCTTTTGTTGGTAGGCCACTCTAGGCCACTTCTCTCAGCAATACGCTAATCTTCTAAAACCGATAACGAGCCTGAAATTTGATATCGGAGCGACGCGGCCCCTGAATCTCCTCCAACCCAGAGCCAATGACCTGCTGGTGGCGGTAGTGGGTTTCGGCGTAGCGCAGCCAAAGCGTCAGATGGCGGTTCACATCTACTTGCGTGAGCACATACGAACGGGTACCACGCCCAGCCAGTACGGGCACTGTAAAGGCGTAGAGCACATCCTGCTCATACACATACTGCCGGGTGTCATAGTCATCCGTATCAAAAAGAGCATAGCGGCCCGAAAAACGCAGGTGAGGCAGTGGGCTTACGGTTACATCTTGCGCCAGCACGTAACCGTGGCGGCGAGGCCCTTCATCTGCGCGGTACTGGGTGCCCTGCACGCGGGTACGCAGGCTCAGAAGGGGCAGAGGGCTAGCATCATAAAACAGCAAGAGGCTGCGGCGTTGAGTGGGCACCGGCAAAGGCACCGGGCGCAGCGTATCGGCATCGTAGGCCTTAGTGCGCTGCCGCAGCTGGGCATAGAGCAAGCTGGTTTTCGTGGGGCTGAAGGTTACCCGCACCAGCCAGTCGTGACCTTGCGAGGGCGCTCCTACTTGGTATTTCAGCCAAGGAAAGCTAAACTTATCATAGTAGGCCGACAGCTCCCACCGCGCCACAGGGCGCAGCTTCAGCCCCAGGTACAGGCCACTTTCGTTGATGTTGCGCGTGTTCTCACTCAGGGCGTTACCATAGAAGGAATGGAAGTTGCGCGCGTAAGAGCGGTACAGTACCGATACATCTAGGTTAGGGGCCAAGCTGGCCAGCAGCCCATTGACCGTGCCTAGGCCACCACTGCTGCTGCGGGCCGTCTCGCCAAAGAGCAGCGTATTACGCCACACGTAGCTATAGTGCGCGCTGATGGCCAAATTGTGTCGGCCACTGAACTCGTAGGCGTTGTAGGCTTCGGGCCGGCGCAGCAAAGGTTTATCAAACTGCGTGCTGATGGCCGTAATTCCTAATGTTAGGTCGCCGCTGCGGCTGGCGTAACTGAGGTTGCCTCCCAGTACCGTTTCGCGGAGTACTTGCCGGTTTGCCAGCTCCGATGGGGTGCGGTGCATGCCCGACAACTGCAAGGACGACGCTACCTCAGCGAAATCACCGAGGGTATCTTGGCGCTGCGTGAAACTGGCATCAACCCGTTTGCGGGATGCAAAGCCGGTGGCCCGCAGGGTAGAAGTTACCGCTACCGTGGCCGCCGCACCACGAAAAAACGAATTCTCCAGCACCGATGAATATGGCCGTAGGCCTACTGAGCTGCGCCGCAACGTGGTAATGGTTTCGGCCCCCTTGCCCACGGCCAGCCCCGACGACAGCAACAGCCCCTGCCCAAACTGCAACTGGTAGTCGCCGAGGGCGAGGGCTTTGAGGCGGCCACGCTCTTGTACCAGAAAATGGCCCGAGTAAAAATCGGCGCCGTAGCGACGGGTAGATGGGCTCCAAGTCAATGGCTCACCGGCGTCCTTCTCCGCGGTAAATCCCAGACTAAAATCGCGGGCCCGACTCACGCGGTATCGTACCAGTAGCTTATCCGGCGAGCCCAGGTACCGGGTGGTGGGCCGACCGCGAACGGTATCGGGGGCGGAGTAGCCGCGCCGCGCCTGTAGGCCACGTTCGTAGCGCAGAAATAAGGCGTTGTTGTCTTCCTGCCGAATCCGTTGCCAGAGCGGCCCGCGCGTGGTGTTTGGGTCAGGCGTCTGCACCGTGACGAAGGGAGCTAGGCGGTAGATAGTGCGCAGGTCGAACCCGTCGATGCTCTGCAGCTCATATAGGCTCAGGAGCCCGCCCGTTTTTCCCCGATGGTCGAGCAGGTTGGTGATTTGGGTTTCTGAGAGCAGCAGCAATGCTCGCAATTCCTCACGGGCGGCGGTGTTGATGTTGAGTGGCGTTTGATAGTACTGCAGCAGCGTTTCGTACAGGTCCTCATACGGTACCTGGTCGTTCTGCACCTCAGCAAACAGTTCCTGGGTTAGTCGGTCGAGGTCGGGCACTGCCGGCCGCGGATACTCCTGCGCCTGCGCCAGGTTTGCACAACCCAGCAATAGGCCTAGGGCCGTGAACACCCTGCTGATGCGCCTCATGGCTGCTTCCTTTCCCATTGCAGTGCAATGCTCAGCTGCTGACTTAGGCCTAGGGCCTGCTGCCAAGCTGCCGCGTATTCTATCTGCACCCCACCACTTCGGTACCCTACGCCGCCGGTAGTTTGGTGGGAAAGCGTAGTGAGGCCGCCGCGAAGCGCTAACCCCGATACCGGCCGATACTCCAGACCAGCCTTGAAATCTGCATCCTGCTCCACGTCCTTTTCCGTTTCGGCCAGCACCAGCACTTTCTCCGAAGCATGCCACCCCAACCCGGCGCGCAGCACCGTGGGCACTCGCTCGTCTTGGTAAGGCGCTAGTCGAGCCTGATTTAGGTTGTAGAGTGTGGCCCCAAAGGTGAGTTTGCGCGGAATGATATCGGCTTGCCCGCCCAACGAGGCGGCCACTGTCCGCCGGCTACCCAACCCTTCCAGGCTCATCTGCAACACTTCCATTCGGGCCCCCACCCGCACGGTTCCTAGTTGGTACCCGTAGGCCACTCCCAGCGCCTGCTCAGAATACAGCTTACCGCCAAAACGTTGGCCTGTAACGCCTACCACACCAAAGCGCGGAACCTCTGCTCCCGCTACAGCTCCCGGCACGCCCGCAACGGCTCCGGCTGGGGTGGCCCGGTGTCCTAGAGGCACTGCCACTGCTACAGAAGCCGTATTCAAAGAGGGCAGCAAAAACTTATTGGCGGCACCAAAGCCCACGGTAGGGTGCGCTAGGCCACCCAAGGCAGCCACGTTATTGGTAGCGGCCCACACATCGTTTTCCAGCACGGTGCTTATCTGGCCTAGGCCAGCGGCGCGGGCGCCACCCGTCCCGAGTGTGCTTACTTGTGCTTGTACTTCACGTGCGCCAACCCCAATCAAGAGCAGAATGCTCAGCGTGTATAGTTTCACCATCAATAGAAATTGGACAACTATAAAAGATTCTATTGCTGAAAATTAACCACACGCCTTACCTCCCGCAAGCTTACTCGACCAACGACACAAAAAAGCCTCTGTACCGACTGGCACAGAGGCTTTTTGTCACATTCAAAGGGCAAGACCTGCTTTACAGCATAGCGGCGTCTTTCTTACGCTTGATCTTGGTTTTACCACCTTTTTCGGTTTTTACCTTCATCTTCTCTACGTCGCTCATGTCGGTGGCAGATGCGGCGGTAGCGGGGCCAACACCAGGGTTAGGACCGTTATTCACGATGGTCATTTCATCCACGAGGCTCTTGGCGCCACCCAGCTTCTCGATGCACCAGAGCACGTACCGAATGTCGGCGTTGATGCAGCGTTTCAGCTCGGGGTCGTAGGCCAGGTCGCCGGTCATGGCTTCCCAGTTGCCATCGAAGGCAATGCCAATCAGCTCGCCCCGGCCGTTGATGACGGGTGAGCCGGAGTTACCGCCCGTGATGTCGTTGTCGGTGATGAAAGCCACGGGCAGGTTGCCCTGCTTATCGGCGAAGCGGCCATAGTCTTTCATCTTCAGCAGCTCCAGCTCTTTCTTGGGCACCACAAACTCGGGGTTGGTGGCATCTTCCTTTTCCAGAATACCCTGGGCCGTGGTTTTGTAGTCGTAGGCCACTGCGTCGCGGCCTTTATAGGGGCGCACGGTGCCGTAGCTGAGGCGGATGGTGGAGTTAGCATCGGGCGAGTACACCTTCTGGCTGTTCTTCTCGCGCAGGGCGGCCACATAGAGGCGGTTGGCGCGGCCTAGGCCAGCCTGCAGGCCCTGCAGCTTGGGCAGAATGTTCTGCACGTAGTTCGAGTACACCGACTGATACGTTTTGAAGCCGGGGTCTGCTTCAAGCTTGGCCAGCGTAGGGTTAGCCAGGAAGGTATTCACCTTAGCTTCCGAAGTCAGGAAGGAGTTGCTGAACACGTAGTCGGCGTACTTCTGCATGGAGCCGCCGTACTGCTTCTGCACCGTCTGGAACACGTCGGGCTGTTGGTCTTTGGGCACGTCCTGCATGTAGAGGCCTATGAGTGCGGCAAACACCTTCTTGTCGGTAGGGGCGCTGTAATCTTTGAAATACTCAGCCACGGGCTCCTTCAAATCGGCTACGGCTTTGCTGATGGCGGCCTTGTCGGTCGGAGAGTTTTTCAGAGCAGTATAGAGCGGCATCATGCGCGCAGCCAGCGTTACAATTTCCGTCCCGAAGGCGGCTTCGTTCACGTACTGGGTGCTCAGGTTGTACTGGCGCATGCCGGCGTAGGCCTGGTTGATGGCGTTAAGGGCCTCACCGTACTGCTGGGCGCGGTTCTGGTCTTGGGCAATCCACTGCATCAGGGAGTTTTCCTCGGCCTGCTTGGCTTCTACCGTTTTCAGGCGCTTCATGCCCTCGTTCTGCCCGATGTAGTACTTCCAGTAGTTGGCAATACCGGCGTACTTCGAGGCGTACTTAAGGCGCAGGGTAGCATCCTGGTCCATATCTTCTTTCCACAGCTTCAGGCGAGTGTCGCGCAGCTTGATGCGGGCGGGGTTGGTTTGGTCGAGGGTCATCTGCAGGCCAGCGGCGGGCAGGAAGCGTTGGGTGCGACCGGGGAAGCCGAACACCATGGCAAAGTCGCCTTCACTCACGCCCTGCAGGCTTACGGGCAGGTGCTTTTTGGGCACGTAAGGCACGTTGTCGGGCTGGGGCTGGGCGGTGGGCTTGTTGTTTTTGTCGGCGTAGACGCGGAACATCGAGAAGTCGCCGGTGTGGCGGGGCCACATCCAGTTGTCGGTGTCGCCACCAAACTTACCTACTGCTTCTGGCGGAGCGCCCACCAAGCGCACGTCGCCGAAGCGCTGGTACACGAACAGGTAGTACTCGTTGCCCCCGAACATATCACGCACGTAGGCTACGTACTGGCCGTTTTCCTTAGCGGCGTCGGCTAGCTCGCGCTGGCGCTTCTGTACGGCCGCTACGCGCTCGGGCTCGGGCGTGCCGGGCGTAACGCCTTCCAGCACCTTGCTGGTCACGTCTTCCATGCGCACCAGAATATCCACGAACAGGCCGGGGTTGGTCTTCTCCTCCTGGGGGGTGGTAGCGAAGAAGCCGTTCTGCAGGATGTTGTTCTGGGGCGTACTGTGGGTTTGCAGGGCGTCGTAGCCGCAGTGGTGGTTGGTCAGCAACAGGCCTTGTTTGCTCACAAACTCGCCGGTGCAAAAGCCGCCGAGCTGCACCACGGCATCCTTCAAGGATGCATGGTTGATGTCATAGATTTCTTCGGCGGTCAGCTTGAGCCCTTTCTTCTGCATGTCGGCCTGGTTGAGGCGTTTCACGAAGAGAGGCAGCCACATACCTTCGTCGGCATGGGCCGCGAGAGGCAGCAGCAGCGCCAGCAGCAAGGCTTTCGCCCAGTGGTTCTTACGCATATAGTGGGGTGGATTAGGGGAGGAAATTATCTGGCTAGGCCAGGCAACGAAGGTACAAAAAGCCCCGCACCTGCCCCGGGTGGCCTAGGCAGGGGGCTGCAATCATTTGCCCCAGGTTGTGGTTATTTGCGCATATGTCGTACCTGTTTCGCCAGCTGCTGCTAGGCCTGCTCTGGGTGTACCGCCACCTTATTTCGCCGCTCACGCCGGCCAGTTGCCGCTACACGCCCACCTGCTCGGCCTACGCGGTGCAGGCCATTGAAAAGTACGGCCCTTGGCGCGGCGGTCAGCTGGCCCTCCGCCGCATCAGTCGCTGCCACCCCTGGGGCAGCAGTGGCTACGACCCCGTTCCCTAGCCAGCGGCGTCATTAACACAATTCTAATTCACTATTTCAACCCACCTGCGTATACAGACGCTACTGTTCCGCGGCGGCCCAAGGCTTGCTGCGGTTTTTTCTGACTTTCATTGTTCCTTATGCGCATCCTATTCCTTGCCGCCCTTTTTGCAGGCTCTATTTTGAGCAGTAGCTGTTCTGAAGCTCAAACCGGAGAAAAATCCAACGAAAAATCGGAGAAGCAGGAGAAATCCGGCAAGAAGAAAGGCAAGAAATCGAAGAAGGGAGCCGACATCGAGAACCTGAACCAGGTGGGCACCCTCGACCAGGTGCCCGAAAGCTCCGGCCTAGCTCTCACGGGGCAACCCGGCTCTTTCTACACGCACGGCGACGATGGCAACCGCCCCATCCTCTACAAAGTGGATACGAAGGGCAAGCTGCTAGAAGAAATTGAGGTGCAGACCGAAAGCAACGACTGGGAAAGCGTTACGCGCGACGACAAAGGCTACGTGTATATCGGTGACGTGGGCAACAACAACAACTCCCGCCAGAACCTAGTCATTCATCGGCTCAAACCGGAAGCGCCTAATCAGGTAGCCGACATCAAGCTCAAGTACCCCGATCAGAAGGCCTTCCCTCCGGCCAAAGCCGAACGTAATTTCGACTGCGAAGCTACACTCTGGCACCAGGGTAAGATTTACCTGTTCACCAAAGACCGTGCGCAGTCTTCTACCAGCAAGGTATATACCGTACCCGATCAGCCTGGCTCTTACACGGCCACGCTGCTCACCAAGCTGGCTATTCCGGGACAGGTGACGGATGCGGCCCTGAGCCCCAATGGCCGCCGGTTGGTGCTGCTGGGCCGGCAAGAAATGTTTGTGCTGGAAGGCAATAGCCTGGCTGATATTCTGAAGGCCACGCCTCAGCAGATTTCGCTGGCTGGCGCGGGACAAACGGAAGGAGCCGTTTTCACCGACGACAACACTCTTTACATCAGCAGTGAGCAAGGCTCACTCTACGAATACACGTTTTAGAAGCCACTATTTCGTACTATCGGGGCCTAATCATGGTAGGTAAGCGGAGAGGTTTTGCCCTCGATGCTTGTTATGCTGTGGATAGGCCCTGTTCTTTTCCTTAAGTTTGGCTTCTGATTCCGAAACCCGGCGCGGCCTTCCCTATCCCGCGTCATCATCCCCCAGCAAATGGCTGAACAATCCACTCTTACTGGCCTACGCGCCGGTGTGCTGCACGGCGACGAAGTGCAGCAGCTCTTCGAATACGCCAAGGCAAACCACTTTGCCCTGCCCGCCGTGAACGTAACCGGCACCGATACGGTGAACGGTGTGCTGGAAGCGGCCCGCGACCTAAACTCGCCGGTTATCATCCAGTTTTCTAATGGTGGCGCTCAGTTCTTCGCGGGCAAAGGTCTGCCCAATGATAAGCAGCAGGCCAGCATTGCTGGCGGCATCTCGGGTGCTCAGCACGTGCACCTGATGGCAGAGGCCTACGGCGTGCCCGTGATTCTGCACACCGACCACGCCGCTAAGAAGCTGCTGCCTTGGATTGATGGTTTGCTGGAAGCCGGCGAGAAGCACTTCGCTCAGTACGGCCAGCCCCTGTTCAGCTCGCACATGCTCGACCTCTCGGAGGAGCCCATCGAGGAGAACATCGAAATCTGCAAGGAGTACCTGAAGCGGATGGACAAGATCGGGATGACGCTGGAAATCGAGCTGGGCGTAACCGGTGGCGAGGAAGACGGCGTGGATAACTCAGACGTTGATTCCAGCAAGCTCTACACGCAGCCTTCGGAAGTGGCCTACGCCTACGAGGAGCTCAGCAAAATCAGCCCCCGCTTCACCATTGCCGCTGCTTTCGGCAACGTGCACGGTGTGTACAAGCCCGGCAATGTGAAGCTGCAGCCCGTTATCCTGAAGAACTCGCAGGAGTACGTGAAGGAGAAGTTCAACCTGACCGATGAGCGCCCCATCAACTTCGTGTTCCACGGCGGCTCGGGCTCGTCGCAGGAGGAAATCCGCGAGGCCATCAGCTACGGCGCCATCAAGATGAACATTGATACGGACCTGCAGTGGGCGTTCTGGGATGGTATCAAGAACTACTACCAGAAGAATGAAGGCTTCCTGCAGAGCCAGATTGGTAACCCCACCGGCGAGGACGCTCCCAACAAGAAGTACTACGACCCCCGCGTGTGGCTGCGCGAAGGCGAGAAAACCTTCGTAACCCGCCTGAAAGAGGCCTTCGAAGACCTCAACGCCGTAGGCAAGCGCCCCTAAGTGGCCTAGCTTCTAGTGCACAAAAGGCCCCGCTCTCATCTGAGAGCGGGGCCTTTTGCGTTTATTAAAAGAACGTCATGTCGAGCTTGTCGAGACATCTCACATGCTGACGTTGATAAGCTACCTCAACGAAGCCGGTAGAGGTACTTCGGCTGCGCTCAGCATGACTGTTTCTTTTAGTCGTTCTGGGGGTACTAGCCTAGCGGCTTGTAATGGCTTCTTTGGCGTCCTCCTGGCCTAGGTCACGCGGAGCGTAGCCATAGGGATTGTTAGGGTTCTTGCCGGCGCGCCAGAACACGTAGAGTCCGATGAATACCAGCGGAATGCTCAGCCACTGGCCCATGTTTAGGGTCATGCCCCGCTCAAACGCCACCTGGTCTTCCTTTAGGAACTCCACCAGGAAACGGAAGGAGAATAGCAAAATCACAAACAATCCAAACAGCTGGCCGCGTGGTGTGCGCTCTTTGGTCCGGTTCCACATGCTGTAGAGGAGCACGAATAGGAACACGCAGAATAGGGATTCATAGATCTGGGTGGGATGGCGCGGCACAGCAATTTCGCTGCCGGGCGTAACGCTGGTGCTCACGGGTTGAGCGTCTACTTTGATGTTGCCATCGGCATCCTTAAAGCGCTGCACCTGGTAAGAGCCGGCTGGTACGGGCTGGTCGGGGCTGTAGGGCTGCAGGTGCTCTGCGTCGCGCGGGAAGACAAAGGCCCAGGGCTTATCAGTCGGCTGGCCTACAATCTCGGAGTTCATCAGGTTGCCCATCCGGATGAGGGCGCCTCCCACGGCCACCACCAGCACAATGCGGTCGAGGGTCCAGAGCACGTCAAACTTATTGTTGCGGCTGAACAGCCACACGGCGAAGATGATACCAATGGTAGCGCCGTGGCTGGCTAGGCCACCATGCCAGATCTTCAGAATCTCCAGGGGCTGGTCTTTGTAGGAAGCCCAATCGTAGAAAAACACGTGGCCTAGCCGGGCGCCTAGCACCGTGCCAAGCAGCACGTAAATGGTAATGACATCAACCCAGCGCGGCGACGTGCGCTCCGACTTGTACACGTGCGACAGGATGAACGTGCCGACCACAAAGCCCGACATAAATAACAACCCGTACCAACGCAACGTCAGTGGCCCGATGTTTACGATATCGGGGTCGGGGCTCCAAAGAATGGCGCTCAGAAAGCTCATAAGCAGAAAAGGAAGAATAAGGCTCGAAAGTACGGAAACAGATTTAGCTGCGCCTAGTGTGGTACTGCAAGGCAAGCGCGGAACCAGGCAGGTGGCCTAGCAGCAGACGAGCATAAGGCCTACCGACCACCAGAATATATTTGGTAGTGGTTGGCTGGCTCAACGGAGCGCTCCACAGCCCCATCACCACTTAGCAGTAGTATGATGCCCAGCATGACGGCGTAGCTAGGCCACCGTAGCCACACGGGTAGCGGCTGAGGCCCTCTTGCTACCTCGCCGGTGAGCCGGGCGCGTACCCTATTGTAGAAGAAAGGCCGGGGTTGGGCAGTTGGCTGCGTGCGCCATTGGTGCAGCAGGTTTTCCCATTCTTCGTCGGCAGTGGGGCGCGGGGCTGAATCAGGCATGGTGCAAAGGAAGCGAAAGGTGGGTGCGAAGGGTTTTGCGGGCGCGAAACAGCAGGGACTCTACGGCCGGCACCGTGGTCTGGAGAACCGCTGCTATTTCCTCGTAGCTCAATTCCTGCTCGTGGCGCAGCGTGAAGGCCACCTGTTGATGGCCGGGTAAGCGGGCAATGTGCGCGCGGAGTATTTCTACTTGCTGCTGCCCTTCCAGTTGCGCTTGCGGGTGCGAATGATCTGGCGGCTCGTGCAGCACTTGGTTGTTGAAGCCCAACAGGCTAGTGAAGTAAGCAAAACGTTTCTGCGCCCGGGCCCGCTGCTGGTGTTTCAGAGCCCGCGAAGTAGCCAACCGATACAGCCACGTGCTCAGGGCAGCCTCGCCCCGGAAACGACCAATCGTCTGGTAGACTTCCACGAACACTTCCTGCGCCACGTCCTCGGCGTCTTCCGGTGAGCGTAGCAAAGCCAATACCGTGCGGTAAATTCGATTTTGGTAGCGCTCCACCAGCGTCCGAAACGCCTCCTCACTCCCTTGCTGCAACTGCGCCACCAGCTCGGCATCGGCAGAAGCAGGGGCAACCGGCGCAAGAGGCAGGACGCTGTGAACAGCAGGCAGCGGAAGAGTATACACTAATGAAGCGAGAACTAAACGATAGAAACGACGCCTGCTCAGCACCCGTTTTCCCGCGACTACTGAGGTTACATCTGCTTAGGCCAAGTTAACACGGAAAACTTGCGCCCGTCCTCTCACTTTTTTCATATAGCACTGACTAGCAACGTCATTTTGTAAGAAATAACATTGCTAGTCAGCGCTAAGGCCTAGCTCCGCCCCGCAAGCAACTATAGCCCATTCAACTCCTCGGTGTAGCCGCCGCTAAGAATGGGGAAACGCAGCCAAGAGCGCGGGTCCACGTTATAGTCGTCGAGGTGGAAGGCTGGGGCGAATCGCTCGCGCTTCCACTGGTTGCGGCTCCAGAGACTGTAGAAGCGCTTTACGTAGGTTTTCAGCAGCTCTGGGTCGGTGGCGGATTCCTCTTCTTTCAGCACGTTGAATACCTGCCGTGGGCTAAGGCGGTCGTAGAAGGCCAGCCGCTCAATGCGGTTGAGCAGTGGGTACGGCATCAGGTCGCGCTCGTCAGTTTGCTTGTCTTCCAGAGGACGTAACTCGGCAGTTGGCTGCAGAGCATTCACGTGACGCAGCGCGGGGTAATTCAACGCTGTTTCGGCCCAGCGCAGCCAATCTTTCACAAACGCCTTGTCAACACCGGCAATGGGCGAAATGGAGCCGGCAGTGTCTCCGTCCATGGTGCAGTAGCCCACACTGGCTTCTGAGCGGTTAGAGGTAGTTATCAGTAGAGCGTTCTGAATGTTGGCCAGCATCCAGATGGCGGGGGCGCGCACCCGTGCCTGAATGTTTTGTAAGGTCAGGTCGTCAGTCTTCCAGGTTAGCTCGCGGCCAATGGCGTGCTCAATCTTGCCCACGTAGCCCGTCACCTCATCGTCGATAGTCCAGTTGTAGAACACGGCCCCGATGGAGTCAGCCAGCTCTTTCGCGGAGTTGAAGGTATCGTCGGAGGAATTGACAGTGCCTTGGTAGGCGCAGGTGAGCAAGCGGCCCGTCAGCTCCCGGTTTACTCGGGCCTGCTCTTGGTCGGGCTCGGAGTGCGAGGCGTCCTTGGGGCCCGGCGCGTTTTGGTCGGGCACGGGTGCCACAGGGCCAGCTAGCTGCTCAATGTCTTCGGCGGTGAAACATCCAGCCCGGCGCATGAATTCGGCCGTGCCCAGTTCGGCAGTACCCAAGCGCACCAGCTCGGCTACTGCCACGGCGCACATCACGGAGTCGGCGCCGCCGCTTAGGCTGAGCACGAACCCACGGCTGCGGGCTTTGCGCAGGTAATCGAACAGGCCTAGGCTCAGGGCTTGGTTTAGCTCGCGGTATTCATTAGGGGCTGGTAGGGGCTGGATTTCCTCGGCGCGCACTTGCTCGGTAGCAAAGTCTACGTCTACGCACTCCATATCCACCTCCTTGAAGCTCATGAGCTGGTTACGCAGCAGCAAGTGCCCGTTACGGGCCACCAGAATCTCGCCGTCGTAGATGATGCGGCCGGCTTCATTGCCCAGCAGGTTGGCGTAGAGGTAGGTGCAGTTGAAGTTGCGCGAGGCATTGAGCACCAGCTTGTACCGCAGGTCTGTCTTGCTCATGGCAAAGTGACTGGCCGAGGGATTTACAATCAGATCAACCCGCCCCATAAGCCGGCACGCCGGCCGCACATCATCAGGCCGCCAAGCGTCTTCGCAAATCTCAAAGCCGAACTTCACACCCTTATGCTCAAAGATCATGTCGCCTAGCGTCCACTCCTCCCCTTCCCACTGCACAGTGGTAGTTTCGCCCGCAGGCCACGGATAGAAGAAGCGTGGCTCGTAGTGCACCCCGTCGTTAGCCAGAAACTGCTTGGCCGCAAACCCCAGAATCTGGCCGTCGCGCAGTACGGCGGCCGTGTTATACGTCCGGTGGCCTAGGCGCACCGGCAGGCCTACTACCACGCAGATACCATCAGTCCAGGGGCGCACCTGCTGCAAGTGTTCCAGCGCCGACTGCGGTAGCCAGTCGCTCAAAAACAAGTCTTCGCAGTTGTAGCCCGTGAGGCACAGCTCAGGCAGGCAGAGCAGCTCTACGCCCGAGGCTTTAGCTTGCTCAATGGCTTCGCGGATAGTCCGCAGGTTATGGGTCCAGTCGAAAGGTATCTGGTTGATGGCGGCGCCGGCAATTCTCATAGTTCGGAAGGGAAGTACGTTCTGCAAAACAACTCCATTTCCTCGGTTCAGGTTGCCGCTAGGCCACTCCTAAAACGCAAAAAGCCCTGACAAACGCCAGAGCTTATGTTTTCTGATGAGGGTACTGGCCTAGACGCCTAACACCTCCAACGCGCGCTCAGCGGCTAACTGCTCAGCTTGCTTTTTGGAAAGGCCCATGCCCGTTGCCACCGCGTTTTCATCAATCACTACCGTAGCCGAAAACTCCATTACGCCTCCTGGCCTGGGCTCGCCGGTGAGGTCGTAGCGCATGATTTTACCGTTGCGCTGGGCCCACTCAATCAGCTTGCTCTTGAAGTTGGTGGTGGTAGTCGTCATCGACTTCACATCCACGAAGGGCTTAATCAGGCGGCTGAGTACAAACTTGCGCGACGTTTTGTAACCGTGGTCAAGGTAAATGGCTCCTACCAGTGCCTCCAGCGCATTACCGTTTACGGAGCGTGAGCGGGCTGCGCGGCCTTGGGCGGGGTCGAGCTGCACCAGCTTATCTAGTCCTAGCTTCAGGGCCAAACCATTGAGGCTTTCCCGGTTTACGATGCGGCTGCGCATCTCCGTCAGGAAGCCTTCCTGCTCATACGGAAACTTGCGGAACAGGTACTCGGCTACCACCGTGCCCAGCACCGCGTCGCCGAGAAACTCTAGTCGCTCGTTACTCTGATGCCGCCCTACTTCCGGCTGCTGCCGAATAATGGAGGAGTGCGTAAACGCCAGATGATACAACCGGATGTTATCCGGCGTGCTGCCCGTAACGGTGGCTATAGCCTGCCGAAAGGCCCGGTCATGGCCCAGCAGCCGGCGAAAGAAGCCGAACAACGGAAGGGGCTGACCGGGCCTTGGCATTAGTCGCGGACTTTACGGAAGATGACCGACGTATTGTGGCCACCAAACCCGAAGGTGTTGCTCATGGCCACATTCACCTCGCGCTCCTGGGCCTTGTTGAACGTGAAGTTCAGCTTGGGGTCCAGTTCGGGGTCGTCGGTGAAGTGGTTGATGGTGGGCGGCACAATGTTGTGCTGCATAGCTAAGATGCAGGCCACTGCCTCAATGGCGCCGGCTCCACCCAGCAGGTGACCCGTCATGCTCTTGGTAGAGCTGATGTTCAGGTCGTAGGCATGCTCACCAAACACCTTCTGGATGGCCTTCACCTCCGCCCCGTCGCCGAGGGGAGTGCTGGTACCGTGGGTGTTGATGTAGTCGACGTCCGCCGGTGAAATACCAGCGTCACGCAGAGCATTCTGCATCACGAGTACCACGCCATTGCCCTCGGGGTCGGGGGCGGTGATGTGGTACGCATCAGCCGACATACCGCCACCGATGAGTTCGGCGTAGATCTTCGCGCCGCGGGCCTTGGCGTGCTCGTACTCTTCCAACACAAGGGAAGCGGCACCTTCGCCCAGAACAAAACCGTCCCGCTCCTTGTCGTAGGGGCGCGAGGCCAGCTCGGGGGCGTCGTTGCGCTCACTCATGGCCTTGAGGGCGTTGAACCCACCCACTCCCGACTCAGTGACAGCTGCTTCGGAACCGCCGGTTACCATTACATCGGCCATGTTCAGGCGAATGTAATTGAAAGCAGAGATGATGGAGTCAGAGGAAGACGCGCAAGCCGAGGTCGTCACGAAGTTCGGACCGCGGAATTTGTGCTTGATAGAAATGTTGCCCGACGCGCTGTCGGCAATCATCTTCGGAATGAAGAAAGGATTGAAGCGAGGGGTACCGTCGCCGTTGGCGAAGGCAATGCACTCAGCTTGCAGGGAAGTAAGGCCCCCGATACCGGAGCCCCAGATGACACCGACGCGGTCTTTGTCCACTCCCTCTAGGTTGGCATCCTGAATGGCCTCATCGGCGGCAATCAGGCCAAACTGGGTGAAGATGTCCATTTTCCGACCTTCTTTGCGCTCGAAGTAGTCATCCGGATTGTAATCCTTCACTTCACACGCAAAGCGAGTCTTGAACTTGGTGGCATCGAAACGGGTGATGGGCGCGGCGCCACTAACGCCGGCCTTCAAGCCCTCCCAATAGGCGGGGGCGGTTTTGCCGAGCGGGGTAATAGCACCCAGGCCGGTCACGACAACTCTCCGAAGAGACATAGGCTGGCTCAGAGAAGCGAAAGAAAGGAATGGTAAGAAAGCAAAACGGCCGGCGGCGAGCCGGCCGGTAAGCACTCAAAAGGGTAAAGAGCTTGCCTTAGACTACTTGGCGTGCTCTTCGAGGTAGCTGATGGCTTGGCCCACGGTACCGATGTTCTCGGCCTGGTCGTCGGGGATAGACACGTTGAATTCTTTTTCGAACTCCATGATCAGTTCAACGGTGTCCAGCGAGTCAGCACCCAGGTCGTTGGTGAAGCTAGCTTCGGGGGTTACTTCAGAAGCTTCTACGCCGAGTTTATCGATGATGATGGCTTTTACTTTTTCTGCAATTTCAGACATTTCCGTGGGGGTTTAAGGAAAACTCGGCACAAATAACACCATCTTCCCTAACATTGTCAAACTTCGCCCCCCTAATCTTCCGGGTACAAGATTATGACCGTGGAGGTTCCACAGGGCCGCTCGGCTGCTTAAATTTGCCTTCTCCGCCCCCTATCACACCCTATGAAAACCCTGACGCTAGACGTAGAATATGACTGCGACTTCGACTTGTTCGGGCTCGTTTCGTCTTCGCGGGAGCACACCCTAGCCTGGACGCTCAACCGCCTGCTGCACCTACGTTTGGTGAAACAGCAAGACCTGATTTACGACCTGCTCACGCGTGGACGCCTCGTTATCAGCAACTACCTGCATGCCACGGAGCACTTTACGTTACGCTTGCTACGCAACCGCTCCGTTGATCCCTCTCCCCTGAAAAAGCCATTCTTGGCCCCCGACATAAAAGAGTACGATTATCTGCTGCAGGTGAGCAATGGGACGGGGGCGCTGGCGGCTGAAGCCCTGCTCTCCTGCCTAACGGCTCTGCCAGAGGTGCAACTGGTAAGTCAGTTGGACCCGAATGACCTAAAATTCAAAGAAAATCTGCTCTTTTGAGCTTCCATTGCGTCATTTCTGACCTAGCGCACACCGCGAAGGACCTTCTTACGTCTGCCACACCTGCAACAGAGCTCTTGATTCTGCGTCGGGTGCTCACGTAAGAAGGTCCTTTGCTGCGCGGCTGCCCGCTTCGGAACCGATACCTCAACTTTTTCAACCAGCCATACCTTACTGCATGGAACCTCGCCCGCATTTTAATAAGACCAAAATTGTGGCCACCGTTGGCCCCGCTTCCAATACCTATGAAAAGCTGGGCATGCTCATCCGCGAAGGCGTGGATGTGTTTCGTCTGAACTTCTCCCACGGCAGCCACGAAGACCACCTGTCGGTAATCAACACGGTGCGTCGCCTCAATAAGGACATGCGCACCCACGTAGGCCTGCTCCAAGACCTGCAGGGCCCTAAGATCCGGTTGGGCGAAGTAGAGGGTGGTGCTGTGGAAATCAAGCCCGGCGACCGAATTAAGTTGGTGTGTGGCGAAAAGGAAATCAGCACGGCTACGCGCCTGAGCACTATCTACCTAGGCCTAGCCCGCGACGTGAAGCCCGGCGACATGATTCTGATCGACGACGGCAAGATTGAGCTGCGCGTACTGGCTACCGACCGCGACAAGGAAGTAGACGTGGAAGTTATTTACGGTGGCACCGTAAAGCCCCGCAAAGGCATCAACCTCCCCGACTCGGAAGTATCGGCCCCTTCCATGACCGATAAGGACATCGAAGACCTGAAGTTTGGCCTGGAGAACGACGTAGATTGGATTGCTCTTTCGTTTGCTCGCCGCGGCGAAGACATTCGCTTCATCAAGAGCCTGATTGCCGAGAGCGGCAAATCGGCCAAGGTAATTGCCAAGATTGAAACGCCGGAAGGTCTCAAGAACCTCGACGAAATCATTGCCCTCACCGATGCCGTAATGGTGGCCCGCGGCGACTTGGGCGTGGAGGTGAAGATGGAAGAGGTGCCAATGGCGCAGAAGATGATTGTGGAGAAGTGCAACAAGGCCGGTAAGCCCGTTATCGTAGCTACTCAGATGATGGAGAGCATGATTACGGCCCCCCGCCCCACCCGCGCCGAAACCAGCGACGTGGCCAACGCCGTAATCGACGGAGCCGACGCCGTAATGCTGTCCGCTGAAACTGCCGTGGGTGCTTACCCCGCAGAGGTTATCCGCTCGATGGTGGGCACTATTATGAGCGTGGAGACCCGGATGCCAAGCTTGTACAATCACTGGTTCCCTATTACGCCTGAGTCGCCGACGTTTATGGTAGACAGCGTGCTGTCGGCGGCTTGCCACTTGGCCAAGAACACCGGCGCCAAAGCTATTACCGGCATGACGCACCGCGGCTATACGGCCTTCCAAATTGCCAAGTATCGGCCCAAAGCGAACATCTTCATCTTTACCGACAACCGCTCTCTGCTGACCACGCTGAGCCTAATTTGGGGTGTGCGCGGCTTCTACTACGACCGCATGATCAGCACCGACGGCACCGTTTCGGACATCAAGTATGCTCTCACGGCTTCCGGACACTTGCAAAAGGGCGACGTATTCATCAACACCGCTTCCATGCCCATCAATGAAAAGGGCAAAACCAACATGGTGAAAGTAAGCGTGGCCTAGGCCTCTTATCTTCTTATAGAAAAAGCCCGGTCGATAACTCGGCCGGGCTTTTTCTATGAAGTCAGATTATTTATAGGGTGTTGTAAGGCACCCTCGTGTTTTGTCGCCAGACCAAACTGGAACAGCAGGTCAGCAGAGCCAACGACTGGCCTAGGTACAACAAATAACCTCAGCCGTGCTAGACGCGAGTATAAGTTTCAACACCGTTTACCAATCTGTTACTAGGCTGGGCTAGTAGCCTAGGCTAGTTTACACGCGAAAAGGCTCCGCGCTGCAGCACGGAGCCTTTTCTATACAAGAGCAGAAACGCCAGATTTGCCGTTTAGGCAGCCAGCGTCTTCACGAACTTAGCCAGCTTCGACTTGTTGTTAGCGGCTTTGTTCTTGTGAATGATGTTCTTCTTGGCCAAGCGGTCCAGCATCGACGATACTTTCTTCAGCAGCTCTTGAGCAGCCGTAGCATCAGTGGTAGCACGCAGCTTCTTGATAGCGGTGCGAGTGGATTTAGCCTGGTAACGGTTCAGCACGCGCTTCGCTTCATTGGAGCGGATGCGCTTCAGGGCCGACTTATGATTTGCCATGGGTTAAGAAAAATGGTCTTCTGCTCGGAATCAATTCAATTGGGTTGGCAAAGGTAAGGGTTTGGTTTGAAATAGCAAACCCTCAATGCGAATCGGCTGAGCAATACCACGCTACGTTGACACTTTCATTCAGAAAACGTGCTATACCTGGCCTAGAAACGCCGGCAACTAAAAATCCCCCGCTTGCAGTGGTACAAACGGGGGACTTCAGCTGTGATGTGACATGCCTAGCTTGTAGCTCTAGCTGCTAGTCAACCTTTTTCTCTAGGTCACTAGCCATCTTCTCGTGTGAACGAAGCATAGGCAAGGTTTGGGTGGCGAAGGATTTCACGGTTGGAGTATCGGCGGCTTTATCTTTTACCTCGAACATGGCCACATCCATTTTGTGCGCGGTTTCCATGGCATCCATGTAGGCCTCGTCAAATTCTTTACCCGACTTAGCCAATACCTTGTCGGCCATAGCTTGGTGGATGGGCATTAGGGTCTGTGGCATCGTAACGCCTAGTGGCGTTGCTACACCTTTGAGTTGCTGGGTAGCCTTAGTATGGTGGTCTACCATCATTTGAGCGAACTGCTTTACATCTGCATTGGAGGCGCGCTGGGTGGCAGCCTGGCCTAGTTGAATTTCTAGTAGGTTGCTGCTAGCTGCCGTCATCAGAAATACGGGGTCCTGCATGGTAGCAAACGTGCTCATAAATGCGGTCATGTCAGTAGCAGCAGTTCCGCCAGCGGGTGCCACACCGGGGTAGGAACTGCTGGAGCGCATATCGGTGCCGGGGTTGTTGGTGCCTAGCGTAGCACCCGTATCAGCAGTGCCACTGGTAGCCTCTGTATTCATGCCAGTGCCAGCCGAACTACCAGATGTGGTACCGGAGCCGGTACCTGTGTTTGAGGTTGAGCAGGCACTACTGAACAGCAATGCACTAGCTACAAGAAATTGCGGAAATACTTTTGTTGTCTTCATAGTGTAGAGAGTTAGGACTGAGACTTGGCTATACGAGCACTATTGAAAAAAGTAAATATTTCCACTAGATGGCATTTTATAAACTCATCCATATATCATTATTTATTAACAGTATTATCTATAGTTTCTCCAAACAATTAGCAGCCACAAACTCAACAATATTATACTAGTGTAACCAAGGAGCTTTCACTGAGAATGAACAACAACCAGCTTCTGGTTGTATGCATGCATACTTAATAGCGTATATTTAAGTATCGGACGAAGCCCTCACTTTTCCGCTTGTAGTCGTTATGCCTCTCGTTGCTCATTCTTCGTACCAGCCACCCTTCTACCTGTTCAATGGCCATCTGCAAACCATCGTACCCAGCCTGTGGCGGACGGTGCCTGATGTGCGCTATCAGCGTGAACGAATAGAGACGGCAGACGGTGACTTTCTGGACCTAGACTGGTCTCGGCTGCCAATTGGCCAAGCCTCTGATGCGTTGGCTATAGTATCACATGGCCTAGAGGGCGATGCTTCCCGGCCGTACGTGCGCGGTATGGTGCGGGCTCTAAACCAAGCAGGCCTAGACGCCCTAGCGTGGAACTACCGCAGCTGCAGCGGCGAAATGAACCGCCTACTCCGCTCCTACCACCTCGGTGACACCGACGACCTTGATTTTGTCGTGCGCTACGCCCTGAGCACCGGCCGCTACCGGCGAGTATATCTGACGGGCTTTTCGGCGGGTGGTAATGTAACGCTGAAATACCTTGGCGAAAAGCCCGAGCGGGTACCACAGGAGGTGAAACGCGCCGCCGTCTTCTCGGTGCCCACCGATCTGAAGGCTAGTTCTTATCAGATAGCCCGTCTGGAGAACCGCATTTACCTGAAGCGTTTTCTAAAAAGCCTGCGCGCCAAAATGCGGCAGAAAGCCGAACTGCTGCCCGGCCAAGTAGATCTGCACGACCTAGATCAGCTTCAGGATTTCCCGCAATTTGATGAGCGCTTTACGGCTCCCATGCACGGCTTCAAATCAGCGGATGACTACTACGAGCACTCCAGTTCCGGCCGCTACCTCAGCCACATTCAGGTGCCCACTTTGCTGGTAAATGCGCAGAACGACCCCTTCCTCTCTCCCACCTGCTTTCCGAGGGAAGTAGCTGCGAAGAGCCCCTACGTGTTTCTGGAAACGCCTTCTGATGGCGGACACGTGGGGTTCGCGGAGGGCGCTCCTGACGGGGCCTATTACTCAGAGCGCCGCGCTGTAGCATTCCTGACTTCAGAAGTGCCTGCGTAGGCCAGTAGATACCCATTGCTACCGGCTGCGCCGGGCTTCACTTACGAGAGGCCTTCTGTTTCAGAACGGTTTCTTTCACGCCGCCTTTGGTTAAGACCAGCCCATACACATGCCCTTTGGCATTAGTTAAGAATTCTACCGTGCGGTCTGGGTTATCGGGGCGAAAAAATTTTCGTGCTGACTCCGGGACCAACGGCGTATTCGTGTCTTGCAGGTATAACTGTCCGTTAGTGTGAAGAATTGTTACCGTGCCGTACTTCCCCGCAAATGGCAATAGGCGCTCGGGAGTTATGGTAACCGGTTGATGATGGTAAGGTATTTCCACCGCTTTCCCGAATAGAATAGCTGCGAGGCCGTAGCTGATCCAGTGAGACTCAGCTTCGTTATTCGATAATACGGTTACCAGTATATCATCATTGGGGTACCAGTCCCAGGTTGTCATGGCCCCGAAAAAGCCGCCGCTGTGAGTTAGCAGGTAGTGCCCCTGATTGTAATACGGATTCACCAGCACCCCGTAGCCGTACCGGTCGATAAAGCCGTTACCCGGGAAGTGCGAGTTGTGCTGGGTGAGCATCAGGTCTTTCGAGCGTTGCGAAAGTAGCTTGGTTCCGCGCAACGCCTGGGTTAGCTTGGCTAGATCAGCGGCCGTTGCATAAAGCCCATCGTGGCCTACGTTGAGGTGCCAGTTGATGTAGGGGTTCTTCACAAACGTTGCTCCTTCTCGGTAGTAAAGCCGCGCCAAGTGTGGCACCAAAGCAGTGTTACTGTTCAAGCCGGTATCCGTCATACTGGCTACTTCCAAAATTTTGCGCTGCAAGTATTCGCCATAAGGTACCCCCGAAGCTTTTTCGATGATCTGGCCTAGCAAATAATATCCCACGTTGCTATAGCCCACTTGGGTGCCTGGTGCAAACCTCACGGGTAACCGCTGAATAAACGCCAGCGCGGAGTCAGGCGAAACGGCCGTATGATCTAGGTATTGAGTCTCAAAGTCCAGAGCTAGCCCGGAGGTATGGGTGAGGAGTTGGTGCAAGGAAATTGCCTGCCCGTTAGGGAAGCGCGGAAAGTACTTGTTGAGCTTATCGGTGAGTTGCAGCTGGCCTCGCTCTGCTAGTTGCAGTACGGCTATGGCCGTGAAAGTTTTGGTGATAGAGGCCAGCGCAAATTTGGTGTTCAGAGTGTTAGGCACCGCCCACTCGTAGTCGGCCAGCCCGTAGGCTTGGTGCAGCAGTACAGAATCGTGACGGGTAACCAGTACTACCCCGGAGAAATGGTTGACGATGTGCTGACCCTGCATGTAGGCTGCTAGCCGCTGCTGCACGGTTGACTGCGCGGCGCCCGAGCCCACACCGCATAGCATTATCAGCAGAATTAGACTGGCTAGGCGCATGCGGGTGGCACCAAGCAGTTGGCAATAATTTTCTGCAGAGTCTGGTGAAATTGCCGAATTTCCTCGTCCGCTAGGCCTGCCAGAGCCGTTTGCTGGTTGAGCGCAATGGTATCGGCTAAGTGTGCCAGAATATGCTTGCCTTGTGTCGTGATGGAGAGGGCAAACTTGCGCCGGTCTTGCGGATGTATGTCTCGGGTGAGCAGGCCTTTCTGTGTCAGCAACTCAATGATGCGCGTGATGGAAGCCTTGTCTTTGAAGACTAACTCTGCAATCTGCTGCTGGCTAAGCGCAGGGTATTTCTCCAGCACAATCAGGGTAAGGGCCTGATCTACGGTTAGGTCGTCTGCTACGGCATCTAGGTTGTGCTGACACAGCTTGCGGTACGCTTTAATGGCTTGCTCTAATGTATAGAGCACTGTTTGAGTTGGGGTATCTACAGTCATATAACAGCTAGTTGATACCAATATAGTTGATATATCAACTATACAAAAACTCATACAGATTCCGGTAATGTTTTTTGAATTTGCTAGGCCAGAAAGTACAACGCCCCAGGCTGTGGCTAAACCTGGAGCGTTCTGGTGAAACTGGTTGCGAAGTGGCCTAGCGCTGCTTGGCAGAGTTAGCGGGCACGTACACTACCTTTTTGGTCTCGAAGAATTCTTCTTGATAGAAATCCTGCAGGTCATGAATAGTGGCTTTTAGGCCCGATTCCTCAATTTCCTCTGTTAGGTCGCCGCCTTTTAGGTAATACAGACCGCTGTTAGCGTAGCCATTAGGCTTGTAGCGGTGGGCAATCCAGGTGTGAAAAGTGGCCAACCGCGCTACCGCACGGCTCACCACGTAATCGTACTTGGGGCGTAGCTGCTCTGCCCGGATCTGCTCGGCCGTGACGTTGGACAGGCCTAGGTCGCGGGCCATTTCCTGCACGGCGTGGATTTTCTTACCGATGCTATCAACCAGATGAAACTTCACCTCTGGAAATAGAATAGCCAGCGGCAAGCCCGGTAGGCCACCTCCCGTACCTACATCCAGCACCGACGCACCAGCCGGAAACTCTACCACTTTCGCAATACCCAACGAGTGCAGAAAGTGCCGCTCGGCCAGGTTGTCGACATCGGTGCGGGCGACCAGATTGAGGCGCTCATTCCAGCTGCGGAATTCCGTCTCAAGCTGCTGAAACAACCGCCGCTGCTGGTCGGTAAGGTGGGGGAAGTAGTGGTTGATAATATCCATCGTGGGCGCAAAGATAGTGGCTGTCTTTCACGGCTTCCTATTGAAAAACCCTGGTCATAGTGAAAACAAGCTCACTTACTTAGTAGCACTGCGCTGATAATCAACCCAGCAGCTATAGGCAGGTAAAGCACGCTAGCGTTAAAAATCCAGCGGTGATACCGGGAAAGTTGCGTGAGCCGTGCTGTCCGAATTGCTATAACGAGCATAAGGACAGGGGCAACAACTAGTAGGTACAACAGCCCTAGTGAAGCCATTCCCGACCATTGCCAAAACATGCCAGTTAATGCCACCATTAACCAGCCACCATAGGTGGCCATCACCACCAACAAATGCCACGACGGCACCATCAGTTGCTTGCTCATTCGGTGGCACAAGTTCCAATAGACCCAGACCCCAGCTAATGGCAGTATGAAGTAAATCAGTAGGGGTACCACTATCAATGAGCTATACCTGCCAGACAAAAAAAGTCCTGGCCTAGGCCAGGGCTTCTATCACTAGATGATTTCTTTCTTGTTCTTCACCATGTCATAGAGCAACTCACGGGCGCGGTGCAGTTGCGCTTTTACAGTGCCGAGGGGAGCTTTCAGCTCCTGAGCAATTTCTTCGTAGCTGAGCTCATCAAAGTAGCGCAGGGTAACAAGGCGCTGGTATTTCTCGGGCAGCCGTGATACCACGTGCTGCATAATCTCGATCTTCTGGTTCTTGATGGCCGACTCCTGCGGGTTCAGGTTCTGGTCACGGAAGTCGATGGTGATTTCGTCGCCGTTATCAATCTTGATGGCCGAGTCAATCGACATCGTTTTGATTTTATTCTTGCGAATAAAGTCGATGCAGTTGTTGGTGGCGATGCGGAACAGCCAGGTGCTGAAGGCAAACTCCGGGTTAAACTTGTGCAGATTCTTAAAGGCCTTCGCGAAAGCTTCAATGGTCAGGTCCTCGGCATCATCGGGGTTGCGCACCATCTTGAGCACCACGTGATACACCGGCTTCTTGTAGATCTGCATCAGCTCAGCGTAAGCCTTTTCATCACTTTGCTCAACGGCGGCCCGAATCAGCTTGAAGTCATGCTTGGCTTTGGCGGAGAACTGTTTTTCCTGATTATTTACTTCCATCGGAGAGAGCGGTAGAGGAACAGCGAGATTCCCAGAGCGAGATAATAAAAAAAATAGACAGCGTCGAGAATAGGCAGCCACGCTAGCGGCAACCGGTCATCGAGCCGGCGGCCAAGCTGGGTATACACCACCGTGACGCACACGGTACGAAATAGCCAAGCTATAGCCAAAGATACCCAATTGAGCGGGGAAAACAGCAGGCCGATTGCCGTGCCGTAGAAAACCAAGTTGGTGCCTATAAACATACCAACCCGGAGACGGTCAGAGAGTTTATACTGCCGCCCTGCGGAAAGATGTCGGCGCTTCTGATGCCACCACGCTCCCCACGTTTGCGCCGGCTCACTCAGCGTGTGCGCCCCCGGCTCGGCCACCACTGCTACCCGCGCGCCTTGGGTCACGGCATCCTGCACAAGCAGGTCGTCGTCGCCGCCAAGGCTGCGGATGTGAGAGGCAAAGCCCTTAGTAGAATGAAAGACTTGACGCGTGTAGGCCAGGTTGCGCCCAACTCCCATATAGGGAAAGCCACGCCATGCGAAAGACAAATACTGTGCCCCCGTCAGGAAGGTTTCAAACCGAATCAGCTTATTTAAGAAGCCCGGCTCCGGGGCGTAGGCCGAGTAGCCCACCACCATATCGGCCGGGCGGCCAAAGCCGCGCTGCATATAGTTGAGCCACTGATTGGTGGCCGGAATACAGTCGGCATCGGTGAACAGCAGGCGCGAATTACGAGCTGTTTTTATGCCCAGCGTCAGGGCATATTTTTTTGGTGACAAACCGTCAGGCGTGCTCTTGACCGTAACCATCCGGACGTGCGGATAATACTGCGTGAGTTGCTGCACATACAGAAACGTGTCATCCTCGGAACGGTCATCTACCAGAATAATCTCGAAGCCGGCGGGGTAGTCTTGCTGAAGCAGCAGAGGCAGCAACCGCCGGAGATTGTCCAGCTCATTGTGGGCACACACCAGCACCGATACGGGCTCCGGGGTTGGGCCTTCAGTTGGCTCCGGGGGGCGGCGGGCAAAGGGCAAAAAGTAGTAGGCCAGGTAATAGAGCTGCACTACTATACTCAGCAGCAACAGGCCTAGGGCCGGGGAAACGTGGAAAGACAAAGCGCAGAACGTGAATTAGTGCGCAAAAGTAGGCATTCGGGGTGGGCAGAGTACCTTTGTATTTGTATCAGTTGCCAATTGTAGAGTACCAGCTGCCAGATTGTTCCTGGAAAGAACGTCGGTCAGCGGGCACCCCATAATCGGCAACCGGCAACCGACTTTCCATGACCTTCGATTTAGTAACTCAGGACCCGCATACCAAAGCCCGCGCCGGCGTAGTGCACACCGACCACGGCGCCATCGAAACCCCGATATTCATGCCCGTAGGTACGGCGGGCACCGTGAAAGCCGTGCAGCAGCGCGACCTCAAGGATGATATTCAGGCCCAGATTATTCTCGGCAACACCTACCATCTCTACCTGCGCCCTGGCCTAGACGTGCTGAGCAAAGCGGGTGGCCTACATAAGTTCAACGGTTGGGACCGGCCCATCCTCACCGACTCAGGGGGGTATCAGGTGTACTCGCTGAGTGGCACGCGCAAGATCAAGGAGGAAGGCGTAAAGTTTCGCTCTCACATTGATGGCTCGCAACACCTATTCTCGCCGGAGGGCGTAATGGACATCCAGCGCACCATCGGGGCCGACATCATCATGGCCTTTGATGAGTGTACGCCCTGGCCCTGCGAGTACGACTACGCCGCCCGCTCCCTTGACATGACCCACCGCTGGCTCAAGCGCTGCATCCAGCGCTTCGACAGCACCGAGGGTCACTACGGCTACTCGCAAACCCTCTTCCCTATTGTGCAGGGCTCCACGTTCAAAGACTTGCGCGTAAAGTCGGCGGAGTTTATTGCCGAGCAGGGCCGCGAGGGCAACGCCATCGGGGGCCTCAGCGTGGGCGAGCCCGCGGAAATGATGTACGAGATGACGGAAATCGTCTGCGACATTCTGCCCCAGGATAAGCCCCGCTACCTGATGGGCGTGGGCACGCCAGCCAATATCCTTGAGAACATTGCGCTGGGCGTGGATATGTTCGACTGCGTGATGCCCACTCGCAACGCCCGCAACGGCATGCTGTTCACCACCCAGGGCATCATGAACATCAGCAATAAGAAGTGGGCCGAGGACTTTGAGCCGATTGACGCCGAGCTAGGCGGCTACGTGAGCACGTTCTATTCGCGCGCTTACGTGCGCCACCTGTTCCAGAGCAAGGAGATGCTGGGGCCACAAATTGCCTCCATCCACAACCTGAGCTTCTACCTGTGGCTGGTGAAGCAAGCCCGGCAGCAAATCCTAGCCGGCACCTTCCGCGAGTGGAAAGAGAAAATGGTGAAACAGGTGATGACACGATTGTAGTCCTTGGGAATATGTCGCCCGCTATACATCGCCTGCTTCGCACCCTTTTATGGATACTACTGATAGTCTTACCAATCAGCTATTGTCTCCTGATTATAGCGGCGGATTTTAACATGCTATTTGGCTGGTTTTTTCTAGATGATTCCGAAACAGATGCTGATAGTCTGATCTTCAACACCAGTATTCAAACTTCTATTCAAGCACAAGAGCCGGAATTGATCTTCTTTCAAATCACATTTCGCCTTGCTCCGCTCTGGATTGGGTTTGCCTCAGCCGTTCTAGTACTGTTAGCAGCAGACTTGTTAGCTTACGGTTTCGGAAAGCGTCCTCTGCTTAAATCTGCGTTGTCGAACAGACAGTTGGCTGGGCAATTACTTACCCTACTGCTGGTTGCTTACCTAATGGGTACACTTATCCATTAGGTAAGCAATCCTTGGTTTAAAGCATTTAATCTAGGCCCAGTAGTTTCCATGTCTCAACCTGAGTATTGGTGGCCTTATTACGGCTGGCCTATCCAATCTCCTGCTGTGGAGGGTTGGACAATTTACCCGCCGTTGGATCTAACCTCAATTCCTATGTTCCCGGGAGCACAAGCGGCATGCGTAAAGCTGGGCACTTTACTGGCCATCTTAGCAGCCCGATACGTATGGCTCCGGCGGCAGCGCACGTTACAGCCGATATATTCGTTAAAACAGCAGTAATCTGCTATCCATGAGGCTGCTCGATAAATACATTCTTAAGAAGTTTCTCACCGCGTTTTTCTTCACGGTGGTGTTGCTGGTGTCCGTAATCTGCGTGATTGATTTCACGGAAAAGAACGACGACTTTATTCAGCACGACCTGGGGGCCTGGCAGATCATTTCGGAGTATTACGTGAACCTGTTCCCGTACTTCGCCAACCTGCTTTCCCCCATCACGGTGTTTATTGCGGTGGTGTTTGTGACGGCGCAGCTCGCGTCGCGTACCGAGGTGGTGGCCATGCTGGCGTCGGGCATCAGCTTCAAACGGTTTCTGCTGCCCTACGTGATGGGTAGCGCCATTCTAGGCGCCCTCACCATGGCCATGACGGGCTGGCTGATTCCGATTGCCAATAAAACCCGCGTGCAGTTCGAGAAGGCCTATATCAAGAACCCCTACCGCTTCAGTGGGCGCAACGTGCACTTTAAGATCGGGCCGAACTCCTACGCTTTCATGGAGAGCTACGACAACGTGAACAACGTGGGCTACAAGTTTGCGCTGGAAACCGTAGAAGGCACCCTGCTCAAGCGCCGCCTCACCGCAGAAGCCATTAGCTGGGACTCAACCAAGCACGCTTGGAAGCTGACGCCGCAGTTGCTCCGCACCTTCAATGGCGAAAAGGAAACCCTGAAAAGCATTCCCGCCCGCGACACCACGCTTAACCTCTACCCCAAGGATTTCGCCAGCACGTACCGCCTCGCCGAAACTCTTACCCTGCCGGAGCTCAACCGCTTTATTCAGCAGAAAATTGACCGCGGCGCCGACGATACCCAGCTCTACTTGAGCGAAAAGTACGAGCGGTACGCCTACCCTTACGCCATGTTCATCCTCACGGTGATTGGGGTGATTATGAGCGCCCGCAAAAGCCGCGCCGGCGTGGGTGGGCAGATTGCGCTGGGCTTCGTGCTAGCCTTCGTGTTCATCATTTTCGTGATTCTGAGCCGCAACCTGGCCTCAGTAGGCACGCTGCCACCGCTGCTGGCCGCCTGGGTGCCCAGCATTGTTTTTACCGGCATTGGCCTGATCCTCTACCGCGTCGTTCCGCAATAACAGTGGTTGAGTGACTAAGTGATAAAGTGAGTTTGATGTTCTGTCGGCGCCAACAGTGCCATACGTGCAGCCTAGGCCACTAGTACATCAAATCCCCTTCATCACTAAGTCACCTCTTCACTTCTTCCCCTCTATGCTCAAAGATTACCTTCGCCTGCATTTCATTGTGTTGCTCTGGGGTTTCACGGCCATCTTGGGTAAGCTGATTTCAGTGCCGCCGGTGGAGCTGGTTTTTTGGCGGACGCTGCTGGCCGCTGCTGGCCTAGCGGTGCTGCTACTGGCTCGGAAACAGCCGTGGCGCGTACCACCCGGCGAAGCGCTGCGCATGTTAGGCGTTGGGGTGCTGGTGGCCGCGCACTGGATAACTTTTTTCCTGGCGGCGCGCCTTTCCTCGGTGAGCGTGTGCTTGGCCGGTATGGCCACGCTAGCCCTCTGGACGTCATTCCTAGAGCCCCTGATTTTGTGGCGGCCTATTCGGCTGTATGAGGTAGGCCTAGGCCTGCTGACTATGGTGGGGCTGTACCTAGTGTCGCAGGCGGAGTTTGACCAGATGGCCGGCCTGTTGGTGGCCATCTTATCAGCGGGCCTCTCGGCACTGTTTAGCGTGCTTAACGTAAAGCTGGTGAAGCGCCATTCCCCACTCCGACTCACGTTTTACGAAATGAGCGGTGCCTGCCTCAGTATTGCGCTTTTCTTCCCGCTCTACAGCCAATATTTCACCAATGGCACTGGCTTACACCTCGCCTGGCGCGGCTTCGACTGGCTGTGGCTGCTGGTGCTGGCCGGCGGCTGCACCGTGTACGCTTTCTCTAGCTCAGTGGAATTGATGAAGCGCCTTTCTGCCTTCGTCATCAACCTCACCATCAACCTGGAGCCCGTGTATGGCATTCTGCTAGCCGTGCTCATTTTCGGAGCTCAGGAAAAAATGTCGACTGGCTTCTACATGGGCACGGTGGTCATCCTTTTTAGCGTGCTCATTCACCCCGTAATTGAGCAGTGGAACAAGCGCCGCCAGCGCAAGCCCGAGCCAGTGGAGGCTGTTTTATAATGGCTTAGAGCAGAGGTAAAACAGAACGACCTACTAGGTAAACCTAGCAGGTCGTTCTGTTTTAGGCCGACTTACAGACGGCCATTCCACACGGTGTATTCAGTTGGAAAAGCTACCTGCGGTGGTAATTCTAAACCAGGAAAAAGCCCATACACGGCCGAGCCGGACCCCGACAAGCTGGCATATGCCGCCCCTGCAGCATACAGGGCCTCCTTAATTTCGCCCAGTACCGGATAAATCGGGGTTAAGGCATCCTCAAAATCATTGCTGACGGTTTCTCGCCAAGTTTCGAGGGGCTGGGCCAGGGCGGCCCGCAACTCGTGGCGCGGCGGGCGGGCTGTTACGCGACTATAGGCCTCGGCTGTGCTGATGTGCAGGCCCGGATACACGACTTTGCAGGCCACGCCCGTCAGGTCCAGCGCAATATCCTCGAACACGTCGCCCTTCTCGTAGGCAAACACCGGTTTATTACGGATGAAGAAGGCGCAATCAGAGCCCAAACGGCGGGCGTAGGCCTGTAGAGCTTCCGTGGACAGTTCAAGCTTAAATAAATCGGTGAGTGCGCGCAGGACAAAAGCTGCGTCGCCGGAGCCACCGCCCAAGCCTGCCCCAATGGGTACCAGCTTGTGCAGGTGCATTTGCACGGGCGGCAGATTGAAATCAGTCTTGAGCAGCTCGTAGGCCCGCAAACAGAGGTTCGTGTCTGGCTCACCGGGAATTGGAATGCCCGTGAGGGCGAGGCTGGTTTTGGCGGCGGGCAGCACTTCTAGCGCATCGGTCCAGGGCAGCGGCACAAACACCGATTCGAGGTTGCGGAAGCCGTCGTGGCGCTGCCCCGTGATGTAGAGGCCTAGGTTGAGCTTGGCATTGGGAAAAACGAGCATACGGCAAAGCTAGCGCTCTGCCACTACTTGCGCTATCTGTCGGCCCAGACCAGTAGCTTTGTTGTGCATGACTGTCGCCCCATCTGCTTCTTGGTACGCCCGTTACGGCAAGCGCCTGCTCGATGTAGCCTTGGCGGCTCCGTTGATGCTGATAAGCCTGCCCTTGCTTGTACCAGTGGCGTTGACGCTGGCGGTGCAGAACCAGGGTGCTTGGCTGTTTCGGCAGCGTAGGCCCGGTTTGGCCGGGCAAGTCTTCGTGCTGTACAAGCTGCAGACTATGACCTCCCACCGCGACGCGCTAGGCCACCTCCTGCCCGATGCCGACCGTCTCACCCGGCTCGGCCGCTGGGTGCGGGCCACTTCCCTCGACGAACTGCCCCAGCTTTGGAACGTGCTGCGCGGCGACATTAGCCTGGTGGGCCCTAGGCCACTGCTGGAGCAATATTTACCGCTGTACTCTCCTGAGCAAGCCCGGCGCCATGAGGTACGGCCGGGCATTACCGGCTGGGCGCAGGTGAACGGCCGTAACGCCATTTCCTGGGAGCAAAAGTTTGCGCTTGATGTCTGGTACGTGGATCATCTCAGCTTCGGGCTCGATTTGCGTATTCTGTGGCGCACCGCTTCGCGGGTTCTGGGTGCTTCGGGCATCACGGCTCCCGGTCAAGCCACCACCACCGCCTTCACCGGCACTCCTTCTTCCCCTAATTCGTCCTCTACTTCATGAGCCATCCTCAGCACCCTGTCTCCCCTTCTACCCTAGACCGAAGTGGCCTAGCAGCGACGGACGTGCTACCGCGCTTGGTCATTGTGGGCGCAGGTGGCCTAGGCCGGGAGGTACTGATGCTGGCGCGCCAGATCAACGAAGCTCACCTAACCTGGAACATTCTGGGGTTTTATGATGATCGGGTACCCGCTACTCCTACCATTCACGGGCTACCTTACTTGGGTTCTAGCGCTGCCCTAAACGCTACCATCGAGCCGCTGCACGTGGTTATTGCCGTGGGCAACGGGCGGAGCCGTGCTACCCTAGCCAGCCATCTTACCTCACCGCTACTCTCATTTGCCACCCTTGTGCATCCGGGAGTGGCTTGCCAGCCGTACCAACAGCTTCAGCTTGGGCCCGGCTGCATCATTAGCCAGGGCTGCGTGCTCACCTGTGATATTCGGCTAGGCCACCACGTGCTGCTAAACCTCGGCTGTACCATTGGCCACGATGCTGTACTGGAAGATTTCTGCTCTCTCATGCCGCACGCCAACGTGGGCGGCGAGGCGTACCTGGAGCAGGGTGTATACCTGGGCACCAATGCTACTGTCATCAATCAAGTGCGCATTGGGGCTCGCACCATTATTGGGGCGGGGGCCGTAGCCGTGCGCGATTTGCCCGCCGACTGCACGGCTGTAGGAGTGCCCGCTCACGCTATTAAGCAGCACAAGTAACGCCACTTGCACTACTTAGGGTTTGCAGCAAATTATGCGTAGCGACCAGGCCCCTATCTGATATGCCTATCTTGCCGATAGAACGTCGGTTTACTTGCCGTCAGTAGCCCCAAGCTTATTTCACTCTATGCGCAGCCAGGATTACGACCGAATCTTTCTTTCTCCGCCCCACCTCGGCCGCCACGAGTTAAACTACCTGCATAAAGCTATTGAGGACAACTGGGTAGCCCCCGCCGGCCCAAATCTTGACGGCTTCGAGCGCGACATTTGCGAATTTACCGGCGCTGGCCACTGCGTGGCTCTGACCTCGGGTACAGCAGCCATTCACCTGGGCCTTCGGCTGCTGGGTGTAGGGCCCGGTGATGAAGTACTTTGCCCCTCATTCACGTTCGTGGCTACGGCTAATCCCATCGTCTATTTGGGGGCCAAGCCGGTTTTTGTTGACAGTGAAGCCGACACTTGGAACATCTGCCCGCAGCGGCTACGCGAGGCAATAGAAGACCGGATTCAGCAGGGCCGCAAGCCCAAAGCCCTTATTCTGGTGCACCTCTACGGCATGCCGGCCAAAGTACAGGAAGTGCTAGAAGTAACCGCAGAGTTTGAAATTCCTGTTCTGGAAGATGCCGCTGAAGCGCTGGGCTCACGCTACAATGGCCAGCCGCTAGGCACGTTCGGAGCCGTAGGGGTTTTCTCTTTTAATGGCAATAAAATACTCACCACGAGCGGGGGCGGCGCCTTAGTTACCAACAACTCAGAATGGGCACAAAAAGCACGCTTCTGGGCTACGCAAGCCAAAGATCCAGCCCCATACTACCAGCACTCCGATATCGGCTACAACTACCGCTTAAGTAACCTACTGGCGGGCATCGGCCGCGGACAGATGGAGCTGTTGGAAGACCGGGTAAAAAAGCGCCGCGAGATACACCAGTGGTATAAAATAAACCTGCAGACGGTACCTAGCCTAACCATTAGTCAGACGGAGCCCACGGGAGGCCGCTCTAACCGCTGGCTCACCACCGTAATCCTCGACCCAATTCAAACTGATACTACCCCAGAACAACTGCGCCTGCACCTGGAGTCGCACAACATTGAGAGCCGGCCGCTATGGAAACCCCTGCATTTGCAGCCGCTCTTTGCCGCTGCCCCCATGTATGGCGGCAGTGTGTGTGAGGAGTTATTTACCAACGGCTTATGCCTGCCTTCTGGATCAGCCCTTACCGAAGCCGACTTAAACCGCATTGCCGCCGCAACTAAAGCTGTTATAAGAAGCAAAGAGGCTCAGTAGAACTAGCACAAAATTTGTCTGGTGAGTACATAAGGTTCCCTAGGCAGTACTAGTAGCACAAAGCTTTAAATTGTTAGTACAAGAAAAGTTGCCTTGGTATAAAAAACACTTATGCGTTGAGGGCTTGCTGCAGATCCTTTATTAATTCCTCAGCCGGCTCAATTCCCACTGATAAGCGGATGAGCCCAACCGTAATACCTAGGTCTTGCTGCTGCTCCGGAGTAAGGTAGCGGTGCGAAGTACCCAGGGGGTACGACAGCGACGAATCTACCCCCGCCAACGAGGGAGCAAACGGGAAGCGCTGGCACCGTTGCATGAAGCCGTTAACAACTTCATTATCGTCGGCTAGGCGGAAGGACATCATACCACCAAATAGCCCTTGGCCCTGTTCCTTTGCCAGGGCATGTTGGGGGTGATCTGCTAGGCCAGGGTAGTACACGGCCCGCACAGCAGGCTGCTCCTGCAGAAACTGGGCAATAGCCAACGCATTATAGCTATGTTCCCGCATCCGCAGGCGTAGGGTTTTAAGGCCCCGCACAGCCAGCCAGCTTTCCATGGGGCTTAGCGTGAGGCCGTAGTACATACCTATTTGCTTGAGCCGGGCGGCTACCTCCGCATCGGCGGCCACCACTACCCCTGCTGTCACATCAGAGTGGCCGGAGATATACTTGGTTACGCTGTGTAGCGTGATATCGGCTCCTAGGCCTAGCGGCTTCGTGATGATGGGTGAGGCAAACGTATTATCCACCACCAGCTTCAAGCCATGCTTATGGCACTCAGTAGCAAGCTGGCGCAGATCGGCCACACGCAGCAGTGGGTTACTCAACGTTTCAGCTAGCAACAGGCGCGTAGTCGGCTGCACGTACTGGCCTAGATCGTAGAGCTGCTCAAAGGGCACATACGTAACCGTGATGCCCATGCGGCTCAGCTCCGCGTTTAGCAGGCTGGAAGAGCCCCCATAAATATCAGCGGCGCACAGCACATGGTCGCCAGCCTTGCAGAAAGCCAGCAGGGCCGCAAAAATGGCGGCCATACCCGAGCCCGTAGCAATAGCTCCAGCACCACCTTCCAACCGGTTTACAGCTTCCGCCAGCTCATCGGAGTTAGGGTTGCCGTTGCGTGAATACATATACCGGCTACCCGGCTCCCCAAAGTATTGCTCCAACTCATTTAAGTCATCAAACTTGAAAACAGAGGTCTGATAAATGGGGGTGATTTTGGGGTGGATTTCCATGCGGAGTGAGAAACCGGAGCTAAGATAGAAAACGGGTAGTGGCGGAGCAGTGGGTGCTACTCTAGGCCAGGGCTTAAAAGCAAAAAAGCCTTTCCCGCAAAGGAAAGGCTTTTTATTATGTGTCTGGGCTTAAACTATACCGAAGCGCCTTCAGCCAGCACGATTACGTTGTTGCGAAGCACCTCAACCACGCCGCCCTCAATACGGAACGACTCGCGGCCGGCGCCACCATTCACCACTACTTCACCGGCCTTTAAGGCCGAGATAAGGGGTGCGTGGTTGTTCAGAACTTCAAACAGTCCATCGGTACCCGGAAACTGAGCCGACGAAACTTCGCCTTCAAATACTTTCCGGTCCGGCGTGATGATTTCCAGATGCATATCGTTGGTTGTTGATTGTTGACAGCTGATTGTTGGAAGCTGAATGACAGGCAATCAACTTCCAACAATCAACAACCAAATTACTTGGCTTCCGCCATCAGCTTCTCACCCTTGGCTACGGCATCTTCGATGTTGCCTACCAAGTTGAAAGCAGCCTCGGGCAAGTGGTCGTGCTTGCCGTCGATGATTTCGTTGAAGCCTTTGATGGTGTCTTTAATGTCAACCAGTACGCCTTTCAGACCGGTGAACTGCTCAGCCACGAAGAAGGGCTGCGACAGGAAGCGCTGCACACGACGGGCGCGGCTTACTACCTGCTTGTCCTCCTCGGAGAGTTCGTCCATACCCAAGATGGCGATGATGTCCTGCAGTTCTTTGTAGCGCTGCAGAATCTCTTTCACGCGCTGAGCGGTGTTGTAGTGCTCGTCGCCGAGAACGGCAGCGTCCAGGATGCGCGAGGTCGAGTCCAGCGGGTCAACGGCGGGATAGATACCCAGCTCGGCAATTTTGCGGCTCAATACCGTGGTGGCATCCAAGTGAGCGAAGGTGTTAGCCGGAGCCGGGTCAGTCAAGTCGTCGGCAGGTACGTACACGGCCTGTACCGAGGTGATAGAACCACGCTTGGTAGAAGTGATACGCTCCTGCATGGCACCCATTTCAGTAGCCAGCGTGGGCTGGTAACCTACGGCCGAAGGCATACGGCCCAGCAGAGCCGATACTTCCGAACCAGCCTGGGTGAAGCGGAAGATGTTATCGATGAAGAACAGGATGTCGCGGCCAGCGCCAGTGCCATCACCATCGCGGAAGCTCTCAGCAATCGTCAGACCCGACAGGGCCACACGAGCACGGGCTCCGGGGGGCTCGTTCATCTGACCGAACACGAGGGTAGCCTGCGACTGCTCCAGCTCCTGCTGATCTACTTTCGAGAGGTCCCAGCCGCCTTCTTCCATCGAATGCTTGAACTCCTCGCCGTAGCGAATGATGTTGGCCTCAATGAATTCACGCAGCAAGTCGTTGCCTTCGCGGGTACGCTCGCCTACGCCAGCAAACACCGACAGACCCGAGTAGGCCTTGGCTACGTTGTTGATGAGTTCCTGGATCAGTACGGTTTTGCCTACACCGGCACCACCGAACAAACCAATTTTACCGCCCTTTACATACGGAGCGAGCAAGTCAATTACTTTGATGCCGGTGAAGAACACTTCCGAGGAAGTAGCCAATTCTTCGAAAGCAGGAGCCTGACGGTGAATTGGCAGGCGCGTAGTGCTGTTCGGCTGCGGAATGCCGTCGATGGCATGACCGATTACGTTGAACAAACGGCCCTTGATGCTGTCGCCGGTGGGCATAGAGATGGGGGCGCCTAGGTCGCTCACTTCAGCGCCACGGGTCAGGCCTTCCGTCGAGTCCATGGCGATGGTGCGCACACGGTCTTCGCCGAGGTGTTGCTGGCATTCCAGAATCACCACCTGGCCGTTGTCTTTCGTGACTTGGAGGGCGTCGAGGATGTTGGGAAGCTTGGAGCCTTCACCCGCGAAGCTTACGTCCACGACGGGACCAATAACCTGGGTGATTTTGCCGGTATTCGCCATTGCGTTCTTATATAAGGGATGGGGTGCAACGTTTGAGGCCGCAAAACTACGGCTTAATCCCGGCATTGCCAAAGCTGCGGACGAGCCGCAGCCACCAACTTTTTTTTTAACGCCTGACAGGCTGAAAATCAGAGCAAAAAGGGCTTTTTCGACCGTATTAGCTTAAACTTTCGCAAAAAATTTTTGCAAGAATATTTGCCTTGAAAAAAAGCCTTGGTACATTTGCACACCGAAACGGCACAACCACTTGGTTACCGCAAGGGAAATTGTCCGATGGTGTAACTGGCAACACGCTTGATTTTGATTCAAGAAAGTCCAGGTTCGAGCCCTGGTCGGACAACCGACTAAGTTAAGCGAAAGGCGCTGATTCTTCCTCTTCCGGAAGAGTCGGCGCCTTTCGCTTTTTCAGTTTTATCCATTCTGAGTGCTGCAAGCAACCTCAACAGTTAATTCTGAGCGGTTTAGGCTGCTTACCGCACGCAGAACGGCTACTTTTCCTCCTCTACCCCCTACCCCCATGTCACAGCAGGTAAAAATATTCGCGGGTAATGCCTCCCGCGAACTGGGTGAACAGATTGCTGCCGCCTATGGCACGACCCTCGGCGACCTGAGCATCCAGCGCTTCGCCGATACGGAGCTTGGCCCCAGTTTCAATGAGAGCGTGCGCGGCTGCGCGGTGTTTCTGATTCAGAGCACCAACCCGCCGGCCGAAAACCTGATGGAACTGATGCTGATGGTAGATGCCGCTAAGCGTGCCTCGGCCTACAAGGTGAACATTGTAATGCCGTATATGGGCTACGCCCGCCAAGACCGCAAAGACAAGCCGCGCGTGAGCATCGGGGCCAAAGTAGTGGCGAACATCGTACAGAGCGTGGGCACCGACCGCCTAATGACCTGCGACCTACACGCTGGCCAGATTCAGGGCTTCTTCGACATTCCCGTGGATCATCTGGATGGGGCCACGGTAACGGCACCTTATATTAAGTCACTCAATCTCGACAATCTCATCTTCGCCTCCCCCGACGTAGGGGGCGTGGTGCGCACCCGGGCCTTCGCCAAGAAATTTGGCGCTGAGATTGTTGTCTGCGACAAAATGCGCCTGCGGGCCAATGAAATTGCCTCTATGCAGGTAATTGGTGATGTAGCCGGCATGAACGTCGTCCTCGTCGATGACATTGTGGATACGGCTGGCACCATCTGTAAGGCGGCAGAGCTGCTGATGGAGCGCGGTGCTAAATCAGTACGGGCGGTTATTACCCACGGCTTGTTAAGCGGCCCCGCTCACGAGCGGATTCGTAATTCCGTTTTGGAAGAACTGGTAATTACCGACACCCTTCCGCTAAAAGAAGAAAACCACAAGATCAAGGTTATCTCCGTGGCTGGCCTCTTCGCGCAAGCCATCCGCAATGTGGTGACTCACGAGTCGATTAGCTCACTCTTTATCTAGGCCTCTGGGTAATTAAGTAGTAAGTCAGAACCTCATACAGAGCGCAGTTGGATGTGCTCTGCATGAGGTTCTTTTATATATAGCCTTTTCTTTCCCAAACTATAGGCCTATCTTTGCGGCCCGTTTACCTGCTGTGGGTGAGCGTTATTTCTTCAAAAGCACACTTTTATGAAAAGCCTCGAGATTGTAGGGTTTAAAAGAGCGAATCTCGGTAAGAAGGACGCCAAGGCGCTGCGCCTGGACTCGTACGTTCCTTGCGTACTGTACGGCGGCACCGAGCAAATTCACTTCTCTGCTCCCGCTATCCTCTTCCGCGAACTGTTGTACACTCCTGAAGTTCACATCGTTGAGCTGAACATCGAAGGCGACATCCGTCGCGCTATCGTGCAGGACGCTCAGTTCCACCCCGTGAACGAAATGCTGTTGCACGTTGACTTCCTAGAGCTGCAGGAAGGCAAAGAAGTGAAAATGGAAGTTCCTGTTAAGTTCGTTGGCGTTTCGCCCGGCGTTCTGGCTGGTGGTAAGCTGGTTAGCAAGCTGCGTAAGCTAAAAGTGAAGGCTACTCCCGAAAACCTGCCCGATTCAGTAGAAGTTAACATCTCGGACCTGGAGCTGGGCAAATCGGTGAAGGTGAACAAGGTTGAGCCTCAGGGCTACACCATCCTCACCAACCCGCTGGCTCCTATCGCCACGGTAACCATCCCACGTGCTCTGAAAGGCCAGATGCAGGCCGACAAATAAATCACGGATTCAGACGGATTTTCGGATTACACGATATCGTGCCCGAGTTCTTCCGTCGACCGAAAAAGCCGTTCTGCTCTCGCAGAGCGGCTTTTTTCTTGTCTGCTCATTGGCGCCGTTGCACTGGCCTAGGCCTCTCCCATGCCTTTGCTGCAGCCGTAAGCCGACACCCGAATCCGTGCCATCCGTTTAATCCGTCTAAATCCGTGATTGTATGAAGTTTCTTGTTCTGTGCCTGGGCAACATTGGGCCGGAGTACGCCGATACGCGGCACAACGTGGGCTTTATGGTGGGCGACTACCTGGCCAAGAAGCACGACGCCAGCTTTGAACTGGGCCGCCACGCCTTCACTACCGAAATCAAGCACAAAGGCCACACGTTTGTGCTAGCCAAGCCTACCACGTACATGAACCTGAGCGGCAAAGCTGCCGCGCACTGGCTGAGCACGCTCAAAATCCCGAAGGAGCAGATGCTGGTGGTAACTGATGATCTGGCCCTCCCCTTCGGCAAGCTGCGCCTGAAGGGCAAAGGCTCGGCGGGCGGGCAGAACGGCCTCAAGCACATCCAGGAAACGCTCGGCTCTGACGAGTACGCCCGCCTGCGCTTCGGCATTGATGCCACGTTCAGCAAAGGCCGGCAGGTTGATTACGTGCTCAGCCCATTCTCAGCCGATGAAAAGATTGATCTGGAAGGCCGTTTAGAGAAAGCGGCAGAAGCCGTACTGCTGTTTGGCACCGTAGGCCTAGAGCGCGCCATGAACGTGGTTAATGTAAAATAGGGACCTCTCCCCCTGCCCCCCTCCTCTATGGGAGAGGAGAAGCCAAATACCCATAAAACAAACAAGCCGCTAATGCATCAGCGGCTCGTTTGTTTACACGGATATGCGCAGTACTAGACTTGAGGGCAGGCTCCCCCCTCTATGGGGAGAGGAGGCTGGCAGATGAGGTACCTTCTAGGCCACTCCCGAACCAGGTCGCACGGGGCTGCTGGGCTGCATGAGGCTCAGCACACCATCGGCGTTTTCGGCCATGAGGAGCATGCCTTGGCTTTGTATGCCTTTGATTTCGCGGGGCGCGAGGTTCAGGAGAACTTGCACTTGCTGGCCTACAAGGGCCTCGGGCAGGAAGTGCTCGGCAATGCCCGAGACGATGGTGCGGGGCTCATCGAAACCAAGGTCTACGCTCAGCTTAAGGAGCTTTTTAGTTTTGGCTACTTTTTCGGCAGCTACGATAGTGCCGATACGTAGGTCCATGGTCTGGAACTGCTCGAAGCTGACGTCTTCCTTAGCTGGTGCAGCTTTGGCGGCGGCCAGTTCGTTAGCCTTTTTGGTATCGAGCAGCTTTTGCACCTGGGCTTCCACGGTGGCGTCTTCAATTTTGGTGAAGAGCAGGGCCGCTTCGCCTAGCTGGTGACCGGCAGCCAGCGCGTCGGGGCGGCCGGCGCTAGGCCAGGTACCGGGCGCGAGGTTCAGCATGTGGCCTAGCTTCTGGGCCGAGTACGGCAGGAAGGGCTCCATGAGCGTTACGAGGCTGGCGGCCAGCTGCAGCGCCACGTGCAGGACCGTACCGGTGCGAGCTTCATCCGACTTGATGAGTTTCCAGGGCTCGGTGTCGGCGAGGTACTTGTTGCCGAGGCGGGTCAAATTCATCAGCTCGTTGAGCGCATCACGGAAGCGGTAGGCCTCAATCAGGTCGCCGATGCGCTGCGGGAACTCCCGCAACTGGCCTAGCACATCCTCGTCCTCGGTGGTGAAGCCCACGGCGGCGGGCACCTGCCCTCCGAAGAACTTGTGGGTGAGCACCAGCGCGCGGTTCACGAAGTTGCCGAGGTTGGCTACCAGCTCGTTGTTATTGCGCGCCTGAAAATCCTTCCAAGTAAAGTCGTTGTCCTTGGTTTCGGGGGCGTTGGCGCAGAGTACGTAGCGCAGTACATCGGCCTGGCCGGGGAAATCCTGCAGGTACTCGTGCAGCCACACGGCCCAGTTACGCGAGGTGCTGATCTTGTCGCCTTCCAGATTCAGGAACTCGTTAGCGGGCACGTTATCGGGCAGGATGTAGTCGCCGTGGGCCTTCAGCATCGTGGGGAAGATGATGCAGTGGAAGACGATGTTATCCTTACCGATGAAGTGCACCAGCTTGGTGCCCTGGTCTTTCCAGTAGGTTTCCCAGGTGTCGGGCAGCAGGTCTTTGGTAGCCGAAATGTAGCCAATGGGCGCATCAAACCACACGTAGAGCACTTTACCCTCGGCGCCAGGCACCGGTACGGGTACGCCCCAGTCCAAGTCGCGGGTCACGGCGCGGGGGTGCAGGCCTTGGTCAATCCAGCTCTTGCATTGGCCGTACACGTTGGTTTTCCAGTCCTGCTTGTGGCCTTCCACAATCCACTCGCGCAGCCAGGGCTCGTACTGATCGAGGGGAAGGTACCAGTGCTTGGTTTCGCGCAGCACAGGCTGGTTACCGGAGAGCATGGAGCGTGGGTTAATCAGCTCGGTCGGGCTCAGCGAGGAGCCGCACTTCTCGCACTGGTCACCGTAGGCATTTTCATTGCCGCAGTTGGGGCAAGTGCCCACAATGTAGCGGTCGGCCAAGAACTGGTCGGCCTTCTCATCATAGTACTGCTGCGAGGTTTGCTCAATGAACTTTCCATCCTCATACAGCTTCTTGAAGAAGCCGCTAGCTACCTCGCTGTGGGTTTTGGAGGAAGTGCGCGAATAGATATCGAACGACACGCCGAAATCCTGGAACGAGTCGCGGATGATGGCGTGGTACTTATCAACTACTTGCTGGGGCGTGACGCCTTCTTTCTGGGCCCGGATGGTAATGGGCACGCCGTGCTCATCGGAACCACAGATGAATTTTACGTCGCGTTGCTGGGCGCGCAGGTAGCGCACATAAATATCGGCGGGCAGGTATACGCCGGCTAGGTGGCCGATGTGTACGGGGCCGTTGGCGTACGGCAGGGCCGCCGTAACGGTATAGCGTTGGGGAATGCTGGACATGTGAGAGAATTCGGAAATTCAGAAATGAGCTAGGCCACCGGGAGCAGACTATTCGGGCGCAAAGGAACGAGTAAAAAAGAGGAAAGGTGCGCGGTGAGTATTCTATAAACAAATGAACCTGCAAATCCTTCTATATTTAACAGACTACTGCGGAGTTTACTCGTATCTACTGCAACCATCCCCCGCACCTGACTACCCCCTCACTCTTATTTCGTCATGAAAAACACCGATCAGGAGAAACCCGCCAAAAAGGGCAAAAAGGAGAAGAACGCCGCGGAAAAGGCGGAGCGCAAGGCGGCGAAAAACGCGCAAGCTGGCACTGCCGAGCTTTCTGACCCCCGCACCGGTAAAAAATCAGATCAGAAGAAAGCGCTCAAAACGGCCGCTAAGCAGTTGCAGAAAGAGCTGGATGCGCGCATGAAAGAAATGGTGAAGCGTATCCGGAAGGAAACCAAAGCCAAGCTCGAGGAAGTGGTGAAGGAAGCCACCCGTCGCCTCGACGCCGATACGGAGCGTCTGTTTGAGCAGGCCCTGCATTCTATTGTGCAACACCGCGAAAACGGCACCCTCGCCGCATCCGACAGCATTTCGACCGATGTAGCTGCTCAAGTGGCTCCCACAACGGCGCCCCGCTCCCGGCCGGCGGCTAAACCAGCCGCAGCACCGCCCGTAGTGGCGGCCCCGACGGCGGCACGGCCTAGGCCAGTGGCTAAGCGGCCGACGGCCACCACCACTAACCGCACTCGCCCTGCAAACAGCAAGTCCGCTTCTCCTAACCAAAACAGCAACGGCGTAGCACAAGCAGGCGAAGGTACCACCTCCGATTCGGTGCAATAATCTCTTGTTGCTGCCAATCTGGCCCGCTGCTCTTGTCTTGGAGCAGCGGGCTTTTTTGTGGTTGGTGGGCCTAGCAGTTGCGTTGGGCTACCTACCTTGCCCGCCAATAGCTCACCCCCCTCTCCTTTTTCTATGCCCACCGGCACTTTGCTACTTATCGACGACGAAACAACGCTTCGCCAGGCCATCAGCCGCATGCTGGAACTGGAGGGCTACACGGTGCTGCAAGCCCCCGATGCCCGCCGGGGCCTGGAAACGCTGCGGCAGTACGCGGAGGAAGTGCTGGTTGTGCTATCAGATGTGAAGCTGCCTGACGGCTACGGCCTCGACCTGCTGCCCCGTTACAAGCAGGTCGCACCGCTGGCAGAGGTTATTCTGCTAACCGCTTACGGCACCATTCCCGACGGCGTGCGGGCCATGAAGGAAGGCGCTTTCGACTACCTGACTAAGGGCGACTCTGATGACCAGCTAGTGGTAGTGGTAGACCGGGCCGCCGAGAAAGCGCGGTTGCAGCGGCGGGTGGCCGACCTGGAAAAGAAAGTAGGCGCGCAGTACAGCTTCGAGAGCATGATAGGCCACTCAGCGGCACTGACGCAGGCTAAAAAGCTGGCTCAACGCGCCGCCCCTACCGACAGTACCGTGCTGTTGGAGGGTCCTACCGGCTCGGGAAAGGAGTTGTTTGCCCAGGCCATCCACCAGGCCAGTGCGCGCCGCAGCAAGCCCTTTGTGGCGGTAAACTGCTCGGCCTTCCCCAAAGATTTACTGGAGTCGGAGCTGTTTGGCTACCGCAAGGGTGCCTTTACGGGGGCGCTGGCCGATAAAAAAGGCCTGCTGGAAGAAGCCAACAGCGGCACCTTGTTTCTGGATGAAATTGGGGAGCTGGAGCTGAATGTGCAGGCCAAGTTCCTGCGGGTACTCGAGACTCAACAGTTTACCAAGCTGGGTGATACCAAGCCTACCACTGTAAACGTACGTATTGTGGCTGCCACCAACCGCAACCTGCGCCAAGAAGCCGAGCTAGGCCACTTCCGCCCCGATTTGTACTACCGTCTTTCCGTATTCACGGTGCCGGTGCCGGGCCTGAATGAGCGGCGCGAGGATGTAGATGAGCTGGCCAACTACTTCCTGCAGTTCTTTGCGGCCAAGCTGCGGCGCCGCCTGAGTGGCCTAGAGCCCGAGGCCCTGGACCAGCTGCGCCGCCACGACTGGCGCGGCAACGTGCGGGAACTAAAGAACGTGCTGGAGCGCGCCGCCATCCTCGCCGACGGTGACACCCTTACCACCGACGACCTGCCTGCCGAGTTTCACCATTTCGCCCCAGAGCCCACCACCGACGAAGCCTCCGACCGCACGTTGCGCACGATGGAGAAGCGGCAGATCAGGCTCGTGCTGCACGAAACCGGCGGTAACAAGATGGAAGCGGCCCGCCAGCTCGGCATCGGAACCAAGACGCTCTACCGCAAAATTCAGGAGTACGGACTGTAATTGAGCTAAATGAAGCCTTATATAGACAAGTCGTATATACTATAACTAAATTTTTCGTTATTTAACTGTCAGGCATTTGGTGCTCATATGCCAGCAGTTGTTTCGTTATATCTCTATTCCCATTCCAATGAAAAAGCTTCTATTATGCCTCCTGCTGTCCACACCATGGGTGGCCAGCGCGCAAACATCTACACCCTTCGTTATTAAGGGTAAGCTTGGCACGCTGAATGCGCCCGCCAAAGTGTATCTGGTGCGAGGAATGACTGTAACGGACTCAGCAACATTGAAAAATGGTGCCTTCGAACTCAAGGGTACAACCGAAACGCCTGTTACCGCCGACCTTGTCTTCCGGCGCAAGGGCCGTTTGACTAGCATGTATGGCCCGCTAGACCGTACCCGCGTTTTCCTAGAGCCCGGCACCTTGCTCGTCACTAGCCCCGACTCATTGGCGCACGCTACCCTCAAGGGCGGCCCGGCCACCACGGACTACATGCGCCTCACGGAATCAATAAAGCCTATTATTGCGAATATTCAGGCTTTCGGAGCCGAGACCCAGAAGGCCACCGAACAGCAGCGTCAAGATCCTGCCTTTAAAGAGCAGCTGAGAACTAAGTTCGAGGCCTTCAACAGGCAGATTGCCAATTCTTACTACGCATTTATTAAGGCCAACCCGGACTCCTGGGCCAGCCTAGATGCTCTGCTAGGCATGCAAATGATGGATTTACCGCAGTACAACACGGTAGGCCCACTCTACGAGTCGCTCAGCCCCACCCTTAAGAACAGTCCCCAGGGTCGGGAGTATGGCGAGTTGGTACGCGGTCTGAAAGCCGTAGCTATTGGGGCTCAGGCCCCCGACTTCACCCAGAAAACCCCCGACGGCAAAACCGTATCGTTGCGCGACTACCGAGGCAAGTACGTACTGGTTGATTTCTGGGCCTCGTGGTGTGGCCCCTGCCGCCAAGAAAACCCATCGGTAGCCAAAGCCTACAACGAGTATAAAGGCCGCAACTTTGAGGTACTGGGGGTGTCGCTTGATAACGAAAAAGACAGGGCTAAATGGGTAAAGGCCATTCAAGACGACCAACTGGCCTGGACGCAGGTATCGGATCTGCGCGGGTGGGAGAATGCCGCCGCCAAGTCGTATGCAGTGCGCGCCATCCCGCAGAATTACCTGGTTGACCCCACCGGCAAAATCATAGCCGCTAACCTGAAAGGCGCAGAGCTGAGAGCCGCCTTGGCCCAACACATTAAATAGCAATACTCCTCAGGCCTCCCAGGCCACTGCGCTACTTCTCACTCGCCTATCAAACCGGGTTATTCTGACCGACACACCGAGTCAGAATGACTCGGTTTTTTGCGTCTAGGCCTCTTGCCTCACTCTCCTATTAAAATATTTATCCCTGTCAATCTGCTAGTTACAATTATAAAACCCACTCTACTGCAAAGCCGGGTCGGGATTGGCAGATGGGTCGGCACATGCTTAACCACACCTGCTTATGGCACCTGCCTTATTGATTCCGCTGCTCACAGCCACAGGCTTGGCGGGCTTCTGGCTCTTCTACAAGTCCGTTGATTTTTTCGATCAGATCTAACCCCGCCGCGCCATGATGGTCACCCTCTTTATTCTGTCCCTTGCTACGTTCGGCTACCTCTGCTACGTGCTCCTCCGCCCGGAGAAATTCTAATTCAGCCTCCTACACTCATGACCAACGAACTACTCGGCATCGGCAGCATGTATCTGCTTACGCTGGTGCTGGCCCTGCCCCTGGGCGCTTATCTGGCCCGCGTGTTTCGAGGCGAGAAGAACTTGCTCGACTTCATGCGGCCCGTAGAAAACGGCATTTTTCGGGTTGCCGGCATTGATGCGCAGCGCGAGATGAGCTGGCAGCAGCACATGCTGGCTCTGCTCACCATCAACCTTGTGTGGTTTCTGCTGGCTATGCTCATCCTCTGTACCCAGGGTAGCCTGCCGCTGAACCCCGATGGCAACCCCAGTATGTCGCCGGACCTGGCCTTTAACACGGCCATTTCCTTTCTGGTGAACTGCAACCTGCAGCACTACTCCGGCGAGTCGGGCTTGTCATACCTGTCGCAAATTGTGGTGATTACTTTCCTACAGTTCGTGACGGCCGCTACTGGCCTAGCTGCCGCCGTGGTGGTGTTCAACGCCCTACAATCGCGCACCACCGAGAAGCTGGGCAACTTCTACAATTACTTTGTGAAAAGCCTCACGCGCTTGCTACTGCCCGGCGCTCTGCTGATAGCACTTGTTCTGGCTTTCAACGGCACCCCCATGACTCTGCAGGGCAAGCAGCAGCTCATCACGCTGCAGGGCGACTCGGTGGCCGTGAGTCGGGGGCCAGTGGCTGCCATGGTGGCTATTAAAGAGTTGGGTACCAACGGGGGCGGCTTTTTTGGGGCCAACTCGGCCCACCCCCTCGAAAACCCCAATTACCTGACCAACGCCGTCGAGAACATTGCCCTCTGCATTATTCCCTTTGCCATGGTGTTTGCGCTGGGTTTTTACCTCCAGCGCCGCCGACTGGCCTACATGATTTTTGGGGTCATGACTATCGGGTTTATGGCCCTGCTGGCACCCACGGTGTACTATGAGTTGCACGGCAACCCCGCCATTACCAGCCTGGGCATCAACCAAAACCTGGGGGCGCTGGAGGGCAAGGAAATCCGCTTTGGGGCGGCGGCCTCAGCGTACTGGAGCATTACCAACACGGTTATCAGCTGCGGGTCAATCAACTCCATGCACGACTCCTTCATGCCGCTTTCCGGCATGAACCAGCTACTAGGCATGATGACGAATGCCTTTTACGGGGGCTGCGGCGTAGGCCTGCTCAACTTCTTTGCCTACCTCATTATAGCCGTGTTCATTGCCGGCCTGATGGTGGGCCGCACCCCGGAGTTTTTGGGGAAGAAAATTGAGGCCCGCGAAATGAAGATTGCCGTCATCGTGACGCTGCTCCACCCCCTGCTGATTTTGGCGGGTACAGCTTTGGCCGCCCACACCTATGCCGGCAACCCCACCGAGTACGCGGGCTGGTTGGCTAACCCTGGCTTCCACGGCTTCTCGGAGATGCTCTATGAGTTTACGTCCTCCTCGGCCAACAACGGTTCCGGCTTTGAGGGCCTCGGCGACAATACACCCTTCTGGAACATCAGCACGGGGGTAGTGCTGCTGCTCTCGCGCTACCTGCCCATCATCGGGCCGGTGGCCATTGCCGGGCTGCTGGCTCGCAAAAAGTACATCCCGGAAAGCGCCGGCACCCTGCGCGCCGACACCGCCACCTTCGGGGTGATGGTACTGACCGTCATCATTATTGTGGCTGCCCTAGCCTTCTTCCCAGCCCTGGCCCTAGGCCCCTTAGCCGAGCACTTCGGTCTGTATTAGGGCGTCTTAGGCCCGAGAAGCGCGAAGAAAGCGCTTAGCTCACTTACTATTCAGGCTTCTCAGCGCTCAGTTCACACTCTGAGTTCAACACTCTCATGTCTTCCAAAGAACAATCTCTGTTTCAACCCGCGCTGGTTTCAGAGGCCGTAAAACAGGCCTTCGTGAAGTTGGACCCGCGCGTGATGTTCCGCAACCCGGTGATGTTCACCGTGGAAATCGGGACGGTGGTCATGCTCCTCGTGACCCTAGGCCTGTTGGTGCGCCCCGATGCGGCCCAGGGCTCATTCGGGTACAACTTCACCGTGTTCCTGGTCCTGTTCCTAACCCTGCTATTCGCCAATTTTGCGGAGGCCATTGCGGAGGCCCGCGGCAAAGCCCAGGCCGAAAGCCTACGCAAAACCCGTGAGGAAACGCCCGCCCGCGTCATCGACGAAAAAGGCAACGTCAGTTCGGTTTCTTCCTCGCAGCTGCAGAAAGGCCAGGTGTTTCTGGTAGAAGCCGGCGAAATCATTCCTACTGACGGGGAAATCATTGAGGGACTAGCTACCATTGACGAATCGGCTATTACGGGTGAGTCGGCGCCGGTAATCCGAGAGGCCGGTGGTGATAAGTCGTCGGTGACGGGGGGCACCAAGGTGTTGTCGGACCGCATTAAAGTGGTGGTGACCACGGCCCCCGGCGAGTCGTTTCTGGACAAGATGATTGCGCTGGTAGAGGGTGCTTCGCGGCAAAAAACGCCCAACGAAATTGCCCTCACCATTCTGCTGGCGGGCTTTACGCTGGTATTCGTGATTGTGTGCGTGACCCTGCAGCCCTTCGCAGAGTACTCCAATACGCCCATTGCCATATCGGCTTTCATTGCCTTGTTCGTGTGTCTGATTCCAACTACCATTGGCGGGCTGCTCTCGGCCATTGGTATTGCCGGCATGGACCGCGCACTGCGAGCCAACGTCATCACAAAGAGCGGCAAAGCCGTGGAAACTGCCGGTGACATCGACGTGCTGCTCCTCGACAAAACCGGAACCATCACTATTGGTAACCGCAAAGCCACCCACTTCTGGCCCGCCCCCGGCGTAGATGAGCGCCAGTTCATAGAATTCGCCACCCTCTCTTCCCTCACCGACGAGACGCCGGAAGGCAAAAGCATTGTGGAACTGGCCCGCGAAAAGCAGGTGAGCCCCGAGGTGCTGCAGCCCCGCCTGCAAGGTGCTGAGCTGATCAAGTTCACGGCCGAAACCCGCAGCAGCGGCGTAACGCTGACGGACGGCGTCCGCATCCGCAAGGGCGCTTCTGATGCCATCCGGCAACTGGCTAACCGAGCCAATCAACCCTTCCCGCAGGAAACTACGCAGCGCGTGGAGGCCATTGCCAGCAACGGCGGGACCCCGCTGGTAGTAAGCGAAAACGATCGGGTACTGGGCGTAGTAGAGCTGCAGGATATCATCAAGCCCGGCATCCAGGAGCGGTTTGCGCGCCTGCGCAACATGGGCATCAAAACCGTGATGGTGACTGGCGACAACCCGCTCACAGCCCGCTTCATTGCCGAAAAGGCTGGCGTCGATGACTTCATTGCCGAAGCCAAGCCCGAGGACAAGATGACCTACATTCGGCGGGAGCAGCAGGAAGGCAAGCTGGTAGCCATGATGGGCGACGGCACCAACGACGCCCCCGCCCTAGCCCAGGCAGACGTGGGAGTGGCCATGAACTCAGGTACCCAGGCCGCCAAGGAAGCCGGCAACATGGTCGACCTCGACAACGACCCCACCAAGCTCATTGAGGTGGTGGAAATTGGAAAGCAGCTGCTCATGACCCGCGGCACGCTCACCACCTTTTCCATTGCCAACGACGTGGCCAAGTACTTCGCCATTGTGCCGGCCTTGTTCATGGTGGCCATTCCGAGCCTGCGCGCCCTCAACATTATGGGCCTGCACTCGCCACAGTCAGCTATTCTGTCGGCTGTCATTTTCAACGCCATCATCATCCCGGCGCTGGTGCCGCTGGCCCTGCGCGGAGTGGCCTACAAGCCCATTGGTGCTTCGGCGCTGCTACGCCGCAACCTGCTGGTATATGGCCTGGGCGGGGTACTGGTTCCCTTCATCGGCATCAAGCTGATTGACCTGCTGGTAGGCCTGTTTGTGTAGCTGCCCCCTCAACTCCTTTGCATTCTCGGACAACGTCTGATCAATTTCCTCGAATACCACATGAAAACGCATTTGCTTCCTGCCTTACGCCTCACGCTAGCCCTGTTGCTGGTGTGCTGCGTGGCCTACCCTGCCCTGGTGTGGGCTGGGGCCCAGTTGGCTCCTAATAGCGGCCAGGGCGAAACCATTCGTCATAACGGCCGCGTGGTGGGCTACGCCAACGTTGGCCAGAAGTTCGACCGGCCCGAGTATTTTAACTCTCGCCCTTCGGCCGTCGACTACAATGCAAGCGGCTCGGCTGGCTCCAACAAAGGCCCCAGCAACCCCGAGTATCTGGCCACGGTGCACACCCGGGTGGAGGCGTTTCTGAGTCAGAACCCTACCGTGAAGCGGGCTGATGTACCCGCCGAACTGGTTACGGCCAGCGGCTCCGGCCTCGACCCTCACCTATCCCCGGCCGGCGCCTACGCGCAGGTGGAGCGGGTGGCGCGCTTACGGAAGCTACCCGTGGCTCAGGTGCGGGCCCTGGTGGCAGCCCACATTGAGGAGCCGCTCATTGTGTTCTTCGGCCCCGCCAAGGTAAACGTGCTGCGCCTGAACCTGGCGCTTGATTCTCTGCAAGGCCGGTAGTGGGTTCAGTGGCCTAGATGACCATACTTGCCCGTCATGTCGAGCGCAGCCGAGACATCTCGCGTGCTGATGTTGTATTGTTAATTCAACAATCCAAGCGAGATGGCTCGCTAAGCTCGACATGACGTTATAAGGTAATTGTTTAGCTACAGATCAACCACCCCCTCTTTACTTGAGTAGGAAGCTGGCTTCTATCTCTAGGTCACTTGTAGCGCCTCCCACTCACTGCATTCACTCTTTATTCTGTTGCTTTAGCGCCTGATTACGCTACAGCTATTTCTTACCTCTTCGCGCCCGCCAACAACTCAGTTACGGCGCACTCTCCTCATGAAAGCTCTTTCGCTTCTTGCCCTAGGCCTGTTCAGCACTTCGGCCGCATTGGCCCAGACCACCCCAACCACCGACTCAACCTTGGCGGTACCGCCGGCGGTGGCTCCTGTAGAGGCTAACACCAAACCGCTCACCACGTACGGGTTTGTGGATGGCTATTACGGCTACGACTTCAAGCACGCCGCCACCAACTCCCGCCCCAGCTTCCTGTACTCGCACAACCGGCAAAACGAGTTTACGGTGAACAATGCCGTGCTCGGGATGCGCTACGATAACGGGCAGGTGCGTGGAGCGCTAGGCCTGCACGCGGGCACCTACGTAGCGGCCAACTATGCCAACGAAGATCAGGTATTTAAGCACATTTACGAGGCCTACGCGGGATTTCGGCCATTTGAAAAAGCCTGGCTAGACGTTGGCATCTTTGGCTCCCACATCGGTTTTGAATCAGCCCTGAGCAAGGATAACTGGACCCTTACCCGCTCCTTGATGGCGGAAAACTCGCCCTACTACGAGGCTGGGGCACGTTTTACCTATGAGGTTGACCCAAAGCTGACGCTAACCGCCCTGGTCCTGAACGGCTGGCAGAACATCCGGGAGAACAATCAGAAAAAGGCCGTAGGAACTCAAATTCAGTGGAAGCCTACCGACAAGCTCCTCATCAACAGCAGCACCTTCTACGGCAACGAGCAGCCCCAGGACCTGACGAAGCGCCGCCGCTATTTCCACGATTTTTACGTGAGCTACGCCGCCACCGACCGCCTGAGCGTGGCGGGCGTTTTTGACGTGGGCAAGCAAGAAAAAGCCACCCGCGGCAGCAAGGCCGATACCTGGCACACAGGCGCCGCCTTTGTACGCTACAAGCTGGCCGACAAATGGGCCGCCGCCGCCCGCGCCGAGTATTATTACGCCGACCATGGCGTCATTATTAACTCCATCTCGCCCAACATCACCGATGCCAACTTCAATGTGAAGTCGGCCTCCCTCAACCTCGATTACCTGCCCACCAGCAACGTGGCGTTTCGGGTGGAGGGTCGCGTGTTTCACTCAGGCCAAGATTTCCTCACCGACCGCAACGGCCAGCCCACCAACAGCTACGGCAACATCACCTCCAGCATTGCCCTTTCATTCTAGGCCACTCTTACCCGCTCATGACACCGCCCGACGACCTATCTGCTGACACTACGCGCGACCAATCGGCGGAGCGGTTTCTGCGGCTGGTGCAGCAGAAGCGCCGGGGGCGGCTGAAGGTGTACCTGGGGCTAGCTGCGGGCGTGGGCAAAACCTACCGCATGCTGCAGGAAGCTCACGAGTTGCGGGAGCACGGCGTAGATGTGGTGCTGGGTTACATTGAAACCCACGGCCGCCGCGAAACGGTAGCGCAGCTTCGTGACTTGCCTCAAGTACCGCGCAAGACGCTGTTTTATAAAGGCCGCGCCCTCGAAGAAATGGATGTGGCGGCCATTGTGCAGCGGCGGCCAGCCGTGGTGGTGGTTGATGAGCTGGCCCATTCCAACGTGCCCAGCTCGCAGCATGATAAGCGCTGGCAAGACGTGGAAGCGCTGGTGAAGGCGGGCATTTCAGTGATTACGGCTATGAACGTGCAGCACCTGGAAAGCCTGCACGACCAAGTGCTACGCATCACGGGCATTGATGTGACGGAACGGGTGCCCGACTTGCTCCTCAAGCAGGCCGATGAAGTGGTGAACGTTGACCTGACCGTGGGTGAACTGCGGACCCGCTTGGAGGAAGGTAAAATCTACGACCCTCAAAAAGTGCCTGCGGCCCTGCAGGGCTTTTTCCGGCCCGACAACCTGCTGCAGCTGCGTCAGCTGGCGGTGCGGGAAGTATCGTTGTTGCTAGGCCACCAGATTGAGTCGGAGGCGGGTGGGGCGGCGCCGGTAGCCCCGGAGCGCCGCAACACCGACCGGCTCCTGGCCTGCATCAACTCCAATGCCGCCGCGGCCAAGGAAATCATCCGCAAAACCTCTCGCCTCGCCGACCGTTTTTCCGCGGCGGCCTGGTACGTGCTCTACGTCCAGACTACGCGTGAATCAGCGGACCGGATTGGGCTGGCTACGCAACGGCATTTGCTGGGCAACCTGCAACTGGCCACAGAACTGGGTGCCCAGATTCTGCGCGTGAAGGACGACGATGTGGTAGGCGCTATTCAACGTGTGGCCCGTGAGAAAAACGCCACGCTGCTCGTGTGCGGTGTCACGGGCGAGAAAGACCTGTGGAAGAAAATCAGCCACCGCAGCGTCACGCAGGATGTGGTGCGGGCGGTGGCCCGCTCCGGTCTGGAGCTGGATATTTTTCTGGTCACGTACTGATGAGAGCGAACAGAGGACCAATTAGAACGTCATGTCGAGCTAGTAATGCGGTAAAGATGCTTCGGCAAGCTTAGCATGACTGATCAAGCATGACAGGGGTTTTTGATCCTCTATTCACACCTTCTAGGCCACCATCCTATTCCATACTTAGCCTGACAATCAAGACTTTTGCATCGTGCAACTCAAAACTAAAATCACGCTGGGCTTCGTGGCTATGCTGGCGCTGCTACTGGGCATAGGGGGCTACGCTTATTTCGCGGTGCAGCGTTTAGATGCCAATTCGCGCACTATTCTGCGAGCGAATTTCTACACCATTGAGCTGGGCCAGCAGATGCTGCGTGCTCTCGACCACATGGAAACGGCTCCGGAGGCCCCCGATGCGTTACCTCAGTTTGAGCGCGCCCTTACCCGCGAGGCCGGCAACCTTACCGAGCCCGGCGAACAGGCCTTGGTTGACTCCCTAACGCAAAATCTGGCCACGTACCAGCGTCTGTTAGTGACAGCGCCGGCCGCCGCTCAACTGACCCAGCTGGAGCGGCTTCGGCGGCAGACGCACCGCGTGATTGACCTGAACGTGCAGGCCCTGACCGCTAAAAACTCTGCCTCCAACCAAGCTACTGAGCGCGCCAGCCGCTACCTGTTGGCCTGCATCTCGCTGGCGCTGCTAGTAGGCCTAGGCCTGGTGCTGAGCGTGCCCGAAGCCGCCGTAACCCCGTTGCGCAAAGTCACGGCCGCCATCCGTCACGCCAGCCGGGGCAATTATCATCAGACTATTCCGGTGGAAAGCCACGACGAGTTTGGAACGGTAGCCAGTGCCTTCAACCACTTGCTGATACAATTGCAGGAGTTTCGGGCCTCTACTACCGCCGACCTGATTACTGAGCGCAACCGCATGGAAAGCCTAGTAAACAGCCTCGATGAAGGCCTGCTCCTGATTGACCAACACCGGCGCATTCTGCTGGCCAACCCCACGGCCGCCGAGCTGCTGGGCGTGCCAGCCGCGCAGCTGGTGGGGCAGCCGGCCGATGAGCTGGCTCAGCAGAATGACCTGCTTCGGTCGTTGCTCGCGCCCCTAGAAGCGCCGCGCCGCCAGCAGGCTCTGGCCGAAGCGCCTTTGCTCACCATCACGCAGCACAACGAAGAGGCCTACTTCCGCCTAACCGTCCACGACATCGTTTCTTTCAATAAAGCCGCTGACGAAATGCAGTTTGTAGGCCACATCCTGGCCTTGCGCAACGTGTCGGATTTCAAGCGGCTCGATCAGGTGAAGTCGAACTTCCTGGCCACGGTGTCGCATGAGTTGAAAACGCCGCTGTCGAGCATGAATATCAACCTGCGGCTGCTGCAGGATGAGCGCCTACCCGCCGAGGAACGCCAGCGCATTACGGGCAGCATCCGGCAGGAAACCCAGCGGTTGCAGCGCATGGTCAGTGAGCTGCTGGACGTTTCCCGCCTCGATGCCGGGGCCGGAATTCAGCTCGACGTGCACCCTACTGATATAAGCCAGGTAGTTAGCTACGCCACCGATACCGTGCAGGCCCAACTCAACGACAAAAGGCTCCACCTAGAAATCAACCTTCCTTCCAACCTACCCCAGGCCCTCGCCGACGTTGAGAAAACCACTTGGGTGCTTATCAATCTGCTCGCTAATGCCATCCGATACTCTCCCACGGGCGAAACGCTGCTGGTACGAGCGGCGGTAGTAGGCGCGGCTGTGCAAGTGTGCGTGCAAGACCGCGGCCCCGGCATTGCCGCCGAGCACCACGACCGAATTTTCCAACGCTTCGCCCAAATTCCGGACAAGAGCGGCTACCGCGGCGGCTCCGGGCTGGGCCTTAGTATTGCACGCGAGTTTATTACCAGTCAAGGCGGGCGCCTGTGGGTGGAAAGCGAGTTGGGCATGGGCAGCACCTTCTGCTTCACCCTGCCACTGGCTAGTTAGGTGTAACCGGGAGCCGCACGGTATCTACGGCGGCCCCGTTGAGGCGCTGCAGCCGCGTTTCGGGCGCGGTAGTGTTGTTGTCGTTGGTATTCAGGCTTTCAGGGCGCTTGCGGGAGTTGATACCGCTGGCCTGCTCCCGAATAAGCACGCGGCCGGGCGTGGCATCAGGTACCGAGCCGCCGTAGCCGGCGCCGCTGTTATAAGCCGCTTGCCGGTCGGCATCGGTGCGAATTTGGGCGGGCAGGCGCGCGGGACGTTCTTCGGCGCTTTCCTGCGTGGCGGTGCAGGCCGCCAACCACAGGCCTAGCAGCGGCACTAACGCGACCACCGGACGACGGAATAAAACTTGAAACTTCATCACACTATGCAACAAGAGCCCACCCGGCAGTGGATGAGCTCTTGCTACAACGCGCCGCAGCGTTTGTAAGTTGACTTAGTTTGTCATTCCGAGTGAAGCAAAGAATCTGAGTTAGCCTCTAGGCCAAGTAACCGATTCTTCGCTCCACTCGGAATGACAAGCTAGTGTCTTTCTAGGCCACTTCTGGCTGGCCGAGGGCTTCTCTGATTCCGTCCCAAAGGGCCACGCGGGCCTGCATGCAGCGGGTGGCTACCTCACGACTTTCCTGCCAGCGCTGCGGATCGTTGCCGCACAGGTCGCGCACCATTTGCTGGGCCAGCGGGGTGTGCACCTCCTCATCCAACTGAATGTGGCGGTTAAGGTAATACGTAAACGTATCGAGCTGGCCGGGGAAGCGGCGGCTCAAGTCACCGACCAAGTGACGGAACATGTCGGGAATCACATCTTCGCGGCCGAAAGTGAAGGCGGCGGCCACAGCGTGCGGCTTCCCCGACTCAATAATGCGGAACGTATCCAGCACAAACTCACGCACTGAAGCGGGTGCCTGAGCTTGCTCCAGCGCCTGGCCTACCGAAGCTCCTTCGGCCAAAGCAGACAGCAGACGCTCAATGGGCGTGGTATCGGCGCCGCACTCGCGCATAGAGCGCAGGTACAGCTCGAAGTGGCTGGCAGGGTTGCCCTCGGGGTCTACGTCGGTTTCCTCTTCCAACACAATGTCGTTGATGAGGCGGCGCGTGGCGGGGTTGCCGCGCGGCACCCACGGCACTTCCACACAAGTTAGCTCCCGCTGCAGAGCCTTCAGCAGCGACATAAAATCCCAGACGGCAAATACGTGGTGCTGCATAAACACGCGTAAATCGTCCAGGGAGTGCAGCGACTGGTACACGCCGTGGGCAACAAGCTGCTCGCGCGCCGGGGCTAGGGCGTCCTGCAGCTCGGCAATCGAATCAGAATGAATTTGAGTTGACATAAGGCAAAGAGAAAAATACGGCTGAGCTTGCGCTCTAGGCCACTACAAACGAAACGGCCCGCTGGCTTGGATTGCCAGCAGGCCGCCACAAAAGTACTGTTGAGCTATCATTCCGAGTGAGTCGATGCTTCTCTGAATTAATCATCTAACGACTTGCTCCAGATTCGTCGCTTCACTCGGGATGACCTATGGCTACTTCGTTTTCTCGAAGATCATCCCGTCGGAGTCCATGCAGTAGCGCAGGCCGGTGGGCTTGGGGCCGTCGTCGAAAACGTGGCCTAGGTGGCCGCCGCACTTGGCGCACACTAGCTCGTCGCGGCTCATGCCCAGGGTATTGTCGGCGGTTACTTTCAGGCTGTTCTCCGTGGCTGGTGCCCAGAAGCTAGGCCACCCCGTGCCCGACTCAAACTTGGTTTCGGAGGAAAACAGCAGGTTATGGTCGGCGGCGCAGTAGTAGTTGCCCTTCTCGTGGTTGTTGGCATACTTATTTACGAAGGGCCGCTCGGTGCCTTGCTCCCGCAGAATAAAGTACTGCGCGGGAGTGAGCTGCGCTTTCCACTGCGCATCGGTTTTGCGAATAGGGAATTCGTCGGGCTTACCCGTAACGGGCTTGGGTTTAGGATATGCTTTAGCCGAGGCCGACGGGCTGGTAACGGGGCGCGGCGAATCGGCGAGGTCCATTTTCGCGTCGCGCTTGCTCTTGTTTTGTGAGCAGGCAGAGTTCAGCGTCAGGGCCGAAACCAGCAGAATCAGAAGGGAAGAACGCATGAGTTGTAGTGAAGACAAGGGGGTACAGAGGAAGTGGCCTAGCACCCGCAGGTGAGCCATTTCTACAACATACGGAGGAGGTCTACAGTTCGGCCTTAGCTCAGCAGAAAGTTCTAGGCCAGTCCGTTGGGGAACCTCAGCTACCCAAGTAGTTGTCTGGCTAACCGCGCACCGTTTCTTCCTCTCTCATTAACAATTAATTACCCGCAAGTTTTTGCGGTAAACATTCCGTACCTTTGCGCCCGGAAAACCCTTTGTATGCAGAACATTCGCAATATCGCCATCATCGCGCACGTTGACCACGGCAAGACTACGCTCGTGGACAAGATCATTCACGCTTCCAAGCTGTTCGACGAGCACCAGCAGTTCGACGACCTGATCCTGGACAACAATGACCTGGAGCGTGAGCGCGGCATCACCATCGTTTCGAAGAACGTATCGGTACGTTATAAGGACGTAAAAATCAACATCATCGACACCCCTGGTCACGCCGACTTCGGTGGTGAGGTGGAGCGCGTACTGAAGATGGCCGACGGCGTACTGCTGCTCGTCGATGCCTTCGAAGGTGCCATGCCCCAGACCCGTTTCGTACTGGGCAAAGCCATCGACCTGGGCCTGAAGCCCATCGTGGTGGTAAACAAAGTCGACAAAGAAAACTGCCGCCCCGACGAGGTGCACGAGCAGGTGTTCGACCTCATGTTCAACCTGGGTGCTACCGAGGATCAGCTGGACTTCGTGACGCTGTATGGCTCGTCGAAGCAGGGTTGGATGAGCACCGACTGGAAAGTAAAAACCGACAGCATCATTCCGCTGCTCGACGCAGTAGTAGAGTCTATCCCGGCTGCTCCTCAGCTGGAAGGCACTCCGCAGATGCAGGTTACCTCGCTCGACTATTCGTCGTTCGTGGGCCGTATCGCCATCGGCCGCGTGCACCGCGGTACGCTGAAAGAAGGCGCTAACATGAGCCTGATTAAGCGCGACGGCACCATCAAGAAGGTAAAAATCAAAGAACTGCAGGTATTCGAAGGCCTTGGTAAAAACAAGGTAGCCGAGGTTAGCTCCGGCGAAATCTGCGCCGTAACTGGCATCGAAGGCTTCGACATCGGCGACACTCTCGCTGACGCTGAAAACCCCGAGGCGCTGGCTACCATCAGCATCGACGAGCCGACGATGAACATGCTGTTCACCATCAACAACTCGCCGTTCTTTGGTAAGGAAGGTAAGTTTGTGACCTCGCGCCACCTGCGCGACCGTCTGTTCAAGGAAACGGAGAAAAACCTGGCCCTGCGCGTGAAGGAAACCGACCGCGAAGACACCTTCCTGGTGTACGGCCGCGGTATTCTGCACTTGTCGGTACTCATCGAGACCATGCGTCGCGAAGGGTTCGAGCTGCAGGTAGGCCAGCCCCAGGTACTGTTCCGCGAGGATGAAGATGGCAACCGTCTGGAGCCCATCGAGCACTTGGTAGTAGACGTACCCGAGGAGACTGCCGGTAAGGTTATCGAGTTGGTGACGATGCGCAAAGGTGAGCTGACCATCATGGAGCCCAAGGGCGACCTCCAGCACCTGGAGTTCAACATCCCCGCTCGTGGTCTGATCGGTCTGCGCAACAACGTGCTGACCGCCACCGCTGGTGAGGCCATCATGAACCACCGTTTCTCGGCCTACGAGCCCTACAAAGGCACCATCCCCGGCCGTATCTCTGGTTCGCTGATTTCGATGGAAACGGGTCCCGGCACCGCGTATACCATCGACAAGATGCAGGACCGTGGCGAGTTCTTCGTTGATCCGGGCGAGGAAGTATATGCTGGCCAGGTTATCGGTGAGCACACCCGCCCCAACGACCTGACCATCAACATTCAGAAAGGCAAGAAGCTCACCAACATGCGCGCTTCGGGCTCGGATGAAAACGTGAAAATCGTGCCCAAGCGTCAGTTCTCGCTGGAAGAAGCCATGGAATACATCCAGAAGGATGAGTACCTGGAAGTAACGCCTAAGTCGGTGCGGATGCGTAAAATCCTGCTCGACGAGAACGAGCGTCTGCGCTCAGCCAAGAAAGTAGACTAGGTTTTCTAGTTAAGCATACTGAGAGGAGCACAACCAATGGTTGTGCTCCTTTTTGCTTTATATCAGCACTAAGCCTCTCGCTTTACTTCAAATTCCTGATAGCCCTGCACTGAGCCGGGCTGGGCTTCTACTTTATCCACCCGCGCGGCGGGTGGCCCTTGGTGGCACCACGCTTCCAAGGCATCCAAGGCGTCAGATGGCCCTTCAGCTTCAATCGTGACGGTGCCGTCTTCGTTGTTGCACACGGTGCCTGCTAGGCCTAAGCGGCGGGCTTCGGTGCGGGTGCTTTGGCGGTAGAAAACGCCCTGTACGCGGCCGTGCACGTGAATGGTGCGATGTTGGATGGACATGAAATCGGTAGTTTTGATTGGGTGCTTGTACGAAACAATTAGTGAAACGGGTCGTTTGGCCGCTTGCGTCCGTTCTATTCCACCCTACGCCTCATCTCCCCTTGCTTATGCGCTACCTGCTTCGCAACTGCACATTCTACACCGGCACGGCCGTACTTGCCCATCACGCGCTGCTGATTGAAAACGGCAACATCAGCGCTTTGCTGCCTGATTCTGCTAGCCTGCCGACCGATGTACCCGTAGTGGATGGCCGGGGCCTGAACGTAGCGCCGGGTTTGCTTGATTTGCAGATTTACGGTGCGGGCGGGCTACTCTTCTCGGTGGAACCTGACCTAGAAGCCCTGGAGGCGTTGGCGCACCATACCTTCCGGCACGGCACTACCGGCTTCATGGCTACCATGCCCACTAACTCCTGGGAGATGATGCGCACGGCCCTAGAAGTAGGGCGTGAGTTTCAGCGACGCCACCCGACGCTAGGCCTGTTGGGTATTCATCTGGAAGGGCCTTACATCAACCCCATCAAGAAGGGCGCCCATCAGGAGGAATTCATTCATGTGCCCACCGTAGCTGAGGTCGATGAACTGCTGAAGCTGGCTGATGGCGTATTGAAAATCATGACCCTGGCCCCCGAGGTATCTACGCCCGCGGTAGTAGCACGGCTGCGGGAGGCCGGCGTAATACTGTCGGCGGGACATTCTAACGCTACGTATGCGCAGGCCGCGGCTGGTTTCCGGGAAGGGTTTACGGCCGCCACGCACCTGTTCAATGCTATGTCGGCGCTGCAGGGCCGGGAGCCGGGCATGGTGGGTGCTATTTATGACGCCGCTAATGCGCAGGCCAGCATCATTGCCGACGGGGTGCACTGCGACTTCGCCTCGGTGCGCATCAGCCAGAAAATTCTGCAGGAGCGCCTGTTCCTCATCACCGATGCCGTTACCGACAGCCGCCAGGGCGCCTACCGTTTCCAGCTGCGCGACAATTACTACGTGGACGAGCAAGGCATTTTGGGTGGCTCGGCCCTAACCATGCCCCAGGCCGTGCGCAATTGCGTGGAGCACGTAGGTCTGCCCCTAGAAGAAAGCCTGCGTATGGCCACTCTTTACCCCGCCCGGGTAATTACGCAAGACCAGCAGCTAGGCCAGTTACGCGAAGGGTTTGCCGCCGATTTCTTTCTGTTTGATGCTGGCTTGCAGGTACATGCAACTGCCCGCCGCGGCGAGTTGCACTGGCACTAGGACTAGCAGTTGAGCCTACAATTGGCACTCGCTTTTCTTGTCCACGGCGCTGAATCAGTACTATCGTAGCTGAAAGCCTGCTTGCGTTGTTGACTAGACATGCCCGAAACTCACCCCACTCGCCCCACTCGTATTCCGCTGCTGCATCAGCGGTGGAGCAACTTATTATTTGCCCACTGGCCTACTGCACCGGAGGTGCTGCGGCCCTACCTCCCCCCGCGCCTAGAGCTGGATCTGTTTGAGGGGCAGGCGTGGCTGGGCGTGGTGCCGTTTTCCATGAGTGGGGTGCGACCTCCGGGCGTGCCGGCGGTGCCGGGGCTGCGCTCCTTGCACGAGCTAAACGTGCGCACCTACGCCACCCTTGATGGTGTGCCCGGCGTGTGGTTTCTTTCGCTGGATGCCAACAGCTGGCCGGCCGTGGAGCTAGCCCGCAGCCTGTTTCATCTGCCCTACCTGCACGCCCGCATGTCGTTTAGCGAGCAAGCCGATGGCCTGCAGTTCCAAGCTGTCAGAACGCACCGCCAGATGCCGGCGGCGACGTTTGCCGCCTCCTGGACGCCCGGCGTCGCCTTACCTCCGGCCCAACCCGGCTCCCTGGAATACTTTCTCACCGAGCGTTACCACCTGTATACCTCGGGCCCTAACCTCCTGCACGATATTAAAGGCCCGCAACTCTGGCGCGGCACACTCTGGCACGAGCCCTGGCCCCTGCGCCAGGCCACGCTGCACCAGTGGAACTCTACGCTGGTTGAATCACATGGCTTGCCCACGCCCGTTGGGCCGCCACATTTGCTGGCCGCTGATGGGGTTGATGTGCGGGTGATGAACTTGAAGCGGGTGTAGCTTACCCTTCGCGCTGGCGTACGGCTTCGAAAGTGAGGATAGCAGTAGCCGTACTCACGTTGAGCGAGTCGATGGCGCCGCGCATGGGAATGATGATGGTCTGGTCGCAGGCCTGCATGAGCTCGGGCGTGAGGCCGTCGGCTTCGGTACCCATTACCAGGGCCGTGGGGCCCCGGAAGTCGCAGGTGGTGTAGGCCACAGCCCGGTCGGTGAGGGCGGCGGCGTAGGTCTTGATGCCGTTTTGCTTACACCAGGACAGTAGTTCCTCGCGGGTGGTGGCTACGGTGGGCACCGTAAATGAGCACCCAATGCTGCTCCGGATGGCGTTGGGGTTAAACAAATCGGTGCGTGGGTCGCAGACGATAACGGCCGTAGCCTGGGCCGCATCGGCGGTACGCAGAATGGCGCCCAGGTTGCCAGGCTTTTCCACGGCTTCCAGCACCAACAGCAGGGGCGTGGCGGGCAGCTGTAACTGGCCTAGCGTCCGCAGGGGCGGCTTAGCCAGAGCCAGCACGCCATCGGAACCTTCGCGGTAGGCCACCTTCTCAAACACCGCCTTCGATACCTCAAACCACTCGGTTTCGCCTTTGCCAAATAGGGCCCGCAGTTCCTGCTGGCGCTGCTCGCCGGCTAGCTCGGGGCACACAAACAAGGCTGGCACCGCTACTCCGGCGCCGCGGGCAATGGTTAGCTCCCGCAGGCCCTCGATGATAGTAAGGCCCTGCGCCCGGCGCTCCGAAGACTTTTGCTGCAGCTTCAGCAGGTTCTTGATGCGCGGATTCTGGGGGCTGGTGATGGCGTCGGGCATGGGAGCAGCGGGGTGAGAACAGAAAAGGTGGAGGTGCCCGGCGGGCAAGCAGCGCCCGACTAACCGGGCACGTCGGCGCCGCGAAGATACACAGGCCAACCCGCCAGTGCTGCGCTTCGTTGTAGGCCACTACTGTGCTTCAGCTTGTATCATTGTAGCCAAAGCACTTCTCACCTTACTTCCTGCATGCGTTTACAGCTAAACACCAAGATTATTCTGGGCTTTACCATTGCCGTGAGCATGCTGCTGCTGACGTCTTTGCTGGCTTGGTACAGTATTCAGCAGCTCAGCTACTACACCCAACGAGTAGAGCACACCTACCAGGTGCTGCAGCGCACCTCCGACCTGCGCATGCGCATGCGCGATGCCCAAAGCCAAGTGCGCGGCTACCTGCTCCTGAATGACTCCACGCAGAAAACTACGTTTCAGGCGGTGTTGCAGCAGGCTCGCCTAGACCACGACACCCTCCGCGTCCTGACCTCTGATAACCCCTCCCAGCAGCTACGCCTAGATACCCTGAAAACCATTATTGCCCAGGAAACCGACTATCTGAGCAACTTCCTGCAGGAAAAACCCTCAGTATCGGCGGTGCAACGCCTAGTTATCGGCGACCGGGCAATGCAGGAAAAGCTTCGGCTGTTAGTGGAGCACATGAAGGCCGAGGAAGAGGGGTTGTTAAGCCAGCGCCGCCAGCGCCAAGGCATTTATGAGCACACCACCCCCGCGGCCATTATTGTGTCGGCGGTGCTGGCCGCCATCATTGTGCTGTGGCTTTTCAACAAGATTTTTCAGGAGCTTAAGGCCAATGCTGAGTTGCAGCAACAGCTCACGCAAACCAACGAGGAAGTGGCACGCCGGATTCAACTGATTGAGAGCTTGGCAGAGCGCGTGGTGCAGGGCGACTACAAAGTAAAAATCAAGGACCGAGGTAAGGACAGCCTGGGCAACCTGGCTACTTCCCTCAACCGCATGACCCAAACGCTGGATGAGAACTTCACCATGCTCGAAACCCGCAACAAGGAGCTCGACCAGTTTGCCTATGTAGCCTCTCACGATCTGAAGGCACCGTTGCGGGGCGTGGTAACGGTGGTAAAGTGGATTGAGAGCGAGTTGCCCAACGAACTCAGCGACCAGATGCGCCAGTACCTGGACATGATGAAGGGCCGCCTGCACCGCCTCGAAGACCTGATTAATGGCCTACTGGCCTACGCCCGGGTGGGCCGCACCGAGCAGAAACTGGAGGAAGTGCACGTAGGCCAGTTGGTGCGGGAGGTGCAGGAAATGGTGGTACCCGCCAGCTTCAGGGTAGAAATACCTACCAACATGCCCACGCTAGTTACCGACCGCCTAAGCCTGCAGCAGGTGTTTACCAACCTCATGGGCAACGCCGCCAAGTACCACCACAAGCCCGAGGGCACCATCACGGTGAGCTGCCAGGAGTTGAAGAACGAGTACGAGTTCACCGTCCGCGACGATGGACCCGGCATCGCGCCTCAGTTTCACGAGAAAATCTTCCTGATGTTCCAGACCCTGCGCGACCGAAACACGGCCGAGAGCACGGGCATTGGGCTCAGTATCGTGAAAAAAATTCTCGACGAACAAAAAGCCAGTATTCGGGTAGATTCCGCGGAAGGCGAGGGCACGGCCTTTATCTTTACGTGGCCGAAGCCAGCCCCGGTACCAACTTCGGTCGCCTCGTAACTTTATTCGCTAGGCCACACTTCTTCTTTATATGCGCTCCGTACTACTGGTCGAGGACGATTTTTTTGACACCATGACGGCCCAGAAGGCCTTCGAGCGTTTCAGTGTGCCGCATAAGCTGTACACGGCTTTCAATGGCATTGAGGCTCTGGATTTGCTGCTGGGCCGTAACGATGTAGAGCCCATCCGGCCTCTGCCCGAAGTAATTCTGCTGGACCTGAATATGCCCAAAATGAACGGGCACGAGTTTTTGGCGGAGCTGCGCAGCATGCCTGAGTTCAGCCAGATTCCGGTGTTCATCACTACTACCTCGGGCATGGACGTTGACCGCCTCAATGCCCAAAACCTGGGCGTAAGCGGCTACATTCTTAAGCCCCTCGATTTCGAGACCAGCTCGGATATGGTAGACAGCATGAACCTGCTGGAGCGGTTACTGAAATAGGTTCAGCCCACGTACCATGGCTTGCTACAAACCGGCGCGGCATCTCTTCACCAGGGAGGCCCGCCGGTTTTATAGTTTTTTCCCTTGCGGTAGGCCAGGGGCACTGTGCTTTCGCAGCATTTCCTCTTAAGCAGGTTTCTGACTGAAGAGCGCTAGGCCAGTTGGCTGAGGTGCCGCCTACTGCTCAGTTGTTAGGCGGCCACTCAGTGTGTGGCACCTGACAAGTGGCTGGCACACTACCCTGATGCTCTACTCGTTATGCTTGTCATAAAGCCCCCAGGCTCAGCATACTTACGCGCCACTTGCAACTTTTCACCGCGTGGCACGATCCTGCGGCTAGCGGTGTCTCACCAGTTGAGATACCTTCGCTCGGCGGCGCGCAACTTCTGCTTACATTTTTTATGTTGCGCAGGGCGTACGTATGCCGCCTCGGCGGCTTAGTTTGCGAGCGGTGGGGCAGTCTTCACCTGATTTCCACCTCTCCTGGCTTTTTTAGTTTCTTGCTACTTAAAGTTCCTCTATGCAGCTCCGCTCTCTCCTACTAGCCGCGCTCTGCACTGTCTCGGCTTCGGCCCTGGCCCAACAGACGCCCCGCCAACTTAACACACTGCCCGGTGCCCCCACTCCGGCGCCCACTACCACCCCCGTGGTGCCCCCCGCCACCTCGTCACCGGCCGTACTCCCTTCTTCCACCGCTGCCCCTGCCGATACGGCGCGGCGGGTAAGCCCGGCGCAACGCGCCGTGGCGGTCCCGCCCGTCCTGCCCGATTCAGTGCGCGAGCAACAGCAACAGCGCCGGCAGCAAATGGCCATTCCGCCCGCCAATACTACCCGCTACGCCGTAGGTCTGAAGACGGGCCAAGTAGTGCGGGGGTATGATGTGGAAATCAAACAGCCGGTGTTTGGGCGCAGCTTCCTGCTCGTAGATGGCCAGCAGCGCTTCGACCTAGACCAGGTGCGTTACTATGAGGATGAAACCGGCTTCTACGTGCGTACTACCCTGCCCGGCCGCTCCAACCGCGAGTCTACGCTGCGCCGCGACCGGGTAGGCCGCATCAGCCTGTATTCTATTACGAGCACCCAGTACATGAACAACCCCTACGGGGGACTAGGGGGCTTTGGGTATGGCCGCTACGGCTACGGCGGGTACCCGTATGGTGGCTACCCTTACGGCGGCTACCGCACGGTAAAAACCGACTACTTCAGCAAAGACAACGGCCCCATTGAAAACCTGACCATCAAAAACCTGCAGATAGCCACCTCCGACAACCCCGGCAGTGCGAAGCTGCTGCAGGATGCCCGCCGTTACGGCACATACACCACCCTCAGCTACATAGCGGCTGGTGGCCTGATGCTAGCCGGCACGCTCTCCAGCTTTGGGGGCAGCAACGGCTTCTCTGTGTCGCCGCTGGTATACGCAGCCATTCCGCTGGCCATTGTGCCCCTGGTTATTGGTGGAAAGCAGCAGAACAGCATCAAGCAAGCCATTTTACTTTACAACCGCGGACAGTAGCCCCGTTCTTACGCCTGCACCGTGCCCCCACCTGGCCTAGGCCGGGTGGGGGTTTATTTTAGGATTTGCCTAACCTCAACGGCGGCCTAGTGCGTAGCAAGCACGTGAAGCCTTACCCACCCTCCGTAGCCGAGCTAGACACCCGCCGCGAGTTGGCCCTCTGGACCCACGAGCGGCTGTGCGCCCAGTATGGCGCCCCATTCGCTTTTTTCAGTACCAAAGATCCGCTCAGCGAGCTGATCAGCGCCCTGCTGTCTCACCGCACCCGCAACCAGGAGTCGCACCGGGCCTACCAACAGCTGCGGGCCCGGTTTCAGACCTGGGATGCCGTGCGCGATGCCCCCACGGAGGAAGTGCAAGATGCCATCAGTCCCTGCACCTGGCCCGAGCAGAAGGCGCCCCGCCTGCAGCATGTGCTACGTGAGGTAGGCCACCGCTGCGGCGGCCCATGCAACCTGGAGTTTCTGGCTGATATGCCCATTCCGGAAGCCCGAGCCTGGCTGGAGGCGCTGCCCGGCGTGGGACCCAAAACCAGCGCGGCCGTGCTCCTGTTCAGCACTCTGCGCCGCCCCGCCATGCCCGTCGATAGTCACCACCACCGCGTAGCGCAGCGCCTAGGCCTCATTGGGCCAAAGGTAGGCGAGGCCGCCGCCCACGCGCAGCTGGAGGCTCTGTTACCGCCCGGCTGGGATGCCCAGCAGGTGTACGACCACCACGAGGCATTCATGTTTCACGGGCAGAAGTGCTGCTACTTCCACACGCCCGCCTGTGGGCGCTGCGTGCTACTCGAGCGCTGCCCCACCGGCCAGGTCCGCACCCAGCAAACCCCAGCGCCCGAGCTGTCGTTATTTTAACTAGTTTGCTGGCGGATGGCAGTCCTGCGCCACCTCTAGCCTTTTCCGGCCCCTAGCTCCCTTGTCACGCATGAAGCAGACGTATGGATTGCCCGCTCTTCTTTCCCTGTTCGTACCTGGCCTAGGCCAATTGGTAAAGGGTCAGTTTATCAAAGCGTTTTTGATTTGGGCCGTGGGCGGCGTACTGGGCTTTTTGCTGGCCTGGACGCTGGTGGTGCCCTTCCTGATCTGGGCCTGGAACGTGTACGACGCTTATAACTCGCCGTCCTGACCGCCTTACGTGCCCGTTCTTCACCTCAAAGCCAAGCCTAACGCCCGCGCCAACCACCTTTCGGTAGCGCCCGATGGCACTGTAACCATTCGGCTAAAGGCGCCCGCTCAGGATGGTAAGGCCAACACTTGCTTACTGGCCTACCTGGCCGAGGTATTTGGCGTAGCTAAGTCAGCGCTGACTTTGGTATCAGGGCACACGGCCCCGTTCAAAAAAGTAGACGTCTCGGGCCTGACGGAGGAAGCCTTCCAGGCCACGCTGGAGCGGTTTCGGGAGGCCTAGGCCTAGGGCAAAACTCAGTGGCAACTGGGCCGTACGTGAGGGGCAAGATCTATCTTCTCTCCCCTCAACTTTCTATCGTATGAATTTCCCTACCTGGGCCGTGGCCGGCTTTTGGGGCTTGGTATCGGGCTCGGCGCTGCTAGTGGGCGCAGCTATTGGGTACTTTTTGAAGGTACCGCAACGGCTGGTGGCAGCCATCATGGCATTTGGCAGCGGCGTCCTCATCTCTACTCTCTCCCTAGAGCTCATGGAAGAGGCCTACAAGAAAGGCGGCTTCGATGCCACGGCCATCGGGTTCGTGGGCGGTGCGGCCGCCTACACTTTCGCTAACTGGCTGCTGGCCCGCTACGGCGCCAAGCACCGCAAACGCTCCGGCGACCAGCAAAAAGAAGAACGTACCGCTGTGCAGTCGGGCCAGAAAGAAGCCACTGACACTGGCGACGACAACGGCATGGCGCTGGCCATTGGGGCACTGCTCGATGGCATTCCGGAAAGCATAGTTATTGGCTTGAGCATGCTGGCCGGTGGAGCCGTGAGCATGGTGGCCGTAGTGGCCATTTTCTTGTCTAATCTACCCGAGGGGCTGTCCAGCGCCGCCGGTATGAAAAAAGCCGGCCGCACGCCTCAGTATGTGCTGTTGCTGTGGGCCGGCATCATGGTTATTTCGGGTGTCTCGTCGCTGCTGGGCTACACTATTTTCAGTGGGTTTTCGGCCAATGTAGTAGCCGCTACCATGGCCGTATCGGCGGGTGCCGTGCTGGCCATGATTGCCGACACCATGATTCCCGAAGCCTTCGAGGTGGCCCACAACTTTACCGGCCTGATCACCGTGCTTGGGTTTCTGGTGTCGTTTGTACTGAGCAAGCTGGGCAGCTAGGTTTTGGATGCTTGAAATAAAGTGCTGAGGTAATGTAATGGCCTAGACCTATTGCCCTATTAACACTTTGTCATTTCATCACCTCTTTGCCTCAGTACCTCCTCACTCCTTCGTAGCTTGCGGTATCAGATTATACCCGCGCTATGGCCCTTCCTCCCGATCCTGCTGCTATTCAACCGCTATTAGAAGCCCTGGCTTTCTCTCCCGATAACTTGGCCCTGCGCAAGCACGTGGCTGGTTTGCTGCTGCAAAGCGGGCGCCTACTCGAAGCCGAAGAGCTCTACCGCACCGGCCTACGCCAAGCCCCGCAGGATGCCGACCTGCAGCTAGGCCTAGCCGAAGCCTACGCCGGCCTGCGCAAAACTTCAGCGGCTTTTGTAGTGGTAGAGGAACTGTTAGAGGCCCAGCCCGAGCACGCCCGCGCCCACCTGCTGCACGCCCGCCTGCTGGCCGATACTGATCTGGCGGCCGCCACTGAGGCCTACCAAACAGCGTTGTCCTTTAACCCTACCCTGGAGGATGCGGAGCTTTCTTCCCGCCTGCGAGGACGTGCAACAGCCCAGGGTGGCCCGTCTCCCGCATTTTCCGCCTCGCCCAACGACCACGACCTTATCAACGAGCAGACGCTGTTTGGTGGCCTAGAGCAGCCCAGCATCAACTTCTCAGATGTGGGCGGCATGGAAAGCCTGAAGGAGGAAATTCGCCTGAAGATTATTCACCCTCTGCAGTTTCCGGACTTGTACAAGGCCTACGGTAAGGCCACCGGCGGCGGACTGCTGCTCTACGGTCCGCCCGGCTGCGGCAAAACGTACCTGGCCCGCGCTACGGCCGGCGAGGTGAAGGCCTCCTTTATCCACGTTGGCATCAACGACATACTGGATATGTGGCTGGGCAACAGCGAGCGGAATCTGCACCAGATTTTTGAGCAGGCCCGCCTGCAGGCACCATGCGTGCTGTTTTTTGACGAGGTAGATGCCCTGGCCGCTAACCGCCACGACCTACGCCAGAGCGCCGGCCGCACCGTTATCAACCAGTTTCTCTCGGAGCTCGATGGGGCCACGCGCTCCAACGAGGGCGTGCTCATTATGGCCGCCACCAACGCTCCCTGGCAGCTCGATGGCGCCTTCCGCCGCCCCGGCCGCTTCGACCGAATCCTGCTGGTAACGCCCCCCGACGAGCCCGCCCGCGCGGCCGTGCTGGAGCTGCTGCTGCGCGAGAAGCCCGTAGGCCAGTCCCTCAATTTGCAAAAACTGGCCGCCCAAACTGCCGGGTACTCCGGCGCCGACTTAAAGGCCGTAGTAGACGTGGCCATTGAAAGCTGCCTGCGCGAGTCGATGAAGGCTGGCAAGCCCCTGCCGCTGGAGCAACGCACCCTGCAGGATGCCATCGGGAAAGTGCGCCCCAGCACCCGGGAGTGGTTTGCTACGGCCAAAAACTACGCCCTCTACTCCAACGAAGGCGGCCTCTACGACGACATTCTGGTGTACCTCGGCATCAAGAAGCCCTCGGCCTAGGCGGCTCCCGAGTCACAGCATGAAACACGCTGACAACGAGCAATGGCAGGAGGCCGTACAGCATCTGCTGCGGGTGAACCGCCCGGAACAGGCCGAGCAGCTAGTGCTGCGTAGGTTAACGCAGCACCCCCAAGAGGCTGCCGCGCATGAGATGCTATGCCTAGTGCTGCTCAACCAAAAGTGGCGGGCTCATGAGGCGCTTACTGCAATCCGGCAGGCGTTGGCCCTCGATCCGCAGAGCAGCGATGCGCACTACTTCCACAGCATTGTATCACTGCGGCTTGACTGGCCAAGTGCGGCGCTAGAGGCTATCAACGAGGCCCTGCGCTTAAACAGCTTCAATGCCACGTATGTGGGCTATAAGGCCGTAATCCTTAATGCGCAGCAGCAACCGGAGGCAGCACTAGAAACCGCTGCTCAAGGCCTGTTTCTAGATCCAGGGCATGTAGAATGTCTGTACCAACGCATCCGGGCGCTTAAGCAACTGGGCCGTTATGAGTTGGCCAGAGTAACGCTGCAACAGCTAGTACGCTGGCACCCAAATTTAGCGGTGGCTCATGCCCAACTGGGCGAAGAAGCTCTTCGGACGCAGCAGCTATTAGCCGCAGAAAATCATTTCCGCGAAGCTATTCGCCTAAATCCTACAAATGAGCCCACCCAACGGCGACTCTTGCCGCTGTTAGTGCATCTAGGCCAGGAAGCGCAACGCCAGCGAAATCATCAAGAAGCACGCCGGTATTTTCTGGAGGTGTGGCAGCTGAACTCAGGCAATACAGACGCCCGTCGAGGGCTGGAACAACTAGCGAAAGAAAGCTTCTGGTTGAAGCGCCAATTCATGCGCCTTGATGCTTGGTCGGCAAGCTTACAGAATGAACACGCCTGGATTCTTTATTTTTTAGTGCTAACACCTCTAGTCGCGCTCTTTTGCCTTCCGTTGATTTTTCTTTCTATCTGGGCCGCTATACAGTGGCGGTTTCACCCAGATGTGGTCATGTTAAACCAAGGCACTTTCACTGTAGTAAGGGTAGTTTATACTCTCTTTCTAGGAGTGGCATGCCTAGTTATGTTTGCGGGGCTGCTTTGGTTTGTGGTCTGGGTGCAAACTGCTTCTGGCCTTACCATTGGCCTTCTTTTAGTTGCTATGACGGCAGGCATCGCACTCATCATCAGGCATGAGCAACACAGCTAATCTCCTATCTAAACAGTCAGACGCCTGAGATACTCGCATGGAACAAGCCAACTGGCCCGACCGTATTCTGCTGCTGCTCCGGCAGGGCCGCGCCGCGCAGGCCGAGCAGGAGTTGCACCGCGTGCTGCACGCCGACCCCAACGATGCCCACGCGCATGCTCTTATGGCGTTGGCGCTGCTGGAGCAGCAGCGTGCTGAAGAAGCTCTTACGCATGCGCAAACATCAGTAGGCCTGGCTCCAGAGCACGACTTTGCCTATTACCTGCTGAGCCTAACCCAGCAGCGCCTACAGAACACGGGGGCAGCCCGCGAGGCTATTGAACAAGCCCTTTCCCTCGACCCCACCGACCCTAACTATCACCACACGCTGGGCATTCTGCGCTTCACACAGGGCCAGTGGGCTGCCGCCCTACGCGCCGCAGAAATGGGCCTGGCCTACGACCCCGAGCACGTAGACTGCCTAGGCCTGCGGGCCCGCTGTCTGGCCCGCCTCGGCCGCTCCGAGGATGCCGCCAGTTCCCTCACCCAAGCCCTGCACTACGACCCCGACGATGCTGGCACCCACGCCGATGCCGGTTGGGTAGCCTTGGAAACTGGTCGGCACCAGGAGGCCTTAGAGCACTTCCGAAGTGCGCTACGGCTGGCACCTACTTCGGAATATGCGCGCAGTGGCCTAGTAGAAGCCCTAAAAGCTCGCTACTGGTTGTACCGGGTCTTTCTGCGCTTTAGCGTCTGGAGCGAGAACCTGAATGGCATGGCCCGGCGGCTGCTGTTCATTGGCCTGTATATTTTGGTGCGCTTCGTACCGCTGCTGTTGCCTCTGTACCTGCCGCTGGTATTCATGAGCTGGTTTGCCGATCCCTTGTTCAATGGGTTGTTGCTGCTTAACCCTTATGGGCGCCATGCGCTTTCCGATGGGCAACGCCGCCAGGCGCTTGGCTTCCTGGTGATGCTGGTTGGTGCCACGGCAGCCTTCACAACCGCTGCCCTGGCGCGCCAAGCCTGGCTGGGCTCTATTGGCCTGGGCCTGCTGGCCGCCCTCTTTCCCCTCACGGTAACCCTGCGCCCTCGCGTAGCCAAACGGACTCAGCGTTGGGCCTTAGCCGCTACGGTAGCCCTTGTGCTGCTAGGCCTGTTGGGAGCAGGCCTACAGTTGGTTACCCCTGACTCCCAAGCTGCTACCGGCGCCATGGGCTTGCTATTTATCATCTGGCTCCTGTTTATCTGGACGACGGCCTTGAGCTGACCGGCATTTACCTTAGTCACCGCACACGAAAAGGCCACCGGTTCCCCACCCGGTGGCCTTTTCTTTCCCACGCTACTTTCTATATCTGCGCTTTGCCCTTCAGGGGGGAGCTACTGAATGCTTCTTAAAGCGTCACCTTTTCCGCAATTGGCTCGCGGCGGTAGGTGCGCTCAAATTCTTCATCGATGTGGTAAGTAGATTCTTCGTGCTGGCTGAGGTCGAGGCCTAGTTCTTCCTCCTGCAGCTTCACGCGCAGCCCGAAGATGCGGTCCGTAACTTTCAGCAGTACCCACGCTCCGATGAACGAGTAGGCTACTACAATCACGAGGCCCAGCACGTGGTACCCAAACAGGCTGGTTTTGCCGTAGAATAACCCATCGTTGGCGGCGAAAACACCCGTGAGCAGCATCCCCACAATGCCCCCAAGGCCATGGCAAGGAAATACATCCAGGGTGTCGTCGATGGTGGTACGCGAGTTCTGCCAGTGCACAGCGGCGTGGCTCACCAAGGCGCCAATCACCCCAATCAGGATGCTCTGGCCATAATCAACGTAGCCCGCGGCGGGCGTAATGGCCACTAGGCCTACTACCGCACCAGTGCACGCGCCTACGGCCGTGGGCTTGCCGCCCCGCACTATTTCTACCAAAATCCAGGCAATGAGGGCGGCGCCTGAAGCGAGGTTGGTATTCACGAACGACACGGCCGCCAACTCGTTGGCACCCAGCGCCGAGCCGGCATTAAACCCGAACCAGCCAAACCACAGCAGGCCCGTGCCCAGCATTACGTAAGGCACGTTGGGCGTTGAAAAGGAAGTAGGGCGTAGGTTGGCTGAGCGGCGGCCCAGCACCATGGCGCCGGCCAGCGCTGCAACGCCCGCCGAGATGTGCACCACCGTGCCGCCTGCAAAATCCAACACACCCCACTTATGCAAGAACCCCTCGGGGTGCCACGTCCAGTGGGCCAAAGGGCAGTAAATAAACAGGCTAAACAACACCATAAACGCCAGATACCCTTTGAAGCGCACGCGCTCGGCAAATGAGCCGGTAATCAGGGCAGGCGTGATGATGGCAAACTTGAGCTGAAACGCGAAGTAGAGCACAAACGGGATGCTGGCAGCAAAAGCCGGGTTGGGCGCCGTGCCCACGTTGCGCAGCATGGCAAACGTGAAAGGGTTGCCAATGAGTCCGTGCCAGGAGTCGCCGTAGCAGAGCGAGAACCCTACGAAATAGAACAGCACCGAAATCACACCTAGTGCAACAAAGCTCTGCAGCATGGTGCTGATCACGTTTTTGGGGCGCACCATACCGCCGTAAAAGAACGACAGGCCCGGAGTCATGATCAGGACGAAGGCTGTTGCCGTGAGCATCCAGGCTACATCAGCGGCATTGAGTGAGCCCGGTGCTGCCGCCGGATGCGGTACTTGATAAACTGCGGCCAGAATTGCTAAGCCTAATAAGGCAATGAGCGAAAACAAACTATAGCTAGGCCGGAGAGCAAGTGTGTCAGACTTCATTGTACTACTTTTTTGATACCACCCTTTATTTCATAGGCAAGATAAACCAAAATCATCTACATTCTTCTCATACGCCCTAAATTTTAGGGTCATTTCATATAAACAACCCGTATAATTCAATTACACACCCTATAAACAGCACCTATTCAATCTTGGATAGGCATTACAAACTTTTACTACAGTTATTAGCTACAGGTACCTGTTGTCAGGCATAACGACAGACGCTGCTCGCATAATAAGTCATTTGCCATGTAGGTAATTGATGAATGCCTCCTAGCAGGAAGTGACGTTAGCCTACCTCTATGCCTGATTTACTTACACCTTATCTTATACCAGCATGCCCCAAATACAACGGACTGGCCTACAACATCTGGTGAGATGCCGTAGGCCAGTCCGTGAATGGGGAGGTTGTGGAATTGGGGAGTATTAGTAGCGGCCCTCCACGTTGTCGAGGTACTTCTGGCCGGAGCCAGTGTTGAGCAGCAAGATTTGTTCCTCGGGACGCAGCCAGCCCGTTTCTAATAGCTGGCGGGCGGCCATCCAGACGGCAGCCCCTTCGGGAGCGACGAACATGCCCTCTAAGCGGGCAAGCTCGCGCATGCCTTCCAGCATTTGCTCATCGGTGATGGCAATGGCTAGGCCATTTGATTCTTCGAGAACCTGCAGCATTAGCGGCTCACCGAGGGGGCGGGGCACGGCCAGGCCATTCGCAATAGTGGGCTGGCCTACGTAGCTGTGGCAGTTGGCTTGACGGCCAGCGCGGGTTTCCACTAGCGGGCAGCAGTTGGCCGACTGCACTGCCACCATGCGAGGCAGCTTGGCATCAGCGGGGAGCCAGCCCAGGGCCTGCATTTCGCGCAATGCTTTCCAGATGCCAATAAGGCCGGTGCCGCCGCCAGCGGGGTAGAGCAGCACGTCAGGGAGCGTCCAGTTGAGTTGCTCAGCCAGCTCATAGCCCATGGTCTTCTTGCCCTCCAGGCGGTAAGGCTCCTTCAAGGTCGATACATCAAGTAGGGAGTTGTCGGCATTGAGTTCCCGTACTCGGGCGGCGCAATCGTTGATCAGGCCATCTACTAGGTGCACCTCGGCCCCGTACCAGTAGCACTCTTCTTTAAAAGCTTTGGGCGTATGACTGGGCATGGCCACCACGGCGCGCATGCCCGCCCGAGCGCAATAGGCGGCCATGGCCACGCCCGCGTTACCAGCGGTCGGGATGATGCAGCCCGTCACGCCCAGCTCCTTAGCTTTGGAAATGGCCATACTCAGCCCCCGAGCCTTAAAGGAGCCAGTTGGGTTTAAGCCTTCGTCCTTCAGCCGCAGGTCGCGGAGGCCGTAACGGCTGCCCAGACGCTGGAGTTGCAGCATGGGCGTCCAGCCTTCACCCAAACTCACGCGGTTGGCATCGTCGAGGAGGGGCAGCAAGGCATGATAGCGCCACATGGAGTTTTCCGCCTGGTCTATGCCTGAGGCGCGAGTTAGTGGCTCGTGCAGATCGTAACGGGCTACCAGCGGCTGGCCGCAGCAGGCCGATACCCGCTGAAGCTGGTAGGCAGAGTACGGAGTATCGCAGGCGGCGCAGTGCAGATCCTGCAGGCGCGTTTGGGTGTCGAGAAGAGTGTGCATAACGGAGAGTTCAACGCAAAACTCCTCGGCTGCTATTCCTGAAACAAACGGCTATTTGGAATAGGCTATTCCTTTCTGGAATAATATCGTCGCGCGAACTGCACGAAGTCTTTATAAGGCATATTGTTCTCCGTGCCTTTGCGCTGCACAAAATCAAAGTGGCGCATAAGGTTTAGGTCGCGCACTTTCACTTCCATCAGCTCCCCCGAAGCCAGCTCCTTCATTACCGACTGGCGCGGTAGAAACGCTAGACACGTATCTACCCGCACAAAGTTTTTAAGCGCTTCGGTGCCACCCAGCCTCACCTTCACCGGCAGATCAGTGACCTTGATGTGTTTTTCAGCAAGGGCTTCTTCCAGCACCGCCAGCGTACCGGAGCCAGTTTCACGTAGCGCTACTGGCACGCGCAGCAGGTCCCGCGCCTCCAGCTCCTGCCGATACAGCGGGTTGCGGCCCGAGCAAACCGCCACTACTTCATCAGTCAGCAAAGGCGTGTAGGTGACGTTGCTGACTTTATGGATTCCTTCGATGATGCCGAGGTCAATCTCATGCTCCAGCAGCGCTTTCAGGATATTCTCGGAGTTGCGGTTTTTAAGGGTGAGTTGGGTATTTGGGAACTGGCCTAGGTACGCCGACAGCACCGGCGGAATCACGTAGAGTGAGATGGTGGTACTGGCCCCAATGACCATGTGCACCTGAGGCGAAAAGTCGGGGCTGAGTTCGGTAAACTCTTGGTGCAGCTCATGCTGTAGCTGCTTTGCCACCAGCAGTTTGCGGTAGAGTAACTCGCCGGCGGGCGTAAGCACCACACTATTGCCCAAGCGCTCAAACAGGCCGGTTTTGTAGTGCTCTTCCAAGGCTTTTACTTGCTTGCTCACCGCCGACTGGCTCAGGAACAGCGCTTGCCCCGCCTTGGTAAAGCTGAGCTGGCGAGCTACTTCCAGGAATATTTCGTGCGGATGGGAAAGCATGCCTAGGCCAGTTCGGGAGATACAGGAGCGTGAACGTAGGCAAAGGAACAGGATTTATGCGTAGCGCAGCAAGTGGCCTAGAGGCCCAGAATGGCGGCATACGCACCGTTCACCACTTCCGCCATGCGCTTGAAATCGAGCGTTTCGATGGTGTCGGAGGGTTGGTGGTAGTTGGGGTTGCGCAGGAAAGAGGTGTCGTTGATCATGAGGGCCTCATAGCCATACTTCCAGTAGTTGCGGTGGTCGGAGAGGCCGGCTAGGCCCATTTCGGCAGGCAGATTGATACGCTGCACGTCTACGTTGGCCTTGGTTTGCATCAACTCCTGCACTTTCTGCGTGAAACCCTCTTGGCCGGTGCGGCCCACTACCGTGATGAAGTTGCCGGTGTTGGGGTACAGCGCCGCCAGTTGCTCATTGGGGAAGCGCTGGGAGCCAGGCTCATCCCGGAAGTAGCCAATCATCTCGTAGCAGAGCATGGCCCGCACGGGCACACCCGCATCGTGCAGGGACTTGGCGTGTACCGCGCTGCCCATGTATTGGGTGGCGAAGTAGGGTGGCTCCTCGTTGGGGTAGGCCACTAGCTCAACACGGTACTTCAGGTTAGAGCCATAGATGTGCAGCAGGCGCGCGGTTTCCAGCAGGCCCGCTACGGCGCTGGCGTTGTCGTCGGCACCGGGCTGCTCGCCGCACACATCGTAGTGGGCGCCTACCACTAGGCGCGGCGCATCACGCGAGCCAAACGCCAGAATGATGTTGCGGTACTGCCGCCCATCGGCCTTGAACGTTTGCTCCTCCACCCCGCCATCTTCAACTTCCAGCTTCTCAAACTCCGCTTTTATGTAGTCGGCGGCTTCATTCAGCGACCGTAGGTTGCGGTAATGGCGGGCAGGTTTGAGGGACGTTAGAAACTTCACGTCGGCGTAGAGGCGGTTTTGATCGGCACCCATAGTGGTATCAGATTGGGAAGAAAGAGCCCTGGCATGCGGACTGCGCTGCGAGCTGTTGTGCTCGCAGGCCAGGAGCGGTAGCAGTGCTACCAGCAGCCCGTATCCATAGCTTCGGAGAAGATGCATACCTAGTAAACGGGCAGCGGGCTGATATGGCTAACCCATTCTCTCTGCCTACCTTACGGCCCAGACCCTACTGATCAGCTATGGCGCTTCCTTACCACCGGATCATTGTCAAAATCGGTTCTAACGTCCTGACCCAGGCAAACGGCCTGCCTGATCAGGCTCGCATTGGCCACTTAGTAGAGCAGATTGCAGGCCTGAAAAAGCAGGGCAAAGAGGTTATTGTGGTGTCGTCGGGAGCAGTGGCTTCGGGCCGCAGCTTGGTGCAAGTGCCGGAAAAGGCCGATGCCGTAACCAGCCGGCAGGTGCTGGCCGCTGTGGGGCAGGTGAAGCTGCTGGCTACCTACGCCGAGCTGCTAGGCCACCACGAGCTGCTCTGCGCCCAGGTGCTGGTGACCAAGGAAGATTTCCGCGACCGGCAGCACTATCTGAACATGCAGAACTGCTTCAGGGCCTTACTGCAGAACAGTATCATTCCCATTGTAAATGAGAACGACGTGATTTCCGTCACGGAGCTCATGTTCACTGATAACGACGAGCTGGCGGGCCTGGTGGCCTCCATGCTCAATGCCGATGCCCTGCTGATTTTGAGCAACGTGGACGGCATTTTCAACGGCAGCCCCCAAGACCCGGCCGCCGAGCTCATCCCAGAAATTGAGCCGACTACCACCAGCTTCTCGTCGTTCGTGACTACGCAACGGTCGCAGTTCGGGCGCGGTGGCATGATTACCAAGTGCCACATGGCCCACAAGGTGGCGCAGCTGGGCATTGCGGTGCACATTGCCAACGGCAAAACCGAGAACGTGCTGCCCCGCCTGCTGGCGCAGGAGGTGGCAAACACGCGCTTCCTGCCCAACAAAACGGCTTCTAATAAGAAGAAGTGGATTGCCCACTCCGACTTGGCTGCCAAAGGTGCTGTGCAGATCAACGCCGGGGCCAAGGCTGCCCTCACGGAGCCACACAAAGCTACCAGCCTACTGCCCGTGGGCATTCTGGGCATTCTGGGCACTTTTCAGAAGGGCGACATCATCCGCATTCTGGACGAAGCCGGCAAACCACTGGGCTTGGGCTTGGCTGAGTACGGCTCCGACAAGGCCTTAGAGCGGCTAGGCCACCAAAACCAAAAGCCCTTAGTGCACTACGACTACCTGTTTCTGTCGGCCGATATCAGCTAGCCCTTGACTTTTATGCCCATGCACCTCGAAGAAACTTTCCGGGCCACGCAGGTTGCCAGCCGCACGCTAGGCCAGGTCTCGACCGAAACCATCCGAGCGGTACTGCTGGATGTGGCCGCGGCAGCAATAGCTGAAACCCCGTTCATCCTGGCGGAAAACGAGAAGGATCTGGCACGCATGAATCTGCACGACCCCAAGTACGACCGGTTGCGCCTGACCGCGGACCGCGTGGCGGCTATAGCCGAGGATATCCGAACTGTGGCCGCGCTGCCCTCGCCGCTAGGCCAAGTACTGCAGCAGCAAACGTTGCCCAACGGGCTGCATCTGTCTAAAATCAGGGTACCGCTGGGGGTAGTGGGGGTTATTTACGAAGCTCGCCCCAACGTGACCTTCGATGTGGCGGCGCTGTGCCTGAAAACCGGCAACGCCTGCCTGCTCAAGGGTGGCTCTGATGCGGCCCACTCCAACCAGGCTATCAGCACCATACTCCAGCGGGTGCTAGGCCACCACGGCCTCGATGCCAACTGCGTCACCCTCCTCCCCCCCGACCGCCAGGCCACGGAAGCCTTGCTGCATGCCGTTGGGTACGTAGACGTGCTGATTCCGCGCGGCAGTCAGCAACTCATCGACTACGTCCGCCAACACGCCAAAGTACCGGTCATCGAAACCGGCGCCGGTATCGTGCACACCTACTTCGATGAAACCGCCAACCTGCAGAAAGGCCAGGCCATCATTCATAACGCCAAAACCCGCCGCGTCAGCGTCTGCAATGCCCTCGACTGCTTGTTGGTACACGAGGCTCGTGTAGCTGATTTGCCCAGGCTACTGGCCCCGCTAGGCCAGTCGGGAGTACTGCTCTACGCCGATACCCAGGCCTACGAAGCCCTAACTGGCACTTACCCCACCGAACTGCTGCACCCCGCCACCGAGGAGCACTTTGGCACTGAGTTTCTGTCACTGAAGCTCGCCGTGAAAACAGTAACAGGCCTAGCCGACGCCCTAGGCCACATTGCCGCCCACAGCTCTAAACACAGCGAAGCCATCATTTCAGAAGATGCCACTCACATTGAGCAATTCCTAAACCAAGTAGATGCCGCCGCCGTGTACGCCAACGCCTCCACCGCCTTCACCGACGGCGCTCAGTTTGGTCTCGGCGCCGAAATTGGCATCAGCACCCAAAAGCTCCACGCTCGCGGCCCCATGGGCCTGGAAGAACTCACCAGCTACAAATGGCAGGTACGCGGTAATGGTCAGGTGCGCAACAATTAACAAGCTAAGACTAGGATTATAGCTAGGCTCCCCTCCTCAGATGAGGAGGGGCTGGGGGTGGTTGAAAAATTAGAATTAGAAACTAGAGCTAGTGGATGTTCATCAATTAATCAACCACCCCCAGCCCCTCCTCATCTGAGGAGGGGAGCCTAGCTGAGACTCTAGCTTAGCCTGCACTAATTTCTACCCTACCAACTCTCGCAACAGGGCATGGCCTTGCGGCCACAGGCCCAAGCCAGAATCGGAGTTGATGTGGCCTAGTGCCCCCATATTCACGAATTGGCTTCCCCATGCCTGCGCCAGCACCTGTGCCCGCTCCAGCGTCATATACTCGTCGTTTGTGCTAGCCACCACGATGCCTGGAAAAGGCAGCCGCGCCAGCGGTATGGGCGCAAAATTCATTACTTCCGCGGGCATGTCAGGGCGGTCAACATCGGCAGGCGCCACCAATAGTGCCCCTTTAATGCGGTGCGACGCAGTGCTGGCCAAGTGCGCAATAGTGATACACCCTAGACTGTGCCCGACTAATATCACGTCGGGGCCGGCCGCTTTCACGGCGTCTGATAACGTCTGCACCCAATCGGCGAGAACCGGATTATCCCAATTGCCCTGCTGGACGCGCGGGTAACCGTAATGCTGTGTCCAGTAAGTTTGCCAATGCTCAGGACCAGAATTGCCCAAGCCGGGCACGATAAGAATATTAGGTGAGGGCATAGGCACAAAAAGTAACGAGGCGCGTTGCGAGCTTTATACGCTCGGCCTCAGTTTGATGCACACTCTGCCCAGTTTGGTATTGAGCAGACGAAAGTGTTAGAAGGGGGTATAACAGAAGCCAGGACTACTATTGCTCTTCTGGAAACACGTCAATTATTCGAAACTTTGATTCCCATTGCTTTAGAACAATTAGCTGCACGTCTTCTGGATTTTCCCATTCCATAGCACGCATAAATTCAATCAGAGACTTAAGATGTAGATGATTATAAGCCCCAATCAAGATAGAACACTCTAGATTTTTTGATCCACCATACCAGCCTTTTGGCAACTGTTCATCTTCTACAGAAACGATATGAAACGATAAGCCTCTATGCTTGTATTCACGCAGGCTTTTTATAATTCCTACTTCATCTTCACTAGAGCTGAACGTTATCATCAGGTTAGTTACATCACTCATCCAGGCAGGTCTTATTTTATAGATTTATTCCCTCTCAAACCTATACAAAACATAGCAAAAACGCCGTTTTTCTATACCTTCCGGCGTCTATTTAAGCTCCTCCCTATCCATGCTATTCCGTTCCGTTTCTCGCCTGCCGCTGCTGGTGCTGCTGGCTTTGGTGTGCGCCTGCTCTAAGTCGGGCTCCGATGCCAGCCAGGACCCTAATGGTGAGGAAATAGACCCGTACCAGAACTTGGTGTTTCAGTTTGCTGATGCCGTGGCCAGCCCAGAGCAGCAGGACCGCTGGGATACGGTGCAGGTGGTGAAGTTTGAGCCGGCCGTGCGCGGCAAGTTCAAGTGGACTTCGGATAGAGAGTTGATCTTCTCCCCCAGCACGCCCTTCCGGCCTAGCACCGCCTTTACGGCCACGCTGCGCAAAGAGGCCCTGCCGGAAGACAAGCAAGGCGTGGAGTTGCCCGAGAACCGCCAGAAGTTTTACACCCCCTACCTGCAGTTGCAGGAGCCGCAGGCCTTCTGGGGTCGCTCGGAGCGGGCCGCCGGCACGGCCGAAATGCGCGTGGAGCTACCCTTCAACTACAGCGTGAAGCCTTCTGACGTGAAGCCTCTGCTGCGCGTAACCCAGGATGGGCAGCCCGTAGCCTTCGAAGTAGCCAGCACCGAGCCGGGCCAAGTGGTGCGCGTGAGCCTCAACCAGCAGGTGCGGCCCGGCAGCCCCCTCACGGTGGCGCTAGGCCAGGGCCTGCGTGCCCAGGGCAGCGACCAAGCCTCTACTTCCGACTACGAAAAGCAGGTGGAGGTACCCGACCCGGAGGAACTGGAAATACGCTCCATCACCGGCACCCTGCAAGCGGCTGACCCGGTCATCACCATCCTGACCAGCCAGCCGGTCACCACGGGCGACTTGCAGAATGCTCTGTCGGTGTCGCCGCAGGTGGCCTACGAGGTGGAGGAGCTGGAAAGTGGCTTCCGGCTCAAGGGTGGCTTCGAGGTAGGCAAAAGCTACCAGGTGAGCTTGCGCCAGGGGTTGCGGGGTGGCCTAGGCGGACATCTCAGCGAGGATTTCACCCAAACAGTAAGCTTCTCCGATGAGCGCCCGACCATCAGCTTCGCCAGCGCCGAGAAAGCCATGTACCTCGACGCGCTGGGTTCGCGCAATTTGGGCGTGCGCATCAACGAGGTGGATAAGGTGAAGGTGACCATTGCCAAGGTCTACGCCAACAACATCCAGCAACTTCTCCGCGGCGGCACCCAGTACGGCTACCCCGGCTACGATGGGGAAGAATCTGGTGATGAGGAAGAAAGTGAGGAAGGCGGATACGTGGACCGCTCCTACCAGTACTACGATGTAGAAAACCTGGGCAACGTGCTCACAGAACGCACCTACACCGTGTCGGGGCTGCCGAAGGCGCAAGGGCTGCGGCTGCTGAACCTGAACCTCAAGGACCTGGAGTTTTCCGGTGGCCTGAAGGGTCTCTACATCATCAGGGTGCAGGACACGGAGCGCCAGTGGCTGCAGGTGAGCAAGCTGGTGGCCGTGTCGGATATCGGGCTGATTGTGAAGCAAGGCAAGGCCGGCAGCACGCTGGTATTTGCCAACTCTATCCGCAACGCCAAGGCCTTGAGCGGCGTGGAAATGCGCTTTATCAGCACCAACAACCAGGTGATGGGCACCGGCCTCACCAACGGCGAGGGGGTAGCGAAATTTGACAGCACCGCCCAGAATGGCCGCTTCCGGTTGGGCATGGTGATGGCCCAGCAGGGCAATGATTTCACCTTCCTCGATCTGAGCCGCAGCCGCGTAGAAACCTCCCGCTTCGAGGTGGGTGGCCTACAAAGCAATGCCGCCCGCTACCAGGCCTTCCTCTACGGCGACCGGGACCTGTACCGCCCCGGCGACACCATCCAGACCAACACTGTCATCCGGACCGAGGATTGGCAGGCACCGCCCAAGGGCCTCCCGGTGAAAATCAGGCTGCTGCTGCCCACCGGCAAGGAGTACGCCAGCCTGCAAAAAACGCTAAACGCGGCCGGCTCCTTCGAGGCCCGCTTCCTCCTACCCCCGGCCGTAATGACCGGTCTCTACACTCTGGAAGTGCTGACTGGGAACGACGTGCTGCTGACCTCACGCAAGCTCTCAGTGGAGGAGTTCATTCCGGACCGCCTGAAGGTGACCGTGAAGGCCTCTAGGCCAGTTGTGAAGCCCGGCCAGACGGTGGATGCCCAGATTACGGCCCAGAACCTGTTCGGCCCTCCCGCCGCTGACCGCAAGTTTGAGGTGGAGTTTTCGCTCAAGGAAAAAGCTTTCAATCCGAAAAACTACGCCGACTACACCTTCGCCATCAATAGCGGGGACAAGCAGCGCGGCCAATATGGCGACCAGGTTTCCACGCCCATTTCCGACCGGTTCGAGAAGACTACCCGCGAAGGCACTACCGACGCCGCCGGCCGTGGCACCGCCACCTACGAGGTGCCCGATTACAGTGACCTAGGCATTCTGGAAGGCGCCGCTTTCACCACGGTATTCGATGAAACCGGCCGCCCGGTAAACCGCCTCGCCACCTTTGAGGTGCAGACTCAGCCGGTGCTGTTTGGGGTGAGAAATATGGAAGAGCTGGTGCAAACCCGCCAGGCCCTGCCGGTGCGGCTGGTGGCCCTCACACCGGCCGGCCAGCCTACCTCGGCCCAGGCCACGGTGCGCGTGGTGCGCCTGCTCTGGGAAACGGTTATTGAGCGCCAGGGCGGCCGCTACATCTACAACTCGCAGAAGCGCGAGCAGGTGGTCTTGAGCCGCACCGTGACGGTAGCCAGCGGCGGCTCCGATGCGGGTCTGGGCTTCACGCCCACCTACTCCGGCGAGTACGAAATCCGGGTTTCTAGGCCAGGGGCCGTGACCTATGTGGCCCAGCGCGTGTACGCCTACGGCTACGGCGACACCCAGAGCAACTCCTTCGAGGTGAACAACGAGGGCGAGGTGACCATTGAGGCCGACAAGCCCAAATATCAGCCCGGCGAAACGGCCAACCTCCTACTGAAAACGCCCTTCCCCGGCCGCGTGCTCGTGACCGTGGAGCGAGACCGGGTGCTGGACCACTTCTACGTGAACACCGACGAGAAATCGGCCCGCGTGAGCATTCCCATCCGTACCGGCCACGTGCCCAACGTCTACGTGACGGCCACCGCCATCCGCGAAATCAAGGACAACCGCTTACCCCTCACGGTGGCCCGCGGCTTCGTGCCGCTCACGGTAGAAAAGCCTGGCGCCAAGCTGCAAGTGGCTATTAAAGCCCCCGCGCAAAGCCGCTCCCAGACTACCCAAACCATTGAGGTAACCACCGCCCCCGGCGCCCAGGTGACGCTGGCGATGGTGGACGAGGGCATTCTGCAGATGAAGGACTTCCGCACGCCCGACCCCTACAGCTACTTTTACCAGAAGCGCGCCTTGGAAGTACAGGCCTACGACGTCTACCCCTTCCTGCTGCCCGAACTCGGGACCAGCAGCACTGGCGGCGACGGCTACGACCTCTCGCGCCGCACCACGCCCGTGCCCAACCGCCGCGTGAAACTGCTTGCCAAATGGAGCGGCGTGCTCACCGCCGATGCCAGCGGCAAAGTGCGCTACAAACTGCAAGTGCCCCAGTTCAGCGGGGCCGTGCGCATCATGGCCGTGGCCTACAAGAACGACGCCTTCGGTTCCGCCGAGCACACCATGCGCGTCGCCGACCCAGTAGTAATCAGCACCGCCCTCCCCCGCTTCCTCAGCCCCGGCGACACAATTGACGTGCCCGTAACGCTGACTAATACGACTAATCAGGAAATGTTGGTAGAGGTAAAGCCTATACTATCTGGCCCAATCGTTTCAGCTGAGCAAGACCACATTCTTCCTCATACAGAGGGCGGCGTCACTGAGAAAGACGAAAACTATGCAGTTAAGCTTAAGCCTAACAATGAACAACGAGTGACCTTGCATTTCAAAGCCACCTCGGCTATTGGTAATGGGATTGTCAAGATTAATGTCAGGGGTATCAAAGGCATCACCGAAACCTTCACCGAAACCATCGAGCTGCCTATCCGTCCTGCTTCGCCGCTGCAGAAGCGCACGGGGGCGGGGGTGGTGGCGGGCGGTGCGGCTCAGCAGCTGAACCTGCGCACTGACTTTCTGCCTTCGTCGTTGCGGAGCCAGTTGGTGGTGAGCCGCTCGCCCATGACGGAGTTTGCCAAGGACCTGCGCTACCTGCTGCAATACCCCTACGGCTGCCTGGAGCAAACCGTGTCGGCCGCTTTCCCGCAGTTGTATTACGGTGACTTAGCCGCCACGCTAGGCCAGAAATCAGGCAAGCCCGGTAAGGCGGGCCTGTTCAACCCCAACTACCACGTGCAAGAAGCCATCCGGAAGGTGGAAGCCCAACAGATGTACAACGGCTCCTTGAGCTACTGGCCCGGCGGCGACTACGACAACTGGTGGGCCACCACCTACGCCGCCCACTTCCTGCTGGAAGCCCAGCAAGCCGGCTTTGATGTGAACAAGAACGTCCTCGATAGAGTCCTGCGCTACCTGCAGGCCCGGGTGCGCAAGCGCGAAACCGACACCTACAACATCATCCAGACCGGCGGCGTGATTCAGCTCGTTACGCTGGCCAAGAAGGAAGTGGCCTACTCGCTCTACGTGCTGGCCCTTGCCGGCCGCCCCGATGCTGTAGGCCTCAACTACTACAAAGCCAACCGCCCCCAGCTGGCCGAGGATTCGCGCTACCTGCTGGCGGCGGCCTTCGCCCTGAGCGGCAACCAGCGCGGCTACCAAAGCACCGTGCCCACCCGCTTCGGAGCCGCGCCCAGCATTGCCGGCCGCCAGCTCGATGGCGCCTTCTCCTCCCCTATCCGCGACGAGGCCTTAGTGCTCAATGCCCTGCTCGCCGCTGACCCCGCCAACCCCCAGGTAAGCACGTTGGCTCGTCAGCTCAGCCGCCAGGTAAAGCAGGCTGGTTGGCTCAACACCCAGGAACGGTCATTTGCCTTGCTAGCCCTAGGTAAGCTGGCGAAGAAAAACGCGGGTAGCACTGTAGTGGCTAGTTTGCTGGCCGATGGCAAGGCAATTGGCAACTTCTCAGGCAAGGACCTTACGGTAAGCAACGTGGCTAACCGCCAGCTGGCCCTACGCACCAGCGGCAAAGGCAGCCTCTACTACTTCTGGGAAACCGAAGGCATTTCGCCCATCGGCCAGGTGCGCGAGGAGGACGCCTACCTGCAAGTGCGCCGCCAGTTCCTGGACCGCAACGGTAACCCGGTGGGCTCTACCACCTTCAAGCAAAACGACCTGGTAGTAGTTAAAATCACCATCCAGTCGGCTGAAACTGCGGGTGAAGTCAAGAACGTGGCCATCACGGACCTACTGCCCGCCGGCCTGGAAATCGAAAACCCGCGCATCGGGGCCATGCGGGAGCTGACCTGGGCTAAGGACGCCGCCCAACCCGACTACCTCGACGTGCGCGACGACCGGATTAACCTGTTTACTACCGCTACGCCCAAGGCCAAGTCTTTCTACTACCTCTGCCGGGCCGTGAGCAAGGGCACGTTTAAGCTCGGCCCCGTCAGCGCCGATGCCATGTACAACGCCGAGTATCACAGTTACGCAGGCAGCGGCATAGTGCGGGTGCGATAGAGACGCAACAGTTTGCGTCACTGCATCCTGCAAAGCTCAACTGCAGCTTTTTACCCTCACATCCGTAGAATTTCTACCGCAGCCGGCGCTTTCTAAGTAGCCGGCTGTGTTGCTGTTTACACACTATTTCGAGCACCGCGCTATGAAACTGGCATCTCATTTCTCCCTCACTCTGCGCCTAGCGACGGTATTGCTCCTAGTATGCGGCGGGCTTGGTTTTTCTACTCCCGCCCAGGCCGACATTGTAACCCTCAACGCCAATGACAATGGCAAGCAGGTGCAGCTGAACGTAGGCGACCAACTAATTATTCGGCTGCCAACTATTTCGCCGCGGTTTGGTTGGCGCCTGACGCAGGCGTACCCAGGGCAGTTGGCGGTATCAACTGTGCACAGCTTGCCAGGGCTCAGCAGCGGCGTGCCGGGCGCGCCAGCAACGTTCGAGATTCACTTTCAGGCAGTAGGCACGGGTGGCTTAGACCTGGCCTTGGTGTCGGCGCAGCCGGGCACCAGCTATTCTACCTTGAATGGCTTCTTCCACGTATTTGTCACCATCGACAAGCCCGGCGTAGCTAAAAACGTGAACGTTACGGAGTACGGCAACCATAGCCGGGTGAAAGTAAACAAGGGCGACCAACTGGCTATTCGGCTTGATAATACGGCAGGCTCACAATACCAATGGGAGGTGATGCCGATTGCCGATAACGTGATACAGCTGATAACGCCTCCGCCCGCCCAGGCTGGCAAAAAGCCCAAGAAGAAAGTAAAAGCAGGCCGTGAGGAGGACGTAACGTTTCAGTTTCAGGCCCTGAACCCCGGCAAAACCACGCTCCGCTTCCTCTACCGCAACGCCGCCAACAACGAAGCCCCACCCAAGCGCGACTTCGAGCTGGAGGTGGAGGTGCCCGAGCCACCTAAATAAGCACTAGCCAGCCCGAGTGGCCTAGGCCCCTACCACGAAAAAGGCCCGCTTTATGGAGCGGGCCTTTTGTTTGTTGCCAGGTAAGTTTGACTTATTGAAGCACCAGACGTTGGGTAGTAACGGCGGCACCGCTCGTTACTTTGAACAGGTAAGTGCCGCGGGCCAGGTTGGCGGCATCAAACCGCACTTGGTGGTTGCCAGCCGCTTCCACCCCCGATACCAGCGTTTGCACTTTGCGGCCGAGCGTGTTGTATACCTCTACGCTAACGGGGCCGGGCTGAGCTAGGTGGTAGCTGATGGTAGTAGCGCCGCTGAATGGGTTGGGGTAAGCGCCCGTGCTTTGCGCCAGCACCGTTGCGGCAGATGGCGTAGCAACAGCAGTAGCCGAGCTAGCAGTGCCACGCGCAGCAGTGGGTTGCGTTACGGCATCATACTGCGGGAATGTCCGGCTTACGATGACGGCAAAATCAGCGCGCGACACGTTCTGGTTTGGCTTGAAGGTAGCGTGTAGCGTGGGCTGCTGGTCGTAGGCGCCTTGGGTGAGCGAGTAGTAGGCATTGATCAGATTCAGCTCCAGCGCAATGCTGACGTAGCCCTTCAGGGCGGCCGGCACGTTGGCGGCATCATCTACTGGAATGGTTTGCCCATTTACCTGCACCGTCAGGGGCTGGCTGTTGCGGGCCAGCGCCTGCTCCTGGAAGCCCAGGCTCTGCACCAGCGAGTAAGCCAGGGAAGCGCGGTTTACTAGGCCATTTGGGGAGAAGATGCCGGTAGCCGTGGGCTGCATTACACCGCCAGCCACGTTGTACCGGTCGCGCAGGGCGGCTCCTTTGGCCACTACCGATTCGGTTAGCAGTATTTCAGCCGGCGTAGATACATCGGTGAACGTGCGAGCACTGCTGAAGGGAAGCAGTTGCCGGATGCCCTGGCCCATGAGCAGATAGTCGGCGAGCTGAATGCGGGTGAGCGGGGCATCGGGGCGGAAGCCGTTGCTCAGGCCATCTACCAAGCGGTTAGCAACGGCCATCTTGATGGAAGCCTCTGCGGGGTGGCCTACGATGTCGTTAAGGTTGGAGGTGCCGGCGGCCGTCAGCATGGTAATATTACCGCTGATGGTTTCGGGCAGAGCCACACCCTGCAGGCCATCTACTTTCAGCGTCCAGGTGCCGGCTACGGGCGAGGCCACCGCCACGCTGCGGTCGGTGGAGAGTGTGAAGGTGACGGGAATACCCGAGCGGTATTCCACGCCGTTGGGGTCAACCAGAATCAGGTTGGTGAGGTTACCTGTTTGCCCTAGCAGGCCCGTGGAGGATATTTTAACTTCTATGCTATTGGTGCCGGCTCCTACCGGGAAGGTAAACTGGTTGCCAGCGGCCAGCGCGGGGTTGTAGTTGATGGTAAAGGGCACGGCCGTGGTGCGGGCATCTACGCTGCTGTTGAAGCGGCGGCTGGCATTTACGGTAGAGCCATAGGTAGAAGCGCGGAAGGCCATATCTACGGCGGCATAGGCGTTCACGTAGCCAGATCCTACCTCCCACGACTCGCGGCCGGGCATATTGGTAGCCGTTTTTTGCAGTATCTCTTTTATCTGTGCCGGGTTCAGCGTGGGTTTGGCTTCCAGCAACAAGGCCACAATACCTGCTACGTGCGGAGTAGCCATGGAGGTACCGCTGCTGTGAGTATAGAAGGGAACCTCGCCTGGCTGCAACACCTCAATGTCTTGTTGAGCGCCAAGCGACGATACTGGTGCAATAGCGCGAGTAGAAATTACATCAACGCCGGGTGCCACAATTGCGGGCTCGTTCTTAAAGGTCCAGGTTTCGCCATCTACCGTGAAGGTGCCCTGCTCGCCCCGCACACCGCGCGAGGAAAACTCTGCCAGCAGCCCGTTTCGGTCGCCAGCGCCTACGGAAATGGTCCAGGGGGCAATAGCGTAGGGGTTGTGGGTATCAGCCCCGGGACCTTCGTTGCCGGCGGCAAACACTACCACCATGCCGCGGTCGTAGCACTTTTTGGTAGCTACGTTCAGCGGGTCGTTGGGGTCAAAGTCGCCGCTGCTGCCAAACGAATTACTGATTACCCGGATGTTGTACTGAAACTGATGGGTAAGGGCATAGTCGAAGCCGCCCATGGCATCGAGCACCAACAGCGCGCCACCAGAGCCATAGCCCAGCAACGAGGCGCCCGGTGCTACACCTTCATACTTCCCGCCCGAGCGGGCCCCCGTGCCACCTACCGTGCCAGCGCAGTGCGTTCCGTGGCCAGAGTTAGTATCCGTGTTCGGCACTCCTTCCAGGTACGTAACGGGCAGCATGGTGCTCAGGGAGTTCAGATTGGTGGAGCCGAGCGTGTTTTGCACGAGGTGGGTACCAAACTTTAAATCTTCGTGCGTGCCATCTACGCCGCTGTCGTTGATAAGTACGCCAACGCCCTTGCCCGAAACCGGCATCCCGCCATTACGGGCTGTCATTTGCTGGTCGGTGCGCAGGCGCTTCACGCCGGTTAGGTGCGTGTCTTCGTAGTTGTAGTACTCCAGCCGCTTATTGATGTAGAGGGAACGTACCTCCGGGCTTTGCGCCAGCGCATTTACCTGGGCCGCCGTAGCAATAACGCCGGCTACGGGTAGGGCCTGCAGGGTAATGCCGCGCGTAATGCCAAGCCGTTGCAACAGGCTCCGCTGGGTGAGGCCGGGAGCTCCATTGCCCTTGAAAGTGACGATTACCTGTGCCGTAGGATTGGTGGCCAAGGCCGCCCGCAACTCGGGGTCGACGGTAGCTTGCCCAAACGATACACTGATGCTGGCACCGGCCAGCACGAGGGAGAGGAAAAGTTTACGTTTCATGTAGCGGTTGTGGAATAAGGAGAGGGTAAGGGTGAAAGGATGACCGCAGCGCGGCGTACGTATCGTTGACTGAGTTGCGGAAGGCAATCAACGGCAGCTGATACTGGCACTGCACTGTCAGGGCATATCTACGAATAGTCTTCATAATGCGGTTTTGTCTTTTTGAAATATTTTTAACTATTGACGAGTTTGATTGAAATAATTTTATCTTAAAAGGCTAAATACTACCATATAAGCAATACAAAGCTTCGCCTAACAATTTGCTCTCCTGACAGTCGCTGGCATGAGTAGCTCGTTATTTTTGCTTTGCTTGATGAGCAGCACAGTTATTAGGTAGCCGGTATATTTGAGTGTATGAACCGGCGTATCATTTCGCGTGGCCTAGCGGCCCTAGGCCTCGTGCTGCTGCTGTTGCTAGGCCTGGATTGGTGGTTTCCGCTGCCAGCCGCGCCGCAGTACTCGCCTATTGTGCTGGCCGCTGACGGCACCGTGCTGCACGCCTACCTCAACCCCACCCAGAAGTGGCGGATGAAAACCGAGCTGCGCGAGATTACGCCGGTGCTACGCAAGGCCATTCTGGAAAAAGAAGACCGGTGGTTCCGTTGGCATTGGGGCGTGAATCCCGTAGCCCTGGTGCAAGCAGCGGGGCGCAACCTGTTTGGCTCGGGCCGCACCACGGGGGCCAGTACCATCACCATGCAGGTGGCCCGACTGCTGGAGCCCAAGGAGCGCACTGTTGGTAATAAGCTGCTGGAAATGCTGCGAGCCACACAGCTAGAACTGCATTACAGCAAGGATGAAATTCTGCAGCTCTACCTGAACTTAGTGCCCTACGGCGGCAACGTGGAAGGCGTCAAGTCAGTGGCGCTGCTCTACTTCCAGCAAACCCCCGACTACCTCTCTCTGGCCCAGACCGTCACGCTGGCCATCATCCCGAACAGGCCTAGGGGCTTGGTGCTGGGCAAAAACAATGCGGCCGTGCTGCAGGAGCGCAACCGCTGGCTCCGGCGCTTCGGCGAGGCGGGCTTGTTTCCGAAACAGGACGTGGCAGATGCCCTGCTGGAACCCTTGGATGTGCAGCGCCACGCCGCTCCGGCCCTGGCACCTCATCTCTCGCGGCGGCTGGTGCGGCAGTACCCCCGGCAGGCCATCATCCGGAGTGGCCTAGAACGCAGCAAGCAAGCCAAGGCCGAAGACCTGACCCTGGGCTACGTGCGCCGCCTCTATGAGCTGGGCATCACGCAGGCGGCCGTGCTGGTTGTGAACAACCGCACCCGGCAGGTAGAGGCCTACGTGGGCTCGGCCGACTTCCGCGACTTTGCCAGCCGGGGGCAGAACGATGGCGTGCTGGCCGTCCGCTCGCCGGGCAGTACCCTCAAGCCCTTCTTGTATGCGCTGGCTATGGACAGAGGCCTAGTTACGCCCAAACAACTGCTGCCCGATGTGCCCACCAACTTTCAGGGGTACCGCCCCGAGAACTTCGATAAGCACTGCAACGGGGAAGTGACACTGGAGCGCGCCCTGGCCTACTCGCTTAATATCCCAGCGGTACGTGTGCTCAATCAGCTGGGCGTGCCCACCTTCACCGATAAACTCCACCAGGCTGGTTTCCAGAGTGTGACGCGCAACCGTACGCGGCTGGGGCTCAGTAGCATTTTGGGCGGCTGTGGGGCCAGCCTGGAGGAACTGACCAACCTGTACGTGACGCTGGCTGACGGGGGGCAATATGAGCGGTTACAACTCGTCTCGCCCTCAACCTCCCTCTCCAGAAAAGGAGGAAACCAAAATGAAACGCCCGGTCAACAACTTCTTTCACCCTCCGCCGCATTTCTCGTTACCGAAATCCTGAGCCAACTCACGCGGCCCGACCTGCCCATCAACGCGGCCAGCAGCATGCGCCTGCCTAAAGTGGCCTGGAAAACCGGTACCAGCTACGGCCGTCGCGACGCCTGGAGCATTGGCTACAACAAGCAATACACCATTGGGGTGTGGGTGGGCAATTTCAGCGGGCAGGGCAGCCCGGCGCTTACGGGTGCCGACGTGGCTACGCCCTTGCTTTTTGACCTGTTTAATACCCTAGCCTACAACTCACCCAACGACTGGTTTGTGCCCCCGGCCGCGCTCGACTTCCGGCTGGTATGCGCCGAGAGTGGCCTAGTGCCGGGCGAAAATTGCCCAAATCAGGTAATCGATTACTTCCTGCCCAACGTGAGCAACGGGCAGCGCTGCCAGCACACGCGGGAAGTGTTGGTTTCGGCAGATGGGAGTTTCACCTACTGCCGGGCCTGTGCGCCAGCCGCTGGGTATCGGCGTGAGTTATACCCTAATTTATTGCCAGAAGTAGCGGCCTATAAGGAAGCACAGGGCATTCCGTACCGCCGCCTGCCTCCCCACAACCCGCAATGCCAGCTGGTGCGTGGAGGGCAGGAGCGCGCGCCATCTATCACTTCGCCCACTGCCAACACCGAGTACGTGCTCAACCGCCACGACAAGCAGCAGCTGCTACTCACCTGCACCACCGACAATGAGGTGCGCCAAGTGTTCTGGTATGTCAACGACAAATTCCTGCGCGCCGCCACCGCCACCGAGCGCGTGTTCATTCAGCCGCCGCCCGGTCCGCTGAAAATTTCCTGCGCCGATGACCACGGTCGCAATACCGATGTACTGATCACGGTGACGGAGCTCGACTAGGCCTGTAATAGAGCTGCCCACACCCCTCTCCTAGTGGGTCGGGTGAGGACAAAGGGCACACAAGACGGTGTAATAACTCTGCTTCCACACCTGAAGCACGAGTGACCTGGCTATGCTATGTCCAGCGCTTCGGTCAGCTAGGCCACTTTGGCGACAGGCAGATACCAGGGGCCATGAACGCTAGGCAAAGCCTTGTACCACCTCCGACTATTTACTCTGCTACCTGGCAGTATCCCTCCCTGTGGCATCCTGAAAACATACAGCTGTTAGTTAAAATCATTTTAATGCAGGTATAACCTTTTAGCAAGATGCTGGTTTACCAGCCTTGTAATCCTACCCAGGAGAAGTATCCAGTCCTAAAAAAGCTTAATCGGATACTAACCTGACTATCAAGAGGTGCGCAAGTTTTTGAAATTAAAATAACGGTTGTGGGCAGCGTGCGGGCCAGTAAGAGTGTCCTTGCGCGTGATGTCTGGAACGAGGACTGGCCTACGCGTTGGCCAGCGAGATTTGAGCTACGCAGTGCAGTAGCTGCTTTTACTAGAATATGAAACATATGAAACGGGCGCTTCGGCTACTGCTGGGTCTACTTCTGTTAGCCCCAGCCTGGTCGTGGGCACAGCCTACGGCCCCTCCTCCCCCCAATGGCCAGCTTACGCTGGAGCAGTGCTTGCAAGTTGCCCTGCAAAATCAACCCGTATTGCGGCAGGCCCGCATTGATGAGGAAACCAACGAAGCCAACATCCGCATTGGTCTGGCCGCCTGGCTTCCGCAAATCAACCTCAACGCCACCGGCCAACATTATTTTCAGTTGCCTTACACCGTGTTTCCGAATGCGGAAGGCGTGAGCGTACCCCGGCAAATTGGTCTTAAGAACACCTCTACCGTAGGCCTAGCTGGCACCCAGGCTCTCTATAATAACGATGTGCTCCTGGCTCTGCGCAGTGCCCGCCCCTCGCGGCAGTTTTACCAGCAGAACACTATCGGGGTGCGCATTGATGTGGTGAGCGACGTGAGCAAGGCCTTCTACGACGTACTGCTCTCCCAGCGCCAGCTCGATGTGCTAAATGAGGACATTGTGCGGCTGCAGCGTAGCCTGAAGGATGCCAAAGCCCGCTACGATGCCGGCATCGTGGACAAAACCGATTATAAGCAGGCCGAAATTCTACTGAACAACTCCGTGGCAGCGCGCAAGCAGGCCATTGAGGCCATCAAAGCCAAGTCGGCGTACCTGAAGGAACTGATGGGTGTAGCGGGCAACCAGCCCATGACTTTACAGTACGACACCTTGAAGTTGATGCGCGAGGCCATTTTGGATACTACGGTGGCCCTCGACCCCACCAACCGCATTGAGCTGCAGCAACTGCAAACTCAGAAAGTGCTGCAGGAGGCCCAGATCAGCTACTACCGCTACGGGTTTCTGCCTTCGCTCTCGGCGTTTGGCAACTACAATGCGGTATTCCAGAACAACAACTTCCGCGACCTGTATAGCCAGCGTTTCCCCAACTCCTACGCGGGCCTGCAGCTGAGCTTGCCCATTTTTCAGGGCACCCGGCGCCTCCAGAACCTGCGGCGCGTACGCCTCCTCGATCAGCGCATCGACCAGGATATCATTGCCGCGCGTAACCGCATCAACACCGAGTTTGAGCAGGCGCTATCTACCTACAAAGGCTATTACACCGACTACCTCATTGGGCAGCGCAACCTCGCCTTGTCGAAAGAAGTGTACTCGGTGGTGGACTTGCAGTACCGGGAAGGCATCAAGACCTATCTCGACGTGATTGTGGCCCAGACTACGCTGCGCACGGCCCAGCTCAACTATTACAGCGCCCTTTTCCAGGTACTCAGCAGCAAAGTTGATTTGCTGCGCGCCCAGGGCAATTTGCCCACTTCCTTCTAAGCCTCCGCTGCCTCCCGTATGTATATGAAGAAGACCCTTATTGCCCTTTCGTACGCCGCCGGTCTGTTTGCCGCGGCTAGCTGTGGCAAAAAAGAAGATGAAAAAGCGGCTGGTCCGCCGCCCGCTACACCCGTTACGCTGGTAGAAGCCAAAGCCACCGACGCCGTATACTACGACGAGTACCCGTCTACGGTAGTAGCCATTAACAATGTGGAGCTGCGCAGCCAGGTGGCGGGCTTCATCACTAATATCTTCTTCAAGGAAGGAGATGTGGTGCAGAAGGGCAAAACGCTCTACGAAATTGACCGCCGCAAGTACCAGGCTGCGTACCAGCAGGCCCTGGCAGGCCTACGCAGCACCCAGGCCACCGTGCAGAACGCCCAGGTTAACCTGAACCGCTACGAGCGCCTGCTGGAGCAAGACGCCGTAGCCCGCCAGATTGTGGACAACGCCCGCACGAACTACGCCACGGCGCAGGCGCAGGTAGGCGTGGCTCAGGCCAACGTAGCCGCCGCCCGCACCGACCTCGACTACTCCCTGATTAAAGCGCCTTTCTCGGGCCGCATCGGCATCTCGCAGGTGCGCCTGGGCTCCCAGGTTAGCCCCGGTTCTACCCTGCTCAACACCATCAGCGCTGAGGACCCCATGGGCGTTGACTTCGTAATTACGGAGGCTGACCTGAACCGCTTTGCCGATTTGCAGCGCCAGGGCGGCGGAAAAGGCGACTCTACTTTCCGCCTCGTTCTGCCCGACGGCACGGCCTATAACGAGCCGGGACGCATCCTCGCCATCGACCGCGGCGTAAACCAGCAGACGGGTACCGTGCAGATTCGGGTGCAGTTCGCCAATCCCAAGCGCCAGCTGAAAGATGGTATGAGCACCGTGCTGCGCGTGCTTAACCGGCAGTCGGGCCGCCGGGTGGTAGTGCCCTTCAAGGCCGTGGTAGAGCAAATGGGCGAAAACTTCATTTTCGTGGCCGGCGACAGCAGCAAGGCTCACCAGCGCAAAGTGCAGCTGGGCCCGCGCCTGCGCGACCAGATTGTGGTAATGGAAGGCATTAAGGCCGGCGACCAAGTAGTAACAGAGGGTCTGCAGCGCTTGCGCGACGGCGGCCAGATTCAGACCGGCGCTCCGGCTGGAGCCAACACCCAGGGCACGGGCACCGGCAACGGTACTCCCCCGGCGGGCGGCAGCGCCAAATAAGAAAGAAGTTATAGGTCGTCTGGTTGAGCCCGCGGCACCGCAAGCTTGCATCCAAAATACCTTGGGTGCTGCGGCCAAAGCCTTCTGTTCCGCTTGTGCAACAGCCACTTTGGCCAAGCTCAGCCAGACGTTCTGAATTCGCTGATTGCAAACTGCCCTCAGCTAACCGCTCAGATATATGATTGCAGAAACCTTTATCCGGCGCCCCGTTACTGCCATTGTCACCTCCCTGGTGATAGTGATGGTGGGGGTGCTGGCCATCCTGAACTTGCCCGTAGGCCAGTATCCGGAAATTACGCCGCCCACGGTATCGGTGAGCGGCACCTACACCGGCGCCGATGCCCAAACCGTGGAGCAAACGGTGGCCACGCCCGTGGAAGTGCAGGTAAACGGCACACCCGGCATGACCTATCTGCAAAGCAATAGCACCAGCAACGGGCAGATGAGCATGACGGTGAACTTTGAGGTAGGCACCGACATCAACATTGCCGCCCTCGACGTGCAGAACCGCGTGGGCATTGCCCTGCCCACCCTGCCCCAGGAGGTGCAGCGCCTAGGCCTGGTAGTGCGTAAACGGAACCCCAGCATTCTGATGCTGGTGGCCCTGTACGCGCCCAACGGCACGCACAACACCACCTTCCTCGACAACTACGCCAACGTCTTCATTAAGGACGCTTTGCTGCGTACTAAGGGCGTGGGTGATATTGTATCGCGCGCCGATGACTTCTCGATGCGCGTGTGGCTCAACCCCGATAAGCTTTCTCAGCTGGGCGTAACGGCCCAGGAGGTAACGGCCGCCATTCAGGAGCAAAACGCCCAGATTGCAGCCGGCTCCATTGGGGCCCCTCCTGCCCAGCGCGGCCAGACGTTTGAATACATCGTGTTCGTGAAAGGCCGCCTCACCGATACCGAGGAGTTTGGCAACGTGGTGGTAAAAACCCGGCCCGAAGACGGCTCGGTAGTGTACCTGAAGGATGTGGCTCGCCTGGAGCTCGGCAAGTTCAACTACGCCAACAACTCCTTCGTGGACGGCAAACGGGCCGCTTATCTGCTCGTGTACCAGGCTCCCGGCGCCAACGCTCTGGAGACTTACGAGAATGTAAACAACACCATGGAGCAGCTCAAGAAGCAGTTCCCCGCCGACTTGGCCTACGTGGTGCCGTTTGAGGCGGCTTCGGTAGTAAAAGTGTCAATCGAGGAAGTGCTGCACACGCTGGTTGAAGCCCTGGTGCTGGTAATTATTGTAGTGTTCCTGTTCCTGCAGAGCTGGAGGTCCACGCTCATTCCGGTGCTGGCTATTCCGGTTTCTATCATCGGCACGTTCATCATGTTTATCCCGCTGGGTTTCACCATCAATACCCTCACCATGTTCGGCTTTGTGCTGGCCATTGGTATTGTGGTGGACGACGCCATTGTGGTGGTGGAGGCCGTGGAGCACAACATGAACGAGCGAGGCATGAACCCGCTGGATGCGACCCTAACGGCCATGCGCGAAATCTCGGCCCCGGTTATTGCCATTGCCCTGATTCTGGCGGCCGTGTTCGTGCCGGTAGGTTTCATTCCGGGCATCACGGGTCGCCTGTATCAGCAGTTCGCCATCACCATTGCCATTTCGGTGATTATCTCGGCTTTCGTAGCCTTGTCGCTCACGCCGGCTTTGTGCGTGCTGCTGCTCAAGCCCCACAAGCGCGGTGAGAACTCTAAGGGCCTCGACAAGCTGTTTTACAAGTTCAACACCTGGTTTGACAAGGTGACGAACAAGTACGGTAACGGTGTGCAGCGCGGCATCAAGCACTCCCGCTTTGTAGTCATCATCCTGATCTGCATTGTGGCGGGTACTGGCCTACTGTTCGCTAAGAAGCCCGGCGGCTTTATCCCAACGGAAGATGAAGGCCGTATCATCGTTACCTTCAACCTGCCCGAGGCCGCCTCTACCGAGCGCACAGTGAGCACGCTGAACGAGGTGATGAAAGAGCTGAGCCAGATCAAAGGCATTCGGCACTACGCGGGTCTGGGCGGTCTGAACGCCGTTAACTTCTCCTCCAAATCGAACAGCGGTACCGTGTTTTGCCAGCTCGAGCCTTGGGAAGAGCGCAAGGACAAAGAGTTGCAGCTGCAGAGCCTGATTGCTACCGTGCAGCAGCGCCTAAGCCGCCTGCGGGAAGCCAACATCGTGGTTATTTCGCCCCCCGCTATTCCGGGCCTGGGTAACACGGGAGGTTTCTCCTTCGTGCTGCAAGAGCGTGAGGCCGGCGGCGACATTAAGAACTTCGATGCCCAGCTCCAGAACTTCCTGGGCGCCCTGCGGAAGCGGCCCGAAATTGCGGCTCCCTTCTCGTTCTTCACCGCCAACACGCCCGGTTATCAGCTCACCATCGACCGGGAAAAGGCCAAGAAGCTGGGTGTATCCATCTCCGATATTGGTACTTCCCTGCGCACCTACCTGGGTAGTGCCTACGTGAACGACTTCACGGTGTACGGCCGCAACTTTAGGGTTGTAACCCAGGCCGACTCCATGTACCGCGCCGATATTAGCAACCTAGGCCAGTATTACGTGCGCAACAGCTCCGGTGGCATGGTGCCGCTCAGCACGCTCACCAGCTACCAGCGCACCGAATCGGCTCCGCTTATTTCGCACTATAACTTGTTCCGGTCAGCGGAAATCAACGGTAACGCCGCCCCTGGCTACAGCTCCGGTGATGCCATCAAGGCCCTGCAGGAAACGGCTGCTCAGTCGTTGCCCGCCGGCTACGGATTTGAGTTTTCGGGCCTGACCCGTGAAGAATTGCTGGCCGGCGGCCAAACGGTGTACATTTTTGCCCTGTCGTTGGCCTTCGTGTTCTTGTTCCTGGCGGCCCTGTATGAAAGCTGGTCGGTGCCGTTCTCGGTGCTGCTGGCAGTGCCGGTGGGTGCCTTCGGGGCTATTCTGGCGCTTACCTTCCTGCCCAAGCTCACCAACAACGTGTACGCGCAGATTGGTCTGATCACGCTTATTGGTTTGTCAGCTAAAAACGCCATTCTGATTATCGAATTCGCTAAGGAGCGGGTAGACAAAGGCATGCCGCTGGTAGATGCCACCTTAGAAGCCGTGCGCCTGCGCTTGCGCCCCATCGTCATGACCTCGCTGGCCTTCATTCTGGGTGTATTGCCGCTGGTATTCGCATCTGGCGCTGGTGCCCAGAGCCGCCAAACCATTGGCTGGACGGTGCTGGGTGGTATGCTGTCGGCTACGCTGCTGGCCATCTTCATCGTGCCGGTGCTGTACGTGCTCATCACGCGCTTTGCCTACGGTAAAGAGAAGCTAGCTGAGCTAGAAGCCAATTATAAGCCCGACGAAGAGCACGGCGGCCCGAAAGAAGAAGGCGCCGGTGAAGGCGACCACTCCGCCGTGCCCAGCCCCGCCTAGGCCTGTACCATAGCCACGGCACCTAGTTGCCCGTAGCCGGAAAGCCCCAGTGGCCGATACTGCTCCAGTTGAGCTGTCGGTGCCATTGGGGCTTTTTCGTGGGCGTGGGTGGCGACTGGCCTACAGTGGTCCAGCACATTTTCCCTTGTACACTAAGGGTTATTTGAACCCACCGCAGCGCTTAATTTAGCGTATTATCACTGTCATATATTCTACTAACCTAAATAGCCATTTCGTAGAAAATAGCATAAACATTATGCTAATAAAATTAGTATAAACCATCGAGAATACCGAACTTGAGGTCATCAAACTACCCTACTTCGCATGTCTGATTTCGCTTATGCTTACGCCCGCCCTTCTGCGCTGGAAGCCCGCCCGGAAGGCAATTCGTTGTTATTATCTGCTTTTGCCGAAGAGGCCGTCGAGTCTGATGCTTCCTGTTTTTTCTGGGGTAGACTGCGTAACTCCTGGCTGGCGGCTCGCGGGCTAAGTACTTTAGCCAAAGTGGTAGCCTCGCGGTTCGTACCCCAAAGCGCCGCCCTCCGCGACCCAATTGTAACGGCGGGAGCAGGCTTGCTGCGTTTTGAGGCCTTTTCTTCGTGCAACGGCGTGTACGCCCGCCTAGATTTAGGCCCCGATGCCTTGGACGGCGAGTTCCTGAGTAGCGGCACCACCAACGTCGATTTCAACGAGCCCATGGTAAATGCCCTGGCCCGGATTTCACGCACTGAGCCGGTGCTACTGTCGGTAGGTGAGAAGGAGGTGGTGCTGGAGCGGGCTGAGGGCCGCGTAACGGAGCGCAAAGTAGCCCTGCCCGAACGCTGGATTAAAGGCCTCACGGCGGTGCAAGCCTACCTGGCTCTGATGGAGGAAAAGATGCGCCTGACCCGCGTGCAAGCTGTGCAGTTGGTGCAGGGCCTCCCAGCGGGTGCCGCTAAAGCCGATGTGTTTCTGGTGCTGCGCGGCCCGCGGCCCAGCTTTTCGCCGGTGGCTACGGCGGGCTCGGTGCGGGTAGGCGGCGCGCACCGGCTACGGCTGCTGGAAGGCCTGCTGCCCCTCTGCGAAGCTTTGCGCGTGTACGCCACCCCCGACGGGCAGGCCTCGGCGTTTGTGCTGGAGCTGGGCGGCGGGCAACAGTTTGTGCTTGCATTGTCGGCGGATGTGTGGCGCGGATTTTCGGGGGAAGGCAACCAGCTAGATGCCCTGATGGAGGAACTACCCACCGAGTGGATTGCCGGCGCCAACAACCTGTTCCGAGGCAACGAAACCTTCAACCCTACCCTCTTCGCTCACGAAAACGGCCTCGACCCGGCCACCGTGGATAAGCTCTGCGCCAGCCTTTCGGCCATGGGCCTGCTGGGCTTCGATTTGGTTGATAACCACTATTTCTACCGCCGCCTCCCCTTCAAAACGCAACGGATTCTGAGCTTGAACCCGCGCCTAAAGAATGCCCGGGCCCTGCTGGCCGCCGCCGACGGGGTGCAGCTGGTGGGAGTAGGTGAAAATGGGCGCACCCAGGCTCAGGTGCGCGGCAGCGGGGTGTGGCACACCGTGCTGGTAGGTGTGAGCCAGCCTCCGCAGTGCACCTGCACTTGGTTCAGTGAGCACCAAGGGCAGCGTGGCCCGTGCAAGCACATTCTGGCCGCCCAACTACAGTTCGCCTAGGCCACTGCCCCCTAGTATTATCTATTCGTAAGGCCGCACGAACTGCGGCGCAAGTCCTGCTAGTGAATGACTACTGTTGAAACCTTCGAGCATATAATTCGCCACCAGAGCGGCCGGGAACTGGTGCCGTTCCTGAGCACCCTCGGCAAGTCTGATATTGTGCCGGTACGGCAAAAAACCAAGAGCCTGTTGCGGGAGCTGGACCGCTATGTGCACACGGAGGTGAAGCCGGGCCAATGGGAGTACCGGCACCAGATCACCCACGAGCAGCAGATGATGTTGTTTCTTAGTGGCCTAGCTACCTACTCGCGCAAGGAGGCCCAGGCCCGTAGCTTCTTGTTGCCCTGGACCCTCTCCGACCGGGGCCCGGACCCGCAGGGCCATCAGCAGCAATTTATGGCGGTGCTGGAGCTAGCCCGGCCCGAGTGGCTGCAGGAATGGCTGATTCGCCTGACCCGCGCTAACCAGTGGGCGGTTATTTCCTACAAACAGCTGCGGGAGCTGGAAGACCGGGGCCTGCTGGCTCACGACCCGTGGCTGTTTACGCAGTCGGTAGCCCATCAGCTTACCCGCTACAACTGGCTGCGCAACCAGCACAAGAAAAGCGATATTGAAGACTACGACCAGCAAATTCTGCGTCAGCTGCAGAACGACACCACCTTGCTAGAACGAGACCTGCTGCAGGTGTTCGACTATGACAGCATGGTGGATTCCGACAGCACGTTTAGTGGAAAGGACCGGGAGCTGGTTAACTGGCTGACACTGTTGCCGCAGTTGGTCGCGTCAGGGCATCTGAGTCGTCCGGAGGTACTTACCCGCTGCCTGCTGGCTCTGCGCCGCGACTTCCGCCGCCCCCTCCTGACCTGGTTCAAGAACCTGTTTCTGGCACTGCAGCCCACGCCCGAAGAGCGCTCGGCCCGGCAGACGCAGCTGATAGATTTGCTGGCTCACCCGCTGCCGTTGGTTATCAACTTTGCGCTAGATCAGCTGAAAGAGCTATGGACGCAGCCGGAGTTTGATACCGCCTCGCTGCTGCTCTACGCCGATGCCTTGGTTATTCGCCAAGACCTGAAGACTGGCCTCCGGACGCTGTTTGGTGGCCTAGAGAAGCTCCTGAAGCAACACCCTACCCTGGCGGCCACCCTCAGCCGGCTCAGTACCACGGCTCTTACCAACGCCGATGCCAGCGTGCAGGAGCGGGCGGGTAAGCTGCTGAAAGCTATTCTTGGCGCTAAGAAGCCGTTGCTGACTACGGAGGAGGCAGCTGAAACCACCGATACTATCGGGCTGTACGCCGACCTGCTGACCCCTGCTACCCGCACCTTACTGGCGCCGTTTTTACCGGCACTTCCCGCCACCGAGGACGTTGTCCTGCAGGCTGCTGTCTACACACCAACCTCCAACTTCACGCCCGATATTTCAGAAGCCACCGCCATTGTGCCCGTGCGCGACTGGCACGAGCTGTTATTCCTGACCGGTGAGGTGCTACAACATAATGACCCCGCCAGCGTGGAGCGGTGGCTCGATGGACTAGGCCACCTGCGCGGCCACTACCCCACCGACTATGCGCACCAATTGCGGCCGTATTTGGTGCGGTTTTCCTCGGATCTGAAGAACAAGACCGATGATGAAATTCAGGAATATTTCCGCGTGTACAATTTCAACGGAATACGGCAGGGCCGCCGGGAGTTGTTGTCGGCGCTGCTGATTAGCTGGTTTCAGGGATTTTCGCACAACAACGTTCCGCTTGTAATGCTAAAGCCCCAGCAATACAGCGCCCCCGACCCGCTGCTGCGCGTGGAGCAGGCGCGTCTGGCGGAGCTTGAGCGTCGGCTGCAAACCGAAGGTCCCACACTACCCCTGCTCAGCACCCCAAGCCATGCCCCGTACTGGGTGGCCCCTACCGTACTGGTGCAGCGCCTACTGGCCTACCAATCAGCTGGCATAGAGCCCGCCACTGCTGACCTCGCTATGACGCTAGCCCGCACCGCCGTAACTGCCCCCGACGATGCCGCCGCTGCCCGCCTGCTGCTTCCTCAGCTTCAGCACCCCGAGCTTCGTGCCCTCCTGGAGTGGTATCTGGCGCCACATCCTGCGTTATCAGCCCTGCCGCTACCTACCCCTCCAACCACGGACAAACCCGTGGCTCGCGAATTCACGGAGCGCTTAAGCAAGCTGATTCCGTTTCTGAAACGCACGCCTACCCCCGAGGCCCCCCTGGCCCTGGCTGATGCGCTGCCCTGGCTGTGGGTAGTAGCGGCCCGTACGCGCTTCCCCTATCAAGAGCTGCCGGAGCTAGCCGCGTTGGCCAACTACCCTGGTGTGGCGAAACCCTGGCTCCCTGAATGGCACTTCGAGCAGAAAACCCACACCTACAAACAAAGCTGGAACAAGCAGCAGCCCGAAATAACCAATACCTGGCAGGAGCTGACGGTGCATACTCCTCCGGTACCGCGTGGGCTTCCTAGTTCATTACTGTTGTACTCTCATTACGTACAGCCCCCAAAATCAACGACCGATTGGTATTCGGTTTTGTCGCTGCAAGTCGAGCTGCCTTTCCTGCTTTCCCTGTTCCCGCTCAACCCCGACCCACTGTATTGGCACCTGATTCGGTTTAGCTGCCGCACCGATGAGTCGGACTCAACGGACAGGGAGGCGGTCCAAACAGCGCTGCATTCCCTACTGGCGCCCGGACCAGTGTTTAGCGAGCCGGCAACGCTGCTGTTGGCCATAGGGCTCACGCACGCTACGCCGGCAGGCAGAGCCATAGCCTTGGAAGCTCTGCTGGCGTCTGTTGATGCAGGCCGACTAGTACCCGAGGTATTGGGGCAAATGTTGGGCAAACTGCTCTACGCAGGCTTTGTGCCAGTGCAGCGCCTCAGTGATACCTTGGCCCAGGCCCGCGCCATTAGCCCACTGGTTGATGATGCCGTGCGCCAGTTGCTGGAAACCCTATTACCGCTACTGCCCACTGCCGCGCCCCTGCGCAACACCCGCAAGCTAATAGAGGCCTACGCCGATGTGCAGAGCCGTACCAGCCAACCCGTGCCAGCCGCTGTAGCCCAACAACTTCACGCCTGGAGCCAGTCGGCAGCACTGAAAAAGGCAGCCAGCAGTTTACTTGCAGTGTAATTCATCGTACTTACCCCCTCCTTCCATGCGAACCTTTCTGCTCACGGCATTACTCAGCCTTTTCCTTACTCCCCTGATGGCGCAAAACCAGCCGGTTATTCCGCTTTACTCTGGCTCGGTGCCCAATGCAAAAGCCACCAAAGGGCAAGAAACCAACGTTACCCGGCCCGACGGGAGCACCCGCGTTTCGCAAGTGGTGCAGCCCACTCTCACGGTGTATAAAGCAGCCAAGCCCAATGGCTCGGCGGTAATTGTTTGTCCGGGTGGGGCCTACGCCATGCTGGCTATGGACCACGAAGGCCACGACGTAGCCCGGCGCTTCAACGAAATGGGCATCACGGCCTTCGTACTGAAATACCGCCTGCCCAACGACCAAACTCAGCTAGATAAATCTATTACGCCGCTGCTGGATGCGCAGCAGGCCATTCGGTTGGTGCGGCAGCGCGCAGCCGAGTTCGGCATTACCCCCACCCGCGTAGGCCTGATGGGCTTTTCGGCGGGTGGGCACCTGGCCTCTACGGCGGGCACGCACTTCGCTAAGCCAGTGGGCACTACCAAAGACCAGACCTCTGTGCGGCCCGACTTTCTTATGCTGATTTACCCCGTCATCAGCCTCTCGGATAGCCTAATGCACAAGGGCTCCCGCGACAACCTGATCGGTAACAATCCCTCGGCGGAACAAACCAAGCTGTACTCCAACGAGCTACAGGTAACGGCTCAATCGCCACCCACCTTTCTGGTGCACGCCCAAGACGACAAAGTGGTGAAAGTGCAGAACAGCCTCGTATTCTATGAGGCCTGCCTGCACCACAACGTGCCGGTAGAAATGCACTTATACCCGCTGGGTGGCCACGGTTTTGGCATGAACAACAAAACCACCAAAGACAACTGGACCGACCGCCTACAGAACTGGCTGGATGCCGGTGGCTGGCTGAAATAGTGGCCTAGAGTGCCGTGGCCCTTAATCCGTCGGTCTCGGCCTTAGTGCAATACTCCAGCCTGGCGGGCGGCAGCAATCAGGGAGGGCGCATTCTTGACGGTAGCCAGCACAAAGCGTTTCGCCGATTCCTTTACTTCATCCTTGGTGACTTCGCGGGCTTCCTCGCGTACGAATTCGCCCAGCATATGAAAAGCCTCTGCTACGGCTCTGTGCTTCGGCTGCTCCAACTTCAGCTGCGCCCGCACAATTGCTAGTTGAGTACTGATCTTCTCCCGGCGCGAGCTGAACACTGAGTCATTCTCTAAGTGAGGCTGAATTTTTTCCAGCAACTCAAACAGGGGGCGCAGCTTAGTAGCCGTAGAAACCAGTTTTATGGCCAGCTTATCGCGCTTGCCGGGCACAGTCGGGAGCTCGGCCGCGGATGATTGTAAGGCTTCCCAGGAAACTTGCTTGACAGCGCCCGGCTCGGAAATGCTGTCAGCCTGCTTTTCTGAATACATAAGAAGTAACTACAAGACACAGATACTCCCCTAAGATACTGGGAAAGTCGGGTAAACCGAGCTACCCTCAGCGGGCTTGTGCCTGTAGGCGCACGTTGCACTGAGCAGGCAGCCGTGGCGGGGCAGTTCAGACCAAGAGGGCTACCTAGCTACGCTGGGCACAGGCGGGCGCAACTGTGTGACACGGCCCCTACCTTCGTGGCGTGGGCGCAGCACCGCTGCTGGCAGCCCTCTTTTACCCTCTACGCATGTCCGTTCCACCTCGCCGCTTCTCCCTACCGCCATTACCAGCCGTTTTGCTTGCCATTGTAAGTGTGCAGGGCGGGGCGGCTATTGCGAAAGGACTGTTTCCGGTACTTGGGGCGGCCGGTACCGCCAGCATACGCATCGGGTTTTCGGCGCTGCTGTTGCTGATAGTGGTGCGGCCCCGACTAGGCCAGTTGCAGCGGGCACAGTGGCACGCAGTGGTGCCCTATGGCCTCGCGTTGGGGAGCATGAATTTTTTATTCTACTGCGCACTGGCTCGCATTCCGCTAGGCCTAGCCGTGACGCTGGAATTTGTGGGGCCGTTGGCGGTGGCCCTGGCAGGCTCACGCCGATGGACGGATATCATTTGGGTGGTACTAGCTGGGGCGGGCATCGCGCTTATTGCACCTTGGAGTGGGCATGGGCTTGATATGCTAGGCCTCGTGTTTGCTTTGGCGGCCGGTGCGGCTTGGGCTCTGTATATCGTGTTGAGCCAACGCACGGCCGCCGTGCTGCCAGGCTCCGTGGCCGTGAGCGTGGGGATGCTGGTGGCCGCGCTGCTTATTCTACCGTTTGGCTTAGGCAGCGGTCAGCTTTTGCACTTAACGCCCCACTGGCTTTTGCTCGGAAGCCTGCTAGCCGTATTCTCCAGCGTACTGCCCTTCACGCTGGAAATGCAGGCCCTTAAAGCAATGCCCACCCGCACATTCAGCATTTTGATGAGCCTGGAGCCGGTGGCGGCCGCTATTTCAGGCTGGATCTTGCTTGATGAGCAACTAACCCACAGCCAGTGGCTGGCCGTGGGACTTATTGTGCTGGCTAGTGCCGGGGCCACTCTTACCTCTGCTCAGGAGCAAACGGCCGTCGGTAATGAGTAACCGGCCCCATAACTGGCCTAGCGCTTCAGCGGCAATTTTCTAAGCCTAGTAGTACTTAAGGCCTCCTAGTTAGTGCGTTTGGCAGCCGCTCTCGGAGCGGGACGAGATGCCGCTTTTTTACGGTTTGCCGAAGCTGGTTTGCTCGGCCGCCGCTTACTCGTCGCTGTCTTCCGTGCGGGCCGTTTAGCAGGTGCTGCTTTCTTGACCGGGGCAGTCTTACCAGGCTTGGCCTTAGTGGGTGCAGTTGAAGTAAGCGTGGGCTCGGCCCCGTATTTAACCTGAGCTGCACTGGGGTTGCCAGTCAGGTACAGGTCAAACTCGACGCGGCGGTTTTGTGCCCGGCCGGCCTCAGTCTCATTTGAGGCAAGTGGCTGCTGGGCACCGTATCCCCGCAGTTCCACCCTGTTGTCGGCTATTCCTTGCGTAAGTATATATTGGCGGGCCGTGGCCGCCCGCTCCCGCGAGAGGCGCAAGTTAAACGCCGCCGGGCCGCGGCTATCGGTGTGACCGGCAATGCTGAGGGAGTAGTCGGGGTACTCGTTGAGAATGCGGGTCAGCGTATCAAGAGTTGGGTAAGAAGCTTGCAACAAGGTGGTCTTGTTCAGCTCAAAGCCAATGAGCTTAGTGGCTTCCTGCAGGCGGCGGCGCGTGGCCGCATTCACCTCGGGGCACCCTTGGTTAGCTGCCGGGCCTGGGCGCTCCGGGCAGCGGTCTTCAGCATTCGGCACTCCGTCGCCATCAGTATCTTCTGGAGCAGCTGGCGCCGTTACAACCGCCGTTGGGCAACCGTTGCCGTCTACATCTACGCCAGTGGGCGTATCTGGGCACTTATCATCCTGGTCTGCAATGCCGTCGTTATCAGTGTCGGGGCAGCCGTGTAGCTCCGGCTTGCCAGGTACTTCGGGGCAGACATCGTCGGTGTCGTCTACACCATCATTATCGGTGTCGGGGCAGCCGTTGGTGGCGGCAGTACCGGCTTGGTCAGGGCACTGGTCCTGGTAGTTTGGCACGCCATCTTCGTCATCATCGAGGGGGCAGCCGTGCTCATTCACGTCTACATCACGCGAGGTATTCGGGCATTTATCCTTGGCGTCGGGCACACCATCCTCATCCTGGTCGGGCAACTGGCCTAGGTTGAATGTGAGGCCTACCGTGTGCTGCAAAAAGCGGTCAGACCAGCGGGGCGTGCTGGCCTCCCGCGACCCATCGAGGTTAGCGCGCAAGGGCGTATGCTGGCTGCTTTGCACAAATAGGCTTAGCCCACCCCCGAGGCGCAAGTTGATACCCGCTCCCAGCAATACATCCAGATAGCCGTGGTTTTCCTCGAAGCGGTTGCTGTCGGGCTGCCCGGCCCGCGTGGCGAAAGTCCAGCCGCCGCCAGCCAGCACGTATGGTTGAATCGGAAATCTCTCCTTGAGCGCCCAGCCATTGTTAAGCTTCAGCTTAAGGCCCAGATTGGCATTCACCAGCGTGGTGCTGAAGCGCGTGGTAGGTGTAGTTTGCCCCGATAACTCTCCGTAAAACAACTGAGCATTCAGATCGAGACCTCGGGTCAAGTACTGGTTCAGTGCCACACCCGGAGCGTATTGCTTATTGCTGGTAAACTTCCAGTAATCGGAGCCAAAGTTGCCTTTGTATTGCAGCACACTGGTATTGATACCGATGCTGGTACGACGCTCTGCGGTTTGGGCTAGGCTACCAAGAGGCGCAACAGCCTGCAGCACCAACAGCAATACAAAAATCTGAAAAGCAAGTAGAGGTTTCTTCATCAAAATACGGCCCATGACCAAGCTACTGAACCACTAAGATAGTCCTACTTTACGGTTCACAAAAATCGAATATCACCAATACGCCCGCACAGGCCATTCTAGCCCATAATCACATAATTATACTCATAATCAAGCCACTACTACTTCCTAAATACAACAAACCCCTCCTCGTATCAACACAAAATAATCCTCTTAAAAGCCATTTGCGATTTCAATCAATCTGCTGCGCTTACCACCAGTTGGCTTCCTCACCAGTCCACCACACTTGGGTGCCCACGGGCGGGGCTATGGCTCCTTCTTGCGTGAGCATCAGTACTCGTTCAGCCGCCGACAAGCCGACTTCGCTATTGGGGCGCGTAATTTCTTCCACGGAGGCAACGGCGTTTTCAGCTAGGCCACTGGGGTAGCGCAGGTGCAGGTGCAATGCCGTGTGCAGGGGGAAGCGGTTTAACCCTGGAGCTTCCGCCGCCGGTAATAGTAAAATGCCCAATCCCGTGAGGCTTACACTTTCTCGCACTTGTAACAATAGCAGGTCACTCATAAAGTTATATACGCCTGAAAGCCCGTTTCCAGTTCACCAGAGCCGTTTTTACTAGCCTAGCATAACATTGCGAGGAGCGCGGACGCTCTCAACCTCAAGCGCAGAGCCTGCGTATTGGCATGGTGCTTGTAAATGCAATCTTCGTAGTTAAACACAAGCCTCCTGAACCCTAAAGTATTTAGTCATGAAAAAGGTCAGTGTAATTTTCGCCTTTGTGATTCTCTTCACCACTATCTTCAGTGGTTACGCGCAAGCACAGAATAGAATAAGCTCTAGCGCTAAAGGCGCCGTAATTGGTGGTATTGGTGGCGCCGCTGCCGGTGCCCTCATCAACAAGAAGAACCGCGTAGTGGGTGGCGCCGTAGGTGGCGTGGCCGGGGGTGGCCTAGGATATGCCATCGGTCGGAACGCCGACAACAAGCGCCGGGCTGAGGCTGCCCGCGTAGCTGCCGCCCGTCGGGCCGAGCAGCAGCGTGCTGCCGCCTACCGTAAAGGCCTGGCCCAGGGTGCTGCTCGTGCTAAATCCAACACTGCTCTGGCTGCTGCGCCCGTAACAGCCGCTCCGGCTGCTGCAGCTGCTCCGGCCATGATGAACAGCTTCTCGGCTGCTGGTGCTCCTAGCACGTTTGCCATGGGCTCGGCTTACCTGCCTAACCCTGGCTTCGGTCAGCGCGATGCGGCTTATCCTTCTTCGGAGGTGCGTCGTAAGAGCTGGTAATCTCAGTTTAAGCTAGTTGCCCAAAGCCCAGGTACATTACACCTGGGCTTTGTGTTACTTAGCATTTTCTTTTCTCGTTCTGCTCTCATACCAAACCCTTGTTTCCATGAAACCCTTTCTTGGCCTCCTGCTTGGAGGCGCCTTGCTAGCTTCTTGCTCTGGTCAGAAAACCGATGCCCCGGCGGTAAACGTGCAAACGCTCAATCAGCAGTTTATTGGGGCCTGGAACGCCAAAAACACGGCGGCGCTTGATACACTACTGGCCGACGACGTGCAGTATGCCCAGGGCGAAACGCGCTTCAACGGCAAATCGGAAGTATCGGACAAATGGGTGCGCGCCACTATGGGTACCATCTCCGACCTGAAGACCTATACCACCAGCACGGGCACCGATGCTAATACGGCGTACGAGGCGGGTACTTTCTCCACAGATGTGCTACCTGAAGCCCCCGGTCAGCCCCACGGGGAAGGTGAAGGCAACTTTATCCTGCTCTGGAAAAAGCAGAAGAACAACAGCTGGAAGCTGAGCTACGTGCAGCTCGAAGGCTTGCCCGTGAAGGTGCAAAATTAGGCCTAGGCCACTGTAGTCCCCCAACAAAAAGAGGCCTGGCAATATTGCCAGGCCTCTTTTTGTTGATAAGGGGCAGCTTACTCAGCAGAGCCGCCGCTGCCGCTCAAGGTGCCTTTGATTTTGTCGGTAACCGTGCCAATTACAGTATCGGCAGTGGTCATTTGCTCCTTCTGGGCGTGGCCTTCAGGTACTGGAGGCGCCAGTTTGGGCTCGCCGCCGAGAGGGGCCGCTTTCTTTAGGTGGAACTCGCCTTTGCCATCAATAGATGTGCCTTGCGTCCAGCGGCCGCCTTCGGTGGTTTTGTCACCAATGTAGGTGCTCACGAAGGCGTAATTGAAGTCTTTTACTTCTTCGCTTTGCGGGAAGGAGTTGGGGATGGGGTGCACACTATGGAGGCCGCCCAGCTCTTCCAGCACCGCCAGCCACTGGTTTTGGTGCATAGTGTCGCGAGCAATCAGGAACGACAGCATGTCTTTCATGCCAGGGTCGTCGGTCATCTCCCACAGGCGGGTCGCCAATACCCGGCCGGTGCTTTCGGCCATTACATTGGCGTACATATCGGCGGCCAAGTTGCCGCTGCCTACTACCCAGGATCCATTAAACGGCACCCCGTTAGCATCAACGGCCATTGCCGCCATTCCCGAAGACAGGATGTGACGGGGGTCCATGCCGCCAAGCACAGCGCCTACTACTTTATCTTTAGCAAACTCGTCTTGCATGCTGGTAGGCGCCCCTTCTAAGTTGAGGGCGACGGCCGTTGCCAGCATCTCGATGTGCGAAATTTCCTCAGTACCAGTTTCCAGCAGCATGTCGCGGTACTTTACTGGGCCACGGGCACCCCAGGCCTGAAACATATACTGTAGGCACACGCGAATTTCCCCTTCAATGCCACCAATAGCCTGTTGGAGCATGCGTGCGAAAGCGGGGTTGGGCTTGTCTACCCGAACTTTGTACTGGAGTTCTCGGTCGTGATAAAACATGAGGTGGTAAGGTGATGGGTGAAAGGAATAGTAGATAGGCCACTAGTAGTTGTGGACCAGTCTATTGCTATACGCCCTCCTTCATGCTTCTTACCGATGGGTAAATACGGGTTTTCCTCCGTGCTAATACGGTTTTGCCTCCGTACATTGTACTACAAACTCAACTGTTTAACTAGCCCCAGTTACTCAATCGGCAGGCCGGTTCACGTACTCTTCCCCATCGTACACGGGCGCCATGTTCTGCTCTTCATCCTGAGTGAACAGGCGTGAGCGAATCAGGAACCGCACACCCAGCGGTATCTCAAGGGAGAAGCTCGCGCCCCGGCCTTTGGTCACGTCAATGGTTAGTTGCGTGTGCTTCCAATAGTCAAACTGCGCGGCGCTCATGAAAAAGTCGCAGCCGTGAATCTGGCCTAGCCACACGTCGTTGGCGCCTACCCGGAACTCTCCGGCCGCAAAGCACATGGGCGAAGAACCGTCGCAGCAACCTCCGCTCTGGTGAAACATGAGAGGGCCGTGCTCGTCGCGCAGCAGGTCAATGGTAGCTTCGGCGGCGGGCGTAACCAGCACGCGTGGGGTGGGTTCAGCAGACATATGCATATGGGATGAGAAATACATAAATACACAAGGGGGCAGATAGTAGCCTAGGCCACTGCCTGCCCCTTTGTGTACTGACCACTGGCCTAGAAGAAGCCGAGCTTCTGCTGGCTGTAGCTGATGAGCATGTTCTTGTTTTGGCGGTAGTGCGAGAGCATCATCTTGTGATTCTCTCGCCCAAAGCCCGACGATTTATAGCCACCGAAGGGCGCGCCGGCGGGGTAGTCGTGGTAGCAGTTTACCCACACGCGGCCGGCCTGAATGGCACGGGGCACTTGGTACAGCTCGTGGGCATCGCGGGTCCAGACGCCGGCGCCTAGGCCATAAAGCGTGTCGTTGGCAATGGCAATGGCTTCCTCGGTGGTTTTGAAGGTGGTTACCGACAGCACCGGCCCAAATATTTCTTCCTGAAAGATGCGCATTTTGTTGTGGCCGCGGAACACAGTGGGCTGAATGTAGTAGCCCTCGGCCAGGGCCCCGTCTTCCTGCTGGTAGGCGTCGCCGCCGGTCAGCACTTCGGCGCCTTCGGCCTTGCCAATCTCCAGGTAGCTCAGGATTTTCTCGAACTGGTCGTTGCTGGCCTGGGCGCCCATCATGGTTTCCATATCCAAGGGGTTGCCTAACCGGATGGCCTTCACGCGCTCAATCACGCGGGGCATCAGCTCGTCGTAAATGTCTTCGTGCACCAGCATGCGCGAGGGGCAAGTGCAGATTTCGCCCTGGTTGAGGGCAAACATCACGGCGCCTTCAATAGCTTTATCGAGGAAGTCGTCGTCGGCATCCATCACCGATTTAAAGAAGATGTTCGGCGACTTGCCGCCCAGCTCCATGGTCACGGGGATGATGTTTTCGGAAGCGTACTGCATAATCAGGCGGCCTGTGGTGGTTTCGCCGGTAAACGACACCTTCTGAATTCGCGGCGACGAAGCCAGCGGCTTGCCCGCTTCCAGCCCGAAGCCATTCACTACGTTTACCACACCGGCCGGCAGCAGGTCCTGAATCAGCTCCATGAGTACCATGATGGAGGCGGGCGTCTGCTCGGCGGGCTTCATCACCACGCAGCAGCCGGCGGCCAGGGCCGGGGCCAGTTTCCAGGTAGCCATCAGCAGCGGGAAGTTCCAGGGAATAATCTGGCCTACCACGCCCAAGGGCTCGTTGATGTTTAAAGAGAGCGTGGTTTCGTTCAGCTCGGTAGCGGAGCCTTCTTCGGCCCGAATAACGCTGGCGAAATACCGGAAGTGGTCTACTACCAGCGGCAGGTCGGCGTTGAGGGTTTCGCGGATGGCTTTGCCGTTTTCCACGCACTCCACGGCGGCTAGGTGCTGCAGATTTTGCTCAATCACGTCGGCAATCTTCATCAGCATATTGCTGCGCGTAGTGGCCGAAGAGTGCTTCCAGGTTTCGAAGGCTTTATGCGCCGCATCCAGGGCCAGCTCAATATCTTCCTTGGTACTGCGGGCCACTTTGCAAAAAGCCTTGCCGTCGATGGGCGAAGGGTTTTCGAAGTACTGGCCTTTCACCGGGGCCACCCATTTGCCGCCGATGAAGTTGTCGTAGTGTGACTTGAACTTGGGCCGGTCAACGAGCGTGATGGGTTTTTCTAGGGTTTCCATGGTGCGAGTAGGCGGTTAGGTTTAGATAGCCCAAGCTAGGCCTCTTTCGGTCGGCTACGGTTCACCTATTCTCTCACAAAAGCCACCTATCGTCGCAAGTTGGTGGCGTACTAAGTGAGGACTTACTATCTTGTAGTAGTTGCGCGTTCATCCTGGCAAGTACGTTTTCAGAACAGCCCATGCCTCACTCCCACCTGCCCGCTCCCATTGCTCTGCACCACCCTGAAAAGCTGACTAGCCTGGTGGAAAATCGCACGGTGTACTCCTTGGAAGCCTTTGAGCTGAACGTGTTTGAAACCCACCAAGCGGCGCACCAAGTACCACTAAGTATGGGCAACTTAGTGCTTACGACCATGCTGCGCGGCAAGAAAGTGATGTACCTGGCGGGCCAGCCGGCGTTTGAGTACTTGCCCGGCGAGTCGGTGATTGTGGGCGAGAACCAGACCATGGTGATTGACTTTCCGGATGCCGACGAAGCTCACCCCACCCAGTGCCTGGCCGTGGCCATTCCTACCGACACCATCCGGCAAACCGTGGACCTGCTCAACGAGGAGCACCCCCGCGCCGAGGAGCACCTGCCCTGGCAGCTAGATACTACGGAGCACGCCCACTTCCAGAACACGCCCGAGCTGACGGGCACCCTGGAGCGCCTAGTGCAGCTCTCCCGCGACACGGGCCGCGTAAAAGATGTGCTGGCGGGCTTTACAATTCAGGAAATGCTGGTGCGCCTGATGCAAACTCAGGCCCGGCAGCTGCTCTTCCACAATTACGCCCAGCACCTCACCTCCCACCGCTTTGCGCACGTGGTGCAGTACATCAAGCAGCACCTCACGGAGCAGCTCACCGTGGAAAAGCTCAGTGAACTAGCGTGCATGAGCAAAGCCACTTTCTTTCGGGTGTTCAAGCGCGAGCTAGGCCTCACTCCCGTCGAGTATATCATTCAAGAGCGGCTGGCTGAAGCCAAGCGCTTGCTCCGCAATCCGCTCTCCACCGTGGCCGACGTGTGTTTTCGGGCAGGCTTCAACAACACGGCGTATTTCCAGAAGTTGTTTAAGCAATACGAGGGCATGACGCCGGGCCTGTATAAAAAGCAGTATGGCCTATAAGGTTAAGGACTGACTCCCTTCGTTAGTGCCGCTAGGCCTGTCCGCTACCTCTGCCTGCGGGTTTTGGCACAACCTTCTGTATCAAAACTCTGTTACCTGAGGCCACGTAGGCCGCTGGCCCATTTGCAGCGGCTCTAATTTACCTCATGAAAGAAGTAGCAGCGGCTGATGTTCAGCCAGTGATGGAGGACGTTCGTCCTACCTCTTCCACCCCTCTCGCCCCGGCGTTGGTTTGGCTAATGGCCATCACCTGCGGGCTGGTAGTAGCTAATATTTATTACAACCAGCCCCTGCTAGCCGAGATCGGACGTACGTTCGGCTTGTCGGAGAGTCGCGTCAGCCTGATTGCCACCATTACACAGGTTGGCTATACGCTAGGCCTGTTGTTTGTGGTGCCACTAGGCGACAAGCGCGAACGAAAAAGCCTGACGCTGCTGCTGCTGCTGTGTGCTGCAATTTGCATGGCCGGAGCAGCCATTGCCCCCACGTTTGCCTTGCTGGCTGCGGCTAGCCTGCTCATTGGGCTCTTTTCGGCCGTGCCGCAGCTCCTGATTCCGATGGCTGCTTCCCTGGCCAGCGACGAGGAGCGCGGCCGAGTAGTGGGCAAGGTAATGAGTGGCCTACTGATTGGGATTTTGCTCTCGCGCACCATCAGTGGCTACGTGGGGGCCCACTTTGGGTGGCGCACTATGTTCTGGGCCGGTGCCGGCGTAATGGTAGTATTAACGGCTATTCTGGCCCGCATGCTGCCGCGTAATCAACCACAGTTTGCCGGAAGCTACAGTAGTCTGCTCCGATCATTGGGCACGCTCACGACGGAGTTGCCGGTACTGCGCCGCTCGGCGCTAGTGGGCGCGTGCATGTTTGCCGGCTTCAGCGCCTTCTGGACCACCCTGGTCTTCTTCCTGGAAAGCCCTGCCTACCGCTACGGCAGCGACATTGCCGGTCTGTTTGGGCTAATTGGTGCCAGCGGAGCCTTTGCGGCCTCGTTTGCCGGCAAAAGCGCTGATAGCAAAGGAGCCGACTACGCCCTCAACCTCGGGATTTTGCTGTTTCTAGGTGCGTACGTGCTGCTAGGCTTTGGTGGTTATTATCTGCTAGGCCTCATCGTGGGGGTTATCATCCTCGATGTAGGCCAGCAGATGACTCACATTTCCAACCAGGCCCGCATTTTCACGTTGCGCCCCGAGGCCCGCAGCCGCCTCAACACGGTGTACATGACAGCCTGTTTCATTGGCGCCTCCATGGGCTCTTTCTTGGGCGGCATTGCCTGGGACCATTTTCACTGGCCGGGCGTATGCGGCGTAGGCCTAGCCTTTGTTATACTGGCTTACCTGCTAAACCGCTTCTACGGCCACACCTCTAGCAGCACGGTGGCCTAGGGAAAGCTTAGGTAAAAAAAGACGGAAAGAAGTTTCTGTTCAGGTAACATAGCCTCAGCCGCTTGGTTGAGGCTGTGTTATGTTTAGGATTTACTTGCTACACATATGATTTATAATCAATTAAACACGAACCCCTTATACCACCCGCATTACTGGAACCAGATCAGAACAATTTCATGAATCTATACCAATCAGGACCTTTATAGGTACCGTTGGGGTTAGAACAGATACCTTTATTTTTCTTTTAGTGGCCAAGGCAGTGCGCATTGCTTTAGCGTAGCACTGTTTTCGATGACCAAGCCCCTCAAATTTCTTAATGCCAACCGCTCTACCTTTTTCGCCACGGTGCGCGAGCGAGTTGATGTCTACTTCCAAAGCCAGGACCTCTCCCGGCACGCTAACGGGGCCATGTGGGCCAAGACCGTTCTTTTTCTGGTAGCTTTTGCGGGACTTTATGGGTTGATTATCTCCGGGCAGTTTGGCCCTTGGGTAATGTTGCTCTTAGCCGGTCTGCTAGGCGCCTGTTGCGCTTTTATCGGCTTCAACATCTGTCACGATGCCCTCCACGGCGCCTTTTCAGCCAACAAACGGGTAAACAAAGGCTTTAGCTTGCTCTTCAATCTGATTGGCGCCAACCCCTACGTGTGGACGATTACCCACAACATCGTTCACCACACCTATACCAACATTCCGGGCCACGACGAGGATATCGAGGTAGCCCCCGGACTAATTCGGTTATCAGAGGAAGAGCCCGTGCGGCCCTGGCAGCGCTTTCAGCACCTGTATGCTTTTCCGCTGTACGGGCTGGCTTCCCTTTCCTGGGTGCTGCGCAAAGACTACATCAAGTTTTTCAGGCCAAAAATCGGGCAGCACCCCACCCCGCAACACCCGCGTAAGGAATATGTGAATCTGTTCGTTTACAAGGCGCTCTACTACCTGCTGTTTATTGTGTTGCCGCTAGTAGTACTGGATATCACCTGGTGGCAATTTATCATCGGCTTTCTAACTCTGCATTTGGTAGAAGGATTTGTGCTAGGCCTGGTGTTTCAGTTAGCCCATGTGGTAGAAGGCACGGCTTTCCCCTCGCCTGATGAAACCGGCGACGTGCAAGAAGCCTGGGCCGTGCATCAGCTCCGGACTACGGCCAACTTTGCACCCCGCAGCGCAATTGCCAGCTTCCTGTGCGGCGGCCTAAACCGGCAGATTGAGCACCACTTATTTCCGCGTATCTGCCACATTCACTATCCGGCTCTAGCCAAGATTGTGCAGCAAACTGCCTTAGAGTTCGAGCTTCCCTACCTGGAAAACCCTTCGTTCTTCCTGGCTTTACGTTCTCACTACCGCATGCTGCGCCAGTTTGGCCGAACCGCCTAAAGATTATTTCTCTAGAAGATTTGCTAGGCCACAACTAGCTTGAATAGCAAAAGCCCCGACCTAATGGCCGGGGCTTTTGGTTATTATTTATCTTGAAGTTGACTAGGCCTCCAAGCGGCTAAGGCATAGTTCTAAGCTGTCGCGCCAGTGCGGAATGGCTACGCCCAGCTGTGCTTTGGCCTTCGACTTGTCCATAACGGAGTAGGCTGGGCGGGTAGCTTTAGTAGGGTATTCAGCGGTGCGAATGGGCAGCGTCCGGACGGTGGTGTTGCTCAGCTCGAAGATGGCTTTGGCGAAGTCGTACCACGAAGTCAGACCCTCGTTGCTGTAGTGATAGATGCCGTACTGCTGGTTTTGGGTTTCAATGATGGTGAGAATGCAGCCTGCCAGATCGATGGCATAAGTGGGCGTACCTACCTGGTCCCAGATAACTTTCATCTCATCCCGCTCACGTCCGTACTTCAGCATCGTCTTCACGAAGTTGTTGGCGTATTCTGAGTACAGCCAGCTGGTGCGCAGAACAAAGAACTTCTCGGTGTACTCTGATATTACCTGCTCGCCTTCCAGCTTCGTTAGGCCGTACACGCTGATGGGCGCGGCCTCGTCGGTTTCCGTCAGGGGCTGATTGCCGGTGCCGGCAAACACGAAATCGGTGGAAATTTGGATGAGCGTGGTACCAAACTCCGCGCACTGCTTGCTCAGGTTCGCCACGCCGTCGCGGTTGACTTTACGGGCTACTTCTACGTCATCTTCCGCCTTGTCAACAGCGGTATAGGCAGCACAATTGATGCAATAGGCTGGCTGGTACTGGGCAAAAGCGGCGTGTAGTACCTCCGGCTTTAGAATATCTGCTTGCTCCTCGGGCAGAAACACGATATCGGTGATGCCTTTCTCCCGTGCCACGTGCTGCAAGCACTGTCCTAACTGGCCAGACGCACCAAATACAATTATTTTACTCATTACTGCGGAGAGATTTAGGGTGAGCGTGGCCTAGACTAATGGCGCAGCCACCTGCTGTAGTTTCGGCCGCAATTTAGGGTTTTCGCCTATCGACCATCCAGCAAATTTTTACTCTCCTTGTTATGCTTGTGTTTGCAACGCAGCTAGGCCACCCCTGTCAGTAGAAATAGTCAATTACCGCTGTCGTAACAACACCGTCTCTCTCGCCTACTGGCCTAGCGCTGCTTGCCCGCCGGGTGGGCGCTTGTTTTTAATGGGCTCAAAGCGCTGCTCCCGGGGCTGCTTTTCACTGAGGTAGCGCCAGTAGCGCAAGGGCATGTGGCGGCGGTGCAGCTTCATATTCTTGCGCTCCGGAATGTTCACGTGGTCGAAGTACGACTGCCAGAGCAGCTTGAACAGCGGCTCCCGTTCGTCAAGCACGGTAGCCGAAATATCGGTGGTGCGCTGGGGCGCGGTGCTTTCAAATTCCACCACATCGGTGCGCGTGAGGTCGTAGTAAAGACCGTAGCGGCGGCGCTTGTCGAAAATCAGCCAGCGCTGGTCGGCGTAACGCTTGGTGAAGTGTGGCGCAATGAGCGGCAGCACGTCAAAATCAGGGTCGATAGTAGCATGAAAAAGCTCGTCGCTGGTTTTCTCAAAGCGCACGAAAGCCTCCATCCGGTGCTTTTCGCGGTACATCTGCTGGGCAATGTGGGCCACGCGGCGCACATCGTCATCGGCGTAGTTCTCGGAGATGTCGCGGCCGGTGCGCATGGCCAAGTCGGCGTAGCGGAAGATGAGCAGTTCCCGGTCGGGCTGCTCACCCAGGAATACGTGAAACAAGCGGGTGCGTGCCTCCTCGTCCATGTGACGCAGCAGGCCATCCCACACGCGGGCCGCCGTGGCTTCATCGGTGTCAACCTGCACGGGCTGCGCAAAGAGGCCACCTTGCACTGAGCCTAGCGGCTGAATAGTGTTGGGCGCGGCCTTGCGGTCGTATATGGCAAACAACACCGAGAGCAGCCCCTCAAACGAGCCATCGTACACGTAATCCAGCGGCGGGTTGCTGAGCGCAGCCACCTTAGGGCGGGCTCCGGCGGCCCCTACTGCAGCAGACGCTGGGGCTGGTTTACGACGAGGTGGGGTGAGGGAACGGCTCATGCAGGCTAGTTCAAGTAGAGGAAGAAGTAGGGTCAGCCGCCAGAAATTCTAGGAGCAGCTTATTCACGGCCGCCGGCTCCTCCTGGTGCAGCCAATGGGTGGCCTTGTCGAAATAAGTCAGCTCGGCATGGTCACACTGGCTTACACTAAGCTGAGCCAACTCGGGCTCCAGAAACGCATCCTTTCGGCCCCACAGAATGCGGACGGGAATACTGATGCGCCCAACCTGACCTACGCGTTTGGCTTTGCGGAAAGCAGCGCGGTACCAGTTGATCATGGCAGTAAGGGCCCCATGTCGGGCCCATGCCGCCACGTATTGCTTCAGGTCTTCACGGGTGAAAGTGCCGGGGCGACTGGTACCCCGCAGAGCGCGCCGACCAAACTGAAACTGATGGCGTCGGAACAGCCGCTCGGGCAGCCAGGGTAGCTGAAAAAAGAAGATGTACCAGCTTTTAACCAGTTGCCCAGGTGCCCGGCGCAACGCCTGGCCTAGCACTGCTGGGTGCGGTACATTCAGAATGGCCACGCGCTTCAGCCGCTCGGGGTGGTGCGCGGCCAGCCACCACGTGACGGCCGCGCCCCAGTCGTGCCCAATTATAAATGCCTGCTGTTCACCCGCTGCATCCAACAGGCCTAGAACGTCAGCCCCTAACTGATCTATGCGGTAGGCAGCCACGCCCGCCGGCTTGTCGGAGAGATTGTAGCCACGCTGATCGGGGACCCACACACGGTAGCCGGCCGCAGCCAGCGCCTCAATCTGGTGACGCCAGCCGTACCAAAACTCCGGAAACCCGTGCAGCAACACTACCAACGGCCCCTCTGCAGGGCCGCACTGCACCACGTGAAGCGTCAGGCCATTGGTGCGGACGAAGGTATACTCAAGTTCATACGTCACCTTCCCTCCTACCGCTCCACCCAGCGTGGGGTTGCGCTGCTAGGCCAGTTTCTAAGCCGCCTCTGAGCGTCGCCCCTGCTTAGCAGCATGAGCCCGGGCAGCTTCTTGATGCAACTGCTGCACCAAAGGGAGTAAGTCAGCAAGTTTACAGCAACAGGCAATCCGGGCTACTTTCATAGGTTTAGCAACTTCAGTAGTGGTAGCCGACGCGTCGGCTGCGCGATGGGAGATAGTCATGGAAGTGGTGTTTACTGGATGAGCTATGGGTTAAGAATGTTGGTTTACTGTAGTATTCCTGTGGCTGCATTTCTCTTCCACCGCTCATCTCACTAGCAGCACATTGCCGGCAACTCAGCTGGCCTGGGCAAACAAATCAAGTTGTTGAGTAACCAGCGCCGAGCGTACGGAGCCAGCTCCGAACAGAATCTGACGACGGATGGTCTGCTCGTCATAGTCACGCTTCTCCAATGCCTGGCCGCGGCAGGTAATGAAGTAGCGGGCGCGCTTAAGCACCACGCCAAACTTCTGCAGGTGATCGAGGGTGATGGGGGCAAACCGGCGGGCCGCCACAATGCGCTTGGCTGAGCGGGCCCCTACGCCCGGAATGCGCAGAATCATCTCGTAGTCGGCGGTATTGATGTCTACCGGAAACACGTGGCGGTTGCGCAGGGCCCAGGCCAGCTTGGGGTCCACTTCCAGGTCGAGGAAGGGGTGCTCAGGGTCCAGAATTTCATCGGCCTGAAAACCGTAGAAGCGCATGAGCCAGTCGGTTTGGTACAGGCGGTGCTCCCGAATTAGGGGCGGCTGCGTGAGCTGGGGCAGGCGGGCGTCATCGGTGATGGGGATATAGCCCGAGTAGTACACCCGCTTCAGGCCGTAGCCTTTGTAGAGCGAGTCGGTGAGCTGAATGATTTGATGGTCATTCTCGGCGGAGGCGCCCACAATAAGCTGAGTGCTCTGGCCGGCCGTGGCAAACTGAGGCACCTTCTTAAATAGCGCCTTCTCCTCCTTATTCTGCTGAATCCCGTCACGAATCTGGGCCATGGGCGTCAGAATCTCCTCGTAGTTCTTCTCCGGAGCCAGATTTTGTAAGCTCATCTCCGAAGGCAGCTCAATATTCACACTCAGGCGGTCGGCGTACAGGCCGGCTTCCTGAATCAGCTCTTCCGAAGCACCCGGAATGGCTTTCACGTGAATGTAGCCATTGAACTTATGCTCGGTGCGGAGCTTTTTGATGATGCGCACGAGGCGCTCCATGGTATAATCGGGCGAGGAAAAGATGCCACTGCTCAGGAACAAGCCCTCGATGTAGTTGCGGCGGTAGAAGTTCATGGTCAGGTCTACCACTTCATCTACTGTGAAGGCGGCACGCTTCACATCGTTGCTCTTCCGCGACACGCAGTAGGCGCAGTCGAAGATGCAATGGTTGGTCAGCAGGATCTTCAGCAGGCTCACGCACCGACCGTCCTCGGTGTAGCTGTGGCAGATGCCCATCCCTTCGGCATTGCCCAGGCCCTTGTTCTCGTTTTTGCGCTTACCACCGCTGCTGGAGCACGATACATCGTACTTCGCGGCATCTGCCAAAATACTTAGCTTTTCCTGGATACGCTCGTTCATACGGGGCGGTTTGTCGGCTTAAAAATAGCAGCTTGCGCCGGATTGCGCAATATATCTTAAGACTAATTTCCTTAGAAATGTTCCCGCAACCTCTTCCTTTCTCTTGGGTTTTGTTCGTGTTTTTTAGCGCCCACGCGGCGCTAGGCCACTGCAGGAAATCAAGCATAAAAGCGGCGTAAGCTGTACCTTGCAAGAGGCTAGCCGCGGGCTACTGTTGACCTATGAAGTATCTGGTATGTTTGGGCGTCTTGTGGGGGCTGATAGGCCTAGGCCTGACCGCACCCGCGGTGGCCCAAACCACACCCGCAGCGGCACCCGCGGATACTATTACGCGGCCCGCGGCCCGGCGCGACTCCCTGCGGCGGCGCTTTGATGAGGAGCGTATGCTCAACAGCTTAAAGGCCTACACCAAGCGCAAGACCATTGCGGGTAAGATTACGTCGGCGCTGTTCAACTTCACGGAGCGCCGCGAGGACAAAGCCGGGCTCGACGCCGTGTTGCTAGACCGACAGTTTGATCAGCACAGCTACAAGATTGTGCGCAGCATCAACATCCGCACGCTCGATGCCTTCGGCTTCAGCATTACCGACTCAACGCGCATTCCGCGCAACATTCTGGAGAAAACGGGCAACACGTTCCACATCAAAACCACCCGTTCGCGCATCCGGCAGGTACTGCTGTTCCGGGTGGGCGACGAGCTGGAGCCGCAGGATTTGTCGGAGTCGGAGCGTTTGCTGCGCCAAACTTCTGAGATTCTGGATGCGCGCGTGTTCGTGAATGAGCGCACTGCCACCGCCGACAGCGTAGATATTCAGGTCATCACGAAGGACGTGTTCAGCATCAGTGGCTCCTTTCAGCTGCGCGATGTGGGCGCCGGCGGCATTGGCCTACGCGACATTAACTTCCTAGGCCAGGGCCACCAAATTCGGAACCGCCTCGACTATGGCCGCACCGATACGGGTCCCGGTGCCCAGAGCTGGCGCTACATTGGCAGCTACCTAGTGCCCTTCCGTAACTTCTTCTATGGGCAGGCGCTCTACCGCAACGAAACCCGCAATGAAGAAACTACGCTACGCTTCAGCCGCGACTTTTACTCCGTAAACACGCGCTACGCCGGGGCCCTGAGCTACCAACGCCGCAATGGTATCGTGGCTACCTCCGGCGACGGCTCCGCCGAAGACCCGTACGTGTTCACGCCCCAGCGCTACAACGTGCAAGATGCCTGGCTGGGTCGGGCGTTTCATTTACGCAGCTATGATCTGGGCTACGAGAACCCCGGCCGCCTGATTGTCTCAGCTCGTAACATCCGTACCAGCTTCGATAAGCGCGCCTACCCGAACGATTACAACTCCAACCTCTTCCTGGGTACCGTGGGCTACAGCGTGCGGCGTTATTATAAGGATAAGTACCTATTTGGCTTTGGACGGACCGAAGACATTCCGACGGGTACCCTGGCCAGCTTTACCACGGGCTACGAGTTTAACGAGCGAAGCAACCGCCGCTACTACGGAGCCCGCTTGGCCTACGCCCGCTACAACCCCCAGCACGGCTACTTATATGTGAATGCCGAAGTAGGCAGCTACCAGCGTGTGTACGATCAAGATTGGCAACAGGGCTCGTTGGGCCTGGAAATGCTGTTTTTCACGCGCCTTTACCATACAGGCAACTACCAGTGGCGCCACTTTCTCTGGACGCGCAACATTATTGGGCTTAACCGGCAGGAGGGCGAGCGGCCCCTGAGCATTGAGGGAGAGCATGGGTTGCGGGGGTTCCGGCCCGGCGAATTGCTGCTGGGAACTAGTCGCGTGGTCCTCAATTACGAGACGACCATGTTCACGCCGGTATCGTTTCTGGGGTTCCGGATGGCGGCCATTGCCTTTGCGGACGTAGCCTGGCTGAACGCCGACGCCCCCAATCGGCCGCTGCCGCTCTACCGGGCCCCATATACGGGCTTTGGACTGGGGCTTCGCTTCCGCAACGAGTATGCCGCCCTGCGCACTATTCAGATTTCGTTTGGATTTTACCCGCGGGGTATGAGTACCCCCAACGGCATTCGCATCTTCGAGAACTCGCGGCCGTATTACGACTTCAGCGACTTTAGCTTCGGTCAGCCTGGGGCGGTGCGTTATCAGTAAGGCGGGTAGCCCCACCGCCCTGGTATGGCAGAGTCTAGGCCACCCGTTTGGGGTGGGCTGCTTTCCTCATTTTCAAAGGTACCTTTGTCTCCCGGCTTGGGCTGCGAGTAGTCGCCGAGCAATGGGGCACTAATTGGAGAACTATGAATCTTGGTGATTTCAACGAACTGGAAGTAGCCCGCGAGGTCGACTTCGGCATGTACCTCACTTCCGACGATGGCGACCTGCTGTTGCCGCGCAAATACATTCCGGAAGGCACCCAAGTGGGTGATGTGCTGCGCGTGTTTGTGTACCGCGACTCCGAAGACCGCCTGATTGCCACCACGCTGGAGCCCTACGCCCGCGTAGGCCAGTTCGCGGCTCTCACCGTCCGCGACGTTACCTCCACTGGTGCTTTCCTCGATTGGGGCCTGGAGAAAGACCTACTGCTGCCCTACAGCAACTTGCGCCGCAACCTGCGCCCCGGCGAGCGGGCCACCGTATTTGTGTACCTCGACGAAAACTCTGACCGCATTGTGGCCTCGGCAAAGTGGGAATGGTTTCTCAGCGACGCCCCCTTCCCAGGCAAAGAAGGTGATGCCGCCGACCTGTTTGTGGCCGAAGAAACCGACTTAGGCTACAAAGTAATTGTTGATGGCACCCACCAGGGCTTGCTCTACCACAATGAGGTATTTAAGCCCCTGCGCTTGGGCGACGTGCACACCGGCTACATCCGCCAGATCCGGCCCGATGGCAAGCTCGACCTCAGCCTCCAGCGCCCCGGCTACGATGAGGCCCTGGCCGCCGCCGATACGTTACTGGAGGCTCTGCGCCAGGCCGGTGGCACCTTGCCCCTCGGTGACAAAAGTGAGCCCGAAGACGTGTACCGCCGCCTGGGCATGAGCAAAAAAGTGTTTAAAAAAGCGCTCGGGACGCTCTACAAGCGCGGACAGGTACAGCTGGAGCCCGAGCAAACACGGTTAGTTGCGGGTCAGTAAAGCGCCCATTTCTTGCAAAAAAGCCCTCTACAGCGTTACGTTTACTGGCCTAGCCAGCACAATTCGTAACGCTGTAGAGGGCTTTTCTGTAGGAAACCGATCCTATTCATATAACCTGCCGTTCATTATTTAGGCAACGTAGCAGCGGCTTTTTGTATCTGGCGTACTGGTGGCGCACCGTTCAGAAACGGTTTACGTATTGCTGTTGATGCGCCGGCTCCCTCCTCTCTCAACCTCGCCGTGCCCGAGTTATCATGCAGAAAACCGCACTTATTGCCGGTGCTAGTGGCCTAGTGGGCAGTCAGCTGCTGCCGTTGCTGCTGGCTTCTGACCGGTATGCCCGCGTTATTGCCGTTGGCCGTCGTCCTCTCCCGATAGTGCACCCCAAGCTGGAGCAGCGCATCTTCGATCTTGAACAACTAGAAGAACACCGGCTTCAGCTCATTGCAGATGATGTGTATTGTTGCCTGGGCACCACGCTCCGGCAGGCAGGTAGCAAGGAAGCATTTTACCGGGTTGATTTTTTGTACGTGGTGAAGCTGGCCGCACTTACCGCCGCCAACTTTGCCGCCCAATTTATGCTGGTCTCGGCTATGGGAGCCGATGCATCCTCGCGCTTCTACTACAACCGTGTGAAAGGCGAAATGGAGGAAGCCGTGCGCGAGGCTCCTTTCCGGGCAATCCATATTTTTCGTCCATCCTTATTGCTGGGCCAGCGCGCAGAAAAGCGCCTGGGTGAGCAGATTGGAGCTGTGCTACTCCGGGCCCTACGCCCCGTATTAGTGGGTCCGCTACGCCCCTACCGCGCTATTGAGGCCAATACAGTGGCCCGGGCTATGCTCTCCGCTGCCCAAGACGAGGGAGGTGGCATCCGGGTGCACTCTTCTGAGGCCATTGCTCAGGCTGGTAACCGATTAATAAAGTAAGGAAGTAAAATTCGAAGGCAACTTGTACTTTTGCCGGACGTTTACCTTTCTTCCTTATTTGTTTACGCATGAAGCGTCTGGTTTTAGTTTTGATGTTCCTAGTCCTGCTAGGTAGTGTTGGCGCCTCTGCGCAGAGCAAGAAAAAAAGCAGTGGCGGCGGGTCCGGCTACAGCACCGGCATAGGACTACGCGGCGGTGGCTGGTCGTCGGGCCTGACCGTGAAGCACTTTCTGAGCGGTAAAAACAATGTCGCCTTCGAGGGACTCCTGACGCGTGAGTACGCTGCCCGCGGCGGTCGTTTAACACTGCTTCTAGAGAAGCACCTGCCGGTATCTGACTTTAAAGGCCTGCAGTTTTATTACGGGGCCGGTGCCCACATTGGCTCTTACCAAGGTCGTTACTACTTCGAGGATGTGCGCTTCCGCCGTGGCAAGCGCTACGACTACTACCGCACGTACTGGTACGATGAGACCAACTACATAGTGGGTGGTGCCGACCTGATCCTGGGTCTAGAGTATAAAATGGAAGACCTGCCCTTCGTTATCGGCGTCGATTACAAACCTTTCTTTGAGGTGTTCGATGGGTACACCGGTTTCTACAACGATGCCGCCGTTAGCCTGCGCTTCGTATTCTAGGCCTCTTTAGTAGCTACAATTCCAACAAAAAGCCCTCCTGCTTTCACAGGAGGGCTTTTTGTTGGAATACATTTACCGCTTATCGTACACGGTACAAGCGGTGCGGCCGCATATTGTAGCTGTTGTAGTAGGGCCGCTGGGTAGGTACTAACACTGGTCGGCGTGGCTGCACTATTACTGGCCTACGCGGCTCAACTACCATCACACGGGCCGGGCGGGGGCGGTAGTACGGTCTAGGCCTGTACGGATACCCATAGCCATAATACGGATAAGGCGCGGGGGCCGGGCTTACTACCACCCCAGGCTGAGCCGTAGCCACACAGCCCGTAAGCGTAGCAGCTGATACCAACAGAGCTAAGAAGAAAATCGAATGTTTCAGGTAAGTTTTCATATGTCAGAGGTGCCACGTATCAGCGGCTGATTTATCCATTAGACCCCGGAAAGTCCCTGAGGTTTAATGGGTATTCTTCTTCTGCCTCTTATGCTCCTGGTACATTTCAACTAGCTAATAAGTAAAATAACCTGCTATACCCCTGCGCACTGTTTATACAGCTTGCAGTATATAGTGCCTTAAGTGTGATATAGGCCTGTTTAAGCAGCAATTTGCCTAGTAATAATTTTCAACTTATTAACTATCAAACTATTATACACACAATAAATACATATATCTGAGTCTATATTATGCAATAAGCCGAGGCCTACAGCGCATGTAAACCTCGGCTTATATATGAAAAGCGACGAGTAGGAAGCCTTACTTCTTTTTGGTGCTGTATTCCGTGTTAAGGTGTTTGAGCACTGGGGTAGTAATGTCCAGATCCTTGCGCCCGTAGGCAATGGTGCCGCTGGGAGCCGCAATCAGGATGAGGCGGTACCCATTCTGCTTGCCGTACACTTCCACCTGCTTGTTGATGCGCTCCAGTACCTGCTGGGTCATTTTGGCTTCTTCTTCCTGAGCCTGGCGCTGCAGCTTCTCCTGCTCTTGCGCTACCTGCACTTGACGGCCCTGCAGCTGCTGCTCAGTAGTAGCCCGCTGCTCGGCAGTCATGCCGGCGGCTTGCTGCTGGTACTTCTGCACGGCACTCTGGAAGCCTTGCACCAGGTTTTTGTTTTGCGCCTCCCACCGTTTGGCCTTGGCCTCAAAGCTCCGGCGGGCATCTTTCATACCTTGGTAGCCATCCAGCAGTTTGCCCGATTCAACGTAGGCCACCTTGTCGGTGTCGGCTACGGCGGTGAGGTCGGCGGGTTCTTTGGTGGCCACGGCAGCCGTGGTTGAGTCGGTGGATTTTACGGCGGCTACAGGCTTGCGAGCGGGGGCAGCGGCGGGCTTATTGGCGAAATGCAGATAAAAGAGAACCGCGACGGCCAGGACCAGAATCGCGTTAATTACCAGTTGAAGCGAGTTTTTCATTCGAGAGATAAGAGAGAAAGAAAGCTGCTCAGTGAACAGCGGCGGTCAAAGAAACGAAAAAAGCCTCGCTGATTGTACTAGGCCACCGTTTCATTGAGGGCTCTACTAGGAGGTTTAGACTTCCTCGTCGTCCGTGTCCTCTACCTCCAGCGGCTTCATGGGCTTTTCCTCATAGGGCACGGCCAGATCTACCCGACTCGGCGCTAAATCAGTGCGCCCTACGTGCACCAGGGCATCCCCCTGATTCACGACGGGCATGTGATTGAGGCCAATAATATAGCCTGCCACCGGCGACTCTAGCCGCACGGAGTTTTCGCCGTAGGGGTCGGCCACTGAGCCGTACACCTGCCCTTTCTCAATATAGTCGCCCAGGTGCACGTCGCTGCGGAAAAGGCCGGCGTAGCGGGCCCGCAGCCACGTAGAGCGCATACACACTACGCTGGCGGTAGCGGCGGGCGGGGCGCTTTCGGCCATGCCTAGGTGGCGGAGCACCCGAAACGTGCCGGCAATGGCCAAGTCAATGCCAGGCTCATCTAGCCGCAACGACTCTCCCGTTTCATACACAATAATGCGGCGCCCCTCCTGCATGGCGGTTTCGCGAAGGGAACCGGGGCGCAAGGGGGCGTGCAGCGTAAACGGAGCCGCAAATGCGGCCGCCAAGGCGTCGGTTTCTTCATCTTGGTGCAGCAGGCAGCGTACCTGCGGCATGTTGGCCCGGGCCGCGCCGCCCGTATGAAAATCAATGCCATAATCAATCAGCGGCATGATTTCGCGCATGAAGCGGTGGGCAACCCGGCTGGCCAAGGAGCCCCGCGGATTTCCCGGAAACGAGCGGTTCACATCTTTGCCATCGGGCACCTCCCGGGAGAAGTTCAGGAAACCGTAGATATTGAGAATGGGAATGGCAATGATGGTACCGCACAGGGGCCGCAGCAGGTCGCGCCGAATCATGCGCCGAATGGTTTCGATACCGTTCACCTCGTCGCCGTGCATGCCCGCCATCAGCAGCACCGTCGGTCCTGGCTTCGTGGAACGAAACACGTGTACCGGAATATCAATGACGGTTCCCGAAGGCAGGCGCGAGATGACCAGCCGCGTAAGCACCCGTTCTCCTGGCTTGATGAGCAAATCATTTAACCATAAATCAGCTGGTGGAACGGCGGAGTTGGTAAGCAAGGCAGGCAGGGACTAGGTGGGCAACGCGGTTCGAACTGGCTGCGGTAAAGAAGCCGAACGGTTCAGAAACAGCGACTTTAGCGTCAATTATCGTTCCAACCGAATATAGGCCTAGCGTGTTGCACATGGCAGACAAGGCTCCTCACTCCCTTACTGCTCAACTAAACGCCCGCTATTCTGAGCTTGATCAAGTTTCGCTTCAACTTATATCAGCATTAACAAACTACTGAGGTGAAAATGCGAAACCCTCTCGCGGGCTCAGAATAACGGGCTATAGCAATGAGAAAACACGTAACGCTACAGGCCTAGCCGAATGATTAATCTGGCTGAGAATCTGGCATTGCGCCGGGGGCCGCTGACTTCGCAGCCTTGGCTTTAGACTTTTTCTTCTGAGAAAGCTGCTCAGTGTACTCAATGATTTTGCCGGCAATATTGAGGCCGGTGGCTTTTTCAATGCCTTCTAGGCCAGGCGAGGAGTTTACCTCCAGCACTAACGGGCCGCGCTTGCTTTGCAGCATATCCACGCCGGCAATGCCCAGGCCCAGCGCTTTGGTAGCAAGCAGGGCGGCGGCTTTTTCGGCGCGGGAAAGTTTCACGAGTGTGCCCGAGCCGCCGCGGTGCAGGTTTGAGCGAAATTCGCCCTCCTTGCCCTGGCGCTTCATGGCACCTACTACTTCGCCGTTTACCACAAAGGCCCGTAGGTCGGCGCCCTTGCTCTCGGCAATAAACTCCTGCACAATAATGCGAGCTTTCAGATTGTGGAATGCCTCAATTACCGACTGGGCTGCCTTCGCCGACTCAGCCAGTACCACACCCAGGCCCTGGGTGCCTTCCAGGAGTTTGATGATGACCGGCGCGCCGCCCACCTGCTGAATCATGGCGGGCACTTCATCGGAGTAGTTGGTGAAGGCGGTTTTGGGCATGCCTACGCCGGCGCGGGCCAGAATTTGCATGGAGCGGAGCTTGTCGCGGCTGCGCACAATGGCCTGGCTTTCCACAGCCGTGCGCACCTTCATCATTTCAAACTGTCGCACCACGGCGCAGCCATAAAACGTTACAGAAGCCCCAATACGGGGAATTATGGCATCGAAGCCTTCGAGCTTCTGCCCTTCGTATATGATGCCCGGCTGGCCTTTTTCCAGCACCAGGTTACAGTGCAAATGGTCGAGCACCACTGCTTCGTGGCCGCGTTGTTCAGCGGCTTCCACGAGGCGCGTTGTCGAGTATAGCTTCGGCTCACGCGAGAGAATCGCCAGTTTCATTGGATAGATGCTTGGAGGAGGATAGTAGAGCAGAAGCGCGCAGCAAAGATATGGGCTGCCCGCTAGCGGCACGGCGTCTAGCCGGCAGCTATTTGACTTTTGTATGACTGATTGAGCCGGGCCACATCTACTACCAACCGGGCCTGACGCAGTAACACCCGGCCAATCAGCACCGGATACTTCATATCGGAGCGGTCGGAGAGGGAAAACTCCGTGTCGAAGTCTTGCCCAAACAGCCGGATAGCCGCCCGAATTACGTACCGTTTCTGGATTTCCCCGTTGGAGCTCCGGATGTCGCGCAACGAGAAATCGGCAAACGTCATGGGCTTGCCATCAAAGTCCGGATGGGAAGCATCGAGCAGCCGCACATGCAAGTGGCGCTGCCCGTCGGGCCGGGTTTCAACATGGATATTGGAGCAGTGAATGGCTCCAGTGTAGGCACCAGTATCTACCTTGGCCTCTACCCCCCACAACTGAAAAGCCGGAAAATCAACCAGTTCCCGCCGTCCTACCAGCCGCTTTGGCTCACGTTGCTTTTTCATGAGCGGCAAGTAAGGGGGAAAAGGTGAAATTGTGAAGTGACGGAATGGTGAATAAGTGATTAAGCGAAGTGGCCTAGCGGGTCGCATAGATAGCCTAGGCGGGGCGACACCTAATCGTTCAACGGATAGTGTCGCCCCGCTAGGCCACTTCACTCATTCAGTCATTCACTCAATTACCACTAGCCCTTGTAGCTGATGCGGTACACGGCGTCGTTCTGGTCATCGGAAACAAGCAGGGAGCCATCGGGCAGTACCAGCAGGCACACGGGGCGGCCCCAGGCTTGTTGGCCCTGCAGCCAGCCTTCGGCGAAAGTCTCATAGCTCTGGGCTTGTTTCCCGGTGGCGTCCAGCCGCACCAGCGTGATGCGGTAGCCTAGCTTATTGGTTCGGTTCCAGGAGCCGTGCTCAGGAATGAAAATCTGGTTGCGGTATTGGGCCGGAAACTTCTTCCCTGTGTAAAACTTCATGCCCAGTGCGGCTACGTGTGGTCCCAGCTTGCGGGCCGGCTTCACATACGTAGCCGCCGATTTGCCCTTGCCCAATTCGGGGTCCTGCACGTCGCCGGCAAAGAAGTAAGGAAAGCCAAAGTGCAGCCCCGGCTTGGCGGCCCGGTTAAGCTCATCGGCAGGCAGGTTGTCGCCGAGCATGTCGCGGCCATTATCGGTAAACCAGAGCGCCTTGTCCTGAGGGCTCCAATCGAAGCCCACCGTGTTGCGCACCCCATAAGCAAAGGTCTCTAGGCCAGTACCATCGGGGTTAAGGCGGTTGATGGTAGCGTAAATGGGCTCTTCGGGCGGGCAGCTGTTGCAGGGTGCCCCTACTGGTACGTAGAGCTTCCCGTCGGGCCCGAAGGCAATGTAGCGGTAGCCGTGCCAGTCTTTATTAGGCAGCTTATCATACACCACCGCCGGCTTAGGCTTCTGCTTCAGGCGTTGGGCAATATTGTCGTAGCGCAGGATGCGGTTGATTTCGGCTACGTACAGCGCGCCATTGCGCACGGCCACGCCATTAGGCGAGTTCAGACCCGTAGCAATGGTTACTACTTCATCGGCCCGTCCGTCTTTGTTGCGGTCGGGCAGAGCGTACACTTTATCATCTTTGGTGCCTACGTACACCGTGCCATCGGGGCCAACGGCTAGCTCTCGGGCGCTTTTCACGTTTTGAGCGAAGTAGCTAATCGTGAAGCCAGCCGGCAGCTTGATCTTGCTCAGGTTTGCATCGGCGGCGGGCGGAGCAGGCGTTAAAGCCACGGCGGTAAGGGCCAGCGGAGCCAGCAGCAACAGAAAGAAACGGCGCGTTATCGTCATACAACCCCAACTATTGCCTTCACCGGAAGGTTGCACTACCCTGGAGTTTTACGCCCCAGGCACACCAGAGCCCGCCCCTATTGTACGGTGCGGGCCCTACATTCGAGTATTACCAATTTCTACAGCCGGTCGGTGCGTTGGCGCACTAGCTTTTCGTACTCACGCTCCGAAAGCTGCGAGCGGTCGAAGCCTCCGTACACGCCTATGCCATTCAAAAACACCCCGATTCCCCAGAACACCGTCGACCAGATAGGCCAGGGAATACCGTTGGTGTCCCGATCTGTCAGGGCCCATATTACCCACAGCAGGGCGTTTACGGCCACGTACGTGAATAAATGAGACTTGAACTTAGCGCGCTGTTTGGCCATACGCCAGAGCTGAGGGTCGCGGGCAGGAGTTTCCATGACAGAGAAGTTGTAGTGGTTGAATACTCAAACCTATACTTTCTGCCTTTATTCCAAAATTCATATGTAACCAAGCAGCATTACTGGCGCCTGAAGTGCAGAAAAAGAGGGTTGAACCGTGGAAACGCGACCTTAACCAACGCTAATTGTCCCGTCGTATATGGCTACGCACCCTCATCTGCCCCCTATGCCTACTCCCTCCCCCACTACTGCCTGGCGCAACCAGGCACGCTCCTTCGGCCGCATTCTGCTGTACCGCGGCGACATTACCCGCATCGATACCGAGGCCATTGTGAATGCGGCTAATTCTAGTTTGCTGGGTGGCGGAGGCGTTGATGGGGCTATTCATCGGGCCGGGGGGCCCGAGATACTGGAGGCATGTCGGAAGTTACGCGCCAGTCACTACGGGAGTGGCCTAGCTACCGGCAAAGCCGTGCTTACTATCGCCGGCCGCTTGCCCGCGCGCTACGTGATTCATACGGTAGGGCCCGTGTGGAACGGCGGCCACAAGCACGAGCCAGAGCTGCTTGCCAACTGCTACCGCAATAGCCTACAACTAGCCGAACAGCACGGAATAGCCAGCATCGCTTTTCCTGGCATCAGCACGGGCATTTATGGCTACCCCAAGGCCGCAGCGGCAACCATTGCGGTGCAGGAAGTCCGGCAGTTTTTGGAGCAGCACGCCCAGCCTCAGGAAGTCGTATTTGTGGTCTTCGACGAGGATAGCTTCGCTCTGTATGAGCGTACGCTGCAGTAACTAATGGGCTCGTTTTCACTACTTTCTTTACCCAGAAAGTGGTAACTTTAGAAACCACCCATTTTCCACCCTCTTACTTTCTAGCGCCATGGAACTCTCCAATCAGCACCTAATGGCCGAACGCAAATCCCGCAACAGCGCCAGCAACCCCGTCTGGATGGATGGCTTGCGCATTCTGCTAGGCCTGTTCCTGTTCATCAAGGGCGTTTCCTTCCTGAATAATTCCAGCGACGTATTTTACCTCCTGAGTCAGCAGGAAAGCTTGGCACATCTCAAAAAAGCGTCTCTTTTCTTCAGCACGTTTCACATCATCGGCGGCCTGATGATTGCGTTCGGGTTCCTGACTCGTTTCGCCCTGCTCATTCAAATTCCTATTCTGATTGGCGCTGTTTTCATTGTAAACACCCAGAACGGCCTGTCGTTAGGCAACAGTGAGTTGTGGGTATCTACCGCCGTACTGGCCCTCATGTTGTTCTTCATGATTGTAGGCCCCGGCCGCTATTCCGTTGACCATCGGCTGCTCCGACACAAACCCAGCGACCTATAATGGCCCTAGGCCTATAAATTGCGCCGACTGGCAGGATGCTGGCGCAGGTAGGCTGTCACGTCATAAATAAGGCCCGCGTGCCCGGTATCGAGCAAAATAGTATCAGCCTGCGGCAATAGAGCAGCAAATTGCTGAATGCCCGCAGGTGGTATCACCCGGTCGTGGCGGCCCAGAAAAAACGTAACCGGTACCGCGTGTTGGTTGAGCACGCGAGCTAGGCGCTTCAAATCAAACGTGAGGCCCCGAAAGGCCGTCCAGCTGCGGTAGATGCGCAGGCGCTTTTCCCGACTATCGAGCTGCCACTGGGCAAAGTGCACGAGGTTAGGATCGAGCAGGCGGCGCTGCCGCAGGGTATTCAGGAAGCGTAACAGCCGCTGCGGGCGCAGTACGGCCCGGCCCAGCAAGCCCCGCATCCATGGCGGTCGGGTAGCTAGCGTATACCACAGTTGAGAACCAATGCCATCCGGGGCAATCAGCCACATGCCTTTTACTCGCTCCGGAAAGTGCTCGGCGGCCGTTAAAGCAAACTTGGCGCCCATGCTAAAGGCCAGCAAGCTAAAGTTCTCAATGCCTTGTTCCGTCAGGAACGTTTGCAGCAACTCCGCTAACCGCAGTTTGGTAAGCGGCGAATCTTGCTTGGCCAAACGGCTGCCGCCGTGGTAAAACAGATCGAAGGCGTATACCGTTACCTCGGGGCCCAGGAGTTGAATCAAGCCCCGCCAGTGTCCTTCACTTTGCCCGTACCCGTGGAAGGCCAACACTACCTTGGGGCCGGTGCCGTATTTACGATAATTGAGGTGCGTTTTCAATACCAAACAAACACCTTAGCCACGCGGTAAGTGCCCGCAAAACTCACGTGACACCGGCTAACAAGAACCAACAGAAGAGCTTCTAGGCCACTCTTCAGCTCTCTCCTTGTTACCCAAAAGCACGGTTTACACTGGCCTAGCTAGGTTAGGCGCGACACGCCGCCCGACACAATGAACTTCATAACTTCACTGCTGGGCAAGTCGAGATACGTCACGTGAGTGGGCGGCACCAGCACCAGCTCGCCGGAGAAGTTATAGGAGTGCGGAAAGTACACGGCCAGTAGGTCTTCGCGGTGAATAGCCGCCATGGTGGCCTGGGTCACAAAGCCCATTTTAAAGGTTTGCTCCGTTGCGCTCATGCGCACCAATACGGGGCGGTTGAACTTCTGATTGTCGCCCACAAAGGCATCAAACAGGTCTTTCAGGCTGGAGTAGATGATGCTGACCAGTGGCGTACGGTGCAGCAGCCGCTCCATAATAATCAGGAAGGGCCGCACCAGGAAAGACTTTGCCACGAACCCTACCAGCGTAATCAGCACGATGGCTACTACTAGGCCTAGGCCAGGTACATCAAAGCTCAACCCCGCGAACAGGTCGTTGAGCCAGCGCAGCAGGGCATACAGAATGTAGAGCGTGAGGCCTACCGGCGCCACCACCAAAAACCCGTTAAGAAAGTAGTTGAACAGACGACTCATGAGCAAAGCTAAGGGCTTACGCAGCGGGCGTGAGCCGAGCACCGCAAGTTACCCCGGCTGGCTTAAAAGAGCAGCGGCCCACCCAGATTTTCCGGATGAGCCGCTGCTCTAGGGTAGCTGACTGCAGCGCTACTAGGCCAGCTTCATTTCGGTTATTTCCTCAATGCGGTCTTTCACGCGCTGCATTAGCCACATAGGGGTACTGGTGGCGCCACAAATACCTACTGACTCCATGCCCTGAAACCACTCATCCTGCAGCTCTTGCTCGTTTTCCACGAAGTAGCTGCGTGGGTTGGTTTTGTTTACCACCGAGAAAAGGGCTTTCCCGTTGGAGCTTTTGCGCCCGCTCACGAAAACAATAACGTCGTGCTGCACGGCGAACTTGGCCAAGGCTGGCTCGCGGTTGCTTACCTGCCGGCAGATGCTATCGTTGGCATCAAACGACTCTAGAGAGCCTCCGGCCGCGGCAATACGCTCCTCTATCACTTGCTTCATGTGGTAGAAGCCAGCGGTGCTCTTAGTGGTTTGGCTGAACAAAGTAACCGGGCGGGCAAAGTCGATCTGATCCAGGTCGGCTTCCGTCATCACAATCAAGGCCTGATTGCGTGTTTGGCCAGTGAGGCCAATAACCTCGGCGTGGCCGGGCTGCCCGTAAATCACTACCTGGCCATTCTGGCGCGTGGTGGCATCAAAGGCATGCTTTACGCGGTTTTGGAGCTTCAGCACCACTGGGCACGAGGCGTCAATGAGCTCAATGTTATTGCGCAGGGCCAAGGCATACGTCTCCGGCGGTTCGCCGTGGGCCCGTATCAGGACTTTGGCGTCGTGCAATTCCTCCAGCTGTTCCCGATCGATGATACGTAGGCCTAGCGCGTGCAGGCGCTCTACCTCCATGCGGTTGTGCACAATATCGCCGAGGCAATACAAGGTATCGTCGTGGGCCAGTTCGTCTTCGGCCATCTGAATGGCAAACTCAACGCCGAAACAGTAGCCAGAATTTTTATCGATGGTGACGTTCATGTGTTCTCTTAACAAAGCAACCGCCGAACAGGTGCAATTATCGGGCCCTACTCCTTAACAACCGCCTCGCCACCATTCCGTTCGGAGCTATCCGCGTCGGAGCTAACGGCCAGGGTAAACAGCTTAGCCGAAACCCGCTCCAACACAAAATCAACTTGCTCGTCGATCATCATGTGGGTGGTATCCAACAACACAGCATCGGCGGCGCGTCGCAAGGGGCTCTCCGTGCGAGTAGAGTCAATGTGGTCGCGCTTGCGCAGGTTTTCCACAATATCATCTACGGGCACGTGCTCATCCTTCAGGGCCAGCTCCTCCTGCCGGCGGTATGCGCGCGTGAGTACATCGGCGGTCATAAACACCTTTACCTCCGCATCCGGAAACACGGTGGTACCAATATCACGGCCATCCATTACTACGCCGCGCTTACGGCCCATGCGCTGCTGCTGGCGTACCAAGGCGTGGCGCACCGCCGGAATCACGGATACCTCACTCACGGAGTTGGAAATACGCATCTGCCGAATTTCATCCTCCCGAATTTCGCCGTCGAGGCAGAGCTCGTTACGCCCGGTTTTGCGGTTGCGCTTGAACGAGATGTGCATATCGTGCAGGGCCTGCTCAATACGGGGCAAATCGTCGAAATTGATGTTGTGCTCCAGCAGGTAAAGCGTCACGGCCCGGTACATGGCACCGGTATCAATATAGGCGTAGCCCAGCTCAGCGGCCACCGCCTTCGCCGTGGTGCTTTTGCCGCACGAAGAGTAGCCATCAATGGCAATGACGATTTTCCGCATGACAAAGTCGTTGGGTACGGTTATGCTTAAAGGGCTCACGAAATCCAGTTTTTGCGCACCGGCTTAAGAGCCAGTCGCTCAGGAATGCCCGCGAAGAATTTCACAACCGACTCGGCTTCACCCTTAGCCAGCTGCTCGCTCACGCGGAAGAATGGGTTAAAAAAGTAGGCGCGGTTGATGCCCACGCCAGTGGTTTTGTCGGGGCCCTGGGCCCAGGTGCCGCCGTAGGTATCTACCAGGCACTGGCCTAGAAAGCACCCCAGCGCCGTCACTACACCTTGCTTCTCGGAGTCTTTAATGCTCGGGCGCTGCTGCTCAATAAAGTCAGAGAGCCGTTGCACAGCCGCGGCATCAAAGGCATTTACCTGGAGCTGCTGGCGCACACCTTCGGCGGCGGCACGAAGAGAGGCAAGAGGCGATTCTGAAGGCATAGGCTACTATCTAATTAAGGGCGTGTTGAACCAGCAATTTGCATTTGCTGCGTCACGCGGGCGTCAGCGTATTGAGTAAGCAAGCGGGTGGCATCCTGCCCCGGACGCGGACGGCCGGTTTTGAGTTCCGTTACCACCGCCGCATCATCGGCCAGCAGCGTCAGGAACAATTGCTGAAACGCGCTTTTCGACCGGGGCACCTCCTGCCAGGGGCCACCAGCTTGCCTAACCACCAGCGTAGGCGCTCCAACCAAGCGCTCCAGCAGGCTGCGTCGGGTATAGCGGTAATCAACCAGTTGCAAACCAGCACCCCGGAACTGCTGCTGACCAAACACGCCTCCCCCGAGCTTGGAGTGGCTGGCTAGGCCAGTTAGGGCCACCAGCGTATCGCCGGGATATTTCACGAAGGCCTTTATCTCGCGCGGCACAACTGCTTGGTAGTTAGTGCCGCCGGTGTTCATGTATACTTTGTAGGCAGTGTACTCCCCTATTTGCGCCGCGTGCCAATGGCCTTCCAGATCCTGAAAAGCGCCGGCTTGCCCTCCGCCCTGGCGCACCTGCGAGGGGTCGGGCGTCAGGTGATCATAAGTACCTGGGGCCGGAAAACCCGCCGGCTTTGTTTGCGCAACTGCAGTAGTTGCTGCTGCCCCAACTCCTGCCATCATCAACAAGCTAACCAGCAAAGTTTTTTTCACGTGCTTGAAGGATAGATGATGGTTCGTGTGGCAAGTAGCCCGGCTGCTTTCAGCGGGGATTAGTGGCTTTCGCAAGGGCAGGGCATTTTGCCCAGCTTTGCTTTTCGCTTAAGCGCCGACGTTTTTTTCTGCTGAGGAGTGCGGCTGGCACAGCCCGTTGAAGCTAGGCCAGTGCCTCCAAGTAAGGCAGCTAATAGCAAAGTCACAATCTTTCTCACAGCGCAGATTTTCGGCAAATATACGGTTCTTTACCCGTTACCCGCCTGCCCAACTCAACTTTACCTCCGCATTTCTCCTGCCCTATGTCCGCTGATTTTCAACTTCAGGCCAACGTTATTGACCTGTTTGCCAATACCATAACCCCCGCCACGCTGCACGTAGCCGACCGACGCATTCAGCGCATTACCCCCACAGGTGCTACCGCCCCCGACCCTACTCTGCCGTATGCCCTGCCAGGCTTCGTAGATGCGCACGTGCATGTAGAAAGCTCGTTGCTGGTGCCCTCCGAGTTTGCACGCCTAGCCGTGGTACACGGCACTGTGGCCACCGTGTCTGACCCCCACGAAATTGGCAACGTGCTAGGCGTGACCGGCGTGAAATACATGCTGGAAAGTGGGGCGCAGGTACCCTTCAAATTCTGCTTTGGCGCCCCTTCCTGCGTACCTGCCACACCTTTTGAGACGGCCGGCGCCGAAATAACCGCCGCTGATATTGAGGCACTGTTCCAGGAGCACCCCGAAATTGGATACCTGGCCGAGATGATGAACTGGCCCGGCGTGCTCCAACGCGACGCCGACGTAATGGAGAAAATCAGGTTGGCCCAGCAGTACAGTCGCCCGGTAGATGGCCACGCCCCTGGCCTACGCGGCGAAGATGCTCGCCAATATGCGGCTACCGGCATCAGCACCGACCACGAGTGCTTCACGGCGGAAGAAGCCCTGGATAAACTGGCCGTGGGCATGAAGATTCTGGTGCGCGAGGGCTCGGCGGCCCGCAACTTCGAGGCCCTGATTGACCTGCTCCCGGAGCACTACAAGCACATGATGTTCTGCTCCGACGATAAGCACCCCGATACCCTCGTGCTAGGCCACATCAACCAGCTGGTGCAACGGGCCGTTTCCCGCGGCCAAGATGTGCTGAAGGTGCTTCGCGTAGCCTGCCGCAACCCCGTAGAGCACTATAACCTGCCTGTAGGCCTCTTGCGCGAAGGCGACCCCGCCGACTTTATCGTGGTAGATAATCTCACCGATTTCAGTGTACAGCAAACCTACCTGAATGGAGAACTGGTAGCAGAGAAGGGCCAGACGCTGATTCCGGCCGTGCCCGTAGTAGTAGTAAATAACTTCCATACCACCCCTGTACATCCCTCCGATTTTCAGGTAGTAGCGCCTCAGGCTGCGGCCACGGTGCGCGTTATCGAGTGCTTTGATGGGCAGCTCATCACGGCCCGCCATGACTTGCCGGCCCGCGTGGAGAATGGCCTAATACTGCCTGATCTGGCGCAGGATGTGTTGAAGCTGACGGTAGTAAACCGCTACCAGCCAGCCGCCCCAGCCGTTTCGTTCATTCAAGGCTTCGGCCTGAAGCGGGGTGCCCTAGCCAGCAGCGTCGGCCACGACTCGCACAACATCACGGCCGTGGGCTGCGATGATGAAAGTCTGGCCCGCGCCGTGAACCTGGTGATTGCGGCGCAAGGTGGCCTAGCCGTTGTATCACCTGATGGCGAGGAACTAGTGCTGCCCCTGCCCGTGGCCGGCTTGATGTCGGACCAAGAAGGTTACCACGTGGCAGAGGCCTACGCCGCCATAGATGCCCTATCGAAGCAGCTTGGCTCGCCCCTGCAGGCTCCGTTCATGACGCTTTCCTTCATGGCCCTGCTGGTTATTCCCAGCCTCAAGCTCAGCGACAAAGGCCTGTTTGATGGCGAAGCCTTCCGGTTTGTAGAGGCGGTGGTGTAGCTTAGGTTATCAACTAGGCCACCTTAACAGCAAAAAGCCCCGTTACCTGAATTGGCAACGGGGCTTTTATATGGAAGCGTGTGCTTCTAGTTATTCACGAAACGCTTTTCCAGCAGCTTCTGCATTTTTTCTTCCGTGAGGGGCTTTGCCAGGTACTCTACTCCTTCGTACTGCGCAACACGGGCGGTGTCGGCGGCATGCATGGAGGTAGTGAGCACGGCCATCACGGTTTTTTCGCGGGAGCTGGCGGGGAGCTCGTTGTAGAGCTTCAGGAATTCAAACCCGTCCATGCCAGGCATTTTCAGATCCACGAATACCAATTCCGGTACGTCTTTCGTTGGGTTGTCGGCGGGGTTTTCGCCCCACAGAAACTGAAATGCCTGATCCGCTTTGGAGAAGGTGTGCACCTGATCGGCTACGTTGAGCCGGCTCAACAAGCGGTTATTCAGGAAGCTGGTAGTTTCGTTGTCGTCTACCAGTACAACATTACGCAGTTTGCGAGCCATGGCTTTCGGAATTAAAGAAGCGCAAGTGTAACTGGCCTAGAGCCAGCCTTGTTCGCGCATCCAGTCGTCGTTATAGATTTTACCTAAGTAGCGAGTGCCGTGGTCAGGCAGGATGATGACCATCGTATCGTCTTCTTTCAGATGCTCCTTCGCATATTCCAAGGCCCCGAATACTGCCGACCCACAAGACCAGCCTACGAATAAGCCTTCTTCTTTGGCCAACCGCCGCGTCATGACGGCAGCATCCTTGTCGGACACTTTGATGAAAAGATCAATGAGGTCAAAGTTAACATTCTTAGGCAGAATGTCTTCGCCTATTCCCTCGGTTTTATAGGGGTAGATTTCGTTTTCGTCGAAAATACCGGTCTCCTTGTACTTCTTAAATACCGAGCCGTAAGTATCGAGGCCTACCGTTACGAGGTTGGGGTTTTGCTCTTTGAGGTACTTGGCCGTGCCGCAAATGGTGCCGCCGGTACCTACGCCCGCCGCGAAGTGGGTAATTTTGCCTTCGGTCTGAGCCCACAGCTCGGGGCCAGTGGTTTCGTAGTGCGCCGCCGAGTTTGAGAGGTTGTCGTACTGGTTTGGGTAGAGTGAGTTCGGGATTTCAGCGTTCAGCTTGCGGGCCACTGAGTAGTAGCTGCGCGGGTCGTCGGGGGCCACGTTGGTGGGGCACACGATTACCTCAGCGCCTACGGCTTTCAGGATATCCTGCTTCTCCTTGCTTTGCTTGTCGCTCATCGTGAAGATGCACTTGTAGCCCTTCGCAATGGCAGCCAGCGCCAGACCCATGCCGGTGTTGCCGGAAGTGCCCTCGATGATGGTGCCGCCGGGCTGAATCAGGCCAGCTTTCTCTGCATCCTCAATCATCTTCAACGCCATCCGGTCTTTTACCGAGTTGCCGGGGTTGAAGTATTCTACTTTCACCAATACGGTGCCTTTTATGCCTTCGGCCAGCTTGTTGAGCTTCACCAAGGGCGTATTGCCAATGGCCTCAACGATGTTGTTCAAGTACATGGGGTGGGGTATGCGGTTTGTGAGAGAGGACCACAAAGGTACGCATTTCGATTGGGAGGCTTAAGCAGTTGCCTACATTCCTTCCAACCACTTACCCATTTGGTTAGAAGTTTGCGGCTTGCTGCAAGGGAATCGTGAAGGGGCCGGGAGTTGGGGCTGCAGCTCGTCCGCCGGTGGTGTTGAGGGGGTGCAGGGCCTGGGTTTGGTCCGTGAACAGAAAAGCATCGTAGCGGTTGGGCAAGTCGCTCTGCACGTAGTTGCCAGCTTTCTGACCAGGATCATATACCACTCCAATAGCCCGGTGCCCCCATTTATTCGTTAGCGCCTCCTCATTGCGCCAGGCTTGCAGCAGAATTAGCTTGTTACGAGGTTCCTGCTTATGCAGAGCTGCTTCCCAAGAGTCGGGCATGGCAGCTGGCACGGGCATAACCGTAGTGGCGCCGCCCCAATATGGCGAAGCCACCACCGTGCCCTGATAGCTTCCCTGACCTACAATGAATACACCTTCGGCGGCGTGCTGCTCACGCGTGAGTTGGCCTACATTCACTTCCCCGTACTGTGCCATGTCGGTGTAGCGGGCATCACCTACGTGGGTGTTGTGCTCCCACATAATGATTTTGGCTTCCGGCCCATGGAAGCTCATCAGCCGGTTGATGGTTTCCATCATGTGCCGGTCGCGGATATTCCAGGATTCGGCGTTGCTGCGCACGGCCGAGCGGTAGTAGCGCTCGGCATTGACGGCAATCAGCGCATTCTGCTCGGCGTTGAAGGCTCCGGCGTGGGCGGCGGGCAAACTTTTCATCCGATTTCGCACGGCCGTTAGCACGTTGTTTATTTCCGCGGCACACGCGGCGCCCTGCAGGGTAGCTCTGCCGTAGGCCTCTTCATTACGGTTGTAGGGCTGGACATGCCAAGGTTTCATCAACTGCACTTAGTGTTGCCTGATCGGCTTCGGCAAAATCAGTCCGGATTCTTTCTAATGAAGGCCACAAGCTGTACACATCTAGGCCATATATGCCTACCTGACGAGCGGCAGGCTGGGTTTTGTTATACGAGCGGAGCCATTCGACAAGGTCGGCCACTTCCTGGTTTGCCCACAGCCACGTAGGCCACCGGTCAAACCGCTCTAGCACTTGCCTTGTCGAAGTAGCGGTACTCGCCCCTTTCACGTAGCGGTTCAGCTCGTACAAGTCGGGCCAGTCGCCTTCCACGGCAATTATAGTGAAGCCCTTTTCCTGTATCAGGCGCTTGCTTAGGGCTGCCCGCCACGTATAGAACTCGGCGGTGCCGTGGGAGGCCTCGCCCAGTAGGGCATAGCGGGCAGTTCCCATCTGATTGAGCAGTGGATCCAGATCCTGGGCAGTTTCCAGGCGTGACACTCCCACCGCTGGTATAGTCAGAGAATTGCTTGGCGACTCAGAATTTTTGTCGGAGCAAGCTGCCAAACACCACCAGAAGCTCAACAGCAGCGCGAACCGTAACGTTTTCATGATGTATGTATCGGTAAAGCTTGATCCGTTTTTTCAGCACAGAAATCCGCCCGGCAATTCGTCGTGCGCTCGTCAGCAAGTAGCCAGTAAGCCTTGTTCTCTTTCCCAGAATGCTTCGTCAGCTTCTTCCCGAAACTCAACTCAATAAAAAAAGTTATAGATGAGCAATGTAAAATCCTATACTGTGGAGTATCAGTGCATTGCCCGTATTGGGGTAATACAAGCCGGCAGAGGCCTAGGCCTGTCAGTACATAGCTCGAAACAGTAACAGGCTTGCCTCCGCCCCAAAAAAGGCTACTTTTGCACACCGCTAGCCTCCGGCTGGCGGGCATACCCCACCCTCAACCCGCATCTTCCTCTAACTCTTCTTCTATGAGTGTTCTGGTTAACAAGGATTCCAAAGTGATTGTGCAGGGCTTCACCGGCTCGGAAGGGTCGTTCCACGCCCAGCAGATGATTGAGTACGGCACCAACGTGGTTGGCGGCGTAACGCCCGGCAAAGGCGGCACCCAGCACCTCGACCGTCCCGTGTTCAACACCGTAGCCGAAGCAGTAGAGCAGGCGGGTGCTGACACCAGCATCATCTTCGTGCCCCCAGCTTTCGCGGCCGACGCCATCATGGAAGCCGCCGACGCGGGCATCAAAGTTATTGTGACCATCACCGAGGGCATCCCTACCAAGGACATGATTGCGGTGAAAGAGTACCTGAAGGGCCGTGAGGGTCTGCGCATGATCGGGCCTAACTGCCCCGGCGTAATGACCGCTGGCGAGTGCAAAGTGGGCATCATGCCTGGCTTTATCTTCCAGAAAGGCAAAATTGGTATCGTTTCGAAGTCGGGTACCCTGACCTACGAAGCCGTTGACCAGCTCACCAAGGCAGGCCTAGGCCAGACCACGGCTATCGGCATCGGCGGTGACCCCATCATTGGCACCACCACCAAAGAAGCCGTTGAACTGCTCATGAACGACCCCGAAACCGAAGGCATCGTGATGATCGGTGAAATTGGGGGCGGTATGGAAGCCGAAGCTGCTCGCTGGATTAAAGAAACTGGCAACAAGAAGCCCGTAGTAGGCTTCATTGCTGGCCAGACCGCTCCTCCCGGCCGCCGCATGGGCCACGCGGGTGCTATCGTAGGCGGCGCCGACGATACGGCTGCTGCTAAAATGGCCATCATGCGCGAGTGCGGTATCCACGTAGTAGACTCCCCCGCCGAAATTGGCGACACCATGCTGCGCGTACTGGGCGGCAAGTAATTGCTAGCTTACTATCAGATACAAAAAAGCCCCGACGCAAGTCGGGGCTTTTTTGTTGGTTCAGTGTTACCGGCCCATATTTGGCTCTTATTGCTCAGTTCACTATCCCGTACATCTTATGCATAGTACTACTAAATTATTACTCGCCATCATCGGGGTTGCCAGCGCAACGGCGTGTACCAAAGAGGTTGAAAAAATTGTGGTGCAAGAACCCACCTACAGTTGGTCGGAGGTAAAGCAACTCAGCGGCAGCCAAAAAATCATCATCCAGCTCACCACGGATAAGAAGACACTTTACTTGCAGCAGCCAGGTATTTTCGGCCATATTACACCGCTGGCGAGCGTTCCTAGGCCACCTGATCAGGGCTACTTTCAGATTAAGTCGTACTTAACCGATCCACTGCCTTACGACATCAAGAACCGCTTACCCATGAACGCCAGCTTATTTCTGAAGCCGACACAGGTAGGCGACTCTGTTTTGAATGTGTACACTACGGCGAACCCGCCGTTTTCCAACTTTATATCAGAGATTCGTTTGCGACGAATCGATAAAACGGCGGATAGATTCGTCAACAACCGTTATAGCCCTTATGCTGCTTTCGGAGCCATTAGCAGCAACAATTATTCATTAGTTGGCTATACCACTATTTCTGGAGATAGATCTCTGCATTTTGTTCTCAGCAAGCTCACGTTACCGGCCCAAACCAGGCTCGCCGTCGAAGTCACATCGCGCACGGTTACTATACCACTTGATAATACCAGCGACTTCTATACAATTTCAGCTATCGATGATTATTTCCTGGTTTCTAATGCGAATGATGGAATCTATAAAATTCGCGAAAACGGGACAGTACGGAAAGTGGTCAATTCCCCACAAACGTTTACCACTGCCTATTACAAAGACCGTGGTACTCTCTATGCCATACAGGGTGATTATCAGTACAGCATTTTGATCTCAACGGATGACGGGGAGACTTGGCAACGAAGTACGGGACTACCTGATTTTTTTCGCGTTAGTACATTTTACCCCGTCGGGGATAGCATAGTGGGTGTTTCGCATGGAATAGCCAACAACGCATTATACACTCTCCGCTGGCAGGGCGCTAGATATCGGGTGCGCTTTCTGAAAAGCGACGGACTAAACCAAGCTGATTTCACTGATCTGGTTCAACTAGGCGATACGGTTTACCTAGGCACCACAAACGGGCTATTTAGGCAGCCTCTTAAAACATTCTTCGAGAGCAAACCTAAGCAGTAAGCTAATTTATGGGCATTGGGAACCCTATTCATCCCCTAAGCATCTCTGCCATCAGTTCGTCTAGGCCAGTAGTTTGAACGACAAGCTCCAGCAAAAGCTGGGGCTTGTCGCTAAGTTGCTTTACACTGGGCTTTGGGCTGATTTCGCTTCCAAAAGAGGTGGGGCCGCACCACTATTACCAGCACGGTGGTGGGGGTAATAATGCCCCGGTCTTGCTTCTGTGGCTCTACCTGACAGGGCATCGAGAACCTGAGGTACACCACGCTTACACCACTCCCTCGCCAAGGCGCATGAAACAGGTAGGCTCTGTAGACTTCTAAAAATTGTGTACCTAACTAATGGTTGCCCTATGTTCTAGGCCTAGTTGCAACTTGCCGCCGCATACTTGGCTCTACGCTGCATGCAGTCCCGGATCTTACTCACTGGCCTAGCCCTAATTTTTGCCCGCGTCGGCTATTCGCAAGCCGAACCAAATCTTGCGCCCATTATGGTGCTACCTGACGTAGAGATTCATGACAGGATTAACCGGTTAGTGGTAGCATCTGGCCGAGAAGAACGCAAGCGTTGGCATCTCATGGCTCCAGGCGGTGCCACGGCCGTTCGGTTTCACGCGCCCCGGGCGCAGTATCACGAGCTACGCCAACTCCGCCTGCACTTGCACCATGTAGGCCACCTGCGCGAAGGGCAGCTACAGATCCGCGTAGCATCGGTATCAGCCACCGGTGCGCCATCCGACAACAACCTATTGCCAGACGATGTATTACTCACAACCACTGACCTGCGGCGTGCCAACCGACACCTGACGTTGGAGTGGCCTACAGCGCACCTGCTGGTACCCGCGGGTGGCTTCTTTATTGTGATAGAGTGTCTAGGCCAGTCAACTGATGAGTACAGCAGTCGGCTGCTACCACCCGGAAAGGATGGCATCCTTCGCTACGAAATCAGCCACCAAGCGCATCCTCAATCCCCTACTCGCCTAGCAGAAGCCCGCAACTTTCCGGCATTGCAGACCGCGCAACTCAACCCCAGCACCGCCGAAAGTTGGTACCGCGATACTGTAACCCAGGAGTGGCGCCGTAACCACCCAGGTCAAGCCGTGATTCTGGTTGAAGCAGTATTTGAATAACTACTTTTTACCCTCCTGCCCACCTACGTTCACGACAAGCCCGAATTGAAACACAGAGTTAGCCGCCTTCAGGTACTTGCGGTGACGTAGCCCAAAGTTGCTGCCGCTGATAATCTGAAACTGTACCGGGCCCGCTAACTGAATGCGGGTATAAGTAATGGGTTCCAAGAACACGTTGTCTTCGGGCGCATGTGCTTGGCCATCGAGCCGGAATTTATCCAGCTGCATGTAGCTGATGCGCAAGGCCGTACCATAGTTAACGGGCCAGTCGCGTCCTAGCACGTGGAAGCTCTTATGATCTTTAGACGTGTAGTTGGCCTGCAAGAAATATTTAGTCAGGTTGCCTTCCAGAGTGCGAGTTACGCCTTCGGTGGGGGTGCGCTCTACCCGTTTTGTTTTGCCGGCGCCTATACCTCCGTAAAACTCGAGCACCCGGGTATCGCGGATGCGTGTGTAGTACCCTAGGCCTAGCTCACCAAAGTCATGGTCTTCGGCTCGTTTTTTCTTGTCGGTGTGCAGAAAGGAGGCTGAGCCCATTATTCCCAGGTGGTTGGTGGCGGCATAGGCTCCTTGCACGCTGGTATTCTGACTGAAGTTGGTTTGCAAACTACCACTCCACTCGCCCTGCTGGGTTAATAAGGGTACTTGAGGTGGGGGCGGGAAGTACAGGGAGGAGCAGGCCCCCAGGCACGGCAACACGCATAAGAACAACAGGCGTAAGTAACGCGAAGCAAGCATAGGCTGAAAAAGACCGGTAATCAGGGGCAGAACGGCAAGTGAGCAGTTTCGTTGTATAGTCATCGGGGCGGCCCGGCCGTATAGCTGGAAACTGTTCAGCTTCCGCACGCGGGCCTAACAATTTAACCGCCTTAAGTTCTGCTTTTTATGCCTACTTCCTACGACGCACTAATTATTGGCTCTGGCCAAGCCGGAAATCCACTTGCTACCGCCTTGGCTAAAGCCGGCCGCAAAGTAGCCATAGTGGAGAAATACCTGCTGGGTGGTTCCTGCATCAATTATGGCTGCTCACCCGTGAAGGCGCTGCTGGCTTCGGCAGAGCGGGTGCATCAGGTAGCTACAGCGCAAGAGTATGGCGTGCATTCCTCTAACCCCCAGGTAGATTTTAAGGCCATTATGGCTCGCAAAGACACTATCATCCAGGAAATGCGCGACGGGGTACGTAAGAACCTCACAAAAGAGCATTCCGGAATTACGGTGCTACACGGCCACGCGGTATTCACGGGTCCCAAACAGGTGCGCGTAATGGCGCCCGACGGTCAGAAACACGATTTAAAAGCGCCTCTGATCTTTATTAATACGGGTACTCGCTCGGCCATTCCCCCCGTTGAAGGGCTAGCCGACCTGCATTTCCTGACCAACAAAAGCATTCTGGAGCTGCAGGAGCTCCCGGAGCATCTGCTCATCTTGGGCGGTGGCTATATTGGGCTGGAGTTCGGGCAGATGTTCCGGCGCTTTGGCAGCCGCGTTACTATCATTGAGCACGCCAAAACGCTGCTGGAGCGTGAAGACGATGACGTGTGCCAAGCCATGCAGGAGCAATTGGGTGCCGACGGGGTAGAGTTTGTGCTGGGTGCCGAGGTAAAGCGCGTCACCCGGAACGCCGACGGTGTATACACCCTCACGGCCCATACCGCCGATGGGGAGCGGCGCCTGCGGGGCTCCCACCTATTAGTGGCCGTTGGCCGGGAGCCTAATACCGACGATCTAGGCCTAGATACCGCCGGTATTAAAACAAATGAGCGAGGCTACATCTTGGTGAACGAGCGTCTGCAAACCAACTTGCGCGGCGTATACGCCCTCGGCGACGTGCACCCTGGCCCGCAGTTCACCCACCTCAGCTACGACGATTACCGCGTAGTGCGCGACAATATTATTCATCGGAAGCGCCGCTCCGCCAAAGACCGCCCTCTACCCTATGTTGTGTTCACGCAGCCCCAACTCGGCCGCATTGGCCTATCAGAAAAACAGGCCAAAGAGCAGAAACTCGATTATCGTGTGGCTACTATGCCCGTTAAGTACGTAGGCCGGGCCCGCGAAACGGGCAATAAGGAAGGGTTCATGAAAGTGTTGGTAGATGCGAAAAACCACATCATTGGGGCCACTATCTTCTCGGAACAGGGCGGCGAAATCATGTCGATGATTCAGCTCGCTATGACCGGTAAGCTCACTTGCGACCAACTACAAAACATGGTGTTTGCCCACCCCACCTGGGCAGAGTCGTTGAATAACCTGTTTGCGAAGCTGGAGAAGGCCTAGTGACTTTACTTCTCATTGAACAGATGGGGATAAGCTACCAACCCGAAGGATGTGAACAGCCTTGCCTCTTTCGTGTCTCGAACGCGGATGTCAGATGAACTATGCTTTCTTTCATCCGGCGACCAAGACAAGCTACTAGCTAGTTGCAATTGCAGCCACCGAAAACTATTCCTTCCGCTGAAGCGCATAAACAACATGGGTTCTGCGCGGGTCATGCGCTGCAAGGGCAAAGGCAAGCCCTTATCCGTGAGCGATGTAAAACGCACCTGCGACAACCGAAATGCGCCGCCATATGTAACGCGGCCGGCATCATTGGCAACGTAGGCATCGGCAAAAAGCTTATGGTAACGTGCAGCATACTCATACGTTACTACCGAATCTAGCCACAACGTCTCAAACCCATCTCGGCTGAACCGACGGTTGCTGCGGCCGAAGCCATACCCTATCAAACCACCTACTAACCATTGTTCATTCAGGTACCGGTAAGTACCTAATCCAAGCTCCATCTGTCGATTTCGGAAATAGGTGGAGTCGCCACCACCGGCACGCAGACCGCCTGCCGCCCTAACTATCACATGCTCTACAGGCGAATAGCTAGCTGATGCTTCCAAACGGCCATTCAAATAAGCACTAGCTACCACTTCTGCCTCTCCTTTCTGGCGTATAACCGGAGCGCCTGGCTGCAAAGGTGCGTACACCGAGCAACTAGCTAACAGCCAGCTTAGCAATACAAAAAAGCCAGTGTAAAAGCGTAGAGGTTGCTGCATATCACTACTTAAAAAGATTGATGTGCCCTAGGTCGACAGTAAGTAGAGTAGATTGGTAATGTAAACGTTGCATAAAGCAAAAGGCCCGTTGCACAGTGCTGTGCAACGGGCCTTCTCCATCTATTTTTACCTACTTTATTTAGCGTAGGCCACGGCGCGCATCTCCCGGATAACCGTGATTTTGATCTGGCCGGGGTACTGCATTTCCTTCTCGATTTTCTGCGAAATCTCGTAGCTCAGCTCGGCGGCGCGCTCGTCGGTCACGTTCTCGGCGTCTACCATTACGCGCAGCTCGCGGCCGGCCTGGATGGCGAAGCACTGGTTCACACCTTTGAAGCCGTTAGCGGTTTCTTCCAGTTGCTTGAGGCGCTTGATGTAGCTTTCCATCATTTCGCGGCGGGCACCTGGCCTAGAGCCAGAAATGGCGTCGCAGGCCTGCACCAGCGGCGAAATCATGGCAGTCATCTCGATTTCGTCGTGGTGGGCGCCAATGGCGTTTACCACGTCGGGGTGCTCCTTATACTTCTTGGCCATCTCCATGCCCAAAATGGCGTGGGGCAGCTCGGGTTCTTCGGTGCTTACTTTTCCGATATCGTGGAGGAGGCCGGCGCGCTTGGCGTGCTTCACGTTAAGGCCTAGCTCTGCGGCCATGGTGGCGCAGAGGTTAGCTACTTCGCGCGAGTGCTGCAGCAGGTTCTGGCCGTAGGAGGAGCGGAAACGCATCCGGCCCACCATCTTGATCAGTTCAGGGTGCAGGCCGTGGATGCCAAGGTCGATGATGGTCTTCTCCCCGATTTCTACGATTTCCTCGTCGATGTTCTTGCGAGTTTTGGCCACAATCTCCTCGATGCGGGCGGGGTGAATCCGGCCGTCTTTCACCAGCAAGTGCAAGCTTAGGCGAGCTACCTCGCGGCGAACTGGGTCAAAACCTGAGATAATGATGGCTTCGGGCGTATCATCCACAATGATTTCAACACCAGTAGCGGCTTCCAGCGCCCGGATGTTGCGGCCCTCGCGGCCAATAATCTTACCCTTAACGTCGTCGGACTCGATGTTGAATACCGACACGCAGTTCTCAATGGCATGCTCGGCGGCGGTGCGCTGAATGGTTTCCAGCACCACCTTTTTGGCGTCTTTGGTAGCCGTCAGTTTAGCCTGAGCCACTACATCTTTAATGTAAGAACTAGCCTGAATCTGCGCTTCGTTCTTCAGCGATTCTACCAGTTGCTCGCGAGCTTCGGCGGCAGTCAGGCCCGAAATGGCTTCGAGCTGCTGTAGCACTTGTTGCTGCTTGGCGTTGAGGTCTTGGGTACGCTCTTCCAGCTCCTGTTCTACTTCCTGCTCGCGCTGCTCTAGCTTAGCCAGCTGATTTTCGAGTACGGTGCGGCGCTTCTCTTCCTGGGCTTCCAGCTTCTCGCGTTGCTGCTGGGCCTGGGTTTCAATTCGCTCGCGGGTAGCTTCGAGGTCTTTTTCCTTGCGCTGAATCTGCTCCAGCTGCTTCTGGGTGGTTAGCGTGAGTTGCTTGATGCTCTGCTCCTGCTCAACCACGGCGGCACGACGGTCAGTCAGTTCCTGCTCTAAAGCCTGCTTTTGGCGACGGCTTTCCTGCTCAAATTCCTGCTTAAGGTTACGGAATTTATCCTTCGATTGCTGAATCCGCTCATCGCGGGTGCGGGTGGCCTGTAGTTCGGCATCCTGCAGAATCTGCTGGGCCCGGGCTTTGGCGTCGGCTTCGTGGTCCTGCCGGGCCTTACCGGCCAGCAGGCGCCCCACCACGATGCCGACCACAAGGGCCAGCACAGCGGCGAGAACAATATAAACAGTGGTGGACATGAGCTATGGTTTTTGGAAAGGTGAAATCCATAGCATGAAAGCACAGCCAACGCCCGCGCGGCCGGCAGAGCCGATTGCCCTGCCCCGCTTCGGGCTCACTCTTCGCGCCGGCCCTGACCAAGTTGGGGTCAGACCAGCACCACTCCCGACAGCAGCTCGTCCAGGCGCGCGAGGCGCTCAGTCAGGGCCGCATCGGTCCCGTCCTTTTCCTTGCTGACCTTCAGGCGGTCAGCCATTGTAGATAGGGCAATCATGGCCAGCAAATCTTGCTTGTCCTGAATGCCGTACTGCTCCCGAAATTCCTTTAGCCGCTCATTCAACAAGCGGCCGGCCATACGTAGGCGCTCCTCGTCCTGGGGGCTTACCCGCATGGGATAATCCCGGTCAGCAACGCGGATTTTAATGGATAGATCGGTCATCAGTACTATAGGCGCGGTGGGTTTGGTGGGTTACTCCCTCAAATAGGCAAGGCACTTATCTATTTCGCGGATGTATTCGTTAAGGCGAAGTTTCAGCTCGTTGGTGTTGGCAGGTTCTCCTGCTATGGTATTGACAAGTTTAACAATATTCTCCTGATTCTGGAAATCCTTCAACTGCCGCTCCCGGTCCCGTACATCGGCCCGCAGCTGCTGAATTGTGGTTTGGGCGTCGGCTAGCTCCTCGCGCAACTGCTGATAGGCAGCCACTAAGGTGGTCACCTGCCGCTCTAGGCGGTCTAGTTGAGCAAGCTGCTTAGAAGAAGCCATAGGCAGAGAGAAATATTTTTGGTGAAGGTAACAAACCTCATCCGCACAAACACTCTCCCTAGGCCTAGCGGCTCCCGCAGGAAAACGCTAAATCCAAGGAGAGTGTTCAAGTGGCCTAGGAAATTGTTACTTCCGGATCAGGGCCCCGGCCTGCTTCTCGAATTGCGCAATCAGGCGCTGCATCACGCCGTCAATGGCTTGGTCGGTGAGGGTTTGGGTGGGGTCCTGGAGCAGGAAGCTCACGGAGTACGACTTCTTGTCGGCGCCCAGGTTCTCACCCTCGTACACATCGAACACGTTCAGGCTCTGCAGGAGCTTTTTCTCGGTGCGGCGGGCAATCTGCTGGAGCTGATCGAAGGTGACGGTTTTGTCAACTACCAATGACAGGTCGCGGCGCACCTCAGGGAACTTGGGCAGCTCACGGCCGACCAGGGTGTTCTTGTACTTGCGCATCAGCCAATCCCAATCGAGCTCAGCATACCACACGGGCTGCGACACATCGAGGCGCTTGAGCACCGCATTTGACACGGCACCCAACTGAGCTACTGGCTGATTTTGGGCCAGCAGAGTAAGGCCGCCAGCCAAGTAGGAGTGCTGCACCGGCTGCGACATCGGAGCTGGGAAGCCCAATGAGGCTAGCACCTGCTGCACCGCACCGGCAAGCTGGTGGTAGGTAGCCTTCTCCGACTTCTGCTGCCAGGTTTCGGCGGCGGTGTTGCCGGTTATGTAAATGACGAGCTTGTTGTTCTCCTGGTAAGCACCGTCGGCGAGCCGGTGGTACGTTTTGCCGAACTCGTAGAGCTTCAGGTCGCGCTGGCGGCGGTTCACGTTGTAGCGGATTACCTCTAGGCCACTGTGCAGCATGGTGGGCCGCATCACGTTCAGCTCGGCGCTATTGAAGTTGAGCAGCGGCACCAGCGTCTCATCCTTCTCCCCTTCCTTCTCGAAATAAAGCGAGTTAGTGATGGAGTTAGTGATGATTTCGGAGAAGCCTTGGCCGCTGAGCAGGCGCGCCGTGTTCTGCCGGATGATTTCCGGGTCAGGGTTCGGGAATTTCGCCAGGAAGGAAGCCGAGTTGTGAGGGCGCAGGGCTACGTGGTTGTAGCCGTAGATGCGCAGAATTTCCTCAATCACATCGGCCTCGCGGGTCACGTCTACCTTGTGCGGCGGCACCGACAGAATCCACTCGGCGTGTCCGGCCTCATCCTGCAGCTCTTCGGCAATCAGAATGTCAAGATCAGTCAGAATTTGACGGATACGCTCCGGGGCAATGTACTGGCCTACGAGCTTCTCCACGCGGGGCAGGCGCAGGCGCACCGGCATATGGCTGATGAGCGTGGGGTACACGTCTACTACGGGGGCAGCCACGGTGGCGCCGGCCACTTCCTGCAGCAGCAGAGCGGCGCGCTTCAAAGCCACCGGCACCATGTGCGGGTCGGTGCCCCGCTCGAAGCGGAAAGAGGCGTCGGTTTTGAGTTGGTGTACCTGCCCGGTTTTACGCACGGCGGCGGGCTGGAAGTAGGCGCTTTCCAGGAAGACGCGGGTAGTCTGGTCAGATACGCCGGAAGTCTTGCCTCCGAACACTCCCGCTAGGGCCATGGGCGTGCCGTTGGCGTCAGCAATAACTAAGTCCTCTGCCTTCAACGTGCGCTCTAGGCCATCCAGCGTCACAAATTTCTCGCCGGCTTCGGCCCGCTTCACCCGGATTTTGCCACCCGTAATCTGGTCGGCGTCGAAGGCGTGCAGGGGCTGGCCTAGCTCGTGCAGCACGAAGTTGGTCACGTCCACCACGTTGTTGATGGGCGAAAGGCCGATGCTGCGCAGGCGGCGCTGCAGCCACTCGGGTGAGGGTCCTACCTGTACGTTTTCCAGCAGCAAGCCGGCGTAGCGCGGGGCGGCTTCGGCATCTTCCAGCTCTACGCTGATGTTCTGCGTGGCTTCGGCGGGAGCGTGAAACTGGCTGATGTCGGGTAGGTGACAGGGCTGGCGCAGCAGGGCGCGCAGCTCCCGTGCTACACCGTAGTGAGAGGCCGCATCGGCACGGTTAGGCGTCAGGCCAATTTCAAATACCGAATCAGAGCCCAGGCCGAAATACTCAGCGGCGGGGGTACCGTTGGGCAGCTCGGTGTCCAGCTCCATGATGCCGGCGTGCGAGGTGCCTAGGCCTATCTCATCCTCGGCGCAAATCATGCCCTCGGAGGCCGCGCCCCGGATTTTCGACTTCTTGATTTTGAAGGGCTGCCCTTCGGTGGGGTGCAGTTCGGCTCCTTCCAGGGCCACCACTACTTTCAGGCCGGCGCGCACGTTGGCGGCGCCGCACACAATCTGGCGGGGCACAGCGTCGCCCACGTCTACGGTGGTGAGGCTGAGCTTGTCGGCATCGGGGTGCTTCTCGCAGGTAAGCACGGTGCCCAGCACCAGGCCACGTAGGCCACCGGGCACGCTCTCCAGCTCCTCAATCCCTTCTACTTCCAGGCCGGAGCCAGTCAGCAGCTTGCCAATTTCCTCGGCAGATTTATCGGTGGGGATGAGCGTACGGAGCCAGTCGAGGGATATTTTCATGATGGAGTTACCAATTAGCAGTTGCCGGTTGCCAGTTTCCGGGCGCGGCAAAGGTACGGATTTGGGTTGGCGGCCTCAACAGTGGCCTAGCGCATATAATGGGACATGCCGGAGTGGCCTAGCACCTAGTGCCCTTCACCTTCGGCGTGGGCGGCATGGTCGTGGAATTCCTGCTCGCCGGCGCGTATTTCGATGGGCAGGCGGTTATCAGTGGGCGGTACGGGGCAGGCGTAGCCGCTGTTGTAGGCGCAATAGGGGTTGTAGGCCTCATTGAAATCCAGCACGATGTCGGTGGCACCATTCTCGGGCTTCGCCGCGTCGAGGTAGCGGCCACCGCCGTAAGTAGTAAAGCCGTTGGTGCGGTCGGTGAAAGGGATAAACAGCGTGGAATCCTTGCCGTCGGCCTTCAGGAACATCGTGAGCTTGTACTCCTGCTTGTTGAAAACAAAGGAGGCCCGGCCCCAGCGTAGGTATTTCTCCGCTTTGCCATCCGTCAGCGCCATCGGCACGGTGTCGCGCTGCGTAAAGGTTTCCAGTTGCGCCTCAAACCGGTAGTCTTTATTGGGTGCAAAATAGCGCAGGCTGTCGAAGGCCTGGCGTTGCTCGGAGCTGAGCGGTGAGCCTTGCACGCGGCGGTAGCCATCGTCCTTTTCCTTGCGGGCCTTGCGCAGGCGGGCCGCATATTGGTCGTCGTTAAAAACCAGATCCTTGAAAAAGTAGCCGAAGACAATCAGCAGCCCGATGCCGATAAGAAGTTTAGGATTGATGCGCATGAGCGCAAAGGTAGCGGGTAGATGCTGGTTGCTGATGGTCGGTTGCTAACAAGTGCCGTCATGTCGAGCTTGTCGAGACATGACGGCACTGATGTTGTGGTAGTAATCAAACTGGCCTAGAACACTGCCCCAGCACGTCATGCTGACGAAAAAAGGATCGTATTAGGTACAACTGGTATAGCGCCCTGTGCTGACGTGAGAAGATCCTTCGCACGGGCTCAGGTTGATGTGCTGGTGGATTGGGTTAGCATGGCAACGTTAGCACGCGAGATGTCTCGGCAAGCTCGACATGACGTTCTATTTGCGCTACACTGGCCTAGAGCATTCCTTCATCGGCGAAGCTGAAGTAGCCTTGGTCGGTGTAGATGAGGTGGTCGAGCACGGGCAGGTCGAGGAACTGGCCAGCTTCTTTGAGCTTGCGGGTGAGGGCAATGTCGGCGGCGGAAGGGTTGCGGTTGCCGCTGGGGTGGTTGTGCACCAGAATGATAGATGAGGCCAGTTGCTCCAGCGCTTCCTTGAAGATCAGCTTGGGGTCGGCGACGGTACCGGCTACCCCTCCCCTGCTGATGCTCACACTGCGCATAACCACATTGGCGCGGTTGAGCAGAATCACCCAAAACTCCTCGTGGGGTAAGTCCTGGAGGTGAGGCCGGATGAGGTTGTGAATGTCTCGGGAGCTGGCAATGGTGACGCGGGCTGCGGCATCGGCTTCCTTACGGCGGCGGCCCAGCTCCAGCGCCGCCACAATGGTAATAGCCTTGGCCTCGCCAATGCCTTTTTGGCGCATCAGTTCCTTGATAGAAAAGCGGGCCAGCGTATTCAGGTCGTTGTTGGCGGCCTTAAGCACCAGCTTAGCCACATCTACCGCCGAGAGCTTAGCGGTGCCGGAACCCAGCAGAATGGCCATGAGCTCGGCATCGGAGAGGGCCGCGCGACCTTTTTGCATGAGCTTCTCCCTAGGCCTGTCTTCCTCCGCCCAGCTCTTGATACCAAAGGCAGAGGGGGTTTCGTAGCGAACTGGGGCCGCTGGCTCGGCGGCATTATCGGATAGATTTTCGGTCAGATTGTCAAACTCTTGCATAAGGCACTCTTGTTGTAACGTCCGGAAAATAAAGCAAAAACCCGACTCCTACGTCTGCGTTCATACGCCCGGCCTAAACCAACGGCTGCTTCTGGAGTTTCTACCCTCACTATGTCTCGTTCTCTTTCTGGTATTTTCTTTCTGCTACTGATTGTAGTAGCGGAAGTATATGGCATACAGGCCATTCGTGCGGCGCTGCAAAGTGCTACTCCGCTGGCCCGCCGCAGTGCCACCATCTTGTATTGGCTGCTCACTGTGGGTATTTGGGCCCTGGGCATCTGGGCCATCATGAACCGCACCCAGCACGCCTCGTTCCGCTCTTATTTCGGGGGGGTGCTGCTGGCTATGATTGCGGCCAAAATTGTGATTCTGCTGCCGCTGCTGCTGGAAGATGTAGTGCGCGTGGTGCGCTGGGCTGCGCAGGCTATAGGCAACAGGCCTAGCGGTGCTACTGATAGCCCGGCTATTTCCCGCAGTGAGTTTATTAGCCGGATGGCCTTGGTACTAGGCGCTATTCCGTTTGTGGCCCTGATCTGGGGCATGGTAAAAGGTGGCACCGACTACACCGTGAAGCGCGTAACACTGCGCTTCACCAACTTGCCAGCCTCGTTCGATGGCTTCAAGGTGCTGCAGATTTCTGATCTGCACACGGGTTCGTTCCAGTCGAAAGAGCCCCTGCAGCGTGCCGTGGCCATGATCAACAAGCAAAATGCCGATATGGTGTTTATGACTGGTGACTTGGTGAACAACTACGCCCACGAGGTAGAGGAGCACATTGATACGCTGGCCGGCATCAAGTCTGACTTGCCCATCTTCTCCATCCTCGGCAACCACGACTATGCCGACTACATCAACTGGGCCGACCAAGGTGGCCTAGCCGCCAAACAGGCTAACTTTGTGCGCATTGTGCAGAACCACAAGAAAATTGGCTGGCACCTAATGCTGGATGAAAGTCAGCACATCGAGCGTAACGGCGAGAAGATTGCCATTATTGGCGTGCAAAACTGGGGAGCTCGCATGGGCTTCCCGAAGTACGGCAACCTGGCCAAAGCCCATGCCCAATCTGATGCTCCGTTCAAGATTCTGCTCTCTCACGACCCTTCTCACTGGGATGGAGAAGTGCACCAGTACGAAGACATTGACCTGACGCTTTCCGGCCACACCCACGGCATGCAGTTTGGCGTGAACCTGCCGTTCCTGAAGTGGAGCCCTGTGCAGTACGCCTACCGGCAGTGGGCCGGCCTGTATCAGCGCGGCAAGCAGTATTTGTACGTGAATGCAGGCCTAGGCTTTATTGGCTACCCGGGCCGGGTAGGCTTTCTGCCTGAGATAACTGTATTTGAGCTGCGCCGCGCCTAGGCCACTGTGCGTAGCCCTATAGCTTGCTGTAAGCCGCTGGCTCCGTTGGGGTCAGCGGCTTATTTGCTGGTAGCCATGTGGCACCGCGCCCGCAGCACCCGGAAATTTGCTTCGGAGAGGTCGGGGTAAGCGGCTTTAATCCTGGCCTCCGCCGCCGCCTCCGTTGTAGCCCCGTCTCTGACTTGGTAGTATGTTTCCAGTGCCAGCTTGCCCAACGCTTCGGCGCGGGCTTCAACTCTAGCGGCCTCGGCACCGGAAGTACCCGGAAACGCCCGCTGCACCTCCTGCGCAGTAGCGACCGAGCCGGAGGTGGCATTGAGGCTAGCCTGTACGGCCCGGTTGAACGGATCTTCGGCGGAGCCCAGGGGAGCAGACGGAGAATCGAACGACTCTAGCATATTTCCAATCAACTTACGCCAGCCCATAGCCCTACTTTTTGGGGATGTTGGTGATGTGCACTTCCGTGACGCGCCCTGCTTTCAGCGAAGACATCACTTCCTTTTCCTCAATGGTTGCCCAGATAGAAAACTTGGGGTCGTAGAATGGGCCTTTGTAAACCTCTACCTTCCCGGTAGCGCCTTGGGCAAAGCGCCGCGACAGGCGCCCCCACTGGGGCCGCATTTGGGAGCGCCAATCTACTTTACCATCTAGCAGCACCGTTTGCCGGTCGAGCCAAGCCCCGCCTTTAGTCATTTCCAAGGAAGTACGCCCATTTAGGCGGGCCAGCATTTCAGCTTCCTGAGCTGCCTTACCACCGGCTACGCCCTCCAGGCCAGACCAAAACGCCGATTTGTTGGGCAGCGTGCTCACGTCGCGGAAGGGAATCTGCGCCCGCACCGAGGTAAAGCGTCCATAGGCTGGCAGCGCACTTCTTACGCTGCCCGTGAGCTTGGTAATGGTTTGCACGTGCTGCACCTCCGTAGCTGCCAGCCGGAATCCGGTTTTAGCCACCCCGCCGGCGCCTTTGGTCGTTAGTACATCCCCGGCTACCCGGCCCACCACTTTCCCCCACTGCCGGGCTTTCCAAGTAGGCATCTCCTTGATGGTCTTGTCTAGGGCCATTACAATCTGCACTTGGCGCGGGGCAAACTGGGTTCCTAACTTCTGGTCAAGCCACTGCGCGCTTTGGCGCCCGCTGAGGGGACCGCCCGCAGTGTTACCCATCAGGCTCATGGCCACAACAGTAGTGCCCATCTCAGTCCACGTTTTGGCCTGCCAGGCATCGCGCGTGACAAAGCTCCAGGTTCCTTTGATGGAAGCCCCTACCCCTTCGTAGAAGCCAATGGTGTATTGTCCGTAAGCCCGGGCCGCCTGCACGCCACCAGCCAGTACTCGGCTTCCAACCCCGGGTGCTGCGGCTACTCTGGGCCGCTGGCTAACCGGGCGCGAGGCCGGCCGGGTGGCGGGTCGGGCCTGTTGCGCAACCACTACGCGGCTGCTAGTTGCCGGATGACGACTTGGAGCCCCTTGTGGGCGCCCCGCCTGAGCACGATTACTCACGGGCGGCTGACGACGAGGCGAGGAAGGCGCAAGCATATTAGTATAGATAAGGCTAGTGAGGAACAGCAGAACTATAAACTACGTACGTGCCTGAACACATAGGCCTAGAAGACCTACATTTTCCAGAATTCTTCTAAGTTTACTGAATGCCCGGGATATAGTTAGGGTGTCGTTAGTGAATGTCCAGTTTTTTAAACTTCTATCGGATTCATGAGTCGTCAGGTAACATCTTCTGTGCAATGCGCAGGCTCTGCCTTAGCCCCCTCGGCTGATATACAGCAAATTTCCCTCACCCAGAGCCTGTTTTCCCACCATGAGTTTCAGGTGGTAGTACCCTTCGACCGGGTAGAAGGTAGCAAGGCGTCGTTTTTCTCACAGGCGCACAAACGGCTGCTAGGCCAGCCGCTTACTCTGGCCGTGGAGGCCGATTCCTTTCACTTCAACCAAGGGCAAAAATTACAGTTCAAGGGCGTCGTAACGCACCTAGAGGCGGGTAAGGATAACGACTTCGCCGGCAGCATTGTGGCCCGTGGTTTCAGCCCATGCTATCTGCTGGCCAGCGGCTCTAAGAAGCGCACCTTCGTGGCCAAAACCCTCGATGCCATTTTCAACGAGGTACTGCAACCCTACCCGGCCAACCTGCTGGCGCGCAAGATCAACCCCCAGCACAAAACCCCGCTGCCCTACGTGGTGCAGTACCGCGAAACCAACTTTGAGTTTCTGAGCCGCCTAGCGGCCGAGTACGGCGAGTGGTTTTACTATGATGGTGAATCGTTGCAGCTCGGCACGCCGGCGGCTAGCGAGGAAATTGAGTTCGTGGCCGATGGCGACTACAACAGCTTCAGCTTCGGCATGACGCTGGTGCCCACCAAGGCCAAGATGTACGAGTACAACTACCAGAAGCACCAGCACTTCAAGAGCAGCACCAGCAGCCAGAGCCTGCCCAGCCTCCAGAACCATCCTTTCGGGGGCTTTGCCCTGAGCCAGGCCGAAAAGCTATTTACCGACGAAGCCCACACCACCGCCGAAACCTGGATTGAGGGCAATAGCCAGCTTGACGAGGAAGCTAAGCTGCTCAAAGCCAACGCCGCCGCTAACCTGGTTACGCTGCAGGGCTTCAGCGACAACCCTAACATCCATCTGGGCAGCGTGCTCAACGTGAGCGGCGAAGGTATCGGGACGGAACACCTGACGCCCGAGAGCTTCGGTAAGTATCGGGTGCTGGAAATCACGCACTTTATTGACGAGGCCGGCAACTACAGCAATCAATTTTCGGCGGTGCCACATGTGCTGGAAGTGCCCCCGCTCAACCCCCACTACGACGCGCCCCAGGGTCAGCCGGAACTGGCGGAAGTCATCAACGACAAAGACCCCGAGAAGCTGGGCCGCCTGAAAGTGCGTTACCACTGGCCCGTTGATAACCCAGCCCAGGCCGAAACCGATTGGGTACGCTTGCTTACACCCTACTCCGGGAGTGGCAAGGGGCAACTGTTCAAGCCCGAGGTAGGCTCGCAGGTGCTGGTTGACTACCAGGGTGGCCTAGCGGAGCAGCCCTTTGTGTTGGGCAACATGTTCCATGCCAACAACAAGCAAGGCGCCAAGTACTCGCCCGATGGCAACTTGATGAAGGGCATCCAAACATCGGGCGGCAACAAGTTCGTGATGCAGGATAAGGGTGGCGAACAAAAAATTCTAATATCTAACTCCAACAATAAGGGTACGGCAGTTGAAATCGGCTTCAACGGCGACGGTAGTATCACCATCAAAAGCAACGGCCCGGTAACTGTGTTAGGCTCTACCATCACGCTCGAAGCTGGTGACAAGGGGGAGATTATGATGCACGCCAAGAACGTTACCGTAGAGGCTGAAGAGAATATTAGCTTGACCGCAAAGAAGAAAATAGACCTAGACGCGAAGGATCTGGGCTTAGAAGTGGGTAATGATATGCAAGCCCAGATCAGCAGTAATTTGAATATGAAGGCCGGTGGTAAGGCTAAGCTTATTTCCTCCGACACCGATATTATTTAGATAGTGTGCTATGTCGAATCCCCTCGAATACGTCATCACAGGGGCGCTAATGAAGTGTAGCCAAGGCACAGTGCCGATGCCCTTCAAAGCCACACCCCGTACCAGTAAAATAGCTGGACTACAGGCTGCTAATGCCCTCGACAAAGCCCCACTAGTTAATATTCCCTCGTTTGTCATCTGTCAAAAGCTCACGCAAATGGCAGGTGGCACACCCACGCCGTGCACCCCTGCTCCTACTATGTGGCAGGACACCTACCCAGCCAAGGTGGGCGGGGCAGAAGCCTTACTTTGCCGTTCCTGCATCACCTGCCCGGTAGGCCAGGGTAAGATTGAGTTCATGACCTCAGGCCAGCTACCGCTGCCGCCTGATATGAGCCAGCAGATCAAGGAGACAAAAGAAGAAGCCGATGAGGCGCTGGAGCAAGCTGAGAAAGAAAAAAACTCCGTAGGTGAGGCGGGCTTGTTGGAAGGCATGATTCCCATCTGGGGTTCGGGCCGCGACCTAATTCACTCCATTCAGACGGGCGACAAAGTAGGCATGGCTTTGAACGCGGCCTTTCTGGTCTGGGACGTGGCCTCGGTGGCGGCTGGGGTACTAAGCTTTGGTACAGCTACAGCGGCCATGATGGGGGCCAAAGCCGGCGTGCGCACCGCCCTGAAAGCCGGCACCAAAGTCGCCGCCGGTATGGCCAAAAAGCAAATGGCCGAACTGGCAGCTAAGGCGGTGGCTCTGAAAGGTGGGCTCAAAGCCCTTAAGCCTTTCGGCAAGAAAGTAGCGAAAGAATGCGTAACGGCATGTTTCCCGGCTGGTACGCTCGTTGCCATTGAGGGAGACTATTGCAACATTGAGGACATTCGAGTGGGCGATATGGTCTGGGCTTGGGAGCAGGACCAACAAAACTTAGCCCTCAAGCCCGTCATCTCAGTCAGTCAGCATGAGGCGCACGCTCTAGTGGAAGTGCACGTAGGCGATGAAGTAATCCGTGCCACACCGGAGCACCCGTTCTTGCTTAGCACGCGAGAGTGGAAGCTAGCCGGACAGCTGGAAGTTGGCGACGAATTGCTACGCTCCGATCAAGTCAGTATGCCCGTGCGTGAGGTAGTGCATCAGACTGAGCAGACTACCCCGGTCTATAACTTCGAGGTGGCCGACTGGCATACTTACTTGGTTAGCTTCTGGATGCTCATCGTCCACAATGGGCCCTGCGACGATATTGCCAAGCTGGTTGTAGGTAAAGCAACTACAGTAGTACGCAAAACAAAGAAAGAACTAGACGAAGCATATGCAGCAGCAAAAAAGATAATAAATGATCCGAAGAAAATAGACGAGGCATATGCCGCGTATAAAAAGAAAAAGGGCGTAAAGGCGCGCACTAAAAAGAAGTGGTACCCAGGCTATGAAAAGACCGCCAATGGTCGACTGGGAGAATATCAAGCTGATATTGCCTTTGCTAATGAGGGGCACATTAAGCTTGACAGTCCCCATACCGCACTGGATGCACCCGCCGGGCGACAGGGACTAGATGGTGTGTGGAGGAATGCAACACCTCCGCCCGAGTACATCGTAACAGAAACTAAATTTGACACTGCTAAGCTGTCCAAAGGACAAATGTCAGATAACTGGATCAGAAAAAACCTGAATAAGCTCTCAGATCAGAAGTTAGCTGATAAAATCCGGGATGCTATGGATACTGGCCAGGTAGAAAAGCGACTACTACAAGTCAGTAAGGAAACAGGAGAAGTAATCCAGACAGTTTTGAAATAACAGCCAAGATTTACAATGCAACGTGAACAGCACAAAGACATCTCTTACTTTGATGAGAGGATAGAGTCTCGTCTTAATGAAGTTACGAAAAGAGAAATTGGCGTAGCGAGCAATCCAAGCCAATACGCTAAACTGGATAGTGTTTACGCTAATATTTTTTATCTCAGTGTTGACATATTGCAAGGACGCTATTCGCGTGGTGATGCGTTAGCGGAACTAGCAACGGATTTCCCCGATCTGATTCGTAAATGGGAGCAATATCTAAACCATCCAGCGCACGAACCCTTTGAGTTTGCTGCCCCTATCACAGCAGATGTGCGCTATCTGGATAACTATACGGATGCTTTGCGAATGCTGGCATGGGCCTACCTCTTCGATTTAGAGGAGGCATTATGGCTACGACTTGTCGCCTGTATTAGCAACGTCGGCCAAGACGCACTGATTGAACGTCTGATTTTGCGTCGCTTGCCATGGTTAGCTAATCAACGCCCTCCCACCACTCAATTGGTGTATCCCAAAGCGTACCAGCCCTTGTATGATGCCATTGATGCCGTACCTGTTGAGCAGCCCATCTTAGTGCAGAGATTTCTTCAGGGTTGGTACAAAAATCTAAAAAAGGTATCCTGGCACGATACGCACAAACAAGGTAGTTTTTTCGGCTACTGGGCTTGGGAAGCCGCGGCTGTAACACTGGCTTTTGGCTTAGATGACACTAACTATAATACAATGCCGCATTACCCATCTGATGCTGTGAACTTCGCAAGAACATTATAGTATCTCATCATCAGCAATCAGAAAGTAAATAAAACTCATGGATCAAATTGAATTTGTTGAACGGCTTAAGAAATATGGCATTGATCAAGCTGTTGCTGATTACAGGGCCATGCTGTTAACTCCGGTGGAAGCGAAATATCAAAGTTCTGCTCAGGGGCAACTCAAAATGAAGTTGCAGGCGTTGAGTAAAGAGGAGCAGGAAGAACTTTTGAAATATGTATGAGTCATAGTTGAAGATAGCGTAGGAATATTGTTGTCGTTATTAGATGGAGCGAGCAATATTGGAGTAACCGGCAAATTTCAATTGTATTATGAGCAAGATGGGCAACGAGACCATATCAATAATAAGGATGGTGATATGCTTATGACGTTGCTGTATGATGAAGACGATGAGTAAAACCGTTTAGCCTACACGATTCTTGATTTCATTGCAACAGTTTGCTGATTAGAAAAAGGGAAGCCTCGATTTATGTCGAGGCTTTTTTTATTTATTCGTACAATGGCCAAGATGCCATTTACGTAAGAGACCGACTAAAAGAAACTGAGAAGCTTGGAGGTAAAGGTCAAGTTCTGAGAGAACTTGAAGCGTTGCGTTCCGAAATGGAAATCGGCATATTTAAAGGACGATTGTAAATGCGAAGAATGCAGATTTACAAATTCATAGAAGATTCTGATCAGTACAGCGTCCCATTTGATTGGGATGACGATGACAACAATATTGACTACGTAAGTCACATCGTGGACACGTACTTCGATAAACACCAGCGGGTCGGTGACAACTGGCACCCTCCCTTCTTTGGTGTAATCGATCCACGCGTGAAGGTGGGCGACCTGGGTACGTTAGCGGGAAGTGAGCGTATTGTTTTTAGTCAGCGAGTTGTGGACGTATTGCAACCACTACTGGGGGATAGTGTAGAGTTGCTCCCCTACCCAACGGAGGTAGGCACCTACTATCTCGTTAACGTATTGGACGTGGGCAATTACTTAGATCGAAAACAGACAAAGTGCAGGGAAATACTATCCAATGGATTATGTGCTGGTATCAGCGAATTTGTATTTCGGGCAGATTTGGTGAAAGGAAAACCTATCTTTAGAATACCAGATAGTCCAGTGTTTAGATACGTTTCCGACGAATTTATCGCTGCCTGCCGTAAGCACAAACTGACAGGCATCGATATGGAAGAAGGAAACAAAGTCTGGGATTTGGCAACTCCGGCTGGATGATGGAAGCCTATCCGTTAGTCCAAGCTGTGCGCTTGCCCCGGGGCACCGTTGAGGCTGTTGTGCCTTCACTAGTGCACCAAGGCAAAGTGTACGCTTATGAAGTCGCCGTCACTCTTTCCAAGGGCTCCGCTCTGCGCCTCGACGCACGGCAGTTTCCGCTTGAAGTACCAGCGTTGGCAGGGCAGTCCGGGGAGATGCTTATCTATCTGACAGAATTTGGTGACCTCGATCTGGAACCAGTTGGCGCAGCGCACACGCTAGGCCGTTACCTAGGGTCCCAACTCAGCGTTGTTTTCTTTCCAGACTTACTAGCGCGTTACCGCCTCCTCGAACTGGAGCTAGGCGGGGACTATGAGAACATACCGGGCTTTCAGGACGACTATGACCGCATCTCAACTGCTTACCATCCGCTTGGTTTCCCAATCGAGCCTTACGAAGCCGTGCCTTTATTGTACACTGATTTTGGGGTGCTAGCCCTTGGCGTACGGGCCTTGGAGCAACTGGAAGCTATAGCTCAAGTAGGCGACCAAGTGTTCTTCAGCGCAACGAGTTTTAGCCTCGTTTCTTTCAAAGAATTGCCGCCATTACATTAAGGGTACGTAGTACGTGATGCACAATTGAAGGCGTAGCCCTGAACGCAGCCTTATTGGTGTGGGACGTAGCCTCGGTGGCGGCGGGGGTACTGAGCTTCGGCACGGCCACGGCGGCCATGATGGGGGCCAAAGCCGGCGTGCGGGTAGAACCTGAGTTATTGAGGTAATCAAATCTTTACGTTTAGCTAGAAAAACCAGCATATGTTGACATTTGTAGATAAACAGTTAAATGAAAGTTTATAAATACACCACAGATTCTGATGCGTACAGTGTTCCCTTTGATTGGGACGATGACGATGTCAACAGTGACTACCTAGATGAAATAGTAGAAACGTATTTTGATGGGAGGGCACGAGCAAGTAAATATTGGGATCCTCCTTTTTTTGGAATTCTTGATCCACGGAAGAAGGTTGCAGACTTAGGGTTCTTGGTGAGCGATGGAGTCCTCGTTTTTAGCCAAAAAGCCGTAGATGCGCTCCAACCACTCTTAGGTACGGAAGTTGAATTACTGCCTTATTCTACCGAAGTCGGCACTTATTACTTAGTCAACGTACTCGACGAAGGAGAGTACTTAGATCGGGTACATACCGATTGTGATAGAATCATGCCTGACGGTCGTTGTGCTGGCATTAACAGGTATGCCTTTCATGCCAATCGTCTGCGCGGTAAGCATATCTTCCGAATCTCAGACAAGTTGACTTCCCGATTTATATCCGGCGAATTTGTTGAAGCGTGCCGTCAACATCAGCTGACAGGCATTGACCTGACAGAAGAGTCAAAGGTCTGGGAATCAACAACCTCTTAGGCGCCATGGAAATATATTATTATAATACTAACGTTGCTGATTACAGCGTCCCGTTTGACTGGGATAAGAATAATGACCACATAGATTATATAGATGAGATAGTAGAGACTTATTTTGACACCAAAGAACGCGTGGGCAAACATTGGCAGCCTACATTTTTCGGTGTAATTGATACACGCGAGAAAATAGCAGATTTAGGCTCCTTGGTTAGTGATGGAGTGCTCGTTTTCAGTCAAAAAGCTGTAGACATACTACGACCACTATTAGGTAAAAGCGTTGAATTGTTGCCTTATAAGACGGAGGTCGGCCCTTACTATTTAGTTAATGTGCTTGACGAAGGCGAGTATTTAGACCGCGAACGAACAGAGAGCGACGAAATACTTTCCGACGGTCGCTGTGTGGGTATCAATAAATTTGCGTTCCACGCTGACCGTCTGCGAGGCAAGCATATATTTCGCATTTCAGATGACCCAGTTACGCGATTTATATCTGGCGAATTTGTTGCTGCTTGTCGCGAGCACGGTTTATCAGGCATTTATTTGAATGACCAAGCGAAAGTTTGGGATTCGGCAACTGCTTAGTTTATGCCTGCAAGCCATCCGCTGGTTTAAGTTATACTTATGGTCTAGGGTAGTACGCGGCCATTAGGGAAGCCAAAGCCGACACCAAAGTTTCTGGTTGTTCACTTAGCTGATCTAAGGCAGCTGATTACCTCCCCTGTGCATGCTTATTTTCGATCAGCTTCATTCAGGGCCTATTACCACATCAGATGCTAGTGGCCTAGCATCTTACCGGTTTGCCGATGGGGTGGGCTTTCCGCCTTCTTATGTGAGGTTTGTTACCCAACTCGGCTGGGGCAAGCTCTGCGGTCTTTTTCTGCTCTACATTCCGCTAGGCCATCATCCCGATTCTTGGACCATTCGCAGCACGATAATTCGGCGGCACATGGACGAGTTCTATGAAGAAATGGAGCACGACCCGCTATTTATAGAGCCTGATGGCTACCCAGGAATTGAGCAGTCCTTGGTCCCCTTTGCTATGAGCGAAAACGGGGAATATCTCGCCTGGAACGTGGCCCACCGCGCTGCTGATAATGAATTCCCGATCTATGTTTTGATGGCCCGAATGGGCGGCATCCGTTACGGCGCTCCTGACCTGTACGCCTTCGTAGAGAAGTGCACCGATGCCGTAGCCGTTAAGCTAATGCTGGGGCCTGGCTACTCCGCGCTGCCACTTACATTTGAACCTTTGCCTCTAGTAAGCTAGGCCACCTCTTCCGTATGTGCGTTGTGGTGCAAATCACGGAGTTACTTATTATGCAGCTCTTATGATTACGGACTTCAGGGTTGGGGCAAAGGTGGTTACTTGGCAACACGCGGGCCAGTGGGTCAAGCTCACGTTTCGGTACACAGTAGCGGCTCACCACATTCAGCACCTGGACGAAGTGCTGATTCAGTCGGACGTCCGGGAAAATGGCTCGCGGAATCTGACACTATTATAGCGCCGATGGCTCAGTGAAGGCCCGGCCGGCCATGCCCAAGCTACGGCACCCCGTGCACGGCGTGTACGCCATATGGTTTGAGCAACACCAGCGCCAGCAAACGGTGCTGTTACTGACGGATGAGTACACCCCCTACGACACCACCTGCACCTTCGATGTGGAAAGCCACGCGTTTTCCAACATCCACCCCACCAAATAGTGGCATTGTGGGCCACCTAGGCCACTGCCAGGGCGCTAGGCCTCTTACTTACAGGCCTACGGTGGTATACCCCAGCACGGCCGTTTCGCCCTCGTCTGCCAGCACGAACGACTGGCTGGAAGCAGCCATTTCGTAGTGAAGCACCACATCGGTTTCAAAGGCGATAAAGTAATTGCACAGGATTTTCAGGGCCCGAGTTTGCCAGCTATCCGGGGCCAGGTACAGTTCCAGCTCTGGGGTAGACAGCCCTAGCAGGGAGATTTCGAGAGCCGGTAGGGTTTCCTGATAAGCACCGCTCAGCACGAAGTCGCGGCCGAGTTCCCCCTGACCTAGCACGGCTCCGGGCGAAGCACTGGTTTCCTGCAATACGTCGGACGGAAACGACAGCGGAGCTACCGTGCGCAACCGCACTGGTACCTCTAGCACACTTTCAAATACTTGCTGGGTGCGCGGCAGGTCCCCTACAATGCGGTGAGCCAGTGGTAGCAGATAGAGTAACGTAGTTACCTGCCGCGGGGGCAGCTGCCCCGCCAGCTCCCAGAACCGCGCCAGCACCTCATTGTACCACTGCGCCGATAGGTTGGTCATGTACCGGCGCTCCTCCTGCTCCAGCAGCACCCGGAAGCGGTAAAACTCCTGCTCGAAGGGCAAAAAAAAGCGGCGGGTGGCTTTTTCGCGCCGCCGCTGCGCCTGAATATCCTCAATCATGGCGCGCACACCCTGGCCGGGCGTTGGGTCGCCGGGCTGGTGAAACAGCTGCTGGGGCAGCGCATCGTAGAGGCCTTCGCGGTGCACTTCAATGGCAGTGCGGGGGCTGTGCCACCGCTCCGTTTGCTCTTCCGTAACGGTGCCAATATCGCGGCGGTACCGCCGAGCAAACAGGCTCACCGGGCGCACAATAAACTCGTCAAACTGGTAGCCGTAGGCCAGTAAATCAGCCAACACTACTTCCAAGCGCAGGTCTAGGGGTTGGCGCTGCAGCTTTTCCAGGAGCTGAAACCCCGACGTGCCCTCCCGCCGGGCTGGGGCCGGGGCTGTCGGCGGCAAGGCCGCGCCAAAGAATCGTCCGAACGTGCTCATGCTTGATATCCTACCTTTTTTCTGACAACTTACAATCGGTTGAGAAAAGCGCAAAAGGCCCCTGAAGCAACCTGACTGCCTAAAATCTGGTAAAGCAAGGTAGCCAGTTGTGTTTCCTGGTCACGTATGCTCCGTCGGGACTAGATGGAGAAATTTTAGTTCTTTTAGCAGATAGGTCATTTAATTTCTTCATCCTTTACAGTCTGAATAGCATAGTATGCTGACTCCTAACCCGGAAGCACAAGCACGAAGCGCGGCAACGAACATGCTGTCTAACGCCCGCTCCGGCCTGCAACGGAATCCTACGTTTATCAGCATTTTCTTGTATTTGCTGGGCAGCCTGTTACTGGTTGGCTCGCTCGGCGCTGGAGCTGTCTACAGCCCGCTTCCGTACAAGGTTACGTTTCTGTTGATGCAGGTAGCCGCGCTACTGCTGGGCTGCTTGCACGTGTATACGCAGCAGCGGCTACTGCCCTGGTTCAACCCCGATGAGTGGACGCACGGCACCGCCATGACGGTGCTGAGCTGGCTGGCTGGCGTAGCAGGCGTAGCACTGCTGGTGTGGCTACCTAGCCTAGAAGACCGCACACCTCCCTCAGCGTTCCTGATGGCCACCTTGCCCGCTACTGTGCCCTACTTCTTTTATGAAGCGTACCGCAGCTGGCGCCAGATTCCGCATCGGCACTACAAGCTGTGGTACTACCAGGCCAACAAGCCCGGCCCCGACCTGGCCCGCATGGACCTCAACAACTTCATGGTGGTGCACTTCTGGATGTCGCGCCGCTTTGGGGAGTCGTTGTACCATGATTTCTCGTCGAAGGCGCCTTATGATATGCTTTTCAGCGACCTGTTCCACATCTTCCTGACTGACTACAACGTGCTTAAGCCAGAGCAGGCCCTGCAGTACCTGGATGAGCAAGGCCAACCCTACGGCTGGATTTTTTACGCTAAGCAGCGCTGGTGGAAGCCGCGGCGCTACATCAACCCCGATTACAGCTTCCGAGACAATTTTCTTAAGCAAGGCGACATCATAGTAGCCCAGCGCGTGGCCCGGTAGCCTGGCCCCTTGTTCGTATTACGCTAGGTTAACTACTTCTCCTTTACCCACCCTTTATGCTACCCGAAATCAAGCACTACCCTGTGAACTGGGTTGATGGAATGAAAATTTCCCGCCGCCACTTCACTGAGCTTGAGCAGTTTACTACGGAGCACCTACGCGATGCTACCGGCATAGGCCTAGGGCCTCACCGCTACGGCCTGCTGCCCTCCGACCCGCACGGTTTGTCTTCCTTTGAGCTGCTGCTCAACGTAGATCCGCAGGCGGGAATACAGGCCCGACTTACGCACTGCCGGGCCGTAACGGCCGCCGGGGCCCGCATTGAACTTACGGGTGGCAACGAACCGCTTACCCTGCGCACTAGCCTAGCCCAGTTGCTACAGGAGTTTAACCTGCCCGCCGCTACGGAGCAGCTGCGCTTTAGCGTGGTGGTGTCCGTGAACCCGCACGTGCGCGTGCCTACCGGCCAGCCATCCCCAGAGGAGGTACCCCCGCGACACCCCTACACCCGCCCGGCCTACCAGCTGAGCATAGTGCCCACCCAGCAGGTGAATACCTCGGCCGTCAGCTCTTACCACTTGGTAGTGGGTGAGCTGCTGTACACCGAGGGAGCGTTGCGGCCGGTTACGCAGTTTATTCCCCCTAGCACTTCGCTCACCAGCCACCCGGCCCTGCTGAAATGGCTGCACCAGCTAGAGCATGTGCTGCAAGAGATAGAAACGGATGCGTTTAAGGTGATTCATAAAGTGAAGCTGCGCACCGACAAGAAAAGCCACCTCAGTGAGCAAGTGCAGTTTCTGGCCGAGCGCACCGTCTTTGCCCTAGCGCAGCACCTGACCACGCTTCATTTGAGCGCCGCCGAGCAGCCGCCCATTCAACTGCTGGATACGTTGCTGCGCGTAGCTAAACAAGTGAAAACGGCCCTCGACTGCCTAACTGAACCCGAGCGGGAAGAAATGCTCAAGTACTTCGAGCAGTGGTCGGAGACGCTGCCGGCTACCCTGCTCAATGCCCTGAGCGCCGCCGTAACCATGCGCTACGACCACCACCGTGTGCACGAGCACCTGGCTCAGCAATATGCCTTGTGGCAGCTGATTGCCAACGTATTCCGCCAGCTCACGCAGCTGGAGTATATTGGCAAGAACAAGGAAGGCTGGAAAACTTTCATCAATGAAAATCCTGTGGCCCCCGCGGCCGCGCCCGAGAAGCCAATTACGCGCTGGAATCCGTTCTAATTCCAACTTTCGTCTGATACCTCTCCCACCTGCATGAAGCCACTCAACCACGCCGAACGGACTACCCGCCTGTGGAAATTTCTTGCATTTTATGTGCTGGCCTTGGCGTTGCCCCTACTGGCTTCCTACTTCCTGTTCTCCAACAACTCCATTGCTGATGAGAATGCGAAGCTGAAGCGGGAACTAGAGCGCACCCGCGACGAGCAGCATAAGCTGTTGGTGCAGCTTGATACCCTCACGGGCCATTTGCAGCGCATCGAGCTGACGGACCGCCAGCTCCGGACCGAAACCAACGACTTGGTGGTAGGTGAGCTAAACAAGCGCAGCCAAGACTACCTAAACGCCATTGCCGTAACACTAAATGAGCTTCGCGGTGACTCGGCGCAAATGCAGTTCCTCACCAATAAACGCTTAGCTCACAACGTACTCCGCGACTTCGACCTATTCCGCAGCAACCGCAATACGGTCGATTTTCTGCGTCAGTCGCTCGACAAAAAGGGCATCGATGTATCGGGCAAGGAGCAGTTGGCGGCTGAGCTAGCCCAAACCAAGCAACTGCTAGCTACTTACCAAGCCGCTGCGGCTAACCGGCCTGCTCCCGCAATAGCTGGTAGTGGTAGTAGTGGAGGCGGCAATGGCAGCAGCGGTGCCCGTAACGCCGACCTACAGCGTCGGCTCCAGGAAAGCAACAACCAGGTAGCCTTACTTTCCGACCAGGTAAACTTCGTAAATGCCGACTGCCTGCGGTTGCGGGCCTCGGGTATGAGCAAGGAGCAGCGTAAGGAAATGCTGGAACAGGCGCGTAAAGGGTTTGTTGCCATTCTGCAAAACCCCAGCTCCGAGGATATGAAAGCCAGCGTGGAGAAAATGATTGACTCCATTGACAAGGAGCTCGGCCGGAAGCGGGGCCTCTTCGGTTATAAATAAGCTAGGCCACTTCAGCGCTTTCCTTGGCACCTTATGGCTAACGATTATTACCGCCTGCCGCTCAACTTCGAGGAGCTGTTACAGCGCCGCCCATTGGCCCGCTGCTCAGCCCAGGAGTCGATTGCCCAGCACCTCTACCTAATGCTGACGACCCATTTCGGCGAGTCGCGCTTCGACCCAAATTTCGGCTGCGTGGTGTGGCAGCAAGACTTTGAGGCCATGACCAACATGCGCTGGAAAGACAACGTGCAGCGCTCCGTAGAGCAAAGCATTGCCGAGCGTGAGCCTCGCCTGGAGCAGGTGAAAGTAGTGGTTGGAGTAGAGGATTTCGAGATGAAGGGCGTGACCCAGCGCATCCGGAAGCGGCTAGAAGTAAACGTGCGGGCCGTGCTGCACCGCACCAACGAGCCTTTTGCCTTCCGGGCCAGCCTGTTTGTAGCTCCGTTATCAGTGGTATAAGTCTGTTATTGACTATGGAAGTGGCCTAGGCCAGTATCCTGCTGAATGCAAGAGGCCTAGGCCACTCTATATAGATTCCAATTTTCTGTTCATGCAGTTTTCCGAAGATTTCACCAAAGCAGGTATCAAAAGCCGACTCACCCAGAAAGCCGCCGAAATGTGGGGCTACACGGAGGCTGATATGGAAGGCTTCGACCCGCTGGTGGAGTTGCTGTTGGAGGCTTGCGCGGTGGAGCTGGAGAAGATCGGGCAGGAAATCAACAACACCCAGTACCGGCTGGTAGAGCGCTTGGCTGGCCTACTGAACCCCGACGTGGTGGATGCCCCACGGCCGGCTCACGCCATTGCTCAGGCTCCGCCCCGGGAACCGCTGCTGCTGCTGCCCGCCGATGCGCAGTTCGTATTTCAGCGGCCGACGGCGGGCCGGTCGGCTACTGGCCCAGGCATCTTCTTCTCACCACTGCAAGCCACGCGCCTCACCGATGGAGCCGTCCGGTACCTGGCCACCGACGACCAGGTGTGGCGGGTGGAGGCAGCCGGCCAGAAGCGCCCCGTAGCGGCGGCTACGTACTTTGAACCCGCGGAGTACCGGCGGCTCTGGATGGGCCTAGAGCTAAATGCCGAAGTGACCACGCTGGCTAACCTGACGTTTTACTTCGATTGGCTGAACGAGCCCCGCCGCGACACCTATCTCTCTTACCTGCCGGGTGAAGCCTGGCGCCTGGGCGACCAACTGCTACCCGCTGCAACTGGCCTAGACCCTGCTACCACCGATGCTACCCCACTCCTCCACCAGGAGTATGACTTTCTGCAGCGCGTGGAACAGCACGTCCGCAACCTGTACGGGCCCAACTTTGTGCGCCTGCTCCCAACGCCCGGCACCGAGCTGCAACTGTACCTGCGTGAGACATTTCCGGCTGCGCTGGCCCCGCGCTTTGCCCCCGAGGTTGTTCAGACTTTTGCGCAGCCTCTGATTTGGCTAGAGCTCCGCTTCTCGCACGCCTTACCGCCCGAGGCACTAACCACGATTACCTGCGGCCTGAACTGTTTCCCGGTGCTTAACCGGCGGCTCAACAAGCAGCTATTTCGGTTGCAGCCGGCCCTCAATATTTACCCGTTGGCTTCGGAAGAAGCGTTTCTGGCCATTCGGGAAATCTATAGCCTGCGCAACGTGGTGTTCCGGTCTACTACGCTTACCAGTCTGCGCGAAAACGACACTGACACCTATACCCTGCGGTACGGAGCCGGCCGCTTCGATGCCCGCTCTGGGCAAGAGGCGTTGCTGGAGCTGCTGGAGCTGCTGCGCGACGAAAGCCGAGCCTTCACAGCCACGGGTACTGATTTTGTGACCAACACTTTGCGCGAGCTCAACCAAAACCTTGCACGTCTAGAAGAGCGGCTAGGCCAGTCGGGAGCGGAAACCGGTCGCGACCCAGCTCCTTATGTGATGCTGCGCCCCCGCGATTCTAATGACAGCGTGTACCTAGAGTACTGGTCGAGCAACGGGGAAGCAGGCAACCGCCTTCCCACCGGCACCCGGCTGTTGGTCTACGATGGGCATTACCTCGACGACGTGCAACTGCTGACCACCACCACGGGCGGGCACGAGCGGCCCCGCCCCGAAGAACGGGTGCACGCGCTGCGCAAGAACCTACTCACTCGTAACCGCGTCGTGACGCTGGAAGACATACGGGCGGTGTGCTGGGCCGAGTTGGGCAACCAGCTCGGGCAAGTGCACATCGAGAAGGGCTTCCGCAATGGCAACACCCCTACGGCCGGCTTTGTGCGCTGCATCCGGGTGGCTCTCACCCCCGCTGTCGGCAGCCGACTATCGGCCCCGGAATGGCAGCGTACCGCACAAGAGTTGCAAACTTTACTGGCTAGCCAGTCAGCCATGAACTTGCCTTATGAGGTAAGCGTGGCCACTTCCAGCGTGTAGCACCAATTCGCTTACTACACTTGCTTTGGTACTGCTTGTTGAAGCACCTCCACCGATTCGCTAGGCCAGTCCTTAGCTAACAGAAGAGGTGCTTCAACAAGTTTAGTGCAGTGGGCTTATGGTCAACTGCCATGCACTGTAGTTGACCATAAGCCTATCGTGTAGCTAGCTACCTATTTCCTGCGCTGATGTAACCGCAGTCGGCTCCTCCACTGGCTGTTCAGCGGCCTGCACTTGCCAGGTTAGTTCTTCCTGGTCGGCTGCTTTGTCGAGGGCGATGACGGAGCCTTTACTTACTTCGCCCGCAATAATCATCCGGGAAATGGGCCGCCGCAGTTGCTGCCGAATAACGCCCTTGATAGGCCTAGCGCCGTAGCGCGGCGTGAAGCCCGACAGGGCCAAATGCGTTCGGGCAGCTTCCGACAATTCCAGCGTGATGCCTTGCCGACGCAATTGCTCTTGTAAGGGCCGCAGGTGAATGTCGAAGATCTGCACCACGTTTTCTTCTGAGATGGGCGCAAACGGTACTATCTCGGTGAGGCGCGCCAGAAACTCGGGACGGAAGTGGCGGCTCATAGTTTCCATGAGCGCATTGGTAGCCGGAATCTGCCCTTCCCCAAACGACTTGATAATTTGCTCGCTGCCGATGTTAGAGGTGAATAGGATAACCGCGTTGGAGAAGTCACCCTCCCGGCCCAGGCGGTCGTGCAGGCGACCTTCGTCCAGAATCTGCAGGAAGATGTCGAATACTGAGCTGTGCGCCTTCTCAATTTCATCGAATAGCACCACCGAGTAAGGCTTCTCCCGAATCTTGTTCACCAGCATTCCGCCTTCTTCATAGCCCACATAGCCGGGAGGCGCCCCATAAAGTAACGCCGCCGAATGCTCTTCCTTGAACTCTGACATATCGAAGCGAATCAGGAAGGACTCATCGTTGAATAGAAAGTCCGCCAATGACTTCGCCAGTTCGGTTTTGCCCGTGCCAGTAGGCCCCAACAGGAAGAACGAGCCGATGGGCTGCCCCGCTTTGGTCAGGCCGGAGCGCGACTCCAGAATAGCTTCGCAGAGGGCTTTCACGGCGTGATCCTGGCCTACCACGCGCCGCTGCAGCACTTGGTTCATGTTCAGAAGCTTATCTCGCTCGTTGCTTTGCAGCTTGCCGAGCGGAATCCCGGTTTTACCCGATACCACCGCGGCAATGTCGGTGCGTTCTACGCAGTCTTTCTTGGTAGCCGATAGGCCTACCACGGCCGCCAGCAGCTCCCGAATGTAAGTTTCCAGCGCCTCTGAGGTTTCCAGCGAATCGGGCTGCTGCTCCTGGTCTAGTTGGTTTAGCCAGAGGTGACTCACCTGGTTCTGCACCTGATAGAGAAACCAGCGCAGCTCCTTTAGGCGCTCAGGCTCGGGCAGGCTACGGTGGGCTTCCGCTATGTTTTCAAACTCCTGCTGCAGGCCTAGCAGCTCAGCGCCGGCGTGGTCATCAAGCATCCGGATGGCCGCCATGGTGCGGTCCACGAGGTCAATGGCGGAATCGGGCAGCTGTCGGTCTTTTATGTAGCGCTTGGCCAGACGCACGGCTTCTTCCACAGTGCCGGGTGCTACTTGCAAGCCATGGTGCGTTGCGTAGTACGGCAGCACGCTAGAAAGCATGCGCTCTGCTACTACCACGCTAGGCTCCTCTACCCGCAGCACGTCAAAACGACGGTTGAAGGCTTCATCGGTTTCAATGTACTGGCGGTACTCATCGTTGGTAGTGGCCCCAATCACCGTGACTTCGCCGCGAGCCAGCTCCGGCTTCAGCAGTTGCGCAATACCAGCCCCCGCCGAGCCTTTAGGGTCAAGAAGGGCATGAATTTCGTCAATAAATAGAATGGCGCGGGTGTACTGCTTGATTTCGCTGAGTACGCTTTTGATGCGGTCCTCCACTTCCCCTTTGTACGAGGCCCCGGCTACCAACGTGCCCAAATCCAACTCAAACAGCGTTACCTGCTGCAAGTGCAGGGGCACTTTCTTCTGCACAATCTGTTGGGCAAACCCTTCTACCAGAGCCGATTTACCTACTCCGGGCTCCCCAACCAGCAGCACGTTGGGCTTGGTACGCCGGCCTAATATTTCGGCCATCTGTCGTGTTTCCCGGTCGCGGCCCACAATGGGATCTAGCTTGCCGGCTTCGGCCTGAGCAGTTTTGTTTACGCAATAGGTGGCCAGAGCACCGGCCTTGGCGGCAGGAGCGGCCCGGTCAGTGAGCGGCGTGGTCTGCTGCCCATCAGCCCCCATGGCTACGGGCTGCAGGGCTTCCGGCTCGGCAGCTTCCATCACCTCGCGCTGGGTGAGCGGCAACGATTTTAGCTGCTCAGTAGTGTAAGCCAGGCCAGGGCGCAGCACGGCGGCCAGCGCACAGAGGGGGTCTGTTTGGTCTTTAGAAAGCTGCAGCGCTACCAGGTCAGCTACTTCCAGCACACCCTTCAGGTCTTTGTCGGCGGCGGGCATTTCGGGTGGGCGGGTAGCTTTAGGGAGCCCCTCCAGCCGCACCTCAGTCCACTCCCTCAGGTAATGAATATCCTTATCCAGCTCTATTGCCAGCCAGGAGGCTAGGCCTATTTCATTATGCAGCAGCGCCATTAGCAAATGTGGGGCTGCGTAGTATTCATGTCGATACTCGTGCGCTACGGCCTGTGCAATGTGCAGCACTCGTTTTAGCTCGTCGGTATAAGCCATACGGGACGTTAAAATCTGAATGATAAAAGCAGGTTAAAACTTGAGAGACGTACTAGGTATACGGCTGCTTTTTACGGCAGCACAACTGGTATTGCGGTAAGGTAAAGCAATAAACCATTCTCAGCCGAGGCCCTGTGGTTATGGCAAAATTTTGTAACCGCCATACCCCTCAAACACTCCAAAACCAGCGTTAAATAATTGAGAACTATGTTTTAATTGCGTTTCGATTCTATATTTTCCTGTACCTTACTACTAGAAGCCCCGTATACGGAGCAGTTATAGTGTAGCAGTAAGTGTAATCCTTTCCTTATGTACAACTACGGCATTGGTGGACAAGAGCGCAAACTAGACAACGCTCAGGAGGCCATTACAGATATTCCCCTCAATCGTACCCTACTTGTGCAAAAGCTCACCGCTGACCCGCCGTTGCGGGCAAAAGTGGTGGAGGGCCTACGGACGCCCGAAGCAGTATTTGCGCACTTCAAGCCAGAAGTGGAAGTAGAATTTGAGAAAGAAGACGGTTCTACCATTCCGGAAACGCTCCACTTCGAGTCGCTCGGCGACTTTGGTAAGAAGGGTATTGTCAACCAGAGCCGCTTTCTGCAGGATTTAAGCACACAGTCTGAGGACTTGCAGAAGCTGCTACGTCAGCTCAAGTCCAACAAGATTCTCAAGTCGGCGCTAGATACGCCCGAGACTAAGGCGGCCTTCTTAGCTACCATTCAGGCCATGATAGAAGAGCTGGACTAATCCGGCTTCTACCTGCTTTATACCCGGGGCGCCCCCTGCCCTATCCGTCCTATATTCCATAGAGCCTTTCCTCTATATGGCAACCGAATCACAAAAGAATACTGCGGCGGCAGCTTCGCGCGAACGGGAGCATGCCCCTGGCCTAGAGCAAAGCACGCAGGCCCTAGCCAAGTTCGGCGGTTTCGATTTGTTGGAAACGACCATTGATGGTGCTTCCAACCTAAATCCCGAGAAGAAAGCCCGCAAGAAGATCTTCCTGACCGAAGACAGCAAAAAAGCCGACCGTCAGCAGCTCAAAAAGCGCTTAGCCCTGTGGCACCAGATGCTCAGCCAGGCTGACTCCGTAGCCGATGCCATTGAGCAGTGCGAGCAGCAGGTAGAGTCGTCGCAAACGCAACTTACGAGCAACCTCAAGAAAGCGCTGGAGGCTACCCACGACATGGAGCAGTCGTACCGTTCGGTGGCGCTGTTTTACCGCAATACTGATCAGGATGAGGTAAAGAATATCTCCATTCTGAACGCCGACAAAGACCAACTGCAGGACCTGGACAACACCACGTTTATTGATGCGGTGTCGGGTGAGTTGGAGCAGAACTACGACCGCCTCGACCTACGTGACAATTACTCTTTGCTGGTTGTACCAGGGTATCTGGGTTCCAACAAAGTAGTGGATAAGTGGGCTAAGATCGCGCACAAAAATAAGGTGATGCTGGTCACCGACTTTGAACACTACGACACCCCCGACGACGTAATCGAACTCTTCGAGGAGGCCAACCTGACAGGCGCCGATCCGCACAAATCCAACGTAATTATGGCTTGCAACTGGCTGGTGGGCCGGGGCAAGCTGGAGGAAGTAGGCGAAGAAGAAGACTTGTTCGTGCCACCATCCTCTGCGCTGGCGGGCCGCATCTACAGCACTCTAGCTTCTCAGGTAACAGCGGGCCGCAAACACGGCACCCTTAATGAGGTAGATGGGGTGCGGTTCCCACTGCGCAAGAGCGAAATTGCCAACCTCGAAAAGCTAGGCCTAGTGCCCATGGTAAACGAGTATGGCCGTGTAATGGCATTCTCGGCCAAAACGCTGTTCAACGGCGACAACATCGGTCTGCAGACGTACTCCGTTGTGCGCGTATTCGACTACGTGACGAAGGTACTGATTGACTTCCTGAACCGGCGCGCTTTTGAGAACTGGGACCACAACATGCGCATGGACATTCAGAGCCAGATAGTTCGCTTCCTAGATGGTATTGCAGGCCCTGGCAAGCTGATTGAGAAATTTTCCATTAAGAAGTTCGAGCGCGATCCTAACCAAAAGGACCGCATTCTACTCGACATTCATATGGTCCCCTACTTCCCTGCCAAAACGTTCCTGGTGTCGTTGGACGGCACCAAAGGCGACGACCCGAACGAGCCGGGCCGCGACTGGAATGCCGAGTACAAACAGCAGTAGGGTACGCCCGCTTACGTGGCCCCGCTGTTTTGGCGAAGTAAATGAACAGAAGTAGAGTTATTCCTTTTCAACCCATTTTCTAACCCTAATAATTTATAGTATGGCCTCATTTAGTGCGTTTTTCAATGCCGCTGGCAGCGGCGACTGCGAAGTAGTTAGCTGCAGCTACTCCTTCGACCAAGCAATTGATGACAAAGGTCGTCCCTCTTCCAAGGTGCAAGGCGGCACTATTAAAGTGACCATAGTATCTACCGACAGCGCTTCGCTGACGAGCTGGATGCTGGACCCGTATAAGCGCGAGAGTGGTAAAATCACTTTCAAGCGGATCGACCAGGATTCTACGCTCAAAGAAATTTCCTTCGAAGAGGCCTACTGCGTGAGCTACGCTGAGCACTTCGATGCTCGCGGCGCTGATACCAATACCTCCATGACGCTGAGCCTAACTATTTCCGCCAACAAGATTAACGCCAACGGCGCCGTTCTTGACAATAAGTGGGTATAGGCTGGTATAACCCGTAACCGCTAAAAGCCCCGACTACGCTTCTGTAGTCGGGGCTTTTTTGTGCCCTAGCTCAGCTAAACCACCACCCCTACCGCTAGGCCAGTAGTGCCCCCAAGGCTGCGAGACGCTACTCATAGCAACCCCTACTGAACAGTAGGCGTATATCTCGCATTGCTAATTCTCTCTCCCTTTTTTCCTCTCTCAACTCTCGCATCCCACTCCCATGAAAAAGACCCTTCTTTTGCTGTCGTGCGCCGCAGGCCTCACGTTAGCTTCCTGCTCGCAGAACAAGACCGAAGATACGGCTACCACCACGGCCGCCGACGGTACCACGACCACTACAACTACCACTACTACCCAAACGTCGTATTCAGAAGATGCTATTCAGCGCCGCGCCGACCGCATGGCTGCTGATATGGCCGCCAAAATGAAGCTCGACGATGCTACTCGCACCAAAATCCGGACGGTGTATATCACGCGCGGCCAGCGCATTGGCGAGCTGCAGCAGAAATATGCCTCCGACACGACGGGTATGGCCGCCGCCATGCGCGACGTATACGCCTCTTCTGACGCGGAAATGAAATCGGTATTCACTGACCCCACCCAGTACTCGGCGTATGAGTCGAGCCGCACGGAGTACATGGACGACCGGTACATGGACGATGATGCCATGTCTTCCTCATCGAGCATGGATTCTTCTTCTATGAGCAGCTCAACCAGCGGCAGCATGTCGGCCTCATCGGGTTCTGACATGGGCAGCGGCGACGGCAAGGTGAAAATCAAGCGCGATGGCGACGTGAAGCTGAAAGATTCTGAAGGCAACAAAGCCAAGATTGACGCTGATGATGCCACCATCAAAACCAAGCCAGCCGACGGCGGCAAGACCGTTATTAAGTAATAGTATTGGCTAGGCCACTCTGGTGGCCCAGTATTTTAAAGCCCGCACCTGCAACGGTGCGGGCTTTTTTCGTCTCCCTTATGCACTTATCCGTCTACCAAACCTAGGTTATTGTAGGTTTAAGTGAATTTTACCGCTTGGTCTGCGTTAGTTTGTGCGTTGATGTTCCTAGGATTTACTCATAGTATGTTTCGCCTATTTCGCTGCTGGCTAATGCCGCTCTTGCTTGTGCTGCTGGGGGCAAGTGCTGTCACTGCGCAGGTCCGCGTGACGGGCAGCATCACGGACGCGACCACCCGCAAGCCGGTGCCGGGTGCTTCCGTAATTATTCAGCGTACCCGCCAAGGCGTGGTGGCCAACTTCGATGGCGACTTCAGCATTTCGGCCGCCAACAACGACACCCTTATTTTCCGAGCGGTGGGCTTCAAGGCACAACGGATGCCGCTGGGGGGCACGGGTCTTTCGCAGCTTATCGTGCAGATCAAGCTTCAGCAGGACACCGTGCAGTTGGGTGAAGTGCGCGTAACGGAAGGCCGCCCCGACCGTGCAGCCATCAACAAAGCCCTGCGCAATATCAAGCGGCCTAGCACCGCGCCTACTAGCGCCGTGAAGCGCCCACCGGCACCTAAGCCCCTGTTCCCCGTCGATTCTACTGCTCCTAAGGCCCCTACCCCTACGCTGGCTAGCCCCATCAGCCTGATTTATGAGCAGTTTTCGCGAGAAGGCAAACAGCGGCAGAAAATGATGGAAATACAGGCGCAGGAAAATGCCGAGAAAGCCCGCAAAGCCCGCCAGCAGTACAATAAGAACTTCAAAGACAACCGCGGCTACGAGTAAGTAGAGAGACATAGGAAGTATTGGCAAGTGGCCTAGAAGGTGAACAAGGCGCCCTCTAGGCCACTTGTGCGTTAGGCCCATTGCAGCGCGTAGTCACTAAATCATCATTTCTTACGTACAGCCGATATATGAAAATCGGCTATCCTTGCGTCAACGAGTCATTAGACTGCACTTCTACCAGCACGTTTCGGCTGGCTTCTTATTCTGATGAGCGTTTGGAGCTCACGGTGCGTAATAACCTCCGCTGCCTGCTGCGTATTCTGGAGTTCAACGTGGCCCAAGGCATGCTCTTCTTCCGCATCGGCTCGGGCATTGTGCCGTTTGGCTCGCACCCCGTTAACACCTTCCCCTGGCAAACGCATTTTGCGGCTGAGTTCCGGGAAGTAGGCGACTACATTAAGGCCCACAACATGCGCGTGTCGTTTCACCCCGACCAGTTTGTGGTGCTGAACTCGCCCGACGCGGGTATTGTGGAGCGTAGCATTGCCGAGCTAGTATACCAAGGCTCCATGCTGGATCTGATGGGCCTCGACAGCACGCATAAGCTCCAGATTCATGTGGGTGGCCTGTACGGTGACCGGGAACTGGCTATTACGCGCTTCATTGATACCTACCGTCGCTTACCGGCCGCTGTTACGGCGCGGTTGGTTATTGAAAACGATGACCGGCTATTTAGCCTGCAAGACTGCCTGCGGGTGCATGCCGCGGTGGACATTCCTATTCTGTTCGACAACTTCCACCACGAGTGCCTAAACCACGGGGAGCCTATGGCTGAAGCGCTGCAACTAGCAGCCAGCACGTGGCACCCCGAGCGCGACGGCACCATGATGATGGACTACAGTTCGCAGGCCGTGGGCGAGCGAAAAGGCAAGCACACTTCCTCTCTAATTGAAGAGTTGTTCCGGGAGTTTCTAACCCATTTGCAGGGCGTAAACCCTGACATTATGCTCGAAATCAAAGACAAGGAAATCAGTGCGCGGCGCGCCGTAGCTATTCTGCACGAGCTTGGCCTAGCCTCTCCTGCTCCGCAATCCTTACCTATCTAACTTACTTTCACCCTCCTCGACATTTCCGACTTCCCTCATGGCGAAATCCTCGAATACCCCCGACACCAAGCAACTCGACGAAACCCTGCGCGCCCTCCAAGGTGGCCTAACCAGCATCCCGCTCAGCACGGCCAACACCACCATCGACGATTGGCAGGAAGTACTGCAACAGAGCGGCATTCCGGCCTTGCAAGACATTGACCGGGAGTTGGGCAACTTACAATCGATGCTTAGTGTGGGAGCTAAGGGCCTCGACGGCAAAGCCATTGGCCGTTCGCTTAGCATGCTCGGCAGCCAGACCACGCAAGTAGCTGCTACCACTCAGGGAGAATTGCGCTCCTCACTCACGGCCTTAGCTGATTTGCTGTTGCGCGCTGGCGGCGACCTGGAACAAGAGGCCTAGCCTGTATCCCGCTAAATTTCAAACGCCTCCTGGTGCTCGGCACTGGGAGGCGTTTGAAATTTAAAGCCCTAGAGTTATGGAGTAATAGTACGGGTAACTGGCTTGCGCTGCGAGGCGTTGCGACGCGGAGTCGCCGGCCGCTCTATGCTAGCTGACCGCCGAATGGTTTCAGGGGTCACAGTAGGCTGAGGCCGCGTAGTACCCTGATCGATGGTGCCCAACACGCCCGATTGCGTAGGGCTATTGGTGGTAGGGGTGCGTTGGTCGATGGTGCCCGGGTTAGTAACGGGGTTGGCTGGGTTAATGGGCGGCACCGTGGTTTGGTTGACTACGCCGCCGTGCTGAGTGCCAGTAGGAGTGGTTTGCGCCTGGGTGGCGGTAGTAGTGCCTAGTAAAAGCGCTGCGGCTACGAAGAGTGAGTAGTTCATATGAGAGCACACAAAGTAGAATGATGGAGAAGCAAGGCTACAGCCTAGTCCCTGCTTACGTAGCCCACCTCTTGAAGGTCATATAAGCCTGCTTAATAGTTGCTTATATAAGCAGTGCGCAAACTTTCACAGCCACTACCGCAGTGCACTTAGCCCCTTACTTATTCAATGGAGTATCGTTTTAAGCTGACGGCCCGTAAGCAGCTGAGCTGTTGTGATTAGGTACCAAGTAGTAGCTTGCGGCCACACTACTCTTACCCTCAGCTTCTGCATTTATCTTTAACCTGCCTTTGCGCGCCCACCTGATTTATGGATAGCTTAACTAAGATTGAAGACCTAGGCAAACCGCGGGTAGTGATTGTGGGTGGCGGGTTTGCGGGCCTGGAGCTAGCGCGAGAGTTGCGGCATGCCCCCGTGCAAGTAGTGCTCATCGACCGCCAAAACTTCCACGCCTTTCAGCCCTTGCTCTACCAAGTAGCCACGGCAGGCCTAGCGGCCGACAGCATTGTGTCGCCGTTCCGCAAGATTCTTGACGAGCAGGAGAACTTCTACTTCCGCATGGCCGAGGTGCAGTCGGTTGATACTGAGCAACACTTGCTGGAAACCTCGATTGGTCTGTTGCGCTACGACTACTTGGTGCTGGCCACGGGGGCTACCAGCAATTTCTTCGGCGATGCGCAGATGCAGCAGCACGCCATTACGCTTAAGAGCGTAGCCGACGCCATTGAGCTGCGTAACACCGTGTTGGCCAATTTCGAGCAGGCCCTCCAGCTCGGCGACATGGAGCAGCTCAACAGCCTGCTTGACTTTGTGATTGTGGGCGGCGGCCCCACCGGGGTTGAAATTGCGGGTGCCCTCAGTGAGCTGCGTACCCACGTGTTCCCGCGCGATTACCGGGAGCTGGATTTCAAGCAAATGGATATTCACCTGATCCAGAGCGGACCAGACTTGCTCAAAGGCATGTCGAAGGAGGCTTCCGAAAAATCGTTGGAGTATCTGAAGCAGTTTGGGGTGCAAGTGTGGCTAAACCGACGCGTGAAGTCGTACGATGGCTACACGGTCACGCTCAACACGGGGGAAAAGTTGATTACCCGCACGCTCATTTGGGCGGCCGGGGTCACGGGCAGCCCCATCAGTGGCCTACGCCCCGAAAGTTTGCTGCCTAGCAACCGCTATCAAGTGGATGAATACAACCAAGTAGCGGGCTACGACAACATATTTGCCATCGGCGACATTGCTGCCATGCGCAGTGAGGCCTACCCCGATGGCCACCCCATGGTGGCGCAGCCGGCTTTGCAGCAGGGGAAGCTGCTTGCCCACAACATCACCCAACACTTGGCTGGCCGCCCGCGCCAACCCTTCCGCTACGACGATAAAGGCAGCATGGCCACCATCGGCCGCAACCACGCCGTAGCCGACATCAAACTATTTGGCCGCGAGTACCACTTGGGTGGCCTGCTGGCCTGGCTGGCCTGGAGCATAGTGCACGTGCTGTCGTTGGTGAGCTTCCGCAACCGTCTGGCCGTGTTCCTGAACTGGAGCTGGAGCTACCTCAGTTACGATAAAGGCCTGCGCTCCATCATTGGCGGTGCCAGAATTTCTCAGCCGCGGGAGCAACCACACGAAGAAAAGGCCATTACCTAGGCCACTACGCACTAGCTAATCTCACTTGCGGTAATCCTAGCTTTAGCCTGCTTTGCTACGGCTAGCCGGTTATCGGTTGAAAACTGCTAAAAGCTTCTTAGCCTGGGTTGCGAGTACTTTGCTGTACCTCTTTTCCACGAATGTGTGTAATACGTAGGCCGCCAGTAGCATACCCACCACTAGGCCTACCAAGAGTACATACCGGTTTACCCTACCGTATAGGTGTTGAGAGATAATCCAGCCTATATTTCCGTGCAGGAGATAAAGCGGGTAGGTGAGTGCTCCCAACGACGCCAACCAACGCAGCCGTAGCGTGATTTTGCGCTGGCTAACAAGGTACATGACCAGAAACAGAAGCGCGATGGTGCCAGCAATGAGCGGTTGGGAAAAGGGTTGGTTGAACTGCACCTGATACACTTCTGCCTCGGCCGCACCACTGCGCAAGGCTAACAGAAAAGCCAGGGCCAGCAGCGCATACAACTTCCACTGCGCCTGTAAGCGGTACTGTAACAAGTACAGGATCATGCCAGCGGCGAAAAACGGGCTAAACCGCGGAAACACCAGGTGAGTGGCATAGTTGCTGGCTGGCAGCGGGCCCACCAGCGCCGCGTAACCAAGCCATAGTAGCAGTACTACATCAAGGTGCTTCATCAGCCGAAGCCCAATAAGTACTGCCATTAAGAAGTAGAAGGTAATTTCTATCCGCAGCGTCCAATAGGCTGTGTCTAGCATCTGCTGCCCAAAGAACTCCTGCAGCATGCTCATGTTGTAGGCGTATAACTTGATGGTGGCCGTAAATTCAGGTTGCCAGTACATACTGCCCGGCTTTGGCCCCCACATTAGGGTGATCAAGAAAGTAATCGTGCAGGCTACCCAGTACGCCGGATACAGCCGTGCCACCCGCGCCACGAAGAAGTCGCCCACGTTTTTATGGTAGGCCGACATCAGCACCACGTAGCCACTGATCAGAAAGAAGAGTTCTACACCCAGATACCCATATTTGGCCCCTGACAATTCTGGGTACCGAACAGGACTAAGCGGACCTAACGCCCACCCCCGGTAGCCGTAGTGGTAAATCATCACGGCAAATGCGGCCACAAAGCGCAGCAGGTCAATTTCATAGAACCGGGCGGGTGGTGTAGTAGGCGTTGGTTCCATGTAATGGAGCAGAGAAGCAAAAGCTGGCCATTACGCTGGCGCGGCAACGGCACCAGTCCGTTAGGGCTGAAAAACAAAAACCCACCTCATGCTGCCATGAGGTGGGTTTAAAGTGGAGCTGCAGGGTTTCGCATTTCTTTCTCTTTATTTCTATTTAGTAATACGCTTGAAGATTATACCCTGTGGTACCACTGCGCAGGTATTACTAAATGAAACTGAGTTGTCAGTAGAACTGGCAGTAAAATTAGAGGCTTCTGCCACTTTCTGCCAGGCCCGTAGCAACAGAGGTGCGTAACGCTCCAGCGTATCGTAGCCATAAACGCTGGCGCCGGCGGTGTGGCCTAGGGCCAGCTCCTTTAAATTACTGTCGCCATCACTGCCCCACAAGACCATGTCAGCGCCAGTGTGCCGGGGCGTGTGGGTGGTGATGACCTGCCAGAGCTGAAGCACTTCCTCTTCGGGTTTGCCCATCTTGAAGCGTACGCGCACATGGGCCCGCGTCAGCTCTGCCGTTTGGGCTAGCTCCTTAATGTAGAGGTTTCGGTTCTGCTGGGCCACTACAGGCACCTTCCCTTCCCAACGCTCCCAGATGGTAGCGGCAATGGGCGGCAAGGGCACGGCTACGGCTTCGTTGGTTTTAGTCTGGTAGAAGCGCAGCACGGGCACGCGGCCGCAGCCGGGTATGTCCTCTTCGGTAACGTGATGCGGCTTAAGCTTGCGCAGGTCGGAATCACGTAGCAGCAGCAACGTCTGAAACATTAGGCGTTCTTGCTCCCGCTGTAGATAAGGCTGTAGATCCTGGAGTTTCCAGATGGCGGCCAGCTCATCCCGACGAAGCGAAGCCGGACGCCCGTACTTGGCACTGAACTTTAGCCATGTCGGAATAGGCTGCTCACTCAGCGTATGACACACTCGCAGGAACTTGACGTGGCCCGCGATGGTGCTATCACTGAGGCCAGCCTTTTGCAGGTAGGCTAAGTAGTCGTAGAAGACAGGCTTCGTGAGGTGGGCTAGCACGAAACCTGGATGAAAGGTTTCGAGGTGGCCTAGCACCTGCTGGTAGCGCCGGGCGGCATCACTTCCCTGCCCCGGGTGCTCAGCTTTCCACTGAGCATAGAGTTCAGCAAAGCTTTTATCAGGTACTTCCTCCGGAGCAACTGCTTTCCGCACGGGCTTTGCCCCGAGAGCGGCAATGGCTTCCGTCAGATGGGCCAGCTCGACGGGCTTGCCGTGGGCTTCGGCGGTGCTGAAGACAGTGAGCACCGCCTTCTCAACGGAGGCCAGCCGGGAATTAAGCCGCGTCTTATCCAGGTCCTTCGAAACCTTCAGGGCTTTTGTCGGGTCGAAGTGTTCAGGCTTACACTTTACGCCCGTTGAGAGTCGGGCTCGCTGGCCCTGCCATGCGATATCTAGGAAGATGAGGCAGCGGCCCGAGCTATCGGGTGTCTTCACCCATTGCCGGTACGTGAGCTTCACCGCTATATAGTTAGCTTCTTCCGATACGACCACATTTCCAGTACTTCATCTGGCTGGATTAGATCGGGCTTGAATTCTGGGTTATCGGATTCGATAATCAGGTAGCCTTTTTTATCTACCAGGTTCGTTACTCGCTTTAGGCAAATACCATCTGTAGTCACAATAACATAGACAGTCCCATCAACTATCTCAGATGCTGAGTCAACGAACTCGCAGATAACAATATCTCCAGGCTCAAAATTGGGCATCATGCTATTGCCTGAGACTTCGAACATGCGGTAGTTGCCGTGTTCAAATCCTGGAAGTGAATAAGTAGGTAGTGTGCCTAGGTACTCTTCATCGTTAAAGCTCTTCCGATAGCCTGCCTCAGCTTTAACTGGCACCATTAAGGTCTGGGCCTTCTGCTGATTGTTGGTAACTATAATGCGGGTAGGCATACTATTAAACGATTCTTTGCCCGTACGTACTCCAGTTTCTATGTACTCAGGCGTGGTGTGATAAATCTCCGCCAGCTTCTTTAATACCGGCATTTTAATCTGCATCGTCTCATCTTTTTCATATAAAGAGATGGACGCATCAGAAACCCCGACCTGACGGGCTGCAGCCTCTTGTGAGAGGCCAGCAAGGCGCCGGAGCTTTTTTAAACGTGTAGCTTGGTTGGTTTCGTGGTCGGGTGTTTTCATCTCGGAAGCAGGTTATGCCTCCACAATTCTAGAGATAACTTGGAGTTATTGGAAATTATTACCAAACATTACTAGGACTTTCCAAGTATTACCAATATACTTGTCAAAGCAAACCAAAATAGACCATTATGGAAACCTCAACAGCACCCAAACCCATCCCTATGACGGCGGAAGTGCCTAAATGGGTGAATAAGGCTATTCGAGATGAAAGCCTTAAGCGCCAGTTAGCTGGTGAAGATGTGACCATGAAGGACATACACAGGGAGTGGCTTGTAGAGATGGCCACTAAACTGGGATTTGGAGGCTAAAAAAATTTGACCTGTATCTCCAACTTTCTCCAACTAATCAAAATATACTCTAACACCCTTCACCTAAAATTCAAATGAGAGTGTCTTACAACTCAATCGACGTAACGCCTGAAACTACAGAGGAGAAGCAGATGATGTTCGCTGCTAAGGCGAATGCCCAGCAGTTAAGCCAGCGCTTCATTCTGAGCGATAAAAGAACATCTGGCTTGGACTATGACGACCGCTTGACAGTGCGTCTGGCAATGAGCCGCAATTCCATCCTTAAGTACATCGCTGCAGGGAAGCTCCAGCCATACCCTATTGATGGCAAAATCATCGTGTCGGAGCGCTCAGTTCGCCGCTTTGAAGATGGGCTTGTACCCATGGCTATAGTCGGGTCTTCTGAAGACAAAGCCGCCTAGTCATATGCAGCTAGCCCTCCCCCCTGGAACTACGCTCAACGTCATGCTGAGCGCTCCGCAGGAAGCACAGTATGTGATTGAAGTTGGTAAGGCTCAGGCTAAAGAGGCTGAACTGCAGGCTGCATTGAAAGAGGTCTATGACCTAAAGGCCTTGACGAAGCGCATGAAAATGAGCCGGCCTACCCTCATCAAATACCTGAACCTGCCTGAATGCCACGGCGGCATACGTCACCGCCGCGCTGGTGATAAATATCTGGTAACCGAACAGGCGGTTCGCGAATGGTACGGCGACATCAACGCCAACGCCTAAACGAAAAACGCCCCAGCCGTGCTGGACACACGACTAGGGCACTCATCAACATTTCTTTCTAACGGACACAAAGATAATGCAAAAGCGTCAACTCGGCATACCTGCCCCGATCACTCACTTTGATATTGCTACAACTACGGAAGCGCCTACCCAGATGTGGGCCGCTGAGAAGTTGAAGCTGCGCGTGAATCTCACTGAGTACAAGTTCATGGAATCGGCCCTTGATGGCATTCCAGCCAGTGATATGCCCGCCGCCCGTCAAGCTGTGGTGATCTACGCCCGCCTGCACCTAGGCCTCTGCCTGCTGGATGAATCCCTGTGGCACGCCCACCAGATGAACCTGCGGGCCCAAGCGCAGGAGTGCTTTCAACTCACTGCTATCCAATAGAGCTATGTGCAACTGCATCAAAGAATCGGAAGAGCAGATACTAGCCCACCTCACAGAGCGCGACAAGGGCAAGGCCATTATCAGCAAAGGGGCTGGCTTCCTGAATGTAGCCATCAGCTTCGGTAAAGGTCCTGCCCAGCGCGGCTACGATGAATTTGAATACAAGACTACCCGCATTAAGAACGATGGTAGCACAGGTGCCACTCAGAAGAAAATCACCTGCATGTATCACACCTACTGCCCTTTCTGCGGGGTGAAAATCGAAGAGTAGGTATGGGCTGCTATCACGAACGCCAACGCCTCAACGGCCTGCTCTTCCACAGTGACAGCAAGTTTGCCACTTGGGAAGCCTTCGCCTTGATGCCGAGCAACGTCAACCCCTCAGAGTGGCAGGACCGCCTACGGATAGCAGAAACCATCTACGCTATCCGCTGCGGCAAAGAGCCCGAGCTAGCCCCCTTCGTCGTGCTGGCTGAGCTACGCCAGCTCATTTACAAGCAGACCAAGGCCAAGAATGCCGCTCGGGTCTACTCGCAGGCTGAGATAGATAGCCTACTAGATGCTCTCGAAACCCGCTCCGATTGGAGTGAGCTACTGCGCTGGCTCAAGAATGTGCGCAAGGAAACCGAGAAGCGCTACCAAGCTAGCCGCACTCAACTACCACTAGCCGCTTAATCCCACCACTATGGCATTCACCAAAGAACAAGAAGCTCTGCAAACAGCTCACTTCAATCATCAGAAAGCAATCGGTGCACTCCAAGGTGCTGAGACCCTGCATCATGCCTTAATGGCTACAGGGGTACTGGCTGGGACGGTGTACGATCTGAGCAGGAAGACTATACAGGAGCTGCACGATGCGCGGGAGAAAGCTATGGTGGAATTGCAGGTAGCTAAGGCCTGCGCCTACCAGCCGAAGGATAAGACACCGCTCAGTGAAGGCTATCAGTTTCAGCGGGCATTCGGAGAGCCAGCCACCGCACAGCCTACCGCCTAAAACGCAAAACGGCTCCTAGGCCGGAATCCTAGGAGCCATTCACTAACTCTTTTTTAACACTGCAAAGATGACGAAAGATCAAGTAATACACATTATCAGTCTACTTACCCCTTTAGTGTCGAGGGAAGAGATTGAGGAAGTAAAGGAGCGGCTTAATGCTCCTAAAGCTACTGCCTTCAATGCAGGTGAGGCTATGACGCATACGCTGCAAGGCCTCTTACGTGAGTTGCCCAGAGAGCACGCCGTTGCCATAGCTACGGAGTTTGGCAGACAGCATGCTGTGTATAGCTCCAATCTAGAAGAGTTACAAGCCCACCTCGGCAACTACGCGAGCATGCAGCAAACCAATAAGGTATTGGTGAAGCGGCTACAAGCCGTGCAGGAATTGCTAGATGAGCGGAAGGAAAATGCCCGCATCGAATACCAGGAGGCCACTACGGATTCAGAACAGGAAGCAGTCGTGGCTGCGCGCATGATGGAGCTGCAACTGATTGAGTTGGCCCTTAATCCTGCCCAGCCATGAAAGTCGGACGCGTCGCCTACGCCGGGCCGCTGGCCCTGCTGCTCATCACCCTCCAAGCCACTGCCGCCAAATGATACGCCACCACCTTCCCGCCCCCACGCCCGAGCAGAAAGCTACCCGCGCCACTGCCTACTGGGTACTTGTCTTCCTGGCTTGTGTAGGCCTGGCCATCCTCGGTAGCTGCAAGCTGGCCCAGCCCAAGAAGGCTAAGCAGCCAGCACTAGGCTTGCTGCAAGATAAGGAGGTGCCCCTGCCGAAGTACGGATGGTATCCGAGTGATGCCCGCCCCTAAAACAGTAGCGGCGCTACCCCTCGGAAGGTAGCGCCGCCTATTACTCAAAGTCTTAACAGCCGCAAATATATGGATTCCACTAAAACTGAGTCACAGCAAGATAAGCTGAACCGTCTCTACACCGAGTATGGCTTGCTGAAAGAGGATGTGCACAAGCACCAGCACTATACCATTATCCGCCGCACCGGCATTGAGAAGATAGCAGCCAAGGCCGGCATTCGGCTAGCCTATAAACTAGTGAAGGTGCAGCCAGACTTCGCCGTGGTGAAGGCCACGGGCAAGATGGGCAAAGGCACCAACTGCGTAACGGCCGAAACCTACGGCTCCGCTGGCAAGGATACCAGCCAGAATAAGTACTACGTGGAAATGGCCGAGAAGCGCGCCAAGTCTAGGTGCGTGCTCCAGCTCACGGATTTCTATGCCATGGGCGTGTTTGGGGAAGATGAAGCCGACGATTTTAGCCGGGCCAACAACCCAGCGCCCCAGGCTGAAGCGCCCCGCCCTACGGTAGCCGCGCCCGCACCCGAGGCCAGCGCGCCGGCTTCGGTACCCCAGGCAGCACCCACTACTGCAGAGCCAAGCGCCCCCGCTCCGGATAAGGCCACAGAGTCCAAGCTTCAGCAGCTGGTAAAACTCATTGCCTCTCCCGAGCTGGATAAGGAGGAACGGGATATGCTGCTGTCGGTACCCGTAGATCAGCGCCCAGAGAGTTGGGTAGATAACACACTGGCCAAGCTGCCAGCCGTGATAGCTGAGCGGAAAGACCCAGCGAAGGCATTAGCCACCGCGCGCAATCAGATGCGGATTTGGGCCAATAAGAATGCAACTGCTATCGGCCAAGAATACTACGAGCACCTGATGGCCCGCGCTAGTGCGCTTACAGCCAAAGCTGAAGACCTGCGCCGCGAAGTGCGCGAAGCACAAGCTCAACTCCAAGCCATTCCCGCCTAACTCTTTCTCTTCATGCAAGAATCCTATCTGACCGGCACTGGTGCTGCCGACGTTGCCGCCCCTGTAGTTGAAGCCAACACGGTTTACTTCGACTTCTCATCCGTTACCCTCACGGATGAGTTCAACCTCACGCTGGTAGGTTACCGCCACAGTGATGATGCTGGTGATGAGTTCACCATTACGCGCCACCGCAAGCCACACCCTGAACTGCTCAAGTGCCTGCGTCGCCTAACGCTGCACATGTGCCTGCTCACCGAGAGCCTGACGGATACGCAGCTCTACCCAGCTCCCGCCTACACCCAGTTGCCGCCGGCCGTTGCCGTGCGCAACCTGCTGCGTGATGCAGTGGAAAGTGGTGAAGCCTACGTGCATCCTCTACTGGAAAACTATCGCTGCACTTCTGTGATCTGGAAACCGAAAGGTGTGGTGCTCAAGGGTTCGAAGCGGGCCCGGTATCGTAGCCTAGGCCACTCGCTGAAGGTAGAAACGCCCGTGGTAGATGTGCGCCTCAGCCTCGATGCGGATGAGGAGCCGGAAGAATGGGAGTACCCCTTCTTTGAGCAGATGCGCAACGCGCTTGATGAGCTGAAGACCGAGCTAGTGGCCTTCATGAATGGCAAGTATGGGGAAGGTGGTGAGCAGCTGGAGCTGTTCGGTAAAGACCCTGAGCCACGCTCTGCCTTAGAAATAGCCGAGGAGCTGATAGATGCTTTGGATAAAAGCAAGCTCACGATGGAGGTGACTGCCCCCGGTGGTAAGACGCGCACAGTAGGAGGCCGAAAGGCTGCCAGCACCGACCCTTTCTAAGTCCAGTTGCCCCGCTGCCCGTGGTGGCGGGGCTCTTTTGTGCCAATCCTAACGCATTGTACTGATGGAAGTTAATAGAACATCTTCCTGTAAGCCCAACTACTCCGTCTCTCGGGATGGCCACCCTTTTCTGTTGGGTGAACCAGCACTTGAAAAGCGGGCTCTGTTCGGCCTGGAAGTAGGCTCGTTGGTGCACAGCATTGGCTGTCTGGCTAAAAGTGGAAAGCAAACCAGTGCTTCTCGAATTACACGCTTTCAGAAGCCTGCGACTTATGCAGGTCTATTCAAGGGTCTTGATGAGCAAAAGGAAACGCTCTACGCAGCTTTTCTGCTTCACCCTTCCGAGGTAACTGGCTGGAGTTTATTCAATCAACCCCAGCCTTTCTTCATGCTCTGGTGTGTGCTGGAAGATATTAGAGAGTTGCTGTTGCAGGACTTCTATGATTGCACCATTCGCATTCACAGGGGCATATTCAACGATCCAGACAGAAAGGAGGTAGCTCATGTCTAGCTACTTCAAACTCCGCTCCTACTTGAGCCGTGGTGTTGATGATGCTACCGCTAAGAAGAAAGCTTGCGCCCACAAAGACGAATACTTCTACCGTGATGCTACGGGCCGACTGGCTCAGGTCAGCGTCTACGAAGATGGCTTCGTGTACCGTAGTGCGGCCACCTTTCGGCAGAAGCTCAACCCCGACTGGCCCGGTAAGCCCGGTGAGAAGACGCCGCCGAAGTACGTTGAAATAGAAGGTGAGCAGCTAGGTGTGCCTGTAGGTGCCGTAGCCTGCTCAGCAGCGGAGTATGAGGCAGCCCTAGAAGTCGTGCTGGCCTACGAAAAGAAGAAGGCCGAAGAGCTAGCCAAGGAAACAGAGTTTTCGAAGTCACTCAAGAAAGGCATGAGCAGGGCCCAGCACGCCGCCGAGGAGGCCGACGTAGCCGAGCCCGTAGCGGTACCGTTTGCTGAGCTGCCAGCGCTGTCCGCTGAAGTAGTAGCCGACTTGCACGCCCATTACTACCTCTACGACTTCACGGTCTTAGATATTGAGTTTCAGGGCACCGACATGCTGGAGCTGGCGGCTATCCGCTACCAAGACTGGCAGCCCATTGGCCAGTTGCAAACCTTCGTGCGCTTCCGTGGGGAGCTGAACTACCACGTGGCCAACCTCACGGGCATCAGCAACGCCGACGTGTGGAACGCGCCCGAGGAAAAGGCCGTGCTGCAGCAATTCAAGAAGCTGGCCGGCAACTCGCTACTCGTGTGCCACAACCTGAGTGCTGACCGCCGCATTCTGGAAGCTGCCCGCACTCGTCTGGGTGCGCCGGCGCCCCTATCCAATGAGTGGTTTTGTACCCTGGCTCTCTCTAAGCAGCGCCTACCTAACCGCAAACATGGCCTAGGTGAGCTGTGCGCCGACTTCGGCATTGCCACCCATGGTGCCCACCGCGCCCTACGTGATGTAGAAATGTGCTTCGGCCTGCTCCGCCACCTGCACCAGCTGGAGCCCATTACCGGGCCGCTGGTAGTGAAACCCAAGGGTAAGAAAGCTGCCCTTGCTCAACCCTCTCTTTTCGCCGCTGCCTGATGCATACCGCCCCCAACCGCTTCCGCACCCAGGAAGGAGGCTACCACCCACCTGTTTCCGCCGGCCTTCGCATGAGCTACATAGAACTTCTCAACCGCTTCGACACCCTAGATGCTGAGCAGGCCTTTAGCGCCAGCGCCACGCGCCTGTACGTGAAGATTCTGGCTGAGTGCAACCGCCAACGTTGGCAGAACCCGTTCACCCTTACCGACCGCAAGCTTACTACCCTGATGGGTGGGTCGGTGAACACCATGAAAAAGGCCCGCACGGAGCTAGAAGAGCGCGGCCTACTGGCCTACCAAGCGGGCGGCAATGGCGCGGGTGATGGGTGTGTATATGCCCTGCAAACCGGCCCAACGGATGCCCCGAATAAGGTGTCAATTTCTGACACCTTCCGGCCAAATAAGGTGTCAGGTATGGTGTCAAAAACTGACACCTTAAAGGCAAATAAGGTGTCAGAGAAGGTGTCAATTTCTGACACCATACTATATAAGGAAGAAGACAAGACTAGTTCTGTAGTAGAAGACAAAGACCAATGCGCGGGCGCGGCGGGCTTCAAAAAAATTGAAGGGTCTTCTGCTGCTTCCTCATTACCCTCTGACAGCCCCGTTCTGACGTCGGCTAACTCAGGGGGCGGGGCGCCCGCCGAGGCCCGCACGCTGGCTCTGGCCATTGCCCAGAACTGGCAGGTTTCCGAGCAAAAGAACTTCCGCCGCTTTGCCCAGGTGCACCGCTTCTGCAAGCTGCTAGCCGAGGCCGGCAAGCTCGAGGAGCTGCGCACCCAGTTCCATGCCTACACTGCCTTCCGCGCCCTGAAGGGCATCGGTGCTCACAGCCTCGACAATTACCTAGGCCACGAAACCAACCTGAGCCCCGATGGCATGCCTTACGCCGATGGTGCCTGGTGTGATTGTGATTGGCCAGCCAAGCTGCAGGAAGCCCAGAGCACCCGCAAGCCTGAAGCCCGCCCCGCCTTTGGGCCGGCTCCAACCTCCACTGCTGTAGCAGGCAACCTGCTAGCTAAAAACTCTCAAAAAGTACGCTAATGACTGCCCTCAACTATACCCACGTTGCCCCTCACTCCGACCAAACCGAGGAATTGGTACTGGCTGCAATGCTTATCGAAGCCGACCCACTCCGGCAAGCCTTGGGCTTGCTACGCGGCAACGAAGAAATTTTCTACCAGCCGAAGCACCGCGTGCTGTTTCAAGCCGCCGTGCGCCTGCATAACGCTGGCCAGGCCGTTGATCTGCAAAGCATGGTGTGGCAGCTGCAGAAGGATGGCAAGATGAGCTTGTTCGGGGAAACCGTAGGCCTCGGCGCCGCGGCCCTGGCCGAACTCAGCTTCAAGGCCTCAACCGCTGCTCACCTGGCTACCCACTGCCAGGAGCTAATTGAGCTTTACACCAAGCGCAAGATTGCCGAGCTGGCCCGCCGCTTGGTGAATCATGCCTACGACCCGATGCAGGACCCCGTAGAGCTATTGGCCCAAGCCCAAGGCACCCTCAACCAGCTTACCGACTCGCTCCAGGCCCGCCGCGCGGTGCAGGCGGGCAGCCTGGTAGCCGAGGTGATTGATGAGCTAGGCCGGGCCGTGCAACGCGGCAACAGCCTGACGGGGGTACCCTCTGGCCTGAATGCCTTGGACCGCGTTACCAGTGGCTTTCAGGATGAAGACCTGATCATCATTGCCGCTCGGCCCGGCATGGGCAAAACCAGCCTAGCCCTGAGCTGTGCTCGACACGCCGCCGGCGCGGGCTACCCGGGTGCCTTCTTTACGCTGGAGATGGGCAATAAGCAGCTGGTGCGCAAGATGATTGCCACCGAGGCCAAGGTAACCACCTCCCAAATCCTACGGGGCGACTTAGACGGTGGCCTAGATGAGGTGGCTGAGATTGCCCGCAAAGCCCAGCCGCTCTACACGCTGCCGTTGTACTTGGATGATAGCCCCGGCATCAGCATCAGTGAGATGCGCACCAAGGCTACCAAGATGAAGGCTGAGCAGGGTATCCGCTTTATCATCTGCGACTATCTGCAGCTGATGCAGGGCGACAATACCGGCAAGGGCAAAGGCAACCGAGAGCAGGAAATAGCCAGCATTTCGCGGGGCCTCAAGCTCATTGCCAAAGAGCTGAAGCTTCCGGTAATCGCCCTGGCTCAGCTTAGCCGCTCGGTAGAGCAGCGCGGCGGGGAAAAGAAGCCGATGCTTTCCGACCTACGCGAGTCCGGCGCTATTGAGCAGGATGCGGATATGATCATTTTTCCCTACCGCCCTGAGTATTACGGCATCAAGGAAGATGAGATGGGTAACCCCACCCACAACCTTACCGAGCTCATCATTGCCAAGCACCGCAACGGCCCGCTTGAAAGCCCGGTGGTGAAGTCGGTCATGAGCACTGGCACCTATTCCGATTTGGAGGAAGGCCCGGCCCCCGCTGGGGAGCGTCCCATGTATGTCGAAGGCGAAAAGGTGAACCTAGGCCGCTTGCCCCAGAGCACCGACTTCATGCCCGATGAATCAGACCCCGGCTTCTGATGGAAGAGTACAGCCCCACCCTACAGGACTGGGTAGCTAAACAGCTTGCCCAAGCCGATAAGCCCACCTTTCAAAAGCTCCTGGCCTACTACCGCACCCGCGGTGGCCCAGGCCTCCAGCTAGCCGAATCCGAAGCCGTGCGACGCGGCATAGCCTACCCCCAACCCTTCACGCTACTACCTGATGAATACCGCAATTAAAGAACGCCCTATCCTTTTCTCGGGTGCCATGGTGTGCGCCTTACTCGCTGGCACGAAGACCCAGACGCGCCGGACTACTGGCCTAGACTTTATCAATGAAAACCCTGGCTGCTGGCAGCGGCAGTGGATTCCCGCCAAAGATGGTAAGCATTGGCTATTTACTTGTGGTGATGACCGTGTGCAAGTGCGCTGCCCTTACGGCGTAGAAGGTGAGCGGCTGTGGGTGCGCGAAACCTTCGCTAAGGTGCCGCGCACGGCCTACGCCTGCAGCACTGGGGTTGAGCAAACCATAAACCCTGCTAGTGACTGGGAAGCGGCGGTATACCGCGCCGGCTGGACTCGGTGCCAGGAACACTGGAAGCCCTCTATTCACATGCCCCGCTGGGCTTCCCGGATACAACTTGAAATAGTGTCGGTGCGAGTGGAGCGGCTTAGGAGCATCAGTGCTGAGGATGCCATAGCCGAGGGAATAGAGCAACGGTTTGGTGGGTGGATCAACTATAAAAACCCAGCAAACCACCTCAGCAAACCTGAATACGAGGTGTGTGGTGAGATCATGCCAGCATCTGTGCTTAGCTACGCCACCCTTTGGGAGTCTATCAATGGTGAAGATTCATGGGAGGCCAACCCCTGGGTGTGGGTAGTGGAGTTCAAACGAGTTGAGCCATGAGTGCCAACTCCCAAATCATAGGCCGGCTCCGGAGCGAGTCGGATGATGGCCTTACCCGGCTGCTAGGCCTGTATGCCCCCGATGGTGAGACAGTCAAGCTGATTAAGAAAGAACAGGAGCGCCGCCGCACGAAGGCCGCTCAAAAGAAATTCCGCCAATTCCATACCCCGAAATCATGAGCACTACCCAGTATACCGAGGCCTCTGTTGAGGAGGCGCTATTGATTCTCGACAACGCGTTGACGTTGCCCGCCTCCCGTTACGATGAACTGCCTCAGATGATTGATTGGGCTGTGCAGAAGCTACGCCCGGTTAAAGCTCCGCAGCAAGATGAAGCCGCGCTGGCAGAGCTGGCCAAGAAGTACCCGATAGAGTTGCCATGGATGCAGCAGGCAGCCCCGATGGTGGTCATTGCTGAGGATACGCCGGCGCCGAAGTGCAGCCCGTTGAGCTGTGACGGGTGCCCGACGTGTGAGGTGACAGAAGTAAACATTGTGCTGAGCAAGCGTGCTCTCAAGTCCCTCTCATTCCAGCAAAAGGTGGAGCTGTGTGACGCAGTGGGCGTGCACTTCGCTTTGCTAGATGCGGTGCTGCTGCAGCCTGGCGCCCAGCAAAGCTCCTTCACGGCGGCCCAGTTTTCGCAACTGGTGAGCATAGCTATCCAACGTCACAAGGTAGTTGCTGATATTCTGAAGGGAGGTGAGGGAGCATGAAGTACACCGTTCTCCTACCCGTCACAATCGAAGCAGATCCAGCCGACTTCCGAGGTGCAGCCCAGAAAGGCTTCGAGGCTATAGCTGACCTCTACAACGGTTACCGGCCGGCGAAAATCCACCTAGTGCCGCAGGATGGTAGTGATGAAGCGAACCTCACGCAGGCAATTCTCAGCAGCACTTTCACCGCTAGCACAACCTTCTGTGACTGAGAAAATGACCGCGGCCGAATTCCGCGCCTCACAGCAACGCACGCCCGCATCTGGCACTACCACGCCGGATGCGGGCCGAAGTGCTCACAGATCGAAGAAACCGGCCACTCCTACCAATTCTCTTACCAAGGCCCTGCTTGTTCTGCTGACGCTGGAAGGCTGCACCGTCTGGCGTCAGAACAATGCGGGTGTGTTCGACAACACCCTGCAGGTGTGGCGCGCTGGTAGCTCCAACCCTGGCATCAGCGACATCCTCGGCTACCATCGTGCTACAGGCCGCTTCCTCGCTATCGAGGTCAAGGTCGGCAAAGACAAGCTTCGTCCGGAGCAGATCACCTTCCTCGAAGAAGTGCGCCGCGCCGGCGGCTTTGCCTGTGAGGGCCGCAGCCTGGAGCAGGTCCGGCAAGAATTTACCCAGTGGCGCCACTCCCTAGGCGCATAACCCTACCGCTACGCTCTCCCTATGTGTACGACTCCCGTCTTCTATCCCATTACCGCCCAGGCTCCCGCTAGCCCCGCTTGGCAGTCCCACGCCGAGCTCTTACGGCAAGTGCTGGCCCAGCTCGACCCCAAGGAGCGCCGCAAGATCCTCGACTACATCAGCCTGCCCCCAGACCCACCCAAGCGCAAAACCTACTCGGTAGCCCAGCTACGGCAAGCCGCGCAGCTCGTAGCCGAGAAAGCCGAGAAGCACCCCAGCCGCACGCGGGCGGGCATCCGGGGCCTGGTAGCCCGGGAGCTGGGCATTGCCACCGTGGAACTGCGCTACATGCTGGCCCGCGCTGCCGAACTGAAATGAAGTTACGTTTTGCGCAGCCGAGTTGCGTTTTGGAGCTCAGGCGTTTTGTAGCGAACCGGGATGGTTGGAGTTTCGTGGTATGTCCACTCCCGCCGAAAATCAAGCCCAGCAACCCAGGAAGCTCACTACGCAGCAGAAGCGCTTCGTGGAAGAGTACTGTGTAGACTGGAATTGTACTCAAGCGGCAATACGGGCGGGTTACAGTGAGAAAACAGCACGCTCCATCGGTTCGGAGAACCTGACAAAACCTGACATTCGGGCGGCTATTGATGCACGTCTAAACGAGTTGAGCCTATCCGCTGGGCAGGTCACAAAGCTCATCAGTAATATTGCAGAAACCAGCCTGAATGACTTCCTGACGGTAAAACAGGTTGAGCAAAGGACTAAAATTCAACAGCCACTAGCGGAAGCCATCAAGCAGCTAGAGGATGAAATTGCATTTGACGAAGAATACGCGGAGAAGTCAGCTGATATCTGGGGGCACACAGGCGAAGTGCGTGCAGCTTACCTAGCGGATAAGCAATATGACATCAACCGAAAGAGGTTGGAGGTACTGAGGTTTCAAATGCAATTGGCCCGTAATCCTGAGGCCACCACTACAGTTGATGGCCCGCCCGAGCTAGTGAAGCGGGCTGACTTAGACCTGGTGAAGATTGCTGAGGCGAAGGAAGGCAACCGCATCAAGTCGTGGCAGCCTTCGGAGTTCGGTACTAAAATCGAGTTCTATGACTCTGCTGCAGCCCTACGTGATATGGGCCGTGTGCGTGGCATCTTCGAGAAGGACAACAAGCAGGCGGCTACTACGGCCGTCATGAATGCCACCGTGCAACTGCTGCCAGCTGTTGGCGGTGTACCACTGGCCAGCGCAGAAAAGGAGGTGGATGATGTTTAAGGCCTCTCCTGTCTTCGAAGCTAACCTGAAGGCCACCAAGCCCGTGGTCGTGAACCAGGGCGGCACCAGCTCGGGCAAGACCTACAGTATCCTACAGGCGCTCTTCGTGCTGCTGGCAGCCGGCACCAACCTCGTGTGCACGGTAGTAGGCCAGGACATTCCCAACCTCAAAGCGGGTGCTCTACGGGATGCGCAGGACATCGTGCGCAACTCCGAGCAGCTGCGCAGCTTGATCAAGTCCTACAACAAGAGTGAGCGCATCTACGAGTTTCACAATGGCTCGCTGATGGAGTTCAAGAGCTACGATGACTTTCAGGATGCTAAGTCAGGTAAGCGCGACTACCTCTTCGTGAATGAGGCCAACGGCATTGCCTACGCCGTGGTGAAGGAACTGATGCTGCGCACGCGCATTCGCACTTTCATCGACTACAACCCCAATGCTGAGTTCTGGGCCCACGAGAAGCTGCATGGCCAGCCCGATGTGCAGCTCATCATCAGCGACCACCGCCATAACCCGTTCCTCTCGCAGCTGACCCGCGACAAGATCGAGGCCTTGAAGACGGAAGATTTGGAGCTGTGGCGCGTGTATGCCCGCGGTAAGACCGGTAAGATTGAAGGCCTCGTGCTGCGCAACTGGAGCACCTGCCCTGAGATTCCCGAGGGAGCCAAGTACCTAGGCACGGGCATGGACTTTGGCTTTACCAACGACCCCACCACCGCCATTGACCTGTACTTGCAGAACGGGGAGCTGTGGGCTGATGAGCTGATTTACTCGACAGGCCTTACCAATCCGGATATCCATAAAGCGCTGCTGGCCATTGGGGCAGGCCGGCGCTATGATGTCGTAGCCGACTCGGCCGAGCCCAAGAGCATCGAAGAGCTACGGCGCCTAGGCCTGCCCATCGAAGGAGCGCAGAAAGGCCCGGACAGCATCAACGCCAGCATAGATGCCCTGAAGCGCTACCACCTCAATGTAACGCTGCGCTCCACCAACCTGCGCAAGGAGCTCAGCAACTACAAGTGGAAGCAGGACCGCAAGACGGGCCTCACCACGAACGTGCCCGTCGATGCTTTCAACCACACCATTGATGCCCTGCGCTACGTGGCCCTGAACCGGTTGCAGAAGCCCGCCCCGGCTCCCATCACCGTCTCCCAACACTTCGGCCCCAGCCGCCGCCCTCGCTAAGCCTATGCTCCCTCTCCACACACTACCAACCAACTGGGGTGACGTTACCCTAGGCCAAGCTGCGAAGCTGGAAGCCCTGGGGGAAGCCAGTATACAGGACTGCCTAGCCCTGCTGCTCGACTGCAGCATACCTGACCTGCTGCAACTGCGCGGGCCTGAGCTGGGCGCGGCCCTGCACCAGGTACTGTTCCTGGCTGGTGAGGAGAAGCCCGACTTCACGGCCTTCGTGCGGCCTACGGTTATCCGTTTGGGTGGCTCCATTGCGAGTGTTGAAGTACCCGTGCTCGACACCCTCGAAGACCTGAGCTTCGGGCAGGCCGCGGATATCGGGGCCCTGATGCAGGAGCTGGGCAGTGACATTCCCCAGCTACGCCTGCAGGTGCTGGCCACTATCCTACAGCCCGCTTACGATGGCACCGCCTACGACTCGGATCGGGTAGCCGTGCTGGAAGTGCTGTGCGCCGATATCAAGCTACGGGACGCGCTGCCACTGACGGATTTTTTTTTGCCGAGTACGACCGCATCCGCCGGGGCCACGCCGCCCAGCTCAAGCGCATCCCCCTCAGCCGTGCCGAGCAGGCTGCCAACATCGGCCGCTTTAGCGAAGAGTGGGATACCCTAGCCGTGGTCGATGCCTTGGCCGGGGGCGATAAGACCCGCTGGAACTACTTCTACCAGCTCAGCTGGGCCGAGGTCAACACCATGATTGAGCTGGAAAACCACAAAGCCTACTACCGTTACCAGGTGCACCTCAAGCAGGAGCAGCTACAGAAACGATAGGGCTAGTCATTAGTCAAGTGGCCGAATAGGTACAGCCATAAGAGCGCTGCCGCTGCTATGCCCGCAAATATCAGCAGAAGCACCAGTGCTAACCTCAATGTAATCACGACTACAGCAAGTAATACCTGGCGCATGCGCCCAAGATAGGAACCCTATGCAATATCCCATTCCAGCCCTACGCGCCGCTGCTCTGCTGGCCATTCCCGGCTGCCACTTCGCCCATGGCGAAAAGGAGGAAGAGAACATCCACCTCGATAAGCTCAAGTTCTCGGAAACGGTAGTGCTAGTGGAGCCCAAGATGCTCGTGGTGCCCACCGTCAACAAGTTTGGGGTACGCACCACGACCACGTTTCAGGCCACTATCAGCGTGCTAGCCTACGCCAAGCTTACCGATCAGGCGGATGTGCGTCTGGAGCGCATGAATGAGCTGCTGACGGCTGCCTATGCGCTGCTCAGCGCCCTGGAAAAGTCGGATGCCCTGGCCAAGGTGACGGCCCGCAACATCGTCTCATCCTACAATCAGTTCGACGCCAACCTCGATGGGGTGGTGATGCAGCTGGACATTACGCCTGCCGAGCGGGCTAGACTATGCTAACCATGAACCTAGCCCAGCTGCTGAAAACCGAAATCACCCGCACCCAGCAAGAGCTAGGCGACAGCATCACGGCCTCTGGCCAGCGGGCTACGGGCCGCACCATTGCCGCGCTGCGCAATGAGTCGGCGCCTGAACTGGCTAGACTCTACGGCCCAGCGCACCTCGGTGCCCTGGAAGAAGGCTCCGGCCCGGCTGCCGACCCCAAGGCCAAGCCCGGCCGGGCCATGATTGCCGACATCACCGCCTGGCTGCAAGCCCGCGGCTACGATGCTTCACCCTGGGCTGTGGCCACCTCCATTCTGCGCAAGGGTACCCGCCTGCACCGCAATCAGGACCCGCGCTTCGCTCGGCCTACGGGTACGCTACGGGACGTGCTAGCTGCCAGCCGCGCCCGCCTGCGCACCGATCTGGCCGCGGAGGTGCGCCGCTCCCTGCGCTCGGAGCTCTTCGCTGACTTCACCTCGAAAACCGCTTACTAATGCCCGCTCTCGATAGCCTCACCATTGGCCTGCAACATACCTGCCTGACGTCCGGGGGCGGGGCGGAGCTGCGCGTTACCCTACGCAGCACGGCTGCCGCCGATGGCTCGGAGTATGCCTACCTGAGCTGCACCATCAGCAATGACAAGGGTTTCAGTGATCAGCAGTCACTAGAAGGGCAGTTCACCAACACCTTCCGCTTTTCGCCCGTGCCTGATGGCATGTATACCATCACGGCCACCGATCAGGCCGGGCGGGAGGCGCTGAAGGAAAACTACGAGGTGGCCTGTGGCAGCCTTGGCACCGCCGATAGCTGCGACCTGAGCGTAACGGATCTGCGCGTATTTCAGCCCACCCAGGCAGGCGCCGCAGGCAGCCTGAGCGTGCAGGTGGCCACCTCGGCGCCCAGCTACACGGTATCGGTCACGCGCCTCTCCGATAACTTCACCGAGCAACTGGCCCCCGTGTATACTCCGGGCTTGTTTCAGCTCGGAGCCGTGAAAGCAGGCAGCTATCGGTTCAATTTCAAGGATGCCAAGGGCTGTACTGCCTCAGTGGATGTAACCATCAACGCGGCCCCCGCGCCACCGGTCGTCGTAGCGCCGCCACCGGTTTCCCTCTGGTTTGCGGTGGGTGGCTTGCAGCCCAGGCCCGCGCTGCTGGCTACGCCGGTCAGCGGCCTGCATGATCTCAACTTTGCCGCGCGGGTAGGCCTGCACGTGGTCGTAGAGCTACGGCGTCCTGAGCAGCCTGCCGGTGACTACTTCGCCCGTCTGCGCAAGACAGTGCGCCGCGAAGCCGAGCAGGTCGATATCTCCCAGGCCCTGCACACGCAGCTGCGGCCCGAGGCCCGCTACCCAGTAGGCCTTGTGGCGCATGATCAAGATGCTACGCTGGCCTTTCGGGCCCGGTACCGGGAAGTAGATCAGCAGGGCGCGGGCGAGTGGCAGGAAGAAGACGTGGTGCACTATGCCGTGCTTTCGGCCGTGCCCGCCCAGCTGCCAACGCGCACCTACCTGGCCGATGCCGCTAGCCCTGCGAAGCCCCTGAGTGCCTTTGCCAGTGGGCAAGCCGTGCATTGGGCGGGCCTGCCCTTAGACCTCACCGTGTGGCTGCCGGAGCGCGCGGCTGACGAGGTGTGGTATGCGGAGTTCCTCTACCGCAATGGCTTCCATCAGGAGCTGGAAATACGCTCGGTGGCGTTGCCTGCCTCGCTACGGCCTGGGGTAACGCGCATTCCCTTGCCGGACAAGCCCCCAGCCCAGGCCACGACGGTCACCGTCACGCTGCGCAACCCCTCGCGGCCCAACTCCGGTGGGGAGCCGCTGCCCACCACGCAGCCCAAGCACGATTTTAAGATTCCCGACTTCAACGATAACGACCTCCGCTAATGGCCTCGACCATTTCTCAAGTACAGAGCGAGCTGAGCCAGCTCAGCCAGGATATTACCAATACCCTGCAGACCGGGGCGGATGTATCTGGCCCACGACTAGCCGCGTTACTCGTGCGGCAAATAGCCCTCACCAACGATCTGGCCTCCCTGCAGGGGGCTGGTGCTTCTGCCTTACGTTATGGCGCCGGCCCACCCGCCAACAGTTTGGGCAGCAACAATGATATCTACCGTGACACGCAGACAGGCGACGAATACCAGAAGGTGGCCGGCAGTTATGTACTACGCCAAAACCTGAAGGGCAACCCTGGCTACACTCCGCAGAAGGGCAAGGATTACGTCGATGGCAACGATGGGCTCGATGGCAATGAGATTGTCGATAAGACCTACGCCCCTACGGCTGAAGACAACGCTGGCTACAAGGAAGGCGACCAGTGGTTTTACACCAAGAGCCTAGGCATCTATGAGCGGTATGCCCACATCAATGGGCAGTGGCGCCTAGTTTTTCGGAAAGCTGAGACAACGACGCCGCCTGTTTCAGCCGATACGCAGGCACCGAATCTCACCTTCACAGCCCCCGCCTCGGGCGCTACCGTGCCAGTCGGCACCCAGCTCACGCTCACGGCCACGGCGACCGATAACGTGGCCGTGACAGCCGTAGAGTTCCTGAATGGGGCTACGGGGGCAAGCCTAGGCCAGGGTGCGAAGAATGGCAACACCTATACGCTGCCGTACACCGTCACTACGGCTGGGCCACTCACCCTGCAGGCGAAGGCCAGCGATGCAGCAGGCAATGTGCAAATAGCTTCAGTGAGCATTACCGTGCAGGCACCTGCTGGCAATGTATTGCCCGTAGCTAATGCGGGCTCGGATGTGACACTGCAGCTACCCACCAATCAGGTAGCGTTGATGGGCACCGGCACAGATTCGGATGGCACCATCACGGCCTACGCATGGTCCCAGATCACTGGGCCAAACAATGCCACAGGCATACCGGCTACAAGCCAGAATGTGGTGGTAAGCGGGCTAGTCGCTGGTATCTACCAGTTCCGGTTGACGGTTACCGATGATAAGAATGGCCAGAAGTCGGATGACGTGCTGGTGACCGTCAATGCAGTTGCGGGCGAAGGTGTACTGAAGCTGTCCCAGCAGCCTGGCATATATCCGGCTGATGCCTCGCTCGGCAGCAAGCAATACGGCACCGACTCCACGGCCGGTCTCAATACATTATTTGCCAACAGCTCTGGTGCCCCCTTGGTGGTAGACTGGGACACGGATGTGTCGTTTTCGCACATCGTTATTGGTAGCAACGTCACCATTAACGCAGTAGCTAAGCCGGGCACCACTCGCAACTACGGCTTTATCCTGCGGGAGCAGAGCAACGGGTTTGCCGTGCGCAATGCCAACCCAGTGGGCATGAATGGTAGCAGCCTGGGTACTATCGTTGATAGCAATATCAACATCGGCCGCATTTACTGTAACCTCAATGCCTTCGATGTGGCAACAGGGGCCGAGTTGCAGCAGCGCGAAGCGGCGGTCGGGCCGAATGGTGAGATTATCTGGACCATTGGGTTCCGGCTGGCGGGTATTAAGAATTCCAGCTTTAACATGGAGGTGGTGAACCAGCGCACCTTCAGCTCCTACATTTCCAACTTCCAGAACATTTCCTGCCCGACCATTTCGGCCTTTGCGTACGTTTCTCCTAGTGGAGAGCTGGCCCGCAACTCGGATGGGTTTAAGTTCCACGCCGGTACCGGTCTGACCGTGGGCACCGTGTTCGGGCAAACAGGGGATGATTTGATCTCACTGGTAGGCCACGACATCTTCTTCCCGCAGTATCCGGCCCCCGTGGCTGGCCCCTCCGGGCAGACCGGCTATGACCCTTGGGCCGTCTACGGGAAGATAAGCAACGTGCGGATTGATACCATTGATTCGCGCAACTGCAAATACCTGCTTCGCTTGCTGGCCTCCGGTGGGCTGGAAGGGGCAGTGGATGACATCGTTATCAAGCGCATCATCGGCACGGTGCAGCAGCAGGGTATGCTACTCGACAACTACGCCGAGTCGCCTAACGACATCTTCACGGGTGGCAGCAATAAAACGGGCATCATCGGTTCCGTACGGGTGGACGAGTACACGGTGGAAATGACCACTACCGGCTCGTATAAGCCAGCCAACATGATGCTCGATTGCACCATACGCAACCTAAGCATAGGCCTGCTACGGCGTAACAACTATACCGGCAGCATTCATCCTACTGTACTCTATGGACCAAATGCCGTGGTGGATAACGCCACATTTGACCGGATTGAGGCTACCCCTAATAGTGCTGATAACCGCTCTATCATTGATATTCAGGGACGCGGCACAACGCTCACTATCAACGGGGGCACCATGAATCGCAGTGCGCACACTAGAGGGCCGGCACCTGTCGTTCGCTTCGCGCTCAGTCCAAACGGGCAAGATAACGGGCAGCTTGCGAATGTAAATTTTCCCGTCGAGTACAATGCTACCAACCTCAATAATGTGGTAGAGAACTACTATGGCAAGCTGAACAACTTCACCTTCGCAGCAATCAAAGCATCCGGCACCTTCACAATTTATGTTGGCGCGGGCAAAACGGTTACAAATGGCACCTCCAGCAACTCCGTAGGCATTGCGGGAGTTATGGATACTGCTGGCACTGGCACGGTAACCAATAAAATCGGTAACGACTGGGGCGGGGGAACAACACCCCCGCCTGCTGGTGGTACGGAAGGCTTTGAGGCTTGGGCAACCCGTGTAGCCGCCGATGGCGGTAGCGTGTCTGCCAGCGTTAAGAATGCGGGTGTGGCGCTTGAAACAACGCTACGCAATGCGGGTATCTGGAGCCGCCTGCGCACACTGTATGCGTTTGCCGGGGGTACGTTGGCAACTGCCAAGTACAATATTCTCAACAATCAGGACACGAACGCCGCTTACCGACTGGCTTTCTCGGGTAATTGGATGGTGGATAGTGTAGGTGTCAAGCCGGATGGGCAGGTTGGCACCCAGGCCAGAACTTTCTATCTGCCCTACGGTAAAACACCTGATACGACAGGTGCCCGTCACTTTGCGTTCTTCTCGTGTGAGGACATTGCCACCGGGCGGGATTTCGGCTACCTAACGCCTGGCACTTTTGGGGGAGATGGTATCAACCGGGGCGACAACTTGCACCTGGAATATACGGATGGCAACACCTACTGGGCCAGCGGTAAAGGCTCCAGCTCGGTAGCGGCGGGCAACACGAAGGCGTTGTATATCATCAACCGTACCCCTGATTATAAGGTAGCTATCTGGCGTTCCGTAGCTGGTCAACCTGCTGTCTTCCTCAAAGATTACCTGGAGCAGGAGGATAACAGCAACGGGGAATACTTCTTCGGTGACATCAACATCGTGGGCGGAGAAACGCCGGAAGTAACGCACCTGCCTTCTAGCCGAAAAGTAGGCTTTAGCACCACGGGCGAGCACTTCCGCACCGAGGCCGAACTCAATACTTACTGCACGGCGGTACATGAATTCATGGCCGCCAAAGGGTACCAGGCTTAGCCGGTTTCTTCTTTATTTTATTTAGTAGCTTGCCAATCTTCAGCCACGTTATTTAAGCAGGCAAGAACTAATAACACGTTGATTTTTCACGCGTAACCCTATGGAAGACAATTCAAGCGAAAGCACCTCACCACGGCCTACTAGAGCACCCCGCACGGTCTTCAATCCTTTTGGCCCTTCCGAGGTTGATAAGGAAATAGAAATGGGGGCACCATACGATCCTGTGATAGAACGCGCTTTGCTGCAAAGCAATAAGTTTGCAGGTTTCAAGGAGTTCACCAAAGCCATCGGCCCCGCTGTACTGGAATACTTGAAAGCCTCTGGCTTTTTAGACCCGACACAGATACGAGCTGATCTATTTGCTACCTCACTTGCCCTGCATCTTCAAAAAGAGGCAGAGATAACAAATAAAATCTTGAAGGAGACGCCTGAAGAACGAGAGGCCAGAAGGCAAGCTGAGAAACAGAGAGATATTCCCTACGAATAAGTGTTAATAAAAAGACCCTGCCACAATTGACAGGGTCTTTTTATTTGCATGTGTGGTTATTGCAGTAACTAAATTATTTTAATTAAATGGGGAAGCAAGCTAATATTTCATCGCACTCTGAGAAGCACTCAGTTTGCCCTTCGAAATAAAGTTTGGGCTTATAAGCGAGATGGGCAAATGTTTCAAGAATACTTTTTTCCCAATCATATACCGCCCCTGCATTAGTGGATTTATATTCGGCAAGAACTTCGTATTGATAAGGCATACGGTGTTTTTGACGAAAACGCTCCTTTACACTATGCGTTGTTATTCCAACCTTATAAAATTCTTCCTCCTCGGAAAATATCCTTAATAGATAAAGGGTGCTTTCCCTATTGCCTACCATTTCAATCCAGCTTGAACGCCCAGTAATCCAGCCACAGGCGCGGCAACCGTAGCCAGTTAAATGATTAGCAGGAGTCTGTTTAAAAACCCCGTGTATAGGGCAAATTATTTCAACCTTTACTGAGGCACGTTGATAATCTACAAGACTGTAATCGAATTTTTCCCCGTGCACAGCTTGAGCATCCGCAATAAAGGCTTCTAAACTTTTTATTTGCGAGGGCCGGTTTAATAGGCTGCATGCTGGACAGCCGACCCCTTTTATGTGGGAGTCAGGTGTTTGGCTAAATACCCCATGCTCAGGACATATAATATCGACCTTGTTAACGCCGAGTGTGTACACCACCTGCGAGTAGTCATATTTATTTTCATGTGCAGCCCTTGCCCTAGCCAAGAAGATTTCTTTGCCCAAATGCTTCTTCTTTGCTGCTGAAGTAATTCCGCATAGTCTGCATCCATTACCGAATGTATGTGCAGTTGCTTGCTGGGTAAAAGCCCCGTGCTCAGGACAAATAATTGTCACCTTGGCAAGCGCACTTTTATAAACGACTTGCGAGTAGTCGTATTTATTGTCGTGTACCTCTTGGGCTTTGGCTATAAATTCAGCGGTAGTCAACTTGGCTGTGCCTGCGCACTTCCGACAACCTTGTCCGCCTAAGTGGCCGTTAGGGGTCTGCTCAAAGGCACCATGTTCAGGGCATATGATAAGGACTTTGCTAGAATTATTCTGGTATACCACCTGCGAATAATCGTATTTATTTCCGTGAAGGGAACAAGACCTTTTTATAAAGTCCGCCTCAGTAGTCCTTTTATTTATAATAGCACAAGCAGCGCACCCGCGGCCTCTTAGATGTCCGTTGGACTCCTGTTCAAATAGCCCATGTTCAGGACATATAATATTTACCTTGGTTACTCTATTGATATACACCGTTTGCGAGTAGTCATATTTATCTCCATGCACGGCCTGCGCCCTGGCTATAAATTCCTCTGTGGTTATAAGCTTTCTTCTACACGTATCGCATCCCTTTCCATCTAAATGCCCGTTAGGCTTTTGAGTAAAAGCCCCATGCTTGGGGCATATAATTTCTACCTTATCCTTGTTGCTTGTGTACTCGACTTGCGAGTAGTCGTATTTATTGCCGTGTATTGCGCGGGCTTTGGCTATAAACTCAGTGGTAGTCAGCTTAATTGTTCCCGCACACACACGGCATCCTCTCCCCCATAAATGACTGCTGGGAATCTGCTCAAACGCACCATGTTCAGGGCATATTATAATGACTTTGCTAGAGCTGGTTTGATACGCAACCTGCGAGTAGTTATACTTTTCGCCATGTAGTGCTTGCGCCTTGGCTATGAATTCCTCTGCGTTTGATTGCTTACCCATTACCCTATCTCTTTCCCGTTAAATACAACATCTAATATACTGCGGTGGTAGGTACCCACCTTCCCGTATCGAGCATCTGACACCGCGCCCACGGCAACACCGCGTAGGCGGCTTAATTCCGCTGCCCGCCGCCCGTAGTGCTGAGCTAACACCCCCGGCAACGCAACCTTCTGCAAGGTCGCGTATCCCATAATCGAGAAGTAGTCACTATCCGACGTGACAATGTGCGCGGCTAGTTCGGCCACCTGCCCTTCCAGGGCCAATATCCGCCCCTCGTTAGCAACGTTTTGTTGCGCCAGCATCAGTATCAGCTCCGAAGGGGATGAAGGCAAGGCAGGTGCGTTTCGGGCCTGTCGTTCGCACTCTATGAAGTAGCGCCGGGCCTGCCTGCCTTTCTCATTATTTTCCACCATTGCCAGCTCCTTCGCTGTGTCCAGCGTGAGAGCGTAATCGGTTGTCTGTCTGTTGGCTTCGCTTCTCCCTAAAATTATGGAGAAGTCTACACCCTCCTGAAAGTCATACTTTTCTAGTCGAGCCTTTGCCCACGTAGTAAAATCTTGCCGACTTTCTAAAAAGCCATGTAAGAGGCGGGCCGAAACGACCGGCCCGCCCTCACTTTGGTTAATTGGAATTAGCTGTTCCATCTTGCGTAACGTGCTTAAGAATGAAAGTCTGTTTAGGTAGCAGGGCTAGAATAGCCGCCGCATCGGTAAAGCATTCGGTATGGCCCGCGAAGGGCAGCAAAGGCTGATAAGTCTGAGCAGCTAAGGCAGTGTGTAGCCGCTTCTCTAAGTCCCATACTTGCCCCGCATTGTAGGAGCTAAAGCGGGCGAAGGTGCGCAGGGCGTAAGGCAGACTGAGTCGTGTAAAGCGAGAGGAAAAGCAGAACGTAATGCCCACCTTGTAGAAGGTTTCCCCGTTGCCTGTGAGGCGCACGACATACAGAGTCGCTTTTCTGCCTTTCTGTTGTGCTACCCACGCCGCCCGGCCTACGCCACGCGGGGCGCAGGCCGGGGTGTTGGTGGTAGGCATCCTAGCGAGCCGGAATGCTGTTGTAATGCGTTACCCGATACAGGGCAAAGCCGGGATTTTCCCACTCAAACACGCAGACAATGCCGTTCGCTCGATTATCCAATGTGAGCAGTAGTCCGTCGCCAGTGCCGGAGTGAGCCCGTTCTAGCCTCCCAACGTGCCACTCCCCACAAGGTCGGGACCAGATATATACACCAGCGGGAAATGAATCACCTTGCGGATGCCTGTCTATCACCACAGAGCAGCCAGCCGGAAAGCGCGGGGCCATTGCGGTAGTGTGAAATTCCACAAGGGTCTTTACTCGAACGTCCTCATATGACAGCGTTCGGGTAACCCACGGTAAGCCGGGTTCAGTCCAATAGCGTTCATCGTTGGGCGTATAGCCAAAGAGTGTAGCCGGGTAGCCTGCTTGTTTGGCGGCTTGTTCGTTTGGCGTAGGCTCCGCCTGAGAAGCCCCCGTAGGGGCTTCCTGATTGTGCAGATTCTCCATCTAATAGCAGGCTTAGGCGGTGGCTACTGACAGTTGGATATAGCTACCATCGGCAAAGCCAAGCTGTAGCGAGCCTTCGCGCTCCTGATACACACGGTACACATTACGGAACCAACGCTGTAGCTGTGGAATGCTTTCGCACTGATACACGCTGTCATTGGTCAACAGACGCTCTGTGTCGGTGAACAAATGCGGGTCAGATACTAGGCCTGTGATGTTGGCCCGCATAGCCTGCAAGGCGGCCTGCTGTTCGGCGGCGGCGGCTTTTACTTCTGCCTGCCGCTTGAGGAAGTTTGCCAGCGGGCCGGTGTAGGCGGAGAGGTGGGCGGCAACCGTTGCCGTGGTTGCTTTGGTGGTGGTTGCAGTTTGCATACCTTTGTAGTGTAGTTTAAGAAATAGCCCTTGCCGGGGCTGTTTTGGAAATCGGAGGTCAGCCCTTGCCGGGGCTGGCCTCTTTTGCTTTGTTGATGAATCAAATATAAGGCATTTTCTTATATAAGAAAATATACAAGACAATTATTTCTTATTTATTTTCTTACACATGGTAATGCATATGATATTTATATCTTTGCCTCACTATGGAAGATCAACCAAAGAAGGCAGGCCGCCCTACCAAAGACAAGTCACGACTGAAAAAAGGCCGTAGTTTGTCTTTTACTGATGCTGAGTATGCCGAACTGGGCAAGCAGGCGGCGGCGGCTAGCCTGGGTTTGAGCGAATACATTGTAGAGAAGCTTAATCTCAAGCAACGCCCCAACCTCTAAAAGCCTTATTACTCGCATTAGGCTCGCTGGCTAAGTAGCTATATTACCCGTATATAAAATGCAGCTGCGCACGGGCGAAATCAGTGTAATTAACTGATAAACAAATGTATATAACGGTTTCCATCCACCACCTAGTGGTGGTTTTCCTTCTTAATTTACAAAGAGGCACTACGCCAAAGAATTAACTTGACAATAAAATACTTTCTGATTATCACGCGCGTTTCCTTATTCTACTGTCTACGGATAATGCTACCCTTTTCGTGAATTGATTCAACTTTTTTAACCGCAGGCTTGTTATCGCCGTACACGTCTGTAACTTTACAGTCTGAAATCGCAACAGGCTTTTTCCTAAACCCACACGCTTTGACACCCAGTCAAAGCCCCATAACCGCCCCAATTATGCCTCCTGTAATTGACATACAGAAAGCCACCGAGCGCGTTAAAAATGGTACCGATGTTATCAGTAACATTTTGCGCATGAAGAAAGAAGCTCGTCAAGCCATTATCAATGGCAGCACGGAGCAACTGGGTGAGGCTGGCTTTAAAGTTGTTCCCTTCAATGCCCCAGCCGTATAGTATAACGGACAAACAGGGCATCGCTTATTTCACAGCTGACAATCAAGCAATCTACAAAGCCCTCTTTCTGCAAGTTTCGTTTTCGGGCGAACCGCAGCTAGAGGGCTTTATTGTTGACTTTAGTTTCGACAGAGATATAACGAACTGCCCCGATACAACACGTAGGGCAAAAGATGGCTCTTTCAAAAAAAGAGTTGGAAATAAGGACGAGAGGATACAGGCAACAGTTAAGCAAATCGTAAGTAGCTTTTTTGAGAGTAACCCCTATCACGTAGTTTACTTTACCTGCGAATCCATTGATAGCAAACATAGAGGTAGAATACATATGTTTGAGGAGTGGTATCGGGAACACCAGGACACATTCACTAAAGTGCCTTTTATTATTCCTGGAGGCATAGTAGACGAAGAGATAACACCGGATACGTATGGTGGTGCCATTTTCATGAAGTCGCATCCCTTACATGAGCTGATCTACAACTTTGTTAATAGTGAAGTTTTAGTCTACACTTCATCGAAATCCATGATGTTTAATTCCTAATAGGTAAACGCAAGCTGTAAAAGCAAAAGCCCCGGCTCACGTCGGGGCTTTTTCGTGCCCGCTAGTTAATCTGCGCGATGTAGCGCGCTAGCCGCGCAGATTAACGCGTAGAAAAAGACTTGCCGACTAGGCAGCTACACTGCAACAAAAGACCCACCTAACTAAGTGGGTCTTTTGTGTTTTTTCGCAGTTTTAAGAACCCTGTTTGGGGCGTTGCAACAAAGGTTAGTGCTATTCAGTGATACCTAGAATGTGTGCTGGTACCTTCACTGAGTCCTAAATACTTTCCTTCTTCTCTCCCATTCACCACACTCATGCAATGGTACTGGTATACCCCGATTCGGGAGGTTATTGCGACGTTGGCACTAACCAATCTGACCAATGCCAAGCAGTTGCTCTACGATGCTATTACCTGGGCCAACGCTGACCCAGCCGTTGATAATGCGGAAGTGATCAGCAAGGATGGCAAGTTCCGGTGCACGCAGTACGTAGCCTCAGCAGGTGGTATTCTGGGGGCAGTGCTCGCAGGTGGTACCGATCCTACGCCTACCGTTGCCGAGCTGGTAGCGCCATTCGCCATTGAGGAGATGACATCCTTATCGGATGGCAGTCCTGCAATGAAATTTACGGGCCCTTGGGATCCCCAAGGAGGGAATCCTGATTTCTCAAGTGGTGCGGCTAAACTTATCCATTCAGCAGGTGGGCTTACAATCCCATTCCGATCAACCACCACCGACCCCTTCCAATGGTTCTCGGTTGTAAATCCTGACCTAGGTCAAGCCGAGGGTCGCATGGATGGAGGTGCGTGGGTGCCAATTAGCTACGCCAATGCCTCTGCCGTTCGGGACAAGAAGATTTATGATTCTGGTCCCCTTACTGTCGGCAACCACACCTTTGAGCTGCGCTGGGTATCGGGTTACATCATTGCCGACCGGGCCCAGGTAGGCACCACGGTAGTTACTCCCGACCCACCCACTGGTGGCACCTTCTCCCCCGCCCAGACCCGTGGTCTGCATACCTATTTCAGCTACAAGCAAGGGGTAAACTTCGCTTCTAACGGAATAGATGTACTCTCCTGGCAGGCGGCGGCGGGCAACCGGACTATGACGCTCAATGCCGACAGGACCACAGCTGTAACCGCCGTGCCTAACAAAGGAATGCTCTTACAAGGGCAGGAGTTTTCCATGCCTTCTGTGTGGACGGGTGCGCAGGCCCGCACGCTGGTAGTCGTGTACGAAGACGACACCATAACAGGCGAGTTTGTGCACAGCATTGCCGGGCAGTCTGATTCCGGTGCAAACAACGGGACGTGGTTCATGCTGCAAAAGCGCACCCGCTACGTGGTGGGCGACCCCTATGTAGCGGGCTACGGCGCTGATGCAGGGGGCGGCAAAACAGCGCCTACCGCTGGTCGCAAGTTTGCTGCCGCTACCTACGATGGTACCACGCTACGCCTGTATGGCACGGTGGGGGGCACGGTTACGCTGCTAGATTCTAGCCAGGTAACACTCAATACAACGGGCACTCTTTTCCGAGTTGGTCGGGATGTGCAGCATGGGACCAACGACCCAGCGGGAGGCGTGTTCAACACCGCCATGCAGGGGTATGTGCCTTACGTTGTCAATACAACCGAAGCCAATACCCTAGCCGAACTACAGCAGCTAGCCGACTTCTTCGCTGCTAATTGAAAACTTGAAAGCCCTGCCCATCCGGCGGGGCTTTTTTGTGCCTGCCACCAACCTAGTTACGTTTTCAGCAGCCGAGTTGCGTTTTGAGCCGAGCGCGTTTGCGGGCCTAGGGTAAGGGTCAGACCTTCAAGGCATGCAAATCTTCTCCCAGGCGTTTGTCTTGCAACTACAACCCGCTTGCCCAGGCCAGGGCGTGTACCTGCGCTGGCTGTCACCCCTAGGCAACTGGGAAGGCTGGCTGTTCGAAGGCGACATAGACCACACCACGACGCCCGAGGCGGGCAGCGTGTTCCGCCCCGCAGGCAGTGCGGCCCAGGTGCTGCAGCGGCCCGGCATACAGAAGCAGCTGCTCCGGGCGGGCAACCTGCTGCCTGGTCAGTGGGATGGACTAAGTACGCTGCTCACCAGCCCGCAGGTGTACAGGCAGGATGAGACCGGCACGCTGACGCCCGTAACGGTCATCGCCGGCCCGGCTACGCGCAGCTCATCGGAGACGCGCACCGAGTTTGATGTTGAGCTTGACCTAGGAGCACTCAACCCGCTAACGCGCATCTGATGGCGGCTTCTTTGATATTAGCCGATGGCCAGCGCTTGCCAGTTGCCGCGGATAGCCGGGTAGGCTTGACGGTGCAGGCCAATGATATTCTGAAAACTAGCTCGGTACAGTCGGACTACAGCAACACGCTCACCCTGGCTGACACGCCTGAAGTGCGCGCGGCAATGGAGCAAGCCCAGCACGGCATGAGCCTATCGGAGGTGCCCTATGCTCAACTGCCTTGTACCTTGGAAACCAGCGCCACCGAGGTGCTGCCCAACGCGGTGGCCATCGTGGAGCAGCATGAAACCGGCAAGGGCTTCGAAGCGCAGGTACTAGGGGGCAATAAGAATTTCTACGCGGCCATCGAGGGCAAGAAGCTGCGGGAGCTGGCTTTCAACTACAACACCGAGCACGACTGGGTGCTGCAGGCTGCGGTAGTAGGTGCAGGCCATAGTGATTACAGCCACGTCTACATCTACGACCTCTACGACCGGGGCAAGGGTGGCACTGCCGACAGCGATACCGTGCGCCTGTGGGAAGATGAGCTATTGCCCAGCGTGTACGCGCGGGCCGTGTGGCAGCAGATATTTGATGAAGCCCGCTTCAAGTGGGCTGGCCCCATGCCCAGCCTGTTTGACCGGTTAGTGCTGCCTACAGCCTCAGCGCTGGGCTACAGTGAAGACTTCCGAAAGTCGCGTAGGCTGCTGGCGGGCATCGATCACGCCGGCGGCAAGAACACTGACAGTGGCCGGCCCTACGAAGGCCGGCCCGAGGTGCAACGGGTGGTGCCGTTTGATTACACGGCCGCCCGCTACGGCTACGTGGCGCCGACGGCTGCGCTGGTCTGGAATCCTCAAGCCCATAGCTGGAAGGCCTTGGAGCCCTGCTACGTGAACGTGTCGGGCAGTGTGACCGTGAACCTGCAAAACCCCTATGGCAGCTCCCAGGCCCAGCTCTTTACCTACGTCAATGGCCAGGAGATTGGCGGCGGGCCGATTGTGGAGAGTAAGAAGGGCGCGGATAGCACCTATGTTACAGCCACCACTAATGCCAGCAAGCTGCTACTCAAGGCAGGCGATACCATCACGCTCAAGATCAAGCTCAACAAGGCCAAGGCTGGCATCTACGGTACCCACAAGTGGGGCTATGAGATGTTTACGGGGGCCGTGTATGTCATGGAAGGCAACCCCTTGCCACTGGATTCTTTCAGCGTAGAGGTGCTGGCTGACTTTCCACCTGGGGGCCGGGTACGGGTGCAGGATCTGCTGCCCGATATGACCCAAAAGGACTTCGTGAAAGGCCTCATTGGCCTGTTTGGCCTGACCCAGCAGACCGACCCGTACACGCGCCTGATCACCTTCACGCCTACGGGGCCCGCGCTGCAGCAGAATGCCCCAAATGCGCCTGATTGGAGCCATAAACTAGACAGCAGCCAGCCTGCGCCACGGCTGTTTCACCTCTCCGGACAGGCCCAGCAGAACTGGTTCCGCTGGAAAGAGGATGATACCAACCCAGAATCGGCCAAAGAGCTTGGCGATGGCATGCTGCCGTGTGCCGATAGCACCTTAGAGGCCAAGCGGGATGCCTTGGTGTTGCCGTGGGCAGCCACGACCACCGGCCCCAATGGTTTGCTCTTACTGCCCGTGTACAAAGCTCGAGTGGGCACCGTCTCGGTAGAGCAGCAATTCGATAAGCAGAGCCCCGCGCCCAGGCTCGTGGTGCAGACTGGCCAAACCCGACTAGTGAAGCTCACCGACGGGAAGACTACCGAAACCATCCGGCCGCTCATTACCACGTTCGGCGGGCTGGATTTTGCCAGTTCACTGCTGCCCGCCTACTACACGCACTTGGCTGCGGCCTACCGACGGCCTCTGGTGCTGAAGCCCTCGGTGCACCTACTGCCCCCTGAGGTAACGGACTTCAACCAGCTGCAGCCCGTGTGGCTGGAAGCCGAGGGTGCCATTTTTTACGCAAATAAACTCGATAACTGGGAGGAAGATCAGGCCTCTACGGTGGTCGAACTCATTCGCCTGACCTACTAAGCCATGGCCGACCAAACTGAAAAGGTCTTATTTGAAATCCGGCTGGGGGCCGAGCAGCTCAAAGCCGAGAGCGATGCCGTCCGGAAGAAGCAGGCCGAACTGGCTACGGCCATTGCCGCAACGCGCACTGAGCAGAAGCTGCTGGTGCAGGACTTCAAGACGGGCACCAAGAGCGAAGAGGAGTACGGCGTAGCGGCCCAAGCCCTGAGCGAACGGCTACGCGCCCAGACCAAAGAGCAGGCCGCCGCCACCAAGCAGCTCGAAAGCCTAACCAAGGTGGGCAACGAAGCCGAGGGCTCTATCAACCAACTGCGGGCTGAGCTGGCTCTTACTACCGCGTCCTACAATGCCCTCAGCAAAGAGGAGCGGGAAAACTCGGAAGCGGGTAAGGCCCTGCAGCTGCGCACCCGTGCTATCAGTGATGAGCTGAAAGAGCTGGAATCGGCTGTTGGGGACAACCGCCGTAACGTAGGCAACTACTCGGGCAGCCTGCAGCAGCTGGTAAAGGAGATGGTCAAGCTCCAGGCTCAGGAAAAGAACCTGGCGGAAGGCTCTAAGGAACTAGCTCAGAATCAGCAGCGCCAAATCGGCTTCCAGATTGCCGCGCAGAAGGCAGCGGCCCAGGCAGGTCAATCATACGAGGAAGCCGAGAAGACCATTACCAACTACGCCAAGGCTATCCGCCCGGCTGTAGAGAACCTGGTAGCTTTGGAGTCTGAGCAGGCCCGCATCGTAGAAACCGGCGACCAGTCATCAGAAGCTTACCGTAAGATTGGCTTTCAGATTGCTGCAGCCAACCAGAAGCTACAGGAAGCCAAGCCGGCTACTGAGTCGTTCACTGGTGCTCTGGTAGAAGCTGCTGGGGAAACTGAACTGTTAGGCGGTGCTGTGCAGAAGGCTACAGGAATTCAGGAAAAATACGTGCAGGTGCAGAACCTAGTACGCTTGGCCATGGGCGCCAGCACGGGGGCAGCCAAGATTCTGAAAGTGGCGTTGGCAGCTACTGGAATAGGGCTAATACTAGTAGCGCTTACCGCATTAGTTACTTACTTCACCCAGACCGCTGAGGGTGGGCGCATTCTGGAGCAATCATTAGCTCAAGTAGGCGCTACTATCGACGTGCTGACCGACCGTATCGGTACGTTCGGTAAGGCCGTGTTTCAATTCTTCAGTGGCGACTTCGAGCAGGCAGCCCAAACGGCGAAGGCTAGCTTCCGAGGCGTAGGCGACGAAATTCAGCGGGAAACTAAGCTAGCCCTCGATCTATCGAAAGCCCGGCAGCAGTTGGAGCGCGACCAGGCCAACAACATTGCTACCAATAAGCGTCTGCTCAACGATGTGGAGCGGCTGAAAAACATCCGCGATGATGAGAATAACAGCTTGGCCGTGCGCAACAAGGCCAATGATGATGCTTACAAAATTGAGCTGAAGCGGCAGAACACGCTGGCGGATCTGGCTAAGCGCAACCTCGACATCATTAAGCAGGATATCGAGCGACGGGGTGGCGATGCCAAGGCTACCGTAGAGCAGCTACGGCAACGTGGAGAGGCCGAAAACGAGTACTACGATATTCTGGAGGATAGTGCGGGGAAGCAAAACGAGCTCATCACCAACCGCTTTGCTTTGCAAAAGGAAGCTGAGGAGAAGCTACGCAAGCTGCGGCAGGACTTCCTGAATCTGGAAATAGCGCAGATCGATGCGCGCCTGGCGAAGGTCGTAGTTGGCAGCAATCAGGAGCTTGCTCTAGAGAAAGATAAGTTAGCCAAGCAACGGGCCCTGGCTCTGTCGGAAGCAGACCTGACGGCCAGCCAGAAAAAGGCCATTGAGGTCAAGTATCGTAGTGATATTGAGCAACTCGATCGGGAGCACTTGCAGAAGCTACGTCAGCAAGCTGCTGCGGCTCAGCAGACCGCCGTAGCTACCCAGCTAGCCCGCGCCCGCGAAGGCAGCCAGGAAGAGTTTGCGCTGAAGGCGGAAGCAGTACAGGCCCAGCTCACGGTAGCCATTGCGGGCATTGATACCCGCCAGAGCAAAGAAGATCAGGCCGCGGCGGAAGACAAGCTCCGGGCCGAGGCTACGAAGCAAACGGCTGAGTTGGAGTTTCAGCAGTCGCTGGCCAACCTCGACACGTTCCTCGCCCAGCAGCGCACCCTGACCAATCAACAGTACGCCGATGGGCAGCTCACCAAGGCCCAGCACGAAGCGGCCCTTGCTGCTATTGAACGGGCCGGGCAGGAAAGCCGCATTGTGACCTTGCAGGACTACGGCCGCACCACCACGAGCGAAGAGGAAGCTCAGAGCCAGCAGCGGGTGCAGGCAGCCGAAACCGAGGTAGAACGCAAGCGGGCTATTGCCGACCAGGAAGTGCAGGTGCGCCTGGCCGTAGTCGATGCCGTGCAGGACGGGACCGATACTATCATCAGCCTGTTTGGCGAAGAAAGCGCAGCCGGGCAAGCGGCGCTGGCCTTGAAGAAAGCCGCGGCCATTGCCGAGATCGAAATCAACCTGATGAAGGAAATTTCGGCTATCAATGCCAATGCCGCCGCTAACCCGCTCAACATTCCCACGGCTGGTATTGCCGGCATTTCCCAGTCCGCTCTTCTCACGGGTATTGCCATTGCCAAGGCTGCTTTTGCTACGGCCAAGGTGCTGGCCTTCGCCGAAGGCGGCGTGCTCTCGGGCCCCAGCCACGGGCAGGGTGGCATTCCGTTTACGGTGGCTGGGCGCCCTGGCTTCGAAGCCGAGGGCGACGAAATCATTCTCACCAAGGGCGTGCACCGCAATCCCGTACTGCGGCCATTTGCCAGCCTGCTCAATATGCTGGGGGGAGGTAAGCCCTTGTACCGCGACCCGATGCCGACACAGCTAATGGCCCGTTATGCTGAGGGTGGCGTAGTGCGCTACGATGCCAGCTATATGGCCGCGATGGCTGGGCGTAGTGGTGGTAGTCAGATTGATTATCAGGAGTTAGCACGTTCGGTAGCTCAGGAGTTGGGACCAGTTTTCTATGAGGCTAATAAAGCTTTGCCCCGTCCTGTGACTGTGCTTTCCGAACTCCGAGAGAAACAAGATAAAGTAGCTAGAAACGAAGCCCGCGCCGACTCATGAGAGTAATCGACATTCTGAATAAACTAGAAGAGGGAGGCCATCTAACCTCCCTCTACCAAGCTGGGGTAATCAACCTCAAGGCCTTTAGCCAGCGGGATATTTACCTGCGCTGGCAGACCCTGAAAGCCTCTCTTCGCTTCAGCCAAGACAATGCCGGCGCCGTGCGCAAAGTCGCGGAGGAAATGGAGGTGTCCGTTCCCTCTGTGTACCGGGCCATTGCGGGCATGGAAAAGGCCGCGGCCTAGGCTACAGCTTCACCTGCACTTGCATGGCTACGTGCGGCTTCGTACCCTTCTGCTCACCCCAGTAATGCAGAGGCGTGAAGCTTGTTTGATCGGCCCGCACTTTGCCGACGCTTTTGCCATCCGCGAAAATTTCTGCTTCTAAGTACTCCCCTGGTTGTGGTAGCGGATACAGGTTTTGTGCCCCGGAGTTGTAGTTGACGACCAAGTAGTACGTCTGCCCATCTTCCAAGGGGCCCAAGTTGTAGCGTTGCGTACCTGGCTCCATATCCTTGCGCCAATAAATGCTCTTGTGTCGAGCCTTGGCCGTTTCGTAAATAGAGTAGTCAAGCAAAAAGGCAGTACACTCGCCCGGCCCTTTCCCCACATTCGTCGTTTGAATTTCTACGGGAATCAGCTTGCGCGCTATGGGTGCCTGTTTGGCCGTGGTGGCACAGCCGTTGAGTAGCAGTAGGCCTGCCAGAGCAGCCAGTTGGAAGTAGGATTGCATCGGGCTAAGAATAGGCTAAGTAGTAAAACGCCCTTAAGATAACTTCCTGTATCAGAATGGTGATACAATAGCCCAACTTTCGCGGAATAGTCCTAGCACCTTCGTGGCATGTCCGAAGCGAAGGTTCTTATTAGCGGTCCGATTGTAGGCAGTGCCAGTGAGGCGGGTAATACCTACCCCTATACCATGCTGGAAGATGTCATCATGCAGCTCGAATGGCAGAAGCCATTTGACTCGGTGCGAGTGACCATCAATTCCGAAGGTGGGCGGGTAGATAAAGGCCTGGGCATTTATGACCACTTACGTAGCCTGGGCCCGGACATCACGGTAACTACCGAGGCCATTGGCCAGTGCTCCAGCATTGCCACCATTATCCTGCTGGCGGGTTCGCGCCGCTTAATTCACGAGCATACCGAGTGCCTGATTCACTTGCCCCGTGGTGGGTGCGACTGGGCTACCGCTGCCGAGGCGCAGCAGTGGGCCAACGACATGGCCGCTTGTCAGCAGCAACTGATTGATATAAGCGCCGAACGCACGGGCCAGCCTGCCGACGTGATTGCGGCCCGCATGGCCGAAGAAAAGCTGGTAACGCCCGAAGATATGGTGGCCCTCGGCTTTGCCACACTGGTGCTCAAGCCAGTAACGGCCCTTGCTACGCTGCCGATCAAGGCGGCTTCCTCTGCTTCCTCTGCTTCTTCTTCCACCGATGATACGCCCAACTGGGCGCAAACCCTCATGTCTAAATTTAACGCGGCCCTCGCCTTGATGACTGCTGCCGTTTCTGGTGCCAGCAAACCCGCCATCGCCCAAGCTTCTACTACCGCACCTGTTGCCCTCGCAGTAGAGTCTGATAAAGGTGAGCTCACCATTGACACTGGTGATCGGGATGCCTACCAAGTAGGCGACAAAGTAACGGGTGCAGATTCGCCCAACGACCCGATTGCCGATGGTGACTACGTGCTGACCGATGGCAACACCATCACCGTAGCCGCGGAGCTTATTACTGTCATCACCCCCACAGTGGATGCCAGTGCTACCGCCTCTGCTGATCAGGACGCTGCCATGACGCAAGTGCTGACGGCTATCACCAATCTGGCCAATGAGGTGAAGACGATCAAGGAAACCCAGGCCAGCACCGCCCGCCGCATTAACACCATTGCCGCTGCTACAGGTAGCCAGGGTGTGGTAGAGCCCGACACCGTCATCACGGCTTCCCAGCAGGGCAAAATGCAGATCATAGCTACCGGCCAGTCAGCGGCTGACCGCCGGGCCGAAAAGCAAAAGCAAAACCGTCGCCTGTAATCCAGGCCCGCTTCTTTCAACCTCTTATTTCACACGACTACAGCCATGGCTGACAAGATTCTGGATTACGCCTGGGTGACGGGTAACGCGCCCTTCTACGGCCCGGAAGAGTTCCGTGCCTTCATTCTCAAGTTCATTCAGGAAGATCCTGAGCTCAACGCCATCATGGTGATTGAGGATGGCATCAAAGCCAAGATGGACGTGCCCTTCGTGGGCCGCTTCGAGAAGGTAACGCACCTCGACCCCGGTTGCGGCGCGCAGCCTACCACGCCCCGTATTCCCTTCGACAAGCTGACCTGGGACCCCATGCCCATGCTGGCCTGGATCAAGGAATGCGCCACCGACCTGGACCGCACCTTCATGGCCTGGGGTCTGGATGTAGGCTACAAACGAGATGATCTGCAAAATGCGCTCATCAAGATCAAAACCGGCAACCTGGTACCAGGCGACGCCGGTACTGAGCAGACGGTAGACTACTGGAATGAGTTCGTGCAGGATATGTTCATTAGCGCTATCCGCCGCGACATCTACCGCTTCGCCCTGCTGGGCAATAAGGCCATCACGGCAGCTCAGCTCACGAAGGGCGCCGATGACGTGAAAAACTACAACGCCGTAGATGGCGCTTTCACCCAGGTGATTGCTGCCGGTGCGGAGAACCGCGCCTACGAAATCACGGCTAACCAGTCGGCTGATCAGGAGCTGCCCGCCGGCGAGTCCTACAAAATTTTCAAGGCGCTCGACAACGCGGCCGAAGGCGATCTGGAAGACGCTGACGATAAGGTGTTGCTGGTCACCAGCTCCATTGCCAAGAACTGGCAGGACTACCGCGAGTCGAATGACAAGGTTCAGGTGAGCTGGGAGCTGCAGGAGGGCCGCTTGGTGGCGCCCACCTTCCGCGACATTCCGATCATCAAGATCAAGGACCTTGACAAGCTTCTGAAGTCTGACTTCAAGCTGAACGGCAAAATCGACTTGCCCCACCGGGCCATCCTGACCACGCGCCGCAACCTGCGCGCGGGCTTCGATAGCTACGATGCCGCTACGGAGGTCGATGCCTTCTATGACCGCAAAGACCGCGAAACGCACCTGCGCGCCATGTTCAAGATGGACGTGAAGGTGATGAGCTCGGACTTGATGCTGGCTGCCTACTAAGCCTATCCTAGATGAAAACGCCCCGGCCACTTAGGTCGGGGCCATTCTTCACACTCATTTCATAGGAGACTCGACATATGGCATCCTGCCGTCAACTCAAAAAAGGCATGGCTGGCGCCTGCGAAACCGGTGTTGCCGGTATCAAGCCACTAGCCGTAATCATTCGCAAGGCCGATCTGGCTGGTGTTCAGCGTGACTCGACCTTGAAAAAGGCCGTTACGTTCACGCTGGCCGCGGGCAAGAAGGGTTTCTTGTTCGAAGGCATGGGCGACAGCAACGCCGCCCGTGCGGAACTGGTGCCTGGTCGCTACGGCCCCAGCTACAAGCATGAATTCGACACCGTGGCCTTCGACCCGGGCCCAGCCGGTGCCGAAACGATGGAAGATTTAGCCGCTGATACGGAAGGTGTTGTGACGGTTACGCCGGACAACAACGGCTACTACAAAGTACTGGGCCTCAACAACGGCCTGCGCCCTTCCGCCATGAAAAAGGATTCAGCAGATGCTGACCTCGGGGGCGCTATTTCTACCACGCTTTCTTCTGATAAAGAGAAGGGCCTGGAAGACTACTTCATGGTGCTGACAGATGGCGTCTACGATGCCGCCGCTACCAAAACTGCCTTCGAGGCGCTGTACACAGCATGAGCCAGATGAAGGGGGAGTGGGTGGATAGGGCTCGTCAGATCAAACTGGCGGGCCTGAGCCGCACCGAATCTTCCGAACTGGCCGCCGTACACGCCGCCCTATACCCAGCAGCGGAACCCGTGCGGGTGAGCTGCTATAAGTGCGTGGCAGAAGCCTTCCAGGCTATTCTGCGCTACCTGCGCACCACTTCAACGGATTCCTCCACTTCATTTCCTACTGTTATGTCCACTGCCACGCCCAGCGCAGAGCGCAAGTACTCGTTTACCGACAAGAGCAAAACCTACCGCCCGCACAACTCGCCAGTGGTCTTCTCCAATGAGAACCTGACGGATGCCCGCGTGGCCATGATCCTGAAGGCTGACCCCGCCGCCGCCGTGCACTTCGGTATTTCCGAAGACGAGGGCCAGGCATTCGTAGCGGAGCAAGCTGCGGCAGTAGAAGCGCTGAAGGTTGCCACTGAGTCAACGGGTACTGGCACCACCACTACCACGGTAACGACGACGGTGAACCCGCTGGCCAATGAGCAGAGCGACGAATACAAAGCCGAGTATGCCAAGCTAGATGGCCTCAAGCGGGAAGAGCTGGATGCGCTCTACACCGATGAGGTGAAGGAAGGCGACGCTAAGAGCTTCCCCAACAAAGGCGAGCTCATCAAAGCCTTGCTAGCCTTCCGCGCCAAGTAAGCCCCAGCTTCTTCTAAAGCCCGAAAAGGCCCGCACCGCACTTCGGGGCGGGCCTTTTTGCTACCCTCTGCCTACTTCTCTTCACTGTGTCCACTGCTTCTGAAACTCTTGCTCCCCTTGCCCAGGCTCAGCGGCAGGTGATTAAAGCCCAGGCACCCCTGCGGCCCGACATCATCACGCTCACAACCCCGACTGATTACCCCAAGTGGGGTGATGACAACCAGTATCCGCAGCGCCTACTAGCTGCCTATGCGGGCAGCGGCACGGCCACGGTATGTGCCGAGCGCAAGTCGCAGTTTATTGAGGGCAACGGCTTTACGGATCAGACCTTTTACCGGGCCGTGATTGACCGGGCCGGGGGCACTGTCGATGCGCTGCTGCAGCCCGTAGCCAACAATACGGGCTATCTGGAAGGCTGGGCGGTGCGCGTGAACATCAACGCCAACGGCTACCCCTGCGAGGTGCTGCACCAGCCGAAAGAGCAGGTGCGGCCATATTATCCGGATGCCGATGGCGTGACCCGCTGGGCGGGTCTGGTGCGCAATCCGGCGGCCGTGGCCCGGCGGGGTGCTACCTATGCCAGCCGTTCTGGGCTACAGAAGGTGCCCGTGTACAACCCGCGGGAAAAACCAGAAGCTCGCCTAGAGCGGGCCATCAACTGGCAGAATGAGAAGGGCGAAGTGGTGGGCCTGAAAGGCTACCCCGGCGAAATCTATTACTGGTTTCAGAAGCGCACGGGCGCTTACCTGCACCCCAGGCCGCTGATTGATGCCGTGCTCGATGACGTGTACTCGGAGCCCAACTTGAAGCGCAGCCGCGCCCGGGACCTGGATTCGGGTTACTCCGCTCAAGTCATGATTACCGAATATGGGAATGCTAATCCATCTGCGGAGATTTTAGAAGCTAATGGAGTCAAGTACGGGGTGTTTGTAGGCCCTGATGGTGGCCGTATTCTGGTGCAGTACGCTGCTTCCAAAGACTTAAAGCCCGATGTAGACACGCTTCAGGCCCCAGACGCCAGCAAGCGCTACGTGACGGATGAGGATGCCATTAAGCAGAATATCCGCGAAGCCATGCAGATGCCGGGGGTACTGCTAGGCCGTGAAATCTCGGGCAAGCTGGGTAGTCTACAGGAGCTGCAAGATGCGGTGCTCTACGTGCAAACGCTGGTGGTCAACTCGGCCCAGCGCGCCATTGAACGCGGCTTCGAAGCCGTGTTCCGCGACTTCCAGCGGGCTGATGGCTCTTTCCCCTTTCGCGACCTGAAGGATTTCTCGATTCAAAACCTGACGCTGGAGCAAGCGGCCAAGCTGGCCGGGGGCACCGCTGAACCTGCCCCGAACAATGGAACACCTGCTGTTTAGCCGCGATGATTTCGCTCCTTACCAGGAGCTACCCGAACTAGATGAAGGCCGCTTGGAGCCGCACATGCATGAAGCCCAGCGGCGCCTGAAAAAGGCCCTGGGTGAGCAGTTGTATGCCGAGCTGGTGCGCCTGCACAAGGCAGAAGAGTTAGGCAATGATTGGCTAGAACTGCATAGTCATGCGCTACCCGTGCTTGTGTATGGGGCGCTGGCTCAGTTCTGGCCTTTCTCGCAAACTTCGCTTACCCGCGCGGGCCTGCGGCAGAAAAATAGCGACTACTCCACATCTGTCGATGCGCGCACGCTGGCCAGCCAGGTAAGCATCTTCGATGGCCGCGCGCTGAGCTACGAGGTAGAGCTCCGCAGCTGGCTCATTGCCCACGCTTCCAGCTTTGCCGGCTTCTATCCGGACCGCGCCCACTGCGGCGACTCGCAGCCCGCCCTGCGCACGGCCTCGGTCGTGGTGCAGGCCATTGGCCGACCCGCCTACCGCCGCTAATTCTCGACCTGCCCAACACCTAGTGCCCCACTGTGCCCGCTTACCAACGCCTGCACTATGACCTATTCGATCTGCCTGCCTCGCTATGCCCCTCGGTACCCACTGCTCTGGCCTCCGCCCAGCTGGCAACAGGTGGTAGCCGGCTTCCCTCTTCTCCCAACCCCGTTTCTAGCTGCCTGTATCGCCGTGCTTCCTACTTATACCCTCTCTGTTGTGCTGCTGGATGCTGCGTTGGCCGTGCCGAACGTGGTAGTGGGGGGATTCATCACCGTGAGCCTAGCCTTCGTGCTGTGGTTCATCAACCGCAACCAGGCCACGACGGACGCCACCAACAAGGACACCAAGGAAGCGGTGCTGGCCCTGACCAAACTGGTGACGGAAATGCGGATGGAGCGCAAGGAAGACCGGGTTGTCGTCGACTACCTGAAAGAGCGGCAGGACAAGCTGGAAGAAGAAAATGAAGTCCTACGCAAAAGCGTGCATGCCTTTGATGTCTTCATCGAAGTGCAGAAGGCCAGTGGAAAATTCAAACCTAATCACTAATACACTATGCAACCCTCTCTTTTTAAGCGCCTCATCAGCTCGCTACGTAGCAACTGGCTCACCTTCGCTATCTTCTTCGCCATCGGCCTAGGCGTACTCTATGGCCAACAGGTACTGCTGCAGGTAACGGCAGCACTCAATGGCGTCGACCTGCACCAAGTAGCGCAGAAAGCCCCCGACAACATGACCAGTGCCGAGGTGGACACGGTGAAGCAGGCCAGCGGCTGGGTACCCGCCGGCACAGGCAGCAAATTTCTGTTCGCTGCTGGCTACTTCTTTCTGTTTATTGGCCTGGTGTGGCTGGCTCAGAGCATCACAGCAAAGCCTGCTAAGCGTTGGGCAAAGAAATATTATGCCCGCGAGTTCGGCTATCTAAGCGAGTACGAACGGTTCAAGGAATATCAGCAAGGCCGCTGGCAGCTCATTGCTTTGGCCTGCGCTTCCATCATTGCTGCTGCTCTCATTGTCTAAGGGTATGCGCATGATACTGGCAGATCATCACCGTTTTATATGGCGTGTGCTAGGCTTCTGGCTGTTCTACTCCTTGGTGGCGGTGTGGGCTGCTCAGGCCCAGCCCAGCCGAGTGGTGCAAGCGCAGAATGCAACCTGTACCACCAAGTGGCTCACTGCCAACCTATGGATACGTGAGGCCACCGGCCGCAACGATGGCCCAGCCGTTACCCGAATTATTCTGGAAAACGGCGGGGTGCGCGGCAATGAGTGGTGCGGCTTCACCCAGGCCGAAGCCCAGAAGCGTTGCGGGCTGCCTAGGCCTAAAGGTGCCGGCGGTTCCTACAACTGGTTCCTCGACTCGAAGCGCAACGTGCTTAAGGGCAAAGTAGGCAGCTTTGATAGCGTGCAGGTAGGCCACAAAATAGGCATTTACTCTGCCAGCCGGGGGCGCATTGCGCACATCACGGCCTGCGTGGAACTGGCCCGAGCCGTGCGCAAGGGCCGGCCTGCGCGCGGGGCTTGGTGCATTGGGGGTAATGAAGGGCGGGGCACCAATGCCGGTATGCATCGCACGTTTTACGCTGCTACTGACATCTACGCGGCGGCTAACTGGAATTACTAAGATGGATACACCTAAACTCAACGGCTACGGCCGCTTACTGCTACTCATTGTGGTGGGCATTCTTCTTCTCGGCTTTGGCCTTGGAATAGCTATTGGCCTAAGCAGCTGCGCCAGTGGTCGAAATGTAGCAACCGACACTGTGTCAGATGCAAGCTCGGAGGATACCACCAAGTACGTACGCGACCAGCCGTATAAGGCCGCTAACTACCAGAATCAGGTGGCCAAGTCTCTAAGCCCCCAACTGCCCAAGACCGCCGCCGGTAAAGTGCTAGCCAAGGTATTCGGCGGCTCGGGTAAGCAGAAGGTAAAGAACAGTACCATTATCTACCAGGTAGGCGAAGGCAACATGGCCGCCGTGCCTAGTAAGACCGAAGCCCCAGTGCAGCTGGGTGAGCAGAACAAGGCCACCGACAACCGGGAAGCCGGCGCTGATGGTGGAGCCGCGGGTATCGGCAAGGGCAACACGCCGACGGTCAGCACGAAAGAAGCGGGCCCGCCCTGGTACGTGTATGCTGGGCTGGTGCTGGCCAGCGCTACCGGTGGCTGGATACTACGCAATCGTGCCAGCAAGTGGGCCTGGGTACCGGCCCGCTGGAAGCTGGCCTAACAACATCACTGGCCCCGTTTTCATGGTGGCGACGTAGGCCAGGATACCTCTGCGGGAACGCACGCCCGCGCCCGAGGGTATATTCGGAGGGAAGCCGGGACTGCAGCCCGGCTTCTTCGTGTTAATATGTTGGTAAATTGTGGATAAATATACTGATTATCAATAGATTAACCCAATGATTATGCGTATATTTATACATGAGCAACGCCGTTCAAGTAGCCAAGATTGTAGAAGCCGCATTAGCTGGTGACACGCAAAAAGTGGTAGGCTATGCCGCCCTTATAGCCACGCATTTCGACCAAGAAGGGGACGCTAGGGCTGCACGAATTGTAAGGCGTTCTTATGGGGTGGAACCCACTGGCAATCCTGTTTGCTTAGACGCGCCGCCTGTTGTTGTTGATGCTTCAGGCGCAACTAGCAATCAAAGAAAAGGAGGTGTAATGCGTGAGGCATCGGCCTCTCTTTGGGATAACCCCAACCCGTGGCTGGCTACCTGTGGCGTGTGCCTTATGGTGGAGGACTTAGGTAAAGGCGTATTGATTCTGCCTGACCAATTAACTAATAAGGGCTGGGCAAACACAGGGCGCTTTGGGTATGTATGCCCTGGCTGCCAGAAGATTATGAAGCAACCAATTCTTACTACTAACACATAAGTATGGAGCAAATACTTCTGCACTTGTTGGGCGACTACGTGTTGCAAAACGATTGGATGGCACAGAACAAGACAAAAGCCCATTGGCCCGCCTTTGTTCACGCTCTGCTGTACGCGCTGCCTTTTACCCTAATTGCACCTTCGCCGCTGGCTTGGGCTGTCATATTTGGCACACACTTCCTGATTGACCGCTATCGGTTGGCGTTGTATTGGATACGAATATATAATCGGATTGAGGTAGTGGGGCCTTTTGGATATGCCGAAAGTAAGCCGCCCTACATGGCGTTCTGGCTTATGGTAATCATTGATAATACCCTGCATTTAACAATCAACTACGCAGCTATGCGCTGGCTGTAGCCCCCTTTTAGAATCAGACAAAGTAAGCTATGGACGACCACGACGATTACCTAGAAGGCTTAGTTGATGGCTTCCTGCTGTTCTTCAACCCCACCACGAAACTAGGCTGGCTTACCTATACAGTGATAGCCATTGCAGCTATCTGGTATTTTTGGTAACCTTACTCTCCCTTACCATAACGACAACAGAAAGCCCTGGCTACCCCAAGTAGCCAGGGCTTTTTCGTTACGCGCTTACTGCTTCCTTCACTAGGTACTCCTTAATTCCTTTTTTAAGCGATACTTTGGCATTCCACTCAGGAATGGTAGACCACACCTTATCGTAGTTCAGGAGTAAGACTGGCATGCTCTCGTCTCTGGTTTCCAGCGTACCGAGGGCGGGCGTGGCATCCTGCTCGAACAGGCCGAACAGCAGCTGCGCTACGTCAGCCATCTTAAACCGCTCTCCATTGCTGGCATTGTAGATACCAGCGGGGTAGCTGCCCGTTACAATAATATCCACCAAGCTAGCTACGTCGGTGGCGTGAATGTACTCGCGCACCTGCTGGCCTGCCGAGAGTTTCGGGGTGGTGCCTTCCTGTAGGCTGCGGATGATGTAAGGGATGAAGCGGTTCGGGTTTTCCCGCACCCCGTAGATCGTTGGTAGAATCAGGTGGTAGGCCAGCACCCCAACACTAGGCAGGGCGATGTACTGCGAGAGCATTCGTTTGGACTCGCAATACAGATTCGGCACGGGCCGCTCACTGCGTACTATTTCTTCCTCCGTGAAGCCGCGCATTTCCTCGTTGGTGCCAATCTCCCAAAAGGAACCGAAGCTAATCCACTTGCCCTGCCACTTGTGCTCTTCCAAGTAGGCCAGCAGACGAATCGGCAGCACGGCGTTTACTTCCTGGGTGATACTTTTCTCCTCGGGTGTTTTAGCCTGCACTCCCGCCGCGGCGCAGTAGATCACCACGTCTTGACCTAGTAAGGTAGCCGGGTCTAAGGGTTGCTCAGGTACGGAGAACGGCACGAACGCATGGCCGACCCCTGGGGTGGTGCGGCTAAACAAAGTGAGGGTATGGCCCTGGCCAAGGGTATCGATGAGATAGGAGGCTAGAAAGCTGGAAGCGCCGATGATAGCAATTTTCATAGAAGAAGTGTAGAATGGGCAGGCAATATACGCTATACCTGTTACCCCTAGACCGCTAGCCAGTCGTGCACCCGTTCCTGATCTCCCTAACTGAAGCCAATAAAAAGCCCGGGGCTTTTACATGCCATTCCACGCCGAGCGTAGCTCATCCTCAAAGTATACATCCCAGTACTCGTTATCCAGCCTGTACACGGGCCGACGGATACGGTCAGCACACAGGAGGGAGCCGCGCCACGTCACTTGCCACGCGTGCTTTGGGTCACTCGTCACCCGCACGACACTGCGCACCTCATACTGATAGCGAACAAAGGGAGGCATACTAGCTCAGTGCTACTCCCTCATCCGCTAGTGCTTGCCCGTTCGGGTCGCGTGGCGTCCAAGGTGCCGAAGCCGGCTGCCAGTAGCGCAGTAAATCAGCTAGACTGCTGTAGGGGTGGCCCTGCCTTCCCTCTTCACTGAGCCAGTACATTTCATTCTGGATAGAAACAGTCGTGCTGTATACCTCCCCTTGGTGAAAGTCCCCAGTTGTGGGCCCGATGTAGCGTAGATTTTCAGTCATGCTTTTCTATAATCGGCAGTAAAACTGGCAGTAGAAAACAAAAATCCCGCTCTACGGTAGCGTAAAGCGGGATTCAGTGGAGCTGCAGGGATTCGAACCCTGGTCCAGACAAGGAAGCCGTCGAGCTTTCTACGTGTGTATCTATGCTTGAATTTTCGAGACATCCCAGGCGCACATCAGGCCCTTGGTTTGTCCTTATCTGCTTGAGTTTCGCCTTGGAGTCGCAGCGCCCCCAAGACTATCCTACTACTTACGACGCCCCGAACTCACCCGTGAGAAGGAGGACGGATGCGGGACGATGGCATTTACCTAATACCTAGATTAGGCAGCCATGGCGTAGCTATACTCGCCGGTTGTTGTTTGGACGACTTTTTAACGGGAGATTCATCCAACTCCCGACACGCTTACTCGCGACCTGCACAAGCTGTCAATTCCGGTCAGCCCCAATTGGTAAAGAACGATTTCCGCCACAAATAGCGGGGTGCGAATGTACGCACATCAGGGAGAAAACGTTGCTTTTGCCCTAAAATGTTCCCGCTAGGCCAGTCTGTTTAGCGATAAGGCAGTAGACGGGAGTGACCTACAATCAGCGTATAACCTCAAGAGAAAGTACGTACTACTGAACTGGTCAAAGCATCTCTACCGCTGACTACTGACTGGCCTAGCGAAGCGGTAGAGATGCTTCGCCCTAACTAAACGTCGGCTACTTCATGGCGGCGCTTTTTGGCTGGAAACCGGGTTGTCCAGTTTGCCATAAGCTAAAGGCTAGCAGGTCGGCCATGGTCTCGAACTGCTTTTGCTTGGAGTCGCCGATGCCGTGGCCGGCTTCGTAGTCGGTGAAGAACAGGACAGGCTTGCCCGATGTGGTACTGGCCTGCAAGCGGGCGGCAAACTTGGCGGGCTGCCAGGCAATTACGCGCGGGTCGTTCATGCCGGCCGTTACCAGCGTAGCCGGGTACTTGGTGCCGGACACTAAGTGGTAGTAGGCATCCATTTCCAGCAGAGCCTTGCACTCATCGTCCTTCTGCACGGTGCCAAACTCGGGCGTATTCGCGGGGCCATTGGGGGAGTTTTCCATTCGAACGGCGTTCAGGCAGCCTACTTCCGGAATGGCGGCGGCAAACAAATCGGGACGCTCCGTCATGGCCCGGCCAATGAGGATGCCGCCGGCGCTGCCCCCGTTGATGGCAATCTTGCCTAGGCCAGTATACTGTTTCTGCACTAAGTAGTCGGCGCAGGCAATGAGGTCTTTCCAGGTATTAGGCTTGGTAGTTTTCTGCCCGGCTTTGTGCCAGGCCTCCCCTAGCTCACCGCCGCCACGCACGTGCGGCACGGCTAGCACACCGCCCTGCAGAGCCCAAAGCAAATAAGGTGGGTAGAAAAATGGCCCCGTAGACTTGGAATAGGCACCGTAACCTACCATCAGGGCCGGAGCAGAGCCATTGCGCGGCGTGCCCTTCTTATACACCAATGATAGCGGTACCATCACCCCATCATGCGAGGGTACCATTAGCTCCTCAACGGTGAAGTCGGCAAACTCAGGATACTCTACCTCCGTCGACAGGGGCTCAGAGGTGAACTGCCGGGTAGCCGGCGTGTAGCGGTAACGCTTCCGGTCGGTAGTCCAGCCCACCATATTCACCCACAAGTCCGACGACTGCGCGTTTTTGCCCTGCAGGGTGAGCGTACCCACGGTTTGGGGTAGCTTAATTTCCTGCACCGTTTTACTGCCCTTAGCCACAAAATACAGCTTGGCTTCAACGCCGTTGCGAGTGCGCACAAAATAGAGCCCGTCCTTAGTTGCTTTCAGTTCGCTGTCGTTGATGGCTTCGTTGGGGCTTTCGGGCACTAGCAGCTCCGCCGTGGCTACATCGGGCTTGGCGGCGGGCATGCGCATAATTTTCTCGCGCGGGGTATTCTTGGAGGTGGTGAAATAGATGTACTGCTGGTCTGAGACAAAATTGGTCACCTCCTGCTCGGGTTTGAAGAGCGGCTGCCACGGAATGGTGGGCTTGGTAAGAGTAGCGGCGGGGGCGTAGTAGCCGTACAGGTAGCGGTCAACGGTATACAAAACTCCGTAGGCCAGTTTCGTGTCGCGGTCCACGCCAGCGTAGGCGTACTCAGCCGGTTTGATGTTCAACTTCGGGTAAAGCTTAGCCGAGAAGATGGCCTGGTCCTGGCTTTGGGGCGTGCCCACGCGGTGCAGGTAGGCTTGCGTGTTGAGGCGGGCCGCCGGGTCTTTAACATCGGCGCTGTTGAGGGGCGTGTAGGTAAAGCTGGCGTTGTCTGGCAGCCACTCGCCACTGCCCCAGGGTCGCTCAATTACTTCTGGATACAGCTGCTGAGTTTTCACATCCAGAATGCGCACCACCCCTATTTCGCTGCCCTTTTCACTTAGCGCAAACGCCACCTTGCTGCCATCATGGGCGGCTGAAAACTCATTGATGGTATACACCTTGCCCGCCTCAAAATTTTCCGGATCGAAGAGCAGCTTTTCGGTGCCCCGGTATCCTTCGCGGTAGTAGAGCTTGGGCTGCTGGTCTTGGGGCCGGGTTTTAAGGTAGAAGTATCGGTCGTTGTCGGCAATGAACACCTGCCGGCCTACTACCGAAGCCTTGCGCTGGTCGAAGTCCTGCATCTTCTCAATGAGGCCTTGCCGGCCCGGTAAAGCATCCAGTATCTGGCGGGCGTAGGCGGCCTGGGCTTTCATCCAGGTTTGCACGGCGGGGTCGGTGAGGTTTTCCAGGTTACGATACGGGTCCGTCACCTTTACCCCAAAGTATGTGTCGGTGGCGGGTACCGATGGCGCGGCGGGCTGGCCTAGCGCGGCCGTGGCGGCCAGCAGAAGCGCCGGCACAAAACGTAGAGAGGGAAGCATAGCAGTTAAGTAGAAGTGAAGGGAAAGCGGCAGAGGTGGGCACCAGCGGCGGCAACGAGGTAAGGGTATTCTCTTGCGTGCCAGCTACTTCTTTCAAAACTACACGCTGCTATCATTCAGAAAATGAGTAATATTACCTATGCCCTATTCTTTATAAACCGTCACTGTTAGCCTTTCCTGCGCTGCCATGTTTCGTCTTCGCACCGCCGATTTTCTGCGTCTGAACCGGGCTATTGCCCTCGTCTATGCCGAGCCAGAGTCCGCTAGCTTGTTCGACCGACTTTCGGAGGCGGCGGCCTTGGCCATTGGGGGCGAAACGGCGTGCTTTGACGGGCATGACCCCAGCGGACGCGTAGGCCACCTAGGTGCTTTTCCGGAAGCCATGTTCTCCGCACTAGCTTTTCCGATGCTGGCCGCGCATTTGCCAGAGCATCCGTTGTTTCCGGCCATCATTGGGCAACACTACAACCAGCCCCTGCGCACCTCCGATGCGGGGCCGCTCCAACGCTTTCAGGGCACAGCACTGCATTATGAGTTCTACCGGCCACTGGCCATTACTCACCAGCTGATAGTCGGCTTGCCGGTGGTGCACTACGGCTGGATTACTTGCGCCGTTAACCGCTCCCACCACGACTTTACCCCAGCCGACCAGACGCTGTTGCAATTGCTGGTGCCTCACTTCCAGGCCGCCGTGCGCCTGCACCACACGTTGCAAGAGCTGCGCCACCCTCAACCCGCCGCAGCCCCGGCCGCTACCCAGAGGCTTACCCCACGCGAAACCGTGATTCTAGGCCACCTCATGCACGGGCTGGCGGATAAGGAAATTAGCCGCGCCTGTGGTATCAGCCCCCGCACCGTGCAGAACCATCTGCAGAAAATTTATGCAAAGCTGGAGGTAGACAACCGTACCGCGGCACTATGCCGGGTATTGGGGGTGGCGGGGCAATAAGGCACCGGCCTGGCTTCCAAACCCCGGCTTTTAGGGGTATCTTTGTAGCCAGGACTTATGGAGAATTTCGTTGTTTCGGCCCGGAAATACCGTCCCGCTACGTTTCGCAGCGTAGTTGGGCAGCAGCACGTTACCACCACGTTGCAGAACGCTATTGCTAGCCAGCATCTGGCGCAAGCGTTCTTGTTTTGTGGTCCGCGCGGAGTGGGCAAAACCACCTGCGCGCGTATTCTAGCTAAGACCATTAACTGCGAGTTTGTAGAGGAGCACGTGCGCAAAGGCCGGCCGGTTTCAGAGCTGTTGCAAGCTCAGCCTGAAATTGTGCCCGAGGTGCTGCAGCAGGCTGCCGACCCCGACAACACGCCCTTCGAGCTGGAAGCCTGCGGCAAGTGCAGCTCCTGCCGAGCCTTCCAGGAAAATGCCTCCTTCAACGTGCACGAGCTGGATGCAGCTTCTAACAACTCCGTGGAAGACATCCGGAGCTTGGTGGAACAGGTGCGCTACGCCCCGCAGCAGGGCCGCTTCAAGGTGTACATCATCGACGAGGTGCATATGCTCTCGAATGCGGCCTTCAACGCCTTCCTAAAAACCCTGGAAGAGCCGCCAAGCTACGCCATTTTTATTCTGGCTACCACCGAGCGGCATAAGATCATCCCGACCATTCTTTCGCGCTGCCAGATCTTCGACTTCAACCGGATTCGGGTGGAGGACATCCGGGGGCACCTGCGCTATGTGGCCACTCAGGAGCACATCAAGGCCGAGGACGACGCCCTACACCTGCTGGCCCAGAAGGCAGATGGTGGCCTACGCGACGCGCTGAGCATGTTCGACCAGATGGTGACCTTCTCAGGCCACGATCTGCGCTATAAAGACGTGGTGCAAAACCTGCACATTCTGGATTATGAGTATTACTTCCGGCTGGTTGATGCCCTGCTGACGGAGAACCTGTCGCAGACGCTGCTACTGCTGGAGGAAGTGGTGCAAAACGGCTTTGATCTGCACAACTTTGTGGTGGGCGCCGCCGAGCACCTGCGGGGCCTACTGGTGTGCAAAGACCCCGTGACAGTACAGCTGCTGGAGGTATCCGACAACATTCGGGCGCGCTACGTGCAGCAGGCCCAGGCTGCGCCGCTAGCCTTCCTGCTGTCGGCCCTAAACTTGGTAAGCCAATGTGACCGGGAGTTCAAGCAGGCCAAAAACCAACGCCTGCACGTGGAGCTGATGCTGATGAAGCTGGCCTACCTAAACGGCGCCGTGCAGTTTGCCCGCGACATGGGTGCCGGCCCCGCCTCAGCCAGCAACGGCGAGGCTAAAAAAAAAAGTAGCGTAGCCCCAGCGGCCGCCACTTCAACGCCTACAGATAGCCAGCTGATAGCCGATGGCACTGCTGAAGCTCCCGCTGCTTACGCCCGCCCCAGCGCACCCGCGCCAGCTCCGCCTACCAGCAATCAGCAACCAGCAACTAACAATCAACTAGCTCACGCCCCCGCCGACCCCGAGCCTATTGTGCCCGTGGAAAGTGGCGTGGAGGAGTTGCACAGCACCCCCAGCATAGAGAACGAGGAAGCCACCGTGGTACCTCCTACCCCAATGCCACGCGACACCGTGCCGCACGTGGAAATTGGTAAGCCCAGCGTAGCGGGCCACGAGCCCGGGCAAGTTCCGGTAACAGCCGCTCCTCTGCCGCCACCCCGCCCCGGCATGCCCACGGGTAAACCACTAGGCCTAGGCAGCAAAATTCCGGGCTTGGGCAGCCTCAACGCCCTGAAGGCACAATTGGAGCAGCAGGCCGCTGGTAAGGCCGCCGCGGTTGAGACGGAGCCGAGCGGCCCCACTACTGGCCTAGCGCCCGTGAACGATGCCGTATTACAGCGCGTGTGGGCCGAGTTGCTGGAAGAGCGTAAGCAAAGCAGCATGAGCGAGTACAGCGTGCTCAATCGCCCCGTGCAGGCCAACGAGCAGCATGTAATTCTGCTCCGCGTGGATAACCCCGTGCAGGAAGACCAGTTCAACGAGTTCAGGGCTGGTTTCTTGGGGGAACTGCGCCGCCGCACCGGTTACCCTCGCCTCAACGTGCAGGTAGAAGTAAACGAGCGTGTGGATACTGGCCGGAAGCTGTACACCTCCTCCGACAAGCTGGAGTACCTAATGGAGAAATACCCCATGCTCTCGGAAATGAAGCAGCGCCTAGGCCTCGACGCCGATTTCTAGGCCACTTAGCCGCGCTTACCTGCAACAGAATTTCCTTCTTCACGAGCCCACCTCTTGACCTAGTGGTGGGCTTGTTTATTAGAGCCACTACACCCCCTAATTACGCCTGTTTCTCATACGCAAAATTTCGCACTTCAGGGGCGTGGCGCCTTGGCCAGGCTTTTTATTCCAGGATGGGCCGCCTATCTTTGATTCCTTTATTCCTAGGCCCTGCTTGTTGCGTCCGCGTATATTGTGAAAAAACCCCTCCTGCTTTTCCTCCCCGCTTTCGCGGCGCTCAGTCTCACTCAATGCCAGACCAGCAAGCCTGCCGCTACTACTGCCACTACTGCTCCGGCCGCCGCTAGCGCCACTCCTGCGCAGAAGGAATACAAGTACCAAACCGTAGAAGGCGACCCGCTTAAAGCGCGCATCTACACCCTGGATAACGGCCTGACCGTTTACCTTTCCGACTACGACGACGCTCCCCGCATTCAGACCTACATGGCCGTGCGTGCTGGCTCCAAGAACGATCCGCACAACGCCACTGGCCTAGCGCACTACCTAGAGCACATGGTGTTCAAGGGCACTTCCCGGCTAGGTACCCAGAACTGGGCCGCCGAGAAAGTTGAGCTGGATAAGATTGAAGCGCTCTACGAACAGTACCGTGCCCAAACTGACCCTGCGCGCCGCAAAAAGCTTTACCACCAGATCGACTCGGTATCGAGCGTGGCGGCCAAGTACGCAGTAGCGAATGAGTACGACAAGGTGATGGGCGCCATCGGGGCTAAGGGCTCTAATGCGTACACCTCGGTGGAGCAGACGGTCTACCAAGAGGACATTCCGAGCAACCAGATTGAGAAGTGGGCCGCCATTCAGAGCGAGCGGCTGGGCGAGATGGTGCCACGCCTGTTCCATACGGAGCTAGAAGCAGTGTACGAGGAGAAAAACCGCGGCCTCGACAGTGACTTCCGCAAGGAGCTGGAGATGCTGAACCGCAACCTCTTTCAGAAGCACGAGTACGGTACGCAGACGACCATCGGGACGATTGAGCACTTGCAGAATCCGTCCATCACGGAAATCAAGAAGTATTTCGGGCAGTACTACGTGCCCAACAACGTAGCCCTGTGCCTCTCCGGCGACCTGGATTACGACCATACCATCCGCATCATCGACCAGTATTTTGGCAAGCTCCCCAGCAAGCCGGTACCGGCCTTTACGCCTGCCAAGGAGGCTCCCATTACGGCTCCGATCGTGAAGGAAGTAATTGGCCCCGATGCAGAAAACGTAATGATTGGGTACCGCTTCCCTGGCACGGCAACGCGCGATGCGCTGGTGCTGCGGATGCTGGACAAGATCCTGACCAACGGCCAGGCTGGCCTCATCGACCTGAACCTGAACCAGAAGCAGGTGGTACTGAGCGCCGCCTCGTTCACAGATATCAACAACGACTACTCTTCCCACATTCTGTACGCGACGCCGCGGCAGGGCCAGAAGCTGGAGCAGGTGCGTGACCTGCTGCTAGGCCAGTTAGAGAAGGTGAAAAAGGGTGACTTTCCGGAGTGGTTGATTCCGGCCATTATCAACAACGAGCAACTGCAGCGTACCAAAAGCTACGAGAGCAATGAGGCCCGCGCCGGCGCCTTCGTGGAGGCTTTTGTTGCTCGTGAGGATTGGAAAGACTATCTGAAGCAGTTCGACGACTTCTCTACCATCACAAAGGAGGAAGTAGTGCGCGTGGCCAACCAGTACTATGGCCCCGGCTACGTGGCCGTGTACAAGCGCACCGGCCAAGACCCCAACAAGGTGAAAGTGGTGAAGCCGGCCATTACCCCGGTGCCCGTGAACCGCGAGGTAGCCTCCGACTTCTACAAGCAGGTCACCAGCATGACCTCGCCGGAGTTGCAGCCGGTGTTCCTCGACTACAAGAAGGATATTCAGGAAACAAAGCTGACCTCGGACGTGCCAGTGTTCTACACCCGCAACGCCGAGAACAACCTGTTCAACCTGTATTACGTGCTCGATATGGGCACGAACAACGACCCGCGCCTGGGCTTGGCCGCCGATTACCTGCAGTACCTGGGTACCGGCAAGTACAACGCCGAGCAGCTCCAGCAGGAGTTCTACAAATTGGGTTGCTCCTTTGCCGTGAGCAGCGGCCAGGACCGTATTTTTGTGAGCTTGAGTGGCCTAGACAGCAACTTCGAGCCGGCGCTGCAGCTATTCGAAAGCCTGCTGAACGCTCCTAAGCCCGATGCTGCGGCTCTGCAGAACATGGTGGCCGGTGAGCTGAAGTCGCGTCAGGATGCTAAGCTCAACAAAGGCGTGATTCTGAATCAGGCCATGCTGAACTACGCGAAGTATGGCGCGAAGAACCCCTTCACCAGCCGCTTGAGCGAGAAAGAGCTGAAAGCCCTGAAGCCGGAGCAACTTACTTCACTCATCAAGCAGATTCCGACCTACCAGCACCGCGTGCTGTACTACGGTCCGCGCCCGGCTACTGGCCTAGTAACTACCCTGAACGCCGACCACAAAGTACCTGCCACGCTCAAGCCCGTTCCGGCCAATAAAGACTTCGCCGAGCAACCCATGAATGCGCGCAAAGTCTATTGGGTAGACTACAACATGGTGCAGGCCGAAATCCTGTTCCTGACGAAGGGCGACGTGTATGACCGCAATATTGTGCCGACGGTGAGCCTTTACAACGAGTATTTCGGGGGTAGCATGGGCAGCATTGTGTTCCAGGAGCTGCGCGAGTCGAAGGCGCTGGCCTACTCGGCTTCTTCGCGCTACGCTAATGCCGACAAGCTGGGCCGCAGCAGCTACAACCTTAGCTACATCGGCACCCAGAGCGACAAGCTGCCTGAGGCCATGGCCGGCATGGAAGCCCTGCTGAACGACATGCCCGTGGCCGAAGCCAACCTGCAGATTGCCAAGAACGCCATCCGCAACAGCATTGCTACGGAGCGCATCACCAAGTCGGACGTGCTGTTCAACTACGAGCGCGCCAAGCGCCTAGGCCTCGACTACGATGTGCGCCGCGACGTGTACGAGAAGACGCAGAACATGAGCTTCTCAGACCTGCAGAAGTTTCAGCAGGCTAAGGTGAAGGGTCAGAACCAGACCATTCTGGTTATTGGCTCCAAAGACCGCCTCAATTTCAAGGAACTGGCCAAGTATGGTCAGGTCCAGCAACTCACGCTGAAAGAAATTTTCGGCTATTAAGACCTATTCGCCGGTGGCCTTCTGGCTAACCGCGCGATACCACCAAACCCACAACTCCTAAAATAACTGTCACGTAACACCTGACATCTTTTTCCAATGGCAGAGAAAATCACGATCAAAAACGGCAAGCTGAACGTTCCAGACCAACCCGTTATTCCCTTCATTGAGGGCGACGGTACGGGTCCGGACATTTGGGCGGCTTCCGTGCGAGTATTTGACGCGGCAGTAGCGAAAGCCTACGGCGGGTCGCGGAAGCTAGTGTGGAAAGAGGTATTGGCTGGTGAAAAATCTTTCAAGCAGACGGGCAACTGGCTGCCCAACGAAACCCTGGATGCTTTCCGCGACTACCTGGTGGGCATCAAAGGCCCCCTGACTACTCCCGTGGGCGGTGGCATCCGGAGCCTGAACGTGGCCCTGCGCCAGGAATTAGACCTATACGCCTGCGTGCGCCCCGTGCGGTGGTTTGAGGGCGTGCCTTCGCCCGTGAAGCACCCCGAGCTGACCGACATGGTTATCTTCCGCGAGAACACCGAGGATATCTACGCCGGCATTGAGTACATGAACGGCACGCCTCAGGCCCAGAAAATGCTGGAATTCCTGCAGGACGAGATGGGTGTAAAGAAAATCCGCTTCCCTGAGACATCTTCGTTCGGCATTAAGCCTGTGTCAAAGGAAGGCACGGAGCGGCTGGTGCGCGCAGCCATTGAGTACGCCATTTCGCACAACAAGCCTTCGGTGACGCTGGTGCACAAGGGCAACATCATGAAGTTCACCGAGGGTGCCTTCAAAACCTGGGGTTACGAGCTAGCTGAGCGTGAGTTCGGCGACAAAGTATACACCTGGGCTCAATATGATAAAGTGCTGGCCAAGCAGGGCCAGGAAGTAGCCGACGCCCAGCAGAAAGCCGCGCTGGATGGTGGCAAAATCCTCATCAAGGACAGCATTGCCGATGCCTTCCTGCAGCAGATTCTGCTCCGCCCCGCCGAGTACTCGGTAGTGGCTACCCTGAACCTGAACGGCGACTATATCTCCGACGCCCTGGCCGCCATTGTGGGTGGTATTGGCATCGCGCCTGGTGCCAACATCAACTACCTGACTGGTCACGCCATCTTCGAAGCTACCCACGGCACCGCCCCCAAGTACGCCAATCAGGACAAGGTTAACCCCGGCTCAGTTATCCTCTCAGGCGCCATGATGTTCGAGCACTTGGGCTGGCAGGAAGCCGCTGACCTGATCTACAAAGGCCTCGAAGCTGCCATTGCCTCCAAGCGCGTTACCTACGACTTCGAGCGTCTGATGGAAGGCGCCACCTTGCTGAAGTGCAGTGAGTTCGCCGACGAGATTATCAACCGGATGTAGTGGCTTGGCAGTAGCCAATTAAACACAAGAAACCCCGCGTTGGCTGTAAGGCCGGCGCGGGGTTTTGTTTTGAAGTGATTGGTGCCGTGGTTAATGTAGCGTCATGCGCAGCAGCAAAAATCATCTGTCATGATTTCTATCGGCAAATATTACTTTAGCTCATTACCATCATTGCTTGATGCTTTTCATTCAAAAGCTGTTCGGCCGAAAAAAGCCTACTATTCACTCCCTGGTATTCGAAACGTTTGGCTGGTCAGAGCGCCAAGCTAGTGCAGAGTTGCGCGAATGGCAGCATCCGTCTATACCAGCTTTATTGTCACTGCATTTTTTCGACATACCCCCTGATTTACCGCCTGCTGCCGACGAGGTAAAGTTGCGCCAAAAGTACCGTCAGAGCCTAATCCAACAAGAGGGCGGCATATTGGAAGTGACACGTAGTGCAATAGAGGGTGCACCACTAATTCGAACGCTATTCAAGCTACCAACAAATTCTAATGGTGTGCTGTACGCTGGTTCACTTACAATTCCTTTCAAGAGTTGCAGTTATGTAATCAAAGTACAAGCCCGCGAGAGTGGTGTTACCGGCATGCGCGAAGCTGTGGTAGCCAACATGCTGCTGGGCACAGACCAACTAAAGATCGGTGATGATGGCTTTATTGGCTGGGCCGCTGATCCATATGAACCAACCTTCACCGCAGGGAAACTTATGAACTTGGCTGAGAGGCCTGAATATGACATCCAATTTCCTAACCATCCACTCACCTTGGTTCGGCAAACACTACGGGCTATAGAAACTCAGATACATCTACCACCTGAACGAATAGAAGCACTTCCATTCGTTTAGTTCAGCTTTACCAACTATTGGGGTGTGCTAGATTGCCCCGCTCCCTAAAGTTCCGGTTGTTCTTGCAGCCGGAGCTTTGTCTTTTCAAACGACTCGTTGTTAGGCTGACAACCGTACGGATGGGGTATTGGGGAAGTCCATCGACAAACAGAGCGCCCTGCTTAGGGCGCTCTGTGAGGTTTAAGCCAATTGTAAGGGTAGGCGCTAAGTATTAAAAACCAGTTCCCCTCCTCATCTGAGGAGGGGAACTGGCCTTAGCTTCGTACGTGGCCGTCAATTAGGGGCTTTCAGTATACCAATTCTGGCCTAGGTTTCTCGGCGCCGAAGCATTTGAGAGGCCTAGGCCAGATAGGTTTTCGAAGATTTAGCATTGGCATCTGCTGGCTTCTTCGGCAGGCTATTTCGCCTGTGTCTTTTTCAGATAGGCGGCAGCAGCGGTGTTTTTCGGGTTGAGCGCCAAGGCCCGCTTGTAGTTTTGAGTGGCAAGGTCCTGGTTGCCCAAGTCGGCGTAGGTTTCGGCGAGGCTGTCGTAGGTGTTGGCGCTTTGGGGGTAGAGGCTAACGTTGAGCTTAAACACTTCCACGGCCTCCCGCGCCATATTCTGCCGGAGCAGGGCGTAGCCCCAAGCGTTTACCTCATTCTCGGGCAACTGATAGGCGGCATTTTTCTTTTTCTCCTGTTTCACCAGCGCCGAAGCTTGCGCAAAGCCCCGCTTGCGGAGCTCGGTGTGCAGGGCCCGGATGGTGGGTGGCAGTCCAAACCCGGCCACGGCGCGCATATCGGGGAGGTAGTGGCCGGCTATTTCATCGATGAACAGGTCGGGGTTAGCCCCAATGAGGTTGGTCAAGACCACGATGGCCAAGTCGTTCTCGGGGTAGATGAACAGAGCAGAGCGCCCCCCTCCTACCGGCGCTACCGCGCGGTGCTCAGGGCGCGTTACGGTAGGCCAGCCCAGGGCGTAGCCGTTCAGCATCTGGCTGAAACCTCGCTGGGTACCGTTGTTGAGGTTGCCGGGTGTCCAGAGAACGGGGAGGCTGGCGGGTTTCAGCAACTGGCCCTGCTGCAGGGCAATGATCCAGCGAGCCACTTCCTCAGCGGTGGAGCTCATGCCGGCGGCCGTGCGCAGCATGGGCGGGAACGTCTCGAAGGTGTTGCGCAGCTGGTTGCCGCGCTGCATCCGGCCGTTGATGTTGTGGTAGTAGGTGTAGCCACGGGCGCCGTGGGGTAGCACGTCGTGGGCATCGCCGAAAGTCGTGCGGGTCATGCCTACTACTTTCAGCTGGCGCTGTTGAATAAACTCAATGAACGGCTGACCGCTGAGCGTATCAATAATTTTGCCCAGCAGCAGGTAATTGGTTTGATTGTAGGCGAACTTCTCGCCGGGCACGAAATCCATGGGCTGAGTTTGCACCTTAGCCCACGCCGCGCTTTCATTTTCCTCGGTCACCATCTCGTCGTCGGGCATAATGTCGGGCAGGCCGGAGGTGTGGGTGAGCAGTTGCCGGACGGTAACAGGTTGCCAAGCTGCGGGTAGGCCACTCATGTAACGCGACACGGGTGCTGTCAGATCCAGCTTGCCGGCTTCTACCAACTGCATCACCGCCACGCCCACAAACGCCTTGGTGATAGAGTTGATGGTAAACCGCGTCTGGTTGGTTACCGGTACCGAGTCCTGCACGTTGGCCAGCCCGTAGTGCGCCGTTTTGATGATGTTGCCATGCCGAATAACCGCCAGCTGCAAGCCCGGAATCCGGAGTTGGCGCATTTTGGCGGTCAGGAATAAGTCGAGGCTATCGGCGGGAGCTTGGGCGTTGGCGTGGCCGAAGCCGCTCAGCAGCAGAAGCAGCACTCCTGCGGCACGACTCAGCCAGGTGAGTTGGGATTTCATGACGATGAGAAAGTTGGGAGAGAAGGAATTTAGTGGCCTAGCGCCTGCAAGCGGCACGGGCCTTTAGTCAGACAGATGCGCCCACCTAGTATAGGGTTGCCTGAATACTATGCTTCTTTCCTACCCGCTCGCTAGGCCAGTTAGCCACGCTATAGAGTATCTTGCGGGCTCATACTACCATTTCTTGCGTGCAGACTTTATTGGGGCGCTTACGGGCTGTTGGAATCTTGGAAGGTATATCCTTTCTGGTGCTGTTGGGTATTGCGATGCCGCTGAAATACATGTTTGAGGAGCCAGCAGCCGTGCGCATTGTGGGCATGGCCCACGGGGTGCTATTCGTACTGTATGTGCTCTTGGTGCTGCAGGCTAGCCTTACCTATAGCTGGTCGTGGCGGAAGGTGCTGCTAGCGCTGATAGTTTCGGTGGTGCCGTTTGGCACTTTCTGGGCCGATAAGAAACTGTTTCGGGAGTAACACGGAGCCGAAGTGGCCTAGCGCAGTAAGTAAAGTCATGCCCTGGCTACATCTTGGTAGTAGGCCACATACTGTCTACTATCTAGGGTGGTGTGGGCTTGTTTTATTCTCATCCAACGAGTTGGACTTTTCAACTATCTAGGCCACCTGCTACCCTACTGCGAGTTAGATGTGCCTACAGCTCCGCTATTGCACAAAAGGCAGGGTATAGCATATAAGTTGCAGCATCTCTAGGGCATTACTTAGTGAGCTTTGCTGGCTGCGTTGGTATAGGTAAGTAGGGGGCTGGCAGTAATCTGCAATGACGTTTACGGATGAGGAATTTGCTAAAAGCAGGTGCAAATGGGCTATTGTCCTGTAGCTAACAGGCAGCTTTATATTAATTATCACACTATTAGTCATTTGAACATTTCCAATTATGTTATACCAACATATATCATTGTACTATTTTACTAATATTTATCCATTAGCCATAATTATTAACAATTTGGCAATAGTCAAGTCCTATAATCAGGCTAATTTTGCATTTCCGTAAGCCCTGATAATCAGCCCGGAACTAGTTCTCACGTTTTTTTCTTGCTGGTGTATGCCAAAATCTCTACGACGTGCTCTGCACTGTTGGTTGCTCCTGCCATGTCTGGCGCTTCATCCGCTGCTGGCCGCGGCCGATGTTCAAGAAACCTTTGACACTGGCAGCAAGCCAGATTATCCGACGGGCACAGTGGCCTTATCTACTGGCACCTGGACGCTGAACGACGCGGTGTTGGGCAGCTCTGAGGCAGACCGTAAGAATGGAGCCCAGGCCGTACGTCTACAGAAAAATGGCCGCCTGACCATGGATTTTTTTGCACTCAACGGAGCCTCAACCGTTACCGTGCAGCATGCCATTTACGGCTCCGATGCCAGTAGCAGCTGGGAGCTCTGGGCTCAGCCTGAGGCCTGCAACTGCAATAAGTGGACAAAAGTGGGCAGCACGGTTTTTACCACTAGCACCACCCTCCAAACGGCCGCCTTTACCGTGAATATTTCCGGCAAGGTCAAGTTCGAAATCCGCAAGACTTCCGGCGGCGTGGCTCGCCTGGACATCGACGATTTCAAGGTGGCGGATTACGGTATTGTACCGCCCACCACCGACAATGTCAACCTAGCCCTGGGTAACCCCAGCGGCGCCATTACCGACATCAACTTCCCCAATAACTATCTGCTCGTGAAGCCCCAGTATGTAGTGGGCTACAACCGCGACCAGGGCAAGCCCAACTGGGTGAGCTGGCACTTAGACGCCGCAGACCGCGGCGGCATCGACCGGCAGGACGACTTCCGCAACGACGCCTCTCTGCCGGCCGGGTGGTACCAGGTGACGGATAGAAGCTACAGCGGCTCGGGCTTCGACCGGGGCCATAACTGCCCTTCCGCCGACCGCACTTCGAGCATAGAGAACAACTCGGCGACGTTCCTGATGACGAACATGATGCCTCAGGCCCCGGATAACAACCAGGGTCCCTGGGCTAATCTGGAGAATTACGCCCGCACATTCCTGCCCTCTAATGAGGTATACATTGTGTGTGGCAGCTACGGCGTAGGCGGCACGGGTAGCAATGGCTTTGCTCAGACAATTGACGAAGGCCGTGTTACGGTACCTAACCGCACTTGGAAGGTGATGGTTATTCTGCCCGTGGGCGACAATGATGTGTCGCGCATTTCGGCTACCACCCGCGTCATTGCCATCGACATGCCGAACACCAACGGCATCCGCAATACCGATTGGGGCACCTACCGCACCAGCGTAGACGCTATTGAGGCTGCTACCGGTTACGACCTGCTCTCGGCTCTGCCCGTGGAAGTACAGGCGGCTATTGAATCGAAAGTTGATGCGGGCCCCACGAACTAGGCTTCGCTCTCAGTCTTACTTCTCCATCGGTTTTTGCGGCATTGCTGTCATCATATGAACAATACTTCTAATCAGTCTTCCCTCTTCGGGCGAACTAGAAAGCTGATTACCGGGCTCCTAACTGGCCTAGCCACTACGGGGCTTGTAGCTTCCTCGCTTTCTGCGCAAGCTCAGGGTCCTACTCCGCTGTCACTAACCAGCGCCACCCCCGTTACAGAAAACTTCAATGGCCTGGGCACCGTTTTAGGTGCCCAAGTGCCAAAAGGATTTGTGTTGGCCGTTAGCACTACCGCTAGCCCTAGCGTTACGTACGCTAACCCCGCTAACACAACAGCTACTACCCGCATAGGTGGCACTTCTGGCACCAATGCCATGAACAGCTCCTCGGCTGGTGGCGTCTACAACTTTGCCGATGGCGTTGCGGCCAGTGCAACTGACCGGGCCCTGGGCTTTTTGTCGAGTGGCTCGTTTGCTGCGCCCCGCCACCTGCTGCTGGCTTTGCAGAACAACACGGGTGCTACCATCACGGATCTAACAGTGGCCTACGATATTGAGAAGTATCGTAGCGGCACTACGGCCTTTGAGTGGCAGTTCTTCACGAGTTCTGATGGCGTTACCTGGACCCAGGATGCTAGTGCCACCGAGAAATACGTGGATGCCACCACGGCCTTGGTTACGCCTGTTAATTCAGTTACCAAGAACCGGGTTATCACTGGGCTAAACTTGCCCGCTGGTGCTACTACCTATCTACGCTGGTCTTACGTAGGGGCTGGCAATACCAATGCGGCCGGACTGGGCCTCGACAACCTCAGCATCACGCCTACCCTTTCCGGGAATCAGCCGCCAGCTCCCACGGCTACTATCACAACGGGTAGCGTATCTGCGGCTTCGTTCTGCGTGAGCCCTACGGCGGGCAGCGCGCCTTTTGAGGTGGCCTACACCAGCACGGGCACCTTTACGGGTACCTACAAAGTGCAGCTTTCTGATGCTACTGGGGTATTTGCGAGCAGCTCTACTGCCAACATCATCGGCAGCGGCTCCTCCTCTCCTATCTCGGCCTCTATTCCGGCGGGTACGGCCAGCGGCACCCAATACCGGGTGCGGGTCCTGAACGATGCTCCCGCGACGGTGGGCTCCACCAGCAGCTCCGCCCTGACGGTGAACCTCACCTCGGCCAGCAGCCCAGTTTCGGTTTCGCCTTCCTCCCCTCAAACCATTACCACTACGGGTAGCGGCGCCACGCTCAACGCTACTGCAGCAGCGGGCTCTACCATTGAGTGGCTGTATGGCACTAGCGACACCGGTACGTTTACCGCTATTAGCGGTGCTACTACTGCTTCCTATCAACTGAAAGGTGCCGATTTCCCTGGCGCTGGCACATACTACTTGGTAGCCCGGGCTACTACCTCCACAGCTTGTGGCAATATTGCGGGCCAAAGCAGCCCCATTATGGTAACGGTTGCTGCACCGGCCCCCTCCCCCGTACTTACGGTTTCGCAGAGCTCCTTGCCCAGCTTTGGCAATGTGGCGGTAGGCGAAGGTGGCTCGGCCAAAAGCTTTGTTGTAAGCGGCACCAGCCTAACTGGCAACGTCACCATTACACCTCCAGCGGGCTTTGAAATCCGGACGGGCACCAGCCCCTTTGCATGCTGCTCTATTGTGCTCTCGCCCGTGAATGGCGTAGTTCCGAACACCACTATTGATGTGCGGTTTGCTCCCTCGGATGCCCAAGCCGCCCAGGCCAGCATTCCCGTAACCACCACTGGCTCGGCCGATCAGGCCGTAGCTGTGAGTGGCACCGGCGTGGCTCCCGTGTACCCCGCTACCCTGGTTACCGCCGCCGTAACGAACCTTACGCCCACCAGCGCTACCACCGGCGGCACTATTGCTGATGATGGCGGCAGCGCAGTAACGGCCCGCGGCGTGGTATGGAGCAAAACCACCAACCCCACGCTAGGCACCACCCGCACGGCAGATGGCGCCGGCTCGGGTGAGTTCAGCAGCACCATTACGGGCCTGTTGCCCGGCACTACCTACTACGTGCGCGCCTATGCTACTAACGGTACCAGCACAGCCTACGGCGACGAGCTAACGTTTACCACGGTAGCCGTGCCATTGGCCCCAGAGCCCACCACTCCGGCTGCTCTCACGGCCAGTGCCGTCACTACTACCTCGCTCCAGCTAAACCTGACCGGCGGCAACGGCACGACCAAATACTTGGTAGTAGGCCACTTGGCGGCCCCCGTTGACGCTGAACCTACCGATGCCACCACTTACACTGCTGATGCAGCTTTTGGAAAAGGCAGCGTGCTAGGGAAAGGTAATTACGTGGTGTACAACAGCAACGGCTCTAGCGTAACGGTTACCAACCTGCGCGCCAACACGCCCTACTACTTCACTGTTTTTGCCTTCAACGACAACGACACGCCCTTTGCCGAAAACTACCTGACGACTACGCCTGGTACGCTGACGCAAACCACTGAGGCCGCAGCAATTGCGCTGCTGGTGGAAGAAAACTTCGAGTACTCAACTGGCACACTCCTGACGGCGAATAACTGGACGGCGCACAGCGGCACGGGTACTAAATCGGTGGCGGTAGTGGCCAAGCCGCTTTCTTACCAAGGCTACAGCGCCAACAGCGGCAACGCGGCCGCACTGACCGCTAGTGGCGAAGATGTGAACCGCACCTTCAGCCCGGTATACAGCCGCACGCCTGTGTACGCTTCGTTCCTGGTAAATGTGTCCAATGTTACCACCAGCGGCGACTACTTCTTCCACCTGGGTCCGCAGACGATTGGCAGCACGTTCCGCGGCCGGGTATTTGTGCGGAAAGATGCCAGCAACAAACTGCAGTTTGGCGTAAGCAGTGGCTCCGGTACAGCTGACTACACGCCCGCCCAGTATGACCTGAACACGACGTATCTGGTAGTGCTGAAGTACTCGTTTGACGAACTGGGCAACAGCGCCCAACTCTTCATCAACCCCACTACCACCAACCAGGAGCCGGCTACCCCTTCGGCTAGTGCTACAGAAACCGGCACCACGCCTGCCGCTCCGAACGACAACATTGGCTCGGTAGCGCTGCGCCAGGGCTCGGCTTCGCCCGTGCTGACGGTGGATGGCATTCGGGTGGGCAATACGTACCGGGTGGTGCGCACGGGCCTCACCTGCCTCGATCCGGTGCTGACGGTTCCGACCATTGCTACGGTTAGCACGTCGGCTGACCAGTGCGGGGCCTCCGTAGCATTTGCTGCCACGGCCACTGGCACCCCTGCGCCGGCCATTACTTACACCATCGTGAAAGATGGTGTGGTTACGCCCATCACCTCGCCTTACCTTTTCCCGGTGGGTACTACCACGGTTACGGCCAGCGCAACCAATGCCTGCAGCACCGATACGAAGACCTTCACGGTAATTGTAGAAGACAAGCAAGCTCCCATCGTGCTGACGCAACCTCTGACGGTGGCGCTGAGCAACGGCACGGCCACCATTACGGCGGCCCAAGTAGACAAAGGCAGCACCGACGCGTGCGGTATTGCTTCGCTGAGCCTGGACCGGACCACCTTTAGCTGCGAGAACATCGGGGACAACACCGTGACGCTCACTGTTACTGACATCCATGGCAACACGGCCTCGGCTACAGCCACCGTTACGGTAACGGGCGAAATTCCCAAGCCAGCCATTACAGTCACGCCTACTTCCAACGTGTACACGGGCGGCGTAGCCACCACCCTGTACTTAGGCTACGGACCGAAGAGCGCTACTCTTACCGCTACGGGCGGAGTGGCCTACAGCTGGACTCCGGCGGCGGGCCTCAGCAATGCCACGGTTGCCAACCCCGTCTTCACGCCTACCACGCCCGGTACCTTCACGTTCACGGTTACCGTAACCAGCGCCTCGGGCTGCACCGCCACAGAGAGCGTAACGCTAACGGTGATTGACGTACGCTGCGGCAACAAAGGCAATAAGGTAACAGTGTGCCACAAGGGCAATGCGCTGTGCATTGGTGCTGACGATGTAGCTGACCACCTGAAGCACGGCGACCAACTTGGCGACTGCCTGAAGAGCACCTCGCAGCAGAGCGCTGTGCTGGCAGGCGAGGCTACCCAGGCGCCGGTATTCGATGCTTACCCCAACCCCTTCACGGAGCGGACGGTAGTGCACTTCCGCGCGGCCGCAACGGGCGCTGCACAACTGCAGCTTTATAACTCGCTAGGCCAGGTAGTGAAGACCCTGTACAGCGGAGTAGCCCAGGCGGGCCAAGAGTATGAGTTTACGCTGGAAGGCGCTGGCTTACCGGCGGGTCTCTATACCGGCCGCCTCCTCCTCGATGGGCAAGTGCACACCCTACGCCTGGTGCTGAATAAGTAAGCGGCATTAACCTACAAGCAGAAAGCGGCGCCAGATAATTGGCGCCGCTTTTTTTATTATCACTTATTAGATAGCACACAATCCACTAATCTTACCCCTTATCAACCACTTAGCTACACTCACTATGCCTACCACCTCGCAGAAAGACAAGGGCGCCCAGCTCATATTCGTTATAGCTATTTGCTTGGTGGCTAGCGCCCCCCTCCCAATGTGGTTTAAGGGGCTGTTCGTGGAAGATTCCGGCAACTTCTCCATCGGCGTTACCGGCGTAGTGCTCTTGACGATGGGCATGCTGCGCCGCTGGCGCCCAGCCAGGAGTATTCTGCTGGGACTAACAATTCTATATCTATGCGTGGATGTGGTGGCCTTCACCCTTTCGCCCGATAAAGTAGGGTTTCTGCTCATCGGGCCACTGCACTTGCTGGCATTGTGTCTGCTGGCTTTCTCGCGCGATGTGCGCCAGTACGTTGAAGAGCCGGCTACTACTGCCTAAGCAGTGGCCTAGCCGCTTCTCGTAAATAAAAAAGAGCCCCGTGTCAGGGGCTCTTTCGGTTTTCAGTAAAGCCAGACTGGCCTAGGTATTCAGCACCTCACCTCCGTTGGGATGAATGGCCTGTCCCGTGATGTATGAAGCATCTTCCGAAGCCAAGAATACGTAGGCCGGAGCTACTTCCGAAGGTTGGCCGGGGCGCTTCATGGTGGTGTCTTTGCCGAACGCAGCTACCTTATCTGGTGGGAAGCTGGCGGGGATGAGGGGCGTCCAGATCGGGCCCGGCGCCACAGTGTTGGCGCGGATCTTCTTCTCGGCTAGCTGCTGGGCAATAGAGCGCGTGTAGGCCGTAATGGCTCCCTTGGTGGAAGAGTAATCGACGAGCTGCTGATTGCCACGGTAGGCATTGATGGACGACGTGTTGACGATGGAGTCGCCTTCCTTCATGTGAGGTAAAGCGGCCTGGGTCACGCGCACAAAGGAGAAGAAATTGACCTGGAAGGTGTCTTCAAACTGCGAGTAAGGTAGCTCGGCCACATCGGTGCTGGGGAACTGCTCGGCGGCGTTATTTACCAGCACGTTCAGGCCACCCAGTTCTTCCACGGTCTGGCTCACGATGTTCTTGCAGTAGTCATGGTCGCGCAGGTCGCCGGGCAGAGTGAGGCAGCGGCGGCCTTCGGCCTCTACCAGCTGGCGGGTTTCGTAAGCGTCCTGCTCCTCGTGGGGCATGTAGGTAATAGCCACGTCGGCGCCCTCGCGGGCAAAGTGTACGGCCACGGCGCGCCCGATGCCGGAGTCGCCGCCTGTAATGAGGGCCACTTTATCCTGGAGCTTACCGCTGCCTTTATAACCCGGCCGGATGTATTCCGGCTTCGGGGTCATTTCTTGTTCAATGCCCGGTTGTTGATCTTGGTGTTGAGGTGGCAGGGAGGTTGGTTTATTTTCCATAGCGTTTGGTAAAGATTGAGTCTTTACCAACGCGAGGCCGGCGCCGGGGTTACGGTTGAGCAGCCTAAACAGCAGGCCTACAGCACTCTTAGGCTAGCTAGTTTACTCCCGCTCTAAGGCAGAAAACTCCGCCAGTATTCGGGTTACAAACTGTTTGCCGCTCTCGGTGAAGGGCGTCAGCTTAGTCAGTACAGCCTGCCATCTTTCCAGCCTTTCCGCGTCCGTCAGGTCGTAGCTCCGTTGGTAGTTGCCCTCCTTCTCTACGAACTTGTAGGAGTTCTTGCGCCACACGTAATCCAGCAGAATCTCGTCGTTGCGTAGGCGCGACAGGCCGGTTCCGTCGTCTCCTATTTCGGCATAAAGAAAGGCCCCGTGGTAGTAGCACAGCACCCGGTAGCCTTCCTTGTCAGAAGAGGACATGGCGAATTCTCCGCTTTTCAACTTCTTAAGCAGCAATTGCTGGCACTCCACAATGGTAGACGCCTCAGGCCCGATAGGTGGTACTTGCACGGAAGGAACGGGGTGTTTCGACGGGGTAAAAATAGAGACCAGCCGCTGCCACATACGCATACGCTAGCGTAGGGCACTCTGCGCCACCCGCGCCGTTACCAGCAACTGGCCTACGTGCCGCGTGGTGTGCTCGGTGGCGTGGGTCAGCAACCCGATTACCGTGCTGGGCAGCCCTTGCCGCCCCACCGGCCGAAACTCAGGCAGCGTGGCTTCGGGGGTGGCGCGCAGTGTGCGCAGCATCTGCTCTACCGCCTCGTGGAAGCGCTGGACCAACGTTGCGGTAGTATCGGGGGTGCCGGGCACTACGGGGCCATCCTTCTCGGCGGCGAGGTACTGAAATTGAGCTTCAGAAAGAGGCTCGTGGCGGGCGTAGGCCTGCATCCGGTCGAGCACCCCAGCTAGGTGGCGCAGATGAAACCCCACGGACGCCACACCGGCCGGACGCGCCGCTAGCAGCTCGTCGGGGAAGTGGCCTAGGGCCGTAGCAACTTCATCGCGGGCTTGCAGTAGGGCGTGAGCTAGGGGCTGGAGCAGCGGTGGCACGTCGGGCAGCGGTCCGCGCAGCCAAACTTCGGGGAGAGTAGCGGGTGTCATGCAGCAGTAACCGCCAGACTGGCCTAGAGTTGTAGAGGGCAGTAATTCTAGATGGAGAAGCGGGCAGGTTACTGGCCTAGTGGCTGATTCAACGTCCTTGCCTTGCGTATAATGCGAGGTTAGAAATTGTAAGATTTCCGGCAGTGGTATCTGATTCTAAGCGGCCCAACCTAACTTTAAGGCCATGCTCCAACTTTCGCAGCGGGGCGTGGCCTTGCCCGCCTCCCCTTACCGCAAACTCAGCCCCTACGCCGATGCCGCTCGTCAGCGCGGCATCATCGTGCATCCCCTCAATATTGGGCAGCCCGATATAGAAACGCCTCCGGCCATGCTGGCGGCGGTGCAGCAAGCGGATATCCGGGTGCTGGAATACGGCCCTACGGCGGGCACGGTGAGCTACCGCCAAAAGCTGGCCGGCTACTATCAAAACCTGGGGCTCGACGTAACGGCCGATGATATTCTGGTAACTACCGGCGGCAGCGAGTCCATTTCCTTTGCCCTGCTGGCTTGCCTCAATCCCGGCGACGAGTTTATTGTGCCGGAGCCTTTCTACGGGCCTTACAACGCCTTCGCCATTGCTACCGGCACCAAGGTGGTAGCCGTGGCTTCGCACATTGAAAACGACTTTGCCCTGCCGCCCATCGAGGAGTTTGAGCGCAAGATTACCCCACGCACCAAAGCCATTCTGATCTGCAGCCCCAACAACCCTACCGGCTACGTGTACAGCCGCGAGGAGCTGGAGCAGATCAAGGACCTGTGCGTGCGCCACAACCTGTTTCTGCTCTCTGATGAGGCCTACCGGGAGTTTTGCTACGATGCCAGTTTCACCAGCGCCCTGCACCTACAAGGCGCCGACGACCACATTGTGCTGCTCGACACCATCTCGAAGCGCTACAGTGCCTGCGGAGCCCGCATTGGGGCGTTGGTTACGAAAAATAAAGCCCTGCGCGACGTGGTGTTCAAGCTGGCCCAACTACGGGTATGCCCCCCTGGCCTAGGCCAGCTGCTGGCCGAAGCCGCCGCCGACCTGCCCGAGGATTACTTCGACCACACCAAAGCCGAGTACCTGGCCCGCCGCAACTTGATGGTGAGCCGCCTCCAGGCCATGCCCGGCGTGCGGTGCCCCCTGCCGCGCGGCGCCTTCTACGTACTCTGCCACCTGCCCGTAGACGATGCCGACCGGTTTGCGAAGTGGCTGCTAGAGGAATTTACGTACCGCAACGAAACCCTCATGGTGTCGCCGGCCTCAGGTTTTTACGCCACTCCTGGCCTAGGCCGCCAGCAGATGCGCATGGCCTACGTGGTCAACCAAGACGTCATCAACCGCGCCATGGATTGCCTGGAAGTAGCCCTACGCGAGTACCCCGGCCGGCAGGTGTAATGAAAGAGAACGTCATGCTGAGCGGAGTCGAAGCATCTCTACCGCTTCTCTAGGCCAGTGGTTAGCCAGAGGTAGAAATGCTTCGACTCCGCTCAGCATGACGTTCTGTAAAACTTCTTATCTTCTGGGCTGATTATTGCCTTTCCTCGCCCATGAAGTGCTTTCTCCCTCTCCTCTTCTTACCGCTGCTGGGCGCAGCGACGGGTTCGGCCCGTCAGGATTCCAGTTCGGTGCGGCTGCTGACGCTGCGAATAAACGGGCAGGCGGTGGCCACCGACACCATCAGCTCCCGCTTTTTCCTGAGCGACACCCGTACGCTGCGCCTTAATATCATCCGCCGCGACGACCCCGATGGGGAAGGTCTCACCATCCTGATCGACCGGTTTCCAATTCAGGCGGGCACTTACAGCTTCCAAGAAATCCTGAGTGGGCGCAACCGCGACGCCTCCTACCGCTTCGGCAACACGGCCGCTTACTCCAAATCGTGCCCTGACAATCCCGGCTCCGTGACCATTACGGCCGTGAATGGCGAGAAGCATTGGCTGGCCGGCTCCTACCGCTGCACCGTCTGCGAATCGGGCCGCGGCGGCAAGCGGTTCACCATGGAGGGCACATTCCGATACCCGGTAGAGAAAGAGTAGCTGCTCACATGCAACGTATTACCCGCGGGCGGCCTCTTCCTAGCATGCGGCTATTCTACTCTTTACTTCAGACGGCGGGGGCCATGGGTGCCTGCGGTATGCTACTCACTGGCTGTTGCTGGGATGTACCCCGGGAAAGCACTGGTTTCGTGACCTTTCAGTTTGATACCGACACCACCGCTACTGGTCGGGGCTTCCGCAAGCAAGAGGTGCAGTCGGCATACGTGGTGCTCTACCTAGGTGCTGGCCTCACCCAGCCGACCGACACCATGCGCCAGATGCCCGGCAACCGCACGCTCAACCCCAATATTCTCACCATTTTCAACAATCCGCCCAACAGCCTGCAGCTCTCTTTCCGAGAAGCTGGCACGGGCGGATATCTATCGTACCGAATTGTGGTACCGGCCAGCCAGCGCAGCTTCGACATCGCGGATGGCGCGCTGGACCTCAAGGAGAATAATGACCGCTGCAAAAGCGTGTACGTGCAGCAGATACGTTTCACCCTGGATGGTCAGCCCCTTGAGCGCAAGCCATATGGTGAGCCCGTGGTACTAAGCAAGTAGCAGTTCACGCGGGCAGCCGGATTAATTTGGCACTTGGATGAAAAGGAATAGACGGGAGTCTGACTGTCGGCTATTAGCTTTAAGCTTTTCTGACGCGGCCATCACAGGCCGACAGCTTCTCTTTTTCTCTTTATGAATTTCTCCTTTCTCCGGACTGGCCTAGTGGCGAGTGGCCTCTTACTGGGCGTGATGGCGCAGGCTCAGAATACCTCAACCACCAATCAGTTCGTTACTGACAGCCTCGACAGCTACATCCGGCGCGGCATGCGCCAATGGCAAGTTCCGGGGCTGGCCATAGTAGTGGTGAAAGACGGAAAAGTGGTGGTGCAAAAAGGCTACGGCGTGCGCGAAGTGGGCAAGCCTGAGCCCGTGGATGCCAATACGCTGTTCATGATTGCCTCTAACACCAAGCTCTTCACGGGCACGGCACTGGCGAAGCTTGATGGGGAAAAGAAGATCAACCTTGATGAGAAAGTAACCAAGTACCTGCCCGATTACCGGCTTTACGACTCGGTGGCCTCGCAAATGGTAACGGTGCGCGACCTGATGAGCCACCACTTCGGCTTCAAGACTTTTCAGGGCGACTTCAGCTTCTTCAAGTCCAACCTGGAGCGCGGTGAAATCGTGCGCCGCATGCGCCTGATGAAGCCTGGTGGCCAGTTCCGGCGCGAATACGGCTATAGCAACTCAGGTTTTGTGGCGGCCGGCGAAGTGATACCCGCCGCAACGGGTGGTACCTCTTGGGAAAACTACGTGCAGCAGAATTTTCTGCAGCCGCTGGGCATGAGCAACACATACGTATCAGTAACGGGCTTTGCCCAACGCTCTAACATCGCGTATGCGTATTCCAACACGTTTGGGCCGCTGGCGAAAGTGCCGTTTGACAACTGGGACAACATAGCCCCGTGCGGCGGCATGGCATCTAATGTAACAGACTTGGGCAAGTGGCTGCGCTTCCAGCTGGATAGTGGCCGCTACGAAGGCCGGCAGGTGGTGCCGTGGGCGGCGCTGCGCGAAACCCGCGACGCTAACACCGTTGTCAGAAGCCGCAAATCAGCAGTGTTTCCTACGAATTTCGTAACCTACGGGCTGGGCCTGGTAGCGGCGGACTACAATGGAAAACAAATTTTCTGGCATACAGGCGGGGCTTCAGGGCAGGTCAGCAACGTGTGCTTTGTGCCCGAAGCTGGCCTAGGCATTGCCATTCTGACCAACAACGATAACCAGAGCTTCTACGAGCTGTTGCGCTACCAGCTCCTCGACAGCTACCTGGGCGTACCGTACGTAGACCGTAGCGCCCAGGGCTTAAAGCGTAAGCAACAGTATGAAGCCACTCAGGTTGATCCAACCAAGGCGCTGGCGGACCGGGTTGCCAAAAAGAATAAGCCGGCTTTGCCCCTGAACGCCTACGTGGGCGAGTTTGAAAACAAGCTATTCGGGCACATTACCATCAGCCAGAAAGGCAAGCAGCTGCTGATTCAATTCCCCACCCACCCAGGCCTCACCGCCACCCTCGACTACATGGATGGCCAGGAGTTCCGCACCACGTATTCTGACCTAGTTTTTGGGGTGATGCCGGCCAAGTTTGAGGTGGAAGGCAACAAGGTGAAAAGCGTAGAGCTCCGCGTAAACGACTACGTAGAGTACGACCCCTACGTGTTCGGGAAGCTGTAGCAATACAGGATGATATAGCACCAAAAAGCCCCTCACGCTTCGTACTTGAAGCATGAGGGGCTTTTTGATTACAGCTAAACCTAATTAGTGGCCTACCTAGTCCACTAGGCCACTAGGCCACTTAAATCGTAGCCAGATCTAGCACGAAACGGTACTTCACATCAGACTTGAGCATGCGCTCATAGGCCTCGTTGATGTAGTTCATGGGGATTACCTCCACGTCGGACATCACGTTGTGCTCGGCGCAGAAATCCAGCATTTCCTGGGTTTCCTGAATGCCGCCGATGAGCGAGCCGGCAATGCGGCGGCGCTTGGAAATGAGGTTAAAAGCGTGCAGTTGCGGTGCTTCTGGTGGCACGCCCAGCAGTACCATGGTGCCATCGAGGCGCAGGGTGCTGATGTAGGGCGTCAGGTCCATGGTGGCCGACACGGTGTTAATGATCAGGTCAAAGTAGTTCGATACCGATTTCATCGACTCCTTGTCCTTGCTTACCACGAATTTGTGGGCACCCAGGGCACGGGCATCAGCCTCTTTATTGGGCGAGGTGCTGAACACGGTTACCTCACAGCCCAGAGCGGCGGCAAATTTCACGGCCATGTGGCCTAGGCCACCCAAGCCCATTACGGCTACCCGGTCGCCGGCCTTGGCGTTCCACTGGCGCAGCGGCGACCACGTGGTGATGCCAGCGCATAGCAGCGGAGCCACGCGGGCCAGATCGAGCTTTTCAGACACGTGTAGCACGAACTTCTCGGTTACCACCACTTGGTTGGAGTAGCCGCCGTAGGTCACGGTGCCGTCGCGGTCAATGGCGCCATAGGTACCCACGAAACCTTCGTCGCAGTACTGCTCCAGGCCCTCGTTGCACTCGGGGCAATGCTGGCAGGAGTTTACCATGCAGCCCACGCCGGCCAGGTCGCCGGCCTTGAAGCTTTTCACGTGCGAGCCTACTTCCACCACGCGGCCCACAATCTCGTGGCCGGGTACCATGGGGAAGATAGAGCCTCCCCACTCGTCGCGCACCTGGTGCAGATCAGAGTGGCACACGCCGCAGTAGAGAATCTCGATGCGCACATCGTGGGCGCCCACATCGCGGCGCTGGAAATCGAAAGGAATGAGGGGCTCGTTTACGGCCGGAGCTGCGTAGCCTTTAGCGTCAGTCATACTGGTTGGTTGTAGAGGGGCAAAAAATGAGTGCGAAGCCTCTAAACTGGCTCAAGGGCCGTAAGGTTTGCGCAGCCCTGCAACCTTGGCGGCCGAACGGTTGTGTTTACCGCGCATAACATGCCTTTATCCTGTACCTTACCCCGCTCTGCCACTCCCCTCATTTTCTGATCTATGACTCCGCAAACCGAACAAGCGACGCCCACCACTGGCCTGAAACGCAATTCCCTGGGCCTACGCATCTGGCACTGGTCAAACTCAGCGCTGGTAATGGCTCAGCTGCTAACTATTTTGTTCCTGTCGGTGATTGTCAGGACCAAAACGCTGGCTCCTGAGTTCAGCAAGGTACTCGCCGAGAAAGGTGTGCAGATGAGCCCGGCCGATCTGCGCGGGCTCTCGCGCATTGTATCGCACCGCATCTGGGACTGGCACATCTGGCTTGGCCTGGCGCTGGCGGTGTTACTGGCCTACCGGGTGCTGGTGAGTTTCCGGCAGCGGGGCGGGCAGCGCACCGCCGCCAAGCTGGCCCGCCTAAAAGCCCGCACCGCCCAGGGCGACCCTACCGTGGGACTGGGTGTGTGGGTGCGCTACTCATACCGCGCCTTTTACCTAGTGCTGGCTGTGATGGTGGTTACGGGCCTGATTCTCGTCTTCGAGGATTACTTCCGTAGCATCGAGCACACGGCCAAGGAAATCCATAATGTCTCTATGTACATCGTCATTGCCTTTGTGGTGGCCCACATCCTGGGAGTATTCCGCGCCGAGGTAACGCACGAGCCCGGCATCACCTCCGACATGATTCATGGCGGCCGCCCCGTAGAGAACGACTAGCTCCTCCTGGCCTAGCGCCTGCTACCAGCCCACGGTCTGCCCCAGCGGGTGGCCGTGGGCTTCTTTCTTTTCCGTTGCTTTGTCTAGGCCACCTCTTTTGGCCGATAAGAATTCATGCAGGCACCTTCTTCAGCCGCACCCAATGCCTGGCGGGCCATTCTGCTGGGTACTCTGGGAGCTTGCTTCTTCTCCTCCACCTTTCTGCTGAACCGACTCATGGCCACCAGCGGCGGCCCCTGGATCTGGACGGCTGTGCTGCGCTATGGCTACATGGCCGCGCTGCTCACGGGGTGGCTGCTGGTGCGCGGGCAGTGGCCGGCATTTTGGCGTTTCTGGCGCAGCACCTGGCCTACGTGGGTGCGGTGGGGCACCATCGGCATTGGGCTCTTCTACTCGTTGGTGGCCGTGGCGGCGCAGTTTAGTCCGGCCTGGCTGGTGGCGGGCTCGTTCCAGTTGGTGCTGCTCTCGGGCCTGCTGATTACGCCTTTCGTGTACCCCGACCACCGCGCCCCGCTCAACTTCCGGGCCCTGCGGTTGGCCTCGCTGGTAGTGGTGGGCATTGTGCTGATGCAGGCAGACAACCTCCGCCAGGGGTTCTCGGCAGGTGCACTCTTCGGGTTCGTGCTGACGGTAATTTCCACATTTCTGTACCCATTGGCCAACCGCAAAATTCTGGTGTTTCTGGAGACCCAGCCGGTGCGCCTGAATGCGGGTCAGATGGTACTGGGCCTCACGCTCGGCAGCTTGCCTTTTTGGGCGGTGCTGTCGGCTATAGGCCTAGCTACGGGGCCGGGCCCCACTCCAGAGCAGTGGCGCTACACGTTCATTATTGCCCTACTGGCCGGAGTGCTGGCCACCAGTTTGTTCTACTACGCCCTGGCGTTGGTGGGCAACAATGCACCTTTGCTCGGGGCAGTGGAGGCTACCCAATCAGTAGAGCTGCTGGCTACGGTGGCTCTGGAGGTAACGCTGTTGGGGGCACCCCTCCCCTCCCCCGTCAGTTGGCTGGGCATGGGGCTAGTGGTGCTGGGTATTGGGCTGTACGCGCGGCTACGGTAGCAGCAGGAGTGGCCTAGAGGTGGGTTGGCGCTAGAATGTAAATCCATCACAGCCCGTCATGTCGAGCTGGTCGAGACATCTGGCGTGCTGACGCCGAAATGCTAACCAGACGGTGCGAGCGAGATGTCTCGACCAGCTCGACATGACGTTCTTGATTTCTAGCTTTAACTGTCTGCTCAGCCTAGGAAGTGGCTTTATCCATTTGCTCCTGCGCATCTTTTTGCGAAGCGGCTTGTTGCACAGGCGGGGCTTCCTGGGTGTCGGGCGTCTGCCACCCTTTCTGCAGCATCTCCTCCACCTGCGCCCGCAGCCGCTTCATCGACTGCCGCGCGAACCGCTTCTGGAGCATGCGCCCAAATAGCCGGAAACCAATCCAGTAGAATGGGTTGCGAATACGGCCGGTTTGAGAGTAAGAGTGAATGTGAAACACCACGCGGCCCGTGGTGAGGTTCTTATGGATGGTGAAGTCAATTTGTCCGCGCTCAAAATGGCCTTCCAGGGTGCGGTAGTTGTAGCCCCACACCTGCTCAGTTTCGCCGTTGGGCAGCGTGCGCTGCTCATCGGTAACGCCCCCGATGCGCACCCCAAACCAAAACGTAAAAAACAGGAATCGGCCCCGCAGCACCATTACGCGCTGCTCTAGGGGCTGATCGGGCAGAAATATGCCGGTGATGAGGTCGGGTGGCGGGAAAGTGTAGTTGCGCAGCACCTCACGGGCGGCGGCCCAGGAGCCGTGCTGCTCTGGCGGGCCAAGCCGCTCGGCGGGTAGCTCGGTTTCATTGTCGTCTATGCGCCAGCCATTTTCAGTGGTGTAGTCGGCGGCTCGCTCCAGGTCGAAGTTGACGCCAGCATTGGCATAGGCCTGTAGGCGGGCTTTTTGGCGCTCGGAGAGCGGAATGGGGTTAGGCATCGCGTGAGACGTTGGTTTCCGAATCAGACTGCTTTACCGTCTCTACGTGCACCGGGCCCAACAGGAGGCCCCCGCTTTTCTCGCCTACGCGCTGGCAGAAGGTTTCCCAGGTTTGCTGCTGCACACGCTTGCCCATGCCCAGCGTATCGTAGGTGAAGGCCACCAGGCCGTCGCGGGAGCGGGCCCAGGAGTGAATCTCGAAGCGAACGGTATCGGGCAAGGAAGGGTGCGGCACCAGCGAAAACCGGATGCGGCCCGCCTCAGGGTGGTTTTTCAGCGTCACCAGCTCAAAGTAGTCGGCCCCAATTTCCGACACGCGCACGTCGCCGTTCCAGGGGCCCAGAATCTTGATGCTGAATTCGTCATCCACGTTCAGCTCGTGCGCTTGGCCTTTCTCCTTATTGAAGTCGGCCAGCAGATCAGGAGAGTACTCCGGGATGTTGTCCTTAACGTGCTGAAACAGCTCCGGGGCCGACTGGCGCGGGTGCTGCACATCAATCCAGTAGCGGCGCTCAAAGAAGGGGCCGCTGCCGGTGTGGGCGGGTTGCTCGGGTTTGTTCATAGCGGGGAGAGTGCAGAGAGTCTGTAGGCCACTAACGTAGCCGCCCAAGCGGGGGTTAAGGCCCGGCTAGTGGGCAACGTGGCCTAGCGCCCGTTTCTAGTTAGGGCTAGGCCACTTTCTTAAAACCGACGAGCTATAGGAAGAACCTGCGCGGCCTTCTACGAGTACACTTCTACTCTCCTCATTCCGTGCCGCTATGCCCTACTTCCGCCCTTACACTCCCCCCGCCGACCCCACCATCGTCCGAGACCTCACGCGCCTGCAGGAAGACATGCGCAGCCGGGTGCACCAAGAGCCGCTGGCCAATGAGCCCACGCTTATTGCCGGCTGCGACTCGTCGTTTCCCACGCCCGAAACCATCCTGTCGGTGTTTGTATTACTGCGGTTTCCTTCGCTGGAAATCGTGGAGAAAGTCTATTCTACCAGCGTAGTAGAGCTGCCGTACATTCCGGGGCTGCTGTCGTTTCGGGAGGCGCCCAACGTGGTACTGGCCTACGAGAAGCTGCAGCAAAAGCCCGATGTAATAATGGTGGATGGCCACGGCATTGCGCACCCGCGCCGCATGGGTATTGCGGCCCACTTGGGCGTATTACTCAACAAACCCACCTTCGGAGTAGCCAAGCAAAAGCTCACCGGCAACTACGTGGAGCCTGGCCTCACCAAAGGCAGCACCTCACCCCTCACCGATAAAAATGGCGACCTGCTAGGCGAAGTCATCCGCAGCAAAGACAAGGTGAACCCGCTGTTTGTGAGCCCGGGCCACCGCTGCGACCAAGCCACGGCCACCCGGCTCACCCTAGCCTGCCTGCGCGGCTACAAACTCCCCGAGCCCACTCGCCTCGCCGACCACTGGGCCGAGGAATTCAAAAAAGAACTGCGCTAGCTATATCAACGCACCCCTGTTGGCCAGCCTGAAAAAGTAAAGCTCGTCATGTCGAGCTTGCCGCGACATCTCGCGTGCTGATGTTGTGATGGTAATCAAACCGGCTGAGAGCACTATTACAGCACATCATCCTGAGGGCAGCGAAGGATGATGTGCTGTATATGGAGTTACTATTCCAACGTCAGCAAGCAAGATGTCTCGGCAAGCTCGACATGACGACCTCCTAATATTACTTGCCAACAGAGCCAGCGGCCGGAGCACCGAGGGCTTTCAGACGCTGCGTGGCATTGATGTTTTGTGGCTTTAGCTCCAAGGAACGACGATAGTGTGCAATGGCCGAAGTGGTATCCTGGTTCTGCTCATCGGCCTCCGCCAGGCTATCGAAGAGATTGAAGCTGCCGGGATACACCTCAGTGCCGAAGCGGAAGATGGCTAGAGCAGCTGGCAGGTCGTGGACGTCGCGCATTAGCTGATAGCCCCAGGTGTTGATGGCCCCTTCAGGAAGAGCAAACGAGGCATTCTGCTGTTGCATGCGGCGGTAAATTTCCAACGCGTGCCCGAAGCCCTCTTTGGCCAGCGCAGCCGCAAAGCCCGCCTGCGTGGGTGCCGGTTCTTGCTGGGCAGGTAAGTGGTACTGGCGGGCCATATGGGCCGGCACGCCATTCTGCGCGGGCGTGCGGTCAAGAAACTGGCGGCCGTTGGCATCGCCTTTTATGTTGGCGTTCAGAAACTCCAGCGTGTAGCGGCAGGTCCAGTAGTAAGCCTTTTCCACTTCGGCTCTGGAGTACTCATTGGCTGGTTGGGGCTGAGCTACGCGCAGGCCTAACGACATAAAGTCGGGGTGCTCCATTGGGTTCATTACCACATGGTAGAGGTCAGCGTACTTGGCCTCGTTGAGTAGAATAGAAGAGGTTTCCATCCCGTTGGCGCTCAGTTCCCGCACCGATTCAGGACGGCGCTGTACGTACAGCCACGGCACGTTGAGTTGCGTACGGGATACTGCCTTGGCAAATTCCCGTTGCTGGGTACCGTCGAAGCTGACCAGTGCCTTGATGCGAGAATCGCGGGAGGCGGCCAAGGCATTGGCTAGGCCACCCCAGCTCCAGCCGGTGGCAGCTACATGGGCCATATCGGCCTGGGGCAGGGTTTGGGCATATGCCAGCAGAAACTCAATGTCGCGGGCAGTGCTTTCAAGGCCTTCCTCGTCGATATTTATGTTGCGGGTGCGGGTACCTAGGTTGCGGCTGGCCAGCACCAGGTAGCCGTGGCTGGCCAGGTATTCGCACAGGTCGGCATTTTCGTGCGCGGCCCCGCCACCCCCGGCCGCGTAAATAATCACCGGAAATTTACCTGCTACGGCAGGGGCATTGCGTACAGCCCACATGCGCTGGTCGAGCAGGGTCTGCGCTTGTTTTGGACCCACCTTAGCGCTAAACCATTGGCGTTTGCTGGCTAGAAACGCATCTGCTTGGGCTTCGGTAAGGGTAAAGTTTTCGTCGGTGGCTTCTGAGCGTACATACTCAGCATACCGAACAGGGGCCCCTCCTTTCTGGGCAGGATACCATACCAGTGTTTGCATAGGCCGTGCCCGCTCCCCCGTTGTTGGCTTTCCCGTAACCAGATCGGTGTTGCCTTTATACCCCCGCGCGTAGTCATACTGCTGCACAATGCGCACGCCCACGTGGTGCGGCCCCGGCGCTAGGCCTGCAAAGCCAGATTCAGCCTGAGCAGCATAGCCTACGCTGCATAGTAGAAAAAGCAAAACCATCCGGACTACAGAGGAGGTAATCATAGCGGTAAAGAAAGATGGGCTGGTGAGCCGTTAAACGTTCAATGAGCTAAATGTACGAGCACTACTATGCAAAACAAGGTACTGTATATACTATATTTTTATGGCTTCAAATGCCTCACCACACGTTGTTGATGTCCAGACCGATACAGTATTAAGCTCCATACTATCTAGGTATTCAGCCTCAGCCAAGAAGCCCTAGGCCATCTTGAAGGCCTTGCAAGGACTTACCCGCCTGCACCGACAGGCCTAGCAGTCGGGCAACGGCGGCGTACACCACCTGTGGGCCGCTGGCCTCCTCAACTATACCGCGCTGGTGGCCCGCCTGGGTTGATTTTGACAGCTTCTGCCCTTGCTCATCTAGCAGCAAGCCGTGGTGCAGGAACTGCGTCTGGTGAAACTGCTGTGCTTGTGGTAGGTACTGGCCTAGCCAGAGTTGAGCGGCTGTGCTGGGCAGCAGATCAAGCCCCCGCACAATAAACGTGATGCCCAGCCGCACATCATCCAGCACCGAGGCTACCTGGTAGGCGGCCGCACCATCTTTTTTGCGCACTACAAAATCGCCGAGCACCTGGTCTAGCGGCACGGTTACGGGGCCTTGCCAGAGGTCGGGGAAGGTGATGGAGGTGGTTTCCGGCACATGGGCGCGCCAAGCCGTATCGGGGGCATCGGCGGGCAAGGCCACGGGGCGACAGGTACCGGGGTAGCGGCCATCGGGCAGGGCTTGGCGGGCCAGCTCGGTGCGGGAGCAACGGCAGGTGTAGAACAGGCCAGGATGTGAGGCCAGCGTTGCCTGCAAGGCGGTTTCATACTGGCCTAGGAAATGCCGTTGCGAGTAGTGCCGCTCGAAGTCATCGGGGCCAGTGGGGCCGTGGTCGTAGTCGAGGCCCAGCCACTGCAGGGTGCGGAAGATGTTCTCCAGATAGGCCGGCCGAAACCGAGCGCGGTCGAGGTCATCGATGCGCAGGTGCAACTGGCCCTTTGCGCGGCGAACCAGCAGCCAGGTCAGGGTAAAGTTGACGGCGTTGCCCAGGTGCAGAAAGCCGCTGGGCGTGGGCGCCAGGCGCGATACAACGGGAGCAGCGGGAAACATCATGGGCAGGAGGGGTCCGGCAGGGCCATTCAGCAGGCAAAGCTACTCTTTGAAGGTCAGCTAGGCATGCAGGCATAGCAGAAGCTTACCAGAAAAGACGCCGCTGGTGGCCGCTAAAACATAGTATATATTCAATGTTATTTAAACCTAGTTGAGCCTCACTCGTCAAGGCCTAAACTTCGCTATATGCACAAACCGCTACTCTCCTTTTTCCTAGCCTTGCTGCTGGTGCTGGTGGCCGCCCCCAGCCGGGCGCAAACGGCGCTATACTTTCCGCCTAGCCCGGCGGACGGCACCTGGGCTACCACTTCGCCCCAGAGCCTGGGCTGGTGCCAGCCTCAGCTCGATTCGCTGCTGAGCTTCCTGGGGCGGCGTAATACCAAAAGCTTTCTAGTGCTGAAAGATGGCCGCCTGGTGGTAGAGCGCTACTACGGCACCTATACCGCCGACTCAATCTGGTACTGGGCCTCAGCGGGCAAGTCACTGACGGCAGTCCTGATAGGCCTAGCCCAGCAAGATGGCCTGCTTCGGCTCTCCGATAGTACCTCCCGCACCCTGGGCCGCGGCTGGACCTCGGCGCCCTTGGCCAAGGAGCGGCTGATTACGGTGCGCCACCAGCTCACCATGACTACTGGCCTCACCGACACCCCGCCCCCACCCTGCGACAACGAAAGCACGGCGGCCGCCTGCCTCACCTACCGCGCCGATGCCGGCACGCGCTGGGCCTACCATACTGGCCCTTACCGTTTGCTACAAGATGTAGTGGCGCGCGCCAGTGGCCTCACCCTGAATCAATTTTCTACCCAAAAGCTCACCAGCCGTTTGGGCATGAGCGGACTGTGGGTGAACGATGTGTACTACAGCCGGGCCCGCGACATGGCCCGGTTTGGGCTGTTCGTGCTGGCCCGTGGGCAGTGGAACGGCACCCCCATCCTGACCGATACCAGCTACTTCCGCCAGATGACCACGCCTTCCCAGAGCCTCAACCGCAGCTACGGCTATTTGTGGTGGCTCAATGGGCAGCCCTCCCATAAGCTGCCGGGCCCGCAGCAAACCACCTTCCAGGGGCCCATCATCCCCACCGCCCCCGCCGACCTGATTGCGGCCCTCGGCAAAAACGACCAGAAGATTTACGTGGTACCCAACCTGAGGCTGGTAGTGGTGCGGCAGGGCAAAGATGCCGGCAACCCCACGCTGGCCGTTTCCTCCTTCGACACCGACCTGTGGCGCTACCTCATGGCCGTAGTAAACTGCCGACCACTAGCTGCTAGGCCTGTCGTACCCCCGAGCGCCTGGCAAGTTTACCCCAACCCGGCCGCGGGTGTTGCGCAAGTGTTACTACCAGCTACTGCCCCCGCGGGTTCTCAGTTGCGCGTGCTGGATATGCTGGGCCGCGAACGATGGAAACAGCCGGCTGCTGGCGGTACCCCGAATGCCTTACCGCTGACTGGCCTAGCTTCGGGTGCATATGTAGTCCAATGGCTCGACCAAGCCGGCCGCATCCTGAGCACGAAACGACTGGTAGTAGCTGCACAGTAACAAGTTCAACTAAAAGCCCCATTAGTTTAAACCAAGGGCTTTTTCGTACGCTTTGCTCCTTCCTCTCCCTATCAGATATTGACCGTTATGGAAAGCATATATAAGAGAAGAGCGAACTTTTGACATCTAACCTATGTATGTACATATATTATTCGTATCTTTGACTCATTGATACTGGCCTAGGCCACTTTTCAACTCGCCATGCAAACCCTCCTTCATACCGCCAACTCGCGCGGACACGCCAATCACGGTTGGCTTAATTCTTACCACACCTTCAGCTTTGCCGGCTACAACAACCCGCAACGGGTGCACTTTGGCGTGCTGCGGGTGCTGAACGATGACATCGTGGCCGGTGGCATGGGCTTCGGCACCCACCCCCACGACAATATGGAAATCATCAGCATTCCGCTGTCGGGCACGCTGGAGCACAAGGATAACGCCGGCAACCACGGCATCATCCGCCACGGCGACGTGCAGGTGATGAGCGCCGGTACGGGCATTGCTCACAGCGAGAAAAACCACAGCCAGACCGAGGAGGTGAAGTTCCTGCAGATCTGGGTGTTCCCAAACAAGCGCAACGTGCAGCCTCGCTACGACCAGCAGACCTTCGAGGCCGCTGACCGCCGCAACAAGTTCCAGCAGGTGCTCTCCCCTAACCCCGACGACGCGGGCGTGTGGATTCACCAGGATGCCTGGTTCCACCTGGCCGACTTCGACGCGGGCTTTGGAGCCGAATACCAGGTGAAGAAGCCCGGCAACGGCGTGTATGTGTTCGTGCTGGAAGGCGACGCTACCGTGGCCGGCCAGTCCCTGCACCGCCGCGACGGTTTCGGAGTGTGGGATACAGCTTCCTTCTCGGTAAAAGGCGACTCCAACACCCGCCTGCTGCTGATGGAAGTACCCATGGACCTGCGCTAACCAGCGGTCCGCGGTTTGTTGTTTGGGCTAGGACAGTTGGCGCCGATGAATCGCGCCGAAACATTTAGGCCGGCTTTCGGGTGATGATACCGCTGTTCATGCACCCGCTACTTTTCACTGACTTTACTTGCTTCATTCCCGCTCTGGCCGGCTAGGCCAGGGCGCTGGAATGTTCTTCATCCCATGAAAGACGCCACCACTTCGTATCCCGTACAGGAGAACATCCGCAAGCGCTGGAGCCCCCGCTCCTTTGCCAACAAGCCCGTTGAGCAGGAAGCCCTAAATCAACTATTCGAGGCTGCCTCTTGGGCTGCCAGCGCCATGAATGAGCAGCCTTGGCGCTACATCTACGCCCACCGCTCCGACGAGGAAACTTTCCAGAAACTGGTCGACTGCCTGCTGCCCGGCAACCAGCCCTGGGCTAAAAATGCTCCCGTGCTCATCCTGTCATTGGCCAAAACTCACTACGACAACGGTACCCCCAACGGAGCCGCCCTGCACGACGTAGGTATGGCCAACGCCAACCTTATCACCGAAGCCACGGCACTAGGCCTGTACGGCCACTTCATGGGCGGCTTCGATCAGGCCAAAGCGCGGGAGGCGTTTAACCTGCCCGAAGGTTTGCAGCCCGTGGTAATTATTGCGCTGGGTTACATTGGCGAGGCCGAGCAGTTGGCCGAGCCTTTCCTTAGCCGCGAGAAAGCGCCGCGTGCCCGCAAGCACCACGCCGATATTGCCTTCCACCACCAACTGCCCGCTTAAGCTATGCCCTTCCGCATCACTTCCGCCGCCGACCGCGGCCTCAAAGACATTGGCTGGCTGCAAAGCAATTTCTCGTTGAGCTTCGGCCCCTACGCCAACCCCGAGCGCGCAGGCTTCGGGCTGCTGCGCGTATTCAACGATGATTTCGTGAAGCCGGGCAACGGGTTTGGCCTGCACGCCCACGCCAACATGGAAATCATCAGCATCATGCTGGCCGGCAGCATGAACCACATCGACTCCCTCGGCTATAAGGAAGTGGTGCACCAGGATTGGGTGCAGATTATGAGCGCCGGTAGTGGCCTACGCCACGAAGAGCACAACGTGGGCGAGGACGAGGTAAACTTCCTGCAGATTTGGATTGAGCCCAAGCTGCAGAACGTAACGCCCCGCTACCAGCGCCGCCACTTCCCGCGCGAGAAGCGCCGCAACCAGCTTACCACCGTGGTGAGCAATGAGGAAGGCACCGCACACTGCTGGATCAACCAGAACGCGAAGCTTTCCCTAGGCCACTATGATGCCGGCCAGAGCCTGGAGTACACCCTGAACGCGCTCAATAAGTGCGTGTTCATCTTTGTGATGGAAGGCCAGTTGACGGTAAATGGCCAAGCCGTAAACCGACGCGAAAGCATCGGGCTGTGGGAAACTGGTCACCTTGCCATTCAGTGCGAAGCCGAAAGCCAGTTCATCGTAATTGAAGCCCCCATCAACCACTAGTGGGTTGCGGAAATAACTCAGTAGAAAGCCTTTCCCTTACCGGAAAGGCTTTTTTGTATTCAGCCCGTATGCCACAAACCAGCCGCTTGGGGTGCAACTAGCTGATAGGTTGTAAGTATTAGTAGAAAATTTGGGGCAATGTTCCGTCCTTTGTGTAGGATTCTCGCTTGCTTCCCGAATTGACTCTATGAAAATACTTCTCCTCACAGTGGCTTTAAGCGGTGCTCTTGCTGGCGTGGCCCAGGCCCAGGAACTGCCTTACCAAATGCCTCCCCGCGCCATTGCCAACCTGGTAGACGCCGCTCCCATTCCGCGGGTAAGCTTTGCCTCGAATGGCCAGTGGATGCTGCTGCAGGACGTACAGGCCATGCCTGCCATTGCCGATGTGTCGCAGCCGGAGCTACGGCTGGCGGGCTTGCGCATTAATCCGCGCACCAATGGCAGCAGCCGCGTGAGCTACTCCACCAACTTGCGCCTGCGCAAGCTGCCCGATGGCAAAGAGCTCCTGGTGCAAGGCCTTCCGGCCAAAGCGCGCATCAGCGAAGTGCAGTGGTCGCCAGACAACACCAAGATTGCTTTTACCCACACCACCGACAACCACATTGAGCTGTGGCTGGTGGATGTTGCTACGGCCTCGGCCCGTTTGGTGCCCAACCTGTTTCTGAACGGCATCTTCGGCTCAAGCTACGAGTGGACTTCCGATAGCAAAACCATTATTGCCCGCGCGGTAGTAGGTGGCCGCGGCGAGGCCCCGAGCACCACAGCTACTCCCGCCGGCCCCGTAATTCAGGAAAACTCAGGCAAAGCTGCCGGAGCCCGGACGTACCAAGACTTGCTGCGCACCCCCGTAGATGAGCGCCTGTTCGACTACTATGGCCTAGCCCAGGTAGTGAAGGTAGGTCTCGATGGCCGGATGGCACCGCTAGGCCAGCCCGGCATTGTGCAGCAGGCCTCGCCCTCGCCCAACGGCCGCTTCATTCTGGTAAAGAAGCGCCACCGGCCCTACTCCTACACCCTGCCAGTGAGCAGCTTCCCCATGCGGGTAGAAATCTTGAACTTGGAAGGGCTGGTAGTGAAAGAGCTAGCGGAGCTGCCCCTAGCGGATAACGTGCCCACCAGCTTTGACGCCGTACCCACTGGGCAGCGCCGCCACGGCTGGCGCGAAGATGCTCCTAACACCGTGTTCTGGGTGGAAGCCCAGGACGGTGGCGACCCAAAAACGGCGGCGCCCGTGCGCGACCGAATCTACGCCCTGCCGGCGCCCTTCGATGGGCAGCCCCAAGAGCTGGCCGCCCTGCCCTTGCGCTTCCAGGACATTCACTGGGGCACCGATAAGCTAGCCCTGGTAGAAGGTAGCCGCTGGTCGGACCGCCACGAGACAATGTGGACGCTGGACCTGGCTACCAAGACCTCGCTCACCCCACTCTTCGACCGCTCAACCCAGGATACCTACGCCGACCCTGGCACCCCATATATGCAGCGCAATGCGCTGGGCCGCTACGTATTGGCTACCGATGCCACTAGCGAAACGGTGTATCTGCTCGGAAACGGTGCTTCTGCCGAGGGCGACCGCCCATTTGTGGATGAGCTAAACGTACGCACCAAGAAGAGCCAGCGCTGGTGGCGCTCCGAAGCCCCCTACTACGAGGTGCCTGTAGCCATCCTGGACCCCAACAAGCGCCAGTTTGTGACCCGTCGCGAGTCGGTTCAGGAGGCGCCCAACTATGTACTGCGCGACGCGCGCAGCACCAAAGTGACGCCCCTCACGAAATTTGGTAACCCCTACGCCAGCTTGGGTAACCTGCAGAAGCAGGTGCTGAAGTACAAGCGCGCCGATGGCGTGGAACTCACGGCTAACCTTTACCTGCCCCCCAACTACAAGAAGGAAGACGGCCCCCTGCCTACGCTGATGGAGGCCTACCCCGTGGAGTTTAAAAACAAGAAAGACGCCGGCCAGGTGAAAGGCTCGCCCTACACCTTTACCCGCCTAAGCTGGGGCTCGCCCGTGTTCTGGGTGACGCAGGGCTACGCCGTGTTGCAGGGCACCAGTATTCCAATTGTAGGAGAAGGCACTAAGGAGCCCAACGATACCTACGTGGAGCAGCTGACGGCCTCGGCCAAAGCTGCTATTGACGAGGGAGCCCGCCTGGGCGTGGTGGACACCAAGCGTGTAGCCGTAATGGGCCACAGCTACGGCGCGTTTATGACCGCCAACCTACTCGCGCACACCAATCTGTTTAAGGCGGGCATTGCCCGTAGCGGTGCCTACAACCGCACCCTCACGCCCTTCGGCTTTCAGGGTGAGGAGCGCACGTACTGGGAAGCGCCCGAGGTATACAACCAGATGTCGCCGTTCAACTTCGCCAACAAAATCAAGACCCCGATTCTGCTGATTCACGGCGAGGCTGACAACAACTCCGGTACGTTCCCCATTCAGAGCGAGCGGTTTTACAATGCCCTGAAGGGTCATGGTGCCACTGTGCGGTACGTAGTGTTGCCAGCCGAATCGCACAGCTACGCGGCGCGGGAGTCCATCATGCACATGCTGTGGGAGATGAACACCTGGCTTGATAAATACGTGAAGAGCCCCACTCCCCCGGCCGCCACGCCCGAGGCCAGCGCCGCCCCAATGAAATAAACCTGATCTGCTGCTTTTGCAAAGCCCCCGAACCTCTCCGGTTCGGGGGCTTTTGTTTGGCCCAGTGGCCTACAACTGCCTAACCAGTAGCCTGTCTACGGTTTCGGGCACTAACCGCAACCTGGACACTAGCACCTTCGTTTTAAGGCTAAAGTACCTTTTCTCCCTCTCAAAAACTCTCACGTTATGAAGACGTTCAAAGGATATATCGCCATGTTTTCGGCCGTTTTACTGTTAGGTGCTACTGCCGCTCCGCAAACCGCCGATGCCCAGACTACTCCTAAGAAAGGCTGGAGTAAAAAAGCGAAAGGGGCCGCCATCGGTGGCGGTGCAGGTGCCGTAACGGGCGCCGTAGTAGGTGGTGGTAAAGGCGCCGTAGTAGGTGGCCTAGTAGGTGCCGCCGCTGGTGGCGTAGTAGGCCGCAACAAAGACAAAAAGAAAGACCCCGCTCGTTACCAGTCGTACAAAAAGTAAGCTGAGTATCGACCACAACAAAATGCCGCTGACTGTTGTCAGCGGCTTTTTTGTTATTAACTACATATTCTGTAAGCTACCATGACGTGAACATCTTCCAAAAGAATTAAAAGGCACTAATATGAGATTTATTAATATTTGTTTATCGATACTAACACTTTCACTATTTACATGTTCTCAAAACAAGGACAATCTATTGTTAAATAAAGGTAACAGCCATTGGAATGTTCTGGTGTACAAACGTTGCAACAAGGATGTTCATGGAATGAAAATAATAGAGAAATGGATATTTAAAAATGATAAATATGAGATATATATCAGAAACAGAAAAAACAAATATGTCTTGTTAAGCTCTTTCAACCGCGATGTTATAGAGGAATATAAATGGCATTACAGCAAAGACACACTTTGTCTAAATAGAACTAAATTCTATGTAGAAAAAATAAACGCTGATTCATTAATCATTGTAAATAACAGTGATATGTGTACGAATTACAGAACTCTAGAACAAGATGATGCACCTATGCAAAGTGTTTATATAATGTCTAGACATAATAGATAAATACAATCTTCAATTTTCGATACTTTATTTGGCTTGTAATTTTAAGAACTATGTTAACTCAACATTAGTGCACGATATGTCACAACCAGTTCGAATCAACGGTCTAGATTTTCCTCAGAATGAAACCGCTTTAGTGGCTTAGCAGCCACAGGAAACGGCATCGGCAGAGCCAGTGCTATCCGAAGCCGGCGCGGGGCCGCAGGGGAACAGGCCAAAGTGCTGGTCTTTGTTGCCGAGAACTTTGAAGTGGGCACCATAACGTGTAAGGCTGACCATGTCGGCGGTGTTGCCGCATACTAGCATGGGGCGGCCGGTTTCAAAGCGGTGATGGTCGTCGAGCTCAAAAGCGTGGGGCTGGCCGGGTACGGTGCCTTGGTAGATGGCTACTTGGCCGTAGTCCTCACACTTGTCTTCGAGGTCGAGCTTGAAGGCCCGGACCGTGAGCGAGTAAAACTTAATGTTGCCGACTTTAGCCTCGATTTCAGGGTTGCCGATGCTGAGGCGGCGCTGGGCGGTGAGGCGGTAGTCGCGGATACCCAGGTTCAGGAGCAGGCGGCGGAAGTCATCAATGTAGAGCGCGCCGCTGAGGCACTCGCCATACAGTACGGGGTCTTGGCGCAGGGCTTCCGGCACGCGGCGGTCGGCGAATACGTCGGAGATGTGCAGCTCGCCGCCGGGCTTCAGCACCCGGAAAATCTCACGATAGGTGGCTTCTTTATCGGTGCTGAGGTTGAGCACGCAGTTGCTTACTACCACGTCCACGCTATTGTCGGCGAGGTCTGCGGTGTGCAGGTCTTCGATATAGCCGTGGCGAAACTCCACGTTAGGCTGGCGGTAGCCAAACTTCTCAGTGTGGGCCTGCACGTGGCGGCGGGCCACATCCAGCTGCTCCTCGGTCATGTCAACGCCGATGACGTGGCCCTGCTCTCCCACCAGTTTGGAAAGCAGGTAGGCGTCGCGGCCACTGCCGCTGCCCAAATCGAGCACGGTACAGCCTTCTACCGCCGGGGGCACGCACACCCCGCATCCGTAGTATTTCTCCAGCACCTCCGACTCTAGCTGCGCCAGAATCAGCTTGTGCTCGGCCGGAATATCATCGGTGCAGCACGCGTTGGTTTTCAGGTCTTGGCTGGTGCGCAGTTGCTGGCCGTAGTAGTCTTGGACTTGCTGTTGAATTTGTTCTTCCATGGAGTTGAGGGGCGGAGGTTGCTGAGACAAGGTACGTACCAACGAGTTAGTTCGGATTAACCGCTACCCGCGTATTCTTAGGTTAGGATTTGCTGGGGTGGCCCGTGCAACCATCGGCCCGGTTACGGTAGTATGGGACATATGCGTCTGTTTGTCTACCCTACCCTTTCCGACTCGGCTCGTGCCTTGTTGCTTCAACAACTTCCCTCCGATGTGGTTGTCACATTCCGCCAAGATGTAGCGCCGGAGCAGCAGCAAGCCAGCTTTCAACAGGCCGAAGTGCTACTCGGCAACCCACCCGTTGAGTGGTTTGTCGTGCCCCCGAGTGGCCTACAGTTCTGGCAGATAGATTCGGCGGGCATTGAGCGGTACCGCGCGGTGCAGGTGACTTGTCCGGTGGCTAACGTGGGTGACTTCTTTGCCTGGCCCTGCGCCGAAAACTATGCTGGCAGGGCTGCTGGCCATATACCGGTGCATTCCGCAGCTGGCCGTGTGGCAAACGGAAAAGAAATGGGTAGGTGCCCCCGTCCGGCAGCAAACGGGCCTCCTGCGCAACAAGCGGGTAATTATTCTAGGTAGCGGCGCCATCGGGCAGGCCGTGGCCCAGCAACTCTCGGGCTTTACCAGCAACATTCAGTTTCTCGCCCGCACCGACCCCAAGGCTCAGTTGCACTCCAAAGAGGAACTGCAAGCGGCACTACCCGAAACGGATATTGTGGTGAACTGTCTGCCCGGCAGCGCCGAGGGCTTTTTCTCCGCGGAGCTCATCGAAGCCATGACGCCCACCAGCATTTACGCCAGCGTGGGCCGCGGCAACACCACCGACGAACCCGCCCTGATAGCCGCGCTACAAGCCGGCCGCCTCGGCGCCGCCGTACTCGACGTAACGGCCCAGGAGCCCCTTCCCACCGACAGCCCACTGTGGGCCATGTCCAACGTGCTGCTCACCCAACACAGCGGCGGCGGTCAGCCGGAAGAGGACGAAGGCAAAGTGCGGATTCTGCTGCGCAACCTGCAGAATCTGCAACAGCAGCGGCCGCTAGAAAACCAAGTAGAGCTAAGCCGCGGCTATTGAGCACTAACCACCAGAGAAACCCAAGAACGTCATGTCGAGCTGGTCGAGACATCTCGCTCGAATCGTTGGAGTGGCCTGGTTCCGTCAGCACGCCAGATGTCTCGACCAGCTCGACATGACGGGCAGTTAAGCGCTGCAGATTTCCTCAGCACATCATCATGACGAAGGATCTTCTCACGTTTGAGTAAGGTCGTATAGGCTTTCTTTTTTGGAAGGATGTCATGCTGAGCGAAGCCGAAGCATCTCTACCGCTGGCTAATCAATTGGCCTAGCACAGCAACGAAGCGGTAGAGATGCTTCGGCTCCGCTCAGCATGACCTTCTATGGTTGTAAAGGCTTGCTGGTAATGCCCGCTAGGCCACATCGTAGCTAATACCTGCTACCTCCACTACTTCCTCTTTTGGGCCGAGGCGCAGCGTAACCGTTTTGCCCAGCTTGGCACCCTGCACGGCGCGGGCAATGGGCGCTACGAAAGCAACTTTGCCTTCTGCTACGGACGCTTCATCAACGCCTACGATGGTAAACCGTCGCTCCATACCGGGCTTGCCGCCGCTCTTGGTCACGAGGGTAACCGTGGCCCCAAAGCGTACTTCCTTGGCCGGTTGAGTGCGTGAGTCTACTACTTTGGCGCTGGCAATGCGGGCGTTGAGGGCGGTAAGGCGGCCGTTGAGTAGGGTGAGCTGCCGGGTACGGTCGGCTTCGTTTTCGCGGTTGGCTTCGGCTGCAGTGCGCTCCGCTTCCAAGGTCACCAGCTCGGCCCGGAGCTGCCCTAGGCCAGTTGGCGTCACGTAGTTGGGTGAGCCGGGCGGTAGGGCCGGCCGCGGCGGAATTATGGGGGCTTCGAGAGAATCGTCTTCTTTGGTAAATGCGCGGCTCATACTGTGTTATAACGCAGCTTTGAGTGCAGAGTTAAGAAACTCTGGCAGTAGCTTTCCGTGGGAGTTCGGTTGCCCTTTAACTAGTATCACTCTTGTTCTGACTGGCCTAGGCCACTACTTCCCCTGCTTCTCCGTGCCATGAAACTAATCGACAAAATTGCCTGGCTGCACCTGGAAGACGGCAAGCTCCTCAGCACTCGCAGCCGCGGCAAAGACCGGTACTACATCCCCGGCGGTAAGCGAGAACCAGGCGAAACTGACACGCAAACCTTGCTGCGCGAAATCAAGGAAGAGCTAACCGTTGACCTTGAGCCTACCAGCCTAACCTACGCCGGCACTTTCGAAGCTCCTGCGCATGGCCACGCGCCCGATGTACTAGTGCGCATGACCTGTTACCGTGCCCACTACGTAGGCCACCTGCAACCCGCCGCCGAGATTGAGGAAGTCGTCTGGCTCACCTATCGAAACCGGCCCGAAGTATCGGCCGTCGATCAGCTGATCTTCGACTGGCTGAAAGAGCAAGGGCTGCTAGCTGATTAGCAGTGTTGTTTCGACCATAAGAAGGAATTTGAAGTATCCGCTAGGCCACTTACCCATATTCCTCCTTTCACTCGAAATGACAGTCCTAGCCCTGGCCTACCAACGCCTGCATCTGCTTGGCGTTGCCGATGGCGGAGGCATCGATATCGTTGTTGAAGTACACGTAGGCCTGTTTTACCTGTGGAGCGGCCTGCACTTCGGAGGCAATGCGCCGCAGAAACTCCTCGCTGTACGGCGACTTATACAGCTCCGGGGTACCGTGAAAACGATAGTACAGAAAGTCGGTGTTAGCCACTACCTCATCGGGCAGGTGCGGGTGGCTCTGGCCGGCAAAGGCAATCCGGCGGCGCGACAGTTCCAGAAACACCTGCCCCTCCCACCAGCTGGGGTGCCTGAACTCCAACACGTTTTGGTAGGCCGGGTCCAAGCTTTCCACAATGCGCAGAAGGCGCTCCTCAGAGAAGGTCATGCGCGGCGGCAGCTGAAACAGCACCGGACCAAGCTTCTCGCGCAAGCCTTCCTGCACCGTGCCGTAGAAGTCGGCGAGCAGTTGCGCAGTGTCGTGGAACTGCTTGTAGTGCGTAATCAGCCGGGGTGCTTTCACCGCAAAGCGAAACTCCGGGATGCTGTTTTGGTACCACGGCTCCAGAAACGAGAGCTGCGGGAAGCGGTAGAAGGTCACGTTCAGCTCCAGGGTCTGAAAGTGCTGGCTGTAAAACTCAAACCAGCGGCGCTGGGGCAGCTTTTCCGGGTAGAAAACGCCCTTCCAGTGTTTGTAGTGAAAGCCCGAACAGCCAATATGCCACATGAACGGTGAAGTGGTGAATGAGAGGATGAGTGAAGTAAGGATATGTGCAAGACGGGTCTGTTTCAACCCCTACATACGTCAGGCTCCCCCTTCCCCCGAGGACAAGGGCCCGGGGGGTAAGGCACCTACTAGAACGACTGGCCTAGGAGTTAACCTCGCCACGCACAGCAGTATCGTTGCGGCCGGCTCGGATGAAAGCCCAGCCCACCACGAGCTGCAGGACGCCGAGCGCCAGGAAGGCCAAGTCCCAGGGCAGTTTATTATCAGTGTACTCGTACACGTGGTGCAGGCCTAGCAACTCGTGGTCGATGATGCCCTCGATGACATTGAACAGGCCCCAGCCCAGCAGTAGGGCTCCGAAAAACGTGCGGCCCGACCACGGCACATCTCGGCGGTGACCTACGCGCCAGAGCACCGTCAGCCCGATGGCGGTCATCACCCACACGGCCGCGTGAAACATCCCGTCCCAGTACATATTTACCTTGGCGGCTACTAGGTTATCGGGCGGCATCTTGGCTGAGAGCATGTTGTGCCACTGCAGAATTTGATGGAGCACAATGCCATCTACAAAACCGCCCAAACCGGCGCCAATTAATAAGCCCGCTGAAATAAGCGGGCCGCGGTGTACTTGTTCAGCCATGAGCGGGAGAAGATGTAAGGCGCGTTTTAATGATGGGTGCATAGAACACGACCGCCGCTAATAGCAGCAACGCCCCAACCGGTAGCAACAGCGTAAGCAGATTAACGGTGTACTCAGGCGTGTGAATAGCCGCCTGCACCTTGGGCCGGCACACCCGGCACGCCAAGGCGACGGGGCCGATGAGCAGAAAGAGGGCAGTCAACAACCCAGCGGTTAGTGCTTTCATATCAAAGTGTAAGAGCAATCTATTTGAACGTCATGTCGAGCTGGTCGAGACATCTCGCGTGCTGACGGTGCCAGGCCACTCCAACGATTCGAGCGAGATGTCTCGACAAGCTCGACATGACAATACTCTAAGACCGTTCATATACCTCTGACCTACGACCTGTTACTTGCTGGGGTTGGTAATGCTGAGCTTGCACCCAAGCTCGTCTAGGCCACTCCAGTAGTGTCTCCCAGCAGCTTCCGCAGTTCGTAGGCGTTGAGCACGCCGGCCCCACCGATGCCATTGTTGAAGTAGATGTAGGCCTGTTTCACGCTCGGTGCGGCATGTATTTCGTCGGCAATGCGCTGCAAGAACTGCTCGCTGTACGACGACTTGTACAGCTCCGGCACGCCATGGAAACGGTAATAGACCACATCAGTATTGGTCACTACTTCATCGGGCAGGGGCATGGGGTGGCTCTGGCCCACGAAGCTGATGTGGTGGCGCGCGAGCTCCCGGTACACCTCCCCTTCCCACCAGCTGGGGTGCCGGAACTCTACCACATTGGTAAACTCTGGGTCGAGGTTGGCGAGGAGGCGCTCCATCAATTCTGCGGTGTACGCGGCTTTAGGCGGCAGCTGAAACAGTACCGGCCCAAGCTTTTCGCGCAGGCCTTCGCGCACGGTACTGTAAAAATCAGCCAGCACGGGCTCGGCCTCGGCGTTGAACTTCTTGTAGTGCGTAACGATGCGCGGGGCCTTCACGGCAAATTGGAAGCCTTCGGGGCTCTGGTCATACCAGTTCTCTAAGGCCTTCAGCTCGGGCATCTTATAGAAGGTAACGTTCAGCTCCAGCGTATTAAACTGAGTGCAGTAGTAGCCAAACCATTTGCGCGGAGGCAACTCTGGCGGATAAAACACGCCTTTCCAGTCGCGGTAATGAAATCCGGAGCAGCCGATGTGGATAGCGGGCATGGCAGAAGCATTGATAAGTCGGGTTCTTACGCAGCCCCTGGCCTAGCGGCTGCGGGTTTCGGGCTAGGCCACTTTCGCTCTACCTTTTCTCGCCGCGTTTCCCAACTTCACCCTTGCTGTTACGTAAACCAAAATCTGTGTCTAAACGGTAACGGTGCGGATTGACGCGTTTCTTTTCCAGTCCGCTGTAGCATCTGCGGCAATTATTACGACAACTCATTGGCGGGCTTGCTGAGCCCAGCTATCATCCTTTGTATTATGGCAGACGAGAAACCTGGAACACCTCCGGAAAACGCTGGCCACGACGGTAACCGTCGGGATTTTCTAAAAAAATCTACTCTTCTTACTGCCGTTGCTCTCACCCCCGGCCCTGTGGTGCATGCAGCCGAGGCCGCGTGGGATGAGAAAGTAGCCGCTGCTTTCGAGAAAGTACCCCTGAAGCTGGAAGTAAACGGCGTGAAGCATAAGCTCTCCGTGGAGCCCCGCACCACGCTGCTGGATTTGCTGCGCGAGCAGCTCCACCTCACCGGCACCAAAAAAGGCTGCGACTACGGCCAATGCGGCGCCTGCACGGTGCACGTAGATGGCGAGCGGGTGAACTCCTGCCTGCGCCTAGCCGTGATGGAAGACGGCAAGAAGGTTACTACCATCGAAGGCCTGGCTAACGGCGACAAGCTGCACCCCATGCAGGAGGCTTTCGTGAAGCACGACGGCTTCCAGTGCGGCTACTGCACGCCCGGCCAGATTATGTCGGCGGTGGCATGCATCCGGGAGGGCCATGCGGGCTCCGAGGGGGAGATTAAGGAGTACATGAGCGGCAACATTTGCCGCTGCGGCGCTTATTCCAACATTGTAGCGGCCATTCAGGACGTGAAAAACGGCGGTCAGAAAGTATGAACCAGTTCCAATACGTTCGCCCCACCAAGCAGAAAGCGGCTATTGATGCGCTAGCCAAGGACACCTCGGCTCAGTTCATTGCCGGCGGCACCAACTTGGTAGACCTGATGAAGCGGGGCGTGATGAACCCGCAAAAGCTGGTCGACATCAACAAGCTGCCCCTCAACAAGATTGAGAAGGAAAATGGCGGCCTCCGCATTGGCGCGCTGGCCTCCAACAAAGCCGTAGCCGAAGACAAGCTGGTGCTGGAAAAGCAGCCCCTGCTGGCCCAAGCCCTGGTAGCCGGAGCTTCGGCTCAGCTCCGGAACATGGCCACGGTAGGCGGCAATATGCTCCAGCGCACCCGTTGCTACTACTTCTACGACACGGCCATGCCTTGCAATAAGCGCGAGCCGGGCTCGGGCTGTGGTGCCCTCGAAGGCATCAACCGCATGCACGCTATCTTCGGCTTTTCGGATAAATGCATTGCCGTGCACCCCTCCGACATGAGCGTGGCCCTGGCTGCCCTCGATGCCACCGTGCTGGTTAGCGGCCCCCGCGGCGACCGGCGCATTCCGTTCGCCGACTTCCACCGCCTCCCCGGCGACACGCCCCAGAAGGACACCAACCTGGAGCAGGGCGAACTGATAACGGCCGTTGACATTCCCGACGGGCCTTTCACCAAAAATGTGCACTACCTAAAAGTGCGCGAGCGAGCTTCCTATGCCTTCGCCCTGCTGTCAGTAGCCGCGGCCTTACACCTCGACAACGGCACCATCAAGGACGCCCGCCTGGCCATGGGCGGCGTAGCCCACAAGCCCTGGCGCCTCAACGAGGCCGAGAAATTCCTGGTCGGCAAACCCGCCACGGAAGAGACGTTCCGCCAAGCCGCCGCCATTGCCATGCGCGACGCCAAGGCCTTCAAGCACAACGCCTACAAGCTAAAGCTGGGCCCCAACTCCATCGTACAAGCCCTGAAAAACGCCACCGCAGTGGCCTAGAAGCTATAAAGCTTAGAGCTAAGAAGCTAGTTCCCCTCCTCAGATGAGGAGGGGTTAGGGGTGGTTGACCAATTGTTGAACATCCACTAGCACCTAGTCTTAGCTCTAGACATCGTTATAGGCCGGTCAACCACCCCTAACCCCTCCTCATCTGAGGAGGGGAACTAGACTCTAGCTTTAGATATCCTAACCCCTCCATCACCCTTCCCATGCCCAAGCAACCTAAAGGAGTAGTCGGCGACCCGATGCACCGCGTGGACGGCCGGCTGAAAGTAACCGGCGCGGCCCGGTACGCGGCCGAGCACCCGGTAGCGGGCGTGAAGCATGGGGTGCTAGTGACAAGTACGGTGGCGCGGGGCCGCATCAAGCAATTAGATACAGCCGCAGCGGAGAAAGCACCGGGCGTATTGGCCGTGGTCACGTACCGAAACTCACCCAAGGTACCCGGCTATTCTGATGCTAAGGCCAGCAATAACCCGCGGGTAGAAGGCCAGGAAATCAAGATTTTCTACGACGACCAGATTCACTTCTACAACCAGCCCGTGGCCCTGGCCATTGCCGAGACGCTGGAGCAGGCCCGCTATGCCGCTTCCTTGGTACGAGTGGCCTACGAGCAGCAACCCCACCAAACCGACCTGGCGGCTAACCTCTCGAAGGGAACTGAGCCGAAGAAAGAGAAGGACTACTCTCGCGGACAGGCCTACGCCTACCGCACCGCTCCCACGCACCTGGAGCAGGAATACGGCACGCCCATTCAGGTGCACAATCCCTTGGAAATGCACGCCGCCATTGCGCTCTGGGAGGGCAATAAGCTGACGGTCTACAACAAAACGCAGGCGCCCAAACTGGCCCAGCAGGACCTGATGCGCATGTTTCAGCTGCCCGAGGAAAACGTGCTGGTGCACTCGCCTTTTGTGGGTGGAGCTTTTGGGGGTTCCTCGCGCATCTGGCCTCAGGAAACGGCCGCTATTCTCGGGGCCAAGCATGTAGGCCACCCAGTGAAGCTGATGCTGCGCCGCGAGCAGGAGTTTAACTTGGTGGGATACAGGCCTAGGTCGATGCAGAAGATGGGTTTGGGGGCTTCGGCGGATGGGGCCCTGGTGGGCGTCACCCACGAAGCGTTTGGCAACAGCTCGCAGTATGAGCAGTTTGCTGAGCGTATTGTGCACCCCACTAAGTCGGCGTACCGCACGCCCAACATGAATACGGTGTATAAGGTGGTGCCCCTGGACGTGAGCACGCCCTGCTGGACGCGCGGCCCCGGCGAATCGAGCGGCTCCTTTGCCCTGGAGTCGGCGATGGACGAACTGGCCTACGCGCTCAAGATGGACCCCGTGGCCCTACGCCTGCGCAACTACGCCGAAACCGACCCCGAGAACGACAAGCCCTGGGCCAGCAAACACCTGCGTGAGTGCTATGAGCGTGGCGCCGCTAGCTTCGGGTGGAGCAAGCGCAACCCCGCACCCCGCTCCACGCGGCAGGGCGACTGGCTGGTAGGCCAGGGCATGAGCTCGGGCATCTACAAATCAGAGCGGCAGGAGGCGACGGCTAAGGCCCGCCTGATGGCCGATGGCACCCTGCTCATCCAGAGCGCCACCGCCGATACCGGCCCCGGCACGGGCACCATCATGACCCAGATTGCCGCCGATGCCAGCGGTGTAGCGCCCGAGAAGATCCGGTTTGAACTCGGCGACTCGGCCCTGCCGCCGGCACCCATTCAGGCTGGTTCGCACACGGCTACGTCGGTGGGCTCGGTGGTGCACGATGTGTGCGTGGCGCTGCGCGAACAGCTCCAGAACCTGGCGCGCAATCAAATCGGCTCCGCGTTCAGCCAGGTGCCACCCACCGATTTGGTGGCGCTAAATGGGGAGCTACAGCTGGCGCAGGACAGCAGCAAGCGGCTTTCGTACGTGGACATTCTCAAGCAACAGAACCTGCCCATGCTGGAAGTTACGCGGCAGTCGAAGGGCGGGCCGGAGCTGAAGGAGCACTCGGGCAAGTCGTTTTGCGCCAACTTCGTGGAGGTACACGTGCATGCCCTTACCGGCGAGGTGCGTGTGCGCCGCGTGGTGTCGGTGGTGGATGCGGGGCGAGTGCTCAACCATACCACGGCCCGCAGCCAGGTGCTAGGCGCGGTAGTGTGGGGCATTGGGCAGGCCCTGATGGAGCAGGCCGTCATCGACCACCGCTACGGCAACTTCATCAACCACGACCTGGCTGAGTATCATGTGCCCGTCAACGCCGACATGCCGGAAATTGACGTGCAGTTCATTGATAAACCCGACCCCATCATCAGCCCCACGGGCGCCAAGGGCCTCGGCGAGATTGGCCTAGTAGGCTTCGCGGCTGCCGTGGCCAATGCCGTGTACCACGCTACCGGCACGCGCGTGCGGGAGCTTCCCATCACCCCCGATAAGCTGGTCTAGGCCAGTCGGTCACTTATTTCGCACTTCGTTTTTTATGGATACTACTCCCAAGAATAACATCGGCAAGCCCATGAACCGGGTGGATGGCCGGCTCAAGGTTATGGGCGCCGCCCTCTACTCCGCCGAGTACAACCTGCCCAACATGAGCTATGCCGTGCTCGTGGGCAGCTCCATTGCAAAGGGCCGAATCAAGAGTATTGATGCCCGCGCCGCCGAGCGCGCCCCCGGCGTGTTGGCCGTTATCACCCACTTCAACTCCCCCAAAGTCCCCGGCTTCACTCCCACCGGCAAAGACCCCTCGCAACCCCAGACCGTAGGCGGGCGGCTGAAGGTTTTTCACGACGACCTGGTCCGCTTCAATGACCAGCCCATTGCCGTGGTGGTGGCCGACACGCTGGAGCGCGCCCGCTACGCCGCCCGCTTAGTAAAAGCCCAGTACGAGCAAGACAAGCACGTAACCGACATGGGCGCGGGCATCGAGCAAGGCTTCGTGCCTACCCAAGCCAAGAAAAACCCCAAATCAGGAGTAGCCGACTACGTGCGCGGCACCGCTGATGCCTACAAAACGGGAGCAGTGAAGCTGGAATCGGAGTACGTTATCCCGACGGAAGTGCACCACCCGATGGAGCTGCAATCCATCATTGCGCACTGGGAAGCCCCCGACCGGCTGACGCTCTACGATAAGACGCAGGGCACCCTGGCTACGCGGCGCGACTTCGCCAAGGAGTGGAACTTGCCCGAAGAAAACGTGAAAGTCATTGCTACGTTCGTGGGCGGTGCCTTCGGTAATGCCTTGCACAGCTGGCCCCACGAGTCGGCCGCCATCATTGCGGCCCACAAGGTGAACCGGCCAGTAAAGCTGGTACTCACCCGCGAGCAAATGACCACGATGGTGGGCTACCGCCCCCATACCTGGCAGAAAGTGGGCATGAGTGCCACCCCCGACGGAAAAATCACGGCCATTACCCACGAAGCCGTGGGGCAGACTTCGAGCTACGAGGAATTCACGGAGTCGACGGTGCAGCAGACCCGCATGATGTACCAGTCGCCGAACGTTAATACCCGTTACCGCATTGCCGCCCTCGACGTGAGCACACCCATTTGGATGCGCGGCCCGGGCGAGGCCACGGGAGCCTTTGCGCTGGAGTCGGCTATGGATGAAATGGCCTACCTGCTCAACATAGACCCCATGGAGTTCCGGCTGCGCAACTACACCGACAAGGACCCGGAAAACGGCAAACCCTGGTCGAGCAAGTTCTTGAAGGAATGCTACCAAATGGGCTCCGAGCGCGTGGGCTGGAACAAGCGCCAGCTGAAGCCCGGCAGCCTCCGCGACGGAGACTGGCTGGTGGGCTACGGCATGGGCGTGGGCACCTTCGGGGCGCACCGCGGTTCCTCGAAAGCCAATATCCGGTTGCTGCCAAACGGGACCGTGCTGCTGCAAAGCGCCGTAACCGATATTGGCCCTGGCACCGGCACCGCCATGACCCAGATTGCCGCCGACACTCTAGGCCTGTCGCCGGATAAAATTAGGTTTGAGTGGGGCAACTCTGATTTCGCCCAGGCTCCTACCCAGGGTGGTTCGGCCATCGTGAACACCGTCGGGCCGGCGGTTCAAGAGGCCTGCTTGGCCCTGAAAGAGAAGTTGCGTACCATGGCCGCCACCAGCAACAACGCCTTTGCTTCGGCTAAGAAGGAAGATGTGGTGTTTGCGGATGGCTACGTGACCCTGAAGGGTAACACCGGTGCCCGCGCCAACTTCGCCGATCTGCTGAAGCAGACCGATGGAGGCTTTGTTACCGTGGAGTCGAAGCCTGAGGGCGACAACCAGAAGAACTACTCCATGTACTCGTTCTCGGTGCACTTTGCCGAGGTGCGGGTGCATCAGCTGACAGGTGAAGTACGCGTGAGCAAGCTGGTTTCCTGCGCCGATGCGGGCACCATCGTGAATGAGAAAACCGCCGGCAACCAGATGAAGGGCGGCGCCGTGGGTGGTATTGGCATGGCCTTGACTGAGCACGCCACCATCGACGACCGGTTCGGCCGCTACGTGACCAAAGACCTGGCCGAGTACCACGTGCCCGTCCACGCCGACGCGCCCGATGTGCAAGTGGCTTTCGTGAATCAGCCCGACCCCTATGTGAATTCGCTCGGTACCAAAGGCATCGGTGAAATTGCCATCATTGGGGTAGCCCCGGCCATTGCCAACGCCGTATTCAATGCCACCGGAAAGCGCGTGCGGGAATTGCCTATCACTCCCGATAAGCTTATCTAAGTGGCCTAGGCCACTCCTCACTACACTAGTTGCTTGTGGCAACCTTGCGGTGGCTGCCGCTGATAGAAATCTGTCAGCGGCAGCCATTTTGCTGTGTAAGCAGGTCGTCGGACAGTATCTGCTGCAACTTTCCTACCTGTTATCAGTCTAGTACTGCTGTGCTAAATGGCTTGCTTTTGCCTTGATTAAACATAACTCATGAATCTTACGCGTATCTCAGGGATATTAGCTCAATTACCCACGCGCCACCTCGCGCCTTCCCTCAAAACGGTGCTGTTGCTTGCCCTCTACTGGCTGCTTGTGCTTCCACTCACGGCTCAAACTTCTTCACCTGCGGCCGGGCGAGTGGTCGTCAAGACGCTTGACTCCAAGTTGCTGCGCGGTAACCCGGGCGGCGAAAACCCGCGCCGCCGGGTGAGCGTGTACTTGCCGGCTGACTATGAAACCCACCCGCAGCGGCGCTATCCGGTGGTGTACTACCTGCACGGCTTTACCTGGAACGACAGCCTGATTTTCAATCAGGATGGCATGAAAACCCTGCTCGACCAGGCCATTGCCGACCGTCAGATCCGGCCCTTCATCCTGGTGGTGCCTAATGAGCAAACGCTCTTTGGGGGCAGCTGGTACGTTAACTCTGCCACCAACGGCCCCTGGGCCGACTTCACGGCGCGGGAACTGGTGGAGTTTGTCGACAAGAACTTCCGGACGCTGGCCCGGCCAGGCAGCCGTGGCCTAGCCGGGCACTCCATGGGTGGGGGTGGTACCATTCGGCTGGCCATGCAGTTTCCCGGAACTTGGGCAGCCGCCTATGCCCTGAGCCCAGCCTTTCTGGGCGCGCACCCCAGCTACCTACCGGGCCCTGGCCTACCCATTGCGCTGCGAGCCAAAGGCCTTGCCGATGTGCAGGGCAGCCACGTAGCCAAGGCCACCGTATCCCTCTCCCGCGCCTTCTCAGCGGCTCCCAAAAACCAACCATTCGGCGCCGAGCTGCCCGGCTCTTTGGGTGCCGACAGCGTAGCCCGCCGTGATGCCGTGCTGGGGCGTTGGGTGGCAGCTACCCCCACCGCGCAGCTGCCCAACCGCATTGCGGCGCTACGCCAATTGCGGGCCCTGGCCTTCGACTGGGGTGCTCAGGATGAGGTACGCCATATCCCGCCCACCTGCTACACTTTCAGTTCCTGGCTCAATAGTTTTGGCTTGCGGCACACGGCCCAGGAGTACGAGGGCACCCACGGCAGCCGCATTATGGGCCGCACGGGCCGCGTGTATCAGCAGGTGTTACCGTTTTTCAATACCCACTTAGACTTCGAGTAGTAACCTACGGGCACCTTCCTAAGTAGGTAGGAAACCCCTTCCCTATTCCCCCTTCTACTCATGGATACTATCCGTTCTTTCTCCGCCGACACCGAAACCGCCTTGTGGCAGCAAGTAGCCGCCGACATGGCCCAGGAGCCTGACCTGCTGGAATACACCGCCGACTTGCACCAACAGGGCTACACCATCCGGCTGGATATTGACATTGACTTGGGTGGCGGCTTCGAGGGCGGCTTCGAGACGACTACTTTCACGGCCCCAGTGCCCGCCAGCGTGGAGCTGCGGTTCGCCCTGCACGAGCAAGACTGGATTCATGAAATTGGGAAGCTGCTAGGCCTTACCGATGTGCAGCTGGGCTACCCCGAACTGGACCCGGCCTACATCATCACCACCAACGACCCCGCCGCCCTGCAAGGCCTCCTCTCCGACCCGGCCATCCGGGAAACGCTGCAGAAATACCAGGAGCTGCGCCTGAGTCTGGCCCCCGTGCACCACGATAACGTTGATGAGCTATTTCTGACGCTAACCAAGGAACAGGCTATCGTTGAGCCCGCTCAGCTTCAGGAAATTTATCACATGCTGCTTAGCCTGCTCCAGCAGTTGGCTCCTGCGCCAGCGCCTTCCGTTTCGGCGGCTCCTCTTACCTAAATCGCCTAGGCCACTACCGCTGCACAATGGCAGCCATAGTGGCCTAGCGAACTAGCTTTCTTTCGCGGCCCTACCTAGGTAGGGCCGCGCTGTTTGTAGGCAGGAAATCTGGTACTGCCGGGAGTGGCTCACTTCCCCGGAATCACGCCCACCCAATGCAGCACCCAGCCTAGCAGGTACACCAGCGGAATAACCATCCCGTAGGCCCACCAGGGTAAATTACTCAGGCGTTGGCCCAACCCAACATAGCGTCTTGGTCTTGTTTCCATGGCCGTTTTCGGTATAACGTGTTGTATATCTGAATATACACAACGCATTCACCGAAAGCAATATACCTTAACAGCCAAGCAACCTAGCCCCTGATTACAATACTAACTGGGCGTGCAAACGAGTTAGCGTTTCTTCGGCATTCTCGCACATGCCGGGGTGCACGGGGGAGGTTTGCACAATAGTACTGCGCGTGGCCGTTAGCCAGCGGAACCGCGAGGCCAGCGGCAGTTGCCCAATGGGTCCGCCTTCTTTACGGCCGCGGCAAATGCGCTCGAAGGAGCGCAGCCGCTCCGTTAGCTCGGCCAGGTCTAGTTGGTCGCCGGCGAAGGCGCGCAGGCGGGCCTCGGGTACTTCAAACCGGGCCTGCAGAAAGCCTTGGGCGGAGCAGTACAGGATGACGCCGACGTTGAGAAACTCCTCGCGCTCTACGCGTGGTACCACGCGCAGCACGGCGTATTCATACAAGTGCTTTTCGGGCATTTTCGGCTTCCTGAACAAAGGTTTCGGAGGCGGCCAGACGCGTAGTCAGGAACCGCACATAATTCTCCCGTTGGGCTTCGGCTTCTACTCCAGACTCGGCCAGCCACTCAGCGGGCACCAGCGCCAGAATGGCCCGGATGCGCTCGGGCGTCAGGCGGGAGTGGCCTAGCGCATCGGCGGCGGCTAGCTCCTTGGCCTGGGACAGCAACACGTGGTCTTTCACCTGCGGAAACGGGCGGGGCTTGGGTTCGGCCCAGCCAGGGCCGGCGTGGTGCACGTATAGCGCCGCGCCATGGTCAATCAGCCACAGCTCCTTGTGCCACATGAGCAGGTTGGTATTGCGGGCCGTGCGGTCCACGTTCATCGTGAGGCAGTCGAGCCACACAATCAGAGAGGCTAGACTGGGCTCAATGGTATTTACCAAAGGGTCGAAGGTGCTGGCGCCAGAGAGGTAGTGCAGGGCCAGGTTGAGGCCGGTGCTGAAGCGCAGCAGGTCCTGGATTTCTTCGTCGGGCTCGGTGCGGCCAAAGGCTTCATCAAGCTGGCAGAACACCAGCTCTGGCACCCGGAGGCCTAGCGCGCGGGCCATTTCGCCCACTATCAGCTCGGCAATAAGGGCCTTCACGCCTTGGCCGGCACCCCGGAATTTCACCACGTACATAAACCCGTCGTCGGCCTCCACGAGGGCCGGCAAGGAGCCGCCTTCGCGCAGCGGGGTGACGTAGCGCGTGACGTCAACGGTTCTTAAAGAGAGGGCATCAGCCTGCATACAGCACGAACAAGTAAGGATAGGCCGCACAAAGGACGGACAATTCTGGAAGTTTCGGGTGGCTCCTTGCTCATGGCTAAGGTGGGCCGCCACCCAGCAGCTTACGGCAAAACGGCCCAGGCAGCGGTACTACTCTGTGTAACCATGTGGCCCCCTGCTAGTACAACCTACTACCAAACACTGGCCTAGCCCTTCACTTGCACCTACTTGTATGCCGTACATCGTCACGCTTACGCTGAACCCTACCGTTGATAAGAGCACCACTACCGGGCAAATCATTCCCGACCATAAGCTGCGGTGTGCACCGCCCAAGTTTGAGCCGGGTGGGGGTGGCATCAACGTGTCGCGGGCCCTGAAGCGGCTCGGCACTGAGTCGGTGGCGGTGTTTCCGGTGGGTGGTCCCGCGGGCCTGTTGCTGCAGGAGCTGCTCAGCAAGGAAGATATTCTGCAGCAGCCCGTGGTGACGGTAGGCCGCACCCGCGAGAATTTTATTGTGGTAGATGCCTCAACGGGCCACCAGTACCGTTTTGGGATGCCCGGCACGGAGCTGGCTGAAACCGAGCAGCAGCAGGTGCTCACGGCCCTCAAAAGCCTGCCCGGCAACCCCGATTTTCTGGTCATCAGCGGGAGCGTACCGCCCGGCGTCGAGCCCGAGTTTCTGGTGAAAATAGTGCAGGCCGCCAAAGCTCGCGGCGTGAAAGTGGTGGTTGATACCTCCGGGCCTGCCTTGTATCGGCTCCTGGAGGAGGGCGTGTACCTGGCCAAGCCCAACGTAGGCGAGCTGAGCCGCATGGCCAACATTGACGAGCTCGACAACGAAGCCGTGGCCCAAACCGCTCATGCATTGGTGCGGGATGGCAAATGCGAGATTGTAGTGACGTCATTAGGTCCGCAGGGCGCCTGCGTGGTCACCCGCGACTTGGTAGACCACGTGCCGGCCCCAGCCGTGAAGAAACGTAGCACCGTAGGCGCCGGCGACAGTATGGTGGCCGGCTTGGTGTATGGCCTTTCAACGGGGCTTTCGGTGCGCGAAACGGTACGCCTGGGCATAGCCTGCGGCTCGGCTGCCACTATGAACCCCGGTACCGAGCTGTTCCGCAAAGACGACGTTGACCGCCTGTATTCTTGGTTGTTGCAGAACACCATGCTGCCTTCAGCCGCCTAAGCAGTTCTTCTCCTGCTTCCGATTTGATGCTCCTGCCCAGGTAAACACCCGTTTGCCTGGGCTTTATTATAACTGGCTATTCGGTGCTAAATCGATTTGGAAGCACAGGTTAGCAGCCCGGTATTTCAACGCACAATTTCTGACATCTTACGAGCATAATTAGCACCTAAAAAACTTAATAATCCACCTGATTATAAGTATATTATATACACAATCAATCACCCTAATTTCTTTCAGCCATGAACGAACAAACCGCCTTAATTACCGGTGCCTCCAGCGGCATTGGGTTCGAGCTGGCTCGTTGCTTTGCACGCGACGATTACCGGGTTGTGCTTGTGGCCCGCCACTTAGAGGAGTTGCAGGAGGCGGCCCGCTTGCTGCACCAGGAGTTTATGGGCGTAGATATTCTGCTGCTACCCTTCGACCTGAGCCTCCCCGAAACACCCGCCCGGCTCTACGCGGCCACCACACAGCGGGGCTTGCGCATTGATGCTCTCGTGAATGATGCGGGCTTTGGCGAAACCGGCTTCTTCACCGACACCGACATTGCCACGGAGCTTCGCATGGTTCAGGTGAATGCGGCCTCGTTGATGCACCTTACCAAGCTGTATTTGCGCGACATGATGGAGCGCAATGAGGGCCGTATTTTGCAGGTGGGCTCGGTGGCCTCGTTCTCGCCAAGCCCATGCCAGGCCGTGTATGCCGCCACCAAGGCGTTTGTGCTCAGCTTTGCCGAAGCCGTGCAGCACGAGCTGAAACAGCAAAAATCGGCGGTAACCATGACCATCCTCTGCCCCCCGCCTACCGATACCAACTTCTTCCGCACCGCGCACGCCGAAAATACCCGCGCGGCTGCGCACACGGCCTCGGCCCGCGCCGTAGCCGAGGAAGGCTACGACGCCCTGATGGAAGGCGCCGCCCGCTCACTCCCGACCCTGGGCGCTAAAGTCAACTTCGTTTCCAGCCTGCTCCTGCCCGACTCTATGCTGGCCACCCTCATGAACACACAGCTGCACGCTACGGCGCGGTAAGCCAGCTTCCCTTTCTCTCCCCAACGCCTCCTTGCTGTGTTCCTGCGAAGAGGCGTTGCTATTTTATGTGGAGCTGTGTTCTGGTTGAGACATCTATCCCCGGCGGGGCGCGTACACCTAGGCCACCTTCCTGCCTTGCTATGCCTCCCATTCCGCAAAAACCTGAACTGCCCACCTGGGTCTTCCTGCTGTTGCGCTTCGGCTCGGTGGCACTAGTAATGGTCCTGGCCTGGTACCTGGTGCGCTGCCAGTCATGAGTATTACCCTACGCCCCCGAGATACTGCCCAACCAGCCCGGGGTGCTAGGCCAGTTGGCTTACTCGCCAGTATCGTTTTAGCCCTGCTATGATCATTCGGGAAACGCCTACCAGCTTTATCTACCTCACGCAGCACGACCACGCCCAGGTTTCGGGCAGACTAGCGGAGCAGTGGCAGCTTTCCTACTTTGAGGGGTTGGAGCGCCGGGCAGAGGTGTTGTTGGCCATCCGGGAGCATGACCGCGCCTGGATTCCCCTGGATGCCGCTCCCATCTGGAATGAGCAAACTCACGCTCCGCACTCTTTTCTCGACTACCCAACGGCGCCCAAAGTGCGGCATTATCAGCAAGGCATTGAGGAAGTGGAGCACTTAGCGCCCTACGCGGGCCTGCTATGCAGCCTGCACTACACCAGCTTCCCCGACCTAGCCAAAAGCCCCGCCGGCCAGCAATTCTTACGCACGGAAACGGAACGCCAAAACCGCCTTAAACAGCAGCTCCAACTCTTTGCCTCCACTGAATTAGCTACCCTAGAGTTTCACAAGCGCCTGTTGCGCTTCGCTGATAACCTCTCCCTCTACCTGTGCCTTAACGAGCCCGGCACCCCAAAGGCCCAGGGACACCCTTGGTACCGGGAGGGCATACCCTTCTCCGACTACTTTGCTTTCACTCAGCAGCAACTTGTGCAGGTAGAGTGGCCTAGCCGAAACGTTGTGCAAGTTCACCCCTCCCCTTTTGCGGAGAGCTTTGCCGTGACGTTACGCTATAAGGAGCTGCCGAAAGTCCGGCTGGCGGCGGTAGGCCTAGGCCAGTGTTATGCAGAGGCGCCGGTTGAGGAGCTAGAGGTTTGGGTGCATTCCTCACAAGTCTAGCACATCCGTCAAGCTCACTTACGCTAGGCTAGCGGCATCTCTGTGCTAATGGCAATGCGGTTCCAGGCGTTAATAACCACGATGGCCATTATTGCCTGGGCTAGGTAGTGGTCATCAAAGTGGGCCGCCGCTTGCTGATACGTAGCGTCTGTTACTCCCGCTTGGCCAATAAGCGTTACCTCCTCCGTGAGGGCCAGCAGGGCCTGCTCTTCAGGGGTGAATAGCTTGCTTTCGCGCCAAGCCGAGAGCAAATAGAGCCGCTGCTCCGTTTCGCCGTCTTTGCGGGCCTCTTGGGTGTGCATGTTTATGCAGAAAGCGCATTTGTTTACCTGAGAGGCGCGCACTTTTATCAGGTGTTTGTGCGTGGCGCTGAGCTTGGAAGCGCTCAGGTACTTCTCCAGCCCAAACATGGCCTTATAGGCCTCTGGCTCGATGGTTTGCATGGTGAGTCGCATCTTCAAAAGGGTTTTGGGTTGAAGGATGCGACAAAATTTGGCCCCGGCGGCCCAAGAAAACTTAATCTAGTTCAAGAAACACCGGCCGCTACCGGTGGCCTACTTTGGCTCTGATTTTACTTAAGAATTCCGGCGTAAAGCCCAGGTACGAGGCCAACATGTACTGGGGCACGCGCTGCACAAACCCCGGAAACCGGTCGTTGAAGTGATGGTAGCGGGCCTCCCCCGAAAGGGTATAGAGGAATTTCAGGCGAAACAGGGCTGCCGCCGCCGACTTCTGTAGCAACACCCGGAAGTACCGCTCTAGCTGCGGCAGTTGCCGAAATACTTCCTCCTGCACCCGCTGCTCCAGCACCACAACCTCCGTGTTCTCAATGGCCTGAATGTTAAACTGCGACGGCAGGTGATTATCGAGGCTGGCGTAGTCGGTGAGCCACCAGTTTTCAATCCCGAACTGAATGGTTTGCTCCGTACCTTTTTCAGTTACCAGGTAGGTGCGCAGGCAGCCTTGCCGCACAAAATAGTTGGCAGTGCACACGTGGCCTTCGGTTAGCAAATGCTCTTTACGGGCCACTGTTTGGTGGCCTAGGTACGGCTGCAGCAAGGTAGCGTCGGCGTCGCTAAACGGAACGTACTGGGCAATGTGTGCAAACAAGGCGGTATACATACCCAGGTGCGTAGCAAAATACAGAGGCCCAGCCACTAGCTTAGGGCCGCTTCAGACTCAGGCGTTCTACAGTTTCGCCCTCGAAATCAAACTCAATCAATATGGCGGCTTCATCCCCTACTACCCAGCCATCGTGGCCGGGTGCAATGGCTACCACCTGCGGCGCCACATACTCCTCCAGGCCACCATCAGCGTACTGAATAGCCAGCCGGCCCTGCGCCAGAAACCCAACGTGGGCGTGCTGGCACAGCTCCGTGCCCACCATTGGCTTCATGTCTTTCGACCAGCGGAAGCCCGCGGGGTACACCACTCGTTTCACGCGGGAGGTACCCGTGGTGCGGACTACATCTACTTGTACGCCGCCAATCTCGCGGCGCGTGGCATCTTTCAGGGGGCCGAGTAGGTCGGTGGGTTGCATAAGCCAGGCTAGTTAGGAAGACGATAGAACCTGCCTGAATATAGCAGTTCTGGCGTACATCGGGGTGGTTAGCCTTTCTGCTCCACTAGTGGCCTAGCAGCAGCTACACCTCACCACCTAGCGGGCGCTTCGGCCGTCGGCTTGAGCCTGCGTTACTATGCAATGCCCGCCGGCCGCAACTGCCGGTACAGCATTTCGGCGGCGGCTTGCAACAAGGGCAGGTCGGTGGTGCGCTCCTCGCAGCGCTGCATATCGTAATGGCACAGGGTGCCAAAAGCCTTACCGGCCGTGTCCCGGATCAGCACGCCGCAGTAGGAAATCACGGGCGACTCCACCACGCCTTTTACCCGCGCATCCGTGGTGGCATCCATAATTTGCAGGGGTGCTTCCTGCCGGCCCACCAGCGAGCAGTACGTGGCAATCATTGGCGCATCCTCCCCCTTCAGCAGCTCCGGATGATAACGGTCGAACAACACCTCATTGCGCAGCATGTCGCCATCGAAGCGGAAGACGCCGGTGTACTGGTGCGGCGTCCGGCTATTGAGATATTTGAGCGCCGCATGCACGCCCCGCTGCTGTAAAATGCTTTCAAACTCCCCTATCTCACGTGGCATAGCGGGGTGTTGGTCCTGGTTGGTAGTCATGGGGTGCAGATAGGGCGGCAAAAAGAACAGAGCAGAGTTGCGCTTTAGAGGCACAGTAGTAGCACAAGCAAAACTATCAATAGTCGAGCTTAAAGCTCTTCTGGCAGTGTGACAACGCTGGTTACTGGCACGGAAAACCACTCAACCACAACTTGCCTCACACTCTAGGTTTCGCATCTGCTCCTTAATGTTCTGCTTCGCTTTGGGTTAAACAAAATTTATGTGAATACGTTTGCAAACTTTGAAATACAAAGTACTTTTACACCACTCTCAGGCAAGCACTTTCTCACGTTCCTTAGCAGCTCCCATGGTTACAGCAGCAAACACACGAGGTCGTTGTAAGTGGCGCCTAGGGCTTGTGCTAGTGGCTTTGCTAGCTGTGGGCGCAGTGTTTCTGCTCAGCAAGTGGAAGGCAGCCTCAGACCAGGGCGGCCAGCTACCACGGGAACCGTTTCGCATTGCGGGCAACCTCTATTACGTGGGCACCCGCGACGTCACTTCCTTTCTGCTTACTGGCCCCGAGGGCCACGTCCTGATTGATGGAGGCTACCCCGGCACCGCCCCCATGATTCTCAAGAGCATTGCTGCCTTGGGCTTTAACATTCGGGATGTTAAGATTCTACTCAACTCCCATGCCCACATCGACCACGCCGGTGGCCTAGCGGAACTGCAACGAGCCTCGGGGGCGCAGCTGTGGGTGAGCGAAGCCGACGGCGACATTGTGGCCTCAGGTGGGGTTAGCGCCCGGAACATGGCCCCGGTGAATGGGCTGGTTTACCTCGGCATCATGCGGTACCCCGCGCCCCGCATCGACCACCAATTCCGGGATGGCGCTCAAATCAGGTTAGGACCTATTCGCCTCACGGCCCACGTAACTGCGGGCCACACGCCGGGCTGCACCACCTGGGCGTTTCCAGTTCAGGATAACGGCCGCGAGCTGTTGGTGGTAAACGTGGGCAGTCTCTCCTTACCAATGCCTACCTCCCTGTTTAATTGGAAGTATGATGCCACGCTACGGCAAGAGCTGGAGCGCAGCTATGTTACCCTGCGAAACCTGCCCGCCGACATCTACCTCTCTTCTCATGCCCGGCCCTTCAGCCTGAAACGCAAGTTTGAGGAGCGCGCCACCTCCCCCGACCCCGTAGTGCCTTTCCTCGACCGGGCGGGCTACCTGGAAGACATTCAAAAGGCAGAGGTGGCCTACCATAAAGCCCTTCAAGAGCAGCAATAGCAGCTGCGCCCACGTGCCCTTTGCTCAGTAATCATGCAGTACCTCAATGCACACCTGATATGAAAGCCGAAGTACTCCAGAACTTAGACAACCCCAGGCAGTTGGAAAAGCTCTACCGCGACAATCGAGCTGCATTCAAAAAGGAGTTTAACGCCCTGTACCCCAGCATTCAGGAGCAACCTGTTGCGCAGATCTGGAACGAGCGGCTCAATTTTGAAGGCGAGAATATTTCCTGGGGCTCGGGCCGGGAATTGCTGTTTGTGGTAGTTGCCGCTTTCATAGCTGGCCTCATTGCCAAAATCCCGCAACTGTTCGGGCTGAGCCCCGACTACTTCTACCCCCGAAATATTGCCTTTATCGTTTTCCCGCTGCTAACTGCCTACTTCGCCTGGAAGCAGAAACTGCCTACCAGAACCCTGGCTGTTGTGGCGCTGCTCCTGCTGGGGTCGGTTGTCTACATCAATGCGCTGCCCCGCAACGAGCAAAGCGACACGCTGCTGCTGGCCTGCATTCACTTGCCCTTGTTTCTGTGGGCGGTGCTGGGCTTTACCTACGTGGGCCCGGAGCCGGCCAGCGCTGCCCGGCGGCTAAGCTTCCTCCGCTACAACGGCGATTTGGTGGTAATGACGGCTATTATTCTGCTGGCGGGCGGCCTGATGACGGCCATTACCATCGGCCTATTCGGGCTTATTGGGCTGCGGATTGAGAACTTTTACATGCAGTACATCGGCGTGTGGGGAGCCGCCGCTGCGCCCATCGTCGGGACGTACTTGGTGCAGACCAACCCGCACTTGGTGAACAAGGTCTCGCCGGTAATTGCCAAAATATTTACGCCCTTGGTGCTGGTGATGCTGATTGTGTACCTGGGGGCCGTGTTCTACACCGGCAAAGACCCGTACAACAACCGGGATTTTTTACTGCTCTTCAATCTGCTGCTGATTGGCGTAATGGCACTCATTGCGTTTTCAGTTGCCGAAGCCTCCAAGAGCGCCAACCGGAAATTTGAGAACCTCTTACTGCTAGGCCTCTCTGGGGTTACCATTCTCGTGAATGGTGTGGCCCTATCGGCCATCCTGTTCCGCATTTCGGAGTGGGGAATCACGCCTAATCGGTTGGCGGTACTAGGGGGCAATGTATTGATTCTGCTTAACCTGCTGCTAGTGGCCTACCGGTTGTTTAAGACCGTGCAAGACCACCAAGAGCTTGCTGCGGTGGAAAATAGTATCGTTTCTTACCTGCCGGTGTATGGCATTTGGGCAGCAGTGGTCGTCTTTGTTTTCCCGTTAGCCTTTCATTTTATCTAGGCTTTTGCTTGTGGGTGGCAGCACGAGTATCAACCAAGCTGCTCTTGGGCCTCATCCTCATTGAAGTAACCACCCTCAGCGCTAGGCCACCGGAGTTAGCATGACAGGTCTTCTTTCAGAAGTTTCTAGCTCGATTACCTCCACACGAGCTTTTCTTTAAGCGCCGCATACCTGACTTAACAAAGGCTGAGCATACGCTTCATACACAAATTGCATCCCCTTACTTTGAAATACAAAGTTCTTTTGTTTACTTCGAGCACTCTCCTGATTGTACCCTTCCACACTCGCACAGGTCACCTTAACTGGTAGCTTGTGCAACAGTAGCCTAGGCCACTTCCGAGTGGATATCCGGCAGCGCAAGTCGTTACTTCCTGATTTCTGAAACGCACTCTTTCATTCTCAAACATCACCATCATGACACTCTCTCAAAGCATTCTGCGCGTGGCACTGGGCACTGGCCTACTGTTGCTTATTCCGTTGGCCGCCAAACTGTTTGTTCCCGGTATGCTTTGGAGCCCCGGCGACTTCCTGGCCGCCGGTATCATGCTCTTCGGCGCGGGCCTCACGTTCGTCCTGATTTCGCGAATGGGCGACAACACTGCCTATAAACTGGCCGCGGGCGTGGGCGTAGCGGCTGGGCTCCTGCTACTGTGGGCAAATCTGGCCGTAGGCCTAGTAGGCAGCGAGGATAACCCCGCTAACCTGCTCTACCTCGCGGTGCTAGCGGTGGCGCTCATCGGGTCCTTTGTGGCGCGTTTCCGGCCGCGGGGCATGTCGAATGTCATGTTTGCGGCGTCGCTTACCTACATCGTGGTTACGGCTATTGCGCTGTTCGTCTGGAAGCCCACAGGTGCGGCTGTTGAGCCCAACGTGCACCTCTTGAATGTACTGGTAGCCAACGGAGCATTTGCTGCCATCTGGGCGGTTTCGGGCTGGCTGTTCCGCCGCGCCAGTGCCCCGGGCTCCAACCTAAACCAGCGACTGGCCTAGGAACGCCGCGCACAAACCATCCACTTCTTTCTCACTACTCTCATGGCCATATCTCACGTTGTAATGGCAGGCATTCTAGTGCTGGTTCTAGGCCTGTTGTATCTGCTGATAGCCAGCCGAGGCCGCAGCGGCGCCTATAAACTGGCCGTGGGCGTGGCGGTGACAGCATCCCTCCTGCTGGTATGGGGCAACCTAGCCGTCGGCTTCATCGGCAGCGAAAACAACCCCATGAACCTACTATATGGCGCGGTGCTAGCCGTCGGCTTCATCGGGGCCATCCTAGCGAAACTCCAGCCCCTAGGCATGGCTCGCGCTATGTTTGCGGCAGCCGCAACTCAATTTGCCGTGCCTTTCGTGGCCTTGCTCATCAAGCAACCCGAGTTGACCATGGGCGTGCTGTGGGTAATTGTGCTGAACACCATCTTCGCCGGGCTGTGGGTAGTGGCTGGGTTGCTATTCCGGCGGGCGGGTCTGGCTAGTGTGGGTTTTAGCAGGTAGGCAGCTTAACAGTGTATAGCGCTATATTTACCTTATAATTGTTTGACAATCAATGATTAGCATATCATGTCTAACTATTTTTCAGCAACTAAGGTGGACGTCACATGGCGTAATTTATATAGCATTTAGAAAAAGATAGGCGTTCAGGTTTTCATGATTGCACCTTATCGATTCTTGTATAACTTGTCGTTTCTATTTAAGAGAAGAGCTTGTATTCTTACGATTATCTAGTAAGAAGTTAAGCTTTATGTTGTTGACAATTCAATCATAAATTCTAAAAAATGTCAGAGCAGAACAAATTTATTGAAGAACCAGCTATTGAGGACATTGAGGCTGTAATAGTAGAAGAGGAGGAGGAAGAGCAAAAAGAACACCCTATTGAATCGGCTTTAAATATCTATATAGATCATATTGACAGTCTCTTTAAAACGCTATTCCTAACAATGGTTACAATTGGAAAAACTTTAAAGAAAACTAAAGAATATGTAGATGAATTTGAGAAAAGAAATTGTGAAGTTTCCGGACCAGATGAACACGGAAATTACAAAGTAAAAGTTCATGAAAACTATTACAGAAGATGGAATAACTTACACAAGGAATTAAATCAAATTTCTTTATCAGGCAAATTAGTTCCGGCTAGTTTCTTAACATCTCTTATTAGCCAATACGACGCATTTTTAGGACAACTAATAAAAGCACTATTTGACTTAAATCCTGAAATTCTTAATTCCTCAGAGAGGAATTTATCTTATTCTCAATTATCTGAATTTGGCTCCATTGCAGACGCTCGTGCACATATAGTAGAGAAGGAAATTGAAACTGTATTACGCAAGAGCCATTCAGAACAGTTTGACTGGTTAGAAAAGAAGTTTGACTTGCCACTAAGAAAAGACTTATCCATTTGGCCTACCTTTATTGAAGTAACAGAAAGAAGAAATCTCTTTGTTCATACACGCGGAATAGTTTCGTCGCAGTATATCAAAGTATGTAAATTGCATGGAGTCAATTTACCTAATGATATCAAGGTTGGTGCAAAACTTGAAGCACCCGTCAATTACATGAAAGAAGCTTACTCATGTATATTTGATATGGGTATTCAACTAGCTCATGTTCTCTGGAGAAAAAAGGATCCAAAAAACAGAGAATTAGCAGATGAAAACTTAAATAATATTGCATTTGAACTATTATTAAATGAGAAATATAATCTTGCTATTAGGGTACTTGATTTTGCAGTTAATAATATTAAAAGATTTAGCTCAGAACAAATAAGAAGATTCATTATAATCAACAGAGCGTTAGCCTATAAGTGGTCAGGCAATTCAAAAATTGCAAGCAAGATAATTAATGCAGAAGATTGGACTGCAACTAGTGATGATTTTAAGCTTGCTGAGGCTGTAGTCTTGGAAGAATATGATAAAGCAGACACTATTGCTGAGAAAATAGGACCAAATGGATCTATAAATGCAACTGCTTATAGAGAATGGCCTTTATTTTTGAAATACCGTGAAAGGCCTGAGTTTAAGGAGCTCTTTAAGAAAATATTTAATGAAGATTTAGAAGTGCTAGAACAGTCTGTAGAAGAGGTTATAGAGGCTAATCAAGACGATGAGATTATCCATGACAATATTACATAATAATCAAATGGATAGATTTTAAATTATGTCAAAAAGTCATTAGAAGTCCTTTTGCACCCCGTTTGCTAAGCATCTCGTAGAACTTCCTAACCCGAAGCACCTACCTAGATCTTAGCGACCATGAACTTTAATAACTATACCATCAAGGCACAGGAGGCCGTGCAGAAGGCCACTGAAATTGCCGGGGGCAACCAGCAGCAGGCCATTGAAACCGGCCACCTGCTAAAGGGCCTCTTCCAAAGCGACGAGAATGTGCTGTCGTTTCTGGCTAAGAAGCTGGGCGTGAACCTCAACATCCTCACGCCCCGTCTCGATGCAGTAGTAACGGGCTACCCTAGAGTAAGCGGGGGCTCGCCTTACCTCTCCAACGAAGCCGCCGCCGCTCTGCAGCGCGCTACCGGCTTTCTGAAGGAGTTTGACGATGAATATGTGTCGGTGGAGCACCTGCTGCTGGGGCTGCTGGGCGGTAAAGACGCCGTGGCTACCCTAATGAAGGACGCCGGCTTCAACGAGAAAGACCTGAAAGCGGCCATTAAGGAGCTGCGCGGGGGCCGTAAGGTTACCTCGCAGACCGCCGAAGACCAGTACCAGAGCCTCAACCGCTACGCCCGCAACCTCAACGAGCAGGTGCGCACCGGCAAGATGGACCCGGTTATCGGCCGCGACGAGGAAATCCGCCGCGTGCTGCAGATTCTGAGCCGTCGCACCAAGAACAACCCCGTGCTGCTTGGTGAGCCCGGCGTTGGTAAGACCGCCATTGTGGAGGGCCTGGCCCAGCGTATTGTGGCCGGCGACGTGCCCGAAAACCTCAAGGACAAAATCATCATGTCCCTGGACATGGGTCTGCTCATTGCGGGTGCCAAGTACAAGGGCGAGTTTGAGGAGCGCTTGAAGTCCGTTATCAAGGAAGTAACCGACTCCGAAGGCCAGATCATCCTGTTCATCGACGAGATGCACACCCTGATTGGGGCCGGAGGCGGTGGTGAAGGCGCCATGGATGCGGCTAACCTGCTCAAGCCTGCCCTGGCCCGCGGCGAGTTGCACTCCATCGGGGCCACTACCCTCAAGGAGTACCAGAAGTACATTGAGAAGGACAAGGCCCTGGAGCGTCGTTTCCAGGCGGTGATGGTAGATGAGCCAAGCACGGAAGATGCCATCAGCATCATGCGCGGCATCAAGGAGAAGTACGAGCTGCATCACGGCGTACGCATTACCGACGACGCCGTAATTGCCGCCGTAGAGTTGTCAAGCCGCTACATCACCGACCGGTTCCTGCCCGACAAGGCCATCGACCTGATGGACGAGGCCGCCGCCAAGCTCCGCATCGAGCTAAACTCCATGCCCGTGGAGCTCGACGAGGCGCAACGCCGCATCATGCAGCTGGAAATTGAGCGTGAAGCCATCCGTCGCGAGGAAAACAAGGACCGCGAAACCGTGCTCAACAAGGAGTTGGCCGAGCTGACCGCCAAGCGCGACACCCTGAAAGCCCAGTGGGAAAATGAGAAATCAGCCCTCACCAGCATTCAGGAGCAGAAGGAAGCTATTGAGCGCTTTAAGCTGGAAGCCGACCAAGCCGAGCGCCAGGGCGACTATGGCCGCGTGGCGGAGCTGCGCTACGGCAAGATTCAGGAAGCTGAAGCCAAGCTGAAGGAGCTGCAAGCCCAGGCCGAAGCCGATAAAGGCAAGGACGGCGGCTCGATGCTGCAGGAAGTGGTAACCTCCGAGGATATTGCCGAGGTAGTAGCCAAGTGGACCGGTATTCCGGTAAGCAAGATGCTACAGTCGGACCGCGAGAAGCTGCTGAACCTGGAAGCGGAGCTAGGTCGCCGCGTGGCGGGCCAGAGCGAAGCCATTGCGGCCATTTCCGATGCCGTGCGCCGCTCCCGGGCTGGCCTACAGGACCCCAAGCGGCCGATTGGTTCGTTTATCTTCCTGGGTACTACTGGCGTGGGTAAAACCGAGCTGGCGAAGGCCCTGGCCGAGTACTTGTTCAACGATGAAAACGCCATGGTGCGCATCGACATGAGCGAGTACCAGGAGCGCCACGCCGTGTCGCGCCTGATCGGGGCACCTCCCGGCTACGTGGGCTACGATGAAGGTGGGCAGCTGACAGAGGCCGTGCGTCGCAAGCCGTACTCCGTGATTCTGCTCGACGAAATTGAGAAGGCCCACCCCGACGTGTTCAACATCTTGCTGCAGGTGCTCGATGACGGCCGCCTCACCGACAACAAAGGTCGGGTGGCGAACTTCAAGAACACCATCATCATCATGACCTCGAACACGGGCGCCGACATCATTCAGAAGAACTTCAAGGAGCTGAATGAGTACAACCATGAGGAAGTGGTAGACCGCACCCGCGAAGAGGTGATTGAGCGCCTGAAGGGCCATATGCGCCCCGAGTTCCTGAACCGCATCGACGAGATTGTGATGTTCCAGCCGCTGAAGCGTCGCGAAATCCGCAAGATCGTGGACATCCAGTTCAAGCAGATTCAGCAGCGCCTAGAGGAAGCCGGCATCCGCCTGGAAGCCACCGAAGAGGTACTCGACTACCTCGGCGAGCAAGGCTTCGACCCTCAGTTTGGAGCTAGGCCCCTCAAGCGCGTGCTGCAACGCCTGGTGCTCAACGAGCTGTCGAAGGACATTCTTGCCGGCCGCGTTAGTAAAGACGCTGTGGTAGAAGCGGTGCTGGAAGACGGCCAGATCCGCTTTGTGAACGTGGACGTGGAAATTCCGGGCGTGTAAGAGCGCTGCCTATCTATGGAAAGCCCCGCTGGCAATACGCCGGCGGGGCTTTTTAATGTCGATTTAATATTTGCAACATTGTTTCATATATACATTTGCGCATCATTCATCCAGTTATCAGGACTTCGTCCCTATGAAAACAGTAACCCGTACCCTCCTTTATCCGGCAGTTGCCCTACTCTTTGTTGGCGCCTTGTCTTCCTGCGACAAAAACGACTCGGAGAACTCAGCACCCGACAAAGTAGAGAACCAGCATGTGCGCCTGCTGGTAGCAGACCAGGCCAGCACGGCCGTTACCCTGATTACTCCTGCAAAAAAAGCACAGGAGAGCTTCCAAAGCAGCTTTGGTGGTGCCACACTCTATCCTACGGGTAGCGGGCGCTTTGCCGCGTTTGTGTACGGCTCTCAAAATGCCGTGGAGTTTTTTGATAGTGGCCTAGAGGCGCACGGCGACCATGTTCACACGAAGGGCACGCCTAAATGGGCTCTTACAAAATCAGCCGCCATCAAGCCCGCGCATTTCAGCGTGCAGTGAAGCAGCATTGCTATCTTCGGCGACGGGGATGGCAACCTACACCTTACTGATGAATCATTGTTGCATTCCTCAGCCAATACCACCGCGGTACCAGTGGGCTCTGCGCACCACGGGGCAGTGGTTACCCTCCAGAACAACACCTACGCCGTTTCCGATAAAGCCGCAACCGGTGCCACGCCGTGGCGAGTGAAGCTAGTCAACTCGAAAGGCCAAGAGGTAGGCGCGGCTTCTTCAATTGCCGTAACCAATATCCATGGCAACGCCACCGATGGCTCTATCGCGCTGTTTGGTACGCCACAGGGGATTTTGCGCGTTCAAACGGGTGGCCAACAGGAGCTGCTACCCTACCCCGCGGCCTTCGGCGCGAACTGGCTGTCGAGCCTGAGTTATGGAGCCGCGGCGAAAACCTTCCTGGGTATGAGCGCTACTGCCGGACTGCACCTGGTTAACCCAAACACCAAAACATTCACGAGCGTAGGTGGCATTACGCAGTACACGCGCGCCCTATACGATGCAGCCGGCCAGGATATTATAGTGCTCCAACCCGACGGCAAACTGCTGGTATTTGACGGGGTTTCGGGCTCCAAAAAAGCCGACAAATCTGTTTCAAACCTGATTCCTGATGTAGCTGCGGCCGCTCCGTACCTTGCAACTACCCAGAAGTACGTGTACATCACTAATGCTCCACAGGGCAAGGTACACATGCTGGATAAGGGTACGCTAGAGGAAAAGCACACGTTTAACATCACTGGCAAACCTTCCCGCATCGTGATGATTGGCGCTGACCTGAACGGAGAGGGGGAACACTAGGCCTAGTGCATCGGTGACAATTTCATCCTCTTGACACGTTTTGATAAATAGCCTCGCCCAGTAGAATGGGCCGCTAGGCCACTATCAAACAACAAAGCCCCGCTGACAGCTTGCCAGCGGGGCTTTGTCATAATGCCGCTCAGCCCTCGGCATTGCTAGTTGAATGCCTTAGCAAACAGGCCTAGCGAAGCAACACAAGATGCAAGACCTATTCCTACACATTTGTCCGCGCAACTCTATTGCGTGTTAAACGCTACTTCACCAGTCGGCGTAGGTGGCGGCGAAGTGGGCGTTGCACATGATGTGGCAAGGTTTGTCGCTGTTCAATTAAGGCTACCGCCTCACGCTCGCGTGCTTCCGTATGTCGGCTCCAGGTATCTATGCCAAAAGCAGCTAGACCAATTCCAGCCAACCCATTTATAATAGCCACAAGCCCGTATGCTGCCTCCTGTCCGTCCATCGACGGCGAGCTTATGCCCACGATATTAATGTTGGCAGATAGCTGTGAGCCCGCGTAAACTGCCGTACCAAGCACAGAAAAATTAGCGCAGGTAATTTGATCAACACCTGCGCTCAAGCCTTAAACACCCTCCCTTAGTAAGGCTAGGTGCTAATGAACTACTAGTATTACTTCTTTCTACGTTGCCCGTGTTTGTATACCAAGGGCACCCAGGCGGCTACATCAGGTGGTAGTGGCTGCCCTCGGTCTAAGTCGGCCAGCACCTGCCGTTCGCGCTTCCGACTAAAACGCACCATAGTGATAGTCCCGAAAGCAAGGGCATTAGCCCCAAGGGCCAAGTCTCCCCCCGTTGTCCAGTTATCATAGCGCCTGGCGATATACTCGACTCGCTGACCTAACGTGGCGTTGCTTGGGTTTGGAGCTGTTCCCGCGCCATCTGCTGGCGCAATGCTTCGCGGATGTAAGCTGCCTCAGCAAAGTGAGCGGCATTGAGCCGACGGCGGTACTTAGCTGGGATGGGTGTGCCGGCCGCGTAAGCCACGTCTACTGCGCGCAAGTGAGCCTTGTTGAGCATGCTAGCGTGCAATATGAAGCGGACTACTGTGCCGCCCAAAATAACTGTACCCAGAGGTGGTGAAATAGCCTCCTCGGCCACGGTTGTATGTCCATAGCTGTCGGTGGAGGAAATAGGCAGGGCGAGAGACATACCCACGATAAACGGCACGGTGTAGAGCCAGCCGGCCGTGCGCCGCCGCCGAAACATAGAAAGCAGGGCACCAGTAGTATCGGCCTCAGCGCCTTTCGGCTCAAACTTTGGCAAGTACCACCCATTGAATACTAGCACGGCCCCCGCCTCAGCGGCATTTGGTGGGGCTGGCAACGCCGGAGCTTGGGCGAAGCTGGAGGTAGTGCACAGCAACAGCAGCCCCAGTAACAGGCCTAGAGGTTTAAACATAGAGAAAAGCTCTTCTACTTGACGGGTGTAACGGGAACAGGTGTGTACAGAATAATAGGCTGATTGAAGAACCGAGGCTTCAGCTTCCGGCGCAGACTCTTGGGTAATGACTGACCCGCCGCGTAGGCTGTGAGAGTTCTCTCTAGCTTACCGTTGCCATAGTGCAACAGCTTAGCTACTCCATATGCCAGGGTGGGAGTAGCCAACAAAAATGCCGCTCCCGGGTAAGGGTCTTGTTGTATTACATAGCCGCCCCCTATGGTGGTAGTGCTGCCGCTGGCCGTAGCCAAGCGCACCGCTCCTATTCCGGAGCCAAGTATCCAGCTGGCACCGCCCGCTTGGCGCCGCCCATACAGGTTAATAATAGCCTGGGCCGTGTCGTTGTGTAGGTACTGCGCCCGTAGGTGCTGCTTGAATGTCTCTGAGGGCAGTTTAGTAGTGGAGGTTTGCGCAAACGCGCTACTGGTAAACAGGCCTAGCAGGCCACTAAGGAGTAGAGGTTCAATCATATAACGCATTTTCACTGTGGGATAAAATCATCTACAAGGTAGCTGGATTTAAAGCTCTACAGTTACCCTCCCTTCCTATAATTCAAAAACACGCAGATCTATTTTGCACATAGTGCAACTGCAGTTAGCCGCCTAGCATCAGCTAGGGCGGCACAGCAACTCAGTGTTGCATTTCGGCTACGGCTTACTTTCCGAGTGCAAGGCCTATTCGGAACTCACCTACCCCATAAATTGCGCTTCTCCAGCTGTAGTACTGCCTGGGATAACGAGCCAGAAAGATCATGTCGGTTGCCAGCCCTAGATTTCCATCTACGAAGCCGTAGCGCCCCAAACGGCGCTGCAACCCATAGCGCACACTGAATTGGGGCACCTCAACTAGGTATTCCTTAGGGTCACCCCCGGAATATGTGTTGTTATGCGTATTCCGTGGGATATAAGCGCCATTGGTCTTGATACTGGCCGACAGGTAATCGGCCGAGAAGTTGTTTGCGCTTTTACCCTTACGTATCCGCTTATTAAGATTGTAATAGTAACGGCCTGCTATTTGGGCTCCTAAGTTTAAGTAACGCGTTTTTTCTAGGCCACCTATATTGGTATTGGGGTCATAAATGTAGCGGTAGCCGGGTTGGGCCGTGGGGTTTAGCTCACCCAACACGGAGAAAGATGTCCGGAGCTTACGCTCGTAAATCAAGTAAATGCCATAGCGGAACCGGCCAAAGTCGAAGCCGACATCATTCAGTCCAAGCTTCCACAATTGCGTTTCCTCGACTTTAGAACGCACTAAATAATTATAGCGCTCTTTCAAGTTGAAATCAGATTGGGCTTCTTCTTCCTCGTAGCTGACCCGTGAGGAGTCGGCCGTGATGACTTGGCCTAGGCCAGTGTGGTTCATAAGGTTCAGAAGCAGTATAAGCAGGCCCAATAGGCCTAGCCGGGAAAGTGCGTTAGTATGCATCAGGATAGGATTAGCGACGTAACAATAAGGGGTTGACCTGCAGCGTAACAGGCGCATAGGAAGTATTAATGCGGATCAGCGGATCGGCTTTGCGATATTGAACTTGGAAGAAGGTGCGGGTATTAACTACTCCAGGCGAGAAGGTAGAATTAGCAGGCAATTTAATGCTGCCGTGCACAGTAGTAAACTCGTAGCTGAACAAATCCATCTGAGGCACTAATACAGTTACCTCAGTGCGCGCGGCCGTTACTTGTACGCCAGTAAGGCCGGCGGTGGGCTCCAGCTGAATACTGCCGTACGTGTTGTGGATGGTGTAGCGACCCGCAATACCAGAAAGTCGGATGGCGGCTTTGTCGGCGCGGCAGCTAAATGCCAGGTCCAGGTTGCGGGCCGTGATGTCGGCGTACTTGCTGGTGATGGTAAGCTGACCCTGCAGATCCTGCAGCTTAATCTGCCCGAATTCCTGGTTGATTTCCTGCAGACCAGTGAGGGCTGTCAGATCGGTTTCGCCGTAGGCATTTGCGATGTGCAAGGGGGTTTTGGCTGGTAACCAGAGAGTGTACTCCGCTCGCAAATTGCTTTGCAAGGTAGTGCCGGCCGCCAAGCTAAAGAAGTTGCGCAGGGTAAGGTCGTTGCCGTTTTGCTCAATACGATACTGCAGCGCCTGCAAGTCTTTTTCGGCAACAGTGCGGGAGGGGTGTTTGGCTACCAGGCGCAGTACCAGGCGAGCCGTGGGCTTGTCCCAGCCCAGAATCTGGACCGTGGCCTTCTCTCCCTGCACGTACACCTTGGTGGCGGGTGTGAGCGTGAGGGTTTTCTCCACCGTTCGGGTTACTACCTGCACTTTCGACTGGGCCTGTGCTGTGGCACACAGACCAGTTAGCAGCAGGGCCAACACGCAGTGCAGTAGGTGAAGTTTACGTAAACTATATGAACACATCATCAGGATATAAGTAGTTGAATAAGCTCTTTCGTGACGGTAGCTTTCATGGTGGTGACGCGGGTTTGGTACCGGATGAGCTCAGGGTTGTTGCCGAAGCGCTGCACTTCCCGCTGCAACCGCTTTTCTTCGGCGTCCAGCTCCGCCATCTGCTGTTTCAGGTTCTGGAATTCCGGCGACTGGCAGCCCACTGGCACTTTGCTGCATTGCGCGTTGATGAAGGCCATGCCCTCATGTTCCTGGGCGGCATCATTGGGCAGCGGTAGCGGCTCCTCGGTAGTGGCGGCAGTGGGCACGGTTTCTACGGTGTAGCTGATGCGCTCCTGCGCCACAATCCGTTGGGGCGTAGCTGAGGGCCAGTAGTGCCAAGCTAATAGCACCAGCAGCCAGCTAGCGGCAATAGCACCTACGCGCAGCACTTGGCTAGGCCACATGCGACGCACTACAGGAGCGGCGGCTGGTGGTACGGCAGCTGGCTCCGGCTGGTCTAAACGGGCCATGATGCCGTCCCACACCAACTCATCGGGCTCGTGTTCAGGCAGCTCGGGGGGGGCCTGGCCTAGCAGGGTGGTCAGGTTAAGTTGCTGCTCAATCTGCGTCCAGGTGTGCTCATCAGGCTCGTGGCTGGGTAAGTTGGCAATGGCTTTATGTAAGTGAGGGCGACCCAACTCGGGGCCTTCTTCCGGAGTTTCTTTCATCGGCGTAGTTCCTGCAGCTTTCCTTGCAGCAGGCGTTTGGCGTGGTACAGCTGCGACTTACTGGTTCCTTCCGAAATGCTCAGCATTTCGGCCACTTCACGGTGGGCGTAGCCTTCTACCTCAATCAGGCAGAAAACGGTGCGGTACCCAGTGGGTAATGCTTGAATGGCTTTCTCCAGCAACTCGCCGGTTAAACCATCGTGCCAGCTAATGCTGGGTTCGGGGTGACGCTGCTGGTCGTATACTTCCATGCGCTGCTCCCGCTGCTGAATCAGGAGGGAGCGGCGTACCACTATCGTCCGGATCCAGGCGCCCAAGGCCGCGTCTTGCCGGAAGGAGCCCAGGTTGCGAAACACATCCACGAAGGCATCCTGCAAGGCATCCTGGGCTAGGTCCCGGTCGTTCAAGATCCGGAGGGCGCAGGAGAACATGGCTTTTTTGTACCGGTCATAGAGCTGACGCTGGGCAACCCGGTTCTGTGCCAGGCACGCAGCCAGCAGCTGTTGATCAACCAGGGTAGAATCGGTGGTAGGAATTGTCGACAAGCAGATCGTGCTATTTGTCTTAAGGTGGGGCTATCTGCCGGAAAGGTTGGTTGGCTTAGTAAAATGTTTTGCCAAGTATGCTGGAGTGGTCTAGGCACCGTTCTACCCCATGCGCAGCCCTAGCTACAGTAAGTGGGCACAACACGTATCCAGTATGCTCGCCGCAAGCTCCCGAAGCTATGATTAGAGGCACAACTAGTACTGCTCCTGGCCTGGCTCATTTTGCTAGCTACTGGCCCAGACGCATAAAAAAAGCCCCTGATTTGATCAGGGGCTTTTTTTACTTACCTATTGGTTACTGCACTGCTATTCTAGTCTTGCAGCATGATACGGGTGAAGTTGTTCTGCTTGCCCGAGGTCAGGCGCACGATGTATACGCCGGAGGCCAGCTTGCCGCGGTTGAAGTCATAGGAAAAACTTTCCCCGGCGTTGCCGGTGCCCTCGCCTACTACTGCCACCACAGAGCCCAGTGTGTTGATAACCTCCAGGCGGTAAGCGCCCTGCTGCGCCAGGGTAAACGACAGCTTGGTAATTGTGCTGGTGGGGTTAGGCGTAGCGGCTAGCTGCAGGTCGTTGGCCGCGCCCTCGTCAGCCAGCAGCCCCGAGGCCGAGGCGTTCTGGCAAGCCCCTACCATGTCGCCGTGGTTGAGGTGGTCGATAACGTCGGCAGCGCCAATGCACAGCACGTTTTTGCCTTTGTGGCACACCTGTACTTTATCATTCTTGTTGCCGCAACGCACATCAATTACGTTGATTTTTACCGTGGCGGTGCGGGTGCATTTGTCGCTGTTGACGGCCGTTACGGTGAAGGTGTACATCCCGGCTACCGTGGGTGTGAACACGGGGTTAGCTACTGTGGTGCTGCTCAGGCCCGTCGTAACTGGCCCTTCTACCGTCCAGGTGTAAGCGAAGGTTGGGTCGCCGCTGGCGGTCAGCGTTACGCTCTGCGCGCCATACCCGAGGTAGATGGTGTTGAGAGCAGCGCCAGCAAAACCTGCCGAAGTGGGCGTAACGGCAATGCTCGGGGCCGAGCAGGCGTACAGCGGAGGCATATCGAAGGCTTCTACCTGGTCGGTGCGGCTAGTGCTCAGGCCCTGCTTGGCGCTATAGCCTAGGCCTCGCTTGGCAAACGCGCGCCAGATCAGCTCTTGGTTAGCGCCACCGTTGTCTAGGCGGTCGGCCAGCAGAATAGCGTCACGACCATCCACAAACCCCGGACGACAGGGCTGCAGCTTCAGCCCGTCGATTACCAGTTGCATGGCCATGTTATTGCCGCCTTTACCGTGGTAGAGGTCGGCGTCGAAGCCATACTTGCCAATCAAATCCCAGGTCATGTCCCATAGCATGGTAGACCACACGAAGCCAATGCCGTGCGGGGCAGCCAGGGAGGTGTTGTTGGTAGCGCCGTAGGTGTAGGCGTTTACTTTAAAGTCAGTGGTATACGGGGCAGGGCGGATACCGCCACCGGTGGTAGGCTGACCCGAGGCGTAGGTACCAATACCGCGAATTTTGGTGGGTTGGTCGCCCTGCTTCATGGTCAGTATCAGCCCGAACCAGTCGCTCCAGCCCTCTCCCATTTGCTCGGCGTTGCCTAAGCAGCTAGTAGTCAGGCGGCCACCCGTTAGGCGGTTGGAGATGCCATGGCCGTACTCGTGGGCAATGATACCGTTGTCGAAGTCACCATCAAGTTCAACGGCCTCGCTTTTCAGAGCCACGGTTACTTCCTGCGAGGCATCCAACAGGGCCCGGATTTTAGCGCCGTCGGCCTGGCTGATCATCACGGCCGGAATGGTAATAGCAGGCGTAGCTACTGTAGGCGTGCCACCCATGGCAATGGGTGCACCGGGTGCATTGTTAATTACCACTACGGCAATGGCGCCAGCCAGCTGAGCAGTTTGGGCTTTATCAGCAAAGCCGCAGGTGCCCCGGTATACAACGGCAATGTTGCCGGCTACGGCAGCGGCATTGGTATAGGCCGAGCATCCTTCGGCGCTAACGGCACCCGAGGTTTGCGCCAGTACCAGCTTACCTGTTACGGGCGTAGCTGTCAGGCGCTTGCTAAAGGTACCTTCCATGGCGGGGTAGCTGCCAGCCGCCGTGCTAGGTGAGGTAATCCGGAACATGTCCTTGTCCGGAATAGCGTTCCACAGATACATCTGCATACGCGGCGCAAAACCATCGACGGGAGTCGAGAAGTTGGCGTTGTTACGCGTGGTTTGGCCGGGCGGCGGAATTGGAATGTTGCGGCTGTCCTGGGCTTCGGCCAACACGGGGTCGTTGGGGGAGCCTCCCTTGCCGAAGGTGTCGAACTGGAAGTTGCCGCTGGCTTCGTCGAACCCATACTGGTACCATACATCGTGCATGATGTTGTTCCAGTAGAACAGGTTAGTGGTAGCCGCATCCCGATAGGTTACGGGCTGCTTGGAGAAATCAATGGGGAAGTCAAACTTCAGCTCAGCACCCCCATCTGGGCTGTAGCTGGTGGTGTAGCTGTTCTTGTTGTCGGGGTCTTCGTAGGCGAATACGTTGTTGCCGCGCGTGGTCGTGAGCACACCATTGGGCGTGTGCTGCCAGCCTTTAGGCGAAGCGTCTTTATCGGCAGCGTCTAGGCCTACAAACACGCGGGGGCCGTGGCTGGGGCTTTCCGTTACCAGCGGGTAAATGTTGTAGCCGCTGGCATTGGTGGCCTCAATCATGGCCGTAGCAAAGTTGAACGGCTTGGTTTCCGTGGCGCGGGCAGCGCTAGAGGTTTCGCGCAAGGGCAGTCCACCGGGCCCGTCGTTATCGAACTCGCAGTGGGTTACCAGGTTGTCCTTGTCCAGCACTTCGCCGGTGTTAGCATCCAGGCGAACGTTCCACCAGTTGAGGGCGTCTTTTTCGTAGATAGATACCTCCCAGGCCAGGCGCAGGCTGCCATCTTCCAGGGGTTGGTACACCAGCTTGGCCGGAATGGGCTCGAGGGAAATACCGCCCGTAGAGAATAGCATTTCGTTGTCGTTGCCACCAGCTCGGCGCTGCACATCCAACGACTGCTTAAGCGAGAGGCCTAGGTGGCGCGCAGCCGTGCGCACAGAGGCGTCGGGCGTTACCTTGGCTTTGTTGGTTTTGATGCGCTTAGCCAGGTCCTTTTCAAAGCGGTTGGCAATGCTCAGCACCTGCCCATCTTTGGTCAGGTTGAGGGTAGTAATGGCGTTATGAATCTCAATACCCTGGTACAGCTGCTGCAAGTACAGGTGCCGCGTGCCATTTTTGGAGGTAGTTTCACTGCTCAACACGATGTCGGAGAGGTCCGCATCGGTGAGTTGCAGAGCTTGTCTGTTGGCTTTGAGATGCTGCAGGGCTAGCTGCGGCGCGGCCTTTTTCTCAGAAGAAGGAGTGCTCTGGCTGAATGATGAGTACCCTGCAAGCAGCAGCGCGCCCACCATTACCGGCCGAGCCAGTACTGGTAAGAATTTCGTCATGTGGTATAAGGTTGTGGAGATGAAAGGATTAGTAGAATTGAAGTTGATTCTTTGGTTGTGCAATTCCTATATTTTATTTCCCCATGACAATATTTTATACATAAAAAAAGCACAATATTCACACAAGCTTCATCTTGTATAATGTGCTCTGGCGTGCTGTAATGGCCCTGTTTCGACTATAACTGGTAACCTATAGACACAGAGCTACTCCTTTAATCACATTTTTTAACAGATAAGCCATAATACCACTCTCAACATAGTGCAACAACTTACTTATCAACTACTTATCATACACCTATTTCTCGCTATGAGCAATTTCATACTAGCCAGACAATCAACAGGTTAAAAGTGCTAATCATTGATGCTTCTTAATGTGGGGCCTACAGCGGCATAAGGTAAGCCGCAGCCAGCAGCAACTGCACCCAAATAGCAGGTTAGCAGGGGGTGGCTTTCTTATACTGGTGCGTAGGCCACTGGCTGCGGCGGCTAGCTTAGCAATTATTGTTGTTGGCTGCTGTGGTAGCAAACGCGAGCTAATTCCGCAGGTCGTGTAGATTTGCCCTATGTCGGTATTCCAAACGTATCTGCAGCTCGGGTTCTACCACATCTTCAACCTGGAGGCCTACGACCATATGGTGTTTCTGCTGGCCCTGTGCGCGCCCTTTGTGCTGCGCGACTGGAAACCGGTGGTGGCTCTGGTCACGAGCTTTACCGTAGGCCACTCCGTTACGCTGGCGCTGTCTACGCTAGGCGTGGTGGACTACTCGCCCAAGCTCATCGAAGTTCTAATTCCCATTACCATTATCATCACCTGCATAGCCAACCTGTTGCAGGCGGGCCGCCCCACCACGCGCATCAGCCCTAACCGCCGCGACACCGTGGGGCCAATTGTCCTGACCCTCCCTAACCTGCTGGCCGCAGTCTTCGGCCTGATTCACGGGCTAGGCTTTTCCAGCTACCTGCGTGAGTTGCTAGGCCACCAGAGCCGCCCCGTGCTGGAGCTGCTGTCGTTCAACATTGGCGTAGAGTTGGGCCAGTTGCTTATCGTAAGCATCATTCTGCTGCTGGGCCTGGTGGTACTGCGCATCTTCAACGCTGCCCGCCGCGACTGGCTGCTCGTGACCAGTGGCGCCGCGCTTGGCATCGCCTTGGTCCTGCTCCTAGGCCAGGTGGGGTGATAAGGTGATGGGGTAAGAAGGTGAGGAGCAAGTACGACTGGCCGCTCCGCGGCTTCGCCCCTGTTGCTTCTTCACTTCATCACCTCATTACCCCATCACCTTCTTATCCTATCACCTCATCACTTCCTGTGCAACGCGCAGGTCCTACTCGTGTCTTTCGCGGCACGCGAGGATATGAGGCGCTAGGCCAGTATCTTCGCTTCTTTCCGGCGTCATTCACTCCCCTTTTCATACCATGTTGAAACAACCTCTGCTGGCCGCTGGGCTGGTGGCTCTGCTAGCCGCTCCGGCCCTGGCGCAGAACACCAACTCCGGCACCGATAAATTTGCCCAGCTCGGCCAGGAGCTGCCCACGCCCAATACGTACCGCACGGCCTCGGGCGCGCCCGGCCGCGACTACTGGCAGCAGCGCGCCGACTACAATATCAAAGTGACGCTCAACGATGCCGACCAGAGCATCAGCGGCACTGAGGATATCACGTACACCAACCTCTCGCCCGACAAGCTCAGCTACCTGTGGCTGCAGCTCGACGCCAACATCTACGACCCCAAGTCGATGACGGCCTCGACGCAAACGGCGGAGCTGCGGGATAAAATGTCGTTCCAGACGCTGGAGTACCTGGAGCGCACCAGCTTCGATGGCTCATTTAAGATCGACGACATCCGGATAAAGGGCGGCAATAAGCAGTTGCCTCACACCATCAACTACACCATGATGCGCGTGGACCTGCCCCAGGCCCTGGCCCCCAAGCAGTCGGTGACGTTCACGGTGAAGTGGCATTACACCGTAAACGACCAGAAGAAGACGGGTGGCCGCTCGGGCTACGAGTACTTCGAGCAGGACAAGAACTATCTCTACGAAATTGCCCAGTTCTACCCCCGTATGGCCGTCTATGACGACGTGAACGGCTGGCAGCACAAGCAGTTTCTAGGCCAGGGTGAGTTCACGCTGCCCTTCGGCGACTACAAAGTAGCTATTACGGCTCCCGCCGACCACGTAGTAGGCGCCACCGGCACCCTGCAGAACCCCGACCAGGTGCTGACCTCTACCCAGCGTAAGCGCTTTGATCAGGCCAAATCCTCCTCGAAGCCGGTGGTTATCGTAACGCAGGATGAGGCCACTAAAGCCGAGCAGGGCCGCGCCAAAGGCACCAAAACCTGGGTGTACGACGCCAAAAACGTGCGTGACTTCGCCTGGGCTTCCTCGCGGAAATTTATTTGGGATGCTATGGGCTTGAAGGTAGAAGGCAAGCCCGTGGTGGCCATGTCGTACTATCCTAAGGAGGCTAACCCGCTGTGGGGGCAGTACTCCACGCAGGCCGTAGCGCACACGCTCAAGACCTACTCGAAGTTCACGATTCCCTACGAGTACCCGGTGGCTATTTCCGTGCACGGTCCCATCGGCGGCATGGAGTACCCCATGCTTTGCTTCAACGGCTACCGCCCCGAGGCGGATGGCACCTACTCTTCGGCCACGAAGTATGGCTTGATTTCGGTGGTTATCCACGAAGTAGGCCACAACTTCTTCCCGATGATTGTGAACTCCGATGAGCGCCAGTGGACCTGGATGGATGAAGGCCTGAACACTTTCATGCAGTACCTCACGGAGCAGGAATGGGAACGGGGTTACCCCTCGCGCCGCGGCGAGCCGGCTCAGATTGTGCCCTACATGGCCATGAACCCGAACCTGCAGAACCCCATCATGACCAACTCGGAGACGGTGCTGCAGCTGGGTAACAATGCCTACGGTAAGCCCGCCACCGCCCTGAACGTCCTGCGCGAAACGGTAATGGGTCGTCAGCTTTTCGACTACGCGTTCAAGACCTACGCTCAGCGTTGGGCCTACAAGCACCCCAAGCCCGCCGACTTCTTCCGGACCATGGAAGATGCCTCGGGCGTTGACCTCGACTGGTTCTGGCGCGGCTGGTTCTACGGCACCGAGCACACCGACCTGAGCATTGAGAACGTGCAGTGGTACAAAGTTGACTCGAAGAACCCCGACATTGAGAATGCTGCCCGCCGCGAGGAGCTGAACGCTGCTCCCAAGAGCCTCTCCCAGCAGCGCAACCTCCAGGACATCAAAAAGACGCTGGTAGACGAGAAGCCCGAGCTGAAGGACTTCTACAACAATTACGACCCACTGGCAGTGTCGGAAACCGATAAGGCCCGCTACCAGCAGTACGTGTCGAGGCTGAAGCCAGAGCAGCAGGAAATTCTGAAGAAGGGCCTGAACTACTATCAGGTTGATCTGAAGAACCTTGGTGGCCTAGTGATGCCAGTTATCATCCAGATGACCTATGCCGATGGCACGAACGAAGTGGTAAACATCCCCGCCGAAATCTGGCGCCGCAACAACGCCGAGGTAACCAAGGTGTTCATCACCGAAAAGCCCGTGGCCTCGTTCACCCTCGACCCCTATCTGCAAACCGCCGACACGGACCTCTCGAACAATGGCTTCCCGCGCAAGCTGGCGCCTTCTCGCTTCGAGCTGTTCCAGCAGCAACAGCAGGCCGCCCCGCAGAACCCCATGCAGCAGCGCAACGTCTCGTCGCAGCAGCCCAAGCAGAGCGGTGGTACTACTGGTGCTACCGGTGGTAACTAAGCTTACTTCCTATTAGATTTGAACAGCCGGGCCACATGGTCCGGCTGTTTTTGTTATGTACCTGTGCTATCAAGTTAAATATGGATGACACTTCTATTATTCTCTGTTTTTTCTTCTTACTAAATGCAGCAATTCTATGGTTAATGGTGAAGGTTCGGCAATATCGGACTCAGCTATTACAACGTTCACTGGCTGGCGAAATAACGGGCAAAGTTGTTGACAGGCGTAACTGGAATAACTTTTCCCTTCTTGTGAAGTGTGCCGATGGTACAACCGCAAGCATACCAATAACTGAGCAGGCCTACGACATTATCCATGACCATGACTTTTTACATAAGAAAGCTAATTCCGCTGCATTAACTATCAGCCGTAAAGGTGAAATCATTTTACAGACTTCTATTCGGCCACTTCCAGTCAGAAGGAAGAATCCAAAGATTAATTAAACAGCCGGGCTATTTAGTCTGGCTGTTTTTGCTTCTGTTAATGCAAGAGATATACGCTTCAAAAGCACGTCATCCTGAGCGGAGCGAAGGATCTTCTCACGTGAGCACGAGGCGCTAGGCTAGTCGTGTACATGTGAATAGATCCTTCGCTCCGCTCAGGATGACGTGTTAATTGAGGCATTCTAAATGACTCGCTTTAGGCCACATCAACTCTTCTTATCTCCTCTTTAATTAAGAAGACAGCTAGCCTTCTGAAACTATAAGCACTGCACCATCTGACCTAGACCACATAAAAAAGCGGCCGGCGAAACTCGCCGGCCGCTTTTCGTGCGGAGTAGTATTAGGTAGCGCTTAGTTGAAGATGTAGCGCACACCCAGCTGACCCTGCCAACGCGAGGTTAGGTTAGACACGTCCCAGGCATTGGTGCGGGTAGCAATGGTGCGGGGGAACGAGAACGTAGGCTGCACACCGTTGCCGGTCGCTTCTACGCGGAGCAGTTCGGTAGCATTGTTCTGTACTGAGTACTGACGGCCCCAGTCGTTGTTGAGCAGGTTGCCCACGTTGATAACATCGAAGGTTACCTGGATGGTGTTCTTCTTGCCACCAGCCTGGAAGTTGAAGTCCTGGGCTACGCGGATGTCTACTTGGTGCGTCCAGGGCAGACGAGCAGCAAAGCGCTCGGCGTACTGGCCCCGGTGGCTACGCAGGTAGGGGTCGTTGTTGATGAAGGCCTCCAGCTGATCCTGTACCTGCGCCAGAGTGCGGTTGTCGGTGGTTACCAGCTTGATTTCGTTGGCGTCGCGTACATCGCGGGGAATGTAGATCAGGTCGTTGCCGTTGTTACCGTCGCCGTTCAGGTCGGTGCTGTTGCCGTACACGTAGGTGAGTGGCTGGCCCGAGAGGCCTTCGTACACCGCCGAGATGGTAGTAGCCAGTTTGTCGCCGGCGTAGTGGAAGGTGTAACCAGCGGTAGCCAGCAAGCGGTGACGACGGTCGTTGAGCGAGTAGCTCAGCTCCGGGTTATTGGGGTCGGTGATGATCTGGTTGAAGCCGAAGTTCGACGAAGCAGTAGTGTTAAAGCCACTGTTCACGTCTTTCGACTTACCGTAGGTGTAGGCCACCATCGTGTTCAGCCCATCCGAGAACTGCTTCTGCAGCTGGCCCGTGAAGTTGTAGCGGAAACCCTTGTTGGTGTTCTGCAGCACGTACACGTTCGTGAAGTTCTGGTCTACCCGACGAGCATTGCCACCGGCGTACACGGGGCGCTGGTCGGGGCCGGCCAGCTTGCCAACGGGAGCCGCCAGGTTAGCGTCCTGGTAGTATATATCGTTGATAGTCTTCGAGTACACAGCCTCTAGGGTAGCCAGCACGTCGCCGGGCAGGCGGAAGTCCACGGCCAGGTTCGAGCGCCACACCTGGGGCAGCTTGAACTCCTTCGACAGCGTGTTGATCTGAGCCGTTTTGGCAGCACCCGAACTATAGGTAGTCGGGATGTTGCTGATGTTCGTCTCGATGGTCGAGAGGTAGCGTGGGGTGTTGGGGTTAGCCGAGTTGTACGAAGCGTTGTTGATATCGAGGTTGCCCTGAATCATACCGCTGTTGGTGTAGCTGTTGGCAATCCAAGTATAGGGCACGCGGCCCGTGAAGATACCCGTACCGCCGCGCACCTGCACTTTAGCATCGTTGTTCACGTCGTAGTTGAAGCCCAAGCGGGGCGCCCACAGCAGTTGGCCGTTCGGCATGTTCTCGGTGTTGATGTCGCCGTACTTGGCAAAGGCCGTCTGGCTAGCTACGCGCGGATTGTACACGGGCTTGTCGGTAAACACGGGCACGTCGAGGCGTAGGCCAGCGGTCAGGCGCAGGTTCTCGATAGGCGAGTACTGATCCTGCACGTAGAAGCCCAGCTGCATGGCTTTGAAAGCCGCAGCACCGTCGCCGGTGGTGGGGTAGGCCGCTTGTACGCGGGTTGCTTTGTCGTTGTAGAAGTTCTGCAGTGAGGAGAACGTGTAGGCGCCATTGCCATCGGCAATGAAAAGGTTGCGGAACTTGAAGGCTTCGTTGTGCGTGCCCACCGTGAGGGTGTGCTTACCGAAAGCAGCCGTCAGGTTGTCGGTTACTTCCACGATGTCCTGGTTCAGGCTATTGAGAGCCGAGCTCCGCTCCGTACCGAAGATGTAGGTGTTACCGTTGTCGGAGATGGTGAAGGAGGGCAGCAGGGTACCGCGGGTATCCCGACGGTCACGAATGCGGCTGTAGCTCAGCAACAGCTTGTTCGAGAAGCGGCCCAGGCGGCTGTTCAATTCCGCTACCGAGCTGTTGGTTACGTTGCTGAAACGGTAGCCATTGTTGCCAAAGCGGAAGTTGATAGAAGAGCGGGTCAGGTTGTCGGCGAAGGCCTCCACGTAGTTGTGGCGGATGGTCAGCTGGTGATTCTCCGAAAGGTTGAAGTCCAGACGACCGAAGATCTTGTTGCTTTCGGTGCGGTTGGTTACGCTGCCGTAGTTACCTACCTCATAGCCATAGCGCTGCTTGGCGTAAGCAGCCACACCGGCCAGCGTAGTCGGGTTGATACCCGAAGCCGAGGTACCGGGGTCGAAGCCTAGGGGTGTGCTGGCGCGGGCAATTTCACCATTCAGGAAGAAGAAAATCTTGTCTTTCACCAAAGCGCCACCCACGCGGGCACCGGTCTGGTAGTTGTAGAACTCATCGGCTTTGGTGCGGGGTTCGGTTACGCTCTTGCCAATGGTGTTCTGGTTGCGGCCAAAGCCGTAGATGGAGGCCGAGAAATCATTCGAGCCCGAGCGGGTAATGGCGTTGATACCGCCGCCAGTGAAGTTGCCCAGGGTTACGTCGTAGGGTGCAATAACCACCTGAATTTCCTGGATGGCGTCGAGGGCAATAGGCTGGGTGCCGGCTTGCCCGCCGGGGGTAGCGCTTGGCGCCAGACCAAACACGTCGTTGTTTACCGCACCGTCAATGGTGATGTTGTTGTAGCGGTTGTTGGCGCCGCCGATCGAGTTGCTAGTGCCACCGTTGGCCTGAGGCGTGAGGCGCGTGAAGTCGTTCAGGGAACGGTTCAGAGTGGGTAGGCGCTGCAGCTGCTCACGCGAGATGCGGGTTTCAGCACCGGTGCGGCTGGCGTTCATAATGCCATCACGACGGGTGCTTACGAGTACATCGGCTAGCTGTTCCGTGGCTTCGCTCAGGTTGATGTCGAGACGCTGGTTCTGGCCTAGGCTCAGGAAGATATTTTCCCGGGTTACATCCTTGTACCCGATGAACGTTACTCGTACGCTGTAGGGGCCACCTACCCGCATGTTCTGCAGGTTGAAACGGCCTTCAGAGTTAGTAGGAGCAATGTATTGGGTGTTGGTGGGGTTGTGCACCGCAATAATTGTTGCCCCCGGCAGGCCTGCGCCCGACTGGTCGGTAATTGTGCCGCTCATCGCGGCAGTGGTGTTCTGCGCCATGCCCAACCGCGCTGACAATAACGTCAGGATCAGCAACACCAAATGGCGTAAACGTAAGTTACTCATAGATAAACGTTTGTTGAAAAAAGCCCCTTTTTTAAAAGGGCCGCAAAGGTATGTCAGTTTTCAACAAATTGAATTATACCTATAAAATTAAAATACACTGTATGTTACTATAATGTTATGTATCAACGATTAACAGCAATTAAATTTATTAAAACAGGTTTAAAACAATCTTCTACCTAGTTATAATTGACGAATAGAATAATCAATAAATTATATTTTTCAAATATACCTTCAATAAATAACAGTATTACAACAAAAGAGCCACACTTTTAAAAATTCAATTTTCCTTATTGTTATTCTATCATTCAGTGTGGTTTACGTACAAGCGATTTTAAGCTCTATTCGCAAGCATATCTTGCACGTTGTTTGACAGGAGCGAATCAGGCTTCACGGCGGTTTTCTTATTAGTTTAAGGCATCCTTCTACCTCCTACCTTCTTCCTCCATGGGACTCCTTGATGCCATCCTCGGCAATGCCTCCGAAACCGACGCTCAACAAATTCAACTAGAGCTCAGCCAATTGTTGGCTCCGGGCGAACAGGTGCGCAACGCTTACGCCGTCATCCGCGACCTGCTGGTGTTTACTACCAAGCGCCTGATTTTAGTAGATAAGCAGGGCGTGACGGGTAAAAAGCGTGAATACCTGAGCCTCCCCTACCGCAGCATTGAGCGGTTCTCGATGGAAACCACTGGCCATTTCGATATGGATGCCGAATTGAAAATCTGGGTGCGCGGCCAGACAGAGCCCATCAGCAAAACCTTCCGCAACGACAAGCACATCTACGATGTGTACCGCGCCCTAAGCGAATTTGCGGTGTAGTGGGAGTGGCTTGCAACCTTGGCGCACTGAACTAGCTCTCCCCATTACCCACTAACCAATAGAGCTATGCGCCCTCTTTACTCCCTTTTCGCCGTAGGCCTATCTACGCTAGCAGTCTTGCTCACTGGCTGCGATAAAGAAGACTCTCCTTTCCCACTAAAATCTGCCAAGGGTATCGTAATTGGCCCTAGCTGTAACGGGCTGTTGATTGAATTGCTAGATGGCCCGCAGATTGGCAAGCCGCTCAACATTTACAACAGGCAATACCGCAACGTCTTCGGGGCCGCTGCCGCGCAACCAGAACTCACTGCCAAGTGGGGCATAGGTGATACCGTAACGTTCAGCGTCCGCAAACCCACGAAGCAAGATGCTGCGCCGCGTTTATGTCTAGCCATTTACGTGTCGTATGACGTGCCTCAACTAACTATTGACGCACCGCAATAAGCAGGAGTGGCCTAGGCTTATACCTAATAAGAAGCCCGCTACACAACTGTAGCGGGCTTTTTTGATTTCACTTAATTGATAGTTATTGGCCGCCAGCGGTGGCGCCACTGGCTTTTAGGTATTTGTCGTACCAGGCCAGGTACCGGTCGTAGCGGTCCTTCACGTAGCTGGGCTTGCTGATGCCGTGAAACTGGCCGGGGTAAATGATGAGCTGAGTAGGCACCTTCAGGCTCTGCAGGGCTTGGTACATCTGCTCGGTGTTCAGCAGGGGCACGTTGAAGTCCTTCTCCCCGCACAGAAACAGCGTGGGCGTGCTGATTTGGCCGGCATGGAAGAATGGATACGAAATACGCATCCATACATCGGTGTGTTCCCAAGGCGTGCCTAGCTCCGTTTCGTAGTCGCGGATGTATTGGTCGGTGCCATAGCCAGCCAGCACGTTGGCAATGCCGGCGCCGCTGGTTGCGGCTTTGAAGCGTTTGTCGCGGGCGATGAGGTGGTCGGTGAGGATACCGCCGTAGCTCCAGCCGCCTACACCCAGGCGGGCGGGGTCAGCAATGCCTTGCTGCACGGCGTAGTCTACTACCGACAGCGCATCTTCGGAGTCTTTGTTGCCCCAATCGGCGTAGATGGCGCGGCAATACTCCAGGCCCCTGCCCGAGCTACCGCGTGGGTTGCTAGCCACCACCGCGTAGCCGTGGCCCGCCAGCACCTGCCACTCCGGCGCGAAGCTGTACGCGAACTGAGACACCGGGCCGCCGTGAATCCGGAGCACCGTGGGGTACTTCTGGCCCGCCTGGTAGCCCACAGGCTTCACCAGGAAACCGCTCACCAGCGTACCATCCTTGCTATTAGCCTGAATAGGCTCTACGGCTCCCAGCTGCACGGTTTTCAGCCAGGCATCGTTTTGCTTGGAGAGCGGGCGCAGGTCTTTCTTCTCGAAGCCGAACACCTCTTTTGGCTGCAGCGGCTCACTGTTTACCACTACCACCTGGCCTTTGGGGCCCACTTCAAACTCTGAGATGTCGCGCTTGCCATCGAGCACCCGTTCTACCTTGCCACCACTGGCTGGCACGCGGGCCAGCACCTGAGCACGGTCGTCTTCCAGCAGGAAATAGATGCTCTTGCCATCCTTCGACCATTGGGGCTTGAGGGTGTTGCGGTCTAGGCCACTGGTGAGCAGCTTGGGCGTGCCGCCGGTAGCCGGAATTACGGCCAACTGGTGCAGGCCATAAACAAGCTGGTCTTTAGGAGCACCTTCCACAAAGGCAATCTGCTTGCCATCGGGGCTCCAGACGGGGCGGCCGCTCCAGTTGCTGGGGGCGCTATCGGCTACGTCGGTAGAGGTGAGCTGGCGTGCCTGGGCGCCGGGTGTGGCATCAATAGCGTACAGGTCGAAATTATCGTGGCGGTCGGGGTCGTCGCCGCGCTTACTTACAAATACCAGCTGCTTGCCATCGGGGCTCCAGGAGGGCGCAAACTCATCATACACGCCCGACGTGAGTTTGGACAGCTTGCGCGCCGTCACATCAAACACATACAGGTGCTGGCGCTGCTTGTTGAGGTAGCCATCCACGTCCTGCTTGAACTGGAAACGGTCTACCACAATTACCGGCGGCGTTTTCTTGCGGGCCTTCTGCACCGCCGTCAGGGAGTCAGGGTCAGCGTCGCGGATGATGAGGGCCAGACGCTTGCCATCGGGCGCCCACACGTAGTCTGATACGCTGCCTTTCAGCTTCGTTACTTTCTCGGCCTCGCCGCCGTTACGGTTCAGCAGCCAAAGCTGGGCGTGACCCTCCTCGCCCTCGCCCCTGCTAGATAGAAAGCTCAGGTAGAGGCCGTCGGGCGAAAAGCGCGGAGCAGTTTCGTTGTCGGGGCTGGTGGTTACGCGCAGGTTCCGGGTACCGTCGTAGCGGGCCATCCACACGTCGGCATTGCCTTTGTCGGCGGCCGTATCTGCCTGGCTTACCACGTAGGTTACCCACTGCCCGTCGGGCGAGAAGTGGGCGTCTTTCACGTCGCGGAGCTGCTGCAGGTCGCGGGCCGTGAGCGGGTGTGGCGTGGTAGTTTGGGCAGCTACACCGAGGGGCAGTAGCAGTCCCAAAAGAGGTAGTAAATGTTTCATCAACGGAAGGAAGTGAGAGCAAAAGACTGGCCTAGAGCCAGCGGGTTGCGCTTGAGCAAAGCTTGGCTTTCTAAAGATACTACCGGCAAAGCCCAGTATGCACAAAGAAATTTCGGCGCTGCAACTATTGAAAGTGCCACCGTTGCGCTTACTGGCCCATATTTGTGCTACTCCACTGGTGAGTCTAGCTAGGCCACCTTCGGTTTACACTTCCGTCACTACTTGCCCCTTGGTTTATGTCGTCTGTGCCTGTACCCGCTGATTGGAGTGAAATTGCCGTGTCTCAGGTGCGAGGTAAATCGGTGCTGACGGCGTGCCGCAACGTGCAGCCACTGAAGATCCTGAATCCGCGCGCCCCGGCGAGCAGCTGTCACGTGGTGCTTTCCAGCTACGGCGGCGGCATGGTGGCCGGCGACGTTATCCGGCTCCAGCTTACCGCCCACGCCGACACACGCCTGTTTCTGGGCACTCAGGCCAACACCAAAATTTTCCGCTCCGTGGATGGGCAGGTGGCGGAGCAGGTTATTGAAGGCGCCCTGGAACACAACGCCCTAGTTGCCGTGCTCCCCGACCCGGTGGTACTGCAGGAGCACAGCCGCTACCGCCAACGCCAGCATTGGCACCTGGCTTCCGGCGCAGTGCTGCTGCTGGCCGACTGGTTGCACTCGGGCCGCATGGATAATGGCGAGCAGTTTGCCTTCACTTCCTTTGAAACAGAGCTGCGCATCACTGTTGCGGGCCGCCTCACCGTCCTCGACCGGTTTGCCTTCCGGCCCGAAGAGCACATCGCCACCTCACCCGCCAACTTCGACCGTTACCAGACTACGCTCTCAGTGTACCTCGTAGGCCACCCCCACGACGACCGGTTTGCCCTACTGGCCCGCACCCTGCAGGAGCTACAAACCATTAGCCGCGAGGCCTTGCCGGAGGACTTGTCGGGACAGGAATTTGTGGTGGCAGTGGCGCCCGCCAAGCCGGGCGTGCTCGTGTTGCGGGCCTTGGGCACCAGTCGGCAGGCCCTCCAGCCCATTTATGAGCAACTAGGCCAGGCATTGAAACAGGATGAACTGCTGGCCCACCACCCCGGCCAGCGGAAGTACTAGCTCCTTGGCAAGTAGATACAAACGTAGCCGTATGTAGTATCTTTCCCTCTGTCTGAGGATTTTCTATCGCCGTTCAGCTCTATGCCTATTTCTACTTCTGCGGCTCTCTCCGGCGCTTTGCCTCCTACTACTGCCCGCACTAGCGGGCGGCTTCTCTCGCTTGACGTTTTCCGGGGCCTCACCATCGTGCTCATGCTGCTGGTAAATAGCCCCGGCGACTGGCATTTCTACTACGCCCCTATCACGCACGCCGCCTGGAACGGTTTCCAGTTGGCCGACCTCGTGTTTCCGGCTTTCGTGTTTATCATGGGTGTAGCGGTGGTCTATGGGTTAGCCGCCGTACGTGAGCAACCTGAGCAGCACCCTAGGGTGCTACGGCGCGTAGCGCGGCGTGTATTTGTAATGCTAGTGCTGGGACTGCTCATTGGCTTGCTTCCGAAGTTTTACTTCACTTCTTTCCGCATTCCGGGCGTTCTGCAGCGCTTGGCCCTTGTATATGGCCTCAGCGTTATTTGCTTTCTGAAGCTAAGCTGGCGCCAGCAAGCATGGTTGGCAGTAGTTCTACTGGCAGGCTATGCCTTGTTGCTACAAGCGGTGCCAGTGCCGGGCCTAGGCCACGCCAGCTTAGAGAAGGCTACAAACCTGGGTGCCTGGCTCGACCGCCTGCTCTTCACCAAAAACCATTTGTATGTCAATGAAGAAGGCTGGGACCCAGAATCGGTGCTGGGTCTTATTCCTTCGCTGGCCAGTGGCTTGCTGGGCGTGCTGACGGGCCAGTGGCTACGTGCTACCGGCCCCGATGGCCCTACTAAAACTGTTTGGCTGTTTGTGGTGAGCAGTGGTGCTCTGGTCCTAGGTCTAATCTGGGACGGCTGGTTTCCAATCAACAAGGCTCTCTGGAGCAGTTCCTTCGTGCTTTACGCGGGCGGTCTGTCGGGTTTGATTTTGGCGGCGCTTTACTTCCTTCTCGATGTACGGGGCATCCGTCCAACCTGGCTGTGGCTGCTGGTAGCGTGCGGCAGCAACACACTAGTGGTGTTTTTTGGAAGTGAAGCACTAGAGCGCATACTCACACGACTCAAGCTCCACCACGCCGATGGCTCCGTCTTCTACCCCCGTGACTGGCTCTACAACACACTGTGCCGGCCCTATCTCACCAATCCCTACCATGCTTCTCTGGCCTGGGCCCTTATTTACACTTGCCTGTGGGTTGGTCTACTGGCGGTGCTCTACCGGCGGCGAATATTCTTCACGGCGTAAGCGGCAGTGGCCTAGAGCCTCCTAGGCCACTACCGACTAGGTTGGCAGGAGCTTACCGCCGGTCTTCGCGCACCTGTTCCAGTGCCCGCGCTTTAGCCGCGTGGATGTGCGCAATAATTTCTTCTAGACCCAAACCGTGCAGGGCGCGGGCAAACAGAAAGGGGCCTTCGCCGCGCATCTTACGGGCGTCGCGGTCCATCACGCCTAAGTCGGCGCGTACCAGCTCAGCCAGGTCGGTTTTGTTGATGACCAATAGGTCAGATTGCGTGATGCCAGGGCCGCCCTTGCGCGGAATCTTGTCGCCGCCCGATACGTCGATGACGTATATGGAATAATCAACCAGCTCCCGGCTGAAGTGGGCGGCCAGGTTGTCGCCGCCGCTTTCCACAAACAGGTAATCGAGCTTGTTGTCGAAGCGCGTCATCAACCCTTCCAGCGCGTCCATGTTCAGGGAAATATCCTCCCGGATGGCGGCGTGCGGGCAGCCCCCGGTTTCTACACCCACAATCCGGTCTTCGCTCAGAGCGCTGTGCCGAATCAGAAACTCGGCATCTTCGCTGGTGAAGATGTCGTTGGTGACTACTCCCAACTCAAACTCGTGGCGTAGCCGCTCACACAGGGCCTTAAGCAGGGCTGTTTTGCCCGTGCCCACTGGTCCCCCAATGCCCACGGTAAAGGCGCGCTTGCGGAAGTTGCGGTAGGGGGGTAAGCGCCGGGTTTCGCGCTGGGTAAAGTCGCCGGGCGACTCGTATGATTCGTGAGCGTGACCGTGCAGCAGTAGTGCCAGCTTATCAATAAAGGCCATAGCAGCTAGTTTTGAAAAAGACGGGAATACACTTGCTCGTGCAGCATCTGGGCGGCATCAAGCAGGGTGGCCGAGCGCGCAGCCGTGCGGTAGTCGGTGGTGTGGGCTTCGGCCAGCAGGTGGTCAAACAGGGCGTAGAACTCGTGCTGCAATTGGTGCCCTTCCATGGGGCCCAAGCAGCCTAACCGGATGGCGGCACTTAGCTGGTCGCGCAGCATTAGGTGCAAGTAGAGCGTGTGCAGCTCCGGGCAACTGTACCCCAACCGGCGCAATGCCAGAGCCAGGACTGGCACGAAATGCAGCGGCAGGTTTTCTGCCCTAAACCACGCCTGAATGCTGGCTAGGCCACTCTCCGGGTAGAACGAGCACAGTAGCTTCAGCCAGTTTTTACTTTGGGCCAGGCTAGCCCGGTACAGGCCGGGCACCAAGAGCATGGCATCATATTCTTCCACTATGCCGCGCAGGTGCTGCGTCTCCGTAGGCCAGTCGGCCGAGAAGCAGGAACTCAGAAATGGTACGTCCAGGCTGAGCACTTGCTGCAGGTACGAGTACAGGTAGTTGCGCAGCCCCGCCGGATGCCGAATAAGCCCGAACGTGCGGCTGCTCTCCAGCCCATACGAATACGCAAACCCACCCGTCGGCAGCGCCGAATCAGCTAAGTGCAGCAAACGAGCAAGACGGGTAGACATACTTCAGAATATGGGCAAGCGATAGAGTAGGCTCCCTGCCAACCGTGTGCTCATTAAGTTAGCAGTCAATCAGGGCGCTAAAGACGAGCTTTTGAAAATACCCCTGCCGATAACACGTAATCCTTTTGGTTTACAAACCCAACGAGCACGCTCCGACGTCCCTGAAATGTACCAGAGAAGCTTCCATCAGCTGCTTGGGTTAAGATAGCCTCATCGTTATCAAATGGTGCTCCTTTGGGGTTAGCACTGTCATATAGTACAATGTCGGCTAGCTCGTACGCTGCTACAGGTTGCCCGCTCAGCTTATAGAAGTACAGCTTCAGGACCTCTGGCCCACTAGATGGCTGCGGAGAAGAGGTCAGGTGTATTTCCAGATAATCGTACCCGCCATTAGACTCATGAGTAGTGCTGACTTGACAATTTACCAGTTGGTCATTTATCTGGTAGCTAGCCGTTGGCTTAGGTTCTGCCTCCTCCTTTTTCGTGCAGCCCGCAACACTTAGTAGAAGCAATACATTGAGAAACAACAAAGTAAAATAGCGCAGGCGCATGTTCATAAGTAGATCAAGGTATGAGATATACAATTCTACGATTAATTGGATTTCATCCAGCTATATCGCCCAGATATAGTGGGTGAGTTGGACATTTTAAAACAAGTTGTACAGTTGGGTAAGCGGTAGCCGGGTAGCTGGCTCGCAGGTCAAGTGCACGCCATCAACGGTGACGCGGTACGTTTCGGGGTCCACGGCAATGTTAGGGAGGTAGTTGTTGAGGGCCATGTCCTTTTTGACCACACTGCGGCAGCCTTGCACGGCCACTACTACTTTCTTTAGCCCGTAAGTGGCGCGCACGTGCTTCAAGGAAGCAGCCGACACAAAGGCCATGGAAATAGGACCCGTGGCGCCGCCGTAGGCCCCAAACATAGGCCTAGAATAAGACGGCTGGGGCGTGGGGATGGAGGCATTGGCATCGCCCATCTGGGCCCGCACAATTACGCCACCCTTAATAACCATTTCAGCGCGTGAACCAAAAAACGCCGGTTTCCAGAGCACCAGGTCGGCCAGCTTGCCCGTCTCTACGGAGCCTATTTCCTGAGCAAAGCCGTGGGCCCGCGCCGGGTTGATGGTGTACTTGGCGATGTAGCGACGGGCCCGGAAGTTATCGGCACCGCGCTCCACGTCTTCGGGCAGCAGGCCGCGTTGCTCCTTCATTTTGTGGGCCGTTTGCCAGGTGCGCGTGAGCACCTCCCCCACCCGGCCCATGGCCTGAGAGTCGGAGGAAATAATGCTGAGCGCGCCCAAATCATGCAGAATATCTTCGGCGGCAATGGTCTCGCCCCGGATGCGGCTTTCAGCAAAGGCCACATCCTCAGGAATGTTCTTGTCGAGGTGGTGGCACACCATCAGCATATCCAAGTGCTCATCAATGGTGTTGATGGTGAAGGGCCGCGTGGGGTTCGTGGACGACGGAATGACGTTAGGCTCCCCGCAGATTTTAATGATGTCGGGGGCGTGGCCACCGCCGGCGCCTTCGGTGTGGTAAGCGTGAATGGTGCGACCCTTGAACGCCGCCGTGGATGTCTCCACGAAGCCGCTTTCGTTGAGCGTATCGGTATGGATGCACACCTGCACGTCGTAGTCTTCGGCCACGCTCAGGCACATATCAATAGCGGCGGGCGTGGTGCCCCAGTCCTCGTGCAGCTTGAAACCTACTGCGCCGGCCTCCAGCTGCTCGCGCAGACCTTCGGGCCGGGAGGTGTTGCCCTTGCCCAGGAAGCCGAAGTTGAGCGGAAATACATCCGTAGCTTTCAGCATCATCTCGATATAGAATGCGCCCGGCGTGCAGGTAGTAGCATTAGTGCCCGACGAAGGCCCGGTGCCCCCACCCAGCATGGTAGTGACGCCGGAAGCCAGCGCCTCCTCAATTTGCTGAGGGCAGATAAAGTGAATGTGGCAGTCGATGCCGCCCGCCGTCAGGATTTGGCCTTCGCCGGCTATTACCTCGGTGGTTACCCCCACCACCATGCCGGGCGTCACGTTGGGCATGATGTGCGGGTTACCCGCTTTCCCAATGCCCACAATCCGACCATTCTTGATGCCCACGTCGGCCTTATAAATGCCGGTGTAGTCGAGTACCAAGGCGTTGGTGATGAGCAAATCCAGGGCTTCAGCCTGCGGAATACCGGCCGCCTGTCCCATGCCATCGCGCAGCACCTTGCCGCCCCCGAACTTGCATTCCTCGCCATAGGTGCAGAAGTCCTTTTCCACTTCGACGATGAGGCCGGTATCACCCAGCCGCACCCGGTCGCCAGTAGTAGGTCCGTACATATCGGCGTACGCACGCCGGTCAAGGGAAAGAGGCATGTTTAAGTCTTTATTAATATCGATTTATACTTACTTTACTATTACTACCCATTTGTTTTTTATTAAGTAAATCGAATCCACTATCAACATTTTATATTTTTTATTTATAATTATTGAATCGATAGAACTATAGTTACTCAAGTCTCTATTATTAAACACAGCTAAATTCAGGCTATTATTTTTTGAGTTTTTAATATAATACGACCATCCATTCTTCCCCCATTGCGACATTCGACTACTATCACCTGGGGAAATCATTGTTTTCAAATAAAATTCGCGATTATTGGTATTAGAGTAATCAGGTAAGCTATCCTCGTAAACTTCTACTGCAATTTTTGTTGAAGTTTTGTTTACAACTAACAACCTACCATCCATTTCCTCACACGAAGTCAGCCAAATACACATTATGGAAATAAGCCTGAATATGATTCTTAATTTCATAATTCAGATTCATCAATCCACCTTACCATTAATCCGGCCGTTGCCGCCGTACACGATTCGCTCACCGGCCAGGGCTACTAGCTCTACCGGCTTTCGTTCGCCGGGCTCGAAGCGCACGGCCGTGCCGGCGGGGATGTTGAGGCGGAAGCCACGGGCCGCTTCCCGGTCAAATTCCAGGGCCTCATTGGTTTCGAAGAATGGGTAGTGAGAGCCGACTTGCACAGGCCGGTCGCCGCGGTTGAGGACTTCCATGGTTATGGTTTCGCGGCCTTCGTTCAGCGTGAGTGGTTCCGGGACCAGCAGGTATTCGCCGGGTATAGGCGCGGCAGTAGTTTCGGGAGTTACTGGCCTAGGCGCGCGGGTGAGGCCCGAACCGTATAAAGCCAGCTCCGGGGAGCCTTGCTCGCGGCAGATGGGATAGTGCACCGTTACGAGTTTGGTACCATCGGGGAAGGTGCCTTCAATCTGCACCTCTGCGAGCAGCACCGCCACGCCCGGCAACACATCCTGGTGGCCTAAAATCTGCTTGCCCTTGTTCATGAGCTCTGCCACACTTTCCCCGTCGCGGATAAACTCCAGCAGTTGCGTGGCGAGCAGAGAAACGGCCTCGGGGTAGTTCAGGGCCAGCCCCCGGGCATAGCGCTTTTGCGCTACCACGCCGGCTTGGTGTAGCACTAGCTTATCGAGGTCTTTGGGCGAGAGATGCATAGCTTTTAGAACTGAGATAGAAGAGCCTCGAGCTTATAAGTGGAAAAGGAAAGTAGCCTGAGCTGGGAGTACTAAAGTTGGAGCTGAACTGGTCTGAGTTCTCAAGTCTTTATCCTCCGTTCTAACTAAATTGCTATAGAGCATCCAGCCGCCGTAGCATATGCTCACCAGCGCCGAGGCTACTACCATGCCCACCCGTAGCGAATGACTGAAGCGCATGCGCTGAGTGAAGGGTACGCTCATCAGGCCCGTAGCACCCAGCATGCCTACCACCGAGCCCAACCCGAACAGCAGCAGGTACGCCAGGCCCAACCCAACACTCGGGATGCTGCCCATCACCAGCAAGACCAGCGCGCCGCTGCCAGCTAGTCCGTGCACGAGGCCTACGGCGTAGGCCGTGCTACGCCGGTACCGGGCCGGCATCGGCCCCTTGCGGTAATAGGCTTTGTTGGTCAGGCGGCTCAGGCCCATCAGTAGCAACATAGCCCCCACGGCTGCTTCAAAGTAGTTGGAATGAGCCAGCGTGAGGCGCGTGCCCAACAGTAGCCCACCAAATACCACCAGCGTAGTGGTGTGGCCTAGCCCCCAATACAGCCCGTCCTTTACTGCCAGCAAACGACTATCGTGGCGGGCAACCAGGGTGCTCACGGCAATCAGGTGGTCGGCTTCAAATGCGTGGCCCATCCCAACGAGGAAAGCAAAAGCAATGGGCAACAGGTTGTGCATTCGAAAAAGCGCCAGCTATGGTTTCGGCCGTTAATCTAAAGGCTTTTGTTTAGAAGTTATACACTATACTAGCTAACAGACCCCAAAAAATAGCCCCAACTTGCGGGTGGGGCTATATATTTTTGTCTATTAGGCCTGCGTTCGAGCAGGTTCCTGTATGGCGGGTGGCGTGGGATTATACTGCGGAGTTGAGTTCATGTGTTCCGCATTGGCCTTGCCTTTGTCGTCTTTGAAGTCACTGCGCTTGTAAGGCCGAATGATGAGGCGCAACGCCTTATCGGAGCTGAGGTAGCTGGTCGCCCAGTCTACGAAGGTTACCACTTTGTTGCGGAAGCCTACCAGCGTCATTAGGTGCACAAACAGCCAGGTCAACCACCCCAGGAATCCACCAAAGTGCTTCTCGCCAGGCAGGTCTACTACGGCGCGGTTGCGGCCCACAATGGCCATGCTGCCCTTATTCACATAGTGGAACGGCTTGAGGGCTTGGCCGCTGAGCATGCGCTTGAAGTTATGGGCCAGCTGCTCAGCTTGCTGAATGGCCACGGGCGCTAGCATGGGGTAGCCGCGGGGCATTTCCTCGGTAATCATGTTGGCCAGGTCACCGATGGCGTAGATGTTGTTGGCTCCCTGCACCCGGTTGAAGTGGTCGACGTTCACGCGCTTGTTGCGGGCCACCACTTCGGCGGGCAGGCCCGGTACGTCGGCACCGTTCACGCCGGCGGCCCAAATCACGTTTTCCGTCCGGATAAACTCGGTGTCGGAAGTATAGAGCTTGCAGTCCTCGAAGCGTTTGGCCGAGGTGTTGAGGCGGATATGGATGTTCATATCTTCCAGGTACTTCTTTGCCTTCTGCTGCGACTGTTTCGACATGGGACCCAGCACGGCGTCGCCAGCCTCTATCAAGTAGATTTCCATCTGCTTGAGGTCGAGCTCGGGGTAGTCTTTTGGCAGTACGTCTTTGCGCATCTCAGCTAGAGAGCCGCAAATTTCTACGCCAGTGGGGCCACCGCCCACTACCACCACGTTCATCAGGGCCTGCCGGGCCGCGGGGTCTTCCTTCAGCAGGGCCTTCTCGAAGTTCTGAAACAGGAAGCTACGCAGGTTCAAGGCGTTCGGGATGCTCTTGATCTGCATGGCGTTGCGCTCAATGCTTTCCAGCCCGAAGAAGTTGGTGAGTGAGCCGGTAGCCAGCACTAGGTGGTCGTAGCGGATGTCGCCGATGTTGGTGACAACCGTGTTGCTAGCCGGGTCGACGCGCTGCACATCGGCCATGCGGTAGAAGAAGTTGTGCTGCCCGGCAAAAATCTTGCGGATGGGGTAGGCAATATTATCGGCCTCCAGGGCCCCGGTAGCCACCTGGTACAGCAGGGGCTGAAAGTTGTGGTAATTATTACGGTCGATGACCACCACCTGCACCGGAGCATCGGCCAGTTCCTTGGCAAGCCGTAGCCCACCAAAGCCGCAGCCCACAATCACGATGCGGGGTTGAGAAGTAACGGGAAGATTGGTATCCATGACAGGAAAGCGCTTGCCGCACAGGCGCGGCGTGCTGTGGCAACAGTGCCATAATCCTGTACCGTAAAACGTGGGCGTAGGTTGTGGTTGAGCTTCTTGCTTTTAGGCTGATAACGTAATTACGATCAGGGCTAAGCACCCACACGACTGCATAGTTAACTCGCCCTAGCCTTTCTCAACATCCAGTTAACACAAAGCCCTTACCTCCTGAGCGGAGATAAGGGCTTCTTAGTTCTTTAAGACTTATGCGTACTCGTAAGAGCAGTGGCCTAGGCCTAGTAATCGACGCCTTCTTTCTTTTTAAACTCGCCGCTCTTTACTTGATTAATCAGCTGCAGCCAGCTAAAGGGGTTCAGGAGCGGGTTGTTGGTGTAGGGAGTGGGGGCCGTACCCATGCGCCGCGACTGGTCGTACTGCTGGTTCTGCATGGTCTGGCGGTAGTTGCCGGTGCTGGTTACGGGCAGGTTGTTGAACATGCGGCGCATCACCTGCTCACTTAGGTTCTCAGCTGCGCTGGAGCCCCGCTCTTTAGGCAGGTTCAGGGCCAGAAACGCCTTTTTAAACTCTTTTTCCGTGGCATACGGGAAAATCCTAACCTCCGGCAACACCGTGGCGTCTTCACGCAACGATACAATTACCGAGTAGCTCTGGCGCGGATAGTCCTCGGGAATAATGACGTACTGATTACGGTAACCCAGGCTCCGAATCACGATACTGTCGCCGGCTAGCACGGGTAGTGAGAAATAGCCATAGGAGTTGCTGGCAGTGCCGCGCCCGGCTTTGGGCACGAAGATGGCTGCACCGGGCACGCCCAGCAGGGAGTCGCCGGTGGCCACAATGCCGGTAAACTGCACCACGCGGCGCTGGCCCTGAGCCCGGGCACTAGCCGGCGCTAGCAACAGGCCTAGCGCCAGAAAAACCAGCAGCAGCAGGGCCGGTAGAGAAAAGAAACGAAATCGAACCACAGCAGACATACAGGGCGTTACAGAATACAAGTATACGGCTCTTTTGGGGGCCGCTGGTCGGTTTGGTGTAAATTCGGGCCAGCTCCCGCCAGCCTTTCCTCCTGCCCTTCCCCGCTAAAGATGCGCCTGAAACACTTTACCGTTGCATTTGGTCAGCAACTATTCAAAGCATTCGGCGACGAGAGCCGGGTGCGCATCCTGCATCTGCTCTGGCGCAACCAAGAAATGTGCATTTCTGATCTGGAACAAGTGCTGGACTTCACCCAAACGAAAACATCCCGGCAATTATCTTACCTGAAAAATGCGGGCTTAGTGAATTTTCGGCGGCTCGATAACTGGGTGTTCTACTTCATTAAGGATGAAGCGCAAGACTTCGTTCACCAACTGCTTGGGTACATGGAGCGCGACCCCCAACTGGTGCACGACCAGAAGATCTACCAAACGCTCTGGTCTAATCGGGAGCTGGCCGCGTATAAGCTGCAAAACCGCCGCTGGACGGGCCTGCCCGCTGAGCGCTAGGCCAGTTCCGTCTGCCTTTCTTTCCGTTAGTTTTTATCCCGTGAAATCAGCTTCCGCCGTTACCCGCCTGTTTGTTTGTACTGCCCAGAAAGACGAGGTGGGCAAGGATGTGGCAAAGGCGTTTAAAACTGAGCTCAAAAAACAAGGCTTGAAAAAGCTGCTCACGGGCAATGCCCCCAGCAAAGTGCGGGTACAAACCTGCAACTGCCTCGATTTGTGCAAGCATTGTAAAAAAGGCCCCGGGGCCGCCGTGGCCATCTACCCCGATAACGTTTTCTACGGCGACGTGAAGCCCAAAGACGCCGCCGACATTGTGCGAGAACACTTAGGGGATGGCCGGGTTGTAAAAAGACTGCTGCTAGATTGACAACACGTTGCTCTAGCTTTGGTAAACCTTTACCAGTTGTGTCGTTACCCTGCTGGTGTTGCCCATAGCATAGTACGCTTCAACCAGCACCAGTGCCTCATTACCATTCACCTGTCATCTCCTTGCTCACCTTGAAATACCGCCACCTTTTTTTCGACCTAGATCATACCCTGTGGGACTTTGAAGCCAACGCCGATGAAACGTTGCGCCACTTGTACGAGCAGTATGATCTGGCCCGCTACGGTACGTTCACGGTGGATGAGTTCATCAAGGTGTACTCCGATATCAACCACGGCTTGTGGCGGCTGTATCAAAACAATAAAATCACGCAGCAGCAGCTCCGGGCCAGCCGGTTTCCGCGCACGTTCGTGAAGCTAGGCCTGTCGGAAAGTGATTCGCCGGAGAATATCTCGGAGCAGTTCACCGATATTCTGCCCCTGAAGTCGGCGGTGTTTCCCTACACCCACGAGGTGCTCAATTACCTCCGCGACAAGGGCTACGTGCTGCACCTCATCACGAACGGCTTCAAGGATATTCAGCACGTGAAGCTGAAATCGTCTAACCTGACGCACTACTTCCAGGAAATCATCACCTCGGAGTGCTGCGGCCACCTCAAGCCCGACAGCCGCATTTTCCAGCACGCTCTGGAGCGCACCGGCGCCACCGCCCCGGAAAGCCTTATGATTGGCGACAACCTGGAGTGCGACGTGCTGGGTGCCTACAACGCTGGCCTCGACCAAGTGTATTTCAACCCCGAGAAGCGCCGCCACTTCACCCAAACTACCTACGAAATTGCGTGCCTCAGTGAGCTAAAGGATATTCTCTAGGCCACTTACTCCAGAGCAACCACCGTTTGTACGGCACCGGCATATTCTATTAGCTCGGGAGTCAGTCGGAAGCTACGGCCACCTATAACTTTACCATAGAGCTCCATATCTACGGGCTGGCTGGTTCCCCAACTACCATTGCTAGCTTCCTCGCCTACTTTCTCTTCCACCTGCAGCACGGCGCCTCGCTTCTGGCCTAGGCCAGCGCATAGCTTGTCGGCCGCTTTCAGGGAGTTACGCATGGCAATTAGGGTAGCCTCCCGGTGTAGGCTATCGGCTTGAGTGTGGGAATAACTCAAATGCCGGATGCTGCTGATGCGGGTTCCTAGCAAGGCCTCCATAAAGGGTTCCAAACGCTTCAGGTCGGCCAGCCTTATCGTCAGCGACTGCGTGGCCTGGAAGCCCGTGAATATCTCTTTGTTGTTACGATAGTCGTAAGCCTTGTTGGTTGATACAGTACTAGTACGCAGATCTTGCTCCGTTTTGACGAACGGCTTTATCACACCATTCACCTGCGCAATAACGGTTTGTACCTCTGCCGCGGCTTCCTTCAGCTTAGGCTTGGTAAATGACACTTCCACAGTAATTTCTGCTTGATCAGGATATGCCGACACCTTTCCGTAACCAACCACCGTGACTTGCCGGGGCGGCGTAGTGGTTGAGGAGGTAGGCGTGCAGCCAAATAACAGCAGGGGCAGACAGGCCAGGATAAGTCGTGGCATAGAGAAATAGAAATACTGCGTAACCAAGAATAGGAGGCAAGTATAGCGCTTTGGGTGCTAACCGGCGCATCCTGGCTACCTTTGCGGCCATGATAAAGTTGATTGGCTTTTCGGGGCGCCGTGGCAGCGGCAAAGACACCATTGCCCGCCTAATTCAGCAACTACAGCCCGAGCGTCGCTGGCACATCCGCTCGGTCGGGGAGCCCATTAAGGCGGTGTGCGCCGCGCTGGCCGGAGAAGGTACCGCCCCTTACTTTTCGCAGCAGGGCAAAAAAGAAGTGCTACCTGCATTCGGCCGGACCCGCGGCGAAATGCTGCAGCAAGTAGGCCTAGCCCTGCGCCACTGGGAGCCCGATATCTGGGTGCAAGCCTTTTTCTCGCAACTCCCCCCTGAGCAGTTTACCCTTATCCCCGACGTGCGCTTCCCCAACGAGGCTGACCTTATCCGCAGCCGCGGTGGCCTCATGTTCCGGGTGGAAGGCGACCCGCTCCACCAACGCGGCGACGGCACCCGCGACGACGAGCACCTCAGCGAAACCGCCCTCGACCAGTACTCCCATTTCACTGCCATCATGCACAACAAAGGCTCCTTTAAAGATTTGGAACAGCAGGTGCAGCAGTTGCTAGCTCAGCTGTAGACAGTTGCCAAGAGGGCTCATTGCATAAGCTCAGCAAGGATATATAGAAGCTGAGCTACCGAAAAAATCTAAGCAAAACCGTCTCCCTTATTAACCTATACTAGCTAAACCAGTAGGAGCGTTGTAGTGGTAAGAAAACACGCCTGGCCTACACCGCTAGGTCACCCCTTACCTTTTTGTAGTTCTTGCATGCGTAAACGCATCTGATTTCTCTTCCACTCAGCTGCAGCGAATGGGCTTATTCCTCGCCTGCTGTCTTAGCTTTCTGCGCGCCGACGCTGGAAGCCTCCTCTTCTCTCTAAGCAGCAGCTGCATGGTTCGTCTGCTGCTAGCCGCATTTTTTGCGTGATTTATTAGCTGCTTCTCTAATTCGCCATCAGGCTTCCATTGCTGCACTTGACGTAGTAAGGTGGCCTAGCTACCCCATTGTGCACTTCGGCTTCTCATGAAGTTCCTGCCACTTCTCGTTCTCTCCCTTTTCTCGAACCTCTCGCAAGCCTCGGCCCCCGCGCCCTCTCGCGTCGCCTGGACCGATGTACGCACCACCCCTACCCTGCTGCAGCAAATCAATAATTACCGCCGCCAGGCTGGCCTGCCTCCTCTGGTACTAAGCGAAACGGCCTGCCGAGCTGCCCGGCTGCAGGCGGCCTACAACTTGGCCAATCATACCCACGGGCATTACCACCCACAATACGCGACGCCACGGGCGCGACTGCTGGCCGTAGGCCACCGCTTCGAGAAAACAGCTGGCTACATTAGCTACGGCTTCGAGAACTGTGTGCGGTTCCGGGGCATGCGCGCCAAAGACCTGCGCAGTATTGAAGATCAAATTCTGCGAGCCTACCAACACTCACCCAAGCATAACGCCGCCTTGCTTGACCCTACTCCTACCAAAGTAGGTATTGCCACGCTCTACGACGGCGACGAGCTGCAGAACTCCATCGTGTTCTGTATTTGACACCGTAAACGTGGAATAGACTTAGCCTCAAGTAGTGCCAGCCAACTTATGTTTCATTTGGGACTATGCCTATTCCACATCTTGCAGAGCCAGTTCAGCTCTTATTGAGAGCTACCACTGGCGCCGGCTGTTTCCTAAACGACGGTGTGCCGCCAGTCACCAGTCTAGGCCACCCATCCACGTACTCAAGGCGGTCCAGCAACATCACGCGGCGCGAGTAGCCCTGGTCGGCATCGATGGCATCAAAGGTGGGCTGGCGGGGGTCGATGGCGTGGTAGGCCAGCCAATCATGGTCGGCGGCATCGGTGATGACGCAATTATGACCGGGAGCACGCCAGTGCTTATTGCCTTCTAGCAGCATTCGGTAAGGGTCGTCGGTAGCTTCCGCTAATGTTTCAAAAGGTCCCGTTGCGGAGCGCGACCGAGCCACCAGCACCCCGTAGTGGGCATCGTCGCCGCAGCAGTTATTGCCGGAGTAGAACAAGTAGTACCAGCCGTTGCGCAGTATCACCCAGCTGCCTTCTACTAGCTGGTCGTAGCGCTTAGGGTCGCCGGCCCCGGCGGGGTAAATGAGTTTGCGGGTTTTGCTATTCGGAGCAAACGATATCCGGTCATCGGCTAGCTCCCGCACCATCAGGGGTCCAAAACCCGATCCCCAGTACAGGAGTTTCTTGCCAGTAGTTGGGTCGTCGAAAGCCATGGGGTCAATGTTGAGAAAGCCAGGGCCACACTGCAGCGGAGTGCCGATATCAGTAAATGGCCCGGCCGGAGAATCGGCTACGGCTACGGCCAGACATAGTCCCCGCTTGGTGTTGTGCTTGGCCGAGTAGTAGAGGTAGTAGTGGCCAGCGTGCTCGCTCACATGCGGAGCCCATATTTTCTGAGTCTTGCTGGCCCAAACGGGCTTTTCCGGCAGCCCTTCACCCAGGTAGTCCCAATGCACCAAGTCGGTAGAGCGCGCTACCTGCAGGTTGATAATGACCCCTTCTCGCTTGGTTTGGGTGCCGTAGGCGTAGTAGAAGCCATCTTCGGCTCGGATAATGGTGGGGTCCGGAAAGTCGTCGTTCCAGATAGGATTGGTATAAGTTGCGCTGGTTAAAGCAGACATAGGCTATAGGTAAGTAGGCTATTAGATGAAACTATATCTACGGACAGGCTGCCTACTTGATGCTTTATCTTATCATTTGCTAGGCCTAGCTACCTTTGCCCTACCACCCCGTTCACCATTTCACTAGCACCCTAATCTCTGCCTCCCTATGGCCACCGGATTTTTCAACGTCCCTACCCCCATCAACGAGCCCGTAAAAGGCTACGCCCCGGGCTCTCCCGAGCGCATTGAACTGCTCAAGACCCTCAAAGAGCTCAAGCAAGTAGAGCGAGACATTCCCATGTACATTGGTGGGCAGCAGGTACGAACCGGCAGCACTCAGCGCATCTCGCCTCCCCACGACCACCAGCACACGCTAGGCCACTTCCACGAGGGTGATGCCTCCCACGTACACCAGGCCATTGAGGCCGCGCTGGCCGCCCGCACCCAGTGGGCTGAGCTGCCCTGGGAGCACCGCGCTTCTATTTTCCTGAAAGCCGCCGAGCTGCTGGCGGGTCCCTACCGTGCCCGCATGAACGCGGCCACCATGCTCGGCCAAAGCAAAAACGCTTTCCAGGCTGAAATTGACGCGGCTTGTGAGCTGATCGACTTCTTCCGCTTCAATGCCTACTTCATGCAGGAAATCTACCGGCAGCAGCCCGAGTCGATGCCCGGCATGTGGAACCGCCTGGAGCAGCGCCCCCTCGAAGGCTTTGTGTTTGCCCTCACGCCCTTCAACTTCACCTCCATTGCCGGTAACCTGCCTACCTCAGTAGCCATGATGGGCAATACGGTGGTGTGGAAGCCTGCTTACACCCAGATCTACTCGGCTCAAGTGCTGATGGAGCTGTTCCAGGAAGCTGGCGTACCTGATGGCGTTATCAACCTGATTTATGTAGACGGCCCCGTTGCCGGCGACATTATTTTCTCTCACCCCGACTTCGCGGGTATCCACTTCACCGGCTCTACCGGCGTGTTCCAGAACATCTGGAAGACCATCGGCCAGAACATTCACCAGTACCGCAGCTACCCCCGCATTGTGGGCGAAACCGGCGGCAAGGACTTTATCCTCGCCCACCACTCGGCGCACCCTCGTCAGGTGGCTACGGCCATTACCCGCGGCGCCTTTGAGTTCCAAGGTCAGAAGTGCTCGGCGGCCAGCCGCGCCTATATCCCTAGCAACATTTGGGATGAAGTAAAAGGCTACCTGCAAGCCGATCTGAAATCCATCAAGATGGGGGACGTGGAAGACTTCTCGAACTTCGTTAATGCCGTTATCAGCGAGGTTTCTTTCGACAAGTTGGCCCGTTACATTGATGCCGCCAAGCAGGACGAATCGGTAGAAATCATTGCGGGCGGCGGCCACGACAAGTCAAAAGGCTACTTCATTGAGCCTACGGTTATCGTGACCAAAGACCCCAAGTACGTGACGATGTGCGACGAGCTGTTCGGCCCCGTTATTACCATCTACGTCTACGATTCACAGGAATTCGAGAAGATTCTGGACGTAGTAGATGGCACCTCGCCCTACGCTCTCACCGGCGCCATCTTCTCCCAAGACCGCTACGCCATTGACTTGGCTTCGAAGAAGCTGGTGCACGCGGCCGGCAACTTCTACATCAACGATAAGCCCACCGGCGCCGTGGTAGGTCAGCAGCCCTTTGGTGGGGCCCGCGCCTCCGGCACCAACGACAAAGCTGGCTCCATGCTGAACCTGCTCCGCTGGGTGTCGCCGCGCGCCATCAAGGAAACCTTCGTGCCGCCCGTTGATTACCGCTACCCCTTCCTGGGCGTAGAAACCGGCGAGAACCTGAACGCTACGGGTCAAGGAGGCTTCTAGGCCTCTCTTTAGCTAAGCAAAAACGCCACTCCAGTTTCCTGGAGTGGCGTTTTTGTTTTTGCCGTTACTACTATCCTCAACCAATGTGTGCTACTACCAACTGGTTAGTTCTTCTAGCTCTGCGTTGCAAGATGCAGACAGACTGCTAAGGCCTTTCCACTGCTGCCGTGTTTCACCTTTGTTCCCGGCGCTTTTCGCGTTACCTTTGCCTTCCATGCCGTTGCTAAGCGGCCTTTATCTGTCGACGCCTATGCTTCTCGCAGTTCCAACTAATTACCAGCCTTCTGATTTTCTGCCGATTATCGTGCAGTTTGTACTGGCCATTGCTTTCGTGGCTTTTGCCATGGTGGTGTCTCACCTCGTAGGTCCGCGCCGCAAGAGCGTGGTGAAGGACGAAGCCTTTGAGTGCGGTATCGAATCGGTGGGCAATGCCCGCACCCCGATTTCGGTTAAGTACTTCCTCACGGCTATCCTGTTCGTGCTCTTCGACGTGGAAGTTATCTTCATGTACCCCTGGGCCGTGAACTTCCGCGCCCTAGGCCAGACTGGCTTTATTGAGATGATTGTGTTCCTGGCCCTGCTAATGGCTGGTTTCACGTATGTCATCAAAAAAGGCGTACTGCGCTGGAATGAAGCCTAATACAGGCAAACTTTTAGCCTCTGGCTGGTGTTCGAAAAAGTGGAGTATTCCACTTTCTAAACTGACCTTCTCTCATGGATAATAGAGTTCCTGATATCAAAATGGTGGATGCACCAGATGGCCTAGAGGGCGCTGGTTTCTTCGCCACCTCGCTGGAGAAAGTAGTGGGTATTGCCCGCGCAAACTCGCTCTGGCCGCTGCCCTTCGCTACCTCGTGCTGTGGTATTGAGTTCATGGCCACCATGGGCTCGCACTACGATATCTCCCGCTTCGGCTCGGAGCGTCCCAGCTTTTCGCCTCGTCAGGCCGACTTGCTGATGGTGATGGGCACTATTGCTAAGAAGATGGCTCCTATCGTGAAGCAAGTGTATGAGCAGATGGCTGAGCCCCGCTGGGTGCTGGCCATGGGTGCCTGCGCTTCTTCGGGTGGTATTTTTGATACCTATTCCGTGCTGCAGGGCATCGACCGTATCATCCCGGTTGACGTGTATGTGCCCGGTTGCCCGCCCCGCCCCGAGCAGGTACTGGATGGCCTGATGCGCGTACAGGACCTAGCTAAAAACGAATCGCTCCGTCGCCGCAACTCGCCCGAGTATCAGGCGCTGCTGGCATCTTATAACATCAAGTAAGGAGCCTATCGACAGGAGCTAGAAGGTTAGAAACCTTTCTTGCACCTTCTAGCTCCTGCCTTCATCTCCTAGCTTCTTCACACCAGAATGGCTGAACAGAACGAAGAATCCCCGGCGGCTCAGGAAACTGCGGCAGCCCTCGACCCAGCAGCGCAGAAGAATGCGCAGTTGCTTGATCTGCTTAACCGCCTGTTCGGAGCTGACACCTTCACCGATGTGGAGGAGCCCTATGGCCTATTGACCGTCACCACGACGCGAGAGCGTATCCACGACATCATCAGTGGTCTACAGCAGGACCAGGAGCTTCAGCTGAATTTCCTGACTACCATGTGCGGCATCCATTACCCCGAGAACGAGGGTAAGGAGCTGGGCATGATCTATCACCTGCACAGTCTGATCAATAACATCCGGCTGCGCATCAAGATCTTCTTCCCGATTGCCGACCCAGTAGTGCCCACAATGACCGACCTCTACTCCACCGCCAACTGGATGGAGCGCGAGGCTTTCGACTTCTACGGCATTATCTTCTCGGGGCACCCCAACCTCATCCGCATTCTGAATGTGGAAGACATGGACTACCACCCCATGCGTCGGGAGTACGCCCTGGAAGACGGCACCCGCGAAGACAAAACCGACCTTTTCTTCGGCCGCTAGGCCCCTGATTCCTTATCATGGCAGTAAACGACACGCTGGAAGGCACCCATAAAATCATCGAAGAAGCCCGGGCGCAGCAATCGAAGCTCAACCCGCTGGCTCCTACAGTAAACGATTTCAACCAGGAGCTCACGACCCTTAATCTGGGTCCGACGCACCCGGCCACGCACGGCATTTTCCAGAACATCCTGCAAATGGATGGTGAGCGGATTGTGTCGGGCGTACCCACCATCGGTTATATCCACCGGGCCTTTGAAAAAATTGCCGAACGTCGGCCGTTCTATCAAATTACGCCCCTCACCGACCGGATGAACTACTGTTCGTCGCCCATCAACAACATGGGCTGGCACATGACGGTAGAGAAGCTGCTCGGCGTGACGGTTCCGAAGCGCGCGCAGTACATGCGCGTGATTCTCATGGAGCTGGCTCGCATCACCGACCACCTCATCTGCAACGGCATTCTGGGGGTAGATACCGGCGCCTTCACTGGCTTCCTCTACCTCATGGAAGAGCGTGAAAAGGTGTATGAAATCTACGAGGAAGTAAGCGGCGCCCGCCTCACTACCAACATGGGTCGTGTGGGTGGTATGGAGCGCGACTTCACTGACGTGGCTATCCAGAAGCTGCGCAAGTGGTTGAAGGAATTCCCGGCCGTGATGGCGGAGTTTGAGAAGATGTTCAACCGCAACCGCATCTTCATGGACCGCGTGGTCGATGTAGGTGGCATTTCGGCTGAGCGCGCGCTGAATTACGGCTTCACAGGCCCGAACCTGCGTGCTGCTGGCGTTGATTATGACGTGCGGGTGATGAACCCCTACTCTAGCTACGAGGACTTCGAATTTGAAATTCCGGTGGGCACCAAGGGCGACACATATGACCGCTTTATGGTGCGCAACGAGGAGATTTGGCAGAGCCTGCGCATCATCAACCAGGCGCTGGAAAACCTGCCCGAAGGCCCGTACCACGCCGATGCTCCGCATTACTATCTGCCGCCCAAGCAGGCTGTGTACAAAAACATGGAGGCCCTCATCTACCACTTCAAAATCGTGATGGGCGAGATTGAAGCTCCTGTAGGGGAAGTGTACCACTCTGTGGAAGGTGGCAATGGCGAGTTGGGCTTCTACCTGATTTCTGACGGAGGCCGCACGCCATACCGCCTGCACTTCCGCCGTCCTTGCTTCATCTACTACCAGGCTTACACCGAAATGGTAACCGGTCAGACGCTTTCCGACGCCATCGTAACGCTGTCGTCGATGAACGTTATTGCCGGCGAGCTGGACGCGTAGTTTTTTGCTGAATTTGACTTTTATGGAGACGACTGCCGTCAAGCCGCAATTTTCTGAAGCCGCGCAGGCTGAAATCAAGCGTCTGCTCACCCACTACCCCGACGAGCGTCGGAAATCAGCTTTACTGCCGGTGCTGCACATTGCCCAGGCAGAGTTTGGTGGCTGGGTAAGCCCCGAAGTACAGGACCTGGTAGCAGCAACCCTCGGGTTGAAGCCTATTGAGGTGTATGAGGTTTCTTCCTTCTACACTATGTTCAACCTGAAGCCGGTAGGCAAGCACGTGTTGGAAATCTGCCGCACGGGTCCTTGCATGCTACGCGGCTCCGATGAGCTGACTGCTCACTTGGAGCGCATTACCGGTGCCAAAGTAGGTGGCCCTGCTTCGGAAGACGGCCTGTTCACTTTGAAGGAAGTGGAGTGCTTAGCGGCTTGCGGCTTCGCCCCTATCGTGCAGGTGCGCGAGAAGTACTATGAGCAGTTGGATACGCCGGAAGCGGTAGATGCCATGCTCACGGAGCTGCGCAACCAAGTGCACCGCCCGGCCCTGCCGTGGGAAGAAACTGGCCTACCAAACGCACTGGCCAACAACTAACGTCTTTCAGCTCTGAACCTATGGGACGCAAACTGCTGACCGAACATATTAACGTTGAAGGCATCGATACCTTTGAGGTCTACCGCAAACACGGCGGTTACCGCTCGGTGGAGAAAGCCATCAAGACCATGACCCCCGACGAGGTGGTGGAAGAAGTGAAGAAGTCGGGCCTGCGGGGCCGCGGCGGCGCTGGCTTCCCCACCGGTATGAAGTGGAGCTTCTTGGCGAAGCCGGAAGGCGTGCCGCGCTACCTCGTCTGCAACGCCGACGAATCGGAGCCCGGTACCTTCAAGGACCGCCAGCTCATGTCGAAGCTGCCTCACTTGCTCATCGAGGGTATGATTACGAGCTCGTACGCGCTCGGCGCTAACACCTCGTACATCTACATCCGCGGCGAGCTGTTGTACGTGCTGCGCATCCTGGAAAAGGCGATTGCAGAGGCCTACGCCAATGGCTTCCTCGGCAAGAACATTCTGGGCTCAGGTTACGACCTCGACTTGCACGTGCACCCCGGTGGTGGCGCCTACATCTGCGGTGAAGAAACTGCCTTGCTGGAGTCTTTGGAAGGCAAGCGTGGCAACCCGCGTAACAAGCCCCCATTCCCAGCTGTGCAGGGCCTCTATGCCCGCCCCACGGTAGTTAATAACGTGGAGTCTATTGCGGCGGTAGTTCCCATCATCAACGAGGGTGGCGACGAGTATGCTAAAATCGGGGTAGGTCGGAGCACGGGCACCAAGCTGTTCTCCGCTTGCGGCCACCTCAACAAGCCCGGCATCTACGAAATCGAGCTAGGCCTGCCCGTTGAAGAGTTCATTTACTCTGATGAGTACTGCGGTGGTATCTGGAAAGGCCGGAACCTGAAGGCTGTAGTAGCCGGTGGGTCCTCTGTGCCGATTCTGCCAACCGAGTTGATTCTGAAGACTGCTGCCGGTGAAAACCGCCTTATGACTTATGAGTCGCTTTCTGATGGTGGTTTCGTGACGGGTACTATGTTGGGCTCGGGTGGCTTTATTGCCATGGATGAGACTACCTGCATTGTGCGCAACACCTGGAACTTCTCGCGCTTCTATCACCACGAGTCGTGCGGGCAATGCTCGCCTTGCCGTGAGGGAACGGGCTGGCTGGAGAAGGTGCTGCACCGCCTTGAGCATGGCCATGGCCACATGGAAGACATTGACTTGCTGGTAAGCGTAGCCAAGCAGATTGAAGGCAACACCATTTGTCCACTGGGTGAGGCTGCTGCTTGGCCGGTTGCCGCTGCCGTGCGCCACTTCCGCGACGAGTTTGAATGGCACGTGACGCACGCGAAGCAAGCCGCTCAGCCTGGTGCTGTTTTCCCTGGCAAAGCGGTGCTGGTTTAATTTCTAGTAATGACTTTCTCTTCCTATCCGGAAGCTCTGAATAATGGCTAAAATAACCTTTGATGGCGTTGAGGTAGAAGTTCCAGATGGAACCACTATCCTGAATGCAGCCCGCCAAATTGGGGGCAGCATCGTTCCTCCGGCCATGTGCTACTACACGCCGCTGAAAGGCTCGGGTGGTAAATGCCGCGCCTGCCTTGTGCGGGTGGCTGCTGGCTCGGCCAAAGACCCGCGTCCGATGCCCAAGCTGGTAGCATCGTGCGTGACGCCTGTACAGGACGGCATGGTAGTCGAGAATACAACTTCTGAGCAGGTGCTAAACGTGCGCAAGGGTATCGTAGAAATGCTGCTCATCAACCACCCTCTGGATTGCCCCGTGTGCGACCAAGCCGGTGAGTGTGACCTGCAGAACTTTGCCTTTGAGCATGGTGTGTCCACGACTCGCTACCAGGAGGAGCGCCGCACCTTCGAGAAGATTGATATCGGACCGCTGATTCAGCTGCACATGACGCGCTGCATTCTGTGCTACCGTTGCGTGTATACCGCCGATCAGATTGCCAAAGGCGACCGGGTACACGGTGTACTGGGCCGCGGCGATGCTGCTGAAATCGGTACCTATATCGAGAACATTATCGACAACGATTTCTCCGGCAACGTAATTGACGTGTGCCCGGTAGGTGCTCTTACTGACAAGACGTTCCGCTTCAAACAGCGCGTGTGGTTCACCAAGCCAGTGAATGCGCACCGCGACTGCCCCAAGTGCTCCGGCAACGTGGTACTGTGGTATAAAGGCAAAGATGTACTGCGCGTAACCGCCCGCAAGGACGAGTACGGCGAGGTGAAAGAATGGATCTGCAACGAGTGCCGCTTTGAGAAGAAGGAAACGGCGGACTGGACCATCGAAGGCCCAGCCCACATTGACCGCTCTTCGGTAATCTCGGCTAACCATTACGAGTTGCCCGTGCTAAACCAGAGTGTAGTTGCTGACCTGCCCGAAAGCACGCAGCGCGAACTGGCTAAGAATCCTCCGCTTAAGCTCGGTTAACTAAACAAACGTTGTGCGGAGCTAAGCAAAGCATAACGGAAGCCTTCTAGCTATCAACCTTTCCAATGATTGAACTACCCGCACTAGGCTGGCAATCCATTGTCATCTTCGTTGTATTCGCAGTTTCGCTGCTGATTGCGACCTATTGCACTTACGCTGAGCGCGTGATTGCGGCGTTCCTGCAGGACCGCGTAGGCCCCGACCGGGCTGGTCCCTATGGCCTAGCCCAGCCCTTGGCCGACGCCGTGAAGATGTTTACCAAGGAAGAGTTCTTCCCCGGCGGCGCTAACAAGGCCCTGTTTGTCTTCGGTCCTTGCCTGGCCATGATTACTGCGCTGATGTCTTCGGCCGTAATTCCGTTTGGCAACAACCTCACCTTCGGCAACAACGCCTTCTTCCTGCAAGGCATTGAAGTGAACATCGGGATGCTGTGGATCTTCGGCGTGGTCTCGCTGGGGGTGTATGGCGTAATGATCGGTGGCTGGGCTTCTAACAATAAGTTCTCTTTGTTGGGTGCCGTGCGCGCCGCTTCGCAAAACATCAGTTACGAACTGGCCATGGGCATGGCCTTGATTGCGGTGTTGATGATGTCGGGCACGCTGTCGTTGCGCGAAATCACGCTGCAGCAGTCGGTAGCCGGCGAGTGGCATTTCTGGAACATTGTGAAGCAGCCGCTGGGCTTTATTATCTTCTGCGTGTGCGCTTTCGCCGAAACCAACCGTACTCCCTTCGACTTGCCTGAATGCGAAACGGAGCTGGTAGGTGGTTACCACACGGAGTACTCTTCGATGAAGCTAGGCCTCTACCTGTTCGCGGAGTACGTGAACATCTTCGTGGTTTCGGCCGTGATGAGTGTGCTGTATTTCGGTGGCTTCAACTTCCCCTTCCAATATGAGCTACGCGACTGGTTCGTGAATAGTCAGGGTTGGGAGCTGACCTCGGCTCAAAACCTGATTACCATCTTGGGTACTCTAGGCCTGTTCGCCAAGATCTTCGGCTTCATTTTCTTCTTCATGTGGATTCGTTGGACTCTCCCACGCTTCCGCTATGACCAACTGATGCGCCTGGGCTGGACCATTCTGATTCCGCTGGCCGTTATCAACATCCTCATCACCGGCGGGCTCATCCTGTTCGGGGTGATTCAGTAACATCCACTACTTTGCCAGCTTCCCTAACGGAGGCTGGCAAAAGGACTATCTATATGCAACTCACCAACCGAGCCAAGAAACTAGAGAAGAAGCCCATGACGCTGGCTGAGCGGGCTTACCTGCCAGCTATCTTTCAAGGGCTTTCTATCACGATGCGGCACTTCTTCATGAAGAAGGCCACCATTCGTTATCCTGAGGAGACACGCCCATTCTCGCCTGTATTCCGCGGCTTGCATGTGCTCAAGCGCGACGAGCAGGGCCGCGAGCGTTGCACAGCCTGTGGCCTGTGCGCCGTAGCCTGCCCCGCCGAAGCTATTACTATGGTAGCCGGTGAGCGGAAGAAAGGCGAAGAAGGTCTCTACCGTGAGGAGAAGTACGCTGTCAGCTACGAAATCAACATGCTGCGCTGCATCTTCTGCGGACTCTGCGAAGAAGCCTGCCCGAAAGCAGCCGTGTACCTGCAGCCCGATAAGATGGCGCCCCCACGCTTTGAGCGCGACGAGTTTATCTACGGCAAAGACCGCTTGGTTGAGCCAGTTTCGCCAGACCAGCGCTCTGTACGGGGCATTCAGCTGACACCTGAACAAGCTGATACCCTGCGCAACAAGATGGCAGCTCAATCGGCTTAATACTTATCCTGCCTTTCTAAGCAGAGCGCGGTTCCTAGTACACAGCCTAGAGGCTGCCCTAGGTGCCTCGCTTTGCCCGGAATGACAACATCAACTTCGTAGTATGTCTCCACTCTTCCTCTTTCTGTCGTTTGTGGCGCTCATTAGCGCGCTGGGCGTAGTATTCGCTAAAAACCCAGTGCACAGCGTGTTGTTCCTGATTCTGACGTTCTTCTCGCTATCAGGGCACTACCTGTTGCTAAATGCCCAGTTCCTGGCCGCCGTGAACATCATCGTGTACGCCGGTGCCATCATGGTACTGTTCCTGTTCGTGATTATGTTCCTAAACCTGAACGTGGACACAGAGCCTCACAAGCCTGCGCTAGCCAAGATTGCCGCGGCTGTAGCTGGTGGCTCCTTGCTGCTAATCATGGTGGCTGCCATGCGCGACGTGCAGCCTGTAGGCTACGACGCTGCTACGTTCAACTCTCAGATTGGCATGGTAGACCAGCTAGGCTTAGTGCTTTACCGCCAATACCTGCTGCCATTTGAGCTAGCCTCCGTGCTATTCTTAGTTGCCATGGTAGGTGCTGTGATGCTTGGCAAACGCGAAGTAGGAGAGCGACACTTCTAGGCAGCTATTACTTTCTGATAAAAGCAAGACCGGCCGCTGATAAATCAGCGGCCGGTCTTGCTTTTATAGTATTTGAGCCGTTTGCAGGCTTTCGTTTAATAGCGCGAGAATACTAGTGCTCTAAGCACGTTAATGTTCCTTGGAAAAATTAAATTTCTTCTACGCATCTGCTAACGCAATTCTCAGAATTATATAATAAAATTGCTGTAACAGCTGAGCCGCACACGGAGCATAATCAGCTTGGTTCACTCACTCTTACAGCAAGTTGGTTCTGTGAAGAAACTGCTGGCCTTTTTGCTAGGCCTAATTGCTTTTCCGGCTTTAGCACAAACAGGAGTATCTACTCCAGAGCTAGCCTCGTGCGATGCCGTGGTGCAGAAGTTTATGGAGCGCTGGAAGATTCCTGGTGCTACGGTAGCCATTAGCCGACAAGGCAAGCTAGTATACTCGCGCGGCTTTGGCTACGCCGATCTAGGCCAGTCGCACCCCATGGAGCCTTCCAACTTGCTACGGGTAGCCAGCGTCTCGAAACCGGTAACCTCTATCGCCATTATGAAACTGATGGAAGAAGGCCGACTGGAGCTGCAACACAAAGCATTTGGTCCTGATGGCTACCTCGACGATGCTTACTACACTAGCGTCATTGAGGACAAGCGCATTTACGATATCACGGTTCAACAACTGCTAGAGCACTCCGCCGGCTGGAATCGTAATGCTGGCGTCGATGGCTTCGAGGGCTCCGACCCCATTGACTTTCCACTGCACGTAGCGCAGGTAATGCACGTACCTAACCCGGTGGGCGATTCTACCCTGGTGCGTTTTCTGCTTAGCAAGGGCCTCAACTTCAAGCCCGGCTCTCGATTTTCGTATTCCAACATTGGGTACTTGGTTTTAGGAAAGATCATTCAGAAAATTACCGGACAGCAGTATGAGTCGTGGGTACGGCAAAATGTATTGCAGCCCAGCGGAGTGCTGGAAGCTCATCTAGGCCACAATCTGCTGGCCGATAAGTTGGAACGCGAGGCCGAGTACTTCTGCCCCGCCACCAAGAAATCGTGTTACGGTACGGGCAAGAAGGTACCCTATGCGTATGGTGGGGCGAACCTGGAGGCTATGAACGCTCATGGTGGCTGGCTCTTCACGGCCCGCGACCTCTTGCGCCTGCTACTGGCCGTGGATGGCTCCCCTACTCGCCCCGACATTATGCTGCCCTCTACCCTCGACACCATGACGGCTCCCTCACAGGCAACTAAACGCTACGCAAAGGGCTGGATGGTGAACAAGCGGAGCGTGTGGTGGCACACAGGCTGCCTCAATGGATCTACTAGCATATTGGCCCGCAACTCCGAGGGGTATACCTGGGCCATTCTGCTAAACTCCTGCCCCAACACCAACCGCTTCTGGAATGATGTAGAAGCCTTAGGGTGGGACTGCATCAATAGCACCAACACTTGGCCTACGCACGATCTGTTTCCGCCGGAAGAAAACGCCAGTTCCTTGCGCGTAGTGGCGGCTACAACGGGCACTGCCAAGCTGAGCTGGATTAACGGCAACGGTACCCACCGTTTGGTGCTGCTGCGCGAAGACCACCCAGTGAATGCTTTCCCAAACGATGGCCACACTTACGCCAGCGGACGAATTTTCGGGCAGGGTGATATGCTCGGCACGGGCAACATGGTTGTATCGGCGGGCTCCGACAGTACGGTTACGGTGAGAGGCCTACGGCCCGGGCATACGTATTATGCGCGGGTCGTAGAGTACAAGCTAGGTGAGGAGACCAGCCATCAGCCTGTGTACACCTTGGAGGGTAACCCGGTACTGCAATTCCGGACGGCCGTTGCGCAGTCGGTGGCTAAAGCCAAACGCAGCACCAAGCCAGTAGCAAGCAAAGGGCGGACAACTAAACAAGCCAAGAAATCTACACCTGCCCCAGCTAAATCTGAATCCTTACAGCCAGTAGATCAGACTGCTCACTCTGCTTCTCCCCTACTGCACTTACGGAACTTACTAAACTGGCGCAAAGGATAAGCCTAGGCTAGTGCCCTGTTAAGGCTTCAAGTTATACAAAACAAAGCCCTCACCACTTACTGGTGAGGGCTTTGTTTTAAGAGTTAGACTAGCGGCTGAGATTCTTCTGCGGCTCTACGGCGCATCCAAGCTGGTCCGCAGGCGCCCTGCATCTTCTGCCGGAATTTCTCCTGCTCCTCGGGTGTGAGGCTGGCCATGCGGGCTTCCATCTTGTTGCGCCAGGCACGGCGGTGGCGGCTCCATGCACCGGGCCGGCCACCGCGGAAGCTGCCGAACAGAATACGTGTGAGCACCAATAGGCCTAGCGTTTGCGGGAATGTGATGAATGGCCCGTGGAAGAGGTCAGGTACCAACCAGTTCCACAGCGTCATGGTGAGGTAGCCGGCAGCAGCTATAAACAGCGCCGCAAAAAGGACAAACTTGAGGCCGCGCAGCAGCCAAAAAGAGCGGTTCATATGGGTAAGAAACTAAATGAGTGGGAGAGATGATGCTGAAAATGGAATTCAGGAAGTTGATCCGCTAGGCCAGTCTTTACGAGCAAAGCATTGCGCAATCAACTTGTCAGCATCAGTCGGTGAATAGTTCGGTGTAGAGGGTTTGCAGGCGCTTGCGCAGGTGTTGTACGGCGTAGTGCTTGCGTGAAATGAGCGTTTTGAGTGGCACGCCGGTTTCTTCCTCCATCTCGCGGAAGGTTTTTTCCTCCAGCTCGTGCCAGATAAACACCTCCCGCTGGGCCGCCGGCAGCTCGGCCAGGGCATCGGTGAGAGCTTCCATCAGCGTTTCGCGCAGCAGACGATTCTCCGGAGCATCGTCGGGGGCGGGCAGGATGTCGGCCAGCAGCAGGGAGTTTTCCTCGTCGCCTAGGCCAGTGGGTAGCAACTCATCCTCCAGGGAAGTAGGCTTTTTCTTGCGGTAGAGGTCAGTGATTTTGTTACGGGCCACCCGAAACAGCCACGCCGCCGCTTGTTCTACCGGTTTCAGCATGCGGTAGCTTTCCACCAGCTCCGCAAAGACGTCCTGCAGTACGTCTTCGGCCTCGGCCGGATCAGGAATGCGGCGGCGGATGAACTGCAGCAGCCGGCCGCGCTGCGCCCGCACGGCTTCCTGAATCTGCTGGTCCTGATAGCCTGCCGTCATAGGGCGCGATGCGTCGAGCGCGAGAGTGAGAGGGTGCGTTTCCATTCTGCAAGGGCAGACGGATAGGCGCCGAAATTACTTGATGTGTACCCAACATTTTCTTTCATGCCACGCAGCGGAGAGGCATAGGGCACAGTCGATAGAAGTTGAGAAGCATAATTCAGCCTCGTTAAAGTTAGTGGCCCACCACTAGGCAGCGACTCTTCGCCTACAATAGCACCGGCAACCAGTGCATTTTAAGGTGGCGTTTTCCAATTTTCAGGATACCTTTGCCAGCTAATTAACGAGTAGCTGAGCTTCCGCCACCTACTTACTTTCGCTGTCAGCCCTACCGCATGGACCAGAACATACCGCAGGTTATCCAAACGGTTCCTCTCCAGTATTACGTCTTCTTCGCCACCGCCCTGTTTTCAATCGGCGTGGTTGGGGTTCTCACCCGACGTAATGCCATCATCATTTTTATGTGCGTAGAGCTGATGCTCAACGCCGTAAACGTGCTGCTGACGGCCTTCTCGGCCTACCGCGCCGACCCTAACGGGCAAATTTTCGTGTTTTTCATCATGGCAGTGGCCGCGGCGGAAGTAGCTGTAGGCCTAGCCATCATCGTGATGATCTACCGAAACCTCCAGAATACCGACGTCAATCTGCTAAACCGGTTGAAGTTCTGATTTTACCCCTGCTATCCTGAGCTTTCGCGGGGGCTTATCAGGCTGAACACGTGGTTCGTCGCTGATAAAAACTTCGCTGCGCTCAAGATGCCAGGTGTACCTCTGCATCCTGACTTATGCAAGAACAAGTAACGCAAGTAATTCCCGCTGCCGGCGCGCCGTACTCTACGCTGCTGTATGTGCTGATTCCGCTGCTGCCTTTCCTGGGTTTTCTGGTGAACGGCCTGCTCAACAAGCGGCTTTCCGGCACGGTAGCCGGCATTATCGGTAGCGCCACGGTGTTGGGCTCCTTCCTGATTTCGGCGATGCTGTTCGCCAACTTCAGCTACCCCTACACTGTCACGCTGTTCGACTGGATTTCGGTCGGCACGATGCAGATTCCTTTCTCCTATCAGATCGACCAGCTCAGCCTCATTATGCTGCTGCTCGTGACGGGCGTAGGTTTCCTGATTCACGTGTACAGCATCGGCTACATGCACCACGATGAGAACGTGGGCAAGTTCTTTGCCTTTCTGAACCTCTTCGTTTTCTCGATGCTGGTGCTAGTGCTGGGTGCCAACTTCGTGATTCTATTCATCGGCTGGGAAGGTGTAGGCCTCTGCTCTTACCTGCTCATCGGCTTCTGGAACAAGGAAACGCACAACAATAACGCCGCCAAGAAAGCCTTCATAATTAACCGCGTAGGTGACTTGGGCTTCCTACTAGGTATCTTCCTGATTTACCTCACTTTTGGCTCGGTACAATATGCCGAGGTATTCCAGAAAGCCTCGCTAGGCCAGTTTGGCACCTATGGTGTGGGCGTAGTGACGGTGATTACACTACTGCTGTTCGTAGGTGCTTCCGGTAAATCGGCGCAAATTCCGCTCTATACCTGGCTGCCCGATGCTATGGCCGGCCCGACCCCAGTTTCGGCTCTGATTCACGCCGCAACCATGGTAACGGCAGGTATCTACATGATCATCCGGGCCAACGTGCTGTTCACGCTGGCTCCCGAAACGCTCGAAGTTATTGCTGTTATAGGAGCCGCTACGGCCCTGTTTGCTGCCACCATTGGTCTGGCGCAGAACGATATTAAGAAGGTACTGGCATACTCTACGGTTTCGCAGCTGGGCTACATGTTCCTGGCTCTGGGCGTGATGGGCTACAGCACCTCGCTGTTCCACGTGCTGACCCACGCTTTCTTCAAGGCCCTGATGTTCCTTGGCGCGGGTTCGGTAATTCACGCCATGAGCAACGAGCAGGACATCCGCCGCATGGGTGGCCTACGGAAGGCACTGCCCATTACGTTTATCACCTTCCTGATTGGCTGCTTAGCCATTTCGGGCATCCCGCCCTTTGCCGGCTTCTTCTCGAAAGATGAAATTCTGACTCACGTATATGAGCACAGCAAAGTGCTGTACGTGGTAGGCCTGTTCACCGCCTTCCTGACGGCGTTCTACATGTTCCGTCTGCTATTCCTCACCTTCTTCGGCGAGTTCCGCGGTACTGAGGAACAGAAGCATCACCTACACGAGTCGCCGGTTTCTATGACGCTGCCGCTCATCGTGCTGGCTATTCTGGCCGCCGTGGGTGGTTTCATGGGTGCACCCATGTTCCTGGGCAAGCACTACCTCGCCGATTACCTCGCGCCGCTCTTCACCTACTCGCAGAAGATCAACCCTGAGGCATTTGCTGGTGAGGTTGACCACGGCACGGAGCTGATGCTAATTGGCCTTTCCGTAGGTGCTGGTCTGCTGGGTATCATCCTGGCCTACGTGCAGTACGTGAGCCGTGGTGCCCGCCCAGCCGAGGACAACGCGCAACGCTCCGCTCCCGAGAACGTGGTGTACCATAAGTATTACATCGACGAGCTGTACAACTCCCTGTTCGTGCGCCCCATCATGGGTCTTTCGAAAGGCCTGTACCGCTTCGTGGAGAATGGCATCATTGATCCGGTAGTGAATGGCCTGGGCCGCATCACGATGGGTGGCGGACAGCTGCTGCGCTACGTGCAAACCGGCTCCGTGGAAACCTACCTCATCCTGATGGTAGTAGGCATCGTGCTGGTGCTGGCGCTGAACTACGTGAAGTTTTAAAGGTGGCTATATGCTTGGCGTGCTGCTTTTAGCCGGGGATATTGCGGCTCCTGTTTCATGGATTATCTCTATGATAGGAATATCAGGCTACTTTCTGCCATCAGTTATTGGCCGCGACCAACAAAATGCCCGTGCTATACTGCTCTTAAATCTGCTTTTGGGCTGGACTATCATCGGATGGTTTTTTGCTCTTCATCTTGCGCTCAAATTGTCGTCTGCTGATATGGAAGCTGCTACTTCCTTTCGCTTCGGACGCCGTCGGAATAACCTGATTAGCTAATGCTGACTGTCCTTCTCCTACTCTGGCCCGTGGCGGCCGCCCTGCTGCTGCATTTCTTTAAAGGCGGCGCTGCCCGGGTGGCGGCGTTTGGCGCGGCGCTGGTCGAACTCGTGCTGGCGGCTTACGCGGCCCTGACCTTCAACGTCAACCACACCGGGCAATTCTCCTACAACCACGAGTGGATTGCTTCCGCCGGAATCAACTTCCATGTGGGCATGGACGGCCTCAGCCTACTGCTGGTGCTCCTGACGACGTTCCTGGTGCCGATTATCCTACTGGCTGCCTACCGTCGCAACATCGAAAACGAGTCTGTATTCTACGCGCTGGTGCTGTTCATGGAGACTGGCCTAGTGGGCGTGTTCACGGCCCAGGATGCGTTCCTGTTCTACTTTATGTGGGAAGTAGCCCTGATTCCGATCTATTTCCTGGCTGGTGTGTGGGGTGGTGCTAACCGCGCAAAGGTTACGTTCAAGTTTTTCCTTTACACCATTGTTGGCTCGCTGTTCATGCTGGCTGCCTTCGTGTATCTCTACTTCCAGACCGGCCCGGCCGCTAGTGGCCTAGCCGCTCACAACTCCGACATTGCCTCGTTCTACAACCTGAACCTGAGCGTGCAGGAGCAGTCGTGGTTGTTCTGGCTGATTTTCGCGGCCTTCGCCGTGAAGATGCCTATCTTCCCCTTCCACACTTGGCAGCCCGACACCTACACTGAGTCGCCGGCACCGGCTACCATGCTGCTTTCGGGCATCATGCTGAAAATGGGTATCTACGGTTGCATGCGCTGGTTGCTGCCGGTGGTGCCCTCGGGCGTCAGCCAGTGGCAGAACCTAGTGCTTATCCTCGCTATTATCGGCATTATCTACGGCGCTATCATTGCCATCCGTCAGCAGGATGTGAAGCGCCTGATTGCGTACTCTTCCCTTTCGCACGTGGGCCTGATGGCTGCGGGCGTTTTCTCGCTCACGCAGATCGGCCTACAGGGTGCCAGCATCCAGATGCTAGCGCACGGCGTGAACGTGGTGGGTATGTTCTTCATTGCGGATGCCATTGAGCGCCGCACCGGTACCCGCACCATTGCCGACCTCGGTGGCCTAACGCGCCAAGCGCCGGTTCTGACGGTTTGCTTCCTAGTACTGCTGCTGGGTACGGTGGCGCTGCCACTCACCAACGGCTTCGTGGGTGAGTTCTTGCTGCTGGCTGGCGTTTATGAGTACAACGCCTGGATGGGCGCCGTAGCGGGCGTTACGATTATCCTGGCCGCTGTGTATCTGCTCCGCATGTTCCAGCGCGTGATGCTGGGCCCTGACTCTTCTTTCACCGCGACGTTCACCGACCTAACCGGTGCCGAGCTGGCCGTACTGGTTCCGCTTATCGTGCTGGTTTTCTGGATTGGCTTGTTCCCCAACATGTTCCTGCACCTGTCGGAAGGCAGCGTGATGGGCATTTTGAACGAGGTGGTAAAACGCTAAACAGCTGGTAGAGCAAGGCTTTCGCCACGCGCTCCTATTGAGACGACATGAATTCAATCATCCTGCTATCTGTTCTCGGCCTCGGCAACCTGTTCCTCGGGTTCCTGCGCTCTAATCGGCTGCTGCTGCCCGCCGCCATGCTCATGCTGGCGCTGGTGTTCGGCATCAACCTGATCGACTGGAATGAGGGCGCCCAGTCATACTTCAACAACATGCTGGTCATCGATAACTTCTCGGTGGCGTTTACTGGTGTTGTAGTCCTGACGACGTTCTTGCTTATCCCCTTCTCGCAAAAGTTTGTGCGCGATGGCGCAGCTAACTTAGCTGAGTATTACTCACTGTTGCTGTTCTCGCTGGTAGGGGCCGTGATGATGGTGGCCTACAACCACTTACTCATCCTGTTCGTGGGCATCGAGACGCTGAGCATCGCCATGTACGTGCTAGCCGGCTCCGATAAGCGTAACTTGCGCTCCAATGAGGCCGCTCTGAAGTACTTCCTGATGGGTTCCTTCACCACTGGCATTCTGCTGTTCGGCATTGCCTTGGTGTATGGCGCTACGGGCACGTTCCAGTTATCCGACATCAGCTTTGCGGTGCAAAACCCCATCAATGATTCGCTGCAGCCCATGCTATATATCGGCATGCTGCTGATGCTGGTGGGCATGGGCTTTAAAGTATCGGCGGCCCCCTTCCACTTCTGGACGCCCGACGTGTATGAAGGCACGCCTACCTTCTTCGCGGCCTTCATGAGCACGGTGGTGAAAGCCGCTGGATTCGCAGCCTTCCTGAAGCTGATGGTGCAGGTGTTCCCTGCCGCTTCGGCGCAGGGAGTGTGGCTGCCCACGCTTACCGCCATGTGCGCCCTCACGCTACTGCTCGGCAACGTAGGTGCCGTAGCGCAAACTAGCGTGAAGCGCATGCTCGCCTACTCTAGCGTTTCGCATGCCGGCTACCTACTGATTGGCCTAGTAGCCTTCAATGGCCAACTGGAAGGCGCTTCGGCCAACGGTATCTTTTTCTATTCCCTGGCTTACTCAGTGGCCACGGTAGCCGCCTTCGGGGTGCTGAAGCTAGTAGCTGATCAGCGCCAGCGTGAGGATTACAACGGCTTGAATGGCCTAGCCAAAACCAACCCGCTGCTGGCTTTCGTGATGACGGTAGCTATGCTGTCGTTAGCCGGTATTCCGCTCACGGGTGGCTTCTTCGGGAAGTTCTTCATCTTCTCGGCGGCGGTAGAAAATGGCTACATCGGCCTCGTGGTATTTGCCGTAGTGATGTCGATGGTAAGCATTTATTACTACCTGCGCCCCATCATTGCCATGTACATGCGCGACACCGATGTGACAACGGATGAGCCGATTCAGGTAACGTCGTTTCAGTCGGCAGCCTTGTTTGTGCTGGCTCTACTGACGGTAGTGCTGGGAGTACTGCCCGGACTGATAAGCGGCATTCTGTAGGCCACTTATTGGTTATAGAGATACAAAAAGAGCGGCCCGTGGGCCGCTCTTTTTCATTGATACTATTTCTTAATCACGCGGAGGCTAACGCGCCGGTTCATGGCCCGCCCCTCAGGGGTAGTATTGGTGGTCAGAAAGAATTTTCCTCCGTAGCCCTTAGACTCAATTCGGTTTATATCGATGCCGATACTGCTTAGTGCCAGCATGGCTGCTTTAGCTCGGCTTTCGCTGAGCTGAAAATTTTTCAGCGGGTTGCCCGTGCTATCGGTGTAGCCCCCAAACTTGATGCGCGCTGTTGGGAAGGCTCGCAAAATGCTAGCAATATTGCGCAGCTGCTCCCCCGAGCCTTCGGTTAAAATAGCTTGACTAGGCTCGAAGTAGATTCGGTCGCAATTAATCCACCCTTTCGTACGATTCACAGAATCCACCTGCATGGCAGGGTTGCTGAGGAAACGGTATAACTGGCTTTCCGTGGAGTTGGCCCCTGTCCTGAGCGTGGTGCCACCGGCCAGCTGCAGCGTGGTAGGCGGGCCCGTATCATAAATAAAAGTGTCGGTAGTGGGGTCGTAGCGGCCGGGTGCCAGGGCGGTAGCAGGAGCCGTTGAAGTGGTAGCTGCGGGAGCAGGCGGGGTAACAGGCGGTTCTGCCGGACTTATGAGCGCCACTGTAGACGCCGGGCTTTCCGCTTCAGCCTTCGTAATTGGAGGCTCCGAATCATCATGGCCAATCACGTAGCCTAGCCCAATGGCAACCGCCAATAACCCGGCTAATTGCCAGTGCAGCAGGTGCTGGGGCTTGTCTTGCATAGCCTTGCCAAAAGGAGCCTGGGCAGCAAACCCTCTTCTACTAATGACTGCGCTTTGGGCAGCCAGCTCCAGCGGCTGGCCTACTGGCCTAGTATCTGGCAGAGTGTCGAGGGCCAAAGGCGCTTGCTTGACTACTTGTTGAGTGGCAGGCACCCGGCTATACGCTGGCACTGCTTGCAGTATTTCACCCTCCTGGGCCTGCACCCAATGCAATAGCTCAAAATCCGTTAGTTGACGCTGGTTGGCATAGTTGCCCAACGCTCCCAGGGCAAAAGCCAGCGTGTAGCCCAGAATAGTAGTGTTTTCGACGGGCCGGATGCCGGTGGCAGCAGAGAGGCAGTGCAGGGTCATGCCATACGCAGGGCCTAGTGCCTCGTGCATCAGGGCTGAGCAGCGGGCAGCCCAATCGGTGGTATGCAGCACTTCGGTGTTTTCGGGCAGACCGGCAGCCGCTGCCTCCCGAGCCAGATGTCCTACGACGTCGGTGGAGCCGTTCTGCTTGCCTAGTTCTAGCAGACTATGCACCGCGAGTGGTATAGTCTGGCGCAGCGCTTGCGTAACTTTCTCTTCTTCTACACCGAATGTCTTGCTCAACAATATACTAGCATCCTTGGAGAAGCAGCTCCTCACTACGTCCAACACATTGTGCTCCATCATAACATCACAGTAAGTGGATGATACACACAAGGTACCTACTTCTATAAAGTAATACTATTCCTCTAATTATTATTACGAAAGCAAAATCATCTCCGGAGGTATAAGAGCAGTTATGTTGATCATAACCTGCAGCCTACGTGGGCGCATTGTTGGATCTTGCCAGACAAGTATTCGCGCTCTAGTACACTAGCTCACACAACTCCCCGCGCAGCAATCAGCTACGACCAGCCGATACCTACGCGGGGAGTACGGGGTGAAAGCGGAGCTATGCCCGCTTGCTAATACAGTAGATATACTCTAGGCCAGTGCCGGGGTATTGTTCAGGCAAAGGCCAACCAGAGTAATAAGAAGTTGGCGTCGAGGTTTGCTCATAGCAGTATGGGATGTGGTGATTGTAAGAGAGCCCAGAACTACCCAACTGCGCAGCTAGGAGCACCAAACCCTTCAGGATATAAATATCAATAATTATTCTTTAATTAACAACATGCACCTAGTTTCAGCTTCAAAAGGTAACTATCTACCTATGTGCAGTTTACTTTAGGTATCACGTTTGAAGCTTCCTTAGGTGGCTCCTCGGCACTGTCTGAATGATTGGTGCACCACATGCTAGTAACCTAACCGGGCTCATGACTCTACTCGAAGCATCAGCCTTCTCACACAACCCCAGTCATTTTTCTCTGCTGCCGATATAGCCAATAGGAGTAAACATAAGCAACAAGTGCAGTGCCTAGTACCCCACTCAAAAGGGTCACAATAGCTACTTCACCCGGCCACACTAGGCCTAGCGCTACACTCAGCAGGCCGGTAACGAAAAACAAGCGGCCCGCCAGCCGGTGCGTACGCGCCCAGTTGTCCGGAAACTCCAGGGCCCACGGCGTCCGGATGCCAACAAAATAATTAGGTGGCACTGTGGTTAGATAATTACCAATTAGAGCGAAAAACAGGCCTAGCACTAGTACCAAGAGCTGACCTGGATGTTTCTGCGGGTGCAAAGCGGTGTACAAGCTGAGCATATTCAGGCTAGCGGTAAGCCCTACCAGCGCTAGCGTGAGCTTCTGAAAATTAGCGCTTTCGGTAGCTAAGCGGTGCTTGGGGTCTAGGCGAGGCAACAGCAGGAGTAGTAGGTATAGGCCTAGCGGCAGCGCAATGCAGGGCAGCCACATATGCTGCTTGGCCGTGAACCCATTGGCTTGTCCGTCGGCCCCGAAATGCGTGGGAATCTGGTTGGGCAGTGCCGGCCAGGTGTAAGCCAGGTATAGACCTGGTAGCACAACAACAGCCAGCGTGAGGAGTTGCCAGGGGGAAAAGGTAAGTTTCATTGGGGAGCGTCTGACGACGGCTTGAACTGTAGCAGCCATCCAAGCAGCTCGTCCATCACCGTCATGTTAAGAGTATAGGTCACAAACTGGCCCTGTTTGTCACTGGTCACCAGATCGGCCTGCCGAAGCAAATCGAGGTGGTGGCTGATGGTGGGCTTGGAAAACGTAAAGTGGTCGGCAATTTCTCCGGCCGTAAGGGGCCGCTCACGCAGCAGCTCCAGCATGGCCCGGCGGGTTGGGTCGTTGAGGGCTTTAAAGAGAGTATTCAATGCATTTCGGTATTTAGATAAATATCTAAATACTTGATCTGAAATCCCAGAAGAATTGCTGATTATTCTACTCGCAATTTTCTGAATGCTAGCGGCATGCGCTACTTCTTTCGCTCTAATCAGGCTTGTGTAGACACGCCATTAGGGCGCATAATTCATTTTAATTTCTTTTTAACGTCTATAAATCAATTAGTTACACAAAATAATTAGGCATTAGAATCTAGCTGTTCAGGTCGGCTCGTAAGCCTCGATATAATCAAGACACTTTCCAATACCATGAAGCAGATCTTTCTTAACAATGCTCGTTTAGTCGCTTTACTACTCGGAACGGCCGGTGCCCTTACCGCCTGTGATGATGACTCAGACGATGTTTCTACTCCCAAGAGTGACTTGGTATTTCAGGCGCTTTCCGACAACAACCAGCTGTTGCAGATGAACGCCAATAACGTTGGCAGCGCACCTACGCCAGTAGCCATTACCGGGCTGCAGAGTGGGGAGAAGATTATGAGCATTGATTATCGACCGGCTACTGGGCAGTTGTACGGCTTAGGAAGCACCAGCCGCTTGTATGTCATCAACCCAACTACCGGGGCGGCCCGCATGATTGGCTCGGGGGCCTTTACACCCGCCATCAACGGTACAACTGCTACCATTGACTTCAACCCTACCGTTGACCGCATTCGGTTAGTGACCAGCTCGGGCCAGAACCTGCGTCTGAATCCTGAAACCGGCACTGTAGCCGCCACAGACGGCAGCATCAATGGCGTTGCCAACGCTACGGTTTCGGCGGTGGCCTACACTAACTCTATGGCCGGAGCCAGTTCCACTACCCTCTTCGATATTGACCCCGCCACCGATAAGCTCTACCGGCAAGACCCACCCAACGATGGCACGCTCGTGCCGATAGGCGACCTGGGAGTAAACGCCACTGGCATGGCGGGTTTTGACATCGGGGGTAATGGCAACGAAGCATTTGCGGCCCTGACGGTCGATAACCGTTCCGGCTTGTATAAAATTGACCTAGCCTCGGGCCGAGCCACGCGCTACGATGACTTCTCCAGCAATATCATTGGGGTAGCTATTCCGACCCAAGCAGTGGCCTACGGTATCGACACCGACAACAATTTCATTGCCTTCAACCCTACCAGCCCAGGTATGCAGGTGGCTAAGCCTATTACGGGCGTGCAGAGCGGTGAGCGAATTGTGGGTATCGACATGCGCCCTGTCAATGGGCAGCTGTACGGCCTGGGCAGCACCAACCGCCTCTACACTATCAACCTCTCCTCAGGAGCAGCTACGGCAGTGGGCGCGGGCTTGCCGCTACCCTTAACTGGTACCGACTTCGGCTTCGATTTCAACCCCACCGTTGACCGCATCCGCATTGTGAGCAATACGGGCATTAACCTGCGCGTGAACCCCGCCGACGGTGTAGCTATTGTGGATGGCCCGCTGAACCCCAGCACGCCCAACGTAACGGCCGCCGCGTACACCAACAACTTTGCCGGTGCCACCTCCACGGTTCTGTTTGATATCGACTCGAACACCGATATGCTCTACCGCCAAGACCCACCAAACGCAGGCACCTTGGTATCAGTTGGTGCATTAGGCGCTAATGTGACGGGCGTAAACGGCTTCGATATTGGCGGCACCAGCGGCACTGGCTTCGCCGTCCTGACGGTGGGTTCTACGGCTAGCGTGTACACTATTAACCTAACCAGCGGCGCCGCCACTAAAGGTGCTGATCTGCCCAAGCCCCTGCAAGCTATGGCCGTTGGCCTAGGCTTCTAGAGAAAAGTAATCTGCAAAACCGAGAAACTTAGTTTTCTAAACAAAAGCGGCGCCTGATGCATCAGGCGCCGCTTTTTTCATACACTGATATATTCATTATGAGGAGCCTCACCTACATAATAGACGAGTTCACACTTGCCGAATATCAATAAGGTTCCCTCTGTATAAGCGTTGAGTTTATTTATAGCTGATCTAGCAGACATCATTTGTCCGTCTATTGATCGATCTACAGAAATAATGTAACCACTAACATCGACAGGCATCATTGCTAACCTTTTTGTTAAAAGCATCTCTAGGCCAGAATCAACTTTCATGAATTTGCTTTTATCAATATCACGACCATGATAAAGCATTTTGAGGAAAGTGCTGCGGCGTTTTGGGTTACTAATAAAGCCTATGTATCGCTGTCGCTTGTTCTTTATCACACACTTGTTGATAAAGGTTATTTCTAGATCTAAATCCATAGGTGTAGGCCTTGAAAACTAGAAAGCGGCGCTTGATGCATCAGGCGCCGCTTTCTAGTTTATGCCAACTTATCTACTTAGCTACCACATCGGTCTTGATGCTTAACTCCTTCAGCTGAGCATCCGAAATTTGAGCGGGCGAGTCGATCATTACGTCGCGGCCGGAGTTGTTTTTCGGGAAGGCGATGAAGTCGCGGATGGAGTCAGCGCCACCGAAGAGGCTGCAGAGGCGGTCGAAGCCGAAGGCGATACCGCCGTGGGGTGGTGCGCCGTACTCAAAGGCGTCGAGCAGGAAGCCGAACTGCGCTTTGGCTTCCTCGTCGGAGAAGCCCAGCAAAGAGAACATGCGGGCCTGCACGGCGCGGTCGTGAATACGGATGGAGCCGCCGCCCACTTCTACACCGTTGATTACCATGTCGTAGGCGTTGGCGCGTACTTCCCCGATGGTTTCGGGGTTGTCGAGCAGGGCCACGTCCTCAGGTTTCGGCGAGGTGAAGGGGTGGTGCATGGCGAAGTAGCGTCCCTCCTCTTCGATGTACTCGAGCAGGGGGAAATCAACGACCCACAACGCAGAGAAGGTGTCTTTATCGCGCAAACCCATACGCTGGCCCATTTCCAGGCGCAGCTCCGAGAGAGCCTTACGGGTTTTGTTGGGCTCGCCGGCCAGCACCAGCAGCAAGTCGCCGGGCTGGGCATTGAAGGCGGCTTTCCACTGCTGCAGCGCTTCCTGCGAGTAAAACTTATCTACCGACGACTTTACGGAGCCATCGGCCTCGATGCGAGCGTACACTAGGCCAGTAGCACCAACTTGGGGGCGCTTCACAAACTCGGTCAGCTCATCGAGCTGCTTGCGGGTGTACACAGCCGAGTTGAAGGCGTTGATACCCACTACTAGGCCAGCATTGTCGAAGACGGGGAAGTTGTGGCCTTTCACTACGTCGTTCAGCTCCACGAACTTCATCTCGAAGCGCGTATCGGGCTTGTCGTTTCCGTAGTAGCGCATAGCGTCGGCGTAGGTCATGCGGGGCAGCGTCCCGATTTCCAGGCCTTTCACTTCGCGGAACAGGTACTGCACCAGCCCTTCGAACGTGCTCAGAATGTCTTCCTGCTCTACAAACGACATTTCGCAGTCGATTTGAGTAAACTCGGGCTGACGGTCGGCGCGTAGGTCTTCGTCGCGGAAGCACTTCACGATCTGGAAGTAGCGGTCGAAGCCCGACACCATTAGGAGCTGCTTGAACGTCTGGGGCGACTGGGGCAGGGCGTAGAACTCGCCGGGGTTCATGCGGGAGGGCACCACAAAGTCACGGGCACCTTCGGGCGTGCTCTTAATGAGCACGGGCGTTTCTACTTCAATAAAAGCTTGGCCGTCGAGGTAGCGACGGGTGGCCTGGGCCACGCGGTGGCGCAGCATCAGGTTCTGGCGCACGGGGTTGCGGCGCAGGTCGAGGTAGCGGTACTTCATCCGCAGGTCGTCGCCGCCGTCGGTTTCGTCCTCGATCAGGAAGGGCGGCAGCTTGGCGGGGTTCAGCACCTCCAGCTTCTCCACCCGAATCTCGATGTCGCCGGTGGGCATCTTGTCGTTTTTGGAGTAGCGCTCGGCCACTTTACCCGTCACGCAAATCACAAACTCGCGGCCCAACTGGCGGGCCTGCTCGCGCACTTCCGCCGACTCAACGCCTTCCTCTAGTGCCAACTGCGTGAGACCGTACCGGTCGCGCAGCACAATCCAGAAGATGCCGCCCGCGTCGCGGGTGCGCTGCACCCAGCCGCACAGGGTTACGGTTTGACCAACGTGTTCGGCGCGCAGTTCGCCGCAGGTATGAGAACGGAGCATAAGTCTATTTTTTGACGAAGATACTAGAAGATGCCAACGGATTTCCCGCAAATCTGCTACGGCAAGTGGGTAGGCCTTCCAGCTATAGGGACAGTAAAATAAATGCACGTCATGCTGAGCGGAGTCGAAGCATCTCTCCCTCTGGCTATCGACTGGCCTAGGCCTATTGCAACGAAGTGGTAGAGATGCTTCGGCTGCGCTCAGCATGACGGTCTTATTTCCGAAAACACTGACTGTGCAAGCATAATCGTGTAGGCCACTCTTCCCGGGAAACTTCGCTCGAAAGCCCGTTGTCCCTCCCTGAAGCCGGGTTGGTTGAAAAGCGGAAGCTGTTCATACCCCTTTTTCTATGTTTGAGATGGGTCATTCTGCCAATACTGTGGCTCTCCTATTCATCTGTCAACCATCCTCTTTCGCCCTGCTCTCATGGAACTGGCTATTGAACACCTCTCCAAAACATACCCCAACGGCACCCGCGCCCTTAATAATGTATCGTTGCGCATTGCGCCGGGCATGTTTGGCTTGCTAGGCCCCAACGGTGCCGGCAAGTCGTCGTTGATGCGGACTATTTCTACGCTGCAGGAAGCCGACTCGGGCAGCATCAAGCTAGGTGACTTGGATGTATTGCGCCAGCCGGAGCAGGTGCGCCAGGTGCTGGGCTATCTGCCGCAGGAGTTTGGCGTGTACCCTAAAGTATCGGCGGCCGAGCTACTAGAGCATTTTGCGGTGCTGAAGGGCATTAGCAACAAGCGGGAGCGGCGGGAGGTGGTAGATGCGCTGCTACACCAGACCAACCTCTGGGAAGCCCGCAACAAGAACCTGGGTGGCTACTCGGGGGGCATGAAGCAGCGCTTTGGCATTGCCCAGGCTCTGCTCGGCGACCCGAAGCTCATTATTGTGGATGAGCCTACCGCCGGCCTCGACCCCACCGAGCGCAACCGCTTCCATAACCTACTGGCCGAAATTGGCGAGAACCGCATCGTGATTCTCAGCACGCACATTGTGTCGGATGTGTCGGACCTGTGCCGGCAGTTCGCCATCATCAACAAAGGCCAGGTGCTGTACACCGGCGACCCGCTGGTGGCCATTGAGGAAATGCGTGGGCAAATCTGGCGACGCAGCGTGAGCAAAGACGAGCTAGGCCAGTATCAGCAGCAGTTCTCCGTGATTTCGTCGCGCCTGTTTGCGGGCCAGACCATCATTCACGTGCACAGCCTCGCGCAGCCTGGCAACGGCTTTGAGGCCGTGGAGCCCACGCTGGAGGACGTGTATTTCGCCCGCATTCACGCGGCCGAGCAAGTAGCCGCGGAAGCTATAAAAGGCTAACTGGCTTTACCCCACCCCAACCCCTCCCCTCCGGGAGAGGGGCTCTAGCTGTAGCTTACTAGAAACTATAGCTCTAGAACTAGAGCCCCTCTCCCGGAGGGGTTGGGGTGGGGTTACACTAGCTCCTACACTCCAAAACACACTGACTATGTTTCGAGAGATATTCCTTTTTGAGATTCGCTACCGCCTGAAGCGGCCGGCTACCTACATCTACTTCTTCCTGCTGACGGTCATGGCCTTCCTGCTCATGCTGGCGGTGGGCGGCGTGTTTGGCGCCAACGTAACCGTGGGTGGTGGCGGCGGCCGGGTGCTGGCTAACTCGCCATATCAGGTTACGGCCATTTTGCTGGTCATGAGCCTATTCGGGAGCTTCATCACTTCCTCCATGATGGGCACGCCGGTGTACCGCGACTTTGAGCACCGCACCCACTCGCTCTACTACACTACGCCTATCAGTAAATTTGGCTACCTCGGCGGGCGCTTTCTGGGCTCGTTTGTCGTGACGGTGGGCATTTTTCTGGGTGCGGCGCTAGGCCTATGGCTGGCCACCTACTGGCCTACGATGCTGCCGGGTAAGCTGGGGCCGAACCATCTGGCTACCTACCTGCAGCCCTACCTGCTCATTGTTATTCCCAACCTATTTCTGACGGGCGCTATTTTCTTCACGGGCGCCACGCTATCGAGGTCGGCGTTGGCTATTTACCTGGGTGGCGTGCTGTTCTTGGTGCTGTATACTATTAGCGCCAACATCAAGCAGAACCTGGATAGTGAAACGCTGAAGAACCTGATAGACCCCCTGGGCGCCGGCGCCCTCGACCTAACGCAGCGCTACTGGACGGTGGCCGAGCGCAACACCAAGCTACTGTCGTGGTCTAGCTATTTGGTGCAGAACCGGCTCTTGTGGGGCGCGGTAGGCCTCCTGACGCTGGTAGCGTGCTACATCTTCTTCCAGTTCTCCTTTGCCAACAAAGGCGTTTCCGGCTCGCGGCCTAAAGCGGCGCTGGGGGCGGTTGCGGCCCCCACCTCGTTGCAACTGCCCACCATCACGCCACGCTTCACCCCTGGCCTAGCGTGGGCTCAGTTGGGCCGACTGCTCCGGTTGGAGTTTTTCAGCACCATCCGGAGTGTGTACTTCATTGGTATTCTGGGAGCGGGCCTGCTGTTTTTGCTGATTTCCGGGCTGCAGGTCGGGAAGATTTATGGCACGAACACCTACCCGGTTACGCCAGTGGTAGTACAGCTGCTGGTGGGCACCTTCGCCTTGTTTCAGCTCATCATTATCACCTTCTACTCGGGTGAGCTGGTGTGGCGCGAGCGGGACTCCAACATCCATCAGATTTATGATGCCATGCCCATGCCCAGCTGGGTGCCCTTCGTGGCCAAGCTGGGGGCGCTGATGCTGATTCAGGTGGGGTTGCTGGCGCTGGTAATGCTCTGCGGAATTTTGCTGCAAACCGGCATGGGCTATTTCCGCTACGAGCTGGATGTGTACGTGAAGGAGCTGTTCGGCTTTCAGCTGATCAATATGCTGCTGATGTGCGTGCTGGCCATGCTGGTGCAGGTGCTGGTGAACAACAAGTTCATGGGGCACTTCATCATGATTGTGTACTACCTGTTCAACATTTTCAAGGGGCAGCTAGGCCTAGAGCACAACCTCTACAGCTACGCCTCCGACCCCGGCGCGCAGTACTCGGCCATGAATGGTTACGGCCACTTTGTGCTGCCCTACTTCACCTTTAAGCTGTACTGGGCGGTATTTGCGGTGCTGCTGGCGCTAGGCAGCAGCTTGCTGTGGCCTAGAGGCACCGAAACCCGCTTTTCGTGGCGCTGGCAGCAGTTTAAGAGCAGCTTCTCGCCGGGTTTGCGCGTGTTGGCGGGCGTGGCGCTGGTGGCCTTTGCGGGTCTGGGGGCCTACATCTATTACAACACCAACGTACTGAATACCTACCGCACCACCGCGCAACAGCAGTCGCTGCAGGCCAAGTACGAGAAAACGTACAAGCACTACGCCAACCGGCCGCAGCCGCGCGTGGTGGCCGTAAACGTGGCGGTAGATATGTTCCCAGAGAAGCGCGACATTCGGTACCGCGGCTCCTATTGGCTGCTAAACCGTAGTAAGCAGCCCATCGACTCAGTGCAGATTCTCAGCAATGGCAAGGCCGAGATTAAGCAGCTGGCATTGGCGCGCCCCGGCCAAGAAGTGCTCCACGATAAGCTAGATGAGCTGGACTTCCGGATTGTGCGCCTCGCCCAACCCCTGCAGCCCGGTGACTCCGTGCAGCTGAACTTCGACCTGGCCTACACCAATCCCGGCTTCGAGAATAGCGGCTCCAACACCAGCGTGGTGTACAACGGCACGTTCGTGAACAACTCCCAGCTGCCCCGCATCGGCTACCAGGAGGGGTATGAGCTCGGTGACGATGATGTGCGCAAAGAGCAGGGCCTGCAACCCAAGCCGCGCATGGCCTCCGTAAACGACTCGGCGGCCCGTATGCGAACCTACATCAGCGGCGACGGTGACTGGATCCGGTTTGAGGCCACGCTTAGCACTTCCCCCGACCAGATTGCCATTGCGCCTGGCTACCTACAGAAAGAGTGGACGAAAGATGGCCGCCGCTACTTCCACTACAAGATGGACGCGCCCATCCTGAACTTTTACTCCTTCCTCTCGGCCCGCTACGCGGTGTATAAGGACCACTGGAACAACGTACCGATTGAGATTTACTACCAGCCCGGCCATGAGTACAACCTTAAGCGCATGGCCTTGGGTGTGAAGAAGGCCCTGGAGTACTACACGGCTAACTTTGGCCCGTACCAGCACCGGCAGGTACGCATTTTGGAGTTCCCCGGCTACAGCAGCTTCGCCCAGAGCTTCCCCAACACCATTCCGTTCTCCGAGAGCATCGGCTTCGTGGCCCACGTTGACTCCCTGGACCCCGATGATATCGACTATCCGCTCTACGTGACGGCCCACGAGGTGGCGCACCAGTGGTTTGGTCATCAGATTGTAAGCGGCAACGTGCAGGGTGGCACGCTTATGTCGGAAACGCTGAGCCAGTACGGTGCTCTCATGGTGATGAAGCACATCTACGGCGAGGAGAAAATGAAGCGCTTCCTCAAATTTGAGCTCAACTCCTACCTCTCGGGGCGTACCACGGAGCGCAAAAAGGAAGTGCCGCTGTATCTGGTGGAAAATCAGCCCTACATCCATTACCGCAAAGGCTCTTTGGTAATGTATGCCCTGCAGGATTACCTGGGCGAAGCAGCCGTAAACAACGCCCTCAAGGAATACCACGATAAAGTGGCCTACCAGCGCCCACCCTTCACCAACTCGGTGGAGTTTGTGGACGTGATGCGCAAGCACACGCCCGACTCCCTGCAATATGTGGTTACCGACCTGTTTGAGCGCATCACGCTCTATGAGAACAAAGTCGACTCGGCTACCTACCGCAAGCTCCCGAACGGACAATACCGCGTGCAGTTCACCGTGGATACCAAGAAGCTCTACGCCGACTCCGTGGGCAACGAAACCGCCGACCTAAAAGCCCGCGACTTTATTGACGTGGGTATTATGGGTCGCAAAAAGATTAACGGAAAGTCGAAGACAGTGCCGCTACTGATGCAGAAGCGCCGACTTGCTCCTGGCCGCAACCGCCTGGAGTTTACAGTACCCGAGAAGCCCGACCGCGTCGGCATCGACCCGTATAACAAGCTCATCGACCGCAACCCCAACGACAACGTGAAGGCGCCAGAAGAGAAGAAGGTGTAAATACAAATGCACTTTCTAAGTGGCCTAGAACATAAGCCCAGCCGTTACTGGCTGGGCTTTTTATTGGGAAAAGACCAACTACAGCTTTGCTACCTTTGTGGCCAGAAACTGTTGCGACTCTAGGCCACTAAATTTGGCCCGGAATCTGCAATGCGCCTTCTCAACACTGCTTTTCCGCTACTCTGCCTGTCTTCTTCTGAATATGAAACGTATCCTTTTCTTTGCTGCCGCTGTGCTGACTTTTTCTACCGCGCAGGCTCAGACATCTCCCACCAAGGTTAAAACCAAAACCAAGACTGCCAACGGCACGGAAATCAAAACCAAGTCAGAGGCGGCGGCTGAGCCGGTTACGCTGAATGGCCCCATCAAGCGGGTAGAGACCCTCTCGGGAATTGACATTTTCCCGACTTCTGATGGGCAGCGCATCATGCTCAGCTTCACGCAGCAATTTACAGTACCCGGCACGCTGGTGATGACCAACTATAAGAAGGTACCGGTGTATACCACGGCCCTCGATCCACAGAACAACACGGGTGAGCCAGTAGACCTGGGCCGCATTCCGGCAGGTTCTTACCTGGTAGAAGCCAAAACCGGCAACTACGTATACTGGAAGAAGGTGAACATCAAGTATCCTTCCACGGCGGTATCTAAGAAGCGTCGCTAGGCCACTCTTGGCACCATCTGCAGCTCCGAAATCGTTCTGGTTTCGGAGCTTTGCTTTATTGCCCGCCGCCCAGGTGGCTAGGGTTTCTTCTGAATCTTGTTACCTCCTTTTTGATGAAAGTATTGCAGTTTTTCCGAGCCGCGCCTCTTCTGCTGGTGCTAGGTGCTTTGCTGGCTTTTGCTGGCCCCAAGCTGAAAAAGACGGCCGTTTCCAAGAATATTTCGGTGGGCGTGCCCGAAGGTTTCCAGCCTCTCCCCGATGATGGCATTGCGGCCAAATATCCGGCGCCGCGCAAACCGCTGGCTGTGTTCAGCAACCCCAATGGCCGCGTCGACCTAAGCGTGGCTCAGAAACCCACTACCTTCAGCAACCGCGACTATCCCCTGCTGCTCAAGATTTACAAAGCCAGCATTCAGAACATGTATTCTAAGGTGGAGTTTCTGAAGGAGGAGGTGCGCACCGTGAACAAGCGCGAGTTTGTGATGCTGGAGTTTGTCTCGACGGTAACTGATAACCGCCGCGGCAGCAACCTGGCCCCTATCCGCAAGTACCAAATGGTGCAATACGCCATTGAGGGCGGCCAACTGTTCGTGTTCACCTTCGACGCCCCTGCTGAAGAGCAGCGCCAGTGGCAACCCGTAGCCCAGCAGGTAATGGCCAGTGTTGTTATGAAGTGATAAGGTAAATAGTGATGAAGTTACAGCGTTAGTTAGCTAACTCGCCATCAACCCGTCACGGTTAACTTCTCCTTAGGCCCAACCTCATCACCTCATCACCACCTAACTTCATTACCAACAATGACTCTTTCCCTGTATTCTGACGAACAGTACATGCGGGAGGCGCTCAAGCAGGCCCGGTATGCGTTCGAGGAAGACGAAATTCCGATTGGGGCCGTGGTGGTGATGGACCGGCAGATTATTGCGCGGGCCTACAACCAAACCGAAAAGCTCCGCGACGTGACGGCCCACGCTGAAATGCTAGCTCTCACGGCCGCCGCCAACCACCTCGGCAACAAATACTTGCAGGAGTGCACCCTCTACGTAACCGTGGAGCCCTGCGTGATGTGCGCGGGCGCCACGGCCTGGGCCCAGGTGCGGCGCGTGGTATATGGTACCCATGAGCCAAAGTTTGGCTTTCGGCGCCACGGCAACTTGCTTCACCCAAAGTCTGAACTGGTCACGGGTATTCTGGCGGATGAGTGCGGCAACCTGATGCAGGATTTTTTTGCTCGAAAGCGGAGATAACCGGTAATCGGCTACTTTTGGCCGCGTTCGTAACCCTAACCGGGTTGCGGAGGTTATATCCTGACACTGGGCCTGAGCCTTTCTAAGTTCTAGGCCTGTTGTCAGGAGACTGTCTCTCATCCACCTTAAAAACACATTCCAATCATGGCTTTCGAACTGCCCCAACTGCCCTACGCCTACAATGCTCTGGAGCCGCACATTGATGCGCAGACGATGGAAATCCATCACACCAAGCACCACCAGGCCTACGTAACCAACCTCAACAATGCCATTGCGGGCACTGAGTTGGAAGGTAAGTCGCTGGAGGAGCTGATGCACAACATTGCGGCTGCCCCGGCTGCAGTGCGCAACAACGGTGGTGGCCACTGGAACCACTCTTTGTTCTGGACCATCCTGGGCCCCAACGGCGGCGGTGAGCCTACCGGCGCTATTGGCGAGGCCATCACGAAGGCATTCGGCAGCTACGAGAAGTTCAAGGAAGAATTCACCAAGGCCGCTACTACCCGCTTCGGTTCGGGCTGGGCGTGGTTGTGCAAGCAGCCCGATGGCTCGGTGCAGATCTGCTCGACGCCTAACCAGGATAACCCTCTGATGCCCGACACTGGCTGCAAAGGCATTCCGGTACTGGGTCTCGACGTGTGGGAGCACGCCTACTACCTGAAGTACCAAAACCGCCGCCCCGACTACATCGCGGCCTTCTACAACGCTATCAACTGGGACGAGGTAAACCGTCGCTTCTCGGAAGCTAGCTAGCCGTTAGCATTTCCTTATTTACACAAAAGCCCTTTTGCTTCACGCAGAAGGGCTTTTTGTTTACCCAAGCTTCTTCACTTATGCCTAGCCGCATGGCTAGGCCACCCAGGAGTACGCCCCGACTAGCCTAGGCGCTTAGCCGGGCAGAAATCTTGTATCTTTAGGTTCGAAATTCTGTCCCCCCTCATTTCCAACCGAGTTTTACATGAGTACGAAGCTGCGTCTCATTATTCTGAGCTTTTTACAGTTTTTCATCTGGGGCTCATGGCTGATAACCATCGGGGCCTACTGGTTCCAGACCAAGCAATGGTCAGGGGCGCAGTTCGGAGCCATTTTCTCCACCATGGGCATTGCCTCCATCTTTATGCCCTCCCTGATGGGCATTGTGGCCGATAAGTGGATGAATGCCGAAAAGCTCTACGGCCTGCTGCACATTCTGGGCGGCGTGGTGCTCCTCACCATTCCCATGGTAGCCGACCCCGGCATGTTCTTCTGGGTGATTCTGCTGAACATGATCTTCTACATGCCCACGCTGGCGCTGTCCATTGCCGTGTCCTACTCGGTGCTGAAGCGTGAGGGGTTTAACATTGTGAAAGACTATCCACCGATTCGGGTGTGGGGTACCATTGGCTTTATTGTGGCCATGTGGACGGTGAGCTTGCTGGGTTTCGAGAAGTCGGCCAGTCAGTTCTACGTAGCCGCCGCCGCCGCCATCCTGCTAGGCTTCTACTCTTTCACGCTGCCCAAGTGCCCCCCTACCGCCAAGGATACGCCTAGCCGCTCCCTGGTGGATGTACTGGGCCTCAAGTCGTTTGCCCTGCTGCGCGACACCAAAATGCTCACCTTCTTCTTGTTTGCCCTGCTACTGGGCGCGGCCCTGCAGCTCACCAATGCCTACGGCGACACCTTCCTGCACGATTTTGACAAAGTACCGGCTTACCAAGATTCTTTCGCGGTGAAGTACCCGGCCATTATCATGTCTATCTCGCAGATTTCCGAGACGCTGTTCATCCTGGCTATTCCGTTCTTCTTGCGCCGCTTTGGCATCAAGCAGGTAATGCTGTTTAGCATGCTGGCCTGGGTACTGCGCTTCGGGCTACTGGCCTACGGCACCCCCGATAGCCCCGGCATCTGGCTGATTGTGCTTTCCTGCATTGTGTACGGTATGGCCTTCGACTTCTTCAATATCTCCGGTTCATTGTTCGTCGAAACCCAAACCGCTTCCTCCATCCGGGCCAGTGCCCAGGGCTTGTTCATGATGATGACCAACGGCTTTGGCGCCGTGCTAGGCAGCTCAGTAAGCGGTATTGTTATCGAGAAGTACTTCACAGCCGCCGATGGTATCACGAAGGACTGGCACAGCATCTGGCTGGCATTTGCCGCCTACGCCTTGGTTATTGCGGTACTCTTCGTGGTGCTCTTCAAGCATAAGCATAGCCCTCAGGAGCAGGACGATGCCGAGCCTTCGGAGCAGTTGCTGTCGGTAAACCAAGCCTAGGCCTGTCGCCCACCGTTCAACTAGTATCGCGCCGCTCGCGCCGTCCTTTGGGCGGTACGAGCGGCGCATTTTTTTACTTTCTTTAATAGTATATGACGTCAGAAATACCCGCTTTCGCGGCTGTAGCACCCAGCCGTACCAACGTATTTGATAGCAGCCACTACTTCCTACCGCTGGCATGGTTTCACCAGCACTTCGGGGTGTTGCCGCGCAAGCTCATTTTTCAGCTGGCCAACGCCGACGCCCGCGCCACCGTGCTGCAGGCCTTGGCGGCCCGTTACAACTTAGAGCAAGCCACCGTGGCCCACTCCGTTTACATTGAAAAGGTAGGCCAGGAGCCTGAGCTAAACGTATGGGCGCTGCATTTGGCCCCGCACCTGCTCCTGCTCGTCGGCGACCGTGATGTGTACACTGAGCGGGGTGTGCAGGTGTTTTATTCCCCCGCCACCGATGCCGCTGAGCTAGCTACCCTGCGCGAGCTGCTAATGGCCCACGTTGGCTCTGGGCAGCAAGAGCGTCAGCGCATTCATGCCCTGCGCCTGGCCTACAACGACCTGGAGTTTACTCCGCTGGAGATAAAGATTCCGGCGCTGGACCTGAGCACTCATTACAACGATGACCTGCTGCCCGCCCACGAAACGATTGTGCGGCGCCTACAACAGCCCCAGGATAAGGGCATCGTTATTCTGCACGGGCCGCCTGGCACCGGCAAAACAAGCTACATCCGCCACCTCTGTGGCCTCACCGACAAGCCCAAGCTATTTATCCCGCCTAACCTAGCCGCCCGCATTGCCGACCCCGAGTTTATCAACCTGCTCCACGACAATACCAACTCTATTCTCATTATCGAGGATGCGGAAGAGCTGCTGACCAAGCGCGATGCAACGGGCGGGGGACCAAGTGCCGTCAGTAACTTACTTAACATCTCCGACGGACTGCTGGCCGACTGCTTCCACATCCAGATTGTCTGCACCTTCAACACCGACCTTTCGCGCATTGACAGCGCCCTGCTGCGGAAGGGCCGCCTGATTGCCGCCTACCATTTCCAACCCCTCAGCGAGGCAAAGTCCGAGGCCCTTGCCGCCAGTCTAGGCCATAATACAGCGTTAGGCGCACCTACCTCGCTTGCCGATATTTATAATCGGGAAGAACAGGAGTTTACAGTATCTAAAACCGCTAAGCGCATCGGCTTTGGCGCCCGTGAGTGAGCCATAAAGTATAAAACTAGTATAAACCCAGTCTAAAAGTAGTAAAAGCAAAAAGCCGCTCTGCATATTGCAGAGCGGCTTTTTGTGCAATATAAGTGACTTTAGCAATTAAAACTGCTCGTCAGCCGAGAAGAAGAAGTCACCTTCGATCTGCGCGTTTTCGTCGGAGTCGGAACCGTGCACGGCATTGGCTTCGATGCTCTTAGCGTACTTCTTGCGGATAGTACCTTCAGCAGCTTGAGCAGGATTGGTAGCACCAATCAGGGTGCGGAAATCAGCTACAGCGTTGTCTTTCTCCAGGATAGCTGCCACGATAGGGCCCGACGACATGTACTTCACTAGGTCGCCGTAGAAGGGACGCTCAGCGTGTACTTCGTAGAATTTGCCGGCACGCTCAGGCGTCAGACGTACTTTTTTCAGCGACACGATGCGGAAACCGCCCTCTTCGATCATGCTCAGGATACCACCAATGTGGTTTTCCTGGGTAGCGTCGGGCTTAATCATCGTGAACGTGCGGTTGGTGGCCATACTATAGGGGCTAAAGTTGAAGTTGAAATGAACTCGTGAGGGGCCGCAAAACAAGAAGTTTGCGGCGGCAAAAGTAGCCGTTTTATTTGGTGTGGTGAAGCCTAGGCCAATTTCCTCTGGGGCGCGGCACGGTAAGCAAAGCCTAGACTATGTGCTAACCGCTCAGATTATTGAACCTTCTCGCGGCGCTACTGCTTCTGCCTTTTACGCAGAGGGTAACGCCAGCATCTGCTAGGCCAAGCCGTTACGGAGTTAACAACCAGCTAAATGCACCAATCTAAGGCTGGTTTTGTTGATACCCGGATTATTTCCGACTTTTGCCGTCTTTGTACGCGGCCTAACCGACCGAATTTCAGTCACCTACCCCGTAGGCAATGTCCACAATATCTGAGTTGAAGGAGCTGCTAGCGCAGCCCCGGCAGATCTTCATCACCACACACCACAAGCCCGACGCCGACGCGCTAGGCTCTTCCCTAGGCCTAGCGGGCTACCTACGCAAGAAGGGCCACTCCGTTACGGTGGTTACACCGTCGGACTATCCGAGCTTTCTGGCTTGGATGCCTGGCAACGACGACGTGGTAGTGTATGAGCCGCGCAAAAATGATGCGCAGGTGCGGGAAATTATTGGCACGGCCGAAGTGCTGTTTTGCCTCGATTTCTCTTGCCTGGGTCGCATTAGCGAGCTGGGCGAGTACGTGCGGCAGGCCCCCGGCACCAAGGTCCTCATCGACCATCACCAGGAGCCTGAGCAGTTCGCCGACCTCGATTACTCTAACTCTAAAGCAGCCGCTACGGCTGAGCTGGTGTTTGAGGTAATCCGCGACCTAGGCGACCAAGACCTCATTGATACTGGAATTGGCGAATGCCTGTACGCCGGTATCATGACGGATACGGGTTCGTTCCGCCACCCCAGCACCTCCCGCAATGTGCACCTAATTATTGCCGAGTTGCTCAACGCCGGCATAAACCTCTCCGACGTGCACCGCCGCATCTACGACTCCCACTCTGAAGAGCGCCTGCGCTTTTTGGGTTTCGTGCTGAAGGATAAGCTGGTGGTGCTGCGCGAGTACAACACGGCTTACATTGCTATTACGGCCGATGAATTACGCCAGTACCACTCTAAAACCGGCGACACGGAGGGCTTAGTGAACTTTGCGCTGAGCATTGAGGGTATTGTATTTGCGGCGGTGTTTATTGACCGCAGCCAGGCCATCAAAATTTCCTTCCGCTCGGTGGGCGACTTCTCCGTGAGTGAGTTCTCGCGCCGTCACTTTGAGGGCGGAGGCCACCATAATGCAGCCGGTGGCATTAGCCATATCCCGCTTGATAACACGGTAGACCGCTTTTTGAGCCTGCTGCCGCAATACCAGGCCGATCTGGTTACGGCCCCGTTGGCGGTGGTGCCGCCATCGGCATAATTCAGCGTAACTTGGCCGCATAGTTTGTCTAACTTCCTAACCCCTTTCATGCTCTTCCAACGCAACTTTCTGAGCCTGGCCCTCGCTGCCGGTGTTCTGGGCCTCGCTTCCTGCAACAAAGGCGGCGGCGACTTCGCCAAAACCAAGTCGGGCATCGAGTACAAAGTATTCAAAAACGAAGGCGGCAAGTACAACTCCCGCGACATTAATGCCGACGGTGACGCCACCTACAAAGACCGGATTGGCAAGATCATGGCGCTGCACGTGGAGTACCGCACCGGCAAAGACTCGGTGCTGTTCAACTCGCGCAAGCAGCAGTTGGGCTTTCCCGTACGCGTGCCGCTTGATTCCGTACGCAAAGCCCAGAAGGGTGGCCTAGAGGAAGCAATTTCGTTGCTGCAGCCCGGCGACTCGGCTGTGTTCCGCTTCAACGTAGATACCATCTTCGCTAAGTCGTTCCGTCAGCCAGTGCCCCCTTTCATGAAGAAGGCCGGCAAAACCATGACCATGTTTGTGAAAGTGGACAAAGTCCAAACTCGCGACGAGGCCATGGCTGATGTGCAGAAAATGCAGGTGGAGCAGCAGCAGAAAATGCAGGTGTACGCCAAGCAGCAGCTCAAGAAAGACGACGTTGTACTGCAAGACTACATCAAGAAGAACAACCTGAACGCCCAGAAAGACACTTCTGGCGTGTACTATGTAGTAACGCAGCCTGGTACGGGTGCTAAGCCCAAAGCTGGTCAGATTGTATCGGTACAGTACAAAGGCACACTGCTTGATGGCAAAGAGTTCGACTCTTCGGCCAAAGGCAACGGTGGCAAACCCATTGAATTCCCGATTGGCGTAGGCCAGGTAATTCCGGGGTGGGATAAGGCCATTCCGCTCCTGAACAAGGGCTCGAAGGCTACCATCCTGATTCCTTCTTCATTGGCCTACGGGCAGCGTGGCGCCGGCGCTAACATCCCGGCCGATGCCGTACTGCGCTTTGATGTGGAGCTGGTAGACGTGAAAAATGCGCCCACACAGCCTGCCGGCCCCAGCCAAGCCGACATTCAGCGGCAGATAGAGCAAATGCAGCAGCAACAACAGCAGCAGGGTCGATAGAGGCCTGACTAGCTTGTCTAACATTACCCCCGGTCCGGTGCAACCGGGCTGGGGGTTTTTGTATCTCCATTCCTGATAGCCCCTTTTTGTATGCGTAAGCCCCTATTGTTTTCCCGTTTACGGCCGGCTCTCCTGCTCGTGCTGTTTTTCTCGCTCACCTCGCCCGTGTTGTTTTCCTGCATGAAAAACAACGATCCGGCTTTGGACACAACCGATTACTCGGCCCGCGACGAGGAGATTCTCAAGGCCTACATTACCGCTAACAACCTCACCGCCCAGCGCCAAGCATCGGGCTTGTACGTGGTAATGACCCAGGCCGGCACGGGCGCCCTCCCAACCAAAGGCCAAACCGTTTCGGTACTTTACACCGGTACCACTCTCGACGGGAAAGTTTTTGATTCGACTACCAATCGTGGCAACAAACCTTTTGAGTTTCCCATTGGCCAAGGCGCAGTAATTCCGGGCTGGGATGAGGGCATTGCCCTGCTGAACAAAGGAGCCAAAGCTACCTTGCTTATTCCTTCGGGTTTGGCCTACGGTGCTTACGGCGTGGGGCCCATCCCGCCAAACACAGTGCTGCGCTTTGACGTGGAGCTGACAGATATTAAGTAATTTCAGGACGCCGGAACCGTTCTATAGTTCTGCTTCCATTTTCTTGCTTTACCCATGCGTAACGTATTTCTCCTGACCCGTCCTACTCTACTGCTCCGCCTGGCGGCTCTGCTGCTGGTTGCTGCCCCGGTTCTTTCCGGTTGCGACTCCAAAGGCAGCATTGCTAAGCAAACTGAAAAGCTCATTGAGCAGCAAAAAGCAGCTGATGAAGCTACTATTCAGGCCTATCTGACCCGGCACAATATCAACGGTTCTAATTATACCCGTACCGCCGATGGCTTGTACCTGATCAACGTGAAAGAAGGCGCCTCCTCGGAGCCTCTCATTGTGGCAGGCAAGCGGGTAACCACTGTGTATGTAGGCAAATACATTGGCGAAGCCAATGATGGGCAGGAGTTTGATAATTCCAGCAACAACCGGACAGCTTGCGGATGTCTCAACTTTACTGTGGGAGCAAACAGCGTAATTCAGGGCTGGGAAAAGGCTGTTCTCACGATGCGTAAAGGTGACCGTAAGCTGCTGCTAGTTCCCTCTAACTTGGCGTACGGCCAAGCAGGAAATACTAGCATTGCGCCTAATACGCCCTTGCTGTTCGATATGGAAATAATCGACGTAAAATAAACCTAAGATGGCCTACAGCTCTCAAACTTGGCTTCTGCGCCTCTCTCTGCTTGTAGCAGCTGGAAGAGCTATGAGCCCAGTGCTAGGCCAGCAGGCTCTTCCTACCACCCCGCTTCAGGCCTCCCCCGATAGCTTACTGGCGCGGGCCACGCAAACTACCTCGGGGCTGCGGTATACAGTGCGTCAACCAGGTAAAGGCCCCACGGCCCACTCCGGCGATAAGGTAACGGTACACTACACCGGTTTCCTGCCTAATGGTCACGTCTTCGACGCTTCTGTAAAGCAGGGTGGCCCGCTGAAAGTACGCGTAGGCCGCGGCGAGGTCATTAAAGGCTGGGATGAAGCGCTGCAGCTCTTGCCAGAAGGTACGCGGGCCCGCCTCTGGATTCCGGCCCGACTGGCCTACGCGGCCAAGGGCGTTCGGGACCCCGATGATGACCGCCGCTACCTGGTCCCGCCGCAGACAGATCTGGTGTTCGAAGTTGAGATTCTACGGGTAAAATAGTTTGCTGAAGACCTGGCCCCGCTACTCTGTATCACGCAGACGGCGGGGCCAGTTTTTATAATGTCTGAACAGGCCTAGGCCGGTGTCATCTGTTTTCTCGCCTTGCGCCAAGCGTTACTACCCACAAGCTGGCGCATCATTCCATTAGCATGTTCCTTTCTCGTATGTATGCCGCGTGGCCCGCTTTGTTGGGCATGGCGGGCCTCATGTCCTTTCAGGGCGACCCTTCCAGCTTCAACCGGTTGCGCTCCGGCGTAGAATACCGCATTTATCACCGGGAAAACGGTAAATATGTACGTCGCCCGGCGCAAGCGCCCACCGGTGACCCAACCTACACTAGCCGCATCGGGCAGATTATTAGCCTGCACATGGAGTTCCGGACTGGGCGTGACTCGGTGCTGATGAACTCCCGTCAGCAGTCCGGGGGGCAGCCAGCCCGGGTCCCGCTTGATACTATCCGTAGCAGCCAACGGGGAGGCATTGAGGAAGCCGTATCGTTACTGCAGCCCGGCGACTCCGCTGTGTTCCGCTTCAATGCCGACTCGGTTTTTGCCAAATCATTCCGACAGCCGGTGCCTCCCTTCATCCGGAAGGCGGGCAATACCCTCGTGGTAGTGGCTAAAGTAGATAAAATCCAGACCCAGGAGGCGGCCATGCAGGAGGTGCAGGAGCTAATGCGCCAAGCCCAGGAGAAAGAAAAGCAGCAGGCCGCTCAACGCCTCGTGCAGGAAGACGCTCGTATTCAGGCCTACCTCAAGCAGAACAAGCTGAAGGGCGTGAAAGCGCCCGGGGGAGTGTACTACGTAATTACCAAACCTAGCACGGGCGCCAAGCCTCAGGCCGGTCAAACGGTTTCGGTACTCTACAAAGGCATGCTGCTTGACGGAAAGGTATTTGACTCTTCGGAGCGCAATGGAAACCAGCCCATTGAATTTCCGCTAGGCCAGGGCCGTGTTATTCCTGGCTGGGACCAAGGCATTGCCCTACTCAATAAGGGCAGCAAGGCCATACTTCTTATTCCCTCGTCCCTGGCCTACGGTTCCCGCGGTGCCGGCGCCGATATTCCCCCGAATGCTATTCTGCGCTTCGATGTAGAATTAGTAAACATCAAGTAGTCACAACTAACTAAACGGCCCTGCTGAACAATGCTCAGCAGGGCCGTTTAGTTAGTTGTGAAGCTTGGTACGTGCGTTAAAGCTCGGCCAGCACCTCCGATAGCACAGAAAGGGAGCGGACGTCGCCGAGGCGCTCTACGTGCAGCTGGTAATAACGAATGAGCACGCCCAGCAGCTCCCGCCGCACGCGGCCATTAGGAATTTGTGCCGCGTCAGGAGTGCGGAGCAAGTCATCAAAGTGCTGTTCGAATTCCTGGAAGCGCAGCGCCGTGGGACCGTGCCCCATGGTTGCGCCCGGCGCTTCGGCCCCAAAGGCCACCTGAGAAGTTATTTGTTCGCCTGTTTCGGGGCCGAAACCCAGGTACTGGCTCAGTTGCAGCAGAAAGATCAGGGCAAAATTCTCAAAGCCTTCTTCCTGCCGGTCAAATGCCAAGATAGAGTCGTGCAGGAAGTTGAAGAGCGGCTCATTTTCTTCTTCTTCGAGCAGCACCCGGCTTACTACTTCTGAGAGAAATAACGCTATACTACTCTTGCGCACATCGTAAGGGAGCGTTCGAAAGGGCTCCGCGCACCGGTACTCCGAGAGGCGCGTAATGCCGCCTTGGCGCGAAGTGTAGGCCACTAAGTCCAGCATCGTGAAGGGCTGAAACAGCGCAATACGGCCCGGTGGCTTGGCCTTGCGAACCCCGTTTACGAGGTAGCTCTGCAACCCCAAGCGTTCCGTATAAATCCGGGCGATAATGCTGGTTTCGCGGTAGCGGATGAAGTTGAGAACGATACCGCGGGTCTTGATTAACATGCAAAGAGAGCTGAGGTGGCGTCTTGAATACGTTGAGGCGGACAGATTGGCTATTTGGCCAGACTACTGGCCTAGCACATAAGAACAAGCGGTACTAACTCGCCCGTTCCCGAAAATCAGCCCCTAGGCCACTATTTCAAGGTAGCGGGCTATTTTTCTACCACGGCCACTTTGCTGATGCAGCCGTTTTTCCCATCCGCATCCGACGAGAGCACCAGGTATACCCCCGACTGCACTTTGCGCCCATTATAGTCAGCTAGGTTCCAGATAACGGTGCCGCCATTGGCCCGGGTCTGGTACACCAACTTACCCGTCACGTCCGTGATTTTTACCTGGGCGTTGTTGGCTAGGCCTGAAATGCCCACCTGCCCGGTAAAGTTGGTCCGAACCGGGTTTGGCGACACTTTTGCGCAGCTGGGCTTGCCTTCTGTGATGGTAGCGGAGCCGCGGTAGGCCACTACCCCTGCATCGGTAGCCACGAAAACTTCGCCGGTTTTATCGTTCACATCCACATCTACGATGCGGTCGGAGGGCAAGGGGCTGTTGGCGGTGGTGAAATGCTCCAGGGCTTCGGTCGCATCTTCATTGAACAGCCACAGGCCCCGGTCGGTGGCAAACCACTTGCGGTTCGCGCCATCTACGGCAATAGCCCGTACGGCTTCCCCACCCAGTGCCACAAAGCCGGTGCCTTCCCCGCGCCGCACATAGGGCGTTTGAAAGCCTAGGCCAGTGCTGGGGTCGAAGGCCGAAACGGGGTCGTTGAAGACGGCTGGCCCCTTAATAGTAGCCACCCAGATGTCACCTTGCCGGTCTTTCACAATATCATAAATCTCACCCGAGGGCAGGCCGTCGCTTTCGGAAAAAGAGCGGATAGCGCGGCTCTCTTGATTATAGGCCACCAGGCCTAGCTGGGTCCCGACTGGTGCGCGGGCTCTCGATAGCCAGACGCCGCCCACATCATCGAGGGCAATACGCTCCAGGTTTTCGCTGCCGCTGAAGTACGGAATGGCTGCCCAGGTAGTAGCGATAGGGTCGAATGTGAATACACCCGAAAGGCCCGGTATCTGGTGGCGGTTAACCACCCACACCTTGCCGTCTGAGTCAGTAGTAATATCCGTTACCCGGGTATAGGTTACGTCGGCAATTGGGCTACGCAGGGGGTTAGGCAAGCCCGAGGTGGGGTTAAACAATCGGAAATTACCAGGTCCCTTCCACTCCAACACTCCATTGCCGTAGCTGGCCACGTAGAGGGTGCCATCGGGGGTACGAGTGCCGCGGACCGGATCAAGCAGGTTGGGATACTGCGCGGCCGAGAGCAAAGTAGAATTAGTATTCTGCCACTGCCCCTTGGCGTACTCGTAAAAGCCCAGCTGGCTACGTTCCTGCAGGTACCGGTCGCCGTAAGCGCCGCTGAAGACATCCACCGTGTTGGTACGAGCATCGGCTAGCACACTGTATGACTTGGTACTGGCAGGGGCATTGGTAAGGAACTGTTCTGCCTGTTGTCCGTTGGCCGACACGCGCAACAACCCGTTAGTGAAGTCGGCCAGAAAATAATTGCCGTCTTTACTCCGCACGGTGGCTCGCGGGTTCTGGAGCAGGGCCGGGCGTAGCGTAGTTGTCACCACCCCGGTAACCGGGTTCAGCACCGATATCTTCTGATTATCGGTTACGAGCAAGCCTGCCCGCGAAGACGTGAGCTGGCGAAACTCCACACCCGTTACGCCCTGCACGGGCCGCCAGCCTTGCGCTGGCTGACCAGGGTTATATCCATACAGCCGGTCACCGTTGATACCGAGGTACACCACGCCGTTGTGCGCCCCCAGCGCTTGGAAAGGATTACCGGGGCGCGCCGCAAAATCAACCGTCCAGGCACGGTAATCGAGTAGGTTATCGGTGAGACGGGCACGCAGTACGCCGGCAGAAGTGGCCGCAAACAGCACACCGTTGGCGGCAGCCGTGGAGTATACCTCTACCACGGTACCACCCGGCCCAATATTGGTGTACGAGTCCCGAATTTCTAGCTTGCCTAAATCGACCGCCACAATGCCAAAGCTGCAGGCCAGGTAGGCAATTTTGTTGCTGATGCTAATGTGGTTGATTGTTTTACTCCCCTGAATTTCCTTACGCGCAATATCATTCAGGTTGAGAATGGCTCCGTCGGACAGGCGCAGAATATCGAGGTTGGTGGAGCGGTAGGCCACTACCACCTGCTGACTCACGGAGTCGTAGGCTAGGGTGTTGACGCCTACATCGTGCAGCCCGTCGCGCCGCGAGAGCAGCCGGGTGGTGTTGAGCTGCTTGTCGAAGTAGAAAAAGGCGTCTTCCGTAGCTACATACACCCGGTTGCCCACATCGGCCAGAGCCTTGGCCCGGTTGATGGGCAGGTGCAACTGCCAGTCGCCGAAGCCCGCCGTTGACTGGCCTAGCGCCGCAGGAAGCATGAACAGCAGAAAACCGAGGCTAAACACGGCCCGGCGCAGGCGTACTAGTAGTGTCATCGGCAGGAAGTTGCGACGCGAAGTAGGAACCGGCAAAGTAACGAGGAGCGCTAGGCTTTAGTGCAGTAGCTCGCACTGAGGTATAGTAGGCCACGCTGGTCGTTAGGAGCTGCAAGGCTACCTCAGCACTGGCCTAGCGCACGGCCGCTTTGCTAACGGGCTCTGCGGTTTTCTCCTTCATTCCTTCCTGAAAGCAGTAGCGGCAGCGGGCCTCATACGCATCCGTTTCTCCCAGCAAGATCTTGTCTTCCGAAGCAGCAACGCGAAAGGAGTAGGAAGCAATTTCTCCGCAGCACACGCAAATGGCGTGTACTTTCGTCACGAATTCCGCTACGGCCATTAGTGCGGGCATGGGCCCGAATGGCTTACCCAGAAAGTCCATGTCAAGGCCGGCCACAATTACACGAGTGCCTTGGTTGGCCAGCTGCACGCACACCTCCACCAAGGACTCATCAAAGAACTGAGCTTCGTCGATGCCTACTACGTCGCAGCCCCCGGCCAGCAGGAGCATTTCCTGCGCAATGGGCACGGGCGTGGAGCGGATGCTGTTGGCATTGTGCGACACCACATCCTCCACGTGGTAACGGGTATCGAGGGCGGGCTTGAAAATTTCAACCCGCTGCCGGGCAATTTTAGCACGATTTAGCCGCCGAATCAGCTCCTCCGTTTTACCCGAAAACATGGAGCCGCACACAACCTCAATCCAGCCCCGGCGAGCTACGCCCGGACCCGTACCAACGCGGGGTTCTATAAACACAAACTTGTCAGTTAGCAGTGGGCAAGGGTCAGGATCCTGACAACCTTGGGAACCTCTAAAGTACAGCTTTCGGCCGCTAGCCTCAAAGCCAAGGCGGCCATTTTCCGCGAGCCTCCAGCGGCCTAGTCAGCTATGGTCTACACCAAACCGTTTGCTATCAATCGGATACGGCGCCCCCTTGTGGCCTAGTTACTTTTACCCGGGCCGCTAGTACCAAGCCCTTACGGTTGGTCGTTGAGGTAGGTCACGTGCGGGAACTGCACGGGCTCGGGCACCCGACCTATCACGTCGCCGGCAGGTAGCCGCGTTTGGCAGGTAAGCCGCTCGGTGGGCAACAGGCGGCCCAGCGCCCGGTAGCGTAACTCGGCGTCGGAATGCGGCGTTAGGAGGTCGGCTCCGTGTAATACGTGCAGCCGGCAGGTAGTGCAGCGCCCCTTGGCGCCACAGGCATGCATCCAGTCGTGGCCGGCGGCTTGCAGCGCGGCCAGCAGCGTGGCGCCGGGCGGCACCGAAACCGGAGCCGCAGGCAGATTTTGAACCGTTAGAGTGGGCATCTTTCCCTAAATTGCCCGTTGAATCAGGCTTTCAATGAACAACAAATATAGCCTCGCCAAGCGCGAACATTACGGGCGGCTATTGGCCGCTTTGCTCTGCGACCAGCACTTCGGGGCCCGCCCCACGGCCACGCTCGATGGTCCGGCCGTACTGCGCTTTACACCCATCCGGCAGGTAAACCTGTTTGTGGTGCAGCAACTGCTAGGCCAGTGGATGGCGGAAATGGGCAACCTGCGCAGCCCGTACTTTGATTTTGAGGACGCGGAAGTACGCCAGGCCCTCACGCAATTCATGAACGTACTGTCGCGCCGCATCAAGCTAAGCCGGCCCGTGTTCGAACCCTTGCTGGCCCAGGCTATCTGCGACACGCTCCTGGGCGGCATCGACCCTGCCGAAACCTTCGGGCAGAAACTACTCGGAGAACAAGCAAACACCTCCCCGGAGAAGCTGCGCGATACGCTGCGCTACCTGGATATAAACAAACCCCTCTTTGCGGGCTTTCTCGACACCCTTCCGGCCGAGGAAGTGCAGGAGCGGGACTATTTACTGAGCCGTTTCCGCCTCTACGTTAAGTCGAACGGGCAGGATCAGCACCCGCTGGCTAGTCTTGTGCAGGAGTTTAATGCGTTGCTACCGCTCACGGAGGCTGACTTATTTGAAGAGGCAGCACCCAGCCCAACCACAGCCCAGCCAGCAGCAGCTGCCCCTGAGAAGACCGCCTCTGTTGATGCTCCTGCGCCCGTGGCGGTAGCCCCCCCACCGCCTGCCTCAGAGCCAAAAGTCCCAGCCGCATCGCCTCCAGCAACAGAGGGCAATAATGCGACAGCACCAGAAACGCCAGCTACTGGCGTGCCGCTCTATGCCAAATTAAAAGCCGAGCAGCCCGCTGCTCCTTCCCTCAGCGAAACCCTGCGCCAAGAGCGCCCCGCCGCGGCTACGCTGGCCGAAAAAGCCCCCAAAGTGGAATCGTTGCGGGAGGCTATTTCTATCAACCAGCGGTTTAGCTTCATCAATGAGCTTTTCAATGGGGAGAATATGGAGTACCACTCCGTTATTCAGTACCTGGATACCCTGCCTAACGCAGAATCAGCTAAGCGCTATGTGACGGAAAACTTGTCGGCGCAGTACAACTGGTCGCGCAAGGAAGAGCACGTGAATAAGCTTCTGAAGCTTATTGACCGTAAGTTCGCCTAAGTCAGCGCGTAATCTGCTGCTACACAAAAGGCCCCTGATGTGCACCGGTTTAGTAGTGCACACCAGGGGCCTTTTGTGTGGTAGCCTAGGCCTATCAGTTTGAAGATTTACTATGCTGATAGGCCTAGGAGGCTAAGTTCGTTGGCTTGTTAGCGTTCCAGATCCTGCTTGCGGTAGGCATCAATAGCTAGGAGAATAAACAGCAACGTGGTAAACGACCACAGCGAGGAGCCTCCGTAGCTGAAAAAGGGCAGTGGAATACCCACCACGGGCGCTAGGCCTATCGTCATCCCGATGTTGACGCAGAAGTGGAAAAAGATAATACTGGCCACGCAGTATCCGTACGTGCGCCCAAAAACTGATTTCTGGCGCTCCGCCACATACAGGATTCGCCCGAGCAAGGTCATGAACAGGATGATGACCACCATGGTCCCAACCCAGCCCCACTCCTCCCCTACCGTGCAGAAGATAAAGTCGGTGCTTTGCTCGGGCACGAAGTCGAACTTGGTTTGAGTTCCTTGTAGAAAGCCCTTGCCCGCGAACCCACCCGAACCAATAGCAATCTTGGACTGCGTCACGTTCCAGCCCACGCCCAGGGGGTCGGCGGAGGGGTTAATGAGAACTTCGATCCGCTTGCGCTGGTGCGCCTGCAGCACGTTGTTGAAGAAAAAGTCTACCCCAAACACCATCCCAACTACTACTGCCCACACTGACAGCGCCAACACCAGATGATGCCGGAATACTCGGGGGTTAAAAGCAAATACCAGCCCCAGCAAAACGGTAAATGAGCCTACCAGCCACAGCTTGGGCACCAGCAAAGAGAGAATAAGTACCGCGCCGGCCGCAGCTAAAATCAACAGGATAAGCGGCGACATCCCCTCCCGAAAGTACGCCAGCAGGAAAGCTCCAAACACCAAGGCCTGGCCCGTCTCGTTGGCCGCAATGATGAGCAGTGGTGGTAGCAAAGTAAGCCCAGCCAGCACCAGCTGGTCGCGGAAGTTTTGCTGGCGCAGGTTGATGCCTGCCATATAGCGCGATACGGCCAGGGCCGTAATAAACTTGGCAAACTCGGCGGGCTGCAGGCGCACCGGGCCCAGTTCCAGCCAAGAGCGGGAGCCCGCAATAGGCCTAGCAATGAAGGGCGTAACGATTAGCAGCAGAATCATGGCCCCGTAAAGCACAAACGCGAAGGTGTCGTAGGCTTTATAGTCGATTACGAGTAGTACCACAATGAGCACCACCGCCGTCCCAATCCACAGAATCTGCTTGAACCAGTTGAAAGCCATGAGTTCCTGAAAGCTCAAGTGACTGAACGGGTTGGCCGGTGCATCGGGGGAGTAGCTGGCGGCATACACGCTCAGCCAGCCAACGCCCACCATCAGCAGGTAGAGCAGAACCGTCACCCAATCAATGCTACGCGAATATCTGGCCGGAGAAGTGGGCATATGGGTATTATTCAGGGCGAGACACTACCTCTGGCTTGGCGGTTAGGCCAGGGGTCAGAAGTCTACCTTCGCCTGCTTACCAGAATTAGTGGTGTCTAACAAATCGTTCGGCTGGCCCTGGCAGCCAGTTTTCCCAGCGCTTACGCCAGGGGGCTACGTTACCGCGCAGATACTTTTCCATGACCAGGGCGGCCAAGGGCGCTGCTGAGCTACCCCCGAACCCCGCATTTTCGATAAACACAGCAATGGCAATCTTGGGGTCCTCGGCGGGGGCAAAAGCGGCGAAGGTAGCGTGGTCGTCGCCGTGGGGGTTTTGCACGGTACCAGTTTTCCCGGCCACTGATATTCCCACGTCCAAGAGGCTGGCATTGCTACCCGTACCACCGCGCCCATCTACTACGCCCTGCATACCCGGGATTATCTCGTCGAAGTGAATGGGGTCGACGCCGACGGTGTGCCGCACAGTGTATTGGGGTAGCGGCCCGCCCTGCCCAATGCCTTTCACAAAGTGCGGCGTGTAGTACCAGCCCCGGTTGGCGATGGTGGCCATAATGTTGGCCATCTGGAGACCCGTAATACCAATTTCGCCCTGACCAATGCTAAGCGAGTACACGGTGCGGTAACTCCAGCGGTGGTATCCGTTGCGCTTGTCGTAGAAATCAGGCGAAGGAATCAGGCCCTTCTTTTCCTGCGACAGGTCGACGCCCAGCTTTTCGCCTAAGCCAAACTGCATCACCTTACGGCGCCACTCGCCCAGGCCTAGCCGGGCATCCTCAAACTTATTGGCTGAGCGTCCGCGCAGCACGGCCGCCCGCATTACTTGGTAGAAATAGGGGTTGCAGCTGTTTTTGATGGCAATACCTACGTTGCTCGGGTGCTCGTGGCGGTGGGTGCAGCGCACTAGCTTCCAGTTACACGCAAACCCGGTTTGAGGCGTTACCACTCCCATTTGCAGGGCCACCAGCTCATTGACCAACTTGAAGGTAGAGCCTGGAGGATAAGTGGCCATCAGGGGGCGGTTGAACAGAGGGCGCTCGGGGTTGTTGAGCAGCTCCATGTAGCGGTTCCCCATCCCCTTGCCGGAAAGTGTAGCCGGGTCAAACATCGGCGCCGATACGAAGGCCAATATTTCGCCCGTTTTAGGGTCAAGCGCTACCACCGAGCCGCGCTTACCGGCCATCAGCTGCTCAGCGTAGGCCTGCAGGTCAGAGTCGATGCTCAGGTGCAGGTCTTGGCCGGCAATGGACAGTGTATCAAACTCGCCGCCCCGGAACGCACCTTTCTCAATGCCGCGCACATTTACCATGCGGTACTGCACGCCCCGCCGCCCCATGAGCTGGGTCTCGTAGAACGACTCTAGGCCAGTAATTCCGAGAAACTCGCCGGCCATATATTTTGAATACTTAGGCTTTTCTAGGAAAGCAGGCGTAATAGCTCCCACGTAGCCCAGGGCGTGGGCCATGGTTTTGGTGTTGTAGGAGCGTGCCATCCGGGCCTTGATGCTGAAGCCCGGAAAGTCGATCAGGTTGTCTTGAATGGCGGCTAGTTCGGCGGCGCTCAGGTTCTGCACCAACGGCGAAGCCTTCACGCGGCTGTACGCGCGGGCCGCCTTCATGCTCTCCCGCACTTCCTCAACGGGTAGTTGCAGCAGCTGGCAAAAACGCACGGTATCGAGCTTTTTCACCTCCCGCGGCACCATCATCAGGTCATACACGGGCGTGTTTTGTACCAGAATCTGGTCCTTGCGGTCATAAATTAAGCCCCGGTACGGCGCCTGCACAATGCGCTGTAAGGTATTGCGGTCGGCGGCAAGCTTATAGCTGCCGTCCAGCACCTGAATGTAGAAAAGGCGTGACGCGAAAAGCAGCGCCACGGCCAGAAAAATGGCGTGGACCACGTATTTGCGGCCTTCGAGGTATTGCAAAGCGGTGGATTCTGAGAAGTAAGCACTTACGGCCCGGCGGCCGGATTTGCAAAGGTACAACGAATGCCCGCCTCTACTAGTCTATCCCCTTAGAAAGAGCAGCCACCCCCACCAACCCACAGCAGTAAGCCAAGGTAAGCTTGACACTCGCCTGACCGCACAACTCCGTACGGCGGAGCTTATGAAAGGCATTCTGGCAGCCTCTGAGTTCCCATGCCTACCGGGTTCGGCGGCGCGTAGGAAAGAATACCAGCTGGATGATCATGAAAACCAAGCTGGTATACAGCGTGCTCACCAGAATTTTAACCAGGGTGAGGCCTAGCACCTGAAAGCTTCCGAGCTCCAGCAGGAAAAAAGCGGCATGGTGGATAGCTACCAGCAGCAACAGGTACACAATAACCCACTGCCCCCCCATCTGATGGATATTCACGGAATCTTGGGCGTCGTAGCCGTCGCGGGGGGTAAGCAGGCGTAGCACCCAGGGCCGAAGATAGGCCACTAGCACAGCCGCGGCCGCGTGCACGCCGCCCGAGTCAAAAAACACGTCCATGGTATAGCCCAACACAAACCCCAGCACTAGTTGCAACACAATAGGTGTGCTGATGGGCAGAAACAGCAGGAACCCTAAATAGAAAAAGCACCACCCCAGATCGAAGAGCACAAAATCGGGGCCACTGATCAGCAGCACATACAGGCCTACGTAGAGCGCAAACCGCAACACTTGCACCAGAATGGTTCCTACTCCGCTCATGGCTGATCGTCGGTTTCGGGTTTCACGCCAGCGTGGGCCTCTAGGGTATCGCGCTCAATTTTGGGGCGGCTGCTTACCACGTACACGTAAACCAGCTTAGAGAAATTCACGGCCAGCCGCACCTTAATCGTCCAGAAGTTTTTATCTGGCTCCCGCACGAACGACTCAATTGTGCCCACCATAATCCCCTCCGGGAAAACGGCATTGTAGCCTGACGTCACTACCGTATCGCCACGCACCAATTTATTCTGCCGCGGAATGTTATCGAGCAGCACATAAGCGGGGTCTTCACCCAGCCACCGGATGGTGCCAATGGTACTATCGCGCTGAATACGGGACGAAATAGCCGTTTTAGAATGCAGGACCGACGTAATGGTGGCATAATGCTCACTGGTAACCAGTACCCGGCCTACCACGCCAGCCGCAGCCACCACGCCCATTCCCGGCCGTACCCCGTCTACAGCGCCTACGTTCAGCGTCATAAAGTTATCTACCCGCCGCTGGGTGCTGCTTACTACCCGGGCCGGGATTAGGGGATAATCTGGGTCGCGGGTGGGGAGCGCGCGGAGGCCTAGCAGCAACGAGTCGGGGTGGCCTAGGCGAGCTAAGCGGGCTTGCGTAAGGCTATCCTGCTTCACGGGCAACGTGCCAGCTTCGCGCCCACTTAAGTCGGGGCGGTATAGTTGCTGGCGCAGCAGGGCGTTTTCCTTTACCAACTCATGATTTACTTCTACCAGCCGGAAGTAGTCGTAGATGCGCGTGCGCAGATCCAGCACCTGGCCTACGTAGCTATTCGCGGAGTTGAAAAAGGCAGCTCGCTGATAGGAGCTATTACGAATCAGCAGAAACAAGCTCAGCACTTCCAGCAGCGCAAACACGAGGATACCCCGGTAGCGAAACAGAAAGGCGAACAGGTTACCCATGGAAGAAGCGAGGAGTCAGAAGCCAGAAGTGAGGAGCGAGGAGCCAGAATGCAACTGTTTGTCATTCTACCTCCTGGCTCCTCACTTCTGGCTTCAACAAATAGTATTAGGTCAGCAGTACTCCGCGGAAGCCGAGGATGTTTTTGATAGCAGCACCCGTGCCGCGCACTACCGCCCGCAAGGGGTCTTCGGCAATGTGAATGGGCAGCTTGGTTTTCACGGCCAAGCGCTTGTCTAGGCCACGCAGCAGAGCGCCACCGCCGGTCAGGTGGATGCCGTTTTCGTAAATATCAGCCGACAGCTCAGGTGGGCTGATTTCCAGAGCCTTTAGTACAGCTTCCTCAATTTTGGCTACCGACTTATCCAGGGCAATGGCAATTTCTGCCGAGGTCACCTTGATAACTTTCGGAATGCCGGTCATCAGGTCGCGTCCACGTACTTCAAAGTCGGGCGGGGTTATTTCTAGCTCCGTGAGGGCAGCCCCCACTTCAATCTTAATACGCTCGGCGCTACGCTCCCCAATCAGCAGGTTGTGCTGACGGCGCATGTAGTCGAGAATATCCTGGTTAAATACGTCACCAGCTGTTTTAATCGACTGGTCGCAGACGATACCCGACAGGGCGATTACGGCAATTTCGGTGGTTCCGCCCCCGATGTCGATAATCATGGAGCCCACCGGCTGCTCCACATCAATGCCGATGCCGATAGCTGCCGCCATGGGTTCCTGAATCATCCAAACCTCCTTGGCTCCGGCGTGCTCCGCGGAGTCGCGTACGGCGCGCTTTTCTACTTCCGTAATGCCCGAGGGAATGCAGATGACCATGCGGTGCGAGGGCTGAAACAGCCGCGTGCGTGTGTCAATCATCTTGATCATGCCCTTGATCATTTCCTCGGCGGCGTGGAAATCAGCAATAACCCCGTCCTTCAGCGGGCGGATGGTTTTGATGTTGTCGTGGGTCTTTTCATGCATTTGCTGCGCTTGCCGGCCCACGGCAATTACCTTATTGGTAGTACGGTCTTTCGCGATAATGCTCGGCTCATCCACCACAATTTTATCGTTGTGAATGATGAGCGTGTTGGCCGTGCCCAGGTCTATGGCAATGTCGCTGGTCAGAAAATTGAAGAAACCCATCGAGTAACGGCAAGTGAATGAGAACAGGCTGGTTGCGCCCGTCAAAAGTGGGGCAAAAGTAAGCAAGTTTCAGCGAAGCCCGGCATGTCGGCTCAGCATTGTGAGCCCGAAACCCGGCCAGACCATCTCTGGCTAAACCAGGGGCCAAATAATGTGCAGCTCCCAACGACCGGAACGGCATTTCATTGTGAGGCCGACAAGATAACACGTGCTTTCGCTTGTTCAGCTTGGCTGAATACAGCAGCCCCCGCCATGTAGGTTGATGGCGGGGGCTGCTTTAAAATCAGAATGTTAACTAGACCGAAGGGTGAACTGGCCTAGCCCATATGTACTCCAGATTTTTTAGTGCTTGAAGTGACGCACGCCAGTCATGACCATAGCCATGCCCAGCCGGTTGCAGGCGGCAATGCTGTCGGCATCTTTAATGGAGCCCCCAGGCTGCACCACGGCCCGGATACCAGCCTCGCCCGCAATTTCCACGCAGTCGGGGAAGGGGAAGAAGGCATCGGAAGCCATTACGGCACCCTTCAGGTCGAAGCCGAAGGCGCGGGCCTTCTCAATGGCCTGCTTGAGCGCATCCACGCGGGAGGTTTGCCCAACGCCCGAGGCCAGCAGCTGCCCGGCCTTGGCCAGCACAATAGTGTTGCTCTTGGTGTGTTTGCACACTTTAATGGCAAACTCCAGGGCCTCTACTTCCTCCGCCGTGGGGGCCGACTCAGTAACGGTGCGGAATTCCTGAGCACCCTCAATTACGCGGTCGAAATCTTGCTCAATTAGTCCGTTGAGCAAGGTTTTTACTTGCTTAGCCGGGAAAGTAACGGGCTTCTGCCGGAGCAGAATGCGGTTTTTCTTGCTCTGTAGAATAGGCAGCGCATCGGCGGCAAACTCGGGTGCAATCAGCACCTCAAAGAACAGCTTATTCAGCTCCTCGGCCGTGGCAGCATCAACCGGCTGGTTTACAATGATTACTCCCCCGAAAGCCGAAATTGGGTCGCAGGCCAGGGCGTTCAGGTAGGCCTCTTGCAGCGTTGCGGCCTGCGCTACCCCACAGGCGTTGGTGTGCTTCAGGATGGCGCAGGCGGCAGGCCCCTCGGCAAATTCCTGCATCAGCAGCACGGCCGCGTCCACATCAACCAGGTTGTTGTAGCTAAGCTGCTTGCCGTGAAGCTGGTCGAAAAGAGCCGACAGGTCGCCGTAGAAGGTACCTGCTTGGTGGGGGTTCTCGCCGTACCGCAGCGGGGTGGCAGGCTTCTCGCTTATTTTCAGTGCCCCGCCGCTTAGCTCCGTTCCCTGGGCCATATAGCGGAAAATCTGGGTGTCGTAGTGCGAAGTGGCCTCGAAGGCAGCGGCGGCGTAGTGGCGCCGGTCTTCCAGGTCAGTGGCGCAATTTTTAGCCGTCAGCAGCTCCGTTACGGCGGCATACTGGTCGCGGCTGCTTACTACCAGCACGTCGCGGAAGTTTTTAGCAGCAGCCCGCAGCAGGGAGATGCCCCCAATGTCAATCTTCTCGATAACGTCCTGCTCGGGGGCGCCAGAGGCTACCGTTTCTTCAAACGGATAAAGGTCCACCACCACTAGGTCGATGGGCGGAATCTGGTGCTGCTCGGCCTCGGCCAAGTCGCTGGCCTCGTGGCGGCGGTGCAAAATGCCCCCAAACACGGTGGGGTGCAGAGTTTTTACGCGGCCACCAAATACCGCCGGAAAGCCCGTCAGGCTTTCTACGGCCGTTACCGGTGCCCCCTGCTCTTCAATAAACTGCTGAGTACCTCCGGTAGAATATATCGTCACGCCGTGCTGCTTAAGCAGAGCTACTAATGGCTCTAGGCGGTCTTTGTAATAGACAGAAACAAGAGCGGAGCGAATGGGCTGCGAAGGCATGGCAAAGAAGCTTGAGTGAAGGCGAAATGCGCCGCGAAGGTAGGCACCCCTGCGGCGTGCTGCCACCCAGCTATGTTACCGAATTGTTACGTCCTATCCGCTTAGATGCCAATTTTAGTGGCCTAGCGTCTCGTGAGACGCGATTTTATGGGTAGTGGGCAGCACCAAATTTTCTTACGGTCCAGTTTTACTCCTTCCCGTATAGGTGATGTAGCTCCTCTGTATATGTGGGCCGCGTATCTCAGTTGTGCTGCTAGGCCTACCGTTGCTTGATGCTTGAATTGTTGTCCGTTATGTCTAAGACATTAACCAGTACCCCTTCTATTGCCCTGCGCCCGCAGGCAGTAGTTTCTTTATCTTCCGAGGCACTATCCGTCTCCGCTGAGCGTGTAGTAGAGGCGGCAGTGGCCCTGGCTCCACGCCTATTTGCTCAAGCGGCCCAGTCTGATCAGGAAGGAGGCTTCCCTGCCGAAGAATTTACGTGGATACGCGAAGTCGGCTTACTGGTCGCCGCCTTGCCTCCGGCGCTTGGCGGCAGTGGCCTAGGCCACCCTTCTCAGGCCCTGCCTCTGCTCCAGACCCTGCAGCACATTGGGCGGGGCAATCTGGCCGTGGGCCGGGTCTATGAGGGGCACGTAAATGCCTTGCTCCTGCTGCAACGCTTCGGCCGACCAGAGCAGATTGCGGCGTGGGCAGCGGCGGCGCACGCTGGGCATCTGTTTGGGGTTTGGAATACGGAGGCACATGACGGCGTGAAACTAGAGCCCCTACCCGACGGCCGCTACCGGCTGCGGGGCAGTAAAACGTTTGGCTCGGGGGCGGGGCATGTTACGAGGCCGCTGCTCACGGCCGAACTGCCCGATGGCGGTTGGCAGATGCTGATTTTACCCGCCGACGAGCAGCAGCCAGCCCTTAACACTTCGTTCTGGCGGCCCCTAGGCATGCGGGCCACGGCCAGCTTTCGGGTTGACTTTACTGGCCTAGAGATTACGGCGGAGGAGTTGCTAGGCCACCCCGGCGACTATTACCGACAGCCGTGGTTTAGCGGGGGAGCCACGCGTTTTGCCGCGGTACAGCTAGGCGGTGCCGAGGCCATCTTCGATGAGACCCGTCGCTTTTTGCGCAACCTGGGTCGCACCGACGACCCTTACCAGCGGCAGCGCTTGGGTGAAATGGCCCTGCTGGTAGAAAGCGGGAACCACTGGGTGCGAGCAGCAGCGGAATACGAAGCCCGGGCCACTGCCACGGCCGAATCAGTGGTAGCGCACGCCAACATGGTGCGCACCGCAATTGAAGAGATTTGCCTGCGAGTGCTGCCCTTGGCCGAGCGTTGCGTAGGGGCCCGCGGCCTGCTGCGCCCCGAACCATTCGAGCGCCTGCACCGCGACCTTATTCACTACCTGCGCCAACCCGCCCCCGATGCCGCCCAAGCTGATGCGGGGCGTTTTGTACTGGAAAACAACCGTCCGGCTTACCGCTTGTGGCATGACTGATTCCTTGGTTTCCGCACCGCAACTGTTTGAGAGCCTCCCCCTCTTCCCTGCCGAATACGTGCAATCATTCGGACCAACGGTGGTGGTAGCCCCCCATCCCGATGATGAGTCGTTGGGCTGTGGCGGGCTGCTGGCTTTGTTGCGACGGGTGGGGCTACCCGCTTGGTGCGTTCTAGTCAGCGACGGTACCATGTCGCACCCGCATTCTGAAAAGTATCCGGCCCCAGCGCGTCAAGCCCTACGTGAGCAGGAGCTTCGGGAAGCGCTAGGCCTGCTAGGCCTATCGGACCAAGATTTGCTTACTCTAGGCTTACCCGATGGTGCCGTACCCGGCCCCGACGCCCCAATGGGTGCCACTGCGGTTAGCCAGCTGCAGAATTTTCTTTCTGCTACCCAGCCCCAGACGGTGGTAGTGCCGTGGCGCCGAGACCCTCACCCCGACCATCGAGCCACCAGCCTGCTAGTGCAGGCAGCCTTAGCCGGGCTGCCAAGTCCGCCCCGCTTGCTAGAGTACGTGGTGTGGGCCTGGGAGCGAGCAGCCCCCACCGACCTGCCCCAGCCAACCGAGGCCCATGGGTTTCAGCTCGACATCAGCTCGGTGCTTAGTCTTAAGCAGCAGGCCATTGCCGCGCACCGCTCTCAACTCACCGGCGGCCCCATCGACGACGACCCCACCGGCTTTACCCTGGCGCCTTCTATGCTGGCGCACTTCGCTAGGCCAGTGGAAGTATTCTTTCATCTGACGTCCTAAGTTCTGCCCAAATCCAGTGAGCGGGTTTACTCTATTTAAGTATGTCTGATATTCGCCCTAACCCCAATCAGCCTCATACATTGCCGCCCGATTACTTCGATGCGGTATATAAGGCTAATGCCGATCCGTGGGGCTTCGAAACCAGCCCCTACGAGCAGCAGAAATACGCCACCACGCTGGCAGCCTTGCCCCGCACGCAGTATGCGCAAGCATTTGAAATTGGCTGCTCACTAGGCGTTCTTACCCAGCAGCTAGCTACCCGCTGTGGACACTTGCTAGCCGTTGATGTAGCCCAAGCAGCCCTTGATAAAGCCCGGCAGCGTTGCGCTCATTTGCCCCAGGTGGAATTCCAGCAGCTTCGGTTGCCCGAAGAGTACCCCCTAAACAGCTCATTCGACCTAATACTGGTCTCGGAAGTAGGATATTATTGGAGCCCTGCCGACCTGCGGCGCGCCAGCCAGCAGATAACGGATACCCTACGCCCAGGAGGGCACCTGCTACTTGTTCACTGGACCCCACCCGTGCACGATTACCCCCTCACCGGCGACGATGTGCACGAGTTTTTCTTAGAGCTTGCTGCTCCTGGTGGTCCATTGCGTCACCTGAAAAATGAGCGTCACAAAACCTACCGCCTCGACTTGTTCGAGCACCAATTACCTGATTCTGTGCAGGATTAAGGCTTTGCCTCTTAGCATGGCACTTCTACATCACTGAGGCTAGGCGGCACTTTTGAGGTTAAGCCCTAGCCCTAGGCCAGTCAAGCGGGGCTTCATGGCTTGCGTTGTGCTTCTTTGGCAGATCGTGGATTACCAACTCGCGGCGCAGATGGGCAATAGCATCCTGAAGGGCAACGGGGGGCCACTGAGCTTCCCAGCGGCCGTGCTTGGCCCAGTACGCGCGCACCCAGCTCCACAACTGCCCAAAGGTTCCGCAACCATGCAGCTGTTTCGTGAGGGTCTTGAGAGGGAGGCCTAGTGCAGTTGCCAGGGCTGGCAGGGTTTCGGCTACGGTACGGGCAGGCTTGCCTTGCCACAGCGCGCGCAAGGCGCAACGAGCTTTCCACTCTACCGCTAACCGGGCCGGGCTTTCTACTAACGGTGCCTGCTGCGATTGTTCCAGCTGAGCCCACTGTCGCAGTTGCCAGGAGAGGCCTACCGCTACCCGGCCCACCTGCCGGTCGGAGGTGTATACGCGCACTTGCGGGCAGTGGCGGAGCTGTAAGTCGTGGCGTAACAGGGCTTGGTACAGCGCTTCATCTTCCAGATAGGGTACTTCCGGCAGCCCCCCCACACGGCGGTAGGCAGCTGGAGTAAGGGCCAAGCTGGCCCCAAAGTGCTGATGATGCCGGGGCCACGGGTCTGAATCAGTCGGGTCGAGCACCGTTTCTAACCGGGCCCGCAATAGTTGGTAAGTGGCGTCCTGCAGCTGATAGCGCCTGACGGAGCCAGTAGCCGGGTACGCTGGTGTCCGCATCAGAATTCGCCCGCCTACGGCATCGGCCCCGCGCGCTAGGGCCGCTTGTGTAGCAGCTAGCCAAGTAGGTGAAACCAGCGTATCGGCATCGGTGCTGGCAATAAAGCTGTCAGCATTATTCACTAGCTCCAGCCGGCGGCAGGCCTCGTCCATGAGCAGGCGACGAGCCTTACCAATGTGCGCTTCTGACCGTGACAACTCTACCTCCAGCACGTGTATTGCCACCGTCGGATGGCACGCAGCAAACGCTCGGGCTACCGTGGCCGTTTGGTCTTGGCAGTTATTGGCCAGCACCAGTATTTCGTATTCCGCGGGGTTGAGCGGTTGCCCAGCCAAGGTAGTTTGGTTGACCAAGGCAGCCAAAGTGGCCGGTAAGTTCTCAGCCTCATTCTTGGCCGGAATAATAACCACCATACGCAGGCTAGTGGCCGGTGGCCTAGGCACCCGCACATTAGCAACCAAGGCCGGACCCGCCGATGCTTCCTGCACCGCATGGAATCGAGAGGGGAGTAAGGAGCTCATAGCCCCCTTTTACGTAGCTGAACAGTATAAATACTGTTCAGTTTTTTGGGCAATTTATCAGGACTTAAAGCTCCTCTGAACCCACATGCCACGTTTGCGGTAGGCCTAAACACAAAACAGGCCTTCCCGTGTGGAAAGGCCTGTTTTGCGTAAGATTGATTAGGTTAAAAGGCTTCGCCCACGGCGAAGATGATACCGGAGTTGCCGCCGGAGCCCACGCCATAATCCAGGCGAATATTGAGTCGGTCGCGGCGATTAAAGCGGAAGCGGGCACCTACCCCACCCGCAAACTTGGTATCCTCAAAGGTGTAGTCGCCCAGGCGAGGTGCTACCTGGCCTACGGCGCCAAATACTACCCCATCAAAACGCCAAAACAGCTTCTGTCGAATTTCAGCCTGCGCAGTAGTAAACTGACGGTCACGGAAACGAGCCTCGTAAATGCCGCGCATCAGATATGCGTTGTTGTATAGGGAGCCACCCAGCGTAGCGCCCATGCCACCCAGCTCCCGGAACGGAACACTGCCAGTATGGTACTGCCCTAGAAATTGCAGGGCCAAAATGGTATTGTTGGTTCCGAACAGCGGATTGAAATGGCGAGCGTCTACCATGTAGCGCGTGAACTTATAGTCGCTACCGAGGGCCCCGCCATTGAACAGAATGTGCGCATCTACGAAGTTACCCGTGTAGGTTGCCAGTACGTTGTCGCGGCCATCGTATAGTATGGCCGGACCGATACCCGAAGTGCGGTAACCGGCTCGCTGAGAGGCCGGAATGTTGTAGTATTGGGTGGCCGGGTTGTTAACCGGGTCTTGCGGGTCCTTTAGCTCTACATTACCCAAGTCGGTGAGCCGGTAGCGGACCCCCACGAACAAGTTAGGAACTACTTTCGTCAGCACCTTTTCATCAAACACCCACAATGGGTATTTGATCTGCGTTTCGTCGCTCTTGCGGGTATTGTTCCCGATGCCGTAATAGTTGAATACGAGGTCGTAATAGCTCAACTCACCTGAGAAGAAGAATTTTTCTTCGGGCGTAAAAATGGTGTGTGTGAGCTGCACCGTGGTTTGCTTCTTTTGCGAAATCCAGGCAATCAAACGGGCGTTTGATTTGCGCACCGTGGTATCTTGCCCAAAGCGCCACACCGGCAAAATGGCTAGGCCACCTGCAAACCCAGTCTCTTGCTGATAGAAAGCAATAGGTACCGGAATAAAGCTGGGCTTATTGGGGTCGGAGGGCGTGAGTTTGATGGGAGCGGGTGTTAGAGCCCGGTTTAGCCCCACAGGGGCGCCCTCAGCAGAGGCTTCAGTAGAAGCAGGAGTTACCGATGATGCCCACAGCGTGGTAGAATCGGGAGTAGCAGGGGCCGACTGCGCCAGAGCAGCGGGGGCGGCCAGCGTGCTTAGCGCTAACAGCGAGTACAGAAAGCGCATACGTGGATGGCTTAGGAAGAAGTGAAGGGGATAGGCCTAGGCCCATGGGTTGCAGCTAATCAAGCTGGAGCCCAGAACCGAACTTCTCAGCTAACGCAACAGTAGCCTCTGCGGTTTTACCCTACTAGCAGCATGGAGAGAACTCCCGCCAACATCACCAGCTTACACCCAGTGCTTAACTGCGCAAAATGCCGACGGCGGTCGGCCCGTCGCAGTTGCACGGCCATCCATCCTAGTGGCACCAGCACCAGCAAGAACAACCACCCCGCCAGGGCCCATTGCTCGGTTTCGACAAGCACTTTTTCTACGCCGATAATCAGGACCCCTAGGCAAGCCAGGAAGAAAGCTGCCACCCATTTGGTGCGGGGCACGCCTACTACCAAGGGTAGCGTGTGGCAATCATGCTCGGCATCGCCGCGCATGTCTTCAATATCCTTTAGTATTTCGCGCACCACCGTCAGTAGAAAGGCGGCCAACGCATAGAGCCACACGGGCTTGGTTCCTACACGCAGCTGCAGCTCTGGCAGCAGCACTAGCGCGGCCGTAAGGGCGGCAATACTAACGTTGCCCACCAAGGCCACCCGCTTGAACCGCACAGAATACCCCCACAGCAACAACGCCGAACCCAGATTGACCAGGCCCAGCAACGGCGACAACGCCCCACTTACCAGTACCCCTAACCCCGAAAGCAGCAAATGGGCAACCATGGCATGCCGTCGGTTTACCCCCTTGCCCACCACCAACCGGTCGGGACGGTTGATAGCATCAATTTTTACGTCGTAGTAATCGTTGATTATATAGCCGGCCGCCGCTATGCTCAGGGCGGCCAGCGCCAGCAACGCAAACGAGGGAGCAAGTACCTGAGCCCAGCTGGCCTGAGGTAGCAACAGCGCTTTCCGAACCAGCAGCAGGCACAAGGCCATAATCAGCAGGTTGGGCAGCCGCACCAAGAGGGCTAGCCGCCGCAACGGCCCAGGTTCCGCCATAGGCGGCTGGTTGGAGCGGGGAAGGTCAGGGGCAGCCATCGGAAAAGGAACAATACTGGTAATGGCTGCAAAGATGCACCCAGCTAAATTGAAAGACGGCTAAACCGCCCTAAGCTCAACCAGTAGAACTGGCCTAGCAATAGAAAGCCCCTCCCGGAAGCGGGAGGGGCTTTGCTCAGTTGTTACAATCATCTGAGCAGACCGAAGTCTACACTTTCTTCACATTCACCGCATTAACACCTTTGCGGCCTTCCTGCGTCTCAAACTCAACGCGGTCGTTCTGCTGGATCTGGCCCCCGTTAAGGCCGGTAATGTGGACGAAGAAGTCTTCCTTCGAGCCGTCTTCCGTAATGAAGCCGTAGCCCTTCGACTCATTAAAGAATTTTACGGTTCCTGTTTTCATGAAATAAAAAGAAATGGTGTGAATGATTGGTGGGTAAATATAGAGGGATTTTGGAAAAGCACAACCCCGCCTGAACAGGACGGGGTTGTGCTTTTCTACTGCTAATGTTGCGGCGGAGAATAGGCCGCTTGGCTAGGCCTACCAGGTTTTCTGGGTACGCATAACGTCTTCAATCAACTCCCGAACGGCCCCGTGGCCACCGCGTAACTCGGCGGTATAGTTGCTGATTTCGCGCACGTCGCGGGCCGCATCGGCGGGGCAGGCAGCCACGGCGCAACGGCGCATTACTTCGGCATCAGGCACGTCGTCGCCCATGTAGGCAATGTGGGCGGGGTCGAGGCGGTAGGTATTGATGTAGTTGTTGAAGATCTTCATCTTATCATCTACCCCCAAGAAAATGTCGCGAATATCCAACGACTCCAGCCGCTTCCGGACGCCTTCCTCCTCTCGCCCCGAGATTACCGCAATGCGGTAACCCTGGCGCAATGCATGCCGAATAGCATACCCGTCGCGGATATGAAAGGCGCGCGCTTGCTCACCGGAGTTGAAAGCCAGCAGGGTACCGTCGGTTAGTACTCCGTCGACATCCAACACAAAAGCCTTGATAACTGATAAGTCAAGCGTAGTACTATGTCCACTCATACTGATGACAAATAGGTATTCTGCCGCCGGAGCGGGCCAAAGGTAGCTCAGCAGGCGCCGAGGCGGTGCTAGGCCAGTACCTTATTGATTATCGCGCCACTCGTATACCCACTTAGCCTGAATTTGCTCCAGGTGGCCTTCCGTAGCCTGCTCACGGGTACCCTCAAAGTTGGGCAACGTCAGAACCCATTCTAGCAGGTCGGTGAAGCGGATGCGGTAGATTTTAGCCTCGTTGAAGTCGTCACCGAACTTCTCGTACAGCGCCATGGCAATATCTTCATGGTCGCTCCACTTAATGGGTGGCTCAAAGTGATTCATTGGAATTCGGGGGTGAGTTAGCAGGTATCAGCCTAGAGTTGCCGGGTGGCCAGGGCCATAAGTTGCTTACGACAACAATCAGGCAACGCACAGCTGAGAATTAGTGGCCTAGGAAGTTCTGGGGCGGAATCATTACCACCACATCCTGATTGCCTTGCACAACACACTGGCAACCAAGACGAGAATTGATACGTGGATCTACGGCCCGGTCAATGAAGTCCTCTTCCTTGTCGCTGATTTCTGGGAGGTCTTCTTCTCCTTGCAGAATGTATACGTGGCAAGTACTGCAACCACACACGCCGCCGCAGTTGTGCTGCAGCTGAATGTCGTTGTTGAGGGCAACGTCGAGTACAGATTCGCCCTGGGCGGCCACATGAGTTTGATCGGGCTGGCCGTCCTGAAACTTAAAGGTGATATTAACGACTTTCACGAGTAGCGCGTTGAAGCGGGCAAAATGCGGGCACGAAGGTACATACCCCTCCCCCGGAATCAAAGCTAAAAAGCCCCTTCGTTGTTTTGCGCTTCGTTGCTCGCTTGCCGCTGAATGCTGTCTGACAACATTTTATATAAAATTTGCCACTCCGGATAGGCTGCCAGCGCAGCTTCGTGGCGAGCTAGCGTAGTCTGGTCGTGACGGGCCGCTGGGCCAGTTTGCACTTGGAAGGGTGGCTCCACCAGGGCCTTATCAATGGTTTCACGCACCAAGGGCGCAAGCAGATCTACCGGCAGCGCATCGTGGGTTAAAAGCGCGTGGCTGATGCCCAGCAAATGATTGGTAAAGTTGCAGGCAAACACAGCCGCAATATGTAGGCGCAACCGTTGCGGGGTAGTTACCAAGCGCACGTCGGCGCTTAGCGTGTTGGCTAGGCCTAGTAATGTGGCTTCCCCTGCTATATCAGCGGCTTCCACGCACAGTGGCACGGTTTGCCATTCTATTGTGCGGCCCGGGCTAAACGTTTGAACCGGGTATAGCACACCGCCCCTCACGCTAGGCCACTGTTCAAATACACTGAGCGGTAGAGCGCCAGCCGTGTGCACCACCAATGCCCCCGCCGGGAAATGCGCCGCTCCCACAACGGCAGGCACGGCCGCATCGGGCACGGCTACGATGTACAGGTCGGCGGCGGCCAGAGCGGTGCTATCGGTAATAGCGGCGGTTTCCGGCAGTTGGCGAGCTACGGCTTCAGCGGAGCTGAGCGTTCGGCTCCAGACCTGCAGCACTGTGTGTCCGGCTTGGTGCAGGGCAGTAGCCAAGTGCTGCGCCACCCGGCCGGCGCCGAGCAAAACGATGCGCAATTTCCCGACCTCGGGTGGCTCAATTAATGAATTTGACATTCGTAAGGTTTGGCGTTAAACATTGCGCAGTCACAAGGAATAAGCAGGATTTTTTAGCAGAAATTTAAGACCTTGTCACTTTAGAGTGTGCTCTTAACAGTCATGCTCATTCGTCTGATATTTCATCCTCTTTCATCCTTTTTTGCTTGCATGAGAAACTCGTACACAACAAGGTTTATAGCACCCTGGCGTAAAGTCCTACTTGCGGCTTTCCTAGGCTCAGGTGCCACGGCGGTGCATGCTCAAACCTTAAATTATCCGTTAGCGTCTGCTAGCAATGTAGCAGGAACTTACACCGACTTAGGCAGCACCGGTACAATTATCGCTACGGCCAATACAGATGATGCTAATTCAGCAGCACAACCTATTGGTTTTACCTTCAACTACAATGGCCAAAGCTTCACGGACTTTGTCCTGAACACGAACGGCTATATAAAGCTGGGCACTGCAGCACCAGCCGCGCCGTACTATTACAATGGCCCGCAAGTTACCACGGGTGGCCCAATCAATACGGCCGCTGAAACTAATCTGCTGCTGCCTTTCAACGTGGATTTAGAATCGGCCACGAGTGCTACGGCGGAGTACCGGGTAGCTACTTCTGGCACCGCCCCCAACCGGGTCTGCACTATTCAGTGGAAGAACGTAAGTGACAAGCTTTCCGGCAGCATCGGCAAGCAGCTTGATAATTTTCAGTTTCAAGTTAAGCTCTACGAAACGCTCAACCGGATTGAGTTTGTGTACGGTAGTGCAACAGCTGGTCCGGGCGCTGATACCTTTAAATCCGTAGGGGTTGGCATTAAAGGCTCTGGCACCAGTACTACCCAGCTCATCTCGGTCACCAAAGGATCTACGCAAGCTTGGAGCCTCGCTAGCTTCGTACCCGGCCTTTACACGGGCAATGCGCACAACATCCGAAAGGCTGCTTTGCCAGATGCTGGTCGTACGTATCGGTTTGAGCCTCAGAAAGCAAATGATGCCAGCATACTGGCTGTCTATAGCCTAGGTAAACTTCCGCTCGCTTCTGCTACTCCGCACGTTATCAGAGCATATGTGCGCAATGAAGGCTTCAGTGACATGGCGAATGTGCGGGTTACGCTCACGGTAACCGGCGCAAATAGCTTCACGAATAGCAAGATTATTCCTTCGCTGTCAGTAGGGCTCGAAGGCATTTTGTCGTTTGACGCGTTTACCCCTACTGCTCAAGGGAATAACACTATCAGTGTCAGCGTTGACAATGATGATAACAACTCTAACAATACCGCTACCTATAGGCAGCAGGTAACTACGGACACCTATTCAGTAGCCGAAGCTGGCGTGCCTTCTTTAGGTGGCCTAGGCCGGACTGTTACGCTAGGGGGAATTTTTGCAGTGCGTTACAACACGAATACTACACGCGTTGTAACTGCGGTGAATGCGCAGCTCTCCGACGCAAATTCTGTGGGCCGCACGGTTTACGGGGTGGTGATGGACAACAGTGGCGCTATTTTGGCCCGCAGCGCAGACTATGTGGTTACTACCGCTGATCTGAATGCGTACAAGACGTTTACGTTCCCCGCGCCGGTTGTCGTTTCACCCGGTAACTTTCACGTGGGTTTGGCCCAGGCCGTAGCTCCTGCTGGCACTACCGCCTTTTACCCAATGGCGCTGCAGACCGAGGTTCCAACCCGACCCGGCACTTTTTTCACCACTGATCTGCAAGGCGGCATCACTGATGCAAATGATGTCAGCTCCCGAAGCTTTGGTCGCTTTATGATTGAAGCGGTTACGGGCGCCCCGCCAACGTGCTTTCAGCCTTCCGCGGTTTCGGTAAGCAATGCCTCCGCCACTACAGCAGTTGTCAGCATCACGGGCCCGGCCAATGCAACCGGCTACACCCTCATTTATGGTCCCCGCGGCTTCAACCCGGCCAGCGGGGGCACTACCGTAACGGCCCCGTCCTCGCCGTTTACTTTAACCGGCCTTACTGCTTCCACCACGTACGACTTGTACGTGCGAAGCACCTGCGGTACCACTGATCAGAGTACCCTGGTAGGACCTACTGCTTTCACTACGCTTTGCACGCCGCCCGTTATCAGTGCTTTCCCATATGCTGAAGATTTCGGCACGGTGGCCGTTGGACTACAATTGCCCTGCGGCATCACAGTGGCCGACATCAACGCCGATAATAATACCTGGAAAACGCCTACTGCTGCTAGTGGCAACATCACACAGGCCAATGCCATGGTGTATAGCTACAATAGCACCGACGCAACCAAAGGCGCCGACGACTGGTTTTTCACCCCGGCTTTAGCATTGCGGGCAGGCTCGCGCTACCAGCTGTCGTTTAAGTATAAGACCGATGCCACCACCTTCGCAACTGCTGAAAAGCTGGAGGTGAAGTACGGTGCTACCACAACCCCGGCTGGACAAACAAACTTGCTGTGGAGAAACGAGAATATCACCAACACCGCCCTAGTTACTACTACGGGCGGCACCAGCGCTAACCAGGTTCTGCCAATCACACCCGCCGCCGATGGTACCGTATACATTGGTTTCCATGCGTACAGCGCCCCCGATCAGTTTAACCTGTACGTCGATGACGTTGCTATCAACTCAGTAGTGACGGGCGTATCTGATGCCCTAGTACGGGCGGTGAATGTGTATCCCAACCCATCAGCTGGCCTGTTCACGGTGGAAGTACGTGGGGCTAAGGCTAAAGGAGCCATGCAGGTGGAAGTAACGAACCTGCTAGGCCAGCGCGTGCACACCGCCACCATCCGCGACAACTCCGAGAATCGGCTTGACCTCTCTTCCCTGGCCAACGGCATGTACACTCTAAAAGTGTTGTCAGGCAGCGACTACATGATTCGCAATATTGTAGTGCAGAAGTAATTCGGCTTATTACACCGAGCATAAAAAAGGGCGCTGATTAGCGCCCTTTTTTATGCTCTAGTATTATCGTACACACTTTCAGAAGTTGACCTTGTTTAACTCCACGCCGCTTACTGTATAGAAAGTGTTACCCTGAAGCCTGCTTTACACCTACTGGCCTAGAGCATAGCTCAGCACTGTGGTTACGACATTCCTACGCGATGCATTGGGCGTCTAGGCCACTTCATTGACTCTATAAGCAAACAGCCCCGGCAACTTTCGTAGCCGGGACTGTTTGCTTATAGAGTACTTCGGGTTACAACCTTAAGCGGCTTGGCGCTTCTTCTGAATAGGCCGGGGCCGCGGGGCAGCATCCGACTCGGGTTGCGTGGGCTTCAAAGCCACGTCCACGTCGCGCCGACGCTTGTAGATGGCCATCCCGAAGCCAACCGCCATAAGTAGTGTACCGCTCCAAAGCAGGTTGATGAAGGGCTTTTCAACTGCTTTCAGGATGATGTAGTCCTTCTGCGTGGTGCTCACCCCAAAAGTAAACTTGCCCTTAGTGGGGTCTACGTTCAGGAAGCTTAGGCGCAAGCCCAGGTCATCTACTTCGTCTGGTACGCGGCCAATCATACGGTTGCGTACCACAAACACTGGGTGCACATGGTACTGCCGATTTTCGCCAAACACCAGGAAGTCGCCTTGAATAGCCAAATCACCTTTTGCGAGGCCTAAGCCAGCCGTTTGGTGCGCAGGCTCCACTCCCCGGAACACAGCGAAGTAGTCATTCAGGAAAATCGTGTCGCCTACGCTCAACACGTGCTCTTTCACCTCACTCCAGTCCTTCTCCTTATCGGGCGGGGGCACTGCGCTGATGTGCGAGTAAATGTCGTGGTCGAGGAATTTCTTGATGTCGGGCGAAGCCAGTAGGCCACCCATCTGCTCGTTCACCTGGCCGCGCGGATAAAGCACGAAGGCTTCTCCGGTTTTGCGGTCTTTATATTCTACCCGGTAATACGTGTTTTCGGGCTGAATCTCCACCGTATCACCAGCCTTGTAATACACCTTGTCACCGCGCTTAATGTCGGCACGGGCCAGGGCTTTGTATTCGTCGGCGGTCTGGAACAGCAGCTGCTTGTCTATGTAGCCGGGGACTTTATCAGCCTCTAGGTACTGACCGGTATAGCTCACATCGTACTTGCCCATGGGCGCCTTGTCGTTGCGCCACAGCAACACGTTGTCGCGGTTGGTTTCCTCGGGGAACTCACGAGAGTACAGCAGCCCGGATACATTTTGCGAAATGATCTTGGAATAGCCCGCCGAAGCCAGGATACCCAATAGCATCAACGCAATACCGATGTGAGCCACGCCCCCACCTGACAGGCTCACCTTCCGGCGCATCAGTGTAAGTACCATGCTCAGGTTGGCTAGCACCCCAAACATGCCGGTAGTGAGCAGCACGATGTAGGTCAGGTTCATCGTCATGCCGAAGTACTGCACCAGCAAAATAACGAGGGCAGCGCTGAGCAGGCTTAGAATACCGGGTACCGTCAGAGAGTTGGTCAGCGAAGACTTATCGTTCTTCTGCCACCACATAATCTGCGCTAGGCCAGAGAAGAAGGCTACGCCTACTCCCATCCACAGCTGAATCTTGGTGTAGTGTTGAATCTGATCGGCGGGCAATGCCAGGTTAGATTTAACGCCGATGAAGCCTAGGAAGGCATTGTATACCGGGATGCTAGTCGTCACCAATACCTGGAAAGCCCCCAAGCACAATACAGTAGCGCCTACAAACACCCACAACTCGGGGTTGTAAGTAGTCAGCTCTTTCTCAGAAATCGGAATCTGCTTCCAATGGTAAGCCAGCAACGCAATAGCCAATACCACGAAAGCACCCAGGTAAATAATCAGCTGCCCCGAGAGGCCTAGGTCGGTGAATGAGTGCACGGAGGCATTGCCCAGTACGCCGCTCCGAGTCAGGAAGGTAGCGTAGAGTACCAGCAGGAAAGTAGCAATGACCAGCACAAAAGAAGTGCGCAGGGCCGTGCGGCTCCGCTGCCATAGCACAAGGCCATGCAAGGAGGCTACCAGCACTAACCATGGAATGTACACGGCATTTTCTACCGGGTCCCAGTTCCAATAGCCGCCGAAGTTCAACGTTTCGTACGCCCAGTAGGCACCCATCATGATACCTACGCCCAGCACTAGGCCACCTACCAGCGTCCAGCGCAAAGCAGGTCGTACCCACTTCGTATACTCACCTTTCCAGAGGCCCGCAATGGCGAAGGCAAACGGTACCAACGTAAGCGCGAAACCCAAGAACAGCGTGGGAGGGTGAATTACCATCCAGTAGTTCTGCAGCAGGGCATTCAGGCCAGTGCCATCTTTAGGTATAAAGTTGGGGTTGGTCTTGAAAACGGGAATGTCAAGGAAGTCGCGCAGCAGAATAAACGGCGAAGAGCCAATTTTTACACCGCCCAACACTACGCCCAGAATCATAGACGTGAGGAAGAGCTGCACGCCGGCAAAAATGGCCATTACGGGTGCCTCCCAGCGCTTATTGAAGCGCATGATGCAGAAGCCCAACACTACTTGCCAGAATATCCAGAGCAAGAAAGACCCCTCCTGCCCTTCCCAGAAGCAGGAAATCATGTAATGCACCGGCAGGTGGTTGCTGCTGTGGCTCCAGGCGTAGTAATACTCGTAGCGGTGGGTGTAAATAATGGTAAACAGACACGCAATGACTGATACCACCGCTACGCCATGCAGCAAGAAAGCTCCGCGCCCGATCCGCAGCCAGGAGGCATCGGTTTCGCCCAGGGGCTGGTTGCGCGACGCCATGTAGTAGGAATACGCCGCTACCGTGGCTGCCACAAAAGCAACGATGACACTCAGGTGCCCGGCGTCGCCGATGAAGGTGTTTAGCATGAGAATCGTGGTTCTGATGTTACTGGGAAGAAGATGGGGCCGGCACCACAAGTGTCAGCTCATCTGAAGTAGGAGGTTGGCCGGGGCCATAGGTTTGAGTAATTCGGACCCGCACCTTCTGCACTCCTTGCTGCTGCAAAAGTACAACCGGCAGCAGGCTGATTTGCTCAATCTTTTTCTGTTTGATAATCTGACGGTTTCCCATCACCCGGCCCGAGGCCGCATCAGTAGCTACTACCGATAGTTTAGCCCCGGCTTTGTACTGGCCTAGCGGCACCTGCAAGTAACGCAACGCGGTGTCGCGCTGCATGGGCATAAGGTGACTGTAGGCCACCCACCGCTGCTGCACCAACACCGGCGGCTGGCTATCGGTGCCCTCCGCAACAATTTGGTAGAGGTAGCGCCCCGGCTTATCCAAAGTTTCTTGATATGTGTAGGCCACTCCGGCAGCTCCGTACGTGGTACGTCGCACGGGCTGAGTATTCCGCTCCGCAGACCGAAACTCCGTTAACTCCCGCCGCAACACCCGAAACTGACTGGTTCCAACCAAAGAATCTGGTAGCGTCCATTGCAGATTAACAATGGGGCTAACAGTAGGCACCACGCTGGCCACATTGGGTGGCACGAGGGCTGGCACGCCCTGCGGCTTGTCGCTCACTGTGAGCTGGAAAGAGCAGTAGTCGTGCAGGTAGCCATCCACATTCAGCAGGTAGCGTTGCCCGGCCCGAAGTCCATCGAGCGTCACAAACACATCATCCTGACTGCCCAACGAAGCACAGGTTAGTACCTGATAAGTTTTTGGCTGACACGGTTCACCCGTCAGAACGACGAGTTGCACCCCGCGCGTGTCGCGGCAACGTTGCGCACTAATGTTAACGAAGTAGTGGCCCGTAACCGTGGGGATAACTTCAAACCATTGGTCGTTGTGGTACTCAATGCACTTCCCCGTCAGGCGCTCATCAACGCACTTCCATTGTACCGTGCAGCCGGCTGTAGAGGACGTAATTGGCTCATTAAGGTGCAAGACCCGCCGCCGCTCAATGTCATCATTCGGGACGGGTGCTTGGGCCGCAACAAGTACTATACTGTTAGCCATGACTAGCAGAGTAACTACCACGCGTCGCCACCAACCAGAAGAGGCTTGGTTTACTTGGCGCGGTGAGTACTCCTTCGTCATAGCATGTAGTTAGTTGACGGAAGCAGTAGCGCCTTTGATATCCTTCTCAACGTACTTAGAAGGGCACTTCAGCAGAATTTTATCGGCCACAAACACGTTGTTACGCATGGCGCCGGTAATTACAACCTGCTCCGACTTATCAAAGTCTTGGGGCTTAGGGTTGAAATAGACCACGCGCTGAGCAATCCGGTTCGTGTCTACTAATGTGAAAGCGAAGTAGTTCGGGTCGAGCGTAGGGTTATACTCTAAGCCCATAATGTTCTGCCGACCATCGCGCGGCAAGCGGCCTACTACGTGCACCTTGGTCAGGTTGCCCTCGGCGGCCCGCTCGCGGGCTTCGCGGAATGAGACGTACACGCTGGCATCACCGGCGGCGCTCATAATTATGCCAATGGCCATTGCAATGACGGTAATGGCAAGGATGTGTGCTTTTTTCATGTTCGGTGCAACAGGACGACCCTACACAGGTCGATAATCGGAACAATAAAGAAGTCAGCAAAGGTCCACAGAAATCCACTGCTTGGGCATGATTTATATCAGCCTTCCTTCGCGTGAGTATTTGATTCTAGGCCTATTCCTTTACTTCCTTTTCCAAGCGGCTCAGCTTCCGGTCAAGCGAGATGAGGAAGAAAAGCAACCCGGCTAGAACTACCGTAATCACGGCCACCACCACGTATATTTTGCCATCGTGACGCAGAGTATCGGCCATCTCAGGTTCAGAAGTGGCCTGGGCAGCGGCGCGCAGCACAGGTAGTACTAGCCCCAGCAGGAGCAATAGCACAGGGCGTAGCTTAGGCAAGCTGTTTTTCATATACTTTCTGTTTTAGAAGCGAAAGGCGGCTAGCTACCTGTGCCAGCCAGAAGGCCAGCAGCGTCCAGCCAATGACGGCCGGGTAAAATACCAACCGCATGTTGCTATCGAGGTCGTACTTGGCAAACGCCGGGTTGCCGCCCGCACCCGGGTGCAGCGAATCGGTGAGACGCGGCAAAATGTAGAACAGCGGCATGGCTGTAGCGAAGGCGAAGATGTTGTAGATGGCCGATATCCGGGCCCGCTGCTGCTCATCCGTGAAAGAAGACCGCAGCACCAAATACGCTCCGTAGATGAGCATGGCAATGGCTGCCCCGTTCAACTTCGGATCATTGGTCCACCACGCCCCCCACGTATAGCGCGCCCAAATACTGCCAGTGGCTAGGCCTACCACGCCCATCAGAATACCTGTTTTGGCCGATTCGTGGGCCAGAATGTCTAGCTCGGGCGTAGGAGTACGCAGGTAGCGCACGGAGTAATACACGGAAGCTACCAGGATGAATGTCATCCCAAACCACATGGGCACGTGGAAGTACAGGTTCCGGATGCTCTCGTTTAGGATAGCCAGCCGGGGTACCGGCATCAGTAGCCCCGCTACGGCCACGTAGAGCAGGAGTACCACCGCTAAGGCCTTCCACCAGTTCTTTTTCATGAGAAGCGCGTAGTTAAAAAATGACTGCTGCAGAACGAGAAGCCAGCCGGTTGCAGCGCCACTTCAGCATAACAGCTAGCCCGGTTGAAGTATTCCGAGGCCATAACATTATTTTCCAGGCTACTTACAACCAGCTGTTTGCACCCTTTTTCCATCAGCTTCGCCACAAAAAAGGAAACAATAAGTACGATACTGCCCCCACAATCATGTTGAGGGCCACTAGCGTAAGCAATGAGCTTTGGCTGGCCTCAAACTCTAGGCCGTCCAGCGCATTTTTAGATACCTTGATGAGGAGCAGCAGCATAGGCACCATCAGTGGGAAGCCTAGCACCGCCATCAGGGTACTGCTGTTGGTTGCTTTGGCGGCAATGCCTGAAACCAGGGTAAGCGTACTAGCAAAACCTACGGCCCCTAGCAGCACATTGCCTACAAACAGCCCTACGTTTTGCACGGGGTTGCCGAGTACTAGGGCATAAAGCGAAAAGGCCACTAACGCTAACCCCAGCAGTAATAGTGCGTTATAGCTGATTTTGGCCAGAATCACGGCTTGGGGCCGCACTACAGTATAGTAGTAGAGCATGCGCCCCCGGCTTTCCTGCAAAAAGCCTTTTGCTACGGCATTTACCGCCGAAAACAGCAACACAATCCAGAAGAGGGCATTCCAGGCAGGTGCCGGCAGTTGGCCACCGCGTAAAGAAAAGCTGAGGTAGCACACGAATACGGTGCTGCCCACGTACAGCAGCATCCCGTTCAGGGCGGCACGCTGCCGCCATTCTAAGCGGAAATCCTTCTGCATCAAATACCAAATCTCGCGGAGGAGCTGCACGGCAACAGGGCTGGTGAACAGGACCGCAAAGATACAACCCAACTCTCGGATTAGCGGCTCTTCACTCCGGAATAGCACAACCCTTCCTTCTGGAAGCCCGTTTAACGGCTCTTTTCATTTTGCGCTATACACCAAAACGGCCCTCTACTTCCAAAGCAGAGGGCCGTTTCGGCTTTTGTGGGCGATTCTAGTTTCTAGAAGTCATACCCCAAGGTCAGGTAGAACTTAGGTCCTTTTTCGGTGTAGTCTTCCCGGCCCCAGGCCACATCTCCTTTGGCGTAGAAACCAAGGATGGTGCTGCGTATACCTGCCCCGTAGCCATAGAGCAACGGGTTACGGAAGTTCACAACTGTAGCCGTGAACGGGTTGCCCGCTCCCCCCGTAACCTGGGTGTTGAAGGAGTTATTTTCGTTGAACGGGTTAGAGCCAGCATATGTGGTGCCCATATCGCCAAAAGCAGTAAGCTGCAGATTGCGGAAGAAACCCGATTCCACCGGCTTGCGTGACAAGTACTGAATAATTGGCAAACGCAGCTCAGAGTTGAACAGCACATACTTGGGGCCTGTGCGCTTGTTGTAATTAAAGCCGCGCAGGTTGGTCACGAACTGCTGATAGAAAATCTGAGTAGGATCTTGCAAATCAGTAGGGCGCCCTCCTTCATAGTCATTATTGAGCCAGTTATCCATGCCACCCAAACGGTACTCAGGCCGCACATTTCCGCCACCGATAAACTGCCCGAAGCTGGCTCGGTTAGCCCATATCAATTGCCGGTGAATCTTCTGATAGTGGCGCAGGTCAATGGCAACCTTTCCGAAATTGGGGGTACTATTATTCAAGGAGTTCAGCTTAGTGTAGCTGATCTTCATTCGGGTGCCTTCCAGCATATTTACGCCAGTAGCAATGGAATTGTCGAAAATCAATTCCCCGGCGGCGCCTAAGTAGCTCCGGTTGATATCACTGGTATTGCTGAGGTCCCCGAACACCTGCCGGCTCACATTTACAAAGCGTGGCCCTAGCCTTACGCTGATGTTATGGGTGAGCGGGTAGGCCAGGGTCGGCGACACCTCATGACGCCCGTAACGGGTCCGACCTTGGTTGTCGTCAAAAAAGTAGGCCTGCTTCTGATACCCCAAGCTCCAGTCGTAGCGGTGCTTCAGGTTGGTGTACTGCGCAGTAATGTTACTGGTCCGCAAGTCGGTGAGGGCAAAAATGCCCGCCTGAATCCGGTGGTCCTCAAACAGGTCGGCCATGTTAACCTGGCCTACTACGCCAAAGCCCAGCAGCGGATCCACGTATAGCGACGACACCACATTGTCGATGCTGAAGCGCGTATCGTACCGGAAAGGACCATTCACTCCCATATTTGGCGCCGGAGCCGCCTGCGGTAAGGCTACTGCCGTGGCGGGTCGGGTCCGCCGGGGGGCACTGCCGCGCGAGGCCGGAATGTCTTCGTCGAACTCGTAGTCAGTGGTATTTACGCGACCGTCCGTCCGCCGAGGGGCAGTAGGCTGCGCGCTGGTATCCGGCTGGGTCTGATTTTGCTCTTGCGCGTTGGCAATGGTAGGAGCAGTTGGGCTTGGCGGGGGCGTTGCCTTGGCCGGCGCTGGCTTAGAGCGGTCTTCCAGTGTTTCCTGACGAGCCGTTTTGTACAGCGTCAGGTTGGCAGGCAGGGCATAGTTGGGGTACACGTACATGTAGTCACGTGCATCCTCAGCAGCCACAAAGCCCAGGGTACCCGTTGTGGGGTTGTAGTCATACTGCTTGATGTTTGGCAAAAAGCTGGTAACCGGTAAGTACTGCTTGGTTGCCAACGAGAGCCGATACAGGCTGCGCACGCCGCTCTCTTCCCCAATAAACAGCACCTCCGAATCGGAAATAGCCCGGGGGCTACCTTCGTTAGAAATAGTGCTTACCAATGGTTCAACCGGCTGAGCCCGCCCATCTAAGTGGTACAGGAACAGGTCATAGTTGTTGACAATGGTATTGAAACTGCCCCGCGCCGTGCCGGCCGAATCAAGCCACCGGTTGGAGCTAAACACAATACCGGCTCCACCGGGCAAGAAGGCTGGGTCAACATCGTCGAAGATGTCGTTCGTTATTTTTTCCGGGGTGCGGTTCCCAGCTTTTAGCAGATACAGGTCCGTTTGCCCGTTACGCACGCCGCTAAACACCAGCGCCTTGCCATCGGGCGAGTAGCTTAGGTTGTTGATCTGGGAGTAGGGCGAGAAAATTGAAGTGGTCTTGCCAAAGGTGGGCAACAGCGACTTCAGGCGGCTAGCCATGCTGGCTAGGCCACCTTCTGCACTCCGCAGTTGCAGGGTCATGTCGCCCTTCATCATTTCGGCTACGGCTACCTGCCCGTTGCCACGCCAAGCCAGTACTGGCAGGCGAGTTTCCACTTCCTGGTCAGGGGTTTTGTAGCCACCGCGGTGAATTACGTCGCGGCCCTTGCCATCCTTATTCACCACCATCACGCGGTAGCGGCCCCGGTCGTTCTGCACGTAGGCCAGTCGCTGCCCGTTCGGGCTAACCACTGGCTGCGAGTATAACACGCCCTTTCGGTTGTTGCGGGCTACCCGCCGAGCCTCGTCGGGCTCCACGTATGGGGTTTGGGGCTGGGCGTTGAGTTGCCGGTAATAGTTGAGCCAGTCTTTCAGGAACACCTTGTAGGGCACGTTCAAGGAAGAACTAATGCCTACCTCCACGTCGCGGGTGATGCGCGTGAGGTTGAGAATGTTCTGGATGCTGGTGTAGCCGTAGCGTTCCGCAATGTAATTCCATACGCTTTGGCCAGCCAGCTCTGGGTTGCGCAAGAAGAAAGGAGCCGTCCGGTTATTGTCGTGCGCCTTGGTCATGGTGCGCATGTACTCGTCCATCTCCACGCTCCAGCCCTGGGAAGCATAGGCGGAAGCCCCGCTGATAAACCAGTTTGGCAGCTGTAGTAGGTAGGTGCTCTGGATGACTTCCTTCAGCGAGCCGCCATACATCATGTCATTGAGCAGAACCTGGGTAATCCGGTTGCTCAAATCCTGCTTAAACCTAGTCTGCTGGCCCTCGAAGGCAATCTGCACTTTAGTCAGGCGGGTAAGGGAAGTCTCCCCCCCGGTCTGGTACTTGTCGGAATCCAGGCCAATGTTGCTCTGCCGCAGGTCGCCCACGGAGTTGTAGAGCATAATGGTGGTCTTGGAATACGGGTAGTACCCAATGAGGCCAGTAATGCGCTGGAGCTCCTTTTCGGCGTACTCGGCCGCGTGGCGGGCGTTGCCTTCGCCACCAGCATAATAATAAATAGTGAAGTTCTGGGTACTAAGCTGCAGCCAGTTGAACTCCTTATACTGTATTCGGACCCGCCCAAAGGGTTCCTGGGCCGTTTGGGCCAGGGCTGCACTTCCAGGAAGCAGGAGGCCTAGCACTACAACTGCTAGGCCAGCCGGCCGACCGTAGCCGCGCCGTGATAGTAAGGACAAGTGCTTCATATACGAAAGCTAAAACGCTAAGAGCGAGAATCAAGAGCCGGCGCCCGCCGCTGCAGGTGCCGGAGAATATAACGCAGAATATCGCCGGATATTGACTTCGGGCCACAGCTCAACGTCATTTTCCAGCCAGTCAGCCATGAGAGCGGCCAAACGCGGCGCCATCATCACTCCTTTAGAACCGAAACCATTAAAAATATGCACGTTCGGCACCACTGGGTGAGTCCCTAGTAGCGGCTTCCGGTCGCGCACAGCGGGCCGCACACCAGCCCGCTGCTCCGTTATCAGGAACGGCTGGTCGGTCATGGCTTTCAGGCGCTGGCTCAGCTCCTGACGGGCATCGGGAGTGATGCCCACCGCGAAAGGAGGCCAACGGTAGGTGGCGCCCACCCGGAACTGCCCGTTGCCGAGCGGCACCACGTAGGCCCCTTTATTCAGAACATATTGGTCAGAAAGCCCCGGGCATTCAACCGTCAGCACCTCGCCCTGATTAGGGGTGAGAGGCAGCCACTGAAAGTACGGATTTTGAACGGCCGCAGCTCCTTCACAACACACAACGTGTTCGGCCCGCACACGGTTTGCGTACATGAAGCCACTTTGCCCGTCCGAAGCCGGAACAAGCAGGTCCCAGGCAAAAGTTTCGTGCTGCAGCCAGCCCTCCGTAATTCCTTCGGCGGCTAGTGCAGCTAGTACTTCCCGCACCAAAACGTGGCCTCCGCGCTCAATACGCAGCCCCCCAAAATCATTGCGCAGTCCCGGCACCGGGGGCAAAGCCTCGTCAGGGTTGGGCACAAAATTTCCCCATGGGTGGTCGGCGCTGCGGGCCAGCACCGTATTCTGCTCCCCCACCGAGGAAAACAGCTTCAGAATAGGGGCTTCATAGAAAAACAGCTGCTGAAAACGGGTTTCCAGCTCCCGGTAAAATTGAGTGGCTGCGGGCAGCAATTCTTCAGCGCGCCAGGCCAAGGCGTAGCGCTTACCAGCCACCGGGTTCATGAGGCCCGCTGCTACATTCGAGGCCGAGTTGGGCTGGAGGGTATCAAGCACCAACACGCTGCGGCCCCGCCGGCGCAACTCCTGCGCCAGCGTAGCCCCTGCAATGCCATGCCCAATAATCAGGTATTCCACACGTTTCATGAGCGGCAAGGTAAGTGAGGTTCGGTGAACTCCGCACCCGCTTGGCGTAAAACCCTAGCGCCGCTAGGCCAGGGCGTTTGTCCCTACTTGCGTAACTTACCCGCTTCATTGCGCCTGACCTGCTCTAGGCCTGTACCCTCTGCCGTATGACCGTTTCCGGATTCACCTTCAACGCGTTTTCCGAAAATACTTACCTCCTGCATGATACCACTGGCCAGTGCGTGGTTATCGACCCTGGCTGCTACGAGCGGGCCGAGCAGGAGGCGTTACGCTCCTTCATTGCCGACAGTGGCCTGGAAGTGGTATTACTGCTCAATACCCATTGCCATATCGACCATGTGTTCGGCAATAAATTTATTGTAGATACTTATAAGGTGCCTTTTCTCATTCACGAAGGTGACCTGAGCACTTTGCGCGCTGTGCCTACCTATGCGCCTAACTATGGCTTTCCGCGCTTCGAAACAGTTGAGCCCACCGGCTTCCTGACGGCTGACCAGCCCGTGCGCTTTGGTGAAACGAAGCTAGAGGTACGCTTTGCCCCCGGTCATGCTCCGGGCCACGTGGTTTTCTACCACGAGCCCACGCAAACCGTAATCGGCGGTGATGTGCTATTCAAAGGCAGCATTGGCCGCACCGACTTACCCGGCGGCGACTATGCCACGCTCATCGAAAGCATCCGAACCCAACTGCTGACGCTACCCGATGCCGTGACGGTTTACCCCGGCCACGGCCCGGCCACTACCATTGGGGCCGAGCGTCGCGCGAATCCCTTCCTGCAATAACCGCTATTTTTCGGCCGCTAGGCCACTCCCCTATCTGCTTTCTACTTACTCGCAGCTTACTTGAAAAAGCATCTTCCCAACGCCATTACCTGCCTCAACTTATTCTCCGGCTGCCTGGCTCTCACGCAAATCTTCTCCTCCGACGGCAATCTGGTTTACGCTTCTTACTTCGTTGTGCTGGCTGCCGTATTTGATTTCTTCGACGGACTGCTGGCCCGGGCGCTGCACGTGTCGTCGCCCATTGGCAAAGACCTCGATTCGTTGGCTGATGTAGTGTCCTTCGGAGTAGTGCCAGGCGCTATGCTTTACAAGCTCCTGCAAGGTGGCCTAGACCAAACTGATGTTCCGGCTTACCTAGCCTACGCGGGCTTTATCGTCACCATTTTCTCGGCCCTCCGGCTAGCCAAATTCAATAATGATACCCGCCAGTCTGATTCCTTTATTGGGCTACCTACTCCGGCCTGCACATTGGTGGTGGCTTCCCTACCACTTATTCTGCACCACGATTCATTTGGCCTCACGTCCACCATCCTAAACCCGTGGTTGCTGCTGGCGCTGGCAGTGGTTTTATCAGGACTTTTGGTAGCCGAGTTGCCGCTATTTGCTCTCAAGTTCAAAAACCTACGGTGGCAGGATAACTCTGTTCGCTTTATCTTTCTATTGCTAAGCCTATGCCTATTAATTGGACTGGGCGTAGCGGCCATTCCGCTCATCATTTTACTGTACGTGTTGCTTTCTTTGGTACGTCCGGCCAAGGCCTAATATTTCTCTATTTGGAGGCCACAATATTTCCAGTATCCGACAGTTAAGAAAGCGGGTTGCTCTGAACTGTAGGCCTGCCGGGGCTGTTGGCAGCAAAAGTCCCTGTCCTCTATTTTCTCTGTGTATGGGAATTGTTTATGCGCCTCTTTACTAACTGGATTCTGGCCTGCCTGGCCGTTCTAGGGTTAGTAGCTCCGGCGGCAGCTCAATCCGCGGAACAACTTGTTCAGAATACTATCACCTGGAGCGGTACTGCCGAGGTTCTCGTGCGCGGTCAGCAGCGCCGAGTGCCCACATTTCAGGGGGCAGTATACCGCTTCGGCGACCAAGTCGGCACCTTTCAGCGCCGCCTCGAAGGCAACGTAGCCGATGGGCAATTGCGCGATGCTGTATATGTGGCGGTGACACCCTTGGAGGCCCGGCAACTTGATTTAGCCTCACTGCCTACTCTGCCGGTACTTGCGCTCTTCCGTGGCACCGAACAGCACCAGCCTGTTACGCTGCTTACAGTGCAGCCGCTACGCCGCAACCCCCAAACGGGCCAGGCGGAAAAGCTCACCTCGTTCTCCTACGCCTACACTCTTGCCACCGATGCTCAGCGGGGCACCCAGGGCCGCACGTATGCGCGCAGTTCTGTACTCAGTACCGGCGAGTGGTTCAAGATTGGAGTTCCGGCCAATGGAGTGTACAAGCTTGATAAGCCCACCCTGCGGACGCTAGGTCTCAATGTACAAAGCCTGGACCCTAGCCGCCTGCGGCTGTATGGCAATGCGATGGGCACCCTTCCCCAGGCCAATAGCGTGTACCGCCCCGACGACCTAGCCGAAAACGCCCTGCAGTTTGTTGGCGATGGGAATGCCTCCTTCGATGACAACGAGTATTTCTTGTTTTATGCCCGCGGGCCGCATACTTGGCGGCAAGACGGGACCAATCTTCGCTTCCGCCACCAGCTCAACCCCTACGCCGATACGGCTTATTACTTTCTCACGGCTGGGCCGGCAGTAGGCCGCCGCGTAATTACGGCCCCGGCTGTGAGTGGCGCCGCTTCGGCCCGCATCACCACCTTCACCGACCGGCAGTTCTACGAGCGAGAGTTGTTTAATCTGCTCAAGTCGGGGCGGGTGTGGCTGGGAGAGTCATTTTCTGGGGGGAGCCAAAATACATTCTCCTTCCCGGTTACAGATTTGGTGCCGGGTACCACCGCGCAGGTTACCAGTTCTGTGGTTGCCTCCTCATTGGCAGCCACATTCTTTCAGGCTACCATCAACTCTCAGTCGGCGGGCAACCAAGTGGTCAGTGCCATCAGCAACTATCCGAGCTCCTACCCTGAGGTGGCGAATACCAACCTGACGACGTTTACGTACCCAATACCGGCTGCCACCCCTTCCGAAATAAAAGTAGGCCTAGCCTATAACAGCAGTTCTGACCCCAGCGCCAAAGGCTACCTCGACTACCTGGAGCTGAACGCGCAACGCCAACTTCGTTTTACGGGCAGCTCGCTGGAGTTTCGCTCTTTTGATAATATCAAGCCCAATGCAATCAGCCAGTTTGAGCTGAGCAACGCTACGGGCGTCACCGTCTGGGACGTTACGAACCCTCGGGTGCCAGCAGCATTAGCGCTTACGGGCAACAGTTTCTTGGCCCGCACCGATACTCTCCGCGAATTTGTGGCCTTTACGCCCAGCGCCAACTTTCCCTCCCCTCGCACGTTCGGGCGCGTGCCAACGCAAAACCTGCACGCTCTGAATCTCGATGGCAAGCTGGATTTGGTTATCATTACCCACCCCACGTTCTTGGCTCAGGCGGAGGAACTGGCTGATCATCGTCGTAAGCACGACGGTCTCACGACTCAGGTAGTCACCACCAGTCAGGTTTATAACGAGTTTAGCTCTGGTGGGCAGGATGTAACGGCCATTCGCGACCTAATGAAAATGGTGTATGACCGCTCCGCTGGTAATCGGCAGTTGTACTTGCTCCTGTTCGGCGACGCGTCTTACGATTATAAGTCCGACCCTACGAACGACAAAACCCAGCTGCCTACGTGGTGGAAAGACCGACTGCCAAGTGGTGGAGACCAGCTTGCCCAGAACTACGTGCCAGTGTACGAGTCGCAGGAAAGCTTTGATCCTGTGCAGGGCAGCCGCCCCAACGCGCAGGGCATCAGCTACTCCTCCGACGACTACTACGGGCTGCTGGATGACAACGAAGGGGCATGGTTACCGGGCACTAGCTCCGAGATGCTTGATATTGGCATTGGCCGCCTACCAGTACGTTCCCCTGTAGGCCAGTATGGCAATGCTGAGCAGGCTAAGTTGGTGGTGGCGAAGCTGAAAAGCTACGATGCACCGGCGGCGTACGGCAAGTGGCGCAACCGCCTCACCTTTGTTACCGACGACGGCGACCAGAACCTCTTCGACCTCAAGGGAGCTGAGCCACTGGCAAATATGATTGAGGCCAAAGAGCCCGATTATAATATCCGGAAGGTATATCTGGATATGTACCCGCAGACAATAGTTGCGGCCGGCCAACGCTCTCCCCAAGCTGAAAAAGCAGTTGACGAGTCGTTCGAACAAGGGTCATTGCTTATTACCTACACGGGGCATGGCAGCCCCAAACAATGGGCCGATGAGCAGATTCTAGTCACGGCTTCCTTACTGCGCTTGCAAAACAACAACCGCTTGGCGTTTCTATTCACGGGCACCTGCGACTTCAGCACCTACGATAATCCGGAGTTTACCTCTGCCGGCGAACAAGGCTTGACCGACACGCAAGGCGGTGCTATCGGTTTGTTTACCACTACGCGAGTGGTCTATGCTTCCAACAATCAGTTTCTGGCCACAGAATTTCTAAACGACGTATTGCGCCGCCGCCCCGATGGTACCATGCCTCGTTTAGGAGAAGTTATCAAAATGGCTAAAAATGCGGCCTTAACCGGCGACGGTAACCGCAACTACGCTCTACTCGGTGACCCATCCATGCGCCTGGCCTACCCCGAGCAGCAAGTAGTATTGACCGAGCTAAATGGTAAACCTGTAACTGCCGCGCAAACGGATACACTTAGTGCGCTCAGCCCCGTAGTGCTCCGCGGCGAATTGCGCCTGAATGGGCAACGCAACACCAACTTCACTGGTACCGCGCAGGTTACGGTGTACGAGAAGCCAGCCCTCGTTTCAACGCTAGGCAACGAGCCCTCGGATACCAACCAACGATTTGCGGTTCGTGAGAATGTTATCTACGATGGTCAGGCCACGGTTACCAACGGGCAGTTTACTGCCAATTTTGTCGTACCGAAGGATATCAACTATGGCCTAGGCCTAGGTAAGATTAGCTTGTACGCTTACAGTGAAGGGCTACGTCAAGATGCCCACGGCTCCCGGTTAGTGCCTGTAGGCGGCGCTGCTTCGTCAGCTCTGCGTGACACCTTGCCCCCAGATATCCGCTTGTTTATGGATAACGAGCAATTTGTATTTGGTGGCCTCACGGGTACCACCACCACCTTGCTCGGAAAACTCAAAGATGATAGCGGCATCAATACCGCGGGCTCCGGCATCGGCCACGATATTACCGCTACCCTCGACAATGATGCCAGCAAGGTGACCGTGCTTAACACGTTCTACACGTCGGAGCTGAATGATTTCAAAAGCGGGCAGGTAAAGTATCTGTTCAAAGATTTAACTACCGGCCCTCACGTGCTGCGAGTCAAAGCCTGGGACACCTACAATAATTCAGCGGAAAAAAGCATTGAGTTTATTGCTGCTGCCACAGATAAGCTGGCATTGCAACACGTGCTCAATTACCCCAACCCGTTCTCAACTACCACCACTTTCCACTTCGATCATAACCGCAGCGGAGACGAGCTAGAAATACAAGTGCAGATTTTTACCGTATCTGGCAAACTCGTCCGCACACTACAGGGCACCTCTCTTGGGGCCAGTGGTTCTCACATTGCGGCCATTAGCTGGGATGGCCGCGATGAATACCACGATCAGCTGGCCCGCGGCGTGTATGTTTACCGCGTGAGCGTACGCTCGCAACGAGATAACGCAACGGCATCTAAGTACGAAAAACTTGTCATCCTCAACTAAAACTGCGGCTTTTCGCCTACCTTCCGCCACAACCTTTCTGCTGTCCATGAATTTGACAAAGCTGCCCCTGCGTTTAGCACTCCTTCCTGGCCTGATAGGCCTAGCTGCCACCGCTCAGGCTCAAACGCAGTCCAACGCCATCACTACGGCTGTTCCTATTCTCACCGTTAGCCCCGATGCGCGTTCCGCGGCTCTAGGAGAAGCCGGCGTAGCCATCAGCCCCGATGCAAATTCCGGGTATCACAACCCAGGTAAGCTTGGCTTTGTGCGCTATAAGTACAGTTTCTCCCCTTCCTATACTCCTTGGCAGCAGAACCTAGCCAACGACATGGGTTTGGCGTATCTGGGCTCCACTTACAAGATTGGGGAACGCTCAGGCTTGTCAGCTACCCTGATGTACTTTGATCTAGGCCAGATCCAGTACCGTAACGCGCAAAATATTCCGGGCCCTACCTTCAACCCCAAAGAGTATTCCCTAGCGGTAGGCTACGGACTGAAGCTCAGCGACAACTTCGGCGTTGGTCTGAATGCTCGCTACATCCGCTCTAACCTCACGGGTGGCCTAGCAGATACCAAGCCCGGCCAAGCAGTAGCCGTTGACCTCGGCGCCTACTATACTAAGGACCTGACTATCGGCGGTGGCGAGTATAATCTGGCTCTTGGCGGCACTGTTTCTAACATTGGTAATAAGATGTCTTATACCGATGCTGCGCAACCAGACTTTCTGCCCATGAATCTGAAGTTGGGCACAGCTATTACCAAGGAACTGGACCCCTACAATAGAATCACGCTGGCGTTTGATGCCAGCAAGCTGCTAGTACCTACTCCGTTTTACGATGTCAATGACCCCACGAACATTGGCAAGCAATCAGTACTCGATGAGAATGCCCGTCGTGCACAGAAAGGCATTGTACCCGCCATTTTAGGGTCATTCAGTGATGCTCCCGGTGGCTTCAAGGAAGAAATGCGCGAAATTAACTTAGCTACTGGCCTAGAGTATACTTACAACGATCTGCTCATGGCCCGTGTTGGTTACTTCTATGAGCACCAATACAAAGGGTATCGCCAATATTTGAGCTTTGGAGCTGGCATACGCTACAATGTATTGGGAGTGGATGCCGCTTATCTGGTTCCAAATGAGAAGAACAACCCTTTGTCTAACACAATCCGTATCTCTCTTCACTTCAACGTAAATGCGCTTGAAGAAGCCTTTGGCACCTCCGATACAGCGCCTACCAACTAACATACCACTGAATGCTCGACCGTAAAGTCGCTCCTCCCGTTCAGCCGCTGGCCAGCATCACGCTGCCCGCGGCTGACGTGCTTTTGCTCCCTAATGGAGCTCGTCTACATATTCTTCGCAACGCAGCTCAGCCAGTTATCCGGTTGCAGGCGGTCTTCAAAGCGGGTAAATGGTATGAGACTGCTCCTAGCGTCTCCTTGCTAACTGCCCGGATGCTGTTAGAAGGAACTCGAACACGCACTGCTCGTCAGATTGCCGATGAAGTAGCTTTCTATGGAGCTTCACTTGAATGTGAGCAAGGCTTCGATCGGGCTACACTTACGCTTTATTGCTTAAGCCGTCATCTGGAGAACTTACTGCCCCTGTTTCTGGATGTACTTACGGAGCCTACTTTCCCGGAGGTAGAGCTTGCTCAATTAAAAGCTCGCACCATTCAAAATGTGCGAATAGAGCGCCAGAAAACCAGCTACCTCGCAGCCGAGCAGTTCTCACGCAACCTGTACGGGCCTACCTTCCCTTATGGCACTGTCTTCGACGAAGGTAAGTTTCAGGCCGTGTCCGCTGAACAAGTAAGAGCTTTTCATCACGAGTTCTATCAACTGTCCGGCGCGGAAGTTTTCCTGTGTGGCGATGTACTTCCACAGCATGAGCAAGCACTGCAGCAAACGCTAGGTGTAACCCAAGCTGTCGGAACCACGCCAACACCAATCGTAAATTCTACGGCAAGTGCCCCTTCCCACGACTACGTAACAGTCCCGGGTAGTTTGCAGGCATCCTTACGCATTGGCCGCTTGTGGCCGGCAAATAGCCATGCAAAGACCCACCAGCTACAAGTACTAGTAAAGGTGCTAGGTGGATACTTTGGCTCGCGCCTGATGAAAAACATACGCGAGGATAAGGGATTCACCTATGGCATCTATGCCAGCGTAGGCCCTCGTGAGCACGCTACAAGCTTTGTCATCGGTTCTGATGTAAATGCAGCTAGCGCCGATGCTGCCATTAAGGAAGTACACCACGAGTTGCGGAAGTTACAAGACGAGTTGATTCCGGCTGATGAGCTACAGACGGTTAAGAACTACATGACTGGCAAATTCGCCAATGAGCTAAGTACTGTATTTGAACAGTGTGATAAATACAAGAGCATCGTGTTCTTCAACCTACCACCCGATTTTTACTCAGATTTTATCAAGCAGACGCAGGCGGTAGATGCTGCAACACTTAGACTACTCGCGCAAGAGTATCTGTCACCAGAGTATATGATCGAGGTAGTAGCAGGCCCGCAGAAATAAACTGATACTTACAGCATAAAGAGAGGCCTAGCACGCATGTGCTAGGCCTCTCTTTATGATTAGTGGTTTGCATATAGTTTAAAGTTAACTAGCTACTTCAAACTCATATAAGATACAGAAATACTAAGTCACAGTTAATTGCTCTGTGTATAAACGGAAAGAGGCCCAACACTCGGAGTGCTGGGCCTCTTCTATCATATCCTCTGGCCAATTTATTCACCATGGCTAGGGGACTTAAAACGCCACTGAGCCGCTCCTCCCCCGGCGGCGCATCCTCGCGGACTAGGTCCGGGACGCAGCTCGCCCGCTAGGAAAAGCGGCTCAGCAGTCAGTAAGGTTGGCGGCGACCTACTCTCCCGCCGGTGAAGGCAGTACCATGGGCGCTCCGGGGCTTAACGGCTCTGTTCGGAATGGGAAGAGGTGAACACCCGGGCTAAAGCCACCATTACTGGTGT
>NZ_SRLA01000001.1 GCF_004745825.1 Hymenobacter fodinae | reverse complement strand
TTTTTTTCTGTCTCGTGTGCCTCGGCGCTTCCGGTTGAAGCGGGGTGCAAAGGTACGCAGAGCGTTTCTGCTTTTCCTAATGCGCCGCGCAACTTTTTCTGCGCCCGGTTCGTAGCCCGCCTCCGTTTGATTTGGGAGTGCAAAAGTCAGCCTTTCATTTCGCTTTTGCAAGCCTAATAGAGAAAATTTCAGGTGCCGTAGGATGCATCTACCACCCTTCTTCTCCCCGCAGGCTGTGCCATAACTACTTATATGAGTTTCTTAGTTCACAGAATGCGAAGATTTTTTATCAAGCCCCTTTGAATGTAGTCCTTGGCCCTTCTAATCTTTGCTTTCGCTCTATACATAAATGCAACGAGCAGCCTTTTGGGGCTGCTCGTTAATAGGAAAAGCAAGATAACTTAACTCAAGTGCAAGGTGCTAACTCGATCTGGACCTACGCTAACTATGCTAACAGGCACTTCTAAATGCTTCTCTAGGAACTGCACGTAGCTTTTTAGCTCAGCGGGTAATGCCTGAGGGTCTGTTACAGCTTGCAGATTAGTGCGCCAACCGGGCAAGCTTGTATATATAGGAGTCAGGTTTTCTAAATCACCGTGGTCAGGCAGGTGGTCGGTTTCCTTTCCGTCAGCGGTGCGATAGTGCGTGCAAATCTGGATTTCATCAAACTCATCCAGCACGTCAGCTTTCATCAAGTGAATCTCCGTGACGCCGTTCAGCATAATGCTATAACGGAGCGCGGGTAAATCGATCCAGCCGCAACGACGTGGCCGACCTGTGGTAGAGCCAAACTCCCGACCGGCCTGCCTAATCTGCTCCCCTACCCCATCTAGCAATTCCGTTGGGAACGGCCCGCTACCTACACGAGTGCAGTAGGCCTTGCTGATACCGTATACCTTCTCGATATGCTTAGGCGCAATACCTAGGCCAGTGCAGGCCCCAGCTACAATAGTGCTGGAAGAGGTAACATAAGGGTACGTGCCAAAGTCAATGTCTAGCATAGAGCCTTGTGCTCCTTCTGCCAGTACATTTTTGCCTTGCTTTAGCAAATCGTTCAGTAGATATTCCGTGTCGGTGAGCTGCAGGGTACGCAGGAACTCAATAGCAGAGAAGAAGTCAGCCTCAAACTCGCCTATTTCCAGCTCCTTTCCGTGGAACTGGGCGAGCTGAGCATGCCGAGCTACGGCCTCCTGATAACGCTCCTGGAAGTCTGGCAGCAGGATGTCGCCGACGCGTAGGCCAGTGCGACCAATTTTATCTTGGTAGGTTGGGCCAATACCTTTTAGGGTGGACCCAATTTTGCTGCCACCTCGAGCCTCTTCGTTTATCCGGTCGAGGGCACGGTGTGAAGGCAGGATCAGTTGGGCTTTGCGGGAAACGTAGAGGTTCTTGGCCCAATCGATGCCACGGTCAGTGAGCTTCTGCAGTTCCTGGCGGAATACGAAGGGGTCGAGTACTACACCATTGCCGACAACATTAATAATGTGCGGATGGAAAATACCCGAAGGAACTTGGTGTAAGACGTGCTTAATGCCGTCGAAAGTAAGCGTGTGGCCTGCATTAGGGCCGCCCTGAAAGCGGGCTACTACGTCGTAGGTAGGGGCAAGTACGTCAACGATCTTTCCTTTCCCTTCATCACCCCACTGCAATCCAACTAGTACGTCAACGGGCATCAGTTCGCGGCTTTCAATTGTTGAGCGGCCGATGCTTCATCGTCCGCAATGGAAAAAATAGCGTTCAGCTTAGTTAAAGCCAACATTTTACGAGGGTGGTCGGCGGGGTTAATCAACAGCATTTCCCCACCACGGCTACGAAACTTGGTCAACAACGACACCAGTACTCCAATACCTGTGCTATTGATGTAGCGAATCCCGGACAGATCTACCGCACAATTGCGGAGTTCATCACCTAGGTGCTGATCGACGCTTTGTAGCAACTGCTGGGTATCGGGGCTACCGATCAGGTCGCCGGATAGGCGCACGAAGAGGATACCGTCCTGGACGGTGCTATCAGTTTTCATTCGGCTAAAGAGCGGGCGGCGGCTTTGGCGCGGCAATCACCGCACACACCGTAAAGGTTTAAAGAGTGGTGCAAGATATGGAAGTTGAGTAACTCCCCTACCATTGTCTGGATGCCGTGGATGCGCGGATCACAAAACTCCACGACTTTATGACACTCCGTACAGATGACATGATCGTGCTGGCGGTAACCGTAGCTCTTCTCATACTGGGCTAGGTTGCGGCCAAACTGATGCTTGCTTACTAGGCCATGTTCTACCAACAAGTCTAGCGTATTATAGACTGTAGCGCGGCTAACCTGCAGGCCTTGCTCCTTCATGCCAGCGAAGAGCTCTTCGACATCGAAGTGCCCTGTGCGGGAATAGATTTCTTCGAGGATGGCATAACGCTCTGAGGTTTTGCGCAGCCCTTTGTTCTCGAGGTAAGCAGTGAAAATCTTCTTTACCTCTGCGTATTTCTCTTGATCGAGATGCTTCTCCGTTGTGGGCATTTTTGCGACCTTATATATAAGGAGCTAAAACAGCAGGAACTAAGGTAAGTTTTAAGTAAGCTAAGGATCAGACAATGAGACACCGTCTATTATCCCCCATACTTACTCAGCATCCTTATACTGTTTTGTGCTCTCGCTTTTGATTTAGACTTTTTATGACCGAACGGATGAATCAAACCGCTCTACTTGCAATACGCCGTTCACTTTCGACAAGCGCTGAATCATCTTATTCAAGTGAGCAGTGTCGTTTACGAAGACCATGATCTGTCCCTCGAACATTCCATCATTAGAGTCGATGGTAATGGAGCGCATGTTTACCTTGAGGCTGTTACTGATAATGCGAGTAACATCGTTCACTAGGCCTACCCGGTCAGAGCCTTTGATGCGGATGCCTGCCAAGAAGGCCAGTTCCAACTGCTCTGTCCATTTAGCGCGTACGATGCGGTTGCCGTAGTTCGACATCATCTGCACCGCTTTGGGGCAAGACGTCCGGTGAATCACGATGCCCTCGTCGGTCTCAAAGCCAAACACATCATCGCCAGGAATAGGATTACAACAAGGCGCAATGGTGTAGTCAAACTTGTCTGTCTGCTCCCCTATCACTAGCATGTTGGCGCTGAGGCCACGGATCTTCTGCACCTCATGATCAAACGCTTTAGGCTCGAGCATGGAAGGCGAACGGGGAACTTCGATGGCAGGGTCAAACAGATCAGCCTTTATCTCACGGCCATCAATCTGACCGATAGCAATCCGGTAGAAGAACTCCTGCGAATTACGCGTGTTAAAGTGAGCCAGCAGGCGGTTAAGGTTGTCGGGCGTATATTCGATACCCAACAACTCTAGGCGCTTTTCTACTAGGAAGCGACCATCTTCTGCTTTCGACTTTCTATCATCGCGGAGCCACTCCTTGATTTTGCTCCGAGCCTTGGAAGTAATTACGTACTGTAGCCACTCTTCAGTGGGCCGCTGCTTCTGCGAGGTCAGGATTTCTACCTGGTCGCCGTTGCGCAGCTCGTAGCTCAGGGGCTGCAGCTTCTGGTTTACTTTGGCGCCGAGGCAACGTAGGCCTATATGCGTGTGAATCTCAAACGCAAAATCAAGAGCCGTGGCCTTGTCGGGTAGAATGACGAGTTTGCCTTTGGGGGTAAAGGCATAGACTTCCTTCACGAAGAGGTTCTGGCGGAACTCGTCCATGAACTCCAATGCGCTGGAGTTGTTGGTTTCGAGCATCTCGCGCACCTTGTTAATCCACGCTTCCAGGGTCGACTCAGGCTGGATAGCGCCCGAGTCTTTGTATTTCCAGTGCGCTGCGTAGCCCTTCTCCGCAATGTCATCCATGCGGCGGCTGCGGATCTGCACTTCTACCCATTGGCCCGAGCGCGACATAACCGTAGTGTGCAACGACTCATAGCCATTGGCTTTGGGTGTGCTCACCCAGTCACGCAGGCGGTCGGGGTTGGGCTGGTAGAAGTCGGTGACGATGGAATACACTTGCCAGCAGGCTGCTTTTTCCTGCTCCTGGGGTACATCCAGAATGATGCGAATGGCAAACAGGTCATACACCTCATCGAAGGTGATATTCTGCTTGCGCATTTTCTTCAGGATGGAGTAGATGCTTTTGGGGCGACCTTTGATTTCGTAGCCAAAGCCCTGGGCTTTAAGCTCATCATCAATGGGCAGCACAAATTCCTTGATGAATCGGTTGCGGGCGCTGCGACTCTGACGTACCCGATTTACCAGCTCATTATACACCTCGGTGTCGGTGTACTTCAGATACAGATCCTCTAGCTCGGTTTTGATGGCGTACAGGCCTAGCCGGTGGGCCAGCGGCGCGTAGAGGTAAATAGTTTCCGACGCAATTTTGAGCTGCTTGTGGCGCGGCATCGAGTCGAGCGTCCGCATGTTGTGCAGGCGGTCGGCGAGCTTAATGAGGATAACGCGCACGTCCTCTGAGAGCGTGAGCAGCATCTTGCGGAAGTTCTCCGCCTGCTCGGAGGTACCGTATTCGAATACGCCCGAAATTTTGGTGAGGCCATCAACGATACGAGCCACCTTGTTACCGAACTCACGCTCTACGTCGGCGATTTCCCAAGGCGTATCCTCTACTACATCATGTAGGAGAGCGGCTACAATGCTGGTGGTGCCTAGGCCTATCTCCTCCACCACAATCTGTGCTACAGCTAGCGGATGAAGAATGTAGGGCTCGCCCGACTTGCGGCGCATTTCTTTATGGGCCTCTAGGGAAGTATTGAAGGCCTTTTTGATAAGCTTCGCGTCGCCTTCTTTCAGATAAGGCTTAGCGGTGCGGAGCAGGCGGCGGTAGTGGCGCAGAATTTCCTGACGCTCTACTTCGGGGTCGATGACGGTGGACATGGTACGCGGGCGGCGCTTGAGGCACCGGAGTAATAGTTGCTAAGGTACGGCACAGAGCCGATGGGTTGGGCAGGCCCGAACAGTAATTTACGCAAGGAAATCCTGACTTGCGCTACCTATAACAGTACGCTAGGCCACTTAGTGCAGCCCACAAAGGCGCAGAATAATTCTTTTAATGACGAGCACATTTGTTTTTATAAAACCCTTGTGTAGTTTTGCGGCCCCGAGGCAGTTGGCTTCCGGACGCGGATGTGGCGAAATTGGTAGACGTGCCAGACTTAGGATCTGGTGCCGCAAGGCGTGTGGGTTCGAGTCCCTCCATCCGCACTTATCTTTTTGGTTTTTAAAAAAAACCGCTTCTAAACCCTCAACCCACCCGTTGGGGGTTTATTTTTTTATCTGGGTTCTGACCCGCCTTCACCCCACGTAGTACCCTTAACCGACAACCCGTTTTGGACATTACCCTCGACAAGAAAGACGACCAGCTGAGTGCCATCCTGACAGTAAACCTTACGGAGGCTGACTACGCTCCCACCGTGGAGTCGAAGCTGAAGGAATACAGCAAAAAGGCGCAGATCAAAGGGTTCCGCCCAGGCAAAGTGCCGGTTACGCTGGTGCGCAAAATGTACGGCAAGGGCATCCTGGTAGAGGAGATCAACGGCCTGCTGAGCAAGTCAGTAGATGACTATATCAAGGAAAACAATCTGAAAATTCTCGGTGAGCCCCTACCGGTTCCAACCGATGTTGATTTCGATACTCAGAAAGACTACTCGTTTCAGTTTGAGCTAGGCCTGCTGCCCGACTTCGAGCTGCCCGCCGACCAGGCCGTTTCGGTTGACCGCCACAAGGTAGAGCTGGACGAAAACACTCTGAAAGAAACCTACGAGCAGCTGGAGCGCCAGTTCGGTGAGTCGATTGAGCCTGAGACGGCTGAGGCTACTGACTACATCTCGGGCAAGCTGCAGAAGGCTGGCGAAGAGGGTGACGGCCGCGTAGTATTGCTGCCTTTGAATAAGGTAAAGAACGGCGTTGACAAGTTTGTAGGCGTGAAGGTGGGTGACTCGGTAACGTTTGACCTGAAAGACGCTTTCGACGGCGACGCCACGGCTATTTCCAACTTCTCGGGCATGAGCAAAGAGGAGGCTGATACGGTAGAAGGCGAGTACACGCTCTCTATCGAGAAAATTCAGCGCTCTACTCCTGCTGAGTTCAACCAGGACCTGTTCGACAAAGTATTTGGCAAAGACATCGTATCGTCGAAAGAAGACTTCGACGAGAAGGTTCGCACCACGGTGCAGGAGAACTACGACCGTGAGGCTGACAATTTGGTAAACCGTCAGATCATCGACAAGATGCTGGAAAGCACCACCATTGAGGTGCCGAAGGAGTTCTTCAAGAAGTGGCTGGTACGTGCCAACCAGGGCAAGCTGACCCCGGAGCAAGTAGAAGAGCACTACGAAGACTACGAGAAAGAGCTGAAGTGGTCGATGATCCGCAACAAGGTAGTGGAAGCCAACGACTTGAAAGTTTCGAACGAAGAAATCGTTGACCGCACGATGCAGAAGATTCTAGGCCAGTTCAACATGGAGATGACTCCAGAGCTGGAAGAATCGGTACGTGGCTTTGCTGACAACTTCCTGCGTCAGGAGAACGGCAAGAACTACGTGAACGAGTATGAAGCCATTCTGGCAGAGAAAGTGCTGGAAAACCTGCGCGGCAAAGTTGTTGTTAATGACAACGCGATTACGGCCGAGGACTTCCGCAATCAAAATGCTGGCTAAGCGCTAACATTTCGGTTTTCGAACCAACAAAAAAGCCCTTACTTGTCGTATGGGCTTTTTTGTTGCCTATACTTTTCGTCAGACACTTTTTATCTCCCACTTTTTCTGCCATGCTGAATAAAGAAGAGTTCCGCAAATTTGCCGTGAAAGGCCAGGGCCTGAGTGGCCTAGGTGTGGATCAATACATTCAACACGTAGAGGGCCAAACCCGCAATGGCCTGATGCTACCCACGGGCATGACCCGCTCGGTAATTGAGGAACGCCCCACGCGCTTTGCCGAGATTGACGTATTCTCGCGCCTGATTATGGACCGCATTGTGTTCCTGGGTACGGCCGTGGACGACTACATTGCCAACATCCTAACCGCGCAGATGCTGTTCCTGGAGTCGGTTGACGCTAAGAAAGACATCCTGCTCTACATCAACTCGCCCGGGGGCTCGGTGTACGCTGGCCTCGGCATCTATGATACCATGCAGTACGTGAATCCAGACGTGGCCACGATCTGCACTGGCCTAGCTGCTTCGATGGGTGCCGTACTGCTGGCGGGTGGTGCCAAAGACAAGCGCTCGGCCCTCCCCCACGCTCGCGTGATGATTCACCAGCCTTCGGGTGGTGCGCAGGGTCAGTCTTCGGATATCGAAATCACGGCTCGTGAGATTCTGAAACTGAAGAAAGAGCTGTACGATATTTTGGCCGAGCACACTGGCAAAACCTATCAGGAAATTCACGACAACTCGGACCGCGACTACTGGATGCGTGCCGACGAGGCTAAGGAATATGGCCTCATCGACGAGGTTCTGGAAAAAAAGAAGGCGTAACTCAACGCCACATGTCAAACTTGGGTACGCTCAGTTTGACTGCTTTACCCGAAAAAGCCCGCTGTAGCGGGCTTTTTCTTTTTAGTAGAGGCTAATTACGTTGGCACTTTTTTAACGATGCGCGGCGTTGGCCTTTTCGTACCTTTGAGGTAGGTTAGTGAAAGCTACCTCCTCTATCCTTATCCAGAGTCCCCCTCGACATGGCAGATATTACGTGCTCCTTCTGCGGCAAGAACAAAAAAGACGTCACGGTCATGATTTCCGGCATCAACGCCCACATTTGTGAGCGTTGCGTAGGACAGGCCCAGCAGATTCTAAACGAGGAAAATAAGATTCGGGCCAACTCTAAGGCGCCGAAATTTAACCTTGTGAAGCCGCGGGAAATGAAGGAGTACCTCGACCAGTACGTGGTAGGCCAGGACGAGGCAAAAAAGGTAATGTCGGTGGCGGTGTACAACCACTACAAGCGCCTCATGCAGAAGCCGCAGAAGGATGATGTGATGATTGAGAAATCAAACATTATCATGGTGGGCGAAACTGGCACGGGCAAGACGTTCCTGACCAAGATGCTGGCCAACATTCTGCAGGTGCCGTTCTGCATAGCCGATGCTACCGTGCTGACGGAAGCGGGCTACGTAGGCGAGGACGTGGAAAGCATTCTGACCCGCTTGCTGCAAGCTGCCGACTACAACGTAGAAGCAGCGGAGCGTGGCATCGTGTACATCGATGAGATTGACAAGATTGCCCGCAAGAGCGACAACCCCAGCATCACGCGCGACGTGAGCGGTGAAGGTGTGCAGCAGGCCATGCTGAAGCTGCTGGAAGGCACTACGGTGAATGTGCCCCCGCACGGTGGCCGCAAGCACCCCGAGCAGAAGATGATTACGGTGAATACGGAGAACATCCTGTTCATCTGCGGCGGTGCCTTCGTGGGCATTGAGCGCATCATCAAGAACCGCCTGAACACGAAGCCAATTGGCTTTGCCAAGACGCAGTTGGAAGAGAAGATTGATACGCAGAACTTCCTGCGCTACGTAACGGCCCAGGACCTGAAGGCTTTCGGTCTGATTCCGGAGTTAATTGGCCGCCTGCCGGTGCTCACTCACCTCAACCCCCTTGACCACGCCACCCTGCGTAAAATCCTAACGGAGCCCAAGAACTCCATCGTGAAGCAGTACCAGCGCCTGTTCGATATGGAAGGCATTCAGCTTTCCTTCTCCGAAAGTGCCTTAGAGTATATCGTGCTAAAAGCTGATGAGTACCGCCTCGGCGCACGTGGCCTACGCAGCATTTGCGAGGGCATCATGACCGATGCTATGTTCGACATGCCATCTGAGGAAGGCGTGAAGGAACTGGTAATCGATGAAGAATACGCCCGGAGCAAGTTTGAGCAGACTGCTATGAAGCAGTTGAGAGCGGCATAGACCTTAATGAGTGACCTAAAAAAGCTGAAGGCAGAAAGTACTAGCACTTTCTGCCTTCAGCTTTTTTAGGTCACTTCCTATAGTAGAACAAACGTTTCGGCGCCTTTTATTGCTGCTCTGGGTATGTAATAGGTAGATGTATCGGAAGAGAATTGAGTACGGCTTTTAGCACGACTAACAGCAAGCCAATGCGGATACTCTTTCCGAATGACTACTAAGCTACCAGCACGTAGGATGCCTAACATGCCTCTCACTGATAGTATCGTCTAGATGACGATATAGGACAGTAGGTGCCGCTAATTTTAATGCGTGAGCATTGACACTGCCAGTAAATATTTGCCCAATAGCTTGCTCGGGTGTCATGGCTATAAGGAAAATGGCAAACAGAATGAGTCTTGCTATCATGGGATTGAGAAAAAGCGTCTAGTTAGACAAGCGCTATTCACTCAAATATCCCACCATCAGCTTAGCGGCCTTTTCAGCGGCGCGCTGCTGGCCTAGCTTCTCGCGGATTTCGGCGTAGCCGGCTTTCTGCTGGGTAATGAAGGCCTCGTCGGTTAGGACCTTCTTGAGTTCGGGAACGAGGTTGCGGGCGGTGAAATCGCCTTGAATTAGCTCCTTTACTACCTCTTTGCCCGCAATGAGGTTTACGAGCGAGATGTAGGGCACTTTGATAACAGCCTTGCCAATGGCGTACGACACGGCGCTGGTACGGTAGCACACTACCTGAGGCACATCAAATAGGGCCGTTTCTAGGGTAGCGGTACCGCTGGTAACGAGAGCCGCCGAAGCGTGAGCCAGCAGATCAAAGGTCTGATCGAAGACGATGCGGACGTTATTGCGCTCGAAGTTGGAATAGTAGTTCCGGTCGAGATTATCAACGCCGGCCACGATGAACTGATAGTCGAGAAAGGGCGGCAGGATGGCCACCATCTCGTAGAGCATCTCCTCGATTTCCTGCTTGCGCGAGCCGGGCAGCACCGCAATGATCTGCCGCTTTGGGTCGAGGTTATTGCGGGTGTAGAAGTCCTCGGACTTCTGGTGCTCGGCAACGGCATCGGCGGTGGGGTTGCCGATGTAATCTACTTTGTAGTCGAAACGCTGGTAAAATTCTTCCTCGAAGGGCAGAATCACGAACATGCGGTCTACTACTTCTTTCACCTGATGCACCCGGCCCTGGTTCCAGGCCCAGATTTTGGGGGAGATGTAGTAAAACACCTTGATGCCATGGGCTTTGGCAAACTTGGCAATGCGCATGTTGAACCCCGCATAGTCTACCAGAATCACTACATCGGGCCGGTAGGCCAGTAGATCTTTCTGGCACTCTTTGAGGTACCCCCGCAGCTTAAGAATACTAGTAGCGGCTTCCCAGAAACCCATGATGGCCATTTCCTGGTAGTGGTGCACCAGCTCGCCGCCGGCAGCCTGCATCATGTCGCCGCCCCAGCACCGGAACTCAGCCTGCTGATCCTGCTCTTTTAAGGAGCGCATGAGGTTAGCGGCGTGGAAGTCGCCGGACCGTTCGCCAGCTATCAGGTAATATTTCATGTATGAATCTGTAAGCAGAAACGGGCCGAGACAGGTAAGGTGCTGTCTGTCGTTCCAACGCAGTTTTCTATTGGATCAACCCAGATTCCTCCTGCGTCGGAATGACAGGGCTTACTCTTTCTTTACTTATTCCTCGCCGAAATACTCCACAAAGTTGCGGGGCGTTTCATAGAGCTTAATGCTGTGCAAGCGGGCAGGTGAAATACGCTCAATTTCAGGCTGCAGTATCTTCCAGAAGGCAATGACTAAGTTTTCCGTGCTGGCCAGCTGCCCGTGCATAAAGGGCACATCGAGGTTCAGGTTTTTATGGTCGACCTGGTCTACTACGTGGGTGCGGATGACGGTGCTGAGCTGCTTCAGGTCGATGACGAAACCAGTTTCGGGGTCGGGCTTGCCCTTGACGGTAACGATGAGGTCGTAATTGTGGCCGTGCCAGTTGGCGTTGGCGCAGGGGCCGAAGACTTCGCGGTTGCGCTCCTCACTCCAGTTGGGGTTATAGAGCTTATGGGCCGCGTTGAAATGTTCCTGCCGGCTGATGTATACCATTGAATAGGGTCTTGGGGTCTTCGGGACGTAGGGTCTTGGAAGCTACGTTGACAAGTACTACTGCCCGTCAACCAAGACTCTAAGTCGCCAAGACCCTAAGACCCTTGTTTTCGCAGCAAATATACGAAGAACGGTACGCCGAACAGGGCTGTGACCAGGCCAACGGGCAATCCGGCGGGCGGATAAAGTAGCCGGGCTAGTAGGTCGCAGAACAGTAGGAAATTACCGCCCAGCAAAGCGCAGAGCAATAAGTTGGCGCGGCCCGTGACACCCAGTGCCCACCGCGTAAGGTGGGGCACCATCAGGCCTACAAAGCCTACGGGCCCGCACAGAGCTACTACACAGGCGGTAAGCAAAGAGGAGGTCAGCAGTAGAATCCAGCGGGTGCGAGCTACATTTACGCCCAGTGCTTGTGCCCGTTCCTCTCCTAGCAGCAAAATATTCAGGTCTTTCTGCACAGCTGCAAATACGGCTAGGCCAGTCAGCAAGGCCAACGCAGGGTACGGGAGCACACTCCAACTAGCTTTCTCAAACCCACCCATGGCCCAGAAGGTAATGGAGCGCAGCTTTTCCTGGGAGCTGGCCAGGAAAGTAAGGAGCCCGCCTAAGGCCGTCATGAGGGAGCCAATGGCTACGCCCGCCAGCAACATTTGGGTAGGAATAAGCTGCCCACGCCGCGTGCCGAGCACCACCACTACCAAGGTAGTGCCCAGAGCTCCGACCAGAGCAGCCACGGGTGGTAAGTAAATGCCGCTTACTACCAAACTAGGCACGAAGGCAAACGTGAGGATGGCGCCTAGTGCTCCACCGGAGGCCGTGCCTAGCAGATACGGGTCGGCCATGGGGTTATTGACCATGGCCTGCATCAGGTAGCCGCTAAAGGCTAGGCCACCGCCGGCAAGCAAGGCTAGCAGCAGCCGCGGCAGCCGCAGCTCCACTAGCACCAATTGAGCAGGGTCACGCGGATTGTAACGCAGCAAGGCGCGCGTAACGAGGGCGTAGTCGGTTTCGTAGCTTCCCACCCGCAAACCTATTGTCAGCAGCAGCACCGTCAGTAGCAGGCTGGCTATAAGCCAAGGAAGGGCAGAGCGATTCATGGGCTGCCTATTGAGGTAGTGGCCTAGTGGCACTCTGCGCAAGAATGCGCTGCAGCTCCCGTACCGACTCTATGGTGCGAGGCCCCGGGCGCTCCATCAGGTTGCCCGTGACCGGATATACCTGCCGGGTTTGGTAGGCCTTGATGCGGCGCAACTCAGGATAATTCTTGAAGAACGTACTATCGAGCTTACCGAAGCGGCCCCCAATCAGCACATCAGGGTTTAGCTTCAAAATGTATTCCCGGGTCAGGGCCGGATATGGCTGGGCAAACTTCTCCGTCACGGCGTTTTGGCCGCCAGCTAACTTGATTTTATCTGTGAACAGCGTGTTCTGCCCATACACGTAAATAGGGTCTTGCCAAGTGATAGCCAGCACGCGCGGAGCTTTCCCAGTTGCGGGCGTCAGGAGGCGCAGTTCTGCCTGCAATGAATCCGTGAGATGGCGGGCCTGCTGCTCACGGCCCAGCAAGTGGCCTAGGTCTTGCATTCCACGCAGTACATCTTCTACAGTTTCGTACTGCTGATAATACACCGGAATGCCGAGCTGCTCCAAGCGCGCAGCATCGTCGGGAGAGGTAATACCGCTGACGGTGAATACTACATCGGGGTGCATGGCTACTAAGCGCTCCAGGTCGAGGGGGTAGCTGCTGACCACGGGCTTGTGTACTACAACCGCCGGATAATCACAGGCCTGCGTGCGGGCAATGATGGTGCTGGTATCGGCCACGGCGTACAACATTTCCGTCATAGACGGGGCCAAGGCCATGATCCGGCGCGGGTGAGCAGGTATGGTCACCGTACGGCCCAGATCATCTTTGACCTGCTGAGGAGCGTTGGTAACGGGGGTGTTCGTAGTATCAGCGCTGGTATCAGGCCGACAGGCAACTGCTAGGCCTAGCAGCAGAAATGGAAGAAACCGGAGGGAAACCATGCGGGCAAAGGTAGCGCACGGCACTACAGAAAATGGTACCCACAGTCTCTGCAGCGTAAACATACATGGCCTAGGCCTGTCCTTCTCTTTTACTCCTACCCCCGACCACGAGCGTTCCGCTACATCTCGCTACTTTTGAGCAAAATCTCCGCCTTATGATAGTTGTTACCGGAGCGGCCGGCTTTATTGCCAGCTGCCTAGTCACCCGCCTCAATGCCGCCAACTTCAACGATATCGTGGTGGTGGACAATTTTAATGAGGAGCGTAAGCTCGCCAACCTGAAAGGCAAGCACCTGCGCGAATACGTAGACCGGGAAGGTTTCTTCGAGTGGCTTGATACCAACCACGAGCAGGTTGAGTTTATCTTTCACCTCGGAGCCCGCACCGATACCACAGAGCAGAACCGCGACATTCTGAACGTGCTCAACCTAGAGTACTCGAAGAAAATGTGGCAGGCGTGCTGTCAGTATCAATTACCACTGGTGTACGCGTCGTCGGCGGCCACGTACGGCTCTGGCACACTCGGTTACTCCGATGATGATGCTCTGCTCCCACTGTTGCGCCCCCTTAACCCCTATGGCGACTCCAAAAACGACTTTGATAATTGGGCCGTCAACCAGCCGGAAAAGCCATTCTTCTGGGCAGGCCTAAAGTTCTTCAATGTCTACGGGCCTAATGAGTACCATAAAGGCCGTATGGCATCTGTAATTCTGCACGCCTTCCGGCAGATTCAGGATACTGGCTCCATGACCCTATTCCGCTCGCACAACCCTGAGTATGCCGACGGTGAGCAGAAGCGCGACTTTGTGTATGTGAAAGACGTGGTGGAAGTGTGCTATTTCTTGATGCACAACCGCCAGCACTCAGGCATTTACAACCTGGGCACTGGAGAGGCGCGCACCTTCCTTGACCTAACGCTGAACACCTTCGCCGCTCTCGACCGCACCGCAGACATTCACTTTCGCGACACGCCCGAGGACATCCGCGACACATACCAGTACTTCACGCAGGCCGATATGCAGAAGCTACGTGGCATTGGGTACAACCGGCCGTTCACGCGCCTAGAAGATGGTATTAATGACTACGTGCGCAACTACCTAGTAACGGGCAATTACTACTAGACCTTCCAAGGCCGTTTAAACTTTGTGAGCACTCTGCTGCTTTTGCCGACTGTGTAGTTGTGGCAAAAGCAGCAGAGTGCTCTGATTATGTCTTCATATTCCATGAAGTCACCCGTCATTCAAGCGGCCGGAGATAAAGACGCCTGCCCTAGGCCACACAAGAGCAAGTCGAATAATCTTTCGGTAAGAATGCCTTACTTACAGCCCAAGCTTCATCAAAACATGATACTTTATCAATATTTTGATGAAGCCTCTGCTTCTGCTATTGCAGTAGCTAATGATAGTCCCTTGCGTACTCTATAAGCTGATTAGGTGCAACGACGAGTTATCACAATTGTAGGAGGCGGCTTTTCCGGCTCAATGCTGGCAGTGCAGCTGGCTCGTTTACCGATGACTCAGCGCTACGCCTGCGACGTACATCTGATAGAGCCTCGTCTGACGCCTGGGCCCGGACTGGCCTACACTGCCCGGCGGCCCGAATACCGGATGAATGTGCAGAGCCAGTTCTTGAGCGCCTTCCCCGACCAGCCCGACCATTTTCAAAACTGGTTGCGCCTTACTGATGCGGCTGAATTTCAACAAGATTTCTGCTCGCGCCAAGTGTATGGCCGCTATCTGCAACAGCTTACCCATCAGGTACTGGAGTGGCCGTCATCCAATGGTATTCGGTGCTACTGGCAAGCGCAAGCGGCAGTAGCCATAGAGCTAGCCCCCGATAACAACACAGCTACGGTGCGCCTCGCCGATGGCCAGGAAATTCAGAGTGACTATGTGGTACTGGCAATGGGTAATTTCCCGCCGCTGCCATCTAGTTTCTCACCGTCATCTGGACCTACCCCCTACTACCACAGTAACCCTTGGGCGCAAGGAGCGCTGCGAAGCATCGGGCTTGATGATACTGTTCTACTGATTGGCTCGGGCTTAACCGCCGTGGATGTTCTACTCGGCCTCCAGGCCGACGGACACCGGGGCAGCGTTACAGTGGTATCGGGGCGTAGCCGGTGGCCGGAGGCGCACGAAACGTATGTTGAGCCGTACCCAAGCTTTTATGCTAGCGAGCTTGCAGGCCAAACACAGGTACTGGCAGTAGTGAAAATAATCCGGCAGCACGTGCGCAAGGCTACCGCAGCGGGTATCAACTGGCGTGCGGTCATTGATTCGCTACGCCCTCACCTAGGCCACATCTGGGCCGCGTGGCCGCTGGAAGAGCAAGCCAGATTTTTGCGGCACGTAGCAGGGCTGTGGTCAGTAATACGCCACCGCAGCCCTCCGCAAAATGCCGCAATCATTGAGCGTATGCTGCAGGATGGCTCACTTCGCATGGAAACTGGACGCGTGCGGGAGCTTACTTCCGCTGGCGAGGAATTACAGGTAACGGTGCATCGCCCAGGGCATGCGCCCCGGCATGTAACCGCCACTCACGTAATAAATTGCACCGGTCCCTTACTTGATTATAACCGGATAACGGACCGCGCCGTGCTGAGCCTGCGCGATGCTGGCTACTTATGTCCGGATGTACTACGGCTTGGAATCCAGAGTGATGCTTGTGGAGCCTTACTCTCTCAAGACGGTATTGCCTCACCGGTACTGTTCACAATAGGTCCTAGCCGCCGCCCGGCCTACTTTGAGTCAACCGCGGTACCAGAATTACGAGAGCAAGCAGCCAAGTTAGCCCGTGAGCTGGGGAAGCGCATTCTGACCAGCAACCACTCAGCTAAGGCCTTATAAAGCCAGCAAGCGCACCGTTTGTGTGGTGGCCCCACTGACTACCTGCACTTGGTATACGCCCGCCGCCAACGTGCCGCGCTCCCACCGCACGCTCTGCCGGCCCGGAGCTAGCCAGCCCTCATGGAGACGAATTATTTCGCGACCATGCACGTCCAATACTCGCACCATAGTTAGCGCGTAATTAGGTTGCGTGAACTCAATGCGCCCTACTTCTGTGAGGGGGTTAGGCTGAACGGTAAGCTGCAACACCTGGCCGGGGGCTGAGCTAGTTACAGGAGCCCGGTGCAGTGTGTAAGTATCAATGAGTTTATTGTTGCGCGTGATAAACTGGAAATTCAAGCTATCGGTCGAGGCTTGTACCAGCATGGCTCCAAAGTCACCACTGTACCGAATCTGACTGTTGGGGACGGGAGTGTACGTTTGGTACACACTTCGCCCACCTAGGCCATTCACAAAAAAGGGAATGCCATCGGTCATTATTCTTTCATAGTGGTGGTCATGGCCATTTATGACGGCTGATGCGCCCCAGGCTCGAAACGGCCATTGCAAAGCCACAGTACTGCCATGCGGCCCTGAAGAATAAGCTGCATGATGGAAATACACGATTTTCCAAATCTCCGGAGACTGCGCTAATCGCTGCTGCAACCATTGTGCTTGTACGGATGTGCTCAAAACTCCATCGGGTTCCAGTGGATCACTGTTCAGTACAAAGAAGTGTACGTTGCCTCGAACAAAGTCATAGTAGCGCTCATTACCGGGCAACGTGAAGTAGCTGAAATAAGGCTGCCCGTTGCCAGTGTACAGATCGTGATTACCTAAAGAAGGGAAGAATTGATTTGTAGAAGCACCTGGGCCGTATTTGCCCTGGTAATTACCAATGTACGCCTGATAGTACTGGCCGATGTTAGCATCAATCGTTTTCCCATCACCCAGATCGTAGTTATTGTCGCCGAGGGTGATAACGAATTCAGGGTTCCAGCTATTGATCAGGTTAGCTACGTCTCGCTCAGGACGACCAGCATACCCAAAATCGCCAACGGCAGCAAACCGTTGTGCAAGGGCACTATACGGTATCAGGAAGGAGCAAGCTACAGCTGTGCAAAGTACCCGGATTAAAGTAAGAGAGGTAAATTTCACCTATTTTTTGATTTTTTCAATTCAAGATACTAACAAAGCAAGAATCTAGCTCCTGTCATTAAACTAATTACATTTTTTATAGTTCCTTCGCAACCTGATTTTACAAGTGGTGCAACAGGCCCTTATTTTACAAATCACTGTTACGTATTTATTAGAATTTTTCTCGTTTAGAAATGCAACCATACAGGCATCAGCTTACTCAATTAGGCTAAATAAGGTTTAGCACAGACCTACTAAGTGAATTTTTAGCTTCTACTATTTACTGCATCATATAGTGCGATGCAGGCAACTTATTGCGTGCTTATTACGCACGCAATGCCCAGATCTTATTTCCGTACTTATTAAGCCTAGTACTTACACATCTAGGCCAAACAGGCTTGCTACCATACGGCTCTACAACATTTTACCACATATGAGAAAAAAACTTTTTACGCTACAATCTTTTATACTACTCTGCACTTCTGCCATTTCAACCTGTTTTGCACAGACGAGCGAGTCAGTCACTATTTCTTCTGGCATGTATCACGTAGATCATGTCAAGAAAATAATTTTAGTAAATCAGGATGTACAGCAAATCAATGCTCAATACGAACATATCAAGGGCATAACAGCCTCCGACAAAGAGTATGCGTTTGTTGATGAAGTACAAGATCTAACCGTTGGCAAAAGCTACTCGGTTACCCTTGATAAGGAGCCGTATTCTTTATACTTCACGCAGCTGCCAATAATCGAAATCAATACCAAGCACATTATTGCCGACGAGCCGCGGGCATATGCCATCTTCGCTATGTCGGAGACAAATGGGAATCTTATTACCTCTAACTTAGGTATAGAAGTACGGGGCGGGCTTTCTCAGTCATTTCCCAAAAAATCATACAGAATTGAGTTCTGGGAAGATACAGTAGGGAACACCACACGCGATTTTAGCTTGCTAAATATGCGGAATGATGATGACTGGAATTTGCAAGCTTTATACAACGAGCCCACGCGCGCTACTAGCAAATCTGCTAATGCTTTGTGGCAGGAAATGCACCAAATCTATTATAAAGCGGATGAACCTAAAGCAGTAAATGGCATTCAGCTACAATACGCCGAGCTATTTATCAATAATGAATACAAGGGATTATACGCAGTCGGTGAAAGAATTGACAACAAACAATTACAATTAAAGAAGTATAGCGATAAGATTAGAGGTGAGCTTTATAAAGGCAGCGATTGGAAGCCTGCTGCACTATTTATTGATGCACCAACTTATAATAACAATAGCAGTGAATGGTCTGGCTTTGAGTATGAGTTTCCTGACGAAGTAATTGATTGGAAAAACCTACACGATTTTGTAGAGTTCGTTGCCAAAAGTCCTAATGATGAATTTTATGCTACTTACAAAAGCAAAATTCACTTTAAGAATGCAGTTGATTATTTCATTTTCATTAATGTGCTGAGGGCTACTGATAACGTAGCTAAAAACGTATACCTAGCAAAGTACAAAGCCAATGAGCCTTATTTCTTTGTTCCCTGGGACTTAGATGCTGTGTTAGGAAATGGCGTTGTAGGAGAAGATATACATATCACCAACGATATCATCTCTAACAATTTATATGAACGCTTGCTACAAGACTACGCAGTCGGCGGGTTCCGTGCTGCAGTGCAGCAGCGTTGGACTGAACTCCGAGCCTCAGTACTTACTGAGGAAAACATTTTGGGCAAGCTCCGGGCAAATCACGAGTATTTGTCTACAAACGCTGTTTACGATCGTGAACCTCTGGCTTGGCCTAACTTTCAGTCTAATACAACTCAATTGACGCATACCTCAACCTGGGTTACAAAGCGCCTAGCTTTTTTAGATTCATATTTCAACCAGTCATTCGCGGTGTTGGGCACGAAGCAGGCCAAAGCATCTGCAACTTTCCGGGTTTATCCGAACCCGACGCAAGACTTCGTACATCTTAATTTAGAGAACACGCCTGGTGCCTACCAAGTATCAATTCAGACTGCTAGTGGTAAAGTGATGCTACGGCAGGTTGTAAACAGCACCACTGCTAAACTTTCCGTTCAGGGCTTACCGGCAGGGTTGTATTTTGTTACTGTGCAGAGCGACAAAGTCACGGGCACGCAAAAGCTCGTAATCAACTAAGGATTTTGATGTTCGATTCGGCATTGTAACTGCATCTACCTATAATGCACTAGGCCACTCCCGGCGGCGGGAGTGGCCTAGTGCATTATAGCCAAAGGAAAACTGTTACGCGGCCATATCTGGATAGAGCGGCCAAACGGGGGTGTCATCGGTTTCGCTTGGGAGCGGAGTGGGTGCCATTGCCGGATAAGTCATCTGCGTTTGATCCGCATGGCGACGCAGGGCACGCATGAGCAAATATTTGTACTTCTCCGCATCGGCCAAGGCGGCTTCAATCGCCTGCACAGCGTCATTGTAGGCCACTACAGGCACTGACTCTGCCGCCTCACCCGTGGGATACGTCAGCTCAAAAACTGGGCAATTCAGGTATTCAGCAGGTGCTTTCATGTTGAAAGGAGAAGAGTGTGTGTCGCAAGTAATTCTGTCGAGAGTATAACAGAATCGTCGGCCGTATCATTCCGCAGCACCCTGCTTTTTCTTGTCTTTTTCTAAGCACCACCCCATCAATAAGGATTTGTTTATTAAGCAGTTATACGTAACACTAGCTTGCCAAACTGCAGACCATCAGCCATGCGGCGCATAGCCGATTCCCCCTCCGCAAAAGGCACTACTTCATCTACCACAGGCACCAGCTGATGCTTTTCAACCAGGCGTATCATTGCCGCAAAATCTTGCTCTGTGCCCATTGTTGACCCAAGAATGGAGAGCTGTTTCCAGAAGATTTTGGCGGGTGGCACATCTTGCATGGCGCCTGCCGTGGCGCCATAAAATACTATGCGGCCACCGGGGGCTGCGGCATCCAGCAGGTCATTAAACCCAGGTCCTACGGCACTGTCGATGATAACTTGAAAACTACCGCCAGCGCGCTTGGTTAGCTCAGCAGCCCATTTTTCGCTTTTATAGTTGATACCGCCTTTAGCGCCCAGGCCTATGGCTTTTTCAATTTTTTCTTCGGAACTCGAAGTTACCCATACCTCAGCCCCGGTGGCAACAGCCATTTGCAGCGCCAGTATTGCTACGCCCCCGCCTATACCCGAAATCAGGACCCGCTCACCGGCTTGCAGCCCGGCGCGGGTGAAAGCGGCGCGATAGGCAGTTACGCCTCCTAGGGGCAATGCCGCGGCCTGCTCAAACGAGAGATGGGCGGGCTTGGCTTGCACGTATTGCGCCGGCACGCTCACATATTCAGCAAACGTGCCCTGGTGAGGCAGGCCTAGAATGGTAAACTTGCGGGCTTGGGCGGCGGGGTTATTTCCCCAATCGTGGCCAGGGTTGATGACTACTGCCTGGCCCTGCAACGCTGCCGGGGCTCCTTCCCCTACCGCCACAACTACCCCTGCTCCATCGGAGCCTACAATGCTCGGAAACTTTAGGCCGGCATATTGCCCTTTCTGAATCCAGACGTCGCGGTGGTTGAGGGCAGCAGCGTAAAGCTGCACGAGTACTTCGCCGGGAGCCGGGGTTGGGGTAGGAACTTCTTGCAGTTGCAGTGGCTGATTGATGCCCTCTAAAACAAGTGCTTGCATACGAGCTGGAAATAGCAGAAACGGCCCAAGTGGCCTATGGTGAAAAGCGTGATTACGTGCGCGCAAAGGCCGAAAGTAGTCACATCTGGCCTAGGCCAGTACTAGTTGGGCTCGGCGCAGCGCTAAGCTACAGGAAGCGTGCCCGCAAAGCGGGAGTGGGTAAGAGGCAGGCTTCCTGCTGCCCAAACCACTGGTAGCGGTGGCGGGCCACAAAACGGTAAGCGGCGTCTCGCAGTGGCTTAGGCAACACGCGAGCCAGGTACAACCAACGCCAGCCACCGCCTAGCCGCCGCAAAATGTGCAGTACCGCCGTTGAGTACGCATAGGCCTGACCATTTTCCAGAAGGATAACCGTTTCTGGGGTAATGGCGGGCTCTAGGCCATGTTGCCTGAGCAATTCCTGCCCAACTTCTGACTGCAAGGAGGCAAACCGGAAATGCTGCTTTGCATCACGACCAATGACAAACTGAACAAAGCCATTGCACAGGTTGCAGACCCCGTCGAACAGAATGGTAGCAGGCATAAGCTGTGCGCAGACTAGGTGATAGAAAATCAGATGTTCTCCGGCTTTATACGGGCGGGCGGGCTTGGAGTGGCTTTCTCCTAATTGAATATTCTAAAGGGCTTTGCTCTTAGCTCGGATTAAGGGCCCATTAGTACCCATGTTTATAAATAGCCGCATCCGTCGCCTGGCCCAGCTATTGGGGCCTGCAAGACCGTGATTCAGCACTACTTGTAATGGAAGGCGCCCTAGTAGCGGCTTATGATTTTTCCCGAGCACCGCATGTCTACTCTCTCAAGACATCATGGCGACAACAGCATTTATACGTAGTTATAAATCAGGTAATTACCTTAAAAAAACCGTATTTATTCATAGGCCGATTTTGCAAAGGACTGGACCAAATGGCCGTATAGCCGGAGATAATTTCGCCCTTCCAAACCTTTCTGAGCTATGAAAAAAATTTGGTTAATTATTGCCCCAACTCTGCTCCTCGGTGTGTCGCTGGGAATGACCTCCTGCGACGACGATGACGACTCAACGACCCCTTCCACAACCAGTGGTACTACGAGCGGAACCACAAGCGGTACCACTAGTGGATCTACCAGCGGCACTACTTCTGGTACCACTTCGGGCACAACCTCTGGCACAACAACCTCCGGAACTACTACCTCAGGCACCACCTCCGGTACAACGTCGGGTACCACATCTGGTACTACTTCGGGCACCACTACTTCAGGTACAACGTCGGGTACTACCTCGGGTACCACATCTGGTACCACTACAGGGACTACCTCGGGTACTACGGCAGGTACTACCGCTGGAACCACTGCTGGTACTACCACCTCCGGCACTACTTCCGGGACTACCACTTCTGGAGGCACCACCTCGGGCACCACTACTTCTGGTACCACTACCTCAGGGGGCACTACATCTGGTACCACTTCTGGCACGACTACCTCGGGAGGTACTACCTCTGGTACAACTACTTCTGGCGGTACTACCTCCGGCGGTACCACATCTGGCGGTACTACTTCTGGCGGTACCACGTCCGGTGGCACCACGTCCGGTGGTACTACGTCTGGTGGCACCACGGGCGGTTCCACTACCTAAGTCTGCTTTCTTCAGCTACTGCCCCGGCTAGAGAAGTAGCCGGGGCAGTAGCTGTTTTTTATTCTCCACCACAGGCCCATAGCACCGTGGCCTGGCAACTCTTTCTCATCATGAATACGAAACGCATGCACGTAGTGCTGGCACTACTCGGTACTTCCCTCTCGCTGGGAGCCTGTAACGGGACTACCCGCGACGACAAAGCTGATTTGAACGGCAACGGCGCCACTGATACCATGTCTACTTCGGGCACCTCTAATGTCAATAGCGAAATGGTACCCCGAGATGGTGGTGGTGATACAGGCGGAGCGAATGGCAGCAGTAAGTCGGGGGCCAGTACGGGCAGTACGGCAGGAGTTGGCGACGCGGCGGGGAATGGCAACCCCACCAACGGTGCCAGCACTACGGGCGGTTCGGGTACTACGGCGGGTAGCACGAGTGGTGCCGGCTCCACTACGGGCTCTGGGGGTACTACGGGTAGCACGTCGGGCAGCGGCTCCACGGCGGGCTCAACCGGCGGCTAGGCCTCACTACCCAGCCTGTCATACCAATCTCTACGGCTGCGCTTTTTCACTGCTTGCCTTACTCCACCTCATCATTCACTTTCCCTCTGTATGAAAAGTACCTCATTTTCTATGTGGGCATTGGCCCTGACGGCTTCCTCACTTGCGTTGTCTTCCAATACGGCGGCCTTTGGTTTTTTGACCCCAGCCAAGCCCACCGCTGTAGCAGTCACTATGCCTGAAGGCAGTTTCGGCCAAGGCACCACTACTGGTGGCTCCACCTCCGGTTCAGGGGGCACCACCTCGGGTTCCGGCGGCTCTACTTCAGGCTCTGGTGGGTCTACGTCAGGCTCCGGCGGCTCTCGGGGCTCTATGTCGGGCAGCACGAGCGGCTCCACTTCCAGATCGGGAAATTCCACGAGTGGGGGCAGCACGAGTGGCTCTATGAAATCGGGGAGCCGCGCCGGGTCAGGCTCAGGCCGTATGAGCAGCACCGCGGGCTCTACTAGCGGCAGCCGCTCCACCAGCGGTAGCCGTACTACATCGGGCAGCAGCACTGGTGGGCGTTCGGCTTCGGGTAGCACCGGCGGAAGCTCAACAGGTAGCGGCTCTACGAGCAGCAGTTCTACTTCTGGGTCTACCACCTCGGGCACAACCAGCGGGTCAACTACCCGTTAAGGCAAGTCTGACGGTACCCATTGGATAGCTCAGAAGGCGGAAAGGCCGACCATGAGTAGTGGTAGCGCCTTTCCGCCTTTTGTTTTCTTTTACGCCCACCTGGCACGGCATGCTCCGGTTTCTAACGCTACTTCGCAGTCCTTTCGTCGTCGACCTCCGGGCCCTGGCCCTCCTCCGCGCCGCAGTGGCGGCGGTGGTGCTGCTCGATTTGGGTATTCGCAGCACCGATTTAGAAGCCTTTTATTCCAACATGGGCGTGCTGCCTTTGTCGGTGCTCTACGAGCATTTATGGAACCCCTACGTTTTCTCGTTGCACACCAGCAGTGGCCTATGGCAAGTGCAGGCGGTGCTTTTTTTATTTGCGGCACTAGCTGCCATAGCTCTACTGCTGGGCTACAAAACGCGGTTGGCCACGTTTATCTCGTGGCTGCTGCTGGTGTCGTTGCAGAACCGCAACCCCCTAATCCTGCAGGGCGGCGACGACCTATTGCGGATGCTGTTGTTCTGGGGCTTTTTCCTGCCGTGGGGGCGGGTATACTCGCTTGATGCACGCCGGCAACCAGCGCCCGCCCAGCTCACCTACTTCAGCGCGGCCACGGTGGCCTACATCGTGCAAATATGCTTGGTGTACTGGTGCACGGCTCTGCTGAAAAGCAGCCCCGAGTGGAGCCGCGACGGTACGGCCCTTTACTACGCTCTCAGTCTCGACCAGGTGCTGATGCCGGGCGGACGGCTGATTTATCACTACCCCGAGCTGTTACGCTTCCTCACGCTGGCTACTTACCGGACGGAGTTGCTGCTGCCCTTCGTTCTGTTCATTCCGTTTGGGGTGAAGTGGTGGCGTCTGCTGTTCGTGTTTGTGCTCTACGGCTTTCACCTCGGCATCAGCCTGACGCTGTTTGTAGGCCTCTTCTTCATCATCAACATGGCTTCGGTGCTAGGCCTGTTGCCGCCATCGGCCATGGATTGGCTGGAAAAACACATAGTGCCCCGGGCACAGCGGCTCGGCCCTAAGGTGGCGGCGCGGCTGGCCCCTCTACAGCCCCGCCTGGCTACCTGGCGGCAGGCCGTGCACCTGCGCGTAGAAACCTCCTGGTCGTTGTCGGAGGGGCTGTGGGGGTGGTTGCGCAGTCTTCGCGAGGGCCTAGTAATTGGCTTGCTGGTATACATCTGCTGGTGGAACCTCGACTCCATTATCAAGCCCGAGTATGCCATGAAAGCCCCCTTGCGGTGGATTGGCTTCTTAACGCGCATAGACCAGCACTGGGGTATGTTTGCGCCTTCTGTTTTCAAAGACGACGGCTGGTACATCCTGGACGGCACCACCAAAGACGGCCACCACGTAGACCTCAACCGCCAGGGCGCGGCCCTTACCTATGCCAAACCAGCCTCGGTGGTTTCGCTTTTCAAAAACGACCGGTGGCGTAAGTACTCTGAGAATTATTTGTTCGTAGACAACAGCTACATGCGCCCGTATTACTGCAATTACCTGCTGCGCATCTGGCACGAGAACCCTGCCAACCCACCTCTGCGGCAGCTCGATGTTATATACATGAAAGAAGTATCGCAGCCCGACTACAAAGTACCGCCGCCCACGCGCGAACTGCTCTGCGGCTGCGCTCCGTAAACACACCCTGCTCTTGCATCTGAAAACCTACTTGGCTCTCATTCCTTACCTAACCCCGCTTTGCTATGGCAAACCAAACTAATCGTGCTAACACCCCCACCCTGTTCCATGTGGAGCCGGGTATCTGGGGGCTGCGCAACGTGTTCGTGAACCTGTTTTACGTGCGCAACCCCGACGCCCCCACCGACCCGTGGGTGCTGGTAGATGCCGGCCTGCCTGGCTCAGGACCCAAGCTGCATCATCACGCCCAGGAACTGTTTGGGGCGGATAATCCGCCGGCGGCCATCTTGCTCACGCATGGTCACTTCGACCACGTGGGTGGCCTACACTATCTACTGGAGCAGTGGCCCGATGTGCCGGTGTATGCGCACCCCTTGGAGCTACCCTATCTAACCGGGCAATCTGCCTATCCGCCCCCAGACCCTACTGTGGGTGGTGGAGCCATGGCCGCCTTGTCGTTCTTATACCCGAAAGACCCCGTTGACCTGGGCGACCGGGTAAAGGCCCTGCCCGATGATGGCTCGGTGCCGTTTCTGCCGGGTTGGCGCTGGATATTTACGCCGGGCCACGCCCCGGGCCACGTGTCGTTTTTCCGGGAGCAGGATAAGGTGCTGCTGGCCGGTGATGCTTTCGTGACCACCAAGCAGGAGTCGGCGCTGTCGGTGTGGGTGCAGAAGCAGGAAGTGCACGGCCCGCCCATGTATTTTACGCCCGACTGGGACCTGGCTCGCCAATCGGTGGAGCGACTGGCCGGCCTGCTGCCCCGAGTGGCAGCTACGGGGCACGGCATCCCGATGCGCGGCGCAGAACTAAGCCAGCAACTCGCCGACTTGGTGGAGCACTTTGATCAGAAGGCAGTGCCCATGCACGGACGCTACGTAGGCCACCCCGCCCAAACCGACGAGACGGGCGTACGCTCGGTACCGCCTCCCGTAGCGCCGCGCATTCCGCTATGGCTGATTGGTGCCGGCCTTGCCCTAGCTGGTGGCTTACTGTGGGCCAACCGGAAAAACAAACAGGAACAGTACGACGAGTACGATGAGTATGAAGACTAGCCGCTAGCCCTAGCTAGGGCCGGCGCTTGTAGTCATTCACCACCCCACTTGTTTCCGCCCCCAGTGGCCTAGACCCACGCCCTAGGCCACTGGGGGTAGAGACTCGTTGTTACTTTCTTTATGGCTTCCTCCCCCTCCAGACCACCCACTGGGGCTGAACCTCTCAGCCGTCAGCTTGCCTCCCTGCGCCATCTTGATTTGCGCAAGCACTCCATTGATGAGCTTGCTAAGCGGGTGCAGCAGTTACTAGAAGGCCAAACACTACGCTGCCTCACCTTTGCGCCGGGCATGGTGCTGTACCGGGGCATTGTGAGCAAGAAGCGGCCAGAATACGTGCGCGATATTTCGTATCCACCGGCTGAGCGAGTTGTGCGCGACCAGCGCGCCAATCGGGAAGGATCCCCCATGTTTTACTGCAGCGCTACGTGGCACCCTCCGTTTTTTGAGGCTGGCGTAGTGCCCGGCGACCACATCGTTATCAGCCGCTGGCAAACGCAAAAGCCCCTGAGCATTATTAGCTTTGGGTATGCCGATGTGTGCGTGGATGACCCGCACACCGACCGTGACCAAGCGCTGCGCTGGGCCTTGCGGCAGCTACCCGATGATACCCGGGCCCTAGCGCAGTTCCTGACGGGGGCCTTTACGCGCACCGTGCACGACGATACTGCCCATCACTACCGCCTTTCCATTGCCATTGCTGAAGCGTGCCAGTTGGGCTCAGCCTTTGATGGGCTGCTCTACCCCTCCGCTGCCATGCCCAGCCCGGCCCATAACCTTGCCCTGCACCCTTCCTGCCTCGATGAGGGCAAGGTGACTTTGCAGTACGTAGAGCAGCTACGCGTCAATAAAATTGAGACGGAAACCATTGACGTGTGCTCCATCAATATTGCACGCGAAAGCAACGAGGCCGGCCAACTCACCTGGATGGAACGGCCCGGGAATTGGGTGCTGCGCGAGGGCGCAACCGGCTCTAACTTATGCTACCAGAACGGGCAGTGGCAGTAATGGCACCACACTTAGTCTCTATTCTGGTCGGCTAGGCCAGGTGCAAATCGGTGTACCAGAAACCAGCGGCAAATGGGCTAGCCGATGTACTAGCCTCAGTGCCATATGTGCTAGTTGGGGTGGAGTTCTGCCTGGTAGCTGGTGCTTGGTACGTGCGGCGCACTAGCTCGCCGCGCTCAAACGGAATGGGACTACTGAAATAGGGCGCGTCGAACACGAAGCTGTGGTACTCGCCGTTTTCGCCGCAGGAGTCTACGCCGGCGGGCAGGTCGCGCAGGAAATCTTCGTCGAGTAGGCGGCCGCAGAAGCTTTGGTCGAGGTACCGGTCGTTTACGCACACCACCACGGCCCGGAAGCCTAGCGCCAAGTATTCGCGCAGCAGCTCTGCATTGGGGCGCTGCCAGAGGGGGAACACGGCCTGCATTCCCACGCGGGCCAGTTGCTGTTCGCGGTACTGCCGCAAATCTTCCAAGTAAATATCCCCGAAGACCGAATGCGTAATGCCCTGCTCTTGTAAGGGAGCCAGCGTAGCTCGCATCTGGGCTTCGTACTCGGCCATGTCGGGCATTTCTGGGAGCCGGAGCTGGGTGAGCGGCAGGCCAATGCGCTGGGCCTGGGCCTCCAGCAGCTCCAACCGTACCCCGTGCATTGATACCCGTTGGTAGTGCGTGTTCACGCTGGTGAGCAAGGCTTTTACGTGCAACTGCGGGTTGCGCAGGGCGTGGTAGAGGGCCAGGGCGGAGTCTTTGCCACCGCTCCAGTTCATGAGGGCCGCGGCCGGTACGGGTGAATGCATGCGCAATACTACAACGGCAACGGCAGGTTATCCGTGTAACTGAAACCCCTCGAGTACCGTCTTACCTATATTCCGTTCCTCTCCCTTGTAACTCATCCTATTCTTTCCGTATGAAACGCGCCCTTTCTCTTTTGCTGGCTACCGGACTTTTTGCGTCTCTCACCGCCTGCGACTATAGAAACACTCCCGGCAAAGACCCGCAAGTCAGCCAAGACTTCTCCACTGCCATGCCTGCCCGCCCCACCGAAACCCAGCGCGACAGCATTAGCGGAGGTGATGAGGCCTACACGCCCATTGGCAAAGGCTCAGCGAAGGACCAGCAAACCTCGGCCCAGGCAGGCCTAGAAGGCTCGCCCAGCAACCCTGGCTCTCCGAATGTGAACATGCCCAAGGGTAACCAAGAAGCACAAGGCACGGCCCGTAGCGCCCAGCCCGAGCAGTAGGCGTACCAACTACGAGAAAGCCCCGTAACATCACTGTTACGGGGCTTTTTGCTTATCCACTACGGCTTGCGCCTTACAGGGCCCACCGCCGGGGCTGAGGCTGCGCCACGTGGCTGCCTTTGGTGAGGGCTAGGCCCGAGCCTATGGTCAACAGGTCTTCTAGGCCACCTACTATACCGCCGGGCAGCCCTGAGCTTTGAGTGGCTTGCTTGCGCAGAAAGAAGCTGAGGTAGCTACCAGCCACTGCCGCTAAGCTACCGAGCAGTGCGCCATTCAGTAAGCTGCCGTGGTTTACTTTGTAAAGGGTGGCCCCAATCAGGGCACCTGAGGCAATGCGCCCGGCCAGCACGGGCGGGGCAATCCGATCGGGCATTTGGGGGAGTTTGTCGGCACCCATTTCGCCGAGGGCCAGCACTTTCAGGCCGTGGGCCACTAGGGGTTTTTGCAGGTACCGCAGGGGCGAGTCGGCCAGGGCTTGCGGATGATATTTCAGCAGGTTGCTGCTCAGTAGCGCGGGGGCCGTCATGCTGCGGAAGCCCGCTAGGCCACCCAAGCCGATGGTTTGCCAGAGGTGTTTGCTCATGATAATAATGGAAGGAAGTCGATGGAAGAATGGTCTTTCCTTGAACGGGAGGCGGCTTGCAATGGCCGAAGCCGGGCAGCAGAATCTGCCGCTACTGGCCTAGCGGCGCGGCCGGAGTCGTTACTTGGTCGAGGCAGAGACGGTTGTGCTGGCAGAGCAAGATGAGCCCCAGCACAAAGAGGCCGTACACCATTTGCGTGCCCACGGTATCCCACTGCTCAAGCAAGGCACTACCGAAGACCAGACTCGTTAGCACCAGCATAGCGGCGGTGAGGGCCGGGCGGGTAAACAGGCCTAGCAGCAACAGCACGCCAATGCCCGCCTCTATAAACGGCAGCACCGTGGCAAAGGCCTCTACCAGCGGCGCAGGCAGCGGAGAAGCCGCAAACTGTTTCACCAGCCCCGCCCGGAAACCAGCCAGCTTGGGCAGCCGTACCAGCCCATGCACCGCAAAATTGACACCCAGCAGTAGTCGGCCTAGCACAAAAGCCAGCGCCGGATTAGTAAGCTTTATCATGTTATTACGCGTAGAGGAAGTATTGCCTACGCATCGGCTGCGGTTGCAGTTAGCTGACCGTCATAGCTGCCACTTCTGGCTGCTAACCTGCGAGTAGGCGCGTGACTTTCTGCTGGTTTACCTGTTTACCTATTTCTGTACTAGCCCAGAAGCTTTCTAGGCCACTCACTATTCTTCCAAACACCAACTATTTCTCATGGCTGATCAAACCAACATCTCATTTGCCCCCACCTACACGCTGGGCGGCGACCTGACTGTCAACCGCATGGGCTACGGCGCTATGCGCATTACCGGCGAAGGCATTTGGGGCCCACCCCAAGACCACGACGAATCTATCCGGGTGCTGAAGCGGGCCGTGGAGTTGGGCATCAATTTCATTGATACTGCCGACAGCTACGGCCCCAACGTATCGGAGGAGCTGATTGCGGAGGCCCTTCATCCCTACCGCGCTGGGCTGGTTATTGCCACTAAAGGTGGCCTACTGCGCACAGGCCCCAACCAGTGGCCCATCAACGCCCACCCCGACCACCTGCGGGAAGCACTGGAAGGCAGCCTGAAACGCCTGAAGCTCGACCAAATTGACCTCTACCAGCTCCACCGCGTAGACCCCGAAGTGCCATTTGAGAAGACCCTGGAGTTTTTGCAGCAGGTACAAAAAGATGGCCTGGTGAAGCACATTGGCCTTTCGGAAGTAACCGTAGAGCAAATTCAGAAGGCGCAGGAGTACGTGAAGGTGGTATCGGTGCAGAACATGTACAGCGTGGATAACCGCAAGTGGGAAGCCGAGCTGGAGTACTGCGAGCAAAACGATATGGCCTTTATTCCGTGGTACCCGCTCAGCGGCGGCAACACCCAGGCCCTGAACAAGCTGGAGCAGATTGGGCAGAAGTACGACGCCAGCAAGCAGCAGATTGCCCTGAGCTGGCTGCTGCACCGCTCGCCTAACATCCTGCTCATCCCCGGCACGTCTAAAGTGAAGCACCTTGAGGAGAACGTGAAAGCCGCTTCTATTTCGCTTTCGCAGGAAGACATGGACGCACTAGAGTCGTTGGGCAAGTAGAGCGCCGCTTCTGCTGTTGAAGTTGTAGAGCGGTATGCTCGAAGCAATAAAAACCCATTCTGCTGGGCACATGCGCTTGGCAGGATGGGTTTTGTGCTTATTTACTTAATTCTGCTGAGCAGACGAGCAAGACCGACGTATAGCTGAGCTGAACCTGTTCCGTTTCCGCTATGAAAAAACTGCTGTTCTTACTTATCCTTGGCGGCCTTGGCTCTCGCCCACTGCACGCGCAATCAAAACCGGTTATGTCAGCTACTACTTCTGCCTCTCCGAAATACATTCGTACAGCTACTGGCTTTCTGATGGTGCTGCGCCAGGGAGATAATGTGTTGCAGGAGTTGGAGCAACTCGCCATCCGGGAGAAGATTCCGAGTGCCAGCCTTACGGGGCTAGGGTTCAGGCACCCCACGTTTGGGTTCTGGAATGCCCAAACCAAGGAGTACGCTCCCAAATCTTTCAGCGATACTGAAATGGCCAGCCTCACCGGCAGCATTGCCTGGAAGGACGGCAAGCCGGCCCTCCACCTGCACGGGGTGGCCACCGATAAAAACTTTACTGCCTACGGCGGCCACCTGCTGGCGCTGGAAGTGGGCACGGGCTCCATGGAGCTTACCATTACCACCCATCCGCAACGGCTAGAGCGCTTGGTTGATGAGCGCAACGGCGCCACCGTGTTAGGCCTCTAGGCCAGTTTTGCACATAAAAAAAGCCTAAGCGCTACGGGTCGTCCGCAGCACTCAGGCTTTTTTTAGTGACTTAGGGTTACACCTATCGGTTGTTAGCGGCCCAGTTGTCCATTTTGGTTTCCAACACAGCCAGCGGCATTACGCCATCTTTCAGCAGCTCGTCGTGGAAGGCGGCTAGGCTGAAGTGGGTGCGGTTCTGGCCAGCGTACTTCTCGCGCAGCTTGTCGTTGTGGGGGCCGAGCTGCTTGGCGTACTTCTCGCGCAGCTCCCGAATTTTTAGGGCTCCGATTTTATACGACAGCGCCTGCCCCGGAATAGCCATGTAGCGCTCAATTTCGGCAGTGGCCCCTTCCTCGCTGATGGCTTCGTTGTCGAGCATGTACTTGATGGCTTGCTCACGGGTCATGTTTTTGCTGTGCATGCCCACATCAACTACCAGGCGCACGGCGCGGTGCATCTCGTCGCCGAGGGCACCCATGTACTGGTAGGGGTCGGTGTAGAGGCCTAGCTCCTTACCCAGGCTTTCGGTGTAGAGGGCCCAGCCTTCGCCCATGGCCCCGTACCACGCAAACCGCCGAAACTTGGGCAACTCGGTGTTTTCCTGCTGTAACGAGGTCTGGTAGTGGTGGCCCGGAATGGCCTCGTGCAGAAACAACGACTCCATACCCGAGGTAACGTTGAACTTGGTGGCGTCTACAATCGGGATATAGAAGATACCTGGCCTAGAGCCGTCCGGGGAGCCTTGGTTGTACTCGGCCGAAGCCGAAGCCGCTCGGAACGCCTCCGTCTGCCTGATTTCAAACGGCGTTTTGGGGGTGCGCCCGAACATTTTAGGCAGGTTAGGCGTGATTTTAGCCTGGATGGCCCGGAACGCATTCAGCACTTCTTCTGGCGTTTTGTAGGGCATGAGCTTGGGGTCTTTTTTCAAGCTCTCGAAGAAGGATTTCAGGTCGCCCTTGTAGCCAACCTGCGCCTTTACCTTCTCCATTTCGCCCCGAATGCGCGCCACTTCCCGTAGGCCAGTCTGGTGGATTTCCTCCGGCGTTTTATCGGTGGTGGTCCAGCTCTTTACGTAGTAGCGGTAGATTTCTTCGCCGCCTGGCACCCCCGAAATACCGGTAGTAGCGCGGGCCTTGGGCGCATACTCGTTCTCGAGGAAGTCGCCCAGCTTCTTATAGGTGGGCACCAGCTCCTCCATGATGGCCTTTTTGTAAGCCTCGGTGAGGCGCTGCTTATCGGCCGCGGAAATGTCAGCGGGCATGCGCGTGATGGGGCCGTAGAACAGGCTCTTGGTAGGGTCGGTTACCTCCAGGTCGCGCATCTGCGGAATCATCTTCACCACCAGCGCCTTGGGCAGCACCACGCCGGCCTTCATGCCCTGCCGGAAGTTGCCGATAGCCGTATCGGCCCACACCGTGAAGCCGTGCACGCGGCCCAGCCAGTTCTCGTAGTCTTTGGTGGTTTTGAAAGGCTGTACGCCCTCGCCCGACCCGTACTGGCCTAGCGTGATGGGCAGGCCCCAAAACTGCTGGAACGGCATCATCCAGGTGTTCAGCTTCAGGCCCTCCAGCTTGGTTTGCAGGTCGTACCGGAAGATGTTGTAGCTGATGCGGTCATTCGGGGAGAGCGAAGCCGGGTCGAACTTCTGCAGACCATCGAGGTACTTCTGGTAGAACGCCCGCAGCTGCTCCCGAAACGCCTTGGTGCCGTCGTTGGGCAGCTGGTCGTTGTAACGGTTGTCGCCCTGGGTGGTGGCGTCGAGCGGAAACAGCTTAGCGTTTTCCTCCCAGTACATGTCAAACAGCTGATTGATGTCTTTCACGTCGGCGAGGCTGGTTTCGGCATCGGCCGCGCCACCATTGGCCGATTTTTGCTGGTTGCAGGCCGTTGCCAGGAGTGCCCCGGCCAGCAGGCCGGTTAGGGCTAATTTTTTCATTAACCGGATGAAGTAGAATGTGAAGCTTGAAGGTAAGTAGCCGGCGCTAAACCCCAATAGACCGGGGCTAGGGCATTTTCGTAGGGTGGCCTAGGCGCTTGTCAGCCAGCTTATCAGGGGGCAAGTGCGCAGCATTTTACTTGCTCTTGGCCCACCGCCTCATAACCGAACTGGCCTAGCGGAGTTATACAGCCACATCACTTGCATAATACTTCATCATATGAACTCACTCACTGGCAAAACGGCGTTGGTAACGGGAGCTGGAAAAGGTATCGGACGTGCCATTGCGGTGGCACTGGCCCAGGAAGGCGTGCACGTGGCCCTGCTGGCCCGCACCGAAAGTCAGCTGCGCGAAGTAGCGCAAGAAATTGAAGGCTTGGGCGTAAAAGCCGTAGTACTAACCGCTGATATTGCCGACCGCGCCTCCGTGGAAGCCGCCGTAAGCAAGGCTCAAGCCGAGCTCGGCGACCTGGATATCCTGATCAACAACGCGGGCATTGGCACCTTTGCTAAACTAGTCGATATGGACCCGGCCGAGTGGGAGAAAATCATTCAGGTAAACCTGCTGGGCACGTATTACGCCACCCGCGCCGTGCTACCCCAGATGATTGCCCGCGAAACCGGCGACATCATCAACATTGCTTCTACGGCGGGCCAGCGTGGCGCCGCTACCACCAGCGCCTACAGCGCCTCCAAATTTGCTATTCTAGGCCTCACCGAGTCGCTGATGCAGGAAGTGCGTAAGCACAACATCCGCGTTTCGGCCCTCACGCCCAGCACCGTAGCCACCGAGCTAGCCATCAACAATAAGCTCACCGACGGTAACCCCGACAAGGTGATGCAGCCCGAAGATCTGGCCGAGTTCATCATCTCCCAGCTCAAGCTCAACCGCCGCATCTTTATCAAAGAAGCCGGCATGTGGAGCACCAATCCGTAAGGGAGAGAGAAAGTGAGCGAGTTGGTATGAGGAGCTAAAACAAGACTTTACGCTTCCTCTCCAACGGCTTACTATTCGTCTCACAGCAGCAGAAGCGCAACCGTAGGCCCTTGGTATGGGTACAACCCTTACCTTGCGACTGGCACTCTTGTTGCCACGCTGTCTTCTTTTATCTTCCCTTCCATTCCTTCCATACGATCATGCTGAAGCGAGATTTCCTGAAAAACGGCCTACTGACCATGGTGGGTGCCCTCGTAAGCCCCGCCCTACTGGCATCCGCCCACGAAGAGAAGCTGCTGCGCGAAGCCCGCGCCATGCCCATGGCCGACGGCCCCTTCTCGCTGCCCGCTCTTCCCTATGCTTTCAATGCTCTAGAGCCGCACATTGATGCCAAAACGATGGAAATCCATCATGATGCGCACCACAAAACGTACGTTTCTAAGCTGAACGAAGCCGTGGCGGGCAAGCCCGAGGAGAAGCTGAGCCTGGCCCAACTGCTGGCCTCGGCTAGCAAGCAGCCCGATGCCATCCGCAATAATGCCGGCGGCCACTGGAACCACTCCTTCTTCTGGCTACTGCTGGCCCCCAAAGGCGGCGGGCAGCCCACCGGCGCTCTAGCCGCGGCCATCAACAAGGACTTCGGGAGCTATGAGAAGTTTCAGGAGGAATTCACGAAAGCGGCCACCGGTCGCTTCGGTTCTGGCTGGGCTTGGCTGATTCACGACAAGCAGGCGGGCAAACTGGCCATCACCTCTACCCCCAACCAGGACAACCCCCTGATGGACCTGCCCGGCATTCAGCGCGGCACGCCCCTGCTGGGTCTCGATGTGTGGGAGCACGCGTACTATCTCAAGTACCAAAACAAGCGCCCCGACTACGTGAAAGCCTTCTGGAACGTAATCAACTGGGCCGAGGTAAACCGTCGTTTCGACGAAGCCCGCAAAGGTTAAGCTGCACCCGCTTACAACACAAAAGGCCGCTCCAAGCTAGTTAGAGCGGCCTTTTTGTGTTCGTGGGTACCTCACCCACTCTTCCTACTTCACTTTCACAAACAGCCATAGGCCTAGCAACGACACTGCCAGCACGCCCAGCGCGGAGAGCATAGTCACGATGTCGCGGATGTCTTTCCCGGCTACGGTGCCGATGAAGTGGAACTTGTGCAGGAAGGCAAAGCTCAGCCCCTCATAGCGGTTGGCATTTTCGACGCGGGCGGCGAGACGGCTTGTGGCCGGCTCCACGTAGAGGGTAGTTTTGCCGGGAGTGTTGTAGGCCACTTTCACCACGGGCAGGCGCTTGTTGATGAAGCCGTATTCGCCCTCGAAATGATCAATGAACTCCGTCTTTTCAACTGACGGCAAAGCCGCCGCGCCATCTCCTTCCTGAAAAAACGTGTTAGCTAAGGCGCGGGCGTGCCGCGTGGCCCCATCGGGTAGCAGCTGACCGGTGGCGGCGCTGTAGTAGGCCACTGCCTCGGGCTTCACCGCTTCAACAGGCTGCCCGGTACTGGCTCCGGGTGCAGTTTTGTTAGCCGTATTGTCATCGATGGGCAGATGAAAAACCTGGTAGTACACCTGCCCGTCAAATTCAGCGAGAGCCACGTTTTGCACGGTTTTCCACTGGAGCGGCAGCGCAGTCAGATCGACCTGCAACTGGCCTAGCGGTATGGCAGGGGCGTGCTGGTAACGCAGCCGGTCGTCGGGGTGCAGCTTGAGGTATACGTGATAAGCCCCGCTGCCGGCAAAGGTGAGCGTGACGAAAGCCACCGCCAACCCTACCTGCCGGTGGTACTTGCGCAGCCACCCCACTGTATCCTGAGCATTGCGCGGCTTGCGGAAGCGCTTCCACATGAACCCGTATATCACTAGGCCACTCAGGGTGGAAGCTAGAATGATGCTTAGCAGCCCCAGCATTACCACTACCCGAAATGTGTTGCCGCCAACCAGCTCCAGAAACGACCAGTTGTGCAGCAGGTCAAACACCTTGATGAAGGCACTGCGGGCGCGGTTGTTGAACGTGGCCATCCGGGCGGGCATCGTTTCCACGTACACCGTCAGCCCATCGGGCCGGTCGAAGGTTATTTTCCAGACGGGCAGCAGACGGTTCACGAACTTGTATTCCCCGTCAAAAGCTGTCAGGCGCGTAGCCGAAGCCACCCGCGCGGTGGAGTCTTGCGCGAAATACCGGGCCAGCTGCTCGGCGTATTGACGGTCGGCGGTGGCGGGCAGCTCTAGGCCAGTAGTGGCGCTGAAGTAGCGTGGCACGGCTGTAGGCGTTTCTATTAGTACCTGATACGTGGGCTGCCCCTGCCAGCGCACCAGCCGCACGTTGCGCAGACTGGGCACGTTGTTCTGGCGGAGCACCTGCTGCAAAGGCACCGTGAGGCGCGGGGCGGGCACGGGCACCAGAAACTCCCGCGCAATCTTCGGCCGGAACCAGTTGCTCATCAGCGGGTGCGTCAGGCCACTCAGGGTCCAGAAGATAACGGGTATCACCGTGATGATGCCCAGGATGCGGTGCCAGCGGTACATATTGCGCTGCACCACGCGCCGGACTGATCCGACCGGGGCGGCAGGCGCTTGAGTTGTTGGTTGCATACTATATGGGTTGCAGGCCAGCGCCTACTTTTTGCCGATGAAGTTGTATTGCACGCCCACCGTGAAGGTGCGCGGGGCTCCGGGAGTATAGGTAGTGCGGTCGGTGCGGGCGTTGCCGCGGGTGGCGGCGGTGGCGTACAGCTCGTTGGTAGCGTTGAGTAGGTTCACGAATACCTCTAGGGTTTCGCGCCAGCTATAGCCGGTGCGCAGGTTGAGCACGCTCACGCCGCGGGCCCCAAATAGGCCTTTGTCGTTGTACTGCACGCGGTTTACTTGGTCCTGGTACCAGCTGCTGATGCGCTGGTACTCGGCGGCGGCGCGGAAGCCGGGCAGCCACTGCGGCTTGTAGGTCAGCTCGGTATTAGCCACCCAACGCGGGGCCTGGGGCATGTCGTTGCCGTTTACGTTCTGCACTGCATCGGTTTGGATGGCGCTGAGCTGGAAATCCTCGAAGCGGTGCACCGCGTTGGTACCGCCGAAGCGAAAGAACAGCTCGGCCGTGGGCTTGTAGGTCAGGCTGTACTCGATGCCGCGGTGCAGGGTTTTGCCGGCGCTTTGGTAGTCAGTGGAGTTATCGGGCTGCCGGATGTTAAGCAGCTCATTGCGACCATCCAACTGGTACAGGGCCACATCTACATATACCTTGTTCTCGAGCAGAGAAGCCCACCCCCCAATTTCACGGTTGAAGAAACGGGCTGGCTTCAGGTTGTAGTAGAACTCGGCCGGTGCCCCGGCAGGCGTGTTGGGCCGCTTCCGAAAAATGGCCGTGAGGCCCGGCGGCGAGAAGCCCTGGCTGTAGTTGGCGTACAGCCCGCGACCGTGGCCCAGATCATACGTCAGCCCAATTTTGGGCGTGGCCTGCTGGAAGGTTTTGTTGCCGCTCGACTGGTCGAGGTAGTTGTTATAATCGAACGACAGCCGGTCGAACCGCCCGCCTAACGTGAGTTGCAGACGCTCCAACGGGTGCACATCCAACTGCGCATACACTGCCGAGTTAAGCAGGTCGGTGTCGTAGTCGGCAATGGGCCGGTCGGGTCGGTCGGCTGTTACGGTGTAGCGCTCCACCGACTTCTTATCGGCCCGTAGTTGAGCCGCGAGGTCAATTTGGTGGGCGTTGTACTGGGTGGGCGAGTAATCGAAGCTGGTACCCGCCAGCAGCTTTGAGTTCAGCCAGTTGAACTGCACACTGTGCTGCGCCAGCAGACCATAACTCTTGAACTTGCTCTCGTTAATCTCACCAGTGGCGGTGCTAGCCCCCGACCGCCACCGAATGCCGTAAGTGGGGTTTTGCCCAACGTTATTATCACGGAAGAAGGCCGTGAGCGTGGTTTGGTTACACTCGTTCCACTGCTGCTCGGCGGTGAGGCGGGCGCGCAGGGCGTAGGTTTTGCGGTACGTGAAATCAGTGGTGCTGCTGTATTGACGGCGGTAGTAGGCCACGCTGTCAGTGGGGCTGCTAGTCTGGGAGTCGTAGTCGTTGTAGGAGGCCGCGGCGGTGAGGCGGGTCTTGTCCGACAGGGCATACTCCACCCGGCCGTTCACCGATACCTTGTCGTAGTCGGAGCTGGCAGCCCAGCCGTTGCGCTGCCGGGCCACATAGCCACTCACGTAGGCCCCCAATTTCGGGGAGGCCATGCCCCCACCCCCAAACTGCAGGCGCCGGTAGCCGTACTGGTCTGCCTGCACGCCCACGCTGGCCGTGGGCACGCTGGTGGGCCGCTTGGTCAGCACGTTGAGGGCGCCGCCCACGGCCTCAGGGCCATAGAGCGAGGAAGCCGGCCCTTTCACTATTTCGATGGAGTTGATGGCCAGCGGGTTGGTTTCCAGCAGGGCATTGTGGTTGAACACGCCCATGGGCCGCAGTGGAATCCCATCTTCCAGGTACAGAAAGTAGGCCGAGGTGCCAAAGGGCTGCCGGATGCCCATGGCGTGCTGCTCGTTGCCGTAGTTGAGCATCACCACGCCCGGCACCTTATTAATCAGCTCTACCAGCAGCGTGGGCTTGGTGTCCTGAATGACGGTGGGCGAGAGTTTGGAAATGGCCACCGGAGCGTCGGTGCGCAGCTGGGCTTCGCGGCTGGCGGTTACCACTACTGTTTGCAGGTCTTCCACGGCTGGCTCCAGCGCCACCCGTAGGCCACTGCTTTCGGTGGGCACAGCCAGCGTAAAAGGCTTGTACCCCACGGCCGACACCACTACCTGGGTGGCATCGGTGGTGAGCGAAAACTGGCCGGTGGCATTAGTTGCCGTTCCGAGTTGGGCGTCGGGGGTGCGCACGGTGGCACCCACCAAAGGTTCTTTGGTGGTGGCGTCGAACACGCGGCCCGTGAGGGTACGCTGTGCCCACGCCGCCTGGCTCATCAGTACGAGAGCCAGGGGCAGCAATACACGTTTTTTCACTGAAAAAAGGTTGATTGTACGGCAGGCCGTGCCCGTTTCTGCTCACCACAAAAGGCAGCACGAAGCCGGGCCGCTAGGCCTGTCAAATTCCGAGAAGGCGGGGTACAATCAGCCCTGTGCGGGCGGGTAGTCGGGGCCGGGCCGGTCCCAGGCATAGTGGCCTACGCGGAAGGCAGCGTAGCGCGTAGCTTCCAGAAAAGTGGCCGGGGGTGTGAGGCGCAAAGGCACCACGGTAGCGCAAAACAGCGTGAGGGTTTCCTGCGCAGCCTGCTTGCTGCCGGTTTGTTGTTTCTGCTCCCGCTCTTCCTGGGCTTTTAGCTCCTTGCGCAAATGGCAGCGGCCGTTACACTTCAGCTGAGGCTTGTCGCGGTTGATACAGAGTACCCGCGCAATGTAATCCTGGTTCAGCCACCAGCCTGCCACAATGCCAAACCGCCCGGTGCATTGCACCATGAGCGAGCAAAGAAGCAGAATAGCAACGGCTTGGCGCATGCGGGAAGAAAACAAGAAGAGCTAGGCCAGTTAGCTCCGCGGCTGCAAAGGAACAACCTGAACCGTACGCGGCCAACTTTATTCTTCGCCTACGCGCTTACCAGGCCTGGGGGTTATGGTAGCGCTTGGCAGCACAGGCCTAGCCACGCTAGCCGTCTGGCAGGCTAGTGGCTTGCGTGTACCAGCGCTTGCTCGTAGAGCGCAACCAACTGGGGCCTAATAATATCGGGGTGAAATTCCTGTTCGTAGCAGCGCCGCGCATTCTCGGCCATCACCGCGTATTCTGCCTCTGACAAGGCAAACAGCTTATCTAGGGCCTGCGCTGCTTCTTCGGGCGAGGTCACGGCAAACCCGGCGTTGTAGGCTGTCACTTTATCGTGGATCGGTACCTGCGTTGAGATAATAACGGGCTTGTAGCAGGACAGTGCCTGTGCAATGCTAAGCCCAAACCCCTCTGAGCGCGACAGTTGCATGTACACCTTCGACTCCGCCAAGACGGTATTCCGGTCGGCCTCCGATAGTTTGCCGGTAAACACAACGTCTTCCCCAACTTTCAGCTTAAGCCGATGGCAGAGCTGTTCCCTTTCGGCCGTTGCCTGCTTATCAGCGGGGCCAATCAGGGCGTACGTCACTCCCTTCGCGTGGTCCGAGGTCGTTTTAAATAGGTGAAACGCCGTTAGTGCTAAGTCTATCCCCTTGGTGAATATGCTGAAGCGGCCAATAAAACATACCTGAGGCTTCAGAGCCGCAAGGTTTAGCGGAATATTGGTGTCGCTCACTTGGTTTGCTACCACGCGTACCGGCGAGTTGGTAATGTTTTTCAGGTAGCCCGCGCACCTGGCCGTAATTCCGTGCACCACGGCGGCATTATCCAGCACGTATTTATCAAACACCCGGGTAAAGGCATTGCGGTACATCCGCTTGAGGACCGGCCGCTTCTTCTTGAAAGCCGGATCATACACAAACGAGTCGTGTGGGGTTATCAGGTATGGAATGTTATACTTGGTCAGCAACCTACAGATCAAATAATTATCGAGGTTGTAGATGTGACTCAAATGGAAAATGCACGTCTCGCCCCGAACTGTTTTCAGCCAGTTTTGAAAGGCAATTGGCAGTTGCAACTTATTGCAGTTTCTTATCCCAAACTTGTGGATACAAATGTCATCTGAATGCTCCACCTGGTACCAGTCGGGGGCTTGCTCTAAGCTGAACTCGATAAACTGAATTATAAAATCGGCCTTTAACGCCTGGGTTAATCGGTAGTTGAATTCGGCCAGCCCATCAGCCGCTTCCGTGCGGTAGTGGCCGGGGATATATACTGTCACTCTGTTAGCCGCTCGGTCGGTCATTATCTACAAAACGCCCAAGGCGGTTGGCGGTCATCAATTGCGCGTTGTCTAAACGCACCGCGTACCTAAGACGGTATTCCGTAGGCTTGGGTTAGAAAAAAGCCTCCCGCTGTAGCAGGAGGCTTTTTGCTGGAGCCTACAGCAGGCTAGCGGGCAGGCCTAGTGGGGGCGGGCTTCACCATTGTGCCGAAGGCACCCTTCTTCTCGAAGGCGGCAATAACTTCGTCTTCCACGGGCGTGCGACGCACTACGGGGTTGTTGGCCCAAAACTCGGGGTCGTATTTGATGCTGCGGATGGCCGTCAGGTCGCGGTCCTGCAGGCTCACGCGAGCGTACGGGATGCTGGTGGGCGTGGTGTTGGTGTCGTAGAAGAAGGTAAACGACGACACGTTAAGCGGCGTCACGTCTTTGCCGCTTACGAGGTTGGCGGTCAGGTTGGTTTTCATGTACTCCAACGGGGCCACCTCCCCTTCTGTGTTCTGGAAGCTCATCTCAATGTCGAGCTTGGTGTCGCGGAACTTCTGATCGGGATTGTTCGTGCCGCCCGTGAAGTTAGGTGTAGTCATGTGGTAGCGAACTACGCGGTAGGTGTCAATATCAATCCAGATGGTGCCTTCCGACTTGTACTTAGTCAGCTCGGGCCGGGTATTGAAGTTGATTTCCGCAATGCCGCCCTTGGTTGTGTCGGCTCCGGCCACAATGCCCTTCAGCTCCAGCTCGTAGTTTTTCACCACGTTGGGGCTCAGCAAGGCGAGCGACTTGGTAGTATCGGCGCTGGGGTCGAAGAGACCGTACGACTTGGTGTAGAGCGAGAAGTTGCTGAAGTTGGTAATGGCCTGCTTACCGGCGTAGCGACCCTGAGCAATGGCCGTACCCTCAATACGGGCGTTGTTCGACTTCACGTTCCAAACTACCTCCTGCAGCTCGGTGGGCTCGTTGTCGATGCGGGTAGTTTGGCGGTAGAAGGCCTTGCCATAGAACTTGCGGCGGTAGTTGCGCTGCATGTTGCGGAAGGCCCGGTCTACGAGCTGAAAGGGGTAGCTGCCCACTTTTACTTCGGGCAGCACAATGGAGGCCGAGCCCAGCGCAATTTCAATGACCTGGGTGGGGCTGGTGATGCGCAGGGTGTCGCGCACGTGGCCTAGCTCCGAGGCCAGCAGCACTACCGGCAGCTTCGCCACTTTCAGCGTAAACTCGCCTTCCATGTTGGTGGCAGTACCGTTGCCGGTACCCTGCACGGCCACGCTGGCGAAGGGTAGCCGCTCCTTAGTGTCTTTGTCAATTACAATACCCTTTAGCTGCACCTGGGCCTGGGCGGCGGGGGCCAGCAGCACCCCGAGCAACAGAAACACTACCGGCAGCAGCCAGCGACGGAAGGAAGTAACAGAGGAAGGTTGGGCAGTTGAATACAAAACAGCCTGGTAGTTTAGAAGATGAAACGAGTAACCCAGCCCCGACATAACGCCAATTGGGGCCAGAGGCATATACCACCTTGCAAAACTAAGGCCGTACTGTGGCAAACCGAAGGATTTTATCGGCAAGAGAGGCCTAGGCCTCTCTATACTTTTGCGTTGGTAACACAGACTTCATCTGCGGGCCAGCGCTACCGGCTGCATCTTTGCCATATGAACAAGCCTTTGTCTTTTCTGCTCGGCGCCAGCCTGCTATTGAGCGGCACCACTGCCAGCGCTCAAAAAACCAAAGAAGAGCTGCGGATTGCTTTTGGCTCCTGCAACCGCCACGACCTGCCCCAGCCTCTCTGGGATGATATTGCCCGCGACCAGCCCAACGTCTGGATTTGGCTGGGTGACAACATCTACGGCGACTCCGACGACCCAGCCGTGCTGCGCGCCAAATACGACGCCGAGTTCAACCAGGAGGGCTACCGCCGCCTGCGCGAGCAGGGCACCACTATCATCGGCACCTGGGACGACCACGACTACGGCCGCAACGATGGCGACAAAAACTACCCCTTTAAGGCGCAGAACCAGCAGCTTGCACTTGATTTTCTGCAGGAGCCAGCTGATAGTCCGCGACGCAAACAAGAGGGCATTTACGCAGCCTATACTTACCGCGTCGGCCGTAAAAAGGTGAAGGTGATTTTGCTGGATGACCGGTATTTTCAGGATACGCTTTACCGTGATGCCCAGCAAGTGTATCACCCTAACCCGACCGGCGACATCCTCGGGGAGGCACAGTGGCAGTGGCTGCAGCAGCAACTCCAGAACTCTGATGCCGATGCGCACATCATTGCCTCGGGTATTCAGTTTCTGCCCCAGGAGCACCGCTTCGAGAAGTGGGCCAACTTTCCGGCTGCCCGTCAACGTCTGCTGCAGCTGCTGGCCTCCAGCCAAGCCAAAGGCGTACTGCTCATCAGTGGCGACCGGCACATTGGCGAAATATCTAAAATGACGGTGCCCGGGGTGGCCTACCCCGTATATGAAGTCACCTCCAGTGGCCTAACCCATCCGGCCACGCATAACACCGCCGAGCCCAACCAATACCGAGTGGGGCCACTAGTGAATGACAAGCACTACGCCCTGTTTCAGTTTCGTCGGCAACGGCGGAAGCTAGTAGTTACGGCCTCCTTGCGCGGTGACGCGGGTAAGGTGTTTTACACAAAGCAAATAGTGTTGCATTAGAGTAGGCTCAATCTCACACTGTGCTACTTGACATCAGGTTCTGATTCACACTTCCACAGCACCGGTGGCCTAGGCCACTCTATGTGTTGTGCTATACCTCATCACTAGCAAGTTATAGCTTATTAAAGCAAGCCCCTATCTGGCCTAGCTTGATTACATAATTTTGTGATTAATAGATTTTAACCTACCGAAACCGATTGCAATTTACTACCGCAATCGGTTGCATATTCTTTCTGTTGGGGGCTCCTATTTGGTGCGTTTGGAGGGATAATGATGATTCTATATTAGGACAAATATTAGTTGATGTAGAATTCGGCTAATGTCATTCCTGTCCTCATTCATCCCAAACCCACCACAGTATGATCAAACTCCGACGCTTATTCGGGCTTCTTGGATTGCTGTCTGCCCCCCTGGCAGTGCACGCGCAGAACGCTCCGGTTACGGTTCAGGCCGAAGCCGGCACCATCCGGGACGCGGCTGCCACTCCGGCTGCCCTTACATTCTCATCTGAAGCGGGAACCGGCTTTTTGCGAGTTGTTGGCGACTTCGTAACCCTGAACGGCTCAACGCAGAGCCCCAACGCCGACAACCGGGTGGTATCGTACAACATCACCTTCCCCGGCCCCGGCACGTATGATCTGTACGCCAGAGTTCGGGTTGGAAGCGGTGGCTTCAACGACGACAGCTATTATGTGCCCAACTCCTTCGGGACGCGGTCGGCGTTTGAAACCAGCCGCTGGGTAAATGCCAATGGCCTAGCCGGCGGCGGCTACACTAATGCCACCGACGTGGTTAGCGCCGCGGGCACAGTAGGCACCAATAACGTCTGGAAATGGGTGAGAATGTCGTCCTTCGGGTCCAGCGCTTATACGGTTCCGGCGGGTAGCCTCACCCAAACTTTCGAAATTGGCAGCCGCGAAAACGGGCTTGACATCGACAAGTTTGTGTTCGGGGCCTCGGGGGTGTTCTTCACCGTTGATAACCTCGACAAAGGCCAGCAGGGCTCGGTTACGCCCCCGCCCCCACCCTTCAACCCGCCCGGGCCGCCCATTGCCACGGGCAAGCCGAAGTTCCTCGGCGGGGTGTACAGCAACCCGCAGAAAGTCAACTTTGGGAAGTACTTCAACCAAGTGGTTTCGGAGAATGGCGGCAAGTGGGGCAGCGTAGAAGGCACCCGCAACGTGATGAACTGGGCCGACCTCGATTCCTCCTACCTCAGAGCTAAGCGCCAGAATATTCCCTTCCGGATGCACGTGCTAATCTGGGGCAACCAGCAGCCTTCCTGGATTGAGAACCTCCCCCCGGCTGAGCAGTTGGCCGAAATCAAGGAGTGGTATGCAGCCGTGGCGCAGCGCTACCCCGATATTGCCTTCCTGGAAGTGGTAAACGAGCCTACTCACGATGCGCCCGTCAAGCAAAGCCCCACCGACCAAGGCAGCGGCAACTACATTGAGGCCCTGGGCGGCAAAGGCGCTACCGGCTGGGACTGGGTAATTACCTCTTTCCAACTGGCTCGCCAGTACTTCCCCAACACCCCGCTGATGCTCAACGACTACAGCGTGGAAAACACCACCGCAGGGGCGCAGCAGTACCTCAATATCATCAACCTGCTGAAGCAGCGCAACCTAATTGACGTGGTAGGTATTCAGGGTCACGCCTTCTCCACGCAGCCTACACCGGCGGCTTCGCTCACGGCCAACCTGAACCTGCTGGCATCTGCTGGCTTCCCACTCTACATCACGGAGCTTGATATTGACGGCCTTCAGGATGAAGTGCAGCTGGCCGAGTACCAGCGCGTGTTTCCGCTGTTCTGGGAGCACCCCGCCGTGAAGGGAGTTACACTGTGGGGCTACCGCCCCGGCCATTGGCGCACGGCCCAGGGTGCCTATCTGGCCTACGAGAACGGTGCCGAGCGGTCGGCCTTGAAGTGGCTCCGCGACTACGTTCAGCGCACCGATATTTCTACCATCACCACTGGTAATTTGGCCGCTACCACTTTCTGCGTGGGCAGCCCGGTTAGCGTACCCTTCACGGTGGAGGGAGCAGTAACCGCTAACCGCACCTTCACGGCGCAGCTCTCCGATGCGGCGGGCAGTTTCACGGCTCCTACGGCCATCGGCTCCGTCACGGCTTCGGCGGCGGGTAGCTACACCATTGCGGCCACCATTCCGGCCACGGCCACCGCGGGCACGCTCTACCGCATTCGGGTAGTAAGCACCTCACCTTCGGTTTTCGGCAACGCCAACAGCACCAACCTCACACTGAAGGCCCTGCCCACGGCTACTTTGAGCGGTACTACGGCCATCTGTGCCGGCTCTAGTGCTACCCTGAGCGTGGCTCTCACCGGCACAGCACCCTGGTCCGTGACCTACACCGATGGCACCACGCCCGTAACGGTAACGGGTATCACGGCTTCGCCCTATACGTTCTCGGTGAGCCCAGCTAGCACCAGCACCTACGCACTCACGGCCGTTTCCGATGGCTCCTGCACCGGCACCGCCCTCAGCGGGCAGGCGGTAGTAACCGTGAACCCGCTGCCAACCCCTAGCCTAGCGGTTACGCCTGCCAACGACGTGTACACCGGGGGCGTGCCCACTACTCTCTATCTGGGTTACGGACCACAAAGCGTAACGCTCACGGCTACGGGCGGCACCAGCTACAGCTGGAGCCCCGCCGCTGGCCTCAGCAATGCCGCCATTGCCAACCCCGTATTTACGGCCACCCAGCCCGGCGTGTATCGCTATGTAGTAACCGTAACCAACGGGTTTGGCTGCTCGGCCACCCAGGAGGTAACGCTTACGGTGCTGGACGTGCGCTGCAGCAACAACGCCAATTCCGACAAGGTGCTGGTGTGCCAGAACGGCAAGGTGATTTGCGTATCGGTGAATGCCGTGCCTGCCCACCTGAAGAAAGCCGGCAACGGCCTGGGCTCCTGCACGCCCGAAGCCAGCAGCAACGTGGCTAGCGCCATGGGCGACGCGCTAGGCCAGTCGTTTGATACGTACCCCAACCCATTCACCGACCGCTCCGTGATTCGGTTCCGGAGCGCCGCCACGGCACCGGTGCAGCTGCAGGTGTACAACCAGCTAGGCCAGTTGGTAGCCACGCTTTACCAAGGTGTAGCCGAAGCCGGCCGCGACTACGAAACCACGCTCGAAGGCCGCTCCCTGACCGAGGGCGTATATACCTGCCGTCTGGTTTCAAATGGCAAAGTGGAAACCAAGCGCCTCGTGCTGGTGAAATAACCACTGAGGTTCTTTAGCTTTCGAGTACATAGGTAGAGAGGGCAGCTGAATTCAGCTGCCCTCTCTTTTCTAGGCCACTTGCGCAGCAGCTTACCCTCCCGTTTGGGAGCAGCCGATATTCATCCTTACCAAATACCTTAAATTCGCATTCTACCCATTTAACTACTGCCCTTTCCATTGTCTTCTTCTCGCCTCCTCTCTCTCTTGTGGCTGTTGCTGGTGTTGCTGAGCCCGCTGGATAGCTCGGCTCAAAGCCGCCAGAAATCTTCTACCAAGAAAAAATTTGCCCGCACTGAATCTTCACGACCAACTGCCCAGAAAGCACCGTCGTCAAAGACCTCGAGTGCGAAAGCGGCCAGCGCCAAAGCTGCGCAAGCCGCCAAGAGCCGCAACCAGCCCGTGCCGTTTGCGGGCCAGCTAGGCCAGTCGCGCTGGGTTGACTCGGTGATGAAGACGCTGACGCCCGACCAGCGGGTAGCACAGTTGTTTATGGTGGCGGCCTACTCTAACCGCAAGCGGATTGATGAGGACTCCGTATCGGCCCTAATTCAGCAGTACGGCATTGGGGGCCTGATTTTCTTCCAGGGCGGCCCGGTGCGTCAGAGCAAGCTCCTAAACCGCTACCAGAGCCAGAGCAAAGTGCCCCTGCTGGTAGCTATGGACGCCGAATGGGGAGTGGGCATGCGCCTCGACAGCGTGCAGCGCTTTCCCTACCAGATGAGCATGGGCGGTATCCGCGACAACCAGTTGGTCTACGATATGGGCACCGAGGTAGCGGCCCAGTTCAAGCGCTTGGGCATGCACGTCAACTTTGCACCGGTGGTAGACGTGAACAACAACGCCGCCAACCCTGTCATCGGCTACCGCAGCTGGGGCGAAAACCGCGAGAACGTAACCGAGAAAAGTTACCAGTACATGAAGGGCATGCAGGACGCCGGCGTGCTGGCCGTTGCCAAGCATTTCCCCGGCCACGGCGACACCGACACCGACTCCCACCTGGCTCTGCCTTTGCTCCGCATTGACCGCAAGCGCATTGACACCCTGGAGCTGTACCCCTTCAAGAGCTTGATTAAGCGCGGCATTGGGGGCATGATGGTAGCCCACCTTAACATTCCGGCCCTCGATACTACGGGCCTGCCCTCTACCCTTTCTAGGCCTATCATCCAGGATTTGCTGAAGCAGAAGCTGGGCTTCGAGGGCATCATCTTCACCGACGCCATGAACATGAAGGGCGTTATCAGCAAGTACCCGCCCGGCGACGCTGACTTGCGCGCTCTGCTGGCTGGCAACGACATTCTGGAGTTTTCGAAGAACATTCCGCTGGCCCTGAAAATGGTGCGCGAGGCCATCAATAAAGGCCAGCTCAGCCAGGCCGACCTCGATGCCCGCTGCCGCAAGGTGTTGGCCCTGAAGGAGTGGGCAGGCCTGAACAAGTATAAGCCCATTGACCTGCGCAACCTCACCGCCGATCTGAACACGCCCCACGCCCAGTACCTCAGCCAGCACCTCACCGAGCTGAGCACCACGGTGCTGCGCAACCAGAAAAACCTGCTGCCCCTGCAGCGCCTCGATACCCTGCGCCTGGCCACGCTCACCATCGGCACCAAAGACACCACCGACTTCCAGCGTATGGTAGCCGATTACGCGCCGGTGCGCCACTTCTGGCTGCCTGCCACCGCCAGCATGGACGAGCTGACCAAGATGCGCGAGACCCTGAAAGCCTACAATACGGTGCTGGTGGGCGTGAATAATCTCGGTCGCAACCCCGCCACCAACTTCGGCGTGACGCCTGAAACCAACGTGTTCTTACATGAGCTAGGCGGTAAAGGCCAGAAGGTGATTGTAACGGTATTTGGTAACGCTTACGCCGTTGCCAAAATCCGGGACCTGGACCGTGCCGACGCGGTGGTACTGGCCTACCAGGAAAGCAAGAACGCCCAGGACGTAGCCGCTGAGGTTATTTTCGGAGGTATATCGGCCAGCGGCAAGCTGCCCGTGACGGTATCAGACCGCTACAGCTACGGCACTGGCCTAGCTACCAAAGGCGGCATCCGGCTCAGCTACAGCTTCCCCGAGGCAGTGGGCATGAACAACAACCTAGAGGCCCGCGTGGACTCCATCATGAACGGCGCCGTGGCGGCCAAGGCCTTCCCCGGCGGCGAGGTGGTTATTGCCCGTCGTGGCGTGGTGGTGCTGCGCAAAAGCTACGGCACGCACTCATTCCAGGATGCCCCCGCCCAGGGCGGCAAGCCCAGCCGGCCCGTCCGCAACGACGACCTCTACGACCTGGCTTCGGTGACCAAGGTATCGGCGGCACTGCCGAGCCTGATGAAGCTGCAGGACGAGGGCAAGTTCAACCCCGACATGATGCTAGGCCAGTTGTTCCCCGAGTTCAAGGGCACCAACAAGGACAACCTGAAGCTGCGCGACGTACTTACCCACCAAGCCCGCCTGAAAGCCTGGATTCCGTTCTGGCGCGAGTACACTAAGCCCCGCGGCCTGTTCAACTCCCTCTTCGGCAAGAGCCCCGACCCAAAGGACGTGCCGGTTAATCAGCCTTCGGAGATGAGCCGCCGTTACTTCCGCCCCGATTCCTCGGCTCGTTTCCCACTCCGGGCGGCCGGCAACCTCTGGGCCCGCAAAGATTTCCCCGAGCGCATCACCCGCGAAATTGCTGAGTCGCCGCTGAACGAAAAGCCCGGCTACGTGTACTCAGACTTGTCGTTCATTATGTACCCCCGCTTCATCAAAGCCGCCTCGGGCAAAACGATTGACAAGTTTGTAACCGATGAAATCTACCGCCCCTTGGGCGCCACCACGCTGGGCTACAACCCCACGCGCCGCTTCCCACTCAGCCGCATCGCACCCACTGAGTACGACTCTCTGTTTCGCCACAGCCAGCTGCACGGCACCGTCCACGACGAAGGCGCGGCTCTGCTCGGCGGCCTCTCGGGTCACGCGGGCCTGTTCGGCAACGCCAACGACCTAGCTAAGCTGGTGCAACTCTACGCCTGGAACGGTCGCTACGGCGGGCAGCAGCTCCTCAAGCCCGAAACCGTAGCCGAGTACACCCGCTGCCAGTTCTGCCCCGACAACCGCCGCGCCCTGGGCTTCGACCGCCCCGCCGCCAACCCCACGGTGAATTCAGCCAAGAGCGTATCGCAGCTCAGCTATGGGCACACTGGCTATACGGGCACCTATTTCTGGGTTGACCCTAAGGAGGAGCTGACCTGCATCGTGCTCACCAACCGCGTAAACCCCACCCGCCGCAACAACAAGATTTCAGAATTAAGCGTCCGGTCGGGCGTGTTGCAGGTGGCGCTGGAGAGCATCCGGCAGCCCCATAAGCAGGCCGTGGAAAGCACGGTACCGCAGGAAAATTAGAAGTATTCTGTCTGATTATCCTAAACGGAAGCCGCTCCTGAGGTTCAGGAGCGGCTTCCGTTTTTTGAGTTATTTGAGGCGTCTCCTGCTGCACGTCATCCTGAGCAGCGCGAAGGATCTTACCACGAAGCGTTAGGCTCTAGGCCAGTCGTTCATGCGTGAGAAGATCCTTCGCGCTGCTCAGGATGACGGCTTGAGTATTGTATCGTGTCTCTAATTAGCCGACAGGAAAGTCTCCATGGCCGTGAGAGTTTCTAGGGGGGCACTCAGGTGGGGGCAGTGGCCGGTGGCCTGCAGCTTCACTAGCGTAGACTGGGGCAGGTGTGCGTGCAGGTACTCCCCTACTTCTTCCGGAGCTACGGCATCCTGCGAACATTGCAAGATCAGGGTTGGGATGTTGAGCAATGGCACCTCGGCCCGGTTATCGGCCAGGAAAGCGGTGGTGGCAAACTGCTTAGCAATCTGAGGGTCGGTGTTGCAGAAGAAGCCGGCCAGCTCCTCCCCCAACGACGACTCATTTCTGGCCCCCATCAGAATAGTGGCAAACATATTGGCCCAGCTAGAGTAGTCTGCGTCCATGAGCTGCAGCAGCTGATGCACATCCTCGCGCTCGAAGCCGCCGTGGTAGCCCGGCTCATTGGTGTAGCAAGGAGAGGGCGCCAGCATAATGCACTTTGCAAAATAAGCGGGCTCCTGAATGGCGGCCAGCATAGCAATAGTGGCCCCGATGGAGTGGCCTACCAGCACCACATCGCGCAGATTCAGCACCTGGCAAATATCCACGATATCCTGCGCGTAGCCCTCCAGCGAGCTGTACTTCACTGGCTCGTAAGCCTGGAGGTCTGATTCGCCGGAACCCACATAGTCAAACAGTACCAGCTTGTAGCGCGTGGCCAGCGACGTGGTAAGGTAGCGCCAGATGTGCTGGCTGCAGCCGAAGCCGTGGCAAAACAGCAGCACCTGCTCTCCGCTGCCAATAACCCGCACTTTGTTGCGCTGCAATAGTGGGTGGGTATACTCTAAGGCCTCAAGTGACTGATTAACAAAGGGCTGACCGGGAGTGAGCGAACTAGGAAAAGTTACGGTACGAAACTGCATACAGGTACTACAAACGCTTATTTATCAAGCTCATCAGTAACAACTTGACCACGGAAAGATACTGGCACATACATGAATCGAACCTCAAATAGTTTAATAATTAAATTTTATAGCTACATATTGCTATACTAAGCTCGACGCTAGTAGTTGGCTGGGAAGTAAAACTATGCGGGCAAATACCTAGCTTATGGGTCCCACCAACAAGATTCCCATGCTAGGCCTGATGATGAACGAGCCCCTGCGCATTGCGGGGCTACTGGAGCACGCTGCTAAGTGGCACGCTGACACTGAAATTGTTTCTCGCCTACCCGAGGGTGGCCTACACCGCTACACCTATGCTGCGGCTCACCAGCGCAGCAAGCGGCTGGCCAATGCCCTAACGGAGCTGGGCATTCGTGGCGGCGACCGGGTGGGCACGCTGGCCTGGAACACGCACCGCCACTTTGAGCTGTATTATGGTATTTCGGGCATGGGCGCAGTGTGCCACACCATCAACCCCCGCCTGTTTTTTGAGCAGCTCGTCTACATCATCAACCACGCCCAAGACCGGCTGCTGTTCTTCGACCTCACCTTTCTGCCCCTGGTAGAGAAGCTGGTGCCCCAGTGCCCCACCGTGGAAAGCTGGGTGCTGATGACCGGCCGGGCCCACCTGCCCGAAACCACCACCCTCCCCAATCTACGCTGCTACGAAGACCTGCTGGCGGCCCATAATGCCGAGTACGAGTGGCCTACGTTCGACGAAAACACGGCCTCCTCACTGTGCTACACATCCGGCACCACCGACCAGCCCAAGGGCGTGCTTTACTCCCACCGCTCTACGCTGCTGCATAGCTACGCCGCCTCTCTGCCCGACTGCTTTAACTGCTCCGCCCGAGACGTGGTGTTGCCGGTGGTGCCCATGTTTCACGTCAATGCCTGGGGCATTCCGTATGCGGCGCCCATGAACGGCTGTAAGTTGGTGATGCCCGGCCCCGGCCTCGACGCGGCCAGCCTCTACGAGCTCTATGAACAGGAAGGCGTGACGTTTACGGCCGGCGTGCCCACCATTTGGTTTGGGCTGCTGACGTTTATGCGCGAGAAACAACTACAGTTTTCCACCCTCCGGAAGATGATTGTGGGCGGAGCGTCCTGTCCGCCAGCTCTGCTCAAGGCCTTTGAGGAAGAGTTGGGCGTAGAAATTCGGCACGCGTGGGGCATGTCGGAAACCTCGCCGCTGGGTACCGTGTGCACCCTCAAGCCCCAGCAGCTCAGCCTTAGCCCCGACGAGCAGTTTGCTATCCAGACCAAGCAGGGCCGAGCCATTTTCGGCGTTGACATGAAGATTGTGGATGATGCCGGCCAGGAGCTGCCCCACGACGGCGTGGCCTTCGGCGACCTGCTGGTGCGCGGGCCGTTCATCGTGCGCGAGTACTTCGGATCCGACCAGCCGAGCGGACTCACCGCCAACGGCTGGTTCTGCACCGGCGATGTAGCTACCATAGACCCCAATGGCTTCATGCAAATCACCGACCGCTCGAAGGACGTTATCAAGTCGGGCGGCGAGTGGATTTCGAGCATCGAGCTGGAAAACCTCGCCGTAGGCCACCCCGCCATTGCCGAAGCCGCTGTGATTGGCGTGCCTCACCCCAAATGGAGTGAGCGGCCCCTACTGGTTGTCGTCCGCAAGCCCGAAGCCCAAATCAGCAAACAAGAGCTACTGGCCTACTACGAAGGCAAAGTAGCCCGCTGGTGGATTCCGGAAGCCGTAGAGTTTGTAGACCAACTCCCCCACACCGCCACCGGCAAGCTCCTCAAAACCAAGCTCCGCGAAGATTTTGCCGGGTACGAGTTTTCGTGATGAGGTGATAAGGTGACGGAACGAGTTGGTGAAGTGTCCTAGAACTGCTCTGTCATTGCGAGCATGTGGCATATCGAGCTATCATTATAGCCAGCCTTCCATCTCAGAAAGTAACATCCTGGAGAAATAAGAAGCCCTTACTTCTGCCAAGAAGTAAGGGCTTTTAAACATGATGAACGGTTCGCCTATGAACAAGGAAGAACTAGGTCGTCGGGCCTCCGCACAGTGACGCGCTAGGCCACTTCACTCATCCACTCAATCACTATTTCACCGTTCCCGTGCCTGGAGTTGCTTGCTGACTTTGCATTTTGTCGGCAATGGCTTTCTGCAATTCGGGTAGGTGCTCCTGCACGCGGCGCTGGCCTATTTCCATGCCGGCTTGCATAAGCATGGGCATTTTCTGGATGGTTTTGCGGCCAGTAGGCGTCTGATAGAACTTGTTCAGCTCTTTGAGTTCTTTTTCGGTGAACTCCTGAGCGTAAAGCTGCACCAGGTCTTCCTTCATAGACTGCCAGCTCATGTACTTCGTGAGGAAAGCGCGCATTTCAGGCTCTACCGCTTTCATTTCGGGGCGCTGCTCTAGCTGCACATCCAGCATGCGGCTGGTCATTTCCGTCATGTTCTTTTCGCTGCCAGTTACGGCCAGTAGCTCTTCGGCCGCTTTGCGGTGACTCGCGGATATCGGCGTGGTGGAGGCCGCGGCAGGAGTAGCGGGGGTTGTTTGGGCACTTACGGCCGGGGCAGTTAGCACAAGGGCTGCTGCCAGTATCCACGGATGTTTCATACTTCCAATACGAGAAAGCAGGGCCGTCGTTGGTGTGAGTAGTGGAAATCAGGTACTGAGGTGGCCTAGAGCAGGCTACACTTTAATGATGATCTGCTTCTTATACATCACCCACAGAATGCCCAGCCAAATAAGCACGCATGCAATGGCCCCCGCCAACGAGGCATTAATGGGGCTGAAATACGGCACAAACAGCGTGTCATACATCCACGTCCGTAGGCCAGTTGGGCCGTTAGGGCCGGGCACTTTAATCATGTTCAGCAGGCGCGGTACCAAGCTAGAAAGGAAAAACACGGTGATGGCATTTACGCCGTACACCAAGGGTGCCTTAATCCAGCCACGGTAGCCCTGCACGTCGCAGAGCCAGTAGAATGCGGCTAGTACCGCCACCGCTAGGCCACCGGCGTAAAGCACGTAAGAGCTGGTCCAGAGGCTTTTGTTGATGGGAAACCAACCGTTCCAGATCAGGCCTAGTACCACGCAGGCGCCCCCTGCCACAAACAGCCAGGCCACTTTCGTTGCTGGGGCCACCTCCGGTTGCCGCAGCCAGCGGGCCGTGAGCATACCCAGTAGGCCAGTACCCACGGCGGGCAGGGTGCCCAAAATCCCTTCGGGATCCCAGGTGCGGCTTGATTTCCAGAGGTGGGCTTCCCCCAGAATAGTACGGTCGAGCCAGGCGCCCAGGTTGGTGCTGGCCTCCAGGTTGGCGGGCCCGTAGCCGGGTACTGGCACCAACTGCAGCAGCACATTGTAGAGCACCAAAATGGTAGCCAACAGGCCTAACTGCTGGCGCCAGGTGGTTTTCAAGAACACGATACCACATATCAGGAACACCAAGGCAATGCGGGCCAGCACGCCTGGGATGCGCACCGTGCTAAAATCGAAACTAGGAAACAGGGCCGAGAATAGGCCTAGACCATACAAAATGGCCGCCCGCTTCAAAATGCGCAGCATGATGCGCCCGTGGGTTTCGGGCTGCTGCCGGGCCCCATCGAGGGCATAGACCAAGCTTACGCCTACAATGAATAGGAAGAACGGAAAGATGAGGTCGGTGGGCGTGCAGCCGTGCCAGTGGGCGTGCTCCAGCGGGGCATAGATATGGTCCCAACTACCGGGATTGTTCACCAGAATCATGGCCATTACCGTGATGCCCCGGAAGACATCAAGCGACACAAGCCGGCCAGGTTGGGAAGCTTCGGCTAGGGGCTGGGTGCCGGTGGTTTGCACGGCGGCCTGTGTAGTAGTCTGCATGTAAGAAATTTAATGAGATAACAGTAGCTTAGGGCAACAAAGCTCAGGTGTGGTGCTAGATGCTAGCGGGTAAGTTGAGGCTTTACAATGAGCATTCAAAGTGCGCGGGGCAAGCTAGAGAAACCTCTATATAGTTGATTGCTGAATTTGTGCCTGCTAGCTTTAGCAGCACTTTTTTTCAATTTTTTCAATAAAACTGGCCGTCCTTACCCGAGTTGGGTACTTTTTTCGGTCGTTCAGTTTCATTTTTTACGTCTTTTAGTTTTTCCTTTCTTTTCAGCCTGCCCCCGACAGGCTGTTTTTGATTAGTGTTTCTCGGCGTCCTGCTCCCGCCGGGGCCCCCTCATCCCCACTCATCTCTCACTCACTCTTTATGAAAAAACTTCTATGGTCTCCGCTGGCCCTAGGGGTGCTGCTGGCTTCCCCGCCGAGCTACGCCCAAACGGCTGCTACTCGCACCATAACTGGCGTGGTTACCGGTGCCAACGACCAGCAGCCGCTGCCCGGTGTCAACGTCTTGGTGAAAGGTACCACCCTCGGTACCCAAACCGACGGGGAAGGTCGCTACTCCCTGCCTAACGTGCCGGAAGGCAGCACCCTGGTGTTTAGCTTCATTGGCTACACCAGCCAGGAGTATCGCCTGGGCAACTCCCCCTCCGCCAATATCAGCCTCGCCCCCGACTCTAAGAGCCTCAATGAGGTAGTAGTAACGGGCTACGGCATCAAGCAGGAGCGTACCGACCTAAACTACAGTGCCCCTCAGGTGCAGGGTTCTGAACTGGTAGAGACTCGCCAGACTAACATCGTGAATGCCTTGCAGGGCAAAGTAGCGGGTGTGCAGATTACCAGCTCGGGCGGGGCACCCGGCGAAGGCGCGGCCATTGTAATCCGGGGCGGTAACTCCCTCGATGGCAACAACCAGCCCTTGTTTGTGGTGGATGGCATCATCATGGACAACAACTCATTCGTGGAAAGCACAGCGCCGGGGGGCGGCTCGGGCTTCAACGGCTTGCTGGGTCGCTCTACGGCCAACCAGAACCGCGCCGGCGACTTGAACCCCGAGGACATTCAGAGCATGACGGTGCTGAAGGGGCCGGCCGCGGCAGCTATTTATGGTCTGCGCGCCGCAAACGGAGCCGTAATTATCACTACCAAGAAAGGCGCGGCAGGCCGGGCTACTATCACCTACCGCACGCAGTTCTCAGTAGACGAGGTGAACCGCCTCCCCAAGCTTCAGGACCAGTACAAGCAGGGCGCCAACGGCGTGTTTGACGCCACTACCCGCAACTCCTTCGGGCCGCGTTTTCAGCCCGGCGAGCAGGCGTACGACAACTTGGGCGACTTCTTCCAGACCGGCAAGAGCTGGCAGCACTACCTGACCATGTCGGGGGGCACCGACCGGAGCACGTTCCTGTTTTCTGGCTCCCGCACCGATGTTTCGGGCGTGGCGCCCACCAGCCTCTACGATAAAACCACGCTACGCCTCTCGGGTACCTCCAAGCTCACGGAAAAGCTCAGCGTAACGGGCTCGGCTCAGTACCTGAACGTGGGGGGCCGCACCCCGCTGCAAGGCCCTGGCCTGTTTGCCAGCACGGGCGGCTACTTGGTTAGCTTACTAAGCTGGCCCCGTAATGACGATGCCCGCAACTACCTCAACCCCGATGGCACCCGCCGCCGCCTGCTGGGCACGGGCACCTCGGCCAACGACGCCGATAACCCCTACTTCACGGTATACCGCAACCCGCAAACCACGCGCACCAACCGCTTTATCGGCAACGTGCAGACCACACTGGACCTGTACAAGTGGTTGGGCCTGAGCTACAATATCGGCACCGACTTCTACGTGCAGAAAGACCGCTCCATTCGGGCGGTGGGCACTTCGCAGGCTAGTAACCAAGACGGGGGCGTGGGTGAAACGGCTACCCTAAACCGCCTGCTCACCTCCAACTTCCTGGTGACGCTGAAGCACGAGCTGAACGAAAACGTGAATGGCTCGCTGGTACTGGGTAACACGGTAGAAATGAGCCGGGCCGAAGTCACCGACAACCTGGGTCTGATTTTCCTGAACCCGTTCCCGGCCATTCCATCCATCAACAACACCGTCAACCGCAACACGCTCATCACTAATACTGAGCGGCGACTGATTGGTAACTTCGCGCGCCTCAACGTGAATCTATTTCAGCAGGTGAATGTGGAGTTGAACGGCCGGATCGACCAGTCTTCTACCTTGCCTAGGCCAGGTGAAAACAAGAACTTCGGCCGCACGTTCGGCTATGGCTCCGTGGCGCTGGGCTGGCAGTTCACCAAGCTGTTTGGCCTCGACCAGAACCCTTGGCTGAACTACGGTAAGATTCGGGGCTCGGTAGCCGAAGTGGGCAAAGACACCGGCCCTTACCGCGTTGACTCGCCGCTGGCTCAGGCCACCTACATTGGGGGCGGTTTTCGTAACGGCTTCTACGGCTCCAACCGCTTGCTGGTGCCAGAGCGCACCCGCGCCTACGAAGTGGGCATCGACTTGCAGTTCCTGCGCAACCGTCTAGGCCTGGAAGCTAATATCTACCAGCAAGACACCCGCGACCAGCTGATTGCTCCTCGCGTAAGCCAAGCCACGGGCTTTATTCTGCAGTACATCAATGGCGGTACAGTTACCAACAAGGGTATTGAAGTGGCCCTGCGTGGTACGCCCGTGCAAAGCTCTACCGGTTTCAACTGGGATATCAACGCCAACTTCTACGCCAACCGTAACAAGGCTACCAAGCTGCCCGGCTTCCTGACGGAAGTGTACCAGTCGGATGCCTTTATCATTGACGTAGCACGCGGTGGTGCCTTCCCTGGCAAGCCAATTTCTTCCATCAGCTCCCTTGACTTTCAGCGCGCCCCCGATGGGCAAATCCTGATTAACGCTACCACGGGGTATCCGCTGATCAACACTAGTACCTTCGTGTACGCAGGCAACCGCGCCCCTGACTATACTGTGCAGGTGACCAACAACTTCCGCTACAAAGATCTGTCGTTGGCCTTCCTGCTTGACTTCCGTAAGGGCGGCAAAGTGGTAAACGGAAACGACTGGTTTGCGACCCGCCAGGGCCTAAGCGAGCGGACCCTCGACCGCTACAAGCAAGTAGTATTCTCAGGCGTAGTGGCGCAGGCTGATGGCTCATATGTGCCGAACACCCGGCCCGTGGAAGTTACCCAAGCCTACTATCAGAATATCCTAGGGGCCATCGGCACGCCTTTCATTGAAGACGGCTCTTGGTCGCGTCTGCGCTACGTTACGCTGACCTACAACCTACCCACTACCCTGTTCAGCAATTCCAAAACCGTGCAAGGGGTGGAGCTGGCAGTAACGGGCCGGAACCTGGTGCTGCTCACTAAATACAGCGGCGTCGATCCGGAAACATCGGCGGCTGGTGCGGGTGTGCGCGGCGGCGGTTCCAGCGGCTTCGACTATGGCAGCGTGCCCGGCACGCGTGGCGTGGACATGAGCGTACGCGTGAAATTCTAGCACTCAACTGCTGAACGCTGGGTGAGCGGGGCCGGTTTCTGGGGCATACTGCATCAGTTTCAGATCCTTCCTGGCTCTCACTCAGCCGTCAGCAATTGACAATAAACAGACTTTGTACATGAAACGATATCTTCTTTTTCTAGGCCTGCTTCTCGGAAGTGGAGCCACGCTTACGTCCTGCGAAAGTTTCCTGGACACCAATACCGACCCTAATAATCCTACTACCTCCACGCCGAACTTTTTGCTGCCTGGCATTATTTCGCAGGCCGTGCAAACGCAAATGTTCACCTCGCTTACCACCACGTACATCACGCAGTACACGGTGCGCAAAACTCCGGCTGCCAGCACCGACCAGTTTGTGCTGACCAATGCCAACAGCACCAACCTGTTCAACTACACCTACTATTACTCCGGCGGTAACATCCCGACCATGACGGCCGCCGCCCAGCAGGAAGGCTCGCCGCACTACATTGGCGCGGGCAAAATTATCCAGGCCATGCTGCTGGCGCACGCCACCGATATGCTGGGAGATATTCCGTATTCGGAGGCTTACCAAGGTGCCGCCAACTACACGCCCAAATACGACCCCCAGGAGCAGATCTACCAGAACATTCTCACGCTCTGCGACGAGGGAATTGAGCTGATGAAAACTCCGGTGGCGCAGGAGTTCCGGCCGCTGTACATCACTTCCCCCAGCATTTCCGGTGACATCCTCTTCAAGGGCGACCTTACTAAGTGGATTAAGTTTGCCAACAGCCTCAAGGCACGGCAGCTTAATCACCTGAGCAAGAAGAGCAGCTACAACCCGCAGCAGATTCTGACGCTGGTAGACAATGGCATGACCAGTTCTGCCGACGATGCCCAGCTCCAGTACCAAGTAGCTGTAGCACCGCTGGCCAGCACAACGAATATTTTCGGGACTACGCGCAACAACTACCCAACGGCTACTTTCTCCACCAACATCATTAAGTACCTGAACGGTAACGTGGCCGGCGCTGCCTACCCCGGCGTGGTAGACCCTCGCCTGACCATTATGGCCACGGCCACCAGCACCGGCAACGACCCCGGCGTGACCCAGTCTGCCACCACCAACATTGTAAACGGCTTCACCGATTTCTACAGCTCCTGGTATGCCCGCGACCTGGGCTACTTTGAAGTGCTGAGCTTCCATGAGCTGAAGTTTATTGAGGCCGAAGCTGCCTTTAAGGCTGGCAACCTCGATCGGGCCCTGAAGGCGTACCGTGATGGTGTTCGGGCGCACATGCTCAAGATTGGTGCGGGTGGCTCCAACGGTAACCCAGCCGTTACGTTCCCGGTACTGACGACTGCTCAGGTTGACGCCTACCTCGGCAGCGCGGCCGTGGCGCAGAACACCAGCGAGCTGAGCCTCAAGCGCATCATGGAGCAGAAATACATTGCCATGTTCCTAAACCCGGAGTCGTGGTCAGACCTGCGCCGTTACGATTTCAGCCCGGAGATTTACGTGAACCTGAAGTACCCAGCCAACGCTAACGCAGTGCTGGCGGCCAAGCCCGATTTCAAGGACCGTTGGCCCCGCCGAATGCTACCAGGCGGCACGGAGGTGCTCTACAACCCGCAAGCGGTGAGCAAGGTCTTCTCTGATGTGAATGCTACCAACAACGACGACTACATCACGAAACCGCTGTGGTGGGACCGTCCCTAAGTAGCCTAGCCTTCGCGCGTATTCCTGACTTTTTAACGGACCCTCTCCATGAAATATAGCACACTCCGCCGCTTGGTTCCGGGCCTACTGGCCGTAGTCGGTGGCCTAGGCCTAGCCAGCTGCGAGAAAGAAATTGATACCTATTACGACGAAATAGGCCCCCAGTACCCCACGTTCCTCTCCAACGCCCTGCCCACCATCACGAAGTACGCGACGGGTGAAGTGGTGCAGTTTGAGCTGCAGTTCGCCCAGCAAACGGCTCCCATTCGTGAAATTCGCATTCTGCAGAAAGTAGAGCCCTCCCGCGACTCAACGCTGGCCCAAACCATTCCGTACCGCCCGGCCTTTTCCAAGCGCAAAAATGCCGATACGCTGGTGGTAAACTTTGTAGTGCCAGCCGGCCAGAACAAGGCCAACGTGCGCGTGGATGCCGTGGTAGTGTCGGAGAATTCTCAGACGAAAACCCGGTCCTTTAACTTCCGCCTTGCCGAGTCTACGCCGACGATTAAGGTAAATACGGTAACCAACGTAACGGCCCCGACCGGTGCTACTCCCGTGCCCGGCGACGTGGTACGCTACAACGTGCTGCTGAACGAGGGCGGTATTAATACCGCCTCGGCCCTTACATCCACCGGCACGCTCTATAAGGACCTCGACAGCTTGGTGACCTACGTGAAAGTGGGTAATGCCGCTGAACGCCGGGCGCAGCGGGCCGTACGCCTTCCGGCTGGCACTGCCGCCCAAACTGGCGCGCAAACAGCCGTGAACGTAGATGTGACCATTCCGGCCGGCAGCAGCGGCCAAACCGTGCAGTACCGATTTGAGGCAAAGTCGCGCTACCAGAACACGACGCCTCCCGCTGCACCCAGCGTCCGGACGGCTACAGCTACTGCCGCGGCCATCACGCCGGGCACCGCTACTGGCCTAGCCACTGCTACTACTGTTACACTCACGTATGCCGGTACCACTGGCGGCGACTTAGCAGCTTACGACCTGACGACGTTTGCCGCTGTGCCGGCAGCAGGCGCCGCTACCAGCAAGGACGTAAGCATTAGCAGCACCGCTAGCAATGCCGTGCAGCTGAAGGCCCTCAACACTACCAAGTTTGCGGCTACCACCGCGGCAGTGTATAATGCGGCCACGCTGAACAGCATCCGGCAGGTGTACCAAACCACTGCCGCCGCCAGCCAGCTCACCACCCTCGACAACGTGGCCGTAGGCAGCGTGTACATAGCCCGACTACGTAACGCCGACCAGTACGCCATCTTCACAGTTACGGGCATCAACCGTACCTCCGCTAGCGACGTGACCGTAACACTAGCTGTAAAGTCGCTCTAGGCCACTAGGCTACGCTTAAAACGCAAAAAGCTCCTCTCAGCAATTGAGAGGAGCTTTTTTAATGACCAGTAGGCTAACAAGTTCGCGCTAGGCCAGTACCTGTGGCTGTAGGTGTCAGCTAGTCTAGAATCTGGTAGCCGATGGGCTTAAACGAGTAGTTATTCGACATTTCTGCCGAACAGGCCGTCATACCGATGAGAAGGTCTGTTTTGGCTTCCAGGATAACATAGTCACCGGCTTTGCTTTTGGGCGGCAGTACATCTATTCGGCCGGTTTCGCCATTCACGGTTACGTGCATGAAGATGTTAAAACAGATTGGAATGGCGTCGGGGCTGATGCCGTATTCCTTTAAGGCTTCGCAGAGGTTACCGAAACAGCCGCGGTGCGGGTGCGTGTGGCCGTAGATGATGCGAAAAGTATCGGCGCTGCAGGGAGTCAGCAAAAAATCGTGACGGCCCACGGTGTCCTCCACCAGTTCAAACATAATGTTGCTGCGGTTGGAGTAGAATGGGTGGCCCTTGGTTAGGAAGATGGTCTCAGCGTAATCAATGGTACGCCCCGAGGAAAGGTACTCGGCCCGGTCATCGAGGTTATAGCACACGAAGTCTGAAACCTGCTCGCCCTCAATATCTACTACTTTCAGCTTCTGCCCCTTACGCAGGATAAAGGCGGTGCCGCTACGCGGCGGAATGATGGTTAATGGCTCCATGTTGGCTTAAGAAAGGACACTTCCAGGTTTCGTCATACGCTTTTCCACTGTACTGGTAGGCTTCGGATGCCTCGCCGTAGTCCTGAAGCATGGGGTTGATGGAGCCCGAGTAGGCCACGTCGCGGGTTCGGATGGTGTCGCGGATGCTATTGTAGCGGTCGTTGTTGCGGATTTGCTCAAACTGAGCGTGCGGGTTAAACACCATGGTGGGATACGCAAATTGGCGCGCTGCCCGGGAGCTGCCGGGATGCAGCCCAATCACAAAAAACGCTTCCTCTTTCAGGCTGAAGCTAAAGTCTGGTGAAGAGGGGTCGGCCACTACTCGGCGGTCGTACCCGTAGTGCTGGGCGTCTAGGTTGGAAAGGGACTGTAGGCGCTGCCAGAACAGCTCTTCAAACATAGCCTCGTTGGGTGCCTCAGGCCCCTTGAAGATAACGGCCGCACTATGGTAGAGCTTTTCCGACTGCCGGTAGGTATCCACGAAATCATACACAAACTCCAGAATGGCCGCGTCGTCTTTAGGGCAAGCTAAGTGGTCAACTACCAGGCATTTGATCTGCTGGAAGGTAAGGGCCGTTTTGGCCGCTACGCAGGGGAATTCCTTCTTTTTTATAAAAGAAAGATATTCACTACTATATATATCATCTTGAATGTCAATCATGTTTCAGGTCTTGCAGTAATAAAACCATCGGAATAATTAAAATACCGACGAGTTAGATTTACGCAGGACCTGAACCATATGTTGACCTGAAAGCTGAGGGACAATAGGCTACTTGCTTACTCCGTATTGTGGAGCTTACAGCCATTTTGGCAGCTTTTTACTCCGTACAAACCCCTAGATTCGGGGCATATATTTTTACAAACTGCTGGAAGAGTAGTACTAAATACTGAGGCGTACTTTTCTTCTTTTGTTGAAGAAAAACCATAAAATCTTACACAAAATATTTACTTCAGGCTGCTAAGCTTTCTGGCATTTTCAGTGCAGCCCCAGCCTATCTAGTTCTGCATTTACTAAAACAGGTGGCCTAGATAAGCCACCTGTTAAAGAGTGTAGCAGGAAAACTAAGCTCAGCGTCCGCCAAACAATCGGTCAAAGAAGCCACCCCGCTTGCGCTTGGTCTTCGTTTTTGTCTTGACCTTAGTAGGAGCTGTGCTACTTACCGTGGGCCGGGGCGTTGGCACTGGCCTAGCCGGTACGGTGGGCGCGGGCACCGTAGGCTGGGGCGCTGGGGCCGACGGGCCGGGAGCAGGTGCAGGAGCTTGAGCCACCACAATTTCAGCGGCGCGGCCAGTACTTAGCACCCGCACCGGCGAGCTTTCATTGTGCAGGCGGTCGACGGCAGTAAGGTAGTAGGCGTAGGCCACTCCGCGGCGGGCAGTGGTATCGGCGAAGAACAAGCCGCGGCCCAACTGAGGGCGCAGCACGGCCAGAATATTGCGTGGGTCGTCGGGGGTGGGCTGGGTGTTGCTATCGAAACGGTAGAGTACGTAGTAGGCGGCCGCGTCGCCATCAGAGGCCACGGGGCTGGGTTGCCAGGTAAGCGTATTGGCCGCGGCAGAGGCCGTGAGGGTCAGGTTTTGAGCCGGGCGCGGGGGCACGGCATCCAGCCAAGGCATGGCGGGCACCAGCGCCGGGTACCGGAACTCGTGCTGCCGCAGCGAGTCGGTAGTGTGCAAGGGATTCGACAGCAACGACTTCGAGCTGAAGAACACGCTCCCTCCTACTTCGGTGGGGAAAGTGCGGTTGAAGCGCACCTGCCGGGGCAGCTCGCGGGGGTTGCGCCACGTGGTATCGGCGCGGGTATTTTCGAGCATGCGGTACGCTCCGTGCCCGATGTAGAGGTGGCGGCCGTTGCTGTTGCGGGCCCACCATTCCACCAGCACCGGGTACTGGGCTACTTTAAAATTAGTGCTCCAATAGAGCTGGGGCAGCACGTAGTCGACCCAGCCCTGCCGCAGCCACTCCAGCGCGTCGGCGTAGAGGCCGTCGTAGCCCTGAAAGGCTTTGGTAGCCGAGCCGTTGGGGTCGGTGGTCTGGTTGCGCCACACGCCAAACGGCGAGATGCCGAACTTCACCCAGCGCTTGGTGCTCTGGATAGTATCATGCAAAGTGTGAATCAGCGTGTTCACATTCTCGCGCCGCCACCCGGCCAAGTCTAACTGGTTAGGGTTGTACTGGGCGTAGGCCGCCTCATCGTGGATGGTAAGCCCACCCTCAGGATATGGGTAGAAGTAGTCGTCGAAATGGACGCCGTCGATATCATAGCGCTTCACCACGTCGAGGATTACCTGCGTGATATAGTTGCGCACCTGGGGTAGGCCAGGGTTGTAGAGCAGCTTGCCCCCGAAGCGCAGAAACCACTCGGGGTGCTGGCGAAACGGGTGGTTGGGAGCGAGGCGCCGCGTCACGGAGTCCATAGAGGCGCGGTACGGGTTAAACCACGCGTGAAACTCCATACCTCGGTTGTGCGCCTCCTCAATCAGAAAGGGCAGCGGATCGTAGAGCGGTGTGGGTGCTTTGCCCTGGGTGCCCGTAAGCCACTTGCTCCAGGGCTCCAGGCTGCTCTGGTAAAAGGCATCGGAAGCGGGCCGCACCTGCACAAATACGGCGTTGATGCCGCTGCGCTGGTGCTCATCTAGAATACGGCGATACTCGCGGCGCTGCTGATCCGGGGTGAGGCTGCGGCTGCTAGGCCAGTCAATGTTCTCCACGGTGGCAATCCAAACGCCCCGTAGTTCGCGCTTAGGCGGCGCATCGGTGGCGGTGGCAACGTGGCTGGTCAGCAGCCAGGTAAGAAGCAATAAGGCAAAAAGCGGGAAGCGGCCGGGGGCAAAAAATCGAGACATTGCCCAAAATTACGCTATTCAGCCGTGGCAGAGTCGCCTGCCGCTGAAATAGTAGTGGGCCCTAGGCCAGGTCTGGCGGTTAGGCACACAGCCCGCCTCCGGCTTGGGCCAGCCGACAACAACGAACACAACGCAATTACCTCCTTCGCTTAGTCTGTTGGGCCCCAGAAAACGTTACGCCGAGGCTAGTTGATCGAACGGAATATCGAGCAGATCGAACTCAGCCCAGCTTTGATGATCAAAGTGCCACCACTCGCCGGGGTAGTTAATGAAGCCATGGTACTGCATAGTGGCCAGCAAAATACTGCGGTTCAGCATCACGTGGGCCGGCAGGTCGCCGTAGCGGGAGCGGGCGGCGGGCGTCAGCTCATCGAAGTCAGTAGGGAGCGGCACCCGCTTGCCGTTGCTGAGCATGACTAGGCCTACATCCACGGAGCAACCCCGGTTGTGGCGGGAGCCCCGCCAAGGAGGAGCAGCAAAGTTTTCGTCCTGAATCTGCTCGTACATGCGCACCGTTATGCTATAGGGCCGATACGCATCGTACACGCACAGGCCTAGGTCGCGGTCGGCTAGGCTGGCTTGCACCTGGGCCAGGGCTTCCGCTACGGGTTCGCGCAGGAGGGCCCGCGCCTCCGGATACACAGCCTCGCCCAGCAAATTGTCGGGGGTGGCGTAGCGAATATCAAGCACAACGGACGGAATCAGCTCGGCTAGGTCTACGAGCCGCTGCCCCGCATTGCTTTGCACCAACTGGTGGTATTCTTCAATGGAAGAAACAACGGAAAGCCCATATGACGACTCAGACATACACGAAATACCCTCAACGGTAATTATGGCACAAGTAAGCTACTCTCTTACGCCTGCAAAGCTCCACGGTTATTTTATGGGGCGCACGGGCTACTTGTTACTTCCGGCTTTTGGCTGCTCGTTTCACCTCATGGGCATACACCACCTCTCCCAACCGCCGCAGAAAAGGTAAGCCAATTGCGTCGTATTCGTACTGGTCATCGTTAAGCACGCCATCAGAATTGACGTAGACAACCGCGCTGAGTAGAAGCTCCACGTGCTGGTCGGGGTTTCGGATGTAGGCGTTGTCTATCAGAAAGCCGTAGGCCTGCCCTATCTTGTTAAAAATCTGCACTCCGGTGGGCAGTGGGCCAGCCAGCAGAAACTTGGCGTAATTATCAGGATAGGCCGCCGGGGAATAGCGCGGCCGGTTACTGGCCCGTGGCGCCATGCTCAGGTAGCGCCGCAGCAAACCCAGGTCGGCTGAGTCGAGAGCCAAGCGCTGCGAGGCAGGCACCGACTCAGGAAACAGCACGGCCCGTAACACATTTTGCAGATCAGGCAGCGAGGTAGTGTTTTTAGTAGAGAAGTCGAGGGGCTCCTCTACGCGTTGGCTGCCTTGAAAGTAGGCTCGCCCAATGCGCCGACCATGCTGCCGTACGCTAGGCCACTTCCCTTCGAAGGACGCAGCCGGCTGCACGTACAAGGGGCGCTGCAGCGCAGTATCGGCGTAGATGCTGATGGGGTTGGTGTGCCGGGCGCCGGGGTCCTGGTCGCCCACCGAGAGGCGGTGGCGGAGCACCGTGTGGTGCCAACCGTGGCGGCGTATCCCCTCGTTCAGGGCCTTCGGACCCACAAACTCATATAGTCGGTTGTAGGCATCATTATCACTCACCAGCAGCATTTTACGCACGTACTGGGCTAGGCTGGCCCGCCCCGTGGCACTGCTAGTGTCGCGGAGCACACGTGTTTGGCCGGCAAACGCAGAATCGATGCGCCACGGCGACTCAGGCGTAAGCTCCGGAATGGCTGCCGAAAGAGCCCGCAACTTTTCTAAGGCCAGCGCGGCCGTGGGCAGCTTGATGGAGCTGGCCGGGTAGAAGTACTCCCGCGGCCGGACCCGCAACCGGTAGGTTCGAAAATGGGGCTGCCCCTGGGCGTCGCGGTTGATTTGCGTATACAAAATCTGAAGCCGGTGAGCTCGGGCCTCATGTAGCACGGGCGCCAGCACAGTGTCTTGCCGTAATAGGCGACGTAAGGGGTTGCCCGGCTGGGCCCGTGCCAGCAGCGGCAATAGTGCTAGGCCACTCAGACCAATAAACCGCCCGCTAAATCGAGAAAAAGCCGCCATGCCCGCCAAGTTACAAGGTGGCGCTCAACAACCCCTTGCTGCTATAACACAAGCAATCCGCCCGCAGGCGGAAGGCAGGAGACTCCTTAGCTGGAGTACTGCTGCTTCCCACCTGCGGGCGGAATGACATGCCAGCCTATGTGTGGGCTTAGCTGTTGTGCTCGGGGCCGCCGTCGGGGCCCGCGTTGGCGCCGCCCTCTAGGCCATTGGTTTGGTCGGCGTCGCCGTAACCACCCCGAATACCGTCGCCCTCGTCCTGAGTCAGGTCGCTCTGGTGGGTTTGCGGGGTTTCACCTGGTTGGTTTTCAGCATTTTGCTTGTTGGGTTGTTCGGCAGAATTGGGGGTGGGCGTGTTCATAGGAATAACAGAGGAAGGGATGATACATCAAGAAAACCAGGCGAGGCCCGGCGTTGGCTATACGCCAGCCACGGGCTGCGGTTGGGGTTAGGCGCGGCTGGGCTTTTTTTGCCGCACCACCTCCCCTATCTTGCTTGCCAGGGCTTGCGGCTTACGCTAGGCCTCTGCCCACTTTCTACCTTATCCTATTTCCGCTGCTATTATGTCTGCTCCCGGCAATGATGTCTTTCTGCAAAAAACTGATGATGAGCTACGCTACCTGGTAGCGCATTCTGAGTTTTACCACTCGGCCCTGATTATGGCCGCCACCCAGGAACTACGCCGCCGAGGAATTCAGCTGCCAACTACCCCGCCGCCCCCATCAGCGCCGCCCCTGCCCTACGACTACGAGGAGCCCGAGCCGGCAGCGTGGAAGCGCTGGCTGCCCGTCGCGCTAGGCCTGGTGTTGCTGGTAATAACGGGGTGGCTGGTGCTGCGCCCCAAAGCCCAGCCCGTTGCCAAACCGGTCAGCACGGCGCCTATTGTGCTGGAGGCTGTGAGAGCCCAGCGCCTCCCCGATTTTGAAGCCGAAACCAAGGCCCAAGTGCAGCTGGTGCGGCAGCAGCTATCTGCCGCCGACCGTGCCGACACCACAGCTACCGGCCGCTACCTGCGCATGGCCCGTCGCTATTTTCTGGCCGAAAACCAATCGGCTTACCTCACCAACATTGCTAAGGGCGACTCGGCCGCTGGCACTTTCCCCGGCCAAATTGACCTCACGCTTGAGCGCATTAGTTGGTTTATGAAAGCTAAGGCTTATAACCAGCACCTGCACCCCGTGATGGAAGAGCGCCTCGACCTGATGCAGCAGGCCCTGGTACTGCGCCAGAACTCACTTCTGAACTTCAAGTCGCGCTACGAGTCTGGCCGCCCCATGATGGACCGCGACATGAACCGGGCGGACTTTGAGGCTACGGATATCAGCAACGAGCTGCGTGGCAAGGCCTCCGAGCGGGCCCCCATCCAGGGCAACATCACCGACCTCTAGGCCACTGAGCCCGCAATCCTGTCAGGTGCCTGGGCCCTGGCAGGATTTGTGACGCCCCCGAAGGGCCACCGGGTAGCCACCCCGCGCATGCAGCGGGCTACCCGGTGGCCCTTTACTCATGGCTGGCCCCGACCTTACCTCCTTATTTGCGCAAAAAACCGATGCCGAGCTGCTCTACCTGGCGCAGCACGGGCAGCGCTACCCGGCAACGGTAGTGCAAGCGGCCGTGCAGGAGTTGCAGCGCCGGGGCCTGATTCCGGAGGAGTTGCCCCAGGGCTCTCGGCCTCGGCCCCAGCCTGCCGCCCCGGAGCCCGAGCCTACCGGATGGGCCTTTCTGCGCCAGGTGAGCCGTGGGGTATTTTGGCCGCGCCCCGGCTATGTGGTCACGCCCTTGCTACTGTGGCTGAACGTACTGGCCTACGTGCTGGTGGCTCTGGCTGGGAACCATGCGTTGGCCCCTACCGGCGCTGAGCTGGTGCGCTGGGGAGCCAACTTCTCGCCCCTGACCCTGCCCGGCCAGCCCTGGCGCCTGCTCACTAGTTGCTTTCTGCACGGCGGACCCGCCCACTTACTCATGAATATGTCGTCGTTGGTGTTTCTGGGGCTGATGACGGAAGGCTTAACCGGGCGCCTCCGGCTGCTGGTAGTCTATTTGCTGAGCGGAGTGGGCGGCAGCCTGCTCAGCCTGTGGTGGCACACCCAAGGAGTACTGTCGGTAGGAGCCTCGGGGGCTATTTTTGGGCTGTATGGACTACTGCTGGCTACGCTGGCTGGGCACCCCACCTCCTTCGACCGCTCAGCCCGACGTACGGTGCTGCTTTTTGTGTTCTATCTGATGGCCAGCAGCCTGGCGGGTGGCCTAGAAGCACACACCACCGACAATGCCGCCCACGTAGGGGGCCTCCTGACAGGCTTGGTGCTCGGTTGGCTGTGGCCCCGTCGGCGAGTAGAGTAGGCAGCACCTGTTCTTTGGGAGGGGCACTGCCATTAAAATGCTGCCTCGTGCAGCTTCTAGAGTATTTTATTGTCTATATAATATATTTCTCACAATCCTCTGACATTTAGCCATATCGCGCGTATAGGAGGTTATTGTGCCTTTACCTCTCAGTCTTCCTTCTTATGAAATCAATCTTACGTACTGTAACGGCGGCGCTGGTGGGGCTGCTGTATTCTACTATGGCCCTGGCGCAAACAGCTCCTACGGTTAATAATGGCAGCATGGAACTCTGGGAAGCCCGCCACACCAAGGAGGTTCCGCAAGGTTGGTTAAACACCGACGATATTATTGCGCTGCTGGCCAACGTACCCAGTTTACCAGTTAGCTCTGGCACCATGACCAAATCAACCGACAAGCATGCCGGCAACTTTGGAGCCCTGCTGGAAACGAAGAATTTTGATGTTCTTAGTCAGATTGTGCCCGGCGACATGTACTTAGGCACCCGCCTCAATCCCAATGGAGGGGGTGACTTCCTGGGTGGCGTTCCTTATACCAGCCGTCCCACGCGGGTGCAATTTTGGTATAAAGCAACCCAGGCCCCTAACTCTACCAGCCGGCCAGCCTTTGCTGTTCAGCTGCTGAAAACCACTGCAGGAAATACGCAGGAAGTTGGCTTTGTGGGTGTATACCTGCCAGCTACGACCACTTATACATTGGTAGATCTACCTATTCAATACTCGCAGACAGTTGCCCCTGATACACTGCAGATGCTGTTTACCAGCGACTTTGATAAAACCACAGTAGTAGGCAATCAGTTGTTTGTTGATGACATTGCGCTTACTGGGGTAGTAACGGCTTCGCGCAACCCAGCTACTGATGCTGCCCTGCAGATTTATCCTAACCCTAGCAAAGGCGGGGAGTTTTCGCTGGCTTCCTTGGGTAACGCAGCCATTGCCACAGCCCCGTTCACCGTATCCGACGTAACCGGACGCGAGGTACTACGCCAAGCGGCCGCCTCCCCCGCCGACTCGCACGGCCGGTTGGTAGACTTGCGGGGGCAACGGCCTGGCCTATATACCCTGCGCTTGCAAACGCCCGATGGGCCCGTGGTGCGGAAGCTGGTTGTTGAATAGCCGGCGCTTCTGTTCATAGTTTGCCTGGTCCGGCCGCTACCGCTCGTAGTGGCCGGACTTTTTTACTTGTAAACGGTTTAGCATGTGCCAGACCTACTTCAGGTTTTACCTTAGGCCTGTAGCTTGCCGAATGCCGTCAAATCCTCACCTTTCTACCTCCTCAACCCAATTTCTACCCCGTGCCGGAAACTCCCGATTCACCTGATTTTTCTTCTGCCCCGGACGGAAGCCGCTGGCGACGGGTAGCGGCAGCGGCCGGGCGCGTAGCGCGGGCTCCCTTGGCTGGGGCTGAGTTTCTGTATCGGGCCGGGCAGGAAAACGTGCACTTTACGCTGCCCGTGCTCAACGGCGCCTTCGGCGACCAGCTGGCCGCCCGCCACGACCACCGGGCTATTCAAATGAGCTTCCGCCGCCACGAGGCCGATGTACCAGTGGCCGATTTGCGTCTGACGCCGGGGCCGGCCGGGCAGCCGCAGAAAACAGTGGTATTTCTGCACGGCCTCATGGGCGATGAGATTATCTGGCAAACGGGCTCCCCCACTGGCCTCCGCTATGGACCCGCATTGCAGCAGGAGCTGGGTGCGTGCTGCCTATACGTACGCTACAACTCTGGCCTGCACATTTCCGAAAACGGCCAGCTGCTCCATAAGCTACTCACGGAGCTGGTGCAAACTTTCCCCGCGGCTGTGGGTGAGCTGGTGCTGGTAGGCCATAGCATGGGCGGCCTAGTAATCCGGAGCGCTGGCTATTATGCCGACCAGGAGGCCCGCGCAACCCGGGGTACCACTGCTGCTGAACCGGGGGCTCCAAGCAACTGGCTAGGCCACCTCCGCGACGTGGTGCTGCTGGGTGTGCCCAATGATGGCTCGTTTCTGGAGCAGAACAGCTTTTTCACTTCCCTGATTCTGCGCAAAATAAACCTATGGCCTACTCGCTTCGTGAGTGGGCTGATTGATAAGCGCAGCAACGGCATTAAGGACCTCCGCCACGCCCGCCTGGTGGAACAGGACTGGCAGAACCCTCACGCCGATGACCTGTTTCCGCCCCGCACCGTGGTACCACCCCTGCCCGGCGTGCACTACCACGTGCTGGTGGGCTCCCTGCTAAAGTCGGCTACCTCGGTGCTGCACGAGTATTTTGGTGATGGGCTGGTGGGGGCCGGCAGCGCCCACGGCCGCATTTTCCGCGACCCGGCCGCCCCGCCCGATTTGCGCATCAGCACCCAAGTGTATCCTAAGCTGCACCACGGCACCCTGCTCAGCAACCCCGAGGTATACGCCTACCTTCGCGACGTGGTGGCCCAGTAACTTACCCCTCAGTGCAGAGCACGGAAGTGGCCTAGCGCGCTCCGCTCAACATCCAGCATACCCCTCCGTGACTATTCCGCTCCGCATTACCCGCATTCAGGCAGAAGCGCCACAAGCCAAAACGTTCTGGCTGGAAGCAGATTCACCCCTGCCCTTTCGAGCAGGCCAATACTTGACGCTCTTGCACCCGCGCCACCCGGAGTTGCGGCGCTCCTACTCGTTGTCATCGGCGCCCGAGGTGGATACTGGCCTAGCCATTACGCTGCGCCGCCTTGATAATGGGTTGTTTTCACGATGGCTGGTTGACGATGCGGCTGTGGGAGATGAAGTTCTGACGCTAGGCCCGGGAGGGCTGTTTACGCTGCCTGACCCCGCCGAAGTGGCCTACGAGCAACTACTGCTCTTTGCAGCTGGCAGCGGCATTACGCCACTCTACTCTATACTTAAGTCGGTGCTGCATACCCAGCCGGAAGTACACGTATTGCTTGTTTACAGCAACCGCACTCCCGAGGATGCTATTTTCCGGCGAGAACTGCAGGAGTTGGCCACCCGCTTCCCCGACCGGCTGCACGTAGAATTCCTGTTCAGCAACCACCCCAACTTGGCGCGGGCGCGGCTTTACAAAGACCTGCTTGTGACCCTGGTACGGGAGCACGCCACCACTACCCCAACTCGTATGCTGGCATACGTGTGCGGCCCTCTGGATTATATGCGGATGTGCACCTACGGTTTGCATGCGGTAGGCCTATCTGCTGACCATATCCGGCGTGAAAACTTCGTACTGCCTCCACCCACTCGGCCCGATCTTCCGCCCGACACCGCTACGCATACCGTGCGGGTGGAAGCCAACGGCCAAGTGCATCAGTTTCCCGTCGTCTACCCCGATACTATTCTGCGGGCCGCGCGCCGCCATGGTCTAACCCTGCCCTACAGCTGCGAGGCAGGCATCTGCGGTAACTGCGTAGCTCGCTGCGTGGAAGGCCAGGTGTGGCTCTCTCACAACGAGGTGCTTACGGAGCGCGACTTAGCCCGAGGCCTGACGCTGACTTGCGTAGGCCACCCCGTGGGCGGCGACGTGCAACTAGAGCTGTGACGCTACCTACTACCCTCGTTTCTTTACTTCTAGGCCACTAAAAAGCCCCCGCCAGTCTGAGAACTGCGGGGGCTTTCTGTATGAAGCGCCTTGAGAATCTACCCAATGATCAGCTCCGTAAAACCAGCATTAACCACTACACTTGGCAGCGTGAGGCCGGTTTCCGTAGTCGTTTCGCTGCCTGCAACGTCTGCGCCATCTAGGCTGAAGGCAGCGGCTGCGAAGGGCAAGCCGTGCAGCACTACGTGGTAGGTGGTGAACGAGGTCTGGTAGTCGCCTTCGGTTTCCTGCTGCAGCACTAGGCCGGTTTCGGTGCCTTTTACTTTGAAGCGGCGCGTGGTGCTCTGGCCATTTTGGTAACCGTAGCCTTCCCCGCCGTCGTCGTACAGCACGCTGGTTTCGGTGCCGTTCTTGTAGTACACATGCAGGGTAACTTCTTCCACTACTTTCTCGCCCACGTACTGCATAACGGGGTACATGGGCACTACGGCGCCGGCCTTGATAAAGAGCGGAATCCGGTCGAGGGGCGCGCTGGCCCACACTTCGGCACCACCGGCTTTGGCCTCATCGGTCCAGTAGTAGAACCACTGGCCTTTGGGCAGGTACATCCAGCGGCCATCGGCGCCGGGTGTGGTGATGGGGCATACTAGCAGATGGTCGCCGAGGGCAAACTCGGCCATCCGCAGGTAGGTGTCGGTGTCGGTCTGGTCGAGGAAGGCCAGGGGGCGTAACATGGGCGTGCCCTGCTGGGTGTACTGCCAGAAGGTGGTGTACATGTAGGGCAGCAGGCGGTAGCGCAATTCAATGAAGCTCTTGGCCAGCTCAGCATACTGCTCCCCAAAGCTCCAGGGCTCCTGGTCGCCGTGGTCGCCGGAGCTGTGGGTGCGGAAGAACGGGTGGAAGGCGCCTAGCGCTACCCAGCGCACGTACAGCTCGCCATCGGGCGTGTCAATGAAGCCCCCGATGTCCGAGCCGATGAAGCTGAAGCCCGAGATGCTCAGGCGCTGGCACTGAATGTTAGCCAGCCACAAATGCTCCCAGGAAGCCACGTTGTCGCCGGTCCAGCCGGAGGAGTAGCGCTGCCCGCCCGAGTAGGTGCTGCGCGTGATGGTGAACGGACGGTTGGGGTAGCTGAACTGCTTTACGCCGGCGGCCGTGGCCCGCGCCATCTGCATGCCGTAGATGTTGTGCGCCTTCTTGTGCGAAGCCTGGTGGCCGTCGTAGCTGAAGCGCACGTCATCGGGGAAGGTACCCTTCTCGAACACGGCCGGCTCGTTCATGTCGTTCCACACGCCCTTCACGCCGTCTTCCTGAATCAGGCCCTTAAACAGGCCGGCCCACCACTCGCGCACTTCGGGGCGGGTGTAGTCGGGGAAGTTACAGAGGCCGGGCCACACCGAGCCCTTCATCAGCGGCCCATCGGCGCGGCGGCAGAAGTAGTCGTTCTGCAGGCCCTCGCGGTACACGCTATAGTTGGGGTCAATCTTGATGCCGGGGTCGATGATGACGATGGTTTTGAAGCCATCTTCGGCCAGCTCGCGCACCATGCGCTTGGGGTCGGGGAAGTGAGTGGGGTTCCAGGTGAAGCACCGGTACCCATCCATGTAGTCGATGTCGAGGTAGAGCGCGTCGCACGGAATCTGCCGGTCGCGGAAGCCCTTGGCGATGCCCTTGAACAGGCTTTCGGGGAAATAGCTCCACTTGCACTGGTGGTAGCCCAGGGCCCACAGTGGGGGCAGCTCGGGCGGGCAGGTCAGGCGGGTGTATTCCTCGGTCACCTCCATGAGCGAGGGACCGTAGATGAAGTAGTAGTTCATCTCGCCGCCCTGGGCCCAGAAGCTTGCCACGTCGGCCCGCTCGGCAGCAAAGTCGAAGGAAGCCTTGAAGGTATTGTCGAAGAAGATTCCGTGGGCAATTTTCTGGTGCAGGGCCAGGAAAAACGGAATGTTCTTGTAGAGCGGGTCGGAGCCCTTCACATAGCCGTAGGTGTCGGTGCCCCAGTTGGTGAACTGCTTGCCGCGCAGGTTCATGTTCTCGGGCTTGTCGCCGAGGCCGTAGTAGTGGGCGCCGCTCTGCACCAGCTTGCTCATCTTCACGATGTCGTTGCCGGTATCGTAGTCGTACTCCCAGTGGAAGCCCTTCTCATCCTCGCTCAGCACTGAGCCGGAGCGGTCGAGCACACGGCTGGCTAGGTTGGCCTTGGCAATAGTGCAGATGAGGCGGTCGGTGGTGATGCGGTAGTGGTCGGGCTTTTCCCGGAACTCCAGAAACTCGGGCTCTTGCCGGGCCGGCACACCTTCGGGGAAAGCGTAGCTGAAATCGGGGGCAAACCCGTTATCAGTGGCAAACCGGAAGCGCAGCACTTTATCGGTAATAACCTGTAGCCGGAGCTGCACGCCATTGTCGCAGAGAAAGAGAAAGTCAGCGCCAGTCTGCTGACAGGAAACAACTTGACCAGGATAAAACTCCTGCTTGGCCCGAGCGGCCAAGTCGTTTACCATGTAGTTGTTCTCTTGGATAGTATCGGCCATGGTGGTGAAGGGAGAGAGTAACCCAGCCGCAGCGCCAGCCGCGCCGGCAGGGTCGGTTTAAGCTTGCAAGGTAAAAATGATTCTGGCCACTTCCGGCCCATTACGGTTGAGTTTTTCGGAAAAAGGCCTCTGCAGAACGCGGCGGGCGGCATTTTTCTCTACCTTGCCGTACTAGGTTAGTGCCGCCTTCTGTTATCCCCCCTTTATGACGCCTGCCGCATCCCACGTACTGCTACTCGGCTGGGACGATTCTCCCCGCACTGGCGAGCAGCTTGCTCCGCCCGTGTTTACCCTGGTTCAGGCCCTGGCGCCCTACACGCCCCTAGCCATTGTACTGCCCCGCCGCCCTATCACGTTTACCTCCGCTCCAAACTCCCACGTCACCGTGTTGTCGGAGCTTACGCCTGCGCAAATCAAGGCCTTACCAACTCGTCCGGATCATGCTGCGGGCTGGCAGGCCCCGGCGGCGCCCTACCTGGGCAGCTCTGTAGAGGCTCAGGGTGCCCGAACTGTTGGTGCATCTGCTCCGCTGGCTACACCGGCCGAGCCTTACATTGGGCGGGCGGCGCATGCCTCTACTGCCACGCCAGGTACCGCCATTGCCGCCCAGCGCACCGCCACGGTTGGTCTTGCTTCTCCGGAGGTGCCCGAGCCGCAGCCCATCAGCCCAACGGGTGGCCTACTGAACCTCGACGATTTTGAAGCGGACGGCGCGGAGCCCGAGGCCACCGAAGCTCAGGACCTCGCCCAGCCGCAGGATGATGTAGTACCCGCTCTCCCCACCGTAGAGGTGCCAGTGGCCGCTACGCCCCTTGCGGAGAACTTACCCGACGGCCTGGCGGCTTTGCAGCTCACCCCAGCTCCTGATGCTGACCTTAATTTTCAGGTGATTCAGTACGCTCGCCTGGCCTCCCGCCAAGTAGTAACGGAAGAGTTTGCCGTGATATATGCTACCGACTGGCCTACGTGGCTGGCCGCCATGGAAATCAGGCAGCAAACGGGCCGGCCGCTGGTGCTGCACGTGCACAGCCTGGCCCAGGACCGCAACACGCCCGCCGACCGTGGCTGGATTCAGGAGCTGGAACGCTTAGCCATGCGCCGGGCCGATGTAGTACTGGCCTCATCCGAGGACGTGGCCGAACGCTTGCGTGCTACTTATCCGGTGGCAGCGCAAAACCTGCAAGTGGTAGCGCCAACCGATACTACCAAATTAAATACGGTGTTGAGTGGGTTGGAAACTGCCTGGGCTCACCGCTAGATTGTCTTTTTCCTTCTGCTTACATGAGTACACCCGCCCCCCAACACGAATTCGACGCCGACCTGGAAATGGACGCCTCCGATAATGGCGTTTTCCTTGTTGTTCCCTTCAACGTGCAGGAACTGTACGGCACTACGGCGGCCTTACCCGTGCGCGGCACTATCGATGGCTTCCCCATTCGGTTGAGTTTGCTGCCACTGGGCAACGGGGAGCACATGCTGCCAGTGCGCAAAGAAATCCGGAACGCCATTGGTAAAAGCTGGAGCAGCACCGTGCACGTGGTACTGGAGCGCGATACTGAAGAGCGCCCCGTAGATGTTCCCACTGAGTTGCGCGACGCCCTGGAATATGCCGGCCTGCAAGCCAAGTTCGATGAGTTACCCTACGGCCGCCGCAAGGAGCTAGCCACCTGGGTAGGACGGGCTAAGAAAGGCAACACCCGCGACGAGCGTGCCCAAGAAGCCGTGCAGCGTGTCAAGACAGGAGCTAAATAGTGGCCTAGGCCAGTTTCGTGTACCGGCAATACCCAAACAGGTCCCGTTGCGCTAGTCGCAACGGGACCTGTTTATTTACTAAGCCCGTCATGTCGAGACATCTCGCGCGCTGGCGTTGTTAGCAAAACCAACGATTCAAGCGAGATGTCTCGACAAGCTCGACATGACGGTTTAGAATGGTCGTTGATTCGCTTTAGGCCACTTTTAACTTTATATCCGAGTTAGCACAAGGGCGGTGCGGCTGGTTACGTAGAGGCTGAGCTTGTTTACGCCGTCTTCCTCGAAGGTTTCGAAGGTGACGGTGTTATCGATGCGGCCGAAACCGCCGAACTGTGGGTCGTCGGAGTTGAGCAGGATGCGGTAGCGGCCGGCCAGTGGCACGTAGAAGCGGTAGTCGGGCACACTGCGGTCGACGTGGAAGCTGAAGACAAAGAGCAGGTTGCCACGTTCGAAGATGAGCACCTGGTTATTGGTGTCGATATTCAGCTCGCGGGCCATACCAGCGGCGGTGGGGCTCAGCAGGCGAGTGGCTTTGGCCACCTTGATCATCTCCTGATCGAAGCGCAGCAGGTACTGAAATTTCAGGTCGAGGTTATCAGCTAGGCTCCACTGGCGGCGGGCGAAGTGGTAGCTCCAGTTGTTGCCCTCGCGCGGAAAGTCCACCCACTCAGGATGGCCAAATTCGTTGCCAATAAAGTTGAGGTAGGCCTCCCCGCCTAGGCTAAGCGTAATGAGCCGAATGAGCTTATGCAGGGCAATGCCGCGGGCCGCAATGGGGTCGGGGTCGTCTTTGTGCATGTGCTCGTAGATGGCTCTATCGAGCAGCCAATGGGCCAAGGTTTTGTCACCCACCAGGGCTTGGTCGTGGCTTTCGGCGTAGGCCACCGTTTTCTCGCCCAGGCGGCGGTTAGTGAGCACGTGCCAGAGCTCATGTAGATTCCAGTCCTCGTCGCGGGTGTGTTTGAGCAGCTTGATCCAGTAGTCCGGAATGCCCATGCCCAGGCGGTAATCGAACCCGATACCGCCTTCTTCGATAGGCCTACACAAGCCCGGCATACCGCTCATGTCCTCGGCAATAAGAATGGCGCTGCGCTTGATTTCGCGGACCAGGGTAGTAACTAGCTGCAGGTAGAGGATGGCATCGTCGTCGGCATCGGCACCAAAGTATTGGTCGTAACTTCCGAAGGCCACGCCCTCGCCGTGGTGATGGTAGAGCATGCTGGTAATGCCATCGAAGCGGAAGCCATCAAAGTGAAACTCTTCCAGCCAGTAGCGCACGTTGCTGAGCAGAAACTGCTGCACCTCGGGCTTGCCGTAGTCGAAGAGCTTGGAGTCCCAGCCGGGGTGGCTGCCCCGCTCGCCGGGGTGGAAGTACTGCGCTTCAGATCCATCGAAATCGGCTAGACCCTCGGCTTCGTTTTTCACGGCGTGGGAGTGCACTACATCGAGCAGCACCGCAATGCCGCGGCGGTGGGCTTCATTAATGAGGTGCTTCAGCTCCTCGGGGGTCCCAAACCGCGACGATACGGCGAAGAAGTTGGCCACATGGTAGCCAAAGGAGCCATAATACGGGTGCTCCATAATGGCCATGAGCTGCAGGCAGTTGTAGCCCTCGGCCTGAATGCGCGGCAGAATGAGCTCGGCAAACTCCAGGTAGGTGCTCACCTTGCCCTCCTCGGTAGCCATACCCACATGGGCCTCGTAGATGAACGGCTCCCGCACGCAGTTCGGAATCCGGAACTTCTGGTCGGTCCACTCAAACTGGGTTTCGGGGCGCCACACTTGCCCCGCAAAATCGTGGGTTTCGGGGTGCTGCACGGCGCGGCGCAGGGTGGCCGGCAGGCGGTCTTTGCCGCCTTTGCTGGTTACCACGTGCACCTTAAACAGGGAGTAATGGGTAAGCCTATTCTGGTACTCCTTATCGGCCAGGAACACTTCCCATACGCCATCGGTGCCGCGCGTGAGCGGGGTGGCCTGCCGGTCCCAGCCGTTGAAGTCGCCAATCAGGTAGAGCGCTTCGGCGGCCGGGGCCCACTCCCGGAACCAGTAGCCTTTGCGGCGTGCATCGTAGTTAAGGCCTAGCCGCTGGTGAGCCAAGGCAAACCTGCTCAAGGAGCCGCATTGCTGCCGAATTTCATCGAGGCGTTGCTGCAAACGCTGCTGGCGCGCCCGTAGTACGGGCTCGAAGGGCGTCAGCCAGGGGTCCTGTTGCACCATCGGGAGCAGGTCAGAAACTTCTTCGGGGGCGGTTGTAGGGGTGTCGGTCGTCATGGCGAAAGGCACAGGTAGGTGTGGCCCAAAGCTACGCGGATTGAGGAATTTAGGACGTGAATTGGCGAAATTGTGAATTTGCGAAGAGCATTACCCCACTACCTTCTTCGTACCTTGGGTGTATGAAACGCTTTTTCTACCCACTGGCTTTGGCAGTATTGGTTGCCTGCACCACTACCCAAACCACCACTCCCCCTGCTGCTTCCGCCACCCTAGCCGCTCCTGTTCCGGCGGCCACACCCGTAGTTACCGATAAAGCCATGGTGGTTTCGGCCCACCCTGAGGCTACGCGCGTGGGCGTAGAAATCTTGCGCAAAGGCGGCAATGCGTATGATGCGGCCGTGGCGGTGCAGTTTGCGCTGGCTGTGGTGTTCCCGGTGGCCGGCAACATCGGCGGCGGCGGCTTCCTGCTCTACCGCGGGGCCGATGGACAAGAAGGCGCGCTCGATTTCCGGGAAACTGCCCCCGCCGCCGCTACCCGCGACATGTACCTCGACGCGCAAGGCAACGTGGTGCCTAACCTGAGCACGCTAGGCCACCTCGCGGCTGGCGTGCCCGGCACGGTAGCCGGCATGGTAGAGCTGCACAAAAAGCTGGGCAAGCTGCCCTGGAAAGACGTGGTGCAGCCCGCAGTGGACTTAGCCTCAAACGGGGTTAAACTGACTAAAAAGGAAGCCGCTGGGCTGAATGGCAATCGGGAAGTCTTTGCCAAAATCAACCCCTACAACGCTTATTTAAAGCCGGCGCCGTTCAACGAGGGCGACGTAGCGAAAAACCCGGAGCTGGCCCGCACCCTGGAGCGCATCCGCGACCAGGGCCGGGCGGGTTTTTATGAGGGCGAAACGGCCAACCTAGTGGTGGCCGAAATGCAGCGCGGCAAGGGCATCATCACCAAGCAAGACCTGCTGAACTACCAGCCCAAGTGGCGCACGCCCCTGCACGGCCAGTACCGCGGCTACGATGTGCTTACCTTCCCGCCACCAAGCTCCGGCGGGGTGGCCCTGCTGCAAATGCTGCAGATGCTGGAGCCCTACAACCTGGGCAAAGCTGGCTGGCACTCGCCCCAGGCTACGCACTGGATTACCGAAGCTGAGCGCCGCGTGTACGCCGACCGCGCCACCTACCTCGGCGACCCAGATTTCGGCAAGGTGCCCGTGACGCAGCTGTTGGAGAAATCATACAATAAGCAGCGCATGGCTACTACCCTGGCCTACCGCGCCACGCCTAGCGCCCAGGTAGCGGCGGGGAGTGGCCTACCGGGGTATGAGTCGGACCAGACGACGCATTACAACGTGGTAGATGCCCAGGGCAACGCCGTGAGCTGCACCACCACGCTCAACGGCGCCTACGGCAGCAAAGTAGTGGTAGCCGGCGCCGGCTTCCTGCTTAACAATGAGATGGACGATTTCAGCAGCAAGCCCGGCACCCCCAACGCCTACGGACTGGTGGGCGGAGCAGCCAACGCCATTGCGCCCGGCAAGCGCATGCTCTCCTCCATGACGCCCGCCATCCTGACCAAAAACAAAAAGCTGGCCCTGGTAACCGGCACGCCCGGCGGCAGCACCATCATTACCAGCGTGCTGCAATCCATCCTGGCTACCGTTGATTACGGCCTGAACGCTCAGCAGGCCGTAGCCGCGCCGCGCCTGCACCACCAGTGGCTCCCCGACCAGATTGACGTGGAAGCTGGTGCCCTGGTACCCGCCGCCCAGGATTCTTTGCGGGCCCGCGGCTACACCCTGAACCCACGCAACCCCTGGGGCCGGGTAGAGGTGATTCGGGTGCTGCCCGGCGGCAAGCTGGAAGGCGGCGCCGACCCCCGTGGCGACGATGCTGCGGCTGGGTATTAATATATTAATTAATTAGATTTCATAAGTTAACTTTTTCAACAAGCCTATGCATAAAATAACGTTTAAGAATAATATAGATAAAATTCTAGGTTGGTATTTTTTATTAATTGGATTGACAGGCATCGCCACTTTTTTTCAACTGTTCTTAAAATTAGACAATCAATTTTATGGCCAACTAATAATCTACTCCTTATTTGCATTTAGCCTTTTGAACGTATTTACAGGATACAAGATTCTATTAGGCAAGCTATATTATTATATACTCGCCATTATTATCCAGATATTACAGATAAGCACTTTCTCCTACGAAGGCAAATATTACAAAATACGCAACGGCATTATCGCTATGGGTATATCTATAAAAAATGGAATTTTTCATCAAATGAATGATATACCAGATATAAGCTTTGCAATGTCTGAAGATCCTTTGATAGATAAAATAAAATTTAATATATTTCCACTGTTTATAGTATTCATTATTTTAGCGAGAATTTTTTCATACATAAAATACATAATTGACCCCAACACTACGAAATAAAATAAGAGGCCCGTTCTTTATCAATAAAGAACGGGCCTCTTATTTTATTTGGTTCTTATGAATTCTGAGCGTCTCGGGCGAGCTGTAGCTTGCGAGCTACGTCGGTGAGAGATTTGGAGAGCTCGTCGAGGGAGTTGATGTAGCGGGGATTGGAATCGTCTACAAAGCTGTTGATGTGCTCGGCCAAGGTTTGCAGCACGTCGCTGATGGGGTTGACATCAGTACCGCTGAGGAAGCCTTTGAGCTTTACGAGGTCGGCGGCAATGGTGGCGTGAGCGGTTTCGCCGGATGCGCGGAGCATGGAAATCCAGCCGTCGATGTTTTCAGTAGCTAGGTTCAGGGCCTGGCCTAGGTCTTCGGTGCGAAGCACGCGGAGGGAACCCTCCAATTGGTCGGCGCTGGCAGAATGCGAGATTGACATACGGTATGGAGTTGGGTGAAACAACAGGAGCCTTTGTGTACTGCTTCCTTCCGCTCAGGGTTGGCCTCGGTAACACATACCACGTTTCTCTTAGGCCATGAAGCTGAACACTATAAGGTACTGGCCGCTACGCGCAACGCTTGCGCCAAGTCCTGCAGCTTGCCCTTCGACTCCGCATCGGCCGTGGCGGCGGCCTGGGTAGTTAGCCCAGCTAGTTTTTGCAGACAATCTTTCACCTGCGGCCCGTTGGGCGTCCCGTGGTCGATGGCGTTGTAGAGGTTTTGCAGCTCCAAAATCAGGGGGGCAAACCGGTCACCTTCCACCGTCTGCAAGAGGTTCATCCAGCGGTAGAGGTTGTCGCCGGCGGCGGGGAGCAGGTGCGGTAGTTTAGTGGTTTGCAGGGCGTGCAGAGTAGCTTCGAGGTGGGGCTGGCTGCCCGCTAGCACGGAGCCCGCCGGCTGCTCCTGGCCGGAGGTGGAGTGAGTAGATTCCATAGAAAGAAAAGTAAAACAGAAGAATTAACGATGATGCTCTGGGCCATACGCCCGGCTGCCCTCGTCAAAAAACAGCCTCGCCCATAGAAGGCAAGGCTGATAAATAGGGCGGCAGTGGCCTAGGCAGTTCCTGAATGCTTACGACATTTTGAGGTTGCCGGCGGCCGTGATGAGCACCTGGCCCAGGTGGCGCAGATGGTCGCCTACGCCGTCGTGCATGTTGCGGGCAATCAGGGAGGTTTCCTGGCCTAGGTGCTGCAGCGAGTTGGCAATGGCCGGACGGTCGTCGTTTTGCACGTGGCCGCGCAGGTTGCGCAACTCACCCTGCAGGCCCGCCAGCGCCGAGCCACCCAAGCCATCGAGGGCCTGAATCCAGTTGTCGATGGCCCCGAGCCCCGAGTCGGCGGGGTGCTGGCCGGGATGTTCAAAAGCGTGGTAGATACCTTGGATAGTTTCTTCGATGCGGGCAGCGTGGTCCATATGTGGAAAGGGAGTTGTAGAGTGGAACGTTGCTAAACTGTACGCCAAGGGTGCCGCCCACGTTGCGCCGCCCCGCCCGGAGTGGCCTAGGCTACTGCTGGTCAGCCCCGGATGGCTACTACCTCAAACTCCAGCCGAAACTCGTTGCGAATGGCATAGCTACCCAGGTTCTGAAAAAAGCTACTGGAGTTATAATTGACCCCGAATTGGGTGCGGTCGAGGGTGGCTACGCCGTGGAGGCGTAACTGGCCGGTGGGCAGGCGGGTGATGGTAAGCGGAAAGCGCACGGGCTTGGTAACACCTTTCAGCGTGAGGTAGCCCAGAGCCTGAGCGCCCTGCATTTCCTTTAGTACAAATACAGCCGTAGGATACCGGGCGGCGTCAAAAAAATCGGGGCCGCGCAGGTGCTCAGCCAGTTGGGCCTGGTCTTGCGCAATGGTACGCATATCCACCTCCACCCGGCCTTGGTGCAAGCGGCGTCCGTCATAGGCCACTTCGCCTTGCCGTACCTGCACGGTACCGGTTGGCGCGTAATCGCCCACTTCGGCGTAGCCCGTCCAAGTGATGCGGCTGGCGGCGGGGTCGAGCTTATACGTAGCAGGCACGGGCTGGAAGGCACACAGGCCTAGCAACAGAACTAAAAGCCACAGTTTCATGGGAGACAAATTGAAAAGATGAGCAAATGGACTGGCCTAGCGGACGGTGGCCTCGGTTTCAATCAGGCCCATGCCTTTGTAGAGCTTGCCGGTTTTGTCTTTGGCCAGAATGTACCAGAGTGCATCGCCGCCGTAGAGGCGCTGGGCGCTATCGGCGTAGCGGTAGTTTTTCGCGAAGGTGTAGGTGCGGCCGGGCTGTAGGTGGCCGTTGGGGCACTGGAATAGCTCAGCAAACTCAGCGGGGGTTTCGCGCATGTTGGCTTGCCAACCGGCCTCGCTGTACCAGATAAAGCTGCCGCACTCCACCACGTCTAGCTCGCCTACCTCGGAGCGCACCATAGTGCTATGCTTCCAGACGTAGCCGCCGGGCTGGGCGGGGTTGGGCTCGGGGTAGTTGGGATTGGGCGTGTGCCAGAGCGTGAGACCCACCGGCACCTGCCGCAACTTATCGGGGAGGGCGCGGGTGTGGTCGGTCCAGGCCGGGGGCGTAGTGGGTTGGGCGTGTAGGCCAGGGGTGGCAGTGGCACAGAGGGCGCCGGCCAATAGTAGCTTTTTCATGGTAGTGGGGTGAGGTGAAGCAGTGTTCCAAAGGTGCCCGCTTCAAGCAGGCAAAACGCCCCGTTTCCGGTGCTGGCACGCCCCACTTCATGATCTGGCACCTATTCCCGCTCGGTATCCTCAGGCGCGCTTATCAGGGTTGGCCATGATTTATATCATCTTCTAACCTAATTATTGTCAGTGCTTTACTTCTTGTTATTCCAGAGCTTCACATAGTACTCGTTCTTTTCCACGGGCCTCTCTGGCTCCTCAACCAGCCCCACCATGATTACGCCCACGCTGTTCTTCTCGGTTCTGCTTATTTCGGTGCTCGCGCTGGCGGGCGTTTATCGGCGCGGTACGCAACGGCCCACGCATACCAGCTAATTGCCGTCCGCGCCATGACCCAGCAGCCCCGCCTCCACTACCCTCAGCCCAGGCGCTTTAGCCCCTCGGGACCCAAGCCGCAATCGGCCATCAACACCCCCGCCCTTCAGGCCACTCAGCAGGCCGATGCCGCCCTGCCCCTCGACGTTAGCTGGGGCTGCGACTTCCTGGGCTTTCCGGGCACCCAACGGCCCACCCACTACCAGCCGCGCCCCGACGACGATGCCCCAGCTATGTAGGCCACCCCAGGCTTGATGTCTGCCGTTATGAGTCCGTCTCTCGTTGTCCTCACCGATTTTTTTGCCGTTTCCAACCGGGCCCTCTCTTACGCAGCAGGCCTAGCCGTACCGCTGGGCGCGCATTTGGTCTTGCTGCACGTGCGCCACAACGGCCTTCTGTGCCCCGAGGAAGAAGCTGCCGCACCCACCGTACAGCAAACCCGCCAGGCGCTATACTCCCTGGCCGACACGCAACCGGTGCCCACTCAGGTAGAGATATCGGAGCAGGTGCTGCCCACGGCCGTCACCGAAGCCATCCGTCACCACCAGCCCCAGTTGCTGGTGCTAGGCCACCCCGGCGCCGAAAGTCCGCTGGCCCGCGACTTCGCCAAGGCCGCGCTGAACTTGCTGCACCACGTTCGGTTTCCGCTGCTGCTGGTACCGCCGCCGGGCTGGGATGCATTTCCGCCGCGCCGCGTCCTGCTGGCCCTCGATGGGGAGCCTTTCTCCCTCTACGACAGTCAACAGATTCTGCCCCACCTTCTGCAGGCCCTGCAAGGTATCCTCGCGCTGGTGCACGTTACCGACTCGACGGTGCCTTCACCCGCTGCCTCGCAGGTGCTGCGCATGGTGCGTACCAGTGGCCTAGCCGAGAGCCTAACCGCCGAACAGGTGCACTTGGTGCCACAAACCACTTCCGTAGCCGCCGACATTCAGCGGGTGAGCGGGGAACTGAATGCCGATATGCTGGTGCTGATTGCCCGCCCCCATTCCGTGTTAGACGGCCTAACGCACCGCCGCAGTACGGCGCAACTCCTTCGCGAAAGCGCCATTCCGGTTTTGCTCTTGCCCGCCCTGTCTTAATCCTGCCCTCACTCCCTATTCCTTGCTTTTTGCTCACCTGAACTTCTGCCTGAGTGTGCTCAGCGGCTTCTATCCGTCATCCCGGTAGGCCCTATGGTACGACTCGCTGGCTAGCTGCCGGGGTAGCCGCGTGGTGCTGCACGTAAATCGGCCTTCCGTTTTCAACTGATCTGTGGCTTGCTCCTCTCTGTTTTTAGTTCACTTACAATACGGCCTATGCGGCTACTCTCGCTATGCAGCCAACATTTGTGGTCTTCACTGATCTTTCGGAGCCAGCCGAGGTGGCCCTGAAGTACGCTACCCGCTTAGCCACTGAGCTAGCGGGCCGCCTAGTTCTGCTGAATGTATACCAAGACCCGCTGCTGGAGCCAGAGTCGGCAATGATAACCATGCCCCTGGTGCTAGAAAGCCGCCAGCAACTAAAGGCCGCCTTGGTACAGCGCGCCCAGCAGCTGCCCATACCCACCGAAACTATTGTCTCGGCGGAAAGCCTGGAAGCCACTATTGCGGAGGTGGTGAAACGCTATCATCCGCTGGCGTTTGTGCTGGGTCGGGAACACCCCGAGTCTTTCCTCGACCGCCTCCTCCCCTACCAGGCGGCGCCCGTTTTGCAGGCGGCTCGCTACCCCGTGCTGCTCGTGCCCGAGTGCTGGCGCGACACCCAGCTACCTAGCCGCCTAGTAGTAGCCATCGACGAGGACAGCTTCTGGCTCACAATGCCCTCCCTAGCCCTGGGTACCCTTATGGCTCGGCTGCGGCCGACTACCACGATAGTACACGTGACTCCTCACGATGGACCTTCGCTCGCCGAGGCAGGATTGCAATCAGTGCGCCGCACCGGCCTGTTTGGGGTACTTCCTAATGACAGCTTGTACGAGGTGCGGGGCGAAGCTCCTGCCGATGGCATAGCACGAGCGGCCCAGGAGCTGCAGGCTGATTTGCTGGTGGTTATGGCCCGGCCGCACACATTCCTAGGAGGCCTCTTTCACCGCAGCGTCACGGAACGGCTGCTGCGGCGCAGTTCCCGCCCGGTTTTGGTGCTGCCTACTACTTAACTAGGCTGCTTCTGCCAGCCTCTCTGCCCTACACTCAGGCTCGCCTGCCCATCCCGCTCAGGTGCCCAGCTGCATAGCTGGCACCTGAGCGGGATGGGCAGAAATTTTGCTCTAGTAGTAGTTGGAAGCAGTAGTTAGTGGCTTACGCTTGCTACAGCCAGGCGCCAGAGAATACCCTTAGTGCTTGGCGTTGCCTCCCCTTGCCCACACGAAATCAGTAGTGAACCTCCGGCTCATACTCTAGGCCACCTAGCCACCCCCATACCACTCAGTGGTGGGCGGCTGGGTGGCCTAGACCGTTGTACAACGCTAGGCCTGGCAACTTACTTACTCATCGGTAGGCTTTGTAATCTAGGCAGGTACGGCGGTTGTCACTAGCCCAGCAATTTCTTTTGCAGATTGCACCGCATCTTCCGCACCTAAACGGACCGGTACGTTATGCTTTCCCTATGCAGGCGCCCCGGCTACTTCTACCTCTTGTGTCATGATCAACGCTTTCTGGCGCGCCGCCCGCCCGGCCACCGTAGCCTTTACCGTACTCAGCTGGTTGCTAGGCCAGGGGCTTACGCCCTCGGCAGCCCACGCCCAAGCTACCGACCCTATCGTAAAAACCCGACGAGCCCGCCTGCAGGGCATCCGGGAAGGCAACTTGCGCGTGTTCCGGGGTGTGGCCTATGCTCAGCCGCCAGTAGGTCCGCTGCGCTTCCGCCCTCCGCAACCGCTGAAACGGCAACCGGGCTTGGTGCCAGCCCAGAAGTTTGGCTCTAAGGCTTTGCAAGCAGCCGGCAATGAGGCAGTGCAGGGCTCCGAAGACTGCCTTTACCTCAATGTGTGGGCGCCCGACGCAGTTCCCCGCAAAAAACTACCGGTGCTGGTGTGGGTACACGGCGGGGCCTTTACGGGCGGCTCGGGGCAGGATAACGATGCGTGGACCTTCGCGGCCCGAGACACTATCATTGCCGTGAGCTTCAACTATCGGCTTGGCAGCCTGGGCTTTTTGCAGTTGGGTAAGCGTCTCGGCCCCAGCTACACCCAGGCCGGCAACGCGGGCATATTAGACGCTGTGGAGGCTCTGCGCTGGGTGCACCAAAACATTGCGGCCTTTGGCGGCGACCCAAACCGGGTGACGGTGATGGGCGAGTCGGCCGGCGCGAAGATGGTTGGGGGCCTTCTGGTGACGCCGGCGGCGGAGGGGCTGTTTCAGCAGGTAATTTTGGAAAGCGGGGCCGTGCAAGCCGTGCGGGATACGGCCACGGCGGGCTCCACCACCCGGCAGTTGCTGCAAGAACTTCACCTGACCAACCCGCAGGAGTTGCTAACCCTACCGGCAGAATCGTTGGTGCGCGCTCAAACGGCCTTTACCAATGGTGCCGGCGGGCTGCAGGTGTTTGGGCCGGTACTCGATGGCCTTACCATTCCGACTCCTGCCCTCGACTACGTGCGGCAGCGTGCCAAACGGCCCTTGCGTGTGCTCTTGGGCACCAACCGGGAGGAAGCCAACTTATTCAGCGGGCCCGGCTCCATTATCCACGAGCCTAATGAAGCGGCGTTGCAGCGGGTGTTCGGGCCGCGCAACAGCCCCTACGTTTGGCAGGCCTATCAAAAGCTCAGCCAGACTCAACCGCCCCTGCAAGCTTGGAACTCAGTGCTGACGGACTACCTCTACCGCCTGGCTACTTACCGCTTGGCCTCAACTATGGCTGAGCAAGGTACTCCCACCTGGCTCTACCGCTTCGACTATACCAGCCCCACCTTCCGCCCGATGCACGCGCAGGAGCTCAACTTCGTGTGGAATGCCCCGGCCGGTAGCTCGTCAGCAGCTACGGCAGCAGCCCCACTTACTGCCCCTACTAAGGCAGCCAATGCCGCCCTGGCCGCTGAGATGCACAGCTACTGGGCGCAGTTCATCAAAACAGGGCAGCCAGGTGGCCAGTGGCCGGCCTATAACCCTACCAAGCGAGAGGTTATGATTTTTGATGTACCGAGCCGCATAGAGCCCATCTTGGCACCGTATGAAGATGCCGCCTTCCCGGTGCAGGGCTACGGGTGGTAAACCACTTGCAGCTGATGACGGCCTAGTATAACCAACCTAGGCCCAGCACGCCTTTAGCCAAATATCTAAGAACCGTTTACTCCTTCAGCCAACTCACCCCCCGAACGCTTTTATTTAGCTGCTAAATCCTATAAGCTGAACAAAGCTCTTTGGCCAGTTTTGGCACTACACTGCCCATAAACTGGTATCTTTGATATGGTGCAGGAAGATCTTCCTGCCGTACCAAACTTCCCAAACATCTCGTGAATAGACTACCTGTCCTTCGTTTCGGTTGGCTGGTGCTGCTGCTTTTCAGCTGCCTGATGCTGGAGGGCTGTTCAAAGGAAAAACCTCCGGTGTACCGAATAGGCTTTTCCCAGTGCAGTATGTCGGGCCCCTGGCGCAAAGCCATGCTCACGGGCATGGAGCGCGAGCTTAGCTTCCATCCCGAGGTAGAGCTGCGCATGCTCGACGCCCACGACGACAGCCGGAAACAAGAGGAGCAGATTCGGGAGCTGGTGCAGGAAGGCGTGGACCTACTTATCGTCTCTCCCTACGAATCAGAGCCCGTTACGCCCGCCGTAGAAGAGGCCTACCGCCGTGGCATCCCCGTAATTCTGCTCGACCGCCGCACAGCTTCCGAACAATACACCGCCTACGTGGGCGGCAACAACGTGGAGGTGGGCCAAACGGCGGCGCGCTACATCGCCCGCCTGCTCAAGCAACGCGGCAACATTCTGGAAATTCTCGGCACGCCGGGTTCGTCTGCTACTTCCGAGCGACACCAAGGTTTTGTGCAAGGGCTATCAGCTTACCCTGGCCTACGAGTGGTTGCCCAAGTAACCGGCGACTGGACCGTGCGCACCCTCAAGCCGGAGCTGACGAAGGCTCTACAGGCGCACCCCGAAGTAACCATGATCTTCTCCCACAACGACGGGATGGGACACGGGGCCTATGAGGTATGCCAAGAGCTAGGCCTCACCAAGCAAGTGCGCATCATTGGGGTAGATGGTTTGCCCGGCGCAGACGAAGGTCTGGACCTAGTGCAGAAGAAGATGCTTCATGCTTCAATCCTGTACTCGCCGGGAGGTGAGGAAGCCATCCGGACGGCCCTGAAGGTGCTGAAAAAGGCGCCTTTCAATAAGGAGAACATCCTAGGCACTATTGTTATCGACTCGACGAACGTGCTGACGCTGCTGCAGCAAAACGATAAGATGATGAGCCAGCAGCAGGATATTGAGCGCCAACAGGGCCTCTTGCACCGGCTGCAGCAAACCTACGCCAGCCAGCAGGTAGTACTCAACTGGTTGCTGGTAACACTATTAGGGGCCGTGGCGTTGGGCGCAGCCGCCTGGTACTCGGCCCGCAAAAACCGGCAAATCAACCACCTGCTGGCCCTCCAGAATACGGAGAACGACAAGATTAACCGCCAACTGCTGCGGCAGAATGAGGAAATCTTGCAGCAGCGCAACCAGTTAGAGGTGATGGCCGAGCAGGCCCGCGCCGATACCGAAGCCAAGCTGCGTTTCTTCACCAACTTTTCACATGAGCTGCGCACCCCACTCACCCTTATTCTGGGTCCGGTGGAAGAGCTATTGACCAGCAGCCCCGACCTGACCGCGCCCCAGCGTCAGGATCTGGCCCTGGTGCGCCGCAATACCCAGCGCCTGCTGCAACTGGTGAACCAGCTGCTCGACTTCCGCAAAATTGAAGTAGGCAAGATGGAAGTACGCGCCACCGAGAGCAACTTGGTGGCTTTCGTGCGCGAGATTGTGGATGCCTTTGAGAAGCCAGCCCGCCTGCGCGGGGTAGATCTGCGCTTTCAGGTGGCCCAGCCCGTGCTCATGGCCTGGTTCGATGGCAACATCCTGGACAAGGTTTTCTTCAACCTCCTCTCTAACGCCCTGAAGTTCACGCCCGACCAGGGCCGGATAACTATCAGCCTGCAACCCGCTGATGAAGGCCGATCGGTGCGCGTTAGCGTGGCTGATACTGGCTACGGCATCAGCACCCAAGACCAGGCTCACATTTTTGAGTGGTTTTACCAGGGTGAGCAAGGGGCCGTGGCCAAGGGTTCGGGCATGGGCCTAGCGCTGGCCCAGGGCTTGGTTAAGCTGCACCAGGGGCAGCTCACGTTCAGCAGCCAGCCGGGCCAGGGCAGCACCTTTGTGGTGACGCTCCCCCGCGAGCTACCTGAGGCGCTGCACTCCCACGGCCCCACTGCGCCCCTGCAGCTTTCCCTCGATGAGCCCGAACCTATTACCTCCGACCTAGGCCACCACTTGAGTGAAACACCCACCGAAGCGGCCAGCGAAACGTTGGTTTTGGTGATTGAAGACAACAGTGAGGTCAACGACTTCCTGACGCGCAAGCTCCGGACCGATTTTCGGGTGCAAAGCGCCAGCGACGGCCATACCGGCTTCCGCATGGCCACTGAGCTGATTCCGGATTTGATTGTGTGCGACGTAATGATGCCCGGTCTGAGTGGCCTAGAGGTGGTCACACAACTGCGGGCCGACTGGCGCACCTCGCACATTCCGGTGGTGCTGCTCACGGCCCGCACCGCCCCCGAGCAACAGGTGGAGGGCGTGCAAGCCGGCGCCGACTTGTACCTAACCAAACCGTTCAACCCTACCTTCCTGCTTGAGAGCATCCGCACGCTGCTGGCCAACCGCGCCCGGCAGCGAGAGCACTTCCGCCGGGAGCTATCCATTGATACAGCCACGGTAGCGACTACCAATCCTGACCAGAAATTCCTGGCCGACCTAACTGCCATTGTAGAGGCCAACCTCACCCGCTCCGACCTGAGCGTGGAGGACATTGCCCGCAGCCTGGGTATCTCTCGTATGCAGCTCTACCGGAAGGTGAAAGCCGTGCTGGGCACCGGCGTTACCGACTTCGTGCAGAACCTGCGCCTGACCAAAGCCCGCGAACTGCTGCTCGACGAATCGCTCACGATTGCGGAGGTGGCCTACGAGTTGGGCTTCTCTTCGCCTTCCTACTTCTCGGCCAGCTTCAAGGCGCATTACCAGCTGGCCCCCTCCGAGTTTCGTACCCTGCACATAGCTCCGCACTACTGATATAATTCTGACATCTGTGTTACAATAGTGTTACCGGGCCTCCTAAGGGCCCGGTTTTTTGTTTATATAAATCGTTTGCAGTCAATCAATTACAACTTTTTCATTGATTGAACACATTTTGAAAGATTTGTGAATGCCCTCGGCGGCGCGGAAGTAGACTTTTGCTAGCACTACTACCGCTATGAATCCTTCACCCGCCATCGTTTGCATAGGGGAATTCCTCTGGGACATGCTGCCCGCCGGCCGCCAGCCCGGCGGTGCGCCCTATAACGTAGCGGTGCAACTGCAACGGCTAGGCCACCCAGCCCAGCTTATCAGTCGGGTTGGGGAGGATGAATTAGGGGCTGGCCTGCTGGCTGAGCTGGAGCAACAAGGCCTTAATGGTCAGCTGATCCAGCGCAGTGAAACCCACCTGACGGGCGTGGTGAAAGTAACGCTCAGCTCCGGCCCGCGGGTGTACAAAATTGTAGAGCCCGTAGCCTGGGATTACCTCCAGCACACCGATGAACTTCGTGCCGCCGTAACCGAGGCGCGCATGGTAGTGTACGGCTCGCTGGCAGCCCGCAGCGCCACTACCCGCGAGACACTGTACCGTCTTCTGCAGGTGGCCCGGTTCAAGGTCTTCGACGTGAACCTGCGCCCCCCGCACTACACCCGCACGGTAGTAAAGTACCTGCTCCGGCAAGCCGACTTAGTAAAACTCAGCGAGCAGGAGCTGGCCGAAATCATGGGCTGGCTAGGCCAGTCAAGCGCCGAAGCTACTGCCCTACCCTGGCTGGCGGCGCACTTCAACCTGGAAGCCGTGTGCCTGACCAAAGGCGCCGCCGGCGCGACCCTCTGGTACCGCAATGAACTTATAAGTGAACCTGGCCACCCAGACTCTACAGAAGAGTCTCTGGGCACCAGCGACGCTTTTCTGGCGGCACTGCTCACGCACTGGGGCACTCATAGTGCCGCCGAGTGCCTACGCGCAGCTTTAGCAGCCCGGCCGCTTGGCACCGCGCCGCCCGTGCCCGCCGCTTCTTTCCCCTAGGCCTCTTCTGTGCTGGCCTTCCTCCTAGCTCATTCCCGATTAGCTGCCTCACTTCAGGGTGATGGTAGTTTCCAGATTCCCCTTTAGTCCCACTTCTTAATCCCCCTCTTCTATGCCGTTTTCACTACAATTCCCACACGGCTCTGGCTTCCGTAGCCGCCTTTGGCTTACGCCAGCGGTGGGCGGTGTGCTCCTTTCGGGCCTCACTCTAGCGCAGCCGGCAGTAGCCGCGGCTGCCCCCGCCGCCGCCAAGCGCGATGCTGCTTCCCTGGTAAACAGCCCCGTGAGCGGGCGTGTAGTTGACGCCAAAGGCGAAGGCCTGCCTGGCGTAACGGTGCTGCTGGAAGGCACTACCCTGGGCAGCGCCACCGATGCTACCGGTGCCTACACTATTGCCAACGTACCCGCCGGTTCTTACACCCTAGTGGTGTCTTCGGTGGGCTTCACCACTTCCCGCCAGGCTATTACCGTTGTCGACGGCCAGCCCACGCAGGTTGCCAGCGTTACCCTCAACGAGGATACCCAAGCCCTGAAAGAGGTAGTGGTAGTAGGCTACGGTACCCTAAGCCGTCAGGAGTTGACCACTTCCGTGGCCTCCGTTTCGGCGCCGCAGATTGAGCGTCAGCGCGTAGCGGGCTTCGACCAGGCCCTGCAAGGCCAGGCGCCTGGCGTACAGGTAACGGCCCCCACGGGTGCCCCCGGCGCGGGCATCAACGTGCGTATTCGCGGTAACAGCTCCATCACCGGCAGTAACTCGCCGCTCTACGTTATCGACGGCGTACCCGTACTGCCGACTTACGACCGGGAGCTGAGCGTGGGCAACCAGAAGCCCAACCCCCTCAACACCATCAACCCCGCTGATATTGAGTCAATTGACGTGCTCAAAGACGGTGCCGCCGCTGCTATTTATGGTGTGCGCGCCGCCAACGGTGTAGTGGTTATCACCACCAAGCGTGGTAAGTCGGGCAAGCCGCAGGTTGGCCTGAATGCTTACTACGGTGTGCAAGAACTGCGCAAGAAGCTAGATGTGCTGGACTCCCGCCAGTTTGCCGAGTACTACAATGAGTCGCAGATCAACGGCGGCGCAGCCCCTGGCTTCACCGACCTGAACAACCTGCCCTACAACACCGACTGGCAGGATCAAGTATACCGCTCGGCGGCCATTCAGAACTACCAGCTGAACGTGAGCGGCGGCACCGACAAAACCCGCTACTACGTGGCTGGTGGCTACTTCAAGCAGGACGGTATCATCCTGAATTCAGGCTTCGACCGCTTCAACTTCAAGCTGAACTTTGATCAGCAGGCGGGCACCAAGTTCCGGGTGGGCACCAACATGAACATGAGCCGCACCAACACCAACGGTAGCGTGCGCAGTGAGCTAGGCCTAGGCAACTCGGGTACCGTACTGGGTACGCTGGCTCAGATTCCGACCATTCCGGTGCGCGACGCCAACGGCGTGTACGCCACCAACCCCTTCTCGCTTTCCGACAACCCCGTTGGTAACCTCCTTGAGACCAGCAACAAAGCCGTTACCAACCAGGTAATCGGCAACCTGTACGGCGAGTACGACATTCTGAAGAACCTGAAGTTCCGTTCGTCGCTGGGCATCGACTTCCGCACTCAGCTGGAGAACGAGTTCATCACCCGTAACTATCCCGGCACATCGCGGGCCGATGCTTCTACGCGGGGCAGTGGCCGCACTGGCACCACCCAGCAAACCATCTGGCTGTGGGAGAACACGGTGACGTATAACCCGCAGTTGGGTGAGAAGCACAACCTGCAACTGCTGGCCGGCCAGTCGGTGCAGGAGTCGAACCGCTTTGCTTCCAACGCTTCGGTGCGGGGCTACGCTTCTAATGCCGTGCCCTACCTCTCGGCCGGTACGGAGCGCCTGGGCACCAGCAGCTATGAAGAAGAATGGGGCCTAACCAGCTTGTTTGCCCGTGCTATCTATAGCTTCGATGACCGCTACCTCGCTACGCTGAGCTTGCGCCAGGATGGCACTAGCCGCTTTGACCAGCACTACGGCTACTTCCCAGCCGTAGCCCTAGGCTGGCGCATCTCCAAGGAAGCCTTCTTCCCCCAGAACACGCCTATTTCTGATTTGAAACTGCGCGGCAGCTTTGGTATTAATGGCAACCAGGAGCTGGGCTACACTTACCAGCGCTTTAGCGCCTACAGCGCCGGCTCCAACTACGCGGGCAGCGGCGGCACCATTCAGGGTGGTATTCGCCCCGACCGAATTGGCAACCGCGACCTGAAGTGGGAAACCTCCAAGCAGTATGACTTGGGCCTCGACCTGGGTATGTTCAACGACCGGTTGACGTTCAACTTCGACGCCTACCAGAAGCGCTCCAACAACCTGTTGCTGAGTGTGCCGCTGGCCCCCAGCACTGGCGCCGAGCAGCTGAACATCATCCAGAACGTGGGCACGGTTGAAAACAAGGGTCTGGAATTCAACCTGGCTACAACCAACGTACAGGGCGAAAACGGCGGCTTCACCTGGACCACCAACCTGAATGCCTCACTCAACCGCAACAAGGTTATTGACCTAGGCACCCTGGTGAACGACCAGAACCAACTGGTTGACCGCACCATCATCAACAGCAACAGCATCACGCAGAAGGGCCAGCCCCTGGGCGTGTTCTACGGCCATCAGGTGCAGGGAATCTTCCAGTCGGAAGATGAAATTAAAGCGGCACCCACGCAGCCGGGCAACCCCAAACCAGGTGATATCCGCTTCGTGGACGTGAATGGTGACAAGAAGATTGACAACAACGACCGCACCATCATTGGCAACCCCAACCCCAAAGTAATTGGGGGCGTGACGAACACCTTCACGTTCAAGGGCCTTGATCTGAGCGTGTTCTTCCAGGGCAGCTTCGGCAACGACATTTACAACGCCAACCGTCAGGCCCTGGAGTCGCTGACCGGTCCGGTGAACCAGCTCACCACGGTGCTCAACCGCTGGACTCCCAACAATACCAACACCGACATTCCGCGGGCAGTCTTCAACGACCCCAACAACAACGGTCGGTTCTCGTCGCGTTGGATTGAAGATGGCAGCTACGTGCGTCTGAAAAACCTGACGCTGGGTTACACACTGCCCACGGCTCTCACTAGCAAAGCCCGGGTAGGTAGCCTGCGCGTGTACGTGAGCGGTCAGAACCTCCTCACTTGGACGGACTACTCGGGCTACGACCCAGAAGTAAGCGCCGACCCTTTCTCTTCCACCAGCATCGGTCGCGACTTCGGCGTGTACCCACAATCCCGCACTTATACCGTTGGCCTGAACGCCACTTTCTAAGCTGAGCTCCGCCCTTCCCATGAAAAAGATACTTATTCCTGTTTTTGCGTTGGCCCTGCTCGGTAGCTGCGACGTCCTGGACAAGCAGCCCCTGCCAACTATTGCGCCCGAAAACTTCTTCCAGAATGCTGACGATGCCGAAGCAGCCCTCACGGCCGCTTACGACGCCCTGCAGGCCACTGGCCTTTACAGCCAAGATCTGGTAGTAGTGGGCGAGATGCCCTCCGATAACTGCACCAGCACCAACGGCGACGTAACCACGCTGGACCGCATCAACTGGACGCCCACCACCAGCCAAGTAACCAACATCTGGCGTGCTGCCTACATCGGCATTAACCGCGCTAACGCGGTGATTAAGTACGTGCCCAACGTATCGATGGCAGCCGAGCGGAAAAACCAGATTCTGGGCGAGGCCTACTTCCTGCGGGCCCTGCACTACTACAACCTGGTGAAGCTGTACGGTGCCGTTCCACTGCGCCTCGACCCTACCGAAACCGGCGACCCGTCTGTTATTGCGCTGCCCCGTACCTCATCTGAAACGGTATACGCGCAGATTGTTACTGATCTGACCACCGCCGATGGTCTAGCACCGGCCACCAACACCAACCGCGTAACAAAGGGAGCCGTGAATGCCCTGCTGGCTAAAGTGTATCTTACACAGCGCCAGTGGGCCCAAGCCGTAACGGCCGCCAACAAGGTTATCAACTCCGGCACGTATTCGCTGTTGCCCAACTTCAAGGGCTTGTTCCCGGCTGAAAACAAAGCCCCCGAAACCATCCTGGAAGTGCAAAACCAGGGCAACGCCGATGGCAACAACATCCTGCCCGACCTGGTGCTGCCCTCGCCCCCGGCAACCTACTCGTTCCCGAAGTTTAACATCCCAACCGCCGAACTGCTCCAGTACGCCGATACCTCGTCGTTCTTGGCAGGCGGAACCCGCAAGCCCAACGCCGACAAGCGCTGGACACTGGTGGGCCGCACCAACGCGGGTCGTGACTACGCTAGCTTCGTGTACAGCCGCAGCAGCACCGCCAACGACAACGGCGCATTCGTGTACAAGTGGCCCGGTGCTCCCAACGCGTTTAACAGCCCCGACAACACCTACATCCTGCGCTACGCCGACGTACTGCTGATGTATGCCGAGGCTGCTAACGAACAGAGTGGTCCTTCGGCCGATGTGCTGGCCAAGCTTAACCTCATCCGGACCCGCGCCGGGCTGCTCCCGCTTACTTCGGCCTCGCCCCAGTACGCCAGCAAAAAGGCTATGCGTGATGAAATCGACCGTCAGCGCCGCCTGGAGCTAGCCTTTGAAGGTGAGCGGTGGTATGATTTGCTGCGCTATGCCCGCCACAACCAAGCAGAGGCTGGTGCCCACTCCATAACGGCTCTCGACCTGATTCAGGAGAAGGTAAGCCGTCCGGACGCGAACTACCTGCTGTTCCCCATTCCGCAGGGCGAGATTAACAACAACGCCCAGCTCCAGCAGAACCCTGGTTACTAGTGCTTTTTCGGCCCGGCGGTCTGCAAGCTGCCGGGCCGATTTTGGTTGCTACCACTAGCAGTGGCCTAGGCCACTTGCAGGTTGATTTCGCTCCGCTGTATCCGCTAGAGTCAGCGGAGTTCCTGGGCCGGCCCTGCGATTAGGGGACGCGGGCCGGCCAATCGGGAACCACTTTCCTCCCTTTCTTCCCCTACTGCTTGTATGGCTGCTCCTATTTCCGCATCCACCTTACCCCGGCCCGAGGCCACTACTGAAGAGCCAACCCCGCGCTACACTTCGGCGTTGGCGTCCCTCACCGTGTTGTTCTTTATGATGGGCTTCATCACCTGTCTGAACGACATCTTAATTCCGTATCTCAAGGCTATTTTCAGCCTCAGCTATACTCAAGCCAACTTCATTAACCTGTGCTTTTTCGGGGCCTACTTCGTGATGGGCATTCCGGCGGGCAAGCTGGTGAAGCGCATTGGCTACAAGGGCGGCATGCTCGTGGGCTTTTTGATTGCAGCACTGGGTGCCTTCCTGTTCTACCCCGCGGCCGAAAGCCGCTCGTATGGCCTGTTCCTGGGTGCGTTGTTCGTGCTAGCTACTGGGGTGGTGCTGCTGCAAGTAGCCGGCAACCCTTACGTATCTATTCTGGGCCCCGCCCGTTCGGCTCCGGCCCGGCTTACCCTCACCCAGGCCTTCAACTCCCTGGGTACCACAGTGGCCCCGCTGCTAGGCACGGCCTTTATTCTCTCCAATCTGCCCGACCTGGAGTCGGCATCCGCGGCGGCCATTGATGTGCGGGCCGTGCAGGTGCCTTACCTGGGCATTGGCGTAGTGCTCATCGTGATTAGCGTGCTGCTAGGCCTGCTTAAACTCCCCACCATTACGCTGGCCCAGACCGAGCACGACCCCAACCGCCGGGCCTGGCACTACCGCCATCTGGTGTTGGGTGTGGTGGGCATCTTCGCCTACGTGGGCGCCGAGGTAGCCATTGGCTCGCATATTGTGAGCTACCTAGGCCACTCCGATATCATGGGCCTCTCACCCAAACTGGCCGGCGACAAAGTGGCCTACTACTGGGGAGGCGCCATGGTGGGCCGCTTCTTGGGCGCTTACCTCCTGAACAAGTTCAACCCCGGCCGGCTACTGGCTTTCAACGCGCTGGGTGCCGTGGTGCTGGTGCTACTTTCCATCAGCACGCGGGGCGAGGTAGCCATGTGGAGTCTGCTGGCCGTGGGCCTGATGAACTCTATCATGTTTGCCACCATCTTCACGCTGGCCGTAGCCGGCCTGGGCCGCCACACCGAAGAAGCCTCGGGCCTGCTGAACGTGGGCATTGTTGGCGGGGCCGTGGTGCCCATGCTCTTCGGGCTGGTAGCCGATACCAGCACCCTCCGCTGGGCCTTCGTGCTGCCCGTACTGTGCTACGTGTACATTCTGTGGTACGGCCTCCGGGGTCACCGCCCAAGCCAAGCCTAGTTTCCTTGTCACTCAAGCCTTTGGGCTTTCTTACTCCTTCCACCCGTTCTGCATGTCTTTGCTCTCCAAACCAACTCTTTCGCTGGCCCTGCTGCTAGGTCTAGGCCTGGGCACCGGCTGCCAGCGCATGCCTCAGGCTGGCGCTTCCTCGGCCTCCATTAAGAAGGGCACCGCGGCTTTCTGGCTCACCAACCCCGATAAATCGGCGCTATTCCAAGCGCAAACGGCTCCGGCTTGGACCACCAACGCCGCCACCGGTACCGTTATCGAGGTAGACGATAAGCAGACGTTTCAGCCCATTGATGGGTTTGGCTACTGCCTCACGGGTGGCAGCGCCGAGCTGCTGCACCGCATGACTCCCGCAGCCCGCACCGCCATTCTGAAAGAGCTATTTGCTACCGATGGCAACAACATTGGGGTGAGCTACCTGCGTCTGAGCATTGGCGCTTCTGACCTCGACGCCACCGTGTTCAGCTACGACGACCTGCCCGAGGGCCAGACCGACCCCACGCTGGCCAAGTTCAGCCTCGCTCCCGATAAGCAGCACCTGATTCCAGTGCTGAAGGAGATTCTGGCCATCAACCCCACCATCAAAATCCTGGGCTCTCCCTGGTCGCCGCCCACTTGGATGAAGACCAACGGCAACTCCAAGGGCGGCTCGCTCAAGCCCGAGTTTTACGATGCCTACGCCCGCTACTTTGCCAAGTACGTGCAAGGCATGAAGGCTGAGGGCATCCGGATTGACGCCATTACGGTGCAGAACGAGCCACTCCACCCCGGCAACAACCCCAGCTTGCTCATGCTGGCGGAGCAGCAGGCCGAGTTTGTGAAGAAGAACCTGGGCCCCACGTTCAAAAAGGAGAAAATCGACACGAAAATTATCGTGTACGACCACAACGCCGACCGTCCTGATTACCCCCTGACCATCCTCAACGACCCCGAGGCTAAGCAGTACGTGGATGGCTCGGCTTTCCACCTCTACGCTGGCCCCATTGACGCCCTGAGCAAGGTACACGACGCTCACCCCGATAAGAACCTTTATTTCACGGAGCAGTGGGTTGGCTCAAAAAGCAAGTTCTCGGAGAACCTGCCCTGGCACATGCGCACCCTCATTATTGGGGCTACCCGCAACTGGGCCCGCACCGTGCTGGAGTGGAACCTGGCCGCCGACCCCCAGCAGAACCCCCACACGCCTGGCGGTTGCACGGAGTGCCGCGGCGCCCTCACCCTCGACGGCAACAACGTGACCCGCGAGGATGCTTACTACATCATTGCCCACGCCAGCAAGTTCGTGCGCCCCGGCTCGGTGCGCATTGGCTCCACTACTTCGGAAACGCTGCCCAACGTGGCCTTCAAAACACCTGGCGGCCAGCGCGTGGTAATTGTGCAGAACAACTCCAAAGAAACCCAGGCGTTCAGCCTTCGCCACGCGGGCAAAACCCTCAGCACCACGCTTAATGCCGGTGCCGCTGGCACCTACGTGTGGTAACCCCCCTCTTTTGCCGGGAGCTAGGCCATTGCTAGTGGCCTAGCTCCCAGGTATAGTACCCCTCCGACCTGATTACCTCCTGCCCCGACCGGCCCGCTGGCCCAGGACAGGAACAAGCGCTTAACGCGGAGCCACCTACTCCGCTTTCCCGCTGACTCTCCGGCCTCCCAAGGGCCTGTTAGTGCTTTTTATCACAACCAAAACCCCACCACCATGAACACCAGTACTTTTTGGAGCACCCGGGTGCCCCGCACCCTCAAATGCCTGGCGCTGCTGGCCGGCATAGGCCTAGGCCACTCCGCCGACGCCCAGAGCTTCCTGCGCGCCGATGGCGGCCGCATTGTGAATGCCAGCAACCAGGAGGTTATCCTCAACGGCATGAACCTGGGCAACTGGGCCGTGCAGGAAGGCTACATGATGAAAGTGGGTTGGCCCGGCCTCGATGGCAAGCAAACCCAGGGCAAGGTGAAGAAAACCCTCTACAACGCGGGCATGAGCGACGCGGCCGTGGAGACCTTCTACCAGAACTACCGCGCCAACTTCATTACCAAGCCCGACATCGATTACATTGCCAGCAAGGGCTTCAACTGCATTCGGCTGCCCCTGCACTACGAGCTATTCCTGACGCCCTCGCAGCGGGCCGTGCGCAACAGCGTGATGCGCGGCACCGTCACCTACGACTCGTACGTGAGCCAGCTGACGGGCTGGTACAACAACAATCAGCTCTTCACCGACCCTAACAACATGGCGGCGCTTAGCATGATTGACAATGTGCTGGCTTGGGCCCAAGCCAACCAGATGTACGTGGTGCTGGACATGCACGCCGTGCCGGGCTCGCAGGGTACCGATGCCAACATTGCCGACCAGATTGTGGCCAACGACCTCTGGAACCGCCAGATCAACCAGGACGTGCTCAACCGGCTGTGGGCTTTCATCTCAAACCGGTACAAAAACGACTCGCGGGTGGCTATGTACGACCTGATTAACGAGCCGAACAACTACCCCAACAACCAGAAAATCCACGATGTATTTCAGCGCCTGATTACCACCGTACGGGGGCAGGGCGACAACCACCTGATTCTGGTGGAAGGCAACGGCTGGGGCAACGACTACAACTACATGGAGCCGTTCACCTTCTCGAACCGGTCCAACCTAGTGTATAACTCGCACCGTTATAGCGGCACGGGCTACGAGATGGACAACGGCGTGAACTCCACCGGCGGCGGGCCCAACGACCTGCGCTTCATTGGCAACCTGCGCAACTTCCGCACCACCCACAATGTGCCCATTTGGGTGGGCGAGACCGGCGAGAATTCTGACACCTGGATGCGCGACGCGGCCAAAAACCTCAACTCGGTGGGCATTGGTTGGTGCCACTGGACCTACAAGCGCTTCGAGGACCGCAGCAACCCGGCCTTCATGCACATCAACCCGCCCTACGTGGTAGATGGCCCCGCGGGCCTGAACCAGGTACTCACCAACATTCAGTTTGCGAACTGCGTGCCCAATACTACAGTGGCGGCCGTATCGCCGAACCAGAACGGTATTGTGAACTACCCCGGCGGCGGCAACTACAGCGGTACTGGTGGCACCACCAGCAGCGGCCCTGCCATTGGGCGCATCTATGAAATCAGCTCCAAGAATGGCGGCAAGGCCCTGGAGGTGTCGGCTAGCTCCCAGAGCAACGGCGGCCGGGTGCAGCAGTGGGGCTGGGTAAGCGCGGCCAACCAGAAGTGGAAGCTGGTAGATGCCGGCAGCGGCTACGTGCGCATTGTGAACCTGAACAGCAACAAGAGCCTGGATGTGGCTGGCCCTAGCACCGCCGATGGTGCCTTAACTCACCAGTGGGACTGGCTGAGCCAGGATAGCCAATACTGGCAGATCATCAGCAATGGCGACGGTACTTACCGCATCATCAACAAGTACAGCGGCAAGGCTCTCGACGTGCAGGACAATTCCACGGCCGATGGAGCAGCCGTGCAGCAGTGGACCTACGGCGGCGGCAACAACCAACGCTGGTACTTCTCCGATCAGGGCGCTGCGGCCCGCGTTGCCTTGGCTACCACCTCGGCGGCCAGCGCTGCAACCGATGCTCGCCTGCAGGTGTACCCCACCCTGGCAAGCTCCGAGCTGAACCTGAGCTATAACGCGCCCGCCAACCAGCGCCTGCACTTGCGCCTGGTAGACCTAACCGGCCGGGTAATCAGCCAACAAACTGACCGCGCCGTGACTTCAGGTCAGAATCTGCTCAAGCTGCCAGTAGCCGCAGTGCGCGCGGGCACTTACCTCGTGCAACTCGACACCCCCGAGGGGCTGCTGGTGCGCCGCGTGGTAGTAGCGCATTAATCTGAAACCCGTCAGCCCCGGCCGTGGGTCGGGGCTGATTTTTCGCTTTCTCTATCGACTAGAACCTGTACTCATTGCATGCTGCTCAGCTAAGCCTTTCCCCACTGGCCTAGAAGCCATAAGACAGCTCCTTACACGATAATCCTTCCGCTACTCCTATCATGAAACTCCTTCCATCTCATTTCCCTAAGAGCGCGGCTGCCGTGTTACTGCTAGGCCTGGTAGCCAGCTGCGGCGGCGGCAACAGCACCCCCGACCCGACGCCTACCCCACCGCAACCCCCGGTGCCACCCGTCACGGCAGGCCCCTCGCAAGTGGCCGCCTGGACCACCACCAGTGACCGGAGCACGCTGTTTTACAAGAGCACCCTGCCCCTGAACTTCCAGGCTCCGGTAGGCCAGAACCCCACCATTACGGTGGATACCACCCAGGTATACCAGACCATTGATGGCTTCGGCTACACGCTTACCGGAGGCAGTGCCCAGCTCATCAACCAGATGAGCGCTACCGAGCGAGCAGCCTTGCTGAAGGAGCTATTTGCCACCGATGGTAACAACATCGGGACCAGCTACCTGCGCATCAGCATTGGAGCATCGGACCTGGATGCGCAGCCGTTCACCTACGACGAAACGGGTACCCCCGACCCTACCCTGGCCCAGTTCAGTCTGGCCCCGGATAAGGTGAACCTGATTCCGGTACTGAAGGAAATTCTGGCCATCAACCCCACCATCAAAATCCTGGGCTCCCCCTGGACGGCGCCCACCTGGATGAAGAGCAATAACAGCTACGTGGGCGGCACCTTGAAGCCGGAATACTACGGGGCCTACGCCCAGTATTTTGTGAAGTACCTGCAGGGGATGCAGGCCGAGGGTATTCGCATTGATGCCGTGACCCTGCAAAACGAGCCCCTGAACCCCTATAATAACCCCAGCATGGAGATGTCGGCCCAGCAGCAGGCCACCTTCATCCGCGACCATGTGGGTCCGGCGTTTAAGGCGGCGGGCATCACCACCAAGATCATCGTCTACGACCACAACCTCGACCGGGCTGACTACCCGCTGGCTGTGTTGCAAGATGCGCAGGCGCGGCAGTACGTGGATGGCTCGGCCTTTCACCTGTACGCCGGCAGCATCTCCGCCATGACCAACGTGCATAACGCCTTCCCTGATAAGGCCGTGTACTTCACGGAGCAGTGGACGGAAGGCCCCGGCAGTTTTGCGGGCGACTTTAACTGGCATATGAACAACCTCATTATTGGGGCTACGCGCAACTGGAGCCGCAACGTGCTGGAGTGGAACTTGGCCTCTGACCCCGGCTACGGCCCCCACACGCCCGGCGGCTGCACCAAGTGCATGGGCGCCATCACCATCAGCGGCAACTCCGTGACCCGTAACACGGCCTACTACACGGTGGCCCACGCCGCCAAGTTTGTGCGGCCCGGCTCCCAGCGCATTGATACCAATGTGCCCGGTGGCCTACAGAACGTAGCGTTTAAAAATCCCGAGGGCAAGAAAGTCCTCATCGTGCTCAACACGGGCGCGGCCCAAACCTTCGACATTAAGTACCGGGGCAAGGTAGCCACCACTCAACTGGCCGCTGGGGCCGTTGGGACCTACATCTGGTAACTCTTTTTCTTCTTACGCATGCATAAGTTTCTGATTGCCGCGGCGTTGGCGTCCACTCTCGGCACCGCCGCCACGGCTCAAAAAGCCTCTTCTACCAAGTCTAAGTCCACGTCTTCGTCGTACTCGGCGGCGGGCAAGCAGGTGCAGGTGTACACCACCGCCGACAATTCGCAGTTGCGCCTCTCGGCCACCGACAAGCTCCGCTTCTCGGCCCAACCCCAGCCGCTGGAAACCCAGCCCACCGTGTTCGTGGACCCCACCCACGCCTTCCAGACCCTGCTGGGCATTGGCGGGGCCCTCACCGATGCTGCCGCCGAAACCTTCGCCAAGCTGCCCAAGGCCCAGCAGCAGGAGTTTCTGCGCGCCTACTACAGCCCCACCCAAGGCATCGGCTACACGCTGGGCCGCACCAACATCCACAGCACCGACTTCGGCACTGACAGCTACACCTACGTGGCCGAGGGCGACAAGACGCTCAAGTCCTTCAGTGTCAAGCACGACGAGCAGTACCGGATTCCGCTCATCAAGCAGGCGATGGCGGCCGCCGGCGGTAAGCTCACGATGTACGTGAGCCCCTGGAGCCCCCCGGCCTGGATGAAGGACACCAAGACCATGCTCAAGGGCGGCAAGCTGCTGCCCGAGTACCGCCAGGTCTGGGCCGACTATTACGTCAAGTTCATCAAGGAATATGAGCGGCAGGGCATTCCGATCTGGGGCCTGACGGTGCAGAACGAGCCCATGGCCGTGCAGAAGTGGGAGTCGTGCGTGTTCACGGCCGAGGAGGAGCGCGACTTCGTCAAAGGCTACCTCGGCCCGACCTTGAAGAAGAGTGGCCTGGGCGGCAAGAAGCTCATTGGCTGGGACCACAACCGCGACCTGATCTACCAGCGCGCCACTACTCTCTTCGATGACCCCGAGGCCAGCCAGTACTACTGGGGCCTGGGCTACCACTGGTATGAGACGTGGACCGGCTCGGGCATGCAGTTCGAGAACGTGCGCCGCGTGCACGAGACCTACCCCGACAAGCACCTGATCTTCACCGAGGGCTGCGTGGAGAAGTTTCAGTTCAGCGGTATTAATGACTGGGCCCTGGGTGAGCGGTACGGCTACTCCATGATCCATGACTTCAACGCCGGCACCGAGGCCTGGACCGACTGGAACATCCTGCTGGATGAGACGGGCGGGCCCAACCACGTGGGCAACTTCTGCTATGCCCCCATCCACGGCGACACGCGCACGGGCAAGCTCTTGTACACCAACAGCTACTACTACATCGGTCATTTCAGCAAGTTCATCCGGCCCGGCGCCCAGCGCGTGGCCACGGCCAGCAGCCGCGACGTGCTGCAGACCACGGCCTTCCGCAACCCCGACGGCAGCCTGGCCGTGGTGGTGATGAACCAAACGGACAAGGAGCAGCCCTTCCAGCTCTGGATCAAGGGCCAGGCCGCGCCAACCACTAGCCGCCCCCACTCCATCATGACCCTGCTCGTCAACTAGCGCCGCTAGGCCACTCAGTTGCGCCTGACATTCGGCTGCCCCGCTCCCACCTGCTGCGGAGTGGGGCAGCCGAATCTGTTTTGGCCGTGGCTATTGAAATAGTGGCCTAGACAGAAATCCATGGCCACGTTCTGCGTCATGCGCCCCCTCTCCCCATGGTAATGCACATCAAGCAGGTGTGAGGAATAAGTGGGGTGAGGGCCTCCTACCTCAACAGTAGTGAACTAGGCGCCGTTTTCCGTAATCGTTTCCGTAAATAAATCCCGTTTGCAGCGTCCTGGGCCCGACAAGTTTGTGGAGATTACACTCAGTAATTCCCCCCATCAGCCCTGAGTGATATGCGAAAATTTACCCACCTGTTGCTGCCCGCTGCGGCAGTAATGTCCCTGTCGGCCCATGCCCAAACCAGCCAGGTTACGGGCACGGTGCTGAGTTCCTCGGATAACTCTCCCCTCCCTGGGGTGTCGGTTGTGATTAAAGGCACCACCACCGGCGCCACCACCGACCCCGATGGCAAGTTCACGTTGCCCGTTCCCGCTACCGGCGACCCGGTTCTGGTGTTTTCCTTTATTGGCTTTGAGCCCCAGGAAGTGCGCGTTAACGGCCGCAGCTCTGTTGGTTCAGTGAAGCTCGGGGAGAAGGCCACTGCCCTGAATGATGTGGTTGTAGTAGGCTACGGCAGCCAGCGCAAGCGCGACATTACGGGCTCGGTAGCCTCCATCTCGGCGGAGCAAGTGGCCGAAACGCCCATCACCCGGGCCGACCAGATTCTGCAGGGCCGCGTGAGTGGCGTACAGGTTACGCAAACGAATTCGGAGCCGGGCGGAAACGTTTCCATCCGCATCCGGGGCACCAACTCCATCAACTCCGGCAACGAGCCACTGTTTGTGGTGGATGGCTTCCCGGGGGCCGGCGACCTGAACTCCATCAACCCCAGCGACATTGAATCGATTGAGGTACTAAAGGACGCTTCGGCCACGGCCATTTACGGTAGCCGGGGTGCCAACGGGGTGGTTATCATCACCACCAAAAAGGGCAAGGCTGGCCGTAACGCCATCAACTTTGAGGCCTACACCGGCGTGAGCAACGTGCGCAAGAAGTACGACCTGATGAATGCGCCCGAGTTTGCCACCTACCTCAACGACGTACAGCGGCTCAACAACCTTGAGAACAAAACCAATACGCCTCTCCCCTACACCCAAGAGCAGATAAATGCCATGGGCGAGGGCACCGATTGGCAGGACGAGATTTTCCGGCAGGGCCGCCAGAGCAACTACCAGTTGGGTTTTAGCGGCGGCAACGAGGATACTCGCTACAACCTCAGCTTCAACTATTTTGATCAAGAAGGCATCATTCTGAATTCGGGCTTTAAGCGCGGCTCGGTGCGCCTGAACCTAGATCGGAAGGTGAGCAACAAGATCAACGTAAGCTTCACCAGCCAGCTTTCCCGCACGCAGCAGCGGCTGACCACCGTGAACACCAACGGGGGTAGCAGCGGGGGCGTACTGCTCGACGCCCTACGCTTCAGCCCCATTCAGCCCGTGCGCGATGCCAACGGGGCCTACACCTTCCAGAACCAGCCCCTGCCCGCGGTAGAAATTGCCGGTAACCCAGTGGCCTACGCCGAAAGCGCCAAGGACAACCTCACTACCACCCGCGCCCTAATTAACGTGGCCGGCGAGTACCAGCTGCTGGAAGGCCTGAAGCTGCGGATTTCGGGCGGAACGGACCTGTTTGCCAACCAGCGCAACCAGTTCATCCCCTCCACGGTTTACGTGGGCCAGAACACCAACGGCTCGGCCACCAAAGCTTCCAACAGCAACTACAGCTGGCTGAACGAGAACACCCTGACTTACGACCGCAAGCTCAACGAGAACAACGCCCTGAACGTGGTGGCCGGTCTGACCTTCCAGGAGTTCGTGAATGAGAACTACACCGCCGCGGCCAACAACTTCTTCACTAACGCCCTGGGCTCCGACAACATAGGCCTAGGCGCTAACGTGCTGACGCCCAGCTCAGGCAAGAACTCCAACCGCCTGGCCTCCTACTTCGGGCGCGTGAACTATCGGCTGTTTGAGAAGTACCTGTTCACGTTTACCATGCGCGCCGACGGCTCATCCCGCTTCGGGCCGAACAACAAGTGGGGCTACTTCCCTTCCGCTGCCTTCGCCTACCGCCTGATTGACGAGAACTTCATGAAGGGCTTCACCTCTCTCAGCGACCTGAAGCTGCGCGCCAGCTACGGCATTACGGGCAACCAGGAAATCGGGTCGTATCAGTCGCTGGGGCGCTACGGGCTGAGCGCGTACACCTCCGGCGCTACGCGTTTGGTAGGCCTAGCGCCCTCCAACGTGCCCAACCCCGACCTGAGCTGGGAATCGACGGCCGCCGCCGACGTGGGGATTGACGTGGCTTTCTTTAAAAACCGCCTCAGCGTTACGGCTGACTACTACTACAAGAAAACCACCGACTTGCTGCTGCAGGTGTCAATTCCGCAGACGACGGGCTTCTCCAACATTCTGCAGAACGCCGGCAGCGTGCAGAACAAGGGCTTTGAGTTTGGGCTGAATACGGTCAACTTCGACTCGAAGAAGTTTACCTGGAACACCAACCTGAACTTCTCGCTCAACCGCAACAAAGTGCTCGACCTGAATGGCGAGTACCAGCGCTTCGTAGGCCAGTCGAGCACCAGTATTTTCCCCGGCGCCACGGCCGCTACCAGCGTGCTGCGCATTGGGGAGCCCATCGGCTCGTTCTACGGCTACGTGTTTGATGGTATCTGGCAGACCCAGGAGGAAATTACGGCCAGCGGCACAACCGCCAACGTGCGCCCCGGCGACCCGCGCTACCTCGACCTGAACGGCGACAAGAAGATTGACGGCAACGACCGCACTATCATTGGGCGGGCCCAGCCCAAGTTCATCTACGGCGTCACCAACGGCTTCACCTACGGCCCCGTGAGCCTGAACGTATTCATTCAGGGTGTGCAGGGCACCGACGTGCTCAACCTCAACCGCTACGAGCTGGAATCGGGCTTTACCACCACCAACAAGCTGAAATCGGTGAATGACCGCTGGACCGGGCCCGGCACCAGCAACACCATCCCGAAGGCCAACAGCGTGGTACGCCGCAGCACCGGCATCGTGAGCGACGTGGTGGAAGATGGCAGCTTCGTGCGCCTGAAAACCGTCACGGTATCCTTCAATGTGCCCCTGCCCGAGTCTGTTACCAAAACCATTAAAACGGCCAGCGTGTACGTGACCGGCCAAAACCTGATTACGATTACGGACTACTCCGGCTACGACCCGGAAGTCAACTCGTTCGGCAACTCAGGCCTGAGCCTGAACACCGACTACAACGCCTTCCCCAACACCCGCACCTTCATTGGCGGCATCCGGATTGGCTTCTAATCGAACAGGTACTCCTCATTCCCACTGACATGAAAAAGAAGCTTCTTCTTCTCGGCATATGTTCCCTTGGCTTCTTCTCTTCCTGCGAGTCTTTCCTGGAAGAAAAGCCCTATGATTTCTTGACCGCCAGCAACTTCTACCAAAACGAAGGCGATGCCATTGCGGGCCTGAACGGCGTGTTCAGCCTGATGCAGGCCCAAACCTACTACGGCCGCACGGTGTGGCTAGTAACCGAGCTGCCCGGCGACTACATGGCCGTGGTGGGCGCCACCACCGGCGACCGGGCCGAGCTGAGCCGCTTTACCTACACCGCCAACAACGGCGAAATCGGGAACTGGTGGGTAAATAACTACCGCCTGATTGGCCGCGCCAACGACGTGATTGAGAAGGTGCCGGCCGTGAGCATGGACGAAACCAGCAAGAACAACATCCTTGGCAACGCCCGCTTCCTGCGCGCCCTGGCCTACTTCGAGCTGGTGCGCTCCTACGGCGACGTGCCCCTGCTGACCGCCCCCATTAAAGGCCCCAACGACGACCTGCGCCCCGCCCGCACGCCCAAATCGGTGGTCTACGACCAGATTATTCAGGACCTGCAGTTCGCCGAAGCCAGTTGCCTGAAGGAAAATCAAATTCCGGCCGGCAACAAAGGCCGCGTATCCAGCGGGGCTGCGGCCAGCCTGCTAGCCAAAGTGTACCTCACCCGCGCCAGCACTTCTGACGCCAAAGGCACCGACAACCAGGATGCCCTGGCGGCCTGCAACCGCGTTATCAACTCTGGCTTGTATAGCCTCATGCCGAGCTACGGCGACGTATTCCTGCCCGACCGTGAAAATAACGCCGAGCACATCTTCTCGGTGCAGTTTGATTTGCCCCCGAACGTGGGCAACATCATTGTGCGGCAGAACCTACCGGCGGCGCTGGGCGGTTTCGCCTCGTTTACGGCCGAAGATTGGTTTGTGCGCTCGTACGCGGCTACCGATGTGCGCAAAGACTGGAACCTGAGCAACAAGGCCAACACCACCACGCTGCCCCAGTACTTCTTCAACAAGTTCCGCGACGATAAACGCATTGGCAACGACTCGCGCGCCAATTGGCTGATTCTGCGCTACGCCGATGTGCTGCTCATGCAGTCAGAAGCGCTCAACAACCTCAACGCCGCCGATGTGACCAAGTACCAGGGCATCAACCGGGTGCGGCAGCGGGCCGGCCTGGCGGCGCTGCCCACCACGGCTACTACGAAAGATGCCTTCGTGGATTTGTTGGTGCAGGAGCGCGCCTGGGAGCTGTGCGACGAAGGCCACCGCCGCTACGATCTGATCCGGCTGAATCGCCTGAAGCAGGTGGAGAAAACCATCTTCAACCGCGACATCAGCGACAACTACCTGCTGTTCCCGATTCCGCAAACGGAAATAGCCCTCAACCCCAATCTGGTGCAGAACCCCGGTTTCTAGGCCACTGCACCCGTGCCCAAAGCCGCGCCTGCGGGTTCCTAGGCCACTTCTGGCCACTGGCAGGCGCGGCTCAAGGCCCTTTCTTTCCTGAATCTGATTTGTTGGGAGTGCCCCACAACCGCACTCCGTTTACCCCAACCGCATGAGTGAGAATTTTTCCCTGGAGGGCAAAGTAATTGTAGTAACCGGCGGCACCGGCATCCTAGGCCAGTCGTTTATTGATGCCATTGAAGAAGCTGGCGGCACCGTGGGCATTTTGGGCCGCAACGCCGCCGTGGCCCACGCGCGGGCCGAGGCCATCAACGCCCGCGGCGGTCAAGCCATAGCTCTGGTGGCCGATGTGCTGGAAGAAGACCAACTGCGCGCCGCCTGCCAGCAGCTAGTACAGGCCTACGGTCGCATTGATGGGCTGGTAAACGCCGCCGGCGGCAACGCCCCCGATGGGGTGCTCAACCCTGATCAAGACGTGTTCAAGATGAACCTGGATGGCATGAAGCGGGTGATGGACCTCAACATTTGGGGAGCCATCCGGCCCACGCAAGTGTTCGGGGAGGTCATGGCGCAATCGGGCCGCCGGGGCAGCATCGTCAACATCTCGTCCATGAACTCGAAGCGAGCCATTACCAAGGTGCTGGGCTACAACATGGGCAAGGCCGCCCTCGATTGCTACAACCAGTGGTTTGCGGTGGAAATGGCCAACCGCTACGGCGACAAACTGCGCATGAACGCCCTGGCCCCCGGCTTTTTTCTGACGGAGCAAAACCGCACCCTGCTCACCACCCCCGACGGCGGCTTTACGGCTCGCGGTGAGCTGGTTATCCGGCAAACGCCCTTCAAGCGCTTCGGCCACCCCGACGAGCTGAAGGGCGCTTTGGTGTGGCTGCTCAGCGACGCCTCCCAATTTGTAACCGGCTCCATGATTTGCGTGGACGGCGGGTTCTCCATCTTTGGCGGCGTTTAACTCAACAGCATATGCACCCCCAACAACCCTATTCAATGGAGCAAACCATGCGCTGGTTTGGTCCCCAAGACCCCGTAAGCCTTTCTGATCTGCACCAGGCCGGCTGCACCGGCGTGGTAACGGCCCTGCACCACATCCCGAACGGGCAGGTATGGCCAGTGGCCGAAATTAAAGCCCGGCAGACTGAGATTGAGTCCGCGGGCATGCGCTGGAGCGTGGTAGAAAGCGTGCCCGTGCACGAGCACATCAAAACCCAGACGGCCGGCTTCGAAACGTTCATTCAGAACTATCAGCAGAGCCTACGTAACCTGGCCGAGTGCGGCATCCGCACGGTTACCTACAACTTCATGCCCGTGCTGGACTGGACCCGCACCGACCTGGCCTACGAGGTAGAGGACGGCTCTAAAGCGCTACGCTTTGAAATGGCCGCCTTTGTGGCCTTCGATGCACTGCTACTCCAGCGCCCCGGCGCAGAACGGGCCTACCCGGCGGAGGTACTGGAGAAGGCCCGCCAGCGCTTTGCCGCCATGAGCGACGAGGACAAGCTGCTGCTGCAGCGCAATATCATTGCCGGCCTGCCCGGCAGTGAGGAGAGCTTCACGCTAGGCCAGTTCCAGGAGGCCCTGGACGCGTACCAGGGCATCGACGCCGACAAGCTGCGCCAGCACCTGATTTACTTCCTGCAGCAGGTGGTTCCAGTTGCCGAAGCCGGCGGCATCCACATGGTCATTCATCCCGACGACCCGCCATACCCCATCCTTGGCCTGCCGCGGGTGGTAAGTACCGCCGCCGATGTACAGGCTCTCTTCGATGCGGTGCCTTCGCTCAGCAACGGCCTGTGCTTCTGCACTGGCTCCTTCGGCGTCCGCTCCGATAACGACCTGCCCGCCATGGTGCGCCAGTTCGCCGACCGCATCAACTTCATTCACCTGCGCAGCACCCGCCGCAACGCCGAGGGTGACTTCTTCGAGGACAACCACCTGGAGGGCGACGTGGACATGTACGGCGTGGTGCGCGAGTTGGTGCACGTAATGCAGCAGCGCCAAGTGAGCCTGCCCATGCGCCCCGACCACGGCCACCAGATGCTCGACGACTTGCGCAAGAAAACCAACCCCGGCTACTCCGGCATCGGCCGCCTCCGTGGCCTAGCCGAACTACGTGGCCTAGAGCTTGGCATCCGCCGCAGCCTATTAGAAAGCTAAGCTAGAATACTAGTTCCCCTCCTCGGCTGAGGAGGGGCTAGGGGTGGTTGACTGGCCTAGAACGACTTTGCCAGAACTGTCTCAAAATGCCCGTCATGTCGAGCTTGTCGAGACATCTCGCGTGCTGACGCTGGATTAGTGTTGCAACGATTCGAGCGAGATGTCTCGACAAGCTCGACATGACGTTCGGGTGGTGTCGTTCTAGGCCGATTTCCATCCCAATCCACCTCTCCCACACCTACCTGAAAACAACCCGAGCTTGAGAGTGAATCACCGAGTAACGCAAAGTAAAAACCTGCTCCTGCTACTCCTGCTACTGACTGGCCTACACCCGACGTTCAGCCAGCAGAAAACCCGCCTGAACACTGGCTGGGAGTTCGTGCGCCAGGATTTGGGCGGCATTTGGGAGGCCGTGCGCCCCGTGGGTGCCGGCAACCCCGAAAGCGTGCCGCTCTGGGACAAAGTGACGCTGCCGCACTGTTTTAACGCCCGCGACGCCGTGGACCCGGACGTAAACTATTACCAAGGTCCCGGCTGGTACCGCACGCAAGTGGCGATGCAGAACCCCTACCCCGGCGGCCGCACCCTGCTGCACTTTGAAGGTGCCGGGCAGAAAACCGACGTGTACATCTACACCACCAAAGTAGGCAGCCACGTGGGCGGCTACGATGAATGGACCGTGGACATCACCCAGGCCGTAGCCGACTTCCAGAAGACCGACGTCTACCAGAAGCAGTTCAAAGGCCAGATTCCCATTTCCATCCGCTGCGACAACTCCCGCGACCTGGAGATGATACCCTCCGACCTTTCGGATTTTAACGTGTACGGCGGCCTGTACCGCTACCTCAACCTGGAATACCAGCCCGCGGTATCGTTGAGCCGGTTGGTAGCCAAAGCTGAGGTAGATAAGGCGGGCAAAGCCGGTACTCTCACAGTGAAAGCAGTGTTGCCAGAGACAGTAGCTGCGGGCTCCGCGCCAGTTTTGGTGCGCCTGCTGGACCCGCGCGGCAAGCAGGTGGCCCAATACAAAGGCACGCTGGCCGCGAAACCCGGCGAGCAAGACTTGCACCAGTTTGCCGTGAAAAGCCCGCGCCTGTGGTCGCCGGATGTGCCCCAGCTGTATACCGTGCAGGTGACGGTAGGCACCGGCGCCCAAGCGTATCAGCAGAGTGAGAAAGTAGGGTTCCGCCACATAGAGTTTGTGGAGAAAGGACCCTTCATGCTGAACGGCAAGCGCCTGCTACTGCGCGGCACTCACCGCCACGAAGACCACGCCGACGTGGCCGCCGCCATGACGGAGCCCATGATTCGGCAGGAGATGGTGATGATGAAGCAGATGGGTGTGAACTTCATTCGCCTAGGCCACTACCAGCAGTCGCGCATCGTGCTTAACCTCTGCGACTCCTTGGGCATAACCGTGTGGGAGGAGATTCCGTGGTGCCGGGGTGGCCTAGGCGGCCCCGTGTACCAGGCCCAAGCCAAGCGCATGCTCACCAACATGATTGAGCAGCACTACAATCACCCCAGCATCATCATCTGGGGACTGGGCAACGAGAACGACTGGCCCGGCGACTTCCCCGAGTTCGATAAGCAGAAGATCCGGGCCTTTATGACCGAGCTCAACGACCTCTCGCACCAGCTAGACCGCTCGCGCTACACCGCTATCCGCCGCTGCGACTTTTGCAAGGACATTGTGGATGTGTACTCGCCCTCTATTTGGGCGGGCTGGTACCGCGGCATCTACACCGAGTATAAGGAGGTCAGCCGCAAGGAGTTTGAGGGCGTGAAGCGCTTCCTGCACGTGGAGTGGGGCGGCGACAGTCACGCCGGTCGCCACTCCGAAAACCCCGACAACGCCCTGGCTAAAATCACGGCCGGCAAAGGAGCCGACGAGCGGGCCGGCGACGCCTCCCTGTTTGGGGGCAGCGCCCGGGTTTCCAAGGATGGCGACTGGAGCGAAACTTACCTCTGCAACCTCGTGGACTGGCACCTGAAGGAGCAGGAAACTATGCCCTGGCTGAGCGGCACGGCCTACTGGCCCTTCAAGGACTTCTCCACACCCGTGCGGCCCGATAACCCCATCCCCTACATGAACCAGAAGGGCGTGGTAGAGCGCGACTTCACCAAGAAAGAGGCCTACTACGTGTTTCAGTCGTACTGGACGGTGCAGCCCATGGCCCACATCTACGGGCACTCCTGGCCCGTGCGCTGGGGCGACGAGGGCGAGCTGAAAATGGTGAAAGTATACTCCAACTGCGAGCAGGCCGAGCTATTCGTGAACGGCAAAAGCTACGGCGTGAAAAAGCGCAACAGCCAAGATTTCCCCGCCGCGGGCCTGCACTGGAACGTGCCCTTCTCAGCGGGCCAAAACCAAGTGCGCGTAGTAGCCCGCCAAGGCAAGCAAACGGTGCAGGACGAAATCACCTTCCGCTACCAAACCCAGAAATGGGGCAAGCCCACCAAGCTCACCCTCGAAAAAGTAGCCGAAGCCAACGGCCTGACCACCGTGGAAGCCAAGCTATTCGACGCCCAGGGCGTGCAGTGCCTGGATGCGGCCAGTTGGGTGGAATTCTCTCTGGCCGGCGCCGGCAAACTCCTCGACGACCTGGGCACGAGCAGCGGCTCGCGCAAGGTACAGGCCTACAATGGGCGCGCTATTATTCGGCTGGAAGGCAAACCCGGCCAAACTGCGGTGGCAGTGCAGTCGCCTGGCCTAGAACCCGTGTTACTGACGTTGTAAATGAAGTTGATACACTCTATTCCTTTCCTCAACCACAGGCCTAGTAGCTCCCGCCCCACATGGCGCGGGCTGCTGCTAGGCCTGTGGCTTGCCCTGCTTGCTGGCCCCGCCGTGGGCCAGCGCGTGGTGCAGTCTATTAACTCCAACTGGCTTTTTCGCAAGGACGAAGCTGGCCTGGAACCCGCGCAGGCAGCCGCGGCTAAGGGTTGGGAAGCCATTTCCCTGCCTCACACCTGGAATGCCGCCGATGTGCTCGACGATGAGCCGGGCTACTACCGCGGCGTAGGCTGGTACAAGAAAACCCTGTACGTGCCCGCCGCCTGGCAGCAGCGCCGCGTGTACCTCTACTTTGAAGGCGCTAATCAGGAAGCCGAAGTGTACGTGAACGGGCAGCTGGCCGGTCGCCACGCGGGCGGCTACACCGCCTTCCGGGTGCCCATTATTGGGTTGTTGAAGTTCAGCGGCCAGGCCCCCGCCGCCACCGAAATACTGGTGCGCCTCACCAACCGCCATAACCCCGACATTCCGCCTCTGTCCGCCGACTTCACCTTCTACGGCGGCATCTACCGCGACGTGTACCTGGAAGCCACCGCGCCCGTACACTTCGACCTCGACAACTTTGCCTCTAATGGCACGTTCGTCACCACCCCGGCCGTATCGGCGGAGGCGGCCGAGGTAGTAGTGGCCGGCGCCCTGACCAACGAATCAAACACGACCCGCAAGGTGACGGTGCTTACCCAGTTGCTGGACCGCGACGGGCGCACGGTGGCCAAGCAGCAAACGGCGCTGACCCTCAAAGCCGGCGAAAAGCGCCCGTTCCGCCAAGCTCTGCCGCGCGTGCGCCAGCCCCAACTCTGGTCGCCGGATGCGCCGTACTTGTACCGGGCCGTGTCGCAGGTGCTGGAGGGCAAGCAGGCCACGCCGCTGGATGAAGTCACCAACCAAGTAGGGATGCGCTGGTACCGGTTTGATGCGGCCCAGGGCTTTTTCCTGAACGGGAAGCACCTCAAGCTCATCGGCACCAACCGCCACCAGGACTACCCTGGCCTAGGCAACGCCCTGCCCAATGCCCTGCATGAGCGCGACGTGCAACTGCTCAAACAACTGGGCGGCAATTTCCTGCGCGTGTCGCACTACCCCCAGGACCCCGCAGTGCTCCAGGCTTGCGACCGGCTAGGTATTCTGGCCTCAGTGGAAATTCCTATCGTGAATGCCATTACCGACTCGAAGGGCTTCTTCGCCAACTGCCGCACCATGCAAACGGAGATGATCCGCCAGGGCTACAACCACCCCAGCGTCATCATTTGGGCCTACATGAACGAGGTCCTGCTGCGCCTGCCCGCCGGCATCAAGCGCGACAACGAGCTCGGTAAAGTGTACCTGCGGCGCGTAAACCGCCTAGCCCAGGAACTCGACAGCCTAACCCGCCGCGAAGACCCCGCCCGCTACACCATGATCGTTAATCACGGCGACTTTGAGCTGTACCAACTGGCCGGCCTGCCGGCCATTGCCCAGCTCGTAGGCTGGAACCTCTACCAGGGCTGGTACTCCGGCGACCTAGAGGGCTTTCCGAAATTTCTGGACCGCCACCACCAGGAGCTGCCTACCAAGCCCCTGCTGGTAACCGAGTACGGGGCCGACTCCGACGTGCGCCTGCATTCCTTCCAGCCTCAACGCTTTGATAAAACCTCGGAGTACGCCAACCGCTACCACCAGTTCTACCTCAAAGCCATGCTAGACCGGCCCTTCGTGGCGGGCAGCACGGTCTGGAATCTGGCCGAGTTCAACTCCGAAACCCGGCAGGAGGCCGTGCCTCACATCAACAACAAAAGCCTGCTCACCGGCGACCGGCAGCCCAAAGACGCATACCTGTTCTACCAGGCTCATTTAGTCAGAACGCCTTTCCTGAAGATTGGCAGCCGCTCCTGGACGCTCCGGGCCGGTCAGGCCGCGGGCCCTGATTCCTTGTTCTGCCGCCAGCCCGTGGAGGTCTATACCAACCAGCCCGCCGTACGCCTGCTGCTCAACGGCCGCGACCTAGGCACCCGCCCCGCGGAGTTTGGCGTGGCCCGCTTTACCGTGCCGTTTGGGGCCGGCCTCAACCAGCTCCGCGCTCAAGCACCTGGCCTAGCGGTAGAGGACTTTACGGATATAGAGTTTCAGCTCCTTCCCACCCGCCTCGACTCCCCGCAGCTGCCATTCACGGAACTCAACGTGAGTCTGGGTGACGCGCGTACTTTCACCGACGACAACCTTCACCAAGTGTGGGTACCGGAACAGGCCTACACGCCCGGCAGCTGGGGCTACGTGGGTGGACAGGCCTACAAACAGCCCGGCGACCGGCTCCCCTACGGCTCCGACCGCGACATTCTGGGCACTGCCTACGATGCCATCTACGAAACTCAGCGCCTAGGCCTCAGCCAGTTCCGCCTCGATGTACCCGACGGGGAGTATGAGGTAGTGCTGCACTTTGCGGAGCTGGAAGCCGCTCCCCAGGGCGAGCAGTTGGTCTACAACCTCGCGGGCAACAGCAATGCCACGGGAGCCGCGGCTCCTGCACAAGGCCGCTCGTTTTCGGTGCTGGTGAATGCGCTGCCGGTGCTGCCCGAGCTGAGCACGGCCACCTACCTGCGGCCCTTGCAGGCGGCGAGCTTCACGGTGCACGCGTCGGCCAGGGGGCACAAGGGCATTGTCATTGATTTCACACCCGGGCAAGGCCAACCCTTCCTGAACGGGCTGCAAGTAAAGCGGCTGTAGTCGCGGCGGTAGGCAGTTGGGTTGCCCGCCACTTGTGTCAACGCATCCTGAAGGCTATTGCGCAGGGCGCCGCTAGGCCACTCGCTTGGGCAGATGTAGGGGGTAGAATTTCTACGCTCTCAGCTGCAAGTAGGAGTCGGCTCCGCTGCGCATGGTCTTCAGCTTTTTCTTTCCTGATTCGGCCCTAGGCCACTTTTCGCTTCATGTTCTCTCTTCCTTCCAAATCAACCTTCCTCCTCGGCGTCTTATTACTTCCTTTCACTGGCCTACACGCTCAGCGCGCCACTCCAAATCCGGCTACGGTGGAGCAGCGCGTTACGGCCCTGCTAGGCCAGATGACCCTGGAGGAGAAAGTCGGCCAGCTTGTGCAGTACTCGGGGCGGGAGCTGACCGGCCCGGCCAGCTCCCGCAAAACCGACCTACTCAACAGCATCCGCAACGGGCAAGTAGGCTCCATGCTGAACGTAAAGGGCGTGGCCGACACCCGCGCCATTCAGGCCGAGGCTCTGAAGTCGCGCCTACACATTCCGTTGTTGTTCGGGCTTGATGTCATCCACGGCTACCAGACGGTATTTCCGGTGCCGCTGGGTGAGGCGGCTTCCTGGGACCTAGATGCCATTCGCCTCTCCGCCCACGTTGCCGCCAAGGAGGCCGCTGCCTCCGGCATCCACTGGACGTTTGCGCCCATGGTGGACGTGGGCCGCGATGCCCGCTGGGGCCGGGTGATGGAAGGCGCCGGCGAAGACACCTACCTCGGTGCCCAGATTGCCAAAGCCCGCGTGCTGGGTTTCCAGGGAGAAAAACTGGGCGGCGCCGATGCCATCATGGCCTGCGCCAAGCACTTTGCCGCCTACGGTGCCGCCATTGCCGGCCGCGACTACAACGCCGTGGATATGAGCGAGCAGCAGCTCTGGGAAACCTACCTGCCGCCCTTCAAAGCCGCCGCCGATGCGGGCGTAGCCACGTTCATGAACTCCTTTAATGCCCTCAACGGAGTGCCCGCCACGGCCAGCAGCCACCTCCAACGCGACATCCTGAAAGGCCAGTGGAACTACCAGGGCTTCGTGGTGAGCGACTGGGGCTCGATCCGGGAGATGGTGCCCTGGGGCTTTGCGCCCACCGTGGCCGATGCCGCCCAAAAAGCCATGACGGCCGGCAACGACATGGACATGGAAAACGACGCCTACGGTCCGCACCTGGCCCAGCTGGTGCAAAGCGGCCAAGTACGCGTAGCGCTGGTAGATGATGCCGTGCGCCGCGTGCTGCGCAAGAAGTTCGAGCTAGGCCTCTTCGACGACCCCTACAAGTTCTCCGACGACAAGCGCGAGCGGAACGTACTCCGCGACCCGCAACACCTGGTAGCGGCCCGCGACGTGGCCCGCAAATCAATGGTGCTGCTTAAAAACGAAAACCACCTGCTGCCTCTGGGCCAGCAGCGCACCATTGCCGTAATTGGCCCTTTGGGTAAATCAAAGCGCGACTTGGCCGGCGGCTGGACGGTTATTGCCGACACCGCTCACATTGTGTCGGCGTTTGAGGGCATAAGCCAGCGGGCCGGTAAAAAGGCGCGCCTGCTCTACGCTAAGGGCAGTGAGATTACCGGCGACTCGCGGGCGGGCTTTGCCCAAGCCGTAGAAACTGCCAAAGCTGCCGATGTGGTGGTGCTGTGCGTGGGCGAAAGCTGGGATATGAGTGGGGAGGCCAAGTCGCGGGCTGATATTCACTTGCCCGGCGTGCAGGAAGAACTGTTTCAGGCCCTGAAAGCCACAGGCAAGCCCATTGTGGCAGTAGTAATGGGCGGACGCCCGCTCATCTTCAACACCATGGCCGACCAGGCCGACGCCATCCTCTACGCCTGGTTCCCCGGCTCAGAAGGTGGCCACGCCCTAGCCGATGTGCTTTTCGGCGACTACAACCCCTCGGGCAAGCTTCCCTCTTCCTTCCCCCGCTCCGTAGGCCAGTTGCCGCTCAGCTACCAGCAGTATAACACCGGCCGGCCCGTCACCAAGCCCACCGATATTACCTACAAGTCGGCCTACATTGACGAGCTCAACACGCCCCGCTACGCCTTCGGCCACGGCCTGAGCTACACCACCTTCCGCTACGCTGATCTGAAGCTCAGCCAGCCTACCATGCGGCCTTCGGAAACAGTGCAAGTGCAGTTCACCCTGACCAACACGGGCCCCGTGGCCGGCGAAGAAGTGGTGCAGCTCTACCTGCGCGACCTAGTATCGTCGGTGGTGCGCCCAGTGAAGGAGCTGAAGGACTTCCGCAAGGTCATGCTCAAGCCGGGCCAAAGCCAGACCATCAGCTTCACCATCAACAAAGACAAGCTAGCCTTCTACAACTCCCAACTGCAATGGACCGCCGAGCCCGGCGACTTCCAGCTCATGATTGGCAGCGCCTCCAACGATATCCGCCTGGAGAGCACGCTAGTTCTCGCGCCTTAGTTGAGTTTATCTACCGTCTGCTGCAAACTTAAAGGCCGTCATGCTGAGCGCAGTCGAAGCATCTCTACCGCTGACTAACTACTGGCCTAGAGAAGCGGTAGGAATGCTTCGACAAGTTCAGTTTGGTGGGCTGAATAAATAACGGTTGTCAGTTACACCTATCCTCATGCCCTAAAACAGAGGCCCGCACCATGTCGATGAACCCCAAGGTCGTTTTCCTTCTGTTGCTTCTGCTTGGGTGCTTCGTGGCTCGGGCTGATAGGCCTAGCCGGAAACTGCAGAAGCAGGCGGTGGCGGTGCTGCGTGCTCAGGTACTGGCAGAAGCGGCCTGGGCCCTGCAACAAGAACCTGAAACCGTGACCAGTACCCGCTCTCCGCGCAGCGCCGGTGGCCCCCACGACTTTTATTCCGAAGGCGACTACTGGTGGCCCGACCCCGCCAACCCCGCGGGCCCTTACGTGCAGCGCGACGGTCAAACCAACCCCGACAACTTTGTGGCTCACCGGCTGGCCATGATTCGGTTCAGCCGCATCATTGGGGCCCTGGCCTCGGCCTACCAGCTCACTCACGATGCACAGTACGCGCGCCACGCCCTAGTGCACCTGCGAGCTTGGTTCATTGATCCGGCCACGTTGATGAATCCCTCCCTGCTCTATGCTCAGGCTATTTCCGGTCGTTTTACCGGGCGCGGCATTGGCATCATCGATACCATTCAGCTGCTAGAAGTAGCGCAGGGCGTGCTGGTGCTGGAGCCGGCTTTAGGGGTGAATGATGTGGCCGGAATCAAGAGCTGGTTTGCGCAGTACCTGACTTGGCTCACCACCCACCCGTACGGCCAGGACGAGATGCGGGCGGCCAACAACCACGGCACGTGCTGGGTGATGCAGGTGGCCGCATTTGCGCGCCTCACGGGCAATCAGGAGCTGCTCACGTTCTGCCGCGAGCGGTACAAAACTGTGCTCCTCCCCTCCCAAATGGCCGCCGATGGTTCCTTCCCCCTCGAAACCAAGCGCACCAAGCCTTACGGTTACTCCCTCTTCAACCTCGACGCCATGACGATGATCTGTCAGATGTTGAGCACGCCCCAAGACAACCTTTGGACCTACCAGACTGCTGACGGTCGCGGCATTCGGCGGGGCATTGAGTACCTCTATCCTTACGTCAGAGACAAAACTGCCTGGCCCTTCCTTCAGGACGTCATGTACTGGGAAAACTGGCCAGTAGCGCAGCCCTTTCTGGTGTTAGGCGCCGTGCAGTTTGGCAATCCAGAGTGGTTTGCCACCTGGCAGCGCCTCGACCACCAGCCCGCAGTACCCGAAGTTGTACGTAACCTCCCCGTCCGCCACCCCCTACTTTGGTTGCCATAGCACTCACTATCACCAGTAAATACCGTCATGATAAGCTCAGCCGAAGTAGCTCTACCGCTAACTGCTGGCCTAGGCCTCTGCAACAAAGTGGTGGAGGTATTTCGGCTTCGCCCAGTGTGACGGACTACTGCTTAAAGAGCCCCCAATTTCTACTTCTCTCCTCCGCGCGCTAGGCCACTTCGCAGGTCTCACAAGCCGCATTAGTTCCTTCCCACCACAGCCCATCCATGATGAAACTTCATACGCTAGGCCTTGGCCTCCTGTCGTTGCTCGCGGCTCCAGCCCTAGGCCAGTCGAGTCTACCTAAGAAGACGCTCAAGCTGGCTGAAAAGCAGGCCACCCTCATGCTGGAGCAAGTACCACTCGCGGTGCAGCAAAAGCCCGCGGCGCCGGGCAAGCTTCCGCCGGTTTCGCCCCGCTCGCTCACGCCCGCTGGAGAGTTGGCCGTGGTGCCTTCCAAGGACTGGACCAGCGGCTTTTTCCCGGGTTACCTATGGCTGCTGTCGGAGGCGACGGGCCAGCCCAAGTGGCAGACGGCTGCTAGAACCTACACGGCCAATATTGAGCGTGAGAAGCTCGACGTTACGAGCCACGACGTGGGTTTTAAAATCTACTGCAGCTTCGGTAGCGGCTACCGCCTTACCCAGGATGCGGCCTACCGCGAGGTAATTGTGCAGGCGGCGCGCACGCTTAGCACTCGGTTCAACCCCAAAGTGGGCGCCACCCGCTCCTGGGACCACCACCGCGAAACCTGGGGCTACCCCGTCATCATCGACAACATGATGAACCTGGAACTGCTGTTCGCTGCTACTCGCCTTTCCGGTGATTCCTCCTTTTACAAGGTTGCCGTCAGCCACGCCAACAAGACCCTCGCTAACCACTTCCGCCCCGATTTTAGCTCTTACCACGTGGTAGATTACGACACGCTGACGGGCAGCGTGGTAAAGCGCACCACCCACCAGGGCGCCGCTAATGAGTCGGCGTGGGCGCGCGGACAGGGGTGGGCGCTGTACGGCTTCACCATGTGCTACCGCGAAACCAAAAATAAAGCCTACCTAGCTCAGGCCGAGCAAGTCGCGCGCTTCATCCTCAACCACCCCAACCTGCCCAAAGACCTGGTGCCCTACTGGGACTTCAATGCCCCCGGCATTCCCAATGAACCCCGCGATGCTTCTGCCGCCGCCATTATGGCCTCAGCACTCTATGAGCTAAGCACCTACAGCCCAGCCAGTGCGGACCTATACCGTCGCTCGGCCGATAAAATCATGGACAGCCTGGGCAAGCACTACACCGCCAAACCTGGCAGCAGCCGCGGCTTCCTGCTCCTGCACAGCACCGGTCACAAGCCCGCCAACAGCGAAATCGACGTGCCTATTATCTATGCTGATTATTACTTCATGGAAGCCTTTTTGCGCCGCCGCAGTTTGGCTGCCGGCAAGCCGTTGTCGTTGCGCTAGGCCTCCGGGTGCTGCGCCGGAAACAGCAACGTAAATGTGGTACCCTGGCCTAGCGTGCTATCCACGGAAAGCTGAATCCCCAGCAACGTACACGCCTTGGCCACAATAGAGAGGCCTAGGCCAGTGCCTCCGATGTGCTTGTGAGCCAGGGCATCGGAGCGGTACAATGGGTCAAAAATGCGCGACAGATCCTCGGCCCGAATCCCAATGCCGGCATCGGTAATGGTACACCGTAGGCCACCCTCCGAGTCGGTCAGTCCAATGATGATAGCGGAGCCGGCCGACGAGTACTTCACGGCATTGGACAGCAGATTATCCAGAATCAGATCTACCATGAACGGGTCAGAGGCTACGGTCTGGGTAGCGTGGTCCTGCACGTCTACGCGAATGCGCTTAGCACCCAGCTCTGAGCGGAGGCGGTAGAGCACCTCGTGCACCGCGCTTACTACTGACAGCTCCTGGCGGCGTACCGTCATCTGCCCCGCATCGTCGAAGCGGGCCAGCAGGAGGAGTTGGTCCACCAGCTGGGTCAGGCGGTCAATTTCTTTGATGCTGAGCGTGATGCTCTCCACATATTCGGGGGCGGTGCGAGGCTTGCGCACCAGCACTTCTAGCGTGCCCTTAAGCACGGCCAGGGGAGTGTGCAGCTCATGGGAGGCGTCGGCCGTGAACTGTTTTTCCCGCTCCACGGCCTGCTCAATGCGGGCCAGTAACCCGTTAATAGCGGTGGCCAGCGTGTGTAACTCATCGGGGCGGGCGGGTAAGGCAATGCGCTCAGTGAGGTTGTTGCGGGTGATGCGGTTGGTGGTGGCTGTAATTTCGCTGATGGGCGCGATGCTGCGCCCCGCCAACACCCGCGCGCAACCAAACAGGCCTAGCAGCACCACCGGGAATGAGAGCAGCAGCACCACCCCCAGGCTGCTGAGCACGTGCTGGGCGTCCTCCGAAGAAATGGCCGCCACCACGTAGCCCACTGGCTGCCCATTACGCAGAATGGTTTCCTGGGCCTGCCGCACGGCTTTTCCCCGCAACTCTAGGTTGAGCAAGCGCTGCTCAGCCTGCTTGGGGTCAAACACCAACTGGTCGGCCTTGAGGTTGGGCGAGCGGTCGAGCAAGTGGCCGTACAAATCGTTTATCTGCAAGAAAATAGGGTCGACGTCTACTTCGCGGTGCTCCCGCTCCTCCCACTCGCCGCGGTGGGCAAACTGAATCCGGTGCCCCACAATGCTCAGCTCCCGGCTGTGCTTAGCCGCCTCAAAGCGCAGGCGGGCATCGAGGCCGGCGTACACTTGCTGCCGCACCACCAGAAACACCAGCGCGTAGGCCACGGCCACCAACGCGGCGGTGGCCAGGGTATACTGCAGCGCAATGCGGTTTTTGAACGTGAGAGCCATTTAGTCGCGGGCGACATAGCCAATGCCGCGGATGGTTTGCAGGTAATCTTCGTCTTTGCTGAGGCGCAATTTCTTGCGCAGGGCGTTCATGTACACGTCAATCACGCCGGTATTGTACTCGAAGTGAATGTCCCAGACCTGCTCAATAATGCTCTGCCGGCGGCACACGTTGCCCTTGTGGCGCAGTAGGTACTCCAGCAGGGCAAACTCCTTTTGGGTCAGGGCAATTTCCTCATCGTCGCGGAACACCTGATGGGTAGCCACATCCAGCGCAATGGGCCCCACCGTGAACCGCTCGGGCGGACCCGCCGCTGGCCGCAGCTGCACCCGGATGCGCTCCAGCAGCTCCTCGAAGTGGAAAGGCTTCTTGATATAGTCGTTGGCGCCGGCCTGTAGACCTGCAATGGTATCCTGCACGGTGTCCTTGGCCGTGAGAAACAATAGGGGCGTATGGTTTTGGGCGGCCCGCAACTGACGGCATACCTCTAAGCCCGAGAGACCGGGCAGCATCCAATCTACCAGCAGCAGGTCGTAGGCCTGTTCCAAGGCCCGCGCCAACCCCTCAAGGCCGTTGTCGGCCACCTCCACGGCGTAGGCCTCTTCTTCCAGGCCTTGCTTCAGAAATCGGGCAATGCCGGGCTCGTCTTCAATGACCAGAATGCGCATAGGATGCTTTTATCGATGAGTGAAAGGCAACTGTTAGCAGGCCTAGAAGCTAAAGTCTAGTTCCCCTCCTTAGATAAGGAGGGGCTAGGGGTGGTTGACTGGCCTAGAACAACCACTCTAAAACGTCATGCTGAGCGGAGTCCAAGCATCTCTACCGTTGGCTATCCACTGGCCTAGGGCTAACTCAACGAACCGGTAGAGATGCTTCGACAAGCTCAGCATGACGAATACTACCGCGACATCAGCACGCGAGATGTCTCGACAGGCTCGACATGACAGTCAGGCTAAACAACGAGTAGTCAACCACCCCTAACCCCTCCCTATCTAAGGAGGGGAACTAGGCTCTAATCTTAGCTTAGGCCGTTGTTTTCAGGCTGTGAACCTACTGCTTATTGGGCGTTGATGATAGTGCCCAACCAGTCGTCACGGTGATTTTAAGGAAATCTTAAGGTGCTTGCGGCCACCCGCCTGGGCTGAGCTTGCGTTCTTTGCGGACGCAAAACCGACTTTCGATGCTTTCAAAAATCATAGCGGCCAGCATTCATAACAAGCTGTTCGTGGTGCTGCTGCTGGTGGCGTTGGTGGGCTGGGGCGGCTATTCGGCCGCCCACCTGCCCCTCGATGCCATTCCCGACGTCACCAATAACCAGGTGCAGGTTATCACGCAGAGCCCGGCCCTAGCGGCCCAGGAAGTGGAGCAGCTGCTCACGGTGCCCCTGGAACTGCAGCTGCGCACCATCCCCGGCGTGACGGAAATTCGCTCCATTTCGCGGTTTGGGCTCTCGGTGATTACGGTGGTGTTTGAAGACGACATCGACACCTACCGCACCCGCCAGTTGGTGGCCGAGAAGCTCACCACCGCTCAGGCCGAGCTGGGCACTGGGGCCGCCCCCCAAATGGCACCTATCACAACTGGCCTAGGCGAGATTTATCAGTACAGCATCCACGTCAAGAAAGGCTACGAAGACAAGTACTCCCTTAGCGCCCTGCGCGACGTGCAGGACTGGCTTATCAAGCGCCCCCTGGCCGGCGTGCCCGGCGTGGTAGACGTGAGCAGCTTCGGGGGCTACGTGCGGCAGTATGAGGTTAGCGTAAACCCCGATCAGCTCAATGCGGCCGGCGTGACTATGCCGGAACTGTTTCAGGCCTTACAAGACAACAACGCCAACACCGGCGGTTCTTACCTAGAGCGCGGCCGCAATGGCTATTTCATCCGGGGCGAGGGCCGCGTGTCGTCGCTGGATGATGTGGGCACCATCGTTATCAAGCAGGCCGCCCAGAATGCGCCCCTGCTGGTGCGCGATGTGGCGCAGGTGCGCTTCGGGCACTCCATGCGCTACGGCGCCATGACTCGCAACGGCGGCGGCGAAACGGTGGGCGGTATTGTGCTTATGCTCAAGGGTGCCTCTTCGGAGCAAACCATCAAGGGCGTGAAGGCGCGTGTAGCGGAAATCGAAAAAACCCTGCCGCCTGGCCTAGAAGTGGTGCCCTTCCTCGACCGCACCAAGCTTATCGACAAAGCCATTCACACCGTCACCAAAAACCTAATTGAGGGCGGCGTCATCGTGATTCTGGTGCTTCTGATTCTGCTGGGCAACTTCCGGGCGGGACTGGTAGTGGCCTCCATGATTCCGCTGTGCATGCTGTTTGCCCTGGGCATGATGCGCACTTTTGACGTGTCGGCCAACCTCATGAGTCTGGGCGCCCTTGACTTCGGGCTGATTGTGGACGGGGCCGTGATTATCGTGGAAGCCATGATCTTCCACATCGTGCACTTCCGGCAGGAAACGGAGCACGAAACCATGGACCAGGTGGCCGAAACGGCCGCCACCCGCATGATGCGCTCGGCCCTGTTTGGGCAGCTCATCATCCTGATTGTGTACTTCCCCATTCTTGCCCTCACCGGCATTGAGGGTAAGATGTTCCGGCCCATGGCCCTCACCGTGAGCTTCGCCATTGTGGGCGCTATGCTCCTCTGCCTCACCTACGTGCCGGCCGTGTCGGCATGGGCCTTGCGCAAGGATATCAAGGAAGAAGGTACCCTGGCCCACCGCATCATGCAGTTCCTGCTGCGCGGCTACGAGCCCCTGATTCAGGGCGCCCTCCGGATGCGCGGGGCCGTGGTGGCGCTGGCCCTAGGCCTGTTGGCGCTGTCGGGGGTGCTGTTTTGGCGCATGGGCGGCGAGTTTATTCCCCAGCTTGATGAGGGCGACTTTGCCGTGAACGTAACGCTTTCGCCGGGCTCCTCACTGAGCCAGAGCATTGCTACCACCACCAAAGTGCAGCAGATTCTGCTCCAGAAATTCCCAGAGGTAGAGCAAGTGGTGGGTAAAATTGGTACTTCCGAAATCCCCACCGACCCCATGTCGTTCGAGGATTCCGACCAGATTGTAGTGCTGAAGGACCAGGGCGAGTGGACGTCGGCTGACTCGCGGGAGGGGCTGGCGGGCAAGATGAACGAGGCCCTGGCTAACATCCCCGGCGTGAACGTGGAGTTTCAACAGCCCATTCAAATGCGCTTTAATGAGCTTATTTCAGGCGCGAAATCGGATATCAGCATCAAGATTTACGGCGAGGACCTGGCTGTGCTGTTTGAGAAAGCCACTCAGGCCGCCGCCCTCATTCGTCCCCTGGAAGGGGTAGGCGACCTGAAAGTGGAACAGATTGCGGCCCTGCCCCAGCTGCGCGTCACTTACGACCGCCAGAAACTGGCTCAATATGGCCTCAATGTGTCGGACCTGAACACCCTGCTGCGCTCCTCCTTCGCGGGCGACGTGGCGGGCCAGGTGTACGAAGGTGAGCGGCGCTACGACCTGGTTCTGCGCCTCGACAGCACCAGCCGCCAAGGCCTCGGCGACCTACGCAATCTGTACGTGGATACGCCCTTAGGCCAGAAAGTGCCGCTGGAAGAAGTTGCTACGGTGGCCTACCGCAGCGCCCCCGCCCAAATCTCGCGCGACGATGCGCGCCGCCGCATCAACATTGGCGTAAACGTGCGCGGCCGCGACGTGCAGAGCCTGGTGCAGGAAATTCAGGGCAAGCTCGATGCCAGCCTGAAGCTGCCCACGGGCTACAGCATCAAGTACGGCGGGGCCTTCGAGAACCTGCAGCAGGCCAAGGCCCGTTTAAGCGTGGTAGTTCCTATCTCCCTGCTGCTCATCTTCTTGCTATTGTACCTATCCTTTAACTCCGTGAAGCAGGCGGCCCTGATTTTCACGGGTATTCCGCTGGCTACCATCGGGGGTATTCTGGCCCTGTGGCTGCGCGGGATGCCGTTCAGTATTTCGGCGGGCGTGGGCTTTATTGCGTTGTTTGGGGTGGCCGTACTCAACGGCATTGTGCTGGTAGCCAGTCTCAACGAGCTGGCTCATGCCGGCGTGCGCAACGTGCGCGAACGGGTGCTACGGGCCACCGCCGAGCGGTTCCGGCCGGTCTTGCTCACGGCCTCCGTGGCCTCGCTAGGCTTCTTGCCCATGGCACTGAGCAACTCGGCCGGCGCGGAGGTGCAGAAGCCTTTGGCTACGGTGGTAATTGGCGGGCTGATTACGGCCACCTTGCTTACCCTATTGGTGCTGCCGGTGCTCTACACCTTCTTCACCTCTGATGATGCCGATGCGACACCAACCGCACCCACCGCACCAGATGGATCGCCCGCTAGGCCAGTGGTAGCGCTTAGTGTAGTGCTAGCGCTGTTGGGTTTGCCCGTACTAGGCCAGGCGCAGACGGTCCCTTCAGCACCGACAGCACCCGTGGGTTCTCCGCTCACGCTGCAGCAAGCCTTGCAGACTGGCCTACGGCAAAACCTGTCGTTGCAGTCGTCGGCGTTGCAGGCCCAGCAGCAGCGCGCCCTCACCCGCACCGGCTACGATATTCCGCGTACTGTGCTCGATTACCAGCGGGGCCAGATTTCGGGGCCGCTTACCGACCAGAGCTTCAACGTAATTCAGCAGACCTCGCTGCCCAACGTGTACGCGGCCCAGCGCCGTCTGCTGGAAAGTCAGGCTCTCACGGCAGAACAGCGCGGCCGGGTGCAGCGCCGGGAGCTCAGCCAGAACATTCGCAGTACCTACTACGAGCTGCTGCTCACCTACCGCCGCGCCGCCCTACTGCGCCGCCAGGATAGCTTGTACCGCCGCGCCGCCCGGGCCGCAAAAATCCGGTATCAAGTAGGTGAAACTAACCGGTTGGAGCAGGTATCGGCCGAGGCCCGCTCGCGGGAGCTGCAGAACCAGTTGGCCAACACGCTTACCGCCATTGCCGTGCAGCAGCAGCAACTAGCCCTCCTACTCGGCACTGCGCCCACCCGCATCGATACCACCGAAAACGCCGTGGCCGTGCTATCGGCCGCTGATACCGCCAGCCTTTCCTCCGACTCTAACCCCACCCTAAGCCTGTTGCGGCAGGAACTGACCCAGAGTCAGCGCCAGACCCAGGTGGAACAACTGCGCCGCCTCCCCGATGTGCGCGTGGGCTACTTCAACCAGAGCATCAACAAGGAAAAAGGATTTCAGGTGGCGCAGGCGGGGCTTTCGGTGCCGCTGCTGGGCGGGGCGCAAAAGGCCCGCATTGCCGCCGCCCGCTTGGGTGAGCAAGCCGCCGACAACCAACTGACCTACGCCACCACCCAGCTGACGGGCCAGCAAGCTGCCCTGCGCCAGCAACTGCGCCGGGCCCGCGCCTCCCTCACTTACTACGAGCGCGACGCCCTGCCCCAGGCCCGCCTCATCCTGACTACGGCCGAAAAAAGCTTCCGCGCCGGCGACATCGACTACGTTACTTACGTGGTGAATACCGAGCCGGCCTGGCAAATCCAACAGGCCTACCTCGACCAAGTGCGCCAGTACAACGAGGTAGTTATTGGTCTGCAAGCCTTGGCGGGCACCGATGAGTAACGGCATCTGTTGCTAGGCCACTGTTTCTTTTCACGTTTATCCTGCCCGCTGGGGCTGGCTCCATGAAGTTTCTCCTTTCGCCTTCTTTCTCGCTTCCGCTGACCTCCCTCCTGCTGGCTGCCAGCCTTGCCGGCTGTAAACAGGGGGCTTCCCCGGAGGCCAAAGGCGCTACGCCGCCCCGCCCCGAAACGCCCGAAGCTCCCGCTAACCCCGACCAGGTAACGATTTCGGCGGCGCAGGCGCGGGCAGCGGGCATTGCGCTGGGGGGCTTCACGCGCCAGAACATGTCCTCAGAGGTGCAGGCCAACGGCGTGGTAGATGTGCCCCCGCAGAACCTGGTGTCTATTTCGGCGGTGCTGGGCGGCTACGTGCAGCAGGTGCAGGTGCTACCGGGGCAATTCGTGAAGAAGGGCGCCACCGTGGCCGTGCTGCGCCACCCCGACTATATCAAGCTCCAGGAGGCTTACCTGCAAAGCCGGGCCCGGGTGCGCTTCCTGAGCCAGGAACTGGAGCGCCAGCGCATTCTCGACGTGGAAGATGTGGGCGCCAAACGCAAGCTCCAGCAAGCCCAGGCCGACTACGCCACCGAGCAGGCTACCCAGCGCAGCTTGGCCGCTCAGCTTGGCCAGTTGAATATCTCCGCCGAGCGCCTGGCTGCCTCGGGCCGCATTCAGCCCACCGTGAGCCTCACTACCCCCCTTTCTGGCTATGTGCGTACGGTGAGCACCAACCCCGGCCAGTATGTGAACCCGCAGGATGTGCTGGTAGAAATAGTTGACCGCTCCGACCTGCACCTACAACTTAAAGTGTTTGAGCGCGACGTGGCGCGGGTGCGGGTAGGCCAGAGTATCCTGTTCACGGTGCCCAGCCGGAAGATGGCCCAGGAAATCCTACGCGCCCGGGTGTTCTTGGTGGGCAAAGCTTTTGAGAATGATGCCCGCACGGTAACGGTACACGCCCACCTCGAAGGCCCCGAAACCGAAACGCTGCTGCCCGGACAGTACGTGGCCGCCCGCATCCAGACGGCCGGACAAAAGGCCCGCACCTTGCCCGAAGATGCTATAATTCAGGCCGGGGAGCTGAGCTACGCCTACGTACAAACCCAGGCTTCCGACAGCACCGCCACCTTCCGGCGTGTGAAAATTCGTGCCGGCGCCACGGCCCACGGCGACGTAGCCGTAACCCCCCTCGACCCCATTCCCGATACCACTCGGCTGGTTCGGCAGGGCGCCTACTTTCTGGATGCCGAACGGGCCAAGGGGCAGGGCGGCGACGAATAAAAAGCAGGCAGCACGGGTGACCTAGCCGCTGGTGGCGAAAAATTTAGAGCTGTAAACCGCCGAAAAATAAGCGCCGCCGTATGGGGGAACGGGTTGTGTTTTAATCTGGTTTTAATCACGACCTTTTGCCCTCCCCTCTATGCGCTACCTGTTTGTTTTCCTCTTTTCCCTACTGCTCAGCCGCAGTCAGGCCCAGACCCTAGCGGTTACCTGGAATGCCAACCTTACCCAGGCCCTGCAACAGGCCAAAGCCACCAACAAACCCGTGTTGGCCGTGTTTTCGGGCTCCGACTGGTGCAAGCCCTGCATCATGCTCAAGCAGGAAGTGTTCGACCAGCCGGAGTTCCAGCGATACGCCCAGGATAAGTTTGTGCTGGCCCGGTTCGACTTTCCGCGCAGCAAGAAAAACAAGCTCCCGGCCGAGCAGACCAAGCTCAACGAAGAAGCGGCGGCGCAACTCAATAAAGAGGGCTCTTTCCCGCTTGTGGTGCTGCTTTCCCCTGAAGGAAAGGTGCTGGCTAAAACCGGTTACCGCCCCGGCGGGCCCGCTGCCTACGATGCCTATCTGTCGCAGCTGCTCGCTAAACGCTAGGGGTATGCGTATCGGTTTTTCTCCCGCTACGCTTCGTGGCCCGTTGTTCTGGGTGCTGTTACTGGGCTGGCTGCTACTTGCCGCCGGGGCCGCTGTTGCGCAGGCTCCGGCCAGCCCGAAGGCCCGGAACTTCACTCGCAATGCCCATGTGATGGGCTCCCACTTCACATTCACGGCCGTCTCGGCCGATGATTCGCTGGCTTGGCGCGCCATTCGGGCCGGTATCCGGGAAACGCAGCGCATCGACCGGCTCTTTTCTTACTGGGATTCTACTTCGCAAATCACTCAGGTAAACCGCCAAGCGGGCATCAAGCCGGTGGTGGTTGAGCAGGAAGTGTACGACCTGATTCAGCGGACGCTGAAGCTTTCGGCCCTGAGCAACGGCGCCTTCGATATCACGTTTGCCGGCGGCGAGAAAATCTACCGGTTCGACCGGAAAGAGCACGCCAGCCTTCCGGCCCCGGAAGTAGTAAAGGCCTCCGTGGCCCGCATCGACTATAAGAAGGTACTCCTCGACCCCGCCACCCACTCCGTGATGCTGCAGGAAAAGGGCATGCGCATGAACCTGGCGGGCATTCTGCAGGGCTACGGCGTACGCAAGGCCCAGGCCCTGATGCGGCAGATGGGCATTCAGGGCGGCCTCATCAACGGCTCGGGCGACGTATCGTGCTGGGGGTGGCAGGGTGATGGTTCCCTGTGGCGCATTGCCATCGGCGACCCGGCTTTTCCGCAGTCGGTTTCCTCGTGGCTGAGCGTAACCGACGTGGCCGTGGTGACTGCTGGCAACTACGAGCAGTACTTCACGGTGCAGGGCAAATACTACGGCCACATCATCGACCCGCACACCGGCTATCCGGCCACGGGCCTACGCTCTGTCACCATCATCTGCCCCGATGTGGAGTTGGCCGACGGCCTGGATGAAGTGGTGTTCGTGAAAGGGCCGGAGGAAGGTTTGGCGTTCATCAACAAACTAAAGGGCGTTGACTGCACCCTGATTACCAACGAAGGCCGCACGCTCACTTCCCGAGGTATGGCCATTAATTATTACTCCACTCAAACACCGCAGGCCGCTGCGGCCCCTACGCCATGAGTTACTCTACAATTTCATTGCCGCGTGCGCGGGCAGTACTAGGCCTGTTGGTGCTGTTAGGTAGTAGTGGCCTCAGCAGCTGCGTGTCGGTGGCGGCCTACCAGAAAATGTACCTCAACGATGAGGATATGAAGCTGGCCAACAAGCGTATTGAGGTGTATGAAACCAACTTCGAGAGCTACCGCGAAGGAGTCGGCGGCGCTAACGGTGGCAAAATAGGCGGGGGCTGCGGCTGTAATTAGCCACGTTCCGCTTTTTCTGCTTCGCTAGGCCACTCGACCTTCTCCCCGTCCGTCTCCCACAGCCTCCCCTCCTTATGCTTTCTGGTTTCTACCTCTTCTCGCAGCGCTCTGCGGCCGCAGCCCTGCTGGCGTTGCTGCCCGCGCTGGCTTGGGCGCAGGCCACTCCCGTGCCCAACCGCGTCGATGGCTACGGCGCTCCTAATACCACGGCTCCGAGTCCGCCCGACCCCAGCAGCCACGGCGAAACCGAAGTCAACATTCTTTCCAGCTACTACCAGCAGGATGGCGACCATGGCGCCGTGCAGGGCGGCCGCGGCACCCAGTACCTCACCGACCTCACGCCCACCATCATCCTGAACGTGCCCCTCGACTCGGTTACGCGTGTGTCGGCCAACGTGGGCGTCGATTACTACGCCTCGGCATCTACTGACCGCATTGACCAAGTGCTTTCGTCGCCTTCCTCGCACGATGCGCGCTATCACGTAGACTTGGGCTACTCGCGCCAACTGGCCGACAAACGCACTATTGTGGGGGTGGGCGGAGGCTTCTCTAAGGAGTACGACTATCTGTCCTTCAACCTGACGGGCTCCTGGGCGCATGCCTCCCTGGATGGCAACCGGGAGTTGAGCGTGGCCGGCCAGGCCTTCTTCGACCGCGCCACCCTGATTTTACCTGCTGAGCTGCACGCTGGCGGGGGGCAGGAACACGGCTCGGGCTTCGATACCCGCCAAAGCTTCAACCTGAACGTGGTGTACTCCCAGGTGCTTACCCAGCGCCTGCAGCTGGCCCTGAGCACGGAGCTGGTGGCCCAGCGGGGGCTGCTGAGCACGCCATTTCACAGGGTGTATTTCCGGGAGACGGGCGAGGCCCTAGGCACTGCCAAAACGGAGCGCTTGCCCCGGCAGCGCTACAAATACCCGGTGGGCCTGCGCCTGAACTACTACGCCACCGACCTAGTGCAACTGCGCAGCTACTACCGCTTCTACAACGATAACTTCGGCATCTCGGCCCATACCCTGGAGCTGGAAACGCCGGTAAAGGTGACGCCCTTCTTTGTGCTGTACCCTTTCTACCGCTTCCACACCCAAACGGCCGCCAAGTATTTCGCGCCCTATCTACAGCACTCCGTGTTCGATGAGTACTACACCTCCGACTACGACTTGGCGGGCTTCTCTGCCAATAAGCTAGGCCTAGGACTGCGCTACTCGCCGGTGTACGGCATTGGCCGCTTCAAAACACCCCTCGGAGGGCGCGTGGCCAAGTTTAAGGCCCTCGATCTGCGCTACGCCTACTACCGTCAAACCACCGGCCTAACCGCTAACCTCATCAGCGCCGATTTGTCGTTTACTATGCCGTAGCGGCGGTCTAGTTCCAACCTTGGCGCCTCACCCCCTAACCCCCTCTCCGAGGGCGAGGGGGTTAGGGGGTGAGGCGCGCTACCAGAACAAGCTTAACCCACCGGATAATCACGTGGGGCATAGCCGGTGAACTGCTTGAAGATGCGGTTGAAGGTGGTTTTGGAATTGAAGCCGCTATCCAGGGCAATGCCCAGCAGCGTGAGCCGGTGCGCATCAGGGGTGCGCAGGCGACGCTTCACTTCTTCAACCCGGTAACCGTTTACCAGGTCGTTGAAAGACTGACCGAAACCCTGGTTGACGGTGAAGGAAATCAGGCGGGGCGCTAGGCCAGTATGCGCGGAGAGTTCAGCCAGCGTGAGTGTGGGGTTGAGGTAAAGCTTTTCTTCTTCCAGCGCCCACCTGATGCGCGCCATAGCAGCCTCATCCACGGCAGCCTTCGGGGCGGCTTCGGTTGTGCTGGGGGCTTCTACCAATTGGTTCTCGACTGGCCTAGCTTCAGGCAATACCGGAGTTGGTGTTGCTACGTAGGCTGGCTGTGTGCTTTGCGCAGGTTCTTCCAAGGCCATTTCGGGCTGGAAATTCACTGCCTGCATATCAGCCTGCCGCAGCCCTACTACCCCAATCAGAAACACCACTATTCCCAGAAGTTCCGTGGAGTAATCGTAGGTGTAGTAGAGGTCAAAGAACTCGCGTAGCACCAGTTCCAGCAGCCATTGTACGCTCACCACGCCCACCAGCACTAGTAACGTGCGCAGCCACTGCAGGCGCAACTGCGAGGTTTCGGAGAAGTTGTCGAGCAGCCAGCGGCGGTACTGGCCTAGCAGGCGCAAACTCAGGCCCAGGTACACCACCAACGACAGCCAGGTGCCCAGAAACTCCAAGCGGTACGTGTAGGGCCGGTGCACGTGCTGCCAAAACCAGTTGCGGGTTTCGTAGGTCTGCAGCCTCAGCCACCCATACAGTAACGCCTGCGCCAGCACCGGTACAAAGTGCCAGAAGTGCCGCGGCTGCAGCCGAAACTCATGATTTACGAGGCTCCTGACGTAGAAGTACAGCAGCGGCCCAAACGCCAGGGAGTAATAAATGGGCGCGAAATACCAGTTGGGGTTTTGCCCATAAATGTTAGCCACCCGAAAAAAGCCATCGAGCAGCCACAGCGCAATGCTGAGCATGAGCAGGGCCAGAAAGCGGCTGGGTAGCCGGTTCTGCCGCGCAAACCAGAGCAGCCCAGCCGCAAACAGCGCCTGCGCTATTACGGCAAACAGAACAACAACCAGAGGCGTAAGCGGCAGCTGCATAGTGGCGGGATGGAAGTTGAGGCGGCAAAGGCTCCGGCGGCCCACCGGAGGGCAGTTGATATCTTTACCCCTGCGACCAGCAAAATACTGGTTTCTTCCCTGGCCTAGCACGGAGCCCGCATGAAGCAGAAAATTCGGGAATGGCTGCGGCGCTACCTGCCCGCCGAAGTGCTGTCGGTGGTGGCTACACTGGCGGGCGCCACGCTGGTACTACGCAGCACCCACAGCCCACTTAGCGCGGCGCTGGCGGGCACCTGGGCAGGCAACGTGGCCTATTTCGGGTACCTGCTGCTGCAGGATATGCGCTTGGCCTACCGCCTCCGCCATGCCCGCGGACTGCCCTACACGTGGGGCACTTTCGGGCAGAACGTGCGGGCCCTGGTGGTAGAGTTTGGCCTGGCCGAGGTGGCCGACAGCTTCCTGATTCGGCCGGTGCTGATGTACTACCTGCCCCGCTGGCTAGGCCACTTCGGCGCGGGCATCCTGCTGGCCAAGCTGCTGGCCGACGTGTCGTTCTACGTGCCCGCCATTATAAGCTACGAGCTCAGCAAAAAGCGCCTGCGTAAGTTTGATGAGCCTTGATGCACTATCTAATCTGTAGCTATTTCTTAAGCACATCATCCTAACGCAGGAAGAATCATATCAAGTCTAAACGAAACGACTGGCCTAGCACCTTATGATGACGTGATTAGATCCTTTGCTAGCTCAGGATGACGCTCTTTTTTAACACCTCCTACCCTCATCACCCCGTCACTCCCGTCACCTCGTCACTCGAAATATGAAACCACCTGGCTTACCGGTCTTTACCCTAGAGTCGTTTCCGCAGAACCGGCCGCACCGGCCCTGGTACTTGGAGCGGCTGGAGCGGCACGTGGCCAACTTCCCCGGTATCAGCCAGCCCCACGCCCACAACTTCTACCTGCTGCTCTACGTCACGCAGGGCCACGGTACCCACACCATTGACCTGGTAACCTATGAGCTGCAGCCGGGCAGCCTGTTCTTCATGACGCCGGGACAGGTGCATCATTGGCAGCTCTCCGATGATGCCCAGGGCTACGTGGTGTTTTTTGAGGCCGACTTCTACCTGTTCCGCTACCCCGGCCCCCGCCTCTATGAATACCCATTTTTCAACTCCGCTTACCCGCCTGTCCTACATCTAGGCCTATCGGATGAGGCCATCCGGCCCCTGATTGAGCGCATGTGGGCTGAGGACACTACCCCTGCCCCGCAGCAGGACGAGGTAGTACGCTCCTATCTGCACATTTGCCTAGAGCTGGCAGCTAGGCACTATAACACCCCGCTATTCCCCGCCCCCGACGAACCCCGCCACGCTCAGCAACTCCTGCGCGAGTTCGGGCTGCTGCTCAACGAACACTTCCGCATCCAGCGCAGCGTGCAGCACTACGCCGATTTGCTCCACGTGTCGCCCAACCACCTCAATGCCCTCTGTCGGCGCCAGCTGGGCAAAACCGCCAGTACACTTGTTCAGGAACGGGTGCTAGTAGAAGCCCACCGCCTGCTGCGCCACACCGATGCCACCGTAGGCCAGGTAGCCGATGCGCTGGGCTTTGAGGATGCCTCCTATTTTGGGCGCTACTTCCGCAAGCACACCGGCCAGACACCTGGGGAGGTGAAGGGCGGGTGACTCATACGGCCCTGAGCACCAAGAAGAACAGTAAGTAGCTACCAAAAAAGGCGAAATAGGCTCTTGCTAATTTATGCCGGCTTTTGGCAAGCATAATCGCCCCCATACAAAGGTTAACGACCACACTCAGGTACGGTACTAGCCCCGTAATAATAAAGGCAGTGAGAAAACCGGGGCTGACGGTTTGACTTTTGCTTGTGAGCACTGCCAAGCTTGCTGCCACCCCAAAACAAGCAATAAGACAACCATTAATCTTGAGCGGAATCGAGTACTCCTGATAAAAGGCACGCCAATTCATAGGTCCATAGTAAGGTGCTCTTTGTGTCTGAAAAAGCAAGCAGGCTACAGCACCGCTCTTACTGCTACAAGCTATTAGCTAGCTAAACCATAAGCATTGATTTGTACCAAACAATCCCGCAAACGTAGCTACCCTACCCAGTTTGGCCGTAGTAGTTTTGTATCAACGCTTCTGATGCGCTTACCGCTATGCAAAAGACCGATTCTACGTTCCTCGCAATGCTGGAGCAGAAATGTCCCCGCTGTCATCAAGGACCTTTGTTTTCAACCAGTGCCTTCAATCTGAGCCGATTCGCTGATATGCCCGAGGCCTGCCCCGTGTGCGGGCAGCGCTATGAGCCCGAGCCCGGCTTCTATTGGGGGGCTATGTACATCACCTTCGCCTTTTCCACGGGCATCATGCTGGTAGTGGGCTTTCTGGTGTATTTCCTCCTCAACGACCCCGATACCTGGGTGTACGTGACGGCCGTAGCCTTCTTTGCCGTAATTCTCACCCCGCTCAGCCTACGCTACTCCCGCACCCTTATGCTGTACCTGTTCGGGGGCGTGCGTTATCAGCCTGATCGAGCCAATGGCACCGGCCGGGCCACTACCGCCTCCTAGGCCACTTCATATTGCTTTTTGAAACCAGCCCACCGCGGGGCTGCCCCGGCCCAATAGCTACGGTAGTCTTGTGGTGGGATGGTTTTGCATTGTATAGGCTCTGGCCAGCTCCGTCAGAAAACTGGTATGTTGCGGCTATGTCAACTACCCCTGTTCGTCTGCTCAGTTTCCTCCTGCTAGGCCTGTTAGCGGCTTGCTCCGGATCCGGAAATCCGGCCTCGGCGCCCTGCGATGTACCCGTGCCCAAGGCCTATACCATCCGCCACCCCGCCTGGGCCGACTCCGCCAGCATCTACGAGGTTAACATTCGGCAATACACGCCTGAGGGTACGTTCCGGGCGTTTGAAGCCCATTTGCCACGGCTCCAGAAAATGGGCGTGGGTATCCTATGGCTGATGCCGGTGCAGCCCATTGGTCAGCTGAACCGCAAGGGTACCCTGGGCAGCCAGTACTCCATTCGGGACTACCGCGCCATAAACCCCGAGTTTGGCACTCTGGAAGACCTGCGCCACCTCATAAATGAGGCCCACAAGCGCGGCATGCACGTGATTTTGGATTGGGTGGCCAACCACACCAGCTGGGATAGTAAGCTCAGCCAAGAGCACCCCGACTGGTTTACCAAGAACAAGCAGGGCCAGTTTCAGCCGCCCGTCTCGGACTGGCAGGACGTCATCGACCTCGATTATCGCAAGCCCGAGTTGCGCCGCTACATGCAGGAAAGCATGACCTACTGGGTGCGCGAAGTGGGTTTCGATGGTTTCCGGTGCGACGTGGCCGGCCTGGTCCCCACCGATTTTTGGAACGATACCCGCCAACGGCTCGACAAGATCAAGCCGGTATTTATGCTGGCCGAGTGGGACGAGCTGTTTCCGCCCACGTTCCTGAAGCGTTCTGAATTCGACCCCAACACCAAGCTGCTGGAAAAGGCCTTCGACATGACTTACAGCCTGCGCCTGCATGCCCTCCTCGACAGCATCGCCAACAACAAGAAGCCTGTAGCGGCCCTCGATACCTACCTGGCCGATGAGCGCCGCCGCTACCCGGCCCAGGTGTACCTAATGTACTTCACCACCTCCCACGATATCAATAGCTGGGACGGCACAGAGTATGAGCGGGTGGGTGCCAATGCCCAGCCCCTGGCGGTGCTGGCGGCCCTGCTGCCGGGCATGCCCATGGTGTACTCGGGCCAGGAAGCGGCCCTGAAAAAGCGTCTGCGTTTCTTCGACAAAGACACCATCCCGTGGCGCGACTACCCACTGCAGGATTTCTACACCCGCCTGCTCCAGCTCAAAAAGCGTAACCCAGCCCTGCGCAACGGCGACGCCTGCAGCGAGTTCGTGCGACTGCCCGCCAGCTCCGACCGCCAGGTGTACGTTTTCGTGCGGCGCAAGGGCAACACCGGGGTAGTCACGGCCGCCAACCTCGGCGCCCAGCCCCACGAGGTGACCATGCGCACCCTGGGGCCAGGCGTGTACCGGGAGCTGTTCAGTGAGCAGGTTCTTAAGCTGGGCTCGGGCTCCCGGGTCCTGCTGCCACCCCACAGCTACCGCGTGTACGAGCGCCTGCCCAATCAGAAATAGAAGTGGCGAAGTGAGGAGGTTACGAAGAGAACAGTAATGAGGCGAGCCGTTATAAATAAGACCTGTTCTGCTCCCTCACCTCCTCACCCGCACTTATCACTTCATCACCTAGCACCGATTCGCTTCATCATTTTGGCTATGGAATCTTTGCTCATTGCTCAATATGATCTAGTCAGGAGTGCCCGCGGGGTGCTGCTGGCCTACTGCGCCACCATGGCGCCGGCTGACTTTACGGCTCCAATATCGGCCTTCAACCACACCAGCATCCGCGACCTGCTGGTGCACTGTGCGGCCACGTATCAGCACTGGCTCGTGAATGTGGCGCTAGGCCAGTCGTGGCCCCTGCCTGATGCTGCGGCAGTGCCAGATATAGCCGCTCTAGGCCAGTTATATGCGCAAACAGATACGCTGGTGACAGATTTTCTGGAGCACTTTCGGGGGCAGTGGCACACGGAGCTTTCCTTGCGGGTACCCCGCCGTTCCGAGCCAGTGCAGCTTACTCCGTTGGCCTTGTTCACGCACGTACTCACCCACGAGTTTCACCACAAAGGTCAGGTGCTGAGCATGAGTCGGCAGTTGGGCTACGTGCCCGTTGATACCGACGTTATCCGCACCTAACGGCCCTGGCGGCAGCCCAACTCGACGGTTTTGCGTAGGCACACGAGTTTGTTTGTCTTTTCGCTTTCTGCCGTGACCCACTCCGAGCCACACCCCCACGCGCATTTATTTCAGGTTAAGCACCCCGCGTGGGCAACCCACGCCAGCATTTACGAAGTCAATATCCGGCAGTACACGCCGGAGGGCACGTTTCGGGCCTTTGAGGCGCACTTACCGCGGCTGGCCGCTATGGGCATTACCATCGTCTGGCTGATGCCGATTCACCCCATTGGGCAGGTGAACCGCAAGGGCACGCTGGGCAGCCAGTACGCCGTGCAGGATTATTACGGCGTGAACCCTGAGTTCGGGACCCTGGAGGATTTGCGCCATCTGGTGCAAACGGCTCACTCACTAGGCTTATATGTGCTGCTCGATTGGGTAGCCAACCACACCAGCTGGGACAACCCGCTGGCCACCGAGCACCCCGAATGGTTCACCAAAGACGCGCTAGGCCAGTTTGTGCCGCCCGTGGCTGATTGGCAGGATGTCATCGACCTCGACTATAACCAGCCCGCCCTGCGCCGCTACATGACCGACGCCCTACTCTACTGGGTGCGCGAAGCCGACATCGACGGCTACCGCTGCGACGTGGCCGGCCTCGTGCCCACCGATTTCTGGGACGACGCCCGCCAAGAGCTGGATCAGCTGAAGCCCGTATTTATGCTGGCCGAGTGGGACGAGCTCTACCCCTCCGGCGGCCTGACGTGGGAAGAATTCAACGGCGACACCAAGCTACTGGAGCGCGCCTTCAACATGACCTTCGGGCTGCGCCTGCACTACCTCCTCGACCACATTGCCGAGGAAAAAGCTCACCTGCACGACATTGACGTGTACTTAGCCGCCGAGCGCGCTAAGTATCCGCCGAGCGTCTACCTCATGCACTTCACCAGCAACCACGACGTGAACAGCTGGGACGGCACCGAGTACGAACGCCTGGGCTCCAATGTGCTGCCCTTTGCCGTACTTACCTGCCTGCTGCCCGGCATGCCGCTGGTGTACTCGGGCCAAGAAGCCGCCCTGAACAAGCGCCTCGCCTTCTTCGATAAGGATACCATTGACTGGCAGGATTACCCGCTGCAGGATTTCTACACCCGCCTGCTCCAGCTCAAAAAGCGCCACCCCGCCCTGCACAACGGCCAGCTCGAAAGCCGCTTCCAGCGCCTCCCCTCCGCCCCCACTGTGTACGCCTTCACCCGCCACCACGGCCCCGCGTCCGTGCTGGTAGCCATCAATAGCAGTCCAGAAGCTCAAACGTTGGAGCTGCCCGAAGAAGCCACCGGCTCCTACCTCGACATTTTCAGCGAAGAACAACTCCTGCTCCAGCCCAACGACACCTTACCCGTTCCCGCCCACGGCTGGCGGGTGCTGAAGAAGCTGTAGTACATACATGTGTCCCTCCTACCCCCCCTCTATTTTTGGAGAGGAAACCGGGGGTGAGGCACCCTGCTAGTTACTTTTTCCCAGCCCCATAGAGTATCTGCCCGTTGCGTACGCCTGTGTGCTTTCCTTCTTGCACCGTCAGGCGGCCGTTGACCAGCACATATTTCATTCCTACTGAATATTGATGCGGTTGAGTGAAAGTAGAGCGGTCCTGCACCGTGGCGGGGTCGAAAACGACGATGTCGGCGGCGTAGCCGGGGCGCAGCAGGCCACGGTCGGTAAAGCCCATGGTTTGGGCCGGCAGGCTGGTCATGCGCCGGATGGCGTCTTCGAGGGTGAGTACCCGCAGCTCACGCACGTAGTGGCCTAGCACGCGGGCGTTGGAGCCGTACCCGCGCGGGTGCGGCATGCCCTGCTGCCACACCCGGATGCTGGCATCGGAGGCCACCATATTCTGCGGGTAGCGCATAATCTGCTGCACATCGGGCTCACTCATGCCATGAAACACCATGCCCGCATCGTGCTGCAGTACCAGCTCCAAGATGGTGGCAGCCTCGGCGCGGGCCGTGTGGGGGCGCTTCCGGCGACGGTTGATTTCCTCGATGTTAAGACCCTGATAGCTCGTGTCGGGTGGGAAGCTGGCCACCACGGCGTAGCTGAAGTGCTTGAGGCCCCGCCGCTTCAGGCGCCGGAGCATATCGGCTTCCACGGCCGCGCGTACTTTCGGGCGTTGCAGCCGCACGCGCAGGGAGTCGCGGCCATCGGCCTGCACGTCGTCGGGAAGCAGGGTGCTGAGTGAGGTGGAGCTGGCCGTGTACGGGTATTGGTCGATGGTGACTTGCTGGCCGGCCTGACGGGCTTGCTCAATAAGGCCGAGCAGCTTATCGGCCTGGCCCCAGTTCTGCTGGCCGCCTAGTTTCAGGTGGGATATTTCGAGGGGCAAGCCGGCCTCACGGGCTACTTGTAGTGCCTCCTGAATGGCAAAGGTTACGCTGTCGCTTTCGTTGCGCATGTGGGTGGCGTAGAGGCCGTGGTAGTGGGCCGCCACCCGGGCCAAGCGCACCATCTCGGGTGGCCTAGAGTACGTGCCCGGTACGTAAATCAGCCCCGACGACAAGCCTACGGCGCCCGCCTGCATAGCCTGGGCTACTAGGGCTTCCATCTGCTGCAACTCCGCCTCGGTGGGGGCCCGCTTGGTCCGGCCCATCACAGCCTTGCGCACAGTGCCATGCCCAACAAAGGAGGCCACATTCACGGACAGGCGCAAACTATCCAGCAGCCGGAAATACTGACCTAGCTCCGGCCGTGAGGAGCCGCAGTTGCCGGTTACCACCGTCGTCACGCCATCATAGAGAAAGTTATCGGCGGTGGGCTGCTGCACTTCGTCGTCCTCGATGTGGGTGTGCACATCAATAAAGCCCGGCGCCACGGCCAAACCCTTGGCATCAATAACCGTAGCGGCCGTAAGACCCGCCGGCAACTGGCCTACGGCCACAATCCGCCCGGCCCGAATGGCCACGTCGCCGTAGGTCCAGGCGTTGCCGGTGCCATCGTAGAGCCGCCCGTTGCGAATGACTACATCGGCTTGGGACGTTTGGCACAGGCCTAGGCGCGTGAGAAGCAGCAGACAGAGCAGAAAGAGAAAGCGCATTGGGTGAAGATATAGCAGCCGCGGTTACTCACAACCTGTTGGCTCCTGCTACAGCCACTTCAGCTCCCTCAATACCGCCTCAGTTATGGCTCGGCGGGCACCAATGAACTGCTCGTTGGCGGGGCCTGACTGCGGCTCAATATTTAGCACCACATACACAGTGCGACCATCGGCACGGTCTACCCAGCCTACAAACCACGCATTGTCGGGGTTGGTGGCGGAGCGGAAGCGCCAGCCGGTTTTGCCGTAGAGCGTGTACTCGGGCATTTTCTGCAGCTGCAAAACGCGCTTGACGGCTCGTTGGTGCTGGCCGGCCACAGGCAGCTTCTCGGCGTGCAGGCGGCGCAGGAACTCTACCTGCTCAAACTGCGTGATGCGCGAATTACCGTCCAGCCAAAACGTATCCAGATTTTGGGGTGTGACATCCATGCGGCCGTAGGCCAGTTTCCGGAGCCACTGCTGGTATGGCTTCACCCCTACCCGCCGGGCCAGTTGCTGGTAACACGGCACGCACGACACGCGCAGGGCCTGAGCGTAGCTCATGTCCTGGTTCCACTGTGGGAAGTAGCGCTTCACCCCATCCCACTTGCAGATGGTGGCCGTATCGGGCAGGGCGCCGGTTTGCAGGCCGATGAGCGTGTTGGGAATCTTGAAGGTGGAGGCCGGCAGAAAGCCCTGACGGCAGCGCTTCAGGTTGTAGGCCACATACTGACCGGTAGCCTCCTCAAATAACAGAATAGAGCCGGTTACACCGTACCGATCAAAGTGCGGCTGGAAGTTGCGCTCCGTGATAAGTGCGGCCGGCGTAGCGCCCAGCAGCAGAATGCTCCCTAGGCTCAGGAGCAGCAGACAGATTCGTAGCATGCCGGTGAAGGTAAGGCACCCGCGGCAATAGTCTGCCTGGCCTAGCGCGGGCTCAGTTGATGAACAAGACCATCACGCTGAGCTGGTCGAGAGTGACGTTCTGTTTTATCTACCCTGACCTACGCGCGGCGGTTTTGGGCGGCATTGGCTACTATTCGCGCAATTCGCTGCTGGCGGGTTTCGGGGCGGCGGGCGGCGGCCAGGTTCTGGAGCAGCTGCTTGCGGGCGCTGGGTGGGAAGTTGTTGAAGTGCCGTTGTGCTTCCGGGTTGGCGGCTAGGGCGGCGGCCAGATCCGCTGGTATTACCAGCGCCTCTACCTCGTCGAGCGCCTCCCAGCTGCCGTTCTGCTGGGCAGCAGCAATGCGGGCTTCGCCGGCGGGCAGCATTAGGCCCGCTTTCCGCAACTCTGCAATGCGCTGCTTGTTTACCGCCGACCACACGCTTTTAGGCTTGCGTGGGCTGAACAAGAGCCGGTAGCAGGTGGCATCTACTTTGCGGGGATGCGAGTCAATCCAGCCGAAACAGAGGGCTTCCTCTACCGCGTCGGCATAGGTCATCAGGCGCTGGCCGCTTTCCTTTTTATACAGGGTGAGCCATACTCCGGCGGGCTGCTGGTGGTGGGCTGCCAGCCAGGCGCGCCAGGTGGCTCGGTCGGGCACGTCTACTACTTCTAGGGTGTCGAGCTTGCTTGCCATGCCCCAAAAATACCCGAAAGCTCCATAACCCCAGGGGCGCAATTGGGGTTTATGCTGACCATACCCTCACTTCGCTTTTTCAGTATGCAACACCGTGAACTAGGCCGCTCCGGCCTGCAGATTGCCCCGCTGGTGCTGGGCGGCAACGTATTTGGCTGGACCGCCGACGAGGCCACTTCCTTCCGCATACTCGATGCCTTTGTGGCGGGCGGCGGCAACGCCATTGACACCGCCGACGGCTACTCAGTATGGGTGCCAGGCCACGTGGGCGGCGAGTCGGAAACTATCATCGGCAAGTGGCTGCAGCAGCGTGGCCGCCGCGACGACGTCATCATCGCCACCAAAGTGGGCTGGGAGGTCAACCCCGAAAACAAGGGCCTCAAGAAAGACTACATTCTGCGGGCCGTGGAAGGCTCGCTCAAGCGCCTGCAGACGGATTACATCGACCTGTATCAGTCGCACAAAGATGACCCCACCACGCCCGTGGAGGAAACGCTGGAGGCCTACGCCCAGCTGGTGAAAGAAGGCAAGGTGCGCGCCATTGGAGCTTCCAACTTTGATGTGGCCCGTTTGCGCGAGTCCATCGAGGCCAGCGAAAAGCACGGCTACCCCCGCTACGAAAGCCTGCAGCCCCTCTACAACCTCTACGACCGCGCTGAGTTTGAGCAGGAATTGTTGCCGCTCATGCAGGAGCAGAACATTGGGGTGATTCCGTACTACGGTTTGGCGGCGGGCTTCCTGACCGGCAAGTATCGCTCTGAAGAGGACCTTAAGAAAAGCGCCCGCGGTGGCGGTGTCGGCCAGAAATACCTCAACGATAAAGGCCTGAAAATCCTCGGTGCTCTCGATGCGGTGTCGGCGCGCCTGCAGGCCACCCAGGCCCAGGTAGCCCTGGCCTGGATCATGGCTCAACCCGGCCTTACGGCCCCCATTGCCAGCGCCACCAGCCCCGAACAGGTAACCGAGCTGCTCAAAGCCACCGAGCTGCAGCTAAGCCCCGAAGACCTGACAGAGCTAGGCCAAGCCAGCGAGTAAATAATCAGCAACAGACAATGAGCAATGAGGACTGTGCCCCATCACCCATTGCTCATTGTCTGTTGCTGATTTGTACTGTCGGGTTCTGGTTGTAGCTTGCCTGTACTCCCAGCACTTTATTTCTACTGCATGACCATTCGTATTGCCACGCACAAGGACCTGGATGAACTTTACAGCCTGTGGTGTGAGCTAATGGATGAGCATCAGTCGTTTCACCCGGTGTTTGGGTACCACCCCACCGCCGATTTTCAGTTAAAGCGCGTGTTGCGTAGCCGGCTGGCCGAAAACAACACCCGCATGTTTGTGGCGCAGGGCCGCTACGGGTTGCTAGGCCTGATGGTAGCTACTTACCAGGTGGGCAGTTCGGGGATGCACTACTTCCGGCGCGGCTACATCGCCGAAACCATTGTACGGGAAGAGTACCGCCGCCAGGGCCTCGGGCGGGCTTTGTTTGCAGCTGTCAAAGACTGGCTTACAGCCCAGGGCGCCGACCATCTGGAGCTGCAAGTGGCCGTAGCCAACCCCGCTGGGCGGCGGTTCTGGGAGTCGCAGGGCTTCGCTCCTACCACCTTTCATATGATGCAGCCGCTGCCCAAACCGCCGGAAGAGTAGTTCTCACTCGCACTGGTAAAACCGTACGGCCCAGCTAACCGGAAGCACAACAGTTTCGTTAGGCCTTAAAGCATGGTTCTGCTACCATTGCTTTTGCCTTCGATTGTATGCTGCTTGCCGCTGATATTAAGCCCTTTGACTGGGAAAGAATCCTGTTTTCTGCTGATGCGCCGCCCCTCTTTCTGCTGGAGGTGGCGCTCCGCTGCATCGTAACCTACCTGCTCATGCTGGCGGCCCTGCGCGTTACGGGCCGCCGGGGCGTGCGGCAGCTCTCTATTTTCGAGCTCAGCATCATTCTGGGTCTGGGCTCGGCGGCCGGCGACGCCATGCTCTACCACGACACGCCCCTGCTGTATGCCGCCGTGGTGTTCCTGGTCGTGACGGTGTTGTACCTGCTTTTCAATCGGCTCACGGAGAAATACCCCGGTTTTAGCGACTGGCTGGAGGGCAAGCCAGTGCTGTTGGTGAAAGACGGGCTGATTCAGCTTGCCAATTTTCAGAACCAGAATCTCACCCAGAAAGAGTTGTTCGGGGAGCTGCGCCAGCTGCAGGTAGAGCACCTAGGCCAGGTGCGCCGCGCCTATATTGAGGCTACCGGCGACTTCAGCATTTTCTTCTACGAGGAGCAAGAGCCCGTTAAACCTGGCATGCCCATTTGGCCAGAACGGGTAGAAGAGACCCGTAAACGGGTTGAGACGGCTGGCCAATTTGCCTGCTCTACCTGCGGCCACGTACAGGAGCTTCCGCGTGGCGGCACCGCCACCTGCTCCAATTGCCAAGCCGATGAATGGATACCCGCCTGTGACACCAAACGGGTGGCCTAGTGCGGCCTACACTCTACTTTCCCTCCCTAGTTTTTTGAGCTAGTTGTTGCGTCAGCCAACGCACTACATCCACATCTACCTGGTCGCGGCACTCATCCAGCCCGTGCCGGCAGCCGGGGTACAGCAATAGCTCCTTGGGTTGCTTGGCGCGCCGGTAGATATCTTCGGAGCAGGCGGCCGGCAACACTTCGTCGGCGGTGCCGTGGAGCACCAGCAACGGCCGCGGACTCACGCGGGGCGCTAGGTCGGTGCCGTAGGTTTGGCTGCTCATGGCTACCACTGCCGCTACATCTTCACTTAAGGCGCCGGCACTGATGACTACAGCCCCGCCGAACGAGTGGCCTACTAACGCCACGGGGCCATACCCGCGCAACTGACTGAGATATAACACCCCAAGCAACGTATCGGCCACGCATTCTTCGAGATAGTTAGGCTGGCGGTAGTGCAGACGCAGGGAGGCAATGCCCTGGGCAGCCAGTTGCCCGGCCAAGCGCGGGTACATGCCCCAGGCCGGTCCATCGAGGCCCCCGCCCGCGCCACCAACCCACACCACTGCCGCGGCACCGGGCGCCGCGGGGTGCAGGCGCGCCGTAATCTGGCCGGCATTGGTGCGCATGACCAACTCCTCCACCCCATCAACGGTGTTTTCAACCCTTACCTCTTCCAGTACAAACTCCTGTTCCTGCCGCTGTCGTGCCATCTTTTTGCCCTACTAGGTGCTACCTACCGGTGTACTGCTTCCGCGGCAACATTGATGCAGACGAGCTGCTAGTTTGCGCACTTCTCTGGCGGGCAGCAAGGGCCTAGCCGGACTTTTAACCGATTAAGGCTTTGAATTTTGCTTGGCCGTGTAGGGCACGTAGTTTTCCCACTGCCAGGGCGTGTCGGTGTCGCCGAGCAGGCGCGCTAGTAGCTGCTTGAAAATGCCGTCGGCGTTGGAGCTGTTGCTCAGCAGCAGCAAGCCCTTATTGCGGTCGGCAAACACCACGCTGTGGTTTTCCCAACCATCATCGTGGCCCTCCTTGAAGTAGGCGTGCCCGTACTTCGGCGACTCAAACGTGCCCCACCCCAGCCCGTAGGCCAGTCGGATGGTGCGGTTGCTATCGGGGGCGGCCACGGTGGCTAGCGGCCCGAACTGCGCTTTGTACGGAATGCGCACTTGCCCGCGGGTCATTTCCTGCTTGGCGGCGGGCGTGAGGCCGCGCCCCTGCATCACGGCAGCCAGAAAGGCGGCGTAGTCGGCGGGTGTGGTTTCGAGGGAGCCGGCCGCGCCGGGCTTGGTGCGCTTGCGTTTGTCCAGCGGCTGGCCCTGCTCATCGTAGCCCAGGGCGTAGTTGCTCTCGAAAGCGGGCTGCCACACGTAGCTCGTACGCGTCAGGCCCAGGGGCTGAAACACTCGCTCGGCGCTTAACTCAGTCAGACTTTTCCCTGTCACTTGCTCCACTACCAGCTGCAGCAGCTGCAGGCCTTCGCCGGAATACCAGTAGTGGGCACCGGGCGCAAACTTGAAGCGCAACTTTTTGTCGGGCTCAATCCAGCGCCAATTGGGTAGGCCAGTGGTGTGCGTGAGGGCCATGCGGGCCGTGAGCTGGCGCCACCGTTCGTCGCCGGATAAGTCGCGGTAAGCCTCGTATTCGGGCAGGGGCTTGGGTAGATACTGATAGAGAGGCCGGTCGAGGTCGAGGCGCTTTTCCTGCACCAGCTGCATTACTAAGTAGGCAAACACGGCTTTGCTCAGAGATGCCCCATACATGGCGGTGGTCGGCTCCAGCGGGGCGCGGGTTGCCACATTACGCAGCCCGTAGGTGCGCAGGTAGCGCACGTTGTTGTCTTCCAGCAAGGCCAGCGCCAGGCCTGGAATGCGAGCCGAATCCATGAGCTGCAGCACTAGGCGGTCGATGTCGGGGCTGCGCAGGCGGCGCCCATCTAGGGTGTGAAACGTAACTGGCTTTTGCGCTTGCGCTACTCCTAAGTTCACGCTCAGGGCAATAACCAGCAGACACGCAGGGTAGAGTCGTTTCATCGAGGCAGCAGCTAGTGACCAGAGAAGAAAATCATTTTCCCCGATATTGCCGCGCTACCTCCTGCTCTCCTACTTTACTCCCGATGCTTTCCCTGCTCCGCGTCCACCATATTGCCATCATCTGCTCCGACTATGCCGTTTCCAAACGGTTTTATACCGAGGTGCTAGGCCTGGAAATCCAGCAGGAAATCTACCGCGCCGAGCGCGACTCCTATAAGCTCGATCTGGCCCTCAATGGGCAGTACCTGATCGAACTGTTTTCCTTCCCCGAAACGCCGGCTCGCCTCTCACGCCCCGAAGCCACTGGCCTCCGCCACCTTGCTTTTGCCGTTGCAGACCTTGACGCCACCGTGCTCGGCCTGGAAGCAGCCCAAGTGGCCTACGAACCCATCCGAGTAGATGAGTCTACCGGCCGCCGCTTCACCTTCATCCAGGACCCCGACGGGCTACCGATTGAGTTTTACGAGGTCTAGGCCACTACCAGCAAAAGCCCCGGCTGTAGCCGAGGCGTTGGGCATTGGCCCTGCCCGAAAGGCCAAGTGAGCTTGCATACTATGCTCACTAGTAATGAATAAACCCACTGGCAATTACAGCTGCCTGAGTGGCCTAGCAGCTTTTACGTATAGTGTGGCAGATGGCGAGGCCCAGCATCTACAGCGGCGTTTGAAATCGTAGTTGTGCGCTTGCGGCTATGGCGGTCATCTGATTCCGTTCTACCTTGCCCCCGCTATGCCCGAACCGCACCAACCGCTCCCCTACCTTATCATTGACTTTGACAGCACTTTTACCCAGGTAGAAGGGCTCGATGAACTGGCCGACATTGCCCTGCAGGGCCAACCCAACCGGGAGGAAGTGGTAGGCGCCATACGGGCCCTCACCGACCGCGGTATGAGCGGGGAGCTGAACTTCTCGGAGTCGCTGAAGCAGCGGCTGGAGCTGCTGCCGGCCCGGCGCGAGCACATTGGGCTGCTAGTGGAACGCCTAAAAGGCAAGGTTTCAGAAAGCATCCGGCGCAACCGCGACTTCTTTGAGCGCTTTCCGGGGCGGGTGTACATCGTCAGCAGCGGGTTTCGGGAGTTTATTGAGCCAGTGGTAGCTGAGTTTGGCATCGACGCCGACCACGTGCTGGCCAACACCTTCACCTTTGATGCCGACGGCCGCATCACCGGCTTCGACACGGAAAACGTGCTCAGCCGCGACGGCGGCAAAATCCTGCAGCTTCGCCAGCTTGATCTGGCCGGCGACGTGTACGCCCTCGGCGACGGCTACACCGACTACCAGATCCGGGAGGCAGGCCTAGCCAACCGCTTCTACGCCTTCACCGAAAACGTGCACCGCGAGGCCGTAGTAGCCCGCGCCGATGAAGTGCTGCCCTCTTTCGACGAATTTCTCTACCAGAATAAGCTTCCGATGACCCTTTCCTATCCGAAAAACCGCATCAAAGTTCTGCTCCTCGAAAACCCCGATCCGCGCGCCGCGGAGATGTTTCGCCAGGAAGGCTACCAGGTTGACTCCGTGCCGGGTGGCCTAGACGAAGATGAACTGGTGCAGCAGATTGAGGGCGTGAGCATTCTGGGCATCCGGAGCAAAACTCAGGTGACGGCCCGGGTGCTGGAAGCCGCCAACCGCCTGATTGCCGTGGGCGCCTTCTGCATCGGTACCAACCAGATTGACCTGACGGGCTGCATGAAGAAGGGCGTAGCCGTGTTTAACGCCCCCTTCTCCAACACCCGCTCGGTAGTAGAACTAGCCCTCGGCGAAATCATTATGCTGGCCCGCCGCATCCCCGAGAAAAGCCCCAAAATGCACCAAGGCGAGTGGGATAAGTCGGCAAAAGGCTCCTTTGAAATTCGGGGCAAAAAGCTCGGCATTGTGGGCTACGGCAATATTGGCTCCCAGCTTTCGGTAGTAGCCGAGGCAGTGGGTATGCAAGTGCTCTACTACGATGTGGCCGAAAAGCTGCAGCTCGGTAACGCAGTAAAGTGCCGCACCCTGGAGGAGCTGCTCCGCCAGTCGGATATCGTGACCCTGCACGTAGATGGCCGCCCCGCCAACACCAACCTGATTGGGGCCGCGGAGCTAGCCATGATGAAACCGGGTGCCCTGCTGCTCAACAACAGCCGCGGCCACGTGGTAGATGTAGCGGCGCTGGCGGCCGTGCTACGCTCCGGTCACTTGGGCGGCGCGGCCGTTGATGTGTTTCCGTACGAGCCCAAGACCAACCAGGAGAGCTTCGAGAGCGAGCTACGGGGCCTGCCCAACGTGCTGCTCACTCCCCATATTGGCGGCAGCACCGCCGAAGCCCAGCGCAACATTGCCGAGTTCGTGCCTGAGCGCATCATGCAGTACGTGAACACCGGCAACACCCAGCAGAGCGTCAACTTCCCCAACATTCAGCTTCCCGACCAGCAGGCCCACCGCCTCATCCACATTCACCACAATGTGCCCGGCGTGCTGGCCCGCATTAACAACGTGCTGGCCCAGCACCACGTCAACATTCTAGGCCAGTACCTGAAAACCAACGAGCACATCGGCTACGTGATTACCGACATCGACAAGCAGTACGAGCAAGAGGTAATTGGGGAACTGCGCAAAGTAGAGCACACCATCAAGTTCCGGGTGCTGTACTAGGCCACTATCTTGAAGCTAGACTTATGACCGCAGAGAACCACGCGCAGCAAACTATTCCCGCCATCCGCCTCTTCAACTTGGCGGATGGCAGTTGCACGTTTGAAGTAGGCACGTTGCCTACCAGCGTGCCGCTGCCTGTTAGCTTTTTCGAAGCCGAAACGGTCATATACGATTACCAGAAAAAGCCCCACCCGGCGCCGCGCCCCCAATATGTAGTTACACTGCGGGGCAAGTTGCGCTTCACCGTCAGCAACGGCGACACCTTTATTCTGGAGCCCGGCATACTCCTTCTGGCTGAGGATACGCAAGGCCCCGGCCACCAATGGGACCTCTTGGAAGGAGAAATGTGGGAACGATTATATCTGCCTTTTCCTGCCGAAGCCTCTTCACACTTTATTCCCACGAATAAGGCTATTTCCGAGAACTAGAGCAATTCTTGGTAGTAGAAATGGGTTTGAATTTACATCCGCTCCCGCACTTGGGTTAGCACACGTTCCATTTCCTTCCGGATGGCGCTAGTTTCGGCGATGTGGTTGTTGTTCATGAAGCTGAACGCCAGCAGCCGGCCCGACTTGGTGCGGAGGTAGCCGCAGAGGTTGTGGTTGTTGCTGAGCGTACCGGTTTTACCCCACAGCCAGGGGGTACGCGGGTCGCGGTACACGCGGCGCAGCGTGCCCTGCCCTCCGCCGGTGGCCAGCAGATCAAATAGGCGCGCTTCGGGCACCTCCTGGTGCAGCTTTAGCAGCAAGGCTACTAATGTGCGCGGCGTAACAAGGTTGAGGCGCGAGAGGCCAGAGCCATCTACCCACTGTGGGGCATCGGGTAGGGTGCGCAAGTAGTTGGCCTGCATGGCCCGAATAACTCGTTTGGTACTCAGGGAATCATTGCTGAGGCTGGAGGCACACATCAGCAGCAGTTGCTCAGCCAGAAAATTGTCGCTCACGCGCAGCATGCGGCGGTACAGTGAATCTACGGGCAGGCCGCGCAGGGTACGCACTGAATCCTGAGGCCGCAAGCGCAACGCCAGCGGCACGATGGGGCGCCGCAACGTGTCTTGCAGCAGTTGCAGTAACAAGGTCTGGCTGGTCCGGAAGGGCGTCTCATCCACCCAGTTTTTGGCGCTGGGAAATACGGTAAAGCGGTTTTCGAGCACAGCCCGGCGCACGTGGTCGTCAGTAGGGTTAGGGAGTTGTGCCGATGCCGCTTCAGTGAGGGGGCGGAAGAATTTAGGGTACACCCGGGGCAACGGCTGCCCGGCTTTGCCATAGAAGCGCACGGTGTGGCCGTACACTGGCAAGGGGCCACGCTCGGGCTGGAAGTAGTAATTGTAGTCGTCCCAGGTCCAGCCGGGGCCGAAGGGCTCTACGCAGGGCACGGGCGCATAGAACAGCTTTTCGGGGCGGTTTTGCAGGAAGATGAGGGCCCGGCTAGAAGGTACATCGCCGTGGAGCAGGGTTGGGTCGCCGGTGCCCCAGAACAGCAAAGAATCGGGGCGCAGTACGTAGTGCAGGCTGGGTAGTGAGTCGGGCAGCAAGTGCAAGCCGGCGTAGAGGCTGAACAGCTTCATGGTGCTGGCTGGCGTGAAATACCGGTCGGAGTTCAGCTCATACACCGATTGGCCGGTAGCCACATCGGTCAGGCAAACGCCCACGTTGTGCTGGCGCAGCACCGCCGACTCCTGAAGCATCTGCTCTAGCCAGACTGGCCTAGCAGGGTTTGTAACTGCGGGCACTGCTTTTTTCTGGGCAACAACCGGCGTAGCCAGCAGGGCCAATAGGCCTAGCAGCGCACTCAGGAAGAAACGAAAGAACGACATGGAGGGGAGGCAATGGGCAAAAACTCTCGCAACTTGGGCAAAAGCGTGGCGCTTTTCAAGTCTTTAGCTTTCCTCTAGGCCACTTCTGCACTGGTAGCGCCGAGAGGTTGCTGGCTTTACTCCCCGCTTGGGCAGGTTCATGATTGTGGGCAGGAGCAACTTCCTATCAGCTAGACAGTATGCTTCTGTGTATCATCACCTGACTTTCTGCTCCATGTCTATTACCAATGAACTACTTAACACCGTGCTGCGCGAGGCCAGCCGGGAAGTATCCCGTAAAGAGTTTCTATCGCTGGCAGGCCGCGGTTTGGCCGTGGGCGTAGCAGCCAGCACCCTGGCCAGCTGCCAGTCGGAAGGCCCCGCCGACGCCAAAGCCGCTACCACGCCCACCACGGGTACGCCCGCTTCGGAGGTAAACGGCTCCACTACCTACACTTCACCCGCTGGGCAGAAAGTACCGTCCTCAGAGGCCGTGTCGCCGCCGGCTAAGGTGCCTACGGCGCTGGATCAGCCCATTGAGCTGGAAAAGTGGAAGTCGGACGTAGACCCGCAGTCGGGGCCGGTGCCCACTCCCCTACCGCCCGACAAGCGCGTGGGCTACGCCCTGGTAGGCCTAGGCCACCTTACCCTGGAGGAGATTCTGCCCGCGTTCGGGGAGTGCAAGAAATCGAAGCCGGTGGCCCTGGTTAGCGCCTCACCCGAGAAGCTCAAGAAAGTAGCCCAGCAGTACGGTATCAAGCCCGAAAACTGCTACAGCTACGAAACCTACGACAAGCTCAAGGACAACCCCGAGGTGCAGGTGATTTACATTGTGCTGCCTAACTCCATGCACGCCGAGTACACCATTCGGGGTGCGCAGGCGGGCAAGCATATCCTTTGCGAAAAGCCCATGGCCAACTCCTCCGCCGAGTGCCAGGCCATGATTGACGCCTGCAAGAAGGCCGGCAAAAAGCTGATGGTGGCCTACCGCATCCAGTACGAGCCTTACAACCGGCAGGTGCGGGATATGGTGCGCGACAACAAGTTTGGCAAGCCCAAATACATTGAAGCCCAGAACAGCCAAAGCTCCGCCAACCCCGACCACTGGCGTCACAAGAAAGCCCTAGCGGGCGGCGGCGCCCTCCCCGACATTGGTCTGTACTGCTTGAACACCAGTCGGTTTGTGCTGGGCAACGAGCCCACTGAAGTCTTTGCCTACTCCTACAGCACGCCCGGCAACCCGTTGTTCAAAGAAGTAGAGGAAGTAATGTCGTGGCAGATGCGCTTCCCGGAGGGCGTCCTCGTGAACTGCATCACCCACTACAACACCCATGACTCGCGCTTTTACCGCGTGAACACGGAGCGCGGCTGGATTCACGTAGACAACGCCTACGCCTACACTGGCCAACAGTTGCAAACCTCGCACGCCGAAGGCCCCGCCAAGATGAAGAACCAGATTGTGCTGAGCGAGAAAAATCAGTTTGCCGCCGAAATGGACCACTTTTCGGAGTGCGTGATGGAAGATAAAGCGCCCCACACCCCCGGCGAAGAAGGCCTGCAGGACCACCGCATCATGGAAGCCATCTACCAGTCGGCCCGCGAAGGCCGCCCCGTGAAGCTAACCGAAGTAAAAGGCACCGACGTCTTCCGCGGCCCTGAGCCAAAACAGGCCTAGGAACCGTTGTCTATCCAGCCCGTCATGTCGAGCTTGTCGAGACATCTCGCCTGCTGATGTTGTGGTAGACACTGTCATGCTGAGCTTGTCGAAGCATCTCTACCTCTGGCTAAATAAGTGGCCTACAGAAGCGGTAGAGATGCTTCGACAAGCTCAGCATGACGGTCTGTCTAAGTTATTCTAGGCCAGGCCACCACCCCTAGCCCCTCCTGAGATAGGAGGGGCTAGGGGTGGTGGCTTTAATTAATTACTCAGTTCCCTCGCGCGTAGCGCAAACTTTCCTAGGCGGGGCCGAATTATTCCCGCTAACTTTGTTTCCCGTTATGCCAGACCGAACCCCTACCCCCACGGCTGCAACGGCCAAGTACATTTTCGTCACCGGTGGAGTGACCTCCTCGCTGGGCAAAGGCATCATTTCTGCCTCCCTGGCCAAGCTGCTGCAAGCGCGCGGCTTCCGTGTCACCATCCAGAAGTTCGACCCCTACATCAACATCGACCCCGGCACGCTCAACCCGTATGAGCACGGCGAATGTTATGTAACCGACGACGGCGCCGAAACCGACCTCGACCTAGGCCACTACGAGCGGTTCTTGAACGTACCTACCTCGCAGGCCAACAACGTGACCACCGGCCGCATCTACGACCACGTTATCACGAAGGAGCGCGAGGGTGCTTACCTGGGCAAAACCGTGCAGGTAGTGCCCCACATCACCGACGAGATTAAGCGCCGCATGCTACTGCTGGGTCAAACCGGCGAGTTCGACGTGGTGATTACCGAAATCGGGGGGTCTATTGGTGACATCGAGAGCCTGCCCTTCGTCGAGTCGGTGCGCCAGTTGCGCTGGGAACTGCCCGAGAACAGCTCCCTGGTTATTCACCTCACCCTGCTGCCCTACCTGAAGGCGGCTGGCGAGTTGAAAACCAAGCCCACCCAGCACTCAGTACGCGACTTGCGCAGCGCCGGCCTGCAGCCCGATATTCTGGTGTGCCGCTCCGAGCACCCTATTCCGGCCGAGATGCGTCGCAAAATCGCGTTGTTCTGCAACGTCAACATCAACTCCGTTATCGAGAGCCTTGATGCCGACAGCATCTACTCGGTGCCGCTGCTCATGCTCAAAGAGCACCTCGATGAGCGCGTAATCAAGAAGCTGAAACTACAGGGCGGCACGGCTCAGCCCGACCTGGAAACCTGGAAAGACTTCCTAGGCCGCCTGAAAAACCCCACCGAGGAAGTAACCATCGCCCTCGTGGGCAAATACGTAGAGCTCCCCGACGCCTACAAGTCTATCAACGAAGCATTCGTACACGCTGGCGCTCAGAACGAGTGCAAAGTAACCGTGCGTAGCATCCAGTCTGACCACATCAACCCCGACAACGTGGCTCAGCTGCTGCACGGCGTAGATGGCGTGTTGGTAGCGCCCGGCTTTGGTGAGCGAGGTTTTGAGGGCAAGATCTTGGCGGTGAAGCACGTGCGCGAAAACGGCATTCCGTTCTTCGGCATTTGCCTGGGCATGCAGGTGGCCGTGGTGGAATACGCCCGCAACGTGCTAGGCCTATCGGAAGCTTCCTCTACGGAGATGAATCCGCAGACGCCTGCCCCCGTCATTGCCATGATGGAGGAGCAGAAAAACATCACCCAAAAGGGCGGTACCATGCGCCTGGGCGCCTACGACTGCGAGCTGCGCCGCGGCTCTAAAGCCGCTAAGGCCTACGGCCGCAACCACATCAGCGAGCGTCACCGCCACCGCTACGAGTTCAACAACGAGTACCTCAAGCAATTTGAGGAGGCCGGCATGATTCCTTCGGGCATCAACCCCGACACTGGCCTAGTAGAAGTAGTGGAGGTACCCAACCACCCTTGGTTTGTGGCCGGGCAGTTCCACCCCGAGCTAAAGAGCACGGTGCAAAACCCACACCCACTGTTCGTGCGCTTCGTGCGCGCCGCCATTCAGCACCGGAAGGTGTAGGCCACTAAGGCAATCTACAGAGACCGTCATTCCGAGCTTGTCGAGGAATCTCACGTGCTGATGTTGTAATAGTAACCCTATTGCCAGCACGCGAGATTCCTCGACAAGCTCGGAATGACGTTCTTTTGGTAGGATGATTCGTGCTGTTTATCGAACTACTTCGCCAGTCTACCCCACGCATTTTCACCTTTCCTCCTGACAAAAGAGCCGACTCAACAAATATTCGCCTGACAAGTCCGACCTTTGCGGGAATGTCGCCGGATTTTTGACGGGGACGCGGGGCTGCCGCTGGTGGTGGCTTCGATCTTTTTTCTCTGTACGTACCACTACTAATGGACAGAAATTCAGCAATTGGCCTGTTTTTGATATCGGCCTTGCTCATCATCTACCTCTACGTCGTGCCCCGCCCCAAGCCGAGCGACGAAGCCAAGAAGCCAGCCCAAACCACCGCCGCTGCTCCGGCCGCTGCTGCTACTCCCGCACCACTGGATTCCGCCGCGGCTGCTCAGCAACTGGGTGATTTCGGTGCCGCTGGCGTGGGCAGCGCCCAAACTACGGAGCTGAAAAACGACAACCTCACCATAACGTTCTCCTCAAAAGGTGGCCGTGTAGAGGCTGTTCGTCTGAACAAGTATAAGACCTTCTTCGGCAAGCAGCTTGATCTGTTCGACGCCCAGAGCGCCCAACTAGACACTCGCTTCCGCACTACCGACGGCCGTCAGGTAAAGCTTTCAGACCTGTACTTCCGGGCTGAACCTCAAGGCAATACGGCCATTCGGTTTGTAGCCGATGTAGCTGGTGGCCAGATTGAGCAACTGTACACTCTGCCCGCCAACAGCTTCGAGCTGAGCTATAACCTGCGCTTCAACAACCTGAATAGCGTGGTGGCCCAGGAGCCGCTCACGTTCACCTTCTTGGACCGTGTGCGCCAGACGGAGCAGGACATGAAGCAAAACCGCAACCACACCACCATCAACCGATACCTCGTTTCCGGCGACCATACCGCCCTGGCTGAAGCCTCGGAGAAGCCGGAAGAAATAAAGGTGACGGAGCCGCTGAAGTGGGTTGCGCACAAGCACGACTTCTTCGTGGCCGGCATCGTGGCCGACAACCAGTTTCAGTCGGGCCAGCTTAACTCTACGGTTGACCTCAACGACTCGACCTTCATCAAGACTCTGAGCAGCACGCTGACCATTCCGGCCGCCGATGTGCAGCAGGGCAAAGCCAACTTCCGCTTTTACTTCGGCCCGAACTCCTTCAACACCCTAAAGGAAGTAGCGCCAGATTTCGACCGCAACGTGTACCTGGGCTGGGGCATTTTCCGCTGGGTAAACCGTTTTGTGGTGCTCCCCACCTTCCACTTTCTGGAGCAGTTCATCAGCTCCTACGGCATCATCATTGCCCTGCTGGTTGTGCTGATCAAGCTGGTGACCTGGCCCCTGACCTACAAAACGTATGAGTCGCAGGCCAAGATGAAGGTGCTGAAGCCGGAGATTGACGCCATCAAGGAGAAGTACCCCGAGGATCAGATGAAACAGCAGCAAGAGACCATGAAGCTGTACAGCAGCATGGGCGTCTCGCCGCTGAGTGGCTGCGTACCCACGCTGCTCACGCTGCCGATTCTGTTTGCCATGTTCCAGTTCTTCCCCAACGCCATTGAGCTGCGCCAGCAGCCCTTCCTGTGGGCACACGACTTGAGCACCTACGACGACCTGATTAAGCTGCCCTTCACGGTGCCGTTCCTGGGCAACCACATCAGCTTGTTCACCCTGCTGATGACGCTTTCGACGCTGGCCATGACCTACCAGAGCAACCAGAACAACCCGGCCGCCATGCAGGGCCCGATGAAGTTCTACAGCTACCTCATGCCGCTGATCTTCTTCTTTGTGCTGAACAGCTTCTCAGCCGGTCTGACCTGGTACTACCTCATCTCTAACCTGGTAACGCTGGCTCAGCAGGCCATTACCCGCCGCTTCGTGGATGACACCAAGCTGCGCGCCAAGTTGGAAGCCAACAAGATTAAGAACAAGGACAAGAAGCCTAGCGGCTTTGCGGCCCGCCTCCAAGATGCTATGAAAGCTGCCCAGGAGAAAGAAGCCCAAGCCCGCCAAGGCGCTGGCGCCCGCCCTGCCGCCAGCAACGACACCGACGACTCGGATGATGCTGACTCTGGCACCGGTGCTTCGGATATATCTCCGAAGAAGCCGCGTAAAACGCGTCGCTCCTAGGCCACTCCCTTACAGAAAGCCCCAGTTGCAGCCGCAACTGGGGCTTTCTGTTTTAGAACGAATATCGTACTGCTTCTAATAGGCTGTGGCCACGTTGCGGTACTGGCCTAGGTCACTATCTAGTCAACCATTCCGGCGTGGTTTTTGGCTATCCACCTGCGTACTCCTCTTCTCTACTCTCATGCGCCTACTCCTGCCTATTCTGCTGCTAACTGCTTCTTTGACTAGCTGCACCGCGCAGACTCCGCGCGCCTCGGCTACCAAAGTAGTAACCACGAAAACAAAACCTAAAGCCAAGCCCGTGGGGGCCACCGCCACTAAAGCCCCAGTAACGGCTCAGCCGGCGGTAGTCTTCCGCCGGACGCCCTGCTTCGGCACCTGCCCGCATTATGAGGCCAGCTTCTTCCCCGATGGTCGGATGCAGTACGAAGGCTTTGCGTATGCTCCGGCAGCTGGGAAGCGCGAAGTGCAGCTACCCGCGGCGGTGGTTACCAGAATCATGCAGGACGCGCAGAAGATTGGCTTCTTCCAAATGCCAGATGAATACCCCACCAATTTCTCCGACATGCCCTCCACCATTCTCACCATCCGGGGCGCCAACGGCACCATGAAAACCGTACAGGCCGAAGAAAACTTCCCTCCCGCTCTACAAAAGCTATTCGATTCTATTGACCAAGAAGTGGTCAAGGCCTTTGAGGTAACCAAGTAGTGGCCTAGGCCTATCAAAAACAGAAAAGGAGCCCTGAGTAAGTCAGGGCTCCTTTTTTGTTTTCTGTGTTTGCTATTGCTTACGTACCCGTTCCAACACCAGTTGGTTCATGGGGTTGGGTGTGAGACCCTGCACGTTGTTTTGGGTGAGGCGCACTACCTCGTCGTAATAGAGGGCAATAACCGGGGCCTCTTCCACAATGATGCGGTCCATCTGGCGGTAGAGGTTGTAGCGCTTCTCGGTGTCTTGCTCCAGCTTGGCTTGCTCGTACAGGCGGTCGTAGGCCAGGCTCTTGAAGTGGGTTTTGTTGGGGCCCGCCGGCGAGAAGTTCTTGCTGTAGAACAGCGCCAGGTAATTTTCCGCATCGGGATAGTCGCCGAGCCAGCTTTTAGTGAAGAAGGCCGAGCTACCGTTATCCACCATTTCCTGGTGGGCGGCGGCCTGGTTAACGTCAATATCTACCTGCACGCCCACGTCGGCCCAGTTCTTCTGTAGGTACTCGCACACTTCCTTCCGCTCGGCTACCGTAGCTAGGCGCAAGTGCAATGGGTGGCCTAGGTCATACCCCGCCTGCTTCAGCAGTTGCCGGGCCTTGGCTGGCTGATACGTATAGCCGGGAACCAGCTTCTGACTGTAGGATGGCAACGAGGCCGGCACGAAGCCCGAGAGTCCTGGCACGCCCACGTTGTTGAGGAAGTAGGCCAGTAGCTCGGGCTTATTGAGCGCGTAGTTCAGCGCCTGCCGTACGCGCTTATCCTGCAGTGCTTTGCCGGCCTCGGCGTTATCGCCGCGCAGGCGGGTGGGGTCCAGTTGTAGGCCTAGGTATTCGGTGTTGAGGTAAGGTACTTTCTGCAGCCGGAACTTCCCTTGGAAATCCTCGCGCACGGTACCATCGGGGTACATGATTAGGTCGCGGGAGCCGGCCCGGATGCCGCTTAGGAAGTCTAGCTTGCCTTGCATAAAGGTCAGGAACTCCGATTTGCGGTCCTGAATGAAGCTGATCTGCACAGCATCGAGGTAGGGCAGCTGCTTGCCCTGCGCATCCTTGCGCCAGTAGTTGGGGTTGCGGTGGTAAATAATGGCGTTGCCCTCATCCCACTCTTTGAAGAGGAACGGCCCCGTACCCACTGGGTGCTCTCGGAAATCCTTGCCGTACTTCTGCACGGCCTCCCGCGGTACCACGTAGGCGTAGGGCATGGTCAGGATGCCTAGGAACGGAATAAACGGCTCCTTCAGGTACACGCGCAGCGTGCTGTCGTTAGTAGCCACGAAGCAGGTATCTGATGGCTCACCTTTGGCATTCTCCAGGACCTTCCCGCGGAAAATCCAGCCGCCGGGGCTGGCCGTGGGTCCATCTAGCAGGCGCTTAAAGCTGTACACAAAATCCTGGGCTACCACCGCACGGCCTTTGCCACTGGGGAACACCTCCGAGTCGTGGAAGCGCACGTTGGGCCGCAGCACAAACGTGTAAGTCTTGCCATCGGGCGAGATGCTATAGCGGCGGGCCAGGGCGGGGCCGGGCTTCAGGCTGTCGTCTAGCTCCACTAAGCCATTATAGAGCTGCGTGGCCGCCCAGATGTTGGCCTGCTTGTTTGTGAAAGCGGGGTCGAGGGAAGTCAGCGCCTCGGGCTGGTTGTAGCGGAATACGCGCCGGGCATCCGTGGTCGGGCCGGTCTCAGAGCAGGCCGTTAGCAGAGGCAGCAGAACAAAAGCATAACCGGCAGCACGGCGCGAAAACGGAAACATGGGAACGACGAAACAGTGTATATTTGCAAAGGTATCCCACAAGCCGGGTTTCCGGTTCAAGCGCCGCCGCGCGGCCTTCCTTCCCTATGAATTTAACCTACTACGGCCATTCTTGCTTCCTTCTTGAAGCGGGCGGCAGCAAAGTTCTCTTCGACCCGTTTATCCGCCCTAACCCCCTCGCGAAAGATGTGGACGTGGACAAAATTGAGGCTGATTACATTCTGCTTAGCCACGGCCACGGCGACCACGTAGCGGATGTGGAAGAGATTGGTCAGCGCACCGGCGCCGAGCTGGTAGGCATGGTAGAAACCGTGGGCTGGTTTGGGCAGAAAGGCCTGAAAGCAACCTATGGTATGAACCTGGGTGGCACCATTAGCCTCCCCTTCGGGAAGGTAAAAATGGTGGCTGCGGCCCACTCCAACTCCCTGCCCGATGGCTCATATGGTGGCCTAGCCGCTGGTTTTGTGGTAGAAACGGAAGGCAAAACCTTTTATTTCGCCGGCGACACCGCCCTTACCTACGACATGAAACTGATTGGGGAGCGATACAAGCTGGACTTCGCCCTGCTTCCCATTGGCGACTTTTACACCATGAATGTTGATGATGCGCTGATAGCCGCCGAGTGGACGGGGGCCAGCAAAGTCATTGGCATGCACTTCGATACGTTCCCGCCGCTGGTTATCGACCACGACGAGGCCAAAGCCAAAGCCACGCAGGCCGGCAAAGAGCTGGTGCTGCTACGCGTTGGAGAAACCATTACTTTGTAAAAAAGCTAACGGCGGATAGTCTTTCGGCTATTCGCTTACTACCTTTTGTACTTGCTACGAAAAGCTAACAGCTAAAACCAGTAGCTAACAGCTTCTACTCTCATGGGAAAAATTATTGCGGTAGCCAATCAGAAGGGCGGGGTGGGCAAAACCACCTCCTCGATTAACCTCGCAGCCTCGCTGGCGGCGCTGGAGTATCGGACCCTGCTGGTTGACGCCGACCCGCAGGCTAACGCTACTTCCGGCGTGGGCTTCGACCCGAAAGACATCCAGAACAGCATCTACGAGTGCATGGTGGATGGCATCAACGCGCAGGACATTATCCTGAACACCCAGGTGCTCCCCCACCTCGACCTGATGCCCTCCCACATTGACTTGGTAGGAGCTGAGGTGGAGATGATCAACCTGCCGAACCGAGAGGAGAAGATGAAAGACGCCCTGCGCCCTCTCGTGGACCAGTACGACTTCATCATTATCGACTGCTCGCCTTCGCTAGGCCTCATCACAGTAAACGCTCTCACGGCTGCGCACTCCGTAATCGTGCCGGTGCAGTGTGAGTACTTCGCTCTGGAAGGCTTGGGCAAACTGCTAAACACCATCAAAATCATTCAGAGCCGCCTCAACGAGGAGCTGGAGATTGAAGGTATTCTGCTCACGATGTACGATGTACGCTTGCGCCTTTCTAACCAAGTGGTAGAAGAAGTAAAGCTGCACTTCCAGCAGTTGGTGTTCGATACCATTATCCCTCGCAACGTGAAGCTGTCGGAGTCGCCGAGCTTTGGCATTCCGGTACTGCTGCACGATGCCGAGAGCAAGGGCAGCATCAGCTACCTGAACCTTGCCCGCGAGATTGTGGAGAAGAACATCGTCTCCGCTGACCCCGAGCAGGAGCAGCCCGCCGAGGATACCGCGGCCTAGGGTGGCCTAGCCGGTTATAGCTTAACCAAATCAGAAGTTTGAAAGACGGTCAGTAACTCAAGTTGCTGACCGTCTTTCTTTTTACTTTATGTTCCACGTTTTTTCCGGCGTGGAACAAAAATATCCCGGTCATCCCGGGCGTTTGTGTATTTTTGAATCCCGCTCTCGTCTGCCACTACTAGGTGAGAGCTGAATGCAGGTATGTCAGAGAAGAACGAAGATAAAGCTACGCCGGCAGCGGCTGCCGCAGCGGCCAAACGAAAAATTGGTGGCCTAGGCCGGGGTCTCAACGCCCTGATTGAAGGCAGCTACGAGAAGAAAAGCGAGCGGCTAGGCCTGGTGCCTCACCCCGTGAACTCCGTAGGCCTGATTCCGGTAGGCCAGATTGAGGCCAACCCCTACCAGCCCCGCACGCACTTCGACCAGCAGGCCCTTCAGGACCTGGCCGAGAGCATTAAGGTGCAGGGCATCATCCAGCCCGTGACGGTACGCCAGACCGGCACCAACGTCTACCAGCTGATTTCGGGGGAACGGCGTCTGCAGGCCTCCAAGCTGGCGGGTCTCGATGCTATTCCGGCTTACATCCGCAAGGCCGACGATCAGCAGATGCTGGAAATGGCCCTGATTGAGAACATTCAGCGGGAAAACCTCAACGCCATTGAAATTGCCCTCAGCTACCAGCGTCTGGTAAGCGAGTGCAACCTCAAGCAGGAAGAACTCGGCGACCGGGTGGGCAAGAACCGCTCTACGGTTACCAATTATCTGCGCCTGCTCAAGCTCCCGCCTGATATTCAGATCGGCCTGCGCGACAACGTTATCAGCATGGGCCACGCCCGCGCCCTGGTAAACGTGGAGGACATGGAGCAGCAGCTAGGCCTGTTCCGTCGCATTGTGGCCGAGGATCTGTCGGTGCGCCGCGTAGAGCAGCTCGTGCGCACGGGCAGCGCTGCTCCGGCCGAAGGCGAGAAGAAAGCGTCTCAGCCCGTTGAGCCGGTAGTACCAGCCGCTGAGCTGCGCCGCACCGAGCGTCACCTCACGGAGCGGTTTGGTAGCCGGGTACTGGTAAAGCCAGGCCCGCAAGGTCGGGGCGAAATCAAGATTGCCTTCGACTCAGTAGAGGACATGCAGCGTATTCTGCATATTCTGCAGCCCGCTTAACACTCTTCCTGCCATGCCTGGGCTTTCAGACGCAGTAGCTCCCTTTCTGCTGTTGGCGGCACTGCCGCTAGCCCATGCAACGCACGCGCAGGTACCAGTTCCTACTTCCGCGGCTACCGAAAAACTAGCTTGGTGGTCTGTTACTCGTCCGCAGAAAGCCGGGATATTTTCGGCTCTGCTGCCAGGTGCGGGTCAGGTGTATAACGGGCAAGCTTGGAAAGCGCCACTAGTTTGTGGGGCTGTAGCTGGCTCCGTGTATATAGAGGTACATTATTGGCAGCGGTACCGAGAGTATAAGGCGGGGCGGCAAGCAAGAATGCAGTTGGCTCTAGGCAACGCCTCGGCAGTTGACCGAGGGCCTCGCTCCAGCAAAGAGCCCAGCGATGCAGCACAGCTGTACCGTTTTAACTCTTATCGTACTTCCCGGGATTTGTGGCTAGGCCTGAATGCGGTGGTGTATGGGCTGCAAATTCTGGATGCCGTTACGATTGCGCACCTGCACGACTTTGATATCAGTGAGAAGTTAGCCCTTCGCTGGCAACCAACAGCCCTGCCAGTGGCCTCTTCTGGCTGGGCACCTGGCCTACGGGTTGCCCTGATGGTTCGTTCTTCCAACCGTTCTTTCTAACCTACGCCGCACATGCCCCACACCTTTCAGCCCCGGGTGCTTCTCATTTGGCTGGTTACTATTGTGATGGCCTTACGTACCTTGCCGGGGCAGGCGCAAACCGTTACTACCGGTCCCGACTCTGCGCGAGTCTCTACCCCGGATGTAAATGACTCCTTGCGCCGCACGGAGAAGCTTTTTGGCTGGCGCGTAACCCGGCCGCAGAAAGCAGCGCTGCTGGCGTTAGTGCTGCCTGGTTCAGGTCAGATTTATAATCGCCAGTACTGGAAGCTGCCGTTGGTGTACGGTGGCCTAGGTGGCATTGGCTACGGCCTGGTGTTTTACCAAACGCGCTATAAGGAGTACGTCAACGGGAAAAACCAATTTGTTGATGCCCAAAACGCAGGTAAGCCCATTTCCATTAGTGAACTCTCTGGGTCCCGGGTTAAGCAGGAAACCAGCATCGCCAACGTGCAGCGGGGCATCGTCTTCTACCGGCGCAACCGCGACACCTTTATCGCTTACACCGCGCTGGTGTACGGTGTCACGATTTTGGATGCCTTGGTGGCCGCCCACCTGCGCGACTTTGATATCAGTGAAGACCTGAGTATGCGCCTAGACCCAGCTGTCCTGCCCTCGTCTTCCTTCAAGCAGCCGGCCACTGGCCTAGCGCTGACGTTTACCCTAAAATAACTCTCCCTTCTCGAATGAAGCTTCTCCTGATCGGCTACGGCAAAATGGGCCGGGCCATCGAGGCCCAGGCCATTGACCGGGGCCACCAAATTGTTGGCATTGTAGATCCCGCACACCCCAACGTTCATATCACCGATTTCACGGCTGCTACGGCCGATGCGGCCATTGAATTCACGCATCCCGATGCCGCTTTCCAGAACGTGCAGGCCTGCCTGCGCCAGGGTATTCCGGTGGTCTGCGGTTCAACTGGGTGGCTTCATCACTTTCCCGAAGCGCAGGCTCTTAGCCAGCAGACGGGTACACCATTATTCTACGCCTCCAACTACAGCGTGGGGGTGAATCTGTTCTTCCATTTCAACGAGTACATAGCTGCCAAAATGCATCAGTTTGGCGGCTATGATGTGCAAGTGCGCGAGATACACCACACGCAGAAAGTAGACCAGCCCAGCGGCACCGCCCTGACAACCGCCGAGGGCATTTTGCGTCACTTCCCCAATAAGACTACGTGGCGCAACGAGGCAACCCAAGCTCCGGAGGAACTAGCTATTATCTCGGAACGGGAAGGTGCCGTGGTGGGTACCCACATCGTGACGTACTCCTCCCCTGCCGATACCATCGAGCTAAAGCACGAGGCCCATTCTCGCGACGGGTTTGTGCAGGGTGCCTTATTGGCCGCGGAGTGGCTTCCGGGCCATCAAGGCGTATTCGGCATGAAAGACCTGCTAGGCCTATAGGTGCACCTGTGCGCTAGAGGAATTACTTTGTGGAAGCTCCTGGTACTTCCTACTCTGCTTCTCACTACTGCACAGATTCACGTCTTGCTTATCTTCATTGCATTATTTCGCATCTTCCGGCGTTCATAACTGGAAGCGACCGGTATGTACCGGTTGTCGTTTTTTGGCCCTGACTATTATGGCTGTACAATCCTGGGAGAAATACCTCGAAAAGAATAAACCGGCTCCGGCACCTGTCACGACCAATGGCAAGCCGAAAAAGCACAAGGGCCCAATCAGAGAGTGGACCGACGCTATTTTGTTTGCGGTAGTCGCGGCTACGCTTATCCGGTGGGCGACCTTCGAGGCCTACACCATCCCGACGCCATCCATGGAGCACTCCTTGCTGGTGGGCGACTATCTGTTTGTGAGCAAGCTGCACTACGGCCCGCGCACCCCGCAAACGCCACTGCAGGTGCCGCTCACGCACCAAACTATTTGGGGCACTAATATCAAGAGCTACTCGGAGGCTATCCAGCTGACCAGCCACCGCTTGCCGGGCTTTTCTTCGGTGAAAAACAACGACGTGGTCGTGTTCAACGTGCCAACCGAAGCCGAGCATCCCGCCGACTTGCGCACCAACTATATTAAGCGCTGCATTGGCATTCCCGGCGATGTGCTGACCATTGTTAACGGCCAAGTGTCGGTAAATGGTAAGCCTGCCAAGAACTACCCCGAGATGCAGAGCAGCTATTTTCTGCAAATATCGCAGCCTAATGACGACATGCGGGATGCATTTAAGAAGTATGGCGTTGTCGACTACGACAATACCGAAACTGGTATGCCTTCTGCTCCATTCGGACCCGACCCAACATATGGTGATGGTTATCGCGTAAACATGACGCCGGCGGCAGTAGCTTACTTCAAGCAACAGCCATACGTAAAAGGCATCATTGATTTGAAAACCCCGGCTGGGCAGCCTGAGCCTGGACAGCAAGTATTCCCAAATAACCCTGACGCGCCGTATAGCCAACCCTTAGCTAACCCGCCTTATCCTACTTGGAACAAGGACAACTACGGTCCTATTCAGATTCCGAAGAAAGGTCAGACGGTGCAGCTCACGCCGCAAAACACGCCGTTGTACCAGAAGATTATTCTACGCTACGAGCACAATGATGGCATGATGCTGGACCCGAACGGAGTAATTACGCAGAATGGTCAGCCGCTCACGAGCTATACCTTCAAGCAGGATTACTACTTTATGATGGGCGACAACCGCCACAACTCACTTGATTCCCGCTTCTGGGGCTTTGTACCCGAAGACCACATAGTGGGGAAAGCAGTGCTTATTTGGTTGTCGATAGACCCACACGCATCTTTCCTGAAAAAGATCCGCTGGAACCGCTTGTTCAACTTGGTTGATTAACACCGAGGTTGATTGATGGGCATGGATTTGTGTCCTTAGCCTTCCAAAGCAAAAACGCCTTCCTCTCATGAGAGGAAGGCGTTTTTGCTTTTATATCGTGACTTGGTTAGCTACCAATTGATGGGAGCTAGGCCATTTTTCTCCAGATATGCATTGGTCTGGCTGAAGGGCTTGGAGCCAAAAAAACCACGGTCGGCGGCGTAAGGCGATGGATGAGCGGCTTTGAGCACGAGGTGCTTGCGAGTATCTATGATTTCGCCCTTTTTCTGCGCGTAGGCCCCCCACAGGATGAATACTACATGTTCTTTCTCTTCCGATATCTTTTGGATTACGGCGTCGGTGAACTGCTCCCACCCTTTCTTTTGGTGGCTACCCGGCTCGCCCGCGCGCACCGTGAGGGTGGCATTAAGCAACAGCACACCTTGCTCAGCCCAGCGGTCGAGGTTGCCATTAGGGGCTGGAGGCGTGTTTGGCAGGTCGCTCTGCAACTCTTTGAATATATTCTGCAGGGAAGGAGGCGTCCGGACACCCTCGGCCACCGAGAAGCTTAACCCATGGGCCTGCCCTTTACCGTGGTATGGGTCCTGGCCTAGAATCACAACTTTCACCTTATCAAAGGGGCAGGCATCAAAGGCGTGAAAAATTAGCGGCCCGGGCGGGTATACTGTAGCCGTGGCATATTCGCCCTTTACAAAGGCAATCAGGTGCTGAAAATACGGTTTTTCGAACTCGGCATGGAGTACCTTGCGCCAGCTTTCTTCTATCTTTACAGACATACAGGAGTATATTATTTTGCGGTTGGTTAAGCCTCTTGGAGCTCTGGCTGCGTAGATAAACTAAATTCCTAATACGGCTGTTAGCTTTCTCCCACCCCGGACCTCAGGAGCCATGAATACGACCACAACACAGGGTGTCACCGTTAGCGTAACCACCAATTACCTGCCCGACTATTCGAGCCCAGGTCAGGAACATTACGTTTTCGCTTACAAAATTGATATCCGCAACGACAGTGAATTTACTGTTAAACTGCTGCGCCGCCATTGGTACATCTACGATGCTAACGGCGCCGTGCGCGAAGTAGAAGGCGAAGGCGTAGTAGGCCAGCAGCCCGTACTGGAACCTGGCGAATCGCACCAGTATGTTTCGGGCTGTAACCTTAAGTCGGGACTTGGCAAGATGCGGGGCTCATACCAGATGGAGCGCCTGATGGATGGCAGCGAGTTTGCTGTTGAAATTCCCGAGTTTACGCTTGTGGTTCCGTACCGCTTGAACTAATAGTTGCTTGCCCTAGGCCAGCACAGAAACGCCTTTCTTCCCAGAGCAGCTTGTTGCCTTGGTTGAAGAAAGGCGTTTCTGTGCTGGCTGAGTAGCCTATTCGATCTTAAAAAGCCGCGTAGCTTTGCTGGGCACATTTCAGTCAGCGGCTAGGCCAGTAGTACGGGTCGCTCTTCTCCTCACGTTCGTATTTTGCTGTTTCAACTTCTTAGCTACCTCCGGTTTCTGTTGCAATCAGGCAACACGCATGGGCTACACTCGCCTTTCGTTTTTGGCCTGTATGCGCACGTAATTGGGCATGATGGGCAGTTTGCCGCTTACGAACCCATTGAAACCCGGCGCCGGGAGCTGTTACAGAGCTCAACCAGTATTCAGGTGCGTGACTTTGGGGCTGGCTCGCACACAGGGGCCGGCCGAACCCGCCGCATCCGCGACATTGCTCGTGCTGCTGCCAAGCCCCGGCCGCTCGCGCAGCTGCTGTTCCGGCTAGTGAATGCGTTTCAGCCACGCACGGTGATTGAATTGGGCACATCTCTAGGCCTTACGACGTCTTACTTGGCTTCGGCCGATTCTCGCGCGCGTGTGCTCACGTTTGAGGGCTGCCCGCAAACGGCAGCCGTTGCCCGCGAAACGTTTGCTGCTCTAGGCCTAGGTAATGTAGAGCTCCGGGAAGGTAACCTTGACGAGACCCTCGCACCGGCGCTAGCGGCCCTCAATGCCCCCGTTGACTTTGCGTTCTTCGATGGCAACCACCGTTATGAGCCCACCCTGCGCTATTTCGAGCTGATGAATGCGCACCGTACCGATGACAGCGTATTTGTATTGGACGATATCCATTGGTCGGAAGAAATGACCCGTGCCTGGAAGGCCATCCAACAGCATCCAGATGTTACCCTGACCATTGATTTGTTCTTCATTGGATTGGTATTCTTCCGGCGCAAGCAGCCTAAACAGCACTTTATCCTGCGGTTTGATAACTTCTTAGATAAGCTGCTAGAGCATACTCGCCGACTTTCTGCTTAAGCATCAAGCTCAACCAAAACTAAAAATACTAACCACAGTAGCATAAGAGCCGTTGAATGCTAGTATATTTGGCAAACGTACGGTTGTCACCCCGCCAACGCGGCTGCTTAAAACAGCGAAGCCCGTGCTTGGGGCACGGGCTTCAGGATAAGAAGGGTGTTTAGGCCACCCTCAAATCCAGTCGTTATGGACAAGGGTCGTACAAACATGGATGGGCTTCAGTTTGAATGCTCCATTCATGTGACCACTACTTTCATGGTAAAAGTAGTGGCCGCTTTAGGCGGAATCGGAGGCGTATACCTCCTTTTCGGACTGTAGCGGTAACGGTAGCAGGGGGCGCAAGCTCTCTGCTACTTTCGTTTTCAACGAAACAAATATAGCGTATGTTTTTGCAAAATGTGGCCTCCGTTGGCACCCATTTGCTAGCAAAAGAAGTGGCCTAACGCACCGCTTCCCGCACGCGCGTGAGCTTAATCAGTAGGTCTTCCAACCGATCAAGTGACAGCATATTTGCGCCATCAGATTTGGCGGTGGCGGGGGTTGGGTGAGTTTCAATGAACAGGCCATCGGCGCCCACCGCAATAGCGGCTTTGGCAATAGTCTCGATCAGGGCTGGCTTGCCTCCCGTTACGCCGCTGCTCTGGTTGGGCTGCTGCAAGGAGTGCGTTACGTCCATCACCACGGGCACGCCAAACTCGCGCATCACTGGCAAGTTCCGGAAGTCTACCACTAGGTCGGCGTACCCAAAGGTGTTGCCACGGTCGGTCAGGATCACGTTCTCGTTGCCCGATTGGCGCACTTTATCCACGGCAAACTGCATCGACTCACCAGACAGAAACTGTCCTTTCTTCACGTTTACAACTTTGCCAGTTTTAGCGGCAGCAATGAGCAAGTCGGTCTGTCGGCACAAAAAGGCCGGAATCTGCAGTACATCCACAAACTCGGCGGCCATAGCTGCTTCCTCCGACTCGTGGATGTCGGTAACGGTTGGCACACCAATCTCGCGGCCTACTTTCTCTAGAATACGCAACGCCTTTTCGTCGCCGATACCTGTGTAAGAATCGAGGCGGGAGCGGTTGGCCTTGCGGTAGGAGCCTTTGAAGATGTACGGAATCTGGAGTTTATCCGTAATGTGGCGCACCTGTTCGGCAATACGCAGGGCCATGTCTTCGCCCTCAATCACGCAGGGCCCGGCCATCAGGAAAAATTGGCCAGAATTAGTATTGCGGAAATGCGGCAGCGTGTTAGCAAGAGTTTGTAGCATGAAAGCGCAGGTTAGAGTTTAGCCGAAGCTTGGCGGGTGTATAGAACAGAGACAAGTGGCCTAGGCCACCCCATTATTTTCTTCTCAGGCATATAAACAACTCCCGACCCTGCCGGGGCGGAATGGAATTGAAAGCCGTATCGAAGTGCACAAAGTTGAAGTATGGTTGAAAGTACGCGTGGTACTCTTCGCGGGAGCCGCCAAACGGTGGCCCAGGCTGGCTAAAGGTAGTCGCAAATAAGAGGCCTACCAGCGTACCTCCGGGACGCAGCAACTCGGCGCAGTGCTGGGCGTACGCGGGCCGCAGGTCAGGATCGAGGGCGCAGAAGAAGGTCTGCTCCACCAGCATATCGTAGGGCAGCGAAACGGGCAGCTGAAAAAAATCCTGTTGCAGCAGGTGGCCTAGCGGGAAGTCAGGCACCCGCTGTTGCAGGTCGTGCAGGGGGGCCGCGGCCACATCGGCTACAAATACATTCGACCAACCAGCATAATGCAGGTACTCAGCCTCATAGCCTCGTCCCACGCCCGGAATCAGGATGCGGCGTGCATCTGGCGGGCCCAGCTGCGCAAAATAATCTCGCAGTGGCGGCGTTACCGCACCTGTATCCCAGGCCGTCTGGCCGGTAGCATAACGCTGCTGCCAATACGCAGCATCAAGGGTATAATCCAGTTGCATATGGTGGCAGGATTGTATCTTGGGACTTGCCTGGGTACGGAACTCCGTTATTTTTGCCCTAAAGGTAATGCCTTCGTCCGGACCATCCGGGCTTCACTTAACCCCCTCTCCTTCCATGGAACAAGACAACAGCCCCGAACCAAAGAACAATAACAAATGGCTCCTGCTTATCGCCCTTGTCCTGCTCTTGGTCGGCATCAATGGCTTTCTGTTCTACATGAATCGGCAAAAGACGCAGCAGAATGAGCAGCTGCAGTCGGAAGTACAGGTGAAAGACACCAAGCTGGAAGAACAGATCAAGCAGTACGAAGCTCTAAAAGCTGATTTTGAGCGGCAGAGCCAGGAAGTGCAGGGCATGGGCCTCGCCAACGATTCGCTGGAAGCTAAGCTGGCCCAGATTAACGCCGACCTGCTCCGGCTACGCTCCTTCAAAGCCGGTAGCTTTAGCATTGCCGAGCAGCGCCGCTTCAAGCAACGGGCTGCTAACTTCGAAAATCAGCTGCGCAAAAAAGACGAAGAAATTGCCCAGTTGAAGGCCGACAACGAAGCGCTTTACACTGAAACCACTACGCTCAAGGAGCGTCAGAACAAACTGACTGACACCATCTCCACGGTAGTTCGCTCCAACCAGGAGCTGTCGGAGAAAGTATCTATTGCCTCGCGTTTGCAGGCCGAGAATATCCGGGTTGGAGTAGTTAACAGCCGCAACAAGGAGAAAGACGACGATGACAACGAGTTCAAGGCTCGGCGCGTGGAGAAGGTGAAGGTAACGTTCAACCTGGCCCGCAACGACGTGTCGCCGAAGGAAACCAAGCAGATCATGATGCGTCTGATTGAGCCAGACGGTGCAGCCCTGTATAACCTGAGCACCGGTGGTGGCACATTTACTATTGATGGCTCTGAGGCATTTTACACGGCTAAGCAAGACATCGTATTCGACAACACCCGTCAGCCTGTGCAGTTTCTGTACGCCAAAGGTGCTGCGTACAAAACCGGCTTGCACACGGTAGAGCTGTATGAAGGGGGCGTTATGATCGGCAAAACCACCTTCACGCTGAAATAGGCCTAGGCCACTTCCTAGCCTTAACTATACAAAGAAGGCCGCCCTCTTGGGCGGCCTTCTTTGTTATGGAGCATTGGATATTGACTTATACTAGGGCCTTGGTTTTGGCCTCATACTCATCGAGTTTCTTGATGGTATCCTTGATGTTTTCTGTGAGCAGCACGATTACGGAGCCTTCTTGTGCAGTGCTCAGCACATGATCAATGGCATCCATCTCGTTTTCGATGTAGGTGATAGGCAACTCCGGCGCATCTAAACGCAGCCCTTGCATCATGATTTCCTTGAGCTGCTCGGCGGTCTTGCCACGCAGGTCACGGTCTTGTCGCAACACCACTTCATCAAACATTTTACCAGCGACCCGGGCAAAGCTGAGCGTATCCTCGTCGCGCCGGTCTCCTAGGCCTGATACTACCCCAATTTTGCGCGTGGCCTCAGTGGCCCCCAGGAACTGAGCAAACTTCTCAATCCCGTGCGTATTGTGGGCGTAGTCGACGATGACTTCAAACTTAGGGAACTTGTAGGTGTTCATCCGGCCTGGCATTTTGGCCGCGGAGGGCACAAACGTGCGCAACCCCTGTTTGATTTGCTCTTTATCGAACCCATAGCAATAGCAGGCCAAGGCTGCCGCCAGTGAGTTTTCGATGTTGAAGGTAGCCCGGCCACCGAACGTAATTGGGAAGGCCGTGGCGTGGTCGATGCGCAGCTTGTAGCTGTTCTTGTAAATCGTGATGTAGCCTTCTTCGTACACCGCCGCTAGGCCACCGTGCTCAATGTGCTCCCGAATGCGGGGGTTGTGCTCGTTCATGCTGAACAGCGCCACGCAGCAGTCAACCTTCTCGCGCATTGCATACACTAAGTCGTCGTCAGCATTCAGAACGGCATACCCATCCTTGCGCACAGTACGGGGCAGTACTCCTTTCACGTTAGCCATTTCCTCCACGGTGTATATATCGCGGAGGCCTAGGTGGTCGGCGGCTACGTTGGTCACTACCGCTACATCGCAGGTATGAAAGCCCAGACCGGAGCGCAACATACCGCCGCGGGCCGTTTCCAGCACTGCAAAATTCACGGTAGGATCTTTCAGCACAAACTCGGCGCTTTGGCCGCCCGTACAGTCGCCGCTTTGCAGCTGCACGCCCTGAATATAGATACCGTTGGTGGTGGTGTATCCCACCTGATGCCCAGCAGTGGCTACTACGTGCGCAATAAGCTGCGTAGTGGTGGTTTTGCCATTAGTGCCGGTTACGGCCATAATTGGAATACGAGCAGTGCTACCCCGCGGGAATAGCATATCTACCACCGGCGCCGCCACGTTACGCGGCAAGCCCTCAGTAGGCGAAATGTGCATCCGGAAACCAGGAGCAGCGTTTACTTCAATCACTGCACCCCGCGCCTCATTTAGCGGCACGGCAATATCGTTGGTCAGCAAGTCGATGCCGCAGATATCGAGGCCAATGATGCCCGCTACTCGCTCGGCCAGCAACACATTGTAGGGGTGTACTAAATCGGTGACATCAGTAGCGGTACCACCCGTGCTAATATTAGCTGTGCTCTTCAGGTACACTTCCTGTCCGGCCGGCAGCACCGAGTCGAGGGTCAGGTCGTGGGTTTTAAGGATATCGAGGGTGTGCTGGTCGGCTTTAATGCTGGTCAGGACTTTCTCGTGACCTATCCCCCGACGAGGATCTGTATTTACCTCATCGATGAGTTGCTGAATAGTGCTCGTGCCGTTGCCTTTTACGGCCGCCGGCGTGCGCTTGGCCGCTGCAATCAGTTTGCCATTCACAACTAGCATACGGTAATCGTGCCCTTCAATAAAGCGCTCCACAATTACCGCGCGTGAATACACTTGGGCAGCCTTTAGGCCCTCTACCGCGCCTTCCCAGTCTCGGATGCAAATGGTAGCTCCTTTGCCATGGTTGCCATCCAGGGGCTTGGTCACAATGGGGAAGCCCAGTTCTTCAATAGCGTCGCGCAGTCCTTCTTCTGAGTACACGGTGGTGCCGCTTGGTACTGGTACACCTGCATCCCGCAGCATTGCCTTCGTCCGGTTTTTGTTGCCGGCTACCTCTACACCCGCGTGGGAGGTATAGCTGGTAGTGGTGGCCCAAATGCGTTTTTGGTTTACGCCGTACCCTAGCTGAATAATGCTGCTGTTCTTGAGCTGGATGTAGGGGATATTGCGCGAAGCCGCTTCCGATACTATACTCCAGGTGCTAGGCCCGAAAAACTCCTCTTCCCGAATCTCGTGCAGTTCCTCAATTACGGGCTTAAGACTAACAGAACGCTGGTGGCACAAATCATCTACGATTTGCACGGCAGCCTCGGCAGCCATCCGACCGGCGCGCTCCTCCTGATAAGCAAACACAACAAATTCTACTCCTTCCTGATGCGCCGGATACGATTTACCCCAGTGCACAGGCATGCCGGCTGTGCGCTGCAGTGCCAGTGCTACATGCAGAATCACGTGGCCTAGCGGCTCACCATCGGCCAGTTGCTCTTGGGTGAGAGGCGGATTTTTCTGCGCTGATTTGCTGGAATCATTGTTTTGCGGCTGCGCTAGCTCCGGTAGCAGGTCCGGTAATTGCTCCGCTAACGCGGGCACTGTATTCGACCACGCGTCGGCCAAGTCCTGCATGTCGACTTTCATTACGATGAGCTTGAAGTGCTTCACGGACCAGTAGCTGGGTCCGCGCATCGTGCGGAGGTCAATAATTTTCATGGATGATGAACGGGAAAGAAGTAGTTGCGTGCGCGCTCTTACGCAGAAACGAAATGTAGGGATAATACCGCAAGAAAGGCTTTTTCTCTTCTGCTGGCTTGCTAGGGGCACCTAAGTCATTCTCAGGCACCAAGAATTTTGAAAAAGCATGCTCTTGCATGCTGTTCCGGGCTTCTGTTTCAGCTGCGAGCAGAGTGACCTTAATATCGCAGTACGGTGGCCTAGGCTAGGTGTTATAGTTGGGCGAGGCTTAAAACGCAAAAACCCCGGTCGGGGCTAATCGACCGGGGCACACAAAGCGTACTCTAGAAAACAGGAATTGTAAGAGAGGTGACGAGCGGATTCGAACCGCTGTAGGAGGTTTTGCAGACCTCTACCTAGCCACTCGGTCACGTCACCAGTGGTTTTGAGGATGCAAACATACGCTTTAATCCGACTTAAGCCAAAGTGCAGGTCAGTTTTTACCCAGGTGCGTTGGTAACTAATTGGAGCAGTGAGAGAAATTTTACGCATCTATGAAGCAGTTGCCAATTCAACTGGGGTGGCCTAGCGGTTAGCTAAGACATTGATCATTTGAGTGCAGCTCCAGTACTTCTCTTGCGTGCAATTAGATGGCAACAAAAAAGGCCCCGGATTGCTCCGGGGCCTTTTTGCTTAGAGAGAAGGAAGCTTAGGCTTTCTCGTCTTCTTTTTTGTCAGCATCATCGTTGCCGAGAGCGTGCTTCACGGTGTCTACTACGTCGCCGGCAACTTCCGTTACCTTGTCGATAGCAGCCGAAGCAGCACCCGTTACAGCCGACAGGATACCACCTTCAGCGGGAGCATCTTTAGCGGAGAGCTTCTGCTCACCAGCCTGACGCTCGCTGCCCATCATCTTGTCGCGCAGAGCCGACAGAGCATCCAGGTCACCGAGGGTCGACTTCTCAGCCGCCTGTGGCTTCTTCAGGTCGCTGATTTTGCCTTCGCCTTGGGCGGGAGCAGCACCAGCAGCGGGCTTCTTCTTCGCGAACTTAGCGTTGCGGGAATCATCTTCCTGAGACTGGTTGAACACGGCAGTGTGTGACAGCACGATGCGACGGTCATCCTTCGAGAATTCAACTACGCGGAAGTCCAGCGATTCGCCGTTCTCAGCGTTGCTGCCATCTTCTTTCACCAGCGACTTGGGGTAAGCGAAGCCCTCGATGCCGTACGGCAACTCGAGAACAGCACCGCGGTCGTTTTTCTCGGTGATAGTAGCCTTGTGCACCGAACCGGGGGTGAATACCGTCTGGAACGTATCCCAGGGGTTTTCTTCTAGCTGCTTGTGGCCCAGGGCCAGACGACGGTTAGCAACGTCCAGTTCCAGAACTACCACGTCCAGACGATCACCTACCTTCACTACTTCCGAAGGATGCTTGATCTTCTTGGTCCATGACAGGTCCGAAACGTGCACGAGGCCGTCCACACCTTCTTCCAGCTCAACGAACAGGCCGAAGTTGGTCAGGTTGCGCACCAGACCGTTGTGGTTGGTACCTACTGCGTACTTCGTAGCGAAGTCGCCGCGAGTCCATGGGTCTTCGCTCAGTTGCTTGATGCCCAGGCTCATCTTGCGGTCTTCGCGGTCGAGGGTCAGGATCTGAGCCTCTACTACGTCGCCCTGCTTGATGAAGTCCTGTGGGTTACGCAGGTGCTGGCTCCACGACATTTCTGAAACGTGGATCAGGCCTTCTACGCCGGGGATGATTTCCATGAACGCACCGTAGTCGGCAACGTTCACGATGCGGCCTTTCACCTTCGAGCCTACGCCCATATCGGCGGGCAGCGAATCCCATGGGTGAGGAGTCAGCTGCTTCAGGCCGAGGCTGATACGCTTCTTGGCTTCATCGAAGTCCAGAACTACGATGTTCAGCTTCTGGTCGAGCTGCAGTACTTCGCTCGGGTGAGCGATGCGGCCCCACGAGATGTCGGTGATGTGCAGCAGACCGTCTACGCCACCGAGGTCGATGAACACACCGAAGTTGGTCATGTTCTTGATAACACCCTCGAGGATCTGGCCTTTCTCCAGGTTGTTGAGGATGGCTTCGCGCTGCTTCTCGAGGTCTTTCTCGATCAGGACTTTGTGCGAAACTACCACGTTGTCGAAAGCGGCGTTGATTTTCACCACTTTCACTTCCATGCGACGACCAACATAGATGTCGAAGTCACGGATAGGCTTCACGTCAATCTGCGAGCCGGGCAGGAAGGCCTCAACGCCGTCCAGATCCATGATCAGACCACCTTTGGTACGACGCTTTACCACGCCTTCCAGCACGGTGTCGTTTTCCAGGGCGTCATAGATAGCTTTCCAAGCCTGCTTGATCTTCGCCTTCTTGCGCGACAGGATCAGCTGACCGTTGGCATCTTCTTGGTCTTCAATGAATACCTCTACCTGGTCACCGATTTTGAGGTCGGTCAGGTCACGGAATTCAGTGATAGACACCAGACCATCGGATTTGAAGCCGATGTTCAGGATTACATCGCGGTCGGTGATGCCTACCACGGTGCCTTTTACTACTTCTTCTTCCTGTACCGTCGTGAGGGTCTCACCGTACATCTGTTCCATCTCGGCGCGCTGCTCAGCGGTGTAGTTACCACCGAAGCTGTTGGCTCCAACATTGTCCCAGTCGAAGTTGTCTACTAACTCTGCCATTAGTTTGCTTATAGCCCTGCTCTACACGTCCGGCACAGGGCCAACTCCGGAACGCGTTTTTACTTGATACACAGAGCCAAAGCTCCGGCCCGCCACCCTGGCGGGGGCGCAAAGATACGGAAGTTTGGGGAGAGTTAGAAATGCCGTCTTGCTGTCTAAATAAGTTGGATGCAATCAGTCTGATATAAGAACGACATCCTTAAAGCATCGTGGGTTGTATCTCAGCTTACAACTATCCCCTGAAACTAGATTTGATCCGTGATTCGATACGGTCACCTCATACCTTTTCTCTTGTATACAGTAAGTAACACGAATGTTTTTGCTATTTGAGCCAATAACATAGCCTGTTACTTCGCGGCCATTCTCTCTTATAGTTTCGCCATTTCCAGCGGCTTACTTCTAGGCCAGTAAATAGCAGCACCACTGTAGCTATAGCTAATATATTCCTCCTATTATTCTGAACTCTAATTAACCACTTGTTCCGAGTAACGGTTGATTTTCTTGCCCTTCTGTTCATTCTCAAACGCTATTGAACAAGATGCAAAGAGAAGTAGATATTGCATCTCCTCGATATACCCTATCTATCTACTTAACTATTCGTATTGCTCAGTATTCGTATCTCAACCATTGTCACATAAACACTCGCTTCATGACCCGATTAGAGATTATCAGAAAGACCAGCGTTGCCTACAAGGAAATCCTCAGCAAGATCGAAACCAGGAGAGCTACCTGGAAGAACGATACTCGGAACCTGCTGCTGGAGCAGCTGAACGAGGTGCAGCGGGAAGTGAACCTGAATTGGTACGTGGATACTGATAATTACTTGGAGAATCGGGAGGTGATATTTCTGTCATTTAACTCCTCTCCCAGCGGCATCAAAACCGTATTGCACGACGAGCAACAACATGAGACCGACTTCCGCCACTATGTAAAGAAAGGCGGCGCCCTGCTCTACTCCCAACTTTCCGACTCACGGGTATACGTAAGCATTCAGTACCCCGAGATTGTGGAGCTGAAGGACTGCGGGGAGCCCAAATTCCTAGATAGCTTCGAGCCTGAAGAGCTAACCTCTGATATTATTTTGCACCACGTACAGGAGTTTTTGGAGGAAATGATTCACTGGGAGCAAAACGTGCGCGACATCCCAGGCTTCCGAGTCATTTCTCAGTAAGCAGCAAAACCAAAAAGCCCCTCACCGCTAGCAGTGAGGGGCTCTTTAGTTAATAGGCCTAGCCGAGACTACTTGCGACCTAGCTCCCGCAAGTGAGCAACGTGGGAAGCCACGGCGTAGCGCATCTTGGGGTACTCATTGTATGTAATATTGAACTCCTCGCACACCTGCCGAATAATCTTGTTCAGGGCGGGGTAATGCACGTGCGAGATGTTAGGAAACAGGTGGTGCTCTACCTGAAAGTTGAGGCCGCCTACCAGCCAGCTAATGACTTTATTGTCGGTAGCGAAGTTGGCGGTGGTTTTGATCTGGTGGATGGCCCACTCGTCCTCAATCTTGTTGGTGGTAGCGTGAGGCACCACGAAGCTGGTGTGCTCCACCGTGTGCGCCAGTTGGAACACGATGCTCAGGGTAAAGCCGGCCACGGCCATAAACACCAAGAAGCCTACCAGCCAGCCCAGGAAGCCCACCGTGTAAATGGGCAGGGCCACGAACAGGCCTAGGTGCAGCACCTTGAAGCCCCAGAATACGCCTTGGTCAGAGGCAGACATCTTCTTGATAGCCATTTCACCGATTTTGCCACGGAAATACTTCTGGTAGTCCATGTAGAAAATCCAGGCGATGAAGAGCAGGGCATAGAAGAACCAGAAGTACAGGTGCTGGAAGCGGTGGAGCTTGCGGCGGGGTTGCTCAGGGCTCAGACGCAGCCAGGGCTGAGCATCCAGGTCATCATCCACACCTTCCACGTTGGTGTACATGTGGTGGATGAGGTTGTGCTTCATGTTCCACATGAAGGAGTTGCCACCCATTACGTTGAGAGTAAAGGCTGCGAACTGGTTAACCCATTTACGCTTGCTGAAGGAGCCGTGGGCGCCGTCGTGCATCACGTTGAAGCCAATGGCGGCCCCGATGCCGCCGAGCAAGGCGCACTCCAGGATGCCTAACCAGGCAGTGGGTGTCCAGAACACTAGGTGGAGGTACACTGCCACGAAGGCAGCAGTAAGCAGAATAGCTTTGAATAACAGGGTTTTGCCGCCGGTAGTTGATTTTCCTGCCTCGGCGAAGTAGGCATTGGTCCGGCGTTTCAGCTCTTGGTGAAAAGAGCGCGAGGCCGAGAATTTGGGTGCTTGCATATGGTGGTGAGAAGAAGTCGGGGGTAAAGATACTCCTTCTAATACCGATGAACTTGATAAGGTGCCAAAGGGCGGTATTTTGTACGTAAGCCAGTTGGTTGCACTACGCACAAGAATCGGGCGGTCACAGTGGCCATAACGAGCAAAGTCAGACTGGCCTAGCAACTACTTACGCTCACATAAGTAGTTGCTAGGCCAGTCTGAAGTCTCACTACCGGTATTACTTACGCACTACCTCCCTCCCACCGCCTACGGGCAGGCCCGGTTGCAGCAGAGGTTGCAGCGCCGAGAAAGGCACGAACACCCGGATTTCACCCTGGGCGTACGAGGCTACCTCGTAAGGTACGTATACGAACACGGCGCCACCACTAGTAAGAAACACGTTGTGCGTAACGGGGAGTGTATTCTCGAAAAGAGCTTTGGACAGGGGCTCACCGGGCCGGAGCCCGAGGGTGAGCCGGGCGTACTGGCCTAGCAGCTTCTCCAGGGCATGCTCAGTACCGGGCCGGAAGATGTCGGAGTAGCGCAGGGGTCGGCCAGTGCGGGTGTCGTAGCTGCGCACGGTAGTGCCGTAGTTACCATGGGCACCGCCGCTATAATCAAAGACAAAGAACCCAATACTAAGCAGATTACCCTTGTTCCAGAGCACGTACGTATCGGCTTCCGTTTCATAGTTAAGAGTAGCAGCCGGGCGGTAAGAACTACTGGTATCGGCCAGGGCAGCTTCTACCAGGGGCCCTACGTCTTGCTGGTAGTCCTTCAGCGCGTCGCGCTTTTGCTGCCACACGGCGGCCAGGGTAGGATTAGGCGTAGTATCAACGGTATCGCCGCGCAGGCCGCGCAGCAGATGGTACTGGATGGTTTGCTGCGCGGCCCCGCTGGTAGGCAGTAGGGCGTGCAGGCGTGTACGGCCGAAGATGGAATCCTGCGGGTGGTTGGGCCGGGCGGGCACCGAATCAGTGAAAACCCGAGATACGAAGCCAATACCGCCAGGGGGCTGCACCAGCCGGAACTGCAGTGGCTGGCCCTGCTGAGAGCCCACCAGCAGGAAGCCGTTTTGCTTTAGCCGCCAGGCTGGGCCCTCTCCTGTTTGCGGTAGGCCACTGGTACGGAGGGTAATACTATCGGGAGAGCTGCTGGTGCCGCTTACCTCGTGGGGCTGGCCGTCGGCGGTAGCGTAGAAACCCCAGATGCGGTTTTCGCTGAAGTCGCCGCGGCTTTTGCCAAAGCTCTGCAGGTGTAGCGTCACGGTATCGGGCGTGCCGGGCACCACGCCGCGGTACTGCCGGTACCACGCGCCCGGCGAATTGGATGGATTGGTCGCCGCCGCGGTGGTAGGTGGTGCTGCGCCCGTGGTGGTAGCGGCGGTATCAGATTTGGATTGGCAGGCAACCAGCAACAGGCCTAGGCCTGCTTTGGCAACTATGCTACCTGTACTGGCATCTAAACGGGGGCGGAATATATAGCTCATCCGCTCAAAGGAAGGAGATTCAGAATAGGTGTACAACTTATTGGCGTAAGCTCATCGATACTCTCCCCCAAACGTATGTATCAACTCAATTAGCCTCCATTTCTACACCTCCTAAACCTGACTTTCATGAGCTACATCAAAGCTGGCACCGATGCCAACGGCAACGACGTTAAACTGCATTACATCGATCAAGGCGAGGGTAACCCCATCGTGCTGATTCACGGCTGGCCCGCTTCCTATGAAATGTGGGAATATCAGCTGGCTGAGCTGCCCAAGCACGGTCACCGCGTAGTGGCCTATACCCGCCGCGGCTTTGGTAATTCCTCCAAAACCTGGGAAGGTAACGATTACGATACGCTGGCCGACGACCTCAAGGCCGTGCTAGACACGTTGGACCTGCAGAACGTGACGCTGGTAGGCTTCTCAATGGGTGGCGGCGAGGTAGCCCGCTACATGAGCCGGCACGGCGGTGCCCGCGTTAGCCGCGTGGCGTTTGTTTCGGCTGTAACTCCTTTCCTGCTCAAAACCGATAACAACCCCGACGGCGCCGACAAGGAAGTATTCGATAAAATGGTAGAGGGCATCAACAAAGACCGCTTCGACTTCCTGCAGACGTTCGGCAAGCAGTTCTTCGGTGTGGGCGTAATTAGCCACCCCGTAAGCCAAGCTACGCTGGACTGGATGCAGTCGATTTGCCAGTTGGCTTCGCCCCGCGCTACTGAGCAAGACGTGTATGCCTTCGCCGCCACTGACTTCCGCCAGGACTTAGGCGCCATCCAAGTGCCCACGCTGGTTATCCACGGCAGCAGCGACGATACGGTACCGGCCAAAGTGAGCGGCGAGCGGATGACGCAGTACGTGCCGCACGCTCAGTACGTGGAATACAGCGGCGCCCCGCACGGCCTGTTCATCACGGAGAAAGACCGCCTCAACCAAGACTTGCTGGCCTTCGCGGGCGGCGGCTCGGCTCAGCAAACTGCCGACCGTTACTAAGTAGCCTCACGTAGCCACAAAAAAGAGCCCCTGGCCTAGGCCAGGGGCTCTTTTTTGTGAGAAATAAAAAAACCGACCAGCCCGGAGGCGGTCGGTTTTAGTGAAGATAGGCGTGCCAGTTTTGGTCGAGGGTACCGGCGCTGAGTTTGAGAAATCCGGTAAGGGTAGGTTTTTTGGGCTGTTGCCGAATGGTGAGCCCGGCTTCTTGCGGGGTTCTGTGGCCTTTAGCGTGGTTGCATCTGGAGCAGGCCGTAAGCAGGTTGCTCCAACTGGAGTCGCCACCCCTACTCCTGGGCAACACGTGGTCCAGAGTGAGGTTTTTGGTGGAGCCGCAGTATTGGCACTCGAAATGGTCCCGCTTCATGATGTTGTGACGGCTCAGGGCAATGCCTTTGTAGGGCACACGCACGTACCGCTGCAGCCGGATAATGCTAGGCTTGGGGAAGGCCGTGCTTACCGTGCGCATCACGCCATCTGACTTGGCAATCAACTCCGCTTTTTCCAAAAACAGAAGCACAAAGGCTTTCTGTACACTACACAGCGTTATGGCGGTGTAGTCGCCGTTTAACACGAGCACTTTTTGATCCATATGCGCTATAAGAAAAAGAATCTGTCCTGCCTGAAAGCTAGATGATTCTTAGCGCATTAACAAGTGCTCGTAGTGGTTGATTGCTGGTTATTTATTGGAATAACCCAACGCCCACTATATCTCGCTATATAGCCATCGACCTACCGTACCCATCAATCATCCGACAGAATGCGCTTGATGAGACGCAGCTTGTGAGAATACTTTTTCCGGTCGCGGTTGTAGATGCCGTTGTGGTCGAGGGGGTCTATGCGGACTTCACCGCTGGCGTGCAGAATCTGCTGGTCTTCGAGCAGTACGCCTACGTGGATGATGCGCCCTTCCGCGTTATCAAAAAAGGCCAGGTCACCGGGGCGGGTCTGGGCCACGAAGTGTACCACCTGGCCTACGTTGATCTGCTGGTGAGCATCGCGCGGGAGCTGCACGCCAATAAGACCATAGAGCTGCTGCATGAGGCCCGAGCAGTCAACCCCGAACATGGTCTTGCCGCCCCACAGGTACGGCGACTTCAGAAACGTGAGAGCCATTTTCTGCAACAGACGCAGGCGCTGGTCGACGGGGCCGTGAGGACCATGGCCGTTCTGAGGGTTGGTGGCGGCGCCGTTGTAGAACATCTGCTGCTCACCAAGGCGCAGGGTCATACCATCGAAAAACGGCAGACGAGCGCCCAAGCTCACTGGTATGCGCGTTGTGGTATTGCTCACCATTTGCACCACGTCGAGGGTGCGGGGGTGGTCCTGGGCCTGCCAGGCCTGCAGGTAGTCGGGCGTAACGGGCGTGTGCTGCTTGAAATCAATCCAGCCCACGTATTGGTCGGCGGCGCTGCGCACCTGGCACCAGTTGCCCTGCACCAACAAAATAGAATAGCACTCCCCGAAGATGAGCTGGGTAACAATTTCGGCCTTATCAGAAGGCTCGGCGCGTACCGGCACGACGCTCAGGGCGCAAATTCCGTGATCCAAAGGTGACGTTGTGAGATGATGAAGTTGCGAAGATAGCTACTGCTCCACGTAACAGAGTAGCAGAATTTTACTACCCAAAACTGCTATCGGGCGAAATTCTTGCTTTAATCTGAGCCTACCAAGCCTGCTTCGCAAATTCGCTAGCGCACAACATCAGCACTTGTGTTAGTACTCCCGAGCGCGGTCCATTTCGCGGCGCTGGTCCTTGGCTTTGATGTCCTCGCGCTTATCGAAGAGCTTCTTGCCTTTGGCCAGGGCAATTTCCAGCTTGGCAAAGCCCCGGTCGTTCACGTACATGCGCAGCGGAATGATGGTGAGGCCCTGTTCCTGGTTTTTGTTGGCCAGCTGCTTTAGCTCGCGCTTGTTGAGCAGCAGCTTGCGGGCCCGGGTGGGCTCATGGTTGTTGTATGTACCCTCAGTGTACTTGGCAATGGTGAGGTTGTGCACCCACAGGCTACCATCGGTGTGGAAGGAGCAAAACCCATCCTGGATTTGCACGCTGCCCTCGCGGATGCTCTTGATTTCGGTGCCCTGAAGCATAATGCCGGCATCATACTTCACGATGAAGGCATATTCGTGGCTAGCGCGGCGGTTAAGAATGTTAACGCGCTTGGGAGTATCGTCTTTTTGTTTGGCCATGAAAAAGTAGCCGCAGGAAAGGCGGCATAAGCAAGGTTCGCAAATGCGGGCAGCAAGGTTGCGAATAATTCGAGAGAAGGCGTGAACGAGTGGCCTAGGCTAGCTTTAAGCGTGGGTCGGAGCTGACGAGCTGATCGGCGAAGTCACCGGCTTCGTATTGGAAGTGGGCCGTCATGGCTACCATACCGGCATTGTCGGTGCAGAATTGAAAGGCAGGGATGAACACCTGCCAGCCTTGCACTGCCGCTTCATCCTGCAAGGCTTGGCGTAGGCCACTGTTGGCGGCCACGCCCCCGGCCAGGGCAATTTGCGTGAGGCCGTTATCGGCGGCGGCGCGACGCAGCTGACGCAGCAGCGTCTGGATGATGGTGTACTGGATGCTGGCGCACAGGTCTGGCAGGTTTTCCTGAATAAAGTTGGGGTTTTGGGCTGTTTCTTTCTTCAGGAAGTAAAGCACCGAGGTTTTAAGTCCGCTGAAGCTGAAGTCGTAGCCGGGCATGGCACCCACTGGGAACGGGAAACGCGTGGGATTACCTTCGCGAGCCAGCTTATCGAGGTGGGGGCCGCCAGGGTACGGCAGGCCTAGCAGCTTGGCGGTTTTGTCGAAGGCCTCGCCGGCGGCATCGTCAATGGTCTGGCCAATAATTTCCATGTCCATGGCGCTGCGCACGATGACTAGCTGAGTGTGGCCGCCACTCACGGTGAGGCATAGGAAGGGAAATACTGGCCTAGGCTCTTCAATAAAATGCGCTAGAATGTGGGCCCGCATGTGGTTTACCGCAATCAGGGGCTTACCCAGGGCCAGGGCCAGGGTTTTGGCAAACATGCCTCCTACTAATAAAGAGCCGAGCAGGCCCGGCCCCTGCGTGAAAGCCACGGCATCAAGGTCGGCCTTTGCCACACCCGCCTTTTGGAGAGCGGCATTTACTACCGGAATCAGGTGTTGCTGGTGGGCGCGCGAGGCCAGCTCGGGCACCACGCCGCCGTATTGCTCGTGCACCTGCTGGGTGGCCACCACATTGGAGCGGATTTCGCCCCCGACCATTACGGCCGCCGAGGTATCGTCGCAGGAAGATTCAATGGCCAGGATAACGGGATGTTGCATGGTTATACGAGGAAGGTAAACTGATGAGGGTGGCCTAGAACCAGAGCAGGCGCCCATTACAGAGTCAGGACGAGAGAGTTTTCTCGCATTTTAACACCAGAAAACTGCTAGCTTGTTCGACAAAGGTCGGGCAAAATGCTAAACCTTGCAGCCTCGGCGTTGTCAAAGCTCAACCCCAACGCGTTGCTACCCGTTTCTTGCCGTGCGTAGGCTAGGCAACGCTTGGGGGTAACCCGCTATCTTTGCCCTGGCTGGCCTCCTGCCTCTCCCCTATTTGCTGCCCGTGCCCCGCTTTATAACCGTCATCCTCAAGGTCCTGTTTGCGCTGCTCATTGTGGTAGTGCTGGCCGTAGTGGGTGCGTTGGTAGCGCTACGGGTGCCCAGCGTGCAAACCAACTTGGCTAAGCGGGCGGCAGCCATGCTTACCAACAAGCTCGGCCAGAAGGTGCTGGTGGGGCGGGTTGATGTGCGGCCTTTCTCGCGGGTGCTGCTAGAGGGAGTACAAGTGCTGGACCGCCGCGGCAACGAGTTGTTCAACATTGGGCGGGCCGACGCCGACATCCGCCTCTTCTCGGTCTTCGACCCTTCTCATCTGCACGTGGGCAAGCTAATTTTAGAGGAGCCGCGCTTCAATCTGGTTACCTACCAGAACAGCCCCGACACCACCAACCTCACGGAGTTTATTACAGCCGTGAAGCGGCTAATTGGCCCCTCCGACACCACCAAAGTCAGCAAGCCCTTCGACTTCAAGATTGAATCGATAGGCCTACGCAACGGCCGGTTTGTGCTAGACCGCCAGAATGTGCCGCGCATTCCGGAGTATGGCCGCACCATGGACTACGCCCACATGCGTCTCGACAGCATTTATGCCGATGCCGATCAGCTGTGGATTAAGGGCGACACCATTCACGCCAATATTCAAGGGTTGCGGACGGTGGATACGCCCTCGGGCACGCGGCTCCGGGAGCTTACCTCCAACATGACCTATGGCGACAAGTTCTGGGAGTTTGACAAGCTGATGCTGCGCGTGCAGAACAGCCAGCTCAGCAATTACATCCGCTTCGAGTACGAGCACTTCCTCAACTTCACCGATTTCAACGACTCGGTAAAAGTCATTGCCCGACTGCAGCCTTCGCGGGTGTACTCCGATGATATTGCCAAGTTCGCGCCCCAGCCTTTCGTGCGCGACCTCAAGGAATCCGTGCTGATTTCGGGTCAGGCGAAGGGGTATGTGCGCAACTTCACCACCAAAAACCTGGATATTACCTACGGCAAAAACAGCCGCGTGCGGGGCGACATCAACGTGGAAGGCCTGCCCAACTTCCGGGAAAGCTTCGTGGAGATGCGCCTGCAGCCGTCGGTAGTAGACGGGCGCGACATTCGGCGTTACATTCCAGCTTCGGGGTGGCCCTACGTGCAGCGCCTGGGCGTGGTAAAGCTGAAAGGCCAATTCCTGGGCTTCTACAACGACTTCGTAGCCAATGGCTCCTTCCAAACGGCGCTGGGCTCAGTGGTATCCGACGTTAACTTGAAATTCAAGGACGACCCGCGCTACTCCAGCTACGAGGGCCAGGTGCGCACTACAGGCTTCCAGCTGGGTCGCCTGCTGGGCGATGAGCGCACCATACGCGACGTGACCTTCAATGGCAAGGTGGAAGGGGTAGGCTTTGTGCCCGCTACGGCCCGCGTAACGGCCAACGCCACAGTGCAGAGCATTTGGCTGAATGGGTACCGCTACCGCAACATTACCACCAACGGCCGCTTCAGCCGGGAGTCGTTTACGGGTAAGATTGCCGCCAACGACCCCAACCTGCAGTTCGACGCCGATGGCACCATCGACCTTAATAAGAAAGAGCAGGCCTTTGACCTGCGCGCCCGAGTGCGACGTGCCAGCCTGAAAGCGCTAGGTCTCACCCAGCAGAATGTAATTATAGCGACTACCGCCGATGTGAAGTTTCGCGGTTTGCGCCTGGATGAGTTGCTGGGTTATGCCCGCCTACGTAACTCTCGCCTGAGCTACAACGGTCGCACTGTTCCCGTAGACACCCTAGACTTGGTAAGCCAGTTTGGGGGTGGGCAACGCCGGCTCAATGTGCGCTCTGAGGTGCTCAACCTAAACTTGGCAGGTAACTTCACGCCATCCACTGTTCTGCGCGATGTATCTACCCTGCTGACGGAGTACCAGCTCAACTTTGAAAGCAACGACGAGGTCATTGCCAACTACTACCGCCGTAAGCGTCAGCGCCCCATTCCGGAGTACCAAATTGCGCTCGATCTGTACCTGAAGAAGCCTAACCCGGTGCTGCATGTGTTTATGCCTCAGCTCACGGTGTCGGACTCAACGGTCATCGACGGGTCCTTCCGGAATGGGCCTACGTCGATTTTTGAGTTGGGCGGGCACGTGAACGAGGTGCGCTACGACAGCCTGCTGCTCGTAAACAACGACTTTGAATTCAACACGTCTAAGCTGCCCTACCAACCCGAGATTCTGGCCCAGGCCAACGTAACCTCGGTACGGCAGCGCGTACCTGGCCTAGGCGCCACCGAGAAGTTTTACGTGGAAGGCGTGTGGGACCAGGAGAAAATCAACTTTGCTACTTCCCTGGCCCAAACCGGCACCACCAACCGCGCCCAGATCAACGGAGCCCTGGTATTCCTCAACGACGCCGTGCGGGTAGTATTCCGGCGCTCTGGCGTGAATGTACTGGGTAAGGAATGGACGATTGCACCCGACAACTCCCTGGTTATTTCGGGGGGCGGCAAGGAGTTTGACTTCCAAAACCTAACGCTTAGCAACGGCAACCAGAGCATCAGCGCCCAAGGCTTTATCTCTCAGAATGCCAACAAGCCTTTGGCCCTTACAGTGAAGGACTTCGAGCTTTCGACTCTGAACGGCCTCACGGGTCAGGAGAAGTTTGCGGGCCGCGTGAATGCGCTGGGCACCATCAGCGGCATTTACGATGAGCTGGTTATTAATTCTACGCTCTCAGTTGACTCGCTGAAGATGGATGATGTGCTGATTGGCGACGTGAAGGGCCGCGGCGACTGGGACAACCGGGCTAGCCGCCTGGCCGTGAACCTGGATGTGGAGCGTGACCAGCAGCGCGTGGTGCAGGTAACTGGCACGTTTGCGCCCGGCGAGGCCGAGCAGCAGCTAAACCTCACCGGCACGCTGGCCAATGCTCCGGTAAAACTGGCCCAGCCCTTCCTGCACACGCTTTTCCGCGACCTGGGCGGCACGGCGCTGGGCACGTTGCGTCTCACGGGCCGTCTAAACGCCCCGGTGCTCACGGGAAATATTGACGTAACCAACGGGCAGCTGACGTTTATTTACCTGGGCACTACCTATACCTTCTCCGACCGAATTCGCTTCCTGGAAGACCGAATTGCCTTGCAGAACATAACCGTGCGTGACCCCCAGGGCAACACGGGCGTGGTAAACGGCAATATCTTCGAGAAGGGTTTCCAGGATATGCGGCTGGAGTTGAATGCCTCGTTCCGGAAACTGCAGGTGCTTAATACTACCCGCAAAGACAATGAGCTGTACTTCGGACAGGCCTACGCCACGGGTACTGCCCTCGTGCGCGGCCCGGCCGACAATCTGTTCATTAACGTAACGGCCCGTAGCGAAGCCGGCACACGCATTTCCTTGCCTTTCGACAACGCCGCCAAAGCCGAGCAAGCCAGCTACATCCGGTTCGTGAACCGTAACCTGCCCGATACTGCCCGCACGAAAACGGTAGCTACCACCACGGCCCAGACGGATATTTCGGGTATCCGGTTGAATATGAACCTAGACATTACCCCCGATGCCTATTTGGAAATGCTGCTCGACGAAAGCACCGGCGACATTATCAGGGGTACGGGCAGTGGGCAACTGCGCCTGAATATTGATACGCGCGGCGACTTCAACATGTATGGCCAGGTGGAGATTGTGCGCGGGGCCTACAACTTTACCCTACAGGGCCTGGTGAACAAGGAGTTTGTGGTGCGCCCTGGGGGTACTATTGCCTGGAACGGCGACCCACTGGCCGGCGAAATGAACGTAACGGCCACCTACACCCAGCGCACCTCTTTGGCTCCGGTACTGGCAACCAGCACCTCGGTGGTGCCCGTTACGGCCGTTATGAACCTGACGGGGCCATTGCTGCAGCCTATTATCCGGCTGAATCTGGAATTCAACGATATTCCCTCGTCGCTGGAAGGCGACCTGGCACCGTTTCTCTCAGCCCTCCGCAACGACGAGCAGGAGCTGAACCGGCAGGTGTTTAGCCTTGTGGTGTTCCGCCAGCTCACGCCCGTGGGCTCCCTGGCCGTAACTCGGTTGCAGGGTGAGAACAATGCTATTGGCAACAGTCTAGGCCAGATCATATCTACGCAGCTAGGCCTATTAACCTCCCAGATTGACCCCAACCTGGAAATCAGCTTTAACCTAAACGGTCTGACTTCGGAGCAGCTCCAAGCTCTGCAGGTGCGCCTCAGCTATTCGTTCCTCAATGGCCGGTTACGCGTAACGCGGGAAGGGGGCTTCGGCAACAACGCCCTGCCTACGGGGAGCACCCAGCCCGGCGGCGTACCGCTGCCCACAGCGCAGTCGTCGCTGGTTGGCGACTTGAGCCTAGAGTACTACCTGCGCCCCGATGGCAAGTTCAGGGCAAAGCTGCGCTACGAAACCACTCCCCGTGATTTGACGGCCCAGGCCCAGCTTGCCAACCAGGCCCGCGTAGGCCTCTCCTTGTTGCACACTGAGCAGTTCGACTCGATGCGGGAGCTGTTTGCCCGCAAGCGCCTGCGCCGCCGCGACCAAAACGCCCGGAAGGCCCGCGAGCTTCAGATTGAGGAAGACCCCCGTACTAGCATGTAAAGGTGAACTTGTGAACTGCTTCTTTCACAACTTTGCCTTTATAACTTCGCTCTTCACAACTTCACCTTTACCCAATGTCCCAACCGCGTACCACCCGTAAGAAGAAGCTAGGCAGCTACCCGCACACCATGGTAGTGTTTAGCATTACGCTGGCGCTGCTGGTGATTGGGCTGTTTGGGCTGCTGCTCATTCACGCGCACAAGATGTCGAACCTGGTGAAGGAGAACCTGGAAATGCAGGTCTATCTGGAGCGCAACCTACCCGAGACCCAGCTGCTGCGCCTGCAGCAAGACTTCGCCCATAAGCCTTACGTGGCCTACAAAAATGGGCAGGCTCAGGTGCGCTTTCTTTCCAAGGAAGAAGGCGCCAAGCAGCTCATCGACCAGACGGGCGAGGACTTTCAGCGCTTCTTGGGCGACAATCCGTTGCGCGACGCTTACCTGCTCAAAATCAACGCCGACTACGGCGACGCCAAAAACCTGGCCCGCATCAAGGAAGAGTTACGTCAGCAGCCCGGCGTGTTTGAGGTGGAGTACGTGGAAAGCCTGATTACTTCCGTCAACGAAAACCTGCGCAACGTGAGCTTGGTGCTGCTGGGCTTTGCTGCCGTGCTCACGTTTGTAGTGGTGGTGCTCATCAACAATACCATCAAGCTGGCCATGTTCTCGCAACGCTTCCTTATCCGGAGCATGCAGTTGGTGGGGGCCACGCAGGCGTTTATTCAGTGGCCGTTTTTGCGCCGCGCCGTGTGGCAGGGGCTGGCGGGTGGTATTCTGGCGGGGCTGCTGCTCTTGGCCTTGCTTCAATACGCCTATTTGCAGTTAGAAGAGTTGCGCCTGCTGCGCGATGAGCGCCTGATTGGTGCCCTGATTGTACTGCTGGTGGTGCTAGGCATGGGCATAGGCTTCTTGAGCTCCTGGCGGGCGGTGCGCAAGTATTCGGGCATGTCACTTGACGACTTGTATTAATGAACTACCCGGTTGGTTGAATTTGCGCGGCACCTTCTGCCAACCCTCCTACCTTTGCAGTTATGGAACAGACAACTCCCCGCTTCGCCTTCGGGCCGCGCAACTACCGGCTGATGTTCATCGGGCTGGCCGTGCTGGCTGCTGGCTTTATCACGATGATGCTGGACTCAGCTGATTACGGTGAAGGTTTCCTTGGCATTACGCTGGGCCCCATTCTGCTGGCCGTGGGCTTTGGCATTGAGTTTTGGGCTATCATGAGCCGCGCCGGCAGCACCGCCCCCGTGGCAAAGGATGCCGCAACGGTGAATACTGTACCATCTCAGCCTGTGCCGCCTACTACGGTACCACCGGCCGCCCCTACGTATAAGCGCTAGGCCACTCGCCTGCCAGCTCAGAACGTCATGCTGAGCTGGCCGAAGCATCTCTCCCTCTGGCTAACTACCTGGCATAGACAAAGCGGAAAGGATGCTTCGGCCAGCTCAGCATGACGTTCTCCTATGCTTATGCTACGCCATTCACTAGGCAACTAGCCTCCCTGTTTACTTCCCCAACTCTCCCTCTATGTCGTACTGGCACGCGCTGCTGCTCGCTATTGTTGAAGGCCTGACCGAATTTTTGCCCGTTTCCAGCACGGGGCACATGATTATTTTCGCCAACCTGCTCGGCATCGGGCAGTTGCCCTTCACCGATACCTACATTACCTCCATTCAGTTTGGAGCCATTCTGGCGGTAGTGGTGCTGTACTGGCGCCGGTTTCTGCAGAGCTTTGACTTTTACCTTAAGCTGGCGGCAGCGTTCATTCCGTTCGGGATTTTGGGCTTTCTGCTGAAAGACACCATTGAGGATTTGCTGAAAAGCGTGACAGTGGTTGCTATTTCACTGGTAGTAGGCGGCGTGGTTCTGCTGTTCGTGGATAAGCTGTTTACCAGTCCGCGTAAAGAGGTGACTACGCCTAGCTTTGCGCAGGCCCTCAAAATTGGCTTGTTTCAGTGCATAGCGCTGGTGCCGGGTGTTTCGCGTTCAGCCGCAACTATTATTGGTGGCCTAGCCCAGGGCTTCGACCGGCGCTCAGCGGCCGACTTCTCCTTTCTGCTGGCCGTCCCGACTATGACGGTCATTACCGCGTATCAGCTCTACAAGACCTATAAAGTAAGCGCGCCGGGCTCCGAGGACATCAAGCTGCTGCTATTTGGTAACGTGGTGGCCTTCATTGTGGCGCTGCTGGCCGTGAAGTCGTTCGTAGATTTTGTGTCGCGCTTCGGCTTCCGGGCATTTGGCTTCTACCGCATTGTGGTGGGCGTCGTGATTTTGGTGATGGTGTCGTTGGGCATCAGCCTGCAGGTGCTGTAAGACCATGATGAACGAAGAACAACCTACTTCTCCCGCCCGCTTCGACTTTGAAGCCGGCGAAGTGCTCCTCCTTGATAAACCCTTGACCTGGACCTCGTTTGACGTGGTGCGCAAGGTGAAAAATACGTTGCGCATCAAAAAAATCGGGCACGCGGGTACCCTCGACCCCCTGGCGACGGGCCTGCTGATTTTGTGCACCGGCAAGAAAACCAAGCAGATCGACCTGATTCAGGCCCAGGAGAAAGAGTACACCGGCACCTTCCGGCTAGGCCAGACTACCCCTAGCTTTGACCTAGAGACGCCTGTAGACCAAGAACTGGCCTACGACCACCTCACCGAAATCGAGCTGCGGGCGGCTCTGGCCCCTTTCGTTGGTCTTATCAATCAAACGCCCCCGTTGTTTTCGGCGGTGAAGGTGAACGGGGAGCGGGCATACGAAGTAGCCCGCCGCGGCGACGACGCCGAAATTAAGAGCAAGCAGGTCACCATCAGGGAGTTTGAACTGACGCGCATTGCCCTACCTGAGGTTGACTTCCGGGTGGTGTGTTCCAAGGGCACCTATATCCGCAGCCTAGCCCGCGACTATGGTGCTGCACTAGGCGTGGGCGCCCACCTCACCAAGTTGGTACGTACCCGTATTGGCGAGTACCGCCTGGAGGATGCCCTAACCATGGAAGCCATACAGGCTTTGCGACCACCCCGCCCCGAGGGGGAAGCTGACCGTCCGCCGCGGCAGCGCCGGGAGCGGCAGCCCGAGCGCCGGACTGGCCTAGAGTATTATCAGTCACAGCAGGACGCGGCCGCCGCGCCTGATACGCCACCTGTTTCTTAACTACCCCACACGCCCTGACTGGCCGTATCTGAGTGCGGCGGCTGGGGCTTTTACGTAGGCACTGGGGAGTGGCCTACGCAAGGTCGGGCCCGGTGCTTTACCTTCGCAGCTTCATCAGCTCCCCCTTTTCATCTAGCTTACCCTCCACTATGGACATCATCCGGGACCCCGCGCAGTTTCCGCACTTGGGCAACGCCGTAGTAACCAGCGGCACGTTTGATGGCGTTCATGTGGGCCACCAGCAGATTTTGCGGCGCCTGCGCGAAGTGGCAGACCAGAGCGGCGGCCCGGCCGTTGTTATTACCTACTGGCCCCACCCCCGCCTAGTGCTGGCCCCGCCTACCTCCCACCCGGCACCCATGGACCTGCACCTGCTCAACACCCAGGAGGAGCGCAGCCAGAAGCTGGCCGAGTACGGCGTTGACTACCTGTTTATTATTCCGTTTACGAAGGAGTTTGCCGCTTCAACCTCGGAAGAATATATCCAGAACATTCTGCTGCGCACGGTAGGCACCAAGAAGCTTGTAATTGGCTACGACCACCGTTTCGGCAAAAACCGGGAGGGCGGCTTCGAGTACCTGAGCCAACACGCCGACCGTTACGGCATGAGCGTGGAAGAGATTCCGCGCGAAGACGTGGACGCCGTGGGCGTGAGCAGCACCCGCATCCGGCGGGCCCTAGAGGCCGGCGACGTAGCCACCGCCAACCGCTACCTCGGCTACGATTATCCGCTGACGGGCCTAGTAGTAAAGGGCCGGCAGCTGGGGCGCACCATTGGGTGGCCTACGGCCAATATTCAGTGTGAGGAGTCCCTGAAGCTGATTCCGGCCCGCGGCGTATATGCCGTAATGGCCACCACGGCGGCGGGCACCCACCACGCAGCCATGCTCAATATTGGCGTGCGCCCTACCGTGGGCGGCAACCTGGCTCAGACTGTAGAGGCTCACTTGCTTGACTTTGAAGGCGACCTGTACGACCAGCCCCTCACCGTACAATTCGTGGCCCGCCTCCGCGATGAACAGAAGTTCGATGGCCTCGATGCGCTTAAAACGCAGCTGTTTCTGGACGCCGAAAATGCGCGCCAGCACCTCATTGGAGGCTAAGCAAGTTATATATATATTTCACTGTGCGACAAGGCAATAACAAATTTATTGTTAACCTTATATCATCAGAAACCTATCAATTTCCCTTCTATTATTTTATTCTGTGCTAAAAACTTTACTCCTGCCTTTCTCGGTTTTCCTCGTGCTATTGCTGGGTACTTGGAACGCTACAGCGCAACCTACCTGGCAGCGGCTGTATGGCACCGCTGAGCACGAATCCTGCAGCCGCCTTCTTAAACTCAAGGATGGGGGCTACTTACTCATTGGTAATCATCAAGCCAAAAATGGGTACAACACGGAGCTTTACCTGATCCGTACCGACGAGCGCGGCAATCAGCTCTGGACTAAGCGCCACCCCATTAGTGATTGCACTCAACTAAGCTCTGTAGCAGCCTGTGAAAATGCAGCTGGCCAGGTGTTACTCTCCATGCTCACGGGGCAGGATGTGATAAACCGCCCTTTTACTTCTACGGGCTTACTGCTTATGCTGAAGACCGATGGAGCTATTGCTTGGCAGCAGCGCACTGAGCCAGAAACTGGCGAGGCACTACCCTACAGTGGAATAGCACTTGATAAGACTGGCAATTTTTGGATAGCCACCAACCGACCTACGGGTTCAGCACTGCTACGCCTAACAGCAACTGGTGAACAGCTTCAGCAAGTACCTTTCGCTATTCCTTCAGGCACTTTACCTGCCCCTGCCCCACCAAGTATACCAGCGGGCCCCACTTTCATATATAATCTATTTCAGCTTCCAACTGGCTTATTTGCCTATGCGGGCTCCAGGGCCGGCACGAAGCTCATTGCGCTTTCAGACCAAGGAACACAAGGACGTGAAACGGCACTCCCTTCGTGGGCCTACCAAACTCAAGGCAATACCTACGTCTCAAATGTAGTCTCCTTGGGAGGTGATGACGTGCTGGTAGTATCAAACGGCCAACTTGATAAGCTGCAATTAAATTCTTCTACTATTTATTGGAGCCGCGCTTACTCTAAGAGCACTCTTTTACTACAACCTAGCCAGGCAGCATCTCTACCCGATGGCCGCATTTTGGTATTGGGCGCAACTGGTGGCAGTCATGTATATAGTTTGCTCCTAACAGTGTTAGACGCAACCGGAGCGCAACTTTACGCCGAATCCGCAGGTTTGCCTGGTGCCCAACAGCCGGTACAATATGAACTTGGCAAGAGTTTATCAGCGGTGGGAGCTGGCTTGTTTGTTGATCCGCAAACTAAACAGGTCGTAGTCTGCGGCAGCTTGCGGGGAGATAATCCCGCAGAGGAAATCTTTCTGAGTGCGGGCCCTTTAGAAAGCCTTCGTACCGCTACGCTCCAACCTCTGACGGCTTGGCCTAATCCGGTTACGAGCACCGAAACTCTCACTATTCCGGCTGATTTTGCCCAAAATGGCCAATTTGAGCTCTACTCTATGCAGGGCAGTTTGGTGCACCGATGGCCGGACGCAACCGACGAGGGAGAAGCGCATTTATCTATGCAAGGTATTCCGGCGGGCATGTATCTGCTGACTGGCAAGCAGGCCAACGGTGCGCGTTCTACCATGCGCGTAATAAAGAACTAAGGCATTTTATTGGTCAGCCAATCGGAGGGCAGTTTACCCGTTTATTTGCGGTATGGCCGCTTCTACTCGCTTGCGTATTGCTGTAGCTCTCCTATGCTGGCTGTTGGCGGCTACACCTGGCCTAGGCCAGGTGGGCACGCTCACCGGCACCGTGCGCGACTCCGTAACGCAGGCGCCACTAGAGCTGGCCAGCCTGTTTCTGGCCAATACTACTTATGGAGCTTCTACTACTGCCAAAGGGGAATTTTCGCTGCCAAACGTGCCTGTAGGTCAGTACGATCTGGTGATTTCCTACCTGGGGTACAAGCTATATAAACGGTCGGTGGTCGTGAGGCCGGGCCCGCAGACGCTTACGCTGCTGCTCACACCTTCGGCCCAACAGTTGCGGGAGGTGGTAGTACGGCCCAACCCCAACCGCGAGGCCGATTACCAACGGTTCGTGCAGGCCTTCCTAGGCCAGTCTACTTTCTCCCGGCAGTGCCGTATCCGTAACCCCAAGGATGTGTACGTGGACTACGACAGTGACAAGAACGAGTTGACGGCTACTAGCCCTACGTTTGTGCAGGTAGATAATGCGGCCTTGGGCTACCGCGTCAAGTACTACGGCCTCAAGTTTACTCAGAACTTCCGGGAGCAGTACGTGGTGTTTTACGGCTGGCCAGTGTTTGAGGAGATGAAGGCCCGCTCTGAACGGGAGCGGCGCCGTTGGGCGGCCAACCGCGACCAGGCCTACCGTGGCTCCCTCACGCACTTTCTGCACAGCATCTATACCAGCCAAGTAGTACCCGCAGGCTTTCTGGTGCAGAAGATGCGCATCGTACCCAACCCTAAATTTCCCCGCGCCGATAGCTTGGCCAAGGCCCTGCGGCTGGCGCGCCGTAACTCGGTTTTCTCGCCAGCCGACCAGGATTCATTGGCCCGGTGGGTGAAAGTGCCCCGTGCCTTTTCCATGCTCTACACGGCCCCTAGGCCTCTTGATAGTCTGCGCCGGGTGCAGCCAGACTCGGGCCGGGTGTGGCTGCGCTTCCGCGACTACTTGCAGGTTACGTACCAGAAAGAGGCGCCCGATCCCTCTTATTCCACTCCTAGGCCAGTAAGCGCGGCGGCAGCCGCGGTCTTACCCAAGGGGCAGCTTTCCACGTTGGTGCTACTCAAGCCTGAAATCGAGATTCAGAAGAACGGCCAGCTCACGGACCCGTTAGGCGTTTTTACCGACGGCTACTGGGGATTCGAGAAAATGGGTGAATTTTTACCCCTCGATTACGCGCCGGTTTCTTCGGCTCTCTGACCCAAATTTCCCACCCACCCTTCCTTTCCCATGATCAATAAAGTTGTAGCCAACGCCACTGAGGCCCTCCACGGCATTACCGATGGCATGACCCTGATGCTCGGCGGCTTCGGCCTGTGCGGCATCCCCGAAAACTCTATTCAGGAACTGCTACGCCGCGGCGTGAAAAACCTCACCTGCATCTCCAACAACGCCGGCGTCGATGATTTCGGCATCGGGCTGCTGCTCCAGACCAAGCAGGTGCGCAAGATGATTTCCAGCTACGTGGGCGAAAACGCCGAGTTTGAACGTCAGCTGTTGAGCGGCGAGCTGGAAGTTGAGCTGATTCCGCAGGGTACCCTGGCCGAGCGGTGCCGCGCCGGCGGGGCGGGCATTCCGGCCTTCTACACGCCAGCCGGCTACGGCACTGAGGTAGGCGAAGGCAAGGAAAGCCGGGAGTTTAACGGTAAGATGTACCTGCTGGAAACCGCCTTGCACGCCGATTTTGCCTTTGTGAAAGCCTGGAAGGGCGACACGGCCGGCAACCTCATCTTTAAAGGCACGGCCCGCAACTTCAACCCCATGATGGCCACGGCCGGCAAAATCACGGTGGCCGAAGTGGAAGAGTTGGTACCCGCTGGTGAGCTAGACCCCAACCAGATTCACACGCCCGGCATCTTTGTGCAGCGCATTTTCCAGGGCCAGCACTACGAGAAGCGCATTGAGCAATGTACCGTGCGAGCTACTGCCCACTAAACTCCCCGCGCAGTGGCCTAGGCCACTATCTACACTGCTGCCTCATGAAACAAACTGCCCTCGGGCTGCTGCTGACCCTCACGGTAAGTGGCACCTACGCCCAAACTGCCGCGCCGGCCAAACCTAAAGTTGCGCAGAGCAAGGCGGTAGCCGCTCAGCCCGCCCAGTTGCCAGCCATTGATGCTCTGCTGCGCGAGTATACTGCTGCAAATAAAGTACCTGGGGCCAGCGCCCTCATCATGCGCAACGGCAAGGTAATCTACCGCAAGGCATTTGGGCTGGACGATGTAACTGCCAAAACGCCGCTGCGCGAGGATGCTATTCTGCGCATCGCTTCCCAAACCAAGGCCATTGCCAGCGCGGGCGTGATGATGCTTTATGATGAGGGCAAGTTTCAGCTCGATGACCCCATCTCGAAGTACCTGCCCGCTTTCCGCAGCCCAAAGGTGCTGGCCACCTTTAACCCCACCGACTCTAGCTACACAACCGTTCCGGCCAAGAGCGAAATCACCATCCGGCAGCTCCTGACCCACACTTCGGGCATCAGCTACCCGGTTATTGGCTCCAAAGAGGCACGAGCCATATACGCGAAAGCGCACATTCCGAGCGGTATTGGTACGCCGGGTGGTAAGCTGAGTACCTCCATGGATGCGCTAGGCCAGTTGCCGCTACTGCATCAGCCGGGCGAGAAGTTTACCTATGGGCTGAGCATTGATGTGCTAGGTTACCTGATTGAGGTGCTATCGGGCCAGCCACTAGACCAGTTCCTGCGCACTCGCCTATTTGAGCCCTTGGCCATGCGCGACACCTACTTCTTCCTGCCCAAGGAGAAGCAGCCCCGTCTGGCGGTCCTTTACACGGAGGATGCCAACAAGAATACGGTCAAGGCGCTGAACCCTTTCGCCGCAATGGGCAGCATTAACCCCGATTACCCCAAAACGGCGGGCACGTATTTTTCAGGCGGTGCCGGGTTGTCGTCTACCCTCGATGACTACGCCGTCTTTCTGCAGATGATGCTCAACGAGGGCCAGTACAACGGCAAGCGTATGCTGAAGCCTGAAACCGTGCGCCTGATGACCAACAACCAGATTGGCGACGTTAATCAGGGACTGAATAAGTTTGGCTTGGGCTTCAGTGTTGTTACGGCCAAGGGCGCAGCGCAGGCGGGCTTATCAGAGGGCTCGTTTGAGTGGGGCGGCATCTTCGGAACTACTTATTGGGTTGACCCCAAGGAGAAGATTGTGGCCCTGCTCTACACCCAGAAGTACCCCAACAGCTACGGCGACCTGACCGACAAATTCAAGCACCTGGTTCGCGAAACGATTATTGAATCAAAGCCAGCGCCGGTTAAATAAGCTCCCACTCCTCCCACCCCACCCATCATGCTCGACAAACACGGCATTGCCAAGCGCATTGCGCAAGAAGTACAGAACAACTCCTACGTCAACCTGGGTATCGGCATCCCGACCTTGGTGGCCAACTATATCCCCGAGGGCATCAACGTAGAGCTGCAATCGGAGAACGGCCTGCTGGGCATGGGCCCCTTCCCCACCGAGGCCGAAGTAGACCCCGACCTCATCAATGCCGGCAAGCAAACCGTTACTACTCTGCCCGGCTCCAGCATCTTCAGTTCCGCCGACTCCTTCGCAATGATACGGGGCGAACACGTGGACCTTACCATCCTGGGCGCCATGGAGGTATCGGAAACCGGCGACATTGCCAACTGGAAAATTCCGGGCAAAATGGTGAAAGGCATGGGCGGCGCCATGGACCTGGTTGCTTCGGCCAAAAACATCATCGTGGCCATGCAGCACGTGGCAAAAGATGGCTCCAGCAAGCTGCTGCCGTCCTGCACCCTGCCCATTACGGGTCTGCGCTGCGTGAAGAAAATTGTGACCGAGCTGGCCGTGCTAGACGTAACGCCCGATGGATTTGTACTGCGCGAGCGGGCCCCCGGCGTAACCGTAGACCAGATTAAAGCTGCTACCGCCGGCAAGCTCGTCATCCCCGACGAGGTACCAGAAATGCAGGGCGTGTAGGCCACTGCGGCGGCCATTGATGTATGAACCAGTTCTTCTCCCCTACGTGTACCGTGGAGAGGAACTGGTTTCTTTGCTCTGTTAGAATCCCTGAGCGCTGACTTTCTTTCCCCGTATGCATGGATTTACAGCAGCACTACGACACCATGCGGGCCACGGCCTTTCGCCAACTGGCCCAGGGGCAAGCCGAACTAGACTTGCTAATTGAGTCAGAACACGATACGCGCCGAGGTATTACGCTGTTGGCTAGGCCGCCCGCCTCCATCAGAAACCGCTTGGAGGAACTGCTAGCGGAGTTCAGAAGTATTGAGCCCGACCAATATTTCTATCCGCCATTGGATATGCACCTCACTATCCTTTCTATTATTTCCTGCTACCCAGGCTTTACTCTGGATTTGATTGAGCCTGCTGCTTACCAAGAGGCCATGCGGCATATACTGGTGCAAGTGCGTCCCTTTACCATCACCTTCGCGGGCCTGACAGCCTCCGCCGGCGGCATCATGGTGCAAGGCTTCCTAGAGGGTACTGGCCTAGAGCAGCTGCGCAACAGCGTCAGAAGCTTTTTCCGTAGCTCGGGGCTACAGCAGTCCATTGATCAGCGCTATAGCATTCAAACGGCTCACTCCACCATCATGCGCTTTAAAAGTCCTCTACACAACCCGGCGGCGCTATTGGCTACCATGCAGGAGCTTCAGCAGGAAGTAATAGGCTCTTTTGCAGTTGATACCGTGGAACTGGTGTACAACGACTGGTATCAGCGGGCTGCCAATACTGTTTTACTAGAGACTTATCCGTTGCGTCACGAGTAGAGCGCAGTGGCCTAGGCCTATTTTCTGGTACGGATGTAGGCCTGCGCCATGATGCGCTGGGCCGCTTCTAGGGTGAAATGGGCAAAGTAGCGGCGCAGGTGCTCCAGGGCTTCGATGGCACTGAGGCCACCATCGTGCACGGCCTCAGCCAGGTAGTCGGCCAGGGTATCGGGGTAGGCCGTGAGGGCCGGAAACTCAGCGTGCTCCTTGTAGCGGCTCAGGATTTGAATGCGCAGCCAGGTGGGCGCACCGGGCACTTGCTCTAGCAGCCGCTTCATCAGGAGCTGCACTTCATCCATGAATAGGGTGCGCGCTAGGCCAGGGGGCGGCGGCACCGTTTGGCCGGGCTGCGCTACCAGCAGCACCGCGGCGGGGCTGTCGGGCTGCCAGTGCGCTACGGGCCGGGGCGCACACAGCCACGCCGTAGGCGGATACGCCTCCGAAGCTTGCAAAATAGCAGCCAACGTGAGCAAACGACGTTCGGGCATAGGTGCGGACATTCCGCAAGATACGAGACTAGTGTTAGCCAATGATGAAGTGCCCTCCTGCGTGGGGACAGTCAGCCCACCCGAACCTAGCCTAGCCGCCCCGCACAGCAGCCATACCGGTAGCAATAGCCGAGTAATTAATGCTGTATCTTCCCCCAGGTATATTCCGACATCTACTATCTGCTATGGCTCACTTCTACCAGTTCCTCCCCTTTCTGCTGCTGCCCGCAGCCTCCTTGCAGGCCCAACAGGCCATTACCATCACCCGCAACGACATGCCCAACGTGGGCGATACGCTTCGCCTGAGCCAGACAACCGCCTTCACCGGGCCGGCTCTCACCCAAAAAGGCCCCAACCAGACCTGGAACTACTCTGCCCTGCGCCCCACCAGTCAGCGCGTGGAGCGCTACACGGCGGTAGGCAGCACGCCTGGCTTGTTACCCATTGCCTTTGGCTCACTCGGGGGTGTCAATCGGGCTACTATTGCTACTCAGCAGCCATTGGGCACGTTGGCCAGCGCGGGTTTGCCTCTCACCGATGTGTACTCGTTTTTCAATGAATCGGCCGCTGATTACCGGCAGGTAGGCTACGGCGCCGTGCTTTCCGGTACGGCCCTCCCAGTCACGTATCAAAGTCAGCAGTTGCAGGATGTAGTGTACCGCTTTCCCCTGGCCTACGAGCAGCGCGACTCCAGCTATTCTGATTTTGATGTAAGTGTGCCCCAAACTGCTTATTTGCGCCAACGTCAGCAGCGCGTCAACAGAGCCGATGGATGGGGTACGCTCATCACTCCGTTCGGTACGTTTGCTACGTTGCGTGTAGTTAGCACACTGAAGACCCGCTATTCTATCTCTTTACCGGGCCAAATTGATACGGTGGCGGATGCGCCCATCACGCGGGAGTACAAGTGGTTGGGCAAAGAGCAAGGAATCCCGCTTCTGCGGATTGTCACAACGGAAGCAATTGATCGGGAAGCTGTTGTGCTAGTCGAGTACCGTGACATATATCGTCGTCTCGGAGGCACGTTGGCCACCACCAGGCGCCTACCTGAGTCGGCGGTTACCGCTTACCCCGTCCCGGCCGCGACCACCGAGCCCCTGCACCTCACGTTGCTGGGTACTGGCCTAGCCACTATTACGGCTACTGATCTTACGGGCCGGGTGCTTTTCCGGCAAACCTTAACCGCCTCGTCTCAGCCGCTGGTACTGGCCGCAGAGTTATTCAAAGGCACCCGTGGGGTTATACTGTTGCGCGTAGAAACCGCCGATGGGGTAGCCGTGCGACGCGTAGTACGGCAGTAGCGGCGGGAGTGGCCTACAACTCAGTGCCCAACTAAAGCAGGCAACTGGTAACTAAACCTTGTGCTCTGTGGGAGCGGCTAGATTCGCTATCCATGACCCTTTTTGCCACCAAACATGTTGTGGCACCGTAAGACAACTGCCGTTTGAGAAACCCAACGGTATCTTTACACTGCTTCCACGACACTTCTTTCTGATTATATGGCCACTTCTGCAAATGGCAAGGCGGGCGGCAGCCACGCCAAAAAACAAACTCTTCCGGGCATGCCTGCAGCTCCTGAGCTGATGACGCCCACCTCAATACCAGCCCACAAGCTGGTGTTGCGTACTCTGATGCGTTCTGACTTTAAGGCCGTAAAGCAAATCATGGACAAGGTATACTCCAACATGGAGGGTGCCTGGGCCCAAGATGAGTATAACGCCCTTCTCAAAAAATTTCCCGAAGGCCAAATCTGCATTGAGGACAACGGTCAGATTGTAGCCGCCGCCCTGGCTATCATCGTCGAATACAGCAAGTTTGGTGACAAACACACCTACGCCAAGATTACTGGCAATGGCAAATTCGACACCCACGACCCCAACGGCGACACCCTCTACGGAGTGGACGTATTTGTGGACCCCGAGTACCGGAGCCTGCGCCTAGGCCGTCGTTTATACGACGCACGTAAGGAGCTCTGCGAAAACCTGAACCTGCGCGCTATGGTGGCCGGAGGCCGCATTCCGGGCTACGCGGCCTACGCCAACGAGATGACGCCAGCTAAATACGTGGAGATGGTACGGGCCAAAGAACTCACCGACCCCATCCTTACCTTCCAGCTGGCCAACGATTTCTACGTGCGCAAAATCATCCGCGGCTACCTACCCTACGACTCTGAGTCGAAGGCCTACGCCACGCTGCTGGAGTGGATCAATGTGTACTACGACGAGGAAACCGACAAGCTGATTGGTAACCAGAAGTCGAACGTGCGCATTGGCATCGTGCAGTGGCAGATGCGCGCCACCCAGAACCTCGACGACTTCTTCCAGCAGATGGAGTTCTTCGTGGATACCGTATCGGGCTATAAGGCCGACTGCGTGCTGTTCCCGGAGTTCTTCAACGCCCCCATGATGGCCCTCACCAACGAGGAGTCGCCCTCGGTGGCTATCCGCTCGATGTCGGCCTTCACCGAGCCCATCAAAACCAAAATGATGGAGCTGGCCGTGAGCTACAACATCAACGTTATTGCGGGCTCTATGCCGCTCTACGATGATGGCAAGCTCTATAATGTAAGCTACCTCTGCCGGCGCGATGGTACCGTGGACGAGCAGTATAAGCTGCACGTGACGCCTGATGAGGCCAGCTACTGGGGCATGCGCGGCGGCGACAAGCTGCGGTGCTTTGATACCGACTTCGGTAAAATTGGTATTCTGATTTGCTACGACGTGGAGTTCCCCGAACTCTCCCGGATGCTATCAGATGAAGGCATGAAGATTTTGTTTGTGCCCTTCTGGACCGACACCAAGAATGCTTACCAGCGCGTACGTCTCTGCGCCCAGGCCCGGGCCATTGAGAATGAATGCTACGTGGCCATTACCGGCTCGGTGGGTAACCTGCCCCGCGTTGAGAACATGGACATTCAGTACTCGCAGTCGGCGGTGTTCAGCCCTTCTGACTTCGCCTTCCCCCACGACGCCATTGTAGCCGAAGCAACTCCTAATACCGAGATGACGCTGATTGCCGACCTCGATTTAGACCTGCTCAAGGACCTCAACACCAGCGGGGCCGTGCGGAACCTGCGCGACCGGCGCAAGGATCTGTACTCGGTAAGCTGGACCAAGAAATCGGAACAGCGCGACGAGGAACTGCTCAGCCAAGGTGAGGAGCGCGCTATCAAAGCGCCTGCTCGCCGGAAGGCAGTTGCTCAGGGGTAAATTTCCAAGGCTAATTAGCCTATAAGAAAGTGCCCTTCATACCTGGTATGAAGGGCACTTTCTTTTTATCTACTACAATTGCTGAAGCTCAAAAGGGCATTTCCTGCTTCAACCACCATTTATACTAACTCACTAGATTTCGTTACTTGTTTTCATGAAGTCACTTTACCTTCTCTTAGTAACACTACTTTGTTTTTCAATTAGCACTCAAGCGCAGAAGAATTCTTCAAAACAAGTTAAATTCAAGAAAGGCCAAGCGGAACAGGGGCTCATGTCGAAGGATGGCCGCCGAATAGGCAAATGGAATTTCTACGGTCATAACGACGAGCTAGAAATGACATTTGATTATGACTCTAGTAGAATAACCTTTGTGCAGCCCGATACCAGCCGCTACTTGATTCGCGTGGGTGAACAATGGGAATTGAAACCTATTACCCGCGCCCCCAGATTTCTGGGCAGCAACAAGCAGAGAACTGTAGACTTAGCTACTAAGCTGCGTTATCCGGCAAATGCCTTACGCCAAGGACAGCAAGGAAGTGTGGTGCTGGCCTACACCGTTGGCACAGATGGCCATACCAAGGATTTCTTGTTTGAAAAAAGTGCTGGGACCTTATTCGATCAGGAAGTATGGCGGGTAGTGAAAGACTTGCCCGATAGTTGGGTTCCTGCTGTTTACCAGGGTCAGCTAACGCCTGCCAAATTTTATATAGTTGTGCATTTCAAAATGGCAACGGCGGCAGATGCCTCAAGCAAAGGGCTCCAACCTGCCTCATTGCCCCTAATAGCTCCCCAAGGCAATCATTACGTAAATGAAGTTGTGGTTACGGGCCGAATTGGTGTCGTCACTCAAATTCGTTAGCCTGCGCCACCCTAGGCCATTAGCTGCAATGAGAATGCTCCCGGCCCGCCGACATTGGTGGGCCGGCTTTGTTTTAACAAGAACGAGTGGCCTAGGCAGCAGCTTACTAGTTTTTGATGTAAACTGCGGCCCCCTAACGCCATCTTTCATTCTTTCACCTCCCTTTATGAAACGCGTACTAATTACCGGGGCCAACCGGGGCCTGGGCCTCGAACTCACTCGCCAATATCTGGAGCGGGGCGACACGGTGTATGCCGCTTGCCGCAACCCTGATGCAGCTGCTGAATTGAAGGCGTTAGGCACTACTCGCCTGCACCTTATTCAGCTTGATTTAACGAGCGAAGACTCTATTGCGCAGGCGCAGAAAGCAGTGCGTCGCCACACCGCAGCTCTCGACATCCTCATTAACAATGCCGGTATTTTCCCGGGGGCTGGTCCCGAGGACCCCGCCAAACAGAACCTAGGCGCCCTCACCTCCGATAATGCCCTCACGGTATTTAAGGTAAATGCCATTGGTCCTGTGCTAGTAGCACAGACCTTTCTGGAGCTGTTGAAAGCCGGAAACAAGCCGCGCATCATCAGCCTTTCTTCGGGCCTGGGCTCCCTTACCTGGAAAGCTTCTGGTGAGCCGTACCATTACTCGGCCAGCAAAGCCGCCCTAAATATGTATATGCGGGCACTAGCCGCCGAAGTAGGCACCTATGGTTTGATTTCGGTGCTGGTAGATCCGGGTTGGATGCGGACGGGTATGGGAGGCTCTAACGCGGCCATTCCGCCTGCCGATTCGGCTAAAGGCATCATCCGCCTCACCGACCAATTGCACGCCGAAGAAAACGGCAGCTTCGTAACCTGGCAAGGGCAGCCGGTACCATGGTAGGCCAGGTATAATCACCCATTCAGGTATAGGGGGCAGCATTCTTCGGAGTGCTGCCCCCTTCTGCATCAAGACCTAACGGCGCGGCTGCAGCCGTTAGGGAATAACTTACTAAGGAAAAAGACCGACCTGCCCCTAAGTGCAGGTCGGTCTTTTGGTGCGGCGAGGTGGCCTAGCGGGCGTTTTCTTCCTGCAACAGAGCGGCATGGTCGCGCAAGATGGTGCGCAGAAAGGGCTCGTCGTGCAGGGTGGTTTGAATATTGGTGAGTGTCTTGACTTTGTTGGCCACGTCGTTGAGCAGCACATAGTTGTTTCGAGCAACGGCTTGCTGATACAGGCGCCTAATTAGGGCCATATCGTGGTCAGATAAGGCTGCAACCTGGGAGAAAACTACTTGATAACCAGGTGGCACCAGGGTCAGCTCGAAATCGGGGCTATTTTGGGGGCTGCGCATACTGACCACAGTGGTGCCGGCGGCCAGGTCGCCGAGGCGCTGCCCGCGCCCGTTGATTAGAGCCGCCAGCAAGGCCACTGTACCGCCGGTCATCTGAATTTCAAACAGCCCAATGAGCCAGCGCAGCAGATAGTCGCCGAGGCCTGGGCGAGTTCCGTCGAGGCGCGTGACTTTGATGCGGCGCACCTGCTTACCCAGGCTCTGGCCGTTGAAGAAAATTTCGCACACGGGATGATACACCAGCAGTGGTGCCGCCACCAGCACGTAGAAAAACGTGTTTTTGAGCGTGCCCGAATCCAGCGCCTTATCCAGCAGGAACCCTACCCCGAGGGCCCAGAGTCCCATCACTAGCCAGTCGAGCAGTTGGGCCACAATTCGGTCGCCCACGCTGGCCGTGTCGTACTCCACCACTACATTTTGGGCGGTTTGGATGCGAATGGTACTCATGTAAAAAGAAAAAAAACCAGCCCGATGGGTGCCAGTCCGAAACCTGTATATTTGACCAGCGCCATTATCGGCGCCCGTAATATTAGCTGTTTTACCGGCGGCACACCTTATGCGCGAAGCCGTATTCTTACGCCAGAATCAGGAGCGTTGGCATCAGTACGAAACGCAGCCGCCTACCGGACCCGATGAACTAGCCCAGCGGTTCATTGAGCTGACCGACGACCTGTCGTACGCCCGAACTTTCTATCCGAACTCGACGACCACCGTTTACCTCAATGGGCTGGCCAGCAAGCTACACCAGGCCCTGTACAAAAACAAAACCGAGGACACGAGTCGGCTGGGGCAGTTTTGGCGCCTTGAGTTGCCCTTGCTCATTGTGCGGCACCATCGGGTACTACTGGGCACTTTCTTGTTCTTTCTGCTTTGCACGGCTATCGGAGCTCTATCCGCGGCTCTCGACGACACCTTCGTGCGGGTAGTGCTCGGCGACCGGTACGTCAACCAGACGCTGGCCAACATCCAGAAGGGTGACCCCATGGCCATTTACAAAGGCACCGACGAGACGCTGATGTTCCTGCAGATTACGCTCAACAATGTAAAGGTGTCGCTCTATGCTTTTGCGGGCGGTATTACGGGCGGGTTGCTAACGGGGTACATGCTGTTTCAGAACGGCGTGATGCTGGGTTCCTTCCAATACTTCTTTCACCAGAAGGGCGTGCTGCTGCCCTCAGTACTCACCATCTGGATTCATGGTACGCTGGAGATTTCCGCCATTATTCTGGCGGGCGGGGCGGGCCTCATCATGGCGCGTAGCCTGCTGTTTCCGGGTACGTATTCCCGGGCTGACGCCCTGCGCCTCGGTGCCCGCGACGGCATGAAGCTAGTGCTAGGTCTGGTACCCATCTTCGTGGTAGCCGGTTTCTTGGAAGGCTTTGTTACACGCCACACCGAAATGCCCATGTGGGCCAGCTTAGCCATCATTGGTACCTCCGCTTCTTTTATTCTGGGCTATTTTGTGGTGTACCCGTGGTGGCTGCACCGGCGTGGTGCCAGCCTGCCTAAACCATCTGCTTTCTAAGCTTACTCTTTTTCTATTTCTCCACGTTTACCCGTATGCGTTACCTGCCATTTACCCATCCCTCCCACTTTTTAAAGGAGCGTGACTTCGGGCAGAAAATAGAGGCCTCCTTTGATTTTGTAAGGGCCCACTTTAAACCCCTGGGCAAGGCATTGCTGATGATTGTACTGCCCGTTGCGTTACTCATTGGAATAGTATCGGCAGTGATGACGCTGGAATGGCTCAATAACATCGCAACTCTGCAGAGCTCAGTGGCGGGCAAGAACAATCCGGCAGCCATCATGAGCTCCGTTTTTTCCGGCATGTTGCTTAGCCCAGCCTACCTAGTAATTCTCTTCGGAAGTCTGGTTCTCCTTACCATCCTCGTCCTGACAGTGTATGGCTACGTAACGCTCCGGATGGAAGCCGCTCCTACCACCGAAGTTGAGGTGGCAGATGTGTGGCGGTTGGTGCGACAGCGCTTTTTCGGGACGGTATTGGCCTTTCTAGGCCTAGGCCTAGCCTTTATGGTAGTGTTCTTCTTTGTTGCGCTAGCGGCAGGCCTGATTAGTGCGCTCCTAGTAGGAGGAGGTGGAGGAAGCAAGGTATTGCTCGGCATTGCGGTAATGCTCATGCTCACTCTAGTTTTCGGCTCATTCACGTATATCTCCGTTGCGCTCAGTTTATTCCTGATTATTTGGGTGCGGGAGCGGTTGGGCTTTTTTGCTACCATCGGGCGCAGCTTCCGGCTCATCTGGGGAAAATGGTGGTCTACCTTCGGCCTGTTAGCCGTAATGCTGATTATTAGTATCGTCATCCTGCTAGCCATTACGATGCTGACCTCCCTGATCAGCTCGCCTTTTGCGCTAGCAACCTCACAGGGTGGCCTAGAGGGCAGTGCCCGTGTTGGTTTTGTGGTAGCGACTGCGCTGCGCTCCATCCTGAGCTTGGCCGTATACCCATTAATTCTGCTGGCCATAGCTTTTCAATATTTCAACCTGATAGAGCGCAAAGAAGGCGAAAGCCTGCACTACTTGGTAGATGCCATTGGACAACCTGCTCCCGAAGTACAGCCCCAAATCCTGCGCCCCGACGACGAAGGCGAGTACTAGGCCTATCCATTAGCGGGCGTACTGGCCTAGCCGAACTGCCGCTTATTCTTTACGTGTTTCGCGTGCTATTTTTCTTTCATTTGTTCGCTCACCACTGCCGGCAGGCCCTACGTTTGGGGCTGATGCTAGGCCTATTGTGCAGCCTGACGCTGACGAGCACGGCAGCCCCGGGCCCAAGCGTGCAACCGCCCGTGCGGCCGCCTAAGTCGCCTATTCTGCCGCCGGAAAGACCAGCACGAGATACAGCCACGGCCGAGCAACGCCTCATCTCTCTACCCGGCGACCAGCAACTGCCTGCCGTACTGCGCCGCCCCTCCGAGCAACGCCTGCAGGAACTGCGCAGCCAGCGCGAGTTTCAGTACGTGAAACCCGAGGAAGAGCCCAAGGACCCCAGCATGTGGTCGTTGATTTGGTGGCGCCTGTCGGAGTGGTTCCGTAAGCTGCTCTCTGGGCCGGGCTATGAGAATCGGGGGCGCTACGTGGTGTATTGCCTGTTTGGCCTCGCGTTTCTGTACGTGCTCGTGCGCCTGCTACGCCTAGACTTCACCACCCTGTTTGGGCGGCGAGCTTTAGCGGCAGAGCCCCTACCATATGAGTCGGCCATCGAAGACATTCATGCCGTGGACTTTGCCACCGCGCTGGCCGAAGCTGAGGCGGCGGCCAACTACCGCTTGGCCGTGCGCTTAGGATACTTGCAAGTGCTGCGCCACTTGGCCGAGCAACGCTTGATTGACTGGCAGCCCGAAAAAACCAACCATTATTATCTGCAGGAGCTGGCGGGCACTCGTTGGGCCGCGGAGTTTGCTACCCTCACCCGGCAGTTTGAGTACGTGTGGTACGGCGAGCTGCCCATAGCGCCCGAGGCGTACCCGGCCCTGCGGGAAAGCCGCCAGCACTTCCTCCACCAGCTCACCCGCGTTGCCGCCTAGGCCTATGACCCGCTTCCGTGCTTTCTTTCTGGGGTTAGTGCTGCTGTTTGTGGCCTTCGTGCTGGTTGAGTACTTCCGGCCTACTCCTACTAACTGGCGACCCACCTTCATCAACCGCGACAAAATCCCGTACGGCACCTACGTCTTGTTCGACGCGTTGCCGCGCGTATTTCCGGGTCAGGCCATCACCACCATTCGGCAGCCTATTGCCAACCAACTGCTGCCCACGCTTAACGAGGACATCAACCCCGATTCGGTGCTGTCTCCCCAGTCTCAGTTGCCCCTGCTAGGCCAGGCAGCTTCTTATATTTTTATCAACGCTGATTTTTATTGCTCCCGCCTCGATCGTGATGCCCTACTGCGCTACGTTGCGGCGGGTAATACGGCCTTTATTGCGGCCGAGCAATTTGACAATCTGCTGCAAGACACGCTGCATTTTGATACCAAGCCGGCCCTGGATCTGGATAGTCTGATGGCCCGCCGGTTCCAGCGCTCCAGACGCAACCTGGCTCCTGCCTCTCAACAGGCCAGCCTTACTCTGCTCTCTCCCCCCCGTGGCGCGGCAGGCCAGTACCGCTTTCCTACTGATGATGTGCAGTGGCATTTTGAAGCCTACACGGGATGCCGGGCCACCGTACTGGCCATCGATGCCCAGCGGCGGCCCGTGCTGCTGCGGGTGCCGCTAGGCCAGGGCGCTTTCGTGCTGAGCTCCACGCCGGCCGTCTTTAGCAACTACACGCTGCTCCAGCCACGCGCCACCACTTATGCATTTGCGGCACTGTCAGTGCTGCCGGCTGCGCGGCCGGTGTTCTGGGATGAGTACCAGAAGCAGGGGACTTTGGGTGAGCAGTCGTTGTTGCGCGTGCTAAAGCAAAATACCGCCTTGCGGTGGGCGCTGTATACTGGCCTAGCCGGCCTAGCGCTGTTCACGTTCTTCGAGGCCCGCCGGCGTCAGCGCGTTATTCCCGTGCTGAAGCCGTTGCCCAATACTACGCTGCTCTTCACGCGTACCGTGGCCGCGCTGTATCGGCAAGGGGCAAACCATGCGCTTATTGCCGAGAAAAAGATTGGGCTGTTTCGGGAGCAATTACGTCACCGTCTACAAGAACCCACGCTCGATTTAAACGATGAGGCTACCCGTGAGCGACTAGCCCAAAAGGCCGGGATACCGCGCGCGCAAGTAGATGACCTGATTAAGCTGATACATCGGGTGGAAACCGCGCCGCAAGTTACTGCTACCGATTTGCTGCGTCTTAGCCGAGCACTAAGCGACTTCAGAAAAGCCGCATTCTAAATTGCACTTAACTCAAAAATATAATCTTACCGTAATTGTACTTTATCAATTCACTGGATTGCGGCTTCTATCAGCTTAAACACAACACATATATATGAAATAATATTATAACTAAACCTCACCAACCAACTCCTCATTTCATTCGCTTTCGATCTGCCTAACATATGGATAATTCATCAACTTCTTCGGATCTAGGCCACCACTTGCCAGAGGACACCACACCCCAAGCTCCTGCTACTGAGTCACTCCACGACGCAACTTCTTCGGCTTCGGAAACGCTTGCTCCGCGCACCGATTTCAGTCAGCTCTCCGCGCATGCCGCCGCTATCCGCCAGGAGCTGGCCAAGATTATTGTGGGCCAGCAGGAGTTAGCCGAGCTGTTGCTGACGGCGCTGCTTGCTGATGGCCACGTGCTGCTAGAAGGCGTACCGGGTGTTGCCAAGACCCTCACGGCCAAGCTGCTCTCCCGCACCCTCGATGTGCCGTTCAGCCGCCTGCAATTCACCCCTGACCTCATGCCCTCCGACGTGTTAGGCACCTCCGTGTTTCGGCCGCAGCGCGGAGAATTTGAGTTTCGGCCGGGCCCTATCTTCGCTAGCATCGTGCTGATCGACGAAATCAACCGTGCTCCGGCCAAAACGCAGTCGGCTCTGTTCGAGGTAATGGAAGAACGGCACGTAACCCAGGATGGCACCACCTACGCCATGCCGGAGCCGTTTCTGGTACTGGCAACCCAAAACCCGGTGGAGCAGGAAGGCACCTACCGCTTGCCCGAAGCCCAGCTCGACCGCTTCCTGTTTAAGCTCCACGTGGGTTACCCTACCGCCGAGGAAGAAGTACAGATTCTGCTAGGCCACCACAGCGGCTTTGGCGGCGTCACGACTGATGCTGTACAGCCCGTACTAACGGCCGCGCAGTTGGCCGACATGCGCCAGTTGGTCCGTCGGCAGCACGTGGAGCCGAAGCTGCTAGAATACATTGCTCGTCTTGTAGGCCAGACCCGCGCCCATAAGGGTCTCTACCTCGGGGCTTCGCCACGGGCTTCCATCGCTCTGCTCAATGGGGCCAAAGCCCTGGCCGCCCTCCGCGGCCGCGACTTTGTGACGCCCGAGGACATTCAGTACCTGGCGCCAGCCGTGTTGCGCCACCGCATTCAGCTCACGCCGGAGCGCGAAATGGAAGGCGGCACCCCCGACGACATCGTCAAGCAAATTATCCAGCAGATTGAAGTGCCCCGCTAAATGAAGTACTCCACTTCCTGGCTGCTTGATGAGCTCACGCAGGGGCACCGCCTCAAGTACTTATTCTTTTGGGGGCACCAGCCCAGCAAATCGGGAGAGTTAACCAAGTCGTGCTTCAGCCAGTGGTGGCTGGCTGATTTTGTAGTGACGGGCATCACTTACCGCTCCACGGAGCACTGGATGATGGCCGAGAAAGCGCGGCTATTTCAGAATACGGAGCTCTTGGCGAAAATTCTGGCGGCTCCCAGCCCGGCCGAAGCTAAGAAGCTGGGCCGCCAAGTCACAGGTTTCGACCCTGCGGTGTGGGATGCCCGCAAGTACGAGATTGTTCGAGCTGGCAACGTCCACAAGTTCAGCCAGCATCCTTCGTTACGAGACTTTCTGTTAGACACCCACGACCGGGTACTGGTGGAAGCCAGCCCCGTTGACAGCATCTGGGGCATAGGCTTGGCGGCCGACTCAGTGGATGCGGAGCACCCGGCGCGCTGGCAGGGCGAGAACCTGCTGGGCTTTGCCCTGATGGAAGTAAGAGACCAGCTACGCACCACATGAGTTTTTTCCTGACGCCCCGTTTTTTTGTAGTGCTAGGCCTGTTGGTGGTGGGCTTTGTGGTGGCTTTTCTGGTGCCGGGGCTGCTAGTGCCGCTGCAGGTGCTGCTGGCGGCCCTTCTCCTGCTGTCGTTCATTGATATTGTTCTGCTCTACGCGCCGGGGCAGGGGCAGAAACGCCGGCCGTTATTTGGCCGGCGGGTGTTGGGTGACAAACTCGCCAACGGCTCCGACAATGAAGTGGCGCTCTATATTGAAAATCACTACCGCTTCCCAATCAGCGCCGAAGCCATTGATGAGATTCCACACCAGTTTCAGCGGCGCGACGTGCTGTTTGAGGCAGAAATAGAGAGCGGCCAGACGCACATTATTCGCTATCAGCTACGGCCTACCAAGCGGGGCGAATACCACTTTGGGGCGCTAAACGTGCTGGTGGCCTCCCCTCTAGGCCTGGTACGCCGCCGGTTCCGGTTTGCGCAAGATCAGATGGTGCCAGTGTACCCCTCTTTCCTGCAGATGCGCCAGTTTGAGCTGCTGGCCATTCATAACCGCCTCACCGATGTGGGCGTGAAGCGCATTCGGCGGGTAGGCCACAGTATGGAGTTTGAGCAGATCAGGCCGTACGTTCCCGGCGACGACTCCCGCAGCCTCAACTGGAAAGCTACTGCCCGCCGCGCCACCACTCCGGAGGCCGCCGAAGCCTTGGTGGTGAATCATTACCAGGATGAGCGCGCCCAGCAGGTGTACTGCCTCATCGACAAAGGTCGGGTAATGCGCATGCCCTTTGATGGCCTCAGCCTGCTAGACTACGCCATCAACGCGACCTTGGTGGTGAGCAACATTGCCCTGCTCAAGCACGATAAAGCGGGGCTGCTCACCTTCGCCGAAAAGCCCGAGCGCCTCGTGCCCGCCGACCGGCGCAGTGGCCACCTGGGCAAACTGCTGGAGGTGCTGTACAAGCAGCGCACGAAATATTTGGAAACCGACTTTCAGGCCCTCTACACCCAAGTCCGGACGCATATTAAGCAGCGCAGCCTCCTCATTCTGTTCACCAATTTCGAAACGCTGAGCGCCATGCAGCGCCAGTTGCCTTACCTGCGCCGCCTGGCTAAGTCGCACTTGCTGCTAGTGGTGTTCTTTGAAAACACGGAGTTGCGGCAGTACCTGGAAACACCCGCCGCCACTACGGAGGATGTGTATAACCAAACTATTGCCGAAAAATTTGCGCAGGAGAAGCGGCAGATTGTGCTGGAGCTAAACCGTTACGGCATCTACTCTCTCCTAACTCCTCCCCAGCAGCTCACGGCCAACACCATCAATAAGTATCTGGAGTTTAAGGCGCGTGGCCTGATTTAGGGTTTCAGGCCATGCTAGGCCACAACATTGCTTGGCTACCTTATATAAGTCAAACCCCGCCCGGCGCGCCAATACATAGTTGGGCGTCGGGCGGGGTTTTATATGTTTTAGGTATCAACTGTTGGCCCAGCGAGGCTGGCTAATCAGGGAATCCTACCAGCTTCAGGTCATCGATGAGCAAGCGCGTTTTGCCGGGATGCCAGAGCTTGACAACCACTTTATCGAACTCACCACGGCGAGGAGTGTGCACGTCGAGCGGCAGGGTGTTCGTTTGGCCAGGTTCGAGGGCGCGCTCCAGCCGGATGTAGCTTTCTTTTACTACAGCATCGCCTTTGCGGAAACTGACTAGCAGCAGCGTCATGTGCCACATATCCCACTGCATTTCCTCGGTTCGGGCCTGCACCGTGGCTCGCAGCCAAGTGTAGTCGCCGGGTTGTAGCGGCACCGTATACTCGGGGGTATTCTGCCGCACCGTGTCCATCAGGAAGGAGCAGCGCCCCACCAGCGGCGGACCAGCGCAGGCAGCACTATCCTGCGTTTCAAACCCTTCTTGTAGCAGTACTTTGGCATTGTCGGTGGGGCCTGTGTACCAGCCGTTGCTGTCTAGCAGTAGGCGCGCTTCTTTGGGCACCTCGTAGCGCCCGAGTATGCGCAGCCAGTAGGCACGGGTCATGTCGCCGGCAACCAGCAGCCCGCCCCGGTGTGCTTGGTGGGTGAGCCACAGGTTGTAGTACACACCCAGCACAAAGAACACGGCGTAGGCCAGTACCCACCGAGGCCGGGCCAGTATCCAGCCTAAGGAAGCAGCCAACGGCCAGGCCAGCACGGCGTAGCTCTGCACCATAGCCCGCTGACCCAATGAGCCACCATACCACCAAATGTCCCAGGCGAACGTGACGTAAATGAAAGCTACGGTAAACAGCAGAATAGCCCAGAAGCTGCGCGGCACCCGGTGCCGCAGCGGTCCGAAGCCAAGCAGGGCCGTAACGAGCAAGGGTGAGTACAGCAGCCAGCCGCTCCGGAAGCTGAAGATACCGTCCCAGAGATGGGGCTTGAGCCAGCTGAAGCCCTGATCCTGGTAGCTATACACAATCCAGTCGCCGCTTACGTAGTGCCAGTACAAGGGCTGAATAGCTACAAAGGCGGCGCCGGCCACTCCCGCGCCCAGCAAGAGGCCTAGGTGTTGCTGCCAAAAAGCAAGCCGCTCGCGCACCGACGCCCAGCTGGGCTGCATCCCCCAGAACAGCGGGAGCAGCGCGGCCAGAATTTCGGTGGGCCTCGTTAGCACCATTAAGCCTACCACGGCCCCAATAGCCACGGCCCGCCCCAGCGTAGGGCGCCGGTAAAAAGCCGGAGTCAGCAGAATCAGCACGGCATACCACAGAAACAGCCAGTTGTGGGTCATGGCCCCATTAATGGCGGAGTAGTCGAGGTAGTTGGTGCCGAGGACTAGCACCAACAGCGTCAGCACCGTAGGCCACTCCCCAAACCGAGGTAGCAGCGCCCGGCGTACCAGCCACAGGCCTAGCAAGGCCACCAACGTGTTCGCAATCTGCAGAATCAACTGATAAGGCGGGGAAAAGCCATCGGCGGGGTAGCCAAGCGGCTCGGCTAACGTGTGCGCCAGTAAGAAGAACGGAAGCTCCTGTAGGGCCAGGCCCGAGGAGTATTTCATCACATAGTGGCCGCTCTTGGGGTGCAGGAAGGCCTGATCGAAACCGGGCGCGGGCTTGTACTTCGTTACCACCTCGTCCCGAAACTTGAGTTCCTTCAGGTCGTGGTACACGAATATGGCCGGCAAGTACATGTAGTACCCAGAGGCATCCCAGCTGATAACTGCTTCAGTTTGCGTGTTTTTCCATTTTGGATAGTACCAGAAGGATACCAGTACGATAAATACCGAGCAGAACAGCCAGGCCAGACGGGAGGGCGACTTCATGCAGTACAGAAACAGCGGGCCGATAACTAGTGAAGGAGAATAGGCGTAATCGGGCGCAAAATGAGAAAAAAAGCCACGGGTTCCTGTACCGGCCCGATGCTTGTGTACTTTCGAGTCTCCACCCTCCTTCCGCTATGCCTCGGTTCCTGCTCCCTCGTTTCTTCTTTTTAGTACTGCTTTTCTGCACTGGTGGCTTACACGCTCAACCTACCACCGATACGCGTGGTCTGTTGCCCGTACCAACTCAGGCCGCTTGGGGCCAGGGCCGCTTCCCCATTAAGGCGAGCTTTACCTGGCAGGTTTCTACGCTAGCCCCAAGCAGTGCCGCCGATTCTGCCATTACCGAAACCGTCAACCGCTTCCTGCTGCCAGCCTTATCAGCGGCATCACCCTCGGCTGATGCGGTCCGTAAAGCCCGCCTTGCCTCGCAGGTGCCAATGGCCAATTTGGTAATTCAGTACGGGCGGGCGGGTCAGTTGCTGGCTTTAGGCGAAGATGAGTCATACAGCCTCCGCGTGACGCCCATGGGCGTATCCCTCAATGCTGCTACCCACCTGGGCGTACTGCGCGGACTGGCTACTCTCCGGCAACTCGTTGTGCATGAGAAAAAATCGTTCTGGTTTCCGGAAGTAGACATCACCGATTCGCCGCGCTTTGTTTGGCGGGGGCTCCTGCTTGATGCAGCTCGCCACTTCATGCCCCTGCCTGTCATCAAGCGTAACCTAGATGGCATGTGGGCTACCAAGCTCAATGTTATGCATTGGCACCTGTCCGATGATCAAGGGTTCCGGGTGGAGAGCCGCGCTTTGCCGCGCCTGCACACTATGGGCAGCGAAGGACAATTCTACACGCAGGCCCAGGTACGAGAAGTACTGGCCTACGCCTCCCGGCGGGGCATCCGGGTGGTGCCGGAGTTTGATATGCCGGGCCATACCACGGCCTGGTTGCCGGGCTACCCTGAGCTTGCTTCCAACGACTCCACGTATGGTGTTTCGCCGCGTTGGGGAGTCCTTAATATTGCCATCGACCCGACTAAGGAAACCACCTACCAGCTGATAGATAAACTACTGGCCGAAATGACCGCACTGTTTCCGGACCCTTACTTCCACATCGGGGGCGATGAAAATGATGGCCGTCAGTGGAAACGCAATCCTCGCATTGCCCAGTACATGCGCGACAACAAGATGGTAACGGATAAGGGCCAAGTGGATAAGCATGCTTTGCAGACCTTCTTCAACCGTCGTATTGCGCAAATGCTCACCAATTACAACAAGAGAATGGTGGGCTGGGACGAAATTCTGGGTCCAGGCTTACCGACCGATGCCGTTATTCAGAGCTGGCGCGGCCGCAAGGGTCTTTATGATGCAGCTAAACAAGGCCATCCTACCCTGCTCTCCAATGGCTACTATATTGATCTGAACTACAGCGCCGCCAGCCATTACGCCGTAGACCCTTTGCCCCAGGATGCGCCCCTTACTGCCGAGCAGAAGAAGCTGGTGCTTGGTGGGGAAGCCACCATGTGGGCCGAGTTCGTGGATTCCGTCATTGTCGACTCCCGAATCTGGCCTAGAGCAGCGGCCGTAGCCGAGCGGTTGTGGAGCAGCGGCTCCGTTACATCGGTGCCGGATATGTACCGCCGCTTGGCGCTGGTTAGTCAGCAGCTAGATGCTATGGGCCTACAGCACAAAAAGGCCCCGGAGAAGTTGCTTGCCCAACTGGCCCAGGGGCAAGCGGTGGCCCCGTTACGCACTTTCGCCAGCGTGCTAGAGCCCGTGAAGGAATACAAGCGCCATTTCCAGGGGTTCAAATACACCACTCAAACGCCCCTAACCCGGCTTGTGGATGCAGCCTTGCCCGAGTCAGATGCGGCGCGGGAGTTTGGCGTAGCCGTAGATGCCTTGCTGGCGCGGCGCGCGGCCTCGGCTGGCACCCTCCCCGCTGATACTCGTGCTACCCTGGCCGCATTGCGAGCCACGCTGCTGCGCTGGCAAGCCAATGATGCCCTAGTGCAGCCCCTTCTTACGACCAACCCTACGCTTACGGAATACGCCCCGCTTTCTATTCAGCTGAAGGCGCTGGCTACCTTGTCGTTGGAGCGCTTAGCGCAGCTGGAAAAGAGGCAGGCGCCTACGGCCGCGTGGCAGGCGGCGGCCCTCAAACAACTGGAGGCGGCCAAAGCACCTGCCGGCCAAACGGAGTTGGCCATCGTCCCGGCAGTGCGCCGGCTCGTAGAAGCGAAGTAACAGACCTACGCTCTCCACTTATGAAACGCTCGTACCTGGCTGCCATCTTATTGCTTGCTGCTTGCCAACGCCCCCAGCCCGAAGCCGCCGACCCCACCCGCTCCGGAGAAGCCACGGAGCCGACCTCCGTTAGTGCGGCGGCCGCTCCTACGCTGGCGCGAGTAGCCCCCATTTTACGCGGCGTCTGGGTGAAAGCTGATTACCTGGCTGACGTAGCACGCACAAAATCCCCCTTGAAGTCGGCCCGCAAGCTAACCGACCTTGTGGCCTTTTCGGTGGAGCCCGGCCGGGCCAATGGCGACAGTCTGCTGGTGGATGCCAACTACAACAACCATGAAGCTGCTACTTTCCAAGTTGTGCTGCGCCCGGGCCTGCAGCCAACCTCCCTGCCCACTACCTGGTCTGATTACGCCCAGCTTACCAATTTTTACGAACTGGCCTACCGCCTGAGCCCGACCGATACGGTACTGGTGCTTAATAAGTACAACCAGCAAAAACGCCTGTTGCAATCGGTGTCCTACTCGCGCATTCCGGGCGTACCGCCGTCAAATTCGGCGCCTTCTGATGGCTTGCAATACTTCGTTAACCGGCAGCTGTTGGCTGGCACCTACACCGCCCTCGATGCGAAAGGCAACAAGAAGGAGGTTCGGTTTACGCCCACCGGTCAGGTTGAAGGTCTCGACAATTTCCGCCAGTACTACGTGGCCACCGACTTTGTCGTGACCGTCGAAAACAACCTCGACAACCTTATTTTCGACATCGGCACCAAGCGCCAGCAGGACTACGTGTACACCATCAGCCACGACACTGTGCGCCTCTATAATGCCCGCGTAGCCGAGCCCGACTTACTACGCGGCCCATTGCAATACACGCTGGTTCGGGTGCGCTAGGCCACCTGCGGCAGCGCAACGCCTGGAGTAGTTAGAACAGAACTGCCACCTGCATGCGCCCGGTATGCACGGCGTTTAGGCCGTTGGCCTTGCGGCCGTCGTAGGCCACCGTAATGTTGAGGCCGTTGCTGAGGCGTTGTTCCAGGTTCAGGTTCCAGGTGAAATTGCTGCCAGGGCGCAGGGCATTCAGGATTTCCAGCCCTACCAGTGAGGCTTGCTCTCCCTCAAACCCTACCCGCACATAGCGCGTGGTAGCCGACAGGGTGCGCTTGCCAACCTGACTAACGCGGGTTTCTATCCCCATCTCATCAAAGGTGCCGCGCGTGTCTAGCTCGGGGCCCGCGGTATTTTGCTTGGTGGTACGCAGGTACGTGCCCGTAAAGCGAAGCGACTGTGAGGGTTGATAGCTCAGCTCAGGCGCAATTTCGTACTGCAGCAGCCGAAAATTTCGGTTTGTGAGGTAGTTAGAAGCATTCTGCCGAATAGTGCGGCTGGTAGTAAGCCGCCCAGTGAGCGACTGAGCAAGGGTACGCCGCAGCAGTAGGCTCTGGCTGGCCAAGTTGCGTATATCGGAGCCTTGCGTCAGGAGCACCTTCTGCTGGGCTTGCTGCACCGTAAACTCCGCCCCGAAAATGGGGTTTGAGCGGTTGAAGTATAGGGTGTTGCGCAACAGCTTGTTCAGGCTTAGCAGCAAGCTGTCCTCGGTCTGGAAGGCAAAGGGGTTGAGCCGGGAGCTGAGGCTATTCTCAGTGGTTTTGCGGTCGAGTGTGACGGTAGTAATGGCCGAGAACCGCCCGATGAAGCTGCGTAGGCCAGGTTGCTCCCGCCAGCCGCGCGGGGCATTGGTAGTAAGGCGGTAGCTGAAGCGGTTGGTAAAGGCCAGAATGTACTCATCGGTAGGCAGGTACACCTTTATGTGGGTGCGGTATTGGGCATCCAGCGTTTGAGCTTCGAAGAATTCGGCCTTGTCCTGCTGTCCGTTTTTAGGGTTGGTGTCACCGGCGTAGTAGTGCGTCCCTTGCCCATTAGGCACGGCAATGAAGGCGTAGTCGCGCTTTAGTTCGCGGCCCGTAGCCACGGCATAGCTCAGCTCAGAGCGCAGCATGTTATCGAAGAAGCTGGCGTTCCAATCGAGCTTGCTGAGCACCGTGCGCTGGCGGGCACTATCCAGAGCAGCCAGGTCGCGGTAGGTAGCCAGCAGGGAGAGCTCTTGGGTGCTGCCTAAGCGTGTGGCCATGGTGCCCTGCCAGGTTTGGGCCCGGCCCCGCCCGCGCAGGGCTCTTTGGTCGGTGGTAGGAGTTTGGTCGCGGCGGTAGCTGTAATCGAGGCGGAAACGAGTGCGGGCGGAGTCTCGACTTTGCACAAACAGCGCGTGCTCATCAAAGTAGTTGGCCGAAGTCAGGGAGTCGCCATTGGGCAGAGCCACGCGGTTTTTATCGAAGCGGTACGCATAGCCGGGCACTACGGGGCCACCCACGTAGCGGGCCGTAGCCTCACCGCGCGCCCAACTAGAGTGCCGCCGGCCTGCCTCCGAGTTGAGCACAAACAAGCTGCCGCGTAACTGCACGTTTCCAGTTTGGTGGGCCACATCGAGCCAGTGCTGTAGGCCACTCACCTCGCCGGCCCGGTAGCGCCGACTCAGGCGGTAGCCAATGGCGTTGTCGGCATTTTTGACTACGCCCAGGGCAAAGTTCAGAATGTTCTCTTCCTTGGGTGTTGGGGCCGTGCCGTTGATGGTGGTAGTAGTGGAGGTAGAAGCGCTCCAGTTGCGGTCAAACTCAATATCCCGGTACCGGTCAATAGGCGAAAACCGGTGGCTGGTGTACTCGTAATCCAGGGAGCTACGCAGCTTGTACCCTTCTAGGCCAGGGAGCCGCACGGGCCGATCCTGAATGGTGTAGCCCACGCGCATGGCCCGTCCCTTCGCCGACTCCGGCGAGAAACGGTTTAAGTCCAAGTCTGAGGACGCCAGATCCACGAACACGGTGCTCGTAGAATCGAGGCGGTAACTGGCTCCTACTGTAGCAAGTTGCTTCTGAATAGGTGTGGGCAGCACCCGCACCGGCGAGTAGTTGCCCTTGCCCTCCCCCACGTACTCATATACCCGGCCGTTGGCATTCGGGAATTTGGTGCTGAGGTTGTAGCTGCCTTGCCCAGTGCCCACGTTGGTAAAGCGCACGTTGTACACGTTGCGCGTAGAGTCCGGCGGGTCAGAGTACGCATACACGGGCACGCCGTTCACCTCATTGAGGTTGTACTGCACCTGCCGCCGGTCGTAGGCCTGTAGCTCCGCGCCCGGCGTCACGGCCCGGCTCACGTTGTCGCCGATGTTCCGCAACAGGTCCCTATCCGTGTCCGATAATACTAGGTTGGGAGAGTTGTCGGGGTTGTCTGATTCGCGGTAGAAGTTGGCGTGCACCTGCAGCCGGCCCAGCTGCTGGTAATGACTCACGTGCAGGAGCGAGCGGGCGTAGTTGAAGTCGGAGTACTCGAAATCAATCTTGATGCGCGAGTTGCGAGTTATCAGGTGCCGGGGCGAGAAGGTTACCTCCGCCTGGTTGTAGTCGATAACATAATCGAAGTCGAAGCCGCGCACCATCAGCCGCCCATCCAGGTATACCCGCTCTGAGTTGGCCAGCACAATGATAAACTGCTCCCCGTTGGGGCCGCGCAGGCGGTACGGGCCCTGCACATTTTCTATCGGTGCCACATCAATGCTGGCAAATTTTCCCTTGGCCACGCCGGCGGCGGCAGTAGTGGTGGCAAACACTGGCCTACGCGGCGCGCCATCAGCTCCTACCCCACTCCGGGCCGGCGTAACTGTCGTCACCGTTTGGGTGTTATCGAGCGGCCGTGGGGGCACTGCTCCGGCAGCAGGTGGGTTAACCGGCACTGTGGGCGGAGCCGTCACGAAGGTACCTGTACTCGTTCCGGAAGCATTGGGGTACTGGAAGAGTTGAGTATTGCTAACCGCAGGACCTACCGCACCACCCCCGAATCCGCCCAAGGGTAGTTGCCCGAAATTGGCTTCCACGGCTGCACCCTGAATGTTTTTGTAGAACCGCAGGAAGTAATCGGGCTTATTGCGCAGCACCACATCGCCGGCCGTCAGGTTCCAGCGCGGGTGCGTGAGCGTGATAAAAATGCGGTCAAACTCCTGCAGCTGCTGAGTATTGCCCTCCGGTTGAAATGGCACATTCTGGTCCGAAATAGCCGCCGTGAGCGTAATCTGGTCGGTTAGGCGCCCTTCCAGTTGCAGGTTCAGAGACGAGTTGACGAATACGTTCTGGGTGTTGCCAAAAGAAACGCCCCTGGAGAGGTTGCCGGTCTTATTGATGCCCGGCGTACTGAGTATCTGCTCCTTCACCGTAAAGTCTTCCAGCCCAAATGGTCGCCGAATAAACTCCAGGCTATCCATCATGCGGCGGGGCCGCAAGTACCGGGCGGCCGACAGCTGCACCGGCAGTACGCGGTAGCACACCAATACGGAGTCTAGGCCACTGGGCAATACCAAATCGGGCTGCCCGGGCTTCGGCGACGGGAACCGCATGGAGGGCCGGATGTAGCGGTAGCGCCCACTCCGGTTGTCGTAGGCCACTGAGCGCCCCTCAATGGCTACTGAGGCGGGCACAATGGTCAGCGTGTCTTGCAAGCTGAACTCGGTAGTGTCGCGGTTCGGCAGCAGGCGCACCCACGTGCAGCGCCGCGTGTTAGCGGGCGTTAACTGTTGAGCATTGGCTCCCGCGCCCACCCCTGCCAACAGAATGAGCAACAGCCAGAAGCGCAGGAAAAGGTGCGGAAAGCTGCTACTCATTCAGTAAAAATACGAGGCCTGTAGTTTAGAGCTAACACAACGTTACTGGCCGCCGAATTCGTGCCACTTATCCAGCCAGAGGAAGCTCAATGCAGAAGGTGGTGCCTTCGCCTTCCTTGGTCTCAAACCAGATAGCGCCACCGGCACTCTCAATACCGCGCCGCGCCACTGCTAGGCCTATCCCCGAGCCCTTTTCCTTGGTAGTGAAGTTGGGTACAAAGATCTTTTCCTTTACCTCGTCAGGGATGCCGCTTCCATTGTCTTGAATGCAAATCTGCACCCGGCCTCCCTCCAACAGCTCCATACTGGCCACAATGTGCGGAGTCCGGTCGGCGGGCACGGCTTGCACTGCATTAATCAACAAGTTATTGAAGGTGCGAACCAGCAGGTTTTCGTCGGCATACACTATGTAGCGTCCGTCTTCCGCATCGTGAGGCAGCTTCACCTCAATTTCTCGGTTGCCCACGCCTTGGTGCAATGCTACGCACCGGCGCAGTACGGCAGCCACATCTAGGCGCTCGGGCTTCATGGCCGGCAGATTGGTGAAGGTGCTGAACGACGTGGCAATGTCCGATAGCACATCAATCTGAGTAATCAGGGTCTGAGAAATCTTGCTGATCAGCTCTTCGGTATTGGGGCGCTGCTCCTGAATGGCTTTTTGCAAAAACTGCAGGCTCAGCTTCATGGGCGTAAGTGGGTTCTTGATTTCGTGCGCCACCTGCCGGGCCATTTCGCGCCAAGCAGCTTCCTTCTCCTGGGTGGCCAGCTCTTTCTTGCTGTCCTCTAGCTTGAGCAGCATCTGGTTGTATTCGCGCACCAGCAGCCCAATCTCATCCTCCGACTCGTAGGCCAGTCGCTCGTTCTGGCCAGTCAGAGTCGTCTGTTTCAGCTTTTCCGTAATCAGCTTCAGCGGCTCGGTCAGAATGCGAGAGGCCACAAACGCCAGCACCAGGAACAAGATGAACATCACCGTGAAGATGTTCAGGATGGTGGAAATCAACTCAGTAAGCTTATTATCCAGGTCTTTTTCCGAGTCGAAGAAGGGAATACCTACGTAGCCCAGTACCGCACCCGGCCGGCCCGGCGAGGTAGCAGTTGCCCGCAGCGGCAAGTACAGCGCGTTGAAGGAAAGCGTGCCGGCCCGCTCCGTAAGCAACACCCGAGGCTTGCCCCCCTCCCGCAGCTCAGCTACAGCCTGCGGATTTATTAACGTACTCAGCAGCCCCGATTCCAAGATGAGCGGCTGGCTGCTCACCAGCAGTTCGCCCCGGGAGTTATACAGGTTCAGGTCTGTTTCCGTCAGGCCAGATACGTTCTCGGCCAGCTCCACCAGATCTACCCGACTGGCAGAATCAGCTAGTAGGTCGCGGTTCTTGAGCAGATTGTCTTGCACAGCCTGGGCCCGGCGTTGGTACAGCCGCCGCAAGTCGCGCTTGTACGAGTTGGTTACCTGACTGGCCGTAGCAATACTCACTACCAGCAGCGGCACCAGAATACCTAGGTTTAAGAAAAGCTGAATCTTGGTGCTGAAGTTGGTACGCAACAGCTCCACGTACTGCCCCCGAACCAGCAGATACAGGCCTAGACCTACCACCCAGAAAAAGGTAAACAGCAAAAACAGGAAGGAGAAGTTCGCTAGCCAATCGGTGAAGGAATACGTGGCGGTCGTAACCACAACCACCCGATTCTGCCCCTTTGGTCCGCGTACTCCTAAGTGCTGGAACCCATCCATTGACAGGCCGGTGCTGTACAGCCGGGGGTCTTGCAGCAGAGCGCTGGGAAACTGATTTACGTAATCAAAGTTACCTTCATTATATACCAGCCGATTGTTTTCGTAGCCAGCGTAGCTTAGCTCGGTTCCTAGGCCAGGCTGAAAGTACTTCTGGTCCATCAGCAGCTCCGGTACTACGCTGTTGGCAGTAAGCTTTTTCAGCGACAGCTCCAGCACCACGTGACTAGTATCGCCCTCGGCCATGGGTATGGGCAGAAAGGCCGCGTACCGGCGGCTCACAAACGACGTAGTTCCGCGCAGCAAGTAAATATTGGGGTGGTCAGTGGGCACGGCCTGCGGCAGCAGATAATCCTGCATTTGCTTCAGGCTGCCCGGCATCCCCACAGCCAAATCATTCGGCCCGAATACGGTGATGTTTACCTCGTACTTATCGAAGTAGCCGCGCAGGTAGTACTTGGCTATCTTTTGCCTGATCAGGTCTAGATTAATAAAGGGACTAGCCAGCATAGACCGCAGGCCGGGGTCCTCGGCCATATCCACGGCGCGCTCTGCCAGCAGATATTCCCCTTGAAGGTCGTTGTCTACCAACAGGTTTCCCGCAATAGTTTGCTTGTTAAGAAGCAATTGCTGGTCGAAGTGCTCGTAGAGGGCCAAGGCACCTACCGCGGAGCTTACCCCCAACATCAAGAAAATGAACAGGTATACCTGATAAGGCAGCACCGCTCCCCGAGTTTTGAGCCCAGTGATGCGCAGTACTAGGAAGAAGAGCAGCGTCAGGCCCAGCAGAATCAAATCAATCTGCTCAAAAGCTAACCCCAGCGGCAGGATAAAGACCGTAGCAAACAGCAGCAGCGTGATGCCCAACCGGCGTGTGGCGGGCCGTACTATACTCACAAACACCAACGATAGCAGGTAGAAACCAACCAAGTATCCGATGGTATGGAGCACAATGGCTAGGCAGAGCAAAGCTTTAATTGAGCTAAACTGAATGCTCTGCGTGATGTCTAGTACCAACAGAGAATTGTTGAAACTGCTGGTGTAGAAGTCAAATAGGAGTTCTAGCAGTCCAAAGAAGAGAAGCACCGCTACGCTCCCGACCACCCAGCGCTGAACACCGGTCGTATGCTGGGTCCAGCGTAGTACCCCGTAACGCCGAAACAGCAGCAACGCATAGTACGCGGCTACTACGAACAGCATGGCATTAAGCAGAAGGTCTCCGAGTGAGGGCGATAATAGTGAAGCGGCGTACACCCGTGGGTCAAAGAGCCGTAGCTCAATGAATGAAAACGGTAGGCCTAGATACAGCATCACGGCCCTGAACAAAGCCAGTGACAATACTACCGTAGCGGCTCCTTCTACTACCCTTCCCTTCTTGAAAAACCCACGTGCCAGCCGCACACAGGCAGCCAAATACAGCGCAAATCCTATCAGCAATAGGCCTAGGGGTAAGTAGCGTCCGGTAATAGGGTCGGCCTGCAGACTTTCGATGGAGAAAAGGTACTTGCCCTTTTCAGAGTAGATGCGGGGCCGCTTACTCGGGGTCGTTTCCCTAACAATTTGTACCGTCAAGTCACGGAAAAGGGCCCGTTCTGAGCCTTCGCGCAGGTAACGGTTACTAATGCCGTAGCCTATTTCCAAGGGCACATATGTCAGAATTACGTACGGCCCTGCCACGTGGCGCATGGTCAGGAATTGCCCAAATCTAGTTTCAACCAGCTTCTCGTCGTATACCTGAACGGCGTGCTCCGGCTCTGGCTTAACAATGTGGTCAGACCAGTACAGCAGCTTTTCCCCTCGAAAAATAAAGGTCGGATACGTGGTGTGGCCTACCAGCGACTGAAAGCTGATGGTGTTGGCAGCTACATCCTGCGCTAATTCAGCTGCTTCCTGTCGGGCCGTCTCTTCTGCCCCTACCACTTGCTGTTGTAAGCGAGAAGCAGCCAAACGCAATACAACCTCCGGCGTACGGCTGTACCGGTTGCTCACGTAAGCTCCAACAAAGCATAGGGCCGCCAGTAAGAGTAACAGTACGGGCGAGAGACGAATAAACTTCAAAGTTCAGCGTAAATAGCGAGTGGCCTACCCAGTTGGGCTTAAGCGCTGATGATAAGCAACAAAAATGCCGCCCTTGGGCGGCATTTCCTAACCTAGCATTTTTACCTCAGTGCTGAGCACTATAATGAGGGTACAAAGGGAGCTTGTTACCGGCTGTTGGCTACCTTTTTCTTCTTACTATTCCGGTACCAGAAGTAGCCTACTGTCCCCATCAGTACATATGGAATGGTCATCAGGTACAGAATGCCTTTGTTGAGGCCCGTGGTGTCGTATCCATCCTTCTCCTGACGAGAAGCCTCAACCTGGGTTTTACACATGGTGCACTGCGCCTGCACAGACAGCGGCAACACACTGAGCAATACTCCTAGCAACAGAGCTAATGTTCCGGCAAAAATTGTCTTTTTCATCCTAGTACAACTTCTAAATTAGGAAGGCAACGCATGAACTGTATTTGCAACCACGCTAGGCCTCTACAGTAGAACAACCGCGCAGGCAAACAATTCCCCTGGTATCAGGTATAGTAGGGCGCTATCATGAAATACACAACTACACCCGTTACAGATACATACAGCCAAATGGGATACGTCCAGCGGGCAATACGCCGGTGCTTCTGAAACTGTTCGGTTAGAGCGAAATACAGTGTAAAGAGCACCAATCCTACTGTAACGGCTGCCAGCACAATATGGGTAAGCAGAATAAAGTAGTAAACTCCTTTGATTAGACCGGTTCCGCCAAACTTTGTGCTTGGCACCTGTGAGTGGTAGGCCACATACGATACCAGGAACAAGGACCCCAATAAAAAGGCCATACCCATCATGGCCCGGTGCCGCGCCACGTTTTTGCGCCGGATGAAGTAGTACCCAATCATCAGAAACACGGCCGTCAGCGAATTCAGAACCGCATTTACTTTTGGCAGTGATTTTACTTGCGCGCCTTCTATTCGGAATACCTCTGGGAAGAAGTACAGTACCGCTACTGCCACCGGGATTACAGCGCCTAACACGGCAGCCATAACCTTGTACTTGGTGAAATTGCCGGGGTTAACGGCTGAATTATTCGTGGTCATAAGTGTAAAGCAACACTTCAATTTCGGTCATGAGTCGGTTGATTTCCTTCTCGCTGGTGCCATTGTATATGCCCCGCACGCGCCGATCTTTATCAACCAAAAATACCTGCTGACTATTCAATGACCCACTAGTTGAGCCATCAATTAGTGGCAATCTAAACTCCTGTGCAGCCACTTTGTTCAGACTGGCTTCATCACCTGTCAGGAAGAACCACTTTCCGGCAATTGCGCCAAACTGCTCCGCATAGCGAGACAGTACAGCCACAGAATCGTGTGTAGGGTCCACACTGAATGACGCCATCCGGACCCGCGGCTCTCGTCTAAACTTCTCCTGCACACGCATGAGTTGTGTATTCAGGCGCTGATAATTTGCATTACCCGTCTGAAAGAAGCTTGCCACGTATAGACCTTTGTCTGCCAGCTCCGCCTGTGAAACTTCCCGCCCCGACTGTGCCGGCAACCGAAAGTCACCAATCTGGTGAAAAACAGTATCGCGCTGCCACTTTCCGTCAACCTGCGTGGAGTCCACGTGGTCGGGCAGATAAGTTGGCAGCGCGTAACGGTTAGTTCCGAAGCTCTTCAGAAACAGAAAAGCTAAAACCGGAACCAGCAGAATGAGGCCCAACACAAGTGTTTGTTTGGGCCTCATCCGTTAGGAAACGATGTTGTCGACGGCAGCACCGATGGCATTACCCTCGGTAACGAGGGCGACGAGCAGCCAGATAAGCAACGCCATAGGAATCATGATGCTCCAGATCAGTCCTTTGGTCTCATGCTTCAAGTGCATGAACTCGGCCACAATAAAGAACGCCTTGAAGATGGTCAGAATGATGAAAATGGAATTACGCAGGGTGCTGGGGTCCATGGCAAACACGAATACAAATTCCAGTGCCGTAATACCAACCAAAACAAAGAACGTCTTCCAGATCCAGCCCGTGTTGGGCTTTGGAATTTCTCCTACGTGCGCGGGAGCTGTGTTTACGTGATTAGCCATTGTAGTAAGGAAATCAAAAACCCGGGTAGCTAGTCAGCTCATAAGCCGATTGCTACCCGGGTATACATGAAGATTAAACGAGGTAGAAGAAGGTGAAGACGAATACCCACACCAAGTCTACAAAGTGCCAGTACAGGCCTACTTTCTCCACCATTTCATAGTGGCCACGCTTCTCGAACGTACCGTTGGTAGTTGCAATGAAGCAGTACACTAGCAAGCAAACCCCAGAGAATACGTGCGTACCGTGGAAGCCCGTAATGAAGAAGAACAAGTCAGCAAACAGCACCGGGCCATACTGGTTCATGGTTAGGTTAGCGCCAAAGAAGCGAGTACCATCAGCCATAATGGTTGGCTCATCATGACCACCGATGAAGTGGCTCCATTCCCACGCCTGTGAGCTCAAGAAGGTGGCACCGAACAGGATAGTCCAAAGCAGCCATTTCTGTACGTCAGCCTTATCCATCCGGTGGCCTGCCTCTACTGCCAGTACCATCGTAACCGAGCTAAAGATCAGGATCATCGTCATCAAGGCTACGAAGCCCAGCGGAACATCCATGCCATGTAGGCCAGGAAAGGCATTAAACACCTTATCTGGCACTGGCCAATAGTCGGTTGAGAACTTGAATGCGCCGTGAATTTTCTCGTCAAACGCTGCATAGCGGTGACGGATCAGGCCATAAGTGGTCAGGAAAGCGGCGAACGTGAAAGCGTCCGACAGCAGGAAGAACCACATCATCAGCTTGCCATAGCTAGCTTTGAAGGGCTCGTTTCCTCCGTCCCAGGTGCCGGTGCGCGGCTTATCCAGGGCGGAATCAGGAATCGTCTGCGTCGTGGAAATGGTGGACATAGCGTGCGGGGGTTGACGAAAATCTAGTGGTTCAAAAGTAGGAACAAATACAGGTACAACCAAAGCGCGCCGAGGAAGTGCCAGTAAATGGTCACGTTGCCAATCGAGAGCATTTGCCGTGAATGCACCTGATAGTTAAAGCTTTTACGCAATACCACCAGTAAAAAGATAAGACCGGTTATCAGGTGAAATCCGTGTACTCCGGTTAATACATACAGAAAAGAGCCAGAAGGGTTGGCATCGGTGCCGCCAAAAAAGATGCGGCTATCAACCAACTGCCCCCACATCGTCCACTGACCAGCCAAAAAGGCCACCCCCAACAGGAACGTTAGCAACAAGCCGGTACGTGCCTGGTTTATCTCGTCTTTGCGCGCGGCAAACCAAGCCCATTGCATCGTAGCTGAGCTTACAACGATAATACAAGTGGTAATGAGAAAGCCGGTAGGCAAATCAAACTCAAGCCAGTTGCCTTCTTCGCGTCGTACGATGTAAGCACTCGTATAAGCCGCGAAAATCATGGTGATGCTCACCATCATAAGCCAAAGCAGAAACCGTAACGGATGTACGCCAGTTGCGGGCTGCTTGCTATTTAAAGCTTCTGCAGGATGCATAAGAGTTAAGAGTTAGTAGTGCTAAAAAGGCGTCTAGTAGTATCCTAGGCCTGCCCTCTAATAACAAATGCTCGCTTCATTTTGTGCGCACTTAGCGCTTGAGGCACGGCTATATTTCCAAGTTTTTACAGCTCCTTTCAGCTACTCATGTTTTGTCTAATACCAACGCAATCTGCACGATTGGCAGGTATAGAAATGAGCCGAACATAATACTCATAGCAGCCTTTTTGCTGACCGTGCGCATTAAGTAAAAAGTTTGCATCAAGAAAAGCACTCCGCAGATGGCCGCCACCATAGGATAGGTAGTGTTAGTCATCCCAAAGTAAAAAGGCAACAGACTCAGCGGAATCAAGACGAGTGTATACGTCATAATCTGGAAAGCCGTGCGCAGATCCTTTTTTCCGGGTGTAGGCAGCATCTTGAACCCTGCCTTTTTGTAGTCATCATCCAGCACCCAAGCAATAGCCCAGAAGTGTGGAAATTGCCACATAAACTGAATTCCAAAGAGTATCCACCCTTCTATCCCTAAGTAACCAGTTGCGGCTACCCAGCCGATAAGCGGCGGTAAGCCACCCGGAATGGCTCCTACAGCTACGCAAATTGGAGAGATTGTTTTTAGTGGGGTGTAGATGAAGCCGTATAGGATCAATGACACTAACGACAACGCTGCCGCCAGCGGATTGAAAAAATACGTGAGTAGGCCTAGGCCTATGACGCCCAACACAGCAGTGAAAGCCCAAGACTCTGCTACTGACAATACACCCATAGGCAATGGGCGCTTGGCAGTTCGCTTCATCTGCTTGTCAAGCTCAATCTCAAAGATCTGATTGATTGTGTTAGCAGAACCCGTCACAGCTAGGCCACCTACCATCACCAACAACGCCTTGCCCCAATCTAGCTCATGGGCTCCCAGCAAATACCCGATAGCGCTTGAAAAGGCTACTGTCAGCGCCAGCCGGAATTTGATTAACTGAAAAAACGCCCTGGCTTTACTCATCAACTGTACAAACAAGTGACCGGGTAAAACGCACCCGGAACGGGGCCGCAAAGTTACGCAACAACGACCGGAATAGCGGTCTGCTGCTGCAATTTAGTGGCCCGTCGGTAGTCAATAAGCGCAATAAACTGTGCCCCGAAGAGCAACGTAGCAACGGTAAGATGCACTGGCTGCACTATAGCAGGAAAAGAAAAATACGCCAACGTAACACCAGCCAGTATCTCAAGTCCTATGCAAGCCAATATGGCTGTAGCCATGATATGGAGCTTGCGTGAGGGTAATAAGTACATGCGGTAGGCCACATATACGTTTACCAGTAACAAGACTGCTGAAAAGGTCCGATGGAAGCGGAAGGAACCACCTAACTGGCCTACCCACTCTGCCCGATTCAAATAGTTATTGCTAAAGGCTACCATATCAATTTGCTCCCGCACTTGAGTACCCAGCACTATTTGGCCAAAGGTGAGCAAAATAGCAACCCACAGCCATCCGGTTAGCCCTGGCACAGCTCGTACAGATTGCCAGGTGACTTGCTCCCGTTGCGAACGGTCAACCGCGTAGATCAGTAATGCCACAATGAGTAGTGCCAAGCCCATATGAATGGTAACCATAATAGGAAGCAGGTTGGTCGACACTACTAACGAACCTAGCCATCCTTGCACCAAGGTTAGGACGAAGGAAGCAAATGCCAGCCAAAAAACTGGCCTATCGCGCTTCCAGTAAGGAGCTGCGAATACGACTGTCAGTATCATGAAAAAGCCGATCAGCACGCCAACTAGTCTGTTGATGTATTCAATCCACGTTTTCACCGGATTGAAATCAGTTTCAATGTATTGGCTCGGATGAGCAAAGATGTCTCCGGCAACCTGGTGGAAGCCCATGCGCTCCAGCTTTGCGGCCAACTTCTTGTTCTTTTCTACCCGCTGAGCAGTGTATACTTCCTTATAATTGGCCGGTAATTGACTTATATGAGTTGGTGGTACCCAGGTACCAAAACACCTAGGCCAGTCAGGGCATCCCATTCCTGAACCGGTGCTCCGAACGATTCCGCCCACCAAGATCAGGGCATACACGGCTATAACCGTGAGAATTCCAATAAAACGAAAGCGACGTACGTAGTCAGGAAGAAGCATCTTGAAGTGATACAGGTGTTATTTAGCAAACAATCTTTTCACAAAGTTTGCTTCATAGAATGCAAAAACCGGCACCGACTAAGCCGATGCCGGTTGCCTGAAAAGGAAAAGGGCCGCCGTAAATACAGCGGCCCTTTTCGATTACTTATGCCTTTCGGCTGCTATTCCATTTCCTTTTCGTAGGGCAGGTTTGAAGACTGCGTCTGAGAGTAAGGAACGTTCTGCGGGATGAAGTCATCTGCAGCGCCAGGCTTGCTATAGTCATAGGGCCAGCGGTGAACAGCTGGGATAGCACCAGGCCAGTTGCCGTGACCAGGAACTACTGGAGTAGTCCATTCCAGCGTGGTAGAGCGCCATGGGTTCTCGCTGGCACGACGGCCGCGGAAGATGCTATAGAAGAAGTTGAAGACGAACACAAACTGAGCGAAGAACGCCAGAATTGCGGCCACCGAGATAAACTTGTTCAGATTAGCAAACTGGCTGAACGTATCGAAACCGGTCCAAGCGTAGTAGCGACGGGGGAAGCCGGCGATACCCACATAGTGCATGGGCAGGAATACGAGGTATACACCGATGAAAGTGAGCCAGAAGTGAACATAACCCAGTTTCTCGTCTAAGTGACGACCAAACATCTTCGGGAACCAGTGATATACACCAGCAAACAAACCAAAGAAAGCCGAGCTACCCATTACCAAGTGGAAGTGAGCTACCACAAAGTACGTGTTATGCATCTGAATATCGAGAGCGGCGTTACCCAGTACGATACCCGTCAAACCACCAGCAATAAACAGCGACACAAAACCAATAGAGAACAGCATGGCCGCAGTGAAGCGAATATTACCGCGCCACAATGTTGCCAACCAGTTAAAGGTTTTTACAGCTGACGGTACTGCAATGATCAGGGTCAAGAACATGAACACCGAACCTAAGAAGGGATTCATGCCTGTCACGAACATGTGGTGAGCCCACACAACGAACGACAGCAGCGAAATACCCAGCAACGAACCGATCATGGCACGGTAGCCGAAAATAGGCTTACGCGAGTTGGTAGCGAGAATCTCGGAAACCATACCCATAGCAGGCATGATAACAATGTATACCTCAGGGTGGCCTAGGAACCAGAACAGGTGCTGGAACAGAATGGGTGAGCCACCGGTATTCGGCAACGCTTGACCAGCAATGTAGATATCCGACAGGAAGAAAGAGGTACCGAACGAACGGTCAAAGATCAGGAGAAGAGCGGCAGAGAACAGTACTGGGAAAGCTAACAGACCCAGAATAGCGGTCAGGAAGAATGCCCAGATAGTCAGTGGCAACTTGCTCATGCTCATTCCCTGAGTACGTAGATTAATTACAGTAGTAATGTAGTTAACGCCACCTAATAGCTGCGACACAATGAACAAAGCCATCGACACAAGCCATAGCGTCATGCCAGCTCCCGAGCCAGGAATAGCCTGAGGCAAAGCGCTCAACGGAGGATAAATAGTCCACCCAGCTGCTGCAGGTCCTGTCTCAATGAACAGGGAAACGAACATGATAACACTGGAAATAAAGAAAAACCAGTAAGACAGCATGTTCATGAAACCCGAAGCCATGTCACGGGCACCGATCTGTAATGGAATCAGGAAGTTCGAGAACGTACCCGATAAGCCAGCGGTCAGTACGAAAAACACCATGATGGTGCCGTGCATCGTTACTAGAGCGAGGTAAAACTCAGGGTTGAGTTTACCTGCTTCAATCCACTTTCCAAGCAGTGGCTGCAGCCATTCGAATGTAGATTCGGGCCAACCGAGTTGCAAACGGAATAAGCTAGAAAGCGTACCACCAACAATTGCCCACAGCATACCTGTAATCAGGAATTGCTTAGCAATCGTCTTATGGTCGGTGCTAAATACGTACTTCGACAAGAAACCTTGCTCGTGGTGCTCGTCGTGGTGCGTATGCTCATTGTGCGAGATGCCAGGCTCGGTTACCCCGGCCCCACCCTGCACTTGGGCTTGATTAGGAAGATTAGCAGCCATATGAGAAGCGTGCGTTTATAGTAAATTAAAGCGAAGCTTTAGCAGCAGGCACTACTGCAGCGGCAGGAATTGTCGCTTCCTTGCTAGCCAATTTGTTCGTCTTTTGCTTGAAGCTAGCCAGTACATCTGGGTTCTGCTCCGAAAAGGACTTCTGCTGAGAGAACCAAGCAACATAGTCATCTGGTTCATCTACCACAATGTTCAGCTTCATTGCAAAGTGTCCACGGCCGCAAATTTGGTTACAAGCAAGTTCGTAGTTGAACTTAGGATTGCCAGTTTGAGCACGCATCTCGTCCGTTGACTTAGTAGGCGTGAACCAGAACTTGGTTGGCATACCGGGCACAGCATACATCTGCACGCGGAAGTGAGGCATATATACTGCGTGCAACACGTCACGTGAACGGATACGCAGTAGAACTGGGTGACCCTTGGGAACGTGAATTTCAGGAGCTACAAAATCGTCTAACCCGCTCTGGTCACTCAAGTCGAAACCAAATTCATTGGTAGCGTCAATCAGACGGTAGTTTACCATACCAAGCTTTTGGTCACGACCAGGGTAACGTACAAGCCAGTTGAACTGCTTACCCATCACTTCCAGTACTACAGCATCCTTAGGAGCAGGACCAGTAATACGGGACCATTCTTTCCAGCCTGCGAACACCAGACCCGCCATTACAACAGCTGGTATAAGGGTCCAAATAATTTCAATCTTGTTGTTGTGAGGGAAGAAGAAAGCCCGACGCCCTTCTTTGTGTTGGTACTTATAAGAGTACACGAACAACAAGATATGGGTAAGCGTAAACACAATGCCCAGAATAATCATGGTAGTCCAGAACATACGCTCTGTGGCATGACCATGAACGGAAGCAATCGGAGGGTTCATTTTGTCATAATTGTCGACAAAAGACCAAGCGAAAGCTGCCCCCCCTACTATCATAAAAATGATAAATAGGATGGCATTGACGCGATTACTAACTCCGACTTCACGGTTAGTACTACCCGAGAAGATGGAGGTCAAAATCTGGAGGCGGAACAGCAGGCCAAATACGACCAGCAGCAACGCCAAGACCAGAAGAATACCAAGTGTAGTCATGAGATAAGGGTAAGCTGAAAACTGTAAGAGAGTTGAGGTGAGAGGCTAGCTATAACGCTCTTCCCCTCACCTCTCAATGCTCATGTCTATGATTAGGTCGTATGGTGCACACTCTCATCCAAGAATGGATGATGAACAGGTACCAATGAGGCCTGCGATAGGCGTTTGGTTATCAAGAGCAAGAAGGAACCTAAGAAAACCAAGCCCGTCCCTATCTCTATGATAAACCCATTCTCAGCCTGCATAGTTGCCGGCATGATCATTAAATAAAAGTCAAACCAATGACCGATGAGAATGGCAATGCTTACAATCTTCAACATGATCATCTGACGCTTTGCATCCCGTGTCATGAGAACAAGGAATGGGAAGGCAAAGTTGATGAACAGATTGAAAAAGAACAGCCAAGTATACTGCCCGTTAAAGCCACCCAGACGCTGATTGAAATAAACAGCTTCTTCAGGAAGGTTGGCATACCAAATCAGCATAAACTGCGAGAACCATACGTAGGTCCAGAAGATGCTGAAGCCAAACATGAACTTGCCAAGGTCGTGTAGGTGACCTTCTTTAATGGATTGAAGATATCCAGCTTGCTTGAGGAAGATTACGATAAGAGTAGTTGCTGCAATACCAGATACCCACCATGAAGCAAATACATACCAGCCAAACATTGTGGAGAACCAGTGAGTGTCAATAGACATCACCCAGTCCCAAGCAGACATGGAAGAAGTCACGGCAAAGAGCACCAAGAAAAGAGCCGAAGCTGTGATGCTCTTATGGAAGTACTCAGTGCCACCATTCAAATCCTCCTGTAGTGACAGGCTACGAAGCTTGTTGGTGAATACTACCCAGATGATAATGTAGGAAACCGTACGGATGAGATAAAAAGGAATGCTCAGGAAACCTGATTTGCCAGCTATGATAGCATCATAGTTTGCATTGCCTTTCTCCATAATACCGGGTAGCGTCCAGTGGAAGATATCATGGTTGAGCAAGCCAACCACAAATATTACAACCATCAATACACCACCAGGCAGTACCCAAGCGCTTAATGCTTCATTAACACGCTTAATAAGAACAGACCATCCAGCATAGGCCACATATTGAATGGCCATAAATACAGTACCAATCACTGATACCCCTGTGAAGAAGACGTTATTGTGCCAAAGGCTGACAATTAGACGCTTCAACCAAATAGGACTACCATGATGGCCAGTTCCTTCGTGACCTGCAGCAGCGCCATGGCCTGCAGCTGCACCATGAGCTGCTGCTGCACCTTCGTGATGCTCAGCTCCAATGCCCATTGCAGCTACAATCAGCCCGATAACCAGCAAAATTACGCCGGCTACAATGAAGGTAATAAATCGTTTACGTGCATTCGGTGAAACCTCCAGGTATTCAGCCGTCACGTTTTCGTGATGGGTCAGAGTTGCCATATTGAGTTAGTTCGCCGTTCCGTTACGTGCTTTATCACCTTGTGCTGGGGTAGTAGAGCCTTTGTCTGCCTGTGCCTCTTCTACTGGGCCTTGGTTCACAGCTTCAGTAGTTTGAGCTGAGTCGGTGGCAGAAACCCCTTTGGATGCCAACAGGTCAGTTAACCCGTCAGGGCCTTTACCAAGTTGTAACACACGCACGTACATAGCAATCTTCCACCGTTCTTCAGGATTGACCTGTGAGCCGTGTGGCATCATACGGCCTTTGCCCCACTGAATGACGTGGTAGATATGGCCTTCATTCATGGTCTTGTAAGCACCAGTAGAGTAGTTAGGCACACCCTTAAACTTTACTCCTACTGGACCCTGACCATCACCTTGCTCGCCGTGGCAGTGCTGACAGTTACGGGTATAAAGAATCTGCCCTTCGGCCAGATTCTCTTTGGTATAAGCGTATGGCTCACGCAGAGTCTTTTCTGCAATCCCAACGCTGTCCTTACCAATATGCGTGAAGTAGTTGAGCTTGCCGCGAGGAACCGTACCAATAGCAGGTACTCGCATGTTGAGGCCCATCGGGTTCACCTTGTTGGTGCTTTCCTGTTTTAATGGCTCGTAGGGGATGGAATAGTACATCTCCGGAGCGTACTCCACTCCTGGGTCATCGGCGCGGTTGCAAGCGGTGGTGAACACCGATGCCAGCAGAACCGCCGACGCTTGCAGAGTTATTTTCAGCGAATGCGTCATTAGAACTTAGACATTTCTTTTTGGTTCACCTCAGAAGCACCGTTGTCACGCAGCAGCTGCGACAGTTTTACCATGTCGGTATTTTCGTTTACCTCAATGGCCATTACAAACTTGTCATCAGTTGAGCGTACATCCAGTACAGGAGTTTTCCAACGTGGGTAAAGCTTACTTATGGTATAGAAGGTAATCACCATACCATGGCAGCAGAAGAATACCGTTAATTCGAAAGACACTGGGATGAAGGCAGGCAGAGCAATATGGGGTTTACCACCAATGATCATAGGCCAGTCAAAACCTAGCGTATAGATCTGTAACCACAGTGCAAAGCACAATCCGGTCAGGCCGAAAAAGAAGGCAGCAATTGGCAAGCGTGAACGCTCAATGCCTAGCGCGTCGTCAATACCGTGGATTGGAAACGGGGTAAATACCTCGTAGATCTTGACGCCCGCTTCACGGACGTTCTCAACAGCGTGCAACAGCACGTCTTCGTCGTCGAAGATGCCGAGGGCGAAGCGCTTAGTCATGCTTATCGTAGTTTACAGGAGCCGAAGCCGGAACCCCGTGGGTGGAGGGTTGATGTGTAGTTGGAGCATGGTGAGGATCGTGGCCTGTGTACGTTGGGCCGTTATCCACAGTGTACTTCAGTACCGACTTCACTTCCGCCATGTTGATTACCGGGAAGAACTTGGCAAACAATAGGAAAAGAGTGAAAAACAAACCAATCGTACCTACATAAATGCCGATATCGATAATAGAGGGCGAGAACATTACCCAGCTTGAGGGCAGATAGTCACGGTGCAGCGAGGTAACGATAATTACGAAACGCTCGAACCACATACCGATGTTCACGATGATCGACAGGATGAATGTCAGCGGAATGCTGTAACGTACCCGACGAATCCACACCAACTGTGGCGTGATTACGTTGCAGGTCATCATTGACCAATAAGCCCACCAGTAAGGACCAGTAGCACGGTTGATGAAAGCATACTGCTCGAATTCAACCTGAGAGTACCAAGCAATAAAGAACTCTGTGATGTAAGCCACACCCACAATAGAACCCGTTACCATCATGATTTTATTCATGAGGGCGATGTGCTCAATAGTGATGTAGTCCTCCAGTTTAAATACTACCCGAGTGATCAACATCAGGGTGAGTACCATTGCGAAACCCGAGAAGATAGCACCTGCTACGAAGTAGGGAGGGAAGATAGTGGTGTGCCAACCTGGAACTACAGAGGTAGCAAAGTCCATCGATACGATGGTGTGTACCGAAAGTACCAGAGGAGTAGAAACACCGGCCAAAATCAGCGAGACTGTTTCGTAGCGTGACCAATGTTTTGCCGAACCCTTCCAGCCCATGCTCAATAGCGAGTAGGCCACTTTTGCAATCGGACCTTTTGCGCGGTCACGGATAGTAGCAAAGTCAGGAACTAGACCCGTGTACCAGAATACCAGAGATACAGTGAAGTAAGTCGAAATAGCAAACACGTCCCACAACAGAGGCGAGTTGAAGTTCACCCACAGAGAACCGAATGTGTTCTGGAAAGGGAATACCCAGTAAGCGAGCCAAGGACGGCCCATGTGAAGTACAGGGAACATTGCGGCGCAGATTACAGCGAAGATCGTCATGGCTTCTGCAGCGCGGTTAATTGAAGTCCGCCACTTTTGACGGAACAGCAGCAGAACTGCTGAGATAAGCGTACCAGCGTGGCCGATACCTACCCACCACACGAAGTTGGTGATGTCCCAGGCCCAACCTACGGTTTTGTTAAGGCCCCATTCACCTATACCGTACCACAAGGTCCGGTACACGGAATAGAAGAATACGCCGAGGAGAACAAGGGCGACGCTCAGGGCGGCCATCCACCGAACATTCGGGGCGGCTTCTACCTGGCGACACACGTCCTGGGTGACGTCGTGGTACGTTTTCCCCCCGGTTACGAGCGGCTCCCGTACAGGCGATACGTGCTGCATATGTTTAGACTTAAAGGAGTAAACGGGAAGGGCTATTTAGCGCTAGGCCACATGGCACTCCCCTATGGCTCTGTTTCTAGGCGTTACGAACTTCTGATTCCGTGTTACGGATCTTGGTCAGATACGTGATGTTCGGCTGCGTGTTGATAGTGTCGAGTACGTGGAAAGCACGCTCGCCATCTTCGCGGCGCATGATCTGCGAAATGCGGGAGTTGGGGTCACGCATATCGCCAAATACAATAGCCTGAGTGGGACAGGACTGGGCACAAGCCGAGACAATTTCACCATCCTGCGGACGGCGCTTCTGCTTTTTGGCTTCCAGTTTGCCGAGCTGAATCCGCTGCACGCAGAAGGAGCACTTCTCCATCACACCACGAGCACGTACTGTTACGTCGGGGTTCAATACCATCCGGCCTAGGTCCGTGAACATGTGGCCATTTACCGTTTCGAACTTCTCGTTAGAGTAGTACGAGAACCAGTTGAAACGACGCACTTTGTACGGGCAGTTGTTAGCGCAGTAGCGGGTACCAACGCAACGGTTGTAGGTCATTTGGTTCAGACCTTCCGAACTGTGCGTGGTAGCCAATACGGGGCACACCGTCTCGCAGGGAGCGTGGTTGCAATGCTGGCACAACATAGGTTGGAAAATCACCTTCGGGTTGTCCGAAGGATGCTCCATCGCCTCGTAAGTATCCAACTTGCCCTTCGTTTCGAAGTCTTCTTTATGCGCGTCTGAGCTGTAATAGCGGTCAATACGTAACCAGTGCATTTCGCGACGGTTGAGAACTTCCTGCTTACCAACTACTGCTACGTTATTTTCTACCTGACACCCAACTACACATGAGCCACAGCCAATGCATGAGTTGAGGTCGATAACCATACCCCAGTGGTGGTTCTTGTACTCATAATCCTGCCACAAAGAGACTTTATTAGGCTTCTGCGGGCCTTCAGGAGTAGAGATAGTCTCGTACTCAGTTACATCCTTAGGATCTTTGATATAATCAGCCAAAGAAGCCTCTTGCACCACGGCCTTGCGGTCCATGATTGTATGGTGCGTCTGGGTCTGAGCAATAGGTGATTTTGCGTCCGTCTCCTTGATGTTTACAACGTTGGTATAGAGAATACCATCGTTGCGCATAGAAGCGAGGGGCAATACGTTTGCGCCTACACCATTGGCTACTTTGCCCGCATTGGTGCGGCCATATCCTAAGGCGATGCTTACAGCCCCATCAGCCTGACCTGGCTGAATAAGCACTGGCAACTGAATCGTCTTATCATTTGCACTTACTTCTACTACATCACCTTGCTCCCACTTACGCTCAACAGCCATTTTGCGGGATACAGCAACATAGTTACCCCAAGTTGCTTTTGATACAGGGTCAGGTAGTTCCTGAAGCCAAGGGTTGTTGGCGTAAATGTTAGCGCCATTACCAATACCTACCTTCTCGTAGATAGTAAGTTCAATACCTGAAGGCTTAGGCGCTGACTTAATAGCCGAAATAGCTGCATTCACGTCAAGTGGCTGAGCCACTTGAGCCACCGGAGCAGGCGAAGCAGTACCAACTGCTACCCCATCGTGTACAGCCTTATCCCAAGCTTTCTGGAAATTACCGCCTAACACCCCCTTCCACTGATTGCGAAGGTAGTTATAATAGGTAGTTGGGCTTCCTGCCCAAGTCAACAGCGTGTCTTGCGCTTGACGAGTAGCAAACAGGGGCGTAATAACTGGTTGAGCTAAGCTCAACGAGCCACGCTTCGGCTCATAGTCGTTCCAAGACTCGAGGAAGTTGTGGTCCGGTGCCGCGTATGTGCATAGGATACCAGTTTCGTCAAGACGGTCGTTGAGCGAAATAGTAGTCTTAACCTTCTTGAGGCCATTAACAACTTGCTCAGCTAGGGGATGATCGTACGCAGGGTTAGCATTGTAGAAGATTACTGCCCCTACTTGACCGGCGTTCATCTCACGAATGAGACGAGCCATGCGAGCGTCATCTCCCTGACGAATCATGGAAGGAGCAGTAGTATCTACTGCTGTAGAACCCAATGTCTGGTTAATTGCAGCAACTAGGGTTTGTACCGCTGGGTCATTAGAGCCAGCTACAACTAATGCTGCACCGCGAGCATTTTTCAGGTCCCGGACAGCCTTGGCAAGCTGCTTGCTTTCGTCGTTGTAGCTTGACGCAGCGTCGCCTCCTACAATTGCATTGTATAGAGCCAGTACCACTTCGCCTTGCATAGAAGGCTTCACGGCTACCCGTACGTCAGCGTTAGAACCCGTCAAAGTCAGCGCCGACTCAAACTGATAGTGGCGCGACATCTCACGCTTCTCGCTCGATACCTTACGGTTCGTGATATACTGCTGAGCGTACTCTACTGGTGACAGCCAGGTACCTAGGAAGTCAGCGCCAACACTTACGATAGTACGAGCTTTGCTGAAGTCGTAGGAAGGCAAAACTCCACCATTGGCCTGTAGTAAGCCTGATGCAGAGTTTACATCATACATCACGTGCTCCGTGCTTGGGAAGCGGGAAGCAAATTCAGCAATAACCTTCTTCGTAGAAGGGCTGATGATAGTGGGGGACACAATGGCAATCTTGCCCGTAGTGCTAGCTAGAGCAGCGCGCACCTCTTGGTCAACCTGGTCGCGGTCAGTCTTAACGTGCTCATTGCCTTTCTTAATAGCAAAGTGCTGCAGACGACCACCATCATACAGGCTTAAAACTGCAGCCTGAGCACGAGCTGATAAGCCGCCACGTGTGATGGGTGATTCAGGGTTGCCTTCAAACTTGATTGGGCGACCTTCACGAGTTTTAACCAGGATGCTGTTGTAGTCCTGGCCGATAAAAAACGTGGAGGCATAAAAGTTCGCAATTCCTGGGTCTACCTCCTCTGGCTTATTGAGGTATGGAATTGCCTTTCTGATGGGGGTTTCGCAGCTGGCGAGGGTTGCGGCGGCAATGCCGAAGCCCATGAGCTTGAGAAAGTCGCGGCGGGGGGCCACCGTGGCATCCGAAGCACCATGAGATTCTTTCACCGGCAGGAAGTCTGCAAACTCGGTGAGCGCATTCTTCATGAACTCCGGTGAGTTCTCCAGTTCCTCAATTCCCTTCCAGTACTTAGGCGACTCTTGCATTTGTTTAGGGGACTTAGGGTCTTGGGGACTTGGGGTTTCGGCTATGTGGCCCCGCTTAGTCCGCAAGTTTAAGGCTTAGTTAAAGGCTTAAGGCTTCTTGATTCAGGAGCCTAGACTGTTGCTTGCAACGGCCTAGGCTCCTGAGATCTTATTGACCTGTTAGTAGTGGCACTTCGAGCACTCCGTGCCGCCGTTAGACGATACTGTGAAGGGAACTGCACCATTCTTGGTGTCATGGAGCTTCACAAGATTATCGTAGTAGGCATTGCCTTTCGTGTTCAGAGGAGTTTCGCGGTGGCAGTTAATGCACCAGCCCATGGTCAGCGGAGAGTACTGGTATACTACTTCCATATTCTGGATCGGGCCGTGGCAGGTCTGACACTCAATACCACCTACTTGTGTGTGCTGAGAGTGGTTGAAGTAAGCAAGGTCAGGTAGGTTGTGAATCCGAACCCACTGGATAGGCTGCTTACGCTCGATAGCGCGGTAGATCTTTTTGATTTCGGGCGACTCCGTTTTCACCTGCGAGTGGCAGTTCATACAGATGTTGGCCGAGGGAATGTTGGCAGACTTGCTCTTGTATACCGACGTATGGCAGTATGCACAGTTGATTTGGTTTTCGCCAGCGTGCAACTTGTGCGAGAAGGCAATAGGTTGGGTAGGCTGGTAGCCTTGCTGCAGGCCTACGCCCATAGCCCCTTGTACCGACTCATATAATACTGCCAGAACGAATACTACTCCGACAATTGCCCGAACAGCAGTAGACTTGTAGATTTTCGAGTAGTCGAAGCGCTGTTCAATAATCTCCACGTCACGACCATCAAGATCTTTGCGGCCACGGAGCACATCCTTCATGATGTTAGCGATGATAACCAGCGTTACCACCAGTACAATCAGTACTACTACCAACACAATGAGAAGCACGTTCACGTAGCTTCCTGCACCGGCAGCTGCATCATCACCAGGAGTTTTGCTGCCCTCACCAGGAGCAATATTGTTCCCGTTTGCATTATCGGTAGGACCAGTTGCTTTTCCTTCTTGCGAAGTGACCCAAGCTACGATGGACGTAACTTCTTGATCAGAAAGCTGGAAGCTAGGCATCTGCTGCTTACCATACTGGTTGAATAGCTTAACAGCGTATTCATCGCCACTGGCAACTACTTTACTGGAGTTCTTTACCCATGGAATGATCCAAGACATGGGCCGGCGTTTGGTAATTCCAGCCAGAGCCGGACCTACTACTACGTCGTTCACGGCGTGGCACTGGGCACAGTTACCTTTAAACAAGGCATCGCCAGCCGCAATAGCGGCGGCATCACCGCCACCGGCGGCGGGTGCAGTGGCTGTAGCAGCAGTTGCGCCAGCCGTAGCGTCGGGCGCTACGCCTTCCTTACTCACGGCCGGAGCCGAGCCTACCGTTTGAGCCAAGGATTGACCGTAGGCTGCAAGCGTCAGAAACAGAGCAAGAAGGAGATGGGGAAGAGAACGAAGTCGGATGCTATTCATAGCACAATTTGACGGGGAAAAAGAAACTCGGGGGTGCTCCAAGGCCACAAATGTAGGTCGGGAAACGCAGAGAACAAACCCGCTTCTGCTAATTTTCGCCCTTTGACAGTAGTCTAGAATTCGTCTAAAAAAGGCTTCAGTGGTGCTACTTCTACAACATTCATCCACTTAGCCCACTTTATACTCCAAGACGCTCCAGCTTCGTTCCTACTCCTATTTTCTCGGTGTACACCTATTATATAAGGTACCTCATTTGCAACTCTACAACGAAGAAGAAAGTTTTGCCTACTGACTATCAATTCCTTGCTAGAAAGACAATGATGAATTATTTATCATTATAGTATAGCACCGAGCTAAAAACGTGTTACCTTTGCCCCCTCATTTAGTTTTTCACACAATTTTCACCCCGTCGTAATGGAAGTAAGAAATTACGAGACGGTCTTCATTCTGACTCCCGTGCTGAACGAGAGCCAAGTGCAAGAGACGGTCGAGAAGTTCACCCAGGTGCTTAAGGAAAATAGCGCCGACATTATCAACACTGAAGCTTGGGGCCTCAAGAAACTGGCGTACCCAATTCAGAAAAAGTCCACTGGCTACTACTTCCTCGTGGAGTTCACCGGTTCGGGCAACATCGTGGACACGCTGGAGCTGGCTTTCCGCCGCGATGAGCGTGTAATCCGCTTCCTGACTACCGTTCTGGACAAGCACGCCGTAGCTTACGGCGAGCGTCGTCGTAAGGGCGAGATGAACCAGCAGAAAGCAAAACAGTCGGAAGCCGTAGCCCAGTAAGTTAGAAAGATGAGCCTCGCCAACGAAAAAATCCACAAGCAGGATACGCGCAAGAAATACTGCCGCTTCAAAAAGAACGGCATTAAGTACGTAGACTACAAAGACCCGAACTTCCTGCTGAAGTTTGTGAACGAGCAGGGTCGCATCCTGCCCCGTCGTATCACGGGTACTAGCCTGAAGTTCCAGCGTAAAGTAGCTCAGGCTGTGGCAAAAGCCCGTCACCTGGCGCTAATGCCTTACGTAACCGACTCGTTGAAATAAGTTGTCAGTGTTTAGTTGTCAGTTGTGCGTTGCTAGTCGGGCTACTTGTAGCTGATCATCAACCAACAATTTGCAGCTAGCAACTCTATAAAGACATGGAAGTAATTCTGAAAGACGACGTTAAAGGCCTGGGTTACAAGAACGACACCGTTACTGTAAAGCCTGGCTACGGCCGTAACTACCTGCTCCCGCAGGGTCTGGCTATCCTAGCCGACAAAACCAACAAGAAAATTGTAGCCGAGAACATTCGTCAGGCTGCTCACAAAGCCGAGAAAGTGAAAGCTGATGCTCAGGCAATAGCTGACAAAATCGGTGATGTAGTTCTGGATATTCCAGCTAAAGTGGGTGAAAGCGGCCGTATCTTCGGTCGTGTGACCACGCTTCAGCTGGCCGACGCACTGAAAGCTAAGGGCATCGAGGTAGACCGTAAGCGTCTCTCGTTTGACTCGGAGCCCAGCGCAGTAGGTGAGTACACGGCTTCGGTTGACCTGCACCGTGAAGTAAAACACAAGGTACGCTTCAACGTAGTAGCTGAATAAGCTATTCCGCTTGCGTATAAGAAAGCCCGGCTGCTTGCGTAGCCGGGCTTTTTTTCTGGCTGAGGTTGTCTTGGAGTTTATACTAAGGTGCCTCAAATAGTGCTATTTTACATTGGGAGGTTAGTTAACCCATTCCCGCCGCTGCTTTAGCGGGTTTTTGGTCGAACCAACGATGTTAAGTAGGTTGCCTGTCCGTTGGCCGTATTAGGGCCGTATCAAGGAGAAATGTTTCGAACTGAATTACCACTTACGCCTCATCCGCAACAACTGCCGCACTCCGCGCGGGTGTTGACAATTGGTTCCTGCTTTTCGGATTCCATTGGAAACCGATTAGCAGATTTTAAGGTGGCGACACTGGTAAACCCTTTTGGTACCGTGTTCAACCCTGTTTCAGCGTGCAAACTCCTTCGTGCTGCTGCGGGCGAAGACATGGATTGGCAGCAGCATGTAGTGGAAGCGCGAGGCCGCTGGCAGAGCTATGACTTGCACGCGACACTTGGGGCAGAATCACCCGTTGACTTACTCCAGCACATACAAAGTATTGTGCGGGAAACAGGGGTATTTCTGGCTACCGCTGATGCAGTGGTGTTGACGCTTGGTACAGCTTATGCCTACCGCCTACGCGAAACCGAAGAAATCATTAGCAACTGTCATAAGGTACCCGCGGATAAATTCGAAAAAGAACTGCTGACTGCCGATGAAATTATTGCGGCTATAGCAGAAACGCACGCGTACTTACGACGCATTAACCCACGTTTACGCTTCATATTAACGGTGAGCCCCGTGCGTCACCTGAAAGAAACGTTACCACTCAGCTCGGTTAGTAAATCCATGTTGCGCGTGGCGTGCCACTTCCTTAGTGAGTTACTGCCTGACGTGTCTTACTTCCCGGCGTACGAGTTGCTGATGGATGATTTGCGGGACTACCGCTTTTATGCATCAGACATGCTCCATCCCTCCGATGTAGCCGAGAACTATATCTGGGAACGGTTCACACGTACATATTTTGACACGGCTTTTGGCCGATTCAAGAAAGAATGGGAAGGCATTAGGCAGGCGCTGGCTCACCGCCCACTGCACAGTGCCGCATCAGAGCACCGCCAGTTTTTAGAAGGCACCCTAGCACGCCTGCAACGCCTGAGTGCGCAAGCTGATGTGCGCATGGAGCTTCTGCACGTAGAAAGAGAACTTGCTTCGCTTCCGCTCCCCCCTCCCCCACCAACTCCTGAACCCGACGAGGATGAGGACGAGGACGATTTCTTAGAAGAAGATCAACCCCAGGAGGCTGACCAGGCCCGCGCCGAATTGCTTAGCCAAGGTAGTGGCCTACTCATAGAAGCGGAAACGTCTGACGAGCAACAGGCAGCAGAAGCTGATCCAGACGAGGCCTACGAGTCGGCGTACTCAGGGGCCACTTTGGAATATGCGCAGGAAGAAGAACCTGGGGAGGAAGCCGATGGGAGCATTTCAGAGGCAGAAACACCTGTACGCAAGAAAAAGCGCCGGTCACGCGGTGGGGCTAAGCGTAGTAAGCGCAAGGCGGCCCGCCTAGCTGCAGAGGCCGAAGCTGCTTTGGCCGTGACGGCCGTTGATACACCAGTAGGCCAGTCCGACATAGAATCTGGCGCTGAAACGGCTACTTCCTCGGAGGACGCCCCAATTGCTGATGGCATTACTTACATTACAGAAGCTGAGTTATTCGGAAAAACGGATAGGCCTAGCGCACCAGAGGCAATTAAATCTAGTAGCGAAGAACTACTACCAGTAGCAGAAGATCCGTCAGTAGTAGCCGATGCTCCAGAAACTGCTGAACCGACCGAACAACCCTCGCGGCGGCGTAACCGTCCGCAGCGGAAAGGACGGCAACAAGACCGAGAGCCTCGCCGTGGCAACCGCCAAGCGCTGTATGCGGTGCCGCCAGCGGAGGAAGCGGAAGCTAGCATAGAAACTGAGCAGCCCACTGTGGAGACTCAACCCCTTGCAGCGGAAGTGGCCCCCATGACGGTACCAGAAGTTTCGGAGACAGGTACTCCAGAAGCTGTTGCCCCAGAAGAGGCACCTATCCCTAACGCTTCAAAAGGCCGTTCGCGCAGCCGCGGTGGAGCGGGTCGAAACCGCGGGAAAGCAGCCCAGAACCGAGTGGCCGCAGCTGCCGAATCGGCGGCCACTGCAGCGCAGCCCACCCCTCCTAGTGCTGAAACGCCCGTGGAGACTGTGGCACCTGCTGCCTCCGCACCGTTGGAGCCTTCCGAGGCTCCGGTAGTGCCTCCCCCCTCACTACCAAAGCGGGCACCACGGAAACCTTCTGCGGCTCCAGCGCCGACAGCAGTCACTCCGCCCGTAGAGGAAAACTCGTCAGAAACTTCGTCACCACCGACAGCACCTCCTGCCAAAAAGCGCGCTGCCCGGAAAACGGCTTCGACTGTTGCGCCGGAGCCAACTCCTACTTTAACGACGAGCGCCGCAGAATCAGCTCCTAAACCATCCCGTAGCCGCAAGAAAGCAGCACCAGAGCCAACTCCGACGCCGGAGGGTGCCACGGCCCCCGCACCTAAACGCGCTAGGCCACCTCGCCGCAAACCAGCGCCTGACCAGGGGACGGAAGCTAGTGAGTAGAGTGGCCTAGCGTCTAGGATAATCAATGCAACAGAAAACCCGGCCCTAGGCGGCCGGGTTTTCTGTTTATACCGCGTTATATCTGTCCGTCGATGACATCATCACTCCCTGCCTTCAGCAACCGCCTCGCCCAAGAAACTAGCCCGTATCTGCTACAACACGCGCACAACCCTGTTGACTGGTACCCATGGGGAGAAGAGGCATTAGCACGCGCGCAGGCAGAGCAGAAGCCGATTTTGGTGAGTATCGGGTACGCATCTTGTCATTGGTGCCACGTGATGGAGCGGGAATCGTTTGAGGACCCAAAGGTGGCGGCGGTTATGAATCAGCATTTTGTCTGCATCAAAGTAGACCGGGAGGAAAGGCCCGATGTGGACCAGGTGTACTTAGATGCGCTGCAGGCTATGGGGCTGGCGGGCGGTTGGCCGCTCCATGTATTTCTTACTCCGGAGGCTAAGCCTTTCTACGGTGGCACGTACTTTTCGCCCCGTAACTGGCTTGAGCTGCTGGAAAGTATTGGTACTGGGTACGCCGGAGAATATCGGGATGAACTAACTGCCTCCGCGGAGCAATTTACGCGAGCAATTCAGGCCAGCGAACTTGACAAGTACCGGACGCCAACCACTAGCACGGGGGTTTCCGATGAAGAATTCAAGCAGCTCATATATAATCTAGCTACCCGATTTAACAGGGAGAAAGGCGGTACTAGCCGGGCGCCCAAGTTTCCAATGCCTAGCATCTGGCGCTTTCTGCTCCGAACTCTCGCGCTAACCAATAGCGACGCAATCTTGGCCCAACTGCATCTCACCTTGCGCGAACTGGCTTGGGGTGGAATACATGACCAAGTGGGAGGCGGCTTCGCCCGTTACGCAGTGGACGCCGACTGGCTGGTACCGCATTTTGAGAAAATGCTGTATGATAATGGCCAATTACTAAGCCTGTATGCTGAAGCGTACCAACGGACTCAGGAAAAGCTATATCAGCAAGTAGCCTACGATATAGTTGGGTTTATACAACGTGAGCTGCTGAGCCCGGAAGGCGGTTTTTATTCCTCTCTTGATGCCGACAGTGAAGGCGAAGAAGGCAAATTCTATGTTTGGACCCGAGAGGAACTGCAAGAGGCACTTGGCGATGAGGAACCATTGGCCAGCGAATATTTCAACTGCACGGCATTAGGCAATTGGGAGCATGGACGCAACATTCTGCACCGCCGCGAGTCAGACACTTCATTTGCTCAGCACCACCAGCTCAGCCCTTCAGTTTTGCAGCAGCTAGTAGCCGGATGGAAAAAGAAGCTCCTTGAGTTGCGCGAAACCCGCATCCGCCCTGGCCTAGATAACAAGATTCTGACAGGCTGGAATGCGTTGCTACTGCAAGGGCTTTTAGATGCGTACCGCGCATTTCAGGAGCCGAGGTTTCTGGAGTTAGCAATGGGCAACGCTACCTTTCTGCAGCAACACCTCCGCCAGGGCAACCACTTATACCGCAGCTACAAGAACGGGCAAGCCAGCATTGATGCCTTCTTAGAGGACTACGCCCTACTCATACAGGCCTACATTAGCCTTTACGAAGCCACGTTTGCGGAGGAGTGGCTACAGGAAGCTGATGCATTAGTGGCCTACGTGCTAGAACACTTCTTCGACCCCAGTGAAAACCTATTCTTCTACACCAGTGCGCAGAGCACAGCACTTATAGCCCGCAAAAAGGAGTTGTTTGACAATGTGATTCCGGCTTCAAACTCTGTAATGGCCCACAACCTGCATCGGCTAGGCCTGCTCCTTGAAAATGAGCGTTACACAGAATTAGCGGGACGCATGCTCCGGCAAGTGCAGGAACTAGTAGTTCAAGAGCCGCAGCACCTGGCCAACTGGGCAAGCCTATACGCCGCCCACCTGCGCCCAGCCGCCGAAATTGTCATTGTGGGCCCCGAAGCAGAAAAATTTCGGGCCAGCCTTAGCCAGCATTACCTGCCCAACAGTGTGCTGGCGGGCACTTCTACTAGCAGTGAGTTGCCGCTGCTCAGAAACCGTGAGGCTGTTGGTAATCAAACGACCATTTACGTTTGTTTTAGCCACACGTGCCAGCGCCCCGTGCACTCCGTAGCTGAAGCATTGGCCCAACTGGCCTAGCGTCCGTTTTCTGCCACGTTCGTCTGTTGCTATAGTGGCCTAGGCCACTTATGTAAGCTCAGGTTTCGCTGCACCTATGTGGAGGTTGCTATATAGAAGTGACCTGGGCAAATCGTAAATGGCTCGTTACTTCATTGAGCCCGGCCATTTATCTTTACTGTTCGCATTCTGTTTCCGACTTCTTTTGAGCCTCACGTTTGACTTTGTTCAGCCGCAGCCAGAACCGGCCGCCGACCGCGTTACGCTCTTCGCGGACGTGATTCTGCCGTTGCCGCTGCCCAAGCTGTACACCTACCGCGTCCCCTTTGAACTAAACGACCAAGTGGTGATTGGGGGCCGGGTAATTGTGCAGTTTGGCGCCAAAAAAACGCTGAGCTGCATTGTGGCTGCCGTACACGAGACGCCGCCCGCCAACTATCAGGCGAAGTACATCCTGGAGTTTATCGATGATGCCCCGGTGGTTACCCAGCCCCAGCTAAAGCTGTTTCGCTGGATGGCCGACTATTACCTCTGCACGTTGGGCGAGGTGATTAATGCGGCATTGCCTGCCGCCCTCAAGCTTAGCTCAGAGAGCCGAGTGCAGCTGCATCCGGCATTCGAGGTCGATACTAACCCTTACCCGCTGAGTGAGCAAGAGCAGAAGATCGTAGATGCGCTTAGCACGGGTGAGGAAGGCAAATCCATGACCTTTACGGAGGTGGGCGACTTGCTCGGCATTGCCTCCTTCCATAAGTACATCAAGTCGTTGATGCAGAAGGACGTGGTGTTTCTGTTTGAGCACCTGTCGGATAAGTACTCGCCCAAAGTGGTGAAGAAGGTGCGCCTGGCTCACCACTATGTAGCTGAGGCGGCTCTCGAGCAGCTATTTACGCAGCTAGCTTCCAAAGCCAAGCAGCTCGATGTGCTCATGCGCTACCTGCAACGGGTGCCCGTGTATCAGAATGAGCATGCCAACCACAAGGGGATGGAGAAAGCGGCGCTAACCAGCGCCCCTCACCTTTCCCCTTCGGCGGTGAATACGCTAATCAAAAATGGCGTACTAGAGCAGTTTGATGTTATTGTGTCGCGCTTTCCGATGGAGGATGACGAAGCTGCCAATATGCACTTCACCCTCAGTGAAGCCCAGCAAGAGGCGCACGACGACATCATGCGGCAGTTTCAGGAGAAGGATATTGTGCTGCTCCACGGCGTAACGGGTGCGGGCAAAACGGAAATCTACATCAACCTGATTCAGCAGGCACTGGAAGGTGGAGGGCAAGTGCTGTATCTGCTACCTGAAATTGCCCTGACGGCCCAAATAGTAACGCGCCTGATGCGCGTGTTTGGCTCTAGGTTGGGGGTGTACCACTCCAAGTTCTCCGATAATGAGCGGGTAGAGGTCTGGAATGGCGTGCTCTCGGGGCGCTTTCAGGTGGTAGTGGGTGTTCGGTCGTCGGTGTTTCTGCCCTTCGATAATCTAGCGCTGCTGATTGTTGACGAGGAGCACGAGTCGAGTTACAAGCAGTATGACCCCGCCCCCCGCTATAATGCCCGGGAAGTGGCCCTGATGATGGCCAACTTCCAGGGCGCAAAAACGCTTTTGGGCTCAGCTACCCCTTCTGTAGAAACCTACTACCAGACCCGCACCGGACGCTATGGCCTCGTTTCGTTGACTAAGCGCTTTGGGGAGGCAGGCTTGCCGGAGATTGAGCTAGTAGATACCCGAAAGTCAAGGGAGCAGAAAACCATGCTCAACCATTTCACGCCGGAGCTGATGCAGGAAATGGAGCGCAAGCTGGCCGCGAAGGAGCAGGTAATTCTGTTTCAGAACCGCCGCGGCTACGCTCCTTTCATCAATTGCCTCGACTGCGGCTGGATACCGAAGTGTAAGAACTGCGCTGTAAGCCTTAGCTACCATAAACATGCCCACGAGCTGCGCTGCCACTACTGCGGTTACCATGACCGAATGCCAGTGGAGTGTCCGGCCTGCGGCTCCCGCAACATCAAAACGGTGGGGTTTGGCACGGAGAAGCTGGAAGACGATCTGAAGATTATGCTGCCTGCTGCCAGCGTGCAGCGCATGGACCTGGATACTACTCGCGCCAAGAACTCCTATCAGCAGATTATTTCTGACTTCGAGAAGCAGACAACCAACGTGCTGGTGGGCACCCAAATGGTGACTAAAGGGCTAGATTTCGCTAACGTGAGTCTGGTAGGTATCATCAATGCCGACAGTATCATCCATTACCCCGATTTTCGGGCCCATGAGCGAGCCTTCCAAATGTTTGTGCAGGTGAGCGGGCGGGCGGGACGCAAGGGTAAGAAGGGCAAAGTAATTATCCAGACGGGCGACCCGCAGCAGGTTATCTTCGATAAGGTAATTCGCAATGATTACCTCGAATTCTACGAGTACGAGATTCTGCAACGCCGCGAGCATGGTTACCCCCCTTTCATGCGCGTGATTCGCCTCACGGTAAAACACGTAGACCCAGTAGCGGCCGAGCGGGCTGCCATCATGCTTACCCAGGAATTAGTTGACCGGTTGGGCCGCGAGGCAGTGCTCGGACCGGAAGCGCCGTACATCTTCCGGATTCGTAACTTTTACCTGCAGGAAATCACCATCAAGCTCAGCCGGGAGCATACCGTGCTGCGGTCAGCGAAGGCTGACATTTTGGAGTCCATCAACCTAGTACGCGACCATAAGGATTTTAAGCAGGCCCGCATTGCAGCCGATGTAGATCCGATGTAACGCCAAAGTGGCCTAGCCATCGATGAGATAGGCTAGGCCACTTTGTTTACACTCAAGACGTATTGTTTGGCCTACTTCGGGCGCCGATGGGCTGTTTTTCCTTTAAAGAGAAGCATAGCACCACCTATCAAGGCCAATATTATCCCGAAGCCAATGGCCGCCAAAGGATAATACCCTGTGCTGTCTGAGTTCAGGCCATTAATAACGGATGCGCCACCGCTTAAGACCAGTAAGCCTCCTCCAATGTGTGCTATTTGCGTAACCCCAAACTCACGGCGGGCTTCGGGTTGCTTTGCTGGCAGTGTATCGGGCACGCTTGTTTGTAGGCCAGTAGCCGGACGCAGCGAGTAATGCGGGCTGCCCTCACCCCTTCCGATATCTTCGACACGCTCCCTTTGCGGGTTTGAAGCAGCTGGCAAGGTCGGCTGCTCGGAAACAGAAGCAACAAGGGCTGCGGGCTCTTCCGGTACTGGCCTAGCCGCTACTGGCGCTGCAGCAACAGAATTAAAGCCACCGCCAGCCGGCAGTGCCGAATGTGTAGTCTGACAACTGGCGAGCAGGCAGACGCTAAGCCCAATCAGGCTGCTAGCCGGTGTCAAATAGTACTTACTCATAATCCGAAAAGAATAGGTGAAGGGAAATTGCACACGTTACCTTCTAAAAACGCTGCGTAGCAGTGCGGCATAACGATAGGCGGGAAATAGCCCGAGCAAGATAGAATAAGAAACGAACTATATAGCGCAGCTTAAAAAAACAAACCACCCCAACTGCCTGCGCAATTGGGGTGGTTTTGATTAGGTAAAAAGCAGTAGGCTTATACTTCGTCGAGCAGGCCTAGTACGATGAACACGATACCGATAATGGCAATTACGGTACCGAGGATTGGAATGATGAGACCAACCAGAATACCTACCAGCAGCAGCACGATACCGAGCTTGATGTTACGGCTGATAGCGTTAGCGTCTTCCTTAGAGGCAACTTCCGACTTCTTGTTCACTTGCGCTTTAGCCGCGAGCTTGTCGGCTTTTTTAGCGATGCTGCGCACCAGTGCCTTTTGAGCCAGCGTCAGCTTGGGAGCTGCGGTAGGCGCTTTGGCAGGAGCAGTAGCAACAGCGGCACGCTCAGTGGTAGCTGGGGCTGAGGCGGGAGCAGGCTGAGCAACTGCAGCAGGAGCCGTTTCGGCAGGAGCAGTTGCCGGAGTGCTAGCTACAACAGCTTGGTCAACCACGGGAGCAGCAGCAGGGGCTGGCGTCACGATGGTAGCGCGCTGGGTGCCGTGGTAGGCAGAAGCAGTCTTGGGCAGCATGGCGTATTCAGCACGGTTACAGCTGGTTAGAGCTACGGCTACAGCCGCTACGGCAGTCAGCTTGTGAAGGAGTCCGGACAAGTGTTTCATGGAAAAGAAGGTTGGTTAAAAGTGTGTCAGACGCGTTTTCTACGGGCGAAAGTAATAATTGGTCATAAAAACGAATATTAAATATGCATTCATATGAATTATAGCAAGATAAGACAGGCTTGCCGCTACCCGCTTACAGTAGCGTTTCACACAACAGTAGTCAGGGCCGAACGCTTCCGGCAATTAGGATGTTAGTCCATTCGCCGTTTAATTGCACTGTGCGTATGTTTTCTTCTCCTCTGTTGTTTTTGCGTGTAAGTCTGGCTGGTTTGCTGCTCTTTCCGGCGGCGTGCACCCAGCCACCTACTGAAAGCACTGCTGCTCAGCTTTCCCAGTTTCAGGGCAGCGTAGTACCTGACAGCAGCGGCTATGAGCGGCGGGCCCCGAATGACCTTAATGGCATCGGTAAATATTACATGGGACGCCAGATTGCCCATGTGATGGGACATGAGGGCTCCGATTGGCTTGAGCGGCCCGACCGCCAACAAGAAGAAGGAACCGATATTCTGTTGCGGGAGCTTCGCCTCAAGCCCACGGATGTTGTGGCTGACTTGGGAGCTGGCACAGGATATTTCACCTTCCGCTTAAGCACGCTGGTGCCGCAAGGGAAAGTGCTGGCCGTAGATATTCAGCCTGAAATGCTTGCGGCTCTAGAAGCAAATAAAGCCCGCTTCAAGGCTCCAAACGTAGAGCCGGTGCTGGGCACCACTAAGAACCCAAATCTGCCCGCCAATAGCGTAGACCTAGTGCTTGTAGTGGATGCTTACCATGAGTTTGACCACCCGCGCGAGATGATGCGTGCTGTGCGCAATGCGCTACGCCCAACAGGCCGGTTAGCGTTGGTAGAGTACCGGGCTGAGGATCCGAACGTCCCTATTAAGCGGATTCATAAGATGTCGGTGGAGCAGGCCAAGCGCGAAATGGCGGCCATAGGCCTAGAGCTAGCCGATACCATCGAAACCTTGCCTCAGCAGCATCTGATGATTTTCCGTCGGGCAAAATAGCCGTCTTTACCCAAGCCTAGGCCTATCGGCACGGTCAGGCAGAGTGCGCCAGACGCTTTACCTTTGTAGCATGTCTGCCTCTGCCGCTCCCGATCCTCGTCATCTTTCTATTCACGACTTTACATATCAGCTGCCTCCCGAGCGAATTGCGCCTGAGCCCCTCGCTGACCGAGACCAGTCGCGCCTGCTGTTTTACCGGGCCGGCCAACTGCAAGACCGTCGTTTCCAGGAGTTGCCTGATCTGTTGCCACCTGACTCCTTATTGGTATTCAACGATACCAAAGTGGTGCGGGCGCGGCTATTTGCGCATAAGCCCACGGGCGGAGTAGTGGAGCTGTTTTGCTTGGAGCCGGTAGCTCCGCATACGGCAATTGAGCCGGCTATGCAGCAAACTAGTAGCTGCGTGTGGAAATGCTTAGTGGGAAATGGGAAGCGCTGGAAAAGCGGCCCAGTATTACTGGAATTTACGGTTGAGGGGCAGCCCGCAACCCTCACGGCAGAGCGCCAAGAACAGGGCGAAGGCTTCGCACTTATTCGTTTCAGTTGGGAGCCGGCTAGCTTACCATTCGCGGAGGTTCTGCGGGCAGCGGGGCACTTGCCTCTTCCCCCCTACCTAAACCGCCCCGATACTGAGGTTGATGCGGTGCGCTACCAGACGGTGTATGCCGCGCACGAGGGAGCAGTGGCGGCCCCAACCGCTGGCCTACACTTTTCTGATGCCGTTTTGGCCGAGCTACGTGCGCGGCATATCACGTCGGCCCACGTAACCTTGCACGTGGGCGCAGGCACATTTCAGCCGGTGAAAGCAGAGCAGATGCTAGGCCACCCTATGCACGGTGAACCCATCAGCGTTACGGCTGCTACGCTGCGGCAGCTCCTAGAGCACTGGCCTAAGCCTATCGTGGCAGTAGGTACTACCAGCCTTCGGACCTTGGAAAGCCTGTACTGGCTAGGCGCCCGGCTGGTGCAGCAACCCGAAGCAACAGCAACATGGCACGTAGGCCAGTGGCAACCGTACGAAGCCGCTACGGAGGTTACGGCCGTAGCGGCCCTGCAAGCGTTGCTTAGCTACCTAGAGCGTACCGGTGCCCAAGAGTTACACGCTACCACACAGCTGCTTATTGCGCCAGGTTACAAGTTCAGGGTAATTGGGGGGTTAGTTACCAATTTTCATCAGCCAGAAAGCACACTCTTGTTGCTAGTGGCGGCATTGGTAGGGCCCAGTTGGCGCCACATCTACCAACACGCGCTAGACAATGGATACCGCTTTTTGAGCTACGGGGATAGTTCTTTACTGCTGCCCTAACGCCGTTTTTGAGTACCAGAGCTTAGTTACCAACCTCAACAGTTACTCTTGCTTTCGTCTGCTGCAACTTATTTTCAGCACCGCGTATAAGGACACAGGTTTACTTTCCAAACCTATTCCTTAACCATGAAAAAGATCCTGATGATAGTTGCTGCGGTAGCCTTTTCTACGGCAGCTTTCGCCCAAGGCGATACCAAAACTGTAGCAAAAGATGATGCTACCGGCGCCAAAACTACCGTAACCACCCGCGATAATGGCACCATGAAAGTGGAGTCTCAGACGGGCCGTACGGAAGCTGGCGAGAAAATTCACAACACCAAAGAGGACGCTAAATATGCTGGCCAAAAAACGGGCAGCGCCGTTAAACGAGGCGCCCAGAAAACTGGCCACGTAGTAAAAAGAGGTGCTCAGAAAACCGGCCATGCTGTGAAAAAAGGCGCCAAAGCTGTTAAAAACAAAGCTGAAGACGTAGTAGACTAATCTGCGTCGTCACATAAAAAAAGCCCCGCTACGGTTGTAGCGGGGCTTTTTTGTGCGTTATGGGTGGCCTACTGGCCTACCATGAAAATGGCGTTGCCAAATAACAGCTTACCACCCTGCCAGAAAGCCCGGAACAGAGGGTTGTCGCCGAGGTACACTACTTGCCCGCGGCCCAGGTCTTGAGTGCCCAGCACGAATGTATCATTTAGCACCCGCTGGGCCTTGCGGCCGGCAAAGCCAGCCGTGTAGCTGTTCTTCTTTAACACACCCACGTTCCAGCCCCCCGCGGGCATGAAGCGGTAGTTCGGAATATCACGCAATAGAGCGTAGTACGTGTCACCGTACCCAAAAGCGAGCGGGTGGGTATTATCAAGCTGCACACGGTAGACACTGCCCTGCACCCGTTCTCCAATTTGCTCCCGTTCGGCATCGGCGTAGCGGCGTAGCGCGGCGTAGGGGCTGGCTTTCTTGGCGGCGGCAGAGTCGGCGGGTTTGGTTTTGAGTAGGAAGTCTTTCTTGCCAGCCAAAAAGCGGGAGGCGCCCTCTAGAGCTACGAGCTTACCACCTGCCCGTACCCAGGCTTTTACACTCTCCAAGTTACGTTCCGAGAGGATGTCCTCGTAGCCTCCATCAGGCAGAATGAGCACGTCAAACTTGGCCAGGGGCACGGAGCTGAAGTAATCGGTGCCAACAACGGTGATGGGGTACCCAAGCTGCTGCTCAAAAAAGTGCCACACTTCCCCAAAGGCCGTAGCATCAACGCCTGGGCCAGCTAGCACTGCTACGTTGGCTTGCTTGATAGGCCGCACGGAGCGGGATCCTAAGTCGCCACCGCTGGTAGAGAAGCCCGACTGCACAGCCTGCAGCAGCACGCCGGCAGAGTCGGCTTGGGCACGCACCAGCTGGTCGAAACGCGCACCCAATGATTCATTACCGGTGCGAGTAATAACCACCGTGCCGCGCTGGTATTTCTGACCTTCGGTTTCGAAGGGTTCATCTGCCACCCGCACCTTTACGCCCTGCTGCAGCAACCGCCCCAGGAACCGTACATCTTGGAGGCTATTCCAGCGAGCCAGATATGCATACGGACGCTCGACTGGCGCGGCAGCACTTCCCTTCACTGTAGCTGCCACTGGCCTTGATTGAGATGCCTCAACCCGGCTTTTCAGCGCGTAAGCCTTTAAGCCAAATGCGTATGGCAACGACCACGAAGTGAGGTCATATGTCAGGGAATCTTCGAGGGCCGACTGCGGCTCAAACAGCACTTTCACCAGCGTCGATTTTGGCTGGTACATGCTCACAACCACGTCGTGCGGCTCAATCTGCACATTATCGGTTTTGCCAGTGGTGTAGTCAAAGCCCTTGAGCTTACTGCGCTTCGTGGCGTAGCCATATGCAATCTGCTGGCGGTCGAGGTACTGCGTCAGGGCGCGTACTTGCCCAGGGTCGCCGCTGCCGGCCAGCACAAATGATTTGTACTCCCCTTTAGGCTTGGTGCTGGCGTTAGTATAGAAGTTTTGAAACTCCTTCACCAACTCACTATGGCGGTCAGAAGCTGCCTGAATAGTGGCCAGGCTGGTAGCATGGTGGTGGGCAATGCGCTGCGACAGAGTCAGTGTGTCGCCATCGGCTTTGGTGTACCGGATGCCGGCCGGACTGCCGCCGCCTTGCTCGTAGGTCATGCCAATGGCCCCATTAAAAGACGGCCACGTATCGCCGTAGAATGGCGCGAACAGGTCGTATGTTTCGCGGGTGAAGTACAGCCAGTTGTTTTTATCAAATACTTGGCGGTTGTAGTCGCCAATGATATTCTGAAACTTACGCTGCCACTCTGTGAGGTCAGCGTGGAAGGGCTTGGCCGCCGGCGAGAAATAGTAGGGGTTGTTCGGCCCCATCTCGTGGAAATCGGCGTGTACCTGAGGCAGCCACTGGTTGTATACCAGAATTCGCTGACGGCTTTCCTGCTGCGTTTGCCAGGCCCAGTCGCGGTTCAAGTCAAAGTAATAATGATTGTAGCGCCCACCGGGCCAAGGCTCCCGATGCTCCCAGGCGTAGGGCGAAGCGTTGGCCTGCTGATTCCGGACGCGGTTGTACCACATAGCATACCGGTCGCGGCCATCAGGATTTACGCAGGGGTCTACGATAACCACCAGGTTCCGCAGATACTGCTGCATCTGCTGGTTTTGCGGATTAGCCAGATCATACAGCACCTCCATTACCGCCTCCGACGACACAGCCTCATTTCCGTGCACGTTATAGCTCAGCCACACCACGGCCGGCTGCTGGCGCTGAATTGCCCCTTTTTCTAGGCCTGCCAAGCGCAAATTGTTGTGCCTGATATTCTCCAGCTGACTCATATTGTCGGCGGTGGCTACGTACACCAGCTCTAGAGGTCGGTTTTCGTAGGTTTTGCCGTAGCGCTGCAGTTTCATTTGGCCGGGCGTGTGCTGCACTACGTGCTCTACGTACCGGAGCAACGCCGCATGAGGGGTAAACTGAGTCCCGAGCTCATAGCCCAAAAACTGGGCAGGGGTAAGCAATGGCCCTTCAGAGGTTGTGGCAGGGGTTTGCGCAAAGAGCCGGGGCGCCCACATCAGCAGAAGCAGCAGGTAGGCCACCCGAAAGCGAGAATTTAGCACGGAAAGGAAAATTGTGCAGGCTGCAGCCCGCATAGTACAAGTTGAACTCAAAGAAAGCAGAAAGAAGCGTTGCTACGGATATAAAAGCCGCAAACCTTGTAATCGCATCAACTAAAGATGTTTTGCGGGCGACGACTGCCAAGCGTATAGCAGCAAAATCAGAAAAAACAGGATAGATTGGGCTCCTTCGCCACCTCTCTATTCAGCATGTTTAAAAGCTTCCCTCCTACTGCTGCCTTCACGGGCTTACTCCTGGCCGCGGCCTTCTGCAGCTACGGGCAATCAGCCGTTACATATCCGGTAGCATCTGATGCCGACAAAGCGCAGATGGCCGTTATCCTAGCGGATACCGCCTACATCCAGCAGCACTATACCAAAACGGAGTATCAAATTCCGATGCGGGATGGTACCAAGCTCTACACAGTGGTATACGCACCGAAAGACGCCGATAAGGTCCGCTACCCAATTATGCTTAACCGTACGCCCTACGCAGTGGGTCCCTATGGAGCCGGCAAGTATAAGCACAACCTAGGCCCCAGCAGCACCATGATGCATGAGGGCTACATCTTCGTCTATCAAGACGTGCGCGGCCGATACATGTCGGAGGGTCAGTTTGTGGATGTGCGCCCCGAAAAAGATACCCATAAAGGCAAGAATGATACTGATGAGGGCACGGACACTTACGACACCATAGAGTGGCTACTGAAACATGGCCCTAAGAACAATGGCCGCGTAGGCCAGTGGGGTATCTCCTACCCCGGCTACTACACTGCCACCGGCTTGCTGAGCCGGCATCCGGCACTGAAAGCTTCTTCGCCGCAGGCTCCCATTGCCGACTGGTTTTGGGATGACTTCCACCACAACGGGGCCTTCTTCCTGCCGCACGCCTTCAACTTCTTAGCCTCTTTCGGGCTGGCTCGTCCTCAACCTACTCCCACTGGCAACCCCGGCTTCAAGCATGGCACTCCCGACGGCTACGACTTCTTCTTGAAGATGGGACCGCTGAAGAATGCCGATGCCAACTATTATAAGGGTAAGGTGGCCTTCTGGAATGAAATGGCCAGCCACCCGAACTACGATGAGTTTTGGCAGGCCCGTAACCTGCGGCCCCACCTCAAAAACCTCAACAAGGGCACGGCTGTGCTCACCGTAGGAGGGTTTAATGATGCTGAGGACTTGTTTGGGGCCTTAAGAACGTATGAGTCTATTGAGAAGCAGAACCCCGGAATGCGCAACGGCCTCGTTATGGGTCCGTGGGTGCATGGTGGCTGGGCCCGCGGCACCGGTGAAATGGTGGGGAACGTGGCCTACGGGGAGTCTCCGTCGTTGTACTATCAAAAGGAAATTGAGGCGCCGTTCTTCAAGTCTTATCTGAAAGATGGCAAGCCGGCCGCCACGCCTGAGGCCACCGTATTTGAAGGAGGCACGAACCGCTGGCGCACGTTTGACGCCTGGCCTCCCAAACAGGCTCAAGACCGCACGCTCTATTTTCAGGCAGCCGGCAAAATTGGCTTCGAAAAACCCAGCACTGGCCCCGAATATGATCAATATCTCAGCGACCCGGCACACCCGGTTCCATTTTCAGAAGCCACCACCACTGGCATGACACGCGAGTACATGACCGACGACCAGCGTTTCGCTAGTCGCCGCCCCGACGTACTAACGTACCAAACAGAGCCACTTACTGAAGATATGACGTTGGCGGGGCCCATTCAGGCCTTGCTGCAGGTAGCTACCACTGGCACCGACGCTGACTGGGTGGTGAAAATTATTGACGTGTACCCAAACGATATACCTGACAATCCGCGCACTAACCCCGCCGTGAAGCTGGGCGGCTATCAGCAGATGGTTCGCTCAGAAGTAATGCGTGGCCGCTTCCGTAACAGCTTCTCCAAACCTGAAGCTTTTGTGCCGGGGCAAGTAACGGCCGTACCTTTTACCGTGCAGGACCTCTGCCACACTTTCCGGAAGGGCCACCGTCTCATGGTGCAGGTGCAAAGCTCCTGGTTTCCGTTGGTAGACCGCAACCCACAAACCTTCGTGCCTAACATTTTTGAAGCCGACGAGAAAGATTTCCAAGCCGCAACTCACCGCTTGTATCACTCGCCAGCGCATGCTTCGCAACTCACCGTGAAAGTACTCTAGGCCGGCCACTTCAGCTATTAGCTATAAACGCTAGAAAGCGCCCCTATACTTGGTATAAGGGCGCTTTCTGGTACCTAGGGCTACTATTCTACATCCGGGGCACGTTGTAGAAATCCATTTCTTGGGGCTTCTCTCGTAATTCATACAGCACACTTTCCGATACCCCTCGTCCAAACAAGCTTAGGCCAGCGTTAAATACTACCAACGCCGCCGTGCCAGCTGCTATCCACTCCGACGTAGGGGCATTGTTGCGCTTTTTATCTGCGGCCCACTGAACCAGGCAGGTGCCTAGTCCAACAACCACTAGCCCGGCGGGGGCGAATGTGAGCCATTTTTCTTTGTGCGTCATAGGAGTGTTAGAATGTATCAGAAGTAGTGAAGATGGTGCCAATTCCGGAGTTGCACAAGGCCTGCTAATACAATCGTACCTTTGGGCCTGAATGTTTTGCTCTGGCAGCACATTTCTGCTGCGCTAGGCCTCCTCTGACCGCTTTTTTTATGCCTTCTGCCTACGAACAACTTCTTCGGGTTGCTTTCCCTATTGCCGCCGATGCCAGCCGATTCTTACCACCTGCTACTCTCTCAGCCTACGATACCTTCCGGCAAGCCTCGAAAGCGGATATTGCTTTCCGCTTCGAACGAGTACGCTTAGGCGTAGCCCTAGCCCTGATGAAGCTCCTCGCCGATCTAGGCGACCATGAGGAAAGCCGCCGCGTGATGGACGTGCTGCACCGCGCACTAGGTGCCCGCTCTGTCACTGAAATTGACGCCACCATCAACAAGGATGCGAAGGTGTTCGAGCGTCTGTACACCAATCTTTACGTGAACGAGGACGGTGAACTGCTGCTAGGCCTCTTCGAACGCACCCTCGATGCCGACACCCAGCCCCTCATGGATGGAGTTATCCGCGAGGCAATAGAAGTAGCCACCCAGCTTGACTTCAGCCATCACGAGGAAGACGAAGACGACCAATAAGGTCTGGCTGGCCTAAGCAAGCCAACAAGAATAAATATTAAAAAGGCCGCAACGAAGATCGTTGCGGCCTTTTTGTGTAGTACGCGTTTACTAAAAATTTAGTAGCCTGGGTTCTGCACTAGTGTAGTGTTCACGTTAGTCTCGCGGAACGGGATGGGCAGTACTAACCGGTCGCTGGTAATAGGGAATGTAGTGGCCGGGTTTGAACCAGTTGCAGGGATGAAGATGTCCGTGCCAGTCCGCTTCAGATCATGTATCCGGAAACCTTCAAACGCTAACTCCAACTGACGCTCACGCAGAATAGTAGCCAAGGAAAGTTGAGTAGCAATCAGAGGGGTGGCACCTGAACGAGTGCGAATTCGGTTGATATCCGCTAGAGCAGCAGGGGTGTCACCAGCACGGAAAGCTGCCTCAGCGCGGATTAAATACATTTCAGCAAGGCGAATTACCGGAATATTCTGCCCATAGGTGGTCCACTTACCAGAGCGCAGCACACCCGCACGAGTACCCGTTCCTACGTACAAGAGGGCAGCTTCCCCTCGAGCATCAGTAGGCTCATACTGAGCGGCGAATGCTGGTAGCACCTGAATATCGCCGCGGCCAAGTTGCCCAATGCTGGCAAAGTGAGTGGCCAGGCCACTGTTAGACGTACCAGCGTTGTTTTGATCGTTCTGCTGAATTTCTAGCAGTGTCTCCGACGAGTTGCGGTTGGTAAATACCGATTGCAGTGTGGGCGACAACGCTTTACCGCTGTTCTTGATAACATCGTCAGCTAGTGTACCTGCTTGTGCAAAATTGCCCTGCTGCAAATACACCCGGGCCAGCAATGCCTTGGCCGTGTAGCTGGAAGCACGTGTGCCATTATTCTTAGGCAGCAACGCAATAGCCTTCGTCAGATCCTCAATAACCTGAGCGTATACTTGTTCTACAGTAGCCCGTGGCTGCAACGTAGAGGCTTCCTCCACGCTCTTCACAGGCACCAGGTTGATTGGAATACCCAGCTGCGAATTACCTCCGCCAACCTGATACTGCTTGGCATACAACCGCACCAGTTCAAAGTGCATGTCGGCGCGCACAAACCGAGCTTCGCCTTCGTATTGCGACTTCAGGTTAGCAGTTGATACCACGGGCAGCGCATCAATAATTAAGTTAGCCTGATTGATAGCCTGATAAGCTGCGCGCCAGATGCCTTCCGCGCTGGTATTCTGCGCGTTGGTAGTGCGGTTGGCTAGCTGAATATAATTTTGAAATGAGCCCTGGAAACGGATGTAGTTGTTCACTGCCATCAACTCAGGCACCAGAATTAGGTTGGTGCCGTACAGGTTCGGATCGTCGAGCCGAGCGTACATGCCCACTACGGCACTACCTACGTTCGTCTCATTGTTTAATGCGGTAGCAGCATCAACTGACTGATAGGGGTCAATGTCCAGCTGCTTATCGCAGGAGGCTAGGCCTAGGCTAAGACCCAGAGCTAAAACCGTGGCTGAGCGAGAAAATATCGTTTTCATCAGAAGAGAAAGTCAGAAAGTTAGAAGCCCACGTTGATACCAACCAGGTAAGTCTTGGCCAGTGGCGGCGTGTAGAAGTCGTGCCCAATCAAGTAGTTAGCAGCTCCGAATGCAGCGGTATTAACCTCAGGGTCATAGCCATCATAGTTGGTGATGGTAGCCAAGTTTTGAGCAGACACATAAATCCGGGCAGACTGAATACGTCCCTTCTTCACAATAGCCGAGGGGATATTGTAGCCCAGCGTTACGTTCTTCACGCGGAAGAAAGAACCACCGGTGACCCAACGCGAAGACTGTACGGTTCCGTTCCCGGCATATAAACGAGCTTGAGGCACATTTGTCATATCACCGGGCTTCTGCCAGCGCTTCAGCTGATCAATCGTCTGGTTGTCGAAATAATCGCCATTAACAGCTTGATACACACCCGCCGCGTTGTAGATGTCATTGCCGTACACGAACTGACCTAAAGCACTTAGATCAAACCCTTTAAACGACAGATTATTCGTGATACCACCCGTAAAGTCGGGATTAGGGTTACCTACTATCTGCAATGCTGCCTGTGAAGAAACATTAGTGGTAGAGCCATCAGCCGTATAGTAGAGCGCATCGCCATTTTCAGGATTCACGCCCGCATATTTCCGGCCGTAGAAGATACCAATTGGCTGGCCTTCCCGAACGCTACCCAGGTAGCCACTCTGAATGGGAGCTGCCAGGGAAGTGATTTTATTCCGATTGAATGAAATGTTGAAGTTGGTGGTCCATTTGAACGGGCCATCAAAATTGCGCGTGTTCACGGAAATTTCCAGACCACGGTTACGCAATGAACCAACATTCTCCGTTACGCTAGTGTATCCGTTGCTGTAGGCCAGGGGCCGGCTAAGGAGCAGGTCACGGGTCTTCTTTTCGTACACATCTACTTCGCCGGAGATACGGTTATCGAAGAAGCCAAACTCCAAACCAATATCAGTTTGAGCTGTACTCTCCCAAGTTAGGCTAGGGTTACCAACCGTAGTGCTGGGCACAATGCCAGCCTGGTCGGCATAAGGCAGAGCGCCATACAAGTTCCGGGAGGCGAAGTTGCCGATTTCAGCGTTACCTGTTAGGCCATAGCTAGCCCGTAACTTCAGGTAGTTGAGGATGGAGTTGTCCTTTAGGAAGCCTTCCTCCGAAATCAACCAGCCAATTGAGCCCGCTCCAAATGTACCGTAGCGGTTATTAGACCCAAAGCGCGAAGAACCATCGCGGCGGACGCTACCCGAAACCAGGTATTTGCCCTGGAAGGCATAGTTGACACGCCCGAAGTACGATACGAAGGAGAAGCCTGAGCGAGTAGAACCCGAGCCGGCTGTTTTAATGGCGGCGCTAGCTACGCGCGTAAACTCAGCGTTCGGGAAACCACGCCCTTCAGCCGAAGTCGTCTGGTTGTCTGACCGCTGGAACGAGAAACCAGCCAACGCTTCAATGCTATGATCTTCCCCAATAGTTTTGAGATAGGTAGCCGTGTTGTTGGTGGTGTAGTTGATTACCTGTACCTGGTTGCTATAGCCATACCCGCTGTTACCACCATCCTGCGTGCCTGCTGCCCGATAAATATCCTCGTTCAGATTCAGGAAGTCGGCCCCGGCCTCCGTACGAAGCGTCAGGTTCTTGATGGGCTGATAAGACAGGTTGACGTTGCTGAACGAACGGTAGGTGCCTGCACGGTTAGAGCCCTTATCCAAGTCCAGCAGGTTGTTGTAGTACAGCGTGTTTCTGTTCAGTTCTCCGGTAGCAGGATCGTACTTGGGCTGAATAGGTGGCAAAGCGTTCAGCTGAACGGGGTTGGAGAAGGCGTTGTCGTTGGGCGTACGGTCGTTGACCGAGCGCGTGAGCGACAAGTTGAACCCCACCTTGATCTTGTCAGAAATAGAATGATCGAGGTTGATGCGGGCACTGCCCCGACGGTACCGGTTGCCGATAATGATACCGGTCTGGTCATTATAAGTGGTGCTCAGATAGAAGCGCGTTTTGGCATCGCCCCCGCTCACGTTCAAGTCATACTGTGTGACTTTACCTTTACGGAAAGGCTCATCGCTCCACTTCTGATCGTAAGGAGAATCGTAGTCTAAGCCATTGCCTTCAAATTCTTCACGAGGATCATACCCTTCATTTGTAGCAGCTTCAGTAAACAGCTCCTTGTACTGCGCAGCATTCAGGAACTTGCGGCGCTTGGTAGTTTCGCTGGTACCGATGTAGTAACCTACGTTTACCTTGGTTTGTCCCTGACGACCCTGCTTGGTTGTGACAAGCACTACGCCATTGGATGCACGAGAGCCGTAGATGGCCGAAGAGGCCGCATCTTTCAGAATGGTAATCGACTCAATGTCGTTGGGGTTCAGATCAGCCAGCGGGTTCAGAGGCTCCGTATCAGACCCTACATCTTGCGAGGTTACAGGGATACCATCAATTACGTAGAGTGGCTGGTTAGAAGCCGTTACGGACGATGAACCACGCACCCGGATTTGTACGCCAGCACCAAGTTTACCGGAGGTTTGGTTGATTTGAACACCCGGAGTACGGCCTTGAATGGCTTGCTCAAAGCTTACCGTAGGTACGTTCTGTACGTCCTTGCTGCTGAGCTGCGTAACTGAGCCAGTTACGTCAGCTTTAGTCTGGGTACCGTAGCCAACTACCACTGCTTCGCCGAGCTCGGTGGCGCTGCTTTTCAGCGTTACCGGCACCGATGTACGGTCTGCAACAGTTACGTTTTGCGTTTCAAAGCCAATAGAGCTAATTACTAGCGTAGCGCCTGGCTGTACAGTTAGGGAAAACCCACCGTTGGCATCGGTGCTCGTGCCGTTGGTGGTACCGCGCTCTAGAACGGTTACGCCAGGTAGCCCCGTGCCACCAGCATCCGTTACACGGCCACTAACGGCACGTGTTTGGGCCGATGCAGTTGAAGCTAACGCTAATCCGCAGGCAAGAGGAATGAGGAAATTTTGTTTCATATAATCTGGACCTTGAGGTCGATTAGAGTGAAAATTCACCGGTCTAAAATTTCCGGTGTTGCAATCCCGAAACGACTATGATTCAGCCGTTACCGATTCGCAAATTAAAGAGTAAAGCAACTAAACGCGTAATTATTTCAATAATCGCCTCAAATCGTAATGAGATTCATTACATATGCACATTACTATTATGCAGTTTAGCAGTTTGTTAGGTCGTTCTGCTTGCCTACTATTTCTATTTAGCTGCTCGACACCTTCTTTCCATCTAAGCAGCTTTTAGCTAATATGCCCGCTTTATAGTACCTCTTTCAATAGCACTTCCTATGGCAGGTAGTTGTTGATAAAGCAGCTAATTGGTTTTGCCTTTACAGGCTCCCTACCTTTACCAGCCTGGCCTTCCTAATGCAGAGTAGGCCTTGCTGGATACTCTTCGCCTATTTCATTTGTGAATGCCTAATCTTCAGTACCTGACTACTGCCGCTCAAGTGCAACAACTCGCCGAAGCGTTGCAGACGGCACCTCGCATTGCCATCGACCTTGAATTTGACGATATGCGCCACCGCTACGGGCGCAACTTGGCGCTAATTCAGCTCTTCGATGGCCAAGAAGCCTATTTAATTGACCCTCTGCCTCTCACTAACCCGGCCCACGAGTTGGAGCCACTATGGGCTATTCTGCGTGACCCCGCAGTTGAGAAAATTTTCCATAGCTGTAAATCTGATATTCTACTGCTCGATGAACTGTACGGCGTGCACGTGCGCCATATCACCGACACCAGTGTGCAATACACACTCTTGGCTGAAGCAGACAATAATATTTCCTTAGGCCGTCTTATTCAGGCGGAGCTAGGCATTGAGGTTGATAAGGGAGAGCAGAAGTCGAACTGGTTGAAGCGCCCACTCACGGACGCGCAGAAAGAGTACGCCGCCAATGATGTCATCTACCTGTTTGAACTAGCGGACCGCCTCACCGCCAAGCTGGCAGCCTTAGGCCGAACCGAGTGGGCAGAGCAGGAAAATGCCGCCTTAGAAGAAGTGCGCTACGTGCGCGATGAACGGCCTTACATGCGCAATGCCGGCAAGTACCGAATCATGCCCAATGAGCTGCCCCTGTTTCGGGACTTATACATGCTGCGCGACCAGATTGCCCGCGACTTAGACCGGCCACCGTACATGATCTTCGCCAACGACCGCCTGGCGGAGCTGGTGCGTGATACTCCGCGCAACCTCAACGATTGGAAATCGGCTCGTGGTTTACACCCTGAGCTGAAGCGCACTCCATACTTAGACCAGCTCGTAGCGCTGTCACCGGATAACTTTGTTTCACGCCCCGAGCCGCCACAATCAGGTGAGCAGCGCCGCTTTCCTTTCCGTCGGCGCTTGACTGGAGAGAAAGCGGCCCAGGCAGATGCCCGCGAGCAATTGCTTACGCAATTGAAAACCTATATCACTGCCGATGTAAATGGGTTTGTGGCCAACCTGGTGCTCTCGAACCGGCTGATTGCAGATATAGTTGAGCTTGGTGCTGAGCAATCGTTGCGGCCATGGCAAAAGACAATTTTACGCGAAACCTCCGAGCGACATGGCCTAGACTACAACCAAATTGCCAAACCATTCTAGGCCACTTGCCTCTACTACTACGCAGCAACAGCCCCGACTTTCCTCGGGGCTGTTGCTGTTTTACGCAGGTGTTTAGTGCTGCTGAAATTGTGCCTCCTCTGTGCTCCCTACCAAGGCACCCGTACTCGCTTTTCCCGCCGACACCACATTTTGCACCGCATCAAAGTAGCCGGTTCCTACGAAAGCTTGGTGCTTAACGGCTTTAAACCCTTGCTTCTGCAAGGCAAACTCTCGCTCCTGCAGCTCAGAGTAGCCGGCCATTCCTCGGTCGCGGTAGGCCACTGCCAGCTCAAACATACTGGTATTGAGGGCGTGAAACCCAGCCAGGGTGATAAATTGGAATCGATAACCCATGGCCGCCAACTCTTCCCGGAACGTTTCCATCTGCTCTTTGCTTAGCTTGCTGGCCCAGTTGAAAGAGGGAGAACAGTTGTAGGCCAGTAGCTTGCCAGGAAACTTAGCGTGAATGCCTTCCGCAAATTGCCGTGCCTGCGCCAAGTCGGGCGTGGAGGTTTCCATCCAAATTAAGTCGGCGTAGGGCGCGTAGGCCATTCCGCGGGCAATGCCGGCTTCTACGCCGCACCGCACCCGGTAAAAGCCCTCGGCAGTACGCTCCGCCTCTGGCAGAATAAATGGCCGGTCCCGCTCATCAACGTCGGCGGTGAGCAGGTCCGCGGCATCTGCATCAGTGCGAGCTATCAGAAGGGTAGGCACCCCAAGTACATCCGCGGCCAGCCGGGCGGCAACTAGCTTATTGATGGCCTCCTGCGTGGGTACGAGCACCTTACCTCCCAAGTGCCCACATTTCTTTGCGGAGGATAGTTGATCTTCAAAGTGTACCCCTGCGGCGCCAGCCTCAATCAGCATTTTCATCAGCTCAAACGCGTTCAGGTTGCCCCCGAAACCGGCTTCGGCATCGGCCACAATGGGCGCCATCCAATGCACGTTGCCTTCTCTGGTTACACTTTGAATCTGATTGGCCCGAAGCAGGGCATTATTGATGCGCTTCACTACGGCTGGCACACTATCGGCGGGGTACAGGCTTTGGTCGGGGTACATGTGGCCGGCTAGGTTAGCGTCGGCCGCTACTTGCCAGCCACTGAGGTAAATGGCTTGCAGTCCGGCTTGCACTTCCTGAATGGCTTGGTTTCCCGTGAGGGCGCCTAGGCCAGCTACGTAACTTTCCTTATGCAGCAGCTTCCAGAGCCGCTCGGCCCCTTGGCGCGCCAGCGAGTATTCAATTTGTACAGAGCCGCGCAGCCTCAGCACGTCATCGGCTGAATACGGCCGCTCAATACCTTCCCAACGTGGGTTAGTAGACCAATCATGCTGTAATGCGGTGATGCGCTCTTGCTTGTTCATGGGAGTGGAAGTGAAAGATGGACTGTAGTTTTTGCAGACAATGCGTGGCCCTGCCACTCAGGAAAGTGGCATAGGAGGCTGCCAGAAGAGGATAAGGATGAGGTAGCCCGACAGCTGCTTGCGCCGGACTATCCTTGCCGCTAGGCCAGTTGGTCGTAAGCCGGCACGGTCAGAAATTCGATGAACTTCTTACTGGTCACGAGGTGATCGAAAAGACGGACGGCTTCTTCATAGCGCCCCTGCTCAAAAGCCCTTTCTCCTACTAGCGCCTTAATTCTCTCCAACTGACCGGGCACTAGAGAGCGGTACAGTTCAACCGTAACGGGCCGACCATCCTGCAAAGTGGTGCCGGGCGTATTCAGCCACTGCCACACCTGAGCCCGGCTGATTTCCGCCGTGGCGGCGTCTTCCATGAGGTTATAAATGGGTACGCACCCGTTACCGCGCAGCCACGACTCGATGTACTGCACGGCTACATCAATATTTAGCTTTAAGCCCTCTTCGGTAATGGCCCCATTGGGAGCTTCAATCAGATCGGCAGCGGAGACGTGCAGGTCGTTGCGCTTGTTGTCAATCTGATTAGGCTGAGGCATCACTTCGTTGAACACGGCTAAGGCTACCGGGACTAGGCCAGGGTGCGCTACCCAAGTACCATCGTGGCCGTTGCGTGCTTCACGTACTTTGTCGAGCCGCACTTTCTCAAGGGCAGCTTCGTTAGCTTCCGGATCATTCTTAATAGGAATTTGGGCCGCCATACCACCCATGGCGTGCACGCCGCGCCGGTGGCAGGTTTGAATAACCAGTTGGGAATACGCCGCCATAAATGGTACCGATATGGTTACCTCAGCGCGGTTAGGCAGGCGGAATTCTGGGTTGAGGCCTAGCCGCTTGATGTAGCTGAAAATGTAATCCCAGCGGCCACAGTTCAGGCCGGCAGAATGCTCGCGCAACTCCCACAGAATTTCGTTCAGTTCGAAGGCAGCCGGTAAGGTTTCAATCAGCACTGTGGCTTTAATGGTGCATTTAGGCATTCTTAATGACCACTGCGCAAAGCCAAACACATCGTTCCAGAGCCGGGCTTCGAGGTGACTTTCAATTTTGGGTAAGTAGAAATAGGGCGCCGTGCCGCGCGAACACAGTTCATGGACGTTATGGAAGAAATACAAGCCAAAATCAAACAGTGCTCCGCTAACTGGCTCCCCGTCTACCAACATGTGCTTTTCCAGCAGATGCCAGCCGCGCGGCCGCACCATTAGCACGGCTGTCTTTTCCTTGAGCGTATACTCCTTCTGCGGGGTAGTGAGGGAAATAGTAAGGCGCACTGCATCACGCAAGTTCCGCTGCCCTTCCACCACATTGCTCCAAGTAGGAGAAGTAGAATCCTCCAGATCAGCCATGAACACCTTGGCCCCCGAGTTCAAGGCGTTGATAATCATTTTGCGCTCGGCTGGCCCCGTAATCTCCACGCGTCGGTCCAGCAAATCCGCGGGTAGAGGCGCCACTGTCCAGGGCTTCTCCCGGATCAGGCGGGTTTCAGGCAAGAAGTCTGGCCGTACGCCGGCCTCCCACTCCCGCTGCCGCTCTTCACGCTGGACTAACAACTGCCGACGGGTTTGATCGAACCGGCGGTGTAACTCGGCTACAAATGCAAGGGCTGAGGGAGTTAGAATTTCAGCAAACTCAGAGCTGTAGGCCCCAGTAATCTTAACGCGCTCCGGCGTGCGGTACGTGGGGACCGTGGCTACTGCATGAGGCTCGGTAAATAGTTTCATGGGCAGAGAAGTGAAAGTGGCTGGATGCGAAGCCAAGCGGCTACCTAGGCTAAACATACCAAAGCGAATATTATTAAACAAGCGAATATTCGCTAAAAATAAATTAGTCGCTATCTGCGCAGATACTTGCAGGTATTTAATTTTAGTAGTTGCTTGCCAGCTAGTTTGGCTTAAACCAGGCCCTGACCGTACGCTGCCCAGTGGCTATGCCGTTAACGCTAGCTCTGGGTGCGTCTTGGCTACTTCCACCCGCGTAGCTTAGCATCAGCGCCTTTACAACGCCTACTACCTGCCACCTTCCACCTGCTTCTTACTCTTTCCCACTATGCTGAGTCACGGTCAAGTTGTCCGATTAATTTTCGGACTAAAGCTTCGCGAGCTACGCCAGGAGCGCGGCTACACTCCCGCGGAGCTGGCCCGCGCCTGCGATGTTTCGGTCTCGTACTTAAATGAGATTGAAAAAGGAAAGAAGTATCCAAAGGCCGACAAGATTTTGAGCCTGAGCAAGGTATTGGGCGTCAGCTACGACCAGCTGACTTCCCTAACCTTAAGCCGCCGCCTAGAGCCCATTTCGGAGCTGCTGCAATCGAACCTGCTCAAAGAGTTTCCGCTGGAAATGTTTGGGCTGGACCCCTTGCGGATTGTGGAGTTGATTGCCGATGCGCCGGCTAAGATGAACGCCTTCATCAGCACTCTGTTCGAAATTGCGCGCAACTACGAAATGCGACAGGAGCACTTCTTTCTGGCGGCGCTCCGCTCTTTCCAGGAGATGCACGATAATTACTTTGAGGAGTTGGAGCAGGACGTACGCACCTTCGTGGTTGAACACAAGCTTCAGCACACTGCTCCCTTCGACCGCTCGCAGCTCATGCGGGTGCTGGAGGAAAAGTACGGCTACACCCTCGACCGCACTACGCTGCAGGAGTACCATAACTTAGGGCGCTTGCGCTCCGTGTATCAGCATAAAAGCCGGCGGCTATTGCTACGACCGGGCCTTACGGGCGCTCAAGAAGGCTTTGTACTGGGTCGAGAAGTAGCTTTCAACTACCTCAACCTACGGGAGCGGCCCTACGTGAATGCTACTTTCCCGGTGCGCTCATTTGAGGAGGTACTCAACAACTTTAAGGCTTCTTATTTTGCCGGGGCGCTGCTGATGGAAGAAGAGTCGCTGGTACGGGATTTACAGCGGCTGTTTGCGCACAAAAAGTGGGAGCCTACGTTACTGTTGGAGTTGCTCACCAAGTATGATGTTTCGCCGGAGATGTTCATGCAGCGCATTACGAACTTGCTGCCCCGGCACTTTGGCTTGCAGAGCTTGTTTTTCCTGCGCTTCGACCAGGCCAATTCTTCGGCGGCCTTTAAGCTAACCAAGGAGCTTCACCTCTCACGCCTACACAACCCGCACGGCAACGAGTTGCACGAACACTACTGCCGCCGCTGGGTTTCTCTGCGCCTCATTGCCGAGTTGCGGCAGCAACCCGTGGCCAACACTCCTAACTTCACGCTGGGTGCTCAACGCTCCCGCTACCCCAACGGCGACGAATACCTCTGTTTAACGCTGGCTCGGTCAGGGGCTGCTACTGAGCCTGCCGTTAGTGTTACCGTAGGCCTGCTCTGCGACGATACCCTGCGCCAGAAGCTCCGCTTCCTCGACGACCCAGCTATTGCGCAGAAGGATGTAAACGAAACCTGCGAGCGGTGCACGTTCTTCGACTGTGAGGTACGCGCGGCGGCCCCAGTAGAAGTGGAACGCCGCCAGCGCCAACGCGAGCTGGAAGAGTCGGTGGCGGCGCTGGTAAATGGAGGCTAAAGCTGCCTCAGGTTGAAATATTAGTGAGTTACCAGAGTTGAAGAAGTCGTTTTTTGCCCGTTGGGGGTGGCCTACATTTATCCTGCTACTGTTGCTAGGCCTAGCCGGGTTAGGCGCGGCGTGGTATGTGCTGTGGAAGCCCAATGTGAAGCCCTCAGCCTTTGGCCCCGCCTACCTGTACATCCGCACTGGAAGCGGCTTTGCGGCCGTGCAGGACTCGTTGAATAAGTATGAACTACTGCGCGACTCCAGCACGTTTGCGTGGCTGGCCCGCCAGCGCGGCTATTCGCACCACGTGCGCCCGGGCCGTTATCTGCTGGCCCCCAACCTGAGCAATTCTGCGTTGCTGGATAAGTTGGAGCGCGGCGAGCAAGATACCGTGGCTTTCGTGCTCGATGCATTTAAGTACAAGCCCCAACTGGCACGCCAGGTTGCCCGGCACCTTGAGGCCGACTCCGTAAGCCTGCGCCGCCTGTTGCAGGACAATGCGTTTCTGCAGCGCCAATACCAACTCGATACCACTACCATTCTGACGCTGTTTCTTCCCGGGCCCTATCGCCTGTTCTGGAACACCTCGGCGCAGCAGTTCCTAGACTCAGCAGCGGCTACTCACCGACGGTTCTGGACGGCGCAGCGTCGGCAGCGCGCCGACTCTCTTCGGCTTTCGCCCACACAGGTGCACGTACTAGCCAGCATTGTGCAGCGGGAAACTGCCAAGAAAGAAGATAAACCGGTTATTGCGGGGGTGTACTTAAACCGCTTGCGCCGCGGCATGCGCCTCCAGGCCGACCCTACTCTACTGTGGGCTATTGGCAACTTTGGAGTGAAGCGAGTATTAAACAAGGATAAGCTCGTCGATTCCCCTTATAATACTTACAAGCACAAAGGCCTCCCTCCCGGCCCAATTACCTCTGCCAATCGGCAGAGCCTGGATGCGGTGCTTAAGCCGGCGGCCCACCAATATCTGTTCTTCTGCGCCCGCCCCGACCGCAGCGGCTACTCCGATTTCGCCGAGACTTTTGCGGAACACAAGCAAAACGCCCGCCGCTACCAGCACATGCTCGACAGCTTGCGCATTCTGCGCTAGAATACGCTTAGTACAGCTTTAGTAGCCGCAGTTGCAGGGTATCTTGCTGTGCAATGCGTTGCCGGGCCAGCGTTTCTTCATAGCCTAGGCCAGTATACTCGGAGTGCTCCAGAAACAGCAGCGGAGAAGTTAGCAATGGTTCAGGCCAAGCTGCTACGGGCTGTTGCTGACGTAAGGAGTTAAAGCGGGTAACGCCGGTTACGCGCCAGTAGTCATCTAGCAGCACGTAACGGTAGCCGCGGCGGCGTAAAGTTGGCAAAGTGCGCTTATCCGTTATGGCAAGAACGGAGTCAGCATAGAAAGGAGACAGGCCTAGGCTGACGGTGCTGGCCACTTTTCCGCCGCCGTGCGCCTGTAACCAAGCTGCCACCAGCGGGTAATGCGTGGGGGCGTAAGCGTAGACTTCACGTTGCAAGCGGTAGACATTTCCCACAATTGCAATGGCAATGAGCCCGGCCAGTATCCCCCTGGGCAGCCATTGCCGGAGCCCCACAAATGCCAGCACGTACAACAACGGATAGGCCCATAGTAAGCCTCGGGGCGCTTTTAGTAAAAGCGTCATTCCGGTGAGTAAGCACGCGGCCCACACCAGTAAGTAGAACATAAAAGGCAGTTGCCCTCGGCTAGGCCACTCTCGGCGCAGCTTTAGTAGCAAGAGAGCCAGCCCTAGGCCCAGCAACGGCGACTCAAATTGCCACAGGTAGCGGAAATAGTAGAGCCCGTCGAAGCGGAGCGTGTTGCTACGGCCGGCCGCGTTTGCAGCATCCGGAAAGGCCACTTTATAGTAAAACGCCGGCCACAGGTACCAGCGCAGGCCTGCAGCTACTCCTATAGTCCCTAGTACTACATAAGGGGCTGCCAGCAGTGCCACTACCCGTACCAAGTTGCTGCGCTGCCACACTAGTCCATCATTTTGCCACAGCTCCAGTACAACCAGAATAGGTATAGTCAGGATGAACTTGTAGTTAATGCACAGGCCTAGCATTAGCCACACCGTGGCCCTTAGCAACGTTTGTCGGCTCGGCTGCTGCAGGCGCCGCCAATACGCAGCTAGCAGCCCTGCAAAGCAGAACAAGCTTCCAGAACTCATAGTAAAGTCGCGGCCCGAGAACGTGAGCAGCACCGACGTACCGGCAAAGAGCGTTAGTAGCGCCAGTTGCCACCCCGGTAACCGCAACTGCTGGCCTACCAAGCGGAGTAGCATGGCCAGGGCCAGAACAGCTAACAGGGCATTCAGGTGCTGAAATACGCGGTAATCAGAAGTAGCCCATGCCAGCGGCGCGTACAGCAGGTAAAAACCAGGGCTGCCGTGGTGGAATATGTTGTGCACATTCCCGGAGACTACTTCCTGCACTATCTGCCAGTTGCGTACTGAGTCGTAATCGGGCAAGGCTACGGTATGCAGGCCGTACAGGCGCAGGGCGGCCAGGGCTACCAGAGCCAGCAGCCACCAGAGGTTGAGGTTCGCGTAAGGAATGTCGTTCTTCGTGGCCGCCATGCGCAGGGTAGAGCGTGCGGCGAAGTACGGCAATATCCGTTGAACCCCATACGGCCACTGCGCCACCACCTGCTCAGCAGTGGCCCTTTCACCTTATCATTCTTCCTTATGCGTACTGTAATTCAGCGCGTCCGGCACGCCAGCGTAACCGTAGACGGCCGCGTGACTGGCAACATAGGTCAGGGCCTGCTCGTGCTGGCTGGCTTTGCCCCTACCGATGACACCCGCCACCTCGACTGGATGGCCCGCAAGCTGGTGCAGCTGCGTATTTTCTCCGACGAGGAAGGTAAAATGAACCGCTCAGTGCAAGATGTGGGTGGCCAGGTACTGGTGGTCAGTCAGTTTACCCTTTTGGCCGATGCCCGCAAAGGCAACCGCCCAAGCTACATTGGTGCGGCTCCACCGTCAGTGGCAATTCCCCTGTATGAGCAATTTGTAGGCATGCTTGAGCAACTGCTAGGCCAGGCGGTGCCCACCGGTGAGTTTGGCGCCGACATGCAGGTTGAACTGCTCAACGACGGCCCAGTTACCATTGTGCTCGACTCGCCGGAATAAGCAAGCCGCATTTCCATCTTTTTTCTGCTCCCATGACAATCGAAGAAGCCCAGCAAACTGTTGACCAGTGGATTCAGACTACCGGCGTCCGGTACTTCAATGAACTCACCAATATGGCCATGCTTACCGAAGAAGTAGGCGAGGTAGCCCGCATTATTGCCCGCCAGTACGGCGAGCAGTCGTTTAAAGAATCAGACAAAGACAAGGTCTTAGCAGATGAGCTGGCCGACGTCCTGTTCGTAGTGATTTGCTTAGCTAACCAAACCGGCGTAAACCTCACCGAAGCCCTGCAGCGCAACTTAGCCAAGAAGACCAAGCGCGACGCCGACCGTCACCGCCAAAACGAAAAGCTGTTCTAGGCCACTACAATACGGCCGTCCCGAAATACCGGCACCAAACTGTATACATCCTCGCGCACGCAAAACTCCATATCCTTGTGCGACTCTAGGCTGTTGAGACGCCGCACATGCGCGGACTTTAGCAGATAGGCGGCTACATCGGGTTGGGCGGCCTGCCACAGGTCGAGGGCGGCTAGGGTAGCATCGGAGCTGGTTACGTCAAACTCTTGCGCCAGCCGGTGGGCTAGCGCCCCACCGAACAGGGTGTCTTCGAGGCAAAATTTACCTTTCCAGCCCGCACATACTACCACCACATCTTGCTGCTGCTTCCGCACAAAATCAACTACGGCACCTAGGTTCAGGAAAGCGCCCAACACCACGTGTTCAGCAGCAGCAGATAAATGCAGGGCACGGGTGCCGTTGGTAGTGGTGATGGCCACACTGCGCCCCCGCACCGGCACTACGCCATCGAGGTAGCCAAAGGGCGAGTTGCCCAAATCTACGTTTTCGGCCTGCCGTCCGTCGCGCTCAGCGGCCGTGAGGTAGCCCTGGCTCGCCATTTCCCGGCATGGCTCCAGCTCACTAAAGGGCACCATGTGTGTAACACCCTGGGCTAGTGCCGTTACAATAGAAGAAGTAGCCCGCAGAATATCCACCACCACTGCCACCCGGCCTCGCAGGTCATAAAGTGGAAGTAGCTCCGGGGAAAAACAAATATCGAGGGAAGGCATGGTGAAAATTGTTGCGGAGAAAACAGGATGGGTGAGTAAACAAAATTGCCAGCTACCAAGCCGTAGCCTGGTAACTGGCAATTGCTCATGACATACAGCTTAAGCCTCTTCGGTACCGGGCACGAAGGGCAGCTTTACTACGGTGGCGGGCAAGTTCTTGCCGCGCACCTGCACAAAGATCTTGCTGCCGGGCGCGCTCAGCTCAGTTTGCACGTAGCCTAGGCCTATGCCCTTGCTCAGGCTAGGTGACTGCGTGCCACTGGTAACGTCACCAATTTTCTCGCCGGCTTCATTCACCAGCTCGTAGTGCCCGCGCGGAATGCCGGGGCCATCCATCAGGAAGCCCACCAGTTTGCGCGAAACCCCAGCTTCTTTCTGCTGCTTAAGGTTATCGGCGTTGGTGAAGTCTTTTGTAAACTTTGTAATCCAGCCCAGCCCGGCCTCCAGAGGCGAGGTTTCGTCGGTGATGTCGTTGCCGTAGAGGCAGTAACCCATTTCCAGACGGAGGGTGTCGCGGGCGCCAAGGCCGATGGGCTTCAGGCCGAATGGCTTACCGGCTTCCATTACGCTGTCCCAGACTTGCTTGGCGTGCTCATTAGGCACGTATAGCTCAAACCCACCTGCCCCGGTGTAGCCCGTGGCCGAGATAATGACGTTGGGGGCACCAGCAAACGTACCCTGCACGAAGGAATAGTACGGAATGCTGGTCAGGTCAGTATCGGTGAGGCTCTGGAGGGCTTGAATGGCCTTGGGGCCCTGCACGGCAAACAGGCTAATCGAGTCGGAAACGTTTTCCATTTCGGCCCCCTGCGTATTGTGCTGCTGAATCCAGTTCCAATCTTTGTCGATGTTCGACGCATTTACCACCAGCAGATAGTCTTCCTCAGCCAGCTTATACACCAGCAAGTCATCTACAATGCCGCCCTGGGTGTTGGGCAGGCACGAGTACTGCGCTTTACCGGGCTGCAGCTTACTGGCGTCGTTGCTGGTCACGCGCTGAATCAGATCGAGGGCCTGGGGGCCGCGCACCCGAAACTCGCCCATGTGCGACACGTCGAAGATGCCCACGGCCCGGCGCACGGTGTGGTGCTCTTCCAGGTCGGAGGAGTAGCGCACGGGCATATTATAGCCCGCGAAAGGCACCATTTTAGCACCTAGCTGCTGGTGCACATCATTCAACGGAACGGTTTTGAGGTCTTCAGCCATCAGAAAATGGGTGGTGGGAGAAAAGAAGGAAAACAAACTACCCTAAGCGAATTACCTTAGCTACGGAGGAGCTTTCATCCGTATAAGCTCTGGCTTTCACACTTGTGGTAACAGCGCCTCAATGTTTGCTCATAGGCCTACGGGCAGGTATCAAGCGCCGGGCGAAATTAGCCAATTCCTAATGCCCTTGGGCCAACTGCCCAGGCTTATCTTTGTGGTTACTTCTTGCCCCGCGCAAGAGCTTTTCTGAGCTACTGCTCATTTTACTGGCACCTAGCCATTTTCTCGCTGTCTGGGCAGCCTCTGATGTAGAATTTATGACCGATGAGCTCAAACAGGATTTCGATTCCGCTCTGATAAAGCACCTGTCGTTCAAGTCCAAGCTACGCTCTTTCCTATACGGTAGCGGCACCAGCCAAACACCCATCCGCGACCCGAACGTGTGCAGCTTCGGCCAGTGGATTAATACCCGGGTGTTAAAGGAGTACGCTCATATGCCCATCAGCCACGAACTAAACCGGGTGCACATTCGCATGCACCAGGTAGCCAACCGCCTGATGGATCTGCTGCAGCAGGGCCACCAAGACCAAGCCATTGCGGGCTTGGCAGAAGTTGATCAGATTGCAGATCATATAACAGAGCTCTTGCGTACGATGCAGCAACAGCTCCGCACGGGCCGCTAGGCCACTTGCTGGCAGCCTAGTGGCCTAGCGCTTTCATCTTCCCTGCCCGGCATGAAGCTTCGAATTTCTACTAAACTCTTCGCTGGCTTTGTGGCCATTTCGGTGCTGTTTGCGGCCGTAGTGGTTATCAATTACCAGCTTTCTCGCAAGGTGCTACGCAATTCTCAGCGCGTAGAACGCTCCCAGCGCATCACGGGTGAGGCTACCACCCTACTGCGCAACATCATTGATATGGAAAGCGGCTTCCGGGGGTATTTGCTTATTGGCAATGAGGTGCTGCTGGAGTATTACTATGAGGGTGAGCGAAACCTGCTAGGCCGGTTCGCGGAGCTTCGCGACGAGTTGCCCATCAACACTCCTCAGTACAACCGCATGCTACGCGCGCAGCAGCTTTACCAGCAATGGACGGCCTACTCTCACCTGCTCATCAGTGAAAAGCGGGAGGCCCTACGCCGGAACCCGAACCAGATAGCGTTGGAGGGACTGGAGCACCGCAACCTCACCTCGGGGCTCACCGGCAAAATCCTTATGGACCAGATCAGGGTGGTGTTTACGGCGTTTGAGCAGGAAGAAACCCGCATGCGCCTGGGGCAGCGCCAAAAGCTACAGGAAAGCATTCGGGAAACGCGCGTGCTATCAGTGAGTATCACGCTGGCGACTATCTTCCTAGGCCTGCTGTATGCGTCGTATCTGGTGCGCCAACTCTCGCACCGCATTGGAGGCATGGTAACGCTTTCTCGCAGCATTGCCGATGGCGAGTATGCCACCACGGTTCTCGACACGGAGCAGGACGAGCTCACGGAGCTGGCCGACTCGCTTAATATCATGTCGAATACCATTGATGGGACTATTACGCAGCTGGAGCGCCGCAATCAGGAGCTGGATCAGTTTGCCTACGTGGTTTCTCATGACCTGAAAGCGCCGCTGCGGGGCATTGAAACGGCCTCTCGTTGGATTGAAGAAGACATGGGCCAAGAGTTGCCCGAGCATATTCGGGAATTTTTGTTGCTGATGCGCACTCGCGTCTTCCGCATGGAAAACCTCATTAGTGGTATTCTGGAGTTGTCTCGGGTGGGGCGCACGAAGCAGGCGGAGGAGCGCGTGAACGTGCGCGAACTACTGCAGGAAATCCTCGACTCACTGGCTCCGCCGCCGGGGTTTACTATTGAGCTACCCAGCTATTTGCCCACGCTCACTACCAACCGCGTGCAGTTGCAGCAAGTGTTCAGCAACCTCATCAGCAACGCCCTTAAGTACCATAACCACCCGGAGACGGGCTTGATCAAAATTGGCTGCCGCGAGGAGCGTGGGCAATTTCAGTTCACCGTTCAGGACAACGGGCCAGGTATTGCCCCCGAGTACCACGAGCGGATTTTCGTCATCTTCCAGACGCTAACGGAGCGCGACACCCTGGAAAGCACGGGCGTAGGCCTAGCCATAGTAAAGAAAATAGTGGAAGGGCGCGGCGGTACTATTCGCGTAGAATCAGCTGAGGGCCAGGGGGCCACTTTCATCTTTACCTGGCCTAAGGAAACTTCCCGCCGTGCAGAATCACGCTCGAAAGAAGCCCTAATCTCGGCTTCCTATGCCCAAAGTCGTCGGTAGCACGTATACGCGCTTAGATATTCGGACTTTATCCGTTTTTCGACCCCATGATAAGCGACGACTCTCAACCTAGCATTCTGCTCGTCGAAGACGATCAGATGGATATAATGAATGTGCAACGCGAGCTACGGAAGCACAACATTGATGTACCCTTGCATATTGCCCGCAACGGCAAAGAAGCCCTAAGTCTGCTTCGGGGCGAAGACGGGAAAGCACAGATCCCTAAGCCTAATGTGGTGATGCTCGACATTAACATGCCCCGCATGAATGGACTAGAGCTACTGCAGATCTTGCGCTCCGACCCCGACTTTGTAGGCCTCAATGTGTTTATCACCACCACCTCTGATCTTGAAACCGAACGGTTCAAAGCCCAGGAGTTGGCTGTCAGCGGATACATCATCAAGCCGCTAAGCTTTGATAAGTTTGGAGAAGGAGGCGCCACGGTAGATGGTTTTAGCCTTTTCCTGGACCTGCTCCGGCTGAAAGATTAAGCCGCACAGTTGCAACTGAACCTGAGGGTACCATAAGCCAGTTGCACCAATTATGTATGACCTTGGTATCTGGCAACAGTGGCCTAGCAATGGCCGGCGCTAGTATGCTAAGGTCTTGCTGTTTATAAAATCATCGGAACTTCGGCTATAGCAGCCGAAACCCCATTCGGTGGTGCTCTGTGGGCCCGTGGTCCCTAATGGCCGCCCGATGGGTTGGAGTAGGATACCCAGCATTTTGCTCCCAACCGTAGTACGGAAACTCTGCCGCCAGCTCCCGCATCCGGTCATCACGGAATGTTTTTGCCAGCACCGAGGCCGCCGCAATAGAGCGGTATAATCCATCGCCCCCAATAATGCAGGTGTGCGGTAGCACAGGATGCGCCCGAAACCGATTACCATCCACCAGCAGGTGCGTGGGCTGTATGTCTAGCTTTGCTACGGCCCGGTGCATCGCCAGATAACTCGCCTGCGCAATGTTGATAGAGGCTATTTCCTGTGGCGACGCCTCCGCTACAGCCCACGCTACGGCTTCCTGGCATATTTCGGCGCGCACCAGCTCCCGCCGGCGAGCTGTCATTTGCTTGGAGTCGTTGAGGTGCTGAGAAGTAAAGTCGGGCGGCAGGATAACAGCGGCGGCAAAAACGGGCCCGGCCAAACACCCCCGGCCTGCTTCATCGAGTCCGGCTTCCAGGGGGTGGCCCGTGTACGAAGCGAGTAACATTCCGCAAAGGTACGCTAGGCCACTCTCATCTCTACATCAGGAAAACCCGCGTACACACAAAGGAACAGGCCTCCCCTACTGCATCTGGCAATAGGAGAGGCCTGTTCTAGGTGCTGCTATTCCGCAGCGGATATGGTATTATTTGTGGCTGCCAGCGGCCGAGCCAACGTCCGGACCATCATTAGCCCCACGGCGGTTGCCCTGTTTGTCACGCGGGCCTTCATCCAAAGCGTCGTCTTCGTCGGTGGTGATATACACGTTGGTAGTGGGGCCTAGGCCACCGGTGTTCTGTATGAGTTCAGACTCAGCCTGGGCATGCTTCAGGTTGAATAGTGGGTCGCCAGGCTGTTCTTGAGTAGTTTGCTTTTTTGACTGATTGGCCATACAACTTACTGCATCGACCGGGATGTGAACGATCGACCTTCCGATGATACGCACCCTACCTAGTCGAGGTTGGAGGCGGACCCTTACAGGATTTTGGTAATTGAGTGGCTTGCAGAAGGCGTAAAACAAAAAAACCGCTGCTTGAAGCAGCGGTTTTTTCAGTGTGTTGGCCGGCAAATCATTCATCCACCCTACTCCTTTGCCGACAACAACACAACGCAGTAGAAGCCTTCCTTTCCATTAACCCTACGTGCGCCATTCATTACTGATACAAATGTATACTAGCGCTATCCTTGCTTGCTTTGGAACTTGGTAAACAGTACTACTTTACCGACCAACTCACTCTTCTACCCGGTAGGTGTATACTTAGTGCCTATAAAGCTAGAAATCAGTCTTACCTTTACGCCCATCACCTTCCAGCTATTTCTTGCTTATGTCCAATAAGAATCTTTCCGAGCTCGACGAAACGCACAACCCTTGGCAAACGCACAACAGCGAGGTCAAGTACGAAAACCCTTGGATCAGGGTGCGGGAAGACCAGATTACGAATCCTGCCGGAAATCCGGGCCTCTATGGCGTAGTATCCATGAAAAACAAGGCGCTGGGTATTGTGCCGGTTGATGAGGAAGGTAATACATGGCTGGTAGGCCAGTACCGTTACGCCCTCAACGAATACAGCTGGGAAATCCCGATGGGTGGTGGCCCAGTAGAGCTTGACATCTTGGAATCAGCCCAACGGGAGCTGCGCGAAGAAACCGGTATCACGGCCCACCGCTGGACCAATATTGCCCGGCTGCACACATCAAACTCCGTTACTGATGAGGAGGGGTTTGTGTTCTTGGCGCAAGACCTAGAGTTTGGCGCAGAAGAACCTGAGGACACCGAGGATCTGCACGTCTGGAAGCTGCCCCTTTCTGAGGCTATTGAAATGGTGATGAACAACCGGATTACGGATGCCATTAGTGTAGCCGGCCTGCTAAAGGCGGCTCGCGTGCTGGCGCAGTAAGCTGGCACAGCGAGGCTGGAGTTGCTTAGCTCGGTTCCAGCCTCGCCGTTACTCGCGTATCCCTTTTACCTTTGCAGGTATGCGTCGCTTGATACGTTACATAGGCCACCGGCTCTACACCACTTGGGCAACCTTTTGGTTTGTGCTGCCTTTCGTGCTGACCTATCCGCTGCAGTGGCTGATGAGCCGCCAGAAATGGCACCGGCAGCTTCACGCTCTTAACCGGGGCTGGAGTATTTTCTCCATCCGGATGTGGGGGGTGCCCGTTACTATTATCAAGAAAAACCCTCTTCCTGCGGATCAGCCGTGCGTGTATGTAGCTAACCACGGCTCCTACATCGATATCCTGATGTTGTTCAAAGCCATTCCGGGCTTTCTGAACATGGTGGGCAAGAGTGACCTGGCGGAGGTACCCGTGTGGGGTCCTATTTTCGGTAGCACCTATATTACTGTCAACCGCAACAGCGCCGTAAGCCGGGGACGCTCAATGGTAGAAGCACGGCGTAGTCTGGAGGCAGGCCGCTCAGTGGTTATTTTTCCGGAGGGTACTATCTCTCCTAAGCCCGGCGAAGAAATGGTGCCGTTTAAGGAAGGTGCTTTCCAACTAGCTATTGCGGCAGGCGTACCTATCGTGCCTATTTCTATGCCGCTCAATCACAAGTTCATGCCCAGTATCAAGGGCTCGCTGCGAGTGCGGTATTCTCCGCTGCGGCTAGTTATGCACGAGCCGATTCCAACCACCGGCCTTACCTTAGCCGATGCCCCGGAACTAAAGGACCGGGTTTACACGATTATTGCCAGTGAGTTCCTATCCGAAGGAGCTGGTATTCCGGAGCCTAGTACCTGGCGTAAGCCCCAGCCTGCAGTGCAGGAAATGGCCCTGCCTAACTCTTAATTCTACGTTTTACTTTTCCTGTTGTGAGCACCGACCTAGCCACCCTGCGTAAGCTGGCCCATTTGGCCCGCCTAGAATTCGACGAAAACAAGGAGCAGCAAATGCTCGGCGACTTAAATAAGATTCTAGACTGGGTTGATCAACTTCGCCAGCTCGATACGTCCAATGTAGAGCCTCTGGTTCACCTTTCGCACGAAATCAATGTGCTGCGCCCCGATGAAGCTCACAACACGGTGAGCCACCAGGAAGGCCTGCGCAATGCTCCGCGCAAGGACTCTGACTATTTCCGTGTCCCGAAAGTTTTAGAATAACGGTTGCTACTTCCTGCTGCTTCCTCGCATAGCCGCTGGCATGGCCCGCTGCTGCTACTAGCCATCTTCACCGTCTTGGCCGTGGGGCTGGCGGGTTGGCATTACGCCACTGGCGATGATGCCGTGCTACCGCTCCGGCCAGTAGCCCAGCTAACGGCTGTTCCCACCACTGTCGCGTCCGTCCGCATAGGCCTAGCTGAGCTACCTGTTCAGGCGAATGGATACCTGCTCACGCAGACTTATGACGTGGATGGCCCCTACGTGCAACCTACGGCTGCCCTACTACTTGTAGGCCTGTTAGGCGTAGCATTGGCGTATTTTCTTGCCTCCGTTAGTACTCTAGCGCGCCCAGCATTTATCATTGGCACGGGCCTGGTGATTTTCCTGCTGATGTCGCTGAATGCTGACTTGCTAGGAGTATTTAATGCACGGGAGCAGTATTTCTTGATTCTGAGTTTGGTGCTACTGGGCGGCAGCACGTTTGCCTTCCACGCTTTTCTACCCAACATCAGCTTTACTAGCAGGCTGCTGGTGCTTGGTGCTATAGTGGCCGTACTGGGCGTCTTGCTCTTTACGCGCAGCCAATACGCAACCGATGTTACGGCCCTCCATCTCACGGCTTTCTTCACGGCCTCGGGAGCCGTGACGTTTGCCCTACTAGTCTTGTGGGTGGCCTACGAGAACATCTTTGGGTTACTATGGCTGAACACGCAGGCTGAAACGCCTAGTGGCCGTTTTGGGCTATTGCCATTTCTATTAACCAGCCTGCTGTACCTGGGCACGTTGCTCTTGTATTATTGGAATAATGGTGAACTACTCATCCTGCCCGGTTGGCACCTCGACCCGCTCGTGCTACTGGTGCCTGCCGTGGTAGTTGGCTGGTTAGGCCTACAGCAGCGTAGCGCCACGTACGGTTCCTTCGTTTCATTTTGGCCTGGGGCCACTTACCTCTACTTGGTCGTTGTCCTGTTGGCGGCCACGGCGCTTGGCTACGCGTTTGCCACCGCCAACGACCCATTTCTCTTTGCCGCCCGCGACTTTACTGCCGTCGCGCTTCTAGCTATTGGCACCGCCTTTCTGCTATACGTGCTAGTGAATTTTGGTCCGTTGATTCGCAAAAAGATGGCAGTACACCGTGTGGTGTATGAGCCGCGACGCTTTCCATTCTTCGCCATGTATCTGCTAGGCCTAGCAGCTGTGGGGGCCGTTGAATTACGCAACAATTTTTTTGTAGTCGATCAGGTTAAGGCGGCCTACTACAACAACCTCGGCGACCTTACTCGCCTGCAGAGCGAGCTGGCGCCAACCACTGATGCTTTGGCCTTACTAGCCGAACGTTACTACGCTGAGAGTGATGAGCTTGACCTGCATAATCACAAAGCCAGCCTAGGTCGGGCAGCGTTATATCGTTTCCGGCTGCAGCGCCAGAATGAGATCAACATCCTGCGACGCGCCCTGAGCCGTAGGCCATCCGAGAAAATTTCGCTGCGCCTGGCAGCTCTTTATAACGAGCCAGCCGACTTCTTCGACCGGTTAGAAGTTCTGCGAGCAGGTTTAAAGAGCACCCCACGTAGTGCCTCTATCGCCGGTGACCTAGCGCAGCTCTATACTCGCTCTTCCCTCTCCGACTCCGTTGCGTATTACCAAGCGCGCGCCGAAGCACTGGCCCCCAACAGTTCCGTCCTCCAGTCCAACCGACTGGCCTACCTCATGCAGCAACAGCAGTGGTCAGCGGCTCAACAGCTCGCTACCGAGGCTGCTGATGCTACCGACCCGGCCCTGCAAAGCAATCGGCTTCTGCTAGGCCAGCTGACCAACCATCGTTCGGAAACAGCTTTAGAAACCCCGCCATCAACGGAGCCACTATCCCCTGCCACATTTGCGCGCTTGTACCATTATGCCCTAGGCCAAGTTACGCGCCGAGATACGGCTCTACTGCCCACACTCAAACAACTTGCCGCGCAACCAGACAACACGCCGTACGCCGATCAGCTTCTGTTTCTACGTGCCCTTACGCAGCAGTACGGCGGTCAGCCAGTAGCAGCGCAAGCTACACTGCGTCCTTTAGCTACCGGCTCCGGACCCGCGGCTGCTTACTACCAATCTATCCAAGGGCTGTGGTTGCTAGATCAGCGACTATACGCGGCGGCCGCTCCGCGCTTAGCCGAAGCGGTGCAGAATGGCGCTGCGGCGGCAGGGTTACCCCAAGCCTACGCACTGGTCTTAAGCGGACAACTTGATTCTGCCCGCCGGGTAGCTACTTATCTGCTCAAGCAACCCCAAGTGCCCTTGCCAGGTCTTACCCGCGACCTATTTACAATCATACAGCCTGCTTTTGGCGCCGATTACGCTCAGGCTTCCGATTCCCTGAAGGCACAATACTTGGTATTACGCGGTGACGAGTTCCCAGCCAGTACCGACCTTTTAGCCCCTGCCGCAGCAATTCAACAGCCTGCGCCCCGTCAAGCGGCCCTTCTAGCTCAGCTACCGCGAGCAGTGCGTGCTGGACAGCTAGCCCCAGCTCAGCAAGTAGTGCAGCGCTTCGCACCCGCAGTCAACACTCGTTCTATTCAGGCCTCGGCCTGGAATGTGCAGCGGGGCGAACTACTAGTTCGAACTAAGCAATGGCCAGCCCTGCAGCAACTCACGGAACAGGCCTACCTCCAAGGACCCGACTTGGCTTGGCGGCGTTATTTTGAGGCGGTACTCGCCGAAGCGCACCAACAGCCTCAGCAGGCAGCCAAGCTCTATGCTCAGCTCGTGCAGGAAACTCCTTTTGTTGAAAGTGGTATGCTGGCAGCAGCCCAGTTTCATACCCAGCGCAATGATTTCATTACTGCTTATAACACCTTACTGCGGGGAATTGACTACAATCCGGAGTCAGCAGAGCTGTTGAAAGCTTACGTTTTGGCCGCCATTCCAGTGGGTCTGAACGAGTATGCAGCCGCTCCGCTCGAGCACTTGGCCGCGTTGCTTTCCCCTCAGGAATATAGTACCTTTCGTACGCTGGTAGAGTCGCGGCGCACTGCGCAGACAGCCTCCACGGCTCCCTGGAACTAATCTGATTTTGGTTATGCTGCACCCCGTCATTGAAACCACTGACATCTCCAAAGTCTACCGGATGGGGACCGAGGAAATCCACGCGCTGCAATCCGTTTCCATTACCATCCAGCGCGGCGAGTATGTAGCCTTCATGGGACCCTCCGGTTCTGGTAAGTCAACCCTCATGAATATCGTAGGTTGTCTGGATACTCCTAGCGGCGGTAGGTACGTCTTAAACGGCCATGACGTAAGCAACATGACCGACAATCAGCTGGCCGACGTGCGTAACCGCGAGATTGGCTTCGTCTTCCAATCATTTAACCTACTCCCGCGCGCTACCGCCCTCGATAACGTAGCCCTGCCTTTGATTTACGCTGGTTATGGCAAGTCAGAGCGCCAGGAAATTGCTCGTGAGGCCCTGCGCAGCGTAGGCCTAGCTGAACGGGCTCTGCACAAACCCAATGAGCTTAGCGGCGGCCAGCGCCAGCGCGTGGCAATTGCCCGCGCACTAGTGAATAACCCTAGCATCATCCTCGCCGACGAACCTACCGGAGCCCTTGATACCCGTACCAGCCATGAAATCATGGACCTGTTCGAGGCCCTGTACGTGAAGGGCAATACCATTATCATGGTAACGCACGAGGAAGATATTGCGCGCTATGCTCACCGTATTGTGCGGCTGCGAGATGGTCTGATTGAAACAGATATTATCAATCACGAGGTAAACACGCACCATCAGTTGGTAAGTAAATAGGGTTGCTGCGCCCGGCGATAGGCAACGCCTTCCGGCTAGGCCGCAACTTTCTGCCCCGTTGCCTGTCTATCGAGTACGTTTCCCTTCTACTTATCCTGCTCTTGAAAATCTATACCAAAACCGGCGACCAAGGCTTGACTTCCCTTATTGGCGGTACTCGCGTCCCTAAATCTAGTTTGCGGATCGACTGCTACGGTACCGTTGATGAGCTAAACTCCTACATAGGCCTAGTGCGCGACCAGGAAGTCAATGCTACTCGACGTCCGTTGCTCAAGGAAATCCAGGATCGGCTCTTCACAATCGGTGCTTCATTAGCCTCCGACCCCGAGAAATCCAAGATGAAAATTCCGGACTTACACGCCGAGGACGTAACCCTTCTGGAGCAGCAAATGGACCAGATGAACGCTACCTTGCCTGAGTTGCGGGTATTTGTCTTGCCGGGTGGCCATCCCGCTGTTTCATTTGCCCACGTGGCCCGGTGTGTTTGCCGCCGCGCCGAGCGCTTAGTTATCCAGTTGCGGGAAGACTCCTTTGTCGCCGATCTGGTGGTGATGTATTTGAACCGCCTTTCTGATTTTCTGTTTGTACTAAGCCGGCAAATGGCGCATGACTTAGGCGCCGAGGAAGTTACTTGGCAACCTCGAATGTAGATTCTCATCCACACCCCCAAGTCACTTTCTTTCTGCATTTTACTCGCTCCTACTGCCCTCCCACCCCTCTCTTACAACCAGTGGTTAGCTGAGTCCGTTTTAAAGGTCTCTCCTATTCGCTATTGTACCCTTATTCCTACCCACCCCACTTTCTTCCTATGATTGACACCCTCACCATCCAGACGAAGCGCACCAGTGCTTCCCGCCTCCCCGAAGTGGACTTCAACCACTTGGAGTTTGGCAAGACCTTCTCAGACCACATGCTGGTAGTCGACTACCACGATGGTGAGTGGCAAGAGCCGCAGATTGTCCCTTATGGCGACATGACCGTGAGCCCCGCTAATTCAGCCCTGCACTATGGACAAGCTATTTTTGAGGGCATGAAGGCCTACAAAAATGAGCAAGGAGAGGTATACATGTTCCGTCCTTACGACAACCTGCACCGCCTCAACGCTTCGGCAGAGCGTATGTGCATGCCGACTATTCCTGAGGAAATCTTCATGCAGGGCCTAACTCAGCTACTGCGTCTAGACACTCCGTGGATTCCGAGCTTTACCGGCAGTGCTCTTTATATCCGGCCGTTCATGTTTGCAACCGACGGTTTGCTGGGTGTGCGCCCCTCCGATTCGTACCGGTTCATGATTATTACCTGCCCCGTAGGCCTGTATTATAATAAGCCCCTGCGCGTGCGCTTTGAAGAAAAGTACGTTCGCTCAGCTGAGGGTGGCGCCGGCTTCGCTAAGAACGCGGGTAATTACGGTGCGGCCATGTATCCTACCAAGCTAGCTCAGCAGGAGGGCTACAACCAGCTTATCTGGACTGATGCTTCAGAACATAAGTATGTAGAAGAGTCTGGCACCATGAACGCTGTGTTTGTTATTAATGGCAAAGTTGTTACACCAGCCCTTAGCTCTTCTATCCTTGATGGCATTACCCGTCGTAGCGTGCTCCAATTAGCTCGTGACTGGGATATTCCAGTTGAAGAGCGCAAAGTGTCTGCGTTGGAAATTCTCGAAGCACAGGCCAACGGCACCCTGCAGGAAGCCTTCGGTGTAGGTACCGCTGCTACCATTGCCCCTATTGCCGTCATTGGTTACCAAGGAGAAGACTACGCCCTTCCTATGCCACCCGCCGACGCTTTCTCGCACCGCGTGTCAGCAGCCTTAGCAGACATCCGGAGTGGTAAGGCTGCTGATACCCACAGTTGGATGGTGCGCGTGTAATTTTCAACGCGCTTCCCTAGTTATAAAAACTGAGGCCAACTTCACATGAAGTTGGCCTCAGTTTTTATGTTGACCTTTGCCACTTACCCATTCTTTCCATCATTCACTTTTTGTCCCGATGACCCATGAACAGGTAAAGGACTTGAAGGGCCGCGCTGAGGCCCTGAGGAGGTACCTTTGACTACGATAACCGTAAAGCACAAGTATTAGAAACAGAAGCTCAAACCACTGCTCCAGGCTTTTGGGATGACTCCAAAAAAGCTGAAGCGGTCATGAAAGACATCAAAGCCCTCAAAGTATGGACTGATGACTTTGAGGCCGTTGAAAAAGCGGTGGGTGATGTAGAAGTGTTGTATGACTTCTACCGTGAGGGCGATGTCTCTGAACAAGAGATACAACAGGAGTTTGAAGCCGCCGAACAAGCCGTTGACCGACTTGAATTCAAGCGCATGCTCTCCGATGAGGAAGACCAATTATCGGCCATCCTAGAAATTAACCCCGGTGCGGGCGGAACCGAAAGCCAGGACTGGGCAGAAATGCTTATGCGCATGTACATCATGTGGGGCGAAAAACAAGGGTTCACCGTACGTCAGGTTAGCTATCAACCCGGCGAAGGAGCAGGTATTAAATCAGCTTCATTAGAAATTGATGGCCCATTCGCTTACGGTTACTTAAAAAGCGAAATTGGTGTACACCGTCTCGTGCGAATTTCGCCCTTTGACAGCAGCGGCCGGCGTCACACTTCATTTGCATCCGTGTTTGCTTATCCGGTAGTTGATGATACTATTAACATCCAGATCAATCCTGCTGACATCTCCTGGGACACTTTCCGAGCCGGCGGTGCTGGAGGTCAGAATGTAAATAAAGTAGAAACGGCAGTGCGCTTGACCCACGCTCCTTCAGGTATCATCATCGCTGTGCAAATCGAGCGCAGCCAGTTGATGAATAAAGAGCACGCACTACGCATGCTAAAGTCTCGCCTCTATCAAATTGAGATGGACAAGCGCAACGCCGAGCGGGATAAAGTAGAAGCAGGCAAAAAGCGTATCGACTTCGGCTCCCAAATCCGTAACTACGTTCTGCATCCCTATAAGCTTATTAAAGACCTCCGCACAGGTATTGAGCGCACTGACGTGCAAAACGTACTGGATGGTGATTTAGACGAGTATATAAGAGGTTATTTGATGCAGAGCTAGCCTCATCACATCGCACATAGGTGTACAAGAAAATGCAAAAGGCTGCCCAAATTGGGCAGCCTTTTGTGTACTCTACGATATAACTTGATTAGTCTACAACGTCCCAGAAGATCTTCGTGTACTGATCCACACCAGCCGGAACGTTAGCAGCATTCGTGCTAATTTCCGATAGCGGATAAATCAAGCGCTTGGGAAGTCTACCAGGAGTAGCTGCCTCTAAAGAAACCGGGAACTTTGGCAAACCCGTGCGACGGAAATCATCCCATGCTTCGGTGCTTGCCACCGTATTTTCAGCCAAATATTTTTGGTAGATGATGATTTCTTGTTTACCCAAGGCGCCGTTTACTGTAGCCAAGTCATAATTGACTTTAGGGTTTGTAGCGTTTGCGGTGATATAGGTGTTATACTGCGTTACACCTGGAGTAGCCGTTGTAGCAGTAGCAATTGTACCGTTATTCACACCCGTGGCAGTTCTCAGGTTTGAGTTAGCAGGACGATAGAATTGCATAAAGGAAGCCTTTATACCGTCCAAGTAGTCTTGCTTGGCGGCAGCTTCACCACCCGTGAAGAGACCACGAGTTTCGGCCTCTGCTTTCAAAAACAATTGCTCTGACAACAACATGATAACGGTTGGAGCAGTTGGGCCTTTTAATAATCCTCCATTAAGCAGGAAACGCGAACCAATGTTGTTACCTGTTACTGCAGGAGGGTTGGCCTCGCCCAGGTCGGTACCATAGTATCCAGGCGTAGCAACACCACCTATTAACTTTGTTCCCTGACCATAGAGCTGGGAAAGACGTGGATCACTGTTATCCTTGTACTGGTTGATAATATAATTGGTCGGGATAATAAAAGCCCGGTCGCCAGAAGCAGTACCAGCTGCAGTTGCACCGTAGCGATTATAGAACGGGTTCTGCTGACCCGTGCTTTGCGCGTAGTTAGGTTGTACATCCACATCAGCAGTGATAAAGCCATCTGTTGCGGTTTGCAAAGCCGCTAGTTGCGTTTTAACGCTAGCACTTGCATCTGGGGTCTGAGACTCACGCATTAGGATACGCAGCTTCAAACTGTTTGCAAATTGTTTCCACTTAGTCATGTTACCAGCAAAAACAATGTCCTCAGCTGCGCCAACAGTAAGTGCAGTGTTATTAGCTGCAGCAGTATTGATGTCAGCAATGGCTCCAGTTAGTTGGACTAAAAGGTCAGCATAAATGTCAGCAGCCTTATCGTAAGCAGGAGTCGTTTCAGCAGCACCTTGTAGCGCTTGAGAGTAAGGAATATCTCCCCACTGATCCACCAGCAACAAGAAGTTGTAGGCTTTCATGATACGAGCAATAGCCGCGTGGTTAGGATACGTGCCAGCTTGCCGTTGAATGATGTTATAGTCATTCAGGTTATCATAAGTGGCAGTAAATAGCGTTGCGTTATACGAGTTAGAGTAGTTGTACGTACGCTCTTCACCGAATCCACTCACACCACCCGATTTGCCCCAATAACCAGTGGCGAAGCTTGAGTAGGTGTTGTAGTTATTGCCGTTGTTGATCCCGCCATTATAGTTGGCAGCGGTAGCAGCTAGTGCCTGTGCCAGGATTGCATCAGGCGTTGCTGCCGTCAACGCGTTAGGGTTAGTGTTGATGTCTAGGAAATCATCGCAGCCAGTTGCGGCAAGCATAAGCGCCCCAACTGCGAGTACTTTAAATGATATTTTCATGAAAGTCTGAAATTAGAAAGTTGCGGAAAGAGTAGCTCCGTAAAACTTGGTGGGGGGCGTCTGCAGGTTGGAGTTCAAACCAATTGCGTTGCCGCTGAACAAGCTGAATTCTGGGTCGGTATAGATGTTCTCTTTCGGCACCCAAGTGAAGATGTTACGTCCGTATAGATTCACGGACAATCCTTTCACAAAACCAGTCTTCGACAGCAGTGTGGAGGGGACAGCGTAGCTCAACGACACCTCACGAATCTTAAAAAACTTACCCGTGGTCACATAGTTTTCTGCTACTGTACGGTTCCAGGTTGAATTTTGAGCCCAAAATTCAGCCCCACCAGGAGTATAACCAGAGGTATTTGCAATATACGTCGTGTTGCCACTCGCATCCGTTTGAGGGATCACAGAGTTTGGATAGATGAAATCCTGACGGCCATACATTGCGCTACGTGCACCAGCACCCGTAAAGTCAAGGTCCTCACCGATACCGTTATACACTACATAGCCCGTGCGAAGTTCCCCTTGACCGGCCAATGTAATGCCTTTAAAGGTAATGCTAGTGTTGAAGCCGTAACGATACTTAGGCTGCGTATTACCGAAATTCTGGTTGTCAGCCGCTTTAACCGGATAGTAATATACCGTTGGGTCAGTAGTGTCGTACGTGTTTCGAGTTGGAGCCATGATAACACGGCCAGCAGCGTCACGCGAATAGTGTGAACCTGCTAGGTAAGGGAAAGGCTTACCAGGAATAGCATAAAGTTGGGCATTACCACCCGTAGTCAGTGCAAGCTGCGGTAGACCGTCTGGCAAAGAGATTACTTCGTTGTTGTTATAGTTGAAGTTACCACCTACCGTAACAGTTAGGCTGTTTTCAAGACGAATTGGGGTAATATTCAGGTCAGCTTCAACACCGCGGTTCTCTACAACACCACCATTTAGTAGCAGAGAGCTGTAACCAGAAGTCTGTGAGATTTGCGTTGGAATCGTTTGCCCGCTGCTTCGCTGGGTATAATAGGTAATTGCACCAGCTACCCGACGCTGCAGGAAGCTAAGTTCAATACCTGCTTCAATCGAGCGGGTCGTCTCAGGACGCAGTCCAGGCTGTACTAAGCCATTATCAGCTTGAAACGAAGCGGTCGAACCAAATGGGTAGCCAAAGCCCAGAGAATAAGTAGAATTTAGGCGGTATGCGCCGCCAGTCTGGTAAACACCTGTACCAGTTTGGTTCAAGTTTACTTGGCTTACTTTAGTGATACCACCGCGAATTTTACCATAGTCTAAAAACGACACATCTTTTAAAGCTGGGATAGCATTTGTAAAGATGAATGACGCATCTAGACCAGGATAGAAGAAGCTACGGTTATCTGGATCCAAGAAAGATAGATTGTCATAACGACCCGATCCGTGAACGTACAGGTAATCCTTGTAACCTAACGTTAGATCAGCATAGAAAGCATAGATACGTGTTCTTGCACTACCGTCGCTACCAGTCAAGTTACCTACACGGTTGCCCAAGTTAAACAGGCCCGGAGTGGCCAGTGCAGTAGAGGCTACAGAGTTAAAACGGGAGTCCAGCTGCTGTACGTTGTTCCCAAGAATAGCTTGCACAGAAAAATCACCGAACGTTTTGTCCACGCTAGCGAATAGATCCGAGTTTATACGGTTAAGGTTGCTAGTTACGTCACGCACAAAACCAGTTCTTTGCTGGCCCGTTGACTTGTTTGTATTAGCAAGTGTATAGGCATCAAACAAGAACTTGTCCTGAGTAGTTAAATTAGCTTGGTTGATGTTAGTAGTACCAAGTCGATACTGAATACGCAACCAATCAAACACTTTATACCCCAAATCAATATTACCTACGATCGTGTTCTGACGATCTTTAGCGCGAGTATTGTCTATATTGAAGTATGGGTTAGAGTAGAACGCGTTAGCGTAACCATTGGGGTTAGCAAACTTATTGTTTCGCCAGTCGCTATAAGAGGTCAAAGGCGACATGGACGTCGTGTTAAACACGGCGTAGTATACACCTGTAGGGGCATCTAAGTTAGCAGTCTGATCTACTACCTGTTGTGCATACGAAATATTGAAGCCAACCGAGAGCTTACCTAACTCGTGCGAAGCATTCAGACGGAAAGTATTACGGTCATACTTGTCCTTGGGAATAATGCCGTTGTTATGCACATTTTGAAAGGAGGCATAAAATTTATTTCGTTCATCACCCGCCGAAAAAGTTACACCATTCTGCATCTGATATCCCGTATTGAAAAACTTACGTCTTTCATTAGGGCGTGATGAATATGGTAACATTTGGAGGCTACCATCAGCCAGTTGTTCCCCAAATGGTACCATGCGGCCATCATAGCGCGGACCAAACTGCTGATTTTCATAGCCTGTGTAGGCGTTTTCCTCCGGAACGTCTACACTCCCATCGGGTGTAAAGTCCGGACGGTCATTCCTCCCTGCCCGATCACCATTCCAGGAGTTTGCGCCAGGACCGAATTCATTTTGGAATTTAGGCAGGAATGAAATTGATTCAAACTGTGAAGTTTGAGAAAGAGTAATTTGTGGGGCACCACCACCTTTTTTGGTAGTTACAATCAATGCACCGTTAGAAGCCTGTGAGCCGTATAATGCAGCTGCATTAGCACCCTTCAGTACAGAGATAGATGCAATATCATCAGGATTTAGGGCGGTTAAGACCTCATTTTGAGAGATGACACCATCAATTACTACAAGAGCTTGGTTGTTACCTGTTAAGGAACGACCACCACGCAGCGTAATAGCCACTGACGGGTTAATGCCGTTATTCAGCGTCTGAATTTGCAAACCCGATACTTTACCGGCCAATCCATTTGCTACGTTGTTAACGCGAGCCTGGGTAACCTCTTTCGTATCAAGAGTAGCAGTTGCGTAACCAACCTGTTGAGACTGGCGCTGAATACCAAGAGCCCCAGTTACTACAACCTCACCTAATTGCTTAGAATCGGAAGCAAGTCCGATATCGATGGTAGATGCATCTCCGATGGCACGCTCTACTGCTACATAACCAATAGAAGAAAACGTAAGTGCCGTTGCAGATGCTGGAGCACTGATGGTGTAACTACCATCGGCATTTGTAGAAACGCCAGTAGTTGTGCCCTTCACCAATACTGTTACGCCGGGCAAACCTTGGCCATTGGCACGGTCAGTGACACGTCCCGAAATTTGACGGTTCTGCGCGGCCGCCTGCTGCAACAGGACAGGTGCGATCAGAAGCGCACTCAATAAAGTTTTTTGCATGTGAGTGAGTGTGGGTAAATGTGACTATGAGTGAATTATAAAGGAAAGAACGTCTCTAACATGCTAACCACAAGATAGTGAACTCTATTTGAAAGAAAAGAAACAATCTCTAGAGGGCATGGAACCGCAATTTATAAAAAAATATCAATCGGAAAATTTCACTTCATATAACGTCAAAATGGTGAACCTAGCATATACGTGTATTGCATATAACACATCCTTACAGGCGATTACGGATATCCTTTCATAGATATTATTTAGCTGTCTCTTAAGGCAGGAGGCTATTGTGTGTTCATACTATGTCTTATTTCTAAAATAGCATATCAATACACTTATACATTTTAGTGCATGTTATCCATATTGGATTAATCCTATTTGTTGAACTATTTGAATAGCTTCCATTGAGATATATACTGATAGGTAATCAACAACTCTTTCTAATCTGAAAGCTAGTGAACTGCCCCTTATGCGAGAGATATCATATTAATAACCTATTAAAATTACGCTTTTATCAAATAAATAGAGGTTTTGATAAAATACCTTCATAACTTTCAGATCTCGTTTGTTGGGCCATGCTAGATCTAACCCTAGTAGACCGCTCTTTTCTACTTTCACTCACACCTTATTACATGAACAAAACGCTACTTTTTGCAATACCTGTAGCTACTCTTAGTGTAGCCCAAGTATTTGCACAAACTCGCACAATCAGTGGTAGAGTAACTGACCGTGCTACAGGCGAAGGTCTACCTGGAGTAACTGTACTAGTAAAAGGTACTACTTCAGGAGTTTCCACCAATTCTGACGGTACATTTAACCTGAATGCACCATTAAATGCTGACGTCCTAACTTTCAGTTCTGTCGGCTATTTGGCAGCCGAACGTGCAATCGGGAGTGAAAGCCAGATTAATATAGCCCTTGCAGCTGATACCAAAAGCTTGAGCGAAGTGGTAGTAGTGGGCTATGGTACTCAGGAACGTGCTGAGTTAACAGGTGCTGTAACTAGCGTAGGAGCACAGGAATTCAAGAATACCCCCATTGTAAGCGTTGACCAAGCACTGCAGGGTCGCGCTCCAGGCGTACAAATTTCTCAGAATTCTGGTACCCCAGGCTCGGGTATCGCGGTCCGTGTCCGGGGCTCTTCTTCTATTACAGCAGGTAACGAGCCGCTGTACGTTGTTGATGGCATTCCAATTAACACCGGCAGCTATACCAACATCGGTACGGGTGGTCAAACGACCAATGCTTTGTCAGATATCAACCCTAACGATATCGAGTCTATTGAAGTGCTGAAAGATGCCGCTTCTTCGGCGATCTACGGTTCACGTGCTTCAAATGGTGTTGTAATCATTACTACAAAGCGTGGTAAGGCAGGTAAAACCAAGGTAAACCTTGGTTACTACACTGGTATTCAGAAAGCTTGGAATCAACTAACTCCCCTAACTGGTCAACAACAGACCGAACTGTTTCTTGAGCAGCTTCAGAACCGCTATCCAGTAAACGCAGCTGGTCAGATCCCTGCTTTTGGTGTACCCTTCCGTAGCTATGCCGATGCTGCCGCTTATGGCTTTGGTGGAGCTGGCCTATCTATTGTAGGTGGAGTTTACCAGGCTGTGGACGATGGAGATGGTGTTCGGGATGTAGCTACCTTTCAGAACCCTGCTAGTGCTCCAAACACCAACTGGCAAAACGAAATCTTCCGTACTGCTCCTATTAGCAATTACGAGCTAACGCTCAGCGGTGGCAATGCCGGCACCAAGTTCTTGCTGTCGGGTAATTATTTCGATCAAACCGGTATAGTCTTAGGCTCGGACTTCAAGCGTGGCAACGTGCGCTTGAACCTTGACCATGAGATTAATACGCACATTCGGGTAGGCACTAATCTGGGCCTAAGCCGTTCGGCCAGTAACCGTATTCAGAACGATAACAACATTAACGGGGTAGTAAGTACTGCTATTTTGGTAGCCAGTGACATTCCAAAGTATCGTGCGAATGGCACCTACTATAAGGACCCCGGTGCCTCTACTGAGAACCCATTGGCCGCCGCCAAGGAGCCATTCTTGGAGTCGATTAGCGCACGTTTAATTGGTACTACATTCGCTGAATTTGAATATATCAAGAATTTGCGCTTCCGCACCACCGTAGGCTTAGATTACTTGACTTTCCGCGATAATACCTTCAACCCAACCACTACGAATACTGGGGCAGGCGCCAACGGCTCTGCTGTGGCCTCTTATCGCCAGGACGCCAATTTCAACTGGGATAACGTAATCACGTACAGCAAAACCTTTGCTGAATCGCACGATGTTACAGCCCTGGTTGGGGTAAACTACCAGCAAGACCGATTCTCAGAACTGTTTGCTACTGCTTCTAGCTTCCCAGGAAACGATATCCGTCAGCTATCGGCAGGTGCCTTGAAAACGGGTGCTTCGTCTTCCGCTACGGGCTGGAACTTGTTCGGTGCATTTTCACGCCTGAATTATGCTTACAAAGGCAAGTACCTACTCTCCGGTAGCATTCGTCGTGACGGATCTTCCCGCTTTGGTGAGGAAAACCAATACGGTATTTTCCCGGCAGTCTCGGGCGGCTGGCGTATTTCAGAGGAAAGCTTCATGGATGGTCTCAGTCAGATCAGCAACCTAAAGCTCCGGGCTAGCTATGGCGAAACCGGTAACTCTGATATTGGCAACTTCCCTTCTCTTGCTCTGATTGGCACAGGTGCTAACTACCTGCAACTGGGTGGCCTAGCACCTAGCCAGCTCGCTAACCCAAGCTTGAAGTGGGAGCGTACCAGCCAGACTGACTTTGGCATTGACCTAGGTTTCTTCAATAACCGCGTCAACTTCATCGCCGACGTCTATAAGAAGAAGACCCGAGACCTGTTGCTGGCTCGTCCTTTGGTGTTTGACACTGGTTTCGGTTCATACACCTCGAACATTGGCAACATCGAAAACAAAGGCTTAGAATTAGGCTTAACTACTGTAAACTTTAATGCTGCTGAGCCCGGAGCTTTTGAATGGACAACAAACTTTAATATCTCCTTTAACCGGAACAAAGTAACCAAACTGTCGGGCCCTGCTTCTGCAGCAGGCTTTGCTAGCTGGCTTGCAGAAGGTCAACCCCTAGGAGCGTTCCGCGGCTACCGCGTAGAAGGCATTTTCCAGACGCAGGAAGAGATTAATGCTCTTGATGCTAATGCGAAAACTCAAACTGGCGTTGCTACCTCTGTTTACCAGACTACGCTCACTCGCCCTGGCGATATTAAGTTTAAGGATATTAACGGTGACGGAGTAATCACTTCTGCGGACCAGGAAATATTGGGTAGCGCTCAGCCTAAGTTTTATGGCGGCTTTACTAATACACTGTCGTTTAAAGGATTTGACCTTACCGCATTCCTACAGTACAACTACGGTAATAAGATCTATAATAACACTAAGTCTTTCTCGGAAGGCATGAACGGTGTATTTGGTCAGACTGCCGGTGTATTGAACCGCTGGACCCCAAATAACACAAACACGGATATTCCGCGTGCAGTATACGGTGACCCGAATAACAATCGTCGCGTATCAGACCGCTTCATTGAAGATGGTTCTTATGCCCGCTTGAAAAACGTTGTGTTGGGCTACACCTTCTCAAGTGCGCTTGCTTCGCGTGCTCACGTAAGCTCATTGCGCATTTACGCTCAAGCTCAGAACTTGGTAACCTTTACCAATTACTCAGGCCTTGACCCCGAGGTTAACACCTTCAGTGGGAGTAACACTTCGCTTGGCACTGACTTCTTGGTTTACCCACAGGCTCGCACAATCACCTTCGGTGTTAACCTAGGCCTGTAATCTTTCCCTCTTTGCAACTCATGAAAAATATCTTTTTAACACGTTTAGCTGCTGCTGCACTATTAGTGTCATTAGCTTCTTCCTGTGATAAGCTGCTCGATGTAAAGCCACAAGCTAGTTTACCTGCTGAAACTGCTCTTACTACCAAGCAGGGCGTAGAAGCCGCTCTGATTGGCGCCTATGATGCCGTGCAAAGCGGTAACTACTGGGGCCTGCGTTACATTCTGTTTGCCGATATGGGCGCAGATAATGTTCGTTGGACGGGTACTCTACCAAGCTTTCAGCAAATCAACCAAAACAACATCACAGCTGATAACGTGGAGTTGAGCAGTATGTGGTCTTCTATCTACAGTGGCATTAACCGCGCTAACTACGTAATTGAAGCCGCTGGCGCTCTGTCTGACCCATCTTACACTCCTGCTACAGCTATTGCACAGGCAAGAGCTTTGCGTGCCTTCCACTACATGAACCTATTAGGTTTCTGGGGTGGCACGCCTGAAGGCTATAATAAGCCAGGTGGAGTAGGTGTTCCATTGCGTTTGACGCCAACCAAGGACATCAGTGATGCACAGATTGCTCCTATTCCTCGCTCGACTGAGCAGCAGATTATTCAAGTAATCAACGATGACTTTGATTACGCTATAGCCAACTTGCCTACTGCTTATACCAGCGCAAATAACCAGAACCGTGGCCGAATCACGAAGAATGCGGCTATTGCTCTAAAAGCACGCTTTGCCCTGCGCAATGGTGACTACCCAACAGTAATATCACTGACTGCACCTTTGCGTGATGCATCAGGCAACCTGCCTCTGTCGGCTAACTACGTTGACCTTTGGGCACTGAAGAATCAGCAGGAGTCTATTTGGGAGCTTCAGTATGATGCCACCGACGCTAACTCGATTGCCTTCTATTGGTATCCTACCGCTAACGGTGGACGCAACGAAGTAGATCCTGCTACTGGTCTACCTGCTGCACACGAAACAGGTGATAAGCGTTTACCCGTTAATGTAAACTCCTCACCTGCTGGCACTACGCAGAAGTTTAGCCGTGTAACTGGTGATGACAACGTTATCTTGGTACGTAACGGTGAAACTATACTTAACCGTGCTGAGGCGTTAGCTCGCGTAGGTGGTGTTGCAAACCTGACTGAAGCAGTTAAGCTACTCAACTTGATTCGGGTACGTGCTGGTTTGGCCGCTTATGTGCTGACTCCAACCGCTACGGATTTAACGGGCCAAACTGGTCTTGTTGCCGCTATCCTGAAGGAGCGCCGTGTGGAGCTTGCCCACGAAGGACACCGTTGGTTTGATTTGCGCCGTACGGGCACGGTATTGAGTACCCTAACAGGTGTTACCCAACCCTTCCGCGTACTATGGCCCATTCCACAGCGTGAGGTACTGAATAGCTCGGGTACCATTACACAAAACACTGGCTATTAATTTTAGCCAATGGTACATGAAAAAGGAAGGCCCTGACGTTTGTCAGGGCCTTCCTTTTTCATGTACCATTGATTGGTTTACAGCTCTGTTATCCGTAAAGCTACTTGCTCTTGCTTTTCCGTTGGACGTTGAAGCCAATCCAAAATTTTACTAGCTACTTCCTCTGGCTTGGCTAGTTTGCCTTCTTCAAAGAAGCCAGCAAACTTTGCAGCTTCACTGAAGCTATGTTGATCGGCAGTGCGGATATGTGCTTGCATGGGAGTGTCGAGGATGCCGGGGGAAAGACTGCGGATGCGGATTCCGGTACCGCGGATGTCTTGTTCTTTCTGGGCAGTGCGGGATAGAGCATCAAGCGCAGCTTTGGATGCTGAGTAAGCACCCCAACCATCAACGGCTCTCTGGGCGGCGCCACTGCTGATGTTTAGGATTGTGCGCGGGACTGAAAGGCTGGAGTAGGCACTCAGGAATGTGTTCATGAACATGGCAGGTGCCACGGTATTGACATCAAAAACAAACTCGAAGTGCTCGTTCTGGTGTTCACCTAAGTAGCCTATATCACCTAGCACGGCTGCATTATTGATTAAAGTAATACTTTCAGCATCTGGCCTAGCAGTAAAAACCTTGTGCAAGTTGTTCTGCACGGCTAGCATATCTGATAAATCCAGAGGTTGGTGCGTGTACCGCTCGTGAGCAATAGTGGCGTGCCGTGAGACGCCCAAAACAGCAATATCTGGTATTTGTAGGGCAGCTTCTGCAAGGGCCTTGCCAAGACCCCGACTAGCACCAGTAATAATGTAGTAATGCATATGGGAGAGAAATGAGATGAGAAAGCGTACATAAAAAGTACGGTAGAAAGCAAAAGGAGGTGACCTAGGCCACCTCCTTTTGCTTTATTAGCCACTTACCGCAGACGTAGACTGGCCTAGAGAATATACTGGCTCAGGTCGCGGTTACGAACCATGTCCCGCAGCCGCTCTTCTACTAACTCACGAGTGATGAGAATGCGGGCGTTAGGGCCAATCTGATCGGGTACATCAAATAGAATATCGTTGAGCAAGCGGCTCATAACGGTGTGTAGTCGGCGGGCCCCAATGTTTTCTACTTCGCTGTTAACCTCGAAGGCGATACTAGCTAACCGCTCCAAGGCTTCATCATCGAACGAAAGCTCCACATTTTCTGCCTTTAAGAGGGCTTCGTACTGCTTGGTCAGTGCGTTTTTGGGGTCTCTGAGAATACGGTAGAAATCATCCTTGGTGAGGCTTTGGAGCTCTACACGAATGGGAAAACGGCCCTGTAACTCCGGGATAAGATCGGAGGGCTTAGCCACGTGGAAGGCACCGGCCGCGATGAACAGGATGTGGTCGGTGTGGATGATGCCATATTTGGTGCTGACGGCAGAGCCTTCCACAATCGGTAGTAAGTCGCGCTGTACGCCTTCTCGACTCACATCGGGTCCACCACCGCCTTTGCTGCTACGGCTAGCTACTTTATCAATTTCGTCGATGAATATGATACCGGCGTTTTCGGCGTGACGGATGGCCTCGTCCTTCACCTCGTCCATATCGATGAGTTTGGCAGCTTCCTCGTCTAGCAGAATTTTCCGGGCTTCGGCAATAGTAACCTTGCGCTTCCGGGTTTTCTTAGGAATCATAGAGCCCAGCATATCCTGGATGCCGGCCATGGAGGCTTCGTCTAGGCCTGCCGGTCCACCAATCACGCCAATGCCGGGCGAGTTATTCTGCTGCACCCGGATGTCGATTTTTCGGTCTTCCATTTCTCCATTCCGAATCTTCTCGCGAAAACGCTCGCGCGTGCGTTCGTTGAGTTCATGATCAGAATCGGGCACTTGATTACCATCGGAGCTGCCGAAGCCAACACCGGGCTTTGTGATGCTACCACCCGAAATAGGCGGAATTAATGCATCAAGGATAAGATCCTCGACGGCTTGGGCGGCTTGAGCTTTTACTTCCTCTTTACGCCGCTGCCGCACCATGTTCACGGATTGCTCTACTAGGTCGCGTACCATGCTCTCTACGTCGCGGCCTACATACCCCACTTCTGTGAACTTAGACGCTTCTACTTTGGTGAAAGGGGCCCCGGAAATGCTTGCCAAGCGACGGGCAATTTCAGTTTTGCCCACGCCCGTGGAGCCTATCATGAGGATGTTGTTCGGTACGATTTCGCGCTGCATTTCGGCAGGAGCGTGCAGACGGCGCCACCGGTTGCGCAGCGCAATAGCCACGTGGCGCTTGGCATCGTGTTGGCCAATGATGTATTTATCGAGCTCGGCCACAATTTGTGCCGGCGTCAGAAATTCAGCAGAATCTAACATAGGGTGAACGGGTAAACAGGAACAGGTGCCGGAGTATAGCCGGAATCACGAGGAAAGGTTTTGCTGGAGCTTGCAGCACGCATTCTTCTGTACCGGCGCCAAGAGCTACTCTTTCTTCTTAAACAAGGAATTAACATTTCGAGCAACCGTAAAATAATTAGCGGCGCCCGAGGCGTGGTAGCCCGCGTGGGTGTAATCGAGTTGGAACTCGCTGATGCGTAGCATGGCCCCAAATGAAAAGCCCGCCCCGCCCGAGGTATTTTCCAGACGTAGCTCGCGGCGTTGCAAATGGTTATAGCCAACGCGCAAGTTAAAGTTCTTACTAAGCAGCAACTCCCCTCCTACTACAAAGTGCCGGGCAATTTTGTCGCCCAGGGTCTTTTTAGGCTTAATCTCATTTCCGAACTCATCTAACTGTCCGCGCTGGTTCGGGTCGAGGTAGACAATATCGAGTTGCTGTAGGTGGTGGGCAGAGACGGAAAAGCGGAAAGGCAGATGTTCGGGCTTGATAGAAGTGCCCAACTGCACATCAAGCGGCATAGGCTCCCGGCTGGCCCCTTCGTAGGGCTTTAGTTGATAACCAGCGTTGCGCACCACCAAGCCAACTGTAAAGTCTTTAGTGGGGTGCTTGAATAGGCCACCTACATCCGCCAACGTCGCTACCGAGTGGTTGCCGCTAATACCCGATATGGCGAGCTTGAGGGTACCAGCTAACGTGAAGCTGCCACTGGTGTAGGAGTCAGAAGCGCTTAGGGCGTATTCATTGACCGAAAAATCACCTAGGCTATTACCGGCGGCATCTACCTGTTCAAACTTACCGTAGTTTAGGTAGGTTAGCCCCACTCCAAAACGACCAGCGCGCTGTGTATTGAACACATACACGGCTGTGCTCTGCTTGATGTCGGCCAGATAATCAACGTAGCCCAAGGCTAGTCGGCCATCCATATCGGCGTGTAAGAGGGCGGGGTTGCCGTAAAGCATAGTACCATCGGCATCCCGCGACGATACATTAACTCCGCCTAGGCCGGCTAGCTTAGCACTGGCGGGTAAGTTGAGAAACGAAAATGCCTGCTGGCCTCCAATTTGGGCAACAACAGGCCTAGCAGCGCCTAGTATTCCAATGCAGGTAAGTGCGGCGACTGGATGGCGTAGCAGTTTAATCATTGCTCCAAGATACAGGGAAACCCGATGACCGGCATAGCACGCTGTAGCCCACATTTTATTGCGCAGCAGCACGAAAGTAGTGGCCTAGCCGAGGACATGAGCAAAAACTTTCTGCCTGGCAAGAAAACGGAAAGAGCGAGGGAGCTGTATAGCCTGCGGCAAATACAGCTCCCTCGCTCCCATTCCTGATAATAGATGACTAATTAACTTCTACACTAGGCCCAACTACGGCTACGGGCTCATCCCGCACTACTAGTTTCATGGGGTGAGCCACCTTCTCCTGAAGCAGAGCTACCTGCAGCACATCATCCACCCGATCGGCGTAGTGAATGGTGAGGTCCTTGAGGTAATCGGCCGGGATTTCGTTGATGTCTTTGCGGTTCTTATGGCACAGGATGATGTCCTTAATACCAGCTCGCTTGGCTGCCAGTATTTTCTCCTTGATACCACCTACGGGCAGCACTTTACCCCGCAAGGTTATTTCACCCGTCATGGCCAAATGGCTCCGGATTTTACGCTGGGTAAATACCGAGGCAATGCTGGTGAAAATAGCAATACCGGCGCTAGGCCCATCCTTGGGCACGGCGCCCTCCGGGAAGTGGATGTGCAGGTCGTACTGATCGAAAAGGCGATAATCGATGTCCAGCTCCTCGGCACGGCTGCGCAAATATGAAAGGGCCGTAACGGCTGATTCCTTCATCACGTCGCCAAGCTGACCGGACAACGTAAGCTTGCCCCGCCCACGGCTCAGCAGGCTTTCAATAAAGAGGATGTCGCCCCCAACTGAAGTCCAAGCTAGGCCTGTTACAACGCCGGCGGTTTCATTGTCTTGGTATAAGTCCCGGTCGAAGATGGCGGCACCGAGGATACGCGACACATCTTTAGGCTCCAAAGTGGCCGGGTAGTCCTCCTTCATGGCTTTGCTCTTGGCCAAGTTTCGCACCACACCACCCAGCTTGCGCTCTAGGCTTCGCACCCCCGACTCCCGGGTATAATCGTCGATTACCCGCTGCAGGGCACCGTTAGTAATAGCAGCATCCTTAGGGCCTAGGCCATGCTCCTGAAGCAACTTAGGCCACAGGTGCTTTTTGGCAATCTGGGTTTTTTCCTCCAGGGTGTAGCCCGTCAGATCAATGATTTCCATTCGGTCGCGCAAGGCGGGCTGAATGGTCTCCAGTGAGTTGGCGGTAGCAATGAATAGCACCTTGGACAGGTCGTACTCTACCTCCAGGTAGTTATCGGTGAAGGTGGAGTTCTGCTCTGGGTCTAGCACTTCCAGCAGAGCCGACGATGGATCGCCCCGGAAATCGGAGTTGATCTTGTCGATTTCATCGAGCACGATAACGGGGTTGGAGGCGCCCGCCTTCTTGATCTGAGAAATGATGCGGCCGGGCATGGCTCCCACGTAGGTTTTGCGGTGGCCCCTGATTTCGGCTTCATCACGCACGCCCCCTAAGCTCATCCGCACGTACTTACGGCCCAGCGCTTTGGCCACGGAGCGGCCCAAGCTGGTTTTACCCACGCCGGGCGGGCCATATAGGCACAAAATGGGGGCCTTCATGTCCTGCTTTAGCTTGAGCACTGCCAGATACTCGATGATGCGCTCCTTAACCTTCTCTAGGCCATAGTGGTCATCATCCAGAATCTTCTTGGTACGCTTCAGGTTGAAGTTATCCTTGGTATACTCCGCCCAGGGCAAATCCAGCAAGAACTCCACGTAGTTCAGGCTTACGGGGTACTCGGCAGCCTGCGGGTTGATACGGCCTAGCTTGTCAAGTTCTTTTTCGAAGTGCTTACCAACAGTTTCAGGCCACTTTTTGGCTTTGGCCCGGAGGCGTAGCTTCTCAATTTCCTGGTCTGGCCCATCAAACCCCAATTCATCCTGCAGCACTTTAATTTGCTGACGCAGGAAGTAGTCACGCTGCTGCTGGTCGATGTCGGTGTGCACCTTCGTCTGGATTTCACGCTTGATTTCCAGAAGTTGAATTTCACGCATCATCAGCTCCAGCAACTGAGTGCCGCGCTCCACGCCGTCGTTGATTTCGAGCAGCTTCTGCTTCATGCCCACCTCCACGTTGATATTAGAGGAAAGGAAATGGGTCAGGAAAGAAGGCGACTCAATGTTTTCCAGAGCCAGCTGCGCCTCCTGAGGAATCTCGGGGTTAAGCTTGAGCATTTTAGCCGCCGCATCTTTCAGCGACGACACTAAAGCTTTTACTTCTTTGGAGTTCTTGTTCGGGAAAGTTTCGGCGGCGTAGCTTACCCGCGCCGTGAGATACGGCGTGCTTTGCGTTTCCTCCTCAATTTTGAAGCGCGACTGGCCCTGAATTATGATGGTGGTGTTACCATCTGGCAGTACCAGCAACTTCAGAATTTTTGCCATAGTACCCACCTGGTAGAGGTCGGTCAGGCCAGGGTCGTCGCTCTGTACATTTTTCTGGGCTACTACTCCCACAATCTTATTGCCCCGGTAGGCTTTGCGTACCAGCCGGATGCTTTTTTTGCGGGTGACCGTGACGGGCAATACCACGCCCGGAAATAGCACCGTGTTGCGAACAGGCAGTAAGGGCAGAAGAGCCGGAGACTCCTCCGGGCTTAAGGGCTGATCTGGGTCAGTAGCCACAATAGAAACCACTTCAGCAGGATCATCACTCATCAGCAAAAGGGTAGAAAGCGGCGTTTTCGGATCAGATTGATTCATGAGCAGGGAGAGCGGAAAGGGAAATAAAGTGCCATAATGACAGCCGAAGAGGCCGGCACCCTTACCCCAAGCAAGATATTCTTTCGAAGGTAAGTATTCGGCAAGTGCCATGCCATGCTCTTGCTTGGGCATGTAAGGGATAAATGCCGCCAACCCGGCATCTTTCTCCAGACAGAATCGTCAGGTTAGTATATACAAAACAACCGCTAGATGCATCGAAAAATTCCTATTTTTGGTCTTCTTTGCGCTGGTCTCCCACCGCTCTTGTGCTTATATTTTTATGCTTACCTTTTTCCGTCTGCTTCTATCCTGCTTGTTGGTGTTTTTCCCAGTTATGACCTGGGCGCAGCAAAAAGGTGGCCTACCCAATTCTCAACGGAAGCTCTCGGGCAAGGTAGTGCAACGAATGCGCCTACGGCCAGATGCCACCCCTGATTTTCCTAACGTAAACCGGCTTGCCTATTTTGAGGATAAGAAGGCATTGCGGGCCATTGAAAAAGCGGAAAAGCGTAAGAACTGGACGGCTGCCCGCAACTTGCTGGATGCATACGTAGGCCAGTTCGGCATCGAGAACTTTTACAAGAACACCACCATGCTCTGGCGCCTGGGCCAGCTCTGGGATAAAGCTGGCAACGATAGCCGAGCAAAGGTATACTATAGCTTGGCCCTAAAACACCGCCGCCAAGATCTCAAGAAGGTGCAACTCTACTATGACTCGTTGGAGCGCAAGGATGCCGACTTGTACGTGCCCCTGAAAACGTACTACGACATTGTAGAGTACCGTAAGAATATCGCAACGTTTCGCCCCCCCAAAGGCGTGTACACTTCGATGGGGGAGGTCATCAACTCCCTGTCAGAGGACTACGGCCCTACGTTAAGTGCCGACGCCGACCAGTTGATTTTTACCTCTAAACGCAAGCTCCGAGGCATCAACAACGTGGTGGATGAGGATTTATATACCGCCCGGTTTGAGAATGGCGTCTGGACAGAAGCGGAGCCCCTGCCCAAGCCCATCAATTCCCCTTACAATGAGGGATCGGCCTGCATCAGTAAGGATGGTAAGACGCTGTACTTCGCGCGCTGCGAGTGCCCCACTTGCCACGGCAACTGCGACCTGTACGTATCCACCTTCAAGGATGGGCAGTGGTCGGTGCCAAAAAGCCTGGGCGCTACGGTTAACTCTACTGCCTGGGACTCGCAGCCCACGCTTTCGCCGGGCGAGGACACGCTCTATTTTGCCTCGGACCGCTTGGGGGGCTTTGGCCTCTCGGATATCTGGTACACCGTGAAGCAAAAGAACGGGCAGTGGAGCCGGGCTCTCAACATGGGCCCGACGGTAAACACCCGCGAAAGTGAAGTGAGCCCATTTTATCACCCGCTGTACCACGTTCTGTACTTCTCCTCACGGGGGCAGCTCCTAAATTTTGGCGACTTCGACATTTATAAGACGTACCGCGTGCGTGGCCGCTGGCAAGAACCAATTAACATTGGGCCACTGGTAAACGGTAAAGGGTCGGAGTATTATTTCACCATCGATGCCGACTCAAAGAGCCTGTACTACGCCCGCTCGGAGGAGAAGGACATGAAGAACCTCGACCTCTTTTCATTCCCGCTGCCGATGGAAGCGCAGCCATTGGCTACTACTCACGTAGAAGGCTCCCTAATCGACTCGGTAAGTAGTAAACCGCTCAACGGTATTGTCAGCATCATCGACACCGACAACGGCATTGAGGTAGCCAGCAAATACCTACGCGACGACGGCTCCTTTGATTTTGACCTGATTGAGGGCTCTCATTACGTGATGCTGATTCAGAGCCCCGACTTCTTTAGCGTGGAAAAAAGCTTCGCGCTCCAGGGTGATACGGTGATGAAGCTGATGACTAACTCCATCGACTACCGGATTCCACTTGTCTTCAAAAACATTGAGTTTGATCAGGACAAGGCCACTATCCGAACCAGTATGCAGCCTATCCTAGACCGCATTGCCGTGTTCATGGTCGACCACCCGACGTTCCGGCTCAGCATTTCGGGCCATACCGATTCTAAGGGTGACCCTGATTTTAATATGACACTCTCGCAGGATCGGGCCGAGGCCATCCGAAAATACATTGAGCAGAAGGGCAAGCTCAAGCCCAACCGTATTGAAAGCATGGGGTACGGCAGCACCCAGCCGCTGAAGGAAGAAGCCACCGCCGAAGACGCCCGCACCAACCGCCGCGTAGAGTTCCGCCTGATTAAGCCTGAAGGCGAGGCAGGCAGCAAGAAAGACACAGGAGCAGGTAGTGGCTGGTAGGCCACTCTCACCCATCTTATGATGAGTTAACACAAAACCGCTCCTCGTAGCTAAACAATTAAAAAGCCCTTACCACCGCGTGTTGGTAAGGGCTTTTTAATTGTTTATGACCTCGCTTTATACAGAAAGCAGGTCCTCGCAAGGGGGGATGAGAGTGGCCTACCATTTTAACTGTTGCTGTTCCTGCCCACTGCGGAACAATAGACTCTGCTTCTGCCCAGCGGCTTCCAGGTTCACAATGTTCATTTGATCCGGAAACACATCGAGCAGCAGCTTGTGGCGCATTGACACGCTCTGGACTGGCCTAGGCAGCTTAGCGGTGAAGTATACCCAGTGCGAATCGTGTTCGTGCTGGATACCCACCAAGGTTAGGGGCAGTACTTCGCCGGGCTTAGTGCTGAACTCCACGGAGCGCCGTACTAGCTGCAGCACTAGCGTATTCACCTGCTCTTTTGGAGACTTATCTAAGCTGATACCAGCTGACTGGCCTACAGACAAAGCTTTTTCAAAATCATCACTGAACACTTTCAGGGCTATTTCCAACTGCAGCTTCTGCGGGTTATAACGCAGCTCCATGATGCTGGCGTGGTAGGCGTGCGCCCAAGCGGCCAAGCTCAACAGCAAGGCTACCGGGAGCAACAAGAGAATTCTACGAGACATAACAATATGCTGGCTTGACAAAATGCACCGGACCTTCCTGCGTCCGTCACGGCCGCTCCGAGTAGAACGACTATCGTGCCAGAGCAAGAAGGTCCGGAGCTAGGTTAGTTGGGAAGTGGCCTAGAAGTGGAAAATAGTTTTGAACAGGCCGTTGCCGAGCACGAAAACCATCAGCATCAGAATAAGAGCCATGCCCACTTTCTGAGCGCCTTCCAGGAATTTATCCGAGGGCTTGCGGCCGGCAATCATTTCGTAGAGCAGGAAGATTACGTGGCCGCCATCGAGAGCCGGAATGGGCAGCAGGTTCATGAAGGCCAACACCATGGACAGCATACCGGTAAGAGTCCAGAAGCGTAGCCAGTCCCACTTGCCGCCATACTGCTGGGCAATTTCAATGGGGCCGCCCAGCGACTTGCGTAAGGAAGCCTGCCCGCTGAAGATTTTACCGAACGCCTTCATCTGGGTGGTTACCACGCCAAACGCCTGCTTGGCACCCACCGGTATAGACTCTACGAGGCCGTACTGGCGGGTAGCGTAGTTGAGCAAGGACTTAGGCTTGAAGCCGATTTTGCCGTCGTCGTCTACTTCCACCGTCAGCGTTACAGGCTGGCCGGCGCGTTCTACTTGCACTACCGTGGGCTTGCCAGCGTGATCTTTCAGAGCCTTCTGCAGCTCGGGGAAGAACTGGATCTTCTGGCCGGCTACCTGCATGACACGGTCGTTGGGCTGGAGGCCCGCTTTGGCGGCGGGGCTGTTGCTCACCACTTCATCTACCACGAAGGGGTCGAGGGGCAGCACGAACGCGGCTTGGCCTTCATCGGAGAGGCGGTCCATGAAGTTGTTGGGCACCGGGATATCCACGATTTGCCCGCTGCGGTCGACGGTGTAGTAGGCGTTGTTGCCAAGCACTACTTCGGGGCTGTACACGTCGTTGAACTCCGTGAACGGGCGGCCGTTGATTTTCACAATTTTGTCGCCGTTCTGGAAGCCGATTTCCTTGCCTAGCTCATTCGGTACTATGCCGTAGCGAACTTCGGAGGCGGGCAGGTAGCTCTCACCATACTTAAACGTGAGCAGCGAGAAGATAACGATGCCGGTAATCACGTTCATGATGATGCCGCCCAGCATTACGATGAGACGCTGCCAGGCTGGCTTGGCCCGAAACTCGTTGGGTTGCGGCTCGGCGGCCAGGGCTTCGGCGTCCTGGGTTTCGTCGATCATGCCGTGGATGGCCACGTAGCCACCCAGCGGGAACCAGCCGAGGCCGTACTCCGTCTCGCCAATTTTCTTCTTGAACAGGGCGAAGTTCATCACGCCCGGCAGCGGAAACAGGAAGTCGAAGAAGATGTAAAACTTGTCGACCCGGATCTTGAAATATTTGGCGGCCGCAAAGTGTCCGAACTCGTGCAGACCAACTAGTATGGAAAGGCCCAGCAGCATCTGCCCGGCCATGATCAATCCTTCCAAAGAGAGTAGAGTAATGAGGTGATGAGTAGGTTGCGCCCTCGCAGAAGCTCGGCAGGGCACCATAAACGGCAGGTTACACAAACAACGCACCGAAAGGCAACGACGTGCCCCAAGCGGAACATTTCGGCCAGGGTGTCAGGAGTGGCCTACCAGCTCCTGCGCAATTCGGCGCGTTTCGCGGTCGGTTTCCACGTAGTCATCCAGGCTCGGAGCGGCAAGGTACGAAACCCGGGCGAGGCTGGTTTCTACCACCTCCGACATTTGCAGGAACCCGATTTCGTCGCGCAGGAAGGCGGCCACGGCAATTTCGTTGGCCGCGTTCAGGATGCAAGGAGCATTGCCGGCGCGGCCCATGGCCTCGAACGCCAGCGCGAGGTTACGGAAGGCGCTGGTATCGGCCTGCTCAAACGTCAGCTGAGGATAATCGAGGAAGGAAAACCGCGGGAAGGTATTAGCTAGGCGCTGCGGGTAGCCCAGGGCGTACTGAATGGGTAGCTTCATGTCGGGGAGGCCTAGCTGGGCTTTCAAGGAGCCATCCTCGAACTGTACTAGGGAGTGAATGATGCTTTGCGGGTGAACAACTACGTCAATCTGGTCGTTGCGCAGGCCGAAGAGCCACTTGGCTTCAATCACCTCCAGGCCCTTGTTCATGAGGGAAGCCGAGTCGATGGTGATTTTGGCGCCCATGTCCCAGTTGGGGTGTTTGAGCGCCTGAGCCTTAGTTACCTGTGCCAGCTGCTCGCGGGTGCGCCCCCGGAACGGACCACCCGAGGCGGTGAGGATGATCTTCTCAATGGGGTTCTGCTCCTCCCCCACCAAGCACTGAAAAATGGCGGAGTGCTCTGAGTCGACGGGATACAGGCCTACGCCGTGATCCTTTACCAGTTCGGTAATAAGCTGGCCTGCTACCACCAGAGTTTCCTTATTGGCTAGGGCAATGGTTTTGCCGGCCCGAATGGCGCGCACTGTAGGCAGCAACCCCGCGTAGCCTACCATGGCGGTCAGTACTACGTCGGCATCGTCGCGGCCGGCTACGTCGGCGAGGGCGGCGGCTCCGGCCAGCACTTCAGTTTCGGGTTGCGAGGCCAGCGCGGCTTTGACGGTGGCATACTTGGCGTCGTCGCCGATAACTACGGCGGCGGGCCGAAACTCCTGGGCTTGTTGAATGAGCAGTTCGGCGTTGGAGTGAGCCGAAAGCGCGGTAACGGTGAATTTGCCAGGCTGGCTACGGATTACATCAAGGGCCTGGGTACCGATGGAGCCGGTGGAACCGAGCAGGGTAACACGTTTGGAAAAGGAATCGGGCATACGGGAATGGGAACTACCTCAAACAAAGGTAGTGCAATGCGGGCGGCATTTTCTGGGGGTTGCAGTTAGGTTCTAGGAAGTATGTTTACGATAAGGAAGAGAAAACCTAACGGCCCGATTAACAGAAGTCCCGATAGCCACCTCTCCCGCCAGGATGGAATGTATCCCCCAGCTTTGCCCTTCCATCCGCCCCGGCCCATTGACACGACAGGCATTAACTCTCCGCTAGGATATTTTGGAAAGAGTAGCCTAAGCAATACCCGTAACCAGCCCAGGTACAGTAGCGGAAAAAACAGCAGCAGCTTCTCACGCAAGTCAGTCGTTGACCACGAGGCCAACAAGCACCCTACGCAAAATATTGCGGTTATCAACCCATACTCACTGAAGTAGTTGCCGTCAATAATCCTTTGAGTTGCTCCCCACAGTATTGCCCAAGCAAAGAGCCATACATGAAAATCTTTCGCAAGGCTTGCAGCGCCGTTCTGCTTTAGGGCTTCAGAAAAGCAAGTCAGGATGAGAAGCAAAAACAGTACTACCGCTGGCCAAATCAACGCTTTGCGGTTGGGCCGTAAGCCACTTGGTTTCGGTTTATGCTTCTTGCCGGTCTTCTTTTTTGTGGTGCCCACTACTGTATTTCCTGAATCTTGACAGGCTTCCCATTAAACACCACCTGCTCTCCGGCCCGCTTACCCGCCAGCACCGCCGCTACCGGCGCGGCCGGAGAAACGGCGAAGTAGTCTAGGCCACCTATCGGGAGCTTGCCGGCGCTGATGCTGATGTAAAAGTGGCCTAGGCTCGTCCGAACCAGGGCACCGGGGCGCACGGTGTCGCAGGGGAGTTCGGGGTTGATGCGGGTTAGCTCGCCTTGCAGCTGCTGGGCCTGGTGAAGCTGCACGGTGTTTCGGTCGCGCTCATTCTGGGCCATGGCGCGGCCGGTTTCGTATTTGTCGCCGGCGCTGCTCTTGGTTTCAGAGTTGGCCGATTCCTGCGCGGCCTGAATGGCGGCCTGGCAGGCGTCAATACGCTCCTGCACGTAGGCCAGGCAGGCGGCGTGAAGCTGGGGTTTGATTAAGGTTTCCATAGTACTACGTTTTCCTCTCCCTCATCATTCTCCTCCTCAATTAGCTCCCAGTTGAGTACACGAGCAAGTCGAACTAGAAATAAGATATGCTGCTGCGGCACTTTGCCATTTTCCAATTTCTCACAGACAATCGGAATCATATTGAATTCATCAGTCCATGTGTCGTCGTTGTAATGAAAGTTGCCACAGTGTCCTCTCACCAAGGCTAACGTCATTCCTGAATAACCAAAGGTATTCCTGTAGCTTACTTGTCCCACTCGCTGCAGTTCTGGAAGTGTATCTAAGTAAGCTCTAATAGTAGCTGTATCTGCAACGCTAGTGTACGTATTGGAGCATCTAATTTCATAGTACCCATATAAGTGGCTCCACATAGCTGCTACAAGATTACTTCAGCACCAGCGTCACCAGCACGGGGAAGTGGTCAGAAGGGTAGAGCCCGCGTATAGAATCGGTGAGTACGGCGTAATTCAGAACGTCGAACTGCTTGCTGACGAAGATGTGGTCGATGCGGTCTTGTAGGGGAGCGTCGAGCTTGAAGCCAGTAAATGTGCCCACCGGGCCGTAAGGTGGCTGCTTGGTGGCCTGGTAGGCGTTCTGCAATACGCTTCCAATGGTCTTGATCTGCTCGGTATCGGGGGTGGAGTTAAAGTCGCCGACGCAGATAACCGGGGCATTTTTAGCAATTTCCTGCATCTTCTGCACCATCAGCTTCCCCGACTGGCGGCGGGCTTCCACGCCTTCATGGTCGAAGTGGGCGCTGAAGAAGTAAAACTCTTGCTTCGTTTTCAGATCCTGGAACTTAGCCCAGGTACAGATGCGGTTGCAGCAGGTGGCATCCCAGCCTTTGGAGGGCTTATCGGGCGTTTGGCTGAGCCAGAAGTCGCCGGTTTGCAGCATTTTCAGCCGGTTTTTCTTGTAGAAGATGGCCGAATGCTCCCCGGCTTCCTTGCCATCGTCGCGGCCGTGGCCCACGAAGGCGTATTCCGATAGCTCCGCTACATCGTTAAGCTGCCCGCGGAAGCCTTCCTGGGTGCCGAACACGTCGAAATCATGGTAGCGCACCAGGTTTTTCACCATCTCCTTGCGGTTCGGCCAAGCATTGACCCCGTCGCTGGCCACGTTGAGACGCAGGTTGTAGGTGGCTACTCGCAGGGGTTGAGCGTTTTTTTGGGCGACAGAAGATTGGCTCCACAGCAGAGCACTCAGCAAGACAAGAAAAAGCAGGCGCATGGAAAAGAGTAAAGGATGGAAGGCGGGGCCAAATTACGTTTTCTGGCTTTCCTCGGCGCTTACTTGATCATGGCACTGTACGGCGGCCCGCACTTTCATCACCCAATCCAGGTCCTCCGGCTGCACCACTACCACCCGGAAGCCGTACCGTTCACCCTCCAACTTCACCCCTTCCGAGTCATCCACGAGTAAGTCGATTCCGAACGTAGGCGGGTGCTTGGTAGAGCGCACCTGCACCTTGCGGTCATGGCGCTGTTGATTGACTACGCCATCCAGCCGGATACCATGCAGCCAGAAAAGCCGTCTGATGTACCAAGCGCTACGGTAAGAGGTGGTGTATACCCATACCTCCCAGCCTTGAGCCCGACATAAAGCAACGGCTTCGGCTACCCCCTGGCGCAGACCTTCGCTACTGAGCATCTGCGCTAAGCGGGGCCAATGAGGCCGTTCAAGCGGGAATAAGTAGTTGTTGCGAATTAGGTTATTGTCGAGGTCGAAGGCAATCCGCATGAGAACTTACAAATCCCAAACATTCTAGGTCAAACTGTTTTCAGATACCTAAGCGCTAATTGTCCATGCCAGCATACTGGAGGGCACAAATTTCATGACAAGGTAGATAACAGTCCTTCCGCAACCGTGCGGTCATTACTCAACCGCGGCACCTTGTTCTGGCCGCCCAGCTTGCCCAGGCTTTTCATATAGCGCTGAAAGGCTCCGGCGGGCAGGGGCGTGAGTTGGAGTGGCGCGAGAATGTTGCCGGCCAGCAGGTCATCGTAATACACGTTGCGGCGGCGTAGGCCAGTATCGAGGGCGGCGGCAAAGGCGGCGGCATCGTGGGGTGGCCTAGCAAACTCGATAAGCCACTCGTGGCGGGAGGGCACGGTGGGGTCGTCGCTGACGCGGGGAGCCACGGTGAATTCTACCACTTCTACCTCGGGGTGTTGCTGCATGGCCTCGCGCAGGGTCTGCTCTACTTCTTCCCCGATGACATGCTCCCCGAAAGCTGACAAAAAGTGCTTGATGCGGCCCGATACCACTACCCGGAACGGGTACTTCTGGGTGAAACGCACGGTGTCGCCGAGGCTGTAGCCCCAGAGGCCGGCGTTGGAGTTGAGCACGAGGGCGTACTGCTTATCCAGTTCCACTTCGGCCAGGGTCAGGCGGGGCGGGTTGGGCTCGAAGAACCGCTCGGCGGGGATGAACTCGAAGAAGATGCCCGCATCGAGTAGCAACAGCATGCCGGGGTTGCCGGGCTCATCCTGGAAGGCCAGGAATCCTTCGGAAGCCGGAAACAGCTCTACGCTATCCACTGGCCTACCAATGGTATCGAACAGCTTTTTGCGATATGGCTCGAAGTTCACGCCGCCGTACACGAACAGATCAAACTGCGGGAACACCTCCCCTACTGGCCTACCGGTGCGCGCCACAATCCGGTCAAAGTACATCTGCACCCAGGGTGGGATGCCAGAAATGAGGCTCATCGGCTGAGGCAGGGTTTCCTCCACAATGTGGTCGAGCTTGGTTTCCCAGTCCTCAATGATGTTGGTCTGGTAGCTGGGCATCTGATTGCGGCGCAGGTAGCCCGGCACATGGTGGTTCACAATGCCCGACAAGCGCCCAGTATGAATGCCGCCCACCGTTTCCAGCTCCGGCGAACCTGACAGGAACATCAGCTTACCATCGAGGAAACGGCTTTTACCGGTTTTGTGCACGTAATGCAGCAGGGCATCGCGGGCACCGTTGATGTGGTTCGGAATGCTGTCTCGGGTGAGCGGAATGTATTTGGCGCCACTGGTAGTGCCGCTGGTTTTGGCTAGGTAGAGTGGCTTACTGGGCCAGAGCACGTTGGCCTCGCCCGCTTTCACGCGGTTGAAATACGGGCTCAGAGCCTCGTAGTCGCGGACCGGCACGCGGGCGGCTAAGTCCTGGGCCGTGCGAGCTTCGGCCAGATTATGGTCGCGGCCAAAGGCGGTGCGGGCGCCTTGGGTTAGCAGTTCTCTCAACACTCGCTGTTGGGTGCCAATGGGGTCTTGCTGCCAGCGGGCATATTGGCGGGCAATGTAAGCGGCCACCGGCCGACTAAGAGTGGATTTCAGACCCATGACAAAAGCGAGGTTGTGAAGTTGCGAAGTTGGGAAGGTTTTAGGACACTGCTACGCCTCCCGGTGTGGCGAAGGCTCCAGTAGCTGAAACCCTGCGGAGCTACAGCCAGCCTTACTAAGCTCATCTTTTCATAAGTTTCTCCCGTAACAACCGCACAAACTCACCTTTCACAACTTCTCTTCATCATGATCAACCAACGTGGCAATGCCGTTTGGAACGGCGACATCAAAGGCAGCGGCGAAATTTCTACGCAGAGTGGCACCGTAAAAGCGCCTTACTCAGTAGGAGCCCGGTTCGAGGGCCAGAAAGGCACCAACCCTGAGGAGCTGATTGGCGCGGCCCACGCCGGCTGCTACACCATGTTCCTGACGGGCCAGCTCACGAAAGCCGGCGCCCAGGTTAAACAGATCCGCACCGAGTCGAAGGTGACGCTAGATACGTCGGGGGAGATTCCGAAAGTGGTGAAGATTACTCTGACCACGGAAGGCGAAGTGGAAGGCATCACGCAGGAAGAGTTTCAGAAGCAGGCCGAGAATGCCAAGGAGCATTGCCCCATTTCGCAGTTGCTGAGCGCGGTGCCGGAAATGGAGCTGGCTTCGGCGACGCTGAAGTAGCCCCTGTCATTTTCTGAACCGCCGCCCTAGGCCAGTACTCGCCTTGGGTGGCCTAGGGCGGCGGTTCAGGAACTATCCCTTATTTTGCGGGCTCTTAGCTACCCATTGCGCCCTTATGCCTCCAGCTTCTACCCGAATTCGTCTTCAGCCCGCCAACAATTCCCGGATTCCCTTCTGGGGTCAGCTGTTTATTGGGGGCATCTGGATAGCTTACACGCTCTCGCTTATCATCACCGATAGCGGCGTCAACGACCTGCACTTCCTGCACTACGTGTTCTTGGCGTTCAGCCTCGTGTATGTGGGCTACGTGCTGGTGCACAACGCCCCGGTGTTTGGCACCCAGAGCTACCTAGAGTTTACGCCCGCCTACATTGTGCATAAAGACGGGCTGTTCCGCCCGAAGCAGGCTTTTCCCGCCGAAGAAATCTCGGCGCTGGAGCTGGTACCACAGCAGCTACGCGTGCAGCTGAAAGAAGGAGGCACGTATGCCCTGAGCTTGCGCCAGGTAAAAGGCACCAAGCGCAAGCGGGCCCTGCGTGAGCAGATCCGCAGCTTCTCCAGCAAACACAACATTCCGCTCCGCGATACCCAAGCTCAGGCGTAGGTGGCCTAGAGCTGTTGCATAAAAGCGAAAAGCCTTTCACTGCTAAGTGAAGGGCTTTTCTATGTCGTTTCGAGTAACGCAGCATCTGAGCGGGCTCCTAGGCCACTTCTCCCGCTGACGCTCATCTGTGCAGCGAAAAGAATGGCTTTCTTATTTGCCGGCGAACTTCTTCCGTAACTCCTGAATGGTGGTGCGGAAGCTTTTGTCGGAATCGATCAGGTCGGAAACCGTTTGGACGGAGTGGATAACGGTGCTGTGGTCGCGGCCGCCGAAGTGGTGGCCGATGCTTTTCAGGGAGTGGCTGGTGTGCTCTTTGGCGAAGTACATGGCCACTTGGCGCGCCGTTACCACTTCCTTCTTGCGCGTTTTAGCTTTTAGCAGCTCTACCGGCACGCTGAAATACTCGGCGCAGGTTTTCTGAATGAAATCCAGGTTCACCTCAGCCTCTACTTCCTCAATGATGTGCCGAAGGGCTTGCTTAGCCATTTCCAGGTCAATCTCGCGGCGGTTGAGGCTCGACTGGGCCACCAGCGAAATCAGCACGCCTTCTAACTCCCGTACGTTGGTATTCACGGAGTGCGCCAAGTACTCCACCACTTGCGGCGGGATATCGATGCCATCCTGCTGCATTTTGTTCTGGATGATGGCCATGCGCGTCTCGAAGTCGGGGCTTTGCAGGTCAGCGGTCAGGCCCCACTTAAAGCGCGACAACAAGCGGTCCTCCAAGCCTACTAGGTCGCGGGGCGGCCGGTCGGAGGTCATCACGATCTGCTTGCCGGCTTGGTGCAGGTGGTTGAAGATGTGGAAGAACATCTCCTGGGTCTTGTCCTTACCCGACAGGAACTGCACGTCGTCCAGAATCAGGATGTCTACGAGCAGGTAGAAGTTTGCAAAATCCTGCACAGCGTTGGAGCGCAGGCTCTCGATGAACTGGTTCGTAAACTTCTCCGCCGAAACGTAGAGCACGAACTTATCGGTATTGGTGGCCTTGATGTGGTTACCGATGGCCTGCACCAGGTGCGTCTTGCCTAGGCCTACCCCACCGTAAATCATCAGCGGGTTAAACGACGTGGTGCCGGGCTTGTTGGCCACAGCCAGCCCCGCCGAGCGCGATAACCGGTTACAGTCACCCTCAATGTAGTTCTCGAAGGTGTAGCTGTGGTTGAGCTGGGAGTTGAGGTAGTTCCGGTCAATAGCCTTGCTGGCCTCGAAGGGGTTGCGCAGCGTAGCCGGTTGAGCGGGCTGCGCAGCCGCTGCGGCCACGTTGCGCGCCGACGACGACATTGGGCCGCTAGCCAGGGCTGCGGCGGGCGTAGTTTCGGGCGCCGGACCTGCCGCCTTATGCGAAGTGGGCAGATTGAGCGTGCGCGGCTTGGTTTGGGCGTTACCCTGGTCTACTACGATTGAGTACTCCAGTCGGCCCTCAGGACCCAGTTCCTGGTAGATGGCTTTCTTTAGCACATCCACATAATGCTCCTCCAGCCATTCATAAAAAAACTGGCTGGGGACCTGAATGATTAAAACATTATTGTGGAGCTGTACCGGGACGATGGGTTGAAACCACGTCTTGAAGCTCTGCTCACCAATGTTTGCCTTGATGACGCGAAGACAGTTGACCCATACGGTTCGGCAATCCTTCAGCATCAATCAAATAGGGCAGCAGCAACAGGTGCAAGGTGAGGGGAACAGGAAACGACGGCACGCCCAAAACAGGCCCGTTTTTTCAAGAGGGAGACAAAAATGTGGAAAAGTCAGGAGACAAAAAAACGCGTCTATCTCTTGCTTTTTACGCCTCGCGGACAGGCATGACCGAGGCAGCCGCTACGGCCGGCCGGCGCGAGCCCCGCTCGAACGAATAATCTAAACGGCCGAGGTTGATGCCCGACCAGCCGACCTGGTTGATTAGGGTCTGGTGGCCATTTGCTCCCAGTACAACGTCGGGCTTATCGAGGAACGTATGCGTGTGACCACCCAAAATCAGGTCGATGCCCGGTGCGCCGGCGGCCAGCTTGAAGTCATCCACCTTCGGGCCCTGGTACTTGTAGCCCAGGTGTGAGAGGCAAATCACCAGGTCGCACTTTTCGGGGCCGCGGAGCTGCTTCACCATGTCATTGGCCACGGTGATGGGGTCGAGGTACTTGGTGGCACCGAAGTTCTTGTCGGCCACCAGGCCAGCCAGCTCGATGCCCAACCCAAACACGCCCACCCGGATTCCCTGCTTGTCAAACACCTTGTAGGGCTTGAAGCGGCCGGCCAGCGGCGTGGCTGAGAAATCGTAGTTGGCAATTAGGAAGGGGAAGTTAGCATTGGGCAGCTGCTTCTGCAGCCCCTCTAGGCCATTGTCGAAGTCGTGGTTGCCGAGGGTGCTGGCATCGTACTTCATCTGCGACATGAGCTTGTACTCCAACTCGCCCATGAAGAAGTTGAAGTAGGGCGTGCCCTGCCAGATGTCGCCGGAGTCCAGCAGCAGCACGTTGGGCTCCTCTTTGCGCACCTGCTCAATTAGCGTGGCGCGGCGCGCCATGCCACCCATGCCCGCCCACTGGGCCGCATTATCGGGGAAGGGCTCAATGCGGGAGTGCATGTCGTTGGTGTGCAGAATAGTAAGGCGGGTGGCCTTTTTATCGGCCGCAGCGGCGGGCAGGCTCACGCCCAGCAGGGCTACGCTGGCGGCTCCTAGGCCAGTATGTTTCAGAAATTCGCGACGATCCACGGAGTTGATTTCTTGAGATGCTGATGTACTACTTGCGGATGAGTAGGCTGCTCGGAAGGATACAGAATCTTTCCTCAGCCGCCCTCGGCTCTTACTTCACGCGGCCTTCCAGCTTGGCTTCAATGGGCAAGCCTTGCTTGGTCCTCTCTCGAATGGCCTCAATGAAGGCGCTCCGTAGCAGCACGTTGGTGTGCCGGAACTTGATGGGCTTGAAGAACACCATGTTGTCGCCGCCGCTGGCCAGGTAGTCAGATATGGCAATAGTATAGGTCCGGGTGAGGTCAAGAGGCTGGCCGTTAATGCGCAGATTCTCGGGTTTGCCATCGGCCGACACCGTGTAGAACGCACCCGACACCGGCATTTTAGCTTTGGCCGCGTAATTGAACAGCTCCTGCACCACGGGACCGGGGGCATCCAAGACCACCAGCTCGTTCTCAAATGGCATCAGCTCGAAGATAGAGCCCACCGTAACCGCACCAGCTGGAATGGGCGCCCGTAAGCCACCATTCGACATCACGCCCAAATCAACGGGCTGGCCGATTTCCTTGCTGGCCCGCATCCGCTGAATATCGGAGGTAAAGTTGGAGAGCGGTGACTCCCCGTTATTCTTGGTAATGGCTACCGGGGCCGTGCCAATTACTTCGGTCATCTGGGCTGTTACGCGCTGGCGATAGGGCTCAATGGTGGCAGCAGCCGTGGGGTCGTCGGGGATAGATTTACCGACGGGCAGGCCCGTTACGGGTGCCAGCTGCGCCTTAGGCTGATAGGCGGCACGCTGGCAGGCCGGCGCCAGCGCTACGGCCGTTAGCAGGCCAAGGGCCGCTACGCGAGAACGAAGAAAGTGCATCAGGTCTGAGGGAAATGGAATGCGGACCACAAAGATAAGGCAGTTGCGCCGGAGTTGCGCGGCCTAGGCCACTCTCCTAAGCAGAAGGGCAGCGCCATCAGCAGGCCAGGAATGAGTTTCGGCCTGAGTAGATGGTGAGCCTGATCCATAATGAAGAGCAAACAGTATACACCTGCGGTGCATACTGACACCAAGCGTAAGCTCTGGCCTTGCATCGTCCGTTTATGGCCTTGAAACGGTATCTTTAGCCCGCTTTCTGTTGCCTGATTTCCACCCCACCCCGCCACCTTATGGCCGATACGCCCCGTTCTACCCCGGTTTCTTTTGCTGAGTTTGAAGCCGTCACGACGCCGCAGTGGCAGGAGCGCATTCGCCGCGACCTGAAAGGCCAGGACCCGGCTGCCCTCGCCTGGCACACCCCCGATGGCCTCACTGTTGAGCCCTTCTATCACCTCGAAGCCCTACAAGCCCTGGGCGGTGCCCCCACACCGCTGGTACGCACGGAGCCCACGTGGCGGAACGTGCCCACCTACAGCATTCCGGCCCACGACCGCGGCCACAAGGCTATTGACCGGGCGGCGGAAGGGCTGGCCCGCGGGGCCGAGGGAGCACACTTTCTGCTCTCGAATGCCGGCACCTTTGACCTACACTACCTACAGCAAAAGCTACTGCTGGAGAGCACCTATGTGGGCTATTCCATGCGCAGTGGCCTAGGCGAGCTAGTGAAGCACCTGCAGGAACTGAAAGTGACGCCGAGGGGCTTTTTTGTGCTGGACCCTATCACCTGCCACGCGCCTGACGTACCAGCACAGTTGGCTGAGCTGCGCTTGGTGCTGCAAGCCAGCCAGGCATGGCCGGAGGTAAAGGTGGTAGGCATCAACTCGGGTTATTACGCCGACCGTGGCGCTACCGTAACCCAGCAGATTGCCTTTGCGCTGAGCACAGCAGCCACGTATTTGAGCGAGCTGCCAAAGGATGAGCTTACCGTGGAGATGGTAGCGCGGGCCCTGCACGTGCAAGTGGGCATCAACCCCAACTACTTCTTTGAAATTGCCAAGCTGCGCGCCCTGCGCCGCTTGTTTGCCACATTGCTCCAAGCGTACGGGGTACCCGTTGAGGTAGCGCAGGAGCTGCCCATTTTCGCCAGCACCTCTTCCTGGAGCCAAACCACCCTCGACCCGCACACCAATCTGTTGCGCGTCACCACCGAAGCCATGAGCGCGGTGCTGGGTGGAGCCACCGCCGTGAGTGTAGGCCGGTTCGACAGTCTGTTTCACGAGCCCAACGAGTTTGCTGAGCGTCTGGCCCGCAACCTACCCATTCTGCTGCGCGAAGAGGCCTACCTCGACCGGGTGCAGGACCCCGCCGCCGGCTCCTACTACCTCGAAACCCTCACCGACCAACTCGCCCACCAAGCCTGGACCTTGTTCCAGAAGATTGAGGCGCAGGGTGGCCTACCGGGCGCTACTGGGCTGGTACTGCAGGAGCTACACGCTTCGGCTCAGGCGCAGTTCCGGCGCATTGCCAACGGCGAGCAGGTAGTAGTGGGCACCAACCGTTTCCAGAACCCTAATGAGCAGTTCGACTACAACCCCAAGCGCCTGTTGCGCAGCCGGGAATTCGACAGCACCCGCGCCACTTATCCCACGGAGGTATTACGCCTGGCTACAGCTATGCACTTCGACCGGCGTGAGCGGCGGCGCAAACGCTCGGCTCTGGTGTTGCTTGGTTCGCACACCAACCAGCATATCCTAGAGTCGTTTCTGCGGACCTTACCGGCAGCGGAGCGCCCCGAGTTGCGCGAAGCCCACCCCGAGGGTACGCTGTCGGTGCTGTTTTCCTCAGCCGAAGAAGCTACCCTCATGTACGCCACCCCTGAGCAGTACGGACGCTTGGCCCGGGCAATCAACCACGTGCCCATCGACGAGCCCGATTTCATACCCTCGGCCCTGCTGACTGCTGATTTGCCCACCATGCAGGAGGCCATCCGCGTGTTTGGCTTCCAGGAATTCACGGTGCAAGGCTACAGCACCGAAGACGTACTGGCCCGCCTACAAGGCAAGAAGTAGCCAATCTATCGTCATGCCGAGCGCAGTCGAAGCATCTCTACCTCTGGCTAATCAACTGGCCTAGAACAGCAACGAAGCAGTAGAGATGCTTCGACTTCGCTCAGCATGACAAACCCCATCCGACTCCAGATGAAACCTGATTTCTCCCAAATAGCGTACGACGCGGCCCAGCTGCCCGCGCCTCCTGTTGAAACTGCTACTTCTACCACTCCTGAGGGCATTCCGCTCAAGAGCTTCTACACGGCGCAGGATGTAACTGGCCTAGGCCACCTGGGCTTTGGGGCAGGGCAGGCGCCGTACCTGCGCGGGCCGTACGCCACCATGTATGTGCAGAACCCCTGGACCATCCGGCAATACGCGGGCTTCAGCACGGCCGAGGAATCCAACGCCTTTTACCGCCGTAACCTGGCCGGTGGGCAGAAGGGCCTGTCGGTGGCGTTTGACTTGGCGACGCACCGGGGCTACGACTCCGACCACCCGCGCGTGGTGGGCGACGTGGGCAAGGCTGGCGTGGCCATTGACTCGGTGGAGGACATGAAGATTCTCTTCGACCAGATTCCGCTGGATCAGATGTCGGTGAGCATGACCATGAACGGGGCGGTGCTGCCGGTGCTGGCCTTTTACATTGTAGCGGCTGAGGAGCAGGGCGTGAGCCCCGAGAAGCTGGCGGGTACCATTCAGAACGATATTCTGAAGGAGTTCATGGTGCGCAACACCTACATCTACCCGCCTCTGCCGAGTATGCGCATCATTGCGGATATCTTCAGCTACACGGCGCAGCACATGCCCAAGTTCAACAGCATCAGCATCTCGGGCTACCACATGCAGGAAGCCGGAGCCACCGCCGATATTGAACTAGCCTATACCCTCGCCGATGGCCTGGAGTACGTGCGCGCCGGCCTCGCGGCGGGCATGACCATTGATCAGTTTGCCCCGCGCCTGTCGTTTTTCTGGGCCATTGGCATGAATCACTTCATGGAAATTGCCAAGATGCGCGCCGGCCGCCTGCTGTGGGCCAAGCTCATCAAGCAGTTTGATCCGCAGAACCCTAAGAGCCTGGCCCTGCGCACGCACTGCCAGACCTCGGGCTACTCGCTTACCGAGCAGGACCCCTTCAACAACGTAGCCCGCACCTGCATTGAGGCCATGGCCGCGGCCCTGGGCGGCACCCAGAGCCTGCACACCAACGCCCTCGACGAAGCCATTGCGCTGCCCACCGACTTCTCGGCCCGCATTGCGCGCAACACCCAGCTCTACCTCCAGCACGAAACCGACATTACCCGCGTGGTAGACCCCTGGGGCGGCTCCTACTACGTGGAAACCCTCACCCACGAGCTGGCCGACAAAGCCTGGGCACTGATTCAGGAAGTGGAGGAGCTGGGCGGCATGGCCAAAGCCATTGAGACTGGCCTACCGAAGATGCGCATTGAGGAAGCCTCGGCCCGCAAGCAGGCCCGCATCGACTCAGGCAAGGAAATAGTGGTGGGCGTGAACAAGTACCGCCCCAGCGAGGAGCAGCAGATTGACGTGCTCGACATCGACAACGCCGCCGTGCGCGAGTCGCAGATTGCGCGCCTGAACCAGATTCGGGCGGAGCGCGATGGTGCCGCCGTGCAGCAGGCCCTGGATGCCCTCACGGAAGCTGCCCGCTCTGGCAACGAGAACCTGCTGGCCCTGGCCGTGAAGGCGGCTCGCCTACGTGCTACGCTGGGCGAGATTTCCGATGCCCTGGAGAAAGTATACGGCCGCCACCAGGCCACTATTCGCGCCATTTCGGGCGTGTATTCTGCCGAGATGAACTACGACGAGGAATTCGCGAAGGCCCGCCAGGCCGCCGACGACTTTGCCGCCAAGGAAGGCCGCCGCCCCCGCATGATGGTGGCCAAAATGGGCCAGGACGGCCACGACCGAGGCTCCAAGATCATTGCCACCTCCTTCGCCGACGTGGGCTTCGACGTGGACATTGCGCCCCTGTTCCAAACCCCCGACGAAGTAGCCCGCCAAGCCGCCGAAAACGACGTGCACGTGGTAGGCGTGAGCAGCCTCGCCGCCGGCCACAAAACCCTGATTCCGCAGCTCATTGAGGAGCTCCGGCAGCTCGGCCGCGAAGACATCCTCGTCATTGCCGGCGGCGTCATCCCCGCCCAGGATTACGATTTCCTCTACAACGCCGGAGTGGTCGGCATATATGGCCCCGGGACAGTTATTGCCGTAGCGGCGCAGGAGATTTTGGAGAAGTTATAAGCATAACAAAACGACATTAAAAGCAAACCTAGCATGACAAATACACCAGAAAGAAATATTCTTAAAACGCTGTATCTGGACAATTTTAGATCCTTTCAAAAAACGAAGATTGATTTTTCAAAAATAACTTTGTTAACAGGAGCTAATAGTAGCGGAAAAAGCTCCATAATAAATAGCATTTTATCAATAGTGCAGTCCGAACAGTTTCCTTATTTCTTATCATTAAATGGTAAGTACGTTGAACTAGGAGGATTTGAAGAAATAGCTAGAAATGGTAAAACAAACAATGATATTGAGATTTCAGGAGAATATTTTACTGAAATTTGGTATGATCGAAATAAATACAAAACTTCATTTAAGACAATTTGGGAGGTAAATACGGTAAATGACTCACCAAAAATAAAAGAACTATCGTTAGAGAATGATTTTTTAAATATAAAAATATCATCCAAGTATTATGAAAACGAAGATGGACAAAAAAGGCAAACATATTGTTTAAGCATTCAAGCATTTGCCTTAGGATTTATATTAAAAGAACTTAAAAAACGATTCCAAAACATTCCACAAATTAAAAACTCCAAAAAACAAAAATATACTAAAAATGTTATATCATTTGAAGACGCTAAATTTGATTCTTTAGAAGAAATGTTTAGCGATTTTATGGATAATGAAACAAATTATTTTATGAAACACATTAATCACACTATCTTTAGCACAATTGGGTATATTGAAAACAAATTCAACTTCATAGGATCGTTCAGATATCCACCTCAAAGGACATATTATCAGAAGTCAGGATCAAAAAGAAAAGTGAATTTTTCGGGAGAAGGATATGTAGACCAGTTAGTTGAATGGGAGGAGAAGAACGATATTAAAATGACAAAATTAAAAGACACACTTATAGATTTAGAATTAGCAACAGATATTAAATCACACAAGTTAAAAGGCGGTCGATTTGAATTGAAGCTAAAAACCAGCGAAAAATCTTTTCAATCTTCACTTAGCGACGTAGGATTTGGCTTAAGCCAGTTTTTACCTATAATTGTAGCAGATCTACAGTTAGGCAGCAACTCATTATTAGCAGTATCACAGCCAGAAATACATTTACATCCAAAAGTACAAGCCAATTTTGCGAATTATCTAACCAAACAAATAAACGAAAATAACAAACAGTATATAATTGAATCACATAGCGAGTACCTTATTAACAGAATAAGATTATTAATAGCTGAAGGCGAATTAAGCACAAATGACGTCAAGGTTTATTATCTAGAAAAAGTTGCCAATACATCAATATTACATGAAGTTAATTTTGAGAAAGACGGCAGGATAACAGGAGCACCTGACAGTTTTTTTGATACATACATGATGGACGTAATGAATATTGCTATTGCAGCAACGGAATAGATGAAAGACATATTTATCGACAATAATGTTGCAAAGAATTTTTGCACACCATTGGATCCAGAATACAAAAAACTTATTCTTTGGTTGATTAAGGATACAAAAGATATAACAACGACACCGCACTTAGTTGTATCTCAAAAATTATTAGTAGAATATCTCAGATCATCAATAGGTGCCTATTCAGAAACAAGTATACCAGCCATAATTGACCTATTGACAAGAGAAGGAAGGCTAAAAAAAATAAAACCTGATGCAATACAGGCATTCAAAGACGAGCATTTCTCCAAACGCCGCGTTTCAAAGTTTAAATCTAATGCTCAAGATCATGAACATATCCCTGTTGTACTATTATCAGAAAGAAAAATTGCTATCACTATTGATGAAGGCTTCACGTTTGATTTATTAAACTTCCCTGGATTCTCAGCAACTGTCGCTAGCAGGCCAGAAAACATAAATTATAATTGATATAGAGAAATGCGCATTGACGAGATAGACCAGGAAGACGCGGATATTGATTGGTTTGCTACGGATAGCAACGGCTATATCTTGCATGTGGCTTCCGGCGGCGGGATACTGCCCGAATCGGTGGCGGCGTCTCAGGAGGCGCTGCTAGAGCTACATCAGTATTTCCTGACGCGGCCGGCTGGCGGTTCGGCGGAGGCGGTGCAGCTGGAAGTGGGAGCCGATGAGAGCAGTTACCCCGGCGCGGCACGCTATGCCCAGCGCGGCCTGTTTTCCTTCGCCAAAGCGCGCCTCCACGAGCGGGCCGATTCGCGGTATTACGTGGTGGCTAGGCCAGCCCGGCCGCTGACAGTGGCAGACCTGCCGGAGCACATTGCCGCGCTGCTCCAGAAAACCTGGCTGCCCGGCTCAGTAGCCGACCTGACTACTCTGAACGTTTCCATCATACCCTAAGCAGAACCGGCCCGCTAGTAGCGGGCCGGTTCTGTTTCTCCCCTGGTGCTTTATTAGGTTGGCTGAGTGGGCCACAGTACCCTGAACACTCCAGAACGCCAGCACGCGAAATGTCTCGGCTGCGCTCAGAATGACGGTTATAGGTAGATCGTTCTAGGCCAGTCTACCACCCCTAACCCCTCCTCATCTGAGGAGGGGAACTTGCTTTCTAGCTTTAGTTTGCCCTTCTGCCGTTGGCTAATTGCTCTGCCTACTGGCCTAGAGGTGCATGCCGCCGGATACTTCCAGACGCTGGCCGGTTATCCAGCCGGCGGCATCGGAGCAGAGGAAGGCAATTACGCCTCCTACGTCGCTGGCCAGGCCGGCGCGGCCGAGGGCGGTTTGCTCGGCAATGTGGGCATTTACCTGGGGGTTGTCGCGCACGATGCCGCCGCTGAAGTCGGTGGCGATGGCGCCGGGCGCTACCACGTTTACGGTAATGCGGCGGGGGCCCAATTCCTGGGCCTGGTGCTTGGTCAGGACCTCGATGGCGCCTTTCATGCTGGCGTAGGCCGCCCGATTGGGGAATACACTGCGGGTGAGGCCGGTGGAAATATTGATGATTCGGCCGCCATCCTGGAGGAGGGGTAGGGCTTTCTGGGTCAGGAAAAACACGCCTTTGAAGTGCACGTGCAGCATGTGGTCGAACTGCGCTTCTGTGGTTTCGGCGAAGGAGGCCCCTAGGCCAGAGCCGGCGTTATTGATCAGGAAGTCAAACCGCTCGGCGCCAAACGTGGTGGATAAGGTGGCGGTTACCTGGGCGTAGAAGGCCTCGAAGCTGGATACGTCGGCGGTATCGAGCTGGAGCGCGGCGGCCTGCTGGCCTAGAGCCTGAATTTCGGCCACGGTGGCCAGCGCCTCGGCTTCTTTGCTTTGGTACGTGAGCAGCACGTTGGTGCCTTGCTTGGCCAGGCTCAGGGCCGTGTCTTTGCCGATGCCGCGGCTGCCGCCCGTAATGAGGGCAATGGTGGAAGTGGTCATGTGGAATGAAGTGGTTTACCTACTGGCAAAGGTCCGCTCCATGACCGGGCAAGCAGTTGGGCGCAACAATCCGGTTGTTGCTCCATTCAATCCGGTTGGCTACTGCCGGAACGCCGCCGGCGACAGCGAGGTGTGGCGCTTGAAGAAGTGAGAGAAGTCGGCTACTTCCGCAAACCCCAGGCTGTCGGACACCTGCGAAACCGTCCAGGTGGGTTGCTGCAATAGGCGCTTGGCCTCTTCCACGTAGCGCTGCGCAATAAGGGCAGTGGTGGTGTGGCCGGTTTGCTGCTTGAGTGCCTTGTTGAGATGGTTGACGTGCACTGCCAGCCGGTCGGCAAAGTCCTTGGCCGACCGCAGCGGCAGCTGTTGGGGCGGCGTGGTAAGCGGAAACTGCCGCTCCAGCAGCTCCGTGAACAGAGACGCAATGCGGGCCGCGGCCGTAGGGGCCGCGGGCTGGACCGGGAGGGGCTGCAGCTTCTGGCCCGCATGAAGCAGCTCCAGCACGTAGGTGCGCAGCAAGTCGTATTTATAGGCGTAGGGCGAAGCCAGCTCCCGCTCCATCTTCTCGAACAGGGCATTAAGCTCGGTCCACTCAGCATCCGACACCTGAAAAGCCGGAAACCCACTCGCCTGAAACAGCGGCAGCTCCTCCAGGATAATCCCGCTCTTCGCCGGCAGCAGAAACTCGCTCGTGAACACGCAGAAGCGCCCGGCCTGCGCTGGGTTCTGCGGCACCCAGTAGTAGGGCACTTTGGGCGTGGCAAAGAGCAGGGCGTTTTGGTCGAGCTCGATGGTTTTGTTGGCGTACTCGGCCCGGCTGCGGCCCCTAATCAGGCTGATTTTGTAGTAGGCGCGCCGGTCGTAGGGCATAACGGGCATTTCAGGATAGTCCCGAAACTGCTCCTGAATGTTGAACACGTTGAAATGCCCGACGGCCCGCTCCGCATCCGGGGGCAGCAGCGCGTGCGGCTCGGCCCCAACGGCCGTAGCCAACCGCTGATAAAACTGATCGAGCGAAGTAGCTTTCATACAGGCAAAAATACGGTAGAATTCACGGCCCAACGCGGAGCAGGTGGCCTAGCACGGAGCCTCACGGCGCAGCAAACGACAGCAGTACTGGCAAGAGCCAACCACAGGCCTCGACTTAGCACCAAACCGCTTTCCGCGTACAATTGATGTTGATTAGAGGTAGAAATGCCTTAGCTCCGTTCAGCCGGGTAGTCTGTTTAGTCATACCCACCTGGCCTAGGCCACTACGGCTGGAAACTGCGAGAGGCCTAGACCAACTGCACTCGGCATCTAGAGGCAAATTATGTGCGCAGCAGTAGGCTATCTGCCTGATTTGTCTACCTTAAGGCTCCTTATTCTATACGGGCCCAAGAGACACGCGGGCCCGCCTGCCCCGCCGCCCGCCAGCTGGCGCGTGTTTCGATACTATTCCCATTTCTCTATGAGCCAGACCACGCCCCTACCCTCCCGGCGCGAATTTATCAAGCAGAGCGCCGCGGCCGCGGCCACATTCATGATTGTCCCGCGCTTCGTGCTGGGCGGCAAAGGCTACACCGCCCCCAGCGACCAGCTCGTAATTGCGGGCGTGGGCGTGGGCGGCAAGGGCGAAAGCGACCTGGCCTCCTTTGCCAAATCCGGGAAAGCGCGCATCGGCTACCTCTGCGACGTAGACGACCGCCGGGCAGTTAAGTCGAGACAGGCGTTTCCGCAGGCCAAGTATTACAAAGACTGGCGCCAGCTGCTCGACAAGGAAGCCAAGAACTTCGATGCCGTATCAGTGGCTACGCCCGACCACAACCACGCGGCCGTTACGCTGGCCGCCATGCAGCTAGGCAAGCACGTGTACGTGCAGAAGCCCCTCACCCACGACCTTTACGAAGCCCGCGCCCTCACCGAGGCCGCCAAGCGCTACCCCGTAGTCACGCAGATGGGCAACCAGGGTGCCTCCGGCGACGGGGTGCGGCAGCTGCAGGAGTGGTACGATGCCAACCTTATCGGGAAGGTGCACACCGTGTACTGCTGGACCGACCGCCCCGTGTGGCCCCAGGGCATTGCCTGGCCCTCGCCGGCTTCCGGCGTGCCCCCGGAACTTGACTGGGACCTGTGGCTGGGCACGGCGCCCTTCCGCCCCTACGTGGATAAGCTGGTGCCCTTCAACTGGCGGGGCTGGTGGGAGTACGGCACCGGCGCCCTCGGCGACATGGGCTGCCACCTGCTGGAAGCGCCTTTCCGGGTACTGGGCCTGGAATACGCCAGCTCCGTGCAGGCCAGCGTGGGCAGCGTGTATGTGGATGAGTTTAAGCGCGGCTACTTCCCCGAGAGCTGCCCGCCTTCGAGCCACGTTGTGCTGACGTTCCCGGCCACCAAAAAGAACAAGCAGGAAGTTACCGTACACTGGATGGACGGGGGCATTCAGCCCGAGCGGCCGGATGAGCTCGGCCCCAACGAGCTGTTCGGCGACGGGGGCAACGGCATTTTGTTTGTGGGCAAGAAGGGCAAGATGATGGCCAGCACCTATGCCGCCGATCCGCGCCTGCTGCCGCTTTCCCGCAACCAGGAAGTGAAAGTGAAGCAAACTCAGGCCCGCGTGCCCGGTGGGGCCGAGGGCCACTACGCCCAGTGGGTAGAAGCCTGCATCGCCGGGCACGGCAACCACTACGTCAGCGCCCCCTTCGAAACGGCCGGCCCGCTCACGGAGGCCCTGCTCATGGCCAACCTGGCCATCCGGGGCTACGATTTGCAGCGGCCAAAAACTACCGGCCCTGGCGTAGACTACCCCGGCCGTGGCATTGAGCTGACCTGGGACCCGAAACAGCTTCGCGTCACGAACTTCGACGATGTGAATCGTTTCGTGAAGCGCGACTACCGCCCCGGTTGGCAATAAGCAGAAGGCTATAGGCCAGGAAGCTCGTCTAAAACCACTCATCCTGAGGAGCGTAAGCCCAGAAACCCGACGCCAACGTCTGTGTGATGTTGGCGTCGGGCTTTTCTACCAGATGCCCGGCCCAGTCGGCGCTTACACGTAATCAGTTATGAAGAAGACACAGGCGGCTCTTTGGGGCTTGGTGGCGGGGGCGGCTGGCGTGGCCGCTATGACCCTCGCCGAAAAAATAGAGCAGCAATTTACCCGCCGCCCCAACTCCTACGTGCCCGCCCACACCCTGGAGCGCGTGCTAGGCCTACCGCATCGGCCCGATGAGGAGCGCTTGGTGCTTAACCATACCATGCACTGGGGACAGGGTATTCTGCTGGGGGCGGTGCGGGGCCTCATGGCCGCGGGTGTGCTGCGCGGGTCCGTCGGCTCGTTTCTGTTCATGAATCTGCGCTTGCTTAACGACCAGACCCTGGAAAATGCCACCGGCGTGGGTGCCCCACCCTGGACCTGGCCCCGCGACGAGCAAACCATTGACCTGATTCATAAAGGTATTTACGCCTTCGTGACCGGGGCCGTAGCCGACCGCCTTATCCAAGGGCCTACGCGCCCAGCCGTTCCGCGTGCCGGCTGGACCGTAGGACAACCTGCTTAAGTCCTGAGCTAGGCCTATACATTACCCCTTCTGGCACTAGCTCAGCCTTATGCTAGAACTGGCCTCGCCAGAACTTGCTAAACTTGCCTTTGCCAACCGGCCCGCCCCTAGCGGGCCGGTTGTGGTTACAGCCTGCCATTTCTTTCCCTATTTGCGGTTGCTATGCAGCCGAAGCCTTATCCCATGCCCGTAACCACTGTCCTCTTCGATTTAGACGACACCCTGTTCGACCACGCCAATACCGCCCGGGCCGCCTTGGCAACCAGCACCGCCGGGCTACCTGAGTTTGCGGGCACTGACCTGGAGACGTTGTACCAGCAGTACAGCGAGATACTGGAGGAAATGCATCCGCGGGTGATGGCTGGGGAGTACACCCACGAAGAGGGCCGCCGGTTGCGGTTTCAGCGGTTGCTGGCGCCCTACGGGGCAACCCGCACCGATGCCGCTCTGGCCGACTTTGTGCAGCAGCACTACAGCCACTACCAGCGCCTTCGCCACCCCATTGCGGGGGCAGTACCGCTGCTGGAAGCGCTAAAGCCTCACTACAAAATTGGGATATTGACCAACAACCGCCTAGCCGAGCAGCAGGAGAAGCTTCAGCACCTGGGCATGACGCATCTGGTAGATGCCCTCATTACCTCCGAAGAAGTAGGTGTGCTCAAGCCCAACCCGCGCATTTTTCAGGAGTCCTTAGCCCGCCTGCACAGTCGCCCCGATGAAACCGTAATGGTCGGCGACAACTGGCACGCCGACGTGGTGGGCGCACTGGAAGTGGGCATTCGCCCCATCTGGCTCAACCGCACCGCCAGCCTCCGCCCCCTGGCCCATGTGGAGGAAATAACCAGCTTTGAACCCTTGACCGAAGTGCTGCTGACAATTACCGGTGAGTTGTTACCGGCTGAGAAGCTGTCTTAGAATAGCAGGTTGTGTGCTAGAGGCTAGTTCCCCTCCTCAGATAAGGAGGGGCTAGGGGTGGTTGAAGTGGCCTAGAACGATACTAAAACTAAAATCTAATGTTAGAAGATGTTCAATGGGCGGTCAACCACCCCTACCCCCTCCTCATCTGAGGAGGGGAACTAGTTTTTAGCTTTAGTCTATGACTTGAGTAGGCTAGGCCAGTTCTATCGTGACGTCTACCCCAATAGCATCTACGAAATACTGATCGTGAGAAATTAACAAGATGGAACCGCCGAAGTCCTTTACCGTGGCAGTAAGCACTTCTTGGCTGTGCACATCGAGGTTGTTAGTCGGCTCGTCGAGGATGAGCACATCGGGGGCGTTATTGCGCACGATGAGGCAGCAGAGCAGTAGCTTCAGTTTCTCGCCACCGCTGAGGTCGGCGCAGCTCCGGTCCCAGGCTTCGCGGGGAAATTGTTGGTAGTGGAGCACCGTTTTCAGCTCGTGCTCTAACAGGCCGCGGGAATTGAAGCGCTGCACTTGCTCAAACACCGTCAGGTCATTATCCAGCAGGGAGTAGTCCTGATCGATGTAGAAGTAGTCGAAATCGGCCACGAATATCTCTCCCGAGGTAGGCTTCAGAGCCCCGGTCATAAGGTGCAGCAGCGTTGATTTGCCCGCGCCGTTGCGGCCGGCCAGGCGCACCCGCTCGCCGGAGCGCACCTGAAACGTCAGCGGCGCGGGCCACAGCGGCTGCTCCCCGTAGCTGAAGTTGATGGCCCGGGCCTCTACCAGCGTTTTGCCCCGGTGCAGGTCTGATTTGGCCAGGTCGATCTTCAGGAGTTGCTGCTCCTGCAGTTGGGTCCGGAGGTGCTTCACGTCTTGGGCAATGCCGTTGATTTTATCGGTGTGGGCTTCTTTGAGCTGGGCGGAGCTTTGCTGGGCTTTGCTCTTCAGGCTTCCGGCCACAATGCGGGGCAGGGCTTTCTTCTGGCCCTGTGCCTTGCCACGTGCCTCCTGCTTGTGGCGCTGCTCGGCTACGTCGCGGGCCGTTTGTTGGGCCTGGCGCAGGGTCTTTTCCCGGTCCTCTAGCTGGGCGTGCAGGGCCGCTAGCTTGGCGTCTTTTTGCTCGCGGTAGAACGTGTAGTTACCCCCGTAGGCCTCAAGGGCAGTTGGCGTTAGCTCGAGCGTAAGATCCAGTAGGTTCAGCAGGGTTCGGTCGTGGCTGACGACCAGAACGGTGGCCTTACTACGCCGGATGAAGGTGTACAGCAGCTGGAGGCTTTCGGCGTCGAGGTGGTTGGAAGGCTCATCAAGCAGAATGATTTCCGGGGCGTGAATCAGGGCGCCGGCCAGAAATACCTTGGTTTTCTCTCCGCCGCTTAGCTCCCGCAAGGGCTGCGCGAGGTGCAGGTGCGGCAGGTGCCAGAACGCCAGAGCTGCTTGCACGCGCTCCTCCAGGTCCCAGTCGTCGTTGAGCACGGTGAAGTTTTCCGGGCTGGCCTCCCCGGCGAGAATGTCTTGCAGGGCCTGCAGCTTTTCCGCTACGCCCAACGCCTGCGCCACGGTATGGTCATCGTACTGGCCTAGGTGCTGAGGCACGTAGTAGGGCCTTTCCGGCAACGTGACTTCGCCGGCGGTAGGCGGCAGCCGGCCAGCCAGAAGTTGTAATAAAGTGGATTTTCCGACGCCATTATTCCCGACGATAGAGGCCTTGCCTCCTTTCGGGATGGATAGCTGCAGGTGCTGGAACAGGATTTCTTTATCGGGATGGGCATAGGTAAGCCCTGTAGCTATGATACTCATATAGAAAAACAATAAGATGATGGGGAGATACCAGACAGCAGGAGCTTGTCTTGAAAAATGACACGAAGCCACCGCCCTGAAATGGGACTGAAGAAACAGACCTAGGCTATAGCTCTTCATGGCAAAGCCCCTACCAGCAGCAGACACGTACGCCCAAACAGCATCAGAGCAGCAGGAAGTTGACGTAGCCGGCTACGCGCAACGCCACAACTGCGCAGGTCAGCCGTTAAGTTGTCTGGAAAAAGAGGACGCGAAACAGGCCTAGGCCACTAAATGGATTACATGCAAACTGAGTTTGGCCAGGAACAAGCAGCCTGACGGATAACTGGACATTTCAAGCCCGCGGTCTTCATTCTGTGCGTTACAGAATGCGGCTGGGGCGCCATTATTATCTCTACTCAGTGATTTCCATTGGAGTACGGTTAGGGTTAACCTGCTGCAAATATAGGGCTTTCCATTTTTACTAAGCACCTCTTTAGCGGGGATGCGCCAATCGGTAGCTTAATGCCGCATTTTCCGCTGCTTCCCTGCTATGCCCAGCCCAACTCAACTTCAGCTTCTGGGCTCCTTCGTGGGCACGCCGGAGCAGCTGCGCATTCACCTCCCTCCTGCCACGGGCGTAGTAGTGCACACTTTAAAGCCGGAGAAACGTTGGAGCTGACTGGCCTACGGTAAACATTGGCGGTTGTCCGGCGAGGTGCGTATAGGTAGCTCCACCTACTGAACTTCTTTCATGAAAAACGACACCGATACCTTCGCCACGGGCCCCGCGGGCGTAGTAGCGCGCATTGAACACAACAATCAGCCCCTCACCGTAGTGAAGCTGCAAGAGGCTATGTGCAACAGCCAAATGCCCTGGAGCAGTACCTGCGCAACCGCCTAGGCCTGTCCGCCGATGCCCTGCTACTGGTGCTGCCTACCGAGGGTGCCCCACTGCTAGGCCAGGGCCCCGCCGAACAACTCTATAACGACTTTCTCTCCAAAAATACCGCCGCCGTGGTAGAGCAGCCCTGGCAGCCCCTGACCTAACCATGTAGTTAAGGCGCCTGAGTTTACCGGGCCCAAACGCAACAACGCCTCCCGCTGCTTCTTGCAACGGGAGGCGTTTGTTTTAGTGGCCTAGCGGGCTGTTACTCGTTGGCGCTTTCATTTTCGTCTGCTACCTCAGAGCTACCATTTCTGCCAGAAAGCAGGGCCACCAGCACACCACCCGCTAGCGCCGCAAAAGCTCCCGTGATGACGGGGTGCAGGCTGGCGCGGGTGTAAAGGCTCTTTTTCATGACGTAGCCAGGATGGTCGCCGTGCACTTTACCGTCGCGCACGTAGGGGCCGTGCAGCGAGCCGGCAGGGTTGCGCGGGGGCTCGTCGCGGGCCTGCATTTTCATAGTGGCCTTGGCGTTCATGAAGTCCATGGTCTTGGGGAAGTGCTTGTTCATGGTGCTGAACATCTTCCCGCCGCCCCCAATGTATACGTCGCGCTCGGGGTGCTCGGCGGCGTGCACAATGGCGTTGGCTACTTCCTCGGGCTCGTACACGGGTGGGGGTAGCTTGGGCTCCTTGTCCATGTAGTTGCGGGCGTGCTGAGGGAAAGGTGTGTTAATGGCCGCCGGTTTGATGAGCGTGACGGAAATAGGGGCCCCCTCCTCTTCCAGCTCAATACGCAGCGCATCAGTGAAGCCCTTAATGGCGTGTTTACTAGCCGAGTACATGCCCTGGAGCGGAAAGGCAATGTCAGAAGCCACGCTGCCCAGGTTGATGAGCGCGCCGCCTTTCTTTTTGAGGTGCTTCACGGCCGTTAGGGAGCCATAGACCACACCCCAAAAGTTGGTCTCAAACATCCGGTGGTTGTCCTCGTGGCTGACCTCCTCCAAGCGGCCCCAGATGGAGGCCGCGGCGTTATTAATCCAGGTATCGAAGCCGCCGAAGCGCTCCTTGGCGGTAGCGGCAATCCGCTCAATGTCGGATACGCTGGCTACATCGGCGGCTACGGTAACTACCTGGGCACCTTTGTGGCTGAGTTCAGCGCCTACGTGATGTAAGTCGGCTTCGCTGCGGGCAGCCAGCACCAGTTTGGCGCCACGCTCGGCGGCCATGCGGGCGGTGGCCAAGCCAATACCGCTGGTAGCGCCCGTAATGACGATGGTTTGTTGTTTCAGGGGTTTGAGTTTCATAGGGTCGGTAAGTTCAGAATGGTGGTCGTATCTCTCAATACGTCAGGCTGAACCGCCCGGCTATGCAAAATCAGGGCATAAGGCTACCTTTCTGGAGGGGCTGCATTAGATAGGTGCTATATTTTTTACTTCTTGTTGAGGTAAACTATAGTTGCCGTAGTGGCCTAGGCAGGGCTATCGGCAACGCGCGTATCTATTCTCCTTCCTCTTTATATTCTTCTTACATGCAGAAAACCTTTATTCTGTTATCGGGTGCGCTGCTGGCAGGCCTAGTGCCCATGTTCACCGCCCACGCTCAGCAACTGCAAGCCGTAGGCGTGGCGGGCAGTTTCAACATTAACCAAACCTGGGCAACACAACGCGAGCTGACCCTAGGTAGCACCACCGTTCTTACTCACACCGACCAGGCCCGGGAAGATGATACCGGCAACCGGGTTAGTGTGTACGCACGGGTAGGCCTTAGACAAGGACGCTTTTTTGTTCAGCCAGAAGCAGCCTATACTAAGGTACTGGGCAACCAATACGAGGTACAGTTTCCCAAAGGCACCTTCTACTATGCTCCCTGGATTCGCCGCTTAGAGGTTGGGGCCCTGGCGGGTTACCATATAACTGACAAATTTTATGTGGTAGCCGGCCCGGTGGTAGCCCGACACGAGCGGGAAAAGGCGATAAGCACTTCAACGGAGAGCTGGGTTGCTGCCTACAATAGCTTGTATGCCAGCACTGAGCGGGTGCAGGTGCTAGGCCAGGTGGGCGTAGGGGTGCAACTCTGGCGCTTTGATCTGGGATTCCGTTGTGAGGGCAGCCTCACGCCTTACACGCGGCAGCTGCGCTTCGACAACAACACCTACGCGTATCGACAGAGCACGAATCAGTACATCTTCCAGGTGGGGTTTCTGCTCTTTGACAGCAACCACCCTTGGGCGAAGTAGCCCACATGCAAAACGGCCGGACTTATGTCCGGCCGTTTTGCATGTGGTAAGTTTAATAGGTCTAGGCGCCTACCGTAGCCGGGCTGCGCCGACGCATGGCGTTATCAACGCTCCACACTCCTCCCCCTTGGGCTGCGATGTAGAGGAACACGAAGCAGAATACTACTGCTAGTTCGCCCTTGTTCACGATGGGCAAGGCGTGCTGGGGCGCGTGAGCCATGAAGTAGGCCACCGCCATGGTGCCGCTGGCAATAAAGGCCGCCGGACGCGTCAGGAAGCCCACCAGAATCAGGAGCCCGCCTACCAATTCAATAATACCCGCCACACCCATGAGCGAGGCAAGTTCTACGGTCGTGCCGTCGCCGCCGGGGAACCCCAACAGTTTCTGGCTGCCGTGCATGGCAAAAAGCAGGCCCACTACTATGCGCAACAAGGCGTAAGCGTACGAGGCGTATGTATTTCCGCGGTCCATAAGCGTTAGGCGTTAAGGGTTGATACAATAAAAAGAACTTGACGACGCCACCCCGACCAAAGGCCTAGTAGGGTGACCAAAGTGGCCTAGGCCTTGCGGCCGAAGTGCTCATCAAAAATTCGGAGGGCCTCCGTGTTGCCCTGTTGCACGGCCAGGTCGGGGGCCGTCAGGCCGCGCACGTCTTTCACGTTGATGTCGGCACCAGCTTGCAGCAGCACCGGCAAAATGTTGTTGCGGCCAAAGAGGGTGGCAAACATGAGGGCCGTGCCGCCGTTGCCGTTTTGCACATCCAGCTGGGCGCCGTGCTCAATGAGCAGACGTGCCACCTCGGGGTAACCCTTGAAGCTGACGCCCATCAGGGCGGTGTTGCCGGAAGCATCCTGCACGTTGGGGTCGGCGCCGGCCTCCAGTAAGAGGCGCGTGGCTTCTACCTGATCATCATAGGCAGCCACAATCAGGGGCGTAAAGCCTTTGCCGTTTTGCAGGTTCACGTCGAGGCCGCTGGCCAGGAGTTCCCGGAGGTGGGCCACGTCGCCATTGCGGGCAGCATCAATCAGTAAGTCTTCGGGCCGGGCAGAGGTAAAGTCCATAGGAGCAGCAGTACGGGGTAAAACAAGTTCGTACATACTACGACGATGCCGAAAAATGGATTAGCCCGCCTGAACAGCTCGTCTTACACGGAGCACTCGGGAGTACCCGTTGCCACCTGGCCTAGGCTGTCTGTGCAGGCAGCTACACAAGAGCTTCTGCTTTATCCTAGGGTCAACAGGATTCTCCTTAACCTTATTCTACATAGCCTAGGCCACTAACGCACCAAGGCCGAGCTACTGGCTCGGCCTTGGTATCACTTCCCCTCAAAAGTGATTTTTACGGAGTGCCCAGCGGCGCGTCGCCGCGCAGGGGCGGAATGGCAATGATGGGGCCGCCGGTATTGTGAGCCAAGATGGAGTAAATGGCCGGGGGCTGGTGCAGCGTGCCATTGAGGCGGGTTAAGCCATCGGGGCGCAGGTGGTAGCGCAGCGTGGTTTCGTACTCGGCAAAGTCGCGGCTGGTATCTACCTGCAAGTCCTGGATGCGGCCGGCGTGCGAGTCGTATACCCAGCCGTGGATGTGCAGCGGGCGGCGCTGCTGCCGCGCCTGCAGCACAGCGTTGGTCTGGTAGAGGTTATACACCTGCTCAATCACGTTCAGCTCCACGAGGCGACGGTAGCGTTCCTCGTCGGTTTCTAGGGCCTCCAGCTCGGTGCGGTAGCGCTGCATTACTTCGCGCACATTGCCGAGCCAGCTGGTGAGCAGGCTATTTTCGGGGCTTTCCATGGCTACTTGCACGCCGCCGCAGCCATAGTGCCCGCACACCACAATGTGCTCTACGCCCAGCACGTCTACGGCGTACTCCAGCACCGACATCAGGTTCAGATCGGTGCTGACCACCAGGTTGGCCACGTTGCGGTGCACAAATACCTCGCCCGGGGCCGTCCCGATTATTTCGCTGGCGGGCACGCGGCTGTCGCAGCACCCAATGAACAGAAATTTAGGAGCGTCTTCGGTTGTTGGCTCGGCGCCGGGGTGGCGGGTATTCATCAGCTTCTGACTTACCCAGTTCCGGTCATTGTTAAACAGCTTGTAGTAAGCCTCAAACTCGGCTTCGGGCTCACTCACGCGGCGTTGTTCAGCCAGGGCCTGGGTGTAGTCGTCGCCTTTGCGCAGAAACACCACCTGAATGTTGCGCTGCCGGGCCGTGTCGCGGAAGTGCTCGATGGCACTGAGAATGTCGCGGTCAATGAAGGCGGAGTTGGTGCCGTCGATTTCCAGGGTGGCATTTTCGGGAATGTCCTTGAGCACGGTCAGGATACTGGCCTTGTTCAGAAACGACACATGCTCGCCGAGGCTGATCCGGATTTTGTCGCGCCCATCTACCTTCTTATGCTCGAAAAAGTGGGCGTTGCGGTAACTCTCCCGCAAGATAAAGAACATACCCACAGCCGCCCCAATCCCAATACCGATTAGCAGGTCGGTGACCAAAATGGCCACAATCGTCGCCAGAAAGGGCACATACTCCGTAATACCACCCTTGAACTGCTCCTTAAACACACTCACGCGCGCCAGCTTATAGCCCGTCACGAGCAGGATAGCAGCCAGGGCGGCCCAGGGCACCATGTTTAGCAGCTTTGGGAAGAGCAGCACACTGATCAGCAGGAAGGTACCGTGCAGCAGAGCGGCCAGCTTGGTGCGGGCGCCGGCATTCAGGCTCACGGAGCTGCGCACAATAACGGAGGTAACGGGTAGGCCACCCAGCAGGCCACTCACCAGGTTGCCCACGCCCTGGGCTTTCAGCTCCCAGTTGGTAGGGGTTTTGCGCTTGAGCGGGTCCAGCGCATCGGTAGCTTCAATGGAGAGTAGCGCCTCCAGACTAGCCACAAGGGCAATAGACACAGCAGCCAGATACACCTTAGCATTGGTCAGCTGGCTGAAATCGGGTAGAGTAAACAGGTTCTGGAAGTCGGCGGCGCTCGATACCACCGGCAGTTGCACCAGGTGGGTACCCCTGAGGGCCAACGCAGGGTTCAGGGCCAGCACCAGCTGGTTTACCAGCACGCCCAGCACCACCACAATCAGGGCCCCGGGCACCTTGGAAAACACTGGGTGCTGTTTGATGAAAGACTGTTCCCAGAGCACCAGCACCGCCAGGGCCAGCACCGCAATGCCTAGGCCAGTAGGCTGAATGTGATGAACGGCCGCTTCAAGCAGGGCCATAATGGTCGAGCCGGTTTTGGGGAACAGGGCCAGGGTCTCGGCCGCATCAGCATCGTAGCCTAGCAAGTGGGGAAGCTGTTTCATGATCAGGATGATGCCGATTGCAGCCAGCATGCCCTTAATCACGGCCGAAGGAATGAAATTGCTGATGATGCCGGCCCTTGCAATGCCCAGCACAATCTGCATTAATCCGGCCACGCACAGCGCCACCTGTAGTGCCCCAAACGAACCTAACGACTCTAGTGCACTCACTACCACCAGAATCAGGCCGGCCTCGGGCCCCGAAATGCTTAGCGCCGACTTGCTCAGCGCCCCTATTACCAGCCCGCCCACTATGCCCGCAATGATGCCCGCAAACAGGGGTGCCCCCGAGGCTAGCGCAATGCCCAAACACAGGGGCACCGCTACCAAGAACGAGACAAAGCCACCCTGCAAGTCGTTTTTGAAGTACGAGAAGTCCACAAAACGAGAAGCACCAGGTTGTTTACTCATATAAATACTATTAACCAAATACAAGAGAATACCACGCTTAGCCACTAGGCCTAGCGAAAGAATGCGGGTAAGCGCAACAGATGAAGCCCTGCAGATTTGGAGGGTGTGGCACCACGCATGAAGCGCCATTGAGTACTAAAGGATCAGAAAGGGCGAAACCTACTGTTTTACGCGGCCAATCACCCGAGCAAACTCCCTCTAACTCTTTAGAAGTTATGTACTACACAAATATATCTATACCCCTAGTGCGAGAAATTAAGCACTAGTTAAAAGGACCTTATAAGCACATTAAATGCGGATTACAATGGGATTAAAACAGTATTATAATCCCATTAAAGCGTCTGTCTTAGGTTGTCACGCAAGCTGCCGGCCCATGCCCTGAACGTACTGGCGGAAACGACACCGTGCTACTGCTAGGCCACTAGCGAATGGGTTGTTTTGAGTGTGGCACATCCGTTCGGTTCAACTTTTCGTTAGCCAATGCGTGTTAACTTCTTCGCAGTTTAGGGGGTGGGTGTGGCTGGTGGGGCTCCTGCCAGGTAGCGTGCTGGCCCAAGCTACTCCGCCCGAGCGCATTACCGACCGCAACCACAACGCTTGGCTGGCCTACTTCAGCGACGCCCGCCTTACACGGCGCTGGGGCTTGCATACCGAATTTCAGTATCGTCGCACCCACGGCCTCCGAGACCCGCAGCAGTACTTCTACCGGACGGGGCTGAACTATCACGCCACCGAGCAAGTGCTAGTAACGGGCGGTTACGTGTACCTACTCTCCCTTCCCTACGGTGACTACCCCGAAGCGGGCCGCAGCCACGAGCGGCGGGCCTTTGTGCGGGCTGAGCTGGAAAGCTCGCTTGGGCGCCTTGCGCTGGCGCACCGCTATACCCAAGACTTACGCTGGCTACGGGGACCTGGGGAGGCAGCCTACGCCCTGCAGCACCGTTCCCGCTACCGGCTGCAGTTGCAGTTTCCGCTCACCCGCCCCAAGGTGGAGGCCGGCACGCTCTATGCCCTGGCCTCCGATGAAATCTTCATCAGCTATGGCCGCAACGTGGGGGCTAACGTGTTCAACCAGAACCGGCTCTATGGTGGCCTAGGCTACCAGATTACCGACGCCCTGGGGGTAGAAACCAGCTACCTGCACCAGACCGTGCAGCACGATGATGGTGTGGTATTCGAGCAGAACCATACCCTGCAAATCAGCCTCAACTTCAACCCCGATTTCCGGCCGGCTGCCCAGCGGTAGCTTGCTGCAGTGGCCTAGGGCAGTTCTGGCCATCGGCTGTACTCTGCCTAGTTCACTAAAGTCCACCTAAGACAAAATTCGGCTTTGTGGGTTACACAGAGAATCGATTTTAATCTGACCATTCAACTATGGACTTACAACTGACCGGCAAAGTGGCCCTCGTAACGGGCTCTACGGGCGGCATTGGCTTGGCAATTGCCCGCGGCCTGGCCGCCGAGGGCGCACATATCATCATCACGGGCCGCACGGAAGCGCGCATCCAAGAGGCTCGGGCTACTATTCAAGAGGCCGTGCCGCAGGCTAACGTGCGCGGCGTGGCCGTTGACTTTGGCAAGCCCGAAGAGGTAGCCGCCCTGCTGCGCGAAGTAGCCAGCGTGGATATTCTGGTCAACAACGTGGGCATCTTCGACCCCAAGCCTTTCACGGAAATTCCGGATGAGGACTGGCTGCGCTTTTTTGAGGTAAATGTAATGAGCGGGGTACGCCTTTCGCGCCACTATTTCCCACAGATGCTGGCTAAAAACTGGGGCCGCATCATTTTCATTTCCAGCGAATCGGGCCTGCAGATTCCGGAGGAAATGATTCATTACGGCACCACCAAAACGGCGCAGCTGGCCGTAGCACGTGGCCTAGCGGAGCTGACAAAAGGCACTAACGTGACGGTAAACTCAGTGCTGCCGGGCCCTACGGCTTCGGAGGGAGTGCAGGAGTTTATTGGCAAGCTGTCTGCCGAAGGCAAAACGCCCGAAGAAGCTGAGCATGAGTTCTTCCGCGACGCCCGCCCCTCTTCTCTCCTGCAGCGCTTCGCCACCACCGACGAAGTAGCCAACATGGTAGTGTACTTGTCCAGCCCGTTGGCCTCGGCTACTAATGGCGCTTCTGTGCGCGTTGATGGCGGCGTTATCCGGAGCATCGGCTAGGCCACTTGTTGCTCACGAAGAAGCCCCGCTGAGTTCTCGTCTGTTGAGAATTCAGCGGGGCTTTAGCAATTGCTAGAGGACTAGTGGAGGGGTCGGCGCTTCACTAGGCCACCCTTGGTGTCGCGCACGCTGCTCATCACCACAAACGCCTGCGGATCGAGGCGGTCAATTTCGTCGGTGAGGCGGGACACTTCCAAGCGGGTTACCAGCGTGAAAATGATGTCGAGCGACTCAAGCTGCTCGCCCCGGCTGCCGAAGCCGCGCTTGCCCATGTAGAGGGTAGCGCCCCGGCCCAGCTTCTCGGTAATCATACGCCGGATTTCGTCGGAGTGCTGCGAGATAATGGTGACGCCGGTGTACTCCTCAATTCCTTCGATGATGAAGTCCATGGTTTTGGCCGCCGCCAGGTACGCCAGAATAGAGTACAGAGCCGTGGTAATGGACAACAGCAAAGCCGCTACCCCGAAGATCATGATATTGATAACCAGCACAATGTCGCCGACACTAAGTGGCGTCTTCTTGCTGATATACACGGCTAGAATCTCGGTACCATCGAGCACGGCCCCTCCCCGGATAGCCAAGCCAATGCCAGCCCCCAGGAAAAAGCCCCCGAACACGGCAATCAGCAGCTTATCGGTGGCAATAACCGGGAAGGAAATTACGAGCAGAACCAGGGCGAGCCCCAGAATAGCCGCCAGAGTGCGCAGCGCAAAGCCTTTCCCCAGTTGATAATACCCCATAATGATGAAGGGGATATTGATAATCACGATTAGCGCCGATAAGGAGAGACCCGTCAGCTGGTTGAGCAACAAGGAAATACCCGTTACCCCGCCATCAATAAACTCATTCGGCAACAAAAACCCTTTCAGCCCCAGGGCGGCCGAAAAAATACCCGCCACAATCATCCCGACCTGCAATAGCCCCCGCCGCACCCGACGCCGGGCGGCACTCAGCGCATCGGCCGGAAATTCGGGTAGGGGTCCGGTTGGCAGAGGAGCTTCCTCGCCGGGTACTCGTTTGTTGCGCTCAAACAACAGTTGCTGCAAAAACATACACTTAACTTAAACTTCGTAGAAAACGCCCTTGTCAGATTACAGGGCACTAGGCACTACCCCAGTGCAAACGCGGCGTGGCCTGGCGTTAACCTAGGTGGGCCACCCCGCATACACAGCAATAAACCAGGGTATAGTTACGGAGCGTTGGGCGCAACAGCCGTGAGCAACAGGCGCACCCGAAACAGATCGGGCAGGGCGCAGGGCCGTATTTCGGTTAGCAGGCCTACGGCCGAGGGCCACACGGGGCGGGCCCAGGTCAGCATTACGGGTGGTAGGCCACTTGCGACCAGCACGGCGGGCACTTGCGGAACGGCCGGCAATAGGGCGGCTTGCTCTAGCAGAGCGGCCGCTGAAAACTGAAAATCGGGTTTGTTAGGTTGGTGCCCAATCGTCAGCTCAGCCCGGGGGTTGCCGGGGTGCGGCGCCCACGCCGGAGCCGGGCACGCCAAGCCACCCAGCCAGAAGGCCAGCAGCAGCGCCACGCGCAGCGAGAGTGATATGGCAGAGCGAGTCAGCAAGGACAGAGTGGGCTGGCCCAGGTAAGGCCTAGTAGTAAGAACGTGTTGAGCTACATAAAGTTAAAAATCCTTTTAGCCGATGGCTTTCACGAAGGCCCGCTCCAGCCACGGTACACGGGCCAGCAGCAGCAGCGCATCAACCAGCCAGGGGCGCACCGCCAGCAGCCGCATCAGGCGGTAGCGCTGGCGCAGGGGCCGGCCAATCCGACGCTGCACCTCGTCGGTGTAAAGGTGCAAAGCGGCCGGGCTGAAATTATTCTGCTGAAAACAGCGCTTGGCGTGCTCGGCCGCCAACATTCCGCTCTGCACGGCCTTGTCAATACCGTGGCCTTGCATGGGGTCTATCAGGGCGGCTGCGTCGCCGCAGAGCAGGGCCCGGGGGCCCGTGAGTGGCCTAGCCGAACCGCCCAACGGCAACCCAAAGCCCTGGATCTTGCCCAGTGGCCGGGCCTCCCGAAACCGGGGAGCTAGGCCAGGGTGCTCCGACAGCAACTGCCGCAGAACCTGTTTCAGGTCTACCTGGTCGCGGGCAATGTCGGAGGAGAGCATCCCGAAGCCTACATTATACACGCCATTGCCCACCGGAAACACCCAGCAGTAGCCAGCCAAATGGCGCCGCAAGAAATAAAAGTCGCTGGTGGTTTCAGGCGCGTGCTGCACACCCGTGTAATAGACGCGCACGGCGGCACAGTGACGGCGGCGGTCAAGCGGCCAAGGCACGAGCTGCCGCCCAACCACAGAATTGGCCCCATCGCAGCCTATAACCAAACGAGCCGTAAGCGGCGCCAGTTCCGGGCGGCTGGAGCGCAGAGCGACGTGCGCAGGAGTAGCTTCTACAGTCTGCACGGGCCAATTCTCTAGTATTTCTGTGCTGGTGTGGCGGCGCACAAGCTGCAGCAGGGCATCATCGAAGTGTAGGCGCGGGCTATTAAAGGCAGGTGCTTTCCAGCTGATGTGTACCTCGGCGCCAGCGGGAGCTACCAACCGGCTGTGCGCCACCTCGGCGCGGTGGGCTGCCGTGAGGGCAAGCACCTCGGTAGCATACGCGGGGTTGAGGCGCGCCAATGCTTTAAGCGTAGGGCTCGGGATGGCGTCGCCGCAGATTTTATCGCGCGGAAACTGCGCTTTGTCTACCAGCGCCACTCGTAGGCCACTATCCCGCAGCGCTAGGGCGCAAGCAGTTCCGGCTGGGCCAGCCCCAACCAGAAGCACATCATACATAGTAGCAGACTCAGACACGCGGGCAGCAGATATATCACTCAAAGGTAACGCTCTGCTTCCGCCCACTTATAGCTCAACGGTGCTCACAGCTTATGGCTTGCCGGTGCCCCGCGCCTCTTCCCGGCGCATGGGCATCACGTCGATGGTCTGAAAAAGCGACTTAGGGGTTATGGGCTGCGTTTCCCGCCGCTTCACGCCGCCGTCTTTTCCCAGGAGCACTAGCGTAAATCCGGTGGTGTTAACCCTGAGCTTTTGGGTGACATACTGCTTATCGGCCGCCGAAAGCTGGTCGAACAACACTTCCCGCACAACGATATCGCGCTCTTGCATACCAGCCTCGGCGGCGGCAAACTGTTGCTGCTGGGCCCGCAGCTCCGGTTCACTAGCTGTGGGCGCGCACAGCAATACCACGCGCTTTTGCCAGCGCTGCTTGGGTAGCCAAGAGGCAAGCGGTTGGGCAGAAGGTTGGGCCAGCGCAGCCATTGCCAAGAAGGTGAAAGCGGCCAGCAGTAGGTAAGCAATGCGTTTCATTCTCCAGCATACGCAACTAGGCCACTCCTAGCTGAGCAGTAGGTAGTGGCAGCACCCGCCCCAGCCATTCAAACAGCACTCGGTAGGCTTCGGCGCGCACTTTTTCCCGGGAAAGAAATACATCGTGGATGGCGCCTTCCAGGGCGTGCGTCGTTACTCGGGTGCCTAACCACGGGGCCAGCTCCCGGATGTGGGCCACGTTGAGCACTACATCCGTTTCAAATACATCTTCCCGATGCCCCCGGCGGGCCGTGCGGTCGGAGTGTAGCACCAGGATGGGAACCTCAATGCCGAGGGCACGCCGCACCTGGGCGTGCCCCCATCGGATGGCCCGCAGCCAGCCCGCGTTCATGGAGAACACGCGGTTAGGCTTCCAGTCCAGGTTGTAGTCCCACTCGCCCTGAAACGAGCGGTGCAGGCTTTCCCCGTAGATGGGAGACAGATTAGCTTTCAGGGCCATATCGGGCCAACGGGCGCCCAGGCGCTTCATCATCGGAATACCAAATTTCCGCAGCAACCAGGGCTGATGCATTTCCAGAAACGGGCTATTAAGCACCATAGCGGCCACCCCGGCTTTTGCCTTCCGGTACCACATGTACAGCGAAACAATAAGGCCGCCGGTAGAGTGGCCACTCAGCACAATGGTGGTGTTGCCTTCTGCCCGAACACGAGCCAGGGCGGCGTCGAGGTCATGAAAGTACTCACGCAGGTCGCGGACGTTGTTGGGGCGCTGGTGCGACCGGATGGAGCGGCCGTACTTGCGCAAATCGAGGGCGTAGAAGTTGAACTGGTGGGCCCCGTAGTTCAGGGCCAGTTCGCGCTGAAAGAAGTAGTCATTGAAACCATGCACGTAGAGCACAGCGCGGGTGCTGGGCCCCTCGGCCAAGTGGCGGACCAACGTGCTCACTACCGGACCTTCATAATCCGGAGAATCGTCGGGGGTGATGGTCAGTTGTTCGAAGCCTTCCCCAAGTAGGTCGGGCACGTAATCGGAATAGGAAGCGGGAGCAGACAGGTCGAATTGTGGCATACTTGCCATACGCAGCCAACAGGCTAAGTGGTACAGATGAGCTACCGATGCCGCAAACCCTCATGCTGGCCGCGAAGCAGAGTGCAGTTGTGACTTCTCGCCTCACTCCTCCCTCCTGACTGATGGCACAAAATAAACCTGATGCCGAATATAGCACTTCCTATACTTTTGCAGATTCTAGTAGCGTTGGGCTACTACTACCAGGGTTGCGCCTGCTGCGCAGCTCTAGGCCACTCCCTCTCTCCATGCGTCTGTTGCTCTGGGCCACTACCCTCTTCACGGCCTGTTATTTCCCCTCCTCTACCCCTACCGACTCGGCTTTCCGCCAAGACCAACTTCGTTACCCCCGCGTCCGGGATGCCTACGCCCTTGCCGGTAGCCGTATGCATTCTGTGCTGCAAGAGCACCACCTCGACCCCGAGCGCCTAGAGCTGTTCATCCGGGCCCTGAAGGTGGGCCGGCGGGTAGAGGCCTGGGGCCGCAACCAGGGCGAAGGCGAGTACCAGCTGCTGCGCACATTCCGGCTGGCGGGCACCTCGGGCACGCTCGGTCCTAAGCGCCAGACCGGCGACGGCCAGGTACCCGAGGGCTTCTACCACATCAACCGCTTCAACCCCAACAGCCAGTTTCATCTGTCGCTGGGGCTTGATTACCCCAATGCCGCCGACCTTGCGCGTAGTGGCCTAGACGACCCCGGTCAGGATATTTTCATCCACGGCTCCGACGTCACCATCGGCTGCCTACCCATCACCGATGCGGGCATCCGAGAGCTGTATGTACTGGCCGTAGAAGCCCGCGCGGCCGGCCAAACGGACATCCCGGTGCACATTTTTCCGTTTGAGCTTTCCGCAGATAACCTCGCCATTCGCATGGCTAGCAAGCACTTGCTCTTCTGGCAGGAGCTAGCTCCCGGCTATCAGTACTTCGCCGACCACCACCAGCTGCCTGCCGTAACCATAACCGAGCGTGGTTCTTATGCGGTGCAGTAACCCGCCCGTATTGCATAGCCAAGGCAGGTGCCCGCTACCGGTACTGCCGTGAATCAACTGCGGCGTTCCAATTGTTACGCGAGTGGCCTAGCTCTTGTGTAAGGCAGGCCCCGTACTTTGCGCTTATGTCTATTCCTTCTATTTCAGACGTTCCACTTCCTACAAATTTGCGCGAGTCGGCGGTGCTGGTGCCGGTGTTCCGCGATGCCGCCGGGCAGGTACAGATTGTGATGGTGCGCCGCTCAGCTTTTGGCGTGCACGGCGGGCAGTTGGCCTTCCCCGGCGGCAAGCGCGACCCCGAGGATATTTCTCTACAGGCTACAGCCATGCGCGAGGCTCATGAGGAAGTGAGCCTGCTGCCTGGCAACGTGGAGATACTCGCGGCCCTACCCACGGTGCCGGTGCTTTCGGGCTTTTGCATTGCCCCGTTTTTGGGCCGCATTCGTCGGCCGGAAGTGTGGGAGTGGCAAACCCGCGAAATAGATGAAGTGCTGGAGATTCCGTTGCTCCACCTCGCCGACGAAGCTACCCACGTTGAGGAGACATGGCAGCTCCCCGGGTGGCCTAGCGCCCGCCGCGTACCCTTCTACCGCATCGGCGCCTACAAGCTCTGGGGCGCCAGCTACAACATCATTCGCCCCCTCATCCCACGCCTGCTAGCCGGCGAATGGGAAGTGTAATAAGGTGACTGAGTGAAGTAACGGGGATGATGAGGTGAAACAGAAACAGGAATAAAAGGCCGTCCTGTCGAGCTTGTCGAGACATCTCGCGTGCTGACGTTGTAGTGGTATTCACTCTTCTTTCCTGAGAAAGAGTGACTGGAGGTGAAGTTCAAGCGAGATGTCTCGGCAAGCTCGACATGACGGCCTAGAGGCCTAGGCCACCTTCTTCATCACCTCGTCACCCCATTACTTCCTCACCCCATCACCTAAATCTGGCACGAAATTGCGTTATAGGGTGAGTCATTAACGCACATTGCGTTTTCACTATCTTTTCGATGAAACGACTTTCGCTTCTGTTGCTTTTACTGTTGCCGGCCGTGGCTTCGTTTGCCCAGCGGGAGCAGTCTATCTGGCTGTTTGGCCAGCAGGCTGGGTTGAGCTTTCCGGCCGATGGGGGGGCGCCCACTCCCCTGCTTACTAGCAAGATGACCACCTACGAGGGCTCGGCAGTAGCCACCAATCAGCAGGGTCAGTTACTGTTTTACACCAACGGCGAGTTTGTGTTCAACCGCCAGCACCAGGTGATGCCCAACGGCAAGAAGCTGATGGGCTCCAACTCCAGCACCCAGAGTGCGCTCATCGTGCCCGACCCCGGCAGCGGCAACGTGTTCTACGTGTTTACGGTGGCGGCCCAAGGCAACGGCAACGGCCTGCGCTACTCCACCGTGGACATGACCCGCGACAACGGCCTCGGCGACGTACCCCGCGCTAATGCCCTCCTGATTACGCCCGTGGCCGAGAAACTAGCCGCCGTGCGCCACCAGAATGGCCGCGACGTCTGGATTGTGGCCCACCGCTGGAACTCCAACGCCTTCGTGACCTTCCTGGTAACCGCCGACGGGGTGCAGGGCACGCCCATCCTGAGCAACGTAGGCTCTATGCACGCCGGCCCCGGCCGCAACGCTATCGGCGCCATGAAGTTCTCGCCCGATGGTAAGAAGCTAGCTGTGGCCCTATGGCGCGAGGCTAACAAGTACGAGGTTTTCGACTTTGACCGCAAGACCGGCAAAGTCAGCAATGTGAAGGCGTTTGCGCCCTACCCCGAGGCCTACGGCGTGGAGTTCTCGCCCGATGGCAGCAAGCTCTACGGCTCCAGCAACGGCGAAGGCGGCGGCGAGGCCCAGATCTTCCAGTTCGACCTGAAAACCGGCAAAGCCACGGTAGTGGGTAAATCGGCGAACCGCAAAGTGGGCTCCCTGCAGCGCGCTCCCGACGGCAACATCTACGTGGCCCGCGAAGACAACCCCTTCCTCGGTGTCATCCAAAACCCCAACTCCGACAAAGCTACCTACCTCGACAACGGCCTCAAGCTCGGCGGCCGCCGCAGCAAGCTAGGCCTCCCCAATTTCATCACAGAGCCTGAGAATAGGTAACACGGTGATGGAGTAATGAGGTGACGGGGTGATGAGGGAGTAGATAACACAAGCACGTCATCATGACGAAGGAAGGATCTTACCCCGCGTGAACGACTGGCCTAGCGCCTCGTGCTGCCGTGACAAGATCCTTCCTTCGTCAGGATGACGTGTTGTTTTGCGGTTTATCCCGTCACCTCATCACCTCCTACTGCGACTGGCCGCCGAACTTGAAGCGGAGGAAACCGGCGGCTACGGAAACGTAGGGGTTCTTCGAGGCCACTAGGCCTATCACGTCGCGGGTGCTAATGCCGGCTTCATAGGCCGAGGTAGTGAGGGTAAAGCCCAGCGGCACGCTCACGCCGTAGCCCGCGCCCCCGGTCAGGCCGCTGCTGAGGCGCAGCCAATGCACGGGTTTGTAGTCGAGGCCGGCGCCCACGAAGGCGGAGGGCAGGTTGCCGGCTACGTTGTTGAGGGGCAGCGTCACGTCGAGGCCGGCCTCAAAGTATTCGCTGATGCGCAGGCCGGCGCCGGCGCGCAGCTTGGTGGGCAACTCAGCGCGGCGGGTTTGGCTGGCCTGATAGTTAAAGAGGCTATCGGTGCCGGCGGCGAAGATTTGGGTGGCTTCCTTGATGAAGTTGTAGGTCCCGACGCCGCTGGAGTTGAGGCGCTTGAGAGGCTGGTCGTTGGCCGTTACCAAGTTACCTTCCCAGTCCATGTGGCCGATGTCGGTAACGGCCACGCCCAGCCGGAGGGCTTTGCCCGCTTCGGCGGCTAGGCCTAGGTCGAAGCCGTGGCCGGTGCCCACGGGCTTTAGGCCATTGCCGTTCCGGATATTGAAGCTAGGGTTAGCAGCAATAGAGCCGTAGTCGATATCAAACAGTGGCGACATGGAGCTGTAGGCCTGTAAGTCGCCGGGCTTGACGCGGATATCCACAATGCCCAGCCCCTGAATGTAGCGGTACCCCGCCCCAGCTGAGAGCTGGAACAAGGGCAAATCAATCAGGCGTGTGCCCCAGGCTAAGTTGAACTCGTTGAGCAGGGAAAACTGCAGGTCAGTACCCGCCAGCGCCTCCGACACCAGCGGCACGTTCCCGCCTGCTCCCGCCGAGGTATATATCGGGGCGTTGCGCCCCAGAAACAGCAGTTCCGCCGCGTTCTGGTTCAAGCCAACGTGCCCCGCCGTCCGGACGCGGTTGCTGATGGCTATACCCCCAATCACCGGCAGCTGCACTGATAGGCCAAGTGTGGTGGCATCGGCGTTTAGGTTCAGGGCATTGTCGGAAGTAAACGCCCGCGCCAACTCCAGCCGATCCGTCTGCGGGAGTTGGTCTCGGGTATTGTAGATGAACTTGCGCAGTTGCTGGCGCGTGAGCGACTGAGAGCCCAAGCCGGCCCCTACTTCGCCCAAGGTAAAGGAGAAGGTAGCGCCGCCCACTCGGCCCAGGTTGGCTGGGTTGATGCCGATAGCTTGATAGTCGGTGGCGAAGGTGGTGGCCACGCCGCCCCGGCCCGTGGCCGTGAAATTGCTGAGCTCATTCTGGGCCCGCAGAACGGTGGGCACCGTAAGGGCTAGCCCTACCAACAGGGAAAGACGAGTGCGTTGCATAAGACGGAATTGTGGCCGAAGCTTCGTTAGTTTGGGGCCGATACCCTGGAGCTGACCTTCTAGGCCACTGCCCGCCTACTTTACGTAGGCAATCGGTAACGGCTTCAAAACTAACGAAGCTTCCGGCACATTTCTCTTCGCTTTGGCAAAACGCTTTTCCGTTTCTGAGTACACCGATGGCATTCTGGCCGGCAACCGCGTGCTGCTGAGCCGGGCCATTACGCTGGTGGAAAGCACCCTGCCCTCCGACCAGGCCCTGGCCCAGCAGGTGCTCGATGCGGTGCTGCCCTACGCGGGCCGGTCGGTGCGGGTGGGCATTACGGGGGTGCCGGGCGTGGGCAAAAGCACATTTATTGAGGCGCTAGGCCTGCACTTGGTGCGCGAGCAAGGCCACCGCCTGGCCGTGCTGGCCGTTGACCCCACCTCCCAGCGTAGCGGCGGCAGCATCCTCGGCGACAAAACCCGCATGAACCAGCTGGCCGCCCACCCGCAGGCCTACATCCGGCCCTCCCCCGCTGGCCGCAGCCTCGGGGGCGTCACGCGCAGCACCCGCGAGGCCCTGGTGCTCTGCGAAGCCGCCGGCCACGACGTGATATTCGTGGAAACCGTGGGCGTAGGCCAGAGCGAAACCGCAGTGCACGGCATGGTCGATTTCTTCCTGCTGCTGATGCTGGCCGGCGCCGGCGACGAGCTGCAGGGCATCAAGAAGGGCATCATGGAAATGGCCGACGCCGTAACCATCACCAAAGCCGATGGCGGCAACGAGCAGGCCGCCCGCCGGGCCCGCGTGGAGTATCAGAATGCCTTGCACCTGTTTCCGCTGGCCCCCTCGCAGTGGAGCCCCGTGGTTACGGTGTCCTCGGCCCTCACAGGGGCGGGCGTACCGGCTGTGTGGCAGCTGATTGAGCAGTACGTGCAGCAAACCCAGGAAAGCGGCTACTTCCAGCGTCGCCGCCAAGAGCAGAACCTGCACTGGCTCCACGAAACCATTCGCGAAACCCTGGAAACCCGCTTCTACGCCCGCCCCGATATTGCCGCCCGCCTCCCCGAAATCCGGGAGCAGGTCATGAACGGCCGCAAGTCGGCTTTCGGGGCCGCAGAGGAACTGCTAGGCCAGTAGGCCACTATACCGCAAATTCCGTTTCGCGATGAGCGTAAATAGAACGTCATGCTGAGCGGAGTCGAAGCACCTCTACCTCTGGCTTACTTCTTTGAGTAGCTCCAGTAGAGATGCTTCGACTCCACTCAGCATGACGTTCGGCTTTAAAGATGCTGTTAGTGGCAATCTACTGGCCTAGCTAGCTAGGCGGCGCTTAATCATCAGGTAGTCGAGGTAGTACAGGATCTTAATGGATATGTTGTTGTTGTGCGGGGTATTGATGGTGTTGTTCAGGTTATCGAAGTAAAGCGGCGTGGCCTCGTTGGCTTCGAGGAAGGAGGAGCTGGCGTTCTTCCACACGATGCTCACCTGCGAGCCGGGCGCAAACCACCACGAGTACACGGCATCCACGTTGAAGGCATTGAAGGTGTTGTCGCGGTTGCGGCGGTAATCTACCAGTACTTCCTGGCCGTTTTTCCCGAGACGGGCGAAGTCGGCGTAGTTCACGGTACTAGTGTAGTGCCGCGTGCGGATAGTCAGCGACATGCGGTTGTTGAAGGTATAAGCTCCCGAAAGGGTATTTGTGACCGTGAGCACACGACGGCGGCCTAGCAACACATCGGTGGGGTAGTTTTTCCGGAAAGCTGCATCGTCGGGTAGGCTCTCATCCAAATCGCCGTTCACGTAGCCCACCTGGTTTTGCTTCAAGTTCCAGTCGAGGTTGTACCGGAAGTTAAGCTGGTTGCTGACGCGGTAGCGGGGCGAGATACTCCAGCCGTAGCCCATGCGGCGCGGCCGGGCGCGCTCTAGGCGGTCATCGGTGTCGTACCAACGTACGCCGCCGCTTACGTCCAGGGCCAATTTTTTGCGGTAATCCGAGGAGATGTACCCGCTCACGTTAGCATTGGCCGGCAGCCGCACAAAGTAGTCGCCCAGCGGGTACTGGCGAGGCTCGTAGTAGTCGTGGGTTACGGGGTTAGCGTCCACGTCCATCCCCACCGACAGGAAGTTCTTGGTGAAGGTAGTATTGAAGCCGGCCGCTACGTTCGCGTTTTGGTAGCGGGTAGGCTTATAGAGCAGGGAGTGGTTGAGGTTGAAATACGTGTAGAGGTTATTAACCTTCCAGAAGGGCTTGTATTTGTTGTAGTTTGCATACACGCCCTGGCTGATGTTGTTGTTACCGAACAGGATGCCCAGGTCGTTGGGGTTGTAGGTATCCGACTCAATGCCGTGGTTCAGGCCCCAAGTGAAGTTGCCGCTAATCTTGCTCACGCCCACTTGGTATTTGTAGCCGTTCTGGTCGTCGATCTGCTTCTCCGAGGCAAACACGTTGCCGCGCCGCCGCGAGTACACCACCCGGCCATCCACGGCGTAGCTGTTCTTCTTGTTGGCGAAGCGAAACAGGCCGCCCGTGACGTTGGCATCGTAGGTGCTGCCCCAGCGCGTGACGTTTGTATTGATGAGCGAAACGTAGGAGTTGTTCTTCAGGCTTTGGTCTAGCACCATGATGCTGTAGTTGCTGAAGGGCTGAGTAAGCACGTCGCGCTGGCGCCCATCCACAGAGTCGCGCACGGTAGCATACACGTCGTTGCTGAGCGCATTAAACACCCCAACGCCCAAGCCGTTTTTGGTGCGGCCCGATACTTTGGTGGCGTTGAGCAGGCGCGTCACGCCGGGGTTGCTTACTACTGCCTCCCCTGGCCTACGCTGCCCGTCGGGGCCTAGCTGGCCTTGGCGCAGTTGGCTGCTTACGTTGTCAAACCCAATGGGCGTGGCCCCCACCCGGCGGGAGTAGAACAGGTTACCCTTGTTAAAGAGCTCAGTACCCTCGGTGAAGAACTGACGGTTTTCCTGAAACTGCACCTCAAACGGCGAGAGGTTCAGCACCTGGTTGTCGCTCTGCACCTGCCCAAAGTCGGGCACCAGGGTGGCATCCAGGGTAAAGCTTTCGTTGATGCCCCACTTCACGTCGGCGCCGCCGTTGAAGCTGGTGCTGGTGTTGCGGGTGCCTTGCTCCTGGTACGGAAAGTGGTTGACGTAGCTGGAAACGTAAGGCGTAAGAGAAAGGCGTAGCGGCGGCGTAATGTCGCGGAGGCCGCGCAGTTCGCCCCACTGGTTTACAAAACCATCGACGGCGGGCTTCACCTCATTCCAGAAGAAAGCCTGGTTGTCGCGCTTGCGCTGGCGCATGAAGTTGAGACCCCACACCTGTTCCGGGGCCTTGCTGAAGCGGATAGCCGAGTACGGAATGCGCATTTCACAAAGCCAGTCGGTGCCGCGCATGGTGGTGCGCGAGTCCCACACGGCGTTCCAGTTGCCATCTTCCCCGCCGGCCGGCGAGTAGCGCGCATCTACCTGCACCCCGCCCGTGCTTACAATGAAGCTGTAGCCGTTGAGCTGGTCGTGGTAGGTATCCAGAAAAATACCGAAGAAGTCAGAGTTGCCAATGTCGTCGCGGGCACTTAGCTCCCGCATAATCGAGTCCTGCGACACATCGTGCATGATGGCGCCCACATAGAGGTTGGCGTCGTCGTAGAGCACGCGTACTTCGGTGGGGTGCTTCTCGTGGGGGCCGGGGTTGGGGCGGTTCTGGATGAAGTCGGTGGCAATGGGCGCCTGCTGCCAGATGGGCTCATCCAGCAGGCCATCGAGCTTAATGGCCTCAGTGATGCGCAGGGCCTGGAGCTGGCGCTTGGGGGCCGGCACGGCGGCTTGCGCAGCCGTAGTCGTGTTGTCGGAGGTGCTGGCAGATTGCGCCTGGGCTAGGCCAGTGAGCGTAGTTAGCCAAAGTAGCAGGAACACACGGAAGCAATTCACGGCGTGTGGGTGGGCGGAGAAGTGGGACAAGCGGGTACGTAGGGGGTGGGTAACACCCGAGGCACTGGCCTAGGCCAGGTCGGGACGAGGTAGCGGCGCCAGTATATAGCGGGCGCGGAATGTGGCAATAGATGCCGGCAAGGGCTGTACCGTTGCCTCTTCACATAAACTTCATGATAAAAAAAGGCCACCGTTGCAGCGGTGGCCTTTTTAAGGGGCGCTAGGCCTCTATTCACTCACATTTATTTGAATGTTGCGGCTGGTTTTGCTGCCCTTGCTGTCTTTCGTAGCCGGGACATCCAGCATCTGCCGGTACTTGTTGGTCAGGGCCTCAGATTGCTTTTTGCCGTTCACTGTCAGTCCTTGGTCATTGAGCTGAAACTGAAAGGCTTTCTCGTTGGCACCCAGCAATCCGTCTTTGCGCAGCTCCGCCCGAATTTCGTCGGAGTCGAGGCGGGGTGGCGCTGGAGGGGCGGGAACACCAGGAGCACCTGGCACACCGGGCGCGGCTGGTGCAGAAGGAGCGGCCGGGGCAGCGGGCACGGGCGGTACCGGCGGCACGGGCGGAGTCATGGCTCGCGGAGCCCGGGGTGGCCTAGGAGGCGCGGGCGCATCACCGTAGCTCGTGCTGCTGTTGCTAGAGGTGTTGCGGGTAATGTTGTACGAGCCCTTCGTGAGCTTATTGCCCGTTTGGGTTTCCACCAGCTTCAGGTATTTCGCGTGTACGGCTGCGGGCTGCTTCTTCCCATTCACGATAAGCTCGGTGCTATTAAGCTTGAACTGGAAGTTACCGTCATCCTCAATCAGGCCATCCTTGAGCAACTCGCGGCGCAGGGCCTCATCTCCCCCACTGCTGGTGCGGAAGCTGGTGCCTACGCGGGCGGAGCCCCGCAGAGTGGTTTCGCGCTCTACGCGTTCCGTTTCGCGGTGGGCTGCTTCGGTTTCCCGGTGGGCAGCCTCGGTTTCGCGGTGAGCCGTTGCTAGCTGCCGCTCCAGGGCCGTTATTTCCTGGCCTAGCCGCGTGGCTTCCTTCTGATTTTTTTGCTTGTAGGCCAGGTCGCGGCGGCGGTCGAGCTCACTGATGCGGCGGGCAACATCACCCTCGCGCCGAGCTTTGTCGCTTTCGCGGCGGGCCAGCTCACTTTCGCGCCGGGCCGCATCGGCCATGCGGCGGGTAGCTTCGCTGTCTTCCAGGCGCAGCACGTTACCACTCAGCACCCGGAAGTTGCCATTGAGGCCTTTAAGCTCCTCAAATTGGCGGTGGGCGCCGCTGCCTTCCCGCAGGCGGTCTTCCATTTCTTCGCGCTGGTCGCGCAGCTTGTCCAGGGCTTTTTCTAGCCGCTCCATTTCTTCTTCGGAGGTAGCATTGCCTTGGGCCTCGCGCAAGTTCTGCTCGGCTTGAGCCAGCGCCCGGCGCGTGGTGCGCTCCAGCTCACTGCGGTCGATGTTAAACGTCAGGGCTTTCAGCTCCGGATTCACGCGCCACAACTGGGCCCCGGCCTCTGCCTGCCGACGAATCCGGCTCAAATCGGCCTCGCTTATACCGCCTCTGGGTACGGTAAACACACGAGAGAAATTGTCGTTGAAACGGAAATCAGAGCCTGGGGTAGCACTGCTCCACACCCGACCGTTGGGGCCCACGCTAATTACCTCTACGTCCTGCTTGTTTTTCTTGCTCTTCTTATCGACTGATGCCGTTTCTACGCGCCGACCATCCACGTACAGATCCGTCAGGCGGCCTTTTTTGTCCTTCTCAATAACGACAGTACCGGGGCGGCGGGCGCCCTCCTGCACCACTACTACTTGCTTGTTGCGCTTGCGGTGCTTCTTGCCTTTGTCGTCGTCATCATCGTCCTGCAAGGCAGGTGCCGCAGCAGCCTCATCCAGTATTTCTACTGCATCCTCGGCCTCCTCAGCATCTTCGGCATCCAGCAGTTCCTTATGCGCTACTAGGTTGGTGTTGGGTGCGGCTTGCAGGAAGGGCAACTTGCTAAGGGCACCTCCTTCTTTATCATCGGGGCTGTTTGGCCTAGGATCGGCCATGGCTACCGCCGAGGTCAGGAGTACCATACCACCCAACACTACGCACGCGGCCATAAAGCCCTCGGAGAAGGTAGGAGCCGTGCGGCCCTGCACCAGCCGCTTAATACGGCCCAGTACGGAGCCATCGGGCCCCAGCGCCGACAGTGCCAACTGCGCCGGTGTGGCCGGTACGGCGCTCAGCTCGGCCAGGGCCGCCAGGGCGCGGGCTACCGTGAGCGGGTTGCCGCCCACCATGGCGGTGGCCATGTCGTCGCAGCAGTTTTCGCGCTCAGTGCGCAGGCAGGCCGTCAGGAACCACACGGCAGGGTGATAGAAGAACAACGTTTCGGCCACCGACTGCAGCAAGTTCACCAGATAGTCGCGGCGCGCTACGTGGGCCAACTCGTGGGCCAGAATGGCCTCTAGATACGTCTGGCTCAAGCCCGTCACTGTGCCCAGAGGCAGCAGCACCACGGGCCGCAGGTGGCCTACCACCACCGGCACCCGCACCAGCGCCGACTCCAGCAGCTCAATAGGCTGGTGCAAGCCGGCCCGACTGGCAAGGGCGCTTAGGCGTTCCTGCCATTCCTGGCCCAGCGGCTGCACGCGGTAGCGGCGCAGGCGCTGCACGTAGGCCAGTCCGCCTAGCAAGCGCAGAGTCATAGCCAACAGGCCTAGCAGCCAGGCGGCCACTAATACGGGCAGGTTCTGATCAAAATAGGTGAGCCACGCCTGCAAGCCAGCCGGAGCCGGCGCAACTTCCGAAGCCACGGCCGCCTCAGCTGTTACGGCAGTAGTTGCAGGTGCTACTGTAGCAGCGGCCGGTTGCTCTGCAGAGGCAGTGGGGGCGTCCGGCATCGCAGCATCGGTCGTTACCGCTACTGCTGCGGTTTGGTGCTCAGCACGCGCGGCGGTATAGTACCGCCCAAACGTGATGCCCGCCAGTACCAGCAGCGCCACTAAGGCAGCGGCAGCCGTGTTGTAGCGCACCACCGCGCGGTGCCGCTGCAACAGCAGCAGCAACCCGGCCAGGGCCAGCGCAACCACCGCGCCCTGCCACAACGAGTGCACTAAGGTCCAGCCCAGGGCGCGAATCAGCGCGGGCGGCAAGAGTTGTTCGAGCCAGTTCATGGGGCTTCATTGGTTGAGGGTGGGGTGGTGTCGTTCTTAATCTCGATGTCGTTGAGCAAGCGCCGGATCTGCTGGAGCTCCTCCTGCGAGGTGCGGCGGTTGCCGAGCGCCTGCATCACCAGCTTCATGGCCGAGCCACCGAAGGTTGACTCCACGAAGCGGTCGAGCAGCAGGCCCTGGGTTTCCTCCTCGCGCACGGCTGCCCGGTAAATGTGGGTCTTGCTCTCATCGTCGCGGAAAACCAGGGTTTTCTCCAGCATTAACTGCAGCAGCTTGAGCGTGGTGGTGTACCCTACGTCGCGCTTCTTGCTGAGCTCGTCATTGACGAACCGGACGGTGCTAGGCCCATATTGCCAGAGCACTTGCAGAATTTCCAGTTCAGATTCAGTAGGTTTGGGAGCGGGTGACTTGTTCATGAGCGGGCTGTTTATCCTACGAAGTAGTTCGTACATCAAACATATACGAAGCGCGTCGTACATGCAAGCATAATCTACGATTTATTTCGTACAATATTACTTTTGCACGCCCAATTAATTTATTGTCAAGCACCTATGCCTGAAGAACAGGCGAATATTTCTGTGTACTTACCTCAGCACATCATGTTGAGCAGAGCGAAGGATCTTGTCACGGTAGCACGAGGCGCTAGGCCAGTCATTCACGCGGGGTAAAATGCTTCGCTGCTCTCAGGATGACGTGCGCGTTTAGATAGCTATCATCCCCGCTTCCTAGGCCACTCTCCTACCCTTTGCCGCCTTGCAGGTCGTCGTTCTGAATGGTCTTGCGGTTTTTGGCAGGCGCGGAGTCCATCTTGCCGAACTGCCAATTGAAGCTCAGGCGCACGGCGCGGTTATATCCATAATTCACATCCTGGGAGACGAAGACACCCTCCTGTTCCAGCGTGGCCGCGTAGCGAATGGTGCGGGCAAAGGGGTTTTCAACGGCCAAGGACAGACTGCCTTTCTTCTCGAACAGCTCCTTCTTCACCGACAGGGTATGCCACACGTTGCCGTTGGTGCGGCCCTGCAAAAACACCCGGGGCGAGTTGACATACACTGCGGCTTGCGCGCTCAGGCCGTGCTCAAAGGTCCAGGCCGAGGTGAGGTTGCCGTTGTAAATCCAGCCCTGATTGCCGATACCCAACGCGGCGCTTTTCACCGACAGGTAGTAGCCATTTACGCTTCCGTTTAGGGTCCACTTGTCGGTGAGCTTGGTTGAGCCGTACAGATTGAGGCCGTAGGTGGCGCGGCGGGCCACGTTCTGGGGCCGTGTGTAGAAAATAGTCGCGTTGGAGGTGTCGCCGGGGATAAGCTGGCTGGCGGGCACGTTGCTGGCAAAGGGCTGAAAGGCGTTGTTGGTCTGGCGCCAGTAGCCCGAAATATTCAGGGTGGTTTTCTTGACGGTAGTGCTGTAGCCCAGCTCATAGGCATCGGTTAACTCCGCCGTCAGGTTGGGGTTGCCGGAGCTGGCCACCCGCCGGTTGCTAATATCCAGGTATGGGTTGAGCATGTAGATGGATGGCCGTTGCAAACGCCGGGCGTAGCTCAGCTTAATCTTTTGCTCCTTCTCCTTACCAAAGTCGCGGGAAATGGTCAGCGTCGGGACGAGGTTGGTGTAGCGCTGCCGCACCGTGGTGCTGCTCGATAGGAAGTCACCGTTTACACGGGTATGCTCCACGCGGGCCCCGGCCTTAATGCTGTAATTCTGGGGCAAGCTGAAGCCGTAGGTACCGTAAGCGGCAAACACGTTCTGGTCGTAGCGAAACTCGTTGGAGCGAGCCGGCACAAACACCAGGCCACGGCCATCGAGGCTGTCGGCCTCAATGCGGTAGTCGCTTTGCTCATTGCGCAGGATGGTTTTGGCGCCTAGCTCCAGCAGGTTGGTGCTATCCAGAGGCTGGGAATAATCGAGCTGCAGGGTGGTTTCGCGGCTGCGCCGCTTGTTCCGGCTGGTTTCCAGGTAGTCTAGGCCAGTCTCGGGTCGCGTTTGATCAAGGTTATAGGCGCTGGTATTGGCGGAGCGGCTCTGTAAGGCCAGCAGGCTTAGCTCCTGCTTGGGCTTGAAGGTGTGGGTGTAGCCACCATTTAGGTTCAGCTCGGGCCACCAGTTAGGGCCCCACGGCCGCCGAATCTCACGCGTGAACTGGTCAACGGTCTGCGGCGCCACGTAGCTCGACCGGATGGTTTGGGTGCCCGTGGAGTGGTAGAGGTCGGTGTAGATGCCTACGTTGAAGGCATCTTTCTCGGTCAGGTCGTAGTCGAAGCCCAGGCGCCCGTAAATGCCACCCCCACTGTTGCGGCCCTCCCGCTGCTGCAGGAGCCGGGCCGTTTGCCCTTCGCCCAGGAAATCGGTACGGTCTACGCTGCCCCGGTTAGGGTTGTAATGCGCGTAAGAGCCCAACTCGGGGTTAATGCCGAGCTTGCCCTGGCGGATGCTGAGGCTGCTGTTGAAGTTACTGTTGCGGGTGCCCGCCGACAGGTTTACCGAGCCCGTTACGCCGGTCAGGTCGTTCTTCTTCAAAATGATGTTGATTACGCCGCCCGTGCCTTCGGCGTCATACTTAGCCGAAGGCGAGGTAATAACTTCCACTGATTTCACCTTGTCGGCGGGCAGGCGGCGCAGGGCGTCGGCCACGCTGCTAGCCAGAATGGAGCTTGGCTTGCCGTTGATGAGCACCCGTACGCTGGTAGAGCCGCGCAGCTCCACGTTGCCATCGGCATCTACGGTGAGTAGGGGCACTTTGCGCAGCATTTCGGCCGCCGTAGCGCCGGCATTGCTGATATCTTTCTCGGCATTATAGACTATGCGGTCGGCACGGGTTTCTACCAGCTCCTTCTGCCCCACTACCTGCACCTCCCCGAGCTGCTGAGTAGAAGGCGCCAGCAGCAACTGGCCTAGTGAGACAGTGGTGGTGCCTACCGTTACTTTTTCCACGGTTTTAGTCGCGAAACCCACAAAACTGACCGTCAGCTTATAATCTCCGGCGGCCAGCTTATCCAGCACAAAAGCGCCTTTGTCGTCGCAGGTGGCCCCGGTAATGGGCGTGGTGCTGCCAGGACTAAGCAGGGTTACCGTCGCAAATTCTACGGGCCGCTTGGTAGTGGCATTGAGCACCGTACCGGTGAGGCGGCCCGTATCAGCAGCGGTGGCCGTTTGGGCCCACAGCATGCAAATGCTGCTCAGAAATGCCCATAATCCGAATGTATAACGAAGCATATCAACGACTTAAGTAAGCTGAAAAGAAAATTGATAAGGCACGTAACTACCTGGCTAGCAACTCAGGGAGCTGTAGCGAGGGGAAAGAGAAAAAGCGGAAAAACTCAGAGAAAAAGGACCGGGAGTGGCCTAGCGCCACCCCTGGCAAAAGTTGTTATTGACTGCGTAAGCACTCAGGGAATACCCTCCTTTACTCTACCCGGCTGAGGTGTAGTGACCCAGGGCTGAGGCGGCTTTAGGTCACATTATCAATACGAAATATTTCGTAGGGTAAACATATAGTATTGCCTCTATACAACCAAGTGCACCTACGAAATATTTCGTTTATTATTTTATTATTGACTATCAACTTAATACCTCACCTGCTTCTACATTCCCTAGCTAACCAAGGCAAAGATTTTTGCCCCTGCTAAAGATTCTTGCTAGGCCACTCTCTTGTGCCGGGTGCCACCCCAGCAGCATATAGCGTGGCCTGGCAGCCCCCGGCTACTTCCGCTTGCGGAAGTAGACATCCCCACTCACTGACTCTAGCCGCACGGCAGGACCGCCGCCGTTGCCCAGCGTACCGCGCACCTGGTACCCCACAATGGGGTTTTCCTTGCGATTAACGAAAGCTATATCTTGATCAGTATATACTTCGCCGGTAATAGTTTTAAACGCTATGTCGGCGTTCTGTTGGGCGGGCCAGTTTACATCCACGAAGCCGCTGATAGATTTCACGTCCAGGGGGGCCGTTACGCCGTTAACTTCAATGTTTCCGCTAATGGTGTTCACGCGCACCGCCACGCCGGCGGGCACTGCCACGTCTACTTCCATTTTAAGGCAAATACCCCCGCCAGTAGCTTGGCCATTGCGCCAGTTGCCGCCCCAACGGGTAGCACCTTCGCCATCGGGGCAAGTAGTTACCTGGCTGGTTTGCACTAGCTTTTCATCCAGGTTCGAAGTGATGGTATAGCCCTCGGCCGTCTTGTTGGAGGTGAGGGTAATGGCCTCATTCAACTGCCCGCCGTTGATGGTGACGGTGGCGCGCAGTACCATCTCGGAGCCACTAGCCGGATGGATTTTTATAGCCGTGGCGTGTTTCAGCTCCAGGTTCAGGCGCTGCCCGGAGGGCATAGCGGCCTTTTGTTCGAGTACTTTTTGGGCGTAAGCTCCCAGGCTGCTCAGTCCGACCAGGACCGACAGCAACAGCAAGAAACGAAACATGGGGAAGGAAGTAGAAAGGTGAAAGAATAGATCCTGGCCTAGGAATGCACTATTTGGCTTTGCGCACGTACACGTCGCCGCTCACATTTTTGAGCGAGATGGAAGTGCCGCCCCCATTGATAGCACCGTTGAGCGTCTGCCCGCCGATCTGGGTCAGGCCATTGCTGTTGGCGGGTTTAGGCAAAGCAATATCGAAGTCGGTGTACACCTCGCCCGAGATGGTGCGCATGGTCAGCGTGGCTTTGGTTGCGGTGGGCAGGGCCACATCAATAGCGCCGCTGATGTTGGAGATAGAGCTGGGGCCGTTGCCCAGGGAGTTGTAGCGCACTGTGATGTCGCCGCTGGTACTGTTAGCTACTACGGGGCCCGCTACGTTTAGCAGCTTGGCATCGGCGCTCTTCATAGCCACTTCCAGCTTACCCTGTAGGTTTTGCAGCAGTACAGCCCCGCCGCCCCACTGCACTTCCCGGTACACCACATCGGCGTTACGTGGGACCCGAATGGTGTAATGCCCATCTTGACGCGACGCTTTCACGATGCGCACTGTATTGGCCTCCTTAGTTACAGCTAGGCCCATGCGGGTGTTGTCCACGGCCGAGTTATACACGGCCCGCAGGCCTTCGGCGCGCTTGGGCGGCTCTTCGGCTTTGTCGCCTTTGATGATGAGTTCGTCGCCCTCGTAGCCTTCCACGGTCACTTCGCTGCCGTACTGCATCTCAATAACCACTTTGCGGTCGGAGCCGCTGAGCTTGGTGCGGTACTCTTGGGCCTGGGCGGCAGTGCCGGCTAACAGCAGGCCGAAGAAGAGAAGAAATCTATGCTTTTTCATAAGAAGGAGTCAGTTGCAGATGGATTCGGTCGGGCAATCGGGAGCCGCGGACTCCCGTTGTCGACCTGTTTCCACACTAGAGAAGAAAATGTTAAATCAGAATGCTAATGCCCTGGCGAGCTTGGTCGCGCACGGCGGGTAGCGCGTCGGGGCGCTGGGAAAGGCGTTTGAGTTGGGGTACGGCCTGCTTGTCGCGCAGCTTCACGAGCAGCTCAATCAGGGTAATCTGCACGTTGGGGTCGGTCTGCACGGGCAGGGCCTGGATGAGCGCCGGAGCTACCAAGGAGTCGGCCCGTAGGCGGTAGAGGGCTTCAGCCGCTGCCAGACGCACGTTGGGGTTTGGGTCAGCATTGAGCGTGTTGATCAGCACCAGCACGGTAGGGTCGCCGGGGCGGGAGTTGCCGGAGGCCTCACTTACCAACTGAATGCGGTGGCTGGCCGTAGCGGGCTGCTGGGTAGCGGCCGTGAGCCGGGCCGCCAGTTGCTGCGCATCAGCGGCGGGCGTAACGGCCGCTACTTCTGGCGCGGCCGGCTGACGCAGCAGCAACCCGAATACCGTACCCACCGCCAGCAGTGCAATGCTAGCCGCAATCCGCAGCCACATCACGGTATTCGATGCCGTTGAAGTTCCTGTGGTCGGATGCATTGGTACCACTTTCGCCTCATGTGACTTAGGCTGGCTGCTGGTAGGCAGCTTCGCTTTTTCCGCGGCCAGCATGGCCTGGAAATCGTCGCGCAGGCCCATGGGTGGTAGCACGGGGGGCAGGTCGTCAAGAGCAGTGAGGAGGATGCTATATTGGTCGGCCTTCTCTTGGCAGGCCGGGCACTGCGCCAGGTGGGCCGCTACCTGGGCCCGCTCGGCGGGCGGCAGGGTGCGGGCGGCATAATCCACCAGCAACGGCTCCAGGTCAGAGCAGTCAGGCGAAGTAGGCAAATGGTTTTCGTTCGGTAACATGACTAGGTAGTCGAAAAATCAGCTGAAGTAAATTTTGCGCAGGGCCTCCAGGGCCCGATGCGCTTTCACGCGGGCCGCTCCTTCTGAGCAGCCCAGCATCTCCCCTATCTCGGCGTAGTCGAAGCCCTGGAAGCGGTGCAGCACCAGAATCTCGCGCTGGGCGGAGGGCAGCAGAGCTAAGGCTTCCTGCACGTCCTGCCCATCGTAGGAGGCTGCCACGCCGGCCATGGCAGCGCGGCGCAGGGTGGGCGTCCGCTCGGCCACTTCCAGGTCGCCGGCCGGCACGTGGTGCTTCTTCCAATGGTCGGCGTACACGTTGCGGGCCAGTTGGTAGATCCAGGCCTTAAACGGATGGGTCGACTGGTAGCTGGCCCGGTATTTCAGGATGCGCAGAAACACGTTCTGCACTAAATCCTGGGCGGTGTCCCGGTCGTTGGTGAGCCGCAGCAGAAAGCCAAACAGCAGCCCTTGGTAACGCTCAAACAGCGTGGATAGCTGGTCGAGGTCGTTGTCACGGACTTGCTCCATCAGGGTTTCGTCGCTGGGGCTTTGCACGGGGTAGAAAGAGCTTTTGGCGGGAGAGTTGTCAGGAGTACCACCCGATTTACCATTCGTTACAGAGGTAGGAAAATATTTTTCATCACCCCCTTAAAACAGCAGCGGCTCCGCAGTGCCATGCACCACGGAGCCGCCTTATTGCTTGCGTTTTCTAGTGAACTGTTAGATCTAGGCCCGCCGCCGTTCCAGCGTTACGCGGGCGCGGTGGCAAATGCCGCCCAGCGGCGGGTTGAATTTCGAGACGCTGATGCGCACGCCCTCGATGTAAGGGAATTCCTCCATGACCCGGTCCATTACGCGGTGGCCTAGGTGCTCTAGAAGGCGGGCGGGGGCCAGCATTTCTTCGGTTACCACACGGTAGAGGACCTCGTAGTTAACGGTTTCGTGCAGCTTGTCGGAAGCCCCGGCGGCGTGCAGGTCGGTATCGATATATAGGTCAACTCCATACTTATTGCCGATTTTCTGCTCTTCATCATAGTACCCGTGAAAAGCAAAAAACTCCATTCCTTCCAGTGCAATCTGACCCATGTGGTGAATTTGTGAAGTGGTGAAATTGAGAAGCGCGCTAGTGGCCTAGCCGGTTGTTCTTCCCAGCTACAAAACAACGAAGCCTACCGGAAAGGCAGGCTTCGGAGGAGCAAATGACGCAGAATACGATCTTTCCGCGTTTAGCTGATGCTAGATTTCGTCGAAGAAAGATTTCTCGCCTAGCGTAGCGGTAGCCGCCATACCAGGGTGACCGGGGTGCGTAGCCGGCGAAGGCTGAGCAATTTCGGGGTGGTTGGGGGTTACGGGCTGAATATCGGGAGCAATGGGGTCTACCTGGGGCGCCATGGGGTCGGGCACGTGTGAGGGCGCGATGGGGTCAACGTGGGGGCCGGGCGAGATGCCGGGGTTTTCGCGGGGAGCACCGGGGCGGTCAATTTCGGGGCCGGGCGTTTGGGCCGGAGCACCGGGGTCGGGTTGCTGGCCGGGCTTGGGGTTGTAGGCGCCGGGCTGAGCTACCACGGAACGGGGCTCGGTTACGGCCGCTGAGCCACCGAAGGAAGCAGCGTTGCCGCCGGCTACGGCAGCAACAGATGAGGTAGAGGAAAGAGTAGTATGCATGGTAGCGTCTTTTTTAGGTGAGTCGTCGGCGGGTTGCGAACGATTCACTTTTACGCTAGCCGCCCGCGAAAGGATGGCGGCGGTGCTGGCTTTGGGTCGAGCTTTCGCCTTTTCCACCTTATCGAGCGCATCAGAAGCCAGACGGTGCAGGTCACCCACCAACCCTTCCAGTACGTTCTCTAGGCGCTGGCATTCCTGGCCTAGGCCAGTCACTTCCTTTTGCATATCGGCAATAGCACGCTCAGCCTGCTGATAAGCCTCATCTACCACGGTACGCGCCTTCTGGCGGGCATCGGCCAGGAGCTGTTCAGCCTGCAGCTGGGCTTCCCGAATGCGCAGCTGGGCGTCGCGCTGGGCTTGCTCGGTGATGCTGTTACCAGTGTCTTCGGCTGTTTTGAGTGTGCGGTAGAGGCTGGTTTCCACCTCCCGCATTTTGCTCACCTCCTGCGTGGCGTGGTCGAGCTTCAGGCGTAGCTCCCGGTTTTCGTCGCCCATCCGCTCCCACTGCTGAGAAAGCGTGAGCAAAAAGGCTTGTACTTCGTCCTTATCAAGGCCGCGGAAGGCTTTTTCAAAGGTTTTCTGCCGGATATCGAGAGCGGTAATTTTCATGGGTGGTACTGCGGATTAGGTATTGAGTAGCCAGGAACCGGGTACGGGAAATAAGATGGCTACGGGTAGTGGCCTAGGCCACTGCTGCCTCCTTTTTCTCACTACTCACTACTAAGCTCCCAGACCGCGAGGCTGCGGTCGTCGCTACACGAAACTAGCCTATTCTGCCTTCCCGGCCAAAATAACTTGTTTACGGAGGTGCCGTGCCCAGCGTGCCGAGCCCTATCAAGCACCCGCAGGAGCGTGAGTGTAGCCGTATCCCAGAGCTTGATGCTTTTGTCCATGCTGCAGGTGGCGAAGTACTGCCCATCGGGTGAGAAGGCCACGTGGTTGATGGTGAACATGTGGGCCACCACGCTGGCCGCGGACTGGTAGCCAGCCGCCACATCCCAAGTGCGCAGGTGAGCGTCGCGGCCGGCCGTAAAGAGGGTGCGGCCATCGGGCGCGTAGGCCACCGTGAATACCGAGTTGGTGGCCCCCTCCAGTACTTGCTTCACTTGCAAGGAGTCGGCATCTAGCACCCGCACGAGCCAATCGGAACCCCCAACGGCCAGTTCGCCACGCTTCTCATGCAAGGCCAGGCAGCGCAGACTTTTATCCGACAGCTTCAGCAACTGCTCTACTTTGAAGTCAGTGGCCCGCAGCACTGCCAGAGTTCCGTCGCCGAGAGCTACGTAAAGCCGCTGCCGGGCCTGTGAATACACCATATCAAAAATGGCGGCGGGCGGTAAAGCGGTAGCGTAGGCCAGTTTCTTTTCCTGCAGATCAATGCCCTGCAGCCCTTGGAAGTTGTGGCCTAGCAGCAGCAGATTTCGCTGGGGCAGGTGTAGCAGGGCGTACACGCTGTTCTCAACTTTCGCCACCAGTTCGCCGTCGCGCTCCGGGTGGTCGGCACTCCAGGCGGCCACCATCCCATCGGCGCCAGCGGAGTAGAACACCTCCTGCCCCGGCGTGCCCGCCAGCGCGTACACGCAGTCGCGGTGACCGGTAAGAGAGGCGAGTTTCTGAACCTGGGGGCGGTAAATGGAAGACAAGAGGTGATGGAGTAAGAAGGTGATGGAGGTGAATAGGAAACAAAGGTACGGTTGTCATGGCGAGGACGAAGCACCCGCTGTGCTGCCGTACCTTTACCTCACTACTCCATCATCTCGTCACTTCATCTCGTCAAGTTGCCTTTACACTCCATCACTCCGGTATCGCAAACGGCCGTGCTAGGCCTGTGGCAGCTTACCGAGACCATTCCGGCGCTGTGGGACCTGCTGCCAGCGCAACCGCACTACCTCGCCCGTTACCCCGATGGCCGCGACGAGCTGCGCGCCCGGCAGTGGCTAGCGGGGCGGGTACTGGCGCATCAGCTTCTGCGGGAAGTGAACGATGCGCCCGCCACCCTGCACAACGACCCCAACGGCCGCCCCTACTTTGCGGAGCTGCCGGGCCTAGGCCTATCTATTTCACATTCTGGCGAGTGGGTGGCGGTATTGCTAGACCCCCGCGGGGCGGTTGGCACAGATATTGAGCTGGTAAGAACCAAAGCGCAACAGTTGGCGCCGCGGTTTCTATCGGAAGCCGAACGGGCCGACGCCGGCGACGATGCAGTGAAATACAGTCTCTACTGGAGTGCCAAGGAGACGCTTTACAAACTGCACAGTCGCCGGGGCCTGGTGTTGAAAGAGCAACTAGTGCTCGAACCGTTTGGACTGCGAGAGGCCGGTGTGTTGACGGGACACCTGCTCCTCGAAAACTCTCGCAGCCAACACCAGATTTACTACCAGCGCGTACCTCCCAATTACATCCTAACTTACGCCCTCAGTGAAATGGTGAATTTGTGAAGTGGTGAGTTTGACCTCCTTTCTGCGCCAGTGGCGCGCCCTAGGCCAGTCGAACAGCATGCTCACTAAGTCACTCAATCACTTAATCACCATTTTTCCAACCTGCATGTCTCTTCGTCGAATCTCGATTATTACTGCGGCAGCCCTGCTTTTCTGTACGGTGGCCGTTAGCGTAGCCCGGGCTCAAGGCAGCCGTTCGGTTGCTGATTTTAGCCTCAAGAACAGCGCTAATACGGAAGTATCGCTCAAGAGCTACGCAGGCAAGAAAGCGGTAGTCGTGGTGTTTGTGAACCCCAACTGCGCCTTCTCGCGCCTGTATCAAAACCGCTTGAGCACGCTTGCTTCGGGCTACAGCGGGCGGGGCGTAGAGTTCTTGTTCATCGACACGCCCATTAACTTGGAGGCCAGCGCCGATGGCACCGATGCCGAAAAGCTTAAAATCAAGACCACGGGCGGCGCCGACGTTCCGCTCCTGGTAGATGAAGGCCAGAAAGTAAGCGCCATGCTGGGTGCCACCAAAACCCCCGAGGCCATTTTGCTGCAACCTGTAGGCGACGGATTTGCAGTGCGCTACAAAGGCGCCATCGACGACAACGCCCAAGTAGAGGCCTACGTGAAGGAGCGCTACCTGCAACAAGCCCTCGACAACGTGCTGGCCGGGCGCGCCGCCGGCGTTACCGACAAGCGGGCTGCTGGCTGCCTAATAAAGCAAAACTAGGCCAGTCCTATCTTCCGTTTACTTGAAGCATAAAAAAAGCCTCCTACGTAGAGCGGGAGGCTTTTTTTATGCTTCAAGTAAACGGAAGACTATTCCTCATCAGGAGTCGCGTCGGTGTTAGGCGAGTCGGTGAGGATAGAAAGGAGCTGGCCTACTTCGGCGGCTTTGGCGGGCTCCTGCAGCTTCTCAAAGCTCAGTTGCAGGTTGCGTAGGGCGCGCCGCACAATGTCGATATGGGAGCAGGGCTCAAAGAATATCTCGTTCGGCGTGAGGTTGAGCTGGCCGATGTAGTGTTCGATATCGGTACGCGACAGTACCAACCCGCGGTTGTAGCAGTTGATGTAAAACGGCTCCACGGCCGGGTTTTCCGGGCGGTACGTCAGCACGAACAGGTTGGGCAGGTTCACACCGTACACCGGCAGCTTCAGGCGCTGGGCCACCAGCAGGTAAATCACGCACAGGGTAAGCGGGTTGCCGCGCCGGGTTTCCAGCACTAGGTGCAGCATGGAGTTGGCCGGCGAATGAAAGTTCTGGGTGTTGGCCGCGAACTTGTGGGTTCTGAATAGCACGTGGTTCAGCGTCTGCACCTGGTCGGCGGGGTGCATCTCGGGCTGCAGGAGCGTCCAGACCTCAAAGCGCAGTTGCTCAATGGCGCGGTTTAGCACCTGAAAGTCGGCGTCGGGGTACTGGTAGGAGTTTAGGAGCCACATGCCCTCCAGCAGGTTCTCACCACCGGAGTCGCGCCACACGCGCAGGCGTTGTTGCAGGCCATCAAACTGTAAGTGATGAATCAGATCTTCGAGCCGCTGCTGCTGCTGAGTATCCAGGGTTTCTTCCCACGACTCTTCGAGGAACGGAATGATGCTCTCCCCCAGCGTCTGGATTTTCTCCTGAATCTGCGGGGCAATTTCCGGATCGTCAAGCAGCGAGATGAGGGCTTTGATTTCTTTGTTGGTCATGTAGCTAAGCTGCGGGTCGGCGGCGCAGGCCGCCCGGCATACGAGAAGGGCAAATAAACGCAACCGACGCGGTTTCATCACGGCAAGTTGCCTGGAAATAACACCTGGCGGCCATCAGAATGTTCAATCAGCCAGATACTATATTTCCCAAAGCGCCTAGGCCAACTATACATACTGGCCTAGGCGTTATAACAGTGGGCTGTGTAGGCGATGTACTAACTACCCATCATGTCGAGCTTGTCGAGACATCTCGCGTGCTGAGGTTATGGTAGTAATCAAACTAGTCTAGAACAGCCCAATTAGCACGTCATCCTGACGCAGGAAGGATCTTACCCCGTATGAACGACTGGCCTAGCGCTGCGTACTAACGTGATAAGATCCTTCGCAAGCTCAGGATGACGTGCTTTTAGGGCGAGCTAGCGGGCAACGTCAGCACGCGAGAGGCCTCGACAAGCTCGACATGACGGGTTAGTCTACCGCAACAGATTGGTTTTGGCCATTTCCAGCACCTCATCTCCTCGGCCATTCATAATAGCCTTGAGCGTGTAGAGACTGAAGCCCTTCACCTGGCTGGCGTCGATGGTGGGCGGCATGGAGAGCTCTGTGCGTTTCACAACGGCATCGAGAATAACGGGGCCGGGGTGGGCCAGCATTTCAGTAATGGCCGTGGGCAGATCGGCAGGGTCAGTGACGCGGATGCCGCGCACCCCAGCGGCTTCGGCTAGGGCCGCGAAGTTGGGGTTTTCTAGCTCGGTGCCATATTCCAGAATACCGGCCGCCTTCATTTCCAGCTCCACAAAGCCCAAGCTGTTATTGTTGAAGATGACCACTTTCACGGGTGTCTTCAGCTGCTTGAGCGTCAGCAACTCGCCCATGAGCATGGCAAAACCACCGTCGCCGGCCAGCGCAATTACCTGCCGGTTGGGGTAGGCCAGTTGTGCGCCCAGGGCCTGGGGCATAGCGTTGGCCATACTGCCGTGGTTGAAGGAGCCAATGAGGCGGCGCTGTCCGTTGAAGCGGAGGTAGCGTGCTGCCCAGATGGTGGGAGTACCTACGTCGCAGGTGAAAATGGCGTCTTCGGCGGCTTGCTCATTCAGCAGGCGCGCCACGTACTGCGGGTGCATGCTGGTGTCGCCGGGCTCCCCGGTAGCCAGTTCGTCTAGGTCTTGGCGGGCCTCACGGTAGTTATCCAAGGCCTTTTCCAGGTGGCGGCGGTCCGATTTATGGTTGAGCAACGGCAGCAGGGCTTGCAGAGTAGCAGCCACATCACCCACTAGGCCTACCTCTACCCGAGCGCGACGACCAATGTGCTCGCCTCGTACGTCAACCTGCACGTTGCGCGCTTCCTGATTCAGGAACTGAGTATAGGGGAAGTCGGTGCCGAGCAACAGCATGGCGTCGGCGGCCATTAGGGCCTCATAGCCCGAAGTGAAGCCCAGTAGGCCACTCAGCCCTACATCGTAGGGGTTGTTGGCCTCCACGTACTCTTTGCCGCGCAGGGCGTGTACTACGGGGGCACCCAGAGCTTCGGCTACTTGCAGCAAATCCGCATGGGCATCTGCACAGCCAGCTCCGGCCATAATAGTCACTTTATCACAAGTATTCAACAGGTCGGCGGCGGCGCGCAGGTCTTCGATAGCGGGCACTAGGGTGGCGCGGCTGCGCAATACGGGCAGGCGCGGCTCCGGGGCTTCCGTCTTCTGGTGGCTGATGTCGCCGGGCACTACTATCACCGCCACGCCTCGCTGGGTGAGGGCCGTTTGAATGGCTACTTCCGTGGTGCGCACGGTTTGGTCGGGGTGGCCTATCAGCTCACAGTAGGCGCTGCACTCCTTGAAGGTGTTCTCGGGGTGAGTTTCCTGGAAATACTGGGTTCCTATTTCGATACTGGGGATTTGGGCGGCAATGGCCAGCACCGGCACGCGGCTGCGGTGGCAGTCATAGAGACCATTAAGCAGGTGGGTGTTGCCGGGGCCGCAGCTACCGGCGCACACTGCCAGGGTACCCGTTACGTGGGCCTCGGCCCCGGCGGCAAACGCCCCGGCTTCTTCATTCCGAACGTGGATCCACTCAATACCTTCTCGCGCCCGAATTTCGTCGGTGATGCCGTTGAGGGAGTCGCCCACCACGCCGTACACACGCTTCACGCCCGCCGCAATCAGGGTATCTACTATAATTTCCGAGACAGTCTTCTTCGCCATAGTCTTCAGGGGTTATGTCTGAGGGCTATACGGGAAGGTTGCCGTCGGGGCCGCATAAAATATGGCAACCAAGCTCAGCCGTAAATTCTGGCTAGGCCTCCCGGGCGGTGCCTTTCAGGTACTCATCGGTGAAATGCGCTTTGCGCGCGGGCTGGGCAAACTTCTCGGCGTTGTAGGCCTGGGAATTCCCCCGCGGAATCGACAACGACTGCCACTCCCCGTTGCGCACCATCTTCCCGATAAACACAATCTGCCCGATGTGGTACGGGTAGTGAGCCAGCTGTCGGTTGATGGCCTCCGTAATGGAATGACCCTGGTTGCGGATGTACACCGTCTGGTGGCTGTTTTCGGGCGTGACGGAATCCAGCGCCGCAAACAGGCACTGCCACCCCTGCTCCCACTTTGCTAGTAGCTCTTCCCGGCTCTGAATGTCGTTGTCAAACTCGGCTTCGCGCTGACGCCACTCCTTCTCACCGTCGGTGGTCAGAAAGTCCGTCCAGCGGGAGAGCATGTTGCCCCACAGGTGCTTTACGATGGTGGCAATGCTGTTGCTCTCGGCATTGTACTGCCAGAACAGGGCCTCGTCGGGGAGTTGGGCGAAGTTTTCTCCCCCAGTTGCTTGTAGTACTCGAACTGTTTCCGGACGCTGGTGAGGTAGTCGGCGGTCATGGCGAAAAGGGTTACGAGGTGGACTTCCCTGGAAGATAACACCTTTTCGGAACGCTGCTTTCTAGGCCAGTAGCCCCGCTATTCCCTTCACATTCAGGCGGGCAAATTTCCGCACCCGCTCAAACTTAGCCACTGTGGCAGCTAGCTCCTCATCCTCGGGCTGCTTGGCGGGCACATGGGTAATCAGCAGCTCAAACACCGAAGCGGCAATATCCATGTACCCCAGAATAAGGAGGTAAAGCTGCTTCTTCTGATCCTCGGAGTACCCTTTAGTGCGGATGGCTTTTACCAGCGTGTCGAGCTGGTTGGTTTCGTCGGTGTACAAATCGCGGAGGCCACGGCGGGCGCTGGCGTAGTCGGCCTGCTGCTCCTCGGTGGCTGAGTGCAGCGCAAACGGAAACGCCTCTACGAAAGCAGTGGCGGCCAGGAAGGTTTTCTCGGCGCCATACACGGCCGTCAGGTGCTTTTGCAGGCTGGTCCAGAGGCCGGTGCGGGCCTTGTCAAAAGCGGCGGTATTCTGGTCGGTCACGGCGAAGATGTTTTGGAGTGGGCCGCAAAGGTAGGTGGCCGAGAAGTTTGACTCTATTCTATCGCCCGAAATCAGCCTAATAACCCACGACGGTAAACATCCTCTACTTTTTCGCGCAGCAAGTATTGCAAGGTTGGTTGCATGAAATCGTACTCGTCAGGAATATACAAGCAGACAATTCTCTTTTGCTGATACACTAAGGGGAAATGCTTCCGGATAAAATTGCGGTGTCCTTTCTCCATAACTATCACCGTATCGGCCCAATCAAGAAGCTCAGTACTCAGTACCTGCAGTGCTGAAGCTGCCGTGCCAGCAGATTTTACTTCGAAGCGCGGATCTTCCTGATACAATTTCTGTGCGGTAGCGCTTCGCATACGGTTGATTGTACAAACGAAGAGCAGTTTTAAAGTAGAAGCAGACATAGATTACAGACAAAATATTGCTTCCTCTTACCGAGCCCCCTCTACTTTGTCTTGAACCTAATGGGATAGTCCTGCCGCAGCAGGTAGCCGTCTTTGGAGATGAAGCCGCGCGGCATCACGGTCACGACAAACTCGTATTCGTGGTGAGGCTGCAGCTCCATCTCCACGGTAAAAGACTTGTGGTCAGTAGAAAAGCCTACGGGCTTTTTCAGCGGGAAGTATTCTTTGCCGCGAGGACCAGGGCTGAATGACATCCCCTCCCCCATTTCTCTATCGAACTGAATTACTAATGTCCGGTCAGTAGCGTCGAGTTCTGCGGTGCCATTGGTAGCGGGCAGAGTGCCTAACACCACCGGCTGGCGAGCCGTAAACCCGGCCAACAGTGCTGCTTTGTCCCAGCCTTCGGGGTAGTAGCCCGACTGCTTCACGAAGCGCTCTACGGCTTCCGGGTTAGCATAGTCCAGCTCGATTATTTCCTTCACCGCCTGCCGCTTGCTCTTGGCCGGCGCATAGTAGGCCTTGTTGATGGCATAGCCCATGTAATAGCCCAAATCGGCGGTGGTGCTGGCGGTGGAGCCGTTGTACAGCCAATGGGCATAATAAGTGGTAAACATTTCCTGCTTGAACGCTTCCCGCAGCTCCTGCTCGTGGGCGGCCCCATAGGTAAAGTAAGTCCCCTGGAGCGGCTTACCCATAATCAGCTCGGTTACAAAGTCGCAGGCACCCTCCTTCAGCGACTGGCCTAGCAGGTTGGCCCCACCCTCGTGCTGTTGGGTGTGCACGTATTCGTGCACGTTCAGCGGAACGATGTTGTCCATGGACTGCTCCTTGAATACGCCCGGCAGCCACGGATTCTTAAACTCCGAAACATCTGTTTGCGCATTTCCGGTAGCTATTTCTGTCCCGATAAGCACCTTACTCCCATCTACCGTACCGCCCGAGCGCAACCCACCGATGGTAAAGTACATGCTGGCCTCCCGCATCTCCGGATACAGCCGCTTAAACCGCCGAATGCTCTTTTCAATATCCTTGGTTTTCGTTTTCACCGCCAGCGTATTCGGCCGGATGGATGCCCAATACTTTGGCAGCTTGTTAATCAGGTCCACCCACAGTTCCGCCGAATAGTCACGCGCCTTCATGAACGCCGCCAGCCCCTCAGTACCCGGCTTGATATACAAGTTGTTGATGTAGGCCAGCTGCTTAGTGCGGTTCGCTGTGGTCCGGATACTGTCGTAGGCCACCCAAAAACGGTCAATGTCCTCCGTAAACACCTTCTGCTTCTTAGCAGACTGGCCTAGAGCTGAATTTATACTGCCCGCCAACAGCAGTAGGCATAGTATTCTTTTCATCTGGATAAAATAAGTAGTATCACGACAAAAGGTATCTAGAAAACGGAATATTGCGGCATATCCTAATGAAAGCGGCCCGCAGCACCGGGTGGTGCTGGCGGGCCGCACAGTAGAACTGTTAATTAAATATCGGTTCAAGCTTCAACCTCCTAATTAACCATTTTTCTGCATTTTGAACTGGCTGAATAGTTTTGAAATATGATATAACTGCAGGTATTAATAAAACAAACAATGCCATACCTATTCTCTCAAGCAAGGTAGGGGCTCTAAACTCATTATTAATAGTCATTTTATCATCAGATAGAATAAAAAACAATGATATAAAACCAGCCAAAAAGCTAAACAGAATAATATGGTATGATGGTTTTATATCTAAATTAAGTTGCACAAAATCAGTTTGCACAACTTGGCCTTTTATAAGTGGCTGAATAGCGCCATTAGCACCTCCTCCACGCTTTCTTATTAAAAAACGAGTCCCGTCAACCTTGACATCGTAGGCTTTACTTTTTAGCTTCCATATACCCGATTCTTTTAACGATATATATTCTAGAAACTGATATACCTGATCTGTCGTCATTGACGACTTATATGATTTCTTTATTCGAAATAACATACAAACTTATTTACAATATGAATCAAACCTGAATTACACCCACGTTGTAGGCCTTCTCAATCGGCGCATGGTTAGCCATGGATATGCCTTGGGAAATGACTTTGCGAGTTTCCAGCGGGTCAATAATAGCATCTACCCAGAGGCGGGCTGCGGCGTAGTAGGGCGACAGTTGCTCGTCGTAGCGAGCTTTGATGCGGTCTAGCAGTTCCTTCTCGGCTTCGGGCGTAATTTCCTCGCATTTGGCTTTTAGGGAGGCAACCTGGATTTGGAGAAGGGTGTTGGCGGCGGCGGCGCCGCTCATCACGGCTAGCTGGGCGGTAGGCCACGCTACAATCAGGCGCGGGTCGTAGGCCTTGCCGCACATGGCGTAGTTGCCGGCTCCATAGCTGTTGCCGATGATAACCGAGAACTTCGGCACTACCGAGTTGCTCATGGCATTCACCATCTTGGCGCCGTCCTTAATGATGCCGCCATGCTCACTCTGCGAGCCCACCATGAAGCCCGACACGTCGTGCAGGAACACCAGCGGAATCTTCTTCTGGTTGCAGTTCATGATGAAGCGCGCGGCTTTGTCGGCTGAGTCACTGTAAATAACGCCGCCCATCTGCATGGCGCCCTTCTTGGTCTTCACAATTTTGCGCTGGTTGGCCACAATGCCCACGGCCCAACCATCAATGCGCGCTAGGCCACAAATCAGCGTTTGGCCATATAGGTCTTTGTAAGGCTCAAACTCCGAGTTATCGACCAAGCGGTTGATGATGTCCATCATGTCGTAGGGCTTGGCGCGGTCGGCGGGCAACAGGCCTAGAATCTCCTGGGGGTTCTCTTTAGGCGGCGCGGCGGCTTTGCGCGAGAAACCGGCCGTAGCCTGCCCACCCAGTTTATCGAAGATGTTCCGGATATGGTCGAGGCACTCTTCGTCATTGGCAAACTTATAGTCCGTCACGCCCGAAATTTCGGAGTGGGTAGTGGCCCCGCCGAGCGTTTCGTTGTCGATGCTCTCCCCAATGGCCGACTTCACCAGATAGGAGCCCGCCAGGAATACCGAGCCGGTACCATCTACAATCATGGCCTCGTCGCTCATAATGGGCAGATAGGCGCCACCGGCCACGCACGGGCCCATGATGGCGGCCAGCTGCACAATGCCCATGCTGCTCATCACGGCGTTGTTGCGGAAGATGCGGCCGAAGTGTTCCTTATCGGGGAAGATTTCGTCCTGCATGGGCAGGTACACCCCCGCCGAGTCGACGAGGTAGATGATGGGCAGCTTGTTTTCGATGCTGATTTCCTGAGCCCGCAGGTTCTTCTTAGCCGTAATCGGGAACCAGGCGCCGGCCTTCACGGTGGCATCGTTAGCCACTACCACGCACTGCCGGCCTTGCACCCATCCCACTACTACTACCACGCCACCGCTAGGGCAGCCGCCCTCCTCCGGGTACATCCCCTCGCCGGCGAAGGCCCCAATTTCAATGGTTTCCGAATCCTTATCGAGCAGGTAGTCGATTCGCTCACGGGCGGTCAGCTTGCCTTTGCTTTTGTGGGCCGCAATGCGCTTTTCGCCGCCGCCAAGCTGCACGCGTTTGAGGCGCTGCTGGAGCTGAAAATTCAGTTGCTTACTGCTGTCTTCGTTCTTGTTGAATTCGAGATTCATGGGTGGGATAGGAAGGGTGGGAAGCGGGAATGAGCGGTGAGAGTGAATGAGCGAGGAGGTAGTTATACCGGCCTAGATGGTGCTAGCAGCGCCAGCTAAACTCCGAGCTCACTACGTCACCACTTTACTCATTCACTGTAGGTGGGAAAGCAAGAAATCCGCCTGGGTGGGCGGATTTCAAAGGTAAGCAGAATGTGGAACTGGCCTAGCAGGCTTACTTCACCGTGGTCTTGGCTTCCGTTTCTACGGTGGTGCCATTAGGCTTGGTAGTAGTGGTTTCCACCTCTTTCTTGGTCTTGTCCTTACCGCCACCAAATACTGAGAAGTGCACGTAGCGCTTGGGGTTGGCTTGGAAGTCGGTGAGCAGGGTGTTGGTGCTAGCCGCCGTGGCGTTGAGGTTGTTGTAGAGCAGCGTATCATTGATGAGCTTACCCAATGAGCCCTTCTGATCGGTGAGGGAGCGATTTAGGGTAGTCATGGTTCCCTGGGCTTCCGTCATGGTAGCATTGAGCTTGCGCATGGCGGGGCCTACCGGGGCGTTCTTCAAGGAGTCGCTGAGCAGAGCGAAGTTGCTGGCGATACGGTCGAACTTGGCGCTAGTCTTATTTAGGTCAGCGGTCAGGCGCGCCATATTGGTGGTAATCTGGTTGATGTTGCGCTGGTTCATCAGCAGCAAATTTTTAAGGGCCTCGGTGCTGCCCTGGGCATTTTGCAAGGTGGCCTGCAGGCTCACTTTAGCATCCTTATTCAGGAAGCCGTTTACCTTAATCAGCGTTGAGTCAACGGTACCCAGGACGGGTAGTGCTTTAGCCTGGAACGCATCGGTGATGCTGGCCACCGTGTAAGAGCGTAGCTCTTCGCCGCCATCATATACCTTGGTATTCTTGCCTAGGAACAGCGTAATAGTTTTCGAACCGAGCAGTGAGCCACTCAGGCTAGCCACGGTAGAGTCGCCGACGGTCACGCCCTTCTGAAGCTCCACGGCAACCCTTACCCGGTTGCCTTCTTCCGGAATCAGGCTCATTTCTTTTACCTGCCCTACTTTGATACCGTTGAGAATAACCGGGTTGCCAATGGTTAGCCCATCTACGTTATCGTATTTGGCATAGTAGGTTCTGTCAGAAGAAAGCAGGTTACTGCCCTTCAGAAAATTGAAGCCCAGCACTAGCAAGGCAATAGCGACGATGCCCAAGAGGGCCACTTTTATTTCTTTCGACACAGGGGCCAGAGTAAAGTGAGAGAGTAGCGGAGAGGTAGAAACCGATCAGACGAGGTGGCCTAGGCCTATTCGCCGTTCATCGCCTCCAACTCATTTTTGTAGTCGCGGAAGGCGCGGTAGATGCCTGCAGCTATATACGTTTGCCCCGCTTTATCGTTCAGATACTGTTCTTCGGTGCGGTTCGTCAGGAAGCCCGACTCTATCAGCACTGAGGGCATAGTTGACTTCCAAAGCACCAGAAAGCCCGCCTGCTTCACCCCCCGCGAGGGGCGGCCTACCGTAGTGCGCAACTGCTTATCTACCTTCTGCGCAAACCGGATGCTATTCACAATGTGGGCGCTTTGGTAGAGCGAGAATAGAATATGACTCTGGGGCGAAGTAGGATCGAAGCCGTTGTATCTCTCCTTGTAGTTGTCTTCCTGCAGAATTACGGCGTTTTCGCGCTTAGCTACCGAGAGGTTAGCATCCGTTTTGTGCGGGCCCATAGTCCAGACCTCGGTGCCATTAGCCGACGGCGATGAAGCATTGCAGTGCACAGAGATGAACAGGTCGGCATTGTGCTTGTTGGCAATACCAGCCCGGTCGGCGAGTTCCACGAACACGTCGGTCCTGCGGGTGTATACCACTTTCACTTCGGGCATCTCCTCCTCTATCTGGCGGCCCAGTGCCAGAATAATTTTCAGGGCCACATCAGCCTCGCGGGCTTTCACGCCGGCACACCCTCTATCCTTGCCGCCGTGGCCGGCGTCAAGCACAACAGTGCGCAAATGATACCTGGAGGGGGCCGGTACCGGAGCATCCGGCACAACAGCCCGCGACGAGCCGGCGAAAAATAACAGGCCCGCCGCGCTGAGAGCTACAATATTCCGCACGGAGTTCGTTAGTTGGAGTAGCTACCCGCTACCTTTGCAAACCGCCACAAAATAAACGATAAAAACTACGTGGCCCCGCTAGCGCCTGTGTTTCATCTGATTTTAGACGCACCCGGCCAACGGCCACGGTTCTTCTTCCTACTATTTTCACTGCTGTTGGGCTTGGCGGCAACTCAGCCTGGCCTAGCACAACAGCGGCCGCGCACTACCAACGTGCCCGCCGACGTGCGCCCAGCGCCACGTGTCATCAATGCCCCGCAGCCTAACGCGCCAACTCGGAGTGATACGCTAGGCCTAGTAACTGGCTCTCCCGACTCGTTGCGGGTGGCTGCTGGCGGCCGCAAGGGTGCCGTGGAAACAACCGTGAAGTACAAGGCCAAAGACTCCATCCGGTTTGAGGTGCAGAACAAGCGCGCTATTCTGTACGACAAGGCCAACGTGGACTACGGCGACATGAACATTCAGTCGGCCAAAATTACGGTAGACTATAGCACCAACATTGTCACGGCCGAAGGTCGCCAAGATTCCACTGGTCGGCTGCAGGATCGGCCGGTATTTAAAGACGGGGGCAGTACCTACCAGGCGAACCGCATCGACTATAATACCAAAACCAAGCGGGGCCGCATCACCGATGTCGTCACGAATATGGGCGAGGGCTACATCCACGCCGAAACTATTAAAAAGAACGACCGGAATGAGTTGTTTGGGGTGCGGGGCCGCTACACCACCTGCAACCTCGAAGACCCGCACTTTTATATCAACGCCTCCAAGATGAAGGTGATACCGGGCGAGAAGGTCGTGACGGGTCCTTTCAACTTGGTTATCGGGGACATTCCGACGCCACTAGGCTTCCTGTTCGGCTATTTCCCAACCCCAAAGAGCAACAAGCGCGCTTCGGGCTTGCTGATTCCTACGTTTGGCCAAGCAGCCGACCGGGGCTTTTTCCTGCGCAATGGCGGCTACTACTGGGCTGCTAACGACCACATTGGTGTGCGCCTTACCGGCGACATCTACTCCGGCAACGCCGACCGGTTTGGTGGCTGGCGAGGCACCGCAGAAATGCAGTACATTACCCGTTATCGGTTCAGCGGCCTGCTTTCTTTCAACTACAGCTCTCAGCCCACTGCGCAGCTTCTTGGCTCGACTGACGCGAATACCAACCCGGGCTATAATGTTCCCCGCTCATCGAAGAATTATGCGCTGGCGTGGAATCACTCGCCTGTAGCTCGTCCTAACGGGGGGCGTTTTTCAGCCAACGTAAATATCAGTAGCAATAACTATTACCGGCAGAACTCTTACAACGTTCGCAATTACCTGCAATCGGCTTTCTCCTCTACTATCTCTTATTCAAAGCAGATCCGCAACTCACCTATTAATTACGCCCTGCAACTCAGCCAGTCTCAGAACACCCAGACGGGTACTATGAACTTTACGCTGCCTGACGTAACGGTGGGCGTGGCCCGGCAATACCTCTACGATCTAGTAGGCCTAGAACCACGGGGCAAGTTTTACGAGCAGTTGGCAGTTGCCTACACACTGGTAGGCCAGAACCGCATTTCCAACGCCACTTCTCAAACGCTGCTCAACGGTGGCGCCATTCCAGTACTAGGTGGCTCCCGCGAAACTGGTGTCATTCCGTTTAAACCGGAGAACTTCAATAAGTTACTGCGTAACTCTCAAAACGGCATTCAGCACCAGTTTCAGATTACATTAGGTAACTACACGCTGCTGAAGCACTTCAACTTCAACCCTAGCGTTAATTACAATGAGGTCTGGTACTTCAAGAGTCTCAACTATAGCTACAACTCTGTTGCTCGTGCTGTCCGGATCGATACTACGAATGGGTTTAAGCGCTTGAATAGTGCTTCTTATGGTGCTAACCTGAGTACTAACTTCTACGGGACTATTGTGCGTAAGGGCACACATAAAATTCAAGCACTCAGGCATAAAGTTACACCTAGTTTGAGCTACCAATTTTCGCCTGATAACACCCTTACCAGCGGCGCTTTTGGTATTACCGAACTAGAAGACTTAGTTGACCCAACAACAGGTCGCCCTTTCCGAAATGACCCAGCCCTCGAGGATCTACTGAAGGCTAATGGTCAGCCTTATCAAAACGCACAGTTGCTGCCTCGCTACAATGGTTTTCTCTTCGGTGTACCTACCACACGGAAGGTCAGCGCTATTAACTTTTCTCTCCAGAACTCTGTGGAGATGAAGGTGCGTAACAATAACGATACTACGGGTACTACTCCTTTCAATAAGGTCAGCCTGATTGATGGCCTAGATTTCAACATTGGCTACAACTTTGCGGATACTGCCTTTAATCTGAGCCCACTGGGTATCGTATTCCGCACGCAGGTAGCACGTAAGCTCAACTTACTGGTGAACAGCAACTTTGTATTCTACCAGCAAGACTCTACCGGGCGCGCGATTAACCATTATCTGTGGGACCAGCAGAAAAAGAAAATTGCTCGCTTATCATCGGCTAACCTTACCATTAGCTACCAATTCAATCCGAGCTCTGGCGACCGAAAATCGGCTATCAAGCGGCCTGTCGCTCCCGCCAACGACCCTACCCTCGGTTCACCTACTCGCCTCGACCCCTACGAGGACTACGTGGATTTCGAGATTCCCTGGGACCTGAGCACTAACCTCACGGCTACCTATGCTAACCAGGGCCCCCTACCCGAGCGGCTATACCGGCCCCGCAGGTCACCGTATACGGCGGTAAGCCTCAACCTGAACGGCTCGGTAAAGCTTACTGAAACGCTCCGCTTCGGCTTTAGCACCAACTACGACTTTGTTAATAAGAACCCAGCTTTCACCTCGCTTGACGTGTTCAAGGACTTGCATTGCTGGCAGATTAATGGCAACTGGCGCCCGTTTGGCCCCACACGCGGTTATTTTGTGACAATCGCAGCCAAGTCGGCGCTACTGCAGAGCTTGAAGCTGAGCCGCAACCGCACCTTCCTAAACTATTAGCGGCAGGAGCTGGCTATGGCGTGATAGGCCACCCGGATAGTTTCCTGTGCTTGAAATAGTGCCCAACTGGCCTAGCGCACATACCGGGGCACTGGAGTAAGACTAAGTTGATTAACAGTTGCGGAAAATTTCTGCAGTTTTGGGCCGTCATCTGTTTGCTAACGGATGAGCTGTTTCCTTCTTTCCTCTTCAGCCTTACCATCCCCTTTTACTATGTCTCAGCACAAAGAAGTCAAGCTTGTGACCACGCATCAATTGCTGGCCATGAAGCAGCGCGGCGAGAAAATTTCCATGCTCACGGCCTACGACTTCTCGATGGCGCAGATTCTGGACGGCGCCGGCATCGACGTGCTACTTGTCGGCGACTCGGCCTCAAATGTTATGGCCGGCCATGAAACTACGCTGCCCATCACGCTGGATCAGATGATTTATCATGCCCAGTCTGTAGTGCGGGCGGTGAAGCGGGCCTTTGTGGTGGTAGACATGCCGTTTGGCTCTTACCAGGGTAATTCATCGGAGGCGCTCCGCTCTGCCATCCGCATCATGAAAGAGTCGGGGGGGCACGGTATCAAACTTGAAGGGGGTGCCGAAATCAAGGACAGCATCATTCGCATTCTTACGGCTGGCATTCCAGTAATGGGCCACTTGGGCCTCACTCCGCAGAGCATCTATAAGTTTGGCACGTACACTGTGCGGGCCAAGGAAGAAGCTGAAGCCCAGAAGCTCATTGAAGATGCCCTGCTACTAGAGGAAATTGGCTGCTTCGCGCTGGTACTCGAGAAAATCCCGTCGGCGCTGGCTAAACAAGTAGCCGAAAAACTAACAATTCCCGTAATTGGTATCGGGGCCGGCCCCGATGTGGATGGCCAGGTGCTGGTAGTGCACGATATGCTGGGCATTACCAAGGAATTTAAGCCACGCTTCCTGCGGCGCTACGCTGACCTCGGCGACGTTATGCACGATGCGGTACAGCGCTACATTCAGGACGTAAAGGGCCGCGACTTCCCTACTCCCGACGAAGCTTATTAATCTCCCTAAACAGTTATCATGAGCAGTACGCCCGCTGCCTCATTTGATCAAGCAAGCCGCTAATACTTGTTTGGGGCTCATTGTTCATTGCCCATTTCCCGCTAGTGAATCGTCCGAATCTGTGGTCGGAACGGAAAGAAATTCTGTTCGAAGACAACCATCTGCTCATTATTAACAAGCCCGCCGGCCTGCTTGTGCAGGGTGATGCCACTGGCGATGAGCCTCTTTCTGCCAAAGCGGAAGAATACCTACGTTTTAAGTACAAGAAGCCTGGTGCCGCCTTCGTAGGCGTAGCGCATCGTCTCGACCGGCCAGTGAGTGGGGTAGTAGCGCTGGCCAAAACCAGCAAAGCCCTAAGTCGCCTCAATGAGATGTTCCGCGACAATAAGGTGCATAAAACGTATTGGGCGCTGACCGGCAAGTGCCCCGAGCCTACCAGTGGCCACCTAACCCACTGGCTGGTAAAAGACCCCATTCGTAACACTACTAAGGCGTACTCAGAGCGCCACGGACAAGGGCTGAAATCAGATCTGGACTACCAGGTGCTAGGCCAGGCGGGTACCCGGTGGCTGGTACAAGTAAACCCCATCACGGGTCGTCCCCACCAGATTCGGGTGCAGCTTAGCACTGGCCTAGGCACCCCTATTGTGGGTGACGTAAAATACGGTTTCCTGGCTCCCTTGCCCGACGTTAGCATTGCCCTGCATGCCCGCCGGCTAGAGTTGCAGCACCCCGTCACGAAAGAGGCTATGTGCTTTGAAGCTCCCGTGCCTGACATTGCCCACTGGGAAGCTGCCAAAACGTATTATTAAATCGCGTACTTCATAAAGTAGCCGCCAGCACAGGTGGCGAACTGTGTCCAGACCCACAAGTGGCCTAGCAGCTGTAAGTGTTCAGCACACAGTTTGCCACCTCTGCTGGCGGCTTTTTTGCTCGTGCGCGTAGCAACCCTCGTAAGGCTGAACAACATTTTGGCCTTTTATATAGGGAAATTGCAGGCAGCAGTACCCTGGCAGTAGTTTTGCAAACTAGCTGCTGAACTTATCCTTAGCTTTCGAGCTTTTGCGGAATGAGTACTAGCTGCTTCTAGCTCTGTTTCACCTCTTTTTTGGCCCATGGCGATACTCGTTTTCTTCGTAGCGCACTACTATTTGTCGCTCTTCACGCAGACTTTCTATCTGCACCGCTATGCGGCCCACAAGATGTTCACGATGAACAAGTTCTGGGAGAAATTCTTCTTCCTGTTCACGTACATCTGCCAGGGCTCTTCTTTCCTGTCGCCGCGGGCATACGCGCTGCTTCACCGCATGCACCACGCCTATTCCGACACGGAGCTGGACCCCCACTCTCCCCTCTTCTCATCGAATGCTTTTTCGATGATGTGGAAGACCAAGAACATCTACAATGATGTGCTCAACAAGCGCTACGAGTTAGCAGAGCGTTTTGAGGGTGATTACCCAGAGTGGGCGGCCGTTGAGAACCTGGGCGACAAATGGTACTCACGCATTGGTTGGGGCGCCCTCTATGTGCTGTTCTACGTGCAGTTTGCTACGGCCTGGTGGCAGTTTCTGCTGCTGCCCATCCACTTCCTGATGGGCCCCATTCACGGCGCTATCGTGAACTGGGGTGGGCACAAGTATGGCTATCAGAACTTCGACAACCACGACCACTCTAAGAATACCCTGGCCCTAGACTTCCTCGCTTTTGGGGAGCTGTTCCAGAACAATCACCACAAACTGCCCATGCGCGTTAATTTCGGCGTAAAGTGGTGGGAGTTTGACCCTACTTACATGTTTATTTGGGGTATGGATAAAGTAGGCGTTGTGAAAATTAAGCGCAAAGTAGAGGCACCGGCTGATAAGAAGCCAACCAAGAAAATGGCTGCCTAAGCATTGCCAACATACTGTAGAAGGGCTGTTCCGCTGGCGGGGCAGCCCTTTTTGCTTTCTTAGTTCAATTCATAATATCACACTTCTGGACTGGCCTAGCGAGGTTAAATCTTCATGAGCTAACTACTACTAGTTCTGTAGCAGCCGACTTTCTTCCAGAATCATAAAGCAACGGTTCTATTCTACCGGACTTTTCCCTACCTTTGCGCCTCACTTTCAATCAGACGCACGAGATGCGTCGCTTAACCAACCCGGTTTATGGCAGTTAAAATCCGCCTCGCCCGCCGTGGCCGCAAAAAGGCCGCTCAATTCGACATCGTTGTTGCTGACTCCCGTTCGCCCCGCGACGGCCGCTTCATCGAGAAAATCGGTACCTACAACCCTCAGACCAACCCTGCTACCATCAACTTCGATGGCGACAAGGCATTTGAGTGGATCATGAAAGGTGCCCAGCCCACCGATACGGTGCGTGCTATGCTCTCTTACCGTGGTGTGCTTTACCGTAAGCACCTGCAGCTTGGTGTAATCAAAGGCGCTATTTCGCAGGAAACGGCTGACCAGCGCTACACCGACTGGAAAGAGCAGAAAGACGCTAAGATCGAAGGCAAGCGTACCAACATCGGCACTGCTAAAGAGGAAGCTCGCAAAGCTGCTCTGGCTGCTGAAACCAAAGTTAAAGAAGCTCGTGCTGAAGCTCAGCGTCAGAAGCAGGCTGCTGCTCTGGCTGCTGCCGCTCCCGCTGCTGAAGGCGACGCTACCGAAACGGCTGAAGCTTCGGCTGACACCACGGAGGAAGCTGGCGCCTAGTTTTAGGTATACGGATGAAGGTGATGAGGCAATAAGAAGTGCTGCGGACTATTGCCGCCACACTTCTTGTGCTCCCTCATCACCTTCTCACGTTTTTCCTCTCCTGATTTCGTTCTCATGACTCTCGACGACTGCTACCAACTCGGTTCCCTTGGGAAGCCGCACGGCCTGAAAGGCTTCGTGGTGGCTTTCTTCGACGTAGACGACCTTGATGATTACCGCAAGCTTAAGTCGGTATTGCTGGAGCTGCCTTCAGCACCTGGCAAGCTAGTGGCCTACGAGGTAGAGAAGGTTCAGCCCCAGGCCGAAAACCGTGTGCTGTTCAAGCTCAAAGGCATTGACCGCGTGGAAGACGCTGAGCCGCTTCGTAATGCGAAGCTCTGGCGCCCTTTGGCAGAGCTGCCCAAGCTGGAGGAAGATCAGTTCTACTTTCATGATGTCATCGGCTACACCGTAGTAGATGAGCAACTGGGCACCTTGGGCACCGTAGAGACTTTCTACGAGCTACCTCAGCAAGACTTGCTAGCCATGCGCTATCAGGGCAAAGAGGTGCTGATCCCGGTGGTAGATGAATTGATTTCACGGGCTGATGAGCAGGAGCGTAAGTTATACGTGAGTTTGCCGGAAGGCTTGCTTGACGTGTACTTGTCATCAGGCTCGCGGGATCGGGACGAACCACTGGAAGACGAGTAGGCCACCCCATCATGCGGATCGACATTGTCACGTGCCAGCCGGATTTGTTGGTTAGCCCTTTTGCGCACTCCATTGTAAAGCGCGCCCAGGATAAAGGACTAGCCGAGATTCATCTGCATGATCTGCGCCGCTATGCCATTAACAAGCACGGCCAGATTGACGATTACGTATTTGGCGGCGGGGCTGGTATGGTACTACGGGTAGAGCCTATTGCAGCTTGTTTCGACGAGCTAATGGCCCAACGCAGCTATGATGCCATCATCTACTTAACTCCCGATGGAGAAACGCTACGCCAGCCACTCGTAAACCGGCTATCCTTAGCTGGCAACCTGCTGCTGCTATGCGGGCACTATAAGGGCGTTGACGAGCGAATCCGCCAGGCCTACATTACCCATGAAATCAGTGTGGGTGATTATGTGTTGAGCGGTGGAGAACTAGGAGCTGCTATTTTAGTAGATGCTATTGTGCGGCTTCTTCCCGGCGTACTCGGTAACGAAGAATCGGCCCTAAGCGACTCGTTTCAGGACAACCTGCTCTCCCCGCCCGTGTACACACGGCCTGCGGAGTGGCGAGGCTACGAGGTGCCCGAAATTCTACTCTCCGGCAACACGCCTAAAATTGACGTTTGGCGCCACGACCAAGCGCTAGAACGGACCCGCCAGCGGCGTCCGGACTTATTACCCGACTGAGGTTGTGGCTTTGTGAAAGTGCTGGTCTGCTGTTACGCTTCCGTAAGTACCGCAGCCAGAACTACTAACTCGCAATTTCCCTATCTCAGCATTTCACAATTAAAAAATAGAGCGCTATATTTGCGCCTCTTTAACAGAAACCTCGGACGGCGCGGCCGTCCTTCACAGTTTTTCCAGCCATGAGCGTACTACTCGATTTTATTCAGCAGGAATCCCAGGAGCGCCGCGCCAGCTTCCCCGAATTTGCCGCCGGTGACACCATCAATGTTCACGTAAAAATTCGTGAGGGCAACAAGGAGCGCATTCAGCAGTTCCAGGGTGTAGTTATCCAGCGCAAGAACACCAACTCGAACGGCGAAACTTTCACCGTCCGTAAAATCTCGAACCAGATCGGTACTGAGCGTATCTTCCCCCTCTTGTCGCCTAACATCGACAAGATCGAAGTAATCCGTCGTGGTAAAGTACGTCGTGCTCGTCTGTTCTACCTGCGTGGCCTGTCGGGCAAAGCTGCTCGTATCAAGGAGCGTCGTTTAAACATTGCTGAGAAAGTAACTGCTTAAGCTGCTTCTCACCCCAGAATATAAAAAGCCGGCTTCCTACCAGGAGGCCGGCTTTTCTATTTTACAGGTCAATTCCAATATTCTGGAGTGGCCTAGCTGAATGCTTGTTGCTCATCAATTTGAACACAGCAATGATAGCAGCACTTACGCGATGCTACAGTAAGCTTAGCGACTTGCGGAATCTTGGCTCAAGTCCTGCTCGGCGCTTGACTGTGGTGACTGTACCTGCTTGGCGGCAGCGCTAAGGGCTTCCCCCAAGTTGGCTACTCGTTCAGCGGTGTTAGGATTATCCGCGAATACGGCTGCTTTGCTGGTGTTCGTGCCGAGGCGGCTTAGCAACTGCGCTACTAGGTTCTTATCAATGGTACCTCCCCCGAAGTGTGCTTTCAACGCCTGCATGTCTGTTACAATTTGGTGCAGCTCGGGGTTGTTCACGTCTTTCAGGTCTTCGATCCAGCGCTGAAAGTGATTGTCTAGGCCAGAGCGCGAGGCTTCTTCCTGCAAGTCGCTGGTCAGAATTTTTACGGCTCCGTCGAGGTGGTTTTGATGCTGAGTATCGTCTTTGGGCTGCTTATGAAAGGACATAGAAGTAATGAGTTAGGCCGGTAGGCAGGATTAAGGAAGGGAATACCAAGGCAAACGGAAGAGGTTAGTAAAGGTTATGGCGCGGCTATCCGCCGCCAGAGAGTACTTTCGTGGTATCACCCGCCCATTTCCTCTTATTCGTCTGTATGAGAAAACTTTTATCGTGTGCCTGGTTAGCACTGCTTCCTTTATGCACGCAAGCGCAATCTAGGCCTGCCCCAGCTAGCTGGCAGCAGGAAACCAATTATTCAATTGATGTTACCCTTGATGATAAGCAGCACATTTTAACAGGTCAGGAGGAGCTTACCTACGTCAACAATTCACCGGGTACGTTATCCTACATCTGGTTTCATTTGTGGCCTAATGCTTACCGAGATAATACCACAGCCTTTGCCCGTCAGCAATTGCGCAACGGCTTTCGGACATTTGAGTTTGCCAAGGCTGCACAGCGTGGATTCATTGATGGCCTAGACTTTAAGGTGGACGGCACGGCCGCCAAACTTGAGTACGACCCCAACAACCCCGACATTGCTAAACTGGTGCTGCCTAGGCCACTTGCTTCGGGTGCCAGCGTGACAATTACCACTCCTTTCAGAGTAAAAATTCCTGACTCCTTCTCTCGGTTTGGGCACGTTGGGCAGAGCTACCAGATTACGCAGTGGTACCCCAAACCGGCCGTGTTCGACCGGAAAGGCTGGCACCAGATGCCTTATCTGGATCAGGGAGAGTTTTATTCTGAATTCGGTACGTTCGACGTGCGGATTACGCTGCCGGCCAACTATACCGTGGGGGCAACAGGCGTACTGCAAAACCCCGATGAACAGGCTCGCCTCGATCAACTAGCAGCCGCTACAGCAGCTAAGAAAACGCAGAGTGATTTTGGAGAGGATGTGAGTTTCCCAGCCTCCGCGGCCGAGTCGAAAACGTTGCGCTACGTGCAAGATAAAGTGCACGACTTCGCCTGGTTTGCCGACAAGCGTTTCAACGTACTAAAGAGCGGCGTTACGCTGCCCTCGGGGCGCCAAGTAACCTCCTGGGTTATGTTCACTAATAAAGAGGCAGAGAAGTGGGTAAAAGGGCTGCAGGAAGTAAACGATGCCCTGACGTATTACTCGCAGTGGGTAGGCGAGTATCCGTATGCTTCCGCCACGGCCGTTGACGGCGCACTTAGTGCCGGGTCGGGCATGGAGTACCCGATGGTAACTGTAACCATGCCCGCTGCCATTGTGCACGAGGTAGGCCACAACTGGTTTTACGGTATTCTGGCCTCCAATGAGCGTGACTTCCCGTGGATGGACGAAGGAGTGAATTCTTACGTGGAGAACCGGGTGGAGGAGCGCAACAACCCAACAGCCGGCCAGTTTAATTTCCTCATAAAGGTTCCTGCATTGGCACGTACGCTGGACGTAGATGGTCTTGATGCCACTGCGCTTAACCAGGTACCTTACCAGATCATGGCCAGCCGCAGCCTAGATCAACCCGTCAGCGGCCCCACGTCGGCGGCGTACGGTAGATTAAACTACTCCTTGATCGTGTACGGCAAAACTGCCTCACTGCTGAAATACTTGGCGGGCTACCTGGGGCAGGAGAAGTTTGACGCGGCCATGCAGGCCTACTACCAGCGCTGGCAGTTCCGCCACCCCTACCCCGAGGACATGGAAGCGGTATTTGAGGAAGTGAGCGGGCAAAAGCTTGACTGGTTCTTCAAAGACATGCTCACCAACCAAGTACATTACGATGCTAACCTTTCCGACCTTTTAGTGGAAGGCCAGCAAGTGAAAGTGCTGGTTCGCAATGATGGTTCGGCTCCGTTTTCCGTGCCCGTAGCCACTCTTGATGCGCAAGGCAAAGTTCTGGAAACCCAATGGACACCAGTATTTGGCAGCACCAAGGGCGATGAAAATGATGAGGTACAACTCAACTTCCGCAAGGAAGGAGTAGCATCGGTGGTAATTGACCCTGGTTACCTAACCCCTCAACTAAATCGCCGCGACGACCAGTTAAAGGTAGCAGGCGGTTTCCGGTCTTGGGAGCCCCTCCACATTCGGCCTTTAGCCAGCGTAGAGCGCTGGGACCGGAATACGATCAACTGGTTGCCAGTAATTGGCGCTAATACCTCCGATAAGTTTATGCTGGGGGCTGCTTTCTACAACAATGCGCTTGCCCCTAAGAAGCTTAACTTCCTGGCTATGCCCATGTACAGCTTCAACCGGAAAGAACTGAATGGCATTGGTAACATCAGCCTCAATGTATTGCCCCAGAAGAACGTGCGGCAGCTTGTAACGGGGGTGTTGGTTCAACGGTTTGAACGCTACCAGAAGCTGGAACCTAGCATCACGCTTACGCTCCCGCACTCAGCCTACGACCGGCCTCAGCACTCGTTGAAAGGCACGCTGTCGTACATAAAAGACCAAGACCTGCGCCGCACTAGCAGCATTCAGTCGTTGGAATACCGTGTGGAGCAGGGCAACGCCTTGCAGCAATGGACAGCACACGTTGAACTGAATCATTTCATTCCCTCCCAAGCCGACGATATCCCATCTAGTGAAGCCACCTTGCTACGAGCAACAGCCACCTACGGGCGCTACTACGCAGCTAAAAAGCAAGTACGAGCCCGCCTTTTTGGAGGCCGGTTCCTGCAATCTTCCAACTTCACGGAGTTCTACATGGGCCTGAGCGGCAGCCCCGACTATCGGCGGCAAACCGCTTTCCTAGACCGTCAGCAGATTTCGGATGCCTTCACAGCGCAAGTGCACCAAACCGATGACCGCGACGGAGCCTTCAAGAGCTTCATGCCTACCACTACTGGCCTACAGGCTAACAGTCAGCGTTGGCTGAGTACTCTAAATCTGGAAGCTGATCTGCCGATAACCAGCCTAGCCGTATTTGCTGATTTTGGAGCTACCAAAGAGTTTCAGACGCTGTACGAGTCGCGCGGGGCTCAACGCTTGTACTACGATGCAGGCTTAGTACTGCCGTTGTTTAAAAATGTCTTCCGGCTGTACCTACCTGTGGCGGGCTCACAGTATCAAGACGGTTTGCCTAGCAGCCGCAAAGACTTTACCGACCGCCTGCGCTTTGTGCTTCATCTAGAACAGCTCAACCCCTTCCGGCTTTTAGACGAGCAGTTAGCCCAATAAGCCGCTACCCTTTCTGAATTTTAAGTTACTTGGCATTCCGAGCCGAGAAGCTACTGGCCTAGGCATGGTCGGAGCTCTCAGCTCGGAATGTCTATTTTCATTAAGCCCCGTGTGTATGCGTGCTTCTGGTTTAGTGCTCGGAGTACTCCTTAGTAGCCTAGGTTTAGCCACAGGTTGCCAAACTGATTATGCTGATTTGCCGCCCTACTCCAAGGAGCGACGGCTACTACAGGTAGTAGTTGAAATACCAGCGGGCACCAACCACGAGCAGCACTACGACCCGGCAACCCATGAGTTTGTTCCTACGCAGCAGGCCGGTGTGGAGCGTGTAGTGGAGTTTCTGCCTTTCCCGGGCAACTATGGCTTTGTTCCGGGCACGCGCTCTACCACTCAGGCCAACAGTACCTCTGTGCAGCCGGTTCAAGCCTTGGTGCTAGCCGAAAGCGCACCCGCTGGTACCATTTTAGAGGTGGTCCCTATTGGAGTGGTATTGCTGGATGTGGACGGCGCCCTGGAGCAAACTATTTTGGCGGTTCCGGCTCGTCCTGCCCAACGCATTCTGCCCGATGTTACTGACTGGGCTACGCTTCAACGACGCTACCCGGCGGTTCGGCAGGCGCTAGGCCTCTGGTTCCAGCACCGCAATCCATCCGCGGCCACCCGCATAGCTGGCTGGAAAGATGAGAAATACGCCGAGCAACAAATTAAGGCACAGTTGCAGTAAGCAAGTGGCCTAGCATAAGCCCTTATTGATGTTACAGGTAAGGACAAACAAAAAGTCCAGCTGGCGGGCGCCAACTGGACTTTCCAGAATAGACAAGGTTCTCTATTGACTACTCAATTTTGTTCATGCGCTCCTTCACAGCTTCCAGAGCCACACGCATATTCACAATGTCGGCGCGGGCGGCTTCCTGCTCCTTCAGGTTCATGTCCACCATGTTGTTGTACTGGAGCAATTCAGCGGCATTCTGAGCCAGTTGCTGCTGAATTTCAGCCTTCTTGGCCTTATTCTTCTCGATATCTTTCTTGATAGCGTCGGCCTTGGCGATTACGGCGTTGTGGTTGTTCTGCGACGATACCAGACCTTTTTCAGCCTCAGCCACCTGAATGGCCAAGTCTTCACGGTAGAGCATGCGAGCGAAATCCTTCAGGTAGCCTTCAGCGGCTTTCCACTGCACCGGAGTAGCTTCTTTGCTCAAGTAAGCGTTACCCAAGTCAATCGACCACCATACGGTAGTGCCGGTAGGCACAGCGTCCACCTTGCTGATTACACGAATAGGGGTTTTAGAAACAGCCTCGATAACTACACCATCCATGGTATAGATACCTTTGTCAACTTTCACTTTGCCGCCGAACTCCGTGTCGAGCTTCTTTTTCCAGGAATCCTCTACACGCTTGCTGTCTAGCTGCACTGAAACACGCTGGCCTTTGCGCGGAATGCCTTTGATAGCCATGTCCGTTTCGTCAACCGGCGACTTTTGCGCGAAGCTGGTTACCGATAGTACAAATACTAGCAGTAAAGAAAGGAGTACGCCTCTTTTCATATGGAATGGAATGAGTTGAGAAGAAATGATTTACAGGTTTAATCGGCTTGTTTACAGATATCCGACTCATCAAATTTAAATAGACTGCAAGCCAACTTCGCATACCTCAGATTGTTTTTTTTGAAGATTGGGCATTTTTGTTGAATATGTCATACGCGGTATAATTTAACTACCAAAACAGCATATATATGCTGCTATATAGACCAAACTCATGGCCCTAATACACTCCTCTTTCTTCTTTGGAGAATGCAAACAAATGCCCCACCGCCCGGTTTGATGTCAACTATGCAAGTAACAGTCTGTCGTAAAGAACACTTCAACGCTGCTCATCGTTTGCACAACCCTGCCTGGAGTGACGAGCAGAACCAACGGGTGTTTGGCAAGTGCAATAACCCTCATTACCATGGCCATAACTATGAGTTGATTGTGCGCCTTACTGGGCCAATTGATCCTGAGACTGGCTACGTATATGACATGAAGCGCCTCAGCGACCTGATGAAGCGCGAGATTCTGGATATCTTTGATCATCGGAACCTCAACCTCGACACGGAAGACTTCCGCCACCTCAACCCCACGGCCGAAAATATTGCCGTCGTAATATGGAATCGGTTGCGCCCGCACTTGGCGGCGCACCTAGGCCTATCGGTCACGCTGTATGAGACCGAACGCAATTTTGTAGAATACCATGGATAACCTAGTGCCCGCGGCCTCCGCTGCGGATGGCGCAGCTCCGGCGGCCGATGGTCACCTGACTTCGTCGCTCCGTACTCCCCTCCGCTCCGATGCCTTTACCCTCAGTGATGAGGAAAAAATTACGGCTATTGCTGGCCACTTCCGCGAGATCATGGAAGTGCTTGGGCTCGATCTGTCAGATGACAGCCTGAACGGTACGCCCAAACGCGTAGCTAAAATGTATGTGCAGGAGTGGTTCCGGGGTCTCAACCCCGAGCATCGCCCCGACGTGAAGCTGTTTGAAAACCGCTACCAGTACCAGAACCTGCTGGTAGAGCGCGACATTACGCTGTTTTCGTGCTGTGAGCATCATTTTGTGCCCATTATTGGAAAAGCGCACGTGGCGTACTTGCCCGGTGAGCACGTGGTAGGCCTAAGCAAGCTCAACCGCGTGGTGCAGTATTACGCCCGGCGCCCGCAAGTGCAGGAGCGTCTTACGCGCCAGATTGCAGAGGAGCTTAAGCAGGCGCTTCGCACAGAGGATGTAGCCGTACTGATAGAGGCCGACCATCTTTGTGTGATGAGTCGGGGCGTAAACGACACTAGCAGCGGTACACTCACGGCTGAGTATGGTGGCGCCTTTACCACTGATAATTCCCTGCGCCAAGAATTCCTGCGGCTGATAGGCAAGTAGCAGATACCGCTGCTTTACACACTTATAGCTGTTGCGAGTTATCTATAGGCTGTTAGCTTGCACCTCCGTACTCTACCTAACCCGCTGAGTTGCTCACATAGGCAACTGGCGCTACCACCTGGCAACTTTTTCTAATGGCCCGCAAAGTTCTGATTACTGGTGGCACCGGCCTGATAGGCACTCGCCTCGCTGAGATGCTCATTGACGCAGGCTACGAGGTGGCGCTGCTGAGCCGTCATCCGGGCGCATCGCGCTACCGGGGTTTCCGCTGGGACCCGCAGGCAGGTACTATTGATGAAGCAGCCATCACATATGCCGACTACATCATTAACCTGGCTGGTAGTAGCGTTTCGGACGGCAAATGGACTCACGAGCGAAAGCGGGAAATCTTGTCGAGCCGCCTGGCGGGCACGAAGCTGGTAGCGCGCGAGCTAGCCAAGGGGCACCACCACGTGCAAGCGTTTATTTCTGCCTCTGCTATCGGCATCTATGGCGACCAAGATGACCGCGTAGTTGATGAGCAGACGCCCCCCGCTCCCAATGATTTTCTGGCCGAAGTATGTCAGCAGTGGGAAGAAGCGGCCCAAAGTGTGGCGCAAGGCGACATCCGGACGGCTATTTTCCGGATTGGCATTGTGCTGAGCCCGGATGGCGGTGCCCTGGTACCGCTAGCCCGTGTTGTGAAGATGATGGCGGGCGCCCCGTTAGGCTCTGGCCGACAGTATATGTCCTGGATTCATCTGGATGACTTGTGCCGGTTGTTCATCCAGTCGTTAGAGGAAACCAAGTGGGAAGGCACCTACAACGCCGTTTCGCCCCACCCCGTCACGAACCAAGAGTTTACCAAAACCCTGGCCGAAGTGCTGCACCGGCCCTTGGTGTTGCCAAAGGTCCCAGAGTTCGGGCTAAAGCTGGTAATGGGAGAAATGAGTGAGATTGTGCTGGCTTCGCAACGCGTTAGTGCTGAGAAGGTACAGCACGAAGGCTTCACGTTCGAATATCCGGAGTTAAAGCCCGCGCTGGAATCTTTTTATAACGAGGACTAAGCCCTATACCTGTAAAAGCAGTACGCCCCACCTGGCCTAGGCCAAGTGGGGCGTACTGCTTTTAAGCTTTCTAGGTCAACCTACAGGCTATCTGGCACTGCCATGGTGCCGTTGTTTAAGTTTTCCAGCAAGTTGTCTACTACAATAGTATCTACAGCTTCTACTCGGCGCCGGCGTGGTTCTGCTTCAGAGATGCAGTTATACTTCTTGCTGATTTTCACGGTAGGCTGCGGGAAAGGGCCCATTGTAATGCCAAGGTCTGGGTCGCGGTACACTTTTTCCATGTACTTGCCGAAGATGGGCAACGCCATGCGGCCACCTTCGCCCTGCTGCGAGCCTTGGAAGTGAATGCTACGGTCTTCGCCACCTACCCACACGCCTGTTACCAGATCTTTGGTAATGCCCATGTACCAGCCATCGGAATAGTTACTAGTAGTACCTGTTTTGCCGCCAATCTGATTGTTCTTCTTCCATAGCTCATAGTCCCAGAGGGCCTGGGAAGTTCCACCGGGCTCTTCCATACCGCCGCGCAGCATGTACACCATCAGCCAAGCCGTTTCCGTTGGGAGTACGCGTTGCTGCTGTGGGTCAAACTGCTTGATGACGTTGCCGTTCTGGTCCTCAATGCGAGTGATGAGCATGGGCTCGGGCCGGAAGCCCTGGTTAACGAACGTACTGTAGGCATTCACCATCTCATACACGCTCACATCGCCGCCGGAGCCCAGGCCAATGCTGGGCACCGCCAACAGATTGCTCCGGATGCCCACTTTGTGCGCGTACTTCACCACGTTGTCCCACCCTACTTTCTCGGTGAGTTGAGCCGTAACCGAGTTCACCGATCGAGCCATGGCATGGCGCAGCGTCATATTAATGCCCGTGTATTCGCGGGTAACGTTGTCGGGTTGCCACTCCATGGGCTGCCCATTTTCCACGTAGTTGATGGTTACACGCTGATCCCGAATTCGGTCGCAGGGGGTGTAGCCGTTATCTAGGGCCGTGAGGTATACAAAGGGCTTAAAGGTGGAGCCCGCTTGGCGCTTGCCTTGCTTTACGTGGTCATACTGAAAGAATTTGTAGTCTAGCCCACCTACCCAGGCTTTGATGTGGCCCGTGAAAGGGTCCATGGTCATCATGCCGGCGTGCAGGAAATGCTTGTAGTATGCCAGCGAGTCGAGCAGAGAAAGGTTCAGCGAATCCACTCCATCGCCCTTCCAAGTGAATACAGCAATCTTACGCTTGCGGTGCAACGCTTCCTCCAGTAGCTCAGGGCGGCCCTTGTAGCGCTCGGCCAACTCTTTGTACTGCTCCGTGCGCTTGATCTGGGTTTCAATGAAATCCGGAATCTCATTACCCTTCTCATCCACCCAAGGGTTTTGCCCGCGGTTGCGCCAGAAGTTATCAAACTGCCGCTGCAGCGTCTTCATGCGCTCATGCACCGCCTCTTCAGCATACGTTTGCATGCGCGAGTCGAGGGTAGTGTAGATTTTCAGGCCGTCGCGGTACATGTCGTAGCCATTTTCCTTACACCAAGCAGCCACCTGCTGGCTGATAGCGCCGCGGAAATAGTTTTCGGGGCCATCTACGTGCTTCTCTACCTGGTAGCGCAGTCCGAGTGGCCTAGCCTGATACTCCTGCACCTGTGCACCAGTTAGGAAACCGGCCTGCCCCATGCGGGTGAGCACCAGGTTGCGGCGGCGCATGGCAGCCTCAGGATGAAACCGGGCGTTATACGCAGTAGGCGCATTCACGGCCCCAATAAGCATGGCGGCCTGCTCTGGCTGGAGGCTGTCGGGAGAGGTACTGAAGAAGGTTTTGGCCGCTACTTTGATGCCGAAAGAGCTGGAGCCATAGTCAACGGTGTTAAGGTAGAGCCGCAGAATTTCTTCCTTGGTATAGCGGCGTTCCAACTCCACGCTGGTCAGCCATTCCTTGGTCTTGCTGATGATGGTGTTGAGGACTGGAATGTGGCCTAGGCCACCTGTATTTTCCTCACGCCGGGTCCGGTAGAGGTTTTTAGCCAGCTGCTGCGTGATGGTAGAGCCCCCGCCACTGCCGCCGCGTACTACCCCTACCACCGCTCGGGCAATAGCCGTGGGGTCGATGCCGGAGTGGTCGTAATAGCGCACGTCCTCGGTAGCAATCAGCGCCTTCGTTAGCCACGGCGACATCTGATTGAGGGGCACCGGCGAGCGGTTTTCGCGGAAGTAGCGGCCCATCAGCACCCCATCGGCCGTGTACACCTCCGAGGGCTGCTCAACCTTGGGATTTTCCAGCTCTTCCAGGCTCGGCGACTTGCCAAACAAGAACAAGAAGTTCATGCTGACCAAGATGGGGTACAGCAGAAAGATGCCTAGTCCCACTACAAAAAAGCCCCACATGGTACGGGAAAGGATGTTAGGCCATTTCCGGGTGGGCGGGGTGGGGGCAGTTGTATTCGGAGAGTCTGGTGCGGACATTCAGGGCGCGTTGAGGCGAACAGGGCGCTACGGCCCGGCAACTAAGGCGCAAATATACCAGTTAGGTGCGGGAGGCAGATGAAAAGCCACGCGTTTTAGCCGGGCTTGCGTTGCGCCTATCACGGAAAAGAACGACGGTAGGCCACTCATTATTCGATAATTACTAGTTGTACCTGGCTGGGTTATACAAATGACCTGTCGATGCTCTACCGATACTGAAGAGCGGAGCTTCGATACATCATTTCCAGCAACCCCAGCGCACTCAGCCCCATCCCAATTCCATAGCCCCAAGTACAGTAAGTGGAGAGGACGCCAAATCCATCTTCGCGAGTCATTGAGGCAAATAGCATAAAGCACAATACTTCGTGACAGAACGTGCAGCTCCATAGAATTGCTACCCGTGCGGGGGTGGTGGCTTTTTTCACCAGCGCCCATCGAAAAAGAAACAGCACCAACCCTGGCCACGCAATGGGTACCACCAGCAGTAGGTTTAACATGCACATCGTAATAATATCCTTGCTTTGCTGGAGCCAGGCCAGGGCAATAGCTATGTCGGACTGTTCAGCTGATACTGTCGGTTCTGAATATTGCATAGAAAGAGTAGAGTGGAATTGTGTAGAAAGTGCCTCACCTCAGGAGGGGAAATACTCAAGTTTATACTTGCTCCTGCTCATCAGCCAGCTATCAGCAGCCAGCCTAAACCGATAGCACCGGGGATGAGCAATACGCCACCGGCAACGTAAGCGCTCCAGCCCGCCAGGCGCCAGCAGAATTGCCAGAACCACCCGTTGAGTGAGTTGGCCACTCGGTTAGCAACCCGCCCAATTTGCCAGGGCAACAGAAGCAGGCAGGCCAGGCACAGAAGCAGCAGCCACCTCTCCGCACCTGGTGTGTGCAGCCATATTTCGTGCTGGAACACTAGGTTGAGCAAACCGAACAGGCCTAGCCCCACCGTCAGAAAGAAGCCGGCGGGGGCTGCGGGTAGCACCGTATTTACCCCAAAGTGGATGACGCGCCTAATTGGATCGGGAGGCCTAACAACTGGGTGGTTCATAGCGGCAGCCAGTTAGCAACCAGCCCGACCAATGCAGCCGTACTTGCCAGGTGAAAGATGACGCACGCCCAGAATACCACCTCCCGCTGCCACTGCGGCGCATCGAGGAGGCTACCCGGCGAGCTAGGTAAGGCAAGCGGTAAAGTACCCCAGTGCAGCGTGCCCAGGTTTACCAGTACCAACAACAGGCCTAGTAGCCAGGGCTGAAACCAGAAGCGCTCCAGCTGCTGCGTAGCCAGGGCATCGGCGTGGCCGCTGGCATACCAAGCCGGAAATTGACTCCACGTCCAGAGTACCGCCAGTGCCGTGATAAGCACCGATAAGCTGCGGCCCGCCGATACCCGCGGCGCCGGCGCATGAGTTGTGGGCTGGCTCATGGCGTAACTGCCACGGCGGGCGAAGCTCCTGGAGCCCACAACAACATCACGTGCAGCAGCGTCCAGACCACTAGGCCTAGCAACAGGCCCGCCCCGGGTAGTACCACCCGGTATAGGCGCCGGGCACGCTCTAGGGGCGTGGCGGCCAGTTCACGCCAGCTGAGCAGGAAGGCTAAGCCCCCTACGCAGGCAGCGCACAGCAGCACCCCGCCTAGGGTAAGCAACGTGGGGAGAATCGTCATGACTAATAAGTTGTAAGTGGAAACACACTTCTGTTTCTGATCAGAAGACCAGGCCTAGGGGGTTTTGGTGGCGGGTACGGGGCCGTACAGTTGCTCGTAGGCTTGGGCTTCGGCGTAGGTCCAGCTTTGCCAGGTGTGGTAGCGCGGATACGCTTCTTGCCAGCGTGCTAGGCGCTGCTTCACCAAACGATGGGCCTCGGCCGGCGTAAACTTTGTTTCACCGTAGCCAGACTCATCTATCACTATAATGCGGGTCATGCCATCTAACACGGCCTCGCGGGCGGCCAGCTCGGGCAACATCCGCTCGGGCATTGCAAGCAGAAATCCGAGGTCTAGCTCTTCGAAGCGAGGCTGCAGGTTGTAGCGCGTAATCCAGACTTCCCAGTTCCCGGCCGCCAGCAGTAGCAGCACTGCATATGTAGCCCAGCCGTTGAGGCGCACGAGCGAGAAGGCCGAACGACGCTGCCAGATTTTGAGCAGCACCGTACCTAGGCCAAACAGCGTCAGGAGCAGAAACCCATACACCCCAATGCGCTTGTAGGCCAGGCCCGTGTGCAGGATGTAGTAATAGTTGCGCAGCCCTACCGAAATAACGAGCACCACATTCTGCACCACCCACACGGTGGCGCCCCAGCGCAGGGCGGGCAAGCCCTTTCGGTAGAAGTTGAGGTTGCGACGAAAAAACCACAAGACAATGCCCATGGCCACCAGAATACTCAGAATGAGCACGTACGTCCCCTCGTGCACAAACTGGGTAAGGTTGAAGCCCTGGCGAGGGGTGAAGCCGAACCACAGCAGTTTAATATCCAAGCCATTGACCACCAACAGCAACACGTTTACCAATCCAAACACTGCCACCGCGGCTATATATTCCTTGCGTAGATCAAGGGTGCGAAACTTCTTGGTGCTGAAGTCGGGGTGGCGTACTGCTAGGGAAGCTACTCGGTCGCGCTGCCGCCGCACAAACTCCCCGAAGCGCGACTCCTGATCGAGGAAGTAATGGTAGGGCACAATAACAAGGGCCCCAATCGTCAGGCCGAGCCCCAACAGGAAAAACAGCAGGTGCGGCACCGATACACTGGCTAGCAACTGGCCTAGCCACTCCCCTATTTTACCAAACAGCTGATTGCTTAGCTCTGCGTACTGCGGGCTGCCGAGGGAAAACAACACGTGAAATACCGCCAATATCACTAAGGGCAACACCAGCACCCTACCATAAAAGCGGGTGCGGGCCCAGCCCGCCGAGCCACCGTGTGGCAGACGTAGGTAGGGTAGCAGCCCTGGCAGCGCCAGCGTGACGCTTCCCAGCGCCGTGAGTAAGGCAGAGGCTACCAGCCGCAGCTGTGGTTGATTGCGGTAGCCCAGAAACAGTACCAAAGATATTACGCAAGCCAGCCGCGCCGCCCCCGAGCCAAGCCACACCACTAGCGCCGCGCTGAGTAGTGTGCCCGCCAGCGTCGTCCAGAACCCCACTGATTTACGCTGAGCAGCGTGGCGCGTCAGGCCTAGCAGCGTTAGCCCCACAACTAGTAGCGTGTAGAGGGCCAAGTTGAGCCCGACTTCCTGATTCCAAAACAGCACGTCGAAGGCGATGGCGCCCAGCGGTACCATGACTTTCTGCAAAGCCGTGAGCATGAGAGGGTGTGCTCGGCGCGCCTGTGGTTCTGGCGCAATTCCAGCTAAAGAGGCTGATGTAATCATGTTAAATATTTTTAAAAGAACTTTGAATTACAAAGTATAAAGACAAAAAAATTTAGCTCCCTGGCCGCAGCAGCTTTTCGAGAGCCGTTAGATGGTCTTGAAAAGCTTGTTTGCCCTCCGTAGAGGCCGAATAAGTGGTGTTTGGTTTCTTACCCACAAACTGTTTGCTAACCGCTACGTAGCCTGCCTTTTCAAGGGCCGATACGTGACTAGCCAAGTTGCCATCGGTCAAGTCGAGGGCTTCTTTCAACTCGTTAAAGCTCACCGTTTCGTTAGCCATGAGCACGGCCATTACGCCCAACCGTACACGGTTGTCGAAAGCCTTATTGAGCGTATGGATAACATGTTTCACGGGCAAACTTCTCGGGAGCAACTGGCCCTAGGCCAGTAGGAATGGTAAAATGGCAGGCGGGTGGCTAGGCCTGTTTCCGCTCGTAGCGGTTGTACATGAGCAGGCCGTAGAGGATGTGCCCAAACCCAAAACCGAGCGCAAAGAACGCCAACCCAAAGCCGGGGAGCAACACAGCTACTAATCCGAGCACAATTTCGGTAAGGCCAAGCCACCGAATTTCGTCAAGCGTGTACTTGCTGCCATTAAGTAAAGCGAGGCCGTAAAAGGTGAGCAGCCCTGGCACTACTAGGCTCACTGCGCCCCGCACAAACAGCGCTAGACAAAACAACCCGCCCGCAATCAGCGGAATAGCCAAACTAAGAGCCAAGCGTCGGCCCAGGGCACTCCAAACCGGCAGGCCCGCCCGACGCGCCCGGCGTACCGTGAAGAACGTGGCAACAACTAATGCTACTGCAATTATTGCTAATGCGAAGCCTAACAGGTAAGGCAGCACCAGCCAGCGCTCCTCCTCAGTGCTTTGCAACAGCCGCAAGTAGCCTACTGAGCCATAGCTGCTGCTTGGAAACCACTGCAGCAAAAACCAGTGGCCTAGGCCTGCCCCCGCCAGCGCCACCACGCCCGCCCCTACTCCGGAGAGGCCGCTCAGGGAGATGAAGCGGGAAGAACGCTCCATGATGGCGCGAATCTCGGTAAGCTGGGCGAGCGGATCGGTAGCGGGCTGCATCATAGCTAAAAGCACTTTGTATTACAAAGCACGTAAAGTTATTCGGCATTGCAAACACTCTTGACTACATTTTTTGCCCCTTTTGGAGATTACTTAACGTTACGCCCCTACCCCTTGCGCAGCAGTAGGTGCCCACGTCTAATCTTATACCCCTGCATTTATGCTTTCCAAGGGCTTCTTCACACTATTGGAATACAAGCTAACTGAAGCGCTGGCCGAGTCCGAAGATGAAGACCTACGCAGATGCTGGTGCGATGGGGTGCTTGACGCTGAATGGGCAGAGGAATACTTGCCTCACTATGTCAGGAAAAGTAAGGTCATAGTGCTGCGAGCGTGGATAGAAGGCTCCAACCACAAAATGCTCATCAACCAAATGCACCCATTACACTTGCATCTAGGCCGGCTGTCGTTTAGAGCTTATTTGCGAGGCGAAGACTTGGTCCAATGGATTGTTGAGGGCATAGATCCTACTCAGGTTACAGTAGATGAGCGCGAAGCCTTCCACATACAACTGCCTTAGACTTATGTAACAGCCATTATTGGCCACTCTTTCAATATCTGGGTTGACAACATACATTCATAACATTATAGCATAGTCTAGAAACGCGTTTACCACTACCTCATGACTAGCCGGCAGCGCCTCCCCCGCTGTTCTGGCTCTCTCGGTTGTGGGGTGCATTCTTTGCTATTCCGTGCTTTTATCTGATTATTCTATTCATCCATAGCAGTACAAATCATCAGGGGCTGTAACATCTTTATTACTGGGCGTTCTGGCTATCTACCCACTGATGTTAGCCGGAGCATTAGTAGGTAATGTGTTGCGCATGCCCATAATGCCATTCTTATTCAAAAGGGCGGATGCGGGGGCGACTGCCCCCTCCCGAGTAGTTTGGCTAGAGAAGGTACGCTGCTGCTCTTTGCGGCCTCGGTGCTCTTTTGCGTGTTTGTCTCCTAGTCTTTTCATCCGGCTTCACCGTTGCGAGCCTAACACAATCAAAGCCAGCGAATATGCCATTGGCTTTGCTATGAATTTTCTATTTCCTCAGTTTGCCGTGGATGCTGACAGCACCTATAGCAGCCTGCTGGGTCTGCCGCGACTGGCTCCGCCCAATAACCAATATTTCTGTATAAACAGCTAATATCTAACCCAAAGGCCCCGTGTTTCCCAAAGCCGGAAGAGCGGTGTCAAAATAGAGCTGGTTTTCCCATTAAAACACGGTTTTCAGGCAAACTAGCGCGCTTTTGCCTTCCGTATATCCCGGTGTTCTTATCCTCCAACCAGTACCACCTTTCTCCTGATTGCAGTCGGAGCAGTGGCCTAGCTTATTTCACTCTATTATGGTTAACTCTTACTCGTCCGTTCACTCTACTCTTATCCGGACATTGCTACTATGGCTGCTTAGCAATTTAGGCGGCACGCTGTGGCTGATCATAGATTTCTCACTGGAGCGGCTGACGGATTACACAGTTGCGCTATTGGTAGGCCTAGTGGCGGCCATGATTTCCCTGGCTATTATTCCGCTTGTAGTACCGTTTTTCGCCGTCATGACCCGCTATTCCGATTGGCCGCGGCGGACGATGGCACTGATTGGGGTAGGGCTTTTTTTCCTAGTAGCCAACTATTTACTACTGCTATTATTGCCGGTAACCTCCCTCACGGGCCTGCTTGATTTGTCTTTGCCGTACTTAGGTTCCGCCATCCTGACCGTGCTCTGGCTATATGGTCCGGCGGCCCGGCCGGCCCTGGCACAATCGTAGGCCAGTAGCCCCGCGGCTCGTTTCTGCGTACGTACGCGGGTGAAAGTTCGCCTCCAGCTATTTGAGTTTGAAGATCTGCCTTGGTTTCCGCGCGTAATTCGGGCGGGTATGATGGACTACCTACGCTTCATGATTTCGGCGCTGGGTACCTACCAACCCATTGTACCCTTGCTGCAACGCGCCTTACAACTCACCCACCAGCCACAGATTGTGGAACTCGGGGCCGGGGCTGGCGGAGGTACTGAGGGCGTGCTGCGGGCTTTGCAAACCACTGGCCTACCACCGGCTCGCATCTGCCTTACTGATTTGTATCCTCAGCCTGAGGCCTGGCAGCTGTTGGCTCGGCGCACGCCCGGCCTGAGCTTTGAAGCCACCTCCGTGGATGCCACCGCTGTGCCTGCCGGTTTAGTAGGCTTCCGGACGGTGTTTTCGGCTTTTCATCATTTTGCCCCTCCCACGGCCGAAGCTATTCTGGCCGATGCCGTGCGCCACCGCGCCGGTATTGGCGTGTTTGAAGGAGCCGGCAAGCACTGGGCCGAAATCGGGTTAGCACTCACCGTACTGCCCATTGCCCAGCTACTGATAACACCATTTATCCGGCCGTTCCGGTGGAGCCGGCTGTTTTTTACGTATCTGGTGCCGCTCATCCCGTTGTTTACAATCTGGGATGGGTGCGTCTCGATTCTGCGCATGTACCCACCGGAGCAGCTGTTGGCCCTGGCACGCCGCGCTGACCCGTCCGGCGCCTTCACTTGGCAATCAGGAAAAGTCCGTCATTGGTGGGGGCCGCAGGTGACGTACTTGGTGGGAGTTCCGCGAGAAAATACGCCGTAAGCCGTAGCTTGCGCCGTTCGCCCTTCCGGAACCTGCTCCTGCCCTTTGCCCCACGGCTCCGTCTGCCCATGCCACTTGCCGCCTATCGTCGCGCGCTGCCTCTGCTGCGCATTCCATTTTCTGTGTACCTGATGCCGGTGTTCTGGTTTGGCTTGAGCGCCCTGCGGGAGCCCTTCAGCCTGGCGCGGGCTGCGGGGGTGTTTGTGGTGTTGCACCTACTGGCCTACCCCGCTTCCAATGGCTACAACAGCTACTACGACCGGGATGAGGAAAGCATTGGCGGCCTAAAACACCCACCTAAAGTGTCAAGGGAGTTGTTGCACTTAGTCTGGTTGTTTGATGCGCTGGCTATTGTGGGGGGAGTGCTTCTATCTCCGTTGTTTGGCGCTTTGGTAGCGGGCTATCTGCTGGTATCGAAGGCCTACAGCTTTGAGGGGATTCGGCTAAAAAAGTACCCATTACTCAGTACGCTGGTGGTAGTGGTGTTTCAGGGAGCCTATACATTCCTGATGACCCAAGTAGGCGTGCACGCCAGCTCCACCGAAATATTGGCGCCGCAAAACCTCTTACTGGCCTTAGTGAGCAGCTTGTTTCTGTGCGGTTCTTACCCCCTCACTCAGGTATATCAGCACCAGGAAGACGCCCGCCGCGGCGACCAAACCCTGAGTTTACGTTTGGGCATCCGGGGTACTTTCCTGTTTGCGGGGCTAGGCCTCCTCACGGGGGCAGCCGTTTTGGCAGTGGCCTACATCTGGCGGCAGGAGCTCCCTAACCTGCTGATTTTTCTGCTGGCCACGGGGCCCGTGGTGGTTTTGTTTCTAAGCTGGGCCCGGGCTGTGTGGATGTCACCAGCCCAGGCCAATTTCGAGCGGACCATGCGCATGAATCAGGTTTCCTCCGTGTGTCTAAGCGCGGCCTTTCTCCTGATGTTGCTCCGGCAATGGCTCTAGGCCTGTTGCCGCACCCAGCTCAACCTGAACCGTACTTTCCTGCGTAGAAAGCCTTATTCTCTACTACGCTCCCAAATCACGTATTGTATGCGGCGCACTCTTCTTTGCTTGCTACCCTTGGTGGCAGCGTGCTCGTCACCTTCTGAGCAAGCTAGCACAGTTTCGTCCTCCGATACTGCTCCAGCCACCGCCGAGCCCATGGATACGGCTCGGCCGGCCATAGTCAATGCCCAGTCTGACACGTTGAAAACGGTACGGAAGCGGCACATCTTTTCGGCTCCCGCTACCCCCGATGTTTTCACGCTGGCGCTACGAGGCCCAAACCTACTTAGCAGCGAGGCCACGTTTACCATTACCACCACTGGCGGTCAGGTAATTTTTCGGGAAGTGCTAACCGCTCCCGATTTAGAAGCAGCTCTGGTATATGAGATGAAGGATTCTACCGCTACGCAAGCGGAGCGCGAGGCTTACGTACGCCGCCGCATGGATGAGTTCTTTGCCGAAAAAAACTTCCAGCGCCCAGCCTTACCGGCTAGTGCCACCTACCAACCTGGCCTAGCTGACCGCACGGCCTGGGATGATCTGCACCAGCGTTCCGATGCCCTTGGCTTTCATTACCTCGTGGGGAAGGAAGACCGTCGGGTAATTGCTTGGTCCCCGTTACGCAAGCAGGTAATCCGCGTGCAGTAACGGCCTCTGCGTTTTTACAGAATCCAGAAACCCAATGCCCAGGTGGCTAGGCCTCTGCAGCTTGCTGCAGAGCCTGCTCTAGGCCTTGAGCAAATGCGTCATAGGGTTGATAACCCCGACTAAGTACATACCCCTGCGACCCTACGCGCAGAATACTCGTGGGGAAGCCCTGCACGCCAATTCGGCTAACGGCCGCAAATTCCTGTTGCACTGCAGTAGCAGTTCCGGGTTGTTCATACACCCGCCTAAATTCATCGGCCTTGATTCCATAGGGCTGCACAAAAACTTCATAAGTAGCCACGGCATTCAGATCCTCGCCGCGCTCAAATAAGGCTATTTGCACATCGTGCGCGAAAGCCGCTGCTCTGCCTTCGGGGTCAAGCTGCCGGAACGCATGCAGGGCACGGGCTGGCGGTTCAGAATTCTGGACGTAGGTTCCTGCCTGGCCTAGCTGTTTGTAGGCCTCTCCAAATTGTACTCCGGTTACCTGCTCTACTTGGCGTAAGGAGGTTGTAATGTACTCCCACGTGTCCCCAATCGGGCCTACCTCTTCCTGCGTAATCATGCCGCCGCTAAGTATACCAATGGTAATGCGACCGGCATATTCTTGGGCTACTCGCTGTATAACTGGGCTCATACCATAGCACCAGCCACAATAAGCATCATATATATAAAGTAGCTCGGGAAGGTCTTGTGTTGTAGTCATAGCGTGCAAAGAACTTAGATGTACCTCCCATAAACAACCATGCTTTTCAAAATGCAATATGTATGCTTGAGGTTAAGTAGTTGTGGTTAATTATTTTACTTACAACCCAAATTAGAGCTACGTTATAAACATTTGAACAATAGTTTTTTAAAAATCCCAAAACCAGATAATTCCTATTAAATATTGAAAGGGAATATGTACATATTTACTGACTTAGTTTCATATCTTCCTGACCAACTCTCCCTTTTCTTCGCTCAATTTCATGCGTATACGTTCTACTTTCTTAACACACCTAATAGTGCCTCAACCCCTAAAAACAGGACTTTTTGCTGCTTGCCTTCTAAGTGCTCCGTTAGTCTCCTTCGGAGAAACTCTTAAATGGGTTGGAGGATTTGAGGCTAGTATTACAGCTGCTACTAGCTGGATAGTTGTAGATCCTAATACATACCAGCCAGCTGGTACTGTAAACAAAGCACCGACGACCAGCGACATCCTAATTTTTGATGGTGCGCAGACTCCCACCCCTGTTGTACAAACCGTAGCTGGCAACCAAGATTTTGGACAGATACGATTAATCAACAATGCTGCCGTAGAGCTTGTCGCACCATCTAATGGTAATGGAGAAGGCATTATCAGGATTAGCAACTTGGCTAATGATGATTTGGTAATACCTACAGGCTCATCCCTAACCCTGCGTTCCACAGCTGCTACAACAAACCGTTACATCGTTATAACCCTTGCTGCTGGTGCAACTGGCACTATAGGCGGAGCTGTGAGCCTAAATGGAAATTCCAATGGTTCTGCTTTGCCTCAACGTTTGTTAGCAGCTACAGCTGGGGCAATTCAAGTTCAAAATAATGGCATTATTACGGCAAGAAACATAATTGGCTATCCATTTGGCACGACTGGATCTATTCCTACCGGGAATAACAATGTAAACCAAGACCTTGCTACTACTGCTGGTTCAGTAGTCTTTAATGCTGGTTCTACCTTTGAACAATTAACTGGTGGATATGCATTCAGCAATGGCGCCAGCCCAGTTACTGTTTTTAACAGTGGTAGCACCTACATTTATTCTGGTACCCCTAGTGCAAGTACCTTTTCGCCTACGGCCCAACAATATGGCAATCTGCAACTGTTAACAGGTGTTACAGTCACGGGCAGCAATATGGTTATCCTTAACGACCTTACAGTAACTGGGGTAACAGCAAATTTAAATTCTTTAAATACCTCTATTGGGGGAAACGTTGTTATTAATAGCAATGCTACTCCGACTGCAGGTGTGCTAAACTTTATACCTGCTAGCGCCAGCAATGTTACCCTTAACGGAACCGCACTTCAGCTGGTAGGCGGCATCGGGACCGGGACAGGTTCGGGTACTTTAACATTTGGAGGCAACGCACGACTAGTAATTAATAATACTTCGGCTTCAGGAGTTACTATGCTCAAAGCTGTAACAGTGCCTGCTGGTTTAACTCTAACAAATGGTATTTTAACTACACTCTCTACAGGCACCATTAGCAATGCCATTACGGTACCTTTTAACGTCAATACTAACTCTGATGCCTTGCTCACCGGTGGGAGCGGTACTAGCTTTGTAAATGGCCCCCTAACTCGTTCTACTAACGCCACTGCTAGCGGGCAGCCTAATATTGTGTATCCTATCGGTGCTATCAGGGGTACAACCCCTGTTTATCGCCCTCTTACTTTCTCGCCAAATCAGCCCACTGCCGGCACTTATACCGCGCAGCAATTTGAAGGGGCACCTGTAAATCGCACATTCCCTGCTAGTACTGATGGCAGCATCAAACGTGTATCACGTATCCGCTACTTCACATTATCGTCTACAAGCGGTACATTCAACAACGGCCGTATCACCTTGACGTTCGGTCCCGACGATCAGGTTGACAACGCTAACGCTCTACGTGTTGCCCAAAGTGTCGGTACTACATGGGTAGGCCTAACTGGAAATACTACCTTCACCGCTGCTGCTGCTCCGTATGCGACAGGCTCTATTACCACTAGCCAACCATTTAATACTTTAGGAGATTTCGTACTGGCTAGCACCCAGCTCAGCCAAGCTCCTGGCAACAACCCTCTCCCGGTTAACTTGATCAGCTTTACAGCCCTGCGCCAGTCACAAAATGTATTTGTTAAGTGGGCTACTGCTACAGAAAAGAACAATGCTTATTTCGAGGTACAGCGGAGCATTGACAGTAAGAACTTTACGACCGTTGGTAGAGTGAACGGCCAAGGGACTACTGCTACGGGTACTACGTATAATTTCACTGATCGAAAGCCTCTTGCAACCACGACTTATTATCGCCTCCGTCAGGTAGACACGGATGGAACAGAAACGTATTCCTCTGTAGCTGCAGTTGCCGGCACCGATAAAATTGAGGCCTCCTTCTACCCTAACCCGACCAACAGCCAGGTTACTCTACCTGCGGTAAGTGGCTTAGTGAAGTACCGCATTTACACAGCTACCGGGCAGAATGTGGCCACTGGGCAAGCTGCCGGCGGTTCAGTTGTTGATATACAGCACGTGCCTATGGGCGTGTATTTCTTGGAGCTCATTTCCGCTGACAAGCACAATGTACAGCGCTTTGTAAAGCAATAGCAATAACTCAACACTAAGCCCTAGGCCACTAAAAAGCCCGCCTCCATGTACATGGGGGGCGGGCTTTTTAGTGGCCTAGGGCTTAGTATGATTAGCCGTTCATGGCCATCAGGAACTCTTCATTGTCGCGGGTTCCTTTCATGCGGTCTTTCAGGAACTCCATGGCTTCAGAGGCCGTCATGTCCGACATAAACTTGCGTAACACCCAGATGCGGTTTAGCTCATCCTTGCTCATAAGCAAGTCTTCGCGGCGGGTACCAGATGCCGGCACGTCAATGGCGGGGAAGATGCGCTTGTTAGCCAATTTGCGGTCTAGCTGCAGTTCCATGTTGCCGGTACCTTTGAATTCCTCAAAGATTACCTCGTCCATCTTCGAGCCGGTCTCAATCAAGGCAGTGGCAATGATGGTCAACGAACCACCATCCTCTACGTTACGGGCCGCACCAAAGAAGCGCTTCGGCTTGTGCAGAGCGTTGGCATCCACACCACCCGAAAGAATCTTACCGGAGGCGGGCTGCACCGTGTTGTAGGCCCGGGCTAGACGCGTGATAGAGTCGAGCAGAATTACCACGTCATGTCCGCACTCCACGAGGCGCTTGGCCTTCTCCATGGCAATGGTGGCAATCTTCACGTGGCGGTCAGCAGTTTCATCGAAGGTAGAGCTGAGCACCTCGGCCTTCACTGAGCGAGCCATATCCGTCACTTCCTCGGGGCGTTCATCGATGAGCAGAATCATCAGGTACACCTCGGGGTGGTTTTCGGAAATAGCGTTGGCAATTTCCTGCAGCAGCACCGTTTTACCGGTTTTAGGCTGAGCCACAATCAGACCGCGTTGTCCTTTACCAATAGGAGCAAACAAATCCAGAATGCGCGTGCTGTACTGCGCCGATTTGGTTGTGAGCTTCAGGCGCTCTTCCGCAAACAGCGGCGTAAGGTTGTTGAACGGAATCCGGTCGCGGGCTTCCTCTACAGAACGACCGTTGATGCTCTCCACTCCTACCAAGGCAAAATACTTCTCGCCTTCGCGGGGTGGGCGTATGGTGCACTTTACCGTATCGCCAGCTTTAAGGCCAAACTGCTTCACCTGCTGGGGCGACACGTAAATATCGTCGGGGGAAGCGAGGTAGTTGTAGAAGGGGCTGCGCAGGAAGCCGTAGCCACCGTCGGGCATCATCTCCAACGTACCATCGCCCGGAATCACGATATCAAGCTCCTGCCGGGCGGGACGCTGCTCCTGGTTTTGGCGAACCTCGCCGTTCTGGCGCTGCTCTACGCCCTGCCCTTGGCGTTGCTCCAGCCGCTCGGCTAGGCGCTGCTGGCGTTGTTGCTCACGCGCAGCATAACGCTCTTCCCGGCGCTGCTCCCGGCCTTCACGGCTATCGGGGCGAACAACGCCTTCGCGTACAATCCGGGGGGCATCGTTGCGGAATTCCCGAGGCTGATCGACGCGAACATCCTGGCGGGGCTCCCGACCATTCTGGCTGACGTCCTGCCGGTTCTCCCGGAAGTCACGGGGCTCCCGGCCATCACGGGTAAAGCGCTGTTCGCGGCCGTCGCGCAAGGGAGCGGGGGCCGTAGGGTCAATAGGACGCAGCTCGCGGGGAAGCACCTGGGGCACTGCTGGCGCGGCCGCAACTTCTTGCTCGGCAGGGACTGCAGCGGGCTGGGCATCAGCTACCGGAGCTTCAGGCTGAGCCTGCTCCGTTGCTACTGCCGCTCCGTTAGCGGCCGGCTGCTGCATGGGCCGACCATTCCGGTCGGTGCGCTGGCGGCGTTCTGGGCGCTGATAAATCTTGATGGGACGGTCAGCGCCATTTTCGGCGGCGGCAGGTTCGGGGGCAGCGGCAGGAGCTGGAGCTTCCGCAACAGGGGCGGGCGTCGTATCGGCTGGGGCGGCTTCGGGAGCGGGCGCAGGTGCAACCGGGGCGGGAGCCTCAGGGGCCTCAGCTACGGGAGCCTCTGCAGCGGGGGCTTCCGCAACAGCAACGGCGGGCTCAGGAGCCGGGCGGGTGGCTTTGGCAGCGGGGCGGGCCGGACGAGTGGGCCGGGGAGCCCGGGCTGGACGAGCCGGCGCGGGAGCCTCAGCAACGGCAACCTCCTCACTGGGTGCTTCGGTGGAGCTGGCGGCCTCTGCTTTTGAAGCAGCTGATTTCACTTTTTTAGGAATCTTGTCTGGCGGCGTTATAGCTTGTTGATCTAGAATCTTATAGATAAGATCCTGCTTACTGAGTTTTTTGAAGTTGCCGACACGTAGCTCTTCTGCAATTTCCTTTAACTCGGACAGCAGACGGTCCTTCAACTCTTCGATAGTGTACATATAAGAAGCTGGGCGAAAAAATCAGGCGGGGCACAAAGCCAAATGGGAGGCAGCACAGGCCATTCCGGACACAAAGGCAACCGCAGTGCGGCGCGCATTCAACAGGATTCGGGAACGAATACGGAGGGGTAGTAGCGGGGTGGCGCTAAAGACAAAACGGACCGTACGCGAGGAAATATACTTACTGCGGGTCCGGTATCAGCTGCCGGCTTGCTAACGCAATGTTAGCTTAATACGGATGAACTGCCAAATCGGATACGGTAATTTTAGCTCCCAAATTTTTCAGTACTCAGCAATTGTACGAATCCTGGTAGACTAAGGCAATGCGAAGCTATTGAATAGCCGCTGCAATACGTCATTCGGGAGCAGCCTTACCGTGCTAGGCCAGGGCTATAGTTGCTTAACGCCCTGGTTTTGAGAGAAAGTTCATCTTGCCTTGTACTTGGTCATCAGCTGTTGTTCTAAAAGGCAATCTGTCCCTGGCATTTTGTAGTTCTCTCGGAGACGGTTGAGCTGATGTGCGAGACAACCTTTTATTACAACTACTCCGCAACCTCAACTGTAGCCGGTTACGCAAGAGATTAACCTCTGCTTCCTGACAACCGTACCGACTGGCCTAGATGCGGGTTAATCTGATTACTCTGCAACATCTGTTAATCATCTTCCTACTTTTGCTGTATCTAAATCCGCGTTTTCTGCTATTATGCTGCAAGTTTCCGTATTGAAAGAGCACACTGATGCGGTGCTGGCCGGCTTGGCCAAGAAGCATTACAAGACTGCTGAGGCCGATGTACAGGCTATTCTGGAGCTAGACCAGCGCCGCCGCCACCTGCAAACGGAGCACGATTCCGCGCAGGCAGAAGCCAATGAGCTGGCCCGCCAGATTGGTACACTGATGAAGTCTGGCGATAAAGCGGGGGCGGAAACGCTAAAGCAGCGCACCGCAGAGCTTAAGCAGCAAACGAAAGCCCACGCCGATGAGCTAGCCCAAGTAGAATCGGCTCTGCAGCAGACGCTGTACAAGCTACCCAACCTGCCCCACAGCAGTGTACCCGAAGGCCGCAGCGCTCAGGACAACGAGGTAGTGCGCGAGGTGGGCCCGCAGCCCCAGTTGCCCGCCGATGCCCTCCCCCACTGGGAGTTGATCAAGAAGTATGATATCATCGACTTCGAGCTAGGAAATAAAATTACGGGCGCGGGTTTCCCAGTGTACAAGAAGCAAGGCGCCCGCCTGCAACGCGCGCTCATCAACTTCTTTCTTGACGAAGCCCGCAACGCAGGTTACGACGAAGTGCAACCTCCTATCTTGGTAAATGAGGCTTCCGGCTACGGCACGGGCCAGCTCCCTGATAAGGAGGGCCAGATGTACCACGATGCGCAGGACAACCTCTACCTCATCCCTACGGCAGAGGTGCCCATCACGAACCTCTACCGCGACGAGATTGTGGGTACTGAGCGCCTGCCCGTGCGCAACGCCGGCTACACGCCGTGCTTCCGCCGCGAGGCTGGTAGCTGGGGTGCCGATGTACGCGGCCTCAACCGCCTGCACCAGTTCGACAAGGTGGAAATTGTGCAGATTACCCACCCCGACCACAGTTACCAGCAGCTGGAAGAGATGCTAGGCCACATTGAGGGCCTGCTGCAGAAGCTAGAGTTGCCCTACCGTGTGCTGCGCCTCTGCGGCGGCGACATGGGCTTTACCTCGGCCCTCACCTACGACCTGGAAGTGTGGAGTGCCGCCCAAGGCCGCTGGCTGGAAGTATCGTCCTGCTCGAACTTTGAAACCTATCAGGCCAACCGCCTGAAGTTGCGATATCGCGCTGAAAACGGCAAAACTCAGCTCTTACACACGCTCAACGGCTCAGCCTTGGCCCTGCCGCGCATTGTGGCTGCTCTGCTCGAAAATAACCAGACGCCGGAAGGCATCCGGTTGCCCCAGGTGCTGCACTCATATTGCGGGTTTGATAAAATTGCCTAAGCCACAAGCCTAGGCCACTAAACGCAACACGCGCCCCTTACTGAGTAGGGGGCGCGTGTTGCGTTTAGTGGCCTAGACAAATGAGCCAGCTTGTATTCTAGCTGTCGAGCTAAGATGGCTTATTTGGCAGCCTAGTATTCGGCTAGTTGCTGGTCTTTGTAGCACCATGCCCATTGCTCGCCGGGCTCGGCAGAGGTAACAACGGGGTGCTCCGTTGCCCGGAAGTGCTGGGTGGCGTGCTTGTTTTTGGAGGAGTCGCAGCAGCCAACGTGCCCGCAGGTTTGGCATACGCGCAGGTGCACCCAGGTATCGCCTATAGCTACGCACTCGGGGCAGATGTGCTCAGTGGGGGCAGGCAGCAGGGTTTCGATGGATTGCAGATGTGAACAGAGGGCCATACGTGAAATGCGAGTTTTAAAGTTGAGGTACGCTAAGCAGTTACCACAGTAGTAAGCACCCGGAAGGCGCCGCTAGTCAGGGCCTTCTGCACGGGGCATTTATCGGCAATGATGTGCAGGCGCTGCAGCTGCTCAGCAGTGAGCGGCCCCAGCAGACGGAGTTCTTTGCGCACCTCCTCTAGCGTTTCCCCCGCCGACTCACACTTGTCGCAGTCTTGGCGGTGCACCCGCTCGTGGCTCAGGCGCACTTCAATGGCTTCGAGGGGCCACTTCTTCTGATTGGCGTAGAGGCGCAGCGTAATAGCGGTGCAAGAGCCCAGCGCCGATAGTAGCATGTCATAAGGCGTAGGGCCTCGGTCTAGGCCACCCACGGCCACTGGCTCATCAATAAAGAAGGTGTGTGCCCCGGCCTGCACATCGGCCAGCAGTGCCTCAGCACCCACTCGCACTACCACTGTTTTTTCGGTTTTCTCAAGCATAGCTACGCTATAGGCCACATGGGCGCGTTCGTGTTGTCTGGTTAGGTTGAAGGCCCCGATAAGATAGCAGCTTTCCTCTGGTTACGCCATCAATCAACCCCCTACTGTTGAGCTATACGCGAAACCTGGACTATCGTCCATCGTGGGCGGGGGGCAGGTCGAGGTCGAAACGAATGTCGCGCATGCAGCGAAAATGTCCCTGCGGGCATTTCTCGTAGCCAATTTTAGAGCACGGCCGGCAGCCCAGACCCTTCACCTCCAGCACCCGAAACTCGGTGCGGTACGGGTACATGCCAAACTCCGGTACTGTATTGCCCCACACGCTGAAAATTTCCTTTCTGAAAGCCGCGGCAATGTGCATCAGGCCAGTATCATGGCTTACTACAAAGCGGGCCTGCCGCACCAAAGAGGCAGATTGATTTAGCGAGAACTTACCGCAGGCATTGAAAATCACCGTTCGGGCCGGCGTATCATTAGCCCCCGATGACGGAAAATAATAGGGGCTTTCCGGAATGCGACCCGGCTCTGGCGGCGACACCGCTACTTCCTTATCGAAGGCTAGTTCTATAATATGGCCGGTGCTTTCGTCTTCGGGGCCTCCTAATAGCACCACCGGCTGGCGTAATAATCCGCACAGTTCAATTATGCGCTCAACGGGCAAGCGTTTGGTGGCGTGCTGCGCCCCAATGGCAAAGGCCACGTACCCGCGCTGGAAGCCCGGCGGCAACGTGCTACTATCCACTTCATCCTTGGCCGGAATAAAATAGTCTAGGCCTAGGCCATCTGGCTTCACGCCCAAGGGCGCCGCCGCGGCCATATAACGGTCTACGATGTGCTGCCGGGGCAGGGTGTTGATTTTCCAGTTCACCAACAGCCACTTGCGCAGGTTTAGCTTATCGAAGCTCGAAGACTTCACGCCTAGTTGCAGCTTAATAAGCGAGGTGCGCAGGTTGTTGTGCAGGTCAACTACGAAATCAAACTGCTCGGCCTTCAGCTCGGCCACCAACTCCGGCAAGCTGCCCGTCAGGTAATGGCCTTTGTCTACGTTGGGGTTCGGCTCGATGAGGCCCCTGTACGCCGGCTTGGTAGCCACGTGCACTACGGCCCCCGGCACTTGCTGCTTTATGCCCCGGAGCACCGGCGTGGTGAGAACAATATCGCCAATGGAAGAAAAGCGCAGGACGAGAATTTTCATATAATGCTTTGCGACTGGTGGCCTGCCACTGAACTCCTGCTCAGAAGTAACATGAATGATGGCTCCTGAACACGTGAGCAGTCCCAATCAACTACCGGCTACCCAAACAACGAGTCCTTAAATTCCAGAGGGGGCTTGATGGCGGCTTTGCGTTGCGCGAAATACTCCGCTGCTTCTGCCGCCGACTTCGTGTTGAAGGTCATTTCCTTGGTTAGGCCACCCTTGCGCCCCATAAACACCCCGTAGCGCATATCGGCGTAGCCGTTGGTGTGGTGGGCGTCGGGGTTGATGCTGAGCATTACCCCTTTGTCGAGGGCGTAGCGCACCCAGCGCCAATCCAAGTCGAGGCGCCAGGGGTTGGCGTTTATCTCGATAATAACCTTATGCTCGGCGCAGGCATCAATTACGGCCTTATGGTCGAGGGGGTAGCCTTCGCGCCGCAGCAGCAAGCGGCCGGTGGGGTGGCCTAGCATGGTGGTATAGGGGTTCTCAATGGCTCGCAGCACCCGAGTAGTGGCTTTGCGCTCGTCCATGCGCAGGTTGCTGTGCACCGAGGCCACCACAAAGTCGAAAGATTCGAGCACGGTGGGCGTATAGTCCAGGGAACCGTCACTGAGTATATCCGACTCAATGCCCTTGAAAATCCGGAATGGGGCCAGTTCTTGGTTTAGCTCATCTACCTCGCGCTGCTGCTGGCGCACGCGCTCCGGTGTGAGGCCGTTGGCGTAGTGTGCCGCCTGCGAGTGGTCGCAGATACCCAGATACTCGTAGCCCTGGTCGCGCAGGAAAGTGGCCATTTCTCGCAGGCTGTGGCTACCATCAGAGTACGTACTATGGTTGTGCAGGGAACCCCGCAGATCTTTGTTTTCGAGCAGAAGAGGCAGCTTTTGCGCTTGGGCCAGGGCCAGCTCGCCTAGGCCCTCCCGCAACTCAGGCTCCACGTACTGTAGGCCTGCCTTCTGGTAAATGTCCGCTTCCTGCTCAAACCGTTCTTTCTTCAGCAGCTGGCGTAAAGTGGCGGGCCGACTGGGCGCCGCCTCGGCCAGCGTCTCCGAAAGATGGGCTTCGGCGGCAGAATGCAGGAATAGTTGGTTGGTAAAATTGGCTGGCGACACCAGCACGACTTCTACTTTCACACCGGAGGGAGTGGCCGTGCCGCGCCAGGCAAATGGTCCACTGCGGCGCGGGTCGGGCGTGATACCCTGAATCTTATCCAGCAGCTCGTGGGCGGCGTCGGGCTGGGTGGTGGCGGCTACCAGGGTAACGGTTTCTACTACCTCAAGGCGGCGGCGCACTTCACCGGCCACGGCCACTTGCTCGGTTTGCAGGGCTTCCCGCAGGTGGTTGGCTAGGTCCTGTGCCAACTCTTCTGCCTGCGGGTACAGCAGCTTGCCTTGGCTTTGGCTGGAAAATTCCAGCGCGGCCAGTATAGTCTCCTGCGTCTTTTTCCCGAAGCCCTTGAGCTTGCTGACCTCATCTTTCTCGGCAGCCTCGCGAAGCTGCTCAGGGCTTTCCACGCCCAGGTCTTTCCACAGCGTCCGGATTTTCTTGGGCCCGATGCCTTTCACCTGCAACAGCTCCACCACCCCGGGAGGCGTAATGCTCAGCAGCCGGGTTAGCTCCTCAAATGTTCCCGTATCCAGCATTTCGGCTACACGGGCAGCGGCCGTTTTGCTAAGGCCCGTGCGGTCGGGCAGGCCCGTGCGCTCCACATCCGACACCGGAAAGCTCAGGGCTTCCAGCGCACTGGCGGTGCCTTCGTAGGCCCGGATTTTAAACGGATTTTCGTCGTGCAGCTCCAGGAGCTGAGCGGCCAAACGGAAGGCACGGATAAGAGCGCGGTTGTCCACGGGAGCAGGATAAGAGGGCGGAAAAATGAGGGTGGGGCAAATGTACGGGGCAAAGTTGTAGATTGGCGGCTCGTTGGAGCCACTTGCAGCTACTACCCCTTTGCCTGCACTCCTGATGGCACTTCCCTTTCTAACGCAATTGGCTTTTTACCGTTATCTGCAGAAGACATTACCGTCTGCTACTAGCCACTTGCCCAAACCGCCCTCTCCTATGCGTTTGTTCACCATGTTAGCCTGCCTGAGCGTGCTGCTACTGGCCGCCACCTGCAAACCCGGCGCCGATACAACCATGAAACTGCAACAGCTTGAGCGCACCTGGCTGCACGCCCACGAGGAAGATCAGGCCGATGTGAGCGTGTACCGCCCCAACACCTACGCCTTCCCTCCCTCCCGGGGCCGTACCGGTTTTGCCTTCGACCACAACGGGCTATTCACGCAGTTTGATATTGCCCCCACCGATGGTATTGAGGGCCGCAAAGGCCGCTGGACCGTTGAAAACGACCATACCCTGCGCATCACGCTCGACGATAAGAAAGACCCTGATTACCTGCTGGAAATTGTCTCGCTAGAGAACGACGTTCTAAAGGTGCGCCGCAAAGATCTGTAGTGCTTGCAACGTTTCTAACCCCGAAAGGCCTCCTCAACAAGGGGGCCTTTTTCATATCACCTGCTTCACTATATATCATGCGCATTCTTACTAGCTTATTTGCAAGTGCTTGTCTACTCATTGTGAGTAGCTGTAAAGAAGACACGGTTACGCCCAAGAATCTATTCGGGCGGCAATGGTATAACTCGTTTGAGCAAGACCAGAATGGCTTTTTCACCTTCCGTACTACTTCTCAAACCATCGGTTGGCGTTATGATGCTTTCCGAATGGAGACGGACGGCAGCTTCATTGAGTATGGCCTAGGCCCCTCTGATGCTGGCGAAGAGCGCCCTGGCACCTGGACGGAAACCGGTAAACACACCTACCAGATCAAGTTCACGGATGCACAACGGCAAGGATACACGCTTGAGGTGCAGGGAGTAGACACGGAAACACTACGAGCGCGCCGCATTTATTAACAACCCGTAGCCCGGCACGCTGTGCGGGCAGGCCTAGGCCAGTAGTACTGGCTAGGCCTGCCGCTTCTGCGTACGCACGCCTCTTCTTTTGTAGCTTGCAGGCCATGAACTATTGGCTTGTAAAATCTGAACCCGCGGCCTACTCCTGGGCCGATTTCAACCGCGACGGTGGCACCGACTGGACTGGTGTGCGCAACTACCAGGCACGTAATTTTCTGCAGCAAATGCAGCCCGGCGACCTGGTGCTGTACTATCACAGCGTCAGCGACAAGGAAGTAGTGGGCGTGGCCCAGGTAGCTGCCCCAGCCGCCCCCGATGCTACCGCCGAGGCAGGCAGTGGCTGGGTGGCCGTGCACCTAAAGCCCCAGGAGCCCCTACCCCGTCCAGTATCCCTCGCCCAAATCAAGCAAGATCAGCGCCTGAGTCAGATAGGCCTACTGCGGCAGTCACGCCTGTCGGTGATGCCGCTGCGGGCCGAGGAGTTTGATGTGATTCTGGAGCTTGGGGCGTAACATATCCGCCTTCGGAAGTACCCTCGCGGCTGCCCAGTAGGCGGCCGCTTTTTTTATGCCTGAACCCATATGGAATACCTGCGGTTGGGGCATCAAGTATCTGCCAGTGCGCGCGGCAATGCGGCTACTTCATTGTATCTTACTTCTAGTACTGACTCCGCCTGGCCTACGTACCTCTTCGCCCTATGAAATACGCGTATCCTGCCCTTTTCCTGCTGCTGAGCTGGTTTCTGGCACCTGCCAGTGCTCAAACGCCGCCCACCCCACCCGCCCCCAAACAAACGGCTCGCTTAGAGCTTCCCCTGGAGTCTTACAGCAGTGATGTGCATGTACAAACGCTGCCCGAAGACAGTAGCCTGGTAGTATTGGTGGAGAGAGACCTGCCGTTATCCACCAAATCGGAGTTTTACTTTCAGCACTACAACCACCAGCTACAGCCGGGGCGCAAGCTGGTGCTGGAAGTACCCCGAGAGTACGAGTTCAGCCAGATTTGCGCCGAGGGCTCTGATGTGTACGCGCTGTTTACCTCCTCCACTCAGGGCAAGCTGTGGGTCGCGGCCTTCGATACCCGCACTGGGGAACTAGGCAAAGGCGAATTCGACACGAAGCTGACGCGCTACGTGCATAACATGAAGGCCTTGGGCGGTAACCTGTTTGTTACGGTAGGCCTAGATCAGCACCTGACTATTCTGCTGCTGGATTTGCACACGGCGCAGTTTAAGTTTTTGCCCTCCGTGTATGAGCCGCTGCCGGCTACTCTTACCTTCCTGGCCGACTCCGTCACGAAACGGGCTGAATTTATCCTGAGCGAATCAAATGGGTTTAAGTCGCGCCTGCAGGTGAAGCAGCTCTCTGAGCAGGGCCAATTGCTGCGCTCGGAGTTTGTGCAGGCCGAAAGCGAGCGGGGCCTCATCTCGGCCCAGCTCAGCCCCGGCGACAGCGCCGCCCGCTTGCTGGCCGGCACCTATACCCTACGCGACTCCCGCTATTCGCAGGGCTTGTTTGCGGCCGACCTAACCGCGGGCGTTACGGAAACTGGTCAGCGCCGCTCCTTGCGCTTTTATGATTTCCTGAATCTGAAGCACTTCTTCGATTTCATGAGCCCTGCGCGCGTGGCCCGTATGCGCCAGCGGAACCAGAAGCTGCGGGCCGCTTCTCGCCAGCACCGCCTCCGTTACCGCCTACTCATGCACGATATGATTCCCTTCCAGGGTGCGTACGTACTGGTAGCTGAAGTGTATTATCCACGCTACCAGTATGGCTACGGCACGTATTACAATACAGCGGCTTACCTGCCCATGTACAACCCGCTATACGGAGCTAACTCGTACAACCGCGGCTACAACCGCAATGGCCGCAACGTAGATGGCTACCGGTTCACCCATGCCCTAGTGTGCGCCTTCGATCGGCACGGCAACCTGCTCTGGGATAATGCCTTTTTGCTGAAGGACGTGGAAACCGGCGAGCTGGCTGAAACTGTGCAAGTGCGCCCCATGCCCGATGGCAAGCGCTTGGTGCTGAGCTACCTCTACGAAGACAAGCTGCGCTACAAAATCATTGACCAGGCCACTTCTTCGCCCAATGATTTAGAGGCCGTATTACGCACAGGCGAAGAAAGCCACCCCGAGAAAACGCTGGGTACTTCTAACTCCGAGTTGCAGGCTTGGTACGGTAGCAAGTTTGTGGCCTACGGCTACCAGCGCATTCGCTCATCGGGGTTCACTACCCGGAATGTGTTTTTCATAAATGCTATTGCCTTTGAGTAGGCCACTGCCCCGAACAGGTTACTCGCAACTACGTATGTCAGGGGCACATCCTATTCCTTTGCAGTCTTATGAAACTCCGTACCCTCTCCTTCCTCACAGTGCTGGTCTTGCTCATGCTGGCTGGCTGTCGGGCCGGTGGACCGGGCCAACCCGCCCGCACCGTAGCCCAGTTCTTTAGTAAGTATGAAAACCGACCGGGCTTCAAAGCCACCGATTGGTCAGCGGGCCTGACCACTCGCTTGGTGCTAGGCCGGTTGGCCAAGCTCGGGGGCGACAACGACCTCACCCAAGCCTTAAGCTCTATCCGCAGCGCGAAGGTGCTCACGTTTGCTCCCACCACCAGCAGTGCCCGGGAGCTAGTGGCCCAGGGCCTGACCAAAGAGGTAGATGGCCTGCTAGCTAATGAGCGCTACACCCCGCTGGCCCTCGACAATACCGACCACGCCACCGTATTGCGCTACGCCACTCGCCAGCAAGGCGACCGGATAACGGAGTTTGTGGCTACCGGTAACGTGCAAGGCGCCCCCGACTCGTTCATGCTAATTTCAGTAGGCGGCAATTTCACACAGGAGCAATTCAACCAAATCAAGAAGTTCCTGCCCAGCGTAGCCGGCGAGCTTTCTCGATAATTTATTCCGTTACACCAGCTTAAAAAAGGCTGCTCCATCACTGGGGCAGCCTTTTCTGTATCTAGATATCTCCGTGAAGCAACAGTCTGTGTAACTGCCGACTCAATCAGACGGCATACGACGCATACTATCCCAACCCGGCGCTGTACTTACTCCACTACGTTTTCACTGTTCTAGGCCAGTGCCCGTGAGAAAGGTAGACCTAGTTTGGATGCTTGGTGAGCCGATACGGTATGCTTAAGAAGGTGGCTAACCTTGGTAAGAATTATATAAAATCTGCGCTGACAGAGGCCTAGAAGTGATGCTCCTGCTGTATAGGCGCAAGCAGTAAAAGTTGACTACGGCACAACATGTAGCAGGCTAGCCGATGATATAGCTAAACCACCCATATCCTCATGCGCAAAAGGGCTAAGCTCGCTGCTGTGAGAGTGGCCTAGCTGGTTCTTTGCGGTACAGACAGGATAGACAATAAAAAAAAGCGGCGCACCTTTCGGTACGCCGCTTTTTACTTGCTACTCCGGCCGATTAGGGCTGAGGAGCGTTCGGGATGAAGAATTCGAAGTGGAACTCTACCCGACGGTTTTGCGACATGTTCTTAGCAGACGTGTTAGGAGCAGCGGGCTCCGACTCACCACGACCTTCGGTTACCACGCGAGCGGGGTCAACCTGCTTGCCAGTGAAGTAGCGCTTCACCGAGCCAGCACGACGCTCCGACAGAGCTTGGTTGTACTCGTCGGTACCGCGTGAGTCAGCGTGGCCAACTACCCGGATGCTGTACTCAGGGTGATCCTTCAGAGCCTGTACCATCTTGTTGAGGGCAGGGTACGAAGTACGCTTGATCACGGTGCTGTTGGTCTCGAAGCGGATGGGCTGCTCGAGTTTCCGGATGGCCGGATCAATTTCCATGGGGCAGCCGTTGGCGTCTACACGAGCACCTTTAGGCGTATCGGGGCACTTATCAGCCGCATCTGGAACACCATCACCGTCAGCGTCAACTACCAAGGGGCAGCCGCTAGCGTCTACTTGCGTACCGGCGGGGGTGTCGGGGCACTTGTCGTCTTTGTCAGCTACGCCGTCGCCGTCAGCATCGGGGCAGCCGCGCAGAGCAGCCGTACCAGCTTGGTCGGGGCACTGGTCGTCTTTGTCAGCCACACCATCGTTGTCGCGGTCGGGGCAGCCTTGCATAGCAGCCGTACCAGCTTCGGTGGGGCACTGATCTTGGTAATCTGGAACGCCGTCCTTGTCGCCATCGAGGGGGCAACCATTTTCGTCAACGACTACGCCAGCGGGCGTGTCGGGGCATTTGTCTTTGCGGTCAGAAACACCGTCACCGTCAGTGTCTTTTGCTTTACCCAGGGCAAACGTGAGGCCCACAGTGTGCTGCAGGAAACGGTCGTCCCACTTATTGTCGTCGCGGTTGGGCTCACCATCAATGTTGGCGTTCAGCGGAATGTGCTGGCCCGTCTGCACGAACAAGCTCACGGCGTCGCCGAGGCGGAAGTTCAAGCCAGCGGCGCCAAACAGGTCGAAGTACGTCTTGTCCTGGTCGGTGCGCAGTGCTTGGTTGTTGCGGTTGATGGTACCCTCACGGCTGGTGTAGGTGAAACCAGGAGCGGCCAACAGGTAAGGACGTACGAACGACTCCTCTTTCAGCAGCTTGAATTTCAGGCCCAGGTTTACGTTTACTACGTTGGTGGCAAAGTTGCTGCCGAAGTAAGGGTTGCCCGCTGGGGCCGACTTTGCAAACTCAACGTAGTTACCGCTCAGCATCAGGTCGAGACCATCGGTGAGATAACGGTTGATGGAGATGCCAGGGCCGTACTCGTTGCTTTTCCACTTCCAATAGTCGGAGCCGAAGCTGCCTTTGTACTGGAAAGCATTACCAGTAATGCTGATGGCCGTTTTGCGGTCTGACGACTGCGCTTGAGCCCGCGGGGCAGCCGCCAGAAGCGACAGACCCAGGGCTGTTGTGGTTGCTAAAAGGTGTCTCATATGGGCGAAATTAGGTGAAGAAAATAGTACAGCCAGAATCAAGCACCGCATGCGCAGCACGACCCCGGCTAAGCTGCCTATACTTTCCCCAACGAATAAAGTTGTATCCCAAGCATTAGAAAACCTTTAATGCAGCGTCTAGCGCTAGTCTAAATCCAACTAACACAACCCATTATATTCACTATATTTATTATTTAAAGCTCGTCTTTAGAACTCAAACTAATTACACTATTCCGCGAAAAATGCTTTTGACCAGAAGCATAAAAAAAACTGGCGAAAAGGGTAACTGCTCTGGCTGTTTGCCCTATAGAACTCCCAGCATATAGGGCCAGGGCCATTTTGAGAATATAGGAGTATCATTGCTTACTGCCCCCCATGAAACGCGGCGCAGCTACCTTCTGGCTGTTCCCAAGTTGACAACTTATTCTAGGTAAGTTCCATTTCTGGATTATTTATTTACTAGTTATCCTCTGGTCAGTTCAGCTTTGCCAGCACTAACTGCCCAAAGCGTAGATTGAATCATCCTCAATTAAAAAGGGATGGCCTTGTGTTAGGCCATCCCTTTTTTTGCGGTAAACCGCACAATTTAGCGCGCCTCGCGCATCAAACGCTCAATATCAGCGGCCTCTAGCGGAATGTTCTTCATCAGGTCATCATTGCCAGTGGACGTGATGAGGATGTCATTCTCCAGACGAATACCCAGCCCTTCTTCCCGAATGTAGATTCCCGGCTCGCAGGTATACACCATGCCGGGCTCAAACACGCGGTACTTCGCTCCTACGTCGTGCACGTCGAGGCCCAGGTAGTGGCTGGTGCCGTGCATGAAGTACTTCTTGTAAAGCGGCGCGGCAGGGTCCTGGTGCTTAACGTCTTGCTCGTTAAGCAAGTCCAGCTTAATAAGCTCTTGCTCCATGGAGTGGCCTACGGCAGCATGGTAAGCCTCAATGTTGTTGCCGGCCACTAGTTGCGAGGTAGCAAACTTCATTACCCGCAGTACGGCCTCGTACACGTCGCGCTGGCGCTTGGTAAACGTACCGTTCACGGGAATTGAACGCGAGAGGTCAGCGGCGTAGTTGGCGTACTCGGCCCCGAAATCGAGCAGCAGCACGTCGCCGTCCTGGCACTCTCGGTCGTTGCTCACGTAGTGCAGAATGCAGGCGTTGGCGCCGCTGGCAATGATGCTGCCGTAGGCGGGGCCGCGGGAGGCGTTGCGCAAAAACTCGTGGAAGATTTCAGCCTCAATTTCATATTCCATCACGCCGGGCTTCACGAAACCTAACAAACGGCGGAAGGCTTTATCCGTAATGTCGGCGGCGCGGCGCATCAGCCGGATTTCCTCATCGCTCTTGATGGCCCGCAGATGGTGCAAAATGGGCGCGGCGCGGCGGTAGGTGTGCAGCGGGTAGGCCTCTCTGATCCACTTGATAAAGCGGGCGTCGCGGGTTTCTACTTCCACCACCGAGCGAATGTGCTCGTTGGCATTCAGGTACACATTCTCAGCCTCGTTCATCAGGGCTGGTAGCACCGTCTTGAAGGAGTCGAGCCACATGATGGTGCGCACGCCGGTTTGCTCGCGGGCCTGCTCCTTAGTGAGCTTGTAGCCTTCCCACACCAGAATATGCTCGCTGGTTTCCTTCAGGAACAGGATTTCGCGGTACTGGGGCAGCACGGCATCGGGGAAGATAACCAGAATGCTTTCTTCCTGATCGACGCCGGAGAGGTAGAACAGGTCGTTGTTTTGGCGGAAGGGCATCGTACCGTCGGCATTCGTCGGCATGATGTCGTTGGACTGGAAGATGGCCAGGGAGGCTGGCGGCAGCTGCTGGGTGAAGCGGCGGCGGTTCTCAATAAACAGATCAGGCGAAATAGAGCCGTAGCGCATGGGCACAGAGCGGGGTAAAGTGGCACAAACGGAAACCGCCGAAGCGGCCGGGGCAAGTTAGGCAGTTCCGCGCGGCTTTGGCGTAGTGGCCTACGCTATCTTCTGCAGTTGGCAAACGGCCGCTAGTGCGGTACCTTTGCCAATTGCCCTTGCCCTATGCCTGACTCTGCCAACCGCTCCGCTATTCTGCTCATTCAAACCGCCTTTATCGGCGACGTGATTCTGGCGACGGCGCTGCTGGAGTACTTGCACCGCACCGAGCCCGATACGCCCGTAGACTTTCTGGTGCGCAAAGGCAACGAGGGCTTGCTGAAGGGCCACCCCTACGTGCGCCACGTGCTCGTCTGGGACAAGAAGAAGGAGAAATACCGCGGCCTTTGGCACCTGCTCCAGCAAATTCGGCGCACCGGCTACGGCCGCGTAGTAACACTGCAGCGCTTCGCCAGCACGGGTTTCCTGACTGCCTTCTCGGGCGCTACAGAGCGCATCGGCTTCGATAAAAACCCCTTTGCCCGCGGTTTCACCCGCACGGCGCCGCACATCATTGGCGATGGTGTGCACGAAGTGTCGCGCAACCTGCGCTTGCTTGCTCCCGCGTACGACGGGCCAGCCATTGCGCCCCACCTCTTCCCTACTGCTCAAGACGAAGCGGCTGCCGCACCCTACGCCGCCGTAGGCCAGTATGTGTGCATTGCGCCTACCTCGGTGTGGTTTACCAAGCAGTTTCCTGAGGAGCAGTGGCTGAAGTTGCTGGCGGCCTTGCCCGCCCACTACACCGTGTACCTGTTAGGCGGCCCACCCGATGTGGAAGCCTGCGAGAAGCTGCTGCAAGCCAGCGGCCGAACGAATACGGTTAACCTAGCGGGCAAGCTTTCCCTGCTGGCTTCCGCGGCCCTTATGCGCGGGGCGGTGCTTAATTACGTTAACGACTCGGCGCCCATGCACCTGTGCTCGGCGGTAGGTGCGCCGGTTTGCGCGGTGTATTGTTCCACGGTGCCTGCTTTTGGCTTTGGCCCGCTGAGCCCCTTCTCCAGAGTGGTCATGATTGAGGAGGAACTGGCCTGCCAACCTTGCGGCCTGCACGGCTACCGCAAGTGCCCGCTAGGCCACTTCCGCTGCGCCCATGGCATCAAGACCCAACAGCTCCTAGCTGTTTTGGCTGAGCGGGAGGCGCAAGCCATACCTGAACGAAAGGTGTGAAAAACAGAAGTGGCCTAGCATGATGTGAAGGACGCTAGCCTAGGCCACTCTCACTCACCGTTACCGTACCTTTGCAACCACTCTCGGGGCTACGTGGTTATACTCGACCAGACTGGCTAACTTCCACGTCTTGGCTCTCCGTTTCTAAGATTCTACCTAATGTCTGATTACGACCTGTACGAGCTGCCCAACGGCATCCGGGTTCTGCATAAAACCGTTCCGCACACCAAAATCGCGCACTGCGGCTTCCTGCTGGATATTGGCTCTCGGGATGAGAAGCCAGCCCAGCAAGGCCTGGCTCACTTCTGGGAGCACATGGCCTTTAAGGGCACCGAAAAGCGCAAGAGCTTCCACATCCTCAACCGCCTCGAAACGGTTGGTGGTGAACTGAATGCCTACACTACTAAGGAGAAAATCTGCTTCTACGCTTCCCTGCTCAGCACCCACTTCGAGCGGGCTATGGAGCTCCTCACCGACCTCACGTTTAACTCGGTTTTTCCGGAAAAGGAAATTGAGAAAGAGCGTGGCGTAATTCTGGAGGAGATGTCGATGTACCAGGATGCTCCCGAAGACGCCATCATCGACGACTTCGACGCCGTGGTATTCGGAAACCACTCTCTAGGCCACAACATTCTGGGCACCCGCGAAAGTGTCAGCAGCTTTCAGCAGGAAGACTTCTTCAAGTTCCTGGGTGAGAATGTGCGCACCGACCGGCTGGTGTTTAGCACCGTAAGCAATCTGCCCTTCTCAGAAGTGAAGCGCCTGGCCAATAAGTATCTGGCCCCGCTGCCAGCCCAGCTCGGCGCCCGCCCTCGCATTCCATTTGGGGCGTATAACCGCGTAGAGCGCATCGAGCGTAGGCCTATCTCGCAGGCGCACTGCCTGATTGGCGGGCCGGCGTACTCGCTGGAGGATGAGCGGCGCATTCCGTTTTTCCTGCTGAACAACTTGCTCGGAGGCCCTGGCATGAACTCTCGCCTCAACCTGGCCGTGCGTGAAAAGTATGGCCTCGTGTATACTATTGATGCCAGCTACTCGCCCTACACCGATACGGGCTTGTTTGGCATCTACTTCGGCACCGAGAAGAAGCAGGTAAACCGCACTATTTCGCTGGTACAAAAGGAGCTGAAGCGCCTGCGGGAACAAGCCTTAGGCACGGCTCAGCTACACACTTCCAAAGAGCAGCTAATGGGCCAGCTGGCCATGGCCGAGGAAAGCAACGGCGGCCTTATGCAGTTGCTGGGCAAAAGCACCCTCGACCTGGGCCGCGTCGAGTCCATCAACGAAATATTCGACCGAGTGCGGCAGATTACTTCATCTGAGCTGCTGGAACTCGCCAACGAAGTGCTGCACGAAGACCAACTCAGCATCCTGCAGTACCTCCCCGAATAGGCCTACGCGGCGGGCTATTACGTGCATTTTAACAACAAGAGCCATTGCCAAGGGCAATGGCTCTTGTTGTATTTAGGGGGCCACGTGCCTATTGCAGCCGGAAGTAGGCCGTGAACGTAGAGCCCGTACCTAGCTCGCTCTCCACCTCAATGCGGCCGCCGGCATTTTCTAGTATTTTCTTGACCATATACAGGCCAATGCCGCTACCCTCTACGTGGTCGTGGAAGCGCTGGAACATGCTGAAGAGCTTGTGGCTCTTACGCACATCGAGGCCTAGGCCATTATCTTGCACCCGCAACAGTACGTAGTCGTCCATCTTGTGGCAACTGATGCTAATGCGGGCGGGTCGGTTGGGCGAGTGGTATTTGAGGGCATTACTGAGCAGGTTATACAACACCGAGCGCAGGTTTTTCTCTGAAAATCGGATAGTAGGGCACTGATCGACGTCGATTTCCAGCTCCGCCTCGGCGGCCTGCACCAACGGCACCAGATCAAGGCAAATGTCCCGGATGACGGCGCCTAGCTCAACCAGTGTTTCGGGCTGGTCGTTTTCCTTCTGCAGCTTCGTAACCTCCGTAAGGTGTTCTATGGTCCGTTTGAAGCGGTCCACGGAGTCTTGCATCATCTCCATGATGGGCTGCACCTGCCGCAGGCCAGAGCCGTCGGAGGGCAACTCTGAGAGCAGGGCGTGCAGCAGCCCTTCAATATTGTTAATGGGGGCTTTCAGGTCGTGCGAGGCAGTGTAGATAAAATTGTCGAGGTCAACGTTGGCGCGGGTTAGCTGCATGTTGTTTTCCTGCAACTGCCGTTGCGCCTGGTCTACGCGCTCCAGGGCCAGTTTTTGCTCGTGAATGTCGGTGTAGGTGCCAATCCACTGAATGATTTCCCCGTCGCTGTTACGGGAAGGCAGTGCCCGCCCCAGCATCCAGCGGTACTCGCCGTGGCGGTTCCGGATGCGGCACTCTACCTCCAGCGCTTCTTCCGTGCGCAAGGCAGTTCGCCAGCTGCTCACTGCCGTCCGAATGTCATCGGGATGAATGCACGCGAGAAGCCACTTGGCCAGCGGCAGGTTTTGCCGGGGGCCGGCGTAATCGAACCAACGGCGGTTGAGGTAGGTGTTACTCCCTTGAGGGTTGGCCGTCCAGGCAATCTGCGGAATGCCTTCCAGTATACGGCGAGCCTCGGCGGCGGCCTGCTCTACGGCCTGCCGGGCCGCCGTTTCCCATTCTAGCTCCTCAATTTTCCGGCTGATTAGGTCGTTCTGCTCCGCCACCAAGGCCTGGATATCCTGAATTTCCTGCTGCGCCGACAGGTCGGTGACGATAACGGCCAGCACGGGCGCGTCGTTGAACTGCAGCCGGTTCATGGAAACCGAGAACGGCAGGAAAGAGGTGTTGCGCGCTTGCAGGGGTAGCTCTCCCCGGCTTTTACCGGCCCAGCCCTGCTCTAGTAGCTCGTTCCAGTACGTGTGAAACGCCACCGGCACAAAGGCTGTAAACGAGCTACCCATCACCTCTTCGAGGGCATACTGCAGCCAACTTGCCAAGCAGGCATTACAGTACAGCACTGTACCATCGGGGCTAAGCAGCAGGGCCCCTTCATTCATTTGCTCGATGAGGGTCCGGTAGCCCTGGTCGGCGCCATGGAGCGTGAAAATTTGTGGGCCATCGGCGCCCTGTACGGCCAGTGCATCAACGGCCCCCGTCCGGATAGCCGAAATCAGCTCTTCGGCTTCCTCCAGTTGCCAGCGCAGCTCTTCGTTCTTGCGCAGCAGTTCAGCGTACGTTTCAGCAGACACCTCACTCATGGCTGTTATTCAGGGGCAAGTCCGGTAAACCAAGCGCTTCCATCACCCTTTTCGTCTCCGACAGGTCACCGATTAGGCGGCGCACCGGCAGGGGCTGCTTCTTAACCAAGGTGGGGGCGGCAATAATCTGCTCACGCTTCGCCAGCGCGGGCTGCTGATAGATATCGATAATAAGCAACTCGTAGCGCCCCCGCAGGTGCTGCTCACACAGTGCTTTGATGTTGCGCACCGCCCGGGTAGAGTTGGGCGTTGCCCCCGTAATATACAGATGCAATATGTATTCGATTGCTGGCTCTCCTTCTGCGTCGGCCGCGGTTTCGTGGTGGCTACTTCGCATCAACCGCCCGGATATCCAGTCCTACCAGAACCCGCTCCTGATTAGATAAGTCGCCAATAATTTTCCGAATGGGCACCGGCACCTTCCGTACCAGCGTAGGAATAGCCAGAATTTGGTCGCCGGCAGCCAGCTGCGGATGCACTAGTAGGTCAATTACCTCTAGTTGGTACCTGCCCTTCAGGTATTCCTCGCAGTACTTCTTCAGATTCGCCAACGCCGTCACCGACTTGGTGGTCTGACCTGCCACGTACAGGCGCAGCTCCCAGGTTTCTTCTTCCATTGTAGGTGCCGTGGTGGCAACGTCAGTGTTCATGCTGGTAATTAAAAAAGCCTATTGATCGGCCGAAGCGGAGGTATGCTCACCTTCAGCAGCATCGGCCGGCTGATGCTTGCCATTGCCCGAGCGCAGTCGGCTTTGCTCTTCGTGGCTGATCTGGCGAAGCTCCTCTTCCACCGATTCAAACTCGGTGCGTAGGTTGGCAATGGTGGCCTCCAGCACGAGGCGCTTGCGGGCCAGCTCCCGGTCTTTGCGTTCTAGCTCTAGGCGGGCGGCCCGAGCCTGGGCCTGTTCCTGCAACTGCTGGGTCAGGCGGCTAGCCCCGGTCACGATGCCGGTCGGACCGATTACCACATCCAGGAGCTGGATACCGTGGTTCGTAACGATAAATTCACGCACTTGGTTGGAATGCGCCATACCACGTGCCTTCAGAATGCTGATACCGCGGTTTCGCTCGCCCACGCCTTCTAGGTCGCGCACGCTTATCCAGGTATCTACCAAAGAAGAAACGCCCTCTTCTGTCATCTCCTGTCGCTCATTGCGGGCACTGAGCAGGGAGGTGAACATGGCCGTGATGTTGTTCACCTTCAGAAAGTCGATGAGGCGGGTGAGCATGCTCCGCACCTCCGAGATATTGCCTACCGTAATCAGGTTGCTGATAGGGTCAATAACAACCGCATCGGGCTTGTGCTCACTGACCTGCTTATGAATGCTTACTAGGTGCTTCTCTAGGCCATTAAGCGTTGGTCGGGAAGCTTCAATCTGCAGCTGCCCGTTCTCTATCCAGGGCGCAAGACGGATGCCAACCGAATTCATGTTGCGCACCAACTGCTGCGGCGACTCCTCGAAGGCAAAAAACAGACAGCGCCCACCTTTCTCACACACCTCATTGGCAAAGCCCGCCGCTAAGGTAGTTTTGGCGGTGCCCGCTGTGCCAGTTACCAAAATGCTGCTGCCTTTGTAAAAACCTTTCAGCCCAAACATATCGTCTAGGGCTGGCACTCCCGTTGAGACCAGTTCATTCGACACCTCATGGTTGAGGAGCAGCGAGGTTACCGGCAGCACAGAAATGCCTTCTTGCGTAATCAGGTAAGGATATTCATTGGTGCCGTGGGTGCTACCGCGGTATTTTACAATGCGCAGCCGGCGGGTAGTGATTTGGTCGATAACGCGGTTATCCAACAGAATCACGCAGTCAGAAACGTACTCCTCTAGGCCCTGCCGGGTGAGGGAGCCGTCGCCGCGCTCCGCCGTAATTACCGTAGTCACGCCTTTGTCTTTGAGCCAACGGAATAGGCGCCGAATCTCGGAGCGCAACACCGCTTGATTTGGGAAACCCGAAAACAACGACTCAATGGTATCGAGCACTACGCGCTTAGCCCCAATTGAGTCAATGGCGTAGCCGAGCCGAATGAAAAGGCCTTCCAGATCGTACTCACCAGTTTCTTCAATCTCCGAGCGGTCAATGTGCACGTGGTCGATGCGGAGCTTGCCGGCGGCTTGTAGGCCAGTCAGGTCAAAGCCCAGCGACGTAACGTTGGCGGTCAGCTCCTCGGCGGTTTCTTCGAAGGCCATGAGCACTCCCGGCTCGTCGTACTCCAAGATGCCGCGTACTAAAAACTCCACTCCCATGAGCGTTTTGCCGCACCCGGCGCTGCCACATACCAGTGTTGGCCGCCCTCTGGGTAGGCCCCCTTCCGTAATCTCATCGAGCCCATCGATTCCGGTAGGAGCTTTAGGCAATTGAGGCAGGCTGGGGTGAGAAGTGGCGTTAAAGTCTTGCATGAAATAGACGTTTTGAAGCGCTAGTTTAGAAAGCTTCACTCTGCACGACAGGAGAAGTGCAGGGTCCAGGGTTAAGCCGAAAGTAGTAGGAGAAGAAGTTACCGTTTGGCAGAGTGCTACTATGGCAAAAATTTGAGCCAAACCTCCTGAAGAGCAACTAACTAGGGATAAAACAGATAATAGAGCTCTGCCTAAACCTATATTGCTTTCATGATTTACACGATGTCATAAAAGCTAAAAGTACCGCTTTCGTTCATATTGCCTTGTGTTTAGGAGAGGCTTGCTTCCATAAACTGCCCTTAGCCCTCTCAATCCGGCTTTTAAAAGTAGCGGGTGGTTACCTGCTACTCGATCAGCACATGGCTTGCTAATTCTACCCGTACACCCTTCTTCTATCTATGTCACTTCGCGTCTTTGGCCACGTCAGCTACTACCGGCCCGGCGACATCTTCCGGAACCGACTGGAGCTGAGCCGGGCAGGCGTACACCGGCCTACGCGGGCGGGCATCAGTGGCACTCCCACCGAAGGGGCCGACTCTATTGTGCTGGCCGATCAGTACGAAGACGATGCATTCTCAGACGACGAGCTAGTATATGCCGGCCACGGTGGCCGCGACCCTAACACCGGCTACCAAGTCAGTGACCAAGAGCTTAATGCTAAAAACCAAGCGCTGGTGCAAAGCCATGCCACCGGCCAGCCCGTGCGCGTAGTGCGCAAAGTGGCCTACGAGGGCGAAAGCGTATATCGGTACGAAGGCTTATATCGGGTGGTAGGTGCTACTTTTGAGGCCGGAAAGTCTGGATTTCAGGTCTGGAAATTCCGGCTCGTTCCCCTCTCCCTTGCGGCCTAACTGCCCGTGCACCCTGGCCTAGGCCGCCGTTTTTCACCTCCGCTATATGTACCTCACCGACGAAGCCCAGGCCTACGCCGATCAGCATACTACGCCCGAAAGCGCCCTGCTTGCTCGCCTCAACCGCGAAACCCACGTGCAGCTGCTACACGCGCGGATGCTCTCGGGCCACGCCCAGGGCCGGCTGCTGAGCATGCTGAGCCACATGATACGGCCGCGGCGGGTGCTGGAGCTGGGCACATTCACGGGCTACTCGGCGCTGTGCTTGGCCGAAGGGCTGGCTGAAGAAGGCGTGCTGCATACCATTGAGCAAAACCCCGAGCTGGAAAGTCGCATCCGGCGCTACGTGAGCGAGGCAGGCCAGGAAAGCCGAATTCAGGTTCACATTGGCGACGCCCGCCACGTGCTGAGTAGCCTAGCCGAACCCTGGGACTTGGTATTTATCGATGCCGACAAAATCAACAATGACACCTACTATGAGCTGGTGCTGCCCCAAGTGCGCCCCGGTGGTTTCCTGTTGATTGATAACGTCCTGTGGGGCGACAAAGTGCTGCCCTCCTATTCCGTGAAGCCATCGGACAAGGACACCTTTGCTGTGCGCGCTTTCAATGACAAGGTGCAGGCAGATGACCGGGTAGAAAACGTGTTTCTGCCCCTGCGCGACGGGTTGTTGCTCGTTCGGAAGCGCTAGGCCGCGCCACTTTATAGCGCGCCGGCTATCTATTAATTCGGATATTTTTACGAGCGGACTAAACGCCAGCGGGTGTTTTGCGTCTATTGCGACAGTGGTTTATCATCCCTGACGTATGCCTAGACGTTTTCTACTATTTATTGCCCTGTTATGGGCGAGCTTGGGGGCAGCTCATGCCCAGTCTTCCGTGAGTGGGCGCGTTGTTGACGCCACCGACCAGTCGCCCTTAATTGGGGCCAACGTGCTGGTGCGGGGCCTGTCGGCAGATTCAGTAAAAAGCGGCGCCGCCGCCGATGCCGATGGTAGCTTCACCGTTACGGGCCTGCCCAACGGCCGCTACGAGCTCACTATTTCCTTCCTGGGCTACCAAACCCTGCGGCGTGAGCTTACACTGGCCGGTCAGCCCCTGGCCCTGGGTGCTTTGCCGTTGGCTACCGGGGGCGTGACGCTGAAAGGGGTGGAAGTGGTAGGCCAGGCGGCGGCAGCCGTGCAGAAAGGCGACACCTCGCAGTTTAATGCGGGTTCTTACAAAACCAACCCCGACGCCAACGCCCAAGACCTCATCACAAAAATGCCCGGCGTAACGGTTGACCCCACCTCGGGCAAGGTGCAAGCCCAGGGCGAGCAAGTACAGCGGGTGCTGGTAGATGGTAAAGAGTTTTTCGGCAACGACCCCGACGCCGTGCTGAAGAACATTCCGGCCGAGGTAATCGACAAGATTCAGGTGTATGACCGCGCCTCCGACCAAGCACAGTTCACCGGCTTCGACGACGGCAACCAGCAGAAAACCATCAATATTGTTACTAAGCCCCAATTCCGGAACGGGCAGTTTGGGCGCGTGCTGGCGGGCTACGGCCCCCAGGATGATCGGTACCGGGTGAGTGGTAATATCAACTCATTTAAAGGTAAGCAGCGCCTTTCCGTAGTAGCTCAGAGCAACAACGTGAATGAGCAGAACTTTGGTACCGAGGACTTGCTGGGCGTGGTGGGCGCGTCGCGGCAGGGCGGCGGGGGTGGCCAAGGTCAGCGAGGCCAGGGTGGCGGCCGCGTGGGTGGTGGAGGCGGGGGTGGCAACTTCCAGGGAGGCGGCAACAACTCCGGCGACTTTCTGGTGAACCAGCAGGGCGGCATTTCGAAAACGCACGCCATCGGCCTGAACTACTCCGACACTTGGGGCACCAAAACTGATGTACAGGGCAGTTATTTCTTTAACCTCAGTGATAACACCTCCCGCACCGACCTGCTGCGCAACTACGTGGCCCCGGCCGGCTCTGCCCGCGACCTACGCTACAACGAAAACTCCCTGACCACGAGCCGCAACATCAACAACCGCTTCAATCTGCGCCTCGACCACAAGTTTGACTCCCTGAACTCTATTTTGTGGCGTCCAAGTCTGTCGGTGCAGCGCAATACCGGTAACAACAACCTCAACGGCCGCACATATGAAGTGGCCCAGGGTGAGCAGGAACAAGGCCTGGGCGGCAACCTAAGTGACTACCGCTCGGCCTTAACGGGCATTACGGCGGGCAATCAGTTGCTATACCGCCACCGGTTTCAGAAGCGCCGCCGCACACTTTCAATAGGCCTGAATACCACGTACAATTCTAAAAACGGCGACAACAACCTGCTCTCTAGCACTTCGTCGGTTGATACTACGGGCACCACCCAGACGGCGCTGCTCAACCAGTTTTCGGAGCTGACGCAGCGGGGCTGGGCCTGGAATGGCAATGCCAATTATACCGAGCCGCTAGGCCAGTACAGCCAGTTGCAGGCCGAGTACCGGATTGCGTACACGCCTAATAACTCCGATAAGAAAACCTACAATTTCTCGCCCGGCGAGCAATCGTATACCGTTCTGAATGATACGCTGAGCAGTGTGTTCGAGAGTCGTTACCTCACCAATGCGGGCGGCCTTACCTACCGTTTTCAGAATCAGCAGCTGCAGTGGATGGTGGGAGCTACCGTGCAATACGCCCAGCTCCGCAGCGACCAGGAATACCCGCGGCCGGCCCTCACCGAGCGTAACTTCCTGAACCTGCTGCCCAACGCTATGGTGCGCTACAACTTCTCGAAGCAGCAAAACCTGCGTCTGAACTACCAGATGCGCACCAACTCACCCAACATTAGCCAGCTGCAAGAGGTAGTAAACAACGCCAACCCCCTGCAGCTCACGACCGGCAACCCTAACCTGCGCCAGGAAAACCAGCACAACCTATTTATCCGGTACTCCTCAGCAGTGCCGGAGAAGTCACGGTCTTTCTTTGCTCTCATTGGCGGCTCCTACACCGATAATTACATCACCAACAGCACAATTTATGCGGCTGGTGGCCCGGTAATAGTTGATGGTATTGTAATTCCGGCCGGTGGCCAGCTCACGCGCCCGGTCAACCTCGACCAGCAGTATAGCCTGCGCTCCTTTATGAACTACAGCCTGCCGCTGGCTTTCATTAAGTCAAACCTGAACCTGAACGCCAACGCTACCTACTCACAAACGCCGGGCCTTGTGTTCGAGCAGTTGAACTATAGCCGCACCCCCAGTGCAGGTTTGGGTGTGGTGTTAAGCAGCAATATCAGCCCCCAGCTTGATTTTACGATCTCCTCAAACACCAACCGCTCGTACGTTCGCAACAGCCTGCCCAACCAGGTAGACCGCACCTACACCCGCCAGAACACAGCCTTGCGCTTAAGCTGGATTATTGCGAAGGGCGTGACGGTACAGTCGGATGTCAGCCACCAGTTGTATAGTGGCCTAGCGGGCGGCTTCAACCAGAACTTCGTGCTTTGGAATGCCTCGGTGGGTAAAAAGCTCTTCGCCAACCAGCAGGGCGAAATCAAGCTGTACGGGTTCGACCTGCTCAAGCAGAACAATAGCCTGAGTGTGAACCCTACCTCGGCTTATCTTGAAACCACCCGCACCAACATTCTGCAGCGCTATTTCATGCTGATGTTCACCTACAACATCCGCAACTTCGGAGCGGCCGGCAACAACGCCCTGCCCGGCGAAGGTCAGCGCCCCGATGGCATGCGCCGCGGGGGCTTTGGCCCTCCCGGCGGTGCTCCCGGTGGCTTCGGTCCGCCCCCCGGCGGGGGCATGTAGGCCACTTGCTGTATACCTTGCATGCCATCGGCGTCGTTGCTGATGGCATTGCTGTTTTATGTGGGCCAGCAGAGCGGTACAGGGTGGCCTAGCATCCCAAAAAAGGCAGACGTGGCCCAAACCTGCGTACTGGGCAGAAGGAAAGTAGTATTCTACCTTTCTTTTGTACTTGCGGCCGGTGAGCAGCAGTTCACCTAAAATTTCCCCTTCTTTGTAGATAACGGGGCGTTCCTGCTCAATATAGGCCGCCCCGAATGTTGCTTGCTTTCCATGAAACGACTTGTATTCTTCCTGTGCGGCCTGCTCCCGTGGCTAGCCTCTGCGCAGTCGGTTACTGTTCCGAATACCCTGGATGTTGCTGGCTTGCACCTGCGCTTTACCCCCGCCGGCCGCTTTGCCGTTCAGCAAAAAGTAGACGCCTTGCGCCGTCATCAGGCCTCCTTTCAAGCCCGGGTGACGTTAGCCGATGCCTACTTTCCACTCATTGACCGGGTATTTCAGCAGGAAGGCTTGCCGCTGGATTTTCACTACTTGGCCTTGCAGGAAAGTGGCCTACAGGGCGACGCGCAGAGTATTCATGACGCCGTGGGCTACTGGCAGTTCAAGCGAGAGTCGGCCGTAGACTTTGGCTTGGTGATGAACGATGAGGTGGATGAGCGCAAGCATATTACGGCCTCCTCGAAAGCCGCTGCCCAATACCTGCTGCGCAACAACAAGACTTTTCACAACTGGATCAACTCGCTCCTCAGCTACAACTTAGGCCTCACCGGCACCAAGCCCTATACTCTCCCCACTGACTACGACGCCACCGGCGTTGAAATCACGGAGCAAACCAACGCCTACATCCTCACTTTTTTGGCGCACAAGCTCGCCTTTGAGCCAGCAGTAGGCCTCAATACTCACCCCCCTTTGCTGTTACAGGAGTTTCCGGCTCCGGCTGGACAACCGCTTTCGGTGCTGGCTCAAACACTGCAGCAAGACCCCAACGAGGTAGCTAAGCACAACCGCTGGCTGCTTGCTCCCACCGTCCCGACCGACCGTGTGTACACCATGTTGGTCCCAATTACCGATCCGTTGCAGCTCACGGCCCTGGCGGCTCAGCAAAAGAATGCCACCAATGGTCAGCTGCTCAATACGCCCCAGCCCGATCCTGAAAATGTAGATTTTGTGCGGGTGAATGGTCTCCGGGCTCTGATTGCGCTACCCAACGACACCAAGGAAAGCCTGGCCCAGCGTGCCCAGCTGAAGATGCGCAAGTTCATGCAGTACAACGACCTGTACGCTTTCGACAACATTGTACCTGGGCAGCCTTACTTCGTGCAGAAAAAGCGTGACAAAGCCGCCGTGGAATACCACGTAGCCCGCCCCGGCGAAAGCGTGGCAACGGTGTCACAGAAGTATGGCATCCGAGCAAAAGCCATTTGGAGCAAAAACCGCATGGCGCGTAACGAAGAGTTGCGGGCCGGCCGCGTGCTATGGTTACAGCATACTCGTCCCAAGAATGTACCCGTCGAGTATGCCGATGGCAATAACGCTACGGCTCTGGCGGCTTTTGAGCGTCCGGTTACGGCTCCTGCACCTGCTCCGGCTACGCCTCAGCCAGCTAACCGTACTCCTGAGCCCAAGCCTGTTGCCAGCCAGCCAGCTGCCCGCCCGGCAGTAGGTGAACCTCAACCGGAAGAGGAAGCTGTAACCTCCAGCACCACCGTAGTACAGCCAGACAGCGCCACGGACGAGCACACGGAGAACCTAAACGACTTGCCGCCTGCTCCGGCCAAGCCACAGGCCATACCGAATAGCTCCCCTTCCCAACCCGCCCAGACGCCCAGAAAGCCGCTTCCCGCCGCAGCACCCATCGCCGACGAGCCTCGCGACGAGGAGCCGGTAGCGCAGCCCACCCCCATCCCTTCTGCCGCTACTCCTGCCCCGGCCATGAAGCCTGCCCCCACGGCTGTTACCCCTGCTAGTGCTGCCCCTGCGGCCACCACACCGGCTGCGCCAGTTGTGCCCGTACCAACCGTGGTGCAGCCCATACCCGCGAGTGGCCTACACACCGTTGAGCCCAAAGAAAACCTATACTCAGTGGCCCGCCGCTTCTCGCTGCGCCCCGCCGACATTATTGCCTGGAACAACCTGCCCGCTGCTCCTTCTTTGCGCATTGGCCAAGTGCTGCGCCTCACGCCTCCCGCTACGGTAGCACCTACCCCAACTATGGAACCAGCCGCGCCAGAAATTATTCGGCACACGGTACAGCAAGGCGAAACGCTCTACAGCATCTCTCGGCGCTACGCCGTCACGCCCGCTCAGCTCCAGGAGTGGAACAACAAAACAGATACCGGCGTCAAAATTGGTGAAGTACTAGTGGTAAAACCCACAACCAAACCTTAACCCAATTTTCCCTGATCTAGGCCACTCCAGGTGGCCTAGATCAGGAAAGGTATTTCTTTACCTCCTCTTGTCACTCTAGAACTCGATTCTATTTTTCTTACTCTACTCACTTTACGAATGCGTTTTCTTTTTAGCGCGCAACTTATTGCGGGCTTATTGCTTGGCTCACTTTCCGCACATGCTCAAAAAGCCAAGGTTACTGACCCTCTTTCTGAGGATTCTGTGCGGGTCATGTCGGGGCTAGTACAAACAAGTGTACGCCAATTGCGAGCTATTTATTTCGAGCCCAATGATGCTCAGGCCACTCAGCTCATCGAAACCGCCTTACAGGATATTCCAGTACTCAACCAACGCCTGAGCCACTACACCGCGAGCCTCTCCCCGGAGCAGCAGCAGGCCTTAGCGAAGCGTCTCCGCCAACAGCCCTGGCAGGTTGAGTTACGCACACTTTTAAGGAGCCCACAATTCCGCAACTTCGACGCCCGTGCGGCTAAAAATCCAGCGTTGCAAACCGCTGCGGCCCGCCTTAAAGCCACTGGCATCGTTGGTAGTCCTCTCCCCTCCCCTCCCCACCTAGCGCCTTCCGTAGCCACCGTTAGCCCCGCTGCTCCTACTATGGGCCTAATGCCAACTACTTCTAAAACAGCTCCAGCCGCAAAGCCAGCACAATCGACAGCTAATCAGCACACAGTACAAAAGGGGGAGACTCTTTTCAGTATTGCGAAGCACTATGGTGTGTCCACAGCGCAGTTACAAGAGTGGAATGGCAAGTCCGATGCAGGCGTCCGAATTGGAGAAGTGCTTATTCTGGAGGCTGCTAAATAACCAAGAGCCATCATTCTACATAGAATAGCAACCTATTTGCCTGTATCAACAAAGGGGGTATTTACGAAAGCTGTCCTCTAATAGCTCTTGTATGTACCCTCTTTGCTTTTTACGCATGCTTCGTGCACCTGACCTTACTGCCAAAAACTAGGCCGTGTATCTGTTCCGCGCTTGCGACAGTCGAGACAGTCACTAGTTGAGTACACATAATATGTAGTATCGCTTCGTGGTCTTAGTTTGAACGTCTTTATCGGAATTGGTATCCCAGTACTAAAAAAGAAGGTTAATAGTTCTCTATCTCCTGTTGGGTGTAGGTCTCCAAGATGTGGAACGGTATCTGGGCTGCACATTTCATAGCCGGACAGCATGTTCCAGTTGTTGGGCAGTTGCTCGCGTCTGATGAAGATACGCTTCTCGCTCACGGACTGAGCTCCGACAAAACCGATGACCGGCTCGCTGGCATCGGCCACGTTGTGCACGTTGCCCGTGAGCTGGGTGGGCAGCGGGTCGAACAAGGTGCCGATGTTTTCTGTGTTCTTGCGCAGGGCCTCCCAGTAGCTGTACTCCTCCGCGCTCAGCGCGTACTGGCGCACCAGGATGCTGTACTTATAGCGCAGCTTCACCGAGTTCGACGGCAGCAGCGTCAAGGGCTGCTGCGAGATAACGTTCTGGCCGAGCTTCACAGTGGTGCCCAGCTTGATGGCCGTTGAGTTCTCACTGGCCCAACAGTGATAAATATCCTTAACTCTAAAAATCATCTTGCCTGGCATATTTTTGTCCGCAGCAGGCTCGAATTCTAATAAAGACGGCACCATAGATGTGAACTCCCATGTCTCATCATATGACCAACGATAATAGGGTCTTTCGCTGACTTGGTCATGGGTATTGACGTATAGCTGCAGCCCTTGAGCTTCTGTTCGCCATGATACTGAGTCAATCTCCGGTGTAGCATTCACTGGTGTGTACTCAGATGCGTATTCCTTCCCTCCTACAGTAGTAAAGTGTAAACGCACTAACTGTCCGGCAGAAATGGCAAGCGCTGCCGATTGATAAGTGCCAAGAGGACCCTCTACCAAAGGATAGCGTCCTCCGTTTTTTTGTTCAATGTAAACTTTGGCTTTGCTCTCTACTGGTGCCGTTGTCTGCTGATTTAGATTAACTGCGTGCGAGAGTTTAATCAGAGATTTACCATGACTATTAATTGCACCATCCACCACCAGATAGCCTGAGTCACTCGCCGCTATTTTTGGCTCAAACGGCTCTATGCATCCCGTAGCTACTAATAGACATATCCATAAAACAAATTGACGACTGGAAACAGGTAAAGAATTCATATAAATTATATATCAAATATCATTTTCAATAACTGAGCTTTATATCTAAAGTACACTTCTAATATCTATTGCCAAAAGCTAGGCCGCACATTCGTACCTCGCTTGCGACAATCTACACAATCAGATGTTGCATATACAACATAGAGCAGCCCGTTCGCTTTGTATGAGCTAATCGGTGTTGGCATACCTGTTTCAAAAAAAGCGAAGATTTCATCCAATGAGGGTGGCGGAAGTGCGCTAGCGGGGTCTGGTATAGTATAATGTTCGCACATTTCATAGCCAGTTACAGATCTCCATTCCCTAGGTAACTGGCTATGCGTAATAAAGATACGCTTCTCGCTCACGGACTGAGCTCCGACAAAACCGATGACCGGCTCGCTGGCATCGGCCACGTTGTGCACGTTGCCCGTGAGCTGGGTGGGCAGCGGGTCGAACAAGGTGCCGATGTTTTCTGTGTTCTTGCGCAGGGCCTCCCAGTAGCTGTACTCCTCCGCGCTCAGCGCGTACTGGCGCACCAGGATGCTGTACTTATAGCGCAGCTTCACCGAGTTCGACGGCAGCAGCGTCAACGGCTGCTGCGAAATAACGTTCTGGCCGAGCTTCACAGTGGTGCCCAGCTTGATGGCCGTTGAGTTCTCACTGGCCCAACAGTGATAAATATCATCCAACCGAAATACAAAGTTTTTATTCTTGTATTCTACAATAGAAGCTTCCATGGACGTGAACTCCCAGGTTTCATCGAAGCTCCAGCGATAATAGCGCGACTGCTTAGTATCATCGTGAGTATTTACAGCAATTTGCAAACCTTGAGCACCGGCTTCCCAGGTAATTGAGTCAACACTTGGAGTAATCTTGGCTGGGGTAAAATCAGAAGCATACTCCCGTCCATTCGCGGTAGTAAAATGCAACCGGACCTTTTGCTCTGCTGCTAGCGACAAAACCGGTGAAGTGTATGTTCCAGCTGGGCTTTCCTGTAGTAGAAAGCGGTTACCACCCTCTTGCTCCAAGTATATGCGTGCCTTAGTCTCTGCCGGAGACTTATTAATATTTGCTAATCCTGTAGTGCGGGCGAGCTTGATTACAGTAATACCATGACTGTTAATAGCCCCATCTACTACTAAATAACTACTAGGTGCATCCGCCACTTTTGGCTCAAATGACTCAATGCAACTAGTTATTACCAACGAGCTCATCAATAGAGCAACTCGCGTAAATCGAAGGATATTATTCACTTTTTTGTGTGAAAAGGCTGTAATAACCGCAGTATGCGGGGCAAATTGTAACATACATCAGCAAGTATCGCTATTGCCAGAAACTGGGCCGCACGTTTGTCCCGCGCCTACGGCAGTCTACGCAGTCAGGCGTTGACACATAATAATCGCCGGTCTGCTTATCCTGTACTATGGGCACTACTTCTCCTCGTTGGAAAAAGCCTAATATCTCTGCGGGCGTAGGTGGGGGCGCTAATGGCCGGGGAATAGTATCGATCTTACAAGATTCATAGCCAGTTACAGATCTCCATTCCCTAGGTAACTGGCTATGCGTAATAAAGATACGCTTCTCGCTCACGGACTGAGCTCCGACAAAACCGATGACCGGCTCGCTGGCATCGGCCACGTTGTGCACGTTGCCCGTGAGCTGGGTGGGCAGCGGGTCGAACAAGGTGCCGATGTTTTCTGTGTTCTTGCGCAGGGCCTCCCAGTAGCTGTACTCCTCCGCGCTCAGCGCATACTGACGCACCAGGATGCTGTACTTATAGCGCAGCTTCACCGAGTTCGACGGCAGCAGCGTCAACGGCTGCTGCGAAACAATGTCCTCACTCAGCCGGGTGGTCGTCCCTACCTGAATAGCCGTTGGCGCTTCATTACCCCAGCAATTGTAGGCGTTTTCCGTACGATCCACTACCCGTCCGTTTTTATATTCCAGAAAAGACTGGTAGGCTGAAGTAAACTCCCAAGTTTCGTCGTAGGTCCAGCGATAGTAGCGTGACTGGCTGGTTTCATCATGAGCATTGACATAAATCTGCAGTCCCTGGCTGGTTGGCTGCCACGACACAGAGTCAATAAGAGGTGTAGCTTTTATAGGTGTATAGACCGAAGTATACTCACGCCCATCAGCTAGCGTGAAGTGCAGACGTACAGCTTGGCTTGTGGACAGGTCTAGTGCCGCTGAAGTATACGTACCGGGGGCTGTTTCACTTAATGAATATTGCCCGCCACTCTGTAGCTCGATGAACATGCGGGCTCTGCGTTCAACTGGGGCTGTGCCATTCTGAGTGAGGTTTACAGTGCGTTTTAGCCGTATTGTACTCACCCCTTTTCCATTGATGCTGCCATCTACTACAAGCACATTGCTATCCTTCACTGCTACTTTCGGCTCGAACGATTCGACGCACCCTGAAAAGAAATATAGGCCTGATACTAACGCTATACAGGTGAAGAAATGGCGGTTCATGTAGTCTCTAAAAAGTGTAGCAAGTCCTTAAGAGGGGTATTGATGAGTACTTCTACACCAGACCCAAAGCGCTATTGCCAAAAGCTTGGTCGTACGGTCGTCCCACGTTTGCGGCAGTCCACACAATCAGTACTTGAATAATAAATACCACTCTTATCAGCACCAATAGGAGTTGCTTCTCCTGATGCAAAAAAATCAGCGCTTTTCGCCGTATCCACCACGCATCCCTCGTATCCAGTTCGCACCCGCCAGTTGTTGGGCAGTTGCTCGCGTCTGATGAAGATACGCTTCTCGCTCACGGACTGGGCCCCGACAAAGCCGATGACCGGCTCGCTGGCATCGGCCACGTTGTGCACGTTGCCCGTGAGCTGGGTGGGCAGCGGGTCGAACAAGGTGCCGATGTTTTCTGTGTTCTTGCGCAGGGCCTCCCAGTAGCTGTACTCCCCCGCACTCAGCGCGTACTGGCGCACCAGGATGCTGTACTTGATAGCCAGTTTAGATGAGCTCACAGGCACTAAAATTAGCGGCTGCTCTGATATCACGTTACGGCTTAATCGTAAAGTATTTGCCAGTGTAATAGTAGTTGGAAACTCACTACCCCAGCAATGATTGATGTCTTCCTTGCGAAATATTAACTCTTTGTTTTTATACTCCAAGTATGACACATAGCGTGATTTTATTTCCCATGTTTCATCATAGCTCCAACGATAGTGGCGTGTCTGCTGAGCACCGTCGTGAGCGTTGACGTATATCTGCACTCCTTGCTCATTGGTCTTCCACGACACGGAGTCAATGGCAGGTGTGTGCTGTGCAGGTGTATATTCTGAAGTATATTCTTGGTCACTGGCAAGCGTAAAATGCAAACGGAAGAGTTGTTCGCGGGGTAGCATCAGAGCCATCGACTGATAAACACCTGGCTGGCTCTCGGTCAATGGGTACTGGCGTCCGCCTTGCTCTTCGATATAAACTCGAGCCTTGCGCTCTACAAGTACAGAGGCATTCGGGGCTAAGCCTGTGGTGCGAGTAAGCTTTATAGTAGTACGCCCCTCAGAGTTAATGCTGCCATCGACTACGAGTATATTGGCATCTTTCGCTGCCACTTTCGGCTCAAAAGAATCGACGCACCCTGACAAGAGATACAGGCCTAGTAATAACGCTATACCGGTGAGGAAACTTAGGTTCATGTAGTCTCTGATAGGATTGGAAGCGCTCTGGCTGCGCATAACGAATCAACTAGCGCCCTTAAGCGAGCTATTCCCAAAAGCTCGGTCGCACATTCGTCCCGCGTCTGCGGCAATCCACGCATTCAGGATAGGAAACTGAAAAACTAGGGTTGTAATAGCCAGGGGGTGGATCAAGTATTCTAGTTATAGGACTTATTTGTCCGAGTTGAATCAAGTATAATATCTCCTGTGTTGAATGAGATGGTGGGGAAACAAAGGGAGTAGGAAGCACCCAAGTTTGACATGATTCATATCCAGTTAAGAGATTCCAAGTAGAAGGCAGTTGCTCACGCTTGATGAAGATACGCTTCTCGCTCACCGACTGGGCTCCGACAAAGCCGATGACCGGCTCGCTGGCATCGGCCACGTTGTGCACGTTGCCCGTGAGCTGGGTGGGCAGCGGGTCGAACAAGGTGCCGATGTTTTCTGTGTTCTTGCGCAGGGCCTCCCAGTAGCTGTACTCCTCCGCGCTCAGCGCGTACTGGCGCACCAGGATGCTGTACTTATAGCGCAGCTTCACCGAGTTCGACGGCAGCAGCGTCAACGGCTGCTGCGAAATAATGTCCTCACTCAGCCGGGTAGTCGTCCCTACCTGGATGGCCGTAGGTGATTCACTGCCCCAGCAATTATAGATATTATCTTTACGACGTATCAGTTCCCCATTTTTGTACTCCAAATCTGCTTGAGCAGCAGAAGTGAATTCCCAAGTTTCGTCGTAGCTCCAACGGTAGTACCGAACTGAATGAGTTTCATCATGGGTGTTAACTGCTATTTGCAAACCTTCATTGGTTGGCTTCCATGACACCTCGTCTATAGCAGGCGTGTGCTTAGCTGGCGTGTAAGCCGAAGTGTACTCCTTCCCACTTGCCAATGTCATGTGCAGCCGCACTAATTTTTCCTTGGGTAGCGACAGGGCAGCAGATTGATATGTACCGGCCGGACTTTCAATGAGCGTATATCGTTTTCCCGTTTCTTCTTCTATAAATACACGGGCTCTACTTTCTATCCCTGCCGGAGTATTTTCCGCTAGGCCTGTCGAGCGTGATAATTTGATAACCGACGCGCCCTGTGCATTAATAAAGCCATCTACCACAAGTACGTTACTATCCTTCACTGCCACTTCTGGCTCAAATGGTTCTATACAACCTGCCGTGAAGAGTAAGGCTAATAGGTAATAGTTACGGGAGACCATAGAATTAAATAGGCAGTAGCGTCCAAATAAAATATTGTACCGGTTAAATATAGGTCCTTAAATTCAGTCGAGTCATCTATAGTTTAATAGGATATGCTAAAAATATGAAGCCATATCCAGAGCTATCATATTGATTACATGATTACATAAAAACGACCGGTTTTACAACTTTCCTTTCCGGCACTGCGGCGGTAACTTTACTCTCTACTTTGTGCCTCTAATGGCCTAGGAAGTTTGTACATGCCCGTATTCTCACACCTTCACTGCCACACGCAATACTCGCTCCTCGATGGTCAGGCCAGCATTTCGGCCCTGATGAAAAAGGCCCAGGCTGATGGCATGCCCGCCGTAGCCCTCACCGACCACGGCAACATGTTTGGGGCGTTCAACTTCGTGGCCGAGGCGAATAAATACAACGTCAAGCCTATTGTAGGCTGCGAATTCTATTTAGTAGAAGACCGCCACAAAAAGAGCTTCAGCCGGGAGAAGGGAGAGCGGGACAACCGTTACCACCAATTGCTGCTAGCAAAGGACCAAGCTGGCTATCAGAATCTGGCCAAGCTCTGCTCCATGAGCTTTATTGAGGGTGTGTACTCCAAATACCCGCGCATTGATAAGGAACTGCTGCTGCAATACCACGAGGGGCTAATTGCCACTAGCTGCTGCATTGGCGCCGAGATTCCGCAGGCTTTGCTCTGGAAATCAGAGGCCGAAGCCGAAGCACTGCTGAAGTGGTGGCTGGATGTGTTTGGGGAGGATTACTATATCGAAATTCAGCGTCACGGTATTGAGAATATCGACAATACCGGTAAAAGCCAGGAGGATCTAAATCAGATTCTGCTGAAGTGGGCTAAGAAGTATAACGTGAAGGTCATCTGCACTAATGATTCCCACTACGTGAATCAGGAGGATTTTGCGCCTCACGATTTGCTTCTGTGCGTGAATACTGGTGAGGAGCACAGCATTCCGGTGGGTGACTTCCAAACCAAGTATTTCCGGCTAATGTCGTCGGATAATAAGGTGCTCTACGACCACCTCGATAACCTGCGCCCCCTGGCTTCCTCCGACGATCAGATCCGCCGCCAGCTTATGCGCATCGATGAGGAAGCCCAGATGCCCCGCCCTCGCTCCCGCTTCGGCTTCCCCAACGACCAGTTCTATTTCAAGACGCAGGAGGAAATGAGCCAGCTGTTCCGGGACGTGCCGGAAAGCCTGGACAACACGAACGAAATCATCGATAAAATCACGCCGCCCAAACTAGCTCGTGATATCCTGCTGCCCAACTTCCCTATTCCGGCCCCTTTCGCCAACGCCGACGAATTTCTGCGGGAGTTGACCTATGTGGGGGCTTTCGGGCCCTCAGCTGGAAAAGGCAGCTTGACAATGACCAAGCCGCCCCGCTACGCGGAGCGTACCCCTGAGATTGAGGAGCGCCTGGATTACGAGCTGCGTATTATCCAGACGATGGGATTTGCGGGCTACTTCCTCATCGTGCAGGATTTCATCAACCGGGGTCGCGACATGGGCGTGGCCGTGGGACCGGGACGGGGCTCGGCGGCCGGCTCAGCGGTGGCCTACTGCGTGGGCATCACCAACATCGACCCCATTAAGTACTCTCTGCTGTTCGAGCGTTTCTTGAACCCGGAGCGCGTGTCGATGCCCGATATTGACATTGACTTCGACGACGTGAACCGTCAGCGCGTCATCGATTATGTGGTAGATAAGTACGGCAAAACCCAGGTAGCGCAGATTATCACCTTCGGTACCATGGCCGCCAAGTCTAGTATCAAGGACGTGGCCCGGGCCATGGAATTACCGCTGCCCCTGACCAACGAGTTAGCTAAGATGGTACCCGAAAAGCCCGGCACCACCTTAGCTGGGGCTTTTGCCGAAAACCAGGAGTTGGACATGATCCGGCGCGACGACGCGCCCGACAACCTGCGCGGGCAGATTTTGCGCCTAGCTGAAAAGCTGGAAGGATCAGTGCGTAACACTGGCATTCACGCCGCCGGCGTTATCATCGCTCCAGACGACATCACCAAGTACATCCCCGTTTCCACTTCCAAGGATTCGGACCTGCTGGTTACCCAGTTCGACGGGAAGGTGATTGAGTCGGCCGGGATGCTCAAGATGGACTTCTTGGGGCTGAAGACGCTGACAATTATCGTGGATGCGCTGGAGCTTATCAAGAAGAACCATGGCGTCGACATCAACATCGACGACATCCCGCTCGACGACCCCAAGACGTACGAACTGTATCAGCGCGGCGATACTATCGGCACGTTCCAGTTCGAGTCCGAGGGCATGCGCATGTACCTCAAGGACCTCAAGCCCACCAACATTGAGGACTTGATTGCCATGAATGCCCTGTACCGACCGGGCCCCATGCAGTTCATTCCGAACTTCATCAACCGCAAGCACGGCCGCGAGGAAATAGAGTACCCGCACGAGTTGCTAGAGCCTATTCTGAACTACTCCCAGGGCATCATGGTGTACCAGGAGCAGATTATGCAAGCCGCCCAAATTCTGGCTGGTTACTCCCTGGGTGGCGCCGACTTGTTGCGCCGGGCCATGGGTAAGAAGGACATGAAGAAGATGGCCCAAGAGCGGGAGAAGTTCTGCGAGGGAGCCGAGAAGCTGCACGGCATCAAGCCGAAGAAAGCCAATGAGGTGTTCGACGTGATGGAGAAGTTTGCGGCCTACGGCTTCAACCGCTCCCACTCCGCCGCCTACTCGGTAGTGGCCTACCAAACCGGCTACCTCAAGGCAAACTACCCCGCCGAGTACATGGCCGCCGTGCTCACCAACAACATGTCGGACATCAAGAAGGTGACTTTCTTTATTGAGGAAGCCCGCCGCCAGGGTGTGCCCGTACTAGGCCCCGACGTGAATGAATCTATCCTGAAGTTCAACGTGAACGAAAAAGGCCAGATCCGCTTTGGTATGGCGGCTGTGAAGGGTGCTGGCGAAGCAGCCATTGAGAGTATTGTGGCGGAACGGGTGAAAAAAGGCCCTTACACTGACATTTTTGACTTCTCGAAGCGGGTAAACCTGCGGGCTGTTAATAAGAAAACCTTCGAAAGCCTGGCCTTGTCAGGAGCCTTTGATTCGTTTGAGCGCTACCACCGACGCCAGTTCGTGGAGGCGCCTGCCAATGATCAGAACCTCATTGACAAGGCCGTTAAGATGGGGCAGCAATACCAGGCCGACCAGGACTCGGCCCAGCAAAGCTTGTTTGGCGGCGGCGCGTTTGGGGCCGTAGCCATGCCCCTGCCGAAAGTAGCCGACATGGAGCCCTGGCCCGCCACTGAATTGTTGCGCCGCGAGAAGGAAGTGGTAGGCTTTTACCTCTCAGGCCACCCGCTAGATGATTTCAAGCTGGAAATCGACTCCTACTGCACGTGCTCTCTCGACAAGGTGGAGAATTACAAAAACCGCGAGGTGACAGTAGCCGGGCTGATTTCGAACGTCATGTTCAAGACCACCAAGACCGGCCAGCCCTTCGTGTCATTTAGCGTGGAAGACTACGAATCAAGCTTGAACCTAGCCCTATTCCGCGACGATTATAGCCGCTTCTCAGCCCTGATTAATCCCCGCAACTACGATAAGGAGCAGGTACCGCCCATGTACATCCGGGGCAAGTATGCACAGCGCTTCCGCGACTCCGACCAGTTCGAGTTCAAGATCCTCACCATGGAGCCCTTGTTCAACGTGGCAGAGAAGCTAGCTAATGGGGTGCGCGTACAGCTGGATCTGCGCACCATCACAGAGCCTTTCATGGACCGCTTCATGGAGGCTGTAGAAGGCTGCGCCGGCTCTAAAAAGCTGGAAATCAAGTTTGCTGAGCCTCATGAGCACCTGACCGTTGACACCTATTCCCGCCGATACCGGATTGAGCCGAAAGAGTTTATCCGGAAGATGCGCGAGATGGAAATTGACGCCTGCCAGTTGATATAACCTAACACTTCACCTGCTAGACCACCATAAAAAAGGCACCCAATCTTGGGTGCCTTTTTTATGGTGGTCTAGCAGGCTACACTGTTTGATTACTGTCGTTGATGTCGCGGCGGGTTACGTCCGTGTCATTGAGACGCTCCACATCTACCTCGGTTTTCCGAACGGTGTCGCGGATGGTTTCCTCCCGCTCAGTAACTTCTTTGCCCAGCGTTACTTCTTCTACCACGCGGGCTTCTTTGCCTACAACAGCACGCTCAACGCTTTCTGTAATTTCGATTTCGCCTTCTCTGAAGGCGGCAAAGTCAGCCTCCGTAGCTGGGCGGTCTACCGGATGACGCTCCACATTTACGTGCTCCTCACGCAGACGCACGCTTGCTTCTACCGGGCGCTCCACAATGCGGCTGCGCAACCGGGCACCACCCGTCTGCTCTACCCGCTTGCCTACTTGCAAGTTCTCTTCAATTACCTGCGCAGACATGCCCGCGTCGCCAGTGGAGGCAGCGGTAGTATTATCTTGGTAACTATTGGCAGTTGCGCCACTGCTAGCATAGCCAGTTTGACTAGCGCGCTCATCTACATCAACGGCGCCAGCCTGGTCTAGTATCTCGGCAGCACGATGGGCGTGCTCAGCTGATGAGCAATGCACAGTTACCAAGGAATGGCTCTGCCGTGCCACGTGCGAGTACCGACGAGCATCATCAGAATCGTCGCCCCCAAACAAGTTGCTGAAGAAGTTGCTGATGCCATCTCCGGTACGACCAGCAGCATCACCGACGGCTTCTGTAGTAGTGCCGCTAGTATTCTGGTAGTTGCTGCTGTCACTGGTGCGGGCCGTTGAGCCCGATGATGCTACATCTACACTATCTTGAGTAAAGCCCGCGGCGGCAAGTTGGCGGGCTGCCTGTTGTGCCTCAGCGGCACTGTCAAAAATTCCTACAACAGTCTGGTTCATAGCGAAAGAGATTAGAAAAGAAAAAGGAGCAGGTAAGTGATATTATTCAGTAGGCCTAGGCCTTGCAGGATCTGTGGTTGCAGCAGGAGCTGTACCAAGCGGCGCTTCACGCACTACCTGCACGTCCTCGTGCAGCAGTGTGATAGGTTGCGAATGAGTGGTATTGATGGTGCGTTTCGTAACCCTGATTTCCTCCACTACCAGCAGACGCGTAACAACTACTTCCCGCAGCACCGGAATTATAGTCACGTCGCCATCGTAGCGTAGGCCAGGAGGCGGAGCACCATCAGCTACATACTGATTTATGGGCACCCGCTCTACCTGCACTTCTTCGTGCTTAAGAGGCAGTTCCAGCAGTTCTTCACGCTCGTGCACCGTTTTTGTAAGCCGCACACGTCCACTCTCCACTACCTCACGATTGATAATGGCTTGCTCTTCGATTACAGGGATGACCAAAGGCTGATTGGAAACGGGGGTCACCCTACCGGTTGTGCCTGGCGAGGAAGAAGATTCAGGGGGATTAATAGGCTGGTCCATGGCGCACTCTTACGCTGCCACATACCAGTTGTTTATACAGCAGCGCTTACAATAATTTAATTTTCACATTAAATATTATAATTTTCATGACAATACGGCAACCCTACTACACACTGATCAAGCCATTGACTACACTAAGGAAGCTATCTATCCCCTTGCGTGCGTTTCCACTGATAGGATATAACTTATATGTTCAAAATTCAGGTATACAGATTGTTGCAACCTAGGCAACTCTAGGTTCTGATAGTATTTCTACCGTTTATATACTCTAAGTAATCCAAGAATCTCTGCAAAGTCACGGTCAGTAGGCCACTTGTTCCTATTAACCTCGCTAATCAAGCCCTTTTAACCCTACAGAATAAGCACTGGTATTGACCGCGAAAACTGCCACTATGGCCGAGTGAACTTTCCGGCCCGCTGCTTGTTGAAACGCAATCTGCTACCTTGCGGTCCGGTTGACCGTAAACGGCAAACACATTCCAACAAACCCCTACTGTTATGGGACATAAAGCCATCGAAATTACCGATGCTAACTTCGACCAGATCATCAACTCCGATAAACCCGTGCTCGTGGATTTCTGGGCCGAGTGGTGCGGTCCGTGCCGTATGGTAGGACCGGTAGTAGAGGAGTTGGCTGGTGAATACGAAGGCAAAGCCGTTATCGGCAAAGTTGACGTAGACGCCAACCCGCAGACCTCTGCAAAATTTGGGATTCGCAGCATTCCCACCCTGCTCGTCTTCAAGAACGGGCAGATTGTTGACAAGCAAGTAGGTGCTGTTCCGAAGCACGTGCTGGCTCAGAAGCTCGATGCTCAGGTAACAGCCTAAGACGCTAAAGCCTCTTTATACGAACTACGCCCCGCTTCTCATGTGAGAAGCGGGGCGTAGTTCGTATAAAGAGGCTTTAGCGGAGGGGTTATTCGTCGTCGGGGTTAGTGGCGCGGGCCTCAGTGGGCGGCACCTGCACGGGCCGTACACCTTTCAGCAGCGCAAAGCTCGGGGCAAAGTTGATGGGCATGGTGAAAGTCATGGCCGTTGGAAGGTTATACTCGCGGCCTGGCTCAAACGCAGGCAAGCTAGCCACCACTCGGCAGGCTTCCCGATCGGCATCGGGGGAAAGACCCCGCACCACGCGCACCTGGCCTACACGACCATCTTCCCCCACAGTGTAGCTTACGTGCACGGTACCTGTTATACCTTTCCGACGCGTGTTTTTAGGATAAATAGTATTACGAGCCACGTAATTGAGTAGGGCTTCTTGCCCGCCCGGAAACTGGGGAAGCTGCCGCACCTGCACTTTGCCCATGTAGGGGCTGCCATCTTGATTGAAAAAAGCCAGAGCCAACGGTTTGCCTTGGCGGTCTGGTAGGGCAATAGCGCTTAGCTGACCCGTATCATAGTAGTAGTGCCACTCGCCTACTAGCCTACCCGTGTGGTAGCGGCCTTCAGAACGTTTCTGGCCGTTGCGATGCACACTGATCCAGCGGCCTACCCGTTGCCCATCATTGTACTCACCGCGCTGACTGACGCGGCCGTCTTCGTACCACCCCACATACAGGCCCGTGGCTTCATCATCGTGGTAGTGCACTTGGCCAGCCTTCGCGCCGGAAGGATGATACCAGGTAAATAAGCCGTCACGTACCGGCGGGTCAATGGCCGACAAGACACCCCGTAGCAGGAGCGTGCCATTTAAGGCGTACTCCTGCATAGTATACGTCCCAAGCAGTTCGCTTTTCCGGTCAACGAGCCGGTAGTGCGTGGCGCTGTCGGGCACTGTTACTTCATCATGGTCATTCAGATAGATGGCGGGTAAGCTCTGCGCCGACACCCAAACGGGCAGGCTTACCGATACCAGCAGCGCACTGAAAAGACCTTTCATACGTATGACGCTTATACTACTTGCCTATGGGTTTCGACGAAATATACCTACTCCTACTGTCCAGCCCAAGCACAATTGGCTGAAGTCATGAAAAATACTATATTTCCTGTATCTCAGACTATTACCTCCCACCCCATTTTCTCTCCATCCATGAAAAATTTCTTTGTCTTCCTGCTTCTGCTTAGCCTGTATGGCTCGGCCGTACAGGCTCAAACGGCTCCGGCACGTACCTCCAGCACAGTTACTACGTCTTCGGCTACGCGCACTAGTGCGCAAACTTCAACGGTAAAGTCGACAACTGGCCCTACCAAAGCCGATGGTACTCCGGACAGAAGATACTCGCAGAACAAAGTGGCTAAGTCGTCAACCGTTACTGGTCCTAAGAAAGCCGACGGTTCTCCAGACAGACGCTATAAGGTCAACAAGACTACGACTACCACCTCATCGGCCACGACCAAAAAGTAGCAGTACTTTGGTAAGCCTTACACACAGAAAGGCCCCGATGCAGTATCGGGGCCTTTCTGTGTGTAAATGGGTAAGCTAGAGGAGTTGAATAGGACGGTTGAAAGCCTCTTCCAGCGAAATCAGCGTTTCAGTCCGTTCGATGCCCTCAATCAGCTGAATTTGCCCGTGCAATACGTCGCGCAAATGGTTGGTGTCGCGACAAATCAGGCGGGCGAAAATGCCGTAAGCTCCAGTGGTAAAATCGATGCTTACCACCTCTGGAATCTGCCGTAACTGGTCTACTACGCTGCTGTATACCGAGCTTTTCAGGAGATAAATGCCTAGGAAGGCCCGAACACCGTAGCCCAGCTTCTGGTAATCGATTTTGAGGGTAGCCCCCTGCACGATACCCAATTCCTCTAAACGAGCCATGCGCACGTGTACCGTGCCACCCGATACATGAACCTTACGGGCAATTTCAGTATAGGGCATTTTAGCATCTTCAATGAGCAAGGCTAAAATATTGCGGTCAGTGTCGTCAAGTTCGTAATTGCGGGCCATTTTTTAGTAAGTTGATTGAATATATTTCAATTCAAGAGCTTCATTATTAAAAACTATGTAAATTTTTACCCAAATGTCTGAAATTATTTTATAATAATAATCAACAACCTACATTTGTCATAATCCAACGCAGTCGGCAGCGGAGCAGTAACTTAACAATGTAGAGTGATGAAACTGGCAGACATGCCCTCCTCTCTCGGGGGTGGAGATTCGGGAAAAACTGGTCCGGCGGCCGGCTAACTACTCCGTGGAGGTTCGAATCCTTCTTCTACAGCTTTTTCTTCTTTGGGTGGATAATCGTGAGGAGGGAAAACGGGACGTATCTGGGTGGGTGCGTTCCAATTGTGAGAGGCGGCATCTGGGTGGGTGCCGCCTTTTGTTTTTTGTATCTCCTCCGGCTATTCTCTATCAACACGCGATTTACATGTGAAATCGGGTGCAAAGAACGCCATTTTTATGGCCATTTGCCCGAACACTTATAAAAAACCCGCTAGGCCACTGACAGACCTAGCGGGTTTTTAGTTTTAACAAGTGGTATCAGATGCTGTATCAGATAGTAGCAACTCCGGTTACTCTACTTGGGTACGCCCTGCTCTGCGTTACTGCTTCGCTACGGCTTGCCCTTGTTGTTTATACTGTGCCACGCCAGCATCAAGGAAAGCAATGAACTTGTTGATATCCGACTCGTAGGCCACTGGTGGTGCCAGTACTACGGGCTTTTCCACGGTGCTGCTAGGATCGAGTAGCGCGTAGTACGGCTGGGCATTCATGTTAAAGCGCGTAATCTGGAAGTCGAGGTTTTGCTCGCCAATAGTCTTTTTTACCCGCTGGTCGCGGGGAGAAGTGTACCATTGGTTGGCAGGTAGTTCGGTTTTGTCGTCGGCGTAGAGTGCTACCAGTATAAAGTCATTCTGTAGGCGCTTCAGCACGCGAGGGTCGCTCCACACGGTTGCTTCCATTACCCGGCAATTGCCGCAGTTATGCCCCGTAAAATCCACGAACACGGGCTTACCCTGCTGGCGGGCACATGCTAGTGCTTCCTGCAGAGTGAAGTAGCCTGATAGATTGTGAGGGAGCTCCAGAGTTTCAGCAAAGCGCGGCGTAGTGCACAGCTCCGTACTGGCAGTGGCTACGGCTGGGGTGGCATTCGCATTTAACCAAGCATAGTCTTGGCGGGTAGCCGGCGGAGCCAGGGCCGAGAGCCCATTGAGCGGCGCGCCAAACAGGCCCGGTACCATGTACAGCATGAAAGCAAAAGCTACCGCCGACAGTAGGAGGCGAGGCACGCTTACGTGGGTCGTTTCGCTGTCGTGCGACAACCGGAACTTGCCCAGCAGGTACAGGCCTAGCAACCCGGCTAGCACAATCCAGATGGCTAGGAAAATTGGTCGCGGCAGCAAGCCCCAGTGGTACGACAAGTCAGCTGAGCTCAGAAACTTAAAGGCCATGCCCAGCTCCACAAACCCAAGTACCACTTTCAGGGTGTTTAGCCATCCCCCGGAGCGAGGCATTGATTTCAGCCACGTTGGGAACAGCGCAAAGAGGAAGAAGGGCAGCGCAAAAGCCGTGGAAAAGGCTAGCATACCCAGCGTGGGACGGAGCAGTTCGCCGTTAGCAGCGGCAATTGCTACCGAGCCCACAATGGGTACTGTGCAGGAGAAGGAGACCAGTACCAGGGTGGCCGCCATAAAAAACAGGCCCGACCAGCCTCCCTTGTCAGCCTGTGCATCTACTTTGTTGACTAGGCTGCTAGGAGCATTTATCTCGAACAGGCCTAGGAACGACATGCCGAAGATGATAAAGATGACAAACGACAGCAGGTTGGGGAGCCAGTGCGAGCTGATAAGATTGGCCGCATCGGCCCCAAACAGCAGGCTCAGCACCACGCCCACCCCAGTGTAGATGCTTACGATGGACAGACCGTATACTAGTGCTTTGGTAATGGCTTCTCCTCGGCTACGGCTGTTGTTAGTGAAGTACGAAACCGTCATGGGCAGCATTGGGTACACGCAGGGCATCAGCACGGCTACTAGCCCAGCACCGAATGCCAGCAGTAAGTACTTCCACAAGCTTAGGCCACTTCCGGCGGGCTGATTGCTAGTCACAGCCACACCGGCGGCAGCGCTCTGCGGAGCTGCCGCGGGCGCAGTCGTCACTTGCTCAGTGGAAGTGGTAGCTGGTGCCGTAGCTGCCTGCGCAGTAGTGTCTGCGGGAGCAGCGGGGGTGGCCGTTTGCGACGACGCAGGGGCCGAAGCAGTAGGTGTGGTGGCGGCTGGTGCTACGGCTCCCGACGTGCCTTGGCTTGGAGCAGCAGGAGTAGCGGTTGGCGCTACGGCCGTACCAGTTACTTCCAGCGGTCCGAAGGAAAGGGTTTCGTTGCCCGGAATGCAGCGTCCATCTACGTCGGTGCAGCTCTGGTACTCTACGTCGGCCTTGATGGTGAGGGAGCCAGGCTGCAGCACTCGCACCCGCTGCCGAATTGTCCCGGTCTTTTCGAAGTAGGTGACGTTGCCCTTAAACACCTCGTCATAGTGCTTTTGGGCTCCTACTGACTTAGGTGGCCCAAGCAACTCATACGCGGGGCTTTTAGTGAAGCTAAAGCTAAAGACCGTAGGCCCGAGGTCTGGATCAAAATCAGTGGCATAGAGGTGCCAGGTATCCTGGATCCGGGCATTCACCACAAGCTCCACCTCGTCGCCCACTTTTAGAGCTGTTTTGCTTACGGTGGTGCTTAGCTTGGTAGGCGTAATGACCTGGGCTAAGACGGGGTAAGCGCTAAGCAGCCCCAGCAGCAGGGTCAGCCGAAATATTTTTACTAGTTGCATGCAAAAAAGAGGAAAGACAAAGTAAAGAGGCGTGCAAGCCCACAAAGTACGCCAGTACCCGGCATAGTTCCACCTTATCCTGCACCAACAGGCTCGGCCGTCGCAGGTTTTAGCGGCTCAACCACGTGGCCTAGGCCACCCCTACCCGAACCGCTTGCGCATATTCTCGTACTTTTGATACATAAAGGGAGCCAGGCCGGTCGAGCCGTGCCCCGCATCTATGATCTTAAATATCTTACTTACCGTTCTGCTGGTGTTGCTGAACGGCTTTTTTGTGGCGGCGGAGTTTGCCTTCGTCAAGGTTCGGATCTCGCAGATTGAGATCAAAGCCCAAGGTGGAAACCGGCTGGCGAAGCTTGTGCAGAGCATGCTGCACGATCTGAATTTTTATTTATCGGCCACTCAACTTGGTATTACGCTAGCCTCGCTGGCCCTGGGTTGGATTGGAGAAAGCGTGGTGGCTGAAATTGTGATGGCCATTATTGACAAGTTTCATATAACGCTGTCGACCACGGCCGTACACCAGATTTCCCTGGTCACGTCCTTTTCCATTATTACGATTCTGCACATCGTGTTAGGTGAGCAAGCGCCGAAGGTGATGGCCATTCAGAAGCCTGAAAGCACCACAATGGCCATTGCCATTCCACTGTGGGCCTTCGCCAAGATTACCTGGATTTTTATTGTAGTGCTTAACACGCTCTCCAACATGGTGGCCGGCTTGTTTGGGGGCCACGTTACGCACGGCCCTGAAGCTCACTCGGCGGATGAGCTGCGCTTATTGCTAGACCAAAGCAAGCAAAGTGGAGAGATTCAAGACTCGGAGCACGAGCTGATTGAGAATGTGTTTCAGTTCAACGACCGCATGGTGAAGCAAATCATGGTGCCCCGCACCAAGATTGCCGCCATCGATGTAAACCTCCCCCAAGACGAACTCTTGGAGACGGTGTACAACGAGGGCTACTCCCGCATTCCGGTCTACGAGGGCAACATCGATAATATTGTGGGGGTTCTATACGTGAAAGATTTGCTGCAAATCATCCGTCGGAACGAGCCCATTTTGGTGCATAAGATTATGCGCCCGGCCTACTTTGTGCCGGAAACCAAGAAGATCAACCGTTTGCTGCGGCAGTTTCAGCGCAAGCACATGCACATGGCCATCGTCAGTGATGAGTTTGGTGGCGTTTCCGGTATCGTGACCATTGAGGACATTATGGAGGAGCTAGTAGGCGAAATCCAGGATGAATACGATAACGAAGTGCCCGTGGTAGAAAAGGTGTCTGACCTGGAATACCGGGTGAACACTGCTACCCCTATCCCCGACGCTAACGAGTATCTGCCTTACCCTTTACCCGAAGGCGACGATTATGAAACCGTAGGAGGCCTACTGAATGTCATCTATGGCAACATTCCGGAAGTAGGCGATGTTGCCGTCCTCGACAATTACGAATTCCGGGTTCTGAAACGCTCCCGCCGCGCCGTAGAGCTTGTGCAGTTGCGCGTAACATCGGAGCAGGAGCGAGAAACCGCCGATAATGAAGAGCTCAGTCTATAGCCAGTTAATTCGTAGACCCTAAAAAAAGCCTCGCCAGATATCTGGCGAGGCTTTTTTTATTCTACAGTAGGCATAGAGCCTACACCAGAATACGCAGCACGGCTAGTGCAACACCAATGCCCACAAACAGCCAAACCTTTTTGGAGCTAGACTTTTTCTTTTGCGGGTGTGTAGGAGCCGCCGCTTTTGCCACGATAAAATCTACCTGGGCCACCGGGCTTGTTACCGCAGGCGGTGTTGTCACCAACGTAGGTTTACCAGGTCCATCAGGCAAGGAATAAGCAGGAGCTGCCGAAGCAGCCGCACCGATACACAGCAGCCAACCGGCCAGCAAATAGGAATAGAGAGTACGCATATGCAAAGAGTAAAAGCTTATAAAGTCGTTAAGCTACGCTGCTAACATATGCGCCTGCAACTCAAAAACCTGTCTGGTGCCGCGGGCTTAGAACCAGCTAGCGTAGAGCACATAATTATCTGCCGTACGCTGAATAGTAGCCCGCTGCTCTTCGGTAATGGGCTTGATTTTGCGGGCGGGAATACCTGCGTAGAGGTAGCCCGGCTCACACTGCGTGTTCTCCAGCACTACGGCCCCCGCGGCAATAATGCACCCCTGGCCTACCACGGCATGATCCATTACAATGGCACCCATGCCAATTAGTACATCGTCTTCCACAGTACAGCCGTGCACAATGGCTTTGTGCCCAATACTGACGCGGGACCCGATGGTGGTAGCGGCTTTCTGGTAGGTGCAGTGAATAACAGCCCCATCCTGAATGTTGGTTTTATCCCCCACCCGAATGCTGTTCACGTCGCCGCGCACTACGGCGTTGAACCATACGGTGCACTCGGCCCCAAGCGTTACGTCACCAACTACGGTGGCATTATCGGCCAGAAAGCAGTTAGGGCCTAATTGTGGATGGATGCCCCGAACGGGCAAAACGAGTGCGGGCATAAGAGCAGAATAGAAGTGGATGACCGGCAAGCTACTACGCAACGAGCTATTGCAAACAAGTGCTGGTGCACATTTCTGCTACTCGATTACCGCGCTAGCATGCGTCGCCAAGTGCCCTTCTCCCAATTATATTTGAGAGTGCTGGGCAGGGCTTGCCAGAAATATTTACTGGTTTCTACGGCAAAGCTGGGCTGCATGTAACAATTAATCGTGCAGCCCTCGCACTGTGGCAAACGCCCTTCTAATGCCGCCAGCTGCTGCACTGGCCCAGAGTGATAAAGCTCTAGCAGCTGCCCATTGATAGGAAATTTCTTTTCACCCAAGTGGTAACACGGCAACACCAGTTCATTGGACGGAGAAATTACCAGAGTAGTGCTGGCCGCCCGGCACACGGGCTTTGCCACGTGGTTGCCCCCATCGCGGCGCAGTTGAATGAAGGCCTCGTTCAGATATACTCCTTTGCGCTTCCCGAAATTAGAGAGGTAATCTAGCTCGGCACTGGTAAGCTGCTCTCCGGTCTCAACGGCATTATACTCAAAGGCTGGGTTGAGAATCAGCATCAGCTGGTTGGGTTGCGCGATGTCGCGGTACACGGCTTCCAGATCCGGAAGGTTCTCTCGGAACACGGTGAACAAAATGTCGGGCCGCTCGCCTAGCTCCCGCGCTACCCGTATGCTTTCAAGCACGAAATCATAACAAGCCACACCCCGGCCTCTATCATGCACTTCCTTCTCCGAAGCATCCAGCGAAAAATGCAGCATATCTACCTTGCCGCGTAGCTTCTCAGCGTACTTAGGGTAGAGTAAGCAGTTGGTAGTGAGCGTGGTGATGAAGCCCATTTCATGGGCTAGGCCTACAAACTCATGGATTTGCCGGTGTAGCAGTGGCTCACCACCCGTGAAGTCAATAACTGATACGCCTAACTGCTTTAGATCGCGCAGATTTTGCGCTACGTCCTCCAGCTTGATATAAGGCGAGGGTTTCTCCCAAATATCGCAGAATGAGCACCGCGCATTACACCGGTAGGTAACGTAGTAATTGCACAAGACCGGATGACGAACAAGACGCATAGGCTGGTAAAGGTAGTGCACATCCACAACTCAGGGTGCAGCCCTCGCTTTAAACAATACTACGTGCAACCTTATTCTACTTGTAGCTCTCTACTCCTATGCATTCTTCGCTAGGCCACTTAGGCTAAGCGAGAACAACTGACTGCCCTGACTGCTGCTTCGGCTAAGTAGCGGCGTTCGACTGGCCTACGTAAGCATGGCTAGGTTTACCTGTTAGTGTTGTATCTGATTTTACCTTTTACGTTACCTCTATGCGTATTTCTATGCTGCTTGTATCCGGCACCTTCGTGTTAGCAGGCTTTTGCGCCAGCAGTTGCGCCGAAGACGATACTCCTGCCGAGCCCAGGGCCGACGAACTAATTTTCGGGCAATTTTACGGTGAGTGCTCAGGGGAGCGTTGCATCGAAATCTACAAGTTCGATGCCCGCAAGCAGGAGCTGGCCGAAGATGTAAAGGACCTCTATCCCACTGCCGGCACTCCCTACGAGGGCGAGTACACTCTGTTGGCTTCTAGCTTTTATCGGCACGCCGAAGACCTAGTCCAGTATATACCGGCCCAGTTGCTGCGCGAAGCCAACGGCCCGATCGGGCAACCCGACGCCGGCGACTGGGGCGGTTATTACCTGGAAGTAAATAAAAATGGGAAGCGGGGCTTTTGGCTCATTGACACGCAAAAGCGCAACCTGCCGGCTTACCTCCACCCGCTCGTGGATACCCTACAGGCCCGAATTGATAAACTACCGTAGGTCACTACCCTAGTGCGGTAAGGCACCCCAGGCCGTATTCCATTTTTTTGGTGTGGCAGCCATAGCCTCCGCAGTAGCAGGGCCATAATGCTCTAGGTAATAGTTGCAGAAGCCTTTCAGCGGGCAACGAGCACAATCTGGATTGGTGAACAAGCAGACCCGCTGCCCGTGCCAATAGTTGTGCTTGTGAAAATTCAGCAGCACCAATGGATCTTTGGGCAGTTGCTCCAGTAGCACCTTGTGCGCTTTGTCGGCAGAGGCTTTGGGGGCAATCATGCCTACGCGCTGGGCAATGCGGTGCACATGCGTATCGACGGGCAAGATGGGCTTGTGAAAGTTGAACAGCAGGACTAACGATGCCGTTTTCAGCCCGATACCGGGCATATCGGTTAACCACTGCAGACCCTGCTCAGTAGGCCACTCGGCCAGAAAGTCAAGAGTAAATTCTCCGCGTTCCGCCTTGATGCGGCGAAGCACTTCTTGGATGCGCGGTGCCTGGGTATCGGGCCAGCGTGTTGTCCTGATAGCATGGGCTAACTCCGCCGTGGGCGCGTCCAGCACACCCTGCCAGTCGCCAAATGCTTCCAGCATACGGTCGTAGGCCAGTTCTTCGTCGGCGTGCGTGGTGCGGTGCGACAAGATGGTAGAGATGAGCTCCCGCATGGGGGTGCGGCGCGGGTGATCCAGCGTCAGGGGCTCGAAGAACTCATTCAAGATGAGATGATCCTGCCAGGTCTTGTCGGGGGCGGGCGAGGTGTAGGTGGTGGGCATAGCCCGTTTACCCGCTAGCCCGGCCGTAGGTTGCGGCCAGGGTACTGACCTCCGACACAAAAACAAAAAACGGCGGCACTCCAAGAGTGCCGCCGTTTGTACTAGGCGTTGCTTTCGCAGGCTGCAGCTTAGATGGTGCCTTTCTCAGCAGCCTTCTTCAGCTTTTCGTTGGCGTAGATGGCAATTTCTACCCGACGGTTAGCCATGCGGCCAGCTTCAGTAGAGTTGTCGGCAATGGGCTGCTTAGAGCCGTAGCCCGATACCGTGAAGCGCGACGCGTCAACACCCTGCTGCTGCGCGTAGTTGGCCACGGCCTGAGCACGACGCTGCGAAAGTGGGTTGTTGATAGCATCCGAGCCAGTGTTGTCGGTGTGGCCTTCTACCAATACGTTGGTGTCGCCGTACTTGATGAGGGTTTTAGCCAGCTCGTTGATGTTGTCTTCGGCAGTAGAAGTCAGAGCGGCCGAGTTCTTGGCGAACAGGATACCCGAATCGAAGGTGATTTTGATGCCTTCGCCTACGCGCTCAACTTTAGCACCAGCCATTTCGCGCTTCAGCTCAGCGGCCTGCTTGTCCATGCGGCGGCCAATGAGGGCACCACCAGCACCACCTACTGCAGCACCGATAATGGCACCACCAGCGGTGCTATTCTTACCACCAATTACGCGGCCCAATACACCTCCTACTACGGCACCACCACCGGCACCCAGCAAGCCGCCTTTTACGGTTTTGCTCATGGGCTTTTTAGTGGTAGTGGTTTGTGCTTGAACGAAGTTGCTGCCCAACAACAGCAGAGCTAGCAACAAAGAGAAATACGAACGAAGGGTTTTCATGAAAAGAGGGTTGAGTGTGTTGGTGTGATGAAGGCTTTCTGTTTAACGCTACAGTTGCGCGGTACAAATATCAACTAAATCGCCTACTGTGCTACAAGGCATTTTGCAACCACCTTGCCAAAAACGAATAAACCGCAAAAAAATTATGCAGATACACATTTTGCCCATTTGTCACTTCCCAGTTTACACTCAGCGGCCTCTGTTAACACTTCGTTATCAGGTATTTTTGCGCTTATCAATGGCTCGCAATATCTTGTAAAAGTTCTATCGTTTTGCTGATTCAGTGCTTGAGCTAGTAGAAAATTCATCCTTTTGAATGGCCACAATTTCTGGCTCGATCTAAAACTGGTCACTACAAAAAAGAGGGCCACCTGTATAGGTGGCCCTCTTTTTTGTTTGCGTGCACGATGACTTACAGGCGGCCTTCTTCGGCAGCTTTCTTCATCTTCTCGTTGGCGTAGATAGCAATTTCTACCCGACGGTTGGCTTGCTTGCCTTCAGCGGTAGAGTTGTCGGCAATGGGCTGAGTAGAGCCATAGCCTTTCGTGGTGATGCGCGAAGCATCAACGCCCTGCGACGTAGTGTAGTTGGCAACAGCCTGGGCCCGACGCTCTGAAAGAGGCTGGTTGATGGCATCCGAACCGGTATTGTCGGTGTGACCTTCCACCAGCACGTTGGTGTCGGGGTACTTCTTCAGTACCTCAGCCATTTTCTGGATTTCGCTCATGGAAGCGGCCCGCAGATCAGACTTGTTAGTATCGAACAGGATGCCGGAATCGAAGGTAATCTTGATGCCCTCGCCTACGCGCTCAACCCGGGCGTTCTGCATGTCTTTCTGGAGCTCCTCAGCCTGCTTGTCCATTTTGCGGCCAATCAGAGCACCACCGGCACCACCCACGGTAGCACCAATGATAGCGCCAGCGGCGGTACCGCTTTTGCCACCAATTACGCGGCCTAGCACGGCGCCAGCTACTGCACCACCACCGGCACCCAGTAGGCCACCTTTAGCGGTTTTGCTCATGCCAGTTTTGCGCGGACCGGTACCGTTGGTATTGGCTTCCGGAATATTAGGGTTTCTGGTGGTAGCGCAGGAGCTTACAAGCAGCACTAGCGCCATCAGCAACGTCAGAAGAGAATTACGATTTTTCATCGGAATGGAATTAGGTAAGCAGAAAAGAGAGAGGTGTGATTGGGTGAGCTTCTTTACTTGAGTTAAACGGAAAAAGTTAGGCAGACATAGCCTGAACTATATTTTCAGGTTTACCAATTACCGTTTTCAGTAAATCAAAAAAGACTTCCCGCCTAGGCCACTTGCCCAGACAGGAAGCCTTTTCCAAAAAGCTTGCCGAAAGTTTACCTGCTCGCCTGCTTACACCGCCGTCGAGGCCTTAGCATCCTTCGTTACAGGCACTTCAGCTTTTTGCAGCATCGTGAGCAGATCCGTGAGTTTTTGTTTTAGCTCTTTGCGGTCCACAATGAAATCCAGGAAGCCATGCTCCAGCACAAACTCCGCGCTTTGGAATCCCTTGGGCAAATCCTTACCAATGGTTTCCTTAATAACACGGGGGCCCGCAAAGCCGATAAGCGCACCTGGTTCCGCAATATTGAAGTCGCCGAGCATAGCGAACGAGGCCGTTACCCCACCCGTGGTTGGGTCGGTGAGCAGGGAGATATACGGGATGCCCGCCTCCGAAAGCAGAGCCAGCTTGGCCGACGTCTTGGCCATCTGCATCAGGGAGTAGCCAGCTTCCATCATGCGGGCCCCGCCGGAGCGCGAAATCATCAGGAACGGCAGGCGGTTCTGGCGAGCGTAGTCAATGGCACGGGCAATCTTCTCCCCTACCACCGAGCCCATAGAGCCCCCAATAAATTTAAAGTCCATGGCAGCTACCACTAGGCCTAGGCCATTGAGCTGACCATGAGCTGAACGAACGGCGTCTTTCAAGCCGGTAGCCTTCTCGGTAGCTGCTATGCGCTGCGGATACGCCTTGGTATCAACGAAGTGCAGCGGGTCGGCGGAGTGCATGTCGGCATCCAGCTCCGTGTAGGTATGGTTGTCGAACAGGAAGTCGAAGTACTCGGCTGCGTCTATGCGGTCGTGGTAGTTACACTTGGCGCAGGTAGCTAGCAGACGCTTGTGCTCGGCCATTGTGGCCACGGTTTTACACTCGGGGCACTTGTACCACAGGCCGTCGGGCGTCTCTTTCTTCTGCTCCGTCGGGGTGACGATGCCTTTCTCTACGCGCTTAAACCAAGACATATGTTCTTCTTAAATGAGACGTGAGGGGAAGGAAATGGCCCGAGTTCAGTGTGTACCCAGCGGCCACTGCCGAGCTTTTTCTAAGGTGCAAGTTACGGCAGATTCCAGCAGTGGTGAAATAGGTAGCCAGTAAATGGTCAGCAGGGCTTACGTAAGGCAGGCTATAGCACCGCTACAATTTCGGGGGCGGGGCGTCTTAGCCGCTTACTCCGCCTTATGCTGACTTCCTACTTCCTAGGCCAGTCTGATTGGAACATGCCGCCAGAGTGCGTTACCTTGCCACGAGAGAAGGTAGGCAGAGTGGCCTAGCTTGCTCAAGTTCGGAATGAAATGTGTCTTTCTGTGAAAAAAATTTCCTCTTTGGCGGTGTGGGCCCTGTGTGCTGCCACTGCCTTGCCGGGCTGCGTAGCCTCTAAGAAATACGACGACCTAAAAGCTCGCCAAGCCTCTACCGAGCAAGCCCGCGCCGATATCGAGCGTCAGCAGCGCCAGGCAGTGGCAGAGCTCAAAAAAACCACCGATGAGCTGGCCCAAATGCGCCTGCAAAACCGCCGCCTCATCGACGACTCTACGGAAACCGGCCGCAACCTGCGCCGCACTCGCCAGCTCAACACGCAGCTCACCGACTCGTACGATAAACTGCTGAAGAACTCCGACCGCACCATTGCCGACAAAAACGCCGACTATAACAAGGTAGCAAAAGATTTGGCCCGCCGCGAGGCCGAGTTGGGCGAGCTGGATACCAACCTCAAAAAGAGCCGCGCCGACATCGACAAGCTGACTGCTGACCTCACGGCCCGCGAGGCCCGCCTGGCAGAACTGCAGAAAGCACTGGCTCAGAAAGACAAAGCCGTAAACGACCTGCGGGCTAGCGTGAGCAACGCACTACGCGGCTTCAAGGGCACCGATCTGGAAGTAAAGATGAAGGACGGCAAAGTATACGTGTCATTGTCGGAGCAATTGCTTTTCAAAACGGGCTCGACCAAAGTTGACCCCAAAGGCCAAGATGCCTTGAAGCAGCTGGCCGCCGCCCTCCAAAATCAGCCCGATGTGAACGTGGTGGTAGAAGGTCATACCGATAACGTGGCGTTTACTAGGCCTACTGCAGCCATGCAAGACAACTGGGACCTGAGCGTACTGCGGGCCACCGAAATTGCCCGCCTGCTCACCACTGGAGGTGTGCAGCCTCAGCGCGTAACGGCCTCAGGCCGCTCACAGTATGTGCCTGTAGCCCCCAACGACACGCCCGCTAATAAAGCCCTGAACCGCCGCACCGAAATCATCCTGACGCCCAAACTCGACGAGCTGTTTAAGATCCTGGATACAAATTCATCTAGCGGTCAATAGCCCTAGGCCACTATTAAATACAAGAAGAGCGGCGCAAGATGCACTTGCGCCGCTCTTCTTGTATCTTACTTTCGCATAATTACTTACCCCCATTCTTATGAAAAGAAATACAGTGCGATTTTTGTCATTACTATTAGGATGTTTTTGCCTAGCCACACAAGCTTGGGCTACGCATGCCGCTGGAGGCGAAATTCTGTATGAACCTATTCCAGGTTCAGGGAGCCGCTACCATGTTATCATGCGGCTTTATCAGAATACAGCAGGTACGCCTGTTCGGTTTGGAGAACAAGTCCCCCTTATATGCAGCAAGAACAGTTGCGATGGCACTGGCACTGGAAGCTTTAAGGTTGATTTGCTCCGCACCCGCCGCCTTGCACCGGATGTTGTACGGTGCAATGATGAAACGTTTGAAACTCATGTATTTGAAGGAGATGTAGAATTACCCACTGCTCGGTGGACTTTGAGCACTTTCGCAGAGAACCGTTCTCTTGGCATCCGTAACATAGGGCAGTCGAATACACATAACTTATATATAGAGTCTTTTTTGGATAACTCTACTGGCTTGGTAAATAGCTCACCTAAGTTTACAGCCTATAAACTGCCTTACCTGGGTGGCAACCAACTTAGTCAGTACAGCTCCAGCGCATTTGATATAGATGGTGACTCACTGGTGTACCAGGTAGTTGCTCCTTTGGAGAATATGGCAGCTCGAATTAATCAAGCGGCCTGCCCCAACGAAATAAGCCCTTATCGAGCCGCTCCTCATTTTACTGTAGATGCTGCTACTGGGGCATTACTGCCTACCTCGGCACGAATAGAATTAGGAGAGTACTTATTACCCATTCGGGTAGATGAATACCGGAAGCTGAACAACGTTTGGACGAAGATTGGCAGTGTCACCCGAGACCAGATATATTGGTTAAATAGAAGCACGAACTCCACTCCCACTATCACCGGGCTCACAGTAAATAGCAGCACCACTACGCAACCGCTGGAGCAGATTATTAAAGTAAACCCTGGCCGAACGGTTGCTCTCACGCTCACTGCCTCTGATACCGATACTGGGCAGAAGCTACGTTTTGTAAGTGACGTACCAACCATTGTACCGGGTACAGCTATTCAAACCTTGAACGCCACGCAGGCTCGTCTTACGTGGGCAGTGCCTACAAACTTGCCTTTTGGGCGTTATCGACTCACTGTGGCAGTAGCCGATGATGGATGCCCCCTTAATGCCAGCGAAGTCCGGACGATTACTTTCCTGGTTACGGACCAAGTACTGGCGACAACCACGGGTAGGCCTCTTTATTTGCCAGCCAGCCCGAACCCCTTCCGCAGCCAAGTTTCCTTTAAGCTTTCTACTCCACAGACGGTTACTATCACGGATGGCCTAGGCCGGCTAGTGGAACACGTGACTAGCCGCACGGATGGCACCGTTACCTGGCACCCCACAAGCTCAGTAGCGCCAGGTATGTACTTCGCTCGTTCGGCTGATGGAAAGCAATTGGTACGGCTAGTGCGCGAATAACGCGGCTAAAACAGCTTAACAAAAAGCGCCGATTCCATTGGGAGTCGGCGCTTTTTGTTAGTGACGTGGCTAGGCCAGTCTACTTGGTGGTAGGAAGGTTCACGATAACGCGGGCAAAGTAGAAGCCCCCGTTGTAGCCAAACTGGTTGGGGTTGTAGATAGTGCGGCCCCGGTTGGTGTTATCAAGGCTGGAGTTGTAGTTCAGCAGTGGGTCGACGGAGAAGTTAGTGGCGCTGTTGCGCGGATCGACGCGGTATTTGTCGGGGTAGACGTTGAAGATGTTGTTGGCCCCAACGGTCAGCCCTATTACTTTGGTTAGCTGGGCGCTCAGCGTCAGGTCAGTTACCCACTTGGCCCGGAACGTCTGGTCGATGGAGGAATACAGGAAGTTGGGGTTACCAGCTGGGCTGCCTAGGCGGGCATCCTTGTACTGCACGGCTCCAAAACGCACGGTGCGCGCTTCGAGGCTGAAGATGCCCAGCGCATACCCGGCCGTCAGGTTGATTTTACTGCGGGGTTGAGCGTTTTCAAGGCGGCCGCGTTGCTGCCGATCGAAGAGGGTGTTCTGTAGGCCAGTCTGGTCAGCATCAATGGTGGCCGAGCTGTTTACCTTGCGCACCTTGGTCTCATTGAAGTTGGCCGCTACCGTTAGCGTTAGGTTGCCGGGCCCCAGCGGCATGCGCTGGTTGGCCACAATATCAATACCACGGGTGCGGGTATTTACGGCGTTGGCAAAGAACTGTACTTGGCTCACGGGCAGATTGCCCAGAATAGCATTTACGGTGGCATTGGCGCGGCTAAACTGCGACGAGAGCACAATTCGGTCCCGAATGTCAATCTGGTAGGCATCGACGGTGATAGAGCCGCTCTTCAGCAGGCGAGCCGTGAGGCCTAGGCTGTAGTTCTTCGACTTTTCCTGCTTCAGGGCTGCCACTCCAAATCCTTGCTGGCCGGTGCCGCCGGGCGTGTAGCTGTTGCGGACAATAGGGTTGTCGTTGCTGACGGTGAGCACCTGGTTGGGAGCACCCTGCACAAACTGGGTGCTGGTATTGGTGAAATAGCGTTGCTGCAAGGAGGGCGCACGGAAGCCGTTGCTGATGGCGCCGCGCACGGCCACGTCGGGCAGAATGCTGTAGCGCGCGGCCACTTTACCACTCATGTTAGAGCCAAAGTCGCTGTAGCGCTCGGCCCGGCCGGCTACACCAACGAGCAGCTTCTCCGTGATGTCGCTTTCCAGATCAAGGTAGCCCGCTACGTTGTGCCGGGAGCGGTTCAAGGCATCGGAAGGTTGGTAGCCAGGAAATACCTGCGCTCCGGCGGCGGCAAACGTGGGTGGCGTGCCCGGCGTCACAATGCGGCCGTAGTTCTCGTAAGAGCCCCGCTCACCGGCTTTGATGCGGTAGTTGTCGTCGCGGTACTCGCCCCCGAAGGCCACGTTCAAGGTGCTCAGCACGGCCACGTTAGTGAAGCGCCGCGTGAAGTTGAGGTTGGAGGTATTCTGCCGGAAGGCAATTGTGCCGGCGTAAAAGTTCGTGGGGCTGATACCAATGGGCAACGAAGCATTCAGCGTGTTGCTGATATCGAATCGGATTTCATTACGACCATAGGTGTTGCTCAAGTCAATATCAAACCCTAGTGCCCGGGCCCGCAACCCCGAGATAATAGACTGATCATTGATGATGGTGTTAATAAAGGGCAAAAACCCATTGGGGTAAATGGAGGCATCTACCTGGGTAATCTGGTTGGGCAGGCGGTAGAAACCGGCGGCTTTACCTGTGCGCTGCATGGCGCCAGCCGTAATGTAGGCCTCTAGGCCTATGGCGGGAGCCAGCTTATAGCCGAAGTTCAGGAAGCCGCCGTAGTTGCGCGCCTCCGACTGGCCTAGCCGCAGGTTTTTGCGGTTGTAGCCGTTCTGCGCTACCAAGGCATCATCCTGAGCCTTTAGGTCGCGGCGCTTTTCCTCGGTGTTGGCGCTACTAGGGAAGTTGCCGCTGTTGCCGCCTAAATAAATGAGCGGAGCGGTATCAATGCCGCTGCGGTTGGTATATCCGCGGTTGCTGAACTGTCCGCTCAGGTCGAGGTAGCCGCGGCCGTTGAGACCTACACCCACGTTGGCATCGGCTTGGTATAGCTCACCGTCCCCTTCATACGTCTGCCCCACAGTGCTGCTGGCTTGCACGCCGGTGGTGTCGTCTTTGAGCTGAATATTGATGACGCCGGCAATGGCATCGGAGCCATACTGGGCGGCGGCCCCATCGCGCAATACCTCAATGCGCTTGATGGAGGCGTTCGGGATGGTGTTTAGGTCGGTACCTACAGAGCCGCGGCCCACGGTGCCATTGATATTCACCAGCGCCGATGAGTGCCGCCGTTTGCCATTCACCAGCACCAGCACTTGGTCGGGGCCCAGGCCGCGCAGCGAAGCGGGGTCTACGTGGTCGGTACCATCGGAAATAGCCTGCCGCGACGATTGGAACGAAGGCGCAACGTACGTCAGGATCTGCGACACATCGGTTTGGGCAAACACCTTGATTTCGCGGGCCGAAATCACATCAACAGGCGCCGTAGTCAGGATATTAGAGCGGCCTTCCGTGGCCCGCGAACCCGTTACTACGACCTCATTCAGGGCTGTTTCATTGTCTACCAGTCGGACGTCGATGGAGGTGCGCCCGTTCACGGCAATCTGCTGCGTAGCCGAGCCCACGGCCGACACCACCAGAGTAGCGGTGGGTGGTACACTCAGGCTGTAGCGGCCGCTACCATCGGTGCTGGTGCCATTGGTAGTGCCCTTTTCTAACACGGTAACGCCCGGCTGAGCCGCCCCATTACTGTCCAGCACCCGCCCCGTGACGGTACTATTCTGAGTTTGGGCATGGCTCACAACGGCAATGGCTACTGCAGGGAGAAGTAGTAGTCTTTTCATACAAAGAACTAAATGAGAAAAAATAGGAAGCGGACAATCCGCCCAATAAACTCAAGCCAGTGTGGGCATTTTTGGTAGGCAGGGCGCGGTATACTCCGGTCAATATAATCACCGGATATTGATACTTGCCTATTTACTGTCGAGATATTCGATTTCCTCGATAAACGTTACTGTATTGACAGTCAGCGCCCACCGGCGCCAGGCCAGCAGACGCGGTAGGCCACTCTCAGCAGCTTAACTCAGGTGGGCATAAAAAAGGCTGCCCCAGCAAATGCTGAGGCAGCCTGTAGTGTTGGCCCTTCGTAGGGAAGTGGCTTAGAAAGACACGTTCACGCGGCCAAAGTAGAAACCACCACTGTAGCCAAACTGGTTGGAGCTATAGGGGAAGCGGCCCCGATTGGTGGCATCTAGCGTAGTATAGTTCAGGCTCTGCTCGTTGTTGTTGGGGTCTTGGTAGAGGCGGTCGGGGTACACATCAAACAGGTTATTCACGCCAATGCTCACGCCCACTTGCTTCAGCACCTGAGCACTCAGCACCAAATCCGTTACCCACTTAGCCGAGAAGGTTTGGTCGATGTACGAACGATCGGGGTTGGCATCTTTGGTTTGAATTTCCCCAAAGCGCACTGTGCGCAGGTTTACGCTAAAGATTTTGTAGCCGTAGTCGGCGCTCAAGTTGATTTTGCTGCGGGGCTGCCCATTGGTGAGGCGGGCACGCTGGGCCCGGTCGAAGAGGGTATTCTGCAGGCTGGCGTTTTCATCGATGAACCTTGAGCTATTGAAGCTCCGCACGCTCGTCTCGTTGAAGTTAGCCGCGGCCGTCAGCGTCAGGCGGCTGTCAGCCCCTAGGGTTAGGCGCTGATTCGCTACGATATCTATGCCGCGGGTGCGGGTGTTTACAGCATTAGCAAAAAACTGTACGCCCTGCACCGGGTTCTGGTTGGGGCGCTGGTTGGCGTCGAGGATAGCGGCCACGGCAGCCGTACCCCGGCTGAATTGAGAGCTGAGCACAATCCGGTCATCAATATCAATCTGGTAGGCGTCTACCGTCAGCGTGATGTTGCGCAACACGCGCGCCGTGAGGCCTAGGCTATAGTTGTTCGAGGTTTCTTGCTTGAGTGAGCCAATGCCGAAAGCCCGCGTAATGGGGTCGTCGTTGTTGGTAGTAAGCACGTCGCGTAGCTCACCGCTGGTAAACTGCGTGCTAGAGTTGGTGAAGTAGCGCTGTTGCAACGAGGGCGCCCGGAACCCGTTGCTGATGGCGCCGCGCAGGGCTACGTCGGGCGTAAGGCTGTAACGGGCCGCTAGCTTGCCGCTTACATTGGAGCCAAAATCGGAATAGCGCTCGGCCCGGCCAGCCACGCTTACCAGCAACTTCTCCGTAATGTCGCTTTCGAGGTCAATGTAGCCAGCCACGTTGGTGCGGGTGCGGTCGGTAGCATCGGCAGGCCGGTAGCCGGGGAAGCCCTGCGCCCCAAAGGCTGCCCGGGCACCGTTAACGGTGCGCGTTCCGGCGGCATACGATCCTTCTTCCCCTGCCTTAATCTGAAAGTTATCGGCTCGGAATTCACCCCCAAAAGCCACGTTTAGGGTGCTGATGACGGGCACACTTACGAATTTGCGCGAAAAGCCCAAGTTCACGGTGTTCTGCTGAAACACTAGTGTGCCGGCGTAGAATGAGGTAGGGCTGTTTTGCAGAGAAGCATTCAGCGTGTTTTCCAGCTCATAGCGCAGGCTGTTGCGGCCGTAGGTATTGCTCAAATCAGCAGCAAAGCCTAGTACGTTACCCCGTATGCCCGTGATAATGGAGGCATCGTCAATGGTGCTGTTGATGAAGGGTAGGAAGCCGTTCGGGTAAATGCTGGGGTCGTTTTGGGTTACTTGGCTAGGAAGGCGGTAGAGTGCGCCTGCGCGGCCAGTACGGCGCGTGAGCCCGCCAGCTACGTAGGCCTCTAGGCCAATGCTGGGCGCTAGCGTGTAGCCCGCATTCAGGAAGCTGCCGTAAGTGCGCACGTCGGAGCTACCCACTCGAATGTCGCGGCGGTTAAAGCCACGCTCCGCAACTAAAGCGTCGTCCTGGGCTTTCAGGGCACGTTTTTGGTCGTCAGACAAACCACTGGGGTAGTTGCCAGTGTTGGTACCCAGGTAGATAAGCGGAGCCGTATCGCGTCCGCTACGGTCTACGTAGGAGCGGTTGCTGAACTGGCCACTCAGGTCCAGAAAGCCCCGCCCGCCGAGCCCGATACCTACATTGGCATCGGCCTGCACCAACTCACCATCCCCCTCGTAGGTTTGGCCTACCGTGCTGCTGGCCTGCACGCCGGTGGTATCGTCCTTTAGCTGAATGTTGATAACACCCGCAATGGCATCGGAGCCATACTGAGCAGCCGCGCCTTCCCGTAGCACCTCAATGCGCTTAATAGCAGCCGGTGGTATCACGTTCATATCGGTGCCCACGGAGCCGCGGCCCGGCGTACCGTTGATATTCACAAGGGCAGAGGTATGACGGCGCTTGCCATTCACTAGCACTAGCACCTGGTCGGGGCCTAGGCCACGTAGAGTGGCGGGGTCCACGAAGTCAGTGCCATCGGTTACCGTTTGGCGCGTGCTCTGAAACGAGGGCGCGATGTACGTTAGAATTTGCGTAACGTCGGTTTGCGCGTAGGCCTTGATTTCGCGGGCCGAAATTACATCTACTGGGGAGGTCGTGAGGATGTTGGACCGGCCCTCGGCGGCACGAGAGCCCGTGACTACCACTTCGTTCAGCGTGGTTTCGTTATCGGCCAGCCGCACATCAATAGTGGTGCGCCCACTAACCGGAATTTGCTGCGTTACGGACCCAATGGCCGAAATAACCAGTGTAGAAGCTGGCGAAACGCTCAGGCTAAACCGGCCATCGGCATCGGTGCTGGTGCCATTGGTAGTGCCGCGCTCCAGCACTGTTACGCCAGGCTGGCCCTGGCCAGCAGGGTTAGTAACGCGGCCCGTAACCGTTACGTTTTGGGCCGCAGCCGTGAGACTAGTCACCGACAGTGCCGCTACCAGCCCCGTGCGAGCAGAGAAAAGTGTATTCATAGAGGTACAGAGAAAAAACAGCTATACAGCTCCTAGGCCACTACACAGCAGCCAGGGCTAGAAAACTCAAAAGAAAAAGGCCGCTTTTCAGCTCTTGCCCACCGATTGCACTTCCTATCGAAGCCAGCACTGACTTCTTCTTTTTGGCGAATACGCACAACCGGCGCTAAACGCTGTTAGCGTTCAGCTAGAAGAAACATCCTTACAACAGGAACAATGGCAATGCACCAGGCACGCCTATGCTGCCGAGCGGCAGCCTATCACAGGATCAACAACAGCAACAACACCCCACCTCAGCCCGCTTATTGCGTGGCTGTATTAAGGAAGGGCGAGGTAAGCAAACGGTAGTCACCCAAACTTCTTCCGAAGACCAGATGGTTGTGACAGAATTTTTCACGCGGCAAAAACAATACGTCCGGCAAGGCCATGACCTAACAGCCGGAATCTGATGCCAACTACTATGAACTAGGGCAAAATGTTTTAACTCTATTTTTACTTAGGTGCTATATTATTTAGGAGAAGCCACGGCCGAGGATTGCCACCATTTCCCACTCTTGAGTTGTTCTGCCATATCTACGCGCTGGCCGGGGGCTGGCAGTAGCAGGGGCACTTCAGGTCCGGCTGCGGCTACTAACCGCTCAATAGGCTCTTGCCAGCCGTGAAAAGCCAAATTGAAGGTAGCCCAGTGCAGAGGTAGCAGCGCTCCACCGCCCAGTGCTTTGTGGGCAACTAGTGCTTGGTCGGGGCCCATATGAATGTCGGACCACAGCTCATCATAGGCGCCTACTTCTAACATCACTAAGTCAAAGGGTCCGTAGGCCTCTCCTATTTCACGGAAGCCAGATTCGAAAGGGCCCGAGTCGCCGCCGAAGAAGGCGCGGTGCGTGGGCCCCAGAATGCACCAGGAAGCCCAGAGCGTAGTGTCGCGGGTGAGGCCCCGGCCAGAAAAGTGACGCGCTGGAGTGGCCACCAACGTGTGCGAGTGGCCTAGCGCCACTTCCTGCCACCAGTCTAGCTCCGTGATTTGGGCAGCCGCTACTCCCCAGCGCCGCAAGTGCCCACCTACTCCCAGTGGGCAGAAGAAGGGCACACCTGTATGAGACAGCGCCCGAATGGCATCTTTATCAAGGTGGTCGTAGTGGTCGTGGGAGAGAACTACGGCATCAATCTTCGGGATCTCCGGCATGGGCAGCGGGGGTGCAAAGAACCGTTTAGGTCCCACGGCTACTGGCGAGGCGCGCAGTCGCCAGACGGGGTCCGTGAGAATGCGCAGGCCATCTAGCTCAAGCAATGTGGTGGAGTGGCCTAGCCAGGTTACGCGCAACGCCTCCGCGGGTACGGGCTCTTGCAGGGCAGCCGCGTCGGCGCGGAAAGGCCCCAGCGGCTGGCGCGGCGCCCGCTCTTCGCGGCCCAACAGCCAGCGCCGCAGCATCAAGCTATAGTTCGCCGACATCATACTAGTGGGCACTGTGTTGAGGTATTTTTTACCGTCGAAGCGGGAAGGGGTTTTCATATAAAAGTGGTGCTGCTAATGCGGCACTGTAACCCAGACGGATAGCTCACGCGTTTACTTTACCTGGCCTAGCTCATGCAATCCTTTGCGGCTAAAATGCGGCCACACATTACAGCCATGTACCCCCGCGTGCTTAGGCACGAATTCTGTTTTTTATTTGCTGAGTACTACTTTGTGGCTGATTGGCCTTTTGCCTCCCCTACCATGACCATCCGAAAATTAGCTGCTGAGCGGCGGCGGCGCGAAGCTGCCGAAGCTGAGGTACTGCGTCTGCGCGCCCAACTAGAAGCCGTTTCTACCAGCCTAGCCACGGCCCGCATTCCGGCCAACGCCGTCGAGAGCTTATCGGAACTCATCAACGAGCTGAAACGCACGGGGCAGAAGTTAGAAGATCAGCAGGGCTTAGCACGGCAAGTAATCGACAACAGCCCCAACCTGATTTATGTAGAGGATGAGGCAGGACGCTGCGTGCTCACCAACAAGAGCTACCTGCACCTGCATAACCAGCGCATCGACCTGAATCGGCTGGACGCAAAGTTGCCCAGCTTGCCCGCTGGCCCGCAGCCCCCCGACTGGCCTAACAACGCCTCGGCTTCTTTTGAAGAGTGTTACCAGCTAAAGGATGGCCAAACAGTGTGGTATTACACCACCAAGAGCCCCCTACTGCGCAGCGACGGGTCGCGCTACCTGCTCACGTACTCCTCCGACATTACGGACCTTAAGCGTGCTTACCGTGTAGCCGAGGACTCTGTGCAAGCCAAGCAGACGTTTGTAGCCACCATGAGCCACGAAATCCGGACGCCTCTGCACGGGGTGATGGGCCTCACGGAACTGCTCAAAAAAGGTCCACTGACGAATGAGCAGAACGATTACGTGGAGATGATTCAGTCGAGCACGGAGAATTTGCTGGTCATTATTAACGATATCCTGGACTACGCCAAAATTGAGTCGGGCACCATTGTACTGGAAAACATCCCCTTCGATATCAGCAAAACGGTGCAGGACGCGGCCCGCTCGCTTAGCTTCAAAATAGCTGAGAAGGGCCTGCTGCTGCACATTGTAAACCTCAACGAAAAGCTCCCCCAAGCCCAGGGCGACCCATTCCGCCTGCATCAGGTACTGGTAAATTTGATCAGCAACGCTATCAAGTTCACCCAGCAAGGCATTATTACCATTACCATTGATGCGCGCCCAGCCCTCAATGGTACATTACCCGTGACATTCAGCGTAGCAGATACCGGCATAGGGATTCACCCCGACAACCTGCAACAGATTTTTAATAGCTTTCAGCAGGCTGATAGCAGCATTCCGCGCTTGTACGGAGGCACTGGCCTAGGTCTTACTATCTGCAAAAACATTGTGGAGCTGCAAGGCGGGCAAATTGGGGTTCGGAGTGAGCTAGGCCAGGGTAGCTGCTTTTACTTCACTATTCCGTACCTGATCAGCAATGAGCCCATACAGAAAGAGCCGGCGGTCCCGCAGCCGCTTGATCTACTGGAGGGCCTTACGGTGCTGCTAGCCGAAGATAACTCCGTGAACCAGCTGATTGCGGTAACTATGTTGGGGCAATGGCAAGTTCGGGTTGATATGGCTCAGAATGGAGAAGAAGCCATTACCAAAGCTCAGCAGCGCAAGTATGACCTTATTCTAATGGACGTGCAGATGCCACATTTGGATGGCTTAGCTGCTACGTCTTGGCTACGCGCAGAAGCTAATCTTAACCAACAGACTCCCATTATTGCGCTAACCGCCGATGCAATACGCATCAGTGAAGACTCTTACCAGCAGCTCGGCTTCACCGATTTTCTCACGAAACCCTATTCTGAAACCGAACTGTATAATCTATTGGCTCAGGTGAGCCAACGCCAGCCTACCCCACTCCCTCCGGCCCCTGCTATCCCTCCCCACGACCCAAATCTGCGGTACGATTTTTATATGTTGGGTAAGCTCGCTACCAATAAAGAGTTTATCCGGAAGATGCTGGAACTATTCATTCAGCGAGTACCTGGCCAGGTAGAAACGCTGCAGCAAGCTATTGAAGAGGAAAACTGGGAGGAGGTAGCCCGTGAAGCACATACCCTTAAGTCAACGTTCGGAAGCCTGAACATTCAGCCTGAAACAGGTCACCTGAAGCGACTTGAGGAATTAGCCGCTTTACAAGCCCCTACAAATGAGCTATATACACTAAGCAGTTCGATTTCCAAGGCCACGCAGCAATTTGTTGACCTATTCGCGCAAGAGCTAGCTCAGTTGTCTTAATCTTATATTAGTGTTAAGTCATGTTTAAGCTGTAATGCTTGCTGATGTTGTACAGCACTTGGCCTATCATGTAGGTATATAGGAGGTTATCTGGTTCGCAATCGATTGCAACTACTTATTTAAATCATATTACAAGCCTAATTGCGTGGTTTAATAACACGTCATTGTTCACTAATTGAAATACAACTTTATCCGTATAAACAACAAAAAATCAGCTTATTGAGCGTTTAAAGTCAATTTTTGATATAAAAATCACTACAATGCATAACTAAGATGGTTATGCCCCGTATCAGGTCTGTATTTTGAAAATTATACTTCTCAAAATACTTGCCTTTTCTGCTTAAATAGCCTGATACCAATGCCAGATTGTTTTTTTATGGTAAAACGCAAGCGCCACCATAAGAGAAATATATTTGGATAATTAGTATTAAGCACCTACTTTTATAACTATTACCACATTAGATTTACTCTACCTAGTAAATCAGACTAGTCTATCTCGTATGAATAGATATTTTACAGCTTGCCTCACTCTCCCCCGCATATGAGAAAGACTTTACTTATTGTTGACGACGAGCCGTCTATTTGCCTCATTCTGGAGCATTACTTCAACTTTGACTATCAGGTTGTTCTGAAGTCAAATGGCTCAGAAGCAATGTCTTGGCTCGAAGAAGGAAACGCTCCTGACGCTATCGTCGCGGATTATTCCATGCCTGTCATGGATGGGCTCGATTTTATTAAGCGCGTTCGGGCTCACCATGCCCACCGCTACACTCCATTGGTAATGCTTTCGGGCAAGGACGAAACCAGTAATAAGATCAAGTGCCTTAAGCAAGGCGCCGACGACTACGTGGTAAAGCCTTTCAACCCCGAGGAGCTCGATTTACGAGTTAAAAAGTTGCTCGACCGAGTTCGGGCCTGACTTTTGCTAAGATATTTCTGCACTATTCTGCTCCCGCCCGCCTTTCCTTGAGCCGTGCAACACTCAAACTCCAGAGCTTATGAATGCCAGCATCACCAACCTATTGTTTCAAGAAACAATCCCGGATAGGTCTAGGCCTCAGATCCCTGCTCCAACGCCTGAGGCTAAGACCACTGGCCCGTCTTCTCCGGTAGAGCCTCCCAAATCAACCTCAGACTTTACTCAGCGCCCTCCAAAAGTGCGTTTCCTATTAGGAAAGCGCATATTCGATGTGTTGTTTGCCACGCTGGCGCTGATTTGTCTAAGCCCACTTTTCCTGCTTGTAGCTATTCTTATCAAGCTAGAATCGAAGGGGCCCGTGTTCTACTACTCTTACCGAGTGGGCATGGGATACAAGATCTTCAAGTTCTGGAAGTTTCGCTCGATGCGGCCAGACGCCGATAAGCTGTTGGCTTCTATGAAGGGGCTAAACCAGTATCAGGCTTCGGCAGATCAGGAGACGACCTATGTTTCTCCCCTCTGCCCCAAATGTCGCACGCAAGGAATGTCGTGCCGCCAGCAACTAATTGACAGCAAGGGCGAAGTAATCTGCGAAAGCCAGTATCAGCTAGCCAAGAAACTGGAAGCCGAAGCTACCTTCATAAAGATTGCCAATGATCCGCGCGTTACTCGCATTGGTCAGTTCATCCGGAACACCAGCATTGACGAGTTGCCTCAGCTCTTCAACGTGCTCCGGGGCGATATGTCTATCGTTGGCAACCGCCCCCTTCCGCTGTATGAAGCCGAGAAAATCACCACGGACGAGTTTGCCGCTCGCTTTATGGCTCCTGCGGGCATCACTGGCCTATGGCAGGTAAGCAAGCGTGGCAGCAAGAGCATGTCGGCCGAGGAACGCAAGTTGCTAGACGTAGAATATGCTAAAAACTACTCTTTATTGAAAGATCTGCAAATTGTCTGCAAAACAATCCCGGCTTTGTTCCAGAAAGAAAACGTGTAATGAAAAAATTATTGGGCGGCCTCTTTTTGGTTCTGCATACTACATTAGTCCTAGGCCAGACCAAGACCACTGCCACTGAAAGTTGGCAAACTACTTTCTTTGACGCTCCCAACACGGCTATTCCTCTGTTAACAGCCGCCGCAATCAAGCACTCGGCTCAGCTTAAATCCATGGAGATTGAAAAATCAATCGGCCAACAGGATATCAAGCTTGCGAAGAAAAACTTACTGGAGAGCGTGGTATTGGGTGGTAGCTATACCTACGGCAACTTGGCCAGCATCACCACAGCTGACATTGACAACCCCAATCAGTTCAGAACTACCAGTGCTCCTCGGTATAATACGGGGGTAAGCGTAGGCCTGCCGCTTGGTCAGCTCACGAACCGCGGCAACCGGGTTAAGAAAGAGGAACTCAACTTTCAGCGCCTAGAAGCTCTGCGTCAGGAACAGGAAAACATGCTCCGTCGGCAGGTTATTGAGATGTACCAGAACGTTTTGCTGGCCCGCAAAACGCTAGCCCTGCGGCAAGAGGCCCTTGTGACGGTGCAAACCAACTACCAACTGGCCGAAAAGCAGTTCCGCCAGGGCCAGATTACACTGCCGGCTTTGTCGGCGGTTAGCACGCAGCTCACGGAGCTCTCCGTTTCGCAAGAAAGTGCTCGTAGTCAGTACGATACTTCTTTTATGATCTTGGAAGAATTTGTCGGCTCCCCGATTTCTTCTTTAATGACCTCTCGATGAACCTTTCTGACTTGCTCCGTTTGCTGGCGCGGAAATGGCCACTCCTCGTACTAGTGCCCCTAGTACTCAGTGCCTCAACGTATTTCTTTGCGCGAAAGATGCCCAAAGTGTACGCTTCGGACACTACTATTTACACTGGTATTGCGTCAGGTTATTCGCTGACCGGCAATGCCGAAGCCGATTATAACAAGACAAGCAACGCATTTGATAACCTCGTAAACCTGATTACCTCTCGCTCTACAAAAGAGGAAGTACTATATCAGTTACTGGCTACTCACATTTGGCAAGTAAGCCAGCAGCCTGCCTTGTTAAACGCTGCCCCTTATGATGCCCTGCGCGAAAGCGTTCCGGTTAAACTGCGCCAGGAGTTGACCGGTCCAACTAAGGAGGCAACGTTAGAGAATGTACGGCGCTTTGCTCAGGCTAATAATACCAACGCGCTGTACAAGCTGCTGAATTCTACCAACCCTACGTACTCTATCGAGGCCCTCTCGCAACTGACGGCCGCCCGCATTGGAAGTAGCGACCTGATTAAGCTGCAGTTTGAGAGCTATAACCCAGAGCTGTGCCGGAGTACGTTGGCTTCCGTTACTAAAGTGTTTTTGGAGCAGTCTAAAAACCTACGGGAAGGGCAGACATCCTCCGTTATAGCCTACTACGAGCAGGAGCTAGAGCAGGCTAAAGCCCGCCTAGCTAAAGCAGAAGGCGAAAACTTGGCCTTCAACCGCGACAACAACATCATTAATTACGAGGAGCAGTCGAAAAACATTGCTACGGAGAAAGAGGCGTTAGCGACTGAACTCTCGCAGGTGAGCCAGCAGTACGCGGGGGCGCAAGCCGCTCTGCGCGCCATCAATACAAAGCTGGGTGGCCGGCAGGTAGCCTTGGTGTCGAGTAACGGTGATGTAATTAAACAGCGGCAGAAGCTCGCCCGCTTAAACGCTGCCATTGCCGACCAGCAGCTCTACACTCAGCAAGAAGAGCCCGGCGCCGCCGCTAAGGTGAAGCAGTTGCAGGCCGAGGCCGATAAAACGGCGCAGGCAATTCAGGCCAACGTTGACAACTACTACGCGCACAGCAACTCCACCGAGGGCGTTCCGAACCAAGACTTGCTTTCTGAATGGGTGCAAGACATGGTGCAGGTAGAGTCGAGCCGCGCTAAGCTGGAGGTGATGAACCGTCGCAAGCAGGAGTTTGAGCGGGAATACCAGCGCATGGCTCCGCTAGGTGCGACACTCAAGCGCATTGGCCGCGAAATAGAGCTGGCTGAGAAGAATTACCTGACGGTACTCAACAGCCTCAACGCTAGTAAAGCCTCACAACAAAACACACAGCTCACAGCCAACCTAAAAATTATTGACCCACCAAACCTGCCGGCCCGGCCCAAGACCAGTAAGCTCATGCTGCTCGTACTGCTGAGCGGTGTTGGTGGTTTTGTGTTCGTGACGGGCTTGGTGATAGGCCTAGGGATGCTCGATAAGTCGTTGCGCAACCCCACCGTGGCGGCCCGCCGGATTGGCCTGCCCGTGGCGGGTATGATGCTGGATACCCACGCGGCTCCCAAATTGCTGCAGGCCTCGCAGCAGCGCAGCCTCGATCAACTGGTGCGCCATATTTTGCTGAAAGCAAACTCTAACCCGGTAACGTCTCCCTTTGTGGTAGGTGTATTCAGCGTGCAGCGCCAGGAGGGTAAAACCACGCTATGCCAAGCGTTGGCGCAGCGGTGCCACGAAATGGGGGTCCAGACTCTGGCCCTCTACCCCGATGGTAACAACAACGACGAAACGCTGGAGGCTCCTACCCTCTTTTACCCCTCGGAGGCGGCCGCCGTACAGGGCTGGCCGTTAGACCAGCTGATTCAGCATGCCGTACCGAAGCGTATGACCGAGCTGAGCGCCCCGAATGTGCAGGTAGTGCTCATCGAATTCCCTGCTCTGCGCGAAGAGGCCTTGCCCGTGGGGGTACTGCGCCAGCTTAACCTAGTATTCCTGACGGTACCTGCTACCCGGGCCTGGCGCCTGACCGACCACGAAACCGTGGAGCGTCTGCGGGCTTCTACCACGGCTCCGGTTGAAGTTGTACTGTCGGGGGTAGCCTTGCACGATGGCGAAGAAGCTCTGAGCTAGCTCACTGCTTCCCGGCTCACCGCATTGTTGCCTGCATTTATGAAAATGACTCCTTCTTTTTCCCAAAACCTACTTAACTCCCGCTGGCTGTTACCAGCGGCGGTGCTGGGGGCGTTGGGAGCAGGTTGGCTGGCGGGCATGGCAGGCCCGGTTATTCCGGGGGTTCTATTAGGACTGCCGCTGCTGGTCTTCTTCTTATATCTGGTTTTCCATAGCCCACGGTCGGGCATGGTGGCCTACGTGCTGTACTGCTTTATTCTCGGCTTTATTGGTCGCCATGTGGTTACCAATATCCCGCTAGGCCTGGGCATGGACGCCGTGCTGCTGCTCACGTGGTTAGCCGTTCTTCTGCGCCCCGAGGAAGTTGAGTGGAAGCGTATTCAGAATGACATCTGCCTGCTAGCACTGCTTTGGTTTATTATCAATGTTCTGCAGCTAGCCAACCCCTCTGGAGCTAGCACTACCGGCTGGTTTTATGAAATGCGCAGCCTCACGCTTTACTGGGTGCTGGCCGTACCGCTGGGCTTTCTGGTATTTAACACGCAACGCGACCTACGCCTGTTTCTGATTCTGGTAATTGGGCTCTCCGTGCTGGGGGCACTCTATGGGATGAAGCAGAAATTCATTGGCCTAGATGCCGCCGAGCAGCAGTGGCTCGACGCCGGCCAATACCGCACCCACCTTATTTGGGGCAAGCTGCGGGTGTTTTCTTACTACAGTGAGGCCGCGCAGTTTGGGGCCTCGCAGGCGGAAATTGGCCTGGTGTGTTTGGTACTGGCCTTGGGACCGTTTACCTGGTGGAAGCGAATTCTCTTTGCCGTAGCTAGTGGCCTACTGTTTTACGGCATGCTGATATCGGGTACGCGGGGAGCCATGTTCGTGGTAGCTACCGGCATATTCGTGTACTTGGCGCTCAGCAAGCAGATCAAGATCTTGATTTTAGGCTGCCTGGTAGCCGGTGCTGGTTTTGGCTTGCTCAAGTACACCAGTGTGGGCAGCAGCAACGCCGATATCGTGCGTCTCCGGTCTTCCCTCGACCCCGAAGACCCTTCTTTTCAGTTGCGCCTTTCCAACCAGTTGAAATTGCGTAAATTTCTAGAAGACAAGCCTTTCGGTGAAGGCGTGGGCACCATTGGTCGCTGGGGTCATGAGTTCAACCCTAACAAATACATTTCTACCATTGAGCCCGACAGCCTGTATGTAAAAATCTGGGCTGAGTACGGGATTGTAGGCTTCATCATCTGGTTTGGGATGATGGTGTACATCCTGGGTAAGTGCTGCGGCATCGTCTGGCGCATCCGCGACCCGCTGCTTCGGCAAAAGCTGCTGGCCCTCACGGCAGGTTACAGCGGCATTTTAGTAGCCAGTTACGGCAACGAGGTGATGAACCAGATTCCGTCGGCTATGATCATCTATCTGTCGTGGGTTTTCGTCTTTTTGGGCCCCGAGCTCGACACCCCTCCTTCTACCGCAGTAGTTAAGCATGTCTAGGCCACTCGTCTCCATTATATCGGTCAACTACAAACAGGCCCGCGTTACCTGCGAGATGCTCGCGTCGGTGCAGCGGGTTACTTACCCCAACGTGGAGGTTATTGTGGTTGACAATGCCTCGCCCGAGGAAGAGGTGGCGCCTATTCAGGCCCAGTTTCCCGACGTGCAGGTCATCCGCTCTGCCGAGAACCTGGGCTTTGCGGGCGGCAACAACTTGGGTATTGCAGCAGCTAAGGGCAAATACTTGCTCTTTCTCAACAACGACACCGAAGTAGAGCCAGGCTTCCTGGAGCCGCTGGTGGAGCTGTTCGAAACTAACCCCAAGGCTGGTATTGCCTCGCCCAAGCTTATTTTCTTCGGCACCGACAACCTGATTCAGTACGCGGGCTGCGGGGGCATTAATCCCTGGACCGGGCGTAGCGTTACCTACGGCCACCTGGAAAAGGATCAGGGCCAGCACAACGCTTCTTCGCCTACGGCCCTAGCTCACGGCGCAGCCATGATGGTGCCCATGCGCCTGATCAAGGAAGTGGGCCTGATGCCCGAACTCTACTTCTTATACTACGAAGAACTAGACTGGTGCGAGATGATCAAACGGGGTGGCTATGAGTGCCACTACGTGGGCGACTCCACAGTTTATCATAAGGAGTCGGTTTCTGTAGGCCAGGGCTCCGTGATGCGCACGTATTACATGTACCGCAACCGGCTGCTATTTATTCGGCGCAACTCAACGGGCATGCGGTTCTGGAGTGGCATGCTGTTTTTCTTGTTCGTAGCTGTACCCAAGCAAGTAGCCGTACATGCCCTGCGGCTAGAGCAAAAGTATTTAAGTGCATTGTGGCGAGGCCTTAAGTGGCATCTGCACCCCCACAACGTACATCAAAATCATTATTTACGATGAGCTTATTCCTACCCCTGATTTCTTTGCTTTTGTATGCGGTAGGCCTCTTCCTGCTCTTCAATGTGCTGTACCTGCTGTTTTTTGCTTTGGCAGGACACTGGAAACAAGCACCCATTGCTCCCAACGCAACAGCCTCGGCCCCCCTCCAGCGCATGTGCGTACTTATTCCGGCCTACCACGCCGACGCCGTGATTCTGGAAACGGCCCCAGCCGCCAAGCGCCACGCTTATCCGGGCCAGATGCAGGTGTACGTTATTGCCGATGGCCTACAGCCCGCTACCGTAGCCAAACTGCGCAGCCAGGATATTGGCGTGATTGAGGTAGCCTTTGAGAAAAGCACAAAAGGCAAAGCCCTGCTGGTAGCTCTACAAACGCTGCCTGCCGAGAGCTACGACGTGGCCGTGGTATTAGATGTAGACAACGTAATGGATACCGGCTTCCTGACGGAAGTAAACCGGGCCTTTGCCGCTGGCTACCGGGTAGTGCAGGGACACCGCACCGCCAAAAATGTTGATTCGCCCTTTGCCGTGCTGGATGCCTGCAACGAGGAAATTAATAACCACATCTTCCGCCAGGGTCACGCTAGCCTGGGCATGTCGGCGGCGCTGATTGGCTCGGGCATGGCCTTCGAGTATGGCTACTTCAAGCAGCTGCTTCAGGACATTGGCGATACGCCGGGCGAAGACAAGGAGATGGACTTCCGCATCGTGAAAGATGGGGTTAAGATCGGCTACCTCTCCAACTCCTACGTGTTCGATGAGAAAATTCCCAACTCAAAAGCTTTCACCACCCAACGCACCCGCTGGATTGCGGCGCAGTTGGAGTTTCTGAAAAAATACTTCTGGGAGGGCCCCGTGCAATTGTGGCGCGGCAACGGCGAGTTCTTTGACAAAGTGCTGCAAACCTTGCTGGTACCGCGCATTCTGCTGCTGGGGGTGCTAGGCCTGTTGCTGCTGCTTTCGCTGCCAGGTTGGCCAGTGGGTCCTTCGCCGCTGTTTTGGGCTGGCTTGCTGCTCGGCACTGGAGCGTCACTACTCATTTCGCTACCGGGCCGTATGTACAACCGCCAAGTAGGGCAAGCTATTTGGCACTTGCCTATTGCGTTGGGTGCCATGGTAATAGCCCTATTGCAAACCAAAAAAGCCAAAGCCTCCTTTTTACCTACTCCGCACGCTACAACCGGCGCCGAGGCTGCTCAGCCCTAAACTCCGCTTCATATGCCTTGGGAATTGATTGCCTTACCAACGCTGATCTGCTTTGTTGTTGGCCTCAGAAAAGGCCTGAAGGTTTTTTCTAACCGGTAGCTGCCAACTCACGTGTGTTCCATGAATAACCAGAACATAATTATCGTTTCCCAACAATCCTGGGACACTACCATTGGCATAAACTCGCGTAACCTAGCCAAGGAGTTCAGCAAAACAAATCGGGTGCTCTACGTGAACCTGCCGCTTGACATTAACACGCTGCTGCGCTCGTACCAGCAGCCGGAAGTGAAAAAGCGGCTGCGGGTAGTACTGGGCCAAACAGAAGGCATGGAGCAGGTAGAGCCCAACATTTGGGTCTACAACACGGGAGTCATTTTTCTGTCGGCGAACTGGCTGACTTCCAAATCTCTATTCAAAGCAGCCAACCAGATTAACAGCCGGCTGCTGGCGCGCAGTATTCAGAAGGCGGCCAAACTACTCGGCTTCGACACCTTTTACTTCTTTCAGGACGGCCTGATTTATTCGGCGCTGGACCTACCGCACCTGCTGAAAACCCAGCAATACATTTACAACATCCGCGACTACGTACTGCCCCAGCCGTACTTTAAGCGGCACGGCCCCTGGATTGAAGCAGAACTCATCAAGCGAGCCGACGTGATAACGGCCAACTCGGGCTGGCTGCGCGATTACGCCCGCAAGTACAACTCCCACAGCCACGATGTAGGCCAGGGCTGCGTGCTCTCGTTGTACCAGGCAGATGGCCACTTCAGCACTCCGCCGGACATGGCCCCAATAGCTAGGCCTATCATTGGGTATACAGGTTACCTGACGGAGTTGCGCCTCGACATTGACTTGCTGATCTACATTGCGCGCCAGCGCCCCGAGTGGCAGTTGGTGCTGGTGGGCCCGGAGGACGAGGCATTCACAAAGAGTCAGTTGCATGAGCTTCCCAACGTCCATTTCCTGGGCACCAAAACCCCCGACCAGCTACCTGCCTACGTGGCGCATTTCGATGTGTGCATCAACCCGCAGATCGTCAACGAAATCACCATTGGTAACTACCCCCTCAAAATAGATGAGTATCTGGCCATGGGAAAACCCGTTGTAGCCACCGAAACTCAGGCCATGGAGATGTTCCTGCCCCACGTGCTGGTAGCTAGCACCCACGCCGAATGGGTACAGCAGCTAGAGCAGGCCCTGAACGACCACAACGAGGCAGCGGTAAACGCACGCATTAGGTGCGCGCAGAGCCACACCTGGGAGGCCGTAGTGTCTAAAATTTACGATGCCCTGACGCCCTCGTTGCAAGCCGCGTCTTAGTAGAACACTGGCTCGCATAGCCACCACAGTAGGTTTACTCTGCTCAGTTTTCGCAACTGCACTCTAGGCCACTAACACCACTTAAACGCAGAGCACCCATGCTAAAGGATGTTTTCAAAAACAAAAAGGTCTTATTTATTGGTGTAGCTTTCTACGAGTATCATTTAGAGATAATTAAGAAGATTGAGCAGTACGGCGCAGAGGTAACCTTTTTTGCCGAGCGAGACACCTCCATTAAATATGGCATTGTAAATCGGTTGTTTCCTTTTTGGCTCGACGAATATCAGCAGAAGCACTACACATCTATTCTCAAGAAAATTGCGAATAAAGAATTTGATTACTTTCTAGTGATCAGAGGCCTACGCATGCCGCTTTCGTTTGTGCGCGCAGTAAAGGCCATGAACCCGGGCATTACCACTATTATGTACCAGTGGGATGCCAACGTTAATAGTCCTTTTCTGGAGCTGGAAGCCGACTACAACATCACCGGTGAATTCGACAAAGTACTGTCGTTTGATTACAAAGACGTAGAGCAAAACCCCTGGATTCAGTATAGCCCAACCTTTTACATCGACGAAGTAAAAAAGCTGGCGCATAATACCCAGAATGAGCGCAAGGAAATTGATTTCTTCTATTTCGGCTCTTACCTCCCGGAGCGCTACGCGGGGCTAATTAAATTCAAAGAGTTTGCCGACCGGCATGGCTACACATTGCATAGCCATTTCTACATGTCGTACCGGTATTATTTGATTGAGCGACTAAAGGGCACAAAGCTGGATAAAAGTCTGATAAGCTTTGCCCCCATGAGCCGCAAAGAATACCTGGCGCTTTTCAATAAATCGAAAGCCATTGTTGACGTGAGCAACGCCAAACAAACCGGCATGGCTATGCGCGTAATTGATGCCATTGGCACCGGCAAAAAGGTATTAACTACAAATGCCTGGGTTACGAAAGAGCCCGGCTACAATCCGGAGCAAATAGCCATCATTGATTTAAATGATATCAAGCTGCCCGCTTCTTTTTTGGAGAAGGAGCTGGAGCCTAGCCGCGTAGACTACTCGCTTGACAAATGGCTGGAAAACATATTCGTAGGTAGCCCTTCTCCGGTTCACACACTCAACGCCGACTTAGCCTAAAGACCCAGTTTAATACGAATAATCATGAAAATGCCCCCGCTTTCCGTACCGAACTGGATTCAAAAGCATTTATTCTTACATAAGAATTTTGCCGACCTCACCCCGGCTGAAGTAGAGGAGCTTCGGACGCGCTTAAGCAAGTTTAAGCACGTTTCCCCTGACGTATCGGTGGTAATTCCGGCCTGGAACGAGGAAAATAATATTTATCGTACTCTTTCTACGCTGGCCTCTAATACCACCACGCTGAAAGTAGAAATTGTGGTAATCAATAATAATTCCACTGACTCAACGCAGCAGGTATTAGACACGCTCGGAGTAACGAGTTATTTCGAACCGATGCAGGGCATTACGTATGCTCGGCAAACTGGCCTATACAAGGCGAAGGGCAAATATTTGTTGTGCGCCGATGCAGACACGTTTTATCCGCCACACTGGATTGAACTCATGACGGCGCCCATGATTAAATCGGCCAGCATTACGGGGGTATATGGCCGTTACGCATTTCTGCCGGAGGATGGAACAGACCGTAAAGGGCTGTGGGTGTACGAAATGATTGGCAACGTGCTGACCGGTATTAAAAAACGGCACCGCGAATTCATGAATGTGCTTGGCTTTAATATGGGCCTGGTTACGGAAATAGGCCGGGAAACCGGTGGCTTTAAGGTGCACACAGCCCGCACATTTAATAACGCCGAAAACGTAGAAGAATCAGAAGACGGCCGAATGGCAATTCGGTTGAAAACCCGCGGGAATTTAAAGCAGGTAACTGACCCCAGAGCTATTGTATTTACTTCTACTCGCAAGCTGATGCAAGACGGCAGTATTGTTCAGGCCTTCCTGAATAGACTTAAACTACACACGAAATATATGGCAGAATATATTACTGGCCCCGCCATAAAAGTCCAGGACTAGTTTTCAACATACGTAATACACCACCGCAGTATTTCTGGTACGCTGTGCGTGGCGTGGTAGTGCATTTCATCGGTTTCTGCTCATGCTTGTAGTTTGTTTTTGGTTATTTCTGGCCGTTGTTTTCTATACCTATGTAGGATACGGCCTACTGGTAGCAGTGTGGGCCTACCTTGTGCGAAAAAGCACGAAGCAAAAGCCCCTCTCAGTCACATTTGAGCCCGAGGTGACTTTGGTGGTACCGGCCTATAACGAAGCCGATATTCTGGCGGCTAAAGTGCGTAACTGCCAAGAGCTCGACTACCCCACTGATAAGCTGCGGCTAATGTTCATCACCGACGGCTCCACGGACAACTCGGGTGAGGTGCTGGCCGCTTACCCTGAGGTGCAGCACCTGCACATTCCGGAACGGGGCGGCAAGTCGTTGGCTGAAAACCGGGCCATTCAGCACATTACCACGCCCTACGTCATTTTCACGGACTGTAACACGCTGCTAAACCCTGAGGCAGTGCGGGCCATGGTTACGCACTACCAAGACCCACGCGTGGGAGCGGTTTCCGGCGAGAAGCACGTGCTCAACGACGGTACCGCCTCGGGTTCCGGGGAAGGTCTCTACTGGAAATATGAGTCGATGCTGAAGCGCTGCGACTCGGATATATACAGCCTAATGGGAGCCGCCGGCGAGCTGGTATCCTTCCGGACGGAGCTATTTGATCCGTTAGAAAAAGACGTTATCCTCGACGACTTCATCCAGTCGATGCGCATTGTGGGGGCGGGCTACAAGGTGGTATACGAGCCGAAAGCTTATGCCATGGAGCCGCCTTCTGCCTCACTGAAGGAAGAAATGCGCCGCAAAGTGCGCATTTGCGCAGGTGGCTGGCAGGCCATGTCGCGCCTCACCTTCCTGCTCAACCCCCTGCGCCAACCGCTGGTAACGTTCTTGTACGTCTCGCACCGGGTACTGCGCTGGAGCCTCACCCCAGTTCTGCTGGCGCTGCTGCTCCCCCTCAATGCCTACCTGGCCTACACCGAGCATGGCATCTATACGGTGCTGTTGGCGTTGCAAGTGCTGTTTTACGTGGCTAGTGGCCTAGGCTGGTTAATGGCCACCCGCGGTCGAAAAGCCGGCGCAGCCTTGGTGCCGCTGTATTTCACTATGATGAACGTGGCAGCCTTCCGTGGTTTTGGACGCTTCATGCGCAACTCCCAGCCCGCCGCTTGGGATAAAGCCCAGCGGGCCGTGGCCGTTCCTACCACTACTATCTAGGCCACTGCGCCTAGCCCTTTTAGATACCTCCTTCTATTACGCACCTGAACCGATGACAACGGCTAGTTTCCCTGAGGTCACACTCCTGATTACGCACTACAACCGCAGCAAATCTATTGAGCGGCTGCTACGCAATTTTGCCGATCTGGGAGTTTCTTTCGGAGACATTGTGGTTTCAGACGATGGCAGCAAGCCAGTGCACCAACAGGCTTTGCAGGACTTGCAGCAGCAGTACCAGTTCCGGCTGATAACCACTCCCGTGAACAAGGGCCTCGGCAACAACCTCAATAAGGGCCAGGATGCGGTTACAACTCCTTACACGCTGTATGTGCAGGAAGACTTTGTGCCCTCCCGTGAATTTACGCCGCATTTCCAGGACGCCTACGCCATCATGCAGAAGGCCGAGGACATCGACATTGTTCGGTTTTACGCCTACTATGCGTACCCATATCTGAAGCCCTACGGCCAAGGTTTTTCAGAAATGCTCTACAAGCCGTGGTACCTGAACACTACTAAGATTTACCACTACAGCGACCATCCGCACCTGCGGCGCAGCTCTTTTATGGAGAAGTTTGGCCGCTACAAAGAGGGCATCAAAAGTGACCGGACGGAATATCTGATGTGCTTGTCATTTATCCAGAACCAAGGCAAAGGCCTGTTTTATGACAAGTTCAATGATCTTTTCACCCAGGAAAACTCGGCGGAAGAGCCCAGCACCGTTACGCGTAGCAACTGGCGCAACAGCGACAACCTGCTGATTGCGATGATCCGCACGGTGTTCCGGCAAGTGAAATACAACTACGACCTACACCTCGGGGCTCGAGTTAAAAGTGCCTGATCTGCGCTACCGCCCTTTACTCTACGCCGGCTCTCCGGCGTAAGGCCCTCGTTCCTAACCCGACCTTCTCTCTTTTACCACCTTGGCATTTCTAGGCCAGGGGATGGCACTTCAGCATTGCAATGGGAAATAGCTTGACCAGTAAAATTGCCTCGTTCTTGAGCAACAAACACTTGATGTCGCTTACGGGCAATATGACTGTACAGGCAATCAACATCGTGTACTTTGGCTTGCTCTTCCGCTATATGAAAGTAGAGGAGCTTGGCGCGTACGTGTTCTTCAACTCGGTGCTAGGCCTAGCCGACTCCTTGCGGGCCGGGTTCGTGACCACTGCCTTCATGCGGTGGTATTGTGGCGCCGCTGCTAAGCGCGCCGCCGAGGTAATGGGCTCAACCTGGGTTATCAGCATTGCCATTACGGTGCTGTTTGGCCTGCTCAATATTGGGGCATACCTGCTGAGCTACCCCCTGGCCAACGAAGGCCTGAACCTGTTCATCAAATGGTCGGGCCTGACGCTGGTGTGCATGCTGCCCTCCTTCGTGGGCATGTGTGTGCTTCAGGCAGAGCAGCGCTTCGATAAGCTCTTGTACCTGCGCTCTATGCAGTTGGGCTTGTCGGTAATAGGCCTGTTTGGGCTTCTGTGGCTGCAAAAAGTGACGGTTACCAATGTTGTTTACACCAACCTGTTTGCCGCTTCTTTCACTAGCCTGGTAACGCTGGTGGCGGGCTACACTCGGCTCGGCGACATCCAGCACCGCAGCACGGAGTGCATACGGGAGCTGGCTAACTTCGGTAAATACAGCGTGGGCAGCCAAATTGGCGCCACTTTGTTTCGCAACTCCGATACGTTCATTATCAACTTTATGCTGGGCCCGGCCGCACTGGCGGTATATAACTTGGCGCAGCGCTTCATGATTATTATTGAGCTGCTGGTGGGCAGTTCCATTGCCACTGCCATGCCCATGCTCTCGGTGGCCTACAACAAGAACGATAAAGCTGAGTTGAGAAGTATTCTCACCAAGAATGTAGGCATTGTTACGTGGGTTTTGCTCCCAATTGTGGGGGGCACCATTCTGCTGGCCGAAATTCCAATCTACATCTTAGGCGGCAGCAAATACATCGGCACGGAGGCGGCTAACCTGCTACGCATATTTATGGCCATGGCCATCCTCTTCCCCATCGACCGGTTTACTGGTATCACCCTCGAGGTAATCAATAAGCCGCGCCTCAACCTGATTAAGGTGTTCATGATGCTGGCCATTAACGTAGCCGGCGACTTTGCGGGGATTTACCTGTTCAAGGGAATTTATGGGGTGGCCATTGCCAGCTTCCCCACGGTACTATCGGGTTTCTTGTTTGGATACTTGCTGCTGCGCAAAGACCTCTCCTTGTCGCTGACGGAAATGGCCAAAGTTGGCTTGGTAGAGAGCAAAGCTATTATCACAAAATTCCTGAGCGCCTTCAAGCGCGTACAGAGCGTGTAGCAACTCCACACTCAATAAGTTACGCAGCGCAGTGACCTAGGCCACTGCGCCGCGTAACTTATGGGGCCAGCACAAATACAGGGGTTTCTGTTACCTGCAAGGAGAGTTTGCCGTTTTGCACAGGCACCCGCTGTTTGTCCATGCTTTCTTTGCCAATGGCCGGCTTATGTACGTCGGCGTAGGTGGCCTTGCCAAGGTTCAGCGTATAGGGGGCCGTGCGGCCTTTCTCATCGGGCACTACCAGCACGTAGGCCGAGCGTCCATTCAGCTCGTAGCGGTCCACGATGGGGTCGGAGTGCAGAGTTTGCTTATAGGTGTAAGCCCCTAGCAGCTTGTTAGCCTGACTGATGTATTGAGCCGCTGGCCGGGGCGTTTTGTCGTCGTTGAGTAAGCCCATGGAGCCAAACCGCGTAGGATTTTGCGGGTTGTCGTCGTAGAGTTGATATAGAAATACGCGCTCCACTCCCCAGCGGGCGTACAGCAAGGAGGTGCGAAGAATCCAGTCGGCCTGGGTTTGCTGCACCGTTTTGTTGCCGATAGCAATAGCTTTGAGCGGGCTGCCCTGGTTGAGGTCGTAGCCGGTTTCCGTAATCCAAACGGGCATGTTGCCGGCGTACTCGTGCGCCATTTGCACAAAGGCCTTGGCTACTTGCCCTGCTTCTGACAGTTCAGGAGCCGCCCCGCGCGTGGGCTCTCCGCCTTGCGAGGTGCGGGCATCGTTGGAGTAGAGATGGTAGTTGATTACATCCCAACACAGGTTCACACTGCCATCGGCCTTATAACCCCGGTTTTGGCGGCACCAGTCTATCATGCCCTTTACGTAGTCGGGGGTAGGTGCCGCTAGGCCACCCATTACTACTTGCATCTTAGGGTCGGCATTTTTCACTCCAACCCCAGGCCCCAGGGTATTCTTGTGCCCATCGTAAAACGCCGACAGGTTAGCCGCGTACTCTGCGGCCGTCTGATAGGCTTTGCGGCCCTTCCACCATTTGTCGCGCTCATTATCGCACTCTATGTAACGAATGAGGCCTAGGCCAGTCTTTACTTCATTTACGGGGTCGGCGGTCCAGCGAGGCGGGCGGGTGCTTACTTTTACCAGCGGCCGCGCCACGGCTTGGTTGCTGCCATAACGCGCGGCAAACTGGAAAGCTACTTTGGCCTGCTCCACGTAGGAAGCGGGAGCTTTCAAGTCTTTACCAAACTGCGCGGGCACGTTTTCGGCGTCTCGCTCCGTAGCCGGGTACGACTCCTGCATCCACTTGGGCAGCGTTTTAATGCAGGCTAATACCTCTACGCCCTCTTGCTTCAGACGGCTGTACATGGCATCGTAATTCCAGCTGCCGTTGTGTGAGGGATTGAACGTGTAGCTGCCAGGTTGCGGCTCCAGTCTTTCCCAGTCGAGATAGTGCCGAATACCGGTAAAGTTTTTTACCGCCTTCAGCCGGGCCGGGTCTACTTCCGATGGGTTATTGCCATCCTCCAAATTCCACTCAAACCCATTTACCCCAAACATCTGCTTCAGCTTCACGGCCTTTTGAGCAGCTAGCGTGCTGGCGCTGGGGGCTGGGGGCATTTTGGCCGCTTTATACGTGCCGTACAGCTCAATTTCGGTCGGATACACCGTGCCCGAGGTAATGACTAGGTAGCGCGCGTTGCGAATAGGTTGCGCTAGGGCATACTCCTTGGGCTCACTCGGATCAGGCCCCACCCACTGCTGATATTCGTTGCCCGCAAAGGTGGCAATCGGAATCTGCTCCCACCCCTCGGTGATGATGGATAGCACCATGGGCGCCCCGGAGCTGCTGCCTTCTCCATCGTACATCTTCACGCTTTCAAGCACAAACGACTCCCCTTTCTGCAGCGGATAATACGCCTCATACTGGTCGAGTAGCTTGCCCCAGCCCCGCGAAATATTGGCATTGGTAATGCCATCAAACAGGGCCGGGATACCATCGGGAGCATTGGTAAGCAGGTACCAGCGCTGCGGGTCAATGGGGATTTTGCCGGTTCCTTCTACTGCCTCGCGGGTATTGCTGGTGAGGGTTGCGGGCACTCCTACCCCACTGCTTTCCTCCTGCAACTGCGGGTATACCCGGCGCAGCAGCACAAACAACACCACACCAGCCACACACACGGCTACAAGTATCTTCAGAAGGGTTCTTCCCATTACTGGCGGATTTAGCGAGGAGTCAGGCTGCAAAATAGGGTGGTGCGAATGGCGCATGCCGGGGCAAAATACGCGCAATGCTACAAACGCACGCAGCTCAGCCAGAAAACTAGCGCTAGGCCAGCCATTGAGCGCACCCACGAGAGTGGCGTACTTGGGTCATTGCAGCATGGTTCTGGACGCACTCCGCCCTATAGGCCTAGCGCAGCAAGGTACGCACCACGGGCAAAGCTTGGTCGGCCCACTGCCGCATGTGCTTCCCCGAATAATGAAGCCCATCAGAAGTGAACTGGGTGGGGTCATTGGCAGCCGCGCGGGTGAGGTCGGTAATAGCAAGGTAGGCCACCTGCGCTTGTTGACATTCCTGCTCAGCCGCCGCATTAAACTGATCTATTTCGGCGCCAATTCGGGCTTGGTCGTAGCCCCGCGCGTAAGGCGTCTGCCCCCAGTCCGGAATGGAAAGCACCAATACGCGGCCGGGTCGGTTGCCCGCCAAGCGGACAACTATTTGCAATAGCTCTCGAAACTCAGTGCGGTAAGTAGCTAAGGGCTGCCCGCGGTATTGGTTATTTACCCCAATCAGCAGGGATACCAGACCGTATGTTTTCTGCACATTGGCAGCCTTGATTGCCGCCTGCAGTTCAGCGGTAGTCCAGCCAGTGCGGGCAATAATATCCGGCTTCAGCAAGCCTTCCGCCTGGCCTAGCTGCGCCAGTTGCACACTCCATCGGTCAGCCTCCGGCACGCCTTCCCCAATAGTGTACGAATCACCGAGCGACAGAAAACTCACTGCATTGCCGGCTGAGGTGGGCGGGCCAGGAACCGTAGTGCTTGGAGCTGGATCGGAAGATGGCTGCCCGCAGCTAAAGCCGAGCAGCATGAATAGCAGCAGAAAAGAGCGCATATACCGGGAGACCATAGTCATGAGGGGAAAGCATGTACGGACCTACTAGCCACGGCAGATTGCGTAAGGCTCTACCTCCCAAGCCAGCTTACACATACTAACAGAAAAACCCGCCTGGCACCAAGCACCAGACGGGTTTCCTGTAGTAATAGCTATACGCCTGGCTACTAGCCTAGCCACCACTTGACTAGGCCAGTAGCCAGAAAATGCTCTACCCAATAGCTTGCTTTAGATCCTCAATCAGGTCCTCGGCGTCTTCAATCCCTACGCTCAGGCGGATTAGCGAATCGGAGAGGCCGGCTTTACGACGTTCCTCGGCCGGAATGCTGGCGTGGGTCATCGTGGCCGGGTGGCCTGATAAGCTTTCTACTCCGCCAAGGCTCTCGGCTAGGGAGAAAAACTCAAATTTCTCCAGCACGGCTATGGCATCCTCCTTCCGGTCGCCTTCCAGCACAAACGAAATCATGCCGCCGAAGCCGCGCATCTGCTTGGCTGCTACCTCGTGGTTGGGATGGTCGGGGAAGCCGGGCCAGTACACTTTGCCCACTTTAGGGTGGCTCTTCAGGAACTCGGCTACGGCGCGGCCATTCTCGCAGTGGCGCTGCATGCGGACGTGCAACGTCTTGAGGCCACGTAGCACCAAGAAACAGTCTTGGGGGCCAGGCGTGCCGCCGCAGGCGTTCTGCAAGAAGCGGAGGCGCTCGTGCAGCTCGTCATCTTTCACCACAATGGCGCCCATTACTACGTCGGAGTGGCCGCCCATGTATTTGGTAAGCGAGTACATTACCATATCGGCGCCCAAATCTAGGGGCGTTTGCAGGTAAGGTGTCGAGAAGGTGTTGTCAACCACCAACAGGGCGCCTACTTTTTTGGCTACGGCCGAGGCGGCTTCAATGTCAATGATATTCAGCAGCGGGTTGGTAGGCGTTTCCACCCAAATGAGCTTGGTCCGCTCGTTAGCTACAGCCTCCACCTGGCTCATATCGTGCATCGATACGAAATGGAACTTGATGCCGTAGTTGGCGAAAACCTTTGTGAAGAGACGGTAGCTGCCGCCGTAGAGGTCATTCGTAGAAATTACCTCGTCGCCGGGCTGCAGCAGCTTCACAATGCAGTCGATGGCCGCCATACCTGAGGCGAAGGCCAGGCCGTGCTTGCCGTTATCGAGGGCGGCCAGTGCGTCTTGCAGTTGGGTGCGGGTAGGGTTATGCGTACGCGAATACTCGAAGCCTTTGTGGTCGCCGGGAGAGCGTTGCACGTAGGTCGAGGTCTGGTAGATAGGCGTCATGATGGCCCCGGTTTCGGGGTCAGGATGCACGCCGGCATGAATGGCTTTGGTTCCGAATTTCATAAGGGCGGGATGCGGGAGATTAACGTCTCGTAAACACTGAGCGCAAAGGTAGGAATGTCTGCCGGACGCGACCGAGTGGCCTAGCCGGGCAAGTGTCCGCACTAGAAGCACTTTATGTGTGCGCTTGTTTTAGCTTATCCCGATAGCGTTCTATCTTACCAACAAAATTCTATTCATCCTTTTTCACTTATCCGCTTGAAAAAACTTCTACTCCTAATGGCTTTCGTGTGTCTGCACCTAAGCACCCGCGCCGCTGGTACGCCCCCCGATTCTGCGGCTCTGCTAAAAGCCTACGTGCAAGCCGTGCAAGACTCCTTGCACTACCAAACTGGCCACGTAGCCCTGCCCGATGGTGTGGGCGAAATCAATGTTCCGAAAGGCTTCCGTTACTTGGATGTGGCCCAAAGCACGAAAGTGCTGACCAAGCTGTGGGGTAACCCCAGCGGTGAGAACCTGGGCATGCTCTTCCCCATCGACCGTGGCCCTCTGGATGAAAACAACTGGGCCTTCGTGATTCAATACGACCAGATGGGCTACGTGAAGGACGATGATGCCGACGACATTGATTACGACGATCTACTCAAGGACATGCAGTCGGATCTGGTTGAAACTAATAAGGAGCGGGCCGAGGCCGGCTATGGTGCCGTAACGCTGGTGGGCTGGGCCGCTAAACCCTTTTATGACAAGCAGCTTAATGCTTTGCACTGGGCCAAGGAGCTGCAATTTGCTGGCGAGAACGAGCATACCCTCAACTACAACGTGCGGCTGCTCGGGCGTAAGGGCGTGTTGGTGCTGAACGCGGTAGGCACTCCCGGCCAGTTAGCTGAAGTGCGGAGTAGCATCCCTGGCGTGATGCAGGGTGTGAGCTTCAGCAAAGGCCTTCGGTACGCCGACTTCAACCCCAAACTAGATGAGGTGGCAGCCTACGGCATCGGAGGCCTTATTGCCGGCAAAGTGCTAGCGAAGGTGGGCTTCTTCGCCCTTATTCTGAAGTTTTGGAAAATCTTGCTGGCCCTGCTGGCTGGCGCTTGGACGGCCATCCGTCGCTTTTTCGGCGCCAAAACCAGTGCCACTGACGAAGTTCAACCAGCCCTGGCCGGCGGCCCCACCCCCGACGCGGAGCCTGAAGCGTAGCCTTCGACCCCAATCTTACGTTCTTACCTTCGGGCCGGCCCACAAAAGCCGGCCCGATTGTTTTCCTGCCTATGTCGTTTCTTAAAGAGCTATTCCAGAAAAACGCATCCACGCTGCTGTCTATGTTCTTGCTGGTGGCGCTACCTGTGTTGGGCAGCTCCTCGCTCAGTTACATGCTCTACCGTAACCAAGCGCTGCTAGAGCACCTCACGCCCGGCCAGAGCATATTCTATTTTGTGGCTATAGCGTTTACCATGGCCTTTGCCTTTACCCCCACCACCTTTGTGGCCCTGGTAACTGGCTTTTACCTGGGGTGGCCGGGCCTACCGGGTATGGTACTGGCCTACGCGCTAGCGGCCTTCATTGGCTACCACATTGCAGCCTCCCTAGACCACGGCAAGATGCTGCAGTTTCTGCGTCACTTCCCCAAAGCCGATGCCGTGATGCAGGAACTGAAGACCCAGAGCTGGCAGCTCATCATTCTAACCCGCATCTCCCCCGTGCTGCCATTTGCCCTCATGACCTTCGTACTGGCGGTTATGCGCGTAGACCGTCGCCGGTTCTTGCTGGCTTCAGTTGTGGGCATGTTACCGCGGAGTTTATTTTTCTACTGGCTCGGCACCAAAGCTCAAGACGTTTTTGCCTTGCTCAAAGACCCCGACACTGGCACCACAGGCAAACTGTTAGTGATAGGGCTAGTGGCCGTGTCGTTATTCGGTCTTTACTTCCTTTTCAACCGGGCTTTACAACGAGCACTTAGCAAGAGCACCAGAAAAGAGTAAAAAAATTTCCCTGAAATTCAGCACCTTGCAGTCTTTCTTCAAAAAATTAGGGGCAAAATAGTAGGCCTAGCTTGCACAACCGGAATTTTACCCGCTATCTTTGCACAACCAAAACGGAGAAACGCTCTGCGAAATGGTAAAATTGGTTGTGTAGCTCAATTGGATAGAGCATCTGACTACGAATCAGAAGGTTTAAGGTTCGACTCCTTACACGACCACGAAAAGGCTCTCAGCACTTGCTGAGAGCCTTTTTTGTTGCTTATCGGATATACCCAAACCAGAAGACGTTGCGTAAGCTGACACTATATGATGTTGCTACACATGTTTTCTTAAACTGGGATTTATTTCCTTACAGATGTGTTACGGGGTACTGCTCTGCTCTACGTAACACACCTCATGCATTTGATTGCTTACCGCCCAGAATACCGTATCTACCTAGATACGCACCTCAACATGCTGCTCTATGAGCAGTTGGAGGAGATGACTTTTGCTAGGCATCTTCCTTACTACTTAGAAGATTGGCAGCGGGCCTTGGAGCAGCTACAGCCCGGCTTTACCGTACTGAGTGATGTACGCCGTACGCTGGGGCCGAATTTAGATCTGCTGCCAACCTTTCTGCGCAGCTATGAGCTTATGCAGACTGCCGGAGTTGTTATGATGGCTGAAGTATATCCATCGGGGCCTACGCGCATGCCGGTGAGCCGCATTTTAAACAAATTGTCCTCACTGCCTACACGTCAGTTTACGGACGTGGCTGCCGCCGAAGATTTTTTGTTGGGCTACGGCACCCCAATAGCTTCTTAAAGGCATAGTAAGTATACTGACCGCTTAAGCGCTACTCAGAGCATTCTGAGTAGCGCTTGTGTTTTTTACCGTTAGTTGAGAGTGCTGCGCTCATTAGTGACAACCAGGGTAGCCGCTACTAGGTCTTGAAGTAATATGAGCTAGGGCCATCTATTATGCTTGGCGATATGCAGCTTTAGAAAACAGTAGTTTTGACTATGTATACGCTTAGCAGCAAGCAGTCCATACCGGTCTATACTTCCGAGCGCAATCCGGAAGCCGGCAACAAACCTTTTACCATAGTTCGCTCGGAAGGGGCATTGGTGTATGAAGAAGATCTGCTGATACCGCACCGCAAGGCCTACCACTTACTGGTATTTGTAAAGCACAACCCTGGTCGGCACTGGGTAGATATGACGCCTTATGAGCGACGCGATAATGCGCTGTACTTTACGGCACCTCACCAAATACTGGTAAAGGAAGCTCCTACTCCCTTCTGGGGTACCTTCCTGACCCTTACAGATGAGTTTTTGGGACTTGAGCAAAACGCCTCCTTGCAGGATCTGCCCCTCATTCAGAATCCCCAAAACAGGCATGAACTACTGCTTACGGAAGCAGATGCAGCCTTTGTGGAGGAAATGCTTATCAAGCTGCACACCGAATACTACCGCCCCGGCGAGTGGCAGCACCGGATGCTGACTGGCTATTTAACGGTACTCCTTACGCACTTAAGCCGGTTATATACCGAGCAGTTTAACGGCGCCGAAACAGCAGCCGACAAGCTGCTATTGAAGGCCTATCAGGCGAAGATTGAGGAGGGCTTCCGTGAAATGCACGAGGTAGGCCAGTATGCGGCGCTGCTCCATATTTCGGCGGGGCACTTGAGTGAGGTAGTAAAGACCCAGAGCGGTCAGCCAGCTATTAAGCACATCCATGCTCGTTTGGTGCTGGAAGCCCGGCGCATGTTGTTTTACACGCAACAGTCAGTAAAGGAAATTGCTTTCGACCTCGGGTTTGCGGAGGCGTCTTACTTCAACCGCTTCTTCAAGCGCGAAACAGGCCATACCCCTGCTGAGTATCGCACTACCATCCGTAAAATGTACCAGTAACACCGCAAAATGTGTGTTAGCAGCCTGTGATGCTCCCGGTAGCTTTGTTCTATCGAACATGTAAAGCCTTAAAGATGCAGACCGTACTTATTACCGGCGCCAACCGGAGCATTGGTTTTGAAGCCGCACGCCAACTATTACAGCACGGCTACTACGTATTCTTAGGAAGCCGCGACCTGCAAAAAGGTCAACAAGCCGTAGACCAGCTCAAGTCGGAGGGCCTCTCGCAGGTTGAGCCTCTCGAGATTGACGTAGCCAACAGTGCCTCTATAGCTGCTGCCCGGCAGGCGCTAGGCCAGAAGATCCAAGTGCTAGATGTGCTCATTAACAATGCGGGCATTCTCGGGGGCATGTCGCAACCGGCTCTAACAAGCAGCATCGACATGATCAAGGAGGTGTTTGACACCAACGTGTTCGGGGTGATTGAGGTAACGCAAGCTTTCATTGACCTGATGCGGCCCTCGGCGGCGCCCCGGATAGTTAACGTAACCTCCGGGCTTGGCTCGCTTACGCTGCACAACGACCCCTCCTGGAAATATTACGCCGTGAAGGGCGCAGCGTATATGCCATCCAAAACGGCGCTAAACGCCTACACCGTAATGGTAGCCTACGAGCTGCGCGACACAAACTTCAAGGTGAATGCCGTAGACCCCGGTTATACAGCCACCGACTTTAATCATCATAGCGGCCCCGGCAGCGTGCAGGATGCTGCCGCCCGTTTAGTAAAGGCCGCCATGCTAGGTCCCGATGGCCCCACTAGCCAGTTTTTCAGCGACGACAATGCCCCGGAAACAGGCATAAGCCCGTGGTAGCGCTAGGCCACCTGCCCAAAAAGCCCCTCTATCCGGAGGGGCTTTTTTGTGTTATATAAGCATTGCAGCGCAGATGTATGGGAAAGCTGTGGCGCTGACGCGGCCGTGCCTATCTTTGCACCCGCACTTACGCGCAAGCCCAACGTTTTTGGCTGGCTAGCTGTTATATGCATGGCCATGGGCCGTTTGTTTGTTTTCACTTTTTGCTGATGAATTCCATTTCCACCGATATCTGTATTATCGGGGCCGGCCCGGTGGGGCTGTTCGCCGTATTCGAAGCCGGATTGCTGAAACTGCGCTGCCACGTGGTAGATGCACTGCCCCAGGTGGGTGGCCAGCTCTCCGAGATATATCCCAAGAAGCCCATTTATGATATCCCGGGGTTCCCGGAAGTGCTAGCCGGCGACTTGGTAAGCAACCTCATGCGTCAGATTGAGCCCTTCCACCCGACGTTTACGCTGGGGGAACGGGTAGAGCGTTTTGCCAAGCTCGAAGATGGCTCCTTCCAGCTGTTCACTTCCGATGGCACTGAAATTCTGTGCAAAGCCATTGCTATTGCTGGTGGCCTAGGCTCGTTCGAGCCTCGCAAGCCCGCCATCGAAAACCTGGAGAATTACGAAGGCGGCAAAGGCGTGTACTACATGGTGCGCGACCCCGAGACGTTCCGCGACAAGCGCCTGGTTATTGCAGGCGGCGGCGACTCAGCCCTTGACTGGACCATCTTCCTGGCCGATGTGGCTAAGGAAGTAACGCTGGTACACCGCGGCACTACGTTCCGGGGTGCTGCCGACTCGGCGGAGAAAGTGAAGAACCTGCACGACGCCGGTAAAGTACGCCTAGTACTTTCTTCCAACGTAACGCACGTGCACGGCCCCGAGCAGTTAGAAGCCGTTACCATCACGCCTAACAGCGGCGATGCCGAAACCCTGCATGTGGATAGCTTTATTCCGCTGTTCGGCCTCACGCCTAAGCTTGGCCCTATCGGCGAGTGGGGCCTGGAACTGGAGGATGACGCCGTGAAGGTGAACACGGTGGACTACTCAACCTCCGAGCCCGGCATTTATGCCATCGGTGACATCAACACCTATCCCGGCAAGCTTAAGCTCATTCTTTGTGGCTTCCACGAGGCGGCTTTGATGTGCCAAGGCGCATTTAAATACATCAACCCCGACAAGAAATACGTGCTCAAGTACACGACCGTAAACGGGGTTCCTACCTTATAATTTAGCTGCCAGTTATCAGTTGTCGGTTGCCAGTACACGCAGTACCAACCGGCAACTGACAACCGGCAACTGCTAACTGACCATATATGACTGACGAAGTACGCGTATACGTAGAGGAGTCGCCGGGGCACCGGCGCGAGGTAGTGGCGCCCACCGACATGGGCCTGAGCCTGATGGAAGTTCTGAAAGCTTCGGGTTATGATATTCAGGCTACCTGCGGTGGTATGGCCCTGTGTGGCACCTGCCATATTGAGGTACTGGCCGGCCCGGCGCTGGATGAGCCCTCCGATGAGGAGCTGTACATGCTGGAGAGCCTACCAGTCATGAGCCAAGGCAGCCGCCTTTCGTGCCAGGTACGCGTTACGCCGCGGTTAGATGGCTTGGTACTGCGCTTGATGCCTCAACAGGCCTAGAGCTCATCAACTTAATGGATACTTACCCAGCGTTGCTGGGTCTTGACCTTACCCGCTAAAAGCCACGAAGCCCACCTTACAATTAAGGCGGGCTTCGTGGCTTTTAGCGGGTAAGCACTTTTAGCGCCGACGATGCGTGCTCTTTCGTGTGCTTGACGATTTTTTGCTGCTGGTCGTTTTCTTCTTGGTAGTACTAGGCCTGTGCTTAGTACTGCTGCTACGATGCGAAGAGCTACTCCGGTGGCTACTATGGCTGGAGCGGCTGCGGTGCGCTGATGAGGTAGCGCGGTGATAGGTAGGTTTGGCTTCGGCCTCCTCTGACTTTGGTGAACCTTCTGTTTCCAAGGCCCGGGCAGTAGCTTCTACAGCCGGCTGGTTGACCGATTCTTCGCGTACGGTGGCGCGCAGAGCCGCCGCTTGCTTCCGCCGAACGGGCATTAAGAAGTCCCGCTCGGCTCGCTCCTGAGCCGAAAGTTTTTCTTCTCCAGGCAGTGCCGTAGGGGTAACAGTAGCCGAAGCCGAAGGTTGTTTGTCGCCCTGGGCCAGCACCGGCGCGCTTCCCAGCAGCAACCCGGCCATCAACACATATAGCTTACGCATCATCATTCTGAAAGAGAAAGGCTGCAAAGGTACGGCCCATAACTTTTAGACTCAACCCCTCTTTAATCCTAATGCTCTCAAAGCCTGCCTCATCCATGAAATAGGCCGGTTCGTCTGGAGAAAAGCCAACTAATGCTTTACACAGTGAAACCGGCTACGGGCCTGTGACTCCCGCAGCCGGTCGCGTTATTTCTGAACAGGCCTAGCCTATGGCTGCGGGGCAATCTGCAGCCTCGTGCCAGCAGAGTGAGCCGAAAACTCAGGGGCGTATAAGCATTGCAGTTGCGAGAGGCCACCGCTGAAATTGCCACTTTGAGCAGCCCGCAGCCGATACTCGAAGGTGTGCGTGCCCTTGGGGAAGTAGCTCATAAAGAAGTTGGTGGCCGCGTCGCGGGGGCTCTCGTAGTAGCCTAGGCCACCCTGGTAGCGGTAGCCCGAGGTTTGGCCGATAAGCTCAAGGCCAGCGGCGCGCTGGTCTTTGAGGTGCACATATTCCAGCGCGCGGTCGGAGCGCAACACGAGGCGCACCACCAGCACGTCGCCCACGCGCAGGGGCGTAGCGGGCGTAATAGGCTCCAGCACGGGGCCACCAGTAGTGCGCTGCTCGCGGTAGAGCTGGCGCTCTAAGGCCAAAGAGGTGGTAGCAGGCGTCACTTTATCAATCTGCTCGAAATACTGCCAATATAGCGCGCCCCAGGCCACTCCGGCGTCGGGCTTGGTTACCGTCACACGGCCTTGATCAGGCGTTATTTCCGTAGCGAGCCAGTTGGTTTTGAAATAGCCAGTGCCCGCTTGCTGAGAGGTAGGCACTACGGCCTTCCCTCCTACCGTCACCGTTATGGGTTGCGTAGGCTGAAGCCAGTCGGAGCCGCGCAACAGCAAGGCATAGCAGGCATCGGCAGTAGCCCGGGTGCATTCCCAGTTTTGGGTTTGCTTTTGCTTCAGCAGCCACAGCTTCATCTCGTCCACCGATTTCTGGTCGTTCTGCACTTCGTCGTAGGTCTCTATGAGGGTAGCCTGGGTTTCGGTGGGGGCATCCTGCCAGTAGTAACCGCCGCGCACCTCTTTCCAGTACATGCCCAGCTCCGCAGAGTGCAAGGCATTTTCAGTAAGCGCCAGCATGATGTTGCGCACCGTCGCCGGCTGCACTTTATAGCGGTGCAGGCCTAGCGCAATTTGAGCCTGTAGATAGCGCGTTTGCCCTTGCCAGTGAGCAGCTACTTGCTGTTGGTAATACGTTAGAGCCGACTGAGCCGCTTTAGAAACGGGCTGCTCTAGCCAGAAACTGCGGGCATACAGCGCCTGGACCTGCAAGACTGATACGTTGTTCTGCTTTCCATTACCATTGGACTGCTTGCGTAGCACGGTATAGTCGCGCTCCAATTGCCCGTCGAGGTAAAGGAGGGCCCTGCGCAGAATCTCGCGCGCCTCACTATTGCTGTTAGGGTTAAATGCCCCCAGCTTGTTCAGTTTGCCGAAACCCGCCACAATAAGCTGGGTGATATACCGGTCTTCGGGCATACGCTCAAACCAGGGGAAGGCACCGTTGGGCTGCTGCATTTTGGCCAGCTTGGTCAGGTCGCGGGCCGTTTCAGACTGCAGCCGGGGCTCATCGAACAGCGTGACGAGGCGGCGCATGCGCTCGGTATCTGTTTGGGCCTCGCGTACCCAAGGCGTTTCCTGCAGAAGCAGGCTCTTGAGCTCTTGGTTCTGCTCTAGCTTACTGGTGAGGGCCACCTTGTCGCCGGCCTGAGCGGCGCGGTTCCACTCGGCCAACATGGTTTTGAAACGTGGGTTACTCTGCAGAATTTTGGCGGCCAGCAGGTTGGCGTAGAGGCGACTGAACACCTGCTCGGAACACTCATAGGGGTATTCGGTGAGGTAAGGCAGGGCCTGCACAGCATACCAGGCCGGGTTCTGAGTCATTTCTAGTGTGAGAGAATAGTTGCGGCGCGTGGCTGAAGGCGTGCTTATTAACTTCTTCAGCTCAAACTCCCGCGTGGCCGGCCCAACAATAGGCAGCGGCAAGCTTTCCGTAATCAGGACGCGGTTGGGCAATACTGGCAGTGTGTTTTCCTCGCCATCAGATACAGTAGTGAGCTGTGAGCTGCCGTTCGTATGCTTGTTCTGACGACGCTGTTGGCGCTTTTCTTTCCCGGAGGTTGGCGCTGTACTCGCGGGGAGCGTAGAGGCCTGCGCTACTACCCGGTACGTGACGGCTTCGAGCGGCACCTGGCCTAGGGCAATTTCCGGAATGCTTAGCTCCCAGCCTAGGCCAGTGCTCTGGTTGGCTTTCAGCTCAAAGGCAACCTGATTGGCGCTTTTAAGCAACTGCCCTTCAAGGGGCTGCTGGGTGCGGGCATCTAGCAGGAACAGCTGGGCCGTGCCGCTCAGGGGCTGCGCAGTGAGGTTGCTGAGCTTAGCGGTGAAGCGCAGTTGGTCGCCTTCACGGAAGAAGCGAGGCGCGTTGGTAGTTACCTGCAGTTGCTTCTGCGTGACCAGCGTGCGGGCTAGCATACCACTGTGCAGCTGTTGGTCGTGAGCCAGGGTCAGCAGTTGCCAGCGCGTTACGGCTTCAGGCATCTGGAACTCCAGCACCATTTCGCCGCGGGCGTCGGTGCGCAGTGCGGGCATCCAGAAAGCGGTTTCGCGGAAGTCGGTGCGGGCCTGAACTCCGGAGAGGTCGGGTCGGGCCGGTGCGGCAGCCGCCGCCCCAGTTCCTACAGTTTCATTTAGTTGCTGGGCATCAGCCATCATTGGGGCAGGCGCGGCGGCTACACTGCCGGTGATGCTACGGGTACCGCGCAGCGTTACGCGAGTGTTGGTGTAGGGCTTTGTTTCCACTATCTCCTCCACAGCCTTATACATTGGCTGCTGGCCGGGTAACAGGTCTTCTCCTTTGTAGCCCCACATATTCAGATGAGGGTATTCTCTGTCAGTAGTGACCGCGAAACGAGGCCGCCGCATCCAGATTTCCTGAGCGCCCTCTAACCGGAATGCCCCTTGCCACCCCAGAAGGGTTGTCCCGGGATTCCAAGGAAAAGTAAGCGGCATAAAAGAATGCACCTGAAAAGCATCCAGCGACGCATCGTAGAGCGTGGCCAGCAGCTCGGCCTGGGCGGGCTTGCCATTGGCTTGGTGCACCGTAACACGCCAAGTTTCGCGCTGGCCAGGTAGAAGCTTGTCGCGGAAAGTAGCAATGCTCAAGCGCAAAGGCGCTGGGGGCAGAGATACTTTTACTGAAGCCTGATTGGTGTAGAGGCGGTTATCCTGCACGTGGGTAACGTACGCCGTAAGCGCTGCACCATCTAGTGAGGCTGTGGTAGGTACCTCAATAATGCGCTGCTGGCCGGCGGGTACCTGCACCCGCTCCCGGTAGAGTAACTGCCCTTTGGCCTCAGCCTCAAAAAGTAGTTGGCTAGCCTGCGCAGAGCTGCCGACCAGAAAGCGCGCCGCCTTGCCGGGCACGACGCTATCCTGCAAGCTCACAAACCAATGCGGGGTGGGCACCGGCAACTCTTTCGTGGTGGCTGAAAAGAGAGTGAAATACCGCTCGGCTTTCTCCCGCTGGGCGCCGGTAGTGGCTAGGGTGGCTTCCAGCACGTAACGGCCCGGCTGTTGTTGCAGCAAGGCGGCTAGGCCACTCTGTTTGTCAGCAGCTTCGGTGTTGTACTCTTGCGTAGCTACCAGCGTTCGGGCCCACGTGCTGTCTACGTCCTCGGGGCCGTATGCATCAAGCGGAAACTGCCGCTTAAACTCTTCCTGGGGTAGCCCTTCCCGCTCGGGCCGTTCCCAGAGGCGTGGGCGCGTGGCTTGGGCTGGCGGCGTCAACCGATAGAGCCGTAAGGTGGCACGGGACGGTACCGGCGTTCCGGTGGCATTCGTAACCGCCAAGCTCACTCCTTCTACTTTCTCTCGGTTTATAAGGACTGGAATTTGCAGCTGCACACTAAGCAATGTTTCTCCAACCGTGATATTCTGCTCTCCTGAACGTGTTTCGCCGGCAGCATCAGTTACATCTGCGTAAACTATAAAATAGCAGTTCTCGGGTAGTCCGAACCGCCGTTTCTCCGCTTTAGAACCATCATCCTTAGCCAGAAACGTAATGGTAAACTTGCCCGCGGCATCGGTTTGCGTGGTACCACTGAGGACTTCCATATCCGTAATGCCTCCATTACTACCCAGTAACGGACGGACGGAAAATCGGCGCACCCGAAACTGCACTATAGCCCCATCTACGGGCTGCCCCGCATAAGCGGTAGCCGTGCCGTGTACAGTCACGTGCTGGCCTAGCGTTGGCGTACCCGCCACGGGCTCAAGCACCACCTGAAACGAGGGCCTCTTGTAGTCTTCGACTGAGAAATACAGTGAGCCAGCATCCGTTTGTAAGCTCATTTGCCCATTCAGCAGGCCCGTTGGCAGCACAAATGAGCCATGAAATGAGCCGAATTCTGACGTTGTGAACGTGAGGGTTTCAACAATCTTCCGGTTAACATCTAGCAACCGAATGGAGACGGGCTTACCCGCCTGCAATACCGCTTTGCCATCTTTCTTCTCCGTCACGATGCCTTTGAAATACACCGTTTGGCCCGGCCGGTAAATGGCCCGGTCGGTGTAAAGGAAGGTGCCGGTTTTTATGGTCTGCCAATTGATTCGGCTGGACGCTGGGTTATACGTCCGGTTGGTGTGGTCCAGTAAGGAGTCTGCCCCGCGGGTGAGCAGCAGGCGCAGAAGTGCACTGTTTTCATCGGCAGGCAACGCTACCTGGCCTAGGCCACCCGCATCGGTCGTAACGGCGGGCCCAGGCCTGCCTACGGTCATGTTGTTTTTTTCGTTGAAGGACTGCCAGTAAGGCACCACCTGCACCCCGACAACGGGCTGGCCAGTACGGCGGTTGAGAACGAGAACTTCTTCTTGCTGCTTCGTGGCGCTGCTGCGATGCACGTGACTCAATTCACTAACGCTTACGTGGTTGAAGTAAGTGGCTTCACCCGTTTGCTCGGTGCCAGGAGCATCAGGCATGGTGCTGAGAACTACTACATAGTGGCCTAGAGCCAGCGCAGGCCCCGCGTGCTGCACCATGTGCGACTTATAATCCTGCGCTCCGGGCACGTTCAATGTCCAGTTGGCAGCGGGAGCAGTGGCCAATATGCGGGCGTAACGCTTCCGGAAATCGGCGGCAATGCCATCGGTAAGGCCTCCACGCTCTAACTGCCGCACCGCCTGGGCCACCGGAATCCGATAGGCCTTGGCGTACAGCTTCGTGATGTTGCGCACGCGCAGTTGCAGTAGCCACGGCTGGTTAGGCAGCAGTACTTCTTCGGTGGTAAAATTCAGCTCCTTGGTTTCGATGCGCTGACGGAGAGCGGCTGCTTGCTTCGCACCTTGCGAGGTGGGGAAACGCTTTTCGGCCCGCAGGGCCAGCTCCAGGGCTTTGGCGGGCCGGTTATACTCCCAGGACACAGCCTCTTCCCAAATAAAGCTGGTACTGATGGGTAGGGCAGCGTATGTTTCGGCCGCTCGAGATAAGGCTTGGCGGTAAAGCGAATCGGCAGTGACTAGGACAGTATATTGTTTCACAAACCGCAGCCGCTGAAGCTCTAAATCGGCGAGGGCAGCCTGATTTTTAGCGTCTGTTAGGCGAAACTGGGTGAGCTGTTGTAAGGCCTGCAGAGCGAAAAACCGTCCGTTTAAGGAGTCGGCCCGGGGAGCTTCCAGAGGAAGGCGTGCGAACTCAGCGGCAGGACTGAAATACGCCGCACGATTGAGTTCAAACTGATCTAGTGGTCGTGCCACGTAGTACTCCTCGTTACGCAACGCTTCCACGGCCCGGTGGCCTAGCAGGTCATACAGCGTCGGCCGGAGTGCTCGGCCCTCAGCGTCGCCACCGCGCACAGCATAGCCCAGCGCACTCAGCTTCATCTGTTGCTGGCGTTGAGGAGCCTCCATAAGGGAAGCTTGATAGTGCTGCACAATGGCGCTACCCAGGCGAGCAGCATCCCAGGTTTGAATATCGGTGGCGCTGTAGTCGGGGGCTGAGCTGGTAGCAGTGCGGGTACGATCATGCAACTGATACCGGTGCTGCTGGTAATACTGTGCATAGAGCTGGCCTAGCAGGCTGTGCAGGATAGGCCTAGCCGGGAACGTGGCCGTTTTCAGGTCGGCTTCAACCAGCGCAATGGCTTTTTCATTGGAATCTTCTTCTCTGGCATCGAGCAGGCGCAGCTTGTACAGGAGTGCCCGCAGGTACTCCGGCGTGTCTTGCCGCTTGCGGGCGGCTTGGTACAGGGGCTCCAGCAGCTTAGCGGCGGAAGTCGTTTGGTCATTAGCCAGAAGCTGATCAATCTTTTTCCAGGTGGCCGGGTTGCTCCCCCCGCCGCTGGCCGGAGTAGTTTGGGAAGAGCCGCTGGAGAACAACATGAGCAGGAGCAGTAAGCTGAACAGGAAGGCGCGCATAGGAACGTAACGGATAACCGGAACAAGTTGGTAAAAAGTAGATGCCTCGTTCAGCTTAATTCCATAACGACGTCGGTAAAAAACATTGCCTCACCCTGAAAATCAGCTAGAAAATCAACCGCACTTGCTTGGCCGCTCGGCTCGGCAGTAGTACCTTTCTTAGGTATTACTACTTGGGCAAGGCACTACCGTGAAAAATCCTCCTATCTACGTGGAAGCGCGTATTAATTGCCCCATGGATGCGCTGTGGGCGCACACCCAACAGCCTGAGTTGCACGAGCAATGGGACCTGCGCTTCACCGAAATCCGCTACCTCCCCCGCCCCACTGAGGCCGAGCCCCAGCAGTTCCTCTATGCTACCCGCATTGGCTTCGGGCTGGGCGTGGCGGGCAAGGGCGAAAGCGTGGGCACCAAGGAGAAAAACGGCGAGCGAACTTCGGTGCTCAAGTTCTGGTCGGATGAGTGGCTGTCCTTGATCCGGACGGGCGCGGGCTATTGGAAGTACATCCCCACTGAGAACGGCCTGCGCTTTCTCACGGGCTACGATTACCAAACTCGCTTTGGGTTGCCCGGCACCGTCATCGACCGGGTAGCCTTCCGGCCCCTCATTGGGTGGGCCACGGCCTGGAGCTTTGACTGCCTTCGCTTGTGGCTGGAGAAAGGCATTCGGCCCGCTACTTCGGTGCGGCTGGCGCTGGTGCAGTGGCTGGTGCGCCTGGTGCTGGGTCTGAGTTGGATATACCAGGGCGTGGTACCTAAGCTGCTCTTCCCCGATACCGGCGAGCTGCGCATTATGCAGGGGGCGGGCTTCAGCGCCACGGTAGCGCAGGGCATTGCCACGGCCGTGGGCGTAGGCGAAATACTGTTTGGGTTGCTGTTCTGGCTGCTGCCGCGGGGTGGCCTACGGGCCGTGTATTGGCTGAATATGGTGGGGCTGGTAGTGTTAGGAGCTGGTGCGCTGTTCAGCCAGCCGGCCGTATTTGTGGCGCCGTTCAATCCACTCACGCTGAACTTGTGCATGATGACGATGGCCGCCGTAGGCCTATTAACCTTATCCGACGAGCTGCCCAGCGCCAGCCGGTGCCTGCGTCGGCCTCCACTCTAACCCACTATTCTGGTTTATCTATGGAATCCATCTATCAGCAACAGCTTGGTCCCGAGTTTCAGAAGCTTCACCCCCGCATTCAGGAGCGCTTGGCGTTTGCGAGCGGGCACCAGCGCGCATTTATTGGGGAGGGCACTATGGAGCGAGTGTGGCACGGCCCATTTTACACCCAGCCGTTTCTGCGGGTAGGCCTGCTGCGCAATATCATGTTTCCGGATGCAGGCCAGAACATTCCCTTCCGCATTGAAAACTATGCTTACGTGGATCCCCTGGGCCGCGAAACCGTGACCTGGATTCGTCGCTTTCAGTTTCCCAAGCACACCCGCTGCTTCGATGCCACTATGATTCGGAGCCAGCAGCGCAACCGTATTGTCGATTACCTCGGCACGCACCAGCACTTGGCCGTTGATATTGATCTGGCCGTAACGGCGCGCGGTGGCCTACAGCTACGGTCGGGGGAGCAACGCTTCTATGAGGGCCTACTGAATTTCCGGTTTCCCATGCTCTTCTCGGGCTTGGCAGAGGTAGAGGAGTGGTACGATGACGAGGCCGGCTGCTACCGCATTCAGGTAGAAGTCAGCAACAAGATTTTCGGCAAGCTCTTCGGCTACCACGGCTCCTTCCAGCCTCGCTGGGAAACGGTGGCTCCTACGGCCATTCCTGAATACGCACTGCCCCGCCGCCACGAGCGGCGCGAGTAACCACCGGCGTAGCCCCTATTGCTTCCTCCTAATATCTATAGCACTGTTACTTGGTCACTTGCTTTACCCATGAAGTCTACTGCCATTTCCGCCCATTTACAGCTTACGCCCGGCCAGCGGTACGTAGAACTGGCTCGCCCCTGGACCCTGGTGGCCCTGTATAGTGGCCTAGCGGTGGCCGGTTGGTGGTGGCTGGCTGTGCCGGTGGCAGTAGCCGTGTGTTTGGCAGCCTTTGTGCAAATGCACGATGCCATGCACAATGCGCTAGGCCTCTCTAAGCCCGTGAATGAGCGTATTCTGACGCTGAGCGGCCTATTGATTTTGAAAAGTGGCCACGCTCTGCAAGTGACTCACCTGCGCCACCACGGCCGCTGCCTCACCGAGGATGACCCCGAAGGGGCGCCAGCCACCTGGAAGTTCTCGCGGGTGCTGTGGCAGGGGCCATGGCATATTCTTATGCTCCGCCGCGAGTCCTTGCGCATTGCCCCCAACACGCGGCGCATTCAGCTACTGGAAACGGCTTTCACAGTGCTTCTGCTGGCAGCATTTGTGGGATTATATCTTCTAACTGGTTCTCTGGTGGGCTTGGTGTACTGGGGCGTGGCATTTCTGATGAGTGCCACCATGCCCATTTGGGCTTCGTACATTCCGCACCACGTAGCCTCCCGCTACCCAGCCGCGCGGGTTGCGGCAGCTATGGCCCAAATCTGGACGCCGGTAGTATCGTCGTTTGCCTTCCACCACGTGCATCACCACTACCCCCGCGTGCCTACGGCCCTGCTGCACCGGGCGGCGGCAGAACTGCCTCCCCCACCCGAGGAGCTACATCACCACTAACGCCAACAGCCTCTGTAACAGGCCTAGCTAGCCAGGTAGTTACTCTTTGCCGGCGCTTACGCCCTGACCGTCCAGTACGGCTTCGGCTTGGGCAATGTGGCGTTGCATGTGTACCACCAGCAGTTCCAGCGCATCGGTGAGGCGGGGCAGCAGCAGCGGAATGATGGGGTTAGGAATTCGGATGGCGTTGGCATTGACGCCGCGAGTTTGCTCAATCAGGCCCGTTAGCTCATCAAGCTGGCGGCTGAACACTTCCAGCACCGTGCGAGGCAGACGAAACCCGCTGGGCGCATATTGCTGCGGCGACTTCATGGCTTTCTCAGTGGCCGGCACCCGCATGGCATCCGTCATCTTCTTGCCAAAAAACCCGTGCGCTACTGTTTCGGCGGGTTTAGAGCCACGCTCTTGCGCCGCCTTGATCTTTTTGCTGATGACGGGCAGATACAACCCACCCACAATATTGAGGTGCTCTAAGCACTGGCCTACGCTCCATTTGCCGGGTCCCGGACCGCGGTTGAGCTGGTCATCGGTGAGGGGCCGGAAGCGCCGGTCTACTGTTTCGCGCACCTGGCGCAGGTCGGCGGCCAGAGAATCCAGAAACTCAGTAGTACGGCGGGTGGTGGCAGGCATGGCAGTGGAAAAGTAAATCTAATTGCAGATGTAATGATACGCGGCAGCCGCGGTTTAGCCAACGGGTGGGGCTAGTGGTACGCATAATTTACCCCTAGGTAACACTGTTCTGCTTGGAGTTTGGGTGGTTCAGGCACTCATGTAACGCATGCTGACTACTACATATGATAAGCGGCCGCATTTATCACACTGCATAGTGTCGCTGAACTTGGCTTTAGTGATATATTAGCTAGGTTATTGAACGGCTACTGGCGCCAGGCCTAGCTACTATTTGCTACTCGATTTATTTCTGTATTCGCTATGGCCGAGCCGCGCACTGCCCGTCCTACTCCCGCTTCTGGTCGGGCCCGTAAACGCTCCTTTCTTACGTCCGTTCAGGCAACGCTACGGCGGAAGTTTGGCTTTTCTCGGCGCGAAACGTCTGGATTTATTGTGTTGGTGCTACTCATGGTGCTGCTGCTTTGGCTCCCAGAACTGCTGCGGCCAGCCCTACCCCACTACAACCCTGCGCCTGACCAAGCACGCCTCAATGCGCTGGCCGCCGAGCTGGCGGCGCAGCGGCAACCCCGGCAGTACGCGTCGCGCTATCCGCGCCGGGCCTACCCCGCTCGGCCTAGCGTACCGCAGGTTGCGCTGGCGCCCTTCGATCCTAACCAGCTCACGGAACTTGACTGGCAGGCCCGTGGCCTACCGGCCTTTCTGGCGCGCCGCCTGGTAAACTACCGCACCGTATTGGGTGGCTTCAAAGCCAAAGAGCAAATCAAGCGCACGTATGGCCTTGCCGACTCCTCGTACGCCCGGCTTGCTCCTTACATTCAGCTCCCTGACCTGCTGCCGCCCCGCAACAGCCAGCAATACGCTAGTGGCAAAGGTGGCCTAGCCTCGCGTTTTCCGGCCCGTACTACGGCCCCAGGGTTTGCTCGGAAGCCTACACGACTAGCTGCTTTTGACCTGAACCTGGCGGATACCACGCAGCTCATGCAAATCAGGGGCATTGGGCGCGGCTACGCGCGGCGAGTAGTAGAGTACCGGCAGCGGCTAGGCGGTTTTGCGCAGGAAGAGCAACTGGGCGAAATCTATAGCCTCCGCGACGCCCCCGACCTAGTGGACAGCTTGCGCAAATACACCTTCGTGGGGGCAAGCTTCGTTCCGGCTACCATCAATATCAATACGGAGCCGTTTGAGGTGTTGCAGGCGCACCCCTACATTGGGAAACGGCTGGCCCGCGTGGTAGTGGCCTACCGGCAGCAGCATGGCCCGTTTCGCCAGCCCACCGATCTGCGCCAGATTCGCATACTTGATGAGGCTACTGTGGAAAAGCTGCGCCCATATTTGCGGTTTAACTAGCGCAGCAGACGCGCCTGAGCGGGCTACCAAGCAGTGCAGTGAGGCCTAACGGGTGTGCACCGCCAGCGAAACACCCATGCCACCGCCGGGCATGTAGGCAGGCACTAGCAGCAGTTTCTCCCCCAAATGCCCCGGCAGCCAATGTGCCGCTACTGGGTACAAGTGCCATACGGCTTCGGCAGAAAGCACCCCTATGCTGGCTCCGGCTAGCACATCGGTAATCCAGTGACGGTTATTGAGCATGCGCATGGCGCCGGTGGCCGTAGCCACGGTGTAGCCACCTACCGCCACCCAGGGCCGGGTGCGCCCGAATTCCTCATATAGTAGCGTGGCCGTCATGAATGCCTCGGCGGTGTGCGCCGAGGGAAAAGAGCTGAAATCCGCTGGGTTATCGGGGCGCTTGGTATGGCTGAGACTTTTTAGGTTGCTAACTACTCCGGTGCTAAGCGCGTGTGAAAGGCCATAGATTATGGTGAAGGGCATCACTCCGCGGGTGCCTTTCATTCCGCCGGCGTAGAGGCCGTAGGCCACCACAATGGGCAGGTGCCGGCTGTAGTCATCGAGGCTGGTATGGAAATGCGGAAAAGCCTCGTGCGTTTCCTCCCCCACTTCTTCCTTGAGCTCATCCAACACGTTCTCGTTGCGGCTGATGTACCCTAGGCCTATCAGGCTAACCGGAATGGCCGTTTGCCACACTATGGGCTTCTTCACCCACCTAGCAAACCCTGAGTGCGGTGTTGCGGCGGGCACGGAATCTGGCAGAGCGAGGGGCGCAGTTTGGGCAATTAGGGGCTGGCCCGCTAGCAGGGTCAGGAGCAGTACAGTAAGAGCCAAACGCATTCCTAGAGGGGACTTGAGGTAAAGTGAGGGCTAACAAGTTACCTATTTAACCCGTCCTGTTACGTACCCTTCCGCCAGAAACCCCGTAATTACCGGCGGCCTCGTTTTTTGCTCGGCCTATCTTGCGTAAAAGCGCTGATAGAGCGGCCTACTTCCTGCCTATGTTATTTCTGCTGCGCGATAAGCTCTTCCCGATTGTTGTCTTCTTGCAATCCGTTATCTGTGGCTGCAGCCCCGATAAAGGCCGGGGTGAGTTTAAAAAGGTGCAGCAGGCCTACGAGTTGCAAACTGTAGGCCGCCTCGACCGGCAGCGGGTAGCAGAAAGCTCGGGCTTGGAAATGGCCGACAGTGAAGGAGACCTCTGGACCCACGCCGACGGCGGCAACACCGCCAAGCTCTATAAGGTCACGCCCCAGGGTGATTTACTGCAAACCCTAGACTTGACTCCCCTGCTCAATATCGACTGGGAAGACCTTGCTCAGGACGACGAGAAGCGCCTGTATATCGGCGACTTTGGCAACAACCAGAACAAGCGCCGCAACCTGCGCATCTACCGGCTCAGCGGCCCCGATCTGAAGCGCGTTGATACCATCCGGTTTGAGTACGCTGATCAGCGAAAGTTTCCGCCGCGCAAGCCTGCCCGCAACTTCGACTGCGAAGCCTTTTACTACTACCAGGATAGCCTGTATCTCTTCACTAAAAATCGGGGCGAAGGCAATTGGGTGAAACAATACGTGCTGCCTGCCCAGCCGGGCCACCATACTGCCCGCCTAGCCGACAGCCTGAAAATCAATACCTGGATTACCTCAGCCGACATCAGCCCCGACGGCCGGCGGGTGGCCCTCCTGGGCTATGGTCACGTGTATTTATTTGAGCGCTTGCCGGGCCAGCGCCTTTTTGATGGGCTGAAAACCTGCCTGCCAATTCCTTCTACTGGCCAAGCCGAAGCCCTTGTGTTTACGAGCAACCAAGACTTCATTTTCAGCAACGAGAAAGGCCGCATTTACTACGCCAAGAAAAAAGAATAAACCTAGGCCAGTAAACACGCGCGGCGCACCTAGGTGCGCCGCGCGTGTTTACTGGCCTAGAAGCTGCTACTCGGGCTTAGCTTGAGCCGAGTCATCGTGCGCTTCGGCCCGCCGTGGGGCAGCACCGTAATCTGGTGAGTCTTGCGGGTTGTTCCGGTCACCGGCCGCGCCGCCATAGTTTTGGGCAGCATCCTGTTTGTCGTAGTCGCCTCGGGAGGGAGAGCCGGGCTGGCCGCTGTTGTTGGCAGAGTCGTACTCATCATTATACGAGCCTCCTTTGGAGCCAAAGCCCTTTTGGTCGCTGCCCTGAGCACTAGCGCCGGTGGCGTTGTAGCCGCTCCGGGTGGTTTCTGCCGTGCTGGTGCCCGCCTCCTGCTCGCCGCGGGCAGGTTCGGTTGCTCCCCGGCCAGTGTCGAGGCCTGCTGGGCCTTGCTCGGGGTGGCCAGGGCGGTAGTCCTCGGCTTGGTTGCGCTGCTGAGTTTGGGGCTGTGCTGCGGCCGTACCATTACTGGTTCCACCGCCCAGCGACGATGTGCCGTAGTTGTCGCTGTAGCCCGAGTCTAGGCCTCTGGGGGCGGCGTTATCGTTGGCAAAACCGGGGCTCACCGAAGAGTTTTCCTGGGCAATGGCGGGGTCTACTTCGGCGCCATAGCGGCTGCCCATGGGCTCCTCAAAGCCGGCAGGCTTCTGCTCCCGTTCCCCGTCATAGCCGGTGGTAGCAGCTGGGGTGTTTAGCGTTCCGGCGTAAGTTTCGGGTCCGCGGCTCAGTTCATTGCCGTAGCCGCCCTGGGTAAGGCCTTGGGCCGACTGACGCCCAAATTCCCCTCGGCTGGGGCTTTGGAGTTCGTTTTCCTCGTGGTTGTGGTCGTTAGCAAAGGGCTGCTGACCGGTAGTATTGGCTGGTGTTTGAAGATTATGCAGGTTAGGCTCCTGGGCTGAATGCCCCGCCTGTTTCTGGTCGTTGGGGTGGCCGCCCTGACCTACATTGGCATCCGAGTTAGCCAACGACTCGCCGGCGGAAGCCGAGTTCTGGTTTGGGGAAATAGATTCGTCTGGCATAGGAGAGTGCAGTATCGCGTGGGATGAGTAAATTCATACGGACTGTTGCGCTATGTGTTTATGTAATCCCACCGGAGGTGTTTCCGTAGTTTGGAAATACCCCTTAGTTTTACCGCATTCTTTCACCCACAATTGTTAACACCTGCTATGAAAACTGGCAAAGTGAAATTTTTCAACGAATCGAAAGGCTACGGTTTCATCGTGCAGGACGAAAATGGTCAGGAAATTTTCGTGCACCAGACCGGCCTGATTCATGAAATCCGTGAAAACGACCGGGTTTCGTTCGACATCATCGACGGCAAGAAAGGCCAGAACGCAGTTAAAGTAGAGCGTATCTAGCCTTCGGCCCCTCCCATCTGCCTATTGCCTGCTCCAGTTCCCGCCCTCGGGCCGCGGGCTGGAGCAGTTTTTTAGTGGCCTAGCGCCAAGAAAGAATACGATTTAGGTGAACACACAAGACCCCGGCAGCTAGGTGATGTACCTACCCGCCGGGGGCTTGTGTGTTGATGCGTGGCCAGCCTATTTAGCGGCTGTCGTATGTTTCGACACGCGCACGCCCACGGCCATAATGTTGGGCAGCTGATCTTGGCGCATATACTGCTCCAGCATGATTTTGTAGGGGCCGGTTTGTGAGAAGTGCTGGTTGGGCAAGGCCAGGAACTGATGGTCGTAGATATCCCCTGTGCCATTGCCCCGAGGCTCCCCGGTTTGAGGGTCCATGAGTAGCATCTGGTGCAGCAGCCGCGAAATGGGTTTGCCGTCGGGTCCGGTAAGAGTATGCTTCACGTAGAGGTTATAATACTCGTAGCCAGATGCATTGCGCACGTTGAAGTACACGTCGTAGCGCTGGGTGGTGTCGGGTATTTCAAACTCAAACGTGGGCTTTTCCTGCACTGCCCACACGTAGGGCACGCCCGAGGGTGATTTCAGGTCGATGTTCTTCTCATACACCTGCCCTGGGTCGCAGGCAGTCAGGGACAGGCCTAGCAAGCTGAATGCTGGTAGTAGCCGAAGTAGTGTGCGCATACCTTACGAGGCTGGGTTAGGAGGAGTAGCACCACCCTCCGATGAGCGCCCGGGCCGAGAGCCCCGCCGCGAGTGGCTGCGGCGGCGTTCCTGACCGGGTTCACCAGCGGGCCGGGGCGCATCGGGGCCAGCTTCTGGAGCAGCACCACGGGACGGCCGCCCCTCTTGGGACCGAGATGGGCGCCCTTCACCTGCGGGAGATTCGCCCTCAGCACCGGTGCGTGAGGCATCATTGCGCTTGCCTTCACCACGGCCCCGCCCCCGGCGGTTCAGCGGACGAGCGGCGGCTCCGCGTGGGCGCCGTGTTTCGCCCGCGGTAGTGTCTGAGGTTTCGGCGGGAGCTTTCGGGTCAAGTACCGACGGGTCGGGAGGAGCCACTTTGCCCGTTGCAGGGCGGCTAGCTTTTGGAGCCGCCGGCGCAACCGCAGTAGCAGGCTTGTCCTTTTGCTTCTTCCGTTTGCTGCGCTTCGAGCCTTTAATCTTATCATCCAGGCGCTCCAGAGAGCCCTCCACAATGGCGGTTACTTCAGGGGCCTTCTCTTCTTCCCGCACAGGCGGCAATAAGCTTTCGGGCTTTTCGCCGCGCTTATTCATCTCCTGCACTTCGCGCACGCGCTCCGTGGGCAGCACCACCCAGTTGTTGTCGCCGCGCACGGCAAACCACATTTTGCGCTTGAAGATGTCGGTTTTCTGCAGCACGTAGTCGCCCTTCTCCGTGAGCAGGGGGCGTTGCACTTGCGGAATATCTTTCAGGGCATCGAGGTAAGTATCCAGCTCGTAGTTGAGGCAGCACTTCAGGCGCCCGCACTGGCCCGAGAGCTTGGCTGGGTTAAGGCTTAGGTTTTGGTACCGGGCGGCGGTGGTGCTTACGCTCTTAAAATCGGTGAGCCAGGTAGAGCAGCATAGTTCACGCCCGCAGGAGCCAATACCACCTAAACGGCCCGCCTCATGGCGCAGAGAAATCTGCCGCATTTCTACCCGCACCCGAAACTCATCGGCCAAGCGCTTAATTAGGTCGCGGAAGTCAACGCGGTCTTCGGCGGAGTAGAAGAATGTGGCGCGGGTGCGGTCGGCTTGGTACTCTACATCGGAGAGCTTCATTTTGAGGCGCAGTTCATCTACCACCGACCGGGCCCGGAACATAGTACCGGTTTCAAGGTCGCGCACCGCATTCCAGCGCTCTACATCTTGGTCGGTGGCCACGCGCAGGATGCTGCGAATATCCTTCGAATCGAGCGGCACCTTCTTTTTCTTCATTTGCAGGCGCACGAGTTCCCCCTTCAGCGAGACGTGGCCTAGGTGCCAGCCGTTGCTGGCCGCTTCCACTACCACGGCGTCGCCGGTGATGAGGGGTAAGCGGCTGGTATTGCGGAAGAAGTCTTTGCGGCCGCCTTTGAAGCGGATTTCAACTATGTCAAATTCTTTAAAATCACTGGGCAGGTCAAGGTCTTGAAGCCAGTCGAATACATTAAGGCGGGTACAGCCGCTACTACAGCTGCCTTTTGAGCCGCAGCCCTTGGCAGATGTAGTGGAGCAGCCTCCACCGGAGGAGCAGGAAGAGCAAGCCACGGCTTGTAGAATCTATAGGTAAGGCGGAGGAAAGGATTCCGCACGAAAATGGTCTTGTACAAAGATACAGATTTAGGCGGCCTAAGGCCGGCCGCTGCAAGCAGCCCCCCTTCGGTACCGCTACCGGCATCGTTGTTTATGCTTCCAAGTTAGGGAAGCAGCCTTAAACGGTAGCATAAGGCCAGAAGGTTTCACGAGCCAGCTTTTTCTTACATCAAAAAAATTCAACTCTACACATTAACTGCTCCTTTTTTATTTCATACTTATCTTCTAATAATTGTATATAATTTTGGCAAAATAACTCCTCGCATTTTGACAAGTCACTAATAAAACCCTACCTTTTCATCGATCTTTTCACCAACCACAACCAAAACACATGAAAAACTCAAGAGTACTCACCCCACTGGCGTTGTTTGCTGCCACTGCCCTCTCACTGGCATCTTGCCAGGAAAAAGCCAATGTTGAAGTAAAGAACGAAGTATCAGAAAGCACCATTAGCCAGATCAAGGCGCTAGGCTTTTCGGCTGCGGAGGCACGCAAAGTAGATGGCGGCGTAATGGTAGAAGGTGACATTCTGCTCACCAACGACATGCTCGCCAGCAAGCCCGATTATAAGGTGATGCGCGTAGGAGAAGATGAGCAGTACCGCACTACCAACCTAGTTACGGGCCTGCCCCGCACCATTACGGTACGCGTGTCTACTACTCTTCCCTCGGCTTATGTTACGGCTACTGACGAGGCAATCCGTCGCTACAACGCCCAGAACTTGCAACTGCGCTTCTCACGCGTAACGTCGGGTGGCAGCATCGTGCTGAGTAAGGCTCCCTCGGGCTCATCTTACTTGGCTTCGGCAGGCTTCCCATCGGGCGGTAACCCTTATAGCCAAGTGTTGGTTAACTCCGATGCCCTCGGTACCAGCTACGCTACCACTACCATCGCCTCGGTATTGGCCCACGAAATTGGTCACTGCATTGGCTTCCGCCACACCGATTACATGAGCCGTCAGTATAGCTGCGGTGGTTCGGCTGTAAACGAAGGTGCTAGCACAGTAGGCGCCATTCTGATTCCCGGCACTCCTTCGAGCCCAGATCCAAACTCCTGGATGTTGGCTTGCATCGGCACTGGTGTAGACCGTCCGTTCAATGCCAACGACCGCACGGCGCTTAACTACTTGTACTAAGCACCAGGCCTCTACTGGCCTACTAGCTTAGAAAAAGCCCCCGGCTCTGGTGAGCCGGGGGCTTTTTGTTGGTACTGCTTTGATTGAGAGGCTTTAGTGCTAACAGAAGGATGCAGCACGTATTCTTCCTATTGCTTTTGCGGCGGCATGAGTACGGCAGCATACCTGGCCTAGCGTGTGCCATTAGCAGCCGGGAAGGGTACGAGCCCAACATCTACGTTCTTAACCGTCCGTGTAGAGCAAAGGCTGTGCTGTAGTTTCTAGTTGCTGACGGCTTGCCTTTCGCCGTCTATGAGCAACAAAGAGCAAACCTAATGCTCTACTGGCCTAGCGGCGCTTAACCTATAGCACAAGTATCCGACGGGTCACCTCTGAACCGCTTTTGGTGCTAATGCGCAGCAGGAAGGTACCTTTACCCGGCGCAGGCAGCCTTACCGAATTAATAGTGCCATCGGCAGCGGCTTCACCGCGCACGCGTCCCAGCATATCATACATACGTACTCGCAGCGGTTCCCCTTGGGGACCAACTATAGTAATAGGCTCCCCGGCTGCTACGGGCACCGGATACACTAGCACGTCCGTCTTGCGCACAAAAAAGGCCTCCTCCACGGAGCTATAATACACGCGGCCATTCTCTGCTTCTGCCCGCACACGGTACTCGCTGCGGCCTACCACCGGCGCCTGATCGGTTAAGGACAGGGCTAAGGCTGGGACCACCGTCTGGATTACGCGGAATGAACCATCAGGCTCACGGCGCTCTAGCTGCACTGTTTTTAACCGATACGTAGTGCCCAGTTGCAGCTGGAACTGCACCGTATCAGACACTAGCTGTTTCGGGATAAAAGAGCGGATGTAGCAGCCGTAGGTCTGTTGCGTAACATCGGGGGTGCTGCCTCGCTCTCCTGACCTTCCCCGAATAAGGGGTGCCACTGTGTAGTAGCGCTGCGCGGCTTCGACTGGCGTCAGGAACATAACGGTGTCGGCTACTAGTCGGTAAGGCTCTAGGTGGGTGGCCCCCAACTTATATACTTGGTACTGTGTGGCGCCGGGCACCCGCGCCCATGTCAGCAGCGTTTCATCGGGGCAGGCATAAGCTACTTGCAGGGCCAGTGGCATAGCCACAAAAACCTCATCAGACTCATAGGCCGCAGCGCCGGTGCTCAGGCGAACTTGCACAAGGGCTGTAGTATCGGGCGTAGTCCATACGGCGTATTGCTGCGCGAGGCTCACCACTGGGTTGAGCACCTGCCACTGTGGTTGACCCACAAAACGATACTCCAAGCGGGCGGTAGTGGCCGCTCCCGCCCACTGCCAGCGCAATACCGTGGGTTGGCCGGCCGGCAGGTTGCGGGCGGCGCTGGGCTGCGTCCAGGTAAACCCTTGCTCGAACTCGTAAGCCACACTGAATGCTTGCGAGCCCTGGGCTACTTGGTATCCTCGCACGTGCAACTCATAGGTGCCAGCCTCCGGAGCGTCGAGAGTAATCTGCTCCGCATTGTTAAGATGGTCGGGGCGCCGCCGGGCGGGTAGCTTCAGTGAATCGAGGTGTGGATAGGTGCTTAACGTCCAGGGTAGCCAGCGCTGGCCGCTGGTGGTACTCACCAACGTCAGGTCGAGGTCGTTGAGGAGGGCACGGGAGGCATTGGCGGCAGCTTCAGGGTCAGCCCACACCAACGTAACTTTTAACTGCTGCGTACCAGCCGGCACGGTTACGGGTATTATTTGCTCCTGCCCCTGGCCTACGCTGCCTTGGGCAAACCTATTCTCCAGCACTGTGCGCACAGCCCCCAGAGCATCGGCCTGCCCGTAACCTGAGTCGAAATCTACGGCTGGGCGGCCAGTGTCGTCGGCGCTATTAAGCAGCGCGGCTTTTACCAGCGCTGCGGGTGGCACTATGCCGTGCTGGTCGCGGTAGGCCTGTTGCACGAGCAAGCTAATGCCCGATACCAGAGCTGCCGCCTCGGAGGAGCCCCCGTCGCCGTAGGCCACTAGCTCGGGTTTTACGCGGCCATCGTAGGCGGGTCCGCGAGAACTAAGCGGTGCCACCTGGCCTAGCGCATCAGTAGCCCCCACTAGCAGCACGTTTTTGGCCATTTTAAACTGCCCGGTGAGGTTGGCTACGCCCGCCAGCTTGGCATACGGCCCTTCAGTGCTGGCCTGGTTGCCAGAGTTACCCGAGGAAAATACGTGCAGCAGCGTTGGATACTGGCGAGTTTGCTCGTCATAGGCTTTCGCTTCCAGCCCGTAATAATTTTCGATGCCTACTCCATACGAATGGTTTTGCACCGTTACGCCTTGCCGGGCCAACAAAGCCCCCTCATCGGGCAGCAAATTTTCATAGTCCGACTGCGCAATGCGGGCTTGCCAAGCGGCGCCCTTGCCATTGGGCGACGAGTTGCCGCCGCCCGCAATTAGCGTAGCCATAATGGTGGAGTGCGAGGACAGCAATACTGCCTGCGGATTGGGGTTTACCAAGCGCCCTTTAAAGTCAATATCCTGAATATCTAGCGGATTTTCTTTAACGGACACCGCTAGGCCACTCCCTGTCAGTTGCGGATAACGGCTATGCACGGAGCTCACCGTATTGGCCGCGAAGTCGGCGCCGTTCAGCTGCCGCTCATCGTGGGGCTTGCGGTGAGATGTATCCACAAACTGCACCCACTGGCAGTTGGCCAGTGCGGCTGGGCTGGCCCCTTGCACGCGCAGCAGATGCGGCTGCCCCTCTTCGGGCACTACCGTAGCGCGGGGCTGCTCCCGGGTCAGCCAGGCCCGAAACGCCGCTACATCAGTCACGCTCACCCGCACTGCTTGGGTCGCTCGGTTAGTCTGCAGGCCCGGTGCTAGGCGCTTGGCTGCTTGCGTGGGCGCGCTACTTTGGCCGAAGCTGTTTCCCGGAAGCCAGCCAATAACCGTTCCACACAGCACCAGGGGCAGGAAACGACGAACAAGCCGGCAGGCCAGTACAGCAGCAGACATAACAGGGGTTTTGGTTGTGGTGAGAGCAGAGCGGCGCGACGGATAGCACGAGGCTACCCTGTTCAAATGTAGGAATAAATGCTGTTGCGCTGCTCCTCCTCACCTACCGGCTAGGCCACAAAAAAGGGCCGGCCAAAGGCCAGCCCTTTTTTCAATGAGCGAAGCCCTTACTCACGGCTTCAGCACCACTTTTACGCAGTTGTCTTTCTTGTTGCGAAAGATGTCGTACCCGTGCGCAGCCTCAGAAAGCGGCAGGCGGTGGGTGATAATATCGTCGAGGACGACCTTGCCCTCTATCACGTATTGCAGCAGCTTGTCGATATGCTTTTGGGCGGGCGCTTGGCCTCCCCGAATGGTAATGCCTTTATCGAAGAACTGATGAATGGGGAAATTATCGAAGGGGGAGCTATACACGCCCAGTACCGACACGATGCCGCCGCGGCGTACGGCGCTCATACAGGCCTCCAGTACTTTAGGCGAGCCTTTTTCAAAATTCAGCACTGCTTTGGCCCGATCAAGCAGGTTGCGGTCAGGCTCGAAGCCTACGCATTCTACGCACACATCGGCGCCGCGGCCGCCACTCATATCCCTAATCTGCTCCACCGTCGACTTGGCGTCTTCCCAGAGAATAGTCTCGGAGTGGGTGGCAGCCTTGGCCTTATCTAGCCGGTACTGCAGCGTATCAACTATGATAACCCGTGCTGCACCGCGCAGCCACGCCGATTTGGCGGCCATTACACCCACCGGGCCAGCCCCAAAAATGGCTACAATTTCGCCGCCTTTCACCTCGCCCCAGTCAATGCCGGAATACCCGGTGGGGAAGATATCGGTCAGGAACAGGGCTTGCTCATCGGTCAGCGAATCGGGAATTACGCGGGGGCCAAAGTCAGCGTATGGTACGCGCACGTACTCGGCTTGGCCTCCATTATACCCACCGTAGAGGTCGGTGTAGCCGAACAGCGCCCCACCTTTTTCGGTCATTAGGCCACCTTCGGGGCCGTAGTGGTCGGGGTTGGAGTTTTCGCAGTGGCCTGGCAATTGGTGGTTACAGAAGTAGCACGTACCACAGGCAATAGGAAAGGGTACTACTACCCGGTCGCCTACTTTCAGCTTGCTGCCTACTCCTTTGCCTACTTCTTCTACAATGCCCATAAACTCGTGGCCTAGCACCATGGGGCGGGGCTGCGGAATGCTGCCGTTGTAGATGTGCAGATCGGAACCGCAAATGGCCGTGCTGGTAACGCGGATGATGGCGTCGCGGGCGTCTTCGATTTTGGGGTCATCCACGGTATCGACGCGCACGTCTCTCATCCCGTGATACACGAGTGCTTTCATATTTGGCTGTAGGAGTTGTGGAGTGGAAAGGACAGCGGCCCAGAAGGCTTACCTATCCTAACGGTTCAGCTATGACAGGGGTTATGGCTGAGCTTACTCACACTCGGTCTCCACTCTTCTGCTTCCTATAAAAAGCCCGCGGCTTATCATGACCTGCCGGAGGCCTAGCTCGCGCCTTAATCTCGTGAGAGCAATGGCCTAGAGCCGGTACACCTGTAGGCCAGTAGCGGAAAGCACGTAGGCGTACTGCTCCCCTACCAGCACCTGCCGCACTTGCTCGGGTGGCAAGCCAGGCAGCGGTACGATGCGCTCCGTGAGGTTGTACAGATGAAAGAAATGCACCCCGTCGGCGGCTAGGTAATACAGCTCGTCACCACGGAAACCCAGCGTGGTCAGGCCCGGAAAAGGCAGCTTCTTACGGTAGTTTCCCAGATTATCGAATACATACACCCCATTTTTATTATCCACCAGGTAGAGGTTGTTCTGGTACTCGCGCAGAAATCGAAAGTCGGGGCGGCTTCGCCCGATGAGGATGTCCAGTGGGGTGGTGATTGTAAACCGGCCGCTTGTGGCGTCCAATTGCCGCAACGTCAGGTCAGATTCGTTCAGCAGCCAATACCGGTCGTCGGGCGCTAGTGTAGCAGCCCGCACCATACCGTCGAAATAATCGAGTAAGGAGAGCTTGCTGATGGGTGCCAGAAATCGGTCAAGCAAGACAAGCTCTTGCCGGTCGTCGTAAAAGACCAAAATTTTGGTGGTGTTCCAGGCCTCTAGCTGAGCCGTGTGGCCTGGCAGCGGCGGCGAGTACACGTTGAGGGCCTGCCCATCGGGCCCGTACTGATGCACGTTGTTTTGGACGTCGGTTACGTAGAGGTTGCCTCGCCGGTCGAGAGAGGCCGGGCCCGTTTTGCTGAGTGCCACCGTCCGCACGAGTTGCCACGCACCCAGTGCGGCTGGTTTGGTGTCGGCGGGCACCGTCAGGACCGGGGAAGCTTGGGCCGCGGGAGCTACTGAGCCGGCGGCTGGAGCCGTGGTCTGGGCACGCGCCGATGCTTCAAGTATGCAACTGGCAGCAAGGCCCCACAGCCCCGCCGACAGTTGGCTAGGCCACTTGAAGTGCTTACTTGTTGCTTTCTTTTGCTTCGAAATGCCGCAGTGCCAGTTCAGTGCCATCATATTGGCCGTAGGAGCAATAATTGACCCATTCGCCGAGGTTAAGATAACGACTACCGGGGGCTACGGCTACATCAAGCGGCAAATGCCGATGCCCAAAAACATAGTACTCGTGGTGGTAGGCCTGTTCCAGTTCCCGGCAGTACTGTAACAACCACTCCTCCTCCCCAAAATATTTGCTATCGGCCTCCCCATTTTGTAGCCGGCTATGCTGGCTCCAGCGGTTGGCAATGCCAATGCCCAGGTTAGGATGTATACGGGCGAATAACCACTGCGCCAGTGGTGAAGCAAATACTCGCTTCAGTACTTTATACGTATGGTCACCAGGGCCCAAGCCGTCGCCGTGGCCAATGTGGAATTGGTGGCCCCCTATGCGCTGACTTACCGGATGCCGGTAAATCGGAATACCCAATTCTTTAGTGAAGTAATCGAACATCCACATGTCGTGGTTGCCCGTGAAGAAAATCACCGGAATACCCGCGTCCGTCAGCTCGGCTAGCTTGCCCTGCAGCCGGATGAAGCCGCGCGGTATGGCATGCTTGTATTCAAACCAGAAGTCGAAAATATCGCCGAGCAGGTAGATGGCCGCGGCATCGTGGGCAGCCATGGTTAACCAACGCACAATGCGCCGCTCCCGCTCCAGAGAGCGGGCAGCGTCGGGGGCGCCCAAGTGAAAATCGGAGGCGAAGTATACTTTGCGGCCAGGCGGCAGCGCGAGGTTAGGTAGTTGCGGCGGGCGCGTCATCCAGCAAAAACAACACAATGCTGCGCGGGCCGTGGGCTCCGAGTACCAGCGTTTTTTCAATATCAGCCGTTCGGCTCGGCCCTGTGGTCAAGGATATCATGGATGGTATCCGGTCGGGGCCGTATTTCTGCTGCACCAGTTTCAGTGCGTCACCAATATCGGGTACTACCTGCGAGGTGCGAGCCAGCACGAGGTGTTGATCGGGGTAGATGCTCAGGCGGCGGCCACTGCTGCTAGCGCCACTTACCAAAATACTACCAGTGCGAGCTACGAGTGCTTCGCAAGATGTCAGGCCGGCATCGGCGTGGGCCAAAAAATCAGTCTCATCCCCTTGGAAAACTAAATTACCGTCGTGCAGAATCTTTTTAAGCTCTGGCTCCCACACAAATAGCCGATCTAGCTCCTTCTCTTTTTTGTACGCAAACAGCTGATCATAGAAGTGCTCCTCCGACTCGCAGTAGTAAAACACCCCGCCTATCCGCACAAAGTTTTGGGCAAAGTCAATAGCTAAATCTGCCTCGGCTACTGGCCTAGGGTATAGTGGGGCGCTGAAATCGGGCCGAGCAGGTTGCTCTGCCGGCTTCTGCAACGCCTCACGAATACGGCGCAAAATTATGTCGCGAGAGGAATTGGCCATACGGCAAAGGTAGTAGTTGCAGGACAGAAGCTGTGCATAGGCTGCGGTTAGAACTTACCCTATCGGGTGGCCTAGCCATCTGCGTATTTATTTTGCCTACTCATGGCTTTTGTATGACCTAGGCGCTAAAACAAAAAGGCCTGCTGTAGTCAGCAGGCCTTTTTGTTCTTTATACTTCGTGCTTACACTGGGCTCACGGCATTGCCGCTAGGCTCGGTGGTTGCTCCAGCCGAATCATTTGGGCTGTCGATGCCCGGCAGGTTCAGGTCAGGCAGGTCGTTACCCAGCGGAACACCGGGGTGCTCTTGCTTCCGCTCGCTGAGAGTTTCGCTGCGGTCGGTGCCGGCCATGTGCGCCTGGTACGTGGTCTGGCTATCAAATGGGCGCTTACCTACTAGACGCTCCAAGTCATCCTGTTGCAGGATTTCCTTTTCGAGCAGCTCCTTGGCAATTACCTCCAGCTCATGGCGACGCTCCGTGAGCAGTTCCTTCGTGCGGATGTAAGCGCTTTCAATAATGCCGCGTACTTCCTCGTCAATCATCTGCGAAGTAGCTTCTGAATAGGGCTTCGAGAAGCCATACTCATTCTGCCCTTTTGAGTCGTAATACGAGATGTTACCAAGCTTATTGTTCATGCCGTACATCGTCACGATGCTGTAGGCCATCTTCGTGATGCGCTCCAGATCGCTCAGTGCTCCGGTAGAAATCTTACCAAACACCAGCTCTTCAGCTGCGCGGCCACCCAGCGTCATGCACATTTCGTCCATGAGCTGCTCAGTGTTGTAGAGGAACTGCTCGCGGGGCAGATACTGGGCATAGCCGAGGGCAGCTACTCCACGAGGCACAATGCTCACCTTCACCAATGGGTCAGCATGCTCTAAGAACCAGCCGGCAATAGCGTGACCAGCCTCATGGTAGGCCACAATCTTTTTCTCACCGGGGCTGATGATTTTATTCTTCTTCTCTAGGCCACCAATCACGCGGTCAACGGCATCGGTGAAGTCGAGCATGGTCACCATCTTCTTGTCGCGGCGGGCGGCAATAAGCGCTGCCTCGTTGCAGACGTTGGCAATTTCAGCACCGGCAAAACCAGGAGTCTGAGCAGCCAGCTTCTTGGCTTCCACATCAGGGGCCAGGGTCAGCGGCTTCAGGTGCACATTGAAGATCTGGGTACGACCGTTGATGTCGGGCTTGTCGATGGAAATCTGACGGTCGAAACGGCCGGGACGCAACAGCGCCGAGTCCAGCGTATCGGGGCGGTTGGTAGCAGCCAGGATAATAACACCCGAGTCAGTACCGAAACCGTCCATTTCTACCAGCAGCGAGTTCAGCGTGTTCTCGCGCTCGTCGTTACCACCGGGCACGTTGCCCCGGGAGCGGCTGCGGCCGATAGCGTCAATCTCGTCGATGAAGATGATACAAGGAGCTTTAGCTTTGGCCTGTTTGAACAGGTCACGTACCCGAGCAGCACCCACACCCACGAACATCTCCACGAAGTCAGAACCAGACAGGGAGAAGAATGGCACATCGGCTTCGCCAGCTACAGCCTTTGCCAGCAGGGTTTTACCGGTGCCGGGAGGGCCTACCAGCAGCGCACCTTTCGGGATTTTACCGCCGAGAATGGTGAACTTAGAAGGGTTCTTCAGAAACTCTACGATTTCCTGTACTTCCTCCTTTGCTTCTTCTAGGCCAGCTACATCTTTAAAGGTAACCTTCACTTTGTCGCCACCCTCAAACAAAGCCGCACGCGACTTACCAATATTGAAGATCTGACCACCGGGCCCACCCGCTCCGCTCATGCGGCGCATCAGGAACCAGAAGCCCACGAACAGCAGGAGCATGAAGCCCCACGTGGTAACATAGTCACCGTAGCTAGTTTCGTCAGCCACGCGTAGGCCTACCTGCCGGTCGGCGGGCAAGGTCGCTTGTATCTTGTCGAGGTCAGCCTTAAAGGTCTTACCATCAACTACCCGGAAGCCGAACTGTGGGCCAGGGTCGTTAGCGGTAGTGAGCGGACCGCGTGACATGAGCTTCTGCTTGTACTCCGGCTTGGCCAGGGCTTCACGCTTCAGCGTGACCTTTACCTGCCGGTCATTCACGAGCGATACGTCGGCCACGTCGCCCGCGGTTAGCATCTGCTCAAAATCCCGCTGTTTAATTTCTATCAGGGTGGTGCTGCGGTTCAGGTAGATCATCCCCAGGATGAATACTACCAGCCCCGTCAGCACCCACAGCTGCATCCCGGGCCGGGGCGCGGGATTAGGCAGCATGGGTTTTTTCTTTTTAGGGCTTGTATCAGGCATGAATAGGGGTTACTAAAGCGAAAAACAAAAGCGGAACACGCCAACGCTGGGTTTGTTGGCGCAGAACCATCTCAGCTACCAAGACGCAACCAGCCAGAATTTACTTTACCGCAGCCGCAGTTTCTTCTTCTACGTGGGTAATTTCAGCGTCACCCCACAACTCCTCCAGGGCATAAAACTGCCGACGGTCGCGCAAGAATACGTGCACTACTACATCCACGTAGTCAAGCAGCACCCACTCGCGGTTCATGCGGCCTTCGGTCTGCCAGGGGTTCTGGCCGGTAAGCTTCTCTACTTCTTCTTCAACTGAACGCGCAATAGCGTCAATTTGGGTATCTGAGGATGCTGAGCAGATAATAAAATAATCCGCCACAGCATTTTTTAGGTCTTTGAGGTTGAGTACCACGATATCGGATGCCTTCTTCTCTTGCATGCCGCGTACTACTACATCTGCCAACTTGTCCGAATCCTGCCGAACCAGGGTACTTTTCATGGGGTATTGTTAGGTTTGAACGTCACAAAGTACGAAAATCAGGTGGACGCTATATCCCCCCAAACTCTCTTCACGGGCCAACAGCTTGTCTGGTTGCCCGAATGTGCCTCCACAAACACCGAGGCACAGCAACTGGTTGTCCAAAACCGGGCCACGGATGGTTGTTGTGTCATTACCGACAAACAGACCGCCGGCCGGGGCCAACGCGGCAACCAGTGGGAAGCCGCGCCGGGCGAAAACCTGACCATGTCGGTGGTGTGGCAGCCCGCGTTTCTGCCGGCCGCTGATCAGTTTCAGCTTAGCCAAGCCGTTGCGCTAGCCATTCACGACTGGGCAACCGCCTTGCTCGGCCCTGATTCCGGGTTACGGGTCAAGTGGCCAAACGACATGTACTACGGCAGCCAGAAGTTAGGTGGCATATTGATTGAGAACACACTTCAGGGGCCGAAGATTCAGTATAGCATCGTAGGAATTGGATTAAATATAAACCAGCGTGAGTTTGGAGTATCAACGGCTACTTCGCTGGCTCTCCTGACGGGACGCGCCTACGAACTGACCACAGTGGCGAGCCGGCTGCTCGAAAGTCTGGAACGCCGATATCTGCAGCTCCGCTCTGGTCGGGTTGGAGCCATACGACAGGACTATCTGCGGGTACTTTACCGCTATCAGGAAGAACATACCTATGAGGTTGATGGCCGCCAAGTCCGGGGCGTAATTGTGGGAGTGGATGAAGTTGGGCGTCTGGCGGTGCAAATTGCAGGGCAGCTGCGCTATTTTGATCTCAAGGAAATTCGCTATGTATAATCCTATCCTTGATTTTTCATTATACCTTTGATAGATCACTCAATGACAAAGTTTTCACTATATATTAGGCCAACGATAGTTTTTGGCTTAGCGTATAGTTTTTAAACCTTTGAGCAACTTTCTGCTCTTAATAGTCATCTACTACTGCACAAGGGGGCCGCACTCATTGCAAAATGGGCATGGTGCTTGTCATAGTAGTATTAGAGCAAAGCTAACTGCCATTATGGGCGGGTAGCTTTCACATATTCTCATCGGCCACCTAGGTGGCTGCTTTTCCTGACCTAATGCCATGAACATATTTACTCGTATTCTTTCTTTGGTCATGCTACTGCTTGTGCAGTTGCCCATAGTGGCTGCCACCGTTACGGCCCGCCCCGGTGGTGCCCTGCCCTGGCACACGGACAAAGCAAGCTACTTGCTCACCAAGCACGAGAGCCGGACTTGGTACACGTTACCCAAGTATAGCTTCTCTACCCCGGCTGCTTCTTTCTTGCATTTCAGCCAAGGGTTTACGCAGGCGCCTACAGTAGCTGCCCCTAGCTCAGCTGCACGTGGGCTAGCTCCTACGTTGTCGGTATATCCTAACCCAGCCCGTGGACTCGTGACGGTTTCACTGGGCCAAAAATTCACGGCCGATTATAAGCTGCGGTTGAACAACATCATTGGGCGGGAAGTACGCACGGTATCGTTGCGCCCCGAGGCAGCTGACGGTGGCATGGCTCTTAACCTCTCTGACTTGCCGCCGGGTATGTACTTCTACAGCCTCGTGCTCGACAACAAAGTAATGAGCACGAAGCGACTGGTTTTGCAGAACTAGGCTAGGCCACTCACTTCAATCAAACAAAGGCAGCTCTTCCACGGGCTGCCTTTTTTGCTGCTGGTTGTCAGATGCTTGTTGCACTTTTTTACCAGCCTGTTGTTTTGGGAGGCTCACGGTTGGTAGAGCTACTTTAGTGGGTTGGTTGAGTACGTTTGCCCCATTGGTTGATTCAAAGAAGTGGCCTAGCTACTTATTGTCTACTTTTGGTCTTTCGCTGATTTCTTATTTCTGACTTAAACCCCGTCGTGCTGCGACGGGCGGACCTCGCCCCGCCCCTACTCATTCCTTATGCGGAGTTACAAAAGCCTGAATAACCTAATTGGTTGGCTGGTATTTGCCATTGCCACCCTTACCTACATCCTCACCCTGGAGCCCACGGCCTCGTTCTGGGACTGCGGCGAGTTCATTGCCTGTTCCTACAAGCTGCTGGTGCCGCACCCTCCGGGAGCTCCTACCTTCCTGCTGCTCGGCCGCCTGTTTTCACTGCTGTCGTTTGGCGACGTCACCAAGGTATCGGTGCTTGTGAACATGCTCTCGGCCCTAAGCTCCTCGTTCACGGTGCTCTTCCTGTTCTGGATCATCACCATGATGGCTAAGAAGCTGGTGATGCACCGCCCCGGCATGCACGACGATAGAGGCCTAGAACCTACCAGTGGCCAAACCTGGCTGATTTTAGGCGCCGGCGCCGTGGGGGCTCTGGCCTACGCCTTCTCCGATTCGTTCTGGTTCAACGCTGTGGAGGCCGAGGTATACGCCATGTCGTCGTTGTGCACGGCGGCGGTGGTGTGGCTGATGCTGAAGTGGGAGAACCGCGCTGATGAAGCCGATTCTGACCGGTGGCTGGTGCTAATTGCCTACGTTATTGGCCTCAGCATTGGGGTGCACTTGCTGAACCTGTTGGCCATTCCGGCCCTGGGTTTCATTTATTACTACCGTCGCACCAACAACCCCACGCTAACGGGTGGCATCATTACGCTGGCCATTAGCAGCGTCATTGTAGGCCTCATTTTGGCCGGCATCATTCCGGGCTTGCCCACGCTGGCTGGCAACTTCGAGGTGTTCTTCGTGAATAGCATTGGCCTACCTTTCAACTGGGGCCTGGTGATATTCCTGCTGGTGTTTGTAGGCCTGATCTGGTTTGGTTTCCAGCAGTCATTCAAGCGTCGTAGCCGCCTACTGAACACGGCCATGCTGTCGTTCGTGTTTATTCTGATTGGGTACTCCTCGTACCTGATTGTTCCTATCCGGAGCAGCTACCACCCCACCATCAACGAAAACGACCCGGAGGATGTGTTGTCCTTCGTGAGCTACCTGAAGCGCGAGCAGTACGGCGACCGGCCCCTGCTTTACGGCCCGCAGTTCAACGCACAGCCTGTTGCCCAGAATGATGGCGCCCCGCGCTATGTGCGCAAGGGCGACAAGTACGTGGTGGCTGAATACCGCCCCGAGTTGGAATACCGCCCCGAGGATAAGATGCTGCTGCCTCGTCTTTACAGCAACGACCCGCTGCACATGCTCTATTACAAGAAGTGGGTGGACATCCAGGAGGGCGTGAAGCCAACTATGGGTCAAAACCTCTCCTTCCTGACGCGTTACCAGATGGGCCACATGTTCTGGCGCTACTTCATGTGGAACTACGTAGGCCGGGAAAGCGACATTCAGCAAGCCGGTATTCTGTGGCCTGGTGCTAGCAATGCGGGTCTGCCCGAGCGCATTGCCGATAGCGAAGCCCGGAATAACTTCTTCGCGCTGCCGCTGATTCTGGGTATTCTAGGCCTGTTTTACCAAGTTCGGCGTGATGGCCGCAATGCCTTCATCGTAGGTCTGCTATTCGTATTTACGGGTCTGGCCATTGTCATCTACCTCAACCAGCCGCCCATCGAGCCTCGTGAGCGGGACTACACCTTTGCGGGTGCCACCTTCGCCTTTGCCATCTGGATTGGCCTAGGCGTGCTGGGGCTGGCTGATGTGCTGAAGACCGCCCTGAAGGCTGATACCGCCCGCGCCGCTGTGGCTACGCTGCTTGGCTTGGTTATTCCGGGCATTATGGCCGCCCAAGGCTGGGACGACCATGACCGCTCCGACCGCTACAACTCCGTTGACTCGGCCAAGAACCTACTTAACTCCTGCGCCCCGAACGCCATCTTATTCACCAATGGCGACAATGACACCTTCCCACTCTGGTATGCCCAAGAAGTAGAAGGCATCCGAACCGACGTGCGCGTGGCCGTACTGAGCTACCTGAACACCGACTGGTACATTGATCAGATGAAGCGCCGCGCTTACAAATCGCAGCCGCTGCCTATCTCGATGGAGAATGCCAACTACGCCCAAGGCACCAACGACTACCTGCCTTATGCCGAAAACCCGGCGGTAAAGGAAATCGACGTGCGCCAGTTTATGCAGCTGGTAAACCAAAACAGCCCGTTGCTGCAGGTGTCGTACGGCGACGGTACTAAGTCCCTGTTGTCCTTCCCTTCGCGCAAGTTCTACCTACCTGTTGACACGGCAGCAGTAGACAAAATGGGCATCATTCCGGCCGAACGCCGCAAGCAGTTGGTGCCCCGCATGGAGTGGGAAGTAAGCAAGAGCGCTATTGAGAAGAAGAGCCTGGTAATTCTGGATATTCTGGCTACCAATAACTGGCAGCGCCCGGTATACTTCTCTAGCACCGTTGACTCGCGCGACTTTATGGGCCTGCAGCCCTACTTCCAATTGGAAGGTATGGCCTACCGCATTCTGCCCGCCAAGGACCCGAATTATGACCCGCGCGGTGAAGAAGGCTACGTGACCAACGACATCATGTATGACAAGCTCATGAAGACCTTCGCTTACCGAGGGCTAAATGACGCCAACATTTTCTATGATGAGAACAACCTGCGCTTCCCGGCCAACTACCGCGACAAATTCTCGCGCCTAGCTAACTCGCTGCTGGCGGTGGGTGATAAAGCTCGGGCAAAGCAAGTAATTGACAAGTGCTTTGACGTGATGCCCGACAAAGCCGTTCCGTACGATTACTACGTGCCCCAGTTTATCCCGGCTCTGGTAGAAGTAGGCGAAAAACAGCGCGCCACCGAAATTATGGACACCATGACGGGTCGTGCTGAACAGGCTCTGGCGTACTACAGCACCCACAACAGCGCCATGTTTGACCAGGAATATCAGACGTACCTACTGTCGTTGAACAGCGTGGGCCGCGCCGCCCAGCAAATCGGCGACCAGCAGCGCGCTTCTAAGGCCCTAGGCCTGTTGCAGCAATACATGCGCTAATAGCATAAGCTCCACCTCTTGTAAAAAAGCCCGCTTCTATTCTGGAGCGGGCTTTTTGTTTATACTGTGGCCTAGCCCTGCTGTTGGGTGCCTTGCCTCCCGAAAGCCGTAGCTAACCGCCTTGGCCTTCTCCTCACTTGGTTACGTACGTTGGTTATGAGTTCATGTAGTCTATTCATGAGAGCCGTTTTCTCCTGCTTGCTAGTAACCTTGTTCAGCCTGAGCAGCCTTTCCGGCCTTCGGGCCGCACCGCGCCGCGACTTTGCCGAGCAGTACCGGCCCGGCCGCCAGGTTCTGGCAGACACCCGCCGTGAGGACGACAGTTTACGGGTATACCTGCGTTTTCCGGGCAACAACTTTCGGCCGGGGCAGGTGATGTACGTGGCCGCGTGGGCCAGCTACACCGCCAAGCAGCCCAAGTGGCAGTATCCAGTCCGGATGCGGTCGGGTCACTTCCGGCAGGAGCCTAGTGGCACCTGGGTAGATATAGCGCTGCCCCTGAGCCGCGTACCATTGGGGCAAATCATTAGTGTGCAGCCTAGTTTAGTGCCCGCGTCGGCTGCTACTGCTCCCAGTAAAGCGCAACCTTCCAACGCCCAGCTTCCCCCGCCCAATTCTGACTACACCGATGGAGCACTTTGGCTGACCATCACGCCCGCGCGGCTTAACTCCTCCTACATCCTGACTGATTCGCTAGGCCTCCCTTTGCTGCGACGCTACTTGCGGACGGGTGAATCATTCGGGGTATCCAGTTACGGGGCTGAGCAGATTCTACAAACCCGGCGATATGCCCTCAGCTCCCAGCCGGCATTGCCTCCCATGACCAACCCCGCTGCGGTAGCCCAGCCCCGCACATTATCCCTTGCTGATTCTGCCTCGTTCTCAACTGGCCAAGCCGTGCGTCTTTCCAGCGGCTTATACTTGATTCGGGCTGGCAGCAACTCTGCCTGGAGTGGCCTATTGGTGGAGGAAAACAGTTTCCCTGAGCTTACCTCGGCCGATGAGCTAATTGCTCCGCTTACTTTTTCAACCACCTCAGCCGAGCGTAAAAAGCTGTTCGATGCCCCCGATCCGAAAAAGGCCGTCGATAAATTCTGGCTTGATTTGGCGGGCGGCAACCAGGCCCTAGCAAAGCAGCTCATCCGCACGTATTACGGCCGCGTAATGGAAGCGAACCGTTTATTTTCAGCGCATAAAGCTGGTTGGCTTACTGATCGGGGCTTGATGTACTTGGTGCTAGGGCCACCCGAGTCGGTGTATCGGGAGGTAGGCCAGGAACAATGGGTGTACCGGAGTGACCCCGAACGTGCGGCTACCTATACGTTCCGCGCTAAACCCAGTACCTTTGCACCCGAACACTATGAATTGGTGCGCCGCCCCGAGTACGAACGTCTCTGGTATGCCGCCGTCGAGCAATGGAGAAAAGGAACAACCGTCCGGGCCGGCCGCTGAATGAGCGCCGCCAATTTTTTGATTCCGAGAACCGGCCCGTGACGCCGCGCCGTCCAGCGCGCGAGGGAGAAGGTCGTGAGGAGCGCCCCGCCCGCCGCCCCGAAGGGAGCCGCGACGACCGGCCCCGCTACCCTCACCGCCCCGCCACCGACCGGAGCATCGACATGATTTTTGGCCTGCGCCCCATTCTGGAAGCTTTGAATGCGGGCCGTACCCTTGATAAAATATTCCTGCTGCGCGGCACAAAAAACTCCATGACGCAGGATATCCAAGCCTTGGCTAAGGCGGCGAACATCCCCATGTCGATGGTGCCGATTGAAAAGCTCGACGGTATTACACGCAAGAACCACCAGGGCGCAGTGGCTTACGTGTCGCCCATCGACTACATGCCCCTCGACAGTATTCTGGCTGGGCTGTATGAAGAAGGAAAAACTCCGCTCCTGTTAGTGCTTGATCGTATTACCGACGTCCGCAACTTCGGTTCTATTGCCCGTAATGCCGAGTGCTTGGGTGTGCACGCTATTGTGGTGCCCAGCCACGGCGCCGCCCAAATCAACGGCGACGCGCTGAAAACCTCAGCCGGCGCGCTTAACCTGATTCCGGTGTGCCGCGAGGCCAACCTCAAAAATACCCTCACCTTTCTTCGCGAATCGGGTGTGCAGGTGGTAGCGTGTACCGAAAAAACCGACTCCAGCCTCGAAACCGGTGCCGTTGACCTGACCGGCCCACTGGCTGTACTCATGGGCAGCGAGGAAGATGGTATCAGCCCCGAATATCTTCAGATAGCCGACCACAAACTACGCATCCCAATGGCTGGCCAGATCAGCTCTCTAAATGTATCAGTAGCCAGCGGTATCATGCTGTATGAGGTACTACGCCAGCGGTTGGTAAAAGGCTAGGCCACCCTTAGCTTTCCTCAGCCGTTTGTTTGTTCTCGGCGACAAAAAGCCCTTACCTGCTGCACGGAGGTAAGGGCTTTTTTATAGGTTTCTACTGGCCTAGCAGCGCTAGTTATAGCCGAGGCCTTTCTTAGTCTTCACGTCGGCCACAAATTCTTTTACTCGTTGCTCCTCAGTACGCTTACAGATGAGCAGCACGTTGTCATACTCGGCCACAATAAAGCCTTCTAGACCTTGTACCACTACTAGGCGCTCAGAAGGGGTTTTAATAACGCACTCCCGGGTATCGTAGAGGAGTGCGTTGCCATCCACCACGTTTTCATCAGCGTCGTGGTGGCCCATGCGGTGCAAAGAGTCCCAGGTGCCTAGGTCGCTCCAACCAAAGTCGGCGGGCAATACATACACATTATCGGCCTTTTCCATCACGCCGTAGTCGATGCTGATGTTGCGGCAGCGTGTGTAGGCTCGGGTGATAAAGTCTTCCTCTCGCTCAGTACCCAACTCGCTGTAGCCCTCGTCGAAAACCTCGGCAATATCGCTGAGGTAGTGGTGGAAGGCACTGATGATAGCATCGGCGCGCCATACAAATAGGCCGGAGTTCCAGAGGAAGTCGCCACTGGATACGAACATCTTCGCCAGCTCCAGATTAGGCTTTTCCGTAAAGGTTTTCACTTTAAATAGCCCCTTGGGGAAGTTGCTCTGCTCTACCCCCTTTGCCGCTACCACATCCTTCGACCGGACGTCTTCGTCGATGAACTGAATGTAGCCGTAGCCAGTGTCGGGCCGAGAGGGCTGAATTCCGAGGGTAATGAGCACGTTGTGCATCTGCGCCGCCCCCAACGCTTTCCGGATGGCATCCCGGAAATTTTCCTCATGCATTACGGCATGGTCGGCAGGGGTTACAATGATGACGGCTTCCGGGTCGCGCTGGGCAATGCGGTAGCTCGCGTAGGCAATGCACGGGGCGGTATTGCGCCCAATAGGCTCGCCCAGAATCTGATCTGAGGGCAGTTCCGGCAAATGCTGCTGGACTAGGTCGGTGTAGTCGCGGTTGGTTACCACGAATACGTTCTCGGGCGAACAGATACCCCGGAACCGGTCGACGGTGAGCTGGAGCATGGAGCGGCCCATGCCCAATACATCATGGAATTGCTTGGGATGATGCGTACGGCTGAAGGGCCAGAAGCGGCTGCCGATGCCGCCGGCCATAACCACGAGGTAGGTGTGCTGTTCCATAGGAGAAGGACCTGAAGTCCCTACAGTGGTGAAAATGAGAGAGTAGCAAGATAATATCAGCCAGTCATGATTCACAGGCCTAGCCTGTTGAGCGCAACTGCTGGCTCAAACTAAGCAGGTAATAAGCAAACTAGCATTCATTAAACCATATTTATTGTTCGGCGGGTACTACACTAGCCCCTCCCGCAACAAGTCATGCAGGTGAATAAAGCCGCAAAAACGGCCTGCATCGGTCACTACTAATTGCGTGATATTGCGGGCCTGCATTCGAGCCAGTGCTTCTACCGCAAAGTCATCAATATCGATGGTAACGGGGGCAGGTGTTAGAATGTCAAGAGCTCTGACGGTATCTAGGCGGCCCTCGAAGGTAGTCAGCATACGGCGCAGGTCGCCATCGGTTATGATACCAACGAGTTCACCAGCGGTATTGAGCACGGCCGTAGCGCCCAACCGCTTGCCAGATATTTCCAGAATAATTTCTTTTAGAGCAGCATCGTCGTGCACCTGGGGCTGCTGATTTTGACGGCTCAGGTCCCCTACTTTCAGGTACAGCTCTTTCCCGAGGGTGCCACCAGGGTGCAGACGAGCAAAATCTTGCCGGCTGAACGCCCGACTCTCCAACAAACACACAGCCAGCGCATCACCCAGGGCCAGGGCCACGGTAGTGCTGGTAGTGGGGGCCAAGTTATGGGGGCACGCCTCCCGTGTTACGGGCGCGTGCAATACGTAATCGGCCTGCACGGCTAGGTATGACTCGGCGTTGCTAACCAACGCTGCCAGCGGTACTCCTTTGCGCTTGAGCAGGGGCACCAGCACTTTTATTTCGGGCGTATCGCCGCTTTTGCTGATGGCAATTACAAAGTCATCGGCCTGTATCATGCCTAAGTCGCCGTGAATAGCGTCGGCGGCGTGCATAAACAGAGCGGGCGTACCCGTCGAGTTTAGCGTAGCCACTATCTTCCCAGCTATGTGGGCGCTCTTGCCGATACCGGTAACTACCACCCTACCTCGCAAAGAGAGAATAGCAGCTACGCATTGTGCAAAATCCGGGCTGCTGCCTAGGCCATCGGCTACTACCTGAATAGCCTCAGCCTCTTGCTGAAGCACTTTTTTTGCAATTAAGATGGGGTCGTTCTGCTGTTTCAATCTAAATTTGATATCAAATAGAAAGGAAGAGGCGGCCAACCGAGGCTAAATAGCTTTATCTCCGCTGCTCTACGCTCTCTATCTTAAATTTTGTCTAGATTAGGAATGCAACTTCAAGTATGTACTCCAGTCTGCAACCCCAATCAGCGTAAGTGAGGATGACTATGCCAGCCGCCGTGAAAAATCAAGTGAAGCAAGAGGCTGATCTGAAAGGCAAGTTAAAGGAAGTTTTCGGGTACGGTCAGTTCCGAGGCGTCCAGGAGGATATCATCCAGAACGTTATCCGGGGCAATAATACCTTCGTGATTATGCCTACCGGGGCCGGTAAAAGCCTGTGCTACCAACTCCCTGCCTTGGTGTTGCCCGGCACGGCTATTGTGATTTCACCCCTGATTGCCCTGATGAAAAATCAGGTGGATCAGCTCAACGCTTTCGGAGTAAATGCCCAATTCCTGAACTCGACGTTGTCGAAGTCAGAGATGAATAAGGTCAAGAAGGACGTTATCAGCGGCGAGGTAAAGCTGCTATATGTAGCGCCTGAGTCACTGACCAAAGACGAAACCATTGAGTTTCTGCAAAAGGCTACTATCTCCTTCGTGGCTATTGACGAGGCCCACTGCATCTCGGAGTGGGGCCACGACTTCCGGCCCGAGTACCGTAAGATCCGCAGCATTATTGATGGCCTAGGCGTGCAAGTGCCCGTAATTGCCCTCACGGCTACGGCCACACCCAAGGTGCAGCAGGATATTCAGAAGAACCTGCAGATGGACGATGCGTCGGTGTTTAAGACCTCGTTTAACCGGACTAACCTCTACTACGAGGTACGCCCTAAGCATAACACCAAGAAACAGCTGATTCAGTACGTGAAGCAGCGTAAGGGCTTGGCGGGCATCGTGTATTGCCTCAGCCGCAAGAAGGTGGAGGAAATTGCGGAACTGCTGCGTGTAAACGACGTGCGCGCCCTGCCCTACCACGCTGGCCTCGACCCCCACGTGCGTATGGCCAACCAGGATGCTTTCCTGAACGAAGAGTGCGACGTGATTGTGGCTACTATTGCCTTCGGCATGGGCATTGATAAGCCCGACGTGCGCTTCGTAATTCACTTCGACACGCCCAAGAGTATTGAAGGCTACTACCAGGAAACCGGCCGCGGCGGCCGGGATGGCCTAGAAGGCGACTGCCTCATGTTCTACAGCTACGATGACATCGTGAAGCTGGAGAAGTTCAATAAGGACAAGCCCGTAACCGAGCGCGACAACTCCAAGCTGTTGCTGCAGGAAATGGCCAACTACGCCGACTCGGCGGTGTGCCGCCGCAAGCAGCTGCTACACTACTTCGGCGAAAGCTACCCTACCGACTGCGGTTTCTGCGACAACTGCAAGCATCCTAAAGCCCGCTTCGAAGCGAAAAACGAAGTGGTAATGGCCCTGAAAGCCGTAGTGCAAACGGAGGAGCGCTTTGGCCTCGATCATATCGGGACGGTGCTAATGGGCATGAACAACCCTCACGTGGAGAGCTATGGCCATAACCAGCTGCCTGTGTATGGCCAGGGCAAGGACCACGATGCCCAATTCTGGCACTCGTTGCTGCGCCAGGTATTACTGGCCGGATATCTGGAAAAGGATATCGAAAATTTTGGCGTAATTAAAATCACGTCAAAGGGAATTGACTTTATTGAGAATCCGCATTCGATTAAGCTCACTCAGGATCATAACTACGAGGAAGAGGTGAAAGAAGAACAGGAACAAGAGGAAGTCCAGCAGGCCGCGGGTCACGACGAGACCTTGTTCGACATGCTGAAGGCGCTGCGCAAGAAAATTGCCCAGCAGAAGAACCTGCCCCCCTATGTGCTCTTCCAGGACCCGTCCTTGAAGGAGATGGCTACCACCTTCCCCGTGAAGATGGAGGACCTCGCGCATGTGGGTGGCGTAGGCCAGGGTAAAGCCCAGAAATTTGGGGCTCCCTTCCTGGCACTCATCCAGAAATACGTGGATGAGAATGACATTATTACGGCCGCCGATGTGGTAGTGAAATCGGCCGTTAATAAGTCTAAGATCAAGATTTACATCATTCAGCAAATCGATAAAAAAATGGATCTGGAAGAAATTGCGTCTTCCAAGGGCATTGATATGCGGGAGCTGATGGAGGAAATTGAGCACATCTGCTACTCCGGCACCAAGCTGAACCTCGACTATTACATTGACGGAGTACTAGACCAGGACCGACAGGAGGAAATCACCGATTACTTCTTGCAGGCTAGCACCGACAACATTGCCGTAGCCCTAAAAGAGCTAGGCTCTGATGAGTACACGGAGGAAGACCTACGCCTGATGCGCATCAAGTTCCTGAGCGAGTACGCCAACTAGTGTACCCTACTAATTTCTCAAAAAGCCTCGCCAGTGCGAGGCTTTTTGCGTTCTAGGCCACTTTTACCCAGCAGTGCCTCGGTACCAGCGGGAGTAGCCTAGCGGTTCTTGGCAGCCTAAATTGCGTAGTTTCGGCCCTGTTTCCATGCCTCCGTCAGGTACTCTATATGTCACAAGTTATTCTTGGTATCAACTGCAGTGGGTTTCACTCTTCGGCCTGCTTGCTCGGGCCCGATGGAGAGGTGCAAGTTGCTATTGCCGAGGAACGCCTGACCCGGGTGAAGCAGGACAAATCTTTTCCGCGCCAGGCCATCCGGTACTGCTGCGCGGCGGCGGGTATTGAGCTGCACGACGTTACGGATGTTTTTATTGGCTGGAACCCGGCACCCTATCTGCTGCACCCCCGCCAGAACTTGGCTGATGCGTTTCAAGACCGGAGCAAGCTGGCGCAGCTTACACTCAATGAGTTAGCAGCTTTACAAGGCAACGTTACCAGTATTGACCAAACCTTGACTAGTGCGCTGGGCTCTCAGCTACGGCTGCATTACGTGGATCATCACCGTGCCCACTTGGCTAACGCTTGGCTGCCATCAGGCTTTGCGGAGGCCGACTTTTTCGTAGCCGATGGCTTCGGTGAAACCTCTACTGGCCTACTGGGTACGGCTACTGCCGCCGGAATTAAAGAGTTGGCCGCCAATCGTACGCCCCATTCGCTAGGCCTGTTCTACGCCGCTTTCACGGAGTTTCTAGGGTTTCGGCCCAACGGCGACGAGTGGAAAGTTATGGCGCTGGCGGCTCGTGGTAACCCAAACACTTGCTACGAGCAGCTGCGTCCCCTAATTCAGGTGCAGGATCTGCAGTACGAGGTTGACCTGCGCTACTTTGAGTTTTTCCTGTTTTTCACGCCCCACTATTATTCCCCAAAGCTGGTAGAGCTGCTAGGCCCGCCCCTATCGCCCGGCGCCGAGCCTACGCAACGGGAATTTGATATTGTGGCGGCGGTGCAGCGCATCACCGAAGAGGTGGTGTTTGAGCTGCTGACTAATCTGCACGCCCGCACCGGCCAACATCGGTTGGTATTGGGCGGCGGGGTGCTGATGAATTCAGTGCTAAACGGCAAGCTCACTCAGCGCACACCCTACCGGGAAGTGTTCATCGGGGCCACCCCCGACGACACAGGCATCAGTGTGGGCAGCGCCCTCTACGGTCGCCGGTTTGTGCTAGGCCACTCGGCTTCCCTCTCCCAAGCCAGTAACCACAACTTTTTTGGGCGGGAATATTCCGAGCAGGAGCTGGAGACGGAGCTGCAGCGACGCAAAGTGGCCTACGAGAAACCCCTTGTCATAACCGACGCCACGGCGGCCCTGCTGCAAGAGGGCTTGGTGGTAGGCTGGTTTCAGGGCGCTTCTGAGTTGGGGCAGCGGGCACTAGGCCACCGCAGCATTTTGGCAAACCCCACCCTACCCGATATGAAGGCCCAAGTAAATGCCAGCATCAAGTACCGGGAAGCATTCCGCCCCTTCGCCCCGGCTGTACCCGTAGAGCGGCAGCACGAGTATTTTGCAATACCGCCCGGCGAAACGGCCTACTTCATGGAAAAGGTGTTTCCCTTGCTGCCCGATGCCCAGCGCCAGCTTCCTGCCGTAACCCACGACGATGGTACTGGGCGCCTGCAAAGCGTGCGAGCCGAAGAAAATGAAGTATTCCATCAGCTTCTGTTAGCCTTTGAGAAGTTGAGTGGGGTACCGGTGCTGCTCAATACATCCTTCAACTTAAATGGCATGCCCATGGTAGAGTCGCCGGCCGATGCCCTGGATTGTTATTTTCGCTCCGGCCTAGATGCCTTAGTATTGGGGCCGTTTCTGCTTAAAAAGTAAGCAACTCTACTGGCCTAGAAACAACGAAACCGCGTGCATCACTCAGGAGCACGCGGTTTCGTTGTTTTTAGGCCAGTTCAGAAGCTACGTGCGTAGCTACTGAAGCTTAGCAACTTAGCAGTATTCTTCAAAAGCACCCTGCAGGTTATTGGCAATACGCATCAGGTCATTGCCTTCGATGTGGTAGCGCTCAATCATATGCACCAGCTCTCCGTCTTTAAACAGTGCAATGCAGGGGCTGCTGGGCGGATAAGGCAACAGGTGCTCACGTACCTTGGCTACGGCTTCCGTCTCCATACCGGCAAATACGGTTACCAGCTTGTTGGGCTTTTTGTCGGAGCTGGAAACGGCTAGCTTCAGGGCGGGACGGGCCTTACCAGCCGCGCAGCCGCACACCGAGTTTACGGCTACTAATACAGTGCCGCTCTGCTCGTTGAGCACAGCGTCCACTTCTTCGGGGGTCATCAATTGCTCGAAACCGGCCTCAACGAGGTCCTGACGAATCGGGGCTACCATGTATTCTGGGTACGTGGCCATAGGAGAAAGCTAGGCTTTTAATGAAAAACGAGGGCTTGACAGTGGGCCCATCGGAAGTGCAAAAATACGCAAACTCTTCCGGCAGACCAGCAATCAGCCCATCAACCCTCAGAAGCGGCCGGAAGTTTGCGGTGGCAGTAGATTTTAAAAATGCCTCTCATGCCTTTCCCAAAAACTGCGTAAGCCCGACGCTTGTTGTACTTGCACATAGCTCATCTACACTACCCTAATTCGCTTTCTTATGACGTATAAAGAATTTATTGATTCGCAGACCCAGCCCGAACCACCCACTGGTCTTTCACCTCTATTAGAAGCACTGTGGTATGCTGGCCGCGACGAATGGCACCGAGCCCACGATATTGCGCAGGACAACGAGCACGATCCACTCCACAACTGGCTGCATGCATTTCTGCACCGTCAGGAAGGCGACTTAGGCAACGCAGCTTACTGGTACCGACGCGCAAACCGCCCCGTGTATGCCCGCGGTTTGCGAGAAGAATGGCAGGAGATGGTTCGGAGCCAGTTACCAAATTAGCCGAGCTTACTCTTTTAACCCAGCCTTCAATTGGTCTAATAATTATTAAAATTGTTATAATTAATAATATTTAAAACGCTATTTTACCGGCATTGACTTAATTAAAATTATATTTATCCCGCGTCAATGAAACTGGCGGGAAGATATGCTGAAAACTATACTAGCCATTACAGCTATGGCCTGTATTACCAGCGCAGCGCACGCGCAGGTAGATACGGTTAGGGCTACCACGTTGCCCCCGGCTCAGTTGGCCGAGAAACTCTATAATAGTGGAGTAGCCAAGTACAACCAGAAAAGCTACCGGGCCGCCATCCTGGATTTCGACAAAGCACTGGCGGCTAAGCCTGACTTTGCCAAGGCGTTCTACAACCGGGCCACTACGCACTATGAGCTAAAGGAATACCAGCCGGCCGTGCAGGATTACGACCAAGCTATCAAGCTTGATCCTAGCACCTTCGGCCCCTATTTTGGGCGGGGCCAGGCCCGGGAAGCGCTAGGCCAGTCGGCAGAGGCTGAACAAGATTACAGTAAGGCCACTGAGTTACAAGCTAGTTACGCCCCCTCGTGGTACTATCGCGGTGCGCTGCGGTTTGAAAAAGGCAAGTACCAGGAGGCAAAAGCGGACTTTGATCAGGCAATTAAGGCGGACCCTGCTTACGCTTACGCGTGGCACGACCGGGGCAGCGCCCAGCGTCAACTCAACAACTTGCCCGCTGCCATTCAAGACTACAGCAAAGCCCTCAGCTTGCAGCCCGATCTGCTGCCCGCTTTGCTGAACCGTGCCGCCACCAAGCGCCGCGCCGGTGACCTGAAAGGTGCTCTGCAAGACTACTCCGATTACCTGAACAAGAAACAGGATAATGCCCTGGCCTACACCAACCGCGGTGCAACCCGGTTTGAACAGGGAGATTTTAAAGGAGCTGTTGAGGATTTCTCTAAAGCTGTTGCGCTACGGGCCGACTATGCCTACGCCTGGAACAACCGCGCCGCTGCATACCTCAAGCTGGAAGACTACGCGAAAGCGGAAGCTGACGCGTCAAAAGCTATTGCCCTGAATGCGCAATATGCGGAGGCCTACCTCAACCGGGGCCACGCCCGCGAAATGCTGCGCCACCCCGAGCAAGCCTGCCAAGATTGGCGCAAAGCCGCCGAGCTAGGCCTGGAGGCAGGCAACACGTACGCCGCCAACTCTGGCTGCGGCGCCGACTAATACCTGCAACGCATCAATGGGGCACCTACAGAACGGCTTTGCTTCCGCCACACCGCCATGCTTTCTGCGGTCCTAGGCGCTAGCATCCACTCCTGACTACCAATCTCATGTATAAATACTTACTAGCCTTCCTGCTGCTCACAGGTGCCGCTCAAGCTCAGAATGTAGAGTTTAGCAAAGACCGGTTCGGCAATGATAAAGAAGGCCTCAAGGCCGCTTTAAAAGAGGTAAAGGCCGGCGACGAGTGGTACGAAATGGACCCTCCGCGCTACGAGCAGGCGCTGGCTCATTACCTAGCCGCTCAGAAATTTAACCCCAATAATGCCCAACTGAATCTGCGCATCGGCGACAGTTATCTGCATTCAGGCTTCAAGCCCCGCGCGCTAACGTATCTGCAGAAAGCCTACCAGCTAAACCCCGACGTAGACCCGCGCATACACTATTTACTGGGCCGGGGCCTGCACCTGAATGGAAAATGGCAGGAGGCTATTGCGGAGTACAAGCGCGCCACGCCGGCTAGCGGTTCCAAAAATACCGCAGCCTTCACGCAGGATATCCAGAAGAAAATAAGAGAGTGTGAAAACGGGCAGAAGCTAGCGGCCAAACCAACTCGCGTGTTCATCGATAACGCTGGCCCGGGTGTAAACTCTCCTTACCCCGATTATGGCCCCGTCATCACGGCCGATGAGTCGGTGATTCTCTTCACCTCCCGGCGCGACAACTCTACAGGTGGGCAGCATGACCCAGAAACCGGCGGTTTTTTTGAAGACATTTACCAGAGCACCCGCACAGGCCAAGGAGAATGGTCGGCGGCTCGCAACCTGGGTGAGCCGGTAAATACCGACGGCCACGATGCTACCGTAGGCCTCGCCCCCGACGGCCAACGGATGCTCATGTACATGGAAGATAATGGCGGTGACTTGCACGAGTCGGATTTGCGGGGCACGCAGTGGCGCAAGCCCCAGAAGTTGGGCTCCCGCATTAATAGCCGCGCCCACGAGTCGTCGGCGGCCTACACCCCCGATGGCCGCAGCCTGTTCTTCGTTACCGACAAGGAAGGTGGCCTAGGCGCCCGCGACATCTACAAAATCGAAATTGATGGGCGTGGTCAAGCCATTAACCTCGGCCCTACTATCAACACGCAATACGGTGAGGAAGGCGTGTTTCTGCACCCCGATGGTAAAACCATGTACTTCTCATCCGAGGGGCACAACTCCATGGGTGGCTACGATATCTTTAGGTCGGTATTTGAAAACGGCAAGTGGAGTGCCCCCGAAAACCTGGGCTGGCCCATAAATACGCCCGATGATGACGTTTTCTTTGTAATATCCGCCTCTGGGCGCCACGGGTATTATTCCTCCTTCCGGGATGATGGCCTAGGCTCCAAAGACATTTACCAGATTACGTTCCTCGGTCCTGAAAAGCAGCCACTCCTCAGCCAAGAAGATCAGTTGCTAGCCTCCCGAGTGCAGCCGGTCAAGGAAACGTTGTTGGCACCGCCGGTGGCCATTGCTTCGGCGCAGGTAACCATCCTAAAGGGAACCGTTACGGATGATAAAACCAAAGAGCCCCTGGAAGCCACTATTGATGTGATTGACAACTCCCGGAACCAGATTATTGCCTCCTTCCGGGCCAATGCTCAATCAGGCCGCTACCTAGTATCTTTGCCTTCTGGACTCAACTACGGCATTGTGGTGCGCCAGGATGGTTATCTGTTTCATTCCGAAAACTTTGACTTGCCGGCGGGCGCCGCTTATGCGGAAGTAGTAAAAGATATTGCCCTCAAAAAACTCGATATCGGTGTGAAAGTGGTGTTGAACAACATCTTCTTTGACTTCGACAAGGCCACTCTTCGCGATGAAAGCACGAGCGAACTGGAGCGTTTGCAGAAGCTTCTTACCGAAACGCCAGCTCTGCGCCTAGAAATTTCAGGCCACACGGATAACGTTGGTAATGCAGCCTACAACAAAGATCTGAGCCAGCGGCGGGCCAAGGCAGTAGTTGATTATCTGGTGCAGAAAGGCATTAGCAAAGACCGGCTCACCTTTGCCGGCTACGGTGATACCCAACCTGTTGCACCCAATACCACCAAAGGCGGCCGCCAGTTGAATCGCCGCACCGAGTTTAAGGTTACTGGTAAGTAACAGTGCGTGGTGTAGGCCTATTTAGCACTGTTTCCTAGGCCTAGCTAACCACCACGACCATAGCAAGCTCGGCTTCTCTCAACGCTCTAGTGCGTGCTAAGAGAAGCCGGGCTTTTCGTTTACAGCCAGTAAGTATCTATCCTACATAGCTACGGCTCGCGTGCTCGGCAGCGGTTTGCTCCGCTTCTAGTTTGCGTAGAATATCAAGCGTAAAGTGCCACAGGTTTTCATACGGGATAATCTCAATCTCCCCGTAGGCCTCACCAGGCTGGGGCGCCGCTTTCAGGCGCTCCAGCAACGGCAGCGCCTTCTGCTCGCAGGCCTGCGACCCAAAGTTTTCCTTCACGGTTAGCACCAGCATCCGGAAGAATAATTGGCTGCGCAGGGTAGCCGGATTACGTAAATGCCGTTGCTCATACTTTCGCAGCCCTTCCAGTCGGGCCAGCAACCCTTCAATGTCTCTGCGACGTAAGAAATACAGGAATTGTAAAATCAGAATGGCTACGTTATAGCCCTGCTTGTCACGGCTGTAATCGGGCACGGTTTGCACTAGCTGCGCGAAGTGCCGCATCTTAAGTGGCGACTGTTCTGGCTGAATCAGCTGGATGTAAGCCTCGTAGAGTTCCCATCGCTGCTGAGCTGCGGGGCGTTGCTTGCGGTAATAAGGGTTGCGGCGTGCTTGCTGCAGCAACTCGTAGGCCTCTCCGTACTGCGCAGCATGCATAGCCAGTAGCAGATAAATCTCGAGGTAGTAAAACCAGTTGCCAGATGAGTAGTGGAAGTCTTTAAAATACTCTTCGGCTAGACGCAGGCCTTTTTCAGCCCTCCTACACTGCAAGTGCGCATACACACTCATGTAGTTGTTGAAACGCTTATCAAAGCGTTTATCGTTGATTTTGCCTTGCTTGAGCGCCTTATCGGTAGCGGTTGTCAGCCGAATAATTTCCTCGTAGTTACCAGTTAGCTCTTCCCTCGACATTTTCGTCACGTACAGGAAGTAGAAGGTATTGTAGCTTTTCGCCTTTTTATGCAGGGCTTCTAGCCGCTCTAGATAGTCAGGCAACTGCTTTAGAATGAACTGCCGCCACCGCACTTTATGCTGCGAAAACACTTTAATCTCATAGTAAAGCTGTTCCGCTTCATCTTCTAGCTCCAGCAGCTTTTGCAACTCATTGAGCTGCTTGTTCATAGCCTTAAACCTCGCTGGGTTACGCATTTCTGCATAGAGTATGCGCAACATCCGGGCGCACATCACGGCGTATTGCGTTAGCTCGGCCTCCGTAGCTAACGTAAGCGCTTTTCGGTACAGCCTCTCTGCCAGCTTGTATTCAGATTCGCCACTTAAAATTTTAGCTTGATGCAACAGGCCTAGGCAATGCTGCTCATGCCTTCGCGACACCACGTGGCGCGCATCCGTATGATCCAGGAAATACAAGTGGTTCAGGAGTTTCTGCTGAACCCGGGATTTTAGCTTGCGAAACGCCGTTTGGCTTTTCGCCTCCGTAGTTCCATATAAGGTTTTAACTATCTTGTTCTGCGTAATAGTCGGGTCACCTTCCAGGAGGCGTACTAGCTGTAGGTCTTTGCTAGCACCATTTCGGTCAGAAAAATCTAAAAATGGTAACACCGCTAGACGCCGATCTGTCACAATTTTTACTAGCGTAGTCAATTCATCCATACCGAAAAGCTTATTTGGCGTGTCTCAGCGGCTATTATACTAATATATGTTGAGCTAATTGCTATGTCACAAAAACACCATAAACATCCTTTCCATAGGCCTAGCTCTGCTTGATCTTTGTACTAGATAAATTTTATCTTTTTCAGTCGTTTTATGTCACAATAATGCCATAAAACGTCCATTTATTTATACTTCAGGAGTAGCTCTACAGTGTCTAAACAACGAATTAACTGAGTTGCTTAGCTCGAAACGGCATAAAATTTCACGTCACGTTTACCCGGTTTCTTTCCTTTACGCCGGCTGGTTTGGTCCCCACATTTGTGTCAGTCAACCACTTGAACCACAAATATTTCCCATACCATGTTAAACTTCATTGCCGTAGCTCTGCTCCAGTTTTCCAGCCTGACTTCTTCAGTTGCGACTTCTCAGTCATATACCGAATTAGCCTCTTCCAAGCAACAGGCCAGTATTGTTGAGCATGGCACGAGCGGCTGGGGTGACGGCTACTTGGCCGCCGTTGAGCATGGCACGAGTGGCTGGGGTGACGGCTATCTAGCTGCGGCCGAGCACGGTACCAGCGGCTGGGGTGACGGCTATTTGGCAGCAGCAGACCACGGCACGAGTGGGTGGGGTGACGGCTACCTCACAGTAGCATTCCACGGTAAGAGTGGCTGGGGCGAAAGCGACCTGGCAGTAGCTGAGCATGGCACCAGCGGCTGGGGTGACGGCTATTTGGCAGCAGCAGACCACGGCACGAGTGGGTGGGGTGACGGCTACTTAGCCGCCGTTGAGCATGGCACGAGTGGCTGGGGTGACGGCTATCTGGCTGCGGCCGAGCACGGCACCAGCGGCTGGGGTGATGGTTACCTCACGGCATAAGGGCAATACGCCCCTCAAGCTAAGTTTGCAGATAAGCAGTTGTCCTGTTAAAACGTGGTAACTTGCCCGGCAGCAGTGCTTGCACAGTTGTCAGTTCATGAAGAGAATTTTAGTAGGCTTGTTTTTACTGTTGTGGAGTGGTCTGGTCGGCTGCTCCACAACCGTTTCATCTGTACCCAACACCGTACATGTTCGCTGGGCTCGGGACCCCGAGAATCTTGACCCATTGATTGCGAAGACGTCGGGAGCGTTAGAAGTTCTCAACCTACTCCACTGTAGCCTTTTGCAGGCCAGCGAAGCTAAAGGAGACTTCATTCCGTGGCTGGCGCAAGAATTCCCCCAAGTAACTCTTATCAGTGATTCGCTGATGAAGGTTACCTACCAACTACGCCCAGAAGCTACCTGGGATAATGGCAAGCCCATTTTAGCCAGTGACGTAGCCTTTACGCTTAAAGTAATGCACTGTGCTGGCCTTCCTACTGAGCTAGCACAGGCGCGTTTTGGGTTTGTGCGCGACATAGAGCCTGACCCACATGACCCGCGCCGTTTTTCCCTGCTCTGCCGAGGACAATCAATTGATTTTGTCCGCAGCTCTGGCGACTTCAGCATATTGCCGGAGTACGCACTGGATCCCAATGCCACTTTGCGCGCTATACCCGTTGCTGATATGGGCAAACCACTTCCCCAAGTTCAAGCATTTGCTCGGCGCTACTTAGCGGGGGAGTTTTCGCGGCATCCGGAGCGTGTACCGGGTAGCGGCCCCTATCAACTTGAGAACTGGCAACCAGGTCGGCAGCTTACCCTCACGCGCAAGACAGCATGGTGGGGAGACCAGGTTCCCTCGGCTCCTCCGCAGCTCTGGGCTTATCCGCGCCAAATCAATTATCAGATTATTCCGGAGGCAGCCACGGCCGTGCTGGCCCTGCGTCGAGGCGATATCGACTTGTACCCCTTGATTCCGGCCAACGAGTTTGCCCGACTGCAACAGTCGCCCTCAGATCGGGAGCAGTTACAATTTCTCACAGCCGATTCATACGAGTGCCTCACAGCGAATTTTAACATGCGCTCTTCGCTCCTGAAAGACCGCCTAACTCGTCAGGCACTCACGTATCTATTTAATGTGCCCGCGCTCATCAAAGCATCGCAGCTAGGCCATGCGTATCCTAGTGTAGGGTTGATCAGTCCGAGCGTAAAGCAATACTACAACGACAGCCTTCCCTTGCCAGCTTACAGCCCCGACCGCGCAATTGCGCTGCTCCAACAGGCGGGTTGGAAGCAGCAGCCTGACCGTAGTTGGACCCGAACAGCTGCCACCGGCCGCCCAGAGCAACTGCGCCTGAGCATCAGCTACCGCGCCGGAGAGCCGTCCTTCGAAACCACCGCTCTGCAGTTTCAGGCAGCGGCGGCTACCATAGGCATCCCGATAGAGTTGCGGCCTACGGAAGCTTCTTTGCTAAGCCGACAAGTGCAGCAGGGTAACATGCAGATTCTTTTGCGCAACATGAGTGGGCAGCCATTCGCGTATGATTTTACGCCCATCCTACACTCGCAAAGCACCGGCATATACAATGCCTCTGGGTTTGGCTCACCATCTAGTGACCGACTCATTGAAGCCATTGCCCAAGAAGATAGTCCGGCTAAGAAAGCCCGGCTTCTGCGCAAATTTCAGCAGTTGATCTACGAAGAACGGCCGCTAACAGTACTGTATTTCCTCCAGTACCGCATAGCCGCCGCACGGCGGCTGGGGAAGGTACCCGTGTCGGGGCTGATGCCCGGCTACGTGGTAACCAGCATCCGTCCTGATTCGGCGGCCAACTAATATGCAGTTGAGCCGGTATTTGCTGCTTAGGCTGGGGAAAACAACGGTAGCAGCCTGGGCTATCATTTCCTGCATCTTTTTGCTCTCGCGCCTGACTTCTGGCGATGCACTTATCCGGTCTGTGCTAGACGAGGCCTTCACGCAGCCTACCATTACCGCAACCGAACGCGCCCAGACTGAAGCCTTGCTGCGGCATCGGTTTGGGTTAGATATGCCGCTCTTTTACGTTTCCTTCTCCACCCCGGCTGGTGCTACCTCCCCTACCTGGATGTGGCACGGTACTACCAACCAATACCACCGGTGGCTTAATTCACTCCTACACGGCAATCTAGGCCACTCTTACCGAGAAGATACTGCCGTAACAGAACTCTTGCGGAGGGCCATGCAGTATACACTGCCGCTCACGATGTTGGCGGCTTTGTTGGGAGTGGCCCTAACGTTTGAATTATGCATTTGGCTGGAGTATCACCCCGCGTGGCGCTCTGCTATGCTGTCCATTCTATACGCTGTGCAGGCGATGCCACTCTTTGTTATTGCCTTAGTGCTGCTACTACTGTTAGCCAACCCCGATGTGCTAGCATGGTTTCCGGCGTATGGGCTGGGTTCACTAGGAGCCATGTCTCCGTGGGAGGGTGGCCTAGGCCAGTATCTCTACCACATGGTGCTGCCCCTAATCAGCCTGATACTAGTGAGTGTGCCGGGCTTAGTTATCCAACTGAGCGCCTCTATGCAGCTAGAGTTACACGCCGGGTACGTGGCTACCGCCCGGGCCAAAGGTGCCACCCCGCGTGCCGTAGTGCGGCACCATATTTTTCGCAACGCACTACTCCCCGTTTTGCCCTTACTCGCGGAACTCTTGCCCAATTTAGTTGCCGGATCAGTGGTTGTGGAAATGATTTTTGCCCTGCCTGGCATGGGTCGGCTGCTGGCCGAGGCCGCGTCAACGCAAGACTACCCGGTACTGCTGGGGGCAGTGCTGCTGGTGTCGCTGGCCCGGTTGTTTAGCCAGCTCTTAGCCGATGTACTTTACCAGTGGGTTGACCCACGGATCAGGCTCTCGGCATGAAATGGAAACTCCGGCGGATTTCTCTCCTAGCCTTGGGCTGGCTGTTGCTGTTGCTACTCGGGGCAGCAGGCGCCTCTACCACCACTCCCCCACCCGATTTATTAAATACCACTGTTGCTCCCTTTCATCCAGATCATTGGTTAGGGACTGATACGGTAGGCCGTGATGTGTGGGCTAGTTTGCTGGCCGGTGCCCGCTCTACTCTCCTCATCAGCCTACCCGCTGCCTTGCTTGCGAATTTGGTGGGCGGATTGCTGGGGGCGTTGGCAGGTTTTTTTGGCAATACCCGCCTACGTATTACCTATGGCTGGTTTGGCGCAACAGTAATTTCAGTATTGGCGGCAGGAGTACTTCTGGGTCCATTGTGGAACTCCCCCTACATGTTGCTAGTGGGAGCCATAGGCCTAGGTGCCGTGACTGGCTGGTTGCTGAGCCGCTCCAATTGGGGCCGCAGGCTCCTTCCCATCCCGTTGGATGATGTGATTCAAGCACTTGTTGCCTTACTCGATTCCGTTCCGTTACTGGTTCTGGTTCTAACGGTAGCGGCTATTCAGCAGCCTTCGTTACTAGGCTTGATTGTGCTCCTTATTTGCACCTGCTGGACTACTGCTGCCCGGCTCTTGCGAGCCGCTACACTGCGCACTGTGCCGTTGCCCTTCATCATGGCCGCCGAAGCAGCAGGCCTACCGCCACTCCGTATTGTTTGGAAACATATCTGGCCCGTTGTCTGGCCAGTGCTTCTGGCGCGTATGCCACTCAGCATCGCCTTGATTATAGGCCTAGAGACCACCTTGTCTTTTCTAGGAGTTGGCTTGCCGCCTGAAGTTGCCAGTTGGGGTAGGCTTTTAGCTTCTTCGCGGCTTGCCCCTACCGCTTGGTGGCTAATAGTGTGCCCTGGTATGGCCATATTCTTAACTATTTGGTCTCTACAGGCGCTGACGAAAGCAAAAACTTTCAATGTCACGACAGAAATCGATGTCACAAAATGAGGCGTTTTTTCACAAAATCGCCTGAGCTTTTAGCATCTGCCGCGCACTACGCTTTTGCTTATCTAGCTTGCCCAAAGCCTGTATCTTTTACAGTAAACAGGTAGCTAACTAGCGGCTTTCCTGATACTTCACAATCTATCACAGACAAATACAAGTCACAATTAGCGCAAAAGTGTCCTTTACAGCACTGTTATGCCCCCTTAATATTGTTATGTGGAACGGCACAAAGGAATAAAAGGCCAACTCGTTTCATTCCGCTCTTTCAATTGTTAACTCACAGAGTTATGCTCTCTCAACGTCGGAGGAGCTACGCTATTCAGGCACAACTCCTGCATACGTAACGCGTCAGACGACTTTCGTGGCCCCCGGGCTTACGGCAGCTGATAGAAATGTACTACTCTGTAGTAGTAACTAGAACCGACATCTTCAAAGGCACGGTAGTTCTAGTGGAAAAACTTCTCATCGGAGAAGTTTCGTCGTAAGACATTTAATTATTAAATATTAGACTCAGGCTTCTGCAGTTGCTCGCAGGTATGCCTGATCTTAAGGTTGTTGCAATAGGTGTGTGAAAATCCCGCAGGCGTTGTCTGCGGGTTTTTTTATGCCCGTATAAAGCGCACCAGAGGCATCGTTCCTTCATACAGGATGTGGCCGGCTTTACTTAAGGTAAGCCTTACGCACTGGCGTCCGTTTGCCGCGCTAACAGCGCGATGCCTTGGGCGAAAGTGCGAGGTTGGTAGCCCAGATCTGTTTTAGCTTTCGTGATGATGAAGCCGGTCCGTAACGGGCGTGTGGCAGGCTGGGAAAAGGTGCTTGCATCTACTTTTTCGATGAGTGATGCATCTAGCCCGAAGAACTCTGCTACTTGTAACGCCATTTGGTACGGAGTCAAGAGTTCTTCCCCACTGATGTGGTAAATGCCAGTTGCGTTATGCTTAGCAGCCAGCCAACAGCCTTGTGCTAAGTCCTCCGCCAGGGTGGGCGTGCGGAGCTGGTCGCTGACAACTTTAATGTGCTTGCCAGCTCGTAAAGAGTCCCGAACCCACAGAACAATATTGGTGCGACCATATTCATGGGCGGTACCGTAGACTAGCACCGTCCGTAGTATAGCCCACGGTGTGCGGCAGGCCTGTACAGCCTGCTCCGCAGCCAGTTTACTTTGACCGTAGAAATTCACAGGCCCAGGGGCAGCTTCCTCCATGAGTGGGCCATGCTCGCCGCTAAAGATAAAATCAGTGCTTACATGCACTAGGTGCACATTGTGCTGCTCACAAGCCGCTACCAGGTACTCAGTTGCAGTTACGTTGTTTTGCCAGCACGCTTCCTGGTGAAGCTCACACTCGTCTACATTAGTCATAGCGGCGGTGTGAATAAGGTGCGTTGGCTGCTCAGTGGCTATTACCTCCTGCACTTTGGCTGGGTTGGTAAGGTCGAGTGGCACGAAGCGTACCTGGGGGTAGAGCGCGGCCAGCTTGTTCTCCCCACGGGAAGTAGCAATCAGCTGCACCCCCACCTGCTGGTGTAACAGAGCCACCAATTTCTGGCCGAGCAGACCATTAGAGCCGGTAATAAGTAGTTTCATGGTGTTGGTAGCGGGCAGCTTTTAGCGATACTGGTAGCCGTAGAGCTCCGTGATTTTCTTTTTTTTCACCTTCTCTACCTTCACCGTCATTTTGATATCCGTAACGGGGCGGTTGCGTTCAGCCACAGGCTGCTGGGCTATTTTGTCGACCACTTCTAGGCCACTGATAACTTGCCCAAACACCGTGTAGGCCCCATTTAAGTGCGGGGTACCGTTGTGGTTTTCTACAATGTAAAACTGTGAGGCGCTGCTGGCTCGTTGTGGATTTACCATGTCGCCGGTACGGGCGGCCGCCACTGCCCCGTATTTATGCGTAAACTCTGGCCGGATTTCAGCCGGAATACGCTTTTCATCCGGTGAGCCAGCGCCATCATTCGAGGGATCTGTATCCTTGGAATTAGCGTCCCCCCCCTGAATCATGAAGTTGGGGATAACCCGATGGAATGTCGTGCCATTATAAAAGCCGCTCTGAGCCAGCTTCAGGAAGTTGGCCTTGTGCAAAGGCGTCTGATCGAAAAGGATCAATCGGATATCACCCTGCGGTGTGGTGATGGTTACGAGTTGGTCTTTCTTGGATTTGCGCGGCCATATGGCAGCCTGTAGCGAAACAGAAACTAACAGGAAAGCCCATACCAACAGGGTAAGGCGAGCGGATAACTTCATGCAAAAAGAGGGTTAATAACAAGCTAAGGCCCCAAGTTACGCGCTTTCGGCAGCGAAGGGTGCATACTCCCTATGCAACAGGGCATATTGGTCTAGATCGTAAAGCTGCCCATCTGCGCCCCGGTAATCCTGGCGGAAACAGCCCTCGTGTCGAAATTGCATACGCTGAATCAGCTGGGCACTGCGCTTATTTTCGGGCCGGAGCAGGCAGTATAGGCGCACCAGGCCAAGCTCTTCAAATGCCCACCGCAGCACAGCTCCTAAGGCCTCTTGCATGAGGCCCTGTCCTTCTGCTTCGGCGCTGAGCAGGTAGGCCAGTTCGGCTTTCGGAATTTCCCAGGCCACATTGCGCAGGGTCACTAGCCCTAGTAGCTGCTCCGCCTCGGCGTGCCACAGGCCTAGCTGATAGGCCCGACGCTGTTGCCAGTCGCGCTGCCGCTCCCGAATGAATGCGGCCGTTGCCGCCAGGGTGCGCGTAGCCGCCAGCGTTTTGGGAAAGTTCAGCCGCAGGCGCTCGTGGTTTGTGGTTAGTAAGCTGTGCAAGGAAGCCGCATCGGTGGTTTGCCACGTGCGGAGTCGCAGCCGAGTGGTTGCCAGAGTCAGGTCTGAAGAAATAGCAAACTCATCCATAACTAAGAGGGGGTTGATATAGCTTCAAGCGCGAATTCCGGAAATTTATTCCACAATTTCCAGCTATTTCCCGGGGGCCGCGTATGTGGGCCAAGCTCCTCCTTATTATTCAGGTTTCCCTGCATGAACAACCCGGCTCCTCCCGCCCCCGCTTTCCGCTGGTTTCCGGCCTTATTACTGGTAGTGTACCTGCTTGAGTTTGTGGCACTGGGTATTAATCCAGCCGAGCGAGGCACGTGGTGGGCCGAGAACATTCCCATCTTTCTGATTGTGGTGGCTTTGGTGGTGCTGTACCTGCGCGGGGTACGATTTTCCAACCTGGCCTACGCCCTCATGAGTGTACTCCTGTTTATGCACACCATTGGGGGGCACTACACATTCGAGAAAGTGCCCTTCGATTGGTTTAACACCTTGTTTGGCTTTAAGCGCAACATGTACGACCGCGTAGCCCACTTCACGGTTGGGTTTTATGCGTATCCCATCATTGAACTTACTGACCGCAATGGCACCATCCGCAACCGATTTATCAGCTATTTATTCCCGCTCTGCGTGATTGGTACCGTAGCCATGAGCTACGAACTCATTGAATGGGTGTACGCAGTTACGGCCGGCGGAGAAGCCGGAGCAGCTTTCCTCGGTAGCCAGGGCGACATTTGGGACGCGCAGAAGGATATGCTCGCCGATACCAGTGGTGCCGTATTTGCCCTAGTGCTGTACGCCCTGTTTGGTCGCGGCCCGCAGCGTGCAGAGGCCTAGGCCACTCAGCCAAACTTGTTTCAAGTGAAAAAGGCCTACGCAAATCATCTGCGTAGGCCTTATTGGTTTTTTGCCTCAGTTCAGCAGCTAGGCCTAGGCCACGTTCTCGGCACTCCGCACTTGGCGGATATCATCTAGAATCTGCTGCCCACCGCGAGCCAACACTGTTTCGGCAATGCGAATGCCTAAGGCCTCGGCATCATTGGCGGGAGCAGTTTGCTTTACGTCAATAAATTGCTGCCCATCGAGGCTGATGAGGCCGCCGTGCAAGTGCACATTTCCCTCGGGTGTGAGCGTTGCCAGCGCAAACGATGGGATGCTGCAGCCGCCCTCCATCGTGCGCAGAAAGGCCCGCTCCGTTACCAGGGCCAGGTGGGTATCGGGGTGGTCGAGCACGCGCCGTAGTTCTGCCTTCAGGCCCGGCTCCAGGTTACGAGCCGACTCAATGGCCACACTGCCTTGGCCGGTAGCCGGAATGTATTGCGTCTCGGGGAGGACGTACCGGATCAGGCCGTCATATTCCATGCGGTGCACGCCAGCGTAGGCCAGTACCAACGCATGATATTGCCCTTCCTCAAGCTTACGTAAGCGGGTTTGCAGGTTACCGCGGGCCTCGGCCGTAGTGGCGTGCGGCAGAAAGCGCTTCAACATGGCCTTACGGCGAGTGCTGCTGGTGCCCAGGACCAGGTCGGGGCGCTGCAGGTCGAGGTTAGCATCGAAGCTCACAATAACATCGTTGACTTTCTCCCGCTCCATGAAAGCTAGCAGTTCCAGGTCTTCGGGAATGGAGCTTTGCACATCTTTGGCGCTATGCACTGCAATATCAATGTGGCCCGTGCGCAAGCTCTCTTCCAACTCCTCCGTGAATACGCCTTTCGCGCCAATCTTGTCGAGAGACCGATCCAGCACTACGTCGCCACGGGTAGTGATAATGACGATTTCGGTGGGCAAACCGGCTTGCTCTAGGCGAGCAGCTACGTGGTTCGCTTGCCAGAGAGCCAGCTTACTGCCACGCGTCCCGATGCGGATGGGCTTTTTCACGAGAAGATTTCTTGTTAACATGTGAAATTGTCGGCTTTCTTTGAGCCGCCGCTGAATAACAGCCGCCCATTGCAGACCGGTTCCGGCAGGTGCGTTTTGCCTAGGCCTACCATCTGCTCCGGTGCCAAGGCAAAGATACTGGCCTACTCTCTTACCAACCGGCTATAGCAGATTTAGCACCTGCTATAGCTTTTTACCACGCTGTACTTTCAGCGTTTACAGCACCTCTAGGCCATTTTCAGCAGCTCTGCCACTCGCAGTGACGTATCCACGAAGACCATTCTAGGGTTGGCATTGCGCTCTACGTGATAGTGCGCTTCGTTTAATTCCCGGGTGATAGTATCGGCGTTGCGGGGTGTTACAAAGCGGCTAAAGCCTTGCACAAATTGCTGCTCGCTGGCGGGCAGGTGGGGCACCAGGTTCGGATCGACGCCAAACAGGAGCACCTTGCGCAGTAGCGTAAGGGCATACTGTAAGAGCTCCTTCTGATTCTCCCGGCCCAGCTTCTGGAAGTCGTCGGCGGTAGTGAGCATCTTATCCACCTTGCCGCCGAAGCAGGTGCGCATCCAATCGGCAAAGAAGGCAAAGTAGTCGTTATCAGCCGTGGCAGCATCTTTTGAGGCCAGCGCCGCGCCGGGGTTTCCTTCTACCACTTGCGCAATCTGCCGGGCTTTGGCTTCCGGGACATGGTGTACCGCATGCAGCCATTCTGTAAGCTCTGGCTCGGTAAGTGGGCGTACCACCACCGGTTGCACCCGACTGATGATAGTAGGCAGCAATTGCTCGGGGGCGTTGCTCACCAGCAGAAAAATGGTAGCCGGTGGTGGCTCTTCCAGCAGTTTCAGCACAGCATTAGAGGCCGAGGGGTGCATTAGCTCCGGCAGCCAGATAACCACCAACTTGAATTGCGCCTCAAAGGCCTTCAGCGAAACCAGCTTCAGCAGCTGCAGGCTCTCTTCCTTCGAGATACTGCCCTGCTTGTTTTCGGCCCCAATGTGCTGCATCCAATCGTTGAGGCCTTGGTAGGGATTCGCCAAGACAAACGTCCGCCAATCGGCCGCAAACTTGCTGCTAACAGCATCTTTGGGCACCGCTTTGGTAGCTGTAACGGGCACAATAAAGTTGAGGTCGGGATGAATCAGCTTGTCTATTTTCTGACAGCTGGAACATTCCCCGCAGGAATCTTCGGCCTCGGCCGGACGGTTTTCACAGTTTAGGAACGCCGCGTAGGCCAGGGCCAATGCCAGCGCCGCCGAGCCCTCTGCCCCCCTAAACAGCTGGGCATGGGCCACGTGCTGCCGCTGCACCGACTGCACCAGCACCTGCTTGACGCCTTGTTGACCCGGAATTTCAGAGAAACGCATGCCGTTATCTTACAGCTCTACTCCGGCTTGGGGCGCGGCCGGAGTGGCTCGGTCCCATACTCGGTCTTTAATTGTAGCCTCAAATACATGGCTCATAATGGCTTGCTCAGCTTCATCGTAGGCCAGGTGGCGGCGTGCCATTACGCGCTCGGCTACCTCCGCCACCTTCGGCAGCCGGAATGTTTCGAAACCTGCCGCTCCGCCCCAGCTGAAGCTTGGAATGAAGTTGCGCGGGAAACCAGCCCCGAAAATATTAGCGCCCACGCCCACCACCGTACCGGTATTAAACATGGTGTTGATGCCGCACTTGCTGTGGTCGCCCATCATTAGGCCACAAAACTGCTGACCCGTATTCACAAAGCGACCGGCCGCGTGGCTCCAGATTTTCACCGGGGCGTAGTTGTTCTTCAGGTTAGAGGTGTTGGTGTCAGCGCCTAGGTTGCACCACTCCCCTATCACAGAGTTACCGAGGTAACCATCGTGGCCTTTATTGCTGTAGCCGAACAGGATGCTGTTGCCAACTTCTCCACCTACTTTGCTGAAGGGGCCAACAGTATTGTCGCCACGCATTTTAGCGCCCGCGTTGATGTGTGAGCCTTCGCACAGGGCCATGGGGCCTTTAACAATGGCTCCCTCGTGCACCTGACTGTTTCTGCCAAGGTAAATGGGTCCATCTTCGGCGTTCAGAATAGCGGCCCGAATTTTCACGCCCTCCTCGATAAAGATGTTCTCGGGAGCGTACACGATAGTATGCGCGTCGCCCACGGGCTGCGACTGACGGCCTTTGGTTAGCAAATCGAAGTCGCGGCGAATTTCGGCGCCGTTACGCAGGAACAGGTGCCACACTTCCTTGATGGCCGTTACCGGCTCCGCTACGTCGCGGGTGCGCTGGAAGCCATCCTGAATCAGCTCTGCCACCTGCGAAGCATCAGCCAGGTGCGCGGCCACTAACATCTGCTCATCAAATAGCGCCTCGCCGGGCTGCAATTGCTGCACCTGCTGTACCAGCAACGCATCGGGGCACACGGCGCCGTTAATGACCAGCGCCGGTCCTTGCGTGTTGCCGGCCGGAAACTTCCCTTGCAAGTAGGTCTCCGTCAGGTACCCCACTTGCTCGTTTTTGAGCCAATGCTGCCACTTCTCGGCAATGGTCAGGATGCCACAACGCAGCGCCGCCACGGGGCGAGTAAAGGTGAAGGGTAACAGGCGAGGCCGAATTAGAGGATCGTCGAAAAGCAGGGTAATCATGTGCGGAGAAGGAGTTGAACAGAAGCAAGGCCAGCCAAGGCGACCTAGGCCACTCAGTACGCTTGAGAAATACGGCGCAAAGCCAAGAGCGGCGGGCAAAAGTACGATTCGTGGGGCATCTGCCACGGATAAAAGAAAAGCTCCTTCCATTGCTGAAAGGAGCTTCTTTATAGGGCAAACGGCTACGAGCCAGTAGCGAACTACTTCTTCTGGTAGCGGTTGCGGAACTTCTCTACGCGGCCAGCGGTGTCGAGCAACACGTTTTTGCCGGTGTAGAAGGGGTGCGATTCGCTGCTAACTTCCACCTTAATGACGGGGTAAGTCTTGCCGTCTTCCATCGTGATGGTCTCGTTAGAGCTCATCGTCGAACGGGTAACGAATTTGAAGCCGCTAGAAGTGTCCTGGAACACAACTTCGCGATACTCGGGGTGGATGTCCTTTTTCATGGTTTAATACCGTTTGTACCTGAGTGCCTGCCGATTTTGCGGAAGGGACTGCAAAAGTACACGTTACGTCGGAATATCAAAAATGTGCATCCACTTTTCCGCGCATGCAACCTCAGCCATCCGCCGCTGCTCTTGAAATTGCTTATGTTTGGGCCGCTACCCTAGTCTATAGCTACCCAGTTTTACTTACCTGCTTTGTCTATGTCACGCCCACTTTTTGCCTGTCTTGTGCTGCTCGGCAGTGGTGTTTTGCTAGCCTATGGCGCCTCCATCACGTCTTTCCAAGCTACCTACGACGATACCAACGTAGTAGTGGAATGGGAAGTCACTAACGAAGGCGGCGTGCAGGAATATACCCTGTTCCGAAAGGCCAATAATGAGCCTAGCTTCAGTAAGCTCGCCAGTGTGGAGCCCAGCAACCAACGCTCCTACCAGTACATCGATCAAAACAGCTACCGTGGCCTAGCAGGTGGCCCTTTCACCTACCGCTTGCAGGTATGTACCGCCTCTGGCCAGCAAAGCTTCCATACGGTTCTCAACCAGACGCCCAGTGCCTTCGAGCGCTCCTGGGGCAGCATCAAATCTATGTTCCGCTAGCGGCGGCACGGTGAAGGAATGAGTGAAGTAGGCCAGGCAGCGCCATCGATACCCTAAACTTTCTGCTCGGTACGGTAGTAATACTCTTTTCCCACGCCACTCATTCACTTCTCTATGCGCCTTTGCTTTGCTTCTAACAATGCCCACAAGCTAGATGAAATTCGGCCGCTGCTGCCGGCCTCGGTAGATCTGGTTAGCTTGGCTGCAATTGGCTGCGAAGAAGAACTTCCGGAAACCCAGGATACGCTGGAAGGCAATGCGCGTCAGAAAGCGCAGTACGTGTGGGACCACTACGGCGTAGCTTGCTTCGCCGATGATACTGGCCTAGAAGTAACGGCGCTCAACGGAGAACCCGGCGTATACTCAGCCCGATACGCGGGCCCGCAGCGCTCCGCCGCCGATAATGTGCAGAAACTACTGCATGAGCTCCAGGGCCGCTCCGACCGTTCGGCCCGCTTCCGGACTGTAATTGCGCTGGTGCTGCCGGGCGGCGAGGTACACGAATTTGCTGGTGCTGTAGAAGGCACAATTGTTAATGAAGTGCGCGGACAGGAAGGATTCGGCTACGACCCCGTTTTTTGTCCGATTGAAAGTAACGGGCGCACTTTTGCCGAGATGAGCTTGACGGAGAAGAATGCCGTTAGTCACCGTAGCCGAGCCGTGGCGAAGCTGGTTCACTTCTTGAATCAGCGGCTGAAATAGAGTTTCGTCAGGCCATTTCCCCGCTTTTTCTCTTACTCCGCAGCAAACTTCTTACTTTTGCAGGGTTGGCCCCGCCGGTACGGGCCTATTCCCACCCCCAATGCAACACCCTTTCATCGTCGGTATCACGGGCGGTAGCGCCTCCGGAAAGACAACGTTTTTGCGCCGGCTGCTGGCTTCGTTTCCCGAAGAAGAAATCTGCCTGATTTCTCAGGACAACTACTACCACCCCCGGGAAAGTCAGTTGGTAGATGCCCAGGGCGTCACGAACTTTGACCTTCCCAGCAGCATTGATTCGGCAGCTTATGCCGCTGACGTATTGCGCATTAGCCAGGGCCTGGAGGTGCGGCGGCAAGAATACACTTTCAACAACCCCAACGTGGTGCCCGCTGAGCTGGTATTTCGGCCCGCTCCCATTGTAGTAGTAGAAGGCATCTTCGTATTCTACTTCGAGGAAGTAGCTAAGCTCCTCGATCTGAAGGTGTACATTGATGCTCGGGAACACGTGAAGCTGCAGCGCCGCATCGTGCGCGACCGGGATGAGCGGGGCTACGATCTGGAGGACGTACTGTACCGCTACACCAACCACGTGGCCCCCACGTACGAGAAGTACATCAAGCCCTTTAAGCATGACGCCGACATCATCATCCCTAATAACCGGCACTTCGACCGGGGCCTGGACGTGCTGGTGGGCTACCTGAAAGGCAAAATTCCTACTAGCGCTTCGTAAGTACTGGCCTAGCGGCATGATAAAGCCTCGCTACTCTTTTGAGTGGCGAGGCTTTTACTTTTTTCGCGTTGGTTAAAACACCCACAACGGCTGCTTAGGCAGAATGGCTTTCTGCTTTTCCAGGTACTGCGCGGCGGCAGACAATTTTGCGCGGTCATGCACATTCACCAGAATCAGAGGGCCGGCCTTATCAGTAAGGCTAAGTACAAAGTCTTGCTCCGGCCTCAGACGCTGTTTGCTTAGGCTAGGCCAGTTCTGCTGCAGGTAGCGCAACGCGGCGGCGTGTTGCTGCGTGATGATGACTACGGGCAGGTAGGCTCCTTCCTTGGCGGTAACGAGAGTTTTGTCTTTGCTTAGGATAGGAGTTGACGTGAGCGTGTAGGTGCTGCGGAAAGCGTCACGGAAGGGCAATACAATAGGGGCAGCGGGGTCGGTGTCGGTCCAGTACAGCACTTTCCGGAACAGGTTCACATATTCAGTGGCTGCCTGCGGGAAAGTGGCATCGAAGGTGGCTACGGCCTGCCGCACAAAGGCGCTGTCAATAGCGCGGCCACTTTCAATGTAGCTTTCCACCTGCGGATACAGGGCTTTAGCGTACCGGTTAATGTAGTCATCGTTGTACCACTCACCACTCTCTGTCTGACCGGCCTGCTGCTTGTAAATCCACTCGCCAGCGGCTGTGGCCAAGCCTTCTTCCATTAAGGAGTAAGCGTAGCGCCAAGTGGGCGAGCCGCTGTTGTGGTACCACCGTTCCACCTGTTGTTGCAGCTCTTGCCGCTGCTGCATGGAAAGCGAATGGCTCATCTCATGAAACATGATGGTGCTACCCGACACAAAATCGGTGGAGGCTGGGTGGCAGTCGAGCAGCACAATGTTGCTGGCCACGGTGGCGGAGTTGGTGAAGGTGGTGGCGGGGCCAGGCAAGGGGCTCAGCAGAATCCGGTAGGGCAGTTCATCGGGCCAGCTGCTACCGTAGAAGGTGCGCAGTCGGGTGAAGTGCTTGAGTAGTTGCTTCTGGTTGAGGTAGGCTTGATAGGCCTGCCGCTCCTGCATGAGCTGCGCCAAGTAAGGCTGCCAGAGCAACTGCTCGAAGGCGGGACTCAGGGTTTGATACACCTGGCCTAGCTCAACGAGGGTTTGATTGGGCATGAGGCCTAGGGCACGTTGTTGCAGATCAGAAAGGTCTTTGGCGTCGGCGGCGCATTTGATGAACAGACTCCAGCTGCTACCCGAGGAGCCGAGCCGTTCAGGCGGGTAGTCGGGCCACTCGAAACTTACTTCGCGAGGAAGCTGCTGGTAGCGCCGAATGGCGGCCTGCGCCGCGGGCGTGTTAAAGGCGCTTTGCTCAAACTGCTGCCGTATGCCACGGTAACCTTTACCGCCGGCTACCACATCAACAAACCGCACCAAACTGAATGTGCGGTTAACTTCCACGGTGGCCTGAATGCCCGCCGACTGGCCTAGACACACGACCTGCATCAGCACCAGCAGAATGCTTAGCCCAACATATTTCATATAGCAATAAGGATAGTACTGAGCAGTAAGGTGCATAAAACGCCGGCCTTAGCGCACACTATGTCAGGATACTTTGCGCCGCGCCTGCCAAAAAGGTATATTTGTAATTCCTACTCTTGACGACCTTGCGCTTCTTACCCATCTTTTTACCTCGCTTGCGTTTCGCGCTGCTCACAGCCACTGTGCTGTTTGTGCTGTCGCTGAATCACCAGGCTGTGGCTACGCTCCGGGTACTCCCGGCGGGTAAAGCCACGCAGGTAAGTGCAGCCCCCCGGGCTGCCGTGGTGAAGCAGCGTGTAACTCTAGAAGCCACCTCGCCGCTGGTATTTTTGCTGGCGCCGGCGGCTGATGCCTGGCTGCCCCTGCCCACGCCGCAGGGTAGTTTCACTTGGTTGCTGGCCCGAGTAGCGGAGCCGCAACCGCGCCCCAGCGCCGTACCGGATCTGTTCCGCAGTCGGCTGCTCGTTGCCGCCCTGTCGCCGCACGCGCCCTAGGCGGAGCTCGTCTGCCGAGAAGCAGATGCCTTGCTAGGCCACTTGGTATCCTCCCCCGTTGCTGATGCGGCCGGGAATACTAGCCTACAGCAGCATCATACTCGCTTTTCCGCAGCTCCGCCGCGCCGCATCAGCCCCACTCCGGATTCAGAATACCTACTTTTTATCAAATGCGAAATAAAGGACTCGTCATTACGCTGACGCTTATTGTGTCGGCGTTGTGCATCTACTTTCTGACGCTCACCTTCGTGTCACGCGGGGTGCAGCGCGACGCGGTGGCCTACGCCAGCCGCGGGGGCAAACTTGTGGAAAGCAAGCGCCAGCACTACCTCGACTCGGTGTGGCGCGCGCCCGTTTTCGGGCCCCTCACCTATAAGGATGTGCGCACCTCGGAGCTCGGCCTTGGCCTTGACCTAAACGGTGGTATGCACGTAACGCTGGAAGTATCCCCAGTGGAAATTGTGCGGGCTATGTCGGCCAACTCGAAAGACCCCGCCTTCAACAAAGCCATTGCTCAGGCTCAGGAACTGCAGAAGGCTAACCCTTCTACGCCCTTCACCACCCTGTTTGCGCAGACCTACCGCGATGCCGCTCCGAATGGCAAGCTGGCCTCCATCTTCGCCAACACGCTCAACAAGAGCCGCAACATCGACATCAATTCTTCTGATGCAAAGGTGTTGGGTGCCATCAACAAGGAAATCGAGGAAGCCATTGACCGCTCCTTCAACATCCTGCGTTCCCGTATCGATAAGTTTGGCACCAGCCAGCCCAACATTCAGCGGGTAAAGGGTACCGGCCGTATTCAGGTTGAATTGCCTGGTGTAGACAACCCCGACCGCGTACGCAAGCTGCTGCAAGGCCAGGCCAAGCTGGAGTTCTGGGAAGTGTGGCGCACCGATGAGTTTGCCCCTTACCTGAACCAGCTCAACGATGTGCTGAGCGCCAAAGAAGCTACGGCTGCTCCGGTAGCTGCCACTACTCCTGCCGCCACCACCGACACCACCAAAGCTGCCGCCAACGACTCTACTTCCCTGGCTAGCCAGCTGGCCAAGAAAGGCACCGCTACAGCTAAAACCGACTCGGCTGCTCCCAAGAAAAACGTACTGGCCAGCCTGTTCACGATGCCAGGCACGCTGGGCGCTAACGTGCGCGACACGGCTCGTGTGAATGCCGTACTGCGTAGCCCCGACACCCGCGCCGTACTGCCCTCTAACCTGACCTTCCTGTGGGGCGTGAAGCCCGACGTAATTGAAGGCCAAGAATACCTGCAACTCTACGCCATCCGCAAGTCGCGCGAGGGCGAAGCTCCCATCGGCGGTGAAGTTATCAGCGACGCCCGCGGCGACTTCGACCAGCTTAGCGGCCGCGCTGAAGTTTCGATGCAGATGACGCCCGGCGGTGCCCGCAAGTGGCAGAAGCTGACGGCGGCTAACATTGGCCGTCAGGTAGCCATCGTGCTCGACGATAACGTGTACTCGGCTCCCGTGGTGCAGGCTGAAATTGCCGGTGGCAACTCCAGCATTTCCGGCAACTTCACCATTGAAGAAGCTCAAGACCTGGCCAACATTCTGAAGGCCGGTAAGCTGCCTGCTCCTACCCGTATTGTAGAAGAAGCCATTGTAGGCCCCTCGCTGGGTCAGGAAGCCACTAACCAGGGTCTGTACTCTTCGCTGGCTGGCCTCGTAATCATCATGATCTTCATGGCCGTGTACTACGGCCGGGCTGGCATGGTAGCCGACGCTGCCCTGCTCTTCAACATGTTCCTGATTCTGGGTGTATTGGCCCAGTTCTCCTTCGCTCTTACCCTGCCCGGCATTGCCGGTCTGGTACTGGTAATTGGAACTTCGGTAGATGCTAACGTACTGATCTTCGAACGGATCCGGGAAGAACTAGACCACGGCCTGCAAACGCAGGACGCTATCAACAAAGGCTACGGCCGCGCCTTCTCGGCTATCTTCGACTCCAACGTAACCACGCTGATCATTGCCCTGATTCTGGGCTTCTTCGGTACGGGTCCGGTGCAGAACTTCGCCATTACCCTGGGTATTGGCGTGTTCACCTCCTTCCTGTCGGCGGTGTACGTGTCGCGCCTCATCATTGAGCGTCTCACCAAAGGCAAAGAAAAGTCGTCCCTCACCTTCGACACCGCTATTTCGCGTCACCTGTTCAAAGGCACCAACTTCGACATCGTGGGCAAGCGTAAGTACGCCTACATTGCTTCGACGGTAGTAATCGTGCTGGGCTTCGTGCTGATGGCTATGCAGGGCGGCCCGAACCTGGGCGTTGACTTCCGCGGTGGCCGCGAGTACATCGTGGACTTCAACAAAGCCATTCCGGCTTCGGATGTGCGCGACGTGCTCACGCAAGACTACTTCGGGGGTGCTGGTACGGAGGTAAAAACCTTTGGTGCCAACAACCGCTTGCGCATCACCACGGGTTACCTGGCGGCTGATGAAAGCACGGATGCCGATAAGAAAGTACGCACTGCGTTGGAGACTGGCCTAGCCAAGAAATACGCGGCTGAAAACCCTGTTATCAAGAGTTCTTCGAAAGTAGGCGCTACCATTGCCGACGACATCAAAAAGACCTCGGTAGTGAGCTTGGGCCTGACGCTGCTGGCCATCTTCGTGTACGTACTGTTCCGCTTCGAGAAGTGGCAGTATTCGATGGCGGCCGTAGTGGCACTGTTCCACGATGCCCTGTTGGTAATTGCCACCTTCCCCATTGCGCGGGCCCTCGGCCTGAACTACGAGATGGACCAAGTATTCGTGGCGGCGGTGCTTACGGTAATTGGCTTCTCGATGAACGACACCGTGGTTATCTACGACCGGATACGGGAATACCTGCGCGAGAACAAGCACCTGACATTTGCTCAAGTGGTAAACCCCGCTCTGAACAGCACCTTCTCCCGCACCATGATTACGTTCACCACGGTGTTCCTGGTAGTGGGCGTACTCTACGTGTTCGGCGGTGAAACCCTGCGTTCGTTCTCCTTCGCCATGCTGATTGGTATCATCTACGGCACGTACTCGTCGCTGTTCATTGCGGCGCCGCTGATCCTGGACACCTACGGCCGCAAGGAAAAAGCCAACCTTAATGCTGCCACCGACGCCGGTGCTCCTAAGCTCTCGACGGCTAATATCTAATGTTTGACGTGGCCTAGGCCACCGCACAACAGCCAAAAAGCCCGGTCCGGAAGGATCGGGCTTTTTTTATTAATTTTTCTGAATCCTCAGGCAACCTTTGGGCAAGCTGCGCCGAGTGGGTTAGTAGATTGACGCTCCGCTACCGTGGTTACTCCCGACCCAGAACATGCGCTTCTTACCCAGTTGCTCGCCGGATGCCGTGCGAACGACAGGGCTAGCCAGCGGCAGCTGTATCTGCGCCACTATGCCTATGCATTCAGCATTTGTCTGCGCTACCTCCACGACCGGGACGCCAGTCAGGAAGCAGTAAACGACGGATTCATCAAAGTTTTTCAGGAGCTCCCCCGCTTCGATCAGCAGCGCTTCCCCGATCTGGCTGGCTCACTACGAGGGTGGCTGCGACGCATCATGGTACGCACCGCCATCGACCACTTCCGGGCCCGGAACCGGCACGCCTTTCAGGTAGACCTAGAAGCCGTACCCCCCCCCCGAGATGCAGCCTCTACTCCGCTCGATACCTTGTCGTTCGAGGAATTGCTGCGCCTGATTGCCCAATTGCCTCCTGCCTACCGGACGGTTTTCAATCTCTTCGTGATTGATGGCTACACCCACGAGGAAATTGCCGACCAGCTAGGCATCTCCGTAGGTGCTTCCAAGTCGAACCTGTTCAAGGCTCGGGCCCACCTCAAACTATTGCTTAAACACCAACAACACCATGCGTACGCCGGATATGTCAGATGAAGAGCTAGACCGGCTGTTCCAACGGGGAGCCGAAGCCTTCCCCGACGAGACATCCCTCAGCGGCTGGCTGCGCTTGGAAACGCAGCTAGAGGAAGCAGCGCGGCAACACCAGGTGCGGCGCCAGCTCTGGCAGCGCGTGGCCGGTTTGTTTGCCACGGAAATAGGTGTGGTAGCTCTGTTTCTGCTGCTGTGGCTAAACTACTATCCTAGTGGCCTAGGCACATCCCATCCAACCCCGGCGTCTGAAACCAAATCTGCACTTCCTTCAACTGCTTTTGCTGTCCCGACACCTTCTGCCTCTACGCAGCCAGCAACAACGGCCCGAACGGCTACAGGGCCACAAGCTCCCAGCCGCGCGCCGAAAGTTGCTGCTCCTCTAGCTGAATTAACTGATTCACCTGCACCAACTAGTGCTTTACCGGAAGTCCGGTCAGGGCGGCTTCTTCAAATTTCACGCGCGAAGACGCCGTTTGCGGGAGCTGCTCGTCTGGCAGCGGGTAGCTTCCGCATTGACCGCCCTACGCGCAGCGTGCCAGAAGAGCGGGCCCCAAAGCTGCAAGATGTTACGGCGGTAGTGCCTACAGGTACTACCAGTGGCCTAGCCCAATCTGCCGTTCCTCAACAGCCATCAGTGACCGAGCCAGGTGCCTTAGCGGCAGTGAGCCAGACCGGAAGCGAGGCTGACTCCGTGACCCGCCCCATTGCTCTAGCGCCGCAAGTAATTGGTCCTATCAGTACGGCTACCGATTCAGTGCGGCCGGAGCCGCGAGCCCCACAACTGACCTACCGTTTTTGGGTAGGCTTAGTCGGGGGGCCGGAGCTATCGGGAGTACTGCCCAGCCCTAGTCCGCGGGCTGGAGGTACGGTGGGCGTGGTGGCCGAATATCGCCTGACCTCGCGGCTGCGGGTGCGCACGGGAGTGCTGCGTAGCGTGAAGCGGTACGGGGCCCGCGGCTCCGACTACCGTCCGCCAACCGGCTACTGGACGTGGCGCATTCCGGTGGATGAAGTTGACGCTAACTGCCGCATTCTGGAAATCCCCCTCGACTTCCGCTACGACCTACGGTTGCGCCCCACCTACTCCCTGTATGCCAGCGCAGGCCTTACTACGCTTAACCTGCGCAATGAACGCTACACTTACCACTACGAGCTGAACGGCGACTATATAGCGCGCACTTGGAGCTACCCTAAAGGCGGCACGCAAGCCCTGCAAATGCTCCGCGTGGCAGCAGGCTACGAGCGTAACCTCACTCCCCGTTGGGTAGTACAGGCCGAGCCTTTCCTGAATGTTCCGCTGAACGGCGTGGGCTTTGGGCAAATGCGGTTAAGCAGCACGGGCCTGCTGCTGGGCATCCGCTATGGTCTAGGTCACTCCCGGACAGCAACGCCGGCCCCCTAGGCTACCCCTTCCTGCTACGGTATTGGCTTGCCCGATACCCTCCTCCATTGGCTTCATTTTTTGAAGTCCAGGCTCTGCCATGCCTTTTCCGAGACTTCTCTCCTGCCATCATTCTTTCACTTAACCTACTCACAGCCATGCTCTACTCTTTATCCTCGTGGGCTGCCCGTCCGGCCGCCCGGCTCACCCTGTGGCTTCTTCTCGGCTGGCTACCGCTCCTCAGCAGCTGCAGCGACTCAAAAGACAAACCAGTTGTCACGCCTGACCCCACTATTAAAGTGGCCTCTACCGCCAGCCTGGGCTCTTTCCTGACCGACAAGGAGGGTAACACGCTCTATTATTTCACGCGCGACACCGACGGCAAAAACGTGTGCACGGGCGGCTGCGCGGCCGTGTGGCCAATTTTCTACGAGGCTGATATTCAAGTAGGCGGCGACCTGCAAGCCAGCGACTTTACCACCCAGATGACTGCCGACGGGAAACCTCAGACCCTGTACAAAGGCTGGCCGCTGTACTACTACGCGCCGCTGGTGAACGGCCAGAATGTGCGCGAGGCCACCGGCCAAACCTCCGGCGACGGGGTGGGCAACGTGTGGTACGTGGTCAACCCTTCTTACTCGGTGATGGTGGCCACCAAGAGTGTAGTGGATAAGTCAACCAACCAGAGCGGTAACAAGAATTTCTTGATTGATGCCAAGGGCCGCACGCTCTACACCTTCGTCAAAGATGACCGTAACCCCACCACACTGGCCACCAATTGCACCGGCAATTGCGCTACCGTCTGGCCGCCGTTCTACACCTCGGGGCGCAACTTGCCCTCGGCTTTAAAAGGCAGCGACTTTGGCACCATCACCCGCACAACTACCACCAGCGGCCCCTACGGCGACGGTGCCGTTACCAACCAGCAGCTTACTTATAAGGGGAAACCGCTCTACTACTACACCGCCGACAACCAAACTCGCGGACAGGTGGAAGGCAATGGCCTAGTGAGTGAAGGCGACAAATGGCTGGTAGCAACCCCATGAAGCCGGTGTTAGACTTCCGAAAGCCACTCGTGACGGGGTGCATCCCCCTAGCTCCCCGTCGTGGCTGGTGGCCTAGCCTGCTGCTGTTGGTGGCCCTACTGCCCGCCTGCACCTACGATAATGCCGCTGACCTGCTGGGCAAAAATCCGCCAGCCCCAGCCTGCGACACGGTAGCCACTACCTTCTCCACGTCCGTCGCACCGCTGTTGCAGCAGCGGTGCGTGAATTGCCACAACACCAACGTGCGCAGCGGCGACGTGAGCCTTTCCACCTACGCGCAGGTGCAGCGCGTAGCCGCCGATGGTCGCTTGATGGGAGTAATTACGCATGCGCCCGGCTACCCAGCCATGCCCGTTGGGGGTGCTAAGCTATCTGACTGTGAAATAGCCCGCATCCGCGCGTGGGTGCGGCAAGGTGCGCCTAACAACTAACCCGCCTATGAAACGACATATGTTGCGGCCCTTCCTACTGGGCGGCTTACTACTGGGCACGTACTGGGCACAGGCGCAAGAAACCCGCTACCAGACCCGCACGGGCACTACCTCCTTTTTCTCCTCTAGCCCCCTAGAAGCTATTGAGGCCCGCAGCCAGCAAACGGCGGCCTTACTGGATTTGCAAACCGGCCAACTAGCCTTCAGCATTCCCATCCGGTCGTTTGAGTTCAAACGCAGCCTCATGCAGGAGCACTTCAATGAGAACTACTTGGAGTCGGAGCGTTACCCTAAGGCTACGTTCTCCGGCCGGTTGCTGCAAGTGAATTTGCCCGAGCTACGGGAGGCAGCCTCCAAGGTACAATCGGTGACGGCGGAAGGCGACCTGACCATTCATGGCGTTACGCGCCGCGTGCAAGTGCCGGGCACCCTGCAGTTGCAGAATGGGCAGCTGCTGGTACAGGCCACCTTTAACGTGGCACCGGCCGACTACAAGATTGAGATTCCGGCCTTGGTGCGCGACCACATTGCCAAGAACGTGCAGGTGAAAGTGCGCCTCACCGCCGATGCTCTCCGAACTATGGCTTCTCGTCCTTAACCCCCTATGGCTATGCTTTCATCAAGCACCTACTGCCGCCTTGTGGGCGGGCTAGGCCTGTTGTGTTGCGCCCATAGTGGCCTAGCGCAAGATACCCTGCTGCAAGACCTGGAGCGCCAGAACCCCGATAGCGCCCGGCAAGTACCCGTAACGGCTACCTTTAAAGGTACGCGAGTTATCAATGGGCACTCCGTGGAAACGCCGGGCGGCGGCACGCTCATCTTCCTGATTTCGCACCGCTTTGGTACTCTCAATAGCGGCGCCTACAACTTTTTCGGCTTAGACCAGGCCACCATCAGGCTGGGGCTGGAGTATGGTATTACCGATCGGTTGGCGGTGGGTATTGGGCGCAGCTCCCTGGAAAAGACGTTTGATGGCTTCGTGAAATATCGGGCCCTGCGCCAAAGCACTGGCCTAGGCGCGGCGCCCGTGAGCGTAACTTTGTTGGGCGCTACGGCCCTCACCAGCCTGCGCTACACCAACGAGGGTTTCGAGCACACATTTCCGCGCCGCCTCACGTACACCTGGCAGGCCCTGGTGGCCCGTAAATTCTCGCCCGGCCTCTCCGTGCAAGTGAGCCCCACGGTGGTACACCGAAATTTGGTCGACACTGAGTCTGATGAGAACGATGTGTATGCCGTGGGTTTCGCTGGCCGCCAAAAGCTCACCAAGCGGCTGGCGCTGACTCTAGAGTACTACTACCGCCTGCCTAATTCACGGGCTACTGGCCTACGCGATGCCCTGGCTGCCGGACTCGATATTGAAACGGGCGGCCACGTGTTCCAGCTGCACGTCACAAATTCCCGAGGTATGATTGAGCCATTCTTCGTGCCCCGCACCAGCGGCGACTTCTTTAAGGGCGACATCTACTTTGGCTTTAACGTAGCTCGCAACTTCACTCTTAAGCCCAAGCTCTAGGCCACTAGTAGTACCTTGAAACGCAAAAAGCCCCGGCTGTTATGGCCGGGGCTTTTTGTTTAGGTATTATATGGCAGTGCAGAAGCTTAGAAGGAAGCGGTTACGCCTTCGGCTACAACTTCTTTTACTTCGGGTACCATACGCTTGAGCAGGTTCTCGATACCTGACTTAAGCGTTACGGTAGCCGAGGGGCAGCCCGAGCACGAGCCTTGCAGGTTCACGGTTACGATGCCGTCTTGGTAGCTCTTGAAGGTGATGTTGCCACCGTCTTGCTCTACGGCGGGGCGCACGTAGTTCTCGAGCAAGTCGATGATCTTCTGGCTAGTCTGCTGGTCAACCTCCGAAGAGTTGCCAGTAGCAGCGGCCTGTTGGGCAGCGTGCTGCTCAGCAGCGGGGTCAACGGTGAAAATGGGGCCGCCGGCCTCTACGTACGACTTCAGGAAGGTGCGCAGCTCGGGAATGAGCTGAGCCCACTGGTGGTCGGTGCCTTTGGTAATAGTTACAAAGTTCTGGGCAATGAATACGCGGCTTACGTAATCGAACTGAAACAGCTCCTGGGCCAAGGGTGAGTTGGCGGCAGCTTCCGCGTTAGGATAGTCTACGCTCACCCCGTCCGTCAGGAACTGGGTGTTGAGCACAAACTTCATGGATTCAGGGTTGGGGCTGGCTTCGGCGTAGATAGAAACCGGAGCAGCGGGGGCAGTGAGTTGTTCAGCCATGTTTGAAAGACTTGGAGACAAGCGGGAGAAAAGCAGCCGGCAGCACTGCCGGGCTGGTAGGTACAACCGCGCGGGGCGGCAGAAGTTACAAAAGTACGCAAGTATGCGCAGCTACAGACGGCTGCTCACAAGATAAGCAAGCAGGAGCCGCCTACCAGGCCTAGAGTATAGAACCATAGCTATAACTACCCCGCAAAAAAATCAGTTTCAGGAGGTGGCTACCTTTGCCGCTTGCCTATGGTTCTTTCTGCCCTGCTTCTCACTGCTGCTACTGCGCCCCCGTGGCCGTTGCTGTTGCCCTTCTTCACCTTGCTCGGACTTATTGCCGTGGGGCCGCTACTATTCCCCGAATTCTGGGAGAAACGATACGCCTATGTGGCAGTCGGCCTAGGAGGGCTCATGCTACTCTATTACGGGTTGGTACTGCACGACTGGCACACGGCCGCAGAAACGCTGGCCGAATACTTCTCCTTTGTGACGTTGCTGACGGCGCTGTTTGTGGTAGGCGGCACCATGTACCTCAATATAAACCTGGCCGGCACGCCCCGCCGCAATGTGCTCCTGCTGGCCATTGGTGCTGTCCTGGCCTCGCTTATCGGCACTACGGGCGCCTCGCTGCTGCTCATTCGTCCCCTTATCCGGCTCAACGATAAGCGGGTGAGGCCCTACCATATTGTGTTTTTCATTTTTCTGGTCAGTAACGCCGGGGGCCTGCTCACTCCCCTCGGCGACCCACCATTGTTCATTGGGTTTCTGCGCGGGGTGCCGTTTTTCTGGACGTCGTGGCACCTTCTGTTTCCGTGGCTGCTCACTACTAGCCTACTGTTGCTGCTCTTCTGGCTGCGTGACCGGCGCACCCCCTTCCCCGCCCCTCTTTCGCGGAGCGAGCAGCGCCGCGCCCGCCGAGAGGGTGGCCTACCGCTCTACGACTTTCACGGCCGTTACAACCTACTTTGGCTGCTAGTGGTGCTAGGGGCTGTATTTCTCGACCCGGCCCGGGTGCCCTGGCTGCCCGCCCTTTCTCTTGGAGAAACGCGCATTTCTTTTGTGCGCGAAGTCCTGCAGTTGCTAGCCGCCTGGGGCTGCTACCGTACGGCTTCGCGCCAAGCGCTGTCGGCCAACCATTTCAACTTCGCGCCTATTCTGGAAGTAGCGTTTCTGTTCTTCGGCATCTTCCTGACTATGGTTCCGGCCCTGCAAACGGCCGCATCTATTGCCTCTAAGCCCGCCGTAACGGAGAGCCTCACACCTACTTCCCTGTATTGGCTGACGGGCATCCTCTCCGCCTTCCTCGACAATGCGCCCACCTACGCCTCTTTTGTGAGCTTGAGCATGGCCGGACACGACCTCCCCTTTACTAGTGCTGCGGCCGTGCAGCAATTTGCCGAGGGTGCGGACACTATGCCTCTGCTGCGGGCCATTAGCAGCGGAGCCGTGCTGTTTGGCGCACTAACGTACATTGGCAACGGCCCTAATTTTTTGGTGCGCTCCATTGCTGAGAAGGAGGGCGTACCCATGCCGAGTTTCTTTGGCTACATCGGGCGCTATGCTGTTCCGTATTTACTGCCTGTGCTGGCCATAGTCAGCATTTGGCTGTTGTTGGCTTGATGATTCAAAGTCAACCGGGCGCAAACTCTTTCCCCCTGGCGGTACGTAGGCTAAGCAAAGCCCGCTGCCATGCCCCACCGTTTACTTGCTGCCTTGTTTCGCCCCATAGATATTGCTTGGCTGGTAGTCTTCAGAGTGGGCACGGGCGTACTATTGGCGCTGGAAATGGCAGGCAGCTTGGCGCTGGGCTATTACAAAGAATATACTCAGCCCAAATTTCACTTCTCGTATCTGTGGTTTGATTGGCTACCTCACTGGCCGCCGGCCGTAGGTATAGGCCTGCACGCAGGGGCAGTAGCGGCGGGCATAGCCGTGGCAGCTGGGTGGCGCTACCGCCTCAATGCCTTTCTGCTGACGATCTGCTACACGTTGTTGTTTCTGGCCGAGCAAACGCGCTACATCAACCACCTGTACCTTTATTGCCTGCTGGCAGCCTGGCTCTGTGTACTACCCGCCCATCGCGCTGCCTCTACCGATGCGCGCGCCGGTCGGGTAGCACCCTCCGCTACCGTGCCGGCCTGGGTGCGCTACGTGCTAATTTTCCAACTGAGCGTGGTGTACTTCTACGCAGGGTTGGCCAAGCTTAATGCAGATTGGCTCCTGGCTCGTCCGCTTAGCGTGTGGCTAGCGCCCAAGGCTACTTACCCAATACTGGGGCCCGTGCTAGGCCACTGGCTAACGCCCTGGGTGATGAGCTACGCCGGCCTGGCCTTCGATTTGCTGGCGGCGCCTTTGTTGCTCTGGCGCCGTACTCGCCCCTGGATGTTTGTCGTGGCCGTGGTATTTCATCTTTCCAACGTCATCATCTTCGGGCTGGGCACTTTCCCGTGGTTTTCCTTGATGATGACCGGTTGCGTGTATTTTCCACCCAACTGGCCTAGGCGGGTGCGCGGCCTGCGCCGCTGGCTGAGCGCACGCGTGCCCGTTGCAGCAGTGCATTGGTCTCCCAACCGCTTAGCTATTCCTCGGCACGCGGGGCTGTTGTTAAGTGGCCTAGGCCTATATGCGGCAGTTCAGCTGCTGGTGCCGCTGCGGTCTTTGCTGTACCCCGGCGACGTGCACTGGACCGAGGAGGGTCATCATTTTGCCTGGCATATGATGCTGCGTAGCAAGTCGGGTCAGATCAGTTTTCGGGTGGTGTTGCCCGATGGGCGCACTCAGGTAATAGCTCCCAGTACCTACCTCACGCCGCGTCAGTGCAACAAGCTAGCTGCCCAGCCCGATCTGATTATTCAGTTCGCTCACTTTCTGGCCGAGGAGTACCGGCAACGTGGCCTAGGCCCGGTACAGGTGTACGCCGATTCCTATCTGCAGCTGAACCGTCGTCCGCCCTGCCCGCTGGTTTCTCCTTCCCTTGATTTAGCGGCTCAATCTCGTACCCTAGCCCCCGCCCCCTGGATTTTGCCAGCTCCAGCGGCGGTGGAAGCGCATAAGCAGTGAGGGAAGCAAGTAGGGAAATGACCTCGGCCATTTTCTTACTTCCCTCATCTCCTCATTATTAAAACTTACGCTTTGTTACTGCGGGCACGCAGCAGCATATCGGCCAGTACGAGGTTGGTCATGGCATCCACAATGGGGACGGCGCGGGGTAGCACGCAGGGGTCGTGGCGGCCTTTGCCGGCCAGCGTAATTTCTTCGCCCTGGTTGTTGAGCGTTTTCTGGGGCTGCAGAATAGTGGCAACGGGCTTGAAGGCTACCCGGAAGTAGATATCCTGCCCATTGCTGATGCCGCCCTGAATGCCGCCTGAGTGGTTGGTACGGGTTCGCACCTGGTCGGCCTCGTCGCGGTAAAACTCATCATTGTGCTCAGAGCCAAAGAGCAACACCCCGCTAAAGCCCGACCCGTACTCAAAGCCCTTTACGGCATTAATACTCAGCATGGCGTGGCCTAGCTCAGCGTGCAGCCGGTCAAACACCGGCTCACCCAGCCCAACAGGCACTCCTTTGGCTACGCCCGTTACCACGCCGCCCACCGTATCGTGCCGGTCACGAGTCTGCCGAATCAGCTCGGCCATGCGCTCAGCCGTTTCTGGATGCGGACAACGCACAGGATTTGACTCAATCAAGTTCAGATCGAGGGCCTCGTAACCCACGGGCACCTGCACGGCCCCCACCTGCGACACATAGCTGCTAACCTGGATACCGTGCTGCTCCAGCAACTTCTGAGCGACGGCTCCGGCGGCTACCCGCGCTGCGGTTTCGCGGGCAGAGCTGCGCCCGCCGCCCCGGTAGTCGCGGCGGCCGTACTTCTGGTCGTAGGTATAGTCGGCGTGCGAAGGCCGGTAGGCGTGCTCAATGTGCGAATAGTCGTGGCTAGCCTGGTCCTGATTGCGAATGAACAGCCCAATGGGCGTGCCAGTGGTGTAGCCCTGAAAGATACCCGACAGCACCTCCACTTGGTCGGCTTCCTTGCGGGGAGTGGTCAGGTCGCTTTGCCCGGGCCGGCGCCGATCTAGGGCCGCCTGAATATCAGCTACCTCCACCGCCAGCCCCGCCGGACACCCATCAATTACCACCCCAATGCCCGGCCCGTGCGACTCGCCAAATGTGGTAATGCGAAACAAGGTGCCGAAGGTATTAGACATGGTGCAGGGCTAAAAAGGTGAAGGAATGAAGTGGCCTAGAGACCACCTAGTAGGGGGTGTTAGCGGCGCAAAGTAGGCTGGCCGCTACCGTAAAGGTATAGCGGGTTCGGGCAAGACCGCATTTTTCCCGCTTCTCCTCGCTCGCTACATTACCTGTTGGCTCGCCACCAGCCCACCGCAGCGCCGGCCAGCAACACCAGCAACAGCACGTTGGCATAGCGGCGTACATCCTGGTAAACCGTTATTTTCTGGGGCGTGTTGTCGGCGTCACGCAGGGCTTCCTGATAGAAAGGGTCGGTGGGGTCAGTGCGCACCTGCTGCGCCTCTTGCACTGGCCCCTGCACCAACGGGCGCAAATCAGAGCGCAACGTGTCGTACTTCGCGGTAGTAGGGTTAAACACCACCAGCGCAAACAAACTATCAAACGGCAACGCCCCCGGCTTCCGGGCTACCAATCGATATCGGAAGCTTTTGCGCCCGCCTACCCGCCCACCTTGGCGGGTGGTGCTCTGTTCTACATCGGGGCCATACACTTCTAGGCCAGGGGGCGGCGCTACTGCGGGCATATTCAGGGCCGATAAATTGCCCTCTCCTTCTACCACAAAGGAGTACGCAAATGTTTGACCCGTGCGAAACGACGTGCGGCTAATGGCTTCGCGCAGGCGGTAGTCGCCCACGGGCACCTCGTCGCGAAGGGGGTGCGGCGGCAGGGGCAGCACTGCAATGGTAACCGGCGCCGTGAAGTAGGTTTTGTAGCCCTCCATCCGGTTATCTAGGCCCGGCTCGGGCTTCTTGGCCACTCGGTACTTCACCATGCGCAGCGGCACTACCGGGAAGGTGAGTGGCTGAGCATTCAGCGGATACAGCTGTGCCTCATACAGCCGGTAGCGCAAGAATGGCTTACCCCCTACCTGCACGTTTTCGGGCACTATCTCCTGCTCGTCAAATGTCTCTTCCCACACCGTGCGCTGCCGCAACAGCCGAATAATAGTCTGCAGTTGGTCAGCAAAGTTGTAGAAATCCAGCACGCCCTGGTCTTGGGGGGTGAGGTAGAAGTAGAGCCCGATATGCACGCCTTCGCCCACGTAGGCCCGCGTTTTGTCGGGCACCAAGGCCAGAAAAGCTTGGTCTTTGGGCTCCACAAAATCCTGGGGCTTAGGCTTGCCAAAAAGCTGATCTAGTAGGCCTATGGCGGGCGGAGCGGCACTGCCGGGTGGTCCGGCGGGGGCAGTGACCTGGGGGCCTACATTCAGCGTAGTGCCTGCTGAGCGCACCGTAAGGCCGTTGATGGTCATGGTGAAGGGCTTCACTTCGAACTCACCTTCCGCATAAGCGGCGTAACGCTGGGTAATGGTCAGCTCCGTAGAGCGTGCGCCATTCACGATGCGAGTAGTGGTGGTACTAGACTTCCCGCTTTTCTTAAACCCTTCTAGTTCGGGGAACGGAGAGTAGCGCTCTAGTGGTGCACCCCGCAGTTGGAAGCTGATGGTAAAGTACTCACTGATGGTAAAGGCGGAGGGCCCTAGCACTATCTCTGCTTCGGCACGAGGTGGAGCCGATTGTGCCATGGTAGGCAGCGCCCCCAAAAACAACAGCAGTATGAGCAGAGTCAGGCGAAATAAAATCTGCATGAGCAGCACGCATTGAGAAAGAGTCAAATCTACGTAAATCCCTGGCAGTGGCCACTTTTACTGCTGTGCTTACAAACGGGCAGAAAAGTGTTGTTATAAGATTTTGGCCTTTCGCAATCCGCTTTTCGCGGGCTCGCGTACCTCCAATCAGAATCCCCTAAAGCACTTGCTTAAATCCAAAAAAAGCCGCTACACAGCGGCCTGGAAGAATATTGCCCTTACTTTTTTCTCACTCCAAATTTCCCCTTTCCTATGTCTAACATCACCAAATCAGGTGGAGACGACGCGGAATTCGCCAAGCCGCTTTACACGCCAATCAAGCGCCGCTCCTTTTTCATGTACGCTGGTGCTACGGCCGGTGCTACGGCACTGCTGCTTTCTGGCTGCGATGACGATGACGATAACAATGGCACGCAACCTGGTGCTGTTAGCTTAGGCTCCGGCGACGTAGGTGTTCTAAACTACGCTTACGCTCTGGAACAACTAGAAGCTGCTTTCTATGCCCGAGTGGTAGCCTCGCCTTTCTCCGGAATGACAACCGATGAGCGCACTGCCCTTACCGCTATTGCGCAGCACGAAGCCATTCACCGCGACTTCTTCAAGGCAGCTATTACAGCGGCGGCTCCTACGCAAATTATCGGCTCGCTCACTCCGAAGTTTGATAATATCAACTTCTCAGACCGCACGTCGGTACTGAGCACCGCTCGTACCTTCGAAGACTTGGGTGTATCGGCTTATAATGGCGCCGGTTCTCTGATTCAGAATTCTACTTACCTGCTGATTGCTGGCAAGATTGTGTCGGTAGAAGCACGCCACGCGGCCTATATCCGCGACCTGATTACGCCCGGCAGTTTCTCGGGCAGCGACGTGGTAGACGCTAACGGCTTAGATGTGCGCCGTTCGGTATCGGAGGTGCTGACACTGGCCCAGCCCTTTATCACCGAAACCATCAACGGCGATAACGTAGGTAAATAACTCTCCTTCTTCCACTTCTGACTTTCCCGCATTATGAATCTGTTCAATATCATTTCTGAACTGGAGAAGGTAGATCCTGAAATCATGGACCGCCTCACCCACCGCCGGAGTGCTCTCACCGCCCTCGGCGACATGACCAAAAAGATGGCGCTGGCGGCTGCTCCTATTGCCATTGGCTCGGCTTTCAACAAAGCTATGGGTCAGAATAACAGCAATGCCACGGTAAACGACATTCTGAACTACGCTCTGCTGCTAGAGCGCCTGGAGTATAGCTTCTACAACCAGGCCCTGAATGCCGCTACGCTTTCTACTACGCTCACTGGTGATGCTCGCACGGCCATCACTACCATCCGGGCCCATGAATTGGCTCACGTAAACCTGCTGACGGCGGCCCTGGGTAGCAATGTAAGCCCCGCCACTGCTCCTACCTTCGACTTTGGCGCCAATGCCTTCACCACGTACGCTGGCTTCCTGACTCTGGCTCAGGCCTTCGAGGATACGGGCGTACGGGCTTATAAGGGTCAGGCCACTAGCATTCCGCGCACCCTTAACCCCACTGTGGGTGGCAACCAGGTAAACCTGCTCACGGTGGCCCTGCAAATTCACTCCGTAGAAGCACGCCACGCGGCCCACATCCGCTACATGCGCCGCGGTGCCACGGCAGGTGCCCAAACCAGCATTATGCCCTGGATTGTAAATAAGGATGCTAACGGCGTACCCGACGCAGTGTACGGTGCTGGGGTTCCGACTACCACTTTCCCGGCCGAGGACAACGTTGCCCAAGGCGGCATTACGGCCCTCACTACCATGCTGGGTGCTACTTACAGCGCCGCTGATGTTAGCGCTGCTTTCGACGAAGGTCTCGACAGCACCACGGTAACCAACATTGCCCGCTCAGTAGTAAAATTCTAGGCCAGTAGCCTACGTACTGGAAATGAAAAAAGGGACGACCTAGATGGGTCGTCCCTTTTTTCATTTCCTCGTTTTACGCAACCTTTCCCCTGGCTTGGGGCTCTGCTATTTAGTGCATCCCGGTTTATCGGAGTACATTTGTTATCAGGCGCCCGCTGCCGGGCACCTAAGATGAGCCCGCTGAGTAATTTACGCATGTCTGAGCCACTATTTTCTAATTCTTTCCTGGCACGTACGCTGCGTCGCCGCTCGTTTTTTCGTGTGGTAGGTGCCACCGTAGCTACCTCTACCCTGGTACTGGCTGGCTGCAACGATGATAACGACCCCACGCCAACTTCTTCTACTCCTAGCCTGACCCTAGGTAGCGGCGACAATGGGTTACTCAACTACGCCTACCTCTTGGAACAGCTAGAGGCGGCCTTTTACCAGAAAGTAGTTGACGCCTTCCCATCTGACTTCACGGCTGAAGATAAAGCGGCCTTCGTTGACCTGCGCGACCATGAAGTGATTCACCGGGAGTTTTTCCGGTATGCCTTAGGCACCAATGCCTACGACTCGGCGGGCACCAGCCTAACGTTTGATTTCTCATCCTTTACCCTTACTACCCGGGCGGGAGTATATGCTGCCGCGCGCACGCTGGAGGACACGGGCGTGGCCGCTTATAATGGGGCTGCCAAGCTTATTACGGACGTTACCTCGTTGCGCCTGCTGGCCAAAATTGCTTCAGTAGAAGCCCGGCACGCCGCTTTCGTGCGCGACCAAGCTCAACCGGGCTCTTTCGCGGCTACCGACGTAATTACCGCTTCTGGTGACGCGGCTGGCCTCGACACGGCTAAAACGCCTCTGGAGGTGGTTGAGCTGATTGCCAAGTTTGTGCCCGCTACTATCGTGGCCTCCTCCCTCCCTACTATATAAGCTGCTCTTCCGGATGCATTTTCTGAAACTGCTGGCCCGCTTGGCCGAAACCGATACCGAAAGCCTGACGCTAACGGGCCCACGCCGCACGGCACTCCGCCGACTGGCTCAGGCTGGTACCGCCGCGCTGCCCGCCGTACTGACAGCGCTGCCCCAGCCCGCAGTCGCACGCGACAGCCGAACTGTGCAGGATGTGCTGAAATTAGCCTTGACCTTAGAACAGCTCGAAAACGCGTTTTATACGCAGGCACTGCAGCAACCACTCAGCTTTTTCGGCACCACGGAAAACCAGGCGGCTATTCAAACCATTCAGGGCCACGAGCAGCAACACGTGGCATTGTTTACCCGCCTACTCGTAAACGCTGGGGCCACTCTTGACCTCACTCCTCGCTTTGATTTTACGGGCAGCAAAAATGGCGCACAAGCTGCGTTATACCCTGATGTGTTCACCAACTTTGATACCTTCTTGCGGGTAGCTCAGCTACTGGAAGATACTGGCGTACGCGCGTATAAAGGCCAGGTAGAATACATCCAGTTTGATAACTTCTTGCTGGAGTCGGCTGTGCGGGCGCACTCGGTGGAGGCGCGACATGCCTCACACATCCGCACGATGCGGCGGCAGCGGGGTGCAACTGTTAAAAGCTGGGTCAGCCCCAGTGATGCTCCTATTGCCACAACCGGCTCGGTAGCAGCCAAAGCCTACGCTGGCGAGGACAGCTTCACTCAATATCTGGCCGGCAACAATCTGGTTCCGTTCGTGGACAATTTGCCGATTAACGTGGCCAAGCCACCCCTCTCGCAGGCGGCCATTTTAGCCAAGGTAGCCGAGGCCTTTGATGAACCTTTAGATGGGCTAACAGCTACTGAAGTGGTGAGCCTGTTCATCTATTAGGCAAGAATTCATCAATTAGTAAAGAGGGTAAAAAAGCGGCTTACAACAAAAAGGAACGGTAAAACCGTTCCTTTTTTCATTACAAATTCTTTGCCTTGGAACTACTAACAAGCGTTTGCTTGTATCCTGCAAACAATCTTTTGTATCTTTCTATAAACCCTAGAAAATGTCCCTTTCTACAATAGCCTTTTTTTAAGGTTTGCGTATAGCAGGTCACATTTCCTAACCGCTCTATTAATACCTGCCTTCCAAAACCCACTTCGCCATGCTTGAGTACGCCAAAACCATTCTGCTCAAAGTGAGCTTCGACAAGATCTTGTTCGAAAAGGAATTGCGCAAAGCTCTACGAATGCTAGTTCCGGCCGAGTTGTCGGAGCTGAAATCCTGGTGCTACCAGCAGTTCTCTACGGTGTATCGCCGCATATTGAACCGCGTGTTCGTACAGACCGCGTAGGGCCCTCGCACCGTCCTACAACCTGACTAGTCCCCGTCCGGGCCGCCTCAGTTGCTACTCAGCAACTCTGGGCGGGCCGGACGGGGGCTTTCGTTTTTGGATACGTCGGCTAGGCCACTACTCCTGTGGTATGCTGGGAGTGTTCTCATCGCCGGTCACGAAACGGATGTTGCGGGTAAGGCCCGCATAGCCCGTGCGCTTCACCGCAGATTGCCGAAACAGTTCAGAGAACAACTCGTGCGTGATTTCGCGCCAATCACCGACGGTAAGGTCTTTGAGGCCAGGATGGGCATTGAACTGCGGTTCCTGGTGGGGCTTCGAGAAGCGGTTCCAGGGGCACACGTCCTGGCAGATGTCGCAGCCGAATACCCAGTTGCCAAATTTGCCTTCGACTTCGCGCGGTATCTGATCTTTCAGCTCTATGGTGAAGTAGCTGATGCACTTGCTGCCATCTACCACATAGGGTTCCGTGATGGCACCGGTGGGGCAAGCATCCATGCACTTGGTGCAGGTACCGCAGTAGTCTTTGATGGGGCCATCGTAGGCCAGTTCCACGTCAACAATCAGCTCGGCAATGAAGAAAAATGAGCCCACGCCGGGCCGAATGAGGTTGCTGTTCTTGCCCACCCACCCTAGGCCACTCTTCTTGGCCCAGGCCTTGTCCAGCACCGGCGCCGAATCAACGAAGCAACGACCACCTACTTCCCCAATCTCCGCCTGCATGTCCTGCAGCAAGGTTTTGAGTTTGTCTTTGATGACAAAGTGATAGTCGCGGCCGTAGGCGTATTTGCTGACTTTGAGCGTGTCGTCGGGCTGCTGAGTTTTCTCGGGTGGGTAGTAGTTCAGCAACAGCGAAATCACCGACTTAGCTCCGTCGACTAGCAGGCGCGGGTCGAGACGCTTGTCAAAGTGGTTGGCCATGTAGGCCATCTGCCCATGCATCTGGCGGTTAAGCCAGTTTTCCAACCGCGGCGCTTCCTCCTCCAAAAAGTCAGCCTTCGAGATACCGCAGTACATAAAGCCCAACTCCGCCGCGCGGCGCTTAATAAAAGCAGTATAATGAGCGGTGGGTAGCATGATGATTGGCGGTAGCGGACCACAAAGATATCTATTCCGTTCAGGGCTGATAGCAAGTGGCCTAGCAGCTTTTTGGCTAACGGCTGGTCATCATGTAAGCAAAACCAAGCGCTAGTAACCCGAACCCAGCTAGGATCAGTCCTAACACTAGGTTAGCATAGCCAACATCTTTTTTCTCGTAGTCGTTGCTTTTTGAAGCAAGTCGGAGAGCTTTCACTGTATACACCAAGCCAGTTACTGCAAGCGGGAACAAGCTCAGAAATAAAACTCCTAACACTATGTCCTCACCAACACCTACCAGTGCCAGCAGTACAAGCACAATAGGCACTGTATAGCAGTAAGTAGCCCGCTTATAGAGCGTTACTATCCTAGCGCGGCTTATATGCGTCATTCTGAAAACGGGCACCCTCTTTAGTTAGAGCAAGTAATGTAAATGACAGATATAAAGACACGCCTCTATATCACATCAAATAGAATATTTATTATGCCTCCAATAAAAACGAAAGAGCCAGAGAGTAGCATGAAATACTACTCTCTGGCTCTTTCGTTCAGCAACTACAGCTTAGCTGAACAACTCCCCCGTGGCCTCATTACCGCGCAAGTGCTGGGGCATTGGGCGGCCAAGGTGCTTGTAGGCGTTTTCCGTAGCCTCACGACCGCGGCTGGTACGCTTGATGAAGCCTTCCTGAATCAGGAAGGGCTCGTACACTTCCTCGATGGTTTCCGCCTCGTCGCCGCAAGCGGTGGCGATGGTAGACAGGCCTACGGGGCCACCCTTGAACTTGTCGATGATGGTAGTAAGGATGCGGATGTCCATTTCGTCGAGGCCGTTCTGGTCTACGTCGAGGGCGTTCAGGGCAAAGTGGGCAATTTCCTTCGTGATGGTTCCTGTTCCCTTGATCTGGGCGAAGTCGCGGGTGCGGCGCAGCAGGTTGTTGGCAATACGCGGCGTGCCACGCGAGCGGCGCGCAATTTCAAAGGCGGCATCCTCGTAAATAGGCGTGCCCAGAATCTCGGCCGAGCGCTGCACAATGCTGGTCAGTAGCTTGGAGTCGTAATACTCCAGGCGGGAGCTGATACCAAAGCGGGCCCGCAACGGCGAGGTGAGCATACCCGAGCGGGTAGTAGCCCCAATCAGCGTAAAGGGCGACAACGAAATCTGTACCGAACGAGCATTCGGACCCGAGTCGAGCATGATGTCGATTCGGTAGTCCTCCATGGCCGAGTACAAGTACTCTTCCACCACTGGGTTCAAGCGGTGAATCTCGTCGATGAAGAGTACGTCGTTGGGCTCTAGGTTCGTGAGCAGGCCGGCCAGGTCCGAAGGCTTGTCCAACACTGGGCCGCTGGTCATTTTAATGCCCGACTCTAGCTCATTGGCAATGATGTGCGAGAGCGTGGTTTTGCCCAGGCCGGGAGGCCCGTGCAACAATACGTGGTCAAGGGCCTCGCCACGCTGCTTGGCGGCCGCCACGAATACTTTCAGGTTTTCGACCACCTTGCCCTGTCCCGTGAAGTCATCGAAGGAAAGCGGGCGCAAGGCCTTGTCAATGTCTCGGTCGGTAGCGTCGAAATGTTCGTTGCTACCCGTCATATACGGTTCGCGCATAAGCGTAAGTCGGTTCTGTTTGTCGAAAGATAACACCCGAACGGCGGGCTTTGTCCCTTCTTTAGCAAAAAATATTGTCCAAATTCTATTTTAACTAATATGATTAGCAATACGCACTTTATAACCACTTCACCGCCTGCTTCTCTAGGCACGTATTGGCAGTTTTGCTATTTTCGGGCAGCCTCTGCTCCGTTTAGGCCAGTCTGTTACCTCATCTGTTGATGCGCAACTTCTACTTTCTGCTGGCCAGCGTGGCCCTCTCCCACCAACTCACGGCTCAAACGGTAACGCCTCACCCCCAGCCCACCGATCGGCTGCTTGTGAAACTAGCCCCACTTACGCTCTTTGACCCCAGCACCAGCGCCTTGCTGCTCGGGGCCGAGTTTCGGCCGGTGCCCCGCGTAGGCCTTGAGCTAGATTACGGATTCCGGTTTACGCCGCTGCACTTGTTCAACTGGAACATCAAGAAGGAGAATATGCGCTATCAGAAGTTTAAGGCCGAGGCGCGCTTCTACTTCCCGCGCACCGAGCAGAAACAATGGTACGTAGCCGCCGAAGGGTTTTATGTGCCCGAGGAGTACGACTTGAACAAGGGTAACTTTTACCGCAACGGCGAGTTCAGGGCTTATGAGCGGGCTCACATTGAGAAAACCATTGACGGTGGTGCTTTAAAAGCCGGTATGATGCGCCGGCTAGGCCAGCGGTTCTGGGTAGATGCAGCCCTTGGCCTGGGTTTTCGGCGCATTGAAACCCAGTACACCACTCAAAACGAGCGGGCCGGCGACTACCTTTACGACGCCCCCGAGCAGAATTTCCTCAGCAAAACGCCTGACCCCGGCGTGCAACGCAAGGTACACCCAGCCCTAGCCCTGCGCCTGGCCTATACCCTGCTTCGCCGCTAACGTAGTGCCCCACTTAGGCCAGAACCTGCAAGGCGGTGCGTGGCCTGTGAACCCGAGGTGAGTGGCCCGACAGTAACTTGCTATTGCTGCGCCCGTAACTTGCGGCTTCATCCGCTGTTACCGCATGCCCTCTCCTTCCTCTTCCTGGCTCGACGCTCTCCCCCTTGATTTTTACGACCAACTGGCTCACTGCCTGAGTCTGCACGGGATGGCCGCGGCTGAGCTTCTCAGCCGACCTACCACCGAATACTCCCAGCGGCTCCATCAGCTGACTGGCCTAGAATCGGCCGACATTCAGCGGCTAAATGCCATTCAGGACCATACGGCCCTGTTGGCGGCCCTGCACACCGAGCCTCTCTCCTTATACCATTTGCTTTTGTTGGGTCGTCTGACGCTGGAAACCTCCTTGGCTGTGCCTGTGCTGGCCTACGTGCAGCAGCAAATGCACATTCAGGAAGAGCAACTGATGGCACTAAACACCTACTGCCTGGAGCTTAGTGGAGCCTTTCTTACCACGCTGGAAGAGCATTTGCCTGCTCCCGCCGGGGCCGCCTCGCTCGGCTTGCACCGCCTGCAGATTGAGGAAGCCTTTGCCCAGTATATTGCCCACATTCCGGCTCCTGTGCCGCCAGTTGCCAACCTGCGCCTCTCCGAGCCGCAGCTGCAGATGTTGCGCCTCTCGCTACTGCTGGTGCACAGCCTGCCGCAAGCCGCCGACCACCCCTTCATGCGGGCCGTTGGCCAGTTGAAAAATCTGCAGCCCGAAGCCCTGGAGCCTCTAATAGAACACCTCGGCCGCGCGCACGCGCAAGAGCAGCTTTCCCTGACCATGCCCGAGCTAATTCAGCTATACCAGGGCATGCAGGTGTGCGGCATGGTGTTCGTGTCGGATATCATGACCCGCATTGGACTGGAAGAGCTGTTCCCGACGTTGCCCCCCGATGTTGAGGCCGCCACTACCGATGAGGCACCGGCTAGCCACCGCCAAGCTGTGGGCGAGATGGTAACCGGCTTTACCCGCTGGGTACAGCACACCTTCCCCGACGCACCAGAAATTGCCCAGGCCCGCGAAGAAGTAATGGCGCTAGCTGACCTGCTCTAGGCCACCAGCCGACTAAGCCCGCTCTAACAGCACTTCAATTTCCAGGTGCAGCCAATCTTCTTCCCACGCCTTATGAGTAAGACGGGCCACTACCGGATAGCCAGCATCCAGCAGCCGCGCCACGGTTTCATTGCGGCCTTCGGGCAAGTACCCAAGCCAGAAAGCGTTGGGGCCGGTGGTGTAGACGCGCACGGCCCAATCGTCGTAGGAGCTGTCGGGCTCCCGTTGCAGGGCCAAGCCTTGGTTGGGCTGTAAGTGGGGTTCCATCTCACGTAGGCCAGTGCGGTGGGTGGTACCGGCAACTAAGCACTCCAGCAAGATCAGTGGTTCGGGAGAAGACGTAGGCATAGCGGAAGAGGATGTGACGCCGTAAAATAACATCGGAACGAGCAGATCTTTCGCGTTTGCTTGCCACGCATACCGGTAGCTCTCTGCTGCCTTCACCCAAACAGGCCTAGCGCTGCCGCGGGCCCCTCCCTTTTCGATGTATAGCAAAACTGAAGTTACCCAACTCCGCCAAGCTTTCTGGACCACCTTCGGGCAATACATGCAGCCGGTACCTTCCGCCGAAGGCGTACCCACCAACTGGATCAACTACAAGACCGGCCTCAAGCACGTGTACTTCCGCATGCAGGCCGATGGCCGCCACGCCACTATCGGCATCGAGCTCACCCACCCCGACGCGGGCATTCGAGAACTGTTTTTTGAACAGTTTGAAGCCCTAAAGCTGGTGCTGCACGAAACCTTGGGCGAGCAGTGGACCTGGGAGCCCGCCGCCGAAGATGCCAATGGCCAAACTATTAGCCGGATTTACCAGGAGCTGCGCCCCGCCAACCTGTTTAACCGCGACGACTGGCCTAGACTTATCTCGTTCTTCAAACCGCGCATTATGGCACTAGATGAGTTCTGGAGCACCGGGCAATATGCGTTTGACGAGCTGCGCTAGACTTCTGCTCATTCAGTTATTTCTACTTACACATTGAATACTTTTGGCCAAAGCTCCACGCTTTGCATGGCTGCTTTGAAGCTTTTTTACCTCTTTTCACTTTCTCTATTGATGAAAACCTCTATCCTTCTTTTAACCTTGCTGCTCAGCGCCGTAACTGTTGCGCCTACTGCTACGGCTCATCCTGTTGCTCCTACCCCCGCAGCGGCTGCTAACGGCTACATGATGATTATCTCCCGTGTGTCGCTGGGCTTCAATGCCCAAGCCAGCATTGTTACCGTGTCGCCCGATGGCAAAGAACAAGTAAAAGAAATTGACTTTAGCCGCTTCAGCCCTAAGCAGATGGCCGCTAACATGACGGAGGTGCATAAGGCCGCAATGGCTACCGTAAATCAATACACCGCCGACGGCTGGCATCTGGTAAGCGTAGCTCCTAGCGACGTAGTTGGCGGCGGCAATACCATTTTCAGCCAGACAATTTATTATCTGGAAAAAAAGTAGTCTGGCTTATACCTCGGACCCGCTTATTTTAATCGGCTGCTGACCACGCTGTAGCATCTGGTGCAACACGTTTCTTCATGAGTTGCGCTAGGCCACTTCCCCTTAAAACTAACAGCCCCTTCTCAGGTGAGAAGGGGCTGTTAGTTTTAGCTCTGATTGCCGCTCTTGCTGCCTTGGCTAGTGCTTTCTCCTCCGCTTTGTGGGCCTTTACTGGTGTGGGAAGTTTGGGCGCTGGGAGTGCGTAGTTGCGGCTCCCGGCTTTGGGCTGCCCCGGTGGTACCACCCTCATTCGAGCCCATTACGTTGCTTTCCTTCACCTCATCGAGGGAGTGGTAGCGGCCGCCGTTGTTGCCGCCCGAGCCGGCTATAGTTTTGGCAATGCCGTCGGTTGAGCCGCTGTCAGCCTCACTATCGGGCACGAAACGGCCGTCGCCGGTGCGGCTGCGCTCGTGGTGGCCTAGGTTGGGGTTAGGCCCCTCCTGACCCATTTCGATGCCCTCTTTACGGTACTCTTCCTTGTCGTGCTCCCGGCGCTCCTGCCGCCGCGACTCGGCGTTTTCATGCTTCTCGTTGGTATCCATAGCTCAGTAGATTGGAGTGGAAATCAACTGTATACGAGCTGGCTTTCTTGGTTTGTTATGCTTGAGTATCTACCAGTCAAGCAGTCTGTACTTCTCATACAGACTGGCTACTTACCTATTCACCTTAAATCATTCGTTTCTTCGTATATAGTACTTAATTCATTCTAGGCCTTATTCCCACCTTTCTCAAATCTTTATGAAAAATGTTACTCTGCTGCTTGGCCTAGCACTGGCCTCTAGTGCAGCATATGCCCAACAATCAAGTTCTAAATACCTCATGCTCGTGCGGGAAGGTGCGGAAGTTGACAACAATACCTCCTACCCATCTTTGACAGTTATTGAGCCCGACGGTACGTTCAAGACGGAAGAGTTTCGACTCTTTGGCTGGACGGTTCCGAAGAAGACAGTCAACGCCTCTGTCTCGCAAGCGGCAGTTATTGACTCCAGTAATTTAAATCAGCGCCGGGCCCGGTACACACGCAACATGGTGTATCAGGCCGAAATCAGGAAGATTAATGAACTGAGCTCAAATGGGTGGGTGCTGATTAACACTCTTCAGGAAGGCCCCACCGTGAAATACATGTTCCGCAAGGACTTCCCGGCCAAGGACGCCGCCATGGTGAAGTAGAGCCTTATAAAAGAAGAAAGAGCAACGCCGCCCAACTATTAGGCGGCGTTGCTCTTTCAGAAGCCACTCGACCTTACCTAATATATGGTGTGCCCTAATTCTTTGGCTTTATACCATTTCCCGTTTCTGCGCTGAAGCACCCATATTCTTTCTAGGCCACATTTGCCCCCACACCGGTAGTCTATTTCTACAATGGCAGTTTGCCCATCGCAGGAAAGCAAAGGCTTACTTAGACTAAATAGATGCGTAATGGGATAGCGCTTTTGCAGTACCGGAAGGCTAAACCAGTCGGCTCCGTATTTTTTATAAAGTGCACTGGCTGTATCTGCTGGCATAATGCTGTAGCTGGGTACCCATTGTGGCCGAAGTCGAAAGTTTGCGGAGCGAGTTGTCTGCTGGCGCATATAGGGCAAATCTTCAGCCCGTAGCACCTGATATTTCGTGTGCAACTCTAGTAGCGTAGCTTCATCAAGGGCAGGCGTTTGCGGAGGCCTCGGGTTGGCGAGGCTCGGCTGACGCATAGTTTCCGTCAGCATCTTACCTACATAAAAAGTAGTCACTGATTCTGCTTCGGGCTGCGCGTTAGACTGGCCTAGCAATTCCTGCACCACCCGATACGCTTGCTGGTCGAGCGTATCTAACTGGCCTATTCGATTTGCGCAGGAATGATTTTCCGGCCGCTCGCCGTAGGTCACCCACAAATACATGCCGCTAAATAGTACAAACAGGGTCACCGCCCCAAGCCACACGCGCCAGGTATCTGCTGTTGGATTGGTCATATCGATTAATAAAAACGGCCGCCCTGCTTCCAGAACGGCCGTTGTAAACTAGCAAATACAAGGCTTACTTAAAGGCCTGAATGCCGGTGATATCGGCGCCGGTGATGAGAAGGTGGATGTCGTGGGTGCCTTCGTAGGTCACTACCGACTCTAGGTTCATCATGTGGCGCATGATGGGATATTCGCCGGTGATGCCCATGCCGCCGTGAATCTGGCGGGCTTCGCGGGCAATTTCCAGGGCAATTTCTACGGAGTTACGCTTGGCCATGGAAATTTGGGCCGAGGTGGCTTTGCCTTCATTCTTGAGCATGCCGAGGCGCCACACCATCAGTTGGGCCTTGGTGATTTCGGTAATCATTTCAGCCAGTTTGCGCTGCTGCAGCTGGAAGGAGGCAATAGGCTTTCCGAACTGCTCCCGCTGCAACGAATACTTTAGCGCCGACTCGTAGCAATCAATAGCTGCACCTAGGGCACCCCAGGCAATGCCGTAGCGGGCCGAGTCGAGGCAAGAAAGTGGGCCTTTCAGACCGTCGATATTGGGCAGAACGTTTTCCTTGGGAATGCGCACATCCTCAAACACCAGCTCACCGGTGATGCTGGCGCGCAGGCTCCACTTGTTATGAATTTCAGGGGTGGTGAAGCCTTCCATGCCACGCTCCACAATCACGCCCCGGATGCGGCCATTGTCGTCCTTGGCCCACACCACGGCCACCTGGCACTCAGGGGAGTTGCTAATCCAGAGTTTAGCTCCGTTTAGGAGGTAGTAGTCGCCCTTATCCTCCAGCTTGGTAATCATGCCACCGGGGTTGGAGCCATGGTCAGGCTCCGTGAGGCCGAAGCAACCGAGCCACTCGCCGGAGGCCAGCTTGGGCAGATACTTGCGGCGCTGCTCCTCCGAGCCGTACTGGTATATGGGAAACATCACGAGGGAACCCTGCACTGAGGCCGTGGAGCGCATACCAGAGTCGCCGCGCTCAATTTCCTGCATAATCAGGCCGTAGCTGATGTAGTCTAGGCCACCGCCCCCGTACTCCGTGGGAATGGTAGGCCCGAAGGCTCCTACCTCGCCAAATTTGCGCACGATTTCGGATGGGAAGTGCGCCTGCTGAGCCCACTGCTCAATGTTGGGCGAAATCTCCTTTTTCACGAAGTCGCGCATGCTCTGGCGGATGAGCTTGTGCTCCTCAGTCAGGAGGGCGTCGATATCGTAATAGTCAGTGAAGCCAGCGGCATTCAGGGAGCCTTTGTTTTGCTGTACCTGAGCCTTGGGCGAGAGAACGTCAGCTTGCGAAGACATAGTAGGAATGTGGGTGGGGTTGTCTTTCCAAAGATAGGCATTTCGGCAAGGAACCCCGGCGCCCGGCGCCTACTGGCCTAGAGACAAAAAACCCTGACCAGAGAGGGGGCTAGTCAGGGTCTTGGGGCACGAGGCGCGGAGGAAGAATGCCAGAACCGCCTTCCGGTAACGTACCCGGCAAAAGCCAGGAGGCAGATTCCTGGCCCAAAAAGTCGTGCTAAACCTCTGGCAAAGGTTATGCCGAAAAAAATAGCTTTGGGCTAATTTTTATAAATAAAGTACCGTTTTTCGAGATTCAAAAATACTGGCTGCCTAACTGTCTGTCTAGCATTACTGATGAGCTTATTCAGTACCTGAAAAGAAGCCTCCCCTCAACGCATTTTTTCCAACCTATTGCTCACTAAGCAGGAGCGTATTTGCCTTTGCTAGGCCACTACACACGTAGGGCACTACTACGCCACAGCCGTCGGAGCCGTAGAAGGTATTGCCACCTGCTCCACCTCCTCCTTATGAGCCACGAAAAGAAGTTAAATGAGTTAGAAGCCACTGCCATTTGTGGCAACGACATTTCCTCTTCCTGCCTGTATGTGTCGGCGCTGGCCATTGCCTATGCAGGCCAGTATGCCTGGGTAGCATTGCTGTTGGTGGGGGCGGTTCTGTTTTTGTTTCGCAAGATTTACGGCGAGGTGGTAGGGGCACTGCCGCTCAATGGTGGGGCCTATAATGTGTTGCTCAACACCACCAGCAAGCGGAATGCCGCCTTGGCAGCCTGCCTTACCATTCTGTCGTACATGGCCACGGCCGTAATTTCGGCCAGTGAGGCAATGCACTACCTGCACACGCTCTGGCACGGACTGCCCATTATCTGGGCTACGTTGGGGCTGCTAGGCCTGTTCTTGGCACTGACTATTCTAGGTATTTCAGAGTCGGCGAAGGTGGCTGTGGGCATTTTTCTGGTGCACCTTACGTCGCTTACGCTACTGGTGGGCGCTACCATCTGGTTTTTGGCTACTAATGGTATCAGCACGCTGTCGTTCAACTTCACGCAGCCCGTACCGGGCGGCCAACTCCTGACGGCACTATTCTTTGGGTTTAGTGCAGCCATGCTGGGCATTTCGGGCTTCGAGAGTTCAGCCAACTTTGTGGAGGAGCAGGCACCCGGAGTATTTGGCAAAACGTTGCGCAACATGTGGGTAGTGGTCAGTTTTTTCAACCCCGTTATTGCCTTTTTGGCAGTGGCTGCCCTACCCCTGTCCGAAGTTGGCCCTCACACCGAAACTCTACTTTCCTACCTGGGCACCAAAACTGGCGGCACCTGGCTGGGCACCCTTATTTCCGTAGATGCCGTGGCCGTGCTCAGTGGGGCGGTGCTTACTTCCTTTGTGGGGGTAAGTGGCCTGATGAAGCGCATGACCCTCGACCGCATTCTGCCGCAAGCCTTTTTGCGTGAAAACAAGCGCCAGAGCAACTACCTGATTCTGATAGTTTTTTTTCTGCTGTGCGTATCAGTGCTGCTGATTACTAACGGCCAGTTAGGGCCGCTTTCTGGAGTGTATACCATTTCCTTTTTAGCGGTTATGGCCTTTTTTGCGCTGGGCAACTTTCTGCTCAAGAGCAAGCGCCCCAATTTGCCTAGGCCAGTATATGCGGGTATCCTGACCGTGGCGGTGGCACTGCTGAGCATTCTGCTGGCCCTTTACGGCAACATCCGGCTCCACCCCGATTACCTCATTGTCTTTCTGCAGTACTTCCTGCCGGCTATGCTGCTGGTATCCGTAATGCTGAACCGGATTTCACTTCTCAACCTGGGGCTGGTCGCCGTTAATTCTTTTGCCGAGCACTCACCTAAGTTTTCCCGCTTGGGTCGCCTGCTGGTGAAACGTAAGCTCCAGCAATTACACCAGCAGGAGTTTGTATTCTTTACGAAAGGCGACAACGTCTCCAACCTGAACAAGGTAATGGCCTACGTAGTCGAAAACGAGTTTACGAACCGCCTGAAAATTGTGACGATGCTCTCTGAAGGCGAGACTTTTCCGCAGGAGCTTATGAATGATATCCAGGTGCTGGACCGAGCCTACGAGCAAATCGAGGTAGAAGTAGTAGCCTTGCCCGGCCGCTTCGGCCCCGAGCTCATCGACCAACTTTCCCAGCAGTGGCAGATTCCGAAGAACTTCATGTTCATCGGCTCCCCCGGCGACCGATTTCCTTACCAGATTTCTGAGCTGGGCGGCGTCAGATTAATTATCTGATTACGGATTAAGGCGATTTGTCGGCTTACCCAGATGCCTCGATATTCCTAGCGCAACAAAAAGGGCCGCTCAGTGAGCGGCCCTTTTTGTTGCCTTCTTCGGAACACTTTCCTAATGAATTGAGACAGAAATAAGTCAATGCACCCCGGAAAATTCGTCTCAGCTTCAGATTAGAATTTCACGCCTACTGAGGCCAGGAAGTTGCGTGTGGCTTGTGGAAAATACCAGTTAAAAGTTTGCTGCTGACCGTCGGCACCGGGGTAGCCGTAGGTGTAGCCGTTGGCCACGTAGCGGCGGTTGAGCACGTTGTTTACCAACAGGCCTAGCTCAATTTCTTTCACGAACGCCGGATGAATGGCGTAGCGCACCCGGAAATCCAGCACTTGGTAGGGCTTGATGCGGCGGTCTTCGCTGGTGGAGTTATCGAGGTACTGACGGCTCACGGTTTTGTAAAGTAAGGCTACGCGTAGGCCACTTAGCGGCTGCCCCTCCAAGGTGTGCGCCGACACTACCGAGGGCGAGTACGATACCGTAGTAGTGCGCGCCTCGGCTGCTACTACGGGGTTGTAGTCGGCATCATAGGTCACGTCGCGGTAGCCCAGAATCTTGTTCCGGCTCAGGGTGAGGGTGCTGCTGAGACTGAGCTTATCATTGGCCGAGGCAAAGCCCGTTAGCTCTAGGCCAGTGCGGTAGCTGCGCGCCACGTTGGTGCGCAGGGCCGTGCCTACATCGTTCAGCTGCCCGGTAGCCACCAGCTGGTTGCGGTAGTGCATGTAGAAGTAGTTGGCCTCGAAACGCACTGCCGTGTTGGTACCCAACCAGTTGGTATTCGGCAACGACAGCCGGTAGCCGCCCTCGTAGTCTTCCAAGCGCTCAGGTTTTGCCGTTTGGTCGCCGGCGGGGCGGTCGGTGAAGTCGGAGCGCACGGGCTCACGCTGGCCTACGGCGTAGCTGGCGTAGAGCTGCTGGCCTTCGCCCAAGGAGAACGTAGCCCCGGCCTTGGGATTGAAGAAGGTATAGCGGGCGCGAGTGGTTACGTCGTTCTGGTCGTCTTCCACGCCGTTGATGCTGTAGTCAATGCGGCGCACCTGCAGGTCGCCGTATACGCCCAGGCGGGGCAGCACTTGCCAAGTAGCGCGGGCGTACGCGTTGTAGTCGGTTTTGGTAGCGTCGTTGAAGTAGTAGCGCTGCCTAATGTTGCTGTTGGAGGCGTACTGCGCCCAAATCACTTCGCCGTAATGGTCATTGGTGAAGCGGTTCCAGGCGCCGCCCAGGGTGGCCTGCAGCTTGTCGTTCTGCTTGGGCTGGTAGTTGAGCGCAAAGGTGCCGCCGTAGAAATAGTTGTCCAGCCACTTCTGGTCTACCAGATTAGTGCGGGTAATAGTGTCGCCGCCGATAATTACGTTTTGCAGGCCGTAGTCTGTGAATTTGCGCCGCGCGCGGTAGCTCTCGTAGTAGCCAAAGCCACGCGTGAGGTGCAGGGCCGCCCCTATATTCCAGTCCTGGCCTAGCCCTTGGGAGAGGTGAAGCTGGTAATGGTTTTGCTGGTAGTTGTCGGTCTGGTTGTCGTAGGTATAGTAGCTGTAGCGGCGGCCTTCGCGGCGGACGCGCTCGGCATCAGCCTCGCTTAGCTCGCCGTTATCAATGTATTGCTGCAGGAGGGTCTGGTTGCCGGTAATAGCGGGCTCGGGCACACCGTTCCAAGCCTGGTAGGTTTTCTCGCGGCCTGAGAAGGTGATAAACTTCAGCAGCGTATTGTTGGCTTGGTAGCCCGCCGAAAGGTAGTACGACTTGAGGTCCGAGAAGGCGCGGTTCATGTACCCGTCGGTGGCAATCCTCGATAGGCGTCCATCTACGGTGAAGTGCTTGCCCAGCAGGCCCGTCCCGAAGGAGACGTTGTTCTTCCAGGTGTTGAAGGAGCCGTAGGTGTTCTGGCTTTCGGCGTAGGCTTCCTGGCGGTTGTCCAGGGTGGAGATGTTGATGCTGGCCCCGAAAGCCGCGCCGCCGTTTTGGCTGGTGCCCACGCCCCGCTGTACCTGCAGGTTGCTGACGGAGGAAGCCAAATCGGGCAGGTTCACCAGAAAGGAGCCGCGCGACTCCGGGTCGTTCAAGGGCACGCCGTTAATGGTCATATTGATGCCCGTGTTGCTGGTGCCCCGAATGCGGATATCAGTATAGCCCACGCCGGCGCCAGCATCGGAGGTTACCACCACCGAGGGCGTTTGGTCGAGCAGGTAAGGCAGGTCTTGGCCGAAGTTGCGCTTGGCCAGATCCTGCTTGCTCACGTTGGTGTAGGCCGTAGCCGTACGGTCGTTGGCGCGCGATGCCGTCACGAGGGCATCGCCGGTAAGTACGCCGCCGGGCTGTAGCGTAAGCTGCAGCTGCTGGGGAGCCTCCTGGCCCAGCACCCGGCTTACCAGGGGGTCATAACCTATAAACGTAATGCGCAGCTCGTGCGCCCCAGCTGCCACGGCGGGCAGCGTGAAAGAGCCGTCGGGGGCAGCGGCCACGGCCGCGCCATCTAGCAAAATGGTAGCGCCGGGCAGGGCGGTGCCCGTGCGGGCATCACGAATGGTGCCGGACACGGGGCCTTGCGCCCATGCCGAGCCCGAAAGCGCCAACAGGGCTGCTCCGGTAGTTAGTACCTTTTTCAACAATGAAACTGGAAAGGTGGAACGGACCTGGCGCCAGGGGTCGGCACCTTCGGTGTTTCGCTCGCGGATCGTTTGTTCCCTTCGCCGGCATTACCCGGGCAGGTTCAATGGGTATGATCTCAGCCGCTACGGCCACACTGGCCTAGAGGCACCCCTAAAACTTCTGGCAGCAAAGGTAGGCAAGCGGAGGCCACTTCCAGCAGTCCGCCCCGGGTTACTTTACTTTCGCCTGATAATCATGTAACTTAGGCAGCATCCGGGCCTTCAGAAAATCCGGCGAAACAAAACAACTCCCGCGCGGCCTCCGTTATTTGCTATAGCTCGCTGCGTCCCATCCCGTCCGACCTTTAAACTCTTTTTCACCATGAACATCATCGTCTACATGCTCGTGGTTTTGGCCATTCTGGTCTACTTCCTCCTCTCCCCGCGCCGGCGGTTTCGGCAGCCCCCCGCACCCGACAACGACGATGAGGGCGGCGAGCCTCTTGATGATGGCTTGCCTGACCTTGACCTGCCGCCCGGCATTACCCGCCCCATCAACGATTGGGAACCCGACTACGGCCGGCCCACTCGTACGCCCGTGCGCCCCACTGAGCCCATGCTGCTCTAGGCCAGTGTAGCTAAGAAGCACATCAAGTAAAAACAGAACGTCATGCTGAGCGCAGTCGAAGCATCTCTACCAGAGCTAATCAGATGTTAGCAAAGCGGTAGAGATGCTTCGGCAAGCTCAGCATGACGTTTCAGTGTAATCCTGCTTCGGTTAATGAAGCTTAGTTCTTGACTGGCCTAGAGCACGGGCTCTTTCAGGTCGCGGGCCATGCGCATGTAGGGAATGGTGCCGCGGTAAAAGCGGTTACCCTCGGGCTCCAGGCCAAAGGCGCGGTAGAAGGCTTCATTCACGGCGCGGGCATCGCACCATATGCGCTGGGCACCTTTGTCACGGGCGTATTCCAGCACGTGGCGCAGCAGCCGCGAGCCAATGCCCTGGCCTTGGCAGTCGGGGCGGGTGGCAAACTTGCGGAAGCGGGCCACGTTGCCATCAATGAACAAGGAGATAACGGAAACCAGCTGGTTGTTATAGAAGGCGCCAAAGTGGTGGCCTTGGTCGTCGTAGTTCAGCTTAACGTAGTCTGGCGACTCTTGGGGCCAGAGCACTTGGTGGCGAAGCGGGTAGGTCTCGGCGGCCGTAATGGGGCGAATTTGTACTTGGTTTGACATTCAGGCCAAAAGGTTACTCAACAGTAATGCTGTAGGAAGTGGAGAATTGTTGATGGGGGCTTAGCGTCAGAATTCCTTCTTTATCGGCTAGCTCCCCCGAATCGGTAGTAGAGCTGGCAATGCCTTGCCATGGCTCAATGCATACAAACGGCGCGTTTGCACCTTTGGTCCAGAGGCCTAGAAACGGAAAGCCATCGAAGCGCACGCGCACCCCGTGGCCGGAGCGGCGGCTGCGCAAGGTTACGTGGGTAAAATCGAAATGCTTTAGTACCAGCGCATCATCGGCAAAGAGCGAGTAGCTCAGGGGCAATGTTTCTTGGTTGTTCAGCAGCGGAGCAGTGTTGCCATTTAGTAGGCCACCTTCCAGCAAGTGCCGCTCGGCCGTTACCGGCTGGTCGAAAACAAACTTGTAGTCTTCGAAAGTTTCGCCTTCCACCAGAGGGCAGCGGAACGCCGGGTGCGCGCCAATACTGAACAACAGCTCGCCGGTGCCGGGGTTTTCAACCTCCCAGCCTATAGTGAGCATGGTGCCGGCCAAGCGGTAGCTCACGCGCAGCACAAAGTCGAAAGGGTACTTGCGACGGCTTTCTTCATCGGCGCGCAGCTCAAAGGCCACGGCAGTACCGGAGTGGTCTAGCACCTGAAACTCCCGGTCGCGGGCGAAGCCGTGCTGGCCTAGCGCGTAGGTTTGGCCCTGGTATTGGAACTCGTCGTGCGGGAGGCGGCCCACAATGGGGAACAGCACCGGCGCATGGCGCGCCCACACAGCGGGGTCGGCCGCCCAGATGTACTCCAGCTCGTCCAGGTCCTTGCGGATAAAGCTGCTAAGCTCGGCTCCGTGGGAGTTGATGCCCACGCGACATTGTTCGTTCTCGAGGAAATAGGTCATTTCGAATGTAAGTGGCGGTCAGCGACCTTACGAGGAAGCAGGGCGGGAAGATTCGGCCGCCTGCAACAGCTCATTAACGTGAAAGCAGGCCTGCTCTAGGCGCTGGGCCGGGGTACCACTTATTTCAGCAAAGTTCGCTACCTGACTGCGCAATTCACGTTGGTAGAGGTCGTAAAAATACTGTCGGTGGTTGGGGTGCTCCCGCAGTGGGTCGGGCTCCCAGGGTAAATCTACGTTCAGCAGCAGCACCAGGCTGTAGTGATGCTGGGCAATGTGGCGCAAGATCCACTCGGGGCAGTGCCCAAACGCATGCTCCGACCAAATTTTAATTACCAGTAAATCGGTATCCAGAAACACCACCTGCCGGCCCAGCTGCTGGGCCCGCGCCACGGCATCTTCCTCGGCCCGCAACTGCCCGCGGGCTATGTCTTCCAGGTCGGCCAGCGTGTACTCGGGGCCACGCTCTTCTAAGTACTGGCGGGCATATTCGGGAGCCCAGGCCGTGTGGTAGTGCTCGGCTAATTGCTGGCTCAGCGTGGTCTTGCCCGTCGATTCGGGCCCAGTTAGGGAAATTCGAAGCATTAGGCTGATATGAGAGAAGTAGATTCAGCCTTGCGCAGCGCCCGGCGCCACTCCCAAAAGCCGTACACAGCCAGCCCCAAATACAGCGCGTACAGGCCTGAGGTGGGGAATAGCTGCTTGTACCAGAGCACGGGCACATAAATGATATCGACCAATATCCAGAGCCACCAGTTTTCAAGCCGCTTGCGCATCATCAGAAACTGCGCCACCAAACTGCCGGCCGTGGTAAAGCTGTCGATATAGGGCATAAAATGAGCCAGCTGAACCGCCGCGGCCGAGCCGTTGGCGGGTAGCACTACCGCATCGGTGTAGCGCGTGAGGTAGGTACCGAAGCCTACCGTAAAGAACGGCACAAATAGTCCGCAGAGAATCCACTCCAACCGGGAGGTGCGCGTAACGTGCAGCTCGGTGTTGCTGCGGCCGCCGTAGAGCCACTCGTACCAACCGTACACGCTCAGCAGAATAAACAGCACCTGCAGGTTACGGTCGGAGTAGAGTTTGGCGCCGTTGTAGATAACGATGTAAAGCGCGCAGCTGAAGATAGCCACGGGAAAATTCCAGAGCGACTCGCGGGCCGCCAGCCACACGCAGGCAAAACCGGTAAGCACGGCCACCCACTCCAGGGGCGTGTTGCCCGCGGCGGCGGTCCAGAGTTCGTACAACGACTGCGACAAAATGAAACGTCCGGTTAAGGTCAAGCTAGGCCACTCCTCCCTAGCCTGGGCGGCGGCAAAGACCAAAGCTAAGCCGCCACCGGTTAATTTTGCGGCTGCTTCTGCTTTTTCTTCCTCTCTGGCCTTGCCGCTTATGCTCCCTGAACTCACCCCCGAAGACCTGCACGCCCGCCTGCAGCGCGGCGACGACCTCCAGCTCATCGACGTGCGCCAGCCCGAAGAGTACGAATACTGCCGCATCGAGGGCAGCTACCTTATTCCGTTGGGTGAGCTGGCCAGCCGGGTAGAAGAAATTGACCCCGATAGGCCTACGGTGCTCATTTGCCACCACGGAGTGCGCTCTATGCAGGCCCTGGCCTACCTGCAGCACCGCCACGAAATGACCAATCTGCTGAACCTGCGCGGCGGCATTCACGCCTGGAGCACCCGCGTCGACCCGTCGGTGGCGGTGTACTAGGCCAGTCGGTTTTCAACCAGAACAGCTCAGCGCCTTCCGCGAAAACCCCGCGCCCTCTGCGGGCTCCCTCTGCCTGAACGACTCCCATGCTCCTCCCCGATCTACCCATAAATGACGCGCTACCCGAACTGCTCCAGACACTGGAAACGCACAATGTAGCCGTGCTGCAAGCCCCGCCGGGTGCCGGAAAAACCACGGTGGTGCCATTGGCTCTGCTGGAAGCTGCTTGGCGGGAAGGGGGCCGCATCATTGTACTGGAGCCACGGCGGCTGGCGGCGCGGGCGGCGGCCACGCGCATGGCCCAACTCTTGGGCGAGCCCGTGGGGCAAACCGTCGGGTACCGTATGCGCCTGGAAAGCAAAGTATCGGCCCAAACGCGCATTGAGGTTGTCACGGAGGTAATCCTAACCCGTCAACTCCAGGACGACCCCGCCCTGGAAGGAGTGGCGGCGGTGCTGTTTGACGAATTTCACGAGCGCAGCCTACAGGCCGACCTAGGCCTAGCGCTGGCGCTGGATGCCCAAAGCGTGCTGCGCCCTGATCTGCGGGTGCTGGTAATGTCGGCCACGCTGGATGCCGACCGGCTGGGGGCTTGGCTGGGCGCGCCGGTAGTACGCAGCCTGGGCCGCATGTTCCCGGTAGAAACGCACTACCTGAGCCCCGCACGGGCCGCTTCCGCTAGCCGCCGGCCGCACGAGAAGCTGCAAGACCTCACACCGGTCATTATTCGGGAAGCTTTGGCGGAGCACCCCACCGGCGACGTGCTGGTATTCTTACCTGGCCTAGCCGACCAGCGCCGCGTGGCCGACAAGCTCGCCTCCCTGCCCGACACCATTGACGTGCACACTCTGCACGGAGAGTTGCCCGCTGAGCAGCAAGATGCTGCCCTCCGCCCGGCGCCGCGCGGCCGCCGCAAAATTGTGCTGGCCACCAGCATCGCCGAAACCAGTTTAACCATTGAGGGCGTCACGATAGTGGTGGATGGCGGGTATGCCCGCGTGCCGCGCTTCGAGCCGCGCACTGGCCTCACCACCTTGGGCACCGAGCCCGTGAGCCAAGCCGCCGCCGACCAGCGCCGGGGCCGCGCCGGCCGCCTCGGGCCCGGCACCTGCTACCGCCTCTGGACCGCCCACGACTACGAACAGCTCCCACACCATCTCGCCCCGGAAATCCTTACCGCTGACCTCAGCGTCCTGGCTCTGGAGCTGGCCCTTTGGGGTGCCCGCGACGCCTCGGCCCTGCGCTGGCTCGATGCGCCGCCCGCCCCGGCTTTAGCTCAGGCCCGCGAGTTGCTGGTGCGCCTTCAGGCTCTCACGCCCGATGGTCTGCCCACCGCCCATGGGCGCCTGTTGGCTGGCCTAGGCCTAGCGCCCCGCCTAGCCCACCTAGTGGTGCGCGGCAAGGAAATTGGGCATGGTGCTACCGCCTGCGCCCTGGCCGCCTTGCTCACCGAACGCGACATTCTGCGCCCCGCCGATGGTTCTTTTGGGCCGCCGGATCTGCGACTGCGCCTGGAAGCTTTGGCCACGGGACGGGCCCCGCTACCCGGCCTGCACCCCGATGCTGGGGCGGTGCGCCGGGTGCGCGAAGCGGCGGCCGTGCTGCGCAACCGTGCCGGAGTAAAAGGAGAAATAGAACCTGATGTAGCCGGCCTGCTAGCTGCTCTGGCCTACCCCGACCGCCTAGGCCAACGCGAAACCCCGGAGCGCGTGCGCCTGGTCACGGGCCAGCGCGCCACGCTGCCCGCCGAGTTCTTTAGCTCCCAGGATGTCTTCTTTGCCGTGGCGGCACTAGATGGCACCGCCGCCCAGCCACGGGCTGGCCTAGCGGCTCCGCTGAGCAAGGCGGAGCTGGAAGAACACTTCACGGAACAGATTGAAACGCTGGAGGAAGTCCGCTGGGACGATGCCACTGGCCGCGTTCTGGCGCGCCGCCTGCGCCGCTTGGGTGCCCTAGTGTTATCAGAAGCCAACTTACCCAACCCCAGCCCCGAGGCCATTACAACCGCCTTACTAGGTGCTCTAAAGGCCGCAAGTATTAACCGTCTGCCCTGGAGTGAAGCCGCCACCCAGACGCGGGAACGACTAGCATTTCTTCACCACCTGTTCCCCGAGAACTGGCCTAGTGTATCGGATGAGCAATTGCTGGATGAGTTGGAAGACTGGCTAAGTCCCTACCTCACCAACGTAAAGTCGCTGACCGAGCTGAGCCGAGTTGACTTAGGCGAAGCCCTCCTTAACCGCCTGCCTGGAGGTTGGGCGCAGCGCCAAGAGCTTGATCGGTTGGCTCCGTCTCACCTAGAAGTACCCACCGGCTCCAACATCCGGCTAGACTACTCCGAGCCAGCAGCCCCAGTGCTGGCCGTGCGGTTGCAGGAAGTGTTTGGCCTGCTGGATACGCCCACGGTGGGCGGCGGGCGCGTGCCCCTCACGCTACACCTGCTCTCGCCCGGCTACCGCTCGGCACAGGTCACGCGTGACCTACGCAGCTTCTGGACTAGCAGCTACTTTGAGGTGCGTAAGGAGCTGCGCGGCCGCTACCCCAAGCATTACTGGCCCGAAAATCCGCTAGAGGCGCAAGCCATTCGGGGCACCAAAAAGCAGAATGGGCTCTAGGCCACACTTAACTTTTACCAGGCCCCACCAACCCTGTTTTATTAAATATTAGCTGGCGTCAATATTTCGGCATAATCCTTGGGTTTAGCGGACTCTCTCACCTACGCCTTACCTCTTTTCTACCTTCCCATATATGCTCAAATCCTACGTTCCCGCCCTTTTGTTGACCTTGGCCGGCAGCTTCTTAAGTCATGAAAGTATTGCTCAGTATACGCCCACCAAGTGGCGGTTCTATTTTGAGGCGGGCCCAAAAATCAGCGACTTTCGCGCAATGTCTTACGGCGGCACCTACCGGCCCCAGTCGGCCACACCTATCTTTTCGGAAGCCGACCGCCGCGTAACTATTCGGAACACCTTCTCGGGCTTTATGCAGGTCAAGGCCTTCAAACCGTTGTCGGAGCATGTGGTGCTTTCGGGCACGGTAGGGCTCGATATGCAGCATCTGAACTACAAAACTGGCTATACCCAAACCGTAGTCAACAGCATGATTACCTCCTACGAACAACAGCACATCAGCCGCTTGCTGACCCGTGCCCGCGCCGACTGGGGTATTCACTACCAGTTCAACATTGGGGCTACGGGCCACCTGATGCCTGGCGTATCGGTAGGACAAATGGTGAACCTCAGCAAAGACGGTTACAGCTACACCTTCATTCAGCCGGGCTTGTATTTCACTAACGACCGGCTCTTGCTCTCGGCCACCGTTTCTGATACTCCCTACAATGTGCTCATCCCGGGAGCTTCACATTTTGAAGGCAATGTGAATGGTCCGTACACCTATGATGCTGAGTACCGTATCAGGGAGTTTCAGCTGGGCATCGGCGCTAAATTCTAATTGGTCTGTTTCTCTTGCCATACAGCAAAAGCCCCGCAGTTGTGCACTGCGGGGCTTTTTATTGAAACAAGCTTTACTTATTCGCCAGCCGGGAAGTCGGCGGAGTCGCCAAGGTCGGCTACTGCTTCCAGCTCTTTCACTAGGCCAGTGAATTTTTCGCGGGCACCTTTCACGGCAGCTTTGCCGAGGGGTAGGTGCAGCGGCGGATTCTCCTGGCGCACCACGTCGAACATGATTTTGGCGGCACGCTGTGGGTCGCCGGGCTGCTTGCCGCTATAGCCCTGAATGCCCTTCAGGTTTTCACCCACCGTGGAGCGGTAGTCTTCAATATTGGTATCGGCGTAGGTAGCCGAGCTGCCGGCCCACTCAGTGCGGAAGCCGCTGGGCTCAATGTTGGTAACCTTGATGCCGAGCGGGGCTACTTGCTGGGCCAGGCTCTCCCCAATGGCTTCCAGGGCAAATTTACTGGCATTGTACACGCCCACACCAGGGAAGGTTTTCAGGCCCCCGATGCTGGTGATGTTGAGCACGTGGCCACTTCTCCGCTCGCGCAGGTGGGGCAGCACGGCCCGCAACACGCGCAGCGGCCCAAACACGTTCACATCGAATTGGCGCTGCACCTCAGCATCATCAATTTCCTCAATGCTGCCCAGGGAGCCGTAGCCCGCATTGTTTACGATGACATCGAGCTGTCCGAAGTGCTGAATGGCACCTTCCACTGCTTGCTTTACTTGCTGCTCCTGCACAACATCGCACACAAAGCCCCGGCCGTTTTCGCCGGCTTTTTGCGTAAACTCATCGGCCTGCTCTTGCTTGCGGAAGGTAGCGGCTACTTTGTCGCCGTTCTGAAGGCAATATTCGGCTAGCTCTTTGCCGAAACCGGTGCTGACGCCGGTGATAAACCAGGTTTTAGGGGTTGCCATGAAGATTCGAGGGGAAATAATGAGAAAGCGCCTCTCCAAGAGTTGGGAGGCTGGGAAGTATAACTGCTGAGAACAGCGCAGGGTTTTGCGTGGCCTAGCTAAGCCCGGGCGTTAGCAGCCATTTGCGCGAGCCCTCCACCATTACTCTCCCTGCCATGCAGAACTCATGCTCTGCTCATCTAGCCACTTCATATTTGTGCATACGCCGGCTTAGCCCATCTTGGCTAGGCCAGTGCCGCTAAACGCACGTTCCGCTCTCCCTACTAACTCCCCTCAGCAGAAAGCCCCGGTGATTTTCACTGGGGCTTTTTCTGTCCTTGGCTGCAAGTGAAAAATGTACGCTCACGGCTGTTTAGGCAAGATTTAACATAAGCACAATTTGGAAATCGAGAAGCCGAACACCGGAAACCCAATTATTCGCCGTAAATTTACCCGGCAATAAGCGGAACCTAACCTACTTGTTGCCATGGCCGACCACGCTGCCAAAATTGCCTTCGAGGCGCTTACCTACGACGACGTCCTGCTACTGCCCGGTTATTCGGAAGTACTGCCCCGCGACGCCGACCCCAGCTCCCAGCTCACCCGCAACATCCGGCTTAAGCTTCCCTTCGTTTCCGCGGCCATGGACACCGTGACCGAGGCCGAAATGGCTATTGCTATGGCCCAGGAAGGTGGCATTGGCATGATTCATAAGAACATGAGCATTAAGGCCCAGGCCGAGCTTGTGCGCCGGGTGAAGCGCTCAGAGAGCGGCATGATCCTGGACCCCTTCACGCTGGAAGAAACTGCTACTCTGGCTGATGCCAAGAAGCTGATGCGCAACAACAACATCGGGGGTATTCCGATTGTGGATGACCAGCGCCGCCTCAAAGGCATTCTAACTAACCGTGACTTACGTTTCGAGAAAGACATGACCCGCTCGGTATCGGAGGTGATGACCAGCGAGAACCTGGTAACCGCTGACGCCGGCACCGACCAAAACCTAGCCGAAGACATTCTGCAGGAGTCGAAAGTAGAGAAGCTGCCCGTAGTAGATACCGAAGGTCGTCTCGTGGGCCTCATTACGTATAAGGACATTCGGAAGCGCCGCCGCACGCCCAACGCCTGCAAAGACGAGTTCGGGCGTCTGCGCGTGGGAGCCGCCGTGGGCGTAACCGCCGACTTGATGGACCGCATTGCCGCGCTGGTGGAAGCTGGCGTAGACGTAGTAAGCGTAGATACTGCTCACGGCCACAGCAAAGGCGTACTCGACGCCGTGCGCAATATCAAAGAGCGTTTCCCGAAGCTGGAGGTAATTGCCGGTAATGTGGCTACTGCCGAAGGTGCCCGCGCCCTGGCCGATGCTGGTGCCGACGCCGTGAAAGTGGGTGTGGGCCCCGGCTCCATCTGCACTACCCGCATTATTGCCGGCATTGGCGTTCCCCAGCTTTCGGCCGTGCTAGAAGCTGCCCGTGGCCTAGAAGGCACCGGCGTACCGCTCATTGCTGATGGTGGCATTAAATACTCCGGCGACGTGGTGAAGGCTCTGGCCGCCGGCGCCGGCACCATCATGATTGGTTCTTTGCTGGCTGGTACCGAAGAGGCCCCCGGCGAGGTGACGCTCTTTGAAGGCCGCAAGTACAAGAGCTACCGTGGTATGGGCTCGGTTGAAGCCATGGAAGAAGGCTCCAAGGACCGGTATTTCCAGGATGCTGAGGATGACGTGAAAAAGCTGGTGCCTGAGGGCATTGTAGGCCGCGTGCCATACAAGGGATTAGCCTCGGAAGTACTCTACCAACTCTCGGGTGGCCTACGCGCCGGCATGGGCTACTGCGGAGCTGCCACCATTGAGGCGCTGCAAACTGCTCGCTTTGTACGCATCACGGGCGCCGGCCTGCGCGAGTCGCACCCCCACGACGTGCAGATCACCCGCGAGGCTCCCAACTATAGCAGCCGGTAATTATGGTTGAGCTTAAGGCTCACAGAGTTTGCCGATGGCCTTCTTGGGTCATCGGCAAATTTATTTTTATTGAGGCCGCATTGCCAGCGGCTTACCCCCTGCCCAATACCTAATTTCGTTAGAACACAACAAGAGTTAGCTTCCAGCCCTGTATCTTGGCTGTCCTTTTAGCCCGCTTGCCGGTCTCTAGGCCTCTGTACTCAACCCCGATTCATGTCTCTCTCCCGGAAGTTATCTTCCTTTATGCAGCCATTTGCCTTACTCAGTTGGGTGGGGCTTCTGGTGTGTACGCTTCTCTACGCCCGCCCCACGCTGGCGCCCGGAGTTGGTACCCCACCAAGCTGGCTGTTGCTGGGAGTGCAGGCTATATTCGCTGCTGCCGTATTTCTGCAGGAGCGTGCTCGTCCCGACCGTTTGCGTGGGCTTGATTTCGTAGGCCTGCTCCGCAGCTTGGTTTTCGGCCCTGGTCTGCTGGCCACCATTTGCGTGCTGCTGCACCTAATTGAGCGGCTGTTGAAAACCCAGGTGCCCAGCACTAGCCCCATGCTGTTTACGGTGCTTTACACCGTGAATGTAGGCCTGTTCATCCTCTTCCTGGCTCGCACCAACTACAGCTGGCGCTCCTTGGTCCTTTTCCGCTCCTCAGCCCGGTTACGCCGCATTTGGGAGTGGTTTGAGTTGCTATTAGGCATCACGCTGCTTCTGAGCCTGGTACCCCGGTCATTGCCCTATAGCCTGACGACAGCCCTGTTGGGTGGCCTAGCGGTGCTGGGCGTGTACATCAGCAGCCATCAAAAATGGGTGGCCTATCTTAACCGGCGTCAGAAAATTCAGGCTGTATTGCTGCAGGCGGGCATTATTGTAGCAATGGGCGTCTTCGCCGCTTACTTCTTACAAACTCAATATGACCCCCTGCTGGTAGCACCGGCTCCGCAGCACGCCTTTTTGGTGCTGAACGCGTTCTTCGCGGCGTTTTACGCCTTTATGGGGCTGATGGTAACGTTCTTTAACTTGCCCACAGCCGGCGTATTTGAGCAGAAGCGCGAAGAAATCCTGAGTCTGCAGCGCCTGACCCAGCTCATCCAGAAAAGTCAAACGCCCGAGGAGGTGTACCGCATGCTTTTCGATTCGGCCATTCAGACGGTAGAGGCGGATGCAGCTTGGCTGGAGGTAGAAAGCACCGAGGGTATTGACTACACCGGACAGCACTACCACATTAGCCCCGATCAGGCCGCGGCCATTCAGCGGTTGCTCACGGAGTATAACCTAGGCCACATAGAGTACCTCAACAATGACTTGCAGAACAGCGCCGGCTTCCGGAGTTTGGAGTTGTCGTATGGGTCCATGATTGTGATGCCCCTGCGCTCCAGCAAGCGTCAGTACGGAGCCCTCTACATGCTAAAAGAGCAGCGCCAGGGCTTCGACCGCGAAAACCTGAGCATTCTGCAGACCTTCACGAGTCAGACGGTACTAAGCATCGAAAACCTGCAGCTGATGCAGGCCTCCATTCAGAACCAGCTGGTGCAGGAGGAGCTAAAAATTGCCTCCTCGGTGCAGGACAGCCTGATTCCGAAGGACCTGCCCATTGATAACTGGTTTGAAATCAGCTCCCATGCCCAGGCGGCCAAAGAGGTAGGTGGCGACTTCTATGACTTCCTGCATTTGCCCGGCCGGCGCCTGGCCGTGCTTATCGGCGACGTATCGGGCAAGGGTATTACTGCGGCCTTCCACGTAGCCCAGATGAAGGGAATCTTCCACGCCCTGATGCAGGAAAACCCACTGGCCCGCAACGAACGAGAGAAATTTCCGGTGCCCAGCAAGTTTATGGCGCAGGCCAACAGCGCTCTGGCTCGCTGCTTAGAGCGGTCTGCCTTCATAACGGCGTCGCTCTATATCATTGATTATGAGCATGGCGGGTTTGTATTCGCACGAGCTGGCCATTGCCACACGCTGTATTACCACTCCATTAAGGAGGAGGTATCATACTTCCACACGGCTGGCCTAGGCTTGGGCATCATCCGCAACGACTCTTATGAAAAGCACATCAAGAACCAGTTTTATGATTACAACCCGGGTGATGTGATGGTCATTTACACCGATGGCATTGTGGAAGCCCGCAACGCCGCTGGTGAGGAGTACGGCGAAGACCGCCTGCAGCAGATGCTAGAGCGCACCTATTACATGGATGCGGCCGTTATTAAGGAGAGTATCCTAACTGACTTAGAGGAGTTTAGCCGTGGGCAGCCCATGCATGACGACCAGACATTGCTCGTCATTAAATTCCGGGCTTCCCAACCCGATATTCCCCTTTAACGTAGCCTTGGGATATGAAAATCAACCAACACACCACCGACCATACGCTCACCCTTGTTCTGGATGGCGAACTGGATGCCAGCTCGTCCGTTCTGCTTGATACGGAGCTGAATCAGCCTTCCATTCTGGAGTACCAGAAGGTGCTCATCGACTGCCAGCGGCTGAACTATATTTCATCTGCCGGTTTAGGTGTTTTTATTTCGCACCTGCAGCGCTTTCAGGATGCCAACGTGAAGCTGGTGTTCTTTAACATGCAAGAAAAAGTGCATAACGTATTTGAAATCCTAGGCCTAGACTCGCTCCTGACGATTGTACCGTCAGAGGCTGAGGCTACCGCTATTTAATCCTACGGGACTATCCGCAGAGAATGAAAAACGCTATAAGAGTCAGCTGCACTCGCCGCAACCTAAAGGTAGTGCGTGACTTTGTGAGCGAATTTCTGGAACACTACAAGCTCTCAGAGCTGCATATCAACCAAATTGTGTTGGCGGTGGATGAAGTAGTGGCCAACCTCATTATTCACGGCAACAGTGAAGACGAATCACGGTTTCTGGACGTCCGGCTCAGCATGAAGAATCAGGAGTTCGGCATCGAAATCGAAGATGAAAGCCCAACTTCCTACTCCCCTGCCAGCTACCGGGAGCCCGATTTGCAGGAGTTCGTGCGGATTGGCAAAAAAGGTGGAGTGGGCATGATGCTGGTAAACCGCATTATGGATCGGGTGGAGTTTACCACCCAAGGGCTCCACAATATCTGTCGGCTGCATAAGAAAATAGTCTAAGCTTCGTTAGGAGCTAGTGAGAAAAGCACCCTTACCAAGGGGTGCTTTTTTTATGTCTGGCAGACTAATTGCCGAACTCCGCGCGGCGGAAAAAAATCCGTAAAATTGCGTTGGTCAGCCGTCCATGCCCGGAGCACACTCCGGCCGGCTTGAGCGCTTAGAAGAATACTTTCCTCCTGTATGCACAACCGCTTTTTGTTTGCTGGTACGGCTGCCGCCGCCGCGCTATTGGCCGGCTGCCAAACCACAAAACCCACTGCTGCTACGGCCAAGCAGCCCGTTGTAGAAACCCTTGGCACCACCCAGGTTCCTACGTCGGAGTTTAGCTATGTATATCGCAAGAACAATAGCTCGGCGCCCGAATTTGGCACTAAAGCCAGCGTAGCCGAGTATCTCGACCTCTATACCAATTTCAAGTTGAAGGTGCTGGAGGCCGAGCAGCGTGGCCTCGATACCACTCAGGCCTTTAAGCGTGAGCTCGACGGTTACAAGCAGCAACTGGCCCAGCCCTACCTCACCGAGAAAAGCGTGACCGACAAGTTGGTGCGGGAAGCCTACGACCGCATGAGCAAGGAAGTGAATGCCTCGCACATTCTGTTGCGCGTGCAGCCCGATGCCGACCCTAAGGATACGCTGGCCGTGTACCAGCGCATTATGGCCCTGCGGCAGCGTGTAACCGGCGGCGAAGATTTCAATAAGGTGGCCCGGGAAAGCTCCGAGGACCCTTCAGCCCGCGACAATGGCGGCCAGCTGGGCTACTTCACGGCCATGCAAATGGTGTATCCGTTTGAGTCGGTGGCTTACAACACGCCCGTAGGCCAGGTGTCGCAGCCGGTACGCACGCGCTATGGCTACCACATCATCAAGGTGAATGATATGCGTCCGGCTCAGGGCGAAATCAAGGTAGCTCACCTTATGATCCGGACCACTCCCGGCATGCCTAAGGCCGACTCAGTGACGGTGAAAAAGAAAGTGGATGAGCTGTATAGCCGCCTTACCCAGCGCAAAGAGAGCTGGGAAAAGCTGGTGGCGCAGTTCTCAGAGGATGCCGGCTCGGCGGCTAACAGTGGGGAGCTGCCTCCTTTCGGCACGGGCCGTATGATTCCGAGCTTTGAGGAAGCAGCGTTCAAGCTCCAGAAACCCGGCGACCTGTCTAGGCCAGTCCAGACGCCTTACGGGTGGCACATCATTAGACTGATTGAGAAGCAGCCCGTGCCTTCTTTCGAGGCTATGGAGCCCACGCTGAAAAGCAAAGTGGCCAAAGACTCGCGGGCGGAGCTGAACCGCGCCGCTTTCCTGAAGCGCGTCCGGACGGAAAACAACTTCACGGAGAACTCGGCCGGCAAAGATTACGCCTTCGCCAAAGCCGATACCGCCGTTGTGAATGGCCGCTTCCGGTATACCGCCCCTGCTACTAGCACAGCGCCTGCCAAAGGCAAGAAGGCCACTGGCGACGCGCAAACGCTGTTTACTATTCAGGGCAAGCCGTATTTGGTGTCCGACTTTCTGGCCTATGTACAGCAAAACCAGAAGCCCCGGCCCGGAGCAGATGCGCGCTTTACCATGCAGCAGCTCTACGACCAGTACGTGGACCAAAGCCTGACCGAATACGAAAAGGCCAACTTGGAAAACAAGTACGAGGACTACCGCATGCTAGTGAAGGAGTACCGCGACGGTATTCTACTGTTCCAGTTGATGGATGAGAAGGTATGGAGCAAAGCCATTGAGGATACCGTTGGCCTGCAGCAGTACTTCACCGCCAACCAGGCCAAGTACCAGTGGGAGCCCCGCGTGCAGGCTACCGTAATCAGTGCGGCCTCGCCTCAGCTGCTAGCCAAAGCTCAGCAGTTGCAGAAGGCCGGCAGCTACCCGCTTAAGAGTGGCCTACCCGCTCCTGTTCCTTTCAAAGCTAATTCGGCCGAACTGCCCGCCGCGGTACCCGCGCTAGACGAGTTGGCCTTCCGTCTGGCCAACGACGAAACGCTGACCCGCACAACTGTAGTAGGCCACATCAAGAAAGGCGAATCGGCAGCCCTGGCTCGTCGCCGTGCCGACCGCGTAGTGGCCTACCTGCGCAGCAAAGGTGCCAATGCCGCCCGCCTCACGGCCTCAGCCGACTCGCGCGCAACTGCCGGCAACGTAACTTTTGAGCTTACCACCACCAACCCCACTGCGCTGGAAGCTCTGCTGAACGAGCAGAACCCGTTGTCAGTGCAGGTACAGCAGCGTAACTTCCAGAAGGGCGACAACAAGGCTGTGGACCAGTTCTTGGCCAGTGGTCCCGGCACGTATACTACCCAACAGGATGGCCGCTACTACTCCGTGCAAATAGAGAAGCAACTACCGGCTGGCCCTAAAACCCTCGCCGAAGCCCGCGGTCAAGCTACTTCCGACTACCAGAATTACCTGGAAAAAGAATGGGTCAACCAGCTGCGCGAGAAGTATCCGGTGAAGATTAACCAAGCCGAGGTAGACAAGCTGATAACAAAGCAATAGTGGCCTAGAACGCCCTCAGCAGTTGATAGGAGCTCGAATGGACTAAAAACCCGTTTAGGCTCCTATCTTCTTTTAAGGGGATGCAACGCTAGGCCACTCACCTGGCTCTACTCCCAAACGCGCAGCCGCCAACGAGGCGCTGGGTTGTTTTTGCCGGAGAAAGTATTTATGATGAAATTTACGGGCGGCTTTTGGCGTTTTGCCTGCTGTCTGGCCTACGGAGCTTACGTGTTCCGGTGGGCATTACTTGGTAAAGATTCCATGATTCACTTTTTGCATACGTCGGCCCGTGGGGTGCTCCTGAGTGCCGCCCTGCTGGCGGCATCCGTTACGGCTAGCCACGCGCAGCTTGGCGTGGGACGCCCTGTTGGCCGCCAGGTTCTCGATGGCATTGTCGCGAAGGTCGATAACCAGATTGTCCTGCGCTCCGACGTAGAGGCCCTCTACGCCCAGGAGCAGGCTCGCGCCGAGGGCAAGCCCCTGCCGCCCAACCTGCGCTGCCAGATTCTGCAGAGCCTGGCCCTCAACAAACTCATGCTAGCCAAAGCCGAGACTGACTCCGTAGTGGTGGAAGACTCGCGGGTGAGAAGCGAGTTGGACCGTCGCATGGCCTACTTCATCCAGCAGATCGGCTCGGAAAAGAAGCTCGAAGAGTATTACAACAAACCCGTCAAGCAACTCAAGGAAGAGCTGCGCGTGCAGGTGAAAGAGCAATTGGTGCAGCAGGAAATGCAGGAGAAAATTTCCGGCAAAGTATCGGTTACTCCCCGTGAGGTGCGCCAGTTCTTCAACCGTATTCCCAAGGATAGCTTGCCGTACTATTCTACAGAAGTGGAAGTAGGCCAGATTATCCGGTTTGCCAAAACGAATACCAAGGCCAAGCAAGCTGCCCAAGCTAAGCTGAATGAGCTGCGCGCCCGTATTCAGGGCGGCGAAGATTTCGCGACGTTGGCTAAGCAGTTTTCGCAAGACCCCGGTTCGGCGGCCGAAGGTGGTTACTTAGGTTTCTTTAAGCGTCGTGAGTTGGTGCCTGAGTACGAGGCGGCCGCCTTGCGCCTGGAGCCCGGCCAGCTTTCGCCAGTTGTAGAGTCGCAGTTTGGCTTCCACCTCATCCAGCTGATTGAGCGCAAAGGTGACAGCTTCAGCACGCGTCATATTCTGCTGAAGCCTGAAACCGGCGCTGCCGATGCCAACGAAGCCGCTCAGGAACTGACCAAACTTCGCCGTCGCATCCTCAGCGACAGCATTACGTTTGCTAAAGCCGCCAAGGATAACTCCGAAGACAAACTGACGAGCGGCAACGGTGGCCTCATTGCAAACCGCCAAGACGGTAGCTCTTACCTACCCCTCGACAAGCTCGATCCGGCTATCTTTTTCGCCATTGATACCATGAAGGTGGGTAGCATCACGCCGCCCATGCCTTACCGCACCGACGACGGCAAAGACGCCATGCGTATTCTGTGGTTGAAGTCGAACACCCCGCCCCATCAGGCTAACCTCACCGACGACTACCAGAAGATTGCTGCCGCGGCTCTCAACGAGAAAAAGAATAAAGCGCTGGATGAGTGGTTTGCTGCCAACCGCAACACTGTCTATCTGGAAGTAGACCCGCAGTATGTTGACTGTCAGGTCTTGACCTCCTCTAACTAAGATTGAAGTGAAATAAAAGACATGGGAAGCAGGGCTTCTCATGTCTTTTATTGTTTTAAGCCGCGTATGTAGCTACCGCCCCCTGATGGGCGTCTCCTCACTTCTCTTCTTCATACTTATCTATGGCTAGAACATTCGCATCAGATAAAGAAGCCGCCGACTCGCTGGCGCAGGCGTACCGCACGTTGCGTCAGGAAATTGGCAAGGTGATTATTGGGCAGGATGAAGTGGTAAAGCTGGTGCTGACGGCCGTATTCTCGCAAGGCCATTGCTTGCTAGTGGGAGTTCCTGGCTTAGCCAAAACGCTGCTGATTCAGACCATTGCCGACTCGCTAGATCTTTCCTTCAACCGGGTGCAGTTCACGCCCGACCTGATGCCCTCCGACATTGTGGGCTCCGAGACGCTAAATCAGCAACGCGACTTCCACTTTGTACCGGGCCCTATCTTCGCCAACATCGTGCTGGCCGACGAAATCAACCGGACGCCGCCCAAAACGCAGGCGGCCCTACTGGAAAGCATGCAGGAATACGCTGTGACGGTGGCTGGTAAACGCTACCCACTAGAGCGGCCGTTCTTTGTACTGGCTACGCAAAACCCCATTGAGCAAGAAGGTACATACCCCTTGCCCGAAGCGCAGCTTGACCGCTTTATGTTCAATATTGAGTTGGGCTACCCCAGCTATGAGGCGGAACTGCAAATTGTGAAGAACACCACCTCCGATACCAAACCCACAGTCTCCAAGATTCTGCACGCCGATGAAATCCAGGCCTACCAGCAGCTGGTGCGCCGCGTGCCCGTGGCCGATAACGTAGTGGAGTATGCCGTAGGCCTAGTGCATAAAACCCGCCCTAACACCGACCGGGCTGGCGCCCGCGCCACGCAACTGCTGGAATGGGGAGCTGGCCCGCGGGCTTCTCAGCACCTAATTGTAGGAGCCAAGTGCAACGCGCTGCTCAACGGCAAATATTCGCCCGATATTGAAGACGTGAAAGCCGTGGCCTTGCCCATTTTGCGCCACCGTTTGGTGCGTAACTTTAAGGCCGAAGCCGAAGGCATCACCGTAGAGCAGATTGTAAAAGAACTTTTATAAGTAGAGCCTCAGGGGCCACAGGTGTAGTCAACGTATAGGCGCAGCCTACAAAGTCCCTGAGTTTTTAAGTCCCCTAGCCCATATGGAAGCAGCCGGTTACTACCAGCAGTTTGAGCGCAACGTCCGAATCATTCTTGATGCGCTGGATGCAGGCCTCAATGTTCGCACCACCCATCTTCCCACGTCGTTGCCCATTGAGGTATATGTGCTGTGCGAAGTCCTCAACCAAGGGGGCGAGCATTTTCGCCTTACCACCCAGGGCCTCGATACCATCCGCGAATTTGCTGCCCAGTACCTGCAGCATGAGTCGGCTACCGAGGCTACAATGCGCCGCATTCTGGAAGACAAAAAGGCCATGATGCGGACGCCCGAAGGCCGAGTGCTCACCAAGGAAATGCTGATCCGTCGCCTGGAGTTTTTCAATGAAGCCGCTCGCCTTGTAAACGTGATGCGCACCCAGCACGCCTTGGGCAGCCCACCACAGTCTCGTTCGGGCAACGGTATTGCCTTGCAGAAATAGTCAGGGAGTGGCCTAGCCACCTGCCTGCACTACCTAAAACAAAAGCGCCACTTCTGCAGAAGCGGCGCTTTTGTTTTATTGCGCTATGGTTTTCCCGCACTATGACATGGAAGCCAGTGCCTCTTTGCGCACCTTGGTATTGCCGTCTTTGGAGTGCTTGAGGTCAAGCTCACCAACGGGCTCCTTCTTGAGGTGGCTAGGCACTTCATCGCCGTGCGGGCCTTTAGATACGGTTACGCCCCCATCTACATAATAGATAGAGCCCGTGACGAAGCTCGCCTCATCCGAAGCTAAGAATAGGTAGACGTTGGCTACTTCTTCTGGCGTACCACGGCGGCCCATAGGTACGCCTTGCGTGGTTAATTTTTCCATTTTAGCATCCATGGGGCCCGTTTCCTTATGAGTCCAGGCCGTATCGATTGGGCCGGGGCCAACAATGTTGGAGCGCACACCAAACTTAGCCTGCTCTACTGCCACACCCTTTTGAAAAGCGTGCACAAAGCCTTTGGTGCCACCGTAGGGTGTGTTCTGAGGCTCGCCCATATGGCCAGCTTCGGAGCCGGCTGACACAATGTTGCCGTGCGTTTTCTGCAGGTGCGGAATGGCCGCCTTGGTCATCATGAAGTTCGAGTAGATGTTGTTCTTAATCATGTACTCAAAAGCTTCCAGCGGATATTTATCAATGGTGGAAGTTGTTGGGAAAGCGCCGGCATTGTTTACCAGGATGTCCAGTTTGCCAAACTCTTTCACAGCCGCTTTCACGCACGATTCGGCGGCTTCTTCCAAGGAGATGTCGGCGAGGTACCCAATAGCACGGCCTCCCTCAGCCAAGATTTCATCTACCACTTCGCGTACTGGGTCAGAGTCTAGGCCTACTACTACCACGGCCGCGCCTTCACGAGCAAACTTCTTGCTGATGGCTTCTCCAATACCGGAACCACCGCCGGTTACAATAGCTACTTTATTTTCAAGTCTTCCTTTCATCGGAGTAAATGATTGAGTGATAAAATGCAGCGCGGCAACTGGCCTACGCCCAGCTCAGCCTGCCCAGAGGCAGCAGAGCCATTTTCCTGAACGAAGTGCAGCCCGACAGGTTTTTGTTGCGTAGGTCACGTAGCAACCACTTTGCCTTCTGTGGCTTATTCCCCGGACGTTTGGCCGGCAACTGCCCAAAATCATGTACGCCGCCTCACCGCCTCTTCGTGCTCCTGCTCACACCCCGCTGCTATCAGCCCGGCTCACGCTACGCCCCTACCTGCCCTCCGATCAGGCCGCATTCTTTCAAGTAATTGACGAGGACCGCCCGCGCCTACGCCCCGCTTTTCCCAACCGGGAGGCCAGCGTGCAACACTTACCCGACGCAGCAACGGTGCTGGCTATGTTTGCGCAAGACTGGCAAGCCGGCCGCTTATATGTATTCGGCATCTGGCACACGCAAACCCAGGCGTACCTCGGCGACATTAGCCTCAAGCCGAACTGGACCACCCCTATTTCCGCCGAAATAGGGTACTATCTTTCGGCTGCAGCTGAAGGACACGGCTACGCCCGCGAGGCTTTGGCCGCGATAGTGCCCTTTGGGTTTACCACGCTAAGGGCTGAGCGGCTGCTTATCCGCTGCCGCGCCGATAACCCGCGCAGCTGTGCCGTAGCTGAATCAGCTGCCTTTACGCCTCTGCCACCGCGGCCACGCCTGCTCCAACCCTGTGCGGACCGCTCTATCCGCTACTACATTCGAAGGCGGGAGGAGACTAGGTAGAGCTCTAATCAGGTGCACCGGTCCGTAGGCCACTAGTTTGCGTCGTGCCGCAACTTCTTGAGCAGAAAGCTCTGGTTGAAGTTCATGTACAGGGCAAAGGAGAAGTCAAACAGTCCGTTGTTCAAGTCGTAGAGCGGCTCAAAGCGCGTGGTCAGGATGAGGTTGCCGGGCAAGCGGTAGTCACGCAGTACGCGCAAAATCAGCAGCTGCCTCTGCCGCTCTACGTAATCGGGGTCAGCCGGCGAGACAGATATGGAGCGATATAGGCGCCCACCCAAAGGCGAAATGTACCCGTTGCCATGCCAGTAGGCCACTTGCACGGTAGACAGCTTGGTATCTACCCCTGCGTTGAGGTATAGCCCTGTTCCGCTCTGGAAGGGCAATTCTTTAGTAAAAGAATAATCGTGGAAATACGTCACGTAACCGTCGAAGTGCACGGCCGACACAAAGTTGTAGGGCAACGCCCGGCGCACACGTAGGCCAGTAGCCGCGTTAAACAGCGTTTGCAGGGGTTTATCAATGGTGTCAATCTGGCCACCTCGATGAGTAGCCGTAAACTGAAACGGCAGGCCTACCACCCACTCTGCTGAGTCGTTGAGTAGCCGGTGCTCCGCCGTCAGACCACCAGCCACTTCTTCCTGAAAGTTGCTGTAGCGGTACTGCTGACGCTGCCAATTCACCCAGGCATCAAGGTTGGTACGTGGCGACTGATACAAGTACTGAGTACCTTCTTCCAAGCGGTTCGTAATCACGCGCTCGAAGTCAAACATCGGCTCAATGTAGCCGTGGTAGAGGTTGCCCTGAATGTTGCCAAACAGCAGGCTGTGGCGCCCCTGCTGGTACCGTACAGTAAACAACGGGCGTACTTGCCGCAGCCGGGGGGTGCCGTAGTCCTTCCATAAGAAAACACCTGCTTCCAGCCGCAGATGGTCCGACGGAAAATACACCAACCGGGGCGCCAGCTGCGCTCCAAAGTAGGTCAGGCCGGGGTCAATCTTATTAAAGTACTCGTTGTCTTTGTTGAACAGGAAGCCTTCTACGTCTAGGCGCAATTGGTGCTCATACGCTGGGCCCAAGGGCATGGGTCGCGTAAAGGCTCGGTTGTCTAGCTGCGCGCAAGCTGGCTCTAGGCCACTCAGCCACGCTACTAAGGTCAGTATCAGGAAGGTAGAAAAGGGGCTGTTTCCTAAAAATTTTAGCACAGAAAAAACATCCTAAAACCGACGAATTTTTTTAGCATTGTGGGCACAAAATATAGCCCGGCGGCGTTACCATGAGCCGGCCCGAAAAGGGGCTAGCAATGCAGCTCCACTAGGCCACTCGCCACATTGCGCGAGCCAGTCAAAAGGGCTACATTCACCAAACCTAAGAAGCATTTCTCAATAACCCCCTCTATAGAAGTATGGCTGCAACCACTGACAAGGCCGTCAACGCCAACGCCGAGAAAATGAAAGCCCTCCAGCTGACGCTGGACAAGCTGGACAAGAACTACGGCAAAGGCACCGTGATGAAGCTCAGCGACAACAAGGTGATGGACGTCGAAGTCATCAGCACCGGTTCGCTGGGTCTGGATATTGCCCTGGGTGTGGGTGGCCTACCAAAAGGCCGCGTAGTGGAAATCTACGGCCCAGAATCGTCGGGTAAGACGACCCTGACCATGCACGCAATTGCTGAGGCGCAGAAGAAAGGCGGCATCGCGGCCTTCATCGACGCCGAGCACGCCTTCGACCCGCTGTACGCCAAGAAGCTGGGCATCGATACCGAAAACCTGCTGATTGCACAGCCCGATAATGGTGAGCAAGCTCTGGAAATTGCCGATCAGCTGATTTCCTCAGGTGCCATCGACATCATCGTAATTGACTCTGTAGCTGCACTGGTGCCGAAAGGCGAACTGGAAGGCGATATGGGCGACTCGAAAGTGGGTCTGCACGCTCGTCTGATGTCGCAGGCGCTGCGGAAGCTCACCGGTACCATCAACAAAACCAACTGCCTCTGCATCTTCATTAACCAGCTGCGTGAGAAGATCGGTGTAATGTTCGGCTCGCCCGAAACCACTACCGGTGGTAACGCCCTGAAATTCTACGCTTCGGTACGTCTCGACATCCGTCGGATTGGCCAGATCAAGGAAGACAAGGACAACGTAACCGGTAACCGCACCAAGGTGAAGGTGGTGAAGAACAAAGTTGCTCCTCCCTTCAAAGTGATTGAGTTCGATATCATCTACAACGAAGGCATTTCGAAAGTAGGCGAGATTCTGGACCTGGGCGTAGACATGGGCATTATCGCCAAGTCGGGCTCGTGGTTCTCGTACGATGGCAACCGCTTGGGCCAGGGTCGCGAAGGTGTTAAAACCATTCTGCAGGATAACCCAGAGTTAGCCGATAAAATCGAGGCGCAAATTCGCGCCATGGTGAAAGGGGAGCCGGAAGCTGCTCTGGCGGCTATTCCGGAAGACCGCACCCTCGACGACGACGACACCGTAGAGCTGTAGGCCACTTGTGCTTAGCAATGTAAAAGACCCCGCCGATATACAGGCGGGGTCTTTTTTTGTGCAGCTTATTGCTAGTTTGCAGCTGCTAAAACCAATCTTCGTGAGCTTTCCGTAGAGACGTATTCATGCCCGGGTTGAATCCATTATCTTTGCTGGCATCGCATTTGAGAAGGCACCGGCTATATCCTATTTCGCCGTTATTACATGACTCGCCGCTGGTTCCTTTTTCCTTCACTTCTTCTGCCGTTAGCGGCACTGCTAACTGCTTTTGGGCCTTCCGATGCGACGCGTACTATCCCGAATAATAGCTTTGCCAAAGGCGAAGTGCTACAGTACAAAGTGCATTACGGCCTGATCAACGCGGCTGAAGCTACTATTGAGCTGGCTGATAACATTCACCGCGTGAATGAGCGCCCTTGCTTCCGGGCTACCGTCACGGGGCGTACCACGGGCTCCTTCGATTATTTTCTGCGTATTCGGGACACGTGGCGGTCTTACATCGATACCACCAGCATCTTGCCCCAGCGCTTTTTCCGCAACATCGAGGAGAAGAATTACCGTAAGCAAGAAACCGTCGACTTCGATCATGCCCGGGATGTGGCCGCCGTCGAAAGCCACAAGCGGAACAAGAATGACGTGAAACGGGGCACTTTCAAAACTCCAAATAACGTTCAGGACATCGTCAGCGGCTTTTATTACCTTCGCACTCTCAACTACGACCAACGGAAGGTGGGAGAAATTATCAAGGTACAGGGGTTCTTTGATGAGGAAGTCTTCAACATGGATGTGATTTACAAAGGCCGAGAAACCGTTGAAACCAAAGCAGGTGCCATCCGCGCCATCCGGCTCGTCCCGAAAATGCCCGACAATAAACTCTTCCGCGGAGAAAATGCCGTCTCGGTATACCTCTCCGACGACCGTAATAAAATTCCGGTGCTGATTCAGGCAGAACTGGTATTGGGGGCTGTAAAAGTTGATATGTATAAATATCAAGGCCTGCGAAACCGTCTGAATCTGGTAGCTAAAAATTGACTCTGCCTAAAAGCGACTCCGTCTGGGTCGCTTTTTTTTTGCCTCATTTTTCAACCTCCACCGTATGGATTTCACCGAATCGTCCTGGCAGCCAGCAACCTCTTGGTCGGAATCTGAGGAAATCACCGCTGTTGCCGTTGCACCACGCCAACCCGTGGTCGGCGGTAATGAAAACGTAACACGCCGCGCCCGTCGGCCGGCGGTACTTTTGAACTCGCGCATTCTGTTTTACCCTAAACCGCCCCGCAACGTGCAGCCAACCGCCAACCCCAACGCTTACAAAATCCTAGTAGTCGATGATGATCCGGACATCGTGGAGCTGCTGGAGTACAACCTGCGCAAGGAAGGCTACGAGGTGGCCTCCGCCCCCGACGGCCGCAAGGCCCTTGAGGTAGCCCCGCAGTTTGGTCCCGACATCATTCTACTGGACGTGATGATGCCCAACCTAGATGGCATTGCGGCCTGCCGCCAGCTCCGCGAAATGCCCCGGTTCAAGGAAACCTATATCATTTTCCTAACGGCCCGTGCCGAGGAGTTTTCGGAAGTAGCCGCCTTTGAAGCTGGTGCCGACGACTTCATTGCCAAGCCCATCAAGCCGCGCGCCCTGATGAGCCGCCTGGCTGCCTTCGTGCGCCGCGACAAAGACCCCCAGGTCCAGACCGACAGCATCGAAATCAACGGCCTGAAGATTGACCGCACCGGTTTTGCCGTGTACCAGGAAGGCAAGAAAATCAGCTTACCCAAAAAGGAGTTCGAGCTGCTGGCTTTCCTGGCCGCCTCACCCCACAAAGTCTTCGGCCGCGATGAGCTGCTGCAGAATATTTGGGGCAACGACGTATTTGTGCTAGCCCGCACCGTGGATGTGCACGTGCGCAAAGTCCGAGAGAAAGTCGGCGACCATCACATCCAAACCATCAAGGGCGTAGGCTACAAGTTCAATATCGACTAAGCCTCGTTGCCCCCGTCAGCCTGTTACCAAAAGGACCTTACTAGTTTGAGCGAGCCGCTGCTAGGCCAGTCGTTCAGGCAAGTAAGGTCCTTTCCTCATACCATTGAGCCTCCATGTAGGCTCGTTACCTAGTAGCCTTTCGCGCTCTTCCTTTAGAGAATGAAACTCTCTTCCCGCACCATTGCCATACTACTGTCGTTGCTGGTGGCTACCATTCTCAGCTTACTGGCTTGGCTAGGCCCCCGATTACCCCTGCGGGAAGGCGTACTGGTGGCGGGCATCAGTATTGCGGCCTGCTTCCTGCTCCTCTACCTCATGTTTGAGGCTCTCATTTTCCAGGAAATCAACAACATCTATGAGGGCCTGGAGCACATCAAGCGCAAGGAATTCCGGCGCATGTCAAACAAGTTTCTGTTTCGGCCGGAGCCTCTTAAGCGCATGCGCGACGAGATTCTGGACATGGCCCAGCGCAAGCAGCAGGAAATTGATGAGCTGAAGCGCCTGCAGGTATTACGGCGCGAGTTTCTGGCCGATGTATCGCACGAGCTGAAAACGCCCATTTTTGCAGCGCAGGGCTTTGTGCATACCATTCTGGATGACGATGAAGTGGATGAGTTCACGCGCAAGAAGTTCCTAGCCAAAGCGGCCTCCAGCCTCGATGCCCTGGATGCACTAGTACAGGATCTGGTCACGATTTCGCAACTAGAGAAAGGCGTGGTACGTATGCGCCGCCAAAGCTTCGACCTGGTGCAACTCGTGCACGATATTTTTGAACAATTAGAGTTGAAGGCGGCCCGTCGCAACGTGCAGTTAGCGTTGTCGCCGGCAGAATTCCCGGCCGGTGGCCTACAGGTGCTGGCCGACCGCAACCGCATCCGCCAGGTACTCATCAATCTTATTGACAACGCCATTAAGTATGGCCGGGAAAATGGCCACGTAACGGTAGCGCTGGTGGAGAGCGGCAAAAGTATCCGTATCAGCGTGCACGACGATGGAGAAGGCATTCCGAAGCAGCATCAAAACCGCATCTTTGAGCGATTCTACCGCATCGATAAAAGCCGGAGCCGGGAGTCGCGGGAGGCGGGCGGCTCGGGCCTAGGCCTCGCTATCAGCAAGCACATTGTGGAGGCGCACAAGTCTACCATCCGGGTGCAGAGTGAGCTAGGCCAGGGTACTACGCTGGAGTTTAAGCTTCCTAAACCAAAGCTAGCTACAGGGAAAGAGGTGAAAGGCGACGAGGTGCTGAAGTGATGGGTGAAGCACGTCATTACCTTTTCTCAATTTCACCTTCCGTACCTTTGTAGCTCCTTATGAAGCTACCCGAGTTTAAAGACCTGATTCTGTTTGAAGACGAGGACTACGTCGTCATCAACAAACCCCCCTTTTTAGCTACCCTCGACGAGCGGTTTGGCGGCGCGCCCAACATCCTGCGTCTGGCCCGCGAAGTGTATGATGATGTGCAGGCCTGCCACCGCCTAGACAAGGAAACCAGCGGCTCATTGGCGCTGGCTAAGAACCCAGCGGCTTACCGTCACTTGGCCATGCAGTTTGAAGACCGGCAGGTAAAGAAAATTTACCATGCCGTATCGTGGGGCGTGCACGAGTACGAAGGACTGGAGGTAGACCGCAGCATCGAAACTACCACTAAAGGCCGGGCCCGACTGGCCTACAAGGGCAAACCCGCCGTTACGCTGGTGCGCACCCTAGAGGCATACGCCCGGCACACCTTGCTGGAATGCCAGCCTATTACTGGGCGCATGCACCAGATTCGGTTGCACCTAGCCTATCTGCAAGCTCCTATTGTAGGCGACACCATGTACGGCGGCGACAATTTTTACCTGTCTTCGCTGAAGAAGAAGTTCAACATGAAGCAGGGCGAGGAGGAGCAGCCATTTATCAAGCGTTTTGCCCTGCATGCTCGTCAGCTCACGTTCAGCCTGCTTAACGGTGAGCCTGTGACCATCGAAGCCCCCTATCCCAAAGACTTCCGGGTGTTGGTTGAGAACTTGCAACAATACCGCTAGGCCCAAATGAAGCAAAGGCCCTTTCTCTCATGAGGAAGGGCCTTGTTGTTTAAACAGGTATTAGGTGGCTAGGCCTAGCGCGGCTGAACAGCACCTGGTTTATAGAGCAGCACGTAGCCCCGGTACACTGGGTAGCGCGCCAGCACTTTTCCCTGCACAGCCACCAATTGAGCCGGTCCCTCATCTTCGCGGTCATACACTACCCAAATACGTCGGTGCCCTTGCTGTTGTAGCTTGAGTAAGCCGTAGGTGAACGGATCCTGTTTGGAGGGCTGCTGCCCAGCTTCCTGCAAGAACAGTCCAGATAGTTTAAGCCGCGGGGTATGTTCCTGAGTGTAATAGCGCGCAACGGGCGCTACGTTGTAATAAGCAAACACCGCGTCGCCGGGTTGTTGGTGCGTGGCCACAAGCTCCAGACCTGACCGAATATTGGTATAGTCACTCTGAAATGGTTTGCCTAGGTAACGCAACTGTTGTTGGTTTGCCAGCACTACTACTGCGAGGAGAGTTAAAACCCCGGCGGCCCATTTGTGTTGGCGACCTAACCATTGCGCGCCCCAGCCCAACACCAGCAGCACCAGTGGCAACATAAACAGCACCAGCCTCGACATAAGCGAGTAATAGTGTAGCGCCGAAGCAGCTAAGCAAGCAGCTATTGGTACCAGCAGCACCCAAGTCAGGAAATGTGGGCGTTTGAGTAGTTGGTAGAGGCCTAGCGGAAAGCAGACGACAGCCAACGCCGCTGCCAACGCCGTTTTACCCACCGTTTTATTGATAAGCTCGCCCAATTGCGTGAGAAGCAGTTGCAGTTCTTCGGGGTTACGAGGCGGGAAAGCCAGAAACATTTCACGGTGATACTGTTGCAGATAGCTCGACTCCACGTTGGTTTGCAGTAGGAGCAGATAGTACGCGCCAAAGCAGATCAGCCATGCTAGGCCAGCACCAAGTATCCAACCCATTGCCGTCCAGTCGCGCCGCAGCCAAGCTTGCTGCAAATACCACAGCCCTATTCCGGCCAACACAAACACTGCGGGCATAGAAAACCAGATGCTGAGGCAACCCAGCGCTATCCACACCCCGGCTTCTCTACCTCTAAACTGACCGCGCCCGATATAATAGGCAGCCTCTATCAGCACTAGTGCTGCTAAGCCGTCGGTGGCATATTGCTTACACACGGTACCGTAGTCAACGAACACTTTTCCAAAGGCCAGAAAGCTTAGGGCAAACACGGCTACAACCGGGGTAAGCCAGCGCTGCGTTTGGCGGAAGAACAGGCCTAGCGTGAGCATACTGGCCAGCACTGGCACCAGTCGTACCGCCAACTCATTGTTCCCAAACAGACCGATGGAAGCTTTCACCAGCACTGAAAATAGCGGAGGCGAATATTGCTCATAGTCGAGGTTGCGGAACAGGCCTAGGTAAGTACGCTCCGTGAAATTGCGCAGCAGGTTGGCCTCATCCAGATACAATGAGCGCTGTTGCGCCCAGATCACACCACGCAAAATCACTCCTAACCCTAACACTACCCAGGCCAGCCGGCACAGCCAAGTTGCCCGCGCATACACAGTAGAAGTAGGCTTGGTGGTAATAAACTCCATAGTTAGCGAAATGGGGCCGCAAGGTAAGTGCTTTCCAGAATCAGCCAGAAGCCGGTAGTAACTGTTTCAGGGACAATTATTATCGCATGGCTTTGAATATTCGAAGTAAGGCGGTAACTTTGTGTCCGTTTTTCCCGAACCCGTGTTCGGTTTCTCCTCATTTCCAAACGCTTATCCTCCTCCCCAATGGATCATCTGAGCTTCAAGACGGTATCCGTCAACAAAGCCAATGCCGACAAGGCCTGGGTTGTGGTTGATGCCAGTGTTGCGCCGCTGGGCCGTCTGGCCAGCCAGATTGCCAACATGCTGCGTGGCAAGCACAAGCCAAGCTTCACGCCCAACTCCGACTGCGGTGACAACGTTATCGTTATCAACGCCGACAAGCTGCGCGTAACCGGCAAAAAACTGACCGACAAGATTTACATCACGCACTCGGGCTACCCCGGCGGTCAGAAGCGCATCAACCTGCGCGACAAAAAGGCTAAAAACTCTGCCAGCGTAATTGAGCACGCAGTAAAAGGCATGCTGCAAGGCAACCGCCTCGGCCGCGAGCAATTCCGCAACCTGTTCGTGTACGCTGGTGCTGAGCACCCCCACGAAGCTCAGCAGCCCAAAGCTGTTGAACTCACCAACCTCTAGGCCACCTCGGCTCCCCCATTTTCTAACTCATTCTATTAATGGAAATTTCCAACACCTCTGGTAGAAGAAAAACCTCGGTGGCTCGCATCTACATGCAAGCCGGGCAAGGGAATATCACTATCAACGGCCGGGACATGAAGACTTACTTCGGTAACGAACTCCTGGAAAACATCGTGAACCAGCCTTTGGCGACGCTCGAGCAAGTAGGGCAGTACGACATTAAGGTAAACGTGCGCGGTGGTGGCATCTCGGCTCAGGCTGAGGCTATCCGTCTGGCCATCTCGAAAGCCCTCGTAGGCGACAACACGGAGGTTCGCCCCGCGCTGAAGAAAGAAGGCTTCCTGACCCGCGACCCGCGCATGGTGGAACGTAAGAAATTCGGTAAGCGCAAAGCTCGTCGTTCGTTCCAGTTCTCGAAACGCTAATCTTCCAGAGGAACCCCTATCATGGCTCAGACCACCACTTATAAAGAACTGCTTGACGCTGGTGCCCACTTTGGTCACCTCACGCGCAAGTGGGATCCGAAAATGGCGCCGTACATCTTCATGGAGAAGAACGGCATCCATATCATTGACCTCAACAAAACCCTCGTTTCGCTCGAGCAGGCGTCTGCGGCTATCCGCAACATCGCTAAGAGCGGCCGTAAGGTGATGTTCGTGGCTACCAAGAAACAAGCGCAGGAAATCGTAACGGAAGAGGCTAAGCGCCTTAAAATGCCGTTCGTAACGGACCGTTGGTTGGGTGGCATGCTCACCAACTTCACCACCGTGCGCAAGTCGTTGAAGAAAATGAGCACCATCGACAAGATGGTGAAGGAGAACACGGCCTACGCCGCCCTCGCTAAGCGCGAGAAGCTGATGATGTCGCGTGAGCGTGAGAAACTGGAGCGTGTTCTGGGCGGCATCGCCGACCTGAGCCGTCTGCCCGCTGCTCTGTTCGTGATTGACGTGAAGCGTGAGCACATCGCCGTGAAAGAAGCCCAGAAACTGGGTATCCCGGTGTTTGCTATCTGCGACACGAACTCGAACCCCGAGCTGGTGCAGTTCCCGATTCCCGCTAACGACGACGCTTCGAAGTCAATCCAACTCATCGTTGGGGTGATTGGCAAAGCTATCGAAGAAGGCCTCTCAGAGCGGAAAGTCGACAAGGAGGATGCCGACAAGAAGCAAGCTGAAGACGAAGGCATTCAGGAAAAACAGAACGCTGACGAATAGTCTGCCTGTTCATTGAAAAAAGGGAACATGCGAAGCGCTCGGCTCCGATGTTCCCTTTTTCTTTAACTGCCCGCTACTGGCCTAGGCCACTATGCGGTACCAGATCAGATAACCCTCACACCCTCATATACTCTCACAACAATGGCAGCAATTACCGCCGCAGACGTGAATAAGCTCCGCACCATGACTGGCGCGGGCATGATGGATTGCAAAAAAGCTCTGACGGAAGCTGAAGGCGACTTCGAAGCCGCTCGTGACATTCTGCGCAAGCAGGGTCAGAAAATTGCCGACAAGCGCTCGGAAAACACTACGTCGGAAGGCCTCGTGCTGGCCGCGGTTAGCGAAGACGGCACCAACGGCAAACTGATTGCTCTGGCTTGCGAAACTGAGCCTGTTGCAAAAGTTGAAGACTTCAAGAACCTCGCTCAGCAGATCCTGGACGCAGCTGTTAAAACCAACGCTGCTACCAAAGAAGAACTGCTGGCTGCTCCTCAGGCTGATGGCCGTTCGCTGCAGGACCACATCACGGACCTGATGGGCAAAATTGGTGAGAAGCTCGACGTAGTGGCCTACGAGAACGTAACCGGTGAGAAGGTTGCTTCTTACATCCACTCCGACAACAAGAAAGGCGTTCTGGTGGCCATGAAGAACGTAGGCGGTGCCGACGTAACCACTGTAGGCCGCGACGTAGCGATGCAGATCGTTGCGATGAAGCCAGTTGCTCTTGATAAAGATGGCGTTGATGCTGCTACCATCGAGCGCGAAATCGAAATCGGCAAGGAGCAGGCTCGCTCAGAAGGCAAGCCAGAGGCTATGCTGGAGAAAATTGCCCAAGGCAAGCTGAACAAGTTCTATAAGGAGAACACCCTGCTCAACCAGGAGTTCGTGAAGGACAACTCGGTTACTATCTCGCAGCTGCTCGACAAAACGTCAAAAGGTCTAACTATCTCTGAGTTCAAGCGCGTAGCCATCGTAGGCTAAGCAACAAGACTAACACATATAAAGCCCCACCGGTGTATTGCCGGTGGGGCTTTTTTGTTGCTTTTATGCAATTCTACTGTTCAGCTTACACATCGAATTTTGCACCATTCAGAGCAGTCCCAAAATGAAACAAGCATTAAGTTACTTATATATTAACTCAGATAATGAGGGCATTACAAATACTAATGTTTTAAAAATACAAATTAATAATATATAGTTAATATCCCATAATGGGCATTAGCCTGTTACTTTCGAAGATTCTTTAGGCGCTAAAAAATTTATTTAATCTTAAAACCATAGGCTTTTATAACCCGTATAAGCCCATTGAACGGGTATAAATACCATTTTATCTAAAATGGGATAATATAAATTATCTGTTATTCAAGTACATACACTGTTTCCTTCAAATATTCTATATCACCTTTGTATACGCTCCAAAGCCCGGACTACCCTCCTGTCTTTTACCATAAAATACCTTTTGCATGAAACTAAGTGCTAACCCATTTCACCCGATCACGGGCGACTTACTCCCGGCTTACCGGGACGCGTACTTACGCGGTGATTTATCAATCGAGAACACAGAGGCGGTCGACGCCTACATGAAAACCAACAGCTCACAAGCTGATGCCACCCTGCGTCGGTTTTATGAGATGAAAAACCAGGGTCAGCAGGTGCGGCCAGTAGGTTGGGTACAGCGCCAGTTCGATATGATTCGGACGGAGCCGCAGCGTTTCCGTCAGCGGGCAGCTGCCCTGCTGGTAGGCAGCGCCCTACTAGGCGGCGCCGTATTTGCCGGCACGAACACGCCTAATACGCCTACCGATAACTTCCCTATCACGGCTGATGCCACCGTGGCTGAGGCCGAGGCGGCAGAAGCATTAGCAGCTAACGCAACGGCTGTACGCGTAGTAACCATGCGCGGCCGCATCCTGAATGAGGATGGCCAGCCCCTAGTAGGTGCTACCGTGCTAGACCGGGCCAACCGTCGCGGGGTATCTACGGACCGGAATGGTAACTATGCCATTGTGGTTCCGGCCAATAAGACCACGCAGTTGCAGTATGCTTACGCGGGCTACAAGGAGGAAGAGGTACTGATGAATGGCAAGAGCACTTACAACGTGACCCTACTGCCCCGTACCGAAGCTAAAACGAAAAAGCATCATTGGTGGCAGTTTTAGTGGGCTGTTCCACTCTACACCTTCGGCTAGTTGTAGTAAATGACTATTCCTTTCCTCAATAGAGTCCGCATCCGCCAGATTACGGTAGGCACGTCCAATGAGGCAGGTTTACAAGCCCGCACAGTTCTTGAAAAGCTCTTGGCCGAAATGCCAGAACTCTTGCTGACCTGTGTGGTGGAAGTGCAATCCGGTCGCGTGCTGGCTTCGTATACTAGAGAGAGCCACCTCAATCCCAATCACCTTAGTTTGCGGTACGCCAAACTGTTGCAGCTCACCACTAAAACGTTAGCGGCTCAGCAAATCCCGGGTGGCCCTCTCACTGATATCACCGTGCTACTGGAAGACCAGTTTCACATCGTATGGCCGATGCGTAATGGGCACTGGTACTGCTTCGTGGCCGTACGTTTCGCCGATGCCAACCTAGGAATGGCGCGGGACATTATGCGCCGGCATACTGCTTAACACAGAGTAATTACCCCTTTACATCATTTTTCACCATTTCCCATGGCTTCGCCGAAACAAACCGTTAAAGAAATTCTGGAAGAGCTGCCCACCCTGTTGGCCGTGGCCGTAGTAGAGACCGAAACCGGCATGCCGCTGGCGGCTCACTCGAACCTCTCTGACTTCGACATTGACACTGCCGCTGCCTACAACACGGAGGTGGTAAAGCAGAAACTGAAGGCCATCAAGGCGCTCAACCTGAACCAGACGGTACAGGACATCCTGCTCACACTCACCGACCAGTTGCACCTGATCAAGCTCTCGCCCACCGGTGACAAGTTCATCTACCTGGCCGTGAACGCGCGCGACACGAACCTGGCCGTGGCGCGCCAGATCCTGAAAGGCCAGACGGCCGTGCTTGCCTAATCTATAGACGAATACACACGACAAAGCCCCACCGGCCGCTGGCTGGTGGGGCTTTGTCGTGTGTATTCGTCAGCTGATCAACAAATAATTCTAACTAAATCAGCCTCCGCTCATTTTCATGCGGTAAGCTCGGACGCGTGCTTCTGCGTTCTGCCGGATATTGTAGTAAAACAGGCTGTAATCGGCGATGTGGAAGGAATGACGTAGTTCCGGGCGGCCAGGCAACAGAAAGCGAGGATACCCGTCGCGGATGGGTTTGTGCACCCACACTAGTCCATTGTGCACCTTAGCATCTACCACACGGGTGTCGCGGCGGTTGAAGGCACTTGGTACGCCCCCTAAGTTGAGACGGGCTTCGGCGGTAGCTGTATCGCGCGTCCAGGTGAGCGGGTTAGTAGCTACGCTATTACGGTACGGAGCATATTCCTGTCCCCAGTCAGCCGTATTCCAGGCCACGTAGCAACCTGTTTGGGTAGAGTCCTCGCAGGGCTTTATTACCTGTAGCATGTCCTCGGGTACATTGAACCCCACCAAATAGGCTGCCACGAGCTGATGACGCAGCTTTGGGTCGCGCTCGAAGTAGTCTTGTAGAAGGTGCGAGAGGTGGCGGGTGCCCTGGCTATGGCCAGCCAGAATTATCGGGCGGCCGTGATTATAATTATCGAGGTAATATTGGAAGGCCTGTTTAACATCGGAGTAGGCCAGATCAATGGCGTCCTGCCCGTTTTTAGTCTTCTCATCGAAGAAGGAATATAACGTAGCCTGTCGGTAGCGGGGAGCGTAAATACGGGCGGTACTGTTAAATACCGAAGCCTGCTTCCGGATGGTTGTAATATCGGTCAGGTGATTAATGGCCTTATTACTCAGATCAGCATTCCAATGCCCCCGGCCCAAATGCGTGGTAGGATGCACGAAAAACACATCCACGGGTGCGTCGCGCTGACGGTCCCGCAGCAGTGTACCCCGAGGTACAGCATCAGCCGAATCAAGCCGGTCGGGCAGAGCGGCCCAATTGTCCTCCATGCGGTAGTCGGGAGCTTCTGAGACGTCTTTTACCGGGTTGAATCGGTGACCAGGACGCAACACGCCCAAGCAGGAGCTTACGATAAGTACTAAAGGCCCCAGCAGAATCAGGCGCCAAGGAGAGGTTGTAAACACAGCGAATAAGAGCGAATATGCGCGCTGCTAGACCTGTAGAGCCACTATCCTACAGGCCTAGACAACTTATAAAGTCAACCGTAAAGTTACTCGGTGAAGGTATTCTCGAGGAGCTTTTCCTGACGCAGGTACACGATCTTGAAGTTCTTATCAAAACGGGCCCGCACCTGGGCCCGGGTTTGCTGGCGCTTCTGCAACGACTGGCGCAGGGCCTGTAACTTTTCCACATACGTGGCCACCCGCGAACCATCATTGACGGGCGGACTGATTTTGAGCGTGCCCGGCTCAATTTGGCTTTGCGCCTCTAAAAACTCCGGGAAATACGTCTTGCCCAACTCATCGGCCACGGCAGTTGGCGTAGTGTTCTGCATGAGGTAGAACCGCTCTACTTGGGGGGCCAAATAGGTGCTAGCTGCAAAAGGCGCCGCCTGCATGTCCTCGTAAAAAGCAGTAAGAACACCCTGAATACGCGTTTGCGCCGCAGCTTCCGTAGTGGGGTCGGGGGTGGTAGTGGTTGGCGCGGGGGAAGTAGTGGCCGGTGCGGTAGCTCCCGACTGGCCTACGGTGTCAGTGGGGGCGGCTGGGGTAGCTGGTAGCACAGGCGCTACCCGTACGGTTTCGGGTGCGGCGGCGGGCGGAAGGTCAATCTGCTCAGCCTGGGGGCCCGTTTCGGGGCGAGAAGACACAGTATCGGCGGCCGTGATGGTAGTACTCGTCAGGCGCTCCGATTCTTTATTGCCAAGCATCAGGTAGGCCACTATAGCCAGCAAAGCCACAATACCTCCCACAATGAGTACCGTGGTTAGCGGGTTGCGCGAGGCCGCATCGGTAGCTTCAGGAAAGGTGTCATCCTCAAACGTATCGTTGGCGGCGTACTCCTGCTCAGGCTGCGGTGCGGCGGCAAACGGACGCGCTGTTTTTCGGGGCGGCAGAAAATCAGGGGCAGGAGGCGTTGTCGACACGCGAGGTGCTTCCGCTCTGGGTGCCTCCGCAGGCGGTACTATTGGCGGCAGCATGGGGTCCTCCACGGGGGCGCTGGTTGTGGAAGGAGGCGTTACGGGCGGCACCACCGGTGGCCTAGCCACCTCAGGGGCTGGCGTTGGCGCTGAGTACGTCGGATAGATCTGGTCGGCCGCAATTACCGGGGGCTTGTCGGTAGTGGCGGGTGGTGTGGGGGCCGCGGGGCTGGCATTTTCGGAGAAGAGCAGCTTGCGCTTTAGAGTTTCAAACTCCTGGGGCGTGATGGTGCCCGCATCCAGCCACTCTTTCAGTTGGCGCAGGGTGTCGAGGGGAGAAGGATCTTTTTCCATGACAAGAGGCCAGCAACGCTAGCGCGAGGAGTTATTTACGGTCGAGGTTGGTAAGCCGGGCGCGGCGGCGCTCCACCTGTGCTTTACGCAATTCCAGCAGGCGCGCGTTGTCGAGGAGCTTCACGGAGTCTTCGGCCGACTTAAGCTTGTTGTCGGCGTTCTGCTTTTTGAGCTGCTCAATTTTGGCCAGGTTGCTCTGCGTGTTGGTGGCCAGCGAGGCCCGCTCCTTCTCCAACTTCTCCTTTTCCTTCTCTGATTCCTTGAACTGCTTTTCGGCCTCAGCAATCTGCTCGCGGTAGGCTTTCACACGCGCCGCTGCCGCAAAGCTCTGGGTGATGGTACGGAGGGAGCTAAACTCCGAGGGCGTGCCGCTGGCGGTTATAAAAGCATCAGGGCCCAGCGCGGCCCACACCGACAGCTCCGACACCGTATCGGAGGGGGCCGTGACGGTGGAGTACAAGTCAATTAGCTTACCCGACACGCTGGACATGGGCGCCTGCTTCGCTACCAGAATATCCTTCTTGCCCACGCCCAGCACCCCATCTCCCCTCAGCCGGATGTTATAGGTATCCTTGAGCCAGGTTTGCCAGAAGTCGCGAGTCCATTGGGCGGTGCCTTCCACCTGCACTTTCACCGCGTCGCGCTCTTTGCGCTCAAAGTTTACGCTGCTGTTGCGCGCATCATACAGCTGCGCCTGCGCGGAAGTCGCGGCCAATACCAAGGCAAACAAAGCCAGTAAGCCAGTCGAAAGACGATTCATAAATATCTAATTCAGGGATGAGCAACCGAAACGCGGTTATCAGATACCGTGCCGGTCAAAGGCGGCCTGCAGGTCTTGTTGCATGCCCGTGAAGCGCCGGACGGCCGCCTGCACAAATTCCTCGTCGAGGAGCAGGTGCACATCTTCCTCGCTGGTTAGGTCTAGCTCACTTACCTTGTAGGTTTGCTCGAAAGGGCCTTTTTCCAGTTTGATGAGGTACTTACCATTCCAGGAGAAAAGCGTGATTTTGGCATCGGGGTGCGGAATGATGGCTAGCTGGCGCATGGCGAGACAAGGATATTGAGAAGGCGAAGATAGGCAGCCGCCGTTAAGCCGTGGGCGCAAGCTCAACATAACAGCCCTGCCACGTTTGCGTACACCTTTTTACCTCTCTCCTACTCTACGTTTCACCTTTTCCCCTCCCTTTCACTTATGCCACAAGGAGATAAATCGGCTTACACCGACAAGCAGAAGCGGCAGGCCGAACACATTGAAGAAAGCTACGAGAAGCGCGGCGTTTCGGAAGAAGAAGCCGAGAAGCGCGCTTGGGCCACCGTTAACAAGCAAGACGGGGGCGGCAAGAAAAGCGGCTCCGGTCGCAAGAAGGCCGACAAGTAACAACACCATACAGCAAAAACGGCGGCCTCTCTCAGGAGAGGCCGCCGTTTTTCGTTTGTGAGTGGCCTAGGCCTATACTGCCTGCAGAATTACGTAGAGGGAGGCCACGGAAATAACCGCCCAAAGCAACACACCCAGCACGAAGGGCTTAGGGCCTACCGCTTTGATGGCTTTGCCTGAAAGCCCGGCGCCGATAAAGAACAGCGTCACTGTCAGCCCCAACTTAGCTAGCTGTACTACAGTGGGCGCCGCTACCTGCAGGGCGGGCACGTAAGTGTTGAGTAGCATAACTCCGATGAAGCCCAAGATGAAGTACGGAATCTTCACTTTCACATCCTTCTGCTTGAAGGCAAGGGCGGTGCCCAAGGCCACCGGAATGATCCAGAGGGCGCGGGCTAGCTTTACGGTGGTAGCCACCTGCAGGGCTTGGTCGCCATAGGCGGCGGCCGCACCCACTACCGAGCTGGTATCGTGGATGGCAATGGCGCACCAGAGGCCAAACTGGTTCTGCGTTAGGTGCAGATAGTGGCCTAGGGGCGGGAAGGCAAACAGCGCCAGAGCATTCAGGATGAATACCGTGCCCAGCGCCACCGACAGTTCCTCTTCCTTGGCTCGCAGCACGGGCCCTACTGCGGCAATGGCGCTACCCCCGCAAATGGCGGTGCCACAGGAGATAAGGTGAGTGACGTGACGACCCAGTTTAAGCCAACGTCCTGCAACATACCCCAGCACCAGCGTGCCGGTGATGGAGGCCACCGTGAACAAAATGCCTTGCCGGCCAGCCTGCACCGCAGCGTGGGCGTTCATGCCAAAGCCTAGGCCTATCACGGAGTACTGCAGCAGCTTGGCAGTAAGGGCGCGGGTTTGGGTAGTGAATGGGTTGCCCACAGTCTGGGCCAATACTAAGCCTAGTGCTAATGCCACCGGTGGCGAAGCCCATGGCGTCAGGCAGAACAGCAAGAACGCCACAAATACCACTTGTTGCCCGGTTACGGACAGGCCTAGAACTTGGTGGGGCTGACGAAACGACTCCCAGAAGCCTTGGGTCAGGCCAGTGGGTTGCGCAGAATGAGAGGGACGAGGAAGAGTGGCTTTCATGGGGTGGAAACTTGCTCCCAAAGGTACGCTACCCCCACGCGGCCGGATAACCAATAATTGTTATTGAGTATTACCTGAAGTTATACTGCATAATAACCTATTATTGCTCATAGTGCTTGTGGGCGTAGGACAGAAAGCGCGTAGCGGCCGACGACAACGGCTGTCCCTGCACCCACACTGCCTCAAACTGCCGGGCCAACTGCAGGGCGGGCACGGCCACAATTTCCAGCTCCCCGGCCGCCACCTCCCTCCCTACTGCCCGCCGCGATACCACCCCCAGGCACCCGGGAGCCGCGGCCAAGTACAGCTTAATCGCCTCAGTGCTGTCGAAGTAAAAGGCCACCCGCAGCTCCGAAAGCTTCAGCTGATGCGCCTTGAGGGCATATTCCAGCACTTCGAGAGTGCCGGAACCCCGCTCCCGCAGCACCAGGGGGTGCTGGGCAAACTGCGCCACCGTTAGTTGAGTGGAGGCCGCGGAATCGGGGTGGCGCACGGCTACTAGCTCATCTTCCAGCAGCAACTCGTAGTGCAGGTCGCGGCTTTTGCTGCGGCCCTCCACAAAACCCAGGTCGAGGTGGCCCTGCAGCAGCGCCTCGGCGATTTGCTCAGAGTTGCCGTTGAGCAAGCTCAGCTCAATGTGCGGGTAACGGGCCTGGAAGGCCGGCAGCAACGGGGGTAGCACATATTGGGTGAGCGTGGTGCTGGCTCCCAGCCGTAGGCGGCCTCGGGCGGCGCCGTGCAGCAAGTGCAGCTGCTCCGTGAATTCCTGGTGCAGAACTTCCACGGCGTCGGCGTGCTGAAGCAGGAGTTGGCCGGCCTCGGTGAGACTGATGCGGTTGCCGCGCCGCTCAAACAGGCGCTGGGCGTAGCTGCGCTCCAGCTCCCGAATGTGTTTGGTAATGGCGGGCTGGGTGATAAACAGCTCCTGAGCGGCTTTGGTAAAGCTCAGGTGGCGGGCTACCGACTGAAAAACGCGCAGACGAAAATCGGGCATGGCCGCAAGGTACGGGGCAGCAAGCAGCCAGGAAATTCTGCTGGCGTGTAGAGACGCGTATTTGCGTCTCAATTGTTGCGGAGGTTATCTACCCAACAGGAGGTTCTAGGCCAGTCGTTCTGGCTCCGAAACATGAACACGCGTCTCTACAATCGAGCGGTTGGGCTTCTTATGACTCGCTAGGCCACTTCTGGCTAACTTGCTTCTTTCTTATCCCTGTTGAATTCCCATGAGAAAATACTTCCTGACGGCGCTGGTGTTTCTGCCGCTGGCTGCTTCAGCCCAACAAACCACGTATACCCCCGAGCTGCTGATGAAGCTGGGCCGCCTGGGCGAAATGCAGGTGTCGCCGGACCGCAAGCTAGTGGCCTACACCGTCACGCGCTACAGCCTAAGCGAGAATAAGGGCAATACCGATATCTGGGTGGTGCCCGTGGCGGGTGGCGCAGCCCGGCAGCTGACCAATACCCCCAGCTCGGAAAGCACAATTAACTGGCTGCCCGATGGTCGGCTAACTTACTTAGGTGATGACAACGGCACTGATCGGATGATGGTGATCAATGCGAACGGCTCTGGCAAGCAGCCGCTACGCAATCAAAATTCAGAAGATGAGGATTTGAGCAATGTGAAGTTTTCACCTAGGGGTAACTTTATGCTCTACACGAAGGACGTGAAAACCGACAAATCAGTGCAGGACTGGTACCCCGATCTGCCCAAGGCCGACGCCAAGCTCATCGACGACCTAAACTACCGCCACTGGAATACCTGGGACGATTTTAAATCGAGCCACGTGTTTTTCCAGCCCGTCGGCGACGATGGCAAGCCCACCGGCTACGGCAAAGACGTGATGCCCGGTGAGAAGTTTGATGCGCCCCTGCAGCCCCTGGGTGGCTCAGAGCAACTGGCATTTTCACCCGACGGTTACCGCTTGGCCTACACCTCGCGCAAGCTCTACGGCAAGGCTGAGGCCGAAAGCACCAACTCCGATATCTACCTCTACGACATTCGGGAGGGCAAAACCCAAAACCTGAGTGAAGGCCTGGGCGGCTATGACACTGAGCCTATCTTCTCCCCCGACGGCTCGAAGGTGGCCTGGCTGAGCATGGCCACGCCGGGCTTCGAGTCGGACCGCAACGGCATTGTGGTGTACGACTTCAAGACCAAGAAGCGCGAGGACATTACGAAAGGCTCAGAGCAGGCGGCCGCCAACATCCGCTGGAGCCCCGATGGCAAGACCATCTACTTCGTGAGTGTGCGGGAAGGCACTGAGCAGTTATTCTCCATTCCGAGCAAGGGCGGCAAACTCAAGCAGCTGACTAAGGGCGCCCAGAACTACAACAGCTTCGAGCTGGCCGGCCCCGACGTGGCCATTGCCAATAAAACTACCCAGGCCACGCCCGCCGACTTGGTAAGCGTAGACCTGAAAACCGGCCGCGAAACGCCCCTCACTACCATCAATCAGCAGGAGCTGGCCGGCGTGAAAACCGGCAAGAGTGAAGCCCGCTGGGTGAAAACCACCGATGGCAAGCAAATGCAGGTGTACGTGATTTATCCGCCTGATTTCGATGCCAGCAAAAAGTACCCCGCCCTACTCTACTGCCAGGGTGGCCCCCAGAGCCCCATTACGCAGAGCTGGAGCTACCGCTGGAACTTCCAGCTGCTGGCTGCCAACGGCTACGTTGTGGTGGCGCCCAACCGCCGCGGCCTGCCGGGTTTCGGGACGGAGTGGAACAACAGCATCTCCGGTGACTGGGGTGGCCAGCCCATCCGCGACTACCTCTCCGCCATTGATGCCGTGAGCCAAGAGCCCTACGTGGATAAAAACCGCCTGGGCTGCGTGGGTGCCAGCTACGGCGGCTACTCAGTATACCAACTGGCCGGTAAGCACGAGGGCCGCTTCAAGACCTTTATTGCTCACGCCGGCCTCTACGACCTCACCAGCTGGTACCCCAGCACCGAGGAAATGTTCTTCGCCAAGCACGACATGGGCGGTGCCCCCTGGGACGCCACGCTGCACAAGAGCTACACCGACTTCAACCCCCAGCAGTTCGCCAAAAACTGGGATACGCCCATCTTGGTCATCCACGGCGGCAAGGATTTCCGGGTGCCTGAGGGCCAAGGCATGGAGGCCTTTGGCACGGCGCAGCTGCGCGGAATTCCGAGCCGTTTCCTGTACTTCCCTAACGAAGGCCACTGGATTACCAAGCCTCAGAACGCCGTGCTCTGGAACCGGGTGTTTTTTGATTGGCTAGCCCGCACGCTGAAGCCGGAAGGCCACGCGAGCAACTAGTTGCGACTTTCCGCTGAAACTTCTGCTAAAGCCTGCTCAACTCCGTTGAGTAGGCTTTTTTATTTAGTGGATGCAAGCCCCGCCCAAGTAGTACATTTAGCAAATTAACCTTAGCTATTATGCTTTCTGTATTCCGCTATATCAGCATCCTCGTAGGGTGCCTGGCTACCTATTGCAGTTATGCTCAACGCTCTTCATCGGATGGCAAGCAAACCGTAACCATGTCTGCGCCTTTGCAATTGCCACTAATTACGTTTGTGCCCAACGCCGTTATACGCTTGAGCCCACAAGACTCATTGGCGCGGGTGGCCTACGTAAAAAACAAAGTCAAAAGCATTTCCAAAATCAAGGTACGGGAGACCTCGGGGCAAATTGACACCCTGGAATACACTGAGCTAGACCGCCAAGGCAATAAGAGAATAACGTATAACCCAGCCTTTGGTGCCCGCACGCTACGGCGCTACGACTCGCAAAACCGACTGCTGGAAATTGTGCAGTTACCACACCCCAGTTTTCCTTATCAACTTCGGGAGGTGCTTGACCCGGTGCGCAATACCTACACGGCTTACCATGACCTCTCCGACGCGCCCAACCATCTGTATCGGTCCGTTGTGCACCATCACCACGGCGATACGCTGGTAGGCACGGCAGAGCTGCATCAGCCAGAAATGCGCGGGGTACACGCTCAATCGGATAGTGACGCGCAGCTATACTAGCGGCCCTGATACAACCCGAATTGACCTGTTCGGATACGACGAGACGGGAAAGCCACAGGTGTACGAAGGGCTATATTACATTTTCAAAAACAAGGCTCCGGTAGAAGCAGGTAGCGTTTCCTACCAGCAAGCCCTGCAACACCTGCTAAATACTTCGGCCCAAGTCCGGCAGTTACGTAGCCACGGAGCGTCAGACGCAGCCATTATACAGCAGCAAGTAACCAGACTAAAAGGTTTTTATCAGCCTACAAGCCACTGGTGGTACGACCAAAAGCAACAGCTTATTCGGCGGGAAAATAACTCGTTGGCAAAGGCAAACAAATCGTCTTCGAGCAACCAACAACCAAAGCCGAACAGCATGACCATCACTGAATCGACTTCTAGTCAAACAGTGTTTCACTATAATCACCAGGGCCGGGTAGTGCGAGAAGAAATACAGTCTGTTTTTCCTCTTAAAGCCGATTCAGCCGCAACTCACACGATAACTCGGCATGAGCTGGAGAACACATATTCTCCAAACGGACTGCTATTAACCGAAATGTGGACTACTAATAACCGGGTTTCGCGGTACGAATACCGCTACACTTACTTCTAGGCCAGTTCGTCTTACTCGTCTTGTTTTTATAACCGGGCCTTTTGATAACCTACCCATTCGTTGGGTAGGTTTTTTTATCTCAGGATACTTCACCCTTTTATCATCTAACACTCCTCTTTGGAGCGGTGGACAAACCCAGTATCTGCAAACCACTTTTGTAACCACACGAAATTGTATTTATTTACCTAAGTAGCGCCTCCTTCTGACACACCTGCATATGTGGTTTCGGTTACTGATTGTACTTCTCTTAGGTACGCAGCTGGCCCTAGGCCAGTCGGGCAAGGGCACTGAACCAGCGCACATAGTACGGGACACACTGCTACTCAAAGACCCCGAGGGTCCGCATATCTCGGAGGCCTACCGCTATTACACCGAGCCCTTCACAGTGGCTCCTGACCCGGAGCGGGCGGAAGCGCAGTGGCGGGCAGGCAACTTCCGGCCGGGGCCCTGGCACAAGACCCTCAACCTGGGGTTTCTGCACGAGCGGGTGTGGATGCGCTTGACTGTGCGCAACACCGAAGCGCTACGACTGCGCTTTCTTTGGAGCATCTTCAACTTCACCGACAGCGCTGCCCTCTACTGTCGTCGGCAGGGCGAAACCCGGTTTACGCGGCTGGGTGCGGCCAGCTCCTGGGTGCCGGCCGCCGAGCGGGCGTACCCGGCCCGCTCCCTCAGCTTTCCCTTCACGCTAGAGCCCCACGAAACTGCCGACCTGCTGCTGCGCATTGACTTGCATGCCGGGGCCTTGTACCTGCCCACCTACATTGAAACGGCTGAGCATTTTCTGGCCTGGGAAATGGGTTTTCCGTTTGAACGGCACTGGGTGTGGCTGCTGGGCTTTTATCTCAGCAGCGCCCTATTTAACCTCGTGCTATTCACCTTCCTGCGCGACCGTATTCATATCTGGTACGTGGCCTACGTGCTTTGCGTCTCCATTTTTCTGATGATGGAAGACGGCCTAGATGCCATGCTGCTGCCCACTGGTGCCTACCAGCTGCTCTGGTCGGTGGGGCAGTTTAACTTTACGGTACTGGCGGCGGCAGCTGGCATTCACATTATGCTGTTGTTTCTGCGCCTGGGTCAGAGCTGGCCTAGGCTGCACCGGGCGGGCCACTGGCTAGCGGGACTGGCCATGGGGTTTGTGGTGGTATACGCGCTGCTGTTTTCGTGGGCCGTGCGGCACAGCTTACTGTTTCTGCAGGTGCTGAATACCACCCGCGAGTTGGTGTTGATTTCTTTGTTTGTGTACAGCTGGGCTACCCTCTTCATCCTGGCTCGCTCGAAGCCCCGGCGGCGGCTGGCGGCGTACTACGCCCTCACCTACTTTTTCTTCACCGTAGGCTTTGCCATTTTCTGGAGCAACCACGCCGGCCTGAGCAGCTACAACCCCATTTACCCAAACCCGTTGGCCTGGGGGCTGTTCCTGGAATTGTTAGTATTGAGTGCCCTGCTTACGGGTCGCTTCCGGCACACCTTGCGTCAGAACGCCCGTCTGCGGGTACGCCAACTGCGACAGCGCAACGCACTGGGCGCCCGCCTAATTGAGGCTCAGGAAGAGGAACGCACCCAACTGGCACGGGAGCTGCACGATGCCCTGGGCCCCAACCTGGCCGCCCTGCACTTGGCCTGGCAGAGCCCGGCCGTACAGCAGGCTATCAGCAGCTCCCCCGAGGCCGCTGCCGCCGGCAAGCAAACCCAACTCCTGCTGCGCCACCTGCGCGATGAGGTGCGCACTTACAGCCATACTTTGCTGCCCGCCGAGCCCGGCCAGGAAAGTCTCGCCGAGTCGGTGGCGGCGCTGGGCGAGTTGCTAAACCTCTACGGGAGCCCGAAAGTGCACGTGCACTGCGATGATGGCCTAGAGCAACTGCCGCCGGTAGTACAACAAGCGGCCTACCGCATTTCGGCGGAGCTGCTGAACAATGCCGTGCGCCACGCCCGTGCTACTGAGGTTACGGTGCAACTGCAGCGCCAGCCCAGCGCCCTTGAAATAGTGGTGACCGACAATGGGCGAGGCTTTCCTACTACTAATACTACCGCTACTTCCGGCATCGGACTGCGTGGGGTGCGGGCCCGCGCCGATTATCTGCACGGCAAAGTGACCATTAGCAGCTCAGAGCAAGGCAGCCAGGTAAGCGTGCTACTTCCTTGCTAAGGCCTGCTGTTTACGCTGCCCGCACTTCGGCTTGAGATAGCGCTTGCGGGCGGCTCAGCCCGTAGCACAAGCCCAGCACGAGTACCCCACACCCTAGGCCTAGCGCCGGGGCACTCACTAGGTGCAAGGCCCAACCAGTAATGTAAGAGCCGCATACGCCACTCAGGTTTACTAGCGCCATGTAAGTAGTAAACTGAGAGCCCTCTATCTGCGGGCGGCACAAGGTCATGAGCAGCGGTAGGGCGGCCACGCTCAGGCTTGGGTCGGCTAGGTTCCAGACCAACAGGCCTAGTGTGGCTACGGCCTCTTGCTTCCACCAGAAGCTCAGGCTACAGAACACCAGCAGAAAGCAGCCCAGTACACCTAGCACCCAGCGCTGCAGCCGGGCCGGACCCACACGGTCGGCCAGAATGCCTCCCACCACAATCAGGGCTAAGGAGGTGAGGCTGCCCCAGCTCCCCTGCAGCATGGAAAGCGTACTATCGGACCAGTGTAGCTCCCGAATCAGATGATTGGAATAGGCCCAGCCGAACACGCTGAAACACAGATAGGCCAAGGCAATTCCTCCAAACAACCGCAACGACACCGGCTCACTGATGGCCCGAAATAACTCCCGGAACAGCCAGCTCACTGAGGGGTTATCGGCGTTTTGCGCCAGGGCCGCGCGGCGCTGGTGGCGACTGGGTAGCAGTTGGTCGGTTTTGTCGAGGCGAATGAAAAAAGTCAGGATGGTAAAGGCTAGCAGGGCGGCCGACTGGGCTAGTGCGGCCCAAAAGAAGCCGTAGTGGTGCAGCACCCACGACAGGCCCGCCGCCCCAGCCGAAATGCCCAACAGAAAACCACCCCGCATGCACGCATTCACGCGCCCCCGTTCGGCCTCCGGTACCACTGAAATGGCAATGGCATCAACGCTGGCGTCCTGGATGGAGGCAAAGACGCTGTGCACCACAAACGCCAGAGTGAGCAATGAAAGTTGGGCCACGGGCTCACGCACCAGCAGCAGCAACAGCGAGGCCAGCACCGCTACTAGTTGCGTAAGCACCACCCACTGCTTGCGGTGGCCAATAACGGAGTACTGATACTTGTCGATGAGTGGCCCCCACACGAACTGAATGGTCCAGGGCAGGCCTACCATGGCGGTAAACGTGGCCACCGTTTGCACTGGCAGCTTCTGGGCGTTGAGGTAGTTCACCATGGCCGTCAGACCAAAGCCGGCCGGAATCCCCTGCATGCCATACAGGTAAAAGAACGTACCGTAGCGCAACCCAGCGCTTTCCCGCAATACCAGATTCTTCACGTTTGATGCGCTGGTTATAAGTAGTTTATCACTCCGGAGAAAACGCACCGCCGGCCCTTGCACCAGGAAGGAAGCTGAACCTTTACTTTCTTTGCGCCGCCGATGTACTCACTAGGCCACATAGCGGCTGGTTTCTCGGCGTGCTGAGCACGACAAGACGCTGCTTCTCACGGCTATACAAAAGCAAGCTAACCCGTTTCGAGATACTATACTATTTTTAGGTGCTCCTGTAAGCTACGCCCACTATCTATCTGCTTATGTCTGCTGCTGAGACGGTATTACCGGCCGATGTGGTCGAGCCTACGGGGTTTCTCCACACGCTGCTCTCCATGTCGCTGACCGCCGTGGCGGTGTTGCGGCCTCTCTATCATCCCACGCAAGCGGTTATTCAAGACTTTGCCTGGGTGTCTCTTAATGAGGCCGGCCAGCGCATGCTACAACAGCCAGAGCACCCTTCGTTGTCGTTGCTGACGTTGTTTCCGACGGCCAAAGCCGATGGGGTATTTGCCAAGTGCTGCCTGGCCTACGAAACCGGCGAGCGGCAACACAGCCAAACCAACTATCAGGCCGACGGACTTGACGGCTACTTCCTGCTGGTGGCCCAGCGCTACGAAAACGTATTGGTAGTCAACTTTACTGATACCAACGACCAGCCCCGCACCCCCGTAGAGCAAGCCCTGCGCGAAAGCCAGACCCGCGAGCAAGAAGCCCGGGCCGAGGCTGAATTGCGGCGTCAGCAGCTGCATCACGTGTTGGAGCAGGCTCCGGCCATGATTTGCATCTTCGACGGCCCCACCCACATCTTCCAGTTTGTTAACCCACCCTACCAGGCGCTGGTAGGAGACCGGCCGCTCATCGGCAAGCCGATAGCTGAGGCCATGCCCGAACTGACCGGGCAGCCCATTTTTGCCCTGCTGGACCAGGTTTACCAAACGGGCGAGACCTATTACGCCCACGAAATGCTGGTACAGCTCGACCACGCCAACGAGGGCCGCACGGAGCTGGAGAAACGGTACTACAACTTCATCTACCAAGCCCGCCGCGACGTAACCGGCACCATCGATGGCATTTTGGTATTTGCTTACGAGGTTACGCCCCAGGTACAGGCCCGCCAGCAGGTAGAGCAGCTCAACCACGAGCTGGAGGCGCGCGTGCAGGAGCGCACCCGGCAGTTGCGCCAGCAAAGCCAGCGGCTGGAACGGCTGGTGCAGGAAGCACCCGCCGCCATTGCCCTGCTCGATGGCCCCAACCTCGTGTTTGAGCTGCTGAATGAGGACTACCAGGCCCTATTTCCTGAGCGCACATTGCTGGGCAAGCCCGTGGTAGAGGCTCTGCCCGAACTGCTGAACACCCCGCTGGGCGAGGTGCTGCAGCAGGTGTACCACACGGGCGAAACCTTCGAGGGGCAGGAGTTCCCGATTCCGTTTGTGGGGCCCGACGGGCAGGAGCAGAACCGCTACTTTGACTTCATCTACCAGGCCCGCTACGACGTGGCCGGCGCCATCGATGGCATTCTGGTGTTCGGCTTTGACGTGACGGAGCGCGTGCAGCGCCGCCAGCAAACCGAGATGTTGCAGACCCAGCTGCTAGCCAGCGCCGAACAACGCGCCCGGCTGCGGCAAGACGTGCTGCAGGTATTTCAGCAGGCCCCCCTTGCCGTGCTGGTAATGCGCGGGTCCACCCACGTAGTTGACTACATTAACGACTACGGCATAGAGCTGATTGAGGGGCGCGAAATTATCGGTAAGCCCTTGGCCGAGGTGCTGCCCAACATGCTTAATCAGGGTTTCATACCCTTACTCGACCAGGTATACCACACGGGAAAAACGCAGCGCGGGCAGGAAGTTTTGCTACTTGCAGACCAGCCCGATGGGCAGCCGCCGCAGCCTTACTATTTCACGTACACGTACCAGGCCTACGAAGAGGAAGGTCAGCGAGTGGGCGTCGCCATCTTCGCCACCGAGGTTAGCCAGCAGGTGGCCGCGCGCCAGGCCATTGAGGCTGGCGCCCAGCGTTTGCGCCTGCTTACTGATGCGTTGCCCGTACTCATTGGCTACCTTGACCAAGAGCGGCGCTACCAGTTCGCCAACGAAGCGTACAGGGCTTGGTTCAACCAAGACCCAGCTGCTCTGCTGGGCCGCCACGTCTGGGATATTGTGGGGGAACAGGCCTATGCGGCCGCGGCCGGCTACATAGACCGGGCCCTGGCCGGGGAGCGGGTCAGCTTCGAGGCCACCATGCCCTACCGGCCCGATTTCACCCGCCACATCCGCACCGACTTTATCCCCGATGTGCAGGCCGGCGCCGTGGTGGGCTTCTACACGCTCGTGACGGATGTAACGGAGCAGGTAGTGGCGCGCCAGCAGGTGGAAGCACTAAACCAAGAGCTACAAGCCCGCAACGCACTCATCGAAGCCAGCAACGCCCAGCTCACGCACGCCAACGCCGACCTGGACACCTTCATTTACACAGCCTCTCACGATTTGCGCATGCCCGTAGCCAACATCGATGGGTTGGTGACTGCGCTTCGGCAGGAACTGCGGGAGGAGGCCGTGACCACGTGCGCTGTGGAATATATTCTGGATTTGATGGACAATGCGGTTGCTCGTTTCCAAACCACCATCGGGCATCTCACCGATATTGTACACCAGCAACAGGGCTGGGAGCAGGGGCGGCAACGGATAGATGTGGCCGCTATGGTAGAGGATATCCGCCTCGACCTGGCTCCCCTGCTTGCAGCCGCTCAGGCAGAATTGCAGGTAACGGTAGAGGAATGTCCGGTGCTGCATGGCTCCCCGAAGGATGTGCGGAGTATCATTTTCAACCTGCTCAGCAATGCCCTCAAGTACCACGACCCAGCCCGCCCCGCCCGAGTGCACCTGCACACAACCTGCAATGCGCAGTGGGCCGAGCTGTGCGTGCAAGACAATGGGCTAGGCCTCACCGCTGAGCAGCAAGGCAAGCTTTTCGGCCTCTTCACCCGCCTTCACGACCACGTAGACGGCTCGGGCGTGGGGCTATACTCCATCAAGCGGCTAGTTGAGAACCGAGGGGGCAGTATTAGGGTAGAAAGTGAGGTGGGCGTGGGTTCCACCTTCCGGGTGCAGTTGCCAGTGTAGTGTCTGCCGCTTTTGGCTACTCCTACCCTTCCCCAAGCGGTGCTTTTCACTGCTTATCTGCTCAGCCGCTTGCTAGTAGCCTTCTCGCTTGGCAATGAAGTTCATAGGAAGCCCTGCTAGGCCACTTACCTCGCACTGCTTGTTTCGCTGGTAAGCGTTTCTTCCGTTACTTTCCGAATATCGGAGCTGACTTTTTGAATGAAATCGAGCTGCTCTACGAGCTGCGGGTCAACGGGTGCCTCGGCGGGTACCCCGGCGCTTTCGGGGGCGGTGGGCAATTCGGCTTCCTGCGGGTCGAGGGTACGTAGGCTCCGGGTCAGGGCGTGCTGGGCGTGCCGAACGGGTTTAAGCAAACTAGCAACCTGCGGTGCTTGGCGGCCACTGCTGAGCATGGCCGAGGTGATGGAAGCCACGTTGGAGGACAGGATGTGGTTGAGCACCACAAACTCGTGCACCTCGTTAGGGCGGTGTTGCTTGCCCCGCGGCTCCGACATCATGCGCTGGAAGGCCGCTGCCAGGTTGGCGGAGCTCACGTACACTTCTTTGCGGGCCAGCTTATAGTCTACTACTGCCACGGGCGAGCCGTTCAGGGCTTCGGCCAGGGTTTGCAGGTAGCGCAGGTTGGCACGCAGCACTTGTTTCATATAGTCCTGCAGCTGGTCAGATTCCCAACGCGGAAACAGCAAATACGCCGCGCCAAAGGCTAACAGGCACCCGGTTACGGTATCAATTACACGCTCTTCTACCACCTGCAGGTAACGCAGCCCCATGAGGCTGAACAGGATCAGTACGAAAGGCGTCATGAAGGTGACAGCCACGATGTAGTTGCTGCGCGTGAAGCTAAAAGAAACCAGCATGAACAGGCCTAGCAGCACCACTAGGGCTACTTTATCATGCACCAGCCAGAGCACCACGCTGCCTACCACACCACCTACCAGCGTGCCTAGCACCCGCTGCACATTACGCTGCTTGGTGAGGCTGAAGGCCGGCTTAAGCATGTAGGTGATGGTCATCAGAATCCAGTAGCTGTGGTGGCCAGGCAACACCACTTTGGCCACCAGAAAGCCCACCAGGCAAGCCAGCGTCATGCGCACTGCGTGGCGAAATACGCCGGAGTTCAGGGTAAGGTGGTCGCGCAACTGCTCTAGCCCAAAGCTCTGGTGGCCTACAAACCGGCCAAACTCCAGGTCGTTGCCAAGGCGCGTGGGGGCGCTGGCATCGAAGTAGGCCTGAATATCCTGGAGGCGCTGGTTGAGGTTGCGCAGGTTTACCAAAATCTTCTTCAGCACCAGCGTATGCCCCGGCTGGGCGGGGTCTTCGAGGGCATCGATGCGGAGCTTGAGCTGCTCTAGGCCAGCGGTTAGGTTCACGCCCGGTCGAAACCCGTGGTTGGCCTGAATGGCGTAGCCCATGTTTTCCAGCTCGGCGGCCATCAGCTCGGCTAGCTCGGCAATGGCCTCTAGCACCCCCGAGGGCCCAAAGCGGGCCCGAATGGCGGCGTAGTCGTAGTACGTTACCGTGATGTGCTCGTAAAGGTCGATGACATCCACGAAGGTGAGTACCAAGCGCCGCCCGTTCCCCGTCGATTCCTTGATCATCTGTCGGGTTTTGAACAGCAGCTCGCGCACGGCATCCTGCTTCTCGTTCACGGTCACCTGCTGGGCTACTAGGCGGCGGTAATCTTCCTCTAAGCTGGTGCCCGTGCGGTAAAACTCGGCCTTCAGTCGTAGGAAATCGGCAATGGACCGAATGCACTCCCCCAAAGCCTGCTGGGCCGGGCGGTACGGCCGAATCTGGTAAGTGAGCAGGCTGATGAGCATATACCAGATACCGCCCGCCGTTACTAGGCCAGTATACTGCAATAGCTGCAGAAACGGCAGGTGCCGGTCCATCATCAAAATCAGCAGCAGCAGGCCGGCCGTACCCACCGAGGCGGCGCGGTTGCCGTACACCAGAAACAGCGTAAACACGAAGCTGAGCACCACTACCTCTAGGCCTAGCAGCCACAGATACGGCTGCACCACGCCCGTGAGCAAAGCCACCAGCGGCAGCAGGGCAATGCCGGCCAGCATGCCGTTGCGCTTGTGCACCACCGGGCCCGGCGAATCAATAATGCTAATGCACAGCGCGCCCAGCGACACGGTGAGGCCCTGGTCTAAGTGGCCTAGCAAGCCCAGGGCTACCCCCGGAATCAGGATGGAAAGCGTGGTGCGCAACCCATCGGAGAAATCTTGGCTGGAGAAAAAGTACTGAAAATTGCGGGTATGGTCGTTCATTGCAGCAGGCTGCGGGTGCGGGTACGTGTCGGCTATACGATAGTACGCAGTTGGCGGACGGGCTCCGACGCCCGGCCAAACTACCAGAAAAAAGCCGAGCCTGCGTAGCGCAGACCCGGCTATTATCTGAAAGCACATGGCTAGGCCACGCCTTAAATATGGATCTGCTCGATAATGGGCAAGGTATACCGCTCCCCGCGGGCCAGCATGTGCACCCGCAGGTCGCGGATGGTGAAAGGCATGCCCGGCTCTACCTCATGGATGTTGGTAGACGAGCACGTCATGCCATCTACTACTACCACCATGCCGTCGCCAATTACCTCCAGCTCGCGGCCCTGGGTAATAACTACGCCCGTGTTTTCCTCCAGCCCCAGCCCAATACAAGCCGGATTGGTGGCAATAATCTGGGCCATGCGCACAATACGGCCGCGGGCCACGAAGTGCGTATCAATGGCTACGTCGCGCAAGAACTCTAGGCCAGTGGTGATGTGAATTTCATCCTTGAGCATGCCGGCATCGTTGCGGCCCTGGTAAATCATGGGGGTGCTCATGGCCGTGGCCCCGGCGCTGGTGCCGGCAATCAGGAACCGCTCAAATGTGTAACGCTCCTGAATAATGCGCTGCACCAACGTGCCGCCTAGCAGGGCAGTAAGCCGCAACTGGTCGCCGCCCGTGAACATAACCCCTCCGGCCTTGCGCAGCACGCTTATCAGCTCTTCGTCGTTGGCTTGGTTGCGGTCCTGGATGTTAAGCACTTCTACGTGCTCGGCTCCTAGCTCCCGAAAAATCTCAATGTATTCCTGCCCCGCCTGCTCGGCTTCTTCCGAGGCCGTTGGAATAACCACAATGGGCCCTTTGCCCTTAAGCTCATCCACTACGCGCTGCAGAATAAGCGTCGGGGCCACGTCGGGGTCTTTGCTCGATTCGCTTTGCGAGAGTTGCTCTTTGCGCTCGTGCCCCCCAATCGGAATCAAAATTCCCTCTGGGTGGGGGCAACTGGCTTGTCGGGGAGATTTGGCGGCGTGTTTTTTGGCGGTTGGCATAGCGCGGCGAAGAGAAATGAAAACAGTACTGGCCTAGGCGGAGGCGACATCAAAACCCCAGCCTTTACTCCTTAACCGGGGCTAAGTTGGAGTTGGCGGGGCCGTTTAACAATTCTCCAAATGGGGTGAAGCGCGAGCCATGGCAGGGGCAGTCCCAGCTTTTCTCTAGGCCATTCCAGTGCACCACGCAGCCCAGGTGAGGGCAAATGGCTGAGCACTCGTGGGTCTGGCCGGCATCGTCGCGGTACACGGCTACTTTGGTAATGCCGTGCCGCAGTACCGCACCCGTGCCGGGCTTAATCTCCGATTCTTTGCTTACGTCGCCGCCGGTGAGCAGGTCGGTGTACTCGGCGGCCACGTTCAGGTTCTCGCGCACAAACTCCTTCACCGATTCTGGGCGCACCGTCACGCGGCCGGGGTCGTAGAGGTTGGCCCAGGGGTTGGGGCGGTTCTGAATCAAGTCGGTCACAATCTGTGCCCCCAGCGTGCTGTGGGTCATGCCGTGGCCTGAGTCGCCGGTGATGATGTAGAGGTTATCCGAGTCGAGGGGGTTGCGGCCGGCATAGCCCAGCCCGTCGGAGGGCTCCATCACCTGCCCCGACCAGCGGTACTCGATGCTTTCTACTGAGGGAAAGTGCTCACGCGTCCACTCTTCCAGGCAGCGCAGCCGCTCCTCGGGGTTTTCTTCCTGGCCAGTTTTGTGGTCTTCGCCCCCAACCACTAGCAGGTCGTGCTGGGCGTTTTCTTCAGTTAGCTCCTGCAGCCGGATGTAGTGGTAAGGGTCGGCCGTATCCCAATACAGCGCCCGCGTAACAGAGCCCTTGGGCACGCGCGCCGCCAGGGCATAGGTGCGGTACGGGTGCTGCTTGGTGTGCATCACTACCCGGTCGTTGAAGGGCGTGTTGGTGGCTACTACCACGGCCTTGGCCTGCACGTCCACCTCATCGGATACGACGGCGCGGGCTTTGCTGCCCCCGTGCACCTCCGTTACGTGGGTGTGGGTAAAAATTTGGCCGCCCTGCCGCACAATGGCTTGGGCTAATCCCTGCAGATATTTCAGAATATGAAACTGGCCCTGGTTCGGAAACTTCAGGCACTCGCCGGTATGGAAGCCTTTGGTGTTGGCATTTTTGAGACGCTTAACGCCGCCTAGGCCAGCCCGGTGAGCTGCTTCCAGCTCCTCATCCAGTTCTTTAGGGTCGCCATCTTTGGGCAGAAACAGGTAACCATCGAGCCGGGTAAAGTCGCAGTCGATGTTTTCACGATTGACGATTTCCTCGATGCGGGTAATGGCCATGCCGTGGCTATCGGCGGCGAGGCGGGCCCCCGCTTCCCCAAACAGGTGTTCCAGGGTGGTATATCGGTCGTCGAGGGCGTTAGAGAGGTGGGCCGTGGTGCGGCCGCTTTCCCCGCTGGCCAGTTCCCCATCTTCCAGCACTACCACCTTTAGCCCTTCCCGACCCAGCAGGTACGCCGTTGTAAGTCCCGCAATGCCCCCGCCCACCACAACTACATCGGTAGTAATGGCTTTTTTCAGCGGTTTGAAAGTGGGTAGCGGACTAGCGGTGCCAAACCAGGAGGAAGTAGTAGAGCCAGAAGTGCGGGTAGGATTGGGGGTAGCAGCCATAGAAGCAAAACGAGAAGATGAGCTTCTCTCTACGCCAGGCTTTTAACCCAGGTTAAGGTTCAGCTTACGCCAGCTTCTACCCCTCCTCTGCCCTACTGCTGCTGGAAGCCTACCTGCTTGAGCGCCGCTACGTCGGTGGCTTCGACTTTGGCTTCCAGAGTGCGCCCCGTGGGGCACGAGCAGGTGCGGCAGTTGCCCAAAATGGCCGTAGTGCTGATTTTGATACTGTACAGCTTGATGTTCTTCTGCCCCACGTACTGCTCCACAACTGTCTGAAAGCCCTCGTCGGTGGAGGGGTTGGTGGCTGAGGTTATCCACGGATCGGCGCAGAAGGTTTGCGCGTAGCGGACGGTAACGGGATTGGCCGGCGCAGGCTCGGCGTCAGATTTTTTACACGCGGCAACTCCGGCCGCAAGGGCGCATAACAAGGCAATCCGATTCCACATGGTAGTAATACGATAAGGTTATTTCTACTCCTGTAGAGGCAGCTTGCCGCGGAAAGGTTGTAAGCAGGTAGCTTTTGCTGTGAGGGTGGTCTAGCCCGCCTGTAGTAAGATAAAAGCCCACCAGGCTAGGCCTAGTGGGCTTTTGAGAGGCAAGGATGAGCCTGTTTTTTAGTATAAGATGTCGTTGACGGGCTCCAGCTTGCTGGGCACTTCCGTTTCGCCCAGCATCTGGCGCAGGTCAATTTCAATGGTGCGGCAAATGGCCGTCATGGGCACGTCGTTCATTTCGTTCTCAAAGGGGTTTTCGCTGGTGTGGCCTACCACCTCAATGGTATTGAACACCCACGACACCAGCACCGAAAATGGCACCGTCAGCCAAATGTGGTCGGGCCCCATCTTGGCAAACTCGCCGATGAGGCCTAGCGGTAGCAACGCCACAAACACCCAAATGAACACGTAGCTAAAGAAGGCGTACTGGCGCGGAAAGGGCGTGTTCTTGATTCGCTCGCAGCCCCCCTGCAAATCATAAAGGCGCTCTAGCGTACCCATCATAGTCACGTGCTGAAAGTCGTTGAGCAGGCCCCGCTCCTCCCGCAGCACCCGCAGGTCGGCGGCTTGCTGGCGGATGAGGTGGGCGGGCGGGTTGGCCACCTGCCGTAACCGCTCCGACTCTTCCGCATCCAGGAAAGGAGCTACGGCGGCATCCCACTGCTCGGGCTGGCGGCGCAGGTTTAGCCGCAGGGCATTGCACCAGGCAATTTGGCGGTACACCAGCCGCTGGTGCCGCACAGAAAGCTCCTGGGCGGAGGCGGCCGGCGCCTCTACCCCCGGAGCATCTACCACGGAAGTCACAAATTCTAGCGCCTCCACGGCCCAGGTGCGGCTGGTGTTTACAATACCGCCCCACAGCTGCCGTCCTTCCCAGAAACGGTCGTAGGAGCCATTGTTTTTGAAGCCGATGTAGAAAGCTACGGCCGTACCCAGCAACGCCACCGGCTGCCACGGAATAGATACCGAATGGAAATTCAGCGGCCCGTAAATGAAGCACACCACCAGGGAGTAGCAGGTAAAAACCACTACACTCTTCCAAGCGAACTTCCAGATGACGCGCCAGCGCAGATTATTACGAACGTACACGAAAAGTCAGGTAAAAAGGTAACACCGGAGCCACGTCGGTTGAGCTTACGCAAAGTACGAGTCTGACCTTAATGTGGCCGGATTGGCAGTAAAAACTTCTACTCAGGCAGTTCGTTACGGCATTAATTTAACTGAACAACAACGCGTTGCACCCGCTTAATCCAGCATAATACCCATCAGACGCATGAGTTGACTAGCATTGAAAGCCCGGCACACGCCTGGTGTGAGATGGTAGTCGAAGCGCAGCGTGCCGTCGGGCTCCAGGAAACTATTGAAGCTGAAATTGCGGACGGTGCCGGGCAGTTCCTGCTCCAGGGCGGCCAGCTCCAGGTCGTGGGTGCTGACTAGGCCACTGGCCGGGCGCTTGTGCAACTGGTGCACCAAGGCGCGGGCCCCGCGGTGGCGGTCCTGGGAGTTGGTACCCTTCAGAATTTCATCGAGCAGGTAGAACACGGGCAACTGGGCCGCGGCGGGTGCCTCGGCCAGGTCTAGCAACAGGCGCAAGCGCTTTAGCTCAGCGTAGAAAGAAGAGGTATTTTCGGCGAGGTTGTCGTTGGTGCGCATGGCCGTGTACACTTGCATGGGGCTGCACCAGAAACTATTGGCGGCTACTACAGCACCGGCCTGAGCCAGTACCAGGTTGAGGCCTACGGTACGCAGGAAGGTGCTCTTGCCGGCCATGTTCGAGCCCGTAATTACGGTAGTCTGGCCTAGGCCACTCAGACTGAAGTTATTGGTGATGCGCTGGTGGTCGAAGATAAGGGGGTGGCCTAGGGCTTCGGCCGCTACCTCCAAGGGTTCGGTGCTCAGGCTAGGCTGTGCATACTCGGGATTAGCGGCCCGAAAGGCGGATAGGCTCACCAATGCATCCAGCTCGGCGGCGGCTTCCAGCAGAGGCTCCAGCTTACCACCGAGGCGGCGCTTCCAGCGCTCCATCTGCCACATCCCCCACAGGTCCCAGAGCAGCAGGCTGTTTACCGTACCGGCCACGGCTGGGTTCTGGCGCAACGAAAACCACCCGGCAATGCGGGCCAGCCAGCCCAGCAACTGGGAGGCCGTAATGCCCTCGGCTACTTGCAGCGTGCGGTGCAGACGGCGCAAGGCCGCATCTTGCCAGTCGCGCGCCTCAAACAGGGCCAACTGATCGTGGGCGGCCCGCAGGGCGTCGCGCATAGCGGTGGCGTGCTGGTAGTAATCCGCGCGCTGGGCGCGGAAGGTAGAGTTAAGGAAGCTAGTCAGCAGCAACCCGCCGAACAGGTACCAGGGGCCATAGTCGTTCAGCAGGGCCACTAGGCCACCCACCGTGAGCAGGGGCAGCACCACCAGCAGGGGCAGCAGCCAGCCTTTACCCATGAAGAAATCGGGGAGTTGCAGCCAAGTAGCAAACTCTCGGGGGTCTTGCTCCTGGCGTGCGTAGTGGCGGGCCCGGGCTTGCCACTCTTGCTGCCAGGCCACATCGGGGGCCAGCTCGGCGGTGGCCTGCTGCCGCTCCCGTACCGCCGGGGCTGGGCTCGGGGCCAGCAGCCAGCCCGCCAGCCAGTCCTGGCCTAGCCGGGAGGTACTGCGGTTGAGTAGCTGAAACAGGGAGTGGCTCCCGAATACATCGAGGTCGGCGGCGTAGGGGTGCTGGGTATCGAGGTAGCGTAGGCCGGGGTCGAAGCCCGTGAGCTTGCCTTCTAAGCGCAGCTGCTCGTCGCGGTTGAGCTGGGCCAGCAGGCGGTGATGCTCCCGCTGGTAGCCGACTGTAGTATGCCAGCGCACCAGGCCCAGAAACACGAGGTAAGCGGCAAACAGCAGCCCGAAGCCAGCCAACACTTGCCCGCTCGTAAACAGCAGCCACGCCCCTACGGCCGCGCCCCCAAACACCAGCAGCCGCACCAGCGCCACCATTCGGTGCCGCCCCGCGAAGTAGGCTTCGCGCTCCGTATAGTGAGCTAGGTTTTCCTGGAAAAGCTCGGCGGGTGAAACAGACAGAGGACGAACAGCGGAAGAAACAGGCACGGCAGCAGAATCAGTGAGGCCACGAAGGTACGCAGACCCGCGCTAGGCCTGTCTGCCGCTACAGCAGCCGGCGCAACGGACTGTTAGGCTTCAGATAGCGGGCCATTTCGGCAAAGGTGAAGGATACGCGAAACTGCTCAGCGTACATTTTCCGCATGAAGTTCGACATCATATCGTATTCCACGGAGTGATTAAATGAAATGCGGCCGTTGGCCTCAATTTGCATTTCGTCCGGAGGGTTTCCCGGCCCGATATGCTGACTGCGCAACCCCGCTATATCCGTTGAGTCAAAATCACTGGTTGAGTCGCGAATGTATTCGCGGAGCTGCTGCTGAAGTTGCGCTTCACAGGCAGCTAGAAAGGCGTTGCGCTTTGCGGGGTCAATTTCATTTTCATACAGTCCCTCACCAGTGCGCAGGTCCACAACCTTGGTCCAGAAGCGGCTGTTCACGTTGGCAGCCGTGTATTCATCACGCAGTGACACGCTCAGCAAGCCTCGGTCGTTGTAGGTCACTTCAGAGCTTACGCCCCCATAACCTTGGAACTCGCCACTTTTGTGGTTGCGGTGCTCTTCCTGTAATTCTTCCAGCGTCTGCTCCGACAGGTCCTCTATGTAAAATAGCCAGTAGAGCTTCTCCGTGATGTCCATATCAGAGACGGTAAACTCCGGGGCCGTAAACTCCCCAAAGTAGGTCCGCTCACTTACGTGCGCTTTCTGTACCGGGCCGCTGACGTGGTAGGGCGTAAGTTGCGCCAAAAGCTGTTTGTCTGATTTGGCGGCTTGCCAAGTGCCCGCTAGGCCACCTTGGGGCTGTTGGCGTAGTCGGAAATACGCAAATGGGTGGCGCGCTTTTCCACCGGGGCCCCAGCCCGCTGCTACCGTATCGGGGCGCTCAGGGTCTACTTCTCGCAGCCATATTTCCCCATTGGGCGCCAGGGTTCCCCATAGCCTAATGGGCTTCTGCTGCTTGAGGTAGTAATATATCCCGACTACTTCCGTCTTGTTCAGCTGGCTGGTAATAGCCAACCGAAACGGGTATTTCCCAGCAATGGAGCCTTCGTAGCTGCCTAGCACTGGCGCTGTACGGGTAGTGTCGGTGGTAAGAGCTGCCGCCGTTCTGGCTGGCGTAGTTGTTTTCGATTCGCAGCCCCAAAAGGTCAGCAGCACGGCCGCCACATACAGTATTCGCACAGAAAGTATAGTTAGGGTAAGCGTTGTAAAGGGCTCTACGGTTTAGAAAGGGCATAACATGCTGCGCCCGCACCTGAGTATCACCACACAGCAATATCAATAGCTAATCGGCTCGGTGTGCAATAGAAACTCTCAACCGTTTCTAGTTCAACTTACCACCGCAATGCATTTCAGCTCGATAGCAATAGGCGTGGGCAGGCAGTTGACCTCCACGGTGGTGCGGCAAGGCTGGTTGCTCTGGAAGTATTCGGCGTAGAGGCGGTTGTAGGTGGGGAAGTCGGCGCGCATGTTGGTCAGGTACACGGTCACGTCCACGAGATCTTCCCAGCGGGCACCGGCTTCTTCCAGGATGTAGCGCACGTTCTGAAACACGGCGTGGCATTGGCGCTCGAAGTCGTAGGCCACTATGCGGCCGTCGGCGTCCAGCTCCACGCCGGGCACCTGCTGCTGGCCGCGCTGGCGGGGACCCACGCCAGACAGAAACAGCAAGTTACCAGCGCGGCGGGCGTGGGGGTAGAGGCCTACCGGCTCGGGGGCGCGGCCAGAGTTGTGGGCCGAGGAAGTTACGTCAGGTGCCATACCGCCAAATCTACCGAAATACGGCGCTTTTTGCATGGCCCGCGAACCTCAACCGGGGCTGGTGCGGTTGTTGTCCCAGAACTAGTCGGTATTTTAAGCTTCCCTCCCCCTTATCTCGCTTTATGACGCCTACTTTCCGCCGTGTTACGCTCGCGCTGACATTTAGCGCCATGGCTCTCGCGCCCGCCTTCGCTCAGCAAAAGCTCAAGGCGCCCAAGCAACCCGCTGCTGGTGAAATTTATGATGCCGTAGAAAAGCCCGCTGTGCCTGTGGGTGGCCTAGAGGCTTACGCCCAATACCTCGCCGACAAGCAGCAGTACCCCACTGCGGCGCTGCAAGCCGGCACCCAAGGCACTGTAAACGTTACGTTCGTAGTAGAAAAAACCGGCTCTATCTCCAATGTGGTTGTGGCCCAGCCGGTGGCCCCAGAGCTGGATGCCGAAGCCATTCGCCTGATTAAAGGAGGCCCCCGCTGGACGCCCGCTCAGCACCGGGGCGGGGTGGTGCGCCAGCGCGTATCGGTTCCTATTACCTTCCAGATACCCGCCGGCACCGAGGGTGGAGCCGCTAGCGGAATTGCCCCTGCTGGTGCTGCCACCGGCCCCACTACCCAAGTGGTAACCCCTGATAAGCCCGCTAGGCCAGTAGGGGGCACCGACGCCTTCTTCGAGTGGATTCAGAAAAACCAGAAGTACCCAGCCCTGGCGCGGCAGCGCAAAGTAGAAGGCCGCGTTATGATGGAGTTTATTGTGCAAAAAGACGGTACGCTGGCCGAAATTAAACCCATCAAACGGATGGGCTCGGGGCTAGATGAAGAAGCCATCCGGCTGATTAAGGCCGCTCCCAAATGGGAGCCGGCTACTTATAAAGGGCAGCCCATGAAGCAAAAAATGGTTTTGCCTGTTGTATTTCAGCTGTAGCCCGGCCCTTATGGGTAAAACATGTTCGTGGTGCAACGCAAGCTGGTTTTACCCACTCCTTAAAATATATCCTTGCTCTACTCGTCTGCGGTTGTATACCGGCTCTTGATGCGTATGTGGCCCGCTGGTATCCCTGCTCTCGCTATTCTTTCCGCCCTTTCCGATGTTGTCGCCCCTGCCCCTCATTTCGGCCCCACCCGTCGCCTTTGGCCATCCATTACCCCTGCCCGATAGTTACTCCATCTGGCCCTACCAGGCCCGCTTCCGACAGGCGGCACAGGTGGTAGCTAATGGTATTTTTGAGGCCCTCGACGACGACCTAGACCCTTATGTGCTGCTGCTGGCCCTACCCGCCGACCCGGATGAGGAGTCGGTTTCGGTATGCTTGGAGCCGGAGGACTGTGGCTTCGATGCCTCGGCTTTTGCGGGAGCCATTGCGCGGGGACAGTACCTACAGCTTACTTCTGAGTGGGGCCCCGCCGACCCTGAGGTGATGCCCGAACCGGTAATTCAGCGCCGCCAGCATGCCATGGGCCTGCGGCGTTCGGTACAAGAGGTGCTAGAAGAGCTGGATAACCAAGGCAAGCGCGTGTCGTACGCGGGCTTCCCCATTCAAATAGACCGCCACTTCGTGATTCCGGTGCTGCAGCTCAACCGTAAGGTAATGAACAGCTACCCCACGCTGCAGCCCAACCGCTTTTACACCGATGGCCGCATTCTGCCCCACTCCTTGCTCAAGGCAGCCATTGTGCGCTTTAATGAGGAGTGCCTGAAATCCTTGACGGAACCCGAACCGGGCTCAGGCCTACTAGTGCGCCCCCGCGACACAGACGAGCTCGTGCGGGCTGCCGGCCAGTTGTTCATGGATACTCCGGCGCAGGATATTGGCATGAACCCCTCGGCGGCCAAGCTATTCAGCACCTGCAACACCATTTCCTCGTTGCGTTATGAAGGCGCCGAGGGAGTAGGCAAAATGATTCTGGCCCGGCGCGGCCACCCAAACCTCACGGAAATCTTTGCCCTCACGTGCCCCACGCCCCTCACCGACTACCGGGCCGTGCGTAAGCTCTTGGAGATGACCACCGAGGACGTGAGCCTGCTCGCCGACGCCGAGAACGTGTATGCCCTGGGCCGCCAGGTAGGCCACTATGATACTACCCGCGAAGACTTGTTCGTCATTAATTTCGTGAACCACTACGCCTGGGAGTTTCAGCACGATGGGCAAGTGCTCATGCGGGCTCACTACGGCTTGCCCAGCCTGCCGCGCACTCACCTCAACCGCAATAAGTTCCGGCGCGACCTGAAGCGGACGTTCCAACTCACCGACCTGGATAAAGTGGAGCGCCTTTGGGATGTGGTGCAGGAAGCTAGCCGTCAGAAGCACGGCACTCTGCTCGTGATTACCACCGAAGCCCTGGCCGAAGCCGACCGCCTCAAGCTGCAGTGCACCCTCATTGAACCTGTACCGCTCACCCCGCTCATTACTAGCCTGGTAACTGCCATCGACGGCGCCGTTCTACTCGACCCAGATGCGTACTGCTACTCCATTGGAGTAATTCTCGATGGCAAAGCATCCGGCCACGGCAACAGCACGCGCGGTGCCCGCTTCAACTCCGCTATCCGTTACGTAGATAGCTCGCCCTACCCCTGCATTGCCATTGTAGTGAGTGAGGATGGCTTGGTTGACGTCATCACCAAGGAAAGCCTGCGCGAACAATAAGTGTGGTGATGAAGTAATCAGGAAATAAAGAGGCTTACAAAGTAGTCTAACTAACTTCTATAAAACCCCAGCGGGGCGATACTCATCGTTTGCCAGATGGTGTCGCCCCGCTGGGGTTTATTCTTATCTAGTCTAGGCCACTTGACCACTGATTCGCGTCGACGCCATAATAGCGCCCCCTGGCCTAGGCAATTTTCTTACCTCATTAGCTCATCACTTCTTCGCCCTAAACGACCAAGTGATTCGGAAGGTGGCTACCGTGTCGCCGGCTTGGTCTAGGCCAGTGCTGGTGCACACCACGGTGCGGCCTTCACCGGTTGCGCGGCTTTCTGCCATGGCCTGCGCTATGGCAGCGCCATCGTGGCTGGTGAAGGCAATGAGCCCTACAGCCTTCTTGGTAAACTCGGCTTCCATACCCACTACCAACATAGATACCGGCGTGCCGCTTTGCACGTGCATCATGGCTAGTAGGCCACTGGCCATTTCGGCGGCCATGCTCAGGCAGGCGAAGTAGATGCTGCGAAACGGGTTTTTGGTGAGATACTTAAAGGGCACCGTTACGGTGGCCTGCTCCAGCGCTAGGTCCCGAATGCGCAAGCCGGCCAAATAGGCCATGGGTAAGCTGCGCAGCATAAATAGCCGCAGCTTCAGGGGGTTTTGAATGGTGCGGCGGAACTGCGCCATCCGGGGCGTATCGGGAGGGGTGGGCAAGGAGGTCATGTCGAAATATACCGAATTGCGGGAAGTTGTTCGGCACGCCTACTTTCTTAGCTCCTGCCCACGGGTTACCCTTCTAGGCCACTACTTACGGATCGTGCGAGGAGATTTGCGGGGCTTGCTCTCCGCTGGCTGTACGCTCAACTCTTTGTAGCCGAACGTAGCATCTGTCTCGCGCCGGAAATCCAGTTCTGGTAGTTCTCCCAGCACTAGTTCGGCAGTTGTATACACAATGTTGCCGTCCAGCAAGTGCCCGCCAATAGTGCGGCCCGTAGAATCCGCCACCGACAGGTGCAAGTGGCTTCCGTTTACCGACAACGTCCCCACCAATGATACAATTTCGAAGTGCCCTCGGTAGACTGTGGGCCCCTCTTGGTTGGCGAGCCGCAGCGTGGTAGTGGTTAGACTGCCCACGCACGTCAGGATAGCGGCGGCTTTAAGCTGGTGCTGCGCTGCGAAGCTGGTTAGCTGCTGCCGCAAATCGTCGCCGGGCTTCAGGCGCAGCGCATAGGCTCGCATAGGTGATGAAGCAGCAGTAACGGGTGGCCTAGCAGACATAGCAGGAGTAGGTTGCGCCGCGGCTACCAATGCCGGCAGCACCAGCAGCCCCAACAATAGAAATCGAATCATGCCGCCAAAGTAACAACCAACTGGCTAACCTAAGCACGATAAAGGCCCCCTCCTCCCCTGCTTGGCACAGGAGAAGAGAGGGCCTTTGCGCGTACAGGAAGCACGCCGAAGCGGTTACTTATTGAAGCTCACGTTGCCGTAGCGCACCTTGATATTCACGTTGCCAGCGGCACGGGTGGGTACGCTCCCGAAGCTGCCTTGCATGTCGCTGGACGAAGCGCTGCTTTCCTCAGAATCTACGCGCACTAGGCGCTTGTCTACCAGCAGCTTGCCGTGTTCCGTATTCACGTCGAATTTGAAGGCAGCCTCGTCCGGGAAGTTCAGCTGGATGGTGCTGTAGCCCCCATCTACGTTGATTTGACGGAAGTTTTTGCCAGTACTGCGCACCTCAAAGTTGGGGCAGTACTGCACAGTCATGTCCAGCTGATTGCTGAGCTTATCCACACTAAACTTGGAGTAGCCCGAGGTACCCCGCAGGTTGCTCACATTGCCCAGGGCTACGTCGCCGTATTTGCTGTGCACCGTCAGGTCCTTCACCGTTCCAATGTCAATATCAGAGGAGTTATTGCGTAGGTCCACCACGTCGCCGGCCGTTAAGCGCAGCTTGGAGTACGAGGCATCGATGCTGGCTTTGCGCACGTACGGGATGGCGCACTGCCCATTGTTTACTCGCACTAGGTTGCGGCTCCCATCTAGGCGGGCCGTGCGCAGGCTGCCGTATTCCACGGCCAAGTCAGTTACGCCACTCACATCACCGGTCAGAATAACCTCCCCAAAGCTGTTGAATAAGTGCAGGGGCGTGTTCTTGGGCAGCCACACGGTATAGTTCACCTCGTACAGCTTGGTCCGGCTCCAGCATTCGCGGGGCATGGCGCCAAAGCGCGACTTCACGCTGATGCCTTCAATAGCGGGGTCTTTTTCCGTGAGCTGCACCTGAATCATGTCTTGCAGCTGCTGGGCTTTTTCTTCGGTATCAGAGCGCGTGATAATGTCCACGTCGGTCCGCACCTCATTGCGGCTCCACACGTTTACCTGCACCCGGCCGTATCGCGTATCCAGGGTGTAGGGCTTGCCAGTGGCCGCAAACGTGCGGCTTAGCTTGCGCATTTTCTCTACGGCTGGCGCCTGCGCATCATCTTGGGGGCCTTGGGCCGTGCTGCCCTGGCAGGCATCGGTGGGGCCGCCCTGCCCCTGAGGCCAAGTCGTATCCTTAGGCTGCGGATAGTACTGCGGGGTTGTACCCGAGGCCGGATCGGTGGCAATTTGCGCGCTTACCGGCCCAGCTACCACGGCCAGCACCCCCAGTAACGAGAGCACACGACTGGGCCGGAAAGTGAAGAAAGGCATAGTACGACGGGAACCCATAGCTTATGGCATCCGGCGGCTATCAGCCACCATGTACGGTTGATTATGATAATCCCGGATTCGCTCCCGCGTGCGCAGCTGCTGGGTCAGCAAATCCAGTCTGATTTGCAGGTTGCGGTTCATGGCTTCCAGTACCACATCGGGCTCGGGGTTGCGATAAAGCTCCACCTTCAGCTGCCGATACGTTGAGTCAAGCGAAGTAAGTTCCTGCTGCCAGTCGGCGCGCGGGGCGGCGGGCGTTTCGGCATCCAGGGCAGTTAGCTCCTGCTGGCGCTCTGTAATCTGCGCGGCATAGTACGCCTCCATGCGCTGCACGGCACCACCCAGCCGTTGCTCGGGGCCCTCCGTAGCGGAGGTAGCCGTGAGGGCAGGGCCCGTGTAGAAGCTGGGGCCAGTTTCTGCCGCTGCAGTCATCTCCGCTGCTACAGTCGTGCTAGTGCCAGTAGCGCGCGTCCAGATGGTTGCGGGGTGCTGGGCTTGCCAGAAATAACCCGCCATCAGGAGCGCGGCCACCGAGGCGGCAATGCCATAGGGCCACGCGGTACGGGCAGCCGGCGGCGTGGTAGGAGCCACGGGAGCCTGTGGCACCGGAGCTTCTTCTGGGTACAGGGCTACAACCCGCAACGGCGCTTCTTCCTCGGGGGAGGCAGCCGGTGCAGCAAGTTCTTGTTCGATGTCGTCCCACAAATTTGGGCGCGGCTCGAACGCGTCAAAGTCGGCGCGGTGGCGCTCAACAAAGGATTCAAGTCCGGTTTTCTTGTCGTTCATGTCAGGTGGTGAAGCGCGCTAGGCCACTAAGTCCGGTATCGTCTGGCAAGGGTGGTGGGCGATACAAGGGCCGCGGGCTAGCAGCAAGCAGGCGGAGTCAGGTACGCTGTCGAATACGTGCTACAGGCCGTGTTGGCGGGCTAGTTCAAGTAATTTTTTCCGAGCCCGGCTGTATTGCGACTTCGAAGTAGATTCAGTGATATGTAAAATGCTGGCAATTTCGGCGTGGTCGTAGCCCTCTAGCAGGTACAACGATAGCACCACCCGGTAGCCATCGGGGAGCTCCTGCACGCAGCGCCGCACCACATCGGCCCGCCACGAGAGGTCTTCCGGGTCGAGCCCTAGGCTGTGGTCGTCGTGGTCGAGGGCGGCGCCGTCGTGCTGGTCGGCCAGCGGCACCAGCTGTAGGCGCCGGTTGCGCAGGCAGTTGATGCTTTTGTTGATAACGATGCGCTTCAGCCAGGAGCCAAATGAGGAGTCGCCCTTGTAGCTGTGCAGCTCGCGGAAGGCACTCAAGAAAGACTCCTGCAACACATCCTCGGCCTCAGCGAAGTTGCCGGTGATGCGCAGCGAAGCGTTGAACATGGCTTTAGAATAGCGCTTGTAGATTTCAGCCTGCGCCCGCCGGTCGCCCAGGCGGCAGCGCTCCACCAGCGGAGCGTTGATGTCAGTGTATGCAAATGCCTCCATGGGTTGCGTCTGGGTTGGCGGATGTTCGGAAAGGTGTGAATCGTAAATATCCAACTTTTCCGGGCTAAATCGGCGAGTACTATTCGGGTAGCAAGTGAAAGACAGGCCTAGGCCAGTGGGGTTGCACTTAGTTGCCAAGACAACAGCTAATTGGAGATTGTTCAATAGCTTTAGCCGCCCGCGGCTGGGCTTCATCATTATAATTTCTCTTACCAATCAGCCCAACGGCTGCCTTCTTACCAAGTGAGGAGGCCTAACCATTGAAAATTCGTGCTTTCTAGGCCAGTGCATTATTCACCTATCAGCTCTATTTTTTCCATGAAAAAAATTTTCCTTGGTGTAGCATTCTTGACTGGCCTAGCTGCCTGCAGCAAAAAAGAGGCTGAGCCAGTTATCGACTTTGGGCCTAACGACGGGATTACACAGCGCGACGCCAGCAACCGCCTCAATGGCTCAGTAGACCCTACTGACTGGATTGCCGATGAAACCTGGACTAAAGAGGAGCAAAAGCTATTCTCGGTTTACGTTAACCTAAACGCGGCTACGCCAATGGGCATCCAGCCGCGTGGCTTTTTTCCTAACCCTAATACCACACAGAAGGGCGGTTATGGCTTCTATGGCATTCCACATGGGGCCATGTGGGCGATGGTTTTCGTTGACAAAAACTACAACGTGGTAGAAAGGCTGGAGTATGGTCCATTCAGTGTTTCTGATGTATTATTTCACTTCGACCTACCCGCCAATAAGTTTGCTCCTAATTCCACTTACCGGGTGTACTACATCATCTATCAAAAGTCGCCGGCCATCTTGTATTCAAAGGGGCACGGTGATATCAAGATTGGCTCCTAGACGTGTAAGAGCGAGCCTATAAACAGAAAGCCCGACTGAAAATCAGTCGGGCTTTCTGTTACTCAATGTTAATTAGCCCTAGGCCACCTTATACATCAAACTTGATACCCTGAGCCAACGGCAGATGGGTGCTGTAGTTGATAGTGTTGGTTTGGCGGCGCATGTAAATACGCCACGCGTCGGAGCCAGACTCCCGACCGCCGCCGGTTTCCTTCTCTCCCCCGAACGCCCCGCCAATCTCAGCGCCGCTAGTACCAATGTTTACGTTGGCAATGCCGCAGTCGGAGCCGGCGTGGCTCAGGTAGGTTTCGGTTTCGCGCATGTTCAGGGAGAAAATACTCGATGACAAGCCTTGCCGCACACCATTCTGCACCGCAATGGCTTCTTCTACGCCACCACTGTATTTGATGAGGTAGAGAATGGGCGCAAAGGTTTCTTCCTGCACGGTGTGGTACTCGTTGCGGGCTTCCACCAGCGCGGGCTTCACGTACGTGCCGGTTTCGTAACCGGCACCTTCCAGCACCTCACCGCCCGTCAGCAGCGTGCCGCCTTCCTGCTGCACTGCCGCTAGGGCATTGGTGAAGCCTTCCACGGCTGCGTTGTCGATGAGCGGGCCCACGAGGTTGCCCTCCTGCAAGGGATGACCAATGGGCAGATTGGGGTAAATTTTCAGCAGGCGCGCCTTCACATCCTCAAAAATGCTTTCGTGGATAATAAGGCGGCGCGTGGTGGTGCAGCGCTGCCCGGCCGTACCCACCGCGCCAAATACTACGGCACGCATGGCCATATCTAGGTCGGCGTGCTCAGTGAGGATGATGGCGTTGTTGCCGCCCAGCTCAAGCAGCGCCCGGCCCAAGCGGCCGCCTACCACCTCACCCACCTTCTTACCCATGCGCGTACTGCCCGTGGCAGATATCAGTGGCACGCGCCCATCGGCGGCCATGGCGGCCCCAGTTTCTGCGCCACCAATGACGAGGTTAAATATGCCTTCGGGCAGCTCATTCTCCTGCAGCACCTCTTTCAGGATGTGCTGCACGGCCACGGCTACCAGCGGCGTTTTTTCAGAAGGCTTCCAGATGCATACGTCTCCACACACGGCGGCCAGCATGGCGTTCCAGCTCCAGACGGCCACCGGAAAGTTGAAGGCTGAAATAATGCCTACCACGCCCAGCGGGTGGTATTGCTCATACATGCGGTGGGCGGGCCGCTCTGAGTGCATGGTGTAGCCGGTGAGCTGGCGCGAGAGGCCTACCGCGAAGTCGCAGATGTCAATCATCTCCTGTACTTCGCCCAGGCCTTCCTGCAGAATTTTGCCCATCTCGTAGCTCACCAGCTTGCCCAGGGGCTCTTTGTACTGGCGAAGCTTATTGCCGATCTGACGCACAATCTCGCCGCGCTTGGGTGCGGGCACTAAGCGCCAAGTCTTGAAGGCTTCCTCGGCAGTTTTTACGACTCGGTCGTACTCTTCGGCGGTAGCAAAGGCAACAGCACCAATCAGGCGGCCATCGGTGGGTGAGTGAATGGCGTGGGTGCTTTCTGCCGTTTTGTTGCCCCAGCGTAGGCCAGTGCTCCAGGCGGCGTTGTGGGCTTCTACACCCAGCTCTTGCAATACCTGCCGGATGCCGTGGTGGTCGTGGTCCTGTACATCGGTGCCGGTGGCGGCCGCTTCTTCAAGGGCTTGTTTCATGGGAAAGGTATGGTTGGGGGTGGGATAACGCTAGCACTTGCTCTAAGGCAAAGCTACTAAAATAGGCGCGGGCCCATTGAAGTGGGCACCTTCCTCCTTTCCCAATCTGCCTTTCCGGCGCTAGGCCTCCTATTCGGTGCGCACAGTCCGTAACCACTCCTCCGCCGACACCACATCATCGAAGAGTTGCAGACGCAGGTGGTCGTTGAAGGGATATTCTCCGCTGACTATGGCCGCCTGGTCGAGTAGGTCGGAGGGCTGTACCACGTGCGCAATAAAGCGCAGTCCCAAGTGTGTGGCGCGCGGCGCCCATACGCTCTGCAACCATTCTACCGAGTCGAACCACGGCCCCGAAAGTTGGCTGTTATCGTTGAGCAGGTACCGGCAATGGATGGTTTCCATAGCTCTCAGGAAGTTTTCAGCCCCATTGTAGGCCTCCATCGGATCTACGAAGCCCCGCCAGATGGCGCGCAGCCAGCTCTCATCTTCGTCGTACTCAATTTCGCAACTGCTACCGTCGCGCAGATCTAAATGCTTAGCAATTCGCATAGAAGCCAAAGATATTCTTCGTAATGTAGAGATAACGTGTAAGCTGCCGAGTTGGGTTGCTAGCGTTCAGGTTGCGGCAGGCTTCCTACCACCTTGCCTGCATGCCGGGCTCCTCAGTGTGCTCTTAGGGTGAGCGAGTTGGCCCCGCTTCCCGCTGCCTGCAAATTCTACCTCCCCGGCTCCGCCTTCCTCGTATAGCTCCCTTATGTCTGCCGAATCTTTCACGATTACCCCCCGCCCCGACTTAGGTATTCTGGTTGTCCGTTGGGCCGAAGATGCCCCCTTCCCTCAGCTACAAGGCAATTTTTTGGCCCTACTTGCCGCCGCGCGAGAGCATGCTACCTGGCGCTGGCTGCTTGATGTTCGGCGCCGCGACCAGCTTGATCCGGAGCTAGGCCACTGGACCACCCACGTATTTTTCCCGGAGGCCGCGCAGCTTGCCGCGGGTACCTTGCGCATTGCCGTGCACTGCTCCCCAACCCGACTACTGGTGTATGAATCCTCCCCCGATCAGCAGGAATACATTCAATACGGCACTGCCCCCGAGCGTTCCTACCAGCTCCACCTCTTTATTGAAGAAGGCCCTGCCATGACGTGGCTACTGGCTTAGACCACGCTAATAGACCACCGTGAGCTTACTGTACTATAAAAAAAGCCCTCCACCTTGCGGCAGAGGGCTTTTTCAGTGAAGCGGAGTTAACTTACTCAGCTTGCCCGATTGGATAATAGGCTTTGCGGCCATCGGGGTACACGCCTTCTACCAGCGCGCCCTGACTTTCCTTGGCAGCCTCCAAGTACCGCTCTACGTCCTGGGGCTTGGTCACCTTGTTTTTATCAATGCGGGTGATGATGAAGCCATCAGCAATGCCGGTTTCGCGGAAGTTGGAGTCCTTGATACCGTTGATTTTAGCACCACCTTCAATACCCAGCTTGCTCAGCTCCTGCCGGCCTACCGGTGCCAGCGTAGCCCCTTCGTATTTCACTGTGGAAGCTACTTCCTCCCGAATAATATCGGTGGTACCGGTAGAGTTGCGCAGGGTAGCAGAAGTAGTGCGGGTATCAGTGCCGCGCAGGTACGTTACCTTGATCTTGTCGCCGGGGCGGAAGCGAGCCACTTGCTCTTGCAGCTGCGAAGAGGTGTTCACTTTCACACCGTTGATTTCGGTAATGATGTCGCCTTCCTTGATGCCAGCATCCGCAGCAGAGCTGTTTTTGCCCAAGCCCATCACGTACACGCCATTCAACGAGTTCAGCTTTTTCTCCGAGGCCAGCGTGGCATCTACCTCCCGGATTTGCACCCCGAGCAGAGCGCGCTGCACCACTTTATACTTCAGCAGGTCGGACACTACCTTGCTCACGATAGAGCTAGGCACGGCAAACGAGTAGCCCACGAAAGAACCCGTCTGCGAAGCAATGGCTGAGTTGATGCCGATCAGGTCGCCGTTTAGGTTTACCAGGGCACCACCCGAGTTACCGGGGTTTACCACGGCGTCGGTCTGCAGGAAAGATTCAACGCCCATGCCGTCCTCGCGGCGCAGGATGTTGATGTTCCGGCCTTTGGCCGAAATGATACCCGCCGTTACGGTCGAGTTCAGGTTGAAGGGGTTACCCACAGCCAGCACCCACTCCCCTACTTTCACGTTGTCGGAGTTGCCGTACCGGATGAAGGGCAGGTTATCGGCCTCTACTTTCAGCAGGGCCAGGTCAGTGTTTGGGTCGGCACCGACCAGCGTAGCCTTGTACTTACGCTTGTCGTCGAGGACTACTTCAATTTTGTCGGCTTTCTCAATCACGTGGTTGTTCGTGACGATGTAGCCATTGGCCGCGATAATTACGCCCGAGCCGGAGCCCTGCTGAGGGCCTTGCGAGCGGCCGCGGCCCTGGTACTGGTCAATATCATCACCGAAGAACTGACGCAGGAACGGGTCCATACGCATGGCGCTATTGTCGCTAGCCTTCGGGGCATACTCGGTCATTACGTGCACGACAGCCGGCGTTACCGAAGCGGCAGCGGCCGTAAAATTCAGGCCTTCGGGCACGGTATACGTGCTGCTGCGCAATTCACTGGCGTACCGAACGTTGGGGTCAGCGGCAACAGCCTGCGGCGAATTGGTGCGCTCGGGCTCCAGCAGCTTGTACCCACCCACGGCCACACCACCACCTAAAATAGCGGAGCTTAGCAGGCCGAGCATCATTTGTTTTGCTTGCATGGGTAGTAAAGAGGTTGAAATGAAAGAGAAGTCAGAACTGAAAATACAACAGAAAGGTGAATAACCGGTGAACCGGCGCCATACTAACGCTAGATGTCAGCTCACCCGTATTCGGTTGCATGCCTGTTGAGGGATGAAAACAGCCCGTTGGTAGAATATCTCAACCAGTGGGTGACTAGGCATCATCTCTCGTTGCTAGTATAACAACACATGTACCAAGAAAAAAGGCACCCGCGAAGGTGCCTTTTTTGCAGGTTTTTTGGCTTAGCGAACTTCGATCTGGTGCTTGATTACCTTCTTGCTGTCGAAGGGGAGCGTGAGGCGCAACACGCCGTCTACCAGTTGGGCATCAATGGCAGTTACATCTACCGTCTCGGGCAGGCGGAAGGTGCGGGAGAAGGTGCCGTAGCCCGACTCTACCCGGCGGAACTTAGGAGCCTCTTCGGAGGCTTCGGGAGCTTTCCGCTCACCGCTCACGGTCAGTTGGCCTTCTTGGAAGTCAATCTTGATGGCTTCTTTCGGCACGCCGGGCAGCAGTAGGTGCAGCTCAAAGCCTTGGGCTGATTCTAGCACGTCGGCCTGGGGTACGAAAGCTTTAGAAGGCTGTTTTTGCGAAGTGGGTAGGGTTTCGCGCAGCATCTCGTTTAGCACGGAGTTAATAGCGCGGGAAGGGCGAAGAGCGGGCAGGTTGTTATACAGAAGCGTTGCCATGGGTTACGAACTGTTTTAAAGTCTTAAGTCAAGGGTTAGTAAAGTGCCGTTGCTGACACACCCTATCTTAATAAATTCTGTACCACTTGACTTAACACACATATATCAAGACAAAAAGTCACAAAATAGCTAATACTTAATAATCTTAATTCCTCAAGACAATTCATTTTCTACGCCTATTAGCTCTAAACGCGTTATTCACAACCAACCTAATTACGACAATATGTCACTTCATATTCAGAATGTCACTTTTAATCAACTATAAAGCTGCTAGGCCACTCGGCGATACGGTGCGCCGAAGCACTAACCGCCGCCAAGTGGCCTACAATACTCTTATACGGAAACAGGTGGCTAGCTACGCCGCTACCAACGCAGATTAATGTTGCGTGGGGAGTTGACGCCGTTCCTGCGCAGTATTGTCGCTGAACAGCGTGAAGCGGGCATCTAAGCCTATTACTGGAGTTACAATGTTCGTACGCCCGCCGCTGATCTGCTTGCCCGTAATGGCGTCATATTGCGGCACAAATACTGCGTACACTGTCTGGTACGCAAACCAGGGCGTAATATCTACGTGGGGTGAAAGGCGCACCCCCACTTCTGCCCGCAACGCACCAAAGTCAATAGTGCGCTCCTTGAGTTGGTTTTCGTCCCGCTGAAAACGAAGGTAAGCGGCTGCTTCGTAGGCCACTCTGGGGCGCAGGGCCACCGTTTCGCTCAGGGGGAAGAGGCGGTCCACATCAAGGCGCAAGCGGGCCAAGGCCCGGTCATCTTGATTGGCAAAGTATCCTTTAGGAGTTGAAACAGCATACTCAATTCCCAGGCGCTGCCCAACGTTGAAAGCTCCTATCTTACCTAAGTGGCGCACGAATACGCCGGGAATTACATTGCCCGGCTGGCCTAGGAAGTCGCCGTAGCCCTGCCGATACTGGCGTTGCAACCGAAGCGTAGCCCCCCCGCTCCACTGCTCGCTCCAGAAGTGCTCATACCCCAACCGCAACTGCCCGCCGGAAAAGGCAGTTCCGACGCCGTTGGTGTTTAACGCGCTCAGCCCTAAGAATAGGTAGTCATTATTTTTCAAGGTCAGTTCCGCCTGTAGCTCTGGCTGAAATACTGCAGATCTATCCAGGCGCTGCTGGGCAGTAGCTGCAAGGCCGGTCAGGAACAGTGCTGAGGTTAATAAATAAGCTCGAGTATGCATCAGTAAGTAAGATGAAATTGGCTAGGCTTGTTGCTCAGCAAGCTCGCGTAAGGTTAGCCAAGCCATCAGACCCGGACCCGTTTCGAGAGCTTTCGTATCTATATCAAAAGTAGGGGTGTGCACCGAGGACGTGTACCGGCTGCTGCCATCGGCCGCGGCGGTACCTAAGCGGTAGAAACAGGCGCTAGTGGCCTGGGAGAAGTAGGCGAAGTCCTCGGCAGCCATCCATTGGTCTAACTCCACCACGTTTTCGCGGCCCAGGTATTCCACGGCGGCCTGCTCCACGCGGTTTGTCAGAGCGGGCTCGTTCTCCAGGTAGGGGTAGCCACGCCGGATTTCAAGCTCGCAGGTAGCGCCCATGCTTTCGGCTAGGCCTTCGCAAAGGCGGCGCAGATGCTCGTGGGCCTCATTACGCCACTCCTCATTTAGCGTCCGGAAAGTGCCTTCCATATACACCTCATTCGGGATGACGTTGGTAGCGCCCTGGGCAATAACCTTCCCAAACGACAGTACGGAAGGCAATTTCGGGTTAGCCCGCCTGCTCACAATCTGCTGAGCGGCCACGATGATGTGGGCGGCCACCAACACTGGGTCAATGTTCTGCTCGGGCATAGCGCCATGGCCACCTTTGCCGCGCACAGTTAGGTACAGCTCATCAGTGCTGGCCATATAGCGGCCCGCCCGGATGCCAATTTTGCCGGCCGGCAGCCGCGGAAATACATGCTGGCCTAGCACGCTGGCCGGCTTGGGGTTTTCGAGCACACCTTCTTTAATCATCAAGGAAGCGCCCCCTGGCAGCAGCTCCTCGCCGGGCTGAAACATCAGCTTCACGGTCCCCTCAAACTCCTCGCGAAGCTGCGTGAGAATGCGCGCTGTGCCTAGTAATGACGAGGTATGCACATCGTGGCCGCAAGCGTGCATCACGCCGGGGTTTGTAGACTTGTAGGCCACCTCATTCTGCTCTGTGATGGGCAAGGCATCCATATCGGCCCGCAAGGCCACCGTACGGGCGCCAGGGTTGCGTCCTTCAATCAGCGCTACCACGCCCGTGTTGGCAATGGGCTGCGTTTGCAAGCCCAGCGCGTGCAGCTGCTGCGTTACGTAGGCCACCGTGTTGTGCTCCTGAAAAGAAAGCTCCGGGTTGGCGTGCAAATGCTCACGCAGGGCAATGGTTTCGGCGGCGGCTTCAGCAGCCAGGGTCTGGATGCGCGGAATCAGGTGCAGCATGCTCGGGTAAGTAAAACGGTACTATTCAAACAACACACTCAGGTGCGGGCGCACTGTCAGTAACATGGGCCGCCCAAAGGTATTGGGGTTAAAGGCCGCTTCATCCTGCTCGGCGGAAAAAGATATCCGGCTTACCAGCACACAATCCGCAAACTCCAGGTACTGGCCGCGCTTGTCGTTATTGTATCGGATACGGCCCCGGACCGCTACTGTAAAATCCAGCAGCACCGCCTGCTGCGTCCGTTGCACCAATGTAACATCTACCACGCCAGCATGGGGCCAAAGCGTTACTAACAGCCGCAGCCCTTGGTGGTCGACGCTGAAATGAATACCTCCATTGTCGTTCTCGGTGGGCACCACTTCCAGTCCCTGCAATAGGTCAAGCTCCTCCCACTGCAATTCCCGCACAATGGGCACGGCTAGAACGTTGTTTTATTGAGCAATACCTGCGACGACTCCAGCTGTGCTTTGGGGGCCAGCAGCCTAATACGCTGCAGAGCCTGTTCGGCTTCGAGGCGCGTGGTGTAGTCGCCTACCCAGAGGCGGAAGATGGGCTGCTTATAGGCCAGGTAGTCGGTTTCCTCGGGGTAGCGACTAATAATATTGCGCCGGATGCTCATGGCCTGCTCCTTCTCCAGCCCCACGTAGGCCAGTATCCGGAAGCCCTGGGCATACTTTACGTTTTTGTTGGTGTAGGCTTGGTCGCGCAGGCGCTGCTCTATCTGGGCGTTTACCTGGTTGGTGGGCATGACTGGCCTAGCGGCCGTGGCGGGCGCTGCAACCGGCACTTTGGGCGCAGTAAACACGGGCCGGTACTTGCTCAAATCTTCGGCCGGAGCTGAGGTGGCGGCGGAGGCAGGCCTACGGGTAGTGTCAGGAGCAGAGGAAGCGGAAGGTGCCGCTGGCCCCGACGACGCGCAGGCGCCCAACGAAAACAGGGTGGAAAGCAGCAGCACGTTACGAAGCGAGTGTTTCATGGGAGTTGTCTTCCAGCAGAACCAGACTATTTGAGGAGCCGATGCGGTCGGCGCCAGCAGCCACGAGGGCCAGCGCCGCCTCCCGCGTGCGAATTCCGCCGGATGCTTTGATACGAATGTGAGTGGGCAGCGACTGGCGCATCAGCTCGATGTCGTCCACGGAAGCGCCTCGGCCGGCGAAGCCCGTGGAGGTTTTCACAAAATCGGCGCCGGCTTCCGCGCATATCTCACAGGCCAGCACAATTTCATCCTCGGTCAGCAAAGCCGTTTCAATAATTACTTTGAGAATGGCGCCGCGCAGGTGACAGAGCTCAGCCAGTTCCCCTACTTCTTCCTCTACTTCCTCTACCCGGCCAGCTTTCAGAGCGCTAATGTTGATGACCATATCCAGCTCCGTCGCGCCTTCCGACAGGGCTTGGTGCCCTTCGAAGAACTTTACCTTAGCTAGGCCATACCCCAGCGGGAAGCCAATAACCGTGCACACCGGCACGCCCGTATCTCGCAGGTTTTCTACCGCTAGGCGCACGTAGCATGGCGGCACACACACGCTGGCAAACTGATGTTCGGCGGCCTCCTGGCAGAGTTGTTCAATCTGTTCGGGTTGCGCGTCAGGCTTGAGGAGAGTGTGGTCGATGTACGAGGCGAGGTTCACGGGGCAAAGGTAGGGGGATGTAGCGCGAACTTGGTAGTGCGCGTTTGGTTGATTGACGTAGGTACATAACCGCTCATACGCTAACCTTGCGGGAAGGTCTGTAGAGCGACGAAAGGGCCCTACAACAAACGGGCCGCGCTTCCAGATTGGAAACGCGGCCCGCTTATAAAACCCTGGTTTTCTTAGTCAACCAGCACGCAGCGGTCGTTCAGCAAGTCGTCTTCTACCGACTTGAACTTCACATCGCGCACGATGCGGCCATCCATGTACTGCACGCTTACTTTCTCGTTGCGGTTAGCCACTTTCTGCGACTTAGCCGGCTGCTGCTTCTCCAGTACCTGGGGCTGACCAGCGGCCTGCTCCAGATCCTCGGGGCCAGCGCCCAGCGACACAGAGGAAACCTCTTTCTCAGCTTTCAGCTTGGGCATGGGCGGCGCTACTGGCAGCTCGTCTTCAGTGAAGTACTCGGGCTCGTCGTAGCCTTCCTGGCCGGGCTGCATGGGCACGTCGGCGCGGAACAGGAACTGGATGGTGTCCTCGTTCACCTTACCAATCATCTGCTTGAACAGCTCGAACGACTCGAACTTGTAGACCAACAGCGGGTCTTTCTGCTCGTACACCGCGTTCTGCACTACCTGCTTCAGGTCGTCCATGGCGCGCAGGTGCTTGGTCCAGGCCTCGTCGATAACCGACAGCACTACTACCTTCTCCATGGCCCGTATTACATCGTGGCCGCCGGTGGCTTGGGCACGGCGCAGGTTGGCAATAGCCTGAATCTGCTTGCGGCCATCCGTGAAGGGAATAGCAATGTTCTCGTAGGGCGAGTTCTGGCTGAGCAAATCGTTGATCAGCGGCATGTTGTTGCCGGCGATGAAGTCGTTCTTGCTCTGGTAGTAGCCCAGGGCCTCGTCGTAGAGCTTCTGCGTGAGCTGGCCGGCTTGCACGCCGCTCAGCTCCTGCGCCGTCAGGTGGGTATCGTAACCGAATACCCGGATGATGGCCAGCTTAAAGTCTTCGAAGTCGTTGTTGCCTTTGTGGCCTACCACGATGTCCTCGCAGACGTCGTAGATCATGTTCCACACATCCAGCTCCAGACGCTCGCCGTGCAGGGCGTTGCGGCGGCGCTTGTACACCACCTCGCGCTGGGCGTTCATTACGTCGTCGTACTCCAGCAGGCGCTTACGGGTGCCGAAGTTGTTTTCCTCTACCTTCTTCTGAGCGCGCTCAATAGAAGAGGTAATCATGGAGTGCTGAATTACTTCGCCTTCCTCCAGGCCCATGCGGTCCATGAGCTTGGCAATCCGGTCAGAACCGAACAAGCGCATCAGGTTGTCCTCGAGGCTCACGAAGAACTGCGAAGAACCTGGGTCGCCCTGGCGGCCGGCACGACCACGCAGCTGGCGGTCAACGCGCCGCGACTCGTGGCGCTCCGTACCAATGATGGCTAGGCCACCCGACTCCTTCGCGGTGCCGCGCAGCTTAATGTCGGTGCCACGGCCGGCCATATTGGTGGCAATGGTAACGGTGCCCGGATAACCGGCAGCAGCTACAATCTCAGCTTCGCGCTGGTTTTGCTTAGCGTTCAATACCTGGTGAGGAATACCGCGCAGCTTCAGCATGCGGCTTACCAACTCGGAAATTTCTACCGACGTAGTACCTACCAGCACCGGACGACCAGCTTGCACCAGCGTCTGAATTTCCTCGGCTACGGCGTTGTACTTCTCACGTACGGTCTTGTACACCTTATCATGCTCGTCTTTGCGGGCAATGCCACGGTTGGTGGGAATCACCACCACGTCGAGCTTATAGATTTCCCAGAACTCGCCAGCTTCGGTTTCAGCCGTACCCGTCATGCCGCCCAGCTTGTGGTACATGCGGAAGTAGTTCTGCAGGGTCACGGTGGCGTAGGTCTGCGTGGCGTCTTCTACGCGCACGTTTTCCTTGGCCTCAATGGCCTGGTGCAAACCATCAGAATAACGACGACCTTCCATTACGCGGCCGGTCTGCTCGTCCACAATTTTCACCTTGCCGTCATCGGTCAGGATGTACTGGTCATCCTTCTCGAACAGCGTGTAGGCTTTCAGCAGCTGGTTGATGGTGTGGATACGCTCTGACTTCACCTGGAAGTCGTCCATGAGCTTCTCCTTGGTGTGCAGCTTCTCTTCGCCGCTCAGCTCTTTGCTGTTTTCAATGGCGGCCAGCTCCGAGCCAATGTCGGGCATGATGAAGAAGTGCGGGTCTTCGCCCTGGCCCGTGATGAGGTCAATACCTTTCTCGGTCAGCTCGATCTGGTTGTTCTTCTCGTCGATGGTGAAGAACAGCGGCATATCGGCCTGGGGCATCTGGCGCTGGTTGTCCTGCAGGTAGAAGTTCTCGGTCTTCTGCAGCACGGCGCGCATACCAGTTTCCGAGAGGAACTTGATCAGCGGCTTGCTCTTGGGCAGACCACGGTAGGCGCGGAACAGCGCTAGGCCACCCTCGCCCTCTTTCGGGCCGTCTTTACCCTCCTTGATGAGCTTGCGGGCCTCTACGAGGTAGTTCTGCACCTGCTTCTTCTGGGCTTCCACCAGCATCTGAATGCGGGGCTTCAGCTGATAGAACTCGTGCACATCGCCGCGCGGCACGGGGCCAGAGATGATGAGCGGCGTCCGGGCGTCGTCAATCAATACGGAATCCACCTCATCGACCATGGCGTAGTGGTGCTTGCGCTGCACCAGCTCCTCAGGGTCGCGGGCCATGTTGTCGCGCAGATAGTCGAAGCCGAACTCGTTGTTGGTGCCGTAGGTAATGTCGGCGAGGTAGGCTTTGCGACGGGCATCGGTGTTGGGCTGGTGCTTATCGATGCAGTCAACCGAGATGCGGTGGAACTCGAATAGCGGCGCGTTCCACTCCGAGTCACGCTTGGCGAGGTAGTCGTTTACGGTTACCACGTGCACGCCGCGGCGGGCCAGGGCGTTCAGGAACGCGGGTAGCGTTGAAACGAGGGTTTTGCCCTCCCCCGTCGCCATTTCCGATATCTTGCCTTGGTGCAGTACTACGCCGCCAATCAGCTGCACATCGTAGTGCACCATGTCCCAGGTAACTTCGGCGCCAGCGGCTTGCCACTTGTTGCTCCAGATGGCTTTATCGCCCTGGATGGTGACGTTGCTCTTGCGACGCGCGTACTCCCGGTCGTAGTCGGTGGCCGTTACCACCAGCTGCCCGTTCTGGGCGTAGCGGCGGGCGGTTTCCTTAGTAATGGCAAAAGAAACGGGCAGCACCTGCATGAGTACTACTTCCAGTTCCTTGTTGCGCTGCTTCTCCAGGGCATCAATCTGGTCGAAGAGCTGCTCCTTCTGGATGGCATCCAGCGAAGCATCTTCGTTTACACGCTGATGTAGGGCCGCAATCTGGTCGTCAATATTTTTGAGGTGAGCATCAATCCGGGCACGCACCTCATCGGTGCGGGCGCGCAGCTCATCGTCGCTGAGTTGTGCCAGATTGGCATATTCGGCGTTTATCAGCGCCACATACGGAACAATCTCCTTCAAGTCCCGGTCCGACTTAGAACCGAAAATCTTGGCGACGGTTTTCCCTAGAAAATCAAACATGCTGGTTTACCTTAATTGAAACGCCGGGGCGCACCTCAAATTTACAAGATTTCTAGCCAAAATCGCCCCATATCATAACGCACCGTCAATCTGACCGATTTTGGCCAATTGCCGGGTGGCGCGGCTGACAAGCAGCGGGCGACTTAGGCTTGAGAGGAGCCCCAACTAATTTATCTAACTATTTCGGCCGCAACGTAGTGCGAATTTCGCTTAAGCCAGGGCTTTTCTACCCCGTGCCACAAGAGAAATGCGGCGGCAAGAACCGTTAGCAACAACAGCGCCAGCGCCAACCACGGGTTCCCACGAAACAGGCCCATATGTAGTAACAACTGGATTATAGGAAAGTGCAATAAGTACACCCCATAGGATAAATCTCCCCACTTTCCGGCGCGGAGCTGAAAGCGCAGCCGCTTGGAAAGAAACAGCACCACGGAGGCGTAGCAGATGGGCTCTATTACCACCCGGAGGCTATGCTCATGCAGCAGCCAAAACAACGGCGCTGCCGCCAGCACTACCCACCCTAGGTACTGGCCTAGGCGCCGCTCTTCCACGCCAAACAAAGCGCCTAAGGCAAACAAGTGCAGCATGCCCGGAAATTGCCGACTCAGTTCGGCTACCATCTTCGGGCTTAGCCCGGCCACTTGGCCTAACCCCCACTCCCACCCCAGGGCTAGTACGAAGCATATCGCCACAGCCGTATACGCCCCCAGGCGACGGAACAAAAACACTAGGATCGGCACGCAGCAGTAGAGGCACAACTCTACTTTAATCGTCCAGAGGGAGGCATTCATGACCGGCACTGGGTGCTGCACAAATACGCCGGGCAAGGTGGGCTGCAGGAAGTTGAGAAAGGTAGCGTTGGCCGCGATATACTTGTAGGCCTCCTTTGAGCGCAGGAATTCTATAGCGGACAATCTGGTAGCGGCTAGGCCTATCAGCCACGCTACCAAGATGGTAGTTAGGTAAGCCGGATACACCCGGCGCACCCGCTTCTCAGCATATTCAAGTACGGAGCTGCTGCGCAGAAAGCTTTGCGTGACCAGGCAGCCGCTAAGCACGAAAAACCCCTTTACTGCAAAGTCAGCCGATAAATACGTTAGAAAGGGCTGAAACGCCGGCAGCTCCGTTAGCACGGCCAAGTGGCATAACACGACAATGAGGGCTAGGCCTAGCCGCACCGCGTCGAAGTTGTTTTGCATAGATACTGAGGCAGAGTAGCGGGGTGCAAATTACAGGTTAATCTCACCCCTACCTCGCTACTGGCCTAGACCATAACGACGAAACCCCGCTGCCTCGATGAGACTGCGGGGTTTCCACGAAAGGAAGAATTTTAGGTCGGGAAGTACTCTGATAGCAGCAGGTAAGTGTACTTAACCGGCTCCTCTAGGAAGCAACGGCCATTGGCTCATCAACTGCCGCCTGCTTGATAGTTTCCATTACCTCCGTTACGCAGCCGTACAGTCGTTCTTCTACGGAGGGCAACAGGTTACCTTGCTTGCTGCCTAACACGCTGTAGGTGGGCCGGGCAGCCGCTAGGCCTAGGATTTGCACGGCGCGCGGTACCACAAAAGAGGTATTGAGGCCAGCCATATCAGCAGCTAAGCGGGCTAAGTCGGCCCAGGTGTAGGAGCCTTGGTTGGCGAGATGCCACACACCACGCTCCTCATCAATGAGCAGGTCAAGGGCCACGTTCACCAGATCGGGTACGAAGGTTGGTGATATCAGCACATCATCGGCGGCTTCGAAGGGCTGGTTTTTATGCGCCGCACGCAGAGCTGAATACACAAAGTTGTACTCATCCCAGGGGCTAAAAAACGCACTCGTTCTTACGACTAGCGCCTCGGGCATACGTAGCAGTACATCACGCTCAGCTAAGCGCTTGCTGTTGCCATACACATTTAGGGGGCGCGGCGTGTCGTTCTCCACGTAGGCTTCCGACTTATTGCCGTCGAACACTAGGTCGGAGGAGAAAGTCAGCAGCTGAATATCGCGGTATGCACAGGCGGCTGCCAACACGGAGGGGCCCGTGGTGTTTTCGCGGTAGCAGCGGGCGTATTCGTGCTCCGCATCGTCTACTCGCACATAGCCAGCCGTGTTTACTACAGCCCAGGGGTTGTAATGAGCCAGGGCTCTTTCTACTTCCAGCGGATCAGAAATATCCAGCTCTGCGCGGCCCAGGGCAATTACATCTATACCCCGGACGCCACAGAGGCGCTTAAACGCCTGGCCTAGCGTGCCGTTGGCGCCGGTAATCAGCAGGGGCTGCACCGGGGGCAAGCTGGCGTTTACTTCGTGAAGGTCAAGTACTCTCATAGCTCAAGGGTGTTGGTGGTAGGTCGGTGATGGTGGTACACAAAACGGTCGTCTCGCTCCCACCATCCTTTATTATGTAGTAGCGGGTGGTTGTAGTGGCCCTGCGTGGCTAGGCTTTTCACCATTTTGAAAAGAGCCGTAGGCCTGGGGCTGCCGCCGCGCAGATCGAATACACCGCTCTCGTAGTAGGCGCCCTCTTGGGTAAGCAGGGTATTCCAGTCGTAAGCGCCCAGCAACGACCAAATGGTGATGGCGCGCATATCTACCCCCTCTTCCTTCAGCTTGTTTGCCGCATCCCAGGCATACTGAATCCAGCGCATTTGCTCCTCGCGGGTGCATTGCAGGTGCACCTCCGTAATGGCAATGGGCAACTGGTACCGCTCCCAGGCTTCCAAGAGTAGGTCATGCACCCCGGCCAACCGCACGCGTTGCACTCGCACGGCTTCTACGTCGGCGTAGTTTACACGGGCTTCGCTTTGGCGCAGGTGTTGAGCAGGAAAGTGCTGATGGTTTTCGTCGAGGAACCGCTCACTGGTGATGTAGTAGTTGATACCCAACACATCAGGAGGCAGCGGATCGTGTACTAGATTTAGCAGCTCGGCGCTGGAAGCGCCATTCTCGCGGAGGTAGTTCCACAGGGGGTGCTGCTCGTTGATACGTCCGCAGAGTAGGTCGAAAGTGAGCCAGCGCCGGTTGTTTTCAAACTCAGCCTGGTAGACCAGTTGGGGCGTACAGTGCGTTTTGCCCAGATCCTCGGTCTGTACTAATTGAGCATCGGGGGTCACCTGCCGGATAGCCTTCATGGCCTCGCGGGTGCCCTTGATGTGGTTGAGCTGAATCCGAACGAAGGTTTGGTCGTCGAGGCCGTGGGGGTACCAGATACCGTAGAGGCCGCTGAAGCGCGCCGTAGTCAGGGGCTCGTTTACGGGCGTGTAGTGCTTGATCCAGGGGTAGCGCTCAGCTACCATTTTGGCGAAGTGGGCCAGCCCCGGTACAAAGTTTTTCTTGTGTAGCGCCGTGTAGCGCGGGCCGCTGCCGTGGTGGAGCAGCGTCACAATGGGGTCGATGCCCAGTTCTTGCAGACGAGCCATTCGCTCATCGGTCCAGGTCCAGTCGGGGTTGTCTAGACTTTCGGGAGCTACTTGCTCCCACAAAATGGGGTAACGCAGCTTACGGATTCCCAGCTCAGCAATCAGGTCCAGGTCCTCTAGTCGGTCCCGGTGGCCACTGCTTACCAGCTGGTCAGAATACCCATTTCCAATTCGCCGGATGGTGCATTCTACGCCGCCCCACATTTCAACATGTTCCATGCTGCTTTCATTTATGGCTGCAGGTTCAGATGGCGTAGTGTTGAGTTAGCAACACCTGAAAACAGATCTGTCATTCTGGGCTAGTGAGGAGAAGCCTACCGTTACCAGCCGAGTGGCCTAGCAACCAGTACACTTTCCATCACGAGCCCAGAATGACAGCATCTGGCAGCCAGTTGTAAAAACCGCTATTCCTTGGCCGGATCGCGCGGTACGAGCTTATTGATAATCGACGGAGAGCCCGTAATAGCTGGCACTACGGTCTTCTGCGCTTCTTCGGTTTTCTCCGTAAGTTTTTTGTACAAGGTGAGGGCTTGCGCTACTACCTGGTCCATGTTATAGTACTTGTACGTAGCCAAGCGGCCTACGAAGTGCACTTTGGGCGTCTCATCGGCCAGCTTCTTGTACTTGTTGTACAGTTCGGCGTTTTCGAGGCGTGGTACGGGGTAGTATGGGTCGCCCTCGGCTTTGGGGTACTCATACACCACGCTGGTTTTGGGGTGCTGCTGGCCCGTAAGCTGCTTGAACTCCGTAATGCGGGTGTAGAGGTGCTCGTTGGGGTAGTTTACTACCGGAGCGGGCAGGAACTGCTCGGTGTTAAGCGTTTCGTGCTTGAACTCCAATGAGCGGTAGGGCAGCTTGCCGTATTTGAAGTCGAAGTACTCATCTACCGGACCCGTGAAAATCATTTCCTTGAAGGGAATGAAGTCAATGATGTCGTGGTAGTCGGTGTTGAGCATCACCTTGATGTTGGGGTGATTCAGCATGTTCTCGAACATGCGGGTGTAGCCGTGCAGAGGCATGGCCTGATAGGTGTCGGTGAAGTAGCGGTTGTCGCGGTTGGTGCGGGTAGGCACGCGGCTCGTTACCGACTTATCCAGCTCCGAGGGGTCCATGCCCCACTGCTTGCGGGTGTAGTTACGGAAGAACTTCTCGTACAGCTCGCGGCCAACTTTGCTTACTACTACGTCCTCGGAGGTCTTGATAACTGGCACGCTCTCGGCCAGCGACTCCAGGAACTGCTCTACCTCAAAGCTGTTCAGCGAGAGGCCGTACAGCATGTTAATGGTATCGAGGTTGATGGGCATGGGCACGTGCTGGCCATCTACGGAAGCCAATACGCGGTGCTCATACGGACGCCAATCGGTGAAATTGGAAAGGTATTCGAATACGTCTTTCGAGTTTGTATGGAAGATGTGGGGTCCGTATTTGTGGACCAGGATACCCTCTTCGTTGTAATGGTCATAAGCGTTGCCAGCAATGTGGTTGCGCTTGTCCACCACCAGTACCTTTTTATTGGAACGAGTCGCAAGCCGCTCGGCCAATACGCTGCCAGCGAAGCCGGCCCCTACGATGAGATAATCGAACATAACGAAGCGGTGTTTGGAAAGAAATGAGGGGGAAAGAACAGGTGATGGAGTAAGTAGCGTGCAGGCCTAGGAAAGAGCTGCGGTAAGCGGTTTGCTGGTAGCAGGCGCAAGTTTCTGCTGCATCAGCCGTACCATCTGTTCCCAGGTTTGGTCCCAAGAGATAGTAGCCAAGTAGTCATCGGTGCGTTGGCGCCAGTCGGCGTCCTGTGCCTGGGTCAGGGCTTTTTCAATGGCCTTACCGAATTCATCTGCCGTAGCGGCAATCTGGACGAGGTTCAGTTCGCCGTAGGGCCGAACTACGTCGCGGATGGGGGTACTCACGACTGGCCGTCCGGCGGCCAGGTATTCGGGAGTTTTAGTGGGCGAGATAAACTTGGTGCTCTCGTTATCAGCAAATAGCAACGTGGCTACATCCCAACCGCTCAAATACGAAGGCAGTTCCTGATAGTCTTTGCCGCCGAGGTAGTGCACGTTCTGCTGACGAGGCAAAACAGCAGGGTCAATCTTCACTACGGGCCCAATAATCACGAATTGCCACTCGGGGTGAGCATCGGCCAACTGGCGCAACAATTCAATGTCGAGGCGCTCGTCTACTACTCCAAAGAACCCTACCCGTGGGTGCGCAATGCCGGCCTGGTCGGCGGGGTCGGCTTGTGGTTGCCGGGCCTGCCCGAAGTGCACCTTATCGATGCTGCTGGGGAAGGGGTGCGCATCGTCGTGCTGCTGGCTTTTAGCTTCGTAAAGCGTGTGGCCGCCGGTAAATACCAGCGCGGCTTTTTTAAACAACTCCTGCTCCCGCTCGCGCAGAGCGGGTGGAGCAAATTTAAAGGCGGCCAGCTCGTCCATGCAGTCGTACACCGTCAGGACGGGTTGGAAGGAGCGCGACTTGCCCAGCGCCATGGGGGTATAGTACCAGAAAATGTATTTCTCAATGTGCTGCTCCCGGAAGTAGTTAGCCAACACTTCTTCTTGAGCTTGGTCGGCGGCATCGTCTTGGCCACGCAGACGAGCGGGCAGATGCACTACCAATACTTTAACACCGTTTTGGCGCTCCTTCACCTCCATGTGAGGCTCAATCAGGTCGTCGGCGTGATAGAAGGGCTCTTCTACATAAAACACGCGACCGTGCTGCGCGAAGCGGGAAAGCAAATGTTGAGGGCGCTGCCATACAAAGTCCCAATGCAAATGAGCAAAGCAAACTAAATCTGGCAGAGCATAGCGTAGGGTTTCGCCAGATGCAGAAGTTGTGGTTGAGGGAGAGATGGCAGAGGCACGCGCAGGTGACTCCGCTGGTGGAGACAGCGACATAGGGTACGGTATAAAGCGTTAAACAGACGGCACTGCCCCTTTTCGAACCTGCAATAACTGGCAGTGCTTGTCTGGTTATGTCTCTATACGCCCTCCTTCATAAAAAGATATAGACGAGCTTCACTATCTGCGTTTTGTACTCTGGAGCTTACTGACATAGAAATAGTCAGTTACTGAGAAGGTGTTGCATCTCCAACACATCTTGCCACCCGTCGGCCGTGCGTAACCACTCCCGGCGTACTCCTACTTTCTTGAAACCAGCCACTTTAAACAGGTTTACGCTGGCTCTGTTGTGTACGGCAATAGTGCAATAGAGTTGATGCAACCGTAATACTTGGCGCGCATAAGGCAGCAATAAATCCAATGCGGCATGAGCGTAACCGCGGCGGCGGTACTGGCCTAGCACCATAATACCTACGCCGGCTCGCTGATGCAAAGGGTTGAAATCGAAAATATCTAATGTACCAACCGCAATTTTAGTATCCTGCTGGCATAGGACTAATCTAAGCTGACGCACCTCCTGAAAATCAGCCCCCGCGTTGTCTAGATATTGCCGTAGTGTATAACGGGAAATGGGAGCCAATGTATCGGACACGCCCCACACGGTGGGGTCGTTTTCTAAGGCATAGAGAAACTCAAGGTCGTCGGCCTCGAGGGGGCGCAGGAATACAAGGTCAGAGGAGAGCATACGAATTACTCGGGTTTCTAGGCCAGTACAGATGAGGAGCCCGCTTTCAAGGTAGTACTTAGGGCAGAAGCCGAAATTATACGTCAACAATCCGCTTTAACCAGGAGTTTGACAAGGATTCACCTCTAAACTTCTCTGCTATGAAATACAACCTGCTGGGCAATACAGGCCTGAAGGTATCGGAACTATGCCTGGGCACGATGACCTACGGTGGTAAAGGCTGGGCCGCGGCCATGGGTAACTTAGACCAGCAAGCCGTGGACGAGCAAGTAAAACGAGCCGTGGAAGCGGGCATAAACTTCATTGACACCGCCAACGTGTATTCCGAAGGCTTGTCGGAGGAGCTGACCGGACAGGCCATCCACAACCTAGGCCTCTCCCGCCACGATATTGTGTTGGCTACCAAAGTGCGCGGTAAGATGGGCGAAGGCCCTAATGATGCCGGCCTTACGCGCAAGCACATCTTCCAGCAGGTAGATGACAGCCTACGCCGCCTGAAAACCGACTACATCGACCTCTACCAAACCCACAGCTACGACCCGCTCACGCCCTTAGAAGAAACCCTGCGCGCCCTCGACGACCTGGTGCGCAGCGGCAAAGTGCGCTACATTGGGGCCAGTAACGTGGCCGCTTGGCAATTGATGAAAGCCCTGAGCTACTCTACCTACAACCACGTGGAGAAGTACGTGTCGTTGCAGGCCTACTACACCATTGCTGGCCGCGACCTGGAGCGGGAACTGGTGCCCCTGCTGCAAGACCAAAAGGTAGGTCTACTGGTGTGGAGCCCATTGGCCGGCGGCTTCCTCAGCGGCAAGTACACCCGTGAAAATGAGAACGAGGAAGGTGCCCGCCGCGCCAACTTCGACTTCCCGCCGGTAGATAAAGAAAAAGGCTTCGACATTATTGATGCCCTACGCCCGCTGGCGGAAAGCAAAGGCGTATCGGTGGCGCAAACGGCGCTGGCGTGGCTGCTGCATCAGCCGGTGGTGTCCAGCGTCATTATCGGAGCCAAAAAGATGGAGCAACTCGAAGACAACCTCAAGGCCGTGGATGTGCAGTTCTCGCCCGAGGAGCTACAGCAGCTTGACGAAGTCAGCAAGCTGGCCCCCGAGTACCCGGGCTGGATGCTAGACTTCACCAAAGGCGACCGACAGGCCTAGGTCTGCTGGTTTTACAGTAAAGAAAAACGGGCCGAAGGTTCGCTTCTCTACGCCTCAGGAAAGACTCTTAGCTCCGCGGGTTAAGAGTCTTTCCTGCACGGGGGAGCCAATGCCGTAGAGCGCGTCGTGATGGTTCACGCATAGAAGCCACGTGTACTTTTTCGAAATCAGGTAGACTTCGTCTAGGTAGCAGCACTCGGCCAGTATGCTGCGGATGGCGCGGGGCGTCCCCTGATAGAACCAGAAGTTGTCCTCGAAGTTGACCGTTTCGTTGAGCATCAGCCAGACGGTTTCATTAGGGTCGATCAAGGAGGTCAGTAGTGTAAGCGGATCGTCTGCACACACTAACCCCACGGCACCTGGCCGCAAGTGTTCCCACAACCAGCAGGGGCGAGCCGTCGGGTGATCCAAGCAGCAAAATGCACGGTAAATCTGCTCTTCCAAGCGGGCCCATTCGGTAGTGAAGGGCAAAGGCGCAAAGTCCTGCTCGGGCAACTGCAGACGCTGGCGGGCTTGTTCAATTTCAACACGTAGATCAGACCACATCGAGCTAAGGTAATCAGGCCCCTATATAACCGTCACAAACTCATAGTGAGTTTGTGACGGTTTTTGTTTGTCGCCGAAGCTTATCTCGTATTTTAATTTTTATGCCATTAGCTGCAATAAGCCACATACGGTTTGCGTAACTATGCTTATCGCAACAACTATATTATTCTATACTGATGCGCTTTATATTCTTCTTAGCACTATGGTGTTTACTCACGGCTCCTACAGCCATTCAAGCACAGAGCAAGCTGTATCTTGACCTAAAGGTGGGCATCAATCACAATGCCGCTGAAGGAGTTTACTTCGATAAAAGTCGCTTGCCCTTCAAGCCCTACAGCACTTTAAAGGACTTGATGTTCGATGAGCAGGGCGTAGCCATGCTTCGGTTGCAGATCAACGAGAAGCTAGGAGTAGCTACAGGTTATAGCGGGAGTGCCTTAGCATGGGGATACAGCCTACAAATGCCGCAGCAGTATACCCTCAACCCGTATCATGGGGAATGGCGCGGTCATAGCAAAAGTGCTTACATGCATCAGTTACCCTTACTGGTTAACAGAACGCTTGGTGAGTACAATATCAGAGAAATAGATACCATTCGGCATACCTATTTGGCTAGCTTCCGGTTAGATGCCGTCTTTGGCGGAGGCGCGAACCGGATCGGAAATAACTGCCTAGACTGTGGTGGTTTTGGCGGCGGAGGACTCTACGACACGATTGAATTCAAGGAAACATACATCGTGCGACGCAAATGGGGTGGTTTCCTCACTGGCGGGGTTACTGCCCGCTTTTACCGCCTAGGAAAAGAACGGTTGAACCTAAGCCTCTTCTACACCCATGGCTTAACCGATATGCTTTTGGTGCCGGTAGCGTACCAATACAACTCCCAACGAGGCTCCACTACGCTCCGCATCCGTGGCTCAGGCTTCAGCGCTACGCTAGGCCTGCCCATACGGCTCAAAACGTTTGGCAAAGCGCCTCCAGGGTAAATGACCTGCTGAACGTAAAAACGGTCATTACGAGCGGAGCGAGAAATCTGGATTAGCCTCAACAGGTTTACTCAGATTCCTCACTTTGTTCGGAATGACCGTTTTTTAGTGGCCTAGAATCCGACTATACCTCGATGGAGCCGTCGAAGACGCGGGTGGCGGGGCCGCTGAGGAAAATGTTGGTGAAGGAGCCGTCGGGTTTGGCGTCGAAGGCTACGCGTAGGTCGCCGCCGGGGGTGCGCAGGTGCACGGGGCTGGTGGCGCCGCGGCGCGAGGCGGCCAGGGCTACAGCCGTTACGCCGGTGCCGCAGCTCAGGGTTTCGTCTTCTACGCCGCGCTCATAGGTGCGCACCTGCCAGGGCTGGCCGGGTACTACGGGGGCTTCTACGAAGTTGATGTTCGTGCCTTTCTCCCGGAACCGCTCGTTGTAGCGGATGGCGCGGCCTTCGCTGTACACGTTCAGCTCGGCCAAGGTGCTCATGGGCTGGAAGCGTACCAGGTGAGGCGAGCCGGTATCGAGGAACACACCGTACTCTTCTACTTCCTGCTGGCCTAGCACGTCTTGCATGCGCAGGTGCACGGTGCCGTCGGCATCGATGCGGGCCTCGTGAGGGCCATCGGCGGCCAGGAACTTGGTTTCGTTTTCAATGACGCCTACCTGCCGGGCAAAGGCCACGGTGCACCGGCCGCCGTTGCCGCACATGGAGCCCAGGTAGCCATCGGCATTGAAGTACACCATCTCGAAATCGTACTGCGGGTGCAGACGGAGCAGAATCAGGCCGTCGGCCCCGATGCCGCGGCGCCGGTCGCAGAGGAAGCGCACGAGCTGGTGGTTGCTGGCATCAAACTGCTGGCTGCGGTCGTCCACCATCACGAAGTCGTTGCCGGTGCCTTGGTATTTGTAAAAGGAAAGCGTGCTCATAGGTATCATTCAGATAGCAAAGATGGTCGACCGGACCTAGACCACCACGTCGGGCTACTGGCCCTAACAGAATTACTAGGCAAAAGCTTTCCGCAGCAGCGCAAGTTGGCCCGTGTGGTATTGGTTGTGTTGCACTAGGCCGTGCAGCAGCACGTAGGTAGAGCCGGGCGTGCTGGCGGGGTAGCCCGGCTGAGGTTCAGGGAGCCGGTCTAAGTCCGCGTCGTACAAACCGGCTACGGCGGCCAGCAGCTGCTCGTGCGCTTGCCGGAGCTGCTGCTGGGTTTGCTGCCACGCGGCTTCCGTAGGCTCGGCGGGCACAGGTGGCCAGTTTTCATCATCGGTGGGGCCTAGCAGCGTATTGGTTTCCAGTCGGCGACGCACAATTTCAAGCCAGGTGTGCAGGTGCAGTACAATCTCCCAGATACTGTGCGCCCCCACCAGCGGATGCGCGGCGGCCTGGGCGGCCGTGATGCCTGCTAGCGTAGCCTGCAGCGAAGGGCCCGACCAGGCATCTCCGTCGTAGGCCCGCCTTAGTTGGTCGAGTAATCGGTTTATTTCTTTCATCAGCTTTCCCGCTTGCTGTTGCTTGCACCATACGGCCCAGAACTGCGCCATCCCGTACCTTTGCCGCCCTGCCCTGCTGGGCAGCGTAAAGATAGCCTTATGTACACTTTCCTCACTACCAGCCCCTGGGCCGATTACGAGCTGCTCGACGCGGGCAACTTTGAAAAGCTGGAGCGCTTTGGTAAACATATTCTGGCCCGGCCCGAGCCGCAGGCTATTTGGGACCCGCACCTGGCGCAAAGCGAGTGGCAGCGGGCCAATGCCACCTTCACCCGCGAGAAGGGCAGCCAGGAGCGCGGCCAGTGGAAAATAAAGCCCGGCACGCCCGAGCAGTGGATTATCGGCTACGAGCGGCCCGATGGCCTGAAGCTGCGCTTCCGCCTAGGTTTGTCGTCGTTTAAGCACGTAGGCCTGTTCCCGGAGCAAGACCCCAACTGGCAGTTCATCTACAACCAAACCCGCCAGCGCAAAGCTGCCCAGCCGCGGGTGCTGAACCTGTTTGCCTACACCGGGGCCGCTACCCTGGCTGCCCGGGCCGCTGGCGCCGACGTCACTCACCTCGACTCGGTGAAGCAGGTAAACTTCTGGGCCCGCGACAACATGGAGGCCTCCAACCTCGATGGGGTGCGCTGGCTGGTGGAAGATGCCATGAAATACGTGCGGCGCGAGGTGAAGCGCGGCAGCAAGTACCAAGGCCTCATCCTCGACCCGCCCGCTTACGGCCGCGGCCCCAACGGCGAGAAATGGCAGCTGGAAGATGAGCTTAACGAGATGCTCAAGCTCTGCAAAGAGCTCCTCGACCCGCAGGACCACTTCTTCCTGATCAACCTGTACTCGCTGGGTTTCTCGGCCCTAATCCTCGATAACCTGGTGGCAGAAATCTTCCCCGGCATGCAGCAGAAGCGGGAAATTGGCGAAATATACCTGCATGACGCTGGCGCCCGTAAGCTCCCGCTGGGCACCTTCTGCCGGTTTGCTACTTGAGGAAGTGATGAGGTGATGGGGTGAAGAGGTAAAAAGAAAGGGTAATGTTGAGCTACCTGCTTATCTGCTGCCGTATTACTGTCCGTTCTGTTACCCACACCACTCTTTGCCCCATCACCTTTTCCCTCATTACTTCATCACTCAGTCACCTCATCACCTACTCCGTGTCACAGCATCCTCCTCGTCATCGTCGCCTGGCCCTGATTGATATGGGCACCAACACTTTTCACCTGCTGATTGTGGAGTTGCCCGAGCCCCGGCACCAGGAGCTCGTCACGCTCCTGAAAACCAAGGTGGGTGTGCGACTGGGCGAAGGCGGTATCAGTGCTGGCCGGATTGCCCCGGAGGCTTACGCCCGGGCCCTGCAGACCTTGATTGGGTTTAAGGAGGAAATTGAGCTGCACCAGGTGACGGAAGTGCGCGCCACCGCTACCAGCGCCATGCGGGTTTCGGCCAACGGGCCCGAGCTGGTGAAGGACATCTTCGAGCAGACGGGCATTCGGGTAGAAGTTATTCCCGGCGACCGGGAGGCGGAGCTGATTGCCAAAGGTATTCGGGAAGCCGTGCCGCTAGGCCAGGTCCCGCACCTGCTCATGGACATTGGGGGCGGCTCCGTGGAGTTCATCATTGCCGATGAGCACACCATTTTCTGGAAGCAAAGCTTCGAAATTGGAGCCCAGCGCCTGCTTGATAAATTTTTCACCGCCGACCCGCTGCCTACTTCGGCCGTACAGGACCAATTGATTTACCTGGCACAGGTGCTGGCACCCCTGACGGCGGCTGTAGCCCAGCACCGACCTGCGGCGCTGGTGGGCGCTTCCGGCACCTTCGATACGCTCTGCGACCTGCAGGCTGCCCGCGCCGGCCAGCCCGAACTGGTAGGCCACGCTGCACCGGCCACCCGCATTTCTTTCGAGAGCTTCCGCACCAGCTACGAACAGCTCCTGCACCTCGACCACGCCGGCCGCCTGGCCCTGCCCGGCATGACGCCCATGCGGGCCGATATGATTGTGGTAGCCTGCGTGCTGATTGATTTCGTGCTGACCACCTACGGGCTCAACACCATCACGGCCTCCGCTTACGCGCTCAAAGAAGGTCTGCTAAGCGAGCTGCTAGGCCAGTAGCCCCCTCACCTACACTAGCCGCACCGGTTCTGAACCACGCAGCCAAGTCGGCTTATTCTTGACGTGGGAAGCTTTGTACTTCCCACCACACTTTTTTCCATGGCTACCACGCTTTCCTATACCCACCTTTTCAGCTTCACGGAAGCCGTTTTTAAAAGCATTGGCTGCTCAGATGAGGATGCCACGCTGGCCACTGAAACGCTACTGGCCGCCGACCTGCGCGGCATCGACTCTCACGGCGTAGCGCGCCTCATTGGGTACGTGCGCCTCTGGGAAGCCGGCCGCATCAACCCCACGCCCCGGGTGGGCGTGACCTACGAAACGCCCAGCACCGCCGTGGTAGATGGTGATGGTGGCCTAGGCCTAGTGGTAGGCCCGAAAGCCATGGAGGTGGCTATTGAAAAGGCCCGCCAAGTAGGCACGGGCTGGGTGTCGGTGAAGAACTCCAACCACTTCGGTATTGCGGGCTACCACGCCATGAAGGCCCTAGCCTACGACATGATGGGCATTGCCATGACCAATGCCTCGCCCCTGGTAGCGCCCACGTATTCGCTGGAACGTCTGCTGGGCACCAACCCCATTGCCGTAGCCGTACCCGCCGGCGACCAGCCCGACTTTGTGCTCGACATGGCTACTACCACGGCAGCTAACGGTAAGCTGGAAATTGCCCAGCGCAAAAACACGCCCATTCCCGAAGGCTGGGCCCAGAATGCCGACGGCACTGGCTCAACGGACCCCAACGCCGTGAAGAACGGCGGTGCCCTGCTGCCTCTGGGTGGGGCCACCGGCTCGCACAAGGGCTACGGCCTGGGCGCCGTAGTAGATATTTTCTCAGCGGTCCTCAGTGGGGCAAACTACGGCCCTTGGGTGCCGCCCTTCGTGGCCTTTCTGCAACCCTCAGCTAACCCTGTGGGCGAAGGCCTAGGCCACTTCTTTGGAGCTATGCGCGTAGATGCCTTCCGGCCCGCCGCCGAGTTCAAGGCCCACATGGATAACTGGATTACCACTTTCCGCAACGCCCGCGCCGTGGAAGGCCAGCACGTGCTCATTCCCGGCGACCCAGAACGCGAAATGAGCGGTAAGCGCCTCATCGAAGGCATTCCGCTCCTCGACCCAGTAATCAAAGATCTGGAAACCGTGGGGGCCAAGTTTGGCGTGAAGCTGTAGTACACCTCAGCTAACTTGACATTAAAAAGCCCGCTCTGCTTGTACAGGGCGGGCTTTCTATTTTCTAGGCCAGTAGGCCCATTAAATCATCTGAGTGCTGTCGAGCAGGCGGTTGATAGCAATGTCCTCGTTCAGGTATTTGGAGGAGTACTGCTGGTCGGGGCCATTCAGGAACAGGCAAGTGCCGCCATTTACGGCTTCAATGATGGCATCCTTCTCGTCCATGGGCAGGGCGGGGCAACCAAGGCTGCGGCCCAGGCGACCATACTGCTTGATGAAGTCTTCGCTCACGTAGTCGGCGCCGTGCATTACCACGGAGCGCGACAGTGCGTTAGTGTTGTAGCCTTCATCTACGCCTTGCAACTTCAGGGAGCGGCCGTGCTTTCCGGTGTACTCACCCTTGGTCACGTAGAAACCCAGGCTGCTCATGTTCGACTCGTTCTCATTGGAGAAGTTCGTCGCCATGTTCTCACCGGAATTATGACCGTGGGCAACCAGGGTATGAAACTTCACTTGCTTGGCTGCCAGATCCAGCACCCACAGGCGTTTCTCAGTAGAAGGCAACCCAAAGTCAACTACCGTCAGTAGTTGCTTGTCGTTGTTGAGCTTGCCTTCTTCTTCGAGGTTGAGGTAACCCGTCATGGCTTTCTCAAACACCTCGTAGCGCAGGCCCTGCTGGGCTACCCCCAGTTCCTGATACAAATCCTGCAGACGCTGGGTGTACATCGCCTCTTTGGTGAGTACGGGCGCTACTACGCGGCGCACGGCCGTTTTGGGCGTAGCGGCTTGGGTGCGGGCAATAGGAGCCGCCAGGGGCGTAGCCAAGAACAGCGAAGCCACAAACGGAAGTACCCGACGGGCTACCCGACGGGCCCGGCGCTTAAGGCGCTGACGGCTTACTACACTCTTCTTTTCCATCTGCACGAAATGTTGTGGTTGTGAGAAAGGCTCGGGACAGAGTATTGCTGAGCCAGGGAGATATACGCACTACATCGATAAACGATACACCTACCTTTCGTCGAGATATAGTGGCTTTGCTGTATTTAAAACTAGCTGGCTACGCTCAGAGTTCCCCGCCCCCGCAAAAGGCCGATACCACTGTGCTACAGAACAGCTATCTGCTCACTTGCCGTTACCAACAAAAAAACCTCGCCAGCACATCCTGACAAGGTTTATTGTTCATAATTGATAAAGACGCTCACGGCCAAGTCTAGCTGCCTAGCGCCAGCCTCGCGCCGCCAACTGCTGAGCGGCCACAGTAGCATCTAGCCACTTCGACTCTAGGCCTGGGCCACTTATGTAGAGGCAGCCGCCCTCCCCTACTGTGTTGATAATACCACGGTATTGATCGGGGGGCAAGGCAGGGCAGCCACGACTGTAGCCTGCCTGCCCGTAACGGGCCAGGTGCTGCTTACTCACGTAGTCGGCGGCGTGCAAAACTACGTAGCGGCGCAGGGCGTTGTCGTTCTGGCCCGCGTCGAGGCCGCGCAGGCGGCGCGAGAGGCCGTGCTTGCCCTGGTACGTATCCTGGGTGCGGTAGAAGCCCAGCGCCGTGCACTCCGACCTCATCACGTTAGAAAACCGCCGGGCCCGCAGGTGGCCCGAGCCTTCCCCGTGCGCTACGTGGCTGCGGTGCAGCACTTGTCCGGCTTTCAGATCCAAAACCCACAGCCGTTTTTCGGAGGAGGGCATATCCATATCAGCCACGGCCAGCACGCCGGGCTTACTCACGCGGCCGTTTTTCCGCAGGTTGAGGTAGCCCACGCAGGCTCGCTCCAGCACCTCCAGGCGCAGTTCGGCGGCCTCTGGGCCCAAGCTGGCGTGCAAGGCCTGAATTTGCTGGTGCAGAGAATCAGGGACACCGGCCAGGGGAAGCAGGGGCGTGAGGCGCAATGAATCGGGCAGTGCCGCAACGGCGGCCGCTGAGTCAGGTAAGGTGGTGGCCGTTGGCTGCTTGGGTGCCGCATATAGGCTGGTAGTTTCTCCAACCGAGGTCTGGCAGGCCGGCAACACCCCCACTAGGCCTAGCGCAGCCCCCAATGATAGTGGCCTAGCCCACGGCCTGAGCACACTCAGCAAGCGTAACAGTTGATTCATAGCAGACAGCACGATTCGGCCCGAAAGTCTGCATTTACTGGCCCGAATGCAAGCTTCTGGACCCTTGAACGCGGCTGGCTGAGTGGTTCAAGTCTGGCAGCAACAAAGCTAGAGTGCCATGTACTACGGTCTAGGCCACTGCTGGCTACGCCAGGCGGGCATTTTTCTTCGCTACTTTTGTGCCTTCCGGGCAGATTGCCTGTTATGGTTCTTTTCGCCCCCTCTTCTCGCTTATTCTGCGTGCTCTGGCACGCTGCTCCCATATGGCCAAAGTCGCAATTAATCTTTCCACCGGCAGCCTGCAACAGGAAGAAATCATCGTCGGTATCGACCTGGGCACCACCAACTCCCTGGTGGCCTACATTCACCCCGATACGCGCCAGCCCCTGGCCATCAACGACCAAGGCCGCGGTACCATCGTGCCGTCGGTGGTACACTTCCCGCAGGGTGGCGAAGACCCGATTGTGGGCACTGATGCCAAAAGCTACCTGCTCACCGACCCGCAGAACACCATTTATTCGGTAAAACGTCTGCTGGGCAAGTCGTACCAAGACCTAGGCCAGCACGCCCAGGACCTAGGCTACAAGGTTATCGACGACAATTCCGAAGGCCTGGTAAAGATCCGGGTGGGTGATAAGTTCTACTCCCCCATTGAGCTATCGGCGGAGATTTTGAAGGAACTGCGGGCCCGCGCTGAGCACGCCCTCAAAACGCCCGTGAATAAAGCCGTCATTACGGTACCCGCATACTTCAACGATTCTCAGCGCCAAGCTACCCGCGACGCCGGCCGCCTGGCAGGCCTAGAGGTGCTGCGCATTGTGAACGAGCCCACGGCCGCGGCCCTGGCCTACGGCATCGGCCTCTCGCCCGATGAGGAGAAAACGGTAGCCGTGTATGACTTGGGCGGCGGCACCTTCGACGTGAGCATCCTGCGCATTCAGCAGGGCATCTTCGAGGTACTCAGCACCAACGGCGACACCTACCTCGGCGGCGACGATATTGACCGCGCCATTATTGATTACTGGAGTGGTGAGTACCAGCTCTCGACAGTGCTATTCAATAATGGGGGTGCTCAGCAGGAGTTGCGCTTGCTGGCGGAATCAGCTAAGAAGCATTTGAGCCAGAATGAGGAGTTTTCGGCGGCTTTCGGCGGCACTACGCTCCCGCTTACCAAGGCTAAGTTTAATGAGTTGGTGGCCCCGCTGGTGGAGCGCACGCTGGTATCATGCCGCCAGGCGCTGACCGATGCCAAGCTCACGCCCCAGGACCTGAACGCCGTGCTGCTTGTGGGCGGCTCTACCCGCGTGCCGCTCGTATATGATTCAGTATCGGAGTTTTTCCAGCAGCCCGCCAACAATTCCCTCAACCCCGACGAAGTAGTTGCCTTGGGTGCCGCCATCCAGGCCGATATCCTGGCCGGCAACCGCCGCGACGTGCTGTTGCTCGACGTGACGCCCCTTACGCTGGGCATTGAAACCTTGGGCGGCCTGATGGACCCCATCATCCCGCGCAACTCTAAAATCCCGACCAAAGCCGGCCGCCAGTACACTACCTCCGTGGATGGCCAGGTAAACCTGAAAATTTCGGTCTACCAAGGTGAGCGGGACTTGGTAAAGGAAAACCGCAAGCTGGCTGAATTCGATCTGCGTGGTATCCCGGCCATGCCCGCCGGCCTGCCGAAGGTTGACGTGAACTTCATCCTGAACGCCGACGGAATTCTAAAAGTAGAAGCCATTGAGCTGCGCTCGAACACCCGCCAGGCCGTGGAAATCAAGCCCCAATATGGCCTCACCGACGAGCAGGTGGAACAGATGCTGATGGACTCCATGACCCACGCCCGCGAGGATATTGCGGCCCGCATGGTAATTGAAGCTCGCACCGTAGCTGAGCAGATGCTGTATCAGGTAGAGCGCTTTGTAAGCAAGAACGGCCAGCACCTCACCGCCGAGGAAACCAGCCAGACCAATGCCGGCGTGGAAAAACTCAAAGCCGCCCTCGCCACGCAGGATAAAGACACAATCCTGAAAGCCGTTGATGAGCTGGAAGAACTCACCCGCCCCTTCGCTGAGCGCGTGATGAACATCAGCATCAGCCAAGCTATGGCCGGTAAAAAAATTGAGTAACGTATGAGTTGGTAACCCGATGCCATAAGCCGAACTTGCCACGTGTGTTTCCTTCTACAAAAGAGCCCTGCTGCCGTTAGTAGGGCTCTTTTGTTTTATTTGCTACACACAACCTAGCATGTCAGCTATTCACACCCGCAAGCCTCGTTTTAGCAATAGGTAGTACAAAAAATATTTTGAACTAGGGAACCCAGTAGTAAACGGTACAAACCTACCATTTAGCGCATGAACCAACAGCTTGTTCGTCTTTATCAACTCGCTCAGCAGCCAAGCCGGCGGATCATTGGGCTCATGTCGGGTACTTCGTTGGATGGGCTGGATGTGGCGCTTTGCCGCTTGCACGGGCACGGGACTAGTACGCGGCTGGAGCTGGAACACTTTGCTACTGTACCCTACGATGACGATGTGCGCCACCGAATTAGGCAAGTATTTGCGCGGGAGCAGGTGAGCTTGGAATACCTAACGCTGCTCAACCCCTGGCTAGGCCACCTGCACGCCGACATGATCCTGCAGTGCCTGCAGCAGTGGCAGGTTGCCCCACGAGAAGTAGACCTCATAGCCAGTCACGGCCAGACGGTATACCACGCGCCCCAACACCAGCACCAGCGCCCTGACTTTCCCCTCAACGCTACCCTCCAACTCGGCGACGGCGACCATGTGGCCGTGCGTACCGGTATCATTACCCTCAGCGACTTTCGGCAGAAGCACATTGCAGCCGGTGGTGAGGGTGCCCCGCTTGCCGCGTACGGCGACTACCTCCTGCTCAGCAGCCCCCATGAGGAGCGGCTCCTGCTCAACCTAGGTGGCATTGCCAACTTCACCTACCTGCCCCGCACCGGCCAAGATGCCAGCACCGCTTTCAGCACCGATACCGGTCCTGGCAACACGCTGCTTGATGCCACCGTCCGCCAGCACCGCCCCGAACTGGCCTACGATGAAGACGGCCGCCTCGCCAGTACCGGTCAAGTACACGAAGGCCTGCTGGCTGAGCTGCTAGGCCACCCCTTCTTTGCCGCCGCCTTACCCAAAACTACTGGGCCCGAGCTTTTCAGTCCGGCGTATCTGCAACAGGCCCAGGAGCGCAGCAATACTACTGGCCTAGGCTTAGAAGACACCTTGGCTACCCTCACGGAGTTCAGCGCCCTGGGCGTGGCCCGGGCCGCTACACAGGTTTTCGGCCCTAGGCCTGCCCTGGCAGTGTATGCCAGCGGTGGCGGTGCCCACAACCCAGCCTTACAAGCCGCCTTAAGACGCCACCTCCCCAACTGCCGCTTTGATACCACCGAAACGCTCGGCGTGCTGCCCGATGCCAAGGAAGCTATTCTGTTTGCGCTGCTGGCCAATGAAGCCGTAGCCGGCCAACCTGTAAGCATTGGGGCAGGCCGCCAGCGGGTGCCAGCAGTGAGCATGGGTAAGATTTCGTTTCCCGGATAAGCTTAACGGCATAAAGCACAAATAATCCTTCTTTTCGCTATGTTTAATGGCTTGCTATCAGCTCAGTAGAGCGGGTAGCAAGCCGTTCTTTTTATTCCCCTAATCATCTCCCTATGCCACACGCTTACTCTCACCCCAAGCGCCACAGCCACTGGGGCTGGCTGGTGCTGCTCCTGCTGCTACTGCTGGGGTCTGCGTCATCCGCATCGGCGCAGAATACCCGTTATACCATCCGGGGGCGTGTACTCGACGCCCGCTCAGAAGTGCTGCCGGGTGCCACCGTGCGCTTGCTCAACACGGTACTTGGGGCCAGCTCTGATGTGGAAGGCCGGTTTGAGCTTAGCGCCAGCCTGGCGCCGGGCAACTATCAGCTGGAGGTAAGCTCCGTGGGGTACAGCCCCGTGCGGCGGCGCGTGGTGCTGGGCCCAGAAACTACGGTTACTGTGCCCGATGTGTCGTTGAGTGAGGACCTAGTGCGCCTGAACGACGTGGTGGTGACGGGTACCTCCGTGGCGACCAGCAAAAAACAGCTAGGCAATACCATTGCTACGGTCTCGGGAGATGAGCTGCGCACTACGGTGCCCACCCAGATAGATCAAGCCTTACAGGGCAAGTTTGCGGGGGTGCAGATTACCCAGAACTCGGGTAACCCCGCCGGCGGTATTTCGGTGCGCCTGCGCGGGCCCAGCACGGTAGCTGGCTCCTCCGACCCGCTCTACATCATCGACGGGGTTATCATCAACAACGACTCGCCCCAGCTGCTTGATTTGGGCGGGTACGCGCAAAACCGTCTTGTCGATATCAGCCCCAACGACATTGAGCGCATTGAAGTGATTAAGGGTGCCGCAGCGGCGGCCATTTACGGGTCGCGGGCCTCCAACGGGGTGGTGCAGATTTTTACGAAGCGTGGCAAGGAGGGCAAGCCCCAGGTGACGGTATCGTCGCAGTTCCTGACCTCGCAAATCCGCAAAACCCTCGACTATAATGAGTACCCATTCCGCTTCACCAACACCATTGCTACTGACCTGAGCCAGGTGCCGGTGCAGCGTTACGATTATCAGAAGGAGATTTTCCGCACGGCTATTGGTACTGATAACTATGTATCGGTGACGGGTGGCAACACGGGCACGAAATATTTTGCCTCTGGCAACTACTTCAATAACCAGGGCATCGTCAAGAATACTGATTTCAACCGCGGGGGCGGGCGCCTGCGGCTTCAGCAAACCTTGGGTTCAAAAGCTAGCATTAGTGTGGGTGCCAACTACGCGCTCAGCCAGAGCCGGGAGGTACCAAACGGCGGCATTAATGAGGCTTACGGGGCCCTCACGGGATTTATCTTCTCCAATAACTTCATTGACCCAAGCCCCGACCCGGTTACTGGCCGCTACCCCAGCACCGCCCTTAACATTGCCCGCACCAACCCGCTGGAAGCCATTAACCGCTTCAACTTCCGCCAGCGCACTTCCCGTTTCATCGGCGATGCGCAACTGAACCTCACTCCCTTTGCGGGCTTCACTATTGATTACGTGCTGGGCTACGACGCCAGCACTCAGGTTGCCACCGGCTTCATCCCGACCAATAGCACGGCGCCCACCTACACCACTGGCCTAGCCCGCCGCGCCGACCGCTCTTCCTTCCTGGTCAACAACGACCTGACGTTTAGCTACAAGCGCGATTTTACGGAGTGGCTGGCCAGCACCACCACGGCGGGCGGCACGCTGCAGTATGAGCGGGCCCTTTCTACTGGCATTCAGTCTATCAACTTGTCGCCGGTGGTGGAAATCATTAATGGCACTACGGTAGCGGGAGAAGAGCGGACCGAGCGCACTATTCAAGGGGCCTTTCTCCAGCAGACGTTTGGTCTCTATAACCGCCTGTTTATAACGGCTGCCGGCCGCGTTGATGCGGCTTCTGTGTACGGGGCCAACAACCGCACGCAGTTTTATCCCAAGCTCAGCGGCTCCTACGTGGTATCGGAGGAAAGCTTCTGGAAAGAAGGTGGCCTAGGCCGCTTCGTGCCGCAATTCAAACTGCGCGCCTCCTACGGCGAAGCCGGCAACCTCACGGCTATCGGCGCTTACCAACGCTTCACCAATTTCAACCCTTTGATACAGGGGGCGCTGCCGGGCCTAGGCACTTCTACGCTGCAAGGCAACAACAACCTGAAGCCAGAGCGCCAGAAAGAGTTTGAGGTAGGTACTGATCTGAGTTTGCTTAACGACCGGTTGGGCATTGAGTTTTCTTACTACGACAAGCGGGTGCAAGACCTGCTGCTGCAGCGCGACCTCAATTTCAGCTCGGGCTTCCTCAACCGCTTCGATAACATTGGCAACATGCGCAACCGGGGCGTGGAGCTACTGGTGCGCGCTACGGCCGTAAAATCGGAGCGCGTTACCTGGAATATCACGGGTACGTTCACGCACAATAAAAACCGCATTACCAACATTCCAGGCGGGGTAGTAACCTTCCCTAACGGCTTTGGGTTGGTGGCCGGGGTTGAAGGGTATCCACTGGGCACGTATTACGGCACCTACTCGGCCCGCAACCCCGATGGCTCTCTGCTGCTCACAACCGCAGGCCTGCCCCAGCGCGAGCGGGGTGTGCAGGGCACCTTCGGGGCGGCCAACACGCCCCAGCGCGCCGCCGATGGACAACCATCAGGTGCCTTGCTAAACGGTGTCCTTGGCGACCCGAATCCGCGCTACGTGGCCTCGCTCATCAATGAGGTAGGCCTGCTCAATGGTCGTCTTTCGTTTAGGGTGCAGTTTGACACCCAGCAGGACTTCGACGTGTTCAACTTCACGCAGCGCGTGGGTAGCCGCGACATTTTTGGTGGCCTAGCTCAGTACGAGCCGGAGCTGCGCGGCGAGGTAGCCAAAGGCACCAGCGTAGCCACCTACAACACGTTCGACCGGTGGATTGAAGACGGCTCCTTTATCAAGCTACGCGAAGCTTCCATCAGCTACCTGCTCAAGCCCAAGTTTCTGGGTATGCGCGACCTGCGCTTTTCCGTGGCGGGCCGCAACCTGTGGGTAATAACCGACTACAGCGGCTACGACCCCGAAGTAAGTGCTGCCGGCCAGAGCAACGCCGTGCGCGGCTTCGACTTCGTGGAGGTGCCCATTCCCCGCTCGGTGTCGGTGGGCTTCAACGCGTCGTTTTAACTGATTCTCTGACTTTGCTTTTCTACCGATATGCGTCACTTTCTACTTAGGCCGCGCCGCCTGCTGGCCGGCATCCTGCTCGGAGGGCTGCTACTGGGTACTGCTGCCTGCGACTTGGACCTAGCCAACCCCAACGCCGCTACCGATGCGCAAACCCTCACCACCCGCGAAGGCCTCTTTGCCCTGAGTGTAGGCCTACGCCAGATCTATTCTACGGCGGCCCTTGAGCCCATTATCCTCACCACGGGCACCACCAGCCGGGAGGTGAAGGGCATCACCACGTTTTTTAACATCACAGAACTGGAGCAAGGTGGAGCGCAGTTGTCCCCGAGCAATGCCAATACCTCCGCCCTGTTTGCCCGCAACTACCGCGTAGTCCTCATTGCCGACCAGCTGATTGCGGCTGCTCCTTCCGTACTAAGTGCAGATGCGGCCGCGCGCAGCGGCGTACTGGCGCACGCCTACCTATTTAAGGCAGCAGCGCTGGCCGGCGTGGCGCTAGGCTTTGAGCAAGGCCCACTCAGTGCCGAAGCATCTCCTGGCTTTGTTCCTCGACAGCAACTTCTGCAGGAAGCTATTCGCCTGCTTGACCTGGCTACGCAAGAGCTAGCCGCTACCCCACCTTCCGCCGAGTTTACTACGCAAGTAATCGGCCCCGATTTCAACCTCCCCAATACGGTACAGGCCTACCGGGCCCGTTTCAATCTGATGGCCGGCAATTATGCGGCGGCTCTGACGGCGGCTAACCTGGTGAATCTGACGGTGCGCTCGGCTTTCACCTACTCCACGCAAAACCCCAACCCCGTCTATCAATTCACTATTCTGCCGGGCACCAACTTCCGGCCCCGCGACCGGTTTGGCCTGCCTGCGAGCTTAGTTGAGCCCGGCGACGGCCGCCTGGCGTTTTACCTGACCGGCCCGGTAGTGGCAGACAATAACAACGGCAGCACCGATAACATCCGCAGCCTAGCCGGCTTCTTCACCAGCCAAACCAGCGCCATTCCCGCTTATCTGCCCGACGAAATGCGCTTGATCCGGGCCGAGGCGAACCTGCGAGCTGCAACGCCCAATACCGCCGCCGCTCTCGCCGACATTAACGCCGTGCGTACCCAAACCACCGGCGACCTGTTTGGGGTGTACGCTGGCCTACCGGCCTACTCCGGGCCTCTTACCGTAGATGCCTTGTTGCTGGAAGTGTACAAGCAGCGTAGCGCTGAGCTTTTCCTGAGCGGCCTACGCCTTGATGATAGCCGCCGCTTTGGCCGACCCGCCCCGCCCGCTTCTCTTACAGAGCGCACGCGCAACTTCTACCCCTATCCGCAGCAAGAACGCGTCAACAACCCCAACACTCCCGCCGACCCAGCTATCTAATTCTACTCACTCATCCAGTATCAAAAAGCCCTGCTCATACACATGAACAGGGCTTTTCCCTTTATTCGAGTTAGCGTTTTAGAAGTTACTTCACCGGCGCCACCAGCGGCACCAACCCGAAGCCCAGCACCTGGCGGGCTGTGGAGTCGCGGAAGGTAACGTCAAGCTGGAAGTGAGGGTACGGCTGCAGCGTATCGGCTTTGTAAGAAAAGGCTACGAAAGGCTGCGGTACTTGCGTGTCGCGGAGGCGGTAGCCTAGTTTGTAGAGGCTGATGGTGGGGCCATACTGCTTGCCCTGTTTATACAGTGGCTCAGCGGCTTTCCGGAATTGCTGAGCCGACAAGCCTTGGCGTACTTCGGGCGCTAGATGGCCGTAGGCCACTGCCCACTCGCCCCGCACCACAGCTAGCAGAAACTGCCGTGCCACCTGCACTTGCGTTGTAGGTGCCTGCGCGGGTTGAGCCAGCAACGGCAAGAGCAGCAACAGGCCTAGCAGCGCCAACCGCTCCGAGAAAGATCGAAGTACATTCATTGGGGAGGCAAGGGCAACTACCACGCCACAACAGGGCAGCTTACTCCTCCTTCTCTGGGGCTACCAGCACGAATACGTCCTCGCCGGGACGCTTCATGATGTATTTCTCGCGGGCGAATTTCTCCAGCAGTTCGGGGCTGCTCAGCAACTCGGCGCGGTCCTTCTTCACCTTATCAATTTCGCGCAGGTAGTACTCTTTATCGGTGCGTAGTTCCTGCCACTTGGCGTACATGTCGTACTGCTTCACAAAGTCGTTGGCATCGAACACGAACATCCACACCAGAAAGCCTAGGCCAGTCAGGAAGTAAAAGCTGCGCAAGAAGCGCGGTACCCGGCTGAATGCATCGGAGAAATTCATGGCAGAAGCAGCTAATGGAGCTGCTCACTGAGCAGCTGGTACACAAATATCACGATTTAGGCCAACACCAGCACTACGCAAAAACGGTGTCGCCGCCCATAGGCCACGACACCGTTCTGTAATAAACACTGCTCAGCGCTACTCAGCGCCAAGTGTGCTTTACATTTTCTTGCCGGGGAAGTAGGCCACCTCGCCCAGTTCTTCCTCGATGCGGAGCAGCTGGTTGTACTTCGACATACGGTCGGAGCGCGAAGCCGAGCCCGTCTTGATCTGGCCGGTGTTCAGCGCCACTGCCAGGTCGGCGATGGTGTTGTCCTCCGTCTCGCCCGAGCGGTGCGACATGATGCTCTTGTATCCGTTACGACGGCCTAGGTTGATGGCATCAATCGTCTCGGTGAGGGTACCGATCTGGTTTACTTTGATGAGGATGGCGTTGGCAATCTGCTCATCAATACCGCGCTGCAGACGGTTTACGTTGGTCACAAACAGGTCGTCGCCTACCAGCTGTGTGGTCGAGCCAATGCTGTTGGTGAGGTCTTTCCAGCCGGTCCAGTCGTCCTCGTCCATGCCATCTTCAATGCTGATGATGGGGTACTTCTTGGTCCAGTCGGTCCAGTAGGCCACCATCTCCGAAGAAGTCAGCTTGTCGCCGGTGCTCTTCTTGAAGTGGTAGTGACCATCGGAGTAGAATTCCGAAGCAGCAGCGTCCATGGCAATCATCACGTCGTCGCCGGGCTTGTAGCCAGCCGTTTCAATGGCTTGCAGTACCACTTTAATAGCGTCTTCGTTCGACTTGATGTTCGGGGCGAAACCACCTTCGTCACCTACGTTCGTGCTCAGGCCTTGCTTCTTGAGCACGTTTTTGAGGTGGTGGAAGATTTCAGTGCCCCAGCGCAGCGCCTCCGAGAACGAAGGAGCGCCCACGGGCATAATCATGAACTCCTGGAAGTCGATGCTGTTGTCGGCGTGCGAGCCGCCGTTCAGGATGTTCATCATCGGTACGGGCAGCGTGGTAGCATTTACGCCGCCTACGTAGCGGTACAGGGGCATGCCAGCCTCAGCGGCAGCGGCACGGGCAATGGCCAGCGAAGCACCTAGAATAGCGTTAGCGCCCAGGTTAGCCTTGTTGGGCGTGCCGTCGAGCTCCAGCATGATCTTGTCGAGCAAGCCTTGCTCGAATACCGAGAAACCAATCAGCTCTTCAGCAATCTTGCTGTTCACGTTTTCCACGGCCTTCAGCACCCCTTTGCCCATGTACTTCGACTTGTCGTCGTCGCGCAGCTCCACGGCTTCGTGCTTGCCAGTAGAAGCGCCCGAGGGCACGGCGGCACGGCCTACGGTGCCGCTTTCGGTGGTCACGTCCACCTCCACGGTTGGGTTGCCGCGCGAATCAAAGATCTGGCGAGCGTGGATTTCGGTGATGATACTCATGAGAAATGGGTTGAATGGAAGAATAGAATGGCTTGGGGAATTTCACAACCCAAACCCGACTAGGCCCGGTTGCGTTGGGGCGGCAAGGTACTCAATTGGTCCTTTTTGGCCAGTGCGAAATATTGCCAGTGCAAAGTCAGCATCAGAAACAGCCAAGCAGGTACAATTCACTCTTTCCTTCAAGCTATTTGATAGCCATTGCCCCGGTAGACTGGCCTAGAACGCTCATGCCTCGACCAGCTCGACAGGACGTTCCTTTCTCCTTCTAGGCCATCACTACCCTTCCAGCCATTTCCGAAACTCCGGGGTTTGCGCGGCGCTGGTGGTGAGCGTCACGCTGCTGGCCCGCAGCTTCACGGCCAGCCGATTGTTGAAATACGGCTCTACTTTCTCCACAAACGCAATATTCACCAACTCTGAGCGGTTCAGGCGCCCAAACCTAGTGGGGTCAAGCTGGCGCTCCAGCTCCGTGAGCGTGCCGCCGAGTGGGTAGCGCGTGCCGGCCCCATCCACGGCAAACGTCACGCCCTCATCGGCCTGCACGTAGGCCACATCATCCGTCTGCAGGACGTAAAGACCGTTGCGCATTCTCACCGAAAAGCGCTGTTTGTACTGGGGCTGCGCATTCTGACGCAGGGCCTGGCCTAGCTCGCGCACTATCTCGGGGGTAAGAGCTGGCACTGCCGCCGTTGGTGCCAGACTTTGCTGCAGCAGCTGGTACTTATTCAGTGCCTCCTGAAACTGCTCGTAATCGAAAGGCTTCAGCAAATAGGCAATGCCATTGCCGCGGAAAGCAGGCAGCAGAAACTGGTCGTAGGCGGTGGTGAAAATGATGGGGCAGGTTACCCTAAACCGCTCATACAGCGAGAATACATTGCCATCGAGCAATTCAATATCAGAGAAGATAAGGTCGGGCCTGGGGTGCGTTTGTAGCCAGTTGAGGGCCTTCTCCACACTTCTCACTACTGGTGGCGCCTCTGTTACTAAGCCGGCCCGCTCTAAAAACTGCACCGTTTGCCGAGCCGCCAGCTCTTCATCTTCCAGAATCAGAATGTTCATCAACTGCTTATTGACTTAGTCTGTCTGCTACGCCGCCGACCACGTTTGCGCTTGACGTACCATTGGCACCGTTACACTGAATACTGCGCCGGAATTTTCTACCCCAATAGCTTTATTGAACAGGAGCTTGTACCGCTCCCGCAAGTTGGACAGGCCTAGGCCAGTAGAATCAACCGGTGTGAGCTTGGGCCGAAGCGCGTGCCACACCACCAACTCTGTTTCCGTGACTTTAATGGTGATGAGCAGCGCGTCATCTTCGTCGCCGGCATTGTGTTTAATGGCATTTTCCACCAGCAGCTGTAGCGTACCTGGCACTACTAGTAGCCGCTCCAGCTCTGCTGCTTCGGCTAGCTCCTGCCGGAACGAGTAGGCCGCGCCAAAGCGGTGGCGCAGCAAGTAGATGTACTCGTTTACGAATTGCAGTTCCTCGGCCATCGTCACAAAATCATCATCCTTGTGCCGAATCAGGAACCGGTACAGATTAGCAAAACGACCTAGGTAGGCATTCGCCTCCGCGGGGTCTTGCTGGATGAGGCCGCGCAGCACGTTGAGGTTGTTGAACAGGAAGTGCGGATCAATCTGGGCTTTGAGGTTGCGCAGTTCACTCTCCGTTTGCGCTTTCTGGGTTTGCAGCAGCCGTTTCTGCACTTCAAAATAGCGCTTTCCTGCCATCAGGATGCCCAGCATCCCGTAGCTCTGCGTGTGCTGTATAATGGAGTTGAGCACTTCCTGGGCGCTCCAGTGCAGAGGGTGCTTGCTGAACAACAGCTGGTAGCCAAACAGGTAGCAATGGGCATCGAGCACCACAAACACCGTAATACTGGCCAGCACCACCACGGCATTGCGCCGCTGTAGTGCCAGCGGCAGAAACCGAAACACCAGCAGATACACCGCCGCCGAGTCAAGCAGGATGGTGTAAAGAATACCCGCCAGCGCCCGCTCAACCCCGAAATCGTGCCGATAGCTGGAATAGATAATAGGCGACGCCAGCAGCCAGTATACTACCAGCAACAGAAGGTCGGAGTTATAGGACCGCGAGGGTTTCAGGGACGAGGAATTCATAGCCGCCCGGAAGATGCTATTCTTTATCTGATTTCACGCGGCCGCGTTCTTCCTCTAGGCCAGTACTGCGCTTACGAGCGGCTTTCAACTGCTGATTGCCGAGCTTGTAGGTGAAGCTGGCCCGCAGTTGCCGGCTCTCCCCATAGCTCAGGAAGTTCACGTCCAGATCTTGGTAGCGCACCGTTCCACGTTGTTTATTCGAAAACAGCGCGTCGTTCAGATTCAGCCGCAACGTAGCCCGCTCATGCAGCAGAGTTTTCTGCAAGCCTAAGTTTAACGCGCCAAATGCCTTGAAATTGACCAGTCCATTCACGCCCGCCGTCTGGTAATACCCTGAGGCTTCAAACGTCACACCCCGCGGCAGCTTCACATTCGATTGGGCGTAGAAGGTTGCTGCCGTCCGGCCGTTGCGGTAGGTGCTGCCCAGGTACTGGCTCAGATACTGATTGTAGAATACGTTCACGCCGGCGTAGCCCGTCATCAGCTTGCCCAAGTTCAGCGGAAAGTTCAGGGTGGCGCTGTACCGCTCCAAGTGGTCAAGGTTAGCCGAAGTAGAGTAAATGGCGCTGTCTTGGGTAACCGTCACTAGGCTAATAGCGTCACGCGTGCGGCTGTAACCTAGCATAAAGAAGGGCTGCTTGTTATAAGTCAGGGCCAGCTTATAGTTGTTGGTAAACTGGGGCTTCAGGAACGGGTTACCGCGCTGTGAGGTGTAGGGGTCTAGATACAGGATGCTGGGGTTTAGGTCTTGGTAGCTAGGCCTATCAATGCGGCGACTGTAGGCCAGGTTCAGCGCTAGGGATTTGTATACGACTCTGTCGAGGCTCAGGCTCGGGAACAGCTGCCCGTACTGGCGCGCTACTCGTCGGCCATCGGCTTGCGATATGGCCAGGGTGTTCGTCCACTCGCCCCGTAGGCCACCCTGCCACCCAATGCCAAACTGCCGACCTTCCGCCTGCGCATACCCTGCTCGAATACTTTCCGTGTATCGGAAGTTATCGTCCCGCTCCTGGCCCCCACCCGACAACTGCACAGCACTTGCAATGCTAGCTTGGCTAGCTTTTACCCCTGCAGAAACCTTCAGTCCTTCTCGCACCGGCCAGCGGTAATCTAGCTTCACTGAGCGTAAGCCTATATTGGTAAGCTGATCGTTTCGGAGGCGCTCCTGCCGTTTCTGCCGTTCGGCCGTCACGGTGTTCACCAAGCGCCCGTAGCTGTCCGACTCGTACCGCGAATAATCCACGTCGGCCGTCAGCTCCTGGCCTAGCGTATCCAGCAGCAGCTTGTAATTCACATTAGCCGCGTACGAATCCGTCACCCTACGCGTATCGTTCGTCGTTTGTACGCCCGTGCCGTTGTCGGCTATTGTCTGGTTCTGCCCGTTTACTTGCGTGCGGTTAGTATAGCCATTCAGCAATAGGCCTAGCGTCTGCCGCCGTGAAAGGCTATAATCGGCCCCGGCTCGCAACGCCTGCACGTTAGCCATCCGTGGCTGGTAGCTCATCTGCCGATAACTGCCTTCCGCTTCAGTAGCCCATCGCTCGGTGTTCAGTTGCTCGTACGTTTTGCGGTATGTGTAGCTGTAGTTGCCAAACAGGTTAAGCTGCTTTGTGCGGTGGTTCAGGTCGAGCGTGGCACTGCCCTTCCCGAAGCGCCCGTAGCCCGCTGCGGCCGTAAGCGTGCCGTTTGTACCTAAGTCAGCGTTTTTCTTCAGGATAATGTTGATGATGCCCGCGTTACCCGCGGCGTCATGACTAGCATCGGGCTGGGTTAGCACCTCAATCCGCTCAATGCTGCTACTCGGAAAATCCTTCAGTACCCCCACCACATCAGTGTACTGGGTTGTCCGGCCGTCAATCTGGATAATGACACCTTCCCGCCCAGCCAGACTAATACGGTTGCTCATTACTACTAGGCCAGGCACTTTCTGTAATGCCTCCAAGGCCGTAGAACCTGCCGTCAGACTACCTTCCACGTTCACAATCATCTTACCGGCCTGCATTTCAAGCAGCGGTTTCCGTCCTATTATCTCAACGCCCTTTAATTCCTGCGATGCAGAAGCTAGCACAATGTTCGGCACGCGTACCGGCCCGCTGCTCACTGTGAATATTTCACTCCTGCCCTTCCCAAATCCCAGCGCCGTCACCACTACCCTGTAAGTTCCCGCCTCAACGCTCTTTATAACATAGGCCCCCTCCTCATTGGCTTGCGCTGCCTGAGTTACTACAGAGTCTGCCGCTGTCAACAGCGCTACTGAGGCAAACGGCACTGGCCTACGCTGCGCATCCACAATCTGACCGCTCACCGAAGCTTGCTGCGCGAAACCAGTGCCTAAAGTCACCAGCAGAAGAAGGAAAGTAAAGTAGGCTTTCATATCGTCGGGTTTGAATAGAAGACATCCAAAACACGCGCTATTCCTCTGCCTCCCTATGCCACTTCCGTCAAACTCATGCAGAATTCCAATAAACTCCCGTAAATCGAGCACGAACCGAGTAGCATCTTGCAGCTTTGCTGCCTCGTCAGGCTCCCTTTCCCCTTTTCGGATATGTCGCCGGGCGTGAGGTGCCCCGCCATACCAACTGACTGAGCATGAAAAAAGGGACGTACCTCTCGGCACGTCCCTTTAGTATTTCAGCAGTAGCTAGAACTATGAAGCAGCTTCTTCGTCAGCTTTAGCTTCGTCGCGGGTCTCGCCTTCTTCTACCGTCGTGGTAGCAGTGTCAGCAGGAGCAGCGGTTTCAACTACAGCAGCGGGAGCTACAGCTTCGCCAGCGGGAGCATCAGCCTTCTTCTTGCCGCGCGAACGACGAGTAGTGGTAGCTTTAGCTTCAACGGCAGTCTTACTAGCCAGCAACGTCTCGTTGAAGTCTACCAGCTCGATGATACACATCTCAGCGTTGTCACCCAGACGGTTTTCGCTCAGCTTGATGATACGGGTATAGCCACCTGGACGAGTAGCAATTTTAGCCGACACCGTGCCGAACAGCTCTTTCAGGGTTTCTTTGTTCTCCAGAACCGAGAAAACGAGACGACGCGAGTGCGTGGTGTCGCTCTTAGCTTTGGTCAGCAGGGGCTCAACGAACTTGCGCAGAGCTTTGGCTTTAGCAACCGTCGTGGTCACGCGCTTGTGCATGATCAGCGAAGAAGCCATGTTCGAGAGCATGGCGTTGCGGTGCGAGGCCGTACGGCCGAGGTGGTTGATGGTTTTACCGTGACGCATAAAAAGAAATGAAGGTGTGGGCTTGCGAACGACGACCACGGCGGAAAGCTAGGCTTTCTCATTAGAACCGTCGTCCCTTGGGCTCACTGTTTAAGAGTGTGAAATTGGGAGTGCAAAGGTACTCAATACCTTGACACAAAAAAGGGGCTGAGATGAAATAGTGTCCTAAGCCACTTTTTCAATCTCAGCCCCTTCTTGACTAGAAATGCTATTCTTCGTCGAGCTTGTACTTGCCCAGATCCATCCCGAAGGTCAGACCCTTTTCCTCAACGAGGTTCTCTAGTTCAGTCAACGACTTCTTACCGAAGTTGCGGAACTTCATCATGTCAGCCATGTCCAGCTGCACTAGGTCGCCGAGAGTTTTGATGTCGGCGGCCTTGAGGCAGTTGTAAGCACGCACGCTCAGGTCCATATCCGCCAATGGCGTCTTCAGCACCTTGCGCATGTGCAGCGTTTCTTCGTCCACAGTCTCTTCCTCTTCGGCTTTAGCCGTTTCGAAAGTCATGGTGCTGTCCGAGAACAGCATGAAGTGCTGGATAAGAATGTTGGCGGCACCTTTAAGTGCATCCTCCGGGTGGATAGAGCCGTCCGTGTGAATCTCGATGAGGAGCTTCTCATAGTCGGTCTTCTGCTCTACACGGGTGTTTTCGATGCTGTACTTCACGTTCTTGATAGGCGTGAAAATGGCGTCGATGGCAATCTGACCGAATACTTGGTCAGCGGGCTTGTTCTCCTCAGCGGGAACGTAGCCACGGCCTTTCTGAATCGTGAACTCAAACTCCAGTTCGGTAGCTGGGTCCACGTTGCAAATCACCAAGTCCGGGTTCAGCACCTGGAAACCGTTAGTGAATTTGTTGATGTCACCCGCCGTGAACGTATCCTGGCCCTTTACACGAACCGTAATTTTGTCCTCGATAGCGTCGCTAACCTTCTTGAAGCGAACCTGCTTGAGGTTCAGAATGATTTCGGACATGTCCTCAATCACCCCTTCGATGGTCATGAACTCATGCAGAACGCTGCTGGTGCGAACCGACGTGATGGCGTAGCCCTCCAGCGACGACAGCAGGATGCGGCGCAGAGCGTTGCCGATCGTGACGCCGTAGCCTTTCTCCAGCGGTTTAAATTCAAACGTTCCGTAGAAGTCGTCAGATTTCTCCATCACGACCTTCTCCGGCATTTGAAAAGCTAAGATTGACATAAGTGGGGCGGTTTGAAGTAGTGAATAGCAGGTAGTAAGAATGCGGCCAATCTAGCCTAATTCCTTACCACCTGCTACCCAAATCCATTTATAACAAGGAAAAAAGTCGAAGCAGGAAAACGGCCCAGACTGCTGGGCCGTTTCCATTATTACTTCGAGTAAAGCTCGACGATGAGCTGCTCCGTGATCTTCTCCGGAATCAGGTCACGCGAGGGGGCGTTGAGGAACTTGCCAACCAACTCCTTGCCATCCCACTCCAGCCACGAGAAAGCACGGGCGTTGCGGGCGCTCAGGCTCGTGGTGATAGCCTCCAGCGACTTCGACTTTTCGCGTACGGCAACAACGTCGCCAGCGCGCAAACGGTAAGAAGCGATGTTAACTACTTCGCCGTTTACCGTGATGTGCTTGTGCAAAACCAGCTGACGAGCAGCACGACGCGTAGGAGCAATGCCCAAACGGTAAATCGTGTTGTCCAGACGAGCCTCCAGCAGAGCCAGCAGGTTGTCGCCGGTGATGCCAGGCATAGTAGCAGCTTTGTGGAACAGGTTCTCGAACTGCTTCTCAAGTACGCCGTACATGTACTTCACTTTCTGCTTCTCCATCAGTTGGACAGCGTACTCGCTTTGCTTCTTACGACGACCACGGCCGTGCTGACCGGGAGGATATGCTTTTTTGGTGAGTGCCTTGCTTGGGCCGAAGATCGGCTCATTGAAGCGACGGGCAATCTTGGTTTTAGGACCAGTATAACGTGCCATTTCGGGGTTGTTGAGTGATGTGGGGGTTGAACCGCGCGTGTCGGGCTCCGGAGGCGCACCTTGCAGGGGAGTAAAGGCGCATCAGAAACCCGACACCGGTGGCCTAAAAAGGCCTGTTCAATAAACTAAACGCGACGACGTTTGGGAGGACGGCAGCCATTGTGGGGCAGCGGCGTCACGTCCTTAATGGTCGTTACCTCAATACCCACGTTACCCAGCGTACGAATAGCCGACTCACGGCCAGCGCCCGGACCCTTCACGAACACCTCAGCTTTGCGCATGCCCAGGTCATGAGCTACTTTGCCGCAGTCCGTAGCAGCCATCTGAGCTGCATAGGGGGTGTTCTTCTTAGAACCCCGGAAACCCATCTTACCAGCTGAAGCCCAAGAAATTACTTGGCCATTGTTGTTGGTGATGGAAATGATGATGTTGTTGAACGAAGCCTTGATGTGAACCTGGCCTACTGGCTCAACAACGACAACGCGCTTCTTGGCTTTGTCTTTTCTCTTTTGTGCCATTTGGTTATCGCAAAAATCTGCGGGAGGTGTTGAAGTGTGCTCCCAACAACGGAAGCCACACTTCGATTCCCACTACGGTTTATTTAGTAGCCTTCTTCTTGCCAGCAACGGTCTTACGCTTGCCCTTGCGGGTACGCGAGTTGTTCTTGGTACGCTGACCACGAACTGGCAGACCTTTGCGGTGACGCAGACCCCGGTAGCAACCGATGTCCATCAGGCGCTTAATGTTCAGCTGCACTTCTGAGCGCAGCACACCTTCGGTCTTATACTCAGCAGCAATCACGCCGCGGATTTCGCCAGCCTCAGCTTCAGTCCAATCCTTAACCTTCTTGTTCAGGTCAACACCTGCTTTGGTTAGGATCTGCTGAGCAGAAGGACGGCCAATGCCGAAAATGTAGGTCAGCGCGATTTCACCGCGCTTGTTGTCTGGGATATCTACCCCTGCAATACGAGCCATGTGCTTTATTAAAAAGTCTGGTGCTACTACCCCTGACGCTGCTTGTAGCGCGGGTTCTTTTTGTTGATCACGTAGAGCTTGCCTTTGCGGCGGATGATTTTGCAATCAACGCTACGCTTCTTGACGGACGCTTTGACTTTCATGTCGTCGGGTTATTTGTAACGGTACACAATTCGTCCCTTCGACAGATCGTAGGGCGACATTTCGAGTTTAACCTTATCTCCCGGCAGAATCTTAATGTAGTGCATCCGCATCTTGCCCGAAATGTGGGCAATCAACTGGTGACCGTTTTCCAGTTCCACTCGGAACATGGCATTGGAAAGGGCTTCCAGGATGACACCGTCCTGCTCAATGGAAGTTTGTTTGGCCATAAGGCTACTGTAAGGCTTTTTCTATGTATTCGAAGGAGGTAAGTATTTCCGCCTTGTCTTTACGAACAACTACTGTATGTTCAAAGTGCGCCGAAGGCTTAAGGTCTTTGGTGCGGATAGTCCAGCCATCCTTTTCCTGTACCACACTCTTAGTCCCCAGATTCACCATAGGTTCAATGGCAAGTGTCAAGCCTGTTTGCAGCTTAAGTCCCGCTCCACGTTTACCGTAGTTTGGTACTTCTGGCCGCTCGTGCAGCTTCTTACCTATTCCGTGGCCGACTAGTTCCCTTACTACTCCATAACCCTGTTTCTCAACATGGTTCTGAATAGCAAAGCTGATGTCGCCCATTCGATTACCTGCCACTGCCTGTTCAATGCCCAGGTACAGCGATTTTTTGGTTTCCTCCAGTAACTTGAGCACCTCCGGTGCCACCTCCCCTACTGGGTAGGTGTAAGCGCTATCTGAATGATAGCCGTTAAGTAATACGCCTGCGTCAACTGAGATAACATCGCCACTCTTCAGAGTGTAATCTCCCGGAAAACCATGCACGACTACTGAGTTAGGAGAAATGCACAGGCTATATTCAAACCCATTATACCCCTTAAAGGAAGGCTGTCCACCATGGTCCCGGATGAATTCTTCTGCGCGCTGGTCTAGCTCTCGCGTAGTAATTCCTTCCCGAATCATGCTAGCTACTTCTCCGTGAGCTTGGGCCAGTACTTTCGCACTAGCCCGCATGAGTTCTATTTCTTCTTCTGTCTTGTAAACAATCATGTTGTTACGAAGCCAGAGCAATGTTTTGTGAGCGGCCTCGTACTTTGCCCGACTTCATCATGCCATCGTAATGACGCATGAGCAAGTAGCTCTTCACTTGATTCATGGTATCTAGTACCACACCCACCATAATGATGAGAGAAGTACCACCGTAAAACTGAGCAAACGGCCGGGTTACACCAGCCACTGTAGCTAGTGAGGGGAGGATAGCAATAGCAGCTAGGGCTACTGCACCAGGCAGCGTAATGCGGGTCAGTACTTCATCAATGTATTCTGAGGTATCACGGCCAGGCTTAACCCCCGGAATGAAACCACCACTGCGCTTCAAGTCATCCGCAATCTGATTGGGATTAACACTGATAGCGGTGTAGAAATACGTGAAGATGATGATGAGCAAACCGAACACGAGGTTGTATACCCAGTGGTTGGGCTGAAACCACGTGCCAATGAGACCAGCAGTTTCACTGTCTTTGTTCCAAGCTGAAGCTGCAATAGCGGGCACAAACATCAACGACTGAGCGAAGATGATAGGCATTACACCAGCAGCATTCACTTTCATCGGGATGTACTGACGCTGCGAGCTTAGTTGAGCGGCACCACCTACCTGCTTAGCATACTGCACCGGAATCTGGCGCACTGCTTGTGTTAGGATAATAACGGCCATTACAACTAAGAACAACACGGCAAGCTCGATCAGAAAGATCAGCGAGCCACGCATCGTGCGAGCAGTTGCTTCACCGATCAAAGCACCAGGTAGCCGAGATACAATCCCGATCATAATGATCATGGATATACCGTTACCGATACCTTTATCCGTTATTTTCTCCCCTAGCCACATACAGAACAATGTTCCGGCAGTGATAATCAGTGCCGTAGATATTGTAAAGAAAGGACCAGGATTGGTGATTGCTTCCGCATTGATTGTAGCAATAAACCCGACGGATTGCAGAGCTACAATCGGGATGGTCAGCACCCGAGTATATTGGTTGATCTTCTTGCGACCTGACTCACCTTCCTTCTGAAGCTTCTGGAAGTAAGGCACCGCAATCGTGAGCAGCTGCAGCACGATTGAGGCTGAGATATATGGCATGATGCCCAGCGCGAATACCGAAGCGTGGCTGAAGGCACCACCGAGCAGCGTATCTAGAATACCTAGTACTCCGCCGGCGTTAGCCTTCAATCTATTCGGATCCACTCCGGGCAGCACCACGTAAGAACCCAGCCGATAGATGGCAATGAAGAAAAGCGTATTGAAGATCCGCATACGCAGATCTTCAATCGCAAAAATGTTCTTAATCGTGGTGATGAACTTGTTCATTGCCAATCAGGCTTAAAGCGTCACAGCTTTACCACCTGCCTTCTCAATAGCTTCAATAGCCGACTTAGAGAAAGCATGGGCATGTACTTCCAGAGCTTGGGTGATTTCACCACGACCTAGAACTTTGATCTTGGCGTTCTTGGAAGCCAGACCAGCATTTACAAAGAAGTCTTTGTCCAGAGTGGTAGCACTGCCGTTCTCGGTCAGAGCAGCCAATACGTCCAAGTTAACAGCTTTGTACTCGACGCGGTTAATGTTGGTGAAACCAAACTTAGGTACGCGACGCTGAAGGGGCATTTGCCCACCTTCGAAGCCCGACTTCTTGGAGTAACCCGAACGGGACTTGGCACCTTTGTGACCGCGCGTCGATGTGCCGCCACGGCCGGAACCCGTACCACGACCTACGCGCTTCTCATTGCGGGTAGAGCCAACGGCGGGTTTGAGATTGCTGAGATTCATTTTCGGGAGATTCCTAGAGTTCGGTTACTTCCAACAGGTGCTTCACGGCATTAACCATACCAGCAACCTGGGGCGTGTTTTCCACTTCCTTGGTGCTGCCGATTTTGCCTAGGCCTAGGGCCTTGATAGTGCGCTTCTGACGCTCGGGGCGGTCGATAACGCTCTTAACGAGTTTGATTTGGATCTGCGCCATCTGCTCTTAGCCGTTAAATACTTGGGAGAGAGTGATGCCACGAGCCTGTGCAATCTGCATGGGGTCGCGCATTTTCAGAAGGGCATCAAAGGTAGCCTTAACCACGTTGTGGGGGTTGGACGAACCTTTTGACTTTGCCAGAACATCCTTGATACCAGCGCTTTCGAAAACAGCGCGCATAGCACCACCTGCAATTACACCAGTACCAGCAGCAGCCGGCTGAACCAGCACGAAACCACCAGAGTACTTACCTTCCATCACGTGAGGAACCGTGTGCTTGTACAGCGGAACCTTCACGAGGTTTTTCTTAGCGTCGTCAATGCCTTTCGCAATGGCGTCAGTTACTTCGTTGGCTTTGCCTAGGCCATAACCTACGGTGCCATTGCCGTCACCTACTACTACGATAGCTGAGAAGCTGAAGCGACGACCGCCCTTCACTACTTTAGCTACACGGTTGATAGCAACAACCTTTTCTTTTAGATCTGAGTCGCCAGTGCGCGACTGCTCCGCGTTACGGTCGTTGCCGCGACGGTCATTGCCACCACCACGACGGTCGTTGCCACCGCGGTCATTGCCACCACCACGAGGGCCGTTGTTAAATTCTGCCATGATGATTTAGAAATTGAGGCCGCCTTCGCGGGCTCCTTCTGCCAATGATTTTACGCGGCCGTGGTAGAGGTAACCGGAACGGTCAAATACCACTTTCGAAATTCCTTTTCCTGTAGCACGGGCGGCAAGTTCTTTGCCAACTGCGGCAGCGAGGGCTACTCCGTTGCCCCCTTCCACCGAAACGTGCTTCGAGGAAGCAGACGCCAGCGTGTGACCAGTCGTGTCGTCAATAATCTGAGCATAGATGCCCGTATTGCTGCGGAACACTGACAAACGCGGACGCTCGGACGTGCCAGCCACCTTAGTGCGGATGATGCGCTGGATCCGTTTTCTTCTAGTTGCTTTATCGAAAGCCATGGTGTGATGTTATTTCGAAGCCGTTTTACCAGCCTTACGACGAATCTGCTCACCCACGAAGCGCACGCCTTTGCCTTTGTAAGGCTCAACTTTGCGCAACGAGCGAATCTTGGCGGCTACCTGGCCTAGCAGTTGCTTGTCAATGCTAGTCAGCGTAACGATGGGGTTTTTACCCTTTTCAGTTACCGCCGTAGCAGTTACTTCCTTCGGCAGAGCCAGGAAGATGTTGTGAGAGTACCCCAGCGAAAGCTCGAGGGTGGTACCAGCCATAGCGGCTTTGTAACCTACACCTACCAGCTCCAGCTTCTCTTCCAGACCGTTGCTAACACCGCTAACAGCGTTATTCAGCAGTGAGCGGTACAGACCATGCATGGCCTTGTGACGCTTCTGCTCGGTCGGACGCGTTACCACCAGCTGACCATCTTCGGTAGCTACGGTAATGTCGCGGTCAACTGGAACCACCAAGGTACCCTTTGGGCCCTTCACGGTTACCGTGTTTTCGTTGCTCACTTCAACCTGCACGTTGGCGGGCAGGCTGATGGGCAGTTTACCAATGCGTGACATAGTCTCGTTTTCCTTTCAGATTAGTAGACGTAGCACAGCACTTCGCCGCCCACGTTCTCGGCTTTCGCCTCTTTCTCCGTCATCACGCCTTTCGACGTCGACAGAATTGCAACACCCAGACCGCTCAACACGCGGGGCAGGTTCTCTACGTGAGCGTACTTACGCAGACCGGGAGTGCTCACGCGCTCCAGCTTCGTAATAGCAGACTGCTTCGTAGCGGGGTTGTACTTCAGCGCGATTTTGATCGTGCCCTGTACAGCGCTGTCATCAAAACGGTAGCTCTGAATGTAGCCCTTCTTGTAGAGCACCTTCGTAATCTCCTTTTTGATGTTGCTGGCCGGGATTTCTACTACCCGGTGGTTTGCCTTGATGGCATTGCGTACCCGGGTCAGGTAGTCGGCAATTGGATCTGTATTCATTTCTGTAGAAAAGAGGCGCCCATTTTTAGGGAGCCGCAAAGATAGGAAAATTTCGCCGCCACGAAAAGTGGCGACGAAATTTTCGGTTAAGACTACTTGGCTCGACTTACTTAGGCTCGGCCAATGGTTTCTTTCGGCAACCTGCCAAATAGAACTGCCTGATAAACTTTATCCGACAGTTATAGCTGAATTACCAGCTAGACTTCGTTACACCGGGGATTTTGCCGGCTAGAGCCATCTCGCGGAAACGTACGCGGCTGATGCCGAACTTACGCATGTAACCACGGGGGCGACCGTCAATCTTGTCGCGGTTGTGCAGACGCACAGGCGACGAGTTCCGGGGCAATTTGTCCAGACCTTCTAGGTCACCAGCAGCTTTGAGGGCTTTACGCTTCTCAGCGTAGCGAGCTACTAGAGCGATGCGCTTCCGCTCGCGGGCTTTGATGGATTCCTTAGCCATTAGCTTTGTTTCTTGGCGTTAGCGAACGGCATACCGAAAGCTTTCAGCAGTTCATAGCTCTGCTCATCGTTTTCAGCGGTCGTTACGAAGGTGATGTCCATACCAGAAATCGACTTGATCTTATCGATCGAAATTTCTGGGAAGATGATTTGCTCTTTGATGCCTAGGGTATAGTTACCACGGCCATCGAAGCCTTTGTCGTTAATGCCTTTGAAGTCACGAACGCGGGGCAGAGCAACTGTCAGCAGACGGTCCATGAATTCATACATCTGCTCGCCGCGCAGGGTAACACGGGCACCGATAGGCATGCCTTCACGCAGTTTGAAGTTCGACACCGAACGCTTGGCGATAGTGGCAACGGCTTTCTGACCAGTGATGGTCGTCAGCTCGTCAACACCGTTATCTACCAGCTTCTTATCGGCAACGGCTGCGCCAATACCGCGGTTGATGCAGATCTTGGTGATGCGTGGTACCTGCATGATGCTCTTGAACTGGAATTTCTCCTGGAGCGCAGGTACTACTTCTTTCTGATATTTTTCTTTGAGTCGAGCCATGGTCGTAGAGCGGATTAGGCGTTAGTCGAATCCGTGCGCTTCACGTTGCTCACGTGAATCGGTGACTCGATCTTGGTGATGCCGCCCTGGGGGTTCTTAGCACTAGGTTTGTTGTGCTTAGTTACCAGGTTTAGGCCTTCCACGATAACACGCTGCGTAGAACGGTTCACCGACTTAATCACACCGGTTTTGCCTTTCTCGTCACCAGCAATCACCAAAACGGTGTCACCGGTTTTCACATGCAGTTTCGCGGGCGTTGCTTTCGTTTTCGTTGCCATTGCTTAGAGAACTTCAGGAGCCAGCGAAACGATCTTCATGAACTGCTTCTCGCGAAGTTCACGGGCCACGGGGCCGAAGATGCGGGTACCGCGGGGCTCGTCGTTATTGTTGAGCAGTACGGCGGCGTTGTCGTCGAAACGAATGTAAGAACCATCCTTGCGGCGTACTTCTTTCTTCGTGCGAACTACAACAGCCTTCGATACAGTGCCTTTTTTAGCGTTGCCGGAAGGAATAGCCGATTTGATTGCTACTACAATCTTATCGCCTACGCTGGCGTATTTCTTGCCCGTGCCACCGAGGACACGGATGCAGAGAACTTCTTTGGCGCCGCTGTTATCAGCGACGGTCAGACGGGATTCTTGCTGTATCATCTTACTTGGCGCGTTCTAGAATTTCTACCAGTCTCCACCGCTTGTTTTTGCTCAGCGGACGGGTCGACATAATGCGAACCGTATCGCCTTCGCCGCATTCGTTGTTCTCGTCGTGAGCCATGAATTTGGTCGACTTGGTAACGAATTTGCCGTAGATGGGGTGTTTCATTTTGCTTTCCACAACTACCGTGATGGACTTATCCATCTTGGAGGAGGAAACGCGGCCGATGATTTCTTTACGCAGGTTCCGCTCGGTTGCGGTCGTTGCCTGCTGTTCTTCGTTGCTTGCCATCGTTAGTTAGCAGTGTTAGTTGCCTGCTCGTTCTCGCGACGCTTCAACTCGGTCAGCAGACGGGCGACATTTTTGCGGGCTTGCTTCAGACGAATCGGATTCTCCAGTGGAGAAATAGCGTGCGCAAAACGCATGCTCTGGCCGTTAGTCTGCTCAGCTTTAATCTGGTTTTTGAGGTCCTCTAGCGAGAGGGCACGGATTTCAGCGTTCTTCATCTTACTTGTTTTCTACGTAGTCGCGACGAACAACAAATGAAGTCCGAACCGGCAGCTTCTGAGCAGCCAGACGTAGCGACTCTTGTGCTACTTCCAGGCTAACGCCATCTGATTCGAACATGATGGTGCCGGGCTTCACTACAGCCACCCAATACTCGGGCGAACCTTTACCCTTACCCATCCGCACTTCAGCAGGCTTCTTGGTGATCGGCTTATCAGGGAAAATGCGGATCCAAACTTGACCTTCGCGTTTCATGGCGCGGGTCATGGCAATACGGGCAGCCTCAATCTGGCGAGCCGTAATCCAAGCCTGTTCCAGCGACTTGATAGCGAACGAACCGAAGTCAATGGAGCTGCCGCGGTGGGCTAAGCCATGCACGCGACCCTTTTGCATCTTGCGATACTTGGTCCTTTTCGGTTGTAACATGATTTATCTTGAATTGAAATTCGAAAGAAGAGAAAAAGCCTAGCGACGCGGAGCACCGCCACCCTGACTGCCACGGTTCTGGCCACCGCCGCCACCGCGACGCTGTCCACCACCTTGACCACCACGGTTGTCACCGCCACGGCCTTCGCCACCACGGTCATTCCGGTCACGACGCGGGCCACGGTCACCACCACGGTCACCACGCTCACCACGTGGGCCACGGTCGTTACCACGGCTTTCGCCACCTTGGTTAGCGGGAACCTGGTTAGGAGACAGGTCGGGCTTGCCGAACACTTCACCACGCATTACCCACACCTTGATGCCGATTTTGCCATATACAGTCTGAGCTTCCGACAGAGCATAGTCAATGTCAGCGCGTAGCGTGTGTAACGGAGTGCGGCCTTCTTTGTACTGCTCAGAGCGAGCAATTTCAGCACCACCCAGACGGCCACCGCACTGAATCTTGATGCCTTCGGCACCAACGCGGATTGCAGCTTGGATGGCCATCTTCATAGCGCGACGGAACGAGATACGCGCTTGGAGCTGCTGAGCAATGCTCTCACCTACCAGCTTAGCATCAAGTTCAGGACGCTTAATTTCGAAGATGTTGATCTGAACGTCTTTGCCGGTGATTTGCTTCAGCTCGTCTTTGATCTTATCAACTTCGGCGCCGCCTTTACCAATTACCACACCCGGACGGGCCGTGTTGATAGTAATAGTAACGCGCTTCAGCGTACGCTCGATAACGATGCGGCTGATGCCACCCTTCGGGATACGAGCGTTGATGTATTTGCGGATTTTTTCGTCCTCAACCAGTTTGTCGGCAAAGTCCTTGCCGCCGTACCAGTTCGAGTCCCATCCTTTGATGACGCCCAGACGGAAGCCAACCGGATTTACTTTCTGTCCCATAGTGCTTATGCGGTGGCTTCTGCCGTGGTTTCAGTGGATTTCTTAGCGGAGCTACGACGAGTCTTTTTCGGAGCAGCTTCGGCGGTGGTGGCGGCGGGCTTGGTCTCAGCAGCTTGCAGAGCGGCAGCTTTGCTGCCCAGCGGTGCTACTTTTGAATCAATTACCAGCGTCACGTGGTTGCTGCGCTTGCGGATGCGGTGACCACGGCCCTGGGGGGCGGGGCGCAGACGCTTCAACTGGCGACCTTCATCCACGAAAATCTCTTTGATGTATAGGTTCGCATCTTCGATACGCTCGTCTTCGTTTTTCTGCTGCCAGTTGGCCAGAGCCGACAGGAGCAGCTTTTCGATACGAGCAGCGCCCGAGTTAGCCTCGAACTTCAGCAGGCCGAGAGCACGGGTCACTTTCTGACCGCGCACCAGGTTGGCTACCAAGCGCATCTTGCGCGGCGAGGTAGGCACGTTACGGAGTTTAGCTACTGCTTCCATTCTTAGCGCTTGCCTTTATCTTTCTTGGCAATGTGGCCGCGGAAGTTACGGGTCGGGGCAAACTCACCGAGTTTGTGTCCTACCATGTTCTCCGTCACATATACCGGGATGAACTTATTGCCGTTGTGAACGGCGAAGGTGTGGCCTACGAAGTCCGGAGAAATCATCGAGCGGCGAGACCAAGTCTTCACCACCGACTTTTTGCCGGTTTCTTCCATTGCCGTTACTTTCTTCTCGAGCCGGAAGTCAATGTACGGCCCTTTTTTTAGTGAACGTGCCATTGATTACTTCTTGCCTTTACGGTTAACGATGAGCTGCTCGGAGTACTTGTTCTTGTTGCGGGTCTTCTGACCTTTAGCGAAGATGCCGTTACGGCTGCGTGGGTGACCACCCGACGACTTACCTTCACCACCACCCATGGGGTGATCGACAGGGTTCATTGCAACACCACGAACACGTGGACGACGACCCAACCAGCGATTACGACCGGCTTTGCCGAGACGTACGTTCATGTGGTCACCATTCGACACAGTACCAACCGTAGCCATGCAGGTAACGAGTACCATGCGCATCTCGCCGGAAGGCAGTTTCAGGGTGGCATATTTGTCTTCGCGGGCTACCAACTGAGCGTACGTTCCAGCCGACCGAGCCATAGCTGCACCGTTGCCGGGCATTAACTCGATGTTGTGAACGATAGTTCCCAGCGGAATCTCGCGGAGGGGAAGGGCATTGCCTACTTCCGGGGCCACACCCGTACCCGACACTACAGTTGCACCTACGGTTACACCGGCAGGAGCAATAATGTAGCGCTTTTCACCATCGGCGTAGCTCAGAAGAGCAATACGAGCCGTGCGGTTAGGGTCGTACTCAATCGTCTTCACCGTGGCTGGAACACCAGCTTTGTCACGCTTGAAGTCGATGATACGATACTTGGCTTTATGTCCACCACCGATGTAGCGATTGGACATTTTGCCCGAGTTGTTACGGCCACCGGAGTTTTTCATGGGTGCCAACAGCGACTTCTCCGGCGTCGACGCAGTAATCTCGTCGAAGGCCGGTGCAATGCGGAAGCGCTGACCCGGTGATGTTGGTCTTAGTTTTTTGAGTGCCATTACTCTAGCTTAGAAAATGCTCTTTGCGAAAAGGCGGGCTTACAGGCCGCTGTAGAAGTCGATAACGTCGCCTTCTTTCACGGTTACCACGGCGCGTTTGCCGTGAGCACGACGGCCGGAAACTGCCCCGCCTTTCGTGAACTTAGATTTCAGCTTGCCGATGGTGCGGATGGTGCTGATGCCCGTTACCGTTACCCCGTACAGTTGCTCAATTTCTTTTTTGATCTGAACCTTGTTAGCGTCAATAGCTACTTCAAAGGCATACTGGCCTTTTTCGTTCAGAGCCGTGGCCTTCTCGGTCACGATGGGCTTCTTCAGGATGCTCATTACTCAGCAGTGGTATAGAGTTGTTCCAATGCCGTCAGGCCATCCTCCGACAGCAGCAGCGTGTCAGTGTTCAGCAGATCGTGGGTGTTCAACGCTACGGGAGTAGCCACGCTCACTTTCTGGATGTTGCGGGCCGACAGCACCACGTTTTTATCAACTGCGCCCGTTACGAGCAGCGTCTTCTTGCCGTTGTTTAGCTTCAGACCGTTCAGGATGTCTAGGAAATCCTTGGTCTTGGGGGCCGACAGCGTGATGTTTTCCACCAGCGCTACTTTGCCATCCTTAGCGAGGCTAGAAAGAGCCGACAGACGAGCAAGACGCTTGGTTTTTTTGTTCAGCTTGAAGCCGTAGTCGCGGGGCTGAGGACCGAACATACGGCCACCACCTACGAATACACCCGACTTCATAGAGCCGGCTCGAGCACCACCGGTGCCTTTTTGCTTCTTGAGTTTCTTGGTAGTGCCGTGCACTTCGTTGCGCTGCTTCGACTTGTGCGTACCCTGGCGCTGGTTGGCCAAGTACTGCTTCACGTCGAGGTACATCACGTGCTCGTTCGGCTCCAGACCGAAGATGGCGTCAGACAGGGTAACCTTGCGGCCAGTGTCTTCGCCTTTGATGTTATATACTGACAGTTCCATTTGCTAGGTTATTTTTCCAGGACCACGAAAGAGTTCTTGGCACCGGGAACCGAGCCGCTCACCAGGATGAGGTTTTTGTCGGCTACAATGCGCATTACCTTTAGGTTCTGCACTTTCACACGGTCGTTACCCATGCGGCCACCCATACGCATTCCTTTGAATACGCGTGAAGGCCATGAGCAAGCACCGATAGAACCGGGGTGACGCAGGCGGTTGTGCTGACCGTGAGTCTGGCCGCCAACACCAGCAAAGTTGTAGCGCTTTACAACGCCCTGGAAACCTTTTCCTTTTGAGGTACCAACCACGTCAACGAATTCGCCTTCCTCGAAGAGGGTAGCGTCGATGGTGGCGCCAGCGGCGAAATTGGCAACCTCGTCGGTACGGAACTCAACGAGTTTTTTCTTGGGAGTGGTTCCGGCTTTAGCGAAGTGACCAGCCAGTGCTTTGGTGGTGTTCTTTGCTTTTTTCTCGCCGTAGCCGAGCTGGATGGCAGTGTAGCCGTCCGTTTCGATGGTCTTAACCTGCGTCACTACGCACGGACCCGCTTCAATGAGCGTGCAGGGAATGTTCTTCCCGTCCGGAGTGAAGAGGCTTGTCATACCGATTTTTTTACCGATGATGCCAGGCATTCGATTGGGGTTTTAGAAAAAGACACAGTTGAAAACGCCCAAGTGGCGTTTTCGGAAATGGAGTGCAAAGCTAGGAAATTGTTCTGTGATAAGCTACCTACCTTCCGAAATATTTTCAGCGTCACGGAGTTAGCCTAGTTCAGCACTAGTCTTTCTGGTAATCAGTGACTTTCTATTGTCCTCCGCTCCTACCTGTACCTCCCAGTTGTAACTGAAAGCAGTACACCTGCAAGCTGACTCTGGTTTACTGCTCCGGAAAAGTGCAATCCTATTAGCATGGTCGCCAAAGCCCTCCCTCATATTCACTGTTTTCTCCTTTTGCTCCTTCCAATGCTAGCAGCAGGAAGAAAAGAGAAAAGGCTATTCCAATTTGTGTCTCAATGGTGTATTCAACCAAAAACGATATAGTAACAATTATATACTGCGTTAGCAGTAGCGGTGCGTAGCGAGTCCCACTAGTAATGCCTGGATAGTAAAAACCTATTATGAACAGAACAACCCCCACACACCCGAGGGCCACAGTGGTAAATAAGAATTGGTTGTGCGGTAGAATGTAGGCCTCTGGCTGAATGTTAGGAAACTCTCGCTTATAATGCTGAGCTAGCTCCTGCTCCATGTCTGCTTTGCCAACTCCAAACCAGGGGTTCTCCTCTACCACTTTGAGAGCTACTTTGTAAGAGTAAACCCGACCAACTAGGGAGTAGTTATTAGCCGATGCGGTATGGTCAACTCTGCCTACATCCTCCCTAGTATTAGCCGATTTATTTCTGAAGGTTGGGAAGCAGATGTAGCTAAATAGCGGCAGCAATACCAACGCAGCGGCTAGGCCTGTTGCTCTTTTGTATTGCTTCCTGTAAAGTATCAGCCAAAGTAAAGCAAAGCCTCCTAGCACATAAAACGTTACTAGGCCACTTCGAACAGCTAACAGATGCTGGTACAGAGCTAATCCTATGATTGCCATCCGCAACCAGAAGCGGGCACCTGGCTCAATCTTTTCCTGCCCTAGCAAGGCGGCTCCCACTGCAATAGCAAGGGTTACAATGAGGCTGAATCGTATATGATCGGGCTCAGTGGGCATTACCTTGGAACGTAGATAAAGCTCATTGATTTCGTCAACGTGCAGCAAGTAGTTTCCTGTGCTAACAGCGGCGCTAATTACCGTTACTACAATTAGTAGATACCACAGCAAACGGAGCTGTCGGGTTGGAATTGGAGGCAATAACCAGAAGCCAATAGGCAACGCTAGGAAAGGAAGCTGCAGCACAATATCCCGTTCATATTCCCGTAGGTTGGCACTGTTAGTCAGTAAGCCTGATGCAGCATGTATCCCATAAATAAGCACAAAGGGCAGGTAGACGGATTTACTGCTACGAGTATATGCATCGCGGTGCAGAACAAAGGATACTAGGCCACATAACAGTACCCCAACTATGCCAATACTTGGCAGGATACGAAAGAAAGTGCTCGTAAAGAGGCCTACAATAATGCACGCGCAAAAAACGGTGCTAGCCGTTAGTATTCGTGGGATAGTCAGTTGTGAACTGAGTGAGGAGGGCATGCAAGCGAGTACGGAATGAGCGGACCTGTAAGTAAGTTACCGCTGTCAAAAGCTCTATCATACGGTAGAGCTTACATCTTACGGCACAAGTTGCACCTATTAAAACGAAAACACCCCACCGAATCCGAAGAATCGATGGGGTGTTGTTCCTAATTAGCTAGGGAAATCAGTCCTCAGACTTTGATCTCAACGTCTACGCCGCTAGGTAGCTCCAGCTTCATCAGAGCATCTACAGTCTTCGACGATGTTGAGTAAATATCAACGAGACGCTTGTAGGTGCAGAGCTGAAATTGCTCACGCGACTTCTTGTTCACGTGGGGCGAACGAAGAACGGTGAATTTTTCCTTATCGGTTGGCAGTGGAATAGGACCGCTTACGATAGCGCCCGTAGCCTTCACCGCCTTCACAATCTTCTCCGACGATTTGTCCACCAGGTTGTGGTCGTAGGATTTCAGTTTGATGCGAATTTTCTGGTTCATGTCAATTAATGAGAAAGCGGATTAGCGAATGGCGTTACCCTTTTGCTTGGCAATGATGCCGTCGGCCAAGTTCTGCGGCACCTGATCGTAGTGCGAGAACGTGAGCGAAGCCGAAGCACGACCCGACGAGATGGTACGCAGCGAGGTTACGTAGCCGAACAGCTCCGACAGCGGAACGTCAGCCTTGATAACGTTAGCACCACCTTTCGTGTCCATGCCTTTCATGATACCCCGACGACGGTTCAGGTCACCGGTTACAGCACCCGTGTATTCGTCTGGCGAAACTACTTCTACAGCCATGATCGGCTCGAGCAGTTTTGGACCAGCCTGCTTGCCAGCCTCACGGAAGCCACCACGAGCAGCGAGTTCGAACGACAGAGCGTCTGAGTCAACATCGTGGTAAGAACCAAAGAACAGGCGTACACGCATGCCTTCAATGGGGAAACCAGCCAGCGGACCGTTCTTCATGGCTTCTTCGAAGCCTTTCTGAACCGGAGCGATGAATTCGCGAGGGATAACACCACCCGTGATGTCGTTTACGAACTCCAGACCTGGCTTCTCTGGGTCGGTCAGTTTCGGACCGAGTTCGAATACGATGTCACCGAATTTACCACGGCCACCCGTTTGCTTCTTGTAAGTCTCGCGGTGCTCAACCGTTTTGGTGAGAACCTCTTTGTAGGCTACCTGAGGAGCACCCTGGTTGATTTCCACCTTGAACTCACGACGCATACGGTCGATGATGATTTCGAGGTGAAGCTCACCCATACCTTTCAGTACGGTCTGACCCGTCTCGGGGTCAGTCTGTACCACCAGAGTAGGATCTTCTTCCACGAGCTTGGCAATAGCCATACCCATTTTATCAACGTCAGCCTGAGTTTTGGGCTCAATAGCGTAACCGATAACGGGCTCAGGGAAGGACATCGATTCCAGTACTACGCGCGACTTCTCGTCGGTCAGCGTATCACCAGTTTTGATGTCTTTGAAACCAACACCAGCAGCAATGTCACCGGCCTGGATCTTGTCGATGGGATTCTGCTTGTTGGAGTGCATCTGCATCAGGCGCGAGATACGCTCCTTCTTGCCAGTGCGGTTGTTAAACACGTACGAACCAGCGTCGAGCTGACCGCTGTAGCAGCGGAAGAAGCACAGACGGCCTACGAATGGGTCGGTAGCAATTTTAAACGCCAGAGCAGTGAAGGGCTCGTCGTTGTCGGGGTGACGCTCCACTTCTTCGCCAGTGTCAGGGTTGGTACCCATGATAGCAGGCATGTCGAGCGGCGAAGGCAAGTAAGCCATAACCGCGTCCAGCATAGCCTGAACACCTTTGTTTTTGAACGCCGAACCGCACATTACGGGCGAGAACTTCATGTCGATAACCGCTTTGCGGATAACGTCCATCATTTCCTCGCGGGTGATGCTGTCCGGATCCTCGAAGAATTTCTCCATCAAGGTGTCATCGTACTCAGCAACGCTTTCCACGAGCTTCTCACGCCACTCGGCTACCGTGTCCACGAGGTCTTCGGGAACCGGAACTTCTTTGTAGGTTTTGCCTTGGGTTTCGTCGTCCCACACGATGGCTTTGCCAGTCAGCAGGTCAACTACACCTTTGAAGGTATCTTCAGCGCCGATTGGGATCTGCAGCGGAACGGGGTTAGCACCCAGCTTCTCTTTGATCTCGTTAACAGCCTTGAAGAAGTCAGCACCAGCGCGGTCCATCTTGTTTACGAAGCAGATGCGCGGTACTTTGTATTTGTCAGCCTGACGCCATACGGTCTCCGACTGAGGCTCTACGCCCGAAACGGCGCAGAACAGAGCCACGGCACCGTCCAGAACACGCAGTGAACGTTCTACCTCTACGGTGAAGTCTACGTGACCGGGGGTATCGATCAGGTTGATTTTATATTGCTTGGTCTCCGGCGTTGGATCACCCTGTACGGTAGGGTAGTTCCAGAACGTGGTAGTAGCAGCCGACGTGATGGTGATACCACGCTCCTGCTCCTGCTCCATCCAGTCCATCGTGGCAGCACCTTCGTGCACTTCCCCGATTTTGTGGGTTTTACCGGTATAGTATAGAATGCGCTCCGAGGTTGTGGTCTTACCGGCGTCGATGTGCGCCATAATCCCAATGTTCCGGAGGTATTGCAGGTCTTTGTTTACAGCCATTGCTTTTTTGTGACGTAGGGACTTCAGTAGTTGAGCTTGAGGAACACGAAAATCTCTTTTCTCATTCCCAGAGCAGCAACTTCTAAAGCCCCTGTCTGTCTAAATTAGAAGCGGAAGTGCGAGAAGGCCTTGTTGGCTTCGGCCATCCGGTGGGTGTCGTCCTTTTTCTTAACGGCAGCACCTTCACCTTTAGCAGCGGCAATGATTTCGCCGGCCAGCTTGTCTTTCATGGTTTTCTCACCACGACGACGAGCGTATTGAATCAACCACTTCGAGCCTACGGCGATACGACGGTCGGGGCGAACTTCGGTCGGCACCTGGAAGGTAGCACCACCTACGCGGCGGCTCTTTACTTCTACAGTAGGCATCACGTTGTTCAGGGCTTTACGCCACATCTCCACGCCGCTCTCTTTGGTGCGCTGCTCCACTAGGTCGCAGGCATCGTAGAAAATGGTGTAGGCAAGGTTTTTTTTCCCGTCGTACATCATGTAGTTTACGAAACGGGTTACCAGCGTCTCCTTGTATTTGGGGTCGGGCAGGAGGATGCGCTTCTTTGGTTTTGACTTTCTCATGTGTGTAGAAATGAGTGGTAAGTAGCGAGCAGTGGGATAAGAACCATGTGCTATCCGGCACTGGGCACTACCTCACTCGTTCAATTACTTTTTCTTGCCGGGTGCTGGTTTACCGCCTTTGCCTGCTGCGGCAGCCTGGCCGGGCTTCGGACGCTTAGCGCCATACTTGGAACGACGCTGCAGACGGCCGTTTACGCCGGCGGTGTCAAGGGCGCCACGGATGATGTGGTAACGCACACCGGGAAGGTCTTTCACACGGCCACCACGGATCAGCACGATGCTGTGCTCCTGCAGGTTGTGGCCTTCACCCGGGATGTAGGCGTTAACTTCTTTGCCGTTGGTCAGGCGCACACGGGCAACTTTACGCATAGCCGAGTTCGGCTTCTTAGGCGTGGTGGTGTACACACGGGTGCAAACGCCACGGCGCTGCGGGCACGAGTCAAGAGCCGGCGACTTCGACTTCGTCGTCAGCTTCTCGCGGCCTTTTCGTACTAACTGGTTGATGGTAGGCATCTACGGAATGTTTTGTCAAGGAGGGTTCTCTCCCAAAAATTAGGCTTGCAAAGGTATAGAAGTTGCCTCGAAATAGCAAACAGGTTGAAATAGTTAATTTTAGGGAAACCCAACGGCCCTTTTTTGAGCCACTAGCCTAGGTAAAAGACAGCCATACAGTAGCGTTTAAGCCGTGAAACGAGGCTTTTCTAGCGCCGTCCCCTCCCCTCTCGCCAACTTATACTGTTAGCTCCGGCATTTTCCAACGCTGACCCATTAGTTTGCGCAGGGTTCGCTGCCAGCCAGGTAAGTTTCGGTAGGCCAGTTCCTGCTGGTGCAGCTTTGGCAGTTCAAGCCGTTCAAACTGTAAGAACAGCTGTGGCTGAGTGCCATACTTCTCTACTACTTGGGAGATAACTGGCCTAGCGTCCTTCAAATTCCAATAGTGCCACAGATAATTCGGCACATCTTCAATAGCCCCCTCCGCCGCGAAGCGCAGGCTCCAGGCCAGTTGCTCCATCATATGCTTATTATAGGTAGCATATAGCTGTTCGGCCAACGCCATTACTTCCCGGAGCAGATAGACTTTGTCGCTACGGAAGGCAAGCACCCCAGAGTTGAATAGCTCGGTATCGGGTGTTACGCGCATGATATGGCCGCCGCTAGGCCACTCACTGCCGCGCAGGTGCTTGTAGACTTTGCGGCTAAGGGTGTTTCCGCTGATCAGCCGACCTTCGTTCTGGTGCATATAGAAGGTACCAGCGGCAATATGCTCGAATAGGGGTGCGGGGTCTTGCCGCCAGATAGTGTCAGTGTCCAGAAAAAAGAGGTTGCCGGGGTAATGCATAGCGGCATGTTCCAGTACGCCTACTTTAAGCAGGTACACCTTATTCGCTGCACCACGCCATGCCTGCCATTGCATGGGCTCAACTGCTGGGTATTGGATATCGGGCCGGTGGCCTAGGACCTGTTGAAAAGAGGCCGCGTCGTCGGTATAGATCAAAATCTGCGTATCCGGCCGCTTCGGAGCTACCTGATCGTAGGACAGAATACTATAGAAAGCTTCGTTGCGAATATCTGCAGAGCCGTAGGCCAGGTAGATCAGGTAGTTCATCCGGTAAAGATACTAGCACATAGTCACCTTATCCTGACTGGCCTAGAATTGTCTTTAAAACAGAAACGGCTTCTACCATCTCGGTAAAAGCCGTTACACTCGTTGTATTATTCCGCTTCTAGGCCTCTCCCATCTTACCTCCGAAACCCATTGGATAACCTTGCTCCTCAGGTTGCAGTTTGATGGTGCCGTATGCCTTTTCGTACCGCTCAATGTTCTCCGCTAAAGCAGTAGCCAGACGCTTGGCATGCTCGGGAGTGAGAATGATCCGAGATTTTACCTTGGCTTTCGGCAAACCCGGCATTAGTCGAATGAAGTCGATAACGAATTCGCTGGTGCTGTGGGCAATCATAGCTAGGTTGGCGTACTGGCCCTCAGCTACCTCTTCCGTTAGTTCAATGCTGATAGCATTTGGGTCCTGGGGTTGCTGCGGCGCGTTGGGGTCAGCGGGTTGATTGGGTTGGTTCATATAAGTAGAAACGAAAAGAGTTACGACAAGAAGGAGTGGCAGTGCTGCTCACTTCCGCAAATAAACAGAAAAAGCCGGCCGAATTGCTTCGACCGGCTTCTCCTATTTACGCTACTTCAGAACTACTCCGACACGGACTCGCGGCGCGAGGTGCGGGCGGGACGCTTGGTAGGAGCCGCAGCTTCGTCGGTCTTCGCAGCCTGAGCGGCTTCGAAATCCTCCTTCGAGCCCACGACCTGACGCGTGTATTCGCGCAGACCGGTACCGGCCGGAATGAGGTGACCTACGATTACGTTCTCCTTCAGGCCCAGCAGTTCGTCGGCCTTGCCACGGATGGCAGCTTCCGACAGCACCTTGGTCGTCTCCTGGAAGGAAGCGGCCGAGATGAACGACTGCGTACCCAGCGAAGCCTGGGTGATACCCTGCAACGTGGGCCGCGATACGGCCGGCTGTGCTTCGCGTACTTCTACCAGAGCTAGGTCGCGACGACGCAGGCTGGAGTTCTCGTCGCGCAGGCGACGGGCACTCACAATCTGGCCAGGCTTCAAGTTGCTCGAGTCGCCGGCGTTCGTTACCACCTTCATGTCGATGATGGTATCGTTTTCTTCCATGAACACGATCTTGTCGATAACCTGGTGCTCCAGGAAGGTCGTATCGCCGGCGTCGAGGATCACAACTTTCTGCATCATCTGGCGAACTACCACCTCGATGTGCTTGTCGTTGATCTTTACACCCTGCAAACGGTATACTTCCTGAATCTCGTTCACGAGGTACTCCTGCACCGCGCCGGGACCCTGAATGCTCAGGATGTCGGACGGCGTGATAGCACCATCGGAGAGCGGCATACCAGCCCGGATGAAGTCGTTGTCCTGCACCAGAATGTGCTTTGACAGCGGCACCATGTACTTCTTCTTCACGCCGTCTTTCGACTCCACGAAGATTTCACGGTTACCACGCTTCACCGTACCGTAGGTTACTACACCGTCGATTTCCGACACAACAGCCGGGTTCGAGGGGTTACGAGCTTCGAAGAGCTCCGTAACGCGGGGCAGACCACCGGTAATGTCGCGGGTTTTGCCCACGGCACGCGGGATCTTAGCCAGAATCTGACCAGCCTTGATTTTTTCGCCGTTCTCTACATTCAAGTGCGAACCTACCGGGATGCTGTAGCCCTTCGAGCCTTCCATGTCGCCCTTTTTGCCGGGGCGCACGATGATCGAGGGGTTCTGATCCTTGGCTTTCGATTCGATAATCACTTTCTCGCGGTGGCCGGTCTGTTCGTCCGACTCCTCGCGGTAGGTGATGCCTTCGGTGATGGCGTCGTACTGAACGGTACCATCGAACTCGGCCAAAATAACGGCGTTGTAGGGGTCCCAGCTGTTCAGCTCCTGGCCTTTCTCTACCTCCTGACCTTCGTCAACATGCAGGAATGAGCCATATGGAACGTGGTTCGAGATAAACACCTTACCGGTACCTTTCTCCACGATACGAATCTCGCCCGAGCGACCCATTACCACTTTCACTGGTTCGCCGTCGGCGTTGGCAGTTTCTACGGTCCGGATGTCTTCGAACTCAATTACACCGTTGAACTTGGCGCGGAGGCTAGCCTCTACGGCAATGTTTGAGGCAGTACCACCCACGTGGAAGGTGCGCAGGGTCAGCTGGGTGCCGGGTTCACCGATCGACTGAGCAGCAATTACGCCTACAGCCTCACCTTTCTGTACCATGCGGCCCGACGACAGGTTACGGCCGTAGCACTTGGCGCAAATACCACGCTTCGACTCGCAAGTCAGTACCGAACGGATTTCAACCGATTCAATGCTGGTAGCATCAATACGGCGAGTGATGTCCTCCGTGATTTCCAGGCCAGCAGCCAGGATAATCTCGTCGGTCAGCGGGTCTACGATGTCGTGAACCGCTACGCGGCCCAGGATACGCTCGGCCAGCGGCTCTACTACGTCCTCGTTGTCTTTCAACGCAAAGGTTTCGATACCACGCAGCGTGCCGCAGTCGGTTTCGTTCACGATAACGTCCTGCGAAACGTCTACCAGACGACGCGTCAGGTAGCCGGCGTCAGCCGTCTTCAGAGCGGTGTCAGCTAGACCTTTACGGGCACCGTGGGTCGAGATGAAGTACTCGATTACGTCTAGGCCTTCTTTGAAGTTCGACAGAATCGGGTTTTCGATAATCTCACCAACCGAACCCTGCAACGACTTCTGTGGCTTAGCCATCAGACCCCGCATACCGCCGAGCTGACGAATCTGCTCGCGCGAACCACGGGCACCCGAGTGCATCATCATGTAAATCGAGTTGAAGCCCTGGTTCTCCTTCTCGAGGCGACCCATGAGGGTTTCAGTGATTTGGTTGTTGATGCGCGTCCAGATGTCGATAACCTGGTTGTAACGCTCGTTGTCGGTAATCAGACCCATCTGGTAGTTCTGCGTTACGGCAGCTACATCGGCCTGAGCTTGCGCTACGAGGGCATCTTTCTCTTTCGGGATGTTGATGTCACCCAGACCCATCGACAGACCACCTTTGTAAGCCGACTGGAAGCCCAGCGTCTTGATGTCGTCGAGGAACTGCGCCGTGCGGGCCATGCCCGTACGCTTGAACACCATTGAGATGATCTGCTGCAGCTTCTTCTTCGTCAGCAGTTCATCAACGAAACCTACTTCTTCTGGTACCAGCTGGTTGAACAGCACGCGGCCAGCTACCGTCTCGATGATCTTCGTTACGAGGTTATCTTCCTCGTCGCGAACTTTCGTGCGCACCTTGATATAAGCGTGCTTAGAAAGCTGACCTTCGTTGATAGCAATAACCACTTCCTCGTCCGAGTAGAACATGCGGCCTTCGCCCTGGATCTGCTCATCTTCGGTGCTGCGCTTGCCTTTAGTTACGTAGTACAGGCCTAGAACCATGTCCTGAGACGGTACCGCGATGGGCGCGCCGTTGGCGGGGTTCAGGATGTTGTGCGAGGCCAGCATCAGCATAGAGGCTTCCAGGATAGCGGCCGGTCCTAGCGGAACGTGCACAGCCATCTGGTCACCGTCAAAGTCAGCGTTGAAGGCCGTACACACCAGCGGGTGCAGCTGAATAGCTTTACCCTCGATGAGGCGAGGCTGGAACGCCTGGATACCCAAGCGGTGCAGCGTAGGAGCACGGTTCAGGAGCACTGGGTGGCCTTTCAGCACGTTCTCCAGGATGTCCCATACTACGGCGTCCTTGCGGTCAACGATCTTCTTAGCCGACTTCACCGTCTTCACAATACCGCGCTCGATGAGCTTACGGATGATGAACGGCTTGAATAGCTCAGCGGCCATGTTCTTGGGCAGACCGCACTCGTGCAGTTTCAGCTCGGGGCCTACTACAATAACCGAACGGCCAGAGTAGTCAACGCGCTTACCGAGCAGGTTCTGACGGAAGCGGCCCTGCTTGCCTTTCAGCATATCAGACAGCGACTTCAGTGCGCGGTTACCTTCGGCACGCACGGCGTTAACCTTACGTGAGTTGTCGAACAGCGAGTCTACGGCTTCCTGCAGCATACGCTTCTCGTTCCGCAGAATCACTTCAGGAGCCTTAATCTCGATCAGGCGCTTGAGGCGGTTGTTACGAATGATTACGCGACGGTACAGGTCGTTCAAGTCGGAAGTAGCGAAACGGCCACCATCCAACGGAACGAGTGGGCGCAGTTCCGGCGGAATAACCGGCACCATGCGGATTACCATCCACTCAGGCTTGTTCTCGATGCGAGTAGCGGCGTCGCGGAAAGCTTCCACTACGCGCAGACGCTTCAGAGCCTCCGCCTTACGCTGCTGCGAAGTTTCGTGCGCAGCGGAGTCACGCAGCGAGTACGACAGCTCGTCGAGGTTGATGCGCTCCAGCAACAGCTGCAGAGCATCAGCACCCATGCGGGCAATGAATTTATTCGGGTCCTCGTTTGGCAGCATCTGGTTCTCACGGGGGAGCTTGTCGATGATGTCGAGGTATTCGTCTTCGGTGAGGAAGTCGAGCTGCTGCACGCCTTCTTCGCCCAGTACACCCGGCTGCACTACTACGTAGCGCTCGTAATAAATAATCTGATCAAGCTTCTTAGTAGGCAGGCCTAGCAGATAGCCGATTTTGTTGGGCAGGGACTTAAAGTACCAGATGTGCGCAACGGGCACCACCAGTTCGATGTGGCCCATCCGCTCCCGACGTACTTTCTTCTCGGTCACCTCTACGCCGCAACGGTCGCAGATAATGCCTTTGTACCGGATGCGCTTGTATTTACCGCAGTGGCATTCCCAGTCCTTTACGGGACCAAAAATCCGCTCGCAGAACAAGCCACCCATTTCGGGCTTGTACGTCCGGTAGTTGATCGTCTCAGGCTTTACAACTTCACCGTTCGACCGTTCCAGAATGGATTCGGGCGAGGCCAGCGAAATGGTAACTTTCGAGAAGTCCTGTACCAGTTTTTTGTTTTTTGCAAACGCCATGTAGAGTAGCTGTTGTTAGCTGGTGGCTTTTATCTGTTCGTTGGTTCCGCCAGTCTTAAGAGTGGTCGGAAAGAACATAACAGTTCGACTCTGCGAAAAGTGCTCTGTGGGTCGGATAGGTACGCCGCGCAGTAGTTTTTCGCCAGGTCTTTTTACTCGTAAAATTTGCCGGCATACAATAGCAGCGCGAAATCTTTCCAACTAGGAGCTCCGGAGATTGATTGGCTATCTTGACCATATCTCGAGATAGCATCTAAGAAGCTCGCAATTGAATCGTTTTCCCAGCCATTTGCTCCTAGACTATAAGGTGAACTTTGTGTCACCTTATTCTTACTGACTTCATCTAATCTGTCATCCGACAAAGCTTGGACAAAGCGTAGAAAGTCTGTTTTCGAATTTATATTCTCCAACAACTCGTCTAGTTGCTCCATTGATTAGGCAATGATAAAACCGGTTACAGACTTTAAAATCTGCAACCGGTTTTTACTTCATTTAGTCAAGCGTGATTTCCAGGGCCAGACCGCGTAGCTCGTGGATGAGTACGTTGAATGACTCGGGGATATTCGGCTTGGGCAGTACGTCACCTTTTACAATGGCTTCGTACGCTTTAGCACGGCCTACCACGTCATCCGACTTCACAGTCAGGATTTCCTGGAGGACGTTGGAAGCACCGAAAGCCTCAAGAGCCCACACTTCCATTTCGCCGAAGCGCTGACCACCGAACTGGGCTTTACCACCGAGCGGCTGCTGGGTGATGAGCGAGTACGGTCCGATTGAACGGGCGTGCATCTTGTCATCAACCAAGTGGCCTAGCTTCAGCATGTAGATTACCCCAACAGTTACTGGCTGGTCGAAACGCTGACCAGTCAGACCATCGTGCAGGTAAGCACGGCCGAAGTGCGGCAGACCAGCTTCCGCCAGTTCCTTCGATACTTCCTCTTCGGTAGCACCGTCGAAAATTGGGGTAGCGTAGGTGCGGCCCAGCTTGAGGCCAGCCCAGCCCAGTACGGTCTCGTAAATCTGACCAATGTTCATCCGGCTTGGTACACCAAGCGGGTTAAGCACGATGTCCATCGGGGTGCCATCAGGCAGGAAGGGCATATCCTCATCGCGTACGATGCGGGCTACTACACCCTTGTTACCGTGACGGCCTGCCATTTTATCACCCACCTTCAGCTTACGCTTCTTGGCGATGTATACTTTGGCCAGCTGCACGATACCAGCGGGGAGCTCGTCGCCTACTTCCAGCGTAAACCGGTCGCGCTTGAAACGGGCCGTGATGGTGTTACGCTTCTTAGCGTAGTTTTTCACCAAGTCAAGCACCATGCTGTTTACACGAGTGTCGGCGGTCCAGCCTTCCAGCACGAGGTCCTTGAACATGTTCACCTCTTCGGGAACTGCGTAGTTGCTCTCGTCTTTGTAAGGGTTCTTCTCGGGGAAGAGATTTTCAGCAATATTCTTCTTGCCGAATTTCACACCCTTCGAGATGATTTCGTCGCCGAACTTGTGCTTCACGCCTTGAGAGGTTTTGCCTTCCAGCAGCTGCACTAGCTTATCGATCATCACGGCTTTGATGCCGCGAAGCTCTTTGGCATACGCATCCTTCAGCTCTTCTACTTCCTTCTTCGACTTGGCCCGTAGGTTTTTGTCTTTCTTAGGACGCGAGAACAGCTTAGTGCCGATAACTACACCGTTTAGTGAAGGTGGCGCCTTAAGCGAGGCATCCTTCACGTCGCCGGCTTTGTCACCGAAGATGGCACGGAGCAGCTTCTCTTCTGGGGTCGGGTCAGTCTCACCCTTTGGCGTGATCTTACCGATGAGGATGTCGCCTTCGCGAACCTCAGCACCCAAACGAATGATACCGTTGTCATCAAGGTTACGCACGGCTTCTTCGCTCACGTTCGGAATTTCCGAGGTCAGCTCTTCTTCGCCACGCTTGGTCTCACGTACTTCCAGCTCAAACTCCTCAATGTGAATCGAGGTGAAGATGTCGTCACGTACTACACGCTCCGAGATTACAATAGCATCCTCGAAGTTGTAGCCCTGCCACGGCATGAACGCCACCTGCATGTTGCGGCCTAGTGCCAGCTCACCATTGTTCGTGCCGTAGCCTTCGCACAGCGGCTGACCTTTGGTTACCCGCTCGCCCTTCTTCACGATGGGGGTCAGGTTGATGCAGGTATCTTGGTTGGTCCGACGGAACTTGATCAGGTCGTACGAAATCTTCTCAGCATCGAAGCTTACGAGGATATCGTCTTCCGTCAGGTCGTACTTCACCACAATCTTGTTGGCATCAACATAATCGATGACACCGTCGCCTTCGGCTACTACCAGAGTGCGGGAGTCGATGGCTACGCGGCCTTCTAGGCCAGTGCCTACGATTGGAGCTTCAGCCTTCAGCAGTGGAACTGCCTGACGTTGCATGTTCGAACCCATCAGGGCCCGGTTGGCGTCATCGTGCTCCAGGAACGGAATCAGCGAAGCAGCTACCGATACGATCTGATTCGGAGCTACGTCCATGTAGCTGTACTCGTCGGGGCCTACCACGGGGAAGTCACCTTCGAAACGGCCTTTTACCAGCTCGTTGATGAAGTTACCTTCTTCATCGATGCGGGCATTAGCCTGCGCGATGTGGTGGGTATCTTCTTCCTCGGCGGTCAGGTACTTCACGTTCTCCGTCGTGTCTACCTTACCATTCTCAACCGTACGGTAAGGAGTTTCAATGAAGCCCATCGAGTTTACCCGAGCGTGCACACAAAGCGACGAAATTAGACCAATGTTCGGTCCTTCCGGCGTTTCGATGGTGCACAGACGGCCGTAGTGCGTGTAGTGAACGTCACGTACTTCGAAACCAGCACGCTCCCGCGACAGACCTCCTGGCCCCAGTGCTGATACGCGACGCTTGTGCGTCACCTCGGCTAGCGGGTTGGTCTGGTCCATGAACTGAGACAGCTGGTTCGTACCGAAGAACGAGTTGATTACGCTCGACAGAGTACGTGCGTTAATCAAGTCAACTGGCTTGAAGTCCTCGTTGTCGCGCACGTTCATGCGCTCTTTGATGGTACGCGCCATACGGGCCAGGCCTACACCAAACTGGGCGTACAGTTGCTCCCCTACCGTGCGTACACGACGATTGCTCAAGTGGTCAATGTCATCGACAATGGCCTTCGAGTTGATCAGGCCAATCAGGTATTTCACGATGAGAACGATGTCCTCATTGGTCAGCACGCGGGCATCCCAGTTCGTGTCAATACCCAGCTTCTTATTGATACGGTAGCGGCCTACGTCACCAAGGTCGTAGCGCTTATCCGAGAAGAATAGCTTTTGGATGATGTCGCGGGCAGTTTCTTCGTCAGGAGCTTCCGTGTTACGGAGCTGACGGTAGATTTGCTCAACGGCTTCTTTCTCCGAGTTGGAGTTGTCCTTCTGCAGGGTGTTGTAAATAATTGCGTAGTCCGCAATGTTTACGTTCTCACGGTGCAGAATTACCGATTTGGCACCAGCGTTCAGAATAACGTCGATGTCCTCCTCCTCAATGGTAGAGTCGCGCTCCAGCAGAACTTCGTTCCGGTCAATAGACACTACTTCACCGGTGTCCTCGTCTACGAAGTCTTCCGTCCAGGTGCGGAGCACCCGAGCGGCCAGCTTGCGGCCTACTGCCTTCTTGAGGTTTTTCTTGTCGGCCTTCACCTCTTCCGACAACCCGAACAGGTCAAGGATGTCTTTGTCGGTACCGTAACCGATAGCGCGAAGCAGCGTAGTAACCGGGAATTTCTTCTTCCGGTCAATGTACGCGTACATTACGTTGTTCACGTCCGTGGCAAATTCAATCCACGAACCTTTGAACGGGATGATACGGGCCGAGTACAGCTTGGTGCCGTTAGTATGCTTGCTCTGGGCGAAGAACACACCGGGCGAACGGTGCAGCTGCGAAACGATAACGCGCTCTGCCCCGTTAATCACGAAAGAGCCCTTTTCGGTCATGTAAGGGATGTTGCCCAAGAACACTTCCTGCTCAATCGTTTCGAAATCTTCGTTGTCCGTGTCATTGCAGACCAAGCGCAACTTAGCTTTCAGCGGTACCGAGTACGTCAGGCCCCGGTCGATGCACTCATCAACCGAGTACTTCGGCGGGTCGACGTGGTAGTCGATGAAGGTCAGTACGAAGTTTTCGCGTGAGTCCGAAATCGGAAAGTTCTCGGCGAATACTTTGAAGAGACCCTCATCGGTACGGTTCTCGGCAGCCGTTTCCAACTGGAAGAAATCCATGAACGAGCGAACCTGCACGTCCAGGAAATCCGGGTACTCAATAACCTTTTTAATCTTGGCGAAGTTGATCCGCTCGTCAGCTGCCTGCAGTTTTTGCAGGCCTGTCTGTGCTTTCGGTGTAGCCAATGTATGTGGGGTTAGGAAATGGACACTGAGAGAATCCAGTTCAGGGCAGTAGCAACACCACTACCTTGAAAAAAATGAAAGTTGTTGGCGCACGAAAGCGCAAAGCAGAACTTTGCGCTTCAGCGTCCGTAGGCACAAAAAGCCGCAAAGCGGCGTGCAAACGAACTTCCGACTAGTTTGTTGCCTACAAACAGGAAAAGACCTGGCTTAGTTGCCAGGCCTCTCCATATTTGCTGGTTTTAAGAGCAGGCAGCAGAAATTACTTAACTTCTACTTCAGCGCCAGCTTCTTCCAGTTGCTTCTTCAGCGACTCAGCTTCGTCTTTAGCAACACCTTCTTTCAGGGCTTTGGGAGCACCGTCAACCAGTTCTTTGGCTTCTTTCAGACCCAGACCAGTCAGGTCTTTCACCAGTTTCACCACAGCCAGTTTGCCAGCACCAGCCGACTTCAGGATTACGTCGAACGAGGTCTTCTCCTCAGGAGCGTCAGCAGCGCCAGCGCCAGCACCACCAGCTACCATTACGGGAGCAGCAGCAGCAGGCTCAATGCCATACTCGTCTTTCAGGATAGTAGCGAGTTCGTTTACTTCTTTTACCGTCAGGCTAACGAGCTGCTCGGCGAATGCTTTCAAATCTGCCATTTCTGTAGATTGTTAAAAAAGGGGTTGTTGAACTTTTGGAAACTATAGTGAAAAAGATGAGCAGCGGTTAGCCTGCAACCTCTTCTTTTTCGGAAAGCGTTTTGAGGATGCCAGCCAGTTTGCTGCCGCCGCTCGACAGAGCAGAGATAACATTTTTGGCGGGCGACTGGAGCAGACCGATAACTTCACCGATGAGCTCGTTTTTGCCTTTCAGCGTGCTGAGGCTAGTCAACTGGTTAGCACCGATGTAGATGCTAGCATCTACGTAAGCGCCTTTCAGAGCAGGCTTAGGCTCTACGTTCTTACCGTAGTTTTGAGCCTTGTAGAAGTCCTGCAGCAGCTTGGCAGGAGCATTGCCCGATTCTTTTGAGAACAGGATGCCCGACTGACCTTTCAGCGCAGCGTCCATCTCAACAGTGTCGGTACCCAGGGTATCGAGAGCCTTGCGGATGAACGTGTTCTTATACACTTTGAACTCCATGCCGCGGTTGAAGCACAGGCGACGGAATTCGTTGATTTTCGCCACCGACATTCCCGAAGCATCGGCAATGTAGAACGCGTTGTGCGATTGAAACTTCTCGCTCAACTCGTCGACGAGGGCTTGTTTGTCTTCCCGGATCATATCGTCGTGTTGATTAAAAATTAAGCGGAAGTTACCTGCGTGTCAACCGGAACGGCGGGCGACATGGTGCTCGAGAGCGTGATGCTCTTGATGTAGGTGCCTTTGGCCGAAGAAGGCTTCAAACGCTGAAGCGTCTGGATTACCTCGATGGCGTTTTCAGCAAGCTTCTGCTCGTCGAACGACACTTTACCAACCGAGCAGTGGATGATACCGGTTTTGTCAACTTTGAAGTCGATTTTACCAGCTTTCACTTCCTGAACAGCTTTAGCTACATCAGTCGTAACCGTACCAGACTTAGGGTTTGGCATCAGGCCACGAGGACCGAGTACGCGTCCCAGACGACCAACCTTAGCCATTACCGATGGCATCGTGATGATAACGTCGATGTCAGTCCAGCCTTTCTCGATCTTGGCGATGTAGTCATCCAGACCAACGTAATCAGCACCAGCTGCAGTAGCTTCAGCTTCTTTGTCGGCGGTAACGAGAGCCAGAACGCGAACGGTTTTGCCGGTGCCGTGAGGCAGTGTGGCTACGCCACGTACCATTTGGTCGGCTTTGCGGGGGTCAACACCTAGGCGAACGTCGATATCCACTGAAGCGTCAAACTTGGTGTAGGTAATATCCTTTACCACTTTGGCGGCTTCTACCAGATTCCGAACTTCGGTCAGGTCGTGCTTAGCAAGGGCTTCCTTGCGCTTTTTGCTTACTTGTGCCATTTCTTCTCCGTTGTTAAATTATTCAGCAAAAGGAGAAGTGCCCGACACAGTGATGCCCATGCTGCGAGCCGTACCGGCTACCTGCAGCATTGCCGACTCCACTTTGAAAGCATTCAGGTCTGGCATCTTCGTCTCAGCGATGGTGCGCACCTGGTCCCAGGTAACCGAGCCAACCTTGTTACGGTTAGGCTCCTTCGAACCGCTCTGGAGCTTAGCAGCCTCCATGAGGAGAACTGGCACCGGAGGAGTTTTCACAACAAAGTCAAACGACTTGTCGGTGTACATGGTGATGAGTACAGGACAAACTTGGCCGGCCTTATCTTGGGTGCGAGCATTGAACTGCTTGCAGAACTCCATGATGTTAAGGCCTTTGCTACCAAGTGCAGGTCCAACCGGTGGCGCGGGGTTCGCAGCACCTCCCTTTATCTGAAGCTTCAGATAACCTCTAATTTCCTTGGCCATTTGGTTTGAAAGGCTTCGGACACTGCATCGTAACACGCAGAATCCTCAGTTTTTGATTGCTCCTAGTGGAAGCCCCGCCAATCCGGAGCGGATAACTGGCGACGTTGCTTATGCTGTTGGTATATTAGAGAGCTTAGAACTCAGAGTCAGATGATTCTCAGTTCTAAGCTCTCAGATATAATTCAGCTTATGACTCTTTTTCGACCTGAGTGTAGCTTAACTCCATTGGAGTACTACGGCCGAATATTTTTACGATTACGTTGAGCTTTTTACGCTCTTCGAAAACTTCAGAAACCGTTCCCGACATACCGGCAAAACCACCATCTACAATCTTCACTAGCTCGTTCACTACGAAGGGGGTTTCAAGGGTTGCCGTCTGCTCTTCTGCTTCGTCTACGATACCGAGGATACGGTTAACTTCCGAAATATGCAGAGGAACTGGCTTCGTGTTCTGACTAGCTGCTTTCCCTTCTTTATCACTTAGAAAACCGATTACTCCCGGTGTGCTCGTGATAATGTGGTCAACTTCTCCGTGTGTCAGATCCGCGTGGATAATAATATAGCCAGGGTAGAGGTTTCTCTCACGCACGCGCTTTTTGCCGTTACGCATTTCGAACACCTTCTCTACTGGAATAAGTACCTGAGGCACCAAGTCGGATAGGCCGTGGCGGCCGATTTCCGTTTCCAAGTAGGTTTTGGCTTTTTTCTCTTGTCCGCTAACTGAACGGACCACATACCATTTTAACTCGCCCATTATCGTCGTGTGTTCTGCCGCTTACCGGAACGAAGTGTAAAACGCTTCCAGGCTCTTGCTGAACGCCACATCCATAACACCAACCACTGCAGCGAACAGAAGTGAACCAAGCAGCACTAGGCCAGCACTCTTCTGTAGTTCTTCTATAGAAGGCCACGTTACCTTGTAACGCATCTCCTCAGAGGTTTCGCGGAAATAATTGGTCAGCTTACTCATGATGCGGCACCGGTTAGGCTTGGTAGGTGCGGCTGCACTGGCAGCCTTGATTCTTGCACGGGCGGAGAGATTCGAACTCCCATCAAAGGTTTTGGAGACCTCTATTCTACCCTTGAACTACGCCCGTGTATGCGTCCCTATCCTTCAAGGTGCTGGATTGGGACTGCAAATGTACTGAAGTGTTTAGACAAAACAAATCCGCCCCCGAAAAATATCGAGGGCGGATTATTTTATTCTAGCAGAAACTAGTCGAGAATTTCAGTTACCTGACCAGCACCTACGGTACGGCCACCTTCGCGAATAGCGAAACGCAGACCTTTTTCCATAGCTACCGAGTTGATCAACTCAACCGAGATGGTTACGTTGTCACCAGGCATAACCATTTCCACGCCTTCGCCCAGCGAGATGATGCCGGTTACGTCGGTGGTGCGGAAATAGAACTGAGGACGGTAGTTGTTGAAGAACGGCGTGTGACGACCACCTTCTTCTTTCGACAGCACGTATACCTCAGCCTTGAACTTCTGGTGAGGCTTAACCGAACCGGGCTTGCAGATAACCATACCGCGACGGATGGCTTCTTTCTCAATACCACGGAGCAGCAGACCTACGTTGTCGCCAGCTTCACCGCGGTCAAGAATTTTGCGGAACATCTCAACACCAGTTACGGTCGACTTGAGGTTCTCAGCACCCATACCGAGGATTTCTACTTGCTCACCCGAGTTGATGATACCACGCTCGATACGACCGGTAGCAACCGTACCACGACCCGTGATAGAGAACACGTCCTCTACTGGCATCAGGAAGGGCAGGTCGGTCAGACGAGCAGGAATTGGAATGTAGCTATCAACAGCAGCCATCAGTTCCTCGATCTTGGGAACCCAGTTGGCATCGCCATTCAGGCCACCCAGAGCAGAACCCTGGATAACTGGAATGTTATCGCCGTCGAAGTCGTAGAACGACAGCAGTTCGCGGATTTCCATTTCTACTAGCTCGAGCAGCTCGGGGTCATCCACCATGTCCACTTTATTCATGAACACTACCAGTTGAGGTACACCTACCTGACGAGCGAGCAGGATGTGCTCACGAGTCTGAGGCATTGGGCCATCTGTAGCAGCTACTACGAGGATAGCGCCGTCCATCTGAGCAGCACCCGTTACCATGTTCTTCACATAGTCAGCGTGACCGGGGCAGTCAACGTGAGCATAGTGACGGTTTTCGGTAGCGTATTCAACGTGAGCGGTGTTGATCGTGATACCACGCTCTTTTTCTTCGGGAGCGTTGTCGATCGAAGAGAAGTCACGCTTAGCGGCCAGACCTTTGTTCGCCAGAACCGTGGTGATTGCAGCGGTCAGGGTGGTTTTGCCGTGGTCGACGTGCCCGATCGTACCGATGTTCACGTGCGGCTTGGAACGATCAAAATTTTCTTTGGCCATTGTAAGAGAAATTAAGAGACTTTAAAGTAAAGAGGGGGAAAAAGCGAAGTGGCTATACTGCAAGAAAGCGAAACGCAGCTCCGTTTAGTGAGGACTGCACGTCGCTTTACTTGTCTGACAGATCCAACAGAGTAGACCAGCTATACCGTTGGTACTCGTAATTCTGAGCCATTTATGGGATTTGAACCCATGACCTCTTCCTTACCAAGGAAGTGCTCTACCACTGAGCTAAAACGGCTTATTTTAATAAAAAAGTACGCTAGCAAATTAAGTTAGCCCAGAGAACTTTTGCACTGAGCGGGAGACGAGGTTCGAACCCGCGACCTGCAGCTTGGAAGGCTGCCGCTCTACCAACTGAGCTACTCCCGCATATTGAGCTTTCGAAAAACAAGGGTTGATTAAAAATCTCCCCGTTAATTCATCAACTCATAAGTGTGGGGGCGAAAGGACTCGAACCTTTGAACCCGAAGGAGGTGAGTTACAGTCACCCGCAATTGCCGCTATGCGACGCCCCCAGCTTATAAATCTCTCATCGTTTATGAGAAACTAACCCATTCATTTCCGTGGCTGGAGCCGTTCCGGTTGTGATTGGAGCTGCAAAATTAATGGCTTTCTGATGCAAGTCAAGCACTGAGCAAAAAAAGGTTTCACATTTTTTCTTCACGTCTACCTACTAAGAAGCTAGCTTATCTCACAAGCACCTGATTATCTACGCTAAGCAGATTGCATCCTTCTACTTAGCAGACACAAAAAATATTTTATTGAATAAGGCTGTAAATCGATTTTAAACGCTCATCTTTTTCCTTAGCCCGGATATCCTGTAAAGTTGGCTTTAGGACTGGCATACTCGTTACCAACTCATTTAACCCTTTATATGCTCCTAAGCGCACGTAGTACATCGGGTGAGTTCGAGCAAGTGTCTCTAGCCGTTGAATGCCTTTTTCCCGCTCGATGGGAGGCATACGTTGCATTAACGTTCCAAAATTCTCTAATAAGGTATAAAGCACTTCTCCTGGAGCGTCTTTGCTTCTGGCTAAGAACCACTGATAATGATCAGCTGTACCATTAAGAGCGTAGTAATTTGACAAGGCTGTAATCAAAGCCGGATTTTTAGTTTCCTGCAGGCCATTGATTGGCTCACGAGTAGCTACAGTAGGGGCCTTAGCCAACGCATCGACGGCTGCACTGGCTACTACATAAGAACTATCTCGTAAGGCTGCGGCATATACTTCTCCGAAATCCTCATTAGGAAATGACGCTAACGTAGTAATGGCAGCGGCCCGGACTACACCTTTCTTCTCATTCAACGCCGCACGCTGAATTTCTTTGCGCACAGCACTACCTTCTGCTCCCTTGTAACGACGTAGCCCCTCTAATGCAGTTTGCCTAATTGCCCAGAAGTTGTCGTTAATAGCGTTACGGAATAAGGCACTGACATTGAGGTCAGCCGTCTTGTTCTTAAGACCATCAAGGGCTTCGAACTTCTGCAGATAGTTACGAGCGTGGGAATATTGATAGATCAACTCATCTTGAGTTCTTTCTTCATCAATTTGAGCCAGCAATATTCCTTCACTGTCGAACTTTACTAAGCTAGGCCTCTGACTAGAGGGTAGCTTAAATGTTTGATCAGCCTTAGTTACTACAATGCGGTGGTCGGTAGGCTGATTATTACTCCAAGTAGTAACAGTAACTGGTAAACGGTATACTGGCTGAAACAAGGTATCCTGCACTTGGCGTACCCGCAGAGCTACCTGACCGTTGTCATAGCTATGAGTAACGCGCAATTCCGGATGACCGCGCTGCATGAACCATTGATCGAAGAACCACATCAGGTCCTCACCCGTCACGTCTTCAAAAGTCATTCTCAGCTTGGCAATTTCAGAAGCAGAGAATTTATTCTGGGTTAGATAACGATTGAGGGCCGTGAAGAAAGCTTCATCACCAACATAGCTCCGTAACATGTGTAGCACTCGGCCCCCTTTATCGTAAGAGTGCCGGTCAAACATATCTTCCCTATTAGCATACCGATACCGGATTAAGGGCTCCCGTTTAATTTGCGCCTCTTGCAGGTAGTTATTCAGCTTGATCTGTAGCACTAGGCCAGCAGCATCGGCACCGTATTTATGCTCAGCCCACAGATATTCTGAATAGTCAGCAAATGACTCATTTAACGGCAAGTTGGCCCATGATTCTGTCGTGACATAGTCCCCGAACCATTGGTGAAACAGTTCGTGCGTAATTACAGCCTCCGTATCATAGCTTACATCTGGCAGCTCACGGCTAGTGAACTGCACGAGCTGTTCCTGAATAGTAGTTGCCGTGGTATTCTCCATAGCCCCTGACACGAAATCGTGCACAGCCACTTGCGAGTACTTCTCCCACGGAAAATCAATTCCTAACTTTTTGGAATAGTACTCCATCATTTCGGGAGTGTTCCCGAATACCTGCTTAGCAGTATGCTGATATGCGGGGTCAACATAGTAGCTGACATTTTTTCCGCGCCATACGTCAGAAACCACTGCAAAGTCGCCGACGGCAAGCATGGTAAGGTACGGTGCTGCTGGCAACGATTGCTTCCACACGTCGGTGCGCGTACCATCAGCGTTGCGTTGCGAGGAAGTGAGCAGACCATTGGAGAGAGTTTTGAGTCCGCTCTCAACGGTAATGCTGATTTCCTGCGTCATCCGCTGGTTTGGTTTGTCAATTGTCGGAAACCAACAAGAGCTTCCTTCCGTCTCACCCTGCGTCCATACCTGCCGGGGCTTGGTCTTGTCCGTACCGAGAGGATTTATGAAATACAGGCCTTTGTCGCCGGTAATGGCTTCACTTCCGCCAGTTGAAGGCAACTCATTAGGCTTGGCCACATATTGGATGCGAACCTGGCACGGCTCAGTACGAGTATAAGAGCGGTCAAGGGAAATGGTCAGCTTCTTCTTATCGTAAGCAAACTTCAGGTCCTTACCCTTTTTGGTACTGCTATTTACTAGCTCTACACTTTTTATGTCGAAGCCTTTAGCGTCTAGTACCAGTTGGTTCTGTGCGTAGAAGTGAGGACGAACAGTTAGAGTAGCAGTGCCAAGCAACCACTGTTTTGCCCAATCGAAGCGGACGTCGAGTTTGGTATCTAATAAGTCATGAACAATAGTAGCCGCGGGCTGAAGGGGGTTCGTAGGTGGCAGCCAGTTAGGCACAGGTAATTGTGCAGGCGCAGGCGTAGCCGCGGCGGCAGCAGGAGCTGCTACTTTCTTGCGAACAGCTGATTTGTTAGTGGCTGATTTAGACGTAGTAGTAGTCTGAGCCGGGGCTACTATATAACAGGTCAGAATCAGGCTAAGCGCACCGAGGACCGGATATTTCATGAAGAAACGCAATAGGGGAATGAAGGGTCAAGTTCCGAATTTATTTCAGATTTGACCTATCTTTAAGCCCTTTTCCGCTCTACCCTATCCTTTCCCACATGCTACAGGTACGCACCGGTCCCGATCAACTCTGGGACATCGATTACCGCTCCGGCGGCCCCATTACTGTGAACGGGCAAGCATTTGAATGGGACTTGGCAGTTCTGGGCAACGGGCATTACCACATACTGCATAACGGAAAGTCCTATACTGCGGAGCTTGTATCAGTGGACTACGCGGCCAAAACGTTTGTATTGAACCTCAACGGGCAGCGCCTAGAGCTACAGGCTAAAGACCGATTTGACTTGTTGCTAGACAAACTGGGAATGAGCAATGCGGCCACTAACAAGGTTAATGAGCTAAAGGCGCCCATGCCGGGTCTTATTGTAGACATTCGGGTAGAGCCTGGTCAAGTTGTGCAAAAAGGAGACCCTCTGCTGGTACTGGAAGCTATGAAAATGGAGAACATTCTGAAAGCGCCTGGTGAGGGCACTGTTGCCGCGATTAAAGTGGCATTGCGCGACAACGTCACGAAAGGCCAAGTGCTAGTTCTCTTTAGTTAGGCCACTCATTAGAAGAAACTCCATTGGTAACTTTGCATTGGCAGTAGGCACTGGCCTACGCTAGCTTATACACTGCATTTCACGCCTAACCCCTTTTGTTTTGAAGTATAAACGAATTCTGCTAAAGCTGAGCGGCGAAGCTCTCATGGGCCAGCAACAGTACGGTATTGACGCCGTCCGACTGATGCAGTACGCGGAAGAAATCAAGACGGCAGCGGCCACCGGCACCGAAATAGCCGTGGTTATTGGCGGTGGTAACATCTTCCGGGGTGTACAGGCCGAGGCATTTGGCCTAGACCGCGTGCAAGGTGACTACATGGGCATGCTGGCCACGGTAATCAACTCGATGGCTTTGCAGAGCGCACTGGAAAAGCTAGATGTGAACACCCGTTTATTGTCAGGAGTGACTATTCAGCGCGTGTGTGAGCCCTACATCCGTCGCCGAGCGTTGCGCCACTTGGAAAAGGGCCGCGTAGTCATTTTTGGAGCCGGCATTGGTTCACCGTACTTCACCACGGACTCAGCAGCTTCGTTGCGCGCTATTGAAATTGAGGCTGACGTGGTCTTAAAAGGTACTCGGGTAGATGGCATTTATACGGCTGACCCCGAGAAAGACGCTTCAGCGGTGCGTTACCCAGACATCACGTTTGATGAGGTGATGGAAAAAAACCTTAATGTGATGGACATGACGGCCTTTACGCTCTGCAAAGAGAATAATTTGCCAATTATTGTGTTCGACATGAACAAAGAAGGCAACCTACAACGCCTGATTGCCGGAGAGAAGGTAGGTACGCTGGTGAGCATGAACACAGCTAATGCGCAACCGTCTTCGGCTACCGGTACCCTGCAGCCAGCCGTTTAACCAGTTGCGCCCGCTGAAATACTCATTACTTAGTATGACGAAGTGAAAGTTGAGGTGAGTCCGTAAATACCTGGCCTAGACTTTCATTTCTCACTTTTCATACCTTCACACATGGACGAAGAAATTAAGTTTTACCTCGACGAGGCAGAAGAATCAATGGGCAAAGCCCTGCAGCACACGGGTGTTGAGCTAACGCGCATCCGGGCTGGCAAAGCATCACCAGCTATGCTCGACTCGCTGCGGGTAGATTATTACGGTACCCCTACTCCCGTAGCGCAGGTTGCTAACGTATCGGCACCCGATGCTCGCACGCTGTTCATCAAACCATGGGAGAAGAACATGATCAGCGAGATTGCCAAAGCTATCAAGAACAGTGACCTAGGCCTGAATCCTCAGTCGGATGCAGAAGGCGTGCGCTTGAACATCCCGGCCATGACGGAAGAACGACGTCGGGAATTAGTAAAACAGGCTAAAACAGAATCTGAAAGCGGCAAAGTGCGCATCCGGGGCATCCGCAAAGATGTGAATGACTCGTTGCGCAAGCTACTGAAGGAAGGTGCTTCAGAAGATGCCATTAAAGACGCAGAGGCCAAGGTGCAAAAGGCTACTGATTCGTATATCACCAAAGTAGACGACCTGTTGAGCAAGAAAGAAAGCGAAATCATGACCATCTGATTTCGGCTGACTTTAGCCCATAAAGTAAAACCCCGCTCATCCAAGGTGAGCGGGGTTTACTTTAATTACCATGTTACCTTTACTGGCCTAGCGCCAGAAGCCTCCTTGTTCAATTCGGGCTTCTACTGCATCTGGCACTAAGTATCGGATAGATTTACGCTCACGAACACAGTCGCGAATAAACGTGGCTGAAATGTCCAACAAAGGAGCATCTACCACTTTCACACCTGGGTGCGCATTTACATCGGTAGCATCTACTCCAGGCCTAGGGTACACATATACTTCATACTCCTTGAGAATGCGCCCTGCCTCTTTCCAGCGTGGTAGGCCGGGCAAGTTATCCTCCCCCATCAGAAGTACAAAGTGGTGAGATGGGTGACGACGATGCAATTCATCGAGGGTATCGATGGTATAACTAGGCTTAGGCATCTCAAACTCGATGTCGAGAACATCTAGCTGCAAGTTTCCAGCAATAGCTAACTGCACTAATTCGTAGCGGTAAGCTTCAGGAAGTAGTTCCTGGCCTACCTTAAATGGGCTTTGAGGCGATACAACTAGCCATACCGCATCCAAATCGGTGTGAGTGGCCATGTAATTGGCCAGAATCAGGTGACCCGTGTGGATGGGATTGAACGAGCCAAACAGCAACCCAACTTTCATTTCCGAAGTGGGGCTACTCACAATATCTCTGACTCAGCCATGATAAACTTACGGATGAGTTGCTCAGCCTCATCGATAGCTCGATCTAGATCGTCGTTGACGATGGTTACGTCGAATCGATCCTCGAACGTAAGCTCGAAGTTAGCTTTGTAAAGACGCGAAGAAATACTAGCGGCAGAATCAGTAGCGCGGTTACGCAGACGCTGCTCCAGAATCTCTAGTGATGGTGGTTTTACAAATACAGCTAATGCACGGTCTTTGTAAAACTCCTTGATGCTCAAACCGCCTTTTACATCTACGTCCAACACGGCATGGTGGCCTCCTTCCCAGATACGCTCAATCTCAGATTTGAGCGTACCATAGAAGGCACCTTCGTATACTTCTTCCCATTCCACGAAGGCATCGTGTCGGATTTTCTCCTGGAACTCCTGCACGGAGATGAAGTAATAGTCTTTACCGTTGGCTTCTGTCCGGCCGCGCTTATCGCGCGTACAGGCTGATATTGAGAAGCTTAGCTCTGGAATTCGCTCCAGTAGCCGATGAACAATAGTGGTCTTGCCGGCTCCGGAGGGAGCCGAAAAGGCGATGATTTTACCCTGCATGGGGCAAAATTAGGCCATTTCTGCCTGAACGCGCGCAAGAATTGCGTTAGGTAGTGAAGAAGGCGCTCCTTTGCGGCCTACATGCTGCGACAGGAAATCGATAAAAATACGCTGCTTATCGATACTGTCGAAACAGGGGGAACAATCTTCGGCATGATTTACGAAGTAATCTTCGTCCTCAGCCGTGGGCTCCTGGCCTACGATAATTTGGTCGAGTATTGTATTCACGCGTTCACAGTCGGGGGCACTGGGCGTAGCCCCGCTCTGGTTGGTTTTTGTAGAGGTAGTCTTCATAACATTTTTTCCTGGCAGGACCTTATTCGGTGTCTTCTGAATCAATTTCGTCGCCGTCTTCGGAGCCGTAGCCCATTGACTTAGCGTATCTCTCAAGCTTATCCTTCAGGAAATTACGCGCCCTGTGTAGGCGGGAGCGCACCGTCCCGATAGGAATGTCTAGTACTTTAGCCATTTCCTCATACGTGAACCCTTCTAGATCACAGAGGATAATGACGGTGCGGAAATCAACCGGCAGCGAGTTGAGGGCGCTGGCCACTTCGTCGCCGATGAGGTCGCGTACGGCTTGCTGCCGCATGTCAGAGGAGGTGCTGCCGGCGTCGCCTTCGGCCTCCACATCTTCTGAGTTGTAGTACCCTTCGATTTCGCTGTAATCAACCTTGGCGGGTTGCTTACTTTTTTTGCGAAAATCGTTGATGAACGAATTTTTCAGGATGCGAAACAGCCACGCTTTGGCGTTTGTTCCCTGCTCGAAGTACTCAAAGAAGCGATATGCTTTCAGATAAGTTTCCTGTACGAGGTCATTTGCGTCATCTTCGTCCAGCGTGAGGCGGAATGCGAAGTTGTACAGCGAATCGAGCACAGGCATGAGTTCGGCCTGAAAACGCCGGTCTTTTTCCTCTTTGCTCAGTTTGGGTACCCGTTCGGGAGAGTCGCTCATAAACGCTGAAAATTGCGGCCGAATATTGAAAAAAGACGGCCGATAGACAAATGATGTTACGGATTATACCGTAGGAAGGGCGGAAGGTTTTAGCGTTTCAGCTTCTTGACTTACACGGCGTTCGGTAGCTACCACGATAAACCCGTAGAGAAACACGAACAAATTAAACCCGATCTGCAATTCAAGCAGCGAATCTACCAGCATAGCGGTAGCTTCCATCAACAGGAAGTGATACACGTACGGATTGCGACGCAGCCTAGGTTGCATGAAGGGGCCAAATAGCACCAGCAACCATGCGCTTAGGCCTACTATCCCGCCACCTAAGAGTTGATGGAGGTACTGATTATGAACCATTACGCGGTTTTCAGGGCGTAAACCAAAATCCTTCCAGCTATACTGATCCATCATGGCGGTATAGGCATCGGCAGGGCCTACTCCTAGCCACGGGTGCACCTCGGCAATGATGAGGGCCGTCTGCCAGGCTGCTATGCGCCTAGACAGGGAGTACTCGTTGATATCGTGATTGAGTTGGATTTGCTGCACATCCCAAATGGTAGCATCTACCCGCTGATGCACGGGCTCCAGCGTATAGTAAGCCAGTGCTGGCGCTGCCAGAAGCAGGACGAGCACTCCGAGCCCTAGCAGTAAGCGACGGCGCAACAATAGATGTAACGCTCTGAGCAGCGCCATTCCGTAGAAGACGAATAGCCCCGTGCGATAGGCCAGTAAGTGCAGCGTAAGGACGCACAAGCCAGCAGCTATTAAGAGACCTAGGCGCAAGGTGGAAGTTGCATAGGTACTGCGGCGCAGCAGCAAGGCAAAAAAACCTGCCAGAGCTAGCATCAACCCAAAGTGAATGTGGAAAATACCGGTTACGGAAGGCATACTCTGCCCTAACCCAAACGCTTTGTTTGCCGCTGCCGGATCAAGTAAGTATTGACCAAGAGTGGCTAGGCCTATTGTAATGGTCCCGCTCACGTATAGCAGCCCTATCCCAAAACGTTGCCGACTTGAGAGCGGTACAGCTACGCCAAAGGCTAACGGCACCCCTAACCAGGGCAGTAGCCGGTATGCTTCATGGCGCCAGACATCCCACTGATCTGTGTAGAAGCCACTCAGCAACAATAAGCAGTAAAGTGCCGCTGGGGCCCACACTGTGCGTAATCTTACCCATTGCTGCAGTGCTCGGCGTAGGTTAGGGTTGGCCAGTGCAGCTAAAACTCCTGTAACAGGGCTCAATGCTACCAACGCCCGCGAGGTGAGGAGCCCGACGACACCGGCGACGCAAGCCAGCAGTAGTAAGTGCTGCGACAGGCGCCCTGTGCGCCACCAGGAATGCCACCAAGGCTCTTGAGCAGATGAATGTGTAGTCTGACTGCTCATTCAGACTACGAAATCAGATGAAACGGACACTTGTGGTAACGGCTGCCACGTTTGAATAGAGGCAAAGGCCTGGAGCGGCTCTACCGCTTTTATGCAAGTACAGGCGGTAGGCTGCTTGCGGCAATCTTGGCAATCGGGCTTATCAAACACCAGATACTGGGCGTGCGGGCCTAACGGAGCCCAACGGCCCGGGTGCATGGGCTGGATGGGCGGATAGAGGCCTAGCGCATTTCGCCCCAGTGCCGCCGCTAAGTGTAGTGGTCCAGTACTGCCGGCAACTAAACCATCGGCGGCACTGATAAAGGCCAGAAGCTGAGGTAAGCTAAGCTGCCCTGTTAGGTTGGCGGTGATAAATGGTTGGTACTGCTGTAACCAGTCGCGCAGCTCCTCTCCTTCTGCAGCGGTACCAGTTACGAATACACGATGTCCGTCTTGGTGGAGCAATCGAGCCAATGCCCCAAAGTGGGGTAGCCCCCATTCCCGGGCACTACCCCGGCTGCGCGGATGCAGAATTATATTCAGCTGATGAGGTTGCCGGCTAGCTAGCACCGCTTGTACCTGCTCTGGCACGGCTACTCTAGGCTGCAGGCGCACCAGCGCGGCGGTATCTGACAGCGACGGTGTAGCAGAGTGGCCTAGCGGCCGGAGCAATTGCAGGTTGAGCTGTGCTTCGTGCAGGGGCGAGTGTCGGCGGCTCAGCGCTACGAGGCGGTTACAGGTCAGCCAATGAAATAGCCGGTTGCGCGTGCCAATACGGAGTGGTATTCGAGCACTGCGGGCCAGTGTAGCCACTACTTTGTTAGGGAACACGTGCAGAATGGCGTAGGCCTGTTGTTCCTGCAACCGTGCTAGTTGCGTTGCGGCCGGTAAGGCCAACAGCTCGTCATAGTTCAGGAAGCTATCAACCCAGGGGCAGGCTTCGGCAACGGCTTGCGTGTAGGTTCGCCCCAGCAGCACAACGCGGCAACCGGGGTATAACTGCTTGAGGCGCCCGGCCACCGGCAGCGTGAGAACCACGTCGCCGATAGCATCGGTGCGGCTTATGAGGAACGTTTTCATGCGGCGGCCTTGGTTTTGAGCTTGGCAAATTTCAGGAAGACTCCCCAGGCCGAGATGGTCGCAATGCTCAGCCCAGCGAAGCCATCCAGAAAGCCTAGCCGGAAAAAATATCCGTGCACAAACTTCCAACACGGCTTCAGCAGTAAGTGAAACACCGACACGCGCTGCTTGCCACGCAACCATAGCTCTTCGGCCGCAATGCTGGTAAAGCGGTTGAGTTGCTGCACATGCTGCTCAACGGAGTCATATGAATAGTGCAGGGCATCGCCAGCAAGGGTACCCACTGACTGGCCTATGGCTACTTCATACCGCTCGTGCAGCAGCAACCCTTCCCACTGGCCTAGGCGTCGGTCGTAGAGGCGCAGCTTGCGGTCGGGATACCAGCCGCCGTGGCGCACCCAAGAGCCGCAGTAGTTGGTAAGGCGAGCCAGGGTGTAGCCAGCATGCTGCCAGTTGTTTTTCGCGACTTGGATACTTTGGCGTAACTCCTCTGTCAGGACTTCATCGGCGTCAAGCTGCAATACATAGTCATGCTGGGCCTGCGAGGTGGCGTAGTTTTTCTGCTGCACATACCCCTCAAAGGCATGCTGCACCACTCGGGCCCCTAGTTGCTGGCTGATGGTCACTGTATTGTCCGTGGAGAAGGAATCAACCACAACTACCTCATCGGCTACACCGCGCACTGCTTCCAGACAGCGGGCAATATTGCGCTCTTCGTTGTAGGTGATGATGACAACTGATAACGGGACGGCAGGCATACGGGGCAAATATCCGCATTTTGGTTGCTAATCGGTTTCGGAGACAAGGGCGGCGCGTAAGGCTTGCAGAGCAACAGGTTACGTTTTGCTGGCCAGCGGCATAAAGTAAAGCCCTAGGTTACTTCAAATCAGACGGATATGAAATTTGCACGTGCTTCTGCTTTTCTGAATTTGCTCTTGCTTGGTTTGATTGGCTGCGAAAGCCCAAGCACTACGTTTGATGCCTTCCCTATTCGGCACCCGCAGAACCTGGAAAAGAAGCTGGGCTCACGCGTCCGGTTGGTTTCTGCGCGAGATACGCTCGAGCTGCGGGTGCACCACGAACCTCACTCGGGGCGTACTGTCATTACGCAAGTGGGTACTTCTGATACGCTACTGAACGCGTGGGCGCTACGCCATCACCAGCTATACTACTTAGTGCAACCCCTCAGCGACGGCGCCTGTTGGGTACATGCCGTGCGCATTCAAGCTAACAACATACAGGGTCTTGCTACTGGCTGGGAACAGATGATGGACTTGTCGGAGCAGGTGAAGCAAGGCACCTTTCCAACGCTGGTTCGCTACCAGAATGTGCTGAACGACTCAAGCCGACTGCGGTTTGACGCACGCCAACTGCACAAGTTTTACTCTACGGAGCTTGACAGCTTTCCGGTATACCGGTTTGCATCCGTCAGTGCCAATCCTTCCCCTACCCTCACTGCCGAAAGCCCTACACTTTACCCAAACCCGGCCCAGCATTACGCTACTTTGCGTTTTACAGAAGCAGGCAAGCGCACCATACAACTGCTCAGTCTCACGGGACAATGCTTGTACCGCACGGAAACAGCGGCCAACACGCTCACGCTACCCGTGGCTCAATTGCCCGTAGGCCAGTATGTAATTAGAGCTAGTGGCCTAACCAAACAAAAGCCAATTAGCCTGCAGTTACTCGTCAGTCGCTAGCGTATAGAATTGGGGCATGCTCTCCGAAGAGCAGCCTAATGACAAGGGTATTGAGCCAAGAGGACTATTCGTGACCGTAGCGGGCCTAATGCTAGGCCACATGTGTAGTGCACAAGATGGTATGTATGCTCATTGTACGGAAAAACGCTTTGTATTAGGAGTCCTTAGTGGAGCATGACTGGTCGCTGCTGGGCACGGTGGTATACTCAAACATAGAAGACTATACCGGCCAGATGCCCCTCAAGGTCACTTTCATCAGTAACAAAAAGCCCCACTCTATAACAGAGCGGGGCTTTTTGTTACTGATGAAAGTGGCCTAGTAGCGGTACAGGTCCGACTTAAAGGGACCCTCTACAGGAACATTGATGTAATCAGCCTGCTTAGGCTTCAGCTCATCTAGCTCTACGCCAATTTTGGCGAGGTGCAGGCGGGCTACCTTCTCGTCAAGGTGCTTGGGCAGGGTATATACTTTGTTCTCGTACTTATCAGCGTTCTGCCACAGCTCCAGCTGGGCCAGCGTCTGGTTCGTGAACGAGTTCGACATTACGAACGAAGGGTGACCAGTGGCGCAGCCCAGGTTTACCAGGCGACCTTCAGCAAGGATGATTACCTCTTTGCCGTCGATGTTATAGATATCAACCTGGGGCTTCACTGTGTCTTTGGTGTGGCCGTAGTTTTTGTTCAGCCATGCCATGTCAATTTCATCGTCGAAGTGACCGATGTTGCAGACGATGGCCTTGTCTTTCAGCGCACGGAATGACTCTTCGGTGATGATGTCGCAGTTACCGGTAGCGGTTACTACGATGTCGGCCTCCTTGATAGCGTTGGCCATTTTCTTCACCGCGTAGCCATCCATGGCAGCTTGCAGAGCGCAGATGGGGTCAATTTCCGTCACGATAACGCGGGCTCCAGCACCACGCAGCGAAGCAGCGGTACCTTTTCCTACGTCGCCGTAGCCAGCCACTACGGCAATTTTGCCAGCCATCATTACGTCAGTAGCCCGGCGGATAGCATCTACAGCCGACTCTTTACAGCCGTATTTGTTGTCGAATTTCGACTTGGTTACCGAGTCGTTTACGTTGAAGGCAGGCATGGGCAGCGTGCCGTTCTTCACCCGGTCGAGGAGACGCAGTACGCCGGTCGTGGTTTCTTCCGACAGGCCTTTGATGCCAGCAGCCAACTCAGGGTACTGGTTCAGCACCATGTTAGTCAGGTCGCCACCGTCATCGAGGATCATGTTCAGGGGCTCGCGCTTCTCGCCGAAGAACAGCGTCTGCTCAATGCACCAGTTAAACTCTTCCTCGTTCATGCCTTTCCAGGCGTATACCGGAATGCCAGCAGCAGCAATAGCAGCAGCAGCGTGATCTTGCGTAGAGAAGATGTTGCACGAAGACCACGTAACATCGGCACCCAGCGCAATCAGCGTTTCGATGAGCACCGCCGTCTGAATGGTCATGTGCAAGCAGCCAGCAATGCGCGCACCCTTCAGGGGCTGCGAATCACCGAACTCCTCGCGCAGAGCCATCAGGCCGGGCATTTCCGCCTCGGCCAAGCGGATTTCCTTGCGGCCCCACTCGGCGAGGCTCATATCTTTTACTTTATACGGAACGTAAGCCGTGGTCTTGGTCTCAACCATGATGCAGAGAATGTTTGCGAATCAACCACAAAGGTAACTGATTTGTTAGCCTTTTCCTGCTACTCCTGAGCTACAGGCACTTAAACGCAAACAGCCTGCTCCCTAGTTGAGCAGGCTGTTTGCAGTACTGGCCTAGGCCACCTAGTTGTTGGTAATTACAATAGCCTTGGTGCGCAGGTCGGTAGCTACGCTGGAACTCTTGATACCGCGCACTAGTACAGTATAAATTTTGCCAGCATCATAGGTTTTGGTTCCTGTGCCGGAGCCAGATCCGTCACCCACACTTGCTTCGGTAGCGGCCGTTAGTCCCGTGCCGGTCGAAACCGCCAGATTATAGGTGCCAGGTGTTATCTCCACAAAAGAAGACGCCGACCCAAACGCAACGTTAGGAATGATATCGACGGTGCCCAACGCGGCAGGCTGCGAAAGGCTCACCGGGCTCGGTGAGCCCAAGCCCAAGTGCACCAACCGAATTTTGGCTTTGCCGGCAGCAGGCGCCGTTAGGTCGTCTGATACTACTATTGCATCGGCTGAGCCCAGGGCAGTAGAAGGAGAGTACGCAAAAACAGAGTAGCTCTTGTCTTTCTCAATGGTAGCCTGCTTGGTCACCACAGTCTGATTAGAGCTAGCGTCGTTGATTTTCAATGTGGTTGTGCCCGTCGTAGCCGATACATAATTGCTGAGTTGCCCGTAGTCGAGCTGGCCTAGCTCTTTATCGTTTGCCAACACCTTTACCCGCGCATTTGCCGAGGGAGCAGCGTGAATCAGTAGCACCCGGCCCTGCTCGGGCGTAGGGTCAGATTTGTCGTCGTCGGAGCAGGAGCTGAAAGCCAGGGCAGCCGGCAGGGCCGCAAACAAAACGGAGCGGCTAAGCAGGGAGGTCAGGGTTTTCATAGAAGGTATGCGGGTTGGTGAATGAAATACTGGTAAGCAGCCGACAGAACGTAGGCCTCGCCGCATTTGTTGAGTGGGTTTAAAACTTTTCTTCGATGGATTGCACCTTTTCCTCGGTGAAAAGCTTAGGTAGCTGTGGATTAGCCGACTACATTTGTCCTCATGCTCCATTCTATGATGATTCCAAATTTTAGCCTTGTGCGCCGCGCCCTACTCCTATTGCCTCTTGTTTTCGTGACATTCTTTGCTCACGCTCAGCAGGGCCCAAGTACCTTGATTCGGCTCAGCCCCGAAGATCAGGCACGAGGCTTAAACGGCGTCCAGAAGAATTTTTTCTTCGCTACGAGCCTAGGCACGCCGAAAGAATCTGATTATCAGAGTGCTGGTTTCTTTGGCCAGAAGCTCCGCCCTTACTTAGCCGGTAACCCCGAGGCTCTGCAGGAACTCAACAACTACCGTCGCCAGAAGTGGCTATTTCTAGCTGAGCGTCTGACGTTTGTGGGTGCCGTGGGCCTTTATGGTCAGCAGGTACTCTCTGACCCCGAAGTGCAGCAGTACCACAACAACACCCAGAAAGTAGCCATTAGCATTGCTGCTGCGAGCTTGTTGTCGAACATTTTCATCTCGCGCCACACCAATGAGCACTTCCAGCGGGCGGTAGATGCGCACAATGCGGGCTTGCCTGCTGCCCGCACGGGTGCCCTGCAGATGTTGCGCCCCAGCACGGTTGGCCTTACGGCTAGCCGGTGGGGCCAGCCTCAGGTGGCTTTGAGCTGGAACCTGCGCTAGGCCACTAGGCGTTATCTATTTCAGACAAGTTTTCGGGAGGAATCCGGCAACTAACTTTCCACTTCGGGAGGTCAGTTGCCGGATTCCTCCTTACGTTTGGTAAACCTTTCTGCCTTGGTCGCTGACTAAGGCTTGTGTTTTTTCGTAGGAACCCTACATGGAATACCCGCTGCCGGCAGCGGCCCGGCAATATGTGGCCGAGCATCTGCACGACGACCCCGCCCAACTGGCGCTACAGGCCCGCCGTTACCCCGGCCTGCCCGTCCCGGACCTTGTGCGCCAGATACAGGCTCGCCAGAAAGCCCGTGCGAAGCTGCCGGAATGGGCCGAAAATCCCGACCTGATCTTCCCGCCGACCCTATCGGTGGAGCAGGCCTCCTCGGCCCGTACGGCTACGTTTAAAGCCAGCCTAGTGCAGGGCCAGCGCTTGGTTGACCTTACCGGCGGCTTTGGCGTTGATACGGCTCACTTTGCCGCTACCATTCCGGAGGTGCATTACGTAGAGCGTAACCTCGCGCTGGTGGATGTGGTGCGCTACAACCTGACTCAGTTGGGCATCGAGAATGTGAAGTGCCACAACGAGGATGCGGTACACTACCTGCGCAACACCCCGCTGCACTTCGACTGGATTTACCTGGACCCCGCCCGGCGTGACACCGCCGCCCGAAAGATATTTCGGCTGCAGGACTGTGAGCCCGATGTGTTGCGCATCATGCCCCTGCTGCTGCAAAAAGGCCGGAGTGTGCTGCTCAAGACCTCGCCCATGCTCGATATTGAGCAGGCCATTCAGGAGCTGCGCCACGTGCGTCGCCTCTGGATACTAGCTGTGGACAATGAGTGTAAGGAGGTGTTGTATGAGTTGGGCCCTGAGCCAGCCGTGGACCCTGAGCGCTTCACAGTGAACCTTACCCGCCACGGCCAGCAGCAGGAGTTCCGGCTGAACCGGGCCCGCGAAGGCCGCGCCATTGCCCGCTACGCCCTGCCCCAGCAGTACCTCTATGAGCCCAACGTAGCCGTGCTAAAGGCGGGCGGTTTCCGCAGCGTCGGGACGGCGTTTGAATTGCTGAAGCTGCACCAGCACAGCCACCTTTACACGTCTGATATTCTGCGCCCCGAGTTTCCGGGCCGCATTTTCCGAATCAAAGCTACGGAGCGCTACGATGCCGCCGCCCTCCGCGCCCACCTTGGCCCCGAGGCCCGCGCCCACGTCACTACCCGCAACTTCCCCGACACCGTGGCCGAATTCCGCCACCGCACCGGCATCCGCGAAGGCGGCGACCTATACCTCTTTGCCACCACCAACCTGGAGGGCAAGCTCATGGTGCTGGTGTGTGAGAAGTTGTAATGAGGTGACTAAGTGAAGAAGCACCGAAGTGAGTAGCCTAGAAGAGTAGGTGTCTTACACGAGGCGACATATCGGTAATTAAGAGACTACAGAAAGAAGTAAGCCCCAGCGGGGCGGCACTGCTCGTTGAACGAACGGTGTCGCCCCGCTGGGGCTGATCCAGTAATAAGCTAGGCCACTTCACTCATTCGCTCACGCGCTCGTTCACTTCGCAGGGCTGACCCATTTGCTGCCTTTCAGGCGGAAGCGCCAGGGCAAGGAAACGTCGTCGCCGGCGTAGTCTATACCAACCCTAGGCGAGGCAATAACATCATCGTAGGCCACTATCTCACCTCGGTCTTCCATCCAGATCAAGTCGCCGGTGAGGTCGGTGCCGTAGTGGGCGGTGGTGATGCCGAGGGCTTGGGTGAGCAGGCCGGGGCCAGCTGTAAGGTTGCGCTGCACGGAACTCATACCCCGGCGCAGGAGCATTTCCGGGATGCCTTCGGTGGGCTCTAGCCCTCTGATAAGCACCGCATCCGCTTTGCCGGCTTCGTTGGTGATGATGTTAAACAAAACGTAGCGGCCGTAGATCAGGTAGGTGTAGGCCACTCCCCCAGGCTCGTACATAACTTTTGTGCGGGCCGTGTAGCGGCCCAGGTGGGAATGGCAGGCTTGATCGTTGATGTGGGCATAGGCCTCTGTTTCCACAATGCGGCCGCCGGTTAGTACCCCACTGATGCGTGTGTACAGGTACTTTCCAATCAGGTCGCGGGCAATTTCTACGGGGTCGGGGCGACGGTAGTATTCGAGAGGAATCTTCATAGAGGAATGCGAAAACGGGCACGCAGGAGCTACTGTGGCCTACGCGGCAGCCACCAGGAGGCAGCAGCAGGTAGACTCCGAATACGGATAAGCCAATGCTTAGGTCACATTGCCTATCTTTGCGGCTGTAAAGGTGGCCAGACCCCAACTGCGGGGCGAGGCTTAAAAGGGAATCCGGTTTAAAGCCGGAGCTGTCCCCGCAACTGTACGCTTCACGTTACCAGGCGGTCATTCCCCCTGCCACTGTTTCAAAGAAGGCAACTGCGCTCTGTAGTGCCGGAGAAATGGGAAGGCGACCGACCCGAAGCAAGCCAGGAGACCTGCCTTTGCATTTCCCATGTTCAGCGCCTTCGGAGGAAAGGCGGAGAATGACTGCAGTAGGCTGCCTCCGGGCGGCTTGATTCCCTGTATTCGGCCTCGGCTTCGGTAGGGCATTCCGGCTTCGGAAAGCAGTACCAGAAGTTTTGAACTGATGTTTCCTACCCCGGAAATTTTGGTTCGGATGTTTACCTTTTGTGCGCCCCTCCCCCGTTTGACCGCCCCTGTCCGGGCAGGGTCAAGCCTTGCGCTGCTGGTAGCCGCCAGCTGGCTGATGGCGGGCACTGCCGCTGCACAAAGCACTCCCGCTTCCTCCCTCGACTCCGTGCAAGCGTTGCCCTCAGTGCGCGTCGCAGGCCTGCGGCTAGACCGCTTCGCGGTGGGTAGCCGTCGTCTGGTGTTCGATTCGCTAGCTCTCAACACGTACCGGACTGGTACGCTGGCCGATGTGCTAAGCGCCCGCTCTACCCTGTACATTAAGAACTACGGTCCCGGTCAGCTGGCTTCCATTTCGGTGCGTGGGACTACGGCCCGGCACACGGCCGTGCTCTGGAACGGTTTCAACATTAACCTGCCTTCCCTAGGGGAAGCTGATTTTGCCTTGTTGCCAGTTAGTGGAGCTACCGAGGTATCGATTCAACCTGGCCCCGCCAGCGCTACGTACGGCAACGGAGCTGTGGGCGGCACGGTGTTGCTGTTGGCGGCGGAACGATGGGGTGCCGGCTGGCGCGGTTCGGCACAGGCCGACTACGGCAGCTTTGGACTGCGAGCCGGCAACTTGGAGGCTAGCTATAGCAATCAGAAATTGGCCCTGCGCACCAGCCTGCTTTACCGCCAGGCCGATAACAACTTCACGTACTACGAGCGGGCCGCAGCTGGCCGGGTGCGGCGTGAGCAGGAAAACGCGGCTCTCCGGCAAGCCAGCATCACCCAGGACCTGATGTTGCGCCTAGGCCAGCGCAGCGAGCTAACGGCTGCCATCTGGCTTACTGACGCCGACCGGCAGATTCAGCCGGGCATCGGCACCAACAACACCAATGCCCGCGAGCGGGACCAGAGCCGCCGACTTACGGCGGGCTACCGTTATGTAAGCGCCCGCCACGAATGGGCAGCGCGGGCAGCTTGGTTCGAGGACGTTATCAACTACCGCGACGACGTAAGCGGCCTCAGCGAATCGACGGTGCACACAACCCAGGCCCAGGCCGAGCATACGTGGCGGCTGGCTCCTAACGCTTCCCTGCGGACCGGGCTAGAGGCGCAGCACTTCGCGGCTCAGGTAGATGGCTACGGCACCCGCCCGCGCACCGAGAACCGCTTCTCGGGCTTTGCCCTGCTGCGCTACGATCCACGGCCTCGGCTACGCCTCTCTCTGAACGTGCGCCAAGCCGTGCTGCCAGGTCAGCAGCCTCCCCTCACTCCTACCATCGGTGCGGAGTGGGTAGGCTGGCAAACCACCACTCACGCTCTGAGTCTCAAGGCCAGCGCCTCGCGCAGCTACCGGGCCCCCACGCTGAATGAGCGGTACTGGCGCCCCGGCGGCAACCCCGATTTGCTGCCCGAGGAAAGTGTGGGCTACGAGGGTGGCCTAGTGCATGAGCTTACCCTGGCGCCCGCCCGCCTGCGCCTACGCACCGAGCTGACAGCCTACCGCCAGCTGGTAGAGAACTGGGTGCAGTGGACGCCGGGCGCGAGCTACTGGTCGCCGCGCAACCTGCGGCAGGTGCGGGCCCAGGGTCTGGAGGCCAGCACGCAGTTGGGCTGGGAGCCGGGGGCCTACCACCTCACGGCCCGCGCATCTTACGCCCTCACTCAATCGGAGAAGACCCGGGGCACGGCCGCCGATACCGACCCCACGGGCCGGCAGCTACCCTTTGTGCCCTTGCATGCGGCGGCCTTTAGCACCGACCACCTCTGGCGCGGCTGGCAGCTCAACACCACACTCACCTTTACCAGCTACCGCTACACCGATGCTTCCGCCACGCAGTTCCTGCCTTCTTACCTGCTGCTCAACGCGGCCGTGGGCCGCACCGTGGCGGTAGGCCCCACCTGGAAAGTGCTGGTGCTGGCGCAGGGCTACAACCTCACAAACCGCAGCTACCAGAGCTACCAAAACAGCGCCATGCCCCTACGCAACGGCACGCTAAGCCTCCGGCTACTGTGGCACTAACCCCATCGTCATTTCTTTTTTCACTCCTTTTAGTATGAAGCCTGTTTCCGCCTTCACTGGCCTACCGTTCCGCGTGCTGCTCAGCAGTGCTGCCGCCCTTACCCTGTTCAGCTGCGACCCAAACAACGACCCTACTCCCGAGGAAAAACCCGTTGTGACCAGCAGCGTGTTCGTGGTGAATGAAGGCAACTTCCGCCGGGCCAACTCCGATATCAGCTTGTTTAGCAAAGCCAATAACCGGGTTACTAATGCTTATCTGTATACATCGGTAAACGGCCGACCCCTCGGCGACGTGGCTCAGAGCATAGCCGTGCAAGACTCGCTGGGCTATATCGTGGTCAACAACAGCAACAAGCTGGAGGTAGTGTCGCTGGCTAAGTTTCGCTACAAAGCCACGATTACCGGTCTGAAGCTACCGCGTTATTTCGTAGCTGCCTCTTCGGATAAAGGCTACGTGACAGAAACAGTGGCCTACGGCGGCGACGGGCAGGTATCGGTTATCAACCTGAAGACCAATACCGTAACCAAGACTATTGCGGTGGGTGCCCAGCCCGAGCGACTAACTATATCGGGTAACCGCCTGTACGTGACCAATAATGGTGGCAACACCGTCACGGTTATCAATACGGCTACCGACGTGGTGGAAGGAACCATCACGGTGGGCGACGCCCCGAACAGCGCCGTAACGGACCGCAATGGCAACGTGTGGGTGCTCAGTGGCGGTAATGTGGTGTATAACGCCGACTACACGGCCATCGATTACTCTAAAACGACCAAGGGCAGCCTGTCGTTGATTGTGCCCGGCCAGCTGACGGCCCAAACCCGGGAAGTAGCCACGAACACTAGCTCACCGGGTAGGTTAACCATTAACGGCCGCCGCGACCAGCTGTACTACACCTACCGGGGTGGCGTATATACGCTGAACATCGGCGACGCGAACCTGCCTACAAACCCGCTTATTCGGCGGAGCTTCTATGGCCTAGGCGTTGACCCGCAGGACAACACCATTTACGGCGGTATTGGCTCCTTCACCACCAACGATAAGGTTATTCGTTACCAAAGCAACGGTGCCGCCATCGACTCGTTCACGGTGGGCATTGGCCCGAACAGCTTCGTATTCTATTAGCAGAAGAGAAATGAGAGGCAGTAAGAATTACTCTCATTTCCTGCCTCTCCCTTCTAGTCAGATAGAGGGCTTAGTTTATAAGAATTTCATACTTGAAACGCGAAATGGCCGGCTCCTTCTGGGAGTCGGCCATTTCGCGTTTAGAGGTACTTAGGGTCAAGGCCGGCGTACTTAGTCAGCAATACCGTCGCGGTTGTGGTCTTGCGCATCGCCGGAGGCTTCGTACTCTTGGCGGCCGGTGGGGCGGGTGTCTTCCGCTCCGCGCAAGCCCGCGGTGGCCGAATCGGAGGCGGTGGTGTGGCCTGGGTCGGGGTCTTTGCGCTTATAATCGCCGCGCTCTACGTTGGTGTCACCTTTATCGGTGCCCGTGTCGCAGGCAGTGGTAAATACGGCCGCGGAAAGCAGCAGGCCAGCGGCTACAAAGCGGAGGGAGAAAATGGTTTTCATGGTGTAGGGAAGGGAAGCACAAAAAAGGGAAACTATTCTGCTGTACGGCTGACCTCGTTCGTGGTTTTTCCGTACAAACAGTTCCTTGACGAAACGGCACCGTGGCGAAAGAGTTAGGTAGGGGTTACGTCGAGAACTACGATCTGTTTTTATAGTCCACATGCACAACCATGGCTACACGTTACCCATACACTCTGCCCCAGCGCGGCGACCCGCCCCACGTACTCCGCAAAACGCTACGTAACTAATATATTTGCCGCCCCCTGTTTGGGCCGCTTATGAACCGTAACTCCACCTGGTCTGTTACTACCAAACCGCTTCTGCGGCGGGCCGCCATTCTGGCGGCTACCAGCTTTGGGCTGGCTCTGCTGCTAGTAGCGTATTTGTTTGGCGTACAAGACCATTTCTTCGGCCGCCTGTTTGGCGCATTTTTCGTATTTTTCTGGCTGTTGGCTGTTACGTTTCTGGGCATTGTGCCCTTCGTGACGTGGGCAGCCGCCAGTTGGTTCGGGAAAGCCTGGACTGAGGATACGCCGGCTCCTACCCGGCGTCCTCGCTCAAGCGCAGCCCCTTCTCCCACTCGTAAACCCACGCGGACCGCTACGCGGTTGGACTCAACTAAACACCCGTGAAAACGACGCTCCTCCACATCAAAAATATGGTTTGCCCACGCTGCATTGATGCCGTGCGCACCCTTCTCGAACAAGCTGGCTACCATGCCACCGATGTAAAGCTCGGCCAGGCGCAACTCGATCAAAGTACGCCCGTGGATCCCGCTTCGGTTGCCCCTATCCTGCGGGAAGCGGGCTTTGATGTGCTGCTGGGCCGGGCCGATCAACTGACCGAACAGATCAAGGCGGCCCTGGTAGAATACCTGGAGCACCTACGCACGGCGCGCATGCCGCTGACTACCTCCGCCTTCCTGACGGAGCGCTTCGCGGCCACCTACTCGCACCTGAGCAAGGTGTTCTCGCGCACGGCCAACCTCACCATCGAGAAATATCTCATCCGCCTGAAAATTGAGCGCGTGAAGGAGATGCTGAGCTACAACGAAATGACTCTGAGCGAAATAGCGGAGCAAATGCGCTACAGCAGCGGCCAGCACCTCAGCAACCAATTCCGGCAAGTGACGGGCCGCTCCGTTAGTGAGTTCCGCCGTGACCTGATGCCGAAGCGCCTCTCGCTTGACCAGCTGGTGTAGGCCACTGCGCCGGGCACAACCTTGCACGTGTCCAGCGTGAATCGTGTAAAACATTGCCTCCGAAGTCGGGGTACTATTGCAGAGTGATTCTGCCGTAGTACCCCGACTTCTTTTTTATGCGCTTCTCCATCCTACTCCTACCCGCTTTGCTGCTTTCGGCCACTGCCTATGCCCAGCATGATATGCACAACATGGCCGCTCCAGCCGACACGTCCCGCACTAAAAAAGCTGCGGACCACAGTCAGCACATGGGCCATACCATGCCGGGTATGGCAGCCGCGCCCGATACCTCGCGCAAGGCTCAATCAATGCAGGGGATGGACCACTCGGGCCACGACATGAGCAGCATGGCCGGCATGGACCACGGGGGCATGAGCATGAGCCACGCCTACTCCCGCAACCTCCCCATGAGCCGCAACGGCTCCGGCACCGCCTGGAACCCCGACAACACGCCCATGTTCATGTGGATGCACCACAAAGGCCAGTGGATGATTATGAACCACGGAGCTCTGAACCTGCGCTATACCAACCAGAACATCGGCCGCAACAGTGGGCAGCGCGGCGGCAGCACCGTGGATGCACCCAACTGGTTTATGACCATGGCTCAGCGCCGCATTGGGGAGAAAGGTCTTCTGAACCTCACGGCCATGATTTCCCTGGACCCGCTCACGGAAGGCGGTAACGGCTACCCGTTGCTGTTCCAGAGTGGAGAGGCCTACAAGGGCCAGCCCTTGGTTGACCGCCAGCACCCCCACGACTTATTCTCGGCCTTGAGCGTTGCGTACACCCATGCTTTCTCCGAGGACGTTGACCTGACGGTGTACCTGGGCTACCCCGGTGAGCCGGCCATTGGGCCCGTGGCGTTCATGCACCGGATTTCGGCCATGCCCAACCCCGATGCTGCCCTAGGCCACCACTGGCAGGATGCCACTCACATTGCCTTCGGGGTAGCCACGGTAGGTCTCCGTTACAAGCAGTTCAAGCTGGAAGGCTCCAACTTCACCGGCCGGGAGCCTGACGAGCACCGTTACGGCTTCGATAAGCCCCGCGCCGACTCCTGGGCGGGCCGCCTAAACTGGAACCCTACGCCCTCGCTGGCCCTGCAGGTATCGAAGGCCTACATTAAGAGCCCTGAAGAGTTGCACCTGGATGAGAACGTGCGCCGCACCACCGCTTCCATAATCCAGAGCAACCAGTGGGGCGACTACCGCTTTATCACCTCGGCGCTGGTCTGGGGTATGAACAAGCACGTGGAAGCCGATGGTCATAGCCACGGCAGCGCCTCTCACTCAGTGCTGGCTGAAACCAACGTGCAACTGGGCAAGCCCGCCGTGTACGGCCGCTATGAGTTCGTGCAGAAATCCAACGAAGAGCTAGGTATTCCCCTGTTCGGACCTGCCGATGAGGAAGTAACCGCCAACTACAACGTGCACGCCCTCACCGTAGGCGCCAACTACCGTGTGGCCCAGCTAGCCAAGACTGACCTCACCCTGGGTGCCCAGGCCACCGTCTACCGCCCCGACTCTGATATCCGTTTCTTCTACGGCCGCACGCCCGTTTCGGGGCAAGTGTATCTGCGTCTGAATCCGTCCTTGATGAAGCGCATGTAGCGCGCCTTCCTACTTGCTGCGGTGAGCATTAGGGCGAAGCAGTGACTGGCCTACGGAACGGACTTTAGCGCCACGTCGTTCGGGCGTATCTTTGTGGTCCTTTTTGACTTCGTGCTGCCGTGTCTGCTTCGCTCAACATCCTGCTCATTACCCCGCCGCTCACGCAGCTGAACACGCCCTATCCGGCTACAGCCTACCTGAAGGGCTTTCTCAGCTCGCGCGGCTACCGCGTAACGCAGGCTGATCTGGGCCTGGAGCTGGTGCTGAAGCTGTTCTCGCAGACTGGCCTAGCACGGGTGTTTGATGCCGTGGAGGCCGGCGACTATGACTTGAGCGACAATGCCAAGCGTATGTTGCGCCTGCGCCGCAGCTACCTCAGCACCATTGAGCCGGTCATCCGGTTTCTGCAGAACAAGGACAATACGCTGGCTCCGCGCATCTGCCACAGCCGCTTCCTGCCCGAAGCCAGCCGTTTCGACAACGTGGCCGACCTGGAAAGCGCTTTCGGCACCATGGGTCTCACCGACCAGGCCCGCCACCTGGCCACGCTCTACCTCGAAGACCTCGGCGACCTGATCAAAGAAACCGTGGGGCCGCAGTTCGGCTTTTCGCGTTACGCGGAGAAGCTAGCTATGTCGGCCACTACGTTTGATGGCTTGCAGGAGGCGCTGGATGCTCCCGCCAATCTGCTAGATCAGATGCTGCTGGAGCTACTAGATGAGCTGGTAGCCCGCACCGAGCCCGATGTGGTTGGCTTCACGGTACCCTTCCCCGGTAACCTCTACGGGGCGCTGCGTCTGGCTGGCCGCGTGAAAGAACTACGCCCGGCCACCAAAACCCTGATGGGCGGCGGCTATCCTAACACCGAGCTGCGCCAGATCAAGGAACCCCGCTTCTTTAACTACATCGACTTTCTGACCCTGGATGATGGTGAAGGTCCGTGGCTACGGCTGCTGGCCTTTTTGAGCGAGGAAAAGGAACGACAGTCTGCGCTAATCCTAGAACGTCATGCTGAGCTTGTCGAACCGCAGGTCGCCGTTAGGCAAGCATCTCTACCTCTGACTAACTCCAATCGTGCAGGCGAAGCGGTAGAGATGCTTCGACAGGCTCAGCATGACGTTTTAACAAATCACCAGTTACCCTTCCAGCGGACTTTCCTGCGGAATGAGGCGGGTGAGGTGGTGTATATCAACCAGCCTTTCCCCGATATTCCGCACCCGGAGGTGGGCACGCCGGACTATTCGGATCTGCCATTGACGGAGTATTTGTCGGTGATAGAGGTACTGAACCCCATGCACCGGCTCTGGAGCGACGGGCGCTGGAACAAGCTCACGGTGGCCCACGGCTGCTACTGGAAGCGCTGCTCGTTCTGCGACGTCACGCTGGACTACATCTCGCGCTACGAAACTGCGCCCAGCACCCTGCTGGTTGACCGTATCGAGCAGATTGTGCGGCAAACCGGCCAGACCGGCTTCCACTTCGTGGACGAAGCTGCCCCACCCCTGGCCCTGCGCGACCTGGCTATTGAACTGCTAAAGCGCCGCGTGAACATTACCTGGTGGGGCAACATTCGCTTCGAGAAGACCTTCTCCCCTGACCTATGCCGCCTGCTGGCTGCATCAGGATGCATTGCTGTATCGGGTGGCCTAGAGGTGGCTTCTGACCGCCTGCTGGCCCTGATGGAGAAGGGTGTAACTATTGCCCAGGTAGCCCGCGTGACGGATGGCTTCACCCAGGCCGGCATTATGGTGCACGCCTACCTGATGTATGGCTTCCCCACCGAAACGGCCCAAGAAACCGTGGATTCCCTGGAAGTGGTGAGGCAGCTCTTCGGGGCGGGCATTGTACAGAGTGGTTACTGGCACCGGTTTTCGATGACGGCGCACTCGCCTGTGGGTAAAAACCCGGCGAAGTATAAGGTGCTGCCCATCGGCCCCGAGCCCGGCCCATTTGCCTGGAACGACCTCTGGCACGACGACCCCACCGGCACCGACCACGAGCAGTTTGGACCTGGCCTAGCGAAGGCCCTCTACAACTACCTGCACGGCGTGGCCCTCAACGAGCCACTGAGCTTCTGGTTTGATTTCCGCGTGCCCAAGCCCACCGTGCCGCGCCACCTGATTCAGCAGGCCCTGCAAGAGCCCGTGAAGCCCGACTTCGCCAAGCAAAACCAGCGGCTGTTCTGGCTGGGCAATGCCCCCGAGCTAACCATGGAAGCCGGCAAAAAAGGCCCCCGCGCCGTGCTCACCTTCTACGAACAGGCGGAGGACTTCGAAATAAAAGTCCCCGCTGCCCTAGGCCAGTGGTTACAGGAACTGTTGTCAGAACTGACCGCTGATTACGATACCAAAGTTCTGCTGAAAGATGCCGCCCGCACGTTTCCCCAAGGCCAGAACTTCGAGCAGTTCCTACAGTCTCAGAGCTGGCAGTTGCTGCGGGAAAAGGGTCTGTTGATTCTGTAGACTAGGTAGGGATAGAACAGAAGCTCCCCTCCTCAGATGAGGAGGGGTTGGGGGTGGTTGCCCCATCGTTGTTTACCAAGAACGTCATGTCGAACGCAGTTGAGACATCTCGCGTGCTGACGTTGCAGTGGTAATCAACTGGCCTAGAACAGCCCAACCAGCACGTCATCCTGACGCAGGAAGGATCTACTCATGGTAACGCGAGGCGCTAGGCAAGGCGTGCTAACGTGATACCCCGCCCTAACCCTTCTCCGCTTCATTCGCGGAATCCTCAGGAGAGGGGCTTTGATTACTACTGCAACATCAGCAGGCGAGATGTCTCGACTCCGCTCGACATGACGTTCTAGTGTAGTCGTTCTAAGCCACATCAACCACCCCCAGTCCCTCCTTATCTAAGGAGGGGAGTTGATGTTCTACTAGCCCTTACTTAGTCACTAGACGGAGCCAGTCGGTGAGGCCTTCCCAGTAGCCGGGGGCGGGCGTAGGCCACTGCCACTGGCCGGTAGCGGCGGCACGGCCGGGGACGATGAAGGCGGCCGTGGCGCGCGGGTAGGTGCGGACCATGCCATTGCGGCGGAGGCTCAGCACCCTGCGCAGGTTGCGGTAATTGTCGGAGATGTTGAGGGAGGTGTCGAGGGCGGCGTAGAGGCCTAGGGCCGGGATGCGCTGCTGGCTCAGGACCTGATAGGCCTTGGCCTCGGCGACGGTGCGGGCGGGGGCGCCTTCCAGTACTACAAAGGCGGCTTGGGGCTGGGCTTGCGCGGCGGCAGCCACGGCCCATGGTGCGGCGGGCCCGCGGCTCCAGATGCCTACTTTACTGCTATCCACGGCGGCTTGGGTGCGCAGTAGGGCGAGGGCGGCACCTACGGCAGCGGTAGCCCCTGAATCGGTTGGGACGGTGGCGGGCAGGGCCAGGGTGACGTAACCCTCTCGGGTCAGGCGGACGGCCTGGGCAGCGGGGATGCCTAGCATCACCACGGCTGGGTGGCGCGCAATAGTATCTTCGGGCAGGCGCAGGGTGGCCGACTGGCCTAGGCCAGCGTCGCGCAGCTTTATGGCTTGCTCGCGGTAGCCACGGGGGGCGGCTTCGCCCCGGCGCACCCACACGAAGTCAACTTGTGCGCTGTCCCAGCTGAGTACGCCGCGCAGGAAGTCGCCCTCGCGGAGGGCTTGCAGGCTGATGCCGCCGGGTTGGGCGGGGTCTTGCTCCAGGCGCAGCTGGGGCTCCTTATAGCGCAGCTGGCCGGCCGGGAAGGAAAGACCGGGGTTTTCGGGGAAGCTGATGTCGCCCTGCAACTGGCCGGGGGTGGCCTCGCGCAGGTCCAGGGCCACGCGCAGCTCGGAGCCGCGGTAGGTGATGGGACCTTCGTAGTGGCCCGTGGGCAGCGGAATGATGGGCTGGTCGCGGGAGCTATCCAGGGAGCAGGCCGTGGTGAAAGCCAGGGCCACGGCGCTCAGCCACCACCGGCCCGACTGGGCTCCTACCGAAGCGGATTTCCGCTCCGCCGAACAAGCATACCGAACTGATTTCAAGGGCAAGCAGCTAAGGGGTACAGGGCGCAAAGGTAGGCGACACACACTTGCCCTACAGCCCCTTGCGCAGAATGAGGTCGGTCTGCACGTCTTGGCCCAGCACAAACTCGTGCTGCCCGATGGGCTTAAACCCAAAGCGGCGGTAAAACTCAATGGCGCGGGTGTTCTTCTCCCACACGCCCAGCACCACTGCCCGGCACTTCTGCTGGCGGGCTTCCTCAATGGCCCGGCGCATGAGGGTGGCGCCCAGGCCCGTCCCAATCCAGTCTTTCAGAATATACAGGCGCTCAATCTCCAGCCGGTCTTCGGGTACTTTACCCTCCTCCTGGCCTAGCGTGGAGTGGAGCTTGAGCTTAGCGTAGCCCACCACATCCTGCACCAGCTGGGCCAGCAGAAACACGGTGTTGGGGTCCTGCAGCTCCGCCAGCTGCTGCTCAGGCCCGAACGTAGCCGCCAGGTAAGCCGCCATATCCTCGAGCGTGTTCTGGGCCGCGAAGGTATCGTGGAAGGTCTGCCGGCCCAGCTCGGCGAGTTGGGCCGCGGTGGCCGCGGTGCGCTTAGCCACCAGAATACGAAGCGGAGAAGTCATAAAAAGAAACCAGATCGAGAAAGAGCCGCAAAGGTAACAGGCCTAGCGCGGCTTCTACAGAACGTAACTCCCCTCCTCAGATGAGGAGGGGCTGGGGGTGGTTGATGCTAGCGGAACAACTACACTAGAACGTCATGTCGAGCGCAGTCGAGACATCTCGCGTGCTGACGTCACCAAAGTAATTCAAACTAAAAGCACGTCATCCTGAGCGGAGCGAAGAGTCTTCTTACGCATGAACGGCTTGTTCTAGGTCAGTCGCGCTGATGGGTTACCCCAACCCTTCTCCGCTTCATTCGCGGAATCCTCAGGAGAGGGGCTTTGATTACCACTGCAACATCAGCACGTGAGATTCCCGGTCCCTGGCTTGATACGCCACATGCTCGGAATGACGTTCAATATTGGGTCGTTCTAGGCCAGTCAACCACCCCTAGCCCCTCCTCATCTGAGGAGGGGAACTAGCTTTTAGCTCTAGCAATGCCTGCCGCTAATCCACGGTATCATTGCCGCGCCGCTCGCGCCAGCCGTAGCGCAGCATCAACAGGCCTAGCACCAGCAGGGTGAGGTTGATGATGAGCTGCACGGATGTGATGGACTCGGGGCCCTGGGTGCTGTACAGGGTGTAGAGCACGTACATGCGCAGGGCCTCCCCAATCACGAGCAAAGTACCAGAAAGCAGAAACAGCAGCCCCACCAAGCGGCGTGTAGGGGGCGAAAGCGGCCAAGGCATATGGAGTAACGTATGATAGGTGAGGCAGCAGGCAGGGCCCTCATGAGGTACCCGCCGCTGCGTAGAACGCCTACTTACGGAAAAGCTGCCACCTACAGCGAAAACTCTGCTCACTTCCCTAGCCGCAGCAGTTGCAAATTGATTTTAGGCGTGTACTTTTGCCATTACCAACCTTCATCAGCGAGAGTAGCTCAGTTGGTAGAGCATCAGCTTCCCAAGCTGAGGGTCGCGAGTTCGAACCTCGTTTCTCGCTCATTGTAAATCAGCCACTTAGACACAAATCTAAGTGGCTGATCTGTTTTTGGGTTATACAATAGGTTATACAAGTCTCACTACAGTATCAGTTGTCAATACGCAAGCCTAATGATTACTTACTATCATGACTTATGTAACCCTCTTTTTATGTACCATGCGCTCAACTGAATACGGATCAGCCTCTGTAATACACTCGTTATGTTAAGCGTGCTTAGCTAACTTTGAAGATTAGGCTGTTTCAGTGCAGTTGATTTATCATTCGAATAGAGCGCGCCGCCATTAAGCCATGTTCGCGGTTATTTGAATGAACTCTCCCCTTTTGAAGATGCTTTATGGCTCTAATACTTCCTTTCATAGAATCTGAAATCCAAGATCAATACCAGGCCCAGGACAATAGTCGGCCTTGGATCGTAGGGTTTAGCGGTGGCAAAGATTCCACTATGCTACTCCAACTGGTATGGAAAGCTATTCAGAAGCTTCCTGAAGAATTGCGCTGGCGACCGGTTCATGTCGTGTGCAATGATACAATGGTGGAGAACCCTCGCATCGTCCGCTTCATTGAAGATACTTTGCATAGGATTGAGGCAGCGGCAACTAGCCAAAGCATGCCTTTCTACGTGCACCGTACTACTCCCCGATTGGAGGATACTTTTTGGACAAACTTACTTGGCAAGGGCTATCCAGCTCCGTCTAGTACGTTTCGGTGGTGTACTGAACGACTGAAAATCAATCCGACCACGCACTTTATCAAAACTAAGATTAACGATGCGGGTGAAGCTATTATCTTATTAGGTACTCGCTCAGCGGAAAGCTCACGCCGGTCACGCTCAATGGCTAAGCACGCAGTGCATGGGCAACGTTTGCGTAAACACGTATTGCCTAACGCTTATGTGTATGCTCCAATTAAGGACATTGAGACAAATGAACTGTGGCAGTACTTGAGCCAAGTGCCCCCACCATGGGGCGGGACGCATAAAGAGCTAATAACTCTGTACCGCAATGCCAGCACAGAAGCCGATTGCCCATTGGTTATTGATGACGAAACGCCTTCCTGCGGCAAAAGTCGCTTCGGCTGTTGGGTATGCACAGTGGTGGTAAAAGACAAGTCCATGGATGGCCTCATCATGAATGGGGAATCTTGGATGGAGCCACTTTCTGAACTACGTGATTTTCTAATTGAAGCTCGCGACAACCCAGAGCAGTATCGCCAGCGGCAATTACGCAACGGAACTACCCGTGAAAACTATTGGGGGCCATATACTCCCAAAACTCGAGCGGAAATCCTACGCCGTCTACTTGAAGCCCAGAAAGAAATCAGGCAGGAATATGATGAGACAATGACCTTCATTACTCATCAGGAATTAGTAGCAATTCAGGTAACTTGGTACCGAGATGGTATCTTCAATTACAACGTTGCGGAGATCTATAATGCCATCTTCAACACCCACCTTGATATGAGTAAGCATACAAATAAGATTCGTGAGGAGGAAAAGTGGCTGCGGGAAGTGTGTAAGGACAATCCTGATCATTTCGATCTAATTCAACAAACCGTCAAGATTGTTAAAACTAAGTCGCTGATGGTACGCAAGCGCGGCTTGCAAACGGATATTGAAAATATGCTGGATGATTATATCAACCCGCAGCAAGCAGCTACTACCAAGGAAGAGACGGTAGCGCTAAATAATTAGAATACCCCGCTCCGTGCCGCGGGGCATTGCACAGCAAACATGATTATCAAGCAAGTAGAGCTAGAGAACTTCCGGATTTACCGGGGGCGCAATACCGTGGACCTTTCTCCCAAGGATGGGCAGAATATCTACGTGGTCAGCGGAAAAAACGGCTTCGGTAAAACCACCTTCCTCATGTCGTTGGTCTGGTGCCTGTATGGGCGGCAGATGCAAGAGGTAGATGAACTGTACGAGCGGGAGATAAAAGAAAAAGGCGGTTATACGAAGTACATTGTAACAAGCCTAAACCGCCAAGCCAAAGCGGATGACGATACTTCGTTCTCGGTTAAGCTGACCATTACCAATGCCATTATTCCGGCGCTGACTTGCGGTGAAATCTCTATTAAGCGTACCTACAACACCCGCACGGCCACCGAAGATCTCGAAATCCTAATTGATGGGTTCGAGAATGAGCTAATCAAAGGGCTAGGCGACGAGAAGACGCGGGGTGAAGAGAACTTCATCCGTGACTATCTGCTGCCGATTGAAATAGCAAAGTTCTTTTTCTTCGATGCGGAGAAGATTGTAAGCCTAGCCGAAGTGAATACTCCGGAACAGCGCAAGAAGCTGAGCCGGGCTTATTCCGAAATTCTGGGCATAAAGAAGTATGAGGACGCTAAAGCAGAAATTGAGGAAACTCAACTCCGAATTCGTGCCCGTACGGCCAATGCCAAGGAGAAGGAGCTTATCAACAACCTCAATAATGACATTACCAATCTGCGGTTGGCTATCGGTGATAGTAATCAGCAGATACTTGACTTGAAGGATCAGCGGACTCAGCTTAAGTTTGAATCGGATGAGATTCAAAACAAGCTGATTCGAGTAGGCAACCTAATTACGCTAGAAGAGCTGGAGGCCTTGCGTGCTTCGGGCAGTGAGCTAGAAGGTCGCTTGAGTGGGATTCAATCTGACTTAAGTAAATCCTATGAACTGGTACCGTTTGCTATTGCCGCTAACAAGCTGAGCGAGGCAGCTAGCCAGGTTAAGATTGAGGCAGAGTTTAAGGAGGCCAAGTTTCGCCAGGAAAATGCAGTCAATGTCGAAGACAAGCTGCTTGATGAACTGTCAGAAGAAATTGACCAGTGCGGCAAAGTAGTAGCCGGTAGCATTCGGGATTTCTATAACACGACATTCCGTAAGCTTATCCGGCGGCACTTAGCTACGGAAGGCCCTACTTTTCCCGAAGACTTCAAATTACTGCACGACCTGACTGAATCGGAACGGGCACAGATGCAGACCTTGATTGATAACCTGCGCCTCTCGTTCCGCCAGGAGTTTAAGCGGCTGCACTTCGAATACAACCAGACGCGTAACGACCTGGGGCAGATTAAGCGACGGATTGCGGATGCCGAATCCTTATCAGAGGACGCAGTAGTAAAAGCCGACCGCCAGCGGAAGAAAGAAGTGGACGACGAAATCGACTACTTAGGAGAGCAGATTGGCGGTTTGGAGCAGTCTATTGCTACTCATCAGCTTTCCATTGTCAACAAGGAAAAGCAACTTGACGAATTGCGCAAAAAGCTACGGGCTTCGGCGCAAGATCTGGAAAAGGACGCGCTAACAGAAGCTCTTTCAAAACGCCTGCGCGACTACATCACGCTGTACAAAGAGCGTAAGAAAGAGTCGCTGGCGAAGCAAATTCATAAGGGCTTGAAGATGCTTATGCATAAGAAGGGCTTTGTGCATAGCGTGAAGGTGCACATCATCGGCGGCGATATTGAGATTGATCTGTACAACAAGCGCGGCGAAGTCATCCTAAAAGAAGGCTTGTCGAAGGGTGAGCAGCAGCTGTACGCTACGGCACTGCTGTATGGATTAGTAGAGGAATCGGACTTTGACTTCCCGATTTTCATCGACTCTCCGATGCAGAAGTTTGACGACCAGCACGCTGAAAACATCGTGCGGCACTTCTACCCAAGCATTGCCGACCAGGTGATTCTGTTCCCACTTATTAATAAAGAGATGTCGGCCCGCGAGTACGACATGCTGCTACCGAACGTAGCTCGGTCTTACCTCATTGTGAACCAGGACGCCGACCAATCAGGCTTCGAAGAAGTAGCCCCTGACAACTTGTTTGCGCGGTATTCGAACCTTTATCACTCCTCCAACTAATTGCCCTATTTGCCGTGCTGCTTCATATTAGAACTTCAGAAGCCAACAAAACCGTCGTCCAAGAACTGACGCGGCGGATGTTTCCGCAAGGTCAGCCCGAATACATTATATCCCGCATTGCGCTGGCCTACTCCATTTCGCGGGGTGAGCGGCTGGATCTGAAAGACATCAAGAACAGTCAGGGTAAGGAATACAAAGAAGAAACCTTGTTCGGCAGCAACAAGCCGTATTATGTGGCCCTTATCTGCCAGCACTACGGTATACATAAGGAAGACCTGAACCTGCCGCGCTACCTGAAAATGCACATCGATGATGGCTTGGAGCGGCTCAACAAGATTTTCGCGGACAACCGTAATTATACGGGTCTCGACTTTCTGATTGAACATATTGAGCGAGGCTCAGAGTCGTTGGAAGAGGTGGAAGTTGGCAAGCCCGCTCCGAACAACAACCAGACGGTAACCAAAGGTTACTTTGCTGGCTCGCTCACTTTGCAGTTTGGTCACACGCTGGATGAAGCCCATACACCTATTCGGGTGGTACTGAACGATACCAATGTGCGCAGCAATGCTCACTTAGCAGTGGCTGGCAACTCAGGCACCGGCAAGACGCAGTTTGCATTGGACCTGCTGCGTCAGTTCGTGGAAAATTCGAATGGTGGCATCAACTTCCTGTATCTTGATTTCAAGGGCCTGAAGCAAGACGATGTAAAGGGCATGCAGCCGTTTTTCGACCGTACTAAGACTACGTTCATTAACGCACCGGAAAAGGCTTTCCCATTGAATCCGCTCACGTTTATCGACAACATAAACGAGAAGAACCGGTTGATGGGCATCAGCAAATTCGTGGACATTATTGCCACCTACGCGCCGCGCATGGGAGCCACCCAAATCCAACAGCTGAAGGATGCCACAAAGGAAGCTTTTGCCCGTAAGAAGGGTGGAGCCTACCCGTCGTTGCGTGACATCAGCGAGTGCCTGTTTGAAGTGACCGGCGGCAAGGCCGACACGCTCACCCAGATTATGAGCAGCCTGAGCGACTATGAGCTATTCGCGACCCAGACCGACCCCAAAGCTAGCTTCCTCAATCAGAACTATTACCTCAGCCTCTCCGGCGACTTGGATCGCACCATCCGCTTCACGGCCTCGTTCCTGGCGATTTACTACGTCTACAATACATTTATGAGTATGGAGAATGCGCCCGTGACCAACGGTGTGCAGGCCCTACGCTACGTGCTGCTGATTGACGAAGCACACGTCTTATTTAAAGACAAAAAATCAAAGGAATTACTGGAAAGCATCCTGCGCGAGATTCGGTCGAAGGGCGTGGCCGTGGTGCTGCTCTCGCAAGGTATCGAGGAGTTCAACCAACCCACCTTCGATTTTTCCAGCATGTGCGCTAATGCTGTCCTACTGGAAATCAACGACCGTCTGAACCTTAAGCCCATGTCCCGCTTCCTGGGTTTAGGCGATGCCGAGACCCGCTTGCTGGGGCAAAGCATGAGCAAGATTCAGAAGGGGCAGGCAGTAACGAATGTGAAGGAGTTTAAGCGCGGAGAGTTGTTTGAAGTAGAACAATATTGGTCGAATAAATAAAGGCTTTAATACATTATGCCGGCACTACCACTAATCCAAATTGCTGCATTGTATGCAGAAGATTACTATAAGTTCGAAGCATACATATCACCAACTAACTTAGGGGTAATAAAAGAAGCAATAAGCAAATGCAAAATAGTTGGCAACCAGAAACACAAATTTGAGCATAATATAACCGATAATATAGCTCCTAAGAAAAAGGGTTTTTATATATACGTTATAGAGGAACTTGGATTACCTATAGAGTTCAAGTATCTTTTATACATAGGACGCGCAATAAAAACCAACACATTTAAGAGCAGATTTTATAAATATAGAAATTCTATTGGAAAAACTGATAGTGCTAAAAATATTGTTCGCCTTACTAACCTATGGCCCGATAATACATTTGTGTATTTTTATGAAATTAAAGATGATAAGATGACAAGCGAAGTAGAGAAAATATTAGTAAATAAACTAAGACCACCTTTTAACGAAGAGTATTTTACTGACAAAACAGTTAGCTCAACTGATTTATACCAATTGGCTCAACAAAATTCATAATCATGAGGAAGCTCCTTATCCCTTCTCTGAAAGGCAAAATTGGTGACTGGGTCTACTTCAACGCAACAATGAAGTTAAGTGATGTAGCTGACAAGATGCGCATCAATACTGTTTCAGAGGTTCAGGAATTATATTCCCATAATATAAATGAGGTATTGCAAAGAGATGTTACTAATAAAAGAATCAGCAAACTTTCTCAGTATCTTAAAACTCAGAAAGACCATTTTCTAAGTACTCTTATAGTAGCAATCTATAAAGGCTCTCCGAAATGGTCTGAAATTAGGATTGAGCAAAGTTTTGAGATAGATGGAAAGGAATTGCAGGAGAAAGACGCATTGTTCCTCGATGGTCGATTAGGCATATTGTCGTTGAATGGGGATGAAAGTCTATTTGTACTAGATGGTCAGCACAGACTTATTGGAATGAGGGATGCATATAAAAATGCACCTGACACCCTTGGTGGCGATGACATTTCTCTGACCTTTGTCGTGCATAGCCCGCAAACTATTCAGAAAACCAGAAGGTTGTTCACAGTTCTTAACCGATATGCCGAAAAGCCTAAGAAGGCTGAGTTAATTATTATGGAAGAGGATGATGCTGCTGCAATTATCACAAGACGGCTCGTATCATCTCATGACATCCTTAGTCAAGCTAAAGCTATATCATCCTCTAAGGCATTTGCAATGCCTACGAATGACAGCACAAGCTTTACGACACTTGTATGCCTATACGATATTACAAAAATAATTATCGAATTTAATAAAATATATCCTTCAACTAAAAACATCTATCGTTTATCTGATGATAAATTAGATGAGCTATACAATGACAAAGTCTTGCCATTTTGGGATTTTTTCTTCTCATCATTTCCTGATGTAAAAAAATTCATCCAAGGCAAAGCAAGTGACACATTCACTAGAAACCGTGCGACTGGAGGCAGCTTATTATTACGCCCTCTAGGCCAAATATTAATTGCCAGTGTCTATAAAAATTTTGCAAATGAATCTCCTAAACGTTTCAAAGCATTTAAAGCTCAAATCAAAAAAGTTGATTTTGATTTGAGCCACCAAAACTGGAAATATACATTTTGGGATAATGGCACTATTGTTACGAAAAGGCCTGCCTTGAAGAAGACAGTATTGCTATATATATTAGGCGAAACTATTGACAAAGATGCAATGGAAAAGTCGCTGACTAAACTCTACGAAGAGCACGGTGACAAGTATGAAAATAGTTTAGTGCTAGTCTGAGCACTTATACTTTAGATAATTTAGTATGAAGGGACTATTCAGTTAAGAATATAGTTTCTTAACTTTTCTGCTAATATCGAAGTGCTGTTTATAATATGCTCAACATCTATTAAGCTATTAAACCTCCCTAGACTAAACCGCAGGCACGAAAACGCCGCCGTTTCATCCAGCCCCATTGCCAGCAGTACATGCGAAGGGTCCATCGAAGCAGCCGTGCAGGCGGAGCCATTGGAAACAGCAATACCTTCCAAGCCCATAATCATGGCGTCGGAATCGCAGCCTTCGAAAAGAATGTTGGTGGTGTTGTAATGGCGATGCTCACGGTTACCGTTCACGCGGGTGCCGGGGATGGCGAGCAGGCCGGCTTCCAACTCATCACGCAGCGCACCGATGCGGGAGGCTTCCTCCTTCATACTTTGGCGGCACAACTCGGCGGCGTGGCCTAGGCCCACGATGCCGGGCACGTTGAGGGTGCCGCTGCGCCAGCCCCGCTCGTGGCCGCCGCCATGGAGCAAGGCCTCCAGCTTCACCCGGCGCGGCTTGCGCTGGCGCACGTAGAGGGCACCAATGCCTTTGGGGCCGTAGAACTTGTGGCCCGAGCAGGTGAGCAGGTCGATGCCCATTGTTTCTACGTCGATGGGCATTTTGCCCACGGCCTGGGTGGCATCGGTCATGAACAGCGCCCCGGCTGCGTGGGTGAGGGCCGCAATTTCCTGGATGGGCTGAATAACGCCGGTTTCGTTGTTCACCAGCATCACCGATACCAGAATGGTATCTGGACGCAGGGATTGTTGCAAGGTGGTGATGTCGAGCAGGCCGTCGGGCTGCACGGGCAGATAGGTTACCTCGTAGCCCCGGGTTTCGAGGTAGCGGCACACGTCGAGCACAGCGGTGTGCTCTGTTTGCACCGTGATGATGTGCTTGCCCCGGCTGGCGTAGTTCTCGGCCACTCCTTTTATAGCCAGGTTGATAGCCTCAGTTGCGCCGGAGGTAAAGATCAGCTCCTGAGGTTCGCAGCCTAGCAACTGCGACACTTGCTGCCGCGCCAGTTTCACAGCCTCGTGAGCCCGCAGACCGAAGGGGTGGGTACTAGCAGCGTTAGCGTACTCCTCGGTCAGGAAGGGCATCATAGCTTCCAGCACGCGAGGATCGAGGCGGGTAGTGGCGTTGTTATCGAGGTAGATCATAGCGTCGGCTTCTAGGCTGTAAAGATACCTACGCCTGCTATAACCGCTGACTTACCCCTTCGCTTTTACTTTGGGCTATAGGCAGCCAGCAAGGTGCTGCGGAGTATGGCCCTGGTCTTATAGGCTTCGAGTAGCTTCCATAAGTTCAGGTCGAGACGGGCATACGCAACAGCATCCTGGAGCTTTGTGAAGCTATCAATTTTTAACTCACTGGCCTCAAGGTCTACTCCCGGATTTGGTTTTAACTGCCAAAAGCCTTCACCCCGAAGATGGAAGAAAGCGTAGACAAATTGGCGGAGCTTATAAGACATTGTAGCACCTAGCTTCTCATGGTAGTGCCGAAAGGAGGCAATCAAGTCAGGAGTGTAATGGATTTGGTTGTTTGTGATCTGCGCCGTCTCAATGTTGTCCAGAACCGCTAGTAGCAAGGCCGGCTTGTAGGGCTTCTCTCCATCTTCCTTCGTTGTGTTTGGGTTCAAGGATTGGAAAGCTTCGATGTAGTTTAAAAGCATTTTGGAGTAGTAGCTGGCAAGTAAATCTCGTAGGTCTGGATGGTCTACTGTTGCACAAGTAGCTTTAGGTCCTCTAGCGTCAGCCAAGGTCGGCGGCGGTGCAACATCCGGTGACAATTAGAGCAAACCAAGACCAAGTCATCCAGTTGGGTGAGCGTTTCTTCGGTCAACTCAGAAATGGGACGCAGATGGTGTGCCTCAATGAAACCCTCTCCTAGTGCCCCGTATTTTTCGAGAAAGGAGAACTCACATACTTGGCAGCAAAGATTCCCATCGATTAGCAGCGCTCGTTCCTTCACTGCCTTAACCAAGTCACGGTTCCGCTCCTTTATCCGGTGAAGACGAAACTTCTCTTTGCCTTCCGGGAATGCCAAAGCTTCATCTTCTTCCGCAATCAAAGGCACCTCAACATGAGTTGCTTCAGGCTCTAAGGTAACTGCTCTACTTTCCTGCTCCTGTACCTGAGGCTCCGTTGTGGAATTGCTGGCAATGGAAATAACAACAGCTTGTTCGCTCATTTGATTACCCAGTACCCAGAGGAAGGAATGGGCATCAAGTAGCGTAGCCTCCTTATCTTTTGTTTTGAGAAATTTCTGAACCTGCTTAATAATACTGAGAAAAGTACTGTAGTTCTCCCAGGAGATATTACGGCTCGTCTTGAATTCAAGAATTCCTATCAGTTCGAATATTTTGTCAAATTTTTCCTGTGAAATCGGAGTAAACCTATTCTGCTCTTTTATAAAAAATAGATAGGCAATGAATTGGTAATTGAGCCCTATCCTATACAATCTATCAAATGATACTTCATCTGACACCTTACTTTTATAAAGATCATACAGCGTAGCATCAAGGTCTTTACTAGCTGGCATATTCTTCAGCGTATCTCTACTCCTCCAGACAATAAGATTGTTATTGACTACTTGCCCACCATGCTTGACGGTGTTCATTATTGCGGAGACTACGCTCTTTTGAATCTTGCCATTTCCAATATCCGCAGTCTTCCATAGCGCACTATTGAGCTGTTGCCGAGCTTCTTTATAAACTGAGCTTTTATAACCTTCTTCCTTATCGAGGTATTTTGATGCTTTAAAAGTTGTGAAAGGATGCCTATCTATCTCATCAATGAACCTTATGAATTTGGTATAGTTTATCTCTAAAATTTTTATTAAAACTTCCATATCAACTACATTTTATTAAAAACAAGTAGCTATACATATGTCTACTTTACGAAAAAATACTAATATACAAAATACTATCATGGGTAATATTTTCTTGCCATTATTATCTTCACAGACAATTGTTTTGCGAGACATTACTCGTTACAAAAGTGAAGTCAAAGGTGTATGGGTTTTAACTTGTGGAAGGAACCGGCCAATTGAAATACTCCTTGAGCTTAATAAACCCTGTTTCATGCCTAACAGCTATATGATTGTTGGCAACAGTTCTCAATACCTGCTTTCTAATTTGATTAAAGGTGTGTTCGGGGAATCTTATAAAGATTCCCCTTTTTCTTTGTTCAGTAATTTCCTTGTCTTCACTTGAGTTAATCAGGCAGGGAACAGACTGCTTATCAGCACCCTGATTTACCTATTCCAAAAGTGAGAGTACCCGGTCGCAGGTTTTGTTTCCATTTAGAGACTACCCCTCCCCCTACTTTTCATAGCTGTTACCGCCCCTACTGCTTTTCTCTTAAGGCAGATAACCTGAACATAGCGTATTCAATTTTTTAGAGGGTTAATCACTGATTTACCTTTCTTAAAATTGTTACATTTTTTTGACAGCCGACCTATTCAGCATCTGGAAAGTCCATTATATCCTTCAATCTAATCTGCAAAGCCTGGGCCAAGGAGACCAGCACGTCCAAAGTAACTGAAAACTTGGCCTGTTCTATTCGTTGGATAGTAGCCTTCGCTATATCGGCATGATCAGCTAGTTCTTGCTGGCTGAATCCTCGGGCTTCACGCAGCTTTCTAATGTGTATGCCAAAAGCCTGAAGTACGACTGGGTGTTTCACATTGGCAAGCTGCCAATAGCCTAAAGAGACAATGGCATCATATATGCAACCAAATTTCTATCTTTGATCTGTCTATACTTTGGCGAAACAGCCTAAGAGACCCCTCGTATTCACTTCAATTAGTCCTTTATGAGCCTTTCTGCTGTTCGCCTTAGCTCATCCTTAGAACTTAACATCTCTATCCAAAGGCCGCCATGGTGGCCAGCCAGCGATACAGCGGTATATGTGGATGACTCACCAGCAGGCCTGAAGGAGGAAGCAGAATTGACGGCAGCAAGGCAATCCATTCAGCAGATAAACGAGTCTCTCTTAGCTCTGTTTACTCACCTGTTTGAACATCATCAGCCACTGCCAAGCCTAGGCGAAGTATTTCTTGTTAATGGCTCTCTCCTCCGCGTTACCAACAAAATATTTATGCTACTGGGCAGTAAGCCTCACGGCAGTCTGCTTCAGTATATGCTCAGCTGTGACGACGAAGATCTGGTCAAGGACTTCCACGAGGAAGTATAGAACCGGCTCTTATGCTTCCACTAGCTGGCACCCAGCATCTGTACGTCGGCCCAGTTCCTGTCCTTGTAATACAGGCTGATTGGTCTAGTGAAGTATTCCGGCAAATTTGTGATTAGTCCACCTCAGCCGATGAGATAGTTGTTGCTGCCCGTCATGATCAAGCGCATCAGCTATACGAAATCCTCAGCAGCACTAGGCAGGAGGTTGAAGCAATGTTGAAAGCTCTCTACCGAACGACAGGACAATGGCTAGCCCTAGAGGGCGAAATTCGCCTCGCAGAAGCATGCATTGTTCCACGGATAGTCGGCCGTCGCCTGTTTGTCCAGCCGCAACAGCGGCAGGCTATAGGGCTACTATATCTTTTAGCCTGCGACTGCTACCAGCTGTTATATGACAAGGGTGACTACCCTATTTAGCCAACCTTTTGGTTACAGACTATCTGCGTCCCAGTTCAGCGGATAGCCTGCCCAATTCTCCAACAGAACATCTGCCAGATCAATGCCTACCTTTTTCTGAGATGGAGTCGCCTGCTTCTCCAGTATATCAGATACGGCTATCCGGAAGCCCATACTGCGCAGCTCATCCGCCTTCGCACACCATTTAGCATAAGCCCGCCCGTGCTCGGAGGCGTCTGGATAAAGGGTGATAGGGTACTCTTTGAGGGGGTGAAGCCGTTCGGCATTTAGGTAGTCTAGTGCTCCTACAGCCAACCAAGTAAACTGAGGGAAGTATGGTGTACACAGTACTGCTGTCTTAGGTGCCTCTACAATTGCAACCGGGCTACCTGGAGACAATGCCGTCAACTGTCCCATTCCATATAAGGAGGGGCTTCGCTTGACTTCATGTGCCGGGTCCAAATAGGCCTGTAGCCACTCTGGGCGGGGCTTCCCGCTTCGGTCGTAAACGTGGGCCAAGGATGTATGCACCCACGTCGTACACCGCCTAGTGACACCATCAGCCCCAACCTTTTTCGCCGTATGGCCATCCTCATCAAACAGGACGACCTGGCCACCACGCATACGTCCTTGCGCGTCCCGTTGCCAGAAAACGGTGGCACCCGGCCAGTGCGCAGACGTTCCTATTTCAAAACGTCGGATTAGATCGTCCGCTACGTCCCCACCAAAGTGGCGCTGAAGCAGGGTGGTAAAGACATTGTGCGCGTACCCTTGCATTGATCTGGCCACTATCTCCTGAGGAATAAGGCGGAGAGGGCGCTTTTGCGGCGGGCGATGCTGAGCCGGTCGCACTCGCACCTGGGGCAGCGCGTGTAGCGTGTCCACATAGCGTTTTCCAGCTTCGTCCTTGTCGTAGGGGCTAGTGGCGTACCCACACTTATCCGTGCGGTTGCAGTAGCCTAGGTGGGAGGGTAGTAGTTCGCCGGTATGAGTATCAAGCCAGCGGGTAAAAGAACGGCGCTGGCCACAGCCAGGACATTCAAATCGGGTCTTGGAACCGGCGTATGGTTGAAGCCGGTAACGAGGGGTTGACATGAAAAATGTTTGTCTTCTGCTTGCATCCTCTGCACCTGCTGCACCCTCAGGGGAGCCGAGAATGCAGGAGGTGCAGAGGATGCAGGCCAGAAGAAACCTTCTTTTAGATGATGTGATGGGCGCGGGATATGAAGTGAACGTGCCCGTTGCTTCGGCGCGTCCCGATGATGCCACAGCCCTCCAGTCGCTTGGCGAAATTCCGGCTGTGCACAAACCGGAAACCGTTGTCCTGACAGAACGACTTATAATGGAGGTATAGCTCTGCTCGGGTCATGGTTCGCTCCGGATCAGGCACGTAGCCCTCTTCTGCTAGAAAGGTGCGCACGCTGTCAGCTTGGAGTTTGTACGCCTCCACCTGCTCGCGTACTGCGTCACAATCAGTGAAGCAGCCGCGCTTTAGGAGACGGTGCAGGCCGTCCAAAACCCAATTAAATACCCCGGAAAGCTCCGATGCGATGATCTTGGTGGCTAGTTGCCTGTCTTGCTCTGCCTCCGGTATGGTCTCCTTGAAGGGCACAATCAGGAACCGGCGGAAGTAGGCAGGAGTGTGCTCCACGTCGCTTGGCAACTCGTTGCAGTTGAAGATCATCTTGGCATAATCGGTTATGGTAAATGGCTGGCCGAAAGGCAGCCGCACCTCCACCGGCTCGCCGGACACGAGCTGCTTAAAGACGTTCGCCTCCAGTTTTCCATTGATCTCGCTGGCATAATTGACGAGCTTGTCGGCTAGGTGCGCACGACAGTAGGCGGGCTCTGTCGTCAGGTTTTGCAGTGAGTAATGGCTGATGTTTTCCTTCCCCAGCAGGGCCGATACAATCTCGAAGAAGACGGATTTCCCATTAGCCCCAGTGCCGTACAGCAGCAGCGTCTTTTCCATTTTCAGCTTGGCCGGCGACACAAACAGGTAGCCCAGATACTCGGCCAGCAGGTCCTGGCAGTCCTTGTCTGGCTGCACCCGGTCTAGGAAGGCTTGAAACAGGGGAGCCTCCGCCTGAGGATCATAGGCGAACGGTAATTGGTGCGTGAGGAAGTCCTTGCGGTCAAACGAGCGGAGACGCTGTCCTTCAATACCCACGTCAAAGGTGCCGTTCGCAAGGTTGATTTTCACGATGTCACGGCTACGTTCGGGGGAGGATAAGTAGGCGCTGCTCAGAAACTGCCGGTAGAGCTGCTCACCGAAGGGCGCGAATCGCGCGTCGTACCTATCAACGCCGAACTTTTCAGCAGCCTTTTGAAGGAAAGCCCTAAGATCGTCTTCCAGCAGCTCCTTCCAGTACGCCCCGTTGTAAGCGTAGAGGCGTCCGTTTTTGCGGCTCAACCCCCATTGGTTACGTTCCGCCAGCGCAAGTACCTCCTCCACTACGGTGATGAGGTAGTGTTTCTGCTTGAGCTTGTCTGCCTCTGGGCCTACCAGGGCGCGGAAATCAAGCGGCGTCATTTGCTGAAGCAGCTCGTCCATGACAGCAGAATGCTCTATCGGCTCGACCGTGGGTGATACCCACTTCTCGGCCTCATGCTGGACATGAGACTGTAGTGAGTCTATAGTCAGGTTGTGGTCTTGCATCTGCTCTAGCATTGGGGAGCTCCTCCCTGGCTGTTGCTGCTTGTTGAGCGTGATTTGCTAAGTGGTGGCAGGTCTTTAAGAGCTCCCAGCAAATCTACCTTAGTGGCTCTCAGCCGGTCTCTTGTGGCTCTTATCTCTTTTTCTAAGCTGCTCAAACAGGCCTGAAGCTCAACTCTGTCTTGGTCCATCTCCTGTATGAGTACTTGACACCGCTTTTGAACCTCCTCTATCTCATAGATTAGAAGGAAATCATCCTGGGTGGAGAGGCAGTAGGTTACCTTGCGACGGAGTGACCCCATCGAAAAGAACCGGTTGTTGAAGATGTTAAAATTAATAAACATTGGTTTTTACTTCGCGCTTGCCTTCTGCTAACCAGGTCAGTAGATCGGCTCGGTTGAAATACAATTTGTTGCCCCGCTTACAGTGAGGGATGTTGCGGGAGGAGCAGAGGGCATAAATGCGAGCCTTGCTCAGTTGCGTAATTTTGATGGCCAGTTCTATCCCGCCTACTTCGGCTGCTGGAGCGGTAGAAGGCAGAAGCTCTAGGAGAATTTCGCGCGTAATCCGGCTGAATTCGTCCAGCAGTTGGGGGTAGCCGACACTAGCGGTTATTAAGGTACTCATGGGTGTTGTTGCTCCGGGGAAGATGAATCCGGAAGACGACTGCAAATAGAGAAAGCTGGGGTCAGGATTTGTTTGACCCTAGCCACATGAATAAAATAAATTACAAACCCTTGTTATTCAATGTAATACGTATAATACAAAAGTTGTATACAACCTAATTATAAGTAGTTATTAAGTATTCAATATTATATATTCTTATAGTTAAGCAGGGCGCAAATAAGACTTAGAGCCTGTTGGGGAATTATGGTAGTCGGTTAAGGCAGGGGGCATGTTAGCCCACAGAATCCGCGCTGTGCGCTGCCTCGGTCGCATTGCGGTATCGAAAGAAATTTGGCAACTTCGATCGCTTTTCTTCCGGCACATTATAATTGTCCGCGCTCAAGCTATGCACGTTAAAGGTAGGGTTTTGCTTGGCGTGGCTACTGCGGGGCTGAGTGCCTGCGAAACCAATCACATGCACTCGGCGCCGGCCAACGCGTTGCACAGCTACGAGGCCATGATTACTGAGTACTTGGCTCAGCGCGCTGTTGAGCCTCAGGTTATTATCAATACACCAGATACCCTTACGACTTTCAATGGCACGACTATCCGCTGGCGGGAGTACAAAAACGGAGTGCTTATTATCATTAACGGTCTCGTAATCAACACCAATGAACTGACCACGTTCAACAACGTGTGGGGCAATGAGCCGGATAGCCTAAGCGCGGCCACTGCCGTTACGCAGATAAAGTATTATAAATCCGACAACTACGAACTTACCGGTTTAACCCTGATGTACCAGCCATGCAACGGCCTGGCGTGCGGCGTGGCCTATCATATACTCTTCGACCACCAGACGGGTCAAACCAGCTGCTTTGGCCGATTTAGCACTGGCTTGGAGCTGGACCTGTACCGCTTCGGGGATGATTACCGCCCCGACTACCTAGGTAAAACCTTCCACGGGCGCAGCCACTGGCTTCGGGACACCACGGTGTTTACCTATTATCAGCTGGCCGACAACGGCCGCTTCGCGCTAAGCAAAGACCCGGCGGGCAGGGCGTACTATTTCAAGCATATGACTTCCGACAGCGACTCCATCCCCGAAAACTTCGAGGAGCATTGGGTTGCCCAAATTCAGCAATAACTGAGCGCAGCCGCGCACATTGTGAGCTTTCTGAGCCTGACGCTGGTGCTACTGCATCTACCGGAAAGACTTAAAACCGAGACGGGACTCAGTTATTGTCGCGTTGGAGTGCTATGCATCTGCTCTCCCCTAAGCAGCACTCAATGCTAATTTGAAACTTAGAGCAAACCTTTGAATGCTGCGTCTACAACATCAGATGCAAAAGAATCAAGGTATACCGCAGTAACTGATTCAGACTTGTGGCCCATCGCTTGCGAGATGACGGCAGTGTTTTCACCCCTCATTTTTAGCGTCGTTGCAAAACTGTGGCGAGCTACATATGTGGTTAGAGGCGCTGCAATACCAGCCTGTTTACCCAACTCTTTTAAATCTTTGTTGACCTGCCCTAGTACCTTATGCAAGCGATTTTTCACTTGGTCTGGGTTTTGGTGCTTCTGTAGATCAAGAATAGGGAAGATATAGCTATCAGGACTACTGAATGTAAATCTCTTGTAAGAGGTCAACATTAAGGCAGCTGGATTCAAAAGAGGCAATGAAAACTTACCCCCCGTTTTTTGCCTTTTATAGTTGAGTCGCACCGGATAGCCTTGTTCGTTGACTCCTTCTAGATTGCGCCAACGCAGCTGAGCTAAGTCCACGAAGTTAATTCCGCCACAGTAAAAAGAGAATAGGAATACGTCTTTCGCCAGCTTTTGCCGGTCGTTCACAGGCTCTAATGCCTCTAGCTTACGGAGCTCCTCACGGGAAATAGCACGCTTGGCAGTTGTAACATCAAATTTGCCGACCTGGAATTTGTGTCTTTCGGCAGCGTTGGCAGTGAATGGATAGTTAGATGCTTTTACTAAGCCAGCTGCTATAGCTTTGTTAAATACGGTTCTTAGAGTGCGAAAGCGTAGCGACAAAGTAATCTCTGTTATTCCTGTAGCACGGAGTGTTGCCTCCCATTCGTTGCAAAATGCTACAGTTATATGATCAAGGGGAACATCATACTGCTTGATCCAAGCAGCTTTGGCAGCAATTAAGCCTTTCCCTATAGGTGGTTCAGGAGCATTACTCTCAGCTCCTATAAACTTAGCTAATTGGTTACCTAGGTCACGGTAAACACCTGCATTACCTACCTGGCCAGTTGTAATCATACTTGTGGCCAACTCTTCAATAAAGGCCAGAAGCTTCACACGACGTTGGGCCTTACGACCTTCAACTGCTTTCTTAAAGACAGCTTTCGCGTCGTGTTCTTCGTCGTTTTCAGCTAGTATATCTGCCGCAGCTTCGTACTTCTTCCGCCATTTCTCAAGCTCTTTTAGAAGTTCCTCCCTTTTAGGTTCTGGATAGCTACGACGAATCTCCTTTTTATCTGCGTTCCAATACTTAGGCAGCAAGCTCAAGCCTGTGTAACGATAGACTTGCTTTCGATTCTTTGTAATCCGAACTACAAAAGGATGTGCTCCGTCTGCTAAGGTCTTACTTGTATAGTACACCACCTTAACAGTGGCTTTGCCCTCTTTGTGCTCTGTTGTCCTAGTGCTCATAGCGTATAACCCGGATTATACATTGGGTTATACAAACCTAACAAAAAGGCTAATAACAACGATAAAGCAAAATATCAAAAACCTGACTTTTACACCCTTTAAGACACTTATAACAAACAATGACAAACAGTAATAAGTATATATCCTTAGCTTCCCAAGCTGAGGGTCGCGAGTTCGAACCTCGTTTCTCGCTCAATGAAAAAGCCGCTCGCCCTAATCAAGGCAAGCGGCTTTTTCATTTCTAGGCTAAATATTTCTTGAAGCCCCCACTACTTCCCAAACTGCCGCAGGTTGTAGGTGAAGCTCAGTAGGAAATACCGTGTCAGGACGTTGCTGCGGACGTCTTCCAGGTAGGTATCGGTCACGTTGCGGACTACGCTGCGATTTTGCTTGAGCAGGTCGTAGGCCTGTAGCTTCAGCTCGCCCTGCTTGGCTTTGAAGAGTTGGCGCGTGAGGGCCAGATTCCAGAGAGCTACGCTCTGGTTGAAGCCCGCCGAGCGGCCCGCGTAGCGCGTCAGCCACAGGTCGCTGCTGATGGCCCAGTTGCCGGGCAGCTGATAAAACAGGTCGGTTTCCAGGGTTTGGGTCCAGTATGAAGTGTTTTGCTGAGGCAGCAGCGAATAGGTGGCCCGCTGGTAGGTGGCGTTGGCCCGCAGGCCGAGCTCCAGGTGGTCGTTGAAGGCGGAGTTGAGGCTCACGCCCTGCCCGAGGTTCCAGGAGCGCGTGTTGTTGGCCTGGTCGCTCACGAAGCTGCGGCTGCGGGTAAGGTTGCCGTTGGTGGTCAGGTTCAGGTTGAGCTTGTGCCAGGCCAGGCGCTGCCCCCACGACACGAAGCCGTTGAGCGTGGCGTAGCCATCGGCGTTTACAGGACGGGTGGTTTGCACGCCCCGGGCGCTGAACGACGTAGCCGACACAATGCGGTCTTGCACCTTGCTGCCGTTGAGGGAGGCAAACACGCTGCGGTTGTTCACGTCATTGAACTGGGTGTACGTGCCCGAGAGGGTGTGAATGTACTCGGGGCGCAGGTCGGGGTTGCCAAGGCGCACGCTCAGGGGGTTGGTATTATCGGCCACGGGCTGCAGCTGCACCGCGGTGGGCGCCTGCAGGCGGGTGCGGTAGTTAAGGCGCACCGTGCGGCTCTGGCTGCCGTTGTAGCTGAACAGGGCGTTGGGCAACAGCTGCTGGTAGCGGCGCGTGAGGGCCACGTCGGCGGTTTGGTTGTTCACGCGCAGGTCGGCCTGATGGGCATCCAGGCCTAGGCCATAGGTGTAGCGCAGGCGCTTGGTTTGCAGCGTGAGGCCGGCACGGTGGGTGCGGAAGTTGCTGCTGAAGCGGTTGCTGAGCGCGGGGTTCAGGCGGGTATAGCCCCCAGTGGTTTCGTCGAAGTCGCGCACCTGGCGGTCGGCGCTGCTGTGGGTGTCGGCGAGGTTGTAGTGCAGCTCCAGCTTGTGCTGCAGGCTCAGCGGCTCGGTGTACGAGACGTTCAGCGTCTGGGTGCGGGCGGGGTTATCCTGCCCAATGCGCTGGTTGAGCTGGTTGGCGGTGGGCGTACCGTCGGGGGCGAAGAAGGTGTTGGTGGCTTGGTTAAGTGCGTCGCCGTCCTGGTTGTTGAGCACCGTGTTGAGGTTGGCTGAGAGCGTGCGGCCCAGCTTCTTGAACCGGCGCATCAGCAGGGTATTGCCGCCGCCCCAGAGGGTGTTGGCGTCGGCATCGTAGCGGCTCAGGCTTTGGTTGAGCTGCCGCTCGCCCACGCTGGTTTGCTGCTGACTCAGGTTCAGGCTGTTGCTCTGGCGCCACCACAGGCTAGGCGTGAAGCGCAGGGAGGTCAGGGAGTCGAGCTTGTAGTCGAGGCGCAGGTTGAAGCGCTGGCTGAGCACCCGGTTGCGGGAGTCGGCCTGCTGCTGGGTCAGCAGCGACCCGTCCGGCTGAGTGGTCGTGCCCGTGGCCACGTTTTCGCGCCGAATCTGCTGGCTGTTGCGGATGGTGCTGCGGCTGGTGAAGTAGCTGGTGGCCACTTCCGCGCGCTTGCCCCAGGCGTCGCGGTAGTTCAAGCCCCCCGATAGCGCCTCCGTAATGCCAATGGCTTGGTTGGCGCCCCCGCTGCCGCTGCTGAGGCCCTGGCGGCTACCGCCCCCGCTGGCTATCCGCACCGGGCCGCCCCCGCCGCTGCCGGGTCCCTCGAAACCGCCGGGCAGGGCAACGCCTAGGCCACTCCCGCCGGGGCCGCTGCTGGCGTCGCCGGCCGCGGGGCTGCCGTTGTCGCCAAAGCCGGTTTGGTTGAGGTTGTTGGCCTGGCCTATGGCCGAGAGCTGCCGCCCATTATTAAAGCGGTTGAGCCCCAGCCGGGCCTGGTAGCGCCCATCGGTGCCCGCCCCCACCCCGTTCTGCCCGAAGTAGCCCTTGCGCTTGTCGCGCTTGGTCACCAGGTTCAGGGTTTTCTGCTGGGTGCCATCATTAATCCCCGAGAAAGCCGACTGGTCGCCGCGCTGGTTGTAGAGCTGCACCTGATCGATGATGTCGGCGGGCAGGTTGCGGGTGGCCATTTTAGGGTCGTCGCCGAAGAAGGGCTTGCCATCTACCAGCACCCGCTGCACGTCCTGGCCGTGGGCCTTGATGTTGCCGTCGCGGTCTACCTCCACGCCGGGCAGCTTCTTCAGCAACGATTCTACGGCCGCGTTGGGCTGGGTTTTGAAGGCTTTGGCGCTGAAGGCCACCGTATCGCCCTGCACACTCACGGGGGCCCGCTCCTGCTGCACCACCACCTCGCCCAGCTCTGCGCCATGGCCCGCAGCCGCAGCGTTCCCACCGGCACCTCTAGGCCACCGGCGCCCACATTCACCGGGTGCAGCTGGCTCTTATACCCCAGAAACGTCACGAGCAGGAAGTAACGCCCACTACCCACGTTGCGCAAGGTAAAGCGCCCGTCGCCATCCGTAATCGTGAAGCTGAGGTAAGAAGAATCCCGCCCCGCCAGCAGAGAAATAGACGCCTCCCGCAGCGGCTTGCCCGTAGCCGAGTCCGCCACCGCTCCCAGAATCTGGGCTTTGCCCGTGGCGGGAGCGGCGGGCTTCTGGGCCCACGCGGTGCTAATGACCAAGCAGCAGAGAATAAGTAGAAAGTAGCGCATGGGTTTGGTGGAGGGAGAGAATAAAGATTGTGCTGTAGTGCCCTAGAGGGCACTAGAGGCTAGAGAGCTAGCTCCCCTCCTCGGATGAGGAGGGGTTGGGGGTGGTTGACCGGAGCGTTGTTTACATGTTTATCTAGCCTGTCATGTCGAGCTTGTCGAGACATCTCACGTGCTGATGTTGCCACACTAACTGTCATGCTGAGCTTGTCGAAGCATCTCTACCGCTCCGTTGCAGAGGCCTAGACCAGTTGATTAGCCAGCGGGAGAGATGCTTCCTGCGCTCAGCATGACGTTCTTAAGTAGCCGTTCTGGAGCAGTCGTTCTAGGCCACATTGACCACCCCCAACCCCTCCTCATCTGAGGAGGGGAGTGCTGTTTCATCACCTCTTACTTCCCTTCTCTCCCCCATGCCTTCCATTCTCCTTATTGAAGACGAACCCGCGCTGGGCATGATTGTGAAAGACAGCCTAGAGGTGCGCGGCTTTACGGTGCGCTACGCCGCCGATGGGCAGGAAGGCCTGGAACTGTTCCGGGAGCAGTGCCCCGACGTGGTGGTGGTGGCCGATGTGATGATGCCCCGCCTCGATGGGTTTTCCCTGGCGGAAATCATCCGGCGCGACAACCCTGCGGTGCCCATTATCTTCCTCACGGCCCGCTCCCAACCGGCCGACGTGGTGCGGGGGTTTGAGCTGGGCGCCAACGACTACCTCAAAAAGCCTTTCAGCATGGATGAGCTGATTGTGCGCATCAGGGCCCGCCTGGGGACGCCAGCCCCAGCCGCGGCGCCGGCTGGGTTGCTGGGTATCGGCCGCTATCAGTTTGATTACCCGAAGCAACGCCTGCGGCTAGGCCTGCACGAGGAGGAGCTAACCCACCGTGAGGCCGAGCTGCTCAAGCACCTCTACAACCAACGCAACTAGGTGCTGGCCCGCACCGCCGTACTGCAGGAAATTTGGGGCGACGACAGCTTCTTCAATGGCCGCAGCCTCGATGTGTTTATCACCCGCCTGCGCCGCTACCTCAAAGACGACCCTCAGGTGCAGATTGTAAATGTGCGCGGCATCGGCTACAAGCTGCTCTGCTGAATTGGTACTGGCCTAGGCCTATTTTCGCTGCCCGAGTATCAGCGTAGTGCACGGCCCATCCTGGTACAGCACGCGGGTTGTAAATGCGGAGTCGAGCTGAGGGCGCACCTGGACGGCGCAAACCACTACCGTATCCTGGGGGTGCAGCTCCGGAATCTGGCGGGCACTTTTAAGTTGAAACTGAAGACCTTTCTCGGTGCGGCAGGCCAGTTGGTAGTACTGCAGCACCGGGTTATAGTCGAGGGTAGGCTCGTGGGGCTTCGGCGACACTATATCATCAAACAACACCGGCGACAGCACCGTGAAACGCGTGAGGCCTGGGTGCGTTGTTGGCAATGAGGAGAGATACGCCCGATAAGGATGGTACTCGGTATATCTGCTTTTTTCCAGAGTGGTGATGCTCTCAAGCAGCAACCGGTAGGGCAGCCAAAAGACCAGACCCACGAACAGCGCCAGACTTGTCCCGGTGCTCCACGTGGGGGCATATTGCTGGTGCAACGCCCGGAAGATGCACGCTAGGCCCAGGCCTACCAGTAGGGCCAGCGCCGGTAATATTGGCCCACTGTACCACATGAGTTTAGTGGCCGAGTTGCTGATGAGCAACAGCCAGGTACCGGCAAACAGGCCTATCAACACAGCTGCCCGCCGCAGCACCGGGTTGGGCTGCAGCCATAGCAGCAGTACCGCGGGCCCCACAAATAAATACCACGGCACAAACTGTTGGTTCTTCAGGTACAAAAGGTAGAACAGCGGTGAGCCTAGGTTATTGTTCTGCACTGTAGTGTAGCGCCCCAGCAGGTCGTTGTACTGCACGGCCTGCCAGTAGCCTGGCGCCGCCAGTTCGCGCAGCACATAGTAGCCTCCTACTGTCATGATGAACAGGCCTAGCCCCGTGTAAACTCGCCATTGGGTAAGCAGCTTCCCTGCCTGCCGGCGGTAAAGGGCATAGAGCAACAGCGCCGGCAGGCCGAGCAAGCCCGCAATACTTTTCGTTAGAGCGCCCCCAATAAGGCCCGCCGTCAGCAGCCACCAGTCGCGGGGGCGGCCGTCTTCCAGGTACCGAAAAAAGGCTGTCCAGATGAGCGTTTGCCAGAATCCGAGCAGGGCATCATAATCTCCGCTGCGCGCCATGTGGAATCCAGTGTAGCCCAGAGAGGTCAGTAGCACCAAACAAGACAACACCCCCGTGCCCATATCGCGCAGCGTCCGGACGCTAAACCAGTACAGTAGGCTCAAGGTCGCAAAGGCCGCCAAGGCACTGGGCAGCCGGATAGCCAACTCGGTGTTACCCAGCAGCCAAATGGCCAGCACCTGCAGCCAGATCATTAGGGGCGGCTTGGTGTTCCATAAGTCGGGCTGCCCCCCTATGTGCGTTACCAGCCACTGCTTGTTCAGGGCCATTTCGCTGGCGTTGATGGCAAGGCGCGCCTCATCCCACGGACGCATACCAGTGGTGCCGAGGCCATATAGCAGGGGTACGCTGGCCACTAACAGCACTAGAATGTATACTTGAACAGGAAGGCCAGAAGCCCATTGGCGCAGGGGTACCCGCATATAACAATACTTCAGAATAGCGAGGTGCTCAGCTTATCGGCCCAGCAAGTTATGGTCAAAGGTAGCCCGCTAGGCCTACTATTCTAGAGTATAGCTCCACAGCAACCTGGCTATTTGCGCGTGGGTATAGCTATGTTACCGAACTGTTAACTCCCCTCCTACTATGCACTTTCTATCAGACCTCCTCGGCCTCCACGCGAGTTCGCACAGTATCACTACCCTGCAGATGTGCGCCCGCGCCATTGTGGTGTTCCTCTGGGCGCTTGCCCTGTTACGCCTGGCAGGCCACCAAGCTTTCGGCAGCGGTAGCACCCTCGACATGGTACTGAAGGTGGTGTTTGGGGCTGTGCTGAGCCGCGCGATTGTGGCGGCCTCTCCCTTCGGGGCTACGCTGGCAGCGGGTGCCGTGCTTATAGGCCTATACCGACTGCTCACCTACGTGGCGTTCTTCTCCGACACGGTAGGCCGCTTGGTTAAGGGCGATGCGCTACTTCTCATCGACCACGGCCAGCTCCTACCGCTTAACCTCCGCAAGGTTAGCTTTTCGGAGAAGGACCTACGGGAAGGCCTCCGCAATAGTGGCAACCTCGACGACGTGACTCAGGTAGAACGGGCCTATCTGGAACGCAACGGCCGTATTAGCGTGGTGTTGAAGAAGCCGGCGTAAGGGGCTTCCGGAACAGGTAGCGCGTTTGAGTGAGCGTTTCTATAGCAGTGGTACCGGTGTAGGTAGGCCGTTGCGGATCATTGTAGGCCAGGGAGGTTTCTACCTTTTGTGTGGCTTTGATGGGCTGAGCCGAGGTTTGCACCTCCACCAGCTCCCATCCTTCCTGGGCTAGCTCATTCAGCGCTCCTACTAACAGCGCATCTACTTCGCCAGGCTCGGGGTTGGAAAACAGCCCCTGCTTGGGTGGCTGCAGTTTAGTCTGGCCATGCCAAGCCGGTGCCAGATACACGCACCGGTCGTTGTAGAGCCGCACAATCTGGTACTGAAACCGCTGCCCTCCGGCCGCTGGCAGCACCGTGCTCATAAGTACAGGCTGCAGTGCCGTTTCTGGGAGGTTGGGCAATGGGCTTGCCTGGCTCTTAGCGTGCGGAGGAGTTGATTGGGCCGCGGCCAGCTGTAGCACCAATACAGCGGGTAACAGCATACTGAGGCGTAAGGATAAAGACATAAGCTGTAAGAGAAATAATGAAAGAAGGCACTGGTCTAGCGGGCGTGTTGCAACCCGCTAGGCCAGTGCCTTCTTTCTACTTTCGTGCCGAAGTGCAGTCTTGGCCCGCAATCTAAACTTTGATGTAGGACTCGGGTGCCTGAAGCACAAAGCTCTTATACTGGCAGATTGGAGCCGGCGCTATGCTACTCGCGCTTGGTTTTAAGCACCTGCTTGAGGGCGGCTAACTCGTCGCGGAGCTTGGCGGCGGTCAGGAAGTCGAGGTCTTTGGCGGCGGCTTCCATCTGCTTTTCGGTTTGCTTGATAAGCTTCTCCAGCTCAGGGCGTGCCATTACCGATACTACCGGCTCGGCCGCAATAGCAAGAGTTACATCATCGGAAGGACCAGCGTAGCCCTGCGCCTCAACGATGCGGTAGTCTGACAAGGACGTTTGCTCCATGATGGCCTCACGGGACTTACGCACCGTGCGGGGTGTAATGCCGTGCTCCTCGTTGTAGGCCATTTGGGTGGCGCGGCGGCGGTTGGTTTCATCAATGGCCCGCTGCATTGAGCCCGTAATCCGGTCGGCGTACATAATGACCTTGCCCCGGTCGTTACGGGCGGCACGGCCCATAGTCTGAATCAAACTGCGCTGGTCGCGCAGGAAGCCTTCTTTATCGGCGTCCAGAATGGCTACCAAGCTTACTTCCGGCAAGTCAAGGCCTTCGCGCAGCAGGTTTACCCCAATCAGCACGTCGATTTCGCCGAGGCGCAGTTGGCGCAGAATCTCCACGCGGTCCAGGGTCTTCACATCAGAGTGCACGTATTGAGACTTAATGCCCAAGCGCTCCATGTACTTCTGCAGCTCCTCGGCCATGCGCTTGGTCAGCGTTGTCACCAGCACCCGGTCGCCCATTTTCACGCGGTTATCTACCTCGTCCAGCAGGTCGTCAATCTGATTGACGCTGGGGCGCAAGTCAATTTCCGGGTCCAGTAGGCCAGTCGGACGAATGATTTGCTCTACCACCACGCCCTGGGCACGGGCTAGCTCATAGTCAGCGGGTGTAGCCGACACGAAAACGGCCTGCCGAATCATGCTCTCAAACTCGTTGAACGTGAGCGGGCGGTTATCGAAGGCCGAAGGCAAGCGGAACCCGTACTCGATAAGGGCGGCCTTGCGGCTCCGGTCGCCGCCCCACATGGCCCGGATCTGAGGCATGGTGGCGTGGCTTTCGTCTACTACCAGCAGGTAGTCGTCGGGGAAATAGTCGAGCAGGCAGAAGGGCCGGGAGCCCGGCTGCCGGCCATCGAAGTAGCGCGAGTAGTTCTCAATGCCCGAGCAGTAGCCCAATTCCCGAATCATTTCCAGGTCGAACTCCGTGCGCTCCACAATGCGCTTGGCTTCGGCATCGCGCCCTTCCTTCTCGAAGTAGGCGTGCTGCTGCACCATGTCGAACTGAATTTCCTTGATGGCCTGGTTAAGCGTGTCCTTGCCCGTCACGAACAGGTTGGCCGGGTACAGGGTCACCGATTTCTCGTCGCCCAGCTTTTTGCCGCTGGCCGGGTCAATCTTGTGAATGGCCTCAATCTCGTCGCCGTAGAAGAAAATGCGGTAGGCGTGGTCGGCGTAAGCCGGGAAGATGTCCACCGTATCGCCCTTTACCCGGAACGAGCCGCGGGTAAACTCCTGCTCAGTGCGCGAGTACAGAATCTGCACAAAGGAATAGAGCAGGTTGTTGCGCGAATACCGTAGGCCTGGCGCCAGGTAAATCACGTTTTTCCCGAACTCCTCGGGGTTACCAATACCGTAAATGCACGACACCGACGCCACCACAATCACGTCGCGGCGGCCCGAGAGCAGCGTGGAGGTGCAATGCAGCCGCAGCTTCTCAATCTCCTGGTTAATAGCCAGGTCTTTCTCGATGAAAACGTCGGTGCTGGCAATGTAAGCCTCCGGCTGGTAGTAGTCGTAGTAGCTGATGTAGTACTCGACGGCGTTGTTGGGGAAGAACTGCTTGAACTCGCCGTAGAGCTGCGCAGCCAGGGTTTTATTGTGGCAGAGCACCAGGGCCGGCTTGCCCGTTTGGGCAATTACGTTGGCCATGGTAAAGGTTTTACCCGTGCCGGTGGCTCCCAGCAGCACCTGCGCCGGCTCCCCGTTAGTAACGCCCTCTACCAATTGCGCAATGGCGGTAGGCTGGTCGCCGGTGGGTTTAAACTCTGAGGTCAGTTGGTATTCCATGCAGGGAAATATAGGCCAGAAAGGGTAGCCTATGATAACTGAATTAGAATACGGGAGGTTTCCCGGTAAAAGAAAAAACGCATCTGATAAATAGACGCGTTTCATTCCATAGCCAGAGGCCTAGGCCAATAGCAGAAACCCCAGCAAGACAGCACATCGGTAAAGAGTGGCCTAGCGCGCCGCGTAGGCCACTAGAACGAAAAACTTACCGTCTCACCATTTCACCTCTACCGCGGGTCGCGCCAGAGTAGGACGGGATTGGTGGCAGTAGTCGAAAAATCGGTGCAGCGGCCGTCGCCCTTGCCCGCCGGGCCGCCGCTGGCCGCGCACAGCACGTTGCCACAGTGGTCGAACAGGTAGTTGAAGTTGTCGCAGCAGCCGCCGGTTACTAAATATACCGTGTTGCCTTTATACGTGTACTGCGTCACCTCGACGGCGGGGTTCTGCTTGGGCTTTTGCTTGAGCTGCTCAATGAGCGTGACCGAAAAGTCGGCGGGGCAAGGGGGAGCCGCCGCATCTTCAGATAAATCGGCGTTGCAGGCAGTAAGTAGAAAAAGCAGCCCGGCGGCCAATAGGGTAAAGATTCGATTCATAGAGGGTGGTGAGAGGAGAGCCAAGCCGTGCGAACAGCTCAGGAGAGGTGAAATGCCCGCGCCCGACGCAGCCAGCCTCCGTATGCTTGTTGGGGGCTGGCCACCTTGTGCTGCTGGGTTAGTGCAGCGCTACTACTGGCCGGGTGGTGCCAAATTCCACGCTGGCTTCGAGGCCCACGGAATAGGGGCGGCTCTGGTGCAGAGTCGCTTGGTTGGGGTGGGCGTTGAGGGTAGTCAGGCCGGCTTCGGCAACGGGCCCTACGGCGAGGCTCCACTTGGCAGTGGCAGGCTGGTACCGCACGCCGGCCCCACCGCGCACCGTGGTCATCACCTTGCGGTACGGCGACTCCTGCGACGACATCGTGTAGGTGCGGGTAACCGTGGGGGAGCCTTCCAGCTCAGAGTGCGAGCTCAGGAGCACGTTTACGGCAGCGCCCACTTTGGCGTAGAGCGTGGCACCGGGCTTGCTGGAGCCGTAGCGCACCGTTACGGGAATACCTGTGCTACGGTAGCGGTAGGAGGTAGTACGCGCTTCCCGGGGTACCGGCGCGCGCACACCAGCGCTAGAGTTGAACATCACTAGGTCGCTGCTGCGTACTTGCTTGCCATCTATAAAGCCATACGAAGTAGCAGAGGAAGCTCGCTGCTCGGCAACTTCCACTCCTGAGCCTACGCTCCACTTTTTGCTGATGGCGTAGTCAAGGGTGAGAGCGACACGCTGGGCTAGGCCAGCCCGCAGGTTACGGCGGTACTCCGTTTCGGCACTCTCGCGGTAGTAGCTGTTGAGGGCTAGCGTTACGGCATCGGCTTTCACCTTGCTATCGGCCTGCGAGAAGTTGATATTGGGGTTATAAGCCGAGGCGGCATACGTTCCGCCTACACGCAAGCGATGCCACAGCTTAGGCGACTGGCGCTCCTCTGCCTCCGGCGCCTCTACCGCCGCTAGTTGGGTGGCAGCCGGGGCTGGCTGCGCCAACAGAGAAGGTTTCAGGGTATCGGGCAGGCCTAGACCCAAAGAGTTCCGCAGCCGCGACGTCAGGTAAGAAAGGCTCAGCACATTGTCGGAGGTAGAAGTAGCGCCGTACTGGCCCTGGGAGGCAAAGCCGTAGTTTACACTGCTTTCCGCCGGAGTGCGACCAGAGCGCCCGTATGCGCTGGGGTAGCCGGCAGCATAATTCCCTAGGCTACCTGCTTGGTAGGCCTGTTCATGAGCCGAACTAGGTGCGCCAGCCGCCGCATACAGGCTTTCTGCTGCGCCTTCCGTTGCAGTACTATGTGCTCCCGAGTGGCCTAGCGGACCAGTTGCCAGCAAGCCATCCGTCTGCGCATCGGCAGCAGCTTGTGCACCACCTAGGGCGGCGCTAGATGCCGCACCGTCTTGGCCCGACTGGGCTATTTGATTTTCAGCTGATGTTCCGGTGCCTAGGCCACTATGGGTATTACCAGAGCGTGCGCCAACGGAAGCCAGCTGCCGCGAGTTGCCTTTGTTGAGTTGCCACATAGCAGCCCAACCGCCGAAGCCCAGCGCCAGCAGCAGGCAGGCTGCGGCCACCCACCGGTGCACCGTCAGGCGGCGCCGATAGGTATCATTTTGTTGTACTACCAGCTCGTGGTCGAGCTGTTCCCAGAGGTTCGTGCGTGGCTGAATTTCGGCCTCCGCGAAGGTTTGCCGGAACAAGTGTTCCAGGTCGCCGGAGGGGCGCGGGTTGTTAGACATATTATTAGGAGCGGAAGCCATGGGTACGCTGCGCGTCGAGACGCTCTACTTTACTTTTCAAGATTGCCCGAGCCCGGGAATATTGTGATTTGCTGGTGCCTTCGGAAATTCCCAGCATCTCGCCGATTTCCTTGTGCCCATAGCCCTCAATGGCAAACAGGTTGAACACCATGCGGTAGCGCGGCGCCAAGTCCTGAATCATGCCCAAGAGCTCTTCGAAATTGTAGTTTGAGAGGGTAAACTCTTCGCCGGCCAAGTCCTCGGGGTATTCCCCACCGTCGCTAACAGCTACCAGGGGCGCGTTGCGACGGTGCTGGCGCAGGGCGGCATTCACCATGATACGGCGAATCCAGAATTCTAGGGGGCACTCCCGGCGGAAGCTACCCAGGTTTTTAAACACCGTCAGAAACCCTTCCTGCAGCACGTCTTCGGCCTCAAAGGTGGTTTGAGCGTAGCGCATGCACACGGCCATCATGCGGCCCGCGAAACGTTCGTACAGGTATTTCTGCATCAGGCGGCTACCAGACAGGCAACCGTCGAGCAGCTCATTGTCGGAGAGCTGCGAAGGCGGAGTGATAGTGCGCACAGGAGCGGATAACGACGAGGATAGGGACTCCGAGCGTGCAGTGGTGGCTCGGCCTGGTAACAGGCTGCGCAGCCCGCCCCCTCCTATTGACGCCGACAAAGCGCTCATGGAGTTACCCGGCCCGCACGGGGTCCGGTGGTAAGACGCTCACCAGCGGCCGCCCCCGCCTGGGGTTCTGAGCCGCGCAAGTAAGAATGCTGCATACGCTACTGAATAGAATAAAAAAGGGTAGTCTGAACCCTACCACATGCAGGTGAGGCGGGGTTTCGGAATGAAGATGCCAGTCCTCGTCCGTTTGGTTGCATACCATCCGGATAAATTTACAATCTCCAGAATGCGTGGCCATCAGGTAGTAGATAGATAGTGGGAATAAATCGACCGCAACATTGTCAGATGTTATCATGTATGTACATATATTAGCCCTACTTATTCTTGCAGCAACCTAGTGTCTGTACATACGTTTGGCAGACTTCACCTTACCTCTTTCACCCAAACCCTATACCCCATGAAAACTCTTGTCCTGTTCTACTCCACGTATGGTCACATCTGGAAAATGGCCGAAGCCGTAGCTGAAGGTGCCCGTCAGGTAGCCGGCAACGAAGTAGTGGTTAAGCGCGTGCCCGAAACACTGCCCCAGAACATTCTGGACCAAATTGGCGCTACTGGAGCGCAAAAGGCATTTGAGCATATTCCGGTAGCTACGCCGAACGAGCTAGAACAATACGATGCCATCATCTTCGGTACGCCTACCCGCTACGGCAACGTGTGCGGCCAGATGCAGGCCTTCATGGACTCAACGGGTTCCCTCTGGGCCCAGGGTAAATTGGTAGGCAAAGCCGGCGGTGTGTTCGTGAGCACGGCCACCCAGCACGGCGGCCAAGAAACCACTATCCGTTCTTTCCACACCGAGTTGCTGCACCACGGCTTTGTGATTGTAGGCCTGCCCTACGCTTGGCAGGGTCAGATGGGCCACGAAACCGTAACCGGCGGCACGCCCTACGGCGCCAGCACCGTGGCCGGTGGCCAAGGCGAGCGTCAGCCTAGCGAAAATGAGTTGGAAGGTGCCCGTTTCCAAGGCCGCCACACCGCCGAAATTGCCAGCAAGCTGGCGAAGTAAGGGAGGCAAACTCCTCTATACCCAACAGCCCGGTCAGGAAAACCTGACCGGGCTGTTGTATTTTCTACATTTACTGTTATAACTGATTATATGCCTTAATTAGGCTAGCAAACGACTCCCGGTACGTATCGCCGATGGGCAGGAGACGGCCGGCTACCTGCACTTTGCCGCGCTCCAGGTGCTCAATGCGGCTTAGCGCCACCAGATACGATTTATGAATGCGGGCGAAGCGGTCGGGCGGTAGCACCTCCTCTACCCGCCGGAACGATTGCAACGTGAGCACTTTGCCCGTGGTAGTGTAAATCATAAGGTACTCCTTCATGCCCTCGATGTAGAGAATATCATTGAAGGCGACGCGCTGCAGGCGGTGCTCATTCTTGACGAACATAGCATCGGCGGAGGCTGCCTGAGGCTCAGTGGGGGCCGTTGGGGCAGGCGCTAGGCCAGTAGCCTGTGGGGCTGCGCTGCTGCTGGCCAGTTGCTGCCGTACCTTTTGCACGGCTTGCAGAAACCGCTCGAAGGCAATGGGCTTAAGCAGATAATCGGCGGCGTTCAGCTCGTAGCTACGCACGGCGTACTGGTCGTAAGCAGTGGTGAAGATGATACGCGGGCCAGGTTGGGGCAGCAGTTGCGCCAGCTGCACACCGGTGAGGCGCGGCATATGAATATCCAGAAACACTAGGTCTACGGGCGTATCCTGCAGAAAGGCTAGGCCAGCCAGCGCATCATCAAACTGCCCTTTCAGCTCTAGGCCAGGTACCTGCGCGCAATAATCAGCTAGCAAGTCGAGAGCCAGGGGTTCATCATCGAGGATAGCGCAGGTCATGAAGTAGAGGTATGGAGTTGATTGGTTGAGAGGCAACCTGTTGTAGGCTGGTTGTAGCGGCTAGCGGTAAATATACTGGTGGCCAGCATTCTGCTTGGCAGCACGTTCAAGCAACAGCCTATGCCCGAGATGCCTAGTGCTACCGAACGGTTGCCTGAGTGGCGATAAATGGCCGGTGCTAGGCCAGTGCAGCCCGGCCGCGGTGGCCTAGCTTTGCAGCGTAAGCGTAACCTTGTGTTGGCCGGGGGGAGTTTGCACCTCCAAGGTGTAGCGCCCCGAGTACAGCAGCTCAAGCCGCCGGTGCAGGTTCACGAGGCCCACCCCACCGGGTTGCTTGGGCAGGTCGCGGGCGGCATCGGGGTCGGCCACGTAGTTGAGTACCGAGAAGCGGATTAGCCCATCGGCCGCCAACTCCAGCACAATATGCACCGCCACTGGCCTAGCGGCTAGGTCGCCGTGCTTGAAAGCGTTTTCTACCAGCGGCAGCAGCAGTAGCGGCGCAATGGGTTGGGCACAGTCGGGCGAGGCGCCGCTGATATCCAGCCGAATGGCATCGGGGGCAGAGGCGGGCAGGCGCAGGCGCTGCAAATCCAGAAACGCATTCAGGTGGGCCAGCTCCCGGCTCAGTGGTACGGTATCGGTGCTGCTTTCATACAGCAGGTAGCGCATAATCTCGGCCAGGCGCAGCACTGCCTCCGGGGCCTTGTCGGACTTGCGGCTGGTGAGGGAGTAGATGTTGTTGAGCGTGTTGAAGAGGAAGTGCGGGTTGATCTGAGTTTTGAGCATGGCCAGCTCCGTCAGTAGCTGCTGGCGTTCCTGCTCGCGGCGGTTGCGCTGCCCGCGCACGTAGTCGCCGGTGATGCGCAAGGCCGAGCTGCTGCCCACAATAAATACGCCCACAAACCCCGCGGCCAGCACCCGCATCCACTCCTCCGTAATAGCCGACTTGGAAGGCTTTACCACGGTGGTAATGGGCTTCTTCTGGCCAGGCGCAGTCTCCGTGACCTGGTACGTGCTCCTCCCCCCCTTTTTCGGCGACGTATGGTAGGTAATTTCGCCAATCACCAGGGCATAGGGCGTGACGAGCAGCGTGGCTAGCAACAGGTACTGAATAACCTGGGCCCGGGCCAGCGTCCGCGGAATCAGCCAGCGCCACGTTAGGTAAAACAAGGTAGCGGCAGCAAGGTCTTCCAGGGCCAACCGACCCAGCAGCGTCAGCAGCGGTTGCCACTCTGCGGGAGTGGTGGGCACGTGCGTGAGGCCAGAAACGGGATTGATAAGCTTTAGGAAATCGAAGGCTAACAGCCACAGCCACAGCAAGGCATGAATTCCGGCGGGCACCCGCCCGGCATCCGGCGCCACCGACCAGTTAGTGGGTCGGAGCAGGGAGCGGAACCGGGCCCGCCAACTACGCCGGGTAGCAGCTTCTTCTGAGCCTAGGCCTGTAAGCGGTACGGATGATATTTCCATGCCGAAAAATACGCTGCTACCGGCTCCACACAGCGCCCTTTTCAATCAACCCGGCCCTAGGGCCCGCCAACGCCTCCTTGCCCGCGGTGAACCTGACTTAGGCCAGTTCAGGAACGGATTTGATGCGTTTGACGGGCAAAACGAACTGTTACAGGCCTAGCACTTTGCGTTGGTTGAATAGCAGAATTAGGATATAGCCCGCTGCCTAGGTTTGCTTCCGGTTCTACGATTCTTTCTGCGCTATGATAACTCCTACATTACTCCTGGAAACCCAGGACCTATCCTTCCGCTTCGGCCAGCGGCCTATCCTCCACAATATCAACCTGCAAGTGCCCACGGGCAGCATTTATGGGTTTCTGGGACCGAACGGAGCGGGCAAAAGCACGACTATGCGGCTGCTGCTAGGCCTGCTGCGGCCTGCCGCCGGCACGGTGCGCCTCTTCGGCCACGACCTGGCTCAGCACCGAGTAGCTCTGCTCAGCCGGGTGGGCGCCCTCATCGAAAACCCCTCCCTCTACGACCACCTCACGGGGTACGAGAACCTGGAGGCTACCCGCCGCCTGCGCGGCATTCCGGCCGCCCGCACTGCCGAGGTGCTGGAGTTGGTGGGCCTGAGCACTGCCTCGGCGCGGCGCCCGGCCAAGGAGTACTCCCTCGGGATGCGGCAGCGCCTGGGCTTGGCGCTGGCCCTACTTCCCGACCCCGACCTGCTGATGCTGGATGAGCCCACCAACGGCCTCGACCCCAACGGCATTATAGAGATGCGGGAGCTGCTGCGGCGGCTGCAAAGCGTAGGCAAAACCATTCTGCTCTCTAGCCACCTCATCGCCGAGATTGAAAAAGTGGCTACTCACGTGGGTGTTATTCAGCAGGGCAAGCTGGTGTTTCAGGGTAGCCTACCAGAGCTGCAGCACTTGCAAACGGGTCGGGCCCACCTGGTGCTGGAGACGGCCAGCGCCGACACCTGCCGCAACCTGCTACCCCAGCTGCTCAGCGAGGCTACCATAACTGGCCTAGGCACGCTGCGCCTGCCCTATCATTCCCGCGAGCAAGTAGCCATGTTGGCCGAAGCTCTTGTATCTGCCGGGCAGCCGATATACGGCCTCCGCTCAGAGCAGCCCAGCCTCGAAGACACCTTCCTCCACCTCACCGAAACCAACGCCGCCATATGAGCGCTACCCTACCCTCCGCCGAGTTTGCCGTAGCCTTGCCGGCTACCCCTTCGCCCCTGCTGCAGTTGCAGCGTGCGTTGTCAGGAGACGTACTGAAGCTGCGCCGCACGGCGGCCCTGCGGCTGTCGTTGTTTAGTGGCGCGCTACCGGTGCTGCTCACGTTTTGTATCTTTTACTTCAAAGGCCAATACATTATCCGGGGTGGGGTTGACCCATGGCCTCAGTTTGTGAGCATGGCCTGGCAAACCGCCGGTACCCTGCTGCTGCCCCTGTTTGTGGTGCTACTCACCAGCTTGGTTGTAAACGTTGAGACCAAGTCGGGGGCCTGGAAGCACCTGTTTGCTCTGCCAGTAGGCCGGGGCGCGGTATTCACTTCCAAGCTGCTGGTGCTGCTGGCGCTGAATGCGTTGGCGTTGAGCTTATTTGCGGGCTTGCTGCTGGGGGCTGGTTTTCTGCTAGGCTTAGTGAAGCCGGGGCTAGGCTTCCAAACCCACCAGGCGCCGGTGCAAACGGTGCTCTGGATGCTAGGCCACACTTACGTAGCCACGCTGGGGCTGCTGGCGGTGCAGTACATTGTAAGCCTGTACTGGCGCTCTTTTGTGGTGCCGGTGGGCGTGGGCATGGGCGCGGTGGTGGCTACCATTGCTCTGCTCAAGTGGGAGCACGTGGATAAGATTCCGTATTCGGCGCCCATTGGCACTACCATGCTCATGAAAATGGTGAAGGGTAGTGGCCTACAGGTAGCACACGAGTTGGCCAAGCATGAGTGGTACAGCCTGGCGTGGTTTGCCGGCGCCCTCCTCATTGGGTACGTGCTACTGCAGCTGCGCCGCGCCGATTAAGTGGCCTAGCCAGCTTTTTATCTAGTCATGGTGCAACCCTGCTAAGCTCAACGGTGCCTCTGCGCCAGCGCAGCACTTCAGCCACCTACTTCTACCGCTCAGCCTCCCCTTCCTACGGCTCAGCAGATTTCACTTTTAACTTCCTCCTTTTTACCTGCTCTTTGCTAGTGCAATCTGCGTTTCACTGATGAAAAACTCCTATCTACCTCTATCCTTAGTCTTAACGGGCCTGCTATCGGCCCCAGCTATGGCGCAGACTGCGCCACCCGCCGGCGCCCCTGCTGGTACTCGCCCCGCCGGTGCCCCCGGCCAGGCGCCCGCCGCCAAACCAGTTCTGCCCCAAACTCCGCAGGGCGCTGGCCGACTGACGGGAATTATTCAGGATGCCGCTACCAAGAAACCAGTTGAGTATGCTACCGTGGCGCTGCTCCCGATGGCCGGTAACACGCCCATTGATGGTACCGTCTGCGATGAGCGGGGCCGCTTCAGCCTGAAAGGGCTGGCTGCTGGCTCTTACCGGCTGCAGGTGAGCTTTGTGGGCTACACCAGCCGCACCCAAAATGTAATCATCACCGACGGTGCCACCGACCTGGGCACACTCACGCTGCAGTCGGCGGCGCAGAAGCTGGGTGAGGTAACTGTAACCGGCGAGCGGGAGGTGGTAGAAACCAAGCCCGACCGCATCGTTTATAACGCCGACAAGGACATCACCAACTCGGGCGGCACGGCGGCCGATGTGCTGCGCAAAGTGCCCCTGGTGAACGTAGACCCCGACGGCAACGTGGAGCTACGCGGCACCAGCAACGTGCGCGTGCTCATCAACAACAAGCCCTCGGGCATTGTGGCCTCCTCAGTGGCTGATGCCATGAAGCAGATTCCGGCCGACCAGATCAAGAGCGTGGAGGTGATTACTACGCCCTCGGCTAAGTATGATGCGGAAGGCACCGGCGGTATCATCAACATTATCCTAAAGAAGAATAGCTTGGAAGGCGTGAACGGCTCGGTAGGCCTAGCCGGCGGTACGCGCAGCTCCAACGGCAACGCTACGCTCAACTACCGCAAGGGCAAGGTGGGCCTCACCAGCTCAGTGAGCGGCTTTGCCTTCTATAGCCCCAACCGCAACGATTTGGTGCGCTACCTCAAAAGCCCCAATGGCACCGAGACCAAGCAGCTGGATCAGGATGGCGACGGCAACACCCTGGGTGGCGGCGGCTTCGGGCGCCTAGGCCTCGACTACGACCCGGCCCAGTACCATAACCTTACTTTGAGCGTGCAGGGTAACCTGTTCCGCAACAGCGGCAACTACGACCAGTTCAACAATGTGCTGCTGCCCGTATCCAGCCAGTTCACGCGCGACACGGAGCGCCGCTTCCGCACCCAGAGCTACGATCTGAGCGGCTCGTACACTCGCACCTTCGAGCAGAAGCGCCGCGAGTGGAGCGTGCTGGCCCAGCACACCCGCAACCGCAACGTGCAGGCCTACTACCTCGACCAGTTTGCGGGCAACACCAGCGAGAACCTGGCCAAGAACTACCGCGAAGAGTCGGACAACCTAGCCCGCAACCTCGAAACTACCCTGCAAACCGACTACGCCCATCCGTTCTCGGAAACCGCGTTGCTGGAAACTGGCGCCAAAGCCATTCTGCGCCGGGTAAGCAGCGACTACGACGTATTCAACAGCCCCAGCGTACGCAGCCTCGACCCCGTGTACAACCCGGACCGCTCGAACCTGTTCGATTACAACCAGGATGTGCTGTCGGCCTACGGCACCTACGGGTTTTCGGCCTCAAAGAAGGTGAGCTTCAAGCTGGGCGCGCGGGCCGAAAACACCCGCATCAACGGCAACTTCCAGCAGCAACAGACCGAAAACTCAGGCGTAACGCAGAACTACACCAACGTGCTGCCTAACCTGAGCATGAGCTACCAGCCTCAGAACCCCAAGAAGCCCGGTCAAACCCTGCGCCTAGCGTATTCGCGGCGGATTCAGCGGCCCCAGATTTTCTTCCTGAACCCCTTTATCAACTCCTCCGATACCCTCAACATCAGCTACGGTAATCCGCAACTGCGCCCCGAGCTGACGGACAGCTACGAAATCAACTACACCACTTTTGTGAAGGGCGCGGTGCTGAACATGAGCACGTATGCACGCCGCACCGGCAATGCCATTGAGTCTTACCGCTTCGTGGATGAGCAGGGCGTTAACAATCAGACCTTCCGCAACATTGGCCGCAATGCTACCTACGGGGTCAGCTTGTTCGGCTCGGTGAAGCCTCTGCCCAAGTGGGACGTAAGCGGTAACGTGAACGTGTACTACGTGTCGCTGAAAAGCCCCGCGCTGGGGCTGAACAACAGCGGGGTGATGTATAACCTGAACCTGAACTCGGGTTATAAATTTGAGAAGGGCCTGAGCCTGCAGTTCTTTGGAGGCCTGAACTCGCCGCGCGTACAGCTGCAAGGCAAGCAAGCGGCCTGGACGTTCTACTCAGTAGGTCTGCGCAAGAACCTGCTCAAGGATAAAGCCGACCTGACCCTGAACGCCGATAACTTCCTCTCGGCCACCCGCAACCTGCGCTCCATCCTCGATACCGACCAATTCCGGCAGGAGAGCAACAACTACATCTACCTGCGTGGGGTGCGCCTGGCCTTCAACTACCGCTTCGGTAAAGCCAGCACGCAGCCCCAGAAGCGTCGCAAGAGCATCCAGAACGACGACACCAAGCAAGGCAGTGACGGCGGTCAGGGCCAGGGGCAGCAGTAGTTAGGTGATAAAGTGATGAAGTGACGGAGTAAAGGCACGTCATCCTGAGCTTGTGAAGGATCTTACCACGAAAGAACGACTGGCCTAGCGCCTAGTATTCTCGTGATAAGATCCTTCCTGCGTCAGGATGACGTGCTTTTTACTTATCACATTTTACTCGATTGCTTAATCACCTCATCACTCCGTCACTCCGTCACCAAAATCACATCTTCCCATGATACCGCAGCAGCTCCATGAAGGCGTCGCGGTAGGTTTCGCCGATGGGAAGGGCGGTGCCGTGCACTTGCACGCGGGTACGCTCCACATACTCAAGGTGGCGCAGGCTGATGAGGTAGGACTTGTGGATGCGAGCAAAGCGGCCCGGTGGCAGCAGCTCCTCCAGCTTCCGAAATGATTGCAGCGTCAGGATTTTGCCGCCACTGGTGTACAGCATTAGGTATTCCTTCTGGCCCTCCACGTAGTAAATATCGGCTACCAGTACGCGGCGCAGGCGGTTGTCGTGGCGCACAAACAGCGCTTCACCGGCGGGGGCTTCGGCCAGGGCTTCGGGCGCTACTGTAGCGGAGGCAGTTGCCGAGTGGCCTAGGGCCGCGCGGGCCCGGTGGGCAGCCTGCACAAACCGCTCGAAGGATATGGGCTTGAGCAGATAATCCAGAGCGGGCAGCTCGTAGCTCTGCACGGCGTAGTCGGGGTGGGCGGTGGTAAAGATGATGCGCGGCCCGGGCTGGGGCAGCAACTGCGCCAGCTGTAGGCCAGTCAGGCGGGGCATCTGGATATCCAGGAACACCACATCCACGGGGTTATCCTGCAGAAAGGCTACGGCGGTCAGGGCATCCTGAAACTGGCCTTTCAACTCCAAAAACGGTACCTGCCCGCAATACTCCGCCAACACCTTCAGGGCCAAGTGCTCATCATCCACAATAGCACAGGTGAGCGGACGACGCGGCACGTTAGATTCCATAGAGTGTGAAATGGTGAAGTGTAGAGTTATGAGGTAAGTTTTGGGCCGGAGCGCACGCAGTACAGAGACTAGCCTCGTAGCGCTGTGCGTCGGAGTTCTAGGCCAGTGGTTGAGGAAGAGGTACCACAGGTGCCGGCACATCTTGTGGCGCCGGAGCCATCTTCGAGCTGACTAGCGCTTTTCTATCTAGCTGCAGCGACATTCTAACGGAATATTCCTCGTTGTTTTCGACTACCACCAGCGCGTGCTGCTCTGGGTACAGCAGTGTTAAGCGGCGCTTGAGATTAGCCAGCCCTACCCCTCCCCGGCCGGGCGGCACAGCGCCCGAGTTAGCGCGCCGGTTGCGCACGGTAAAGTGCAGTTGCCCGTCGTCGGCTAGCTCCAGCGAGAGGCGCACCACGTGTGGCCTTGCGGTTAGGTCGCCGTGCTTGAAGGCGTTTTCCACCAATGGCAGCAGCAGCATGGGCGGCAGTTGGTAGGCGTGCTCAGCCCCGGGTGGCAGCAGCACCGTAAACTGAATGGCCTCGTCGGCTTCATCGGGCGGGAGGCGCAGGTGCTGTAGAGTCAGGAAGCTTTGTAGGTGGTTGATTTCGCGGGCCAGCGGCACGGTGTCGGCGGCGCTGTCGTAGAGCTGGTAGCGCATCAGCTCCGAGAGGCGCAGCACCGCCTCCGGCGCCTGCGGTGAGGCATTCAGCGTGAGCGAATAAATGTTGTTAAGGGTATTAAAGAGAAAGTGCGGATGCAGCTGGGTTTTGAGCAGGGCCAGCTCAGTGCGCAGGTGCTGCTGCTCTAGCTCGCGCCGGTCGTCTCGCTCCCGCAGGTAGTCGCCGGCCAGACGCAGGAAGAAGCTCAGCAGCAAAATTAGGCCGCCCAGTAGCAAGTAATACGACTGCAGCACCCGCACGTAGTAGTCCAGCGTTTGCGAAACGCCCTGGATCTTCACCTCCTCAAAGGCGTAGCTCAGGCCAATGCGCAAGATGGTAAACGTGGCCAGCCCCAGGCCTAGCGTGAGAAAATAGGCCGGTAGCCGCGTCCGGACGAAGAGGTGCGGCATCAGCAGCCAGTTCAGGTAGAACAGGCCTGAGTCGAGCACATCAGTCAAGAAGGCATTCAGCCAGAAATGCTCTTCCAGCACCGGCAGAAACGGCCCCACCCGCAGCAGCCGCAGCTGCACATCAAAGTACAGCAACAGGCCTAGCCACACCATATGCGGCCAGGGCAGGCTTTTCAGGAAACGGGGCAATTGCAGGGGGCGGCGGGCCGCGGAAAAAGAAGTACGCATGCGCAAGCTGGAAGCACTACTGGCCTTCCAGCCCTAAAGTAGCTATTCGTAGGCCACTAGCACGGTCCTTTTCAACCAGTGCCCCGGTGGCTTCAATCAATCTGAGGCTGGTTTCAGCGAACCACTGGGCCCTTTAGCCGCTAGGCCACATTCCGGGGCTGGTTGAGGCAGACCATGGGTTAGTATGCCGCGAAGTTACCCTTGGTTGAATTTTGGGAGCGTTGGAAAAAATAAGCTCTACGTTTGACGAGTTGTGCCACCTATCCGCGTGTAAGCTGCTTTATAGGGCAGCTATTCTATTTCTCTCTGCGTATCTTTTTCCTGCTGTAGATGAAGCAATTCAGTACTCTAGTGCTGCTGGCGTTGCTGCCGGTGGCAGTTATTCAGGGCCAAACCTCCTCACCTTCCCCTACTGCGGTGCAGACATCCAAGGGCACCGGCCGCCTAACGGGGCGCGTGCTGGATGCGGCCACCCAAAAGCCTATTGAGTACGCCACCGTGGCCTTGCTGCCGGACGCTGGCACCACGCCCCTCGCGGGGGCCACCTGCGACGAGCAAGGCCGGTTTGAGCTTAAGGACTTACCCACGGGCTCCTTCCGGTTGCAAATCAGTTTTGTGGGATATGCTACCCGGCTTGAGCCCATTAGCCTTACGGGTAGCGCGGCTGATGCAGGCACCCTTACGCTGACCGCCTCGGCCCAAAACCTGGCGGGCGTAACCGTGACGGGCGCCAAACCAATGGTAGAAACCAAGCCCGACCGCTTGGTGTACAACGCCGAGCAAGACCCCAGCAACACCGGCGGCACAGCCTCAGACATTCTGCGCAAAACACCGCTGGTAAACCTCGATGGGGAGGGCAATGTACAGCTGCGCGGTACCAGCAACGTGCGCATTCTCATCAACAATAAGCCCTCGGCCCTACTTTCCGGCAACCTGGCCGATGCGCTAAAGCAAATTCCGGCCGACCAGATCAAGGCCATTGAGGTTATCACAGCCCCGTCGGCGAAGTATGATGCCGAGGGCTCAGGGGGCGTCATCAATATTGTGCTCAAGAAGAACAGCCTGCAGGGCATGAGTGGCAACGTGGGCATAAATGGAGGCAACCGCAACCAAGGCCTTAACGGAGCCCTCAATGCCAAGCGTGGCGTGGTGGGCATCAACACCAAGCTCAGCGCTTTCCGCAGCCTCTATCCTTTCAAGAGCAGCACCGACCGCACCAGCTACCTGCCCGATGGCACCACCGGCCAGCTTACGGAGCGCACTACCTCCCGCAACCAAGGCAACGGGGGCTACGGCCAGGTAGAACTCACCTACGACCCCTCTCCTCAACATAGCTTTACCCTCAGCGGCAACAGCAACCTCTACAGGAATAACGCCCCCCAGAAGCTGTTCAATCAGTACCTAGGCCAGTCGGCGCTAGACACGCTGTACTCGCGCGACATCAACCGCCGCGACGTGAACCGCAACTACGACCTGAACGCGGGCTACACCCGCACCTTTGGGGAGAAGCAGCCGCGGCGTGAGTGGAGCGTGCTAGCCCAGCATACTAGCAACCGCAGCCGCGAGCAGTACCGCCTCGACCAATTCCCGACCGCCGAGCTACGGGGCCCAGTTGAATACCAAGAAGCCAGCCGCAACGTGGCCCGCAACCTCGAAACCACCTTCCAAACCGATTACACTCACCCGTTCGGGGAGAAGAACACGTTGGAGATGGGGGCCAAGCACATCCGCCGGCGCGTGAGCAGCGACTACACCGTGGATACCCTGCTAGCCAGCCAGCAAACGGCCTTTGTGCGTAGCGACTTACGCTCAAACCGCTTCAATTACCAGCAAAACGTGCTGGCGGCGTACGGCACCTACAACTTCGCCCTGGGGAAAAAGCATGCCATCAGCCTGGGCACCCGCTTGGAGCGCACAGCCATTAAAGGTGAATTTCAGAGCGAGACGGGCCGCTTCCAGAACGACTACCTGAACGTGCTGCCTAACCTGAGCGCCACCCGCACACTCAAGAAAGAAGGGCAAACCCTCCGGCTGAGCTACTCCCGCCGCATTCAGCGCCCCCAGATTTTCTACCTGAACCCATACGTGAATCAGGTTACGCCTAACTCCGTGAACTTTGGCAACCCCAAGCTGCGGCCCGAAATAGCTGATCTGGTGGAATTGACCTACGGCACGTTTGGTGAAAAGACTTCGCTGAACGCTTCAGGTTTTATGCGACGCACGGGCAACTCCATTGAGCGGTTCAGCCAGTACAACGAGGCCCTGGCCCGCAACGAAACCACCTACGGCAACCTGGCTACTGCTACCATCTACGGCGTAAACCTGTACGGCTCCTGGAAACCCGTGAAAGACTGGGACCTGAGCAGCAACCTCAGCGGCGACTTTACTAGCATTCGAAGCAGCATCCTGAACCGGCCTAATCGCCGGGCCAGCGTTTACATGAACGTGAACAGCTCCTACAAGCTAGGCAAGGGCTATACTTTGCAGGGGTACGGGGGCTTCTGGACCGGGGGCGTAGAGCTACAAACGCGCTATTCCGGCGGTTTGTATTACGGCCTGAGCGCCAAGAAGCTGCTACTCGCGGAGAAAGCCGATTTCACGGTGGGCATCAACAACTTCCTGGCTCCGGGGCGCGAGTTCCGCAGCACCACCATCACCCCCGACTTCATCAACCAGGGTAGCTTCTACTCCTACCAGCGCTCCATTCGGGCTTCGTTTAACTACCGCTTCGGCAAGCTCGACGGCGGTCAGCGCCAGCGCCGCACCATTCGCAATGACGACTCCAAAGGCGGCAGCAGTGGCGGCCAGCAAGGAGGCTAGTAAAGAAGTTATAAGGTGACGATGTGCTAAGACGAGTGGCCTAGAGCTATTGATGAGCAGTATGTGGCCTGGCAGCACCGCCCTGGAATACACCTTTTCCCTGTGCTACATAACAACACGCAAGCAAAAGCCCTGACCTCTGCAGTAGAGGTCAGGGCTTTTGCTTGCACATTAGCGAAGGTCAAGGAGACAGTAGCTGCACAGCTCTGCTTTCTACTTTTTGACCTTTGTTTAAGAGGCCTAGGCCACTTCATTACTGCTCACCCTCGTTACCTCTCTCTGTATTCCAGATTTTCCAGGCTTCCTCAGCTTGGATGCAGAGCATTTCGAAACCGTTTTTGGCTTGTGCCCCTACAGCTAGGCCACGCTTCATAAACTCGGTTTCGCGGGGGTTGTAAATCAGGTCGTAGAGGTAATGCTGGCTCGTGAGCGTATCGTAAGGGATGGGAGGACACTCGTGCTCATCGGGGAAGGTGCCCAGCGGCGTGGTGTTGATGAGCAGCGGATGCTCACGCATGATTTCGGGGGTGAGTTCATCGTAGGTGAGCCCCTGGCCTAGCGGGTTGCGCGACACAACCCAGAAGCCAATGCCCAAATCGCGGAGGGCAACTTCCACGGCTTTGGAGCCGCCCCCACTACCTAGAATAAGGGCCCGACCAGCAAAATCGGGGGGCAAGAAGCCTCGGACGGAATCACGGAAGCCAATCATGTCGGTATTGTGCCCGATGAGGCGCCCGTCGCGGGTAAACTGAATGGTATTAATTGCCCCCACGCGAGCCGCTGAGGGGGCTACTTTGGTTAAGTAGGGCCACACCTTCTCTTTGTACGGAATGGTTACGTTTAGTCCGCACAGGTTGGGGTGCTTGCTTAGCAGGGCCGGCAGTTCATCAACCGTCGGTAGCTCAAACAGCTCGTACTGGCAGTCTTCCAGGTTGAGGTTTTGAAATTTCTGGGTGAAATACGTCTGAGAAAACGAGTGCCGCAGGGTGCGACCAATCAAGCCAAATTCACGCATACGAAAGCCCTTGGGTAGCCGGGATAAAGCAACAAAAAAACCACCCCGGCCCAAAGCCAACGGGTGGTTTTTATTCTTACCGGTAACTCAATAGATTGTTGCCTGCACGTACACGTAAGTCAGGTGGCTAGTCGGCTAGGCCACTGCGAGCAGGTTAGTGTTATGCTACTGGAGCGCGGCGGGCCTTGAAGAACTCCCACACTGCCGGCAGCACCGACAGCACAATGATGGCTACTACCACCAGCGAGAAGTTTTTCTGCACGAAAGGCATAGAGCCAAAGAAGTAGCCAGCCCCTGTCAGGAGCACTACCCACGCCACAGCTCCCGTGAGGTTGTAGGCCAGGAACTTGGTATAGCTCATAGTACCTACGCCCGCCACAAACGGCGCAAACGTGCGAATAATGGGAATGAAGCGGGCCAGGATGATAGTTTTGGCGCCGTGCTTCTGGTAGAAAGCCTGGGTTTTCTCTAAGTGCTCACGCTTCAGAAAGCGCGAGTTGCCACTAAACACCCGCGGCCCCAGAAAGTCGCCGATGTGATAATTGAGGGCATCGCCCAACACTGCGGCCACAATGAGCAGCCCCATGAGTGCCCACACGTTAAGGGGCGAGCCGGGCAACGCCGCCAGAGAGCCCGCCGCAAACAACAAGGAGTCGCCGGGCAGGAAGGGCAGCACCACCACGCCGGTTTCCACGAAAATGATGAGAAACAGGATGGCGTAGGTCCAGACGCCGTAATCCTGCACCAGCTCCGTCAGGTGCTTATCCAGGTGCAGTACGAAGTCAATCAGGTGCTTTATGATTTCCATAGAGTGGGGGTTGAGCCTACAAAGAAAGCAGTTGCACCCCAAACCACAGAGGTTAAGCCGCAATCTGGGTTGCAAATATGCCGCAGTATCCGTCTAGGCCACCTTGTGCAGAATGTAGAGCAGGTTCAGCAGCTCTACTTCCACTTCCTTCACCTCAAGGCCTAGGCGTTCCCAAAACTCAGTGGCGGACTCCAGGTTTATGAAGACGGGGTCGGCGGTGAGGCTATTAAAGAGCACGCGCCCCCCAGGCTGCAAGATTCGGCTGATATGCTCCCAGAAGCTTCCGGAGCCCAACCCGGCGGGCAGGAACAGGTCCAGAAATAAATCAATGACGATCAAGTCAACGCTCTGGTCGGGAGCTGTGGGCACCCACTCAAACGCGTCGGCGCATACAATGCGCAGCGTTTCATCGGCCCGAATACCAAACTCCTCTTCAGCAATAGTGATGATGACAGGATCAAGCTCTACCGCCGTAATAGCGCCCCTGAACCCAGGAGTTTTACGTAGCACCTGCACAACACTGCCACCCCCTAGGCCTAGCGCCAGTACGTGCCGGGCCGTTTCGGGCTGCGTAAACCGGATACCGTAGCGAAGTACCCGCTCTAGAGAACCATAGGAGTAGTTGGCGTTAGCCGTATCGAGAGTTTTTTGCCCTTGGTACAGCGTTACTTCTACGGTGCCGCTATGTACGGTTTTCACCCGGCGCGTAAGCGGCATGGCGTAGCTAACTAGCTGGCGCAAGGAGGTGAGCAGCTGCTTCATCGGGGCCCAAGATACAGTAACTACCACGTAAACAGAGAGGCCTAGAGGCGTCTTGCACGCGCTCTAGGCCTCATTTAGTAGGTTACAGTAACCAGCAGTAGATACCCACGGCTCCTGTTCAGATCTATAGCAAATGGCTTGCGTTTAGCCGTAGCTAGGTTAAATGGCTGCTACCCGCCAGACTTTCTCGCCGGCATCATCTAGCACCAGCAGGGAGCCATCCGGCATTTCGGTAATTCCTACCGGACGGCCGTACACTTCTTTCTTTTCTTCATTGGCAATAAAGCCCGTTACAAAGTCTTCCATGCCGCCGCTGGGTTTGCCATTGGCGAAGGGTACAAACACCACCTTATAACCCGAAAAAGCCGAGCGGTTCCAGGAGCCATGCTGCCCGATGAAGGCACCCCCTTGATACTTGGCCGGAAAGGCTTGCCCATCGTAAATAGCGAGGCCCAACGAGGCCGTGTGTGGCCCTAGGGGTACCTCGGGCACCACCGCTTTCTTCACCAGGTCAGGCCGCTCACCCTTCCGCCGCGGATCTTCGTGCTGTCCAAAATACGAGTAAGGCCAGCCATAGAAAGCGCCTTCCTGTACGCTGGTCAAGTAATCGGGCACCAACTCGTCGCCCAACTCATCGCGCTCATTCACGGCCGTCCAGAGCTTGCCGGTACCTTTTGCCCAGTCCATACCCACGGGGTTGCGGAGGCCACTAGCGTAAATCTTCTCACCCGAGCCATCGGGGTTTATCTCCAGAATATTGGCGCGGCGTACTTCATTCTCGGCACCGTGCTCCATCACGTTAGAGCCCGAACCCACGGATACGTAAATCTTCTTGCCATCGGGGCTGGCGAGCAGGTTACGCGTCCAGTGGTTGTTGTAGCCGCCTTTTGGCAGACTCAGAATCTTCTCCCCCTTACCGGTTATTTTGGTTTGGCCGGACTGGTAAGGGTAGCGCCATACACCATCGGTGTTGCCCACATAGAAATACTGGCCTAGCACCAGCATGCCCAGTGGCTGGCTTAGGTTGGCTAAAAAGGTTTCCCGTACATCGGGCTTACCGTCCTTGTTGGTATCGCGCAGCAGCGTAATACGGTTGGCGCTGGTTTCCCGCAACGATTTTGAGGGGTCCAGATCTAGGGCAGCCGTTACTTTTTTCTTGGTAGTAGTCGGGATAGTGTTGGCTTCTGCAATCAGCACATCCCCGGAGGGCGTAATGTAGGCCCAACGCGGGCTCTGAAAGTTGCCGGCGTACTCTTGAATAGCAAAACCGGCGGGCACAACGGGCGTTTTGCCCTGGGGCCAGCCAATTACTTTGCTACGCTTGGTGGTCGATTCGGTGGCGTATGGCTCCGGAAGCTTCACGTTGGTGGCTGCCGTGGCCACCGTATCGGCGGGCGTGTTGGCCTGAGCTTCGGCCTTTTCCTGCTTAGATGGGCCGCCGCACGCCGCTAGCAGGCCTAGACCGAGTACGGCCGGATAAAACTTAGATGTAAGCATTGTCAACTGTAAAGCGAAAGAATAGGCGCCCATCCGTAGGGCGCCAGCTAGGCTATTCTTACTGCTTTCTGTTGAGTTGGTTACGATTACCCTTGTTCCGGCTTCAGCTCCTGCTTCTTGGCTAACACAGGCCTAGGTGCAGCCTAACGGGCTTGAGCCGGCAACAAAAAAGCCCAGTGCTACCGGCCGTAGCACTGGGCTTTTACTATAAAAGCAACGCCGCTTACCCGCGGGGCATGGAGGTACCGGGCTTGCCAGTAGGCTTCTCCGGACGGAAATCTTCGTGCACGGCGTCCATATCGAGGAAGTGCGTGAACGTGTCACCGCGCAGGCCCAGACGGATAGTTTCGAGGCTCACGATTTCGTTGGGCGCAATATTGCCCAGGTTTACGTTGGCTCCGAGCAGCTTGATAAACCACACTTGCTGCGCTTTCTGCGGGGCTTCCCACAGAATTTTCTCAAACGGAATCTGCGTCAGAATTTCTTCTACCAGCCCCGAGCGTACTTCGCCCGTGCTGCGGAACAGGCCTACGTTGCCAGCTTCGCGGGCTTCCCCAATTACTTTAATGGCACCGGCTTCTAGCTCGGTCTTCATTTGCGAAATCCACTTGTAGGGCGGAATGATCTTTTCCGCATCCTTCGAGCCTACTTCAGACAGGACTTTTACGTCTTTAGAGAGTTGCTGAATGTACTCCAGCTTACGGTCGTGGTTCAGGTCGATGGAGCCATCCGATACTTCGGCGTACTCCATGCCAAATTCTTCTAGCAACCGGCGGTAGTCATCAAACTGGTTCCGGATGATGAAGGCCTCAAACAGCGTCCCCCCGAAGTATACCGGAATGCCGGCCTCTTTGTAGGCGGCCAGCTTGCGCTTCAGGTTAGGCGTCACGAAGGAAGTGGCCCAGCCTAGCTTCACAATATCGGTATAGGGTGCGCCTACTTCCAGGAAATCTTCCACCTCCCGTACGCTCAGGCCTTTATCCATCACCATGGTGAAGCCTTGTTCGCGGGGTTTTTCGGTACGCTCAGGGAGTTGATTGAGGGTGTAATTCATTCTTACGTGTCTTTCTGAGAATAAACAAACAGGGTACGCCAGCGCTAAGCCCCTTATAGAGTGGCCTAGCGAAGCGCCCAAAAGTACGCCCGAATTCTGTAACCGCTGAAAACGCCAAGAGCCCGACCCAATTAGTGACGTCACCAACTGGGCCGGGCTCTTAACATTCAAGCTTGCAGCTGCCTATTTTCGGTACTGATCAATCAGCTTAGCCAGAGCTTTTTGCGACTCTAGCTCCGGAAAGTAATCAAACAGCAGCCGGTGCTTATCAAAGTCAAGCACCAAGGCGTTTTCCAGGCACTGGTACGCCTCGCGGTAGCGGCCGGCCGCTAATAGGTAAGCGCACAAGCGGTAGTGCAGCTCTGCCTCAAGCGGCTGAATCTCTACGGCGTTGCGCATCAGGTCAATAGCCCCATCAAAATTGCCCTGCTCATACAGCAAAATGCTCCAGTTCAGCCAAGCGTCTTTGTTGTCAGGGGCCACTTGGGTAGCGCGCTCGTAGGCCTCTATCGATGATACTACGTTGCCAATCTGGTACTCCGCAGCGGCCAAGGCTAGCCAGTATTCTACGCTTTCTTCGTATAGGCTCACGGCCTTCCGGAAGAAATGAATGGCCTCGAAATACCGCTCCTGCGCATTCATCACAATGCCAATGCCAAACCAGGCTTCATCGATGGTGTTATCCAGATCGATGGCGCGCTGATAAAACTTGCGAGCGTTGTCCCACTCAGCCAGTTTCTCGTAGCACTCGCCAATGTTGCACAAGGCCTCGGGCGTGGGCTGCCCTTCTGGGTAGCTGAGGTCAAATTCCTCAATGGCTTTACGGTAGCGCTCCAGGCTCACGTAGGTGCTAGCCAGGAAGCCATGCGCTTCATGAAACTTGCCATCGATGAGGATGGCGTAGTCGAAGGCGCTTATAGCATCATCGAACTTGCCAGCCCGGTAGTACGCCTGCCCTAAGTTGTACCAAGCCACCGCCGAGTACGGGTCGTCGTCGGTGAAGCGCCGGAAAAACTCCAGGTTCTTTTCCAACCGCTCACTTACTTCCAGGCAGTACAATAGCTCCTGCACCGCCACATCGTTGTCGGGGTTCAGGCGCAGGCTTTGCTTGTAGTACTTGGCGGCGCTCTTAAACTTCTGCCAGCTTTGATAGGCCAAGCCGAGGTTAAAGAAGATGTCGTCGCGGTCCTGGGTACGCTCGGCAGCCTGCTGGAAGAAGGCTACAGCTTCGGCAAAGTCGCCTTTTTGAGTGGCAATGATACCCCGCGTAACAGCCACATCCGGGTTGTCGGGGTCAAGTAGCGCTACATCTTCAATTTGCTGAGCCGCCGCGCCATACTCACCCTTCATGGCCAGCACTTGTGAGCGGTCAATGAGCAGTTCGGTGCTGAAAGGATATTGCGCAATGGCTGCTTCGCAGGCTTGTAATGCTTTATCGTACTGAGTATTGGTAGTATAATGGTCGATAATGTTCTCAAAATCGGCCAAGTCAAAAAACACGGGCTCATTCTGGGCTACCATCCGCTCAAAGCGGCGCACGGTGTCCAGCACTTCATCCCGGTCCTCAAAATTCTCATTCATTCTCATGCTGCTACAATCGGCACGCGGCCGCCATTTTGGCAGGCTACGCAAAGGTGAGCGGTGTATCTCACCCAAATAAGGTGTCGGTCCTGAATATACAACAACCGCACCGGAGGCGCGCTGGTTCAGGCCATAATTCGCTTCGTAAAAGTTCTTTTACTGGCCTAGCACTCCTGCCGGTGGAACAGGCTGCTTTGTAGTTGACTGATGGGCAATCAGCTCCTGGCAACACCACGTTATAGTATCTGACAGCGCCCGAAACGACTTGCCTAGTACGCGCTGTACCTTCTCAGCGCGGTACTCTACTGGCCGCCGACCTGCCCGGGCGGTATCTTTAGTAATTAGTGGCCTAGCCCCCGTTAACACCGACCGCACATGCTCCAGCCGCCAGATTGTTTCAGCGGCCCAGTTTGGCACTGCTACAGTTGGTGGCTTACGGCGGAAGCACGCGGCGGCCTGCGCCAGGAAGTCACGCAAAGGTATGGCCTGGGCACTCAGCACAAACCGCTCACCGCTGATGGCAGTATCCAATGTAAGGCGCAGAAGCATATCTACTACATCGCGCACGTCCACTACGTTAATGTTGCCGGGCGTGTAGAAGGCGTGCTGATCATAGGCATAGCGAAATAGACGAGTACTGCTACGGTTCCAATCAGCCGGCCCCAAAATTACGGAAGGGTTAACGGCTATAGCTTGCAATCCTTCGGACACTCCACGCCACACTTCCAGCTCAGCTAAGTATTTGGAGGTAGCGTAAGCATTATGCTCGGCGCCTAAATCCCACTTAGCGGTTTCATCTAACTGCACTGGGCCCGCAGGTTGTTCACCACTTTTACTGCCCAGAGCTGCTACCGATGATACATAACCTAACCGGATGCCGGGCCGCTCCAGACAGGCGTCTACTACATTGGCCGTTCCTTCTACATTAATCTGCAGCAAGGCAGTTTCATCCTGTGGTGCATAGGACACCAAGCCCGCACAGTGAAATACGTGCGTAACGCCTTCTAGTGCCACCCGTAGGCCTAGCGCGTCGCGCAAATCTCCCTGCACCCATTCAACCTGACCGGCATTGGCTATACTCGGAATGTTTTCTCCCCGGTACAAAGCCCTGACACTTTCGCCCCGCGCTACTAATTCTGCAATCAAAAAGCTGCCTACTAGGCCACTACCCCCGGTAACGAAAATCATGCAATCAAGCTGAGGCGAAAAACCCGGATGAAACTACCCACTAAACAGAGTACTTACAATGTGCTGTTGAGAAGAGGCAATGATAAGACCTTTTGCAAATAACCACTGAGCAAAACTTTGGAGCGTAGCGTCTCCACGTGCTTTATATGATGCGCGTCAGTGCCGAGCATATCTACCATGCCCGCGTCTATCATTTTCTCTGCCACGCGCTTGGCACCTGCTGAGTAGTAACCAACAATAGAGTTTAGATTCAACTGCAACAACACCCCACTCTCCCGAATGCTTTCCAGCTGTTCAAACCGCCCATACATATAGGTGTAGCGCTCTGGATGGGCTAGCACGGGTTGGTAGCCGTGGGCCTTTAGCTGAAACATGGTGTCAGCAAAATTGAAGGGCTCGTTGATGTAAGACGTCTCAACCAGCACATAACGCTTGTCGCCCCCGAAACTTAATAGAGCTTCCTTAGCATCTAACTTTTGCCCAAACCACTCATCCAGGTAATATTCAGCCGCACACTCTAGCCCTATACCCGTTATACCCGCAGCTTTCACAGCGTTGCGTAGCGCGCCTAAAGCTCCCCGCACACTCTCAGGGGTGTTGCGGTAGAAATCGCCCATTATGTGAGGGGTCATTACCAGCTTGCGGTATCCTAACTGCTGCATGGCCCGCACCAATTCTACCGACTGCTCCAACGTTTCTGCCCCATCGTCTAGGCCAGGTAGCAAGTGAGAATGCATATCAGTTCCCAGCGCTGCCAATGTCACTGCTACTTCAGGAGTTGCTGGCAGCTTTGAGCCAAAAAGTTTCTGAAGGAACGATGCCATGCTACCTGAACAACTTAGTTATGAAAACCGCTTGCGGATTTTTTCTACTACACTACTCGGCTGAGCTTGAGCTTCCTCATAATATCCTTGCCCATACCCCTGGCCGTAACCATACCCGTAGCCGTAGCCATACATACCGCTGGCCTTTGCATCGTTAAGAATGGTCGTAATCTTGGTGAAACCGTTCGTACGAATCAGCTTGTTAATATTTTTGAGGAAAGCCTTTTTCGAATAATTAGCCCGTACAATATAGATTGGCACATCCGCCTTACGCATGATCAGAATACCATCGGTTACTAGGCCTACTGGCGGAGTATCAATGATAATTACATCGTAAAACTGATACAGGTGCTCAATCAAATCATCAAAGCGTGAGCTTAAAATAAGCTCTGAAGGGTTAGGTGGCGTCGGACCAGCGGAAATAAAATCCAGGGTCGGAATGGTAGTATGCTGAATGCATTCCTGCCAGGAGTGTTTGTCAATTAGGATGGTGCTTACGCCCTTGATATTTTCTGCATTAAATGCCAAGTTTACCTTGGGCTTACGCATATCCAAGTCCAGAATCACAACTCGCTGATCCGAAGCAGCGATAATGCCCGCTAGATTTACTGTCACAAAGGTCTTGCCCTCGCCACTGATAGTAGAAGTCACAGAAATCAGGCGCTTCTTTTTAGAAGAAGCCATAAACTCCAGGTTCGTCCGGATAGAGCGAATAGCTTCCGAAATAGCTGATTTAGGATTCTTGTCCACGATCAGCTTAGATACAGACATTTTCTCCTTGTCGTAAGTTGGAATCACGCCAAGCACCGGTGAAGACGTATTGCGTTCGAGCTCCCCCACATTCGTGACCGTGTTATGCATCAGGTAACGAACAGCAATCAAGCCAAGGCCAAGCACTAGGCCTGCTGCTAGTCCAATAGCATACACCATGGCACGCACGGGAGCAATAGGGGCATTAGGCAGGTTAGCTGGCGAAAGTACTTGAAAATCGGCCGTAATGCCTGCACGAGCAATATTGTATTCCAGCGTTTTGTCCATCATAAGCAAACTATACTTCTCATATAGCTCGCGGGGACGCCTTAAACGCTCAATCTGGGTTTTTATCTCAGGCAACTCAGCCAAACGGGCTTGCAGCTCATTGTCTTTACCATTCATCTGATCCAACTGACGCTGTAACAGTTGCTGGTTTTGACGGAGCAGCTGCATGATATTACGCTTAACAAACGCGATCTGCTGTTGCAGATTCTTGATTGTCTGCGTTTCAGGGGTGTAAGAATTAGATATGCGGTTGATATCTAATTGCAAGCCATATAACTCCGACACCCGTTCGGTTAACTCAGGGGACTTGAGCTCGGCCAAAGCTGGAATGCTCTGCTCTGCTGACACACCTTCCACGGCTACAAATCGGTTTTGCTCTATCTGACCATTCAGGTTTCGCAGTAGTGTTAGTTGCTCCTGCAACTCCTGGCGCTCTTTCTCCTGCTCTTTTAATGTCCCCGTTAAGCTGCCTAATTCGCTTTCTGCATCGAACAGCTTATTTTGCTTCATGTAATTTTGAAGCTGCTCCTCTGCCTGACGCAGCAACTGACGGTTCTCATCCGACTGTTCCGCCAAGTACCGAAGCGTTTTAGCAGATTGCTCTTGCTTACGCTGAATTTTTTCTACTAAATAAGCTGTGTCAACCTTATTGACAATATCGTGTGCTTTTAATGGGTTATGGTCAGTAAATGAGATGCTAATGGTATTAGCATCCGGATTTACTACCTGCACCTGCAAATTGGAGCTCAAATACCCATTGATGAAGGCATCATCTCTGATGATAAAATAGAAGCTCCGCTCAACATCTGTCGGACGGAAACGTGAGGTTTGCTGAATTTTAAAACGAAACCCAGCTGTTTCTATTACTTCGTTAATATTGGCTTTATCAGTTTTCTCCTGTCCTGCCTCCTGATAAGTTAGCTCAACTTGCTGCGGCGACAGAAACCGTAAACCGAATTTGGTATTAAGCTGCCCGGCCCCACCTGCTTTGGTTTCGTAATCAACCTTGAAGGGAGAAGTGCGGTAGAGTTCTGTTTCTAGCACTGTACCCTCTGCATAATAGTTTACTTCTAGGTCAAGTGAGTCACGCAGCCTACGGTAAATCAGATCAGACTTTATTAGCTCAATTTCTCCTGAAAGCTGTGCGATGGTTTGCTTCTGCTCTACCATTTTACCTAGCCCTTCTAGGCCAAGTACCCCCGCCTCCGTCTTCTCATCTATCTTGAGAACAGAAGACGATTGATACACTGGACTGGTGTAGCGCAGAAACAACCACGAACTTAGCAACCCCAGAATAACAAGCAACAACACCCAAGGCAAGCTCTTACGAGCTACCATTACTAGGGTAGTTAAATCTAATCCGCCGCCTTGGTCTTCATCCGCCTCACCTCCGGCACTACGGACTAAATCTTCTAGTTCAGCTTCTTCGTTCAGAGCCATACAGGCAGATACTCAGTAAGTAAATAGGAATGCTGCTATTTAACAGCATTCCGAATGAGGAAAAACGTTGTAAAGATGCCCACTACACTTCCTATCAACCCAAAGTAGGGCTGAGCATCACTTAACGTTTCGTACACTGGCCGACGTATAGGCTCCACGTAGATAATATCGTTGGGCTCAACTTGTAAGCTTGCCCGGCGCATACCATCAATCGTAGTTAAGTTGATGATTTGTACCTGCGGGTTTTTCAAGTCTCCTCGAATCAAGCGTATGTTATCAGCTCGACCGGCTTGGCCCGATTGTGAGTTCGTCCCCACGTATCCTCCGGTAATACCTCCCGCTGAGGCCAGTACTTCAAGTAGGTTTACGTTGTCATTATATAGTGGTATTACTTGTCCTGGACCGCCAGCAACAGCACCCATTACAACTACGCGATTATTTGTTATACGCGTCTGAACAAAGACATCTTTATAGTAAACGCTATACCGCTGTTGCAGCACACTATCTGCCTCCAGCAATGTGTAACCAGCCAGACGTAAAGGATCTATCATGGGCAGCTTGATTATACCGTCATGCTGCACTAAGAATTCGCTCTGACCATACCCCTGCTGTTGCTGAGTATTTCGTCCACCAGCTCCACCTCGATTGAATTGTTGCCGGTTTCCACCATTTATCCCACCAGGGGAACCAAATCCTAGCTCACCATTAGGGTCAATGATTCTCTCGCCCTTGTTAGTTGCTACCTGAACGTATAGGTAATCATTAGGCTGAATTATATAGTTCCGCTCAGCTCGGTTAACAACGTCTCGTAACCGTGCAGTGTCAAGTGCTCCGGCACCACTAGTTCGCAGCAGAATGTTTTGCTGGCGCAGCTTAGAAGTCGTACAAGAGAAGGATAACAGTGCAGCGCAAACGCATAACACACACAGGCGCAGAAGGCGGAGGATCGTGTTTTCTTGCATGCAAACCGGAGGACCGGGTTCAAGGTCAGGACTTCATGGAAAACCCAAAATCACAAATAGGAATTCCGGGAAAGAACTATCAAAGTAACCGAATCGGTCCGCCCTTTCAAAATTTAGGCCACTTCAGCCCGAAATCCTGTACTGGCTTCTGCCTTACTAAAATCGTACTTTCGCGGACCCAAAACAGGCCTAGCCCTGTTCATATCGCATTCCCACCCCACCCTTACTCCCACCCACTATGGAATTGGTTGCCACAGAAAACCAGACAATGATTGCCCAAATGGTGCGCGATTTTGGCGCGCAACAGATCAAGCCCAACATGATGAAATGGGACGAATCCCAGGAATTTCCTGTGGACGTTTTTCATAAGCTCGGTGAGCTAGGCCTTATGGGCGTGTTAGTACCTCAAGAATATGGTGGGGCCGGCTTTGGTTACGTTGAATATGTGACGGCTATTGCCGAGCTGTCTAAGATTGATGGCAGTATTGGCTTAAGCATGGCGGCGCATAATTCCTTGTGCACTGGCCATATTCTACAGCACGCTTCCGAAGAGCAAAAGCATAAATACTTGCCGAAGCTAGCATCTGGCGAGTGGATCGGCGCGTGGGGCCTCACGGAGCCAAATACAGGGTCTGATGCTGGCAACATGCGTACCGTAGCCGTTGAAGATGGCGACTACTATGTGCTCAATGGAGCCAAGAACTTTATTACCCATGGCAAAACCGGTAATGTAGCCGTAGTTATTGCCCGGACCGGTGAAGTAGGCGACTCCCACGCAATGACGGCATTTATCATTGAGCGCGGTACCCCTGGTTTTGAAGCTGGTCGTAAGGAAGACAAGCTAGGCATGCGAGCCTCTGAAACCACCGAGCTTATCTTCACCGATTGCCGCGTACCTAAGGAAAATATCATCGGAAAAGTAGGCGACGGTTTTGTTCAGGCCTTAAAAGTGCTGGATGGGGGTCGTATCAGCATCGCGGCCCTTAGCTTAGGCATTGCCCAGGGCGCTTATGAAGCGGCTCTGCAGTACTCGAAAGAGCGGCACCAATTCAATCAGCCTATCAGCAGCTTTCAGGGTATTGGGTTCAAGTTAGCGGATATGGCCACCGAAATTGAAGCAGCCTCGCTTCTTACCTATCGGGCAGCTGATATGAAGGACCGGGGTCTGAATGTTAACCGTGAGTCAGCAATGGCAAAGTTGTACGCCTCGGAAGTGGCGGTGCGTACTGCTAACGAGGGCGTGCAAATCTTTGGGGGGTATGGCTACACTAAAGATTACCCGGCAGAGAAGTACTACCGCGACGCCAAGCTCTGCACTATTGGGGAGGGCACCTCTGAAATTCAGAAGCTGGTTATTGCCCGCACTATTCTGAAGTAACCTCCAGCAACGTGGAAGCGCATTAGGGTGGCCTAGCGCTAAAATGAAGCAGATAAACTGTTGAATCATAGTTAATCTGCAAACCATTTGCATCTACCACGTAGACTTCCTTATCTTTGCAGCCCTCTAGCCAGGAAAGTTTTCAACCTCACTGAAGATATGATCATCGTACAAATCAAAGAAAACGAGTCGGTTGACCGTGCGCTCAAGCGCTTTAAGAAGAAATTCGAGCGCACTGGCGTGCTGAAAGAACTGCGTCGCCGCACGTTTTTCCAGAAGCCTTCCATCACCAACCGCAAGCAGAAGCAGAAAGCTATCTACAAGCAGGAGATGTACGGCAACGAGGCTAACCAATAGTCTCCAGAAGCTTCCTACAAGCTAGATAAAGCCGGCTGATGTGTGCTCTTGTAGCATAACAGCCGGCTTTTTCGCGCTCTTTCCATTCGTTTTTTTCTTCCACTGAATTCCATACATTGGGTATCCGCAGCACAGCTGTTGAAGCCCAACGTATGGAATTGTTTTTTGATTATTTGCGGTTTGAGCGGCGCTATAGCCCGCATACAGTTCTGTCGTATCAAACCGATCTGCGCCAGTTTTCTGCTTTTCTAGAGGCCACTTACGAGTTGAAAGACCCGGCGCAGGCTGACCACATGCTGATTCGCTCTTGGGTGGTGACCTTGATGCAGCAGCATCAAGACCCACGTACGGTAAACCGAAAGATTGCCTGTTTACGCTCTTACTATAAGTACCTGCTACGCACGGGGGCCATCCAGAAGAACCCCATGTTGCGCATCACTTCTCCTAAAGTAGCAAAGAAGCTCCCCGACTTTGTGGCCGAGGATTCCCTAAATGGTTTGCTCAATACGTTTGCCTTTACGGATGATCTTACTGGCTCCCGCGACCAACTAATTCTGGAACTGCTCTATGGCACGGGTATCCGCCTCTCGGAGCTGATAGGTATCGCCCACGAAGACATTAGTTTAGCCAGTAAAACTGTGCGTGTGACGGGTAAGGGCAACAAGCAGCGCCTTGTGCCACTCAATCCTACTCTACTTATAGTTATAGAACACTATATAGCGCACAAGCAACGCGAATTTGGTTCTGAGAGCAACGCCCGCCGGGCACTCCTCGTTACGGACAAAGGAGAGCCGCTCTATGAAAAGTTTGTGTATCGCACGGTAAAGCACTATTTGAGCCAGATTACCACTGCATCAGGCCAGCAACACCCGCATGTGTTACGTCATTCCTTTGCCACCCACTTGTTGGGTAAGGGAGCTGACTTAAACGCTATTAAAGAGTTGCTAGGCCACGCTAATTTGGCAGCCACCCAGGTGTACACGCACTTAAGTATTGACAAGCTCAAATCCGTATTTGAAAAGGCCCATCCAAAAGCCTGATTTTTTCTTTTACCCTTAACCCAACATCCGATGAAAGTACAGATGCAATCGGTGCATTTCGACGCCGACCAGAAACTGATTGACTTCATCCAGAAGCGTCTTGATAAACTCGAAACTTTCTATGACCATGTCACAGAGGGTGAAGTAATTATGCGCCTGAATAACAAGGATGGTATAAATAATAAAACGGTAGAAGTGAAAGTGCGCGTCCCCGGCACTACGCTTTTCGCCCAGGAAGATGCCGGCACTTTTGAGGCTGCCGCTGATGCCGCTGCTGATAGTTTGAAGCGTCAGATTACCAGGTACAAAGAAAAGCTTGTGAGCCACTGAGCACTTGTAGCCAAGTGGACTAGCACTACAGGCTAGGCTACCTGGACATGTTCACAACTCATAAAAAAAGTCCCGACTGCCAAGTGCAGCCGGGACTTTTTTTATGGGCTAGGCCACTCTACAGGGCAAACTCCGACTTGATCTTATCTACGTAGTCGAGCTTCTCCCACGTGAAAGTTTCAACGGTCTTAGTTGAGTCATCGGCCAGCGTTACCTCTTTCGTGCCAGGCTGCCGACCCATGTGGCCGTAAGCAGCCGACTCAGCGAAAATGGGGTTCTGCAGGCCTAGGCGCTGCACAATAGCATAAGGGCGCAGATCAAAAATGCTCTGCACTTTGGCGGCAATTTCACCATCGGTGAGCTGGTGACCGAACGAGCCCGTTGCCTTGGTGGTGCCGTAGGTAGTCACAAATACACCTACTGGCTCGGCTACGCCAATAGCGTAGGCCACCTGCACGAGCACTTGATCAGCAACACCAGCTGCTACCAGGTTTTTGGCAATGTGACGAGCAGCGTAGGCCGCTGAACGGTCGACTTTGGACGAGTCTTTACCGGAGAAAGCACCACCGCCGTGGGCTCCTTTCCCGCCATAGGTATCCACAATAATTTTCCGACCGGTAAGGCCGGAGTCGCCGTGAGGACCACCAATTACGAACTTGCCAGTGGGGTTGATATGATACTTGATATCCTCAGTGAAAAGCGCCTGCACCTCTTGGCTCAGTTGGGCCTTCACGCGCGGAATCAAGATGTTCTTGATGTCCTGCTCAATCTGGCTCAGCATCACCTGCTCGTTCTGGTCGAAGTCATCGTGCTGGGTGCTAACCACGATGGTTTCGATGGCTTCCGGGGTGTTGTCGTCGTTGTAGCGGATAGTTACCTGGCTCTTGGCGTCGGGGCGCAGGTAGGTCATCTCCTGACCAGCCTTACGGATAGCCGACAGCTCACGCAGCAAACGGTGCGAAAGGTCGAGGGCCAGAGGCATGTAGTTTTCGGTTTCACGGGTAGCATACCCGAACATCATGCCCTGGTCGCCGGCGCCCTGCTCTTCGGGCTTGGCGCGCTCAACACCCTGGTTGATGTCGGCCGACTGCTCGTGCAGGCGGTTCATCACCTCACAGGTATCGGCGTTGAAGAGGTACTCAGGCTTGTTGTAGCCGATGCGGCGAATTACCTCCCGAATGATGGGCTCGGCCTCCACGTGGGCCGTCGATTTAATTTCGCCGGCTACCAGCGCAAAATCGGTGGTAACCAGGGTTTCGCAAGCGACTTTGGCCGTTGGGTCCTGACGCAAGTATTCGTCGAGAATGGCATCAGAAATCTGGTCGGCTACTTTATCGGGGTGGCCTTCCGAAACAGATTCGGAGGTGAACAAGTACGGCATCAGCTAGTAAGGTAGAAGTACGCAAGGGGCCGGCAGCCCCTGCCCCACCCTGGCAACTGACCAGGCAGGGCCGCAAAGCTACGAGTTTTCTACATGGTGAAAGGATGATAAGATGGAATTCCTGCTGATCTGCCTTAGAGCCTTTACTCTGAAATTGCTATATGATTCAGGTGCACACCTAAATCATGACCGGAGTGAGAGAACCTGCCTTTTATAGGTATCAGCTACGATTTTATTAACTATTTCTGGCATTCATGAACGAAGGCTAGCCCATGACAACTACTAATTATTCGTCTTAATACAAAAACCACAATTTGTTAAGGACTGCAGGCTAGTACCTTTATAAAAAAATTATACTCTATGAAAAAAGTTCTACTTGTTAATATATTACTCCTGATTTCTGTCATAGCGCAAGCACAGACTTTTGAGCCAGGATACGTTGTGCTCAGCACAGGTGACACCCTGCGGGGCGAGATACAAAATGACTTTTGGGAAGAACCACCTTCCGAAATTCGCTTTCGGCGCGGTACAGAGGACCTGATTTATATGGCCGCCGACTTGCAGAGCGTATGTTTAAGTAAAAGCCGCTTACTACGTAGTGCTCTGGTGCCCATTGATCGCTTTGCTCAGGTACGTGTTGACCGACTTACCCGCGGTACTCCTAAACGTCAATTGCTAGAAGTGGTGCTAGCAGACGTGTGGGTAGATGGCCCTGCTAGCCTGTTAGGTATAACGATAGACGCCTCGAAACACTTTTTTGTTCGGCGTGAGCAACAGCCATACCTAGAGATGGCGGAACGCCTATGCTTAACAGAGCGAAATGGTAGGCAGTATATCGCTGATGCTAATAATTACCACGCCCAACTTCTTCAGTATTTCGGCGACTGTCCGTCAGCAGTGAAGATGGCTGCAACGGCCTCCTTTACTGCAAAGGATCTTACACGCGTTGTGCAAACTTATAATCAAGAATGTTCTGCTGCTCGCCATCTAGGAACCGAAGCTATTACGGAGCAAGTTCCGCGACCTAAGGCGGCCATGTTGGTAGGTCTAACGGCTGGCTTACGCTATAACTCCTTGCGCCTCTCTACTAGTCCTATGCAGCAGCCTACTTTAGGCAACGATGCACTGAAAGGGCTTAATGACGATGGCCGATCTCATCTACAATTGGGTACTTACTTGGATTTGGTTCTTCCGGGTCGGCGCCTTGCCTTGCACACAGCCGTGGTAGGTGCATTGTATGGTCGCCGTGGAAGCATAACTCTACCATCTCAATATGCACTTCGTACTGGCGTGTATGATTGGCGTGGCCTGAATGCAGCTTTCCAGTTTGGTTTACGCGGCTTGCTTCCAGTTGCACCCAATCTCCGAGTGCTTGTAGGGTTTGGATATGAAATCAATACTTTCTGGCGCACGAAGTCTTACACAAACCTAAATCCGACTTACTACGGACAAGAATTTTTGTATGGTTTCCGCGGCACTGCCCTACCGTATATGGAGGCAGGGTTTCGTTATAAGCGCTATACGTTTGCGGGTACGGTGCGTACTTACGAAACAGAATATTTCACGCACCGATTTAAGAGCTCAACGGGCGAAGATTTAGCTATTGACTATATCTATACTCCCATTAGCTTATCAGCGGGAATTAGCTACCAGCTAAATCGTAATACTGATAAATTCCCCACCTCAAAGCAGCTCTGAGCACCACCCCGTCTCTAAAATTCTGAAGCAAGGCGACGCATCAATAAGCTTTGCTAAGCTAAGCCACCTACTGTCTGCCGGAACTTCCAATGGTAGCACCTGAGGCAGGCTTGAGGTTGGTCTCGAACAGCTTCAAAATGCGCTTGTACTCATCGGTCCAGGAAGAGGATTCCACAAAACCATGGTCTTCTACGGGATACACGGCTAGCTCCCAATTCTCCTTGTGCAGCTCAATGAGGCGTTGCGAGAGCCGCACAATGTCCTGGAAGTGCACGTTGGTATCCACCATGCCGTGGCACATGAGCAGGGCACCCTTCAGGCCATTGGCGTAATAAATGGGTGAGGAGCGGGCGTAGGCCACCGAGTCGTTGTAGGGCTCATTGAGGATGTTGTCGGTGTAGCCGTGGTTGTAGTGAGCCCAATCGGTAACGGAGCGCAGGGCGGCGCCGGCCTTGAACACATCGGGCTGGGTGAACATGGCCATCAGCGTGATAAAGCCGCCGTAGCTACCGCCGTAAATACCAATGCGTTGGGGGCTCACGCTGTATTTCTCGGTTAGCAGCTTGGCACCGTCTACCTGGTCGTTGAGGTCTTTGCCGCCCATAAAGCGGTAAATACCGGTGCGCACGTCGCGGCCGTAGCCCGCAGAACCGCGGTAGTCAATATCGAGTACAGTGTAACCCTTGTCAACCAGCAAGTTGTGGAACATGTACTCGCGGAAGTAGGTGCTCCACCACTTATGGGCGTTCTGCAAGTAGCCGGCTCCGTGCACAAATATTACGGCCGGCCCTTGCGCCTGCGGGCTGCTAGGCCTGTAGAGGCGGGCGTACACATCGGCTCCATCGCGGGCCTTGATGGTAATGACCTCGGGCATGCGCCACGCGTAGCTTTCAAACTCAGGGGTAGTGCTATGGGTGAGGCGGCGCATTTTTGCGCCGGGCTTATTGTCCATCACGTACAGCTCCCAGGGTGTGTTGGCGGTGCTATAGCGAACGGCCAGGGTTTTCTCATCGGGCGAAAGCGTGACTTCGCTGCTGCCGGGCAGTGAGGTTATTTGCGTCAGCTCGCCGCCACTAACGGGCATGCGGTAGAAGTGCTGCTCGCCGGGGTGCACTTTGTTGGCCGTGAGGTACCAGGTTTTCTTGTCTTGGCTGAGCTGAGCCCGCTGCACCTCAAATTTGCCGCTGGTAAGAGCTTTCTTCTGGCCATTGGTTACATCGAGAGTATAAAGGTGACTGTACCCGCTTTCCTCGCTCTGGAACCAGATGCGGCGCGAGTCGGGCAGCCAGCCCACGTTGCCCTCGTCGTAGCCGATGCCGGGGCCGTTGATCCAGGCGTCGTCGTGCTGCCGATCAAGCAGATTAATTTTTTGAGTGGCCGGGTCGAGGCCTACAATCCATCGGTCTTTATTGTCGGTGCTGCGGATGACCAGGAAAGCGCGCCTGCCATCCTCAGACCAAAACGGACCGTAAGGAATCACGCGGCGCAGCTCCGTGGCGGGTTTTTCCTTCTTGCCAGCTGCTGACTTCGCTTTGGCCGAGTCGGCGGGGACGGGAGCTTTGGCAGGCAGCTGGTATTCTTTGCGGTAAGCCGGCTGTTCATCCAAACCTTTCAGCTCGCGGTAGCCCAGCACAAACGTGGTGTCGCGCCCAATGTCATAGAGGCCTAGCTGATACGCCGTTTGGGCGGCGCCTACTTTGGTGCGGGTGCTGATGTCTTCGGTGAAGCCCGAGGCCGTCACGAAGTTGGGCACAATGGCTACTTTTTCGGCACTAGGCTCCTGAGCCAATGTGTACGTCACGTAGCGGCCATCGGGCGAGAGGCGCAGGTTGCGCACCGACTGCTGGCCTACCCAAATGGCTTTGGGCCGCAAGCGGGCCAGGGCTTTCTGTTGGCGCTGGCGAGCTTTGGCATCCTGGTCCTTCAGCTTGATAATGTCGAACAGGGCCAGCTGCTGAGCTTTTAAGAACTTCTCGGCCTTATCCGTAGAGGCGTCGCTAGGCCTATTGCCGCGGCGGAAATCGGTGCGCTGCACGGTTTCGCCGGTGGCGGGGTCCCAGGTGTAAAGGTTGCCCGCGCGGGTGTAGCTGATGAGCTGCCCCTGAAGGGCAAAAACGGGGTCTAGCTCCCGCTCGGCGGTATTGGTTACGCGGTGGGCCCGTTGGGTTTTGAGATCCAGCAGATAAATGTCGCCGTCCTTCTCATATACTTTGCGGGTGTGACGTTGATCGTATTCGCCGTTGGCAGCCGGCAGAGCGTACTGCTCCCGCAGGCTCACTTTACGGGCCGTGCCACCGCTGGGACTGATACTGTAGAGCGAGTCGCGGCGGGCTTTCTCAGGGTTCCAAGTAAAGTAGATGCGCTTGCCATCTTCGGCCCAGGAAATGTTACTGGGTGAGTTGCCGATCCACTGCGCAGGATCGCGCATGATTTTCTCAACGGTAAGCGGCCCGAGTTGCTGGGCAGTGGCAATGGGCAAAAAAGCGGGCCCAGCGGCCAGCAGCAGGAGAAGTCGTTTCAGCATAGATGCGGCGAGTAGCAAAGCCGGACTGCAACTTACGTCACGGCAGGCAAGGGACATAGTGCCGACTGCTTGCGTTGCACGGCTGGGGCCATCACGGGGCAAATGCACTCGCCCAACGTTTGTCTTAGGCCTGCCCGCTACATACTTTGGATGGCGTTTGGAGTGGCCTAGCCGAACTTTTAGGCTGCGCGCATCCTTGTAGGTGGCCTACACCCGTACCCGCACCAACTACGCTCTCCGCCTCGTTTGGCCCTGTAATGCAGCCCCTCCCCTCTTTTCAAATAGCTCCTGCCCCAACTCTTTTCACCCAACGTCTGCACTGGATTCAGGTGGCGCCCGCTGCGCCCTACTTCATCACCGACGAAGGGCAGAACTGGACGCCTATTGGCCAGAACGACGCCATCACCTGGCCGGATTTTGCTGGGCTGTTCCGTCGGAAAAATATGGCCGCCGTGGAGGGGCACCTCGCGTGGTTGGCGGCGCACGGCGTAACGTGCTTGCGGTTTATGCTGGAGTACTGCCAAACGGAGAACCGCTACCTGGAACGACCCGTGGGGCGCTTTCAGCCCCATATGGTGCGCCTCTGGGATGATCTGTTTGCTCTCTGCGAGCAATACGGCCTGCGGGTGCTGCTCACTCCTTATGATACGTTCTGGATGTGGAAGCGGTGGCGCCATCACCCCTACAACCAGGTGCACGGTGGCCCGTGTACTCATCATTCGCGGTGGTTGCTCTGCCCCAGCACACTCACGGCCATTAAAAACCGCCTGACGTTTGCCACGGAGCGCTGGGGTGGCAGCGGAGCCCTCTTCGCCTGGGACTTGTGGAATGAGATTCACCCGCGGCATTCCCGGGGTCGCACGGAAGGCTTCTACGACTTTATTGCGGAAATCAGCACGCATCTGCGGGAGGTGGAGACGAGACTATACGGGCGTACTCACTTGCAAACGGTCTCGGTATTCGGGCCCGTGCTAGATGAGCACCCGGCCCTGGCAGATGTCATTTTTCGGCATCCGCAGCTCGACTTTGCTACTTCTCACTTCTACGATGCCGCTACCATAGACCACCCAAAGGATACGGTACGCTCAGCAATCCGTACGGGGGCCCTGGTGCGGGAGGCCCTGGAGCATCAACGGCAACTCGCTCCCTTTTTCGATAGCGAGCATGGCCCCATCCACACGTTCAAAGACCGGCGGCGCACTCTACCAGAAGCCTTCGACGATGAGTATTTCCGGCATATGCAGTGGGCTCACCTGGCCTCCGGCGCGGCGGGCGGTGGTATGCGCTGGCCTAACCGGCACCCGCACGTGCTTACCCACGGCATGCGGGCGGCGCAGCAAAGCTTGGCCTCCTTCACAAAGCTGATCGACTGGTCGCGCTTCCGGCGCCGGAACCTCAACCACGAGTTGCAACTTTCCACACCGGCGTTTGTGGGGTTTGCCTGCGGCGATACAACTCAGGCGGTGGTATGGCTGCTGCGGCAAGACAGCCTCAAGAAGCGCGGCGGCACTATGCTACAACAGGTGCGCCCACTGCCTGTGCAACTTAGTCTGCCGGGGCTGCAGGAAGGCAGTTACCTGGTGCACCTCTGGAACACAACGGCGGGCCACCGTACCGGGCAACTGTTGCTGCAAGCCACCTCTGCCCCGTTGGTTATTGAGATACCCGAAGTGCGCTCAGACATAGCCCTAGCTATAGTGAGAGTGTAGCAGCCCGCAACGAGTCGATACAGATAACTTATCTGTGGGCTTTTGCCATTACACTCCCCCACTTTCCCATGCTTTCAGCTCAGCCCGCAGGTTACGGCGGGCCTGGGCATCGAGCTTGTTGCGAAACAGTGCGGTTTGGTAAAGGACGGGGGCGGTGAGCAGCTTCTCTAGCACCTTACGGCGGCCGCGGCGGTAGAGAAAATCGGGCACGAGACGGTACTCCTGGCGCACTTGGCGGGCATACTGCCAGTAGTCAGCTTCGGCGGCACCCAAGATTTGCAGGTCGGCATCCAAGAAAAAATGCAGGTCGGAGTCGGCGGCGGGCTGAGGCTGGGTGTGGTCGTTGGTGCGCTCAATGAGGTAGGCCACCCGCTGGCGGCGCGCGGGCGAGAGCGTGGAGTGGCCTAGAAACTCGAGGGCTAGCGCGGCACTTCGGGCTTCATTGTCGTCGCGGCGGGTGCTGTACACGGCATCATGAAACCAGATGGCCAGCTGCACCACTTCGGCATCCTGCAGGGTAGCAGCGTGCTGGTCGGTGCAGTCGAGCAAGGCCCGAATGTGGTGCAGGGAGTGGTAGTGGCGGTCGGAGCCCTGGTAGGCCTCGGTGAGCTGCTTGAGCATGGCCGTACGACGCGCTTCTTCCGGGATGAGTGGAGCAGTTAACTGGTGCCAGCGAGCCGGCAAAGTGGTATTCATAACCATAACTATACGGAAGCAACCAAGTGGCGCACTACAGGAAGATACTACCTCAGGTAGGCAGAATAAATTAGATGAGCTTTAGTTTTTTTCATGCAGCAGCCTTCTTTACCCGAAGCGGCTGGCTAACAAACACGTAGGCGTATTACTATATCTGGGTTGGTCTCGCCCGCATGTCGCGGCCCTGGCCGGGGGGTGGTCTAGGCCACTGGTGTTAATTTGCCGTGGGCGTACCGTAGGGGTTAGGCCGCCGAATTTCCAGGTAGCGCTCGGGGGCAGTCAGGTCCTGGAAGCCGAACTGCCGGTAGAGCCCGTGGGCATCGAGGGTAGCCAGCAGATAGCGGCGCAGGCCCTGCAGCTCGGGGTGAGCCCAGATTTCGGCCTGCAGCTGCTTGCCGATGCCCTGCCCCTGAAACGCAGGCAGCACAAACACGTCGCAGAGCCATGCGAAAGTGGCTTTATCGGTAACGACGCGAGCGTAGGCCACCTGCTCGCCGGTTGGGGAGTACACCCCAAAATTCAGGGAATTGGCAATGGCCCGCTGCACTGTTTCCAGCGGAATGCCCTGCGCCCAGTATGACTCCTGGGACAGGTAGCGGTGAATGACCTCGACGTTGAGCTGGGCAGGGTTGGTACTGATGGTAAACATGTACGGAAGCAGGCAAAACCAGTGGCCTAGGATTGAGGGAGCTAGGAGCCGGCAAGGTACGGCCGGAAAAGGTGCGGCCACCTCATCCATAGAAGAGAATAATTCGTTCATCGAGAAACTTCTACACGTTTAGCAAGCCTCTGACTATGAAAGCTCTGTACGCATTATCCATTACCAGCCTCTTACTAGCTGGTGCCACCAGCGGCCACACGCAAACCCTGCCGGTGCTTACTACCTTTCCCGTAGGCACCGCTACGGTTACGGTTTCGGCGTTGAGCACTGGCCTACAGGTACCGTGGGAGCTGGTGTGGGGGCCCGATAATTTCATCTGGATGACGGAGCGCGGAGGCCGCATTAGCCGCGTAAACCCGAGCACGGGCGCCGTTACGCCCCTCATTACGCTTAGCGACGTGGTAACCAGCTCAGAAGGTGGCCTACTGGGCATGGCGCTCCACCCTGATTTTGCAACCTCGCCCTATGTGTATGTGGTGTACAACTACAACGACAATGGCTACAAGGAGAAGCTGGTGCGCCTGACGTATGCCAATGGCACGCTGGGCAGCCCGCTGGTGCTGCTGGGCAACATTCCGGCCGTGAGCACCCACAGTGGCTCGCGCCTGCTCATTATGCCCGACCGCACCCTGCTTATGACCACCGGCGACGCTCAGGACCGGCCCGCCGCCCAAAACCGCGCTTCCCTGAACGGCAAGATTCTGCGCCTAAACCTCGATGGCAGCATCCCGAGTGATAACCCAGTGACAGGCAACGCCAGCTACACCTTTGGGCACCGCAACCCGCAAGGCTTGGTGCGAGCCGCCAACGGGCTACTCTATAGCTCAGAGCATGGCGAGAATGCCGAGGACGAAGTAAACATCATTGAGCCCAACCGCAACTATGGGTGGCCTACGGTGGAGGGCCTCTGCAACCTCAGCGCCGAACAGGCCTACTGCACCGCCAACAACGTGCGGGAGCCCATTTACACCTGGGCGCCTACCGTGGGCGTAGCCGCTCTTACGTACTACGACCACCCTGCCATTCCGGGCTGGCGCAACAGCTTGCTGGCTGCCACCCTGCGCGGCAACAAGCTCACCCAAATTCCGCTTACTGCGGCGGGTACGGCCACGGCCGGAGCAGGCGAGTCCAGCCTGACCTCCTTCGGGCGACTCCGAGCCATTTGCGTGTCGCCGCAGGGGCGCGTGTACGTGGGCACCAGCAACCGCGACGGCCGCGGTGCCCCCGCTGCTACCGATGACCGCATTCTGGTACTGGAGAACCTGGCCTACGTAGCCACGCCCACCACAACTGCCCGGACGCAAGCTCTAGGCCTGTGGCCCAACCCTGCCACCAATAGCGTAACCCTACGCCTGCCCGCCCCCGCTACTACAGCGCTGCCCACAGAGCTACGCGACGCCCTGGGCCGGGTGGTACTTACCAGTCGATTTGCGGCGGGGCAGTCGGCGCTAGATGTGTCGGTGGCGGAGCTGCGGCCGGGGTTGTATTCGGCTAGCGTGCTTACTCCTACTGGCAGTTTTACGCAGCGCCTGGTGGTGGAATAGCCATGAAGCGGCCTAGAGCCCAGCGCCGCAACCTGAGCCGGAACGCCAACTCTTCGCGTCCGTATGGGAAGAACAAGCTGTTTTCCACATCTACCTTCTTTCCAATGCTTCCTCCTTTTCTCAAACGCCGCGAGCGTACAAGCGGCTCCGAGCCGGAGTCCAACAAATGGATTTGGTACGTTTTCGGACTGATGACGCTGTTGTGGCTGCTTTACTCCTGGTTTTTCGATAAGTAGCCAGCTAGTACTACTATAGAATGACTACTTTCTCAGCCAGCAGAAGCTACCTATTAAAAAAAGGAGCGAGGAACCCGAGTGTGGCCTAGTGGCCAACCAGATTCCTCGCTCCCGCTTTATATAACCTCACCGCAGAGTTGCTAGGCCTGTTCCTCTTCTTCTAAGAGCAGCTGATGGCGCTCGTTTTTTACGGTGTTAGCCAGGGTCCAGGGTATTTCCTGGCTGAAGGGGTGCTGTCGCACGGGGCAGTCGGGCATGTGGCAGTGCGAGCAGGCTGCGAAGGTGCATGGGTCGGCGTGCACAAACATTTCTACCTCCACCTCAAACTTGCTGGCCACAAACTCCTCAATGCGGTGCACCTGGCCATGGGTTTCGTCGAGAGTGAAGTAATAGGGCATGGTCACATGGCAGTCTACGTGCAAATCGGCGCCGTAGCGCAGCACGCGTAGGTTGTGCACATCAATCCAAGACGGCTGGCGGTGGGCCTGCAACTCAGCAATCACCTGTTTTACCGTTTTCACATCCGACTCGTCCATGAGCCCCCCAATGGAGCGCCGCAGCATGCGGTAGCCATTCACCACAATAAATACACCCAGCACCAAGGCAGCGCCGGAGTCGAACAGTACGTTGTCAGTGAATAGCACCAGGAGTAGTGCCGCGCATGACACCAAGGTGCTTACGGAGTCCATGTAGAGGTGCTGCCCATCTCCTACCAGCGCCACGGAGTTGTGCTGCTTGCCCGCGCGCACGAGCAGGAAGCCCACCACCAAGTTCACCAAGGCCGTAAAGGCCAACAGAGCCATACCCCAGTCGGGCCGCTCCACTGCGTGCGGATTCAGTAAGGAGAGAATGGCAGTGCGAAAAATATACACGCCTGCGGTCAGAATCAGGGCACCCTCAAACCCGATAGACAGGTACTCAATCTTGCCGTGGCCATACGGATGGTTTTCATCCTTGGGCAGGCTGGCCAGGTAGATGCTATAGAGCGCAAACCCGCTGGTGACTACGTTGATGATGGACTCCAGCGCATCGGTAAGCACGGCCTGAGAGCGGGTGAGTAGGTAGGCGTAGAATTTAATTGCCACCAACACTACACTGACTACCAACGATAGTAGCCCGTAGCGCGTTTTGAGGGGAAGTGAAGCCATGAGTACGTAACTGTGGAGCGAACAACAAAATTCAGGTAAAAAACCTGGTAGGCTACTGCGGACAAAACTTTTTAAAACAAACGCAGTAATTAACCTGTCTTAAAAATAAATTTAGACTACCCTAAAATCTGTTACTTTGTGACTTCAAGTACCTCTGACTCTATGCCTCCAGCCATACAAACTCCTCCCGTTGTTACTCCTTCCGAAGCGGATGTGCAGGCCGCTACCGGCTGGCGCCGGGCCCGGAAGCAAAACTCATTGGCCGAGGTGTACGCCTCTATTCGGGTGCCCGCGCAGAGTGCGTCGTTCTGGCGCAAGCTGCTAGCATTTTGGGGGCCGGGGCTTATGGTGGCGGTAGGCTACATGGACCCCGGCAACTGGGCTACCGACATTGAAGGCGGCTCGCGTTTCGGCTATACGCTGCTTTCGGTCATTCTGATTTCCAATTTGTTTGCCATGCTGCTTCAGCACTTGGCCGCCAAGCTGGGCATCGTAACGGGCCGCGACCTGGCCCAGGCGTGCCGCGACCATTATTCGGCGCCGGTAGCCAAGGTGCTGTGGTTGCTGTGTGAGGTAGCCATTGCCGCCTGCGACCTAGCGGAAGTTATCGGCTCAGCCATTGCCCTAAACCTGTTGTTTGGGCTCCCGCTGACCTGGGGTGTATCCATTACCATTCTAGATGTGCTGGTGGTCTTGTTCTTCCAGAGCAAGGGGTTCCGGGTGCTGGAAAGCATTGTGGCGGGCCTGCTGACGGTGGTGTTTGGGTGCTTTCTCTACGAAATCATCATCTCGAAGCCCGATTGGTTTGGCATTGTGGGTGGCCTAGTGCCCCAACCTCAGATCGTAACCACCCCTAAGATGCTGTACATCGCCATCGGTATTCTGGGGGCTACCGTTATGCCGCACAACCTGTACCTGCACTCCAGCATTGTGCAAACCCGGGCCTTCACCCAAGATGAGCCGGGCAAGCGCATGGCCATCAAGTTTGCTACTATTGACAGCACGGTGGCGCTGTTTCTGGCCTTCTTTGTGAATGCAGCTATTCTGGTAACCTCGGCGGCAGCATTTCACCGCAACGGACACCAAGACATTGCCGACATTGCCGATGCCCATAAGCTCCTGGCGCCCGTACTGGGGGCCAGTGCCGCCTCCATTCTGTTTGCAGTAGCTCTGCTGGCCTCAGGTCAAACCTCTACGCTCACCGGCACTCTAGCTGGTCAGATTGTGATGGAAGGCTTCCTGGATCTGAAGCTCAAGCCCTGGGTGCGCCGCCTAATTACGCGCGGTATTGCCGTAGTGCCAGCCTTCATAGTAGCCTGGCTGTACGGGGAGAAAGGCACGGGTGAGCTACTGGTTCTCAGCCAAGTGATTCTGTCGTTTCAACTCAGCTTTGCCGTTATTCCACTCGTGCTCTTTACGGGCAGCAAAGCCAAAATGGGCGTGTTCGTAAACAAGCCCTGGCTGCAAACGGCAGCGTGGAGCGTGTCGGGCATTATCGTGCTGCTGAACTGCTACCTACTGTTCCAGACCTTCTTCAGGTAAACCAAAAGCGCTGCTATAGGCCTAGGCCAAGCAGCGCTTTTTTGGCTTTTCGCTTTTAGACTACTCTAAATTTTTATTTAACCCGGTTTAAACGCAGTAACGGCGGTCTATCGGCTGCTTCTACTCACGGCACTTGTTTTATGAAACACACTCTTACTCTGTTGCTTGCCTTGCTCCTTAGTGGTAGCAACCAGTGGGCGCTGGCCCAGTCTACGGGTAGTATTAGGGGGCAGGTACTGGCCGAGGGTAAGCCGCTAGAGTTGGCTACGGTGGTACTATCTGGCAGCGGCATGGGTACGGCCACTGATGCCCAAGGCCGCTATGAACTGCAGCAAGTGTCGGCGGGCAGTCAGGAACTAGTCATTTCAAGTATCGGATTCCAAAGTCAGCGGCAGCGCCTGACGGTAGTGGCCGGCCAAACTCACGCCCTGAATGCGCAGCTTACTCCAACCCCAGCGGCCTTGCAGGAAGTGGTGGTAACGGGGGTTTCCAGGGCTACAGAGCTGCGCAAGAGCCCTGTGCCCATTGCCGTGCTCAGCCGCCGGGAGGTGCACCTCAATGGCAGCAACAACGTGATTGATGCCGCCGTGAAAGGCGTGCCGGGCTTGAGCGCCGTAACCACTGGCCCCAATATTTCCAAGCCTTTCATCAGGGGACTGGGTTATAACCGAGTGCTCACGCTCTACAACGGGTTGCGCCAAGAGGGCCAGCAGTGGGGCGATGAGCACGGCATCGAAATAGACCAGTACGACATCGACCGAATTGAGGTAGTGAAGGGCCCAGCCAGCCTAATTTACGGCTCCGATGCGGTGGCCGGCGTTATCAATATGCTGCCGCGCTTGCCTAACGGGCCCGCCGGCGAGCTACACGGCGACGCCCTGACGGAATATCAAACGAACAATAACCTCATTGGCACCTCGCTAGGCCTGCACTACAACCGCAACGGCTGGCAGTACGCGGCGCGGGGCTCATACCGGCTGGCACAGGCCTACCGCAATGCCCTAGAAGGTCGCGTATACGGCACGGCTTTCCGGGAACTGAACCTAACGGCCATGGCCGGGCTGGAGAAAACCTGGGGTTCGACCCAACTCTACACCACTCTCTACGACAACCTGCAGGAAATTCCCGATGGCAGCCGTGACTCTCTGAGCCGGCGCTTCACGCGGCAGATATTTGATGGGGAGCTGGATGATATCAAGCAGCGCCCTATAGTTGCAGATGCTGACTTGGCCACGTACCGCATCAACCCGCTGCACCAGCACATTCAGCACTACCGCCTGCTTAGCCGGACGCGCCTAAAGTTGGGGACCGGAGAACTGCACGCGCTGCTGGGGGCACAGCAAAATATCCGCCGCGAGTATAACCACCCCACTGCTCCTGCGCAGGCTGGCCTAGCCGTGGCCCTTAACACCTACAACTACGACTTACGCTACGCCGCTCCTGCCTGGCAGGGCATAGAGACAACGCTGGGCCTAAACGGCATGTACCAGACTAATACGAACCGTAACGCCACCGACTTCCCCATTCCCGACTATTCCCTGTTTGACGTTGGGGGTTACCTCTACCTGAAGAAAACCTTTGGCAAGCTCGATCTTTCGGGCGGCCTCCGCTATGATACGCGGGTGCTGCGGTGGGCTGATTTTTACGTAGGCGAGAACCCGGCCACCGGCTTTCCACAGCAGGTGGGTGCCGGCAGTGGCCTAGCGCCGCAGTTCCCGGCTTTTCGGGGTACGTACCGCGGCCTGTCGGCCAGTATAGGCGCCACCTATAACTTGTCAGACCGGCTGCTGCTGCGCGCCAACGTAGCGCGGGGCTACCGGGCGCCCAACATCACGGAGGTTGGTTCCAATGGCCTCGACCCGGGCGCCCACATTGTGTACCTGGGCAACCGTAGTTTCGGGCCCGAGTTTAGCCTACAGCAAGACCTCGGACTGAGCGCCTACCTGCCCGATGCCGAGCTGAGCGCCAGCATCTTCAATAACTCCATCGACAACTACATTTACCAAGCCCGCCTGAATGGCCCCGATGGGCAACCCGTGGTGCTGGTGCCGGGCAACGCTACGTATCAGTATCAGCAAGGCCGGGCCCGCCTCTATGGGGCCGAGGCCACCGTGAATCTGCACCCGCGGGCCTTACCCAGCTTGCTGTTTAGCAACAGCCTGGCCTACGTAACGGGCCTCAACCGCGAGGCCCAACTGCTGGAGGCCAATGGCAGCGCGGCCAAATACCTACCCCTGATACCACCGCTCCGCACGCGCTCGGAGGTGCGCCTCACCCGGGAGCACCCCTGGGGCCGCTTGCTACACCCCTACGTGCGGGCCGTGCTCGACTACAATGCGCCGCAAAACCGCTTTTACGCCGTAGATAACACCGAGACGCGCACGGCGGGCTACGCATTGCTGGGGCTGGGAGCAGGGACTGGCCTAGCCAGCGGCCCCGAGAAGCGCGAGTGGCTTCAGTTTTTTCTCCAGCTGGATAATGCCCTCAATACCACGTATCAGTCGCACCTTAACCGCCTGAAGTACTTTGAGTACTATGCCGCTTCGCCGACCGGCCGGCGAGGCATCTACAATCAGGGGCGGAACCTGAGTCTCAAAATAACCATGGTTTTCTAGGCTTCTTTTCGGGCGTTTGCGTAGGGGCGGATTACACCCCCTACTCCTCTCCCCTCATGTTTACACGCTACTCAGTTTTGTGGCTCTTGGGTGCGCTTGCCCCGTTGCAACTAGCTGCCCAAGACCTTAAAAAGTCGTCGCCTTACGACTCGGCTCACTTCGACCTATTCCATCCGGTGCCACGCAACCAACTCCGGGAGCTGCGCCCCGACCGACCCGGCGTTACGGAAAGCCCCTTCACGGTAGATGCTGGGCACTTTCAATTGGAAACGGACGCTGTACGCCTGATTAACTCCCGCGAAGACACGATGCGCAGCCGCGACTTTCACGTGGCCTACGCAGTAGCTAAAATGGGCCTAACGCACCGCACCGACCTGCAGGTGGAGGTGCCACTCTACAGCATTGGCAAGGAGCGCGGTGAACATCAGTCGGAGTGGAACAAGAGCCGCGGGTTTGGCGACTTGGCCATTCGGGTGAAGCACAACTTCCTCGGCGATGATCAGGAAAGCCCCGTTGCCATGTCGGTAGTGGCCTACACCCGCCTGCCCACCAGCAAACAGGCCCGCAACGGCGCCATTGAAGGAGGTCTGATTCTGCCCGTCAACATCATGCTGCCGCACAAGTGGAACCTGGATGTGCAAATAGAGTCTGACCTAAATTACGACTCGGAGCAGCGTAATCATTACCTGCGCATGATGCCTTCTGTGGCCATCGACCATGAGTTTAGCGACTTATTCAGCTTTCTGGTGGAAGGCGTAACGCAGTGGGATGCTGAGCACTCGGGCTGGCGTTCTTCCATCAATGTGGCGCCCATCTTTTCCATCAACAAAAACCTGCAGGCCGACTTTGGCGCGCACTTAGCCTTGAGCAAAGAAATGGATCGGGAGTTCTTCGTGGGCTTCACGTTCCGGCGCTAGGCCACTATATCGTTATATAACACGGCCCCGGCTTCCAGTGAATGGAGGCCGGGGCCGTGTTGTAATTGTAGGCTGCCTATGGGTGACCGGTTATTGATCCGTCATGAGGCTGCGGGTATGGGCTTTCCAGTCGGTGAGAAACCACGTAATCACTGATACCAGGCCTAGTACCCAAAACAGGTTGCGCTCGGAGCTACCGGCCGGAAAGTTGAATAGCAGCGGAGCCGCCAGCAAGGCAATGCCCGTGAGCAAATCGAGCCAGCCGTGAATAGGAAACGGAATTACCTTAAACAAGCCCAGCTTGAAGTCGGTAAGTAAGGTGATAAGCAAATAGCCGCCGGCCAGCACGAAGCAAGCGGTATCAACGGCCGGGTTTAGCTCAAACATGATGGGCGCCATAGTGAGCACCGTGATAAAGGTTATATCGACTACGCCGTGCGCGGCCGGAGACAGGACTTTCATACGCTACTGAGTTTTTGAGGGTGGAACTCTACCTGTAAATACGGCCCCTGCAGAACAAGGATACGGCTGACCTTCCGGCAGTTAGAAGCAAAATCACAAAAAACCCCGTAGCGGCGGCCACGGGGTTTTCTCGCTTGTGCGGGCCAGTTACGGCTTAGTGATGCGGCATCATGTTGTTGTGCGTCCGGGTATGAGTATCGGCGCGCCAGTCGGTCAGCATCCACGAGCCCAAGAACACCACACCCATAATCATGAAGAAGTTACGGGCCACGGTATTATCGTCGTGAAAACCAAAGATGAATGGGGCCGCCAGCAGGGCTAGGCCACTCACTAGCTCTAGGCCACCGTGCATGGGGAACGGGATGAGGCGCATGACACCCAGGGGGAAGTCAGTGGCCAGCGTAATCAGCAAGTATCCAGCAGCCAGTACGTAACAGGCGGTGGCATAGGGGCCGTCGAAGTTGAACAGCGTGGGCGCCAGGGCAAATAAGGCAATGGTCCCGTAATCAAGCATGCCGTGCATGCGAGGTGAAATGACTTTCATAGCTAGATGGTGTTAGAGAGAACGAACACCCTTGCTTACGCCCCTGAAAACTAAAGGATATAGCTGAGCTGCAGCTTTTTGCCACAACACAGCCTGCTAACCACCTGCTACTCACGCTGCCCATGCCTGCACAACGGGGCACACCTTGCGCCTAAGCAGTGGCTTACGTTGTCACTTATTGCCTGCTTGTCAGAAGCGGGCTCCTACTACTACGGTATTGCGATACTCGCGCTTTTCGCCGCCATTGGCCCTGAATAGCTCCACGAGCAGCACGTAGTAGCCCACAGCAGCTTTCTGATTCTGATCGGTGAGCCCGTCCCAGCGCCAAAAGCCTTTCGTGGCCCAGGTTTCGTTGCGCACCAACCGACGCACTAGGTGGCCCTGGGCATCGTAAATAGTTACCGAGCCAGTGTAGCCGGGGCCATCAAGCTGGTAGCTGAGCGTGGTAAAGTCCTGCTGGCCGTCGTCATCGGGCGTGAACAGCTCGGGCTCCAGGGTCAGAACACCCGCGCCGGTGGGGTCAGTCTGCTGCTGAGAATTTGGGCGGCCTGGGCTAGCGTACCCCACACTGCTGGCCGCGGAGTGGAAATTCACGGGTAGGCTCGGCCCCGTAGCTCTAATTCGCTCCAACGACACCCCATCTCGCGAGTCAAGCAAAGCCAAGTGCTGCTTTTCGGTGTACGCATACCGGTCAAGCTCCTTCCCCAGCGCATCGGCCACTGCTACTAGGCCAGCATCATCGGGATAAGAAGGCAGCGCAGTCATGGTCAAAAACGCCGCGGGGTCGTGGGTTGGATAGTGGGCCCGCACCACCTCAGGTTGAGTAGTCAGTACTACCAGTTGTCCGGGGCTGAGCAGCCACGCCTCCGAGGTAACGGTTTCCCAGGCCAATGACCCATCCGTTTTCTGCCCGCCCAGCTGCCATCCCCGCATATCCAGATAGTTAGCAGAGCGGTTGAGCAACTCCACAAAATCAACTCCCCCGGAGCGCGGGTTAAACAGAACCTCGTTCACAACTACATCGCCTGGGCTCACCGGCACGGGCAACGCAAAGGTGGCCGAAGTAGCAGGTCCCGCCGCGTTGCCAGCACAGTCGGTAGCTCGCTGCACGGTTACCGTCAGCGGCTGATTGGCCAGGAGTGCACTACCCAGGGTGAGGTCTACTACCCTAAAATCAGGACCCACGGGAGCGGCCCGCGTAATGGCCGTGCCGGTGCTGAGCGCGTACAGGGCCGGCGTGGCGGCCGCCATACTATCCAGTTTCTCGCCAAAATACAGCCGCACCGCCGTAGCCGATACTGCCAGGGCCCGCAGGAGCTTGGGCGCTTCCCGGTCGGGGTTGGCAAGCTGCACCGAGTTGCGCCGGCCAGGGGTACCGCCGCTGGGGTCGAGGCTGGCGGCCCAGTTATCAGCACCCCCGCAGGGGTTGGCCGGGTCATGCATTTCCAGCGTCCAGCCGCCGTCTTTCTTGCGAGTATCCTTATACCACGTGTCGGAGTAGCTTACCTCGAACAGGGTACGGCCATCTTTGCCGCGCAGCACCAGCTGGTCGGCGGCATTGCTGAGGCTGGGAAAATTCGTTAGGCCAAATACTTTACCGTAAGCTCCAAACTGCGCGGTGCGGGTGCTGCCGCATACCACGGCATACTCACCGGGCAGCAGCACTGCGCCGGCCGGAAATACAGCGGCGGTAGTACTACCAGGTTTCTGGAGGCGCACACCCGCCAGGTCTAGCAACGCAGTAGCCGAAGGGTTATAAATTTCTATAAACTCCGAAGCGGGTAGCCCTACCGCCGGAGTTTCGTCGGCCATAATTTCGGTAATGAGCACCTGATTGAGCTTCGGGGCTACCGGAAAACCGTTGTTCTGGACGGTAGCCACCAGTGGCCCCGGTGCCCCATTGCCAAATTGGTCGGCTACGTTGCGGGCCTCCACGGTTATGGTGCCCAACGGTAGGTCGGTAGCAAAGGTCAGGTGCACCAGCGTTGGGTCGGTAGCATCACGCTGGGCCGAGGTGGGCGCTAGGCCAGTCGTTAGCCGATAATTACTCACCACCTGGCCTACCGCTACGGTTTCATTGAAAACCAGATCTAGCTGTTGCGCGGCGGGTACGCTAGCCTTTACCAGTACCGGCGGCGTGGTATCCATCACCCGGAAATCATCGAAGTAAAACGCCTTGCTGTTGGTTGCGGAGTAGGTGGCTACTACTCCGCAGTAAGCGCTACGCTGGTAGGTGGCGTCGGAGGCAGTGCCCTCACTTGCGTAGGCCACTCCGCCGGTCAGGTCGTGCTCCAACGTCCACTGGTGTTGCACGCTGCGTGTCACTCGCACCCGCACCACATTGTTATTCGTTGATTTCAGCGTCCCGTCGGCGCCATTCACCACATACACGAGGCTGCCCGTGGCATCCTTGCGGAACAGGGCCACCTCATCGGGCGTACCACCCAGGCGCACAAAGTAGCCCTTAGTGCCGGTAGCCGTCAGATCGGCTTGGTCGGCCATCAGCCACACATCGGTGTAGTTGCCGCTGCTGGTTGCTAGTTTCAGGTTAGCCCAAAACTCCCAGGTGGTGCCCGTAGTAGCCGTGCAGGGCGTAACCAGTTGCAGCACGGTGCCAGTGGTGGCAGGGCCGTTGATTTGCAGCTGCTGGGCCGCATTCACCTGGAAAGAAGCCACGTCGCCGGTCCAGGTGGGGTTTTGCGTAAAGTTGCCATCGGCAAACGTATCCTGAAGCTGCGCTGCAGCCGGAGCCGCGCTTAGCAGCAGCGGCAGGAGTAACCAATTTTTCACCAAGAATAGACTGAGTAGCTTATGCATTGGGAGAATAGCCCGCTTCTGCGGCCCATAGCTGCTCAACAGACTACGGGAAAGTGCCAGAAGCTTGGTATTCTATAATCAGGAAGGAAATATAACCAGAAATTCGCGCCGTACATTTGCAGCCGTAAAACACCTAAACTCATGAAAGTAGCCGTAGTAGGTGCCACCGGCCTGGTCGGGGGCGAAATGCTGAAAGTCTTGGCCGAGCGCAATTTCCCGGTCACCGAACTCCTGCCCGTGGCTTCCGAGAAATCGGTAGGCCAGGAGATTGAATTTCAGGGGAAGAAATACAAAGTAGTAAGCATGGACGATGCCATTGCGGCCCGTCCGGCAGTGGCTATTTTTTCGGCTGGCGGCTCTATCTCCAAAGAGCAGGCCCCACGTTTCGCCGAAGTGGGTACCGTGGTAATCGACAACTCCTCGGCCTGGCGCATGGACCCCACCAAGAAGCTGGTAGTACCTGAAATAAACGCGAAAGAACTAACCGCGGAAGATAAAATCATTGCCAATCCCAACTGCTCTACTATTCAGATGGTGGTGGCGCTCAACAAGCTGCACGAGGCCTACAAAGTGCAGCGCATTGTGGTGAGCACCTATCAGAGTGTAACGGGTACCGGCAAAAAAGCCGTTGACCAGCTGATGCAGGAGCGCGCCGGCGGCGAAATCACCAGCCAGGCCTATCCCCACCCCATCGACCTGAACGTGCTGCCTCACATTGATGTGTTCGAGGACAACGGCTACACCAAGGAAGAGATGAAGATGGTGAAGGAGACCAAGAAAATTATGGGCGATGAGAACATCCGCGTAACGGCCACCACTGTGCGCATTCCGGTGGTAGGCGGCCACTCCGAGGCCCTGAACGTGGAGTTTGAGCAGGAGTTTGAGTTGGAAGATGTGTACCGCATCCTGCGCGAAACCGAAGGCGTGGAAGTAGTAGACAACCCCAGCCAGAACCAGTATCCCATGCCTAAGGATGCCCATGGCCGCGACGCCGTGCTGGTCGGCCGCCTGCGCCGCGACGAAACCCAACCCCGCACTCTCAACATGTGGGTAGTAGCCGACAACCTGCGCAAGGGAGCCGCTACCAACGCCGTGCAGATTGCCGAAAAAATGCTGCAGATGGGTTTGCTTAGCTAGTGAGCCTGATCTGGTTTCTCATAGGGAGCTGAGCAACGCCTCTTGCTATTTACGTCAGCAGAGAGGCGTTGCTCAGCTCCCTATGTCGTTTTTGGCTCAGGTAGCATTCCTTTACAGCTTATTTACCCCACTATAGTTAGTATCTTTTATATGAATCTCAAGCTCTACGCGCCCGCCGTTTTACTGCTTCTAGGCCAGGGAGGCCACGCCTAAAGTGCAAGGCCGGCTGCTCCTGGCAGCAGCGCGGTGCTCGACCAAGAGGCTATGCGCGTAGTGAAAGCACAAAAAATTGTAGCCCCGGCCATGCTGCAAGGCAAGCCCGTGAAAGTCTTTCTCACGTTGCCCATGACTTTTTCAATCGTTGGCAACAACAGCTTCAAGCAGAGCCTCTATACAAGGTAATCTCTTGGCTTACTGAGCTTTTTACTTGCTGCCGAATACCAGTTCTGCGAAGCCCTGAATGGCTTTACGGGTGTCTGTAGGCCTCTCCAGAAACCCTACGTGGCCTACCTTGGCCAGCCACAACACGGTGCAATGATCGGGCAGGAGGCTCTCTTCGTGGGTTTTCTCCAGTGGCACCGCTTTATCGTCTTTGCCTGCAATGAATAGCACTGGATAAGTAGCTTGCTCCAATACTGCTCGTCGGTCGGGGCGGTGCCCGATGGCCTCTAGGCCACCTACTGCTGTCTCTACGCTTACCGACGCGCCAATACGTTGTAGCAGGGCCACTTCATTGCTCATGGACTCGCGTTGAGCCGCGGAGAACTGTGGCTTCAGGAACTCCGCCGTAAAAGCTTCTACCCCGTGCTGCTCCAAAAACTCCCGGTTGCGCTGCCGTCGCTGCGCATCCTCTTCTGAGTCGGGCAGCGACGAAGAATGAAACAAGCACAATCCTGCCACTTGAGCCGGAAACTTTTCCGCAAACGCCAGCGCTACGTATCCGCCCATGCTGTGGCCTACCAGCAGTACTTGGTGTACCCCTTTCTCCCGAAGATACTGGTGCACGTATTCGGCTCCTGCCTCCAAGGAATAGTCGGTTACTGCTGCTGGCTCAGGGCCATACCCCGGCAGGTTGGGCCTAAGCGTCTGGTAGTGCGGTGGAAAATCGCGCAGAAAATCTTCCCAGATTTCATTGCTTTCCAGAAACCCGTGCAGAAATACCAACGTGGGGGGAGTAATGCTCATAATGCCACCGAAAAAGTGTCACTCAATACGAGTGCGTCTCGGTGAGCTGTACGCGCCAGCTTAGTACCCCGTTAAGACTCAGCTACTCATCATGCCCTAAGAATACCTGTTCGGCAAAGCTTAGCATTGCCCGGCGTGTGGCTTCCGGTTTTTCTAAGTAGCCGAGGTGGCCTACGTCGGCCAGAAATAGCGCGTGGCTTTGCGCTGGTAGCGCCAACTGGGGCAGCAAGCTGTCAATTGTTACCGCCACATCCTCTTTGCCCCCGATGAAGAGCACGGGGAAGGTAGCGGCGCGAAGTACGTCTGTGCGGTCGGGACGGTTTTTCATGGCCTCTAGGCCACCTAGCACGGTAGCTTCGGGCGTAGCTTTACCAATGTCTTCCAGGAATTCCTGCGCCTGCTGCAGCCGGTCGCGGTTGGCAGGGGCAAACAGCGGCCGGATGAAGGAGTCCATAAACTTCTGCACTCCATGCCGCCGCACAAAGTCCTGGTTTTTGTCGCGGTTGGCTTTCTTCTCCTCCGTATCGGGCAGGGCAGTAGAATGAAAAAGCACTAGGCCACTGATTAGCTCCGGATGCGCCTCGGCCAGAGCCAGCGCCACATAGCCGCCCATACTATGGCCCACCACTACGGCTTTGTCAACCGCTTCCTCCCGTAATTGCTCGGCCACGTAGCGGGCCTGCGCATCCATGGTGTAGTCCTGAATGTGGTGCACGTTGGTGCCGTGGCCTAGCAGGTCTAACATCAATACCCGGTACTGGGGAAGAAAAGGCTGGGTAAACTCTTGCCAGATAGCGCTGGACTCGGCGAAACCATGAAGAAATACGATGGCTGGCTGTGGCATTTTACTTAGCTACGGGTTGGTTACCGCCAAATGTAAAACATCTGGTAAAAGCACTCCATGCACCGTGTTCTCCATAGAGTATAACCCTTTTTGAAAGCCTTATAGCAGGTCACTTGGTAGCATATCCTTCACATGCAAAACGCCAGCAGCCTGAGGCCACTGGCGTTTCAGAATGACTTATGACAGGTGTGGTCTAGGCCACTACTTCTTGAGCCTGTTTCACCAGCTGCACGCTAGCGGAGAGCTTCACCTCGTCGCCGAGCACGATAGAGCCGGCTTCGGTTACGGCGTGGAAAGTCAGGCCGAATTCCTTGCGGTTGATTTTGCCGGTTATTTCAAAGCCCGCCTTCTCATTGCCATAGAAGTCGGTAGCCGTGCCCCCATACTCTACATTCAGCGTTACGGGCTTGGTTACGTCTTTCACGGTTAAGTTGCCGGTCAGTTTGTACTCATCATCCTCTACTTTAGTGAGCGAGGTAGAGGTAAACGTGATTTGCGGGTAGGCTGCAACATCAAAAAAGTCGTTGTTGCGCAGGTGCTCATCGCGCTGCTCCTGGTTGGTGTCGATGCTGTTTACGTCCAGGGCAAAAGAAATTTGGGCGCCTTCAAAGCTGTCGTTCTCCGTTACTGCCTGCCCTTCAAACTTCTTAAAGGAGCCCGTAACCGTCGAAATTACCAGGTGCTTGATCTTAAACTGTACTTCTGAGTGCGTGGGGTCGATAACCCAAGTGGTAGTAGCCATGAGGCGGGTAAATTAGAAGTGACGTGTGCGTGTAGAATTGAGCGGTGAAGCAGCGAAGCATGCATCAGCGTATTGCGATGCAAATATACAGATTCATGCGTCAATCAATGTACATACATCAATTATTTTTCTCGTTTAGTTCCCGCTCTCTAGTCTGTATGGGTTCATTTGGTACTGCTAGCACATGAGCTGGCTTGGCGATAGTGTCGGTAATTACTAACTTTCTTGACTATAACATTAGCGTAATGTCGCTACTCACTTCCCATTTGATGTTCTGTGAAGTCAACGACTGTCAGCTCTCTGCCTGAAATTGAGAAACCCGACCTTACTTTACTGGAAGCCGTCTTTGATGCCGTAGTTCTAGTATCGGCCGAGGGCGAACTTACCTGGGTTAACACTGGCTTTGAGCAACTTACTGGCTTCTACAACTTTGCACAGATGCCTGATCTGTTGCTGAGAGCCTTGGTAGCAGGTGGCACCAGCCCCACACAATTCCGGGAGCAGTTGCAGGCGGATTCTCCTCTTCGGGTGGAGGTACCATTGCCGTGTGCCAACGGGCAGCGCTTGTGGGTGCACTTAAAACTGCAGCCCTACGGTACTACTGGCACCTATTTGGGGTTACTAGAAGATATCACCACACGCCATCAGACTGCTTTGGAGCAGGAAGAGCGTTTCCGTTACCACACGGAACACGTGCCGGGGGTGTTATTTCAATGGCGCCAAAGCAACATTGGTCCGTCGGGGCTCACTTATATAAGCCCTCAGCTCGGCTCCATCTTCGGCATGACGCCCGAGCAAGCCAACCGGTTGATGGACTTTGTGCACCCCACCGACCGCGCGCAGTGGGACGAATCGTTGCAGCGCACGCGCCTTGACAATTCAGAATGGCTGTTTGAAGGGCGCTTGTTGATACCCGGGCAGCCCATGCGGTGGTGCCGAGGGAAAGCGCAGCTAACCTGCTCTACCCCCGAAGGCCGCTTGTACAGTGGCCTACTTACCGACATAACTGCTCTTAAGCAGGCTGAAAACACGGTACAGGAAAACGAGCAGCGCTGGCGCTTGGCCATGGAGCGGTTTGGCGACGGTGCCTGGGAATTCAACTACCGCACCGGCGAAGAGTATTTCTCTAACGCCTACTACGAAATGCTGGGGTACGCCGACTCCGGGGCGGAAGCAATGCCGAATACCTGGATGCACCACGTGCACCCCGATGACCACGACCCAAGCCTGGAAGCAGCCGGGGCCTACCTACGGGGAGAAGTACCTATATACTCCGTAGAGCGCCGCTTGCGTTGCCGTAATGGCCAGTACAAGTGGGTGCTGGCCCGGGGGCTGATTACCCAGCACGATGAGCAGGGCCAGCCCCTGATTATGACGGGCGTCCACACAGATATTTCAGCTTTCAAGCAGGCTGTTTCGGCCCTGGAAGCCAGCACGCTGCGCTTTTCTACCACTATTGCCAACTTTCAAGAAGGCATTATGCTGGAAGATGAGCATCAGCGCGTGATGCTAGCAAATGACGCACTATGCCGCATTTTTGCCTTAGACATAACGCCAGATCAGCTTATTGGCTACGATACCAGCTCATTGAGCCAAAGTATTAAACACCACTTCCGCCAGCCGGAAGTATTTGTGGAGCGCTACGAAACCATAGTGCACGCGCGAGAGCTGGTTACGGCGGAGCTGTTTGAGCTGGCCGACGGACGCACAGCCCAAGGCGACTTTGTGCCCATTTTTGAGGCGGAGCGCTACATTGGGCACCTGTGGAAGTTTCAGGACATTACGGAGCGCAAGAACAGCGAAGATGCCCTGCGGCGCCGCGAGGAGAAATACCGAGGCATAATTGAGAATATGAATCTAGGCCTGGTGGAAATGGACCTGGATAATCGGGTGTTGTTCACCAACCAAACGTTCTGCGACACCACAGGCTACTGCGGCAATGAGCTTGGCGATGAGCACATGATGGCCGAAATACTCAGTGCCGAAGAGCTCACCAAAATGCACGAGCGCAACGATTTGCGTATGCAAGGTGTGTCGGAGACGTATGAGCTGCCCATCATCACGAAAGATGGACAGGCAAAGTGGCTGTTGGTGAGTGCTGCCCCGCTTTACAACGATGCTCGCCAGACGTACGGAAGCATTGGGATTTTTCTCGACATCACGCACCAGAAGCAACTGGAAAGCCATCTGCGCAAAGCTAAAGAGCAGGCAGAGGAATCGGCGAGGGCGAAGGAGCTATTTCTGGCGAACATGAGCCACGAAATCCGGACGCCTATGAACGCTATTCTGGGCATGGGCCAGCTACTGGCCAAAACGCCTCTCACCGAGGATCAGCACACCTATCTGCGAGCTATTGCTACTTCCGGCGAAAACCTGCTAGTAATTCTGAACGATATCCTCGACCTGTCGAAAATTGGAGCCAGCCAGTTGCTCATTGAGAACATTGGGTTCAGCATGACGGGCTTGCTTCACCAGATTGAGAAGAGCCTGCACTTTAAGGCTGAGGAAAAAGGGCTCACCTTCCATACTCAGGCCGATGAGCGAATTCCGGCAGTACTGCTCGGCGACCCGTACCGCATTACGCAGGTGCTGCTAAACCTAGCCGGTAACTCCGTGAAATTCACCGAGAAGGGTTCCGTTACGGTTTCCTGCACGCTGGAGCACGCCGAAGACGATTACGTCGACCTGCGCTTTCTGGTAGCTGATACTGGCATTGGCATTGATGCCGAATACCTAGAAGATATTTTCAAGGAGTTCAGCCAGGAAGACTCTTCCGTTACGCGGCGGTTTGGCGGTACTGGCCTAGGCCTCAGCATCAGCCGGCAGCTAGTGCACCTGATGGGGGGCGAAATCAGTATTGACAGCCAGAAGCACGAAGGCACGCACAGTTACTTTACGCTACGCCTGCCCGTGGGCACCCCAGCTGATTTGCCACAGAAAACGCTGGTTACGCCTGGCATTCGGGAGCAACTGCGCAATCAGCGCATCCTATTGGTGGAAGACAACAACTTCAACCGTCAGATTGCCAAAGGCTTCCTGCGTAATGCCGGGCTAGAAGTAGTAGAAGCCGAAAACGGAGCTATAGCCGTAGAGCTAATCCACCAACAGTCCTTTGCGGCCGTGCTCATGGACGTGCAAATGCCCATTATGAATGGCCTAGAAGCCACGGCTTATCTGCGCCAGGAGCTGAACTTCACCACGCCCATCATTGCGCTTACCGCCAATGCCATTAAAGGGGAGCGGGAAAAGTGTCTGGAAGCCGGCATGAACGACTATCTGCCCAAGCCATTCCAGGAAGACGACCTCCTGAAGATGCTGTGCCGCTGGATTTTGCCCGAAGCTGCTCAGGAAGCCCTCTTAACCGTTGCTCCTACCGACACGGCTCCTGAAGACGCTGCTCCCCAGCCTTTCTACAACCTGGATATTGTGCGCAAGATTGGGCAAGATGATGCCTCGTTCACCGTCCTGATGCTGGAATCGTTTATCGAGGGCTGCACGGAGGCAGTGCAGGAGCTGCAAGCTGCCAATGCCACCCAAGACGTAGTTGCACTGCGCGCCGCCACTCACAAGCTTAAGCCTAGCCTGGAGCACCTGCAGGTCAACCGCCTTCTGCCCCTCATCACCACCCTAGATTCCTGGCACGCCGCCTTTGATGCCACCATCATCCCGAGCATGGTCGCCGAAGCCACCAAGCTTCTGCAGCAGCTCATAGAGCAGATGACCCAAGAGCTGCACACACTACGGGCGGAGCTGGAGTAAGCTGCTAGGCCACTGCTTTACACAGCCTGATGAAACTGTCAGGCTGGATAACACCAAAAAGCCCCGCCGGATAGTTCCAGCGGGGCTTTTTGTTTTTACTACTGGCCTAGCGGCTTACAGCAACACTGTTTCTGACGGGACTGAGGCTACTACTTTGCCGGCCATTTCGCGGAGGGCGGCGGCAATGCCGTCGGCGTCGAAGCCGCACTCTTTGTAGAGTTCGTCCTGGGTGCCGTGCTCCACAATGCGGTCGGGGATGCCGAGGCGCTTAACGGGGAGGCTGTAGCCGTGGTCGGCAAGGAACTCCAGCACGGCGGCGCCAAAGCCACCGGGCAAGCAGCCGTCCTCTACGGTTACAATGGCTTTGTACTGGCGGGCAATGTTGTGCAGCATCTCCTCATCGAGAGGTTTGCAGAAGCGCATATCGTAGTGGCCGGGGTTGAGGCCTTCCGCCAGCAACTTTTGGGTGGCCTTCACGGCGTAGTTGCCGATGTGGCCGATGCTAAGTACCGCTACGCCTTCGCCCTCGCGCACCACGCGGCCCGTACCGATGGTGAGCTTCTTGAGGGGCTTGCGCCACTCCGGCATCACGCCTTCACCACGGGGGTAACGGATGCTGAAGGGGCCCGCGTTTTCAGGCAGGGTAGCCGTGTACATGAGGTTGCGCAGCTCCTCCTCGTTCATGGGCGCCGACACAACCATGTTGGGGATGCAGCGCATGTAGGCCAAGTCGTAGCAGCCGTGGTGGGTGGGGCCATCGGCGCCGGCAAAACCGGCGCGGTCGAGGCAGAATACCACGTGCAGGTTTTGCAGGGCTACGTCGTGCACCACCTGGTCGTAGGCGCGCTGCATAAAGGACGAGTAGATGTTGCAGAACGGCACCAAGCCCTGCGTAGCTAGGCCAGCGGAGAAGGTTACGGCGTGCTGCTCGGCAATGCCCACGTCGAAAGCGCGGTCGGGCATGGCCTTCATCATGATGTTCAGCGACGAGCCGGAGGGCATGGCCGGCGTCACACCCATGATTTTGTCGTTCTGCTCGGCTAGCTCTACCAGCGTTTCGCCAAATACATCCTGGTACTTAGGCGGCTGGGGCGTGGAGTAGGTTTTCTTATGGATTTCGCCGGTAACCTTATCGAACAGACCCGGGGCGTGCCACAGCGTCTGGTCTTTCTCAGCCAGCGCGTAGCCTTTGCCCTTCACCGTTACGCAGTGCAGGAGCTTGGGCCCGGGAATGCTCTTGAGGTCGTTGAGGATGGTAGCGAGATGCTGCACATCATGGCCATCCACAGGGCCGAAGTAGCGGAAGTTCAGTGCCTCGAACAGGTTGCCTTGCTTCAGCAGCGTGGCCTTCATGGCTTGCTCAACGCGGCGAGCAATCTGCTGGGGGTTGGGGCCGAACTTCGAGAGCTTGCCCAGCACATTCCATAGCTCATCACGCACCTTATTATAGGTGCGAGAAGTGGTGATATCAGTTAGGTATTCCTTGAGCGCGCCCACGTTGGGGTCAATGCTCATGCAGTTATCGTTGAGGATAACCAGCAGGTTGGACTTTTCTACCCCAGCGTGGTTGAGGGCTTCAAAGGCCATACCGGCCGTCATGGCCCCATCGCCGATTACGGCAATGTGCTGACGGTTGAACTCTCCTTTATAGTCAGAAGCTACGGCCATGCCCAGCGCGGCACCAATACTGGTGCTGCTGTGGCCTACGCCAAAGGCATCGTACTCACTTTCGCTGCGCTTAGGGAAGCCCGACATGCCGTTGTAGCGGCGGTTGGTTGGGAACCGGTCGCGGCGGCCGGTGAGGATCTTATGGCCATAGGCCTGGTGGCCTACATCCCACACCAACTGGTCGTAGGGCGTGTTGAAGACATAATGTAGCGCTACTGTCAGCTCTACTACGCCCAGGGATGCCCCGAAGTGGCCCCCATAAATGGAAACTGAATCGATAATAAATTGTCGTAACTCCTGGCTCAGCTGCACCAGTTGGTCCGGACTGAGCTTTTTCAGGTCGTCGGGCGAGTCAATAGCCGCCAGCAATTCACCAGGTTCGACAATCATAGGGGCAAGAGCAAGAGGGAGATATATAGCAGTTCAACAGTAAGGGTATGTAAAAGGTTAACATCTAGCCAACCCCAACTGCGTACAACAGGCAAAGGTACGGGTTTTCCGCTCGACCGGTTCGAGGCTGGACACTAAGGTTATGTCATTGTGGGAAGGCCGGTTTCGCGTGGCTGACTCTTGCCGCTCGTCAATTAACTGCCCTTTAATATCCTCCCCTCCAGTAATCCGTACCTTTACCCGCCCACCTAAGTCCTTTTGCTCATGCCCCAACTCACGGAATCGCAGAACGAGGAACAGCAGCTGCTCCACAAGCTCCGCCCCTCCCGCATTATTCTGCCGGTTCTCATTGGCCTGAGCGTGGTGGGCTTTATGTTCTGGCGCAGCTATAAACCCGGCGACCTGGCCCCTCTAGCCAACGCCAAGCCGGTGTGGCTGCTGATTATGGCCGTGGTGCTGGTGGCGCGCGACGCGGGCTATGTGTACCGCATCCGGTACCTCACCCAAAAAGTGCTGAGCTGGCGCGCCAGCCTCGATGTAATTATGATCTGGGAGTTTTCGTCGTGCGTGCTACCATCGGCGGTGGGAGGCACGGCGGTGGCGCCCGTCTTGCTGCACAAAGAAGGTATTCCGCTGGGCCGGTCAGTGGCCTACATTATGGCTACCGCCATGCTCGACAACTTATACTATGTGCTGGCAGTACCGCTGGTAGTGCTGATTGGCGGCGATGCACTGTACCCACACGAGGCCTTGCAAGGTGGTCTAGTAGCCACGTTGCGCATTGCTTTTATTGCTAGCTACGTCTTCGTGTCGGCTTACGCCTTTCTAATGGTGTACGCCATTTTTGTGAACCCTCGGTCGGTGCGGCGTTTGTTTATCCGGCTGTTTTCCATTGCGGGTTTGCGGCGCTGGCGCAACAAGGCCTACCAGCACGGCAACGAGTTGGTGCTGGCCTCGGCCCAGCTCCGCGGCAATGGGGTGGCCTACTGGTTGCGCGCCGCCCTCAGCACGGCCTTCGTCTGGACGGCGCGCTACCTCGTTATTGGCTGCCTGATTTCGGCGTTTATCGACGTGACATGGTCGGAGTTCTGGCTGATTTTCGGCCGCAACCTCACCTATAAAGTTATCCTGCTGATTGCCATTACGCCTGGCGGGGCGGGCATTGCGGAGGGGGCCTTTCCTACCTTCTTCGGCAAATTTATCGGTACGCCTACCATGACCAGCTTCATGGTACTGCTCTACCGCATTGTAACGTATTACCTCTATCTGGTGCTGGGTGCCATCTTCCTCCCCCGCTGGATTACACGCATCTTCGGCAAGAAGGACGCGAAGGAAATTATGGCTTCGTAGCGTTGAGCGTGGGCGCCGGCTCCGCGGGTGTGGGCCGCTGGTAGGTTCGCCAGAACTCCGGGCGGTACTCCGTATGGTCAGCCTGATATATCTCACTGTTAACGAAGCGCGGGTCGCCGGTTACGGTGAGTGGCGGTAGCTGGGTGCCGGGTGGTAACACGCTAAAGTATTCCTCGCAGGCCTTTTGGTAGTAAAATGGATTCTTACCAAGCACCCGCCCCGCACTAACGGCCTGGCCCACGCTAGAAGCTACGTGGTAGCGCCCAGTAGCAGCTTTCTGGTAAGTAACCATGTGCGCCGTCCGCTGGTCTGAGTACACGTTAGTATAGAGGTGGGCTATTTGGTTTTGGCGACCATAGTATTTGTGCGCCACGGCATTTTGCTGCACTGTGTCGCCCTGCCACAGCGCCTCGTAGCGCACTACGGCGTAGTCGCGCTGTTGCACGTAGAGCCGGCCCGAGAAACCAGAATTAAGATAAGTACCCGTGCTGCGGTGGTTGGCGCGCTTGGCCGCAAAGCTGATGACGTACACCGTTTCGGGGCCTTCCTGTACGCTATCAAGGTGATAGGCAAACTTACTTAAGGCTCCACGTTTGAAGAGTGGAGATGTACGAACCGGGTCTGCGGTAGAAGCATAGAACCCTTGCCCGCCTTCTCCCCAACCAAAATGCCCGAGTGGCGCCTTGGAGGTAACCAATACCTGCGCCTCCTGCACCCGGTGTTGCTGCACTACCTCCAGCATCAGAAACCCACCGGCAAAGTGTTTGTGCTCGGCCGGCTCGAAAATCTGACTTACGTACTCTATTTCATGCTGGAGCGTATCGAAGTTGCTGACGCGGCGGTGAGTGTACAGCTGCGCCATGTAGTCGTTCTGCTCATAGTTGGTGGGAATAGCCGCCAGCACCTTTTTCATAATCCGGCGCGGATCCAACGACTCACCTCTCACTTGCACGTCGCGGAGGGCGTAGGCCTGTGGGGCTAAGACTACCGCTATGGGTTGCGCCCTGGTTGTGGCTGTAATCGTGGCGTAGCCCACGCTCGACACCTGCATGGCTGCCCCAAGGGCGGCGCGAGGGATGGTCAGGGCAAAATTCCCTTGCTCGTCCGCCATTACGCCTAGCCCTAGGCCAGGCAGTGCTACCGAGGCAAAGGGCACAGGGCCACGGGTTTTCTGATCAGTCACCTTGCCTTTCACCGTGAAGCTGGCCGCACTGGCAGGAGCCTGCCGCAACACCAGCGGGGGCTGACTAACCGATTTGTTCGCAAGCTGACTGGGCCGGGCTGGGTCCTTATTCGCCAGCGGTGCAGCATCGTTACTGGTCTGCGGTTCCTGCAGCCGCGGTGGCCTAGTGGTCTTCAGAAACAGCACTCCATCTACCACCTGTGCCCATTCGGCCGTGAAGGGTGTGTATTCCAGAATAGAGTAGGCCAAGAAGCGCTTACCACCAAAGTTTTGCCGCAGGTTGAGAAACAGCATCTCGGGTCCTAGGCTATCTAGGCGCGCTTCCAGACTACCAGCAGAAGGTGCCGAAATGGCTTTGGCTGGCTCGCCAACGGCGCCGTAACTGCCGCCCGCCGTGGCAGTACCCAAGATGTAGGCCTGTTCGCCCAGTGCTTTCTTCACATGCCAGCCCATCGGCCGAAACGCCTGCATTTCGGCGTTATCGATGAGCTGCGTTTGGTTGCTGAAGTGGGCCGTGGCTCCCCAGCAAATGATTTTCTCCTGGGGGTGCTGCCGCAGATACCACAGCAGATGGTCGGCCATTTGGGCGTCGCGGGGGTTGTTGTCGCGGGCCTCGAAGGTTTCGCGGTCTTTTACGTTGGGGTCGTTTTGGGCGTAATCACGGGCCAAGGCTTGCAGTCCGCGCAGAGTTTGGCGCCAGTGCTCCGCTTCTACCCGCCGGCTGGGAGTAGCGGCGGCCGCAGCCAGCAAGCGGTCGGCCAGCTTCAGGTTTTTCTCCCACTCTGCCAGCGTGTGCCCCGCCGGAAACCCGTTGAAGTGCTGCATGAAGTTCAGCACCTCGTCTAGGTAATCGTAATTGATGGCGGCGCTGGCTTTATTTGATTCCAGAAACACTTCCAGATCATCCACCAATTCCTCGCCGTAGCTACCCGTCAGCTGCGGATCGAAGCCCATCACGCGCAGCTTACGCGCCGCGACCAAGTCTTCCACCGGCTGAAACTCCTGGGTATAGGTCCAGATGCCGAATACGCTGTTTTGCAACGCTTCCTGGGCAGGCACACCAGCGGCTATTTGCTGTTGTGCCTTGTGCATTTCATAAAAGCCGCTTTCCATCCCCAGGGTAGTAAAGCCCATCTGCTGCTGAAGAAAACGCACTAAACGCGCTTTGGCCTCAAACACATTGCCCTCTCCGTGGCTGGGCTCACCTAAAAATACCACCCGCGCCGACCCAATTTCCTGGCGCAGAAATTCTAGATCGGCAAAGCTGGTATCGGCGGCACTACTGCTGCGGATAGGATGTACGACAAGGCCGGCTTTACCGGCGGTAGTAACGGTTTGGCCTAGGCCAGTCTGCAGGCCTAGCAGCAAGCATATACAGCTGGTTACCAGCCATCGGAAATTCACTGACATAAAAATCAAGTTACTAACACTGTATAGTTACAGCAGCAATCTATACCGTTTTTCAGATATTTAAAGCAAAAGGCCCGCTCTACAGAGAACGGGCCTTTTGCTTATTCATTGAGCCTATGCCTTAAATAGGATACTCGCGGGGGGTGTGCTGCACAGTTACCCACTGCACCCGGGTCATTTCCTCAATTACCCACTCGCCCCCAAAGCGGCCCATGCCCGATTCCTTTTCGCCGCCGAAGGGCGCATTGGGCTCGTCGTTCACGCTTTGATCATTCACGTGAATCATGCCGGTTTCCACCTGCCGGGCCAGCTGCACGCCGCGCTCCACATTGCGGGTATGCAGGGCGCCGCTTAAGCCAAAGTTCAGCTCATTCGCCAGGCGCAGCATTTCCTCATCGTCCTTAAATGGAATGAGCGCAGCCACAGGGCCAAATATTTCATTTTGGGCGATGGGCATATCGTTGCGCACCTGCGAGAGTACCGTGGGGTAGAGCACCGCACCCTCGGCCTGACCGCCAAACTCCAGCTTAGCACCTTGAGCTATGCTTTCCTCCACATCCTTCTGAATCCGCTTTACCTGCTTCTCATCAATGAGAGGGCCAATATCGGTTTCGCGCTGCAGTGGGTCGCCCACCTTAAGCTCTTTAGTGCGGGCCACCAGCTTGTCGCGGAACTCATCATACACCTTCTCGTGCACCAAGAAGCGGTTTACGGCCATGCAAATCTGGCCTTGGTGCATGAATTTGCCCATCATACCGCCGGCCACGGCCTGGTCGATGTCGGCATCTTCCAGCACGATGAACACGTTGTTGCCGCCCAACTCCAGCGCTACTTTCTTTAGGCCTTCGCCGGCCAGCTTGCCAATGTTCTGGCCTACCGGCGTGGAGCCCGTGAAGGAAATCATCTTGGGCGTGGGGTGCTGCACAAACGGGTCGCCGATAACCGACGACTTGCCCACCACCACGTTAAATACACCGGCCGGCAGCCCAGCTTCCTCAAACAACTTAGCCAGCAGCGTACCGCCCGTAGCGGGGGTTTGCGAGGCTGGCTTTACCACAATGGTATTGCCGCAGGCAAGGGCGGGGGCAATAGAGCGCATGGAGAGGTGGACCGGGAAGTTCCAGGGGCTGATGATGCCAATTACGCCCAGTGGTTTGCGGTACACCCGGCTTTCTTTGCCTGGTGTGCTGGAAGCTAGAATTTGGCCGTGCATGCGACTCGGGAAGGAGGAAGCTTCCAGAATTACCTCGCGGGCTAGCATTACCTCTACCTCCCCTTTGGCGTGGGCGCCACCCGCTTCTTTGGCAATCCACTCGGCAAATTCATCTTTGCGAGCTTCCAGGATAGCGGCGGCTTTCAGCAATATATCGCGGCGCTCCTGGGGCAGCGTGGCGCTCCACGTTTTGGCGGCCTGGTGAGCAGCCTCGTAAGCCTCATTCAGCTCGCCCAGGCCCGCGCACTTAAACTCGAGCAATACGGAGTTATCGAAGGGGTTGATGTCTTGGATGTGGTCGTCTTCACTGCCATCTTTCCAATGGCCGTTGATATACTGTTTGTTGAGGTTGTTGTAGCGTTCCATGTGAGGAGGGGAAAGGAAGATACACAGCCGCAGGTAGATGCTAGGCTGCTTGCAGGTGAAAGAATAGGTTTGAGTAACAACCACTCATACAGTAAAACCTCCCTGCTGCTCAGCTACATAAATCATAAAAAAAGCCCTTCTACTCAACAGTAGAAGGGCTTTTCGGTGTTTTTCAGACTAGCTTTGCGCCTACTCTTTTTCGAGGCGTAGCTCAGCGCCGGCGGGGCTTTTCAGCGTCAACTTATCGTCGGTGAGGGTAACCACACTGAAGGTGTTGCTTTCGGCGGCTCCTTCGGGCGTCATGGTGATGGTTTTGCCGGTTTGGTCGAAGGTGTATTTACCGTTGGTGGCACCGGTGGGCGAAGTCATGTTGTACTGGCCATTGGCGAAGAACGTGATGCGCTCATCTTCTTGGGCATCGGTCTGCTTTACTTTATCACCGCTGGCATCAAGCTCTTTATCGGTTTTCCAAACCTTGCTGTCTTTGCCGTAGAGCATGTTTACGCCTTCTACTTTGCCTTCTTTGCTGCCACAGGAGGCAGTGAAGAGTGCGAGGAGCATGAGTAGGCTGGCCAGATAACGCAGGGTCAGTGATTGAGTTTTCATGAGAATAGGGAGATTGGTGAGGAAGACCAGCAGCACTCACTGCTAGGCCTAGTGAGAAGGTTCAGTTACAGCGCTTCTACGGTGGCCTTGCGGAAGATGTTTAGCCCATAAACAGCTCGTCTGTAACGGCACAACTTATTGCAGACCTCAGCGTAAGACGCTTGTAACGGTTTACCGCATCTGCCTGACAACCGGCCCCTTCCCTCACACTTTAACCTTGCATATAGCCATGGGACTGTTTGATTTCCTCTCCAATGACGGCGATAAAAAACCAGTAGAACCCGCTAACAAACCTGCTGCTGGCGGCGCTACCGATTTCTTCGGCAACTCCAACCAGGCAGCCGCTCAACCTGCCGCAGCACAAGGCGAAACCTACACCGTAGTAAGCGGTGACTCGCTCTCGAAAATCGCCAAGAACCACTACGGTGATGCCTCCAAATGGCACCAGATTTACGATGCCAACAAGAGCACTATCGGCTCTAACCCCGACCACATTGAGGTAGGCCAGGTCCTGACGCTTCCCAAGCTGTAGGCCGCTCCTTCCTATTAAAAATATCCAAAAAGCCGCCTTGCAATAGGGCGGCTTTTTTTGTTTGCTCCCGCCGTCATTCTCGGGGCTTTTTCAAAAATTTATCGGGTTAGTTCCTGGCGGTGAATCGGAGTTACAACCAACAACATCGTTGCTTTCTTATGGTTGCTAAATGGCTTACAGCTTCTATTTAAGCTCATTTTTAGCCACTTATAGCATATCAGCATTGTTCTATAATAGGCCTAGGCCATCAAACTTAGGAGCAAAAAAATATTTCATCAATCTATTGCAGATATCAAAACCGGCTATACATTTGCAACACCAACACGGTACTCCTCTGCTCGCGGCAGAGTAGTTTTCATAGGATTTATACAGAAGCGGCGAGAGAACAGGCTCCCTGACCCGCTGGCAACCTTCGACCGCGCGAAAGGTGCCAATTCCTGCCCGACCAAGCATTTGCTGGCGGGGCATATAACTCAGAGTGCCATGGAAAACACCCTCGCTTTCGCCCTTGTACACCCATCTGCCCCGGCTGCCTTGCTGCATGCCGCCACGCCGATGGGTTTTTGTGTTGCCCCCACCGCACTGGTGGCCGCGCACACTACCGCGCGAATGCGAATGCGCTGCTGTTGCAGCGCCTGTTGCTGTAGCTAGTCGCCCATAGGTCGGCTCCTCAGCGCCCCCTCCCCTTCCTGCTAATGCCCTTCAACTGGTTGTGCCGCTAGGCCACCTCGCTGGGCTCCTCCGCATCCTGACGACCCCATTTGGCGCGTTCCAAGCGGTTTCAGCTACGCTTCGTTGTGGCCCCCTCCACTGAGCATTTACTACCTCCTCTTCCTACCCCAACTCTTTACAGATCAGACCGTCATGTCCACGCCAAACTTCCACTTCGAGACGCTCCAACTCCACGCCGGCCAGCAGCCCGACCCCGTAACCGGTGCCCGCGCCGTGCCACTGTACCAAACTACCTCTTACGTATTTAAGAACGCGGAGCATGGCGCCAACCTGTTTGCTCTGAAGGAGTTTGGCAACATCTACACCCGTCTGATGAACCCCACCACCGACGTATTTGAGCAGCGCATTGCCGCGCTCGAAGGCGGGGTGGCGGCACTGGCTGTGTCGTCGGGACAGGCGGCGCAGTTCATTGCTCTCAACAACATTCTGCAGGCTGGCGACAACTTCGTCTCGACTTCGCACCTCTACGGCGGCACCTACAACCAGTTCAAAGTGGCGTTTAAGCGCCTGGGCATTGAAGTACGCTTCGCCGACGGTGACCAGCCCGAGAAGTTTGAGGAGCTGATCGACGAAAATACCAAGGCCATTTACCTAGAGACCATCGGCAACCCGAGCTTCAGCATTCCGGACTTTGAGCGCATTGCAGCCATTGCCGAAAAGCACGACCTGCCCCTCATCGTGGACAATACCTTCGGCGCGGGCGGCTACCTGTTCCGCCCCCTGGAGCACGGCGCCCACATTGTGGTGGAGTCGGCCACGAAATGGATTGGCGGCCACGGCACCAGCATTGGCGGCGTAATTGTAGACGGCGGCAAGTACGACTTCGGCAACGGTAAGTATCCGCAGTTTACCAAGCCCTCGGAGGGCTACCACGGCCTGGTGTTCAATGATGTATTCGGCAAAAATGGCCCCTTCGGCAACATCGCCTTCATCATCCGGGCCCGCGTGGAAGGCCTGCGCGACTTTGGCCCTTCGCAGAGCCCCTTCAACTCCTTCCTACTGATCCAGGGCCTCGAAACGCTGAGCTTGCGCGTAGAGCGCACCGTAGAAAACGCCCTGCGCGTGGCTACTTGGCTGGAGCAGCACCCACAAGTGGAAGCCGTGAACTACCCTGGCCTAGCCAGCAGCCCTTATAACAAGCTAGCCCAGAAATACCTAAAGCGCGGCTACGGCGGGGTGCTCACCTTTGCTATCAAAGGCAGCAAGGAAACCGCTACGGAGTTCATCAACAATCTGAAGCTCATCAGCCACCTGGCCAACGTAGGCGACGCCAAGACGCTCATCATTCAGCCCTCGGCCACCACGCACCAGCAGCTTTCTGAGCAGGAGCAACTGTCGGCCGGGGTAACGCCCACCCTGCTGCGCCTGTCGGTGGGTATTGAACACTTTGAGGATATCCGGGCCGACTTGGCGCAGGCATTTGAAGCCGTGCGCAATGCCGCCCCGCTGCAAGCTGAGTCGAACGGTAGCACCCTGCTGCCCGAGCCGGAACCCGAGCACGCCGCTACGCTGGAGGTCTAAGACCAAGAGAGGGGTTGAGCAGCTGGTTGTCGCGTCGTGGGATGACAGCCGGCCCTTGACCTTCAGCGGGCGTACCGCGGGCAACTCAGCGGCTTTTTTGTGAGAGAGGAAGTCGTTGAAACCAGTTGCCCGCCCATAGCCGGGGCTGAGCCAGAGCGTCTACTGGCTCAGCCCGCGGGCTTTGGAACATCTAGAAACTAGCTCCCCTCCTTAGAAAGAAGGGGTTAGGGGTGGTTGATGTGGCCTAGAACAGTTTTTAGAACTAGAGCTAGCAGTCGTGCAACGCTCCGGTCAACCACCCCCAACCCCTCCTCATCTGAGGAGGGGAGCTAGTACTAGCCCCTACTTTTTTGCTTTTGAAGTATGTCAGATTTCGATCAACAGATTTTCCGGCTACCTAGGCCACTCCGACTGGAAAGCGGCGCGGTACTGCCGCACGTGGAAGTGGCCTACCACACCTACGGGCGGCTGAATGCCTCCCGCGACAACGTGGTGTGGGTGTGCCACGCCCTCACGGCTAACGCCGACGTGCTGAGCTGGTGGCCGGGGTTGTTCGGGGAAGACACGCATTTTGACCCGGCCGACTGGTTTATTGTCTGCGCCAATATTCTGGGCTCCTGCTACGGCAGCACCGGCCCGCTTACGCCTAACCCCGAAACCGAGGAGGTGGCCTACCAGCAGTTTCCCCTGCTAACCATACGCGACCTGGTTTCGGCGCACGAAGCCCTGCGGGAACATCTGGCTCTGACGCGTATCAACACCCTGATTGGTGGCTCTTTGGGCGGCCAGCAGGCTGTGGAGTGGGCCATTCAGCGGCCCGAACTATTTGAAAACTTGGTGCTGCTGGCCACCAGCGCCAGGCACTCTGCCTGGGGCATTGCCTTCAACGAGGCCCAGCGTCTTGCCATCCAGGCCGACCCTACTTACAATACCGCTACGCCCAACAGCGGCGCAGCTGGCTTACGGGCCGCCCGGGCCGTAGCCTTGCTCAGCTACCGCAGCTATGAGGCCTACGGCCAGGCCCAAACCGAGCCCGACGATACGGTGCTCACCGATTTCCGGGCCAGCTCCTACCAGCGCTACCAGGGCGACAAGCTCGTGGCGCGGTTCAATGCGCACAGCTACGTTACGCTGTCGAGGGCCATGGATTCGCACAACGTGGGACGGGGGCGCGGCGGTGTGAAAGCGGCTCTCGGTCGCATTCGGGCGCGCACGCTGGTAATCGGTATTACTTCCGACGTACTGTTTCCGCCCAGTGAGCAGCAACTGCTGGCCCGGCACATTCAGGGCGCTATGTATGCCGAAATGGGCTCTCAGTACGGCCACGATGGCTTCCTGATCGAAACCGCACAAATCACGCACTTCCTCAAACGCTTTTTCGCTCCTAGCCATGTCAGCCAACTTGCCCCTGAGTTTTCCAACTAGCATTTCAGCCCCAGCTACCCAGCCGTGGCGCGTAGGCCTGATTGGTTTCGGCTGCGTAGGCCAGGGCCTGTACGATATCCTGCAGCAACGGCCAGAAGCGGGCTTCAACATCAGCCGCATTGTGGTGAAAAATCAGCACAAAGAGCGCCCCTTGCCCGCCAACCGGTTTGAGTTTGACGCCAACGCCCTGCTGGCCGACGACACCCTGGACGTGTTGGTGGAGGTAATCGACGACGCCGACGAAGCATTCCGGCTGGTGTCGGCAGCCTTGCGCCGCGGCCGCCAGGTAGTAACGGCCAACAAAGCCATGCTGGCCCGCCACCTGCCCGAGCTGGTGCAGTTGCAGCGCGAAGGCCAGGGCACGCTATTATATGAGGCCGCCGTGTGTGGCAGCATTCCGGTTATCCGGACCCTCGACGCCTACTTCGGGTCCGAACCGCTGCGTCGCTTGACCGGCATCCTGAATGGCTCTTCCAACTACGTGCTTACCCGCATGGGTGAGGATTCTTCGGACTACGCCCCGGCGCTGGCAGAAGCCCAAGCCAAAGGCTTTGCCGAAACGGACCCTTCGCTGGACATGGGTGCCTTTGACCCGCGCTCCAAGGCTGTGCTGCTGGCGGCCCATGCTTACGGGGCCTTCCTACAGCCCGAGCAGGTGTTGAACCTGGGCATTGAAGGCATTAGTGCCGTAGATATTGCCTTTGCGGCTACCCTAGGCCAGAAAATTAAAGTGGTAGCGGGGCTGCAGCGCCTCCCCGACGGTCGCGTAACGGCCTTGGTTACCCCGCAGCTGGTAGGGCCGGAGTCGCCGCTCTATTCCGTTGACCATGAGTTCAACGGCGTGGTAATTGAGGCTGACTTTGCCGGTGAGCAGTTTCTGCGGGGCCGTGGGGCCGGCGGGCACCCCACCGGCTCAGCCGTACTGGCCGATTTGGCAGCCCTACGCCAGGGCTTCGCTTACCAATATCCCAAGGCTGCTGCCGATGCCCCGGCCTACGCCTCCGACCTGGAAGTAGAAATCTACCTGCGCACCGACGAAGACCGCCTCATCGACTTGCTCGACTTTAGCGAAATTTCCGAAGAAGCCGACGAGGACGAATACGTGGTAGGCTACGTGGCCCTAGAAAACCTCATCCGCCACCGCGACACCCTGCGCAAATACGGCGCCTTCGTGGTGCGTACCGGGCAGCTGCGCCCCATCAGCACGGCCGTAGCGGCGGTGATGGAAGAGGAATCCTTGTAGATATCACCTCTTACGCTTAATCCTGACCAAGTCCCTAACTCCACGCTTATCGGATTAGGGACTTTCGGTTTACAGTACCTTTGCGGCCCCATTCAGTTCTCTGGGAGCCGCTGAAATCTGGTAGGCCAGTGACGGAGCCGCCAGCTGCTCCACCATTAGCATGCGAAACAAACTGCGGAAACACGCGCGGCAGGCGCGTTATATTTTATACCAAGAAACCCTCTTTGATTTTAAGGAGCACCTCTGGACTTTCTTGGGCTCCTTCGCTGGCATTGGCCTGATTGGGCTGCTCAACCGCCATTACCTGGGCCCGCATGATACGCTGCTGCTGGTGGGCTCGTTCGGCGCTTCCTCGGTGCTGGTGTATGGTATAATCAACAGCCCGCTGGCCCAGCCGCGCAACCTGATTGGAGGGCACGTGTTAAGTGCCCTCATTGGCGTAACGGTGCAAAAGCTGGTACCCGGTGAGTTGTGGCTGGCCTCGGCGCTGGCTGTGGCGCTATCCATCATCGGGATGCAAATGACCAAAACCCTACACCCGCCGGGAGGGGCCACAGCTCTTATTGCCAATGTAGGCTCGGCGCAGATAAAGGCGCTGGGCTACTATTACGTGCTGATGCCCGTGCTGTCGGGCGCAATTATTCTGCTGCTGGTAGCGCTGTTGTTCAACAACATAACCCCCACCCGCCGTTACCCTGCCAACAAGTATTGGTATAAGGTATGGCAACGCGGTTACGGCCGGGCATAGACCAAGGCGACTCTACCTAGGCCTATCCGTTAGCGTCGGGGCGATTCTCGGGGCAGGTTCAGGAGCTGGTGCCCCTGACTCAGGTGGCCTAGCCGACTGCACTTCGTCAGAATCTAATGGACGTACTTGGCTACTGTCCGGCGCTATCACCGGAGGAAGGCCAACCAGTTGCACCGGCTTGCTTTCCGGTGGAGGCGGCGGAATCAACCGAATGCGGCGCGGCGCGAGTAAGGCCACGGCCAGCGGTTGGGGTTTGAGAGCGGCGGCTAGCAGCGGCCCTGGTGCTCCGGCCCCCAGTAACGGCCGCAGAAAATCACGGGCGGTGGTAAACACAGTATCCAGATACACGGGCTCCACGGAGTAGGGCACGTGCCCGGCCCCACGCAGGCGCCGCAACACATTGGGCACGCCCACGGCCGTAGCTCGGGCACTGATGGCCCCGCCGCCGTACACGCGCTGAGCCGGTAAGGGGTTGCCAACGTGGCCCTTGCCGTAGGGTATCAGCCCGTCGCGGGTGCCATGGATATTGCAGACGGGAATATCGCCGGGTTGCAACCAGCGCAAATCGGCCAGGGCCCCGCACATGTTTACCACGCCCCGCGGACGGCTGCTGTAGCGCGGGTGGCCACCGGTGCCTTCTAGGCCACCTAGGTCGGCCAGACCTAGGTAAGCGGGTACCTCCGCGGGCTTATCCATGTACGCCGTAAGCAGCGACATAAAGCCACCGGCCGAGCTACCACCCACGAAAATGTACTGCGGGTGCACCCGGTATTTGCGAGTGGTGGCGGCATCGTGCCGAAAGAACCGAATGGCCGCCCGCATGTCCTGGGTGGCACGGACGGCGGCCCGGCCGATACCCACGGTATCAAATGGGAAGAAATAAAGCCGGTAATCAATACTGGCCGTGACGTATCCCAACTTGGCTAGCCGAGTGCATAGGGCCGTCATGATGGCATCGTCGCGAGTACCGGTGAGAAAGCCGCCTTCGTGGGCCAGCACAATGAGTGGCCGACGGCGCACAGTATCACCGGCCGGCTGGTACACATCCATGTACAGCGTTTGGGTCCGGCCGAGGAAAGTAGTAGCCTGGGCAAACTCTACATCGCGCTGCACCGTCACTTGCCGAAAGCGTGGCTGATAGTAGCGTCCCCGCGTAGTATCAATTTGCGCCTGCCCTACCAGCGGCGCCAGAAACAGCGTTGCCAGCACAGCCAGCAACCAGAAATACTTCATGCCAAAATCGGTGTGTTGCAGCCTACTGCTAGTGCTGTCTGCCACAAAGATACGGCCTAGGCCACCGCTCGCAGTATCTGGATTTCTGGCAATTCCTGCTACGCCTGTTGTAGATCGTCAGGTGAGTTACTCGAACACCACACGGCGGGTACCTACCCCCTCGGCCTGCACTATGTACGTACCAGCCCGTAGGTTTTCGCGCGCAATCAGCAGTTCGGGCTGCTCCCACTGCAGGCGCCGCACCACGCGGCCCGTTACGTCGAGCACCTGCACGGCGGTGGACCGGAAAGTACTGCTGGTAGGCCAGGTCAGGCGCACTGCGGTGGCCGCGGGTACTGGGTAGGCCTGTAGCACTGCCGCACTTGAGTTAGTTTTCGTAGCGGTAACGGTGCTGGGCTGCCGCAGCAGGGGGCGCAGAAAGTCACGCACGAAGCGCACCGTAGTATCCATGTAGGCCACTTGCGCCGCCGAGGTACCCGAAAAGGGCACGTGGCCGGCTCCTTTAAAGGTGTAAAACGGGTTCTGAACTCCTACGGCCAGGGCCCGTGTGTGCAGGGGCGCGCTGCCATACACTTTCAACGGCGGCAGCAAACTGCCCACTTTACCACCAGCGTAGGGCAGCACGGCATCGGTGGTGCCGTGCAAGCTCACGAATGGTACGTCGCCGGCTTCTATCCAGGTGGGGCTGCCTATCGCACCACTCAGGTTGATAGCTCCGCGTACTTTGCTGGAGTAGCCGGGGTTGCCACTGCTGCCTTCGAGCCCGCCCAATGTGGCTAGGCCTATGTAGGTGGGAACCTCCGCTTCCTTGTCCAGGTAAGCCGTTTCCAGTGCCGTGACGGCTCCGGCCGAAGTCCCGCCCACATAGATAAAGTCGGGGTGGATGCGGTAGGTTTTTGTGGTAGCGGCATCCTGGCGGAAGAAGCGCACGGCCGCGCGCATGTCCTGCGCCGCTCGGATAGCAGCCCGGCCCAGGTTAATGGTATCGTAGGGTAGAAACACAATTCGGTAATCGATGCTGGCCGTGACGTATCCCATCTTGGCAAACCGAGTGCACAGCTCCACTACATCTTGGTCGGTCCGATTGCCGGATACAAAGCCACCGCCGTGGGCAAACACCAGCAGCGGCCGGCGCCTCACCGTGTCTCCCTCCGGCTGATATACATCTAAGCTAAGCGAGGCGGCATTGCCGAGGTAGTTTACCGACGAGCCGTAGGCCACGGTTGTGCGGGCCACGGTGCTGAAAAGCGGCTTGTAATACCGACCTCCTGTTGTGTCGATCCGGCTTTGCGCTTGGCTAAACTGCGTTAGAGATAAGAGAAGCAGAAGTGTAAAAACGTGTTTCATACGGTGAGCTATAGCAGTGTTGAAACCGGTAACCTGAGTAGAAATTACTTATATTCTGCCAATCCTATACTTGGCATCCGCCGCAGAGGTTGTGTAGGTTTGCCGCCAGCACTCTTTTTACTCCTGTTCCTATGGCAGCCACCGCGCCACGCCCCCTTCGTTCTGGCGATAAAGTAGCCATTGTTTGTACTGCCCGCAAAGCTTCGCCCGAGGAACTAGCTGCTGCCGTCGCCACCCTGCAAAACTGGGGGCTGGAGGTAGTGCTGGGCGAAAGCACGACTACTGCCCAACATCAGTTTGGAGGCTCCGACGAGGTGCGCGCCCGCGACCTGCAGCGGCAGCTCGACGACCCCAGCATCCGAGCCATCCTATCGGCCCGCGGCGGCTACGGCACCACCCGTATCATCGACTCGATTGATTTCTCCCGCTTTGCTCAGGACCCCAAATGGGTGGCTGGCTTCTCTGACATCACCGCCCTGAACAGTCATTTGCTGGCGCTAGGCCACCAGAGCATCCACGGGGTGATGCCCATGCTGTTTCATCAGGAGGGGGGCGAAGAATCGTTGGAAAGCCTGCGGCGGGCCTTGTTTGATGAAGCAGTGGCCTACACTGTGTCGGCGCACCCGCTCAACCGCCTAGGTACCGCTACCGGCGAACTAACGGGCGGCAACCTGAGCCTGCTGCAAACCCTCACCGGCACCCGCTCCGACTGTCCCACTGCCGGCCGCATCCTGTTTCTGGAGGATATTGATGAGTATCTCTACGCCATTGATAGGATGATGGTACACCTCGACCGCACCGGCAAGCTCCGTGACCTAGCTGGGCTGCTCGTAGGCCACTTCACCAACCCGCAAGACAACACCGTACCCTACGGCCAAACGCCCAACGAAATAATCGACCACTACGCTGGCAAGTACGGCTTCCCCGTGGCCCACGGCTTCCCCGTAGGCCACGAGCCTCAGAACATGGCCCTGATCTGCGGCCGTGAAGCCCGCCTGACTGTAGATGCCACCGGCGCCCGCCTGGAGTATTTATAACTGTTATTTTTCAAGCTCGATGACAATTCGAATGCTGTCCACTGCGGAGCTACCACCTTACCTAAATGGCCTAGCGCACCTGCTGCAAGATGCCGTTGATGGCGGTGCCTCCGTGGGCTACTTGCCCCCGTTGGCCCTGGATGTTGCCCGACAGTTCTGGCAAGGTGTTGCCGACGCCATGCAGGCTGGCAACCGCCTTCTTTGGATTGCAGAGGAAGCAGGCACCATACTAGGCACCGTGCAGCTCGATTTAGCCACCAAGCCCAATGGCCTCCACCGCGCCGAGGTAGCTAAGCTGCTCGTGCACAGCCACGCCCGGCGGCGCGGCCTGGCCCAACAACTCATGCAAACCCTGGAAGCGGAGGCTCGGCGCTTGCACCGCACCACCCTCGTGCTGGATACGCTGCAAGGTGCCCCTTCGGAGCTACTGTACCAAAAGCTGGGCTACACCGCGGCGGGCGCTATTCCGGCTTTTGCCCGCGTAGGCAGTGGCGCTTTAGAACCGACTGTGGTGTATTATAAGCTGCTGGCCTAGGTCAAGCTTTGACTACGCAAACGAAAAGCCCCAACAGTTTCTGCTGCTGGGGCTTTCCAATTCTTCTAGCCAAGCCAGAATTACTCGCCGTAAATGGTGGTGAGCACCGTCTGGCCGACGGCTTTGAGCGTGCGTTTATCAATGATGCTCATGTTGTCTTGGGTGGTATGGTGGTAGGCGGGGAAGTACTCATCACCGACTGGCACGTGGTCGATGATGTCGATGGTGCGCACGCCAGCTTGGTTGGTGTACACGTGGTCGTCGGTAATGCCGTAGCTGTCGTTAAAGAGGAAGAAGTCGGAGAAGCCGAGCTGAGAAGCCGTGTTCCACACCTTATCTACCACGTCGCGAGCCTGCTGGCGGGAGAGTTCTTCGCGGCTAAACTTGGCGTCTTTGGCGCCTACCATATCCAGCAGAATGCCGTAGCTGGGCTTGTAGTTTGTCGGCAGCATGTGTTTAGCCCAGTACTGTGAGCCCAGGCACCAGCTCGATTCGCCGTTGGCCTCTTGGCGGGCCAGCAGGTTTTCTTTTTCACCCTGGGTGCTGCTGTCGTAACCGTAATCCTCGGAGTCGAACAGGATAAAGTCAACGCCCACGCCCGGCGCTGCATCTCCTTGCTGGGCAGCCAACACGCGGGCCATTTCTAAGGCAATTCCCACGCCGCTGGCCCCATCGGAGGCACCATCAAGCGGAGCGTTCTTTTTGGTCTTGTCCTTATCAGCGAAGGGGCGGGTATCCCAGTGCGTGAAAATGGCAATGCGCCGAGCGGCCTGTGGCTGGTACTGAGCCACAATATTGCGGGAGCGCAGCATCTTGCCATCAAACGCCATGGCCGTAAATGGCTGCTCCTTTACGGAGAGGCCTAGCGCCTTAAACTTCTGCACAATCCAGTCGCCGGTTTTTACGTGGGCCGAGCTGTTAGGCACGCGAGGACCGAACGCGACCTGCTTGGCCGTAAAGGTGTAGGCAGAATCAGCGTTGAAGGCGGGGGCTTTGGGGGTGCTGGGTTGCTCCGGGGCGGTAGTAGTCTCCTCAGTAGTGCTCTTCTTCTCCGGGCAAGCCGTGAGTAGCAGCAACGAGGCCAGGGCGACGGGGGCAAGACGAGTAAAATTCATGGGGCAGAAGCGAATGGGAGTGCGAAGCTCCAGCTTCGCGCGTGTGGCTGACGTGGAACGATGCTCGTTGCGTCGGCACAGTGCGGCTCGTTCAACGAGGCCCAAAGCTGGAGCTTCGGACTACAAGGTACTTCAGGAGCGGACAAGGAAAGATAGTACCGCAGAGTAGGCCGCGCCGCAAGCAGTCTGGAGCAGCCGCTAGGCCAGTTCCTTCCATATCTTGCGGCACGGCCTTCTTCAGAGTCGAAACTTAATCCTCGCTATAGGCCCAGTCGATGCCAGCTTTGGTGTCTTTCACGACTATGCCCTGCTCCTTGAGCGCAGCCCTAATCTGGTCTACCTTGTCGTAAGCTTTCGTGACTTTGGCTTCCTGGTAAAACTCCAACGTCAGGCGCAGTAGGTCTTCCGCTTTAGCCCGCGGCTCATCTACCAAGCCCAGAATGTCAGTCACGAGGGTACGGTAGGCCTCGGTGGCTTCTTGTAGCGCGGCGGCGCTTACTGTGGCCAGCGTGGTTAGGTTCGCGAAGAAACCGTTGAGCTTACGCAGCAGATTGAACAGACTAGCAATAGCCTTTGCCGTGTTCAAATCGTCGTTGAGACCGGCGAAGCAGTCGGCTACGAGCTTGCGCAGCTCGGCGTCGCCCTTGGTCGTATCGGGCGCTTGGCCTTCCGTCATGGGCTGCACGGTGCGCGCCTTAATAACTTCCGACGACAAGCTGGCTTCGTTGAGCTTATCGAGGAGGCGTAGGCCGTTCATGAGCTTGCGGTAGCCTTTGCGAGCCGCCTGCAAGCCTTCATCGGTAATGTCGACAGTGCTGCGGTAATGCGCCTGAAGCAAGAAGAACCGGGCCGTCATGGGTGAGTAGGCCTGCGCCAAGGTGGTATTGGTGCCCTCAAACAGCTGGCTGATGGTGATGAAATTGCCCACCGACTTACTCATCTTCTGGCCGTTCACCGTAATCATGTTGTTGTGCATCCATACCCGCGCCTCGTTGGTGGGATGGTTGCAGGCCTGGCTCTGGGCAATTTCGCACTCGTGGTGCGGAAACATCAGGTCTAGGCCACCTCCATGGATATCAAACTCGTCGCCGAGGTACTTGCGGCTCATGGCCGAGCACTCCAAGTGCCAGCCAGGGAAACCGTCGCTCCAAGGAGAGGGCCACCGCATGATATGGCGCTCATCAGCGCGCTTCCAGAGGGCAAAATCGAGGGGGCTGCGCTTTTCCTCCTGCCCGGCAAGGTTGTCGCGGGAGCCAGCCAGCAGTTCTTCTACCACGCGGTTGGAAAGCTTGCCGTAACCCCGGCCCGCGGCGTTATAAGCCGGCACATCGAAATACACCGAGCCATTTACCTCATAAGCAAAGCCGTTCCGGATGATTTCCTCAATCATCTGAATCTGCTCAATGATGTGGCCGCTGGCACGGGGCGTAATATCGGGCGGCAAGCACCCCAAAGCCTCCACGTGGCTTTGATACAGGTTGGTATACCCTTCGGCCACTTCCATGGGCTCTACCTTGCGGGCTCGGGCAATCTTTCCAATTTTATCTTCCCCTTCGTCGGCGTCGCCTTCTAGGTGGCCTACGTCGGTAATATTGCGCACGTAGCGCACGGTGTAACCCAGAAAGCGCAGATACCGCGTCAGCACATCAAACACCACTGGCCCGCGGGCATTGCCCACGTGGGCCTCATTATACACCGTTGGTCCGCACAAGTACACGCCCACAAAGGGTGCGTTGAGAGGTTCAAATGGGGCTTTCTGGCGGGTGAGAGTATTGTAAAGCGAGAGGGGGTGCTGCATAGGGGACAAAAGTATCACGGATTAAGACGGCATCAGCCAAATGCGCAGATTTTGTAATTGAATTGCGCTAGGTCAGTGCTAAGCCGTCTACAACACGCAACCACCCAAAATGGCTGCAAATCGGCCAGAATTTTCCGTAACCAAGTATAAAAGGTTCACCAAGCAGCACAAAACTCAACTCACTCAGTCTATAAAGTTCCGACGCGAGTACAAGAACACGACAACCGAGTATAAAACCTGAGCGATTCGGCAGGCCAGCCTGTTACGTGCAGCTTTATTGGGTGAGGTCCTCGTTGGCGTTTGATTTTGCTAGCCGATAGATGCCAGTAGTGGGGAAATGGTCGGAGTAGGGAATCTCGTAATTCACCCAGAAATCGTCGACTGTAAACTGGGGGCTGGCAAACTGATTATCGATGCGCACAAACGGCAGCTTCCCATTGTAAGTACTACCCACGCCGTTGCCTACCGTGGCCCAGGCATTCTGAAAATGGTCGGCCAACTGGTCATAGCTGTAGCTGTAAGGCAAGTCGTTGAGGTCGGCGCACAGCAGCATCGGGTACCGACAGAGCTCAAACCGGCGGATCAGGGTATCAACTTGAATGTTGCGGGTTACCATGCCGCGCTTGTAGCGGCGCATGAGGCCTAGGCCTTTCCGCCGCAGCCCTGCCTTGCTGGAGTAGCTATCCACAATATCCCGTTCCTCCATGCTCATGCTTTGGAGGTGAAAATTATAGACCCGAATGGTGTCAGCAGACGGTAGGCGCAAGTCAACCCACATGGCGTGGTTCTGGGTCAGCTTTCCAAATTTTATGGTGCCGCGGTTGATAATGGGAAAGCGCGAGAAGATAGCCATGCCAAACTCAGCTCCGGCGCTATTCGTGAGCGTTTTTGACAGGAATGATTCGCGACCCGCATCTCGCCCAATCTTTTCCATCGTCCGAAACAAGGTTTTGTCCTGCGAGCGGGTGCCGGCGGGCTCGTTGTAAAACTCCTGCAGGCACAGCACATCGGCGGGGTTCTCGGCGAGGAACTTTACCATCTGGCGCGAAGAGGTATTATCTGCGTCGCGCAGCTGAGGATACACATTGAATATGCGCACGTTGGAGGACTGCACTCGCACCACTTGCCCTGGCTTCTCGGCGGCGGTAGCTATGCGGAGCGGATGAAGCGCTAGGCCTCGCTGGAAGTGGGGCCACGTTAAGAAAGCCACCACTATAGGCAAGGCAGCTACCCGCCAGTCGCGCAGCATCCAGTAGAGGGCCAGCACCAGATTAAGAGCAAGCGCAACGGGTAGGGTGAGAGCGAAAAAAGCAGCGGGCCAGAAGGTATAGGCCGGGATCTGCACGCAGGCAATGGCCGTCAGCAACCACCCAATAATCAGTAGGGTGCACTTGAACGCAAATGAACGACGCACTGGCAAAATAAATCTGTTGGAACAGGCCTAGCAGCAAAGGTAAAAGTTACGCGTTACGAAGCCGGGCCCTACGTAAGTTGGCTTTATTTGGTTGTATATTTCACTCCTTTTATAACCAATCGTGCTGATGGCCCTTTCTACTCTCCGCGCTTATTTAATTACATTACTCCTAACGCTACTCTCTTTATCCATTTGCAGCGGCGTAACACCCCGCAGTAAGGCCGCGGCCCCTCTCCCGCGCAGCTTGCAGTTTGTAGAGAATAAGGGCCAGTGGGATGCACAGGCGCGTTACATGGCCGAGTTGCCAGCGGGGCGTCTGTATCTTACCTCCTCGGGCTTCACCTACACCTTCGCCGACCCGACTGCCCTCCGCGCCTACCACGAGCATACGGCGTTGCCCGCAACTGCCAAAGGTCAGATACGCACCCACGCGTACCGCGTCAGCTTTGAAGGCGGCAACTCCCGTGCCCTCATTCAAGGCGAAGAAGCAACCACGGAAGTACGCAACTACTTCCTAGGCAAGGACGCCAGCAAGTGGGCCAGCCAAGTTAGCAGCTTTCATCAGGCCCGCTACAAGGAGGTATACCCTGGCATTGACGTGCGCTTGTACGAAAATGCAGCCCAAACCCTGGAGTACGACTTTACGGTGCGCGCCGGTGCCAAGCCCGAAGCTATTCGTCTGCGCTACCAAGGCGCTGAATCGGTACGCCTGACCTCAGAAGGTGGCCTACAGATTCATACCTCCGTGGGCGATGTGCTGGAGCAGGCTCCCAAAGCCTGGCAAACCAGCGCCAGCGGCGAGCGGATACCGATTGCGTGTGCGTTTCAGCTTCAGAATAACGTGCTCTCCTTCCGTCTAGGCCAGTACGACCGGAAGCTGCCCCTCATCATCGACCCCACGGTAGTATTTTCAACCTTTTCCGGCTCCACGGCCGATAACTGGGGTTTCACTGCTACCTATGATGAGCAGGGTAACATGTATTCCGGCGGCATTGCCTTTGGCTTGGGGTTCCCTACCTCTACTGGTGCCACCCAAACTACCTATGCCGGTGCCTGTGACATTGCCATTCTCAAGTACAACACCACTGTCAAAGGCACAGCCGCCCGCTTGTATGCCACGTACCTGGGCGGCAACGAAGTAGATGTGCCGCACAGCTTGGTAGTAAACAGCCGCAATGAGCTAGTCATTCTGGGCACTACCAGTTCTCGCAACTACCCTGTCACGGCCCAGGCCCTCTCCCGTACCTATAATGGGGGCCAGTATGCCGATCCGCTGTTTGAGGGCACCGACGCCCCTATGGCCTACCCCAACGGCTCTGACCTCGTTATTACCACGCTCAACGCCACCGGCACTGCGTTGGTGGCCTCTACTTACTTGGGCGGCAGCGCCAACGATGGCCTTAACCTAAGCACTGACCTACTCAACAATTACGGCGACCAGTTCCGCGGCGACGTGATTACCGACGCAGACAACAACGTTTACATTGCATCTACCACCCTCAGCAATAACTTCCCTATTCGCAACGGGTTTGGCAACACGGCACTTACTGGGGCAAATGCCGTAGTGTGCAAGCTTACTCCCAACCTGAGCACCTTACTGTGGGGCAACTACCTGGGCGGTACGGGGGCTGAGGCGGCCTATTCCATCCAACTCGGAGCGGGCCGCTCGGTAGTGGTGGCAGGCGGTACCACCAGCCGCAACTTCCCCGTAACCACGGGCAGCCTCTTATCTACTGCTCCTGCTGGCGTTAATGGCTTCGTAACCCGAATTGCAGCGGCCGGTAATGCCATCAGTCAGTCTACCTACATTGGCACATCGGGTGATGACCAGGCCTACTTCGCTCAGCTCGATGCCGATGATAACGTATACTTACTAGGCCAGAGCTCAGGCAACTACCCCGTCACGGCGGGCCGCTATGTGCGGGCCAATAGCCACCAGTTTATTCACAAGCTCAATCCTACCCTTAGCCAAACCGCTTACTCCACCGTATTCGGCACAGGTCGGTCAGCCTATGACCTCTCCCCTACCGCTTTTCTGGTTGATGATTGCGAAAGAATTTACGTCTGCGGCTGGGGCGGGCGTACCAATGCCGGGTACGGCTTTGGCAGCTCTTCCACCAGTGGCCTACCCGTAACCGGCAACGCCGTGCAACCCTCCACCGACGGCTCTGATTTCTACCTAGCCCAGTTTACGCCCGGTATGGCCAGCTTGGAGTACGCTACCTTTTTCGGAGAAAACGGGGGCTCGGGTGAGCACGTTGATGGCGGCACTTCCCGCTTCGATAAGCGCGGCATGGTATACCAAGCTGTGTGCGGCGGCTGTGGTGGCACGCAGGGCTTTCCCGTTCCACCAACTGCTTCCTATTTCAACACGCGCAACGGCAACCGAAACTGTAATAACGCCGCTTTCAAGGTTGACTTTGGGATGGTGGTGGCCGACCCCGGCCCTTCCCGCTACGTGTGCGCCAGCGGGGCGCCCATTGCGTTAGGCGGTACCCCGGCCGGTGGTACCTGGAGTGGCCCTGGCGTATCGGGCAATGCTACCACCGGGTACCGCTTTACTCCTACGGCAGCGCTGGCAGGTCGCAACGTTCTCACCTACTCCATTGCAACTACGGGCATATGCGTGAGCAAGCGTCCCTTGCGCATTACGGTGGTTCCTGATGTAACAGTGGCCATCAACGCAGTACCCGCGGTATGTGTCGATGGCAACAACCTCACCCTGCAGGCTTCCCCTACTGGAGGTACCTGGAGCGGACCGGGTATTACGGGTGGCCTAAATGTGTTCGACCCCAAGAAAGCAGGTGCCGGTACGCATACCATCACCTACACGATGCCCGACACATTGGGCTGCGGCGTAGCTACCCGGCAGGTAGTTGTGAAGCCTTTGCCGCAGGTAAGTGCCGGCCCGCCGCTGACGATGTGCTCCTACGAAACGCAGCCAGTGCAGCTGCTTGGGGCTAGTCCGGCCGGTGGTACTTGGAGTGGCCCCGGCGTTACACCCGGCGGCCTGTTTACTCCGCCCGATACCAAACTCAAAGGCGCTAACCTTACCCTGACGTATACCTATGTACTAGATGGCTGCTCAAGCTCAGCAACCCGCCAAGTGGTGCTGGCTCCCTCTCCTTCCGTTAACTATCCAATCAACGTCCCGGTTTGTTCTACCGCTCCGCAGTATACTGGCCTAGCGCCCTTCTCCTGTCAGTTTGAGCCGGTGCTGGCCGGCGGCACCTACGAATGGGACTTCGGTGATGGGTCCCCAAAATCCTCGGAAGCTTCTCCCAACCACGTGTTCGAGCACGCAGGCACGTACAATGTAAAATTGGTGGCCCGCTACGCCAACTGCACCGTCGAAACCAGCTTTGTGCCGGTGGTAGTGGGGGATGTATTCGTGCCAAACATCATCACGCCTGGCAACGACGAGAAGAACGATAAATTCATGCCGCGCTTCAGCTGTCAGCCGGCCAGCTTGCGCGTATTTTCCCGCTGGGGTAACAAGGTGTATGAAACCGATGATTACCGCAACGACTGGCGCGGCGAAAACCTGCCCGATGGTATGTACTACTACCATTTGCGCGACACTGAGGGCCGCTCTGCCAAAGGCTGGGTGCAGGTAAAGCGCTAGGCCACTCCTTCAGGAGGTTGCCGGTGGCCTAGGCTTGTATTCGGCGAGATTTTATCCTATCTTTGCACCAGCAAACTACAAACACGACAGAGGGGACGGATAGTCCCCTCTTTCTTTTGCCACCCCATTCATGAAACTCGACCAAGCCCACCTAACCGAACTGCTCAGGGACAGCCTGCCAACCGACGATAGTCTGTTTGTGGTTTCCCTGACCGTGTCTGATGCCATCCGGCCGAAAGTGACCGTGACGCTCGATGGCGAGCAGGGCGTAGGTATTGATGAGTGCGCGCAGGTTAGCCGCCGCTTGGCCCGCCGCATTGATGAGCAGTACGGTGAGGATGCCAGTTACACACTGGAGGTGACCTCACCCGGCGCCGACCAGCCTCTGCGCGACCCACGCCAGTATACTCGCCATGTGGGCCGCAGCCTCAACCTTAAGCTTGCTGATGGCACCGAAAAAACAGGTACTCTGGAAGCCGTTGAGGCGGAGGGCATTCAGCTGGCAGAAGTAGTAAAAGAGAAATCCAAGAAGAAAACCCTGCCCGCCGCACTAGTGCCTTTCCAGGACATTCAGGAAGCCCGGGTAGTGATTTCGTTTAAATAAGCTGGCGGTTGCCCTCTACCGGCCGCTAGGCCAGTTGCGCACAACCCACCAACTGCCATCTAGTTAACTAACAACTAAATCAGTATGAACAGCAACGTCCTGATTGAATCGTTTGCCGAGTTCGCTCGGTCTAAGAACATTGACCGCCCCACGATGATGAGCATCCTGGAGGAAGTGTTCCGCACAATGATTCGCAAGAAATACGACGACGACTCCAACTTCGACGTCATTCTCAACGTGGACAAAGGTGACCTGGAAATCTACCGCAACCGCGAAATTGTAGATGACAACTCCGAGGACATCTGGGATCTGGACAAGATTCCGCTGGCTGAAGCCCAGAAGATTGAGCCCGACTACGAAGTAGGCGAATCGGTGGCGGAAGAAATTAAGCTAGAAGATTTCGGCCGCCGGGCCGTACTTATGGCCCGTCAAACGCTGATTCAGCGCGTGAAAGATCTGGAGCGCGACAACCTGTACCAGGCCTACAAAGATCAGGTTGGCGAGATTGTGGTGGGTGAAGTGTACCAGGTATGGAGCCGCGAAGCACTTATTCTAGACAAGGATGAGAATGAGCTGGTGCTACCCAAGGGCGAGCAAATTCCGAAAGACCGCTACCGTAAGGGGGATACTGTGCGCGCCGTAGTGCACCGCGTAGAAGTACTCAACGGTACGCCCAAGATCATCATATCCCGGGCTGCCCCGGCATTCTTGGAGCGCCTAATGGAGCAGGAAGTGCCCGAGATTTATGATGGCCTCATCACCATCAAGAATATTGTGCGCGAGCCCGGCGAGCGGGCCAAAGTAGCCGTAGAAAGCTACGACGACCGGATTGACCCAGTGGGTGCCTGCGTGGGCATGAAAGGTTCGCGTATTCACGCGGTGGTGCGGGAACTCGAAAACGAGAACATCGACATCATCAATTACACCAATAACCTAGAGCTGTACATTCAGCGGGCACTTTCGCCAGCTAAAATCGGCTCTATGAAAATAAACGAACAAACTGGTCGGGTTTCGGTGTTCTTAAAGCCAGACCAGGTTTCATTGGCTATTGGCCGCGGCGGCGCTAACATCAAGCTGGCCTCGCGGCTGGTGGGCATGGAAATCGACGTGTTCCGTGAAGCCGAAGACTTCGAAGAAGACATCGCGCTCGACGAATTCACGGATGAAATTGAAGGCTGGGTGATTGAAGAGCTCAAGAAAATTGGGCTTGACACTGGCCGTGCCGTGCTGGCCGTGAATAAAGAAGACCTCGTGCGTCGGACAGAACTGGAGGAAGAAACGGTAGAAGAGCTCTTCCGTGTCATCCGTCAGGAGTTCGAAGAACAGGAGGAAGACGAGCAGGCAGAAACTCAAAATTCCGGCGACGCGCAATGAGTGCGCGGCGGCCGGTACGGCAAGGACGTTAAATCATAGCCGGGTGGCTGGATTTAACGTCGCCCGGCAAGATTTAATATAGTACCTTTGCAACTGAATACGAGTATCGTTCGCGAGCATAGAATGGCGGAAGCAGCAACCAAACGGCTGAATCAGGCGGCCAAAGACCTGAACGTTGGCTTATCTACAATTGTAGATTTCCTAGCGGGAAAAGGGCACATCATCGAAAATAAACCCACGACTAAGCTGACGGGGGAACAGGTTTCCCTGTTGAACAAAGCTTTTGAATCGTCGGCACAGGACAAGATGGAAGCTGCGAAGCTCAGTCAGGCCAAGCGCCAGACTGAGCAAGAGACAGTTGCCCAGGCACGCCCAGCTGAACCTGCAGCAGCTCCCAAGGCTGCGCCAGCACCTCAGCCTGCTGCACCCGCTCCTGCCCCAAAGCCCGTTGAGGCTCCCGCTCCCGTAGCGGCGGCCCCTGCTGCGCCAGCACCGGCTGCTCCTGCAGAGGAGCCCCACCGTGTGCCTGGCCTGAAAGTGCTTGGTCGCATTGAGTTGGATGCCAAGGGTAGGCCAGTACCGCCGAAGCCTGCTGCTCCGGCACCGGCTCCTGCTGCTTCTCAGCCCCAAGCCCTAACCCCCGCTCCCGCCCCTAAAGTGGAGGCACAAGCTCCTGCTGCTCCCACTCCTGCAGTGGAAGCACCTAAGCCAGCGCCGGCCCCAGCCCCCGCTCCTGTTGCTGAAGCACCCAAAGCCGCGCCTGCTCCCCAGCCCACTGCGCCGGCTCCTGCCCCAGCCCCCACTCCTAAACCAGTTGAGGCTCCAGCTCCAGCAGCGGCTGCGCCAGCTCAACCTGTTACGCCGCCAGCTGCACCGGCTCCAACACCCGCGCCATCTGCCCCTGCGGCCGATGCCCCAGCAGCTCCTTCGGAAGAAGCACCTGCTGGCACCATCGTGGCGAAAGCTGACCAGTTGAAAGGCTTAACGGTGCTGGGGAAAATTGAACTTCCTCTCGATTCTTCTCGCCGTGGTGGCGGTGGCCGTGGGGCTCGCCCTGTAGCTTCCTCCGATGTTCGGAAGAGTGGTATCGGCCCCGATAAGAAAAAGCGCCAGCGCATTCCGATGAATGGTCCCGGCGCCTCGAACCAGCAAGGTGGCCAGGGTGGCGGTCAGAGCAATGCTCCGGCAGCCCCTCGGGTTACGGGCACTGGTCAGGCAGCCAATCGCCAGAATAATGGCCCCGGTGGCAACCGTCCCGGTGGTGGTCAGGGCGGAAACCGCCCCGGTGGTGGCCAAGGTGGCAACCGTCAGACTACGGCAGCACCGGCTACTACTCCCGAGCAAACTGAAAAGCAGATTCAGGAGCAGATCAAGGCTACGCTGGCGAAACTCAGCGGTGGCCGTGGTGGCAACCAGAACAACCGTGCTAAATACCGCCGCGATAAGCGTGCTGGTGTAGCGGAAGACCGCGAAGCACAACGCGCACAGAACGAACTCGACGCTAAGACGCTAAAAGTAACTGAGTTCATCTCGGCCAATGACTTGGCCTCGCTGATGAACGTATCGGTGAACGAGGTAATTAAGATCTGCCTGAATATGGGCATGTTCGTCTCGATCAACCAGCGCCTAGACGCCGAAGCCATTACGGTTATTGCCGACGAGTTCGGTTATGATGTAGAATTCCTCAGCGCCGAAGAAGACGAAGCGGACATTGCTATTGTAGATGCTGAAGAGGATCTGCAACCGCGTGCTCCTATCGTAACCATCATGGGTCACGTCGACCACGGTAAGACCTCGCTGCTTGACTATATCCGCAATGCTAGTGTAGCAAAAGGTGAAGCGGGTGGTATCACCCAGCACATTGGTGCCTACGACGTAATGACCCAATCGGGCAAGCGCGTAACCTTCTTGGATACTCCTGGTCACGAAGCGTTTACCGCAATGCGTGCCCGTGGTGCCAAGATCACGGACATTGCCATCATTGTGGTGGCGGCCGACGACTCGGTAATGCCGCAGACGAAGGAAGCCATCAACCACGCGCAGGCCGCCGGTGTACCGATTGTTATTGCGCTCAACAAGATTGATAAGCCAGGCGCAAACCCCGACAAGGTTCGTGAGGAGCTGTCGGCCATCAACATTCTCGTGGAAGAATGGGGTGGTAAGTATCAGTCGCAGGAAGTATCGGCTAAGACTGGCCTAGGCATTGATGATCTGCTGGAAAAGGTACTGTTGGAGGCCGAACTTCTCGAGCTGAAGGCTAACCCCGACCGCAGCGCCATTGGTGCCGTTATCGAAGCCTCGCTGGATAAAGGCCGTGGCTATGTAACCACCATTCTGGTTCAGACTGGTACCATGCAGGTGGGTGATATTGTACTGGCTGGTCCGCACTACGGTCGCGTGAAAGCCATGACTGACCACCGCGGCAAGAAGATGAAGAAAGCCGGCCCGGCTACCCCGGTGCAGGTGCTTGGTCTGACTGGTGCTCCGCAAGCTGGTGACAAGATTCAGGTGATGGAAACCGAGCGCGAAGCGCGTGAACTGGCTACGCAGCGTCAGCAGCTAGCCCGTGAGCAGAGCATGCGCACCAAGAAGCACATCACTCTGGACGAGATTGGTCGCCGTCTGGCTATCGGTTCGTTCAAGGAGCTCAACGTGATTGTGAAAGGTGACGTGGACGGCTCGGTAGAAGCACTAGCCGACTCACTGCTCAAACTGAGTACGCCGGAAGTAGCCGTAAACATCCTCAACAAAGGGGTGGGTGCCATTTCCGAATCGGACGTGTTGCTGGCTTCGGCTTCCGATGCCATCATCATCGGCTTCCAGGTTCGTCCTTCGCAGAGCGCCCGTAAGTTGGCCGAGCAAGAGCAGATCGATATCCGTCTCTACTCGATCATTTACAACGCCATCAATGAGGTGAAGGATGCTATGGAAGGCATGCTTGCCCCAACGGTGCAGGAAGTAGTGGTAGCCAACGCCGAGGTACGCCAGGTGTTCAACATCACCAAAGTGGGCACTATTGCCGGCTGTATGGTGACGGAAGGCACCTTTACCCGCAAGACCCGCGTGCGGGTGGTACGCGACGGTATCGTGGTGTACTCGGGCGAGATTCAAGACCTCAAGCGTTACAAAGACGATGTGTCGGAAGTGCGCCAGGGTTACGAATGCGGTATCTCGGTGAAGAACTTCAACGACCTGCGCGAAGGCGACAACATTGAAGGCTTCGAAGAGAAAGAAGTGAAGCGTACGCTCTAAGTAGCCACGCTGCTATAAATGAAGAGCCCCGGCCCACTAAGGCTGGGGCTTTTTCGTTGTATTGGGCCTATGACAGTCCTGATCAGCCCCGTTTCCCGCCCGGCTTGTTCAGGAAATTAGCCGTAAATTCGCTACCAACCCACCTTATTCTGTTGTGATGAAGACGCTTGCCGCACTTTTAACGGCTTTTCCACTGCTCCTGGCTAGCACCTATGCAGTAGCGCAGGACAGGCCTACGACCAAGCGTCAGGCACCAGCAAAGAAGCCTGCTCCAGCTGCTCAAAAGCCAGCTGAGAGTTCCCCTCAGCCTGTGATAGTCCCACACCGGGTACCGCCCCCCAGCACATCATCCGGCACAGGAGGACTATATCAAAAGGGTACTACTATGGTTAATGCTGGGCTGGGGCTGGGCACGGGATACAGCTTCGGCAGTGGCCTAGAGTCAACGCCAGCTATAAGTGTCTCGGCTGAGCGCGGCTTGGTGGAAGGGCTAGGCCCCGGCGTTCTTGGGGCGGGTGCCATGATTGGCTATAAGGGGTACTCCTACCACTACCCTAACCAGGACCGGAAGTCGCGGTGGAACACGCTGATGTTGCTGGGCCGGGGCACTTACCACTATGACCTGTTCCACCACTCCGCCATCGACACGTACCTAGGCGTGAGCGTAGGCATGCGCATTGAACTGCACAACGATAAGTACGACGGCACGCAATTGCACGACCCTGACAACCCCTATGGTGGCGTTCATCTTGAGACTGGTGTGTTTGCCGGTGCCCGTTATTTCCTTACGAAGAATATAGGTGCGTTTGGCGAGCTAGGCTACGATATGACATATCTGAAGCTAGGCCTGACTGGCCGATTCTAGGCCACTCCTAAACGTACAAAGCCCCGCTGTGCAGCACAGCGGGGCTTTGTACGTTTAGGAGTGGCCTAGCAAGCCTCATAAAGCTAGAAGAACAAGAACTTCTTGTGCTTCTTATGGCTTAGCGGCTTGCCTTTGGGGTTTACATAGCCAGCGGCGCGGGTCTGGCCGCGCTTCTGCCGGGCCGTGCCAATGCGGTTGTCTTTGAACTTGCGAACGGTGAAGCCCCCGGCGCCTTTCTCATATTGGCGACTTGGACCAGCGGCACGGCCAAAGCTGGTATTGCTAGTGCCACCGGAGCGGGCTTCCAGAATTTCCATTTGCTGGTCGCGCTTCACCTCATCGGGGTTCATGCTCATTCGCTGTTGCATACGAGCAATATCCGTTGCTGAAGCCTTGCGTTTCTTTTTTGCACCTGCATCATCGGCAGAGCGGCCGCCTCCTAGCTCAGGCAGCACAGAGCGTGGCGCCGACTGAGCATAAGCAGGAGCAGCGGCCAAGAATCCAGCACCGGCCACCAGCGTGGCAACAAACAACTTTTTCATGCAAAACAAAGATGAAACAACCCGAAAACAGGTACCTAGTACGGCGCAAACAAGAACTCGGCCAACTGGTTGTAGCGCCGCAACGGGCTTGTCTCTAAGTTAGTTCAAATATTTCTAGAACTTATACATCAGCCCAATCCCCAGAGCCTCTTTAAATTGAATCCGCCGCCCTCGGTCATCCGGAATGCCGTCCTCATTGCGGTCAATAGGTACCAAGATGTCATCGTCGTACACCAAATTGGTGGTGATGTTGGCACTGATAAGCTTGTTCACCTTGAAGTTGATGGCGTTTTCCCAGTTCACATCAATGTTCTGCGGATTGTGAAAGTAGTTGCTGAACAGCTCTAGGCGCGTTTGATACACTATGTTCTGGCCTAGGCCGCGGCGGTAGCGCACGTTGAGGTAGGCCCCTAGCTCTTCCCGGAAACGCTCGCCGGTACCTCGCACGCGCACCCCGGCCGTATCGAGCCGCGCTCCTTGTACCCCAAAGGCTCCCGCATCGGCTAACGTGCGGTCGGCCACAATCGTGAACTTGCCCGTAGCCGGCGACAAGAACAGTGAGAAATCGTCGGATGGCTTGTATTCGATACCTAAAGAAGCAAGCACGTACGCCGGCGCGAAGAAGCGCGAAAGCAGTGAGTCAATCTTTTCTAAAGATTTAGTAGGCGTCAGCTGCGTTTTCAGGTTCATCTGCGCCGTGTAGGAGAGCTTTTCTGTGAACTGGCGCCCGTACCGCGCATTCAGCTCCAGGCGGTCATCGTTCTTGCGCATGCGAGCTTTGCCGGGCTTAAGCAGCCCGTACACCAAGTCACCAGACATATCAAAGGTATGCTGCGGGCCGCGGTAGTGCACGTACGCGTTGGCTAGGCCTAGCAACGATAAAGAGCTTTGCCCACCAGCAGCCCAGTTGCTCATGCTTACCTGACTGAAATTGAGGGTACCCGCTCCACCTTTGCGCCACCCGCGGGTGGTATCTACTTCAGCGGAAATTTTATAGGCGGGCAGCGGTACTGGCACCCGATACGGAACGTTGCCCTGCGCCCCAACTTGCCGAACTATACCTACTGTGAGCAACAACACGACTGCAAAGCGCCGGTAAATCTGCCAGGCGAAACTCATCTACTAACTTCTTATTCAAAAAAAGACCGACCTCCTCTCTCCAGGAGAGGGAAGGTCGGTGGGCAAAGGTACGAAACAAGCCGGGTGCTAAGACCGATTCCGTAGAGCGTCGCGTATTTCGGTGAGCAACACTTGATCTTTTGTGGCTACTGGCTCTACGGGCACCACTTCCTGCGGCCGCTTGAAGCGGTTGGCTAGCTTCACAAGCCAAAAAATGGCGAAAGCCATCAGCAGGAAGGTAATAACAGCATTGAGGAACAAGCCATAGTTGATGGTGGCAGCATTGGCTTTCTTGGCTTCGGCTAGGGTTTCGAAGTGCTGACCATCCAACGATAAAAACCAGTTGGTAAAATCATGACCTCCGGTCAGCAGTCCTAAGATGGGCATCAGGATGTCGTCGGTCAGGGAAGCGACTATTTTACCAAATGCTCCTCCGATAATTACACCGACGGCAAGGTCCAGAACGTTGCCTTTGGAGATGAACTCTTTAAACTCAGACACAAAGCCCATAAGCGTGCATTACATGTGAAGACATAAAACGAACCATGTAAATATATAAAGTTTACAATTGTATTGTTGCGTGTTGCCGTTTCTCATCTAGTACTGAGTTTGTAGCCTGCGTGAATGTGGCCTAGCCCCCGTATGCTGTGCCAACGCTTGCTTGGCATGGCTCCCGAATGTGCAGGAGCGGCTTTGCCCCTATCTTTGCCCCATCTCTGATCCACCCTTTTGGTTTTACTATGGCTTCATTCGAAAACCTGCTGTATGAGCTGAATGCCACTACCGGCATTTTACGGCTCACCGTCAACCGCCCCGCTAAGCTGAATGCGCTCAGCGTAGCCACCATTCAGGAGATTCACCAAGCCATGCAACGAGCCCTCGATGACAAGGCCGTGCGGGGAATTATTCTGACGGGTAGCGGGGAGAAGTCATTTGTGGCGGGAGCTGATATTGCGGAGCTTACGGCCCAAGATGAAATTACTGCCCGCCGCGTAGCCGAAAGTGGCCAGGAAACCTTTTGCCTGATCGAGGAAAGCACCAAGCCAGTTATTGCCGCCGTCAATGGGTTTGCGCTGGGTGGTGGCTGCGAGTTGGCCATGGCCTGCCACATTCGGGTGGCCTCCGAAAACGCCCGCTTCGGGCAGCCTGAAGTAAACTTAGGCCTGATTCCGGGCTACGGGGGCACGCAGCGTCTGACTCAACTCATCGGCAAAGGCAAGGCCCTGGAGCTAATGCTGACCACCGACATGGTAAAGGCCGACGAAGCCCTGCGCCTAGGCCTAGTAAACCACGTGGTGCCGCAGACCGAGCTGTTGGCCTTCACCGAGCAGTTGCTTAGCCGCATTCTTACCAAAGCGCCCCTGGCCGTGGGTATGGTGATTGAGTGCGTAAATGCATATTACGATAAAGACCGGCACGGTTACCAGACTGAGGCCAACGCCTTTGCCCGCAGCTTTGGTACCGCTGACTTCCGGGAGGGCAGCAGCGCCTTCTTGGAAAAGCGCCCAGCACAGTTTACTGGCAATTAAGGTGGTGGCCAACTAACCACGCGCCAGTTGTAACAGGACCTGATGCCCCTACTACGGCGGGTGTGTCAGGTCCTTGGCTTGCTAGGCCAGTGCTGTGCTGGCTTATTCATTCTTCTATTCTCTTACTTCCCTCAGCATGAGTATTGCCAAGCGCCTGGCCTCTCAAACGGCCGTGTATGGCATCAGTAGCATTGTGGGGCGGGTACTCTCCTACCTGCTGGTTCCGGTGTATACTGCGCGGTTTGCAGCTGCCCAATACGGTATCGTGACGGGCCTGTACGCGTACGTTTCTTTCCTGAACGTGGTGTTTACCTACGGCATGGAAACCACCTACTTCCGCTTCGCCAACCGTCCCGGCACCGACCGCCGCCAGCTCTACGACCAAGTCATGAGTCTGCTGCTGGTTTCAACAGTGCTGCTCACGGCCTTGCTCATGTGGCAGGCCCCTGTACTACTCCGGCTGCTAGAGTTGCCCCCCAGCAGTGAGCGGTACGCTCACTGGATAGCCTTAATTCTGGGCCTCGACGCCCTGGCGGCCATTCCGTTTGCGCGACTACGCCTGGAAAATAAAGCCCGCAAGTTTGCCGGTATTCGCCTGACCAATATCCTGATTTCGGTGGCGCTGAACCTGTTTTTCATTGTGTTCTGTCCCGACGTGCTGTCGGGCGAATACCTGACTGGCCTACAGCCCCTGGTAGAGCGCGTGTATAACCCGAGTATGGGCGTGGGTTATGTGTTTCTTTCTAACCTAGTGGCCAGTTTCCTGACGTTGGTTATGCTGGGCCGAGAGCTTACCGACTTCCGCTTCCGGATTTCGCTGGCTCCGCTACGGCCCCTGTTGAAGTATGCCTACCCCATTATGCTGATGGGCTTAGCCGGCATGGTCAACGAAACCCTCGACCGTATTCTGCTGCCCAAATGGCTCCCCGATAACTTTTACCCGGGCCAAAGCAGCCTCACGGCCGTCGGGATTTACGGGGCCTGCTACAAGCTCAGCATCTTTATGCAGCTCGTAACGCAAGCCTTTAAATACGCCGCCGAGCCCTTCTTCTTCGCTCAGAGCACCGAGAAAAATTCGCCCCGGATATTTGCCATGGTGCTCAAATGGTTTACGCTGAGCTGCGCCGTCATTTTTGTGGTAGTAAGCGTAAATGTGGAGGACTTTGGGCGTTTGTTTCTACACCGCGCCGAGTATCTGGAGGGTTTAGTAGTGGTGCCAATACTGCTGCTGGCTAACTTGTTCTTGGGCGTCTACTGGAACCTCTCAGTGTGGTTTAAGCTGACTGACAAGACCTACTACGGCACCTACATTGGCTTCGGAGGCGCAGTGCTTACTATTGCGCTCAACTTTCTGCTGATTCCGATCCTGGGCTACTTGGGCTCGGCGCTGGCTACGCTGGCCTGCTATTTCATGATGGCGGTGGTTTGTTGGTGGCTGGGCAACCAGCATTTCCCCGTGCCTTACCCCGTAGTGCGCCTACTTACCTGGATAGGCTTAGCAGCGGGCGTGGTAGCAGTGGCTTGGTACGTGCCAATAACGGAATACTGGACCCGGCACGCCTTCCATGTACTGCTCACGCTGGGCTTTATGGGGCTGCTGCTGCTGGTTGAACGTCCTCATCGCTTGCGTACAGCGTAGCCGCCACGTAATTCCGGCGGGTATTTACCCGGAAATTTTAAAAAAACTCCTACATTTTTACCACGTGCGCCCCCTAGGCTACGCCCTAGGCCTATCTTTGCGCCCTGCCGTTGCCAGCCAATGCCTTATGCAAATCCCGATAATTAACACCTCCCACCATCCATTACCGGAGTATCAAACGGCTCATGCCGCCGGGATGGATGTGCGGGCCAACCTCTCAGACCCGATTACGTTGAAGCCCCTGCAACGCGCCCTCATCCCGACGGGTTTATTTCTGGAAATTCCAGTGGGATATGAGATGCAGGTGCGCCCCCGTAGCGGACTGGCCTACAAGCATGGTATTGGGCTCGTGAATAGCCCTGGCACCATCGATGCCGATTATCGGGGTGAGCTGAAGGTATTGCTCGTTAACCTCTCCGACCAGGAATTTGTGGTGCAAGATGGCGAGCGGATTGCCCAATTAGTGGTAGCCCGCCACGAAACCGTACGGTGGCAGCCTGTAGAAACGCTCAGCGAAACTGTCCGGGGTGCGGGTGGTTACGGCAGCACCGGCGTGCATTAACTCAACCGGATATCTGGGCCTTGCTAGGCCTATCTTTCTGCTAATATTTCCGGCGGCCAACAGGCTGTCATTCCTTTCGTACTACCAGATTACTCATCCCCAAATTCACCTACTCCCTATGAAAATCATCGTCCCGATGGCAGGTATGGGCAAGCGTATGCGCCCACACACTCTTACCGTTCCGAAGCCGCTTATTCCGATTGCCGGCAAGCCCATTGTACAGCGGTTGGTAGAAGATATTGCCAAAGTTTGCGGGGAGCAAGTGGAGGAAGTAGCCTTTATCATCGGGCGCTTTGGCGCCGAGGTAGAGAAAAGCCTCGTTAAAATTGCCGAGTCGGTAGGCGCTAAAGGCACGATTCATTACCAAGATGAGCCCCTGGGCACGGCCCACGCTATCCTCTGCGCTCAGTCGGCCCTGAGTGGCCCGGTGGTGGTAGCTTTTGCCGACACCCTGTTCAAAGCCGATTTTACTCTCGACACTTCCGTACCCGGCACTATCTGGGTGCAGCGCGTTGATGACCCCAAGCCCTTTGGTGTAGTAAAGCTCAACGAGGAAGGCCAGATTACCGACTTCGTGGAAAAGCCTCAGGAGTTTGTTTCGGACTTGGCCATCATCGGCATTTACTACTTCCAGGATGGCGAGTACCTGCGCCAAGAACTCCAGTACCTGCTCGACAACAACATCCTCGACAAAGGCGAGTATCAGCTCACCAACGCCCTGGAAAACATGAAGAACAAGGGTACTAAGTTCGTACCCGGTCGCGTTACGGAATGGCTGGACTGCGGCAACAAAGATGCTACCGTATTCACCAACCAGCGGTACCTGGAGTATCTGCAGGAGCGCGGCGAAAACTTGGTAGCCGAATCCGCTAAAGTGACAAACTCCGTACTCATTCCACCGGTTTACGTGGGTGAGGGCGTAGTCATTACGGACTCAGTAGTGGGCCCGCACGTGTCGCTGGGTAATCAGAGCAACATTCGGGGCTCGGTAGTGTCCAATAGCATTGTGCAGCAATCGGCTTCCGTGCTTCACGCCAACGTTACCAATTCTATGATTGGCAACTTCGCTACCGTAACCAGCACTCCCAACGATTTGAGCCTGGGAGATTATAACACATTGCGCGTGTGATTTTTTAGCGCCTCCTGACGTTGCAGTGGTGCGGGCTCGTGTGGCTCGGCTATCTTGTGCTAGGGTGTATCTTGCTTTCCCTAACCGCGGCCTCCGGGCCCGCGCTACTCCGTTCATGAGTCGTATAGGTGTCGTATTTCTCTTGTTGCTAGGCCTGTCGGTGGCTACGCCGGGCCATGCCCAGCAAAACCCGGCAGACCCTGGCGCTGCTCCCAGCACCAGCAAACCAGCAAAAGCCGCGAAACCCAAGAAGTTGAGCCGTAAGGAGCGCAAAGCGTTGGCTCAGCGTGCCGACATAGAGTCGGTACAACTGCAAAAACGGCCTCTCTCCGAGAAGGACCGCGAATTAAGTGAGGCCTTTTTCGTGGATGGGCTTCGCTACTTGATGCTCGAGGACTACAATAAAGCCCTAGAGCGTCTGCTAAAGGCCTACGCCCTCAACCCGGCTAATGCGGCCATCAATTACAAAATTGCGGAAACCAACCTGCTGAGTGGCAACCTGAGCGACGCCACTAATTTTGCGCAGACAGCCGTAAAGCTCGACCCTAAAAACGCCTATTATTACCTGTTGCTGGCCCAAATCTACAGCTCCCAGAAGCAGTACGACCAAGCCGCTAAGGTGTACACCACGCTCATTAAGGACGTACCAGACTCGGGTTACTATTTGTTTAACCTAGCCGACCTATATATGGCGCAGGGCAAACTCACGGAAGCTCTGAGCACCTTTGAGCAGGCAGAAAAGAAGTTTGGCCCTCTCGACGAGGTGTCCTTCAAGAAACAACAGATTTACCTCAAGCAGAATAATCTGGATAAGGCGCTACAGGAAGGAGAAGCTCTAATTGCCGCCAACCCCGATGAAATCCGCTATGTGCTGGCGCAGGCTCAAATGTATGCGGCCAACAACCGCCTGCCCGATGCTATCCGGGTGGCGCAACAGGCCTTGCAGCAGGACCCCTCTAGTGCGCAAGCCCGCATGATTCTGGCCGATGTTTACCGGCAGCAAAACAATTCTCAGGAGTCGCAGAAGCAGATCAAGCTCGCATTCGAGAGCCCTAGTCTCGACATTGACACCAAGGTTAGGATTCTGATTGACTACATCAAACAGCTTCCTAACCCAACCCTAAACCAATCGGCCCTAGATCTGGCTGAAATAACGACCCGCACCCACCCCAAGGAGGCGAAGGCTTTCTCCATTGCGGGCGACATTCAAACCATTACTGATCATAAGCCCGAGGCCCGCGCTAATTACCTTAAAGCTGTTAAGCTAGATAACTCTAAGTTTCAGATTTGGCAGCAGGTAGTGCTCATCGACGCCGAGCTCAACGAAGTAGACTCTCTACTGCTTCACACCGACCAAGCCCTGGAGCTCTTCCCCAACCAAGCTTCGCTGTGGTTTTACAACGGAGTGGCCTACATGCTTAAAAAGCAGACGGCCAAAGGAGTAAAATCGCTGGAGTATGGCCGGAAACTGGCTACTGATAACCCCGAACTCCTAGCCCAGTTTGATACCCAACTTGGCGACGCATACCACGAACTGAAAGACTATGCCAAGTCAGACGCCGCCTATGAAGCAGCCCTGGTCTTTGATGCCAACAATGCGCAAGCGCTGAACAATTACAGCTACTACCTTTCTTTGCGAGGCGAGAAACTGGACAAGGCCAAAGAAATGGCCGGTAAGCTGGTTAAGCAGCATCCCGATAATGATACCTACCTCGATACCTACGGGTGGGTCCTTTACCGGCTAAAAGATTATACTGGCGCCCGCCAACAGTTTGAGCTGGCCCTCAAAACAACTAAAGATGCCACAGTTGTTGAGCACTACGGCGACGTTCTGTATCAGCTGGGCGAGCGGGACAAGGCACTGGCAGAGTGGCAGCGGGCTCAGAAAATGGGCGGTGCTTCGTCACTCATTGACCGCAAGATTAAAGACAAGAAACTCTATGAGTAAATGTATTCCGCTGGCCTTGCTGAGCGCTGTGCTGGTACTGGGTAGCTGTAACCGCAAGCTGGCTCCTACGGCTTCCAAAACCGTCTCAACGAAGGCGCCGGAAATGGTAAAGGCTACCAACGTAGACTTTCATTACCTCAAGGCCAAAGGGAAAGTAGCTATTGACTTCCCAGGGGTGCAGCAAACGGCTAACCTGAACGTGCGCATGCGCAAGGACAGCGTTATCTGGTTATCCGCCTCGTTGGGCATTGAAGGTTTCCGGGCCTACATCACCCGCGACTCCGTGAAGGTGCTCTTTCCGCTCCAGCGTGAATATTACTCTGGTGACTATGCCTACCTGAGCCGCATCCTGAACGTTCCTATCACATTTGAGCGCGTGCAGGCCGTACTGCTGGGCGACTATCTTCCGGCCACCCCACCAAATGAAGTAACACCTACCGTCAGTACTGAAGGCGACACCCAGCGTGTGCGCTACGAACAAACTGGGCTGCTAGTGCAACAGCTCATTGATTTGAGTAAAGGGCGGGTGCAGCAACTGACCGTGCAAGACCAGCAGACCCAGAACAGCCTGCAGGTAGACTACTCCGATTTTCAGCCATTGGCGCCGCAAAACCAACCATTTGCCCACGCCACTGCCTTAAAAGTACAGCAATCCAAAGGTGCCCCAGCCAACGTTACGGTTTCGTACCGCAACGTGGATCTGGACAAAGAACGGCTTTCATTCCCCTTCTCGGTTCCGAAAGGCTATGCGCGTAAGAAGTAAGCTCTGGCTGCTGCTGCCAGTAGCGCTGCTAGTTTCGGTGCAGGCAAGCACTTCCTTGCTGGCGCAACAAAGGCCTAGGTCTAAGCCTCGTACCTCTTCTAGTGGTGGAAAATCTAAAGCTCAACTAGAGCGGGAGCGTCGCGCTACTCTCCGCCGCATTCAGGAGGCCAGCAAAATTCTGGAGCAAACGCAGCGGCAGAAGCAAGCCTCGGTAGGCCAGTTAAATGCACTCAAGGAAAAGCTGACGGTTCAGCAGGGCGTTATTCGTAATATCAGCAACGAGCTGACTTACATTGAAAACGATGTTCAGCAAACGCAAACGCAGGTTCAACACACCCAGCAGAACCTAGAGCAGCTGAAAGCAGAGTATGCGCGCCTGATTTACATTGGCTCTAAAACAGCCAATAGTTACAACCGGGTGATGTTCCTGTTTGCCTCTGAGTCGTTCAACCAATTCATGCTGCGCCTGCGCTATATCCGGCAATACGCCGAGGTGCGCCAGGCTCAGGCTGCTCAAATCAGCAACACTCAGCAGCGACTGAGTGCTCAGTTAACTGGCCTACAGGAAAAGAAACAGGAAAAAGGCACACTGCTGAACACGCAGCTTTCTGAAAAGAAAAACCTCCTGACGCTGAAAACGCAGCAGGACCAAGTGGTGACCAAGCTGAGTCAGCAGGAAGAAAGTTTGCGACAAGAGTTAGCGGCCCGCCAGCAGGCCGTTAGCCGGCTTGATAACCTGATTGCGCTGAAAGTAAAAGAAGAAATTGCTCGAGCCGCGCGTTTAGCCGCCCGACGAGCGGCGGCTGCCAAAGCTGCGGCTGCCCGTGCAAACAACCCGGCCACCGCGCCGCGCCCCGGCGACGCGCCTTCCCGCGCCAGCACCGCCGCTGCCGAAGCCGCCGAAAATGCAGCAGTGGAACGAGTAGACCGCGTTACGCTCACGCCGGAAACTGCTAGCCTGGCTTCCTCCTTCACTGAAAACCGGGGGCAGTTGCCCTGGCCCGTTGGGCGGGGTTTTATCTCCCAGCGGTTTGGGCGTCATAACCACCCAGTACTGCACAATGTAGTAGTAGAAAACCGTGGCGTAGATATTCAGACCAGCGCCGGTGAGCAAGTACGCGCCGTTTTTGACGGCAAAGTGCTAACCATTGCCAGCGTGCCCGGTATGAACAACATTGTAATGGTGCAGCACGGCGACTATTTCACGGTATATGCAAAGCTGCGCAACGTGAGCGTAACGGAGGGCCAGCAAGTGAAAGCACGCCAGCCTATCGGCACAGTGTACACAGACCCTGAGGGTACTTCTGAAGTGCAGTTTCAGGTTTGGCACAATAGCTCCAATCTGAACCCTGAAAACTGGTTGGGTCGCAAATAATTCAGTTTGCTAGGCCACTGCCCTTATCTTGCCCAGCCTTTCTACAAGGCTGGGCTTTTTATTTATTCGGCGGAAGGCACAACCATAAGCATAAAAAAACACCGTACAGGATACGGTGTCTTTCTGAGCTATGAAAACAAACTTAGCTATCAGTAATCCTTCTGCCGGAACAGGAACAGCAAGCTGTATGCTGCTCCGGAGCAATCCCCGATAACATGACGAAAGATAGGGGACTTTAGATATGCTTACTACTACCTTTCGCCGAAATGTCTATTTCTCTCGGCGAAAATCGGTTTTCTCTTTCTCTCGGTAGTGGGCAAGCTTTCGTTACCTCCTTGTCTCGTTTTTATATCAGATTAAGCCGGCTCAACAGGTTGGCTTTATATGAGTTTCCGATGGGCACTGGCATAACACCGCTTACCCGGTCGGCATTGCGCCCGGCCTCTACCACTACGGCATCAGACTCAATAGCTACAATCTTGTCCAGGCGAACGATATACTTCCGATGAATTCGCGCAAACTCCTTGGCGGGCAATTTGGCTTCTAGCTCCTTCATGGTGCTGTACACCGTGTAGCGCTCCTGGCCTACGTAAATATTTACATAGTCGCCGAGGGCCTCCACGTAGCGAATATCAGCAGTTTTCAGGCGGATTAGCTTATGCTCCTGCTTGACAAATATTTCAGTTTGCCCGCCTCCTACGTTCATCGAGCCGGCGGTATCATTGGTCATACGGAGTAGCTCTTCCAGCTTTTGTTGTTCGTATTGGAGTTGTAGGCGGGCCCGGCGCAACTCTAAGTGAGTTACTACTTCACGAGCCAACACGCTGAGCGCTTCACGTTGCTTCTGGTCAAGCCGACGCGGTACCGTGTCGATTGCGCAGATAGTGCCGAGCGGGTGTCCTTCCGGGGAAAGCAAAGGGGCTCCAGCGTAGAAGCGAATGTTTGGGTTGGAGGTAACCAGCGGGTTATGCTGGAAAAGTGGGTCTTTGCTAGCGTCTTCGACTTCAAATACACTATCCGAAAACATAGCGTAACGGCAGAATGCTTGCTCTAGCGGCGTACTGTCGGCTTCCATGCCTACTTTAGCCTTAAACCACTGCCGTTCAGAATCAAGCAAAGTAACCAGCGAAGTAGGCGTACCGCAGATATACGAAGCCAGCTTCACCAAATCGTCGAAAGCCGTTTCAGCTGGGGTGTCTAGAATTTGGTAAGCACGCAGGGCCTCCAGCCGTTCCTGTTCAGCAAGGGGGCTTATAGGTTGGTAAGCTGCCCCCGCGGATGTAGCACGCGCTTTAGAAGGCATGTATCGACAAAAAATTTGGGGTTCTACAGTAAAATGGAGTGGCCTAGATGGTGAAGTCCAGCTCCCGCTATCCTTACAAAATAGTATAGCATCGAGAACATTTCCCAATTTGACCCGGCGAACAACCGCTAAATCTGGCTAAAAAGTGCTTCCCACCGTGCGAACGGAAGGGAGTAATTCTCGTTGCCAAGTGCACGAACCTAACCGAGTAGGGAACTGATTTTGAAATTATGAGGTACCTTTACCAATCCTGACCGTACACACTTGCGTACGTTCCGCTTTGACACTTTCAAACAGCCTGTTGGCTATTCTCACTTATGCATTTCGCCACCCTTTTGCTTGGAATTGGTAACTTCGGAGGCACCGAGTTGCTGCTCATTGGTCTTGCTATCATCCTGCTTTTTGGCGCCAAGCGCATTCCAGAGCTGTTTCGGGGCATGGGACAAGGCATTCGGGAGTTTAAAGACGCCTCGAAGGAGGATAAGCCGGAGTTTCGGGACCGTCCGGTTAATCCTAACGACCCTACCGCTCCCCGTCATTAATTAGCGTTTTGTCATGAATACTCCAGTTCTTCTTTTCTTGGGTGATCTAGGCGGTGGTGAGCTTATGCTCATCATGGTAGTTATCCTGATTTTCTTTGGTGCCAACAAAATTCCGGAGCTAGCCCGCGGATTGGGCAAGGGCATCCGAGAGTTTAAGGATGCCTCCCGCGAAATTCGCAGTGAGATTGAAAACACTGGCCTGCCTCAGCAGCCATACCAGCAACAATTCAATCAGCAGCCCCAGCAATACACGCAGCCAGTGGCCTACCAGGCTCCAGCAGCTCCGGAAGTAACTCCGGTAGCCGACGTGACGCCTGCTACTACGCCCGTAGCTCCACCCATGGATGGGGGAATTACGCCGCCCGTAACGCCCACGCCGGAGCGTCCCCGCCTCGATCAAGTGAACTAATTCTTTCTTCAATTTGAGACGCTTTACCTCTCTCACGGAAGTTCGTAACGAGCTGACGGCAGGCACCACGACCTGCCGTCAGCTCGTGGAGTATTATCTGGATAACATCCAGCAGAAAAATGAGCAGCTGAACGCTTTTCTAGAAGTGTGGCCCGAAGAGGCACGTGCTCAGGCAGAGGCTGTGGATGCTAAACTAGCTGCCGGCACGGCCGGTAAGCTGGCGGGCATGGTCATCGGCCTGAAGGACGTACTGGCCTACAAGGACCACGCCCTGCAAAGCAGCAGCCACATTTTGGATGGATTCAAATCACTGTTCACCGGGACGGCCGTGCAGCGCCTGCTCGATGAAGATGCCATCCTGATCGGGCGTCAGAACTGCGACGAGTTTGCCATGGGGGCCTCCAACGAAACGTCGTTCTTTGGTCCAGCCCGCAACGCTATTGCCCCCGACCGCGTGCCGGGTGGATCGTCGGGTGGTTCTGCCGTAGCCGTACAGGCCGATATGTGTTTGGCTTCTATTGGCTCCGACACGGGCGGCTCCGTACGGCAGCCTGCTGCCTTCTGTGGCATTGTAGGCTTCAAGCCTACCTATTCGCGAATTTCGCGCTACGGCCTGATTGCCTATGCGTCGTCGTTTGATCAGATTGGCACTCTCACGCACTCAATTGAGGATGCTGCTTTGCTGCTAGAGGTAATGGCCGGGGCCGACACCTTCGATAGCACTGTTAGCCAGCGCGAAGTACCAGCCTATAGCCAACTCCTGGAGCCCGCGCCCCACTACCGCATTGGCTACATCCGTGACTGCTTGGAGCGGCCCGGCTTAAATGCAGAAATCAAAGCCGCCACGGAACGTGCCTTAGACGCATTCCGGGGGCAGGGACATGTGGTAGAAGCAGTAGACTTCCCTTACCTCGACTTTATCGTTCCGAGCTACTACATTCTGACTACTGCCGAAGCCAGCTCTAACTTGAGCCGCTACGATGGGGTGAAGTTTGGCTACCGCGCTCCTGACGCTACTGACCTGGAGTCGTTGTACAAGAAAACGCGGGCTCAGGGCTTTGGGCCAGAAGTGCAGCGGCGGATTCTGCTGGGCACCTTCGTGCTCAGCGCCGACTACTACGACGCGTACTACACTAAGGCGCAGCAGGTCCGCCGCTTGATAAAGGAAAAGACGGACGAGTTACTACGCGAGTACGACTTCTTGGTGCTGCCCACTACTCCCGCCACAGCCTTCCGGATTGGGGAGAACGAAAAAGATACGCTAGCCATGTATTTGGCTGATATCTTTACTGTACAAGCATCTTTGGCTGGGGTGCCAGCCATTTCGGTACCAGCGGGCGAGGATTCTCAGGGTCTGCCCATTGGGTTGCAAATTCTTAGTGGGGCCTTCCGGGAAGAGCACCTGCTAGCCTTTGCGAAATCGGTAACGGAGACGCTCACGCCTGTTCTGTCATAGCTTGGAAGTAAAATGAAGAAGTTGTTGCTGCGCGCTGTTGCTCCAGTGTTGGTTGGGGCAGCTCTAGGCCACACCAGTGTTGCCCAGGTTCGTCCTCAGGTTCCCCAGAACACCAGCGCGCAGCCCAACGATTCTTCCCAAGTAACGCTGGAGCTGCCGCTTGATTCGCTGGTGACTCTTCCGGCCCCCATTGACTCGGCCCGCTTGGTTTGGCTGCAGACGCCACCGGAACTACGGGATTTGGTAGGTGACCGAGTAAGCTGCTTCGATACCGATGTTCCGCATACGTTCAATGCCTCTGTTATGGCCTTTGTACGGCTGTTTACGGAGCGGCAACGCACGTACACGCAGCGGGTACTAGAACGGGAGAACCTGTACTTCCCGCTGTTTGAGAAGTACCTGGCCAAATATCACCTCCCTACTGATCTAAAATACCTAGCAGTAGTTGAATCAGCGCTGATTCCGACGGCTAAGTCACGAGTGGGCGCTACTGGCCTATGGCAGTTTATGGGTCCTACTGCCAACGACCTGCGCCTGCGCCGCGACGAGTGGGTAGATGAGCGTATGGACCCAGAGAAGGCTACTGAAGCGGCCTGCAAGCACTTGCGCTACCTCTACGGCGTATTCCACGACTGGGAAATGGTATTGGCCGCCTATAACTGGGGCGCAGGCAACATGCAACGCGTGATGCGGCAGACGGGCAAGAAAACCTTCTGGGAAGTATACCCTAAGCTGCCCGCCGAAACGCGCAACTACGTGCCCACCTTCACGGCTATCATGTATACCATGAAGCACGCCCAGGACCACCAGCTGCACGATGCCACGCTGCGGTATCAGCGGGCGGAGCTGATGGATACGCTGCAACTAGGAGGCCGTGCTTTCGACCTGACCCGTTTGGCCCGCGCCTGTGGCTACACCGATTCGATGGCTTTGGTCCGGCTCAACCCGGAGCTTAAGAAACCTTGGCTGCCCGCCGGCTACCGGCCCTATGCCGTACAGCTGCCAGCGGCAGTGCGGCCAGCTCTTGCTTTAGTTGATAGAGCCACGCTTTTCGACTACTGCCGACCGATGGCCGAACTGCCCTTCCCATTGGTGCCACGGCCAGTGCCCTTGCAGGGAGTAGCTCCACTACCCACCCGTAGCCTGCTGGCCGAAGGCGCACCACGCGAGGCCAGTGCCGATACTGCCCCACGTTACCGCCGGGTGCGCCATACGGTGCGGCGCGGCGAAACGGTAGCCGCAGTAGCCGAACGCTACGACGTGACACCAGCGCAGGTACGACGTTGGAATGAGCTTTCTAAGAGCCAATCATTAGCATCTCGCCGCCAAGTGGTGGTGTTTGTACCCATCAGGCAAGCTCCGGCCCCAGAGCCCACCGCCGTGGCTACTCGCACGGCGCGTCCGGTTCGGGTGCCAGAAGCCATTCGGTCTTCTCTAGGCCAGGTAGCAAGCCCGGCGGTTGTTTCAACGGCGGAGTCGGAGGTGCCAGCGGTGGTGGCGAAAGCGGAAACACCACGGCCAGTGAGGTCCGCTAGGCCAGCCCGGCCGGAGGCAGCTCCCGCGGCTGCGAGTGCAGTTGAGGCCGATGATTCCGTACCAAGCGAATACACAGTGCGCCGCGGCGACTTCATCGAGAAGATTGCCCGGGAGCGTAACCTCACGGTAGCGCAGGTGATGGCCTGGAACCACCTCACCTCTGAAGTAGTGCAACCCGGCCAGAAGTTAGTGCTGCGCCCTTCCGACGACAACGAGGCTGAAGCTGCCCCTACTGTAGCTGTAGCATCGGCCAGAACGGGGCGTGCTGCAGCTTCAGCGGAGCCAAAGGAAACGCCCGCTAAAATGCCCGCGGCGCCCAAAGTACACCTAGTGCAGCCCGGCGACACGCTATACAATATTTCGCGCCGCTACCAAGGTGTTACGGTGGAGAAGCTGCGGCAACTCAACCACCTAAAATCAGACGAAGTAAAGCCGGGCCAGAAATTGCTGGTGGCTGGCTAATCTTCTTTGCGAGCAGTCTTTGAAAGATGCGGATACTAGCAATAGGGTCCGCATTTTTTGTGCAGATGCCACGTGTATTTCATTGCTTATCACCCGTAGTAGGCCACGTGATGTAGGCCTCTCGCCACAATAGCGCGAGGCTCGTGTTATTTGGTAGGCATGCCGCTTAAACTTTGATTCCGGCTGATTTCGCCCCAACTTGCCTTATTAAACTCCTCAGGAGTACCCACTCGTTGCCACCCGCGTATGCTTAAAATAAATAAACAGGACGCCCTGAACTACCATTCTCAGGAGCCCGCCGGCAAAATAGAAGTAGTACCTACCAAGCCCGTCAGCACCCAGCTGGATCTGGCCCTGGCCTACTCGCCCGGCGTAGCGGAGCCCTGCAAGGAAATTGCCGCTAACAAGGACGAGGTGTATAAGTACACGGCTAAAGGCAACCTCGTTGGCGTAATCAGCAACGGTACTGCCGTACTAGGTCTAGGCAACATTGGTCCCGACGCCTCGAAGCCGGTAATGGAAGGCAAGGGCGTACTGTTCAAGAAATTTGCGGGTATAGACTGCTTTGACATTGAAATTGACGCCACCGACCCCGACGAGTTCATCCGGATTGTGAAGTCGCTGGAGCCAACATTTGGGGGTATTAACCTCGAAGACATCAAAGCCCCTGAATGCTTCCGGATTGAGACGGCCCTGCGCGAGCAGATGAACATTCCGCTCATGCACGATGATCAACACGGCACGGCCATTATTTCGTCGGCGGCCCTACTGAATGGCCTAGAGCTGGTTGGAAAGAAGATTGAAGAAATACAGGTAGTGGTGAGCGGAGCTGGCGCCGCGGCTATTTCCTGTCTCCGCCTCTACCTAGCCCTGGGCCTCAAGGTGGAAAATGTGGTGGTGTTTGACAAGGACGGCATCATCACGCCCGAGCGCACCGACCTGGCCGACATGCAGCTGCGCTTCGCAACTAACCGGCCTATCCGTACGCTGGCCGAAGCCATGGAGGGTGCCGATGTATTCCTAGGCCTGTCGGCGGCGAACGTGCTGCCGGCTGAGTTGCTGCTGAAGATGGCCGACAACCCCATTGTGTTTGCCCTAGCCAACCCCGACCCTGAAATTGGCTACGATGTGGCGCTGGCTACTCGGCCCGACATTATTATGGCGACTGGCCGCTCCGACCATCCCAACCAGGTAAATAACGTATTGGGCTTCCCCTACATCTTTCGGGGGGCACTGGATGTTCGCGCTACGGAAATCAACGAGGCCATGAAGCTGGCCGCCGTGCACGCCCTCTCGGAGCTGGCCAAAGACGCTGTGCCCGACATGGTAAACAAAGCCTACGGCGACAATACCCTCTCCTTCGGCCGCACTTACCTCATTCCCAAGCCCCTCGACCCCCGCCTTATCACGGTGATTAGCCCGGCAGTAGCTAAAGCTGCTATGGAAAGCGGTGTGGCCCGGGTGCAGATTACCGATTGGATGGCCTATGAGGATCAGCTGCGCAACCGCCTGGGTGTAAACCAGAAGCTGATGAACCGCATGACCCAGGCAGCCAAGGCCAACCCCAAGCGGGTAGTATTTGCGGAAGGCGACAACTACAAGATTCTGAAGGCGGCGCAAATTCTGCACGACGAAGGCATTGCGCACCCCATTCTGCTGGGTAACCGCCAGAAAATCGACCAGATTGCGAAGGCCAACAACCTCGACCTGGAAGGCTGCCAGATCATCGACATTCTGGAAGATGATGCCAAGCGCGAGGAGTACGCCAACCTCATTTACGAGAAGCGTCAGCGCCGCGGCATTACGCTGTACGAAGGGCGCCGCTTGCTGCGGGAGCGGAACTACTTTGGCTCGATGATGCTGGAAACCGGCGAGGCCGATGCCTTTATTACGGGTTTGAGCAAAGATTATGGCAAGTCCATTCTGCCCTCTCTGCAGGTAATTGGCGTAGAAGAAGGCGTGAAGCGAGTGGCCGGTATGTACATCATCCAGCACAAGAAAGGCCCGTACTTCTTTGCCGATACTACTGTGAACATCGACCCCACGGCCGAGGAAATGGTGGATATCATTGGCCTCACGGCCCGGGCAGTCCGGTTCTTTGACACCGAGCCGCGCATGGCAGTTATCAGCTACTCCAACTTTGGCTCTAACCCCGGCGACTTACCTGATAAGGCCCGCAAAGCCACCGAGCTGGCCAAGAAGCGCTACCCAGACCTAATTCTGGATGGCGAAATGCAGGCTAACACAGCCCTAAACCCACAGCTGCTGCAGGAGCAATACCCCTTCTCAGAGCTGGCTTCGAAGGGCGGCGCCAACACTCTCATTTTCCCGAACGTCATCAGCGGCAACATTGCCTATAAAGTGATTCAGGAAATTGGCGGCGCCGAAGTTATTGGGCCGATTCTGATGGGTATGCGCAAGCCGGTGCACATTCTGCAGCTCGGCGCTTCCGTTCGCGAAATTGTAAATATTGCTTCCATTGCGGTGGTAGACGCGCAAACTACGCATAGCAAAGTGTAAGCTTCTACTAGGCCACCTTGCACTTAGGTAAATCACTCTGTATCAACCCCTGGCGCTACATGTGCCAGGGGTTTTTGCTTGTATTACATTCAGCAATTTCTATACTTATAGTATGAAGAAAATTATCCTTCGTGGCCTAGGCCTGGTGCTGTTGTTATTGGTAGCCTTTGTGGTGAATGTGGTGTGGTTTAAGCCCCTGTTTATTCGTCTGTTCTACGAGCGGATATTTGCCGAGGTGCTGTTTGACACTCCCCAGTTGCTGTCAACATTTCGGTTGGTAGAGCCGCTGGGCATTCAGGCGCACAACAAGAAGCTAGACGACCTTTCAGAAGCAGAACATAACCGGCAGGCCGAGCGGCTCCACCATAATCTGGAGATACTGCACAACTACGACACCACTGGGTTCGACACGCAGCAACACCTGTCATACGACATTCTGGACTGGTACATGAAAGCGGAAGCTGAGGGCGAAAAATTCCGCTACGATACGTACCCGGTCAACCAGTTGTTTGGGGTTCAGAGTAGCCTGCCAGCTTTCATGGCTACCAAGCACCAGGTGCACAACAAGCGCGACGCCGAGTATTATATCATTCGGCTGAGCAAGGTGCCAACCCAATTTGCGCAGGTGCTGGAAGGCCTAAAAATTCGGGAGCAACACGGCGTAGTACCGCCCACCTTTATCATTGATAAGGTGCTGACGGAAATGAATGGCTTTGTAGCCCAAAAGCCCGATGAGAATATTCTCTACACTTCGCTGGCAGAGAAGCTAGGTAAGGTACAAGACCTGAACCCAACCGAGAAGAGACAATTACTGACCGAAGCAAAAACCCGCTTCCTAGACCTAATAGTGGGGCGGCTATGGCTACTGCCGGTTGACCCTCGCAGGCTCTGACGATTCTTGGGTAAAACCAATTTTTTTGAGCAAAAAGCCAGTAGATTTGGGATATAAACCAGATTGAGCCGTGTTGTGCAAGCAGATCAATACCTGGTCTTTTGCATCTACTGCGGGTACTTCTAGTGTGCCGCTCCTTACCTTAGGAGCAGTACCTGCTTCATATCCCTTTCCCACATGATTGCCTACCTCGACGGTAAACTTGCTTACAAAGACGCCGCCCTTGCTATTATTGATATAACGGGCGTGGGCTACGAAGTCCGCATTTCGCTGGCCACATACTCTAAACTTCCCGCCGAAGGCGAGAAGACGAAGATTTACACCTACCAGCACATTAAGGAGGATGGGCAAACGCTGTATGGCTTCTTAGACCCCAACGAGAAGGCCCTGTTCATGCAGCTGATTTCGGTATCGGGCATTGGCCCCGGCACGGGCATCGTAATGGTGTCGTCGATGTCGGTTGGGGAAATCCGGCAGGCAATTGTGCAGGAAGACGTACGCTCTATTCAGAGCATAAAGGGCGTAGGGCCCAAAACGGCTCAGCGGGTAGTGCTAGAGCTGAAAGACAAGCTGCGGAAAGATGAATTGCTAGCGAAAGCAGGCATTGACACCGTGCCGCTGGCGCGGGCACACAATACCAATCGTGCTGAAGCGTTAGCCGCTCTAGTGACGCTAGGCTTTGCGCGGGCGGCGGCCGAGAAGACTCTCGACCAAATCCAGCACAAGCATGGCAACGATTTGAGCGTGGAGGAATTAATTAAATTCGCTCTCAAGTCTCACTAGGCCAGTACTGTTACAGGCCAACAACCACTGCTCAAAGCCTAGTACCATTGCATATACTGGGTTTTGAGCGAAAGGTTGCTTGCACTGGCCTACAGTACCCATCCCCTCTATCTTTTCCGACGGATTATTGACGCTTGAATACCAGTAAGAAGTCTCTTGTTGCCTCCCTGGTAACAGTTGTATCGTTGGTAGCTTGGTGGTCGCAGGCCAAGCCGAACAGCAACCTGGCCGAGCCGTTTGCCATGCGCCAGTTATGGGCTTGGCTGCCGGGCGGCTCGCGGGGCTTGCACGCCATAGCCCCCGACACCCCCCGCACCGATACTACCCGTTACCGGCCTAGTCGGCGTCCTAAGGTTAATCCGCAGGACCGGATTGGCACGCCATTTTCGCCGCAACGCCGCCGCTCGCCGTTAGTGCTGCCGTTGCCAGGCAACGTGAACCTGGACGTGCAACCCGACGACAGCCTTAAAAACTTCGACATCCGGGAGCGGGTAGGTACGGAGGTGGATTTCCGCGACCCGAGCCGCATGACGTTTGAGGAATACTCGCGCTGGCAGCAGCAACAGGCTGTGCGCAACTATTTCCGGCAGCGCTCCAACGGGGGCGTGGCTGGCAGCCCCAATACGCCCGCCAGCCAGCGCCTCATTCCCAGAATCTACCTGGGTCCCATGGCCGACCGCATATTTGGGGGTAGCTACGTGGATATCCGGCCCCAGGGGGCCGTCACGCTGCGTATGGGGGCCCGCTTTAACCGCAACGAGAACCCCACGCTCACGCTGCGGCAGCAGCGGGTGGGCGACTTCCAGTACGACCAGAACATCAACCTCAACCTGACCGGTCAGATTGGGGAAAAGCTGAAGCTGAGCTTCAATTACGATACGCGCGCGGCCTTCGACTTCGAGAACAACATGAAGCTCGATTACACCGGCTACGACACCGATATCATTCGGAAAGTGGAGCTAGGGAACGTGAGCCTGCCGCTTAACAACTCACTCATCACGGGCGGGCAGAACTTGTTCGGGGTAAAAACGCAGTTGCAGTTCGGGCGCCTGGGAGTAACGGCTGTGGCTAGTACCCTGCGCGGGCAGGCCGATGAAGTTCGGATACAGAACGGAGGCCAGAGCCGGCAGTTTGAGCTCAAGGCCAGCCAGTATGAGCGCGACCGGCACTACTTCCTATCGCAGTTTTTCCGCGACCGGTACGATGCAGCCCTGCGTAACCTGCCCACCGTGCAGAGTGGGGTAGAAATCCGCCGCCTGGAGGTGTACGTGACCAACGACAACCGCCAAAGTGATAATCTGCGCAACGTGGTAACCCTCATGGACGTGGGTGAGCCGGTGCGGACGTACCGCCGCCAGTTCCTCTTGCCAGGCACACGCCCCACTACTCCGGCTGATAACTCCGCCAATACGCTGTTTGGCAGCATTATCACGCCGGGCTCGCCTAATAGCAACGCACGCGGCGACTTATCCACGGAGGGCTACCTCAACTCACTAGGCCTAGCTAAAAACGTTGACTATGAGCACATCCGGGCCCGTAAGTTAGACCCGCGCGAATACACGTTTAACGCGCAGCTGGGCTATATTTCGCTGAACACGCAGCTGCTACCGGAGCAGGTGCTGGGCGTATCGTTTGAGTATCTCTACAATGGCAAGACCTATAAAGTAGGTGAGACGGTAGAAGACTACGCCAACGTAGGCCAGGATCAGGTAATCTTCCTGAAGATGCTGAAGGCCACCAACCCTGCCGTAGGCCTGGTTGACTTGACTTCGCCCACGGTAAACCTGGACAACCGCAACCTGCAGACGCGCAACCTGCCGACCTGGGACCTGATGATGAAAAACATCTATGCCCTGAACGCCAGCCAGCTCAACCGCGACAACTTCCAGCTTCAAATCGTTTATAAAGACGACGTTACGGGCGTTGACCTGATTTCGTTGAAAGAAGGAGCCAGACTGCAGAACCGGCCGCTGATTGAGGTGCTGAACCTCGACAACGTAAACCCTAACAACGACCGAAACCCCGACGGTAACTTCGACTTCTTCCCCGGCATCACCATTGACACCGAACTGGGTAAGATCATCTTCCCGGAGGTGCAGCCGTTTGGCAACTACCTAGCGGCCCAGTTTGATACTACCGGCGTGGCCGGTGGCAACGCACAGGCTGAGCGGGAGCTAGCTCGCAAGTACGTGTATGGGGAACTCTATACCCAAGTACAGAGCGACGCCCAACAGCGCCAGGAGAAAGACAAATTCTTCCTGCGTGGCCGGTTCCAAGCCACCGCTACCAACGAAATCAGCCTACCCGGCATTGGGGTAGCGCAGGGGTCGGTTCGGGTGTACGCAGGTAGTACTTTGTTGCAGGAAGGTGTCGATTACCAAGTATTTTACGATCAGGCTATCGTAAAAATCCTCAACCCTAGCTACCTCAACTCAGCTAATGAGCTCCGGGTGCAGTTTGAGAAGAACGCCTTGGTACAGGTGCAGCCGCGCAAGCTGGTCGGAGCCCGCTTCGATTATCGCCTCAACAACGACGTAAACTTTGGCGCCACCGTTCTTCACCTGCTCGAAAACCAAGCTCCAGGTATCAACCGTGTCAACATCGGCGACGAGCCTGGCAACAACACCATCTACGGCTTCGATGTGAATGCCCGGCGCGAGTCGCGGGCCATTACCAAGTACCTAGACATGCTGCCCTTTATTTCCACCAAGGAAATATCGTCGGTGGCGTTTAGCGGGGAGTTTGCGCAGCTGCTGCCGGGCCGCTCCAAGCTGGGCAGCAACGGGGAGCCAGGGGTGTCGTACATCGATGACTTTGAAAACTCCCGCACCCCGTACTCGTTGGGGGGCCTGAACTCGGCTACCACGTGGCGGCTAGCGGCCACACCCCCGGCCCTGGGTGGCAACCTGACTGGCCTAGAGTCGGCGTATCGCCGGGCCAAACTGGCATGGTATACCATTGATCAGAGCTACTATACCGGTGGCACGGCCCGGCCGCGCAACATCGGGGCCAACGACATTCGAAACCACTACATCCGGGGTATCAAGCGGACGGAGATTTTCCCTAACCGCGACGTAGGCACCACAGGCAACGCCTTTGAATACTCCCTGGACCTAGCCTACTTCCCTGATGAACGCGGCCAGTACAACTACACGCCTAACGTAGACGCCGGCAGTAATGGCCGTCGGTTCTCTACGGTAACGGGCTCGGCCAATGCGGCCCGCTTTGGTGGTATCTCCCGCGAAATCACCTTCGACACCGACTTCGACAACGCCAACATCGAGTACCTGGAGTTCTGGATGATGGACCCGTTCATCAACAGCAAGAGTGGCCTAGCCACCATCACCGACTCGGATGGCCACAATGCCCCCAACACCACGGGTGGGGAGTTATACATCAACTTGGGCTCGGTCTCGGAGGATGTGCTGAAAGATGGCAACCGCCACGAGTTTGAGAACGGTTTGCCTTCTACTGATGATTTGTCGGATGTGACCCCAACTATCTGGGGGCAAGTTTCGCGGCAGCCCTTCCTGACCGATGCGTTCAACGCCGCCCCCGGTGCCCGTCCTCGCCAAGACGTGGGCCTGGATGGGGTTAACAACGACGGGGAGCGTGGCCTAGCCGGCGTGCCAGCACCATACACTGGATTTGCCGACCCAGCCGCGGACAACTTCCGTCACCACCTCGACCCCAGCTTCGACCAGGCAGACGCCAAGATTTTGGCTCGCTATAAGGACTACAATGGCTTAGAGAACAACTCGCCCGAGGGCAGCCAGCTCAGCTCTACGGCCTACCCCGACAAGGAGGACCTGAACCGTGACAACGTTATCTCTGACACGGAGCGCTACTACGAGTACCGCCTGAACCTGCGCCCTGGCCAACTGGCGGTTGGCCAGAACTACATTGTAGACAAAACGACCAACACCGACATCAACGGGGATGAAGTGACATGGTACCAATTCAGGGTGCCCGTGCGCCAGCCCACCGGTGTAGTTGGTACGCCCAACGGCCAGGACTTCGGGTTTAAGTCCATCCGGTTCCTACGCATGTACCTCACGCAATGGGAGCAGCCGGTAGTACTACGCATGGTGCAGCCACAGTTTGTGGCCAACCAGTGGCGCCGTTACCTCAACAAGATTCAGCAGCCGGGCCCCGTGCTCAACCCCGACACTGACGCCGATGCTTTCGATATCTCGACGGTAAACCTGGAGGAGAATGGAGTAGGCAATAATGCTAACGCCGATGCTATTCCGTATGTGCTACCTCCTGGCATCAACCGCGACCGGGAATTTGGCTCCAGCACCATCAACCGCCAGCAGAATGAGTCCAGCCTCCGCCTGCGGGTAGAGGGTCTGCGCGATGGATTTGCCAAGGCTAGCTACAAGAACGTGAGCCTGAACATGCTGCGTTATAAGCGCCTGCGCATGTTCCTGCACGCCGAAAGCGAAGACCGCACGGTTCGCAATGGGCAGGTGCGCGCCTTTGTGCGCATTGGCACAGACTACACTCAGAACTATTACGAATACTCCTTACCTCTGACCATTACTGAGCCAGGCTCTGTTGCTCAAGACCAGATCTGGCCCATAGAAAACCGGATCGATTTGTCATTTCAGACGTTCATTGATGCAAAGTCGGCACGCAACAAGGCAGCTAATAACTCTATTGACTATACCACCCCTTATACTATTACCGACCCCACTACCGGCGCTCAGATTACCGTAGTGGGCAACCCCGACCTCTCAGCGGTGCAGGGTGTGATGATAGGCATGCTGAACCCACGCGACGACAATGCTCCCAAAACACTGACGTTGTGGGCCGACGAGCTGCGGGTGTTCGACTTTGAGAACGAAAGCGGCTGGGCCGCTACGGCGCGCTTCAACGCCAAACTGGCTGACTTAGCTAATATCACTGCTACGGGCAACTATGTAACCACCGGCTTTGGTGGCCTACAAGATCGTCCTCAGCAGCGCTCCATCGATAATATTACTCGCGGCGATATAAACGCTACGGTAGCAGCCGACAAATTCTTCCCTGAAAAGCTAGGCCTTCGCATTCCGGTGCTGGTGCAGGCCGGCGTCGAGACCCGAGCGCCCAAGTACGACCCACTCGACCCGGACACCAAGTTGGAGCAGTCGTTGGAGAAGTTTGAGACTAACGAGGAAAAAGCGGCCTACCGCAAAGAAGTAGTTGACCAGACCAGCCAGCGCAGCATCAACGTGCTGAACGTGCGCAAGGAGCGGACCAACCCTGAGAAGAAAGTACGCCCCTACGACATCGAGAACTTCGCGGTAAGCTATTCTTACACCGAGCGCCTGCACACCGACATCCGGACCGACCGCGACTATACCCGCACCTACACGGGTGCTCTGGCCTACGTGTACCAGACGGTACCTAAAAGCTACACGCCGCTGGCTAAGGTAAAGGCCTTTGACTCGCCCTACTTGAAGATGCTGCAGGAGGTAAACTTCACGCCCCTCCCCTCTCGCTTCTCCTTCCGGGCCGACATTGACCGCCGCTACAACGAGCGGTTCCTGCAGCGGACCCTGGAGCCCGGCCAAGTGCCCGTGACGGATGGTATCCCGGGCATCTTCCAGAAGTCGTTCTTTTTCAATCGCATCTACGACATGCGCTGGGACTTGACCAAGGCACTGGCTCTAGATTATACGGCTACTAACCGCTCAGTGGTAGATGAGGGCCCCGGCCGTTCCATTGGTGACGACGATATCTCGAAGCGCAACCGGGAGCAACTCCGCGACAACCTATTTAAGCGCGGTGGCCGCACTACCAATTTCAACCAAACGGTAGCCATTACTTACCGCCTGCCCCTTGACAAGTTCCCCCTCACCGACTGGCTCTCGGCTGATGCTCGGTATGCGGCTAATTATACTTGGCAAGCAGCCTCCACAGCATTGCGGGCACCAATTAACCCAGGTGACTTAAATGATACTACTACGGTTCCACTAAACCTCGGCAACACCATTCAAAACAATGGTGAGTTGAGCGCCAATGGTAAGATTGATTTAGTGAAGCTCTATAACAAAGTGCGCTTCCTGAACATCATCAATAACGCTCCACCACCCGCGCCCCGGACTGACGCTGACGGGGCGAAGGGTCGGCAGAAAATACCCGTGCCGGGCCAGCCTCAAACAGCTCCCGCTGACACGACCAAAGGCCCCGAGCTGCGGTTGCTTAAGGCGGTACTACGCTCCTTAATGACAGCCCGCTCACTTAACTTTACTTACACCCGCAGTAACGGCACCCTGCTGCCAGGCTACCTGCCTGGGACTCGCTTCTTCGGGATGAACAGTGACTTTGATGCTCCTGGTGTTCCGTTCTTGCTCGGGAAACAGTATGATCTGGACGGTCTTTTCGAACGTGCCTATTCACGGGGTTGGTACACCAATAGCAGCCAGTACCTTAATACCCCCCTCAGCTCGCTGCTGACTGAGAATTTGGCCTTGCGTACCTCTTTAGAGCCAGTTCGCAATTTTATTATTCGCTTAGATGGCCGGCGCCAGCTAGTACGCAACCGAGAGGTTTTCTATCGCTCCTTGATAGACGAGGAAACCCAGCGCCCTATCTCTGGTGTGCCAGTTGCCAGCAATCCGCTGGGGTCCGGCACGTTCAGCACGTCGTTCATCTCTATCCAGACTTTGTTTGGCGACCTGAATGCCAGCGGCGAGACGTCGAAAGCATTTAACCGCTTCGTGCAGAATCGGGCCGTCGTGCGCGAACGGTTGGAGGCAGCGAATACCAACCCGGGTAGCTATGGCTATAACTCCCAGGATGTGCTGTTGCCCGCTTTCTTGGATGCCTACCGGGGTAAGTCGTCGGATGGCTACAAGGCTAAGAAGTTCAACCCCTTCGCCCTGCTGCCCATCCCGAACTGGACGATTGAGTATAATGGCCTAGCGGATCTGCCGTTCGTGCAGCAGTACTTCCGGTCCATCACGTTCAATCACGTTTACACTTCCAGCTACAACATCAACGGCTACACCACGGCTACTTCTTATACCCGGGAGCCTGACTTCCCCTACCTCACCAACAATAGCGGCCAGTATATCCCGTACTTCGTTATTGGGCAGGTGACTATTGCGGAACGGCTGGCTCCGCTTATTGGCCTGAACTTCCAGACCACGGGCAAAACCACCGGCCGCCTGGAGTACCGCGTAGACCGAACCCTAGGCCTGAATACCACCAACGCCCAGGTAACAGAGCTGCGCTCCAAGGAAATGGTAATAGGCCTAGGCTACGTGACCAACCGCCTGCGGATTCCGTTCCGCATTGGGGGGGAGCAGAAGATACTCCGCAACGAAATCAACGTCCGGCTCGACCTGAGCATCCGCGACAATTACACCGTGCAGCGGGCTATCCTCGATGTGACTGATACCGACTTGGGCCGCACTTCTAGCCAGACCACCAACGGCACCCGGCAAATGCAGTTGCGCCCCACCATCGACTACATTCTGAACCAGCGCCTGAACTTGCAGTTCTTCTTCACCCAAAACATTACAACACCACGGGTGCAGAATGCCTATAAGAATACGGCCACGGAAGGTGGTATTCAATTGCGTTATAGCCTCTCGCAATAAACCCTGTGCCCCCATGAACAGAAAGCCCAACCTGGCCTAGGCTAGGTTGGGCTTTCTGTTTTCTAAACCTGTAGCTGCCCCCACAGTCACCAGCCGATCGTGGCCTAGCGAATTCTCCCAAGAACATTTTCGGCATTCCATCATTTAAGCTTTACTTTTGAACCATCGCGCTACAGCGCCTTCACTCCCCATTTCTTCAAAACCGCATCACATGAATTTGCCTGCCACCCTGAAGTACACGAAAGAACACGAATGGATTCGTGTGGAAGGTGACGTTGCCTACATCGGCATCACCGACCACGCCCAGAAAGAACTCGGCGACATTGTGTACGTGGACATTGACACCCTCGACAAGGAAGTGGCAGAGGGTGAAGTGTTCGGGACGGTAGAAGCCGTAAAAACGGTATCTGACCTGTTCAGCCCCATTACGGGCACCGTGTTAGAAATCAACGAAAAGCTTGATGGCAGCCCCGAGCTGGTAAACTCTGACCCATATGGCGATGGCTGGATGATCAAGATGTCGATTGCCAACACCGCCGAACTAGATGCCTTGCTGACAGCCGAAGCCTACGGTGACTTGGTAGGCGCTTAAGCTACCTCAATTGCTGCGTATGCTACAGACCGCGCCGCCCTTGCCTCGCCGCCGAGCCTTCGTGGCTCTGCCGCTGGCTTGGGCGGCGCTGGTATTGATACTTACTCTAACTCCCTCTCAGGAAATGCCTAAAACTCCTGAGTGGGAGTTATTGGCATTCGACACGGCAGCGCATGCGGCCGTGTTCGGGGTATTGGCTATTTTATCATACTTCTCGGCTCGTCGGCAGCAGAGGAGGCCTACGTTGCGCCGTCATAGCTTCGGGATAATTCTGCTGTACTGCATTGGCTTTGGGGCCCTCATCGAGGTATTGCAGATGACGATGGACCTTGGCCGACACGGCGAATGGTCTGATTTACTTAGCGACACCATTGGTACCGTATTGGGCCTTGGCCTGATGCACCTTACGCGCCGGTACTGGCAATGAAACGGTGCCCTCTGTCCAGCGGCCGTCTAGCTACCGCAGCCCTGGCTTTGACCTGGGTACTGAGCTCCCGTGCAGTTGCTCAGAACATGGATCGGGCGCGCGAAACTATTAGCGCATTAGCGGGGCCAGCCATGCATGGGCGTGGCTACGTCAACAACGGAGAGCATCTAGCAGCCAGCTATCTGCGCAGTCGGTTTGCAGAAATCGGGCTACTTCCGCTGACGCCTGAGTATACTCAGTCTTTTACGCTCCCCATCAATACCTTCCCGGGCCGGGCTAAGCTGCGCGTAGATGGTAAATTGCTCCGCCCAGGTGTTGATTTCATCGCCGAGCCATCTTCAGGCCCTGGTTTCCTCACGGGTCACGTGTATCAGCTCGACACCCTGGTGTTCCATCAGGAAGGTGCTCAGCAGCGCTTACTGAGTATCGACTTGCGGCACCGGGTGTTAGTATTGCAACAACCCGAGGTAGCCCGGCTGGCTCAGCTTCCGGCAGCGCTACAAGCGCACCTGCGCACCGCGGCGGCTCGGGTTACGCTGGTACCTACCAAACTTACGGCCTCCCTTGCTTCTGAGCAGCAGTCCCAGCCTCAAGTTCAGGTACTAGCGCAACGCTGGCCTGAACAAGCGCGCCGCATCACGTTGCGGCTTGACGCCGTGCTCCAACCTGCTTATCAAACCCAAAACCTAGTTGGTCTCTTACCCGGCCGCGTACAACCTGATTCCTTTTTAGTCGTCTCGGCTCACTATGATCATCTAGGAAGGTTAGGCCAGCGCACTTATTTTCCGGGGGCAAATGACAATGCCAGCGGCACGGCTATGCTGCTGGAGCTAGCAGCCTACTATGCCCGCCCAGAGAACTGTCCGGCTTATTCATTGGTTTTTATTGCTTTTGGAGCTGAAGAAGCAGGCCTAGTAGGGTCGCGGTACTTTGTTGACCATCCACTAGTGCCTCTGAGCCACATCCGCTTCCTAGTCAACCTTGATTTACTGGGTACCGGTGAAGAAGGAGCTACGGTAGTTAATGGGCGTATATTCACTCAGCAGTACCAATTACTCACCAACCTGAACTCTGCCGGTCACTATCTCCCCGCTTTAGCCGCCAGAGGCCGCGCAGCCAATTCCGACCATTACTATTTCTCAGAAAGGGGTGTACCCGCTTTCTTCCTGTACACTCGGGGTGGCCCTACTGCTTATCATGACGTGCATGACCAAGCTACTACCTTGCCATTAACGGGGTTTAGAGGAGCCTTTGGTTTACTACGAGACTTCTTAAACAGGTTAGGCGCCAATTCAGAGTGAAGCGTGGTACAGGCCACCTCTTAGCTCTGATGTTTTAATGACACTGCTATTATAAGTAAGCCCTTACCCTTAAGGATAGGCCTAGCGCATGCTTAAGATTAGCTCCAGATAGAGAGTACAGATTATGCCTTACTCCTCAGTACTGTAAAAATAAAATAACAAAGCGCCCAGCGCTCTCAGCTTGTAGCTAGAGAATGCCGGGCGCTTTTTAAGATATATAATATCTACTAGGCAGCTATTAACCGTTCGTTTTGAACGAGGTCATGATCTGCTTAGCAACGTTTTCCCACTCAGGCTTCTGGCGGTCGGCGCACGTGAAGTTGCACATCAGCAGTTTGCCTTCCACATCGGTGAAGAACACCAGGTTGTATACCTCATGGCCTAGCTCAGGCTTCATCAGCTCCATGTAGCCAACTTTACGGCCGTTTACCTCTTTCACCCCGTGGTTGAACCACTTGGCTTCTTTGTACTGCTTGGAGTACATCTTGTAGAAGTTGTCGGCATACATGTCGATCATATCCTGATCGGCAGTATTGTCGGTGTAAGAGAAAGCAATGCTGGCTTCCTTGCTGTTGGTGTAGATAACGCTGGGGCGGCTCTGGGCTTTAGCGTAGTTAAAGTCCATCTGCTGCTCGCTCATCACTTCAAATCCTTTGGGGATAAGAATTTCTACCCGCTCGCTGAGTACGCGCTTCTTGATTAGTTCAACCTCGGCGAAGGGGCGAGCAGCCATCAGCAACAGCATCAGGCAAAAAACAGGGGTTACGAGTAATGCTTTTTTCATAGTTGTAGACTGAAAAAAGGTGAAATTCAAAAGGAGATCTGCGTTCTGAGCCTATGGAGGCACTCTGTTTGGATAACACAATTTACGTGCAATCCTTGGAAGTACAAGTACTTTGAAAAAAAATAGTTTTGAGGCTTTAAACAGAAGCCCCCATGCTATCAAAAATAGCTACGACAAACCTACTGAGACTGTTTTAGCTGTGAAAAGATTATTCATTAAAATAATAATATTCATATTTAAATTCTATTTATTATCAAGAATAGCCTAACTCTATTACTATTCACAAAATTCAATTTGCTGTTTCACCTAACCGACAAATACAGCCTAATAACTTAGAGTATGTTGTTGATTTGCTCCTTGATTTTCTCCAGTTCCTCTTTCATTCCAACTACTAGATGTTGAATGGTAGAGTCGTTGGCTTTAGAACCGATGGTGTTGATTTCCCGGCCTATTTCCTGCGAAATAAAGGCAAGTTTCTTTCCGGTGGGCTCTGGCAGGTACACCGTCTCGGTGAAGTAGTGCAAATGGTTGACTAACCGTACTTTTTCCTCGGCAATGTCAAGCTTCTCAATGTAATACAGCACCTCCTGCTCGAAACGGGTAGGATTGAAATACTCGCTCCCTGTTATCTCGGCCATGTGATTCTGCAGGCGCTGCCGAACCTGCTCAATGCGCATGGGGTCATGCCGCTCCACATCCGCCAGCTGAATCCGGATTTTATCAATGTAGCCTAATATTTCGTTGGTCAGGGCCTGGCCTTCATCACGGCGGAACTGGTTTACCCGATCCAAGGCTTCGTGCAAAAGAGGTAGCAACTCTTCCCACGGCACCTCCTCTTCTTCCTCGGTGGCGGCCGTTGTATCGGCGGGTATCCGCAGGGCCCCAGGCAGAGCGTGGGCCAGCGCAGTTAGCTGTTCTAAAGAAGCGCCACTACGGGCCGCAACCTGGCGCAGCTCATCTAATGCGAGCAGAAGGACCGCTTCATTCAACACAGCCCCCGTACGGGCGGCAGCACGCGGGCGGGCAAAATCCAGGTTCAGGTTGACTTTGCCACGGATCAGGCTTTTTGTTACCAGGTTTCTGATTTCCAACTCCCGATCTTGGAGGAAACGGGGTAAGCGCAGGCTTAAGTCCAGCGTTTTAGAGTTGAGCGACTTAATTTCTACAGTGGCGGCGTACGTGTCGGTTTCGCGGTGAGCGATACCATAGCCGGTCATGGATTGGAGCATGGCGAGGAAGCAATTGTTAGCTTGAGATTGAGGGATACAGCCTCCCGTGAGACACTATTAGGTGGCATAGTAGGTGGCTGTACCCCGCGACAATATTAGCATTAAATACCACTGGCCTAGATGTAGCAAACTGCCTCTTGCTGGGCGGTACTACACTTGATGCACATTAGGGCCAGAATGCACCAACGCACACTGCCTCTAGCTGCACAGCCTTATGTGAGCTTCGCTTTAGCTCGATAAAATAAATAGAGAGCTAGCAGACCAGCACTCACGCCACCCATTATGAGCACTAAGATTTCGGGAAGGGCTCCTTGCACTACCTCGTGCACCGCCAGCAAGCCAATTCCTGCGGCCATGAGTTGACGGGCCCACGTCTGCCAGGGCAACATCTCATGCCAGGATACGCGCAGTAAGCTGGCAGCTGAGGCCAAGTAATAGCCTGCCTGGCAGTATGTGCTAATTACAAAGGCTAATGCTACTCCCCCGAGGCCTAGCAACCGATACAGCGGATACATCAGCAAAATGGCCAATATCAGGTCTAGTACTGCCCCTTTGGTAATGGTATGTGCGTGCCCTTTGTGCTGCAGAAGAGCCGTGAAATTGTAGGCTCGTAACGGTAGTACTAGCCCCGAAACTAGAAACAGCGGCACTGCTGCATCGTAGCGGTGGGCGAATACTACCCCAAATACTTCATACCGGAAATAGAACAGGAAGAAATATACTGGAAAGACCAAGCTCCCGAGAACCGCACCCACATCTTGCAATATTGCTACTCGCTCTCCATCCGAAGTGTGGGGTTGGCTGAAGTGTAATAGCAAAGCACTACCCGCTGCCCCTAGTAGCAAGGGCAAAAAGGGTACATCAAGAGTTCCGTTGAAGTAGAGTGCGAAGAGGGCCGGCGTCAACAGGAAGTTGAGCGTGAACTTATCTATCCACCGGAACAGAATTTGTACCACCTCATTAAGGGCGGTATGCACCCATAGCTGGCGCACGGTACCGAAAGACAAAGGCGCCACCGCGGCCTCCCGTTGAAATTGCTGGGTGGCAAGCCTGCCTAATGCCGCTACCCGCAGGACATTAGCGGCCAGCAGCATATTTAGGAGCTGCTGGCTGCTCAGGACCTGGCCTACCAGCCAAACGTGGCCTAGCATAAATACGCCGGCATAGGCTACGCTTAGTAAGCCCAAGGCCCTGAATTGGCGGCCGAGCATTGCATACGCTTCTAACAATGCCGCGGGTACGCTCAGTAGCAGGAAGGCCCCCGGTTGCCAAGGTGCGAAGGGAGAGTTAGTGTACGCTTGCAATGCCACAAAGGCACCTGCTACCAGTATTACCCAGGCGCTCAGCATTCCAAAATGCCTCCAGTTACCTTCACGTATGAAGCCCCGCACCCAAGTGGCCGGGTACGTAAGTATTAGGGTGGGCAGGCCTAAGCAGGCCACTACCTGCAACACCTGCCACTGCACCCAGAAACTTTGGTAGCGCCCGTAGTAAGCCGGCGTTGTATGTCGCGCCAGCCATACCAGGGCTAGTATACTGGCGAGGGTAGGCAGGAAACGAATAAGAAATATGTACGCGCTATTTCCCAGCAGCGTGCCGCTCGTACTCGCTCCGGGCTTGCGCATCGCATTCGTCTTGATTCAGATAGTTGAGTATTCGCGCCGGATTGCCAGCTACTACGCAGTGACCCGCCGGAAAACTGTGCGTCACCACGGCCCCCGCCCCTACTACTGTAAAATCGCCTAACTCCACACCGGGCAATATCACGGCTCCCATTCCTAACCAACAGAAATTGCCAATGCGGATGGGGGGAGCCGGCAAACGGCGGGCATTCTGAACAGGGTCGTGATTGGCAGAAATAAGTCCTACCTGGGGGCCTACGTTTGTGAAGCGGCCGATAATTACCCCGTTATCAGCGTTGATGTAAACACCAGGAGAGTCGCCGGGGTAAGAGCCTTGCCCAACCTGCAGGCGGTGCGGCGACCGAATTGTGCTGGTATGGTGCACTGCCCACCTGACGCCCGCATTCTGGCGCAATACTCGCCGAAACAGCACATCTAGGGCATAGAAGCTCAGAGGCATTTCCGGTCGTAGCCCCATGATCCGGCAGAGCAGTTGTTTTACCACGTTATACGTCCAACTTGGTTATGGCGGCGGGAGGTACCCAGTGGCCTAGCTAATGGGTACCTTCCGCAGAATAGCCTCAATCAAATCCTGCGTCCGGATGCCGTCGGCTTCTGCCTCGTAAGTAAGCAGAATGCGGTGGTTGAGTACATCGGTGGCCACTTCCTTGATGTCTTCGGGCAGCACATAGTCGCGCTCATCGAGGTAGGCCACTGCCTTGGCGGCCCGGTGCAGGGCAATACTGGCGCGGGGGCTTACGCCAAACTGCACGTACTGCTGAAACTCCGCCAGATCGTACTCCGCCGGCTTACGGGTGGCAAAAACCAGTTCGATAATATACTTTTCCAGGGTCTCTGAAATCTGCACCTGGTTGATCTGCTGCCTAATTCCGAAGATGTCTTCCTTGGTGAGAATGGGATTCACTTCACCCTCGAAGCTCATGTTGGCCATCCGGCGCATCACTTCCAACTCGTCCGTTTTCTTCAGGTAATCCACGAACACTTTCATCATGAAGCGGTCAACCTGCGCTTCGGGCAGTGGGTACGTGCCTTCCTGCTCCACGGGATTTTGCGTGGCCAATACCAGGAAGGGTAAGTCGAGCGGATATGTCGTCTCGCCTATCGTCACCTGTTTCTCCTGCATGGCCTCCAGCAGGGCGCTCTGCACCTTGGCCGGTGAGCGGTTCACTTCATCGGCCAGCACCAGATTCGCGAAGATGGGCCCTTTCTTGACTTCAAATTCCGACTGATTCTGGTTGTAGATCATGGTGCCCACTAGGTCAGAGGGCAACAAGTCGGGTGTGAACTGCACGCGCTGGAAATGCAAGTGCAACACCTTTGAGAGGGTGCTGATGGTGAGGGTTTTGGCCAGGCCAGGTACTCCTTCCAACAAGATATGCCCGCCGGTAAACAGGCCTATCAGGAGGCGGCCAACCATGTATTGCTGGCCTACGACAACCTTGCCGACTTCAGCAAACACTTGTTTAATCTTCAACTGATAATCAGGTACCTCCGGCATCAGGGCGTCAGGAACAAAAGCGAGGGACATACGAAACGCGGAATCCGCGAGAAACTAAAGGTAACAAATCAGATGCGCTACGCGGCGTCTGCCGCACTAAAAGACCGCACTAGGCCACGCGCAACTCATAACGCGGCAGGCTTTAACGCCTCAGGCCGGCCTGCTAGTCTGCCCAACGTTGCCAGGTCACCCTTCTTTCCCGACTGCTCAACTCTAGGCCTGGTCACTCAACAGGTAGATACTCTTTACTACACGGCCTAGCTACCCCGCAGATGCATTTCAACCTCAGTGATTTGCTCGAAAAAAGTGCACCTCTTGAAAATCCGACCTCGTGGTCTACTGCGTTTGTATGATCCCCGAACTATATAACTTATTGCTGATTATGATTCCCCTTTATAACACTGCCGGAAAACAAGTTGTCTATGCCGATGATGCCTGCCGTGCCCTGTATGATGCGGAAGGAAAAGTGGTGGCCTGGTTTGACGAAGAACTGCTGTACTCACTCAATGGCCGCTATCTGGGGTGGGTGTACCAGGGGTGGGTGTATGACCGCAACGGGCACCCCGCGCTATTTGCTGAGAATGCTATTGGTGGTCCGGAGCGCCCCCCATTGAACAACTTGGCTCGCGCAATGCCTAAGAGAATGAAGCTGGCCTCCCTACCCATGCCCCTACCCCAGCGTCAACCCCGACCAGCACGTCGGAACCGCGCTTCTAGCTGGTCGCCACGGTCGGGAGCGGCGTACTTTACGCAGTAGATCTTCAAACAAACACCTCACTAGGCCACTCACCACAAGAGGTAGTGGCCTAGTGACTGATATTCAGAGCCTTATACCAGAGCTTTCTGCTATCTGGAATAAAGTACAAGCCAACAGTATGCGTATCGGTTAGAATAGCAGAGTGACTATTCCCAGATGCTGTTGGCAGCCGTAAGAATAATTGGCTTATCGTCCGTAATGACAATAGTGTGCTCGTGCTGAGCTACGAAGCTACCGTCTTTGGTAACCAACGTCCAGCCGTCGCCTAGTTGGTGAGCTATAGAAGCGCGAGTAGAAATAAAGGTTTCTACCGCCACCACGGAGTTTTTCTTAAAGCGCTTTAGGTTGTAGCGGTCGTAGTAGCATGGAATTTCAGTTGGTTCCTCGTGCAAACTACGCCCGATGCCATGTCCCACCAGGTTCTTGATAACCCGGAAACCCGACTTCCGCGCTTCTGCTTCAATCAGCCCGCCTATTTCGGCAATGCGTACGCCACCGCGAATCCGGCTGAGTGCGGTGCGTAAAATCTGCCGTGAGGCATCAACCAAGGGCTGGTGATTATGAATATCAGCGCCTAACACAAAAGAGCCGCCATTGTCGGCCCAATACCCATCAAGCTCCGCTGATACGTCGATGTTCACTAGGTCGCCCTCGTTCAATACCTTACGAACCGAAGGAATACCGTGCGCCACCTCGTTGTTTACACTGATGCACGTCCAGCCTGGAAAGCCATATGCCAACCGAGGTGCCGACTTGGCTCCCAAGGCAGCCAGAATACTTCCGCCGTACTCGTCTAGCTCTTTGGTGGTCATTCCGGGCTGGGCATACTCACGCATTTGTTTTAGGGCAGTACCCACGGCCTCGCTGATGCGCTGAAGACCTGTTAAGTCGGCTTGGGAAGTGATGGACATGAAGTGGTAGATATAAGTAGGTGTACTCTTAGAAATAGGCGGAAGGTAGGACATCATCAAAGCTGCTACCGGCAACTTTTACTCCGAATAACTTCTTACCTGTACTATCCAACACACAACCGGACCGTTGGTTAGGCAGACGAAGAGGAAATACGCGCGGCTATTGCCACTTACAGCTTCCTGATTTAGCCCTTTCGCTTGTTACCTAGCCGCATGAACGACTGACCTACAAAGAAAAGGCACATAGCGCGGAAAATTAAAAAAGCCTTTCCACTTGCATGGAAAGGCTTTTATGTACCAGAGACGGGACTCGAACCCGTACGTCCGTGAAGACAAGGGATTTTAAGTCCCTCGTGGCTACCATTACACCACTCTGGCAGCGGGCTATACTAAAGCGTGGGCAAATGTAGTGTCCCAAACCTCATTAGCCAAAAACAAAAAGAGGATGTTGCAGCGGCAACATCCTCTTGGAGCGGGAGACGAGGTTCGAACTCGCGACCTCGACCTTGGCAAGGTCGCGCTCTACCAACTGAGCTACTCTCGCTTTTGATCTTGGCGCCGTAGTGGCGTTTTGATGTGACAAAGGTACTACAGGAATTCTTGTTGTCAAGAGGTAGCAACAAAAAAATATCTAAAATTTAGCTCTGCGACCCGTTTTTGACTGATTTTCAAGGAGAAAAATTTCAGACAACGAATAAGCTTTTTCTTGAAGGTACCGAAATGCAGGTGGCCTAGCCCCGCCTCACAGGAGTTTGCAGGGCTAGGCCACCTATTTATTTCCCACCAGCGGCTAATTTTAACTCGTTCAGCTTAAGTAGGGCCTCAATGGGTGTAAGCGTATTTACATCTAGTTTTTCCAGCAACTCCCGTACGCGCTCCAGGGCTGGATCACCGGGCTCGAACATGCTAAGCTGCAGACTGGGCCGCGGAGCAGTGTGCACAGCAGCAGCTGGTTGTGCTTTAGGGGTGCGCCGCGGCTCCGTGGCGGCCGGGTTTACAGAGCCATTCAGCGGCACTACCTTGCCAGAGTTGGGCGTCTCGTCTAGTCCGGCCAGCACTTCGCCAAACTCAGTGGGCCCCTCTTCTAGGCCTGCACTGGCACGTTCCTGCTCTAGGTGGTGCATGATTTCATTGGCCCGCAGTACCACGGAGGTAGGCATGCCTGCCATGCGCGCCACATGAATACCAAAGCTGTGCTCTGAGCCCCCCTCTTGCAGCTTGCGCAGGAACAGAATGCGCCCATCAGCTTCCTTCACAGCCACATTGTAGTTACGCACCCGTGAGCAGTCATCAGCTAGCTGGTTCAGCTCGTGGTAGTGAGTGGCGAAGAGAGTTTTGGCGCGGGCCTTGGGCGAATTGTGCAAGTGCTCCACAATGGCCCAGGCAATGCTGATGCCGTCGTAGGTGCTGGTGCCTCGCCCGATTTCGTCCATCAGCACGAGGCTGCGGTCGGAGAGGTTGTTGAGGATGCTGGCCGTTTCAGTCATCTCCACCATGAAGGTACTCTCGCCCTTGCTTAGGTTATCAGAGGCCCCTACGCGGGTGAAGATTTTGTCGATGACGCCAATCGTAGCTGCATCGGCAGGCACGAAGGAGCCAATTTGAGCCAGTAGCACAATAAGGGCCGTTTGACGCAGCAGTGCTGACTTACCCGCCATATTGGGACCCGTGATAACCACAATCTGCTGGTCCTCCTGATCTAGCCGAATATCGTTGGGGATGTAGGCCTCACCGGGGGGCAACTGGCGCTCAATTACAGGGTGGCGGCCCGCTTTGATGTCGAGCACAGTGCTGTCATTTACCAGGGGCTTTACGTAACGGTACTGGCGGGCTGTAGCGGCAAAGCTGGCTAGGCAGTCAGTAACCCCAATGGCGCGGGCATTTTGCTGAATCTGCGAGACGTACTCAGCCGCCGACAGTATCAGATCGGTATAGATGCGCTGCTCAATCACGAACAGTTGGTCCTCGGCGTGCAGAATCTTTTCCTCGTAGGTTTTCAGCTCTTCCGTGATGTAGCGCTCCGCATTTACCAGGGTTTGCTTCCGAATCCAAGAGGTGGGCACCTTATCCTTGTGAGCGTTGGTTACTTCAAGGTAGTAGCCAAATACTTTGTTGTAGGCCACTTTCAGGGAGCCAATGCCGGTTTCCTGAATGGCGCGCTGCTGCATCTGAAACAGGTAGTCCTTTCCCGAAAAGGCCATTTCGCGCAGCTGGTCCAGCTCCGCATCTACCCCGTCATTCACCACACCGCCTTGGTTGGTCAGGATGGGCGCATCGACTTTAATCTTAGCTTGGATTTCCTCGCGTAGGCCAGTGCAAGGGTTGAGCTGGTCGGCGAGCTTTTGCAGGGCCCGGATGCCCGACGCGGCTAGTTGCTCGCGCATAGGCGCAATAGCCTCCAGGGCACGAGCCAATTGCAGCAGCTCCCGCGGGTTGATGCGGCGCACGGCTACCTTGGAAATCAGGCGCTCCAAGTCGTTGATTTGACGCAAGTGCTGCAGTATATTTTCCAGCAGCTCGGGGCTCTGCAGTAGGGCTTCCACCGTATCGAGGCGACGCTGAATCTGGGCGGGCTCCTTGAGGGGAAGCACCACCCACTTGCGCAGCAAACGGGCACCCATGGGCGTTACCGTCTGGTCGAGGATATCGATGAGAGGCACGCCACCGGGGTGCTGAGGCAACACCAGCTCCAGGTTGCGCACCGTGAATCGGTCGAGCCACACGTACTTGTCTTCCTCCAGGCGCCCAATGCTGCCGATGTGGCCTACGTCAGTGTGCTTCGTTTCAGCGAGGTAGTGCAGGATACAGCCGGCCGCCGTGATACCCTCGCGTAGGCCATCAATACCGAAGCCCTTGAGGGAAGTAGTGTTGAAGTGACGGGTAAGCGTGTCGTGGCAATAATCATAGCCGAACACCCACTCATCCAGCGCAAAGTGGCAGTAGTCGGGGCCGAAGCTTTCCTCGAACTCCCGACGGCTGCGCTTACAGAATAGCACCTCAGCCGGGCCGAAATTTTGCAGCAGCTTGCCCAGGTATTCAATGGTGCCCTGAGCTACCAGAAATTCACCGGTGCTGATATCCAGAAAGCTGATACCGGCCTCCTGCTTGCCAAAGTGCACGGCGCAGAGGTAGTTGTTGCTCTTGCGCTCCAGTACATTGTCGTGGAGGCTCACGCCGGGCGTTACCAGTTCCGTAATGCCACGCTTCACTAGGCCCTTGGCCATCTTGGGGTCTTCAAGCTGGTCGCAGATGGCTACGCGCTGGCCCGCCCGCACCAGCTTGGGCAGGTAATTATCGAGGGCGTGGTGGGGAAATCCAGCCAGAGGCGTTTCGGAGGAGGTGCCGGCCCCGCGCTTGGTCAGGGTGATGTCGAGAATGCGGGACGCCGTCACGGCATCCTCCCCGAAGGTTTCGTAGAAGTCGCCCACCCGGAACAGGAGCACAGCGCCGGGATGCTCCTGCTTCAGCTGGTAATACTGCTTCATCAGGGGCGTATCAATCACGGGGGCGGGCCCGAGGGAGCCGTGCGTGCGAATGGGCTTTTTGTTAGGATCGGCGACTTTAGCTTTCACTAGCAAGAGAGTAACGCCAGCGCGGAACTGGCGAACAGGATCAGAGGGTACGTAATTCGTCGGGCTGAGCTAGCGTGGCCTTACTGCTACAAGCTACGCTAACTCTAGTGGCCTAGAGCCCAGGCAGCGGTAGCATTGCTTCGCTTGGCGGGCCTGCATTGTGCCCCACCCAGCCCGACGGACTATTGGTTTTGTCTTTGCCAACATCAGCCACTCGGCCAGACGTTCCTACTTTTGCCGTATGCGCAAACTCTCCATGGAAGAACTGAACCGGCTGACGGTGGCAGACTTCAAAAATACGCAAAAATTCCCCCTCTCCCTGGTGCTCGACAACGTACGGAGCCTACACAACGTGGGTGCGGCCTTCCGCACGGCCGACGCGTTTGCGCTGGAAAAAATCTGGCTTTGTGGTATCACGGGTAGGCCACCCCAGCGCGAAATCACGAAAACCGCGCTGGGCTCTACGGAGTCGGTCACTTGGGAATATGCGCCTACTACGGTTGAGGCCGTGCAGCAACTCAAGGCCGCCGGCTACGTGGTGGTGGCCGTGGAGCAGACTACCGGCAGTGTACCCCTCCCCGCTTTTCAGCCTACACCCGGGCAGGCCTACGCGCTAGTGCTGGGCAATGAGGTGTTTGGGGTAGACGATGATGTACTGGCACTCTGTGATGCCGCTGTAGAAATTCCGCAGTTTGGTACTAAGCATTCCCTCAACGTGAGCATTGCCGCAGGCGTAGTGCTCTGGGATTTTATCAGCAAGCTGGGCTGGGCGTCCTAGGCCAGTTCACGTGTGTTATAAATAGAAAAGGCAGCTCTGAGTAGAGCCGCCTTTTCTATGGAGCAGGTGCAGAGGTATTATTTCTGCACCATCACTTTGCGTGACACCATCTCGCTGCCCGCGCCAAGGCTGATTTGGTAGATACCAGCCGCATAGCCGCTTAGGTCAACGGGCACGGCTACCTGGCGCGTGCCATTGGGCACATCGCGGCGCAGTACCTCCTGGCCTAGCATGTTACGAACGACCACCTGCAGGCCTTTTACCGGTTGAGCAAAGTTGGCCGACACCGTGAACTGGCCGGTGCTGGGGTTGGGGTACACGGTCAGGCCGGCGGCCTTCACATCTTCCTTCACACCCGTTACCACGCTCTGGATGGCCAGGTTATCAATGGCCCAGCCCCAGCCGTGCGAGAGTTGGTCGGAGAACAGGCGGAAGCGCAGGCGCACTACATCACCCGCGGCAAAGGTGGGACTCAGGTTTAGCGTACGGCCCACATAAAGGTCGGGGGTACCAACGGCAGTGGAGTTGCCATCAGCATCGGTAGCGCTATTCCAGCGCGTGAGCCACGCGGTATTGCTACGGCTGTTGTACCCGGGGGCCAGCGCTTTCCAGGTAGTACCGTTGTCATTGCTGCCTTCTACAATTACGTAGTCGAAGAAACCCGTGCTGCCGAAGGTGGCAGTAGCAGTGCTGGGCTCAACCAACACAATTTCATCAAACCGCATTACCGCCTGTGCCGGGTCGTTCTTCACAATGATGGGCACAAGCAGGTTGTAGATGATATTGCTCTCGAAGTCGACCCCGACGCCATCCTTATAAGGATGATCAGAGTTGATAGCTGGGCTGGTGAAACCTGCTGGTTGCGTTATAGTGAAGCCTTCGCCAATGAAATCCTGCTGTACATCGCTGTTTAGAGCATTCACGTACGTTTCCTGCGCCGGCTTGATGGCCACTACCCGTACGGTATACAAGCCAGCCCCGGGGTTAATAGTCCGGTTTGGGATAGAAGCTACGTCGTTGGCTATTATCCGATAGTTGATGACGTCGCCGGAGACAATAGCGCCGGCAGCCGTCGAGATAGAGCCCACAAAGGTGGTATCGTTCTGGCGCGTGAGCGTAACGTTCGGCCGACTAACGCCATTCACATTATACTCCACCACTACGCTGTTCACTCCAATGTTATCGGTGGCATTCACCGTGATTTGGTAGGGCAACTGCGTAGTTAAAATGAAGAATGGGGCCGTGTGGCGTACCACGGGCGGCACCACATCGGGGCCCACGAAGAATTGGTACTGGTTGATAACACCCCGGCGCGTAGTTGCGGGAGAGGCATACGTGCGGCCGGTTTCGTTGTCGGCGGCGGTAATGTAGTACCGCACCGTTTTGCCAAGGCCCGGATTCGGGATGGTAGCCGTATACTGGCCGTTACCGGTGCTCGTCATTGCTACGGTGGTAGCGGCACCGTTGTCGATGCTATACGTCAGCTTCACTGAGCCCGGAGTTACGGTACCATCGCTCTGCACGGTGGCATTTACTACGTAGTTCTGCGCTATTTCCGTGTCTCTGAGCGGCGTATGACGGATAGCCGTGTTAAACCAGCCAATCTCGTTGAAGATGGCCATAGTAATGGGTCCGGGGCTGTGGATAGCCTCCGCGGCCCCAAACTGGGGCGACATCAGTGAGTTTTCGTTGCCGGCGGCGTACGTTGCTTCATCCAAGTGGGAGATACTCGAACCCGTTGAAAAGGAAGTAGGGGCGTACAGCTTGGGGCGCTTTTCCGTGCTAGCGGTATTGTTAGCCGATCTGGCCAGCGGGCTATCAAAGTACAGCGCGTTGCTGGTGTACAAGGTACCTAGGGCTGCCGACGGATTAGTAAAAATCCGCGTATCGGTAATTAACTGGCCCGCCTCATTCTCAATGAAGGTGGCAAAGTTGAAGGGCGGCTCGGAGTAGCCGCCCTGGCTATTGGTAGTAGAAAAAGTAGTACCAGCCTGGAAGCCCAGCCCGTGGCCTAGCTCGTGCAGCACCACCGACACTAAATCATACTGCCCAGCACCTGGCTTGCCGTCGGTACCGAGATACCAGTTGAATGTGCTGCTAAACTGTGCGTTTATGTCGGCTAGGCCAGAACCGTTTAGCTCCCTGCCAGCCAGCTTCTCGGCTAGGGCTACTGGGTACAGTACATCGCTACGAGTGCCTCCTTCTACCCGAGTATAAAGTGCAGTGGTTCCCGCCGACCCAAGTACCCCCGTACCCAGGGGAGTCCAAGTGGCCCGCACCCGAATAGGCACGGGCGAATTGAGCAGTGACTGCCAAATATCAACCGCATACTGGAAGGCGGCCTGCGCCTCGGGCGTAAAGCCTATGTAGGTTACTTCAATACGAGAGGCAGCGGTGCCTTTACGGCCAGTGCGCTGGGCTGCGAGGTAGGACTCAGGAGCGTCTACCTTGGTAAACATATTTTCAGGCCGGGCTGGGCAAATTGTCTCAGGCACTGGCCGGGGGTCAAGAACAAACGTCTGCGCCAGAGAGGGCATAACTGCCCCGCAGGCTAACAGCGCCAGAGAAAGTAGTTTTTTCATCGATAGGAAAAAGATGTAATTGGGTTTACCTCTTAAAATTAAGTCATTCGGGCAGAATAATTCGCCCGCTTGGCTGCACCTGCGGGCCAGATTTTCTTTGTATACCTACTGCTGCATATTCTACAAACTTTCTTTAATCCAATACTAAATTACACACTTAACTTATGCTAGTGCTTTAAATCAGCCTATCATAATACTTAGCTCAAGACTCACTTGCAGCCAGCAATGCTTCACTAAAGGACGTTAACAACAACATTGCTTACACAAAACAACTCTCCAATAGCAACAGTATAGATACACTACTATATCTTAATAGGCTTCATATGTCAGTAGAATAATCCTATAAAAACCACTTGCCCTGTTTTTATCATTTTTATAGCCACATTGGATTTTTATTGCTGTGTTTATAAAATGTATGCCTCACCTCTATCACTTGTCACAATAACTCAGCTCGTATCTGCACGCACCTGTTAGCTTACTTTTAGGAGAGATGCAGTAGATGATGCAGGCCACCTAGTGCCGCTAAGCCTACAGGGTTTGTTTTCTGCTTTCACTTGGCCCACATCCTACTAAAGTGGCCTAGATCAACTGCAAAGCGGACGCTGAGCTGTGTATTGTAAAACGCTGCTAGCCCAGCTTTTAAATAGCCGGAAGAAGTAGCTACTTGCTCCCGCGACTTGTTTTCTTCGTAGCTCTTGTATTTGACCTGATGTCTGCACTGCCCTCCGCTGTGGTATCGGCCGCCGATGCGGCGCTTCTTGCCTTACGTCCTCCAGTTACGGCGGAGCTGCCAGCCGCACCAGCAGCCACCGTAGCCGATTTTCTGCACCGCACCCTTCGGCCCGTGCTTAAGCTGCAAAACGAGCGCCTGCTCGCCGTTATAGCCGACTTTCTGCACGACCACCACATTCCGTTTCGGGCAGCCTCGGTAGCAGAACAGCAGCGGCTCGTTGCGGAGCTGCTCTGGCGCAATACCAAGCTGCGCTATACGCTGATAGGCCTAGTGGTGGGCATGTTTACTACCGAAGAGTTAGGCTTCTACCGGACTCAGCGCTCAGAGCTGAACCGACGGCTGCTGGAGCTAGCTGTGCGCCGCGCCCACGATCAAACACCTGCCCTGGCTGCCCTGCTGCCCATGCCATGAGTACGCTGTATACCCTGCTGGAAGTGAGTGAGCAAGCCTCGGCTGACGAGCTGCGCAGGGCTTACCGTCGCCTGGTGCTGCTCACCCACCCCGACCGAACTCCTGACCCGGCCGCTCACCAGCGCTACCTCATCGTGAACGAGGCCTACGACATCCTGAGCAACCCCGTGCGCCGACAGGCCTACGACGCGCTACTGCGGGCGCAACGGCAACCCGCTGAGCCGCCTAGGCCACTCCACCGCGACCCAGCCCTCCGTCGACGCGGGCGCCCCCCGGCCCCGCGTCGCGCTCCTACTACGGAGGAGCGTTATGGGCATTATGCCCCGTACGCCCAGTGGGTGTGCCGCGTGGCTTTACTACTAGTACTATTGATGACGCTAGATTTTCTCTGGACTGAGCATCTTCCCAATGAAGTGGTACAAAGCGTGGAGTCGGTATCGTTGTATGCGCGCGGGCGGAGCATGGGTACCCATTCTATCATACAAACCACGCACGCTAAGTTTCGCTCCGACACTGACTCCTGGCCCGAGGGTACCCACTTACTCGTTGACCGGACCATGCTGTTTGGCGTGTTTCGCAAGGCTGCTCCGGTAGGCCACCCCGAGCTGTTAGCCGATGCCGGTGGCGTAACGATCTACGACAACTTTGTTTTTCTGCCCTTGCTACTGGCCTTGCTGGCGGGTCTAGGCCTCTGGCGGGCTCCCGCCATGCGCAGCATTAACTGCGCCGTGGGGTGCGCCTTCCTACTTCCCATTGTGCTATACATTCTGCTGGCGGTGTAGCGCCCAACCCTGGCCTAGCAAGTGGCGGCTTAGCAAAAAGCCCGCTACACGATTGTGTAGCGGGCTTTTGTTTATGCGGTCCAGAGGGCGCTTAGTCGTACTGGGACTCACGCAGCTGCACGGGGGCCGTTTTTTTGCGCAGGCGCATATTCAGGATTTCTACCACCAAGGAGAAGAACATGGCGAAGTAGATGTATCCTTTCTCAATTTCCTTGTGGAAGGCCTCCATCACCAGCATTACCCCAATCATAATCAGGAAGGACAAAGCCAGCATTTTGATGGTGGGGTTGCGGTTCACGAAGTCAGCCACTACCCCGGAGAAGGCCAGCATTACACCCATAGAAAGCACCACTGCCAGAATCATAATCAGCACATTATCAACTAGACCTACGGCGGTCAGGATGGAGTCGAAGCTGAACACGATGTCGATGACAATGATCTGCAGAATGATGCTGCCCATGGTAGCGGTGCCACCACCCGCCGCCGATTCATCCTCTTCGCCCTGGAGCTTGGTGTGAATTTCGGTGGTGCTCTTGCCAATCAGGAACAGGCCCCCAGCCAGCAGAATCAGGTCGCGGCCAGCTACGCCAAAGGGCTCCTCCAACCAGGGCAGGTTTAGGTGGAAAAGCGGCGTCTTGAGGCCTACAATCCAGGTAATGCTTAGCAGCAGCCCAATGCGGCACAGCAGCGCCAGCAATAGCCCAATGGTGCGTCCCCGCTTCTGCTGGTCGCGGGGCAGGCGGTTCACCACAATCGAGATGAAGATGATGTTGTCGATTCCCAGCACAATTTCCATGAACGTCAGCGTGAGCAGGCTGACCCAGGTCTGGGGATTAGAGAAAACGGAGAAGTCGAATTCCATCAGGCAGTGAGGACATAGTGGTGGTGATGAAGTAGTGAGAGGATGAAGTCAGGAAGAGATGAGGTGATATAGGAAGAAGGTAATGCTGTGGACAGGATACTGCACAGAAGCAACGTACCCTCATTCCTTCATTACCTCATGGCCACATCACCAGACTACTACGACTTCATATTCACGAACTGCAGGGGCTGGCCAATATCGGTGCGGCGCAGCAGGGCGATAACGGCCTGGAGTTCATCAATCTTTTTGGCGGATACCCGCACCTGATCGTCCTGCATCTGGGCCTCCACCTTCAGCTTGGCGTCTTTGATGGCTTTCACGATTTTGCGGCCCGCATCTTTGTCTACCCCGGCGCGCACCTTGATGGTCTTTTTCACGAGGTTGCCGCTGGGCTGCTCTTCCGCCGAGAAGTCGAGGGCGGTGCCATCGATGCCCTGCTTCACCACGCGGCCGAGCAGAATATCTTCGAGAGCTTTTACGCGCATAGAATTTTCGGAGCTGAGCAGGATGGTGTTGGCTTTCTTATCCAGTTCGATGCCGCCTTTCGTGTCGCGGAGGTCGTAGCGGGTCTGGAGTTCTTTTTTAGCTGTATTGACCGCGTTTTCGAGAGTTTGCGGATCTACTTTGCTGACGATGTCGAAGGAGGCCATATGAAAGAAGAGAAGAAACGTTTGGAGGTGCATACGCCAAACTGCTAGGCCAGTTTGGGTGGGAGGCCAAAGGTAGAAAGTTAGCAGGATTGGTGTAGCAGCCGCTGCCGCCCGTGGTTTCGGGTTTTGTGCGCGCATTTGCTGCGGCCAAGTTGATAGTTTAGAGGCCTAGGCCACTACCCCAAGCTGCCTATCTTGCCGTCCGTATTGTTGTTGCCCGTTCTTTCGCACCATGCCCAACATCAGCCCACCCCGCACTCCCGCCGAATGGGAAGCCTACTATCACCTTCGCTACGCAGTGCTTCGGCAGCCCTGGGGCCAACCTGAAGGCTCGGAGCGTGCTGAAGATGACGCCCACCCAACTACGACACACGCCCTCCTGCTGGGCCCTGATGGGCAGGCGCTGGGCGTGGGCCGGCTACACCCCAGCGCCGACCAGCAAGGGCAAGTGCGTTTTATGGCCGTACACCCGCAGGCCCAGGGCCAAGGGGTGGGCCGGCAAGTGCTGGAATACTTAGAAGCTGCCGCCCGACAGCAGGGCCTCACGGAAATAGTGCTACACGCCCGCCAGCTGGCCGTACCCTTTTATGAGCGCCTGGGCTACGCGGTAGTGGCGCCCTCGCACACGCTGTTTGGCACAGTGCCGCACTTTTTGATGCGCAAAGACCTCTAAAAGACAAACCGCAAGTGGCCTAGAACTTCTCCCGGCCGCGGAGCAAGTCGAAGTACAGGCGGAAGTCGCCCATCAGGGAGAGCCAAGGGTGCTGGAAAGTAGCGGGGCGGTTATGCTCCACGAAGAAGTGGCCAACCCAAGCAAACCCATACGCCGCCACTATTCCAGCTAGCACCAACCAAGGCTGCTGGCGGAACATGGCCAGCCCTACAAACACGAGAAACAGCGTGGTGCCGATGAAATGCAGCACGCGGGTGCCGCGCTGCTGATGGTCGCGCAGGTAGCGCGGGTAGAACTCGGCGAAGGTGGGAGAAGTAGGTGAAGAGGCCATACGGAGGTGGGGTAGGTTTCTTGAAAGTACGCTAACTTTTCCACCTTATCAGCCCGCCTCTTCCCTTTCTCATGGAACAACTTCCCGATGTGGCTACCCTCATAGCCATATACAACCGCATTAACATCTACGGCCGCACAAATGGCATGGAGCTGCTGCTGAAAGCGCCCGGCGAGGTGCAATATACCATGACGGTGCGCCCGGAGCACCTCTCCTCCCCCGGCACCTGCCACGGCGGGGTGCTGGCCGGGCTCATGGACTCGGCGCTGGGGGCGGCGGCCTTGTCCTTGGCTTTCACGGCCGGGGAGCTGGTTTCCACGGTAGAGTTTAAAATCAACTACCTCTATCCCGTGCACCTGCACGACCACCTAGTGGCCTACGGGCAAGTGGAGCACAGCGGCAAGACCCTCGTGGTTAGCAGCGCCACCATCACCTGCCCCGCCCGTGACAACTTGGTAGTAGCCCGCGGCTTGGGCACCTTCAACCGTTATCCCGCCTCCAAGCGCGAGTTCCACGACCTGCTTTTCCCACGTGAAGTGGTGTAATTAAGTGATGAGGTAAGAAGTAAAGAAGTAATTGGGTGATGACGTGCCTTTTTACTCAACTCTTTTCCTTTTGACGGTTCGATTCTTCACTCTTTACTTCATCACCTCATCTCTTCATCACCCACCATACAACACAAAAACGCCGGGCGGCCCGTGTTGCAAGCGGGTGCCCGGCGTTTATGCAGGATGCCGAACCTGAGGTATTAGAGCGAATTATAAACGGTCGGGAGAGTCAATCGACTCGTGTTCGGCTTCGTCGCCGTACTCGTCGCCTTCTTCCATTTCCGGAGCGGGAACTTTGCGCACCTGGCGGGCACAATCTTCATCGCGGTGGTTGCGGCCTACGGTGAATTCCACCCAGTCGCCCTCACGCAGATCGTTGAAGTCGCCTTCGGCCATATCAGCATAGCTGAAGAACAGGTTGTTTGGGGGCATTACCACAAAGCCGAACCCGTTTTTCAGGTTCTTGATGGTGCTGATGCCAACCGTACCCACAGGACCAGCGGCCGTAGGGCCAGTGGGGCGCACGGGCTTTACGGCCGGGAAAGCTACAGGCTCGGGCGTATTCACAAACAGCGTCTCGATCAGCTCGTCGCCGGAGCTCAGGCCCTGGTCGATGATGTCGTGCATCTGGGTGGGGTAAGTTACGTGCTCCAGCAGCTGCTGCGAAGCGCGGGTTACGCGGTTCTCGCCTTTAAAGTCAACGTACTTGAAGTCCCAGTTCAGTAGCATCACGCGGGTACCCACGGTGTTGAGCTTCTTGATCAAGGGCACATAGTCAGAGTCGCCGGCGATGAGCACAATCACGTCGAAGCTCTTGTGCATGGCCAGTTCTAGGGCTTCCAAAGCCAGCCACACATCAATGCCTTTTTCCTGCAAACGACCGTCGCGCGTTTTCAGGGGCATGTAGTGGGTGGTGATGCCCAGGTTCATCAGGATATCGTCGAGCAGCCGGTCGTGGAACAGGCGGTCTTTGTCGCGGGCTTCGGTAGCAGATAGGCGGCCGCGGAAGAAGTGAGAATCGGTGATTTGCGCCAAGCGCACATCTACATCTTCTTCTTCAGCTACTTGATGCCGGATAAATTCGTGGAGGCCTTCCAGGCTAATACGGGCCTTACGCTCATGCTGGAAGTAGTAGTAATCACTGATCTTAAGGAAATAATTGCCGTCATAGAAGACGCCTATCCTAATCAGAGGGCTATTCATCTGGTTCATACAAGAAACGGTTTGTGCGCAAAAAGGTGTGGGGTAAATAAGAGCAGGGGAGCGGTTCGGCGGGTCCTGCACCGGGCAGCGACCCGGTCAAAGATACATCTAGAGGTTTTCACAATTGACCACTTACTCACGTTATTCGTGTATATACTTCTATGCATGACTATGATACACGGAGGCAGCAGCGCTACGCCTTCGAAAGGTAGAGCGCCCAACGATGAGAAAACTATGAAGACAGTGGAGTGGCGTGTGAGGCATAAGGTATAACGCTATAGCTATCTATATAAGAACCAGATCCTGCTAAGTCGAGCAAGATACAATATTAAACAACATATATTTTCCAACCTATAAACGAAGTACAATCACACTATGTTTTGTCCAGTAGGAATAAACAAGTGCCGTAATTCGTAGGCCAGTCGGTGGCTAAAAGTAGAGGGGTTCCTGAACTGTAACTCTGAACTGGCCCTATATAGCGGGCATTACACTATGATCTTGCAAAGATACCAAGAACTATCAGTTCATGAGGTCATTACCTTTCAAGATGACATATTCCTATACAAAACCTCCTTATTCCTAGACCAACCCTACTCTTCCTCATTCTTTCTTGGAGAAGGGGTCTACTCAAGCAGATAGTTCCCGCTAGGGGCCTAATTTAGATGGAGAGCGTGCTACATATTAACGCCAGCACTACCCCAGCGTACCCCAGGCAAATAGCAACTTCCAGCATATTGCCGCTTTTAGAGCCCGTCCGGATCAACGGAATCTTTAGGGTAAAATCGGTGAGAGGCATGAGCCATTTCACGCCGGCCTTGGTGAGCGTATCGGCCAGCAAGTGCGACACGTAGCCTCCGCCCGCAAACAAGGCCACCCCATGCCAGCCTAGGCTACGGTCGGCGAGGTGACCGATGTAGGTCCAGAGGGCGGTGGCCCAGAGGGTATGCGTCCAGGAGCGGTGGGAGGTGAAAGGAGCCACTGACACGAATAGGCCGAGCATGCTCAGCCACACAAACTCGGTATAGAGGCCGGCTACTACGGTACTGAGGCCCGTAAAAAGCAGGGCCAGCTTACGAGTGGAATCGCCCTGCATGGCCGCCCCGATGAGGCCAAACGCCAGCGCCGCCGTGAAGCCCATGCGCCGGTCGGGGCCGGGGGGCAGCTGGAAATGAGTGTAGAGGGCCAGGCCAGCGGCCACGGCCACAAAGGCCCAGCGCACATACTGCTGGGTGAAGCCCAGGCGCTTGCTCAGGCGGGAGCCGGGGTGGTCGAGGTCGGGGGCCAGGGAGGAAAAGCCGGCCAGGGCAATGCCAGCCGGCGAAACCGGAATGCCGGGTACTAAGTACGCCACGGCTACGCCGGTAATCAGGCCAATGGCCAGGTGAGAAGAACCGCGCACGAAGTAGAAGCTGCTGTGAAGAGGAAGCAGCGAAGATAGAGCGCAGACCGTTTTGCCTGCCTACCTAATTTCACTATTTATTTTTCAGTAGTGCTTAAAACGGCATTTACCTGGCTTCCTAGGCCACTACCCATAGCCACATATATAATTTGTCTAATAAACACACTACTCCGCTACAGTTGCTGTGAGTGGCCTAGTGCCGCTGGTTAAGTGAAGTGGGCATGGCCGTTGCTCGGCAGCGTAGCGGGGCCGAATGCAACCACCACCCAACAGGAGCGTTTTTGCGTTATCAGTGTATTCACTTCTCACTATCAGCTTATTACCATGAGAAAGCAGCTCCTATTTGCCGCCACCACATTATTACTAGGCCTAGCGGCTCACGCTCAAACTACGCCCGCCCCTGCCAAGAAAACGACTCCGGCCGCCCGGTCGAGTAAACCGGCTACGAAGCCGGCGAGGAAAGCTCCTACCTCGGCGGGCACGTCTACCATAAAGGATACGGCCAAGTTCAACCGCAAATTTCAGCGCTCTAGCCAGCCTTCTACTATGCCCATCCGCACGCCTGTGCGGGAGTAGTGCTAAGTAGTAATGATGTTTGAATAGTCTACTACAGCACGTCATCCTGAGTGCAGCGAAGGATCTTCTCACCCGCGGACGACTGGCCTAGGGCCTTGTGCTGCCGTGAGAAGATCCTTCGCTGCACTCAGGATGACGTGCTTTTGTGACGTTCAAGGCTAGTTTGATTACTACTCAACGTCAGCACGCGAGATGTCTCGACAAGCTCGACATGACGGACGGGTGAGAGGAAGGAGTTAGCTCTGCGGAGCTGGCTTAGGCTATGAAGAAGGGCGTCATGCTGAGCTTGCCGAAGCATCTCTACCGCTTCATTGCTGATGTTTTACATCAATTGATCAGTCAGCGGTAGAAATGCTTCGGCAAGCTCAGCATGACGGTTAGGTGGTACCATTATTCCCTATCGTTCTAGGCCAGGTCAACCACCCCTAGCCCCTCCTTGGCTAAGGAGGGGAGTTGTTATTCTATTCCTCTACCAATTATTCCTCTACCAGTTGCCGGAGCTGCCTTTTAGGCCGCCTTGCATGTCGTTCATCTGGCTTTCCAGCATGGCTAGGCCCCGGCGGAAGGCTTCAGCGGCTTCGGCCTTTTCCTCTTCGGGCAGGGGGCCTTGCTCCTGCACCTGCTGGCGCACTTGCCGCAACTGATTCAGGATGGCATCCCACTCTTCCGCCCCTTGCTCGTTCTGCTTGTCACTCATATACTTATGCCCGCTGGGGCGACTTCGCTGCCGTGAAGTGGGAAGATACGAGCCCGCCGCGGAAAAGTGTCGGAAACTTTCAGGGGCTGGCGGCGGTATTGAAGAACGCGTCTTTGCAAGCGCCCATATTACCCTGTGCCCGACCGGATTTCCATCCGGCCGGGCTTCTACCTTTGCTCCTCTCCTAGCCGAACCTCGTTTTGAAAGTCTCCGATTTCCTTCGTCTCTACCGCCTCGATTCTGATGTACAAATCTTGTCGGCCCGCTTGCACGGGGCGGCGAAACCGGCTGCCGACTCCGGTACCGAGCTACGCCTGCGCCTGCGGGGCTTAGTGGGTAGCCAGGATGCCGTAGTGGCCGCGGCGGTAGCGCATGGGGCGTTGTCGCACTTATTTATCTTGCACGACAAGGAGGAGGCCGGCTACTTTATGGCCGACTTGCAGAACCTGCTCCCCGATGGGCCGGAGGTGTTGCTGTTCCCGAGCTCCTACAAGCACCCTTACAAGTTCGATGAGACGGAAAACGCCAACGTGCTGATGCGGGCCGAGGTGCTCAACCGCCTCAACACCGCCCGCCGCGACGCCGCAGCGGCGGCCGAGGCGCCCGCTTCGCCGCTGGCCGTGCTGGGCTCAGGGGAAGTGACGGAGACGCCGGAGGCTACCCCGCGGCAGGTGCCCGGCATTACGGGTGCGCTCATCGTAACCTATCCGGAGGCGCTGTTTGAGAAGGTAATCAACAAGAAAAGCCTGGTGGCCAATACCTTCGTGGTAAAGACCGGCGACAAGCTCGATGTGAACTTCATCAGTGATATGCTGGCGGAGTACGACTTCGAGCGGACGGACTTTGTGTATGAGCCAGGACAGTTTGCGGTGCGCGGCGGCATTGTGGACATCTTCAGCTACGCCAACGAGCTGCCCTACCGCATTGAGCTGTTCGGGGATGAGGTGGAAACCATCCGGACGTTTGACCCCGAGAGCCAGCTCTCGGTGGAGAAGCGCCAGCAGGTGAGCATCATCCCGAACGTGCAGACCAAGCTGCTCCAGGAAACCCGCGAGGCCTTCCTCGACTTCATTCCGAAGAACACCTGCATCTGGGCCAAAGACCTGCGCCAGACCCTGGACGTGGTAGATGAATCCTTCGACCGGGCCGAGGCCAACTTCAAGGAGCTGCTGGAAGTAGCGGGCGGCACGCAGGTGGTGAGCAAGCCCGCCGACTTGTTTGAATCGGGGAAGAGCTTTAAGAAGCTGCTGGAGGGCTTTGCGGTGGTGGAGTTTGGCAAGCGGTTTTACTTCAAGACCGGCGAGGAGTTCCAGTTCAGCAGCAAGCCCCAGCCCAGCTTCAACAAGGACTTCAACCGCATCGTCAAGAACCTGCACGAAAACCAGCAGAAGGGCTACACCAATATTATTGCCGCCGAGCAGGTCCGCCAGGCCGACCGGCTGCGTACCATCTTCGACGAGCTGGACAACAACGTGCAGTTTCAGCACATGCTGCTAGGCCTGCGCGAGGGCTTCATTGACGAAAATCTGAAGCTGGTAGTGTACACCGACCACCAGCTGTTTGAGCGCTTCTATCGGGCCCAGGAAACTCGCAAGTTCTCCAAGAAAAAGGCCCTGACTCTGAAGGAGCTGCGCACCCTGGTACCCGGCGACTACGTGGTGCATCAGGACTACGGCATTGCGCGCTTCGCGGGCCTCACGCAGGTGGAAATCAACGACCGGCTGCAGGAGGCCATCCGGCTGGTGTACCGCGACGACGACGTGCTGACGGTGAGCATCCACGCCCTGCACAAGATTGCCAAGTACTCGGGGGCCGAGGGCACGCCGCCTACCATGAGCAAGCTGGGCTCGCCGGAGTGGGAAAACAAGAAGAAGTCGGTTAAGAAGAAGGTGAAGGACATTGCGGCCGAGCTGATTCGGCTGTACGCCAAGCGCAAAACCGCGCCCGGCCACGCCTTCGCCCACGACTCGTTTATGCAGGCCGAGCTGGAATCCAGCTTCATCTACGAGGACACGCCCGATCAGGCCAAGGCCACCGAGGACGTGAAGCGCGACATGGAGGTGCCCCACCCTATGGACCGCCTGGTGTGCGGCGACGTGGGTTTCGGCAAGACGGAAGTAGCCATTCGGGCGGCGTTTAAGGCCGTGGCCGATGGCAAGCAGGTGGCCGTGCTGGTGCCCACTACCATTCTGGCCATGCAGCACTACAAAACGTTCCGGGAGCGGCTCAGCAACCTGCCCGTGACGGTGGAGTACGTGAACCGCTTTAAGACTACCAAGCAGATCAAGGAAACCCTGGGCCGCGTGGCCGAGGGCAAAACCGACATCCTCATTGGCACACACCGCCTCACCAACAAGGACGTGCAGTTCAAGGACCTAGGCCTGTTGGTGATTGACGAGGAGCAGAAGTTCGGGGTAAAAACCAAGGACAAGCTCAAGGAAATTAAGGTGAACGTGGATACGCTCACTCTCTCGGCCACGCCCATTCCGCGCACCCTGCACTTCTCGCTGATGGGCGCCCGCGACCTGAGCGTAATTGCCACGCCCCCACCCAACCGCCAGCCGGTGCAAACCGAGCTGCACGTGTTTGACGAAACGCTGGTGCGCGACACCGTGGCCCGCGAGCTGAAGCGCGGCGGGCAAGTGTTTTATGTGCACAACCGCGTGAAGGACATTGAGGAGCAGGCCAACATGATTCTGCGCCTGGTGCCCGATGCCCGCGTGACCTACGTGCACGGCCAAATGGACGGCGACCTGCTGGAAAAGCGCATGATGAAGTTTGTGGACGGCGACTACGACGTGCTGGTGGCAACCACCCTCATTGAGAGTGGCCTGGATATTCCAAACGCCAACACCATCATCATCAACCGGGCCCACATGCACGGCCTCAGTGACCTGCACCAGATGCGCGGGCGCGTGGGCCGCTCCAACAAGAAGGCCTACTGCTACCTGCTCACGCCCCCGGTGGCCGGCCTGCCCTCTGATGCCCGCAAGCGCCTGAGCACCCTGGAGGAATTCTCGGACCTGGGTGCGGGCTTCAACGTGGCCATGCGCGACCTCGACATTCGAGGGGCGGGCAACCTGTTGGGCGGCGAGCAGTCGGGCTTTATCAACGACTTAGGCTTTGAGACCTACCACCAGATTCTGGATGAGGCGGTGACGGAGCTGAAGGAAACCGAGTTCCGCGACCTGTTCCTCGGCGACCCTACCCAGCGCCTGCAGGAAGCGGCCGGCACCGGAGCCCCCAAGGAGTGCAACATTGAGACCGACTTGCAGGTGCTGATACCCGACCGCTACGTGGCCAACGTATCGGAGCGGTTGCAGCTGTATAGCAAGCTGGATAGGGCCAAGAACGCCGAGGAGCTGCGCAAGGTGCTCAACGGCATGGTGGACCGCTTCGGACCGCTGCCCGCCGAGGTGGAGCAGCTAGCCGACATTGTGCGCCTCCGCTGGCAGGCCTGCGACGCCGGCTTCGAGAAGCTGACGCTGAAAAAGAACCTGCTGAAGGGCTTCATTCCGGCCACCAACAACGAGCGGTACTTTCAGGGCCCCACCTTCGGCAACATCCTCAGCTACGTGCAAACCCACCCCCGCTCGGCCTCCATGAAGGAGCGCAAGGAGCAGCTCATCATCAGCATCGAGGACGTGAAAAACGTCCAAGCCGCCCAACGAATTCTGAGTGAGTTGGGGAGTGAGGAAAAGGTAGGCGTATAGGAATGTAATGCCAGGCTTGAATAGGCGGTATTTCCTCGGAAATACCGCCTATTTTTTGTCTTGCCTATAGATCTATTCGATTACTAATGTTGCCAAAACAATGGACTCAGTAAACATCATACATACGAAAGGAGAAGTGACTATACATGACCTGGAAGACAACACTATAAGCTTTCTTTAGCCCATCAATCACATAACCCTAGTTTATTAATTATGAACTACGAACTACCTAACGAGCTCATTCCAGTATTCGAAAAGCACTATCAAACTGCTCTTGAATTACTAGATGCCGTGATAATACTTGATGGAAGAAGTTCTTCTAAACCCAATTTTTGGAACCGGTTTAAAGGCCGCAAGTCTATTCGCCACTTTCAAAAATGTCTGACTCTTCTTCCCCACCATTGGCCTGCTCGCTGGGGAATGGGAAAAGCTTACCAAGGCTTGGGAGACCATATTAACGCATTGGCTTGCTTTGCTGAAGCCTACCGTCTATATCCTCACAATGCCGATGTTGTTCGTGAGGCTTCAATTGCGGCTATGGAAGCCGGTAAGCCGGAAGATGCTGTTATGTATTCGGCCGCTGCATTGGCGCTTTCTCCTACCGACGCAGGTCTCTTGTGCAACCATGCAATCAATCTTCTGGTAGCAGGTCGCGACCAAGACGCCGTTAAATTTATCGAGCAAGCAATGACTTTAGCACCCAAGGATGTGATCAACCAGAATGCCCAACGGCTAATTCAAAATGTAGTTAGCGGGAAAGCCAAGCGGCCAACATGTTATGACCTTTCTAACCGCTGAGCAGCGCCTGCAGCGTTAGTGGAAGTGATGTATTGAGCTTGTTAGCTTTCGTATGCCGACATCTTCATAACAGTATATCCGCAGCATACATTGCGCTGCCAAGGTACACTTAGCAACTATCTATTCCTTTCTATCGACACTATACATCTACCAATCACATGGCTTTCCGCCTGAAACGAATTAACTGGCGCTTGTTAGTGCTGCACTTGTTGAGTGTGCCATTATTAGTACTAGGGTCGCGGCCGCTTTTCTTCATACGACATGTAAAGTTTGTTCGCTTACTCCTGCTTTACGGAGACGAATTCTGGCGCCATCTTGACCTGAAGACTACTACTGACAGTGCATTAGGCAGTTTAATATTGGAGCTTCAGCTTTTAGAACCATTTGCTTTCTTTTTTGCCATTCTGATAGCCTGCTTGCTGCTAGGACTAGTGGTATGGCATCGAAAGGAAAGCCTATTACTCCCCATCTTACTTTTCCTCGGTGGCGTACTGCTCAACTGGACTGGGTTCTACAATACGTCTTTCGTCCTTGCCTTCCGTAGATTTCTAACCGGAGATATTATGTCAGCTAATATTCACTACAGACTGGCTATATCGGGCACCTTACTAATCATAGTGGGCATGCTTCCATTGCTATTTACGTGGCGCAAATCTGACGAAAGAGCAGAGTCGGAGCCGCATCTAACCTTTTAGTAAGGCAGCGCCTAATCTGTGCGAAGTTCTATTCACAGCAGCGGGAATTGCCACCTAGCTGGGGCATAGCTTTTAGCCTTCTGGCTACGAAGGTGGCCTAGAGGCTAGTGGCTACCACTCGGCTTTCAGCACCGACATAATGAGTTTATCGTGGAACTGGCCGTTGCGCAGGCACGCTTCGCGCAGGCGGCCTTCCAGCTGGAAGCCGGCCTTCGTGTAGGCGTTTACCCCGCCTACGTTGGGCTCCGAGACGGTGAGCATGATGCGGTTGAGGTGGAGCTCGGTGAAGCCCAGGGCCAGCGCTTGCTTCGTGACTTCGGTGCCCACGCCCCGGCCCCAGTGGGCTTTCTCCCCGATGAAGAGGAAGTACTCGCCCGAGTGGTTGAGCCGGGAAATGCCGGAGATGCCCGCGTAGTCTAGCAACTCCTGGGTATCGGTGGTGAAGATGCCCCGGTTGAGGCTGCTGTCGTCGTGGAGGGTGCGGGCAAACCAGGCGTCTATCTGGGCCGGCGTGGTCATGGTCTGGAACGCCGACAGGGAATACTCAATGACTTCGGGGTCGGCAATCCAGCGGTAGAAGTGCGTTACGTGTTCGGGTTGCAGGTGGCCTAGCGTAATCATGAGGGCAGTTTTGAGCGAAGGTAACGGCACGGCCGGCGCTTCTCGGGGCGAGGGTGGGCAGTGCCGCGGGCGAGGTGGCCTAGTTGGCTGGGCACTACTGCCCTACCCGAAACCAGCCCGAATATTCTGGGTCCGCGGCCGGGGTACTTCCCCCACCGGTGGGCATTCTGGTTTCGATGCTGGACTGGATGCGGGCCGTGGTGTACAGCTCGGGGCAGGGGTGCCTATTGAGGGAAACGCGCAGCAAACAGGGTAGCTGAAGTGGCCTAGCGCTACCGGCGTAGTTATCTTATCGGCCGTATTTCAACTACCATGAACCTGCTGACTGTAAAACTCCTGATTGCCTTTACTGGCGTGGCCCTCACGGTAGGGGGCTGGTTTTTTGATGCTATCAAGAAGCCCTACACCCACCTGTTCAACCCCCACTGGCTACCTCACGCCCGTTACCACAGCGCCCTGTGGCTGTTTGCCATTACGCTGGCCTGCGGGGCGTCGCTAGGCCTGTTATGGGGGCATTACCCCGGCCAAGACACCGGGCTGGCCATTTGGATGGCGGCTTTTCTGCCGGGTTTGTTCTACCTCTCGTTTTTCCCTTCCCTGCTGTTTCGCAACACCTCCTCCTGGGATGATGGCGAAACTCCGTTTATGCCCATTGCCCCGCAGCTGGTAGTTGCCACCGTTATGCTGCTGGTGCTGGGCGGCGCACTCTGGCTGGATATGCACCTGCGCGTGGGCGCCTGAACCTTGCTGAGGCAGGAAACACCCCGCGCCTAGGCACCCCGTACCAGCCTATTTTGTTGGCGCTAGGCCACTCACTCCCGCACATCTTCTACGATAGTGGGTAGTGGGTGGCCTAGCCTTCTTTTACAAACACCGTTAAGGCATTTCACGCTGGTCAACTAACTAAATTTCAGCATTTTCAGCCCCTGGCAATCCGCGCGCGAAGCCAGTTCGTAGCTTTTTTTCATCACGGATTTATCTCACCTAAACTCCTAAAAATGAAAAACAAGTTCTACTTCGGTCAGCTCCTGGCTGCGGCTGGCCTCTTTTGCGCGCTGGTTGGTTGCGAAAAGGCAACAGATGACGCTATAGCCCCGGCAGGCAGCAATATGGGCATTGGTGAGGTAAAGAAGGCGGAGCTGCCGTTTCGCTTTTACGCCCTGGCAGTGGGCAACCAGCTGGATGCGTTTGATGGCGCCAGCCCCGACCGGGTGGTGAATTCCGTGACCATTACGGGCCTGCAGAGCGGCGAAACCATCTTGGCCATCGACTTTCGGCCGGCAACGGGCCAGCTCTACGGGTTGGGCAGCAGCAGCCGGCTCTACGTGATTAACCCGCAAACCGGCGCCGCCCGCGCCATTGGCACCCAAGCCTTCACGCCGGCGCTGACGGGCTCCATAGCGGGCTTCGACTTCAATCCCACCGTCGACCGCATTCGGGTGGTGACGGATGCCGGGCAGAACCTGCGCCTCAACCCCGAAACCGGCACCGTGGCGGCCGTAGATGGTACCATAAACGGGGTAAGCGGGGCCCGCCTCTCGGGGGCGGCGTACACCAATAATGTAGCCGGCGCCACCACCACCACCCTCTATGATATTGACGTAGCCACCCAGAAACTCTACAAGCAGACGCCTCCCAACGATGGCACCCTGGTGGAAGTCGGCGACCTGAAGATTAAGGTAACCGGCAACGGCGGCTTCGACATAGTACCCGGCTCTGACCTAGCCCTAGGCTTGTTTGAAGTCAACAAGAAGCCCACCCTCTTCCAAGTAGACCTGGCCACTGGCTCGGCCCGCACCCTGACCAAGTACGACAAGAACGAGCAATACATTGGCCTGGCCGTGCAGACCCTACCGGTGGCCTACGCCGTGAATGCCGCCAACCAGCTCCTGATCTTCAACCCCACCAGCCCCGGTACTTCCGTTGCCAAACCCATTACTGGCCTAGGCAGCGGCGAAACGATAGTGGGGCTTGACTTCCGGCCCGTGAATGGGCAGCTGTACGCCGTGAGTAGCAACAGCCGCTTGTTTACGCTCAACACTTCTTCGGGCGCGGCCGCGCTGGTAGCTACGCTCAGCATGCCGCTCCAGGGCACATTCTTCGGGGTTGATTTCAACCCGGCCGTAGACCGCATTCGGGTGGTGAGCAACACGGGCCAGAACCTGCGCATCAACCCCCTCGATGGCGTAGCTATCAAGGATGGCAACCTGAACCCCGGCATGCCCGCCGTTACGGGCGCAGCGTACACCAACAATTTTGCGGGTACCACCACTACCACCCTCTTCGATATTGACGTGGCCAGCGACAAGCTGTTCCGGCAGATGCCCCCGAACGATGGTACGCTAGTAGAAGTAGGCCCGCTGGGCGTAAATGCCGAAGCCTCGACGGGCTTTGACATTGGCGGCACCAGCAACGAGGCCTACGCCCTGCTGAACGTGGCAGGCCGCACTGGCCTCTACCGCATCAATACCACCTCAGGTAGCGCCCAGCGCCTCGGCGACTTCACCGGCTCAGCCACCGGGTTTACCATAGGGCTGGGTTTCTGAGACTAGATTTTGGTTATTGCAGCAATCCGCTTCTGGTGCCACAGGGCGCGCCAGGAGCGGATTGTCTTTTTGCTGCTGCTGAGGAAATGCTGTAGCCGAATACCCAGGCGCCGCCAGGCTAGGGAATAGCCCACGAGGCAGCGTATCGGCTGCGCAATGCAGGGCGGGTAGCGGTGGTCAGAAACGTGTGTGAGCTAGAAGGGCCCCGACTTATCGTAGCGTTTGAGGGCGGCGTAAACCAGTGGCCGAAGTAATACGAAGTGGCCTAGCGCCACGTATAAGCTCTGGTCCGGCGAGAAGTTCTTCTGAATAGCCTGGTCAACATAGTGGTTGGTACACGGATAGTGCGTGACGTGAATGCCGTATGATGCGGTTCCAGAACCGTTGGGCCACCCTGTTACGAGTACCTTTTGTGGCGGGCATCCTTCCTGCGGCGGTGCCGAGCGGGTGGCCTAGATGGCTGGGCAGTATGACTTTTCCGTATATCTTGGCTAGCGTTATCTATCCTATTCGTGCATGCCTATTTTACACGCCGAGATTCAAGTAGGAGGCCGACAAGTACCCTTTGTGGCCGGGTCCTTTTCATTCTGGCAACTCACCGACTACGAAGGTCGCCCTAGCACCGACGTGCGCCTGGGCCTGATTGAGCTCACGCTGGTGGGCGAGGCCGCCACCTGGGGCTTCTGGGAAAGCTGGATGCTCGATGCCCACCGCCGCCACAGTGGCCGCCTGATCTTCTACCAGAACGAAGACCAGAAGGCCAAAACCGTCATCTTCTACGATGCCTTCTGCGTGCACTACACCTGCCGCTTTGATGCCCGCGGGCACAACGGGCAGGGCTCCTTCGAGGTAGAGCTCAACCTCTCAGCCGCCGCCAAAGAAGTGCAGGGCCTGTTCTCGGAAGCCCACAGCGTCATCCCCTGGGACGCCGATAAGGACACCCGCTACCGCGCTCTGAGCAAGCCGGCGGAGTATCTACCCTCGGCGGCGTTGGCGGCGAAAGTACTGGGTGGCAGTACTCCCGGCGATGGTTCGGCTGGTGGCGGGGCGGGCAGTAGGCCAGTACCGGTGTTGTTAGCCATTGCCAGGGCAGTAAATCCCCTCAATGGGCTGCAAAACTGCACCCACATTACGGAGGCAGTGGTGGCCCGACTGCGTGGCACCGACCCAGAGGCCGTTGCGCCTGATTTGCCGGCCCGTTCCTTGGCAGAACTAGAAGCCGCCCACAACACTACTATTGAGTTCGGCAAGAACTTCTACGACATCTTTCATCAAATAGGAGAAGCCGATGAAGGTACTGCCGCCGTTGTGGTTACGCTGCCAAAAGAAGGTGGGATGGGCCACGTAGTAACCATCACGAAACACAACGGCACGGCTACCATTATAGAAGGTCAGGACTGGGGCCCAGGGTTGGCACGAGAAGTCATAACCAGTCCTACCCGAGCCATCAGGCGGTACGGCGACGAAGACGCCGTGCATGTGGGGCTAGGCCTCATTCCACCTCCGCCTACCAGCAGCTTATCCTAAATTCATTCTCTCCTACTTTACCCTGTTTCTCTCCCGTCTATGCTTACCCAAGAACAAGCCCAAGTCATTGCTCTCACCTTCATCACCAACCTAGCGCAGCAAGCAAATCGGCAGTATGTCATTCTGGAAGATAAAATCATCGAGAAGCCATACGCTTGGGTATTTCCGTTCAACACCCGCGAATATGCCGAGACGGGCAATATTCGGGCAATGGTCTTGGGTACTGGTCCAATTGTGGTGAACCGGCAAACCGGCGCGGCTCTCATGGCGCCTCCCATGCCCATTCAGCAATACTTGGCACAGTACGAAGCCGCTCTGTCGCCCAATCCTAATTTATCCGAGGAGTAGGCATGGAAAACCTGGGCTCGCTCAACATCTTACGTATTCCCTTAGCCAACCTCTGGGACGTGCCAGCTGTCCGGCAAAAGATGGAGACCGATGCTGCTGAGTTTGCTCAGTGGCACCAGCAATGGTATTGCAGCTACTCCGATAAAGCCCGGGCAGATATGCGCACGCAGCTGGGGTGGGCATTGGAAAACCCCACTTATAACTTTCAGCAGCTGCTACCTAGAGTGACTACCTCCAACGAGGACATTCTCTTCTACTTCACCTACCTGCTACAGCTTATTGAGCAAGGCGAGTGCCCCAATGAAAGCGCGCAGCAGTAGCAGGGGTGTAACGGCTCTCATGCTACGCTAGGCCTCAGCCAGCTTAACGCTACTTCAGCATCTTGGCGTCGTAGGCCACTTGCCCACCGATGATGGTGAGGATACTGGTTGTGGCGGGCAAGGCGGGGGGCGGCACCGAGAAGATATCCTGGGAAAGCACCACCACGTCGGCTAACTGGCCTACGGTGAGGCGGCCCTTGTCGCGCTCGGCAAATTCGGCGAAGGCCGAGCCGTAAGTATAGGCCTGTACTGCCTGCTCGCGGGTGAGGGCCTCGGGCGGGTTGCTGGGGGCTAGGCTGGCGAGCATGATATTCAGGAACGGATTCATGGGCCCGTCGGAGCCAATGGCCAGGGGCACGCCGGCCATGAGCAAGGAACGCATGGGCTGCAGGCCTGTGCCCCAGCGCTGCCGAAACAAGGCCGGCTCGCCGAAATGGGTGGGGTTTTGCACTATCACCACGCCCAGCGCTTTGGCTCGGGGCAGCAGGTCGGCCACTACGCCGTCGCCGTGCTCAATGCGCATGCGCCGGGCGGGCCAGCTAGCGGCGGGGCCATTCCGTTCCAGGGCCTGCAGCACCACTTCAGCGCTCCGGTCGCCGGCGCAATGCACCAGGAGTTGCTGCTTCAGGTCGAGGGACTCCTGCACCATGCGCGCTACCTCGGCCTCAGAGAAGTTGAGCTTACCACGCCAGTCGGGCCGGTCGTGGTAGGGCTGGCGCAGGGCCGCGCCCCGCTCGTAGGGGGTCCCATCGAGCACCCACTTCATGCCGCTGGCGTGCACGCGGGCGTTGGGGGCCGCAGGCGGCGGGAGTTGGCGCACCTCCGACAGGTCGCGTTGCTGGGGTGTGGTGGGCGAAAACGGAATGGCTCGCACCCGGATGGGCAGTTGGGCCTGGCCTAGCAGGCGCACAAACCGTGCAAACGGCATAAAGGAAAACAGCTGCACCGAGGTAATGCCAAACCGCACCGCCTCCGCCGACATCTGCCGCAGCTCCCGGAGCACCGTCGAGTCGGGGGCCTGGGTGGTGAGCAGGCGGCTGGGGGCCCATTGCGCGTACTCCCAAAAGCGGCCGTTGAGCTGCCCGGCACTGGTACGCTCAAAGTAGCCGCCCAGCGGGTCGGGCTGCTGCTCCTGGATACCAAGCTTGGCCAGGCCCAGAGAGTTGGCCACGTAGCCATGCCCGTAGTAAGCGCGCAGCAGCACCGGGTGGCGGGGAGCCAGCGCATCGAGGGCGGCGCGGTTTACCTGCTCATTGCCAATAACGGTGGCCCCTACCGAGCCAAATACCCACCCGCCCGCGGGGGCCTGCTGCACGGCGGCCTGTAGCGCCTGCTGGGTTTCCTCCCAGGTAGGCTCCCGGCTTTTAAACACCAGGTTGACGGCAGCGGGGCCCGGACTGAAATGGTTGTGGGCATCGTTGAAGCCCGGCGTGACGGTGCGCCCCTGCAAGTCGAGGCGGCGCGTGCGTGGCCCCGCCAGCTTGCTGACTTCCTCGGTAGTACCCACGGCCACAATCCGCTCGCCCCGGATGGCGAGGGCCTGGGCTGCGGGGTGGGCAGCATCGGCGGTAAACACCCGGCCATTCAGCAATACCATATCGGCGGGTTGCTGGCCCAGGGCCGCCGGCGTGAACAGTCCCCAACCACAGAGCGCCAACAGAATCTTCTTCATACCTACCCGTGCTAGCTGCCCCACCAAATATGAGGCAGATTGAATATACCTAAAAAGCAGGTAACTCTCTCACAAGCAGCACGAATAGACTTAGCCCAACCCGTAGGCCACCGGCACGCGAAGCTGGAGTTAGGGCGTTGCCCGGATGAGCACGGCCACCGGCGTAGAGCCCGATAGCAGGGTAAGCTGGTTGTCGGCGCTGAGCTGGTAGGTGAGGCCAGGAGTGTTGAGCATGGTCATGACCTGCTGCTCTACGTTGGGGCCTACGCAAGCCATGCGGGTAGAGGCCACCTGGTTAAACGTGAGCGTGTTGCCAGTGGCCGTGTAGCTCCCCATGAGGCGGTTGCAGCTAGTGGAACCCGATAGGCGGCCGGTGGCCGAGTCGAAGATCAGGTGGGCGGCCCGCTCGGGTTCCCCGGCAGGCACAGCGGCCCCGTTGAGGGTGGTTATCTGCCAGCGGCCATTGAGTTGGGTGGGGTCGGCGGCTACGGTGGTCATGGCAACGGCAGGAGGTACGGTACCCGTGGCTTCAGTGGCTTTCTGGCTGCAGCTACCCAGGGTCAACCCCAGGCTCAGCAGCACCGACGGAAATACAAATAAACGATTCATACGCGGAAGGGAATAGAGAGAAGAACAAATACGCCCGGTGCCCTAAGGTGTGGCCTAGCGGCGACAAGGCAAATTGCGGGCCGCTATCTTTAGAAAAGGCGCCACTAGGCCAGTACCTCAGGGCGCTAGCTCAACTATTCTGCTATACTCATTCGCCGCCAGCATGTTCCGCTCTCTCTACTCCGACTCTATCACTCTGCACCTCATCAACGACGATAATCTGGCCGAGGTATACGCCTTGTTTCAGGGCTTTCCCGATTCGCGGGAGATGCTGGAGGAGCTGTTTCGCAACTATTTGCCTCGGTACGAGCAGGGCCGGCGCACCAATTTCGGCTTCTACTCCCTACTCAACGGTGAGCTGGCCGGGATGACCCTCCTGACTGTGGATAGCTGGGAAGAGCGAGCCGGCTCTACCGGCGCCGACGGTTCCGGCACATGCGCGGGCGGGGCGTAACGCCGCGCAGCAAGCCCCACTTATTTTACCTGGCGTTTGAGCTGCTGGGCCTCAACCGGGTAGCCACGGGCTGCAGAGTTTCCGACCTCTCTTCTAAACGCTCCATTGAGAAAACGCGGGGCTTTCAGTTTGAAGGCCTCATGCGGGAATCGGGGCTGAACGACGCGGGGGAGTTTGAGGACGAATTGCTCTACGCCATTCTGCGCCGCGACTGGCTTCAGCTCTATGATAAACAGCACGTGACGGTAGTGGAATAGAGGTATTGGCTAGGCCGCTACCACCGCTACGCTTACTAAACCGCAGCAGCCCACCTACATCGAGGGTATTCGCGGCTACCCCACCCTGGGCTTCTATTTCAACGATAAAACCTTTTCCACGCCCTTACTGGAGCGCCGGGGCAGCATCAACGGCTTCAACTCTGTGCTGCTCACCGACCCAACCTTCGAGAACGTAATCATTCTACTCACGAACACCGATACCGGCGACCTGGAACTCATCGGCGACAAGATTTACCGTGCGCTTCAATAGCATATACCACAGTACGGGAGGAAAGTGTTGCCCACTAAACAAGCAACCCGTTCTATAATGAGGCACTTACCAGAGAGTGTTTCGGCTCGCTGTTACAGCTGTAAATAGGTATAGATTAGATTACTTTATCGTGATGTGCTTGTATTCGTCGGGGGCTATACTTTTCTTCAGGAGGATTTGCACCTATTCCTCTGAGTTTGTCGCCTATGCGTATCCGGTCCGTGTGGGGCTCCTTAGCCCGCGGGTGGTACTACTGCCGTAAGTAGTAGCTGCTTGCCTGCGCCTTACCAAAACGCTCCGCCGGCCGCGGGGGTGGGGCGGCTGTCACTCTCCAGTTTCGAAGGTGCGATGAGTACCAGCCTCGCCCCTGGCCTTGCTGCATGGCTGTTAGCCACGCGATGTGTGAGCTTTTCAACAAAGTTACTTTGAGCTTTTTAACAAAGTAGCCCCCTCATTTCGGCCAGACCTTTGTCAGGAACTTAAAGCTCACTGACATGAACAACGTATGGTTTATTACCGGCAGCTCGCGGGGCCTGGGCCGCAGCTTAACCGAAGCAGTATTAGCTAACGGCGACCAAGTAGCTGCCACCGCCCGCCACCCCGAGCAGCTCGCCGACTTAGTGGCTCAGTACGGCTCTCTGATTTTGCCCCTGGCCCTGGACGTAACCAACTCCGCACAGATTACCGAGGCCGTAGCCGCAGCTGTAGGCCACTTCGGCTGCCTCGATGTGGTAGTAAACAATGCCGGATTCGGGATTACGGGCGCCGCCGAGGCCTACACCGAGGAGCAGGTGCGCAGCCAACTCGAAACCAACCTGTATGCACCCATTGCCATTACGCGGGCCGTGCTGCCTACCCTACGCAAGCAGCGCAACGGCCACATTCTGCAAATCAGCTCCATTGGCGGCCGGATTGGCAACGCGGGCATCTCTATTTACCAAGCGGCCAAGTTTGGTCTGAGCGGCTTTACGGAGGCCCTGGCTAAAGAAGTAGCTCCGCTGGGTATCAAGGTAACCTCAGTAGAGCCCGGCGGCTTCCGGACCGACTGGGCTGGCCCATCCATGACTTTTGCGCCCACTATTGAGGACTACACTGCCGTGAACCAACGGGCCGACTACTTTGCCAGCGGGGCGTTTGAGCCCATGGGCGACCCTGCTAAGGCCGCGCAGGTAATGATTGATCTGATAGGCCACCCCGCGCCACCCGTGCACCTGGTATTGGGCAGCGAGGCCGTAGCCTTCCTGGAAAAAGCCGACGCCGACCGCAAGGCGGAGTTTGAGCAGTGGCGGCCCGTGAGCGTCTCCACTGACCACGACGAAGCCGGCAATTTCCTGGATACGCCCATGGGCAAGCAGTATCTTGCCAATAAGGTTGAGCATAAGGCCTAGGCCAGGTAGACCGCCCCGCAGCAGGTATGCTCCTCCGCTCCGTTGAAGCCTAGCCAAGCGTGCCCCTGACCGACGTTACCTTTCGCCGGCACATGCACTCTACCTTGGGGCTTGGCCCAACGGAGCGGAAGACGGCCCGGGGTCCTGCATCTGGCTCACCCCCTGGCTCGGTTGGCCTGTTACACCCACTCTATACTACCTGGTTATGCTACCTGCTCCTTCCGAAACTTCTGCGCGGCCTGCCATCCTGTATTCCTGCTACTATACCCAGAGCCGGTCAGGGGAGCAGTTTGTGGCCGAGCATGCCCTGAGCTTTCAGTTGGCCGGCACGCTCACCACCTACGATGGTAACACGGAGCACGTATTCCGGCCCGGCGACCTGCGGCTGGTGAAGCGTAACCACCTCGTCAAGTTCACCAAGCAGCCCCCGGAAAACGGGGAGTTCAAGTCGCTCTCGGTTACCCTGGATCAGGAAACCCTGCGCCGATTCAGCCTGGAGCACGGCTACCATACCGAGAAGCCTCATGACAGCGGCCTTGCCGTGCTGGAGCTGCCCATGAACCCCCTCTACCAAAGTTACCTGGCCTCGTTACAGCCCTACGAGCACCTTAGTGAGCCCGGCAACGAGAGCTTGCTGGCCCTCAAGCTGCAGGAAGCTATTTTGCTGCTGCTAAAGAGCAACCCCGAGCTGAAAGAGGTGCTGTTTGATTTCTCAGAACCCGGCAAGCTGGATCTGGAGGCGTTTATGACCCGTAACTTTCATTTTAACGTGCAGCTACGCCGGTTTGCTTACCTCACGGGCCGCAGCCTGGCCACCTTTAAGCGCGATTTCGAGAAGATATTTCATCTCTCCCCTAGCCGCTGGCTGCTGCAGCGCCGGCTGCAAGAGGCCTATTACCTGATCAAGGAGAAGGGCAAAGCGCCCTCCGAAGCCTACTTGGAGGTGGGATTCGAAGACCTTTCCCACTTCTCCTTCGCCTTCAAGAAAATGTACGGCGTGGCGCCCTCCCGAATCTAACGCACAGCGGCCCGGTGTAAAGACTAGCATGCCTTTACACCGGGCCGCTGTTGCTTGTTCTATACTGGCCTAGCGGGCGGCAGCGGCACCGGTGCGTTTCAGTTGCTTGCGTTGCCGCTTTTCTTCCTTCATGCGCTGGCGCACCCCGTCGTCTACGCCGCGGCCCGTGGCCATGGGCTGATGCACAGCGCCCGTAGTAGCCGGGGCCGGCGGGGCAGTTTTAATTTGGTAGCGGTGGGCAATGTTGCCCGAAATGCGCTCCGTAAAGTGGGGCAGCACCCGGTGCGAGGTTACGGCTCCGCGGGCCTTCCAGCCTACGGGCAGCTCCTGCCGCGGCCGCACCGACGAGCGCACCATGGCATTTACCACTTTGGAGGGCGGGTCCATGGCGGCCATGCGTGGCGTGCCTCCGCTGTAGTTGGCGGCGTGGCCCCAGAAGGGCGTATCCACGGCCCAAGGCTCAATAGTTACTACCTCAATGTTCTTGTACCCACTCAGGCGTAGCTCTTGGTTGAGGGCCTGGTCGAGGTTTTTGATGGCGCCTTTGGTGGAGGCGTACACGGCGTGGTAGGCCAGGGGCACATGGCTTTCCACCGAGCCCAGGTTCATGAGCACGCCCCGGCCCTGTTCCCGAAACAGCTTAATGGCCACCTGGCTGCCGTACACAATGCCCTTCAGGTTCACATCAATCATGCGCGAGTAATCAGCCAGCGGCATTTCCCAGAAGCGCCCGATACCGCCCACGCCCACATCGTTCACCCACACATCAACGCGGCCGTACTTCTGCATAGCCGCATCGGCTAGGCGCTGCACCTGCTCGGGCTGACTAATGTCGGTGGGCACTACCAGGGCCGTGCCGCCCGCCGCCCTGATTTTATCAGCCACTTCTTCCAGCACCTCGGCGCGGCGGGCCGCCAATACCACGTTGGCTTTCATAGTGCCGAGTTGCTCGGCCATGCCGCGGCCAAATCCGCTGGAAGCGCCAATGATGACGTACGTTTTGCCCTGCACCTTCTTTTGCCCACTAGCTCCTAGCTTGGCGGTGGCGCAGCTCTGCAGTAAGCCTACCAGCAGCAGTAGCAGCCCTAGTGGCCTAGCCATGCTAGTGCAGCGCCAGCACTGACCCCGCCGAGAAGCCGATGGAGTATTTTCAACCAATTGGTGAAGTAGGATAGGTGCCATACAAATTAAGCTCACGGGTGACTACACTTCTTCCCATACGCGCGCCTTACTGGCCTAGATATTGCTCAGCTTGCTCAAAAAGCCCTTTTCTAAGCAGTATGGTCCTGCTACCGGTTCAGTTGGCAACCCTGCTCGTCTGCTCTTAACCGGGTATTTGTGGCCCCAGTGGTTAATCCACTCGTGCAACCATTTTACCGGACCCTCTCTCTATTTTGTACCTGCGCCATTTGTCCTACCCTCCGTTTATGCGCTTAGCTATCCTTACTCTATTTACCCTTGGTTTGCTCGCTGGTTGCCAGCCCGATAATGATACTCCTCCACCGGCCGCGCAGCTCGAAGACACCCGCTGGCTGCTGGTGCAGGTAGAGGAAACTCCTTTAACTGCTGCCAGTTCTTCCGATGCCAACCGGGCTTACTTGCTGCTGGCCAGCGACACGCGTAAAACCGAAGGCCTGGCTTCCTGCAATTCATTTGGTGGTACTTATGCTCTGGGTAGTGCTTCTGGTACACTTACCTTCAGCGAGCAGGCCTCTACCAAAGCCGCTTGCCCCGCGCAACTCCTTGAAATGCGCTACTTGAGCGCGCTCCCTCGCACCTCGCGCTACGAAATCAAAGGGGAGCAACTTCGCCTCTTCGGGCCCGACAACTCCCTGACCCCTAGGCTCGTTTTTGAGCGGGCCCATTAGCCGGTAGGCCTAGGCCAGTGCCGCTCGCCGAAGAGCCAGCATACGTAGGAAAACTGCCATGCCTTCCCCTCCGCCTGATTCTCCTGCGCTACAGCTTCTTCAGCAACTGGCTGCGCATGGTGAGCTGCTGCCCCAGCCGGGCATACAGCGGCGCACCCTTTCCCTGCACGACCATTGGCTCAGTGAGGAAGAAGCGGAGGAAGCTACCCTGAGCTTTGCCACCCTCAGTTCCTTGCAAGATTACCGCTTCTATCTGCGCGAGGAAGAGCGTTTTGTGCATCTGCTGGCCTCACTGTTTCGTGGCAACGAGATACTTTTTGTGCACCCTGCCGATGGCACAGTGCGGCCGTTGGTGAGCTGGGCGGAGTTTATTGCAGTGAGTACAAGTGGCCTACGCGAGCAAACACCCTTTACGCTGTATATCCCGAGTATGCACATGCTACTATGCAGTGCGTACGATTTGAACGTGAGCGTCTACTTCCTAGATGACCGCTCCCCCATTGTTTTTGCGGAGCTGGCTCTGGCCTACGGGCTACATGTGCTGTAGCCCCGCCTATTTTTGCGATACCGCCTAGGGGCACCTGACCAGGCTCAACTGGCCTACCAAAACTACTGGTGGGGCCCGGGCTGGCAAACTAATTGTTCTGCTTAACTTATGTAGTTTCGCTGTTGTTTCTGAGTGTGTTGCTGGTCCGCTGGGAAAGTCTTCGTACGTACCTTGCGACGGCGTAGCGCTCATAACCTCAACCATAAACAACCACTACCGTTCTACTTTCCGTACTTCCCTCTTCTACCTTGGTGTTTAGAGCGCACACCGTCTGAGCACAGCGGTAACCGTTAGTACACAGCACGCCGCATTACAGTACCGCATGAATCACATTGTATATATGAGCCGGGCGGTCAGACCCCTCTCTGACCAAGATTTACAGGAATTGCTGGACCAGTGTCGCCGCGACAATGCCCGGCACAACGTTACGGGCGTGCTATTCTATAGCCACGGCAACATTGCGCAGCTGATTGAAGGTGACCCAAGCATAATTGAGCCACTTTTCGAGCGGATTGCCCGCGACGGCCGGCACTCGCACGTCACGAAGCTGGTAGACAAGCCCATTCCGGGCCGTAGCTTCTCTAACTGGTCAATGGCTTTCCACCCGTTAGAGTCTGAAGGCTTTACGGCGCTAGAGGGTTTCCTGCTGCCCAATCAAGTGCCGCCCACTCCCGAAACGCTCACCATTGCCGACGCCCTACTGGTAGATCTGGTCCGCCAGGCAGTATTTGGGGCCAACACGCCTACCACTCCTTCGCCTAACCTGGCCTAGGCCTCTCGCTTCTACTCACGCCTCCTGCGGCAGCGCTCCTTCCCTGCTTTCCTTTTCATGCACGATCATCAGCTTCAGAGTATCCTTCGGCACATGCCCGCGGGCATTGCTACCCTTCTGGGGCCGGAGCTACGCTACGGGTTTGTGAATGAAGCTATGCAGGCGCTGCTTGGCGGCCACACCCCCACCGGCGAGCCGCTGGCCGAGCACCGCGGTGGCCTAGCGGCCGATTTACTGGAGGTGATGCAGCAGGTGTACTTGTCGGGCCGGCCTTACGTGGCCAAAGCCTACCCCTTTGCTTCCTCGGACCCCGAGCTACCCAACGCCACGGCTACGAAGCGCTATTTCGACCTGGCGCTGGAGCCCTTGCACGACGAAAACGACCAGCCACAAGGCTTGCTGCTGTTTGCCGTGGATGTTACCGGGCAGGAAGAAGCGCGCCAACGGGCCCACGAGCTTTCGCTGGAAACGCGGCGGCTCGATGCCCGCCTGCGGGTGCTCACGGAAACCGCCCCCCAGATTACGTTCACGGTGGATGCGGAAGGGCAGTATGAGTACGTGAGTCCTCAGTGGTACTACTTTACGGGCCAGCCCCCCACCGCCGACCTTAATGCCATTTGGCCGCTGCTTATTCATCCGGATGACCGCCTGCGGGCGCTCTACCATGCCGATGCGGCCCGGGCCGCCGGCGTGGGCTGGAGTTTTGAGTACCGCTTGCGCCGCCACGATGGGCAATACCGCTGGATGCTTAGCCGCGCTCTGCCCGAGCTGCACGCCCCCGATAAACCCGTATTCTGGCACGGAGCCGTAACGGAAGTACACGACCAGCGGGAGCTATCGGAGGTACTGCGCCGTGGCGAAGCCGAGCTGCGTTTCCTGGCCGACAGTATTCCGCAGCTGATCTGGACGGCAACGGCCGAAGGGTTCATTGATTACTACAATCAGCACACCGGCGACTACACCGGACTATCGGCCCAGGAGCTAGGCCCTACTGGTTGGGTGGCCCTACTCGACTCTTCTGAACAAGCCGCCGCCGCCCGCCGCTGGGTGCATTCGGTAGCTTCCGGCGACGATTATGAGGGCCTTTACCGGATGCGCCGCCACGATGGGCAGTACCGGTGGCACATCATTAGGGCGCGGCAGCTGGCCGATTCTCGGGGCCTGCGGTGGTTTGGGGCCTGCACGGATGTGGATGACCAGCACCGCCTGCGCGAAGTACTGCAGACCCAGTACGATGAGCTGGCCCGCACCAACCGCGACTTGGACACCTTTGTGTACACGGCCTCCCACGACCTGAAGCAGCCCTTGTTTAACCTGCGCGGCTTGTTTGAGGAGTTGCGCCGCACTGCTACCTTCCAGGACCCCGAGCAGGAGCAGCTATTGGCAATGGTAGATGAGGCCTTGAGCCAGCTTGATGGCACCCTGCAGGAGCTAGCTGCCACCGTGCAAGACCAGCGGGAGCTAGCCGCCCCCACCGAGAACCTGGATTTGCGAAGCGTGCTAGAGGAAGTACTACTAGGCCTACGCACTCAAGTACAGGAAGTAAAGGCAACTATTGATTTGGAGCTGAGTGCCGCTCCCACCCTAGTGTACGGCCGTGCCAACCTGCGCAGCGTGCTACACAACCTGCTCAGCAATGCCCTTAAGTTTGCCGACCCCAACCGCCCCGCTCACGTGCAGATTATCAGCTCAATCTCGGAGGCCGGGCAGCCCCAGCTTACCGTGCAGGATAATGGAGTGGGCATGGAGCTCCGCCAAGACCCTGCCACGTTCTTCCAACTATTTGAGCGCCAAAACCCGCAAGTGCCTGGAGCTGGCGTGGGTCTCTACCTAGTGCAGCGCATCCTCGACAGCCGGGGCGGCCACCTGGAAGTTACCAGCACCGTAGGCCAGGGTACCACCTTCACCGTTCACTGGTTTGAGTAGCCACCAGCTTGGCGCACAAGTGAAAGCAGCGTAAAAAGCCTTACCGAGTCGAAGAACGAGCTACGTATTTGCGCTTAGCGCTCTTACTTGGCGGGCTTTTCTGCGCCGGCGTAGGTAGGGCAAATACTACCGGCAACTCGCACACCACCGTCACGGCCCGCCCATCTAGGCGGGCGGGCACCCAGGTGGCGGGTAGCAGCTTCGCTAGGCGCAGGGCCTCAGCATCGCAGCCGCTGCCCAGCTTCTTCACCACGCGGTACTCAGAGGTGTTGCCCTCGGCATCAATCAGGAAGGCTACTTTGGCTGTGCCACTGATGCGGCGTTGCAGCGCTTGCACCGGGTACTTCAGGTTTTCTTGCAAAACGCTCTGCATAGCCTCAAGGCCGCCAATGTACACGGGCTTTCTTTCCAGCTGCAGCGTGTCGCGGCAGTCGTCTTCTGCGCTCCACACCTTAAACACGCACTTGTCGTTGGTTATGGGCTTGCTGAACAGCACCTGCCGGTACGTGTAATCGTAGTTCTGCGCTAGTGTGCCCGTGGGCGTGTAGAACTCCCACATTCCTACTCGCTGATCCTGCTCATATGCGCCCCGCTCTCGCAAGGTTTCCCCATCGGCGTAGAAGGTGGTCCAGGTGCTGTCTTTTTGCCCTTTGCTGTAGAAGCCACGAACCAGCGGCAGGTTGTTTTTGCCGATCGACTTCTGGTACGGCCCCTGCTTCACGGTTTTGTTGTTGGTTAGCACGGAGTACTCCTCCTTGTACCATGGGTTCTGATGCGCAACTACCACTTTCTGTACCTGCTGGCTCAAGCCCAATGTGGGAGCAACTAGTAGTAAAAAAGCCAGGCTGCTCCGAAATAGTGCAAGTAAAAATTCTTTCATACCAACTCGACTTACAAGCTGCAGCTTTCTGAAATAGATGAAATCAACACAACTGGGCCCAATTGCAGCCCAGTACAGCAAATTACAGTAAATATAACAAAACAAAGTCAACCACCCTTCCTCAGCAGGCAGTAAACTGGAGTGTACGGGCATGCTTACCACTAGCCGCACGCACAACTGAGCCGCAAAACCGCAGTGAGGAAATGAGTTGGTTGGGGCGAGTGGCCTAGGCCACGCCGGGCGTTTGCCAAATACTGGCCTAGCCGCTTACCACTGCCGACTAGAAAGAGCGGCACCCACCTCGGGCTGCTGGTTTTGCAGCCACTCCACTGCCTGCGCCACGTCATCGAAAGCCGCCGCCATGGGAAACACCACATCCAGCTGTGACTGATCGAACACCATCCGACTCAGCAGATGGGGCGAGTACACCCACGCCAAGTAGCGCAGGCCGGCTGTGGCCATGGCGGGCAACCACTCCCGGGCGCCCCAGCTAATACCCTCAGCCCAGGGGTGCGTAATGAGAATGTTATCATTGAGCAGCTTGGTGGTTCGTTGGGCCCGCTGGTGTTCGAGCAACAGAGCGCACCCTTCTTTGGCCACGGCCTCGTTCAGCCGCCCGTACCACTGCGCGTACAGCCACTGATGCTGGTCGTCGTAGAGAACACGTAAGCAAGGAGTATGGGCCAATAGCTGCATAGTTCAAGATACACACTGCGCGCCGAAGGTCTTTCTTTTGACGACAATTACTCAATAAGTTAACATAGGTCACTAAAAGTCCTACTCTTCGTAGCAGGCCGCCATTAACGGCAAAAGCCCCATCTGGAGTGCAGATGGGGCTTTTGTAGGGTGGTTGGGGCAGGGTTATTTTTTCTCCTCTACCGGAAACTTGTCCAGAATGTCTTTGGAGGCTTTGGCAAATTCCTCACCTATGCGGGCGGGGTTGCCAACGGGGTCGGCCATGGAGCCGCGCCACACCAAGTTATGGCTGCGGGCATCTACCACGTCCAGAATCATAGTGCCTTCCTGGTAGGTTTCGGTGCGGTAGCCGGTGTTGTAGTAAGGAGTAGTGTACCAATAGCCGTAGTTGATGGGCAGAAACCGCCCCCGGTACGACATGGCATACGGGAAAGCGTAGCCGGGTGCGGGCGGGTTAGCCACCTGCCGCTCGGCCTCCTCAATGTAGAGGTGATAAGTCAGGTAGAAATCGGGTTTGGCATTGCCCTGCACCTGCCGGATGCCTCGTTTGGCCATCTCAGTATTGATGGCATTCTGAATCATCTCGTCGTTGAGGGAGCTTTTGTAAATGGGGTTCTGGGAGTCGGCCGACTTAACGTCGGTCTTAGCCCAATCGTAGGTGCGGTACCGGCTAAAATCGACGCCGGGCTTTTGTTGCACGGCAACCGGCGACGAGCAACTGCTAAGCAGCCCAATGAGTAGCAGCAGGGCCGCATACAAAGTAGTTTTCATAGAAAAGGTGGTGAGGAGAACGGATAAAAACAGAAGAAGGCCCTGCTGCCCCACGCAAGGTGGTAGCTGCCAAGCCTTCTTCTAATACTCGCTTGCCGCGGCTAGGTTACGGTGGCACCTGCTGTAGCGGCCCCAAAGCAGTGCCTTTTAGCTGAGCTACTTAGCCACCTGCGGCCTGCCGGGCGGGTGTGGCCTACACGTGTGGGCGGCGGGCCAGATAGCCTTCGGCTTCCCGCTGCACCAGTTCCCGGAAGGGCTCCATGTCGGCGGGCTTCAGCTTCTCGCCCGACACTTTCTCGTAGGTTTCGCGGATGCTGTCGGCCAGGTGTTTCACCTTTTTCGCCAGGTCTTTTTCTTCAATGTTTTCCTCGTCGAGGAGGCGGTGCAGCTCTTCCTTCGGGATGGGCGAGAGGCCGCCGGGAGAGCTCCAGTCGGAGCTGCCGGTTGAGTTTTGCTGTTGAGCCATGCGTATCGGGGGTGAAGTACAGCTCGTTCCTACGCAGAAAGAAAACAGAGTGTTAACATGAGGATGCAGGGCTAGGCCTGTCTTTCTACCGCGGTTTTGCTTCTTTTGTGGCTAACGTGCCGGCTAGGCCACTTCCCGCACAGTTGGTGCCCATCAGTATTTGTCGTTTTCTGCCTTATGTCTTCCTCTCCCATTACCACCATTGTTTTCGACCTCGGCGGCGTGCTCATCGACTGGAACCCGCGCTACCTCTACAAGCAGCTTTTCACGGATGAACAGGAAATGGAATCCTTCCTGAGCACCGTTACCACCCCCGACTGGAACGAGGAGCAGGACGCCGGCCGCACCATTGCCGAGGGCACGGCCCTGCTGGTAGCCAAGCACCCCGAACACCGCGAGCTGATTGAGCATTTCTACGGCCGCTGGCCCGAGATGCTGGGCGGCGCCATTCAGGGCACCGTGGATATCCTGACGGAGCTGCGCGACAGTGGGCGCTACCGGCTGTATGCCCTCACCAACTGGTCGGAAGAGACGTTCCCGATTGCGCTGGAACAGTTTGAGTTTCTGCACTGGTTTGAGGGCATTGTGGTGTCGGGCACGGAGAAGTCGCGCAAGCCCTTCCCCGATTTCTACCACACCCTGCTCACGCGCTACCAGGTTGACCCCAGCCAGGCCGTGTTCATCGACGACAACGAGCGAAATATTCACGCGGCCGAAGCAGTAGGCCTGCACACCGTGCACTTTCAGTCGCCGGAGCAGCTGCGCACCGAGCTGGTAGCCCTGCAAGTACTGGCCTAGGCCGGTTAGCTGACGCAAGAACATGCAAGAAAGGCCCTCGTGCTTCAACCAGTAAACTTTGGTAGAAGCACGAGGGCCTTTCTTTATTACTGAATTACTGAGCAGTGGCCTAGAGCCGGTCGAGGCGGCCGCCATCGGCCCGTATTTCTGCCCCTTGCACAAAAGCCGCATCATCGGAGGCCAAATAGGCAATGAGGGCGGCAATGTCTTCGGCGCGGCCCACATCGGCGCGGTCAATCTTTTCCACCCCCGACTTCACATTGGGGTTTTCCCAGAGCATGGGAGTATCAATGGCGCCGGGCAGCACGGAGTTTATGCGCAGGCCTTTGGGCTTGCCTTCCAGCGCCGCCGAGCGGGTTAGGGAGTTTACGGCGGCTTTGGCAGCGGCGTAGGGCGCTACGAGCGGGCTGGTTTCAACGGCATGAATGCTCGACACGTTTACGATACTGCCGCCCGGCTTCATGTGCAAAAACGCCTGCTTGATGAAGTAAAATGCACCCAGCAGGTCTACGTTCAGAATGCGCAGCCAGTCCTCGCCCGTGAGTTCTTCCAGTGGCTTAAACTGCATCAGGCCTGCGTTATTCACTATCACATCCAGGCGGCCAAACTTGTCGAAGGCTTCTTTCACGGAGGCTTCTACCTGCGCCTCAACCGACACGTTGCACACGCTGCCCCAGGCCTCGGGGGCGCCGGCGGCCTTCACCAGCGGGAGGGCCTTGTTGAGGTTTTCCTGGCTTAGATCTACTAGCACTATGCGGGCACCTTCGCTGGCTAGGCGCTTGGCAGTGGCTAGGCCTATTCCGCTGGCTCCGCCCGTGATGAGGGCTACTTTATCTTGAAAACGCATGAGGGAGGGGTTGTTGGAAAAACGAATACTTACAGGGAAGCCGGGGAGGGCGTGTTGGCGGCAGTGGTAGAGGCGTCTTGACTGGCTTGCTTGGCCTCCGTTTTCTTGTCTTCGGCCCAGTCGTCCTGGCTATCATTGGGCATCACAATGGGTACCTGCAAGCAAATGCTCTGCGCCGGCAACACCTGCCGCCAGTCCTGAATGAGTTGCTTGTAGGCCTCCCCCACCGGCCGAATGTTGCGGTCGAGGTCGTAGAGGCCTAGGGGGTTCACGATGCCGTTGTTCTCGCGCAGGGCTGTATCCCAGTCTACCTGGTCGGTGAGGGAATACCAGGTGAAACCCACAATGGGCACCCCGTCGTTGCGTACTCGCAGCACGTTGGCCCACTCCTTCCAGAGCCAGTTCACGGCTTCGTCGCCGCAGGGTCCCTGCCACATGTTGGTTTCGGTGTGCATTACGGGCAGACGGTACCGGTCATGGTACTGGCGCGTAATGACATGGTAGCCAAACACCTCCCCCGAGGCACTAGTGCTGCCATCGGCCTTTACGCGGTGCTCGTTGGTCTTGTAGTAGTCGTTGCCCATGATGCACTGGTGCTTGAGGCGGTTGTGCAGGAAGAAGTGGTACTCCTCGCGCGTCATGCCGTTGTCCATCAGGTATTCGTACATCTCGGAGTCCACACGCCGGCCGTAGTTGAGGTCGAGGGACAGAAACCGCTTGGAGTTCATCAGCTCGGCGGGCCGGATGGCAGCGGGGTTCTCGGCGTGGAAGTACTCCGACGACTCGCTCTGGATGAACAGCGCATCGGGGCGCACCTCGGCAATGGATTTCATGGCCAGCACATTGGCTTTCACAATGTGTTTAAGGGCTGTCACGAAGGCTTCGTCTGAGCGCAGCTGCTCGTTCCACCAGCCATACAACGCCGAAAACTCGGCGCAGATGTACATTTCATTGACGGGTGTGTAGAGCTGCACCCACGGGAAGCGAGCGGCAAAGTCGCGGGCGTACTGCGCAAATAGCTCCGGAAAATCGGGGTTCTGAAAATTCCCTACCCAGTCGGGCACCCCAAAGTGGCATAGGTCCACGATGGGGGCAATATTGCGCCGGTACAGGTCGCGGAAGGTTTCGTCGGCAAAACTCCAGTCGTATTTACCAGCGCCCAGCCACGTGGTATGAATAGGCGGCCCGTAGCGCAGAAAGCAAATTCCGAGCTCCTCTACCAGGTCAAAATCCTTCTGCCAGAACTTGTAGTGGCCGCACTTCTCCATTTCATCCATCCGCACCCGCCCGTTCTGAATTGTTGGATAACTGTTTTCAATACCGGTGGCGAAAATGAAGTGGGGTTTCATGCGGAAGAAGTGGGAGGTGAGGAGAAAATCAGGACTATGTACGGTGGGCCAGGCAAAGCTCCACCGTTAGGATGAGCTTACTCTGAAGTTTGACCGGATGTTCTGCGTAGACGCATATAATGCAGTAGAACAGAATTTTACACCATGCTGCTTTCGTACCCGAGCGCAGGTAAGAGCTAACGCCAGCAGAAGCCCGAAAGCAGGCTAAAAAGGCTTATTTCAAGCCGCTTGCGTTACGGGCACCAGCAAGCGACATCTGATATTCAATAGGTTATATATAAACCCATCTTGCAGTTCGGCTATAACACTTCCCTAAGCCGGCCGTATTGACTGGACAAGCCCCTGCGGCTCACATACTCCCTCTCTTACCAACAACATCAAAACTCTTCCTATGAAAACTGCATTTGCTTTCGCCGCTGCTCTCGCTTTAGGTGCTACTTCTGCCTTCGCTCAAACTACTACTTCGGGTACTACTGCCGGCACTACTTCGGGCACCACTTCGGGCTCAACTACCTACAGCACGTCCGGCTCTACTTCCGGCACCATGCGAACAACTTCGGGTACTACAGCGGGCACAACATCAGGCACGATGGGCACCACGTCGGGCACAATGGGTACTACCTCGGGTACGATAAGCACGACTTCAGGCACCACTACGGCCGGCACCATGGGTACTACCGGTACCACGTCGGGTACCATGGGCACTACGTCGGGTTCGACCTCGGGCTCTACTACGTATAGCACCTCGGGTTCTACTTCCGGCACCACTACCTCGGGCAGCACGTCTGGCTCGGGCATGTCTACGTCGGGTAGCACTATGGGCACCACTTCGGGCTCCGGCTCTATGAACCGCAGCAGCCGCTCGACCAAAAAATCGACGGGTAAGAAAACCAAAACCAGCTCGTCTTCGACCACTAGCGGCTCTATGTAAGCCCCTGGCTCTCTAGAATTAGCGTGTAGTAAAACGGCCGCCTCGCTCTGAGGCGGCCGTTTTCTTATGGGTGGCTTGCCTAGGCCAGTGCAACATTGCCCACCTAGGGCGGTTATTTCCCCTCAAACTGGCGGGCACGGCCCGCTTTACGTACCGATTTTACTCATGGAATACATTCAATTAGGAAACTCCGGCCTGCAAGTCTCCCGCATTACGTTTGGCAGCTGGGCAGCCGGCGGCTGGATGTGGGGCGGCACCGAGCAAAATGATGCCGTGGGCGCCATCCACGCTTCGTATGACCTGGGCGTGACCAGCATCGACACGGCCCCCATTTATGGGCAGGGCTTGAGCGAGGAAATTGTGGGCGAAGCCATCAAGAGCCTCCCCCGCGACAAAGTACAGATATTGACCAAGTTTGGCATGCGCTGGGACCTGGCCAAAGGCGACTTCGCCATGAAGACCAAGGATAACAACGGCCACGACCTAGACGTGTACAAGTACGCCGCGCCCGAGAGCATCATGAAGGAAGTAGAGGATAGCCTGCGCCGTCTTGGCACCGACTACATTGACCTCTACCAAATTCACTGGCCCGACAAGACCACGCCCATTGAAGAAACCATGGAGGCCGTAGCCCGCTTGGTGGAGCAAGGCAAGGTGCGCGCCGTAGGCGTGAGTAACTACTCGGTGGAGCAAATGCAGACCGCCGAAAAGGTGGTAAACCTAGCCTCTAACCAAGTGCCCTACAGCATGGTGCGCCGCGACATTGAGAAGGACGTGGTGCCGTATTGCATAGAGAATAACAAGGCCATCCTGGCCTACAGCCCCATGCAGCTGGGCTTGCTTACGGGTAAGATCAAGCCGGGTCAGCACTTTGAGGCCAGCGACCTGCGCGCTACCCACCCGCTGTTCAAGCCCGAGAGTGTAACGCGCGTAAATGCCTTCCTGGATAAGATTCGGCCCATGGCGGAGAGCAAAAACGCCACGCTAGGCCAGTTGGTGCTGCGCTGGACGCTGGCGCAGCCTGGTATTTCGGTGGCTCTGGTGGGAGCCCGCAACGCCGAGCAGGCCGTGCAGAACGCCCACGCCATCGACGTACAGCTTTCTCCTCAGGAAGTTGACTTCATTTCGCAGCAGCTGGCGCAGTTGCAACAGCAAGTGGCCTAGGCCACTACTCCGCGTTTAAAATAAAAGCGCTGCCTATCTGGGCAGCGCTTTTTTTATGCAGCTTGCATGCTCTGAGCAACGCTTTGCGCAGCTAATCCATCTGCCTCCGCAGACCGCTTTATCTACCTATTCACGCCGATGCTATGAAACACTATCTACTTTCCTGTTGCCTGCTGGCCGCCAGCACGGCGGCCTTCGCCCAAACGCCCACCCGCGCCGATTCCCTACTTGCGCGCGCTCAGCAGATCAGCAAACAGAAGAACTATCCGGAGGCTATCAAGGCTTATCAGTTGGTAGCGCAAGAGCCCACGGCCACGCCGCGCTACAAGGCCGTGAGCTACTACAACATAGCCTGCTACTACGGGCTGCAGAACGACGCGCCCCACGCCCTGGCCAACCTGGAGCAAGCCATTAAGGCGGGCTACGTTGATGCCAAGTACATTGCCGAAGACTCTGACCTTAACTTGTTGCACAGCCACAAGCAGTGGCCTAGGCTCTTAGCCAAAGCCCGCAAGCTGGAGGACAAAGAGCTGATCAAGCGCCCCCAGGACGTGAAACTCGTCACGACGGATATTGACCATTTCTGGCAGGCCTACGCCGCTGCACAGCATGATACGGCGCAGGCCCGCGCCATTTTTCGACGCGAGTATTTTGATAAAGGCTCGCAGGGCCTGAAGGACTATTACAACCTGAAAATCAAGAACGACGCTGCGTTTACTAAGCGTATTTTGCAGCGGCCCAAATACTACCAGTCTATTCAGGCCACCACTCTCTCCATTGCCAAGCAAAAGCCTCAGATTGTGGCGGCTTTCAAGCGCTTTCAGTAGTTGTATCCGGCGGTACGCTTTCAGAACGTGTACTTTGTGGTGGGCGGCTGGGTATCGGGTGGCACAGTGTCGGATGCGGGGCTGCTCATTGGGGCCGATCAGGTAGCCAACGGACCAGGCGTGAACACCTCGGAACTGAGCTTGGTGCAGCGCAACCGGTGCTCCCCGGTCTCCGTGATGCCCGAGCTGATGGTGCACGAGCTGGTGCACCGCAACCAGGGCGCGCAGGATGGCACCCTGCTTAGCTATGCCCTTAGTGAAGGAATGGCCGACTTTGTCTCCGAACTAGTGACCGGTGTGCCCGGCGGAGCCAACCGCCGCCTACACACCTATGGCAATGCCCACGAAAAAGAGTTATGGGCCGACTTCAAAAAGGAAATGCTGGGCACCAACTCCGACAACTGGCTTGCTAACGGCAGCCAGGAAACCCCCGAAAAGCCCTGCGACCTGGGCTACTACGTGGGCTATAAAATCTGCCAAGCCTACTACAATCAAGCCACCGACAAGAAGCAGGCCCTCACCGACATTCTCTCCATCCGGGATGCCAAAGCCTTCCTGGCGCAAAGCGGCTACGAGAGCCGCCTAGCCAGCCGCTAGGCCGGGTGTGGGAATACCTGGGCTCAATGCAACCATGTAGGGGTGGGTGGGCTCCGTAGCTATATACCCCACCTTCTTATGCTACCTCCATATGCGCTACCTGTTTACTCTGCTTTGCTGCCTTACGTTCCTGCCCCTTGTTTCCGGCTGCAAAGACAATCGTCCGGAGTCCTCACTATATAACACCCGCTGGATGCTGGTGCAGGTGGAGGATTTTCCGATTTCGCTTTCTAGCTACAGTGACACTTACCGCTCTTACATCGAGTTTACGGGTGGCGTAGACCGCACTACTGGCCTAGGGCCGTGTAATTCCTTCGGAGGCACTTTCTCCCTGGGCAAGGAGCCTGGCCTGCTCACCATTAGCCAGCAGGCGTCTACAAAAACTTCCTGTGGCGCACTGAACATAGAAACCCGGTACCTGGAAGCCTTACCGCGTACCGTGCGCTATGAAATTAAGGGCCGCGAGCTACGACTATACGACGCTACGAACTCCATTAAGCCTCTGCTCGTGTTTGAAGACCGTACGCCCACGGAATAAGCCGGTCAGCCTATAAAACCACACAGGGCCACCTCACGTGAGGTGGCCCTGTGTGGTTTCAGAACGAGTGGTGGCCTAGCAGTTGCCGTCGATGTCGCAGGAGGCGCCGTCGGCACCGGCCAGTTGTACCGGCTGCGGGCGCGACTCTTCCCACACTTTCTCCAGCACTTCCTGGAACAGCTCGCTGGGCTGCGCCCCCGATACGGCGTACTTATCGTCGAAGACGAAGTAGGGCACGCCGCGCACCCCAATCTGACGGGCCTGGTACTCGTCGTGGCGCACGTCCTGCGTAAACTCATCGGAGTGCAGCACCTGCTCTACTTCGGCGGCAGGAAGCCCGATTTCGGTGGCCAGGCGCGTGAGCGTAGCGAAGTCGTTGAGGTCTTCACCTTCTTCCAAATACGCCTTGAAGAAACGCTCTTTAGCGGCATCCTGCTTGCCGTGGCGCTCGGCTAGGTGCACCAAGCGGTGGGCATGCAAGGTGTTGGCATGCACGGCATGGTCAAAGTCGAACGCCAGGCCTAGCTCAGCGGCCGACTGCGTCATGTTGGCGCTCATTTGGCGGGCCCAGGCTTCGGTGTTGCCGTACTTGGCGGCGAGGCGCTTGTAGAGACTTACGCCGGGCTCGGGCTGCGCCTGCGGATCAAGCTCAAAGCTGTGCCACTGAATTTCTACTTTATCGGCGTGCGGGAAATTTGCCAGCGCATTTTCTAGGCGCCGCTTGCCGATATAGCAGAACGGACACACGATATCAGACCAGATTTCTATTTTCATAAGTCAAGGTGTTACGATTTCAGGCGCGTATAAGCCGCGGCGCCCAGTAAATGTTTTAGGCCGATACCCCAGCCAGGACTACAAGCCCTAATTAGAGTAAGGCGCCAGCCACATTCACCATTTCTAGAACAGTATATAGGTCCTTTCAGTGCCCGCTAGCCCCAGGGCGGACTGCGCTAGGCCAGGGTACTTGCGGCGCCACCCAAACCCGAGTATGTTCGGGACTATGTCTGATGTCATTTCCTTTGAGGCGTACCTAGAGCACGGCGGCCCCAGCTTTATGCCCACCCAAATAGTAGTAGTGCCGCCCCTAGTGTTGGTTGCGCTCGGTGGCACCACCAAGCGAGTGGTAGGCACGCTCAATGGCCTCCCCGTTCGGCTAGGCCTATTAGCCCAGCCAGGCGGCGGGCGCTACCTTATGGTAAATAAAGACCTATGCCGGGCAGTGGGCGTGCAGGTAGGCCAGCAGGTGCAGCTACACCTCTCCCCCGACCCGGAGCCCGACCGCGTAGATCTGCCCGCGGAGCTTGCTGAGGCCTTCGAAGCCTGGCCCGAAGCTGGTGAGCAGTTTGAGAAACTCTCGGGCAGTATGCGGCGGGCGGTAGCCCAGCACATAGCCACGGCCCGACAGGCGGAAACCCGCGCCCGCCGGGCCGTGGAAATAACAGAGCGCTTAGCACGCGGCGGACACCCTTTCCGGAAAGAATAGTGGCCTAGCGCACTGGCCTAGGCTATTTAGTCAAGGCAATTGTTACCACCTTACCCGTGCCGCTCACCATAAACTTGCAGTCGTTGAAATCGGGTGGGGCCAGGCGGGGGCGCACGTTGTTAGAGAAGGCAAATGGCTCGGTAGGAATGCCCATGAAGTTCTTATCGAGCTTATCGTTGTTGTTGGTATCCTGGGTAATGGCTACGGCCCACTCTCCGTTGGGCAGCTCTACGGGCAGCGAAATTTGCGTTTGGCCCCCAGGCTTTACAGCCCGCATAAAAGCGTAACCGCCGTGCGTAAGAAACTTCTCGCGCACATTATAGAAGTACAATTTAACCACCGAAGACGTAGACGCTAGGGCCGACACTACTACCGTGACGGACGAAGTGGCCGTGGGGTCGCCGGAGGCCAGGGCGGGCGTCGAAACCAGACCCGCAAAAGCGCAGGTGGCCGTGAGAAGAGTCTGCTTAAGTGCTTGCATGGCAGAAGATAACAATGATCTGTTCGGGGCCAACAGCACCCTCGCAAAAAAGATTGCGCAGGAGTGCATCTTTCCCCCTTTCGTCTACTCCATCTGGCGGGTGCTGGTTCTGTCTGAGCACAAAAAAAGCCCCAGCGCAGGGCTGAGGCATAGCTTGCTTAGCAGGTGTACTACTGGGCGCTAAGGTCGCGGCAGGCCTCTTCCAAGGAGGCATGGTGCCGCACTTCTAAGCGGTAATCGGCTCGTTGCGCGGTGTTATGGGCATATTGCTGAATGGCAATCTGTCCGAACACCGTAGCCGGCGCGAGAAAATTTATCTGCTGAATGCCCGCGGCCCAGGCGCGAGGGTTCCAGTTGGTGTTCACCCATTCCTGATCCGCCGTTAGCAGGGCGCCAAAGTGCCGCGTATCGTTCAGCCAGGCCAAACTGGTATACCGAACTGAGTAAGTACGGTAAAGCTCCAGCGCTTTATTCAACAGAAAACGGAAGTTGCGGCTGTTAGCAAAGCCGTGCCAACGTACAATTAAACACGTCATGCCCGGTGAGAGTGTAATCTCGCCGTATGACTCGGAATGCAGCAGAGTTTCAGACATGAAGGATACGGAAGACAAACTATACATAGCGCTGAAAACCGGTAAAATCCCATCCGGCTTCTGATCGAATATACGTCTCCCTTTCCCCTCAGATGTGGTCAAGCGGCCAACACTGTGCCCCACCCGGCCAAGGCACCCAGGCACTCGGTCAATCAGGCAAAACTGCTCAGCAAAGCCCGCTTTTATAGCTCAACCGTAGGGCAACCGCTATTCTGGCGAGGTTTGTTGTTCTTGTAGCCGGAGGTGGGCTACCAATAGGTCGTGAGTGAGACCAAACTCGCCGGCGGCTTCGGCGGCCGTGCTACCAGGCTGGCGCAGCATCGACAGCAGCAGGTGCACGGCTTCCACCTCAGGCGCTTCCAGTAGCTGAGCCGTTTGCTGGGCGTGCTGAAGCATGGTTTCCATTTCCAGGGTCAGCGGCAGACTAGCGCTTTCGGAGAGGCGCTGGCTCGTTAGACGGAGCCCCATTAACTCGGTAGCCAACCTGTACTCAAACAGCACGGGGCTGACCAACAGTTGATTGAAGGCAGGCATTACGGTAGGGTCCTGCTCCCGCAGCATAGCCAGCAGAAAGTGCGGTACCGCAATAAAGTCGTTATCCAGCTGAAATGCCTCGATGCGGCTGGTTTTGATAACCTGCTTCATAGCGGCAGAGAAGGGCAGCGCCGGGGGCTTTTTTCGGAAGAAGGAAAACATGGCGGGCGTCTGGCTCTGCTGGCGCGTTGGCTTCGTCGCTCAGCACCTGTACAACTTATGCGGAGGTATTTCAGTTGCGAACCTGGCACTTGGGGCTTACCGCCTGCAGCCGTAAACCAACCACGCGGCGGCCAAAACTGTAGCGGCAGCTCTCTAGGCCAGTACCTGCTGTAAAAATGCGCTACTATATTCCAGCACCTGCCCGAGGTTCTGCCGGTGCGGGGTGTGGCCTAGGCCAGGCAATAGCACCGTCTGTGCAGGTCCTGCCACTTGGCTGGCTAAAGCCTCTACCTGGGCTGCGGTACCGTATTCGTCCGCAGCCCCTTGCAGTACCAGTACGGGGCAGTGAATATGGGGCAGATACCGCTCAATATTCCAGTGCCGGAAAGCCGGCTGCAGCCAAGTGTCGGTCCAGGCCCGGAACATGGGCTTGGTGTTTACCCCGTGGTAGCGGGCCAGGCGCTGAGGCAAATCGGTAGAGGCATACTGGGCCTGCGCTGCCCGGATGCCGATCAGCGTTACATCTTCCACAAACACATGGGCACCTATTGTTACAACTGCGCCCACCAATGCAGGCTCTTGTGCCGCAGTAAGCAAGGCCAGCGTGCCGCCATCGGAATGACCCACCAGCACTGCTCGACCGATGCCGGCTGCCCGCAGTACGGCTGGCACCGTGAGGGCCTCTTGCTCTAGGTAGGCCACGGTGCGCGGCACTGGCCCAAACGGCGCTGACTCACCGTAGCCGCGTCGGTCGTACACGAAGGCGTGGCACCCCACGGCCAGCGCCAGAGCTGGATGCTGCCTAGGGAGTCGTGCAGAAAGACCAGCGTAGGCCTCTCATTAGCTTCCGGAGCCGGATGTCGCAGGTGCTGCACTCGCAGGAAGTGGTCTTGAAACGGCAGGGTATCGGTGTGTTCGGTTAGCAAATCAGGAGGATGCATAGGGCAAACAAATCGGTCCCGGCTTGGGAGCCAGGGCCGCAAATGTTGGAAAAGAGCCGGCTTATTTACGGTCTTGTACCTGTAGGCTGGTCTCGGATACCACGGGCTGACCGCCTAATGAGACACCTTCCACAGCCGCCCGGAACGTGCCGCCCTGATCTGAAGCATAGAACGTAACCTGGGCACTGCCAGAAGCCGGCACCCGCAACCGGGGCAGCCAGTAGAGTGTGGTAGTACGCGGGTCAGGCTTGGGGCTAGTGGTGGCGTACTGGGGCGCGTAGAACTGCCGGGCGCGGTAAAAACCCGGGAGCGTCCGCACTACAACACCGGCTGCCGGCCCGCGGACATCATCCGAGCCGCCGCGCTTCGTGAATACGGCAATAGCTCCATTGCTGCCCCGCGAGCCATAAATAGCTGCATCGGCTCCCTTCAGCACCTCAATGCGCTCAACGTCGTTGGGCGGAATGGTGAGCAAACCATCCGCGTCGTTCAGGGGCATTCCATCTAGCAGGAACAACGGGGTGGTAGAGCCCATAATGCTGGATATACCCCGAATGAGAACACTATATGAGAACCCAGTGCGCGTAACTGTCACGCCGGGTATCCGCCCCTGAATTAGATCGAAGATATTAGCGTAGGAGTTGGCATTCGGGATTTTGCTTAGGTCTAGCGTATTGGTAGCCTGGCTGTGCAGGGAGCGAGGGTCGCGGGGTGGGGCTTGGCGCTGCCCCCGAATGGTGACGTTACGCAGCACAATGCCACTGGTGGTATCGGGCCGAAACTGGCGCTCCAGCACCTGTTGTCGGCGGCTGCGCTGCCCGTAGGCCAGTACCTCGGCCTGCGGGTTGGTGGCCGCTGGTAGCAGAGGCACCGGTAGCAGCTTGGTAGGCGTAGGCCACAGCTCGTTCAGCTTAATCAGGACGTTGCTTTTGCCCTTCTCCGTGCGGGCCTGCAGCAGCACGCGGGTAGTATCTTGCCCCGGGAAGCCCAGAAACAGGAAGTACCCCTCAGGATTGGCGTTGCTGACGATTATATTTTTGGCATCCTTCTGCAGCAGCGTCAGGGAGCCATTGGGCACGGGCTTCTGGTTTGGGCGAATTAGCTGACCACCCAGGCTGAGCGCCTGCTCTGCCGGAAACACGTACTCGGCCGTGGTAGGCTTATCGGTCAGCAGCTCCTTCCACACAAACCGGCTCCACCCCTGGGTTAGCAGCAGGTCGTTGAGGGCCCGGCGGGTGGCGGCCGTCTGATTGCGGAAGTAATAGCCCGGGTTTTCCACGTAGCCGCGCAGCTCCGACGACAGCAGCAGGTGCGACGTCATGGTGGCATCGGTGGTACCAACAGCGGGCAGACCAGCCGTATTGGCCACTGCTAATGATAGTTCCGCTGGGGCTGGCTCGCCGGTGGGCGTGCGCACATCCACCTGCATGGTCACGGCCTCCCGCGGCTGGTAGGTGGGCTTGTTGGGCGTGAGCGTCACACGAAGGCCTTGCTCTTCGGGCACAAATACCAGGCGCTCGGCGCGGGCCACCTGCTGCCCATCAAACACGGTTAGGTGCAGCAGCCCCGCCGGCAGCTTGGCCTTCGGGATGGAGGCTTGGTACGTTTCCGAACCCGAAATTTTGCCCTCCCCCACAAATACGGGCAGCCCCCTCACGTGCGCTACCAACCGGAGCGTTTCTGGGGCCGGAGCGGCTCCGGCGGCGCCTTGGTGCCGGATGTATACTTGGTAGTCATTACCTAATTCGCGCACGTTTAATAGCCAGCCGGCCGCTTGCACTACCGGCAGCGGATAGTCGGTGGTGGTGCCATCGGGCAGGGCCACGCGGGCGTGGTAGCGGTGCCCTGCGGTGGGAGTAAACCCAAACGAGCTCATGCCCAGAGCGGGAGTAGTGAAGGACGTCACCTCCTGGTTTTGCTCATCCAGAATCCGACCACTCACAGCTAGGCCCTGGCCGGTAGCATCGGTTGCCTTCACGCCCACTACCGTCTGTAAGTCAGCTACGTATTCGCCTCCTTCGGGAAAGAATTGCACATCGGCCTTGTGGTTAGCTTCGAGCTGGCGGGCGTATTTACGGGCGTTGCCCGCCACCACCGCTGCCCGGGCGTTTACGGAGCCTATCTCGCTAGCCTCAGCCGATGCCTGCCACACCGGCACCCGGCGTGTAAAAAATAGCTCCTCGCCTTGGTTACGCATCCAGCTGGTGTAGGCGCGCAGGGTGTACACGCCTTGGGCCAAGGTATCGGGCAGCACAATGTCGCCCTCGGCTAGCCCACCCCGCAGGGAGAGGGTGCGCCGAAAAACCACTTGCCGGCCGGGTGTCACCATGTCCACGTACAACACTTTGCTCAGGGAGTCGAGCTGGTGCGACTGGCTATTCAGCACGTAGGCCTTGAACCAGAGCGTTTCGCCGGCGGCGTAGGCCACCTGGTTGAGGTGCACATAGCTAATTTCGGGCTGGGCTTCTGCGTAAAATGCTTGTAGGCGCGCCAGCAGTTGGGTGGCCGGAGCGGTGTCGGCCACTTGAAAGGCAAGGCTGCCAACTCCTAACAATACCAGAGATGCCACGGCTTTCCGAGTCCGTTGCGCACGGGATATGCTCATATAGTTTGAAGTAGTATAAAGGAATAGTGCCTAAAGTTGATAATTAATGCGGTACTACCGCGAGTTTCTGACGCGTAGTGTGGTACTTGCATCTAATGCATGCAACCATCTGCTGCTTTAGATGCTCTCTTGCGTACTCCCCTGGCTTAGGCCAGGTCTTACTGCCTTCCCACCGTTCTTTCTTCCGCGCTATGTTTCGTTCAGTACTCTCAGGTCTAGTACTCTCTCTGTCGCTGGTATTTAGCAGCTGCAGCAAGGATGATGAGCCGGTTCCCGCCCCCGTTTACCTGCTTGATCAGCGCTGGATCTTAACCGAAGTGAATGGCCAGGCGACGCCCAAAAACGCTTCCGCCGACCTGATAATGCTGGCAGCCGGCAACACGTATAATGCCCACTCCTACTGCAACCAACTGATGGGCACGTATGAGTTGGCGGCCGGCACTCCTACCCTCCGCTTTCCCACGGGCGGCTCCACTTTCGCGCTTTGCAATGAAATTGAGACGGAACAGGCCTACAATGCCGCCTTGCACAAAACGGTCCGCTACTCCATTAGCAACCGCACCCTACGTCTCTACGGAGCCGAATCAGAGCAACCCATCCTTGTTTTCCGGGCCGAAGATTAATCCTCCTTTTCCCGGATACACAAAGGCCGCCCTCTGGAGAGAAGGGCGGCCTTTTGTATTCATGAAGGGCATAAAACTGCCTTAGAACCCTACGTTCAACACTAGCCCCTGCAGTTCCCAGGCGCGGGTTTGGGAGTTATAGAAGGTGCGTACTCCGGCCTCAAGGGGGGTGCGCAGGCGCAAAGGGTTAAATACAAAGGATAGGTCGAAACCAGTGGAGTAATAGGTGCGGCGCAGCAACGCGGCTTCCCCGGTGGAGAGAGTTACGCGGCTGCTGCCGGCGGCGCGGTCATAAAACGCTACCCCTTTCAGGCGCTGAATGTACAGCCAACGGCCCAGCTCCCAGTGCACATCGGCCAGCGGCAGGCGGTATTCGGCGCTGAGCACGTGTAGGCGGTCGAGACTCACGTAGCGCAGCCCGCGCGGATAGAACACCGTGGCCCCAAACCGGTACTGGTTCTGCTGCTGCCACTGGTAGCCGCCCCGCAGCCGGATGCTGTGGTGCCGCCCCACGCCCGGCAGATACACCCCGGCCTGCGCGCTGCGCTGCTCGGCGTCTAGGCCAGTGCCGAAGGGTGTGCCGCGCCAAGCCACGCTGGCCGTCTGGCCCCAGCGTGGCCCCACGTCGCGCTTGCTTTGTCGCAGAGTGCGGGCATAGGCCACGCTGCCCGTAAGCACGTGCAGACTGCGCCCGAAGCTCAACTCAGAAATAGGTACCGGCAAGTCGTAGCCCCGCACACGCTCCATTTGATAATAACTCGCCACTGTCAGCGACTGCTGCATGCGCGAATGAGTCAGGACGAGGGGAAGCCGTGCCCCTGTTAGGAAGCTAGTGTATTGCCACTGGTCTTCCAGAAGGTCGCCATTACTGGTGAGTACCGCAGTGCGACGCTGCCCAGCCGTCAGGCCCAGGTCTAGCACGGGCCACAACCCTTGATAGCTGACATCTACGGTGGCGCTACCCGTACGCTCTACTCCATCGAAGCTCACGCCCGCCACGGCTTGAGTGGTACTCAGCACATCTTGGGAGCGCACGCCCAGCACCAAATCACTGCCCGAAGCGCTTTGCACCAGCCCCCAACTGTAGGCATTCAAGGCGTGAGGCAGGCGGCGGTAGCGCGAAACGGGCAGGGCCGCAAACGCCGAATCGGGGCCGGGCAGAATGGAGCCAACCTGTGCCTTGCCGGGCTCTTGGCGCGCTAGCTCAGCGGCGTAGCGGTCGGGAGTACCGGCCACGGCCGGCACGGGCCGCCACTGGGCTGGGTTCAGGGGCATTTCTACCACCCGGCTGCCCTGGGCCCGAAACTCATGGAACGCCAGCCGCTGCCCATCCGGCGACACGGCCGCGTGGTATGCTCCAACTGGCCTAGACGTCACCTGGCGCACCTCGCCGGTGCTCGTTTGCACGGCGTACACATTGTCAACGCCCGAGCGGGGGGAGTTGAACAGCACGTAGTTGCCCCAGGGCTGGGGGTGCGAGAGGTTGTCGTTGGCAGCGGGCAGAACGGTACGGGCTAGGCCAGTCTGAGCATCTAGTAGCACCAAGGCTTTTCCGGCGGGCTCGAGACGTACGGCCGCAATGGTACGGCCATCAGCCGACCAACGGGGCTGCAGGTAGTGGTAGTTCTCGGGGTTGGGAAACGTGCGGACAACGGCGCCAGTCTGGGCATCGACTACGTGCACGCGCTGTTGGTAGGCCGAGTCGGTGCTGACGGTAAGCAGTTGCTGCCCATTGGGCGAAAGCACGGCGGCGGCGTAGCGGGTGCGGCGGCCGGGGCGCGTGAGGGTGCCAGTGGCGAGGTCCAGTATGCGCAGCTCTGAGTACACCCGCTGTTGCCAGCGCGGGTCGTACCGAAACTCCACCCAGGCCACTTTCCCACCTCCGGCCGACAGCATCTCGGGGTTGTTCCAGAGGCCTAGTTGGCGCACTCGCTGTTCAGGCCCGCGCCGGCTCAGGCGCACCAACTGCGGGATGTGGCCTAGGCCACTCTTCACGGCCAGCACGCTGCTATCGGAGAGGTACTGAGGGTACTGATACTCAGTGAATACCCGCTGAGAAGCCTGCTGCCGAAAATCGGTGGCGGGGGTAAGTTCCAGCTGAGCCTGCTCCTGCCGCCAGGTACTGTCCAACTCCTGCATGGTGCGGCGGTAGAGGTCGTCTACCCGTAGGCCAGTCTGGCGGCGCGTCTTATCGGAAAAGGAAAACGGGTAGACCGGAAACCGGTAATAGCGGTTGAGCACGTCGCTCCACACGGTGGGGCCGGCGGTGCGCTTCAGGCGCGTCGTCAGAAAATAGCCCAGCACGTAGTGGTCGGGTACGTTGTCGCGGAAGGAGCCGGCCACAGCCTTGCTGTACGAGAACTTACGGCCAGCCAGCAGGTTGGCGCGCAGCCCCATATCAAAGGAAGGAATACGCCCCCGGCCACTCCGGGTGAGGGCAGTTTCGGTACCTACGGCGTCGCCCTCAAAAAACCAGTCGGGCACGCCCAGCGTCAACAGGCCTACTCCCCCGTAGCCCCCCACCGCGTAGGCCAGTCGGCCCAGGTTTTCGCGGGCTTTTTCGTACTGCACCACGTGGCGGTATTCGTGCACGCTCAGCTCATCCAGCCAGTCGAGGGTGCCGGTCAGGAAGGGGTCTTGGGGGAAGCTGCCGTAAAACTCGGAGTGGCGGGGCAACAGGGTCACGAAGCCATTGCCAATGGTATTCTGGCTCTGCAAGACCACCGAGATGGGGCGGGGCGGGCGCTGCAAAGAGGCACTTACGGGCTGGTATACCTGCTCTAGCCGCCGGGCGGTGCGCTGGGCCGTAGCCCCAAACCCCTCGGGGTACAGTACCCGGAAGTGGGGCGTGCGCACCTCATACCACGGCAAGGAAGCGGGTGTTTGCTGTTCAACGGGCAGCAGAGTTTGGGCCAGAACCGGCCAGAAAGGCGCTAGGCCTAGCGCGGCAGTCCAGACGCCACGACGCAGAAGTTGGGACACGTAATGCTAGTTATACCAGTGGATTGGTAAATATAGCGTTCAGCAAGCTGCAGGAGCACAAGCAGCCGCTAGGCCACTGTGCCGGACCGTATTACACCTGTTTCAGCCACGACGTCGCCGTGTCGATGCTGTCGAAGGTCAGGATAACGGGGCGGGTGGTGTGCTGCAAGGTGAGGTCGGTGGAGAGGCGGCTGTACACGTTGGGCGAGTACACCCAGGCAAAGTACTCCAGGCCCCCATCGGCCATAGCCGGAAACCACTCGTAGCCGCCCCACTCGGCGGCATCGGCCCACATGCTGGTTACGCGGCGGTTGTCATTAAGCACTTTGTGGCAGCGCTCTGCTTTCAGAAACTGCAGCATCATGAGGCAACCCGTCTGCACGGAAGTCAGGTCTTGGTCTCCAATCCAGTCTACGTACAGCCATTCATGAACGTAATCGTAGGCAATAGTGATGTAGGACTCTTCGTGCAGAATGCGGTATGACATAAACCAGATGACGGACACACTGCCGCCAAGCCCCCTTACGGACGGGCTTGCCATAAGGTTGTGCTTTGCGTGTCGGAATTATTTTTAGCTGGGCATCATTACAGTCACAACCCGCCGGGCCCACGTCCGATATGGCTCAGCTACCCGTATATGGGCCACACGTCATTCTACGTTATCATGCCACATTTGAAAACCTATTTGCTAGGCCTGCTGCTTACCCTAGTGGCCTGCACCCAAGACCGTCCCGCCGATGCTCAGTCGCTCAGCCGCTCCACGGCGGGCAAGGCTCCTACCAATATGCAGGGTCTGGCAGAGGCCACCTTTGCGGGCGGCTGCTTCTGGTGCACCGAAGAAATTTTTGAGGAGCTGAAGGGAGTGAAAGAAGTTGTATCGGGCTACAGCGGCGGTAAAGAGGCCAACCCCACCTACGAGCAGGTGGGCAGCGGCCGGACCAGCCACGCCGAGTCAATCCAGATTTACTACGACCCCAAGCAGATCAGCTTTGCCACCCTGGTGGATGTGTTTCTGCGCGCCGGCCACGACCCCACAACCCTGAACCGCCAGGGCCCCGACGCCGGCACCCAATACCGCTCCATTGCTTTCTACCGCACGCCCCAGGAAAAGCAAATTATTGACGCCGCCATCAAGCGCGTTAATGCCTCACACCAGTACTCCGACCCTATCGTAACGCAGGTAGTGGCCTACACTAAGTTCTGGCCCGCCGAGGGCTACCACCAGGGCTACTTGCGCCTGCACCCCAATGAGCCCTACGTGCGCAGCGTGTCAACGCCAAAAGTGGAGAAGTTCCGGCACAAGTTTCCGGAGCTGCTCAAGAATCCGCTCTAGGCCACTCACCCCCTGTGTTTACAGCCCCGCTTCCGCCAGAAGCGGGGCTTTCTTCTGTAGGGCACGCCGGCGACTTCCTTAGCGTGGTGGCAGCCCTGGCCTACAGTTGAGCTTCGAAAGAATACCCCTGCGCAACCGGCCGGAAACTCTGCGGGCTGCGTATCTTTGACGATGGCCATTGATGCCACGCGGCCGAAAGTAGGCCGCGCCCTCCCAATTCCCTGTTCTTATGGTTGCCGACCTGGTTGACTTCGAACTACTGTTCGACGTTCTGCCCTCCCCCCACTTGGTATTGCAGCCCGATCTTACTTTGCTGGCGTTGAATGACGCCATGTGCCGCTTGCTAGGCTGCGAGCGGCAAGCAGTAGCTGGTCATCCTATTCACGAGGTCTTTGCCAAAGGGCCCGTGGTGGGCCCCACCGAAAGCCAACCCTGGCAAGAGGCCCTGGACAAGGCCGTGCACCAGAAAATCTCGCAAACGCTAGAGGCACAGCAGTTCATCCACACCGCTCCCAATGGCAAGGCGTTTCCGCGCTACTGGCAGATGACGCTGCAGCCCGTGTTTACTGCTGCCGGTGACTTACGCTACCTGCTTTGCCGCTGCCTCGATGTGACTGACCAAGTACGCCTGCAGCAGCAGGGCAAATTCAACTACGAGAGCTTCACGCTGCTGGCCCGCGCCACCCACGACATAATCTGGGACCATGACCTGCGCACCGGCCACTTGTGGCGGAACGAGCTGTTTAGCACGCAGTTTGGCTACCCCGTAAACTCCGAAACCAACAACTACGCTTTCTGGCAGGCCTGCGTACACCCCGACGACTGGCCTAGCCTGGAGCAATACACAAGCGGGCTGATGGCCGAATCGGCCACATCCGGCAACGCCGAGTATCGCCTGCGCCGCGCCGACGGCTCGTGGGCTGAGGTGGTAGACCGCTTTTACATTGTGCGCGACGACAAAGGCCAGCCCGTGCGCATGCTGGGGGCCATGCAGGACGTCACGCAGGCTCGCAACACGGAGCGGGCCCTGCACCAAAGCCTAGAGCAGTTTCAGCTATTAGCCGATTTCGTTCCGCAACTGGTCTGGACCACCGATGCGCAGGGGCACATCCTATACTCCAACCAACGCTGGCAAGAGTATATGGATGCTGCGGCCACGGAGATGTCAGGCGATGACCTGTGGCACTACCTGCTGCACCCCGATGACCGCGCCCGCACCCTGGCCCGGTGGCAGCAGGCGCTGCAGTCGGGCCACCTCTACGAGTGTGAGTACCGCTTACGGAGCCGCAGTGGGCAGTACAGGTGGTTTTTAGCTCAGGCTCTGCCCGTGCGCAACGCCGCCGGAGCAATTGAGCAGTGGTTTGGCACCTGCACCAACATCGACGAGCAGAAGCGCACCCAATTAGTGCTGGCTGAGAAAGACCAGCAGCTGCAGTACATTGTGGGAGAAGTGCCGGCCTTGCTAGCTACGTTGCTGGGCCCCCACCACGTGGTAGGCTTTATCAACGGTAACTTCAACCGGTTTCTGGGGGGGCATGTGCAACTCGGGCAAACGGCCCACTCGGCAGCTCCATGGCTGCAGGAACAGGGCTTGTTGGCTATTCTGGATGAAGTATACGCCTCCGGGGAGCCAGCCAGCGGCCACGAGCAACTAGTGTTACAGCCCGCTACGCCCGACGCTCCCGCTCAGGAAGTGTACTTCGATTTTGTGTGCCGCCCCCTGCGCAATGAGCACCACACCATGCAGGGCATTCTGGTATTTGCCGTCGACGTAACGGACCGGGTACGGGCGCGCCGCCGTATGGAAGTCCTCGACGCCGAGCTGCACCGCCAAGATGAGTTGCTGCGCCAGATGCTGGAGTCGTTGCCCCAGATGACGAGCATCATCGGGCCCGATGGACACGTGGAGTACGCCAGCCCGCAGTGGTTCGCCTACACTGGCCAGACCATAGATGACCTGCCCCAGGCTTGGCAACGTGCACTGCACCCCACCGACGTGGCTTCCGACGCGGCTCGGTTTGCCCAGGCCCAGCTTACCCGCCAGGGTTATTCTCAGGAAATCAGGTTGCGCAATGAGCAGGGGCAGTACCGGTGGCACCTCAACCGGCTGGTGCCCGCCCTCAACAACGATGGGGAGCCGTACCGGTGGTACAGCTCCAGCACCGACATTCACGAACAGCGCTTGCTGGCAGAAGAGCTCCGGCGCAGCGAAGAGCAGTTCCGGTTCCTGGCCGAAGCCATTCCGGCCATCGTCTGGACGGCTCGCCCCGATGGCAACATCGATTACATCAACTCCCGCTGGCCCGACTGCACTGGCGTGCCCGTAGAGCAAACGCTGCAGGAGGGGTGGGCTACACTCATTCATCAGGATGAGGTTGCTGATTCGTTGGCGCAGTACAAGCACAGCATCCAAACCGGCGAAAACCTGAATATGGAAAGCCGCTTGCTGGATGTGCGCACTGGGCGCTACCGCTGGTACCTGCATCGGGCCTACGCGCTACGCAACGCCGATAACACCATTGTGCGCTGGTTTGGCACCACCACCGATATCGACGACTACAAACGGGTGCAGGAGCGCCTGGAGGAGCGCAATGCTGAGCTCACGCGTACCAACCAAGACTTGGACTACTTCGTGTACACGGCCTCCCACGACCTGAAGCAGCCCATCAACAACATGGCCGGCATCTTTCAGGAGCTGGTCCGGACGGCAACCTTCCACGACCCCGACGCCGCCCAGCTGGTGTCGATGTTCGAGAAAGCCTTACACCAAATTTACGGCACCATCCACGACCTCTCGGAGCTAGTGCAGGTGCAAAAGCTGCGCCACGAGGTAGCGCTGGAACTGGTTGAGCTAGCGCCCCTGGTTCAGGAGGTGCTGCTTAGCATTGCCGAACCCCTGGAGCTAGCTACGGCCCAGGTTACGATGGACTTCTCGGCGGTGCCCGCTCTGCCGTTCGTGCGCCCAAACCTGCAGAGTGTGCTGTACAACCTGCTCAGCAACGCTCTGAAGTACGCTGACCCTGACCGTTCTCCGCGAGTGCACATCAGTACTCTGCTAGACCACGGCCACCCCGTGCTACTGGTGCAAGACAATGGCATGGGCATTGATCTGGCCCGGTATGGCAGCGAAATGTTCCAGATGTTTCGACGCTTTCACGACCACGTGCCGGGCTCGGGCATGGGGCTGTACCTCGTCAACCGCATTGTGCAAAGCCACGGAGGACACATTTCCGTGGAGAGCCGAGTGGGGGAAGGCACCACGTTTCGGTTGTACTTGCCACCTCTGGAAGCAGCCACTCCTGGCACCGCTGTTTCTTAAGTTTTAGCTCGTATCTTCCTGAGCCCTATTGCCCGTACTCCGCTCTCTGCCCTTCATGCTCTGGTCTGATACCATTGAAACCGACGCGGCCCGACTTCTGATGCGGGAGTTGCGCCCCGTGCCCATGCTGGACGCGCTGCCCCATCTGGCTTGGTTATCCACCCCCGATGGCACCGTGATTCACTGCAATGCCCGCTGGTTCAGCTACACGGGCGCCCCGCGGGACGTATTAGCCGATGGCGGTTTTATTGAGTACCTGCACCCTGATGACCGGGCCGACGCCGCCGACGCCCAGCTCCGCCACCTGCCCAATGGCCAGTCGCTGGAGCTGCACCTGCGCTGGCTAGGCCAGGATGGGCGTTACCGCTGGTACCTCGACCGGGTGGTGCCGCTGTATGCCGCCACCGGCGAGCTGCTGGGATGGTTGGGCACCTCCACCGATATTGATGAGCAGAAGCGCACCGAACTGCAGGAGCGCCGCGGCCGGGAGCTTTTCGAGCTCATGGCTCGAGCCACCAACGACCTGATTTGGGACTGGGATATCAACTCGGGCCGTATGTGGTACAGCGAGGAGTTCTGGCAGTTGGTAGGCCACCCACCCCGCCCCAACACCGAAACGGTTTCCTTTTGGCTCAGCCTCATTCACCCCGATGACCTAGACCGCGTGACCAGCGGCGTGCAGGCCGACCTTACCACTACCGCCAAGCTGCTAGAATCAACCTACCGCCTGCGCCGCGCCGATGGCCGGTACCTCACCATGCACGACCGCGCCTGCGTAATTCATGACGCCACTGGCCTACCCGTGCGTATGGTGGGCGCCATGCGCGACATCAGCCACGAGATATAGGCCTAGCTGGCACATTGCTTCCTTAGTTTATTCGGCCCCGAGCCAGCGGCAGTGGCAACCGGCCACTTGCTGGTTGCTTTCCCTGAGATGCGGCTAGGCCACGTGGCGCGGCGTGCGTACTTTGGCGGGTATCTTCTCCTGCTAGTTATATCGCATGGCTTCGCCTTTGCTTCGCTCCAAGCTGCCCGATGTAGGCACCAGTATTTTTTCGGTGATGACCCAGCTGGCCCAGGAACACGGGGCCATTAACCTGGCGCAAGGCTTCCCCGATTACGACCCACCGCAGGTGCTGCTGGCGGCCCTGGCCCACCACGTGGGTACGCCCGGCCATCAGCAGTATGCTCCCATGCCCGGCCTGCCGCGACTGCGCGAAGCCATCAGCCAGAAAACCGCCCACGTGTACGGCGTTCCCGCTCCCGACCCTGCCACGGAAATTACAGTAACCAGTGGGGCCACGGAGGCGCTGTATGCGGTGTTGGCGGCCGTAGTGCACCCCGGCGACGAGGTACTGGTACTAGAACCGGCCTACGACCTCTACGGGCCGGCCATTCGGCTGCAGGGCGGGGTGCCGGTGTACGTACCCCTCACCCTCCCCCACTTTCGGCCCGACTGGGACCGGGTGCGGGAAGCCCTCTCGCCCCGCACGCGCCTGGTTATGCTTAACACACCCAACAACCCCACCGGCGCCACACTAACTCCCTCCGACCTGGCTACGCTGGCCGAGCTACTGCGCGATACCAACACCCTCGTGCTCAGCGACGAGGTGTATGAGCATATGGTGTTTGACGGGCAGCCCCACCACAGTGTATTGCAACATGCAGAGCTGCGCGAACGAGCCTTCGTGCTGTCTTCTTTTGGTAAAACCTACCATGCTACGGGCTGGAAGGTGGGCTACTGCGTGGCCCCGCCCGCTCTTACCACCGAGCTGCGGCGCGTACACCAGTTTGTGACCTTCAGCGTGAGCACGCCCACCCAGCACGCCCTGGCCGACGTGCTACCCGATACGGCACTGTATGAAACGCTACCGGCCTTTTATCAGCAGAAGCGTGACCTGTTCCGGGAATTGCTGGCCCCCACAGGCCTGCAGTTACTACCCGTAGAAGGCGCGTATTTTCAGGTGGCTGACTTCCGGGCGCTGGTCCCAGACACCAACGACGTGACGTTTGCCCGGCGCCTAACCCAGGAGACGGGGGTAGCAGTAGTGCCCATTTCCGCCTTCTACCACAATGGGCAGGACCACGGTTTGGTGCGCTTTTGCTTTGCCAAGCAAGACAGCACCCTGCGGGCGGCCGCCCAGCGGCTCCAACAACACTACCCCGGAAACTAGGGGACACCTAGGCCACCCCTGGTGCTTGAGATGCAGCTGAAACGGCCGTGCTGCTTGGCTTTGGAAGCAAAATTGCTTGAGCCAGGCAGGAAGTAGCCTACGCGGGCGTGGGGTTTGTCGTCTCACGCCCGGTGTTATTTCCCTCATCGGCAAATCGTGCTTTTTTGGCGGTTCTGCTGTACCTTTTGCTTGGCGTTTCGCTAGGCCTCCCTGTTACCTGCAATATTCCCTGCTGTGTCTGACCTTACCGTATCCTTCGTGCAGGCGTCCTTGCAATGGCACGACCCGCACACCAACCGCCAGGACCTGGGGCGGCACATCGATAAAATTTCTATCAGCACCGATCTGATTGTGCTGCCGGAAATGTTCACGACGGGTTTTAGCATGAGTGCTGAAACCCTGGCCGAACCCATGCAGGGCCCCACGCTGCAGTGGATGCAGGAGGTAGCCGCGCAGCGCAATGCCGTACTTACGGGCAGCCTCATTATTTCGGAGGATGGCCGCTACTATAACCGAATGCTGTGGGTACGGCCCGATGGCACGTTCAGCTACTACAACAAGCGCCATCTGTTTACCATGGCCAAGGAGCACGAGGTATTCACGGCCGGTACCGAGCGCCTGATGGAGGAGTGGCGCGGCTGGCGCATCTGCCCGCTAGTGTGCTACGATCTGCGCTTCCCGGTATGGAGCCGCAACCATCCCGAGAACCCCTACGACCTGCTCCTGTACGTAGCCAACTGGCCCGCCACCCGCCGCACTGCCTGGATAACGCTGCTGCGGGCGCGCGCCATCGAGAACCTGGCTTACACCATGGGCGTCAACTGTGTTGGTATTGATGGCAATAGCCTCTCCTACGCCGGCGACTCGGCCCTGCTGGACATGCGCGGCGAATACCTGGTGGAAGTAGGCAATCAGGAAACCAGCATCACCCGCACCCTGCGCCGCGCCGACCTCGAGGATTTCCGGAAACGGTTCCCCGCCCTGGCCGATGGCGACTCTTTTGAATTGCGTGAAGCCTTGGTACGGTAAGCTGCCGTTTGCCTGCTGCATGGCCTTCAATTAGACTAAAGCCCCTGTCGCTCGTGTTGGCGGCAGGGGCTTTGCTTGTTTTACTTGGTCGAGCTTCTGGCTTATTGTACCACGAGCCGCTTGGTTGCCTGGGCACCGTCTGCTGTTTCGCAACGAATAAGATACACGCCGGGCGCTAGGCCAGTGAGGGAGAGCGTGTGGGTACGCAGCACCTGCGTCTGTCGGCGGAGCACGCGGCCAGTTATGTCCAGCAGAGTATACCGCACTGGGCGGGCGGCCTCCATGGTAACCGTGGTGGTGGCCGGGTTAGGATAGAGCTGCAACGGTAGCGCAGCCGCGGCGGCCGGGCTGGTAGCCAACACCCGGCTCCGGACTCCATAGGAGAGAATACCACCAGCTTCCGTGCCTATGTACAGCTCCGGGCGGCCATCCTGATTGGCATCGGCCACGGCGGGTGCATATCGGGCCCGCGACACAGTGCCCAATCGGGAAGCCTGGAACTGGCCTAGCAGCGGGTTGAAGAACAAATCGGTCTGGGGCAGGAAGGCGCCCGTTTGCGCCCGGAAATTGGAGTATAGTCGAACTTCGCCGGAGCCATCCGTCGTGAGCAAATCCGGAAATGTGTCCCCGTCCAGGTCGGCTACTACTGCGTGCAAATTGGCGGGCCGGCTGCCGTTGCTGCTTCTAATTTTCCCGTAGTCGCTGTCGACCAGCGTGAATGCCTGGCCTAGGCTACCCGTGCCGGAGTTGCGGTAGTAGCGCAGGGAAAAGCCCGGAATGTCAGAAGAGTTAAGGTTAGTACCCAGCAGCAAGTCTACATTTCCGTCGCCATCCACATCCGTGAAGCAAGGCGCATCATTTATCACGGAAGACACAGTGCTCAGCAGGGTTGGGGCAGCAAACGTGGCGGCCTGGCCGGCACTGGCCGTGTTGAGCATAACGGCCAGAGGCGCTACGGCATCAGTAATGGTACCCGTGCTGCTGACCGTACGTTCCGTACTGGTGTAGGCCAGGTCCAGCCGCCCATCCCTGTTTAGATCAACCAGCGCGGGCTTGATGGCTACCAGGTGGCGGCTCGAAAGACCTAGGTAGTCGCTAGTGACCAGCTGAAACACGGGTTTGGCCGCCGTGCCCACGTTGCGATAGAAGCTCAGAGTGGCCCGGTAGAACTGCTTGGGCGTGTTGCGGCTAGTGCCCCCAATGAGCATATCCACGAGGCCGTCGCCGGTCAGGTCGCCGAAGGTGGGAGCCGCCGCCTCGCTTACGTCCAGCATGCCTTCCTGCAGGAAATTGTTCTGCTGAAAGGCGTAAACCGGCGCCCCCGCCGCGCTGGTGTTGCGGTACAAGTGCACCGAGGCGCGGGTGTCAACGGTATCAACGTTGTCGTAGAGGTTGGGCGCCACTACTAGGTCAGGGCGGCCATCAAAAGTTACGTCTACCGGGTAGGCCGACGGGAAGTTGGGCACCCGCACCGGCGCCGTGCCCGTCGGGAAGTTGAGGTTAATACCGGCGGCAGTCATGCGGGCCAGCTGCGAGGTACCATCGTTGCGCAGGCTGATAAGCTCGGCACAGTTGTCGCGCGCGGTCAGCACGTCCAGGTCGCCGTCGCCGTCTAGGTCCACCACTTCCAGGTTGTAGCCCCCAGTATGGTTGGGCCGGGCCGCGGCGCGGCATTGGTCGGGCTCGAAAGCAAAGCCCGTGCAGCCCGACAGGCACGCCGTAATGCCACCCCAATAGTTGGTGGCTTCCACCATGGCCAGCCCGCCGCAACCCGTGGTGGTAGCGTTGCGGTAGTAGTTGATGCTGGGCGCCGTAGAGGCGAAGTCGTAAGTCAGAATATCGAGCCGACCGTCGCCGTTCACATCCTGGATGGCGGGCAGGTTGTAGCCGCCGGTAGTAATGTTCACGTTGCCCCCCGTGGGAGACGGATCGAAGTATGTGAGCTGGTTGGTAATCAGCTGAAAATCGGGGCGGCCGTTGGGGCCCGCCATGTTGCGGTACACCCGAATGTCGCCCCCGTTGCCGTAGGTAAACAAGTCGGGCCGACCGTCGCAGTCGTAGTCGCGCAGCAGCACCCAGCCTTGTAGGCCACTCGGGAACAGTGCCTCATACTCCGGGGCGTATTGCCAGGCCCGGCCCGTGCCATCGGCCACGTTCAGGAACGTCAGAGAGCGAGTCGTAGCCCGATCAAACAGGTATAGGTCGGGCTGCTGGTCGCCGTTGAGGTCGATATTGGAGAACTGGGGCGAGTTTAGGCCGCCGGCCCAGGCATTGCGCAGCGTATCGGTGCCGTGCAGTACTTTTGCCACCGCCTTCACCTCAAACCCGAACGGCTGAGTAGTTTGCGCCGCCACCGGGCGGATACTTCCGGCCAGCAGCGCGCCAGTCAGCAGGATAAATATAGGTAGACGCATCGAGTACGAGTATTTTCGGCTCCTTCTTAACTAAGCTCCAAGTTACGTATAAACAGCATGGCAGATCTCGCGGCGCTCTACACCCGGTTTACGGCCTCCACGGGCGTCAGCACCGACTCGCGGCAGCCCCAAAACGGCACCTTGTTCTTCGCCCTGAACGGCCCCAGCTTCCGCGGCCGCGACTTCGCACCGCAGGCCTTAGCCAGCGGAGCCCGCTTTGCGGTAGTAGATGATGAGGCCCTGGTAGCCCAAGACCACGACCGCTACACCTTCGCGCCCGACCCGTTGGCGCTGCTGCAGGAGCTGGCCCGCTACCATCGGCGCCAGCTCGGCATTCCGGTGCTGGCTATCACGGGCTCTAATGGCAAAACCACCACCAAGGAGCTGGTGCACGCCGTACTGAGCCAGCGCTACCGGGTGCAGTACACCAAAGGCAACCTCAACAATCACATTGGGGTTCCGCTGACGCTGCTGACTATTCGGCCCGGCGAGCACGAGTTGGCTATTGTGGAAATGGGTGCCAACCACCAGGGCGAGATTGAGCTGCTATGCACGCTGGCCGAGCCCACTCACGGCCTCATCACCAATATCGGCAAGGCCCACCTCGAAGGCTTTGGGGGCGAAGAAGGCATTGCCAAGGGCAAGAGCGAGCTGTTCCGTTATCTGGCTAGCACCGGCGGTACAGCTTTCGTGAATACCCTCGATGCCCGCCTGCCTGGCCTAGCTGCCGTGGTAGAGAAGCGCATCACTTACCCTGGCCCCACCGATACCTACCCCGCCAAGCTGCTGGGCGCTACGCCCCACGTGGTACTGCGCCTGTTTAACGGGGAGCAAATAGAAGCCCATATTACCGGCGACTACAACTTCCCCAACCTGGCCGCCGCCGCCGCCGTGGGTGCGTACTTTGAAGTGCCAGCCGCCGCCATTGCCACTGGCCTAGCCAATTACGCTCCCACCAATAACCGCTCCCAGCTGGTGCGCACCGCCCACAACGACGTGGTGCTCGACGCCTACAACGCCAACCCCAGCAGCATGAGCGCCGCCCTGCGCAGCTTCGCGGCCCGGGCCGGCAACCCCGCCGACAAGGTGGTAATCCTGGGCGACATGTTCGAGCTGGGCGCCGAGAGTGAGGCTGAACACCGGGCGCTAGGCCACTTGCTGCAGGAGCTACCCATTGAAACAGTGCTGCTGGTGGGTGCGCACATGCAGCATGCTCAGCACGGCCGTTTTCTGCACTTCGCTACAAAACCTGAAGCCGCCGAGTGGCTCCGCGCCAACCCGTTGCGTAATCGTCAACTGCTCATCAAAGGCTCCCGCGGCATGGGTCTTGAGACCCTGCTAGAGCTAGTGTAGCGGTGAAATAGTGATGGAGTGAATGAGTGAAGTGGCCTAGCGGCACCAGTAGTGTAAGCCGTGTAAAGCTCCTGCTGAACAGCATAATCACTCCTGCTTCGATTATTACCCCAAGCAGTGTAAAACAAAGAAGCCCTTACCACTTCAGAGGTAAGGGCTTCTTTATTTAGCAGCGGCATTGTTGACCGCGCAGAATGATTACTTGGTCCTGAGTTCTTAACATGAACCGCTAGGCCACTTTACTCCATCACTCATTCACCGCTAGAAGGGGCTTTGCAGGTCTTTTAGCAGTGGCTGAATTTGATCTTTGGGGGAAATAACGGGGTCCGTGAGTTGCCAACGAATATTCAACTCGGGGTCACTCCACAAGACGCCCCCTTCGGCGCTGGGCTGGTAGTAATTGCTGCATTTGTAGAGGAAAAGCGTGTCATCCTCAAGTGCGGCAAAGCCGTGCGCGAAGCCCACGGGCACATACAGCATGTTGTAGCGGGTGGCATCTAGCTCCACGGCCACGTGCTGGCCGTACGTTGGCGATTCGCGGCGGATATCTACTACCACGTCGAGGGCGCGGCCCTGGGCCACGCGCACCAGTTTGGCCTGGGCGTAAGGCGGATGCTGAAAGTGCAGCCCCCGTAACACCCCGCGCATAGAGCGCGACTGATTATCCTGTACCCAATCTACATCAACGCCGGCATCCCGCATTACTCGCTCACTGAACGACTCAAAGAAGGCACCGCGGGCATCGCCAAATACGCGGGGCGTGAACTCAACTACCCCAGCCAGGGCATGATGCTTAATCTCCATACAGGTGTAAGTTTTTAGCTACTACGAGGCAAGTTAGGCAGATTTTGACACGGCGGCACGAGTAGGCTGCACGTCTTCTATCACGCGTAGATACTTATTGAGCACAATTTGCTCATCGAATTTCTGCTCGGCCAGTTCCCGACCTGCGCGGCCCATCTGCCGCAGGGCGGTATCGGACAGGCGCAAGATCTGCAGCATTTTGTCGGCCAAATCCTGGGCATTGCGCACTTCGCAGAGCAGTCCGTTCTGGCCATCAATCACGGTTTCGCGGCAGCCGGGTACGTCGGTAGTCACAATAGGCTTGCCCATGGCGGCGGCTTCCAGCAGGGTTTTGGGCGTGCCTTCCCGGTATGAGGGCAGTACTACACAATCGGCCTGAGCAATGTGCTCCGCCACGTTATCGGAAGTGCCTAGGTACTCTACGTGGCCGGCCCGCAGCCACTCTTCCACTACCACGCGCTTCACGCCCACTCCCCCCGACTCATCGATGCCGCCCAGCAGTTGCACGCGGGTGCCGGGCACGGCTTCGCGCACCAAGCGGGCCGCCTCAAAATACTCTTCTATGCCCTTCTCATACAGCACGCGCGCAATCATGAGAAAAGTGAAGGGCGAGTGGCGCGTAAACTCGGCGGCCGGCCGAAACCTGTCGGTATCAATACCGGAGCCGGGCAGCAGGTCGGTAATGGCCGGGTTTACCAGCTTGTTCTCCACGAAGAGCTGCTGGTCGTCGGCATTCTGGAAGAAGATGCGTTTGGGGAAGCGGAAGGCAAAGCGGTAGAGGCCTAGCGCCACCTTGCTCACCAGGTTTTTCACAATAAATACCGTGCCCAGGCCCGATACGTTATTTACGCTGGGAATACCCGCCAAACGGGCCGCAATGGCTCCATAAATGTTGGGTTTGATGGTATAGTGGAGCACCACATCGGGCCGCTCGCGCTGGTAAATCTTGTAGAAGCGAGCCGTCAACTGAGCGTCTTTTACCGGGTTGGTACCCTTATTTTCCATCAGGATGGGCACGTACTGGCAGCCTAGCTCCGTCTCTAGTCGGGCCGAGTACGCATCAGGCGGCGCAATGGCCAGCACCTCGTGGCCTGCAGCCTGCAACGCCTTCACTAGGCTGCGACGAAAATTCCAGATATTCCAACTTGTATTGATGACAATGGCAACGCGCATTCTGAGCGGTATGTAGTAACGGGCGCTGCCAGCGGGCAGCGTGGGCACAAAGGTAGCGTTCCTACGCGCGGGGGCGTTTTCTGTTTGTTACTTTCTGGATTTTCTGCTCAACTACCCTCCCAAAGGGCCCGCCGCCCTACCTTTGCGGCCTATGTCCGCTTCTCCCATTCTGTTGCGCCTGCACCTGCTGGTGATTCTGGCTTTTTTGCTGTTTTACGCTCTGAAAGCCGCCCTGCTGCTGCTAAACCGCCACGAGCAACTCCGGGCCCTGCGCGCCCGCACCCGCATTGCCGATTCGCTGCTGGGTTTTCTGATTCTGCTCACCGGGGGCATCCTGCTAGGCCAGTACCCCGGCCCTACGCCCGCCTGGCTGTGGGTGAAGCTAGGCCTAGTGCTGGTGCTGCTGCCGGCCGCCATTGCCGCCATGCGCCGGCAGTTTAAGCCGGGCGTGGTACTCACGCTACTAGGGTTTTTCTACGTGTATGGCCTGGCTGAAACCGGCAGCCTCTCCCTTAGCCGGCCCACCGAAAAGGCTTCGTATGCTACCACCCCTGGCCTAGCCGAAGCCACCGCCACCCCCGATGCCGAAGCGCCGGCCCGGCTGGCCGAGGACAGCGCCCAACAAAACTCAGCGCCCGAGCCCGAGTTTGCCTCCACCGATGGCCTGGTTCAGGGCAAAGCGCTGTACTTGAAAAACTGCGCTGCGTGCCACGGGGCCGATGGGCGCCTGGGCGTCAACGGGGCCCACGACCTCAGCGCTAGCAACCTCAACGCCACTGGCCGCGTGTATATGGTTAACAACGGCGTTGCGCTAAACGGGGTAGTGAAGATGCCGAGCTTTAAAGACCAGCTTACCCCCGAGCAGATTGAGCAGGTAGTGGCCTACTCCCTTACCCTGAAGTAGCCGCTTGTGCTTCGCAGGCATCTTCCTGGCCTAGCCCTCGTTTACAAGCTATTCCCCCTTCTTACTCCGCTTACTCTCTCATCACGCAGTACACTTCCTATGGCTAATAAACCTGCCTCTAAAGGCCGCAAGCGTGGCAATAGCACCCGCCACCCCGGCGCCGTCGATGGCGTTAAGGGGCGCGCGGGTCGCATTCTGGCTAAGGCTAACCAAGACGGCACCTACGACACGGCCCTGGAACAGGAAACCGCCGTGCTGGTAGCCGTACCCGACAAGCGCCAACCCGATACCCAAACCCAGGAATACCTCGACGAACTGGCCTTTCTGGCCGAAACGGCCGGGGCTCAAGTAGTCAAGCGTTTTGTGCAGCGCCTCGAGAAACCTGACATCCGCACGTTTGTGGGCGAGGGTAAGCTGGCCGAAATCAAGGCCTACGTGCAGCACCAAGACATCAGCATGGTCATTTTCGACGATGACCTGTCACCTTCGCAGCTGCGCAACTTAGAGGCCGAGTTGGAGGTGAAGATTGTAGACCGCTCCCTGCTCATCATCGATATTTTTGCCAGCCGGGCTAAGTCGGCCACGGCGCGCACGCAGGTGGAGCTGGCCCAGTACCAATACCTGCTGCCCCGCCTCACCGGTCTCTGGACCCACTTAAGCCGGCAGCGTGGTGGGGGCGTGTCGCAGCGCGGACCGGGTGAAACAGAAATTGAAACCGACCGCCGGGTAGTGCGCGACCGGATTGACCTGCTAAAGGAGCGCCTCAAGGACTTCGACAAGCAAAGCAACACCCAGCGTAAGTCGCGCGGGGGCATTGTGCGGGTGGCGCTGGTGGGCTACACCAACGTGGGCAAGAGCACCATCATGAATATGCTAAGCCGCTCCGACGTGTTTGCCGAGAACAAGCTGTTTGCTACCGTCGACTCAACGGTGCGCAAGGTGGTGCTGGAAAACGTGCCTTTCCTGCTCTCGGACACCGTTGGGTTTATCCGCAAGCTACCTACCCGCCTGATTGAGAGCTTCAAGAGCACCCTCGATGAAATTCGGGAGGCCGACCTGCTGGTGCATGTGGTGGACATTTCACACCCCACGTTTGAGGAGCAGATTGCAGTGGTAAACGAAACCCTCAAAGACATTGAGGCCGGCGACAAGCCCATGCTGCTGGTCTTCAATAAAATTGACCTCTACAACCCCGAGGCACAGGTGGAGCACCACGGCGGCTTTGAAGGCATGAACGAAGATGAAGACGCCCCCGCCGCCCGCCCCACGCTGGAGCAGTTAAAAGCCACGTACATGGCCAAAATGCACGACCCCGTAATTTTCATCTCGGCCCAGGAGCGGGAGAATATTGATGAGCTTCGGGCTTTGCTGGTGCGCCACGTATCCACTATTGCGCAGCAGCGCTACCCCAACGTGCACCCCATTACAGAAACGGAAGAAGAGTAGCCGATTCTACCTTCTGAGTTGCCCCCGCCCACCTGCCTCTGCAGATGAGCGGGGGCTTTTTCTTTTTGGGATATGGCGCCAAGCCTATAAAGCTCTTTATAGGCTTTCACCAACTCTAGAGCCATTGCAGGAATGATACTACGACAAAGAAGATCATCTATTTTTGAGAAAATTTCAGTATATTCCAATTATATTGAAATAATTGTAACCCAACTGCAATTTTGTTAGTAGATGTCCCACGCTTTCCTAATCTCTTTTTCACAACCAACTACCGTATGAAAAAAACCTTTTACTCTCTTACCCTCGCGCTTCTTGGTACTGGCCTAGCGGCTTCCGCGCAAGCCCAGAATCTGCAATTCTCGAAGGCCGACCGGTTTAATCTGCAGCAGCCGCTCCGTCGGCAGTGTGCCACCATGGAAGTATATGAGGCGCAAGTAGCTGCTGACCCGCAGTTACCCCAGCGCATGGCGGCCATTGAAGCACAAACCCGCAAGTTCGAGTCCAGCGCGGCGGCCCGGCGCGTGAGTGGTACTGCCGCCGTGACGGGCACCGTGACTATTCCAGTGGTAGTGCACGTGGTATATAACACGGCCGCCCAAAACGTCTCGGCGGCCCAGGTGCAGGCCCAGATTAATGTACTCAATAAGGACTTTTCTAAAACTAACACTGATGCCAGTTTGATACCTGCGGCGTTTGCGGGGCTGGCGGCCAATACCAACGTGCAGTTTGTGCTGGCCAAGCGCGACCCAAATGGCAACGCCACCACCGGCATTGAGCGCACCCAAACCAAAGTATCTTCCTGGAGCTCCAACGATGCCGTGAAGAACGCCAAGCGGGGGGGCGCCAACGCCTGGCCTGCCAGCCAATACCTAAACCTGTGGGTGTGCAACCTAGGCCAGGGGCTACTGGGGTACGCACAATTTCCGGGAGGCCAGGCCAGCACCGATGGGGTAGTAGTTCTGTACTCTTCGTTACCCGGCGGCTCGGCTAAGCCCTACGACAAAGGCCGGACGGCGACACACGAGGTAGGCCACTGGCTGAACCTGCGCCACATCTGGGGGGATGCCAGCTGCGGCAACGACTTGGTCTCGGACACGCCCACTCAGCAAACCAGCAACTACGGCTGCCCTTCCTTCCCGCACGTGACCTGCTCCAACGGCAGCAACGGCGACATGTTCATGAACTACATGGACTACACCGACGACGCCTGCATGTATATGTTCACGCAGGGTCAATCGGCCCGTATTAATGCCCTGTTCGCTTCCGGTGGAGCACGGGCTTCGCTGCTTACCTCAGCGGGCGGTACCGCGCCAACTGCGCTGGTGGCCAAAACTGCCGACGTAGAGCTTTATCCTAACCCCACCAGCAACCGCCTGACGTTGAAGCAGGGTGCGGAGCAGGCCAGCACGCAGTGGGCCGCTAAAGTCTACGACCTGCAAGGCCTGGAAATGAAGCAGGTGCGCGCCGAGAATGCCACTACGCTAGACGTAGCCGCCCTGCCCGCTGGTCTGTACCACGTCATCCTGTCGGATGGCCAGACCACCATCCACCGCCGCTTCCGCAAGGAATAACTTCGCTTTTCTTACCTGTTTTAACAGCCTGGCCTACCCCAAGTAGACCAGGCTGTTATTTGGCGGCTTACCGGACCTAGTTCTGTACGCTGTCAGCCTGCTTACCCCGCCCCCTCCTTCTCCACAACCAAACACCCTTTTTATGAAAAAAGCCATTTACGCAATGGCCCTGGCCTGCGTGGGCCTAGGTGCGAGCTATTCTGCTCAGGCCCAGAAAGTGCGGCAGTGTGCCACCATGGAAAATCTGGCCGCCCAGCTGGCCGCCGATCCGACCCTGGCCCAGCGCCTGGCCGTCATCGAAAACCAGATTCAGCAGGCCGAGGCTAACCCGCTGGCGCAGCGTGGCACGGCCGCTACGCTCACTATTCCGGTAGTAGTGCACGTACTGTACAATACCACGACCCAGAACATTTCCGATGCCCAGATTCAGTCGCAGATTGATGTGCTGAACGAGGACTTCAACAAGCTCAACAGCGACGTGAGCAAGACGCCGGCGGCCTTTGCAGGCTTAGTGGCCAATGCGGGTATTCAGTTCACGCTAGCTAAGCGCGACCCGAACGGCAATGCCACCACCGGCATTGAGCGGAAGCAGAGCGCCACCACCAGCTGGGGCACCGACGACAGAATGAAAAGTACTGCTACCGGTGGCCTCAATGCCTGGCCGGCCGGTCAGTACCTGAACCTGTGGGTGTGCAACCTGAGCGGCGGCGTACTGGGCTACGCGCAGTTCCCGGGCGGCGCGGCCAGCACTGATGGCGTTGTTATCCTCAGCTCGGCCTTTGGGCGGGGCGGCTCCTCCTCGGCGCCCTTCAACCTGGGCCGGACGGCGACGCACGAGGTAGGCCACTGGCTGAACCTGCGTCACATCTGGGGTGACGCCAGCTGCGGCAACGACTTGGTCTCGGACACGCCCACTCAACAAACCAGCAACTACGGCTGCCCTTCCTTCCCGCACGTGACCTGCTCCAACGGCAGCAACGGCGACATGTTCATGAACTACATGGATTATGTGGATGATGCCTGCATGTACATGTTTTCCCAAGGGCAGTCGTCGCGGATGAACGCCCTGTTCGCTTCCGGTGGGGCACGCGCTTCCTTGCTCACTTCGGCGGGCGGTACGGCGCCGGGCGGCACCACGCCCACGCCCACTCCTACCACGCCCACCTACTGCGCTTCTAAGGGCAGCAGCGTATCATATGAGTGGATTGATCTGGTACAGCTGGGCTCTATCAACCGCACCTCGGGGGCTAATGCGGGCTACTACGATGGCACCGCGCTGGGCACTATCGTAACGGCGGGCACGGCGCAAACCATTAGCTACTCGGCGGGCTACGCCTCTTCGGCTTACACTGAGTACTGGAAAATCTACATCGACTACAACCAGGATGGCGACTTCACCGACTCGGGCGAGTTGGTGGCCAGCCGCAGTAGCTCTTCGGCCAGCACGCTTACCAGCACCTTCACAGTGCCAGCTATGGCTAAGAGCGGCAAAACTCGTCTGCGCATCGTCATGAGTGACGCCTCGGCCACTACCAGCTGCGGCACCTACAGCTACGGCGAAACCGAAGATTACAGCATCACCATCTCGGGCGGGGCGGCTCGCCAGTCGGGCGCTACTGCCGAAACGGCGGGCTACCGCATCTTCCCGAACCCAGCGGCCGATGTGCTGAACATTGAAGTGCCCGCCAGCATCCAGAACAGCGCCGTCTCGGTGAAGGTGTATGATGTGCGAGGGGCGGAGATGAAACAGGTATCCTTCGATGGCAATCTGCTCACGGTGGGTGGCCTAGCCAAGGGCATGTACCTGTTGCGCATTGATGACGGCCAGCAGGTGTCGCACCAGCGCTTTATCAAGGAATAAGTGGCCTAGCAGCTTGCTCGTTGCCTGCACTTACCCTTCAAGGACTCGCCGGAATCGGCGGGTCCTTTTTGTTGCGTTCCTTTACGCCACTGCAAGCGCCACCGTAGGCCACAACCATTTGGCGGGCGCCGTAGTAAAGGACTCGTTCCCCTCTTTCTCCTCTACCTCCCGATGAAGACTTTGTACCTCATGCGCCACGCTAAATCTAGCTGGAGCTTCGACGACCTCACCGATAAAGAGCGGCCACTGAACACCCGGGGCCGCGACGATGCTCCCGCCATGGGCCAAGCCCTGGCCGAGCGAGGAATCACCCTGGATCTGGTCGTGTCGTCGCCCGCCGTGCGGGCCCTTAGCACGGCCGCCCTGGTAGCCAAAGAAGTGGCCTACCCACCCGAAAAAATTGAGGTAATCGACCGGATTTACGAAGCCGAGGTGATGGACCTGCTTGATGTGGTGCGGCAGTTGCCCGACGGGGCCGACTCTGTGCTGCTCGTAGGCCACAACAATACCCTCACCGATTTTGCCAACGTGCTCTCGCCCAACCCCATCCCGGAGATGACCACGGCGGCCATTGCCTGCCTGAAATTCACCTGCGACCGGTGGGTGGACGTGAACCGCATCAACGCCGAACTGTACTTCTACGATCATCCTCGACACGAGAATTAATGAGGAGGTAACAGTAGCCCGCCAAAGCAGGTGCGCTATTTGCAGGCTCCGCATCCCATTACCACCATCCCTTCTCTCATGGAAGAAACCAAACAGGTTCGTCCTCAGCTGCTAAACCGCGAATTGAGCTGGTTGGCCTTCAACCGCCGCGTATTGCAGGAAGCGCAGAACCCGGAGGTGCCACTGCTGGAGCGCATTAAGTTCCTGGCTATCTTCTCCAGTAACCTCGACGAGTACTTTAAGGTGCGCGTGGCCACGCTACGCCGCCTGGTGAAGCTGAAGAAGAAAACCCGCGCCAAGCTGGGCGAAGACCCCACCGTGCAACTCCAGGATTTGCTGGCCGAAGTAGGGCGCCAGCAGCAGGAATTTGGCGAGACTTTCCGCAACGGCATTCTGCCCGAGCTGCGCAATCAGCACATCCACCTGGTTTCAGAACACGACCTGACGCCGGAACAGCACCAGTGGGTGCTGCAGTACTTCCGGGAGCACGTGCAGGATTTGCTCTCCCCCATCATCCTCGACGACAACCTGCACCACCTGTTCCTGCGTGACCAAAGCGTGTACCTCACCTTCTTCCTTAGCCACCCCGTGGAGAAAAAGAAGAAGCACGACGAGGAGCGCATCATGGTGATGGAGCTGCCCACCAAGCGCCACGGCGGCCGCTTCGTGCAGCTGCCCACCCAGGGCGAGGAGAAGTACGTGATGTTTCTGGACGACGTAATCCGGTGCGGGGCGGCGGAGCTGTTTCCGAAATACCAGAAGGTGCAGGTGCACGCCCTCAAACTCTCCCGCGACGCCGAGCTGGACATTCAGGAGGAAGTATCGGGCAACATGCTGGCCAAGATCAAGAGCAGCCTGCAAAAGCGCGAAACCGGCTACCCCGCCCGCCTGCTCTATGACCCCGCCATGCCTCAGGAGGTACTACGGGCCATCATGCAGAAAACCGGCATTGGCAAGGAGGAGCTGGTAGAAGGCAGCCGCTACCACAATTTCCGCGACTTCTTCGGCTTCCCCGATCTAGGCCTCTCCCACCTCAAGTACGAGCCCCAGCCCGCGCTGCCCCATCCCACGTTGCCGCGCACCGGTAAGATGCTGCCCGCCATTGCCCAGCGCGACCACCTGCTGAGCCCACCCTACCAGTCGTTCGACTACGTGACGCGGCTGATAACCGAAGCCGCCAAAGACCCGCAGGTCAGCGGCATCAGCATTACCCTCTACCGCGTTTCCAACAAAAGTGAGGTGGCCAAAGCCTTGCTGAAAGCCGCCAAAAATGGCAAGCAGGTGACGGTAGTGGTAGAGCTAAAGGCGCGCTTCGATGAAGAATCGAACATGTTCTGGGCCGAGAAGCTGCAGAAGGCCGGCGCCAACGTTATCTATGGCATTCCTGACCTGAAAGTGCACAGCAAGCTGCTGCTGATTACGCGGGGCGAAGACGACCAGAATAAACTGTACGCCTACCTCAGCACGGGCAACTTCAACGAGGTAACCAGCCAGATTTACGCCGACCACGGCCTGTTTACGGCCAACCCGGCCATCACGCATGAGGTGGCCGAGGTGTTCCGCTACTTCCACGACCGGCAGGACAAAACGGGCATGTTCAAGCACCTGCTGGTGGCTCCTTTCGAGCTGCGGGAGAAGCTGGTGGCCCTCATTGATCATGAAATTGCTCTGGCCCAGAAGGGCAAAGAGGCCTACATCATTCTCAAGCTAAATGCCCTGCAGGATGAGCGCATGATTCTGAAGCTCTACGAGGCCAGCCAAGCTGGCGTGCGGATAGAGCTACTGATCCGGGGCATTTCCTGCGTGATTCCGGAGCTAGCCGGCCAGAGCGAGAACATTACCCAGCGGGGCCTGGTAGACCGCTACCTGGAGCACGCCCGGGTGTACGTGTTCGGTAATGGTGGCCACGAGAAAGTGTACGTAGCCTCGTCTGACTGGATGGCCCGCAACCTCGACCGCCGCGTGGAGGTGGCCTTCCCAATTCTGCAAGATGACTTGCGAGCCGAAGTGCGCCACCTGCTGGACTTGCAGCGCCAAGACAACGTGAAGTCGCGGGACTGCCACAACAACTTTATTGGCCAAGACGACGTGGAGGCCGGTAAAATTCGGGCGCAGTTTGAAACCTACGAGTACCTGAAAAAGCTGAGCCAGAAAAGGCGCAAGTAGCTTCTCTACGCTTCTTCGAACACAAAGCCCCGTCCTACCACATGGGGCTTTTTGCTGGGCCACAAGCTAGGCCGTTGTGCTTTTAGTGAGGCCAGCACCATGAAACTTTGTACTAACTCCGAGCTATGACAGGCGTACAGCTGAACTGAACTATTCTCCTCACAACCAACCCCAACCTGCATGGAAAGTATTAAAGCCAAGGGCTATGGCGCGTCCAACTCAATCTTCAGTGGCCTATCGGAAATGGAGTTTGAGCGTCACGCTCCCAAAGAAGACGAAGTACACATTGATGTGCTCTACTGCGGCGTGTGCCACTCCGACCTGCATCAGGTAAAAAACGACTGGAGCAACACCATTTACCCCTGCGTGCCGGGCCACGAGGTTATCGGCCGGGTAGTGCAGGCAGGCAGCGGCGTTACCAAGTTTAAAGTGGGCGACCTAGTGGGCGTGGGCTGCATGATTGACTCGTGTGGCAGTTGCGCGCCCTGCCGCGACAAAGAGGAGAACTACTGCGAAGGCCCCGTGAGCTGGACAGCCACCTACAACGGCTACATGAAGCCCGATGGCAGCGGCTACAACACCTACGGCGGCTACTCTACCGATATTGTAGTGAAGGAGTCGTTTGTGCTGCGTATCCCCGACTCGCTGGATGTGCAGGCCGTAGCTCCCATCCTGTGCGCCGGCGTTACCACGTACGCGCCCCTCAAGCACTGGAAAATCAAGCAGGGCGACACCGTGGGCGTGGTAGGCCTGGGTGGCCTAGGCCACATGGCCGTGCAGCTGGCCGCCGCCATGGGTGCCGAGGTAACGGTGGTTACATCCACCAAGGAAAAGCAAGAAGATGCCATGAAGCTGGGCGCGCGCCACGTCCTGATTTCATCTGACAAAGATGCCCTGAAGCAGCACGAGCTCAGCCTCGACTTTATCATCAACACCATCCCCGACAGCTACGACATCAACGAGTACGTGTCGTTGCTGAAGCGCAATGGGACCATTGTGGCCGTAGGCCTGCTCGGGCCTTACAAGAAGCCGCTCAACAACATGGAGGTGGCCATGCACCGCCGCTCGGTGGCCGGCTCCATCATCGGGAGCATTCAGGAAACCCAAGAAGTACTGGACTTCTGCGCCCAGCACAACATTCTGCCTGAGGTGGAAATGATCAAGATGCAGGACATCAACAAGGCCTTCGACAAGATGCAGGACGAGGAGGTGCACTACCGCTACGTCATCGATATGCAGTCGTTGAAAGAGCCCGCCTAGGCCACTATTTTGCTACAACACAAAGGCCCCACCGCAGCGTTGCGGTGGGGCCTTTGTGTTGTAGGGCAGTGAGCCAGTAGCCGGGTGTGTTACTTGTCTACCGTTTTCTTCAGGAACTTGCGCGGGGGCACAATGAACAGCTCAAAGGAGGCGTAGGGCGCGCCGGCCAGCTTGCTGTCGATGATTTTAAAGCGGTTGTCGTTGGTGCGGTCGAAGGCGTCGAAGGCGTAGTTGTAACGGTAGCCGCCTTCCAGGCCAAACCATAGGAAGTCGTAGATTTCTCGCTCCCAACGGCCCCGGAATTTCACTTCGGTTTCGCGCAGCTCCAGCGTCCGCAAGTCTATGGCGTTTTCACGACGCAATGGCTGCCGCAGCTTGATGATGTAGTTGAAACCATCGACGGAGTAGCCCGCAAAGAACAAGGAGCGCGGCGACGCATTGTAGCGCATGGTGATGCGCGCCGGGAACAGCGCCTCTACCCCCCACCGGTTGTTGAAGGTGCGGTTATACAACACGGCCGGATAGATACTCTGCCGGCCAAAGGTGTAGCCCAGTTGTAGGCCTACGCCCCACGAAAAGGTTGGGCTACGCTTCCAGCCGTAGAGGAACTCCGAGGACACCCGCAAGTAGTCACGCACACTGAGTTCCGAGGAAGTATAGTCGCCACTCAACTCACCCTTGATGCGGAAAATATACCAGTTCACCTCATTTACGGGCCGGATAACCGCTAACTGCGTTCCTAAGGTTTTGAGGCCTTTGTCCTCAATGTTGTCGTAGAGCTCGTAGCCCGTGGGGTATTCCCGAAACTTAAACTCTTCCCGTTCATAGTTCACCCCCAGTATCACCTTGAGGTGAGGCCGGTTCCAGAACGGGATGTATCCTTTTACGACCAGCCGGGCGTTTTTTTCCGCTTGCGAACGGTAGTCATTCAGCCCTACTGCTCTCCCATCGGAGTTGATGTTGAAGCGGGGCATGCGCTCATAGTGAAAAATGAGGCCTTTGCTTGGTCCCATTCCCAGCACCGAGGGAGTAGCAAATTCCTGAGCGTTGGTGGCCGCAATTGTGTCGCCGGCCGGGGGCGCGGGGGGTGGGTATACCGGGGGAGTGGTAGGCGTGATCTGCGCCTGTGCAGTCACCGCCCCTCCTAGCAGAACTGTACCCATGATCAGCGGACGGAAGCCTCGCTTGCACAGCGTCGAGAATTTGGTCATAAAGGAGAAAGATGCAGGGGTGCAAAACGACGAAAAGACGTCAGGCTAGCCTTAACGTCTTTTCGCGAAAAAGGATGAGGAAAAAGCAGGACAGTGGCCACCCTAGGCCACTATTCTGGAGGCTCCCCCCTTTGTTTTGCTAGAACAGGAAGTCGAACCCGACAAACACCAGGTTCTCCTCGCCAACTGAGTAGGTAGCGTTGACAACCGCTTGCTTCAGAATATCAACCCACACGCCGCCACCAACAGCCGTATGGAAGGCTTTTAGGCCGGTTTTGGTGTCATAAGAAGAGTACACGCGGGCGGCATCGGCCAGGCCCAGAATACCGAACTTACCAGGCACCAGGTAGGCGTTGAAGGTGAAGAGCTGAATGCGCACTTCGCCGTTGGCGTACACCGAGCTGCGGCCGGCGTACCGGGTGCGACGGTAACCACGCAAGTTGGTGGTACCGCCCAAAGTGTTAGCCTGGTAGAAGCGGTAGTCGCCGAGGTTGCGGTTAGCCCCAATGCGGCCAGCCCAGGTGAGCTGGAAGGGGAAGTTGGGCGACAGGTAGAACCGGGCTTCCGTGGTCAGGCGGCCGTAGCTGAGCTTCTCCCCATTGAGCTGGTAGTTGTACTCGGCCGCGTTGTAGAGGCGTAGGCCTATGCGCGGGTTCTTGGGCGAAGAGCTGGCATCGAGGTTTAGGTAAGCCTTACCACCCAAGTAGCGGTTCAGCCCAAAGTCGGAGCTGCGGATACCCACGGCCGAGGTGCCGATAATGCCGTTACCGTTCTCATCTAGGCCAGCGGCAATCTCGCTGCCAATCTGGTTGCGGTCGACCCGGAACTGGTCGTACTGCGGACCGAAGCCCAGCTGCAGGAAGCTGAAGAGGCTTTTCTCCAGCATGGGTGCCACGTACAACCGCGAGAACCGGATGCGGTAGGTGTCATTGATGTCGCGGTTGCGAATGCGCCCCCCACCATCATTCTCCTCAGCTAAGCGGTTGCGGGTGTCGTTGCCCAGGCCAAAGTAGTTGTATAGCAACTGCGGGCCGTAGAGTTGGGCCGTTACGCGCAGGTCCAGCTTGCCGAACAAGTCTACGTAGTGGCCTAGGTAGCGCACGTTATAGGCGCTCTGCGAAGGTGAATAGTTGGCAGCCAGGCTCTGCTCGGTAGCGTAAGGCTCTTTGCGGAACCCGTAGGTGCGGTAAATCAGGCCGCCCCCCACAAACACCCGGTCATCTACGTTGTAGCCAAAGTAAGCCGTGGGGCCCAGGTAGTTGAGGGTGTAGTCTTTGCGGTCGGTGCGAGTGTGCACGTCGTAACGGCTTACATCCACGCCGGGCTCCAGGCGCAGGCGGGCATCTTTGCCAGCCACAATGATGTTGCTCGTGTCGGCATCATAGATGTGCAGCTTGTGGTTGATACCTGATACGTTCGAGCGGTCTGTGATGCTGTCCTTATCGGTGCCGCCAATGATGCGCACCTTCGCGCCGCGCTTCACGTCGCCTTTCACATCATAGATGTCCTCGCCGGCAAAGCCGTACAACCGGATTTCCTTGGTCACCTTATTATCAAAGGTGCGGTCGAAGAGGATCTTCGTGAGCTGGCCCTCTTTGTTGATTTTCTGCACCGTTACGTGCGTCTTATCATCGGGCAGGCGCTCCACCACAAACTTCTCGCGCTTCTTAGAGCCTTTTACCTCCGTCACGCGGCTCACCATGGTGTAATAGTCGGCCGCTACTTGGGGCAGCAGGTCACGGCGGCTTTTCAGCTTGGCAATGATTTCGGGCCCGTGCAGGTCGTAGATCTGCTTAGGCCACCGCTCCCGGAACGCCTTCTCAATTACATCATCGGTCAGAGAGGCTTTCAACTCCTCGGCCTGCTTAACCCAGTCCTCCTTGGTTACCGAAGCCAGGTATACCCGGTCGTTGCTCAGGGCGGTCAGGTTTAGGCCTTTCCAGTCGGCGTAGTCCTTCCCAAAGTTCTGGAAGTTGCGGATGGCCCACTTACGTGAAGCTAGGTACGGAAACAACCCATCACCCTTGAAGAAGGCAATGTCGCGGTCTTCGGGCACGGCCGTGAATTTCCGGTCGCCGTCCTTGTCCTTTTTCTCGGCCCAGCGCCACTGGTCCTCGTGCCTGTCCCAGTCGCCAATCCACATATCGAAGAGGCGGGAGCGGGCAAAGGCTTTTTCGTTGACGCGGTTGTCGTTGTCGTCGGTGATGCGCTCAAACACCTTATCGGTGCCCACCAGGTTCTTGGCGTTGCCGAGGCTTTCTACGTTGCTCTGGTCGTCTTTGGCATCTTCCTCAATGGCGCCTGGCGTGTTGGCAAAGCGGGGGAGGTAAATGCCCAGCAAGGGGTCCTGCGGAATGTAGCGTAGCTCGGGGTTGGTGTGCAGAATACCCGCGGCCGTAGCCAGCGGAGGCAGCGGCAGGGAGCCCAGCGGGTGTTGCGCCGAAATCTGGTCCTGCAGAATGTCGGCGGCGGCGCCGGTACGCAAGGCCTCGGGCAGTACCGCCGAGGGGTCTTTGTTGAGGCTCCGGATGGTGAAGTTGCGGCCTTCCTCGTTGCGTACTTTCAGGGAAGCCGTTTGCTTGCCGCCCCCAATTTTATAGGGCGTTAGGCCACCCTTCTCAGTAGCTAGGTCCAGCACTGGAAACTTAATAGGCGTAGCCCACTCCTTGCGGTAGTGCTCCCCGAACAGGAACCGGTGAAACTTGCCGGCCTCATCATACTTCGGGTGAATAGCCGTGGTAACGGTGCTGTCGCGGAAGTTGGGGCGCGGGGTGGCTGCGGCCGCGGCAGCAGGATCGGTTTGCGCAGCCGTGGCGGCGGCCAGGGCATACATGGGGGTGCGGAACACGCGCCGGGCGGTTTCGCCCTTGCCTTCCGGAATGAAATACTCCACCCATACCTGGCCATCCTGGTAGTAGTTCACGCGGGCAAAGCCCTTCTCCTTATCCGAGAAAATGGCATCGCCGCCGTTGCCGGGCTTTACGTGCTGAGTTTTGCAGCCCGAGCCGCTCACGATGTGGTTGAGGTTGCCTTCCTTGAAGAACTGCAGGTTGTGCTCGTGGCCCGCGGCGTACACTACGTTGGGGTACTTCTGGAAAATCTCCAGCATACCCTTCTTGTAGGCCTGGTACAGCGGGTGAGCAATATCCTGGCTTACCCCGCCATACTTACGCGCGAAGGGGTAGATACTGCCGATAACCGGCAGCGGCAGGAAAGCATACTTATAAACGATGGACAGCGGGAAGAAATGGTCGCCCAGGGTGAAGTAGCCGCCATGAATACCGTCGGAGAACAAAGGGTGGTGCGCCACCACCATGATGTTCTTGTCCTTATTGCGGGCAATAATATCTTCGAGCTGGGTGAAGAAGTCGGTTTCGTTGGCTACGCCGCAGCCGCTGTTGGCTCCGTAGGGCCGCTCGCCGTTGGTTTGCAGAAACCACTGCGAGTTAACCGCAATCAGCACCAGGTCATCCTGCAGGCGCACCTCAAAGGGGCCGGGGCAGGCATCGCGCGGAATAAAGAAGTCGCCGGTATAGGAGAAAGCCGCCGAGTCTTTGGTCATGTAGTTCTCCACAAACCGCTGTTCGCGGTTTACCTGATCTACCCCACCGCGCAGGCCCTGCTTCCAGTCGTGGTTGCCGGGTATCATGTACTTTTCGCCGGCGTAGTTGCGCAGAATATCCAGTTGGTCGGTGATACGCTTTTCCGATACTTTCCGGTCGTAGGCCCCTTCTTCGGGCATGCCGTACTCGTACACGTTGTCGCCGAGGTACACGGTGGTGCTGCGGCTGCCGGCAGCCAGAATCTGCTTGCGCAGGTAGTTCAGGGAAGGCTCCCCTCCTTCTTCGCTGGGAATGGGTTTCCCGACGTCACCAATCAGGAAAACTGAGTACCGGATGGAGGAGCTGTCTGGGGGCGTTTTGGCCTCCCAGTTTTCGCCCCCGTTGCGGTAGTTCGGCCGGGTAGGGTGCGGGGTCTGGTCGGGCTTTTGCGCCAGCGCGTTAGAGATAGTGCCGCCCGCCAACAACATCAGCAGGCTGCAGGACAGAAAATGTCTTCTCATAGAGAGCAAGAGAGTAAACAAAAAAGGAGCAAAAGCCTGTTACTTGCTGTTACTATACGAGAGTAAACAGGCGGCGGAAAACAGGGTTGCAGTAAATACGATAAACTTGCCGCGGACCGCTGTTTTCCAGCGACTAAAGTGGGGGTGCCTGCCCTACGCAAATCAGCCGGCTTCGGTTGGGCTTACCCTCCGGAAAACCTGAACCGCGCAGCTACGTTCTAAGCCTTACGGATCTGCTGGCCGGCACTTTTTTCTTATTTTCCGCTACATGGAAACCATCCCTACGCTCAAACCTGCCAAGGCCGAGATTGTCAAGAAGGCGAAGGCCTATATCACGCAACTGTTTGAACAGCAGCTGCCCTCTCGCCTAGTATACCATTCGCCCAAACATACCGCTGTAGTGGTAAAGGAAGCCAAGGCTCTGGCCGAAGCGGCGGGCCTCAGCGAATCCGATCAGGAAGCCCTAGTCTTGGCGGCCTGGTTTCATGATGCTGGCTACGTGGATACCTACGACGGCCACGAGTACCGTAGCATGGAAATAGCCGAGCAGTGGCTTACCGAGCACGACTACCCTGCCGATCGGATTGCGGTAGTGAAAGATATCATTAAGGCCACGCACCGCGACGAGCCCCGGGACACCGAGCTGCAACGCCTGCTGGTGGATGCCGACATGAGCAACCTCGGGCGCGAAGACTTTTTTGCCAATGCTGAGCTGCTGCGTACTGAGTGGGAAACCACCCTGGGCAAAACCTACTCTAACACCGAGTGGGCCGAGACGCAGCTAAACTTCCTGCTGGGCACCAAGTACTATACTGATGCGGCCAAAGAGCGCTACAAGGAGCAGTTCAAGGCCAACATCAAGGAGCAGCGCGACAAGCTGAAGAAGACCGAGAAAAAGAAGAAAAAGAAGGAGGAAGAAGCCGAAGCTACCTTCGCGGAGCCCAAACGGGGCATCGAGACGATGTTCCGGACCATGTACAGCAACCACATGAAGCTCTCCGACATGGCCGATAAGAAGGCGAACATGATGATCAGCCTCAACGCGGTGCTCATGTCCCTTATCATTACCTACTTCGGGGCTAAGCTAGGCAGCAAGTCGGCGGCGCTGAGCAACGTAGGCCTGTTGCGCAACCCGGTTATATCTATCCCGATGGGTATCCTGCTGGTAACGGCACTCGGTTCAGTAGTAACGGCTATTTTGTGTGCCCAGCCCGACGTGACGAGCTTTAAGTGGCTTAAGCGAAGCCCTCAAATTGCTACCAACCGCCGCGTGAACCTGCTGTTCTTCGGTAACTTCAGCAAGCTTAGCCTCGACGACTTCCAGCATGGCATGACGGAGATTATGCGCCAGAAAGACGCCCTCTACACCAACATGGTAACGGACATCTACTACCTCGGCGACGTGCTTACTCGCAAGTACCGGCTGCTACGCCTGAGCTACACCATCTTCATGGTAGGCCTTATCCTCACGGCCCTCTCCTTCGGCATTGTGCTGCTGTACAAGTCGTAGCGCGATGAGTGAGGTGGCCTAGCCCCCTTGACGAAACCGTAGATTTTCACTTTGCACAACCATCGAGTTATAAGAGAGCCCTTGCTTCCACTGTGGAGCAAGGGCTCTTTATTTGGGTTTTAGCGGAACAGCAAAGAGTTGGCCTTTGGCACCACTTGTTCAAAGCCATGCCGGTGGCCTAGGCCACTTCGTTCAGGCATTTTTCTCGCATACGGCTGCTAGGCCGCGTATGGAACGCCCCAAAAACCGGCGCATGCGGTGCAGCTGCCCGAAGCGGATAAGCCGGTTGTGGCTGGCAATGTGGCCATACCGGAACTCCATAGTGAGCAAACAGGCGTCAACGTTGACGGCCTCAATGAAGTAGAAGAGCAAGGAGTTGGGGAACAGCCGGAAATGAGAAATCTTTTCCACGTACTCCATTTGGCCTTCGTCATCCTGAAAGCGCTGGATGGCCTGAAAATCAATCTGCCCCTGGAAGATATCGACCTTGTAGCTGGTGCCTAACCTTCCAACCTTGGTTACGTCGTAGTGCACGGCCGTGGCGCCTTCCATCCAGCGCGGGCGCAGCCGGAAGTTGCTGAGCACCCGCAGCAAGTACGGCGCCGGCACCCCAATGGCTCGGCGCACTTTTAACACGCACCCCCGCCCCGGCTTGTCGCGGGCCGACGCCGGGGCGTTGAGAAGGAGGCGCAACGGCGAGAGGTGGGCGTAGCGGTAGGCCACTTCCCCCAAGTGGTCGTAGAATGCCGAGCCGTGCAGCAGGCGCGTCCAGGAAAAGCTGCGGACTAAGTCGGCAGGCGTTTGGGTTTCGATGTAGCCTTCCGAGAGCAAAATGTACTCCGAGCCCATGATGTTGTTTTTGAGCAGGCGGTGCACCACAATCACGTCGCGGCCCATGAGCTTAGTGTACTCCCGGATCTGCGCTACACTTACGCGCCCATAGTGCACAATAATTTTAAGCGTAAGCACATGTTCAGCCAGCGCCGCACTCAACTCTGAGCCCGTGTCGCGCTCCACTACCCGCAGGTAATTCTGAAAATCGAGGTAGATACGGCGGCACTGCTGCACCAGCTCCCGAATAGGCGGCGGCGGCCCCAGGCGGTAGAATAGCACAGCATCGCCCTGAATCTCGTTTACCTGCAGGCCTAGCGTGTTGCCCTCAATGAGAATTTCCAGCAGATCGGCCACCAGAAACGGGGCCTGCGGGCTCCCCGATTCCTCAATGAATCGGGTGAAGCCACTGATGTCGGGGATAAACAGCAGGGCCGGCACCATGCCGTCGTCATCCGCTTCGGCGGTAAGAGCTCGGCCCGCCCCAGCAGCCCGGCGCGCGGCGCGCATATCATCCAACAAGCCCATGCAGCAGGAAGAGAGAAGTAAACGGAGGGGAATGGCGGTTATGCGCCTAGCAAGGTACAGTCTGGATGCTATACGGCAGCACGTGGCCCCTAAGTTTGGGCAAGCGCCCCTTTCGCCGTAGCTTTGTTATACACTCCCGTCTGGCTGCGTAGTTCAACGGATAGAATAGGCGTTTCCTAAACGCTTGATATGGGTTCGATTCCCGTCGCGGCTACTAAAGCCCGCTCTCTGCCCCTAGAGAGCGGGCTTTCCTATTGTAAGGCCGACACCGAGTGGCCTAGCTGAGTGAGGGGCTGTTCATCTGCCTTTTTAGACTAGAGCAGCGCTTAACACGTTATGGCTACCCTACTGCCCAGGGCCTAATAGGGAAGGTAAACCTACCTCCGCTCCATAATAGCCGTTTTATGCCTGACGCTTATGTGCGGCTGCCGAACTAGGCTGGGTTGGGATTGGGGCTCAGCTAGACCTCTCTAATTCTAACTCCCCGATCTTTAACTTCTTATCTAAGCTAAACCATTGCCTACCCATGCAACCTCGGCGGCAGAGCGTCGTTTATGGACTATGCGTATTTTGCCCTTGGACAATACCGTATAAATCCTGATTACCAGACTACTACAGTTGCCTACATTTGAGTATCTGCCGCTTTAGTGCTCAAGCCATGGAAGTCTACCGCGAAATCCTGCCCCAGAGTTATTTACTGATTCTGACCGACTCCGAGCCAGATGACCTCTCGCCCCTGTCTCATGCGCTCCGCCTGGCTAGCCGTAGCGGCAAAAACAGCATCTGGATAGATTGCAGCCACCTGCCTAAACTGCCTTTTAGCGTGTTGCGGGTGTTAGTGCGGTATTACCGGCGCCTGCGGGTGCGCAACATCTCCATGGTGCTCTGCCACGTAGGCGACGCTGATCATCAACAAATAGCCAAGCTCCCCACTACTCTGTGCCCGCCCGTGGTACCGTCGTTGCTGGATGCGGAGCGGTACTGCCAAACGACCCACCCCATCCTGCATCGGTCGCGCCGCGCCGCCTAGCGCCGCCTAGGCCAGTACCGCCCTACAACAAGCCCGCTAGGCCGTTGATGGTCAGGGCTACTACAGCCGTATTAAACCCAAAGGAAAGCAGTCCGTGCAGTAGCGCTAGGCGCCGAATGCCCCCATCGGCAATACTGACGTCGGCAGTCTGCGCCGTCATCCCGATAACGAAGGAGAAGTAAGCGAAGTCCAGATAATCTGGCTCGGGGTTATCACCCGGAAACAGGAGGCCACCTACTTGCTTTCCGGCATCATTGGCAGCGTAAAACAAGTGTGCGTACCGGAGGGTGAAAAGCGTGTGCACCAGCAGCCACGCCGTCAGCACACTCACGCTGCTTACTACCACATGTGCCACCATCAACGGATCAGCCCCTTGGCGCATGGAAGAGAGCAACAGCACCACAGCTATCAAGCTGGCTGTAGCGGCCGTGAGCACGAAGCCAAAAGAGAGAACCCGCCCTGGGTCTTCGCGCGTGGCTAGCTGGCGGATGTGGCCTACATCGGCAATGAAGATGATAGCCCACGTGAGCAGCAACGTACTCACGGCAAAGGTTGCCCAGGCCGCCAGGAGACGCAGCATGAGGGGCCAGGCGCCGGGGGCCAGCCAGTAGAGCAGCAGCGCCGGTAACCCACCCAACGACAAGCGCTTCCAGGTGGTCAGGCGCGTGAGCTGATGGAAACCCAGGGGGCGGCGGGCAGAAGTGGAAGGGGCCATAGCATCGACGGAATGAAATATTCTGCGTAAGCTACGGCGTCTCAACTGTTGCGCACATGAATTCTGCTCCGCTTTCCGGGCTATACGCTCCCTCCCTCAGCCTGCTCACCGACCTCTACCAGGTTACCATGGCCTACGGCTACTGGCAACAAGGTATGCAAGACCGTGAGGCCGTGTTTCACCTCTACTTCCGCCGTCCGCCGTTTGATGGTGGCTATGCCGTAACGGCCGGACTGGCCTACGCCGTTGATTTTCTGGAGAACTTACGCTTCTCGGAAGATGACCTCACCTACCTGGGCAGCCTGAAAAGCGCCAAAGGCGGGGCCATGTTCGCGCCAGAGTTCTTAAACTATCTGCGCGACCTGAAATTCACCTGCGACGTGGATGCCATTGCCGAGGGCACTGTGGTTTTCGCCAATGAGCCCCTGATTAGGGTGCAGGGCCCGTTGCTGCAGGCCCAACTGGTAGAAACGGCGCTGCTTACGCTTGTGAACTTCCAAACGCTGATAGCCACCAAAGCCTCTCGCATCCGGGAAGCCGCCGGCTCCGATACCGTGCTGGAATTTGGGCTGCGCCGCGCTCAGGGCTTCGATGGAGGCCTGAGCGCCAGCCGAGCCGCCTACCTGGGCGGGGTTGATGCTACTTCCAACGTATTAGCCGGCCAACGCTTCAGTATTCCGGTGAAAGGCACCCACGCCCACAGCTGGGTTATGGCTTTTGATGACGAGGTAGAAGCTTTCACAGCTTATGCTAAAGCCTTCCCTGACGACTCCGTGTTCCTAGTAGACACATACGATACGCTGGAAGGCGTGCGCCAGGCCATCAAAGTAGCCCGTGAGATGCGCGCCAACGGCCACGAGCTGGGTGGTATCCGCCTCGACTCGGGTGACCTGGCCTACCTCAGCCGCGAGGCCCGGGCCCTGCTCAACGAAGCTGGCTTTGAGAACGTCCGCATCGTGGCTAGCAACGATTTGGAGGAAAACCTCATTACCAGCCTCAAGCAGCAAGGGGCCAGAATCGACACCTGGGGCATCGGCACCCAACTAGTAACGGCCTTCGACCAGCCCGCTCTAGGAGGAGTATACAAAATGGCTGCCCTGCGCAAACCCGACGACTCGGGCTGGGACTACACCATCAAGCTTTCTGAGCAGCTCGCCAAAACCAGCATCCCCGGCATCCTGCAAGTGCGTCGCTACGAAAGCGAGAAAGGCCAGCCCCGCGCCGACATGCTCTACAACGTAGCGGAGCCCCTCCCCGAGCAGTTCACCATCATCGACCCGCTGGATGCCACCCGCCGCCGCGCCGTGCGCCCCGATGCCACCTACCGCGAGCTGCTAGAGCCCATTTTCCGCCGGGGCCAACTGGTACATCAATTACCCACCCTGCAGGAAAGCCGCGCCCACGCTCAACGTGAGGTCCAGAGCCTCGACCCCAGCATCCGCCGCTTCCTCAACCCCCACACTTACCCCGTAGGTCTGGAGGAAACCCTCAACACGTTCCGCACCAACCTGATTCTGGAAAAACGCCCGTTGCGACCGGCGTAAATAGGCACATTTAATTCTATGAAAAGATCCTATGCTATGTTGTGTGTAGGTCTGTGCATTAGTTGCCAGCGAAGTCCAAGCGGCATTAGTAGCAAGCCTCTCAGTACAAAAAACACCCGTCAGTATGTAACAGTGAGCGGTAAACTATACCCACCATCCTCACGAGATTCCACCGTATTACTACACGAGTTTGATATGGTATTTGTTCGCCGTGACAACAATCATGACATAGAAGAAATTGTCAGTGAGCACAATACAAGCCTAGGAACATATAGAGCAGAACTGATAGCAGGCCAACTCTACTGGGCCTCTCTGCGGCTGATTTCACGTAACTGTCGGGTAGAAACCTGGGAAATATTTATCCCTAACAACAGTGATGGTAAATGGAAGCATGACTTCTACTTATCAGCCCCTGACAGCACAGAGTATAGTGGCTGCTTGACTGGTTGGCATTACAAGAAATTATAGCTTCTAACCAGCCATGCCACGAATGAATAAGGCAAAGCTATATACTATCTCTAAGAGCCAGATTCTATGGTCTCCGAATCCTGAGAAACACGCCCCTTGCAGCCGACGTCAAAAGCAAAGAAGGACCTATAGGTAGGTCCTTCTTTGCTTTTAAATCAATTGAACTTCTTCCAGAGCTTGGGCAGCAACTTCGGTAACTGGCTCTCAGTCCAATCTTCGCCTTTAGTAAACGAATCCGAATCATAATCTAGTCCGCGGGAAGCTGCTATTTCCCTAGGGAAGGTCTCGTCTTCCTCTTCTTTGCCAGTGCGCTTTTGAAAAGCCGTAGTTGCAACAGATAGAAGCTCTTCGAAATCCTGGTATGGAGCATCAAGGACGGCGGCCAGCGTGTCGGGCTTATCCAGTGCGGCCTTGAAAACACTTTCTCCTTGCCCAACCAGCCAGCACCGGAAGTATAAATAGCTGTCGTCGGACACATAGCCGTCGAGGATCTTTTGAGCAGCCATAATACCAAAATCATCGGCCTCAATTAGGCACTCGCACAGAAGGCACTCAAAATCAATTATCTCTTCGGGCGCGTACTTCTCCAGGCTGCTGATTAGCTCTTTCTCCTGCAGTCCCTGGTCGCCACCCGAAGCCTTTTTGGCTGAATATATCAATTGCCAGAATTCTTTCTTATCCATTGTGCGTGCTACTAGTGTATGGCTAAATAAGGCAAAACCCTACACTATGTCAGCAAAAGCCTATACCCTCTAGGCCTAACTTGGCAGCTATTTTTGCAGGGTATTCGTTGTACTAGCAACTCACCTGCCGCCGGCCACCCCCTAGGCCACTGCGGCTCCAACCGTTACAAGCATGTCAACCCTGAAATTTAAAACCAGCATTAACTGCGCAAATTGCGTGCGCGCCGTAACGCCTTTCCTCGACGCCGAAGCCAGCGTGGAGAAATGGAACGTAGACACCAATAGTCCTGAGAAAATCCTCACGGTAGAGGGTGAAAACCCCATCCCCGAGCTGATTATGAAATCCGTGTCGCAAGCCGGGTTTGACATAGAGCCGGCGTAATCCTGACATGAACTCAAAAGCAACAGGCCCATCTGGTTTCCAGATGGGCCTGTTGCTTATTCATTGTAACCGAAGTTATCGTGCTGCATCCGTTGAGTTACAAAGTCGTTCCAACTCTGGTACAGTTCGTAGTAGGGCCACTGAGCATCAACCTCACGATGCCCAGTCCAAGTGAGATGCACCAGCGCGAAGGTTGGTTCTACGTTTTGAAACTGAAATAGCACATCGTTATTGGCTTCACTTTTGCCTACGGCTGCTGCTTCGAGACTAAAAAGTGGATGAGCTGGGCTTAATTCTCGCTGTAATTCCGTCTCAAACTGTAGTCGCTCTGCTTCAGCCAGCTCCCGCCAAGGTATTAACCAGATAAAAGGGTGAACTTGCACTTACGCCTCGTAGCGCAACTCGCCAGCTCCTACGCGCAGTACCACATCAGTTTCTGGGGTAATGCGGCCGGCTACTTGGGCTTGGTAGCCGTGGCTGCGCAGGGTTTCGGCTACGGCTTCGGCCTGGTCTTCTTGGGTAACGAGGAGCATACCGTTGCCCATGTTCCAGTACAGGTAGGCTTCGGTGGGCGTGATACCAGCCAACTCAGCTAGCTGCTGCATGGCGGGCAGCGGCTCGAAGAGGTTGGTCAGCTCGGCACCCACGCCGTTTTTGAGCACCCTCTTGAAGTTATCGGCAATGCCGCCGCCGGTGATGTGGGCGGCCGCGTGCAGGGGCAGGCCGGCATCTAGCACCGCCGCTATGCCGGGCGAGAAGATGAGAGAGGGCGCTAGCATCACTTCACCCCAGGTTTTGCCCATTTCAGCGGCGTCAGGACCGGTGTAAGGGGCTTCGTGCCACTTCTCCCCAAAGGTTTTGGTGAGGGCGCGGCGGGCTAGGGAGTAGCCATTGGAACGGAAAGAAGGCGAGCGAAGCGTCACTACGGCCTGTCCGGCGCGCACGTTGGCACCGCTCAGTGGGCGCTCTAAGCTGGGGTGCAGCACGCCCACGGCCGTAGAGCACCAGTTGAAATTCATTTTAGCGCCGGGGTAGCCGCCGATGCGGTTGCCCAGCTCGGCAATTTCGCCGCCCGTTACAGCAATCTGGCTGAACTGAGCCGCGTCGTGCAGGCCACGCATCAGCTCGTCCACCACCTCGTAGTTGAGGGTATTCACGTCGATGATGTTCGACAGGTTGGTAGGCACGAAACCGGCCACTGCCAGGTCGTCGGCCACCATGGCAATCAGGTCGTAGCCCAGCGTATCGTAACGGTCCAGGCGCTCGGCCACTTCAATCTTGGTCCCAATACCATCGGAGCCGATACCCAGCCGCTCCGCTCCGAAGTGGATTTCGTTGGAGAACCCCCCTGCCAGATCTTGGGCCGGCTCGCCGGGTTTGCCCGCACGAGTCGAGAAGGTTTTCTGAGCCCAGTGGTAGGCGTTCTTAGAGGCAGCGTTGCCTTCTTCAATGGAGTAGCCGGCGGTGGCTTTGATGTTGGTATCGATGGACATACAGGAAACTAGAGTAAAGCTAGAAGCTAGTTCCCCTCCTCAGCTTAGGAGGGGCTAGGGGTGATTGACTGGCCTAGAACAGGTTTTAGAGTAGATACTAGTGGTTGTTCAACGATTGTCAACCACCCCTAGCCCCTCCTAAGCTGAGGAGGGGAACTAGTTTTTAGCGCTTAGCTCTAGGTCCATCATCTTAATGTTCCGTTGGCTCGGGGGCTTTGGCGCTGACGGAGGTAGGCACAGGCTGGTCCTTTTTGTCTTTGTCAGAACGGTGGCTCTGGCGCTCCTCCTGAATGTGGCGCAGGTACTTGGTTACGTCGCCGGTAGGGTACTTGCCGGTGAAGCAGGCAAAGCAGCTGCCACCGTGACCCTTCTCCTCCGAAAACAGCTCCTGCAGATCTTCTATCGATTGGTAGATAACCTTGTCGGCCTCAATGTAACGGCAGATTTCCTCCTCCGTGTAGTTAGCGGCAATCAGCTCGGTGCTCATGGCCATATCAATGCCATAGATGCAGGGCGAGATGATGGGCGGCGCGCTGCTGATAAAGTACACCTCTTTGGCCCCGGCCTCACGCAGGATGCGCACAATGCGCCGCGACGTGGTGCCGCGCACGATGCTGTCGTCTACTACGGCTACCTTTTTGCCTGCCACAAACTCCCGGATGGGGTTGAGCTTTTTCTTCACGATGTCCTCGCGGCCAGCCTGGCTGCTTACAATGAAGGAGCGGCCCATGTGATTGTTTTTCACCATGGCTCGACGGTAAGGCACGCCAATAGCCTCCGCTAGGCCAGAAGCCGAGAAGTACCCCGACGACGGCACGTCAATCACCATATCGGGCTGAATGCCCGAGGCAATGACTTTTTTGGCCAGCATCTTACCCAAGCGCACCCGCTCGCGGGCCACAAGGCGGCCGTGGATGGTGGAGTCTTCGCGAGCAAAGTAAATGTGCTCGAACACGCAGAACGCCTTGGGCTGGGCGTAGGGGTTCTTGTAGTGCACCTTGAAGTCCTTATCGATGAAGATGGCCTGACCGGGGCCTACGTTCTTGATGAACTCGAAGCCGAGGTAATCGAAGCAAGTGCTTTCGGAGGCGAAGGCGTAGATGGGGCCGTTTTCCGTCTCGCGGCGGCCCAGCACCAACGGCCGGATACCCAGCGGGTCGTTGAAAGCCAACAGACCATGCCCAGCAATGACGGTGATGGTGGCGTAGGCCCCTTTCACCAGCTCCTGGGTCGTCTCTACGGCATCGAAGATGTCGATAACCGAGAGGTTGTCGAGGTTCTTCAGGCGCAGCTCCGAGGCGAAGGTGTACATGATCAGCTCCAGGTCGTTGCTGGTCTTGGGCAGCACGTGGTACTTCTCGTGCAGACGCTTGGCAGCCTGCCGGAAGTTGATGACGTTGCCGTTGTGCACCATGGCCAGCCCGAAGGGGTAGCTGGTGGTAAAAGGCTGCGCCAGCTCCGCATCGTTGGAGCCTTGGGTGGTGTAGCGCGCGTGGCCGATGCCGATGTTGCCCTTCAGCTTTTTGAGCTGCTTGGGGCGGAACACGTCGGAAATCAGGCCGTTGCCTTTGCAAAGGTGAAAGTTGTCGTCGAAGGTGGCTATGCCGGCCGCATCCTGGCCACGGTGCTGAAGCGCCGTCAGGCCAAATACGATGTCGTGGGCGACGTCATCGGGACCGTAAAAACCTACAATTCCGCACATGGGAAGTATCGAGAAGGTGGTAGTGAGCAGTAAAACCCACTATCGGGGTGGCAAGTGTAACACCAACGGGGGCGCTGGTGCATCGTGGGCGTGAGAGAACAAGTGGCCTAGCCGCCGGCCGTTTCTCCTTGCGAAGAAGAACCAGCGGCAGAAGGCAGTAGAGGCTCGGGGGTGGGGGTAGGTAGCTCACCTCGGATAAGGCGGGCTAGGGTGTCGGCGTACAAAAAGTGCTCCACGGCTAAGCCGCGGCGCTCTACTTCGCCTAGCGTGTCAGCGCCCTGCAAGTCAACTGGGTGCTGCGCAAGGATGGGTCCAGTGTCTAGGCCCTCATCAACCAAATGCACCGTGATTTTGGTTTCCGGCATCTGATTTTCGAAAGCCCATTCGTAGGCGTGTAAGCCTTGGTGTTGGTGGGTATCGGCAGGGTGAATATTGAGAATGCGGCCCGCAAACGCCCGGATGAACGTGGGCGACAGAATGCGCATGTAGCCAGCTAGCACCACATAGTCGGGCCGATACTGGCCTAGCACCTCTACCACCTCGGCATCAAACTCAGTGCGCTTGCGGCCCTGGCTGCTGAGGCTGGCGGTTGGGCAACCCATAGCTGCTGCCGTTTCTAGGCCAGGGGCATCAGGTTTGTTGCTGAAGACTACCGCTACTTCGGCTAGGCCACTGAGCACGCCCTGTTGCACGGCCTGTACCAGGGCCACCATGTTGGAGCCCCGGCCCGACAGCAAAATGGCCAGGCGCTGTTTGCGGATGCTATGGTTACCAGTTTCCTGCAAGGGTCGGTTCCGGCCGCTGGCCGATATCGGTACGGATGTACACATCCTTAAATTTAACTCTTTCTGCTTCCCGATACACGTGGTTCACAGCATCTTCTAGCTCGTTGCCGTGGCCTACCAGCACCATTACCCGGCCGCCGCTGGTCACTAGTTCCCCATCCTGTTGGCGGGTAGCACCGTGGAAGGCCAGGATACTGGGGTGCAGTTGGTCTAGGCCAGTAATGGGGAAGCCCGTTGGGAACTGAGCCGCAGGGTAGCCGCCCGATGCAAGTACCACACCCACGTAGTAACCGGGCCGCTGCCACACGGTGGTTTGAGCCAGCGTACCATCGAGGGTAGACTCAATTAGCTCCAATAGGCTGCTTTCCAGAGCCGGCAGAAGTACTTCCGCTTCCGGGTCGCCGAGGCGGACGTTGTACTCCAGCAGCTTCGGCCCCTGGGGCGTGAGCATGATACCGAAATACAGGAAGCCTTTGAAGTCGAATTGCTCGTTTTGCAGGCCTAGCAACGTAGGGTCCACGATGCTGGTCCGGATAGCAGCTAGCACGTTGTCGTCGGCGAAAGGCACGGGGCAATAGGCGCCCATGCCGCCAGTGTTAGGACCTTGGTCGCCGGCCAGCAACTGCTTGTGGTCCTGGGAAGGTGCCAGCAGCCGCACGCGGTTGCCATCCGTCACGCCAATAATGCTGATTTCGGGGCCGCTCAGCTTTTCTTCCAGCAGGAAGCTAAACCAGCCAGTATGCTGCTGTTGCAAATCGTCCAGCGCAGCTTGCGCTTCATCAATAGACGAGCACACGTACACGCCCTTGCCGGCGGCTAGGCCATCGTACTTCACTACTACCTGCCCATCCAGCTCCGTGGCTTTAGCACGGGCCTCCTCGAGCTTGTCGCTGCGGTACTGCCACGACATGGCGGTTGCTACCCCATGCCGCCGCATAAAGTCCTTCGACCACACCTTCGAGCTTTCCAACGTTGCACCAGCTCGGCTGGGGCCAAACACCCGAATGTTAGATCCAGCGAAGTAATCCGTCACACCGGCCGCCAATGGAGCTTCGGGGCCTACCACAATCAGCTTCACGCCATTCGTTTCACAGAAGCTCTGGATGGCTGGAAAGTCGGTAGCGCTGATTTCAGGGTGGCTGTTCGGAATGCCGCCGTTGCCGGGCAGCACGTGCACGGTAGCCCCGTCGCGGGTCAGCTTCCACGCCATAGCGTGTTCACGGGCCCCGCTGCCGAGGAGTACTATGGTTTTATTGCTGTTGCTCAAAGGAATAGGTAGTTAGGCTACGATGCGTCTAGCTGATGTCATCGATGGAAATAATCAGCCCATCAGCAAACTGAAAAACGGACTTGCCCTGCAGTTGTAGTGTGTCGCCGGCTTTCAGACCATTAGGAAAGTCCATAGCGGCAACGGCGGTATAGTCCAGAAGAACTTCCACGCGGCTGTCGGCTACTTGCCATTCGGTGACGCGCTGCTCACGCTGGGTGAAGTACTGCAACGCTTGCTGAGCCTGCTGGCGGAAGGCTTCCTTACCTGTCAAGGTCAGGTTAACTTCGCCGTTGGAAACGTTGCGGAAGACTACTTCCTCGTGCAGATGGCGCAGCATGCCGTCTACATCAAGGCGGTTATACGCTTCGATGTAGTCTTGCACGAGTTGTTTCTGTTTCGCGACGTCCATTGGCTTTGTCTTACAGTGCCTATAGCTCAGGCCTTTTGCATAATGCCAGCCTGCACCAAGTTGCCTATAAGGCGGGCCTGTACGTCACCGCCGGTAGCAGTGTCGTTGGCAGCAGGCAGCGGGGCACCCGTGATTCGCTCGTAAATATCGAGGTAGCGGCGGGTGGCTTCGGCGGAAACTTCGGGGGTAAGGGCGCGAGGGTACTGGCCGTTCTGCTTGTTAGCAATCAGCCACTGGCGAACGTACTCCTTGTCGATCTGCTCCACGCCCTCGAGGTTCTTGGCGTAATCCTCGGCGCTCCAGAACCGCGAGGAATCGGGCGTGTGGATTTCGTCAATCAGAATCAGCTCCCCATCCAGCAGGCCAAACTCATACTTAGTGTCCACCAGGATGATGCCGCGCTCCGCCATCCACTGCGAAGCAAAGTTGAACAGCTCCAAGGACTTCACCCGCATCTTCTCGTACAGCTCCGCCGACACCCAGCCTTCCGACACCAGGTTTTCGGGCGTAATCTCGCGGTCCGATTCCTCTTTGGTGGTAGGCGTCACGATGGGCTCGGGGAACTTCTGGTGCTTAGTCAGGCCGTCCGGCACCGTCACGCCCGAGAAGGTGCGCTGGCCGCTTTGGTAGCCGCGCCACATGGAGCCCGTGAGGTAGTTGCGCACCACCATCTCCACCCGAATCGGCTCGGCCTCCTTGGCCAGCGTCACATTCGGGTCGAGCAGCGAAATCACGTGGTTCGGGATGATGTGCTGGGTTTTGTCGAACCAGAAAGCAGCCAGCCCGTTCAGCACCGCCCCTTTGTGGGCCACCGGCGTTTCCAGCACCGAGTCGAAGGCCGACAGCCGGTCGGTTACCACGATGAGCCGTTCGCCGGAAGGAGCGCGGTACGAGTCGCGGACTTTGCCGCGGTGCAGGAGTTCGAGCTGAGGGGTATCGAAGTGGTTGAGGGTGTTCATACGACGAGGTAACCGCTGGCGCTAGGCCAGTAGATGGCGGAGGTGTCTAGGATGAAAACTGGCTGGCTTCTTGGGGAACAGCGGCGGTTTGGCCTTGCACGTGCTCTACAATGTTGCGGAACAGGCGTAGGCCGTCGCCTTCCTCACTCAGGCCGGGGTTCTGGCGCTTGCGCCGGGCCCAGTCGGGGTGGTTATAAAGCGAGAGGAAGGCCTCGGGGTGCGGCATCAGCCCGAATACCTGGCCGGTGGTATCAGTCAGGCCGGCGCAGTTCAGGTCGGCGCCGTTGGGGTTGTGCGGGTACACGTCGGTGGGCGAGCCATCAAAATCCGTGTATGCCAGGCAGTTCAGGGCGCGGGTTTCAATCTCAGCCAGGGTTTCTTCGCCCTTGATGATCAGGCGACCTTCGCCGTGGCGCACGGGCACTTCCATGCTATCGATGCCTTTCAGGAAGGGAGAGTTCGACTTGGGATTGACTTTCAGGCGTACCCACCGGTCTTCGTAACGACCCGAGGCGTTGTGCGTCAGGGTTACTTCCGGCGTCACGTTGCCGCTCAGGTTAGGGAGCAGGCCTAGCTTCACCAGCACCTGGAAGCCGTTGCAGATGCCCATCACGAACTTGCCGTTGGCAATGAACTGCTTGATGTCGTCGAGTAGGGTACGGCCCTCCGCATTCTTGCGGTAGCGCAGCTTGTTCGCCAGCACTACCCCGGAGCCCAGGTCGTCGCCGAAGCTGAAGCCGCCGGGGAAGTTCAGGATGTCGTAGTCGTGGATGCTGATGTGGCCGTGCAACACCTGGTTCAGGTGCACGATGGTCGGCTCGGCGCCAGCTAGCTTGTAGGCGGCGGCAAACTCTTCTTCGCAATTGATACCAAAGCCCGTCAGGATGAGGGCACGAACCGGCTGCTTGGCAGTGGTTCCCCCGGCGGAGTGGCCTAGGGGCTCCGTAGATTCATGCCCGGCATCTACGCTTTTGAAGCCGAGCACCTGCAGGCTGCCGTCCGCATCGGTGATGGGAGCGGTATGGTCGTGCTGCGGGCGCGGAGGCGTGTTCAGGTCCGGCAGTTTGGGTTGTTCTTCCATTGTACTAGTGTGCTACCTCCTGCTGGCCGAAGCCGATAATTCTGTTTACTGGGCCATTCGTCCATTCGTGGCGCAGGGCCGCCGTGCTGGCTGAAATGGCCGTCTGGCCGCCGTGGCGCACCGTGAGCTGGCTGTCCTGTGTTACCACGCCGAGACGGGTAGCGCGGGCACCGAAGTGCTGCTCGAAGGCCACCACATCTTCCGGAGCCACCGTGGCCACGAAACGGGAGTGCGACTCCGAGAACAACTGCGCCGACAGGCCTAGGCCAGTAGCGGGCAGCTCTACGTCGGCGCCAAAACCGTGACCAAACGTGGCTTCCGCCAAGCCAACGGCCAGGCCACCATCCGACAGGTCGTGGCAAGATTGGATGAGGCCTTTCTCGTTGGCCTCGCCCATCAGCGTGTAGAGGGCTTTAGCTTCTTCGAACCGAACCTTGGGCACGTTGGCGCCTAGCTCGCCAAAGAGCTGGTAGAACTCTGAGCCGCCCAGCTCGTCGTAGGTTTCGCCCAACAGGTACACCACGTCGTCGGCTTGCTTGAAGTCGGAGGTGATGGTGCGGCGGACGTCTTCGATTTTGGCAGTCATCGAATACAGGACCGTAGGGGGCACAGAAATCTTCACGCCGTCAGCCTTGAAGTCGTTCTTCATGGAATCCTTGCCGCTCGTGAGCGGGATGCAGTAGGCCGCCGTGGCGTCGCGCAGGGCCTGGCACATGCGCACCAGCTTGGCCAGCTTGTGCTTGCCATCGGGGTTGGTGGCGGGGTCATACACCGAGTCGGGTACGCAGAAGTTGTCGTTCACGGACCAGAAGTTGCCGTCGCCGTAGCTCAGGTTAGGCAGCTTCCCTCCTACCGCTACAATCTGGCGCACGGCCTCGTCAAATGCACCAGCCGACATGTGGTAGGCGTCCAGGTCGCCGAAGCGAGGCAGGATACCGTTGCTCACGGCTACCCCCTCCCAGCTCTCAAAGTTGAAGCGCACCACCGCGGCATCCTGCGGGGCTTGGCCGGTAGCGCCCATAAGCGGCTTGATGATGGTGCGGCCCTTCACTTCGTGGTCGTACTGCCGAATCACCGATTCGCGGGAGCAGATGTTGAGCGAGCCCAGCAAGCGGCTCAGCACGTCGGTATAGTCGAGGTCAGCGGGCAGCGCGGGTTCTTGAGCCGTGGGTTTGGTCCACTCGGCTTCCAGCACTTTGCGCGGCACGCCATTGTGTAGGAACTCCATATCGATGCGGGCTACCGACTCACCGTCGAAGCGTACATCAAGACTGCCATCCGAAGTGAAGTAGCCGATATCGGTCAGCTCCACTTCCATTTCCTGGCCTAGGGACATCAACTCGGTCATCTTCGCGGGCTCCACGGCCAGCGAGAACCGCTCCTGCGACTCCGACACGAAGATTTCCCAAGGACGTAGGCCAGGGTATTTCAAGGGTACTTTCTCCAGCTCCACCACGGCACCGCCGCTGATAGTAGCCAACTCTCCAATGGACGAGGACAAGCCGCCCGCGCCATTATCGGTGCTGCACTTGATGAGGCCGCGGCGGGTAGCCAGGATCAGGAAATCCATGGCGAGCTTCTGCGTAATCGGCGAGCCAATTTGCACGGCCGTGGCGGGCGAGGTTTCGTCCAGCTCGATGCTGGAGAAGGTAGCGCCGTGGATACCGTCTTTGCCCACCCGGCCACCGGCCATAATGATGCGGTCCTGGGCGTCAATCTTCTTCTCCCACGAGTCAAGGCCGGCGAGTTGCATGGGCATCACGGCGCCGGTGCCGCAGTACACCAGCGGCTTACCCGCGTACCGGTCATCGAACACAATGGCCCCGTTCACCGTCGGTACACCCGACTTGTTGCCGCCGTCCTCAATGCCCTTGCGCACGCCCTCGAAAATGCGCCGTGGGTGCAGCTGGTTGCTCAGCAGGGTGCCGTTGAATTCGGGGTTGCCGAAGCAGAGCACGTTGGTGTTGAACAGCAGCCGCGCGCCCCCGATGCCAGTAGCCAGCGGGTCGCGGTTGTTGCCTAGGATGCCGGTAATAGCTCCACCGTAAGGGTCAATGGCCGAAGGAGAATTGTGAGTTTCCACCTTCCACACGAACAACGACTCGGGGTTGATGCGCACGGCGCCGGCGTTGTCGCTGAATACCTTGATCAGCCAGTCGTTGCCGTTGGCGCGGAGCTGGCGGTCTACCTCGGAGGTAGCGTTCTTAATGTAAGTCTTGAACAAGGAATCCACTTCGAACTCCTCGCCGGTGTCAGCATCTTTGTACTTGATAACGGCCGAAAACTCTTTATGCTTGCAGTGCTCCGACCAAGTCTGGGCTATGATTTCCAGCTCACAGTCGGTGGGGTCCTGGGGCAGGCCAGCGGCCTGACGTTCCTCAGCAATGCTGGTATAATGGTCGCGCACGGCGCGCATTTCCTCCAGGTTCAGGGCGTAGAGGTTGTCTTTCGACAGCTTCACTAGCTCCTCATCGGAAAGGCCAACCAGCGGCACCGTGTTCGTAATAGATTCGGCCCCACCACCCGGCCGCGGCGTATAGTCGCGAATCTGGGCTATGGGGCCGACCTCGAAGCGGTTAATCATTTTGTTGCCGAGCAGTTCTTCGGCCAGGCGGCGCAGACTACTCTCCGGCAGTTCGTGCTCCAGGAAGTAGAGCCGTTTGCTGAAGATATGCTGAGTATGGGTGTCCAGCGGCTGGTTCAGGAAGTCGCCAAGGGCGTTCTGCGCCGATATGCCTTCGTCGTCGGTTACGCCGGGCAGCTTAGCAACCAGGATGTAGCTTTTGAATTCGGCGCCGTGGCGGAACTCGTCGAGGGCCACGTCGTTCAGCACCGGGTCTTGGAGGCAGTGGGTGGCGAAGTCGCGCAGTTGCTCGTCGCTCACGGGGTAGCGCACCGTGTAGAGGGCGGTGCTTTGCACCCGGCCAGTAGAGAGGCCTAGGTGACGTTGGGCAGCTTCGGCTACACGTTGGCCCTCGCCGTCATGTTGGCCGGGCTTGAGCAGAAGCTGTATGGTTCTTTGGGTAGAGTCCAAAAGGAGAATGGTTATCTATTTTTCGGGTTTCCCACGCTTAGGCGAAGGTGCCCGCGTGAGGAAGCATACCCGCGCAGGGTACGCCGAAAATGCCTTGCTCAGCAGCCGTTTGCTGGCTGAGTAGGTTTAAGAAAACGCTTTTTCCGGCCGACTGCCGGGTTTCACCACCGGAATACCTGCCCGGCAAAGCGGGCAATCATCGGGTGCGTAGGTGGCCGCCGTTACCGGCAGCAGGGCAAAGTTCGGAAAAGTTAGCTCAGCTTTCCCACCCGTGCGGTCAATTAAACTCGCTACGGCCAAAACTTTTGCGCCTAAGCCTTCCAACACCCGCGCTACCTCATTGGTGCTCTTGCCGGTAGTCACCACATCTTCGGCAATGACAATTTTTTGGCCGGGCTCAATAGTAAAGCCCCGCCGCAGCGTCATCTGGCCACTGTCATCCCGCTCGGTAAAGATGCCGGGAACACCCAACTGCCGGGCCAATTCATACCCAATCACCACGCCACCCATGGCCGGGCCTACTACCACATCAGGCTGCAACCCTGCTTCCTGAATCTGCCGGGCCAGCTCGGCCGCGGCGGGTGCTGCTAGGTCGGGCCGGCGTAGAAACCGGGCGCATTGTACATACGTGTCAGAATGCAGGCCCGAGGAAAGGCGGAAGTGTCCGCGTAGCAGCGCATCTTCCTGGAGCAGCTGTTGTTCCAGGGTTTCGGAGGTGAAGGTGGTTTGGGGGGAAGAAATCGACATTACCGTATTGCGTGGTCTGTTATAGATGCGGGTATGTAAATGCAATTCAACTCCTGTAGCTGTTCTCAGTCAACAGGAGAATCCGATTAATGACTGACGATGGGCGTTGGACCGAGATTAAAGTATGCTGCAGGTATAGTCCAAACTTCAATTCTGCCTTTTACCTGCTCATATCCTGAGTCCCATCGTTTGGGATTGTTACCCCCGAACCACACTGCAATGTGTTCTTCCGGTACTTCTTCGTCACCGAGGAGTTGACCACTCAGCCCCACCACTACACAGGGCTCATCATCCAACACCACAATGTCGCCTAAATTGAACTGCATATGATTAGGCTACTACCGGACGGAACTGGTTGATCTGCTCTACTAGCTCCCGAGCGGCGGCACCGGCATCAGACGCCTGCCACAAAGCTCGCGACGTATTGATGAGAAGACCGGAGCCATCTGACCGCAGGCCAGCTTTCAACGTGGCCTGCAGGTCACCACCCTGGGCACCCACGCCGGGTACCAAGAACCACTGTTCTGGCGTGAGGCTGCGCATGCGGGCCACGGCTTCGGCGTTGGTGGCACCTACCACTAGGCCTATGCCACCGTGCTGCTCATCGAGTTTGCGGGCTACGCTGGCCGCGCACTCAGAGAGGGTACCACCGCGGGTCAGAGCCACGTCTTGCAGAGAATGCATGGGCTTGTTGCTGGTTTTAGCCAGCACGAACACCATCTTACCGGGGCGGGCGAAGGGTACAATGGCGTCGTCGCCCATGTAGGGGTTTACCGTTACCCCATCGGCTCCGATTACATCGTAAGAGAAGCGGGCGTAGTGGTCGGCGGTGTTGGCAATGTCACCGAACTTGCCATCGAGAATCACCGGAATGCTTTCGGGAATGCGCTGCACCGTCTCGCGCAGCAGCTTCACACCATTCTCCCGGCTCAGGAAAAAGGCCAGATTAGGCTTAAAAGCGGCGGCGTACTGGCTGGTTTGGTCAATAACTTCAGCCAAGCGGCGCATAACCTGCGCATCATCACCCACGGGGTCGAGGCCTACGCAGAGCAGGGTGTTGGCGTACTGAACGCGTTGAAGTAGCTTTTCCATAGGTGGGAAGTAGCGCAACCCTCGCGGCTTGCGGTTGGAGAAACAGGGTTCTTGTAAAGCGTTAGTTCTATACGTGAGCTTAAGGCCGGGCTTGCGACGACTCCGGCATTAGGTGCCCGCACTCGGCGGAAAGCCTGGCGGCTAGGCCAGGTTCCAGCCACTCGCCGCTGGCTACTTGCACGGCAGCAGCACCGCAGCGTAAGTAATCCGTAACGTGACTAGCAGTAAATATACCGCCCGTTCCGAAGATAGGCAGGGTTACGCGCTCATCGTGGGCTAGCTCCCACACGCAGCGCAACGCTACTGGCCGCAACGCCTCTCCTGATAGGCCACCGGCTAAGGGCGTAGCGGTAGCGTCGTCGGGCAGGTGTAAGCCTTTTAGTAGGTTGGTTGCGGCTAGCGCATCAGCTCCGCCAGCCTGAGCCCCAAGGGCTAGGCCTCGGATGTGCTCCGGCCACGGTGGTAGCTTCACAATTACGGCGGCCTCGGAACCTAACTCGTTGCGCACGGCCTGGGTGGCTTCGCGCACAAACTTGGCGTTGAGGTCCTCCCCTTTCTCGGTGTCGGGCTGGGCCATGTATACTTCTACACCGGCAATCAGGCCAGCGGCTTCGCGGGCCAGGAAGCGCGCAATCTTGCGGAAGCCGGGAATACCGGGAGCCGTGATGCTCACGAAAACCGGCACACCGTAGCGCCGCAGATTGGGCAAATGTTCCTGCACCAGAATCTCGGCACTTTCAGTGCGCATGTTGGTGGCGTTTAGCAGGGTTTGGTCGGCCACTTGCCAAATGCCTTCTTCGTAGAGCCCGGGCTTAGGCTCCATAGTTACGGTGCGGGTGAAAATCGCCCCCAGCCGCTCGTAGCCCGTTCCATCTAGCTGCCAGGGCGCGGCCGCGAGGCACACAGGGTTCTGGAGCGTGAGTTTGCCGAGTTGCATAGGTCTTAAAACGTTATGATTTCGCTAGCTATACTCGCCGTCTTGGCGCATAACTAGGAAATCAGATGAGGCTACTCTTGGACAGAACCTAAGTAGCTAAGTATATTTTTTGCAGCCCCGAAAAACGAGGTGGCCAATTTGCGGACCGACTTACGTCAGAATCCCCCCTGATATCTATCACCCCGCTTCTTGTGCCACCTCGCCCCGCTGCCACATGGGGACAACGGGTTATTCAGTTGCTGGTTAGCAGTTGCCAGTTGTAAGCTCCCTATTTAACCACTCGCACAGCAGGAAAGCAGCTACAGGGACTGTACTGCTGGGTGAGGGTGGTATTGTTCATGGTGGTTACCGGTATGGGTTAAATGAGTAGAAACTGCGTGGTAGCCATTAGCTATGTCTAGGCCTGCCGAACCGATAGGGCATAAAAAAACCGCTTCGGAAACCGGAGCGGTGCACGGGGCGAAACCAATGAAAGCAACGAAACCAACGAGGGCAACAATCTTCTGGGCGTCTCGCAGGACATTCTTGTGAAAAGTCCCGCGCTCCATCAAATGTTGGTGGTTGAAGTGAAGCACGTCGCAAAAGTACTACTTCACCTAGCTGAGGCAACTAGACCCATGTTAAGTTTATGTTACATTACTATTAAGCACGCAGGAACCATTTTGAAGCATGCAACACAAAATTTTATACCCTATCTGTCTGTTATTCAAGAAATTTATTTCAGTCAATCCGATGCTATTGTCATAACAGTTATAGCTAACTTTGCCTTTTCTTTCTTTAAAGAAGGGCTATTATTATCTACTTAGCACTATAACAACACTTCAAATAGTACAATTAATTATCAACCTATCTGTATTATATAGAATGTGAGGCTCGTTGAGAGACTTGAAATGGCAACAGTTTTTGAGTTTGTTGGTGCATATGCCTACTTGTTGATTTGGATAAGCACTATTTGTTGTTTATCTTAACATAATCATAATTATTTAGGTTTTGTACAATTCAACAGATGTCGGTTACCTTTGTGCAACCTCTCACTTGGCACTTCACTTTTCGCGCTTCTATGAAAAACTTGCTACTCGGTTTTCTTCTTTGTGGGCTTATGCTCTTCTCGCTTGCTACGAGAGCTCAGTCGGACGCTCCGGCTCCTGTAGAGTACAGCGAGCGAGTTCCTGCTGATGGAGCTGGCCGCAACGCTTTGTACCGCCGGGCAGTTGACTGGACGGAAAACCATTTTGCGTATGGCCCTAAAAGCGGCCAAAAAGCCGATGCAGCCACGGGCACAGTTCGCCTAACGGGCACTGGCAAAGTGAAACCCGTAGACAACAAAGCCCGGGAGCAGGAAATAACCGTGCTGTTTGACTTTACCTTCCGGGCCACCGACAATGGCTATGAGTATAGCGTAGGCTCGTTCCGGGTTATTCCTGATGCAGGGCAGCCAAGCCAGACTAAGCCACTGGACGTGTACCTGACTGAACTGCGGGCTGACAAAAATAACGAGCGTACGCACAATGAGCGGCGCGTGACGGCTCAGGCTACCTCTCTGGCCAGTGAAGCCGCCATGGCGTTCCGGTCTTACATGAACAGCTTACCTACCGACGCTAATGTAGGCCTAGCTGGCGAAAACTAAGTTTTCTTCTCTACCGGGTTTACCAACGGGCCCGCCTGCAAAGCTGCAGGTGGGCCCGTTGCATATGCGGCTTGCCTCACCCGGCTGGGGTAGCAGCGGCATAGCGCTCTAGCAGGCGGTGCGTACGGGCGGGTAGTTCGCGGGCATCCAGCACCATAAAGCCATCAAGCGCATTGCTGAACCGCGGATCTAGGTTGAAGCCGATGATGCGGGCATTTTGCTTGAGATATTGGCGCAGTAAAACGGGTACGCCACTGCCGCCGGGCTCTAGGCCACTAATAAGCTGCTGCAGATCCTGTAGAGTAGTTACGCCGGCCTGCAACACCCCCGTATCGGAGGCAGCATCGAGGGGGCGGTACCGGAACTCTTTGCGCGGCTCCACGAGGCCAGCCCAGGTAGGATCGGTGCAATGGCGCTGCAAATAGTCTACCATTACCGCTTTTGAAACGGCCGCAAACCGGTTGCTAATGCTTACGGGGCCGATGAGGTAGCGATATTCCGGATGGCGGGCAATGTACTCGGCAATACCCTTCCAGAGCAGCGCCAAGGGTAGCGGTTGTTTCTGGTACTCTTCGCGCACAAACGACCGGCCTAGCTCCAACGACTCGCGTAGTAGGGGCCGCAGCTCTTTCTTCATACGAAATAGGGAGTGCAGGTAAAAACCCCGTTTTCCGTACTGCTGCACAATACTCCGCCCACGCCCCACGCGGTAAGCCCCTACCAAGCGTCGAGCAGTTCGGTCGTAGAGAAACAGGTGCCGGTAGTACTCGTCATACCGATCCAGGTCAATGGCCTGCTGGGTCCCCTCGCCTTCCCGACGAAACGTAAGTTCGCGCAGGCGTCCAATCTCACGCAGCACATTCGGTATTTCAGCCTTTTTTGCCACGTACACCTCCCACTGCTGATGGCGCAGCAGGCACCGGCTGGCACGCAAATGCGCTATATCGGCTTCCAGAAGGGCAGGTTCGGTTTCCGTCACCACCTCCGTGGGCGGCAGCACCGGAAACAGGCCTAGAGCCGCTTTTTCAAGCCCCGGCTTCAGGGCATACACTCGTGCGCGGAGGTAAGCCAGCCGATCGGGGGCGGGTACCGTGGTGAGCGTGGCCGCTGCAATAGGCTGCCCAATGCGTACCTGAATGGTCTGCCCGCGTTTGTTAAGCAGCTCGGCAGGTAGCCGGGCCGTCCGAAGCATGGGGTGCAAGAAACCCAGCAAACTGAACGCCGCACTGTTTTGCCCGCTTAGCCAGATCGGCACTACGGGTACGCGCGCAGCCTCAATCAGCCGGCCGGCCGTAGGGTTCCAGGCAGGGTCGAGGGTGGGACCCAGCAAGCTAGAGCGGTAGGCCACTTCGCCGGCCGGAAACAGGCCTAGCGGAACGTCATTCTGCAGGTAGCGCAACAGGCGCCGAACCCCGGGCACATTGCGGTTAGCTGCGGCGCGCTCGGGGCTCACCAGGGTGAGCTGATCGGCTAAGTTGGGGAGCAGAGGGGCCAGAATGTCATTGGCTACGGCTCGAAACTCTGGCCGCACCCCGGTCAGCAGGTAAAGCAGAATCAAGCCATCAAGCATTCCGCTGGGGTGATTGGCAATAGCTACAAATGCTCCCCGTATCGGAATCCGGCGTAGCTCAGCGGGGTCGTAGGCCAGGGTAATATCTAGGTCGCGCAGCAACTGCCCGATAAACTCTCTACCGCTCAGGTGTTGATGCCGCTGGTAGAGTAGTTGCAGGTTGCGCAATTGTGCCCACCGATACCATAAGGGACGCAGCAACTCACCGGAATGCCGGCCAAATGCATCAGGAAAGGACAGTTGGGAATCGGATAACAAGCTCATGCGCAACTAACCATAGACAGCCCACTCACTAACACGCGAGGCTTATTCCCAAAAATCCGAAGGGTATATTAGTCAGTCGTTATCACGGAATTATCAAACTATTAAGGATACTGCCCCTGAGCCGTAAAAAGCAGAAAGCCGCGTTGCAGCGCGGCTTTCTATTCTATAAGTAGCTCTAGGCCACCTCACTCATTCACTCGATACAAAAATACGAGATGTACTGGAGCATGCGTATTGATTTAGACTAATAACAATTATTTAAAGACGAATTAAGTCTGTTGTCCGACCAACACCTGCAGGCTGCTAGCTGGTTCTGCAGTGCTTAGTACCTGTGTATCAGAAGCCCCAACTACTCTTTGCAATAGTCGGGGCTTTGGTCATGTGGGCAAGACGTTATCAGCTGGTAGGACCGTTATCGACGCGGGCCTCTACTACACTCTGCACCGACGCGGACACGGCGGATAGCAGATCATAGCCAGTAGCCTGCTCAATAGCATCCACCGTGGTGCGATACGAGCCCCAGGTGGTCGTCAGGCTGTTGTCGTTGGGAGTATTAATGGCAATAACGCGGGTGCTGGTAGTTACTCGGGCGGCGTCGCCGGTGCCATTAGGTATTACTACTACCACTTTCCACACGCGGGCGGGCACGGTTACGCGGCCTGCATCCAGGGTAGTTGCGTACCCATTAGAACCAGTGCCGCCTTTGCCATAGCTACCGCAGATGATATAAAGCTCATTGCCAGCATCCACAAGGGTACGACAGTAGTTTTCCAGCCCGGCCCAGGTCCGCTGGTTGTTTTGCGGGGCCTGCGGAATCATGTTGCTCATCAGGAAAGTAGCCGTGTTATCAGCAATGGAGCCGGTACGGTCGGCCGAAGGGCAGTTGTGACCTCGGTCGAAGCCGGACCCAGTGTAGCTGGTGCTGGTGACACGGTACCACCCCGAGGGCAAGCTGTTATCAGGGCCAAAGTTATCCTGGCGCGGGGTGCTTCCTAGCCAAGCGCTGCTCAGGTGCCAGCTCACCCAGTTTGGCGTACCCCGGTCGCGGTGGTACGACATAGTGTACTGAGATTTTGTCACCAAGTAATTCCAGTAGTACGCTGGGTCAGCTACCGCACCACTGGGGTTGCCCAAGGCTAGGTTGTTGTCGCGGGTAGCGGAGGCGTCAGCGGTTTGAGGAGTGGCCGTAGGGCCAGCTACGGGCTCGATGGTTTCTTTGGAGCACGATACGGCTAGGCTACCCACGAGGAGTATGCCCGCCAAGCGGGAAAGGGTACGCTTCATGTAAACACGGTTTGGTTGGAAGGAAGGGAAAGGAGCAGTGTACTAGAGGCAGCAAAGTTGGCAGACTCCGTACCATTGAATATTACCGCATTATTATCATTCTGCCCAGACAAAATTTTGTTATCTGTCTTTTGGCGAAGTTGACTTTTACCGTTTTGCCGCTGGCTAACTACTTACCCGAGTTTGCACTTTACAGGCTTTCTGACTGGAGTGTATTTCCCTGCCTTTTTGGCTTTACTCTCCGTATTTCCCCTGATTAGGCTGCCCAAACATTTGGCCCAAAATGAGAAAAGCCCCATCGACCTGCAACGATGGGGCTTTTTTTATAAAATAACGGATGCCGCAATAATAGAAGATAGAACTATATAGTACACAAATAGACGTGGGGCTGAATAGGCCTAGCGGGAGCTAACCACGAGGGTCTGTACCGCCACCCGGTGGCTAGCGGCATCCGTTACAACCACCTGGTAGATTCCGGCGCCTAGGCCAGTAGTGGGCAGCACCACCTCGCGGCTGGCTATATCTCGCTGTACTACTACCTGGCCTTGTCCATTGTATAGCACCACTTTACCGTTTTCTGCGCTGGTCTCAGGCAGCACCACCCGTACCTGCTCAGCACCCGATGCCGGGTTAGGATACAGCGCTACTTGTTGCGCCTGCGCCTTCCAGTTTACCACTACCACTTGTGAGTAGCTTTCCGTGCCATCAGCATCTACCTGACGCAGACGGTAGTAGAGCACTGTGGCTTGTTGCCGGCCAGCCTCTTCATCACGCAAGCTGTAGTCGCGGCGTTGGGTACTGCTGCCAGCGGCTGCCAGTCGTCCAATGGCTTTAAATTCTTTGCTACCAACTCCGGTGGCGCGCTCCACAGCAAAATAGCTGCTGTTGCGCTCTGAGGCTGTTTGCCAAGTTAGTTCTACTCCGTTGCTGGTCGCTCTAGCGTTAAATTGTACAAGCTCTACGGGTAGCGGAGCTGGTGCTACAATGTTGCTGGGGAAGCCCGTGGGCCGGTCATCTGCAAAGGCGTAATAGATTTTCATGGCGTCGAGGGCCGAAACTCCGCTGGCGACTTCCACTTCCACCCAATCAAAGTTTTGGGTAGTGGCAAATGCCACTTCCTGCCGCCCGTCGGCCAGTAACTCCAGGCTCAATAGACTTGAGCCACTGGCGCTTTCTACCAGGGTTCTTCCGTTAACACCCGAGTACGTATTAATGCGGATAGATGATAGCAGGTTGGCATCTAGCAAACCAGCGGCTCCCCCCAAAATCATACCTGCTGTGTTTCCGGCTAGGCCAGCCCCATTCAGCTTTACTTTCACGCGGGTGGTAGTACCTACGCCAACTCCGTTGTTTATCTGCGCGTAGTTGTTGTTCAGGTCAGCGTCTGCGGCATTTTGCGGGTTGGTAGTACCGCAGTCTACGCACAGTATGCTTCCCGATCTATATTGACTGGTCTGGACCTGGTTACTGGCGTTCGAGAAGTTAGAGAGGATGGGCTGCTGGTCGCGGAAGGCTCTGGGCTCGATGCCAAAACCGTAATAAATGCGCAAGTCATCCGCAATTCCAAGCAGGCTGTTTTGCCGAATTTCTACGCGGTCAAATTCCTTATTCGATGCGAAGCTAACGGCATACTGGTCGCCAGATAGCGCCTCCAGATCCAGGAGTTGAGCCCCCGAACCCGTTTCCTGCGGCACTCCTTTTAAATACGTCGTAATGGTGAGCCCCGACAGCACTTTTACATCGAGCAGGCTTCCGCTGCCAATAACAAATCCGGCCTGATACCCTGCCGGTGATTTACCCTCCAACTGCGTTTGCAGAGTGTTGGGGCAGTTAACGTTCAGCAATGACCCGAACGTAGCGTAGTTAGTAAGGTCTCCATCAACGGCATTATTAGGGTTGCTGATGTTGCTGTTAGCACAAACCGTTACGCCATTAGGCTGAATGGCCGTGCTATAATAGTTCGACAAGTTCTGATTGAACCGAGATACATAGCCAGTGGCCGTGGTGACCACATTGGCATCAATCCCATAGGCGTAGTATACATTTATATCATAGCTGACATTCAGAACTGCTCCCGCTTCTATCTCTATCTGGTTGAATGGTTTGCTAGCCACAAACTCAACCCGGCCGGGGGTTGAAGTTCCTAATACGGCTTTAGCCGCGTCGGTTACTACTTGCGCCTCCTGAAACTGGGAATTGCCGTTCGCATCCTTCAGGAATGTTCTGAGCACTACGGCCCCAATTGTAGAGAGGCCCGTGCTGCTTCCTATCATAACTCCCGCCCGATAATTTTTCGGCACAACGGCCGGCATATCCATCCGAATAGCCACTGGATAGAGCAACAGTGGCATACGCATGGTAGCGAAGCTGGTAAGGTCTGCATCTCCTGCGCGTGCAGCATTGTCTACATTGCCGTAGCAAATGTTTTCGGCTAGAGGGCCTACACCTATAGTAGTGCAGGTGCGGTAGCCTTGGGCTTTATTTGAGTAGTAGGGTGTGCCAGCAGCCTGCACCCAGCTGCCAAGGCCTGAAAACAGCACCAGTAGGCAACCGATGCTCAGTACGCGAGTGAATAGCATTGATCTCATGTGGCAGGAGTAATAGTGAGCAATAGTAGAAGCAGTGTTACTGAGTATGAGAGCGTTACTGCTTCAGCCAGTCAATTCTGCTACCATTATTTAGGCATTAGCATTTTCCACTGATAATCAAATAGTTATATCAATAAGCAGGCGCCTATATAATCCCATATAGAGATTCAATTTCTCATTCAGGGAAATTTTGGTAAGCCCGTATTTCCCGCTTATACTCGCAACCCTACGTACTGTTCACTCCACTCTGAGCTACTGAAAACTCTTAAGCCGAAATAGGATTTTACTTAGTCACATTCTGCGTATGTAGAAGTTGCATTAAGGCTCTTTCGGCTCATGCATCCCCCTACTCCAATGAGCACCTCACAATCGGTCTCCATTTTTATTGTTGAAGACAACGTCTGGTACGGCGAGCTACTAGAATATAAGCTCGCGCAAAACCCAGATTACAGTATTCGGCGGTTTACTACCGCCCAGGCTTGCTTGGATCACTTAGTCGAGAAGCCCGACATTATTACCCTAGATTACTCGCTCCCCGACGGGCAGGGCGACCAAGTACTCCGCCAGATTCGGGAGCGGCTGCCCGAGGTTGCCGTGATTGTCATCTCGGGCCAGGAGGATGTTCGTACCGCAATTGGGTTGCTTCGACAGGGGGCTTTCGACTATCTGGTTAAGGATGAAGAAACTGTAGACCGCCTCTGGAACACAGTGAGCAACATCCGTAAGCAGCTGACGCTTACTCGGGAAAACAACCGACTGCGGGAGCAGATTGGTCAAAAGTTTTCGCCTGAGCGCGCTATTTTGGGCGAGAGTCCTCAGATTCAGCAGCTCTACGGCTTAATTGATAAAGCTGCCCGCACCAACATCACAGTTTCCTTAAGCGGAGAAACGGGTACTGGTAAAGAACTGGTAGCCAAGGCAATTCACTTCCGTTCGGAACGGCGGGAAGGAGCCTTTGTGGCGGTTAACGTGGCTGCAATACCGCGCGAGCTAATAGAGAGTGAGCTGTTTGGGCACGAAAAAGGAGCCTTTACGGGGGCGGTTAACCGCCGCATTGGTCGGTTTGAGGAAGCCCACAAAGGCACACTTTTCCTCGATGAAATTGCCGACCTAGAGCTGAACCTGCAAGCCAAACTGCTGCGAGTGCTGCAAGAGCGCGAAGTAACACGCGTGGGCGGTAATGCACGCATTCCGTTTGATGCGCGCCTCATGGTGGCCACCCACCGCGACCTAGGCCAGGAGGTGAAGGAAGGCCGTTTCCGGGAAGACCTGTATTACCGTCTGCTAGGCCTGCCCATTATGCTGCCGCCGCTCCGGGAACGTGGGCAAGATGTGCTGGTGCTAGCCCAGGCCTTCTTGCATGAGTTCTGCGAGCAAAACCACATGGCTGCTTGCCAACTCTCCTCCGCCGCGCAACATAAGCTGCTACAGTACCCTTTCCCCGGCAACGTGCGGGAGTTGAAAGCCGTGATGGAGCTGGCCGCTGTATTAGCTGACGGCGACACTATCCAACCCCAAGACCTATCGTTGCGGAACGGAGCAGCTAACGGGACCGAAACCAGCAACGGCATTACAAACGAGTCGTTGCGGACGCAGATGGCTAACATCGTGCAGAGTTACCTAGATGCTCATAACGGTAATATTTTGCAGGTTGCTGCCAAATTGCAGATCGGTAAGTCCACTATCTATCGTATGGTACAGAATAATGAGGTCCGCTTGCGCTGACCAATTCCGTTATTCTACTACTCTATGACTTCCATCAGCCACCGGCACTTAGCTCGCCTGCTCCGCCGTACTCAACAGGCCTACCGGGATGCTCAGCAGTCTTCCCAGCACGCACAAGTACAGCTGAAAGAGTTTACAAACCGCTCGCAGGCGGCGGCAGCGCAGGCGGCGGCGCTGCTCCAAACCATGAGCACGGCCATTCTGGCCGAAGACTACCGGCACACCATCACGCTCCTCAACCAGCGGATATGTGACCTGTTTGGGCTACCAGAAGCGCCAAGCTACTACGTGGGCAAGTCGAGCGAGGCGTTGCTGGAGAACGGCTCCGTGGGCTTCCTGAACACCGCCCAGTTTCAGGAGGCCCGGCGGAGGGCCACCCTAGGCCAGCAGCGCGAAAGTGGGGTGTTGTTTAAGCTCAACAATGGCACCATCATTCAGCAAGATTACCTCCCGGTAGTGCAGAATGGGCAAACGGTGCTGCACATTTGGAGCTACGAGGATGTAACGGTACGTCAGCAGGCCCAGGAGCGAGTACAAGAACTCTCCGACCTGGCCGAGCAGAGCCCCCAGCCCATTATTCGTTTTGATGCTACGGGGAAAGCTCGGTACGCCAACCCAGCAGCGGCCAAGGCCTTGGCTGCCCTCGAACTTCCCAGCGAGGCAACAGTGCGCAAGATTCTTTCAGAAGAAATCAACCATGCTCTGGACGAGAACCAGCCCCGCACATTTGAGCTGCGCCTAGATGGGGGCTTTTACCTCTGGACCGTTGCCCCGCTGGGCTGCGAGAATGGCGCCAATGTCTACCTGACCGATATTACCCTCCGCCGACAGGCAGAGGCAGAGTTGGTTAGGAACCAGCTGTTTACCCTTCGAATCAACGATACAGTGCCCAATATTGTGTTCCTATACGACATGGACACGGGCAAGCTGCTGTACTGCAACCGGCAGTGTGAGCAAATACTAGGATATACAGAAGCGGAGCTGAAGGGCATGGGCCCTGCGCTGGCCCGGCAGTTGCTGCACCCCGAGGACTTGCGCACAATGCAAAGCCGGCAGAAGCTACTCATAGCGCTGGAAGATAGCCAAGTTATCAGCTCGGAGTACCGGATGCTTCACCGCAATGGCCACTGGCGGTGGATGAGCCTGAAGAGCACTTGCTTCATGCGCAACGCGGATGGGCAAGTAACGCAGGTAGTAGGCTCGGTAGCTGACATTACGGAGCGGCGCACCACTGAGGAGCAGCTACGCCAGAGCCGCCTATTGATGGACCGTATCACGAACACGACCCCGAACCTGATCTACATTTTTGATGTCCGCCGGCAATCCACGGTGTACTGCAACAGCTACGTCAAAACAATGCTGGGCTACACGGAAGAGGAATTGCAGAACATGGGGCCGCGAGTATTGCCCAACCTGTTGCCTTCCGACCAACTGGACCGACTACGCGCGCATTTTGCCGAAGTGGCCCAAGCCGCCGATGGGGTTGTGCTGCACCTGGAGTTCTACCTATACCACCGCAATGGATCTGAGCGGTGGCTGCGGATTAGTACCACCCCGTTTGAGCGCGACGCGAAGGGCAATGTGCAACAGGTAGTAGGCTCGGCTGAGGATATTACGCGCTGGAAAGTAGCCGATGAACAGCGGCGCTCCGCTAACCGGCGACTGGCCGAGCAGAACCGTTTGTTCCGGCAGGTGATTGATACAGCTCCTAATCTTATTTACCTGAAGGACATTACCGGTAATTACGTGCTGGCCAACCAAGCCACAGCCCAGCTGTATAAGCTAACTGCGGAGGAGCTGGTGCAGACCCCGGTTGAGGAACTGGTAAAGATCTTTCCGGACATGCAGCGCTATCGGATTGCCGACGAGCAAGTAATCCGGACCCAGCAAGAGCTGGCGCAGGAAGACACCTTCGTCTCGGCGGAAGGGCAGGTACACTGGTTCAATAGCATCAAACGGCCCTTCCTGCTGGCCGATGGCACCGTGCAGGTGCTGGGTGTAGACAATGAAATCACGACGCTCAAGGAAACGGAGCGGGCTTTACAGAAAGCCAAAGAAATAGCAGAGGAAAATGCTCAGTCCCGCCAGAACTTCCTGACCAATATGAGTCATGAAATTCGCACCCCAATGAACGGTGTGATGGGCCTGACGGACCTTCTGGCTAAAACGCCTCTCGATGATCAGCAGCGGCAATACCTGCAGCACATTCGCCACTCCGCAGAAAATCTGCTGGTCGTAATCAACGACATTCTGGACATGGCACAGCTTGGCGCGGGCCGGATTCGGGTAGAGGCCATGCCATTCCAGCTAGATGAAGTACTGAAAGCTAGCTGCCAGTCATTGCTGCACACGGCCACGGAAAAAGGTATCAACTTACGCCTGCAGTTACCGCCTGCCGAGGTGCCGATGCGCGTGATTGGCGACCCATACCGCTTGCGCCAGGTGCTGCTGAACCTGCTAAACAACGCTGTGAAGTTTACCGAGCGAGGTGACGTGCTGCTTACCTGCCGGCGCGTGAGCAAACCCAACGAACCGCTACGGCTGCAGTTTTCGGTGCTCGATACGGGCATTGGTATTCCGGAACACCAACTGCAGGCCATGTTTGAGCCATTTGCGCAGGCGTCGGCGAGTACGGCCCGGGAATACGGCGGCTCGGGGTTGGGCCTGAGCATTTCGCGGGGCCTCATTGAATTACTCGGCGGGGAGCTAACGGCGGAAAGTCATCTGCACAAGGGAAGCACTTTCCGGTTCACGCTGCCGTTTGAGGTGGCTACTGATGAAGCACCCGTATTGGAGGCAGAGCCTATTACAGACTACCAGAGCTTGGGGCGCCGCCGCATACTGCTGGCCGAGGATAATGCCGTAAACCAGCTGCTAGTGCGCACCATGCTGGAAGGGTGGGGCCTGGAAGTAGATGTGGCCGGTTCGGGCCCGGAAGCGCTGGCCATGTTCCGTCGCCGGACTTACGACGTGGTGCTAATGGACATTCAGATGCCTGGCCTAGATGGCATGGCCACCACGCGCCTGCTGCGGGAGCATCCCGATGCGGCCCGCGCGGCCACGCCGGTAGTGGCCCTCACCGCCCACGCCATGCGGGGCGAGGCTGAGCGCTACCTACAAGCAGGCCTAGACGCCTACCTTTCCAAACCCTTCCGCGAGCAGGACCTGTTCCGCACAATTTCCAGTCTGCTGAATGGCGGAGTGCCGCCAACTCCGGAGCCCACCTCGTTACCAGAGCCTCAGCCCGCCGCCGAGGACACGGCCCCACTCTACGACCTGAGCGCACTTCGTCGGCACTCCAATTCCGACGAAGGCTTTGTGCGGCGCCTAGTGAACATCTTTATCCAAACTACTCCTGCGGTTGTAGCCAAACTGGAGGCTGGCCTGCACGACCAGAACCGAGTTCAGATTGCAGCGGCGGCTCACCACTTGAAAAGCTCCGTTGATGGCCTAGGCGTGCAACGCCTTCATCAGGTGCTACGCAATTTGGAAAAGGCCAACGCCGAGGTAGATACCCCTAGTTTTGAAGAGCTTGCCACTTGGGTTACGCAGGTACGCCAAACCACTGACGAGGCAATTAGCCAGCTGCGCGAGGAATTTCCGGCGTAAGCCTGTTAGTACGGCATGACGTCTTTGGGTAAGGTTCTTGACGCGGTAGTTATTGGAGCTGGGCAAGCGGGTTTGGCTGCTGCCTACTATCTGCAGCAGCGGCAGGCTTCTTACGTGGTGCTTGATGAGCGGCCGGCGGTGGGCCACGTGTGGGCTACCCGGTATGCTTCGCTGCGGTTGTTTTCACCGGCCTGGGCGAGTGGCCTACCTGGCCTACCCTGGCCCGGGAAGAGGTTGCGCTACCCAACCAAAGACGAAGCTGCAGACTACCTGCGCCAGTATGCCGAGCATTTTCACTTGGCCATTGAAACCGACCAGCGAGTAACCAACGTGCAGCCTACCACTACGGGTGAGTTTGAGGTGCATACGGCCGCTGGCAATTGCTACCACACGCGCCGGGTCATTGTGTGCACAGGGCCATACTCCACCCCCAGCATTCCGCCCTTTGCCACTAACCTCCCTCCTACCGTCAGGCAACTGCACAGCAGCGGGTACAATGAGCCCAGCCAGGTACCTGGTAACCCAGTGGCAGTAGTAGGCAGTGGTAACTCCGCCCTACAAATTGCCGCCGATTTAGCTACGCACGGCCACACGGTGTATGTAGCTTTCGATGAGAAAACGCCCGCCATGCCCAACAACACAGCCATGTGGGTAGGCTTGTTGAGTACTGGATTGCTGGAGGCACCCACTCAGAGCTGGCTAGGCCGCTTCATGCGCCGACAACCCGAGCCGGTTGTTCGCGCTGATTTGCGGCGGTTACAGCGCATGCCTACTGTGCAGTTTATTGGGCGGGCCATGGCAGCCACCGCCGAGGGTGGCCTAGTGGGGCGGGGTATTACGACGCCTACCTTGGCCGCCGTGGTATGGGCTACGGGGTACCGCCCCAACTATTCGTGGCTGCACTTGCCGGCAGCTCTTAGCCCCACCGGCGAGCCACGACACTCAAAGGGAATATCACCGGTACCTGGGCTGGCCTTCCTGGGCCTCGACTGGCTCAGTAGTCGTCGGTCCGCGCTAATGGGTGGGGCCGGAGCCGATGCCTGCTATGTGGTACAACAATTGCTGGAAAGCACATAATTATGCTGAAACTCCAGCATGGTTTTCGGGGTTAGTGTAGTGTACCTTGTACCAGATACTATTGGTGACTCAGTAGGTGTACCAGGAATTCTTTTTGCCTTAAATTCTCTTTTGTATGACGCTCCTGATTTTTTTCGGAATAATGCTGGTTACCGCTTTGCTGGCGCTTGACACGGTGAATAACGTGAAGGACATGCTGAAGCCCGTACCAGTTCGGGCAAACAACGGCCGCTAAGCTGCCTTGTCCTGACAAACAGAAAGCGCTCCGAACCTGGAGCGCTTTTTTTGTGACCAACCTAAAAAGGCAGCCGTGCGGGCTGCCTTTGCGGAGGAACTGACGATGACTTGCCTAGCGAATTACCAGTTTACGCATCTCACTGTCCGAATCGGTTTCCAGCTTGATGTAGTAGAGCCCACTGGTAAACTTACTCAAATCCAGCACCTTCACGTAACGGTCGTTCAGTTCTGAGAGGGATTCCCGATACAGCACTGAGCCAATTACGTTTAATACCCGTAACTCCAGCTTCCGCCCCTCAAACCCATTAATGGCAATATGCACAATCCCCGTGCTTGGATTTGGATACACCAACAGCGCCTTTTCTTCTCCAGTAGGGCGCACGGCTGTCTTAGCCACGGGCGTAGTGCTGGGTTGGGCCGCTGCCTGCGACACTGACCGCTGCAACATTCCGCCAACAAGTAGGGTGAGTAAGCAAAAGAAGCGTAAGCGTTTCATCATAAGGGCTCGTGAGGGTGAGATGCGTGGGAGCGCTGACTAGCAATAACGGGCGGCACTAAATTAGGTTGGCAAAGGTAATAGGGTATTTTGTTTGACCCATCGGAATATAACGCATCTTCGATAAAAGAACAGGTTTAATCTTCTGTTTCACCCCTTTACCTGACGAATAAAGTTGGACGTTGTCATTATCGGCGGAGGCCTAGCTGGTCTCTGTGCAGCCCTCGACCTCCTGGGACGCGGTTACGCAGTTACGCTGCTAGAGCGTCGGCAGTATCCCTTCCACCGGGTGTGCGGCGAGTACATCTCCAACGAGGTGCTGCCTTACTTAGAGCGCCTAAATGCTTCCCCCGATCAGCTGATGCCTGCCCGCATCAGCGAGTTTCAGCTTAGCTCGCCGGCTGGGCGGATACTAACCGCGCCCCTCGACCTGGGTGGATTCGGTATCAGCCGCTATGTACTAGATGAATATCTATACCAACTCGCGCAGGCCCGCGGTGCCGATGTGCGACTGGGCACCACCGTTACCGCCGTTCAGTATGAGGCAGCCACCGATGAGCACGTGGTAGAGCTATCGGATGGTCAGCGGTTGCGCGCCAGAGTGGCGCTAGGGGCTTATGGCAAGCGTAGCACTCTCGACCGGCAACTGCAGCGCTCATTCTTTCAGCAACGCTCGCCTTACCTGGGCGTGAAATACCACCTGCGCTACGACCAGCCCCGCGACCTGATTGCCTTGCACAATTTTGCTGATGGCTACGCGGGTATTTCCGCCATTGAGGATAACAAATACTGCTTCTGCTACCTGACTACGCGCCAAAAGCTGAAAGAACACGGCACTATTCCGGCCCTCGAAAAAAACGTGCTGGCCCGCAACCCCTTGCTTCGCCGCATCTTTCAGGAAGCGGAGTTTCTGTATCCGCAGCCCGAAGTAATCAATGAAATATCCTTCGCACCGAAACAGGCTGTGGAAGACCACGTGCTGATGTGCGGAGACGCGGCTGGCCTGATTACGCCGCTCTGCGGCAACGGTATGGCCATGGCCATGCACGGAGCCAGCGTGGCGGCCCATCACATTGCAAGATTTTTGGAAGGTGGCCTAGCACGCCCGGCGTTGGAGGCAGCCTACCAGTGTGAGTGGCAGCAGCACTTTGGTCAGCGCCTACGGGTGGGCCGGGCTATTCAGCACTTATTTGGCCAGCCCATACTAAGCGAGGCCGTTGTGGGTACGCTTCGTTTTTGGCCCGCAGGCATTCGCGCCCTAATGCAACGCACCCACGGCCAAGCGTGGTAGAGGCAACGCCTGCGAAGTGACCTAGCGCCTAAGGTCTTTTCGCCTAGCAGCGCCTCACTCACCTTACAGGATTTAGCATTTTGTAGTTAGAGGCAGCGCAGCGCAGGGAATTTGCGTAAACTTCGATTAATGACCAGCTACCTGTGTGCCATCGGCACTGCCAACCCGCCTCACCGTATTCCGCAGCCCCAGATTGCCAGCTTTATGGCGGGCGCTTTGCAGCTCAACGATGCCGATACACGCAAGCTTCGGGCGCTGTATCGGGTCTCGGGAATTGCACACCGCTACTCAGTTCTGCCGGACTACGGGCGCGAGCTAGGTCAGTATGAGTTCTTTCCAAACACCCCAGATTTGGAGCCCTTCCCAACGGTGGGCCAGCGCATGGCGCAGTACCGGCAGCACGCCCTCCCGCTCTCGGTGCAGGCCGTGCGAGAGTGCCTGCGCCAGCAGCCCACTCTGAGCTTGAGCGGTATCACGCACTTAGTGACGGTGAGCTGCACAGGCATGTACGCGCCAGGCCTGGATATTGAGCTGGTGGCCACGCTAGGCCTTAACCCCAATGTGCAGCGGACGTGCGTAAATTTTATGGGTTGCTACGCGGCTGTGAATGCCCTGAAGCTAGCCAATGCCTTCTGCCGCGCCGATAGCAATGCCCAGGTGCTGATTGTAAGTACGGAGCTTTGCACGCTCCATTTCCAAAAAAGCCACGAAGACGACCACTTAGTTTCTAATGCGCTGTTTGGCGATGGGGCGGCGGCGGCCATCGTGCTGGGTAAGCCCGCGCAACAAGGCGTTAGTCTGTCTCTTGAGGCCTTTCACTGTGGCCTAGAGCCTGACGGGCACCAGGATATGGCTTGGCACATCAACAATTTTGGGTTTGAGATGACGCTGTCGTCGTACGTGCCTCACCTGATTCAGCGGGGTATCCGGCACCTCACTGATCAGCTATTGGCTAACCTGCCCGTAGAGCTCTCCGATATTCATGCCTTTGCTATTCACCCGGGCGGCCGCAAGATTTTAGAAACCATTGAGCAGGAGCTAGGCCTCTCCACCCACGACAACCGGTTTGCGTACGAAGTGCTGCGCGACTACGGCAATATGTCGTCGGCGACGGTGCTGTTCGTTCTGCAGAAGCTCCTGCATAGCCTCTCCCCCACCGACGTGGGTGCCCCCGTGCTAAGCTTTGCCTTTGGACCGGGGTTAACCCTGGAAGCCATGCTGTTGAAAGTAGTAACGGCTGAAACGGTTGCTACCCAACAAAAAGCTGCCATTTATCCAGAGGCGTTGGCGGCTACTGCTAGTATCTAAGTTGGTCTTTTCTCTGCCTTTCGCTGCATGAACTTAGCCCAGCGCGCTACGGCCGAAGAGCTGATGGATGACCTCACTCTGGCTTCCGACGATCTACGTCGCAACCTCGATGAGCTAGAAACTATCAACACCTGGCTAGGTGGCTACGCACCCATTCTGGATGCGCTTGAACGGCTACGCCCCCATTTCCCGACTGGCCGCCCCCTGCGGCTCGCCGACCTGGGCAGCGGTGGCGGCGACACCCTGCGCCAGATTGCCCGCTGGGCCCGCCAGCACCAAGTGCCCGTAGAGCTAACAGGTATTGATGCCAATGCCTTCATGCTAGACTACGCCACCAGCAAAAGCACAGCCTACCCAGAAATCACCTACCAACAGGCCGACATCTTCTCTCCTGATTTTCAGCAGCAGCCTTACGATATTCTGACCGCCAGCTTGTTTTGTCATCACTTCTCCTCGGCGCAGTTGGTGGCTATGCTCCCGCGCTGGCAGCAGCAGGCCCAGCTTGCAGTTGTTATCAACGATTTACATCGCCATCCCCTGGCCTACTATAGCATTCGCTGGCTTACGCGCCTATTCCGGGGCTCCTATTTGGTTCAGCACGATGCTCCCCTTTCGGTAGCCAGGGCTTTTTCCCGCCTAGAGTGGCAGCAAATCTTAGCCGCGGCAGGTATTGCACGTTACACCTTACGGTGGCGGTGGGCCTTCCGCTGGCAGGTTATAATTACCTAGCACAGGGAGTTGCTCTCGCTCTCTGGCATTACTAGGCCACTTAAGTTCTTTAGCTCAACTAGCCGCACTGCTTGTTACCCCCACAAATCAGCAGCTACCCGAAACGTGTTAGCGTGTGCTTCCACAATATCAGCGATGCGCGGGGAGTAGCCGCCTCCCATGCACACTACTACGGGTAAGCGGTGCTGCTGACAGGTTTGCAATACGTACTGGTCGCGCTGGCGGCAACCTTCTCGGGTAAGCGCAAGGTGGCCTAGCTTATCGGTAGCCAACACATCTACTCCGCTGAGGTAAAACACAAAGTCGGGTTGATGCTCTTGCAGTAGCCTCGGCAGCGTATTGCGCAATAAAGCTAAGTAGGCTGTGTCGTCAGTACCGTCGGGCAGGGGCAGATCAAGGTCGGAGTGCTCCTTGCGGTGAGGGTAGTTGCGCGCCCCATGCATGCTAAACGTAAATACCCTGGGCTCCTGAGCGAATATAGCGGCTGTACCATTGCCCTGGTGCACATCCAAGTCTATGATGAGCACGCGGCTTACCCCAAGTTCTGGGTGGCCTAGCAAATAATTGGCGGCTGCGGCTTGGTCGTTGAGCAAACAAAATCCCTCCCCCCGGTCGCGGAAGGCATGGTGGGTACCCCCGGCTATGTTGAGAGCCACGCCATGCCTCAACGCCCGATGCACACAGGCAACCGTGCCGCCCAGAATAGTGACTTCGCGCTCAACCAACTGCGGGCTCCATGGAAAACCAGTAGCCCGCTCCTCTTGTCGGGTTAAGCCCCCCTGCTGTAGCCGTTGGTAGTACTCAGCATCATGCGTGAGTAGTATAGTAGCTTCGCTGGGCAGCTCAGGATGGAAGAAAGCACTTTCCGGCACTGTTCCTTCGCGCACGAGTTGCTCCGGCAGCAACTCGTATTTGAGCATAGGAAAACGGTGATTGGCGGGTAGCGGGTGGGCATAGAGTGGCGCGCAAGCGATAGAGAGCATAGACCTCAAAAACTGTCAGCCTCCAGCATTGTTCTAGGCCACTCTTCTATGCTAAACTGCCTACGACATACCTAGCCCCTATACTTACTCAGTCTTACTCAGTGGCTTACATCGATCCATCACCCCTCATCTTATCCATCCTAATTACAAAAAAGGCTTTCTCGATATCGAGAAAGCCTTTTTGCGTGAAGCATTCCTAACAAGTCGTTAGTTGCGAGTCATTAAGTTATTAGTTGCCAATTCGGTGTTTGGGATGGGCCAGATGTAGAGTGCAGCGGTGGGGGGCACCGCGCTTATCGTGGCCTTAGCCGGAATGGTCTGCTGCAAACGCATGAGGTCGTTGTTGCGCAGGCCTTCGCCCAAAAACTCGATGCGCCGCTCCAGAAGGATAGCATCAATAATGCTAAAAGTAGAAGAGAAGCTGTCCGCCTTATACTCAGCGGGTGAGGGAGTAGTGGCGTTGGGCGGTGGATTAGACCGTACCCGTACCGCGTTGAGCAGGGCCAACGCGCGGGTGCTGCTAGCACCCTCGGTGCGAGCAAGTGCCTCGGCCAGGTTTAGCAACACCTCCGAGTAGCGAATCACCGGGGCATTATCGGTGTAGGGAGCTGGTGCCAGTGCCCCGTTCTGATACTTGCGCAGGTAAGGAACGTTGCTAACGCGGGTTACGAAGCTAGTGTTCCGCTCATCGGTGGCCAGAAAGCGAGGATCACTGAGTACACCATTGGCATTCAGGCTGTACTCGCCCCCGCCACCTTGTGAGTTTGGCAGGAAATAGAAGGCCAACTGGTTTTGCGTACCGGGGGCATCCTGCGGGGTAAACGGGAACGACAGAATGCTTTCCGTGCTGGACTGGTTACCAACGAAAACGGTGGTAATGCTTGGCTGTAATGCGTGTTGCACCCCAGTAGCAGCCCGGAAAGGAGCTGTGGCCGAAACAATTTTGTTGGCCTCCGTTACCACATCAGCGTAGCGGGCCATGCTCAGGTACACACGGGTTTTGAGGGCAATAGCCGTATTGCGGTGCGCCCGGGTAACGTTAGATGCACTGTTTGTAAGTGGCAGATTCTGCTCAGCAAAGTTTAGGTCTGCCAGAATTTGAGTGTACACCTCCGCTACCGTGGAACGAGCCAAATCGTTATTACCCAAGTCCACCTCTGCTTTTAGGCGCAGGGGCAAACCAGGCTTGTTGCCGTTGCCGTCCGTATAGGGGCGGGCATAGAATTGTAACAGCGAGTAGTAGGCAAGAGCCCGCAGAAACCGGCCTTCCGCGGCGTACGACGTAGCAGTAGCTGGGAAGTCACTAGGGAATGGAGTGGCCGTAAACTTGGCCGAATTAGCTTCAAGTCCCGCCAAAAAGACGTTTATCTGGTTGATGGCTGAGTAGCCGGCACCCCACATATTAATTACGTCGTTCTGGGATGATTCAGTGACAGTGTGCTGCCATACGGCGGCTCCAGTTACCAGGTTAGACGTCCGGTTTAGAAAGTCATTCGCCCGGATGTCGCCATACACTTGGTAGCGGCCTCCCAAGAAGTTGCCAGCCTTCATATAGTCGTACATGTTGTTGACTTGCAGCAACACGCGAGAAGGAGTATCAAAGGCTACCTCGCTATTTAGAGAGGCTACTGGGGCCGGATTTAAACGATCCTCGCAAGAGGTAGTGCTTAAGCCCAACATTGCTGTAACTAGGCCTAGCGCTAGGGTATGCTTGATATTTTTCATCTAGTGCAGAGGATTATTAGAAGCCGATATTGAACCCTACCGTGTAGGTGCGCGCTTGCCCTACTGAATTACGGTCGACGCCAGCACCCGTGTTAGAGGCGCCGTTCGTGGAAATCTCGGGGTCAATGCCGGAGTATTTAGTCAACAGGGCTGCGTTTTGCACCTGTACGTAGAAGCGGGCCGAACTCACTCCAAACCGGCTGACAAAGGTTGGCTGCAGGTTATATCCCAGCGACACGTTGCGCAGACGGGCGAAGTCTCCCTTCTCCACGTTGGTCGACATAATCAGGGCCGAGCCGTTCGACGTATTATCGCCGTATACCACGCGGGGCCATTTGGCATTGGTATTAGTTTCCGTCCAGCGTTCCAGAATATCCACGTCGTTGTTCCAGAAGCGCTGGTCGTGCAAACCGGCTTTGGTACCGTTGTAGATATAGTTGCCGCCCGAAAACTGCACAAACACGCCCAAGTCGAAGTTTTTGTAACGGAACGTGTTGTCGAAGCCACCGAACCAGGTTGGCAATACTGGGCCGAAATATTCACCGTCAACCAGCTGGTTAGGGGCGCGGGAGTTCCGACCGTCTAATGTAGTCCAGCCGTTGCCGGTGGAAGTGGAAGAGTGGTTGTATTGTACCGTTGTAAAGGTACCATCATCATTACGAAGTTGAATCAGGCGCCGACCGTTTGCCGGATTTACACCTAGAGAACGAACTGCCAGAATTTCACCAACCGACTGGCCAGCCTTCGTGTAGTTTACCGTTTCTAGGCCTGAGGTGGCCGTACCAATACGCTGCCCTTCCGAGGCCAGGGCTAGCACCCGGTTCTTCAGCGTAGTTAGGTTGGCATTAATCGACCAGGTGAAATTTGTTTTGCGGATGGCATCTACCCGCAAATTGATTTCAATCCCGGTATTACGCATCGAACCTACGTTGCTAGGAATGGTGCCACCTGGAATACCGCGAGAAGGAGCCTGCGGAATTTGCAAGATCAAGCCATCTACCAAGTTGCGGTAGTAGGCCACGTCGCCAGTAATTCGGTCGTCGAGAAGGCCAAATGATACACCCACATCTGTTTTCTTGCTGGTTTCCCAGGTTAGATTGGGGTTACCAACGCCACTCAGATAGAAAGTGGGGCTCGGGCCGTATAAGCCAGCATCATAGAGGCGCAGGGAGGCATAATCGTCGATGCCTTGGTTGTTACCAACTTCGCCGTAGCTGCCCGTGAATTTAAGGAAACTAATTTTGCTGAGCGCGGATGAATTCTTCCAGAAGTCTTCCTCCGAAATAGCATACCCTACCGAAGCACCATAGAAGTTGCCCCACTTTTTAGCCCAAGCAGAGTAACCGTCGCGGCGCACATTAATAGTGGCCAAGTACTTGCTATTGAAATTGTAGTTGACACGGCCAAAGTAAGAGGTCAGAAAGTTCTCCCCTTGGAAGTTACCCGCAGATGCTACGTTCACGTAGCCGCCCTGAAGTGTGGTGAAGAAGGGGTCGGCCACGCTGCTGCGGTTCAGACCCCAACGGTCAATGCTGGTGTTCTGATTTTCGTTACCAGCCAAGAACGACAAGTTGTGCTTGCCACCTAGGGTTACATCGTACTGTACAGTGTTCTGCCAGTTCCAGCGCTTGTTAGTGCGGTAGAAATTCTGAGCGAGACCAACGTTGTATTGGTCGCCGGCAATGGGCGTGTAGAAGGCTTTGTCCTCGAAGGCGATGTTGTAAACACCGTAGGTAGTACGCAGGTTAAGGCCCTTGATTAATTCCAGGTTGGCATAGATGCTACCTTGCACTTCATTGCCGTCTGAGCGGAAGTAGTTATTCTCAAGGTCTACTAGCGGGTTGTAGTAACCAGGTAGCAGTGGTGAGCCATTAGGGTTGGCAGCCGTAGCAGAAGTAGGGTTGATATTAGCTCCTGGCCCAATACCCGCGCCACTAATGTTGTAAGTGCCATCAAGATTGCGAGCCGGTACGTTGGGAGGTAACACCAATGGCAAGCGGCCTAGGCCAGCGGTACCAAAAGCACCGTCACCTACCGAACCCGAGTTAGGCGAGGCAGTGCGTGAATTAGTATAGCCAGCGCGCAAGCCTACCGTGAAACGAGAAAAGACTTTGTGGTCGATATTGATACGGCCCGATGCTCGTTTAAACGAGTTGCCTTCCAGCATACCCTTCTGGTCGGTGTAGCCTACCGACGTGTAGTATGAGGTTTTCTCGCTGCCGCCGCTGAAGTTGATGTTGTTGGACGTAGAGAAGCCCGTACGGTAGATATAGTCATACCAACGCGTATCCACAGTGTTACCATTGGCATCCAGCGTAGGCCGGAAACCTTCAATAGCGGTAGGGTTCAGACCCTGAGCCACTAGGTTGGCATTCAGGTTCCGAACTGCTTCGTTCTTAATCTCCATGTACTGTGCGGTGTTCAGTACATCGTAGAGGCGTACCGGCTCAGTCCAGCCAGCCCATGAATCTACTGAGAGTTTGCTCTGGCCTTTCTTGCCGCGCTTGGTGGTTACCAAGATAACACCGCCTGCCGCACGAGAACCATAAATGGCAGTAGCAGAAGCATCTTTCAGCACTTCCACACTCTCAATATCATTGGGGTTGATATTACTGAGTGGGTTGTTGGGCACACTACCTACGGCCGAGCTGTTGCCGCTAAACGCTGGAATACCATCAATTACGTACAATGGTGCCGAACTCAGGCTAATGGAATTCACCCCGCGGATACGTACCACTGGCGGTGCATTGAGCACCCCGTTGGGTGTAGTGATGTTCACACCAGAGGCTTGCCCCTGTAGCGCCTGCTCAAAGCTTTGCACTGGCTTATTGGCAATCTGGGCAGCCGTAACAGTAGCTACTGAACCTGTCAAGTCCCGACGGGACTGGGTTCCGTAGCCTACAACTACTACTTCATCAAGGCCAGTAGAGCCATTGGCGAGAGTAACATTAATACTAGACTGTGTGCCAATAGCTACCTCTTTAGAAGCGTAGCCAATAAATGAAAACACCAACGCACTAGCCGTGTTCGGCACCGATAAAGAATACCGGCCATCAGAATCGGTTGATGTGCCCTGTGAGCCGCCCTTCACTATTACGGTAGCCCCCGGTATTGCTGCACCATCGGTTCCGACCACTTGTCCGGTTACAGTGCGGTTTTGAGCAGCCACGTCGTGGCTGGCTACTGCAAGAACCGTGAAGGGAAATAACAGTAATGTTTTCCTCATGTGTTCTACTTGGGTTTTGAATTTATTCCAATTATTGACCCCAAGAAGTAACACATTCATAACTTAAGCAAAATATATCACGTTAATTTTTAATTAAAATGGCCTTTTATTCAAAGACATTAACACACCTATATAAATGAGTTAGCACTTACTTTATTGAAAAAACAATAAATAATAATGGCGCTGAACAGACTTTGAAAACGTGCCGTTTTAAGCCCATTACTACCTTCATCTTACTCTTACCATAAGTTTGTTAATGCTCTGCGTTAGGTAAACACAACAGCAAAAGCTCCGAACAACAGCTTTTACTCGATTAACGAAATTGTTTTTAACCTTAATTTTTACTTATCCCTAAGTATTCAGTGCTGTTTCTTCACTAACTATTATCCTGATGTCAATGGACTATAGACTTACTCACTCATCTTGGATGGGTACTATCAGTAATATCACAACTTAAGATTGCGTAGTGTTACAAATTTATTCTCAGCTAGTTGCCCGGTTTAGAGGTCTCGAATGATTCATAGAGCCCCTAAACGCAAAAGCCCAACCTTGCGGTCGGGCTTTCTAGAGATTCGTACTGCCCCAAAAAGGCCATGAGCGTACTCAATGACAGCGGGGCAGGTGGCTTTGAAGTGGGGCGTACTGGGCTCGAACCAGTGACCCCTACCTTGTCGAGGTAGTGCTCTAAACCAACTGAGCTAACACCCCCTTACAAAGCCATGCTGGCGGCGGCCGTAAAGAGCCAAAGGTATCATTATAGTTGATTTTTTCTGTATGACCTAGGTGCAAAATTTATGCTTCAGGTAGCGGACAGCTGTAACCTTCTGACGGCACGATAGTATAGCACTTTACCGATGCTCCCCCGGTGTTATTCATCACCGGATTGGTCTTGCTTCTCTGTGCTTCACTGCTCCCTCCCTCCTTTTATGAAAAAAATAGCTCTTCTCCTCTCATTATCCGCGGTAAGTGCTGCGGCCGTTGCCCAAGATCAAACTACGGGCCCACGCTCTGGCCGGCTTGCATCATCTACTGACTACTCTCCGGGTAGCAGCGCTTCCCGCAATAATGGCTTCGGTGTAAAAGGCGGATTCACGGCTTCTAACTTCCGCGGCGACGACAAAAAGAACTTCAATAACGAAGGCATCTACAATACCTTCCACGCCGGGGTGTACGCCCAATTTGGCTTCAACAACGCGTTTTCGTTGCAGCCCGAGGTGCTTTATAGCCGGCAAGGTTTTAAAGGTGCCCCTACGCAGTACGCCTCCCGCGGCACCTACGACACCCGCCTCGACTACATTCAGGTGCCCGTGCTGCTGGTATACAACTTCCTCGACAACGTAAGCGTGCATGTAGGCCCGCAGGTGTCGTTGCTGACCAAGGTGAAAGAGGGCAGCACCGAGCGTAAGATTGCCGACGACAACAACGTGTATGGCTACAGCTACAACAGCCTCGACTATGGCCTAGCAGCTGGTGTAGAAGCGCGGGTAGGTCCGGCGCGGGTGGGTGGCCGTTACACCGCCGGTTTTGCTGATATCATCAAAGATCCGCAGAATGCCGCGGCAAACTCCATCAATAACATTAAGAATGGTATGTTCCAGGTGTATGTGGGAATCGGTATTGCTGACTAGGCCTGCCTAATTCTGACTGCCATATAGAGTATAGTAAAAGAGGAAGCTTGTGGCTTCCTCTTTTGCGTTCAACTGCTCATCATCCGCCCTCCTTACATAGTCGCCACTTTGGCTATTCTATCCTCAGAAATACTACCCGCTATTAATCAAGCCCGCGAACTGCTAGCGGAGCGTGGTATGGCCGTGCTGGGCTCCTGGGCCTTGCTGAACTTGCTAGTGAGCGGCTATATGGTCAAGCAAACCGACGCCCGAACAGAAACTCATCATTTCCACCTGATGAACGTGGGCTGGAACGCGGTAAATGCCCTATTGGCTGTATGGGGAATATTGAGGGCACATCCTGCTAGTGTGGCTGGGCTCACGCTGGCGGAAAGCCTTACCGCTCAGTTTCAGTTTGAGAAGATTTTGCTGTTCAATGCAGGCCTAGATGTGGCCTATGTGTGCGTGGGCAGCTGGCTCCGAGCCCGCGCCCATGCTGTTGGCGCGGTACGCCCAGAGCGTCTGCTAGGGTTTGGGCGCTCCTTGTGGGTACAAGGCACATTTCTGTTCTTGTTTGATGTAGGCTTTTACCTACTATATCACCGCTGGGCCGGCGAGCTACTATTACGAGTTTCGTAGGATATCAAAAAAGCCCCGCTGGCTATGTAGCCAGCGGGGCTTTTTTGATATCCTACAGGCCTAGGCGTGCACCGAGTCTTTTACCAGAGCTTCCTTTATCTTCTCGTTGAAGTTCGGAATGTCTTGGGGGTTACGGCTGGTGATAATGTTCCCATCAACCACCACCGTTTCGTCTACCCAAGTAGCGCCGGCATTTTTTAGGTCGGTTTGGAGGCTAGGCCAGCTGGTGAGCGTTTTGCCCTGCACAACTCCGGCTTCAATGAGCGTCCAGGGGCCGTGGCAAATGGCGGCTACGGGTTTGCCGGAGCGCACAAACTCGCCAATAAAGCTTACCGCTTCCGGTTTAGTCCGCAGCACGTCGGGATTCATTTGGCCGCCGGGTAGCACCAGAGCGTCGTAGTCGGCCACTTTTACGTCGCTAATTACTTTGTCAACATCCACTTTATCACCCCAGTCTTTTTCGTCCCAGCCCTTGATAGAGCCACTTTTCAGGGAAATAACGTGGGTTTCGGCTCCCTCGCCTTCGAGGTATTTCTTGGGTTTTTCCAGCTCCGACTGCTCAAAACCGTCGGTGGCAACAATAGCTATTTTCTTGCCCTTGAGGGCGTCGCTTCCAAAGAGACTCATCGTACAAATACGTTAGGTACAACAACTAAAAAGCCGAGGCTACGCACGGTAGCCTCGGCTTTTCTTTAACGATAGGAGCAGGCAGGGGTTGTTGCCTGGGGCGCTATAGTTGAGCTTGCGCGCTTATAAAATTGTGGCCTAGGCCACTCCCGCGGCCCTACTCATTTCGAGCATGCTTGAGCTGTTTGCGCAAGCGCTTCACGCGCTCATCAAACCCATCGGGGTCGTAGCTGATATCCTCCACATCTAGTTGCTCCAGCATATCCATTAGGTCGTCGGAGTGCTCGGTGCGGGTGCCGCCGGGTACGCGTACAAACGCCATTTCCGACCACAGCACTGCCTTCAGCCGTAGGCCGTCGTCGCTTAGCATTTGCATCTCCACCACCAAGTTAGAGTTATCGAAATGGATGAGCTGGGTTCGGATGCGGACCATTTCGGCGTGCTGGGCAGGACGGAGGTAAGCAATATGGTGCTTGGTAATTACCCAACCGGCACCTAGTTGCTGCGCCAACTGGCCTAGGTTGAGGGAGTAGTGCTGAATGGTATGCTCTTCGCGAGCATTAAGGAAATAGTCGAGGTAACGCGCGTTGTTGAGGTGGCCTAGCATGTCGCAGTCCTGAAACAAGATGCGGTGGGTGGTTTCGGGAGTCCGAACTAAGGATTTAGCAGCCATAAAGAAGAAACGAATGGGGTGCAAAGGTGGGAGTTTACCGCTGGATTGGGCTCAATAAGCACTCAAACCCGTCGGTAGACTGCTATACGGTTCTGCTACATAGAGGCCGACATGTAATCAGCTTCTTTCAAGGCCTATGCTAGGCCACCTTAACTATTACATGCATGCATTGATCTTCCAAAACCGAGGAAAAACAAAAAACGACCAGCCATACTACTGCTCGAAACAGAATTAACCCTATATTTTGAGCTTGTTACTCGCTGTAAATCAACAATATAACAATTTTTTCACTGCTTATTTATATCATAGCAAAGAGGCTATGAAAGAGTGGGGAAAAAGTTGAATATAACTGAGTGTGCAGCGGGCTGTTTGGTCCACTTAACCAATTGCGTATGCCCACTTCTACCTTCCAAAATGAAAATGTTAACGTTGAGGTTGTCAAGCAACTACTGCTCTACAACCAGGAAGAACAGCTCTTAGCTCATCTGTACCAGAAGCTAGAAGGCCTGTATTGCCCAGACCATGGCAGCCGCCCCGAGCTGCAGCTAGTACCGGAGCCCGGCGGATACTCCGTGGACCTGCTAACGGACTGCTGCCCGGCATTTACGGCCCTATGCGCGAGCAAGCTTCAGTAACGCATAGCGTACTGGCCCCGGGTACGGCCGCAAGATGCACCCAGGACCGGTACGCTATGCGGGCGCAAAGCTCTAAACACGACAGCCCCGATTGGTGAACCGGGGCTGCCGTGTTTGTCATGACCTCTGCTACATGTGGCTAAGGCCATAATGCAGTGGCAGCTTATTTAGGCCTACCACGTAGCTAAGCGCAGGTTTTCGCGAGGCCTGCCTTGTGGTCCAGAAAGGGAAAGCTGTACTATGTTGGGAAGGGCGCATTAGTGATTTGTAATTATCAGTAGCTTACTGTTTGACCCTCCCTACCGGAGGGTTCATAACTCTCTATTACTACTCAAGACTGGTTTTATACTGCTTGTACTGCACCACTTATGGATATTCTCCATCGTCATCATGTTTCCACTTATGGGTCAGGCCCCCAGACGCTGGTGTTTGGCCACGGGTTTGGCACCGATCAACAAGCTTGGCGCTATGTGGCGCCGGCATTTGCGGCCCGCCACCAAGTAGTGCTCTTCGATTTGGTAGGCTCCGGCCGCTCCGATAAGTCGGCATATGATTTCTCGCGCTACCAAACCCTGCGCGGCTACGCCAATGACCTGCTGGAGCTGCTCCGCACCCTGAACCTTCCCAAGGTGGTGTACGTGGGGCATTCGGTAAGCGGGATGATTGGAATGCTGGCTGCCATTCAGGAACCCGCTTTATTTGAGCGCCTAGTGCTGCTGGCGGCCTCACCGTGCTACGTGAACGATGGCGACTACTTCGGGGGATTTGAGCCCGCCGACCTGGAGGAGATTCTCGGCTTTCTCGACCGCGACTATCGCGCGTGGTCCGATACCATGGTGCCTAATATTGTGGGCGGTGATATGCGTCCCGACCTTGTTGATGACGTACTAGCCAGCTTTTCCGAAGTTGATCCGGCTATAGCCCGCCAATTTGCCCGGGCCACTTTCTTGTCTGACTATCGGTCAGAGTTGCCGAAGCTGCGCGTGCCTACGCTGGTAATACAGTCGGCACAAGACTCCATAGCTCCCAGCAATGTAGGCCACTACCTCCACGAGCATCTGGCAGGCAGCCACCTTGATATTCTGAACACAACTGGACACTATCCGCACTTGAGCGCACCGGTGGCCACTATCTCTTCACTGGAGCGGTACCTGAAATCGGCCTAGGCCACTCTCAAAGCCGACCAACCGACAGCCAAGCAGTGGGCGATAACAGATGGACACCAGGCCTATACTAAGCAGCAAGATTGTGGGCTAAACTACGTTGGCAATGGCGCTAGGCCACTCCTGTTTGGCTCAGAAGTGGCCTAGCGCATTCAGCTACTTTACCCCTTGGCGGCACAGCTGCGCCGCACTTTTTCCAAGCGCTGTACCAAGTCGCGTACTACTGCCTCGTCGGAGGTATACACGGGCATTTCCAGCGTGGTGGTGTCGCTTTTGCCAGGCGGACGGCGCGTTATTTTTATTTCGTAGTAACGGCGGTTCTTCTCCTCGTTGTGAGCGGGCGCATAGGTTAGCGCCGTTACCTGGCTCCACTCTACGCCCATGCGCAGCTCAAACTCCACCTTGTCATCAGACTTTACGGCCCAATCGGCGCCGTTCTTTTGGTGACTAACCTGGAAAGCTCCCGAGCTACTGCCATCTGTACGGTACTTGCGGATTACCTCCGTAAAGTGACAGTTGCTGAGCTGAGCACGCACTTCTGTTTCGGGCTCGTCGGGGTCACGGGCCAACTCATTGAGGCGCCGGGTCAAGGCCTGCACCTCGGTGGTAGATTGCGCCTGGGCACTGGCCCCAGCCAGTAATAACCCAGCTAAGAAGAGTTTTTTCATCAGAACATGCGGTTAGCGTGAAACCTATTGCTCGCCGCTGGCCATAAGCCGCAGCGGCAACCGCACGCCAGATGCATCTTTCTGAGAAAGAGTTGCCTAGTGTATGTCTGTTCTTTTCAAGAGCTTAATCAGCCGGCTTTGCGGGCGCGCATTTGCTCCTGCACTTGGCGCTGCTTGACTTTCAGCTTCTGATACTGAGAAGCTGTAAGTACTTGCTGCAGCTGCTTATCGGAGTTGGCATTGATGCGCTTCAGCTCGGCCATCAGAGCGGGGCGGTCGGCGCTGTACTGGCGCTGGGCGGCATTGGCCTTTTCGGCGGTTTCCGTGAAGATGGCGCGCACCTGCCTAGGCTGGTCGCCGGTTAGGTTGAGTTCGTCGGTCAGTACGTCGGTCAGGTCGCGGGCGGCCGACGACGCCACTACGGGTGCGGGAGCCGGGGTTGCTACCGACTTCGCCTCCGGGATGCTCCGGTTACGGCGGGCGCAGCTAGAAGCGAGGGTGGTAGTGAGGGCCAGGGCGAGTAATAAGCGGGCAGGAGACATGGTACAAGTAGGTGGCGTGTGCCTCCCCATACGCTAAAACCATACCGCACGGTTATCTCCTCGCTTATCTGCTAGTTATTACCCTACAGCTACCGTAGCCGCTGCCCCCGACCGCACCGCCGGGTTGCTGGTTTTCAGGTGCTGGGCGGTGTAATGCGCCAGCGCCATAATGGTCAGCATAGGATTTACGCCGCTGCACGTGGGGAATGCGGAGGCATCGGCCACGAACAAATTGCCGACCTCGTATAGCTCTCCGGTGGGCATAGTGGGGTGAGTGCCCGCGTCGCCGCCCATGCGGCAGGTACTCATTTGGTGAGCACTGTAGAGGCTGAACTGGTTGGGCTTCCAGCCCAGGTGGGGCAGTTGCGCCAGCACTTCCGGGTTTTGGGGTACACCGTTTTGGGCGTGCAGAATGGGCAAGGTACCATGGGGCAGATACACCTTATCAGCACCGGCAGCCACGTGAATGTCGGCGGCGGCGCGCACACCTTGCAGCAAGTGGTTGCGGTCGAAGTCGCTGAGCACGTAGTCGATGAGGGGGGCGCCGTGCTTATCAATCTTCACGCAGCCCCCATCCCGGTCGCGGGTAAGCACAATGAACGAGCCGAGGTGGGCCGCTTGGCGCATCATATCCTTGTGCTGCTCACCGGAGCGCCAAGGCAGCACCATAGCCATCAAGCCGCTGTGGGCCGGGGGCGTTTCCAGCTTTACCCCAAAGTTGGTGCCATCCAGCATCGTGAAGCAGTCATTCACCACCGACATCATAGGCCCGTGCCAGGGGTTGATGGCGTGGGCGTAGTGCGCCGACACGGCTACCGTGGGGTGCAGGTGCAGGTGCTCTCCAATATGCGGATGTTTCAGGCCACTGCGCAGCAGCAAGGCCGGCGTCTGGATGGAACCGCCCGCCACTACTACCCGGCGGGCCCGCACCGTCACACGTACGGGGCGCCCATCGGCGGAGGTATGCAGGGCCTCGGCGCCGGTAGCGCGGTTGCCGGAAATAGTAATGCGTTCCACGTGCGTGTCGGCTAGCAGGCGGGCGCCGTGGTCGTAGGCCTGTTGCAGATAGGTGTTGAGCGTGCCCTGCTTCACGCCGTGCCGGTCGCCGAAGCAGCTGTAGCCCAGGCCCCGGAAGTGCGCTTCGGTATCAGTAAGGCCCTTTTCATTGCGAGGAATTAGCTTTACCTCTTGGCCTAGCTTAGTAGATCCGTCCCAGAGCGCCTGGTTCTGGCCATTATGGCGGTGATAGTCGATGTTGACGCTCAGGGCTCGGCTGATGGCATCAAGACTTTTCTTGAAATCCGGGGAAGTGAAGTGCGGTACCTGATGCTCGCGGGCCCACTCCTGTAATATATAGTCGGGAGTACGAAAAGCCCCCGCCCAGTTTACAGTGGTGCCCCCGCCCAGGCAGGAGCCCGCCAGCAGGGCAATGCCGCCATCTTGGGTACTGATGGCTCCGCGCCCGTCGTAGAGGTGGCCTAGCATGTCTACCTCCCGCTGGGTGAAGTCGGCACCGTGGAAGTAAGGGCCTTTTTCGAGCACCAGCACATCTTGGCCCGCCGCGGCTAGCTCGCCGGCCACTACCCCACCGCCCGCACCGCTGCCAATTACCAGCACATCGCAGTCGTAGGTCACGTCTTGGGTTGGCTGCAGGGTATTGATAGGCCTAGGCGTGTCAACTAGCTCTTCGGTTTGAGGGCCAGGGTAGCCAATATGCTCCCACACAAAGTTGCCCTGCTCGGGGGTGGAGCTGCCATAAAACAAGAAGGTAAACAGCTTGCGCAGAGCATGAAAGCCTTTCCGAAACTGCGGCACGTTGCTGGCCGCCCAGCTTTGCAGGAGCTTCTCCCGCTGCTCGAGCGCTAGCCGGCTGAAAGGTCGCAGCGGCCCAAACCATGTCAGGCCTACCGCGGGAGTTTCCAGCAGGGTTAGCAGTTGCATAAACTCTTTGCGGGCCCCGGCGGGCTGCGCCTCCAGCACCTGCCCAATCTTATCTAGGTCTACGCCTTCGGAGCCGCGCCGCGCCCAGTATGCGGGGTCTTCGGCTTTATGACCGGGCACTGCAGGAATAAACGTATCGGCGAGGGCGCGCAGGGTGACGCGCTGAGCTTCGGTGAAGAACATGAACGGGTGGGCAGAAGAGTACACTGATCCGGCGCCGACACAGCCCACGCCGGGCCCCGATAAGTTCGACAATTTTCCCGAAAACTACTCGGCTTGCATACGAAAAGTAGATGGGTGATGTAATGAGGTAGACTATGCGGTGCTAGGCCAGTATGAGGTTTGTAGCAAGTAGGGTTCCGTCTACTTATAGGCCACAGAAAGATGATGTGTCTTCTGCCTTGCTACCTTATCACCCCCTCACTTTCTCACCTCATCACCACCCTAGAAGAATTTCAGTAGCCACCCAATCATTTTTCTGACTTTGGGCGTGTAGGGCGGATACATAGTTTTAATGCCGGTGCGTCCTACGCGCTGCTTCAGCACGGATTTTTCGTTGCTGAACCCTACAAACCCCGCAAAGCCGTGAGCCTTGCCTAGGCCACTGTTGCCGAAGCCACCGAAGGGCAGGTCGGGGTGGGCCAGGTGCAGGATGGTTTCGTTGACGCAGGAGCCGCCGGCGGGAATATTCTGGAGCAAGTAGCGCTGATGCTCGGCACTTTGACTAAACACGTACAGGGCCAACGGCTGCAGACGAGAGTTTACCACATCGGTGGCTTCCATGAGGGTTCGGAAGGGAATGATGGGCAACAACGGCCCAAAAATCTCCTCCTGCATAATGCGGCTTTCGGCGGGGGCTCCTTCCAACAGCGTTGGCTCAATAAACCGCTGGCCGGCATCTACCATACCCCCAGAGAGGATGTTGGCACCCTGAGCTTGGGCATCTTCTAGCAAGCTGGCAATGCGCTGAAAGTGGTGCTGATTTACGATGCGGGCATACGACTTGGAAGCGGCTACCCCCTCTCCTTCAGGGTCATAAAAGCGCCTTACCACGTCTTTCATTTCCTCCACCAGCTTCTCCTTCACCGACTCCTGTACCAGCACGTAGTCGGGGGCCACACAGGTTTGACCGGCATTGATGCCCTTACCCCACATAATTTTCTCAGCGGCATCGCGCAGGTCGGCGGTATCATCCACAATTACGGGGCTCTTGCCGCCCAGCTCCAGGGTTACGCTGGCCAGGTGCTCGGCGGCGGCGCGCATCACTATTTTGCCTACCTGCGGGCTACCCGTGAAGAAAATGTGGTTGAAAGGCAGCTTCAGTAGTGCCGTGGCCACGTCTTTGTCGCCCTCTACCACGGTCACTTCGGCGGGGTCGAAGAGCTCACGGCACATGCGGGCAAGCAGGGCGGCTACCGTCGGCGTTATTTCGGAGGGCTTGATGATACAGGCATTGCCGGCGGCCAAGGCAGAGGCCAGCGGGTCGATGGCCAGGTAGAACGGATAGTTCCAGGGGGCAATAATCAAACAGACACCCTTGGGCTCATACTGCACCCAGTTGCGGGTGCCCATCAGCGAAATGGGGGTGCCCACGGGGCGGGGCTGCGTCCATTGCTTCAGATTGCGCAGCGTGTGCTTGATTTCTACCTGCGACGACCAGATTTCCGAGACGTCCGTTTCGGCGGCGGGCTTGCGAAAATCGGCGTAGAGCGCCTGCTGAATAGCGGCTCGGTTGTCATCAATCCAGCGGCTTAGCTTGCGGAGCCGGGCGGCCCTCGACTCCCACCCTTCCCGGCGCAGGGCCTCAGCCCGCGCCCGCTGGCGCTGAAAAAGCAGTTCAACCGAATCAGATGCAGCGGCAGCCGGGGCAGGAGCGGTATGGAGTTCCATATGGGACGTAAAACGGAAAAATCCGGATAAACCGGTGAATTACAAGGCAATCTATGTTAGTTCAGCTCAGATAACGGCATCTTTGCGCGCAAGTTTGGTTGCTGCCAAGCCCAGGGCCCACCGTGCGGACCCTGCTACAACTGATTAGCCTGGGAGATGCAAGATATTAGCCACCGGTTACGCAAGCTATTAGGGGTGTTAAACAGCTCAATAGATACTTTTTCGGAGACCGAGCTAGCCTATACTCCTGCTCCCGGGCAGTGGTCGAAGAAGGAGATTCTAGGCCACCTTATCGACTCGGCCGCCAACAACCACCGCCGCTTTGTGCTCAGCCAGCTAGAGCCCGAGCCCCTGCTTATCACCCCCTACGATCAGGACCAGTGGGTGATTCTGTCGCGGTACCAGCACACTCCCGCCGCCGAACTGCTGCAGCTCTTGACCTTATACAACCGGCAGATTGTGCGCCTGCTTGAGAACCTGCCCGAAAGCGCGGCCACCCAGCGCTGCGAGTTCGACAACGGCTACAGCGTTACGTTGCGCTGGCTGGCTGAAGATTATGTGATGCACCTAGAGCACCACGTGTACCAGATCATCAACCTGACCTCGGGCTAAGGCAAACATCTCCCGAACACAGCAAGTTGAAAAGAGTGGCCTAGCGGGGCACTATTTAGGGAGGCAACCGCGTTTACGGGGCTTGTCTTTCGTTTGCTGATGGTATTGTTTTCTATTGCGGCCGGTTTCCGGCGTACCTGCGCCCTGGGTTTGTTGCTTTGCGCGGGTGTTTTTGACACTTCTCAGGCTATAGTACCGGCAGGTACTCCTCAGGCTCCGACCCCGCACATTCGGGTGCGAGCTGTGGCGCCCGATGTGTTTGTGCACACATCGTACCGCTACCAGCCAGGCACGGCAGCCCCTATTCCCGCGAATGGGCTCATCGTAAAAACTACCAAAGGTGCTATTCTGCTGGATACGGGCTGGGACTCTGACCAGACCCTGCAACTCCTGCGCTGGGTGGCCGACAGCCTCCACCAGCGGGTGCGTATGGTTATCGTGACGCACGCCCACGAAGACCGCATGGGCGGTATGGCGGTGTTGCGGGCCAACAACATCAAGGTAGTGAGCAGCCAGCTGACTGCCGACCGCGCCACCGCCATCAAGGAAGATGCGCCTACGCCTGCCATCAAACCCTTTACCGTTATTGAGTCGGGCAAGACCCGGCTGGAGCTGTTCTACCCTGGCCCCGGCCATACGCCCGATAATTTGGTGGCGTGGCTGCCCAAGCAGCGGGTACTATTTGGCGGGTGCCTCATCAAGGAAATGGCCGCCGATACGCCCGGCAATATCATCGACGCCGACCTGAAGAAGTGGCCTAGCGCCGTAAAAACGGTGGCCGACCGTTACCCTCGCGCCCGCGTGGTGGTTCCTGGCCACGGCAACTGGGGCGGCCCCGAGCTGCTGCCCCACACCCTGGATGTGCTGCGTCGCCCCGGCCAACTGCCCCAAACGGCCCTAGGCAAGTAAAATCCTGGCGTGGCCGCGGCTTGGAATATAGAATAAAACCTATTTCCCTTGAACTATCCTGAGTAGCTTGCAGAAATTTATTCTGCTATCAGATGTTCACTCGACGCCAGTATTTTATCCGGGAGCATGTAGGCCTGTTCAAGCTCAAAGACACCTACGATATTCTTGACCCCGTAACCAACGAGCAAATTGGTTTTGCCACGGAAGCCACGCCCTCGTGGGCCGTATGGTTGCGCCTCCTGCTCAAGAAGCACATGCTGCCCGTAACCATTGCGGTGCGGGAACAGCCGGAGTCGGCACCCATGATTCAGATTCAGCGGGGCTGGACGTTTCTGCGCTCTAAGGTGCACGTGCTAGATGCTCAGGAGCAGCCAATTGGCTACTTCAAGAGCAAGCTATTTTCGTTCAGTGGGGGCTTCTACGTATACAATCTGCAGGATGAGCAGATTGCCGAAATAAGGGGCAGCTGGAAAAGCTGGGACTTCAAGTTTATCAGCGCCACGGGGCAGGAAATCGGCGTCGTGACCAAGAAGTGGGCTGGCCTAGGCCAGGAGCTATTCACCAATGCCGATAACTACCTGGTTTCCATCCATGACATGGGCGAAACCCAAGTGGCCTCCAATGCCCTGCTGCTAGCCGCTGGCCTAGCCATCGATACCGTTTTCAACGAGCAGCAATAGGCCTAGTGGCCTAGCGCAAGAAACCCCACTGCCCTGTCACTTGGCTGCGCGTTGCACGGCCAAGTGACAGGGCAGTGGGGTTTTAAAGCCTTACTTCTGTTTGGGCTTCTTGGTACTCCGGTGCTTTTTAAGGTACGCCTTGGCTTCGTTTGAGGCCTCCGATTTACGCTCCGCCTTGCTCTCCACTTCCTTATAGTAGCGAATGGCCTCGGCGGTGTCTTTCTGCTTCTCGGCAATGCGGGCCAGGTTCAGAAGGGCGTATAGGTAGAAGCCCTGTTTGGTGTCGCCGGTGCTTTCGGAGAATACTACGCAACGCTTATAGTAGTCTTGGGCTTTGGGCAGATCTTGGTACTGGTTCTGCATCAGGCTGCCCAGGAAGAAGGTAGCGTATCGCCCACTGATGGCCTCGTAGCCCGGTAAGCCCCGGTTTATCTTATCCAGAATATCCCGGCTTATCCGCTCACACTCGGGCAAGTAGCCCTGCTGGTAGCAGGTAAGCGCATAAAACCGCTGGAAATAGCCGTTGTCGGGGTAGGCTTTGGCCATTTGCTGGGCAATGGGGAAGGCCTCCTCCGGTTTGTTTTCCTGGTTCTGCAGAATCTTCATCAGGAATACCTTGGCCTCGTTGGAGGTGTAAAAGCCATTTTGGGCCACGCTACGCAACTGCTGCAGGCCTAGCTGGCGGTTGCCCTTCGGGAAGAACAACAGCACCGGCTTCAGAAGCTTGTAGTTATCTGAAATCCAGACGGCGTAGTAATTGATCAGCGCCTGCCCGAACAAGAACTCGGGGCTGAGCCCGTTGGCTTCCTGGCTTTTATCGAGGTAATCGAGGGCCCGCTTGCTGGAGAAAGTGGCCTGGCGCCAGTTGTGGCGCTCCGCGTTCAGGCGAGCATCGAAGCCATAGGCCGCCGAGAGAAAGAAGCAGGCCTCATAGTTTTTCTTATCCCGCTTATACTGGGTTTCGGCTTTGGTTATGGCCGTATCCATGTAGGCGAAGAACGTTTTGTCGTAGAGCTCGGTGGTAATGTTGGTGGGCATAATCTTCCACCACGTGTTCAGGCCTAGCAAGAAGTACGGCATGGGGTGGTCGGGGTAGCGCCGCCGCAGGGAGCGAAATTGCTTTTCCGCTTTGTCGTACTTGAAGTTGTACATGTTTTGCACGGCCCCCTCCAGCTCCGTCTGAATGTCTTTGTCGAGCAGCAGCCAGCCTTTGGTATCTACCGCATTCGGGGCCACGTCCACGTTGTCCAGGTCCACTCGGCGGGTGGGTTGGGGCTGGGTAGGAGCAGGTGTAACGGGCTGTTGCGCTTGGGCCCGCAGCCCAAGTAACAGCAATAAGCAGAACAGTGTAAAACGCATATCGACCACTTGAACCCTTAATGTTATAAAAAAGGTCGGAGTTGCTCTCAAATTGAGAACGTTTGTAACCGCCGGAAAGGTGCGGCCCATTAGTACCCGCATTCGTAAACCTTGTTGCAGGCCCTTTCTGCTACCGTTTTGCCTGCCTTTCCTATTTTGCTGGTATGAACCGCTTCGACCGCATCACGGCTATTCTGATTCAGCTGCAGGCCAAACGAATTGTGAAGGGCCAGGACCTAGCCGAGCAGTTTGGCGTGAGCCTGCGCACCGTGTACCGCGACTTGCGCACCCTGGAAGAGGCTGGTGTACCTCTCTATGGGGAGGCGGGTGTGGGCTACTCATTGGTGGAGGGCTACCGGCTGCCGCCCGTGATGTTTACGCGCGAAGAAGCCACGGCCCTGCTCACAGCTGAAAAGCTGGCCGCCCAACTCACCAACCCCCACATGGCTCAACTTAGCAAGGCCGCCATGGACAAGCTGCGCGCGGTGCTAGGCCACTCCGACCGTGACTATCTGGCCGAGCTTAGCCCCCGCCTCACAGTGCTGCAGCCCTGGATGTACCGCGGGGCCACTCCGCCCCCGAGCGATACCCACCAGCTGCTGCTCACCAGCGTGACCACCCACCGGGTAGTGGCCCTAGACTACCGGGCCGGCTACCACGGTGCCGCCACGCAGCGCGAGGTAGAGCCCATTGGGCTATACTTTGGGCAGTACTGGCACGTAGTGGCCTACTGCCGCCTGCGCCAGGAGTACCGCGACTTTCGCCTCGACCGCATAATGAGCCTGCAGCTACGTGATGAGCACTTTGCGCCCCGCCCCGAAACCCTGCAGTCGTACTGGGCTGAGCGGGCACGGCAGCACCCCGGTACCACGGTGGTAGTTCGGCTACGGCCCGAGGCCCTGGCCTACGCTCACGAGAACAAGCACTACTTCGGGTGGCTGCGGGAGCAGGAAACGACCGAGGGGCTAGTGGAGATGACCTTGCAGCCTATGCACCTGGAGAGTATTGCTCGGTGGCTGCTGCTGTTCGGCCCGAAGGTGACGGTGGTGTCGCCGCCGGAGCTGCAGCAGCGCCTGCAGGAGCTGGCTCGGGAGGCCTACGAACATTTTTCTGCCACTCCGGCAAACCTACTGACATAGGGCTGTCAGTGGTGGGGGCGAGCTTTGGAATATCTTCCACATCACCCCATCACCGCCATGGAAACCACTCTTGCCACCCTGCTCGCCCTCTCTTTGCTGCCCGAGCTAGCTCACGAACTCACGCTTACGCGCCGCGTGCTAGAGCGCCTACCCGCTGCGCAGTTTGGCTGGCAGCCCCACCCCAAGTCCATGACCCTAGGCCACCTCGGCGCCCACACCGCCGACCTGTTGGGCGGCATCAAAACGACCTTTGAAACTACGGAGCTGAACCTAGCCACGTACGCCGACCATGCCCCCACGCCGCCTAGTAGCACCGAGGAGTTAGTGCAGCGCCTAGAAGCTAACGGCGCTGCTGCCCACGAAACGCTGTCAGAGGCCGACGCGGAAGCCTTTGCGGAAACCTGGACGTTGCGGTTTGGGGAGCAAATCATTATGCAGCAGTCCCGCGCCAACATCGTTCGGCATTTAATCAACCATACCATTCATCACCGCGGGCAGCTCTCCGTGTACCTGCGCCTGCTAGATGTGCCGGTGCCCGCCATCTACGGTTCTTCCGCCGACGAAGCTATGGTCTTCTAGGCCACTCCTTGAGGGTTACTAAGGCGGCCAAAGCTTTCGTAGCTTTGGCCGCCTGCGGCTATACTGGCCTAGGGCCGGCATCTGCGCTTTGGGCCGTTACCACCGCTTTCGTTCATGTTGCATCGGCACTTCCTGCTTTTCAAACCCTACGGTTACCTCAGTCAGTTTACTAGTGAATTTCCGCGGGAGGCCCGTAAAAAGCGGTTTTTGGGTGAGCTGCACAACTTTCCGGAAGGAACCATGGCCATTGGCCGCCTCGACGAACACAGTGAAGGCCTGCTCCTGCTCACCACCGATGGCCGGGTAAGCGAGCAAGTCCGCAGCCGCCACGTAGAGAAGGAGTACTACGCCCAGGTCGACGGCCTCATCACCGACGAAGCTATTGCTGAACTACAGCAAGGCGTAGAGATTGGCCTGCCCGATGGCCGCTACCACACCCTGCCCAGCCGCGTGCGGCGCCTAGAAGAAGCGCCCGATCTGCCCCCGCGCGGCCGCCACATCCGCTCGGAGCGCCATGGCCCCACCAGCTGGGTTTCAATCATCGTCACAGAGGGTAAGTTTCGGCAGGTGCGCAAAATGACGGCCGCGGCAGGTTTTCCTACGCTGCGCCTCGTGCGGGTGCGCATTGGTAATGTGTGGGCAAGTGGCCTAGCCCCAGGCGAAGTACAAGAAGTAGCGGGGTTTGATTGTTAAGGGTTGCTGGTGATGAGGTTTTAGGGGAATGGAGTAAGAGAGTGATACACTTCGCACCTCGTCACCTTATTATTACCTCCTTACTCACAGCAACAGCACATCAATGCGGTGGGCGTGTACCATTTCCAGGGTTACAGACCAGGCAAAGAGGGTGAAGTAGCCGTCTTGGGAAGCAACTAGGGCCAGAGAGTCGCGCTGGTCGTACACGAATTGGGCAGCGGCCAAGTGCCGGGTACCACCGTTTTGGGCCGGGTGCAAGTGTTGCTCGATGCTGCCCACTACGGGCTCCGTGAGCACCATTTTATCAACGGGGGTGCTATGCTCGGCGCGGGCCACTTTCGCCCCAAAAGCCAGCAGATGATAGTCGCGGGTAATGACGGTAGCCCCATCTACGGCCGTGAAGCCGCCCACAATGCCAATGTTGCGCAGCAGCCCATCTTGCCATTTGCGCTCGGTCTGGTCTTCGCGCTGCATCTCGGCAATACCCATGTAGGCGGGCGTTACGGGGTAGGTCATGGGCTGCACAATGGAGGACTGCCAGCTTTGCGAGTTGGGCGGTACAATCAGAACCAGCCCCCCGCGGCCGTGGGCGCGCATGGCCGAAGCCAGCTCTACCAGCACATTATCGGTTTCGCCCATCTCGGTAGCCAGCGTCTGCTCCGGCAAGAAGGCCTGCAGGGCGGGGCAGTCAGCCACGGCGGCATTATCGGCATCTACTAGCTGCAACTGGTCGCCGCGCAGAATGGCCACGTTCACGAATTTGCCGAACCCATCGGCGCGGCGGTGCTTCACCACCAGCAAACCGGGCTCAATCACCTCCAGCACAAAGCATAGGGGTGGAATGCCAATGGCCGTGCCCCATACGTACAACCCATCGGCATCGTACCACACGCCCAAATGAATACCCGGTTGCTCTACGGCCGGCGCCAGCTTCAGCAGGTTGTAGGGCATGAGGCGCCGCTTGTGGGCAAACACTACCGGCTGCAGAGCTTTGTCGGGTGGCAGCAGGGCCAGCGAAATTTTAGGCGAATAGCCTTCCTCGCGGCGCAGGCTGGCCCAAAAGGCTACGTCAATGATGGTTTCTACCCACTGCACATCGGGCGGAGGGGCCAGATGAGCTACGTCGCGGGGGCGTGCCGCGGCCCGGTGCCGGGCAAAGTGGGTTTCAATCATGGGCGCCACCACGCGGGCCGCCAGATAGGTGGGTTCGGAGAGCATAGCCAGTACGTTCGGGGCCGGTGCGGTACGGATGCCGCCCAAGCCCCGCAGTTCAGTGCATAAATACGCAGGCTAGGGCTATTGTTCTAGGCCTAGGCCTAAGCCACTCACCTAGTCTTATTCTGACCGGCTATCCTGCACTTGCCAGAATAAGCGGTAGCTTTACCAGCTTATTGGCGTATTCTTATTTCGGAGCGGTCTGGGAGTTGAGAAGGTGAAGCTGTTGAGAGCTGACCTGGCCACTACGAACCTAGCGGGGCAAAGCTTCTAGCGCCGAGCTTCGGCAAGCCCTTTATACCTTATAGTATTTATTGAATTTATGAACGCTAACCCGTTCAAAATTGTCGTAATATGATCATCTATTCCCCCCACCCTCTGATTTCGCACAGCACACTAAATCGTCACGACTACTAACACATATGGGTAAATCGCAAGCCACTTTCGGTAAGAAGGAAAACGAAAAGAAACGCCTGAAAAAGCGTCAGGATAAGGAAGAGAAGCGCGAAGAGCGTCAGGCCAACGCCAAGAAAGGCCAGGCCCTGGAAGAAATGCTGGCCTACGTAGATGAAAATGGCAACATCTCCTCTACGCCCCCAGACCCCAAGAAGCGCAAGGAAATCAAGACCGAGGACATCCGCATTGGGGCGCTGAAGCAGGAAGATCTGGAGCAGGAAGACCCAGTGCGCAAAGGCACGGTTTCCTTCTTCAACGACTCTAAGGGTTACGGCTTCATCAAGGATACCGAAACTCAACAGAGCATATTCGTGCACGCCAATGCTCTGGGCGGCATCACCATCAAGGAGAACGATAAAGTGACTTTTGAGGTGGAAATGGGCCCCAAAGGTCCGAGCGCCTTCGGCGTGAAGCTCCAGGCATAGGGTCTACTCCCGCTGATACCAGAAGAGGCTGAAGCTCCTAGAGCTCCAGCCTTTTTCCGTTTATTGAGTCATATTTATGGCTATTTGTCTCATGTAGATAGCCAGATCCAATATTCGGTTATTGTTGCTTTGTATGTATTACAATGATTACTAAGGCGCAACTAGAAATTTATCGGCGCCACTGGGGTAACCAGGAATTGCTATTGCGGGAAGGCCAACCTGCTGAAATAGCAGCCGCGAGAGAAACGTGGAGCCTTATGGAAGCACTGATTCAGGATACCCGGCGCATCAACAGCGAGCTGGTTTCACTGGAAACAGCGGCCGAATTGCGCGCCACCATTCAGCGCAACACAGCGGACGAGGCCACACGCCAGTTGCTGCAGAAACTGGCCCACGACTGGCCTCGCATTCGGCCCAGGCTGCCACTGTTCCTATTCCAGAGACTCTTATCGGGCATGCTTATGCCATTGGTCGTCGTGACTAACCCTTCGTCTTGGCTGGAGGACTGGGGTCAGAATGCTGCGGGCAGGCTAGTGTTAAAGGGACTAGTGCTTGTGCTGTTTTGGCTACTGTACAAGGCTGGTACGGTATACTTGCTGCGACTGATAGAGCCCTGAGCTTTAACCAATTATTCTTATTAAGATAGGACCACACGTGTTCTAACTGCAAGCGGTTGCGGCACGCATCGTCTGCCCCTCTTCAATCCGTAGAAGCTGCTAGAACGCGTCTTACTGCGTACAGAGCCAACAGAGGCCTGTGGCCAGAAGTAACCCTAGACCAGCTAGCGTAAGGGAGTGGCGGCCGTAGTCTGGCGCACAAACAGCAGGGCGTCGAAGGCTTCGGTCAGCTTAAAGTTTGAGTAGCTATCAGGGCCGCTGCCGGGACCGTAGCCTACAAAACGCAGGGGGCGCCGAAGGTTTTGCGGCCCAAGTTGCTGGGTGCTTAGGTAGAATACGGGGGCACTCACGCTACTGAGCGAGGCCTCCCAAGAGCCCGCCAGGGGCACCTCCAGAGGGTAGCTGGCCATGGGGCTGGAGCGAGTGATGTGGCCGTCGGTGGTGGCGGCGAAGGTGCCGGTGGCGGTGCTGGTGCCCAGCACGAAGTATTGTCCGGGGAACATCCGCTCCAGAAAAGCCCCCGTGCCACCGCCATTGCCGGGGTCTTCGGCCATGGCAATCTTGCGCGACACGTGCGCATCGTGGGCCCATACAATCACCTTGGCGTCGTTGTCGCGCACCAGAAACTTGGTCATCTCAGCCATGAGACTGTCGCGGGAGGTGTCGCGCTTATTCACAGTAAACTGGTAGAAGAGATCAAAGGCCATCTTGGCGTCCAGTGCAAACCCCTCGGCCAGCTGCCGCTGCTTGCGGGGCAGGCGGGCAGTGGACAAGGCTTTCTGAATTTTCTCGGCGGTGTAGTATCCTTCTAGGCCACCGTCAAGCCACCGCCGCCGGGGCACCTTAAAGCCTTTTTTGTTGATGTTGTCCCAGATAGAGTCCTGGAGTAGGGCGTGCTTGGTGAGTTGGGCGGTCAGCTCTTGTAGGCCACTCTTGGGGTAGCGGACAGCCAGGGCGCTCAGTTCTCTGGCTTCGGGCAGCACGTAGGCGGCGTCAATTCCGCGCACCTGCACCTTCCGGCGGTGAGTGCGGTTGTGAGTCTGCACCCAGTTAAGTAGTTCGGCCGTTTCCTGGTTTTGCCAGATGCTGTACAGGTGGGCCTTCATTAGGGGTTCGACGGCGGCGTTGGGCTGGCGCAGGCCTTCGTTGAGTAGGTAGGTATCGGTGTAGTCATTCTCGAAGGCCACCTGGGAAAAGCCGTGTTCCTCCATCAGGATGCGCGTCAGCCAGAAGCGTAGCTTGTAGAACTCGGCGGTGCCGTGGGTGCCTTCGCCCAGGGCCACCACCTTCTTGCAGGCCATTTGCTTTACCAGAGGCTGCACGGCCGCCCGAAACTCAGCGAAGCTCTGGGTGCTCACAGCCTTAACTAGGCTGGCATCGAGCGTGATGGGCGTGGTATCAGTGGGAGCGACGGGGGCAGCGGCAGCCGGGGCCGACTGGCCTAGGGCGGTGAAAGCAGTGGTGGCGAACAGAGCCGAAGCGAGCAAGGAGCGGAAGATGGCTTTCATGGGGTTGGGAGTTGGAAGGGTTGCTGATTTGCCCGCCGTTTGCCGACCGGGAACGATGCAAAACAACGCCCCCCGCTCCGCTCCTACCGGCGTTCTTCGACCAGCCCGCCCCCATTTCCGACTAATGCAAAAGCCTGCTTTTTTGGTCGAAATTTCACCCTTGTTGGTCGAAAAACGCCGACCTGCGAGTGGCCTAGGGCCGAAAAAACCGCCACCTTCGCCGCATGCCCACCACCGCCACCGACCGCCCCAGCCGCTTTCCGCTACTCTTCGAGTTCCTCATCTGGAGCCTGTACGTGGGCATGTATAAGTATGCCGCTTATATGGATACTGTGCCGCAGAAGGCAACTGACCGGGCCAACTTCCCCTACCCCCAGCTTATCCTTTTTGCGCTGGTGGCTACGGTCTACATCATTCCGTATTACCGGTGGCTGGTGCCTACCCTGCTGCGGCGTCGCCAATACGTGCTGCTAGGCGTGGTGGCGGTGCTGTATGTGTGGTGGGGCATCAAGCTGAATGTGGCCGTGGCGCACTGGCTGTTTCAGTTTATTGCCAGTCCGCCGTTGCTGCAGGGCTTCTACCACCAGGGCTTTGTGGAGGCTGCCGCGCAGTTGCTGGCTGTGCGTAACACCTACATCAGCTTGCTTTTTACCGATATGCTGGCGTTTAGCTGCGTGGCGTTCGTACGGTTGGCCTTCGAGCACGAGTACCGCCGCCGCCACCTTGAGCGCGACCACTTGGCCCTGCAGCTAGAGCAGCTCAAGAGCCAGTTGCAGCCCCACTTTCTGTTCAACACCCTCAACAGCATTTACGGCCTTAGCTTGGCGGGCTCCCCCGAAACCCCGCGCTTCATTCTCCTGCTCTCGGAGCTGATGCGCTACGTGCTCTACGACAGCGGTAAGGAGTACATCAGCCTGCCCGAGGAGGTGACCTTTCTGGAAAACTACTTTGAAATGGAGCAGCGCAAGTACGCCGGAGCCAGCATCCGGCTGCGCACCGAAGGCACCACGACTGGCCTACAGGTGCCGCCTCTGCTCTTGCTGCCCCTGGTAGAAAACAGCTTCAAACACGGCCGTCACCACTTTTCCGATGCCGCCAGCGTGGAGGCCACTCTCACTGCCTCACCCGGCCGCCTGCACTTCCTCATTGAAAACGACATGCTGCCCGAGGCCCCGGCAGCCAGCCCCCGCCGCAGCGGCGGCATCGGCCTGCAGAACATCCGCCAGCGCCTGAACCTGTATTACCCCAACGCTCACGAGCTTTACCTCTCCCAGCACAACGGCCGCTACCGCGCCGAGCTGACGCTGCAAGTGGCCTAGAGCTGTACCAGTAACTAGTTCCCCTCCTCAGCTGAGGAGGGGAACTAGCTTTTCAGTACGTTTTATCCCCTATTTTCTACCTATGACTACTACACCCGCCCCAGTGCGTTGCCTAATTGTAGATGATGAACCCCTGGCCCACCAAGTACTTTCGCAGTTTATTGGCCAGACACCGGGGCTCACGCTCACGGGTAAGTGCCGCAATGCCATGGAAGCCCACGAACACCTGCTGCAGCACCCCGTGGATCTGCTGTTTCTGGATATTGAAATGCCTTTGGTGAGTGGCCTACACTTCCTAAAAAGCCTGCAGCACCCGCCTAAAACGGTGCTTACCACCGCTTATCGTGAGTACGCCTACGAGGGCTACGAGCTGGATGTGCTGGATTACCTGCTCAAGCCTTTCAGCTACGAGCGATTTATGAAAGCCATTTCGCGCCTGCCCGCCGTGCAGCCCGCCCCACCCGCCGAGGCCACGGAGGAGCGCTACATCTTGGTGAAAGAGCGCCAGGGCCTGTTAAAGGTGCCCCACCGGGAAATCATTTACGTGGAGGGCTGCAAAGATTACGTGAAGCTCATCACGGCTACCAAAACCTACCTGCTGCACCAAACCATGAAGGATATGGTAGAAACGCTGGGCTCTAACTACCTGCGCGTGCACCGTTCCTTCATTGTGGCCACTGCGCACATCAAGCTGCTTCAGCCCGATAACGTAGTGCTGACGGATAACACCTACATCCCCATCGGCAACTCGTATAAAGCCGAGCTGCTGGCATTTTTCAAGAAATAAAACGCACTGGGGAAAGCAACCCGTTTTCCTCCCTGATACCGGCAGCAGGCTTGGCTCTCCTTACGGTTTGGGCTTCAGCAAGTACGTTATGGAGGCCTGCAACACTTGGTTCTTCAGGTCATCTCGGGAGGCGTAGGCCAGTTCATTTCCGCGGTTGAAGGCAATGAGCCCTGAGGCGCTCCGTAGGTCTACCCCGAAGCCAGCAGGCAGTTGCATACCTAAGCCAGCACAAAGGCTTACATCAATCCGCCGATAACGATCTGCAGCAGAACGATCTATTTGGCGCTCAGTGGTGCCGGCAATAGTACCAATGTATTCTGTTCCTTTCTCGTGCGCGGCCACCAAGAAGCCTGCCTGGGGCCCGGCCTCGAGGTAGAATTTCCCGAAGGTAGCACGCAGCATTATGGGCACCTGCAGGTAGGAGCGGTTAAGCCGAACCCGGGCACTATAACCAGCATCTGCAATGCTATAGTCATCTACCCGCAACTGCATAGTCTGGCGACTGAAGGCCACTTCTGGCACCAGAGATATGTGCTCAGTAAGCTTGTGCGCGTAGAATACTCCCGCTTGGTAGCCGATGTATTCATTCGCACTAACATCACCATAGGTGCCATTGGATTTTGAGTTTAGCAAGGTGGTATTCAGGCCACCTCGCAGCCCAAGTTGCGCCTGAGCACTACCTACCACAGCTAAACCAGCCAGAAGTAGAAGGATACGTTTCATGTGTAGAGCGGTAAAATAGAGCTAATGTTTGCCTTAAGATCTTAGTTGGGGCAGGAACAGTTGCATGCGGCTGCTATATACCCCAAACTATATCAATAGCTCCGGGCTCTTGCTTGCAGCATCAGGTAGACCTTATTTGCATAGCACAGGCGTGCTCTAGGCCACTTAGCGCCTCGGCGCGCTAGCGATGCACATCTTGCACCTCTCCGTCGGGGGCCTTTACGCGCGGGCGGTTTCGCTTTTTCCAAAGGCGTATGGCTATGCTGAACACCAGCAGGCCTACAGCCACCACTCCTCCCGATATAAGCAGAAGCCAGGGCGTCAGGGGTACGGGCCCGGGGTTGCCGGAGGGCGTACGCATAAGGCCCAGGGCTATTCGTAGAGTCTGGAATGACAGGTACTCCATGCGCAGGTACAGAAGCGTGCACAGGATGAACGTGGCCGTAACAACCGCTTTGTGCCTAAGATAAATGGAGGCCAGCAGCATCAGCAAGGTATACAGCAGCGCTGCTACCAGTAGGCCACCAATGCCTCCTGCCAACAACAACGTGTACTTTTCTTCCCGCTCTCCAGCGTAGGCCAGGGCAGGCCACAACAAACCGGCGCCCACCACCATCCCTATCGTCAGCTTCTTCATTACCTAAAGATAAACACGTCCAGCGGGCGCATCCAAGCCCAACAGCCCTGAAACTTACCCCCTTTAAGCCGCCCGCTATGAAGCATTTAGGTGGCGCGCCCAAAACTTCCTCGGTGGCGCAAAAAAAGGCTGAAGCAGATAGTGCTTCAGCCTTTTTACGCGGGCCTGATTTACCCACTTAAGTTTACGGACCTAGAGGCCTGCACCTTCCATGGAGGCCAGGCTCTCTTCGGCGGCCGCGGCATCGGGATTAGGTGTGGCGGCCGGAGTGCTTTTGCGGCGCTGACCCAGGTAGCCCAAGCCTACGGCCAGCAGCGCCGCGCCGCCCAGCACTTTCTGGGTGGTGCTGAGCTTGCCTAGGCCAGTGCCTTTGCCCAGCTTCTTCAGCGACTTGCCCGCGCCAGCAAATAGCGTGGTTTTCTTGGCTTTGCTACCCTTAACGGATTTCTTCTTGTTCTTATCCTTTTTCATGATGCAGGTTACTACGTGAGAGAGTTGGTTTACGCAGAAATAGAGCTTGTTAGACAAGGCTATTCGCAATTGGCGAGGTAAGGTTGCTTCAGGCCAACCCACGGCGGCGGCCGGCAACTAGCTGGCCTACTTCTAGGCCACTCTGGAGTGCTTTAGCTAAAATCAATGCTGGAAGAATCTTCGGCAGAAGCTTTGCGAGCCGCGTGCCCATGCCCTTTACCGGCCTTGGGGCCTTTGCGGCTTTTACGTGGCACAGTGGCCGCTCTGATGGGTGCCTCCTCTTCCTCATCGTCGGCTTCCGTAGCAGAAGTCTCCTTTGCATCCGACAGCTTGGGCCAGTCGAACTTCGGCGTGAAGCGGGAGCTGTCGTCGGAGCCCTTGCGTTGATCCAGGTAGATGAGGCCCGCCGCCGTTAGCACCAAGCCCCCCACCAGCTTCTGGCCCAAGCTAAGCTTCCCGATTTCATTCGTGATCTTCCGAAACTTCTTGATAGATACCACCGCCGCGTCGAGCACGTCTTCCGGCACAGCGTCCTGAACCTGTTTCGCCTTCTTCTTATTTTTCTTGTGCTTGCCCATAGGAGTGCAGATAGAAGTACCGAGAGAACCGCCTGCTTGGGGCGGGCGAAGTCCCTTCGCCATTGCCCCCCGCAGACTACGGTATTCGCAGAGCCTCACCGTAAGGTTTCCGTAAAGTCTAGGATACAGCCCTACGGTGCAGCTTGTTACGCTGCGCTAGTCAGCCTAGAGTGGTAGATGAACTAGCCTACTCGTTTGCAGCCCTCAATGATGGCTGCTACCCCACTCGGTGCTGGTACCACACGTAGCATAGAGCCACATTACTAGCTTCGCAGTCTATCTACTAGGTCAAGAAGTAATGTCGCAATACCCCCTGCTAGTTGGCGCATTTGCACGCGCTGCCCAGGCTATCCAGCCCATACATTTGGCTTATTAACTGCTACTCCTTACTGCTATGCGCAAACTTAAGCTACAAGTTTAGATGACCATTGACGGATTTATTGCCGGCCCTAATGGCGAGATGGACTGGATGACATTCAACTGGGACGACCAGCTCAAAGCGTACGTGACCGAGCTTACCAACTCACTAGATTGCATTGTGCTGGGCCGCCACCTGGCGCAAGGCTTCATCCCGCACTGGGCTGCTGTAGCCGCCGACCCTACCAACCCGGATGCTGAAGCGGGTCGCAAATTCACCGACACTCCTAAAGTGGTATTCAGCCACACCCTACAGCACTCAGAGTGGCCAAACACCACGTTGGCTACCGGCGACGTGGTGGAGGAAATCAGGCTGCTGAAAGCGCAACCCGGCCAGGATATCATTGCCTACGGCGGAGCTACGTTCGTTTCCTCCCTCATCCAGCACAATCTCATCGACGAGTATCATTTGTTCGTCAACCCGGTGGCTATTGGTCGTGGCCTACCCATCTTCACTGGCCTAGAAGGCACGCAGCCCCTCACCCTGATTAAAGCTGCCGCCTTCGACTGCGGAATTGTGGTACATCACTATGAACCTCAGCGCAGCTAAGTACGGCTAGGCCAGCCGATAGCTGAACTGCTCTCTATTATACAAGCGCCCCCCTAAAAGGCCCGACGCTACTGTAACGTCGGGCCTTTTAGAAGTGGCTGCTTACTAGCCTGGCCTAGCAGGCACTTGAGAAGTTGGTTTAGTGCACTGTTACAGCTTATACAGCTGCTTTACTCCCTCTATCAACGAGGTGGGTTGCCGGCCTAGTACCGTGGCCAAATCGGTACTTACTACGTCTTCCTGCCCGTGCTTGATGTCGGTCATGAAGCCGATAGTGCGCTCAATGGCTACTTCCGGCACGCCTCGTCCGCGCATCCTATCAGCCAGTACGCTGCTTTCCACATCGGTGTAGGCCACTTGCCGGCCTGATAGCTCCGTTAAGGCCGCAGCTAGGTCGTGGAAAGAGTACGCCTCGGCCCCGGTAAAGTGGTAGATGCGGTTGTCGCAGGTATCCGCTAGCAGCACCTTGGCAATGGCTTCGCCCATTTCGCTGCGTAGCGCGTAGGCCACTTTGCCTTGGCCGCCGGGCAGGTTGATGCCCGTTTCCAGCACCGTGGGGCCGGTAAACAGCGGCAGCGTATCCATGTACAAGATGTTGCGGAAGATGATATGCGGCAGCCCGCTGGCCTGGATGTAGGCTTCGGTCTGGAAGTGGCGCACCATGAGCTGGTTAACCAGCGTAGCCGGGTCACGCAGGGCCCGGCTGGTGTAGGCTAGGCAGCTAACCCCCGCTTTATTGGCGGCATCTATCACGTTGTAATGCTGCTGCAGGCCATCTTCTTCGCCCCCACCCGATATTAGCAGCACCTTCTCCACACCTTGCATGGCCCGGTCGAGAGAAGCGAGGTCGTTGTAGCTGCCCACCCGGATGCTTACGCCCTGAGCTTGCCAAGCTACGGCTTTGGTCTCATCCCGCACTAAGGCGGCTATGTGCTGGGCAGCAGTACGCTGTAGGAGCGTTTGCAGCACGGCCCCTCCTAAGCGGCCCGTTGCTCCGGTTACTAAAATCATGGCAAAGTGAGTTTGCGTGAATACTGAAACGTCATTCACCAAAGCCCCCAACAGACAAGTGCATGGGGTGATGAATGCGGTTTCAAAATTCAGTGCTTCGGCCCGTCGGCAGAATGGCCACAGGGCGGCAAACCATGGCCAAACGGCGGCAAGAGTGGCCTAGCTAGCCTGCCGGTACGCCACCGGCGACACGCCCGTGCTGCGCTTGAAAAACCGGCTGAACGCAAACTGATCGGTAAACTGCAGGTCGGCGGCAACTTGGTACACGGTCAGGGCGGGGTTTTGCAGCAGGGCTTTGGCTTCCAGTACCACCGCCTCGGCAATCCACTCACTGGCGGTGCGGCCAGTAGCTTCTTTTACCAGCTCAGTCAAATGTTTGGGCGTGATGCACAGCGCGGCGGCGTAGAAATGAACGGTACGCTCGGTGGCACAATGCACCTGCACCAACTGCCGGAAGCCCGCCGCCAGTTGCTGACTGCGAGTGGCACCCCGTCCCAGCTCGCTCGGCAGCTGGTCGTAGAGGGCGCCTATCTCATACAGCAAGCTGTTGAGGATGTTCTTCAGGATGTTGTCGCGCTGGGCATTAGGGGTGTTGTACTTCTGCTCCAGAAACCGGAACGATGAGGCTATGCTGGCGGCTTCGGCGGCCCCCAGCGGCAGAACGTGGGTGGGCGGCGTCACAAAAAAGCGGAGCTTGCCCGTGGCCGCGTTGTTAGTCGTGATGAAGTCCTTGGTAAAAAAGATGGACAACGTCTCATAGTCTGCGCTGACGCGTCCCCACTCCTTGATTACGTCAGGAGTAGCCAGCACCAGGCAGCCGGGCGTCACCACGTACGGCGCCAGGTTTACCTTGAGCTCAGCAGTACCGTCCAGGCACAGGCTAATTTTATAATAGTCGCCGCGGTACCGCTGGTGCAGCGGAATCTGAGGCTTAACCGAGCCATACTTAGGGAAGAATACCTCCGTAGCGCCAAGGCCATCAGTGGCAAACGCCTGCAGCTGATAAGTAGGAATATGCTCACTCATAGGACAACGGCTGGGAAGCTTCTTTTAGGCTTACTAAATTTAAAAGTAGCTAGGAAACAGAAACAAGTCAGACGTGGCTTATGCTTTCAGCCGTAGCCTCGGGCCAGAACTCAGCAGCAGTAATTTCTAGCTACTACCCGGCAGCATCCTAAGCCGCCGATCGGCATTAGTGCTGAACGACACTTTTTACGGTACAGCCTAGTACTCTGCAGCTTGCACCACAAGCACAGTAAGATAAAGCGTAGCGCTGACCTCCTTGAATTGTTAAGATTTGCGCTTACGATGCTCTTGTTTTATTACAGCTATATTTGAAAACCACCAAACTCAACTATTTGGTGGTGACTGTCCTAACCAACCAATTCACCTTCCTTTATGAACAAGCTTTATTCGTTCCTGCGCCGAGCAGCCACGGGGTGGCTGCTCGGCGCCGCGGCCCTGCTTAGTTGCTGGCCGTCTCAAGCCAGCGCCCAGACCAAAAGCGCCAAGCGGGGCATTGCTTACGGCTACCACTCAGCGGCCGACCTGCAGGCCCTGGCCCCCGGCATTAGCTGGTGGTACAACTGGTACTCAAAGCCCGAAGCCGGGGCGGCCAGCGTTTACACTGGCCTAGGAGTTGATTACGTGCCCATGCAGTGGGGGCGCGACCTGGATGGGGCACCCTTTACCGCCGACCGACTAGCCGCTAACATTCAAGCCGGGGCCAAGTACTTACTGGGGTTCAACGAGCCCAACTTCCGCAGTCAGGCCAACCTCACGCCTACCCAGGCGGCGGCCCTCTGGCCTACGCTGCAGGAAGTAGCCCGCCGCAAAAACCTCAAGCTTGTGTCGCCGGCCGTGAACTACTGCGGCGACTGTGTATCGGAAAACGGCACCACCTACTACTCGCCCACGCAGTACCTAGACGCCTTCTTTGCCGCCTGCCCCAGCTGTCAGGTCGATTATATTGCCGTGCACACCTACGTATGTGAGGAGCAGTGGCTGCGCGATAAGATTGGGGAGCTGAAGAAGTACGGCAAGCCCATCTGGCTCACGGAGTTTTCGTGCGGCGATAAACCCCAGGACCAAATTACGCTGGACGTGCAGAAGCGCTACCTTACTGCCGCCGTAAATTATTTGGAGAACGAGCCAGCGGTGTTTCGCTACGCCTAGTTCTCGGGCCGCAACAATGAGATACCCAATATCAACCTGCTCGGGGCCGCTTCGGGCCAGCTCACTGAGCTAGGCCAGCTGTACGTGAGCCTGCCCTTCAGCGGTAGCACCCCCACCACTCCTACTACGCCTACTCCGGCCACTACCCGCCTTACGCCCGTGGCCGCAATGGCTTCATCCAGTGAAAATACGGGTACTACTGCCGCCAAGGCCATTGATGGCAATATGACTTCTCGCTGGGCCAGCGCCTTCGCCGATCCGCAGTATCTGCAGCTCGATTTGGGCGCAGTGAAGGATATCTCGCGGGTGAAGATCTACTGGGAAGCCGCGTACGGCAAAGACTACCAGCTGCAAACCTCCCTCGATGGCGCCTCCTGGACCTCCATTCACTCGGTCATTAACGGCGATGGTGGCCTAGACGATATTACGGGCCTGGCCGGTCGGGGCCGTTACTTGCGTATATATGGTACCCGCCGTGCTACCACCTACGGCTACTCCATCTATGAGGTAGAAGTGCACGGTCCTGCCGCCACTACTGCTACTGCCATCAACCTGGAGGCAGAGGCCTACAGCAACATGTTGGGAGTGCAAACCCAAACGACCACCGACACGGGCGGCGGCCTAAACGTGGGCTACATTGATGCCGGCGACTGGCTGGCCTACAGCAACGTCAACTTCCCCACTACCGGCACTTACACCATCGAGTACCGCGTGGCTAGCCCTAGCGGTGGCACCTTGTCATCGGATCTGAACTCGGGCTCTACTCAACTGGGCAAAATGACCATTCCGGCTACCGGCGGCTGGCAAACCTGGACCACCGTATCGCAGACGGTGAGCGTGACGGCCGGCACCTACAGCTTCGGGGTGTTTGCGCAAACCGGCGGCTGGAATCTCAACTGGCTCCGCATCAGCCCAGCCAGCAGCACCGCTACTACCACCACCTCTGTTGCGGCCGCCACTGCTACTGCGCCTGCCGTTCAGCTGTACCCCAACCCGGTAACCGATAAGCTGCGCCTCACCTCTACCGTGCCCCTGACCGGCAGCCAATACCAGATTACGGATGCGTATGGCGTGGTACAAGCGCAGGGTACCTTGGGCAGCAGCAACGAGATTAACGTAGCCTCGCTGCGGACTGGCGTATACACACTGTTGCTTATCACCAAAGACCAGCAGAGAATGACTCAACGGCTGGTAAAAGAGTAGATCGGTCTTTTGCCAATAGTCTGAAAGGTCAGTTCAACCGTATCCTTTCTCAGCAAAAAGCGGCTGAAGCTACGAGAGCTTCAGCCGCTTTTCTGTGTTTACCATAGCACTGGTAGGTCCAGCACTGGCCTAGCTGATAGGCCTAAGCAGCCGGTCCCAGCGGATTTTGTGCAGTAGGTCAGCGTTGGGGTCAATGGAGAGCCATACGAAAACGGCCTTGCCCACGATGTAGTCTTCGGGTACGAAGCCCCAGAAGCGGGAGTCCTCGGAATTGTGGCGGTTGTCGCCCATCATGAAGTAGTAGTTCTGCTTGATGGTGTAGCGCGTAAGCGGCTGGCCGTTTTGGTAAATGCGGCCGTTTTGCCAGGTAACGCCCTTGTTGCCCTCGTAATGAGCCACCAGAGCGTAATAAGCCGCGGCGTTGGCTGGGGTAAGCGTTATCGTTTGGCCCTTACGGGGCACGGGCAGCGGGCCGTACTCATCTAGCTGCCAGTGGTGGGGCTGACTGCTGAGGGCAGCATTTGGGTTGTGAAAGTCGGCTACGTCTGGAAACAGCCGGGTTTGGTACTCAGGGACGGTTAGGCCTTTCACGTACGGTTGGCGGCGGAAGTACTCGGCCACCTCGGGCGTGCAGCTGATGAGGAAACCGGGCTTGCCGGTGGCGGGGTCGGTGGTGGCCTGCGGGATGCCGTCGGGTTCGTTATAATCTACCACGCCGTGGTCGTGCAGGGCTTGGCGCACGGCATCATCGGGGTGGTCTACTTGCAGGAAGTAGGTGTTCTGGAGCTTTCCGGCTACTGCCCCGGGCTGGCCATTGACGAACACCTGCCCCTGCCTAATCTCTAGGGTGTCGCCGGCTACGGCCACGCAGCGCTTAATCAGGTGGGTGCGCATATCGGCGGGGCGCTCCAGCTCGTGGGGCACATGAAAGACTACCACGTCATTGCGCTGTACCGAGCTGAAACCGGGAAACCGATAGGTAGGTAGCTGAATGGCGTCCGAGTAGCTTTTCACCTCAGTACCCCAAAACTTCTGGTGCGTAAGCGGGACCTGCAGGGGCGTTTGCGGCGTGATAGGGCCGTAGTGCAATCGACTCACGAATAGGTAGTCGCCTACCTTCAGCGAGTTTTCCATGCTGGGCGTGGGAATGGTGTAGGCCTCTACCGCCGACCACCGAATAAACGTAGCCGCCATTACGGCAAACACTACAGCATCGCGCCACTCGCGGGCCGGGCTCTTAGGGGTAGAAGGCTTGGCGGCTGCACGGCGCCAGAAGCGGAAGAGGTTCATAAGAGGTTAGTTAGAGGTGAGGCAGATACACGGCTACTTAAGAACGTCATGCTGAGCTTGTCGAAGCATCTCTACCGCTTCGTTGCTAGGCCAGTGATTAGCCAGAGATAGAGATGCTTCGACTAGCGGACGCCAGATGAGGCATGACGGACATACTTCAGCCAAAGCCTTAGCTGCAGTGAATTAGCAGATGCTTCAAACATATTTTATACACTATACTATATGGATAACGCAGCTCTACCTTCTCTTGGTATATATGCGCAAAAGCGGCTAGAGCGTTGACAGCTCCAGCCGCTTTTGCGTTTCACTTATTAATAGGTCCGGTTAGTGGCCTAGGACCAGATTCATGCGCAGGCAGGTGGTCTCCGAAGCTATGGTTTAGCTGCCGCTTTCAGCAACTCCAGGGCCTTATTCAACTCAGCATCGGTGCCTGGGAGGGCAGTAAGGTCTACCTGCTCAGCGGGCACGAAGTTCTCACGTGGTAGGCCACCTATCCGGTACAGCCGCTCGGTGGGGATATTAAAGCCAAAGCCCGCGTTCGGCAGCCGAAACGACTCAATGGCCCCGTTCAGGCGGGCCATTTCGGTGCCCAGTATAGTGGCGCGGCGCATGGCATCGAAGCCCACGGTAATGCCTTCGGCCATGCTACCCGTCCAGCGCCCCACCAGTACTACGAGTGGCCTAGTGTAGGGCTTGGCCCGCGGCGAGACCAGCTCAATCGTGCTGCGCTTGATGCCAAACTCCCGCTCTTCCGCTGCAAACTCGTGGCGCTGGTAGCCCTGTTCCAGGGTGATGAAGCGCCCCATTATAGCCCGGGCTACCGTGGAGTTGCCGCCACCTGGCGTTTCGCGCAGGTCCAACACGAGGCCCGTAGTGGCGGCCAGCGCATCCAGGGTGCTGTCGAAGGCGGTCATCAGGCGGTTGTCGCCGAGACTGTTGTTAATTTTGATGTAGCCCACGGTGCCGATTTGCCGGCTTTCCAGCAGCCCCGCGTAGCGGATGTTCTCTAGCTGGGCGGTGGGCTTATCGGGGTATAACTGCAGCAGGCGGCCTTGGCTTCGTACCGTCAGCTTGCGCAGCATATCGTGGGTGCCGGCCAGGGCTTGGTTGAGGGCCACTTCGCGGGCAGCCTCATCCACAATCTTCAGGCAGTGGCCTAGCAGGGGCGGCACGGCCTGGGTTAGGGGCACATCGTTCACTGCCACCAGCTCCATGCCGGGGCGTAGGCCACTCCGCTCGGCCCCGTAGCCCACGCGCACCGCCACCACTACCGGCTTGCCCTGTTGGTATTGCGCCCATACGTCGGTGCCGGAGGGCAACAGGCGGCGCGAGTCGGGTAGGTTGGTGGAGAGGGAAGCGTGGTTGTCGTAGAGCTCGTTGAGGGCGTTTTCCAGCAGGCGCGTGAATTGCGCCTTTGTGGTAATACCCGGCAGCTGCGCCCCGTAGTAGGTGCGCACCTTCGCCCAATCCGTCTGCTTCTTCTCAAAGTAGCAGTAGTTCTCGTTGACGGTCGTCCAGAAGTAGTCGAAATCCTGCTGGTACTGCGCCGGCGTGAGCGTGGTTTGGGCGAGTAGCACTGTGGGCAGGAGCAGTAAGCAGAGTGCGCCCAGCAGGCGCCAACGAGTATATATCACCGCAAATAAAAAGATAAAAGATGCGCCCTACTAGTTACTAAAACTGCCGTACATTCTGCTGAGCTTCCCCTGGGGTGCCCCTCCTTGGCGAGGCCTTTTCAGGGCAGCCCTGGCCGCCGGTGCCAGTACTTTTCTTCTTATACATCTGGCAACGTGATAGTGGCCTAGCGGCGCTTAACTACATTCCCTCCTTCCTATTTATCATTTCCATCTTTCTTTATTCTATGACTGAGCAAGACCCCGAATCGGAGCAGGAACTGACGCCTGCTGGTGGCCCCATTTACCGCTACGAGAACGTAGAGCCCGAAGAGTTTACCTTGGCCGCCGGCGACGATGAAACCATTCAGGCCATTTCCGACCATATTGAGCGCCACATCGGCCCAGTGAGCGGCGTGTTTCACGAGCTTATTTCCGACAAAGTGCACCTGGATGTGCATTTCGTGGAGCCCAGTGCCGACTTTCCCTTCAAGGCCCTAGTTACCTCTGGTATGAGTGACCTACCCATGACGGTGCCTGAAGGTGCCGAGGACTGGCGCTACGCCGAGCTGTGTATTCTGCTGCCCAGCACCTGGGAGTTCCCCGACATGGGCCCTGACGCCGAGTACGAGGACGAGGATGCCATGGAAGACCAGTACTGGCCCATCCGGTGGCTGAAGTATCTGGCGCGCTTCCCCCACGAGTACCGCACCTGGCTGGGCTCTGGCCACACCATCCCCAACGGGGAAGACGCCGAGCCCTTCGCCTCCAATACCAAGCTGGGCTGCATGCTGCTTCTGCCCTCACTCAGCCTGCCCGATGAATTTCACGAGTTGAAAATCAGCGAGGAGAAAACCATCTACTTCTATTCTCTCTACGCCATCTACAAGGAGGAAATGGACCTGAAAATGAACAAAGGCGCCGAAGCCCTAATCGACAAGTTCGAGGAGCGCGGCATCACCGACGTGGTAGACCTAGACCGCCCCAACGTAGCCGCCAAGAAAGGTTTCCTAGGCCTGTGGTAGCCGAAGAGGCGGTTTCGTTTCAGCAGTCTAACTAAACGTCATTCCGAGCTTGTCGAGGAATATCGCGTGCTGATGTCGTGGTAGTAACCCTGACGTCAGCATGCGAGATTCCTCGACAAGCTCGGAATGACGTTTCTCATGTTAGAAAGCACTCCTCTCTCCGGAGGATGCGGCGCGTTAAGCCAAGGTGACCAGGAGGTGAGGCGCCCCGCTAGGCCGCCTCCCGGCAAACCCCTATTTTGCACTCCCTAGTGCTTCGCTATCCTATTCTATGTTTCCTGTTCCAGTGCGGGCTGTTCTCTGTAGCCTATTTCTACTGCTAGCCACCGTTGCCACCAACGCCCAAACCGCATCCGTTTCTGACGCCGAGCTAAACACTTTTTACGACCAGCTCAACGCCTACCGCACCGCGCGCTACCAGCCCCTACCCGACCTGGAGGCCCTGCGGCTGCCCTCCACCTTCTCGGGTGCCGACCTGCAGGCCCTGCACTTGCAGGACCGCCACATTGTGCGGGTTGATCTGGTATACACGGCCTTCCGCCTCAACCCCGCCTTCAACCAACGCCAGCTCAACCTCAGCCGCATCCGCAACCTGGCGAGTGGCCTACCCGGTCTGCTGCAGGATGAGTCCGTGACTTGGACGCTGGTGGAGCAAACCGGCTGCAACAGCCCCGCCGAGTGCCAGCCGTTTTTTCATGGGTTTGTGGTGTACGTGGCCCGGCACGCCACTGCCGCCACCAGCCGCGCCGACCTCGACAGCCTCACGCGCAAGCTGCGCATCCTGGAAAAGAAGCGCCCCAAGGCCAGCAAGAAAGCCCCCGGCAAAAAGGTGGCCTGCAACCTGCCAGCCAGCCGCTTCAGCAACCGCCAGATGGCCCGTAGCCTGCGCCGCCTCTACCACTGCCCCCAGCGCGACGCCCAAATCGTAAAGTTTGAGCTCACGGTAGCCGCCAATGGCACCCTCCAAACGGTGAAGGTGCTGCCTACCGCTAGGCCACTTTGCACCGCTGAGCTGGAAGAAGCCATCCGGAAGAGCGTGGCGTTTAACTCCGGCTTCCCCATTGATCGGAAGATGTTTCCGTTTTTGGCCAAAGGCGTTATCCGGCTGCCGATTGGGCCGTTTCAGCTGCTGGGCGAGGCCGACATGGGCTTCACCAACTTCGCCCTCCCCGACTCGGCGACCCGGCTCTACCGCGTGTTCCTGAAAAAGAAGAACAAGCAGCACAAAAACGACTACTGCGAAGCACGCATCACCAAGAAAGGCGAGCTGCTGGCCGCCGCTGATACCACCGCCGAGGAGCTGCCTCTGCCGCCTGATGCCAACGTGGTTTCCCGCGTAATGCAGCGCCACCCCGAGTGGAGCAAGGAAGTGGTAGTGACCGATGCTACCGGCAGCATGTTCCCCTACACCTACGACCTACTGGCCTGGCTGCAGCTCAGCGCCCTCGAAGACGAGAAAACCTTCGTGTTCTTCAACGATGGCAACGACCAGCCCGACAAAGACAAGCGCGTGGGCAAAACCGGCGGCCTCTACCACGTGAAAACGGATAGCTACGAGGCCATCAAGAACAAGCTCATCGAGACCATGAAGGCCGGCGGGGGCGGCGACGCGCCCGAAAATGACGCCGAAGCCCTGCTCTACGCCCAGCAGCTCACCGGCCCTGACTCCGCCCCCACGGACCTCATCTTGATTGCCGACAACTACACCTTCCCCCGCGACGCCAAGCTCCTCAAAAACACCACGGCCCACATCCGCATCATCCTCTGCGGGGTCCGCGACTACATCAACCCGCGCTACCTCGCCCTGGCCCGCAAACACGGCTTCACCCTGCACACCATCGAGGGCGACATCGAGAACCTAAGCAAACTGCTAGAAGGCGAAACCATTACCATCCAAGGTCAGCAGTACCAAGTAACCAAGGATGGGTTTAAACTGGTGCAGAAGACTTAGTACATATTTATAATTTCTCGTCAACTCAACTTTACAATTGAACTTATGAATTTTCAAATCACAAAAGATTGCAAAGGCATTATAGACAGGCTTGTATCAGAAGAAAACTTGAGCAAAGTATTCCCAAGTGCACTAGTACTATCTAAGAAAATAAAAGATCCACATTTAGAAAAGTGGGTTAACTTAGAATTTAACGGTTATTTTAAAGGTAACTCCTATATGGACAACGATGTAGTTGTACCTGAATACAGATCATTACCTGGTCAATACCTAAATGATTACGGGCAAATAATGAGAATAGATAATCCTGACCTAAAATTTGCAAATGAATACCGATTAAGAAACGGAATTGCTGAACTCGAAGAATTCGCAAAAGCAAGCACTATGATTACATTGAGTGATTCAAGTTTTAATTCCTTAATAAGACAAAACTTGGGCTTTGATGCTAGCAGATTCCAATTCGCACCTTATTCAGTAGTAGGTATCCTAAATGACATCAAGTCATCTCTCATAAATAAATTAACAGATTTAATAGATCATCAAGAAGAGTTACAGCGCAATGATGTTCAGACTTTATCAAATATTATACCCTTACTACATACATCTGTCCAATCTGCTGTTGGCAACCTTTATTCCAATGGTCATTACAGACAAGCAATACTTGATACATATATTCATTTAGTTGATTATGTAAAGAGAAAGTCTAACAGATCTGATTTGGATGGATCACAACTTATGGACAACGTATTTTCACCAAGAAACCCTGTTTTAAAATTATCAGAGGACGAAAACGAAAGGCAAGGTTATATGCTACTATTCAAAGGAGCAGTAATGGCGATTAGAAACCCCAAAGCACATAGCCTTATAGAACAGAACGATCCGCAAAAGACATTAGAGTGGCTATCATTTGCGAGTGTACTTTTCAGAAAAGTCGACGAGGCTGAATTGGTAGTCAGGAATTAAAAGAGGCTGCAACTCCTAGGAGTTGCAGCCTCTTTATATTTATCGCAAGTGCAGAATTACATATGAATCGCGCGGTTCTCGGTGGCGGCTAGGCAGGCTTCCTTCATGGCTTCGGCGTAGGTGGGGTGGGCGTGGCTCATGCGCGCTACGTCCTCGGCAGAGGCGCGGAACTCCATGGCCGTTACGGCTTCGGCAATGAGGTCGGCGATGCGGGGGCCGATCATGTGCACACCCAGGATTTCGTCGGTTTCCTTGTCGGCCAGCACTTTCACGAAGCCGTCGAGGTCCATGGAGGCGCGGGCGCGGCCCGAGGCACGGAAGGGGAACGAGCCAGTTTTGTAGGCCTTGCCCTGCTCCTTCAGTTGCTCTTCGGTGTAGCCTACGCCGGCTACTTCTGGCCAGGTGTACACCACGCCGGGGATGAGCAGGTAGTTTACGTGCGGCTTCTGGCCTACAATGGTTTCGGCCACGAACACGCCTTCTTCCTCGGCCTTGTGGGCCAACATAGCCCCCCGAATCACGTCGCCGATGGCGTAGATGCCGGGCACGTTGGTTTGCAGGTGCTCATCTACCTTGATGCGGCCGCGCTCTTCCATTTCTACGCCGGCAGCTTCCAGGTTCAGGCCCGCAGTGTAGGGCACGCGGCCCACGGCCACCAGGCAGTAGTCGCCTTCAAACTTTACTTCCTCGCCTTTCGGGTTGGTAGCGGTTACCGTTACGGCGTCGCCCTCGCGGGTAGCGCCAGTTACTTTGTGGCTCAGGAAGAACTCGATGCCGATTTTGCCCAGGATGCGCTTCAGCTCCTTGCCGAGGGCGCGGTCCATGGTCGGGATGAGCGAGTCCATGAACTCAATCACCGATACCTTCGCGCCGAGACGAGCGTACACCGACGCCATTTCTAGCCCGATTACGCCGCCCCCAATCACGATCATGTGCTTGGGCACCTCCCGAATGTTCAGGGCCTCGGTGCTGGTGATGATGCGCTGCTTGTCCTGCTGAATGAAGGGCAGCACAGTAGGCTTAGAGCCAGTCGCAATGATGACGTTTTTCGTCTCGATCTGCTGCTCCTCGCCGCCCGCGGTGGGCTGTATTTTGATGTGATTCTTATCTACGAACGAACCGACGCCGTGCAGCACGTCGATCTTGTTCTTCTTCATCAGGAACTGGATGCCGTCGGTATTGGCCTTCACCACCCCGTTCTTCCGGTCGATGAGCTGGTTCATGTTGATCTGCAAGTCGCTCAGCTCAATGCCGTGCTCCTTGAAGGTGTGGCCGGCATTGTGGAAGTGCTCCGTCGAGTCGAGGAGGGCTTTGCTGGGAATGCAGCCCACGTTGAGACAGGTGCCGCCCAGGGTGCTGTACTTCTCAATCAGGGCAGTTTTGAGGCCTAGCTGGGCGCAGCGGATGGCCGCCACATAACCGCCTGGGCCGGAGCCGATGACGGTAACGTCGTATTGGTTCATATTCAACGAGTGAATTCGGTGGAAATCAACGGGCGCGAAGGTACGCACGGTGAATTTGTGAAGTGGTGTATTTGTGAAATACTGACCAAGGTCAGGGTCTTAACTAGAGCTAGATGCTAGTTCCCCTCCTCAGCTGAGGAGGGGCTAGGGGTGGTTAACGATAGTAGAACGATGTTAACAGAACAACTCATTAGGCCGTCATGTCGAGCTTGTCGAGACATCTCGCGTGCTGACGTTGCCAACGTAACTCAACCAAATAGCACGTCATCCTGAGCAGCGCAAAGGATCCTCTCGCGTCAGCACGAGTCGCTAGGCTAATTGTTCATACCTGAAAAGATCCTTCGCTGGGGCTCAGGATGACGTGCGTTTACAGGGTCGTTCTAGGCCAGTTCAACCACCCCTAACCCCTCCTTATCTAAGGAGGGGAACTAGTTTGCGGTCTTAACTAATGAAGCGTCAGCAACAGTGGCTTCGCAACTGCAGGTCCATTCGCTGAGGGCTTTGAGGATAGGCAGTAGGCGCAAGCCATTTTCGGTGAGGAGGTAGTCAACACGGGGTGGCACTTCATTGAAGGCTTCGCGCAGAATCAGGCCGGATTCTTCTAGTTCCTTCAGCTGCTCAGCCAGCACCTTGCGCGATATCAGGGGGATGTGCGCCGCCAGCTGCCCAAACCGAATGCGCCGCTTACCTATGCTCCAAATAATGAGGGGCTTCCATTTCCCGCCAAGGATGCCCATAGTCCGCGTCATGGAGCAAGTGGAGTTAAGCAGCTGGTCGTTTTTCATGATAGTTACCTTAAGGTTACTAGTAACGTGCTTGTAACTAGTTTCTTCGCAAACTTACTACCCAATAGTAACTAATCCACACTATCAACAGTTCCTTTGCGTAACAAACGCACTCAAGCTGCTAGCACGCTTGTGTCGTTTGCCGCAGAAAGCCGACCTGATCAGCGGCTGTCTTCGGATGAGTGGCCTAGGCTACTCGTGTTTATCGGCTCGTGGCAACTACGCCAGCGGGCTCTACTCTCTTACATCTATTTCCTCTGCACCAGAGGATACACCTCATGAAAAAGTTAGAAGGAAAAGTTGCCGTCATTACGGGCGGAAACAGCGGTATTGGCCTAGCCACGGCTAAGCGGTTCGTAGAAGAAGGCGCCTATGTATTCATCACTGGCCGCCGCCAGCAAGAGCTCGACGCAGCCGTGCAGCAAATTGGCCGCAACGTAACCGGCGTGCAGGGCGACGTGGCCAACCTCGCCGACCTCGACCGCCTATTCGCTACCGTGCAGGCCGAAAAAGGCACCCTTGATATTGTGTTTGCCAACGCCGGCGGTGGCGAGTTTGTCCCGCTGGGCGCCATCACCGAAGAGCATTACGACCGGACATTCAACAGCAATGTAAAGGGGTTGGTATTTACGGTGCAAAAAGCCTTACCCCTGCTCAAAGATGGCAGTTCTATCATCCTGAATGCGTCTATCACCTCCATCAAGGGCAGCGAGGCCTTCAGCGTATACAGCGCCACCAAGGCGGCAGTCCGCTCCTTCGCCCGCACCTGGACTTCTGACCTGAAGCAGCGCAAGATCCGGGTAAATGCCCTGAGCCCCGGACCTATTGCTACGCCCGCCCTAGATGGTCTCGTCAGCACCCCAGAGGAGACAGAGCAGCTCAAGGCACACTTGGTGAGCACCATCCCCCTCGGCCGCCTCGGTGACCCTGACGAAATTGCCAAAGTAGCCTCCTTCCTCGCTTCCGACGACAGCAGCTTCGTCACGGGTGTTGAACTGTTCGTGGATGGCGGCTCCGCTCAGATATAAGTGCTAGGCCACTGCTCAGGCGAGCAGAGCAACGCTGTCCTGCTAAGCATGCAAGTTGCTGTGTGAGGTTTAGTGTACCTGACTGGCCTAGTACGACTACCCCAGCCCGTCATGTCGAGCTTGCCGAGACATCTCGCGTGCTGACGTTGCCACACTAATCTAACATAAACGCACGTCATCCTGAGCCTCAGCGAAGGATCTTACCACGCGTGAACGACTGGCCTAGCGCCCGGTGCTGACGTGATAAGATCCTTCGCTGGGGCTCAGGATGACGTGCGTTTACAGAGTTGTTCTAAGACAGTCAACCACCCCTAACCCCTCCTTTCCAAGGTGGGAAACTAGCTTTAGTTCATAGATCTAGCTTAGGCTACTTTGTAACTGACAACAAAACTAAAAGCTCCTCTTCCGTGGCCAGAAGAGGAGCTTACTATTTATTCAGACTATGGTTTAAGCCGCTAGGCCAGTGTGCGTTTCCAGTTGGTGTGCTTGCGCCCGCAGTACTTCGCGGGCAATACCCAGGTTGGTATCCAGGGAGTTCACTACCAGGTAGATGAACCGCTCACCGTTTTCCGTGATTTTCAGCAAATGCAGCTGGCTGGAAAGCGTAATAAGTATGTCTTCTATAGTTTCGTCGGACAGTTGCAGCGCGGTCATGGCCTTTTGCTTGAGCTTCACCACCTCCGCATTGAAGGTGGCTGCCGTAGCGGGATTAATGGCGGGCGAGTTAGTGTGCGACGCCAGACTATTACCCGAGGCTACATCTACCACGGCCACAGCCAACAAACCAGGCAGCTCGGTTAGCACGTTGCGTACTACTTGCGTAGCCAATGGATCGGGGGCAAGCGGCTTGGGGGCTTTGTCTGGCCGACGAGAGGATTTTTTGCGGTACGATTTAGGCTTCACTCACGCTTCTACTACATACACAGGCGCGGTGGACGCCTAGAAAAACAACCACCGATGCTTCTTCTGCTGTTCGCGCGGAAGCAAGGTTACCTTGGCCGTGTTAGAGCCTTTCACCGCTACCTCTTCGTCCTGGTAGCCACCATAGCCATACTTCAGCGTGCTGGTGCCAGCGGGTACGGTCAGGGCGTATTCGCCTTCCGCATTGGTTGACACGCCGTAGCGGCTGCCGGGGTGCATAACCGTAGCTCCGGCCAGGGGCTTGCCGTTTTCATTAAGAATCTTGCCGCGCACAGTAATCATACGCATCGACGAAGCAGCGGAGGCTGCCGCTTCCGTAGAGGCCACTTCGGCGCTGGCGGTTAGCTCAGTAGGGATGTTGTCAGAGGGTAGACGCTCTGTGGGGATGCTGGTGCCTGCAAACACCACCGTGCCCACCAGCACTGCCGAGGCCACCATGGCCGAGGCACGGCGGCGGAAGCGCACGGGCTCAGCCCGGATGTACTGAATTTGCTTCTGCACCCAGCTTGGGGCAGTACCAGCCTCCTCGGCGGCCTGCAGCTCCTGGAAGCGGGTGAGGGTAGTGTGTGCCTGATCTGAATCCCGATGCAGGTACGCCTCAACGGCTTTAGCCGAAGCCTTGCTTAGGTCGCCGCGCAGATACGCATCCCGGTACACCGGCAACAGTTCACCGGATTGAGGATCGAAGGGAGAAGCTGTCAATTTCATAGGCGAAAGAGAGGTTGAAATGAATGAATCGAATGAGGTAACCGAATAAACCCACCCCCGAAGCAACCCAGGCCACCTGCGGCTATTGTTCGCAGGTGCGCATTACTTCGCGGGCAATACCCAGATTGGTGTCGCGGCAGTCTACGGCCACATAGAGGAACCGCTGGCCATCTGGTAATAAGCGCAACAGATGCAGTTGCGTATGAAGCGTAATTAAAATTTCCTCGAGCTGTTCATCGGGGCCCAGTTGCAGGGCGGCTAAAGCTTTTTGCTGCTGCCGCACCACTTCCGTATTGAAGCCCAGTACCTTACTGAGGTGAAACTCGCGGGAGGATGTATACTGAGCTAGGGCCTGGCCCGAGGCCAGTTGCACCACGGCTGCCCCCAGCAACTCGGGCAAGCCGGCCAGCACCTGCTGAATAATTCGCTCGGCGGCATCCTTCTCAGGGCCAGAGCCACTACTCATCACCTTGCTGACGGCGGGCCCGGCTAGTCCCTGCAAGCGTTGTAGAAAGGGTATGTGCATAGGCCTACAAATTTGCGCCCGCTGTGTGGCGCGCTACCAGGCGAAACCAAGTGGCCTAGCGTGACCGGGGCCAGCGGGCCACCTTGTTTCGCAGAAGCAAAGCAGGGCCAGCGGTTTCCCACTGGCCCTACTTGTTTGGTTGGCCAGTCTTAGTTGTTGAGGCCGGCTACGTGAGTGCGCAGCACCTCGCGAGCAATGGCGAGGTTGGTGTCGCGGGAGTTCACTACCAGGTAGATGAACTTGTTGCCAGCTTCGGTCAGCTTCAGCAGGTGAATCTGGTTAGAGAGGGTAATGAGGATGTCCTCAATCGACTCACCCTGCAGTTTCAGAGCCGTCATGGCTTTCTGCTTCTGCTTCACTACTTCCGTGTTGTAAGCAGCGGCCGTATCGGGATTGATGCTAGGCACGTTGGTGTGCGAGGCCAGGCTCATGCCGGAGGTAACGTCTACTACGGCTACTGCCATCAGAGAAGGCAGATCGTTGATGATTTCCTGTACTACTTTACCAGCGGGATTGTTAACTGAGTAAGCCATGTTTCAATAAGGAGGAGAAAAAGAGGAGGAGAAAAAAACCGATTGCACTTGCTTTCCCACTATCCATCATCGATTGGTTTCGGGCCCACGCGTTGGCCACTCCACTAATTTTGGACTTAACAAGGAAAAACTTTGTAGTCTAAACTCATTAATCGGCGGCTCAATACCGTGACGATCAGTGAACTTGTTGTACAAATCTCCTCATTCCATCTACCTCACAAAATGACCTTCATCACTTAAATAAATGATTGTAGTTAAATTTTTCCCACTCTATTCAAACTGGGAACCCATTTCGGGAAGATAATATCCAATTTATATAAATTCCTGCCGGATTACAACTTGAGCACTTCACACCCAACTTCTTAGCTCTTCTTGCCAGCACGCGGCTTCCTATACGGCAGGAATAGCCAACAAGGTTTCGGCTTTGGCAAATAATATTTTTACTAGTTGAGCTACTTCACACTACATACCTGCTTAGGTGAAGGTAACCGGTCAGTAGGCAGGCCTATAAAAGCGCAAGCGGCTCCCCGAAGCATAGACTTCGGGGAGCCGCTTGGCGGTAATATCCTTTTAGGTAGTGGCCTAGTCGTAAAGGGCGGAGAGCTTTCCTATTTTGTCGAGGTCGAGCAGGGTAATGCGGCTGCCCTGGGTTATAACCAGGCCCTCATCACGAAACTCGGAGAGCAGACGGCTGGCTGTTTCCTTGGCCGTACCCATAAGCGCAGCCAAGTCTTCGCGCGTAATAGGGATACTGAAAGGACCCGGTAACGCGGGCTGGTAGAGGTGGTGAAGCAGTAATAGGGCCTCAGCCAACCGCTCGCGCACGGGCTTGTAAGCAGCGTGCAGGATACGCTCCTCTGCTTCGCCCAGCGCCTTGGCCAGAAGCCGCATAAGGGAGTGTGAGAACTGCGCGTTCTGCTCAATAATGCTGAAAAAGTCGGTGCGGGGTACCAAGCACACCACACAGTCGCTGAGAGCTACGGCGGTAGTGGTGTAGTGGTCGTTGGTCATGAGCGAGCGGTAACCCAGCACGTCGCCCTCTTTGGCTAACCGGATTATCTGCTCTTTGCCGTCGCCAGTGAGCTTCGATAGCTTCACTTTGCCTTCCCGGATGCAGTAAAGGCCAGCGGCCCGGCTGCCCTTCCGAAAAATTACCTGCCCCTTCTGGTATACCTGATACACTTTGCCCACCGATACCAACGACAGTTCACTCATTTGGCAGTTACCCATGAGTGAATGCTGCAGGTGGGGACAGTCTTGGCAGTTAGCCGGTGCAGTAGCTTTCGACTTCATGCTTGAAGAGATAAGGAAACGCTCACAACAATACTCTTAGCCTTCATACACAATACCCTTTATAGTGCGCCAAAAGCAGGCACTTACTTAACCCAACCGTGGTAGATACTCATGCAAGCGCCTTCCACTGTCGGGCTCAGTATACAAAAAGTCTTATTACAAAATAGTCTCCAAACTGTCTTTATTCACAGCTATACGGCCGCTGTACAACACCAAGGAGTGCCACAATTCAGGCTTACTTAAGTTGTAACGCCCAAAATTAAAGATTTTTAATCTAGCTTCAACCCTATAGTCGAGCTTAAAGTTCGGGCATAGCGAACATGAAATGTTCCTAATATGAGAAACACTGTCCCAAAATAAGACATGACGCCTTTTCCTTCCGTTAGTACAAGCCCGCCAGGTGGCATAGTACAACCAGCGGCTACTCCACTAATATCCCGATATAGCAGTTAAGCGTGTCAACTTCCACATTCTGCTTCGTGAGCCCAGGCACTTCAATAGGGGCAAACCGGGTAGTGGGCTTGATAAACTGGTAGCTTCCGCCCTTGGCGCGCACTTGCACTGGCAGGTCGAAGGCAGGCTCATTAGCTATCCAGCGGGCTAGCGTGCGGTTTTCCTCGAAGCGCAACTCCAGGGTAGGAAGTGCCGTGTGGCGCAGATATTGGTTGAACACAGCCGTGAAGTCGTGGCCACTCTGCTGATTGATGTAGGCCACTATTTGCTCCGTCGTGACGGTTTGATGGTAGAAGGTGCTGCCCAGCCCCCGCAACACCTGTCGCCACTTCTCGTCGTTGTTGAGGGCCGTCCGGATAGTGTTGAGCATGTTGCTGCCCTTATCGTACATGTCACTGGAGCCTTCCTTGTTAACGCCGTAGGGGCCGATAATAGGCTCATCGTTCTGGATATTGCGGCGCTGCCCATGGATGTACGCTTGAGCAGCTTCTTTCCCAAATTGGCTTTCCACAAACAGGGCCTCAGAATAGGTGGTGAAGGCCTCGTGAATCCACATATCAGCAATATCCTTGCTGGTGATGTTGTTGCCGAACCACTCGTGGCCGCTTTCGTGAATGATGATGAAGTCCCACTTCATGCCCCAACCCGTGCCGGAGCGGTCTTTGCCCAGGTACCCGTTGAGGTATTTGTTGCCGTAGGCCACCGCGCTCTGGTGTTCCATGCCCAGGTGGGGAGCGTCAACCAGTTTGTATCCATCCTTGTAAAACGGGTAAGGCCCAAACCAGTATTCCATAGCCTTGAGCATGGGCGGCACGTTGGCGGCGAACTGCTTTTTAGCCTTGGCTAGGTTTTCGGGCAGCACCCAGTAGTCGAGGGTGAGGGGGCCTTTCTCACCGGCGTAGGTGCCGCCGGAGAAGTGTTGATAGTCGCCCACGTTCATGGCCACATCGTAGTTATTGATGGGGTTGCTCACGAACCAGTCGTAGCGGGTATAACCGTTTTTAAGCGGTGTGGTAGCCCGCAAGCGGCCATTCGAGACATCCTTTAGGCCCTTGGGCACCGAGATGCTGATGAGCATACTGTCTACTTCATCGGCCTGGTGGTCTTTAGTAGGCCACCAGATGCTGGCCCCCACTCCCTGGCAGGCGGTGGCTACCCAAGGTTTGCCCTTGGCATCTTGGGTGAAAACGAGGCCCCCATCCCAGGGTGCATTTTCGGCTACAGTAGGCTGCCCGGAGTAGAACACCGTAAAGGCCGCGCGCTGCCCCTTCCGGATTGGTTGCGGAAACGTGACGAACACGGCGTTGGCTTCGCGGGTAAATGGCACCTCTTTGCCTTCGTAGGCCACCTTTTCTACATTCAGGTTGGCAAACAGATCAAACTGCAGGCGTGTGAAATCCTGGGTAGCCGTAAACCGAAACTCATTGGAGCCGCTGAGAGCCTTTTTGGCCACGTCCAGCTTTACATCGAGGTGGTAGTAGTTGATGTCGTAGCAGGTGCGCAGGGGCGTGAGGGCTCCGCGCAACGTGTCGGCCCGGGTGAAGGTGGGCTTGGCTTTCAACAACTGAGCAGCGACGGGACGAGACAGGCCTAGCAGGCCACAGAAAGCAACAAGTAGAAAGGAGCGCACAGGGAAACCAGATGTAAGTACGAAGTAAAGAACGGCATCAGGAGCGAAACGCTGCATTAGGCTATGCGCGTTGAGGGTAACAGGGCATAGGGCCTGAGTTAGCGCCCTCTCTTCTATAGCAGTTAGGGGCTGCCTCCCAAAACCAACGTAGGTTTGCGGCATGTCTGCACCTGCCTCTCCTTCTCGCGCTTCCATCCTGCTGGCTTTTGCGGCCCTATACATTATCTGGGGCTCTACCTACCTGGGTATCCGGTTCGCCATTGACTCTATGCCGCCCCTACTCATGGCGGGCACGCGCTACGCTACCGCCGGAGCCCTACTCTACGGCTACATGCGCTGGAAGGGGGAACCGGCTCCTACCACACACGGATGGGGCACGGCCCTTTTCATCGGCACCTGCCTGCTGGCCTTCGGGAACGGGGGCGTGACGCTGGGTGAGCAGTACATACCCTCGGGCCTGACGGCGTTGCTGGTGGCCACGGTGCCCATGTTTCTGGCGGTGCTGGGCTGGTGGAGTGGCCTAGCCAGCCGCCCGGCCCCGTTGGTGGCCGTGGGCTTAGCGTTGGGCCTGGGTGGCGTATATCTGCTGGCCCGCACGCCCGGTGTCAGTCATGTGGCGCTTCCGGGCCACGAAGGACTGGGCACCACGCTGGTGCTAGTAGCAGCGTTGGTGTGGGCCATTGGCTCGTTGTACTCTAAAAAACATCAGCCAGCCCCCTCTCCGTTTATATCGGGCGGTATGCAGATGCTCTGTGGCGGATTGGTGATGGTGGTGGTAGGCTTACTTAAGGGTGAAGCCCAGGGGTTTGCGCTAGCACAAGTAACCGCTAAGTCGTGGCTGGCCTACGCATATTTGGTTACGTTTGGGTCGATTGTGGCCTTTACCGCTTACATCTGGCTGCTACGCGTGGTGGAGCCCGCCATTGCGGGTACGTATGCCTTTGTAAACCCCGTGGTGGCCGTGCTGCTGGGCTGGGCTTTTGCGGGCGAAGAGCTAAATGCCGGTATGTTGGGCGGAGCTGCCCTTATTGTGGTGGCCGTGGCGCTGGTAGTACTAGGCGGGCGACAATCTTCAACTACTCCTAAGAAATGAGCAAGCATACTACCGGCCTGACATCTCAGGCACTCGCTCTCCTTCCCTACTCTCTGCTTTCCCTAGGCCTGTTAGGCTCCTGCCAGATGCCCAAAACCACGTCTTCTACTCCCGCTTCCCATATAGCTGCCAACGCCGCGGCTCCCATGTGGCAATCGGCTGCTTACTCGGTCTTCCCCGATTCAGTGGTACAGGGGCCGTACACGGCACGGGCCTTGTCGCGGACGAAGTTGACCTCTGATTACCACAGTCCGGCCAACGAGTTTCTGAGCCCGCAAGTAAGCTTTAAGTTCAGCCTCAATGGCCGAGACAATGAAATGCCAATTGGCCAGGACCACCTATTTGTGGCGCTACCGAAAGCCGATGGCACTGGCCTAGAAACGCCGCTTATTGCTTTCGGGCACCAATACCGCGACCCAACACTGGTGTCAGCCAACACTTACCTCGCTCCCAACACGCCCCTAACCATTCGGCTGGATATGCGGCCGGTGCTGGCGGCGTTCCGGCAGCAAGGCTTCTATCAACTCTACAACGGGCAGAAGCTATATAAAGACGACTTCAAACACGTGTTCGTGGCAGGCAACACGGCGCCCCTAAGCTGGGACTTCGATAACCTCATCAACAAGCCCCATCTAGAGCTCAAGGACCCAGATGGCGACGGCATTTACGAAACCACCGTTACGCTTAACGCCCCCGCTAGCGCCAAAAGCACCGCCAGTAGCAGGAAACAGAGCCTCGACGTGTCGGCGTTTCCGCAGCTCACTTCTGATTATCCGCTGCTGGATGCGCTATATAACCTAGCTCTGGAGGAAGCCAAGCGGGCCGTGGAACCCGACGGTACCTTCCGGACGGGCCAAGAGTGGGCTGGCGTCTGGACGCGCGACATCAGCTACAGCATCATTCTCTCACAGGCCCTGCTGCAACCGGAAGTGGCTAAAACCAGCCTGCTGCGCAAGGTGACGCCTGAGGGCCGCATTGTGCAGGATACCGGCACGGGCGGTGCCTACCCCTGCTCTACTGACCGTATCATTTGGGCTACGGCCGCTTGGGAAATCTATAAAGCCACCGGCGACGAGGCCTGGCTACGGCAGGTGTACCCCATCATCAAGAACTCTATTGGAGACGACCAGCAAGTGGCCTACGACCCCGCTACGGGTCTGGTACGCGGGGAGTCGTCGTTCCTGGACTGGCGCGAGCAAACCTACCCCAAGTGGATGCAGCCCGTGGACATTTACCAGAGCGAAACACTGGGCACCAATGCGGCGCACTTCCAAGGCAACCAGGTACTGGCCTTGATGGCCGAGCAGCTAGGCCACTCAGCGGTAGCGGCCCGCCACCGGGCCGTAGCGGCGCGCATTAAGCAAGGCATAAACCAGCACTTGTGGCAAGAAGAGCGCGGATACTATGGCCAGTTTCTCTATGGTCGCAACTTTCTGCAGCTTTCCCCCAAAGCTGAGGCCCTCGGGGAAGCTCTTACGGTGCTGTTTGAGGTAGCTGATGAAGCAAAGGCACGCCGAGTAGTGGCGCATACTCCAGTCATGGAGTACGGCATTCCGTGCATTTACCCCCAGATTTCGGGTATTCCGCCTTATCACAATAATGCCGTGTGGCCTTTCGTGCAGAGCTATTGGGGTTTGGCTGCAGCAAAAGTCGGTAACGAAACTGCATTTATGGAAAGCATGATGGCCGTGGCTCGTCCAGCGGCCCTGTTCCTGACCAACAAGGAGAACTTCGTGGCCAGCAACGGCGACTTCGCCGGCACCGAGATTAACAGCAGCAACATGCTCTGGAGCCTTTCGGGCGCGCTAGGACTGGTGTATAAAGGGCTGTTTGGGATGGATTTCCAGGCCGACCGGCTTACGTTTCGGCCGTTTGTACCGCAGGCGCTGCAGGGCACGCGCAAGCTTACCGGCTTCCGGTATCGCCAGGCAGTGCTAGATATGCAGTTGCTGGGCTACGGCCGTACCATTCGCAACATCACGCTCGATGGGCAGCCCCTCCCCAATGCTACGATACCCGCAACGCTCACGGGCGCGCACGCCATCCGGATTGAGCTGGCTAACGAAACCCCAACTGCCACGCCCCAGCACAAAGTACCGCACCATGTAGCCCCTCTTACCCCCGTAGTGGCCTACGCCCACGGCAGCCTGACCTGGCCAGCTGTAGAAGGAGCTACTGCCTACCAAGTGCTGCGTAACGGCCAGTTTGCGGGCCGCACTACCACTCCGGAGTTTGCCGTGCCTGCACCAGTGACCTACACCGAGTACCAAGTGGTAGCCATAGATAATAAGGGTTTCGAAAGCTTCGCCAGTGAGCCACTTCCTGTAGAAGCCGAGAAGTTCCGGCGCACATATGAGTTAGAAACCAGCGCCCCCACAGCTGAGAAGGCGCACAAGAGTTTCGCTGGCACTGGGTACTCTGGCAAAGGAGTTTTAGAAATCAGTACCGAGCGCAACCGCGAGCTGACCTTCCGCCTGTCGGTGCCTGAAACGGGCCTGTATGCCCTCGACTTCCGCTATGCCAATGGCAACGGCCCTATTAATACCAGTAACAAGTGCGCTATTCGCACGCTGCGCCTAGGCCAGCAACGGTTAGGCACGGTGGTATTACCTCAGCGAGGCCAAGACGCGTGGTCGGACTGGGGCTTCTCCAACCCTATTCTAGTGCGTCTGAATAAAGGCACGCACTCATTAACTCTGGCCTACGAGGCCACGGACAAGAACATGCATGGCGAAGTAAACCAAGCCATGCTCGACTACGTGCGCCTCACCCGAATGTGAGCAGATTATGGGGGCGGTAAGCAAATATTTTTTCAAACGGCCGCGCTTCCTTCATCTTATTACACCGTGCTGTTTTATAGCTACTTCTGAACTTTACGAGCATAAAATCCATTTCCGCTATACTGCACTGTAAAAAGATAAAATAAAATTTTTCCGTTTGTTGGCGAATGCAATGCAACCTGCGTAAATTCGCTGCGTATCCGAGAGCCCACACAGCTTGATCCCCGCCAGCTTATGAAAACTTCTGTTACTCTGCCTGACATTTGCACCGAGCGTGATATCAAAACGCTGGTAGATAATCTGTGCCAGAAGGCCACCAACGATACCCTGCTTGGCGCCAGCTTCGGTGCAGCGGCTCGTATTCACTGGCCCCACTACCTCACCACGCAGTACCGTTACTGGAGCAGCACCTTGCTGGGCCACGGTAGCACCGAAGGCGAGCCGCTGCCCGAGCAGGTAGCGCTTCCCCGGAGCGGCCAGCACATCCAGCACTGGTTCAATATTTTCTCTTCTACTATTGAGGAACACTTCTCGGGCTCGAAAGCCGAAGAAGCTAAACAACTTGCTAAGCAACTAGCAACCCGCCTGAGCGCAACTCGCAGCCGCGAGTTACCCGTCGACTAACATCCCTTTCCGTTTCCCTTCCGCTTCCCCCAATCCACTTCCTTTCCCCGCCCTTCTCCTATCCACCCATCCCACCCGCAAAAAGCCCATCAGATATATTTCTGAAGGGCTTTTTTGTAGGTATACCTTTCCATTACTGGCCTAGCGGTGTCACTACAGTCTGCTGCTTAAAAACAAAGCCGCCTTCTTTTATCCACCCATTATGGAAGGGCAAAAGAAGGCGGCTTTATTTACGTGCTATGCTAAGCGCGATGCTTACACACCCAACAGCAAACGAGTTGGGTCTTCGAGCAGCTCTTTCACGCGCACTAGGAACGACACCGACTCGCGGCCGTCGATGATGCGGTGGTCGTAGCTCAGGGCCAGATACATCATTGGGCGAATCACTACTTGGCCGTTCTCGGCAATGGGGCGCTGCACAATGTTGTGCATCCCCAGGATTGCCGACTGCGGGGCGTTGATGATCGGGGTGCTCATCATCGAGCCAAACACACCGCCATTGGTGATGGTGAACGTACCGCCGGTCATCTGCTCAATGGTGAGCTTGTTGTCGCGGGCCAGCGTAGCCAGGCGTACAATTTCCTTCTCAATGCCATCGAATGACAACTCCTCGGCGTTGCGAATAACGGGCACTACCAAGCCTTTCGGGGCCGACACGGCAATGCTGATGTCGCAGAAGTCGTTGTACACGATGTCGGTGCCATCAATCTGGGCATTCACTGCCGGCCACTCTTTCAGGGCCACGCACACAGCCTTGGTGAAGAACGACATGAAGCCGAGGCCTACGCTGTGCTTCTCCTTGAACTTGTCTTTGAACTTGTTGCGCAGGTCCATGATAGGCTGCATGTTCACCTCGTTGAAGGTGGTGAGCATGGCCGTCTCGTTCTTCACCGACACCAGACGACGAGCTACCGTCTTGCGCAGGTTGCTCATCCGCTCGCGGCGCACGTTGCGGTTACCGCTGGCAGCCGGAGCCTCTTGCGCGGGAGCTGCTTTAGCAGGTGCCGAAGCCGGAGCAGCAGCGGGTGCCGGTGCAGCCGGACGAGCCTGCGCGTTTTGGGCGTCTTCCTTCGTAATGCGACCATCACGACCGGAGCCTTGCACATCGGCGGGGTTAATGCCCTTCTCACCGAGGATTTTACCAGCCGCCGGCGAAGGCGTGCCAGTAGCATAGCTAGTGGAGCTAGAAGCAGGTGCTGCGGCAGCGGCCGGAGCAGCCTGGCTGGCAGCGGGAGCTGCGGCCGGAGCGGCAGCCGGGGCCGAAGCACCGCTACCACCTTCAATGCGGGCAATAGTGGCGCCGATGCCAATGGTTTCGCCTTCCTTGGCTGCGTGACGCAGGGTGCCGCTACCTTCGGCGGGCAGCTCAAACGTAGCTTTGTCTGACTCCAGCTCGGCAATAATTTCGTCGCGCTGTACTTGGGCACCGTCCTCCTTCAGCCACTTAGACACGGTTACTTCCGTAATAGACTCGCCCACGGCCGGAATCTTCATTTCTACCGTAGCGCCACCGCCTGAAGCAGCCCCGCCCGTAGCCGGAGCCGTAGGCGTGTTTGCCGAACCAGCCTGCGACCCACCATAACCGCTCTGGTTGCTGGCCTGGGGGTTTTCTTCGCCTTTGCTGATGGGGTCAGCGGCCGGAGCCGAAGTGCTGGCTGCGGCCGGAGCAGCAGCCGGAGCGCTGGCCACACCGTTGCCACCAATTTCGGCGATGGTAGTACCAATACCGATGGTTTCACCCTCGGCTACGCGGATGCTTAGTACCCCATCTGTTTCTGCGGGCAGCTCAAACGTAGCCTTATCTGATTCTAGCTCGGCAATTACCTCGTCGCGCTTTACGGTTTCGCCGTCTTTCTTGAGCCATTTGGCAATGGTAACCTCAGTAATAGACTCGCCAACGGCGGGGATTTTAATTTCCAGACCCATAAGTGGGAGTTTTGAAGGGTTTTCGGGAGAATGTCGTTTGAGTTGCCATTCCAAGCAGAACGTAGGATCTGAGTACTGGCCTAGCGGCTAATCCAGATTCCTCGCTCTGCTCGGAATAAGAAACTACTTAGTCGGTTTTCTGTGCTTTCGCGGCGGTTTCCTTGATAATGGAGTCGGCCACTTCTTCGCGAGGCTTGTCGAAGGCGCGAGCTACCAGCTCTTTCTGCTCCTTCACGTGCACCTTGTTGTAGCCGGTAGCCGGCGACGCCGAAGGCTTGCGCGAAATCACATCCTCCAGTTCGCGGCGCATAAAGCGGAGCAGGTAGTTCCAGTAGCCCATGTTCTCGGGCTCTTCCTGAACCCAGTACACTTTGGCTTTTGGATACTTGGCCAGCTCGGCGTCCAGCTGCTTCTTGGGGAAGGGGTGCAGCTGCTCCAAGCGAACCAGCGCCACATCGGTGCGCTCCGACTTCTGCTGCTCTTCCAGCAGGTCGAAGTAAACTTTGCCCGAGCACAGCAGCACGCGCTTTACCTTCTTGGCATCGGCGTACACGTCGCCGAGCACCTCGCGGAAGCCGCCTGAGGTAAATTCCTCCACCGGCGATACGCACAGCGGGTGGCGCAGCATCGACTTCGGCGACATTACCACCAGCGGCTTGCGGAACTCCCAGGTCAGTTGACGGCGCAGGGCGTGGAAGAAGTTGGCCGGCGTGGTCATGTTGGCCACAATAATGTTGTTCTCAGCTGCTAGCTGCAGGAACCGCTCGGGGCGAGCATTAGAGTGCTCGGGGCCTTGACCTTCGTAGCCGTGGGGCAACTGCAGTACTACACCGTTCATGCGCTGCCACTTGCTTTCCGACGATACGATGAACTGGTCAATCATCGTCTGAGCACCGTTGGCGAAGTCGCCGAATTGCGCTTCCCAGATAACCAGCGCCGTGGGGTTAGCCATGGCGTAGCCGAACTCAAAGCCCAGCACCGCGTACTCACTCAGCAGCGAGTTATAGATGCTGAGTTTCTCCTGCCCTTCCTCCATGTAGTTCAGGGAGTTGTACGGGGCCGAAGTTTCAGCGTCGTGCAGGACGGCGTGACGGTGTGAGAACGTACCGCGCTGCACATCCTGACCGCTTACCCGCACAATATGCTTCTCGTGCAAGAGCGAGCCGTAGGCCAGTAGCTCACCAGCGGCCCAGTTAAGCACGCGGCTTTCAAAAAACATTTTCTTGCGCTCCTCCATCAGCTTCTCAATCTGCTTCAGGGGGCGGAAGCCTTCGGGCAGGGTGGTCAGCGCCTTGCCAACTTTCTGCACCACTTCTTCGCTAATGCCGGTCTGGGGCGACTGCTCGAAGTCCTCGGGCTTGCTGCGGCGTAGGCTGCGCCACTCATTTTCGAGCGACTGGTAGTTATAAGGCAGCGGCTTCTGCTTCACCATATCCAAGCGGGCCTGGAGCAGGTCGCGGAACTCGCGGTCCATCTGGTTGGCCAGCTCCGCATCCACGTCGCCGCGTTGCACCAGCATGGCGTTGTATACCTCGCGGGGGTTCTGGTGCTTCGAGATGAGGTTGTAGAGCGTAGGCTGCGTGAACTTCGGCTCATCTGACTCATTGTGGCCGTGGCGGCGGTAGCACACCATATCAATGAAGATATCGGCGTGGAACTGCTGACGGTATTCCGTAGCCAAGCGCACGGCAAATACTACCGCCTCAGGGTCGTCGCCGTTCACGTGTAGCACGGGCGCATCAATGATCTTGGCCAGATCAGTGCTGTAGATCGACGAGCGGGCATCCTCGAAGTCGGTGGTGAAACCAACTTGGTTGTTAATGACGAAGTGAATGGTACCGCCGGTCTTGTAGCCTTCCAGCTGCGACATCTGCGTTACCTCGTAGCCAATGCCCTGGCCCGCCAGCGCAGCATCACCGTGAATCAGGATGGGCAGAATCTGGTGGTAGTCGCCGCCGTACTGGTGCTCGATCTTAGCGCGCACAAAGCCTTCTACCACCGGGTTCACCGCCTCCAGGTGCGAGGGGTTAGGAGCCAGCTTCAGGTTTACCTTCCGGCCACCCTCCGTTTCTACCTCCGAGCTGTAGCCCATGTGGTACTTCACGTCGCCGTCGCCCATTGTCAGGTCCGGAACGGCAGTGCCCTCGAATTCCGAGAAGATCTGCTCATAAGTCTTGCCCATGATGTTGGCCAGCACGTTCAGGCGGCCGCGGTGGGCCATCCCAATCATCACTTCCTTCACGCCCAGCTCCGACGACTTGTTAATAATAGCGTCGAGGGCCGGAATGGTGGTTTCACCGCCTTCTAGGGAGAAGCGCTTCTGGCCTAGGAATTTGGTGTGCAAGAAGTTTTCAAACACCACAGCCTCGTTCAGCTTGCTCAGAATACGCTTCTTGTATTCTACGCCGGGGTTGAAGCTGAGCGAGTCTTTCTCTACTTTCTCACGGAACCAGTCGAGCACCTGCGGGTCGCGGATGTACATGTACTCGAACCCAATGGTTCGAGTGTAGATCTTTTCTAGAGCCGCTACAATATCACGCAACGTGGCTGACTGGCCTAGACCCAGCACCTCGCCGTTTTTAAAGACCGTGTCCAGGTCGGCCTCGCTCAACCCAAAGTCCGCCAGCGCCAGACGTGCTTTGCGGTCTTTGCGCGGACGCACAGGGTTGGTGTTAGCCACCAAGTGCCCGCGGCTGCGGTAGGCATGAATCAGGTTACGTACCTGAGTTTCTTTGTCGGCCGATACCGTGTCAACGGCACGCACCTGCCCGGCTTGGTTGGTGCTGGCGGGCGTACGGAGTACCCCTTCGCCATCGGCTTGTGCAACCCCATCCTCGGGGTATTGCTGCGAAAAATCAAAGCCCTCAAAAAACTTGCGCCAGCCAAAGTCGACCGATTCAGGGTCGTTCTTATAGGCTTGGTACAGTTGATCGATGTATTCGCCGTGGGCGTTGGCGATATAAGAATAAGCGTCCATGCGGTGGGAGCTGGTGTGGTCGGGGGTAAAGGTAAAACCTCTGACTAGAAAGCGAAAACTTATATTCGCATACGCAAATAAACCTGTGAATCAACAAAATGATTCATCGACTAATACCTGCGATGATTCCGAAAGCCAATCTACTGATTTATACACAAAAGCCTTTCCTGTTCACAGGAAAGGCTTCTACGTAATAAAAACAGGCCTAGACTACTTTGGCAGCTGCATTTTGAAGATGTGATAGGGTTGGTCCTGCTTGCCTACGCCCTTATTCCAAGTGGGCGTTTTATGGATGGCAGAGTTTGTTACGTACACGGCACCATCGGCGGTAAATGCAAACGTATCCGGCCACTCTAGGCGTGGATCTTGCACCACTGTTTCAATCTTACCATCTGGGGTGCGGCGCTTGATAGAATGGTCTTCAAAGGCCGTTAGGTACAGGTTGTTTTTGGCGTCTATTTCCATACCATCAGAGGCTGGTACCTTACCCAGGTCTTCAATCTGCTGAGCCAGTTGAGCATCAGACAGCGCTGGATTGCGCAGGGCTTCCGTTTTAATGCGGAAAAGCTTGTAACTGGTCAGCGGCTTCCAGTAGAGGTATTGGTTATCTTGACTAAGGGCTATGCCATCAGAGTTGAAGCGGGCCCGCTTGCCCGAGGCATCAATCATCTCATGGCCGTCGGCCTTGATGTTGAGCGTGGTATCGCCCATCATAGAGGGGTGCGTGGCCAGAAGCTTACGCGCTTTGCTGGTTTTCAAGTCAACTACCACCAGACTACCCACTCCCGACTCCGTGATGTAAGCATAGTTGTTCTGGGTGTCAATCCGAACGTCGTTGAGGTACGACTTGCGGGAGGCCACGCTTTCGGGAATGCTAATGTTTTGCGTTACCTGGTTGGTCTTAGGGTCAATCTTCACAAGTTTAGGTCCGCCCACTACCGTACCCTTAATGCCAGGTGAGGCGGGGTCAAGCACCCACAGCATGCCGCTCCGGTCGGCATACACACTCTGCGGGCATATCCAGTGCTTCTGGGGTTCGTTTTTAACGGTTTCGTTCCACTGGCACCACGTGGCATCCGGGTAAGGCTTCACGGAGCCATCCGTCCCAATTTCAGCAATGGGGGCCACTGGGTTATTGTCCCAGCGTGGGAAGTCTCCGAATACCCGTCCATCGGGTAGCACTGCCACACCCACAATCTGAGGCTCCCGAAACTGCGCCACTACTTGCAAGGGAGAGTTGGCGGGAGCTACGGGGGCGGCGGTAGCCGTGGTATCAGAGGAGGAGGTACTGGCCTGCTCATTGTTAGAGGTTGGCGATGAGCAGGCGGCTAGTAGGCCTGTGGCTACTAACCCGGCACTTAGCAGGACTTTAGAGCCTAAACTAACGGCAGAAAGTTGTGTCATGAAAACAGAAGTTAGGTCGATGGGGTTAAAGGTGGCCTCGGCAGGTTACCACTCACATCCTCACTTACGAAGCTTGATACTGCTAGTTTGTCTTGGCTGCGCCTCGTAACCTTTCCTCTGAGAGCTCCGTAAGCGCGTTGCCTCACCTTACATATCTCTACCCTTCTATATACTAATCAAGGGGCACAACGGCCAAAGACAGCTTTTTTAGCGGTTTAGAAAAAAGCTGTACCTTTGACCCCTCTTATTCAAATCCATATTTTTAGTGCAATAAATTATCATAATTATCTATTTTAATACGCTAATTATTCCTTTCACAAGCTGATTTGCGGTATACGCCGCTGTCTTTGATACACAGGAGCGACCTTATTTTCTAAAAATTTGGTTATGCTCTTCCCACTAGCCGAGTCGGGCCGGCTGTCCATCCTCTCCGGACAAAGCGAGAGTTTACGAACCCACACACCATGTCCATTGCGTTATTCCTACTGACCTTCCTATTCCCTCCCCGTACTATTTCTGCCTCTGCTCTTGCGCTTCCTTCAACCGTTGCTAGCCTGAGCCCCCGCCCAGTAGCCGTTGCGCTACCGGTGATGCCCTTAAAAAAGGCGCCTAAGACCCTATCGTACACCGTTACGGCTACAACTTACTGGCCCGAAAAAAGCCAGACCGACGACAACCCGATGGAAACCGCCGACGGCTCCATCATTCCTACGCGGCACTCCAGCAAAACGCGCTGGCTAGCCGTATCCCGCGACCTACTTGAGAAGTGGGGTGGCCCTTTCAGCTACGGCGACAAAGTGCGCGTACGCGGTATTTCCGACGACCTTGACGGCGTTTACATCATTCACGACACCATGAACCGCCGCCACCGCCACTGCGTGGACGTGCTGGTGAATGAGCGGGAGTGCAAAAAAGGTGGCCTAGAGGGCCGCTGGCCAAGCATCAAGCTCAGCAAACTACCCGCCGTAGACTCTACCTGGCTGGCGGGGTAACTACAACTAGGCCAGTTTTTCTGCTGCCTCTACCTGACTAAGTGCTTGAGCACCTGCGGCTGGCCTTCCGCATCATACAGGTAAGAAAGCGGCTGCTCGGGGTCGAGCGTAATTTCTTCGAGCGGTATTTGCCACCGCTTCCACATCTCCAACAACGACTGCGCATACGCGGAATTCTCCCACGGATTAAACACCGTGGCCGTTACGTCGTCGATAAACGTGTCCATCACTACTTCTGTGTCACCAGGCTGCACGGAACGCGTGTAATAGTCTGGTATTACGTTGAGCAGGTACGCCGCATAGTATACCCGGGCCTTAAACTCAGCAATTTGCACGGGGTGCAGAGGCCGGTGAGCATCTTGGTACACACGTCGCATGGCTTGGGCAATTATGCCATTGTCGACCAAGCATGCCATTAGCACCGTATTGTCGAGCTTAATACTGAAGGCAATGGTACTCAGATCATCATCGTATTCAAAGGCCATGGTATCCTCGGTGGGGTCAGTCTCCAGAATAAAGATGGAGCCCGGCACAAAATCATCGTATTCCATGGGCACGCGCAACGCCTGTAAGGGCTGAAAGAATGCCTGAAACCGCCGAAGCATTTGGGCATTTTCCGCCAACGGATACTGTGGCTTAGCCAAGGGGTTTAGCTCATTGAGCAGCTCTGTAATCAGAATACCGTAGAACATTTTCCCCAACCACAGGAACAGACTCTGCTCGTCGAGGCGGCGTAGGCCACTTATGCCCTCTTGGGCGGCTTGCTCAACCCGTGCTTCCAGTGGCTCTACGTGCTGCGTGCGGCAACGCGGGCAGCAGGCGATGCGCAGATCCTGATAATTTACAATACTGAGGTCAAGCAGCTTAATGGGCCGCTCCGCTAGGTTATAACGCTCCATCAGCCACTCCGCAAATACCGGCACTGAGTCCGTGGGGGGCGTGGTGGGAGCTCCGCACAGAAAGCAGTGATGGGCGCTAAAGCGCATGCCTTCAAACGGATCGTAAAGCGTTAAATCGGCGGCGGAAAACGGGTACTCAGACATAATTAACGGAGGCAAACGAAAGTGCAAAGCTACGGGGTGACCTCGGCCTAGGCCTAGCAACCAAAGAAAATTGATGCGGCTATGCTAGGCCACCCCACTCAGATGCTCCAACAACAAAAGCCCCGACCTTGATTGGCCGGGGCTTCTTTTATGTTGAAAAATGAAGATTGCTACCGTGAAAGCACGTTGCTAACCTTAATCAAGAGCTTACCAAGCTGGTTGAGCGGGGCGCTGTAGTTGTCCGAGGTTTCATCGGCTACCTTATTGGTTTCGGCGCCCAGCGTGGCGAGAGTTTCGGCCAACTCGTGCGGATCCGTATCAGAAGCGTTTAGCTGCTCACGCAACGTGCTCAGCTCCTGAATGATTTTGGCAAGACCGGGGCGTTCGGAGGCGCGCAGCACTTCTTCCCAGCGGTCAATTTCAGCCAGACCGTGCTTGTCACCTTTTTTCGGGGCGCCGTCGTTGAGCAGATTTAGGGTATCTTCCAGCAACGCGCTGTTTTGCTGATCGGTAACGTCGAGCGGAATAGTGGGCGTTGGGGTAGATTGCGGAGTGGAGGCAGTAGAATCCATGGAGAGTAGAAAACAAATGAGCGGGAGAGCGTAAAGGGCTATACTTGCCCAACCGCAGAAAAGTTGACCTCCCCTCCTACCAAGTGCCCACTGGCACACCCTGGGCCAGGTCAGGCTGCGGAGGCAAGCCCGCTTCCTGTATGCTGCACACCTACCAACCTACTCCCTTCCCCGACGCCGTACGCCAAGGCCAGTACGAGGCCGTGCTGGCCGCACTAGCCGCTGACGCGCAGGCGCCCGACACGTTGCTGCTGAGCAACTTCTCCTTGCCGACGGGCACAGCTTCCATCGAGCTCGATGCGGTAGTGGTGCGGCCCCGCAGTATTACCGTGCTGTTGCTGGTGCCCAGGGGTGGCCTACTGAGCATTCCTGATTTTCGGGCGGGGGCTTGGCTTCTCGATGGCGTTCCGTTTGGCAATACCCCCGACTTGGAAAACCCCTTCCAGCAGTTTCAGGTGCAGCGAGAGGCGCTGGCGGGGTGGCTGGCCGACTTACTGCCCTCGGAAGCGGCCAACCTTAACTTTATTAGTGGCCTAGTGCTGTTTGCGGAGCCGGTACGCTTTGGGCCCGAGGTGGAGGAGCGCATGAGCTCGGTGCCCGCCGCATCTGCGTTTCATCTCCTCCCCGACCCCACCCGCTTTACGCGCCGCGTAGCCCAACTGGCGTCGCCAGAAATTGACCTGACTCCCGCCGACCTGCAACTGCTCACGGCGCATCTGGGCCTGACACCTGTGCAGCCACAACCCGAGCCGGAGCAGCCAGCCCCAGCTTCCCCATCCCAGACCAGCCCCACGGAGCTATTGCGCCAGAAGGCGGGCAAACTTTGGCGGTGGCTGGGGGCCGAAGACTTGAGCGAACTAGACCGCACTGACTCTGGCTATGAAATTGACTTGGTGGCAATTCGCAATCAGGAAAAAGCCCAGCTAGAAGAGCTGCGCGCCAGCCTGCAAGCCGATGTAAACGCCCAGTTGCAGGCCCTGGAAAAGCGAGAAGCCGAACGGGAGCGGAGCATTGCGAAGCTGCGCGAAGAGTTGGCCGCCGCCTCGCCGGCAGCCCCTGAGGCCGCCTCCTTGGCCTCGCGACTAGCGGCAGAAAACCAGGAAAAGGCGAGCATTGAGGCTACTATGCAAACCTACCAAGCGCAGTCGGCGGCGCGCACGCAGGAGCTGGAGCAGAAAATACAGCAACTGGAGGCGCTGATTCGGCAGCTTTCAGCGGGTAGCGGAGGAGCGCCTGCCTCGGCTCCCCCTCCTTCGGCACAGGTCAATCCGGCGGCTTCTGGCCCTACCTGGCCGAAGGTTCCGCAATTTGGACGCTCTACCCAGGCGGCTCAAAACCTGCTAGAGGCAGGCCTAGCCCAGTGGAAGCCCCGGTATCAGCAAGCACGCACCTACACGCGCCGATATCCGCGGCGGAGCCTGGCCGTAGGTGCGGCGGTGCTGGCGTTGGGCTGGTGGGCTTTGCGCAGCTCTACTACCGCTGCGCCCACGCCCTTCCGCGAAGGCAACCGCTGGGGCTTGCTTTCTGCCAGCGGCGACACGCTGCTACCCGCTACGTACGCCTCCATCGGGGAATTTAAGGATGGACGGGCAGTAGTAGAGCAGGCAGGGGTGAAAGGGTTTGTGGATGATGCGGGAAAAGAGGTAGTAAAGCCCGCTTACGCCGCCCTTTACCCGTATGCTGGTGGCTATGCCCGCGCCCGTATTGGTAAGCTCTACACCTTTCTGGATGAGAAGGGGGAGGAGTTTGGAGCGTATTATTACAGCGCCCACGACTTTGCTGAGGGCCGCGCGGCGGTACTCGACTACCGCGGCTGGTTTTACATCACCGGCCCTGATGCTCCGACCACCGAGCCCGTAGTTTTTCAGGAGGCTTACTCCTTTCAGAAGGGCTTGGCACGCGTGAAAACCGGTGGCCGGTTTACCTTCATCAGCTCCGACTACCTAGCCGACACCACCGAAGGTATCGCACCCTTTGGCCGCTACACGCACGCTTCTGATTTTGATGACCAAGACCGAGCCCGCGTACAGCAGGACGGCCGTACGTTTTATATCAACCGCAAAGGTGAAGAGGTAAAAGACTAGCTTGGCGCTAGGCCACCCCGGGCTTACTAATCGTCTCGTTTGTGTTTGTGCTTGCCTGGCTTCTTATGGTGGCCCTTGGCTTTGCCGCGCCCAGGCCCGTTAAACCACCGCTGAAACTGCGTCAGGAGTGCCTCCTCGGGTGGGCCGGCCGCGGGCTGACTCGCCCGGCCCGTCGCCAACGCCAGTCGTCCGTCGGCCTGGGTTGTCACGTTGGTAGGCTGGCCTAGCAGCGTGCATCCTGCGCCATCGGCTAGCTCGGTGCGCTTGCCACTGCGTTCCACCACAAATCCGTCGCGCGTGATGAGGTTTCCGTTGGGTAGCCGGACGTCGCGGGTCATGGGGCGGGCCTCGCCGTTGCGCACCACGTACATGCTACCATCGCGCCGCTGAAAGCCGTCGTGGACTTGCGCTTTTGCTAGACCAGTGCTGAGGGCGAAGCAGACTATTAGCAGCAGATAGCCACGGGCCCGGATGGAACAAATAAAGCTAGAGTAACGCAACGGCAACGGGTAAACACAGAAACAAACAAAAGGCCCATACGCAGTGTCTAGGCCACTGGCACCGCTACGGAGGCGGCCGGTCAGACGTTGTCGGACCCGTAGCAAGAATTACCACTTTCGGGTGGGTTACTTTTTAGCAGGTAACTGATTAAGCTCAACAACAGCGCGTACTGTCGTGCTTACACAACCATCAGTTAACCACAAGTACCATGAAATTCTCCATCAAATCTCTGTTCCTGGCTTCGGCCGTTGCTTTCGCCGCTGCTTCCTGCACCCAGGAAGGCAAAGAAAACGCCGACGCCGCTGCCGCTAACACCGAGGCTGCTGCCGAAAATGCTGGCGACGCTGCCGCTGCCGAAGCCAACAACGCAGCCGTTGAGACCGATAACGCCGTTGAAAACGCTGGCCAGGCTGTAGAAAACACTGCTGAGAAAGCTGCCGCCAACACCGAAGCCGCTGCCGACAAAGCTGCCGCTGAAACCAAAGAAGCTGCTGCCAAAACGGAAGCTGCCGCCGACAAAGCCGCTGGCGACGCCAAAGCAGAAATCAATGCTGCTACCCGCAAAAACTAATTACGCACTGGCCTAGGCCAGTATGATAAAGCCAACGGCTGCTTCTGGTACCAGAAGCAGCCGTTTTGCGTTACGTGAGGGCGGATATTGGCTCTGAGGCAGTAGCAATTTCTAGCAGCACCTCATAATAAGGGCGACCCATGGAGCGGGCACGCAGCCAGCTATAGAAGCTCACGGCTTGCAGGTCTTCCTGCTCTAAAGGCGCAAAGGCCGGCACATTGGTTACGCGCTCCGCAAACCCCGGCCGCCGGGCGGCCGCCGGATCATCAATGATTTCGCGCACCAAGCTCAAGTAAACCAGTACAGTGGCGTAGGGGCCACCATCGGGCCCGAACCGCTCCCGCATGAGCCGCTCAATGGCCCGCAGCCGGTTCAGGGCTAGGTCGGGGTTGCCCATTTCCAACTGCACCAGCATTTCGCCCATGTTGCGGTTTACCACCCACTCCACGCCCATTTCCTGCTCGCACCAGTGGTCGGTGCGGCCAATGGCCAGCAATACTTGGTTGGTTTTGTGGTATTGGCCCTCGGCAAAGTAGTGGAAGCCCAACCCCAGCCGGGCCGTGAGCTGCTCCCGCGGCGCCAAGGGCGTGCGCAGAATTTTCTCCATTAGCTGAATGCTCTCGGCGTTACGGCGCAAGAAGGCGTAGTTAGCGGCCAACAGAAAGGTGTACTTGGGCACCAACCCGGCGGGCCGATTGCGGGGTCCGGCGTCCATCACCTCGCGTAGCCGCTCCAAATACTCCACCGACTCACGGAAACGGCGCGTGCGGTACAGAGCGTGCGCAATCATATAAAGCAGCCCCATTTGTGCCTCCCGGTGGGCCAGCTGAAAGCCGTGCCGCTTCTCCATGAGGTGGTAGCAGCGCATCACAAACGGCGCGAAGGATAGAAAGTCGCGGCGCACGAGCATGGCCGAGCGAGCAATGGACATCAGCCGGAACAGCAACGACGGCCGCCGGGCAAACGCCTCCTGCAAGTCGTACTCGCGCAGCACCTCCTGCAGAATGGCATCAAACGACTCACCGGCCCGCCCCTTTACTCGGGCCGCGCGTAACCGCTGTCGAATCAGGCTATCGGCAATGTTGGCCCGCTCTTCCTCATCGGCGTAGCGTTTGTTGAGGTGGCGCTTCCGGATGATGTCCGCCAAATCGTCGGCGTACTTGCTGCCTGCCTGAGCAATCTGCACGTTATACACGGTGTTCAGCAACTCGTATTGCTCGTGCGAGCTGGCTAGCTTTTCGGCTTTGCGCAGCGTACTCCAGGCCAGGCGCGGTACCCCCACCTCAAACAGGTACTGCGCCATAGTCAGCAGGCCCCGCACCGAGGAGGCTGCGGTAGGGTCTTGCTGGCGCTGGCGCAACAGCAGATAATCAGTAAGGTGGCGCATGAGGCGCTTGCGAAGGGCATAGTAAGCCGTGGCGTTAGGCTCCTCAGGGTACAGGCGCTCCAACAACTCCTCTGTTGAGTATTCTTTCTGGTGTAACAGCAACTCGTACAACCGGGAGTCCATGCGGCCCTTTTGCTTGCGGCGCTGGCGTTGAATGAAGCGGGCAAATTCCTTGCGGTCGTCGGAGGTGAACGTAGCGAGAGTAGTTCTTAAATCATCCATTTGAGTATAGTGGCAGGCACTTGGGCCAAGTAACAGCTCAATATCCGACAGATTTTGGCCATTTCAATTTATCCTTAAAACAAATTATTACCTATTGATTTACAGCACAATACCCAACATATACGTAGCGCTATAAAGTCTGAACTGACCGTAGATTGGCAACCCATTATTTCGTTGCTCACGTATCTTGGCTTATACCATTTTTACAATTTAATATGCGCTACATCCTATACTCTCTATTCGTAGCAGGTTTATCCGCTCTTGGCACTACTGCTTTCGCCCAAACCCGACCTACCGAATACTGGACGGAGCATACTGCTTCGGTTGGCGCGCCACGTATTCCCACTGCGGAGCTAGTTGCGGTTTTGGCTTCGGAGCAAGCTCCCCCTAAAGAGGAAACCCAGGCAGCCCCCACACTACGGGTAGCCCCGGCAGGAAACACCTCTAAACGGACTCCAGCGCCCAAAACGCCCGTCTCCCGGAAACGGCGCTAAGTGGCCTAGCCTCGGCGTAAACTTCCTGTTTCAGCTAGTTGCTCTTAAGCTAGCTCACAAAAAATTAGGGCCCCACTGTTATTCTGGTGGTCTGCGCCAACTCTACCGTAAGCTCGTCCGTACAGGGAAGTATCATTCATTTCCCTCCCATACTTCCTTTCAATCATGGACGTTAACAACAATAACATCAACGATCAGACGGAGCTGCGCGCCCGCGGTAACTGGAACGAAATTAAAGGCCAGGCCAAGCAGAAATGGGGCAACCTGACCGACGACGACCTCACTTACAATGAGGGTGAGCAAGACGAGTGGTTTGGCCGCTTGCAGCACAAAACCGGCGAAGCAATCGACGACATCAAGGCGTGGTTCCACCGCACCTTCTAGGCTTCGGCACTACAATACTAGGCCCTGCGCTGAAAAGCGCGGGGCTTTTTGTATTCCCTTATTGTTGAGGCACTCTCGTTAGCGCGGTATCCTTCAGGTTTCCGCACTCTGGCTTACGGAGTACTGGCCTAGGGAGGCGCACCATTTTGCCGTAAGCACGTACACGAGGGTAGTTTCCCACTTTGACTTCATCCCATGGCAATTTCTGGCACTCTACTTTCCAACGTTCCTCATTCTCCCTCGTCGGGCATAAAAGCGCTGGCCCGGTTTGGCTTTGCGGCCAAAGGGGTAGTATATATTCTGATGGGCCTACTGGCATTACTGGCGGCTACCGGCCAGCGCGGTGGCCAAACGGCCGACAAGAAACAGGCAGTGCAAACCTTACAAGATTTGCCCGGTGGGCAGATTATGCTGGGTTTAGTAGCTCTAGGCCTGCTTGGCTACATTGTGTGGCGCTTTACGCAAGCTGTACGCGACACCGAAAGCAAAGGCTCTGGTGCTAAAGGCATTGGGCGGCGTCTAGGCTACGCCGGCAGTGGTCTACTGTATGCCGGGGTGGCGTGGTATGCAGCTCAGCTGGCCTTCAGCGGCAGCGCGGATAGCAACGGCGGCAGCACCCAGAAAACGCTTACCGCCAAAGTGCTGGAGTGGCCTGCTGGGGATTGGATTATTATCGCCGTAGGCCTGATAACCATTGGCAGTGGCATTTATCAGATTTACCGGGCGTACTCAGGTTCTTTCCAGAAGCACGTAAACTCCAGCGACTTGCCCGCTAACCAGCAGAACATGGTGTATCGTACGGGCCAAATTGGCTATACCGCCCGCGGTATTGTCATGGGTATCATCGGGTACTTCTTCGTGCAAGCCGGTCGGCAATCAAGCGCCGAAGCTGTGGGTACTACTGATGAAGCCTTCGACTTACTGGCTACTATGGGTCCAGTCGTGCTCGGTATCGTGGCGCTAGGCCTGATGGCTTATGGCCTCTATATGCTGGTACAGGCGCGTTACCCCGTCCTGCGCGGAGTGTAGCTAATAGGCTATTTCTCTTTAGAGTACCTTAAAGCCCTTGCTTCCATATCGGAGGCAAGGGCTTTTTCGTGTGTTAGATGATTCATTTATTGACTAGCGGTACCCTAGCTAAGCGCTAGGCCACATAGTCGCGCAGGTATTCGTAGCGAGGAAGCAGCTGGCCGCCGTGCGCAATGGTTGCGCGTTCCACAATATCATCGGCTAGGCCACTGCCCACTAAGTGCGGAAACACATTGTCGATCAGTTGGCGGCCAAAGTCGCGGCTGGCGTTGCGGGGCAGCTCGCAGGGCAGGTTGTCCACGGCCATGATGGTGATGTTGGAAGGCCGCGAGTAAGCCGGCTCCAGCTCGCCGGTCTGGCAGTTGTAGTCGAAGGCGGGCTCCTTGATGCTGCTGGCGCGCTTGGTGGTCGGGATGGAGCCGTCTACGTCGCAGGTTACGTCGGCAATAGTATTGATGCGGAAGTCGGGCCGTTGGGTATCCTTTTCCTCGAACAGGCGCGGCGCAGCCGGGTGCCAGTAAGCGCAGGCAATCAGCAGATCCGTAACGGGCAGAAAATTCTGGAATGTGCTCTCGTATTCCTGGGGGTTACGGTGGAAATCGGGGGTATCCCACACCCTGCCGTCGCGGCGGCGGTTGTAGTCAGAGCTGCGCAGCTGGGTGTACACCGGCTCGTTGAAGTCGTGGTAGAGATAGTCGTACACGCTCACCCGCCGGATGCGCATCTTATCGAGCACTTCCACCGCGCCCTGGGCTACCCGGCCCGAGCCCGTTACCATCATCTTAATGGGCGGCAGCCGCTTTACCTTGAAGAACTCCTCCTGCATGTCTTCCATATCGAGGCACTGGTAAGCGGGCTTCAGCTTATATAAGCCATGCTTGCGGCCATAGGTCAGCAGCCCGTTGTAGGCCCCCACAATGCCGGCCCAGCGTCCGAAGGCCACAATTCTTTCGCCGCCTTCCCGGTTGGTCAGCAGTTCGTAGTCGATGAGAGTAATGTTCTTGGCCAGCACTTGGCGCAGCAGCTCCCGGTTGGCGGGCTGCTTCTTCACGGTGTGCGAGAAGAACATGTATGTTTTGTTGGGAATCAACTGGCCTACGGGTACCTCCTTCACCCCCAGCAGAATGTCGCAGTCGGCCACCTCAGGGCGCACTTCAATGCCCAGGTCACGGTATTCTTGGTCGGAGAAGCAGCGGATGGGGCTTTCCTGCACTACTATGTGCAGACCGGGGTACTGGCTTTGCGCCTCGGCGCACTTCTTGGGCGTGAGCGGCACGCGTTTGTCGGGCGGCGTTTTGCCTTCACAGATAATACCAAGGGAAATAGAACGCATAACGGTAAGGTGGGTGGAAAGGAACGGATGGGAACGAGGCCCTAAATCTGGTTAAATTATTTAAGTGAAGGCCTCGGTGCTGTTCTGCTTTAAGTCAGTAGCGGTACTACCCTAGTAGCCCACTGGCCTAGCCTCGTTCTTCTGCAAACTCCTTGAGAATCCTCCGATTTCTCCTCTTTTCTGTATGGCACTGGGAGAAGTTTTCGCCTTACCTTTGTTACAGGTTCGGCTGCTTCGGCGGCCGGTTTTTCCGCCACCCTCACCCCTTCTTTTATGTTGCTTCAACCCAAGCCCGCTGATGTATTCGTGGACCGCCACAACGGACCCGACGACGCGGCGGTGGCTGAGATGCTGCGCACCATCGGTGTGGAGTCGCTTGACCAGCTCATCGACGAAACCGTGCCGGCCGCTATCCGCCTGAAACAGCCGCTGAACCTGCCCGCTGCCCTCACGGAGCGGGCTTTTTTGGCGAAGTTCAAAGGCATTGCTGGCAAGAACCGTCTGTTCAAAAACTACATCGGCCTCGGCTACCACGACACCCAGTTGCCGGCCGTAATTCAGCGTAACATCCTGGAGAACCCAGGCTGGTACACGGCCTACACGCCCTACCAGGCTGAAATTGCCCAAGGCCGCCTCGAAGCCCTGATCAATTACCAGACGATGGTAATGGACCTGACGGGCCTGGAAATTGCCAACGCCAGCCTGCTCGACGAAGGCACCGCCGCCGCCGAGACCCTGCACATGTTCCATTCCCTCTCCAAAAAGAAGAACGCCACGCGCTACTTCGTTTCGGAGCAGGTATTGCCCCAGACCATTGATGTGCTGCGCACCCGCGCCACCCCGCTGGGCATTGAACTGGTAGTAGGTGACCACCGCACCGCCGACCTGACGGATGAGAGCCTGTTCGGTTCCATCCTGCAGTACCCCGCCGCCGACGGCGCCGTGTACGACTACACCGATTTCATTTCCACAGCTCACGATAACGGCTTGTTCGTGACAGTGGCTGCTGATCTTCTGGCCCTGACGCTGCTCACGCCTCCCGGCGAGATGGGCGCCGATGCCGTGGTAGGCAATTCCCAGCGCTTTGGCGTGCCCATGGGCTACGGTGGACCTCACGCCGGTTTCCTGGCCACCAAAGACGCGTTCAAGCGTGTGATTCCGGGCCGCATCATCGGGCAGAGCATTGATGCCGCTGGCAACAAGGCCTACCGTATGGCCCTGCAGACCCGTGAGCAGCACATCCGCCGCGAAAAGGCTACCTCCAACATCTGCACCGCGCAGGTGCTGCTGTCGGTGCTGGCTGGTATGTACGCCGTGTACCACGGTCCGCAGCGCCTGAAGCAGTTCGCCACCAACATCCACGCCCTCACGCAGGTGCTGGAGACGGAGCTGAAGGCCCTAGGCCTCGACCAGCGCAACCAGTTTTACTTCGATACGCTTGATATCAAGCTGGAAAGCCAGGAGCTGCAGAACGCTATCAAGCAGGAGGCTGAAGCCGCTGGCATCAACTTCCGCTATTTCGAGGAGCACGGCTCGCCCCGCGTAGGCATTTCCCTGCACCAGAACACCGAGGTGACCGACATAGCCGACATCGTAGCGGTGTTCAGCAAGGTGCTGGGCAAAGGCGAAAGCAAAACCCTAAGCCTGCCCGAGGAAATTTCAGTGAACTGGGCCGATAGCCTGATCCGGAAGAGCAGCTACCTGACGCACCCCATCTTCAACTCACACCACAGTGAGCACGAGATGTTGCGCTACATGAAGCAGCTGGAAAACAAGGACCTGAGCCTGGCTCACTCCATGATTCCGCTAGGCTCTTGCACCATGAAGCTGAATGCCACCGCCGAGATGATTCCGGTGACCTGGCCTGAGATTGGTGGCCTACACCCCTTCGCCCCGCGTGAGCAGGCCCTGGGTTACTCGGAAATCTTCCGCGAGCTGGAGGCGTGGCTCTGTGAGGTAACCGGCTTCGCGGCCGTGAGCCTGCAGCCCAACTCCGGTGCCCAGGGTGAGTACGCCGGCCTGTTGGCCATCAAAGGCTACCATGATGCCCGCGGCGACCAGCACCGCAACGTAGCCCTGATTCCGGCTTCGGCCCACGGCACCAACCCCGCTTCGGCTGTTATGGCCGGCATGCAGGTGGTAGTGGTGAAGAGCACCGAGGAAGGCAACATCGACGTGGCCGACCTGAAAGCCAAGGCTGCGCAATACGCCGACAAGCTGAGCTGCCTGATGGTGACGTATCCCAGCACGCACGGTGTGTACGAGGAAACCATCATCGACATCTGCGAGACCATTCACCAGCACGGCGGCCGCGTGTACATGGACGGCGCCAACATGAACGCCCAGGTAGGCCTCACCTCGCCCGCCACCATCGGCGCCGACGTGTGCCACCTGAACCTGCACAAAACGTTCTGCATCCCCCACGGCGGCGGCGGACCCGGCGTAGGCCCCATCGGCGTTGTGGCTGATCTGGCTCCTTACTTGCCCGGCCACGCGGTAGTAGATGCCGATGGCCGCACGTTTGGCTCAGTTTCTTCGGCGCCTTGGGGCTCGGCCAGCATTCTGCCCATCAGCTACGCTTACATCTCCATGATGGGCGGCGAGGGCCTGACGCAGGCTACGCGTACGGCTATCCTGAACGCCAACTACATCAAGGCCCGCTTGGAGGAGCACTATCCCGTGCTCTACACCGGCGCTAACGGCCGTTGCGCCCACGAGATGATCCTCGACTGCCGCCAGTTCAAAAAGGCTGGTATTGAAGTAGAGGACATTGCCAAGCGCTTGATGGACTACGGCTTCCACGCGCCCACCGTATCGTTCCCGGTTGCGGGCACGCTGATGGTGGAGCCTACAGAGTCGGAGAGCAAGGAGGAGCTAGACCGCTTCATTGAGGCCATGATTGGCATCCGGAAGGAAATTGCCGAAGTAGAAGCCGGCCGCGCCGATGCCAAGGACAACTTGCTGAAGCACGCGCCTCACACGGCTGCCACGGCCCTCACCCACGAGTGGACCCGCCCTTACACTCGCGAGCAGGCCGTGTACCCCACGGAGTACGCCCGCATGTTCAAGTTCTGGCCCGCCGTGTCGCGCATCGACTCGGCGTACGGCGACCGTAACCTGATTTGCTCGTGCACCTCCGTGGAGGAATATGCCGACCAGGAAGAGAAGCTAGTGGCTACGGACAAGGGCCCTTCTTACTAGTTTTTCTAGGCCTAGTTACTTAGCCTAGTTAGGCAAGCAAAAGCCCCACCTGCTAACAGGTGGGGCTTTTATTATTATCATACTTGAGGAAGTGGCCTAGAGGCTACGAAAAACTGCAGCGCTTATTTAGTTGGAGAAGCAGTTCCGGTACATGTAGCCGTTCTCGGTTTTGCCGTTGGCCGTCACCCGCACTTTTAGGAAGTACGCATCTACCGTATCCATAACCTGTACTTCCGTATCAGAGCCAATGGTGGTGAGTTGTTTCGACTGTTTCGACATGCCATCGTACAGCACACACTCTACTACGGTGTTATGAGCAACGGGCCCCGCGGAGGTACGGTTTCCACGGGAGTCATCGCGAGAGGCACTGCAGGAAGCCAGTAGCAAAAGACTACCAAAAAAAAGTACAAGTTTATTCATAGATAGGAAGGAATTAATTAGGCTTCCGGAAGATAGATATATTTCAAGATCACTGAACAGTTCACTCCAAATAATATTACGGAATGTAGTCGGCAAGCCTACTATCTGGGAACACCCGCTTGAGTTTGGGTGTTTGATAAGTGTAGTTTCTGATAAGCTGCCAGGCTTCGTTGAGTAGCATACTAACAGCGGGCAGAAACTCGTTTAAACTTCACTGTCTTTCCCATCCGAATATGAATCCTATCACCCGCTTTTTGTCCCGTCGGATGCCTCTGGCGGCCATGAGTTTAGCCCTGCTGTTAGGTGCCAGCAGCTGCGCCAGCACGGCGCGCGTTGGGGTTACCAACGACTTTGATCATTCTGTTAACTTCCGCAATTACAAGACCTGGGCGTGGCTCCCGGAGCAGCCTACCGATACGGAGGGCGGCCCAGCCCAAGGCTATCAGTCGTTCCTGGATAAGCGCATCCGTACGGCAGTAGAGCGTGAAATGACAGCCAAAGGTCTTACCCGCGTAGATAAGGCCCCCGACCTGTACGTAGCTTACTCGGCTAAGGTAGAAGATAAGCAACGCACTAATACTGGCGCTTACGGCCCCTATGGTTACCCCTACTGGTATGGCTACGGGTACGGCGGCCTCTACAATCGTGGCTTCGTAACTGATTACAAAGCGGGCACTGTTATTATCGACTTTGTCGATGCGCACCGCAAAGAGCTGGCTTGGCGCGGTCAGGGCCAGGCTCAGGTAGACAACCAGACTATTTCTGAGGAGGAGGTATACCGGATTGTGAATGGCATTCTGGGCACCTATCCACCCCAAGATCAGCAAGCCCGGCGTTAATCCCGCTTGCCATCAGTGGCCTAGAAAGCCGTTTCGCCTTCATCGGCGGAACGGTTTTTCATGCTCGCCCTCAACTTCTTCTGGCTGAACCCAGGGCCTTTTAGGGTCAGGGCCGAAACGGTTTCGGCCGCGGGTTCCCTGCACGAAAGTCATCCCTATGCTCAAACCATAGCTGACAATCGGCACCAGAAACAGCAGCCACCACCAGCCACTCAGGTTAGTGTCGTGCAGCCGTTTGATTACCTGAATATTGGCCAGAATCAGCCCCACAAAAATCACCAGTCCAACACCCGCTGCTGCCAACAATTCATCGTTAGCGTTGGTGTACTTCACTTGGCTGGCAAGCGCATACACAAGCACTACTATACCATAAATCATAAGTGAACGATACCAATACGCACGTCTCCGAAGCCGACCTCGCGTAGTAAATAGATCTATCACGTAATTGTCTAATTAAAATAGTGCTACCGGCTGGCAAGGTAACGGTTTAGCTGGCAGAACAAAACCTTAGGCGGCCCTTACTGGCCTAGAACCAACAAAAAAGGCCGCTTCTCTAATGAGAAGCGGCCCCTGCTACTAAAACAGTAAGTAGTATTAAATAGGTACGTTCACGTGACGCTCGGCGTGGTAGCTGGAGCGCACCAACGGACCACTTTCCACGTACTTCAGGCCACGCGCCAAGCCCTCTTCACGGTAGTGCGCGAACAGGTCGGGGTGGATAAACTCAGCTACTTCCAAGTGGCGCTTAGTGGGCTGCAGGTACTGGCCTAGGGTCAGAATGTCGAGGCCGTTGGCCACCAAGTCGTCCATGGCGCGGTACATTTCCTCCTTGGTCTCGCCCAAGCCTAGCATAATGCCCGACTTAGTGCGCTTGCCCGCTTCTTTGGTACGGCGGATTTGCTCCAGGCTGCGGTCGTATTTGGCCTGAGGACGCACGAGGCGGTAGAGGCTACCCACAGTTTCCATGTTGTGTGACACAACTTCCTGGCCGCCGGCAATCATGGTATCTAAAGCAGCCCAGTTAGCCTTCACATCCGGAATCAGGGTCTCGATAGTAGTAGAAGGGCTCAGCTCCTTCACGCGCACCACGGTCTCATACCAAATGCTGGCGCCCCGGTCCTTCAGCTCGTCGCGGTTTACGGAGGTAATAACCGCGTGCTTCACGCCCATGAGCTGAATGGCCTCGGCCACGCGGCGGGGCTCGTCGGTGTCATACTCAGTGGGGCGGCCGGTGGCCACGGCGCAGAACGAGCAGGAGCGGGTGCACACGTTCCCCAGAATCATGAACGTGGCGGTGCCTGCACCCCAGCACTCGCCCATGTTCGGGCAATTGCCGCTCTCGCAAATGGTGTGCAGTTTATGTTCATCCACCAAGCGGCGGACATTGGCGTACGCGGGTCCCACGGGCAGCTTCACGCGCAGCCAGTCGGGCTTGCGCGGCTTGGCGGGCGCTACAGGAGCAGCCGCCTCCGGCTGAATGATGGGCAAAGTCAGCAACAGGTCATTCATGCAGCAAAGGTAGTGGGTATTAGAGTATAGAATGCGTACTACTGAGACACCGTAGCGCTGAAAATGTTCCCGATGTGCTAGTCAAGCCTCTGGGAAAGCCACTAAGAAGACCGTAGAGCCCTATATGCAAAAAGACCTTTCGAGTCAGGAAAGGTCTTAGTGAAGTAAACTAGAGAATAGGCCTAGCTGCGGTGCCCTAAGTAAATGGTAAGATATACTGAAGGGAAAAACAGCTTATTAAGTTTGCTGTCTGGCACCTGAATAGCTTTCAAGATAGTCAGACGCTTGGGGTAGGCTTCAAACAGGAAGCCTGTCTCTACGCCCGCCACGGCATCCCGGTAACGTCCATATTCAAAGCTAAGCGCCCCCCTAATGTGTGCTCCCACGTTGGGCTTGGTTTCGCTGATGCCGGAGAACAGCGGCGCCCGGTCAACAATCTGTAAATCTGAGTGAATTTGGGGGTCATACTGCTCATTGCGGTAGTCGGTTGCCCCAACTGGTTTCCCGTTTTCGCGCGGGGTATAGTCGTAGGTGATGTAGTAAGGCATCAGCAGCGCAATAGATGGCCCTGCCCCTACCAACGCGTTTACCTGCACTCCCGACTCAGGTGCTTTGCGAAAAATTACGCGCTGTAGGCCTACCGACGGACGCACTACAAACATGTAGTTTGCTTTCCCAATGACGAAAAGCCCCCCGTAGCCGGTGCCTTGCTTCTGCTCTTTGGGGTGCTTCACCTCTACTGCCTCAATACTCCAGAAGCGGGAAAAGTCTTGGTTCAAAGGCTTAGTAGAACGCACCGACACGCCCCCAATCAGCCCCCCGCGGGTATTGAAGTTGATACCGTAGGTGAACTCCTTGCGGTAAGAAGGGTCCTCATTGCTGGCCGGCAATACGGTGGTGCGGCTCTGTTGGGCCCGCGCAGACAAGCCCGCCCCCAAGAAGGTTAGCAGCAAGCCGCCGCCGAAGATTAGACGTGTACGCACGGGGGTATGGAAAAAAGAGTCTGGAAGAACTGGCCGCTCGGAGCAGAACCGGCCTACACTACCGAAAGTACGTAAATTTACGAGCATCAGTCTTGCTAATTTTCAACCACTACTATGAGTACTGCCACAGCCCGCTACGCCGGCCATTTGCGTACTGAAGCTACCCACGTAGCCTCCGGTAATACTATTCTCACCGACGCTCCCGTGGACAACCACGGCCGGGGCGAGGCTTTCTCTCCCACCGACTTGGTAAGTGCCGCACTGGGTTCGTGCATGATGACCATCATGGGCATCGTGGCGGAGCGCCACCAGGTAGACCTGACGGGCGTAACCTACGACGTAACCAAGCACATGGCAGCGGAGCCGCGCCGGATTCGTCAGATTGACGTGACGTTTCAGATGCCGGCTACGCTATCCGAGAAAGAGCGTACTATCCTCGAAAATGCAGCCCGTACTTGCCCGGTTGCCCTCAGCCTGAACCCAGAAATTCAGCAGGAGGTTCGGTTCGTGTACGCGGGATAGTGTAGCACGTAAAAAGCCGAGCTTCTGCGTTTCAGTATGGTAACTTGATAACGCGGAAGCTCGGCTTTTTAGTTTAGCTGACTGCTTCTTTCACGTCGCTGAGGCGGATGCTCATATGAGACGCATCGTAGCTGCATTCTCCGTTTTGAATCAGCAGCAGCTGGGGCGACTCATGGCGGATGCCAAACTTCTCAGCTATTTCATTGGAGATAGGCCGGAACCGCAGCAGATCGAGGTAGTAGAGCTTGGTGCCATCGAGGTTGGCATCGGCCCACTGGCGCTCAATCTTGGCTTTAGCAGCCGCGCTAATGGAGCAGCTAGTGCTGTGCTTGAAGATGATAATAGGCTGCTCAAACGACTCGCGCACGATGTCGGTGAGTTGCTCGGCTTGGGTAAGGGGCTGCCAGGGCGTCATAAGTAAAAGCGGGTAGAGTTAGGGGGTAGGCTCTTTGTCTTTTTTCCGCGGACGGAGAGAAACGCGGGACGGCTCACTTACGCGGGGCGTACCAGAGCGGTCAAACTGATAACTCTTACGCTCATCTTTGGGTTCTACAGCCGCCAGCCGGCCACCATTGCCTTCCTTCAGTTCGGGCTTGGTGACTACCAAGTGAGAGTCTTTATACTCAGCGGGGTAGCGGCGGGCATCACGAAGGGCCCGACGGCTCTCCGTCCGCTGTTTGCCGCGGCTGGTAGAGGCAAGCTGAGCGTGGGCTTGCGCTGTGCATAGGCCTAGCAACAACGTGGTAGCGAGCAATATGTAACGCATAAAGCAGCGGTAAGATGATAACGTGAGTTATTCTACCTCCTAAACGAGGAGTGGACTAAAAGGGTAATACTATTCCGAGAAACTTACGCTGCCCGACTTTGCGCTTCACGCGCCGTCGCTCATACTTGGGCTTTTTAAGCAAGCCTTGTTTGTCGTAACTGTTCTTCTGAGTTTTCACGTCTTCTTTCTCTACCGACAGAGCCTGCCCATTGGCGGCCTGATTATCGGCGGCAGCCTTCTTGACTTTCGGCTGGGGCGGCCCCTTTGGGTTCGGAATCCGATAGCTATGGCAGGCGGGGGCAATAAGTAACAAGAGCCCCGCAACAAGCAGCAGGCCCAAACGACGGAAAGCTCCGGAGAGGTTCATTCTATACTTTATTTGGCTCTTACCAAGAAGATAAGCTCCGCAAAATACACAAATAGCTATAGTTAGGCAGTTGAAATTTGCTCAGCCAAGTGGCCTAGACCAACGCTGACCAGTTCTGCCGACTACAAGGCAGAAGCTAGATCTATTCTTCGAATGATAAACCTAACTTCTGCCTTGTAGTCGGAAGGACATGTATAGTGGCCTAGCTCTAATAGTTGCGCAACTTTTCTACGGTTTGGCGCAGACGCTGCTGGGGCAGGAACACTTTCTCTAGCTGAGGGGCAAAGGGCACAGCGGTGTCGAGAGAGGCTACCCGTTGCACGGGCGCATCGAGGTGTTCAAAACAATGCTCGGCAATCCAGGCGGCTATTTCACCGCCTAGGCCACCTACCAGCGTGTCTTCGTGCAGGATAATAACGCGGCCGTTCTTTTCCACAGTCTTGCGTACGGCTTCCGTGTCCCAGGGCAACAACGTGCGCAGGTCTAGAATGTCGGCCGACAGGCCTAGCTCGTCGGCCAGGGCTGTGGCCCAGTGCACGCCAGCACCGTACGTGATAATGCTCATTTCGTCGCCCTCCCGCACCAGCGCCGCCTTGCCAATGGGTGTGGTGTAGTAGGCATCGGGGACGGGCGCCGTGACGCTGCGGTAGAGCAGCTTATGCTCAAAGAACATCACGGGGTTAGGGTCTTCGATGGCGGCACAGATCAGGCCTTTGGCATCGATGGGGTTGCTGGGGAATACCACTTTCAGGCCGGGCGTGTGCGTAAACCAGGCCTCGTTGCTCTGCGAGTGAAATGGGCCGGCGGCCGTGCCGGCACCGGTGGGCATACGCACTACTACGTCGGCATTCTGGCCCCAGCGGTAATGGCTCTTGGCTAGGTTATTCACAATTTGGTTGAAGCCGCAGGTTACGAAGTCAGCAAACTGCATCTCCACCATGCTCTTCTTGCCCTTGATACTCAGGCCCAATGCCGCACCCACAATAGCCGACTCGCACAAGGGAGTATTGCGCACCCGACCCTTGCCGAACTGGCCTACGAAGCCATCCGTTACCTTAAATACTCCACCATAATCGGCAATGTCCTGGCCCATGAGAACTAGCTCGGGGTAGCGCTCCATGCTCTGGCGTAGGCCATCGGAAATGGCATCAACGTAGCGCTTATCAGTGGTGGCCGCCTGGTTGTCGGCGGTTAGTTGCTGAGCTGTGTCGGCCTCGAAGGGACGGTACATATCGGCCAGTTCCAGGGTGGCATCGGCGGTGGGCATGGGCGTGGCATCGGCAATGCGAAGACCTTCCTCGATTTCTCGCTTGATGGTTTCGCGGAAACGCAGGCGGGCCTCTTCATCCAGAATGCCTTCCTGCAGAAGCCACTTCTCATAGTTCTCTACTGGGTCTTTCTGCGCCCACTGCTCAAATAGCTCCTGAGGAACGTACTTAGTGCCGCTAGCTTCCTCGTGGCCGCGCATCCGGAAGGTGAGTGCCTCTACCAGCACGGGGCGTGGGTTGCGGCGCAAATCTTCCGCTAGGCGGCGCACGGCGTCGTACACTTCTAGCACGTTGTTGCCATCTACCTGCACGGCTTCCATGCCGTAGGCCGGGCCCTTGTCAATAAACTGCTTGAAGCGAAACTGCTCGTTAGAGGGTGTGCTCAGGCCGTAGCCGTTGTTTTCAATCATGAAAATAACGGGCAGTTGCCACACGGCGGCCACGTTTAGGGCCTCATGAAAGTCGCCTTCGGAGGCGCCCCCATCACCGCTATACGTCAAGGTTACTTTGGGCCGGTCCTCCAGCTTGTCGGCCAGGGCAATACCGTCGGCCACGGCCAGTTGCGGACCGAGGTGGGAAATCATACCTACGATGTGGTGCTCGTTGGTGCCGAAGTGAAACGACCGGTCGCGGCCCTTAGTAAAACCGGTGGTTTTGCCCTGCCACTGCGCAAATAGCCGGTCGAGCGGAATGTTGCGGCCCGTAAACACGCCCAGATTGCGGTGCAGAGGCAAAATGTACTCATCGGGCTCCAGCGCCAAGGTGCTGCCCACCGAAATAGCCTCCTGCCCAATGCCCGAAAACCACTTGCTTACTTTGCCCTGCCGCAACAGAATGAGCATCTTTTCCTCAATCAGACGGGGCTTCAACAAGCCTTGGTAGAGATGGAGCAGGGTTTCGTTGGAGTAATCCTTGCGGTTGAATTGCATAGCGGCAAGCAAACTAAGTAGTGGGTGGCGCCAAAAGTACGGGTTTGCGGGGAAGGAAAATTATGATGCCGGCTTTATGGAAAGAGGTGGCCTGGGGCATCTATCTTCGGGGCTGATTTCCTCCCTATATCCTATATGGTTCGACTATACTCTCTCAGTTTACTCCTTACGCTTTCTATTCCCGCTCTGGCTCAGCAACCCGATACGCTGGCCCCACGCCGCTTGGGAGTGACCATCACTTTGCCGGACTCGTTATTTGCCTCTAATTCTTTTCTTTCTGGGCGCTTAGTATGCACAGGGCCAGGAGTTCCAATAACTCAGACAGTCACTTACTACTTTGGTCCTACATTCCCTCTCCAAGAGCAGCTCCGCCAGATAGCTGGGGTGCAGGCCACGCCCTATTCCGGAGCGCCGGGGGCGCAGGTAGCGGTACGCATCCGGGGCGCAGCTTCACTTTCGGGTAATGCACAGCCGCTGTACGTGGTGGACGGCATACCTGTGTTTCAGAACACGTTTGGAGCACCGATCAGGGATAATTCAATGATTAACTTCAGACCAGCTGAAGCCCTTGAAATGGATACCAACCCGCTGCTGAGTATTCCTTCGGAAGATATTGAGACGGTGGAGGTGTTGAAAGGTGCGTGGGAAACCGCCCGCTACGGGGCCCAAGGCGTCAATGGCGTTATCCGGATTACGACCAAGCGCGGCCGGACCGGGCCGTTGCGGGTTCACTATGCGGGCTACGGCGGCGTTCAGAAGGTACGATACCGCTACAATTTGCTGAACGCCCGGGAATATGCGAACCTAGCTAACGAGGCCGCGCTAAATGCTAAGTTTGGCGCACCGTATTCGCCTGAACAAGTTGCTACTTTCGGGAAGGGCACCGATTGGCAAGACGAGCTTTTGCGCACCGCTACCGTGCAGGAACACCACCTGAGCCTAGATGGCGGTTCTGCCCGTACGCACTACTATGCCGGTACTGATTACCTTAACCAGAAAGGTACTGTGCTCAATTCCTCTCTGAGCCGATACGCCGGGCGGGCAGCCATACAACATCAGCTAGGCCAGCACTTGAAGCTTCAAGCGGCAGTGGGCCTCAGCGAAACCCGGCAGCGCATACCGGCAGTGGGCGCAGCGGCAAACGCCCTGGCCTATATTCCTACCGTACCCGTCCGGAACCCCGATGGTAGCTACGGCAGCAGCCGCCAATACTCGCTTAACCCAGTGCAGTGGGCCCAGGAAAGCTATACCACACCCCAACATCGGCGTATGCTGGCCCAGCTGGGCGCCCGCTATGAGTTTTTACCTGGCCTAGCGCTGGATCTGCGGGGCAATCTGGAGCGTGCTACCTTAGCTAATACTACTTACAGTCCATCTTTTACCAGTACCGCAGGCGGCCAGAGCGGCGACAATACGGCCCTATACCAGCAATGGGTCTTGAATCCGGCATTGCGCTATACCGGTCATTTTAAAGAAGACCGGCACGTGGTTGAGGCCAGCGCAGAAGCCATCTACCAGAAACGGCGCGCTGAAACCGAAACCCGCTTTTATCTCCCTGGCCAAACGCAACCCGACTTCTTTAACATAAGTGGGAGTTCGTATGCAGCCAATGTTGCAGCCTACCAACTCACCACCAGCTACACCTTGGCCGGGCGCTACCAGGTGCAAGGTGGCCTACGCCGCGATGCCTCCAGCACCTTTACTGCCAAAGACCGGTGGCAGTGGCTACCTAGTGCTCAGGTTACCTGGCATGCGGGCAAGGAGGCCTTTCTGCAGAGCTCCAGCCACATTAGCCAGCTAGATGCCTGGCTAGGCTGGGGCTTTACGTCGGATGCCGGTAACATAGGGCGCAACTTCTTTCAGGTTCCTATTCCCAATGGGTCTAACCTGTCCGGCCGATCAAACGTCTTCCTGCGGGAGCCCACGCAACAATTGGATGCGGGCCTGACGCTTGGCCTGCTACGCAGTCAGCTCAACCTAACGCTGGGCGCCTATACCCGCCGGACGGGTGCAGCCGGGCACCTGATAGCAAGCTCATCTCTTTTCAATGAAACCAGCCAGATCCTGAGTAGTGGCCTAGAGCTATCAGTGGAGGGCATCTGGAGCGCCGGACCACTACGAGGCACTACTCGGCTGGCCGCCGCTGTCAACCGCAACCAGTTCACTACTGACCGCCCCGATTGGTTCTACGCTACTGACTATCAGCGCACCACTCATGAGCAGCCGTTGAGCACCTTTTATGGCCTGCGTTACCAAGGTATTGATGCCCAAGGCGCGCCTAAGTTTCAGGACACCAATGGAGATGCAACCAGCAATTTCCTGGATGCAGTAGCCTTGGGCAGTGGCCTACCGCGCCAGTTAGTAAGCTTAGGCCAGCACCTGGCGTATCGGCGCGTTACGCTTCAGGCGCAGCTAGATGGTATGTTTGGCTATCAAGTGTATAACACCGCTCTAGCAGCCCTGGATGTACCCGAAGGCTATTTCAATAATGGTTCTGGCCGCCTACGTAACCGCTGGACGCCAACCAACACCAACACGGACGTACCTCAGGCTACTTACACTGTGCAGTTTCCGGGAGTAACTACCTATATACTACAGTCGGGCAACCACGTCCGGCTTAGCTCACTTACCCTGGCCTATAACGTGTGGGAGAAAGACTCCCGTAACATCTCCGTATGGATAGGTGGTAATAACCTTTTTGTGCTCAGCAACTACCGCGGCTTCGATCCTAATGTTAGTTCGGCAGGCTCCGATAATCAGCAAGCGGGTATTGATGCCAGCACCTACCCCACCGCTCGCACCATACTGCTAGGCCTACGTGCCACGCTGTAAACCCACGCAGTAGCCGCGCACGTACATTCGGCAAGTTCCCCTGCCAGCCGCCCGAAACTTCTGTTTCCGGCGGCTGGTTAGGTATATTGTAGGCCTCTTGGCCCCTCCCCCTTGCTTTTCCTATGATTCAATTCGAAGAATTCACGCTTTCTAACGGCCTGCGTTGCATTGTGCACGAAGACCACAGCACGCCCATGGCGGTGCTGAACATTTTGTACAATGTAGGCTCCCGCGACGAAGACCCCGCCCACACCGGCTTTGCCCATTTGTTTGAGCACCTGATGTTTTCGGGCTCGGTAAACATTCCCAGCTACGACGAGCCCCTGCAGATGGTGGGCGGCGAAAACAACGCCTTCACCTCCCCCGACATTACCAACTATTACCTCACGCTGCCCGCTGCTAACCTCGAAACCGGCTTCTGGCTGGAATCGGACCGTATGCTGAGCCTGGCCTTCTCGGAGAATGGCTTAGAGGTGCAGCGCAAAGTGGTGGTGGAGGAATTCAAGCAGAATTACCTTAACCAGCCCTACGGCGACGTATGGCTGAAGCTGCGCCCCCTGGCCTACCAGCAGCACCCATACCAGTGGGCCACCATCGGTAAGGAGGTTAGCCATATTGAAGACGCGACTATGCAGCAGGTGCGCGACTTCTTCGCTAAGCACTACTCTCCTTCTAATGCCGTGTTAGTGGTTGCTGGCGCTGTAACCCGCGCCGAGGCGGAGCGCCTAGCCGAGAAGTGGTTTGGTCCCATTCCGGCCGGCACCCGCTATGAGCGGCAGTTGCCTCAGGAGCCCCGCCAGACTGAAGCCCGCTTTCTGGAAGTGCAGGCCGACGTGCCGGTTTCGGCGCTCTACAAAGTATACCACATGCCCGGCCGTGGCGATGCCCGCTACTATGATGTTGACCTGCTCAGCGACGTATTGGGCCGGGGGAAATCAAGCCGCTTGTACCAGCAACTGGTGAAGGAGCACCCTCTGTTTAACGCCATTTCGGCCTCGGTTATGGGCTCCCTAGAGCCAGGCTTGCTGGTAGTGAGTGGTAAGCTGAACGCCGGAGTCTCGCTGGAAGAAGCTGATGCCGCCGTAGAGCAGGTAGTTGCCCAACTGCGCGAAGAACTGGTAGCGGAGCAAGAGCTGGAAAAAGTGAAAAATCAAGCCGAAGCCAGCATTGTGTTCAGCGAGATTGAGCTCTTGCACCGGGCCATGAATTTGGCCTACAGCAAACTTCTAGGCGACGCTGACTTAGTAAACCAAGAAAGCGCCAAGGTGCAGGCCGTTACTCCCGAGCGGGTGCGAGCTGCCGCCCAAGAGGTCCTTCGGCCCGACAACTGCAGCACCCTATACTATCGGGCCCAGCCTAAATCTGTCGTTGAGAATGAAGAGTCTCCGGCACTAGTCACGGAAGCTGGTAGCTAGCTTTTGTATTTCAATAAAGGCCTAGGCCACTACAGAAATAAAAAGAGCCCGACTACTTCAGAAGTAGCCGGGCTCTTTTTTATGAGGATTGCCTAGAGAGTAGCTTACCAGCCGCTACCACCACTGCCCCAGCCGTCATCGGCCTTTTTCTTGGCAGGAGCAGCTTTCTTAACTGGAGCAGCCGCTTTGGTTGATGTTGCCCCGGCGTTCTTAGTGCCAGCTGAAGCCGCAGCCGCCTTGGGGGCAGCTGGCTGCGTTGCTACTGGAGCGGGCTCGGGCTCCGGAACCGCTACTGGAATAGGAGCGGGTGCTGGCGGAACTGGATCTTCGGTACGTACTGAGCGACGCACATAAGGCGCCCGTGGGCGGCCCCGATAGTCAGTGGTAGGACGACGTGAAGGAGCTGCCGTAAACCCAGGCGCAATGCTGGCCCCGATAGGCTGAGGAGCATCGGCCCCGCCCATGGCGGCACCACCCCCAGCGGCAGACCCCGTGGCACCACCCCAGCCACCAGCCGCCTCAGCGCCCGCCGGAGCAGTAGGTGTAGCCGCCGGAGCAGTTGCTGGCGTTGTAGGCGCAGCCTGCGCTGCTGGAGCTACGGCCTTCTTAGTGGTGGTTTTCTTGGCCGGCGCCGGAGCGCCCCAGCCGTCAGAAGAGCCCCACCCATCGGAGGACTTTTTAGACTGAGCCTGGGCGGAAGAAGCCACCAGTACCCCGCCTACCAGAAGTATCGGAAAGAAGAAACGAGTCATCGAAATTGCCAATTGAGGGATTGAAGCTGCAAGTTACGGTAGCCTAGGCAGGTCAGGAAATTATGCCTCCCGGATTTTTCTCCTAAACGCGCAGATTTACTAGAAGTTCCTGTGGGCCACCATCAGACCGAGAGAGAGCACTGTCAACGACAAGCAATGCACTTCAGTATTCCACAAGCGAGCATTTTGCACTAAAATTTCTTTCGATAGCCAATACTTCAACTTGTTGCTGTTCTCCCCCGCTTAACTAGGTTGAGACTCAGCTCTTAGTTTACTGTTGGCTACGCCAGCGTTACCCCAGCTTTCTAGGCCAGTTCCCGCCTACAATATTGTACACTACTAGTGGGTAAGGCTTACGCTTAGCATTGAGCGCCAATGGTTTCAGGCTGAATAATATGACCATCATCCAGCCTGAAATCCATTGATACCGTATCCGGTTGGCTAACGCCGTTTTTTAGTGGCAGGCTTAGCAGGAGCAGCAGGTGTGGCCCCCGCCGAAAACGTGTTAATAGTGGTGCTAGGCCGAGCAGGTTTCTTTTTCAAGGGTCGCCCCATGTAGTCGGTAGTGGGTGGGCTGGGCATGTTCAGGCGCATACCCGGGGCCAGCTTCAGGTTTTCTTCGTCTCGCCGCGCCGAGCGGTCGTAGCGCGCATAGGCCCCCGACCGCGCCCGGTTATACGTGCTCTTCTTTCTGGTTTGCTGCGCTTGGGCGGGAGTAGCTAAAAAGGCAAACAGCGCCAAGGCGCCCATCCAAGAAAGTACATGCGTTTTCATAAGCGGTGAGATAATGCGTGAGAAACTGGTTACTGCGTGAGTCTCCACATACGACAATGGCCCGGTCACGGATGAATGACCGGGCCATTCTAGGCCACTTAGTGCAAGCCGCTTAGCATATACTTACCACTGCGCCGCTACAGAGCCAGCCGTAGTGGTTGCGGCTCGGGTATCGGCAGCAGAAGTTTTCCGCAACGGACGGCCCTGGTAGTCGGTGCTGACGCCGCGGTAGGGTGCCGTGTTCATGCCCGGCGCAATTTGCACACCGGATGAATGCATCATGGGGTCATCGGACACTACCGCTACCGAGCGCGGCCGCATCGATTTAGGCTTGGCCACGGGCCGACCATTATAATCGGTGCTGGTGCCTCGGTACGGAGAAGAGCTCATGCCCGGAGCCACTAGCACGCCCGAAGAACGCATCATCGGGTCAGCATCAGGGGCAGTAGCGGCCGTTTCCCAGCCGGTTTCTGTAGGAGGCGTGTTCCAGGTTTCGAGCGTAGGCCACTCGGCTTCGGCAGTGGGGCGCGCGGCCGGTGCCACGCTGGAGTTGGCAGGCTTGTTTGGCTTGGCGTTGGTTTGAGCTTGAGCAGTGGGCGTGCTGAAGAAGGTAGCCGTTACGACGGCCGCAAGCAGAAAACGTTTCATGGAAGGAAGAACCAAAAGAAGGAAACACTTCACCCGGTACATCCGGGCCCGACAGTAGCCGGCCGACGGGTGGCGCCCCACGTTCAGCCCCAATTGCCACTTGTACTCAACACTAGGCAGCAACCGTACCAACTTTTCAGCGACCTAGGCCACTCCACAAAATGGGCCCGGCAATTCATCGTCGCAACGCCTACCTTTGCAGTATTATGCAGGACAACATCGCGCGGCTGCGGGCCGAAATCGAAGCGTACGACGTAACCACCCCGGAACAGCTGGACCAGTTCCGGATTGCTTTCACGGGCCGTAAAGGTCAATTGGCGGATCTGTTTGACCAGCTCAAAACGGTACCACAGGAGCAGCGCAAAGCTGTTGGGCAAGAGCTCAACCAGCTCAAGCAGCAGGCCCTGGCCCGGTTTGAGCAGCGCCAGCAGGAGCTAGAGGCTGCTACCGCAAATGCGCCCGCCGACCCAACCTTTGACTACACCCTGCCTACGGTACCCAATGCGCTGGGTACGCGCCACCCTTTGAGCTTGGTGCGCGAAGAAATTGTGCGCATTCTGGCCCGCATTGGCTTCAACGTAGCCGAGGGCCCCGAGATTGAGGACGACTGGCACAACTTCACGGCCCTCAACTTCCCCGAGAACCACCCCGCCCGCGACATGCAGGACACCTTCTTCGTGCGCCGCACCCCCGGCGAGCAGGAGTGGGTACTGCGCACACATACCAGCCCAGTGCAGGTGCGCGTAATGCAGACCCAGAAGCCACCCATCCGCAGCATCATGCCCGGCCGCGTATACCGCAACGAAGCCATTTCGGCCCGGGCCCACATGATGTTCCATCAGGTAGAGGCGTTGTTCGTGGATGAGAACGTAAGCTTCGCCGACCTGAAGCAGACCGTGTACCACTTCGTGCAAGAGCTGTTCGGTGATGATATAGAGGTGCGCTTCCGCCCATCCTTCTTTCCCTTCACTGAGCCCAGTGCCGAAATTGATATTACTTGCCTGATCTGCAAGGGTAAGGGCTGCAATATCTGCAAGCACACCGGCTGGGTTGAAATTGGGGGCTGCGGCATGGTGGACCCCGCCGTGCTAGAGCAGTCGGGCATCGACCCGGAGCGCTACAGCGGCTATGCCTGGGGCATGGGCATTGAGCGCATTACCATGCTCAAGTATCAGATCAAAGATCTGCGCCTCTTCACGGAAAACGACCTGCGCTTCCTGCGTCAGTTTGAGGGCGTGCAGTAGGCCTATTGGTCTAGCTAAATACTATCGGAACAGCTCTCCTCTGCCTGACAGAAGAGAGCTGTTCTTTTTGTGTTCAACTTAAACCATTGAGCGGCGTTTTCTCTTCTCCTGCTACCGCTGCCCACAGCTCATCTTAGCTAGTGGCCTAGAGCACTATACTTGGGCGCGGTTCCGCTTCGTTTAGGCCAGTGCGCGTACTCTACTTTCTTATGCTTCAAAGCCTGTCTACTTCCTTCCGCACACTATCATTGGGAGGTGCATTAGCCCTGTCGGCACTGCTGGCAGCTTGCAACAACTCCAACGATGCCCAACCCCAGATTCCGCTGGCGGCAGTGAATGAGTTGGTGGTGCTAACCGACCAAAAGAACAGCAACCTGCGTTTTGATAACGGGGCCGTGTATATTAATGGCGGTGTAAAGGGCATTATTGTGGTGCGGCAAAACGCTTCTAGCTACTTAGCCTTTGAGCGCAACTGTCCCTATCAACCGCTTGATACGTGCGCCCGGATAAAAATTGACCCATTTATCCGGCTCTACGACCCCTGTTGTAAATCGCAGTTTAGCTTCCAGGGGCAAGTGCAAGGCGGGCCGGCCACGAGAAATTTACGACAATACAACACCGCTCTCTCCGGCAACCTCTTGACAATCACCAACTAAAAAAAACAGGTTATTTTTTTAGTTAATCATGTTTGGAGCTTCAAAAACTTTGCTCTAATATTGCACCAGCAACGGCAAAAAACGCCGCCATAACCGCTTCCTTAGCTCAGCCGGTTAGAGCATCTGACTGTTAATCAGAGGGTCCCTGGTTCGAGCCCAGGAGGGAGCGCACAAGCCCGGTAAACGACTTCACCAGTCATTTACCGGGCTTTTTCTTTGCCCTATATGTGCTTGCCCCGTATTCCTAACTCGCTACTCAATCGCCCGATTGGAGCTGAAATGTTAGCTATCTTGAGCTGACCACTTCCATCCTCTTCGCTTGCGTGTTATGAGTCAGTTTATTTCCCGCCGAGATGCCTTGCGTAGCACGGCACTGCTCGGCGCTACTTCCCTGCTTGGCTTTGATTCCGCTAGTGCCACCAACCCAGCGCAACTGCCTAAAGGCAAAACGCCTCCGTTAACTCCCGCCGAAATTGCCAGTATTGAAGCGGCCATGGGCAAGAAGGGCACCTACGTAGAGGCCCAGGCCACTCACAGTACCGCGCTGCCGCGCAACGACTTGAAGATGAAAATCAAGGGGGAGCCGGTGCCTATTCCATTTGGTTTTGGGGGTTGGGCCGCCATCAAGCATACGCTAGACGGAAAATCGGCGATGCTCATGAGCGACACGGTGCTGCTGCAGGAAGAAGTGGCTCCGCTTATGTCGGCTGCGCTGGCTAATGGGCTGGAAATTGGGGCCGTGCACAACCACTTTTTCTACGAGGAGCCTCGCATTTTCTACATGCATATCCATGGCATGGGAAGCCCGGCCGAACTCGCCCGTAAGTTTGCCGCTACGCTCAAAGACTCGAAGCTGCTGCCGGCCAACCAGCCCCCAAGTCCGCCAGCCTCCGCGTCGCAGGCTGGCAACACAGCTACGCCCGCTGCCGGAGCTACCCCCACCGGCAAAGAGCTATTCGACTTACCCGCGCTAGACAAGATAACCGGCTACCAAGGCACGGTAAATGGCCCCACCTACAAGTACACCGTGGGCCGTGATGATCTGCAGGTGGTTATGATGAACACGGAAATGACGGCCGCCATTGGTCTAAACTCCTGGGCTTCGTTTGCCGGCAAACAAGCCGATGCCCATATTGCCGGCGACATTGCCATGCTGGAGCACGAAGTAAACCCCGTTATTAAGGCTCTGCGCGCCCATAACCTCGAAGTGGTAGCCGTGCATAACCACATGCTCTTCGACCAGCCCCATATGATGTTTTTGCACTACTACGGACGCGGGCCGGCAGCACAGCTAGCTACTGGGTTTCGGGCGGCCCTAGACCAACTAGGCAAGTCGCAGCACCCAGTTGGCATGGAAGGTATGAAGCATTAAGGCATGGCTAGGCCAGTTGAGGAAGTGACTTTCACCAACTGGCCCGTGGCTCCTCTATAACCCGCTGCACACGAATGAGTACTAGGGTACGCACCTTTTCGTACTTGGAAGCAGCATGGAACTTGACGCCGGCAGCGCTCCTCAGGCGCTCAGCCCCTCCCCCACCTACTGGCTCACGCGCTTTGTACTTCTGCGCCTGCTCGGGGCGCTTTATGCGGTTGCCTTTCTGGTAGCTATCAATCAGATTGTGCCGTTGATTGGCTCCCACGGCCTGCTACCGGTCGGGAATTACCTGCAGCAGGTAGCTAGTGCCTATGGCTCGGAGGGGGCAGGGTTCTGGCGGTTGCCTTCCGTGTTCTGGCTCAATCATTCTGATGCGGCCTTGCTCACGGGGGCTTGGATAGGCCTAGGGCTTTCCTGCGTGGTGGTGGCCGGCTACGCCAACGCGCTGCTCCTGACGGTGCTGTGGTTGCTGTATATGTCCTTCGTGCACGTAGGCCAGGAGTGGTACGGCTACGGTTGGGAAATTCAGCTGACGGAAACCGGTTTCCTCGCCATTTTCCTATGCCCGTTGCTCGACCTGCGCCCTTTCCCGCGGTACGCGCCCCCCAAGCCTATTATTGTGCTGTTCCGGTGGCTGAACTTCCGGATTATGCTCGGGGCGGGCTTGATTAAGCTGCGGGGTGATGAAGTCTGGCGCAACAGCACGGCCCTCTACTACCATTTCGAGACCCAGCCGATACCGGGTCCGCTGAGCCGGTGGTTTCACTTTCTGCCGCGACCCTTACTGCAAGTAGGCGTGTGGTTTAACTGGCTGGCCGAAGTGGTAGCGCCTTTCTTCGTGTTCGGGCCCCGCCTGGCCCGGCATATGGCGGGCGTGGTCATCGTATTGTTCCAGCTCAACATTATCGTCAGCGGCAACCTCTCCTTTCTCAACTGGCTGACCATTCTGCCAGCACTGGCCTGCTTTGATGACGGGTTTTGGGCCCGGCTTCTCCCGAAGCAATTAGTGCAACGGGCCGCAGCCGCGGCGGAGCAGGCCGAAGAATCTCGCCCCATGCGCACCACGGCGTGGGTGGTAACGGCGCTCATTGCCATCCTGAGCATTCAGCCGGCCCTGAACATCGTCTCGCCGGGGCAAATTATGAATACTTCCTTCGACCCCTTCGATTTAGTGAATACCTACGGCGCCTTTGGCTCGGTGGGGCAGGAGCGCCTGAACGTGGTGTTTGAGGGTACGATGGATGAGAAACCCGATGAGCAGGCCCGCTGGAAGCCCTACCTCTACAAAGGCTTACCGGTGGCCCTCGACCAGCGGCCGCCGCAGATTGCGCCCTACCAGCTGCGGCTAGACTGGCAGATGTGGTTTGCCGCTATGTCGTCGCCGGCGCAGTACCCCTGGACGCTTAACCTGGTCTGGAAACTCCTGCACAATGACCCGGGGGCAGTCAGCTTGTTTCCGCAGAATCCCTTCCCCGAGCGGCCACCGCGCTATATCCGGGCGGTGCGCTACCGCTATACGTATGCAGAGCCAGGCAATGCCCAGGGAAGGTGGTGGAACCGGGAGCCGGTTGACATTTGGCTGCCGCCCCTATCCGCCGACGATCCGCGACTAGCGGAATTCATTAAGAGCGCGGGGTGGGCTCCGTAAACTGTACAGCCGCCTGACTGGCCTAGAGGCCATGTAGGGTTAGGCGAGGAGCTAGTACCTTCGAGCTTCTTCTGCCCTGGCCGCCAACAATAGCAGCATGCCGCTTTGGTAGCGGTAGTTGCTAGGCAATCGTGCTTCCTCTCCTTGCTAACGGCTTGCATTCTGTCGTTTGCAGGTTGGTGAGTGATGCGCTAGGCCAGGTAAACGTGCTATTGTCTTTATGCGCCGCTCCCTATTGCTTCCTTTGCTCGTGCCCTTCTTACTTGCCACGGGCTGCACCCACACTACCCCCGCCCGTACCGCAGGAACGGAAACGGCTAACCTGAACCACGTGCTGGAAACCATGAAAATTGCGGTGCCGCCGTCGGCCAACCGCATTGCCTCCTTCACCAACAAAGAGGCCGCCTACTACTGCGCGCAGACCCACGAGGTAACGCACCCCGAGTACAGCTGGTTTGAGGGGATGAACGTGGCGAAAAACCGAGTATTTGGCGGCTACGACCTATTCGTGGGCAACCAACTCCTCGATAACCGCACGGCCAATGTGGTGGTGTACCCTGAGAAACTAGTGCGCCAGCACGGCCCTGGCCTAGAAGAACAGCTCTGGCTTTTCGACCATAAGAATCTGCTGGAGATTGATCTGACCGGCGCCACCCAGCCGGTAGGCATCCAGCTCAAGGGCGACAAAGTACGCTTCCTGCGCCAGCAGGGCGATGTAGCCTTATTCTCGGCGCGGGAAGGCAACTACCTGATTGCCGTAGCCTCGCGCCAGCCGCAGGCAATTACGTTGCAAGACCAACGCGTAGTAGCCGCCGGCGAAGGCTTTTTGATTGCCGTAGGGAAAGATGCAACGGAGGCTGTTGCCCTAATTGCGGAAGGACGGCGCAACAGCGCGACCCTAAAGCAGGCGCGGCGGCAGCGCCTCCGGGAGTACCTGCAAACCAACGCCTACCTCACCTCCAGCAACGACTCGCTGACGCAGGCCCTGCGTTGGCTGGCCATTACCACCGACCAGTTGGTGACCCGCCAGCAGGGTGACGGCATTTACGCGGGCTTGCCTTGGTTCAACGAATACTGGGGCCGCGACGAGTTTATTTCCTTCCCGGGCGCCATTCTGGTAACGGGGCAGTTTGCCACGGCCCGCCAGATTTTGCTCTCCTTCGCTAAGTATCAGCAGCTTGATGCCTCCTCGAAGTACTTCGGGCGGGTGCCGAACATCGTCAACCCCAGCAACATCGACTACCACACCACCGATGGTACGCCGCGGTTTGTCATTGCCCTGCAGGAATACGTGAAGTACTCCGGCGACACCTCATTGGTGCGGCAACTGTACCCCAACGTGCAGGCAAGCATTGCGGGCTCGCTCAAGCACTGGGTTGATGAGAAGGGCTACCTCCTGCACGAGGACAACGAGACCTGGATGGATGCCCGCGACGCCAAGCTAGTGGCCTACACCCCGCGGGCAAGTCGTGCTAATGACATTCAGGCGCTGTGGTACGAGCAGCTGCGGGCGGGCGCCTACTTTGCGGCTTACATGCAGGATGCGGCGCACCAGCAGCAGTGGGAGCAGCTGGCCCAGCGGGTGAAAAGTCACTTCGCCCAGGATTACCGCAACGCCCAGCACGACTACCTAGCCGACCGGCTCGACAAGCAGGGCAAGGCCGACTTCACCCTACGCCCCAACCAGCTCTTCGCCTTTGACTTGGTAAACGACCCCGCCTTCACCCGGCAGGCCCTGCGCGAAACCTGGACCGAGCTAGTGTACCCCTGGGGCGTAGCCACCCTCGACCGCCACGACCCACAGTTTCACCCCTACCACCTGGCTCCGGAGCTTTACCACAAGGATGCCGCCTACCACCGCGGCACCATTTGGCCCTGGCTAAACGGCATTGCCATGCAACGGATGCTGGAAGCGGGCCAAGTAGAAACGGCCTATACCCTCTTTGCCAACTCCAACCGGCAGGCCCTGACGCAGGGCGTGGTAGGCGGCCTCAGCGAAAACTTGGATGCCTATCCCCGTCCGGGCCAGACCTGGCCTAAGCTGACCGGGGCCTACCTGCAAGCCTGGTCCAACGCTGAGCAGCTCCGGGTGTGGTATCAGTATTTCCTTGGCATCCGGCCCGATATGGCAAACCGCCAACTGACCCTAGCGCCCCAATTGCCTAAGGCCATTGAGCAGCTGCAGTACAACTTCATGGTTGGTAAGAGCCGAATTACAGCCGAGTACCAAGCGTTGCCAACCCCTACCCACACCTACCATTTCAACGACCTTGCTACTACAGCAGTGGTGGATGTACTACCCTTCGAGCCCATTCGGGTAGAGGTGAAGCCGGGCTCCGTGTTGACGGTCACGTATTCGACTCAGCAACTGACTCTGCAGGTGCGGGATGAAGGGGGCAAGATGCTTACCGAGCGTAAGGCTAGCCCTTCTGCTGCGCGGCAGGCCCAGCAACAGCAAAACGACCGTGCGCTAGCCGAGGTAGAATTTACTCGGCCGTTGCCACTTAGCACCCACCCCGTTATTAAGCAGAGTAAAAAGTAGGCTGCTCATAGCGAATCAACGGTTTGCTACTTCCTGCGGGCAGCAGGAGGTAACAACCTGACCAGTTTCTTCACTTGCTAAGAGGCCTAGAAAGGTGGCCTACAGCAAGAGCAGATGTAGGCCGTATCTCAGCAGTAAAAGGGGGTCAGCAACACCTTACGCTAACCTTTTGGCTTGAGCCAGAGTATGCTTAAAGACGCTGCCCACGGTGAGCAGCCTTTTGTATACTCTCCCCTTGCTCCTATGAACAACCTGCGCCTACCACTACTCTTCCTCATTGTACTGTTCACCTTTTCGCTGAGCAGCTGCGACGCCATCGGTACCATTTTTAAGGCAGGTGCCTGGACAGGCCTCATCGGCGTGTTCCTGGTTGTGCTGCTACTGTGGTTTATTGTCAATAAGCTCCGCCGCCGGCCCTAGCATCGTCCTAGGCCACCTACGGCGCTAAAAAAGCCCCCACAGCTACTGTGGGGGCTTTTTTAGCGCCGTAGGTGGCCTAGGTTACTTAGCCTTGCTGGGCATGGTACCGATGATGTGGTCCCAGAGGGTGCTCGATACACCGAAGGCAATTTCATCTTGGCGGTAGTGGTGCTGGGCATGGTGGGTCCACCACACTTTCAGGAAGTTTTTTGGTGGCGCGTACACGTGAATGGCGTAGTGCACAAACAGGTACAGCGCGTAACCGAACACGAAGCCCGCCAGAATACCAAATACCGCGTTACCGAACGTGAAGCGGAAGATGAAGAACAGCAGCGAGGTCACGAATACCGTGATGATGGGCGGCATGGCCAACCGAGTCTTGTCTTTAGGGAACTCGTGGTGCACGCCGTGCATGGTGTATTGAAACTTAGCCCGACCTGGCGTGGTGGCCGGAATGTGGTACAGGTAGCGGTGCATGGCATACTCCACGAACGTGAACATAAACCACCCTACCAGAAACAAGCCAAACGCCGAAGCCCCCGTAATAAAGCCCCGCGTAATGCCATAATACAGGCTCACGCAGGCCGTGATAATAAAGATGGACGTCGGCAGCGCAATGTGCGTGTGCGACAACCGCTCCAGCACCGGGTTCTTAAACAGCTGTGCCGAGCCCTTATGCTTGGGCTTAATGGCATCAGGCGTTTTAACCGGAGTTACTTTTACTTCAGGTTCAGAAGCTTCGGAAGTGGAGTTCATACCAAGGCAGAAATGATGAGGACGCAAAAATAGTCATGCTTGCGCAAACGTCGGTCCAGAACCCCAGGAGAACTAGACGGCGGCGTTGTAACGCTCTACCAACTGCCGCACAGCCTCTACCGAGCAGGCAGGAGCTGCACAACAGAGTGGTGCGCGGTCGTAAAACTGCTGACGGGCAGCCAAGGTTTCAGCTAAACGCGTTTCTAATGCCGCTGCATCGGGCAGGGCCGCTAACAATGGTCGGCTGGCGGCCTGCCGCTGCAGGCGCCGCACCAACTCCGACACGGGTACTGCCAGATATAAAGTCAGGCCGCTTTCTAGCAGCACCTCCAAGTTGTGATGAAAGCAAGGCGTGCCGCCTCCGGTCGATAACACCAAGTCAGGCAACTCCGCAATAAGGTCGCGCAATACTGACGCTTCCCGTTCCCGGAAGTATTCTTCTCCATCCTGAGCAAAAATGTCAGGAATAGTACGCTGCTCCCGGCGCACAATTTCCTGATCCAGGTCGCGGAATGGCACTTCGTATGCCGTGGCCAAGGCCCGGCCTAGAGTGGTTTTGCCCGCGCCGGGCATGCCGATCAGGTGGAGGCGCATAGGTGGAGAAAGCAATAGTGGGGAAATGGGAAGCCTGATATTGAGAGTGGCCTAGCGGGCAGTTTACTCGGCTTACCCCAGCTTCACGCGGGGGTCGATGAAGGCGTACAGCACGTCTACCACAATATTCACCAGCACGAAGAGCGCTGCAATAAAGATAGTGGCGCCCATCACAACTGGGAAATCCAGGTTTTCAACGGCCCGCAGGGTCACGGTGCCTAAGCCTTTCCAGTTGAAGATGTACTCAATGAAGAAGGCGCCCGCCATCAGAGAGGCCAGCCAGCCCGACACGGCCGTGATAACCGGGTTCAGAGCATTTTTGAGGGCGTGGCCTACCACCGTGCGGTAGCCCGAAAGTCCCTTGGCCCGCGCCGTCCGGATGTAGTCCTGGCTCATCACGTCGAGCATAGAAGAGCGGGTAAGCTGCACGATAACGGCCAGGGGCCGAATACCCAGCGCAAACGCGGGCAGCAGCAGATTGCGCAATACCAAGTGGCGACCAGTAAACGGATCGGTTTCGTAGAGCTGGCCGGTGAGGTTGAGGCCGGTCCAAGAGCTCCAATAGAACCCAAAGGTGATGGCAATGAGAATTGCCGCCACAAACGACGGCACGGAAATGCCCAGCACCGAAGTAGAGACCAGCAGACGATCAAGCCAAGAGTGAGGCTTGAGGGCCGCTACTACGCCCAGTGCTATGCCCAGCACAGCCGCAATCAGCATGGCAGCCACGGCCAGCCAGAGCGTGCCCGTAAAGTGGTCGAGTAGGATGCTGAGCACCTCTTTATTGCTTTGGAAGGAGCGACGCAGGTAAGGCGTTTTAAGTACCAGCGCTTTCTGGCCCAGCGGCAGCAGCGTAACGCCGCCGTACTTAGCCACGCCCGCCGAGTCGCGGGGGTGCAGGCCTAGCGGCGATACATCGTTGAGGTAGCCGGCTAGTTGGGCAGGCAGAGGCTGATCGAGGCCTAGGTCGGCGGCAATGGCGGCGCGGGTGGCCGCATCGGAGCGCTGACCGGCTAGCAGGGCTACCGGGTCGCCGGGCAACACGTTAAACAGGAAAAATACCGTGAGGGCCACGCCCACCAGCACCAGCGCGCCCTGCCAGAGACGACGCAGCACAAACCCTAGTATCCGGCTCACAGCTTGCTCTCCAGTTCCCCTTGCGTGGGAATGTCGTGATAGTGATACTTCCCTTTCACCACGCCGTTTTGCAGTAGCACAAAGCCCGGGTTAGAGCGAATCATGGATTTCAGCACGGTAGCATCGGCGAAGTAATAGGGGGCAGCCAGGTTTACGTCGTGTCGGTAGGAGTCGAAGGCGGCTGGGCTGCTGCTAGTAATTACCAGCGGCGTCAGGGGCTTCTTCGACTTAGCCGCGGCCTCCAGCAACTTATTGATGTCTTTAAACCGGTCACGGTCGGCAGTAGCCACATCCTGCACAATCAGGATCAGCTTGTTACCCTGCAGCACTTCCTGAGTGTGGTCCTTGCCATCGCTATCAAACACCGAGAAGTCAGTGATGACAGGTTTGGACGTGAGGGGGTTCAGCACCTCCATGCTCTTGTACTTCCAGGTCGAGTCGGTGGGGTATTCAGAGAACGTCTTGGTTTCGCCGTTGCGCTCCATCACGTACTGGTACTTAGCGGCCTCCTGGGGCTTCATCAGCTTACCAATGTCGTTGCCAACTTTATAAGGCAGGAAATCGAAGTAGGGTAAGTGGCCTAGGGCCCGCACGCCAATGCCAATGGCTACGGCCGAGGCAATAGTGATGTACATCACGCCCAGCGTGCCCTTGGCAAACACCCGGCGCAGGTAGCGCATGTTAAAGAACACCACTGCCCACAAGAGCAGCAGGAACATGTCCTTGGCAAACGAAGTCCAGGGTGTGAGCTTGATAAAGTCGCCGAAGCAGCCGCAGTCGGTTACTTTGTTGAAAGCCGCGGAGTAGAAGGTCAGGAACCCGAAAAACACCAACAGGCCTAGCAGCACCAGCAGTGTTTGACGCAGCATCCAGCGCAGCAGCACAGCCACGCCCAGCACCACTTCCAGAGAGCTGAGCACAATGCTCAGGGTGCGGGAATGCGGGATAAATACGTGAAAGAATGAGCCAATGTCTTTGCTAAAAACCTCAAAATACTCTTCCAGCTTGAGGGCGGTGCCCACGGGGTCATTGAGCTTCACCAGCCCCGAGAAGATAAACACCACTCCCAGCAGCAGCCAGCAGATACGGGTAATTTGTTTCATGTAGAACGTGCTTCTTGAGGAGCTTAACGACTTGAGTGCATAAAAGTAACGGCATCCTGGGGTAGTGGCTGCACGGGGCAGCGCCGCACCCGCCTAGGCGGCACGCGTTGTTACGAGGCAAGGTCAGACGCCGCCCTGAGGAAGACAAATATTTATACTCCAGGGTGCGCTAGGCCACTACACTTTCTCCTCCGCGAAGCCTTTTTTGATCAGGACAAATACGGCGTAGTTAAGCATGTCGCGGTAGTTGGCCTCCACCCCTTCCGACACCCGCGTGAGGCCGTGCAAATCTTCAATCTGCTTGGTGCGGTGCAGCTTCATCAGGATGATATCCGTGATGCTCTCTACGCGCATCTGCCGCCACGCCTCGCCGTAGTCGTGGTTTTTGACGAACAGCAGTTGGCGGTTGGCCTCCACTTGTGCATCGTAGGCTTGGGCCACGGCTTCGGGCTCCAAGTCCAGAGGCGCGTCGGCGGGCAGGCCTAGCTGCATGAGGGCGATGATGCAGTAGTTGATGATGGCTACAAACTCCTCCTCTACCCCATCGGCCACCAGCTGGGTGCCCTTCTCTTGAATGCTGCGGATGCGTTGGGCTTTGATGTAAATCTGGTCGGTGACGGAGGGCAAACGCAAGATGCGCCAAGCCGTTCCGTAGTCGTGGGTTTTGGCCAGAAACAGCCGGCGGCACTGTTCAATTACCCGGTCGTACTCGTGCTGGGTTTGATTCTCCAAGTTTTTCAGCCTAATTTGTTGGGAAACGGCATTTACTATCTTTTTGCCTACTCCTGACGCTGGAAGCATCCTATCCGGTCAGCCCGAGTCGTTGCTACGGTAGTCGTTCCAGGATGGTAAGATCCGGCGTCGCCGCTTCGGGCGGAGATGGCTCAGGATGACAGAGAGAACAGCTTCAATTTGCATAGAAACCATGCTCCAGGCCCCGCAAGATACGTGTTTTTCCCCCAGGCAAACCCTGCGTTGCCCGGGTGGGCGCGTGCTGGATTTGCGCCGGCCACAGGTGATGGGCATCCTCAACCTCACCCCCGATTCCTTCTTTGCCGGTAACCGGATTGGGGCCGAAGATGAGCTGCTGCGCCGCGCTGAGCAGATGCTAGGCCAGGGGGCCGCCATCCTTGACTTGGGTGGCTACTCCTCCCGTCCCGGCGCCGAAGACATTTCCGTTGACGAGGAAATGCACCGCTTGCTGCCCGCCGTGGCGGCCGTGCGCCGGGCCTTTCCCGAAACGTTTATCTCCGTCGATACCTTCCGGGCTAGTGTGGCCGAAGAAGCCGTAGCCGCCGGCGCCGACATTCTCAACGATATCAGCGGTGGCCAGCTTGATGCGGAGTTGCTGCCCACCGTAGGCCGCCTGCAGGTGCCCTACATTCTGATGCACATGCGGGGCACGCCCCAAACCATGACCCAGCTCACGCACTACGACGATGACTTGGTGCTCGAGCTGGTACGCTACTTCCGCGACAAGCTGACGGAACTGCGCCGCCATGGTGTAACCGATGTGGTGCTGGACCCTGGCTTTGGCTTCGCTAAAACGCCCAAGCAAGGCCATGAGCTGCTGCGCCGCCTACAGGAGCTGCAAGTTCTAGGCCTGCCAGTGCTAGCGGGGCTGTCCAGAAAAAGCATGGTCTACAAGCCGCTAGGCCTGTCGGCGGATGCGGCGCTGGCCGGCACTGTTGCTGTGAATACCCTGGCGCTGGTCAACGGGGCCCGGATTCTGCGCGTACACGATGTAGCCGAAGCTGTGCAAACTGTGCAGCTGGTATCTAACACTTTCCCACCCTTCTCCCCGTGATTGGCTCCTTCACCGTCGGCTTCCTGCGCATAGGCTGGGTAGACGTCATCGACGTGCTGCTGGTCACGGTGCTGTTCTATCAGCTGTATAAACTGCTGACGGGAAGTGTGGCGCTGAAGATTTTCCTGGGCTTCATGTCCATCTACCTGCTCTATCTAGTGGTGAAAGCCACCGGCATGGAGCTGCTTACCAGCATTCTAGGCCAGTTCATGAGCGTGGGCGTGCTGGCGGGCATCATTCTGTTTCAGCAGGAAATCAGGCGGTTTTTGCTCACCATCGGGAAAGCTACGGCTCTGGATAGAGTGCGGGTATTTCCGTGGCGGCGCGAGGCGGCTTCAGAGCGCATGAACATTACCCCGTTTGTAGAAGCCGCCAAAAGCCTGGCCGGCAAGCAGACCGGGGCGCTCATTGCCTTCAGTATGGCTTCCGACCTAAAGTTTTTCGCCGACTCCGGCGACCTGATTGATGCCACCGTCAGCAAGCGCCTGCTCATGAGCATCTTCAACAAAACCAGTCCCCTCCACGACGGCGCCGTTATCATCACCCGCGGCCGCATTCAAGCCGCCCGCTGCATTCTGCCCGTGAGCGAAAACCCCGATGTGCCTGCCTCCATGGGCCTGCGCCACCGCGCCGCCATTGGCCTCACGGAGGTGACGGACGCCATTGTACTGGTAGTGAGCGAAGAAACCGGTCAGATTTCTCTGGTGCGCGGCGGCGAAGTATTTCGTAACCTAGCCTCCGCCGACCTACGCGCCCGCCTCAACGAGTTCCTGTTTGACGTAGCGCCCAAGCCCACAGCCTCTACGGGTTCTACGGCAGCGGAAGTAGCGGCGTAGGGCTACTCAGGCAGAAGTTCCTCCAAGTACATTTTAAGCCTCTTAAGCTCGAAGACTTTATCTAGATCTACGAGTAGAAGCCGATCTGCCAACCCGTGCTTGTGCAACACTAACTGTTCGCTTTTAAATGGTGCATCTTCCAGCCAATAGAAATCGGTTGAGAAGTCGATGGCCTCGGTTTTTAACGTCTCCCACGTTGTTGGCTGTACAGCTTGTAGTTGCCGTAGCGTTTCAGACCCGTAAAAATTAGCCAAGTATTGTACGGCTTTATCTGCTAGGCCTCTACAGTGAGTGGTCAACCAATAACAGTCGAAGTGTTGCGTCACGAATGTTATAAACTTTGCTCCAAAATCAGGGCGACGCGTGTTGCGTTTAGTCAACAATACACCATCTATATCAAGGTAAAGTCTTATCATATAGAAAAGAAGAGCCCACTCTCTTCGCAGAAAGTGGGTTCTCATTATGCAGGGAGGTTAGCAATTACGGCGTATTCGTTACTACTTGGCCGGCTTCGGGCTGCTGGGCGCTGCGGTCTTTAAGGGTGCCTAGCTCGCGGCCTACTTCAATGAAGGCGTTGATGGCCTTGTCGAGATGCTCGCGGGTGTGGGCGGCGGAGAGCTGCACCCGGATGCGGGCCTGGCCCTTGGGTACTACGGGGTAATAGAAGCCCACTACGTAGATGCCCTTGTCGAGCATTTTGGCGGCAAACTCCTGGGCCAGTTTGGCATCGTAGAGCATGACGGGCACAATGGGATGCTCACCGGGCTTGATGTCGAAGCCGGCGGCGGTCATCTTCTCGCGGAAATACTTGGTATTTTCTTCCAGTTGGTCGCGCAGCTGGGTGCTTTCCGTGAGCAGTTCCAGCACCCGCAGGCTGGCGCCTACAATAGCTGGGGCCAGCGTGTTGGAGAACAGATACGGGCGGCTGCGCTGGCGCAGCATGTCGATAACTTCTTTGCGGCCCGAGGTGAAGCCGCCCATTGCGCCACCGAGGGCTTTGCCCAGCGTGCCCGTGATGATATCGACGCGGCCTAGTACGTTGCGGTACTCGTGGGTGCCGCGGCCGGTTTTGCCGAGGAAGCCCATGGAGTGGCACTCGTCAATCATTACTAGGGCCTGGTACTTGTCGGCCAAGTCGCAGATTTTGTCGAGCTGGGCGATGGTGCCGTCCATAGAGAACGAGCCATCGGTAACGATGATACGGTGGCGTGTGCCTTTGGCCTGCGCATCCTGAAGCTGCTTTTCCAGGTCCGCCATATCGTTGTGGGCGTAGCGGTAGCGCTGGGCCTTGCAGAGGCGCACGCCATCAATGATGGAGGCGTGGTTGAGAGCATCGGAGATGATGGCGTCCTGCTCATTGAACAGAGGTTCAAATACACCACCATTGGCGTCGAAGGCAGCGGCGTACAGGATAGTGTCCTCGGTGCCCAGGAACTCGGCCAGTTTGGCTTCCAGCTGCTTGTGAATATCCTGGGTGCCACAAATAAAGCGCACCGACGACATACCGTAGCCGTGCGTGTCAATAGCTTCTTTGGCCGCTTTCACCACCTCGGGGTGCGAGGACAGGCCTAGGTAGTTGTTGGCGCAGAAGTTCAGCACCTCACCGGCTTCGGTGGTTTCAATTTCCGCGCCCTGTGGCGAGGTAATGATGCGCTCCTTTTTATAAAGACCGGCTTCCTTTATTTCCTGGAGCTGCTGCTCCAGATCGGGCTGAAGGGTGGCGTACATAATGGTGAGGTAGTGAAGTAGTAAACAGATGAGTTGGGATGGGAAAGTAAAAGTACGGCATCCGGCAAAAAAGAAAGGACTTTCTCCCAGTCAGGAGAAAGTCCTCTACGAATCCAGACGAACGATAAAGTTACTAGCCTTGCTAGGCCACTCTTCCTAACTTACCGCTGCCGCACCCACTCACGAATTGTTGACAAGGCGATGTAAGAGAAAATTGGCTGGGTCTTGCCCTCAACCGTGGGCCAGTGGGCTTCCGGAGCCTGAAACACATGGTTTACACCCTCAAACTTTTGCACCGTAACCGTACGGTTTGCCTTCAACCCTTTTTCTAATAGCGCTAGGTTGGTGGGAGCTACCTCCTCGTCGTCGAGACCTTGCAGCAGCAGTACGGGGCACTTCACATTGCTCAGGTACTGCTGAGGGTCGAAGCCAAGGTAGTTGCGGTACCAGGGAGTTGTGCGGCGGGCGGCCAAGGTGCGGGCCTGTGCCGGATCAAGATCTGCATTATCCTGGCGCATCATGTTAGCCACAATTGCTTGTACCTGGGCATTGTCGGGGTTTTGTCGCACAATTTCCAGCATAGCGTGCTCCCGCGATAGAGCCTTGGCCAGAGCGGTTTGCGCTTCCATTTTCTGGGTAAGCTGGTACTTGGCCAGGGCCGTTTCCACCTGGGCGGCATTGGCTCCTGAGGCTCGCATGCTTGCTACTTGCTGATCTAGGGCCTGCTGTGCCTTCAAGCGGCGCTTGCCCAGGGTTTGCGAGGTATCCGCGGAGGCTACCATGCGCTGCGCGGCCTGCTGGGTGGCTAGCAACTCACGTCCCACCTGCCCCGAAGCAGCCAGCGTTACTACGTAAGCAGGCGGCAGCGGCTGGGCTGCGGCTAACAGGCCTACGTTGCCGCCTTCGCCGTGCCCAATTATTCCGACCCGCGCGGCAACAATTTCGGGGCGCGTACGCAGGTATTGCATGGCCGCCTGCGCATCCTTCACCCGGTCGAGGGTAGTGGCAGCGTTGTTATCCCCTTCTGATTTGCCAACGCCTCGGTCATCGAACCGCAATACGGCAATGCCCTGCTCGCTCAGGTGCTCGGCCAGTAGCCGTAGGGGCTGATAGCCGCGCACGTTACCATCGCGGTTCTGTGCACCCATATCTGATATAAGTACAACTGCTGGGAACGGACCGCTCCCCTGCGGAATTGTTAATGTTCCGGCGAGCTGTAGCTTATCAATTGCGTTGGGAAAAGTAACTTCTTCGGTGCCGTATAGTGCACTTTGGGTTATTAGCACGGGCTTAGGGCCGGCAGTAGCCTGCATAACAGAGGTCAGCATGAGCCAGCCTCCTAAAACTACAGAACGAAAAACAGACATAAATTATAAAAAACAGGTGTGCGAAAGCCAAAGGCAAACTTCAGGAACAAAGGTAAAGTATAATTCCGGCCCTTACAGGAAGAACTTACGCTTTCGTGCCTGAAGTCTGTTCAGCCTCTGCTAATTAGCCTAGGGCAGCAGCACCTGATCGATGACGTGCACTACGCCGTTTGTGCACTGTACATCTGGTATCACCATAGCCGCGGGGGTAGTATTGCCCTTGCCTTGCACGGGTATTACTCCTTCAGCAAACGCTCCCAGTTTCAGTTCGCCACCTAGTGTGGGCAGGCGGCTATTGTCCTGCAGCTCGGGCGTGAAGGTGCCGCCGTTGTTGGCTACGTGGTTCAGCAATACAGCCGTTACAGTAGCCTGGGGCAGTTTTCGGATGTCGGCGGGCTGATTGAGGGCTACTCCCAGCCTACGGCCCAACTCTTGAAAAGCAGCATCGGTGGGAGCAAATACCGTGAACGACGGGCTGCCGGGCTTAGCCGTTAGGGCATCAGTGAGGTTGCAATAGAGCAGGGCTTCTACTAAGAACGTAAGCTCAGGCTTCACAAACACCTGCCCGTTTTTTAGTGCTAGCGCCGATTGCACAATGTCGGCGCCGGTGGCTAGCAGCACTTTATCAACGGGGTGCACTATGCCGTTAGCCGCTTTCACATCTAGAGCCAGCAGACGAGAACCATTCACGTAGAGGTTGCCGTCGCGGCTGATGATGCGGCGCGTGGGGCCAGCCAACGAAGCCGAGGTACTTCCCACTTTAAAGGTGCTGCTTTCTAAGCGCCCAGCAGCCGTGTGGTACAGCAAGGTGTTCGTGAGAAAGGGTTTCTGCAGGGCGAGCAGATCGGGGGCACTCGTGAGGCCCAGGCGAGCAAAGGCGGCATTGGTGGGGGCAAATACCGTGTACTCGGCGCCGCTGGTGGCCTTATTGGTAAGCGTAATGGCTACCCCACCCCGGATGGCGGCATCTTCCAGCACGCTGAAATCGTGGCCCGCCACGGCAATGTTGGCAATGGATGGTGCCACGTCTTCGCGCTGGCAGCTGGTAAGAGAAGAGGCGCTCAGGACTAGGCCAGTGAGCAAGATGGGGAAGAAGTGTTTCATGAAAAAAGTCAAAGCAACAGGTGTGGTTAAAAGAGCAGTACTCAGTTGTATTAAACTGATGCGCAATTAACGACCCTCTTCCCAAAATGGATTTACCCTCTACCAATCCGAATGAAGTGTTGGCCGCGTAAATGCGACGATTCACAGAAACGCTTCTGAAAACCCTCCGTTCTCCGGCAACATTTACCTCACTAACACACCATTTGCGCCCATTTTCTCATGAAACACATTTCCTCTTTTTTTGGTCTGACGGCGGGTTTGCTTCTTGCTTCAGGCACCACCGTTTCCGCCCAAAGTTTAGTGAGCGGTTTCATGTCGGGAAAGCACCACGGCTCCGTTGCCGTTTCCACTACCGCCGAGAACTACAAGCAGGTGTACCTCGTCCCGGAAAAAGTAAATATGGTACCGCTTTACCGGCAGATATTCGTAACGTCGGTAAACCTGTATGCTAGCTACGGCCTCACCGATAAGATCGACGCCGTTGTGAGCCTGCCCTACATCAAATCGGAGGGGCGCGCCGATGCACAAGTGGTACAGGACCTAGGTTTCCAGAACTCGCGCCAAGATTTCCAGGACCTCACCGGGGTGCTGAAGTTCAAGTCGTATTCCGGCACGGTGGGTAACTATATCGTCGACCTGCTGGGAGTGGTAGCCGTGAGTACTCCTATTAGCAATTACCAGTCGAATACTGGCCTAGACTACATTATTGCCATCGGCAACCGCGCCACCAAGGTTACTACGCTGGGTGTGATGCACGTAAAAACCGCCTCAGGAGTGTTTGCCACCGGGCAGGCTGGCTACAGTCTTCGCAGTGGCCTAGTGCCCAACGCTTTTCTGGCCGAAACCAAAGTTGGCTTTGCCGGTACTAAAATTTACGCCGAAGCGCTGGCCTCCTTCCAGAAATCAGATGAAAGCGGCACCGATATTTTGCAGCCAGGCTTCAACGGTAACTTCACCGCCACCCGGGTTGACTTTGTGCGAGTAGGCGTGAATCTGTTCCGCCCTCTGACCAAGGGATTAGGCGCCTCGGTAGGCGTAAGCTCTTATGTAGCTGGCCGCAACGTAGGCCAGTCCACGGGCATCTCGGGTGGGTTGTCCTACAACTTCTAAGCGCCGGCACGAGATACGAGAGGGTGCTGCTTATTCTCGCCTGAAAAACGCCTGCACTCCATCATGGCCACTGCTCAGGAGATCGTGCTTCTGGGTTTCTGAGAGGCGCCTGATCTTGGGGTTGTAGCCACGGGTGCTGATGCTGATGGTCCGCTCCCAGTCGCGGGGCTGGGCCGGGTTTAGGTTCTCAATGGCCACGGTGTACAGTGCACCCACATACGACTTCAAGTCGCCGACGGGGTAAGGAGCCAACTGCTGCCGGCCGTTGGGCAGGGTATCCAGCGCCAGCTGCGCGGGCCGGTCGAGGCGGAGGCCTAGCGTTTCGGGGTTGAAGATAGAGTCCGTGGTTGGAGCTTCCGGGTTGGTTCTCGCCGATAGGTAACGCTCGTCGTCAAACAGCCAGATGGGGTAGTTAGCCAGTAGGCCACCATCTACCAGTACATCTACTGCTTGCCCTTTGGCTGGGTGGCGCACTATGTGGCCCTGCGCATCGAGCAACACCGCTCGGAAGTAAAGCGGAATGCTCATGCTGATGCGCACAGCATCGGCCACCCGCAGGTCGGGGTGGGTTTCGTAGCTGAACACCTGGGTACGTTGGGTGGTTAGGTTAGTGCCGGTGGTGTACAGGTCGCGGTAGCGGGTGGGCTCTTGCTGAGCCAGAGCGTGCAACTGGCCTAGCGTCAGGTTGGGGCGCTGGGTTTTGCGGGCCACCAGGTGGTTGAGGTAACGGGAAAGTTCGTCGCCGCGGTACCACCCATACTGCTTCACGAGGCGGGTGCCACCTCCCAGAAACATCAGCCGCCCGTCGTTTAGTCGCTGAATGGGGGTGTGGTCAACCACGGCTATTATCTCCTGGGGTGAGTAGCTCACGGCCAGTAGTGCCGCCTGAATGGCGCCAGCCGAGGTACCGCCTACTCGGCGTAGGCCACTCAACACACCCTGCTTTTCCAGCTCGGCCAGGGCCCCGCCGTAGGCAATCCCCCGAATGCCGCCCCCTTCCATCACTAGGTTTCGGTACACGGGCGGGGTGGGCTGGGCTAACAGCGGCGAGGTACTACTTACCCAGAAGCACAGGCCTAGCAGCAAGGATACTAACGTAGAGGAAGGCATAATTGAGCTGGATAAGTAGATGGGCACAAGAGCCTGAATTGGGCGTTCTAAGAAAGGGATACCTAGCTCCGCCGGAAGGTTGTATGGGCAATAGCACCTTTCCGCGCTAGCAGTGCCGGACTCTACCTCGGCAGAACCATTTTGCCCCGTTATCTTTGTAGCCCCCATCCACCCACACCCTCCTTTTTCAGCCTTATGCAGTCTACCACCCCCAGCGATACAATACTGGTTATCGGAGCCGGCGGCCAGCTTGGTTTAGAACTTACCCACGAGCTGCGCCAGATGTACGGTGCCTCTAACGTGGTGGCCGCCGACGTGCGGGCGCCCCAACACCCCGAGGCGCAGGAGGCTGGCCCCTTTGAATTGCTGGATGTGCTGGATAAAGCCCGGCTGGAGGAAGTGATGCGCCAGTATAAGCCCAAGCAGGTGTACCACCTGGCCGCTTTGCTTTCGGCCACGGCCGAGAAGAATCCCAAGTTTGGGTGGCAGCTGAACATGGATGGCCTGTTTCATGTGCTGGATGCGGCCGTGGACCTGGGCGTACAGCAGGTATACTGGCCTAGCAGCATTGCCGTGTTCGGCCCTGATACGCCCCGCGAGAATACACCCCAACTCACCGTCATGAACCCCAACACGGTGTATGGCATCAGCAAGTTGGCTGGTGAGCAGTGGTGCGAGTGGTACTTCCGCAAGCACGGCCTGGATGTGCGCAGCCTGCGCTACCCTGGCCTCATCGGCTACAAGAGCCTGCCCGGCGGCGGCACCACCGACTACGCCGTGGACATCTACCACAAAGCCGTGGCCGGACAGGCCTACGAGTGTTTCCTGGAGCAGGACACCTACCTGCCCATGATGTACATGCCCGATGCCCTCAAAGCTACCCTGGACCTGATGCACGCCCCCGCCGATAACATTAAGGTGCGGAGCAGCTACAACCTGGGCGCCATGAGCTTCTCGCCCGAGGAGATTACGCGTAGCATTCAGCGCCACTACCCCGATTTTCAGGTAACCTACCGCCCCGACTCGCGTCAGCAGATTGCCAACTCTTGGCCCGCCAGCATCGACGACTCCAAGGCCCGCCAAGACTGGGGCTGGCAGCCGCAGTTTACCCTGGATAAAATGACCGACGACATGCTGCTGCACTTAAAGCAGATGGAAACTCTGGCGGTTTAGTAACAACTCTCGTTTTTCCGCGCTACTCTTCATGCTGGAAATGCTATATGATCTAGGCCGCTTTGTACTAAACGGCGCACTAGCGTGGCTAGGATTATGGCTCAAGCTACTTTCGTGGCAGCGCGATGGGGGATTAACTGGTGATGCCATTTTACCGCCTCAGCCAGGCTGGCGGCAGCTGCGACAACGGTACGAGAGCAAGCAAACCATGCCTGGTATGGAAACGCTGCCTCTAGCCCGGATTGGTAATTTCCGACTCGGGGAATTACTAGACATTGGGTTCGAAGTAAACGCCGTACTTCTCCGTAATCGGTTTGGGTTTTCCACTGGCATGGTACGCATCCCTTATGAAGACTTGCAGTTGCTACGGGCACCGGAACGGTTTCAGGTCACGCGCTTCAGCGAGCCAGAATTTAGCCCCGGTTTGTTTATGGCAGGCGGTGTTGAGATTGAACTACAGGCGTATTGGGCCGACCAACTACTGAAGCACATGGCCGCCGCGCCCGTGGCCTAGGCAAATCCTTTTTGCGTAAAGACCCAGCCCCGCCCCATACGGCGGGGCTTTCTGCTGCTGTAGGCCACCCAAATCTGCGAACCTCTGCGTCTGCTTTGCGTTCCTCTGCGGGAAACTGGTACCGCATATTCCCATGATTGTCAACCACACCCCCGCCGGCTGGCAGATTATCTATCAGCAAGCCCACGGCCTGCTGGCCACGCAACTAGCCTGGCACTGGCAGCCCTTCGGTGATTCTGAAAAGTGGGTGGGCCTGCTGGCCGCTATTGCCCAGCACGACGACGAACAGGCAGAATGGACGGGGCACTACGGCCTCACCCCCGCGGGGGCACCGGCTAATTTCACCATGAAGGAGTTTTCCCTGGAGCAGGCTACAGGCGTAATCAAGGCTGCTCGTTTTCAGGGGCGGTGGCGCAGTCTGCTCACCAGCCTGCACCTGAGCACGCTGTACGAAAGCCTGCGCGGCCAGAACCAGCAGACCGATGCCTTCCTGGACGAGCAGCAGGCCAAGCAAAAGCAGTGGCTGAAGGAGCTGAAAATCACCCACAAGGAAGCCCAGCGCTACTACGACCTGCTGCACTGGTGCGACCGGCTAAGTCTAATTCTGTGCCGGCAGGAGCTCCCCGAGATGGGTCGCAGCCTGGAAATCTACACCGGCCCCGATGGGCAGCGTTACGACGTGGTAGTACCCGAAGCCGGCGGCCCCGCCACCGTGCAGCCCTGGCCCTTCCGGGAAAAGAGCTTCACGGTAAGCGTAGAAGCTTCCACCCTGAGCCAGCTTCAATTTAAAGACGACGAGGAACTAGCGGCTGCCCTGCGCGCGGCCCCTATTGAGCTACTGACTTGGGAGTTCAAAAAATAGTGGCCTAGAATGAGTAAGCAAGTCCGTCATGTCGAGCTTGCCGAGACATCTCGCGTGCTGACGTTGTAGCGGTAATCAAACTGGCCTAAAACACCAACAGCACGTCATCCTGAGCTTGCGAAGGATCTTCTTAGGATAGAACGACTGGCCTCGTGCCTCGTGCTGACGTGAGAAGATCCTTCGCAAGCTCAGGATGACGTGCTGTTGTAGTTGGTCGTCGGTATTACAACGTCAGCCAATGAGACTGTTCGACATTCTTACCGTGACGTTGCGTAACTACTGGCCTAGAGCTTGGTGATGGGAGTTTTGCTGGTCATTACGCCCGCGGGCACCGTGTCCGAAGCATAGACGTGGTCGAGCTTGCGGCCGTCCTTTCCGTCGGTGCGGTCGGTGGCCAGCATGATGCGGCCGTAGCGGCGGTAGTCGGCCCAGCGGCGGCGGAAGGCGGGCTGTGCGTCGGTGGCTTTCGGGAAGTAGGCCCACTCCTCTACCAGGTTGGTAGCGGGATTGATGAGCACTTCGTACTTATTGTCGGGCGTGACGCCCACGTTTTTAAACGTCATGTTAAGCACTTCGGCGGGCTTGCCGTCCATCAGGGTGCCGGCGCCCTTGTAGGTCAGCGTCACACCTGAGTCTTTGAGCTTGAAGGGCATCACCAGCCACCAGGAGTTGTTCACCCAGATGGGGTACATCCGGCTCAGCAGCTTTTGGCCGTCGGGAGTAGCCGAAATGTCTTTGCCGCTGCGGTAGGCCTGTCCTTGCTTAGTGTTTATGTTGTACACGGCCACGGTGCTATCCTTTTGCCAGCGGAAGTCGCCGGTATGCTTGTCCCAAAGCTGGTACGAGCCGTCTAGGAAGTCCCAGCCAATGAGGCGCGTCTGTTGCCAGGCGGGGTAACCGCCCATCTGGCGCATCACTTTGTCGGCCAGGGCCAAGGCCTTGGCATCGGAGCCAGTGCGGTCAAAATCTGGGGCGGCGGGGAAGGAGGCCGTATCGGTCGCTACCGTGGCCGACTTACTCGCCCGCTGTTTTTTGCCCGAGGGCGACTTTTGCTGGCAGGCGCCAACACTGATGGACAGCCCCGTGATGCACAGGGCCAGGGCTACTTTGGAGAGGCTACGTACTCGCATGATGAGGGAAAAACTGCACCCGAAAGCCACGCGGCTCCGGTTCAGCTTGTACGCTAAAGCTACGAACGGCGGCCATCTTTAGCCAACGTAGTGCTGATAGCCGCCGTACTACCTCCAATCACCTTTCTGTTTTAGCTGCCCTATGCCCACGCACTATCGCCTTTCCGATGTTCTTGGTATTCTGAAAACGACGGCCAGTGAGTTTATGGTGAATAACTCCTTTCGCCATGCGGCGGCCTTGTCGTACTACACCATTTTTTCGCTGCCGCCCCTACTTATCATCGTCATCACCACGGCTAGTGCCATTTATGGTACCGAGGCCGTAACGGGTCAGATTTATGGGCAGATGCGAGGCTTCCTGGGGCCCGACTCTGCCAAGTTTCTGCAAGACTCCATTGCCGAGTTTACCAAGCAGCAGAAATCCGGTGTGGCGTCCATTATTGGGGTGGGCACGCTCATATTCGCGGCCACTACCTTCTTTGTAACCCTGCAGGAAAGCATCAATGATATCTGGAACCTGAAAGTGAAGCCCCGTAATGGTCTGCTGCAGTTTGTGCGCGACCGTTTTTTATCCTTCGGCTTGATTCTAAGCGTAGCGCTGCTGCTGCTTATTTCTTTCGTAATCAGCGCCTTGTTGAGCGTATTCACGGATCAACTTCAGAAGTGGTTTCCGGAAGTTGCCGTGATATTCATTCACATCGTTGATTTTACTCTCTCGCTGTTCATCACGTCTTTGCTCTTTGGGTTGATTTATCGGTTCCTGCCCGATGCCATTATTCGGTGGCGCGATGTGGGCATTGGAGCCGTGATTACTGCCCTGCTCTTCTTAGTGGGCAAATACCTAATTGCCTTTTACATTGCCAAATCGGACCCTGGCTCGGCCTTCGGCGCTGCGGGCTCGGCTATTGTGCTGTTGCTGTGGGTGAACTACTCGTCGCTGATCATCTTTTTCGGGGCCGAGTTTACCCAAGAGTTTGCTGATGCCTTTGGGCAGAAGGTGCAGCCCAAAGCGCATGCCGTACGCATTGAAACACGTGAGGTGCCCGAAGGCGAAACCAAGGAAGAAATCAGTACAGGCCGCCCGCGCTCCGAAGGACGCTGGCGCGGCTAGGCTGCGTGCTACTTGGCTCTATTCTGCCCTTGTTTTGCACAAGTAGAAAGTCAGATTTTTCTTTTAGCAAAGCGCCACTCCTGGCCTAGAATAATGTTCTAGGCCAGGAGTGGCGCTTTTTTAACTTACTCTCAGAGTACACACAAAGTCTGATTACCCAACATTATAGCTAAAGCAATATATTGGAGTGAAGTGCCGAAGTGATACGTTTGGATTGTACTCCTATTCCTCGGCTATATGTGCTCCTTATTACGCTTACCCCGGTTGCTGCCCGCGTTACTGCTGCTGTTGGGTAGCCACACCTTGTATGCGCAGCAACCCACTACGCGTCAGCTGGTTATCAGCCCCATCGTTGGGCCGGTCATTGATGCGCAAGAACGCACTCGCTACCAGCTGTTTCCTTTCTATTCAAACAAGGAGTTTAAGGAGGCCAGCTTCGAGCAGAACATTACTCCCGACAGCATGATTACGCTGCGTACTGCCTTCACGGATGGCCGAATTGTGCTACGCCCTATGCCGCAGTATGAATACCTGAATACCCGGCGGCAAATTGAAGAGAAGGAGCAAGTATTGCGGGCGGCGGCCGGCGCTACCTCCCCCGATTCCATTGGTGGTTCTTACCGCGTAACGTTGCTTTCAGGCTCCACGTTTGCGGGCATCTTGCGCGCCACCCGCCCCCAAGAGCTGGAGTTTAGCACCAATGAGCCGGGGGCCGTTATTATCCCGCGCAGCCAGATCAGCCGCCTGGAGCTGGTGCCCCGAGTAGAGCTGGCCGATGCCATGCGCCACCCTGGCTGGGGCTACGTGGGCAATGGTACGCGCGTATTTTTTGCCCCCACTGCCCGCAACCTGCGGGCTGGGGAGGGCTATTTCCAGACAATTGATCTGTTTTTGCTAGGCGTCAACTACGGCATCACCGACAATGTCTCTATCGGTATGTTGGCGTCGGCTGTTCCGGGCATTGGCATCGGCAACCAAGTGGTGGCCATTACCCCTAAATTCAGCTACCCCGTAAGCAACAAGCTAAGCGTGGGGGGTGGGCTCTTGTACGCCCGCATTCCCACCTTCGATTCGTATAACTATAGCACCGGCTACGGGGCCGGAGTGGCCTACGGCTTGCTCACTACGGGCAGCGCCGACAATAACTTTACCGTTGGCTTGGGCTATGGATTCTCCGGAGGCCGCGGCGACCAGGGCTTCGGCAAGTCGCCGGTGGCGGTTGTTAGCGGTGCCACCCGCGTGAGCAGGCGCATTTCGCTCATGTCGGAAAACTACCTGATTACCTCGGGCACTGGTGGCCTAGCCGGCCTTTATGGCATTCGCCTGAACTGGCCCCGCACTACGTTAGGTATCGGCTCCTTCTATGTGGCACCCTTTGAGGGCGAAGGCGCTTTCGGCTACATCTACCCCGTGTATCTCGACCTCTCCTTCCGGTTTGGCAAAACAGCGCAGCAGTAGTGACTAGTGCCCCTCGTTGTGAGACAGGACTATTATACTTGACGGTCGTTATAAGCCTGTCACGTTACTTACTCTATGAAATTCATTAGCTCAGTACTTATCCTACTAGCCTGTCTTTGTCACTCTGCAAGCTACGCCCGTACGCTCCCATCCCTTCCTGATACACTTGCTGGCCAAAGCCACTTGATAAGGCAGCTTAGCACAGAGGCCTGCGAGCAACTTCTCCTTAAGCAGAAAAGCTCTGCTTTTTCTACCCTAAGCGCTGCTGATGCCCAAAAGATCTTTGAGGAGGAGTTATCCGCGGTTATTGAAAAGCGCGTGAGCAACATTCGGCAGCTAGCGGCACGCTCGGAGGCAGCCGGCGCTTACGAGAAGCTTCGGGCTCTTCTGCCTACTGCAATAGCCATTCAGCTCGTGAAAACCTGTCAGCCTGCTGCTGCTTTATACGGCCGGTTTCAAAGTACCATGCCTTCCTCTGCGGAGCGGGCGTTACTTGAACCCTGGGCGAACGAGCTTTGCAGCCGACTCAAGGCGTTAAAAGATACCGGGAGCTTCCGGGGCAAGACTTCTGCTGAACGAATAGAGCTTTTCCACAAGGAGTTTCTCGCCTCTTTGAACACACGCGGCCCGCAGATTATGAGGCTATATGGCCCTGCAGGCAACAGCCCACAAGTTGTAGGCCGGTTAAGTCAGCTGGTATCGCAGCACATGCAGGAGCAATGCACTCCGCTCCTGCAGCTCTTGTATCAGGCTGATTAACGCATTTTTTAACCCTACAAACGACAACAGCCCCGTCGTTATACGTTAATGACGGGGCTGTTCTTTGCTCTTATTACTGGCCTAGGCCACCTCGGTCTTCTCCTTCACGGCCAACTGACCGCAGGCAGCGTCGATGTCTTTGCCCCGTGAGCGGCGGATGTTGGTCTGCACGCCGCGGTCGGCGAGGTACTTGTGGAAGGCCGTCAGCTTGTCGTCGGCGGTGTTTACGTAGGAAGCGTTTTCGATAGGGTTGTACTCGATGAGGTTCACCTTGCAGGGAATCCACTTCGAAATCTGGAACAACTCTTCGGCGTCCTGCAGAGTGTCGTTGAAGCTCTCGAACACGATGTATTCGTAGGTAACCTTACGGCCGGTTTTCTGGTGGTAATACTTAAGCGCTTCCTTCAGCGAGGCCAGGGAGTTGGCTTCGTTGATAGGCATAATTTCGTTGCGCTTAGCGTCGTTAGGGGCGTGCAGCGAGAGGGCTAGGTTGGCCTTCACGTCGTCGTCGGCCAGCTTCTTGATCATCTTGGCAATGCCGGCGGTGCTGATGGTGATGCGGCGCGGGGCCATGTTCAGGCCATCGGGGGCGGTGATGCGGCGCACGCTTTCCACTACGTTGGCGTAGTTCAGCAGCGGCTCGCCCATACCCATGTACACGATGTTGGTGAGCGGCGTGCCATACTGAGCCTCGCACTGCTCCCGAATGCGTACCACCTGGTCGTAAATCTCGGCAGCATCGAGGTTGCGCTTGCGGTCCATGTAGCCGGTGGCGCAGAACTTACACGTGAGGGAGCAGCCCACCTGCGACGAGATACAAGCCGTCATGCGGGTGTCGTGCGGAATGAGCACACCTTCCACAATGTTGCCATCGTAGAGTCGGAACGCCGACTTGATGGTGCCATCGTTGGAGAGCTGCGAGTTCTGCACCTTCACCCCATTAATGGTGAAATACTGATCGAGCAACTGCCGGGTAGCCAAAGAGATATTGTTCATCTCCTCAAACGACGAGGCGGTGTTCTTCCACAGCCACTCGCTCACTTGTTTAGCCCGGAATGGCTTTTCGCCGTGCTCCACCATAAAGGCTTTGAGCTCGTCGGGAGTGAGTTTGCGGATGTCGCGCTTGGTGAGTACGGGCAGGTCAATCATAGCTGCAAAGATACAACACCAGAGGCAGTTGGGTTCCCAGAAATTTACCTTTGCGCATATAGTCAGGAATCTGGTTTGTCATCCTTCCCATCGGGCTGTGTTTACTGCAAAGCTTCATATCGAGCTGGCTGAGACACGCCGGGCGCTTCTAACTACAGAGGCCTAGGCCACTACTCGCCGCGTAGGCGACGGGTGGCTTCCTCACCCAGAGGCAGCAGTTTGCGGGTGTTGTAGTCGAAGCCGAGCATGCCGGTTTTGGCGCGGGCAATTTCGCGGCCGTCTTGGTTTTTAACCCAGTACACAATGTCGAAGCCGAAGGTGTGCAGGTCGGTGGCGGCCATTTGGATGTGCAGGACGTCACCGTGAAAGCCTTCGCCCTTGTACTCAATGGCCACGTCGGCCATGATGTGGCCTAGGCCAGTGGCGCGGTCAACCTCGGGGCGGCCCACGAACTGCAGGAACTGCACGCGGGCTTCATGCAGCATGCTAAGCAAGGCATCATTGCCTAAGTGCGCTCCATAGTTGAGGTCCGTAATTCGGATGGGAAGCTGGGTGGTGAACAGGAAGGTTTCGGGCAGATTTACTTTGATGCGGGCCATAGGGTGGGGCAATGGAACATAATGAAGTACTAGTAGGACTACATAAAGCCCGTAAAGTTGCCGTTCAATTCGTATTTTCCGGTCTGCTCTCTCGTCTGCCTCCCCCACCCCGTGTTTCACTCCACTCCACAACCCCTGCATGTCTACCCCTTTACTCGAAGTACGCGCCACCGCCGACGGCTCCAGCACCCTCTACGTACCCGCGCTTGACGAGCATTACCACTCAACCCACGGCGCGCTGCAAGAAGCCCGCCACGTATACCTGGCCGCTGGCCTAGAGCCGGCGCTTATGCCGGTTACGGAAGCACCAACGCCGGTTTGGGTGCTGGAAATTGGCTTTGGCACGGGCCTGAACGCCTTACTCACGCTGGAGCGCAGCCTGGCCCTGCCCAGCTCCCAAGTTATTTTCTACGATACCATTGAGAAGTTTCCCTTGCCCGCCGAGGTCATTGGGCAACTCAGCACCGAAACCTACTCCGACGAGCTACTCGATTATCAGCAGCAGCTGCACGCCGCCGCCTGGAACCGGCCAGTAGTACTAACTCCGCAGTTTGTATTGCTCAAGTTGGCCGGACAGCTCCAAGAAACTCCGCTAGCCGAGAACACCTATCAGGTTATCTACTTCGATGCCTTTGCTCCCGAAAAGCAGCCCGATATGTGGACCGACGAAATATTCGCCCAGCTTTACGCTGCCACAGCTCCGGGTGGAGTGTTGGTGAGCTACTGCGCCAAGGGTAGCTTCCGCCGCAGCCTGAAGGCAGCCGGCTGGCTGGTAGAAAAAATTTCTGGCCCTCCCGGCAAGCGCGAAATGACGCGGGCCCGGAAGGTGGCGTAACTATTCATATACCTAATGAAGCTCAACCGTCGCCTGAATCAACTTACGGAAGCCGATTACCTAAACCTGTTGGTCAACCATCAGCGCTACACTGATTTCAACTCACTAGGCCTGTTTCGGAGCCTGCTTGAAAATGAGAAACTGAATCTGGAACAGCGGCAACATTTGCGGGATGTAGCTATTGATGTCTTTCCAAAGTTCTACGACTTTCTGCAGCTGAAGGACCCGTACACTTATTTCCGCCTCCAGACGCTGGGCCAGGAGCTGACAGTGGCTGATGAGCAAACCGCGTGGGATGAAATCAGGCGGGCACAACAGCGCATCCTGACCGAGAAGCGCATCCGACACCGCAATTTTGGAACATACACTAAGCATAATTGCGGCTACGACATTTGTCCATTCAATGGCCTCATGGTCAGGCAAGGAGCGCGTCTTGCAGAAGGCGTGATGGGGTTTGGCTCAGACAAGCGGATTTCTAATAACAGGCACGTTGACCACCGGGCCGACCTGCGCCGCCGGGAGCGGAAAGCTTGGGCTAACCAGCGAACCTACCTAGAAGAATAGCAGTGTACCTGCTAACTTCTCTGCATCCTGCGTAAGTTGGGCCTGTTATGAGTCGAAAATTCCTGGAAACCGACGGTCCTCAGTGGGTGCAGAAAGGCATCATCACCGAAGAGCAGCGGGAGCAACTACTGGCCCTTTACCCCACCGACGCCACGGCTATAGGCCTATTGCCGCTCCTGGGCAGCTTCCTGGTGGGCTTAAGCGCACTGAGTCTCGTGGCCGCCAACTGGCAGGGCTTGCCAGAGCTGGTGCGCCTAGCCTTGCTACTTGGCTCGTTGTGTAGCGCTTACGCGGCGGGTGAGTACTTCCGGCGGCGCGGCAACACTAACCTGGGCATGGGCCTGGTGGCGCTGGGCCTGATTCTGTTCGGAGCCAGCATTGTGCTTACCAGCCAGCTCTACCAGCTCATCGGCTACGATTTAACTGGCCTACTGGCCTGGGCCGTAGCGGGCATGGGCCTGACGTGGCTCTACCGCAGCCGCCTGCTGTTCATCATGACTGTGGTTATTGGGGGCATTGTGCAAGGCTATAATACGGGGCAACTGGGCGCTTTCAGCTACCTCACGGCGGCTTTTACGGCGCTAGGCCTCGGCTACTACTGGTGGCGCCGCCCCGATTCTCTGGCGGGGGGCGTACTGGCGGCTGGGCTGCTCTGGCAGGCTGCTTTACTCATCAACCACCTCCACATCAAAATCACGTGGTTCGTCGTGCCGGCTATGCTCATCTACGCTTTCGGCGACTGGCAGCCCGACCGGCCCGCGGGCCGGGCCATGCAGGGGCCACCGCTGGTAGCAGCCTTCCTGTTTACACTAGGCCTAGCGTTGTTCGGCGAATCAGATTTATACACCGGTCAGCTCCGGCCGCCGCTACTGGCCTACCTTGGGGCCATGGGCGCGGTGCTAGCCATATCCTTACTGGGCAAGCGGCAGCGCGGCCGCCTCACCAGCGCTACCGACTGGCTACTGCTATTGCCGGGCTTTTACTTTACGGGTGGCCTAGCCCTGGCCGTAGCAACGCTGGTGGTGCTGTATGCCTACTCTGGCTCAGTGCTGTTTCGGGCTCACCAAGAGCAGAACCCCGACCGCGTGACGCTGGGCACGGTGCTGTTTATTGTTACTACGGCAGTGGCCTACTTCAAGCTCACGTGGGGCTTCATGGATAAGTCGTTGTTTTTCTTGCTGGGCGGCGTGTTGCTGCTGGGGCTGAGCTGGTACCTGCGGCGCCGGGCAAACCACACCTTCGCCGATAAAACTCCCGCGAAATCATGAGTGAGCAGCCTATTTCTGTGGCGCCGCCTACGCCCGTGCAGCCGGCCCCACTCCCTGAGCTAGCCCCGGCCCTACACCGGCGGTGGCTACAGTGGCTGGTGGCGGCTCAGGTGCTGTTTGTGCTGGGAGTAGCGGCGGCGGGTTACGCTACCGGCGCACTAGGGAAGTCCATCTGGCTCCGTACCGCGCCCGTCGATCCGCGCGACCTGCTTTACGGCGACTACGTGCGTCTGAACTACTCCATCAGCCAGCTACCAGGCCACCTCTGGCACGGCTCCCAACTCCCGCGCCGGCAGCAGGCCGCCTACGTGCTTCTAGAGCAGCGTAACGGTTCTTACGAAGCCGTGGGCATCTACCCTGAAAAACCCGTAGAGCAATCCAATCAAGCTATCCTCCGCGGCTCAGTGCAAGATGTGTGGCGGCGAGGCCTGCGCCTACGCTACGGTCTAGAGCGCTACTACGTGCCCGAAGACATGAGCCGCGAACTACAGAAAAGGCAGTCGTTGCGGGTGCAGGTGAGCATTGCGCCCTGGGGCCAGGCCCGCATCACGAAGGTAGAAACGGCTCCCTAGAGGCCTATGAAGTTTTGGAAGCGGCTATATCGGGAAGTGTTGCTAGCCGTAACCATAACTATTTTGGTTGCAGTAGGACTGATGTTCCTACTGGGGCCTTACTTTTTTCAGGTTTCGCCCCTCGATATCCAACTGCACAACACGTATATCATAATCCATTCCTGGGAGCTTGTGTTGCTGCTTTCCCTACCTATTTGGCTGCTGGCTCAGCTTACCCGAGGCGTACTTTACTGGTGGCAACGGTAGCCCTCAATTGCAGTTGCTACACGATTTTATCTGCTATATATTGCTACTGTAATTTTTGCCCCTAGCTATTCAGGGGAGGCTCTATCTATATCAGTAATTATTTCTCGCATGAAAAGTGGTTTGTGCAAACTAGCCCAAGTCTTGGCCGCGCAGCGCATCAATAGTTCCTCCTCTTCTAGCAAGAGTACGCCGTCCAAAGACCGACAACGAAATCGGGCAGAAGGTCCAACTTATTCAAGCCAAGCCTAAGCATTCTGCTTCTATTTCGTCTGCGTTTACAACCTGCCTTTCTTGACCAGGTCGTACTCCTCCGCGCTTATGTCTACCATTGCGTACTTCTTGCGGTTGGTGATATTCATCTCATCCAAGGCGTCCACCATATCCTGATATTTAGCGTCGTCACTAGCTTTGATATAGACTACTTCTTTGCCCGATAAAGTAAGCAACACTTGTCGCAAGCCAGCAGAGCTTAAGTCCGTAACATGTATCTCAGGATTTTGAACTGCCCCATACACTCCTGAGTAATAATACACCTTGCTATTTTCACCTAGAATTACTGTCAAGCCTCCTAAAAGACCAAAGCATGAGTAACCGACTCCATCTGGTCGCTCTTTAACCGGCATTGTCACCTGCATCACGGTAGGCTTTTCTAGAGTGGCCGTTAGCAAAAAGAACGATACTAGTAGAAAGCCCACGCCTACCATAGGAGTCATATCGGGTATTACAATGGCCCGGAAGGCGCGGCGGGGACGCTTGGCGGATATGTCTAACGGTTGGGTAGAAGCCATAGTTATAAACTGTTTAATGAATATTACCGCTTCAACGCCCATCTGGGCTGCCGAAGTATATTGAACCAATAATATTATGGTGTAGCACTCCGCTTTCTATTGCTCAAACCGCCACACCTTTTCCGGCGTGATGCAAGCGTGCAGGCGTACATCACCGGGCCAGGCGTCGGTTATGCGCGGTACTGGCGGCTCCAGGCTCAGGCCGATACGCACCGTATCAGGCCGACACTGGCCTAGGAAGTGGTCGTAGAAGCCTTTGCCGTAGCCCACGCGGTGGCCGGTTTCGTCGAAAGCCAGCAGCGGCACCAGCACGGCATCTAGCTGCGCCGGCTGTACCTCGACGGCTCCTACTGGTTCCGGAATACCCCAGCGGTTTTCTACCAACTGCGTATCAGGCGAGAGGTGATAATGACGCAGCGTGTGGCCATCGGCCTGTACTACCGGCACGGCTAACTTCACCGGAGACTCTTCGTGCAGAAACTCACTAATAATTGGCCACGTGTTAGGCTCCTTCTGGTGCAGGATGGGCAGAAATACATGCAGCCATTGCCAATTATCCGTCGGGAATTGTTGGATCAATAGATTGCGTAATCTGTCGCTACGGCGCGTCACTTCTTCCTCCGACAAAGCGCGGCGGCGAGCCAGGAATTTTCGCCTGATATCAGCCTTCAGCATACTCTTGGATACTAACACGGCCCGCATCAATCTGTGAGGCGGGCCGTGTCTACAGCGTTACTACTTGAGTTTTCTACTCTTCTTCCAGCACCGTAAATTCCAGCGCCAGCGGGTCGAAGGCCTCGATGAGCTGATCTATAAAGCTGGGGTTGTTGATGAGAATGCTCAGCACGTTATCCACCCGCTCCTGCAACGAACCACCTGGGAAAAGCTTCTCCTTGAGTGCCGTAAGCTGACTGTAGGCCACTTCGTGCTTAGTTTCGGCGGCTTTGCTTAGTCGTTTTTCCAATCCGGCGAGGCTGCCCGCTGCTTTTTGCTGCTCAGCGGCTACGGTTTTCACCAAGGTTGGGTCGAGGCGCTGGGCTAGGTCAGCTACTTCCTTAAATACTGCTGCCAAGGCTTGCTGCTGAGCCGCGAGACTCACTTCTTCCTGGCCTAGTGATGCACCCACCTGCTTCTTCAGCTCGGGCAGGGGCCGGAAAATATCGGGAGCCGTGAGGCTGAGTTTACGCAGCTTGCCGGCGTTGGCTTTCCCAATGTACAGTCCAGAGTTGCGGAGCAGCAGAATGGGAAAGGGCACTTGGTTGTCAGTGAAAATCTGCTTCAGCTGAAACCAGTAGGCCACTTCCGCTCCGCCCCCAATGTAGCAGAGGTTGGGCAGTAGCAGTTCCTGATACAGAGGCCGCAGTACCACGTTGGGGCTGAATTGCTCCGGGTGTTGGCGGGCCAAGTCGAGTAATTCCTGCTGACTATGACATCGGTTGGTGTTGCGCACAGTTATCTGCACGCAATCAGCCGCGGCATCGTACTCCAGCCGCTCCCGCTTGCCGCCATCGGTCAGGAAAAACAGGTTAATGGGGCGCGAGTACACCTGCGGCTTGTAGCCGGCCGCTTCGAGCTGCTGGTTGGTGGCCTGCACTGCTTGGTTGGAGGCCTGCTCCTGAATTTCCTTTTCCAGCACCGGCACCAACGCTTGCTTCAGGGCTGGCGAGTCGCCATCTAACGCCACTAGGCCATATTGCCCGAATAAGGAGTGCGTGAGCTTGCGCATGGCCTCGGCCAAGGTAGCAGAGCTCGTGTAGGCCTCCCTGAAGGCAGCCGGAATATCGGCGGGCAGTTGCTGGAGCAGCTCTTCTTCCAACCCATCCAGCGGCAAGCGTCCTACGGGCCCACCGGTATTGGCGGCGTTCCACTCGTATTTCTTTCCGAACAGATGCAGGTGGTTGATTTCAGCGAAGTCGTGGTCTTCGGTAGCCATCCAGTACACCGGCACAAAATCGTACTGGGGGTACTGCTCCTTCAGTTGGCGGCTCAGCTTCAGGGCCGTTACAATCTTGTAAATGAAGTACAGCGGCCCAGTAAGCAGGTTGAGCTGGTGGCCCGTCGTGATGGTAAAGGTGGTGTCCTTTTCCAGTAGCGCTATGTTGCTCTGCACGGCGGAATGTACGTCCGGCACGGCGGTATACTGCTCCCGCAAGGCAGCTACCAACCGCTGTCGGGCCTCCGGTGTGTAGGTTGCCTTTTTTTCTTCAATCTGAGCCGCAAACTCCTCCAGCGTCGGGAAGCGGTGGTAGTATTGGTTGAGCTCGGGGCGCCGGCTGAGGTAATCAGTAAGAAGAGGCGAAAATGAGCCAGTATCGGCGTAGCGGAGGGTCGTGACGGACATGGATTGGGGAGTAATTCGGCTATAACCGGCCAGACGCCATAAAGTAACTGGGTATTTGCCGAAACTAGCTTCCGCAGGTTTCTAGGCTACTTACGTTTCCGGCCATAATATCGCCAGACTGAGTGTAAAGGCGGTTTTCCTGCGACTAAGCCAGGGTAACGAAATGAAGTAAATTTGGAAGGCATTCCGACCACAGGAAGGAATCAGGCTAGTCTCCAAGCCCAGTTCTTATATTCCTCCTTCAGTCAAATTCACAGCTTAAAAGAAAACCCTGCCTTAGCCAAGTAGCTAAAGCAGGGTCATCGAAGGTGGCCTAGGCCAGTTAAATCAGCTTGCCGTACAAATCGAAGTCTGAGGCCTCCGTGATTTGCACCTGGGCAAAGTCGCCGAGGCGTACGTAGGTGTCTTTGGTGGCAGGTACCAGCACCTCGTTGTCTACTTCCGGCGAGTCGAACTCAGTACGACCCACAAAGTAGCCGCTTTCCTTACGATCGAAGAGAACTTTGTAGGTCTGGCCTACTTTCTCCTCGTTTAGCTCCATTGAAATACCCTGCTGCAATTCCATAATCTGGTCGGCGCGGTCCTGCTTTACTTCAGCGGGCACATCGTCTTCCAGCGTGTAAGAGTGGGTGTTGTCCTCGTGCGAGTAAGTGAAAATGCCAAGGCGGTCGAAGCGGGTTTCCTCCACGAAGTTGTAGAGGTCCTCGAAATCCTGCTGGGTTTCGCCGGGGTGACCGGCAATAAGCGTGGTACGCAGGGCAATATTGGGTACCCGCTGCCGGATGGTGTCTACTAGCTCCACGGTGCGCCGCTTGCTGATGCCCCGGCGCATGGTTTTCAGCATATTATCGGAGATATGCTGCAGGGGCATATCCAGATACTTGCAAATGTTGGCGCGCTCGTTCATCACGTCCAGCGCATCCAAAGGGAACTGCGAAGGGTAGGCGTACTGCAGACGAATCCAGTCGATGCCGTTTACGTCAGAGAGGTTGCGCAGTAGGTCGGCTAGTTTCCGCTCACCATAGTGCTGCAGGCCATAATAGGTCAGGTCCTGAGCAATCAGAATGAGTTCTTTTGTACCCATAGAGGCTAAGCGCTTGGCTTCTTTCACTAAATCCTCAATAGGCCGGTCTTGGTGCTTGCCGCGCATGAGCGGGATGGCGCAAAACGAGCACGGACGGTTACAACCTTCTGCAATTTTGAAGTATGCATAGTGCTTGGGCGTAGTCAGCAGCCTCTCCCCTATCAGCTCGTGCTTATAGTCCGCCTCCAAGGTTTTCATCAACTGAGGCAGCTCCAGGGTGCCAAAGTAAGCATCTACCTGCGGAATCTCCTGCTCCAGGTCGTCCTTGTAGCGCTGGGAGAGGCAACCCGTCACGTAGAGCTTATCCAGACGGCCGGCTTCCTTCTCGTCGGCGTAGCGCAGAATGGTGTCGATGCTTTCCTGCTTGGCGTTATCAATAAAGCCGCAGGTATTGATAATGACGATATTGGCGTCGCTCTTATCGACTTCGTGCGTTACCTCAAACTGGTTGGCGCGCAGCTGCCCCATCATCACCTCCGAATCGACGAGGTTTTTGGAGCAGCCGAGGGTAATAACGTTGACTTTATTGGCCTGCTGGCTTCTGACTTTCATGCTGGGTAGGTAAGCGGGCGGCCGGACAATTTCTTAGGAGTGAGAAAGTTGCCCGCTACGGCCCGCGGCGAATTTTGGACCGCAAAGGTACGAACTCGGCAACGCCTTTTCCTACTGCGAATGTTCCATTACCGGAGTAGTTGCGTCAGCTGCCCCACTTCTTACCGGCAGGAGCTTACTTCTATCGGCCGCATCAGTTATCGGCCGCGAAAGCAAAAGCCCCACCTAGCAACTGCCAGGTGAGGCTTTGTAGTCTTTGCGTAAGTGGCCTAGGCCTGCTTTTTAAACAACGAATTCACGAAGGTGTGGCGGTCGAAGAGCTGCAGGTCGGTCATCTTCTCACCTACGCCAATGTAGCGTACCGGAACTTGCAACTGGTCAGAGATGCCGATAACCACGCCGCCCTTAGCCGTGCCATCGAGCTTGGTAATGGCTAGGGCCGATACTTCGGTGGCCTTGGTGAACTCCTTGGCTTGCAGGAAAGCGTTCTGGCCCGTGCTACCATCCAGCACCAGCAGTACCTCGTGAGGCGCATCCGGAATAACCTTCTGCATAACCCGCTTGATTTTACTGAGCTCGTTCATCAGGTTCACCTTGTTGTGTAGGCGGCCCGCTGTGTCGATAATTACCACATCGGCCTGCATTTCCACGCCCTTCTGCACCGCGTCGTAGGCCACTGAGGCAGGGTCGGTGTTCATGCCGTGCGAAATCACAGGCACGCCAACCCGCTCACCCCAGATGATGAGCTGATCTACGGCCGCCGCCCGGAAGGTGTCAGCAGCACCGAGCACTACCTTTTTGCCAGCCGAATGGAAACGGTGCGCGAGCTTACCAATAGTGGTAGTTTTACCCACCCCGTTCACTCCCACTACCATAATCACGAAGGGCGAGCCAGTATTATCGGGGCGGTCAAGGATAGCACGTGAGCCGGTGGCCCCACTGTTGCGGTCCAGCAGGTCGGCAATTTCTTCGCGCAGGATACGGTCAAGCTCCGAGGTGCTCACGTACTTGTCGCGGGCCACGCGCTTCTCAATCCGGTCAATGACCTTCACCGTCGTGTCGATACCCACGTCGGCGTGCACCAGCAACGTTTCTAGGTCGTCGAGCACGGCTTCGTCCACCGTATTCTTACCGACCACGGCTTTGCTGAGCTGATCAAAGAAGCTGGTTTTGGTTTTCTGCAGACCTTCATCGAGGGCCTGCTGCTGCTCCTTGCTTTCCTTGTCTTTCTTGAAGAAATCGAAGAGGCCCATAGTGTGGGGTCTTGGGGGCTTAGGGTCTTGGGGTCGGGGATGGGGACGGCAATCCGAAGAGTAACCTCAGCGGACCTTGCTCAGAAACCTAAGACCCCAAGACCCTAGGCTCCGTAGCCCCTAACACGCAAAAAAGTCCCACAAAGGCGGGACTTCTTCATTTACGTTGGAAAGCCGCGAAGGCGCCCAATTACTTAACGCCCGTGGCGATGTACTCCTGTACTTTGTCAACCGGCACCATCTCTTCTTTGAAGGTGTAAGCACCAGTCTTTTCCGATTTCACCGCGCGGATAACCTTAGCCCAGTCTTTGCCGGTAGCGGTTTTCAGGGTTGCTACTACTTTCTTAGCCATTGCTCAATTACTTGATTTCCTTGTGAACGGTCATCTTCTTGAGCACGGGGTTGAACTTCTTCAGCTCAATGCGCTCAGGGGTATTCTTGCGGTTCTTCGTGGTGATGTAGCGCGAGGTGCCCGGCTGGCCCGAGTTTTTGTGCTCGGTGCACTCCAGGATTACCTGCACCCGGTTTCCTTTTTTAGCCATCTCGACTTAGGTTTTAGGATTAAGGACTGCAAAGGTAAGAAGGTTCGCGGAATTGACAAACAATCAGATGGAGAAACCTTTGTAAAGTTATTTCCCTCCTGCGCGCTTCCTCGCGCTCAACGTTTGCTGGATAGGCCTAGCAGCGTTTGAAAATGCATTTTAAGCTTCAGAACGAAGCATGTGCCTGAGCCTATATTTTAAGCAAACACTCTTACAGCAATTAGTTGAGCTCAGGCAACTTGAAACCATCAAGGGCGCTAGGCCTATCCATCATAGCCTCTATTTCAGCTACAGTGCGCGGCGCTTCCTTCGATAAATTGTCGTAGCCTTTCTCAGTTATGAGCACATCATCCTCAATTCGTACGCCAATGTTCCACCATTTTTGGTCGCAGGGGCTGCCTTCGGGAATATAGATGCCGGGCTCAACGGTAATTACGCTGCCCGCCTGCAAAGGCCCGTTAGTACCCCGGTCGTGCACATCGAGGCCGAGGTAGTGACTGGTGCCATGCGGAAAATAGCGGCGAGTTTCTTCCACTTTCTTGATAATTCCCAGCTTTACCAAGCCCTGCTCAATGACTTTTTGAGCTGCTGCGTGCGGGGCCTGAAAGTCTTTGCCAGCCTTGCACTCTTTAAAGGCAGCATCCTGCGCAGCCAACACCAGCTCATAAATCTGGCGTTGAGCGGGGCTGAACTTGCCTGAGGGCGGAATGGTACGGGTGACGTCGGCGGAGTAGCCGTGGTATTCGGCACCGCAGTCCATCAGCAGCAGGTCGTTTTTCACCTGGGGCTTGCTGTTTTCAATGTAGTGCAGCACGCAGGCATTGTTGCCGGCCCCTACAATGCTGGGGTAGCCTTCAAACTCAGCCCCATACTTGCGGTACACGTACTCGTGCAGGCCCTGGAGCTCCCGCTCACTCATGTTGGGGCGGGTGGCTTTCATCACTTCCTGCTGGCCTACGGCACTGATGCGCACCGCCCGGCGAAGCAAAGCAATTTCTTCCGGTGTCTTGATTTCCCGTAGCTGGTCAAGGGCGCTACTCAGAGTACCAGACTCGAAACGGCTGCTTGGCTTATTAACTATTGCGCGTTGCCGCTCGGCATCGGTCTTTGCAGCCAAGTAGCTCTGAATGTAGGCGTCTTGGCCTAGAGCAGCTTGTTCCTGCGACAGCCGCTGCAAATACGGGCGAAGCTGGTCAGCGGCTTTGAGGCCGTATTGCTCAATGAGCTTGTGCACCTCGGAGGCTGAGGCGTCAAAGGTTGCGGGCACGGCGGCCTGCTGCCGGAAGGTGGCCACTAGGTCGTATAGGTCGGCAGGGTCGCGTGGGTCATTGCGTACATCCGCAGGCAATTCCAAGAAATGTACTTGCTGGAAACTAGCCCACTTAATTCCCGCCGTTGCAAAGTCTTTGTTATCGGCTACGTACTGCACCTTGAGCTGTTGCTTGGTACCCTCGGTGCCGAGGCGGTGGCCGGTCCACTGCTCCCGCTCCGGGTTGCGGGGCTGCACAAAAATGGCCTCCGTTATGCCCGTTTGCCCATTAATAGTCTGGGGTTCCTTGAACAGCACCAGCATTGCCTCGGGCTCCTCATACCCCGTGAGGTAGTAAAAGTCAGGGTTCTGATGGTACACGAAATCTACATCATTGGCGCGGTTGCGCACAGGAGCCGCGAAGAACACCGCCACCGAACCCGCCGGTAGGGCCTGGCGCACCAGATCCCGGCGCTGCTTATGAAAGGCAGGGTCCAGAAAATCGGTGGGGCGGTCGGGGCCGGCGGCGCGCTGGGCCTGCCCTGAGTGGGGCGCGGCAAGGGCCAGTAGGCCAGTTAGCAGCAAAGCGGGCAGCGCCGGCCAAACGCAGGGCTTCAGGAGAGAGTAGGGCATAGTTACCGCAAGAACCTGGATTATCTTCTGGCCTTGCGCCAGAAGGCAGCCGTGGCTGAGGTGACTTGGGCGGCGCTAACTTCCGGAAAAAACCGCAACCTGCAAGCGGCACTGGCCTAGCAAAAAGCAAGCGCAACGCTTCCATTCTGAGTAGCCACCTAGGCCTCTTCAACAAGAGACCCGGCAATAATCAGAATAGAAGCGTTGCGCTTAACTTTTTCTAGCCTTTGCTAAGACTAGTAAACGATAAAGCCCTGCTCTTTGGCCTTCTTCAGAACCGACATGATGCCGTTCTTATTGATGGTGCGGATGGTGCTGGCAGCAACTTTCAGCGTTACCCAAGCATCCTCTTCAGGGATGTAAAAACGCTTTTTTTGCAGGTTCGGGTAGAACTTGCGCTTGGTTTTGTTGTTGGCGTGCGAAACGTTGTTGCCTACGCGGGTACGCTTGCCGGTCAGATCACAAACACGGGCCATGATATCAGGAGCTTAGAGGTTTCAATGCTGGAAAAAGGGACGCAAATATCGGTATTTCTTTGACAGAAGCAAACCGGATGGCTGAAAAATAGCAGGTTAGCCCCGCCCAGTGCCTCCAGGGCCACTCTTTTTTTCGCGGGCCCGCCGCCACGGGCAGTGCCGGCAGCCGTTTCCGCAGCAACTACCCCGCCGCAAGTGGTACTGCTCCGTAAAGACCATGTAGCCTTCTGGAGTGTAATAATAGTCGCCGGGTTGGAGTGGCAAAGGAGCTGAACTGGGCACGCCGAAAAACCAATTTAGCCCGCAAGATACAACCTGCTTGCCGGAAGAGCTTCGGTAAAACTCTAACAGGCTTTCTTTTGTATCTTACCTATGTAGCGGTTTTGCCGCTGCTTTTCTTTGGCCAGCGCTTTTAGCTCTTCTGCGTATGCGTACCGTCTTGACCTTCCTGCTGGCGTTTTCTTTATCTGGTCCCTTACTGGCACAACAGCCCACTTCCACCTTGGCTACTCTAGTAACGCAGCTAGAGCAACTGCAAGGCCCACTCCCAGAAGTGCCACGGAAAGAAGCAAAGCGCACCTTGCCGCAGCTTCGGCAACGCTATCAGCGGGGGCTTCCCGTTGGTACAATCTGCTACCTCACGGTTAATACTCTTAACGAGTCGGCTACCCCTGAACCGCTGGTAGTGGAGGTTGCTACCTGGCAGGCAGGTAAGCTTACCGGCCGCATTATGCGCCTTTCCCACGAAGAAGGACGCGCTATGGCTGGTGCTCCGGTTAGCTTTGAGGAAACTGCTATTCTGGATTGGTTGCTGCTCCGGCCTAATGGCGCTGAGGAAGGCAACTACGTTGGGAAGTACCTGGATTTGGAGGAGCGCCTGGCTACTTTGTCGAATAAATAGGTCACTAGGCCACCTGCGTAGCTAGTCCTTTAGCTTTTCGGGCTTGGCAATTTCCTTTAGGTCCTTCAGCGAGCCGCTGCTGTTGAAATTCATCGTCATATCTTTTGGGTTATGCTCGCCGGCGGCAATGACGGCGGCACCCGTTAGCTTGTAGGGCGTTTTCTCAGCCTTGAATAAGCCTTTGAAGGCTACTTTGGGCATGGCTTTGGGCTCGAAACGCACGTGAATAGGCATGAGCTCCGCCCCTTTTTTGTTGAAGGTGACGTCTTTGGTCTCAGTGCCCTCTACCTCCATATCGTCGCTGACGCTGAACTTGTAGCGGACGCTGCGCACGGTTACCGGGAAAGGATTATAGTTGGTGACGCGTAGGCTTACAACAGCTTCCCCATTCTTGAGGCCTAGGTCCTTGATATCTACGTCCGCTACTTCAATTTTCGGCAGCTTCGGGATGTACACGCGCTTGGTTACGCGCACCGGAATGGTTTGAGGGCCAGCTACGGGTAGCCGAGTAAACAGCTTCATGACCATTTCCACATTCACGCAGTCTTGCTGGCTGGTGCGCACCTTGCGCTTGAGGTTATCCATCTGCACCGAGACGGGCAACGTGAGGTGCGACACGGAGTCGCCGTGCAGGACGGTTGGCTCATCCTTCGTGCCCTGCGTGAGCAATTCCCCATCCACGCGAGTCACGTAGCTGAAGCTGTCAATTTTAAGCGTAACAGGCATTTGGTTACGCAAATCCACCTTCATCTGGGCCTGCAGGGTACTAGGTGTAATGTTCTTGATATTGAGGGAAGCGTTTTCCAGCGCGGGCAGCAGTTCTTTGCCCTTGTCGGTTTTGAAATATGTGTAGGCACCGCCAGCTATGAACAACACCAGTACAATCAGAAAAAAGGAAGCAACCCGGTGCCGTCCAAAAAAACCCTGCGTAGCCATACCTCTTCACGTGTAAGCAGAACCGTAGCTACAAATTCATAGCTCAACAATTCAACAACTTGTATTACAATTATTTACGATTCCATACGAGTTGTACCCCGTGGGTTGTTATTGTCGCGTTTAGGATTGTTGAGGCCTGACCTTCGCGCATTCTTTTGCGTAGTTTTGGGTTATCTGCTTACCCGTCCATCTCAATCCCACCCACGCATATGCACTCTACCACTGCCACCACCCACCGCCGCAGCCAAGAGCTGATGGCCCTTGAAGACCAGTATGGCGCCCATAACTACCACCCGCTGCCCGTGGTGCTTAGCCGGGGCGAGGGCGTGCACCTATGGGACGTTGAAGGCAAGCACTACTACGATTTCCTATCGGCTTACTCGGCCGTAAATCAGGGCCACTGCCACCCGCGCATCATTGGTGCTCTAACAGCGCAGGCCCAAAAGCTTACCCTCACCTCCCGGGCCTTTTTCAACGACCAGCTGGGCGCCGCCGAAAAACAGCTGTGTGAGCTGTTCAACTACGACAAGGCCTTGCTGATGAACTCTGGGGCGGAGGCCGTAGAAACGGCTCTGAAGCTGGCCCGCAAATGGGGCTATCAGGAGAAAGGCATTGCTCCCAACCAAGCCGTCATTATTGTGGCTGAACATAACTTCCACGGCCGCACCACGGGTATCATTTCCTTTAGCACCGACCCCGACTCAACTGGCGGCTTTGGGCCCTACAACCCCGGCTACCAGGTAGTGCCATACGACGACTTGGAGGCGCTGGAAGAAGCCCTGCATAACCCGCACGTGTGCGGTTTTCTGGTGGAGCCCATTCAGGGTGAGGCCGGCGTAGTAGTGCCCTCAGAGGGCTACTTGGCTAAAGCCGCAGCCCTGTGCAAAGCGCACAAGGTGCTGTTTATTGCTGATGAAATTCAGACTGGCCTAGGCCGCACCGGCGAGCTGTTAGCCGTGTGCTACGAGGGAGTGCACGCCGATATCCTGATTTTGGGCAAGGCACTTTCGGGCGGGGTGCTGCCAGTATCGGCGGTGCTGGCCCGCAACGAAATCATGCTCACCATTCAGCCCGGTCAGCATGGCTCCACGTTCGGCGGCAACCCACTTGCCAGCGTAGTATTGCGCGCCGCCCTCGATGTGCTGCTGGAAGAAAAGCTCACGGAAAATGCCCGCGCCTTGGGTGAAGTATTCCGGGAACGGATGCGCCGGGTGCAAGCCAAGCGCCCCGAAGTGGTAGAGCTGGTGCGTGGCAAAGGGCTGCTGAACGCTGTAGTCATTAAGCCCCACGCCGATGGCCGCACCGCCTGGGACGTGTGCGTAACCCTAATGGAGCGCGGCGTACTGGCCAAACCTACGCACGGCGACATCATTCGCTTCGCGCCCCCACTGGTAATTACCGAAGAGCAGTTGCACGAGGTCTGCGACATAATTGAGCAAGTGATTCTGGAGTTCTAGGCCACCGCTTCGCCTTATATGAATCCTGCAACGGACTGCCTTACTTTAGGCAGTCCGTTATTTTTTACTGGTGCTGTTATGCGTTATCATGTAGTATGTTGCGTAGCCTTGTTCTTACTACTGACGAGCAGCTGCCGTAGCAGCCAAACGGCTTTCCAGTTTCGCCCACCCAATGGCTCTAGGCCACCTGAGGTAGTGAATGCTGCTTTGAGGCAACTACCTCAGGCACCGTTGGTCACGGCCCCAAAGTCCTCCCTAGCCCAACTAGCTCATTTCTCTTGTAGGGAGCGGCCTAAACAACGCCACAGATCTCAGCTACGGGCTGCCGCAGCGGCTATATACCCCTCTCGTGCTAAGCCTATCACAACCAGCCAGCAGGCTGTGCCGTACCGCAGAGCACTTCTCCGCCCCGCTCACCCTACCCGCGACTATATGCCGCTGGTGTTAGCAGTGCTAACGGCCGCTCTCGGCACCTTGCTTCTTGTGGGGGCAGCGGCGGGTTCCAGCTCGTCGTTTATTCCGCTGATTGGGATATTGCTACTTGTGCTGGGCGGGGTAATCTTTTATTACTGGCGCTACGAATAGTATTCTGCTTCACCTCTTTACTACACTCTCAATGCCGCTTCGGCTACCTCTACGCTTTTCTTCCTCTCGTCAGGCTCTTCTTGTTCTCGTAGTTGCGTTGGGTGGCCTATTAGGTAGCTGCCGCAGTGAGCGGATAGCCTTCCAGTTCCATCCCTCACCGCAGGCTCACAGGCCTAGTTCTGCCCAGTCTCGGTCCGATAGTACGGTGAGCAGCATACCCTTGATAGTAACAACAGCGCCACCTTCCGCTGTAACGGCGCCTCTTTCGCCTGTCCACCGCTGCCAGCTGCAGAAGCATAAGACGTTCATCTCCACGCATGCTCGAGTGGCCCACCGGGTTATGCGCAGCGTTTCCCATAGCCTACTCCCTGCATCAGCCGCCGTTAGCAAGCCAAGCGGTACCTCAGCTCACGAAACGCGCCATTTGCTGCTGGGCATAGCAGCCATTGTGGCGGGAGTAGTAACGGGCTTATTGCTAGGCGGATGGCTAGGCTTGGGCGTGGGCGCCCTCATCGTCATTCTGGGGTATTATTTCCTAGGCATGGCCTTCGGGGGAGAGCACGCTTGGCTGGAGGTGTTCCAAGAGTTTTTCAATATGTAGGCCAGTCTGGCGGGTACAATCAGGGCTTCGCCTGAGGTCCTGCTTCGCTAACCGACGAAACCACGTAGCTGGTAGCGCATCGCCTGCCATTGACCGAGTTGCCCAGCATTGGGCTAGAGCCCCTAGTAGTTTTGCTGCATAACTACTTCAAGCTCTACCATTATGCGTGCTCGTCTTCTACTTCTGCTCTGTGGTGCTTCCATGTTGGCTAGCTGCCAGACCAGCCGCTCAGCGTTTGTGTCGCGCCCGTTTAAGAATGTAGTGGATATGCCCGCCGACTCGGCCCGTACCATCGTGATTCTGCACGACTCGCAGGGGCCCCAAGGCACTCGCGTTGCTCTCACGGCTGCCCAGGCTGCTGAGTTCAGCCAGCAGTAGGCCACTCTTTTCCGGCGCCGGTATTACCCGCGTTGGTTTCGATCTGATTTTCACACACCGCCGCTCGCCGTGCCGCCCCTGTTTTCTGGGAGCAGCGCGGCGTTTTGGTGTACTGGGAATTTGGTGTCACCGCAACCTTACCTTTGCCGCAGTTGTTCTAGTTCGTCTCATTTCTGAAAACAACGCATGGCCATTATCCCCACGCATCGTCCGCGTCGCAACCGCAAGTCTGAAGTTATCCGCAACATGGTGCAGGAAACGACGCTTTCGGTGCACGATTTTATTTACCCCGTCTTCCTGATTGAAGGGCAGAACCAGCAGCTCGAGATTCACTCCATGCCCGGCATCCACCGCTTCAGCGCCGACCGCCTCATCGACGAAATAGGGCGTTGCGTGGAGCTGGGTATCAAGAGCTTTGCCCCTTTTCCTAGCATTAATGATGGCCTAAAGGATCGGCTTGCCAAAGAAAGCGCCAACCCTGAAGGCTTGTACCTGAAAACGGTAGCCGACATCAAGCGGCAGTTCCCCGACATCGTCATCATGACCGATGTGGCCATGGACCCCTACTCCAGCGACGGGCACGATGGCATTGTGGATGCCGATTCCGGCGAAATCCTCAACGATGCCTCTTTGGAGGTGCTAGGCCAGATGGCCCTGGCCCAAGCCCGTGCCGGCGCCGATATCATTGGCCCGTCGGATATGATGGACGGCCGCGTAGCCTGGATTCGGGACGTGCTCGACCAGAACGGCTTTTCGCACGTGAGCATCATGAGCTACACCGCCAAGTATGCCTCAGCCTTCTACGGCCCCTTCCGCGACGCCCTGGATTCGGCCCCCAAACGCGGCGACAAGAAGACGTATCAGATGAACTACGCCAACCGCCGCGAAGCCCTGCGGGAGCTAGCGCTAGATGAGCAGGAAGGCGCTGATATGGTGATGATTAAGCCCGCCCTGAGCTACCTAGATGTGATTCATGAAGTGCGCACCAACACGCACCTGCCAGTCACCGCTTACAACGTCTCGGGGGAGTACGCCATGGTGAAGGCTGCCGCTCAGCAAGGCTGGCTCGATGGCGAGAAAACCATGATGGAAGTGCTCATGAGCATTAAGCGCGCCGGCGCCGATGCCATCCTGACCTACTTCGCCAAGGAAGCCGCAGCCGTATTGCGCCGCGGATAAACAAGAAATGGCTTAGGTGGCCTAGACGAAAAAAGCGACCTACTACAGGTCGCTTTTTTCGTCTAGGCCACTGCCGGTTGCACAAGCGGCCCCGCACGCAGACTTTTGCACTGCCTTCCTGCCTTGCATTCATTCACGTATTCTTTCGTTGCACTATGGCTTCTCACATCCGCCTCGCTACGCTCCCTGATATTCCGGCCATCATGGCGCTAGTACGCCGAGTGGTACCCCTTATGCAGGCCAGTGGCAACCAGCAGTGGTCGGCTGAATACCCAAATGAGGAAGTGTTCCGGCGCGATATTGAGCAGCAGCACTTATGGGTGACAGAATTGGATGGACACATAGCCGCTATAGCCGCACTCACTAACAACGAGCAGGACCCCGAGTACGCCCAAGCCGACTGGGACCCAACGGAGCCAGCTCTCGTCACGCACCGTTTAGCAGTTGACCCAGCCGCCCAGGGCAGTGGCCTAGCTGTGTCCCTGTTGCAGCACGCCGAAACACTAGCCACGCAACTAGGTCTCAGCACCTTGCGCGTAGATACCAACTCCGAGAACCAAGCTACCCAACGGCTCTTCCCCAAGCTCGGCTACCACTACGCCGGTGAAATCACACTTGCCTTCCGGCCCGGCTTGCGGTTCTTCTGCTACGAAAAACGATTGGCCTAGCAGCTGCACAGAGTAATGTTACTGCTCAAACGGCCAACGGCCCTGGCTCCGGCTCCACAGTAAAAAGGCCACTACCCCCGCCGCCGTTACGCCCAGCGCCGACAGAATGAGCGTGGGGCCGGTGCTATAGAGAATAAACAGCCACACCGCAATGGCCAACACCACCGGCAGCGGATACAGGGGCATTCGGAAGGGCAGCCCTTGGGTACCCCGCCGGTTGCGCAACAGCACTAGCCCTACCGCCTGGCCTACGAACTGAATAAGAATGCGCATGGCCAGGATGGCGCTAATCACTTCCCCCAATCGGAACAACAGACTGAACACGAAGCCCACCCCGCCCAGAATCAGGAGGGAAACGTGGGGGAACTGTTTGGTAGGGTGCAAGCGCCCAAAAACCGGCAGAAACTCCCCATCGGCAGCGGCGGCATACGGTATGCGGGAGTAGCCCAGCAACACAGCAAATAGTGAGGCAAAGGCCACCCATAGTACCAGGGCCGTGGCGGCCTTGGCGGCGGCTACGCCATACAGGCGCTCCACGAACGTACTCACAATGAACTCCGACTTACTGGCCTCCTGCCATGGTATTACGGTACCCACGCTCCAGTTGAGCAGCAGGTACAGCGCCGCAATACCCAGAATGCTCAGGAAAATGCTGCGCGGAATGAGCTTATGAGGCTCTTTCACCTCGCCGCCCAAATGGCACACGTTATAATAGCCCAGATAGCTGTAGATGGTTTTTACCGCGGCCTGTCCCATAGCCGCCGAAATTAGGATGCCGGGCAGCGCTGCTAGGCCACCCTCCGGCAGCCAGGCCACTTCATGGGTGGCGTGCGTAATACCACCAAAAATCAGCCAAGTCATGAGCCCTAGCACTCCTACCCACAGCATCACGCCCAGCTTTCCAATGTCCTCAATGCGGCGGTAAAGCAGAGCAATGAGCAGCAGTACCACCGTTCCCGATACCAGCTTGGGCTGCCAGGGCGCGGCAGCATCAAACGGTACTAAGTAGCCGAAGTACTGCGCAAAGCCAATGGCGCCCGAGGCCAGCACTAGCGGGGCTTGGATCAGGGTTTGCCACACGTAGAGAAACGACATTAGCCGACCCCAGGTGTGCTCACCGTAGGCCAGTTTCAGGAAGCGGTACGAGCCGCCGGCCTCGGGGTAGGCGGCGCCCAGCTCGCTCCAGATCAGCCCGTCTACTACGCTCAGGCCAGCTCCTACCAGCCAAGCCAGCAGAAAATACGGCCCCATGAACCCCATTACCAGCGGCAGGGTCACGAAGGGGCCGATACCGACCATGTCAATCATATTCAGGGCGGTGGCCTGCACAAGCCCGAGCCGGCGACGGAGGGGCGCCGTAGCTTCGGGAGAAGTAGTAGAAGTCTGCGTCATGGGTCGTAAAAGTCGGATATACGCAGATTGTTCAGTGCACCCGTTAACTCGCTCCCCCACGTTCGCCTTCGAGGTGGCCTAGCAAGCACCTGCTCGCGCTAGCTAGAAGGCCTCTCACTTGCCCACGATCAGGCCGCATTTGCCCCGTTCGATACCTCCTTCGACCTGAACGGTAGGGCGGGCGCCCCTGCTTAGCAATGCGGGCGCTGCCAACCCCGGTTTAGCGAGTTGCGTAGGACGCTCACTCCCGCTAGCCTCAGCGGATGCCAACCAATCTCCTCTTGCATGTCTGCGGGTTCTTCCAAAATTGCGATTTACGGGGCCATCGGGGCTAATGTCGCCATTGCCATTTCCAAGTTTGTAGCGGCGTTTTTCACGGGCAGCTCGGCCATGCTCTCGGAGGGTATTCACTCATTAGTAGACAGCGGCAATGGCCTATTGCTCTTGTTTGGGGTAAGGCAAGCGGAGAAGCCCGCCGATGCCCGCCACCCCTTTGGGCGCAGTAAAGAACTGTACTTCTGGTCTTTAATTGTAGCCATCCTGGTATTTTCCGTGGGTGGAGGCATGTCGTTTTATGAAGGGGTAGAGCACTTGCGCCACCCGTCCCCCATCACCGACCCCACCTGGAACTACGTGGTGCTAGGCCTATCCATGCTGTTTGAGGGCATTTCTTGCTTTTTGGCACTGCGGGAGTTCAACAAAGAGCGCGGCGAAACAGGGTTCTGGGCCACACTGGGTCGCAGTAAGGACCCTTCCATCTTCGCTATTTTGATGGAAGATATGGCCGCCCTGCTAGGCCTAGTCATTGCCATGGCCGGAGTATATTTTGGGCACCTGCTAAACAACCCTTACTTTGATGGCGGGGCTTCCATTTGCATTGGCATCTTGCTGGTATCGGTGGCTATTTTCCTGATCTACAAAACCAAAGGCTTGCTGGTGGGAGAAGGGGTAGATGATGAAACCCTGGACAGCCTCGAAGCTATTGCCCGGCAGCAACGCGGCGTAGAGCAGGTGCGGCGCCCCCTCACCATGTACATGGGTCCGCACGACGTTGTGCTGGCCCTCGACGTAGAATTTCACGACCACCTTTCGGCAGTTGAAGTAGAGCGCACAGTGGATACGCTGCAGGATGCTATCCGGGCAAAGCACCCTGAGTTTAAGCGCATCTTCATCGAAGCCAAAGGGTTATCCGGAAAACAACGGACCACGTCGCCGACTGACCCGCTGGTGTCGCCGCAGATTTAACGTGTAACCTTCGAACTCAACGGTTCGTCTTTGCTTTACTACCAGGTTTGTACAGCACGCGTTGTTCCGCTTACAGGAGCAGCAGTGGCGTGCTGGTGTGCTGTCGTTTTTCCTGTTTTGCCTCTTCCCTTCCTCTATGCAAAAAGACTTATCCGCCGCTTCGCCTTTTAACTCTTTCTGGATGGGTGGCTTCGAGTGCACCGACCAGCTCAATGCCTTCGGCCACCGGGTAGATTTTCTGCCCCTGACTGGTCATTTGCCGCTGTTGGATGAGGACTATACTCGTCTGCAAGAGTTTGCCATTGGCAGCGTGCGTGAAGGCATTCGCTGGAGCCAGATTGAAAAAACGCCCTATCACTACGACTGGAGCACCGTGCAGGTGATGTTGGATGCGGGCCAGCGCCACGGCATTCAGCAGATCTGGGACCTGTGTCATTTCGGTTACCCCGACGACCTGACGCCCCTACACCCCATGTTTGCCCGGCGCTTTGCGTTTCTGTGCCGCGCCTTCGTAGACTTCTACCGCCAACAGCGCCCCGACGATGTGCTGATTGTAACGCCCATCAACGAGGTGAGCTTCATGAGCTGGCTGGGTGGCGACGTTCGGGGTACCTCGCCTTACTGCGTAGGCCAGGGTTGGGAGGTAAAACGCGGCCTGATGCGGGCCTACATTGAGGGCGTGGCCGCGCTGCTGGAAGCCGACCCCTCCATTCGGATTCTTACCACCGAGCCTCTGGTAAATGTAGTGCCGCGTTTTGGGGCCAGCCCCGAGGAGCTGCGCTGGGCACATGACTCCCACGAGTCTCAGTTTCAGAGCGTGGATATGCTCTGCGGCCGCCTGTGCCCCGACCTGGGTGGGCAGCCCGAATACCTAGACCTGCTCGGCTTTAATTTCTACTACGACAACCAGTGGCAGCATCATCCGCACCATATCTTGCCTTGGGTTAATGATAGCAACGACCCCCGCTGGAAGCCGCTGAGCTACCTATTGGCCCAGGCCTACAAGCGCTACAACCGGCCCGTTGTTCTCACCGAAACCAGCCACCCCGGTGTCGATAGGCCCTTGTGGTTAGAGATGATTGCGCAGGAGTCGGCGGCGGCCATTAAGGCGGGAGTGCCACTGCTGGGCGTATGCCTCTACCCGATTATTGACCGGCCCGACTGGGACCACCTTTCTCCCTGGCACCACGCGGGCCTCTGGGATGCGGACCTGGCTCACCCAGAACCAGGCCTAACGCGCGTATTGCACGAGCCTTCGGCCGAGGCACTCTTGGCAGCGCAGGCCCAAGTGGCCGCCGCCCAGCAGCAGGCCAGCAAGCGCCGCCGCGTATCCGTTGCTCCGTCAGTATGAGTCAGCCTCCTGCCCCTGCAGCCGCGGCCTTGTTGCAGCAGTTCCGTCAAGCCTTCGCCGATGTTAACCTCTCGCCGGAGGAGGCCCAGCAGTTGCGCAGCAGCCTCACCCACTACACCCAGAGTGGCGGCTCTCTAGATACGTTACGCCACCAGCTGTTTGCCCTGGCGCAGGAGCGCTTCAATACGTTTAAGGATAAAGCAGTGCTGGAATGGCTGGAAGAGGCTACGGCACTAACCTCCAGCGAGGTGGCGCCCCGAGCTCCTGCTGAGCTGACTCAGGACTTAACGTACCGCTCCGGCGTGTACTTCAGCCCTGGCCTAGCTTGCGTAGAAGCCATCCAAGGCTTTATCCAGACGGCGCACCGCACCCTGGATGTTTGCGTGTTTACCGTGGCCGATGACCGCCTGACGGAGGCGTTACTGCTAGCTCACCGCCGCGGAGTGAAGCTGCGCCTGCTCACTGACAACGACAAGGTGTACGACCAAGGCTCTGATGTGCAGCAACTCTACGCGGCCGGAGTAGCTACCCGCACCGACTGCACCGAGTACCATATGCACCACAAGTTTGCCGTTGCAGACGGGCAAGCTGTGCTAACGGGCAGCTACAACTGGACGCGCTCTGCCGCCGCTCACAACCACGAGAACCTGCTCATCACCCAAGACCCTACCATTGTAGGCCACTACGCCCAGCAGTTTGAACAGCTGTGGGAGCAAATGGCCATCTTTGGTGAAGGCTCTAGGCCTACTGCGCCGCGGCCTGGCCGTCGGTAGCCTCTGCTTTGGGCCGCCGAATCTGCAGGGGCTGCGAGGTTGTTACGGTGCCTACCGTGAGGTGCAGGTTGTAGTCGCCGGCGGGCAGGCTGGTGAAGTCCAAGGACTGGTTGTGCTGGCCCGGTGCCTGCTTGCGGTAGTCAGACACCCGCACCACAATACCACGCTGGTCGTAGAGCACCCAACCCAGAGGCATAGTTTCTGCCAAGGTATAGTTCATCTGCACCACCCCGTTAGATGGGTTCGGGTACACACTCATGTTATTGGCCCCAATGCCCGGGATTCGGCTGGCAGCTAGTGTGGTTTTAGGCACTTCAATTACGGCAGGCTCTATTTTCCACTGCTGCGTTGGCTCGCCCTTGTAGCGCCACTGCTGGATACCGCCATCCACGGAGTCTTTGGCCGTCAGAGCTTTACGACTGTGCTTGGCAATAAGCTTATAATATCCGTCGCCAGCTTCTTCAATCTGCCAGAGTTGGTTGTTGCCGCTATAGAAACTCCACAGGCTCATGGGGGCCCCGTTGGAAGTGGAGCTGCCTAGTACTTCGAGCACTTTGGGGCTTCCTTGCACCAGCAGCCGGTAATACCCTTCGCCAGCACTTTCAATCTTCCACTGTGGTGCCGAGGTGCGGGCTGCCGCTGTAGACGTGCCACGGAACGGACGACTCTCGTCTATCACCTCAAGCGGTGTGCCCGTTGCCCTTGATTTAAGCGTGAACACGCCACCAGCCAAAGCCCCGGGAGGTACCACCGGTGCCGTAGAAGCAGCTGTTGTGGCCGCACTAGCGGTTGAAGTGCTTGCCGCTGGCGTAGTGTTCTTGGTTGCGGGTTTAGCAGGAGCTGTTTTGGCAGCGGTGGCTTTAGCAGCCGGAGCAGGAGAGGCTGGCTTAGTTTTGGCGGCCGCTGGTTTAGCAGCGGATGCTGCCGGGGCCGGGGCTACTGCCGCCTTGGTTGCCACTGGGTGAGCCGCCTGGGCAGCCGCTGCCTTGGCGGCCAAGGCAGCTTGCACTGCTTCTGCCGGGTCAGGCGTAGTTGGTGAGCCCACGGGATACAGGTCGCCGGCCGGAATAGTTTGTAAGGCCTGTCCGGGAGGCATCCACTGCAGTGCCACACTGGCGTCGCCTTCTTCATCAAAGTATTCCAACTTGATGGTTGTTTTCTCGCCGGCGGCTAAGCTTACCGAGTTACCATCGAGCTGCACTGAGCCTTTACCATTCCAGGTGTCAAGTACTTTCTTGCCATTCACCCAGAGCCGCACACCTTCCTTGGTAGCTACTGCAAATTTATAGCTACCCGTAGAAGGGGCTGCCAGCAGGCCCTCCCAGCGCACGGAAAAGTTATCTTTCGACACCTCGGGCGCGGGAGCGGTATTCCCCCAACGAAATTCTACGGTGGGATCTAGGCGCTTCAGGACGGGAGCACCCGCCAAAGTGCCATTATTGAAGTAAAGGGCCGTAAGTCCTGTGCCAAGGCCCTGCGCCAACGCGGCCGAAGACCAATCGAGTAAGCTTAACCCCAGAACAGAGCAGAACAGTAGTTTTTGCACAGCAGAAAGGATATTGGTAGCGAAGAGCGGCGGCTAGCAGATATAATTTCACACGCCTCAGAAGATGATCTTGCTTACTGCCAGCCGGTCTTCACTCGTAAGACCATCACAATATAAATCAATTAGTCTGGCATTTGTCGCATGTCCTTGCCATACTACTATTAATCAATATTTTAGTACACAAAAACCGTAAATTTGACCCGTACAGTTGAGTTTACTCAACCATATTTCGTGCATTTTTACTTCCCTTTTTGTTTGGCTATGTCTGCAGTATCTGCTTTTTTATCAACATCCCTTGGACTGCTAGAAATCAGGGGCGATGAGACAGGCTTGAGCGCCGTGTGTTTCCTAGACCAGCCAAGCCCTGGATTGTACGAAACCAGGAAGAATGCTGTACCTGCCTGCCTACAAGAGGGGTACCGGCAACTACAGGCGTACTTCACCAGGGAGTTGCAACAGTTTGACTTAACGTACTCTACCCCTAAGGGCACTGATTTTCAGCGGCAGGTTTGGGCGGCGCTAGCCCAAGTAGGGTTTGGCCGAACGGCTTCTTACTTGGATGTAGCCCGCCTGCTGCAGAACCCCGGGGCAGTGCGGGCAGTGGGAGCGGCGAATGGCCAAAACCCTTTGGCCATTGTGTGGCCCTGTCACCGCATTATTGGGGCCAATGGGCAGTTAACTGGGTATGCCGGTGGCCTAGCTCGCAAGCGGTGGCTACTTGACTTCGAACGCCCATCCCAGCAAGGAAATCTGTTTACGTAGTAACTGCCACCTGCTAGGCCAGTAGCACCCCGTATGCCTTGCGGGCACACATGCATCACCAACAGAGTGTAGAAGCATATCCCTACTCTGGCAGCACGGCTCCCGCTTCTAGGCGCTGCTGGTGCTGGAGGCCCCACGCTTTCAACACCTCAATTACCGGGTCGAGTGACCGGGCGTAGGGCAAGGCCTCGTATTCGACTACCACGGGCGGGCCGGGGTGCACCGTGCGGGTAATGAACTGATGCGCTTCTAAATCCTTCAGCTCCTTGGCCAACACTTTGGTGGAAATACCTGGCACGCTGCGCTCTAGGCCCCGAAAGTGGCGTGCCCCGGAGTGCAAAGCCACAATTATTTGCAGCTTCCACTTGCCATTAACCACTAGTAAAGCATGCCGCAGGGCCTGCATGGTCTGGACGCACTCGGCGGAATCTCGCTTGGTCATATCGTAAAAAGAATAAAGACGGTGAGAGTATACACCTGATTACCTGCGGGTAACCATGCTACCAGCACGTAATCGGAAGTGCAGGAAAGGTACAAACAAACGGCTAGCTGATTACTTGAGGTAACCTGAATACCAACCCATCGGGGTGGCTACTTCAAGGGGCAGGCAGCTACCGGAACTCCCGGAGCTGACCTGCAATATTTCACCTCTTTTTTCACCTTCCGTTTATGCAGATTCTGCACATTATTTCCAGTGCCCGCGGCGCCGAGTCGTACAGTACGCAATTGAGCCAAGGAATTATTGACAAGCTGTTGGCCGCGCATCCGGGCAGTACAGTTGTGGTTCGCAACCTGGCTACCCATCCGTTTCCGCACCTCGAAGAAGCGCACCTGCAAGCGTACTTCACGCCGGCCGAAGGTCGCTCCCCAGAGCAGCAGGAAGCAGTGCGCCACTCCGATGAAGCTATTGCCCAGGTACTAGCGACCGATGCCTTGGTGATTGGGGTGCCCTTTTATAACTTCAGCATCACCTCTTCCCTGAAAGCGTGGCTCGATCATTTGACGCGGGCAGGCGTCACGTTTCGCTACACCCCTACTGGCCCCGAGGGCCTCATAACCGGTAAGAAGGTGTACTTGGCCGTTGCCAGCGGTGGTATCTACTCCGAGGGGCCCATGCAGCCTTATGATTTTGCCGTACCCTACTTGCGCTGGATGCTGGGCTTCCTAGGCCTCACCGACGTAACCGTGGCCCGCGCAGAGGGCGTGAAGCTGCCAGAGTACCAACCCTATGCCCTGCAGAAGGGACTGGATAGTGTAGTCGTGTAAACAGTTTCGGTGGCACTGCCTCCAGTCGGCTGCCGCTAACAGGCCTAGCACACGCTACCCACCAGAAAGCGTTTGTGCTAGGCCTGTTTTTGTCAGCATCTAGCAACAATTTTTAGTTAGCGCTTGGAGCTTCGAGCCACCTAGGCCTATCTAGCTGACTGCGCTCCGGAAGCATGCACAAACGCAAGTAGCTCTCGGTAAATGATGTTATACTGCCAATAGAGCTGCAACACCATGGGTACGTGCTTCTTGCCTGGTAGCTCCTGTAGCACCGGGTGCTGGCCTAGCGCCACTAGCTTCTGCCGGAACTTCTCGCTGCTGTTCCGGATAGAAGGGTATGTCTCGCCCCCTACGAACAGTAAGAACGGCGGCGTGCTAGCCGTGACGTGGTACATAGCCGACACGTCTCGCCATACGGCGGGGCTGTTGCCGAAGGGCAGCAAATACTGCTCGTCGCCGGGGTACTGCATCTTCTGCAGATAATCCAGCATATCCAGTCCGGCCGGATCATCGAGGATGGCTCCGCGAATGGAACTAGGATTCATGCCCCAGCGGGCTAGTCGTTGGGTATCGGCGGTAAGCAAGGCCGCTAGGCCACCGCCCGCAGAATGACCCATCAGGTACAGGCGCTGCGGGTCGCCCCCATACTCCGCAATGTGCTGCGCCGTCCAAGCTACAGCCCGGGCACAATCTTCAGCCATGGCTGGCACCTCCACTTGCGGGGCCAGCCGGTAATTGATTATGACGGCTACTACGCCCTGCTTAGCCAGGCGGCGTCCAATAAATGAGTAGAAGTTTTTGTTGCCGCTGTTCCAGCTGCCGCCATGAATAAACACTACTACCGGCCGCGGAGCTGCGGCCTGTTTTTTGGGCGCATACACATCAAGGCGGTGGCGCTCGGTATCAAACGCCGGATCGGTGGGCGGTACGTAGGCTACGTCCTGGGTCCGGCGGCTGGGGCGCGCCACGGCGTATTCATTGGACAGGCCTAGTAGCAGGGTTAGAAGCAACAAACCGGGTACTACCCGAGAGAAAAAAATGCGCATGAAACACAGAAAAATGGCCACCGAGCGTTTGCTCTACTGGGGTAGCTAATGGGAGCAGCTGCTTGATATACTGCGCAGCCACCCGCTCGGATTGCCGAACTGCCCCCAACGCGCTAACTCAGCCAGGGTTACGCGCATCAGCTTATCTTTGGTTCTTACGCCACTCTTTCTCTGGCTCTACTTTTTATGAAATCAGTATCCGCAACGCTGCTACTGGCAGCGGCTCTGCTTACCTGGGAAGCCACTCCCGCGCTGGCCCAACGCAAAACCAAAGTCAAGACCAAAGGCGAAACGGCAGTAGCTATTACCTCAGCTAACCGTTTGCAGCCGCTATTTGGTGGACTCACACCGGCCCAGGCAGAGCAAGCCGTGGGGCCTGCTTTTCTGGCCGACATCTCCCGCAGCTTTGCGTCGCGCGAGGAGGCCAGCCGCTTCTTTTCCACCAAGGGCTACGAATACCTGAGCGAGAACCAAGCCGACACGGCCCAGTACCGCTTCAATCTGGCCTGGCTTCTCGATCAGAGAAACCCCGATGCCTACCGGGGCCTAGGCATCATTGCCAGCCAAAAAGCCACGCCGGAGGTAGCCATTGGGTTGCTCAGACAAGGCTTGGCTTTCGACCCTAAGAATGCCAACCTGCTCAACGACCTGGGCGCCTGCTACCTGATTGTGTATGAGCAGTCAAAAAAGAAAAAAGACCTGACCACCGCCGCTACATACCTAGAGCAGTCGGTGGCGCTGCCCACCGCCCCCGCCGATGCCTGGCAGCAGATAGCGCGGGTGTATTTCTACCAGGAGAAGTACCCACAGGCCTGGGAAGCCGTTCATAAGGGCCAGCAATTGAGCGTAGGCAGCCTCGACTTTGACCTTATCTCCGACCTTATTGCGAAGCTCCCTGACCCGGCCGGCCAGTTCAAATAAATCGGGGAAGAGCCGCGTTATACAACAGTCGGCGCCGTGGTAGCGTATGCCGTAGCCTCTCACCAACCTCCCTCCGCGTGAACCTTCGACCTCTGCTTCCCACCCTATTGCTGCTGTCTGTAGTCACCATTGAGCAGGCAGCCGCGCAGAATGGCGGCCCCGAGCGCCGCCGTCGGCACTACGATGGCAATGCCCGCCCTTACTACCGTGGCCCGGTGCGCCTTACGCTAGGCCTAGGCGCCGGCTTTTACAATGGCGACATAACCGGCAGCCTCGGCGACCAGTTTGTGGGGCCTAGTGTTAGCGCAGGTCTGTTGTATAAGTTTCGGCCGCACTGGCTGGTGGGTGGCGAGGCCACGTACTTTCAGATAGGAGCCAAAGATCATATTCCGGAGCGCAACCTAGCTTTCAGGGGGCGGAACGGCTCGGGAGTGGTATTTCTGCGCTGGGAGCCCTTCCACGACGAAGCCGCCTACGCCGATCCTCGCAGCCCCGCCGCCCTGGTAAAGCCCTACCTGAAAGCTGGCGGCGGCTTCCTGCTTTACAACCCCGATGCGTACCTGGGTACCGAGCGCCCGTCTAACGGCACAACCTTCCTGGGCCCCGAGCGCCTTGATTACCCGGCCCTGACGGTGGTTGCGCCGGTAGGCGTGGGCGTTACGCTCCGACTCACTCGTCAGCTCAACGCCTCCATTGAAGGCACCTACTACTTCACCGCTACCGACCAACTCGACGATGTAAGCCCCATCTCGGGCCGGGCCATTTCCGACAAAAACCGCAACGACGGCTACGGGCTGGCCGAAATCAAGTTTGAATACGCTCCTTGGCGCCGCTAGGTCAGTAGCAGCACGCTGCCTCCGCCGCCACAGCTAACCACACAAAAAAAGGGCCCACCGTAAAGTGGGCCCTTTTTGCTGGGTGAAAACGCTGTGTTTATTGCTTCATGAAGCGCTGACGGAATGTTTTCTGTCCGTCGCTCACGGTGAGCAGGTACAGACCCTTGGCTAGCGTAGAAACATTGAGCTGGCCATTCTCGAAACGGGCACCAGCAGCTTTAGCGCCGCGCAGATCCGTGATGGTTACCGACTTCACTTCGGCGCCGTTGGGCAGGGCAATGTTGAGCACGTCAGCAGCCGGGTTGGGGTACACTTCCAGTTGCTTAGCCACTTCGGCGCCAAGTGTAGTGCCGCCCGCCAGCGAAGGCAGGCCCTCCGGGGCCAACGTGCCACCGCTGATGTTGAGGGTATAGTCCTCGGTTTCGCCGTAGCTGTAGCTACCGCAGCTAGTTGTAGCCGATGCATCACTCACAATTACACGCATCCGGGTAGCGCCGCTCTTGGCCGTGGTGGGTACCGTGAAGGTGCTGGTGAGCGTGCCGCTGCTAGAAGAAGAACCTGATACCACTAATTCGCCAGAGTCGGTAAAGTCGCCATCTTGGTTGTAGTCGATGTACACTTTCCAGTACTCAGTGTAGGCCGTAGAGGCGAAGCCAGCCGAGAAGCTGATGGTCTGAGAAGAACCCGCTGCTACCGAAGTAGACGAGGCCGTGCCGTTGTAGTAGCCACCATCAGCACCCGAAGTACGGGCCATAGTGCCCAGCTTCACGTAGTCGATCCACTCGTAGGCCACACTGGTGCCTTTGGAGGTGCAGTAGGCCACTGTGGTAGGTGGCGGAGTAGTGCTGCCAGCGGCAGCGCCCACACCTACTGCATACCAAGCGTTAGTCACGGCAGTTACTTGTGTTGAGCCGGCACCGTACAGGTCAGTAGCAGCCGAAATGGCCGCGGTGCGGGCGTTGGCAAACGTAGAGGAAGCGGTGAGGTACACGCTTTCAGTGCGGTAGGCAATTTTAGCGGCGGCATCTAGTCCGATGCCCGTTACCGAGTATGCGCTGCCGATGTCGTTGGTGCCCGAGCCACCCTGGGTCAGCAAGTAGAACCAGAAATTCAGCACGCCCGAGTTGGTGTGCACTCCACCGTAGTCATTGGAGGAGGTTGGCGAGGTAGTAGTGGCTTTCCAGTAGGTACCCTTATAGGTATCGGGTTGGCCATAAGTGTTGGGGCTGCTCATGGAGCGCAGTGCACCTCCGCTCTTCTTGATTTCCTCGCCGATAAGCCAAGTAGATTTGCCGGTTAGGCCATAAATCCCCACGGTGTAGGCCTCTACGCAAGCACCCCAGATATCGGAGAAGCCTTCGTTCATGGCGCCCGACTCGTTCTGGTAGGCCAGATTAGCGGTTTTTTCGCACACGGCGTGGCCTATTTCGTGGCCGCACACATCCAGAGCCGCCAGGGGCTTGAAAGTAGTGGCACCGTCGCCGTAAGTCATTACCGAACCGTTCCAATACGCATTTTCAAAGCCGACGCCGTCGCCGGGCGTGTCGTCGAAGTGCACGTAGCTCTTGATTTTGGCGCCCGCATTGTCAAAGGAGTTGCGGTTGTGGGTGGCTTTCCAATAGTCGTAGGTAGCCTGGGCCCCAAAGTGCGCATCACCAGCCACGTTGTCGAAGTTGGCGTTGTTGTACTCAGTGGCCGTCCAGTTGTTGTCGGTATCAACGAAGTCGGTAGCGGCGGTATAGCTGCTGCCTTTCTTAGCGTTGTAAGTTTCGATGCCTAGGCCGCGGGTAGCCTCCCGCAGGTAGTAGCCACCCGTGGTAGTACTGTTGGCTAAGGACCGTGTACCGCTGTAGGCAGTGGCAAACGTGGCCGTAGCCGCTGCATGCTTGATAATGTTGTCTTGCAGCACCACCTCACCGGAATGTGCATCAACATAAATATAGGCGCGGCTTACAGGCTGCTGCGCATAGATGTTGAACTTCCAGGCCAAGGTAGGCTTGCCCGCCAGCGACTCGTCGGCGGTGCGGGAGTTGCGCACAATCACCAGTTCGCCTTTGGGCAGGTAAGTGGCGTTTTCGTTGTTCTCGAGGATCTTCAGGCCGGCTTCCTCGCGGGCGTCCTGCCACATGTACTTCTGCGCACCCACAAAGGCCATAGCCCGCTGCAGTGCAGCTTGGGCATTCAGCGAAGGAGTAACATTGAGGCCCTTAATCCGCTCAAATTGGCCACTGATGCTGGCTACATCGTTCTGGCGGGCGTGCACCGTGTACGAGGCTTGCTCTACCTTAATGCCTTTGTAGTACTGATTGTACTTCTCATGCACGAAGCCCAACTCATCAATGTCGGTTTTGGCGCGCAGCATCTGGTCTTCAGAAGTGAGCTGCAGGTGCTCTTTTAGCACTTGGTCGGCCTGGCTAAGCTTGTAGGCCCCCGTTTGCGCTTTAAACTCTACTAAGAAGGGGGTGCCGTTGTCGTTGAGCTCTTTGCTCTGTACGCGGGATTGATCCTGGGCGTGTGCACTAGAAACAGCCAGGCCGCCGAGCAACAGCAATGCTGCCGCAGGGTATTTGTTTACCATAAAAAGGAGGTTGTGGAAAAGAGGGGAAGGATAGGCTCCTATTCCTGCCGGCATAAAGCGAAACAGAAATAAAAGGCCTCCAAATTAATTATTTTTTAATATAAACATCAATATTTTATAAATACCACCTAAAAAATAGCCGTATAAATAAAAATATGTCAATTAATACTCATTATCCTAACCGGTATGGCAAAATGCAATACTTCTGGGTTGGAGCCACTTACTTTGCCGTACCCCTCGGGTAGCCGTACAGCTATGGCCATGCCCCTACCATACTCCTATACATTTCTAAGAAGCCACGCCCATGGAACGCGTTACCTCTCCCTCATTTTCATCGCGCTGGTCTCTGCAAGGGCAAGTTGCTGTAGTTACTGGCGCCTCCAAAGGCATTGGGGCCGCCGTAGCCGCTGAGTTGCTGGCGCTTGGCGCTACCGTACTTGCCGTGGCTCGCCAAGCTGATCCACTCAATGTTCAGGTGGCGGAATGGCAGCAGAAAGGCTTTGATGCGCACGCCTTTGCCGCCGACCTCAGTCAACCCACCGACCGGCAGGCGCTGGTGCAGGAAGTGGCCGGCCGCTGGCCACAGTTACACATTCTGGTCAACAACGTGGGTACCAACATCCGCAAGCCTACTACAGAATACACTTCGGAGGAGTACCGCCATTTGCTGGCCACTAACCTCGACTCAGCTTGGGAGTTAAGCCGGGCGGCTCACCCGTTGTTACAGGCGGCAGGCCATAGCAGCATCGTGAATATCTCGTCGGTGGCGGGACTGGTGCACGTCCGCACGGGCTCTATCTATGGCATGACCAAGGCAGCCTTGGTGCAACTCACGCGCAACTTGGCGGCCGAGTGGGCCTCGGCGGGTATTCGGGTGAACTGCGTGGCTCCATGGTACATCAAAACTCCGCTGGCCAGCGCAGTGCTGCAGAATGAGGCCTACCTGAAACAGGTAGTAGACCGCACCCCATTGGGCCGAGTGGGTGAGCCAGAGGAGGTAGCCGCTGCCGTAGCCTTCCTCTGCCTACCCGCTGCAGCTTACATCACAGGCCAAACCATCAGCGTAGATGGTGGATTCTCAGTGAATGGTTTCTAAGCAGTAACTGAGTGTTTGAGTGGCCTAGCGTATTATAAGGATGCACAACGCACCCGCAGGACAGCGCAGTTGCTTCTTGTTTAGCGCAGTCAGAGGCATTGAAAACAAGAAAAGCCCTTACGTCCTGTATAGACGTAAGGGCTATTGAATTGGGTCACTAGAAGTGGCCTAGCGTCATTGCGAAGGACCTTTCACTATGACGCTAGGCCACCTCACAAATTCACAAACTCTCTACTTCACCGCTAGGCCTGCCTCGTAGCGGGCCAGGGAGCCTTCGGCAGAAGCTAGGTAGAGGAAGGGCTCAATGAGCTCCAACTCCATCAGCAGCAGCTCACCGTTGGCATCTACCCCATCTACGCGGGCGTAAAGACAGTCGGCGGCGTAGCGGGCCACAATGGCGTCGGCGGCTTGGCGTAAGTGGGAGGGGGCCTCGCGGGGCTCAATGCCGCCGCCTAGGTAATGCTGCACCCGGAAGTCGCCAGATTTTGGGGTTTTCAGCACGCAGTGGCTATACTCGCCGCCCAGGTAGATGAGCGACCATTCGCCTTCCTGCTGAATTTCGGGTTGGAAGGGCTGCACCAGGAAATCTTCGTGCTGCAGCAGTTGAGCCAACTGGGGCTGCCGCACCGCCGACTCTTGCCTGGTGAGCGTGAACGTGTTTTTGGCGCCGCCGCTAACGGCTGGCTTTACTACTAGCTCGTCGCTGCCGAGAATAGAGAACAGCTCGTCGATATTGACTTCGCTACCGCGGTTCAACCAGTGCGTGGGCACAATGCTCACGCCCGCTTCCTGCATTTCCAGGAGATAACGCTTATTGGCATTCCAGCGCACGGTAGCCACCGGGTTAAGCATGCGCACACCTAGCGCTTCCATGCGGTCAAGCCACTGGTAAAACTCTTCCACCCGGTCGAAGTAGTCCCAAGGCGACTTCACCACCACCACGTCGTAACGCTGCCATTCAACAGACGGATTGGTCCAGACGCGTGGCTCTACGATGTGGCCCTGCTCGCGCAGGTACCGGGTAAGTAAGCTGTCCTCGTCTTCCACGTTGGGGGCAGCGTATTGGGCGAGACTCTCACAGGTAACAAGGGCAATATTCATTACGGACTTAAGCAGATTTATTGGCTTGCGCAGATGCAGAGCGGCGCAATTGGGGGTGGGGAACAGGACGGAAAGCACGGGCAGGCGGCCTAACAATGCGCTATCAGACGTAACGCTTACCTAGCGGTTGCTTCTCGGCATCGATAGCACAGAAGCTGAGCTACTTACTTTTTACCAGCAGTTAAATAGTCGGCGGCGAGGGTGGCCAGGGTTTTCACGCCTAGGGTGAGGCCACTCTCATCAATGAAGAAGCCAGCAGTATGGTGCGGGGCCGTTTCAGCGGGGTTCTTGCCCTTGGGCATGCCACCCACAAACACGAACAAGCCGGGTACCTTCTCCTGAAAGAAAGCGAAGTCCTCGGCACCGGTCACGGCTTTCTGCACCACTACTTTGTCGGGGCCGGCCGTGCGGCGCAAGCTGGGTGCCATTTGCTCCGTTAGGCGCAAGTCGTTGAAGGTGACAGGGGCGTAGTTGGTAATTTCCACCTCAGCCGTGGCGCCGGCGCTTTCCGCAATATTGGTAGCTGTGCGGCGGATGGCAGCCCATATCTTCTGCTGCATGTCTTTGTCCAGGGTCCGGATGGTACCCGTCAGCTCCACTTGCTCCGGAATGATGTTGTTGCGCACCCCACCGTGCACCATGCCCACTGTCAGCACCGCCGCATCCTGGGTTAGCTCCGTCTGCCGACTCACGATAGTTTGCAGGCCCATAATAATTTGGGCGGCGGTTACGACTGGGTCCACGGCCAGCCACGGATATGCGCCATGCGCCGACTTGCCTTTCACCTTGATGCTGAACACGTCTGAAGAAGCCATTTCCCCACCAGGCCGGTATTTAAGGGTGCCCACCTCAGTTTGCGCGTTGATATGAACGCCGAAGATGGCATCGACCTTGGGGTTTTCGAGGGCTCCTTCCTTCACCATCAGCTTGGCGCCACCTTCTACGCCGGGCAAGGAGCCTTCCTCGGCGGGCTGGAAGATAAACTTCACGGTGCCCGGCAGGTCCTTTTTCACTTGGCTCAATACCTCGGCCGCACCTAGCAACATGGCTACGTGGGTGTCGTGGCCGCAGGCGTGCATCACGCCCACTTCCTGCCCGTTGTAGGTGGTGCGCGCTTTAGAGGCGAAGGGAATATTCACGCTTTCCGTCACGGGCAGGGCGTCCATGTCGGCGCGCAGGGCTACTACGGGACCGGGCTTGCCGCCGCGCAGCAATGCTACCACACCCGTGCGTGCCACACCAGTTTGTACCTCTAGGCCTAGCTTTTTGAGTTGCTCGGCTACCAGCGCCGCCGTGCGGGTTTCCTGGTTGCCCAACTCCGGGTGCTCGTGAATGTCGCGGCGCCAGGCCACTACCTGCGTTTCTTGCTGAGCCGAGAGCTTGGCAATCCGGTCGTTCAGCGTTTTATTCTGGGCAGTGGCGCGGGTTATGCTGCCCCCTACTACGAGGGCTAGGAGGGCGTAATGCGTTATTCTCATAAGCAAAGAAGACACAAGGAGGAAGACAAAGTAAGGAGGGGCAACGTGCGGCAGGTAACCACTGGCCTAGCGCATTATTTGTTCATTTCCAGGTAATCGGTGGCTAGAGTAGCCAGGGTTTTAACGCCCAGCGTGAAGCCGCTCTCATCTAGTTTGAAGCCGGCCGTATGGTGGTCGGCGGCGGTGGCGGGGTCCTGGCCCTTAGGCATGCCGCCCACAAACACGAACAGGCCCGGCACTTTTTCCTGATACAGCGAGAAGTCCTCGGCCCAGGTGTTGGGCTTCACTTCCTTCACGTTGGCGGGGCCGCCGGCTACGGCTTGCAGGGTTGGCACCATGCGCGCCGTGAGAGCCAAGTGGTTGAAGGTGACGGGCACGTACGACTCAATATTGACCTCGGCGGTAGCACCGGCACTTTCGGCAATATTAGTGGCCGTGCGGCGAATGGCAGCCCAGATCTGCTCCTGCGTGGCGGGGTTGAAGGCGCGAATGGTGCCACTCAGCTCTACATCGGCCGGAATGACGTTGTAGCGCACACCCGCCTTCAGAGTGCCCACCGTTACCACGGCGGCATCGTCGGTGAGGTTTACTTGGCGGCTAACGATAGTTTGCAGGCCTACAATGATTTGCGCAGCCGTAACTACGGGGTCGACGCTGCTCCAGGGCCGAGCCCCATGGGCACCTTTGCCGAGTACCTTGATGGTAAACCGGTCGGAGCTGGCCATTTCACCACCGGGCCGGTAGGCGAGCTGGCCCACCTCGGTTTGGGCATTGATGTGCAGGCCGAACACGGCTTGCACTTTCGGGTTTTCAAGCACGCCTTCCTTGATCATCAGCTTGGCGCCGCCCTCCACGCCAGGCAAGGAGCCTTCCTCAGCGGGCTGGAAGATGAACTTCACGGTGCCGGGCAGATCGTTCTTTACCTGGCTCAGCACCTCAGCGGCTCCCATGAGCATGGCGGTGTGAGCATCGTGGCCACAGGCGTGCATTACGCCCACCGGCTGGCCCAAGTAGGTGGTCTTGACGGTGGAAGCAAAGGGCACCCCAGAGGCTTCCGTGACGGGTAGGGCATCCATATCGGCGCGCAATGCTACCACGGGGCCGGGCTTACCGCCCCGCAGGATGCCTACCACGCCCGTACGACCCACACCAGTCTGCACTTCTAGGCCTAGCTTTTTCAAGTGAGCGGCCACAATGCCCGCCGTGCGTTTCTCCTCGTTGCCGAGCTCGGGATGCTGATGAAAATCGCGCCGCCACGCAATGACTTTGCTTTCTTCCTGCGCGGCGAGTTGGGCAATGCGGGCGTTAAGAGCAGTATTTTGACCCAGAGCAGGGGCGGCAGTCAGCAGAGCTGCTACCACAGGAGCGGCGGAAAGAAACTTCATCAGAGGACGGTAAGCTAAGCAATGCGGGACACAGGTAGCCGAAAAGGTACGCCGCAAACCCGCTTCAATGGAATGCTTCAGCTAAAAAAACACCTAGGCCAGTGCCACCTGATTTAATGGCCGCTTTGCCAACTTGCAGCCGCGCCCGGCCCGCTTTGGCTTGTGGGTTATCGGGGCGCCGTTTTTCTGATGAACTCACCTTCTTTTACGTGGCGCGAAGCCTGGGCTAAGTCCGCCTTTCGCGGGCGGCTGGTTGCAGTGCTAGGCCTGTTACTTACGCTGGCGGCCTTGCTGCCCCGCTTTTTTGCCTTTGTACAGGCCCGGCCCGGCCGGCTCCTCCCCGATCCACTCCTGGCTTGGCTACCGGCCCACAATGTATCGGTCCCCGCCTTTGTGGTGATTTATCTCGGAATAGGCCTAGGCGTGGTTACGCTGGTGCCTAGGCCACTGCGGCTGCTGCGGACTTTGTGGGCGTACTGGCTGCTGCACCTGCTGCGGTGCTGCACCCTATTTCTGCTGCCACTAGAGCCCCCCACGGGCCTCCTAATACTGCGCGACCCATTGGTAGAGCGTTTTTTCTACGCCGCGCCTGAGCCCATTACCAAAGACTTATTCTTCTCGGGCCACACGGCCACACTGCTGCTACTTACCTTAGCCGTACCACCGGGCTGGCGGCGGGGGGCGCTGGCTGTGGCTACTCTCCTTATCGGCTGCTTAGTGCTGGTACAGCACGCTCATTACACGTATGATGTGCTAGCTGCCGTACCACTCACCTTATTGGCCTACTGGCTAGCTGGCCAAATTTCTCGGCCTGCCAGGCCAGCTGCTCATTTACAAACGTAGGCCACCTTCTCCGGCTTTCATCATGACAGATAGAGTCTACTCTCAAAAATGCCACGGGCCACTGCATACCGCAGCGGCCCGTGGCATTTTTGAGAGTAGACTCTATTTACTTCAGATGCTTCTCGTAGATGCCCGCTGCAATGCGCTCGGTCAGAGATTTGGGCACGAAGCTGGTGAGCTTGGCCGACACCTTGTTGAGGGTGCCCGGAATAATTTCTGCCACCCCACTCAACAGGGCCGCTACCGCCGCCTGCGCTACTTGCTGGGGCGTCATGGATACCTTGTTGGCAGTTTCCTGGAGCTGAGCGTTCATGCCCGCCCGGTCGGCGAAATCGGTGGTGGTAGAACCGGGGCTGAGGCAGGTTACCGATACGCTGGTGTCGCGCAGCTCGTAACGCAAGCCGCGGGAAAAGCTCAGCAAAAAAGCCTTGCTGGCGGCGTAGAGTGTGAGCGTGGGTACGGCTTGGTAGGCCGCCGTGCTGGCCACATTCAGAATGTAGGCCTTCGGCTGCTGGCGTAGCTGGGGCAACAGGGCGTGAGTTAGTTCCATGGGGAGCAGCATGTTGAGTTGCAGCATGTTCTGTTGCTCTTCCAACGACAACTCCTCAAAGCGCCCCCACAAGCCATAGCCAGCATTATTAACTAGCACCGCCAGCTCCGAGGTTTGCGCCTGAGCCCAAGCGGCTAGCGCCGCGGCGGCGCCGGGCGTAGCCAAGTCGGCAGCATATACGTGAACCTCAATGCCATGACGCTGGCGCAGCTCGGCGGCTACCTGCTCCAGTTGATCGGCGGAGCGAGCGGCCAGCAGCAGATGGTAGCCACAGTGAGCCAGCTCGGCCGCTAAGGCCCGACCAATTCCGCGAGAAGCACCAGTAATTAGGGCAGTTTTCAAGAGTGAAATTGCGAAGTTGTGAGGTTGAGAAAGGCGAAGCGGCACTACTGCCTATTAGTAATTACAGCAACTTCAGCCCTTCACAAGTTCACTATTTAACCAAATGGAGGAACCGTAGGTAAAAAGGCGTAGGACTATTCTCGTGCTTGGGCTCGTATTTACCCGAGATAATGGGCACATACATCACCCGGCGGCGCGAGGCCTCGCCCACTAGCGGTGACTGAGCTACGCGGTGCCACATGCGGCCATCGTGCACGGTTAGGTCACCTGACTCGGTTTCTACGGCTATTTCGTTGGAGTCGGGGCCTACGTCTTTGTAGTACTTCTTGCGGAAGAGGATGTCGCGCAGGCCCTGGCGGTGCGTGCCCGGAATCACGCGCAGGCCCCCATTAGTAGCCGGCGTACCATCTAGGTGCACCCCCACGTTGAGCATGGGGCCAATTTTCTTGCCGTAAAACACGTCGCGCAAAGAATCGGTATGCCAGCCCATCTGCGAGAACTCACTGCCCGCCACGTTCACGTAGTGGTTGATAACGAGACCATCCTTCTCGTTTTCACCTACCCGGCCGTGCGGAGCTTCCAGCAGCGGAAACAGTGCTCGGAAGCGTGGGTCTTGCAGAAACTCGTGCAGCACAGGGCTGTGGTGCGAGGCAAACGCAAACCGCTGCACAATAGGCGAGCCATCCACGTCTTTACCGTACTTGATGGGCACGCCATTTACTTTCTGCACCCCGTCGGCCAGCCAGCGCTGCTGCACATCTTCAGAAGCTTGCAACAAGCTCTGAACCGTTTCGGGGGAGATAAAAGCGCGGAAGTGTAAAAAGCCGTATTCGCGAAAAAAATCCAGTTGCTCCGACGTTAAGCTGTCGCCGAGTGTGAAACGAGGATAGTTCGGTAGTGAAGAAGACATATAGCAAAGGCGGCCAAACAAACGCCTGTTGAGAGGAGGCAAAGATACAACACCAACTGTGGCCTAGGGGTAAAATCCAGCATTTCCGTCGAAAGCTGACAAACTCCCGGCGCTAATATTACTGCCAGTCGGTGAAGAACGGGTGAACCAACCAAGAAGTAAGCAGAAGGTTTGTACCGGACCTGTATCTTCGCTGCTATACCCAGTACTCTCCCGTTGCCCTTCCTAATGAATCGTGCTACGCTCTTATTCTTACTGGGAATGCTGGCGGCACAGGAACAGGCCGCGGCGCAAACAGCTCCTTCACGGCTGGTGCCGTTCCGGCAGGGTAAGCGCTGGGGCTACGCCGACCACACGCGCCGCTTGGTGCTGCCCATCCGCTACGATGAGGCCGGCCCCTTCGTGGCGGAAATAGCCTGGGTGCGCCAGGGCGCGCTCTACGGCTACATTGATGGCGGCGGCAACCCTATCACGCCCATTCAGTACACCCGCGCCAGCACGTTCCGGCACGGCCATGCTACCGTGGAGCTCAACGGCGAAACCTTCGACATCGACCTCAGTGGCCGCCGCCTGACCGAGCCCGCCCCGCCTGAGCCTGAGGTGGAGCCCCTAGAGCATGGCGACCTTGTGCGCAAGAATGGGAAGGTAGGCTTCCGCTTCACGGTGGGCACAGCCAGCGTACCCGCCGAATACGATGAGATTCGGGAGAATTACAACGGCTTGCTGTTCGTGCGCCAGGGTGCGAAGTGGGGCGTCATCAACAGCAAGGGCAAACTGGTGCAACCCCTAACCTACGACGCCATCCGGACGGAAGGCAACTTGGTGTTTCCGGCCGTGCAGCGCGAAGGCCTCTGGGGCTACCTTGATGAGGAAGGCAACACCCTCACCGAACTCCGCTACCGCCAAGCCGATCCGTTTCTGGGCGACATTGCCCGCGTCATCACCGCCAGCGGCCAGCCCGGTTACATCGACGCCAACGGCCAGGAGTTCTTCGAGTAGCTCCCCGTTCACCTCACCCCCGTCCCCTCTCCTCAGGGAGAGGGGACGGGGGTGAGGTAACCGTGTTAGCGGATAAACCTGTATTTTCCAGGACCTATCCGCTACTGCTATGCTCCCGCTACCTATCCTGAATGTGAAGCTAAACACTTGCCAAGAAGACTGGCAGCAGATGACGCCCGTGGCGCTAGGCCACCATTGCGCCCAGTGCGACCGGGTGGTCATCAATTTTACTACCTCCAGCCAAGCCGATTTAGCCGCCGCTTTCCAAAACTCGCCCGATGGCCGGGTCTGCGGGCGGTTTAGGCCGGAGCAGTTGGCGCCTAGGCCACTGCTGCGCCAAAAGCTACGGCGGTTTCTGGTGGCGCTGGTGCTAGTATGTGGCCTAGGCCTGTCGGGGCAGGAGGCGCTGGCGCAGGTGCGGAAAGTAGCGGCGAAAGCGCAGCAGGTACCGGATAACTGGCTGGGAATGGTAGTAGAGCAGATGCCCAAGTACAAGGATGGCAGTCAGGAAGCCCTACAGAAGTACATTAAGCAAACCCTTCATTACCCTAGTGGTGCTAAGGCATCCGGAAAGATCTTTATAAGCTTCATTGTCACGAAAACCGGGCAGGTAGCGAATGTTGAAGTAGTTAAAGGATTAGAGCCACTGCTTGATAAGGAAGCTATTCGGGTAGTGCGCCAAATGGGCAACTGGACACCTGGTCAGCAGCAAAACCGTCCTGTAGATGTCCGGTACACTTTGCCAATTACGTTTACACTTCGATAAACCGTCGGCAGTTTTATACAGCTTTCGTACTGAACTAAAACCTTCCTACTTTCCTGCACTTCCAACCTAACTCTCCCGCCCTATGCTCTTCACGCCTAGCCCCATGCTGCTCAAGTTGCTCTACACTCGCGGCAGCCTACACAACACGCCTGAAGGGGTAGCCTTCAGCATCAAAAACCGACTGGATACGGTCCGCGTGACGCGCATCGACCACGTGCAGATTGATGGGGTGCACATTCCGGCTGAGCAGATTGCGCTAGATATGGGTGAGGGCAACGTGCGGCCCGCTGTGGCGCTGAACTCTGATGGCAACGGCGTGAACCTGCCCGTAGGCCAGTCGGCTACCTTTCACCTGGCTACGGAACAGTTGAAGGAAGGTATGCACACGGTGCAGGTGCAATTTGCCGCCGATCCGTTTGGGGAGCTAACGGTGGAAGTAGAAGATGCCATTGCCCTGCGGCCCGAAAACCGAACCCGCATCCCTCGCTCCGAGCAAGATGATTACTCCGAAGAAGCCGTGCAGGCCCGTCAGCGCTTCGCGGAGGAGTTTTCGGGCCAGGAGTTTCAGCACTTAAAGCACTACTCCTTCGATGCCCACATGCTGCAGGGTAACTGCGAGCATTTTACGGGCGTGGCCCAGATTCCGGTAGGCCTAGCCGGCCCGTTGCGCGTGAATGGGGAGCACGCCCAGGGCGACTTCCTCATCCCGATGGCCACCACCGAGGGCACCCTGGTAGCTAGTTACAACCGCGGCATCCAGGTGCTCAACCTCTGCGGCGGCGTGAAGTGCACTGTCATTGGCGATGCCATGCAGCGCGCCCCGGTATTTGTGTTTGATGATGCCCGTGGAGCCCGCGACTTTGGCCGCTGGGTAGCAGAGGAAATTGAGCGCATCCGCCCCGAGGCCGAAAGCACCTCCCGCGTGGCCAAGCTCCAGTACATCGACACCTACCTGGCCAACAAGTTCGCCTACCTGCGTTTCAACTTCTCTACCGGCGACGCCGCCGGCCAGAACATGGTAGGCCGGGCAACCTTCGCCGCCTGCTCCTGGATTCTGGAGCACTACAAGGGTGCCCCCATCCGCCACTTCTACCTTGAATCGAATTTCGCTACCGATAAGAAGGCTTCGCAAATCAACGTGATGCGAACCCGCGGCAAGCGCGTGGTGGCGGAGTGCGTTATCAAGCGCGACATTCTGCAACAACGCATGCGCGTCACGCCCGAGCAACTGGCCTACCACGGCCAGGTCAGCAACGTGGGCGCCTTCCTCTCCGGAGCTAACAACAACGGGGCCCACTCTGCCAACGGCATCACGGCCCTGTTCATTGCCACCGGCCAAGACGTAGCCAACGTGTCGGAATCATCGGCGGGGGTGCTGTACTCCGAAGTCACGAAGGAAGGCGACCTGTACCTGAGCATCACCATTCCCTCGCTCATCGTGGCTACTCATGGCGGTGGCACTGGCCTAGCCACCCAAAACGAGTGCCTGCGCATGTTGGGCTGCGTGGGCCGCGGCACCGTGAACAAGTTTGCCGAAATCGTAGCTGGCGTGGTACTTGCTGGTGAGTTGAGCTTGGGTTCCGCCATCAGCAGCAGTGACTGGGTAAGCTCCCACGAACAGTACGGCCGCAACCGATAGCAAATCAACCTAAACAGTATTCCTTGCTACATATCAAATAGTTATGCTAACTCAATCATATTGGTCATTCTCCGCAATCTTAGGTCTAGGCCTATTCCTTGTAAGCTCGACGGCTACCGCGCAGACCGCTCCTGCGCCGGCTCCCATGCCAAACGCGGTTCCACCGAGTCAGCAAATGAAGCCGCAGTTTGAAGGGCGCAGTCTTTACACCTATGTTGAGCAAATGCCCGTTTACTCAGATGGGGGGAAAGAAGGCCTTCAGACATTTATCAGCAGCCACGTACGCGGCTCAGCCAAAGGCCGCGAGGCCTACGTCACCTTCATCATCGACCAGACCGGCAAGGCCCGCCTGCCTGCCTTGGGCCCACAGCCTGCAGAGTCGGAAGCATCCGTTGATCCGGCTTTAGCTACCGCTTTTAGCGACATCAAACCCTTCACCCCCGGTCACCAAAACGGTAAACCAGCTGACGTTCGGCTGACGATGAGAATAGCCGGCCCGCTAAAGAAGTAGGAAGTAGCTATGCAATACAAGGAAAAATATCCGCAGCTATACCAATTTTTAGGAGGCTATTTCCCTGATGCGGACCTTTTCGATCTAAGCGACGAGGAGGTTACAATTAATTACAAAGCTGAAGCAAGACCAGAAAGTGTTTCTGAGGTAATCAAAGAACTAGAAGCTCTGGTATCAGACCCACCATCATGGCAGACTGCCGCAGAGGATGCCAACAGATATTTCGAACATCCCGACGATATAGTTGACTGGCTGAGAGGTATCAGAAGGATTTTGGCTAGTGAGAACCGCCTATAAAGCGGTTTTCACTAGGCTACTTGTTTCTCGTAAGCGGGCCACCTTCGCCTGAATCACATCTAGGCCTAGGTTGTGCACGCTGCCCAAATGGGTAGTTTGGAATTCCTTGTGCGGCACGTAGCTGCCATCTTCCACGGCTAGGCCTACTTGCTTGTAGGCGGTGCGGAAAGGCGTGCCGCTTTGGATGAGCTGGTTGATATTTTCGACGGTGAATACGGCGTCGTACTTCTCCTGGTTCAGCAGGTTGGGCTTGATGCGCAACTGGGGCAGGGCGAAGAGCACAATGTCGAGGATGTCGAGAAACTGGGTCATGGGCTCGAAGAGCAGCTCCTTCAGGATCTGGAAGTCGCGGTGGTAGCCGCTGGGCAGGTTACTGGTGGCCAGCATGAGCGTGTTGGGCAGGGCCTGCAGAGCGTTGCAGCGCGCCCGAATTAGCTCAAACACATCGGGGTTTTTCTTGTGGGGCATGATGCTGGAGCCGGTGGTAAACTCCTTGGGCAACTCCACGAAGGCCATATCCTGGCCATTGTACAGCACCAGATCATAGGCCATCTTGGCAAGGGTAGCCGCCATGCCGGCCAGGGCAAACGCCACCGTTTTCTCGGTTTTACCGCGCAGCATCTGGGCGCCCACGCTGCTCACGGCCAGGTTACTGAATCCCATTTCCTGAGTGGTCTGGAGCCGGTCGATGGGGAACGAGCTACCGAAGCCGGCGCCGGAACCCAGCGGGTTTTGGTCAGCTACGGTGTGCGCAGCTTCAAACAGGGCCAAGTCCAGCAACAGGTGCTCAGCATAAGCCGAAAACCACAGCCCGAAAGAGCTAGGCATGGCGGCCTGGAAGTGGGTGTAGCCGGGCATCAGGTCTTCTTTGTGCACCTCAGCCTTCTGCAGCAGCACTTGCACTAGCTCCAGCGTTTTGGCCGCGGCGCGCTCCGTGTAATCCTTCAGAAACAGCTGAATAGCCGTAAGCACCTGATCGTTGCGGGAGCGAGCGGTGTGGATTTTCTTACCCGCGTCTCCGAATTTGTCCGTGAGATAGTACTCAATCTTGGAATGCACATCCTCGAACTCCTCCTCAATAGTGAAAGTACCCTCCTCGATATGCGCGGCGAGTTCCGTGAGGCCCTGTTGCAGTTGCTGGTTTTCTTCTTCTGAGAGCAGCCCGGCTTTTGAAAGCATGTTGGCCTGGGCTTTGGAGGCCTGCACGTCGAACTGCGCGAGGTACATATCCAGCTCCCGGTCGCGGCCTACGGTGAACTGTTCTATCTTCTTATCGACGGCAATGCCCTTATCCCAGATTTTCATATTTCAGGTTGTGCAGAAGCTACGCATAGTGGCTCCTCAGTACTATGTTCTACCTCGTTGAGTTACAAAACGCTTTGTCGCAATCAACCCGGTTTTTGTCGGCTTTTACCGCCTTTGAGGCCAGGCAGGCGTGGTAATTTCGCTTATCACCTTCAAGCCCTACCGCGTCATGCAAAAGATTATCACCTTCCTGACTTTCAATGATCAGGCGGAAGAAGCCGCCAAGTTATACACGACTATTTTCAAAGACTCGCGCATCACGAACATTACCTACTACCCCCAGGGAACGTACATGCCGGCGGGCAGCGTGATGACCGTGGAGTTCGAGTTGGCCGGACAAAAGTACGTGGCTCTAAACGGAGGACCATATTTCACCTTCACTACCGGCATTTCCTTGTCAGTTAGCTGCGCCGACCAGGCGGAAATTGACCACCTATGGGACCAACTAACGGCCAATGGCGGCGAGCCGGGCGACTGTGGCTGGCTAAAAGACCGGTTCGGGGTGTCGTGGCAAATCACGCCGGCAAAGATGGGACAATTGCTTAGCAGTGATGATCCGGCCCGTGTTCAGCGCAAAATGGCAGCCATGATGCAGATGCACAAAATTGACATTGCCACGCTGGAACAGGCCTAGAAGCTACAGTCTAGTTCCCCTCCTCAGATGAGGCGGGGTTAGGGGTGGTTGATAATCGTTGAATGGATTTTAAAACTATGTCTTTATTAACAACTTAATTATCACACATACTTCTGGTCAAGGTGTAATGTATACCGTTTTCGTTCGTCAAGACAAGCTCTGTATATTGGCCTAAGCCTTCGCTCTTTTTGAGGGCAATATTATATCGTCCTTCCGGCAAAAAATTTGACTCACTGTCTCCAGGCCGCTCTGGATTTAGGTGGCGGATTAAAAGATTATTACCTCGAATACCCCAAATAAAATTAGGTAATGAATATTCGCTCGAACCTTCGAGTTTTATTGTAGCTATTGAGTCCGCTCTGAAAGTTATTTCAGAGCAAACATTACAATGGATCTTCGAGGTTTTTTTGACAACCTCCTTTTTTGAAACGATTGTTCTTTCTTCCCATTCAGTAGCTGAGCTAACCCATTTGCCCAATAGGTTCTCCATCCGAAGATGTTGCGACTTAGTAGGCCTCTGCTCTATCTGAGCGAAACTTGTTGAGGATAATAAGCTCACTAGGGATAGAACGACAATGTGAGATTTCATATATTCTGAATCAATCGAATTGATGCTATTACCCTCAGTATAGATGCTTCGACAAGCTCAGCATGACGCTGTTTGTAGTTCGTTTTACGATACGCGAAGCGGGAGCTTCGCGCTACAGTACTAGTCCGTCCAGCAAAGCTACGTAGCCCTGCACACCATCTCGGATTTCGCTGAGCAGGATGTACTCATCGGGCGTGTGAGAGCGGGCTGAGTCGCCGGGGCCAATCTTCACTGTCGTGAATGGCATCATAGATTGGTCAGATAGCGTGACGGAGCCAAACGTACGGCGGCCTAGGCCTATACTGCGCTGCACCAGCGGGTGGCCTAGCTCAATGCGCGAGGAGTTGAGATGGGTAGAGCGCGGTGTAACCTCGGAGGTGACATGCTGGCGCACGAGCTCCACTACTTCTTGGTTGGAATACAGCTCATTGGTACGAACATCTACCACGAAAGTGCAGCGGTCGGGCACAACGTTGTGCTGGGTGCCCGCCTGAATCTGCGTTACGGTCATTTTCACCGGGCCCAGCAGCGGTGATACTTCCGGGAAGCGGAATTGCTCGAACCACCGGATGTCGGCTACGGCTTTGTAGAGAGCGTTTTCGCCTTCCTCGCGGGCGGCGTGCCCGGTCCGGCCGTGGGCCACGCAGTCGAGCACCACCAGGCCCTTTTCCGCCACGGCTAGGTCCATTTGGGTGGGCTCTCCAACAATCCCCAAGTCGATATGGCCTAGCTGGGGCAGTACGCTCCGGATACCATTTATCCCCGACACTTCTTCCTCGGCCGTAATGGCACAGATGAGGTTGTAGGCTAGGTCGGTGCGCTCATGGAAGTACAGGAACGTAGCCAGCAAGCTCACCGCCGAAGCCCCGGCATCGTTGCTGCCCAAGCCAATCAGCTTGTCGCCTTCTATTACCGCGCCCAGCGGGTCGTAAGTCCAGGTGGTGCCAGCCTTTACGGTGTCGTGGTGGGAGTTGAGCAGGATGGTGGGCTTAGCGGCATCAAAATGCTTTGACATGGCCCAAACGTTGTTCTTATCCCGCCGCGGGTGGGCGCCGTGGAAGGTCAGAAATCGAAAGATCAGCTCCGCCGTCTGGTCTTCTTCCCTTGACAAGGAGGGCGTCTGAATCAGCTCCTGCAGCAGCTCAATGGCGTCCTCGGTCAGCCGCTCGATTAGCTCCGGCATAGCACAGTTTTCACGGGTTCGTTGATCTTGAGTGCGTTTTCAATCACCACACGCTCCACCCCAGCTTCCAACGCTGCAAAGGCATTATCGAGTTTAGGCACCATACCAGCGGCAATAACACCCTCGGCTTTTAACTGCTGGTACTGGACCGGCACTATCTGCGGAATTACCGACTGTCCATCGTTGATGTCCGCGAGCACGCCATCTTTCTCGAAGCAGAAGTGCAACTCCACCTCATACTGCGCGGCCAGGGCGCGGGCCAGGGTGCTGGCAATGGTATCGGCGTTGGTGTTGAGCAACTGGCCTAGGCCATCGTGGGTGATGGCGCAGAACACGGGCGTGATGCCGGCCTGCAGCAACTGGCCTAGCAAGGTGGTGTTGATGCTGTCCTCGGGCAAGTCGCCCACGAAGCCGTAGTCGATGTCCTTCACTGGGCGCTTCACGGCCCGAATAACGTTGCCATCGGCGCCCGACAGGCCTAGGGCATTCACGCCGGCGGCTTGTAGCAGCGCCACCACTTGCTTGTTGGTTTTGCCCGCGTAAAACATGGTCACAATGTCGAGGGTAGCAGCATCGGTGATGCGGCGGCCCTGCACCATCTGGGGCTCAATGCCTAGGCTTTGCAGCATCTGGCTGGCGCCTTTGCCCCCGCCGTGCACCAGAATCTTTTGGCCGGGTATGCGGGCTAGTTCCGTCAGGAAGTGGCCTAGCTGTGCTTCATCGTCAATGATGCCGCCACCAATCTTAAATATTTTTAAGCCTTCACGCATAGGAGGGAAAAGGGAAAAATGGCGCGTACGGCCACCGAATGCCAAAACATGCTAACCGTTGAGCTACCTGCTAACGGAAACCCACATAGAGTGATAACTATTTTTTAAAGTTGGGCCGACAAAGTTTCCGAAAAAAAACATCTAGTTTTGCAACGATTTAGCGGTCCAATTCATTTTAAACCGCAGAAACACCTCTCTCGCCTCACGGCAGTCTTCATGATTCGTCTCTCTTCTATTGCGCTTCTGCGACGACCCAATCTGGTCGTGCGAACAATGCCAGCTTAAGCGCTGGCATGCAATATCTCGTCGGCCAGTTAGCACACTATCCCCGACGACGCAAGGGCCTCCAACCTTAGCCCCCTGCTGAAGAAAGTTTCTACGAATAACGAATTGACACGAGTGTAAGCCCTGGTGCGCCTCCCCTAGCCGATTTCACGTTCTGCGCCGCCTTGGCGGCTTGCTAAACTGGCTTCCCCACATTTCCGGGCTTCTTTTCTGGCACCAGAACCTGTTCTGGTTACGGCGCAGCCACACCCCACCGCTGCACTTCTAGCTCCTCCTTTACCGTCTTCCCGAGTCTGTTGCCGTATACAGCGGTAACCAACCGAGCTTCGACCATGCTTTTACGAGTCGCCGATGCTGCCGATGCGCAGTATGTGGAAACCCTCTGTCAATGGTACGCCGAATCCGCCAAAGCGCGCGGAGTCGGCATCGCCAAGCGCGACCCTAACTATCTGATCAAGAAGATGGACCGGGGCGACGCCATTATCGCCTTCGTGGATGAGCAGCTGGCGGGCTTCTGCTACATCGAGACCTTCGAGGACAACAAGTTTGTGGTCAACTCGGGCCTCATTGTGAATACGGAGCTCCGCAAGGAAGGTCTCGGCCGCGCCATCAAGCACCGCGTATTTGAGCTGTCGCGCACGAAATACCCGGCGGCTAAGATCTTCGGTATCACTACCTCAGCGGCCGTGATGAAGATCAACAATGAGCTGGGTTACCGCCCGGTTACCTTCCCCGAACTGACCCAGAGCGACGATTTCTGGAAGGGCTGCTCTAGCTGCAAAAACTACGGCATCCTGATGGAAAACGAGCGCAAAATGTGCCTGTGCACTGGCATGGTCTACGACAAGCTCGATGACCAGTACGGCCAGATCGTTCAGGAGTCGATTGAGATTCTTACACCCCAAGGCCAATAATGAAAAAGGTAGTTTTAGCCTACAGCGGCGGCTTGGATACGTCCTACTGCGTTGTATATCTGACCCGCGAACTGGGTCTGGAAGTTCACACCGTCATTGTCAACTCCGGCGGCTTTTCCGAGGAAGAGCTAGCAGCCATCGAGAAGCGAGCCTACGAACTGGGCTCGACTAAGCACGAGGTGATTGACGTGACCCAGCGATTCTACCATGACTGCCTGCGCTACCTCATTTTTGGCAACATCCTCAAGAACGACACCTACCCGCTGAGCGTCAGCGCGGAGCGTATGTTCCAGTCACTGGCCCTTGCCGAGTACGCCCGGGAGCACAAGGCTGACTACATTGCCCACGGCAGCACCGGCGCCGGCAACGACCAAGTACGTTTCGACGTGGCTTTCTCGGTTATCGCGCCCAACACGGAAATCATCACGCCCATCCGCGACCTAAAACTGTCGCGTCAGGCCGAGATTGACTTCCTGAATCAGCACGGCTTCGAGATGAGCTGGGAAAAGGCCAAGTACTCCATCAACAAGGGTATTTGGGGCACCAGCGTGGGCGGCGTAGAAACCCTGACTTCGCACCAGGCGCTGCCCGAGTCGGCGTACCCCACGCAACTCACGGCCAACGAGCCTACTACCGTTGAAATTACATTCGCTAAGGGTGAGCCCGTGGCGCTGAATGGCAAGTCGATGAACCCCGTGGAGCTGATTCAAGAGCTCAACGACTTGGGTGGCCGCTACGCTATTGGCCGTGACACCCACGTGGGCGACACTATTCTTGGCATCAAAGGCCGCGTAGGCTTCGAGGCTCCCGCTCCGCTGATTCTGCTGAAGGCTCACCACTTGCTGGAGAAGCACACCTCCAGCCGTTGGCAGCTGCTGCACAAGGACTACATCGCCAACTGGTACGGCACCCTGCTGCACGAGGCGCAGTACCTCGACCCCGTAATGCGCGACATGGAGGCTTTCCTCACGTCGTCGCAGGAGCGCGTTTCGGGCCAGGTGTTCGTGACCTTGAAGCCCTACCAGTTCGAGCTGCAAGGCATTGAGTCGAAATACGACATGATGCGTTCCAAAGTGGCCACCTACGGCGAGGAAAACGATGCCTGGGACGGCCGCGATGCCAAGGGCTTCATCAAGATCTTCAGCAACCAGCTGCGGATTCACAGCTCGTTCAACGATGAAAATTAAGGTTGGCATCGTAGGGGGCGCCGGCTACACGGCCGGGGAGCTTGTCCGTATTCTGCTGCACCACGAATACGCGGAGCTGGGCGCCATCGTCAGCTCTTCCAACGCCGGCAACCCCATCTACCAGGTTCACGACGACTTAGTGGGCGAGACGGACCTGGTATTTGCCTCGGAGCTGGGGGGGGATGAAGACGTGGTGTTCTTGTGCCTAGGCCACGGTAACTCCAAAGCCTGGCTCACGAAGCACGAACTGCCCGAAACTACCCACATCATCGACCTGAGCAACGACTTCCGCCTGGAAGCCGATGCGGAGTTTGAAGGCCGGGAGTTTGTGTACGGGTTGCCGGAGCTGAACAAGAGCCGCATCCAGCAGGCCCAGAGCATTGCCAACCCTGGCTGTTTTGCTACGGCTATTCAGCTGGCCTTGCTACCCCTGGCCCAGGCCGGAAAGCTCACGGACGACGTGCACGTATCGGCCATTACAGGCAGCACGGGCGCAGGGCAGAGCTTGTCGGAGACGGTGCACTTTTCGTGGCGCACGAATAACGTGTCTATCTACAAGCCCTTTACGCACCAGCATCTCGGCGAAATTGGGGAGAGCCTGGCGCAACTGCAGCCGCAGCTGGAAAGCGCCATGCACTTCATTCCGTACCGTGGCAACTTCTCCCGGGGCATCTTCGCCAGCGTCTATACGCCATCGGACTTGACCCAAGAAGAGGCGCGAGAGCTGTACCAGAAGTTCTACCAGGACGCCCCCTTCACCACGGTGTCGGATAAAGAAATTCACCTGAAACAGGTAGTCAACACTAATAAGTGCCTGCTGCATGTGCAGAAATTCGGCAAGCAACTACTCATCACCTCGGTTATCGACAACCTCGTGAAAGGCGCATCCGGCCAGGCCGTGCAGAACATGAACTTGCTGTTTGGCCTACCCGAAACAACTGGCCTGGGATTGAAAGCGGGGCTCTTCTAATTCTGCAGAACGTCATTCCGAGCGTAGCGCAACGAAGTCGAGGAATCTCGCTTGTTGACGCCGGAATAGTATGGCAGCATCAGCACGCGAGATTCCTCGGTAAGCTCGGAATGACGTTCTTTTCTTGAGTTCTGACGACTGCTTATAACATCTAACCTCTCAGCTCTTACTTCTTTAAAATGGAGCTTTTCAATGTATATCCGCTCGTTAACATCACGCCGGTAAAGGCGTTGGGAGCGAAACTTTGGGACGATAAAGGCCAGGAGTACCTGGATTTCTACGGTGGGCATGCTGTTATCAGCATCGGCCACAGCCACCCGCACTACGTGCAGCGCCTCACGGAGCAGTTGCAGAACATCGGCTTCTACTCCAACTCGGTGCAGATTCCGATTCAGGCGCAGCTAGCTCAGAAGCTAGGCCATGTGTCGGGCTACGAGGACTACTCACTGTTTCTGTGCAACTCTGGCGCCGAGGCCAACGAGAATGCCCTGAAGCTGGCGTCCTTCCACACCGGTAAGAAGCGTGTACTCGCCTTTAAAGGCGCCTTCCATGGCCGTACCTCCGGTGCAGTAGCGGCTACTGATAACCCTAAAATTGTAGCTCCCTTCAATGCCGACCACGCCATTTCCTTCGTGGAATATGACCTAGCGGCGGTAGAGCAGGTGCTGCAAGGCGGCGACGTGTGCGCAGCCATCATTGAGCCCATTCAGGGGGTAGGCGGTATCATCATGCCCTCCGATGAGTTCCTGACTGGCCTAGCCGCACTGTGCAAGCAGTACGGCGCCCTACTGATTGCCGACGAGGTGCAGAGCGGCTACGGCCGTAGCGGCAAGTTCTTTGCCCACCAGCACGCCGGCATCCGCCCCGATGTTATTTCAGTGGCGAAAGGCATGGGCAACGGCTTCCCCATCGGCGGCATCCTGATTGCGCCGGAGCTGAAGGCCTCCTATGGCTTGCTGGGCACCACGTTTGGGGGCAACCACCTGGCCTGCGCCGCCGCCTTGGCCGTGCTGGAGGTTATTGAGCAGGAAAACCTGCTAAACCACGCCGCTGAGCTAGGCCACTATCTCCGCTCGGAACTGGAAGCCAACGCTGGGGCCGAGGAAATTCGGGGCCGGGGCCTGATGGTAGGCATCAAGTACGACTTCCCCATCAAGGACGTGCGTGACAAGCTGCTTTCTGACTTCCACATCTTCGTGGGCAACGCCTCCGACCCCACGGTGCTGCGCTTGCTACCCCCATTGAACATCACTAAGGCCGAAGTTGACCGGTTCCTACAGGCGCTGTACACACTTATTCCGGCCGAGGTAAAAAAGTAAGCGACTTGTAGCCTAACTTGCAGCCCCAATGAGTAGCACGATGAAGCCCAAGAGCCAGGCTCCCCTTCTGATTAGCTGCACGCTGCCATTGGTGACTATTGCGCAGCAACCGGCTGGTTCTTTCCGTGAAAGAACGGCCTCCCACATTTTCTTTCAGCAGTCGTGCCCGCCAGACTTCCCGATGCCTGACATCTGGGAGCGGCTGGGTGCGGGACCGATTGATATATCTTCTTTCGCTCCCGTTTGGCTTAAGTCATCGTTCGGCTGGAATAGACCTCTAATTTTTGGTTCTGTTCCAGCCGAAATTGTATCCGGGCGGCTGCCCAAGCCGGCGAAGGCTACGCTGCGCACCCGCAAGACACTCAACAGAGGCGCCGAAGTACCGCATTGCCTCTCAATAGTAAGGTTCCGATCAGCATTGATCGGGCAGAGGGATGCACCTGCCATTGGCTCTCAACTCAACAAGAGAAGAGCGGGCCTGACTACCGCAGAAAATCAATAACAGAGTAAACCCTTTTTCGCATAACAGAGTGGAAAACGCTAAATCGGTAAAACTCGTCCTGGAAGACGGCACTGAAATTCAAGGCCAATCTTTCGGCGCCTTCACCTCCGCCGCGGGCGAGGTGGTGTTCAGCACGGCCATGACCGGCTACCCCGAAAACCTCACGGACCCGTCCTTCGCCGGCCAGATTCTGGTGCTGACCTACCCCATGGTGGGCAACTACGGCGTACCAGGCGAGGAACTGTACGAGTCGATTTCCAAGATTTTCGAGTCGGACAAGATTCACATTGCCGGTCTGGTAGTGAATTACTACTCGGAGGAGCACAGCCACTGGAACGCCGCCAAGAGCCTCGGCGACTGGCTTGCGGAGTACAACATCCCCGGCATCTTCGGGGTGGATACGCGCATGCTCACCAAAATCCTGCGTGAGAAGGGTGCCATGTTGGGTAAGATTGTGGCCGAGCAGGACGTAGAGCTGCACGACCCCAACCAGGATAATCTGGTAGCCCAGGTGAGCCCCACCGAGGTGAAGCACTACGGCAACGGCCAGCACAAAATCGTGCTGGTAGACTGCGGCACTAAGACCAACATTATCCGCTGCTTCCTGCAGCGCGACGTAGAGCTGATTCGCGTGCCCTGGGACTACGACTTCACCAAGCTCGACTACGACGGCCTGTTCCTGAGCAACGGCCCCGGCGACCCAAAGATGTGTACGCCCACTATCCAACACCTCCAAACCGCACTAGGCCAGGACAAGCCCATCTTCGGCATCTGCTTGGGTTCCCAGCTCATGGGCCTGGCCGCGGGCGGCGACACCTTCAAGCTGAAGTACGGCCACCGCAGCCATAACCAGCCGGTGCTGCTCTCGGGCACCAAGCGCAGCTACATCACCAGCCAAAACCACGGCTTTGCGGTGGACACCAACACGCTGCCCGCCGAGTGGGAAATGTTGTTCGAGAACCTGAACGACGGCACCTGCGAAGGCATCAAGCACAAGAGCAAGCCGTTCTTCTCCACCCAATTCCACCCCGAAGCCGCCGGTGGCCCCGAGGACACGGAGTACCTGTTCGATGATTTCCTGAAAGCAGTAGCCGAGCACAAAGCCACGAAGTAGACTGGCCTAGAATGCCACTTCCTATGATGGTGAGCTTGCCGAAGCCTCTCTGCCAATTCGTCCATATATAATTACGTACAAGCCCTGATGCGTCAAGCAGATCTGCCAGAACGTTGGAAAACTAAACTGAGAGATTATTTGACTGCAATAGGAGGTAATTATGAGACACTAAGTGCTCCTGACTTTCCAGCTGATAATGTAGTACGCATCTTGTTTGAAGACGACTCCAAAATTGAATTCTACTATGCCTTCGTTATCGAGGCTCCTGAATACAAAGAGGTAGCTGTTTTTACCGAGCATTGCGGCCATCATTTATTTCAGTTGTCCGACGGAATAACCTTGACAATAGAGAAGCAATAAAGATGCTCCGGCAAGCTCAGCATGACGTTTCTTATCTTCAGCCCAGTCATTTTTAATGCATGAGCACTATGCAAGAAAAGAGCGGAAGCACGCGGAACTGGGTGTATGTAACGCTGGGAGTTGTAGCGTTTGCGGTGTTCTACCTCATTAAGAGCGTCAAGATGAAAGACGTCGTCAAACTTGCCGTGGGCAAGCAGGATATCTTTCTTTCGATGCTGGACAAGGGCAATGTCTCACCTCGCATTCTGAGCCGTACCGGCAAGATTGTTTCGAGGAAGTTTGACGCCGGGAAGCCTGGACCGAAGCAGGATTCTCTCTCCTTCCGGCTCGTGCTGAAGGGCGAGAAAGCTACCGCCACTATCAGGACCAAAGTCATGAAACAGCCTGATGGCAAATGGCAGATGGTTAAGAGCGACACCACTTTCTCCGAATAAAATACCCAGTCCTCATGCCATCAAAGAGTAAAGGGTTTCCGAACTGGGGATATGTATTGCTGGGGGCGCTGGCTTTCGCGGGGTTTTACTTCGTCAGGAACCTAGGCCAGCGGACGCTTATGAAAGCAGTGCTGGGGGAGCCGGCCGATCTGATTGCCCAGGCAATGAGTTCGGCTAGAGTTTCCCCCAGAATAACCAGCCGAACAGGACGGATAACCTCTAAGAACTTCAAGGTGGAGAACCTGAGTGCTAAAAAAGACTCGCTCGTCTTTCGCTTTTTACTGGACGGCGAGCGGAGCAATGCCACCATCAAACTCTGGATGACTAAACGGGCATCCGGCAACTGGGAAATCGTGAAAAGCGACACCCTATTTTCTAATTAACACCGACTCTACCCACATAAACCACCGGCTGTAGCCGGCCTAGCACGACTGCCTTTTAACATGACCGCCCTAGCGGCCTGTTACTCTACCCCCTAGAATGGAAAAACCACAGAAAGTTCTCATCCTCGGTTCCGGCGCGCTGAAAATTGGCGAGGCCGGTGAGTTCGATTACTCCGGCTCCCAGGCCCTCAAGGCGCTGAAAGAGGAAGGCATCCGCACCATCCTCATCAACCCCAACATCGCTACCGTACAGACGTCGGACAACATTGCCGACGACGTGTACTTCCTGCCCGTGACGCCCTACTTCGTGGAGGAAGTCATCAAGAAGGAGCAGCCCGATGGTATTCTGGTAGCCTTCGGTGGCCAAACGGCCCTGAACTGCGCCGTGGCCCTGTTCCGCGCCGGGGTGTTTGAGAAGTACAACGTGAAGGTGCTGGGCACGCCCGTGCAAAGCATCATCGACACCGAGGACCGCGACATTTTCAAGGAGAAACTCGACCAGATTGGGGTGCTTTCGGCCCGCAGCGTGGCCGTGACCACCATGGAAGATGCGGTGGCCGCGGCCGAGAAAATCGGTTTCCCCATCATCGTGCGGGCGGCGTTTGCGCTGGGTGGCCTAGGTAGCGGTTTCGCTAATAACATGGACGAACTGCGGGCCCTAGTCCAGAAATCCTTCACGACTTCTGACCAGATTCTGGTGGAAGAGTCGTTGAAGGGCTGGAAGGAAGTGGAGTACGAAGTGGTGCGCGACCAGTACGACAACTGCATCACGGTCTGCAACATGGAGAACTTCGACCCCATCGGCATCCACACTGGGGAGAGCATTGTGGTAGCTCCGTCGCAGACCTTGAGCAACCGCGAGTACCACAAGCTGCGCAGCATCGGCATCAAAACCATCCGCCACCTCGGCATTGTAGGCGAGTGTAACATTCAGTACGCCCTCGACCCCGTGTCGGAAGATTACCGCGTAATTGAGGTGAATGCGCGTTTGTCGCGCTCCTCGGCGCTGGCTTCTAAGGCTACGGGCTATCCGCTGGCCTTTGTGGCGGCCAAACTGAGCCTGGGCTACTCCCTGTCGGAGCTGAAAAACAGCGTAACGCAGACTACTTCGGCCTTCTTCGAGCCGGCCCTGGACTACGTAGTAGTAAAGCTGCCGCGCTGGGACCTAGGTAAATTTGAGGGTGTGAACCGGCAGATTGGCTCGGCCATGAAGAGCGTGGGCGAGGTAATGGCCATCGGCAAATCCTTCGAGGAAGCCATTCAGAAGGGCCTACGCATGCTGGACACCGGCAAGCGCGGCTTTGTGGCCAACAAGCCCGAGCAGGTGGATAACGCGACCATCGACAAGCTGCTGAGCGAGCCGAACGAGGAGCGCATCTTCGCCATCAACCTGGCGTTTGAGGCCGGCTATACCCTGGAACAGGTGCACGACCTGACCAAGATTGACCACTGGTTCCTGCAGCGCCTGTACACCATTTTTGAGCTGAGCAACCAGCTAGCTGCTAAGCGCGGCAGCGGCGTGGATGCTCTCGATACTGGCCTACTGCGCGAGGTAAAAAAAGCCGGCTTCTCGGACCAGCAAATTGCGGTGAAGCTGCTGGGCCAGGGTGACGTGAAAGCCGACGAGCTGCTGGTGCGGGCCCGCCGCAAGGCTCTTGGTGTGCTACCCGTTATCAAGCAGATTGACACGCTGGCGGCGGAATTCCCGGCCAAAACCAACTACCTCTACAGCACCTACCACGGCACCGAAAACGACCTGCAGCCGGAAACTGACAAGTCTATTATGGTGCTGGGCTCGGGCGTGTACCGCATCGGTAGCTCCGTGGAGTTCGACTGGTGCGGCGTGAATGCCGTGCAGACGGCCGCCGAAGAGGGCTACAAAACCATCATCATCAACTATAACCCCGAAACCGTTTCCACCGACTACGACGTGTCGGACCGGTTGTACTTCGAGGAGCTGAGCTTTGAGCGGGTGATGGACATTCTGGAATTCGAGCAGCCAGAGGGTGTTATTCTCTCTACTGGCGGCCAGATTCCGAACAACCTCGCTACCCGTCTAGCCGACGCCAATGCCCCCATTTTGGGCACCGCTCCGGCCCGCATCGACGAGGCTGAGAACCGCCACAAATTCTCCAGCATTATGGACGAGCTGGGTATTGCCCAGCCCCGCTGGAAGGAGCTAACCTCGCTGGAAGCCATGTTTGAGTTTGTGGGTGAGGTAGGTTACCCCGTACTGATCCGCCCGAGCTACGTGCTGTCGGGGGCTTCGATGAACGTGGTGTCCAACGCCTTCGAAATGGAGGCCTTCCTGAAAGCTGCCGTGGAAGTAAGCGCCGAGTACCCGGTGGTGGTATCGGAGTTTATGCAGGATGCCAAGGAAATTGAGCTGGACGCGGTAGCCGACAAGGGCGAAATCGTGAGCTATGCCATTTCTGAGCACGTGGAGTTTGCCGGCGTGCACTCCGGCGACGCCACCATGTACTACCCGCCCCAGAAGGTGTATGTGCGCACCATTCGGAAGCTGAAAATCATTGCCGAGAAGATTGCCAAGCGCTATGAAATCAGCGGACCGTTCAACATCCAGTTCTTGGACAAGAACGGCGAAATCCGGGTAATTGAGTGTAACATCCGCGCCTCGCGCAGCTACCCCTTCGTGTCGAAAGTATCGGGCAACAACCTCATCAAAAAGGCAACGCAGGTGCTACTGGGCAAGAAAGTGGAGCGCGACGAAAGCGAGCGGGTGTATGACCTGCCCTTCGTGGGCGTGAAGGCCCCGCAGTTCTCGTTCACCCGCCTACCCGGCGCCGACCCCGTGCTGCGCGTAGACATGGTGAGCACCGGCGAGGTAGGCTGCCTGGGCGATACCGCTGAGGAAGCCCTGCTGAAGTCGATGCTGAGTGTGGGCTACAAGATTCCGCAGAAGTCGGTGCTAATTTCCGGCGGCCCCATCAAGTCGAAAGTGGCCCTGCTCTCGGCCGTGGAACTGCTGGTGAAGAAAGGCTACCAGATTTACGCTACCCAGGGCACGCACCGCTTCTTCGCCGAAAACAGCATCCCCAGCAGCCTCCTCTTCTGGCCCGACGACCACGAGGAACCCAACGTGCTGACCTACCTCAAGGAGAAGAAGATCGACCTGGTCATCAACATCCCGAAGAACCTCTCGAAGGGTGAGCTAGACAACGACTACAAAATCCGCCGTACCGCCATCGACTTCGGCATCCCACTGCTCACCAACGCCCGCTTAGCCAAAGCCTTCATCCAAGCCTTCTGCAAGCTTGAAATGAAGGACCTGAAGATCAAGAGCTGGAACGAGTATAAGGCAGGGTAGTAGTTGAATATGTAAATTATAGACCGTCATGCTGAGCGGAGTCGAAGCATCTCTACCGCTTCGTTTGAACGGCTCTGACGAAGCGGTAGAGATGCTTCGACTCCGCTCAGCATGACGGTCTAGTTTTCTTCGTACCTGTATGTACGTCTATATTCTAACCAATCCTACTAAAACAGTCCTATACATCGGCACCACCAACGACATCACACGGCGTCTTTATGAGCACGGTAGTAGCCGGGGCGATGCAGGCAAGTTCACTGGAAGGTATCAGGCGGATTTGCTGGTGTACTTCGAACTTTTCCCGGATGCCACGCAGGCTATTGCGCGAGAAAAGCAGTTGAAAGGCTGGACACGCCTGAAGAAGGATACGCTGATTGCGGCGTTTAATCCAGAATGGCAGGTTATTGATCTTGAGACGTGGTTAGGATAGCCATAAAGCATACACTTCAAGCTTCTGATAAAGTTGAAGTCAGACCAATCAAAATCTAATGTTGAGATATACTGGATTAGCGCTTTTCTAGTGATACCTCTGGTCATTGCTATACAGTTTGGCAATGAATACACCACTGATAAAGGAATGAAGATTCTCTACAGTGGATTAGCTGGCCTTGTTATCGGTTCAGTAGGCTTTGCTGGGTACTACTTCACTAATAAACGATCCTTCGCCGTTCGTGCAGCTGTATTAGCATGTGTGATAGTCATATCAGCATTGCCAACCACTCTTCTATATACGCCTGCCAAAGCCATGGCAAAAGATGGTACCATTTACTCGACTTGTCCAGTTTGTGGCTACATAGCTTTTAACTCGCAGGAAGAAGCATGTGACAATTGCGGTGAAGAGCTAACCGAAGAGGAAATGCGCGAATCAGGTTTTTCTTCTATGGACTCATTAATTCGGCTGGATCAACTCTATTATTTTGTTCCTGATGACGAAAAAGCAGCCATAACGTTTGAGCAACCTACCATATCCGAAGATGGCTACACACTAGATGAATCTTGGCGGCCTAGTGTGTCTAAGGACGCAATAAAAAAGCAAGCAATTCATTATCACGAATTCAGAAGAAAATATCCCATTAAGGTTGAGATAATCAAAAAGGGTCAAGATTAATTCTTCACTTAACGAAGCGGTAGAGATGCTTCGACAAGCTCAGCATGACTTTTATTTAGGCCTAGGCCACTCAATACCATATGAAAAACTTCACTTCCTTCGCCGATGCGGGCGACTATAAAGCCCTGTTGCAGCAAGCCTTGGAAATTAAGGCGAATCCGTACGGGTACCAGCACATCGGCAAGAACAAAACCGTTGGGCTGATCTTCTTCAACCCTAGCCTGCGCACCCGGCTTAGCTCGGTGAAGGCGGCCTACAACCTGGGCGCGCAAGCGTGGGTACTCAACGCCGGTGCCGACTCGTGGACCTTGGAAATGGCCGATGGCGCGGTGATGAACGGCGGCACCCAGGAGCACATTAAGGAGGCCATTGCCGTGATGAGCCAGTACTGCGACGTGCTAGGTGTGCGCACCTTCCCCACACTTAAGGACCGCGAGGCCGACTACAGCGAGGAAGTCTTCAACAAGATATTGAAGTACGCCACCGTACCGGTTATCAGCTTGGAAAGCGCCACCTTGCACCCACTCCAGTCGTTTGCCGACCTGATTACGGTGGCCGAGACGAAGAAAAAGGACCGCGTGAAAGTGGTGCTGACCTGGGCCCCGCACGTGCGCGCCCTACCCCAGTGCGTCCCCAACTCATTCTGTGACTGGTTCTCGGAAGTAGACTGGGTAGACTTTGTCATTACGCACCCCGAGGGCTACGAGCTGGACCCCAAGTTCACGAAAGGCGCCCGCATTGAGTACGACCAGAAGAAGGCCCTGGAAGGTGCCGACTTCGTGCAGGCCAAGAACTGGAGCAGCTACCAGGACTACGGCCAGGTTATCAGCAACGACCCTAGCTGGATGCTCACGCCCGAGCACATGGCCGGCACCAACGACGCCAAGTTCCTGCACTGCCTGCCCGTGCGCCGCAATGTGGAAGTATCGGATGCTATTCTAGATTCACCGAACTCCCTGGTAATACAGGAGGCTGGTAACCGAGTATTCTCGATGCAAACCGTGCTGCACGAGCTGCTCAAGTAAGACTTCATACAAACAGCACGTCATCCTGAGTGCTGCCGAAGGATCTCTCACGCTACAACGGGCTTCTAGGCCAGTCGTTCAAACGCGAGAAGATGCTTCGCGCACTCAGGATGACGTGCTTTTTTACAATAGGGTGCGCTGAAGACAATGACAGGCCTAGCGCATGTTGCGCACGGCCTCTAGAGCGCGGTCTATTTCCTCTTCAGTATTGATGATGCCGGGCGTGAAGCGGGCGTAGTTGTAATGCGTGTAGGGAGCCTTCGTGGCCACAATCGTCTGTTCTTTGAGCCGCTCGATAACCTCATCGGTGTTGTAGCCGCGCACTTCGAAGGAGGTAATACCAGAGGATAGCTCATCTGACAGAGGCGTGTGCAACGTGACGTGCGGCATAGTGGCCAGACCTTCTTTACACTGGCGGTTGAGTTGATGCACTCGCGCACAAACCTGCTCACGACCCAGCTGCTCCATAAACTCAAAGGCCGCCGTGAAAGCCCAGCGGTTCTCCAAGGAGTGAAAGCCGCCGGGAGTCATCTGCTTACCGTCCATGTGGTCAGGCCGCTCGTTCTCCTCGATGATTACGTCCATTGCCTCGGTGTAGCTGGGGATGATGGGCGACACCGTTTGCCAGGCCGTCTGCGTGGCGGCCACTAGGCCAGTCCCGCGCGGACCGTACAGCCACTTGTGGCCGCTGGTGACAAAGAAGTCGCACTGCAGGTCCGGGAAGGTCTCGCGCTCAATCCCGAAGCCGTGCACACCGTCTACCAGAAGTAGCACTTGGTCGGCTTCGTCGCGGTGGCGGTTGAGGTCGGATAGGGCTTGCCCGATGAGGCCTACGGGTGTTTTCAGGCCAGTGCTGGAATGCACCCACGTAATGCCCACCACCCGCGTCTCGGGGTGCACCGCCCGCACGATGGAATCTACCATTTCCTCCTGCGTTACGTGGTTGAGGCGCTCATACATGCGCACTTTACGGTAGGTGGCGCCGGTGCGCGCCGTGGCCTGCCGGATTGATTCGTGCTGGGAGTAATGGTCGTGCTCGGTGGTCAGAATCTCCTGGCCGGGCTGCAGGTTCAGGCCGGTGTACAGCATGCCCAGGCCCATAGTAGTGCTGTCGGTGAGGGCAATGTTGTCGGGGTTGTCGAGGTGGAGGTAGCGGGCCGCCGCTTGGCGCACCTTCTGCATCTCGTCGTTTTCCATATCCAGTGTATTGAATACGGGGTTCTCGTCGAGGATGCGGCGGTAGTTGGCAATGGCTTCGCGCACTGGCCTAGGATTGGAAGCAATGAACTGCGAAGCTCCCAGGTGCAGGTAATCGGGTGAAAGATTGAACTGGGCGCGTACAGCTTCCCAGTCTTGGGGGCGGGTGGGCTGTTGGATGGTTTGGGGCTGATCAAGCATGAAGAACAAAGGCGAAAAGGATAAAGAAGTAGCCAGAAAAAGCTGCTACATGCTTATGCTCTTTACGCCCTCCTATATCAGCTGTTATTCCGAAAAACACGGAAATTGATCCGTATAAACACATTTCACCCTTACCAAGCCTACGTAGTCAGCCTAACTTTTGCACTCCAGCACGCATAAGAAAAGCCCGATGGCTTCGATACCATCGGGCTTAGTATACCGGGTGCAGACGGTGGCCTAGAGCGGATCGGCGGTTACTTTGAAGCGCGAGTCGGCGCGGATGGTAATATCACGGCTGATGGCTTTGCGGATGCGGGCTTCGGTGGAAAGCGTGTAGCTGCTGGCTTTGATATACTTATCGAGCTTTTCGGTGGTGGGTGTCAGCTGAACCGTGTTCACGCCCATGGGTATGTTATCCTTGGAAGCCAGCAGAATCCGGTCGTTGCCGTCGGTGCTGATGTAAAGGCTGATGCTGCTCAGAAAGTCGAAGTTCTCGGAGTTGGGGTCGGTAACGGTGAGTGTGAGGCGGTCGAGCTTCACGTCTTTTACCAAGTTGGCGCTGGTGTTTTCGTTCTTAAACTTCTCGTCGGAGCGGGTAGGAACGGTGATGGGCGAAACCGGCGTAACCACGTTTACCGGGAAGCCCGTGGCAATTTTCACCGACTGCGAGTCCTCAATGGTAAAGGTCAGCAGCTTGTCGAGTTTGTCGCAGCTAAACAAGAAAGTTAGCAGGACCAAAAGGGGAGCTAGAAAGAGGACTTTTTTCATGGTAGTTGCAATTTGAGCGGAAGTTACGAAACTAATTCTAACCCGGATTTGCAACTGGCTGTAGTCTACCTCACCGCACATAAACGTGTCATTCCGGGCGCAGCGAAGAATCTGGGGCAAGTCGTTGAAAGCTTACCCCAGATTCTTCGCTGCGCTCGGAATGACACGTTTACTGGTCTAGGCCACCTACTAGTCCATCATGTCGGCGGAGCGCGGCGGGTCGGGCACAAAGCCGGGCTGCCAGCTCATGGGGTAGCGGCCATCTACGTAAGGCAGGGCGGCTTCGGTGAGGTAGAGCGGACGGAAGGTGTCTACCATCACGGCCAGCTCATGGGTTTCCTTTTTGCCGATGCTAGCCTCCACGGTGCCCGGGTGGGGGCCGTGTGGAATGCCGCTGGGGTGCCAAGTAAACGACGCCAGATCAACGCCCTTGCGCGACATAAAGTTGCCGGCCACGTAATACAGTACCTCGTCAGAATCGACGTTGGAGTGGTTATAGGGCGCCGGAATGCTCAGCGGGTGATAGTCGAAGAGGCGCGGCACGAAGGAGCAGATGACGAAGTTGTGGCCCTCGAAGTGCTGGTGCACGGGTGGTGGCTGGTGCAGGCGGCCCGTAATCGGCTCAAAGTCGTGGATGCTGGTAGCGTAGGGGTAGAAATACCCGTCCCAGCCTACCACATCAAACGGCGAGTGACCATAGGTGAGCGTGTGCAGCAGACCGTCTTTCTTGATCTTCACCACGTACTCCCCCGATTCTCGCTCATCATCCGTCACCAGTTCATGCGGGGGCCGGATATCCCGTTCGCAGTAGGGTGAGTGCTCCAGCAACTGCCCGAAGTGGTTGCGGTAGCGGCGGCACGTCTCCACGGGGCTAAACGACTCGATGATGAGTAAGCGTACCGGGCCCTCCTCGAAGTGCAGCTGATGGATGATGGTGCGCGGGATAATAACGTAATCACCGGGCTCAAACTGGACCTTGCCCAACTGGCTCCACAGCTCCCCCCGTCCCTCGTGCACGAAGATAACCTCGTCGGCTAAGGCGTTCTTGTAGTAGTAGTCCATGCGCCGCTCGGTGGGGTTGCAGATGCTGAGCGTCACGTCGGCGTTGCCGAGCATGGTTTGGCGGGCCTGCAGGTAGTCGCCGCCAGTGGTGGTTTGAGCCAGGGTGCGCAGGTGAGCTGGCTCCAGGGGTCGGTCTTTGAGCAGCTTGGGCGCAAACGGCTCGGGCTGGCCTACGGTCCGGATTTCAGTGGGTGGGTGCTTGTGGTAGAGCAGCGATGAAACGCCGTGGAAGCCCAGCGTACCCACCAGCTGCTCCGAGTACAGAGAGCCATCGGGCTGGCGGAACTGGGTGTGGCGTTTGCGCGGAATCTGGCCGAGGCGGTGGTAGAAAGCCATGGTTCAGAAATGAGTTGGGTGGGAAATACGAGTGGGTAGGTGAGAATGTGAAGGTAAGAAGGTTTGGTGGTTGCGAGTCTTTGGTCAACAGATAGCAACCATTTGAATATCTCAGCGGTTAAACCCTCACTGCTATACTACCTTTGCACTTTATTTCAGCTGCCTACTTATTACCTCTGCCGTGTCCTCCCCTATTTCCCGCTTGCTGCCGCTTCTGCTGACTGGCCTAGGCTTGTTTTCCGTGGCTTCAGCACCCAAAACAGCGGAGCCACGTACCCGCACATTCAACTTCGAATACACGGCCACGGTACCCGCCCAGGCAGCCGGGGTGAAGGAGGTAGATTTGTGGCTGCCCGTACCGCACGATGATAAGTCGCAGGATATCCGCGACCTGAAGATTACGGCGCCAGTGGCCTACGAGGTCAAGACCAGCTCTTACGGCAATCAAGTGCTGCACGTGCATGCCACGGGGGCGGCGCTGCAGGGCTTCACGGTGAGCATGAAGCTGCAGGCTACCCGCCGGGAACACCTCAACCCCACGCTGGCCGGCCAACCAGTTTCGCGGAAAGACCTGGCCCCCGCCGACCCCAACATGAAGCGTTGGCTGGCGCCGGATAGCCTCGTCCCCCTTGACCCCAAAATCCGGTTGTGGTCGCAAGAAGTTATAGCCAAAGCCCACGCTAAAACCGATCTGGAGAAGGCCAAGGCCATCTACGAGCATGTGGTCAGCACCGTGACCTACGACAAAACCGGCCAAGGCTGGGGCCGCGGCGACATCTACTACGCCTGCGACGCCCGCCGCGGCAACTGCACCGACTTCCACGCCGTGTTCATTGGCTACTGCCGCGCGGCTGGCATTCCGGCCCGCTTCAGCATCGGCTTCCCGCTGCCCCCCGAGCGCGGCACCGCCGAGGTAAAAGGCTACCACTGCTGGGCCGAGTTCTACACCAAGGAAACCGGCTGGGTACCCGTCGATGCCTCTGAGGCGGCCAAGAACCCTGCTAAACGTGCCTATTTCTTCGGGGCCCACGATGAAAACCGCCTGGAATTTACTCGGGGCCGCGACCTATTGCTGGCACCCAAACAACACGGTGGCGCCCTCAACTACTTCATCTACCCATATGCCGAGGCTGATGGCCATCCAGTAAGTGGCCTACAGCAACAGTTCCGGGTGCAGGACTTAGCCAAAAAGTAGTTTCGCTATCGAGCTATTTAAGCAGTCAAAGGTGAACGTCACGTTAAGCGCAGTCATGACGTCTTGTTAGAAGCTACTTAAGAAGCCTAGAAACCACAACGTCAGCACGCGAAATGTCTCTACTGCACTAGACAGAACGCTCTTGTAGGCTTTCGTCGCTTTATGAACCACTCCTAACAACAAAGCGCCCGCGGCTAGCAGCTACGGGCGCTTTGTTGTTAGAGGCTGCGTAGCCAATTATTTCATTGACAATCCTTGCATCAAGGTAGCATTGCCGTCGGTGATGACCTGCAAGGCTTGGCGCATTTCGGCGTCGTCTTGATTAAGGACCTGGAAGTAGGCGGCTTTACCGTAGGCGGTGCGGGCAATAAGGGCTTTAAGTTGGTTGCGCACTAAGTTGGCGCAACGGCGCAGGCCAGCGGCATCGGCCGGGATGCCATCTTGGGTAGCTAGGCCTACTAGGCGTTGCAGTTGAATATCGGTGATGCGGAAGTTCTCGTTGAACTGCTCGAAGCGCAGACCCTCCAGCTCCTCTTTGTGGTCCTGCACGTAGTCGAGGGCGTACTTGCGGATCAGGTTGTGGCTTTGCAAGCGGGTGTAATATGCCGAGAAGGCCATGGTGTCGCGGGCAACAAACACGTCGGGCATGATACCACCACCACCATATACAGTTCGCCCGTGCGAGGTGCGGTAGCGCAAAGAGTCGGCGAAATGAATGCTGTCGGCGTGGAAAAACTCGCCGTGACGCTGCCGGTTCGCCAAATCCTTTTCGTAAGCCTCTAGGCCACCCCGATACGATTTTTGAATACTGCGACCCGAGGGGGTGTAGTACCGGGCAATGGTCAGGCGCAGCTCCGAGCCGTCATTCAGCGCAATGGGCTGCTGCACCAGGCCCTTGCCGAAGGTACGACGTCCCACTAGCAGGGCACGGTCTTGGTCCTGCAGGGCGCCGGCCAGTACCTCAGAAGCGGAGGCGCTGCCTTCATCCACCAATACTACCAGCGGGCCTTGCTCAAACTCGCCGGCTACGCGTGAGTACGTCTGGGTGTCGTACTGGTCGCCTTTGCCATCCGTGTACACAATCTTCTTAGTGCCCCCGATAAACTCATCGGCCATTTTGGTGGCGCGGTCGAGGTAGCCACCGGGGTTGCCGCGCAGGTCAAGAATGAGGCGGGTGAGGCCCTGCCGACGTAGGTCGCCGAGGGCGGCCTTGAACTCGTCGTAGGTGCCGCTGGCGAAGCGGCTCACTTTGATGTAACCGGTCTGGTTATCCACCATGTAGGCCACGTCCACCGAGGAGTTGGGAATACGGTTGCGTGTTACCTGCACGCTTAGGGGCTTAGCCATTCCCCGCCGCACAATTTGCAGCACCACGTTGCTGCCGCGGGGTCCGCGCAGCTTGTTGAACATCTGCTCGGTGCTGATGTGGGTGCCCGATACCTTGGTACCGGCTACGGCTAAAATCTTGTCGCCAGGTTGCAGGCCAGCTTGCTCGGCGGGCCCGCCGCTTACCGGCGATACCACCGTTATGGTGTCGTGGAAGATGTTGAACTCCACGCCCACGCCGTCAAAATCGCTCTGCAGAAAAGAAGATGCTTGCTGCTGCTGCTTGGCCGGAATGAAAACCGAATGAGGATCTAGGCGCTCCAGCATGCGGCTGATGGCATAATCCGAGAGCTCTTCCGCATTCACCGAGTCTACGTAGTCGCGGTCCACGTAACTCAGAATTTCCTTGAACTTCAGGTACCCGCGGGCCGTGCCATCGGGGTTTTGACTGGACGGCCGGAAGGGGTTTGCACCTAGCAGAATACCGCAAGCCAGCGCCAAGGCCAGCAACAGAGGCTGACGCACCTGCCGCCGCGTATTTCGCGGGGCTGGCTCAGTCGCGGGAAGCGGCGAGACATTCGGCTCGGTGTTCATAAAGTGCTGGGAGAGTAAACGTTTAGGCGATATGCAAAAGGAATGTAAGCGAATATGTAGTCAAAACTATTGAAACTTTTCCAAGAAAGCCACAGCATTTAGTTAGCGTCGGCAAACTTCAAATACCAGTGCAATTTTTTATTATTTAATACCAAATAACGCCGTTTTAAGAGCAAAAATACAATTTATAGAACGTTCATATTCAGCTAACAATGACTTCGACATTTGTAATTTTATTAAGTCCTGTATTTAGACATTATGGCCATTTGCTAGGCCTCTGACCTACGCACTGTTTTCTGCAACGGATTTACACAGGTCTCGAAAGCACTACCACCTTTCCGGCGCAACGCCGTATCTTTGACGCCCGGCTCTCTTAACTATCTGGCTTGCCGGACCTTTGCTTTTCAAGTCAATTCTTTTGTGATGGGCCGAATTCTTGCCATCGACTACGGCAACAAGCGCGTGGGGCTGGCCGTAACGGACCCGCTTCAGCTGATTGCCACCCCCCTCGAAACCATTCATAGCCAAGATGTAATGGCCTACCTCAAGGCTTACCACCAGCGCGAGCCGCTGGCGGCCTTGGTAGTGGGCATGCCCCGCACTCTGAGCAACGAGGCCACCGACTCAACCAGCGCCGTAGTGGGCCTGATTCGGCGGTTACGTAAGGAGTTTCCGGAGGTGCCAGTGCACGAAATTGATGAGCGGTTTACGTCCCGCATGGCCCACGCCGCCATGCTGGCCGGGGGCTTGAGCAAGAAAGACCGCCGCGACAAAGCCACCGTAGACCGCGTAAGCGCTACCATCATTCTGCAATCTTTCCTCGAATCCCGATGATATACCCCATTGTTGCCTTCGGCGACCCGGTGCTGAAAGCCCCGGCCAAACCCATAGCCCCCGACTTCTCCCCTTCTGAGCTCAAGCAACTCGTGCAGGACATGTACGATACCATGTACTACGCCCACGGCGTAGGCCTAGCCGCCCCCCAGGTGGGCAAGAGTATCCGGCTGTTTGTTATTGACTCTGAGCCCATGCTGGATGAGGACGAAGAGGGCAACCCCATCATTCCGGAGCCCACGGCGGCCCCGGTGAAGCGCGCCTTCATTAACCCTCAAATAGTAGAGGAAACTGGCGAAGAATGGGCATTTGAGGAAGGCTGCCTGAGCATTCCCGGTATCCGGGAAACGGTATACCGCAAGCCCGTGGTTACGTTGCGCTACGAAGACGAAAACCGCCAGCAGCACGAGGAAACATTCTCCGGCATGACCGCCCGCGTAATCCAGCACGAGTACGATCACCTGGAAGGCGTGCTGTTCACCGACTACGTATCGGGGCTGAAGAAGCAACTGCTGAAGGGCAAGCTCAGCCGCATCAGCAAGGGCGACGTGAAAGCCGATTACCGGATGAAATTCGCCGGGCAGGGCCGCCGCTAGGCCAGTAGCCGCAGTAGGTTTAGAGAGCCGAGTAACCGTACTTTGTCAGACGGCTACTCGGCTTTTTTATAAGCTTGTTTCTTAGCGTTTTACTTGTTAAAAACTTTCGTACTTAGGTTATGCATTTAGGGAGCACTAGGCGTCTATAGAGGTCAATGCCGCCACTGTCAACATACCCTCTATAATTCTTTAGCTAATCGTTATTTGTCATTATGTTCTCTCGCAGAGCAAGCATTCTGCTATTTGCTTTCTTACTATTCTCGCAGCCACTGCTCGCTTGGGGATTTTTCAGTCACCGCCTTATCAACCGGCTAGCAGTGTATACCTTGCCTCGGGAGATGATTGGGTTCTATAAGGCCAACATCGATTACCTCACCGACAACGCTACTCGCCCTGACTCTCGCCGCACGGTGGTGCCCGGCGAGGCGCCGCGTCACTTTCTGGACGTAGATGTGTACGGCGACTCGGCGGTGTACAAACTGCCCCGCTCCTACGCCGATGCCGTGGCCCAGCTGGGTGAAGATTCTCTGCTTCGTCACGGTATAGTGCCCTGGCAAGTGGCCCGCATGAAAGGCCAGCTCACGGAAGCCTTCCGCGCCCACGAAACCGACCGGATTCTGCACCTCTCCGCCGACCTAGGCCACTACATTGCCGACGCCTGTGTGCCCTTGCACGCCACCCACAACTACAATGGACAGCTTACGGGGCAGCGCGGCATTCATGCCCTCTGGGAAAGCCGCTTGCCGGAGCTGCTCAGCAGCGGCTACGACTTCTTCACGGGTCCTGCCCCCTACCTGGATAGGCCTACGGATGTTATTTGGCAAGCTGTGGGTCGGTCGGCAATGGCGGTTGACTCAGTGCTGCGCTTTGAGCGGGAGCTGACGCTGAAGTTTCCGGAAGACCGCAAGTACGGCTTTGAGCAGCGCGGTAATCAGACCGTGCGCGCCTACTCCCGCGACTTCGCCCGCGAGTACCACCAACGCCTGAACGGGCAAGTGGAGCGGCAAATGCGGCTGGCTCTGCGCTTGGTAGGTGCTTTCTGGTACACCGCCTGGGTAGATGCCGGCCAACCCGACCTCGACAAGTTACCCCGCGCCCCCTCTCGCAAGGAGCAGGAGCGCCTAGCCCTAGAAGCCAAGCAACTACTGGAACCAGCCCCTAAAGCCCCCGTGCCCGGCCACGAGGAGTAAGGCCCGGTGGCTTACCGTAAAGCGAAACGATTTGCCGGTTGTTGCAGTAGACGGGCAAGTTCCCCACTCCAGTGCGGAGCTTGCCCGTCTACTACTTCCCCTCTCTACTTAGCCCATGAAAAGCCTCTCCACTATCGTCTTGCTGCTGATTTCCAACCTGTTCATGACGTTTGCCTGGTACGGACACCTGCAGTTCAAGAAAATCAGTTGGTTGCATGGTCTAGGCCTAGTGGGTGTCATCCTGATTAGTTGGGGGCTGGCCTTTTTTGAATACGTGTTTCAGGTGCCGGCCAACCGCATTGGGTTTGAGGAGAACGGGGGACCCTTTAACCTATTTCAGCTGAAGGTGATTCAGGAAGTGGTGTCGTTGTCGGTTTTTACCCTGTGCGCGGTGTTTGTTTTCAAGACTGATAAGCTGGGCTGGAACCACCTCGTAGGCTTTGCGCTGCTGGTAGCGGCGGTGTACGTGATTTTCAAAAAGTGGTAACCGAGACCAGCTTAGGATAATCCTTTACCAGGGCTTTACGCTTTGGCCTCAGTGTTGAGCTTGGGCTCAGGCTCCGGTTGTGCTCACGTTCACCGAGAATTGTAAGTCGTTGGCCCTTTCCGGGCAACTCCGCTGCGTGGTATGCGTACGGAAACGCGCCCCGCTGCCGGGGCTTTTCACGTTTCTACTCTCTGCTGCGCGTATGCCCAAAAGATACTATTTCCTGTTACTTCTCTGCCTGTGGCTGGTGCACAGGCCTACCGCTCAAGCTCAAAAAGTGGGCTTAGTACTTAGCGGCGGCGGGGCAAAGGGCCTAGCGCACGTGGGTGTGCTGAAAGTGCTGGAGAAAAATCGCATCCCCATCGACTACATTGTGGGCACCAGCATGGGCGCCATTGTGGGGGGCATGTACGCGGCCGGCTACTCTCCTGAGGAAATTGAGGAAATTGTGCTGAAGCCAGAGTTTCAGAACTGGGTAGCCAACCGCCCCCTAGAAGGCAAGGTGTTTAATTTCTACGACGCCGACCCTTCGCCCGCAGCTTTGCACCTAGGCCTGTCCATCGACTCGGCTTTTCGTACCCGCGTGACGCCGCGCATCATCAACGATGCTACGCTTAACTACGTGCTGGCCACCATGCTGGCCCCGGCCGGTGCTATTTCCAACTACAACTTCGATAACCTATTCGTGCCCTACCGGGCCGTGGCCTCTGAGGTGTTTACCCGCCAGAAAGTGATTCAGCGCAGTGGCTCCCTCTCCGATGCCGTGCGCAATTCCATGGCGTTTCCGCTGGCGTTCCGGCCTATTCGGCAGGAAGATGGGCGCTACCTGTTTGATGGGGCCGTGGTCGATAATTTCCCGACCGGCGTTATCAAGGATGAGTTTAAGCCCGACGTTATTATTGGGGTGAATGTGGGCGACGTGGCCTACAACAAATACCCCAAGGAGAAAGACGACCAGCTACTGACCAGCACCCTAATTTTCCTGGGCTCGAATGGCGCAGATACGACTTCCGTGGGTCCCAACGGCATCTTCATTCAGCCCGACCTGACTGACTACACCGCCGCTGATTTTGGTCGTGTGCGCCGGCTGGTGGCCCTAGGCGAAGGCGCAGCCAATGAGAAACTGGCCCTCATGCTCAAGCGCATTCAGCGCCGCGAGGATACCGTGTCGTTGCAGCAGCGGCGGCGGGCATTTCAGGAACGGGCTCCCCGTCCCGATTTTACTAGCGTTTCGGTGCAGGGCTTACCTCGGCAGCAGCAGGAGTTTGTGCGGCGGTTCTTTCAGCGCACCGGCTCTACCTATACTCCCAGCGACATTGAGGAGGGCTACTTCCGTTTGGTGAGCAACGACTTCTTTACCAATGTGTACCCCCGGGTGCGCTACTCCGAGGCGCAGAAGGGTTACGGCCTCAGCATTGATGCGCGCCAAGCCAACAACCTCACCGCCGACTTGGGCGTGCTGCTCTCGTCGCGCTCCATGAGCAACTTTTACCTAGGTGGGGCTTACCGCTACTTGAGCCGCTACCTGTATACCGTGCGCGGCAACGCCACCGTTGGGCGCTTCTACAACGCCGTGCAGGGCTCGTTTAGGGTAAGTGTGCCTGGGCAAGTACCGCTGTATTTCGAGCCGATTGTCACCTTCAACAACCTCAACTATCAAGACACGGGTGGCCTGTTAGGTCAGAATGCTGCCACCAGCCAGTTGGTGCAGCGCGACCTTAAAACGGGTATCAACGTTGGCATCAGCCCCAATTACCGTAGCCGCTACGTGCTTGATCTGGCAGCCTTTACCAACCGCGACCGGTTTGCCAACACGCGGGAGGTGAATACCACCGATGAACTAGACCTGAACCGCTTCCAGGGCTTCACGGGGGGCATCCGCTTCGAGCGCAACTCCCTCGACCGCCGCCAGTATGCCACCAAAGGCCGCCGAGCCGACTTCGCCTTCCGCGGGGTTTCTGGCCAAGAGAAGTACGACCCAGGCACCACGTCTAACGGCGTAGTGGGCCGAACCAAAAATCAGCAGTGGGTGCGCGGCTCCTTGTTCGTGGAGCAGTATTTCTCGCTGAGTAAGAGCGACTCAGTGGGAGCTAAAACGCATTCCTGGGGCTATTTAGTTGATGCCGTAGCCAGCACTCAAGGAGCCTTTGCCACTTACCGCTCGTCGTTGACCACCTCAGCCGCCTTCTTGCCCCTGCCTGATTCCCGCACCCTGTTCCTGGATAACTACCGGGGCACGGCCTATGCCGCCGCTGGCCTGCGCTACGTGCGCGGCATTTTCCGGGGACTGGAGTGGCGCACCGAGGGCTACGCACACGTACTCGTTCGCCCCTGGAAACAAGCCTTCGACAACCCAGTGCTGGTCCGGCGCTCCAACAACGTCAGCCGGCCCTACCTCACCCTGATGACTGGCCTAGTGTACCAGACGCCCGTGGGCCCGCTCTCTGTGCAAGCCATTCACTACGACGACAGCAACCACCGCTTCGGCGTCTTCGCCCATATCGGCTACGTTCTCTTCCGCGAACGGTCGTTGGAGTAGGTTTGGTAGTGAGGTGACGAGGCGACGAGGTAAATGGTAAAAGCACGTCATCCTGAGTGCAACGAAGGATCTTGCCACACATGAACGGCTTGTACTAGGCCAGTCGTTTTCGCGTGATAAGATCCTTCGCAAGCTCAGGATGACGTGCTTTTTGCTTCATGGCTCCATCTATTCATCCATCTCATCACTCTATTATTCCTTTCCCTCATCTGGGTATTGGGGAGGCTCTTCGCCGGGAGAGTGAGGAGAAGAGGCAGTGGGGCCGCAGCCGGCCAGGATGGCGCAGGGCAGATCTTCGCCATGATAGAGGCGCCTGAATAATACCGTGGCCAGCCACATGGCAAGAATGGGGGCAGCCCAGTACAGCCACATACCCCGGTAGCTGTCGGCGGCTACCGCCGAGCCCAGGCTGCGTGCCGGGTTGAGGCTCATGCCAGAGTAAGGAGTTTCAAACACGATATACAAGGCCAACAGGATACCTATCAACCACCCAGTCAGCTCTTTTAACCGCTTCGAGTGCAGGGCTACTAGCAACACCAGCATCAGGACAAAAGAGATAATAAACTCTGCCGCAAAAGCCAGCGCCTCTCCGCGCGGCAACGGCACGGGCTGCGTAACCGTGAAGTTGACGGTGGGATGAGCATACAGTTGGCCGAGAACAAGCTTTAGGAGTTGCGCCGCTCCAATGGCGCCAGCTACCTGGCCTAGCACGTACCACACGGCGTCGGGCGTCTTGATTTTGCCCAGCTGCCAGAAGGCCACCGTTACGGCGGGGTTGATGTGCGCCCCCGACTGCTTGCCCCAAGGGCTATACACAATCAGCACAATCACCAAGCCCATGGCTAAGCCCATCAGCCAATGGCGCACCGTGTCGTTGGTTTGCAGGGCCTGCCGGACGGGTGAGGCCGGGTGCTCCAACAAGGTAGTCAGGAGGCCGGCACAGGTCACGAAAAAGGCAATGCCCAGGGCTTCGGCCAAGTAGTGCCGCCAGTGCCGCCGAAAGGCAGACCGCAGCTGAGAAACGAACGACATAGGCAACTCCGGAAGGAAAAGGGTGGGCTAGTTACAACGAGCTCCACCGTTAGCGGTTTCTACGCTTGAGCTTCCGGATCTTGGCCCCACAGACCTAGCGCTGCACCAGAATGAGGGCTGAAGAGGCAGGTACTTCCACCGGTAACACTTCCTCAGAGCCTTCCACCGTCCGGATTCCTTGCTGGTTGATTTGCTGCCCTTCCAGCACCACCGAGTAGCGCCCGCCGGGAATGGGCAGGCGGGCAGGTTGGCGGCTGCCATTCAGCAGCACCACAATAGTGTTCCAGGCGTCGCCGCCGGCGTGATTCTTCAGCCGATACCCAATGGTACCCGCCGGCAACGCGGGCAGAAACTCTAAGTGCTGCTGCACCAGCTCTTGGGTGGGTAGCCGGAAAGCTGGGTGGGCGCGCCGCAGGGCAATGAGCTGGCGGTAGAACTGATTGATGCGCAGGTACTGCGCCTTCCGGGCCCAATCAAGCTGATTGACGTTATCCGGCAGATTGTAGGAGTTGTGGGAGCCACCCTTGGTCCGCAAAAAGTCGTCGCCTACGGGCAGGAAGGGCACGCCTTGGGAGGTAAACACAATGGTATTGCTGAGCAAGTCCATCTTAATCAGCTCCTCCTCGGTGGCGCCGGGGTTGGATACGGTGAGCTTGTCCCAGAGCACCCGGTCGTCGTGGCAGGCCACGTAGTTGATGGCCTGCATGGGCGAAGCGGCCCAGGGTGCTTTTGAGTAGTTGACTTTGCTGTAATCGAGTTGAGGGTGTTGGGTGGCGCCCACAATGCCGAACTTCACGCTCTCTTCCAGTCCTGGCTGCCCGCTGGCAAAGCCGGGCTCGGTCTGACGGGCGTAGTGACCTTTCACGCCGTCGCGCAGCTCGTCGCCGAAAGCAGCAATGCGGTCGAGGCGGCCGATGTTGGCCTTCACGGCTCGTTCGGTTTCGGGCAAGGGGCTGGTGCCAGCGGCCCAGCCTTCGCCGTACACAAAAATGCTATGGTCGATTTGGTCCAGGGCCACGCGCACGGCCCGCATTGTTCGGATATCGAGAATGCCCATGAGGTCAAACCGGAACCCATCGGCGTGGTACTCCCGGGCCCAGTAGGCCACCGACTCCACAATGAGCTTGCGCACCATGGGCCGCTCCGAGGCTACTTCATTGCCGCAGGCCGCAGCATCAGAATAGGAGCCATCGGGGTTGTGGCGGTAGTAGTAGCCGGGCACCAGCTGCTCGAAGGAGCTGCGGCCAGCATCGGCGGTGTGGTTGTACACTACGTCCAGCACCAGCCGTAGGCCACTGCGGTGCAGAGTCTGCACCATCTGCTTCATCTCCCGAATGCGGGCTGCCGGATCGGCGGGGTCAGTGGCATACGAGCCTTCCGGCACGGAGTAGTTCAGCGGGTCGTAACCCCAGTTGTAGCGGTTCTGCTGGAGCTGACTTTCATCTACGGAGGCAAAGTCATTTGTCGGGAGAAGGTGCACATGGGTAAGGCCAAGCTCGGTGAGGTGGTCTAGGCCAGTCTGCACGTCCTGGGGGCCGCGGGTGCTGGTTTCGGCCACACCCAAGAACTTGCCCTTGTGCTGCACGCCCGATTGTGGATGCCTGGTCAGGTCGCGCACGTGCACCTCCCCAATTACGATATCGGTGGGGCTCTTAAGCTTAGGCCGAAGGTCGTCTTCCCACTGCGCAGGGCTCACGGTGGCGGGGTCGAGCAGGGCGCCGCGCTGGCCGTTGATACCCACGGCGTGGGCGTAAGGGTCGGGCACTTCGGCCAACTGCTTGTCCTTAATAGTGGCCTGCACCACGTAGAACTGGCCTAGGTGCTGGGCCGGCAGTGTGTAAGTCCAGGTACCGCCCGTTGATTTCTGCATGGCGTAATCGGCCACCGGCGTGCCACCGGTGCCTTCGGTATACAGCTTGAGGGCCAGTGCTTCGGCCGTAGGTGCCCAAACCCGCAGCCGGGCCTGCCCCCGCACAAACGTCAGGCCCAGGTCGGGCCCATCGTAGGTGGGGTACGTAGCATATACATCCGTAACGCGGGCAGTGCGGCAGGTGGTAAGAGTCGCCAAGGCGAGCAGCAACGATAGGAAAAACCTGGATTTCATGTAGAGTGGGGATGGGCCCACAAGTTCGGAGTTTTAGACTGTTGCTCGATGCGCGGAGTTGGTGCCTGAGTGGCCTAGGCCACTAAAGTTGTCCTTCCAAACGAAGTGAGGAATCTGAATGAGGCCACTGAATGGTAACCCAGATTCCTTACTTCGTTTGGAAGGACAGTACTAAGCCAGTGACCTAGCTATAGCTTCTCCGCAAAGGCGCGTAACAAGTCTACAACCTCCTGTGGTGCCTCGTAGGGCAGCAGGTGGCCCGCGCCGCCAATGATTTCCAGCGGCGTACCAACGGGCAGAAGAGGCAGGGTTTCCAGACCGTGCACGGAGGGCGACATTACGTTGTCTTGGTCGCCGGCCAGTATGGCGCAGGGCACTACTACGTTACACATCCGGGCACTGATATCTTCCCGACTTCCGTGCAACAGCCAAGCGTCCCAGGCCAAGCGGGTGCTTTGCATATTATCCTTCAGAATTTGCTGACGAATTTCTTCTGGCAGTGGCCTAGCGGTTATTTTACTGAAGGTTTTCTCGGCTTCGGTCAGCTTGCCGTAGCTGCGCATACTGGCCATACGGTCTTCGTCGGTCATGGGCTCCGGGGTAGGCGGCGAAGGGCTGAGCAGGGCCACCCCAGCTAAGCCGGCAGGTTGGCGCGCGGCCAGGGCCAGCGCAATCTTGCCGCCCATGCTGTGGCCTACCAGCACGTAGCGGGCTATCTGCTTGTCCGCAATAAAGCTGGCTATCTGATCGGCGTACGCATCTACCGAGTAGCCGCCCCCCACCGGCGGCACCGATTCGCCAAAGCCAGAGAGGTCGGGGGCCAGGAAGTTGTGCGTGGGAGCAAGCAGTTTCGCCATTTGTTGAAATTCGCGGCCGGAGCCGGCCCAATAGTGCAGGCCAATGAAGGTGAGAGAGTCGGGCATACGAGCTTCTACGCGAACTACGCGTTTCGGGTCCGACGGCAAGTTTTCCCTAGCCTAGCGCCACTTTATTTTCTGGCGGGCCTTGCCGGCCTGCAGCCGCTCGGGTACTTGCCGCAGAATAATGGCGCGGAGAGTCTCTAGCAGCGGCAGGCGCACAAACCCGTGGTGCACCACCAAGCTGATTTCGCGTACCGGCTCGGGTGCCTCGAAGCGTTTCACCATAGGATTATCTAGCTCGGGCAACACTGATAGCTCCGGCACCAGCGTGTAACCGTGGTTGCGGCGCACCAACTGCTTGAGGGTTTCAATAGAGCCGCTTTCGTAGGTGAAGGGCCGGGTGGTGTCCACGGGGGCCGGGGAGCAGATGTTGAGCACCTGGTGCCGGAAGCAGTGCCCTTCCTGCAGCAGCCACAGGCCCGGCGCGCCCATATCCTGCGGGCTGATGGTGGCCTGGGGGTACAGCTCGTGGTTTTCAGAAATGTAGCCTAGGAAGGGCTCTTCCAGCACCGGAATTTCGCGCAGCTGCCGGTCGTCGAGGGGTGTTACCAGCAGGCCTACGTCTAGCTGGTTATCCTTGAGCTGCTGGATAATCTGGGCCGACTGTAGCTCCTCTACCTGCACCCGCAGCTTGGGGTAGCGCTCTACCAGCTCCACCAGAAACAGCGGCACCAGGTAGGGCGCCAGCGTCGGGATGATGCCTAGGCGCAGTTCGCCCACCAGCTCATCCTTCTCTACTTGCACTACCTCGCGCAGTTGCTGCACCTCCCGCAGTACCTGCCGCGCTTGCTGCACTACCTTCTCCCCCACAGCCGTGGGCTGCACACCCTTAGTGGTACGGTCGAAGAGCAGCACGCCCAGTTCCTCTTCCAGCTTCTGCAACTGCATACTGAGCGTGGGCTGGGTGACATGGCACTTCTCCGCCGCCAGCACAAACTGCCGGTGCGTATCCAGGGCCACCAGGTACTCAAGCTGCTGAATGTTCATGCCGCAAATATAGACGCAGTCTATACGTTTAGCATTGAGAAGCTACTCTGACTATAAAGCTAACTAGGGCAATGAGCCAAGAAATGCCAGGCCGTCATGTCGAGCTTGTCGAGACATCTCGCGTGCTGACGTTGCCAGGCTAACCCAATGACACCACGCGAGATGTTTCGACAAGCTCGACATGACGGTTTAGAGAGTTGTATTAGGCCAGCAACCTGAATTACAGCATCTTACTTGCTAAACCGCAACCCTAGGCCAGGTTTGTAGTTCAACTGGCTATACTGTTCTGTTGCTATGAAATTACTCCTGGTGGAAGACGAGCCCAAGCTGGCTTCCTTTGTGCAGAAAGGCTTTCAGAATGAAGGGTATGACCTGGATGTGGCCTACGATGGGCAGCTCGGGCTTTCCCTGTTCCGGCAGCACGCCTACGACCTCATCATCCTCGACGTCAACCTGCCTTACATCAACGGGTTTGCCCTCTGCAAGCTCATCCGGGAGGACAACCCACACGTGCCGGTGCTCTTCCTCACGGCCCTCGACAGCCTCGACGACAAGGTACTGGCCTTCGAAGCCGGCGCCGACGACTACCTGGTAAAGCCCTTTAAGTTTCAGGAGTTGCTGCTGCGCACCCGCGCCCTCACCAAGCGCAACGCCGACCATGCCGCCGTGAAGCGCGTGCTACAAATTGCCGACTTAGAGCTAAACCTGGAGCGTAAAACCGTCACGCGCGGCGGCCAACGCATCGACCTCACGGCCAAGGAGTATGCCCTATTAGAGTACCTACTCCTGAACCGGGGCAAAATCATTTCCCGCGTCGATATCACGGAGAAAGTCTGGGAGCTGGACTTCGACACCAACACCAACGTGATTGACGTGTACATCAGCCACCTGCGGCGCAAGCTCGATAAGGGCTTCGACACCAAACTGATTCATACGGTGGTGGGCATGGGCTACGTAATGCGGGAAGGCTGATGCTGGTTCGGAACAAGTTGATTCTGCGGTTTATGGCGCTGGTGGTCACCATTCAGCTCTGCCTGACTGCGTTTATCTACTACTACAGTGCCCAGGCGCGGGAGCTGCGCTTCTACCACCGCCTGGAGGCCAAAGCCGAACAAACCGCCAACCTGCTCATTCACCGCCTCGATCTGCAGCCCGACATGCTGCGCAGCCTGCGCAAGAAGGATTTGCTGACCATGCACAACGAGCGCATCAGCATTTATGACCCGCAGCGCCGGCTGGTTTTCCACATTGCCCAGGAGAAGAAGGACGCCGGAACGCCCACCCAGGACACGGCCTACTTCGACCAGATTACCCGCAAGAAACCCGCGCGCTTTCAACGGGGCGACATTGAAACCCTCGGGATGCTGTACCGCCACCACGGGCAGCCCTACCTCATTTTCGTGGCCGGACGCGACCAGTTTGGCGGCAAGGAGTTCGAGACGCTGCGTTCCATTCTGCTCGGCGGCAACCTGGGGGCGCTAGTGCTCATTATTGGGGCGGCGTGGTACTTCGCCAACCGCTCCTTACAGCCGCTCTCGCGGATGGTAGCGGAGGTAAAAGGCATTACGGCTACCAACCTACGCCAGCGTGTGAACGAGGGCAACCGCCAGGACGAAATTGCCCAGCTGGCCATGACGTTCAACGAGATGCTCAGTGGCCTAGAGCAGGCTTTTGAAGCCCAGAAGAGCTTTCTTTCCCACGCCTCCCACGAGCTACGGACACCCCTGGCCAACGTGCTGGGTACCCTGGAAACCTCCTCGGCCTACGACACGGAGCTAGCCGCCTCCAAGCGCAGCATCGACTCGGCCGTGGAGGAAATTCAGCGCATCATCGACCTCACCAACGGCCTGCTGGCCTTAGCCAAAGCCGACGATACCTCCTTCCGCCGCACCCCCGTACAGCTCGACGACGTGGTGCTGCAAGCCGTGGATGAATGCTCGGCCCGCTACCCCGGCCGCACGGTGCAGGTGGAATTCGGCACGTGGCCCGAGTCGGTGGAAGAGGTGTTTATGGTGCGCGGCAACGCTCAGCTGCTGCAAACGGCCGTGCTCAACCTGCTGGATAACGCCTGCAAATACTCTACCCAAGCCGTGACAGTGGGCTTGGGCTACGAAACCGCCCACCACATCCTGCTCACCATCACTGATACTGGCCTAGGCCTGCCTGCTGAAGAACTAGCGCGCATTCAGGAGCCCTTGTACCGGGGCACCAATGGCCGCGACAAGCCCGGTTACGGCCTCGGGCTGGCCATTACCCTGAAGATTATCCAAGTCCACGCGGGGCAATTGCAGATCGACTCCGAGGTAGGAAAAGGGACCCAGGTTTCAGTTCGCCTGCCTGCAGCCTAGCCCTTGCGGAGCAAATTACCCTAATTGTCATGCTGAGCTTGCCGAAGCATCTCTACAGCTTCGTTGCTAGGCCACTTGGTTAGCCAGAGGAAGAGATGCTTCGGCAGGCTCAGCATGACGTTCTTTTTCAGAGCGCAAGCTTCTACTCCAGGCCTAGGCGTTCATGTTATTTTAATGTGGTAGTCAGACGACGTTAATCTCGGGAGCGGTCCTTTGTGGAGTACTTACACGCTTCCCAATGTCTGCAACTTCCCGCTCTACTGGTTTTCTGCTGACGTGGCTGCTCGCGCTGGCCCTGCTGGTTTCGGTGGGTGTCAACGTGTATTGCCTTACCCCCGGCTACCGCTCTGCTCGTTCCGTCCCGGCGTCTGTCCTTAACGACCTCGACGATGATGACGATAACGACGATGATGAATCCTGGGCCGCCCTGACCGAGGAACTGCGCGCAACCCGTCAGCAACTGGCCGCTTGCCAGGGCCAAGCTGCCCCCAACACTACGGCTACTGCCCCCTAAAGTCTGGCTACTTCAGCTAGGCCACTTCTCATTTTCCGCTTCTACTACACTCCCATGAAAACGCTGTTTTTGCCGCTATTACTGCTCACGAACTGGTGCAGCACCCCTACCACTCACTTAGCTTCTGCTTCCATTCCGGTAGTGCCGGTGCGCACCGTGAGCCTGCCCGGCGCGGGCGCTGAGTCGCGCGCTTCCTCAGCTATGGCCTACGACTTTACCCGTCCGGCCGCCTCGTACGCTATGCCCGCTGAGCTCATGGAACTCTCGGGTATTGCCCTCCACGGCGCCAACCAGATTACAGGCGTCGAGGACGAAACCGGTAACCTCTACGAGTACAACCTCACCGCCAAGCGCGTTGACCGCGTAGTGCCCTTCGGGAAAGATGGCGACTACGAGGACCTAGCCCGCGTGGGCAACGACTGGTTTATCCTGCGCAGCGACGGCACCCTCTTCCGCTACGATGGTACCAACACCCAGGAGTACGAAACTGGCTTAACCTTCGCCAACGAGCCCGAAGGCCTCACCTACGATACTGCCTCACAAACACTTCTAGTAGCCTGCAAAGGCGAACCGGGAGCCGACCTACCGGACACCAAACGGGCCGTGTACCGCCTGCAGGCTGGCACCTACAAGGCAGAGACTACCCCTGCTTATATCCTCGATGTGGAATCGATAGTAGCCAGCGTGCCCGGCCAGGATAGCGCCCCCAAGAAGTCAGGTAAAAAAGGCAAGAAGGGCGGTATGAAGGGCTTTGCCCCGTCTGCCGTAGCGGTGCACCCTCTCACGCACCACGTATTTGTGCTTTCGGCGCGGCAGAACGGTATTGTGGAGCTCGACAAAACGGGGCAACTGCTAGCTGCTCAGCCTCTCCCCACCGATTTGTTTCCGCAGCCCGAGGGGCTGGCCTTCACCCCCAACGGAGAGTTGTATATAGCTACCGAAGCTGGTAAGAAGTCGGGCCAAGCTACCATTCACTTGTTCCGCCCCCGGCAATAAGCACTTTCTGAGCCTGCTAGGCCAGTCAAGCTAGCAGATTATTTCCCTCTGCCTATACCAACTACACCCCGCTTACCTCTCTGGTAGGCGGGGTGTAGCTATTTGCCCAAGACGCAAAACACTCAACAGCTATAGACACATACTATACCACTATAAAAACAATCGATTTTACTTATATCCTGCGAAGCTCAACCTTTGTGCACCGCCTAGGCCATGTGCCGTGGCTGCAAACGCTGACATCTCCTTACTCATCCTCTCCCATGGAAGAATCAACTCAACCCAAGAAGCTGACCACCGCTTCCGGCCGGCCCATCTTCGACAACCAGAACTCTGTTTCGGCGGGTGCCCGCGGGCCGCTGCTGCTCCAGGATTACTTTCTGCACGAGAAGCTAGCCCACTTCAACCGGGAGCGGATTCCGGAGCGCGTGGTACACGCCAAAGGCTCGGGCGCGTACGGCACCTTCACCGTAACGCACGACATTACTAGCCTTACCCGCGCCCAGATCTTCAGCCAAGTGGGCAACCAGTGCCGCATTTTTCTGCGTTTCAGCACGGTAGGCGGTGAGAAGGGCTCGGCCGATACCGAGCGCGACCCCCGCGGCTTCGCCCTGAAGTTCTACACCGAAGGCGGCAACTGGGACGTGGTAGGTAATAACACGCCGGTGTTCTTTGTGAAAGACCCGGTGAAGTTCCCCGACTTCATTCACACCCAGAAGCGTGAGGCTCGTTCCAACCTGAAGTCGGCCACAATGATGTGGGACTTCTGGAGCCTGAACCCCGAGAGCCTGCACCAGGTAACCATTCTGATGTCGGACCGCGGCACGCCCTACGGCTACCGCCACATGCACGGCTACGGCTCGCACACCTTCTCCCTGATCAACGCCCAGAATGAGCGTACCTGGGTGAAGTTCCACTTCCGCACCGAGCAGGGCGTGAAGAACTTCTCGAGCGAAGATGCCGCCCAGATGAAGGCTCAGGACGCCGACTTCGCCCAGCATGACCTGGTGGACGCCATCGATAACGGCAACTTTCCCCGCTGGAAGATGTTCATCCAGACCATGACCCAGGAGCAGGCCAAAACCTTCCGCTGGAACCCCTTCGACCTGACCAAAGTGTGGCCCCAGGGTGAGTTCCCACTGCAGGAAGTAGGCGTGCTGGAGCTGAACGAGGTGCCCGTAAACTACCACGCCCACGTGGAGCAAGCCGCCTTCGCCCCCGCCCACGTGGTAGATGGCATTGGCTACTCGCCCGATAAAATGCTGCAAGGCCGCATCCTGAGCTACCCCGACGCACAGCGCTACCGCCTGGGGGCCAACTACGAGCATCTGCCCGTAAATGCTTGCCCTTACGGCTTCAGCAACTACCAACGCGACGGCCGAATGGCCCTCGGCGACAACGGCGGCCCCGGCCCGAACTACTTCCCCAACTCCTTCGACGGCCCTGTGGAAGACAAAACCGTAGGGGAGCCCGCCCAGGAGCTGGACGGCCTCTTCGCCGACCGCTACGACCGCAACGTAGGCCCCGGCGAAGACGACCACTACACCCAGCCCGGCAACCTATTCCGCCTACTGGATGCCCAAGCCCAGCGTAACCTCATCGATAACGTGGTGGCCTCTATGAGCGGCATCGACGGCCCGAAGAAGGATATGATCATCCAGCGTCAACTCTGCCACTGGTTCCGCGCCGATATCCGCCTGGGTATGGCCATTGCCAAAGGCCTGGGAGTTGACGTGGAAATGCCAACCCAGCACCCCCAGCCCGCAGCAGCGGCTGTTTAACTACACTCGACCTCGCACACCTACTTGCAAGAAAAGCCAGCCCAAATGGGCTGGCTTTTCGATTTTAACCGAAAGACCTAGGGGGCCTGGCCTAAGAACTCCAGCATTAACTTCAGTCAAAAGCCTAGCACACGGGCTAGCTGGCGGGTTGCCCTGCCAACATTTGAAGAACCCCCTTTCTGAACTCTTCATCACCAACGGCCAAGCGTTGGGCATACAGCGCTTTCGCGTCCTCCCCGCACACATACCGCAGGGTATCGGTGCCATCGGTAGCGGCTTCGTACACCACTTCTGCAATTTGCTCAGAGCTAGAAACTCCCATGCCAGGCGCGCTGATGGCCGCAAAGAATTTGTTCGCCAGCTCGTCATACTCGGGGTGCGAAACGGTGACCGACTTATCCCCTATCTCAGTGGCTACCAAGCCTGGCTCAATGTTTTTGATGCCAATTCCGAACTGGCTTAGTTCAAATGACAAGCTTTCGCTCCAGCCTTCCAGGGCCCATTTGCTGGCATCATACATTGAGCTGACCGGAAAAGCCATCAGCCCAGCCGAGGAACTAGTGGTAATAAACAGGCCAGCCTTCCTAGCCCTGAAACTCGGAATAAAGGCTTGGGTGACGCGCACCACGCCTAGAAAATTGGTTTCCATCTGCCGAACCACCTGCTCGTCGGTAGCAGCCTCCAGCGGCCCTAGCAGGGCATAGCCGGCGTTATTAAATACTACATCAACGGGGCCCAACGCCAACGCTTGTTGCGTGATGTCTTGGATTTGCTCTAGGCTAGTTACATCCAAGGGCAACAGCTTCACATTGTCCAGCAGGTTGAGCTCGGTTTCATTTTCGGGCTTGCGCATGGTGGCAATTACATTCCAGCCTTTGGCCGCAAATAGCTTAGCGGTTGCTTTACCGATGCCAGACGAGGCGCCCGTAATAAAAATGGTCTTTTTCATTTGGCTTGTCTTGATTACAAACCAAAAGTGTGGGCCAGTCACTATACTTTTGTTATCCGTTACCTTTAGGAAAGCGACTATTTATGCCGGCGACCTGCGAACAACCCCTCACCCTACACAAGGAGAAAGTATTGGCCCTAAAAGACGCCATTGAGCTGTTGAGCGGAAAGTGGAAATTCTGCATCCTGCTTAACCTATACAACTATGGTACCCTGCGCTTCAAAGACTTACAAGAAACTTCGGTGGGTATCACACCCAAGGTGTTATCGAAAGAATTGCAGGAGCTAGAGGAAAACCAGCTTATTACCCGAACAGTCAATAACACCAAGCCGGTCACGGTTTCGTACGCTCTCACGCCCCATGCTACCGAAATCCAACCCGTCATTAATGCCTTGGTGGAGTTTGGCCTGAAGCACCGCATGAAGATCAAAGGCACCTCGAGCTAGGCCAGGCAACTTATAACTTGGCCAGACTTCTCGTGCTTTCGCACATCTTATCGTGCGATACCATCGTGATTAAGCCAGTTCCCTTCCTTGGATGAGGAGGAAAACTGGCTTTAGCATTAGTTTACAACGCCTTCTTGCGGCTGTCCTTGAACTTCTTGATCTGGGGGTCGATGATTTTCTTGTCGCCAACGACCACGATGGTCATGGCCTCGGGGCGGACGTATTTACGGGCGGTTTCCGAGACTTGCTGGGGCGTAACGGCGTTGATGTTTTTGACCTGCTCGGTGAGGTAGGAGTCGGGGAGGCCGTGCAGATCTAGGCTGTTGAGCTGGCCGATGATGCCGCTAGGCGTGGAGTTGCGCAGCACGAATAGGCCCGACTCGTAGTTCTGGATGCCTTTCAATTCCTCCGTAGTAGGCGGGGTTTTCTGCAGGCGCTCAATCTCGTACACGATTTCCTTGAGGGAATTGCCGGTTTCCTGGGTGGTCACATCGGCGTTCTGGCTCCAGTTGCCGGCCCGGTAGTGCGTTTCAATGAAGCTGTAGGGCGAGTAGGTGTAGCCCTTGTCTTCACGGATGTTGCGCGTGATGCGCGAGCCAAAGGAGCCGCCCAGCAGGGAGTTCATCACCCGCACCTTCATGTAATCGGGGTGCGAGGGGTCGACGACGGGCATGCCAATGACGATGGTCGACTGGGGCGCGCTAGGCCTGTCGATGGTCATCACGTCGGGCCGGATTTGGGCTTTGGCAATTTCAATGTGGGGCACCGGGCCTTTGGTCCAGTCGCTCCAGCTCTTGGTAATAGCCTGGCGCAGCGCTGCTTGGTCGAACTTGCCGGCCACGTAGACGCTGGTGCGCTGGGCGCCGTATTGGTTCTGGTAGAAGGCCTTCACCTGCTCCATGGTGAGGGCATCGATGGCGGCATCGGTGGGGATAGGCCTACCGTAGGGGTGGTTGCCGTAGAGCGAAGCCGTGAATTTCTGGCGGGCCTGGGTGCTGGGCTGGGCACGGGCCAGGTTCATCTGGCGCTTAAAGTCGCTCTTGATGCGGGGCAACTCGCTGGCTGGCAGGGCGGGGTGCTGTACCACCTCGGCCATGAGGGCCGCTAGCTCAGGCGCAAACTCCGAGAGGCAGGAGGCCCAGATGTTAGTTTGGTCCTGGCCTACGGAGATGTTGAGGGAGCCGCCCATGCGGGCGACCTTGTCGGCGAGCTGGGTGGCGTTGAGGGTGCTGGTGCCCTCGTTCATCAACTTGCCCACCAGATCGGCTACGCCCACCTCATCAGCACCTTCATGCACGTTGCCGGCCTGAATGGCTACCATCATCGTGACCTTGGGTACCTGGCCGTAGGGCACTAGGCGGGCTTTCAGGCCGTTGGGCAGCTCGAATTCCTCCTTGGCGGGCAAGGCAAAATCGCGGGGGGTGCTGCCAGGCGGGGGCGTTTCTTTGGGCGCACTGGCTACGGCCGGAGCCGCCGCGGACTTAGCAGCAGGTTTGGATGTTGGTTTGGCAGCGGGCTTGGTCTGGGCCGAGGCCTCTAGGCCAGTGGTGAGCAGGGCCGCGCTCAGCAACCCGAGATAGAACGTTTTCATAAGTCGGGGTTAGCTTTTGGCCAATGGGTTTACAACTACAATGGTGCGGTTGGTGGGCCGCAGGTACTCCTGAATGGTGCGCTGCATGATGGCCGGCGTGATTTTGCGGAACTCACCTTCCAGGGTATTAATGCGCGAAGGGTCGTTATCGAACAGCGCGAAAGCAGCCAGCATATCAGCCCGACCGAAATTGTCGGAGCCCGACAGCTGATCGTAGAGGCTGGAGCGCAGCTTCACCACGGCCAAGTCTAACGTCGGCTGATCAATACCGCCTTTGGCTAAGCGGTTGATTTCCTGATCCAGCACGCTCACCACGGAGTCAGACTTCACGGTTTGGTCGTACACGAGGTTGCCCATCCAGAGCATGGGGCCGGCGTAGTTGAAGGCGTTGCCGAGGTAGTTGATGCCCCCGCTCACGTCGTCGGTGAGTCCGCGCTTCTGCACCATGGCCTGGTAGAGGCGCGAGTCTTTGCCCTGGAGCAGAATCTGGTCGAGCAGAATGAGGGCATAGTACTCGGGCGTGTTGCGCTCAGGCATGTGGTAGGCAAAGGCCAGGGCCGGTTTGGTGGCCAGCTTATCGTCCTTGGTGAAGCGCTGCTCCTTTTCCTGGCGGGGCTCCGTGAGGTCGGGCTTGGGCGGCTGAGTAGCGGCCGGAATGTTGCCGAAGTACTTCTGCACCCAAGCCTTGGCCTGCGCCGGCTCAAAGTCTCCGACTACCGCCAGGGCAGCGTTGTTGGGGGCGTAGTAGGTTTTGAAGAACTGTTGGGCATCTTCCAGGGTAGCAGCGTCGAGGTCCTTCAGGTCGCCGTAGAAGTTGTGGGCGTTGTTCCAGTTTTTGTTGGCGTACTGGGGCATATCCAGCCACGGAAAGCCGCCGTAGGGCTGGTTGAGCACGTTTACGCGCACCTCATTCTTCACTACCCCTTGCTGGTTGGTGAGGTTGGCTTGGTTGATGGCTAGGCCCCGCATCCGGTCGGCTTCGGCCCAGAGCATGGTTTCCAACTTATGCGAGGGCACTACCTCGAAATAGTTGGTAAAGTCGAAGCGGGTAGAGCCGTTCAGGATGCCGCCGTTCTTCTGAATCAACTGAATGAACTCCATCTTGCCCAGGTTCTGGGAGCCCTGAAACATGAGGTGCTCGAACAAGTGGGCAAATCCGGTCCGGTCGCGCGGCTCATTGCGGAACCCAATATTATAGTAGGCCGCCACGGTAGCCGTGGGGGCCGTGTGGTCGGGTGAGAGAACTACCTTTAGGCCATTCGGTAAGGTGTAATACTCCACCGGAATCTGGAATGATGAAGCAGCCGCCGAAGCCGGCGTGGCTTCGGCAGTGGGAGGTGGCGTAGCACTGGTGCTGGCTACCGGGGTGGCTTTGGGGCTGCAGGCACCCAGCGTCAGCAGGAAGGCGGTGCCCCAGCCCAGCGCCTGGCCTAGCGGAGTAATTTGCTTCATATCAGGAGAATGGGAAGTGAGGAATGAGAAAGTGTTCCTAACCTACATAATCTGAATCAAAGAATTAATCCTACCCTATATAAGAAAAGCAACTATTCAACGAACCGACTCAGCCAGGGTATTGGCGGCTGGTTTTGGTCAATGAATGGATGAGGTGGAACTGGCCTAGTATGCTTTCACCAGAACATGAGCTCCCCTCCTCAGATGAGGAGGGGTTGGGGGTGGTTGACCAATCGTTGAACATCCACTAGCTCTAGTTCTAGAAGTCGTTCTAGGCCAGTCAACCACCCCTAGCCCCTCCTCATCTGAGGAGGGGAAATAGCTCCTTGGTATTTAGCAGTTACCCTAGGCCACCCCTACTTCTCTACCTTCAGCGTAGCGGGGCGGCTGGTGAACTCGAAGACTTCGCCGTGGGGCATGATGGTGATTTGGCCGAACTCCTGAATCATCATTTTGTAGCTCTCCCCTACCGGGCGGATTTTCCGGTCGAGGTCATAGAGTCCGCAGGCATTGACGGACAGGCGTTTTTCGGCGAGGCTGATGTCCCAGTCGAGCTGGTCGAGGAGGCTGTACCAGGTGAATCCTACCACCGGCACGCCGTCCTGGCGGATGCGCTGCACATTTACCCACTGCTTCCAGAGCCAGCACTCGGCGTCTTTCACGTTGAAGGTGTTGGTTTCGGTGTGGAACACGGGCTTGCGGTACCGCTCGTAGTACTGGCGCGTCATGGTGTACCAGCCCAGCACGTCTTCGGCGGAGCACCAGTCGCCGTTAGGCTTGATGATGCGCTCGTTGCGGCCGTAGTAGTCATTGCCCATGATCTGGTAGCCGGGTGGCTCGCCGGCCATAAACCACTCTAGCTCCTTGCGAGTCAAGCCGTTATCCAGGCAGTAGAGCAGTACTTCGGCATCAATGGTGTGGGCGTACAGCAAATCCAGGGACAGGAAGCGGAGCTTGTTGGTCAGGCGAATTTCGTCGCTCTCCACGGCGCGCATTTCGTGGATGTACTCCGCCGACTCGCTTTGCACGATGATGCAGTCGGGGCGGTAGCGGGCAATCTGCTGGTTACCCATGATGCTGGCCGCCGCAATGTGCTTCATGGCCGTGATGAAGGCGCGGTCGTCCTTGAGCTGCTCGTTCCAGATGCCATCCTTGGCCGAGGCCCGCGCTGTCACGTAAATCTCGTTTACGGGCGTGTAGAAGCGCACCCAGGGGTAGCGCTTGGCCACGGCCCCGCAGTACTCGGCAAAGTGCACCGGCAGCTCGGGGTTCTGGAAGTTGCCAATCCAGTCTGGCACGCCGAAGTGCATCAGATCCAGAATGGGCGTAATGCCGAGGCGCTTGATTTCGGCCATGGCCTGGTCGGCAAACTCCCAGTCGAACTTGCCCGGCGCCTTGTGGATGAGGTAGTACGGCAGGTTGTAGCGCAGCACCTTCAGGCCGAGCTCTTTCACCAGGCCCAGGTCTTCCTTGTAGCGGGCGTAGTGGTTGGTTTCGGCCAGCAGGTCGCGGCGGATAGTGCCGTGGCCAATGGTGGGGTACGAGCACTCAATACCGGTAGCAAACATGAAGTTGCCGGGGCTATTGGTGGGTAGGCCGCTGCCGTCGTGACCGGCCGCGCCCCCGTACTCGTCGCCCTCGTAGGTGCCGTCGCCGAACTTGTCTTTGATATGGGTCAGGAAGCTTTTGGCCATGAGGAAGTGATAGAACATCAGCTCCCCTCCTCAGATGAGGAGGGGTTGGGGGTGGTTGACCACGGAGCTGGTGTTCAGTTTGGTTTTGATGTTGACAAGTGGGTATTGGGCTAGGTTGTTGTGGTCGTTCAATGTCCATCAACCACCCCCAACCCCTCCTTATCTAAGGAGGGAAGTTGATGTTCTGCTAATTGGCCTTCACCCATCCAGGCGCTGTTGGGCGGCCAGAAATTTATCAGCGGTGCGCAGGCTGAGGGCCATGAGCGTGAGGGCGGGGTTGACGCTGAGGGCGCTGGGAAATACGGAGTTGTCGCAGATGTAGAGGTTGGGCACGTCGAAGGCGCGGCCGTCGGCATTTACTACTGCGTCGTCGCCGCTAAGGCCCATGCGGGCGGTGCCGATGGTGTGGGCGTAACGCTCAAAGGCCCAGATGTCGCGGGCCCCGGCGGCTTCCCAGACCTGGCGCATAATGCGCTCAGCGTGGGCGTTCATGCGCTGCTCGTTTTCCTGGGCCGTGAAATGCACGCGGGGCTTGGGCAGGCCGCGGGCGTCTTTCTCCTCAGCTAGTTCCAGGAAGTTGTTCTCGTGGGGCAGACAGTCGCCGAGGATGTTGATGCCGGCCGTGTGGTTGTAGCTGCGCATGTAGTCGCGCAGAGGTTGGCCCCAGAGCTTGCGCCGGCGGGCCATCTGGGAGGCAAATGTCACGGGCATCACCCCAATGCTTTGCAGCAAGTAACCTCCCGCAAAATCGGCGTCTTTGGGCCGGTGCGTGTCCTCGGAAATCAGGCCACCGGGAATGCCTTTGTAGGGGCGAATGTCTTCCTCGAACGTGCCCCACACCTGTAGGCCAGGGTGGGCCATGAAGTTCTTGCCCACCTGCCCGCTGGTGAGAGCCAACTCATTGAGCAAAAGCAGGCGCGGCGTTTCTACGGCTCCGGCGCACAGGAACAGGTGGCGGCAGCGCTGGCGCTTCTGCTCCCCGTGCTGAGTATAGACCACGGCCGTCACCCGGCCTTTAGCGTCGCGCTCAATCTCCGTCACGAAGGCATCGGCCCGGATTTCGGCCCCGTAGCTTTCGGCCAGGGGCAGGAAGGTTACGTCCATACTGGCCTTGGCGCCGCGGTTGCAGCCAGCCTGGCAGAAGCCCCGGTTGGTGCAGGCCTCGCGCCAGCCAATGCCCTCCTGGTAGTACCGCGCCGAGAGGGCCGCGTTGGCCGCCGGAGAGGTAGTGATGCCCAGCTGTGCACAGGCCTTCTGCATGAGCAGCGCGGCACCGTTCAGGGGCAGCGGAGCCAGTGGGTAGCTCTTGCGGCGGTTGGGGTCCCAGGGGTAGCTAGCAGGGCCGCTTACGCCCAGAAAGTGCTCCAACTCCTCGTAGTAAGGCTCCAGCTCCTCAATGCCAAACGGCCAGTCTACGCCCTTGCCGAAGTCGGTGAACAGGCGCAGGTCGCCGCGGGGGGCGCGGGGGGTGTAGGCAGTGTAGTGCAGGGTGGAGCCGCCGACGCCGGTGCCGGAGTTGTTATTGCCGAAGGCCACCGGAGTCTGGCCGGCCGAAAGGCGCTCATCGTTCCAAAACAGGAAGTGCTGGGCTTTTTCGTCGGTGGCGTAGGTCTTGGTGGGGTCACGGCGGGGGCCGGCTTCCAGGGCTACCACTTTCAGGCCCGCCATAGCCAGGCGGGCCAGCAGGGGCGCGCCGCCGGCACCGGTGCCAATCACCACACAGTCCACCTCGTCCACGGGGTCGGGCAAGGGAGCGGGCTGCTCCAGCTCCACGGGTGCTTGGGTGGGCAGCGCTTCGTTTTCGGCCAGAATGCTTTTCAGCAATGGGTCTTGTATTTCCGGCTGTACTGGGTTCAGCACGCCTTCTTCCAGTACTTCTTCGTCGGGCATATAGCTAGTAATGAGTAGTTCGTAGGGAGTAGCGAGACTCAGGCAGAGGTCTGGGAGAAGCGAAGACCTAGTGACCAAAGTGGCCTAGGCAAACCGCTGGCACTTTGGAGCAGCACAGCGGCAACTTGCCCCTCACTACACTACCTGGTGCTAGTTCACTGGCTTCGGTTCGCGGTCCTCCAACTGGTTGGGCTCGATGCGCTGCCAGCCGGGCACGTCGGCCATACCCACGTAGCCAATTTCCTCCTGGGCCAAGGGGTGCGAGTAGTAAGCCTCCGTCAGCTCGGCCAGGAGCTCCTCGAAGAATCGGTCGATGGGTAGCTGCTGCCAGTTTTCGCCGGGGGCGGTGCCGTTGGCTACCGTCCCTATCACCTGGTCTTGCTGGGCTTCGGAAAGCGCCACGAACGGCTGTTGGAACAGGGCCTGGGCCGCCTGGTTGATGCCGCCCAGCCCGAGGCGGTAGGCCTCCCGGTCGGGAGGCATGGCGTCGTAGCGCCAGCCATCGGAGTCGCCCTCCGCCAGCCGCTTATCTACCACGGGAGCTAGCTCGATGGGCTCCGTGCGCTCTGGCTGGGGATAGATGCGGGCCGCTACCGCCCGCAGCAGCTCGAACGTGTTATCGTCGAAGAACTGGGGGGTGTAAGGGACTGTATCGAGGCGGGGCAGCAGGGCGGCGCGGGTGGCTTCCGTCACGAGGTCGGACTGGAGCAGGGCGCGCACGGTGCCTTCGGGGTAGTGAGGGGAAGCCATTCAGGTCGGAAGTCAGCCGGTGAGGTTCAGGAGCTTGCCTTATACTGACGAGCTAAGCCAGCGGAATGTTTTAGCTGAACAGTAAAAGCGCCTTTCCTGGGTAGAAAAAGCGCTTTTAGATTTACTGGTTGATTTATACCAGACCGTCATGTTGAGCTTGTCGAAGCATCTATACCTCTGGCTAATCACTGGCCTAGAGAAGCGGTAGAGATGCTTCGGCTGCGCTCAGCATGACGATCTGGTATTTGCCGCATATCATCTTTTACCTCATCGCTTTATAACCTCCCCTACTGGTCGCTGCTCATTTTGCCGCCGGTTACGTGCACCAGGGACCCGGTCATGAAGGAGCCGTCTTGAGAGGCTAGCAGCACGTAGGCGGGGGCCAGTTCTTCGGGCTGACCGGGGCGGGCCAGGGCTACTTCGTAACCAAATTTTTCGATTTCCTCCTGCGGCATGGTGCCGGGGATGTTGGGCGTCCAGACCGGGCCGGGCACCACGCAGTTCACCCGGATATTACGCTCGCCTAGGTAGGTAGCCAGGCTTTTGGTGAGGGCATGAATGGCCGACTTGGTGCAGGCATAATCCACCAAGATGGGGATGCCGGTGAGGCCTACGATGCTGCCGGTGTTGATGATGCAGTCGTGCTCCTGGAGGTGCGGAATGGCAGCCTGGGCCATCCAGATGTAGCCGAGAATGTTGGTATCGAAAGTGCGCCGAATCTGCTCTTCGGAAATGTCCTCGAACTTCTCCTGGCTCATTTGGAAGGCCGCGTTGTTAACCAGAATGTTGAGGCCGCCTAGCTCCTGGCGAGTCAGGCGTACGGACTGCTTACACTGCTCCGGGTCACGCACGTCTAGTTGCAGCAGCAGGCATTGGCGGTCCTGGGCTTCTATGAGGCGCTTGGTTTCCTCAGCGTCCACGGTGTTTTCGTTGTAGAGCACAGCCACGTGGGCGCCCTCCATGGCAAAGGCCACGGCCACGGCCCGCCCGATGCCGGAGTCGGCGCCGGTTACCAGGGCAATCTTATCCTGCAGCTTGCCGGCGGCCCGGTAGGTAGAGAAGTCCATGGCCGGCTGCAGCTTCATGTCGGCCTGCTTGCCGGGGTAGGGCAGCTTTTGCGCGTGCTCCTTCATTTCCTTGGCCGTAGGCCTCTTCACGGGCTTGGGCGCCTCAGAGGCCGCAGCAGCAGCTTGCTTAGCGGCCGGCGTAGCGGCTGATTTTTTGGGAGCAGGGTTGGTAGAATCGGAAGGGCTAGTGGTTTTCTTAGCGGCCATGGGTAGCGGAGTATGGTTGAGTTATCCACCTTACGCAGATTTCGACCTCGACAGCTAACGTTGCAGTGGTAACCAACTGACCAACCACTAACACGTCATCCTGAGCTTGCGAAGGATCATCCCACACAGGAACAACTGGCCTAGCGCCTCGTGCTGATGTGAGAAGATCCTTCGCAAGCTCAGGATGACGTGCTTTTAGGAAGGTTGCTTTGGCACCATCAGCACGCGAGATGTCTCGACTAGCTCGACATGACGTGCAAATACTGCACAATAAGAAAACCCGCCCTAGCTTGCGCCGAGACGGGTTTTCCGAGATCTAACTAGACCTAAGCCAGTTAGTTGTTCTGGTAATCAACGGGCTCTTTCGTGTCTACGCCCTGGTCTTGCAGGGAGGGGTAGTCGATGTAGCCTTTGTCACCGGGCACGTAGAAGGTGCTGGGGTCGGGGGTGTTGAGGGCGGCCCCGATGCGGAAACGTTCTACCAAGTCGGGGTTGGCGATGAACGGTACACCGAAGGCAATTACGTCGGCTTCGTTGTTGGCCAGAGCCTTATCGGCGGTTTCCTGGGTGTAGCCACCGTTCAGGATGAAAGTGCCGTTGAAGATTTTACGCAGGTGCGCGGCTACGGCCGGAGCCTGGGGCTGGGCCATGGGGTGGCCGGGCAGGGCTTCAATTACGTGCAGGTAGGCCAGGTTAAACTTATTGAGTTGCTCGGTCACGTAGCTGAAGGTGCGCACCGGGTCGGAGTCTTTGATGCTGTGGCTGCCCTGGGGCGAGAGGCGGATGCCTACGCGGTCGGCGCCTAACTCGTCCACTACGGCCTGCACTACTTCGAGCGCAAAACGGGTGCGGTTTTCCACGCTGCCACCATACTCATCGGTGCGCTGGTTGGAACCGTCTTGGATGAACTGGTCGAGCAGGTAGCCGTTGGCGCCGTGGATTTCAGCCCCATCGAAGCCGGCCAGCTTGGCGTTGCGAGCGGCCTGGCGGAACTGGTCTACTACGCCCGAGATTTCGCTTAGCTCCAGGGCGCGGGGCGTGGGTACGTCCTCGAAGCCCTGGCCGGTGAAGGCCTTAGCTCCTTCGGGCTTGATGGCCGAGGGGCCTACGGGCAGCTCGCCATTATGGAAGAACGGGTGCGACACGCGGCCCACGTGCCAGAGCTGAATGAAAATGCGGCCCCCGGCGGCGTGCACCGCGTCGGTTACCTTTTTCCAGCCGGCTACCTGCTCCTCCGAGTAGATGCCGGGCGTGTTGATGTAACCTACCCCCTGGGGCGACACCTGCGAGCCTTCTGAAATAATCAGGCCGGCCGACGCGCGCTGTACGTAGTATTTCACCACAGACTCCGTGGGGACGGTGGCCTCATTGGTGGCGCGGCTGCGCGTCATGGGGGCCATGGCGAAGCGGTTGGGCAGCGTGAGGGCGCCCACTTGCACGGGCGTGAACAGATTGGTGGTTTGGCTCATGATGAAGTCTATATAGTGAGAACCCGCTGCCTGCGGATTCAGCGCGTAGCAACTCGGGTAGCTACATATATGTTTCCGCCACGGTTACATTTATTTTTTGTTACCAGTTACTGCTGGGTATTCAGCTTATCGAATTGGGCAAAAAGAACGTCATTCCGAGCTTGTCGAGGAATCTCGCATGCCAGTGTTGTAATGCTGATCCTAGCGTCAGCACGCGAGATTCCTCGACAAGCTCGGAATGACGTTCTAGTTCAATGCCCATGCAGTAAGCCTGGAGCCTTGCTGTTGATTGTCAACAACCTTCTGCGGGACATCTGTGTATTATCGACTCCTAGCGTTGCGCTTTCCGTAGCGCGTTACTTTACCGCATTCCTCCGACCACTTCACCGCTCCTATTTTGGCTGAACCAGTTATTTCCTCGCCCCGCTCCACATCAGCTCCCGCCACAGTTGTAGTAGCGGGTGCCACCGGCGACCTTGGTTTCCGCATTGCCAAACACCTGCTGCAACGCGGTGCCACCGTGCGGGCTTTGCTGCGGCCGGGCAGCAGTTCGAAGCCGGAAGCTATTGCCCTGCGCCAATTGGGCGCTACGCTCACGGAGGTGAATTTTGACAGCATCATCTCCCTCACAGCCGCCTGTGCGGGCGCCGACTGCGTAGTATCGGCACTTTCGGGGCTGCGGGAGGTAATTGTGGGCATGCAGACGCGCCTGGTAAAAGCAGCCGTAGCGGCCGGGGTACCGCGCTTCATTCCCTCCGACTACTCCATTGATTACACCAAGCTGCCCGACGGCTCCAACCGCAACCTCGACCTGCGCCGGGAGTTCAACCAGCGCCTCGATCAGCAGCCCATTCAGGCCACGTCCGTCCTCAACGGCATGTTCATGGACTTGCTGACTGGCCAGGCCCCACTAGTGCTGTTTGGACTCAAGCGCATTCTGTACTGGGGTGATGCCGACCAGCCCCTGGACTTCACCACCGTCGAGGATACCGCCGCCTTCACCGCTGCTGCTGCCCTCGACTCTGCTACGCCCCGCTACCTCCGGGTGGCCGGCGAAGTGGCTAGCATCCGGGGGCTACAAGCTGCCGCCAGCGCCGCCACCGGCGAATCATTTGGCTTGATGCGGGCAGGTGGCCTAGGCTTCCTGGCTACCATGATTAAGGTAACTCGCACGCTCGTACCAGCTCGTGATGAGGTGTTTCCGCCGTGGCAGGGCATGCAGTACATGCACAACATGTTCACGGGCCTACCTAAACTGGAGCCACTCGACAACGACCAATACCCGGAAATTCGGTGGACGCCCATTCGGGAGGTGCTGGCTAAGCGGGAACAGAAGTAAGTTTCACTCCTTACTGTACTACTACCTCAACCCGGCGGTTGCGGGGCCGTTGCTGCGGGTCGCGGTTGTCGGCTACTGGCCTAGCGCCGCCGTAACCGCGGGCCGTGAGCCGCACCGAGTCGATGCCCTGCTGCACCAGGTACTGCCGCACCACGCGGGCGCGCTGCTCCGAGAGGCGCTGGTTTAAGGCAGCTTCGCCCACGTTATCGGTGTGCCCGGCTACTTCCAGCCGCATACCCGGCTGCTCGCGCAAGGTGCGGGCCAGGGCATTTAGAGTGGGGCGGGAGCTAGGTAGCAACGTGGCCGTGCTCTGGGTGAAGTACAGATTGGGCAGCGTGACGGCGGCACCTTTACTAAGTGACGTCAGATCGGGCAATTTTACGGCCGCGGTATCGACTACCGGTGGCCCGACCGGTGCTAGCTTGGCAGGAGCAACTGGCCTAGCGCGGCGCGCAGTCGGTACCGCGGCAGCTGTAGGCTTGGCTGCTACTTTCACGGGGGTGGCTACGGGTGCTGTTGCGGCCGTTTTCACCGGGGGCACTGGCGCCGCCGCCGCTTTAGGCGCAGGTGGTGTGGCTTCTGCCAGAACCAGCACGTTGTCGGGGAGGGTGCGGTATAGGTTTTCCGTTGGAATAGGCTGGGGCGCGTCGGGGGAGTCGGGCAGCTGCCACGCCAGTTGCGCCCGGGAGTCGCGGTCAAACTGGTAGTACTCTACCCGCAAGGAGTAATAGCTGCCCGCCTGCATCTTCAGGTGCGTGGTAGAGATGGTAACGGGCTGATCGTTCCAAGAGTCCAGCACCTTGTCGCCCCCGATCCAGACGCGCATGCCATCATCAGTAGCAATTTGGAAGGTGTAGAAGCCGGTTACCGGGGCGTAGATGTGGCCTACCCAGCGGACCGAAAACCACTCGCCCGGCACACCCGGCCCCGGCGACACGAAATGCGCGCCGTTGGGGCCAACGGTCCAGTTGAAGTCGATGGTGGGGTCAGTGCGCGTTAAAACCAGCTTCTCAAACTTCTTACCCGCGTAATACTGCCCGCGTAGGCCAGTACCCGGCTGGTGCTGGGCCTTTGCTAGGCCACTACCCAGTAGTAGAGAGACCAGTAAACCGGCCCGGTAAAAGGGTACAAAAGCCATAGCAGTAAGTTGACAACAGGTTGAATCTAAGTTGCACACCGTATTTCACGTCGTGAAGTTTATTCAACGAACACAGGGCTCTAGCTCAACGAATCGAACTGTTAAGCATATATAGTGCTTCTGCATTTTATATCAATGGCATATTTTATCAGCAATGACCGTCACGTCTCGCCCGGCTCGATATGACGTTCTTTTAGGTTACCGTCTATGCCCCTAGGCCACTCCTTGCGCCCCCAAATTGAAAGTTGAAGATTCCTGCTGTATCTTCGCAGAGTTACTTATCCAGAAAGACCGAGGGATTGGGCCCGATGACGTCTTAGCAACCTGAAATAAAACAAGGTGCTAATTCCCTTTTCACACCGTTTTGGCGGTCTGGAAGAAGATAAGAACAGGACGCGCTTCCCGCACGGCTCTCTCTGGATAGGCACTTTTTCGCTGCCGATTTACTTGATGAGCTGATATGCCGACGACCTTGCGCCCCCACTCCCCGCTGCACGATATTCTTGCCAAGCGCGTCCTGATTTTGGACGGTGCCATGGGCACCATGATTCAGCGCCACAAGCTAGAAGAGGCTGACTTTCGCGGCACGCGCTTCGCCGACCACCCCAAGCCTCTGCGCGGCAACAACGACCTGCTCAGCATCACGCGCCCCGACATCATCAAAGGTATCCACGCCGACTACTTCGCGGCCGGCGCCGACATGGTGGAAACCAATACGTTCAGCGGCACCACCATTGCCCAGGCCGACTACGCTCTGGAGCACATCGTGTACGAGCTCAACTACGAGTCGGCGCGCATTGCCAAGGAGGTAGCCGACGAGTTTACGGCTCAGAACCCCGACAAGCCCCGCTTTGTGGCCGGCGCCATTGGGCCCACCAACCGCACCGCCTCCCTCTCCCCCGACGTGAACCGCCCTGGCTTCCGGGCCGTGACGTTTGATGAGCTGGCCACCGCTTACCACGAGCAAGTGCGCGGCCTTATTGATGGCGGCTCCGACGCCCTGCTCATCGAAACCATCTTCGACACGCTGAACGCCAAAGCGGCCCTGTTCGCGGTGCAGAAGTTCTTCGATGAAGGCGGCCGCGTGGTGCCCGTCATGATTTCCGGCACCATTACCGACGCTTCCGGCCGCACTCTATCGGGTCAGACGGTGGAGGCCTTCTGGAACTCTATTCGCCACCTACCCTTGCTGAGCGTGGGCCTGAACTGCGCCTTGGGTGCCGATCAGCTGCAGGTGTACATCAAGGAACTGAGCCGCATTGCCGACGTGCACATCTCGGCTTACCCAAATGCTGGTCTGCCGAATGCCTTTGGCGGCTATGATGAGTCGGCCCAGGAATTTGCGGGCGTGGTGGAAAACTACCTGAAGGAAGGTCTCGTGACGGTGGTGGGCGGCTGTTGTGGCACCACGCCCCAGCACATCGGCGAGCTGGCCCGCCTGGCCGATAAGTACGAGCCGCGCCAGCTGCCCGAGCTGCCGAAAGCTACCCGTCTGAGTGGCCTAGAGCCCTTCGGTATTTACCCCGACAGCCTGTTTGTGAACGTGGGTGAGCGGTGCAACGTGACCGGCTCCCGCGCCTTTGCCCGCCTTATCCGGACCGGCAATTACGAAGCGGCCCTGCAAGTGGCCCGCGACCAGGTGGAGGGCGGCGCCCAAGTGATTGACGTGAACATGGACGAAGGCATGCTCGACTCGGAGCAGGCCATGACCACGTTCCTGAACCTGATTGCCTCGGAGCCCGACATTTCGCGGGTACCGATTATGATTGACTCCTCCAAATGGAGCGTGATCGAAGCCGGCCTCAAGTGTGTGCAGGGCAAGAGCATCGTCAACTCTATTTCCCTGAAGGAAGGCGAGGAAACCTTCAAGGAGCGCGCCCGCACCGTGCGCCAGTACGGGGCCGCCGTGGTGGTAATGGCCTTCGATGAAAATGGCCAGGCCGACAACTACGAAAAGCGCATCGAAATCTGTCAGCGCAGCTACGATATTCTGGTGAACGAAGTGGGCTTCCCGGCTGAGGACATCATCTTCGACCCCAACATCCTGACGGTGGGCACCGGTATGGAGGAGCACCGCACCTACGCCCTCGACTTCATTGAGGCTGTTCGCTGGATCAAGCAGAACTTGCCCGGCGCCCTCACCAGCGGCGGCGTCAGCAACATCAGCTTCTCGTTCCGCGGCAACGACGTGGTGCGCGAAGCCATGCACTCGGCCTTCCTCTACCACGCCATCCGGGCCGGCCTGGATATGGGCATCGTGAACCCCAGCCAGCTGGCGGTGTACGACGAAGTGCCCAAGGACCTGCTGGAACTGGTAGAAGACGTGCTCCTGAACCGACGCCCCGACGCCACCGAGCGCCTCGTAGAATTCGCCGACACCGTAAAGCAGAAGGACAAAACGGAGGTAGTAGCCGACGCCTGGCGCAGCCTGCCCGTAGCCGAGCGCCTGCAACACGCGCTGGTGAAAGGCATCACGGAATTCATCGATGAAGACACTGAACAGGTTCGTCAGCAAGTTGGTAGGCCACTTGAAGTGATTGAAGGCCCGCTGATGGCCGGCATGAACGTGGTGGGTGACCTATTTGGCGCGGGCAAGATGTTCCTACCCCAGGTGGTGAAGTCGGCCCGCGTGATGAAGAAGGCGGTGGCCTACCTCGAGCCCTACCTGCTGGCTGACAAGCAAAGCGGTGACCGGCAAACCGCCGGCAAAATCCTGCTGGCCACGGTGAAGGGCGACGTGCACGACATCGGCAAGAACATCGTGGGTGTAGTGCTGGCCTGCAATAACTTCGACATTGTGGACCTGGGCGTAATGGTGCCCCTGGAAAAGATCCTGGACGAAGCCGTGAAGCAACAGGTAGACGTAATTGGCCTCAGCGGCCTTATCACGCCTTCGCTGGATGAGATGGTGTACGTGGCCCAGGAAATGGAAAAGCGCGGCCTGAAAACCCCACTGCTCATTGGCGGTGCCACTACCTCCCGCCTGCACGCCGCCGTGAAAATCGCGCCCAACTACTCCGGCCCCGTAGTGCACGTTAACGACGCCTCCCGCTCAGTAGGCGTGGCCGCGGCCCTGCTGGGTTCTGCCGATGTGGAGTACGCCCGCACAGTGCGCGAGGAGTACCGCCAGCTCCGCGAGGACTACGCCGGCCGTCAGCGCGAAAAGAACTACTTGACCATTGAAGCCGCCCGCGAAAACGGCTTCAAGGCCGATTGGGACACCACGCGCATCGTGAAGCCGAGCTTCCTGGGCACGAAGGTGCTGGAAGACTATCCGCTGGCTGAGCTGGCCGAGTACATCGACTGGACGCCCTTCTTCCAGACCTGGGAGTTGAAAGGCCGCTACCCCCGCATCCTCATTGACGAGAACGTAGGCGAAGCCGCCACCCAGCTCTTCAACGATGCCCAGAAAATGCTCCGCCAGATTATCGACGAAAAGCTGCTCACCGCCCGCGCCGTGCTGGGGTTCTGGCCCGCCAACACCGTAGGCCACGACACCATCCAGATTTTCAAGGACGACACCCGCGAGGAAATCCAGACGGAGTTCTTCACCCTGCGCCAGCAGAGCGAGAAAGCGCCCGGCGTGCCCAACCTGGCCTTCTCTGACTTCGTGGCCCCCCGCGAAACCGGCCGCGAGGACTACATCGGCGGGTTTGCCGTGACGGCAGGCCTAGGCATTGAAAAGCTGCTGGAGAAGTACGAGCAGGAGCACGACGACTACTCCAGTATCATGGTAAAAGCCCTGGCCGACCGCCTCGCCGAAGCCTTTGCCGAGCGCCTGCACCAGCGCGTGCGCGAGGAGTTCTGGGGCTATGCCGCCGACGAAAACCTCTCCAACGAAGACCTCATTCAGGAGAAGTACAAAGGTGTGCGCCCCGCCCCCGGCTACCCCGGCTGCCCCGACCATACCGAGAAAGTCACGCTGTTTGAGCTCCTCGACGCGGAAAACACCACTGGCATCCGCCTTACCGAAAACCTGGCCATGTACCCCGCCTCCTCAGTCAGCGGCCTCTACTACGCTCACCCCGAATCCCGCTACTTCGGCCTAGGCCGCATTGGCAAGGACCAGGTAGAGGACATTGCCGAGCGCAAGAACATGCCGCTACCCGAGCTGGAGCGCTGGCTGGCCCCCAACCTGAATTACGACCCGGCCAGCGTGCCCGTAACCGCCCTCTAGGCCACTAGAACTAGTTCCCCTCCTCAGATGAGGAGGGGCTAGGGGTGGTTGAAGTGGCCTAGAACGATACTAGAACTAGGCCTAGTAAGTCGTTCAACGGTCAGTCAACCACCCCCACCCCCTCCTCATCTGAGGAGGGGAGCTTGATTACTACTCCTTCGACTCACTAGCCACCCGCTAGTGCTCTATATGAAAGTAACCGAACACCTGACCCGCGCCAACGGCAAGACGCTGTTTTCCTTCGAGGTGCTACCCCCAAAAAAGGGCGAGAACATTCAGAACCTGTTCTCGAATATTGAGCCCCTGATGGAGTTCAAGCCGCCGTTTATTGACGTGACCTACCACCGCGAGGAGTACGTGTACCGCCAACACCCCAACGGGTTTCTGGAGAAGAAAACGGTGCGCAAACGCCCCGGCACCGTAGGCATTTGCGCGGCCATCAAAAACCGCTTCGATGTGGACACGGTGCCCCACCTCATCTGCGGAGGCTTCTCAAAGGAGGAAACGGAAAACGCCCTTATCGACCTCCACTTCCTCGGCATTGACAACGTGCTGGCCCTGCGCGGCGACCCTATCAAATCGGAAGGGCACTTCAAGCCCGACCCTGATGGGCACGCCTACGCTGCTGACCTCATTGGACAAGTCGCTAACCTCAACAAGGGCGAATACCTGGATGAGGAGCAGGACGATACCTGGGCTACCGACTTCTGCATCGGCACGGCTGGCTACCCCGAGAAACACTTTGAGTCGCCAAACTATGGGGCCGATTTGCGCTACCTCAAGCACAAGGTTGACCGCGGCGCCGACTACATCGTGACCCAGATGTTTTTCGACAACGAGCAGTTCTTCAACTTCGAGAAGCGCTGCCGCGAGGCTGGTATCACGGTGCCCATTATCCCTGGCCTGAAGCCGCTCACTACCAAGAGCCAGCTCACCATGCTGCCCCGGTCCTTCTACCTCAACATCCCGGAGGCGCTGGCCGACGCGGTGCATCATGCTCCTGATAACGCGGCAGCCCGCGAAATCGGGATTGAGTGGTGCATCAACCAGAGCAAGGAACTGATGGCCCACGGCGTGCCGGTGCTACACTACTACAGCATGGGCAAGTCGGAGAGCATTCGGCGGGTAGCGGCGGCGCTGTTCTAGGCCACTCCGCACTGCTAGTTATAAGGGTGCACCAGCCGCTGTTGGTTTACGGCGACTGGTGCACCCTTTCTCGTATACAGAATCCGTATAGAATCTGCTTCTTGCCCTTTCGCGCCTTACTGCTTGTGTATGTCTACCCTCGATGATCTTTTTGCCCGTCTGCAAGCCGCCACTACGCCGGCGGAAATTGAAGCGCTGCAGGAAGGCATCTGGCAAATCTGGCTGATGACCGGGCACCCGCTGCTTGACAAGCACCTGGAAGCGGGGATGCGCGCCATGGCAGCCGGCGACTACACCCTGGCCATTCAGGAATTTACGGTACTGGTAGAAGCCAGCCCCGAGTACGCCGAGGGTTGGAACAAGCGTGCCACGGCCTACTACCTGCGCGGTGAGTACCGAGCCTCCCTCGACGATGTCCGCCAAACCTTACGCCTGGAGCCCCGCCACTTTGGCGCCCTCTCTGGGCGAGCTACCATGTTGCTGCACCTAGGTGATATTGCGGGCAGCTTGCGCACGTTGCAACGGCTTGAGCGCTTGTGCCCTAACTGGCCTGGCCTACAGAATCGGTTGCGCGACCTACGCGACCAGCTAGACGAGACGGGTTGGTGAGTAGTGAGCACTTACTCTTGCCTAGGTGGCTAGTTATTTGTAAATTTCCCGGACTTAGCATTTCAACCGACCTATCTCCTAGGCCTGTTGAATATCTGTTATGCCCTCAAATCACATCCAAACGCATAAATTAACTACTTATCACGTGAATCGCCTGAAAATACATTTATAACAAAAACAATATTAAATTTTACTTCATCCGCTAGCAGCCCCACTTGCTGGCAGATTGCCCGCGCTGTTTCTTTCCCAAATCCCACTCATTAGCATGAAAAAACTTTTACCCCTTGTCTTTCTATTTCTCCTAGTCAGCGAGTTCAGGGCTGAGGCGCAGAAAATGCGCAAAAACGAATGGGAAAGTGGCCTACTGGATAAAGGCGAAAAAGTAGGTGTGTGGGAATACTATGCCTACACCCGCGACGGGCGCCAGGTAATTACCCAGAAGTATGACCACACGGCCAAGAAGCTGGTGTTCTTCCGCGACTTCGACGATGTGTCGTATCCCGTTCAGACTCCGGCTGGTACCTGGAACCGCCAACACCTTACCCAGCCGCCGCTTTTTTTGGGCGGCGATGCTGCACTGGCCCCCTTTATGAGCAAGCTCAACTACCCAGTGCAGGCCCAAAGCAAAAACATCCAAGGGAAAGTGGTCGTGGCCTTCGTGGTAGATACGCTGGGCCGAGCCGTTGATCATAAAATTATGCTGGGTATTGGCGGGGGATGCGACGAGGAAGCACTGCGCGTATGCCGGGCCATTCCGAACCAGTGGCTGCCCGCCCGCATTGGGAGCCGCGCGGTAGTGGTGCAGCATGAGCTACCCTTTACCTTTCGCCTCGCACAATAGCTCTTCGTAACTGCCGAGCTTCAAGAACTACTGGCTACACCCACGGACTCGGGCCGCCGGTGTAGCCATTCCTGCTTTTGACGCGTACATTACGGCATGAAACGAGCCTTTCTCTTCCTAATACCCGCTGCGGCAGTATTGGCCTCTACCCTAACCGGCTGCGACAGCACCCCACGGGAGCGGCAAGAAGCCGTTAGCCAAGGCGCCCGCCGCATTGACTCTATTGCCGACAAAGCCGCCGATAAGCTGAAGGTGGCTGGCAACCGCGCCGCCCGCTTCGACTCGGTTTCCAAGGTCCGCTCCCGCCAGCCGATTGATAAGGCCGCCGAAGCGACCTTCGCCAACGAGCTCTTGGGTACATACTCCAGCATCGAGCAACTCACGCCCACTACTATTGAGCCGGCTTTTGTGCAGTTTATGCAGGAGGTGCGGGCCAAACGCAAGCAGTGGACCCAGCGCGACTGGGATTATGCCACCGCCATTAGCCGGCGCCTCAATCAGCAATTCCGCAACATCCGCCTTGACATTAAGGGGCGCGATGAAATCCATATCCGGGCACTACAGACCGAGTTTACGGCCCTAGAAACCGGGCGTGATGTAAAGGATCTGGGTCAGGCCGTAAAGCAACCGTAAGCGCGCCTACCCGTTTTTCCGAAGCCCCGCCGTGCGCGGGGCTTTTGTTTGCCTGTGCCGTTTGATGAAGAAGTTATACGCCTGGGGTAGTGGCCTAGTAATGGCCGCCAGCTTTTTACTGGGAACACCCACGCGGGCCCAGCAACCACGCCTGATTGAAACTGCCGAAACGGTGCCGGCGGCCGACCAATGGCTGCGCCCCGGCGACCGACTGCAAGTGCGCCTGGTAGGCCAGCCCGGGGCCCGTGCAACGTTCCTGAACGGGCAGCCGCTCACGGAGCTTCTGCCAGCCCAGGCGCAGGGTAAGCGAGGCGTGTACCAGGCCACGTACGTAGTGCAGCCCGGCGACACCCTGCACGATAGGCCCATTACCTTTCAGCTGCTCACGCCGGATAGCGTGATAGCCACGGCGCAAAGCAAAAGCAAGATTCGTTTCCTGAACCCTAATGAGCCGCAGCTAGCCGTTACAAAGGGCAATCTGGCCTACCTGAACTACGGACTGGGTGAAGACCGGCTCGGTGGAGCCAAGCTAGGCTACCTCGATTCGCTGGTGGTGTTGCACCTAACGGGGCGAGTAGGTAACCAGTACCGGGTCCAGCTCAGCGAAACCCACACGGCCTGGGTGCCGCAGGAAGTAGTGCGGTTATTGCCGCCCGGCGGATTCGTGCCAACGTCTCTTACCGGCTCCTGGAGCGTGCAAGGCGACTCCCTCTTCGACTACGTGCGGGTACCCCTTACGGCTCGCCTCCCCTACCGCTCTGAGCTACTGACAAACCCCAGCCGATTGGTAGTGGATATCTACGGAGCCACCTCCAACACCAACTGGATAACCCAGCGCGACGGCCTGCAAGAACTAGGCGATGTGGCCTACGAGCAAGTGGCGCCCGATGTATTCCGGATGGTGCTGCACCTGCGGCATCGCCAAAGCTGGGGCTACCACATTGGCTACCGTGGCAACACCCTGGAAATCCAGGTAAAGCGCCCCCCTCAGAAACTGCGGCTGCGCGGACTAAGTGTGGCTATCGATGCTGGTCACGGTGGCACCAACGTGGGGGCAACCGGGGCTAGCGGAGCCAGGGAAAAAGACCTCACGCTGGCCATTGCCCAGCAGCTGCGCCGGGAGCTGGAGCAAGCGGGGGCCCGAGTACTTATGACCCGCGAGACGGATGCCACGGTTGATAATGGCGACCGGGTACTGTTACTGCGCCGCCGGCGTCCCGATTTGTTGGTAAGTATCCACGTCAACTCTTCGGGCAGTGCTACGGTTCGTGGCACCAGCACTTACTACCGGTACGTAGCCTTCCGGCCCCTGTCGGTAGCCTTGTATGAGCAAATGCGCGCCACTGGCCTACCAGGTTTTGGCAACGTAGGAAGTTTCAACTTTGGGCTGAATGGGCCCACCGAATACCCGAATGCGCTGGTAGAAACGGCCTTCGTCTCTAACCCTGAGGATGAAAAGCTTCTGACCTCACCGGCTTTTCAGCAGCGCATGGCAAAGGCTATGCACGTAGGAATTGCGCAGTTTCTGAAAAGTTGCCGGGCCAAAGGGCCAGCGGGCTGGTTGCTAGGCCAGTCTGCCGAGTGAGGCCGCTGCTTCCGCATCTATACATGTGCTGCAAGCCCTTAGCGGATGGAAAGAGTTGGCCTGCAGAATTAAGAGAACAGCAGGAATGGCTTTGGTGCTACGCACACGGATGTACATACACCCTTTTCAGGTAGAGCCCGTATCTGCTTAGCATGGGCTTGGGCTTGGCACATTAAGGCGCTTGGCGCTAGCTATAGCTACTTAGCAAAAAATAGCCGACGGGGCGCAAAAAAGCTCCCGTAAGATTCTACCTTACTGGTTGTCAATCCGTACAGCCGGAAACTGTTCCGGTAGGCCACTTGGCTCTCTGTTCTTTTACCTACTTTCCCACATCACCCCTCCATTTATGGCAAATGCTTCTTTACTAGACCGCAGCCGTACTATTGCCGGGCCGGGCTACAACCGGTGGCTGGTGCCTCCCGCCGCCTTGGCTATTCACCTGGCCATCGGACAGGCCTACGCCTTTAGTGTGTTTAAAAAACCGCTTGGGGCCTTGCTTAGTGGTGATGTGGACCACCCCGCCGCCGGCGACTGGAGCCCAGCTCAAATCGGCTGGATCTTCTCTATTGCCATTGTACTGCTAGGCCTGTCGGCGGCCATTTTTGGTACGTGGCTGGAGCGCGTAGGACCGCGCAAAGCCATGATGGCCTCAGCCTTATGCTTTGGGGGCGGCTTCCTGATTGGCTCGCTGGGGGTACATTTGCATAGTTTAGCGTTGCTGTATTTCGGGTATGGGTTTGTGGGCGGTATCGGCCTGGGCATTGGTTACATATCCCCGGTAAGCACTCTGATTAAGTGGTTCCCTGACCGCAAGGGTGTAGCTACCGGCATGGCCATCATGGGCTTTGGGGGCGGCGCCATGATTGGCTCTCCCTTGGCAGTAGCCCTCATGGCTCACTTCAAAGACTCAGCTCCGCAGGGCGTGGCCCCCACCTTTATTGTGATGGGTATTATCTACTTCCTGTTTATGCAGTTTGGCGTCTGGACCATTCGGGTGCCCGCCGATGACTGGGCGCCGGCGGGCTACGTGCCTAGCACAGAACACTCGGCCCTCATTACTACGGGCAACGTATCAGCCGACAATGCCATCAAAACTCCGCAGTTTTGGCTGCTGTGGGTAGTGCTACTCACCAACGTAACGGCTGGTATTGGGGTGCTGGAAACGGCCTCCCCTCTTATTCAGGAAACCTTTTCGGATAAAGCCATGGGAGCTGGTCGCGGCGTAACTGTGGCGGCGGCGGCTGGCTTTGTGGGCCTACTAAGCTTGTTCAACTTGCTGGGCCGCTTCTTCTGGTCCTCGGCGTCGGATAAGCTGGGGCGCAAAGTCACCTATGCTATTTATTTCGGGCTCGGTATTCTGCTGTACGCGCTGGTGCCCACCCTCGGTCATAATGCGCAGCTTACGCTGTTTGTGCTGGTAGCCTGCGTCATCATTAGCATGTACGGAGGCGGTTTCGCCACCATCCCGGCGTACCTGTCTGATCTGTTTGGCAAGTACCAAGTAGGCGCTATTCACGGGCGCCTCCTGACGGCCTGGAGCACGGCTGGCGTGCTAGGCCCCCTTATTGTAAACTACCTCCACGAGAGCCGCAAGGCCGAGGGCTTTACCGGGGCGGCCGCATACCAGAGCGTGTTTTACGCCATGGCCGGCCTGCTGGTGATAGGCCTACTGGCCAACTTAGCTGTAACGGCCGTGAACGAGAAGTACAATGAGAAAGGCCCCGTTACCATCCAGCCCGGTGGCCATTAATCCCACCTCCTCTAACCCGACTTCAACATGAGTGCGCAACCAACCTCTCCTGCTCCTACCCCCGCTGAAACCAGCTCCACCGCTTCCCTCGCCATTGCCTGGCTGTTTGTGGGCATTCCGTTGGTATGGGGTGTAGCCCAAACGTTTATCAAGGCTCTGGCCCTGTTCCAGTAAACTCAACCCACACATTCTCAACTAAAAGAAGCACCCATTTGGGTGCTTCTTTTGTTAGGGTAGTGGTGCATCTTTGCGTACCCTTCAGCCTTGGCTTGCCTCTTATGACCTCCGCCCTTCCCGCTGAACCAGCCGTGGTGCTGCTTAGCACATTTGCTGACTCCTTTGCTGCCCATTTGGCCAAGAGCCAACTGGATGCGGAAGATATTCCGTGCTTTCTGAGCAATGAACACCGGCCGTATGGGCCGGTGTCGGGTGGGGTGCGCTTGTACGTGCGTGAGCAGGATGTACTGGCGGCTCAGGAGCTGCTGCAGCCGCAGCACTCACCCATGCACGCCCTACCGGAGCAGCCAGATGGCCTAGAGGACGCGGCGCCCCGCTGTCCCCGTTGCCACCACCACGACGTAGTTTGCCGCCACACGCCCCAGCCCACAGACAGCCTGTTTACTAAGCTGCGCCTGTGGCTGCTGGCTCCCGAAGCGCCTCAATGCCACTGTTTCAACTGCGGCCACGAGTTTGAACTGAAGTAATAGCCAGCGACAGCAGAGGAGGCAGCACTGTGGTGGTGCCCCCAGCGAAGCTATTAGCTGTAGGCAGGGTGTAGCAAATAGAAAAAGGCTCCAGAGTAAGCATGCATAGCTAATATCTACGGGCTAGCGCCAGTCTGGTAAAAAGGCGTTCTGGAAAAGCCGGGTGCGGTTGCGGCCGTCCAGCTCCACGGTGTATACATCCGGAACGGAACCTGGCACGTTATTAACCTGCACAAAGAGAATGCGGGCACCATCGGGCGAATAGCGCGGAGTTACATCGTTAAAACCTAATGGCTTACCCGAACTACTAGTACTGCTATTTACCCCCGCTGACACATCTACTAGGCCACTACCATCAAGGTTTTGCGTGAAGATGTGGGCATTAAGCTGCCGACCCAATAGGTCACTGAAGCCATCCACATCGCGCGTGTACATTATCCGGCGACCATTAATGCTGAAAGATGGGGAATCGAGACGCCCAGGCAGGTTACCTACCGCAAGACTAGTACCAGAGCCGTCGGCGTTTAGCAGGTATATTTCTGAGTCGTAGACACTGATGCCCACTGTTTGCACCAGAATGCGGTTACCCTGGGCCGTCCAGTCGCACTCACGGAAGTGACGACCGGCGGGAGCCGTAGTCAGTAATGTCAGGCCAGTACCGTCGCGGTTGATGCGATAGAGCTTGTCGTAGCTGCTATAAACTAGTTGTGCCCCATCCGGCGACCAATGGTAGCCGATGCCCTGATTGAAGTACCCATCAACGGGCAATAAGGTAATCTGGCGTACGTCAGACCCATCCCGGTTCATGGTGTAGATCTGAAACTGCCCTGTAGCGTTGGAAGTATAAGCAATCCGGTCGCGGTTAGGGCTGAGTTGCGGGGCCGTTTCAATAAACGCGGACGTGGTAAGGCGCTGCAGCGAGCTGCCCGACTCGTTGCTAGAATAGATATCGGTGTTACCATTCACCTCGCGAGCAAACAGAAAGCGGTTATCGGGCAGGCTGCCGGTCTTAAAGCTCCAGAGGTTCGAGCGGGTTGAGGCACCGCTGGCATTGCGCACTGTTACTTGCCAGAAATACGTGGTATTGTACTGTAGGCCCGTTACGGTTACAGTAGTATCGCGCCGGTTGGTGAGGACCATCCGGCTGCTGCCATTGCTACCCTCGTAAAGCACTACATCGTACTTCAGTGAATCCGATCGAACGGCATTTACGGGGTGCCACTCCAGGGTAACATTAGGCCCGGGCACCTGCGCTTGATCGGCGGGTGAGGGACGATTGGGTGCCGCTGGTGCTGCGGTGCTTGGGCTTCTGGCCAGCAGAATAGTTACGGTAGTGGTTTTATTCTCGTCTACCGTAACGGCTACGGTTGTCTGCTGATAATCGGCTTTGCTAGCTACCAGTGTGAGTCGGCCCGTAGGTACGCTGCTTAGATCGAACCCTCCTTGCCCATCAGTGACTACCGAAGAAGTGGCGGGAGTGGTGGTAATGGATACACTAGGTAGCAATTGGTTGGTACGAGCATCGCGTACAACCCCTTGCACAGTTCCGTAATATACTGGCTCAACCGGATTATCTTCGCAAGCGCTCAACACGAGTAATATTGGGAGAAGCAGTAGGTAAAGGCCTTTGCTAAACGTAAGGCGCCGGACCAAGCGCAAATAGACAACCAACATTGAGGTGGGTGGGGATAGAGGAGGAAGAGGAGTGGGTGGAGCAATACCAGCACCTGCTACTGCTAGGCTACTGGTAGATATAGTAGTCTGCTTACCGGTTAGCTAGCCTGCCAGCAGAGCACTCAAGAGGCTACGGGTGGGTGGCTGTGTGCCGGATAGAGTCTTGCGCAACTAGGTGGCCTGCAGCATCCAGAATGCGTAACTGGCCTACAACGCTGGTGCGCTCATCGAAATTAAGCCGGACTTCAGATAAAGTGGTGGTTTGCCCAGGCCCTAACTCGAATCGTCCTTGCTGATTATTAGCTGATTGGCCACCCGGACCACGGCGCAGCAAATACAACTCATACCTATAAGCAGCAGTTTCTGATATCATACTACGGCAGTACCCAGTTACTACCACTGCTTGATCAGTTTTTTTTGTATTTATCCAAGCTTTACAAGGGGCAAGCACCTCAATACTGATGCTCCAGAGAATAAATAGTAGTGTTTGCATAAATGTGATTATAGCAATGACTGTTTTGATTATAAATATACACTTATTTCTTACTATAGCAATATTACTTAAATTTACTTTTTAAAATAACCTATAGAAATTATTCAATTTTCACTACCAACTCGCTGTAAAGCAAGCATGGCCAGACCTCGTACAGAGGCTGACCTATAGTTGGCAACTACATACTAGATGAGCAGGCGCAGTTACTGACCTATGCGCCCTTGTTCAATAGTAAGTTTGATACCATTACCCCGCATATCTATTTCGTATTTAGGCGGAGCTAAAGTTTCTGCTCCCCGCTGCAATAGTGCATTATTGTTACCTGTTTGAGTTAGCGTAACATCGGCGCCATTGGTCATTACATCGCGCACAATCTGGTTGCCACTTCCATATTGGTTTAGCTGGGTAGTGTTGTTGTTGCCTTGTACAGTACTAGTCACTTGGTTATCACTTCCATTTTGAGTTACGCGCGTGTTATTACCGCTACCCGTTTGCGTAACTACTGACTCGTTATAAAAGCCAACCTGCATAATGTAAGCCTGGTTGGCCACGTTACCCGGGTTATTCTGGATGGTGCTGGCTTTGTTGTTATTACCCTTCTGGACGATTTCGGAGAGGTTTTGGATGTTTTGTAACAGTGGAGCCGGCAGGTTTCGCCAATCAGCACCAACATCCTCCGCTAAGCGTTGCTCGGCAGTTGCTGCTTCGCTACGCCCCAACTGCTGAGAGTACGCAACTGAGCTAGCTATCAGGCTTGTGGTTCCCGCTAGCAGAAGGGTAAGTATATATTTCATATCAATCCCGATCAGAACAAATCCGCAATGAATTACTGACTACTACCAAAGCCGGGTACCATCTTCTCCGGCAGGAAGATGATACCCGGATGAGAGTTACCTCAAGCTAGGCAACGCAACGGAGCTGCTTAGTGGTCCTGCGTAACCAGAGCAGAGTTGTTATTACCGCCCTGCAGGATGGAGCTCCGCTGATAAGACTCGCTAGCCAGTGCTGGAATATTGCCAGCGCCTACGTTGTCGCGGCCCTGATAGGTTGCTGCGGTGTTTCCGTTACCCGTCTGCTGCTGTACGGCAGTGCTAAAGTTGGTGTGCTGGAAAATGTTGCCGCTGTTGGTGTTGCCAATCTGGTCTTGCGAAGCCAAGTTGGTGTTGCCATACTGGTTGATGTTGGCGATGTTATTGTTACCATCGCTGGTGCCAGCACCTTGCTGACGCTGTTGAGCCCAGTTGTTATTGCCGTTTTGTGAGCCACCCGGTATGGCTGCTCCGTTCACCTGGTCTACGTTAATACCAGCGCGGTTACCAGTACCACGCTGCAGTTGTAGCGTGGTGTTGTTGCTGCCATAAATGTTGGCTTGGGCACGGTTATCGGTGCCAGCCTGCACTTGCAAACCATAGTTGCGGTTACCCTCAACCTGGGTCAGCTTAGCAATATTCTTGGTCCCCGTCTGATCAACAACTGCTACGTTGTTATCACCCGCAATGACACCTGCACCGCCTTGAACTACTTCAGAGCAGTTGTCGATTTGCGTAGAGGTTGGGGGGGTATAGTTAGGATTAGGATTGGACTGGGTAGCAGAGCGAGGAGAGATGTCAACGGTGCCGCAACCAATGCAATCGTTTACGGACCGGAACGCTTGACGGGTACCGCTTTGTGCATTAGCAACACCAGCAACCAACATTGCTGCTACTAACAAGTGTACTTTTTTCATAATAAGGAAAATGTTAAAAGATGGATGGGTTGGACGGAAAGCACAGAACTTTAATCGGTAATATTTGTCCTAGCCGGAAGAACAGTACAAATATATATTATAAAAGTTATTATTCAAGTAATGCTATAACTTTTTATTTAAAATATTTATTCAAATAAGACAATTATATAGAAATGGCACTTTAGCGTACTATTACAAGGCCGCCATTATTTGCTCACTGATGCTGAGCGCATCTTGGTATGAATCTGATATACCAGCCCAATTCTAACTGCTGCGGTATTATCGTTGTAACGGCCGACGTTGGCCCCATCAATGTCATCGCGTAGAAACAAGCGACCATCTAGGCCACCTGTTACGCTCACTCGGGCATTTACTTGGTATTCTAGTCCCGCCCCTATTGTAACGTGCGGAACGATTCTGGGCTGGTCTGCCCGGGACGGTACCTGACCTGAGGCCCGTATAGTAGCGCCTGCCGCAGCCATCAGATACGGAGTAAACCGGTCGGTTGGGAGCAACCGTGTCTGGATACCTGCTTCAGCGTAATAAAATCGCTGGTTAAAGAACCGTTCAGTGGATAATCTACCCTGCCCGCCAGCTATAAATGGGCTCCAGCGGCCGCCGGGCAGCTGGTAGCTAAGCATACCGTGTATTACAGGCCTAGTTTGCGGCGAAGCATAGTCACCTGCATACCGCTGGGCTCCGGCAGTAAGCGTGAGCCCTAGTGCAGCCTGGCGCTGCATTACTTGGCGCCCTAATACATCATAATGCTTGCCATACTCCCGCTCCTGAACGTATTGTAGCATTTTTGAGCCTTTAAGCTCTGTAGAGTCTTTGGGTAGCCACAAGCCATCCAACATCCCTTCATAAATCAGAGCTTGTACGGCCTTCTCAATAGCTTCCTTCACAGCCATTTCGCTGGGCTCATTATAAGTGAAGCCGGTCTCCGTTTCGAGCAACCGCTTAAAGTTCACGAACCGAAATAAGCTAGCGTCTACTTGCTGGGAGAGGATGGTTTTAGATGTATATACCGTCTTAAGAATGCGGCCATTACTGGTACTAATAGCCCGCAGATATACCGTAACTCGATCTTGGCGGTACTGCCCTGAGGCCCCAGCCCCGAAATAGCGCAAGCCAGCCCCACCAGTAAGCATGTTGGCATCATAGGAGATAATACCTCCTTCCAGCATGGTACCAGCAAACAGCAAGGGGGGCAAAACTGGCTGTTTCACCCCGGTCTGTTCTGTAAATTCAGCGCGGGTAGAGCGGATAATCTTGCGCTCATTGAGCAAGTTGCCTAGATTTTCACGCTCAATAGGGTCAAACCAGCCCGACTCCTCCAGCGCACGGAGCAGAATGGTAGTAGTACCCTGAGTAATAGCGGTAGAAAAGCTGGAACCGTTTGTTTGAGGCTTGTATTGACCAGTTTGGTCGCGGAATTTATAAACGGCTACTACCGTGCGAAGTTTGGCCGCCGGTAGGTTTCGCATTTCCTGGTTACCGTTTACTTCTGCTCCCAGCCGGGCCCGCTCTGTAGAGAAGGGTTGATGGAAATAAGGGCTGCAACCGGTAAGCCACAGGCCTACCATCCCACCTAAGTAGGTAGAAATCAATTTCATGTATGAAGGGAATAAGTACTAGTATTAAGTCACTGCAATGAGGCCTGCCAACTACAATGCTGAGAGGCCTAAGGAATAGAAGGAATAGTAACAGTAGTCTGGTTGCCTGTGGCAGGGTCACTGATTTGAATAACGACCCCTGAATTACCCGGCGTCACTTGAATTTGGTAGCCGCCTACCGTGTAGTTGCCGGCACGCACTGCTCCCTTCCCAAACTGGTCAGAGATAAAACGGTCGGTGAGTTGGCTTAGAATCTGGCGGTTTAGCCCCGCCGCGAAATCAGTTAGTGGATCAGTGGCGGCGCGCGCCTGCGAGGCGTTAGGGTCCTTGTTCGTATCCTGAGAAGTAGCCGAGCTCAGCAGCCAAGAGTAATTAAAAGTGTTCCCTCCACCAAAGCTGGGGTTTTTGGGTTCGTACACGAAATCTTGAGCCAGTGCACTATGCCCCGTAAGCAATAGGCCTAGCCCTACTAAGAGAGAAAAAAACTTCATACGCACTGGGTATTAAGGGTGGGTGAGGTTGGTAGAGGTCAGAATATTTCGAGAGGCTGTTTAGCTCCTTTCTCTAGTTGCCGGCTTACACTGCTGGCTTCCTGTAGGTAGGCCAGCACGACGCCAATAGCATCGGCCACGGCTGCTTCTATGTAATCGGCTTTAGGCTGCAAGGGCATTTCCAGCAGGTCGTTTTCGTTGACACTAACAGTAATTAGTGTGGCAGTGCCACGACTAGGCTTTTCCACCAAGGTCACTACATACTCATCTGTGCCAGTTGGTGCTTCGAACTGTGTGTAGAACAGATCGTAGAAGTCGTGGCCCACTTTGCTGATAGTCTGATCTACAATTAGCCCATCTATCTCCATGGCCCGCTGCTGCCGAGGTGCCTGTGCCGAATCAGAGGTGGCTTGTAAGAGCAGACGGAGTGCTTCCTCCAACTTTTTAGCTGGTAAAGGCGCAGCTTTTGATTCCCGAACGGGTGCCTGCTGCTGTTTTTGTTGCTCCTGCTGGTTTTCGCGAACTGGAATGCGCCGTTGCCCTTGAGCCATCGCCGACTGAACCAGCAGCATAAAGCTGCCTAGGCAAAGTAGCATGCGTACACTTAGTATCCAGCCGGTAGCCGTAGCACTGGTCTTTTCCGTAGTGAGTGTATACCATTTGGCTGCCATAGTAGACAAAACAGGAGCCAGTTAGTATGACTGACGATGGGTAAAGTTTTTGAGCATAGAATTAGAAATGGGCTTTCACTAATAGGATTAAATAGATGCATAAATGTAATTGTTTGATCGAATAATACAAGGATTAGTAGAAATTTTACTTAAAATAGTCATATTTTGTATAATACAGGGATTACTGTATTATTCCCATAATGGCTTATTGTATGCTATTATTTCCAAAGAGCTTGGCTCACTGAATTTGATCTGGTACCTAACTGCTTCACCGGAGTACCACAAGGCGTATTTTGATGTTTTAATGCAGCTGATAGAAACGGTTGAGTTGGGCTCCAGAATTCAGCATTCATCTTCCACATTACTACAATTGCATTCAACAGCTAGGCCTACTGCAATCCTGCTCATCAAGGTGAGCGAAGGATTACAGTAGGCCTAGCTGCTTAATTGCCCTTACCGTTTAGTCAATAATTACCCGTTTGCCCTGAAGCTTAACATTGGTTTTTAACACATTGCCTTTGCTTACTGCCTCTGTGAGGGGCTGCCCACCACCGGCGAAGAGCTGCACCGTACCAGCTTCTTCCGCGCGCTGGGTCTGGGCGCTCAACTGTGATAGTTGCCGGGGCGTAAGAGTGAACTGTATGGTTTTCTTCTCTCCGGCTTGCAGGGGCACGCGGCGGAAACCTTCCAGGGCGTGTAATGCTACCCGGCCTTTAGCATCGGGGTGACGCACGTAGAGCTGCACTACCTCGTCGCCGGGACGCTGGCTAGTGTTCTGTACATCTACGCTTACTTGCACGGGCTGACCGGTTTTGGCTTTAGAAGGAGCTTTGAGGTTACTGTACTTAAAGGTCGAATAGCTCAGGCCGTGGCCGAAGGGGTAGAGCGGAGTATCCTTGAAGTAGCGGTAGGTGCGGCCGGCCATGTCGTAATTATCAAAGGGAGGCAGCTGGCTTTCTGATTTGTAGAACGTCACGGGTAGGCGACCGGCGGGGTTGTAGTCCCCGAAGAGCACATCGGCAATGGCCGTACCGGCGGCTTGGCCCCCGTACCAGCTGTTCACAATGGCGGGCAGGTTAGCGGCCTCCCACTGGCACCCAATGGCGCTGCCGGTCATCATTACAAACACTACGGGCTTGCCCGTGGAGTGCAGCACCTGCATCAACTCGGTCTGTACTTTGGGTAGGGCAATGCTGGTCCGGTCGCCGCCGCTGAAGCCTTCCACGTTTACCTTCATTTCCTCGCCCTCCAAGCGTGGCGAAATACCACCCACGAACACAATGGCGTCGGCATCTTTCACCTGGCCTAGAATGTTCTGGGCGTTCATGGGTACCACGTGGGCCCCGGTAAATTTTAGGATGGTGCGGCTTACCGCCTGGAAATATTCAATCTTAATAGCCAGCTTCTTACCAGCCTCTACTTTCATGATGTGCTGCCGGGTAGACACGCCCCGACCGCTCCAGTTGTCCAGCACCAGCTCATTGTTGATAAACAGGCGGTAGCCGTCGTCGCCGGTAATCTGGAAGGCCATTTCCTCCGTCTTCTCCGGTGTAAACGTGCTCAGGTAGCGCGCCGACACATTCTCCGATGGCAGCCCCGGCACAATTTCCTGCTTGGTATTGGCCAGGTACCGGTCTAGGCCACTCTCTTGCACAGTAGCTACGGGCTTGCCTTCTAGGTTGGTGCCCCGGAAGTACTCAGCCCGGAAGCCCGGCTTGCCTTCGTAGGTCAGGTTCTTGTTGAGGTCGAAGGCCTCGTAGACGATGTTGCTGGCGTAGTCGACGCCCTGAATGTACGTTACCTGGGTATTCGGGCCCACTTTCTCCCGAATGCCCATCAGGGGCTTCACGTTGCGGGTAGGAAAGCCGTTATAGTTGCCCAGCTGCACGCTTTCGTTGTCGGCGTTGGGCCCGAGAACGGCAATCTTCTTTAGGTCTTTGCGCAAAGGCAGCGTGTTGCCTTCATTCTTGAGCAGCACCATCGACTCCTGCGCCATTTTGAGGGCGTGGGCTTGGTGGGGGGCGCTTTCCACCACGCTCATCGGAATTTGGGCGTACTTCACGCGCTCCACGGGGTCGAACATGCCCAGCTGAAAGCGAATCTTGTAGAGTCGCTTCACCGAGGTATCAAGCTGCTTTTCCGTAATCAGCCCCTTCTGCACCGATTCCAGCAGGGAGTTGTAGGTGAAGAGCTTGCCAGTAGCGCACTCCAGGTCGGTGCCGTGTAGCACGGCGTTGGCGGCGGCAGTGGCGGCGTCAGGGTCGGTTTTGTGGTGCTGCCAGAAGTCATTCAGGCCGTCGCAGTCGGAGGTCACGTAGCCCTTGAACTTCCACTTGTCATAGAGGATTTCGTTCATGAGCTTATCGCTGCCGCAGCAGGGCTGCCCGGCATAGGCGTTGTAGGCGCACATTACGCCAGCTACTTTGGCATCCACAATCAGGTCGCGGAAGGCGGGCAGGTAGGTATCCCAGAGGTCGTAGTCGCTGATTTGGGCGTTGAACTCGTGGCGGGAGGGCTCGGGGCCGCTGTGCACGGCAAAGTGCTTGGCGCAGGCCGTAATCTTGAGGTATTTGGGGTCGTCGCCCTGGAAGCCTTTCACCAGTGCCGAGCCTAGTTGACCCGTTAAGTAAGGATCTTCGCCGTAGGTTTCCTGCCCGCGGCCCCAGCGCGGGTCGCGAAAGATGTTGATGTTGGGCGTCCAGAACGTGAGGCCCTGGTAAATGCCCCGCTCCCCGCGCCGCACGTATTCTTGGTGCACCGCCCGCGCCTCATCGGAGGTGATAGTGGCCATCCGCAGCATGGCATCCTGGTCGAAGGTGGCTGCTAGGCCTATGGCCTGCGGAAACACCGTGGTTTTCATGCTGGTGCGCGCCACGCCGTGCAGGGCCTCGTTCCACCAATTGTAGGCCGGTATTTCCAGCCGGTCGATGGCGGGCGAAGCATTTAGCATCTGCGACACTTTCTCCGCCAGGGTCAGGCGGCCTACCAAGTCATCGACCCGCTGATCGATGGGCAGATCGGGGTTGCGGAAGGGCAGATCGGCTACGGGTACCGGGACCAGCTGCGTGGTGGCGGGAGTGGTTTGCTGAGAGCTTTGGGTGGGAATGCCACCCGTAAGAGCCGCCAGCCACACCATGATGAGTGGGTTTTTCATCCGTAAACAACAAGTGAGTTTTCAGTACCTAACCACGGTCAGCGGGATGCACTGCCGGAAAAGGAACGGTATCAAGGTCGGCGCTAAAGTAGGGTTGACATGCAAGGATGCTTGTCTTCTTGGCTTAGGATGGCCAGAAATAAACTATGCAATCGATTTAGATAGTCTTTTTTAGAGGATGCTTAGCATCCTGCTGCTTGACCCATTCAGAAAGCCAAAATTGGGACGCGCCTTTAAGCAAGCTCGACAGAAAGCACAGCGAAAAAACGTTGTAAATCGCCCGATAAACGGCAGCCAGCAGCCATCAAGTCATTAGCAATTCTGCTTTCGCTCTATAAAATCCAAGGCTGAAAATTGACCTGAACTATTGTCTTCATTGGTTATAATCGGCTGTAAACCGTGGCCTAGCGAGTAGTTGGTGGCTAGGCATAGTTTGCTAATTCACTGAGCCTAAACTGTATATTCGCCGACGAGCTTAGCCTTTATTTCTTTATTCAGTGAATTCATCTTTCGTCCGCCTGTACGCTTCTTACCCGGAGGGCGCCCTGCTCGACGCTTTACGAGCGGGCGACGAGGGTGCCTTTGCGGAAGTTTATAAGCGCTACAGTTTCCGGCTGTTTACGGTGGCCTACCAGAAGTTGAAAAGTCGGGAAGCAGCGGAGGAACTGGTACAGGATCTATTCGAGAACCTCTGGACGCGGCGGGCCACAGCGCACATTGAGCAGCTAGATCACTACCTGTTTTCGGCTATTAAGTACCGCATCATTAACTACATCAAAACGCAGAAGCTGCGGACCGGCTACCAATTGTATCTGCAGGTAAGTGGTGCAGACCAACACACGGAAACCGAAGATACCCTCGCGCTAAACGACCTGACGGCCGCCCTGCTGGCCGGCGTGCAGGGCTTGCCAGAGAAATCACGGGAGGTATTCCAACTCAGCCGCCTAGAGCACTACAGTGTTTCAGAAATATCTGTGCGCGTAAACCTGTCGGAGAAAACGGTGGAGTATCACCTCACCAAATCGCTCAAACTATTGCGGCGTTACTTGCGAGACTTCCTGATAAGCGTTCTACCGCTGCTCTTTTTACTTAAATAGTTACACACTAGTAATCAATATTTTACCTACCATTTTATTCGTGTGTTTCGTCTTATTTTAAAAAAAGCAGCTTAGGAGTTTAGGGGTTGGGGCAAGTTGGGTGACTTGTTAGATAGATGCCCGCCTAACTCTCCGTGAACGTGACCGAAGCTCAATTTCAACTTTTACTCCAACGCTATCTGGATGGGCAGTGCACGCCTGAAGAAGTAATTGCAGTAGAACAGTGGTATAACCGTTTAGAAGAGACGGAGGGCAAAGCATTACGCAGCCTCAATCAGGAGGCGGTGGAAGATGCTATTTGGCAGCGCATTCAGGCCAAGAAGCAAACTGAAGCGCCGGCACCTATTGTGGTGCAGCACCCGGCCGGCTTCTGGCAGCGTCCGCAGCTGCAGTGGGCAGCGCTGTTGCTGTTTGCGATAGGCCTAGGCCTATTGTACCCGTTGTTGCGCCAGTTTCAAAACACGCGGCAGCTTAGCCACGCCACCGCCAACGGCTGGACGCGCCGCAGTAACACAACAGCCCTGGAACAAGCCTTCCGCCTTCCCGATGGCAGCAAGATTACGCTGCACCCCGGTAGCAGCCTGCGCTACGCAACTGGCCTAGCCGGCCCCAAACGCGAGGTGTACTTGGAGGGCGAGGCCTTCTTTCAGGTGAGTAAAAACCCTGCCCGCCCATTTTTGGTGTTTACTAAGCAGGTGGTTACCACGGTGCTAGGCACCAGCTTCCGAGTAAAGGCTTACGCAGGCAGTAAAGAAGCATCGGTGGCCGTGCGAGAAGGCAAAGTATCGGTGCAGGCCAGCGACCGGGCGCAGCTAGATGCTACTCCGGCTAAGCCCGCTACCCATGGCGTAGTGTTGCTGCCTAATCAGCAGGTAGTGTACTCTGTAGCTAAGCACCACTTACGCAAAGAGCTGGTGGATAAGCCCGTAATGCTGGCACCCCAGTCTTTCGAGTTTGAAGAACGGCCAGTAGCCGAGGTACTCACGGCGCTGGAGAAAGCCTATGGCGTAACCATAGCCTACGACAAAGCCAAGCTCTCAGGTTGTACCGTCAGCATTGCTTTTTATGATGAGCCCCTATTTGAGAAGCTAGGCCTCTTGTGCAAGTCACTGGGCGCTTACTACACCCTTTCCGAAACGCAAATCACTATTCATAGCACCGGCTGTCAGCTTTCCCCACAAAGCTAGGCCAGTCGGCGCCGCTCCCACTAGCGGTGGCTAAGCTGCTTCCCTCTGCTAAGCTACTCCTGCCCGCTCTGCAATCCCCTCTCCCACTTATTCCTGCAACACCTGGGGCTGCTTTGCCCTAACTCATCCCCTTCCCACAACCAACACAATCGTTCAGCCAAATCCCATGAAAAAGCTGGTACACTTTCCTCCTCCCAGAACTACGAAGGTTCTAACGCTGCAGGCGGCTATGCTTTGCTTCCCGGCTGGCCTTGCCACAGCTCATGTTGCAGCGCCCCCGGCTGCCGTAGCGCAGCCCACCGTAGCCCAAACGGTGTTGGAGCGCAAAATCACGCTACAGGCTGATGCGCAGACCATTAAAGAGGTATTGAACCGCATTGCGAAGCAAGCTAATGTTCGTTTTGTGTACAGCCAGCAACTCATTGGAGCCGAACGCAAAGTATCACTGCAAGCTCAGGAGCAGCCGCTTTCCACAGTCCTTGATGAGGTGTTGTCGCCGCTGAAAATTCAATATGAAGTAAGCAATGACCGGGTATTGCTACGGGTACCATCCAAGTCATCTTCCGCAATCGTTCCCACTGCAAACGTTTTAGAACTAGCCGATGTACCGGTCTCGGGTAAGATTGTTGATGCAAAGGGAAACGGCCTACCAGGTGTAACGGTGGTAGTGAAGAATACCACCATCGGCACTACCACTGGCGCCGATGGTAGCTTTAGCCTCCAAGTGCCGGAAAACAGCGTCCTGGTTGTTAGCTTTGTAGGCTTTACCCGCCAAGAGATACCTGTGACTGGGGCTGCCAGCAGTCTGAACATCACGCTGGCTGAGGACTCTCAGGCTCTAAACGAGGTAGTGGTTATCGGCTACGGCACAGCCCGCAAAAGTGACCTGACCGGTTCGGTGGCCTCCGTGAGTGGCGCACAACTGACGCAGGTAGCCACTTCCGATCCGGTGCAGTCGTTGCAGGGCCGGGTGGCGGGTGTAGAAGTAACATCAAACAGTGGGCAGCCGGGTTCTGGCACTCGCATCCGGGTACGGGGCGTGGGCACCATTAACAACAGCGACCCGCTGTATGTGGTAGACGGTATTCAGACCAGCGACATTGGCTTTCTGCTGCCCGCCGATATTGAATCGACGGAGATTTTGAAGGATGCTTCCGCCACGGCCATCTACGGCTCGCGCGGCGCAAACGGCGTGGTGCTTATCACCACCAAACATGGTAAGGCCGGCAAGACACAGTTCAACCTATCCGGCTACACTGGCTTTCAGGAAATTCGGCGCACGCTACCCCTGACCACCGCCGCTCAGTACGCCACACTCGTAACGGAGGCTTTCACCAATGCCAACAAGCCACTGCCTGACTACGCTCCGCAGTTGCAAGAGGCTATTGCTACCAACGCCAAAGGAATTGACTACCAAGATCTGGTAACGCAGCGAGGCCTCATCACCAACTATAGCCTGTCGGCCTCAGGTGGCACTGAGCAAAACCGCTACCTAATAAGCGGCAGCTACTTCCAGCAAGACGGCATTATCAAGAACTCGGGCTTCAAGAAGTACGTGATTCGCGTTAACGACGACGTGGTGCTCACCAAGCACATTAAGGCAGGGGTGGCAGCCACGTTTACCAACAACAACCAAACGGGCGCCGGCGACGGACAAGGCGGCTCACAGCCCTACCTAGTACTGCAATACGCCCTGCAAACAAACCCGGTCCTCAATCCATTTGGCCCCAACGGAACCTATAACGAGGACGTTATCACGCGTAACGCGCTGAACGTGCCGCGCTACCTCGATGAGCAGAAGTACAATAAGACCCAGAACAATAACCTGTTTAGCAGCAGCTACCTTGACATTGAGTTGCTGAAGGGCCTCTCATTCCGCTCCACATTTGGCATCAATTACTTCAATAACCACCCCAAAGTATACCAGCCACAGTACTACATCGGGCCGGTAGACCAGCGGGCCCAGAGTGCGCTCATCGAAACGCGCGCTGAAAACGTTTCGTGGGTATGGTCGAACTACGCTAACTACAATAAAACCTTCTCCGACAACAGTTCCTTTTCGGCCACCCTAGGCCAGGAAGCGCAACGCGGATATGGCAACGGCATTTCCATCACGGCCTTTAATGTGCCGGCCGATGCTTCCCTGCAATACGCTTCGGCCTCGCGCAGTACTGGCAATGTGGTGCGTAGCTCCCAGTACGACGGAGGTCTCATATCTTATTTTGGCAGGGCCAACTATAACTTCCGCGACCGGTACTTAATCACGGGCACGCTACGCTTCGACCAGACGTCGAAGTTCCTCGGACCGGTACGGACGGGCACGTTCCCGTCAGTGGGCGCAGCCTGGAATATCTCTAATGAGAACTTCCTCAAAAATGCTAGCTACCTATCGGCATTGAAGCTGCGGGCTAGCTACGGCCAGGTGGGCAATCAGAACGCGGCCCCTAACTACGGCTACGCCTCCGTAGCAGCTAACAACCAGACGTACTCCTTCAACGGAGTAGCGGCTCCGGGTCTGGCCATCAGCCAGATCAATAATCCGGATCTGAAGTGGGAAACGGCCGTGACCACCGACGTGGGCATCGACGCCGAGCTGTTTAACAGCAAGCTGAGCTTTACGGCTGACTATTATGAGCGGCGCACCCGCGACATGATTGCCCTGCTGCCGGTACCCGACTACGTGGGCCAAGCCCCTGCCAGCGCCAATGTAGGCGCCCTGCGCAACCGAGGCCTAGAACTGGCTCTGAACTACCGCAATGCAGTGGGTAAGCTCCAGTACAACGTAGGCCTGAATTTCACGAAAATCAACAATGAAGTTACCAGTTTAGGGGGCGGCAACCCCATTTCTAGTGGTAACGTGCTTACGCAAATCGGTAATACCACTCGCACTGGCGTAGGCCGCGAAATAGCCTATTTCTACGGTCTGCAGGCAGATGGAATATTCCACAATCAGGCCGAGATTGATGCCTATAAAAATGCTGCCGGAACACTAGTGCAGCCGGGCGCTGTACCCGGCGACGTGCGGTATCAGGATACCAATGGCGACGGCGCAATTACAGCGGCCGACAACACCTACCTCGGTAGCGCCACCCCCGACTTTAGCTACGGCGCCTCGCTGAACCTCAACTACTCGGGCTTTGATTTCAAGGTGTTGCTGTACGGTGTGCAAGGTGCAGAAGCCCTGAATGGCGCAGCTTTCAACCTGAACAAGTCGGCTGACTTTGTGGGGGTGTGGAGCAATTTCTACGCAAGCCGCATGGACCGCTGGACGCCCAGCAACCCCAACAGCAACCAGCCCCGCGTCACCTCGACCGACACGAACGGCAACGACCGCCTAAGCAGCCGCTACGTGGAAGATGCCAGCTACCTGCGTGCCCGCAACATGGAACTGGGCTACACCTTACCCCAAGCTTTCTTGAGCAGGATTCAGGTGAAGGGCGCCCGCGTGTTTGCCTCGGTTGACAACGTGTTTACCCTCACCAAGTACACCGGCTACGACCCCGAAATTTCTACGGCGGCCTTTTACAACAACCCCCTGGCCTACGGCGTCGATTACGGCAACTATCCGCAGGCGCGCACCTACCGCCTAGGCTTCAACGTGCAGTTCTAATTAGCTTTTCCTACCCAACGTATATGAAACTCACCCGCGTTGCTTTGCTCGGCCTGTTCCTGACTACGGTCTTGTCTCCCGGCTGCCAGAGCTTTCTGGATAAAGAACCCCTGGGCACTACCACCCAAGACAACCTTTTCAAAGACCCTACCAATGCCGTGCAGGCCATCAATGCCGTGTACGACGTGGCCGCCTGGGACCAAGGCCCCAAATGGGGCGACCCCAGCGGCGAATACGTACCTCAAACCTACGAATGGATGTTTGGCGACTTGATGACTGATGACTCTGAAAAGGGGGGCAGCTCGCCCAGCGACTTTCTCCCCTTAATAGAGCTCAAGTCCTGGAATATCCCGCCTTCTAACGGCCCCGTTACCACGCTTTGGGTACACAGTTTTACGGGTATTGCCCGCGCCAATACAGTTATCAACAACATCGATGCGGGTACCATTGATGCGGCTCTGAAGTCGCGTTTGAAAGGCGAAGCGCTGTTTCTGCGGGCATATTTCTACTTCAACCTAGTGAAGGGCTTTGGGGGAGTGCCGCTATTTGAGAAAACGCCAACCCCGACGGAAGCCCCCAACGCAACCCGCGCCAGCATTGCCCAAACCTACGCCTTCATCGAGAAGGACTTGAAGGAAGCCGCGACTCTACTACCGGAGAAAAGCGCCTACGCCGCCGCCGACCTAGGCCGTGCTACTAAAGGCGCGGCCACCGGCTACCTGGCCCGGGCTATTATGTACCAGTTGGGCACCGTGAACGGCAACAATCATACGTGGCAGGAAGTGTACGACCTGACGAGTACCATCATCACTTCCAACCAATACAGCTTGCTGGCCAACTACGCGGCCATTCACCAGGATATTGGCGAGAACAGCAGCGAATCGTTGTTTGAAATTCAGTTCGGCACTTCCAACGACACGTATGGCCCTATCTCGATAGGCACCACCAACAACATCTTCCAGAACAACCGCCGCACGTTTGGCTATGGGTTCAACAACCCTACCCAGAACCTGGTGAATGAGTTTGAGCCCAACGACCCGCGCCTCGAAGTCACGGTTATCAAGAACAACGACATCGTGCTGGGCATCCTCAACCCTGTTGATATCACGCAGAACGCTACGGGCTATTTCAACCGTAAGGCGGCTATTCTGGCCCCCAACGCGCCAGAGTCGGGCCCCCAGAACATTCGGAAGATGCGCTACGCCGACATCCTACTGATGAAAGCCGAAGCCGCTGCCCGACTCAACCGGTCGGCCGAGGCCGTGGCGCTGGTCAACCAAGTACGGCAGCGGGCACGTCTTTCTACCCGGCCTCCGGGCACACGCTTGGGCACCCTCACGTATGATCCAGCCAACACCCCAGCCGGCACCCTGCCCGATCTGGCCCCTGGCCTTTCGGGCCAGCCACTACTGAACGCTATTTGGCACGAGCGCCGGGTTGAGTTTGGGGAAGAGTCGTTACGCCTGTGGGATATGATTCGTACTGGCCGCTATATGAACATCTTGCCACCCGATGTGCGGGCGCGAGCTATGTCGCACGTGGCCACCGAAACCTCCGTGAATCCGACGCCCCTGCTGCCCATTTCTTTGAATGACGCCCAAAGCTGGAAGCTCCCCCAAAACCCTGGGTACTAGCATGTCCAGAGGTGTTTTCACCTCGTTAGTAGGCCTAGGCCAGCAAAAGCCCCTCTTTACTTATGGTAGAGTGGGGCTTTTTATTAAGACGAGAAACTCACTTGACAAGGGCCACCACTGGGTATGACCAGCATGATTTTTTTTCATTTCATCACTTGATGCCTCGATCGTTTATACCCTCGCTCTAGCCTACGTGGTTTTGAATAGGTACCACCCGTTGCCTAAGGGTTTGATGACGATAACCCGGTCGGGGCTCATGCCAGGCACCTGCCGCGCATCGGGCTGATAGAGCAGACCGACGGTATTATCGGTAACGCCTCCAATGATGAACTCCAAGCAACTGCCACAGTCCAGATACTTCTGCGAAACGCGGGTGATGTAGAGCGGACGTAGTAGAGCTTGCAGGCTGTCATCCTCGTTCACCGCCTGTTCCTCGTTAGCTGCCGAGTTGGGGGTGAAGTAATGATGAGCCTGCATGTATTGTACTACCCGCTGAAAAGCCGGCTGATTCTGGTGAAAGTGCTCGGCAATAGCGGCATCGGCCCCAATCCAGAGGCGAATGTTACCGAGCATAAACGCATGCGGGGCGTCGGGGTGCTTTTGGTTGTACTGGGCTACCTCGGCCGGGGGCATATCGGAGAGGAGCTTGAGCATGGGCGGACCGAGCTGCGTCATGGACAGACTGCGCACGGCGGTGAGCTTCCAGGGAGTGGCCGCAGTGGTAGAGTCGTGGCGGAAGTGTAGGTAAATATCGTTGCGGCTCACGGAGTCGCGCAGCTCCACGGTTACCACGGCAGTTTGCTGATTTTGCTGCAAGAGCTGGCAGCGGCGCTCCAGGGTAGCCGGAATCTGCTGGCCTAGGCTCTGGCTGCGAGCCTGACCGGCAGCTTCCCCACTGAGGTAGCTTTTCATGTCGGTCCAGCCGGTTTTGGCCACAAACTGCTCCGCAATCTGCAGGGGTTCCAGCGGCCGGGCAGCCCAGCTTACTAGGGGCAGGCACCAAGCCAATAGCGCAAGAAAATACTTCATCAACCAGTCCAAACTACCCGCCTTTCCCATTTGGGCGCGAGGCTTGAACTTCTAAGGTAGCCAGAAAGAAATCGGCAAGCCATAAAAAACTTGCTGCTGAACCTCTTACTCGTTTGGGAGACGACGCACCAGCCCCACCATTACCGCTCCCAGCAAGGCCATCAGGGCAAACGACCAGCGCAGGTTAGCCGCCTCGGCAATAAAGCCTACTACCGGCGGCACTACAAGAAACCCGAAATACCCTACCGTAGATACAGCCGCAATGGTCGAGCCCGAGCTAAGCGCACTGGAGCGCCCCGCCATGCCAAACACCATCGGAATTACGCACGACACGCCCAAGCCCACCAGCACAAAGCCTAGGCCCGCCACCACCGGTAGAGGCAACAGAGCCGCCAGCAGCAGGCCTACCAGAATCAGGAGGCCACTGTACTGCAACAGGGGTTTTACCCCGAAGCGGTTGGTAAGCGGGTCGCCGGCAAAGCGGCCTACCGTCATGGCTACCATATAGGCGGCAAAGCCCAGGGCGGCGTCTTCCTTAGGCATGAGTACAGCCTTGTTGAAGTAGATGCTGCTCCAGTCGTACATGGTGCCCTCGCAGGCCATGGAGGCAAAGGCAATGATGCCAAACTTAAGTAGGTCGGCGCTAGGCCAGCTAAACCCCGGGCGACGCTCTTCCGGTGCCGGGGGCAGTGCCAGGCTATGGCGGTAGTTGTACAGCGCTACCGCCGTGAGTAATAGGGCCACCACGGCAAAGTGCGGCGCCGGCGCTACCCGCTCCCGAATGAGGGCCGCCCCTACAGCCGCGGCAGCAAAGCCGGCCACGCTCCACACCCCGTGAAAAGTGGCAATGATGGATCTATCGTACTGCGCCTGCACGCCCACCGACTGCGCATTCATGGAGATGTTAAGCAGGTTGCGCGACGAGCCGAAGCAGAATAGCAGCGCCACCAGTTGCCAGGTGTGGGCCGCAAAGCCCAGCAAGGCCAACGCCACGTTATACAGGATGGCGCCCACCAGCATCACCTGCCGGCTGCTAAACCGGCGCAGCAGCAAGCCCGTGACCGGCAGCGTGAGCATCAGCCCCGTGGGTAGGGCCAACAGCACGCCGCCCAGCTCGGCTTCGTTCAGCCCCAGTTGGTGCTGAATGGTAGGGATGCGCGATGCCCAGGTAGAAAACCCAAACCCCGAGACAAAGAAAAACAGGGCAATAGCCACCCGGGCCTGCTTGGGCGTCACCTCTTCCAAAACCTGTGTCATACCAGCAATCAAGGCAGCCTGAGTGCTGCAAACGGGGATAGAGACGCGGATTGCGCCAGTTTCGTTGCGGAGGAGGTTAATACAGAGTGGCCTAGCCAGAGCATAAATGCAGCTAAGCAGGGCGACCATTCTGTGCCTAGGCGGTATGGCAACGTTGCCGGCATCGATTGCACAAAGAAATCTAACGGGTGATGCCTTCTGGGCGCAGTATTTGGGTACTATCAGTAGTGCTCAGGTGGACTCAGTACTGCTAGGCCAGGCGGCCTAGCAGTACTGATCTTCTCTTTAATTCTCCGATAATATGGTTGTCCATTCTTCGCTTCGTCGGCTGTGCCGCGCTGCTATCTGGCCCGCGGCGGCGGTAGCCTTCACAGCTCTGCTGGCCGCCACCAAAGCTCCCGTAGCCGAGCCGTTGCCGGCTTTTCCGGGGGCTGAAGGGGCAGGTCGCTTCACTTCCGGTGGTCGGGGCACAGCAGCCGTGCCCACCACAGTGTTTGAGGTGACCAGTCTCTTGGATGATGGGCAGCCCGGCAGCCTGCGCTACGCCCTTACTAAAGCGGCGCCAGCCCGCACGGTGGTGTTCCGAGTATCGGGCACGATTCACCTGAACTCTCCGCTCACCATTAGCAAGCCTAATACCACTATTGCCGGCCAAACCGCGCCCGGTGATGGTATTTGCCTCGCTGATTACCCCGTGAGCGTGAAGGCTCACAACGTGGTGGTGCGCTTCCTGCGCTTCCGGATGGGCGACAAAAACCAGAACCAGGGCAGGGTAGATGGGGCTGGCGGCGACGATGCTTTCGGGGCCACCCGGATCAACCGCCTCATTATCGACCATTGCTCTATGAGCTGGAGCACCGACGAGGCCCTGTCGGTGTACGAGGGCGACAGTACCACGCTGCAGTGGAACCTCATCAGTGAGCCGCTCAACTATTCTTACCACTTTGAGAAGGGCGACACTGATTTTGAGCAGCACGGGTTCGGAGGCATCTGGGGTGGACAGCATGCCACCATGCACCACAACCTATTTGCGAGCTGCAAAAACCGCACGCCCCGCTTCAACGGCAGCCGCTACACCCACCCCGCCGGCTTCGAGAACGTGGACTTCCGCAACAACGTGCTCTATAACTGGGGCGACAACAACGTGTACGCGGGCGAAGGCGGCAACTACAACATCGTCAACAATTACTACAAGCACGGCCCCTCCACCAAAGAGAGCGTGCGGGCGCGGGTACTCAACCCTTACAAGCTGGAGAAAGGCCCGAACCCACTTCCCTACGGCAAGTTTTACATCGTGGGTAATTACGTGGACGCCAGCGCCGAAGTCACGCGTCACAACTGGCGCGGGGTAACTATGAACGAGGGCACCGCCGCTGATACCGTGCTGGCCAAAGCAGAAAAGCCCTTCGAGCTGGGCCCCGTCACCACACAAACCGCCCAAGAGGCCTACGCCCTGGTGCTACAGCAAGTAGGCGCCACCATGCCTCGGCGCGACACCCTCGACCAACGCATCATCCGGAACGTGGTCACCCGCACGGGCCGCATCATTGATGTGCAGGGCGGCTACCCCCACGGCACTCCCTACAGCGTGTCGCAGAAAGCCTGGCCGGAGCTGAAGTCGGCGCCAGCCCCAGTCGATACCGACCACGACGGCATGCCCGACGCTTGGGAGAAAACCCACGGCCTCAACCCCACCAACGCCACCGACCGCAATAAACTAGCCCCCAAGGGTTACACCATGCTAGAAGAATACCTGAACAGCCTCGCCGCACCTATGGCGACAAAGGGTAAGTAAGAGAATGGCCTACAGAACATCAGCTCCCCTCCTCAGATGAGGAGGGGTTGGGGGTGGTTGAAGTGCCCTAGAACAACCACGTAAGCACGTCATCCTGTGAGCAGCAAAGGATCCTACCCACGCATAGACGGCTTGCTCTAGGCCAGTCGTACCTGCATGGCAAGATCCTTCCTGCGTCAGGATGACGTGCTTTTTGGTGTGGGTTAGTTTGGCAACGTCAGCAAGCGAGATGTCTCGACTGCGCGCGACATGACGTTCTTCTTGATCGTTCTGGGCCAACTCTAGGCCACTCTTCTTAACCTTGCTCTTCTACTGGCTTCTCTACCGTAGGTAGCAAAGAGGCCGGCTCGGCCTCCAACTCCGGCGGCACATCTCGGCCGGCCAGGGCGAGCTGGTGCTTGGCTTCGTCAAACTCATTCTCACTCTTAGCGACAACGAGCGTGGCCACGCCGTTGCCGATGACGTTGGTAATGGCCCGCGCCTCACTCATAAATCGGTCGACCCCCAGCAGCAGGGCCACGCCTTCCACGGGAATGATGCGGGTGGCGGCCAGCGTAGAAGCCAGCACAATAAACCCCGAGCCCGTGACGCCCGCCGCGCCCTTGCTCGTCAGCATTAGAATACCAATCAGCGTAATTTCCTGGCTGAGCGTGAGGTTAATGTTAAAGGCTTGCGCCAGGAAGATGGCCGCAATTGAGAGGTAAATGGAGGTGCCATCAAGGTTGAACGAGTAGCCCGTCGGAATCACGAGGCCTGCCACCGAGCGGGAACAGCCGTAGCGCTCCAGCTTGTCAATCATGCGCGGCAGCGCCGACTCCGACGACGACGTGCCCAGCACCAGCAAAATCTCCTCCTTGATAAAGCCCAGGTAGCGCCACAAACTCAGCCCGTAGTAGCGCATAATGGCGTTAAGCACCCCAAATACAAACAGGAACATGGTGAGGTACACCACCAGCATAAGCTTGCCCAGTGGCAGCAGCGTTGCCAGCCCATACTTGCCAATGGTAAAGGCCATGCCGCCAAACGCCCCAATGGGCGCCAGCTTCATCACCAGGGCCAGCACCCCAAACATGGCGTGCGAGAGTCGGTCAAAGGTCTTCATCAGCGGCTGCCCGTACTCAGCGGGGATGCGGCCCACGGCCACGCCAAACAGCACAGCAAACAGCAGCACCTGCAGTACCTCTCCTTCGGCAAAGGCCCCCACAACGCTGTGCGGCACAATGTGGGTCACGAAGTCAACCCAGTTCATGCCCTCCCCACTGGCGGCCTGGGAGGTGTACTTGGCGGCCTCCGCGGCTTGCGCCGCACTCTGGGTTGCCACCGAAGCCCGGGCATCAATGCCCACACCGGGCTTGGCCAGGTTGGCCGCCGTAATGCCGATAACCAGCGCCAGCGTCGTTACAATCTCAAAATAGAGCAGAGCCTTACCGCCCACGCGCCCCACCTTCTTCATGTCGCCCATGCCCCCAATGCCCAGTACCACCGTCAGGAAGATGATGGGCGCGATGAGCATTTTGATCAGGTTGATAAACGTGTCGCCGATGGGCTTGAGGGAAGCCCCGAAGGCGGGGAACAAGGAGCCCACCAGCACCCCCAGCGCAATAGCCGTGAGAACCTGAAAGGTGAGGTTGGAAGCGAGTTTTTTCATGCAGGGTATGTGAGCGAAGCCAAGGCAGGCTCTAAAGCTAAAGGTAAAATAAGGCTCGCCTCTGAGTTTGAGGAAGGGCTGGAAGTATTGAGGTGGCCTAGAACAGCTTCTAGATTGAATTCTACAGACCGTCATGCTGAGCTTGTCGAAGCATCTCTACTGCTTCGTCCTCACAATTGAGTTACTAACGGTAGAGATGCTTCGACAAGCTCAGCATGACGGTCTATGTAAACAATGATGGTCAACCACCCCCGGCCCCTCCTCATCTGAGAGGGGAGCCGTTGTTGTAGTGGAGACTGGCCTAGGTACGAAATTGCTGGGGACAGCGCCAGAAACAACGCGAAAACGCCCCGCCGGCCAGATGCCAACGGGGCGCTTCAGCGGAAGAGTAGCTACTCGGCGGTTACACGCCGGCGGCTACAGCTACTTTGGGGGCACCCGCCAGGATGTCCTCGTTAGCGTAGTCGGCGTACTTCTCGAAGTTCTTCACGAATTTCTCGGCCAGGTCGGCGGCTGTGTGGTCGTAGGCCTCTTTGTCGGCCCAGGTGTCGCGCGGGTCCAGGATTTCGGCGGGCACGTTGGGCACCGAGGTGGGCACCTCTACCCCGAAGATGGGGTGCTTGTGGAACTCCACATTATCGAGCTTGCCTTCCAGGGCGGCGGTAATCATGGCGCGAGTGTAGGCCAGCTTCATGCGCGAACCCACGCCGTAGCTGCCGCCGGTCCAGCCGGTATTAACCAGCCATACGTTCACCTCGTTCTCGTCCATTTTCTGACCCAGCATCTCGGCGTATTTGGTGGGGTGCAGGGGCAGGAACACGGCACCGAAGCAAGCCGAGAAGGTGGTCTGAGGCTCCGTTACGCCCATTTCCGTGCCGGCCACCTTGGCGGTGTAGCCGCTCATGAAGTGGTACATGGCGTGGCACTTATCCAGCTTGCTGATGGGAGGCAGTACGCCAAAGGCATCGGCGGTCAGGAAGAAGATGTTTTTGGGTGTGCCGGCTACTGACGGCTCCACTGCATTCGGAATGAAGCTGATGGGGTAAGCCGTGCGGGTGTTTTCGGTTACGCTCTTGTTGGCGTAGTCTACGGTGCGGGTGCCGGGCACGTAGCGCGTGTTCTCCACAATGGAACCGTAGCGGATGGCGTTCCAGATTTCGGGCTCCTTCTCCGCCGAGAGGTCAATTACCTTGGCGTAGCAGCCGCCTTCAAAGTTGAAGATGCCCGCGTCAGGTGTCCAGCCGTGCTCGTCGTCGCCGATGAGGCCGCGGTTGGGGTCAGCCGACAGGGTAGTTTTGCCCGTGCCCGAGAGACCGAAGAAGATGGCGGTGTCGCCGTCTTGGCCTACGTTGGCCGAGCAGTGCATGCTCAAGGTATTTTTCTCGTGGGGCAGCAGGTAGTTCAGAACGCCAAAAATGCCCTTCTTCATCTCGCCGGCGTAGCCAGTGCCCCCAATCAGAATCATCTTCTTGGTGAAGTTGAGAATGGCGAAGTTCTTCTGGCGGGTGCCATCTACGGCGGGGTCGGCCTCGAAGCCGGGGGCGCAGATGATGCTGAAGTCAGGCGTCCAGGTGGTGTCCGCGCCTTCTTCGGGGCGCAGGAACATGTTGTAGCAGAACAGGTTGTGCCAAGCCAGCTCATTCACCACGCGCAGCTTCAGCTGGTAATCGGGGTTGGCGCCGGCGTAGGCATCGCGCACAAACACCTCCTTGTCAGCCAGGTACTGCACCATCTTCTCGTGCAGTTGGTCAAACTTGTCGGCCGCGAAGGGGATGTTGATGTCGCCCCACCACACCGAGTCCTGGGTGTTCTCATCTTTTACGATGAAGCGGTCTTTGGGCGAGCGGCCGGTGAAGGCACCGGTGTCAGCCATCAAGGCGCCCGTGTCGGTGAGGGTGCCTTCGCCGCGGCGCAGAGCGTGCTCAATCAGCTCGGAGGGCGTCAGGTTGAGGTGGGCCTGACCGGTGGTGGGGAGGCCTAGCGGGGCCAAACGGGTGGAAATGGGGGAATTTTCCATGAGGGAAATGGGGATTGGGTGGGAAATCATGGAGGAAGTAGCGCCCGCAAACCTGGGTGGGGAAGCTTCAGCCTGCGGGGGCAGGAGGAAGCGAACGGGCGCTAGCAGAGCAGCAAGGAAAGCAGCGTATACGGGTTTGGGGAAGCCCCGGACAACTATCCTAGCAGCGACTCTGGCAGGGTAGGACAAAAATACGATAGCCTTGACCGCGCAGACTGAAACAATTCGCTATTTTGTCAGGACAAAAAAAACATCGGTTTCCTCTATCTCAGGAATTTGGGCCCTGAAACCCGAAAAGTACGCCCCTGAAAATGGGAGAAATCGATACCGCAGTGTTCTGTAGGCCAGTCAGTAAGTAGCCTTTTTTGCCGACATGAAGGAAGTTATAGCCCGCTACGACGGTATTTATGGGGACGAAAAGGCCCAGGTATCCCACGACTATCTGTGCAGCCAGATCATTTCGCCCCGCAACCGCACTACCGACTGGGGCCTGAAGCCGCACTTGCACGGCAACTTGTTTCAGATGTTTTTTCTGGAGGCTGGGCGCGCTTCTTTCCATGCCGCCGCCGAGCCGGTTGAGCTTACCACGCCGTGCCTCGTCATTATTCCGGCCAATACGGTGCACGGCTTCACGTTCAGTCCCCAAGTAAAGGGCCGCACCCTCACGCTGTCGGAGGCACTCATGGATACCATTCTGCAGGCCACGCCCGCCGTGATGGTAGAGCTGAACTCGGTGTATATCCTTTCTGACTTCGAGGATGTTCCCTTCACTGATCTGCTGACCCTAGAGCAGCAGATTCACACCGAAATCAACTCCGATTTGCCGGGCAAGCAGCTGGCCCTGAATGCTTACTTCAAGCTGCTGTTCGTGAAGATCTTCCGGATTTTGCAGCTCAACCGCAAGAAAAATGAGGACAGCTCTAACCGCGCCATGCATTACTTCCGCGAGTTTCAGAAGTGCATTGCCCGCTCGGCCCCGTTTGAGAAGAAAATCTCGGAGTTTGCGCAAGAACTGAAGATTACGCCGGTCCACCTCAACCGCATCTGCCAGACGGCGAAGGGCAAATCGGCCCTGGAAATTGTGCAGGCTCACACCGTACGCAAGGCCCACAACCTACTGGTGTACACTTCCCTTTCGGTTTCGGAAATTGCCTACGAGCTGCAGTTTGCCGACCCCGGCTACTTCGCCCGCTTCTTCCGCAAGCAAACCGGCCTCTCACCCATTGCCTACCGCGCCAAAGCCTACCGCGGCGAAGGCCCACCGAAAGCGCTGCGGGCTATAAACAATGAGCAATAAACGAAACGAGCACTGCGCTGCTGCTCCCAACAAGTGGCCAGCGGAGTGGCCTAGCCTTAGAGTCTTGGTGGCCTCTAGGCCTATGTTACCCAACTTACTGCATGAATCGATTTGACCGCGTCACGGCGCTGCTTGTGCAGTTGCAGACCAAGCGCAAAATAAGCGGGCCTGCCCTGGCCGAGAAATATGGCGTGAGCCTGCGCACGATTTACCGCGACCTGCGCACCCTGGAGGAAGCCGGCGTACCGCTCATTGGGGAACCGGGCATTGGCTACTCCCTGGCCGAAGGGTACCGGCTGCCGCCCGTCATGTTTACCCGCGAGGAGGCCACCGCCCTGCTCACCGCCGAAAAGCTGGCCGCCCGCCTCACCGACGCGCCCACGGCCCAACTCAGTGGGGCGGCCATGGACAAAGTACGCGCTGTGCTGCGCGGACCCGACCGAGACCATCTCGACGATTTAGCCCCGCACATTCAGGTGCTGGGGCCCCGTAACCAGGCTAGTCGGCCGGCTGCTTACCAGCAGCTGGTGGCCGCCATTGCCATGCACCGGGTGGTACACCTGCGCTACCAAACCGCCGAAAACGAAGCGCCCACCACCCGCGACATCGAGCCCATTAGTCTGTTTTTGAGCCGGCAGTGGCACGTGGTGGCCTACTGCCGGCTGCGCCAAACCATCCGCAACTTCCGCCTCGACCGTATTCTGGACCTGGAATTACGCTCAGAGGTGTATGACGTGCGACCCGACCTCTTGCAGCAGCACTGGGCCGCGGAGGCTACCCGGCGGCAGCGCGAGCGGGTGGTGCTGCGGTTTCAGCCAGCGGCTCTGCTGCCCGCCCTGGTTCAGCACCTCCACGATACCAAACACCAGTACGGCTGGGCCCATGAGCACCGCCTCGACGATGGGCAGCTGGAAATGACGTTGTTTATTGGGGAGCTGCCCTACCTGGCAACCTGGCTGCTCCCCTACGCCGGTGCCCTGACCATTGTGGAACCAGAGGCACTAGCCGAGCCGCTGCGGGCGCTGGCCCAACGGGCATATGAGTTTTTTGGCCGCCCTGCTTAATTTTTTGAGCCAAAAACATGCTGACACAGGGCTGTCAGTTGGGGGCTTGACCTTTGAATTATCAAGTGAGGAACACCTGATACTATCTCTCTTCAAGCTCCCTTAACAATGGAAAAGCGCACCGTAGACCCCTGGCCCTGGGGCCAGTACTCCAACTCAGTACAAGCCGTTGAAATCAAGCAGCCCGCCGGCACGCTCTACTGCTCCGGGCAGGTGGCCATCAGTGCCGAAGGCCAACCCAGCACCGCCGATATGCGCACCCAACTCCAGCAAACCATCCAGAACCTGGAGCAGCTCATCAGTGAAGCCGGGTACGAATGCGCGGGTATTGTTCGGTTGAACGTGTACACCACCTCCGTGCAAGAGTTTTTCTCAACCTGCATGGATGTGTATGGCCCCTGGCTGGCAAAACACGGCATCAAGCAAGCTGCTACACTACTAGAAGTGAAGGGCCTGTTTGCTTCTCTGACGGTAGAGCTAGAAGCTACCGTAGTGAAGTAAGACACTGACTACCACACAAACAAAAGCCCGACAGATTGCTGCCGGGCTTTTGTTTGTGTGGTGCAGGAAGCTATAATAGCCTGGCCTAGGGGTCTAGGCCAGTTACTTGATTACCCGGGGGCTGCCTTTGTAGTGGATGTCGCTGGCACCGGAGCTGCGGGAGGAAAGCTCATCGGCCACAGCCACGTAGGCGTCGCTGGCGCCGCTGGCCTGCACCTGGGCGCGCTTGCTTTTCAGGTCGTAGGCGCGGTAGTCGCTGCTGCCGCTGATAGATACCTGCTGGCGCTCAGCGTAACCGGTTAGGCGCAGGTCGCTGGCCCCGGAGGCGCTGGCGTTCAGGTTCTTCACGTCGAGGTTGAGGGTGATGTCGCTGGCCCCGCTGGCCCGGATGGTAAAGTCGCCGGCCTTAAAGGGAGTTTCGCTCTTCACGTCGCAAGCGCCGCTAGCTTCTACCGAGCTCAGACGCGGGCACGTGATATACACCATCACTTTACCCGTGCTCTTCATGCGCTGCAGCAACGATACGTTTTCTTGGTCGCGGTAGATAACCAGCTTATTGCCTTTTACTTCCGTTCTGATTTGCTCTACTACATCGGGCTCCGCTTCTACCTTCACCGAGGTTTGCGAGCCTTGGCGCAACACCACGTTCACGGCGCCGGAAGTTTGCAGCATCTCAAAGTCGCCGACTGAGCGGGTCTGGGTTCTCTGGGCTAATGCAGCTCCTGAGCTAAAGACAAGCAGCGTAGCAGCTACAACAGCGCGGTAGATAGGCGTCTTCATAAGCGAAAAGGATTTGGGTGACTGGTATTGGGTAGATGGCTGGGGGTAGCCTAGGGTTGCCTGTGGGTCTGATTATTCTCGGTCCAACTAATAGTCGAGCTTAAACAAGGCAAGCACAGGTATTTATTGCTCTGACTATCAGTATAATAATATAAAATACTTTGCACTCATAGCTAAGTGAGCAAAAAACTATATAGAAAAGCCTACGTACTGAGCGCCAACCCCCGGCTTTTTCAGCTGCGGATTTCACTAGCTTTTGAACTCATGCATAAGACGCTCCTTTTTCTCTCCTGCGCGGCTACTCTCACAGCCGTTTCCTGTAACCAGGATAAACAAGCGGCCGTGGATGCCGCTACCACTCCATCTGCCGATACGGCGGTAGTAGCCCGCGATGCGGCTGCCACCGAGGTAACCTCAACTGATGCCGACACGGCAGCCTACCGCACCGATGCTGACCGCCTCGCCGACCGTATTGCCCAGGACTTGCGCCTGACCGATACGGTAGTCGTTACCAAAGTGCAGAAAACTTATTACACCCGCGGCCGTCGTCTGCAGGAAGCCAATACGCGCTACGCCACCGACACTACGGGTCGTTATGCAGCGCTACGCTCCATCAACGACGAAACCGACCGCTCTGTGAAAACTATCGTGACGGACCCGGCCCAGTATAATACCTATGCTTCTAACCGCGAGGCCTACTACGCTGGTACGCCCTACACGGCCACTACGGAAACCACCTCTACCACCACAATACGAGCCGCTGCTCCAGCCCGCCGCCAGGGCCCGGCCATCGTGAAGTATGAGCGCGATGGGGGCGACGTGAAAATTGAATACGCCAACGGCACCAAGGTCAAAATTGACAAGGATGGCGAGCGGAAAACCAAGTACGCCAGTGGCCGCAAAGTGAAAGTAGACGACGACGGCGAGCGTAAAGTGAAAAACTAGCTTCCAGCTTTGAGATACGAAAAAGCCCCCGTAGCATATGCTGCGGGGGCTTTTTCGTATCTCAAAGCTAGGCCACTTGCATCAGCTATTGTGGCCTAGCGTATGACACCATACTTCTTTAAATCAGCATCGATGCGGCGGTTCCAGCGTTCTTGGGCGGCTAGGTCGGTGCCACCATGCGTCTCGGCATCGTACTGATCCTGCACGTGGTTCATCTCGGTGAACGATTTGAGGTACTGTAGTTGCAGAATGCTGTTGTAATCTTCCACTGTCAGGCTATCGGGGGAAGCTTTGCGGCGGAAGCGCTCTGCCACAATCCGCACCAAATCAAAGTGGCGCTGCTCGTGGTTGAGGTTGACGGCCGTCTGTTGCCCCGGTGCCACCCACGAAGAGCTGCGCACCACAAAGACGGAAAGCAGAATATCCAACTCCACTACGCCATTGCGCACTCGTGGCCGGCCCTGGTAAGCAAAGCTAGGAAACACCGAGGCGGCATACATTCCTCGCGGGCGAGGCTGCCCAGTAAAGTCGGTCCAGGTGAGCGGGTGGGCGGGGTCGTAGAACACAGTATCAGTCTCTGTGCGGCGAGTCTCGTAATGGAAGGTAGGGTGCACCGCCGTAGCCAGGCGCACATCGGTAGCCGCGGCTTGGTTTAGCCATGTGTTCAGGTAGACTAGAGAGCTGGCTAACGCCTGACGCAGAGTTGGCTCCACGGGTGTGCGGTCAGCAGCGTTCCGCACGTAGCGGGCCCCACCCCGGTACTGGGTCAGAAACACAGTTCGCTCGGGAGTCTGATAGTCGAAGGCCAGATCTAGGTTGATCTGTCCTTCGACGGCCCCGTTGGCCGCAGCCTTCTCCTGCACCCGGCACTCCCGCAACCGGATCTGAATGGGACGTAGCGCCGAATTGCGGGGCAGGCTTTGGCGCACAAAGGCCTGAATGGCCGCTAGGCCACCTCCCTGTAAATCAACGGGCTGAGCGGCCGGCAGCGGCGTGCCCGCTTTGGCGGACGCGGGCACCAGCCAAGCCACCGCGGCCCGGTTAGGCCGCTCATCCCGGATGTGGGCTACGTAAAATTGAGTAGGCGTAAACGGCAGCTTCACGGGCTGCAGCACCAAGGGAGTTTCGCGGGTGCCGGCCGGAACCGCCGCCAGTATGAGTGCCAGCACGGGCAGCACCAATAGCCACCAGCCCCGGCGAAGCATAGCCGGCCACTTGACCGAGAAAGCAGGCATAAGGAAATAGTCTAGTCGTGTGTCTGTCTAACACCGGGAGTGGCCTAGCGCGTTCAAGGTTAAGCGCTTGCTGACAGTAGAGCGGCTAACGTAGCCGCAAAAAGATGCTAGCTTGATCTATTAAAGAGACCATGCTTCTTGATGACTGTAAACGCCCTTCCTGCTTGCTTATTACTGGCCTAGATACAGTTAGTGTATGCCCAATCTGCCAATTTTTGCTCCGTCAAGGCCTGTCGTCATAGTGCCCTATCAGGCGGGGTGGGCCCAGGAATTTGACCTTCTCGCCCAACGACTCCGAGCAGTGACAGGAGAAAGTCTGCTAGCCATCAATCATATCGGCTCTACTGCTGTCCCCGGTTTGTGCGCTAAAGATGTGCTCGATGTGCAACTCCAGGTGAGCAGCCTGCAAAACGCCACCGAGCTTGTTGGGCGGCTGCAGGCAGCAGGCTTTCAGCAGGGAGAGCACTTGATTCACGACATCTTTCACGGGTTGCCGGCCGATTCTGCGGAACTTGAAAAGCGCTACATGCGCGAGCCGGCGGGCGAACGACGCATGCACCTGCACATTCGGGAGCAGGGGCGGTTCAATACTCGCTACGCGCTCCTCTTTCGCGACTACTTGCGTAGTCAGGCCCCAGCTCGTGAGGCGTACGGAGAACTAAAACTACGGGCCGCCTCCCTATTCCCGCACAGTATTGATGGGTACTTGTATGTGAAAGAGCCCGTTTTTCATCTGCTGTATTACGCTGCCGAACTGTGGGCTGAACAGATAGGCTGGACTCCTGCTGAATAAGCCACGGGTGGCGTACACAGCAAAAATCCAGCCCCGACGCACTGCCAAGCGGCTCTAGGCCACTGTACTTACACTACTAAGCGCTGCCGCCGGTACTCCGTAGGGCTTTGACCAGTGTGCCGGCGGAAGGTTTTGTTGAAGTGCGACACGTTACTGAAGCCGCTGGCGTAGCACACCTCCGTCACGGGAATATCATCGAGCAGCAGGCGGCAGGCGTGGCCTACGCGGTACTCCTGCAAGAAGTCGGTGAGGGTGAGGCGGGTCATTTGCCGGAAGTAGCGACAGAAGGCGGGCACCGAGAGGTTAGCCACTTCCGCCACCTCCTGCACCGAGAGTGAGGCCCGCTGGTAGTGCTGCTCCAGGAACTGGTACACCCGGCTGAGGCGCTGCTGCTCTTTGCCCTGCCGCCCTAGGCCGGCGTGGCCCGCGTGCAGAGAAAGACACTCGGAGGCCGGGGCTTGAGCCAGTGTTTGGAGCACGCGCAACAGCGTAAGCAGGCGGGCGAAGGGGGGTTCGTCTAACAGGCGACGCAACTCAGCGCCTACTGCGGCCCGGGTTTCGCCCCCAAACGAGAGGCCCTCGTGGGCGCGGGCCAGCAACTGCCGGATATCCGCCAGCTCGGGATGCTGCCAGAAAGTGTCGCCTAGAAAATCAGACCGCAGCTGTACCACAATTTCCTCGAACGGAATACCGGCCGGTTGCCCGTAACTAAATGTCAGATGGGGCAGGTCGGGGCCAATGAGGACTAGCTCGCCCTCCTCGAAGCGAGAAATGTGCTGACCAATGTGGCGCCGTCCACTACCCTGTGGCAGATAAACCAGCTCATACTCGGGATGGTAATGCCAGAGCAGGTCGCCTTTCTCAACGTTGGTGTAGTGCAACAGCGTAAAGGAGCTGTCGGCGGTAGGCTGAATGGGTTCGAATTGGAGCTTCATGACAAGGTTTGGTGCCCAACTAACGGCCAAGTTACTAAATTATAACCTTGCATGTTAATGCAGCACCATAACTTGCGAACCAGGCGGTAGATATGCGCTGATATTCTTTAGACCTTGTGCTTGTATTTGAGCATGTTGTAAGCAGTCGGTTACAATTGTCTTGCATGATGAGCTTAGTTCAGGTTATTAAACCTTGCTCGCTAAGCCTGTAAAATCAGAAACGAATACTTAAAATAAGACTGACCGCAAGCAAGGTTAGTCAACAGAATACAACGGTTGTGGGTGGGATCATGCCGTTGTAGCGTTTCTCCTGCCGTTGGTGGGATCCGGGTGACGGAGAAACGATAGAGAGGCTGAAGCTGTGGGAGCTTCAGCCTCTTTTTTTGCCTAACCCACTGCCAAGAAGAGTATCAAGCTATCAGCCCGCTCCACCGAAGTGAGGCCTGAATCTCAATATAACTGGTCCTCTACAGTAGTCTCACAAGGTGCAGCCGAATATGGTTTTTCTTGGCAAATGCCTGTTTATCTGATGAATAATAACTCACAGCTATTCACTAAAAAGATCTATTATCTAGCACTCTATTTCATCTAACAAATCTTAGAAATAGTGCTGCCGTGTCAGTAAATGAAAACTGACCAAAGACGGATAAATTCACCAGTATGGGCGCGTATAAGGCTCACGAAAGAGCCGGTGATCATAACGCTTGGCCTTTCAGGTCAAATATCAACAAAATAGTTATATTTAATCTCAAACCATTTATCTTTATATAAGACAATTTCAGGAGAGCAGCTAAGTATATTTGTCTCCTTATTTCCCTTTGCATTTGCACTGAATGGCTGCTGTTGAGCTTCTTGACTTAAAAAATAATCCGGCAACACCACCAACTGACGAGCGGGCATGGCGTGCCTGGGCAGAAAGTCACATTGCGGGTTTACAAGAGACTCTGGCTGCAGCGCAGCAGCAAGCGCGCCTTGCAGAGGCCCGGTTGGCTGGCTTACTAGAAATAATGCCCGGCAGCAACCTCCTATTGTCTGCTGATGGCCAAACGGTGGCGGCAAACCAGAGTGGCCTAGAATGGCTCAGCAACACGGAGGAAACCGACTGCGCAACCGCACTACAGCATCACTTCCAGCAACCCACCGAATTTACAGCCCAAACCCGACAGTTTCGTGCCAATGGTAAATCGGTGCGGGGTACGGAGCTACTGCTGGCAACTGGCCAAGTAGTAGAGTTAGATTACTTGATACTAGGTGACGGATCAGTAGGCCACTTGCTACGCCTTCAGCCCCAACCTGGCACTGCGTTGCCGGCCCAGTTAGCAGTTGAGCAAGAAGCCTCACCAGCTTTCTACGAGACTATTCTGCAAGAACTGCCCGTGGAGGTGGCCGTGTTTGACGCTCAGCACCGCTACCGGTTTGTGAATACCAAAGGCATTCTGGATGCAGCAACTCGCGCTTGGGTTATTGGCCACGATGACTTTGAATACTGCGCCCAGTTCCAGCGCCCTCAAGAACTAGCCGTGCAGCGCCGCCAGTGCTTTGAGCAGGCATTGCAAACTCGGACCGCCGTTGCGTGGGAGGAAATTCAGGAAACGGCGGCGGGTCGCCAGTGTATGCTGCGGCACTTCCTGCCCGTTTTTTCCCCCGACGGCTCCCTACACATGATGGTAGGCATAGGGGAGGATATTACCGAGCGCCGACAGGCAGAAAAGCAACTGGCTGACCAACGGGCTTTTTATGAGTTTGTGCTGGACCAGCTGCCCTGCGACGTGGGCGTTTTCGACCACCAGTTCCGGTACTTGTTTGTCAACGCCAGCGGCATTAAGGACCCGGAAATGCGGAAATGGGTCATTGGACGCGACAACTATGAGTACTTTGCCCGGACCCAACGCCCCGTGGCTATGGCCCATGAGCGGCATGCTCAGTTCCAGCTGGCCGTACAGGAACGCAGCTTAGTCACCTACGAAGAAACGTTCCTTCGCCCCGACGGCGACCGTCATCAATACCGGTGCCTGCAGCCCGTGTTTCACCCCGACGGTTCCTTGCACATGATTCTGGGATACGGCCTCGATGTGACAGAACGGGTAGCCACCGAGCGTGCTCTGCGCCACGCTAAACTAGCGGCTGAGTCGGCAGTGCGGGCACGCGAGCTATTCCTGGCCAACATGAGCCACGAAATTCGGACGCCCATGAATGCCATTCTGGGCATGAGTCAGTTACTGGCCAAAACCCCGCTCACCCCCACGCAAAGCAGCTACCAGCAGGCTATTACCACCTCAGCCGACAACCTGTTGGTCATCATCAACGACATCCTGGACCTTTCTAAGCTAGAAGCCGGTAAGATGGTGCTGGAGCAGGTAGGCTTCGGCCCAGCCCACTTGCTCGCTCAGGTAGAGCAGACCTTGCATTACAAGGCGGCCGAAAAAGGGCTGTACCTGAACACGCAGGTAGACCCTGGCTTGCCCGCCGTACTCTTAGGTGACCCCTACCGCATTACACAAGTCTTGCTGAACCTAGCGGGCAACTCCATCAAATTCACGGAGAAGGGCGGGGTATTGGTATCGTGCGAGGTGGTAGACGCCGGCGCACCGGAAGGGCAGGTGGATGTGCTGTTTCGGGTGGCTGATACGGGTATTGGTATCGAGCCGCAGTTTCTGGCCCATATCTTCCAGGAATTCAGCCAGGAAGACGCTTCTGTTACGCGCAAGTTTGGGGGTACTGGCCTAGGCCTACCCATTTGCCGGAACCTGGTTAAGCTCATGGGCGGCGACGTGCAGCTAGAGAGTGAGAAGCACCGTGGCACGATAACTCAGTTTACCCTACGCCTGCCCGTAGGCACCGCCCAAGACCTGCTCCCTCAGGCGCAGCTCCCCGAAGACAGCCCGCTGCGCCAGCACCTGCGCCACAAGCACGTATTGCTAGTAGAAGACAACCGATTTAACCGGCAGATTGCCAAGACCTTTCTGCAGCAGGCTCAGGTACAGGTTACCGAGGCGGTGCACGGCGCGGAGGCCCTAACCTTAGCGAAAGAGCAAACCTTCGACCTGATTTTGATGGATATCCAGATGCCCATTCTGGATGGCTACGGGGCCACCGAGGCACTGCGTCAGCAATTACAACTCACCACGCCCATCATTGCCCTAACGGCCAATGCTATTAAAGGCGAGCGGGAAAAGTGCTTGGCCGCCGGCATGAACGGGTATTTGGCCAAACCTTTTCAGGAAGCCGAACTGCTACGAGTAGTAAGCGAATGGGTGGTTCCGCAGGTGGAGGCCGTAGCCCCCGAACCTGACTCTACCCTTTGCCCCGCGCTGCCGCTGTACCAAACCAGCGAGCTACTGAAAGTAGGCCAGGGCGACCTGAGCTTCGTGACGTTCATGCTTGAAACTTTTGTAGAAAGCAGCGAGGAAGCCCTGCAGGAACTGGCGCAAGGCCAAAAAGAAGGCAACATCGCCAAGCTGAAGAGTACCGCGCACACCCTGAAGCCCAGCTTGGCCCATTTGCACGTATGGCATTTGCTCCCGGCAGTTACTGAGCTCGACCAATGGCAAGGGGAGTTTCAAGCAGGGCCAGTTACTACACTTGTAAGCACCATCACGCAGCGGCTGCGAGAAGTTATTTCTCAGATTCAGAAAGCGTTGGCGGAGGCCCCGGTTTCGGCAACCGAGTAATGGCACCTACTAGAGCAGCACACCTACCCCGCAACATAGCCATCTGACTACCGGAAACGCCAGGCGGGCAGCACGCTGCCTACCGGAAACACCTCCTGCTCGGGTGGCAACTCCAGGAAGGCTTGGCTGGGCAGCAGACTGGCCTGGTCGCCGGAGCCGCCGGCCCGCTCGGGGTAGGCCAGTAAGCGGCCATCGGGGCCGTGTTCTAGACTTACCAGCAGAAAGTGGGTGAGCTTGGGCTTGAACTGCACCTCCTGAGCCAACACTGCCGGGACCGGACTGCCGGCTGCTAGGGTGGCGGTAGCGGTAGGCTGCTGCACGGCCAGCAGCCAGGGGCGGGCGTAGCGGTAGAAGTTTACGAACGTAGAAACCGGATTGCCAGGCAAAGCAAACACCACGGCACCACCAGGCTGCTTCCCGAACCAGAAAGGCTTGCCGGGGCGCTGCTGTACCTCATGAAACAGCTGCTCCACGCCTAGCTCCCGCAGCGTTTGAGGTAGGAAATCGGCCTTGCCTTTTGAGACGCCCCCGCTGAGCAGCACGGCGTCGTAGTCGGCCAGCAGGGCGGGCAGGCCTAGGCGCAGGGCTTCGGGGTCGTCGTTGAAGTGAAAGCCCGCCGTTTCAGCACCGGCTTGCTGGGCGGCGGCTTGCAACATCAGGCCATTGGAGCGCCGAATCTGATGAGGCTCGGGCTGCTGGGTAATAGGCACTAACTCGTCACCGGTGCTGACCACAGCCACCCGCGGCCGACGCGTAACGGCGACGGTGGCAGCCCCTACGGTAGCGCCTACGGCCAACTCGGCGGGGCCTAGCACTGTGCCCGCCGGCAGCAGCAAGTCGCCATGATGGCGGTCGGCGGCTTGGGCGTGCACATTGTGGCCGGCACGGGGGGCCCCCACTTGCACCAGGGCTAACCGACGGCCGGCTTCGTCGGTGCGAATGACGAGGTCTTCGTAGCGGATAACCGTATCGGCTCCTTCGGGTAAGGAGGCACCGGTCATGATTTCTACGGCGGCGTTTGGGTCTTGTAGTGGCCTAGGGGGCTGACCGGCAAACTGGGTGTGCTCAATCAGGAACTCGGTTTGCCCTTCGGCCAGGGCGGCGTAGCGCAGGGCAATGCCGTCCATGGCCACCCGGTTAAAGGGAGGAAAGTCGCGGTCGGCGTACAGAGGTTCCCGCAGTACTCGCCCAAGGGCCAGCGGCAAAGACAGGTACTCGGCGGGCAACGGGCGGATGGTAGCAGCAACAAGGCGGGTGGCTTCTTCGACGGAGAGCATAGCAGGGGAAAGGACAGTATGGAGACGCAGCTGGGCAGTCTTGCGTTGTGTTAGAGTGACTGAAGCTAGGAATCAGGGAGGTGGCTTAGCGGCTAACCAGCCCCACCTCTCTGCCTGATGCGCAGAATGCTCGGAATAACAATCTTCGTGTTGGCGAAAGCAAAGTACTGGCCTAGCCGGTTTGTTTAACGTTCGCAACGACTAGACGCAAAGTTGCGTCTCTACGGCTACTATGTCTGACTCTCCTAAACTAACCCACCTCAATGCCGCCGGCCAACCGGCCATGGTTGACGTGGGCGCCAAAGTTCCTACCCGCCGGGTGGCCCGCGCCCGCAGCCGCGTCATTCTCGGCGCCGAAATTGTAGCGCTGGTGCGCGAAGGCGACCTACCCACCCGCAAAGGCCCCGTGTTTCAGACGGCTATTCTGGCCGGTATTATGGGCGCCAAACGCACCTCAGAGCTGATTCCGCTCTGCCACCCTCTCGGCCTCGATGACTGCCAAGTGCGCATTGACTTGGATGGCCCTGATGCCGTGGTAATTGAATGTACTGCTACTGTAACGGGCAAGACCGGCGTGGAAATGGAAGCGCTGACTGGTGCATCGGTGGCCGCTCTTACTATCTACGACATGTGCAAAGCCCTATCGCACAACATTGTAATTCAGGAAACACGCCTGCTGGAGAAGACCGGCGGCAAGCAAGACTTTCATCATGTCGGATAATCAGGCTTCTGCCCCGCGCACCAAGCACGCCCAGCTTGCTCGCCCCAACCTGGGCGAGTTTGGCCGCCACGAGCTGGCCATCCTGGGTGCACCCTGTGGAAAGATAAAAGATCTGGCAGCCCGCCTTCTACCCTTCCTCTCCCCTACTCTACAGGTGGCCTACGTCGATGCCGACCATGCCGCCGGCGACGATGCGGCCCAGGGCGGCAGTGGCGGCCAGGATGCCATTCTGCAGGCCGGTGCCGCGGCGGAGCTGACCGATAAAATCACGTTTGCCCGACTCGATGTAAAGCGAAGCTTCGATAAGTTTAGCCAGCCAGAGTGGCTGCAGCACCAAAGCTTGGTGCTAGTGAATGGCAACCACTTTCGGGCCCAGCAGCAGCTCGTAATTCTGGACCCCGCCAAGCCCGTGGAGAAAAAGCTCGACCGCCTCACCAACGTGCGCGCCCTGCTGCTGCCCGAAGGAGTAACGGAAGTGCCCGCCTACCTGCAGGCTCATTTGGGTTCTATTGAAGTACCGGTTCTCCCGCTGCACAACGCAGAAGCCATTGCTGATCTGATTCTGCAGGAATGGCACCAGGCTGCCCCGCCCTTGCGTGGCCTAGTCCTGGCCGGCGGCCGCAGCCAACGCATGGGGCAGGATAAAGGCAAGCTCACCTACCACGCCGGCCAGGAGCAGCGCGCCCGCGCCGCCGAGCTGCTGGCTGAGTTCTGCCACGACGTACACGTTTCCTGCCGCCCCGACCAAGTGGTGGAGCTGGAATTTGCCGGACTGCGCCCCCTACCGGATACTTTCTCTGACCTGGGCCCCCTGAGTGGCATCCTCTCTGCGTTCCGCCTCGACCCTAACGCCGCTTGGCTGGTAGTGGCTTGCGACCTACCCTTCCTCTCTGAAGCCACGCTAGGCCACCTGGTTGAGAACCGTCAGCCGGCCCGCATGGCTACCGCCTTCCAAAGCCCTGAGAACGAATGGCCCGAGCCGCTCATCACTATCTGGGAGCCCAGTAGCTACGGTACGCTGCTGCGCTTCCTTAGCCTCGGCTACTCTTGCCCCCGCAAGGCCCTCATCAACTCCGACATTGAGCTGCTCGCTACCCCCGCGCCCCAGGAACTGCGCAATGTGAACACGCCGGAGGAGGCAGAGCAGGCGAAACGTGAGATAGGATAAGCCATTAGAAAAATAGGAACGGTACACCCCCTCCTCATCTGAGGAGGGGGTGAGGGTGGTTGATACCCATTGTTTATAGACAACGTCATGTCGAGCTGGTCGAGACATCTCGCGCGAATCGTTGGATTATCACTGTAACGTCAACACACGAGATGTCTCGACCAGCTCGACATGACGTTTAAGAGTGTGACGTTCTAGCATAATCGTTCTAGGCCACCTCAATCACCCGAAAATGCGGTTACGGATGCGCCGCTACCCACACGTCGCCATCTTCATAAAACTCCTTTTTCCAGATGGTTACCACCTGTTTCAGGGTATCAATGATGTACTGGCAGGCGGCAAAGCTCTCGGCGCGGTGGGGCGTGGAAACGGCCACCACAACGGCCACGTCGCCGATGTTGAGGGTGCCTTTGCGGTGGATGACGGTCACTTTGCGCAGCATAGGCCACTGCTGCTGAGCCTGCTCAGCCACTTTGCGCAGTTGGTGTAGAGCCATGCTGTCGTAGGCTTCGTACTCGAGGCGCACCACGGGGCGGCCGGTGCTTTTATTGCGCACCGTGCCAATGAACGTGTTGATAGCACCCGCGCCGTCGTCCTCCACGGTTTGCAGGGCGGCGGCTACGTCAATGGGCTGATCGATTAGGTCGATGTGAATCAAGAAAGGAACGAGGTGATAAGGTGATGAAATGATACGTCAGTGGAGTGAGTGGGCTTGGATTCTGCTTAGCACTCATTCCCAATTGCTTATTGCTCAACTAGCCGCCGCTGACGGGCGGGATGAGGGCAATTTCGTCGCGCTCATGCAGGGGAGCATCGTCGGCGGCGTATTCATTGTTGACGGCCACGGCCAGACTGGAAAGGCGGGTCAGGGCGGGGTACTCTTGGTGCAAACGCGCCAGCAGCTCCTGCACCGACTGCCCCTCGGGGGCCGCTAGCTCCAGCGTCGACTGGCCTACGATTTCTCGGGCGATGCCGAACAAAGCAATTTTCAGGTTCATATACTCTAGAATTACGCTGTTTTAACGCTGATAAGCCAGATAGACCTCCGGCGGCGGGCATAGACGGTAAACTACCACGCCGGGTTGGTTGTTACCAAGCACGCCCCGCAGCTTTAGAACATCTTCCGGCTCTGAATCTGCGTACAGGCCCAAGTACGCAGATTCCCGTTTTTAGTGCGACGATTAATCATGAATAATCGTTTGCTTCGGGGTATCCGCGCCTCCTTTGCGTAATCCGCACCTTATGTCTGCTCCTGTACCGTCCGTTTTGTTTGATAATCATGGCCGCCCGCTGGAATACCTGCGCCTGGCCGTCACGGACCGCTGCAACCTGCGCTGCTTTTACTGCATGCCCGAGGAAGGCATCAAGTACATGCCTAAGCACGAGCTGCTGACTTACGAGGAGATGGAGCGCCTGGTAGCCATCATGGCTGGCCTAGGCGTGCGCAAAGTGCGCCTGACCGGCGGCGAGCCTTTCGTGCGCCGCGACTTGGTGCCCTTCATGAGCCGGCTCAGCCAGATTCCCGGCATTGAAGAGCTGACTATGACTACAAACGGCGTGCTTACGGCCCCCCACGTGCCGGAGCTGGCCCGCATGGGCGTGAAGGCCGTGAATCTGAGCCTCGATACCATGGACCGGGCCCGCTTTGCCAGCATTACGCGCCGCGACGAGCTGCCCCGGGTGATGGAGACATTCTACGCCCTGCTGGCGGCTGGCATCCGGGTGAAAATCAACGCGGTGGTGATGGATGGGCAAAATACCCAAGACATTCTGCCCCTGGCCGAACTCACCCGCGACTTACCCGTGGATGTGCGCTTCATCGAGGAAATGCCCTTCAACGGCCACAGCCACGCGGCTACGCTGCCCTGGAACCACCACCGCATCCGGGAACACCTAGCGCTGAATCTGGGTGAGCTAACACCCGTGGTCACACACCCCGGCGATACGGCTTCCCATTACACCGTGGCTGGCCACCAGGGCCGCCTGGGCATTATTGCGGCTTACTCGCGCACCTTCTGCGGTACCTGCAACCGCATCCGCCTTACCGCCGAGGGTGGCCTCAAAACCTGCCTCTACGACCAGGGCGTGCTCGATATTCGGGCGTTGCTGCGCGGTGGCTCTTCTGATGCCGAAGTGGCCCTAGCCCTCACCTCGGCCTTCCGCAACCGCGCCGCCAATGGCTTTGAGGCAGAGCAACAGCGCCCCTTGCATCAGCTCAGCTTTGAATCAATGAGCACGATTGGGGGGTAGTCACCTCATTTTTTTCGGGGAGCAGGGTGATAGTTAGGAGAAACGATGATTAATCTGCAGAATGGCTTCTCCTATGACTGCATCTGTTTTACTCCGGCCCGCCCCACCAGCCACTGCCTTCCTCCGGGACGAGCTGCTCGCTGACCGCACCAGCACGCTCACTCGCTTGTACCAACGGACGTTCCCGATGGTGCGCCGCCATGTGCTGGAGCGCGGCGGCACCACCCAAGACGCCAAGGACGTGTTTCAGGATGCGCTGGTTGTCTTCTATGAGAAGACAGTAAGCGGCCGCTTGATCTTGACCTGCTCGCCCGGCACCTACCTGGTAGGTGTGTGCCGCCACCTATGGCAGCAGGAACTGAGCCGCCGCAACCGTCTGCCGCTCTCGGAGCTTGGGGAGGCCGAGGAGCAATTGCCTGACTTCGCTGAAGCCCCTGCTACTGAGTCTGCGCCAGCTTTGGCAGTGCTGGACTACGTGGCCAAGCTGGGCGAAAAGTGCCAGCACATTCTGCTCTCGTTCTATTACTTCCAGCAACCCCTGGAGCAGATTGCGGCCGAAAACAACTACGGCAGCGTACGCTCGGCCACGGTACAGAAGTTTAAGTGCTTGGAGCGGCTGCGTAAGGCAGTGCGCCAAGCCCTTGCCTTACCCTCAGCTCGCTAGGCCATGCGTCCGGAACTCGAACATCTGCAACAACTGGAGCAGCACCTGCTAGGCCACCCCACGCCCACCGAAAAGGTGCTCTGGCAGGCCCAGCTACAACTCGACCCCGCCCTGGCCGCCGACGTCACGCTGCAACAGCACCTGTACCAAGGCCTGCTCCTGGCGGGGAGGCGGCAGCTCCGGCAAGAGCTAGACGACATTCACGCTCAGCTCTATCGACCCCGGCGCACATGGCTACGCAAGGCCGTAGCGCGGCTCCACCAAGCCCTGCGGCCCACTCGCCGCTAAGCCTTCCTATCTCGATTTTACTGGCTTCCGGCGCCCAAAATATGGGGGCTAGGCCTCTCCATGCCCTTTCACTTCACATAGCATGTTATGTTGATGACTCCCGAATTCCGAAAGTTCGCGGTACATGGCCGGGGCCTGAATGGCCTTACCGTAGACCGTTACCTTCATCAGTTTGAAAGCGCCGCCTACCCCAACGTAACGGGCATGACCCGCTCCGTGATTGAGGAGAGGCCTACGCGCTTTGCGGAAATCGATGTGTTTTCGCGCCTGATCATGGACCGCATCATCTTCCTGGGGCAGGCCGTGGATGATAACATTGCCAACATCATTAATGCCCAATTGCTCTTCCTGGAGTCAGTAGACAACCACAAGGATATCCTGCTTTACATCAACTCGCCGGGCGGCTCAGTGTACGCGGGGCTGGGCATGTACGACACCATGCAGTACGTGAACCCCGACGTGGCCACCATTTGCACTGGCCTAGCCGCGAGTATGGGCGCATTTCTGCTGTGTGGTGGGGCGTTGGGCAAGCGGTCGGCGCTGCCCCATGCGCGCGTTATGATTCACCAGCCCAGCGGCGGGGTACAGGGGCCTTCGGCCGATATTGAAATCACGGCCCGCGAGGTGGTGAAGCTGCGCCAAGAGCTCTACGCCATTTATGCCGAGCGCACCGGCAAAACCCCGCAGCAAATCCACGACGACTCTGACCGCGACTACTGGCTGCGTGCCGACGAGGCCAAAGAGTACGGGCTGATTGATGAAGTCTTGGAGCGGAATCCCTAGTCGATGCTAGCTTGTGAGTGCATGAGTTGTGTTGCTTAAGCCAACCGTTGAATCTGCAGGCAAACCCTACAATACCAATCTGCCCCAAACCCCGTAAGCTTGGAGCACGATGAAGGTTCTCTTGTGGATGCTAGGCCTGGGGGCCGCCCTGTACGTGGCCGTGTGCCTGCTGCTGTATTTCCAGCAGGAGCGACTACTGTTCTTCCCAACCAAGCTAGCCAAGAACTACCAGTTTCGCTTCCCCGGCCGGTTTGAGGAGCGCTGGATTACGGCCGCCGACGGTACTCGCCTGCATGGCCTGCTTTTCCCAGCCGACTCTTCCAAGGGCGTCATCTTCTACCTGCACGGTAATGGCGGGGCGCTGGATAGTTGGGGCGACGTAGCATCTACTTACACCCGCCTCGGCTACGACGTCTTCCTGCTCGACTACCGCGGCTACGGCAAGAGCGAAGGCCGCATTAGCAGCCAGCAACAGCTCCTAGCCGATGCCGATACCGCATACCGGCAATTGCTCAAGGAGTACCCGGAGGAACGCGTGGTGTTGCTTGGCTATTCCTTGGGGACTGGCCTAGCGGCTTGGTTGGCGGCAAATTATCAGCCCAAACTTCTGGTGTTGCAGGCGCCTTACGCCAGCATGCGCGCCACTGCCCGGCAGCATTACCCGTGGGTGCCAGGGCTGGTGGTACGCTACCCCCTGGCCACCGACCAAGTGCTGCCCCGCGTGAAGGCGCCCATCGTCATCTTCCACGGCGACCAGGATGAGATTATCGACTACCGCACAACCTTGCAGCTCAAGGCTCTACTGAAGCCACAGGACCAGTTCATTACTCTGCCCGGTGTAGGCCACAACGGCATGACGGAGAACCCCACGTACCGGCAAATGATCCAGCAACTATTGGCTCCGCAGGGTTAAGGCATGCATAGCTTTCGAGGCTTGACAAATTTGCCGTAGCTTGTCGCCATGCTCCGTCTTCCTTCCTTCCCGCGTTTACTGGCCGCCCTCTGCCTGGCCCTATCTGTAACATTAAGTGCGCAAGCACAGCAGCGCAAAATAAACGTCAAGCAGGAGTTTGACCGCGCCGGGCAGCAGCTCACGCGTCTGCTCCAGACCCACCCCGACGTCACGAAGTTTCCGTACTCCAGTAAGCCCGACGGCTCGCTCAAGGATACGCCCTCGGAGTGGTGGACCAGCGGCTTTTTCGGGGGCACGCTGTGGTACATGTATGAGTACACGAAGCAGCCCCAGTGGCAGCAGGCCGCCGACCGCTGGACGATGGCCATGGCCCAGGAGCAGACCAATACCGGCACCCATGACCTGGGCTTCATGCTCTATTGCCCCTTCGGCAACGGCCTGCGCCTCACTCAAACCCCAGCCTATAAGCCGGTGCTGCTTACTGGGGCCAAGTCGTTGGCTACGCGCTTCAACCCCGAGGTGGGCTTGATTAAGTCGTGGAATGACTTTGCGGGCTACAAGTATCCGGTCATCATCGACAACATGATGAACCTGGAGCTGCTGTGCTGGGCCGCCCGCACCACCGGCGACTCTACCCTGCGCCGCCTCAGCATTACGCACGCCGACAACACGCTGAAAAACCACTTCCGGCCCGATGGCAGCACCTACCACGTGGTCTGCTACGATGAGCACGGCCAGGTGCTGGCCAAGAAAACGGCCCAGGGGGCTGCCGATAACTCGGCGTGGGCGCGGGGCCAGGCCTGGGCCATTTATGGCTACACCACCATGTTCCGCGACACCAAGCTGGTGCGCTACCGCGAGCAGGCCCGCAAAACCGCCGACTTCTTCCTCAACCACCCCAACCTGCCCGCCGACAAAATTCCGTACTGGGATTTTAACGCCCCCAACATCCCGAAGGAAGAGCGCGATGCTTCGGCGGCAGCCATTGTGGCCTCGGCGCTGCTGGAGCTGCAACAGTACTGCCCTGCTGCCGATGCTAAGCGTTACCGCCAGGCCGCCGAGCAAATGTTGGTGAGCCTGAGCAGCCCGGCTTACCGGGCCGCCGTGGGCGAAAACAACAACTTCCTGATCAAGCATTGCGTGGCGCACAAGCCGGCTAAAACCGAGGTAGATGCTCCCCTCACGTACGCCGACTACTATTACCTGGAAGCTCTGCTGCGCTACAATCGGCTGAAATAACCGTCTGGCCTAGCCGAAGCCCGCATGTTGTAGGCCAGTCTTGGCCGGCCGTCGTTACCTTCGCGGGCTAGTATGCCGTTCGCTATGTCTGCCCGCTCCTACCTTCTTTCCTCCGTATTCACAGCCGCCGTATGGGCCGCGGGCAGTTCCGTGGCTCAAGCCCAGACCAATGCAATTCCTGACCCCAGGCTGGGTAGTTGGTTTGTCGGGACGGTGGTTCTGCCGGGTGGCCCCAAGCATTGGGGTGGGTACGTAGAGCTTCAGTCCCGGGCCAACGGCACCTTCCGACAGTTTTTCTACTATGAAACGAAGGGTGGGGTGAGCTATGACCTGGCCAAGAACTTCACGTTTATGCTGGCGGGGGGCCGCTACTCTACCTCCGACTACCGCGACCTGAGCGAGGGCCCGCTCAACACCGAAAAGCGTCTCTGGGAGCAGTTGACCCTTACCCACTACAGCGCCCGCCTCAAGATGGAGCACCGCTACCGGGTAGAGCAGCGCTGGTTCACGTTCCGCGATGATGTAGTGCCGGCCGGCTCATTCCGCTACCGCAACCGCATCCGGTACCGCTTCAACACCTTCCTGCCCCTCAACCACGCCACCTTCGTTGATAAAACGGTGTTTCTGTCGGTGTACGATGAGGTGTTTTTCAACCCGCGGGGGCCATTTTTTGAGCGCAACCGGGTGTATGCGGGGGCCGGCTACCAGTTCGACAAGCATTTTACGGTGCAGGCGGGGTGGGTAAACCAGGCCAACTATACGCCCGCCAGCTACCGCCAGAACACCTTCGTGCCCCAGACCAACATTGCCAAAAACAACCTAGTGTTTTCGGTTATCTACCGCATCAGCCGGCGTAACCAGGTAGTACCGGCGCCGGAGTTCGTACCCTCGCAGCCAGACTAGGCACTGGGGCCTCGAAAGCCTCTGGCACCAATTTGAGGGTGAGGGTGTGGCGGTCTTGGTCGGCGTAGAGCATGTGCAGCTCTAGCACCAAGTATTGTGCGGTCACGGCCTGCACGAGCAGATACAGCGGCTTCTGGTTTTCGACGTGCGTGATTTTATCGGCCTGGCGGGTCCAGTGCGCTGGCACAGCAACCACTGGCTTTTCCTGCGGCGCATCGAGGTACCGGAAATCAAACAGCATACTTTCTGAGAGGCTATAATAGCCCTGGAAAGGCTGCGGACCAGCCTCCACGTGTACTGTTTTCCAAACCTGACAGAGTAAATTTTCTTCCATACGCATCTACTTTCCTAGGCCTACCCACCCGCGCTGCATCGCGTAGTACAGGCCGGTACCTACCAACAGGCCCACAAGATAACCATACGGCAGTCCGCTGCACAGCAGGCCTACCAGCAGGGCCAGTAATAAATCGGAGCGGGAGCCGCTAATGTCGCGCAGCAGGGTGGCCAGCGTCAGCGCCTCGAATAAGAGTAGCACCCCCAGCACTGGCAGCGGAAAGATGTGCACAATCTGCTGGAAGCCTTGGCTGAAGAACAGGCCTAGCACCAGAAATAGCAGCCCGTACAGCACCACCGAGCCGCCCGTGCGCCCACCAAACGTGTAGTGGCCTACCATGCCGCCCGAGCCGTGGCACACCGGGAAGCCCCCCAGAAACGGATTCACCAGGTTCATGAGGGCATAGGTGAAGCTAATCTTGCGCACCGTGAGAGGGCGCTCGGGAAAGTAATCATCCACTACCTGCTTGGTAGCCAGCACCGAGTTGCCGAGCGACAACGGAATCTGGGGCAAGGCCAGCAGCACGGCGCCCAGCAGAATATCGGCGCGGGCGGGCACGTGCCAGCCGGGCAGGTGCAAACCGATAGCCCGTTGGGCGGTGGCAAAATCAAGCTTGAAGACGAGGCCATATGCCACTCCCAGCCCCAGCACAATCAGGGCCGCGGGCCAGCGCCGATTGCCCAGCAGCACTACCGTCACGAGGAAGCCCGCCGCAGCCAGCGCGTAGCCGGGCAAGCCGTCGGCCGGCACGTACTCTTTTAGGGCTAGTGTAGCCAACTGCAGAGCTAGCCCAAATTGAATACCGCGGATAACGGTCTTGGGCACCAGCCGGGCCAAGCTATCAATCAGCCCCGTCACCGAAAGCACTAGCATGCTCAAGCCCACCGCCAGCCCGCCGCCCCAAATCACGCGGCCCGGAATTTTCTGGGCAATGACCAGCGCGGCAAAAGCCTTTAGGGGCTGCACCGGCATGGGCATGCCGTACCACAGCCCCGAAAACAGCTGCATCACGCCGAACATGATCAGCACTCCGGCGCTATCCATGCCTGAGGCCGCAATAACGCCAATGAGCAAGGGCAGATCCGTCCCTAAATCCCCGAACGCCCCCGCCAGCTCATTGCGGTCAAAGCGAATGCGGGGACGGTGGGGAGACGGAGCGGTAAGGGGCATGTGATGGTGATAAGGAAATGAAGTAACAGGTGAGGAGGTGAAAGGAAGACCAGTAAAGGAACGTCATGTCGAGCTTGTCGAGACATCTCGCGTGCTGATGTTACCAGAGTACCTGCCCCAACAGCACGTCATCCTGACGAAGGAAGGATCTTGTCACTATGGAATAACTGGCCTAGCGTCTCGTGCTGGCATGAGAAGATCCTTCGCTGTGCTCAGGATGACGTGCTGTTGTAGTAGGCCTCTGCAATGGAGCGGTAGAGATGCTTCGACAAGCTCAGCATGACGTTCTTGGTCCGTACCCTTACACATCAATGGCTTGCTCATCCCAGGCCAGGATGCCGCCATCGAGGTTGAGCAGGTTGGAGAAGCCGTACTGGGTTTGCAAGCGCTCAATAGCTTGGGCACTGCGGCGGCCGGAGCGGCAATACACTACCACCGGGTGGTGGCGCGGCACCGAGCCCACTCCTTTGTCGAGGTTACTCAGGGGCAACAGGGTGGCGCCGGGGATGTGGCCGGAAGCAAACTCGTCGGGCTCGCGCACATCCAGCAGGAATGGCGGGTGCGCGGAAGCTAGTTGTTCCTGCAGCTCCTGCGCCGATACGGCATTTATGCCGGTTCCGCAGAAATCGGTGTAGTCGTTGGGGTCGGCGTTATCTAGGCCTATCGTGGCTTGGTCGGGGCGGCAGGCAAACTTGAGCAGGCGCGTCTGGAAGGTCAGGGCGTCGAACATCCAGAGGCGGCCCGATAGCACTTCGCCAATACCGAGAATTACCTTGAGTACTTCCGTCGCCTGCGCCGTGCCCACCAGGCCCGGCAGCACGCCCAGCACCCCAGTAGCATCGCAGTTGGGGGCTTCCTCGGCGGAGGGTGGCTGTGGAAACAGGCAGCGGTAGTTGGGCCCGCCCTGGTAGTTAAATACCGATACTTGCCCTTCATACTTGTAAATAGCCCCCGACACCAGCGTTTTGTGTAAGGTCACGCAGGCATCGTTGAGCAGGTAGCGGGTCGGGAAGTTGTCGGTGCCATCTACCACCACATCGTAGGTTTCCAGCAGCTTGCGCACGTTGCCCAGGGTGGCGCGGCAGGTTTGCACCTCCACCTGAATGTGCGGGTTGATGCGCCGCACCGCCCGCCCCGCGGCTTCGGCCTTGAGGTGGCCTAGGTCGGCGGGCCCGTACAGGATCTGGCGCTGTAGGTTGCTGGCCTCTACTTTATCGGCATCCACAATGCCGAGGTGGCCTACGCCGGCCGCCGCCAGGTACTGCAGAATGGGGCAGCCCAGGCCACCGGCGCCCACCACCAGTACGCGGGCATTTTTCAGGCGAAGCTGGCCCTCCTCCCCAATCTCGGGGAGCTGCAGGTGCCGGCGGTAAATCTGGCGTTCTTCGGAAGTGAGCATGATGAGGGGGCAGGTACACAAGTAGTACGGCGCGCCGTACTACTAAATGTACGACTCTGCAGACTACGCCTTCAAACTTACTTCTGGCCGATAAGGTTAAATAACCTCGGCTCCACCCACTTTCTTTCTTATGTCAGCGCCTGTTTTTCTGCCTCCTACCAGCTACGATTACGTGACCGTGCACAAAGTGCAGGGTGAGGAAATTACCCAAGCCTCTGATGTGCTGGCCGCCGAAGAACCGCTGGAAATTCGGGTGGGCTACGGGCCCAGCAGCCAGCGTGAGCACCGCACCCTTTCCATCACCATGCGCACACCGGGCCACGACTTTGAGTTGGCCGCTGGCTTCTTGCTCACGGAAGGCATCATTCGTAGTCGGGAGGAGCTACAGGGCGTTATTTACTGCCCCGATGTGGAGAAAGAGGAAGAGCGCGAGAACGTGGTGCGCGCCGAGCTGGCCCCCACCGCCGCCGTAGACCTACCCCGCCTGGAACGCCACTTTTACACCAGCAGCAGTTGCGGCGTGTGCGGCAAAACCAGCATCGATGCCGTGCACGCCGCGGCCTGCCCCGTGCTGCCCACCCAGGGTCCCTACGTCGATCCGGCCGTAATTCACCAGTTGCCGGAGCGGCAGCGGGCGGCGCAGGCCTTATTTGAGCAAACAGGTGGCCTACACGCGGCGGCCTTGTTCTCGCCGGAGGGTGAGTTGTTGCTGCTGCGCGAAGATGTGGGTCGCCACAATGCCCTGGATAAGGTAATTGGCGCGGCGCTCCTGCAGGAAATGCTGCCCCTGCACAACTCGGTGCTGCTAGTAAGCGGGCGGGCTTCGTTTGAGCTGGTGCAGAAGGCCGCCGTAGCGGGCATTCCGGTGCTGACGGCCGTGGGCGCCCCCAGCTCCCTGGCCGTAGCTGCCGCCAAAAACTTCGGGATGACGCTATGCGGCTTCGTGCGCCAGGGCCGCTACAACGTGTATTGCCACGAGTGGCGCTTGCAGCCCTCGAAATAGTAGGGTGCCAATAGTAATCGGCTGGCGGCCAGGTGGCCTACCACCATTTCTGCAACTGGATTTCAGCGAGCCACCGCAGGGTACCCCAAGACGCCATTGGACTGATAGGGCTAATAGTCTTGCCCAATACACTCGTTCTGCATCTTAAATAAAGACGCGCCTCCGCTTCGCCCTTTCCGTTGCCTGGGCAGGTATTTTGCTGATTTTACGCGCTTCTAGGCCAAACGCCACCATAACATCTGACGCGCCCCTGCGTCTGAATCTCATACCATTCCTTGTCATGAAGCTTCGCATTGAAGATAACTCGCTCCGCCTTCGCCTCTCAGAAGAGGAGGTACACCACTTTGCTGCTACCGGCCGCGTGGCCTCGGTAGTGCCACTGGGCCTTACGGCTACCGAAAACCTGACCTATGCCCTGGAGCGGGCCGAGACGGAGGAGTTCCGCGTCACGTATGGCGCCGGTGCTCTTACCGTGAAAGTACCCGCTGCCCTCGCTACCCACTGGACTACAACCGACCAAAACGGCTTCTCGGCCACCGTGATGATGGCCGAGGATCAACCCCTGAAAATTTTAATTGAGAAGGATTTGGACTGTCGCCATTAGCGCCCATTTCCGCCCCACCCTTATTTGCCCTGTCCATTTCGAGTCATGGATAAATCTCCCGCGTACGATCCTAACCAAGCCGGCAAAACCGAGCAGCAAGGTGCTGAAGCCAATGTGCCGAAAAGCGGTGAGCGTCCCGACCAGGGCACTGCCCCCACCAGCGACAACTGGAGCACTTCTCCCGACCGTAAATCCCTGGATGAGCGGAAAATGGAAGCACCCGATACCTTGGGGGCCAAGCACAAGTACCCTATTCTGGCTCAGCCGCCGGAAGAGTTTACTGGCCTAAAGCTGACCAAGCCGGCCAAAGTAGCAGCCGGAATAACGGCCGTGCTAAAATCAGGAGCGTTTGCTTTTGACTACGAGGGCCCGGTGCGCGGTACGCACGCGTTGCTGAAGATGAACCAGAAGGATGGGTTTGATTGCTCGAGCTGCGCCTGGCCCGACCCCGACGACCACCGCTCCGTAGCCGAGTTCTGCGAGAACGGCGCCAAAGCCACCACCTCCGACGCCCAATCGGACCCGGTAGGCCCCGAGTTCTTCGCCAAGCACAGCCTGGCCGACATGTCACGAATGACGGACCGCGACCTGAACAACGCCGGCCGCATTACGCACCCTATGGTATTGCGGCCCGGTGCCTCTCACTACACGCCCATCTCCTGGCCCGAAGCCTTCCAGCTGGTGGCTGATGAACTCAATGCGCTGCAGTCCCCGAACGAGGCTATTTTCTACACCTCAGGCAAGGTACCCAACGAGCCAGCCTACTTGTACCAGCTCTTCGTGCGGCAGTTCGGCACCAACAACCTGCCCGACTGCTCCAACATGTGTCACGAGAGCAGCGGCGCGGCCTTGAGCAACACCACTGGCCTAGGCAAGGGCTCAGTGACGCTCAATGACATGTACGAGGCCGAGGTAATCCTGATCATTGGACAGAACCCGGGCACTAACCACCCGCGCATGCTTACGGCTTTGCAGAAAGCCAAAAAGAACGGAGCCAAAATCATCAGCATCAACCCCTTGCACGAAGCCGGGCTGCTGCACTTCAAGAACCCCCAGGACTTCATGAACCCGCTGAAGGCCCTGGGCACTTTGCTCGGCGACGGTACCCCCATCACCGACATCTACCTACAGGTGCGCATCAACAGCGACCAGCTGGTAATGCGTGGGCTGCTGAAATGCCTGCTGGAGGCGGAAGCCCTCAACCCCGGCCAGGTCCTCGACCAAGAGTTTATCCGGGACTACACCACAGGCTACCCCGAGCTAGTAGAAACGCTGAACAACACTAACTGGGCCGATATTGAGGAAGCCAGTGGCATCACCAAGGCGCAGATTCAGGAAGCCGCGAGCCTGATTGCCCGCCACAAGAAAATCATCACGTGCTGGGCCATGGGCCTCACCCAGCAGAAAAATGGCGTGTACACCATCCAGGAGATTGTGAACATGCACTTCATGAAGGGGGCCGTGGGTATCCCTGGCGGGGGCCTGTGCCCGGTACGGGGCCACTCCAACGTGCAGGGCGACCGGACCATGGGCATCTGGGAGCGGCCCACCGAAACGTTCCTGGCTTCCCTAGACAAGGAGTTTAGCTTCACCTCGCCGCGAGAGTATGGCTTTGACGTGGTGGAGGCAGTTAAGGCCTTGCACGACGGCAACGTCAAGGTATTCATGGCTATGGGCGGCAACATGCTCTCGGCCTGCTCCGATACGGAGTTTGTAGCGGAAGGCATGCGCAAGCTGCGCCTCTCGGTACATGTAACGCCCAAGCTCAACCGCAGCCACCTCGTAAACGGCGAAATGGCCCTGCTGCTGCCCTGCAAAACCCGCATCGACATCGACATGCAGAAATCGGGGCAGCAGTTTATGACCTGCGAGAACTCCATGGGCGTAGTGAGCATGAGCAAAGGCGTTCTTGACCCCATTTCTGACCAGATGCTGAGCGAAGTAGCCATTGTGTGCGGCATTGCCATTGCTACCCTCGGCGACCGGAGCACCGTGGACTGGGTGGGCTGCACTGAGAACTATGACCTGATTCGGGACTACATTGCCCGTACTATTCCGGGCTTTGAGGAGTTTAATACCAAGGTGCGCCACCCCGGCGGGTTCTACCTGCCCAATGGCCCCCGGGAGCGGAACTTCACCACTGAAAACGCCAAGGCAAACTTCACCAGCACGCCCCTAGAAAAGCACGTGCTGGAGCCTGGCCAACTGGTGCTGATGACTATTCGCTCGCATGACCAGTTCAACACCACCGTGTACGACTACAACGACCGCTACCGCGGCGTACACGGCGAGCGGCGGGTCATCTTTCTGCACCCCGAGGATATGGCTGAGCGCGGGATTCAGGACAGAGGCCTAGTAAATATTACCAGCCACTTTGAAGGCCAGGAGCGCCACGCTGAGAAGTTCATTGCTATTCCCTACGACATTCCGAAGGGCAACTGCGCCGTGTACTTCCCCGAGGGTAACGTACTGGTGCCCATCGGGTCAGTGGCCTACAAGAGCAACACGCCTACTTCTAAGTTCGTGATTGTGACGGTGGCCCCCATAGAGCTGCCCATTGGCACCCGCATTCCAACCTCCAAGCAGGTAGCCGTACCGGCCTAGCTTCCCGCAAAGCTTATCACCAAAAAGCCCGACTGTACTCACAGTCGGGCTTTTTGCTGTCTGGGTATCAGCCCCTGGTTAAACGCATTAATGTGGCTGCTCTGGCAACCTCGTCCCTTACTTCTTCGTCTGAATCTCAAACCATTGTTCAGTTCACCGCTTATTATAAGGTGAGCTGCCGTTGATTCTTTTTGTAGTGGCCTAGCGCCGGTTTTGCTTCGGTTTTTCCTGCGTTTAGAGCCGTCCGGTACTAATACGCATCGACGACCTCCTTGCCGGCCAGCAGGCTGGTACCTTGATTTACTCCACACAAGCGAGCGTCCAGCCATGCCCACCGGTGAGCTTGTCGCTTTCTACTTAATATGTTCTGTCTGCCATGGAAAAGTCCCCCACCGAAGATCCCAGCAACGCTGGTAAAACCGAGCAGCAAGGCGCTGAAGCCAACGTTCCGAAAAGCGGCGAGCGGCCTGACCAGGGCACGGCTCCGACCAACGACCACTACCGCCCCGACCCGCAAATGGACCGCGACCAAAGCAACATCCCGGCCCCCGACGTGGCCAATGCAAAGTACTTGCACCCCATTCTGGCCCAGCCCCCAGAGGAGCTGACTGGCCTACAATTGGAGGAGCGGGCTAAAGTAGCGGCGGGCGTTACGGCCGTTATTAAATCTATGGAGTTTAGCTGGTCGGAGGGTGGTGTGAACCGCGGCACCCGTGGCCTGCTGAAGATGAACCAGAAGGATGGGTTTGACTGCTCGAGCTGCGCCTGGCCCGACCCAGACGACCACCGCTCCGTGGCCGAGTTCTGCGAGAACGGCGCCAAAGCCACTGCTTCTGACGCCGACGACAAAGCCGCCGGTCCCGAGTTCTTCGCTAAGCACAGCCTGGCCGAGCTCTCCAAAATGACCGACCGTGACCAGAACAACGCCGGCCGCCTCACGCACCCGCTGGTAAAGCGCCCCGGCGACAACCACTACTCGCCCATTGAGTGGTCGGAAGCGTTCCAGATTATTGGTCGGGAGTTGAATGCGCTGGACTCACCCAACGAGGCCGTGTTCTACACCTCGGGCAAGGTGCCCAACGAGCCCGCCTTCCTGTTCCAGCTGTTTGCCAAGCAGTTCGGTACCAACAACCTACCTGACTGCTCCAACATGTGCCACGAGAGCAGCGGCGCCGCCCTTAGCCCCACGCTAGGCCTAGGCAAGGGCTCAGTAACGCTGAACGATATTTATGAGGCTGAGGTAATCCTGATCATCGGGCAGAACCCCGGCACCAACCACCCGCGCATGCTCACGGCCCTGCAGAAGGCGAAGCGCAACGGGGCCAAGATCATCAGCGTGAACCCACTGCTGGAAGCTGGTCTCAACCACTTCAAGAACCCCCAGGACTTCATGAACCCGCTGAAGGCCTTGGGCGCCCTGCTTGGCGACGGCACGCAGATTACGGACATCTTCCTGCAAGTGCGCGTAGATGGCGACATGGCCCTGCTGCGCGGCATCATGAAGCACTTGTTTGAGGCCGAAGACCGCAACCCCGGCCAGGTAGTAGACCACGAGTTTATTGCCAAATACACTACGGGCTTCGAATCGTTCGAGCAGAACATCCGCAACACCAGCTGGGAGGACATTGAGGAGCTGAGCGGCATTACCCGCGCCCAGTTGCTAGAAGCCGCCAACCTTATTGCCAACAAAAAGAAAATCATTACCTGCTGGGCCATGGGCGTAACTCAGCAGCGTCAGGGTGTGCAAACCATTCAGGAGATTGTAAACCTGCAGCTCATGAAGGGCGCCATTGGTAAGCCTGGCGCGGGCACTTGCCCGGTGCGGGGCCACTCCAACGTGCAGGGCGACCGGACCATGGGCATCTGGGAACAGCCAACCAAGGAGTTCCAAGACGCCCTAGGCAAGGAGTTCAACTTCCAGCCCCCTTACGAGCACGGCTACGACACCGTAGAGGCCATAAAAGCTATGTATAAGGGTAAGACCAAGGTGTTCTTCAGCTTGGGGGGCAACCTACTGGCCGCTGGACCCGATACCGAGGTAATTGCCGAGGGCATGCGCAAGCAGAAGCTGACCGTGTTTGTGGGCACTAAGCTCAACCGCGGCCACCTCACCACCGGCGAAACCAGCCTGCTGCTGCCCTGCTTCACGCACGCCGATGTGGATATGCAGCGTTCAGGCCACCAAATGACTTCCTGCGAGAACTCCATGGGCGTGGTAAGCCAGAACAAAGGCGTGCTGGTACCCCTAGAAGGCCAGATGATGAGCGAAGTAGCCATCTTGGCCGGGGTGGCCATTGCTACCCTTGGTGAACGGACTAACATTGCTGACTGGGTAGCCATGACGGAGAACTACGACGTCATCCGTGACCATATCTCGCGCGTTATTCCGGGCTTCGAGAACTTCAATGAGAAGCTGCGCCGCCCTGGCGGTTTCTACCTGCCCAATGGCCCACGGGAGCGGAAGTTTACCACCAAGAACGGCAAGGCCAACTTCACCACCACCGAGCTGGAGAAGTACACCCTAGAGCCTGATCAGTTGATCCTGATGACCGTGCGCAGCCACGACCAGTTCAACACCACCATTTACGATTACAACGACCGGTACCGGGGTATACACGGTGAGCGGCGCGTGTTGTTCATGAACCGCGAAGACATGGCCGACCGGGGCATCAAGGCGAAAGACCTCATCGATATCACCAGTCACTTCAAAGGCGAAAAGCGCACCGTGGAGAAGTTTGTGGCCGTACCCTACGACATTCCGCGCGGCAACGTATCGGCGTACTTCCCCGAGGCTAACCCGCTGGTGCCCATTGCCAGTGTAGCCAAGGTCAGCAACACGCCTACTTCCAAGTACGTGATTGTGACCGTTGAGCCCACCCGCAAAACGGTAGGTGCCCCACTGGGTATCCGGTTGGCAGTAGAGGCCTAGGCCTCTTCTTCGCCCCACTTTTCAGGAGCATACATCCTATAACAGAGAAGGCCCCGCTACCATGGTAGCGGGGCCTTCTCTGTTATAGGGTGTGGCCTAGGCCAGTCTATTACCTACACGTCGCTGCGCAGCATGTGGTCTTGCATGATTTTCAATAAGAGCGCATCGGCACTGCTGAGGCCTTCGGCGGGCAGTTGCATGTGCTCGGGCAGCAGGAAGCCAGAAACGTTGCTTAGGTCCTCCTTTCGAACGGGCCAAAACGCCATACTCCAGCTCGGGAAGCTGCGTTTTACCACGTCCTTATCTGCCAGCTTAATGGTGCCCGTATGGCGCCCATCTTGCTCAATGTAGCTATACACCCGGCGCACGGCATCGGCGGGGCCCTCCAGCAGTTGCATAAAGCGGCCCTCGTGGTAAAGCAGCAGCCCAGTGATGTCGTACTTGGCGTTGTTTAGCCGGGCCTGCTCTAACAGTTTCTGCAGCTCCTCATCCGTCATCGGGCTTGTAGCTGTACTCATGTAAATGAGTTGATGCATGCGGTTTCTGATGTAAATCCTGTGGTCCGCTATGTGGCTGCAATAGGTATAGCGGTACTCTCTTATACAACTATTAGGCAACTACTGTTCAGCTTCAGTGTAATAATCTTTGGCCGCAAACATGCACAAAGCCGCGCCCCATAGCGGGGCGCGGCTTTGTGCATGTTTGCGGCCGTCCAGGTAGTGTAAATACCGGTTGCCGGACTCAGGGAGTGGCTTAGAGCTTGTCTTGCTCGGGCTTTTGCACGCTGTCGTCTTTGTGCATGTCGCCGTTGATGTAGTCTTCGTCGCCTTTGGCGGCGCTGTGCAGGTGGTAGGTGCTGTCGCCCATGGTCACACCGGCTTCGGAGTCGAGCTGCTGCTGGCTTGGGCGCGGAATGCCTACGGGCGTGTTGCCATCTTTGCGCTGGTTGCTGGTGGCCTGCTGGCTATCTTCTTGGGGGGCGGGTTTCTGCGATTGATCTGCCATATGATAAAGGGTGGGCTGCCGAGAAGCAGCGGTGCGAAAAAGTATGGGGCGCGGGCCACACTAGGCCACTACGCTGCTTGGTTAGCATGGCCTAGGCCAGTGCAAGCAAGCTTTCCTTCCTATACGCGCCGTAGCACTCGTGGTTATGACTGGCCTAGAAGGGGTAACCAATGGCAATGTTGAGGCGGCCCTTATTGTCCTGCACGTTGAATGATGAGTTCAGGCCAGGCCGAACTACCTCCGTGTTGTTATACGGCACCCGCAACGGATACGCATAATCGAGGCGAATCACGAAGAACTGCACGTCAATCCGGATACCGGCGCCGGCACCTACGGCCAGTTCTTTCAGGAAGGAGTTGAACCCGAACTGCCCATTTTTACCGTCGGGGTTGCCTTCAGCATCTACTGTCTGGCGGCTAGGGTCGGGGTTTACGAGCCAAATGTTGCCAGCATCAATAAACAAGGCGCCCTTCACATACGGGAACAGGTCTTGGCGGTATTCGGCGTTGGCCTCAAAGCGCAGGTCGCCTACCTGATCGTAGAAGTAGCTGTTCTCGCGGGAAACGGGCGGACGGTACGTGCCCGGCCCAATGCCCCGCGCTGGGAAGGCTCGCACGCTGTTGGGGCCGCCAATACCGTACTGTTTTAGGTAGGGCAGCACCGAGGAGTTTTTATAGGGCAGGCCCGCCCCAATGAGCACGCGGGTCGCAATTTTGTTGCCGCTGGTAGGGTTAGCGCTGGTCCGGAAGTAATTGCGGAATTCCAGATCTACCTTGGTGTATTGCGCAAACTGCTGCCCAGCCAACGTGTAGGCCTGGTCGCCGCTAGCGGTTTCTACTTGCTTCTGATTGGTGAGCGAGCTGAACAGGTAGGCCAGGTTGCCGGCTAGCTCAACGCCCCCACTGAAGTACACCTGGTTGCGGCGCTGCTCCAGGGCTTGCTGATTGTACGTGTAGCGGTAAGAGCTGGCTAGAATAAACTGTTGCCGGAAGGAATTGGCCAGAAACGGCCGGTCCACCAGCAACGAATCAAAAGACCTGCTAGTATTGCCCAGCTTTAGGTATTGAATATCAATGGGGCGCAGGGTTTGCTCATTGGTGAGCTTGGTTTTCCAGGTGTAGCCGTAGTTCAGGTTAAATAGGTCCTGCTGGAAAGCTTGACGCCGTTCTACACGCTTTACACCCGCCCCAATAAAGGTGCGGGGCTGGAAGTCGGAGCTGGGTAGGCGCACGTCCAGGAACGGCAGAGGCGGCGTAATCAGGCGCGGAATCTGCAGTTGGGCATCTACCCCCAGCTCATAACTAGTCAGGCCGATGGTGTTGGCATTGCTGCGCGTCTGGTTTTCAAACGAACCGGTAGCATTTACCACCAACTGCTCGGCACCGCGCAGGGCCGAGCGGTTGCGAAACTGCACCTGGAAACCCGGACCCACGAACCCGTTTTCCTTGCTCACCAGCAGCACCTCAGCCCGAATGCTCTTCTTGGGCACTTGTGTCATGCGCACGTAGGAGTTCAGGAAGCCGTAGCCGGCCGAGTCGGCCTTGGCGCGGGCGGGCCGGAAGCCAATGTCCACGTACCGGAACACGCCCAGGCTCATCAGTCGGCTCAGGGTCTGGTCTTGCCGGCGGCGGCGGTACACGCTGTCGGGGTACAGGAAGGTGGCGTTGGTAATGGACTTGGCCGTGAACACGTCCTCACTAGGGAAGTACTGGTACTTCTTGTACAGAATAGGCCGCTCACTCAGGGTAGTATCCGAGAGGGAGTAGTCGGTGTTGAGGCGCACGCGGTTAAGAACGTAGGGCTTAGCGGCGCGCTCGGGCGTTTTCTCCTTCACCTTCAAGTACACATTCACTTGGTTGTTGAGCGTGCTGTCTACCTGAAACAGAATGTAGTCGGGGGCGAAGTAGTAGAAACCTTGGTTTTTGAGGGCCGCATCAATGCGGGTACGCTCATTGGTGAAGGTTTGCAGATTATATGGGTCGCCTACTTTCAGCAGCGACGCCGGCTGGGTGGCCCGCACGGCCCGGGGCAGCAGAGAATCACCTTCGGGGAAGTAAATCTCCTTGATGGTATAGGGCTTGCCCACCGTGGCGGTGTAGTTTACGTGGGCAGCCTGGCCTTGCACATCTACCTGACTGTGCACGGTAGGCTTGAAGTAGCCATTATTGTAGAGCCGGTTAATCATCAGGCCCTTCACCTTCTGGGTGTCTACCTGACTGAGCAGCACGGGCTTCTCGCCGTACTTGTTGGCCAGCCACTTACCCAGGCCTTTGGTTTTGCCCTCGCCCAAGTGCCAGAAGTACAACTTAGGCCGAATTCCGAAGAAAGAGGTGTTGGGTTTAGGCGTAATCACGCTTTCCAGCTCCGTCGTAAGGACCGCCTCGTTGGGGATGGCGCTATCGGACTTTACCTTGACGGTGCTGCCGGTGTAGAGCTTGCTACCCTCGGGTATGTATTTGGTGCCGGAGCAAGAGGCCAGCAGCGTGGCAGCGAGCAGAGCGGTATAGACCCCACTTCTCCGCGCTCTTCCCTCAGGCCGAGGAAAAACCGAATGATTTGCAGCATTAGGGTGTGCTGCCGACAGGAGAGAGAGCAACCGTTGGGACATGAACAGGTATTTCGGGAAATAAAAACAGGCCACTAGGCCACTCCCCCTAGCGGAGGAAGTGGCCTAGCGAATACTTAGCGTTTCGCTGCCCGCACCGTATCGGGGCGGGGGCGGCGGGTAGAGTCGGTACGGGCGGCGGGGAATTGTGCGGCGGCGGTAGAGTCGCGCTGAGAGCGGCGGTCCTGCTTGCGGCGCCGACGCTCCAGCTTGATGTCTTCCTTCACGTTATCGTCAATGCCCCTAAACAGGTCGGCCAGGTTCTGGTAGTCGCGCTGGAACACCAAGGAGGCACCGTTGCGCACAAACTGCCCGTCAATGTCGCTGTACGAGTTGTTGCGGAAGGCCCGCAGGCGGATGCGGCCGTTAGCCAGCACATTGTACTCGATGCTCACATCACCGGCAAAGGCACTCACCCCACTGGCGCTCTGACCCTGGGTGCCCTGGTTGCCGCCCCCGCCCAGCGGCACGTCGGTACCAAGGCGCACGGTGAGGCGGTTGTTAAGCAATTGACGGCGCACGGCCACGTTCAGGTCGGTGCGGGTTTTCTCTTGCCCGCTGCTGAAGTCGGCGTAGGAGTTCACGCCCAGTTCCACACCCAAGTTGGAGAGGTAGCTGCCGGTGAGGTTGTTGAGCTGCTGGGTGAGCACCTGGCTCGCCGAGCCGCGCAATTGCTCGGCCACTAAGTTACCGCTGCTGCTCTGGAAGGGGTCGTCGGCTAGGAAGCGGCCGAGCACCAGCAGGGAGAATACCTGCTTGTTCAGGTCACTTTCCTGCGAAGGCTGGCGCAGTTGAGCCAGGCGGTTCTCAATGGGCCCCCGCAAATCGGTGCGCGACTCTTCCGGCAACCGGATATCGAACCCAATAACGGGCTTGAGCAGCTCACCAGTCACTTTCAGGTCTACCACGAAGGGCACTGGGTTGCGGGCCAGGGCGCTCTGGGTTTCATCAGCCACGCCCTGCGCCGAAATCAGCTCGGCGGGAGCGGCTCGCACGTTATACAGGGCCGTTACGTTGGCCTGCCCATTGTAAGGGTCACCACTCCAGGAAATAGAGCTGCCCGGTGCAATGTCAAACTCCCGCGAAGCCAGGTCATACAGCGACATCTGGTATTTACCATCGGCCACATCGAGGCGGCCGGTGAGCGTGATGTTGCCAGTGCGGTCAATAGCCGTGTTCAGGGTACCGTTGGCCCGCACCTGCAGGTTGTCGCCGGAGGCCTCATCCACTACAATAGTGAACAGGGCTTTATCGGTCACCGTTACTAGGGCCTGAATGTCGTAGCCGGCGGCGGTTTCGGCAGTGTCCAGGGGCACCTTGCGCGCCAGCAGCGTGTCGATGGGGGCGCTCTTATCAATGAACTCCACAATACCCTCACGCTCTACTTTCACCGGGTCGTCGGTGGGCAGGCCTACGAACAGGCTGGAGCCATCGGCCACGCGGGCCCGGGTGCGCACTATGGGCAGGTTGAGGTTACCGGTGATGCGCGAGTCGGAATCAACTAACAGCTTGCCCCAGAACAGCGGGTTGTCGCGCTGGGAGCTTTGCACAGCCAGGAAGTTGTTGGTAGTAGCCTCCAGGTCGAAGCGGAAGTCACTCACGTAGTCGCGGGTGCGCACATAGCCGTTGACGATGGCCTCGCTGCCCAAGGAGTCGCGCACCGCGAACCGATCAAAGCGAATACCCTCCTCGTTGAACGCAATGGGCTGCGAAACCAGGAAGAAGGGCGCACCTAGTTGCGTGAGCGTGAACGTAGCATCGGGGGTGGTGGTGAGCGTGCCGTTGATGCGCGGCTGGCTTACGTTGCCGCCTACGGCCAACTGACCCGTCAGGCCTCCACCCATGTTTTGCAGCTGCCCCGCCGAGAAAGGCTCAATGATTTTCAGGTCTAGCCGGTTCACGTTAACGGAGAACTGAATGGGGCTGGGCGGCGTGGCCAGGTAGTAGCCTACGGCCTGTACGTCCATGCCCTGTGCGTTGGTCAGGCGGGCATCTACGTTGAAGCGGTCGGGAGTGGGATTAGTGGCTTTCAGATTCACATCACCAATGGCCGCCTTATTATAGGCAAAGCCGCTGAGGGCCATATCAGCCGTGAAGGCCTGCTTGGGCTGGCCTAGGCTGAAAGCCACCGCCTGCCCGTTGAGCGTACCAGCCACCATCGAGTCGGGCATGCCGGCTGCTTTGGCGAGGCCATTGATATCGAGGTTGGTGAGGTTGACTTGCAGGGGATACTGCGCCCCGGCCAGTGTCTGGAGGGCAATGAGTTGGTTGCCTTGGCTCAGGCGCACATTCTCAGCCCGCACGGCACCGGTGGCCGTGGTGTAGCTCACCGAGTTATTAGGAGCCACCGTCCACTGCTGGTTGCTGAGCACCAGTTTGGGGTCGAAGCTGAAGGCGTAGACAGCACCCTGGTTCAGAACCTGCAATACCCCGGCTACATCTAGCGTGGTAGCGCTGTCGTTTTCGGCAATGCGGGCGTGGGCGCCAATCTTGTTGTTAGCCACACTACCTTTTAGGCTGGGGTTAGGTAGGCGCAAGCTCGTGTCCTGCGATACTTGCCGCAACGTCAGACCATAGTCCAGCTTCTGCGGGTCAGAGCCCACGTTCAGCCGCAGCGAGTCCATGGTATAGCCCATGTACACAATGCGCGGAATGCGGGTGTTCAGGCGCAGGTCGGCGGCGCGGCTATCAAAGCTGCCGGTCAGCTGGAAGGGCGAGAGGAACTTCAGATCGGGCACAAACTGGCGCACAATCCGGGTGTTTTTTAGGTTGGCCTCGAAGGTGAACTGCTGATTGGCATTGCTAGGCCTATACTGCACGCCCGGCAGGTCAAAGTACCGGTCGATGTGCTCTTGCAGGGCCGTGGCAATGTCGCCGAGGCGGGTGTTGCCGCGCAGGGTTACGTCGGCCACGTTAGAGGCAAAGTCAACCTCGGTGCGGCCCGTGCGCTGCAAGATGCGCCCGTTCAGAGAATCGAGAGCAAACGGTTGGTTGTTGCTGACGATAACAATGCGGCGGCCACTAAATGTACCGTTCAGACTGTTTAGGTCAGAACCGCTGAGGTTGGCGCTCAGATCACCCTGCACGCGCAGGTCGCCGCCGGTATAGAAGCCCAGGGCCGTGAGGTTGGCGCCGCGTAGGTTCAGGCGGTCTACGCTGTACGTGGGGTTGGCCGAGTTGCGCAGGTCCACCGTAGCCAGCAAATCTAGGTTGAGGTTGGGGTCATCTTTGCTGCTGGCATCAATCACGTAGCGGTTACGGTCAATGTCTACGTTGGCCGTAATACCGCGGTAGGTGTAGCCCTGGTAGGTAGCCCGCTGCACCCGCGCCGTGAGCTTACCCCGCATTTGGTTGGGGTCGAGGCCGCGGGCATTCAGGGTACCAGAGGCCGTGATGGCGCCAATGGTGGGGTCACGCAAGATTTTGCCGACGTTGAAATTCTGGGTGCTGAAGACGGCACGTACCGGCTCCTGGCCTACGGGGCCGGCACCCATGTTCACCTTCGCGGCCACGTTGCCAAAGGAGGTAGTGGCTCGTAAGTCGGTGTCAAATACCATGGCGGTAGGCCGGCCTTTAAACGTGCCGGCCACCGTGATACGGGGCGGCAGCGTGTACCCGGCCGGAATAGTGCCCTTCGGTACCAAGCTGCGAATGTCGGCGTCGGTAGTAGTGAACTGCTGAATATTCAGGTCGGTGTAGAGGCGTCGGTCTACTTCAGGCAGACCCTGAATTCGGCCGCTGGCCCGCACAATAGTGCTGCGGAACCCCACCAGCTCCAGGTTCTGCACCCGGAAGTCCTTCACGCGCCCGCTCACGCGCCCGCTCACCAGCACCGATTGGTTGGGTCCGGTGTTGAAAGGCGCCGTGGTGGCCAGGTCGGGGGCTAGGTAGAGAATGTCGCGGAAGCCCAGGCGCGTCTCGCGCAAGTCGCCCTCAATCCCTAGGTTTGGCAGGTCATCGGCAATAGCATCCAAGGATTTGTATTGCATGGCCAGGGTGCGCCGGATACGGGTATGGGGCGTCACCAAGTCGAGGTTGTCGAGGCGGGTTTCCACCGAGTCGAACACCACATCGGCCTGAGCTCGGGTCACGGCGAAGCCGCTCTGCTCCTGCCCCGCCAGTTGGTTGATGCGGACGGTGGTGCGGTTCTCGGAGTACGATAGGTTCTGTGTGTTAAGCGCTAGGCCAGTAAATTTCAGGTGGTTGTAGTCCATGCCCCGCACGGCGGTGCGCTGCCGGGGCTGGTTGAAGTTGTCGAAGGCTACGTCTACGCCCTCAATGTCTGACTGCTTCAGCGTGACCACCCAACTAGCTTCCTGGCCGGTAGCGTTTTCCACCGATTTGTTCAGGTCGCGCACCGCTTCGGCGGGGTTTACCACGCGCTGTTCTACTGGCACGTTTTCGTTTTGCGCGTAGGCAAAGCTGGTGTTGCGCAGGCGCAACGTGTTCAGGTTCACGCGGCTGTTCACCAGGTCAATGCGGTCGGCCGTGATGTCGGCCTCGCCCACGCGGGTACTGATGAACTGGGCCGAGGGGTCGTTTTTATACGTAAGACTGACGTTGTCGAGCCGGGCCCGATTCAGACCAAACTCCAGCTTTAGGGCGGCCGTGTCGGCGGGCGTATCTGGGGGCACCTTGGTCTGCACAATCCCGATGCTCGTATTCTTCAGCGCGGCTTGGTCAATGCGGTAAGTGGAGCCGTCTACGTCTACCTCGTCCATGTTCACGGCCAGCTCGCCCACCTTGGTGCGCACGTTCATGCCGTCCACCTCATCGTTGTAGGTGAGCAGCACATTGGTTAGCCGCAGGTCACCGATATCGTACTTGAAACCTGCGCCGGTGGTGTCGGCCGGAGTGGTGGCCACGGTGGTTGTGTCGCCGGTAGCGAAGGCATTGACAATGAAGTCGTAGTTGCTGATACTGTCGGGCTCGGTGCGCTTGATGGCCACCCGTCCGTCGTTGAGCTCCACGCTCTTCACATTGATCTGTGACTTAGTCAGGGCCCAGATGTCCAGATCTACGCCGAGGTGGCCTACCGACACCAGCGTGTCGCCTTTTTGGTCCTCCAGATAAACCCCATCTAGGCTGATAGCGTGTTTGAAATCAGTACGAAATTTGGCGATTCGTACCTCCGTCTTCAATTTTCCTCGTAAGTACTTTTCAGCTTGGCGGGCGGCGAAATCTTGGCCCGAGGGAAATTGCAGGAATAGCACCACCCCGCCTACGAGTAGGAGGATGAGCAGAACAAGCCCCAACAGGGCGTACAGGATACGGCGTACAGCTGGTGACAAGGGATAGGATAGTGCGGCGAAAGAAAGGGCTCTGGCTTGATCCAACGCAGAATCATGCGCTTAGGTTGGGCAAACGCCACCGTTAGCCATCTACCCAGCGCCAATGTCGAGCTTACTGAGCTTTGCACCTTGCCTCATTTTCTATTTGAGGAGTAGCTTCACTAAGTGGCCTACCAGTTGCGCCAGACGAGCCGCATTACCACTAGGCCACCCTCAAATGCGAAGTGAGTCAGTGGTCACCGCGCAAGCATGCTAAGTGTTGGGTTTTGCAGCTTTGGTTGGCCTCTTCTTAGCCCCGACTGATACCCTATTACCCAATACTTGGGCTATGTGCTCATGTTTGTCAATTTGACTCTGGGCAACTTCCGGCGGCCGGGGTATCGTAGTATCTTTCGCTTCCATACTCGATGCCCGCCCTCATGATTCTTCGTTTTACCCTGCCTTTTCGTACTGACTGGGGCCAGCGCCTCGTGGTGTGTGGCTCCCTGCCCAGCCTAGGCCAGTGGAACCTCGACCAAGCCCTCAGCCTACACTATAACGCTGATTATGGCGTTTGGAGCCAGGAGATTAGCCTCCCCGACGACCAGCTAGGCCAGGTGGCCTACAAGTATATTCTGCTGGATGAGCGCGATGGCGGCAAGCACTGGGAGTGGGGGCCAAACCGCACCATCAGCTACGATGGGCAGCGTTTCACCCGCATTGTGCTGGAAGACTTCTGGCGCCCAGCTGCGCAGCCCGAAAATGAGCTGCACACCGCTGCGTTTACGAAGGCCCTTATGCGCCGCGTGGTCCCAACTCAGCCTGCTCCCTCCACGCCGACCGCCGATTCCGTTGTGCGGTTTCAGCTCTCGGCGCCCCGCGTTGACTCCAACCACCAGGTGTGCGTGCTGGGTTCTGACCCCGCCCTGGGTGCCTGGGATGCCCAGCAAGCGGTCATCCTCTCCGATACCGATTACCCCACGTGGTGCGCCGACGTGGCCCTGCAGAACCCCGAGCAAACCACGCAATACAAGTATGGCATCTGGGACCCGCAGGAAAAGAAGATTCTGCAGCTGGAAGCCGGCGAAGACCGCCTCATCTTTCCTTCTGCTGACCGGCGTACTCTGCGCGTAAAGGCCGACGACAACTTCCGTTACCCCACCGGCAACTGGCGGGGCGCGGGTGTGGCCCTGCCGGTGTTTGCCCTGCGCAGCCGCCGCGGCCTGGGCGTGGGTGAGTTTCCCGACCTCAAGCTGCTCGTAGATTGGGCCGTATCTGCAGGCCTGAAAATGGTGCAAGTGTTGCCCATCAACGATACCGTAGCCACCCACACCTGGGTAGACAGCTACCCCTACGCCGCTATTTCGGTGTTTGCCCTACACCCACAGTATCTCAACCTCGATGCTATTGCTGAACTGCAAGACCCGGCTGCCCGCCAGGAGTTGGAGCAGTTGCGCGAGGAGCTGAACGCCAAGGATTTCGTGGACTATGAGCCGGTGATGAATGCCAAGTGGAAGTTCATCCGGCTGCTGTACCAGCAGGAAAAAGCCCGTTTCCTGGCCGACCCCGAGTTTCAGGCTTTCCGCCAGGAGCAGGAGTCGTGGCTGGCCCCGTACGCCGCTTTCTCGGCCCTACGCGACCGATTCAAGACGGCTGACTTCAGCCAGTGGCCCGAGGAGTTCCAGACGCCTACCCGCGTAGCTGAGCTGACCGACGAGACGTCGCCTGATTTTGATGAGGCTGGCCTTCACTTCTTCACTCAGTTCCACCTCGACAAGCAGTTACGCGAGGCAGTGGCCTACGCCCGCCAGCATGGTGTGGTAGTAAAAGGCGACTTACCCATTGGCATTTACCGCCACTCCGTGGATGCCTGGACTCAGCCCGAGCTCTACCACATGCACCAGCAGGCCGGCGCGCCCCCCGATGACTTCTCACTCACAGGCCAGAACTGGCGCTTCCCCACCTATAACTGGGAGCGGATGGCCGAGGATGGCTACGCCTGGTGGAAGCAGCGCATGGGCACCCTCGCCCGTTACTTCGACGCCCTGCGCATCGACCACATCCTGGGCTTCTTCCGCATCTGGGAAATTCCGGGTCACTCCGTTGAAGGCCTGCTAGGCCACTTCTCCCCCGCCCTGCCCTTCCACCGCCACGAGATTGAGCAGCGCCTGGGCTGGTTCGATTACGGCCGCCTGTGCGTGCCGTACATCCGCTGGCACATGCTGCCTGCTATCTTCCACGGCCAGGCCCAGCAGGTGTTCGATGAGTTTATGGTGGCCGACGAGTACGGTGCCATTCAGCTGAAGGAGCACGTGCGCACCCAACGTCAGATTGAGCAGGTGTTCGACGAGCGTATTGCCGCCGACCCTAGCAACGCCGACCATTACAAGTGGCTGCGCACCGGACTGTATAAGCTAGTAAACGAGGTGCTCTTCGTGCCCGACGACCAACGCGCTGATTTCTACCACCCCCGCATCACGCTGCACCTCACGCAGTCGTTCCGGGAATTGGATGAGCCCTCCGCCCACCGCCTGCGCGAGCTGTATGTGGATTTCTTCTACCGTCGCCACGAGGAATTCTGGCGTGAGCAAGGCCTTGTGAAGCTGCCGCCCGTGCGCTATGCTACCGATATGCTTATCTGCGGCGAAGATTTGGGCATGGTACCTGAGTCGGTACCCGGAGTGATGAAGGCCTTGGGCATTCTGGGCTTGAACATTCAGCGCATGCCCTCCGACCCCAACGTGGAGTTTGGTCACCCCGGCTCGGCGCCCTACCTATCGGTAGTCAGCCCCGGCTCTCACGATATGAGTACCGTGCGCGGCTGGTGGGAAGAGGACCGCGAGAAAACCCAGCGCTTCTTCGAGCATACCCTAGGCCACTACGGCCAGCAGGCCCCGCAGCACTGCGAGCCGTGGGTAGCCCGCGAAATTACGGAGCAACACCTGTACTCGCCGGCTATGTGGGCCATCTTCCCGCTGCAGGATTTGCTAGCCATGGACAGTGGCCTACGCCGCGAAGACCCGCTAGCGGAGCAGATCAACGTGCCCGCCAACCCTACCCATTTCTGGAAGTATCGCCTGCACCTTAACCTCGAAGAGTTAGCTCAAGCTCAGCCTTTTACTGACCAAGTAAGCCAACTGGTAAAGCACAGCGGCCGGGCCCAGGCCTATTAGCAAATAATACTTTTTCTTAGATAAAGCATAAAAGTCTCGCTGAACCAGCGAGACTTTTATGCTTTTTTATTTTGCACTAAATCCATAACACTAGCCTTTTTCGTAGTCAACAACTGACGCCAAATCTCTATGAACACTCATCTAGCGTGTTAGACCTTTCACCAATGCAATCTGATTTTTTAGCCAGCTACTTCTATCGTTCACCGAAAAGGACAAATGACCTTATTATCCCAAAATAGCTTTGAATTATAAAAGAGTACCACCACTCCGCAAAACTTCAATTCACTTACCCTAATATTCATGAAAACACTCTTACGAGTTTTACTGCTGCTACTGGCCTGGACCAGTTTGGGCAGGACAGTTGGGTGGGCACAAGTCTGTAATCAGGTGAATACCCTGAATTACACTACTGCCACGACCGGTGATAGGAAAACCGCTACGGAGACCCTTGGTAACACAAGTTTCACCTACAGTGGCTATGCCTCAAATGCATCTTCTGTTCGAACATTTAGTGTTGGCACCGTTGCCAACCTGAATGGTCAAAGTCTGATATGGCAGGAGAACTATCAGAACGTAGATCCTGCCGTTACTGCCAACCGCGCTTCCATTACTCTCACCTTTACGCGGCCGGTAGAGAACCTTACGTTTAACCTACAGGATATTGATGCAGAAGCGGCAACGAACTTCATTGATAACCTGCGTTTTGATGGCTACGCTACTACAGCTGCTAATGCACCCGTTATTCAGCTGACAGCAAGCAACTTTACATTGGGTACTAAAAACCGTTTCGTGGCCCCCAATACAGTGGAGGGTACCGGAACTGCAGCACCTGGTGACGCCACAGCTAACGTAACTGTAGCCTTTACTTCTCCCGTGCAGCGTCTGGTACTTACGTATTCCAACCCGTACCCATACACTGCAAACGTACCTCGCCAGCAAACAATTGGTATTAATGCCATTCGCTGGTGCGCGCAAGCTGACGTAGCAACGACCGTAACGGGCCCAACAGCTGCTTCGGCTGGTAACCGAGTAATCTATACCACCACAACTTCCAACGCCGGAGCAGATGTAGCAACAGATGTAATTCCAACGCTGCAACTTAACCCAGGCTTACCAACTGCTAATGTCACGCTACCCGCTGGAGCTAGCTATAACTCTACATCGGGCTTAGTAACATTTGCCACCACCACTCTAGCTTCTGGGGCGAACGTTACCAACGCTGTTACGTTCACTATGCCCAACTCGGGAAACGTAAGTGGAAAAGCTGCTAGTACAGCTACTACGTCCGATATAATTGCGGCTAACAACAATGGTACGGCTGCTAATGCAAATGTAACCACGGTACAGAGCGTCCCCAGCTGTCAGCCTTCTTATCTGAACAATACTACAGCCTCTTCGGGCTTAACAGCCGAGTACTACCCTGGTGTGTTTTACAACCCCGGGAATAACTTCAATGCCAACGCTATTACGTTTTTCCAGCGTACAGCCAGTGTTCGGCGCATTGACCCTACGCTGGACTTCAGCGGCAGCAGCTTCGGGAATATTGTACCGCCAGCAACCGGTACTACCACTGACCCGAACAACTTCAGCGCTAGCTACCGCGGCAGCATCAACATTGCCGTAGCAGGTACTTACACGTTCTACCTGAGCTCGGATGATGGCTCATACATGTGGATTGACGATAACGCACTGGTGTCTGCGCCAAACGTGGCCAATGCGTTAATTGATAACGGCAACGACCACAGCCTACAAGAGCGCTCCGGCACGGTTACCCTGACTGCCGGCCAGCACGATGTACTGATTTACTACGCTGAAAATGGCGGTAGCAACGTTCTGAAGTGGGAATACGCCAGCGCAGATGCCGGTTTGGCTCGCCAGGTAGTACCTACTTCGGTGCTTTGCGCGGGTCCTTCTAAGGCCGATGCAGCTCCTACGGTAAGCAATGTTACCAACTCGACCCTGCCAAATACAGCCCCAGCCATTGTACTTTCTCCTGGCCTAGCTGGCTCTGATCCGGATGGCAATAACACGCTTGCCTACTACAACATTCTGACCTTACCGGGCGCCGCCTCTGGGGTTCTCCAGTTTAATGGTACGAACGTGGTAGCCGGACAGGCTATTCCAGCTGACCAGCTCAATCTGCTCACCTTTGACCCCGCGGCTGGCTTCACGGGCAATGCTTCCTTCACGTACACCGTAACCGACAACATAGGGCGTACGGCCCAGAATGCCGCTACGTATACCATTCCGGTGGCAGCGGCTGTTACGCTCAGCGGTACTGTGTTTGAAGATGTAAACTACGGTGGTGGAGCAGGACGCAATTTGTCCACAGCTGCCTCAAGCGCTGCTAGCTTCACTGTTCGTCGTCCGAACGCCCGCGTTGAGTTGTATGATGCCAACGGCAACTTTGTTTCGGCCACTACTACCGATGCAAATGGTGCTTACTCTTTCAGCGTGGCACCTACTACGTACACCGTGCGCGTGGTTAACTCCACCGTTACCTCGTCTCGTCCGGGTAGCGTAGCTGGCTTGCTTCCCGTTCAAACGTTCGTGAATGGCGCTACTAACCAAGTAGGCGGTGAAGCACCGGAAAAGCAGGATGCTGCCGCTAACACTACGAACCAGAACCTCGGTGCACTGACGGCTGGTACCTCTACCGCGCAGTCTATCAGCCGCTTCACAGTGGCAAGTGCGGGCTCAGCTAACGTTGACTTTGGCTTCAACTTCGACGTCGTTACCAATACCAACAATGATGGTCAGGGTTCTTTGCGGCAGTTCATTTTGAACTCTAATGCCCTAACCAATGCTAACCTGGCACAGGCTGGCCTGACAGCTGGCCGGGAAACCAGCATTTTCATGATTCCCTCGGGCTCAGCTACGCCAGGTCTGCGGGCCGGCTTGGTTTCAGGCCTCACTAATGGGGTAGCTAGTATCAACCCCACTACCGCGCTGCCTACTATTTCTGATGCTAACACCGCCGTGGATGGTACTACTCAGACGATAAACGTTGGTAATACCAATAACGTGACCTTGAACACCGGAGGTACAGTAGGCACTGCCAACACGACCCTGGGCACTCTCAACGGTCCGGAGGTGCAGTTGGTAGGTACCCGTGCTTTCGACGGGTTGTCTGTATCGGCGGCAAACGGCACTATCCGCGGCCTGAGTGTGTACGGTTTCGCTAACGGTATCAATACCACGGCGTCCGCCTCAGGTATCCTGATTGAGTCGAATACCATCGGTACGTCGGCTACTAGCTTTACTGACCCCGGCAACGGTGTACGCACCACTCAACAGGGTATCAACCTTAACAGCTCCGATAACGGTACTATCCGGAACAACCTAGTGGCCTACAACGGTGGCATGGGTATCTGGGTGCTGGGCAACAACAACGACGGCGCCAATAACAATACTATCTCGGGCAACGAAATTCGGGGCAACGCTATTGAAGTGTTCCTGGATGGACAAGGATATGTATTCGACGGACTAGAACTGCAGGGAGCCAGCACTGGTAATACTGTTAGCGGCAACTTGATTACTGCTAACAATGGCCACGGTATCGATTCCTTCGGTAACGGCATTGGCGGCAACACCATCACAGGTAATACTATTAGTAACAACGGTACCGGGGTAGCTCGCAGCCAAACTGCGTTGAATAACACGACGGTTGGTGAAGGGTCAGGCCTACGTGTATACGGAGCCACTAATCAGACCATTATCTCGAACAACGTGCTTACTGGTAACACTGGGTCGGGCGTTCTAGTTGAAGCTCCTGCTCTAAATGTTACAATCTCGCAGAACTCTATTTCTGGTAACACCCGCTTAGGCATTGACTTACTGAACAGCAGCGACCGTTTCAACAACGGTAACGTAGGCACGCTCACCAACGTGACCCTGAACGACGATGGTGACGCAGACACGGGTGGCAACGGCCTGACCAACATGCCAGTAATTACCAGCGCTACTATTCGCAATGGCAATCTGCTGGTATCGGGCTTCTCACGGCCCGGCGCTACGCTGGAATTCTTTATCGCCAGCGTGGGTACGTCGGCAGGCACTGGCAACACTAACTTCGGTCAGGGCCAAACTTACCTATTCACTCAGGCGGAAGGCACCAGTGACCTAGATGCCACAACGGGCAGCTACAGCGGCAACATCAACGGCTTCAACCAAGGGGCGGAAAATAACCAGAATCGCTTCTCCTACTCCGTGCCTCTGTCTTCTCTGACGGTAGCCCAGCAAAATGCCCTGAACGCTGGTACAGCTCTCCTTACTGCCACGGCCCGACAGATTACGGCCGTAAATGGCAACCAGGGAACCTCTGAATTCTCGGGTAATGCCCCCGTACAGTTAGCTCCAGTTGCCAATAACGACTACACCACTACGACTCCAGGCACGGCCGTTACCGTCACGGTGACGAGCAACGACCAGAACGGTATTGACCCCGCCACTGTGGCACTGAATAGCCAAGCTGCCGGCAGCACCGCCTCGGTAACTGTAACCGGCGGTACGTTCACGTTCCTCGGCAACGGGCAAGTGAGCTTTGTACCAGCCGCGGGCTTCACAGGGGTAGCTACGGTTCCTTACACCGTAAACAATACCTCGGGCACTACTTCTAACACGGCTTTCTTATCAGTGGCTGTGTCGGGTACTACGTTCAACTTGGCTACCAACTTCTCAGCTACTCCTGCGGCTAACTCCAATGCCGGCTCTTCGCTGAGCTACACGGTGGTATCTAGCAACCCAGGCACTGTGGCTGCTACCAGCGTGGTAGAAACTGTGCAATTGCCCGCGGGCCTGACAACTACCGGCTTCACGGTGGGCGGCAACAACGGCACGCTCAATAATGGCATCATTACTTTTGCAGGTGGTGCCAGCTACAACCAGAACACTGGCCTGCTGACCCTCACCATCGGCAACTTGGCAGCTAACGGTGGTTCAGTTTCGACAGCTCTCGTATTCCCAGCCCCGCTGACCAGCCCACTTACCGTGACGGCCAGCATTAGCGGCTCGGGTGGCGCAGAGACGACTGTAGCCGACAACACGGCCGTATCTACGATCAACATCACGCCTCGCTTCGACGTAACGACAGCCATCAGCGGTCCGACGGTCGTAACGGCTGGCAACGAGCTGACCTATACGGTAGTAACCAGCAACCTCAGCAGCGCTACCACGCCGGCTAACGTCAACTCCATTTCACCAGCGGTGAATGTGGTGCAGACGGTTTCGCTGTCGGGTAACCTCACGGGGGCTGGCATCTATGCCTCTAATGGCGGTACTGTGGCCTTCAACTCCTCGCAGAACGCTACCGTGATTACCTTCCCCGCTATTGGGGTACTGGCTGCTGGTCAGTCGCAGGTAAACACCATCAGCTTCACGGCTCCTAGCACCAACTTCCCGGCGCCAGTGGCTATTGTTACCTCGGGCCTCACTGGCACCAACGCCGGCGACCTAAACTCGCCTACCGCGGGTACCGACAACAACACGGCTCAGCTGAATGGCTTGGCTACGCGTCCTACCATTACCCCTATCACGCGGACGGGCACGGAAGCTAACGTATACACGAACATTTCGGTTTCGGCTGCCAACGTTGCGCCTGGTGCTAACATCACCCTAAACATTACGGCAGGCAACGCGGGTGCCGCATCAGCCGCTGGCGTGCAGGAAACGGTAACTTTGCCTACTGGCCTAACCTTCAGCAACCTGGGCGGTGGCTCTTACAACGCGGCTACGGGTGTTCTGACTTTCCCAGCTCTAGCTTCACCGCTGGCAGCAGGTGCTACGCAGACCTACTCCGTAACCTTTGCAGCTCCGCAGCAAGGCTTCGTGCTGGCTACGGCGGCCGTAACGACTACTACCCCCGACGCAGTACCTGCCGATAACTTGGCTCAGACCAAGATCGAGGTAAACCCAGTGGTAGATGTAGCTACGACCCTGGCTGGCCCCGCAGTAAGCCTGGCGGGCCAGACGGTAACCTACACGGTTACAACGGCCAGCAACGGCCCGGCTGCTGCCAACGGTGTGGTGCAAACCGTACAGTTGCCCACCGGCCTGACCAACGTGCAAGTAAACTCGCTCAGCGCGGGCTCGCAGTACAATGCCACTACCGGTATCCTGACCATCTCGTTCACCGAACCGTTGGCGGCTGGTTTTAGCCAGACGAATACCATCTCGTTCACGGCTCCGGCCGGATCGGCTAACCTGAACATTGCTGCCGCAATAAGCACGAGCTCCGCTGAAACTGTATTGGCGAATAACACTGCCGTCGTAACCACTGCCCTGACGCCTGCTGCTGATGTAGCTATTAGCGTTACGGCCCCGGCTACTGCTACAGTAGGCAACGCTGTACCTTATGCGGTATCTGTTACCAACAACGGCGCCTCGGTAGCTACTGGCGTTGCCGCCACTCTACAGCTACCCGCTGGTTTGGGCACGGCTAACGTAACCTTCCCCGGTGGTACCTCCGCCGACTCGTACAACAACACGACTGGCCTAGTAACGTTTGCCTCGGTGCCCACCCTGGCCACCGGTGCCAGCACCAGCCGCGTGGTAGTAGTAACGATGCCGGATGCCGCACAGCTCACGGCCGTAGGCCAGGTAACGTCTACTAGCGCCGACGTGAATTCTGCTAACAACTACGCCACGGTAGCTACTACTGCAGCTGCAGCTACAGCTACTACGGCCGACCTGCGCGTGGCTCTGACCCCAGCTACCGCTACGGTTAATGCCGGCAGCCCCGTTACCCTCACGGCTACTTTCGACAACCTGGGTACTGGAACTGCTACTAACGTAGTGCCGCAGTTGACTCTGGCACCCGGCCTGACCGGCGTAACCGTGACTGACGGTGGTGTGACTCGCAACGCCGACTACAATGTTACCACGGGGGTAGTTACCTTCCAGTCCGTGGGTTCACTGGCCAGCGGTGCTTCGCTGCCGGGTACTTATTCGGTAACATTCAATGCTCCAGCTACTGGCCCGGTACTAGCAGTAGGCAATGTGTACTCCGCTACTTCTGATGGCGTACTTTCGAACAATACTGCTCTGTCTACGGTAACGGTAACGCCCCAGGCCGATGCCCAAACCACCATCGCAGGCCCAGTTTCTGCTCAGCCTGGTTCACGGGTAACGTACGAAATCACCACTTCTAACAATAGCACGGCTTTGTCGCCTGCGACGAACGTGGTGCAGACTGTGACCATCCCTGGTACGCCAGCTAACCTGACGTTCTCGGCTGGTGCTTTGTCTACCGTAACGGGAGGCAACACGGTAGTTACGTTCCCTCCCGTAGCCTCCATGGCTCCTGGTACGGCTGGTGCCGTAACGAACTTTATCTCGTTCACGACTCCGGCTACGGCTACCTCGCTCACTATCACGGCGAACGTAACTTCTGCAGCAGACATCAATACTACCGCTGCTTCAAACTCGGCCAGCATCACGACCATCGCGAACAATGCCCCAGTGGCCTACAACGTAGTGAACAACCTGCAGCCCACGGGCGAGGTGCGCTTCAACCAGGTAATTGAGAACACGGCCACTACGGCCCAGCCTATCTCGGCCCTGGTTGCAACTGATGCTAACGCTGGCCAAGTGCTGACGTACACTCTTACTTCGGTGCCAACCTCTGGTAGCTTGTACATTGGCACCAGCTCTACGGCCCTGACGGTTGGTTCACCCATCACGGCAACGGAAGCTAGCCAGCTGCGCTACCTGCCTACCGCTGGTTTCGTAGGTAATGCCTTCTTCTCGTACACGGCTACTGACAATGCTACTGTACCAGCTACCTCGAACACGGCCCTCTACACCATTGCAATAGGCCAGGATGTAAACTCGAATTACACGCTCACAGCAGTGAAAGGTGGCGCGACGCCTTACGTGAATGGCGACGTAATTGCTAATGTGTTCGACGCTAATAGCGGCACGTACAACTCAGCTACACCTCAGGCAGTTGTGAAAAATGGCCTCAGCTCGGCTACCCTGGTTACCACGGGCTTGCCCACTGGCTACCTAAGCAGCTTCCCAGCTGGTGTTGGTTTCAATACTACTGATGCTAACCAGATCGGTCAGATTGTAGTAACCAACAACCGCCTACTAGTAGCTGGTACTTACACGGTACGGATTGCAACAGTTGATGCGAACGGTGGCACTAGCACCCGGGACGTAACCTTCACCATTGGTGTGCGTCCGCTACCAGTAGAGCTGGTGAGCTTTGTGGCCAAGGACGCCGGCCAGGACGCCCAGCTGACGTGGCGCACGGCCCAGGAGCTGCACAACGACCATTTCGTGGTGGAGCGCAGCTTCGACGGCAAGAGCTTCAGTGCCGTCGGCCAGGTGAAAGGCCAGGGCACCACCACCCTAGCCACGGACTACCGCTTCACCGATGCACAAGTAGCAGCCAAGGCAGCTGGCACGGTGTACTACCGTCTCAAGCAGGTAGACACCGACGGCACTACCAGCTTCAGCAGTGTTCAAGTAGTAACATTCGTTAAAGCTGAGTCAGCCATCAGCCTGTACCCGAACCCAGCTTCCTCGACTACTACGCTGGATATGACTAGCCTGCCCCAAGGCAGCTACCAGGTAAGCATCATTGACGCAGTAGGTCGTACAGTTCGTCAAGCACGATATGAGGCTAGCACTACCCCAACGCTGTCGGTGCAAGATCTACCCGTAGGAAGCTACCATGTATTGGTGAGCGGCAAAGATTTCACCAAGTCATTGCGCCTTATCAAGGAATAGTTTACTAACTGATAACTAAAAAGCTCCTCTGCTTGGCAGAGGGGCTTTTTGCTTTTATGCATGTACTTAGACATTATAAGTGCAACAGCAAAAGCATAATTTCATATCTAAATTTATAACGCTACTAATATTTAATTAAACCGTGCTAAGTAACTGAAAATTAATGTATACAACCTATTAAATCATTATTGTCAAGGTCTACTTTTGTAAGATTTTCAAAATGAAAATCTGTTCCAATTTTGACAAAAGCCTTATTAAGAGAGCTGCTCCTTTATATGAAAAATTATATTTTAAACACATAATCAAGCTGAGTAATACTCCCTTTGTCTAATTCTCAAACTTTGCTTCAGAATCTTGAAGTATACTAACATAGACTCGGCCTTTAAAACATGTTCCCATTTTTCATACATACAGCTTTTTGGATGAGAGTACATTTACGATCGTTGATAGCACTGCTAACATGGAGCGTAGTTGGGCTGACTAATGCCCTAGCGCAGACGGTACCAACACTAGAATTTGCGACGGGAGGGGGCCCAACTGGTAGTGGACCTTCGATAGCCGATCAGACTGTCACATTTCGAAACAATACTGATAATCCTACAGGCACCACGTACGCCACATATACCCCTACAACGACAGCCACTTTTAGACTGGATAATCAGGTATATACCAATGTAACGTCTGTTCCAACAACGAATACAGGTGCTTCTTTTGGGGGAGGGAACAACTCAGGTGGAACTAATGCGACTGCACTTGCTATATATCAGACCTTAGGCTCTATTGGAGGATCTAGCAACACTAATTTTACATCAGCTAATGGCGTAAATGGGGGTATCAGCACTACGACCAATTATGGAGTTGAAGTTTTACTATCAACTCGTGCTTTAAATAGGACAGCTAGCACAAGTGCAGAGTACCCATATGCTGACCTCACTGTTACGTTTAACAGAGCCGTCGTAAACCCTGTTCTACATTTTTCTGGTTTAGGTGGTGCCAGTACGACTGGTGACGGGACTATTGGTTATACAACCAATCTATCCTTAATCACAACAGGAGTTTCTTTATCTAAACTCTCTGGTTCACAAGAACTCACAGTCAGCAACACCGCTATCACAAATAGTGCATCTATATTTAATGGTACTACAGGACAAGGAGCAGCTAGCGGTTCTGTGTTAGTAACAACGCCATCCTCTGGTATTACTACTATAAAGTTTCGAATTTCACTAAAGGGGGATGGACAAATAAACACATGGTATCCAGCTACTCCCACAACACATGGTGGTGACGGCTGGTTAATCAGTGTATCATCTACTGCTGTCACCCCCATCACAGGATATGTATTTGAAGATATTAACTATGGTGGTGGCGCTGGTCGACCCATTACTGCTAGTGGAACTTCAGCTCGACCAGGTGCACGCGTAGAACTTTACACTTCAACTGGAACATTTGTGTCAGCGGTTAATACTGATGCAGATGGTCAATATAATTTCAATCCTGTTGCGGGAAGCTACATTGTGCGTGTAGTTAACAGCACAGTAACCAGCAGCCGCCCAGGCTATGTTAATACGCTTATCCCAATACAGACATACAATGGTACTACTGACGATGTAGGTGGCGAAACGCCTACTAAGATTGATGCTGGTGCAGGCACTACAGGCACTACTCTAGCCAGCCTGAATACAGCAACAACCATTGCCCAAAGTCAAGCTGCTGTTACGGTAGCTACTGGCACTACTGCGGTTGGAGCTGACTTCGGCTTCAATTTCAGCACCGTTGTTAACACCAATAATTCTGGTCAAGGCTCATTGCGTCAGTTCATCAACAATAGTAACGCTCTCACGAACGCCGGTTTAGATCAAGTTGCGTTTAACGGCACCCCCGCCACTAACACAACTGCCATTGACCCAGCAGCAGGCACTGAGTACGCCATCTTCATGCTGAACGATGGCCGCACCTCTGGCACAGCACTACCCGGTCTGCGCCTGAACATGACGGCACCCGCTGGCTACAGTGCCCAGACTAACGCTTTCACGTTCTCTGGCTTAGCGGCCTTACCAACCATCACCGATAGCAACACCGCCATTGATGGTAAGCTGCAGACTATTTTGACGGGAGAAGGGACCACGCCTACTGCTAACAACTTGGCAGGTGAGATTATTTTGGACTTCAACACTTCTAACCGCGGGGGAATTTCAGTTACAGGAGGCAATACTCGCATTGCGTCACTGAATATCACGGGTGCTGGCAATGTTGGTGGTGGCACAAATGGTAGCCGGGCCTTAAATACTACCGGTGCCGTACTAGAAGATGGCGCAGCCATTGTTTTTTCTGGCGCAGGTACTAACGGCTCCATTGTGACAGATGTAACCGGATTTAATAACACTATTGCTTCGGTGCTTTTGGGAAATGGCGCCATGGGCGTTACTCTCCGCAATAACGTGTTCCGTACCGGCCGAACTGTTGCCGCGACGAGTACTACTATTGCGTACGACGGAGCCGGGGTACTGCTGTCAAACGCATCTGGCAACACCATTAATAATAATAACATCAGCAGCAACAACGGCTTTGGCATTGAGCTGGTCAGCGCTAGCAACAACATTATTAGTGGCAATACCATTGGCTCTAACGGAGCAGGTACTAACGTTACTGATGATGCTGGTATCAGCATTACTTCAGGCAATAACAACCTGATCAGTGCTAACACCATCACTAACAACTCCGGCGATGGTATTGTGGCCTTGAATGGCACTTCCGGCAACCGGTTTACGGAGAACAGCATCTCCGGAAATATTGGCTTAGGCATAGACCTTTCGGCCAATACAGCTGCTACTGGAGATGATGTTACATTGAATGCCAGTGGGAAAACAGCTACAAGCGGCGCCAATGGATTACTGAACTTCCCGGTTATCACGCAGGCTAAAGTCAGCAATAATAGCTTGATCGTAACTGGATTTGCTCCAGCTGGTTCCTTGGTAGAGTTCTTTATTGCGGCCGCTGACCCAACGTCATTTGGAGAAGGTAACACGTACCTTTTCAACGCTACAGAAGGTTCTTCAGCCGACGGTGATACCAAAACCAGTTCTTACAACACTAGCACTTTTGTTCCTAGCTTTGATCAAGGTTCAGAAACTAACGCTAACCGCTTTCTCTTCGTGTTTCCTTTAGGAGCACAAACAAATTTGTCTAGCGCTAAGCTTACTGCTACTGCTACGGTACTTTCTACTGTTAATAACATACAGGTTGGTAACACATCTGAGTTCTCTGGTAATATCACTGTAGTTGCAGGCCCGCTACCAGTAGAGCTGGTGAGCTTTGTGGCCAAGGACGCCGGCCAGGACGCCCAGCTGACGTGGCGCACGGCCCAGGAGCTGCACAACGACCATTTCGTGGTGGAGCGCAGCTTCGACGGCAAGAGCTTCAGTGCCGTCGGCCAGGTGAAAGGCCAGGGCACCACCACCCTAGCCACGGACTACCGCTTCACCGATGCACAAGTAGCAGCCAAGGCAGCTGGCACGGTGTACTACCGTCTCAAGCAGGTAGACACCGACGGCACTACCAGCTTCAGCAGTGTTCAAGTAGTAACATTCGTTAAAGCAGGAACTACTATTAGCGCAACTCCTAACCCAGCTTCTAGCCATGCCGCTCTTAATTTAGGTGGTTTGGCAGCAGGCAGCTACCAGGTTACCGTACGTGACGTAACCGGCCGCTTGGTGTATCAGGGGTCGGCTACGGGTGGCCTAGCGCAGGAGTTGCCCGTAGGCCAGTGGCCCGCAGGTCTCTACCTGATTCAGGTGAATGGACAGGCTGTGGTTAAAACCGCTCGTCTGATCAAAGAGTAACTCTTCTAACAATTATAAAAAAAGGCTCCTGGCTACCAGGAGCCTTTTTTTATGCCCAGCAACCGCTAGTCAGCCTTAACCGCAAAGGCATTTTGGCGGTATAGATACGCCGCTACTAACTACTATTGTATGCCTGCTGCAACCACTCCCCGCCACCGCGCACCTGCTCAGCCTGCCACCGACTACGACGTGATGATTATTGGAGCGGGCAGCGCCGGCCTGAGTGCCGCTTTGGTATTGGGCCGCTGCCTGCGCCGCGTGTTGGTCTGCGACGGTGGTAAGCCCCGCAATGCTCCTTCCCCGGCAGTGCACGGCTTCCTGACCCGCGACGGCATGCTTCCTGATGAGCTACTACGCCTGGGCCGGGAGCAACTCACCCCCTACAAAACCGTGGAAGTGCGGGAAGCGCGTGTGCTGAAGGTGGAGGTAATGAGCAAATACTTCCGCCTGACGCTGGAAGGGGCCACTGGCCACCTCACCACCTACACCACCCGCAAGGTGCTGCTGGCTACGGGGGTCGACGATGAGTTGCCGCCCCTTGATGGCATGCGCGAGCTGTGGGGCAGCGGAGTTTTGCATTGCCCCTACTGCCATGGCTGGGAAGTGCGCGACAAACCGCTGGCCGTGTATGGCAAGCACAAAAGCGTCACTGGCCTAGCCCTGTTAGTGAGCCGATGGAGCAACGACATTATTGTGTGCACCGATGGCTGGAAAGGGCTAACCCCAAATGCTCGTCGGCGACTGCGCCGCCAGGGCATTACCGTGCGGGAGGAAGAGATAGAACGCCTCGTGGGCACTCCGGAGGGCGACCTGAAACATTTGCTGCTGAAGTCGGGGGAGAAGCTGGCCCGCAAGGCCGTGTTTATTCATGCCCACCAGCACCAGCGCAGCCCCATTGCCGAGCAGTTAGGCTGCAGCCGCTCAGAGAAAGGTGCCATTTTAGTCGATAAAGACCAGCAGACTTCGATACGTGGGTTTTATGCCGCCGGCGATATTACGCCCGGTACGCAGCAAGCCCTGCTGGCCGCGGCAAAAGGGTGCCAGGCCGCAATCTGCATCAACGAAACTCTTACCCGCGAGGAGTGCCCGAAATAATGCCGGCTAGGCCACTCCACCTCTGATGATAGAGGGTAGCGCAGAAAGCAGTACAGGAAGCCGTAGGCCACTATTTTTTGCGTTCTGCTACTCGAGTCCAAGAAACTCCACTTCCTCTGCCGGCTCTAGTACGTAAAGTAACAGACGCTGGAACTTACCGGGTGCGGGCCTTGCTTGTGCTCAGAACCTGTGTATCTTACCCGTTGCTACCTTCCCAACATCTGGCCTAATCTGTTTACCACATGAAATTCGTTTACCTGCTGCTTGCGCTAGTGCTGCTGGTAGGCGTAGGCCCAGCTTGGGCCCAACGGGTAGTGTTTACGGGGCGCGTAACGGAGGCCGCCAATGGAAAGCCCGTGCCCTTTGCCTCGGTGTTCGTGCCTGGCTCCGGGCAGGGCGCCACCGCCGACGAAGACGGCCGTTATCAGCTCACAGTGCCTGACCCAGTCGATTCACTGGCGGCGTCGGCCATTGGGTTTGGCACGGTACGCAAGCGCGTGAGTGGCCTAGCCAGCCACACCGTCAACTTTGCGTTGGGCGCGGGCTCGGTTTCACTGGGGGAGGTGGTGGTACGGCCCCGGGAGAACCCCGCTTATGCTATTTTGCGCCGGGTGCAGGAGCACAAGCCTCGCAACAACAAGCGCAACCTGACGGCGTTTGAGTTTGACAGCTACAGCCGCACGGAAGTCGCCCTGAATAACCTGCCCGACCAAGTGAGCCGCCGCAAGCTGCTGCGCCAGATGACGCAGGTGGCCGACAGTATGGGTCTGCCCCGCGACGCCCAAGGCAAACCCGTGGTGCCGTTTTTCGCGTCGGAGGTGTTGTCGCGCTTCTACCAGAATAACCAGCCTTTGCGGAAACGTGAGGAAATCCGGCGCACCCAATTGCACGGCGCGGCACCGCGGGAAGGCTCCGTCACCTCTCAGATTCTCGGCTCCTCATTTCAGGATTGGGACTTTTACCTCAACTGGCAGCAGCTCCTGGGCAAAGACTTTATCTCGCCCATTGCCGATGGCTGGAAGTTCACTTACGAATACGACCTGCAAGACTCGGTATTCGTAGGCCAGGACTTCTGCTATAAGATTGGTGTGAAGCCACGCCGCCCCCAGGACTTGGCCTTCGTGGGCACCATCTGGATCAACACCGAAACCTATGCCCTGCGCCGGGTAGATTTGGTGGTGAGCCCCGAGGCCAACCTCAACTTTGTGGAGCAGGTACAGGTAAAGCAAGACCTGGTAGCCTCGGCGGCCGGCGCGGGCCTGCCCCGGCGTACCGCCGTGGTCATTGGTATCAAGCCCACCAAAGGCAGTACCGGCATTCTGGCCCGCCTCACCATCGTCAATACCAACTTCGACGTCAACCACCCCAAGCCCCTGGCGTTCTACGACCGGCCGCTGGAGACGGCCGCCGATGCATTTGATGGGCCCAAGGATTTCTTCGAGAAGAATCGGCCCGACTCGCTGAGTCGGGAGGAGCAGGCTACCTTGATGGTGCTGGACTCGGTGCGGCAGCTGCCAGCCATGCGCAACCTGCTGGAGGTGGCCGATATTGCCGTGAATGGCTACTACCGGGCCGGCAAAATCGACTGGGGCCCTATCCTGACGGCTTACAGCTTCAATAACATTGAGGGCAACCGCTTCCGGGTGGGCTTCCGGACCACGCCGGAGTTTAGCCGCGACTGGCTGCTGCGTCCCTACCTGGCCTACGGTACCCGCGACGGGCGCTTCAAGTACGGCCTGCGGGTGCAGCGTATTCTGGACCGCCGCCACTGGACGGTGCTCAACTTCGAACACCGTAACGACCTCGACCAGGTCGCCCTTCTCGACAACGACTACGCGCTAGAGAACCCGTTGTTTGAGGCCTCGGCCCGGCTGGGCAACATTACCTCCAGCCGCCCTCTGCGCCGCAACCTAACCACCGTAGCCCTTCAGACGGACCTGTTCCGGGGCTTTACCCAGCGCGTGATGCTGCGGCGGCAGAGTTTCGACCCGCTCTACCCCTTTGCTTACTACACCCAGGAGCAGCGGCCCGGGGCCCCCACCGACGACCACTTTACCCTCTCGGAAGTGGTGGTGGAGTCACGCTACGCCCGCGACGAGGTGCTGGTGCCCAACAACCAGAACCGCCGCACGGCCATCGGGCTGAAGCGGTGGCCGGTGTTTACGGTGCGCTACACGCTGGGGGTGGATAACTTATTGGGCAGCGACTTCCGCTACCAGAAGCTTAATGTGCTCATCGACCAAAGCATCCGGCTAGGCCAGGTGGGCCGCACCGACTACCGCCTCGATGCCGGCATCATCCCGAGCACAGTGCCCTATCCGCTGCTGAAATCACACTTGGGTAATCAGTCGCCATTCTACAACTCGGGGGCGTTCAACCTAATGCGCTACTTTGAGTTTGTGAGCGACCGGTACGTTTCCTTCCGGTTTGAAAACCAATTCGATGGCTTCCTGTTAAACTCCATCCCGGCCATCAAGCAACTTAACTGGCGGCTGGTGGCCACGGGCAACGTGCTGTGGGGTAGCGTAAGCGACGCCAACCGCCGCATCAACCCCACCGAAGACCCCGTAAACGGCGGGCCTCTGCCTACGTTTCAGTCATTGGGCCGTGCGCCGTACGCCGAGGTAGGCTACGGCATAGAGAACATTTTGCGGGTGGCCCGCGTCGACTTCCTGCACCGACTTACGTATCGAAACTCTCCCGGGGCCCGTACCTTTGGGGTAAAGGTGAGTTTTCAGTTTAAACTCTAACTTACAGCTCGTCAGCCCCCAGCGCGCTCACCTGGCGTGAGATATGCTGCTAAAAGTGAATTAAAACGGCTGTTTTCTTGTAGAAAGACTCAATATGCCAAAGTACGAAGTAGAAAACCTGACCCTGGCGGAAGCCACCCGCCACGCCCCCTTCGTCGACTACGCTCGTTGCGTAGATGCTAGCCAGCGCCCCTACAACCACGTAGGCGACTGGCCCGAGGAAGGCCAGCTCTACCCCGTTCGGGTAGTAGACTCCCGCACCGAAGGCCTGCCCTTGGTGCACGTTCTCGGCTTCGAGGGCGAAGCCCCGTATTACAATGCCTATGCGCCTCACCGTTTTGAACTGCTGCTGACCGTGTGGCTGAACTAAGCCACTTTCAAGTTAGCTCAGTAAAAAGCCCGGCCTTCTCGCTATGAGGAGGCTGGGCTTTTTTATGTTTGTTATGAATCTTTTAGAACGTCATGCTGAGCTTGCCGAAGCATCTCTACCTCCCGCTAATTTCACTTTTATAAATTCAACCGCTCCATAGTCCAGGGGTTAAACCTTGGGCTAGTGAACTGGCCTAGACGAAGCGGGAGAGATGCTTCGGCTGCGCTCAGCATGACGGGCTGTTAGCTGTCCAAGGTTGTTCGGCTACCGCTCCAGCTTAAAGTTGGGGTCTTGGGTTACGCGCTGCGGCGTGGCGGAGACAGCCCAGCCGGTGGCGTACATCCAGCGGGTCATGCGGGTGAGCTTGGCCACGTCGATGCGCGAGGCCTCGTCGCGGGGGGTGTGGTAGTCGGGGTGAAGTAAGGTGGTGAAGAACAGGGCTGGGATGCCGGCGCGAGCGTAGGGCAGGTGGTCACTGCGGAAGTACCAGCCCTCGGGGTGTTTGGCGTCGTCCCAGGAGTTATCGAGGGTGAACTTGGTAATGTTTTGGTTGGCTTTCAGAGCCATATCCACCAGGGCCTGGGAGTTGCGGTGCGGGGCCGTGGAGCCCAGCAAGGCCGCCGAATCGGGGGCGTTGCGGCCCATCATGTCGCCGTTGAGCACGGCTACAATGGAGGATTTCGGTACCGTGGGGTGCTCGGCAAACCAGCGGGAGCCCAGCAGGCCGCGCTCCTCGGCACCGTGCCACACGAACAAGGCCGAGCGGGCGCCCGGCCGCTGTTTCCAGGCACGGCCAATGGCCAGCAGGGCCACGCTCACGGTGGCGTTATCGTCGGCGCCGTTCCAGATAGAGTCGCCGGCTACGGGCGCCCCAATACCGTCGTGGTCGTGGTGGCCGCTGAACAGCACGTGCTCCTGCCGGCGCTCCGCATCGGTGCCGGGCACGCGGGCCACCACGTTAATGGAGGGATACTGGAAATCATTCATACTCAGTTCAGCCTGCAAGCGCGCTTTGGGCGCCCGCAGAGCGGCGGCTACCGATTGCCGCACCAGCAGCACGGGAATGAGCGCGGGCGGCACCGGCATGGAAGGGAGCAGGTACTGCCCATCCTGGTAGCGGTGGCCTACAAACTCCAGGCTCGGCTCGGTGGCGTCATCAGCGGCCAGAATAATACCGGCTACTCCGCGCGCCCGTAGGGCGGCGCTCTGCTGCCCAATAGCGGCCAGGGCGTAACGCATACTCCACAGGCTCATCTTGGGGGCCGGCAGCGGCGTGGGCGGCAGCAACGACATGGCTACAATCTTACCCCGTAGGTCGCGGCGCACGGTATCGGCCATGGTGTTCAGCCACACCACCGGCCCGTCGAGGCGGCTGTTGATGGGCGCCGTTACCCAAGCATCCTTCCACAGAGCCAGTGGTTTACCGCTGAGGCTCACTCGCGAGGTGGCCGCCATGGTGATGCGGCGCAATGGATAAAATTGGAAGTAGGTACCATCGTCGCCGGCGGGTTGGAGGCCTGCCTCGCGGGCGCGCTCGGCTACCCACACGGCAGCCCGCAACTCATCGGGGGTGCCAGCGCGGCGGCCCCGCATACTGTCGCTGGCCAGGGCAAACAAGTCGCGGCGCACCTCCGCCTCCCGAATGGCCTCTAGGGCGGGGGGCTCGGTGGGAGATGCTACGCCCGAGGTGGAGGGGGTCCGGGCGCAGCCAGCAAACAGGCCTAGCGCCAGCGCGGCACTTGGCAGAAGAGTAGTAAAACGCATAAGCAGAAAGGAGCAGTGGCCTACTGAAGCAGGCGGAGAGGATGGTTGTGGCGAGGTAAGATAGAGCGCAAGACCCTCCCTTCATATTTCCGACAATAAATTGTCGTTTCGTTATTCTGAAGTGGCCTAGCAAGCTAGGACAAGAGACTAATCAGCTTCTTTAAGACTCCAGTAGCCCCATCTCATCCTTCAGACCCACCCCGGAAAGCTGGCGGCGTAGGGCTTCCTGAAGCAAAAAGAACAGCTTGTCGGCAGCCAAGGCGTAACCAAGTCCCTCGGGACGGATGTTGGAGACGCAGTTGCGGGCTTCATCGGTAAGGCCGGGGCGGGGGCCGTACGTGAAGTAGGCACCCAAACTATGCGGGGAGCTGAGCCCCGGCCGTTCCCCGATCAGAATGAGGGAAAGCTGCGCGTGCAGGAGCTGACCAATTTCGTCGCTGATGGCTACGCGGGCCTGTTCAGCAATGGTTACGGGAGCCAGCGTAAAGCCCGCGGCTTGCAGCTTGGGCAGCAGCAGTTGCAACACGGGCACAGCATGCTCCTGCACGGCCGTAGCTGATAAGCCATCGGCTAGGATAATAGCTACATCGGCCCGTTCAGGCGCCTGCCCCTGCAGCAGCATCTTGCGCGACTCAGGATGTAATTGGCGGCCGAGGTCAGGGCGTTGCAGGTACTGAGGGCGGGTTTCGGCTTGGCTGCGCACAGCGCATACTGACACACCCAACTGCTCTAGGCCACTCGTTAGCAAGGCCAAGTTCAACTCAGAGTATACCGCGTCGCGCGCATCGGCATGGGCCAGTCGGAAGGCCAGAGCTTCGGATAAAGGCACGCTGGTGCCTACCCGGCCCAACGCAATGCGGGCCGCTGTAAACTCCCGCAGGCCCGACCACGGGTCGGGCTGCGGATCTTCGGGCGACAGAGCAGGCAGGTCAGTTTCCATAGAAAGCAATAGGCCTAGGCATTACCTAGCTGCTGCAGGGTCTTCTGATCTTTGGTACCGTTGAAAAACTTCTGTAAAACGGCCTCGAATACTGGGTCCGTGTTCTCAAGCGCGGCGAACAACGTCATCGAGGATTTGAGCTTTACATCATCGGGGCTGCCTAACACTTGGGTCGCATTGTTGCTACTCAACGTCAGCAGCGCTTGGCAGATAGTCACCAGCCGGGGGCCTAGCACTGGGTGGTGCAGAAAAGCCTCTGCCTCCTGTCTGTTTTTGATGGCGTAGAACCTAGAAGTTTCGCTGAAGCCCAGCCCGTGTATCTGCGGGAAAATGTACCACATCCAGTGGCTGCGCTTCCGTCCGCTTTTAATTTCAACCAAGGCAGTGGCGTAGTCTGATTCCTGAGCAGCAACAAATCGTTGCAGGGTGTTTTCAGCGGGCATTTTGGGCAGGGTTAATTTGAGGGAATCGTTTCCGCTTAATACGTCTGCCCACAGATAGAGGGGAAACTTGTGCAACATCTAATGCTAGTTGCAGTTCATCCTAGGCCTCAAATTCAAATGCATAGGCCCACCTAAATCCTGTCTGCATTATAGATAACCCAAGCATTGCGGGCTGCAGTGAAGGCGCGAAGGCCAATTCGAAAGTCTGGCTTACAGGTAGCTTGAGGAAGTAACAGTTAATCTATACCCTATTTTGATTTATTTAACTTAACACTCCGCAAATAATATTTACTATTTTCTATAAACTTGCGCAAAGCGGTATCCGTTTTCTCAACCTGTAACTCAAAATTAAATTGAATATTATTCCCTTTTACATTCGTAGACGCCATCAACTTTCTAGTATTTACTGCGTTAACTGAATCATTAGAATCGTATATTAATATTGAATAATATCTGTTATTGATTTTCTCAATAGTATCAGAAACCAGCATTGCAGAAGCGCCTTTTAGCAGACCTTTTTCCCGTGCAGCTATCTTTTTAAGGCTATGATCCTTAAATACGTATGACGAATCTGTCTCCCTACCACCAGAAACAAAAGAAGCTGGGTGTATTATCGTAAATCTTTCAAACACATCAGTCGGTTCTTTCCAAAACCAGCCATTTTCCTTTGTAACTGGAAAAGCTTTAGGTTGGAAACGGTATCTTAAATCGCCACAATCAATACAATCTGAATAACGAGTCCAGGAATAAGTAGTATCATATCGCGTTGGAAGACTAATAGTAATAGAGCCCAGGCTATCGACTAATTTTACTGTAACTACGTGGACTTGTTCGGGAGCTGTCAGTGCTAATTCTTTGGCAGAACGTGAAGTACAACTCGCAAGACAGTACAGAAATAATATCGACAGGAATTTTAGCATTAAGATATTTAAAGAAGTGCAGTAGCAGGGAGCTGATAAGGGGTAAATTACTCCAGCATGTTTGTATTTAACAACCGATGCCCTGCTGAAGCCGGTAGCTGCTGGCCGTGCTCGTTGAAAATTCCCTGTTGCTGCAGCCATGCCTCAAACTCTGGGGCGGGGCGCAGGCCTAGCACACGGCGCAGGTAGAGGGCATCGTGGAAGGAAGTAGACTGGTAGTTGAGCATGATATCGTCGGCGCCGGGAATGCCCATGATGTAGTTACAGCCCGCCACGCCAAGCAGCGTGAGCAGAGTGTCCATATCGTCCTGGTCGGCTTCGGCGTGGTTGGTGTAGCAGACGTCTACGCCCATGGGCAGGCCTAGGAGCTTACCGCAGAAGTGGTCTTCTAGCGCTGCCCTGATAATCTGCTTACCATCGTAGAGGTACTCAGGACCGATGAAGCCGACGACGGTATTTACTAGCAAGGGCTTGAAGCGCCGAGCCACGGCATAGGCGCGCGCCTCGCAGGTCTGCTGGTCGAGGCCGTGGTGAGCATTGGCCGATAATGCGCTGCCCTGTCCCGTCTCGAAGTACATCACGTTCTGGCCCAGGGTGCCCCGGCCCAGGCTTAGGGTAGCTTCCCAGGCGTCCTGCAGTAGACTCAGGTTTACGCCGAAGCTGGCGTTGAGCGCCTCAGTGCCACCAATGGATTGGAACGTCAGGTCTACGGGGGCCTGCTGCCGGATCAGTTCCAGTGTAGTTGTAACGTGGCAGAGCACGCAGGTCTGAGTAGGTATCTGGTACTGCTCCCGGCCGGCATCGAGCATTTCCAGCAGGTTGCGCACCACGCCGGGGCTGTCGGTGGCGGGGTTGATGCCCAGCACCGCGTCGCCGCTGCCGTAGAGTAGGCCATCAACGAGGCTAGCCGCAATGCCGCGGGGGTCGTCGGTGGGGTGGTTGGGTTGCAGGCGGGTAGCTAGGCGGCCACGCAGGCCTAGTGTGTTCCGGAATTTGGTTATCACCTCACACTTACGGGCTATAGCAATGAGCTCCTGGTTGCGCAGCAGCTTGCTCACGGCCGCCACCATTTCCGGAGTGAGGCCGTAGGCCACTTGGTGCAGCTCCACCTGGCCTGTGGTGTCCGAGAGCAGCCAGTCGCGGAGTTGGCCGACGGTGAAATGGCCGATGGGCGCAAACGCCGCGGCATCGTGGGTGTCAAGAATGAGGCGCGTAACCTCGTCCTGCTCGTACGGAATGAGGGCTTCCTGCAGAAAGGTTTTGAGCGGCACAGCGGCCAGGGTGATTTGCGCGGCTACCCGCTCCTCATAGCTGGTCGCTGCCACCCCGGCCAACTCGTCGCCGGAGCGCAGGGGCGTGGCTTTGGCCAGCAGCGTTTTCAGATTGGGGAAGGTGTATACCTGGTTGCGAATGGTGTGTTGGTAGGCCATGGGGCGCAGAGCAGCTTGTGAGCTAATGGATTTCAGCTTCTACCAGCGGTTGTTGTGCGGGCTGGGGCTGCTTGCCGAGCAGGCGGTACAGGCCTAGCGCCACCACTAAGCCCGCGCAGAACAGCACCGTAAGCTGCCAATTGTAGTACACAATGGCACCCAGGCTGACAGTCGTGAGCAGAAGTGCCACCGCCGGAAAGTAGGGGTAGAACGGTGCCGTAAAAGGCCGCTCTAGCTCAGGCTCCTTGCGGCGCAATACAAACAAGCTGATCAGGCTGATACCGTACATCACCACCGCTCCCAGCACCGACAGCACAATCACTTGGTCGGTAGTGCCCGTGAGCAAAGCCACACAACCTACTAGGCCACCAGCTACCAGTGCCCAGTGCGGGGTTTGAAAACGCGAATTCACCTGGGCGAGAAAGCCAGGCAGGTAGCCGCTGCGAGCCAGGGCAAAAATTTGCCGTGAATATCCAATGATGGTAGCGTGAAAGGAGGCAATTAGCCCGAAAAGCCCAATACTGGCGAAGATGCGCGTCCAGGGGCTGTTGCGCCCGAAGGCAATGCCTAGCGCTTCGGGCAGAGGGTAATCGATGCTGCTCAGCCGCTCCCAGTTGGTGACGCCCCCGGTCAGGATCATAACGCCCAGCGCCAGCAGAATAAGAGTGAGCAGGCCATAGATGTAACCTTTCGGGATGGTGCGCTTAGGGTCTTCTACTTCCTCGGCCACCATGGCCACACCTTCAATGGCCAGGTAAAACCAGATGGCAAACGGCAGGGCCGCAAAAATGCCGCCCCACCCAAACGGCAGTGGCCTAGAGAGAAAATTGACCGCCTGGAAATGCGGCGCTACCAATCCCATGTACAGTAGCAGCTCCCCCACCGCCAGCAGCGTCACCACCAAAGAAAACGTAGCCGATTCTTTGATGCCCAGCAGGTTGATTCCGATAAACACGCCGTAGCAGCCCAGCGCCATAGGCAGCACGGGCACCACCGGATGCAGAAAATGGGCGTAGCTACCTAACGCAAAAGCAATGGCCGGGGGCGCAAACAGAAACTCAATCAGAGTGGCATAGCCGGCTATTACTCCGCCCAGCGGCCCCAGCGCCCGGTGCGAATAGGCAAACGGACCACCCGCCTGCGGAATGGCCGTAGTCAGTTCCGTGAAGCTAAAAATGAAGGTGATGTAGAGCACCGTGATGACCAACGTAGCCACCAAGAAGCCTACTGTGCCGGCCACGGCCCAGCCATAGTTCCAGCCAAAGTACTCGCCTGAAATTACCAGCCCCACCGCAATAGCCCACAGGTGCAGAGGCCTCAAGACTTTTTTTAACTCAGGAGCGGAAGCGTTTGGCATGGCGTACACAGTCAGGAAGTCTTGATCCTGAATGTATTAAATAAACGCCAATAAGCTAGGCTATCGGCAAGGTATAGCTTTGAGGACTGGCCTAGCTCTTTCTCTTTTACTCTTGAGCAGCCACGGGCTGCTGCAACATAGGCTGCAACACGGCCCATACGTTGCGGGCTACCAAGCGGTGGCCTGCGGGCGTGGGGTGAATGCCGTCGCGCTGGTTAAGCTTCCGGACCCCGCCTACTCCTTCGAGCAGGAAGGGAATCAGCTTCACCTGGTTTTTCTGGGCCAGCTCGGCGTAGAGCTTTTTGAACTGCGTGGCGTAGTCGGGGCCCATGTTAGGTGGGATTTGCATGCCAGCCAGCACAATTTGCGCCTGCGGGCTCCGGCGGCGCACCGTATCAATGATGGCTTGCAGGTTGCGGCGTGTATCTGTGAGGGGCAGGCCGCGCAGACCGTCATTGCCGCCTAGCTCCAGCACAAACACGCTCACCGGCTGGCGCAGCACCCAGCCCACGCGGCTGCGGCCGCCGGCGGTAGTTTCCCCGCTCAGGCCCGCATTCACAATGTTGTAGGCCAGTCCGGCCGAGTCGAGCTTCTGCCCAATGAGGGCCGGGAAGGCTTCGTCGGGCTCCACTCCGTAGCCGGCCGTGATGCTATTGCCGAAGAACAGAATGGTTTTCGGGGCAGCTTTACCGGGAGCCTTCGGCATTTGGGTGGCCGTAGCGGCTGGGGCCTCGGCGGTTTGGGTAGCCGTCTGGGAATCGGAGTTACAGCTAACCAGAGCGCACAGGAGCGCGCCGCTCAGCAGGGACAAAACAGTTCTCATGCAGGATATAGTTACGGGTAGTTGCCTAACGAAAGAAAGTATGCGTAAGGTTAATCCGTCTGCTAATAAGTAATTGATTGCTGATTGTTCGTTACTGATTGCTGTACGCAGTCTAGTGTCCGCTAAGTACATCCTTACCGGCAAGCAACCTCAGACAATCAACCACTAGCAATCAGCAACCAACTCATTCTTCGTGCTCAAAGTCGAAAACCTCACCAAATCCTATTCCAGCGGTGGCCGGGCCCTTACGGTGCTGGAAGCCGTCAGCTTTGAGCTGGCCGCCGGCGACACCTTTTCTATTGTTGGGCCTTCGGGCAGCGGCAAAACCACCTTGCTAGGCCTATGCGCCGGCCTCGACCGCGCTACTTCGGGCAGCGTGTGGCTCAATGGGGTACAGTTAGATAATTTATCGGAAGACCAGCGCGCCGCCGTCCGTAACCAGTACGTGGGGTTTATCTTCCAGAACTTCCAGCTGCTGCCCACCCTCACCGCCCTCGAAAACGTGCAGGTGCCCCTGGAGCTGCGCGGGGAGAAAGGCTCGGCCCGGGCGGCGCAGGAGTTGCTGGCTCGCGTGGGCTTGGCCGGCCGCGGCCACCACTACCCTACCCAGCTCTCGGGCGGAGAGCAGCAGCGCATTTCGCTGGCCCGGGCCTTTGCCAATAGGCCTACCATTTTATTTGCCGATGAGCCCACCGGCAACCTCGACGCCGACACCAGCGCCACGGTGGTAGACCTGCTATTTGAGCTGAACCGCGAGGCCGGCACCACGCTCGTACTCGTGACCCACGACCTGGAGCTGGCCGCCAAAACTCAGCGCGTGGTCCGCATCAAGGGCGGCACTATGATTTCCGATTCGGCTGCGCCTGTTTCTTCTCCTGCATCCTCCGCTACGTTATGAGCCAGTTACCTTCTGCTAGGCCAGGGGCCGGCTGGCTGTGGCGTATGGCTTGGCGTGACAGCCGCCGCAGCCGGAGCCGCCTGCTGTTGTTCGTCTCGGCCATTGTGCTCGGTATTGCGGCCCTGGTCGGCATCAACGGCTTCGGGGATAATCTGGCCCGCACCATTGATGAGCAGGCCCAAGAGCTGCTGGGCGCCGACCTAGTGCTGTCGGCCAGCCAGCCCCTCAAGCCGGAGTTTCAGCCCATGATTGGGCCCTACATCGAGAACCACAGCACGGAGGCGGCGTTTGCCTCGCTGGTTCAATTCCCGAAGGGCAACGGGGTGCGGCTCGCTCAGGTACGCTCCATGGTGGGCGACTTTCCCTACTACGGCACCTGGCTGACCGAGCCTACCACGGCCGTGCAGGAGTTCCGGCAGGCCATGCGCAACAACCAGCCCGTGGCCCTGGTCGACGACGCCTTGCTGGTGCAGTTTGCCGCCCGCGTCGGCGACTCTATCCGGGTGGGTCGGGTGGTATTCCGCATTGCCGGGCGGGTGCGCAAAACGCCGGGTCAGTCGGAATTCAACGCCTCGGTGGCCCCCACCGTGTTTATTCCCGGCGACGATAGACTCAACGTGATGGGCGAGGCTGATTCTACCTCCTTGCTCGCCCGCACCCAGCTCATCAAGCCCGGCAGCCGGGTGCAATACCGCGCCTATTATAAGCTACGGCCGGGGGTAACCCCCGAGCGGCTGCGCGACCCGCTGGTAGACATTCCCAGCCAGGAAAACACTCGGGCTGAGACGGTAGCCAGTCGTAAGCAGCAAACCGGCCGCGCCTTCTCTGACCTCACCCGCTTCCTGAACCTGGTGGCGTTTGTGGCCTTGCTACTGGGCTGCGTGGGCGTGGCCAGCGCCGTGAGCCTGTACGTGCGCGAGAAAGTAGCCTCGGTGGCTGTGCTGCGGTGCTTGGGGGCCAGTGGTCGGCAAGCTTTACTTATCTACCTGCTGCAAACTGCTCTCATGGGCCTAGTGGGTGCCATTGTTGGAGCGGCGCTTGGCACGGCCATACAACTGGTGCTACCGCGGTTGTTTGCGGGGTTCCTGCCGGTGGCCGTGATTACTACTATTTCCTGGAGTGCCGTAGGCGAGGGCGTGCTGACGGGCTTGCTGGTGGCGGTGCTGTTTGCCCTGCTGCCCTTGCTGAGCATCCGGCGCGTGTCGCCGCTGCGCACGCTGCGGGCCTCTTATGAGGAAGATGCTTCTCGCCCCGACCCACTCCGGCTGGGTGTGTTTGGGCTGATTCTGCTGTTCATCCTGGGCTTTGCTTACCTGCAAACGCGTGACGTGAAGCTGGCCCTGGGCTTTACGGGCGGCCTAGTGGTGGCTTTTGGGGTGTTGGCGGGCGTAGGCCAGGGGCTGCGGCTGCTGGTGCGGCGCTTCTTCCCGGTGTCGTGGAGCTACGTGTGGCGCCAGGGCCTGGCAAATCTGTACCGGCCTAACAACCAGACCCTCCTGCTCACCGTGTCTATCGGACTGGGTGTGTTCTTGATGGCGACGCTATACCTGTTGCAAGGGCTCTTGCTGAGCCGGGTGCAGCTTTCGGCCAGCGGCCAGCAGCCCAATCTGGTCTTGTTCGACATCCAGACCGAGCAGAAGGCCGGTGTAGGCCAGTTGTTGCAGCGGCGCGGCCTACCCATTATGCAGGAGGTGCCCATCGTGACGATGCGGCTGACCTCCATCAACGGCCGCACCATCTCGCAAATGAAGAAGGATACGGCCAATGGCCCGTCCAGCCGCATGCTCACCCGCGAGTACCGCGTTACCTACCGCGATACGCTCAATCCTGGCTCCGAAAAACTGGCGGCCGGACAGCTCCCGAAGCTCGGGGCCGATGGCATTCCGCGCATTTCCATGGACGAGGATTTCGCCCAGCGCCTCAAAGTCAAGCTCAATGATACGCTGGTGTTCAACGTGCAGGGTGCCCCGCTTACCACCATCCTGGGCGGCACCCGCACCATCGATTGGAGCCGGGTGCAAACCAATTTCCTGGTAGTGTTTCCGAAGGGGATGCTGGAGCAGGCACCGCAGTTTCATGTGCTGCTCACCCGCGTGCCCAATAATCAAACGCTAGGCCTGGTGCAGCGCGACTTGGTGGCGGGCTTTCCCAACGTTTCCGCTATCGACTTGGGCCTGATTCTACAAACCCTCGACGATATTCTGAGCAAAATCTCCTTCGTGATTCGCTTTATGGCCCTGTTCAGCATTGCGACTGGGGTGGTCGTGCTCATCAGCTCGGTGGTGATTAGCCGCTACCAGCGCGTGCAGGAAAGCGTGCTACTGCGCACCCTAGGAGCCAGCCGCCGCCAGATTCTGCGTATTACGCTGGTGGAGTACGCCCTGCTAGGCCTGTTGGCGGCCGTGGCCGGGCTGCTGCTGGCGGTGGTGGCGGCATGGGCGTTGGCCACGTGGGTGTTTGAGGTGGCCTTTGTGCCGGCTCCCTGGCCCCTCCTGGTGTTGGCGGCTCTTACTACGGCGCTTACCGTGCTCATCGGCCTGCTCAATAGCCGTGATGTACTGACGCGGCCCCCACTCGAAATTCTGCGCGGAGAAGCCTGAACAGCCTTTTTTCCGGGTTATTTCATGTTTTTCTCACTTAAATTATACGGCAAGGGCAACATCGGTTGCAGTTACCCGTTAAAGTCTAGCCGAAGCACAACAGGCAACTGGTGTTTCTTCGACTATGTTTCATGCCCCTAATTTCTTTCCCCATGAAAAAAGTATTTGCTGTTGCCGCTTTCCTCGTAGCCGGTGTTGCTACCGCCAACGCCCAGACGAGCACGACTACTACCACTCAGTCGCAGACTACTACTCCTACCCAGGGCACGGTAATTCAGACGGCACCTGCCACCACTGAAACCACTAAATCGACGACTACCACCACCACGATGGACCAGCCTATGTCGGGCACCACGTCGGGTTCGTCTATTGCAACGCAGTCGGGCACGGGCGTGACCCAGGGCACTGCCACTGGCAAGTCTGACGTGAAAGCTAAAGACAAGAAGCGTAAGTCGAAAGTTAAGGCTGATCCTCAATAAGCTAGCCGTAGCGCCTCGCGCTATAGCCAACCCTACTAGAAAGCCCGACCGCCCTTGTGTGCGGTCGGGCTTTCTGTTTTAACTTGCTTACCGAAGGGGCGTTTGGCGCCTTTTTTCGCTTTTGTGCCCTGGCCTAGGCCTGTTATGAACGACCCCGAAATCCGCGCCCTGCTTTATCCCCTGCTTACGGAGGGTGTGTACGTGGATGAGCTACCCACCGGCACTACCCGCGCCGATGTGGTGCACATCACGCCTGCTTTTATGCACGGCTACGAGGTGAAGGGCGACGGCGACACCCTGCAGCGCGTGGCTAATCAGCTCCGCTGCTACGGCGAGGTGTATGACTTCGTGACGTTTATCGTGACGGAAAAACACCTGCCCAAGCTGCTGCCCCTGCTGCCCGAGTGGGTGGGCGTGCTGGTGGCTGTCCCCGGCCAGGAGTTGCGAGTACACCGGGCGGCCGCGTACAATGCTACCGTTGCGCGCGCTCCGCTGGCCAGCTTGCTGCTGCTGGAAGAAGTAAAGCAATACCTGCTGGCCCTAGGCCTCTCGGGAGTAAGCACGCTGCGTCGCCGCGAGGTGCTCAACTTCCTACGCACCACCCACTTGGTGCCTCTCTCCGGCCTGGCCCAGTACGTGCGCGACCGACTGACTGCCCGCCTACCCGAGCGCCTACTACACCGCGCCGAGCGCAAAGCCGAGCGGCAGCGCTTCGGCGGCCGCCGTCGTCGCAAACCTACTCACAACACGAAAGCAAAGACCAAGCGTAAAGCCACTGCCACCAAGCGCAAGCCAACCAAGGTGGCCTAGAGCGGCAGCAGCAACTGGCGGCCGGGAGTATCCTCGCCCGCCGTATCTAGATTAGATAAGGAAGCTCCCAGCAGCCGAATGCCTTTGGGCAGGGGCCATAAGGAATTCAGCAATTCCCGCCCCACCTGCTCTAGCGCGGCTTGACTTGTAAAAGGCACTATGCTGGTGCGGCTACGCGTGAGCACTTGAAAGTCGTTGTACTTGGCCTTTACCGTGAGCGTGCGCCCCAGAATACCAGTCCGTTCGCAGTAACTCCACACCGATTCCAGGGCTGGCTGTAGTCCACTCAGTAGCTGCTCCTGGGTGGTCAGGTCTTGCTCAAAGGTGGTTTCGGAGCCTACCGATTTACGCACCCGGTCGGCCACAACGGGGCGGTGGTCTTGAGCACGGGCAATGGCGTAGTAGTAAGAGCCTGCTTTTCCAAAGTTCTGACGTAAGAAGGCCTGCGTCTGCTGGCGCAAATCCCAGCCCGTGAAGATGCCTAGCTGGTTCATGCGCGCCGCCGTAACGTGCCCAATGCCGTGAAACTGGCCTACGCTCAAAGCTTCTACAAAGGCCAGCCCCTGGGCGGGCTTAATGACAAACTGCCCGTTAGGCTTGCGGTAATCGGAGGCCAGCTTGGCCAGAAACTTATTGTAGGAGATGCCCGCCGAGGCCGTGAGCTGAGTTTTCGCCAAAATTTTGGCTCTTATTTCCTGGGCCACCTGCGTAGCCGAAGCAATCTGCTTGAGGTTGTGGGTCACATCGAGGTAGGCCTCATCCAACGACACCGGCTCAATCAGCGGCGTGTATTCCGCAAAAATCTCCCGAATCTGCAGAGATACTTCCTTATATACGTCAAACCGGGGCTTCACGAAAATCAGCTCCGGGCACTTGCGCTTAGCCACCGAGGAGGCCATGGCCGAGCGCACCCCGAATTGCCGGGCCTCGTAACTGGCGGCCGCCACCACGCCGCGCTGCCGCGAGCCGCCCACCGCCACGGGCCGCCCACGCAAGATGGGGTTGTCGCGCTGTTCCACGGAAGCGTAGAACGCATCCATGTCCAGATGAATAATCTTCCGGCTTTCTTCCTGCTCCACCAAATCGGGTACCTAACTCCCCACGAAGATACAACCCAATGACCAGCCCATATAGCACTGAGCGGCCCCTAACGGCCCCATCTTTATAGCTTGAAAGCGCCCGTTGCTGGCCTAGAAATTAGAAAGCCGGCTCAGAACCCCCGTGAAGGAGTCTGAGTCGGCTTGGGCGCTATGCCAACGATTGCGGTAGGTGAGCTAGGCCACTTCCTGCACGCAGGAGGCCGGAAGTTAATGGTCTACCAGAGCTTGGTGTCGTGGATGCCGGCGGGCAGCGGGGGCCGCTCACTTAGGCCTAGCACGCACCAGCCGGCTTCTACGCCAAACGAGCCACCGTGCATGATGTAGCTAACCCAACGCGTCAGGCTGCGGCCACTGTACTGCTCACTTTCGGGCTCATACTCGCGCAGCACTAGTACGTCGCCCACGCGGAAGTCCCGATCATTTTCTCGAACATCAAAAGGTTTGGTTCCGGCATCCACCGCCGAGAAGCAGGCAGGCCAGATCTTGAGTTCATGCGTTTGCGCATGAGTAGGTGCGGCCCCAAGGCCGTAAGTTGCTATGGTAGGGTGCATGGAAATCTGCCGTTAAAAAGAACGCCTATATCCCAACGCGGGGCGTCAGGAATCTACAGATGGGCTTTCGGATGAATCAGTACACAACGGCTGCAGAACCGTTGCATGGGGAGGCACCTCGCGCCGTGAAGCTTGCAGGTGCTCAATAACCTATTTTTTGGAAGACTGACACTACTCACTCCACCCTCACAAAACGCGCGGCCTCCGAGGGTATAACCGCGCTAAAGCAAGTTTCGTGCCCCAGGCTTGCATTCTCTCCTAAGGCCACTCGTCCGTAAACAACTCACACGCACCCACGTTATTGTTGAGCTAACCTTACGTAGCGCGCCTGTTAGTTACCAATTGGCAGTGCAGGGGCCTTCTTGCGGGTCTGCTTTCTCAGCCCCTGGATGCCTGACTCAGGGTATTCGGCAAACGTTCTGTTTCGGCCCCCCGAATGGTGGCTACGGGCGGTTAAAGCTAGCTCTACGGCCTAGTGTGAAACCCCTTTTTGCCAGGTGCCTATTGGTTGCGTACCTTATCTTTGCGGAATATAGCCGCCTTGTTTTCTATGTCGTCTGCTTCCGAGAGTCCTGTCATTTTGCAACGCTTGCGGTCCGAAACCCGCCCTTACCACGACGCCCTGGAGCAAAACCACTTCAACCAGGCCTTGGGTGCCGGGCAAGTATCGGCAGAGCAGACGCATTGGTTTCTGGCCAAGCTGTATGGCTTCCTGAAACCGTACGAGGCGCACCTAGATCAGCACGAGTTTACGCCGGCCTGGGACATAGCTCAGCGCCACCGGGCCCACCTGATTCTGGCCGACCTGCCGCCCAACTCGCCCCTACCTCTGTGCCCCGACATGCCCCCTCTCGCTACGTGGCCCCAACTGCTGGGGGCCTTGTACGTACTGGAGGGCTCTACTCTAGGGGGGCAGGTAATTACCCGCCAGTTGGCCAAAGCCGGTATCGAGTCCCGCACGTACTTCTCGGGCAACGGCGACCAAACCGGCCCGCTATGGAAGCGCTTTTGCCAGCTGCTTACTGAAGAAGCCACCGATGCCAACCAAGCCGAAATAGTGGATTCGGCGAGTCTCACGTTCCAAAAACTACACGCGTGGATCAATCAGCCGTAATCTACTCCGATGAGAGCCTGATAAATGCTCCCATCACTCTTACTAACTGCGACCGGGAGCCTATTCATATTCCGGGCTCGGTGCAGCCCTACGGCTTTTTGCTGTGCCTCGACCCTGCCACGAAGCGGGTGGTGCACGTCAGCGAGAACACGCAGGCCCTGATTGGCATTTCGGCGCCGGACCTGCTTGGCAGCAGCCTCGACCAGTTCCTAAACCCCGCCACCCTGGCCGAGCTGACGGCACTCTGGCCTACGCTCACGGAGTCGGCCAAGCTGCTGGGCACGCGCCTCGAGCAAGTGGAAGGTCAGCCTTTCTACAAGCTCATCGTGCATCGCTACGACCAGCTGCTGTGGCTGGAGTTTGAGCCCGTAGCGGAAACGGGCACCAGCGTGCTAGACCTGCCGTCCCTGAACATAGCCCTAGGCCAGATGCTGAGCGCCACGTCGGTGCTAGAATTCTGCCAGCACGCGGCAAATCAAATTCGCGACATCACGGGCTTCGACCGCGTGGTAGTGTATCGCTTTGCGGAGGATGCCAGCGGTGAAGTAGTGGCCGAGGCCAAGCGCGAAGACCTAGAGCCCTTCCTAGGCCTGCACTACCCGGCCACCGATATTCCGCAGCAGGCCCGGGCCATGTACCTCAAAAACTGGCTGCGCTTTATTCCGGACGTGAATTACGTGCCGGCCCTCCTGCACCCCGTGCTGCACCCCACGGCCGCCCGCCCCCCCGACATGACCCACGCGGTGCTGCGTAGCGTGTCACCAATTCATCTGGAGTACCTGCGCAACATGGGCGTGGCGGCCACCATGACCATTTCCATCATCCAGGATGGGGTGCTCTGGGGCATGATTACTTGCCACCACCTCACGCCGCGCCTAGTAAGCTACGAGCTGCGCGAGCTGTGTTTGTTTATTGGTAAAACGTTTTCGGCGTTGCTGCGCAGCAAGCAGCAGAACGATGACTATGCCTACCAGCTGCACATTCGGGAAACGCAGGCTCGGCTTTTTGATTTGGTGGGCCGCCAGGAGAACTTTATGGAAGGCCTCTACCTCCATAGGCCTACCGTGCAGGAGGTAATTGCCTGCGGTGGAGCGGCCATTTGCTTTGAGGGACAAATTATTACCCTGGGTGTCACGCCCAATGAGGCGCAAATCCAGGACCTGCTAGCCTGGCTGGAACAGAACGCTCCCCAAGAAGACGTATTCTACACTGATTCTTACGCGCGGCACAACCCCGCTGGGGTAGCTATCCGGGGAGCAGCGAGTGGCCTACTGGCTATTTCTCTCTCGCAAAAGCCCGGCGACTATATCATTTGGTTCCGCCCAGAGCAGATACAGACGGTTACCTGGGCCGGCAAAACCCAGAAAGCCGAGGTGATGCAAGACGGGCAGGTGTTTCTCTCGCCCCGGCAGTCATTTGAAGCCTGGAGCCAGACCGTCGACAACACTTCGGCCCCGTGGCGCCCCATGGAAATTGAAGCTGCCCAGGAAATTCGGCTTCATCTCTCCGATGTTCGGTTGAAGATTTTCAACGAGCTACAGGCCCGGGCTGCCAGCCTGAGCCGCCTCAACCTAGAGCTGGCGCGCAGCAACGACGAGCTAGACTCGTTTGCCTACGTGGCCTCGCACGACTTAAAAGAGCCCCTGCGCGGCATTCATAACTACTCCGTTTTCCTGCTCGAGGATTATGCTGAGCAGCTGGATGCGGAGGGCGTGAACAAGCTCCAAACGCTGGTGCGCCTGAGCAAGCGTATGGAATCCCTCATTGAGTCGTTGCTGCAGCTTTCCCGGATGGGCCGCGAGGAGCTTACGCTCGTTGAGACCAACATGCAGGAGGTGGTGGAAGACGTTATTGACATGCTGCAGCCCCGATTTGAGCAAATGGGCACCACGGCTACCATTGTCGACCCGCTGCCTACCCTTATCTGCGACCAGGTTCGGATTCGGGAAGTCTTTAACAACTTGCTCACCAACGCCATGCGCTACAGCGACACCCCTGAGCGCTCGGTGCAGGTAGGCCTAGCGCCCCCAGAAATGCGCGGCCCTCGCGGTACTGGAACTCCCCAGGACTTTTATGTTTTCTATGTGCGCGATAATGGCATTGGAATTGATCCTAAGCACCACGAAAACATCTTCAAGATCTTCAAGCGGCTTCACACGCAAGACAGATATGGAGGTGGTACTGGAGCGGGCTTAGCCATTGCCAGAAAAATGGTGGAGAAGCACAACGGCGAAATTTGGGTAGATTCCGTACTAGGCCAGGGTGCAACCTTTTATTTTTCCCTTTCAAAACATTTGTAAGTGTCAGCCTTATCTCTCAAGCCCATTTTAGTGGTGGAAGACAGCGTGGAAGACTTCACGGCCTTAGGCCGGGCCTTCCGTCGGCACGCGCTGCCTAACCCCGTGCTGCGCTGTGAAGACGGCGACCAAGCCATTGAGTATCTGCAGGGCTACGGCAAGCTCCCCGGCTGGCCCCAGCAGCTGCCAGCCTTTGTGCTGCTCGACCTGAATATGCCCGGTACCGATGGCCGAGCTGTGCTGGCTGCTGTTAAGCAAGACCCCCGGCTACAGTCTATCCCGGTCATCATTTTCAGCACCTCTACCAACACCCGCGACATTGAGGACTGCTACCGCCTGGGCGCCAACAGCTACCTGACTAAGCCCATCGACTATGCCATGCTGGAGGAAAAAACCCGCCTCCTGGTGAGCTACTGGTTGAAAACCTCGGAGTTACCCCTGTTGAGCTAGGATTTGCCCCGCGTGAAGAAGATTTTACTTATCGATGATAATGAGCAGGACCGCATGCTCTATAAGCGGTTCCTAGGTAAGCAAATTGGGCATGAGCGGTTTGAGATTCACGAAGCCAGCTCTGGGGCCGAGGGTCTGCAGCAGTTTCGGAACCTGCGCCCCGATTGCGTGCTACTCGATCATAACCTGTTGGATACCGATGGTTTGACCCTGCTCAGCAACCTGCAGCAGCTCACGCCGCCCGACACCTTATGCGTGGTAATGATTACCGGCGGGGGCAGCGAGTCCTTGGCCGTACGGGCCCTCAACACGGGCGCAATGGATTACCTGGTAAAGCAGCACTTCGACCCAGAGCTCCTGTACAAAACGGTAACCCACGCCATTGAGAAAAACGAGTGGCGGCAGTACATCACGCGCTACCACCAGCAGCTGCAAACCGTAAACCAGCAGTTGCGCGACTCGCTGGATGAGCTTACTGAAACCCGCCAACAGATTCAACTGGCTAACAACCAGTTGACAGCGGCCAACGAAGAGGTACGGGCCCGCAACCAGGAGCTGCGCACGGCCAATGAGCAGCTGGCCCGCACCAATGCCGACCTCGATAATTTCGTGTACGCTGCTTCCCACGACCTGCGCCAGCCCGTGCACAACTTACAGGGCTTGTTTGAGGAACTGCGGCGCTCCGCTACGTTTCACGACCCAGAGGCTGGCCAGATGCTGCGGCTCATGGAGGACTCCTTCAGTAACTTATCTACTACCATTACTGATTTGGCCGCGGTAGTGCAGGTGGCTCGCCCGCCGGGTGAGCAAATCACGGAGCGCGTTCCCCTCGCCGACCTTACCGCTGATATTCTGCAGACCCTCCGTCCGCAGTTGCAGGAAGCCAAGGCCGAGGTGAAGACCGACTTCACAACCCTGCCCGAAGTAGAGTTTGTGCGCAGCAGCCTGCGTACGGTGCTGCTCAACCTGATTGCCAATGCCGTGAAGTACCGGCATCCTGCGCGGCCGGCACTGGTACAGCTGCGCAGCCATCGTTCCGGCTCTCACGCGGTGCTAGAGGTACAAGACAATGGCCTAGGGCTGGATCTGGAGCGGCACGGAGCCGAGCTGTTTCAGCTATTCCGTCGTTTCCATCCGAGCGCGGGCGAAGGCACTGGCGTAGGCCTGTTTCTGGTAAACCGCTTGGTGCAGGCCGAGGGGGGCCACGTAGAAGTAGAGAGCGTACCGCAGCAGGGCACTACCTTTCGGGTAATTCTGCCTGCCTAAGCACTCTAGGCCAGTCCCACGCCAAGTCAGGACAAGGCCTGGGGTGGAGGAGAACCGCCCGACCCGGCTGGCCGAGTACGATCTTGGGGCAAGGGCACGAACTCATGGTTGTCGTTCGGAGGTAGCACAATCCGGCCCGCCTGCCAGTCGGCCTTAGCCTGCTCAATTCGCTCGCGCCTCGACGACACAAAATTCCACCAAATAAACCGCTCACCCAGAGGCTCGCCGCCCAGCAGCATTAGGGTAGTAGCTTCCGGGGCCACCAGTACTGGGTCGATGCCTGGTGTGAAGACTAGCAGCTGTCCGGCCCCGTAAGTGCGGCCTCCTACTTCCAAATTGCCTTTTGCAATGTAAACGCCCCGCTCGGGGTAGCCCCGAGGCAAGCCAAACCGGGCGCCAGCTTGCAGTACCACGTGCAGGTAAAACAGCGGCGAGTGCGTTTTCACGGCGTTGTGCAGCCCGAAGGCGTCGCCCGCGATAAGGCGCATCCACACGCCTTGGTCAGTAAAGATGGGCAGTTCGTGGGGTTGGTAGTTAGTAAAAGTGGGGGCACTTTCCTCATCCGCTTCGGGCAGGGCTACCCAGGTCTGGAGCATTTCTAGGGTGCCCCCAGCCAGGGCCGCTGGATCCTCAAACCGCTCAGAGTGAGCAATACCGCTGCCAGCCGTCATCCAGTTTACCTCGCCTGGCCGGATAATCTGCTCCACGCCCAGACTGTCGCGGTGGGTTACTTGCCCGCCAAACAGGTAGCTGACCGTAGAGAAGCCAATGTGAGGGTGGGGCAATACGTCCAGGGCTGGTATCAGCTCCGGGGCTACCTGCACGGGCCCGGCGTGGTCCATGAAGATAAACGGCCCGAGCATGCGCCGCAGCCGATAGGGCAGAATGCGTTTTACCCCAAAGCCATTGCCCAAGTCAGCCGGGCGGGCGTCAATTACCAGGTCGAGCATGGGCGATTTAGCAGGAGTTAGCGTACCTAAAGTACAGATTACCCCTTGCATTGACACCAAGTGGCCTACGCTGACCGGTGGCTACCAAGTACCCGAGTCACAGCTCCAGAAACGCCTATAAAAGAAACGACCCGGCTGCCGTAATGGCAACCGGGTCGTGTAGGTAGCGGGGACTGGACTCGAACCAGTGACCTTTGGGTTATGAGCCCAACGAGCTACCAACTGCTCCACCCCGCACTGTTTGGTGATGCAAATGTAGTAGGGTTTTTCGGAAAAGCACACCCCTTGGTTACAAATACTTAACACAAGCCTGCTTCTGCCTGATTATCAGCACAAAAATTTATCGACACATTATTCGCTTAAGGGTTGAGTATAGGATTTTGGCCTTTGTCCACCGCCACAATATCCGCGCCCGTAGAATACTTCAGCTTACTATCTACCACTACCACACCGAAACTCTATGAACTCCCCTCTCTCCTTCTCCACTGCCCTGCCCTCGCTGCGGTGGGCAGTTCCGGCACTGGCCCTAGGCCTGTCGCTGACGGCTTGCAATTCCTCGCCGAAGTCCGAATCTGAAACGGCCACCAGCACGACCAGCTCCGAGACGACTCCTGCTGACACTTCCGCTTCTTCCACTGCTACCAATACCCCCGACGCTATTAAGCCAGCGGGTCCTGCTCCGGCCTGGGCGCCCAACATCAGCCCCCAGATGCAAACGGTGATTGAAAAGCTGGAGAAGCTGCAAGGCCCAACACCACCTGAAAAGCTGCCCGTTGCCGAGGTGCGTAAAGCCCCATCTGCGGCGGATGCCGCTATGGCCGTTATGGCCGACTTCCACGTGCAGGCTCCCCCATCCAAGCTGGATACCATGAGCAAGGTGATGGCTCCCGGCCTGAAAGCGCGCATTTATACCCCCCAGGGTGCAACCGGACCGCTGCCCGTAGTGGTGTATTACCATGGCGGCGGCTGGGTAATTGCTAACCTCGATACCTACGACTCGTCAGTGCGGGCCTTGGCCGAGAAAAGCGGGGCCATCTTCGTGTCGGTGGCCTACCGGCAGGCTCCCGAAAACAAATTTCCCACGGCCCACAACGATGCGTTTACCGCTTACCAATGGGTGCTAAAGAATGCTGCTTCCATCAAGGGTGACCCTAAACGGGTAGCCGTAGCCGGCGAAAGCGCTGGCGGCAACCTAGCGGCGGCCGTTTGCATGATGGCCCGCGACAAAGGTGCCATGCAGCCCAAGCATCAGCTGCTGGTATATCCCATTGCTGGCTACGACCTGAACACTCCTTCTTACCAGAAGAACGCCAACGCCAAGCCCCTGAGCAAACCCTTCATGGCCTGGTTCTTTGATAAATATTTGCGCACGCCCGCTGATGGCAAAAGCCCGCTGATTTCACTGGTAACGGCCCCTAACGTGAAGGGCTTGGCTCCTGCCACTGTTATTGGAGCTGGCATCGACCCGCTGATGAGTGAAGGCAAGGCGTACGCCGATAAACTGCAAGCGGCTGGGGTCCCAGTGAAGTACCAACTGTATGACAACGTAACCCACGAGTTCTTCGGGATGGGTGCTATTATTCCGGAAGCTATGCAGGCGGAAGAGTTAGCAGCCGGTGAACTGAAGAAAGCTCTGGCGGCTCAATAGCCTTTATCAAGTTGTATAAAAAGCCCTGGCACTCTGATGTCAGGGCTTTTTCATTTTATAGGCAACAAACTGTTAGAACCGGTTGGTGATGCCGAAGTGAATCTTACCGGAGCCCAGGGCAAACTTTTGCTGTTGGTCGCGGCCCAGGGCGTACACAAACTGAAACTGCCCAGCCGGGGTTCGGAAGCTAAGACCGGCCCCTAGGCCAGTCGGCGTATCGTGGGAGGTTTCGGTGGTGATGTCGCGCCGCAGCCAGGCCTGATCGGCGAAGACGAACACGTAGGAATCGGGGCCGGTGAATTGCCGAAATTCGGCGGTGCCCACGGCATACTGGCTGGCGTAGAAGTTCAGTTCATTGAAACCGCGCAACGTGGCTAGGCCACCCAACCGAAACAGATCGTTTAGAAACAGCCGCTGATTGAGCAGAGCCTCGCCGCGCACCCGCGTAAACAGCATCCCATTGCGGCCCATCCGGAAGTAGCGCTCCACGCGTCCACCCAAACTGATTTGGGTAGAGCGTAATGGCACTGTTTGGTACAACTGCTCCCGTAAATCGGGGTTACGGTTGATGCGTTTAGTACCCACGGCCCCTTGTCCACTGGCTAGGATTCCGCGCCGCGGTAGGTACGGGTCGTCGAGGGTATTCCAAGCATAATCGACGCCGTAGGAGTTGAACTCGGAGTCGATGTTCTCTGGGAGGCTAGTGGTGTACACGGACAACGCGGTGGAGTCGCCTAGCAGGCGGGAGCTGCGGCGCTCGGTGAAAAAGGATACCCGCCCGGCGTGCGCCGTGGGGTACGTAACCTGCAGGCGGGGCCGCACAGTCAGAAACTGCTCGTTTTGTTTGAGTAGATTAAACGTGCCGCCTACTTCCAGCGGCGTCCCGAAAAAGCTGGGGTGCACATATTGGGCATCGAGTAGCTGGGAGGTAGCATCGAGTTTACGCCACTGGATGCCGATGCCTTTGCCGCCGCCCTTGATGTTGCGCAGGTTCAGGGTGACGTCGCCCGTAATCTGAACTTTCTTCTGGCCTACGCCGGGGTTGGCATTGGGTAGCACGCCCACAATAGCATCAAACTGGCTGGAGGCCCGATCTTCGAGCAACAGGTACACCCGTGCCTTGCCCAGGGCAAACCGCACTTCGGGCTCAGCCCGTAGCTGCAGGTAAGGCAACTGCCGGAGCCGCCGCGCTGCCTCTTGTATCTTCTGCTGGCTGTAAGGCTGCCCCGGAAATATCTGCAGGTAGCGCGTCAGGAAGCCCACCCGGGTTTTGGTTTTGCCCACAATCTGGAGGGAGTCAAATACTACCGCCGGACCCCGCTGCAGCACCACGCGGCCCGCTACTTCTGCCCCGTTCAGCTCCAACGAGTCGAGGGTAACGGTAGCGAAGGGAAACCCCTGGTTCTCGGCTTCGTGCAGAATGCGCTCTTGCAGCTGCGCCCACTCTTTGGGCTGAAACGGCTGCCCCCGATACAGCTTTTCGCGGTAGCCGGCCCGCGTCATCAGCCCGTCGCCGAGGTTGCCATTGCGCAATTGGGCCCACTGAAACTTCTCACCCACGTACAGGCGCACCCGCAGAGAGTCGTGGCCCCAGCGCTGTTCATCGGCCGAGGCCGTGAGGTAGGCATCACCCTGCAGGGCCAGCACCAACTCCCGCAACTCGCGCACGGCGGCCGCAGAGTCGGGCAGCACCCGCCGGTAGCGGTAGCGCCGTACCACGGGCAGGTCGGCGGCTTCTACTTGCAGGGCCAGCGCTACGGGCCGCCGGGCGGGCAGCACCCGCCGCTGCGCCACCGAGTCGGGCCGCTGGACTGGCCTAGCGGGAGCCGGCGGCGTTTGCAGGGCAGGTTGCGCCAGAGTGTTTGGGCTGGTTTGCGCGCGCGCCGTTGCCAGGCCACTTAATAGCCACCAGCTTAGCAGGCCAAGAAAGAAAAGGCGGGCGTACATTTGGGAACTGAAACGCAAAAACGCGCTTTTAATTTCCCGAAAGTACGCCAGAGTATGGTCGGCTTTCTTTTTCGCCTGCCGGAGTATTTTCCCCGGCGCACCTTGTTCGGCCTTACCCTGTTAGGATAGCGTCTACCGCACCGCTAGGCCACTCTTTTGCTGCTTCCACTCATGTCCGGCCTCTACCTTCATATTCCCTTCTGCAAACAAGCCTGCCACTACTGCGACTTTCATTTCAGCACCTCCATGGCGCTGAAAAGCCGTTTTGTGGAAGCCTTAGTGCGGGAGATGGAGCTGCGTCGTGACTATCTAGGCCAGTCTCCCCAACTCAACACGATTTACTTCGGCGGCGGCACTCCTTCCCTGCTCACGGAGGCTGAGCTCAATACTATTTTCGAAGCCATCCACCGCAACTTCGCGGTGGCCCCGAATGCGGAAATAACCCTAGAGGCTAACCCCGACGACCTCACGGCGCTCAAGCTGCGAGAGTTGGCCGCCTCACCTATCAACCGCCTGAGCATCGGCCTGCAGACCTTCCACGAGCCGCACCTGCGCATGATGAATCGGGCCCACTCCGCTGAGGAGTCGCGGGTCTGCGTGGAGCTGGCTCAGGACGCGGGCTTCGAGAACATTTCCGTAGACCTGATTTACGGAGTGCCCGCCGAGGGCCACGGCATTTGGGAGCGGGATATGGAAATTGCCTTTGGGTTGGGCGTGCCTCACCTTTCCTGCTATGCCCTCACCATTGAGCCCGATACGGTATTTGGGCGGCAGCTGAAGAAGGGCAAGTTTCTGGCGGCGCCCGAGGAGTTTGTGGCCCACCAGTTTGAGCGCCTGCTCCAGGAAATCAGCCGCCACGGCTATCAGCAGTACGAAATCAGTAACTTCTGCCAGCCCGGCCGCGAGTCGCGCCACAACTCAGCGTACTGGCGCGGGGTGCCCTACCTAGGCCTAGGCCCTAGCGCCCACTCCTTCAACGGAATCACTCGTCAGTACACCGTTGCCAATAACCCCCAGTACGTGCAGGCCGTGCTAGAGCGCGCCGAGGTACCCGCCACCGTGGAGCACCTTTCCGCCACCGACCGTGCCAATGAGTACCTGATGACCAGCTTACGCACCGCTCAGGGCTGCGACTTAGGCCACCTCCGCGACGCTCTAGGCGTAGACCTGCTGGGCCCGCGGGCCACCTATCTGCAGGAGCTGCAACACGCCGGCTGGGCCACGCTTAGCCCCCAGCACGTACTCGTCCTCACTGACCAAGGCAAGCTGCTGGCCGACCAGATTACGTTGGAGTTATTTCAGGAAGAAGAGTAGGAACGGTGCACAGTCGAGCTTTGCAAATAGCGCGCGGCTACTCAGGTACTTAGGGCTGGCTCCCGCATTTTTACTGGATTAAACCCTAGTTGCCGCGCCAAAAGTCCTAATTTCCCTTTCCCATTTCGGGCAATAGCACGCTAGCTGCCCAGTGGGCGCGGGGTTGTTGCACCCAAATTGGGGCTGAACTTTAGTGTATGTTGCAACTCTAGTGCTGGTATGAGAAGACTTATTGATGCCCTTGCCGACGATACCGACTTCTTCATCGAGCAGGTGCAGATTACGGCTATTGTTTTTGACACATCCGACGACGTAACTATCTGGGCCACCACCTTTTTTGATCAGGAACTTCACTTCTTTCACTTAGGCCTTCCCTTTCAGCAGCTTGACCTGCTGATTCGGTTGGCGGGCCCCCGCGCCGAGGCCATCCAGGAGGACGTGGCCGACGCCCTCGCCACCGTTACGGAATGGCCCTGCCTACTCGAATACAGCAGCGAGGAAAGCCAACCCGTACCGCTGCCCAACGTGGCCCTTAAGCTCTCCTGCACCTACCCCGCCGATGGCCCCTTTGGTGACGAGGACGAGAACGAAGACGGCGAAGAGGACGACGAAACCTTTGACATCAGCTTGAACGCTGAAACCGAAGACCCCGAAGAATACGAATCCGATCAACCCCACAACATCTTTTACCTGGAAGGAGTATTCCTGCGCATCGAACCCTAAGTGGTGAATGAGTGAGGAGAATACATGAGTAAGTCAGCCTTTTACCCATGTAGGCTAGGCCACTAATAAAGCCGTTTCACTCATTCACTCCACTCATTCATTCTTCAATGATCTACCTCATTCCGGGCCTTGGGGCCGACGAGCGGATTTTCCGGAACCTGCAGCCGCTGCTACAGCATGAGAATCAGGTGGTGCAGTGGCTTACCCCTGAGCCGGATGAAACCCTGCCGCATTATGCGGCTCGGATGTCTGCCAAGATTCCGCTAGGCCAGTTGGGGTTGCTGGTGGGCGTGTCATTTGGGGGAATGGTGGCGTTGGAAATTACACGGATGCGGCCGGAGCTGCGCACGGTGCTTATTTCCAGCATCCCCGATTCCAGCTGCCTACCGCCGCTGCTACGCCTGATTAGGGCAACGGGCGTGTACCACCTGGTGCCGCCCCAGATGCTGAAGCTGTTCCCGCGGGCTGGGCAATGGTACTTCGGGGTGAAGAACAAGGAGTACCCACTGTTTAAGGAAATTCTGCGCGACATGGAGCCCGTGTACACCAAGTGGGCCATCGACCGCCTACTGCATTGGGACAGCACCACTGCCGGCTCCAGCACCCAGATTCTGGGCACCCATGACCGAGTATTCCCGCCCGGCCCCACGCCCATTGAGTACCTCATCCGGGGTGGCGGCCACTTTATGGTTATCAGCCACGCCCCAGAAATTGCCGAAATCCTGAATAAACTGGCGGCTGAGCAGACCAACGTAGTGGCGGCATCTCAGCCAAACGCTGTTTAATACCTATTGTATGTTTGCTACTTACCCCTACCAGGGCCGCACGTTTTCCTTCAACCCCAATGCTCCCTTGGATATTTCCCTGCCCTTGGCGCCGGGCGAAAATCAAGTCAACTGTTTTTGGGCCGAGCCAGTGCAGTTTGATGTGATACGGGTAGGCAACTTTGTGGGTAGCGTGGCGGAAGGCGGCAGCACTAACTACAAGCGCGTACACGTAACGCCCCACGGCAACGGCACCCACACCGAATGCTACGGTCACATCTCCGCTGAGCCACACGCCACCCTCAACCGCTGCCTGCGCCGGTTTCTATTCGTTGCCCGTTTGGTTTCGGTGCAGCCCCGCCCCCAGCCCAAAGGCGACCAAGTGGTGATGCTAAACGATTTTCGGCGCGAGTTGGAAGGCGGACCCGATGCGACTATTCGCCCCGAAGCTATTATTCTGCGCACCCTGCCTAACCACAAGGCCAAGCGCACCCGCCAGTACTCCGGCACGAATCCTACCTACCTAGAGCCAGCTCTAGGCCAGTACCTAGCGGAGCAGCACATTGAACACTTGCTCCTCGACCTGCCCAGCGTAGACCGTGAAGAGGACGACGGAGAGCTACTAGCCCACCACGGCTTCTGGCAGTACCCCCACGCCACGCGCCACGCAGCCACCATCACCGAACTCATCTTCGTGCCCGACGAGGTAGAGGACGGCCTTTACCTACTAAACCTGCAAGTCACCAGCCTAGAGCTAGATGCCAGCCCCAGTAAACCGGTGCTGTATGCGATAACTTAACGCTAGGCCAGTCGAACGCAAAAAGGGACTGCCCTCTCGAGCAGTCCCTTTTCTATATCTCTAACTCCGGAGTTACCGAGAGTTACGCGTTGTCGTGCGCTTCAGCAGAGGCAGTAGCGGAAGTAGAAACCTCAGCGGCGTCAACTACAGCGGGAACTACCGATACGAACGAACGGTCTTTGCGGCCCTTGCGGAACTGCACCGTGCCGTCGATCATCGCGAACAGGGTGTGGTCTTTACCGATACCCACGTTCTGACCGGGGTGGTGCTTCGTGCCACGCTGACGAACGATGATGTTGCCGGCGATGATGCCTTGACCACCGAAAATTTTCACGCCGAGACGCTTGGAATGCGATTCACGACCGTTGTTGGAGCTACCTACGCCTTTCTTGTGTGCCATGGTATTGTTGAGTTGAGAGTAGAGGGTTGCCGGCTGCCAGGATCAAAGCCGAATTCTACTGAACTGGCCACTGGCAACGCAAAACAGGCAACTCAATTACCCAATAGTGTTGATCATTACTTTGGTGAACTGCTGACGGTGACCGTTCAGCTTCTTGTAGCCCTTACGGCGCTTCTTCTTGAACACCAGAACTTTATCACCCTTTACGTGGGCCAGAATGGTTCCGGTTACAGTTACGTCCAGCAGCGGAGCTCCAATGGTAACGGTTCCGTTATCATCGGTGAGGAGGGCTTTGCCCAGCTCTACGCTGTCGCCGACGTTGCCAGCCAGCTTGTGGGCGTATACAAATTTATTGGCTTCGACCTTGGTCTGCTTCCCGGCTATGTTGACAATTGCGTACATCGGCGTCTTCGCGGTTTCTGAAAAATGGAAGGCAAAAGTAGAAGGATGATTTTACAAATCCAAACCCTAACTCATTAAACATCATTGCCCCTGCCTTCCTGAGCTCTAGTAGGCCTATATGCAGGAACGCGCCAGCGCATACGCGAATAGCAGTTTTGTGGATAACCAACATTGTCCACACACAGAATGTGGATAACTTTTATAAAGCTGGACTTATTCCAGGATCCGGTGGCACTCCGGACAGGTGCGCACAACCGGCAGGGGCCTAGTAGCATACACAAAAATTAACACAGAAAAAACGCTACTGCCGAGCCGACCTTCCCAAAAGTGAGGGTTATCTTTGGCTCCCTGACTCGCCCGCCTTTCTGGCAATTGTTGTGAACAAACCCGGCGGGACCAGAGTTAGAGACCCGCCCCCTCGCTGGCGGGCGTTGCTACCACTACTCACATTCTATCCTGCTGCCATGGAACCTCTGCTCACCGAGAACCCCAACCGCTTCGTCCTCTTCCCAATCCAGCACAATGATGTGTGGCAGATGTACAAGAAGGCCGAGGCCTCTTTCTGGACGGCCGAGGAAATTGACCTCTCCCAGGACCAGAAGGACTGGGAAAACCTCAACGACGGCGAGCGTCACTTCATCTCGCACGTACTGGCTTTCTTCGCGGCCTCCGATGGCATCGTGAACGAGAACCTGGCCGTAAACTTCATGCAGGAAGTGCAGATGGCTGAGGCCCGCTGCTTCTACGGCTTCCAGGTGATGATGGAAAACATTCACTCGGAGACCTACTCCCTGCTGATTGACACCTACATCAAAGACCCCAAGCAGAAAGACTACCTCTTCAACGCTCTGGAGACCGTACCGGCCGTGGCCAAGAAGGGTGAGTGGGCCATCAAGTGGATCAACTCGGAGAACTTCACCGAGCGCCTGATTGCCTTTGCCGCTGTAGAAGGCATCTTCTTCTCTGGCTCGTTCTGCTCGATCTTCTGGCTGAAGAAGCGCGGCCTGATGCCCGGCCTGACCTTCTCGAATGAGCTTATCTCCCGCGACGAAGGGCTGCACTGCGACTTCGCCTGCCTGCTCTACAAAGACCACCTGCAGAATAAGTTACCCGAGTCTCGTGTGCACGAAATCATCCGCGACGCGGTGACCATAGAGCAGGAGTTCGTAACCGACGCGCTGCCCGTGAACCTGATCGGCATGAATGCCCAGCTGATGTCGCAGTACATTGAGTTTGTGGCCGACCGCCTGCTGGATGCCCTGGGCTACAGCAAAATTTATGGCTCTACCAACCCCTTCGACTTCATGGAAATGATTTCGCTGCAGGGCAAAACCAACTTCTTCGAGAAGCGGGTGGGTGAGTACCAGAAGGCCGGCGTAATGAGCGAGCGGACTTCAAACGCTTTCTCCCTCGACGAGGACTTTTAATCGGCTAGCTGCATAGTAAGAGTGGCCTAGGACACTGCTTGATGCAACCTATACCAGGGGGCGCTAATCATACGATTGGCGCCCCCTTTCGCGTTTATAGCAAAATCGTATTATTGCCAGGGCGGCTCACTGCAGCGGCTAGTTAAAAATTTGACAACCTGCCATTTATTTCAACAGCTTATACATCCATTACCCTATGAAAAAGGCCACTACCCTACTGGCGGCTCTTCTACTGAGCAGCAGCCTCACCTTTGCCCAAAGCGAGTTCCGGAAGCTCAACCAGCAGGCGGCAGATGCTTATGCGGCCAAGAGCTATAAGAGTTCCGGGGAGCTCTATGACCAGGCATTTAAGCAAGCCAAAGCCCAGCCCACCAGCACCGACCTCTACAACGCGGCCTGCAGCTGGGCCTTGGCCGGCGACGCCACCAAAGCTTTCCAGTACCTCGACAAAGCCACCACAGCCGGCTGGGAAAACGTGGCCCACGTGAAGCAAGACACCGACCTAACTACCCTGCACGCCGACAAGCGCTGGCAGCCCATGCTAGCGAAGCTGGAAGCGGCCGTGGCTAAAGTGGAAGCCAACTACAACAAGCCCCTGAAGCAGCAGCTCGACTCCATCTACGCCTCCGACCAAGGTGGGCGCCTGAAGTACGAGGCCATCGAGAAGCAATACGGCATGAAGTCGCCGGAGATGACGGCGCTTTGGAAGGAGATTGAGGCCACGGACGCCCGCAACCTGCAGCGCATCACCAAACTGCTCGACACGCACGGGTGGCCTAAGAAGTCGGAGGTCGGGAATACGGGTACCACTACGGTGTTCCTCGTGATTCAGCACTCTGACTTGGCTACGCAGCAGAAGTACTTCCCCATGGCCAAGCAGGCCGCCGAGCGCGGCGACCTATCAAAGTCGGCGCTGGCGCTGCTGCAAGACCGAATCCTGATTGGGCAGGGCAAGCCCCAGATCTACGGCAGCCAGCTCCACACCGACGCCGCAACCGGCAAAACCGTTTTCTCGCCCATCGAAGACGAAGCCCACGTAGATGAACGCCGCGCCGCCATTGGTATGGAGCCGCTGGCCAGCTATGCCAAGCGCTTTGGGTTGGAGTATAAAGGCCCAGTGAAGTAAGCACGCTAGGCCAGTACGGTGCACTGCTCAGCCTTTGGTGTAGCTGTTTCACCGCATTGCTGTACTCAATGAAACTCTCACCGCAGCATAAAGCCGCAGTAACTCCGTCTGCCGACGAAGTGCAGGAGCAGCGCGTGCGCTGGAATCGTGCATTTACAGACCCTGCTTGGCGTAGTACTCGCTTTAACTCCCAACCCAATGCGCTGTTAATAGAAACCGTAGGCCACATGTCCGCGGGGTTGGCCCTGGATATGCACATGGGAGAAGGTCGCAACGCCTTATACCTAGCTCAGCTGGGCTGGCACGTGACGGGCGTGGATATAGCGGAGCAGGCCCTACACCTCGCGCAGCAGCAGGCGCAGCAACTAGGGCTGCAACTCAACACCGTGGAGGCTGATGCTACGCAATACGACTGGGGCACCAACTACTGGGACCTGATAGTGCTGGCTTACGCCGATGAAAGCACCCACGTAGCCCAAGTGCAGGCTGCGCTCAAACCAGGTGGCCTAGTAGTCTTCGAGAACTTCCATGCCGATATCAACCGGGTGCGCCCCGGCAAGCCAGGCCAGACGCTTGGGTTTGCCACCGATGAGCTCAAGAACGTCTACGCGGAGGCGGGGTTCCGGATACTGCGCTACGAGGAGCCCATGGACATAGCCGATTTCTCACTGGAAACTCACCGCCTGGTGAAGCTGGTAGCCCAAAAGAGATAAATCGGCCTATCGTATCCTTTTCTCGCGGCCTCAAGAGCTACGTGCCATATCTCACCATTTGGCGAACGGGCAAAACCTCGTTGCTAGTCCTTCAATCGAGCACCACCACGGCCTTGCCCTTCACCTGGCCTTGGCTGGTTTCCTGGTAGGCCTGCCGGATATTGGCCAAGTCATACACTTTCTCCACCGGAATTTGCAGCCCACCCTCAGCCAGCGCGGCCAACGTGCGTAGGCCAGTGGCGCTGGGCTTCAGAATGAGAATTTGGTGTTTCTGACCCGAGAACAAGTTGTGGAAAAAGGCCCTGGCCAGCCCCAGCGGCGAGGGCAGCATGCTCACAAACGTGGCCCGAGGCTTCAGCAGTTGCTGGGCCGCGGTAAAACTGAGTTTGTCTGACATGTCAATGATGGCGTCGAACCGTTGCGGCAGTTCGCCAATGCGTTGCTTGGTGTAATCTATTACCGAATCGGCACCCAGTTGGGTGGCTTGCCCCAGCCCCGCCGGACCAGCCACGGCCGTTACGCGGGCGCCGCGCTGCTTGGCCAGCTGAATGGCAAACAGGCCTACGCCACCCGTGGCCCCGTTGATGAGCACCTCGTGGCCTTGCCTCACGCCCGCCAGCTGATCAACGATTTGCAGGGCGGCTAGGCCAGTCACCGGCAGGGCCGCCGCCTGGTCGAAGGAAATGTTGGCCGGTTTGTGAGCAATGGCTTCCTCCGTGACCACCACGTAATCGGCCAGAGCACCACCTTTAAATACCTCCAGGAAGCCAAACACGGCATCGCCGGGCCGGTAGCGCGTGACGCCGGAGCCCACCTGCGACACAATGCCGGCGAAGTCGATGCCGACGCCTTTAGGGAACGATGACCCCGACAGCAGCTTCATCTCGCCATGGTAGATTTTCCAGTCTAAGGGGTTGATAGAAGCGGCTTTTACCTGAATCAGCAATTGGTTTTGGCTGATGGTGGGGGCGGGCTGCTCGCGCACCTCCAGAACCTGTTCGTCGCCGAACCGGTCGTACAGTACTTTACGCATGGGGGTTGATTTTAAGTGAATGCCGCAATCAGCTAAGCCCGCGTTTCGTCTGTAGTGGCCTACCCAATGGCTGGCTACTGCGGGGTGGCTGGTTGCATGACAAAGGTGGGGCTGTGACTGCCCCGAGTACTAGCGCAAAACGGCGCAAAAACAGTCCGATACGGCAGCCTGGATGCCTCACCGTATCGGACTGTTTTTGCGCCGTTTTGGAGTAGCCCTGGAGAGCAGGCTAGGCCACCTTTGCAACACACTTTCAGACAACTACCATGGACAAGCACACGCAAGCTCCCACCATCCTGGGACCCCAGCAGGGCCGCACCCTGGCCGTAATGGGCAGCAACTACCGCATTCTGACCAGCAGCCACGACACGGCCGGCGCCTACGCCACCATTGAGATGCTGGTGCCCCCCGGCGGTGGCCCCGGCCCCCACGCTCACGCCGACATTGAGGAAACCTTCTTTGTAATGGAAGGTGAAGTGGAAGTCAAATCGGAGTATGGCACGCACCTAGCCACCGCCGGCTCATTCATCCGCATTCCGAAGGGCGGGGTGGTGCACGGCTTCAAAAACAAGAGCACGCAGCCCGCCCGACTGCTGTGCACGGTGGTGCCAGCTGGCCTAGACGAGTTTTTCCAGCAGATTGGTGAGCCGGTAGCCGTAGGCCAGTTTCTGCCGCCGCCGGTGCTTACTCCGGAAGCCATTCAGCGCATTCAGGCCCTGGCCCAGGAGTACGGGCAGCAGGTGTTTCCGCCTAACTACCTCGGCTAGCGCCCCCTCTACGACTGCGAGTAGCGCTTGGGGTGAAGGCCGTAGTGCTTCTCAAACAACCGACTGAAATGGCTCAGGTTGGAGAAGCCCAACTCGTAGCCCACCTCGGCCACCGAGTGCTGGCCCTGCTTCAGCAGGAAAGCGGCTTCCTTCATGCGAGCCTGCTGGAAATACGTGTACACCGAGCTACCGAAGGTTTGCTTGAAGAGCTGCTTGAGCTTGGTTTCGCTCATGGCCGCCTGCTGGGCCAGTTCACGTAGTACGGGCGGGGTGCTCAGGTCAGTGAGCAACTGGTTGTGCACCCGCAGGAGCCGTTCGGCGTCGGCACTATTGATGGGCTGGTGCGGAGCCGATTCGCGCAGCATCAGCTTGCGAAACACCAGGTACAGCAGCTCCTGCACCTTTACCTGGGTATAGAAATGGCTTAGACCGTCGTGCTGGTTTACCTCCGTGATGTTCCTAAGCAACAGCTTGGCTTCGGCCGACAGGCTATCAAAAAACAGGAAAGAGCTTCCATCGGCCGTAAGGGTGCTGAGCACCGGGTGAGGCTCGTTACCGGCCAGCAGCGCCTTCAGGCGGGGCGTTTTGAGGGCTACCACCAGGTAGTGCACCGCGTGCCGGGCCGGAAACCGGATGGTGGAACTCAGGTCGTTGGAGGTAAGCTGCACGGCCGAGTCGTCGCGCTGGGAAAACCGTACCTGCGGATGGTTGGTGAAGGCAATGTCCAGCGGCTGCTCATTGCTGTAGAAGAAGATGGTCACCTGGTCGCTGCTCCCGCCGGCCGCCTGCCGGTGAATGACGAGGTCTTCGTGCAGCTCGTAGCGGTGCATGGTCACCTTGAAATCCAGCCCAAACTGCAGCTTGCGCACATAGCCCTGACCTAGGTGGTCCGGTAAGCTAACCTGACCGTCGTGCACGGGCACTTGCAGGTACTGCGCAAACTGGGTGGTAAAGTCGAAGTCGGGCGTCGCGAAGAAACTGAACGTCATGCCGGGTAGGGCGCTAAGCAGGTATCGGGGAAAGGCAGGTAGCAAGTAAGTGAATCCTTTGCCCATCCGTAGCTGTGCTGAAGCTAGCAAACTAGAACTAGCTCCCCTCCTCAGATGAGGAGGGGTTGGGGGTGGTTGACTGGCCTAGAACAGCAATTAGAGCTAGATCTAAAATTGTTCTTGCGTCTATCAACCACCCCCAGCCCCTCCTCATCTGAGGAGGGGAGCTTCCCTAGGCCACTCCGCCTTCCCCACCGACAATACCACTTCTGGGGGAAAACAACAACCCAATTTCTAATCGTTTTAGCTTGCTATATAGACATGCCTGAATGACAAAAAAGGGCCTAAGCACTAGCGTTTTAACAGTATGTGGAAAACTTCTAAAGAATAGGTTTGTCCTGAGATACCAGAGCGGATATATTCGGAACCGTCGACCTGCTCAAGTGGCAAGGTTTCGGCCCGATTATCTGCCTGAACTGCTTGGCCGGCCTGTACCGGCTACACCTATACTTCACCCCCTCCATCAACTGCTACGCCTATGTTGGTAATCAAACGCGACGGCCGCCGCGAGTCCGTTAAATTCGATAAAGTAACGGCCCGCATCGAGAAGCTCTGCTACGGGCTGAACCAGAACTTCATCTCCCCGATTGAGGTGGCGAAGAAGGTTATCGACGGCATCTACGACGGCGTAACCACCGTTGAGCTGGACAACCTGGCGGCTGAAACCGCGGCCTCGCTCACCACCAAGCACCCCGACTACGCGATTCTGGCGGCGCGCATTGCCGTGAGCAACCTGCACAAGGTGACCAGCAAGTCGTTCAGCAGCACCATGAAGCGGCTGCACACCTACGAGGACCCCAAGACCGGCGAAAATGCCTCGCTGATTGCCCAGGATGTGTGGGAAATCGTGCACGCCAACGCCGCTACCCTCGACTCGGCCATTATCTATGACCGCGACTATAACTACGACTACTTTGGCTTCAAGACGCTGGAGCGCTCGTACCTGTTGCGCCTCGATGGCAAGGTAGTAGAGCGGCCCCAGCACATGATTATGCGCGTGGCCGTGGGCATTCACAAGGAAGACATTGCCGCTGCCATTGAGACCTATAACCTCATGAGCGAGCGGTGGTTCACGCATGCTACGCCCACGCTGTTCAACGCCGGTACGCCCAAGCCCCAGCTCAGCTCGTGCTTCTTGCTCACGATGAAGGACGACTCCATTGAGGGCATCTACGACACGCTGAAGAACTGCGCCCTGATTTCGCAGAGCGCCGGTGGTATTGGCCTGGCCGTGCACAACGTGCGCGCCACGGGCTCTTACATCAAAGGCACCAACGGCACCTCCAATGGCCTCACGCCCATGCTGAAGGTGTTCAACGACACGGCCCGTTACGTAGACCAGGGCGGCGGTAAGCGTAAGGGCGCTTTCGCGGTGTACCTGGAGCCCTGGCACGCCGACATCTTCGACTTCCTGGACCTGAAGAAGAACCACGGTAAGGAAGAAATGCGCGCCCGCGACTTGTTCTACGCCCTCTGGACGCCCGACTTGTTCATGAAGCGCGTGGAAGCCAACGGCGACTGGACGCTGATGTGCCCCAACGAGTGCCCTGGCCTAGACGAGTGCTACGGCGAGGAGTTCGAGAAGCTCTACCAGAAGTATGAGCGCGAAGGCCGCGGCCGCAAAACCATTAAGGCCCAGGACCTGTGGTTTGCCATTCTGGAAAGCCAGACCGAGACCGGCACGCCCTACATGCTGTTCAAGGACGCCGCCAACAACAAGAGCAACCAGAAGAACCTCGGTACCATTAAGAGCTCCAACCTCTGCACCGAGATTATGGAGTACACCGACAAGGATGAGGTAGCCGTGTGCAACTTGGCCTCGTTGGCCCTGCCCCGCTACGTGCGCCCCGACGAAGCCGGCAACCTGATCTTCGACCACCAGAAGCTTTACGAGGTAACCTACCACGCCACGATGAACCTCAACAAGGTCATCGACATCAACTACTACCCCGTGGTAGAGGCGGAGCGTAGCAACCGCCGCCACCGCCCCATCGGGCTGGGCGTGCAGGGCCTCGCCGATACGTTCATTGCCCTGCGCATGCCCTTCGAGAGCGACGAAGCAGCCGGCCTGAACAAGGACATCTTCGAGACCATCTACTTCGCGGCCATGACGGCCTCCAAGGACCTCGCCATCAAGGACGGTCACTACGAGACCTTCCCCGGCTCGCCCCTGAGCAAGGGCCAGTTCCAGTTCGATATGTGGGGCGTAACGCCAAGCTCCGGCCGCTGGGATTGGGAAACGCTGCGCACCCAGGTAATGGCGCACGGCGTACGCAACTCCCTGCTGGTAGCCCCCATGCCTACGGCCTCTACGGCCCAGATCTTGGGGAATAACGAGTCGTTTGAGCCGTACACCTCCAACATCTATGTGCGCCGCGTGCTGAGCGGGGAGTTCATGGTGGTGAACAAGCACCTGCTCAAGGACCTGGTGAAGCTAGGCCTGTGGAACGACCAGATGAAGAACGCCATCATTGCCGCCAACGGCTCGGTGCAGGACATCCCGAACATTCCGCAGAACATCAAGGACCTGTACAAGACGGTGTGGGAGATTTCGCAGCGCCGCATCATTGATATGTCGGCCGACCGCGGCGCGTACATCTGCCAGAGCCAGAGCCTGAACCTGCACGTGCTGAACGTGAACTTCGGCAAGCTTACCAGCATGCACTTCCACAGCTGGAAGAAGGGCCTGAAAACCGGCATGTACTACCTGCGCACCAAAGCCGCCGTGGATGCCATCAAGTTCACGGTGCAGAAGCAAGCCGCCGAGACCCTGGAGCCGCTGAACGTATCGGCCCAGAATGCCTCCGACATGGCCTGCTCCCTGGATAACCCAGACGCCTGCGAGGCCTGCGGTTCGTAAGGAGAGAAAATGAAAAACCGGTAGCTAACAACTACCGGTTTTTCATTTTAGTAAATGCCGTACAGTTTTTACTTGCTTTACCCTTAGATGCTAGCTGAGATTAGCTTACATCTGATGTAATATGATTATTCTATCACAATCGACATTGGAGCAACTGGCAAAAGCTGGTTGGCAGCCAGATCGAGTCATTTCAACGCTCAGTTATCAGTTAGCACTAAGAATAGAAAGATACCCTTGGTTTTCTGCCATTGAGGATTTTTTGCAGGAGTTTGGTGGGTTGCGAATTACATTTAGTTATCAGGATGGAAATACGAGCATACTCCATTTTGATGCTAGTAAGGCAGCAGCAGACGTAGATACGGATTGGGCACTGAATAATTACAAGCAGCGCATTGGCTGTAGTGCCCTTTGCATTATTGGCCAGGCGTACTCAGACCATATGTCGCTATACATGGATGAGGAAGGTAAGGTATACGGGGGCTTCGATGATTTTCTATGTTTGATTGCTGAAAACGGTGAAGCGGCAATTGAAACTATATGTCAGAGGATGCCAATGCGAGAAATACCAGATCTGCTGGACTAGCTACTGACATGATTCAGTACCAAATCATAAAGCTGTGCCCCTTGTTGAAACCTTAGCTATACTAAACTCACGCTGATGGAGCATAGCATACCAGTAAAAGCCACCATTCCAGGCTTGGCACAGTTTTCTATATAGTGTTTTTATACTGCTCTATTCCTTATGAAATACAACGCTACTCTCTCGCTATTGCTGGGCCTGGCGCTGGCCTTTACCGCTGGCTGTGATAAAGATGATCGGGAAGAAACACCCGAGCCTATGCCGGAGCCTGCCGTTACCTATAGCCGCTCCATTGTGTATCAGGATAACGGGCAGCACCGGGATACCACCTTTCAGGCACCGCAACTAAAGGGGTCTGTCGCGCAGACGGCCCAGAGCCTATCAGTGGGCGTAGGGCCAACCACCGGCACCGAGGGCATGGGCTTCGCGCTAGACCGCGCGAAATTGCCCGCCACACTCACCGGCACCTACACCCTCAAAACCCTCCGCGACCGAACCCTGGATGCGGACGTAACCTACTACTACGACCTGCCCGAAAGCCGGGGCGGCGGTACCATCCTATACCCCAGCAGCATGCAGCACGTGTCGGGCAGCTTCACCATCAGTAGCTACGATGCCAAGCGGCAGCTCCTGAGCGGCACATATACTGCCACCTTAACTGAGTCTAACGACCCAACAGTGGCCTACAGCACTTTTCCCAAGCGCAAGTGTGACATTACCATTACGGGCACCTTCGCTAACGTGCCGCTAAAGCAGGTAGACTAGCGCGGACTCACGCAGTACCTCTTCTAGGCCAATAGTCCAGTGCACGAAAAGGCTTCCGCAGTTTGCGGGAGCCTTATTGGTTGTACTAGCCGCGGCTTAGGGACGCCCGTGGGAGCTGCCAGGTGTGCTGCCCACGAGAGGACCGGAGCATGGGCGCCGGAGGGTTTGGGCGGGTTACGGCGGCGGGCTGAGGCCAGAGCCCATCATCCTGTACCGTCGTGGTGAAGGCGGCTGCGTACCATCAAGGTGCCGGCGCGTGCTGGCCTTAGCCGCTACTCTGTATGCCTTCTTCTGCTCTCTACCGCCCGCAGCCCAAGGTGCTGCTTTTTGATGTAAACGAAACCCTGCTCGACATGAGCAAGCTTAAGCTGGCCGTGCCGAAGGCCTTCGGTAACAAGCACGCCTTCAAGCAGTGGTTTGGCCTGTTGCTCCAGTACTCGCTAGTAGATACCGTAACGGGTACCTACCACTCCTTCCCCGACATTGCCGAGGCTGCCCTGGACATGACCGCCGACATGCTGGAGGAAAAGCGCCTGTCGGTCAGCACCAAGAAGCAGCTGGTAAGTTTGCTTACCCAGCTGCCCGCCCACCCCGACGTACCCCGCGGCCTCGAGTTGCTGCTGGACGCCGGCTTCCGGCTGGTGGCTTTCACCAACTCCCCGCAGGAAAGCCTGGACGCGCAACTGCGCTACGCGAAGATTATCCACTACTTCGAGCAGGGGCTGAGCATAGAGGCCGTGCAGCTCTACAAGCCCCACTTCCACACCTACCAGGCCGCCGTGAAAGCCGTGGGCGTAGCCCCGACCGATGCCCTGCTGATAGCGGCTCACGGCTGGGACGTGGCCGGAGCCCAGGCTGCCGGGCTGCGCAGCGGCCTTATAGCCCGTCCTGGCCAAACGCTGTACCCCCTGGCCTCGCCGCCCACCTACCAGGGGAAGGACCTTCCCGCTCTGGCCCGCCAGATAATCGGGTAAGCGAAATTTGTGAGCAGGCCTAGCCAGGCTAATGGATGCTACCCTTTTTGGAGCCCGCCTAACCCGCCCCCTGAGTGGCCTAGTAAACTCATAGTGCAACAAAAAGGCTTCCGCGAACTGCGGAAGCCTTTTTGTGTTAAACAGCAGTTGTTTAGTGGCGGCCATGACCTCGTCCCCGGCCGTGCCCATGCCCATGTCCGGGAGGACCGTAGTAGGCGGGGCCGGCGGGCACCAGCATCACGGGGCGAGGCTGGTAGTAGTATTTCGGAGCCTTATACTTCTTCACTTTCACGGGCCGGGCCTCACGCACCACCACGTACTGAGGCGCCGGGCGGCCGATGTTGATGGTGACTTGCGCCTGAGCCGCCGTAGCGCTCAGTACCACGGCCGTGATGGTAAGGCCAGCAGCAGCGAGAAAAGATTTCAGCATTGGGAGAGAGTGTAACGGAAAGACGAGTAAAAAGCCTGTAAGTGAGCGAACCAAGTTCTGTGCAATAGTGGCGGCAAATACTGGGCCAGACTACTGGAAATATCCTAGTTGCGGTGCCCGAGGCCTAGGCTTACCCCGGAAGAATAAGTGCTGTATCTTGCTTACTACTGCTGCTCCCAATGACTTCTACCCCCACCCCCGCCCTGCCCTCGCCGGCCGTGCTGGCCATCTATAATGCGGTGCCCAGCGTATTCTGGTCGGTGCTGCACTTGGGGCCGCTTACTGTTTTCTGCTACCAGTATCTGGCGCGGCCGTGGCTGTACGGGATACTAGGCGTGAGCTTACTGGCCTACGCCCTGCCCCGAGCCTGGTTTCGGCACTGGCAACTGAGTAGCCGCCGCACCATTTACCGGCGGATGGGCGTACCCCTGATAGGGCAGTTTACCCAATACGGGAGCTTGGTGAACAAGCTAATCCGCCGACGCTACCCGCAGTACCGGCGCGCCCGCAACCGGCAGACGGTAGCCGGGCTAGTGAGCAGCAGCTACCACATGGAGCGGTTTCACGTAGCGGCCCTACTGTTCTTTTTGCTGTGCAGCCTGGCGGCAGGCGCCCAGGGCCGCTGGGGATGGGCCGTTGGGCTGGCCACGCTGAACATCAGCTACAACCTCTACCCCATCTGGCTGCAACAATACCTGCGTCTGCGCGCAGTTTCTGACTGAGCACAGCGTATTAGAAAGCGCTAGGCCACCCGGCGCCCACAAGACAGGAGCACTGGGTGGCCTAGGCTATAATGAACAGAGCAGGGCTAGTACTTGATTTTGCTGATGGTGCCAGAGCCGGTGCTGAGGACGTAGTAGAAGTTGGGGTTAATGCGCTCAATGTCGGTGAGTCGGTCTAGGCCACCCGCCACCGTAGCGCCCGACTCCGTGGCCACGCGGCCCGTAGAGGGTAGCCACCCCACAAACGTTGGGGGAGTAAATCGAAACTGGCCGTACTCGGTGACGAGCAGGCCGTTGTTGCGGGTAGGCGCCAGATTGGTGAGGGCTGTGAAGCCGGTGCGATAGTCGCTCACCACGCCGCTGGGGCTGATCTGCAAAATTTTAGCCGCCCCCGCAGTGAAGGGGAAGCCCGTGAGGGTAGTCACTAGGAACCGGCCGCCCTCGTAGATGATGCCCGTGGGCACCGGCTGCGTCATGGGGTTAATGTTGGGGATGCGGGCGAACACACTGGGCTGCCGAGTGCTTAGATTTACCCTGATAATGGCATTGGCTCCCGCATCGGCAATGTACAGTTGGCCGTCGGGTCCGAAAGTGAGGTCGTAGAGGTTAGAATCGAGAGGAGTAGACAAATTTTGAGAATACACGAAGGCCTTAAGCTCAATATAAGGCAGTGAGGAAGCACTAACGGGCCCATTTTTGGCCTTGTACTTTGCTACATCGGCGATGTAAAGCCGTCCGTTCAGTCCGTCGAGGATGTAGAGCTTGCCATCGTTGTAGAGCACGTGCCCTAGGCCACCCAGCTCGCCGTTGGGCAGCCGCGCCGACCCAAACCCGGTGAAGGCCGTTTGCACGTCACCGTTCTGCATTACCACTACCACTGAGCCATCGTTCTGCCCGGTGCCGCTCTGGCTCACCCAGATCACCCCCTTCTTATCGACGCTCATCCCAATGGGGCTGGCAAGGCCATCAACCACTACGGTTGCTTGGTCAGGCATGGCCTTGGCATCCGACTGGTTGGGCGCTACTTGCTCAAAGCTGTTTTTGTCAGCACAGCCCGCGGCCAGTAGCCCGGTAGTAAGCACAGCAAGGCAGAGACGTGAGTACTTCATGGCGTGATGAATTGGAAGTGAAAAAGAAGATATAACCGAACTAATACGGCCGACTTTCAACCAATTAGTACTATTAAATATAGGTTAAATACAGTAATAATCACGGGGTTTTAGCCTCTATATTTCGCTCCGGAAACCATTAGCTCAGCCGTATACAACCATTTGCGTATCCGCTACCTCTCTGTTAGGAGCCTCTAACTTATTGCCGAGTAACCACTCTATATAAGTACTGGCCTACAGCCAGGGCCACAGATGGCAGCCTACACAGATAGTTTTCTTTGCTATATCGTCACGTATCTCTCTATTCTCACATGCGTAAAGTTTTGCTCCCTTGCCTGGCTGGCTTCCTTGGTTTGGTAAGCTGCACGGCCACCCGCCCCCCAGCTAGCACCGGCACCAGCCCAGCTGGTTCTCGCACCGATATTATGCTGCTGGCCGTGCCTCACCTGTCGCAGCTATATAAGAAAGATAACCCGTCTACGGATGTGCTCTCGCCCCGCCGGCAGACGGAACTGGTTGCCTTCCGCGACCAGGTGCTGCGGTACCGGCCCGATGCGATTATGGTGGAAGAATTGCCCTCTGAGCAGCCCCGTCTCGACAGCCTCTACGCCCTGTACCGGCAAGACAAGCTCGATGTGAACACCATGCCCGGGGGCCGCTCCGAGATTTACCAGCTGGCATTCCCACTGGGCAAGCGCTTGGGCCTCAACCGTATCTACTGCGTCAACTCGGAAGGTGGCACCTCTCAGAGCATCCTGCACGAGGGCACCAACATCAAGCTATACCAAGACGCCACCACCGAGCACCGCGCTTACTACGCGCCCGTTGTGCAGAAGTGGGAAACCGGAGCCCTGTCCATGTCGGGGTTGCTGGCTTTCCTTAACGGCCAACCCATGCTGCAGCAGCTTCACACGCTGGTGTACCGCACCCCAGCCCGTGTAACTGATGGTACCCTCAAACCTGACCCGATGGTGGACTCGACCTTTATCAAGCCGCATTACGTGGGCGCGGAGTTCATTTCGGTGCTCTATAACCGCGACCTGAAGATCTATTCCAATATTGTAACTACCCAGCTGGCCACCCGTAGCTCCCGCGTGCTCACCATTATTGGGGGCAGGCACGTGGGGTCTTTGCAGGGCATATTCAGCACTGATCCTGCTTACCGGCTAATACCTTCTACGGACTACCTAAAGCAGAAATAATCCTGCTTATTTATCCCCTAGGCCACTATGCAAATCGCCGTTTTAACCAAGAAAGCCCAAGTGCTGTCCCGATAAACAGCACTTGGGCTTCTCCGATTATGAATAACCTATTTACTCAAACTGAAATTCCATCCTTACCTGGCTGAACAGCGAAGTAGAGTAGGTAAGCGTATTGCCGCGCTTAACTCCATCGGTTTTGAAAGACTGCCCAGAACCGCTAAACATGTTAGAGAATAAGCAGTACGTTCCATGCTGATTTTGAGCGAGCAGGCTAACCAAATAGGTGTTGGCCCAAGTGTTTCCTCGGCTCAGTTTAGGCAGCTCAAGCACCACCCGGCCAGGAACTTCCACTACCATAGGGGTAACAGTATTGCGGAATACATTGGGCGCGATGGCGCTTTTAAACACCACAGGCGCATTAGGCACTAGTCCGCCGGGCGGGAAGGTACTTGTAGCCTGTAGTTGCTGTATCTGCACAAATACATCGGCGTACTCCGTGGTAGGCCAAGTGGCATTAAAGTTCTGTAGGGGTACCAAGGACCAGTAAGCTTTATCGATAACGAGCCGCTTGAGCACCATATCCAGCACCTCTACTTTCTTGGAAACGGAGCTGCGCTGCCCATCGGCCCCTGTGGCGGTTAGTGTAACCGTGTAGGTCCCAGACTTGTCATAAGAAAGTACTGGGCGTTTGGCATTGGAAGTAATGCCATTACCAAAGTCCCAGGAGAGAGAGGTGGCATGTTGCACGGCACTGAACAGACTGCAGGTATCGTTGGTCGTCAGGTTTTGCTCAGCCGCCTTTGCACCTCGAAAAGTAAAATCTGAAACGGGGGCTGGGGCGGGTGTAATTTCCTGGCATGAGGCCAGCATCGTCAGACAGCCTAGGCTGAGTACAAGGTTTTTCATAGTGGATAGCGCGCAATACAAGAAATAGAATACCCCAGCGCGGCAGGGCACTGCCTCTGACGCTAGTTCTTGCTGCACAATATACAGGAGTTTCAAAGTGAAACTAGGAAGTACCACTTCCCACCACCAACTCTTGGCCTAGAATAGACTGGTCGCCTGAGTGGCCTAGCCTGCTCTATGGCCGTTTACGGCGTGGGGTGGCAGGAGTTGAGCGGCGCCGGTTGGTAAGCTGCTCAGCCTGCACCGAGTCGATGGGGCCGGCCGTTACTTTCCCGCTGGGCACTTCGGGCAAAGGCAGCGTGCCGCTGGGGCGTACGTCAGTAGCGGGCGCCACGGGCTCGGCATTCCGCTGACCCACACCGGCGGGCAGCGTTACCCCGGGCATGGGGCTGATGCGCTCAGTGGGGTTGCGGCGGGTAGGTGTAACAGGAGCCCGATTTTGGGCCTGCGCTGCGGTGGCTACTAGGCCAGTCAGCAGTACAGTAAACGAGAGGAAGCGACGCATAGGACAACAGGCAAGTCAGACCGTAGAAGTAGGTAGACCTGCCCAGCAGACCGCCCAGATGGGTCGGCCTGCTGGGCAAGCGGTACTCTTCTGCTGTACGGTGGCGTAGTGCGCAAGTTTGCCGGCTCAGCAATCTGCTCCCTACGTAGCTGTTTGTCCGGGGCTCAGCAGCCCTACATCATATCGTAGCAGGGGTAGCGGCGCTGCCGGTAGATTTTGCCATCCTGAAACTCAAAGATCAGGCACAGCTGCGCCGATAAGCGCTGCCCCCGAAGCAGGAGCCCAATATCATTGGTGGTGGTAGCCTGCCAACGGCCTTCCACGATAACGGTGCCATCGGGGCAGGTTTGGGTGTGTTGCACCTCAAAGCTTGGGTCGCGGAGCAGCTCCCGCCCGGCCCGCAGATTGGCAATAATGTCGGAAAAAGAACGGCGCTGAATGGTTTTGTGCAGCAGATTGGGGTACTCCAACTGCTCAACTTCGGGATGCAAGACAGCGGCATACGCGGCCTCGTCGATGCTGAATGCTTGTACTAAGTCGAAATAGGTTTGCAGAACGGATTGATGCTCGCTCATGGCGGAAGTGGGAATGGACGGATGGGAACACAAGGATAGAAGCTGGGCGCAAGTTACGTCTCCGCGCCCGGCACTTCTATCTAGTACGTACGATACGCCAATATAGGGCCCTTCTGGCTAAACTGCTGGGCTTATTACTTGCCTTTAAACCACTATTTGTATTGGTGCAACCTGGCTATTTTGGGCGGCGTATTATGGAGCGTTTTCGTTTGTATGTGCCACCTAAAACGTTTACAACCATGGCTATTCAGAAATATCAGGACTCCTTTTCCGACTTGGCCTCCTCTAGCTTCAGCACGATGCTCGACCGGTTCTTCAACGACTCTATGGCGGCGCGTGGACGCGTGAACAGCTTCTCGCCCCACGTGGATGCGTACGAAACCGAGAAAAGCTTTGAGATTGAAGCTGCCCTGCCCGGTATGAAGCGCGAGGACATCAAGGTGGACTTTCACCAGGGCCGCCTCACCATTGCCGGTGAGCGGCACTTCCGCAACGAACAGAACCAGCGGCGTTACCACCTAGTAGAAAGCTCCTACGGCTCGTTCCACCGTTCTTTCCAGCTCCCCGATACCGTAGATGCCAGCCGTATTGAGGCCGCCTTCGAGAACGGCATGCTGCATATCAGTGTGCCCAAAGACGAACAGAAAACCATGCGCCATCAGATTGAGGTGCGCGGCGGCCAGAGCAGCCAGCCCGGCGGCGCCAACGGCCAAAGCTCCAGCGGCCAGATGTCGGAGCGCGTGGGCCAGCAGGCCACCGATGTAACTGTTCAGACGGACGGTCAGAACGGCACCCAAAACAGCCAGAGTACAGGCGATGCCATTCAGGAAATGCAAAACCGGCCCCAGAGTTCCGGTGTGGGTTCCTAGGCCACTGCTAGCCTGCTACTAATCACTTGGTATGCCCAGAACAGAGCCCGCCCGTTATAGGGTGGGCTCTGTTGCTTTCACTCCTACCTCACGCTCCGTACTATAAGGCAGCTTTTACGCTTGCGAACAGCCACTTAGCAGCCGTGGTCGTACAAGCTAGGTAGCATCCTTTCTCTTCCACGTTACTTCCTAGTCTCATGGTTCGTATTCTTCTTTTCTTTCTGCTGCTGGCAGCAGGCATGGGCCGGCCGGCGGCGGCCGTTGCCCAAGAGCTGCCTCCTCGCCCTGCGCCCTTTCGGTTTGTGAATGACCAGGCGCAACTGATGAGCCCGGCCGATGCAAAAACCCTGGAAAATGGCTTGCGCCGCTACGCCGACAAAACCGGCAACCAGCTGGTAGTGGTGACCGTGCCCACCCTGGGCGGGCGCGACGTAGCCGACTACGGCCGGGCACTAGGCCTGGCCTGGGGCGTAGGTCAGCGCGACAAAAACAACGGCGTAGTAGTGTTGCTGGGGGCCCAAGAGCATAAGGTTACCATTCAGGCGGGCTCGGGGCTGCGTACTCAAATTACGCCCGAGCTTACGGCCCGGGTAATTAACCAGCAGATGACGCCCAGCTTCAAGCAAGGAAACTACTTCGCGGGGTTGCGCTCGGGCCTGAATGCGCTGATGCTCGCCGCCGACCCCAACGCCAACCAGCCCGCTGCTGCCACCCCGGCTCCCGCCACCGACAACACTGCCGGAGTAGCGGCTTCGGGTGCAGGCCTGTCGGATGAGCTGCCGGCCCGTGCCTCCGCGCCCGACCCCGTATCGGCGCCGATTCCGGCGTCTGACCCGGGCTCACCTGGCCTAGGCATGGGTACGCTGCTACTAGGTGCCCTAGTAATTGGGGGTGGCTTGTGGCTTATCATCCGGATGTTCCGGCGGAAATCGGCACCAGCTACTAACCCGTATGCTACTCCTACTAACGGCGGGGGTGCCCCCGACTTCTTACCCAACCAGCCAAATGGCCCCGCGGGCAACTACGGCCGCGGCATGGGTGGCCAGCAACCTCAGGGTGGCCCCGATTTCCTACCTAACCGCGGTAACTCGGGTGGCGGTGGTGGCCTAGGCAGTGGCATGGGCGGTATATTGGCAACGGGTGCCGCCGCTGCGGCCGGCGCTTACCTGGGCAACCGCATGGCGCACGGCCACGACACCCCCAATGCAGCCGGCTACGACGTCGACCGCACCCCTCCCCCATTGGATACCAATACCGGAGCGGCCGCAGGGGCCGGCGCTTACACGGGCGGCGGGTTCCCGGCCCTGGGCGGCACCAGCGGCACCGATGACACTGCCCCCGACTACTTCTCCGAAACCACCTCCGACGACTCGCAAGACTACTTCTCCTCGGACTACGACGACACCTCGTCGGATGACACCGGTGGGGGTGGGTTCGATGATGACAACAACAACAGCGGCGAATGGTAAGCTGCTAGGCCAGTCAGCATAGTGAGCAATCAGGTCACACGTCGGCCTTACTCACCTGAAGGGCAACTAAAAGCCGGGCTTCCCTCCTATCTAGGTCAGGGAAGCCCGGCTTTCTTTTGTTACTGGCCTAGGCCACATCAAGCAGCTGGGCTCAGATCAGAATGGTTTTTAGAGTACTCTGCTACAGATAAACCGGCTGCTTCAGCAACCAAAGCTTCGCCTCTTCGTCGGTTTCGAAGGAGCGGTACGTGAGAGGTAAGCCCTGCACGTGGGTGGTAATATAGGCCGTAGCCAGGCGCGTCAGGACACTTTCCGATACTACCACCGCCCCGAAGCGGTAGCCAGCCGTGCGCACGGCTCCGGGTAGCCACTGCTCGGCCACCCACCGCTGCTCTTCTTGGCTGAAGGGCTGCATTACGCGCTGATTTATCAGCATCCGGCTCCATTTCCGCTGCTGCATGCACAGCGCCATGTGAGTAAACAAAGCCTTCAGATCGGCAAAGGTGCGGGCGTTTGGCCCCCAGTGAGCGTGTAGGAAACCCGCGGGATCTTCCAGTAACCGGCCGGCGGTGTTTTCAAAGTAAACTCTCATCGAGTGTAAAGGTAGGTATCTGCGGGGTTGAAGGCTCCGCTTTTGTGCGCACCGGCAGGCGGGACACCGTTTCTGTTTTCTGGCATGCAATCTATCGTCTTCACACACCTGTTTTCTCTACGTGGGCCAAGCGGTAAAAGCTACCTGCAGCACGCTCATCTTTATCCTAACTACTGGGGGCTTTCCATGGTTTCGTAGGGCGTGGGCACGTCCACGTTGCTGGACTTAGGGAAGGCTAAGAAGTGCGTGACGCGCGGTGGTTCGGGGCCGGTGTGCAACTGCCGGACGCGCGCCTCCACGGCGAGGTCTTCCTTCGTGAAGCGGTGATGCTGCCGCTCATGCTCGCCCCAGGTAGCTACGTAAAAAAACTCCGTAATGCGGTTAGGCTGAGCTATGTCCGTGAATACGCCGGCTCGCAGGGAACCGTCGCGCAGGCGCAGGCGGGTCAGCTGCTCGGCCGCCTGCCGGAATGCCGCTTGGTTTTCGGGCTCTACCTGGTACTCCACCATCACTACCACCGGGCCATCGTCGGGGTCTATGTCGCCGGCCATAGTCGGCGTAGGCCAGTGCTCGGCGGGCTCCAGGTTCAGGCCCTCACCTGAGCGCATGGGAAACGGAAGCGCCAGCAGCATACTCAGCAGCATCCAGCCTGCTGCCCCTAGCAGAGCCAGCTCCAGGGTAGTGCGGTCGGCCAGCTCGCCCCACACCACGCTCCCCAGCGACAGGCCCGCCTGAAACACCAGCATGTACATGCTTACCACCCGGGCCTGCACCCACTTAGGCACGTTGAGCTGCACGGTGGTGCTGAAGCTGGTCATGGTCATCAGCCAGGCAATGCCCGATATAAACATCACCGGATAGAGCCACTGAATGGCCGGCGCCAGGGCCAGGGCCACGTTGGTACCCACAAACACTAGGGTACCCAGCAGCACCCGCTGGTTGTAGTTGATGCGGTTGCCGACGCGCCCCATCAAGAAAGCACCTGCAATGGCGCCCGCCCCCAGCCACGAGAGCATCACGCCGTAGGAGCCTGAGCTTAGGTGCAGACGGCGCGCAACTACCACCGAGAGCAACCCCCACATGGCGCTGGCCCCAAAAGAAAAGGCAAACGTGCGGAACAGCACCGCATAAATAGCCGGCGAATACTGCACGTAGCGCATTCCAGCCCGCAGGGCTCCCATAAAGTTCTCGGCGGGCCCGCTGGCAACCTCTGCCTGCCGTTTCCAGGTGTAGATTACCGCGAAGGTGCCCAGAAACGACACCGCATTCAGCAGAAATACCCATCCCGGCGAGTAATAAGCAATGATGACGCCCCCAATAGCCGGCCCAATGGCCCGGGCAATGTTGTTGCTGACGCCATTGAGCGTGATGGCGAAGCCCAGCACTTTGCGGGGCACCAGCTCTACCGTTACGGTTTGCCACACCGGCGCATTAATAGCTGCCCCAATACCCAGCACAAACGTGAGAGCCAGCACCCCAAATGCCGAAACCTCGCCCAGCAGCGTGAGCACTCCCAGCAGCAGCGCCACTACCGCCATAAAGCCCTGCGTAAACAGCAGCAGCCGGCGCCGATCAATAAGGTCGGCGATGGCGCCGGCGGGCATGCTCAGCAGAAAGGCCGGTAAGCTGGTGGCCGTTTGCATCAAGGACACCAGCAGGGCCGAGGTAGTAAGCGTAGTGACGAGCCATACGCCAGCCACGTTTTGCATCCAGGTGCCAATGTTTGACACGACCGAGGCAATCCAGATAGCCCGGAATACGGCAAATGTGAAGGGCGTCCAGAGGGTGGCCGGGGCCTCATCAGGGGCAGCGGAGGAAGTGGAACGGGAGGGGAGAGCCATACAAGCGCGGGAGACCAGAAATCAGCGGACTCGGCAACGCGGTGCACACCACCCAGCCCACAGGCTGCGTACGGCGCCCAAGCCAGAATAGGTACGCCCGCGGTTCTCATTTCAGCGCTGCCCTGCCTTCACTTCTAAAACAAAGCCGCCACCATCCAGTAGTGGAAGGTGGCGGCTACCGTATCCGAAGTGAAACGGGTTACTTACTTGTTCTTACTGGTTTGCCAGCCTTTACGCTGGGGATGCCGCGAGCGGCGCGCTTTTTCTTAGCCTTCCGATACAACTTCCAACGCCGAAATACGCCCAACTTACGGGGCTTGTGTCGGCTGTTGCCGCGGTACTTCTTGTAATTGGGGCGGTGCCCAATCCGGCTGCTACTGCTAGCGGCGGTTTCAGTGGTAGCTGCCTCCCGCGGGGCTGCCACTGCAGCTACTGGCTCCAACAGGAGCATCAGCGCACACAGAAAGAGGAGTAGTATTTTGGACATACAAAAGATTAATAAAATGATGACCTATTGCTACTACACCTCCGTGGTATTATCCATCTTAGATATACGCAGCTTACATCACGAAAATAGGCGTATTTTCTACATAATGTTATAATATAGCAAAATAAATATTTATCTAACCTATCAGATATATAATTGCACTTATGCAAGCTAAACCGTGTAGCTACCCCAATTGATCGGGCGGCAGAAGTGCTTACTCTCAGCCTGAATTGCGTGAGGCGAACTTCCCGCAAAACCACGTGGGCAGCAGAAAAAAGCAACAATCGGCGCCCTTAGGAGTTCCTAGGCCACCCCCGCTTCCCTTCTACTTACAACTTAGCTTCTGCATGTTACAACGTTTCGATAGCGTCATCTTCGACTTGGATGGCACCCTCTGGAATTCCTCCGAAGCCATTACCAAAGCCTTTCAAGCGGCCAAAAACAGCGTCGATTATATTGAGCACGACATCACTCTAGCTCAGGTACAATCCGTGACGGGTATGCCCTACGGGGCAGTGTATGAGCGCCTGTTTCCCACGTTGCCCGCCGAACGTCGGGAGGAATTCCAGGCCTTATGCGCTGAGCAGGAGCTGACCGCCGCCCGCGAGCATGGGGGCGTGCTCTACCCCGAGCTAGAAGAAACCTTGCGCTACCTGCAGGAGCGCCAGTACCGCCTGTTCATCGTCAGCAACTGCCAGCGTGGCTACGTGGAGGCCTTCTTCGAGAACAGCCAGCTAGGCCACTATTTTGAGGGGCACCAGTGCTTCGGTACTCGCGGGCTGCCCAAGTCGGAGAACATCAGCGAGGTGGTAAGCCAATACGGCCTGCAAGCACCGGTATACGTGGGCGACACCCGCGGCGACTTTGAGGCCAGTCAACAGAGCGGCACCCCCTTCATTTTCGCCACCTATGGTTTTGGTGAGGTCAGCCCGGAAGAGGCTCCGCTGCGCATCAACCAGCTCGCCGACCTCCGGAACTTGCTCTAGTGGCCTAGGCCAGTTCAGGCGCGCGATACTTTTCCCTTCAGGTCCCAGTGGCTGGAGAGCACGCGCGAGCTGCCCGGCTCCCGCTTGATGGTGCGCACGTACCGCTCACCGGTAATGGCACCATCGGGCCGGCGCTTCCCCAGGAACAAGGTCACGGGCTCACCCAGCTCGTTTGTAATGAAAGTCAGGGCGAGGCCCCTGAATGCATCGTCCAGGGTGGCCGAGGGTTCATATACTTTGCTGAGCTTTTCAATGAGTTTGGGGTGGAGGGGCATGGCGCGGTAAGGTTGGTCGGGATGTAGTGTACGCCGTATAACGGGGGCAGAGTTAACGCTCTGGTTACGCAGTATCCGCTACCGTCGAGCTTACTGAACGGGCGTTTCTGGTAACTCATCCATGCAAAAACTTATGGCAAAACAGATGAAAGCCGCGCTCTACCGCGAGTTTGGCGGCCCCGACAACGTGCGGGTAGAAACACTGGACGTCCCGGCAGTGCAGGAAGGAGAAGTGCTAATCCGGGTGAAAGCGGCCGGCGTAAACCCCGTGGATGCTTTCATTCGGGGTGGCCACATGCAGCAGTTTCTTCCCTACACCTTCCCCGTTATACCCGGCTGGGATGTGGCGGGCGTGGTAGAAGAGTGCGGCCACAGCGCCCGGCGTTTTTCGCCCGGCGATGAGGTGTACGCCTATGCCCGCCGCCCAACCGTGCACCTGGGCACGTTTGCCGAGTACATTGTGCTGCCCGAAAGCTACGTAGCCGCCCGCCCCAAGGGCCTGAGTTGGGAAGAGGCTGCGGGTATTCCGCTGGCGGGCCTCACGGCCTACCAGTCGATGTTTGATGCCGGGCAGCTGCAGGCCGGGCACTCGGTGCTGATATTGGGGGCTTCTGGTGGAGTAGGCAGCCAGGCTATTCAGCTGGCCAAGGCGCACGGCGCTACGGTGGTGGCTGTAGCCAGCGCCCGCAACCAGGAATATATGCGGGCGCTAGGCGCCGACTACACCATTGACTACGCCCAGGGCCCGGTAGCCGATGCGGTGAAAGCCATTTTCCCGGAGGGCGTAGATCTACTCTTCGACTGCATCAGCGGCGAGACGCTGGCCCAAAGCGCGGCGGCCATTAAGCCCACCGGCACGCTGGTATCCATCCTTAGCCACGGCGAAGGACTTGACCTAGGCCCCGAAGTACAATTCAAGTACCTGTTTGTGGAGCCCAACGCCCCGCAGCTCGACCACCTACGGGAGCTAGCCGACGCGGGTAAGCTGAAGATTCAGGTAAGCCAAACGTATCCGTTGGAGCAAGTTCCGGAGGCCTTCCGGCAGATTGAGACCCACCACACCACGGGCAAAATCGTGATAGTACCCTAGCTCACTTCTAGGCCACCTCCTGATTCTGTACCTCCCCAGGACCTACCTCTTGCGTAGACCTCAACGGCTTAGGCTACGTGGGGTGTAATCCCCACCGGCCGCATACCTTGTTGAATTGTACCTATGGATATGCATTACATCCGGCGCGGGAGCGGCAAACCCCTGCTCCTGCTACACGGAATTGGGGGTAGTTGGCGCTCCTGGCAAACTATTCTGCCGGCCCTGGCGGCGGAGCGCGACGTCATTGCCGTGGACTTGCCCGGCTTCGGGGCTACCCCGCCCCTGCCGGGTGAAGTTTCCATCCGGACGCTGGCCGATGCCGTGACGGAGTTTCTGCGCAACCATGACCTATTGGGCATCGATGCGGTAGGCAGCTCCATGGGGGCACGGCTGGTACTGGAACTAGCCCGGCGCGGGGGCGTAGTGGGCGCAGTCGTCTCCCTCGACCCCGGCGGCTTTTGGCGGGGCTGGGAAATTCCTACGTTCTACTACTCAGTAGCGGCTTCCATCCGGCTGGTGCGCGCCCTGCAGCCGGCCCTGCCTACCATTACCAGCACCACCTTGGGCCGGACGCTGCTGTTTGCCCAGTTCTCGGCTCGGCCCTGGCGGCTTGCCCCGCAGGTGGCCCTGGATGAGCTACAGACGTTTGTAGCCTCCCCTTCTTTTGATGAGCTGCTGCATAACCTGGCCTACGGCGAGAAGCAGCTGGGTGCCCCAAAAGGCAGCATCCGGGAGCCGCTGGTTATTGGCTGGGGCCGCGAAGACCGGGTGTGCTTCCCGCGGCAGGCCTACCGCGCCCAGGAGCTTTTCCCCGATGCTCGGCTGTATTGGTTTGAGGAGTGCGGCCACTTTCCACAGTGGGACAAGCCCGAGGAAACCGTGCAGGTAATCTTACGGGTTACCAGTGGCCAGCAACTTCCCGCAGGTAGTTCTCCCGTAACCCAACGCCGCCCACTGCAGCCCCTCCGGGCTGCCGTATTAGTGGGCAGCATACTGGCCGTAGTGTCCGGCAGTGCCTGGCTAGTTACCCGCAAGCACAGGTAGTTCAGGTACTAGGTTACAGGCCTAAGTCACTCAGCAGGAGCAGGCCTAGCAGGCAGGTGCTGAGCCGGCCCCCTACCTTACTCTGCGCGTCGGCCTGCTCCCGCCCAGAAAAGGTGTAACTTACAGGATGACAGAAGAATATTTGCGCCAGCTTGGCTTCGAAACGTACACCGATCCTAACGCCTTCGGTAAAGCAGTGGCCTACAACGTAGCCTGGCGCTACCGCCACACCCACGCCGCCCAGGATGGTACCGTGCTGTACGCCGAGCACCCGCTTAGCATTCCGCGCTGCCGCCTTAGCACCCTCCCCGCCCCTTTAGACCAGCGCGACGTGCTAGCTGATGTAGCGCTGGACGACGATGCTGGCCTAACGGCCGCCGTTAACAGCTTCTTCACGGCACACCAAGGCATAGGTGCGGTTCTCAAGGCCAACACCTCATCGGCCTTCCGCCCTTTCCGCCGAAAAGAATAGCATCCTTTGGCACTAATACCACAAAAAGCGCGAGGATACTCCTCGCGCTTTTCTGCTTTTATAGAATAGATGATATAGAATAGGTCAATAATAGTTGGCAGAGTCTATCTGGTGGTGATGAGGATGGCGCCTTTCTTACCCTTCTCGCCATACTTAGCGGTTGCCTTCTCGGCATCTAGCACATACACACTCTTAATAGTGCTTCCTTTCAGTGTGGTAGTTTGGCCGTCTGCTTCCTGATCATTTATAAAGACCAGTCGGTCTTTGAAATCCGACAATGAAATGTCTTTGTCGCCCTCAGTGCTTTCCTTGATGCGCATCGTAATAGCCTGGTTTTCGGAAGACGCGGCTTTGTACACGATGTTGTACTTCGTGTTGAACGCTTTCAGCACCTCTGAATCTTGCCCAGCTTTGGTAATAATCAGCATCACGCCTTTCTCGCCAATTGCGCCGAAGTCTTGCTTAAAAGCCTCTTCATTGAAACCAGGCATGAACTTGTGGCCTTTTAGCACATTCACGCTTGCTATAGTACTTGGTTCTAACTGACGCATGGCCTGCTCAGAGCTCGGCACCCCATCCACGAAATACAGGGCATTTTGAGCCATAGTAGCTGCCTCCTTCTGGACGGTGGTAGTCGGTTCCGGGAGATAGGCTTTTTTCTCGCAGCTCCAGAGGGTGAGGCCAGCGGCCAGCGGTAACAGGAGCAGATAGCGGGCGGCCTGCGTGCGGGCCGTACGGGGCTTATTCATCATGGCAATACGGGTTTTAAGGAGATGGAAATTGAAATGGCTGACAATAGAGTTGGCCTGCCCCTGCACGCTCTGGCGCAGCAGCTGGTACTGATAAGTTTTGTTGTCGAGGAGGCCCGATTGCAGCACCCGGTAATCGGTATTGAACTCCAGGTTTTCGTGCAGAGCCTGGCGCAGGAGCCACACGCCGGGGTTGAACCAGTAGAAGAGCAGACTAAGCTGGGCCAGCAGCACATCCACGGTGTGCCACTCCCGCACGTGCACTTGCTCGTGGCACAAAATGGCGGGCAGTTCCTCGGGGGTGTGCTGGGCCGGATTGAGGTACACGGTCTGCCAGAAGGCGAAGGGCGCCACTGCCTCTGGCACCGCCCGAAACGGTTGGCCATCATACTCGGCGGGGCGAGAAATGCGGTGCAACCGGTAGAGTGAGAGTAGCTGCAACACCAGCCGAACCGCTAGGCCACTCACCCCCACCCAGTAGGCCACTACCAGCCAGTTAATAGTAGTTGGCACGGCGGCCGGCAATGCTTGCCAATTGGGAGCCAGCATTAGCAACTGCGCGGGCAAGGGGTTCTGAGGAGCAAACCAGTGGCTCAAGTCGATGAGCGGGTAGGCGGGCGCAAATACCAGGGCGAAGAGCAGAAACGCCCGGTTCAGGCCGAAGAAGGTGAGGCGGCGCAGGCCCAGGTAATACACGGCGCAAAACAGCAACAGAGCCCCGTTTACCTTCAGCAAGTACGGCAGCAGGTCGGCGGTGCTCATTCCTCCTGCCCTTTCTCAATCATGCGCACAATCTCCTTCAGCTCCTCGGCGCTGATTTTCTGCTCCTTCGCAAAAAAGGAAACCAGCTCTTTGTAGGAGTTGCGGAAGTAGTCGCCCACGAAGGTGCTCATGAAGCGCTTGCGGTACTCTTCGGCGGCAATAAGCGGGGTGAAGCGGAAGGTGTTGCCCAGCTTCTCGCCGCGCAGGTAGCCCTTGCGCTCCAGGTTCCGGACCGTGGAGGCCAGCGTGGTATAGGGTGGCCTAGGCTCGGGCAGGAGTTCCAGCACCTCCTTGATAAAGCCCCCTTCCAGCTGCCAGAAGGCGCGCATGGCTTCCTCTTCAGGTTGAGTAAGTCGTTCCATATCAGTAACTACGATTGTTTCGTAATACTACGAAATTATCGTAATTAAAGGTATAGAAGTGGCACCTTTATTTTTATCAAAAGCAAAAGGTGGCCTACGACATGCGTAGGCCACCTTCACAGGAGGTAAAGCCGCAGTACAACCAGCGCAGCTTAGGCCGGCAGGTGCAAGTGTTTGGTAAGCCACTGCACGGCGTCGCCTTCGTTGGTAAATTGATTGATGGAGCAATAGTCGCCGTGGGTGTAGGGCAGGGCGGGTAGTGTCATATCATCGGTAGTGTCATCCAGCTGAGCCGGCGACACGAGGTAGGCCAGGTACACGTGCTGCCCTAGTCGGTTCCGCAACGTGGGGTAAAAGTCGCGCACCAGCCAGTGCACGTCGCTGTTTTCCAGATGTTCGCGGCGGCGCGAGTCTATTAGCCACAGGCACGTGGTGCAGCCCGCCGCAAATTCCAACAGTCGATGGTACCCCGTGCGCAGCTCCGGCGACGAGGTAGTCCGCAGCCACCGGGCCGTCAGAATACTCAGGTCGGAGCGGTGCAGCAGATGCAGGAAGTCATTCAACGTATTCTCTGACATAGAACGAAGATAAGTCAGGAGTTCTTAGCCGCACGGCCGGCGGGGGCTAAACGCAACCTAGGCCTGTTACGCCCACTTAAACGGGAGCGTTACAGGCCTAGTATTTCTGCTGATAAGCTTACTGGGTGCTTCTAGTGGCTACAGTTGAGCTTACCACACGCGGGCGCGCACGTTCTGAGCTCGCACCATTTTGGCATCTTCCTTACACCCAAACGCCTCGTAAAACTCCGGCATGTTCATGAGCGGACCGTTGGTCCGGAACTGAGCCGGCGAGTGCGGATCGGTCATGACCTGCTGGCGCAGATATTCGGGACGGGCATTGGTGCGCCAGATCTGGGCCCAGGCCAGGAAGAACCGCTGCTCGGGCGTGTAGCCGTCGTACTTGGGGCGCGGGCCGTTGCCGTACTTCTGCTGGAGCTGCTTCTGCAGGGCGCTGTAGGCCACACTCAGGCCACCGAAGTCGGCCAGGTTCTCGCCCATGGTTAGTTTGCCATTCACGTACACGGAGTCAACCGGCGAGAAGGCCGAGTACTGCTTGCCTACCATATCGGCACGCTGGGTAAACTTCTCGGCGTCCTCCTTAGTCCACCAGTCGCGTAGGTTACCCTCGGCATCTGACTGCCGGCCCTGGTCGTCAAACCCGTGCGTGATTTCGTGACCAATTACCGCGCCCATACCGCCGTAGTTCACCGCATCATCCGCGTTCGGGTCGAAGAAGGGCGGCTGCATGATGCCAGCCGGGAAGGTGATGTCGTTCATCGAGGAGTTGTACGATGCATTCACCGTGGGCGGGGTGAAGCGCCACTCGTTGCGGTCAATGGGCTTCCCAAACTTGCTCACGTTATCGTTGTAAGCCCACTGACGAGCGGCCAGCACGTTCTTTAAGTACGACTCGCGCGAGATGGTCAGGGCCGAGTAGTCTTTCCACTTATCGGGGTAACCGATTTTTACCTTGAAGGCGGCCAGCTTCTTCAGGGCTTCCTGCTTGGTGGCGTCACTCATCCAGTCGAGCTGCTGAATGTGCTCGGCCATGCTGGCTTTGATGTTGTTGACCATTTCCATGGCCTTTTGCTTGGTCTCGGGCGTGAAGGTTTTGTCCACGTATAGCTGCCCGAAGGCCTGCCCCATGGCGGCATCCGTAGCGCCCAACATGCGCTTCCAGCGAGGCTGCTGCTGCTTGGCTCCCGTGAGCACCTGCGTAAACCGGAAAGCCTCGTCGGAATAGGCCTTGGGCAGGGCCGAGCTGACAGAGCTAACCAGCTGCCAGTCGAGGTAGGTCTTGATATTAGCCAGGGGTTCCTGCTTCATCAAAGTATTCACCTCCTTGAAGAAAGCCGGCTGGCCTACGATTACCTCCTTGGCAGCACCCAGCTTGTTTTGAGCCAGCATGGTGGGCAAGCCGAGGTTGGGAAATTGCTTACTAGCCTCCGCTACCGTCATCTTATTGTAGTTGGCGTAGGGGTCGCGCAATTCCACCCGGCTCTTGCTGGCCTGGGCCAACCGGGTTTCAATGCTCAGCACCGCCGCAGCCTTTTTAGCTGCCGTGGCTTCTGAGTCGCCCATAAGCTTAAACGTATTCGTCATGTAGGCCACGTAGGCGTTGCGCACGGCCTTGGAGCGGGCATCGTCCTTGAGGTAGTAGTCGCGGTCGGGCATACCTAGGCCACCTTGGCTCAGGTTCACGGCGTACACGGTGCTCTGCTTACGGTCGGGACCTACCCCGGCCCGAAAGAACGCGCCCGTACCCAACGCCTGCTGACGAGCTACCACCGTTTGCAGTCCTTTCAGATCCTTTACGGCGGCAATGCGGGCCAGCTCCGGTTTCAGGGGCGTGATGCCGGCCTTCTCAATGGCCACGGAGTCCATGGCGGAGGCGTAGTAGTCGCCTACCTTTTGCATGTTGCTGCCCTTGGGGGCCGAGGTATTGGCCGCAGCTTCCTCCAGAATTTGGCGGCTCACGGCATTGTTACGGTCGGCGAGCTGCTGGAAGCTGCCCCAGCGCACCTCACTGGCCGGAATGGGCGTGTTCTTGAGCCAGGTACCGCTGGCGAAGTGGAAGAAGTCGTCACAGGGCGATACGGCCGGGTCGATGTTGGCAACGTCCAGGCCTACACCCTTCACCACCGGAGCTTCAGCGGCAGCGGGGGCCGCCACCGTAGCATCAGGTGCAGTAGTAGTAGTGGCCGCGGGCTTCGAGGAACTGCAACCCGCTATGGCTAGGCCCGCCACCGACAAGGCCGCTAGGGTGAGTTTGTTTCTGTTTTTCATACTGGAAAGGAATGAGAGAACGGAGTGGTTTGGAGGCCCAAATAAGACCGTCATGTCGAGCCTGTCGAGACATCTCTACCTCTGGCTACTAACCACTGGCCTAGAGAAGCGGTAGAGATGCTTCGACAAGCTCAGCATGACGTTTTACATACTTCGTACCCGGGCTAATATCAAAAGAAGAAAAGCGAGCTGCCTGAGACAACTCGCTTTTCAAACTACTATTTAGTAAAGCTTACCACACGCGGGCGCGCACATTCTGGGCGCGCACCATCTTGGCATCTTCCTTACAGCCGAAGGCCTCGTAGAACTCGGGCATATTCATCAGCGGGCCGTTGGTGCGGTACTGCGCGGGCGAGTGCGGGTCGGTGAGTACTTGCTGGCGCAGAGCCTCGGGGCGCATGCTGGTGCGCCACACCTGGGCCCAGGCCAGGAAGAAGCGCTGCTCCGGCGTCAGGCCATCGTACTGCGGACGGGGGCTGCTACCGTACTGCTTCTGGAGCTGCTTCTGCAGGGCGCTGTAGGCCAAGGCGGTGCCACCAAAGTCGGCCAGGTTTTCGCCCATGGTCAGCTTGCCGTTCACGTACACCGAATCCAGGGGCGAGAAAGCCGAGTACTGTTTGCCCACTAGGTCGGTGCGCTTCGAGAATTCGGCCGCGTCTTCTTTGGTCCACCAGTCGCGCAGGTTGCCCTCCGCGTCCGACTGCCGGCCCTGGTCGTCGAAGCCGTGCGTGATTTCGTGGCCGATTACCGCGCCCATGCCGCCGTAGTTCACCGCGTCGTCGGCCTTGGGGTCGAAGAACGGGGGCTGCATGATGCCGGCCGGGAACACGATTTCGTTCATCGTGGAGTTGTAGTAGGCATTCACCGTGGGGGGCGTCATACCCCATTCCGTCCGGTCAATGGGCTTACCGAACTTGCTCACGTTGTCTTTGAACTCCCACTCGCGGGCAGCCAGTACGTTCTTCAGGTACGACTCGCGCGAGATGGTCAGGGCCGAGTAGTCTTTCCACTTGTCGGGGTAGCCGATCTTTACCGTGAAGCCGTTGAGCTTCTTCATGGCCTCCTGCTTGGTGGCGGGACTCATCCATTCCAGGGCCTGAATGTGCTCACCCATAGCTTCCTTGATGTTGGCCACCATCTCCAGGGCCTTCTTCTTGGTTTCGGGGGTGAAAGCTTTTTCCACGTAGATCTGGCCGAAGGCTTCGCCCAAGGTCCCGTCCGTTGAGCGCAGCATGCGCTTCCAGCGGGGCTGCTGCTGCTTGGCCCCACTCATCACCTGGTTGAAGCGGAACGACTCATCCACGTAGGCCTTGGGCAGAGCCGAGGCAACGGAATTCACGAGGTGAAAACGCATGTAGGTTTTCCAGTCGCCGATGGGCTCTTGCTTCAGGGCCGTGCTGGCTTCCTTCATGAACTCAGGCTGGCCTACAATCACTTCCTTAACGCCGCTTAGGCCCACCTGGGGCAGCATAGCGATCAGGCCGATGTTCGGGAACTGGGCATTCGCCTCGGCTACCGTCATCTTGTTATAGTTAGCGTACCGGTCGCGGAGGGCTACGCGGTCTTTGCTGGCCTTAGCGAGCCGGGTTTCGAGGCGCAGCACGGTGGCAGCGTTTTTAGCAGCCGTGGCCTCGTTGTCACCCAACATCTTAAACATGTTGGTGAGGTAGGTGGTGTACGCCGTCCGGATAGTTTTAGAGCGCGCGTCGTCCTTCAGGTAGTAGTCGCGGTCGGGGAGCGTAAGGCCGCCTTGGCCCATGTACACGGCATACTCAGTGCTCTTCTTGGAATCTTGGCGCACACCCAAACCGAATACCGAGCGGGTCTGGAGCATCTGCTGACGCACCAACGCATTCTGCAGACTCTTCAGGTCTTTCACGGCCGCAATGCGGGCCAGCTCGGGCTGCAGGTATTTCAGGCCTGCCTTCTCAATGGCCACGGTATCCATAGCCGAGGCGTAGAAGTCGCCCACCTTCTGGGCGTTAGAACCTTTTGCTGCCGCTTTGTTTGCAGCCGACGACTCCAGAATCTGGCGCAGCACGGCGTTATTCTGGTCGATGAGGGTGTTCCAGGAACCCCACGACGATTCGGCGGCCGGGATGGGCGTGTTTTTGATCCAGGTGCCGCTGGCATACTGGAAGAAATCTTCGCAGGGCGAAACCGACAGGTCACGGGCCGACAGATCGAGACCCACCCCGGGCATTACCGGGCCTTTTGGAGCCGTTTCAGTGGTAGCAGCAGTGGCAGTAGAAGTGGTAGTAGTCGACGTGGTGGTGGCAGCCGGCGTGCTAGAGGCGCAGCCCGTGAGGGCTAGGCCAGCAGCGGTACCCAGCGTCAGCAATAGGTAGCTCTTTGAGAACATGTGTGAGGGTAGACTATGGAAAAAGTGAAGTAATATACAAGAATATCACCTCGCATTAATAACAAGCAGGTTAAAGGGCAGATAAATTGATAATATTTCAATTTATCTGCCCTGAGTGGCTTACCAAATGACAGCGCGCTCAGCATCGGGTCGCACCATCTTCTGGCCCGGCTGGCACCCAAATGCCTGGTAGAACTGCGGCATGTTCATCAGCGGCCCAATGGTGCGGTACTGGTCGGGGGAATGGGGGTCCGTCAGGATCTGCTGGCGCAGGGCCTCGGGGCGGATGTTGGAGCGCCGCAACTGGGCCCAGCTCAGGAAGAAGCGCTGCTCGGGCGTAAAGCCATCAATGACGGGGCGCGGACCGTTGCCGTACTGCTTCTGCAGCTGCTTTTGCAGGGCACCATATACAATGGTGAGGCCCGCGAAGTCGGCGAGGTTTTCGCCCATAGTCAGCTTGCCATTCACGTACACCGAATCCAAGGGCGAGAAAGCGGAATACTGCTTGCCTACCACGCCGGCACGCTGAGTAAACTGCTCACCGTCTTCCTTGGTCCACCAGTCGCGCAGGTTGCCTTCGGAGTCGTACTGCCGGCCCTGGTCGTCGAAGCCGTGGGTCATTTCGTGGCCCATCACGCCCCCAATGGCGCCGTAGTTTACCGCGTCGTCGGCCTCCGGGTCGAAAAACGGCGGCTGCAGGTACCCCGCCGGGAACACGATTTCGTTCATGGGCGGGTTGTAGTAGGCGTTGATGGTGGGCGGGGTCATCCCCCACTCGTTGCGGTCAATGGGCCCACCGAACTTCTTCACGTTCTGCTGGTAGTTCCACTGGCGGGCGGCCAGCACGTTCTTTAGGTACGACTCGCGCGAAATGTTCAGGGCCGAGTAGTCTTTCCATTTATCGGGGTAGCCGATTTTAACACGCAGGGCGTTCAGCTTCTTTAGAGCCTCCTGTTTGGTGGCATCGCTCATCCAAGTGTTGGTCTGGATGTGCTCGGCCATCGACTCCTTAATATTCGCCACCATCTGCAGGGCTTTGGCCTTGGCTTCGGGCGAGAAGGCCTTGTCTACGTACAGCTGCCCAAACGCCTCACCCAGAGTAGCATCGGTAGCGGCCTGCATGCGCTTCCAGCGTACCGGCTGCTGCTTGGCCCCGCTGGTTACCTGCGCAAACCGGAAGGCCTCGTCGGAGTAGGCCTTAGGCAGCGCCGAGGGCACCGACGACACCAGCTGCCACGCCAGATAGGTCTTGATATCACCCAAAGGCTCCTGCTTCAGCACGTTGCTCACTTCCGTAAAGAAGGCGGGCTGGCCTACAATTACCTCCTTAGCCGCCCCTAGCCCGTTCTGCGCCAGCAACGTAGGCAGGCCAAGGTTGGGGAATTGCTTGTTGGCCTCCGCCACCGTCATCTTGTTGTAGCTGGCATTGGGGTCGCGCAGGGCCACACGGTCTTTTGACGCTTGCGCCAGGCGAGTTTCGAGACGCAGCACCGCCGCAGCCTTTTTGGCTGCCGTGGCCTCCGAGTCGCCCATGAGCTTGAACGTGTTCGTCATGTAGGCCACGTAGGCGTTGCGCACGGCCTTGGAGCGGGCATCGTCCTTGAGGTAATAGTCCCGGTCGGGCATGCCCAGGCCACCCTGGCTCATATTTACGGCGTACACCGTGCTCTGCTTGCGGTCAGGCCCCACCCCGGCCCGGAAGAACGCACCCGTGCCTAACGTTTGCTGGCGGGCTATTTCTGCCTGCAAGGATTTGAGGTCTTTTACGGCCGCAATGCGGTTTAGCTCGGGCTGCAGATACTTCAGGCCCGCTTTCTCCAGGCCTACGGAGTCCATGCCGGAAGCGTAGAAGTCGCCCACCTTTTGCAGGTTCGAGCCTTTGGGGGCATTGGTGTTAGCCGCGGCTTCTTCCAGGATTTGGCGCAGGGTGGCTTGGGTACGGTCGCCGAGCAGGTTGCGCGGACCCCAGCGCGTGGCATACGCCGGAATGGGGTTGTTCTTCAGCCAGTTGCCGCCCGAGAAGCGGTAGAAATCCTCGCAGGGCGACACCGAGCGGTCGATATCAGCTAGCACAATGCTGCGGCCGGGCACGGAGGCTACGGCTGGCGCTGGCGTGGTGCTCGTGCTGGAGGTAGCGGTAGTAGTGGCAGGTTGGCTGGTGGCGCAGCCGGCCAGGGTCAGAGCGAAAGCAGCCGCAGCTGCTCGTTGCCGAGTATGGGTTCTTTTCATGAAGTAGAATGAAGGCGCGGATTAGAGTAAGTAAAAGGTCGCGCGCGCAGGCGCGAGGGTTGCGCGGCACAAGATGGCGGGTGGCCTAGCCACAAAAAAAGCAGCTTCCTCAAAATGAGGAAACTGCTTTTCAATAATCAGGACGATACCCCTAGGCCACTACCGTCGGCGGGGCTTGGCGCGCTCGTACTGTACCGGCCACTCCACATCCGCACCAAGCTCGTGGGCCGCGCGCAGCGGGAAGTAGGGGTCGCGGAGCGATTCGCGGGCCAGCAGCACCAAGTCGGCTTGACCGGTAGCAATGATGTCTTCGGCTTGCTGGGCGTTGGTGATGAGGCCTACGGCGCCGGTCGGGATGCCGGCTTCGCGCTTCACCTGCTCGGCGAACTGCACCTGGTAGCCGGGGCCCACTGGGATTTGCGCCGTAGCCACGTTGCCGCCCGTGGAGCAGTCAATCAAGTCCACGCCTTTCTCTTTCAGAAGCTTCGCCAGCTGCACTGATTCTTCGGCGGTCCAGCCGCCCTCGGTCCAGTCGGTGGCGGAGATACGCACGATGAGCGGCAGTTCCGTAGGCCACTCGGCGCGGGTGGCTTCCGTTATTTCCAGCAGCAGGCGCACCCGGTTCTCGAAGGAGCCGCCGTACGCATCAGTGCGCTTGTTGCTCAGAGGTGAGAAGAACTCGTGTAGCAAATAGCCATGGGCCGCGTGCAGCTCAATCACCTGGAAACCTGCTTCCAATGTCCGGCGCGTGGCCACCCGAAAGTCTTCTACCACTTGCTGAATTTCAGCCAAGCTTAGCTCGTGAGGTGCGGGCTCTTCGGCGGTGAAGGGCACGGCGCTGGGCGCTACCGTTGTCCAGCCACCTTCTGAGGCGGGCACCACCCCGCCGCCTTTCCAGGGGCTGGCGTGGCTGGCTTTACGACCGGCGTGGGCTAGTTGAATGCCGGCTACTGAGCCATTGGCCTTCAGGAAATCGGTAATGCGACGCAGGCCTGGCACGTGCTCATCTTTCCAGATGCCCAGGTCATCGGGCGTGATGCGGCCTTCTGGCGACACGGCCGTGGCTTCCAGAATGATAAGGCCGGCGCCCCCCACGGCCCGGGAGCCCAGGTGTACGAAGTGCCAGTCGTTGGTAAATCCGTCCTCGGCGCTGTACTGGCACATGGGCGAGATGACGATGCGGTTTCTAAGCGTGATGCCGCGCAAGGTGAGCGGCGTGAATAGCTGAGCCATATAGGTAAGGGCAGAATGTTGTTTCAACGCGAAGTTCTCTAAACCGCCTCGCCACCGGCTGGGTTTTGGTTGAGCTACTTAAAAACCATTTGGCGGGGCTAATGGTATGCTATGGCTGACTACTAGCACAATCAGCTTATCTCCTGATGAGGGGATGGTTCAAGTGGCCTACAATGGTGTTATCAGAGCGTCATGTTGAGCTTGTCGAGACATCTCGCGTGCTGACATTGCGATGCTACCTCAACGATTCGAGCGAGATGTCTCGACAAGCTCGACATGACGGCCTTATTGGTTTGTTCTAGGCCAATCCTCAGCGTTCATCCAAGCAATTGAGCTAGTTCTCTCAGCCTTAGCTTTCCTTCTTCCTCATAGCGCCTCCCCCATGCGTACCATCAAGCGCCAGCACCGGGCCGTTAGTGCCCCCATCGCCGACCTCGTTACCTATCGCGCCTTGCCAACGCAGTCGGTAGAACACCTCGATCCGTTTCTGTTCCTCAACCACCACGGCCCGCAGGTGTACCCCACCAACAACCGCGGCCTACCCTTCGGCCCACACCCTCACCGTGGCTTTGAGACGGTGACGTTTATTCTGGATGGCGACATCATGCACCAGGATACCGGCGGGCACCAGAGCATTATCGGGCCGGGCGGTATTCAGTGGATGACGGCGGGCCGCGGCCTGATTCACGCCGAAATTTCCTCACCCGAGTTTAAGCGCCAGGGTGGCCCGCTCGAGATTCTACAGCTCTGGGTGAACCTACCGGCCAAGGACAAAATGGTAGAGCCGCGCTACATAGGCCTACAGGAGCCCGAAATTCCGACGGTGACGCTCGACAATGACCGCGTGACCATTCAGGCCGTATCCGGCAACTGGGCGGGCACGGCTGGGGCAGTGCAGCCCCTGGCCGACATTCAGCTGGCTACTATCCACTTCAAGGAAGGCGGCACCCTGAGCCTTGCCATTCCGGCGGAGCGCACCATTTTCTTTTACACCGTGCGGGGACGCCTGCGCGTGAACGGGCAGGAAACCGAAGCCCGCCAGCTGGTAGAGTTCAACTACGACGGCGACGAGTTGCGCATTGAGGCCACGTCCGATGCTGTGCTGCTGCTAGGCCACGCCAAGCCGTTTGAGGAGCCCATTGTAGCCTACGGCCCCTTCGTGATGAACACCGAGCAGCAAATTCAAGAGGCCTACCGCGACTACCAAGCCGGTACGTTTGGCCGTTGGACGGAATAAAGTTCTTCGGGCGTAAGGTATTCAGCGAGTAAATCCGTCTGCCCCAGTGCGCCAGCTCCTGGACGCAGATATAGCGTATGGCAGACGGATTTACTTCTTCAGCAGTGGTAGTACACGAAAAGATTGCACACAATCTTTCTTCGCCGTATATTTGTAACAGATTCTGTTACGTATTCGCTTATGAACACTCGTTTCGCCGTCGCGACGCACATTTTGGCGTATCTGGCCCACTCCAAGGGGCAGCCGGTATCGTCGGAGGTGCTGGCCAGCAGCGCGGGCACCCACCCGGTGGTCGTGCGCCGGCTCATGGGCAACCTGCGCGATGCCGGGCTGGTGCAAAGCCAGCGGGGCGCTGGCGGAGGCACGGTGCTGGCCCGCCCGGCCGCCGAAATTTCTCTGCTCGATGTGTTTCGGGCGGCGCAAGAAGGCGAGCCGGATCTGTTTTCCGTGAACAGCACGAACCCGAATGAGAACTGCGACCTGGGCCGCGTAATGCAGGAAACCCTGGAGGGCGTGCTCGGCAACGCTATTGCGGCCATGCGAGCTTCCCTGGCTGCTGTCTCGGTTGAGCAGGTAATGCAGGAGCTGGCTGCTCGCCGGCCCAACCATTGCCCCAAAGCCTTTGAATAGCTTTTTTATTTACCCTCAAATGTAACCAAACTGGTTACTAACTGATTACCTGACGTTTTCACTCTTTTCCTCTTCGCCCAGATGGGTTGCCCGCCAGGCCGCTACCGACCGACGAGCCGCTTTCGGTGAGGTTATTTACCCCTAGTCATGAAAAAAATACTTGGCGTGCTGCTCATTGTGCTGGTAGCGTTGAGTAGTTGGGAGCTGCCCTTGTGGCTGGCCCCCGCCACCCCCGCCCCAACGCCTTCTGCTTCGGGAGCTACATTACCTGGCCGCTTTGTGGCCACCGGCGCGCCGGCGCAAGCCCCGGAGCATAACACAGGTCGCAGCATTCAAACCACGCGCGCTGGCCGCGTGTGGGAAGTGTACTTCTCCGTTGGTCAGCGCGTACGCAAGGGCCAGGTGCTGGTAAAGCTGGCGCACTCCCTGCAAACCGTGGAGCAGCAGCATCTGCAAACCCAAATCAAGCAGCAGCAAGCCCTCTGCCTGCAACTAGAAGCCGCCGCCTCTGCCGACCTGGCCGCCGCTCGCACCAAGCTGCAAGACCTGCAGCAGAAGCTATCCAATACGTCGCCGGCCCTGGCTTTTGAGTACGTAACGGCTCCTGAGGATGGCGTAATGACTTCGCGTTCCGTTTTGCCCGGCGACTACATTTCGTCTTCACAAACGGTAGCTTCTTTCGTGGCGGGCATGCCCGCCGATACCACGCTATTGCTTTCCAGCGTTGAGTAAACTCTACTGCTTTTTACTTTCCTTTTTCCCTTTGCTGCCCAACTAGTTATGGAACAGCTTGTTCGCCACCAAGTGGAGCGCATGCTCCGCAAAAAGCGCCACATCCCTACGCTGAAGCTCACGCCCCGTACCCGCTTGCAGGAAGATATCGGCCTAGACTCGTTTGATCTGGTTGAGCTGGTGATGAATATGGAGCACCGCTTTCATATTGAAATTCCGGACCCTGAGCTGGAAAACCTGCGCACCGTGCAAGACGTGCTCAATTGCGTTGATTCGCACCTGAGCGTTAGTGTGGCCTAGACGCTAAAGGATAACTACCCCTTAGCCCCTAGACATTGCACAAAGGCCGTGGCCCCGATTTCTGAAGTGAAGTCGGGGCCACGGCCTTTGTGCTGCCTACTGCAAAGTGGCCTAGCAGCTCCGGAGCTTTTCCACCCGCAGCAACATCCGGATGCCTTAGTTTTTAGAGGAGATAATGGCCTCGCGGGCTTCTTCCTCGCGCAAGCGAGAACGATACGCCGCCAATACCTCCTAGTAAGAGAGTATCCCGTTATGATGAGACGGTTATGGGCACCTACCATCGGCAGCAGAAGCCACCCAGTGCTGAGTTTTTGGTGAAGTATAGGCCTAGGCCACTCCAGCAACTATTGCGCAGCCTACCCCTGGCGCTTGGCCTGCAGCCACTCAATTGCCTCGCGCTCATCAATGAACCGCTCCCCCATAAAGGGTTTGCCAGCAAATGCATTAGCCGTTGGAAAGGCGGCATCGGCAGCCGCGTCGCGCAGAATTACGGGAGCCAGTAGGTACGCCAGGTGGGTGTAGCCGCCCAGGCGCGGTTGCAGACGCGGCAAAAAGTCAGTTAGCATCCAGTGGGCGCCTTCCCGGTCGGTATTGAAGCGCCGCCGTACATCTATCAGCCACTGGCGGCAGCGGTGCTGGGCGGCCTCTTCCAGCAGCAGCTCGTAGCCTTGCTGCATCTCGGGCAGCGTTACCTGCCGCAGCCAGCGCGCCACCAGCACATCTAGGTCGGGGCGGTAGGCTATAGAAAGATACTCGGGTGGGGTGCTTAGCATACGCGGTTAGATGGAGCCACTAAAGGTAGGCAGATATCTTCCGCCAGAACATGCTTGCGCTGCCGGCCGTTTATCCCTTCCTGGTTAACCCCCTATCTTCCCCCTATGATTCCGCTGATTGCCTATACCCCCCGCCTCACGTTGATTGCTGCCAGCCGGGCGCTGCTCACCGCCGAGCTGCACAAGCCTCAGTACTTCCCGGTTCTGCTGGGCGCCGCCCTGCCAGCGCACTGGCCGCCCGGCGAGTACGACCAAGAGGCTATGCGCTACTTCCTGGAAAAGCTCACTGCCGGGGGCCGCACGGCCGCGGGCTGGTACGGGTGGTACGCTATTCTACGAGCCGGCGCCGAAACACCCCATAACGTGCTCATTGGCACAGGAGGCTTCCACGGACCGCCCTCCCCCGATGGCACCGCTGAGCTAGGCTTCTCGGTAGCCAACGATTGGCAGGGCCGGGGCCTAGGCCTGGAGCTGGCCGCCGGTCTTATCACGCACGCCGCGCAAACTGGCATGGTGCGCCAGTTGGTGGCCCGCACCACCCCAGAAAATACGGCCTCTAAAAAAATACTGACCCAAACGGGCTTTAGCGTCGGCGAACTGGATATTGAAGGTTACCTGCACTTCAGTCGGGCCGTGGAGCCCACCTCAGCCACCTCCTGAGTGGCCTAGGCCTATGAGCATACGTAGGCACGGCTGGCAGTTGTGCGTTTTTACTTGTTTGTAATCAATAACATAGCTTGAGCATCTGCGTACGCCACAGGGCACCTTCCTTCGTACCTTGCTGATGAAGCTCTTCTTGCCCCTTGCCCTAAGCTTGAGCGCCGCCCTGACCAGCCACGCCCAAACGGCCCCAAGCCAATCTACTCCGGCTTCATCGGCGGTTGGCACCAAAAACGCGGCTAGTACCACCAACCAAGCCCCTACCCCGGCGCAACCCACACCTAGCTCTACGCCGGCCGTGTCGGGCACCAAGAACGTGGGCAGCACCCGCGCCGATGCGCCCATGAGCCAGCAGGCCACCCAAATGGCCCAAGAACGTCCCAACTCCAAAAGTAGAGTGCCTCGCAAGCCGGTGCCCCGCACCCGGCCCTAGCAGGGTGGCCTAGCCAGCTCTGGGGTTATTTGGGCCGGTCGGCTTTGTGCTGCGGATACTGTGGGTCCATTTCCACCAGCGCATCGCGCAGAGTTTCGGCCACAGCGTAAGCTTTGTACCAGTTCTGATCGGCCGGGATGATGTGCCACGGGCAGGTAGCCGGATTGCAATGCTGGAATACATCTTCGTACACGGCGCGGTACTGGGGCCACTGCTGGGCTTTCTGCTCATCGCCGGCCTCGTACTTCCATTGCTTGCTGGCATCCGTCACGCGCTCTTCCAGGCGCTGGCGCTGCTCCTCCTCCGATACGTGCAGGTAGAACTTAAGTACCGTAGTGCCTGCTTGCTGCAATAACTTCTCGAAGGCATTGATGGCCGCGTACCGGCGCCTTGCTTCCTCGGCCGTGATGAGGCCTACTACTCGGGTAATGAGCACATCTTCGTAGTGGGAGCGGTTGAATACCTGAATCATGCCCCGGCGGGGCGTTTGCAGGTGCACGCGCCACAGAAAGTCGTGGGCCATTTCCTCGTCGGTGGGCTCCTTAAATGCATGCACGCGCACGCCTTGGGGGTTGATGCCGCTGAACACCCGCCGAATAAGACCATCTTTCCCGCTGGCGTCCATCCCCTGCAGCACCACTAGCACACTACGGCGGTTCTCGGCGTATAGGCGGTCTTGCAATTCAATCAGCTCTTGGCGTATACGCTCCAACTCCCGCGAGGCTTTTTCTTTGTTGATGGAATGCGGAGCGCGGGTCGGCAACTTGGTCAGGTCGTACTCGGAGGGGATGTGGGACATGGGAGAGACGGGAGGTTAAGTAAACAAGTGAGAAAAGCAGTACCCGAGTGGGTAAATAACTACTGCTCAGAAGCAGCCGGGCCCGAAGCACCCTCAGCCCCTACCCCCAGCGCTGCCAGCGTAAGCGGACCTTCCGAGACGTAGCGCAACTGCGCCGAGAGGCCCGCAGCCTCTAGGTCTTGCACCAGACCTTCGCCGGCCACTTCCGGCGTAAATGAATCGGTGGTGGTTGTAATAACCGTCACGGGCCGTTTGGGCAAGGCCGCTAGCGTAGCCCGACGGTTTAGCTCAGCCGGGAAAATGGAAGCATAGAGCACCAGCCGGTCGTAGGGTATATTGCCCGCGGCCAGCCACCGGCAGGCTGCGGCAGCCCCGTGCCCGTAGCCCAGCACCGTAACCGGGGTATTGGGTGGGCAGGCGGCCAATACTTGCGCGGCCAGGCTATCCAGGTAAGTCGTTACGTCGGGTAGGTCGGCGTCGATAGAGTCGGGGGCAAACCAATTGGCTACGGTGGCGGCTATTTCGGGAGTGGTTCCCAGCGCTGGGAGGGCGTAGCGGGAAAGGCCTTCGGGCAAAACTAGCAGCCGCTCGGGCGTATCAAGGTTCACTAGTTGACTGGCAAAGTCTTGCAACGACTGCTCGCGCCCGTGCAGGCAGAACCAGATATGCTGAGTGCCAGAACCGGGTTCACCCAAGCTGATATATCGTGCCGTACGTGGAGTAGTGAAGTACTGAGGTTGCATAGGCCAAAAACTGGTAACTGACCTATATACGCAGCCGAGCTAAAAGTGACGACTTGGCCTAACAACTGCTCCTACACGCTCAAAAAACCGAATAAATTCAGCCACAATGTCACTCGAGTAGCTAACAAGCCCAACAATTACCGCCATTCTGGCTGAAACAAAGCTATTTCAGCTGGTATTCTGCCTTGGTACATGGTTTGTATTAGAGCAATCACAACTAAGAAAGGAACTTCACCATGAATCTTATCAGCAAGGAATTCATTCACAACATTGCTCCGCAGCTCGACTTACTCAACACGTTGGGTGGCGGCATTGCGCAGGCGATGCTGCGTGTGGACCAGCGGGAAAAAGGAGTAGTGGTACGGGTGGCCTTGCCCTCGGTGAGCCCCGATAATTTCCACGTTCTGCTCCAGAACAATACCCTCACGGTGTACGCCGACTACCGCCACACTCCCGAGGATCAGCTGTCGGCCCCGCTGTTCAGCCGCACGTTGAATCTGCCCGCTAACCTCGATGCCAACCGCGTAGACGCCGTATTCGAGGGCCAGGAGCTGCAGGTGCGCATCCCCTTCCGCGACCCTGCTCAGCAGCGCGAGATTACCATTAAGCAGCGCTAGGTCACTCAGTCGCTGCTCATATGGCCGGGACCGACCGGCCCACATGGTTTCACCAGCCACTGCCCCCGCAGTGGCTTTTTCATTTTATCACGGGTTGAACAGGGGCCACAGGAGCAGAAAGCCCGTCAGGAGCGACAAGTAGAACCAACCCATAAGTTGCCCCCGGTAGCGGCGCGGCATCCGGTTACTCAGGATTAATACGGCCACCACATCTAGCGCCAGGTGCAACAGCAGAAACACCACCGTTTTCACCCAGTTGCTCACAATGGTGTTTTCGGGCTGCATCTGGTCTTGCATGCCTAGGCCGGAGGTAGCAAACTTCAACACCTGGTAGGCCACTACCTCAAACAGCAGAAACAAGCCAAACCCCGCCAGCAAGGCCAACGGTCCGGATTTCTTGGTGATTTCAGCCATTTGGGGGCAAGTGATGAGTCTGTGAAATTACGAAGAGTGAAATGAGCTAGAGCGGTGGTCATGCCGAGAAGACTTGATGACGCATCCGCAGCACCATCACTTCTTCTGCTCTATCTACCGCTTCTTCCCTAGCACTTCCTGGGTGCGGGTCTGGATGTAGAGCTCCTCTACTTTGGTGCGGGCCCAAGGTGTGCGGCGCAGAAACGTGAGGCTGGATTTGATGCTGGGGTTCACGGCAAAGCAGTTGATGCGAATGCGGCGGTCTAGCTCGGGCCAGCCGTAGCGAGCAACCAGATACTCCAGAATCTGGGCCAGCGTAACGCCGTGCAGCTCGCGGATCAAGTGCCCCGATTCGTCGCGGGCATCGGCGGGGTTGGTGGTTTCAGCCATGTCAAACAAGGAAATAGTGGCCTACGAAGGTCCGTAAAAAGACCGGTTTTTCTGTGTTCTTTGCCCTGACTAGGCACCAGAACACGCATGTGGCGCGTTACCTTTGAGATGCCGACGCTTATGAAGACCCTTCGCCGCCCCGTCATCCGTCGCCGCGCCGCTGCCTGGCGCCGGCCCCTGCTGCTGGCTTTGCTGCTAGGCCTGCTAGGGGCGGCCGTCGTCTATACGCACTACCGTCGGCAGATCAACCGCTATGCCCGCCGGGCTTATGCCACCTGGCGCAGCGGCCACCTGACTGGCCTAGAAAAGACGCCTCTGCTGGCTGGCTATAGCGTGCACGGCATCGACGTGTCGGCGTACCAAGGCCGCATCGACTGGTCTAAAGTGGCTGAACATCAGGTGCGGTTTGCCTTCATTAAAGCCTCGGAAGGCGTTACGCTCCGCGACCCGCGCTTCCGCCGCAACTGGGAGCAGGCCCACGCTGCGGGCATTTACCGGGGCGCCTACCACTACTTCCAGCCCGACTACGACGGCACCCGCCAAGCCAACCTGTTCACGCGCCAGGTACCCCTCATGCCCGGCGACCTGCCCCCGGTGCTAGACGTGGAGCACCCGCAGTTTCATGATGTGCACAAGATGCGCAAGGGCATTGCCACGTGGCTGCGGCTGGTAGAACGCCACTACGGCGTGCGGCCCATTCTATACTCCAACTACAGCTTCTACCGCCGCTACCTGGCCGGCCACTTTGATGAGTACCCCTTGTGGCTGGCCCACTACGAGGTAGATCAGCCTAAACTCCCTCGCAACAAATGGATTATCTGGCAGCACTCAGATGAGGCCTACGTGCCCGGCATCAAGGGAACGGTTGACTTCAATGTGTTCCAAGGTAATTTTCGGCGGCTGCTAGATTTGCGGATTCCGCCCAAACCGGCCGCACCAGCGCCTCACTAACCTCTTGCTCATGCCTATGTCGTTCTTGCCCCGGCTCCTTTCGCTTTCCCTCGTGAGTGCCACCCTAGGCCTGTTGGCCAGTTGCGCCGGCGGGGCCGAAACGTTCACGCAATCGGGCAAGGCCTCTTTCTACGCCGATAAGTTCAACGGCCGCAAAACGGCCAGCGGCACCATTTATCGACCCAACAAACGCACGGCGGCTCATAATACCTTACCCTTTGGTACGGTGGTGCGCGTGACCAATCCGCGGAACCACCGCTCCGTAAAAGTCACCGTCACCGACCGTGGCCCCCACGCCAAAGGCCGCGTGATTGACTTATCGAAGAAGGCGGCCCGCAAAATTGGGATTGTGGATGCTGGGGTGGCACCCGTAGAACTCAAGGTCGTTCATCGTAAGAAAGGCTAGGCCAGTACTCAGCCCTCAGTTTTCAGTATATGCGCATCCGCAAAAAAGTCCAGTGGACGATTCCTACTAACCCCGACCGCTTCGTGCGCCTGGGTGCTTTTGTGAAAGCCGCCGAAGCCCAGGGCTGGACGGAGGCCGAAGTACAGTTTGTAATTGATGAGCTAGTAGAAGCCCGCGACGAAGCCGAGGTTACGCTTATTCTGGAAGACTACACCCAGCGCCGCTAGCAGCAGAGACCTAGCAACTCAACGCCCGCCCGGATTCAGGAACCTGAACCAGGGCGGGCGTTGCGCTTTGCGGAGTACCCACCGTTGGGGATGCCGCTACTTACTTGCCTTTTTTCTTGGTTTTCATTTTGCCTTTGCCGCCAGCCATTTTGGCCTGCATGATACTGTCTTGCTGGGCTTTGAAGGAAGCGGAAGTCAACCGACCCGTCAGCGAAACGTAGTCGCCCTCCTGCAGTTTGGTGGTGGTACCGTCACTCATGGTCACGGTTCCGTCGGCCCCGATTTTGGTGCCGTTTACCAGCGTGGTTTCCGATGTCAGCGCGTCCGTGTGGGCGTCGCGCGTCATCATCACTTTTCCGTCCTTCATCAGGAAGCCGTCCTTCATGGTAGCTCCTTTAATAACGACTTTCTGCTTGGGCTGCACGGCCTTGCGAGGTGGCATGCTCGTTTGGGCCTGGGTGCGCAGGCTGATGGCGCACAGTACCGCGGCGCCGGCCAGAATAATGTACTGCTTCATAAACGTGGGATTGGGGTAAGTGAGAGAGGTAATCAACCAGCTAACTGGCATGTAAAATACAAACTACCGGGCACTAAGGGCCCCGGCGCGGGTAGTAACCTCAGGGGGCCTGAGTTCGTTTCAAAACGATATTATTGCGTGTTTGGTACCAGCCAGCGCAGGGTATATCCTGCCCTTGGCTAGCACTCCCAGGGAGCTGGCGCAGCCGTTGCTCCCTGCTTCCATCTGCCTTTTGTTCAACATCGTGGAATACAAAGACTACTACAAAATCCTGGAGCTCGATAAGTCGGCCACTAAAGAGCAAATCCGCAAGCAATACCGGAAGCTGGCCCGCAAGTACCACCCCGACGTGAACCCCAACGACCCCGAAGCGGAGCGCAAGTTCAAGGAGGTGAACGAGGCCAACGAGGTACTCAGCGACGACGAAAAACGTGCCAAGTACGACCGCCTGGGCGCCGACTGGCAGCGTTACGAGCAAGCCGGCGCGGGCCGGGGTGCCGGCGGTTTTGACTGGTCGCAGTACGCCCAGGGTGGTGGGGGTGGCTTTGGCGGCTTTGAGAGCCAAGGCGACCCGTTTGGCGGAGCCGACTTCTCCGACTTTTTCAGCTCTATGTTTGGGGGAATGGGTGGCGGTCAGGGCGGTAGCACCCGCCCCCGCGCCGGCCAAGACTACCAGGCGGAGTTGGAACTGACCCTGGAGGATGCCTACCAGGGCGGCCCCCGCACGCTCACCGTCAACGACAAAAAGCTGCGCATCAACATTCAGCCGGGTGTAGAGGATGGCCAGACTATTCGGCTGCGTGACCAAGGGGCGCCCGGCCGCAACGGGGGGCCTAGCGGCTCGCTTTACATCACCATTCGGTTGCGCCCCGATGCCCGCTACACCCGCACCGGCAACGACCTCACCATGGACGTGCCCGTGAGCATTTACAAAGCCTTGCTGGGGGGCGAGCAGATTGTGGAAACGCTGTCGGGACCCGTGAAAATCAACATCAAGCCCGAAACGCAGAACGGCACCCGGCTGCGCCTGCGCGGCAAAGGCTTCCCGGTGTATCGGCAGGAAGGCCAGTTCGGCGACCTATACCTGCGCCTGACCTTGACCCTACCCCAAAACCTCACGGATCAGGAAAAAGACCTGTTTCGTCAGCTTGCCGCCTTGCGCAATGAGTAACTGTGCTGGCTTAGTGGCCTAGCTCCTTCTTCCTTCTTTTCCGCCCGCTCATTTCTGAAAACAGCTTATGGACACGCATATCATCACCATTACCTTCCACGACTGCGCCACTCGCTACGGCCTGAGTGAAGCCGATGTGCGAGAATTTGTGGAGCTAGGCCTCTTGCACCGGGCCGCCAGCCTGCCTGATGCCTTGGAAGCAGAGCCCGACCACCTGGCCCGCCTGGCCCGCTTGCACCATGAGCTGGGCCTGAGTAAAGACAGCCTAGAGGTGGTTCTAGCCATGCGCCAACGCCTGCAGCAAGTGCAGCAAGAACTGCAGCTTCAGCGGGCCCGGGTGCGGCAGCTCGAAAGGTTTTTGCGCGGCTCTGCTCCTATGCATGATATAGACTGAATGTGAGCGACAAGGGTGGCCTAGCACACCTTGATACGGTTCAGCTTGCCGGAATTAGCCAGTAGCACTGCCCCTCAGCTAGATCAGGAGAGAAGGTTACGTGAGAGAAGTACAACTTTTCCGAATTACTACGGTATAAAGTCCCTATCTGCTCCGTGCAGATATCCTCTTCTGCCACCTTTTTTCCCCGTTATATGCTTCCACGCATTCCCCTCTCTAAAGCGCTTGCGCTAGGGGTATCGGCATGGGCTCTGGCCCCGCTTGCCTCCCATGCGCAAACCGCCGACCGCAAAACCGCCATTGGCATCAACGTGAGTGCCATGCAGTACAAGGGCAGCTTTGGCTCCGACTACTGGAACTGGAGTGAAAACAAGTACGCGCCCGGCATCACCATCAGCCAGTACCTGACTAAGGGCCTCGACCTGCAGCTGAGCGGCAACTACGTAGAGTTCAAGAAGAATGCTCCCGCCGGTGCTCCTTATTTCGGCAGCAACTTCGCCACCAACGTGGTGAACGTAAACCTGGGCCTCAAATTCAAGCTCCTGAAAGAGGAGTCGTTCATTCGGCCTTACCTGCTGGCCGCACCGGGCTGGACGTACACCAGCCGCGAAGGCGTTATCAACCGCAATAATCAGGTGCTGCGCACCGATCAGGATAAGAGCTACTTCGACCTGTTTGGGGCCGCCGGTTTAAGCTTCCGTCTCGGCGATGCCGTGAACTTGTTCGTGCAGACGGGTCAGCATATTCCGCTGAACGCCAACATTGACGGTGAGCCCAACCGCGACGACAATAAGTGGGACGACAAGTTCCTGCAGCACACGGTAGGCCTCAACATTGCCCTCGGTAAAGCCAAGGATGAGGACGGTGACGGTGTACCCGACCGCAAAGACAAATGCCCTGGCACTCCCGCGGGCGTGGCCGTTGACATGAATGGCTGCCCACTGGATGGTGACGGCGACGGTGTTCCGGATTACCAAGACAAGTGCCCCACCGAGAAAGGCTTGGCGGCGCTGGAAGGCTGCCCCGACCGTGACGGTGACGGCGTGCGTGACGGCGACGACAAGTGCCCCGACACCCCCGGCAAAGCAGAGCTGCAAGGCTGCCCCGACTCGGATAATGACGGTGTAATCGACCAGAACGATAAGTGCCCCGACACTCCCGGCGGCGTGAAAGTAGATGCCAACGGCTGCCCCATTGACTCGGATGGTGACGGTGTGCCCGATTACCAGGACCGCTGCCCCAACCGCCCCGGTCCCGCCTCAAACAAAGGCTGCCCAGAAATGAAGCTGGAGGAGAAGAAGCGCCTGCAGGAAGCTACCAAGTACATCCAGTTCGAGTTCAATAAGGCTACCCTGAAGCCCATCTCGTTCCCAACCCTCGACGGTCTGGTGCAGATCCTGAACGATTACCCTGATTACTTCCTCGGCATCTCGGCCCATGCTGACAACATCGGCAACGACGACTACAACCTGCGCCTCTCGGATGAGCGTGCCGCCTCGGCCCGCGCCTACATGCTCCGCAAGGGCATTCCTGAGAATCGCATTGTGTCGCACGGCTACGGTGAGAGCAAGCCCATTGCTGACAACAACACGGAAGCTGGCCGCGCCCTCAATCGCCGCGTAGAGTTTGATGTGTACCTGCCCGGCGACCCGAACCCCGCCGAAACCAAGTACGGCCCCGCTCCGGAAATTCCGGCTGCTCCAGCCAAAGCCGCTCCGGCTCCCGCCAAAAAGGCTCCCGCGAAGGCTCCGGCCCGCAAGCCAGCCCCGCGCCGTAAGTAATTCGGCAACTGGCCTAGGCCACTCCTAAAAGCGGCCCGCTCACTTGAGCGGGCCGCTTTTTTGTTTTATGGGCTTTCTTGGCGGTAGAGTTAAATGAGCCCGTCATGACGGGCTTCTACATGATGTTCTACCTACACCTAGACGCTCCTTTCAGCCCTACATTACCTCATCTCATCTATTCAGCCTGGTCTAGGTGGTCAATAGCGCACAGAAACCCGGCAACGGCGCGGTAGCAGGTTTGCGGTAAAGAATAGAACTTGCCTGCGGTTTACTTTCCCCTGGCTTCTGAATACTGCTTTCGGGAAATTAAGCGTCTCCTATCGCACCACCTTCTTTTCCCACCCCCATGGAGTACTCTTCTACTTCTAGGCCACTCTCCCTGCGGAGCCTGAGCCGATACGCCCTGCTGGTTGGCGCTTGCCTGTTAAGTGGCCTAGCCAACGCCGAGGAAATTCAGTCGCCCAACAAGCAGCTGACCTTAGACTTCACCCTGCAGGCCGACGGCGTACCTACTTACAGCCTCACGTACAAGGGCCGGTCGGTTATCAAAACCAGCAAGTTGGGCCTGGAGCTGAAAAACGCCCCGGCTCTCACCAGCGGCTTCACTGTTGCCGACTCCAAGCGCACCACGTTTGATGAAACCTGGCAGCCAGTATGGGGCGAAACCAAGAACATCCGCAACAACTACAACGAGCTGGCCGTCACGCTCAACCAGCCCGCTACCAGCCGCACCGTTATCGTGCACTTCCGGGTGTTTGATGATGGCCTAGGCTTCCGCTACGAGTTCCCACGTCAGCCCAAGCTCGACTACTTCACCATCAAGGAAGAGAAGTCGCAGTTTGCCCTGGCCGGCGACCATAAGGCGTTTTGGCTGCCCGGCGACTACGACACCCAGGAGTACAGCACCGTCACGAGCAACCTCTCGCAGGTGCGCGGCCTGATGAAGGAAGCCACTACGCCCAACGCCTCCCAAACCCCCTTCTCGGCTACCGGCGTGCAAACGCCGCTCATGCTCAAGAGCAAGGATGGCCTCTATATCAACATCCACGAAGCTGCCCTCATCGACTACTCCGCCATGCACCTGGAGCTTGACGACAAGAGCTTCGTGCTGGAAAGCCACCTCACGCCCGATGCCGTGGGCGACAAAGGCCTGATTCAGACGCCGGCCGTTTCGCCCTGGCGCACGGTGATTGTGAGCGATAAGGCGGGTGACATTCTGGAGTCGAAGTTGGTGCTGAACCTCAACGAGCCCACCAAATTCAAGGACGTATCCTGGATTAAGCCCGTGAAGTACGTGGGTGTGTGGTGGGAGATGATTACGGGCAAGAGCACGTGGTCGTACACCAACCAAGAGAACATCAAGCTCGACGAAATCGACTACTCCAAGGTGAAGCCCAACGGTACCCACGGCGCCAACACGGCCCACGTGAAAGAGTACATCGACTTTGCGGCCAAGCACGGCTTCGACGGCGTGCTGGTAGAAGGCTGGAATACCGGCTGGGAAGACTGGTTCGGCAAGCACAAAGACTACGTGTTTGACTTCGTAACCCCCTACCCCGACTTTGATGTGGCAGAGCTGAACCGCTACGCCCAAGGCAAGAACGTGCGCCTCATCATGCACCACGAAACCAGCGGCTCAGTGCGCAACTATGAGCGCCACTTGGATTCGGCCTTCCAGTTCATGAATAAGTACGGCTACACCGCCGTGAAAACCGGCTATGTCGGTGACATTGTGCCCCTAGGCCACCACCACTACGACCAGTGGGTGAACAACCACTACCAGTACGTGCTGGAGAAAGCCGCTGAGCACAAGATTATGGTGAACGGCCACGAAGCCGTGCGCCCGACTGGCCTAGCACGCACCTTCCCCAACCTGATCGGCAACGAGGCTGCCCGCGGCACCGAGTATGAGGCCTTTGGCGGCAACAACGCCGACCATACCACCATCCTGCCCTTCACCCGCCTTATTGGCGGGCCCATGGACTATACGCCCGGTATCTTCCAGACCAAGGTTAGCGCCTACAATCCCAGCAACAACTCCTTCGTGCACACCACGCTGGCTCGGCAGCTGGCCCTGTACGTGACCATGTACAGCCCCCTGCAAATGGCCGCCGACCTGCCCGAAACCTACAACAAGCACCTCGACGCCTTCCAGTTCATCAAGGATGTAGCCGTGGATTGGGACAACTCGAAAGTGCTTGAAGCTGAGCCCGGCGACTACATCACCATTGCCCGCAAGGCCAAGGGCAAGAGCAGCTGGTTCGTGGGCAGCACCTGCGACGAACAGGGCCGCACCTCCAAAATCAACTTCAGCTTCCTCGACCCCGGCAAGAAGTACACCGCTACCATCTACGCCGACGGCAAGAATGCCCACTACGAGAAGAACCCCCAGGCCTACGCCATCCGCAAGATGATGGTGACCAACAAAACCAAACTCTCGCAGCTCTGCGCCCCCGGCGGCGGCTACGCCATCAGCATCATGGAAGCCGGCAAGTAAGTTTTAGTGGCCTAGGCCTATTGAAAAAGCGGCCCGCTCTACTAGAGCGGGCCGCTTTTGATTTTACTCATTCACTACTCTTGAGGTAGTCGGCGTACTCGCTGCCAATCATACTCTCAGCCACATATTTGTCCGCAAGTGCGCCGTACTCAGTATTTGCGAAAGTTAGCGCCTCCTCTATAGTGTCAAATTCAGTAGTAATACTATCAACCTCTTCTCCATTTTCATCCAGTGCTGTAGTAAACTCAACTATATCTGTGAAGTCTTCCTCTCCTTCGTCAAATACCTCATGGTATGCGACACAATAAGCTTTTTCTTCTCCAGAATCAATTGAAACCCATCGTAATATCACCTCATCCCCTTCTTTAGGAAGGAGAAATTGGGCAATAGGTTTTCCTAAGCTTAGTCGTGTTTTGGCTTGTGTGCTTACTAGGTATCTTCCCATATAGCTTATGATTCACTGACTTTAGCTAGCTATCGGTTTTCTGCTAGTCTGCATCCACTTCCTGGATAATGGCATGGAAGGCTCACCGGGGGCCATCTAGTTGGCGCTGCATATTCTGCTCAAAATCCCACAGTTCCTGCACGGGCACCGTACCACGTTTATTCTTGCCTACATTCTTCCCCTCTTTGGTAAACAGGTACGGATAACAAGCTACGCTTTGCGTGCCCTTCAGGGCGCTAACTTCCTGTTCCCATCCTTTCCAGCGAAAGTTGCGGTAATACCCCTTTAAGTCTCCTGAAAAGCAAAAAACCAGAAATTCAGAGTAGGTTCTGCCAGTGGCTTCCCAGCGCAGATTATCGGGGGCAAAGTAGAAAACCTTGCCTATGGTTTCTTGACCGAATGCGCCACCATTGATGGCGTAGAACCCTCCTAGTATGTCGTCGGCAACCAGTAGCATACCTGCGGGCTTGCCTTGGTTCCAGCCCATCAGGGTCCGGTTCATCTGAAAGCTACCAGAGCCCAGTACTCGGAGCCACCCGTTATCAATCAGAATGCCTCCCGTCTCGTAAATAATAGCTCCTATAGGCGACCGGGTGGTGACTTGCGCGGCTAGCAAGGCACTATCGGCCCGCGCGGGCGTTTTCGGTAGCACTTGCACCTTGTTCTTGGCCTCACGAATCCACTGATTTACGACCTCCCAAGCCGGCTCCTGCCTATTGATGAGCTCTGCTAATGGCCGGGTTGCCGTACCCTGCGCGTGTAGAGTGGAGGTGGTCATAAGCAGGATAAGGATGCCGAGGCAATACCTAAATAAACAGACAGAATACACGTTGCGTAACACAAGGATGCTTATTAGCTAGAGCAGGAAAGGTAGCTAAACTCGCCTCCGCTTACATAAATAATATCAGGCCTTACTGGCCTACACCAAATCCACCAGCAGCGCCAAGGCTAGGCCTGCTACGGTGGCTACTACTTTGCGCAGGTTGAGGCTGTGGTCAGGGCTGGTTTCGAAGAGGATAGTGGTGGAGACGTGCAGGAAGTTGCCAGCTACCAAGCCTAGCAGACAGGCATAAAGGCCATTGCGCAGCAAGTCTTCCAGTACCACATAGTTGCTCATAATAATGCCTGCTGGGCCCGCCAGCGCAAACAGCACCAGATACGGCAGCGCCCGGTTGAAGCTGCCCAGCCGCAGCAACAGCGCCGCCATCAGGGCAAACGCCGCCGGCACGTGGTGCAAAGCTACGCCTGCCAGAATAGCGTAGAAATTATTGCTCACGTCGCCAGCCTCGGGGGTTTTAACCAGAATACTGCCTTCCAGAAACGAGTGCAGCACCAGTGAGAACAGCAGCAGGAAGGGCACCCTACCGGCGTGCTCGGTGTGATGGTGCACATGGCCGTGTTCTACGCCCTGCGAGAACACCTCCAGTACCAGTTGCCCGAAAAAGCCCGCCAGTACAAAATACCCAATGCGGTGGCCGGGCATCATCTCCAGCGCCTCGGGCAGCAAGTGGGTGATGGTGAGCGTAAACAAGTAAGCGCCGCTGAAGGCTAACAGCGGCTTCATCCAGGTGGTGCGAGCCGTGGGCATCAGGCGGGTAAGCCAACCGGCTCCCAGCACTGTGCAGAACAACGCAAAAACGGCAAACCACATAGGAAGTGATGAAGTGATGGGGAATGAAGTGATGGGGTTAACAGCGTACTGGCGTAAAAGTGAGAAAGCAGGAGAATGCTCATGGCATAACGGCTTGCTTTATCACCCTGTCACTGCATCACTTTTTAAGCACGAAAATCATGCGGGGGCTGGTAGCCTCATCGAACGGAGCTAGGTGGTAGTCGCCGAGTACCTCCACAAGCCGTAGGCCTGCCATACGGAAATACTCCTCGAAACGCTCCCGATTGAGAGCCCGCACCCACTCCTGAAAGTGCCGCTCCTGGCCCGTTTCATCCTGAAACCAAATGTCTTTCACGATAAAATCGTGGTGCAAGTGCCGCTGAATTCGGAAGGTGGTCCCGCCCGTTTCTTTGGTTTCCGTCGCCACCAAGTTGCGCACGGTACGCTCCGTGTTCAGGAAGTCAATAACCATTTTGCCGCCCGGCTTCAGAGCCGCCGCCGCATTGCGCAGGGCTACCACATTTTCAGCCTCTTCCTTGAAATAGCCAAAGCTGGTAAACAGGTTGAAGATGAAATCGAACTCGCCGGTCAGCGGTTGGCGCATGTCGTGCACAAAAAAGCGCAGATGTGAGTGCTCAGCTTCGCTGGCGTAGGCAATGCTTTCCGGCGAAAGATCAATGCCCGTCACATCATACCCTTGTTGGCTGAGATAGATAGCATGCCGGCCTTTGCCACAGGCTAAATCTAGTAATCGGGAGCCTGGCTTAGGTTGCAGCCGCTCTAGTAAGGCTGAAATAAACGCCTGTGCCTCGGCATAATTTCGATCCTGGTACAAGAGGTGATAGTAGGGCGAGTCGAACCAGGTGCTAAACCATTCGGTGTGGGTGGTGGGCATAGAGAGCAAGAAAGCACACAATGAAAAAGGGCGTCTGCACGCCCTTCTCCTGAAGTCCCGAAAACAACCGGGCGCCATATTCGCAACAATGTTGCAAACATAGGCGCCCGGCTGGTAAAATCAAAGCGAATCGGTGGGGGCAGCGGTAGCTTTTGCAGTAGGGTTAGGCTCTAGGTCCATCCCACACACTGGGCATTTACCAGGCTTGTCGCTGGCACTGCCCTCGCAGCCCATAGGGCAGACATACGCGGCAGTCTTCACGGGAGTAGCAGCGGCGGGGGCAACGGCTGTCTGTTCAGCAGGCTTCTGCTGGCAGCTGGCGAAAGAGGCCGCCATGGCCACTAGGCCACTTGCCACCCACGATTTCCAAGAAGTATTCCGCATCGTTTACTGCTGGCTGCCAGCCTTCTGCTGAGTTGCCTTGGGCTGCTCAGCGGGCGTGGGGTTGCTCTTCTTCACGCTGTTAGGAGCGGCCGTGTTCTTGGTGGCAGGAGCGGCATCGTCGTTAGCCGTGCGGCTCTGGTCGCCGTTGGGGCGCTCATCACCCTGCAAATCTGCGTGCGAGCTGATGGGAGCCTCAATAGCACCACCCTTCGACTGGTCGGCGGCAGCCGCAGTGTGCTGGTCGAAGTTGTCGGAAGAGCGCGAGCCGGGAGCTACCATGTCGAGGGACACTTTATTTTCAGGGCGCCAGTCGGAAGGCTCCGAGCTGCAGGCGTTCAGGGCGAGGGTAGCCAGAGCTAAGGCAGAAAGCGCGAATTGCTTGGTCATGAGAAGGAGAATGATCTAATACAAACGAGTTAAGGACGAAAGAAGGTGCCGCGAGGTTCGGCTAGGCCACCTGCCCGGGCAGGGCCGGTAGCAGGCTCTTGCGGCGCAACATAGCCTCGAACAGCTTCTGGTCGTTGGCGCCTTTGAAAATTTTATCGGGTACCTGCAGGAAAATAGGCGTGTCGAAGGTTTTAGCCGCCCAACGCTTCCAGCCGGTAATTTCAGCGGGCAGCTCCTCGGGGCCTTTCAGCGTGAGCAGGTAGCCATCGGCCTCGCGCTGCACGCCGCCAATCATGTCCCAAGTCAGGCGCATGCCTTCGCGCTCATTGCGGCGCAGCACAATCTGCTTGTTATCAAACTCATAGTTGAGCTTCTCGAATAGGGGCTTGCTTTGCTCCATCTGGGTGGCACCCGTAATCTGGGCCGAGCGCAGCAGCACGTACAGCAGCGTTAGGATGAGGGCCGAAGCCAGCCACCACCACGAGTGCCAAATGAGGGCGGGCGCTAGGCCAATGGCAAACGGAATAAGGGCGTACCACCACTCTTTCCGCCATACCCGGCCCATAGCTAAGCGGGTATAGGTGTCGGTGTCGAGCTGGTGCTTTTTGGTGACGATGGCCAGCGGTGAAGCCCCCGACTGGGATTGTTGCTGCCGAAAGCCGCCACGTTGATTGGGAAGTTGCATTGGGTATGTGGTAATTGCTGATTGCTGGTGGTTACTTGTTGGCTACTGTGAACGATTACGATCTAACAATCAACAACTAACCCGTAACAGCCACCTTTTTAAAAAGCTTTCAAACTCAGGTCGAGGCTTTTAACTGAGTACGTTAAAGCGCCCACCGAGATATAGTCGACGCCCGTGGCCGCTACTTCGGCCAGGGTTTCATCCGTAATGCCCCCGCTGGCTTCTAGGGGGTAGCGGCTAGCTACCAATGCCACGGCTTCGCGCAGCTGGGTGGGGTTCATGTTGTCGAGCATGATGCGGTTCACGCCCCCTATTTCCAGCACCTGCTGTACTTCCGACAGGTTGCGCGTTTCCACTTCAATCTCCAGCGTACGGCCGGTTTGGGCTAAGTACTGGTGCGTAGCCTCAATGGCCTGGCGGATGCCGCCGGCATAATCGACGTGGTTATCCTTCAGCATAATCATATCGAAGAGGCCGTAGCGGTGGTTTACGCCGCCGCCAATAACTACCGCCCACTTCTCGCACAGTCGGAAATTGGGCGTGGTTTTGCGGGTATCCAGCAGGCGGGCCTTGGTGCCGGCCAACAGGCTGGTCAGATAAGCCGTGCGGGTAGCAATGCCGCTCATGCGCTGCATGCAATTGAGTACCAGGCGCTCAGCGGTCAGAATACTGCGCGACCGGCCTTCTACCGTGAAGGCAACGTCGCCGTGCTGCACGCGCGCGCCGTCGGTGAGAATGTTCTGCACGCGCAGCTCCGGATCTACTTCCCGGAAGATGTGGTGGGCCAGCTCCACGCCCGCCAGTACGCCGGCGTCTTTCACCAGCAGCTGCGCCCGGTTGTGGGCGTCGGCCGGAATGGAGGCCAGCGCAGAATGGTCGCCATCACCAATATCTTCGGCCAGGGCCGTTCGGATGAACGAGGAAAGAGACTCGGGAGTAATGTAAGGGGGGATTTGCACGGTGCAAAAATAGCAAAAAACGGCCCGATTAGCGCCGTTCAGCTTGCTATCTGGCCTGGGTGGCCTGGGTTAATCGTAATCCATAAAAAAAGCGCGCCGCAGAAGGTTCTGCGACGCGCTTCAGGGAGAGTCTAAAAGCTGTTTACTCTTTCGAAAAATCGATAGTCCCGATTTTCAGAGTTCCTCCTACCGATTTCATCTTCACGAACATACGGTAGGTGCTGGTTTTGCCAGCGTACTTGCCCACGGCATAGGGCGTTCCTTCGTTGCTGCCGCCGTAGTGGATAAAGTCAAAAGAAGCGGGTGAGTTCTTCGCAAAGAAATCCTTCATCACAAACTCGGCCTGCGTAGCGCTGTAGCTTTGCTTGTCGCCATCGAAGCTCAATTCCACCGTAGGAGCGAAAAAATCGGCCAGCTCCCGCGAGGAGCTTCCTCGGATGGCATTGCGAATGGGCGCGAAGGCTTCACCTTGGGCGTTGGCACCTACCGCAATAAGCAGGCTCCAAACGAGGGCAAAAGCCAAAAAGAGGTTGCGTTTCATGTTAGCGTAAAGATTTCATCATCTCACTGGCGAAAACTATGCCAAGCTTGCATCGTAAATAAAAACTCTCCTAGGCCACCCCACCGCGGCTAAGTTAGGAAAATGTGCGTGTTTCGGTGGCCTACGTGTATCTTTGCCCTTATGAACAAACAGGTATTGTTGGTGATTCTGGACGGCTGGGGTCTGGCGCAGAACAAAGAAGTATCGGCCATTGACCAAGCGCGTACGCCCTTTGTCGACTCGTTGTTTCAGCGCTTCCCGCACAGCAAGCTGCAAGCGTCCGGCGAAGCCGTAGGTCTGCCCGATGGGCAAATGGGTAATTCTGAGGTTGGCCACATGAATATTGGGGCTGGCCGCGTAGTATACCAAGACCTGGTTCGCATCAATAAAGCTATTCGGGAGCGGAAGCTGGGCTCTATGCCCGCCTTGGTGCAAGCCTTCGAGTATGCCCGCACTAATGGTAAGCCCGTGCACCTGATAGGACTGCTCTCCGATGGCGGTGTGCACTCGCACATTGAGCATCTGAAGGCACTGTGCACCCTGGCCCACGACCAGGACGTGCATAAAGTGTTCATCCACGCCTTCACCGATGGCCGCGACACCGACCCTAAGGGCGGCGTGAGCTACGTGAACGACCTGGAGCAGCACCTGCAGCATGGCGCCAGCGGCAAAATTGCCTCCATTGTAGGCCGCTACTACGCCATGGACCGCGACAACCGCTGGGAGCGGGTGAAGGTGGCCTACGACCTGCTGGTAAACGGCAAGGGCACCCAGTCGCAGAACCTGATTCAGTCCATGCTCGACTCGTATAAGGAGGGAGTGACAGATGAATTCCTAAAGCCGATTGTGAAAGTAGGGGCCGACGGACTGCCGCTGGCTACGATTCAGGATGGCGACGTGGTGCTATGCTTTAACTTCCGCACCGACCGGGGCCGCGAAATTACGCAGGCCCTGACGCAGCAGGACTTCCACGCCTTCAACATGCACCGGCTGAACCTGCACTACCTCACCATGACCAACTACGACGCTACGTTTTTGGGCGTCACTCCCATCTTTGAGAAAGACAACCTCGAAGATACCTTGGGTGCGGTGCTGGAAGCCAACCACAAGAAGCAAATCCGGATTGCCGAAACTGAGAAGTACCCGCACGTAACCTTCTTCTTTTCGGGGGGCCGCGAGAAGGAGTATGAGGGGGAAAGCCGCATTCTGCGTAACTCGCCGAAGGTAGCCACCTACGACTTGCAGCCCGAGATGAGTGCCTACGAGTTGCGCGACGCTCTGGTGCCCGAGCTGCAGGCTAAGTCGGCTGACTTCGTGGTGCTGAACTTTGCGAATACGGATATGGTAGGCCACACCGGCGTATTTGAAGCCGCCGTGAAAGCCGCCGAAGCGGTAGACGCCTGCGCTAAAGACGTGGTGGAAGCTGCACTAGCCAGCAACTACTCCTGCATCATCATTGCCGACCACGGTAACGCCGACATGATGATCAACCCCGATGGCACGCCCAACACGGCCCACACTACCAATCTGGTGCCCTGTATCTTGGCCGATAATGACTACCGTGGCACGCTGGTAGATGGCAAGCTCGGCGACATTGCTCCCACGGTGTTGCAGCTTATGGGCCTACCCCAGCCGGAAGTAATGACGGGCCAGAGCCTGCTCCGCCCTGAAACCGCCCCTAATGCGTAACGCGAGTTGCGCATCGGCGGTAGTGCTGCTCCTGTTCACGGCCGCGTGCGGTGGACAGGAGCAGCCCGTTACGGCCAGCTCCAACCGGCCGGTCCACGCGCCGCGCTATTTTGACGTGAACGGCTTTATAGGCCAGCAGGCTGCCCGGCTCAACCAGCAGCGGCCCGCCGTGGAAAAGCAGGTGCAGCTCCGCACGGGTGGCCTAGAAACTACGCGCGTACCACAGGTAGACTGGACAAAAGAACTGCAGATTTTTCAGCAGGCCGATATCAACAAGCCGGCCTTGCGGGGCACGTACGCCATCGACTCCCTCACCACTCCGGAGGGCCTGACCAAGCGCACCTACCTCCGCCTGCCAGGTCAGGAGTTTCCGGTGGAACAGCTTACTGTAATTACGCAGGGCCCGGCGGTGCAAGCACTTACGGCAACTCTAGCGCAGGATAATCCGCTGGTCTACTCGCAGAAAAAGCTGGAGCTACAGTGCCGGAACGGCCAAGTGGTCAGCTACCGGGTAGATGGCACCCAGAAGCTGGTCTTGTTTGATACGGTTCGGTATTCGGCGGCTGGCAAGGTATTGTAACCGTTGCGGGCAATTAGCCTGATAGAAAAGGGAGCCGGAAAGCAGCATAGTACTTGCTTTCCGGCTCCCCTTCTTATGTTGAGCTAGGCCTTGTTTAATCAACGTAAGGCTCTACATGCACGGCGCTTAACCGGCCGCTATTGTAAGTCACAGAAACGTAGTTGGCGCGCTCCGTGTCGCCAATACGGACACGCTCAGTGGTACCAGCGGCGGGGCGGTGTGCAGCAGTCATACGGGCACGAAGTCGCTGCCCATAGGCCGTTTCAAAGTTAGTGATGGAGGCGTCGCGCAGTAGGTCCTTTTCGGGCGCGCGGTAAAACTCAAATAAGTTACCGCGGTGACGAAGCAGCAGAATGGTATCAACCTGGCCGGCTTCGTGCAGGTTGTGGAAAGGCTTACGCGTAACTACGGTGCCACCCGCGTGTAGAAGTTCGGTTACCGTTGGCTCCGAGCCGAAGGGCTGACCGGCCAATGAGTCGTTGGTCAGGCGCACTACCTTGGCGGTCGAGTTGGGGGCCGCCAGTGGCTTAGCTTGGGCCGGGGTAGACCTGGGCCGTTGGGTTGTTTGCTTCCGCTCGTCGGCACCGGTGTCGCCGGAGGCGGTAGTAGCACCCAGGAGCAGCGCTGCATATACCGATGCAGCAGTAAGGGCCTTGGCAGAAGAGGAGAGTAACAACACGGTAAGCATAAGCACAGGCGAACAGTACCTTTTCGCTGTATACGCAAAAGTGCAGCCAACGGCTTGCATATCATGCGGTAAATCGGCGGGCAGGCGCGCTGGCTATGCCGATTGAGCCTACTGCCCCATCAGGGTGGCTACCACCCAGCGACGCCCTCCTTGGTTACGGTGCTCCCCCAGGTAAATGCCCTGCCAGGTGCCCAGCGCCAGCTCGCCGTTGCTGATAGGAATGCTCACGGCGTGGCCTAGCAAGCTGGCTTTGATATGCGCGGGCATGTCATCGGGACCTTCTAGGGTGTGGCGGAAGTAGGGCGCGTTTTCGGGCACCGTACGGTTGAAGAACTGCTCAAAATCGTGGCGGACGGTGGGGTCAGCGTTTTCGTTGATGCTGAGGCTGGCTGAGGTGTGCTGAATAAAGAAGTGGGCTGTGCCCGTGCGAAGCTGCTCCAACTCTGGTAATTCCGCTACCAGCAAATCAGTAATCAAATGAAACCCCCGGCTGACGGCGGGCAGGCGCAAACGCTTCTGAATAAATTGCATGAGCAGGTTATTAGTTACTGATTGGTAGTTGCTGATTACTAGTAGCTGGCTTGTACTTACAACCCGCAATCAACAAGTAGCCACCGCCCCTCTTACGGATTTTTCCGCTCGTAGGCGCCAATGTCGGGAGCGTTAGGGTCGCGGGAGCGGTTGAGTAAGTCGGTGGTCAGGCCAGGCAGCGGCATTCCCTTATTGCTGGCTGGCGAAAGGGTATCTAGCTCATAGCTAAACATTTTACCTCTCGGGCGAGGGGGGGTGCTCTTAAATAAATAGTTGGGCCCTTCCACGGGGTTTAGAATGTTGCCGTTTTTATTCTGGCTGAGCGGCCCCGCCGTGTAACTCTTCGTGCGCAGCACACTAGTTGAGATGCTTATATTGCTGGCGTACCGCTCCCCGTTGCTGAATACCAACTCGTCTTCGCCCGTACCATCTGCGGCAAACCGCGGCTGCGCCCACACAATAGAGTTGCGCATTGTAAAACGAGGGCTGGCGAGTGGCCTAGGCCGGCCATTTATCTCTATTCCGTCGGATAGCTGTACGGAAGGAGTCTGGCGAATGAGGGCGCTAGTAGAACCAGCAGGAGCCGACAGGTAATTGGCAATAGTGCAATAGTCGAGCTCATACACGCTGCCTTGCGCACCCCAAATAGCGTACTCCCAGCAATTTGTCAGCAAGGTGTTGCGCACAGTGAAGTCGCCGGATAGGCCTAGCAAACCAGCTCCTTGCAGCGGAAGGCCACCGCTGGCAAAATCAAGGCTATAGCTGGAGATATTCTTAATGATGCTGTTCTCTACCGTCACTTTAGGGCGGGGCTGACGGTTATCGGGGTTATAGATCAGCAAGCCAAACGAGGCGTTCTTAATTTCTGTGAATCGGATTTCGTTGTCGTGGCTGCTAGCGTCAAATTCAATGCCGCCCCACTGCCCAGGTAGTTCAGCATATTCTTTTTCGCGCCGGTCGCCCTGGAAGCGCACAATGTTTCGGTCATCGGCCTTTATTTCTCCGCTAGGCCTATAATTAGGGCTGATGCGCAGCCGGCCCTTCACTACCAGAAACGCCCCGGCGTGGCTATAGATGCGAGTTCCGGGTTCGATTGTGAGGGTACAGTTGGGGTTTACCAGAGCATAGTTGTAGATGACGTGAGGCTTATCGGCCTTCCAAACGGCATCGCACGCTAGAACTGCGCTGCTGTGGAAATAGGCGTTTTGGCCGTAGCTGATCACCTTCACCTGCTGGTCATTGCCGTTGGTGCGAAAGCGCAGGTTGTTATCAACCAGAAATGGTTTTTCGTCGCTAGGCGTGGGGTCAATGGTAGCCCGCACTAATATCAGCAGGCTGTCCTTGCCCCGAATCACTTTGTCGCGGGCCGTAGTCACGGCGTCGCCATCGATAAGCAGGGAATACGTTACGCCTGGCTGACTCTCGATACTGATTTCCTCCACCTTCACGGCCCGCGGGTTGCGGTTGCGTACCCACAGCCGCTTCGTGACCGAGCCCACCGAGGTAAACACGGTATCAAACATAACCGTGTCGGTGGAAAACGTAAGCGTGGCGTTGCTATCCGTGGTCAGCAAGTCTTCCTTCGGCTCGCAGCCCGGCAGTAGTACCGTAAGGCAAGACAACACGAGCAACAGCGGAAGTAGAAAACGCATAGCGAGGAAGATAGATATAAAAGCAACATGCTGAGCGGAGTCGAAGCATCTCTCCCGGTTTTCTAGGCCAGTAAGCGGCCAGCGGTAGAGATGCTTCGATCAGCTCAGCATGACAAACGAGGTTGGCAAGCTCTTAGTACAGAGGCCTAGGCCACTCCTTCTTTCAGACGCTCGGCGCTTTCGGCGAGGCGCAACTGCTCCACGAAGTCGTCGATGTTGCCGTCCATTACGCTGGTCAGGTTGTACACCGTGTAGCCAATGCGGTGGTCGGTTACGCGGCCCTGGGGGTAGTTGTAGGTCCGGATTTTGTCGGAACGGTCGCCGCCCCCGATCATGCTCTTGCGGGCTGCGCCTTCGGCTTCATTTTTCTTGGCCAGCTCAATCTCATAGAGGCGCGAGCGAAGTACCTGCAGGGCCTTATCGAAGTTTTTGAGCTGCGACTTCTGGTCTTGGCACTGCGCCACAATACCCGTGGGAATGTGGGTCAGGCGCACGGCCGAGTAGGTGGTGTTAACCGACTGACCACCGGGGCCCGAGGACATGAACAGGTCCTTGCGCACGTCGTTCATATCAATTTCCACGTCCAGTTCCTCCGCTTCGGGCATTACCACGATGGAGGCTACCGAGGTGTGAATGCGGCCCTGGGTTTCGGTGGCCGGTACGCGCTGCACGCGGTGCACCCCCGACTCGAACTTGAGCTTGCCGTACACGTCCTCGCCTTTCACAGCCAGGATAATTTCTTTGTAGCCGCCCGAGGTGCCTTCGGTAGCGTCCACGAGTTCCATTTTCCAGCCCTGGCGTTCCGCAAAACGCATGTACATGCGCTGCAGGTCGCCGGCGAAAATAGCAGCCTCGTCGCCGCCCGCCCCGGCCCGGATTTCCATGATAATGTCCTTGGAATCGTTGGGGTCTTTGGGAATCAGCAGATCCTTGATAACGGCCTCCAGGCGCTCCTGCTCAGGGTAGAGCGTTTCCAGCTCGTCCTTGGCCATTTGGCGGAAGTCCTCGTCTTTCTCGTTGGCAATAACTTCCTTGGCGCCGTCGATGTTGGCCAGCACATTTTGGTAGGCCTTATACTCTACCACGATCTTATTCAGATCCTTATACTCTTTATTGAGCGTCTTGAAGCGCTTCATGTCGCTCATGACGTCGGGGTGCGTGAGCTGTTCGCTCACGTCGTTGAAGCGCTGTTGGATGGCCTCTAGTTTATCTAGCATCGTGCCTGCAGAAATGATATTGGGAGTGCAAAGGTACGCAAACGAATCCGTCCCGGAATACGGGCGAACTAGCTGGCAGCGTAGGAGTTTGTCATTCCGCGCGGAATTCTCCTTACCGCTTGTTCTCCCGTAGAAATTGTAGAATTAACTATTTGATAAACATTGCTCTTTCAGAATAATTCCTAGCTTACCGCCACAAACCCGCACGTATGGCCTCGCTCCGAGCCCTTTTTGTTTCACCCCGCACGGTAATGACTAGCCTAGTCATTATTACAGGGACAACCGTGACAACAACCCGCTAAGCGGGCTGCGGATTTCTCTTACACTTCAGATTCCTCGCCGCCCGCTTCGCCGGAAAGCCCCACCAGGGAGCTACCGGACCGATGCGGGCTTTTTCATGTCAACACGTTATGCAGGTTCTCAAATTCGGAGGTTCATCGGTGGCTACGGCCAAAAATATGCAGCGAGTCTTAGCCCTGGCAGAAGCCGCTGCTAGGCGCACGACTACCGTGGTGGTGGTATCGGCGCTGGGGGGTGTAACTGATGCACTGATTGAGGCCGGCCGCCGGGCCGCCGCGGCCGATGGGCAGTACCGCGAGCAACTGCGCCACTTGGAGGAGCGTCACCTGGAAGTGGTGCGTGGGTTGCTGCCCATCACGGGGCAAAGTGCCGTGCTCAGCTTTGTGAAGACCCACTGCAACGAATTAGAGAGCCTCTGCGACGGAATATTTGCGCTGGGAGAACTCTCCGACCGCACCCTCGACCGGCTGGTAAGCTATGGGGAGCTGCTGTCATCGAGGGTGGTGGCGGCAGGCTTGGCGGCGCGCGGAGTGGCCTACGAATGGCTGGACAGCCGAAAACTCATCCGTACCGATGCCAAGTACGGCCACGCGGCGGTAGACTTTGGCATCACGAACCAGCAGATACAGGAGGCTGTGGCGGCGGCTGGAGTGCCGTTGCTGGTGGCCCCGGGGTTTGTGGCTTCGGAAGCAGGTGGCAGCACCACCACGCTGGGCCGCGGCGGCTCCGACTACACGGCCGCCATTTTTGCCGGGGCGCTGGGGGCCGAGCAGCTGGAAATCTGGACGGATGTGAGCGGCATGATGACGGCCGACCCACGGCTGGTGCGCCACGCTAGGCCTATCCCACGCATCTCCTACCAGGAGGCCATGGAACTCTCGCACTTCGGGGCTAAGGTGTTGTACCCGCCTACCATTCAGCCGGTTCGCCAGCAGGGCATTCCGCTCTGGATTAAGAACACCTTTGCCCCCGACGATGCCGGCACGCTGGTGGAAGTGGACCCGCCGGCCAACAAGGCCATTGTGCGGGGGCTGTCGAGCATAGGGCCGGTGGCCTTGCTGCGGCTGGAGGGCAGCGGTATGGTGGGCATTCCAGGCTTCTCGCGGCGGCTGTTTGCGGCACTGGCCCGGGAGCAAGTCAATGTGATTCTCATCACCCAAAGCTCCTCGGAGCACTCTATCTCGGTGGCCGTGAGCGAGGCTGAAGCCAGTCGGGCCAAGCAAGCCGCCGACGCTGAATTTGAAGCAGAAATCAGCAACGGTCGCCTCGACCCCTTGGCGCTGGAAGGTGGCCTAGCCATTGTAGCGCTGGTGGGCGACCAGATGAAAGACCATCCTGGCATCAGTGGACGCATGTTTTCGGCACTGGGCACGAACGGTATTAATATCCGGGCCATTGCCCAGGGCTCCTCGGAGAAGAATATCTCCACCGTGATCCGGCAGCAGGATGTGCGCAAGGCCAGCAACGTGCTCCACGAAACCTTCTTCGAGGCCACTACGCGCCAAGTAAACTTGGTAGTAGCGGGCGTGGGCAACGTGGGCGGTAAGCTGCTAGAGCAACTAGCTCGGCAGCAAACCTGGCTGCGTGAAAAGCTCCGCCTCAACCTGCGGGTGGTAGGCCTAGCCAACAGTTCCCGCTTCGTGCTGAACGAGGAAGGCCTGGAGTTAGAGAACTGGCAGCAGGCCCTAGCGGCAGGTCAGCCCCTGGATTTAGATACGCTCACGGAGCAGTTACTAGCCCTAAACCTACGCAACACGGTATTCGCGGACGTAACGGCCAGCGCCGATGTAGCCACTTGCTACGCCCCGCTGCTGGCGCGCTCGGTGGCGGTGGTGGCCTGCAACAAAGTGGCTGCTTCCTCGGAGTACGTGGCCTACGCCCGCCTCAAGGCCCTGGCCAGTGACTTCAACACGCAATTCCTGTTTGAAACCAACGTGGGCGCGGGCCTGCCAGTCATCGGGACGCTGAACGACTTGCTGCGCAGCGGCGACGAGGTGCACCGTATTGAAGCCGTGCTATCGGGCACGCTCAACTTCGTGTTCAATAATTACGATGGCACCCGGCCATTCGCCGAAGTGGTGCGCCAAGCCCAAGCCGAAGGCTACACCGAGCCCGACCCACGCCTTGACCTAACCGGCGTTGACGTGGCGCGCAAGATCCTGATTTTGGCGCGCGAGTCGGGTCAGCAGTTGGAACTCAGCGACATTGAGAACGACTCCTTCCTGCCCGCCTCTTGCCTGGAAGGCGACGTAGCTGCGTTTTACGAACAACTGGCGGTGCACGAGCCGCACTTCCGGGCCCTGTATGACGCGGCAGCGGAGAAAGGCGAGAAGCTCCGCTTCGTGGCGCGCTACCGCGACGGACAGGCCCGCGTAGGCCTGCAGTCCATTGCCCCCGGCCACGACTTGTACGCCCTCCAAGGCAAGGACAACGCCGTACTGTTTTTCACCAACCGCTACACCGAGCAACCCCTCGTCATTAAGGGGGCAGGCGCCGGCGCCGACGTAACGGCCTCGGGGGTGTTTGCGGATATCTTGCGGGCGGTGCAGTAAGACATTGAGCCGTGCCGTTTAGCCCGTCATGCTAAGCGAAGCCGAAGCATCTCTCCCTCTGGCTGATTCCTATCGTGAGAACGAAGCGGTAAAGATGCTTCGACAAGCTCAGCATGACGGCCCTTTGACTATCGACTTGAACACCTATGAATTTCTCTGATTCTATTACTGTGCTAGCTCCGGCCACCGTGGCCAACGTGGTGTGCGGGTTTGACGTGCTGGGCTTTGCGCTGAGTGAGCCGAATGATACCATGCACCTGCGCCTCACGGAGCAGCCGGGAGTGACCATCATCAACGAAGACGACTACAACCTACCTACTGAGCCTACGCGTAACGTGGCTGGAGCCGCACTCTTGGCATTATTGCGGGCCGTGCCAGAGCCGGTGGGCATTGAGGTACGCATCAGCAAAGCTATTAAGCCGGGCAGTGGCATTGGCAGCAGCGCCGCTAGTGCTGCCGGGGCCGTGGTGGGCGCCAACCGGTTACTAGGAGAACGATTCAGCAAGGCCGAACTGGTGGAGTTTGCCATGTACGGCGAGGAAGTGGCCTCTGGAGTGCGGCACGCCGACAACATTGCGCCCGGCATTTACGGGGGCGTCACGCTGATTCGGTCAACTACGCCGCTGCCAGATATTGTGCCTCTCTCGGCTCCGCCCTTATTCGTGACGGTAGTACACCCCCAGATTGAAATCAAAACCTCGGATGCCCGGCAGATTCTCAAGCAGGAAGTGCCGCTGAAAGATGCCATTCGGCAGTGGGGCAACGTGGCGGGCTTGGTGGCCGGCCTGCTGCAGTCGGACTACGACCTTATTGGTCGCTCACTCGAAGATGTGATTATTGAGCCCGTGCGCAGCATCCTGATTCCGGGATTTGCGCAGGTGAAGGAGCGCAGCCGCGAGGCGGGGGCCTTAGGCGGTGGCATTTCCGGCTCGGGTCCCTCGCTGTTCATGCTAAGTCGCGAGGAAGCCACGGCAAAAGCTGTGGAGGCGGTGATGCAGGAAGTCTACACTGACCTAGGCCTCGAACACCATACCTACCTGACCACCATTAACCAGCAGGGCTGCCAGATTTACTAGTGGCCTAGCTGCTTCACCTCATTGCTTTCTCGCATGCGTTACTATAGCCTCAACCGCCAAACCGAACCTGTTGACTTCCGGGCCGCCACCGTAGCGGGTCAAGCCCCGGATGGGGGCCTCTACTTTCCCGAAACCATTCCGCGCTTTCCGGCGGGCTTTGTGGAGCAGCTGCCAGAGCTGAGCCCTGCGGAAGTGGCCTACACGGTGTTGCAGCCCTACGTGGGCAATACCATTCCGGAGGTGGAGCTGCGCCGCATCTGTGCCGAGGCCGTGGACTTCCCGTTTCCGCTGGTGCCGGTTACGGACCGCATCAGCGCTCTGGAGCTGTTTCACGGGCCTACGCTGGCGTTTAAGGACGTGGGGGCACGGTTCATGAGCCGGTGCCTGGGCTACTTCTCCCGCCACGAAACACGGCCGGTGACGGTGCTGGTGGCTACCTCCGGTGATACGGGTGGGGCAGTAGCCAGCGGATTTTTAGGCGTACCGGGCGTGGAGGTAGTCATCCTTTACCCTTCCGGCAAGGTAAGCCCGGTGCAGGAGCAGCAGCTCACGGCCCTGGGCCAGAACATCACGGCCCTGGAAGTAGACGGCAACTTCGACGACTGTCAACGGCTGGTGAAGCAGGCTTTCCGGGATACGGACCTGATGAGCCGACGGCGCCTTACTTCCGCCAACTCCATCAACGTGGCCCGTTGGCTGCCCCAGCAGGTGTACTACTGTTATGCGCTGGCGCAGTGGCCTAGCCAAGCCGCCCCACCCGTGGTGTCGGTGCCTAGTGGTAACTTCGGTAACCTGTGCGCCGGGCTATTGGCCTACGTGTCGGGGCTACCCGTGGCGCACTTTGTGGCGGCCTGCAATGTCAATGATGCCGTGCCTGCCTACCTGCGTTCGGGTAATTACTCCGCCCAAGTTGCCGTAGCCACACTTTCCAACGCCATGGACGTGGGTGACCCCAGCAACTTTGGGCGCATTCTGGAGCTGTTTGGGCACGAGCACCCCGTGATTCAGCAGCTCCTGACTGGCTATTCCGTGTCGGATGCCGATACGGCCGCCACCATCGGGCGCGTGTATGAGCAGACTGGCTACTTGCCCGATCCGCATGGGGCAGTGGCCTATTTCGCGTTGGAAGATTATCTGGCTCAGCACCCCAGAGCCAGCGGCATTTTCCTGGAGACAGCCCATCCGGTGAAGTTCCCGGAAGCGGTGGAGCCCGCCACCGGCCAGCCGGTACCCGTGCCGACCTCGTTGGATGAGTTGCTGCGGAAACCCAAGCACAGCATTAAGCTACCACCGGAGTACGAGGCCTTGCGGGCGATTCTGCTGGAAAACGTAGTGGCCTAGGATGACATTTTTGGCGGCTGGCTGTTACCTTTTCGCCTCCATTTGCCACCCGCCCTATGCGTACTATCCTCCGCGCCGCCCTGCTCTGCCTGCTGCTCCCCGCCTGCCGTCCCGACCAGATTGAGCACCTCAGCAACACCAAAGAACTGGCCGTGGAGGCCGAGAACTGGCAGGTGAAGCGCATTATGCCTGCCGATCTGCTCCGGGCCACCCGCTGGGGCGGCGACTCCCTCACCAACACCGCCGACCGGGAGTTGCGCCGCATCCTGGCCGAGAAGCTGCAGGAAGGCGGCGTGGCCGCGGCTCTGCCCTACTGCCGCCCCGCCACGTTCCCTAGAGTCGATTCAGTAGCCAAAATTCTGCAAGGCTCGCTCAGTTGGGTGAGCCCGCGCCCACGTAACCCCGCGCACCGAGCCAACCTAACGCCCCAGGAGCTGGTGCCCACCGACACTACCCGCCGGGTGGCCCGGCTCTCGGCGGAGGAGTTTACCTATCAGCGCCCCGTGGTGCTGAACGACGCGCTGTGCCTGCGCTGCCACGGCACCGTAGGCCAGGATATCAAGCCCGCCGACTACGCTCTCATCAAACAGCAGTACCCCCAAGACCAAGCCACAGGCTATAAGATGGGTGATGCCATGGGCGTGTGGCGCGTGAACTTGAAGCGGGCTGGCGTGGCGGAGCTGTACACCATGAAGACCCGCAAAATCATGAAGAAGCGTAAGCCGCTGTTCTAGCGGCTTTTGCCATTGAACTTTACTGAGGAGAACTGGCCTATGCGGCTGCTTTCAGCTCAGCAACATTCTACTATATATCCGCGTCTCTATTACCTCGACTATACAATATGCTATGGGGTACCGCTTTACTACTTACCTTCTACTTGTGCTAGTGGGCTTTTTAGCCAGCCAGCCAGTGCAAGCTCAAAAGCGCCGCGGCGCCGCTCCCGAACCTACCGCGGCGCCGTCTTACCGCCTCTCCCAATATTACCGGGTGCTAGGCCGAGACAGCGCGGCGTTCTTTTACAGTCGAGACTACGAACTGACGCTGCCAGGGTGCGCCGTAATCTGGCGGGAAGCCAAGGTAGATAGCGCTACCGGCCGCTTCCGCGGCTTTGTGCGCGATTATTGGCTCAACAATACCAAGCCTGCGCTCAAAGGCGCTTATAATGCCGAGGGGCGCAAAGAAGGTCCATTTGAAATCTATCATCCGGATGGTACGCTGGCGGCCAGCGGCACCTACCGCAACGGCCGCATGATTGGCAACTGGGCCTACTGGTACCCCTCGGGCGCAAAACGGCAAGTGCTGAGCTTCGGCGACGGCAGTATGCTGCTGGTGCAGCAATTCTGGAATGAGGCCGGCGAGCAATTGGTAACGGATGGCAACGGCACCTGGTACCGCACCGAGGAAGACGTGTGGATGGGCGGGCCCGTGCTCAATGGCCTGCCTGAGGGCCGGTGGCAGGTGAAGGAAGTAAAAGGCAAGCAAGACATGCTAGCCCAGGAGAGCTTCCGGAAAGGTCGGTTTGCCTACGGCATGATTCGGGGCACGAACCACTATTACACGGACCAATCAACCATCTACATCACCGATTGGGACAACTATAGTCAGGCCGAACAGGTTAAAATCCAGCCGGCCTGTGACGCGAAGCCGCCACAGCCAGCACCATAGTCCACTGATTCCATCATCGTAGGCCACTATAGCCTCCGCTATCGTACTCTCTTCTAATGTCTTCTTCCGCTCCCATCGTTATCATCGGGGCCGGCATGGCCGGATTGGCCTGCGCCTGTTACCTCCACCGCGCCGGCCGTCGGGTGCTGGTGCTCGAAGCCAGCGACGCCGTCGGGGGCCGCGTCCGGACGGACATCACACCCGAGGGCTTCCGGCTTGACCGGGGCTTTCAGGTCTTGCTCACCAAGTACCCCGAGGTGCAGCACCTCATCGACTACGGGGCTCTCAACCTGAAAGCCTTCCGCTCGGGCGCGGTTATCCGGCTGGCCAATGGGCGCGAAACAACGGTGCAGAACCCGCTGCAAAAGCCCACCGCGGCTTTCACATCCCTACTCTCGCCCATTGGTACCCTGGAAGATAAGCTGCGCATTCTGAGCCTTACTCATCACGTAGGCCAGTACACCAGCGGGCAGCTCATCAGCCGCAACTCTACCAACACCCAAGACACTCTGTCCTTTCTGCGCGAGTATGGCTGGAGCGAGCAGATCATCGACAACTTCTTCCGCCCCTTCTTCGGCGGGGTGTACCTGGATCGGGGCCTGACAACGGCCGCCAACTTCTTTGAGTTTGTGTTCCAGCAGTTTGCTCAAGGCGATGCCGTGGTGCCAGCCCTAGGTATCCAGCAGATTCCAGAGCAGTTAGCCCAGCGTCTGCCTGCCGGCACCATCCGGCTTAACTCGCCCGTCGATGCCATCAACGGCACCACCGTGCGCCTCTGGACTGACGAAACCATTGAGGCTGCCGCCGTGGTAGTAGCTGTAGATGGCGAAGCCGCTAAGAAGCTCCTGCCCCCCTCCGACGAGGTTCCCGCCACCACTTGGCGCCGCACCACCTGTACCTACTTCGCGGCCCCCGACTCCCCCGCCCGCCACGACAAGCTGTTGCGCCTCAACGCCTCCCCCAATGCGCTGGCGCATAATGTGAGCTTCTCGTCGGATGTTTCTTCGGATTACGCCCCCTTCGGGCAGACGCTGGTTTCGGTGAGTACGCAGGGTGAACATGGCCTAGCCGAAGAAGAATTGACTGCCCGCCTGCTCCAGGAGCTTACTGCGTGGTTTGGTCCCGAAGCGAGTAAGTGGCGCCACCTGCGTACTTACTTTATTCCGCAGGCCCTACCCGTGTACGCCGCCGGTCAGCCGGCCCGCCAAACCCTGAAAATAGCCGACAACCTCTACCGCTGCGGCGACTATACCTCCTACCCTTCCCTGAACGCCGCCATTGCCACCGGCCGCGAGGTGGCAGAGATGTTGCTGGCAGGGTAATACTTTAGTAGAGCTATCTTCCATAGAAGCACGTCATCCTGAGCAGAGCGAAGGATCTTATCAGGTGGGAACGAGTGGCCTAGCACCTCATGCTCACGTGACAGGATCCTTCGCTCTGCTCAGGATGACGTGCTGTTTAAGTAAAACTGCTTAGCTGCTGAACTCTACTAGGGCGGGGCAGTGGTCGGAGTGCACCACATCACGCAGCAAATGGGCCTCGTGCACACGTGGCACCAGCTCTTTATCCACCAACAAGTGGTCGAGGCGCCAGCCTACGTTGCGGGCGCGGGCACCGGCACGGTACGTCCACCAGGAATAATGGCCTACGGCGTCGCCGTGGTGGTGGCGGAAGGTATCCACGAAGCCATCCTGCAGGAAATCGGCAAACCACTGCCGCTCCTCGGGTGTGAAGCCGGGGCTTTGCTGGTTGGCCTTGGGGTTGTGCAGGTCTATGTCGCGCTGGCAGCAGTTGAAGTCGCCCCCAATAACCAGGGGCGGGGCACCAGCCGCCTGTAGCTCGCGCACGTAGCGCCGGAAGAAGTGCAGCCACTCTACCTTGAACGCCTGCCGCTCGGGGCCGCTGGTGCCGGAAGGCATATATACGTTCAGCACGGCGCAATCCGGAAAATCAAGCCGCAGTACCCGGCCCTCCGTATCGTATAGCTCTGTGCCGCAACCGTGCACCACGTTCAGGGGCACCTGTTTACTAAACGTAGCCACCCCGCTGTAGCCGGGCTTTTGCGCCGGATGCAGGTAGGCGTGGTAGCCCAGGGCCTCAAACCCCGATACATCCAGTGGCTCCCGCCCGGCCTTTATTTCCTGCAGACACAGCACGTCGGGGTCCGCCTCGCGCACCCATTCCAGCAGCCCTTTGCTCAGCGCCGAGCGCAGCCCATTTACGTTGTAGGAAATAATTTTCACTGAGTACAGCTCATACCCCCTCATGCTGAGCACGAGGGGGGTAGTAAACACTTTATTCGTCTTCCTGGGCGTCGAAGTATTCCAGCACGTGCCACTTGAGCATGCGCTCCTGCTCCTTCAGGTTGGCGAAGGGCACCGGACGCACCAGGCGGTAGTGGGGCCAACCTTCTTCGTCGATGCGCTCCAGCTCGTAATAGCCGGAGTAGCTGAAGATTTTGCAGGTGGCAATGTGCATCAGGTCCTGCTTTTGCTCCTTGGTGAAGGGGCCAGCGCCCTGGCCTAGCTCCTGCACGCCAATGAGCAGCAAGAGCGCATTCATGTCGGGCTTTTTGCCGAAGCGCTGGCGCATCTGGTTCATCAACTCCCACCAGCGCTGCTCAAACTGGGCCTCAGTTTCTTCGGGGTTCAGCATGGCCTAGGCCTGGTGCTCGGCGTGGATGGGGGCCGGTGTGGCCGACTCTTCCTTCAGAGCCTCCCAGTACTCTACCGCTCGGCGGAAGTGCGGAATCACGATGCTGCCCCCAATGAGGTTGGCAATGGCAAATACCTCGTACACCTCTTCGTCGGTGAGCTTTTCCTCGTAGCATTTGCCGAGGTGGTACTTGATGCAGTCGTCGCAGCGCAGTACCATGGAGCAGGCCAGTCCCACAATCTCCTTGGTTTTCACCGACAGTGCACCTTCCTGGTAGGTATTGGTATCGAGGTTGAAAAACCGCTTGATGACCTTGTTATCAGCCGCCATGATCTTTTCGTTCATGCGCTGGCGGTAGTCGTTGAATTCGGTGACGAGGCTCATAGGTAGTCCGTAAGTTCAAAGTAGAGAAAAGCGGTAATGGAAGCACTAGGCTAGGTTTGGCCCTTGGCTGCTTTTCAATACCGCATTTAAAACTTAAAATTAGGGAGAAGTTCACCAGCATAAGCGCCCCACCGCAGAAGATGCTCGTTTGCTTCAGGTTAGCTATTCGTATTTTTATTCCTGCTTGCTTATCCTCTTTACTATGCCTATCCCGGCGCTGCTATCCGACTTCGTCTCACTCCTGTTTCCGCGCGTGTGCCTTGCCTGCGAGGAACCGCTGGCCCGCGGCGAAGAGCACATTTGCACCAACTGCCGCGCCCAGCTCCCTTACACCGACTATCACAAGCTGCCGCCCGCCGAAAATCCGTTAGCCCGACGCTTCTGGGGCAAACTACCCGTCAAGCACACGTTAAGCTATCTGCGCTTTCTGCGTCACGGCCGGGTGCAGCACCTGCTACATCAGCTGAAGTACCAGGGTCAGCAGGAAGTAGGGCGGGTGCTAGGCCACTGGTACGGGCAGGAGCTGGCGGAAGCGGGCTTCACCTCGGAGTTCGACCTGATTGTACCCGTACCCCTGCACCCGCGCAAGCTGGCCCAGCGCGGCTACAACCAGGCCGATAGCTTCGCGGAGGGCTTGGCGACTGGCCTAGGCTTGCCCTGGCAAGCCACCGCGTTACAGCGCACTACGCATACCTCTTCTCAAACTCGTAAGAACCGACTGCAACGCTGGCAAAACGTGTCCACCGTTTTCGCCGTGGCCGATGCAAACGTGGTGCTAGGCCAGCGCGTGCTTATTGTGGACGACGTTCTCACAACCGGTGCCACCTTGGAAGCCTGCGCTAATGTACTATTAGCCGCTGGCGCTGCCGAGGTCAGTGTGGCCACCATCGCTACCGCCGACCGCCACTGATCACGGATTTAAGCTGATTGCACGAAATTAGCTGACTCACTCATCCTCTCAGACTAGGCATTGGCAACAACCGCTACATGTACTAACAAACAAAAGAGCCACCCCTTGCGAGGTGGCTCTTTTGTTTGGATCAATTACGAACTCGTAATCCTTATTTGTTGGAGCCGGCGTTGATCATAGCGCAACGGAAACCGATGGTAGCCGTGGCTGAGTCTTCGGCCATGAAGCGGCGCGTACCGGGCGAGAGCCAGTAGGCCACATCGCGCCAAGAACCGCCTTTGTACACGCGTACGTGGTCGTCGATCAAAGACTGGTAGCCTTTCTTGTCGTACTTCTCCGAGGGGTCGAGGAAGCCGTTACGACGGAAGGGGTTCAAGTCTTCCACATCTTCGAACGACAGCGGACGGTAGATGTCCTGTACCCATTCGTTTACGTTGCCAGCCATGTTGTACAGGCCGTAGTCATTCGGTGGGTAGGCGTACACGTACTCCGTGATCATAGCGCCGTCGTTGAGGGAGCCGGCAATACCGGCGTAGTCACCGCGCCCACGCTTGAAGTTAGCCAAGAACTGGCCCATCTTCTTGCCGTAGGAGTTCCGCACTTGGCGACCATCCCAGGGGTAGATGCGCTTGTTCTCCTGGTTTTCGTTGCCAGTTTCCTGGGTACCGATGAGAGACTGTGCAGCGTATTCCCATTCAGCCTCCGTGGGCAGACGGTAGTTGGGCAGCGTGTTACCGTTTTCGATAGCCACTTTAGCTTTGCCGCCGTCTTCCGAAGTGCCTTCGGCTGCGGCGCCAGCATCACCCTTTTTCTTACGCTTGAAGAGGCCACCTCCGCTGCTGCTGCCGCTGTCATCAGCGTCGCCAGCGAGGCGCTCGTTCACCTTAGCAGTCCGCCAGGTGCAATAGTCGTTGGCCTGCAGCCAGCTTACCCCTACAACTGGGAAGTAGCGGAAGCCGGGGTAACGGAGGTAGTAATCTACGTAGGGGTCGTTGAACGACAGCTCGCGGGCCCACACGGTAGTGTCAGGCAGTGCCGACAGGTAGAACTCCTCGGCTGAGTCTTTCCGCACAAAGTGCAGATACTCGAGCCAGTGAATGTTAGCTACCTCGGCTTCGTCCATGTAGAAGGAAGCCAGCGTCACGGTGCGCTCGAGGTTGTCATGAGTCATGGCTACGTCCTCTTCGGCGGAGCCTAGAACGGTACGACCACCTTCGATAAACACCAGACCGGGTCCATCGGGAATGCCTTGGTAGTCCGCGACTTTCATTCCTTCCTCGGTGTTGTACTCGATGCCCGTGGTGGAGCTGTACTTACCGGGTTTCTGGGCCGTGGGCGGACCGCCTTTGCAGGCTGCCAGCGCGCAGGCGCCAACTACAGCAAAGCGCAGGTACTTGGAGAAATTCATGATTGAGTTGAAACTACCTGTGAGAAAAGGTTTTAGATAAGGCAAGTTGCTGCAATGATACGGCTTTTCAGAACGCCGGACAAGGAATTGACGGGTAATTCCGTCGTTTTAAACGTCGCCAAGCGGCTTCCAGCAAGTCAAACTCCCGAAGGCTCAAAGAAATTTCATGAGCACCTCCTAATTCCGCACTAAACTGGCTTAAACTCACGTCATAGCTATAACCGAGCCGAAAACTACCAACACTCACGCCCGCAATAGCCGTCAGAATCTGCTGTGGGTGTTGAGAACCGGGCAGCGGAATGCCCCGATACACGGCCCCCAGCGTAATGGGCGTCGCAGTAAAATACAACCCAGCCTCGGCCCGTTGCGAACCTCCCTGATGGGTGTAAGAAACGGTTGGAGACAGGCTGATTTCCCGGAACTCCTGCTTAACGTTGGTCTTGAGAAAATAGTATTTATACCCGCCCTGAAAATTTAAGCGCAACGGTAGTTGGGTCTGGGTAACAAAGCCCAAGTTAGGCTGATTGATGTGGTGCGCGGAGGCTCCTACCCAGAATCTGTCGGTGTACAGTAGGCCCCCTAGCCCTGCCGTGAAATAATGAACTGGCTTATAATCGACAACTTCCAGCGTCTGGTCCCGGATGACGCCGTCGTCGGATAGCTGGTCACCGAAAACTAAGTTGCCGTAGCTCACCCGTTGCAGACCGTAGCTCACGGAAGCCCCGCCGCTTAGGCTTAACTGCTCGGTGAGCCGGGCATGGTACGCGTACACTCCTCCCGCCTGAAACCGCGTGTAGCCAATTCCCCCCGTCCGGTCATAGTTCACCAATAGGCCTAGGGCACTGCGCTGGTCGCGGAGGCGGTAGTCGGCGGCTAGCTGGCTGGTCTGGAAGGTGCCGGCCAGGGTAGGAAACTGGTTACGGTAGCTGAGCGTGAGGCTATAATCATCGAGCAGACCCGCATAGGCGGGGTTCTGGTACATGCGCGTGGCATAGGGTTGCGCGAAGTATAAATCCTGCGCCCGGGCGGCCCCGCCCATTCCTAGGCCTATGATAGTTAATGCTATAAGCCGTCGGAGCATGGCGTGTGTAACGGAGAACATTTGACAGGGGCGCATACGGAAAGCTCTAACGCCCAACACGGCCCTTTGGTACGGCCGCTAGGCCACTTTACGGAACTAAAGTGGCCAATTCTTTCCTCATTATACAACATAGGCAGCCAGCCTGAGGGCGGGTTGGCGGCGGGATACACTGGCGGCCCGCTAGCCCAGTACGGTATTACCCTATTTTTGCGGCGGCGCGGGTACAACGGAGCCAACTGTTTTTTTACTCTGTTAAACGTTCGATAAACTCAGCAGTCAACTATTGTCGTTTACTTGTTGCCGACTGGGCTACCTCCGGCCCGGCCTTTGCACGGGCGCTAGTGTCTTTCTTCCTTTCTATCCATCATGCGTAAAATTCTCCTTGGCCTTCTGATTTTTGTAGTGGTGCTGGTAGCAGCCTTAGCCGCCGCACCCTTCCTGTTCAAAGACAAAATCCGACAGGCTTTCGACCAGCAACTGGCCCAGCGGGTGAAGGCCACTGTGCAGTACGACCCCGGCAACGTAGACGTGACCCTGCTGAGTACATTCCCCAACCTTTCGTTGCGGCTCGAGCAGCTCCGCGTGATTGGGCAGGACTCTTTCTCACGTGATACCCTGGCTTACTTGCCCCGCCTTGATGTAGGCCTAGACCTGATGAGCGTCATCAGTGGCGACCAGATCAAGATCAAGAACGTGACCTTGGAGCAGCCCGACATCAGCCTGCGGGTGCTTAAGAGCGGGCGTGCCAACTGGGACGTGTTTGTGTCGGACTCGGCGGCCGCCGCCAAAGGGCAGGATACCACTGCCGTGAACTTGGCCATCAAAGGGTGGAAGATCAACGACGGCCGGTTGCGCTACGACGACCGCAGCATTCCGTTTGCCATGGAGGCCCGCCACGTCAACCACTCCGGCTCCGGTGACTTTGAGCGCAACGTGTTTGACATGGTGAGCCAAACCACCGCCGAGCAGTTTACGATGAACTATGCCGGCACCGACTACATCACTCGGAAGAAGCTGACCGCCGACGTGACTATGGCCATGGATCTGGAGAAGATGCTGTTCACCTTCAAAGACAACAAAGTACAGCTCAACGATTTTCCCGCTTCCTTTCAGGGCACCATCGGCCTCCCCAACGCCACCGACATCACCTACGACCTCACGTTTAAGGCCCTCGAAACTGACTTCAAGAACATCCTGAGCTTGGTGCCCGGCGCCTACACCGAGCAGTTTAAGGACATTAAGGCCGAAGGAAAAGTGGCCTTTGATGGCTACTTCAAGGGGGTGCAGAACGAGCTGAAGATGCCCGGTTACGGCGTGAACCTGCAGGTAAAGAACGGCATGTTCAAGTACCCCGATCTGCCCCAGGCCGCCCGCAACATCAACGTGGACATGAACGTGGACAATCCTTCAGGCTTCACCAACAATGTAAAGGTGAACGTGAAGCAGTTTCACCTCGACCTGGGCGCTAACCCCGTGGATGGCAACGTGGCCATTGATGGCCTAGAGCCCATGAAGGTAGATGGCCGCGTGAAAGCCAACGTGGACCTGGCCGAAATGACGAAGGTGTACCCCGTGCAAGACCTGATTCTGCGGGGCAAGCTCTTCGTGGATGGTACCGCCAAGGGTATCTACTCCAAAACTCAGATGCCGGTAGTACAGGCCAAGATGAACCTGACTAATGGCTACGTGAAGAGCAAGCAGTTCCCGGCCCCCATCGAGAACCTGACCCTCAACGGCACCGTCACGAATCCCACCGGCCAGCTCAACGATACCCATGTAGATATTCCGCAGTTTCGGATGCTGCTGGACGGCGAGCCGCTGGCGGGCCGGGTGGCTACGCAGGGCGTAGATAAGCTACGCTTTGATACCGATGTGAAAGGCGTAATCGACCTGACTAAAATCACGAAGATCTTTCCGCTGGAGGGCATGACTGTAACTGGTCGCCTCAACGGCGACATTGCCGCTAAAGGCAACATGGCCGACATTGAAGCTGGGCGCTACCAAACGGTGGTAGCCTCGGGCACGGTAAAGGCCCAGAACGTAACGTATAAGAGCAAAGACCTGCCCCAGGGCATGAAGGTGAATCAGGCCACCGCCACCTTCAACAACGATAAGATTGTGCTGCAGAACATGACGGGCTCGTTGGGCTCGTCGGATGTGGCGGCCTCGGGTACCATCTCCAACTACATGGGCTACTTGTTCGTGCCCGGGCAGCCCCTGCGTGGCGCGCTTTCCGTGAACAGTAACCGCTTCAATGTGAATGAGTGGATGGTAGATGAAGTATCGGCAAAACCCACGGTAACGGGCGCCGGTCAGGCACCAGCCAAGGCCGAAGGAGTGCTGCAGATTCCGAAGGAGTTTGACCTAGTGCTGAACACCACCGTAGGCCAGGTCATCTACGACAACCTGAAGCTCGACAACGTAAAGGGCACTGTGACGGTGCGCAATGAAATAGCCACCCTTAATAACCTGACCTTTAACACCCTGGGTGGTGCTTTTGCCACGAACGGCAGCTACAGCAGCCAGAACCTGGCGCACCCCAAATTTGACTTAGGATTGAACATCAAGAACCTGAATTTCCAGAATGCGTTCCAGGCCTTCAACTCCGTGAAGGTGTTGGTGCCACTGGTAAGCAGCTTGGAGGGGGTATTCTCCACCAACTTCAACGTGAGTGGGGAAATGGGTCCCGACATGATGCCGAAGTACAGCACACTCACGGGCAAAGGCTTGTTTGAGGTGGTGCGCGCGGCAGTGGCCAACTCGGCGGTGCTCACTAAAATCAGCAGCCTCACGCAGTTTCAGGAACTGAAGAGCTTTGCGGTGAATAACAAGGATGTTGCGGCCGAAATCATCAATGGTAACTTTGTAGTGAAGCCATTTGACCTGACCGTGGGCCAAATCAAGATGACGGTGGGGGGCTCTAATAACGTGAGCACGGGTGGCCTAGAGTACGTAACGGCCCTGAACGTGCCCACGGGCAAGCTGGGCAACCAACTCAGCAGCAAGCTTACTAGCCTGACCGGCGTGCAGAACCTGCAGGGCACCGACCGCGTGACGCTAGGCCTCAATATTGGGGGCACGGTGGCTAACCCGCAGGTGAAACTTACTACTGGCAGCGTGAAGGCCCAGGCCAAAGACATTGTGAGCAACATTGTGCAGGCTAAAGTCGATGATGCGAAGCTCAAGCTGCAGGCCCAGGCCAAAGTAGCGCAAGACAGCCTCCAGCACGAATTGCAGCGCAAGCAGCAGGAGCTGGCGGAAAGGGCTAAACTAGAGCTTGACAAGAAGCGCCTGGAGGCCCAAAGCAAACTGCAGAACCAGGCCAAACAGGGCCTAAATAACATTCTGTTCGGTAAGCCCAAGACACAGCCCGCTAAACCAGCTGAAGCGCCGAAGCCCGCCGAGCCAGCACCAGCCAGCCAACCGGATAGCATGAAATTAAGATGATGTAATTTATCCAATTTAGCTCAACAGGCGAGTTTGGCTAATTTGTTGTGAAACAGAGAAGCCGTTGCACCACCACATGCAACGGCTTCTCTGTTTTTGTTTTCTCCCATATTTCCGCTCCCATGAAGCTCTCCCGCTTACTCCCCTTGGCCCTGGCCCTCCCACTGGCACTAGCTAGCTGCAGCAAAGACAATGAATCGGCTGGCACCTCCAAGCTGCAAGTACGACTGATGGATGCCCCCGGCGACTACCAGCAAGTAGTACTGGATGTGCAGCAGATTGAAGTACATCTGCAGGATGAGTCTACCCCCGATGGCTGGCAGTTGCTACCTTTCAAAGCTCAGACCATCAATGTACTGGAGTATGTAAATGGCAAATCGGCTCTGCTGGTTGACACTGACTTTGCTCCCGGCGACTTAAAGGAAATTCGGCTGCTACTGGGCCCTAATAGCTATGTAATTGGCCGTGACGGCCAGCGCTACGACCTGAAGACGCCCAGCGGCCAGACTTCGGGCGTGAAACTCAAGCTGAACCAAGCGACCCTGCGTGAGCGGGAAACCTTCCAGCTCCTCCTCGACTTCGATGTGGCCAAATCCGTTGTGGAGCGTGGCAACTGGAAGCCCGGCAACGAACGCAAAGAGCGGTACTTGCTGAAGCCCGTAGTTAGGGTAGTCGCCCAGGACATCAAAGGTGGCCTACGCGGCACCGTGACGCCCGCCGCTGCCCTGCCGCAGGTGCTGGCTATCCGCTCGTCCATCACGGTGCCCGATACATTCAGCACCGCCGCCAATGCCTCAGGGGCATATCAGCTGAGCGGTCTGCCCTCGGGCACGTACAAGGTGCAGTTCTTCCCCAGCACCACTGCTCCAGCCAACCAGTCCGCTTACAAAGTGGTGACCCGCACGGGCATCACGGTTACCAACGAGCAAGTAACCGACTTGGGCCAGACTTCCCTGAATTAGTATGCGGCATCGAGTGGCCTAGGTCACTCCTACCACCAACAAAAAAGCCCTGGCTATACAGCCAGGGCTTTTTCTATGAATAACTCACAGTCTTATTGTTTGACCATGCGTTGCGTGAACTTGCCCGCTTCTCCGCGCACGAACACCGTGTACATGCCGCTAGGCCAGTTGCTTAGGGGTAGAGCCACGGTTTGACCACCAGCTTGGGTAGCGCTGTACACCGTTCGTCCGGCGGCGTCTACTACTGTTACATGGTACTGGCCTAGGGGCAGCCCTGTCAGGTCGAGGGTAGCCTCGGTGGTGGCGGGGTTAGGCGCTACACTAATGGAGGCGTTTCGGTCGGGGCGGAATGTTACCACCCGCACGCTGCTGAAGCTGGTAGTGCCATCTGTGTCTACCTGCTTGAGACGGTAGTACACCGTACCACTTACTTGGCTACGGACGTTGGCATCGGTAAACCGGTAGGAGGCGCCGCTCAAGGTGGTGCCGCTGCCTTTCACGGTACCAATGGTCATGAAGGTAGTACCGGTAAAGCTCCGTTCTACTTCAAACCGGTCGTTGTGCAGCTCGGTGGCCGTGCTCCAGCTCAACTGGGTGTTGCTACCCACGGCTTTGGCCTCAAACACCACTAACTCAACTGGCAGCGGGCCGCTGGTAGCAATTGTATAAGTGGCCATGTTCGACATGCCGCCCAAGTTATCGGTAGCGTAGTAGGTGAAGTTGAAGCTACCTGCCGTCTTCGGATCCGGAGTGTAGGAGAGTTCACTGGCTTGCTCTGGCCGAATGGTCTGGTTAGCCGTCACAAGTACCCCGTTCAGGGTCACTTTCCCGCTAGCAGGCAGCGAGGCAATAGTGTAAGAGGCAATACTGCCATCGGCGTCGGTGGCCGCCAAGGGGCTTAGCGGGGTAGTGCCCCACGTGTTCCGCATGCCGCCCATGTTCTTATTCTGCGCTACCGGCAGCTGGTTGCTGATCGGAACGGTGTAAATGGCCGTGTTCGATTGGTTACCGTCGTTGTCGATGGCATAGTACGTGAACGTAGCGTTGCCCGCGTACAGGCCCGTGGGGTCGAAGGTGAGCTGCGTCAGCTGGCTCGGCAGTACCTCCATGGGCGCAGTGCTTACTTTCACACCACCTACGTAGAGCGTGCCGTGCGTAGCATTAGGTACGCTGGTGATAACATACTTGCTGATGGTGCCATCACCATCGGTAGCACGCAGTGGGTTGATGGATGTAGCAGCGGCCGTATTGGAAATAGCCGGCGAGGTGGTCACGTTTTCGGCCAGCGGGGCAGTATTGCCGACCGGAATAGTATAGATTGCCTCGTTGCTGAGCGAACCGCTGTTGTCGGTGGCCTGGAAGCTAAACGTAACGTTACCGCTGTAGCCAGCTGCCGGCTGATACGTGAGCTTGCTGTTGAGAGCCGCCGCAAAGGCCGTTCCTCTCACGGCTGGCCGACCGTCTACGTACAGCGTGCCAGTAGCCGGCAATGCCGTGATGGTGTAGGTGTTGATGGTGCCATCGGGGTCGTTGGCATTCATCGGAGCAATGGCTGAAACCGGAGCATTTACCGCCAGCCCAGTAGTAGCCGTGTTGTAGGCCACCGGCACGGCATTACAGGTACCAAAGTACAGGTCATCGATGCCGATGTCGTTGCCACCGCGGTCCAGGGTCAGGTTACGGATTTCGAAGGTGGCGGTGGTGTTGTCGCCCGAATACCATACGTCGGCGTACTGCACCCACTGGTCGGGAGTTTCGGGCACCACAATAGTACCTGAGGTCGAAGCTCCGTTAATCACGAAGCCTACTTCCGGGAATTTACCATTGGAGTTGGGAGGCAGCAGGTTGTTGAACCAAGCCGAGAAGGTGTAATACCGGTTTGGCTCTACTTTAAACGTTTGGGTGTACAACGTCCGGATGGCCGAGGTGGCATTAATCATCATGAAGTTGTTGCCATCAAGGCTGGCTGTACCCGTGCCGTGGCCTTTGCCCTGAAAGTTGTAGTGGTACTCGCTGGCGTTGGATCCAATCCCGTAGGTGGTTTCTGGCACTAGCTCAGTGCTCACCCCCGGCAGGTTTTCCTTGTACTCGTAGTTGGTGTTGAAGCCCACGTTGCCATCTGCAAAGCTAGAGTTGGTCAGCAGGTTGGGTCCGGTAGCCGAGATACACTGAATGCGAGGATCGTATACGTTCAGAGAAACTGTGGCGGTACCACACTGCGGAACACCCGTTTTATCGCACGCTTTATACACGAAGCTGTCGGAGCCAAGGTAATCAGTGGCGGGAGTGTAGTTGTATGAGCCATCTGAGTTCAGCACCAGCGTTCCGTGGGCCACTGGCGTCACCAACGTCACCGTAAAGCCAGTATTTTCGGGGTCAATGTCGTTGAGAATTACGTTGCCAAATATCTTGGTGTTCTTCTCTACCTCGTTGCTGTCGTCAAAGGCCGTCGTCACGTTCTTTACTTCCACCCGCACCGTTGCCCGGTTAGATGTCAGCCCAGAGTTATCCTGCACGGTGTAGGTAATGGTGCTTATACCAGCGAAGTTATTGACGGGCACAAATGTGACAACACCGTCGGCATCGACCGTGAATTTACCCTGCCCCGTTACGGTACGCTCCTTCTGCATACCCGCCACGTCGGGGTCCAGGTCTACCGTGGTTTTGTTGATCGTTCCATCGCTATCCGTGTCGTTTGCCAGGATGTTGACCATGGCCGTTTGGTTGCGCGCGACGGTTACAATTGGGTCATTAACGGCCGTGGGTGGGATGTTAGCAACCGGAATGGTATAGGTAGCTGTGTTAGCCGACTCCAACCCATCATTGTTAATGACGGTGTACGTGAACGTACGCTCGCCAGAAGTGCCGTTAGGCGTAAAGCTGAGCTTACTTCCTTCCGCAAACGTCAGGTTCCGAGCGGCAGTGATTTCGGTTGTGGTATTCAGGAAAAGCTTTCCGCCAGTAGGGATGCTTTTCAGGCTGAAAGTAGTGATGGTGTTACCCGTAGCCGGAGTACCTGACAACTCTGCAATGGCTGTGTTAGCGGCGTTACTGGGCATTGCCCCCGTCCGGACATTGTTGGCAACGGGCGGAATGCTAACGGTGACCGTAATGGTAGCTTCAGCCGAGGTTGTACTACTGTCAAACAGCCCATCTACGTCCTTAACCGTGTACCGGATGGTTGTTTGAAATGCAGTAACTGGTTTACTGCTAGGCATAGTAAACGTTACTACACCGCTAGCATTCACGGAGAATGTGCCACCGTTGGTGCCAGGAATGTTGGTTGTTCCACTGGAGGAGGCGCCAATCAACCGAACAGTAGCTGGGTCAATTGCATCACTTCCGAGACCTAAGCCTCCTCGGCTGTCATTAGCCAGAATATTGATGGTCGCAGAAGTAGCATTAATGGAGACAGTAGCCGCGTCATTGACCGTAACTGGGGCAGCCGCCCACGCTGCCATAGGTAGGCCTAGCATCATACCCGCCAGCCCAGCTAGACGTGTAAGCCTTTTTGCTCCTATCGGACTTCGTGCAGAAGGGGTTGTGGGGAAAAGTGTTTTCATATTGGGAATAATTAGTGAGCGGTAGCAGATTGGCTCTAACCACTTGATTGAGTGAATTTGAAGCCTTTCCTGAATTTACTATCCACATATATGATTTTTCAATGCTCACCCACTTTTCATTTAGTAAGCACAAAGTTTTTTATGATTTACCTTTTCAAGCGTAACTCAGTCTAGTAAATGATTTAAATCATACAATACTTCCATTTTTAGGACAAAACCCCATTATGAAACATTTCCCACTCGTTCTAGCAATGGGAACTCAACAGTATTCCCCTGTAACACTAACTCTTCTCTAATGTAATTAAACCATTATAACCACTGAACACTTGTCTATCAAGTAGGTACTTTATCCTTGATCTGGCTATTTACTGGCAGTCAATTTCATGCTGTGCAAGTGCTTAACATGCACCAGCAGATGTCGGGCTTTAGTAGACTGAGCGAGTAAGCTGCTGAGCTGTGTTTAGGTAAGACTCGCCTGCTGTTGAGCACTTTCTGAGGTACACCAAGGCTGGGATGTACACTGAACAACGACAATAAAAAAAGCCCCGGCTGTAGTAGCCGGGGCTTTCCTCCTGGAATGCGAAACGCTATTGTTTTACTACGCGCTGCATGAACTTGCCTGCTTCGCCTTGCACAACTACCAAGTAGATGCCGCTAGGCCAGGTATTCAGCGCCAACGGTAGTTGCTCGCCTCCGCTGCGGGTGGCGCTATACACTGTCCGCCCAGTAGCATCGAATACGCTTACGTGGTACTGGCCTACAGGCAGAGCCGTTAGGTCAAGCATAGCCTCAGTGGTAGCCGGGTTAGGTGCCACGCTGATGGCGGCCTCCTGCTGACTGAACTTAACAGTGCGTACTACGCTGTACGACGTAGTGCCGTCGGTGTCTACCTGCTTGAGGCGATAGTACACCGTGCCGCTCACTCGGTTACGAACGTTGGCATCGGTGAAGCGGTAGGCCACTCCTGTGTTGGTAGTGCCTTTGCCTTTCACGGTGCCAACGGTTACGAAGGCTTCGCCGGTAGAGCTGCGCTCCACCTCAAACCGATCGTTGCGCAGCTCCGTGGCCGTAGTCCAATTCAGTTGAGCGCTGTTGCCCACAGCTTTGGCCTCAAACCCAACCAACTCAACCGGCAGCGGACCACCAATTGGCAAGGTGTACGTAGCCATGTTGGAAACCCCACCCAGGTTGTCGGTAGCATAATAGGTGAAGTTGAAGTTGCCGGTGGCTGACTTAGCCGGGGCGTACGACAGCTCACTAGCCTGCTCGGGCCGGATAGTCTGGTTTAGGGCTACCGATACGCCATTCAGGGTCAGGGCACCGGAGGTGGGCAAGGTAGCAACGGTGTAGGAGGCAATTGTACCGTCCGCGTCGGTAGCCACCAGGGGGCTCAGGGGCGTCGACCCGTTCGTGTTCCGTAGGCCAGTCGCCGTTTTGTTCTGGGCCACTGGCAGCTCATTGCTGATCGGAATGGTGTAAATGGCCGTGTTCGACTGGTTACCGTCGTTGTCGATGGCATAGTACGTGAACGTGGTATTGCCCGCGTACAGGCCCGTAGGGTCGAAGGTGAGCTGCGTGAGCTGGCTCGGCTGCACTACTTGCGGAGTCGTCACACGGGCTGCGCCGATATACAGAGTGCCGTGAGTAGAGTTAGGCACACTCGTAATTACATAGCTCGTAATGGTGCCGTCACCATCAGTGGCACGCAGCGGGTTGATGGACGTGGCAGCGGCTGTGTTGGAAATAGCCGGTGAGGTAGTTACGTTCTGAGCCAGCGGGGCGGTATTACCTACTGGAATAGTATACGTGGCCTCGTTGCTGAGGGAGCCGCTGTTGTCAGTAACCTGGAACGTGAAGAGGAAGTTACCATTGCGCCCCGATGCCGGCGCATACGTCAGTTTACCGTTTTCAGTAGTAGAATAGGACTTGTTCACTGTGGCCGCTACTCCGTCTACATACAAGGTACCGAAAGCCGGCAGCGACTTGATTGTGTATGAAATAATGCTGCCGTCAGAGTCGGTGGCATCCATGGGCACAACGGCGGTAGCCGTGGTAGTGCTGCTCGGAATGGCTCCCGTAACGGTGTTGTTCGCTACTGGCACAGCGTTACAGGTACCAAAGTACAGGTCATCGATGCCAATGTCGTTACCACCAGCATCCAGCGTCAGGTTGCGGATTTCGAAGGTGGCGGTGGTGTTGTCACCTGAGTACCATACGTCGGAGTAGTTCACCCACTCATCCGGCGACTCCTTAATAACCAGCGTTCCGGAAGTTGACTGCCCGTTAATAACAAACCCCACTTCTGGCTCTTTGCTATTTGAGCCGGGAGGCAGCAGGTTATTGAAGTACGCTGAGAAGGTATAATACCGGTTCGGCTGCACCTTGAACGTCTGCGTGTACAGCGTCCGGATAGCCGAAGAGGCATTGATCATCATGTAATTGTTGTTGACCGTAGCACTTCCGCCACGACCATAACCACGGAAGGCGTTATGGTAATTATTAGCGTTATAGCCAACACCATACGTGGTTTCGGGTACCAACTCGTTGTTTACGTTCGGCAGGTCCTCCTTGTACTCGTAGTTCGTATTGAAGCCAATATTGCCATCAGCAAAGCTAGGATTCACCAGCTGGTTAGGGCCTGTAGCCGCAATACATTGCACTGCGGGGTCATACACGTTGAGATACACCGTGGCCGAGCTGCACTGCGCAGGCGTACCCTTGTCGCAGGCCTGATAAGTGAAGCTATCCGTGCCGATATAGCCCGCAGTGGGTGTATACGTGTAAGAGCCGTTGAGATTCAGGGTAAGTGTGCCGTGGGTAACGCCTTTACCAGCCACTAGCGTTACATTAAAGCCGGTGTTATTGGGGTCAATGTCATTGAGAATAACGTTACCCGATACCGTTGTTCCCTTCTCCACCTCATTGCTGTCATCGTAGGCGGTGGTAACGTTCTTTACCTCTACTTTAATCGACGCTCTGTTCGAAGTGAGACCTTGCACATCCTGCACGGTGTACGTGATGGTGGTGATACCGGCGTAGTTATTTACGGGTACAAACGTAACGATGCCCGTACTTCCTACTGTGAAAGCACCCTGGTTTGTTAGCGTGCGAGTTTGCTGAATCCCAACCTGATCGGGGTCCAGGTCGACGGTGCTAGCGGCAATGCCACCTACTCCGTTTGCATCTCGGTCGATGTCCGTATCGTTCACCAGCACCGAAATGCTAGCCGACTGGTTGCGCGCTACGGTTACAATTGGGTCGTTCACGGCAACCGGGGGCACATTCGCCACCGGGATGGTGTACGTAGCCGTATTAGTTGACTCTAGACCATCGCTGTTGATAGCCGTGTAGGTGAAAGCAAAATCTCCGAATCTCGTCCCGGTCGGGTCGAAGTTCAACTGTCCTGCTTCCGTAGCTGTTAACGAGCGTGTCGCTGTGATTTCGGTCGTATTCAGGTAAAGCTTTCCACCAGTTGGCAGCGTCTTGAGCGCATAGCTAGTCACGCTGGTGCCAGTAGCCGGCGTGGCAGAAAGAGCCGAAATAGAGGTAGCATCCGCGTTGCTAGGAAGCAGTGCGGTACGCACATTGTTGGCCGTAGGCGGATTGCTGACCGTGATGGTATAAGTTACCCTTGATGAATACTCCCGGCTGTTTCCGCCATTATTTGTGTCAGTAGCAACTAAATCGAACGTAACCGTGCCTACACCTGAAGCCACAAAATATACTTCAGGATTTGGCCCTCCTGGTATTGGCTCGTTGTTAGTATATGAGGTACCTGTAGCGTTTACTGTTCCTAATGTGGAGGTAGTGTTAGATGTTCCTAAATACAAACCTCCAATAGTGCTTTTAGGCGTGTAACTAACTATCAAATATTGCACCCTTGATCTGGTGTTGGTCAGGGCTGGCAATGTTAACTGGACTCGAGTTCCAGTAGGGGTGAGTATAGCAGTTCGGTTGCTGCTAGAAATGGTTGGAGCAGCCCAAAGAATCACTGGGCTGAGCAAAAGCCACAGGAGTACTAGCAGGCCAGTGCGGAAAGGTGTTTTCATATTTAAGATTTAGGATGAACAAAAGAAGGAAGATGATATCGCAGGCTTATCCTACAGATAACTAGGTCAAAACTAGCGCTATAACTATGATTTTTCAAGGAGGCCCACAGCCCGATTTTTTCTTACCAGTGGTACGATTCCATTTTTGCAAATCTATCTCCCATTTTGAATACATTTCATAATAATTTCATCTTCAGATTCATTTTGCTTCAAAAAATGAAAAAGAGCAGGATTAATTAATTTTTAGAGATGAATTCTAACCAAAAATTCAATTATGTTTAAGTCTACATTTTTTATAACTATAGTAATATAGCAAAATAGAAAAGGGAACGCCCATGTGTGACTAATTACACATGGGCGTTCCCTAAGCTTACAGAGTGATCAACTCAGCTCTTCAACGAAAGAACAAAATCGTTAGGCCAAGTCGCGAACCAAAGTCAACAGCTCTTGTTGCGTTGCCTGGGTCTTGTTGCGGGCGTACCAAGCGTGGACTTTTTCGGCGTACTCTTCGTGCGTGGCCCCGCTGCTTTTGAGGCTTAAGAACAAGGCTTGTGCTTCGGCGGGGCGTGGGCCCCACTGCGCTACCTCCTGCAGCGTATCAACACGCAGTACTACTAGTTTGGGGATAGAGCGGCTACCGTTGGTCAGGTAACGATCCATCAAATCTAGATTTTCGTCACGCAGGAAATAACGGGTGGTAAAGCGCCCGTTACTAGCCTGGGCAATGGCTTCGAGCACTGGTACAATTTGGGCTGCATCGCCGCACCAGCCTTCCGTCAGGACCAGCCACATGTAGGACTGTTGCAGGTTCTGCACCGCCTCGCGCAGCTCTGGTACTACCTGCGTGGTTTTATCCAGGCGCTGCATGCGTTGCACGTTTAGGTGGGTGTAGTGCGTAAGGGCTGCCGACTGCTGCAGCCCAGTAGTTTTACCTTGGGCTTGCAGCTCGTCGATGAGCTGGCGGTAGCTGCTATACGAATACGCCGTAGCGAGGCGCTCCGGCGTGAGAACCGGAGCCAACGTGTTAGTAGACATATGCTATATGTGGAAGTGACAAACTCTATAACAACGAAAAACCCTTTTCGGTGGCGCTTGCCAACCAAAAAGGGTTTCGCTAAGAACTAGGCCTGGCTTAGAGGCTGGGCACATCGGCCGCGGCGGCCTTAGCCGACAGCTCACGGCAGTATGTGATGAAGTCGGTATTGATGGGCTCCAGCCCATTTAGGCGCAGCTCGCGGGCCACCTGAGCGCGGTGGTAGTTGGCGTGCACCGGTACGTGAGTCATGATGTCGGATACCTGGCTGGTGTAGCCCTCTCCGATGGAGTTGGTGTAGGTAATCAGGCGCTGCAGCTCTGCATCGTCGGCGTTGATGCCATATTGGTGAAAGCGCTCCGAGGTTTGCTCGTGCCAGTGGTGCAGGGTAGCCAGGTCGTGCTCTTGCCACACTTTCACGGGGCTGGGCGTGTTGGTTAGGCGCCCCAGCCAGATGGCCTGGGCATTGAGCACGTGGCTGAACAGACGCAAGGCACTAGCCGGAATGGTAGCACCACCAGCCACTAGGCCATCGAGGTGGCGCAGCAAGGTTTCATTCGCCCACACATTGTAGGCGCCCAGCTTTTCATTGGTGTTAATCATGGGTACAAAAAAGTAATAGGGTCAGGAAGTGATGAGGCAAAGAAGGCTGATGTCCTGTCACTGCATCACTTCAGTACCTCTTTGCTGTTTATCGAGGGTCTTGCCAGACCAGGCGTTCCTCGGTACGAGCCTTGGCGAAGTCGGTGCACTGCCCGTCGCCGCGGCCGGTGAGGCCGCCATCGGGGTGGCAGAGCACCTTGCCGGTTGATGAGTAGAGCGTAGTGTATTGGTCGCAGCAGCCCATGATTTCATAATACACTAAGCCGCCGTTGTATTGGTAGCTCATGATTTGCACCGGGGGGTTCTGCTTTTTCTCACTGAGGTGGTGCTGGATTCGGTCGTTTAGCCATTGAGGGCGCTTCCGGTCATCGAAGGTAGCATCGGGTTGGGGCGTGGGCTCAATGGTGTTGGCGCTAGTGGGCGCCGGCGTGGAGGAAACCCCATTCACGTTGCCGGTTTGGGGGGCATCAGTGGGCGTCGTGACGGCTACGTTGCGCTGGCAGCCTGAGCCGCCAAGCAGCAGGGCGCAGGAAGCGGCCGTGAGAAGTATGGAAAGGCGCATCTGGGAGAGAATAGCGGGTGGCAGGCAACGATGCGCCCGAAGTGGGCGGCAAAGATGCACACAAACTCTTGTTACGCGAGCCCCCAGCCGAGGTTGTTCCACTCACCCGCCCGCTAGGCCAGTAGGGCCCAGAGTTTTGGCCCAAAAATCAGCAGGCCCACTGCCAGCGCGGCCACGGCCATCACCAGCACGGCCCCGGCCGCCACATCCTTGGCCCGCCCCGCCAGCGGGTGGTATTCCGGCGACACCAGGTCCACGATGGTTTCAATGGCCGTATTCACCAGTTCGGCGCTCCACACCGCCCCAATGGCCACGGCCACGGCTACCCATTCCCAGCGTGCCAGCCCCAGGTACAGGCCTAGGCCTATCACTATTACCGTAGCCGCGGCGTGAAACTGCAGGTGCACTTCCGTCTTTAGCGCCGACCACACCCCCTGAAAGGCATACCCGAAGCTGGCTACCCGGCGGCGCACCATGCCGGGCCGCGGAGTGGGCGCGTTATCCACGGGCTTCAAATTGCTGAAACACCGTGTGACATAGCTCGTCCCACTCGGGCTTCAGGATGCTGAAGTACACCGAGTCGCGGCGGAGGCCACCTTGTGTGAGGCAGTGGCTGCGCAGAGTGCCTTCCTCAGTAGCACCCATTCGGCGCATGGCCTCCCGACTTTTCCAGTTTCGGGCATCGGTCTTGAGTTCCACCCGCTCACAACCTAGCTCGCCAAAGGCGTACTTCAGCAGCAAGTGCTTGGCGGCCCGGTTGATGCCCGTGCGCTGATACTCCGAGCCCAACCACGTCCAGCCGATTTCTAGGCGCTTGTCGTCGAGGGCTACGTTGCCGTAGCTGGTGCTGCCCACTACCCGGCCGCTTTCTTTATCTACAATGGCGAAGGCGTAACGCTTGCTGGCCTCCCGGTCGCGCACGGCCTGGGTGAGATAAGCGGCCAGCTCCACGCTATTCTGGGGCATGGGCGTGGTCAGGAAACGCCACACATCAGAGTCAAAGGCAATGGCTTTGAGGTCTTCGAAGTCGGTTAGCTCAAGCGGGCGAAGACGGACGCGGCTGTTTTCCAGCGTAATGCAACGAGCAAAATCCATGAGGAATGGGTCGGAGGAATGGGTCGGAGGGAATGGTGCGCAAAGATGCTTAAAAAAGCAAAAAGCCACTTGGGCAGGGAGGCTATTCAGCGGGCTGCTAGGCCACTACGACCCTCCGCTTATACCTCAAACCCTAAGCCCCGCAGCAGAATATTGAAGTCAGCTTCAGTAAGGTGACCGCCGCTGGCTTGCGGGTGGCCGTGCGCGAAGTTGGCAGGTGGCGCTGCGCCTTGGTGGGCAAAGGCAGTGCGTAATAGGTCTGGAATGTGCAGCTCCCGGCTGGCCGTGCGGCCGGATATGGCCACCATGCCTGCCGGTAGGTAGCCGCGGTTGGCGCACAGCACCACCCGGTCGGGCAGGCGGCCAATCCACTGCTGGGCAATAAGTGGGTGAATCTGACAGGGCGAGTTGATGGTGACTACTGCCACCGGCGCCGCGTGGGCAGCGCCCTTCGGCGGAAACTTGGGCGGCAGTTTTCGGGCGGCGGCCAGCTCGGCGGCTACCTCGGCCCGGTACTGGCCTAGGCGCTCATCCTGGGCCAGTCCGCGCGGGTTATCGTCGTGCAAGAGGTAGCGCAGAGGGAGTTCCAAGTCGAACTCTCCGGCCCGGCGGGCGGCGTTGCACATGGCCACGGCTTCCTTGAGCCACTTAGCCGTGTACTGCTTCTTCACGGCGGGCAGCGGGGCCCAATCGGCAGAATCACCCAAATCAGATAACACCCCAATGGCGGCTACCCATTGTAGGTCCGTCATGTCGGCTTCGGCGGCCAGCAGCTCGTATGCTAGCCACGCCGAGCAAGGCACCGGCTCTAGGCCATACCCGGTTAGTACGGTGCCGCCCGCCGGCGGGCGGCCTTCTGGAATGTGGTGGTCGACGTACAGCACGGGGATACCCGCAGCCTCTAAGGTACCATGCTCGTGCACGCCCAGGTCCGTGACAATCAGCGCATCGGGCTTCAGAGCCAGCAGCCGCTCGTGGGCACTGGGAGTCAGGAAGGCATTTTCGCCCTTACCCGAAGGCACCACCTCTACCAGCCAGCTTGAGTTGATACGGTTTAGACCGCGCCCAAACATGGCCCCCGCCGCCAGCCCATCCGCATCGAAATGACAAAACACCACGATGCGGCCGCCCTTGGGCACCTGATTAAGAAAGGCCCGGAAGGGCGCCACAAACTGCGGATAAGCGGGCATGAAAACGGGCAGCCCGCATAGTAGCAAGCTGCCCGTTGTTCGTAAAAGTTGCGGTGGAGGTTGTAGCACGAAGCTCCCCTGCTCAGATGATTCGGCGCATCAAGCGGTGTGAGATTGGGGATTGTTGATCAATCGTTGTTTATAAAAACCGTCATTCCGAGCGCAGTCGAGGAATCTCGCGTGCTGATGTTGCGATGCTAACTCAGGCGTCAGCACGCGAGATGTCTCGACAAGCTCGACATGACGGCGATACGGTCGTTCTAGACCACCCCCAACCCCTCCTTATCTAAGGAGGGGAGTTGCCGTTCTACCTTGCTCTACCTTACTTCTTGATTTCGCCTACCATGTCCTCGGGCTTCAGCCACTCGTTAAACTGCTCTTCGGTGAGGTAGCCTAGCTGGAGGGCGGTTTCTTTTAGGGTAGAGCCGTTTTTGTGGGCCGTCTGGGCAATTTCGGCGGCTTTGTAGTAGCCGATGTGCGGGTTGAGGGCCGTTACCAGCATCAGCGACGAGTTTACGTGCTTCTGGATGTTGGCTTCGAGGGGCTCGATGCCCACGGCGCACTTGTCGTTGAACGACACGCACACGTCGCCGATGAGGCGCGCGGAGTGTAGGAAGTTGTAGATCATCAGGGGCTTGAACACGTTCAGCTCAAAGTGGCCGTTCATGCCGCCGATGTTGATGGCTACGTCGTTGCCCATTACCTGCGCGGCTACCATGGTCATGGCCTCCGACTGGGTAGGGTTTACTTTGCCGGGCATGATGCTGGAGCCAGGCTCGTTGTCGGGGATGTGCAGCTCACCAATGCCCGCGCGCGGACCCGAAGCCAGCAGGCGGATGTCGTTGGCAATCTTCATCAGCGAAGCAGCCACGGTCTTCAGGGCACCGTGGGCTTCCACAATGGCGTCGTGAGCGGCCAGGGCCTCGAACTTGTTTTCAGCCGTGATGAAGGGCAGACTGGTCAGGTCGGCAATGTGCTTGGCCACGTTCTCGGCGTAGCCGGGAGGTGTGTTGATGCCGGTACCCACAGCGGTGCCGCCCAAGGCCAGCTCGGAGAGGTGAGCCAGGGTGTTCTTGATGGCGCGCAGACCGTGGTCGAGCTGCGACACGTAGCCGCTGAACTCCTGGCCTACGGTCAGGGGCGTGGCGTCCATGAGGTGGGTGCGGCCGATTTTCACGATATGCATGTACTGCTCCGACTTCTGGCGCAGCGTGTCGCGCAGCTTCTCAATGCCGGGAATGGTCACCTCCACCAGAATCTTGTAGGCCGCAATGTGCATGGCCGTCGGGAAGGTGTCGTTGGAGCTCTGCGACTTGTTTACGTCGTCGTTGGGCGCCAGGAATTTCTTCTCATCGGAGAGCTGGCCGCCGTTGAGCACGTGGCCGCGGTAGGCCACTACCTCGTTCACGTTCATGTTGCTCTGGGTACCCGAGCCGGTTTGCCATACCACCAGCGGAAACTCCTTATCGAGCTTGCCTTCCAGAATTTCGTCGCACACGCGGCCAATCAGCTCGGCCTTCTCCGCGTCGAGCACACCGGCGTCGCGGTTGGTGAGGGCAGCGGCTTTCTTCAGGTAGGCGAAGGCGCGGATGATTTCCTTGGGCATCTTGTTGATGTCCTGGGCAATCTGGAAGTTATCGATGGAACGCTGGGTTTGGGCGCCGTAGTAGGCGTCGGCGGGAACCTGAACGGTGCCCATGGTATCTTTCTCGGTGCGGAACTGAGCCATGCTTCTAGTGGGTGAGAAGAAAGTAAGGTGACAAGAAAGCGCGCCGCAAGCCGGCACGGCGCAAAAGTACACAACCGCACCCCGCGCGCCACCGCCACCCCAAAATTCTACGCGGCAGTGGCCTAGCCGCTTACCCGCAGTCTGCCGTATAGCTCAGTACTTACCTAGCAATTCCTTCCCATGAACAAGACCTTCGAAGACGAGTCCGACGCCCTATCCGTGCAGCCAGACCAGCCTACCACGGCCCAGCCTTCCGCTGTAACGCCCTCCTCCCAGGAAAACACGGCCCCCACGCCTCCCTCAGCTCAAGATATCAACACTAACACCGACGAAACGCCCGTGCCCGTAGCTGGTAACGGCGCCCCCGACTACAGCCACGTCGACGTAAAAACCGAACCCGACCTCCCCACCCCCGACAAAGCCGGCGGCAGCGCCACCGAGCCCGAAAGCGGCGGCGGCTACAGCGGGTAAGGTAAAACGGTGATTGAGTGAAGTGGCCTAGCGGCGCGGTCATTACGCGTCCGCAGAATGTTCTATAGATCAAGCTGACTCACTTTTTCTCATTTGCCCGTCATAACCATAAATCAAAAGCCCTGACTTTCACAGTGAAAGTCAGGGCTTTTGATTTATGGTTATGATTGTAGAAGGCTGAGGAAATATTGCTTCGCTCTGCTCGTAAAGACAGACAGGCCTAGGCCACTTTGACCAATTCACTCAATCACCGTTTCACCGCTAACGTCCTTCTATCTTGAAGGGCACGCTTACCTCAACTTGGCGCGCAGTGCGGCGGCCGTTGACGATGGCGGGGAACCAGGCAGGCCCCTCCTGAATCAGGCGGATAGCTTCGGCGTCGCACTCATTGGTGAGCTTTTTTACCACTTTGATGTCGCTGACTTTGCCATCAACGCCTACTACAAAGCGCAGCCGCACGGTTCCTTCGGTGTGCGCCTCCAGAGCTTTTTCAGGGTAGTCGAGGCTGTCTTTCAGGTATTTTTTCAGGCTGCCGTAGCCCCCAGCCGGCATAGCGCTTACCGACATAGGAGCGGGCCCGGCCTCCCGGCGCACTACCACTACTTCACTTAAGTTTTTGGTATCAGGAGCTAGGGCCAAGGCCAGCGTAGAGTCGTTGGGTTTTAGGGGCTGGGTTTTGGAGGTGTAGCCAATAGAACTGATGCTGAGCTGGGAAGTAGTTGAGGGCACCGTCAGGCTGAATGAACCATCGGCGGCCGTGGAAGCGCCTTGCTGAGTGCCGGGTACCAGTACGGTAACTCCTTGCAGGCCTTGCCCGGTGGTTTGGTCGGTGATGCGGCCCTGCACAGTGCGCGTGCCTACGGAATCAGTTGCTCCGCTTGCCACCGTTGCCTTCCGCTTGGCCGGTAGGCCACTCGGCCGCATGGCAGATGCTGGACTTAGCTTGTCGGCCGCTGCGGGGGCTGCCTGCACTGCATAGTCCTGCTTCTGCTTTGCGGCGGCAGTTTTTGCGTTGCTTGCTTCAGCATCTGAGGCAGACGTACTTGCTTGCGCCACTGTTCCTTGCAGCTCTGTGACTTCTGGTTCAGTACGCGCGTTGTCCTTACGAGTCGCTTTCGGCGCCACCCGCGCATACGTTGAGCGACCAGCCCGCCGGCCACGTCCCAATGGCCGCGGCTGCGCCGGGGCAGCTATGCTGGCCGCCGCACTGGGCGGCGGGGGAGCAGCTAGGGCAATGGCAGGCTCATCCTGTTCTTGTTCCGGTACGGGCACTGGCCTAGGCGCCCGGATGGCAAGACGCTCTACGGCACGCCGACCAGACGAAGCTACTTCAGGGGAAGACCGATGCATCATGGTAAACCATAGCACGGAGGCACCCAAGGTGAGCAGCAGGGCTGCCGCGGCGGCTAGTTGTTGCCAAGCCCACCCAAGCACTGGCCTAGGTCTAGAATCGGCGGCTAATTGTTCTACGCGGGCATCCAGGCGCTGGCGCAGGTCCGCGAGGCTGGCATCGGTAACCGCGGCGGGGCGCATTTCCAAGCCTTCCAGCACCTCGGCGCAGCGGGGGCAGTGTAGGGCATGTGCTTCTACGCGGTACCGCTCAGTGGGGCTTAGCGCCCCGGCCACGTACTGGCGCAGCACCTCTACCGGCAGGTGCCGGCTGGCAGAAGGTAGTAGCTCAGAAGCGGGTTTACGGGGACGCATTGGAGGCAGAAATTGATTCTAAGTGGCGGCGCAGGTTGCGCTTGCCGTTTTGGATGTGACTTTTTACGGCGTTGAGGTCGAGGCCCGTGAGGTCGGCAATGTCGCGGTAGCACTTCTTTTCGAGGTAAAACAGCTCCAGACACTGTTTTTGTCCCGGTGGTAGCCCGGCCAAGGCCTGCTCCATTTGCTGAAGTTGTTGCTCGTGGAAGTCGGCTTCGGCAGGGTCATCGTCTACAAGATGCCGACTGACGGCTGATTCCATATCGGCGGCATCGGGAAAGTGAACTACCAGGGCCCCACCGGCCGCAGGGCCGGCGCGTTGGCGGGCCCGCAGCGCCATCAGGCAGTGATTGCGGGCGGTGGTATGCAGCCAGGCCGGGAAGTTGTCTACCTCGTGGCGGCGCAGCTTCTCCACCAATTGCTCAAAGAGCTGCATCACGGCGTCCTTGGCGTCTTCCTCTTCGCGTAGGTAGCGCCGACAAATGGCTAGCACCGTGGGCATGTGCCGCTCATACAAGGTGCCCAGGTCGTGCACGCTGCCCTCGGTGCGGTAACGCTGGAGCAGCTCCGCATCGGAGAGCTCAGCAGCAGGCGCAGGACGGCGGCGGAAAAACATGCAGCACTAAGTGAATAAGGCAGAACCGAAAGCTACGGCTTCGGCAGCAAACTTCTCTGGGCGCCGGCTACCGGCCACCGCTTTCCTGACTTACAAAAAAAAATTTAAAAAAAATTCCTGGTGGCCGTGTGGAATCCGTGGCTGGGCGGCATCAACCTAGCAACACCGCCTACCTAGCTGCTGCTATGTGTTACTCTTATCCTCTATTTCTATCTGGTTTGGTGCTCTCCGGCAGCGCACGGGCTCAAACCGTCGCCCTATCATTAGAGCTACTTATTGATTCAGTTACCTATGCTCTGGCACCAATGCGCAGTGCCTCAGTCCCAGATCTGCCCTGGTGGCTGCCGAACGCCCAAGAACACGCCGGCATTCGGGCCGTGGAAAAGGGTACTGCGCCACGTGCCGCCCAGCGGTGTACCCGCACCTTGCGCCGCTGGGCAAAGGAGCAGCCCGAACTCCAGCCCCGGCCCCGGCCCTAGGCCACCTACTCCGCTATCTGCTCACTCCTATTCTTTCTCGCCATGAAGTATTTCCTCTATTGCGCGCTGGCCGCTTCCCTGATGCCATCAATACCCGCCCTAGCGCAACCAACCCCGAAGCCGGCCGCTGCTTCAGCCACTACCTATACCGTGCAGGGCCGCGTCACGGACCGCAGCACCGGCCAAGGCCTCCCCGGCGTGACGGTGCTGGCGAAAGGCACGACCACTGGCGTCAGCACCAACAAAGATGGCACCTATTCTATCCAAGTACCCAAGCAAGCTAAACTATTACTCTTCAGCTCTATTGGTTACATGCAACGGGAAGTGAAGCTCACCGGGCAGACCACTATTAATGTGTGGTTGGCGAGTGACTCGCAGCAGCTGAGTGAAGTAGTGGTAATGGGCACTGCGCCGGCCGTACAGAAGCAGGAGGTAACGGGCAGCGTAAGCTCCGTGATTACGGGCAAAGCAGCAGGTGTTTCGGTGCGGGGCAGCCGTTCCTTGAAAAGGAAAGACCGAGAAGCTGCGGCCAGTGCTCCATATGGCTATGCATATCCTGGTCAACCCGAGCCTGGAGCCGGCGAATCATACGCTACTATTGCCGAAAACGGCTTCCGCAACGCCACCAAGGAGCCGCTCAGCACCTTCAGCATTGATGTAGATGCCGCGAGCTACAGCAACGTGCGCCGCTTCCTGCAGCAGGGCCAGCTGCCGCCCACCGATGCCGTGCGCACCGAGGAGCTCATCAACTATTTTCAATACAATTACCCCCAGCCGGAACCTACTGCCCCCGAACCGTTCCGCGTAATCACGGAGCAAGCCCAGTGCCCCTGGAACCCCGAGCACCAGCTAGTTCAAGTAGCATTACAAGGCCGCAAAGTGCCCACCGAAAAGCTACCACCCGCCAACCTAGTCTTCCTGATTGATGTGTCGGGCTCGATGCAGGGCGATGACCGGCTAGGCCTAGTGCAGCAAGCCCTGCGCCTGCTAACCAAGGAATTGCGCCCCCAAGACAAAGTAGCCATGGTGGTGTACGCCGGCGCCGCGGGTACCGTGCTGCCGCCCACGGCGGGCTCAAGTCGCGCAGATATTCTGGCTGCTATTGGTCGACTAACGGCGGGCGGCTCCACGGCCGGTGGGGCGGGCCTGCGCCTGGCCTACCAGGTAGCCCGCCAAAACTTCAATAAAGAAGGCAACAACCGCGTGATTCTCTGCACCGATGGCGACTTTAACGTGGGTGAGCAGAGCGACCAGGCCATGGAGCGCCTCATCACGGAAGAGCGGGAAAGTGGCGTGTTCCTGACCGTGCTGGGCGTAGGCCAGGGCAACTACCAGGATAAGAAGATGGAGCTGCTGGCTGATAAGGGTAACGGCAACTACGCCTACCTCGACAACCTCGACGAAGCCCGGCGGGTGCTGGTGCAACAGTTCGGGGGCACCTTGTTTACCATTGCCAAGGATGTGAAACTGCAGGTAGAGTTCAACCCCGCCCGGGTGCGGGAGTATCGGTTGGTGGGCTACGAAAACCGCCTGCTGGCCGCCGAGGACTTCAACAACGACCGCAAAGATGCCGGTGAGCTGGGCTCGGGCCACACCGTTACGGCCCTCTACGAGGTGGTACCCGTGGGTGCCCCCGCCTCCGTCGATCCGCTCAAGTACCAACCCGCAACGCCCACTCCCACCCCAGCCGCTACCGCCGAACTGCTAACCGTGAAGCTCCGCTACAAGCAGCCCCAGGGTGGCAGCAGCAAATTGCTGGAGCAGCCGCTAACCGGGCAGGATAGGCCACTTGCCGAGGCCAGCGAGAACCTGCGCTTCGCCGCCGCGGTGGCCCAGTTCGGAATGCTCCTGCGTCAGAGCGACTACCGCGGAACCGCCACCTGGGAAGCCACGGCCGCCCTCGCCAAAGGCGCCAGAAGCTATGACCCTGACGGTTACCGCGCTGAGCTGGTGCGCCTCATCAAGCTGGCCGAGGGCCTGCGGCCTAGCCCTACGGAACTGGGCTCACGGTAAAACGATAGTGCAAGCCACCACCCGTGTCAACAACTATTTAACCTACAGTATTTCAAGCAAATGCAACTTATCTCACCGGCGTAGGCTCCTACTATCAGCCAGCTTTATACCGTCTGACTTCGAACTGGCTCCTGGCTTTTTACCGAAGTCGGTCCGCGCTTCACTCACTACTGCGGCCTGGGTGGCACTGGTTGCAGCCTCGCCATCGGCAAGGGCCGTTGGGCCGACTTCGGCTTGCTATTTTATCCTCCGTGCTGCATCCTTATTAGCTATATCATTCGTGTAGAAAAAAAGGCCCCGCCGAAATTCGGCGGGGCCTTTTTGTAGGGAATAGGAGATAGAAGAGAGATTAGAACGAGTAATTCAGGGACGCTTTGATGACGCGGTTCTGAGCGTCGAAGCGGTTGTTTTTATCCAGCGAGGTCAGGCCGTAATCGTAGCCGGCGCTCAGGCCGAAGCCATTCTGGAATTGGTAGCCTAGGCCACCCACCACGGCAAAATCGACGGGGCGGAACTGGTCTTTGATGTCGAAGTCGCGCTTGAAGGCCGAGAAGCCCAGGGCGCTAGCATCCACACGGGCTTTACCCGAGAGCAGTACCGAGGCTTGCGGGCCAGCGTACACGTAGAGGCCGTCGGTGAGGAAGGCTTTCGCCAGCACCGGAATATCGAGGTAGGCCATGCGGCCGGTAGCCGTCACTTTTGCATTCAGGAAGTCAAACTGCTCTAGCGGAATACGGCCCGTGAGGACAGTACCTTTCTCGGAGTAGCTTACACCAGGCTCAATGGCAAAGCGCGGGCCAAGGGGCAACGTAGCATACAGCCCTACATGGAAGCCGGGCTTCATTTCTTTGGTCACGGCGCCGTTGGTATACTCGGCCACGTCCATCACGCTGTTTACAGCGTCGCCCGACCAGTCAGAAACGTTTACACCAGCTCGGATACCGATTTTAGGGCCATCGGTGGCGGAAGACGTGGAGTAAGAACGGGTGGCGGGCACGGAACGGGCCTTCGCTGGGCCAGTATAAGCCGGCACGCGGTGGGTCTGCACCTGGGCCTCAGCGGCCGTAGTAAAACCAGAAATCAATAGGGTAGCAGCGGCCAGGCGGCCGAAAAGTCGCTTCGTATTCATGGCAGGAATAGTTGGAAAGGAAGAGCTGGTGCCACGTTGCGCAGGGTGGGCGACTAGCTTCTGACGGGTACTATTTCAAAACCGTGCCAACTTTTATTTCTCCCTCCGGCCTCAATCTTTGCCTAGGCTACCACTGTAGCTTCATGCCTCTATAATTGGCAGATGCGGCGCATAAACACGACTAAAATTTATACAAAAATATAGCAAAGCATAATCTTCAAAAATTAATTTATTCGAGACGGGTTACTTCTCTAGTGCACTTGTATAAAAACGGACCAAGAGTGCCTCTTATCTTATTATTGCCGTTTATTAGCTTGGTATAGGTCGTCCGTTTTGGCCGGCCGGAATTGGGTGCGCTGCTCGCGACAGTTGCCACTCACCCCATTATGCATTCTTGTTAAAGTTTAACTTCTGCTTCATGCAGAAGCACTCCCTGCTGTGCCTTTGCACGGCAAGGCCACCTCCCACTTTCTTTCTACTGAACCCATGCCTATCTCCCGACTGCTGCCCTTAGGGCTGCTGGCCGGTAGCCTGTTGCTGCCCGCCTGCACCCAGCAATATTCCACCGAGCAAGCCACCGAAAGCTTGCCCGCCTATGATACCGCTGTTGCCAGCGAGGTGCCGGCCTATGACGGCGCCTCTGAGCCCAACCGCGAAGGCTACGCCGCCATTGCAGAAAACCACTTCCAATCGGTTTCGCAGGCTCCGTTGAGCACGTTTGCCATTGACACCGACCCCGCTAGCTACGCCAACGTACGGCGCATCCTGACCCAGAACGGCCAACTGCCTCCCCCTGATGCCGTGCGCGTGGAGGAGCTTATCAACTACTTTCAGTACGAGTATCCGCAGCCTGCTACTGCTGGGGCACCAGCCTCTCTTAATGCGGAAGTAGCCGCCTGCCCCTGGAATCCAGAGCACCAACTGGTGCTCATTGGCCTGCAGGCCCGCGAAGTGCCCACCCGTGTGTTGCCACCCGCCAACCTTGTATTTCTGCTAGATGTCTCGGGCTCTATGAACGACCCAGACAAGTTACCGCTGCTCAAAGCGGGCCTTACGCAACTAGTGCGCGAAGCCCTGCGGCCCCAAGACCACGTTTCGGTAGTGGTATACGCCGGGGCCGCGGGCGTAGTGCTTCCGCCTACTGCCGGGTCTGACACTCGTCAGATTGTGGCTGCCTTAGATGAGCTAGAGGCTGGTGGCTCTACTGCTGGCGGAGAAGGGCTGCGCCTGGCCTACCAGGTAGCCCGTCAGAACTTCAATAAGGAGGGCAACAACCGCGTGATTCTTTGCACCGATGGCGACTTCAACGTGGGCGAGCAAAGCCAAGAAGCCCTAGAAGAGTTGATTACCCACGAACGGCAGTCGGGTGTGTTCCTGTCTGTGCTGGGTGTAGGCGAGGGTAATCTACAGGATGCTACCATGGAGTTGCTAGCCGACAAAGGCAATGGCAATTATGCCTACCTCGATACAGAGCAGGAAGCCCACCGGGTGCTGGTGCAGCAGTTTAGCAGCACGTTATTCACCCTGGCCAAAGATGTGAAGCTGCAGGTAGAATTTAACCCGGCACAGGTGAGCGAATACCGCCTCATTGGCTACGAGAACCGTGCTTTAGCCACCGAGGACTTTACCGATGACCGCAAAGATGCCGGCGAGCTAGGCACCGGCCAGCAAGTCACTGCCTTGTACGAAATCGTGCCTGCTCGTACCGCACTCATGCAGGCTGCTGCTATTAATAAGCCCGGCCAAACTTCAGCGGTGGGTGCCACCAATGATGAGTTGTTATTCGTAAAGCTACGGTACCAAGAGCCCCAGGGACACACGAGTCGCTTGCTCACCTTGCCCGTGCCAGCAAAGGCAGCACCCGACATCAGGGAAGCCTCCGGTAATTTGAAGCAAGCTGCTGCCGTGGCGCAGTTCGGCCTGTTGCTACGCCGCTCCGCCTACCGGGGCACCGCCAGCTACGATAACGCCTTAAGCTTGGCGCAATCGGCTTTGGGTAACAGAGAAGATGCTTTGCGGCAAGAATTTGTAGAGCTGGTGCGGCAGGCTGCTTCGTTAGATGCTTCCTCGGCACGAGCTACTCCCACCGAAGAGCGGCGCTACCGCTAGGCCAGTGTAAGCACCTATAATTTTTTAACGCATACAGTGTGGTATTGCTAGGCCAGGTAGAGCACATCTGCTCACTGGCCTAGCAGCATCATCACTTATTTCATAACCATCACACTTACATTAACTTATCACATGCTATACGCTTATAGTATTGGCCTTTTCAGCAACTTATAATGACAGGTGATAGGCGGCATGTTCTGCCGATTTAGCAAACGTTTGTTAGTGGTTATTTCCAAAAAATAATTTGGAATTACCACCAACGCACCCCACCTTGCCGCCATCAAAGCACTTGATACTCATGCTTCAGTCGGCCGGCCACTTTTATTTTAGCTACTACTTCTATTACGCCAACGCGTAGTCGAGCGGCCCCTCTGTAGCTTTCCCAACCGAAATTCTCCAGCGCCCCTCGACAACCTCGGGAGGCGCTTTTTTTACGCTCACACAGTACCTCACATGGCAGCTCAGCACTTTTTTTATTACGGCCACTACTACTTCTTTTTTACAGAGAAGCGGGGCCCGATTTGCCGAGACTGACCTACCAGCAGCACCACAGCAAACCCAGGCCCCGCACTACGGAGGCCTTTTTTATTGCCATTTCATCACCAGCACCATGCTCCCCACCGTTGCCATTCAGGGCTTTGAAGGTAGTTTCCACCAGATAGCCGCCCGCCACTACTTCGGCCCCGAAACGCTGACTGCGCCTTGCGCTACGTTTAGCGAGGTGGTGCGCCAAGTAGCCAGCGGCAGCACCGGGGCGGGCCTGATGGCCATTGAAAACTCCATTGCCGGTAGCATTTTGCCTAACTACACGCTGCTGCGCAAGTCGGGCCTGCGGGTGATGGGCGAGGTATATCTGCGCATCCGCCAGCACCTCATGGCGCTGCCCGGCCAGCAGCTTTCCGACATCAAGGAGGTGCACTCTCACCCCATGGCCCTGCTGCAATGCGCTGATTTCCTGAACCAATACCACCACTGGCAGCTGGTGGAGTCAGAAGATACAGCCCTGAGCGCTCAGCGCGTGCGGGAGCAAGGCCGGCCCGGCGTGGCGGCGGTAGCCGGCCGCTTGGCCGCCGAGCTATTCGACCTGGAAGTGGTAGCCGAGGATATTCACGCCGAGAAAAAGAACTACACCCGCTTTCTGGTAGTAGCCCGCCCTGAAAACGCGCTGGAAGTAGAACAGCCCAACAAAGCCTCCCTCTACTTCCACACCAACCACACCCAGGGCAGCCTGGCCCGGGTGCTGGTACGCATTGCTGATTTGGGCATCAACCTCTCCAAGCTGCAGTCGTGCCCCAAGCCGGGCAGCACCTGGCACTACTACTTCCACGCCGACCTGGAGTTCGACCAACCCGAACAGCTCCAGGCCGCCCTCCGCGACATTGCCCCCGTGACCGATGGCCTAGAAGTACTAGGCGTATACCACAAAGGCATCACCCATTAATCCGCTCCACGACTCAACAGAACGTCATGCAAGTTTCCGTCGCCAGCCGCCTTCAGCACACCCAAGAATACTACTTCTCGCAGAAACTGCGGGAGATTGAAGGCCTGAACAAAGCCGGTAAGCAGATTATCAACCTGGGTATCGGCTCACCTGATATGCCGCCCCACCCCAACGTAGTAGCGGCCCTGACCCGCGCGGCTGAGCAGCCAAATACGCACGCCTACCAGAGCTACAAGGGTGTGCCGGCGCTTCGTCAGGCCATGGCGGGCTGGTACCAGCGGCAATACGGCGTGACGCTAGACCCGGAGTCGGAAATTCTGCCGCTGTTGGGCTCTAAGGAAGGCATCATTCACGTAAGCATGACGTTCTTGGAGGCAGGTGATGAGGTGCTGATTCCGAACCCCGGTTACCCTGCCTACCGGGCTGCTGCCCACCTGAGCGGCGCCACCCCCATCGATTACGACCTGACTGCGGAGAATAACTGGCTGCCCGACCTGGAGGCGCTAGGCCAGCGCGACCTGAGCCGCGCGAAGCTTATGTGGGTGAACTACCCCCATATGCCCACCGGCACTGCCGCCGATGCTGCCTTCTTCACCAAGCTGGTAGCCTTTGCCACCGCGCATAACATCCTGCTGGTGCATGATAACCCCTACAGCTTCATCCTGAACACCGAGCAGCCCCAGAGCCTGCTGGCGGTGCCGGGCGCGCGGGAAGTGGTGCTGGAACTGAACTCCCTGAGCAAGTCGCACAACATGGCGGGCTGGCGGGTAGGCCTGCTGGCGGGTCGCGCCGATTTGCTGCAAGAAGTGCTGCGCTTCAAAAGCAACCTCGACTCGGGCATGTTCTTGCCGGTGCAGCTGGCCGCCGTGGAAGCCCTCAACCTCGACGAAACCTGGTATGCTGAGTTGAACGCCCACTACCGCGCCCGCCGTGAGCTGGTGTTTGAGTTGCTCGATACCATCGGTTGCTGCTACGACCGCAACCAAGTGGGCCTGTTCGTATGGGCGCCCATCCCGGCGGGATACGCCGACGGATACGCCCTCAGCGACGAGCTGCTCTACAACGCCAACGTGTTTATCACCCCAGGCGGCATCTTCGGCAGCAACGGCAACAACTTCATTCGGGTGAGCTTGTGCCAGACCAAAGAAGTGCTGCAGGCCGCGCTGGGCCGCATCAAGCAAGCCCAAACCGCCTAGGCCAGTCAACTCACTCCATTACGCATTCACTCAATCACCGATGGTAGTTACGATAATCGGAATTGGCTTGATTGGCGGCTCCCTCGCCCTTAGCCTCAAGGAGACTGGCCTAGCGCACCACATCATTGGCGTCGACCGCAGCCTGGATAACCAGAAGCAAGCGGTAGCCCTGGGCCTGGTAGATGAGATTGAAACGGACCTGGCCACTGCCGTCGGGCGCGCCGACCTGGTGGTAGTAGCCGTGCCCATGGATGCCATGCTGAGCGTGCTACCTCTGGTGCTGGATGCCGCCACGGAGCGCCAGGTAGTCATTGATGTCGGCTCCACCAAGGCGGCGCTGCTGGCGGCCGTGGAGCATCACCCCAACCGGGCCCGTTTCGTGGCCGTGCATCCTATGGCAGGTACTGAATATTCGGGCCCCTCAGCGGCCGTGCCCGGCTTGTTTCGGGAAAAGACCCTCGTGATTTGCGACGCCGCCCGCAGCGCCGAAGATGCCGTGGCGCGGGTAGAAGCGGTGTTTGGGCGGCTGGCAATGCGCTTGGTGTACATGGATGCCACCGCCCACGACCTGCACACGGCCTACATCTCGCACATCTCGCATATCACTTCTTTCGCTCTGGCTCTCACAGTATTAGAGAAAGAAAAGGAAGAACAACAGATCTTTGCACTGGCAAGCGGAGGTTTTGAATCGACGGTGCGCTTGGCGAAAAGCTCACCCGATATGTGGGTGCCCATCTTCCGCCAGAACCGTGTGAACGTGCTTGATGTGCTAGACGAGCACATTCATCAGCTCCAGCACCTGCGCGAGCTGCTTAATCAGGAAGACTACTCGGCTGTTTATCAACAAATACAGCAAGCCAACCTGATCAAGAAGATTCTGAAATAACCAGAGCTAGAACTAGAAACTAGCTCCCCTCCTCAGACGAGGAGGGGTTGGGGGTGGTTGACCAACCGTTGAACATCCTCTAAAAAACTAGCTCTAGATTGTTCTCCTATCATCAACCACCCCCAACCCCTCCTCATCTGAGGAGGGGAGTCTAGAACTAAAATTCTAGCGAATCACAGGTCCCTAGGCCACTTCCCAACTACAAAAACAACCTCATATAATGGAACAGCTCATCACCTCCCCTGCCGACGCGGCCGAACACAAGACCTTCCTAGCGAAGAAGCCCCTCATCATCTCTGGTCCGTGCTCGGCCGAGACGGAAGAGCAGCTTATAGAAACCTGCACCCGCCTGGCGGCTACTGGTAAAGTAGATATGCTGCGCGCCGGCATCTGGAAGCCCCGCACCAAGCCCGGTCTGTTCGAGGGCGTGGGTACCAAGGGCCTGCCCTGGCTCCAGAAGGCTAAGCAGCTAACTGGCCTACCGACCACCGTGGAAGTAGCCACGCCCAAGCACGTGGAAGACGCCTTGGCTTTCGAGGTAGATGTGCTCTGGATTGGAGCCCGCACCACCGTAAACCCCTTCTCGGTGCAGGCCGTGGCCGATGCCCTGCGCAACACCGATGTGCCCGTGTTCATCAAGAACCCCGTGCACCCCGACCTGGAGCTGTGGATGGGCGCCGTGGAGCGCCTCGCCAAAGCCGGCGTAAAGAACATTGGCCTGATTCACCGCGGCTTCGCGAGCTACGGCAACACCGAGTTCCGCAATGCTCCCATGTGGCACCTGCCTATCGAGATGAAGCGTCGCCTGCCCGACATGCCCATCATCTGCGACCCGAGCCACATCTGCGGCAACCGCACTGGCCTAGCCGGCATCGCGCAGAAATCCATTGACCTGGATTTTGACGGACTGATGCTGGAGTCGCACATTGACCCCGACAATGCCTGGAGCGACGCCAAGCAGCAGGTAACGCCCGAACGCCTCGCCGAGCTGCTCGACGGCCTGATCTGGCGCCACGAAACCACTGATCAGCAGGAGTTCATCACAGTACTTACCAAGCTCCGCGAGCAAATCAATCAGCTCGACGACGAGATTCTGCACCTGCTGGGTCGCCGCATGCAAGTGGCTGAGAACATCGGCACTTACAAAAAGGAGAACGACATCACCATCCTGCAAACCAACCGCTGGAATGAGATTCTGGAGCGCGGCGTGCAGAAAGGCAACCAGCTCGGCCTCACCAAAGACTTCATCCTGAAGTACTTCGACGCCGTCCACCTAGAGTCCATCAACCGCCAGAACCGCGTCATGAACCGCGAGAATCTGTAATTGAGTGAAAAGGTGACGAAGTGATGGGGTAATGAGGTGACGAGGTAAAAAGTCCGTCATGTCGAGCCTGTCGAGACATCTCGTCTACTCACGTTGCTATAAATAGCACGTCATTCTGAGGGAAACAGGTTTTTCATGTAGACACGACCAGGCTTCTGCTTAGTTGTTCTTGCCTGATAAGCTCCATTTCCTCTCAGAATGACGTGCTTTTTTGTCTTCAGTAGATGGTGTGAACACAGTTAGCGCATCCTGTCAAGCCTAGCGAGCAAATGGGAGATTGAGCCAAGAGCAATAGCATTTATCATATATAAACATTTAAAGATTGCACCTTGCTATGTAGAACGATATATTTCGCCCTTTGTACAAGTCAAAACCAGTAATTAACGTATTGAAGAACAGTTGAGCAATACTCCTATTAAGTAGAATAATCAGCAAGATTCTTAATTATATTTAGATTAAATCAATATATAGGCACCACCACTTACAACTCACAGCAAGATTATTCACTTTTTCTCCTATACATTGAAACACTCTGTACTCCTACTTTTCTTATTACCACTCCCCGCATTTGCGCAGTTTAACCGGGGCTACACCGGTCCCACTATGCAACAGAACATGCAGTCCCGCCAGGATTTCAACCGGATGACAAACCAGCGGAGTCAGGAATTTCGCATGGCACAGACGCAAAAAAACCGAGCTGGGTACGGTGCTGGGCCAATGACCAAGGAAGCTCAGCTACAGGCCCAAGCTAAACAGCAAAAGCTAGAGCTGGAAGCCAACCAGAAACTTGCGCAATTGGCACAGGAGCAGGAGCGTAGAAGGCAGCAACACCCCGCCCCCAACCCGCAACAGGCGGTACTTCAACAAAAAAAAGACGACAAGCAGTTGAACCGCCTCGCCGTGAAAAACTACCGTGAGGTGTTTTTGCCTGGGCAGGTAACCAATGCATTGCAAGCCCAGCAGCTCTCGCCCGAGGCTCAGCATCAATTGCAGCGCCTCAACAAGAACCTGATGGATAAGTCATGGTGGAAAAACCGAGATGGAGTGCAGTTGCAGGCCTCTATTAAGGCTTACAGCGATACGCTCACCTCGCTTACCACTGGCCTACTGGGATTCAATCTTGCCTCGCCCCCATCGATGCCCTCCGCCTTCTCGGTTAGCAGCCTCAATGCCCAGCTTGCCAACGACAAATTTGATCAAGGTGCTGCCAACCGACTTATTCAAGATGCGGCCTTGACTGGGAGGCTTACGGCTGGTGAACAGTTGACCAAGGCCGTCAACGAGTTCAGTCGCCTAAGCACTGCGGCTTCCGATCAAGAGCTTCAAACCAATACGAAGAAGTTGAAGGAGGAAGTCCAAGAAGGCGTACGCTCAGTTGCCAAGGCAATGGACCGCTACATCGTCAGAATTAACTCATCAACGGCTATTGACGACGCGCAAAAAGCGCTGCTGAAATCAACTGAAACTTACTTGGCGAAGAAAGGGAAGTAAGCTATCAGGACACTGTCCTCAACTCTTTACCCTATCACCTGAAAGCCCGTTATCCCTCGCGTAGGATGGCGGGCTTTTTGTGTGGTAGCAATACCGGCCTAGCGGACTTTTGCTCAGTTATTTCTACTATTGAAAAGAACTAACTGCTCCCTTCCATGCCCGCACCTCTCCTCTCCCGCCTGACTGGCCTAGCGCTGGCCACCAGCTTGCTATTGGCCGGTTGCCAGCAGAAGCCCGATGCCCCGTCGGCACCGGCCGCCGAATCGCCCAATACGGTTACCACGGGCTATTTGCAGCCGTTTGAAACGGGTGTCCGGAGCGGGGGCGTACAGATGATTCCGGTTAAGACGCCCAAGGGTACCTTCAACGTCTGGACGAAACGGTTTGGGACGGGCAAGATCAAGGTGTTGCTGCTGCACGGGGGCCCGGCCATGACCCACGAGTATTTTGAGTGCTTCGAGAGCTTCTTCCCGCAGGAAGGCATTCAGTTTTATGAGTACGACCAGCTCGGCTCGTACTACTCCGACCAGCCCCAGGACGATGACTTGTGGCGCACGGAGCGCTTCGTGGATGAGGTGGAACAGGTACGTCAGGCTCTGGGCATCGATAAGTTTTACGTGCTAGGCCACTCCTGGGGCGGCATTCTGGCCCTGGAGTACGCCCTCAAGCACCAAGACCATCTGGCCGGCCTCGTCATCTCCAACATGGTGGCCAGCATCCCGCGCTATGATGCCTATAACAAGACCCTGCGGGCCCAGCTGCGGCCCAGCCTGCTAGATTCGCTGGAGAAGTTTGAGGTGAAGAAGGACTACCACAACCCCACGTATGAAGCGCTGGTAATCAAGAACTACTACTCTCAGCACCTGCTACGCCTGCCAGAGCCACCAGAGCCGGCGGCCCGTTCCTTCAAACACGTCAACCAGCACGTGTACGAGCTGATGCAGGGCCCGAACGAGTTCAAAACCGCCGGCCGCCTGCTTACCTGGGACCGGTGGAACGACCTCGATAAGATTACCGTGCCTACCCTTATGATTGGGGGCCAATACGATACCATGAACCCCAAGGACATGGAGAAAATGAGCCGCAAAGTGAAGCAGGGCAACTACCTACTCTGCCCTCAGGGCAGCCACATGAGCATGTGGGACGACCAGCAGACCTACTTCCGCGGCCTCATCCGGTTCCTGAAATCCGTGAATGACGGCACGTTTAAGACAGGCACTACGCTGTAGTATTAGTTACTTCGAACAAAAGCCCCCGGATAGTAGCCACTAGGCTACTATCCGGGGGCTTTTGTTCGAAGTAACCGCACTCCGCTGGTCTAGGCCACTACTCACCTATCTGCTAGCTTACTGCGGCTTGGAGGCAGCAGTTTCTTTCATGCGCTCCTCAATCTGGGTTAGCAGAAAGCTCGCGTCTTCTTTGTGGGCGGCGTCCTCAAAGAGCTGCACGGCACGGCGGGCGTGGGCGCGAGCCTTGTCAAACTCCTTAAGCTCCAGATACACAAATGCCACATTGAGGTGGGAGGTAGGATAGTTTTTGCGCAGCTGAATAGAGCGCTCAAACGGCATCAGGCTTTCCTGAAACTGGCCTAGGCGCTGGTAGGCGTACCCCAAGGCGAAGTAGGAAAGGTAGTCGCCCTGGCCGTGGTCGTGGGCCTGCTGGTAGAACCGAATAGTGCGCCGGAACACCTCATCCTCGCCCAGGTCCTGCTCGGCGCAGTCGCACTGTTGCACGGCAAAGTAGTAGTCGCCGAGGGCGCGGTCGAGCTTGTAGTTGTCGGGGTATTTATCCTTGAGCTTCTCCAGCACGCGACGCACCGGGAAGGAGTAGCGCACAGAATCGCGCCCCGCCTGGCGCAGGCTATCAATGGAGGGCGAAAGCAACGCCAAGTCGCGGAAGGCAAAGCGCGTCAGCTCGTCGGTGCCAAGGTGGTAGTTGAGGGCCAGCTCGGTCTTTTTCAGGGCCACGGCCGGCTCCACGTTCATTTGATCCGTGAATTTCAATAGCTTCCACGCCGATTCGTAGCGGCGTTCCAGCATCAGCTGGTTGGCCTTTTTAATGGCCGTAGCTTGCGCCGCCGCTTCGGCAGCCCCAGCAGTTTGGGCCCTACTAGCCATTGGAACCAGCACCATCCCCAGAAAAACAAACAGCAAACGCATAACGGGCAATTCTAAACTTGGGTCAAAGATGCTGGATTTAGCCGGAAGCTGCTGGCAGCAAGAAATACCAGCCCATGCCTATGCAACTGAACGTACAATAAGCTCTGCATCGTGCGGCGCTAGGCCTACTATGAAGGCTGGCTGTACCGGAACGGGTAAGGCAGTAAGTTCTTGCCAGAAGTCTTGGCCTTTTTTCAAGAAGTGGCCTAGATACGGTTCCTAAATTACCGTCGGTTTCGTAAGCTCAACATTACCCGCTTTTCCCGTTTCCGTTCTCCCACTCTCAGCTTTTCCTGCCCATGCTCTTTTATACTGTGATGAAGCCCCTCGTGCAGGTAGCCCTACGCGTGTTTTTCCGGCAGCTAGAAGTGCGCCACCCCGAGCGCCTGCAGATGCGTGGCCCCTTGCTCATCACCAGTAACCACCCCAATACCCTCATGGACCCGCTGGTAGCCGCTATCAACCGCCGGCAGCCGGTGGCATTCTTGGCCAAGAGCACCTTCTTCAAAAACCCCATTCTGCGGGCCATTATGGAGTCGGGCAACTCCATCCCGATTTACCGCCGCCAAGACCTCGACACCGGCGCCGAAACTCTGACGCCCGCCCAGCTGGAAGCCCAGAATGAGAAGGCCTTTGGCCGGTGCTACGACTACTTTGACCGGGGCGGCACCATCATGATTTTCCCCGAGGGCACCAGCGTTTCGGAGCGGCGGCTGCGGCCTCTAAAGACAGGCGCGGCCCGCATTGCCTTGGGTGCCGAGGCCCGCCACGACTTTAAGCTAGGCCTGCACATTCTGCCCATGGGCATCAACTACTTCGACCCGCAGCGTTTCCGCTCCGATGTGTACGTGGAACTGGCCGAGCCCATTAGGGTGGCCGAATACGCCGAGCACTACCGCCAGGACCCCGAAGCCGCCGCCGACGTGCTGACCGACGAAATCAGGCGGCGCATGGAAGCCAGCCTGGTTATCACGCGCACCGATGAGGAAGATGAGCTGGTAACCCAGGTGGAGCGCACGTTTGGCCAGCACCTCATTCAAGACGACGAGGAAACCCTCTCCGATAACTTCCAACTCAGCCGCACCTTACTGAAAGCCGTGCGCTTTTTTGAAGGCCACGACCCCGCCCGGCTTGCTGAAGTGCGGGAACAGTTGCATGCCTACCTGCAAGAGCTACGGCAGCTCCGCCTCACTGACGACGCCCTAGAAACTCGCCAGGCGGAAGGTAGTCGGGCTAGCCGGGCCTTCTCGGCAGGGGTGCGGCTGTTGCTGGGCGCGCCACTGTTCCTGTACGGGGTCATCAATAACTACATACCCTACAAAATCCCGTCTATGGTGGCCAAGCGAGCTACCAAGGATGTGGAGTTTGTGGCTCCCATCATGCTGGTAGTAGGCATGATAACCTTCACCCTGGCCTACATAGGGCAAACGGCAGTAGTGTATCACTTCACCCAAGATTGGCGCTGGGCGCTGCTGTACTTCCTGAGTCTTCCAGTGTCGGGGTTCTATGCGCTCAGTTACGCAGGCAACCTGACGGCTCGAATTCGGCGGTTGCGGGTATTACGCCTGTTTCGCACGGAGCGCCCCTTGATGGAGCGTTTACTGCGGCAGCGTACGGAGCTTCTGAAAATATTGCGCGAAGCTCGGGAGGTCTACCTAAGTCGACCAGCTACTCCTGCCGGCGGCAGTTCTGGCCAATAACTAACCTACCAGCTTCCTTTCAACCCGCCTCCCAGCGTGAGAATATCTGGGAGCTTGAGGCTGCGGTTAGTAAGGGCACTGACAAGATACAAGTCGTTGGTACCTAACTCGGCGTAGAGCGTTTGCCGGGATGGGCGCGGGGTGCTGGGGTGGCCTAGGTGCGTTAGGCGAGGACCCACAAATGCGCCCACCCGCACCGCCGACGACCACCAGTAGTAGCCGGACCGGTAGCGCCCGGCGCTGTTATTGGTGAGGAAGTACTGTTGGCCCGTGGTGTAGCTCAGCCAACCGCCCGCCGCCACGGGGCTTACTTCCCACCTCGACTGGCCTAGGCGCGGCGAGAAAGGTATATAGGTGGTTTTGAGGGTGATGACTGCCGCCGCCCGACCCGCAAGCTTCGCCGGTAAATAGCCTACCAGCACTTCGGGCTCTAGGCGTTGGTGCGCTACCCGGTAGCCCCCGCCCAGGGCCACTAGGCCAGTGCCGCCGGCAAAGTGCAGCGTCAGGAAGAACGGCCCCGCCGAGGGTTGAGCGTCGGTTTGCGCTTGCACGGGTAGAGCTACCCAGATGGAGGCCAGCAGGCCTAGCAACAGCCTACGCTTCAGGCCCATAGGTCACGGTTTCTAGTCGAAACTGGCGCTGCCCCCACAGCGAGATGATGTGGTAGCGGTGCTTGGCTAGGCTATAAGTGGTCAGGTAAGTAACGCCGTCGTGGAAGGGCTGGCCGGCCGTGTAGCGGTGTACGTGCCCGCTCAAGTGAAACACCAGCCGAGAGCAGCCGCGCAAGGTGGCAGTGTAAGGCGGTACCAGAGCGGGGTCGAAGTCTTCATCGGTGGGAGGCACGTGGCTGAGCACCACCGTACGCTGGCTGCCCGCGGTATCCTGCAGCTGCTGCCGGAGCCACGGCACATCGGGTACCTGGGCCCCAAAGCCATACTCACGGCCGTTGGTGTCGAGGCAGATAAACTTGGTGCCGCCGTACCGGAAGGAGTAGTTCAGGGGTCCGTAGATGGACTGGTAGATGGCGCGCCCGTTACCCACCAGATCATGGTTGCCGACCACCGTGAGGTAGGGCACGCGTAACTGCTGCAGGCGCTGGTGCACCCACCGGAACTCTCGCAGCAAACCAAAGTCGGAGATGTCGCCCCCCACAAATACGAAATCAATGGCTCGCTGCCGATTGACGCTGGCCACAAACTGCTCGGTTTCATCGTAAAAACGCTGGGTATCACCCACAAATACAAACCGCACGGTGTCGCCTGCAGCGGCGCGGGGCATTTGCTGCAGATGGGCCAGCGTTTGCGTAGTCAAGCCCCGCTCAGTGGCGGGCAGGTGGGTTTGGTTGGGACTGTATTCCACCAACGAACAGCTCACCAAGCTCGTGAGGGCCAGTACACATCCGCAGGAATACCAGCTATTCATGGAGAAGTAACCTTACGGGCGAGCTTGCTTAGCCTACCCACCTGCACCTTCGGCCCGGAGGCCACTTTAAAAATCAGCCTTCAGGCCCAAGCTCAACGTCAGAATATCCCCTACCGACAGCGCCTTGCGGTTCTGCACGTAGCTGAGAATATATAAGTCGTTGCTGCTCAGCTCGTAGTAAAACGCCACGTTGCGGGGTTGTCCGGCGGGGGTGCGCCGGCGGTAGGCCAGGCGGCTGCCCAACACGGGGCCCACGCGGGTGTCAGTAGAAAACCAGTAGTAGCCCTTGGCGTACTGGCCCTTTTCCTCGTCGTTGACGGTGCCGTGGGTGTAGCTCAGGTAACCACCCACCGTGAGGGGCCGGATTTGCCACCGCTCACCGAGGGGCAACACAAAGGGCGAGTAGGTGTACTTGGCCGTGACAATGCTCAGGGAAGAGCCAGCGTACTTGGTGGGCACGTACCCTAGCAGAATATCCAGCTCATTTTTGTCTTTGCCCAGGCTATAGCCTACGCCGGCGGCCACCATGCCAATGCCGCCCCCAGTTTGCAGCACTATGTGGCGGGGACGGTACCAAGGCTTTTTATCGAGGGGCTCTAGGCCAGTGGAGCGCGTGATGAGCGAGTCAGGGGTGGCGGGGCGGGCGGCGGTGTCAGGCGCCGTCGGGGAGCAGGCCAACGCGGCGGCCAACAGAAATTGCGGTGCCATTATTAGAAGGGTACTTTTTTAAGCCGAAACTCCTTGTCGCCCCACATCGTCACAATGAGGTATTGGCGCTTTTCGAAGGCGTAGGAGTTGACGTAGGTAACGCCATCGTTGAAGGGCTGCCCAATGCTGAAGTCGTGGCGGTGGCCGTTCATCTCAAACACCAGGCGCGGATCTGCGCGCAGGGCCGTTACGTATGCATCACGCACGGCGGGGTCAAAGTCCTCGTCTTGCGGGGGCACGTGGGAGATAATCACGTGGCGGCGCACGGTGTTGTCCTGCAACTGCTGGCGTACCCAGGGCATGTCGGGGATGCGGCCGTTGAAGTTGTACTCGCGCCCGTTGGTGTCGGTCATGATAAACTTCGTGTCGCCGTACACGAACGAGTAGTTCAGAGGCCCGAACACCTCCCCGTACGCCTTGCGGCCGTTGCCCACTTGGTCGTGGTTGCCGATAACGGTGAGGTAAGGAATGGTCAGCTTGCGCAGTTGGTCATCTACCCACCACATTTCGCGGGCTAGCCCAAAGTCGGAAATGTCGCCGGCCACCAGCATGAACTGCACGCCCTTCTGCTGGTTTACACTTTTCACCAAGGCCTCCGCATCGTCGTAGAAGCGTTGAGAGTCACCGGTGTAGACAAAGCGAAGGGTATCGTTGGCAGGCAGTGGCTTGGCCAACAGCGTGGTTAAGTTTTTCTGGGTCAGGGCCTGCTTATCATCGGGTGAGCGATGATCATTGGGGCTAAATTCCAGCATCTCGCAGCTGCTCAGGCCAAGGGCGGTGGCAGCTACGGACACATACGTGAGAAGAGGTTGGGAGCGGAAACGTGAAAGCATACTGGTGCACTAGAACCGCTGTGGCTACCTAAAGTAGGAAGCATCAGCACAGAGCTATATACCCGCAGCTTCGCCCGTTTGTTTGCCTACGGTTCAGCCGCACTGCCCCTGGCGGCTATGCCCCAGCTTCTTGCCACAGTTGAGTTTCCATAGCCAACCGCTTTTCCGCTATTGAGAAGGCCGAATTCAAAACCGGAACAAGACTTAAAAAAAAAGCGGCGTTTCCAGTAAAAAAATGTCTTGCTTAGGTAGCCTTTGGGTTAGCCCCGCTCCAAAACCGGACGCAATATGGTCCACACGTTATCGGCCAGAATGCGCTGGCCTGCGGCGTTGGGGTGCACCCCATCGGGTAGGTTAAGGTGACGCTGCCCAATAACCCCCTGCAGCAGGAAAGGCACGAAATCGACTTGGTTTTTCTCGGCCAGCAATCGGAACAAGGCTTTAAACTCTTGCGCGTAGTGCCCATAGCGGCCACCCCCGAGCGTAGCCAGAGGCCCTAAGTCGAATGGAAACTCTAGGCCTACCAGCACAATGCGCGCCTTGGGGTGCTGGCGCCGAACCTCATCCAGAATGAACTGTAGGTTTTGGGTGGTTTCGCGCACGGGGATGCCGCGCAGCCCGTCGTTGGCTCCTAGCTCCAGCACAAACACCTCAATGTTCGTGAAGCGGGCCAGCACGGAACTAATGCGCTGCCGGCCGCCGGCAGTGGTTTCGCCGCTCACCCCGTAGTTATGAGCTTTATAAGACAGGCCTAGCGCATCTATTTTCTCCTGAATCCGAGCCGGAAACGACTCACTAGCCCGAAGCTGATAGCCAGCCGTGAGGCTATTGCCGAAAAAGATAAGGTTCTGCATACGCAAAGAATAGCCGCAGTTATGACCACGCCACCAAGCACCGCCTCCGCAGTTGCGCTACCTGGCCTAAGGGCTGGCCGTACCCCAGATAACGTAAGCCAAGGCTACGGGTTAAGTCGGTTCCGGCAGCAAACAAAGTACTCCCCAGCTTCGCCCCATCCTACCGCCCCTCCTGACTAGCTGTGCCGCGCCGATACAGTTCAGTGCATATACTCGGCTGTACCACTACCACTGAGAGCCAAGGCGGTACGCCCGCCTCATGAGGTAGGCCAGGTAGTTTTAAATGGGGTAGGCTTTTCCGAAATCAGTGCCTTACCTTTGCACCCCGATAAGAATGATTCTTATCTGGACCCCTCCTGTTGTTTACCAAACTCTGTTGCAATGCCCGTTACGAAAGCCACTGATGCCGATTTTCGCCAGCTCCTCGACCAGCATGAAAAGGTAGTAGTGAAATACTACGCCGACTGGTGTGGCAACTGCCGGCTGTTTTCGCCAAAGTTCAAGCGCCTCTCGGAGGCGGAGCCCGAAGTAGCCTTCCTCGACGTAAACGCGGAAACCAGCCCTGAGGCCCGCAAGCTGGCTAACGTTACCAACCTGCCTTACTTTGCGGTATTCCGCAATGGAGAGCTGCTCGAAACGCTGGCTGCCAGCAAGGAAGAGGCGGTAGTGGAGCTGATTTCGAAACTCCACGCCAACTAAGCTGCCCCATGAAAATGCCCGTTATTAAGCGCCTGGTAGAAACCCAGACGCTGGAAAACCTAGTGGCAGCCGAAGAAGCCCTACTAGAAGAACAGCCCCTCCCGTTTGAGGTAGAAGGTGAAGACGAAGGCGAACAGCTCACGCATATTTTCGCAGCTATCTTCATTCATAATCACATGCGTGAGCACGGCTCCCAATTTAAGGATGCCCTGCGCGAGTACACCAAAAAGGTACGGGTGTCTATCAGCTAGGCTCCTAAGCTCGGTTCCCCACTAGGCCAGTAACACCAGCGCCTGCCTTCCGAAGCGGAGGGCAGGCGCTGGTGTTACTGACCTAGTGGGCAGGGGCTTTAGATGCGCGCAAAGTGCTTGGAAGCCAGCTGGATGCCCTCTTCGGTGCAAATACCCCGGATGTAGTACAAGTAAATACTTCTGAATACTTCCGCCAGGTTATAGCGGTCGGGCGGGAAGACTGCCGAGTTTAGAATCAACTGCATCTGCTCCAGAATAATCTTGGTAACCAGCACAATGTTGATGTCGCCCCGGAACTGGCGCTGCAGGATACCCTCATTCAGCAAGCCATGAATCTGAGGTGCCGAGTAGCTTTGCAAGTGCTGCAGCAGCACCTCCCACACCCGCGGATACTCGCGCTGCAGAGCGATGTAATCGGTTTTAGGGGCGCGTTGCATCTCGGCAATGCCGTGCTGCAACAGGGCCAAGATGCGTTCAACGGGCGAGTGCAGTTGAGACAGAAGATGCTGGTGCTCCTGCTTCTGCCGCTCCAAATCGAAGCGGACCACCTGCACCAGAAACTCCTCTTGGTTGTGGAAGGTGGCCTGAAAAGCGGCGGGCGTAAGTTCTAGGCCAGTAAGAAGGTCAGCTTCTGACAACTCAGTTATACCACCAGCGCGGTGAAAGAGTGCCTGTGCCTGCTCAAACAGGCGGGCCTTGTCAGTTTGGTTCATAGAGAATGGTAGGAAGGAAGGGGCGCGGCGAGGCATGGCTGCCTCACCAAAGTACGTGACTTTCCAGCGCCTCCCACAATCTTCCGGCCAATATTTCGTTTGGCCGCCCGAGCTCTCGCTTAACTTATTGAACACCTGCCGCCTACGCTACCGGTTAGCACTGGCACGCAGCTTAACCGTAAGCTAGGGGTAGTTCTGTTACGGCGCAGAAGTTAGCACAGGGGCTACATTCGCTCGAAGTGCAGGCTTACCAAGCGCAGGCCTTCCACGGTGCAAAGGCCCCGCACGTAGGGCGTAAACACGCTCCGATAAATATCGGCCTGGTTGACGTGGTCGGGCGGAAAGTAGGCCTCGTTCAGAATCATGTTCATCTGGGCCATCATGATATGCGCAATGAGGCCCGGCTCCAGGTCGGAGCGGAACTGTCCCTCCTGAATACCCTCCTGCAGCAGGCGCGTGAGCAGCGGGAACGAGTACACATACAAGTGCTCCTGAATAAGGCCCCAGCACTCTGGGTACTGCTCGCGCAGCACATGGTAATCGTAGTGGGGCGAGCGGCGCAACTCCTGCAGACTGTGGTGCAGCCAAGCCAGCAAGCACTCTACGGGAGTAGCCAGGTTTACGAATAGCTGATCGTGCTCCTGGCGCTGGCGCTGCAAATTATGCTGGGTAGTCAGGCGAAGTAGGCCTGCTTTGCTGCCGAACACCTCCCGGAAGGCGGGCACGGTCAGGTCGAGGGCAACGGCCAGCTGCTCTTCGTGCAGAATGCCCACGCCCACCTGGCGCAATAAGTCATTGGCTCGCTCTATTAATTGGTGGAGTACGGTGTCCTCCATAACATGTCGGATAAAATAATACGTAGGCCATCCGCTCGCACCAACCTACTATCAAACGATACAGAGGCCTAGGCTAGCATACTGAGCCCGAAAAAAAACAGGAGCTGCAGCAGATACAAAAACGGCACTAGGGGGTTACGCCTGCTGATCTCCAGCCGATTGAAATATACCAGCAGAATAAGCGCCACTGCAAACCAGCCTTTAAAATTCTGCAGCGGAATGATGTTGTAACGCCAATCCCAGAAATCGTATTTCACGGCCACCGGCTCAATGCAGAGGTCCATGCCTACCAACAGCAACGCCCCTACCACGGCTTTTAGGAACCCTGACAGCTTCAGGTAGTTGGCCAGCGAGCCACCCATCAACACGAGCATAAACCAATTGAGGCCGATGATCAGAGGGACATCGAGCCACTGCGGACCCAGCGTGGGGCCGTACTCATACTGCCCAAAAATAAGCCCCGTGCGGATGCCCGCCACCTCCACGAAGAAGCCCACCAGCATAGTTACAACCACAAAGCTCCAGAAGGTGGCATCGCGCCGGGGCTGGAAGGCAATCAGCAACCCCGCCGTCAGGAGCAGGTTTAGAGGCACAAACTGCAGGTAGAACGACTTATCCTGTGCAAAGCCCAGCCCCAAGAACCCGGTAACGTGAAAAAGCAGCAGCACGCCCTGCGCCAGCCGCAGACGGCGCCGCGCAGTATCAGGAGCCTCGGCGACTATGGGTTGAGGCTGTTGGGTTGGTTCGGTCATCAGAGGCAAATAAAAATTCTCACGCAAAAACTTACAAACTGCGCCTCCACAACAAGGCTGCCGCACGGTGGTTTAGCGGCTAGGGCGGCGCACCTAAGCACTCTACTGGGCAATTAAGTCGGCCACAATGCGGGCCGAGAGCAGGCAGAGCGGAATACCGCCCCCCGGGTGCACCGAGCCGCCACAAAAATAGAGGCCTTCCAGCTGCTGCGAAAAGTTGGGATGCCGCAGAAAGGCCGCCATTGTGTTGTTGGAGGAACTCCCGTATAACGCCCCACCGAACGAGGAGGTTCGGGCCTCAATGCCCGGCGGGTCCCACACGTGCTCGGCCCGAATCAACTGGCCTACATCGGTGCCCAGGGCTTGGCTCACGCGAGACAGCACCGCCTCTCGGGTGCGGGCCACCAGCGTAGGCCAGTCCTGGCCCTGGTCGTGGGGTACGTTTACCATTACAAACCAGTTCTCGTGGCCCTCAGGCGCATCGGTGGGGGTGTGGCCACTGGTAATGTTTACGTATACCGTGGGGTCGGCGGCAATGGTCTTTTCCTGGAAGATGGCGTCGAACTCACGCTTGTAGTCTTCGGAGAAAAAGATGTTGTGCACGCCCAGCTGCGGAAAGCGCTGCCCAATGCCCCAGTAGAAAATCAGGGCCGAGGAGGAGCGCGGCTGCCGCAGCGTACGCTCGGGGGCGGGCTCTTTGTGCAGCAAACGGCGGTAGGTGGGCACCACATCCATGTTGCTGACCACTAGCCCGAAGTCGTACACTTCCTGGGTGGTGCGTAGGCCAGTCACGCGGCCGGCCGCAGTCAGGATTTCCTCCACCGGCTCGTTGTAGCGGAACTGCACGCCCAGTTCCTCAGCCAGCTTCACCAAGCTTTCGGCAATGGCGTAGATGCCGCCTTCGGGGTAGAAGGCGCCTAGCCCGTGCTCCAGGTGCGGAATCATGCTGAGCGTAGCCGGGGCCTGATAGGGGTCGGAGCCGTTGTAAGTGGCAAACCGGTCGAAGAGCTGTACTAGGCGCGGCTCCTGCGGAAAAGCGGCCGTGTGGCGCTGGTGCATGGTGCTGGTGAGGCCGAGCCGGGGCAGGGCCGCCAGTGCCTTTAGCACATCAGCGGAGAGGTAAGTGCGGGCCTTGTGCAGGGACTTTTGCAGGAAGGTGTCGGCAGTGGCGTCGTAGGCCAGTCGGCTGCGCTTTAGAAACTGCAGCACCTCGGGGGCAGGCACGCCCAGCTTTTGCTCTACCTCCTGGGCAAACTTCTCCTCGTCGGCCCAGGCGGTGAGTTGGGTACCGTCGGGAAAGAAGTACTGGGTGATGGGGTCAAGACGCTGGTAGCGGAAGTGCTCTTTGGGCTCGCGGCCAGCCAGCCGGAACAGTTCATCCACCAGGTGGGGTAGAGTGAACAATGAGGGCCCCCCATCAAAGCGGTAGCCGCCCGGCAGCACCAACTGGTGCATCTTTCCCCCAAAGCTCTCCTGGGCCTCAAACACCGTAACCTTGTGCCCCGCTAGCGCCAGCCGCACGGCCGTAGCAATGCCCCCAATCCCAGCCCCAATGATAGCGGCGGGTTGCTTAGGGGAGTTGGACTTGCGGGCAGAGCGGGAAGCGGACATGAGGGCGGGAATGAGCAACAAGAATACTACTAAACTAGACTACGCGGCAGTAGTTCACTTCACATTCCTGCCGGGCGCTGAATTCGCTCATAGCGCAGCTTTGTGGGCTGGGTAGGGTTGACGTAGAAGGCGTAGGAATAGGACGATGCTTCTGGACTAAGCGTAAACCGGATTTCGGCGGGGCGCTGGGGCCGCCGGAAGCGCTGCATCTGCCGGAACGGTAGCTCCGTAAGGACGGCCGGGTTGTGCTTGTCGAGCTGGGTGAGACCACGTTTCTCATCCAGCAGATAGTAGGAATGGGTTTGCCACACGTAGCGCCGGGGAACCTGGTAAAACATGGTGCCTCCGTAGCCATCATAGCGGAATTGCTTCAGCAACTGACCTTTCGTGCTAAGCACAAAGGCATTTGGTGCATTTCGCAGGCGTTTGTCTACTATCCACTTCGCGTCCTGGAAGTCAGCACTTTCCTGCTGGCTTGCGGCTGCCTTCTCCTCGTTTGTGGTTTGCTGCTGGTATTCTCCGTACCGATGCACCGTGAATAGGGTGCTATCTGTTAGGGGAAAAGCCGCTACTATCTGGGACTTAGGCTTCTGCAGGCTTACCAATTTGCCATCAGGCTGCAGCAAGGCCCGGCAGGTTAGCAAGGTGCCATCAGGCAACAGCCGAGGCTCACAGTCGGGGCCATCCCAGTTGGAGTCGTAGCTGCTTGCTATGTGGCGCACCCGGCCATCTAGGCCTAGCATCAGAACGCACTTCTGCCACACGTCGCTGTATGGAATTCCGATATCAAGCGTAAAGGCAAGCGTTTTGCCCGGAGCATAACCACCAATGAACTTGGGTCGCTCCGGCTTGCTCACCGTCACAATATCACGACTGGCAGCACCGTAGAAGTCAGCCTTTCGCAGGCGCCGTTGAAACACCCGGCGCCCCGCCGAATCGAGCAGAGTAATGACTGGTCCTCCCTCGTAGCCACGTACGCGCCGGGTGGTGGCGAAGGTGCTAGTATCCTCGGCAAATGCCTCACCTACACTCCCATCCGTTACTGCCACCAGCGGTTTGGTTGAGTCGGTTTCGGCACGCAACAGCAAGCGGTAGCGCTGCTTCCCCAGGTAAAACGTAGTGTCGCGGCCTGCTTGGTAACCTAGGCTGGTTCGGCTGGCATCCGTGGTATCGGGCGGAGTCGGCTGGGCCGTCGGCAGTGCTACCGTCAGGGTAGTGTCGGCGAGAGGGCTAGGCGCGGCAGTTCGCTCGGTGGGCTGGCGCTGCTCGCAGGCGGTCAGGATCAGCCCAGCAATTCCTAACGCGAAAAAGGAACTACGCATAGCAAAACGCATCAGCAAGCCAGACGCCCAGCATCGAATCAAGCAGTTAAGCTCCTACTCCACTGCCAGCACAAGCCCTTTCAGGTATTCACCCTCAGGGTGGAACAGGCTCACGGGGTGGTCGGCGGGTTGGGTAAGGCGGTGCAGTATGCGGGCGGGGCGGCCAGCCTCAATGGCAGCGGCTAGTACGGCCCCTTCAAACAGCTCCGCCGAAACTACCTGCGAGCAGCTGAACGTGAACAGCAACCCACCCGGCGCAATATGCCGGATGCCGGCTGCATTCAGGCGCTTGTAGCCCATGAGGGCGTTGTGGCGGGCCGAGAGGTGCTTGGCGAAGGCCGGCGGATCAAGCACGATGAGGTCGTACTGCTCCTCGGTATCCTTCATGAAGGTGAATACATCCTGGGCAAACGCCTCGTGCTTGCTCTCTAGGCCAGTGAGGGCGGCGTTGCGCTCGGTCAGCTCAATGGCTTTCTTTGAGCTATCCACAGAGTGCACCAGCTCCGCGCCGGCCTCCAGGGCGTAGCTGCTGAAGCCGCCGGTGTAGCAGAACGTGTTGAGCACCCGGCGACCGGGGGCGTAGCGGGCCAGTAGGCTGCGGTTGTCGCGCTGATCGATGAAGAAGCCGGTCTTCTGGCCCGATTCCCAATCGACGGCAAAGGGGTGCCCGTTTTCCTGTACAATGTGTTCCTGCCCGTTGCTTTCCCCAAACAGATATCCATTTTGGGCACCTGGGGCCGCTTTGGCTGGCACAGTTTCGGCGCTCTTGTCGTAGATGGCGCGCAAGCCCGGAATTACGGCTTGCAGGGCGGCGGCAATCAGGGGGCGGGCTTTGTACATACCGGCGCTATGCGCCTGCACCACGGCCACGTCGCCGTACACGTCAATAATGAGGCCGGGCAGACCGTCGCCCTCGGCGTGGGTGAGGCGGTACACGTTGGTGTTGCCAGTGCCCGTGAGGCCTAGGCCTTGGCGCAACTGGTAGGCATTGCGCAGACGAGCTTCCCAGAAGGCCGCGTCGGGCAGTTGGGCATCGGGGCCAAAGTCGAGCATGCGCACGGCAATGGAGCCGGGGGCGTAGTGGCCTACGCCCAGCAGCTCGCCGTTGGCGGCCTGCACATGCACTACCTCGCCTTCTACTACCTCGCCCTGCATGCGGCCAATAGCCCCCGAAAACACCCACGGGTGGCGGCGACGAAGGGACTGATCTTTACCGGGTTTGAGCGTGATAGTAGCGGGCATGGCAGCAAAAGTTGAAAAGCGGAGGGCAAAGGTACACCATAGCCCGCCGGTGGCCTAGCATCAGGGGTTCAGCTCAAAAAGTCAACATCAGCCTGAGGCTTAACCGAAGGGGTCGAGGTAGGCCACTAGCACAGCTAAGGCGGCCAGTCCCGCCAGAATAGCCCAGACCGGGCCACCCCAAATCAATAAGCCGATCAGGCTAATGGGCAATACTACTAGGCCTAGCACGCCCAGCACCGTGGTGCCTAAGCCTACCTCGGTATCGTGGCGGGGCCCGGCAGCCTTATGCGCTTTTTGCGCTGCTGGCCGCGCCAGTAGCGGCTTCAGTAACTGCCGTGGAGTTGTTGTAGCCTGCGCTACTGCTCGGCGTAACTCTTGCCGTAGCTGCCGGGGTTTTAGGGATGCAGGCGGTGCTGCTTCAGTGGTAGTTGCCACAAGTACTGGCTGGGGCGTTGCCCTCACTTCAACGTGGTTCGTAGTGACTTTGGGGGTGGATACTGGCCTAGGGGCCGCTATTGTGGGGGCAGGTCGGAACTGAAACGCCGACTGGGCATTGCGGCAACCCGAGGCCAGCGTCAGGAGGAGCAGCGCCAAGGGGAGATACAGGAAAAACCGGGTACGGTGAGCAGAAGTACAAGTCATACGCATGGGCAAAACCAGAAGCGGGCGCAAGCTACACTACTTGCTGCGGTCCTATACGGGAGCTGGCCGGTTGGCGCTGCCTAACCGTTTAGTTTTCGTGCGCTACCGGGCCGAGGGCATGCCAAACCAGCGCCGGTAGATAGGCCTACGCCAGGCAAACTGTGCCCACATTACAGGCCGCATCAACAAATCTAGAGCGCGTAGGCCAGTGCGGTACTCCAGATCCTCCACAATATAGGCACCGCCACCGGGAGCGGGCTGCATCAGGTGGCGGTGGCGCCAAAACCGCAACGGGGTGGGCAGTATCTGGCCTTCATCCACGAAGAAGTAGGTGCCATCGGGGAGCACGCCGTGGTCGGTGATGAGGGAAGTCCAGGGTTGCCGGAAGGGGCCGGCGCCCAGCTCAATGTGCACCTCGTCGCCACGGCGGCAGCCATCAAAGCGGACCAGATGAAATGGCGGAAACGGCGGAGCCAGCGCTAGGAACAACTCCCGGGTGAAACCGGCCCACACTTGCGCCGGGGCTGCCGCTACGTGCGTGCGAAGAGTGAAATGCATGTGCCTAGTACCGCTACCGCCGGGGCTTTGTTTGCCGCTGTCCTTGGCACATCCGGCACTAGGGCCACCCCTTGTACTACTGAAGAGGCCTAGGGTACCTTAAGCTCAGCTGTAGGCTTGCTTTTGCCTAATTAAATGCAGACCTAGAGCCCGGCATAGCTGACAAGAGCCCTAATCCTTACCACTCAACCCAATTCACCTTACACACCTTTTTCTCCTTTCATATGAAGAACTCTAACTCTCTGCTAGGTGCCGGTTTATTACTGGCCGGCGCCGCCCTATTGCTTACCTCGCGCAAGAAAGGAACTCCTGGCTTCCCACTCGGCGACTCCGACCCAAACTCACCTAGTCCGTTCAATCCTAATGCGGGCGACCCGGTTTCTATTCCCACGGCCAAGCAGTACGCCAACAAGTACAAGAAGCGCTATAAAGGCAACACCAGCTCGAACTACTGTAACCTGGCTATCATCGACGAAATCAGAGCCGCGACCAACTGTTACGGGATTCGCATCTATCGGATCCTGAATGAGGATAACACCCACGGTATCGTAGTGGTGGGCGTGGATGAAGCTGGCCGCGACATCACCACGCCGGTTGCCAACAGTGCCACCGATGTACTGGCAGCGGAAAGCTACGAGAAGTGCCCCGAAAACTGCGGTGGCACCATTCTAACAAAATAAGCTACCTCGCTGCGCGCTACTGCAGAGCCGGAAAGGAGCATAAACCCTCGCGACCTGCGGTGGTGCCCACTATACTTGCAAGCTACTTTAAGGTGAGGAGGCCTAGCAGCCGCAGCTCAGGGCTCAAAAAAGCGTCGTCAGCGTCGAAATCTACGCCCCGCTTACTGCGGCTTAAACCAATGGATGTAGCCGCAATTGTCGCAGGTGTAGGCCACTACGGTCGGGTCGAACCAGTCGGAGTGAAATAATTCTGCTGGGTCTAGCCGGATGTGCCTGCGCCAGAATCGGTCGTACCGGCAGATGACGCAGTACAGCACATTGCCCTTTATTTCAACTCCCACGGGCTTAGGAGCATCGAATAAACCCATCTGGGATAGAATAGCTTGCTATAACTGGAACTGCTGGGCTAGTGGCCTAGCCCAGCAGTTCCTCAATATCTTCCTTGGTCAGGCTCTTGATAATGGCTTCGTCGGTGGTAATCAGGTCCGTCACCAGCTGAATCTTCTTGTTCTGCAGGGCCAAGATCTTCTCCTCCACCGTGTTCTTGGTGATGAACTTGTAAGTAAACACCGTGCGCTGCTGCCCGATGCGGTGGGCACGGTCTACAGCCTGGGCCTCCACGGCGGGGTTCCACCAGGGGTCGAGGATGAACACGTAATCGGCGGCGGTGAGGTTGAGGCCTACGCCGCCCGCTTTCAGCGAAATCAGGAACACGCGTAAGTCGTCGGTTTCCTGGAAGCGGGCCACCTCCCGGTGCCGGTCGCGGGTGTTGCCGTCGAGGTAGGCATACTCAATCTGGCGCTCATCCAAGGAAGCCCGCACAATGTCGAGGTGCTTCACGAACTGACTAAACACCAGCACCTTGTGTCCCTCCGACACCACACTCTTAATCATACGCACCACTTCACGCAGCTTGCCCGACTCATGCTCGTACTCATCGTCGGCCATGCGGGGGTGGTTGGCAATCTGGCGCAGCTTAGTAAGGCCCTGCAGCAGCATAAACTGGGTACTGGCAGTGCCGTGCTCCTCAATGCTCTGCAGAATCTTGTTGCGGTAAAAGCTTTTGGTTTCCTCATAGCAATGCTGCTGCTCCTCGGTCATGGGGCAGTAGCTGAGGTGCTCAATCTTCTCCGGTAGCTCGCGGGCCACTTGGGCCTTGTGGCGGCGCAGAATGAAGGGCTTGATGAGGGCGTGCAGGCGCTTGGTTTTGGCCTCGTCTTTACCTTTCTCGATGGGCTTGAGGAACTCCTTCCGGAAAAACGACTGCGAGCCCAGTAGGCCAGGGTTGATGAACGACATCTGCGACCACAGATCCATAGTGCTGTTCTCCACCGGGGTTCCCGTCAGGATCAGGCGGTGGCGCGAGTGCAGCCCCCGCACGGCCTGCGAGGTAGTGGAGCTGGGGTTTTTGATGGCCTGTGACTCATCCAGAATTACATAGTCGAACTTGTAGCTTTTCAGCAGTTCAATATCCAGACGCACAATACCGTAGCTGGTCAGCACCACGTCGTAGTCGGCGAACTGCTCTACGTTTTTGTCGCGGTAGGTGCCCGTGTAAATCAGCAAGCGTAGGCCAGGCGTGAACTTGAAGGCCTCGCTCATCCAGTTGTACACCAGCGAAGTGGGCATCACCAGCAATGACGCCGCGCCCTTAGCTGCGCCGCTTTCTTTGCGGTCGAGCAGCAACGCCAGGGTTTGCACTGTTTTGCCCAAGCCCATATCATCGGCGAGGCAGCCCCCGAAGTGGTAGTCCTGCACGAAATGGAGCCAGTTGTAGCCCGCCTTCTGGTAAGGCCGCAGTTCACCTCGGAACCCCGCGGGCATGGGCTTATCTTCCACCATCTCAAACTCGCGCAGCTTCTCCAGCTTCCGCGACATGAGCACGGTGGCTAGGTTACCGTTCTGCAGGTCAGACACCAGCGCTAGGTGGTGCTTGCGCAGCGTGAGCGTGTGGTGGTTCTCTTCGCTGAAGGCAAACAGCTCCAGATACTGCGTAAACCACTCTTCCGGGATAATGGCAATCTGTCCGTTGGGCAGCCTGAACTCGTGACGCTTATTCAGGATGTAGGGCCGCAGCTTGATGAAGGGAATTTCAAACTCCCCAAACTGCACCGTGCCATGCACATCAAACCAGTCGTTGGTTTCGGTGATGCCTACCTGCACAGTAATCGTCCCGATGAAGTAGTCTTTGCCAGAGGTAGTACCCTGCTGCACCGTGAAGCCCAAGCGCACAAGGTCATCGGCGTGGTTGTGGAGCCAGCGGAAGGCCGTGGCTTTTTCCAGCACCGCGCGGCCGTTGCGCACCTCTAGGGCCCGGTCGTGCAGTTCACTGATAATTTCCTGTTCCCGGTCGAGGTTGCGGATGAGCCGGTGGAAAATGTAGTTGTCGTTCTGCTTCTCCAGCTTCACGCATACCCGCTTGCCATGGCCCGTGTGGATGGTATGGTCGCCGTAGCGGAAGCTCAGATCAAAGTGAATGTGGTCTGATACGGCCGCCTCCGCCGTAACGGTAGCCGCACTTGCGCTAGCGCGCCGACCAGCTCCGGCAGTGCGGCTGGTTTCGGCGGCCACTACAGTTGCACCGGGGGCATCGGAGAAGGTGAGGTGGGGCCGCGCCATGTAGCGCTCCGAGCGTATATCAAAGCCGCGGGCGTGCACATCGAACGATTCTACCAGCGGTGCCACAAACCGCTGGAAGTAGCTTTCCTCTACCTGCCGCGGAATTACGATGAACTTCTTATTAAGGAAGGGCTTCAGCTTTTTGCCGTCTACATCCTTATGGAAGTTGTGCAGCACGTCACCGAGGAGTAACCAGGCCGGCTGCTCGCACACAATCACTGCATTCTTGTACTGAAAGTCGAGCTTTTGCCCTTTGTACTGAATGGTAGGAAAGTAGTGCGTGCTGTCCTCATTGCGCCGGAAATGGAACAAGACCGAGGCTGGCTCCGTGGCCACGCGTATCTCGCGCCAAGTGGGCTCCCCATCCTTACCCATAATGAAGACTAACTTGCCCTGGAGACGCTCCAGAATCTGGCCCATGCGCTCCTGCACGTACTGGCAGATGGTTTCCTGCAGCGCCTTATCGCCTTTTTCGGGGTCGTAAATCTTGAGGAAAAACTCGGCGGGAGTAGTTTTCTTCGGCCAGAACTCCTTCATCACCACATCCTGCTGGATCTGGTCGGTGAGGGCAATCAGCTCGAAGTCAATAATATCTAAGCCATCGGCAAATTCGGGAGCATTCTTAGCCGATACCGTCTGGTGCTGTAAGGTAAGCTGTCCGCGCTGGTTACGCTGAACTACGTATGACTCGAATAGATAGCCTAAGTACTCGTGCTCGAGTAAGGAATAAACAATTTGAAATGGCTGTGAAGTAGAAACCTTCATAGTCGGCGGCTAAGATGCAGCGTTGAAAGTAATAACAATTGACAAATAGTCGATTATTTCATAAAAAGTAAAATTCATTCAAAGAATAGTTATACCAAAAAGACGAATCCCTGCTAGAACAGGCCTAGCCACCCTTTGTAGTAGACGAATCTAAAAACCTCTTCGAGGTTAAATTATATTCCTTTTGACAAGAAAAGGTCAACTACCAGCTATAAAAGACGCATGGCGGTCATCAACATGTACTAGGCCTAGCGCCTAACCTTCGTGTTAAATCTCCTCACCAGTATGAGTAGGCCGGTAGAGCAGTGGCCTAGAGGTTTTCGCGCACGTCGAGGTGCGAGGCATTGAGAGCGGGCCGGATAGAAACCGAAATGGTAATAACAATGATAGCAATAGCCGTCAGGACAATATCCGATGACTGCATTTTCACGGGGTAAGAATCGACGACGCTGGTAGCCATGCCCATGCTTACCAACCCAAATGTTTGCTGCGCCCAGCAGATGCTTACGCCCAGCACTAGGCCAGTAATAGCTCCTACCAGAGCCACAATGGCCCCTTCCAGCAGGAAGATGTTCCGCACGGTGCGGGTGCTGGCGCCCATGGCCATGAGCACGGCAATATCCTTCCGCTTGTCAATCACCAGCATCGACAGCGAGAAGAAGATATTGAGCGAGGCAATGAGCAGGATGAAGGCAAACGTGATGAACACGAACATCTTCTCCACCTTAATGGCCTTAAGCAAGCTTACGTGCTGCTCATCGGAGTCGAGCACTTTGAAGGTGTTACCCAACTGGTTCTTGAGCCCGGTTTTCACCTTATCAACTGAAAAGCCGGGCGCTACCTTCACTTCCAGGGCCGTGCGGCGGTTACCGTATTTCAGCAACTCCTGGGCAAACTGCAGAGGCACAAAGATGTAGCTGTCGTCGATGTGTTGCTCAATCAGGAACACCCCGCCGGCCAAGATGCTCTGCTCATTGAACGCCGTTTCGGGGTTCATGGAGAGCGTTTTCTTGCCGGTGTTGTTGGGGTAGAGCAACCGCATAGGCGAGAAGCGGTTGTTGATGGTGATGCTAAGCTCGTGCTGTACACCAGCCCCCAGCAGGGCATAGTCAGCCCCGTCGTGGTGGAGGCGGTGGTCGCCGTCTACTATAGCCGAGTCGATATTACTCTGGTAGTGATAGTTATCCGACACGCCCTTCATCTTCACCACCATTTGGCGGTCGTGATACTGCAGTAGGGCGTTGTCCTCGATTACCTGCGTTACCAGAGCCACACCGGGTGTGGTGGTAAGGCGAGTGAGCAGCTGGGCTTCTACCGGGAAAGACTTGCCCTCTACTGCCGTAATTACCAGGTCGGGGTCCGATTTTCCGTAGAGGCTGCGTACGAGGTCCTCCAATCCGTTAAACACGGACAGCACGATAATCAGCGCCATCGTGCCCACCGCCACGCCAATCATGGAGATGTTTGAGATGATGCTGATAATGTTGCGCTTCTTCTTCGAGAGAAAATAACGCCGGGCAATGAGCAAGGGTACGTTCACGTGCGGGGCGCGGAGGAGCTAGTAGGTAGCGTAAATAGAATGATTCAGACCTAGATAGTTTGGAGCAAGATACGCCACCGGGCGCAAAAGTCTATTTCCAGGCTTTCACAATCAGGCCCGTGCCCGACTCGTGCTTGGTGTTAGCATCAAACCAGTTCAGCACCAAACAGAAAGGAAAGGTGATGAGGTAGTAGAAGGGCAACAGCAGAAAAAACAGCTTTGACTTTCCCAACATTAAAATAGGGTACTTCATGCTCAGGCGCCACGAAATCTGACCGGGCTCCCCGTAGCTGTACTGGGCCTCGATGCGCTCAAAACCGGCCGTACGCAGCTTCTGCTGAATTTCATGGATGTTGTAGCCGTCGCGCACGTGCTCCTCAATGAAGCTCGTTTCGCCATCGGCATGCACGTCGGAACCGCCCTGGTCGGAGGGGGTAGAGATGAGCAGCATACCACCGTCTTTGAGGGAGGCGTGAATGTTGCGGAACACTTCCACATCTTCCAGGATGTGCTCCATCACGTCTACCGACAGGGCCAAATCGAAGGTGTTGGGCTGCTGGTAGAGCACCAAATCCTGCACGGCAAACTGGGCGTTGGTGCGGCCAATCTGCCGGAAGAAGCGGTTAGAGTCGGCTACTTGCTCGTCCTTCACATCCACGGCCAAAATCTCCCACTTCTTGCTCAGCCCCGACATCCAGTACGTGTACTGCCCGTAGCCGGAGCCGGCGTCCAGAATGCTGGCCGGCTCGTTGGTGCGGCCCTTTGCCCACTGACGCAGCTCGCGGTGCACGTGCCAAGTCCGAAGCAGCAACAAATCGAGCAGGTGGTAAAACAGGCGTCGCAGCCAAGGCGTACGGTTGAAGACTTCGCCGAGCGACTTCTTAATCGGGTCGTAATACAAGGGAGTGAATGCGTATATGAGTGAACGAGTGAAGCGTAACGTGAGCAAACAAGGAAACTATCCCTCGTTTACTCAAGCACTCATTCACTACTCGTCTTCGTCAGCGAAGAGCTTGGGACGCTGGGGCTTGGTATCGTCGGAATCGGCGGCATCATCTTCGGCAGGAGCGGGCGGAATGTGCAGGTCACCGAACACCTTGTCCATGTGGGCAGCGTAAGCGGCCGAGTCGTCGATGAAGAACTGCAAGTCGGGCACGATGCGCAGTTGCTTGCCCACGCGCTTAGCCAGGGCCTGCCGAATCACCTTCACATTATCTTCAACCAGCGTCTGCTGGGCTTCCACGTCGCGGGCCAGCAGCAGGCTCAGGTACACGCGGGCCACGCCCAAGTCGGGCGATACGCGCACTAGGCTAATGCCCGGCGGCAAGCCCGGAAACAAGTGCGGGAGGTCGCGCTGAAATACGGCGGCCAATTCCTGCTGAAGCAGGCTGGCTACTTTTTGCTGTCGTTTACTTTCCATAAGAATCCGCAAAGATAGGAAGTTAGGGGCTTGGCAGCGCAGGAAGTTACGGGCGGTAACGGCTGCTATACTAGCCTACGAGCTATAGCTCCAGAAAGCTTCCGGTAAGAGCAAGGCGTGCTGGCGGCCCCGGCGGTTATCTTTGCCTTATCCGGGTCAGCCGTGCCGGGGTGGCCTAGGCCTCTTCTACTCAGCTGGCCAACTCCTTAAGCTTCTGATTTTCCTTGCTTCAATTTTTTAAAAGCTCCCTTCCTACCCGCCTCTTTGCGCTGGTGGTGCTGCTGCTGGCAGTGCGGCTGCCCTTGCTGTGGTGGGGTGTGGCCCTAACGCCCATTGAGCTGCACGGGCTGCTGGTGGGCGAGCGGCTCCGCGATGGAGCCGTGCTCTACCGCGACCTGTACGATAGCACTGCCCCCCTCACGGCGGCCCTTTCGGGTGCTCTGGAGTGGGTGGGCAACCGCCCGCTGTGGCTTTACCGGGTGTTGGCCCTCTTGCTGCTGGGGTTTCAAGCACTGCGCTTCAACTTCGTACTCAACCGGGCCGATGTACACCCAGAACGGGGGTACGTGGGGGCCCTCACCTACCTGCTGCTAGCCAGCCTTACCTCCGACCTCGATACCCTCTCGCCGCTGCTGCTAGGCCACACCTTCATCATTGCGGCCCTGAGTGCTCTGCTGCCCACCTCCAGGGAAGGCTATGATAACCGCCGACTGTTCAGGGCGGGCTTTCTGGTGGGGGTTGCGGCGCTGTGCTACCTGCCGCTGGCGCTGTTTCTGCTGGTAGGCCTGTTTGCGGTTATCATCTTCGCAGCCAACTCTTTTCGTAGCTTTTTGCTGCTGGTCTGCGGCTTCCTGTTTCCGTATGCGGTGGCGGCTACCTTCTTCATGTACACCGATTCCCTGACAGGGTTTGCGCAGTTTCACCTCCAGCCTACTCTCCGAGGCCTCATGAATGAAACTGATGGGCTGCCGCTGTGGGTGCTGCTACGCCTGCTGATTTTGCCGGGTGTGTTGCTGGCTCTGGGCCTAGTGCGCAGTTTCACCACCCCGCTAGGCCTGGTCTTCCAGATCAAGTTTCAGCAGCTGATGCTGGTGTGGCTACTGGTGTCCACCGGTATGGCCGCCGTGGGCCGGGGCATGGCTACGGGTACACTAGTGCTGTTTCTGCCAGCCCTCACCTACTACTCGTTGTTTTTGTGGCAGAAAGCGCGCCGGACTTGGGTGCCGGAGGTACTGTTGCTGGTAGTACTAGGTGCCGTGGTGGTGGTTCGTTACCGCAGTGTGCTGCATCTGGAGCAAGTTCTTCAGATTCCATCTGAGAGCCGGTACGCCGTGAATCCTAACCCGCGCTATGCTTTTCTCGATGGTCAGCACCTGCTGGTGCTCGGCCCCGATCATCGCCCCTACCTGCATAACCGGCTGGCTACCCCCTACCTCGATTGGCACTTAGCTCAGGTAGATTTCGCTCACTTAAACGAGTACGACGCCGTATTCCGGCTGTCTCAAAACTTCGAGCCCGCCCCGCCCCGTTATATTATCGACCAGATGGGCCTCATGCCGGAGCTGCAGTACAAGGTACCTGCCATTTTCGGCCGCTACGAGCGTACCAATTCCCCAAAAGTATACCGGCTGACGCGGTGAAGTGGCCTAGAAGATGCGCCATCAGATGTTTTCATGTGCTAAATGACGTCAATTATCGTCCATACAAAAGCCCTGACTTTCACTGTGAAAGTCAGGGCTTTTGTATGGATCAGCGTTAGAGAATGAGTTGCTACACTGGACTACAGATGCACTATACTGGTAAAGCCTATACCGCTAGCCCACTTCACTCATTTACTCATTCACCGCTTCTTTACTCATTCACCGCTTCGCCGCCTAGCAGCTGATTTTGTTTACGCGGGTTTGATGGCGGCCACCTTCGAAGGCGGTGTTCAGGAACTGGCTAACAATACCGCGGGCGGTTTCCTCGCTGATGAAGCGAGCTGGAATGCAGATGATGTTGGCGTCGTTGTGTTGGCGGGCCAGGCTAGCCAGCTCTTCCTGCCAGGCAATGGCGGCCCGAATGCCTTGGTGCTTGTTGGCCGTAATGCAGACCCCGTTGGCGGAACCGCACACCAGAATACCGCGCTCTAGCTCGCCGCCGGTAATGGCCGAAGCCAACGGGTGCACAAAGTCAGGATAATCTACGGAGTCGGTAGAGTGGGTGCCAAAATCGCGCACCTCGTAGCCATTGTCGCGCAGCCACTGGCCTAGCATCTGCTTGTACTCAAAGCCAGCGTGGTCGGAGCCGATGGCAATCAGGTTATTCATATGTGGAGTATTAGGATGGAGCGAAAAGAAAAAGGGCTGGTCGGGTAACGAAACGTTCATCCGGCCAGCCCTTGCTTCATGCAAACAAGTGAAATCAGGCTACTCCCTGGTTTTCCGCGAGCTGCGCGTTGAGCGAGGCGGTGCGGTTGCGCGTCACGATGCGAGCAATATGAATACTGAGCTCGTAGAGCAGCACAATGGGGATGGTAACGATGATCTGAGAAGTAACCTCGGGGGGCGTGATGATGGCCGCAATAACCAGCACTACCACAATAGCGTGCTTGCGGTACACCTGCATGATTTCGGGCGTAATCAGACCCGCTTTAGCTAGGAAGAACACAATCATGGGCAGCTCAAATACGAACGCGCAAGCCACCGACATGGTGGTAAGCGTGCTCAGGTAGCTTTGCATGTCAATCTGGTTCTCGATGGTGGGGTCAACCACGTAGCCGGCCAAGAACTGAATGCTCATGGGCGCGGCAATGTAGTAGCCGAACAACAGGCCTAGCGCAAACAACACCGACACGAAGAACACGGCCCCTTGCGAGTTCTGGCGCTCGTGCGGGTAGAGGCCCGGCTTAATAAAGCGCCACAGCTCCCAGAACAGGTACGGGAAGCCCAGCACCAGCCCCACGATAAACGAGGTGCTGATGTGCATGGTTAGCTGTCCGCTCATCTCGCGGTTCTGAATCACGAAGCCGATTTTGTTGATGCACAGGTCGGGGGCACCCAGCCAAGCCGCAAACTTGCACGACATCCGGTAGGTCCAGAAGTCGGCACGCGAGGGGCCTAGAATGAGGTCGTGAAACAGCAGCTCCTTCGAGAAGAAGGCCGCCGTGGCAAACGCCACCACCGCAATAGCCGCGCGGATGATGTGCCACCGCAGGGCTTCGAGGTGGTCGATGAAAGACATTTCGTGCTGGTCGCCCCGCACAGGTTGTTCGGTATTCAAGGGGGAAGTAGCCAAAAGATGAGGTAGAGAAATGGTGAGCCGGCGAGCCGATACAATAACCAGCGAAAGACAAACGAAATTTAGCCCTAACAGGATGCTGACACCCTACAATTGGCCTGTGTTATCAGGGCGCCGACTCACCAGTTTACCTTATGCGAAGAGCGGGTACTGCTGCATCCACTCCTGCACTTGCCCACGCACCTGGCTGATGCGGGCGTCGTCGGCGTTGTGGGTCAGCACTTCATCGATGAAGTCTACGATGCGCACCATGTCGGGCTCGCGTAGGCCGCGCGTGGTCACGGCGGCCGAGCCAATGCGCATGCCGCTGGTCACGAAGGGCGACTTATCATCGAAGGGCACCATGTTTTTGTTGATGGTGATGTCGGCCTTGATGAGAGTGTTCTCCGCCAGCTTGCCCGTGAGGCCTTTGCTGCGCAGGTCAATCAGCATCAAGTGGTTGTCGGTGCCACCCGAGATAATCTGGTAGCCACGCTCCACGAAAGCACCGGCCAGAGCCTGGGCGTTCTTGATTACCTGGTGGGTGTAGTCGGTGTAGGCGTCGCTGAGGGCTTCACCGAAGGCCACGGCCTTGGCACCAATTACGTGCTCGAGGGGGCCGCCCTGGGTACCAGGGAACACGGCGCCATCGAGCAGGCTGCTCATCATCCGAATTTCGCCCTTGGGCGTTTTCAGGCCGAAGGGATTCTCGAAATCCTTACCCAACAGAATCAGGCCGCCGCGGGGGCCGCGCAGGGTTTTGTGGGTGGTGGTGGTTACAATGTGGCAGTGGTCGAAGGGGTTATTCAGCAAGCCCTTGGCAATGAGGCCGGAGGGGTGCGAAATATCGGCCAGCAGCAGGGCGCCTACCTCGTCGGCAGCTTCGCGCAGGGCTTTGTAGTCCCAGTCGCGGGAGTAAGCCGAGGCACCGCAGATAATGAGCTTGGGCTGCTCGCGGCGAGCCGTTTCCTTTACTTTCTCCCAATCGATGAGGCCGGTTTCTGCCTCTACGCCGTAAAAGGAGGGCTTATAGAGCTTGCCTGAGAAATTTACCGGCGAGCCGTGGGTGAGGTGGCCGCCGTGGCTCAGGTCGAAGCCGAGGATTTTGTCGCCGGGGTTGAGCACAGCCAGCATTACGGCTGCGTTGGCCTGGGCACCGGAGTGAGGCTGCACGTTTACCCACTCTACGCCAAACAGCTCTTTGGCGCGGTCGATGGCCAGCTGCTCAATCTGATCGACAATTTCGCAGCCACCGTAGTAGCGCTTGCCGGGCAGGCCCTCAGCGTATTTGTTGGTGAGGATGGAGCCTTGAGCCCGCATCACTTGCTCCGAAACGTAGTTCTCGGAGGCAATCAGTTCAATACCGTGGGTTTGCCGCTCTTTTTCCTTTTGAATGAGGTCGAAGATGGCCGTGTCTTGGGCGAGGGTGGTGGCTTGCGTTTCCATGGCTTCAAAGGTAGGGGATTGAGGGCATTAGCTCGGCACCCAATCTGCTGAGCAGGGGCACTAAGAGTCGAGCTATCATTTTTACAACGAGGCGAGTTACAAAATTTGGTTATGTGGCCTAGCCTCAGCTGGTTGGCGGCGTGTGCAGTAAGTGTCAAGCCAATGCAGCGCAGTAGGTCAGCTAGCCCTGGGCAATGAGCATCACATGTGAAGTAACCTGTGCAAGAATGAGGATTAAGTGATTCTGAGCGACGGAAACCTCCTTGGGCCGCTTTGCAAAGCACTTTATTTCCTGGAAAAGCCCAGATATATTTCAAATATCCTATTGAAGCCGCGGCCCATGCTGTGGCAGTGGCCTAGCGCTGCGGCACCCTTGCTAGGCCACCTCCGCTCCTACTTATCTGCCCTTGGGCTCTCCTTACACATATAGGTTACGTCTGCTTCCGCCGGAGCAGCAGTGGCCTAGTATGCACTGTCCAATCCATTTCCCACCACAACCAATTCACCGTATGAAAAAGCCTACTCTCTTGGCGTTGCTGACTCTATTGCTCAGCGTGCTCAGCCCCTTGGCCACCTGGGCCCAGGGCAGCATTCCGTTTACCATTGCCAACAACTCGCCCTTTCCCGATACCGATCTGTACGTGGCCATTGTGGGCATTGACCCGGCCGGCAACCATGTGTGGATCAATGCCGCCAACAGCCAGGTGCTGCCCATGTCCTCCTCGTATAATACCGTGACCGGGCCGACCTACAACGGCAACACCGGCCCTGGCCAGAACTCCAAGTACGCGGCCTGCTTTACCCGCCTGAGCAGCATTCCGAACAAGACCTTCACCCTGCCCTACATAGCCGGTTGCCGGGTATTTATTTCCAGAGGCCAGCAGCTGTACCTGTACTTCTTCGGGGCCTCGGGCGCGCCTTCGGGCTACGCTGCGCCCAACCCGCAGAACCCGAACGACCCGAACCGGGACATCATGTACGAGTTCATTGAGCTGACCAACAACAACACCGGCTTCTACGGCAACACCACCCGCGTCGACGCATTTCGCTACCCCATGGGCCTGGAGCTGTTCGGCAACGGCTACCAGAAGCGCACCGGAGAGCTGAAAAGCGCCGCCGACATTGTGGCTGCCTACAAAGCCAACGTGCCAACCGAATTCCAGGGCACGGTGAATAACACCACCGGCGAAATCACCTTCCCTTCGAAGACGGCCGCTTTTCAGGATGGCTCGAACGGCACCGTGGCCGGCCCCTATGGCAACTACTTCAAGAGCTACATCGATGCCATCTGGAACAAATATAAAACCACAGACCTGATTTTCTACGCTGGCAACGCCGGTGTATTCAAGGGCCGCGTTGATGCCAACGACCGGCTGGTGGTAGTAGGCCAGTCGGGGGCGTTTGCGGGCCGCACGGGCATCATTAATGGCCGCCCCACCACGCAAATGGCGTTTGAGGGTAAGGGCTTGCTCGACAACCGTGTAAGCGACGGCGACTGCGACCTGGTGGTGCAGGCCCAGATGACGGCCGCCATCAACCGCCACGTAGTAGACGTAACCACGGCCACCCCCGGCCAGCAGAACTGGTACGATGCCAGCAAGTACTACCAGGCCGCGCCGGCCAACTACTACGCCCGCTTCTGGCACCTGCCCGGCATCAGCGTAGATAACCTCTCCTATGGCTTCGCCTACGATGATGTGAACGACCAGTCGGCTACGCTGCACACGCCCCAGCCCACCAAGGTTATTGCCACCTTCGGCGGGTACGCGGGCAGCACGCCGCCCCCAGCCACCGGCGTGAGCACCATGTATAAGGACTGCAACTACACCGGCACGGCCGTCAACCTGCCCGTAGGCGACTACAACCTGGCAGCCCTCCAGAGCCGCGGCATTCTGAACGACGATATTTCCTCGCTCAAGGTGAATGCCGGCTACGAAGTGGTGCTTTATGAGAACGACAACTTTACGGGTAGCACCCTCACGGTGGGAAGCGCTGGCAATAGCTGTTTGGTGAACAACCCGCTTGGCACCGGCAACTGGAACGACAAAGCCACCTCCGTGCGGGTGCGTACTGCCACTACCAGCACCACCTTTAGCCTGCTGCTGCAAGCCGAAGCCGCCAACGTGAACAGCGGCATGACGGCGGAAGCTTGCTCCGACACGGGCGGCGGCCAGGACATGGGCTACGTTGATGCCGGCGACTACTTGGTGTTTAACGGCATCAACTTCCCCACCTCGGGCACTTATACTATCGAGTACCGCGTGGCCAGCGGCGCTAGCGGCGGCACCATCTCCTCCGACCTTAACGCCGGCGCTATTCAGTTGGGCAACACGGCCATTCCGGCTACCGGTGGCTGGCAGAACTGGACTACCGTTTCCCGGACCGTCACCATCAACGCGGGTACTTACAACTTTGGCGTGTATGCCCAAACCGGTGGCTATAACATCAACTGGATTCGGATTTCCAAGGCTGCTAATGCCTCGTCTGCCCGCACCACACTGGCGGCCCCGGAGGCTACCAACTTGGAGGCCGCGCAGCTCTACCCCAACCCGGCCGTAGACCGCGTGCAGATCAGTGGCCTAGAGGGTCAGCTAACGGGTAGCCGCTACCGCATCCTGGATGTGCGCGGGCAAACAGTAGCGGAAGGTGCCTTCGACCACGGCTCAGCCCCAGTGCACAAGCTGGCCGGGGGGATGTACCTGCTGCAGATAAGCACCCAAGACCAGCGAGTAATTACCCGGCGCTTCACGAAGTAATCGGGTCAAAGCACTCTTCTGAAAAGGCCGCCCCAACCAGGGCGGTCTTTTTTGCGTGAAAATCACTCGGCTAGGCCACTCATTTCACCGTGGTGCTTGCTCGTTGTCGATAGTTCCTTGTTACTTGCTGCTATGAACACCTCTCAGCCGTTAGCCGAAGTCCTGACCAGCCTGCGCGTGGGCAACCAGTCGTTTCTGGTGAGCTTCTACGAGCAAAACCGCGGCCTTTTTGCCCGCTGGGCTCGCCGCCAGCATAACCTGGCCCCGGCGGCAGCCCATGAGCTTCTCCGGACGGTGCTCGTTGAGTTCTACGACCAAGTGGCTGATGGGCGCATAACCAAGCTCCCTCCCGATCTGCGGGCCTACCTCTACGGCATGGCTGGTGAGCACCTAGCCGCCGCGGGCCGCACTACCGCCGAGTTGCCCATGGCCGAGGCCAGCCGCCGTAAGTACCTGCTAGGCCTGTTCCGGCAGCTCAGCACCGACTGCCAAAAGGTGCTCATGTATTTCTATTTCCGGGGCTATAACTTCGAGAAGGTGGCCGGCAAGATGGGGTTTGCCAACTCTACGGTGGCCCGCATTCAGAAAGCCGGGTGCCTGCGTCAGCTCTATGAGCTGCGCCTGCGCAACGAAAGCGCCAGTGCGTAGCGAGCGGCTGCTAGGTTCTGCGTAGCTTAGCCCCTGGTTCATTTTTCCTCTCAGCTGCCGCGCCGGCCCTGGCCGCGGAACACGTGTATCTCTGGTTTTAGCATGGCCCCGTCTGCCCCCGATCTGCGCCCCTACCTGGAAGAGCTAGAACGCTTTGCCGATGGGCAGATGACCATTGCCGAGCAGGAGGCCTTTGAGCTACGCCTGGAGCAGGACCCAGCCCTGGCGCAAGCCTTTCTCACTTATGAGCAGCTCACGGCCGATGTGCGCTGGGTGGCCGGTCACGAAACTTTGCGCCTGCGCCTAGAGTCGCTGGACCGCCGCCTTAACCAGCGCGACCAAGCCCTTTCGCGCATCAAACAGCAACAGCGCAAAACCCAAAAACAGTGGGGCCTCATAGCCAGCTTGGCTGGGGTGGGCTTGCTAGCCCTATGGCTGCTCTTACGCCCTAGTAGCTCTTTATCAGAAGAGGCCTGGACTCGCTACTACGTGCCCGATGCGGGCCTGCCTGCATCGGTTATCAATGAAGAGCGGCGGCCCTTGCTGGCCGAGGCCATGCGCGAGTACCAAGAGGGCCGCTACCCCACGGCGTTGTTTACGTTGCGCCGCGTGCCCACTACCAACCTCGGCCAAGATACCCTGCTGTACTACACTGGTATTTTTCTGCTGAGCCAGGGTAAGCAGGAAGCTGAGAAAGCCCAAGATGCCCAAACCTTTCTGCGGAAAGTAGCCCAGCAGCCGGGCTCGGTGCTGGCTCCTAAAGCCCGCTACCACTTGGGTATGGCCTACTGGTTTACGAAGCAGCCCGAGCAAGCGCGTGCCACCCTCCAAACCGTGGCCGATGATGCCAGCAACCCCTACCAGCAAGCTGCCCGCCGCCTGCTCCAAACCGACGAGCTACCTCACTAGCGCTTCGCTATCTCATACGGCTCCTCAATATTGGGCTGTAGCGTGAGCTTGAACGTATCGAGATTAAGGGCCGCCAGTTGGCTGAACTCTGGGTTATGGCGGTATACGCAGCCCGTATCAAGCCCAATGGCCTGCGCATGCTCTTTCACACGCTGTTGCACTGTAGTGGTGGGTGTAGGCACGTGGCCGTGCAGCAGGCGCTTACCGCCCAAACGGGATGCATCCATCACAAACTCTTTGGTATTGAGCATGGTGTGCCAATCGCGGCGCATTTCCTGCGGTGGCAGGCCAAAGTTGAAGCCAGCGTGTACCAGTACAAAGTCGGGCAGCTCAAACTGATAGGGCAAATCATCGAGCCAGCACAGATAGGGAGCCGGAATGTCTTCTACCCTGCTTACGCCAAAGCTCTGCAGGGTCAGGGCCCGGTCATGGGCTGAGGCCCAGGTGAGGTGCGTGAGGCCGCGGGCGGCATCCAGCAGCTCTTGGTCGTGGTTGCCGCGCAGGCACACTACCCGGTAGCCCCGCTCGGGCAGGCGAATTAGGTAATCGAGCACGCCGCGGCTATCGGGGCCCTTGTTCACGTAGTCGCCCAGCACATAGAGTTCATCTTGAGGCGTGAGCTTGAGCTTTTCTTCTATCAGATGCCGGAATGAGAGCAAGCACCCATGAATATCGGTAGTTACGTAGCGAGCCATACGCGCAGCGAGCAAAGGGAAAAGTGGTATTCCGATAAAGAGAAAAGCACCTGCGGTAAATGGCAGGTGCTTTTCATGGGTATGGTGTCGGGCAGCGCTAGGCCACTCGGGGCACCACGTTGTCAGGGCTTGCGCCTAGCTGTATGCGGGCTTATCCAGATCGGGCTTTTCAAGGTTCCGATTAGGATGACGTACTCCCGCGTCAAGGGCTTCTTGCGCTAAACGGTCCTCCGTTTGCTCATCCAGGTTGCTTACTGGCAAGTCGCCGGTGCCTTTTGGCTTCTCCGACTGCGTAGGGCTGCCGTGGTTTTCCTTGGACTGCTGGTTGGTATTATTGCTTTTGTAGGGCATGGCTTTCGGGGTTTGAAGTTTGTTTTCAATCAGAAAAGCGGAGCCAACTGAAGCTGGCTCCTAGGCCACTGCTACTGGTCAATAGCCGTATCAGTAGCGTTGCGGTCGGTCAGGTCGGCGTTGGTGCCCTGGCGGGCGAGTTCATCGTTGTTGGGCTGGCGCTGTTCCATCTGGCCCATTCCCACGCGGGAATTTGGGTTGCGCATCTCGTCTTTGCCGGGCCGGTCATCGTCGGCATCCAGTTCGTCAACGGGGCGGCGGGGCTGCAGGTCGGGGTCTCGGTCCTGGGGCATGTCCTGGTTGGGCAAATCCTCACGGCCTTCCTCGTTGCTGCGCAGGTTGTCCTTGGGACGCTGGGCGTCGTCGGCGTTTTCGTTTACGGCCACGGCCGTAATACCGGCTTCGCTATCAGTGCCGTAGCCTTCTTTGCCGTCGCGGTTGCCAAAGCCCCCGCGGGCCGATTCGTTTTTGGGTGGATCAGCGCCGGGAATGATGTGTCCGGCGGCTAGCTCCTGGTCGGTGGTGTCATCGTTAATGACACGAACCGGACGATTATTTGGGTCAATGGCCATAGTGAAGTAGTCTAGAATGGGAGTGGGAGGTAGTACAGTAGAATGTACTGTGGTTTGGGGATTTGGGTTTAGGTAGCCGGATAATGCTACCCTATAAAATTGTCGCCCTCTGCGCGTTATCACCCCTCTGCTGTTATTCCTTTTCTTCTCCTAGGCTATAAAACAAGCAACGCCTCCCACCAGAAACCGCCGCGCAACACGGCGATAATTCTGGTGGGAGGCGTTGCTTGTATGGAAGGCGGAAGCTGCCTTGGCTTAACTGGCCTAGCGGTGCGTAGGCCAGTTAAGCGGGCATCTTATACACCACCGCGTTGATGTTCATGCCGGCTCCAACAGAAGCAAACACCAGCGTGTCACCCGCGTTGATTTCGTGCTTGTCCATCTTATCGTTCAGCATCAGATCAAGCAACGTGGGCAGCGTAGCCACCGAGGAGTTACCCAGCCACGAGATGGTCATGGGCATCACATCCTGCGGCACCGTCTGCATGTTGTAGAGGCTGTAGAGACGCTTCAGAATGGCCTCATCCATTTTGCCGTTGGCCTGGTGAATCAGGATTTTATGCACGTCCTCAATAGGAACTTGCGCTTTCTGCAAGCACGCCTGAATGGCCTGGGGCACCGTTTTAAGGGCGTACTCGTACAGCTTGCGGCCATCCATTTTCAGGAACTGGTCGGTGCCCGCATAGTCGGCGTTGTACGACGGGCCCATGCGCAGCAGGTGGGCAGCCCGCTCCGTATCAGAGCGGGTAGTGTGCGTGATAATACCCACGGGCTCTGAGCTTTCCACGGCTTGCAGAATTACGGCCCCGGCACCATCGGCGTAGAGCATGCTGTCCCGGTCGTGGGGGTCTGACACGCGCGACAGGACTTCGGCTCCAATCACCAGAATCTTTTTGGCGTCGCCGGAGCGTAGGTAGTAATCGGCCTGAATTACGGCCTGTAGCCAGCCAGGGCAGCCAAACGGCAAGTCGTAGGCCACCGTGTAGGGGTTCACAATGCCGAGCTTGTGCTTTACGCGGGCCGCCAAGCTGGGCACCATATCGGTGCGCCGGTTGTGAGCTGGCACATCGCCAAAGTTGTGAGCTACAATGATATAGTCCAGCTCTTCCTGATTGATGCCCGAGGTAGTGAGGGCTTCTTGGGCGGCCAGCAACGCAATGTCAGAGGTTACTTGGTCGTCGGTTACGTAGCGCCGCGCCTGGATGTCAGTTATCTGCTCAAACTTCTCTACAATCTCGGTGCTGGGCTTTTCTAAGCGGGCCCCTGCTGCATCATAAAATGCGGCCGTACTAAAATCCTGGTTGGTGACAATGCTGGGTGGTATATAGCTCCCGGTGCCGACGATAACGGAGTAGATCCTGGGGGTGTTGGTCATGTACTATGGGAAACGACTCTTGTGTCGATTAACTCAAAAGTAACATACTGGGGCCGTACCCTTCGGAAGCGCCTCTTTGATATTTACAATTTCCAAGATTGGAAAACTACATTATTCTTCTATTTAAACAGACCACAAAATCATCTACTTGAACTTGAATACTAACTATACATGCTTCCAACTGCTGTCAAAGCACTATTCTAGCCATTACTCACCCTTACTTGAATTTATACTAATAGCATTATTCACTTATTTGACTCTCTAAACTAGGGGGTGATATTCGGGTAATATTTGTTGCTAGGTCTTCGCCCGCGCACGTACTAGGCCTAGAGAACAGACTTATTCGCTTGTATCTGCCCGGCCCCCACGGGTAGTACACACCTTATAGGCTTGTTATCTGTGGAGGGGAAAGCTGCGATGATTAGTGCGCAAGCACCGTTGCTTCTTCTGCCGCGGCTACCGGCTCCCCAATAATTCGGCGCCCTATCAGCTGAATTAGGAGGGCCAGGAAGGCTGAGGCTGCCATAATAGCTACCATAGGTACGGCCGTGTGGGTATTAAACACGCTTACCCCAAAGGAGGCTAGCGCGCCCACCGCCATTTGCGTGGCTCCCATGAGCGCCGCCGCGCTGCCCGCGTTTTTGGCAAATGGCGCAATGGAAAGCGCAGCCGCATTAGGGTTTGCAAAGCCCAGGCAGCATAAGAACAAAAAGAGCATCCCGACGGTAGCCAGCAGCCCAAACCACCCAAGCAGGGTACCTATCAGAAACACTGCTCCAATCAAGGACTGGCATACCATGGCAGCCAGCACAATCTGCTCGCTGCGGTAGTAGCGCAGCACCCAACTGTTTACTTGGCTTGAGCCAATGAAGCCAACCGAAAGCAGGGCGAAAATCCAGCCGTAGTGTTGCTCACTGACGCCAAAAATATCCATGAATACCAGCGGAGAACCCGATACGTAGGCCAGTAGCCCCCCAAACGTCATGGCCCCGGTGAGGGCATAGGTAAAGAACTGCGGGTTCTTGCTCACAGTCCAGAAGTTGGTGAGAATGGGGCGCGGGTGCAGGGAGTAGCTAGGGTCGGGTGGATAGCTTTCGGGCAGCCACAGAAAAGCCGCCAACAGCATAAGCGCCCCCATCACGAATAACACCACAAACACCGACTGCCACCCGTAGGCCCCTATCATGTAGCTACCTACCGTAGGCGCCAGCATCGGCGACACGCTGATAACCAGGGAAAGCAGAGCAAATACCTTAGCGCTGTCTTTCACCGGAAACAGGTCGCGCACCATGGCCACCGAGGCTACCGTGGCGGCGCAACTACCTAGGGCCTGCACAAACCGCAGGGCAATGAGGGCATCAATGGAGTAGGCCAGGTAGCAACCCACCGAGGCCGCTACGTACAGCAGTAACCCCACGTACAGCGGCTTCTTACGCCCGAAACGGTCGAGCAATGGGCCATACAAGAGCTGACCCGCCGACACCCCAATAAAGAAGCTGGAAAGCGACAACGACACTTCCGCCACGGAGGTGCGCAGGTCCTTAGCAATAGCCGGGAACCCCGGCAGATACATATCAATGGAGAAAGGACCCAGCGCCGCCAGGGTGCCCAGAATCAGGATCAGCAGGAAATACCGTTGTTTGCTCATGTGTGCGGCGCTAAGCGCCCGTCGGTTCAGTGGCCTACAAAGGGGCCTAAATAGCAACCCGGCCGAGGTTAGGCAGGAGTTGCGTACGTACAGGATAGGCTCTACAAGGCAAAGCCTACCCGATTTGTTCATTCTGGCGCTCATTAAACGCCTGGGTTTTTCTTACAGATGAGATTACCCAAAAGCAGCTCGCACCGGCTACCAGCCCGACCATAACATATTGCTTAGCAGAGCTTTTATCTTTCTTAGCGCACAGCTTTGGCTAGGCAGATGCCTACTTGTGTGCTAACTCCGCTGCTCGGTAAAACCGGCTATGGCCGTCCGGATTTGGCGTTGCATGCCGGCGGCCACGCTGGCCATTTCCTCGTGGCGGGAGCGGCGGTAAGCTTGGGCTGATACCGTATCGGGGCTTTCTTCCCACTCAGCCAGAGCCGTGAGAGTATCCAGCCGGGTCAGCGAATCAGCAATGGAGATGTAGATATCGGGCCAGAGGGCTGGCACGGGCGAGGTAGCGTTTTCCAGCACTACCTGAAGCTCTAGCAGGCGCATTGCCACGGCCGCCAGGGTTTCCAGCACGGCCCGCTCCTCCGTCGAGAAGGTGCGCGGCAACCGGTCAATGATAGTCAGGGCCCCAATGGCTTCCCCAGCCGCATTGTGCAGGGGGTGGCCAGCGTAAAACTCCAGTCCCAGCCGCAGCACCGCCTCGGGAGTTACCAGGCTGCATAGGTGCTGTTGCCACTCCTCGGGGGCCGTAGCTTCTTGGGGCAGAATGGCCACCGCACATAAGCTGTGCGTCCCGGAAGGCTCCTGCGCATCGGCTAGGCCAGTTTGAGCTTTTACCCACACGTGGTCGGCCTCCACCAGCGAAATAACCGCAACGGGTACCCCAAAGAGCTTGGCCGTTACCCGAATGAATTCCTCGAAGAAAGGAGCCGAGCCTCGTACCTGGTAGGGCCGCAGGGCTGCTAGGCGTTCAGCTTCGTTGAGGGGCAGCAGAGCATCAGACAAGGGCATACGAACGGGCCGAGGGCAAGTGGTTAGCACGCCAAGGCCCTCAAAGATAACCTTAATTACCGCGGCTTGCTTTCCATATTAGCCCTTGCGTGTGCAAAGTCTGGGGCTTTACCAGCCTTGCCCGGGTCACCACAACTCAGCAGTGGGTGCCTCTACAAAGCTGCGCGGCTTGCTTGTGAACAAACAGTTTCAGTGCGAGGCCAGTATCTTGGGCGCTCCGTTCTGCACTTTCTTTACCAACTACCTAACGCTATGTGGACCGAGCACGACAACGCCCTAACCCGCACTTTTCGCTTCGAAGATTTCCAGACGGCCTTCAGCTTCATGTCGGATGTGGCAGAGGAGGCCGAATACCAGGAGCATCACCCGTGGTGGAGCAATGAGTACAACGTGGTATCATTCCGGCTGCGCACGCATAGCGCTGGCAACCGCGTAACAGAAAAAGACGTGCAGCTAGCCGCCGCCATCGACCACCTCGCCGCCGACTATGGCGGGCAGGTAGAGTAGTCTGGCGCCAGTGGCCTAGGAGCGGGCCGGGGCTGCCGCTGGCACCGGCGCTTGCCCTGGTGCGCCCGAGTACACCTCGTATTTCCAGATGAGGCCAGAAATCGGTAGCTGCTAAACACTAGATACGTAAGCGTAGAACCAGGCGCAGACATAGAGGCAATACTAAAGAAGGATTGCAAATTACCCCGCTTCGCGCTGCCAACTGCTATGCTGACGGCTCAACTAACTTGCTACGTGGCGCGTTTGGTTGGGCACGGCTGCGGCTAGGCCTGCCCGCCCGGCTTGGTTTCCCGTTACCTTTGCTCCTATGTCTGATACCGCAGCCTCCACCGTTCTGTACCTCGTACCCACGCCCATTGGCAATCTGGAAGATATCACGCTCCGCGCCATCCGGGTGCTGGGCGAGGTAGACACCGTGCTGGCCGAGGACACCCGCACCAGCGGCCGCCTGATGCAGCACCTGGGCCTGAAGAAGCCCATGCTCAGCTACCACCTCCACAACGAGCACCAAACCGTGCAGCGCCTGCTAGAGCGCCTGGGTAAGGGGGAAACTATGGCGTTGGTATCGGATGCGGGCACTCCCGGAATTTCGGACCCCGGCTTTTTGTTGGTACGGGAGTGCCTGGCGCGGGGCCTCAAGGTAGAGTGCTTGCCGGGTGCTACAGCCTTCGTGCCGGCCTTGCTGAAGTCGGGTTTCGGGGCGGAGCGGTTTACGTTTGAAGGCTTCCTGCCGGTGAAGAAAGGCCGCCAGACCCGCCTAAAGGAGCTGGCCTCGGAAACCCGCACCATGATCTTTTACGAGTCGCCGCACCGGATTGTGAAGACCCTGGAGCAGCTGGCCGAAACGCTGGGCCCCGACCGCCAGGCCTCGGTGAGCCGAGAGCTGACCAAGCTGTTTGAGGAAACCGTGAACGGCACCTTGCCCGAGCTGGCCGCCAACTTCGCGGGCCGCGCCGCCATTAAAGGTGAGATAGTGCTGGTGGTGCAGGGCCGGGAGAAAGAAGAACGTATCAAAGAAGACCGTTACGCCAACAACGAAGACCGCAGTGCTGACTAAACCAACTCCCACCGTAGCCCCAGCGGCCGCGGCTCCATCGTTACCGGTTTCCGGACTGGCGTACTGGCTCCCGAGCTTGCTGGCGCTACTTAGTGCGTTCTTGCTTTGGCTGGGCTGGCCGGTTCACCCGGCCCCGCTGGCCTTGGTGCTGCTGGTAGCCTGGGTGCCTTACTTGCGCATGGAGCAGGTGCTAGGCCAGCGCGGAGCTAGCGGCTGGAAAGTATGGCGCTACACCTATCTGGCCTTGGTGCTCTGGAACCTGTTCACCACTTACTGGGTGAGCTACAGCACCTTAGGTGGCGGCATTACGGCCGTAGTCTGCAACGCGCTACTCATGAGCCTGCCCCTCACGGCGTTTTACCACACCAAGAAGCGCCTAGGCCACCTCATCGGGTACATCTCGCTACCTATCTACTGGATTGCCTTCGAGCAGCTTCACCTTCATTGGTTCCTGACTTGGCCCTGGCTAACGCTAGGCAATGGCTTCGCGCAGGCAAACAAACTGGTGCAGTGGTATGAGTACACCGGCTTTCTGGGTGGCTCCGTCTGGATTTGGCTGGTGAACCTGCTGGTCTTTGGGACGTGGTTTGGGCTGCGAAGCGCTACTAGACCACTAACTGAAGAAGGTCACCCAGTTACCAGTGGCCTACGCGTAAAGTGGGTGTGGCCTGTGCTGGCCACAGTGCTGCCCATCGGCTTGTCGTATCTTATTGGCAGCCAATATCAAGAGAAAGGCGCTACTGCCGAGTTGCTGGTGATTCAGCCCAACGTTGACCCCTTTGAGGAGAAGTTTGAGGGTGGCTCCCGTTTCATTCCGCACACCGAGCAGATTACCCGCCTGCTCACCCTCACCGAGCAAAACCTGACGCCCCAGACCAAGGTGGTGTTCTGGCCCGAAACCTCTCTGGACGAGGTATACCCCGAGGAGACAATCAACTTCAACCCCAACATTCAGCGCTTGCGGCAGTGGCTGGGCGAGCACCCTGGCGTGGAGCTGATTACTGGCCTGACCTCGGCGGTGCGCTACCCCTCCAAAGAAAAAGCCAGCCCCACAGCCCGCTTCCGCGAAGGCGTGGGCTACTACGATATTTTCAATGCTGCTATTCACCTGCGCGACGCCGCCGCGGCCCCGGAGTTCTACCATAAGTCGCGGTTGGTGCCGGGCGTGGAGGGGGTGCCGCCGTGGCTTTCGGCCTTCGTAATTGATTTGGGCGGCACAGCCGGTGGCCTAGGCTCGCAGGAGGAGCGCACCGTGTACCAGACCCGAACGCCGGCCTTGCGTATCGGCCCTATCATCTGCTACGAATCAGTGTACGGCGACTTTGTGCGTGATTATGTGAAGAACGGCGCCACCCTGCTGGGCATCATCACTAACGACGGCTGGTGGTCTAACTCGCCGGGCCACAACCAACACTTGCAGTACGCCACTTTGCGGGCCATTGAAACCCGCCGCGACATTGCCCGTTCTGCCAACACCGGCATCTCGGGCTTCATCAACCAAAAGGGCGAAATCACACAGCGCACCGGCTGGTGGGTACAGGCGGTAAGTCGCGCCACCGTTCACCTGAACACCGAAGAGACCTACTACGTCCGCCACGGCGAGCTAATTGGGCCCGCCACGCAGGTGCTAGCCGTGCTCCTACTGGTGCTGACGATGGTGCTAGCCTTTACCAACAAAACTCGTTTGTCGGCTTAACACCTTTCTTGTCATTCTGAGCAATTCGCCCGTTAAGCGGCAACGAAGGACCTACTCACATCACCACGACTTGCTCTAGGCCAGTTGGTTGGGTGTGATGAGGTCCTTCGCTAGCTCAGAATGAGATGCTATTTTTCGGGCCGACCTTACTTTTACCCCATGGATTACAATCAACTCAGCTTTCAGCTGGCGGCCGTAACGCGGCACGCGGGCCAGTTTATCCGCCAGGAGGCGGCCACTTTCAACCGCAGCCACATCGAAACCAAAGGTGTGCACGACCTGGTGTCGTACGTGGATAAGGAAACCGAAAAGCTGCTGGTGGCTGGCCTACGCGAGGTGCTGCCGGAGGCGGGCTTTATCACGGAAGAAGGCACCGAAGGCGCCGACCGCGCCGATGGCTATAACTGGATTATCGACCCGCTGGATGGCACCACCAACTTCGTGCACGGCCTGCCGGTGTACTGCGTAAGCGTGGGCCTGATTCATCACGATGAGTTGGTGGCAGGTGTGGTGTACGAAGTAGTCCGCGATGAGTGCTTCCGGGCTGCCAAAGGAGCCGGGGCCTTCTGCAATGAGATTCCGATTCATGTAACCGACGTGCCCGACCTCAACAGCTCCCTTATTGCTACCGGCTTCCCCTATACCGATTTCGGCAAGATGGACGACTACCTGCAGTTGCTGGGTGCCTTCATGCGCCGCTCGCACGGGGTACGCCGCGTAGGCTCCGCCGCCGCCGACCTGGCCTACGTAGCCGCGGGCCGCTTCGAGGGCTTCTTCGAGTTCAACCTCAACTCCTACGACGTAGCTGCCGGCATTTTGCTGGTGCGCGAAGCCGGCGGCCGCGTGACCCAGTTTCTCAAGGATGGCGACCCACTGTTTGGCCGCGAGGTAGTAGCCAGCAATGGCCTGGTTCACGACGAAATGCAGGCCACTATCCGGGAGTTCTGGAAGGAACAGATGGCCTAGGCCAGTCTAACCCAAAGCCTGTCATGTTGAGCGCAGTCGAAGCATCTCTACCGCTGGCTGACTACTGGCCTAGAGAAGACTCAACGAAGCGTGAGAGATGCTTCGGCTCCGCTCTGCAGAACGTTCTTGGCGCTGTTAATACCATCTAGGCCACTGCGCTAAACTTTTCCGGCGGCCTCGTAGTTTTGTGACCATCATGTGGATACAGTATCTCATCATCGCCTTGCTTTTTGCCGGAGCCGTCTTCTATGTGGGTCGGATATTCTGGCGTGCGTTCTTCGATAAAACTCAAGCAGGCTGCGCCAAAGGGTGCGGGGGCGCCTGTTCCACCATTGATGTTGATCGTCTGCAGCGCACTATTGAGTTGGCCGCTACGCAGAGTACCGGCAAGTAAGCGCAACAATTCTTCTCAGCTTCGGATAACCTGTCCCCGTACTGGCTACGTATAGCCGGTACGGGGCTTTCTTTTGCGCCCTCTCCCCAACCGACTCTTTCATTTCCAAAACGCCCCTCCCATGCAAGATAAAGAAGAAGAACGCTCGCTCGTAAACGTAGAACGCAAGCTCAGCCAGGATGGCTATACGGCCGATTTCCGCGTGACGGAGGGCCGCCTGCATACTATCGATAATGAGCGCGATAAGAGCTACGGTCCTAATGAAGTGACCATTGTGGACTTCTACCGCTTCGAGGGTGAAAGTGACCCCGACGACATGTCGATTCTCTATGCCCTGGAAACTGCTGATGGCGTGCGTGGTACTATTTCCTCAGCCTACGGTACCTATGGCGACTCCGATGCCTTGGAGTTTCTGAAACAGGTAGAAGACCTGGGTAAAAATCTGAGCAAGAGCCACAAATAAGCTCTTCCATAATTCTACCCGCACTAGATAAGAGTGCGCCGCAACCCCGTTGCGGCGCACTCTTGTGTTTCCGCTCTACCCAATCTCGACTATGAAGACGACCTTGCCCACCCATCCGCTTCGCTCCGCTGCCGACCTCGACCCACTCATGCAAGCCATTGGCGATGCCCGCGTGGTACTGCTGGGGGAGGCTTCGCACGGCACTTCCGAGTACTACAGCTGGCGCACGGCCCTCTCCAAGCGCCTGATTCAGGAAAAAGGCTTTCAGTTTATTGCCGTGGAAGGCGACTGGCCCGACTGTTTTGAGGTAAATGCTGCCATCAAGGAGCAGGTTGAGTCTGACACGCCGGCTTCCCATGTGCTACGCACCTTTAACCGGTGGCCTACCTGGATGTGGGGAAACTGGGAAATTGCAGCCCTAGTAGACTGGCTGCGCCAGCACAACCGCCCGCTGCCCGAGGACAAGCGCGTGGGCTTTTACGGATTGGATGTATACAGTCTGTGGGAATCGTTGCAGGAGATTCTGCAGTACGTGGAAAAGGAGGGCGACGGGGCCGTGCAGGCCGCTCATAAAGCCTTCCGGTGCTTTGAGCCCTACAGCGAAGACCCGCAGGAGTATGCCCAGGCCGTGGCCTTTGTGTCGGAAGATTGCGAGGATGAAGTGACGGAGATGCTGCGGGCCCTGCGCCGCCAGGTTCGGGAGCTACACCCCGATGGCCTACCGGCCCAGGAGCAGAAGTTTAACGCCGAGCAAAACGCCCTGGTGGCCGTGAATGCCGAGCGCTACTACCGGGCCATGATCAAGGGCGGCTCGGCCTCCTGGAACGTGCGCGACCGGCACATGATGGAAACCCTCACCCGCCTGCTCGACCTCCACGGCCCCGACAGCAAAGCCATCATCTGGGAGCATAACACCCATATCGGCGACGCCCGATACACTGACATGCGCGACGACAACATGGTGAACGTAGGCCAGTTGGCCCGCGAAACCTACGGCCGCGAGAACGTCTTTGCCGTGGGCTTCGGCTCCTACCAGGGCACCGTGGTGGCCGGCAAGAAGTGGGGCGCTACCCCCGAAATTATGCGGGTACCAGAAGCCCGCCGCAGCTCTTGGGAATACACCCTACACCAGCAACTACAGGGTGATAATGCCCTGCTGTTTTCCGATGAGTTGCGCGGCCACCCCTTGCTAGAGAAGCCCATGGGTCACCGCGCTATTGGGGTAGTATATCGGCCCGAGTTTGAGCAGTTCGGCAACTACGTACCCACGCTTATTCCTGAGCGTTACGATGCGTTTATGTTCCTTGACCAGACTCGCGCCCTTCACGCCCTACCCACGCACCAAGACGAGCACACTCCTCCAGATATGTACCCCTGGAATTACTAGGGCAGGCGTTTTTACTAGTTACAAGGCACCATCGGCTGTACCTGTGTAAGATATCCTGGGTTGGTGGCCCTAAGCTTTATAGGCTTGAAAGCTATCAACCCAGGGTATTTTTATTGCCTTGGCTGCAACGTTTCGTAGGGTTTAAGCTTCTTCTAGATGTTCACTTTGCTATTTAATCCTCTTTTCTACTTTTTATACTTTTCCGTTTATGCTTGTTCGGTCTATTGCCGTTGGCGTTGCTCTACTCTCAACCCCACTGTTCAGTCTTGCGCAAACTACTGAACCAGAAACACCTCGGTATTACATTGGCGTTTCAGCCTTTACCAACTTCTCCCAACGATTGAGCCGGGAGCTGGACAAGAGCACAGTGCCACCCTTGCAGCTCACACTCGGCTACCAGCTTAACCCGCGCTGGGCGGTGCAGTTAGGGGCAGCCTATAGCAGTAGCCCAGGTTCTTACGCAGGCACTCTCCATGATATTTACGGCAACCCCATCGGAAACTACCGCAATGACTACCGCAACACAGCCTTAACCGTGACAGCATTAGGACGATATACCCTTACTCGCACCCTAAGCCATCGTTTTCAGGTTGATGCATTAGGTGGCTTTACGTGGGACCACGAAACCTATCAGGGCAAAGGGTATAACCCTGATTATGTTACCACTAGCGGTACCGTCCCTTTTGAACGTAGCTCCCAAACGAACCACAAAGCGTTGAGTCTAGGCCCTAGCTTCCGCTACCGCATCATTTCTGGTTTAGAGGCTGTAGCCGAAGGCACCGTTAATATGGACTTACGTTCTCCACGAGTCGTGACCACCTCGGGTGCTGTAGGCCTGCGTTATCGGTTTGGTCGTTAGCAAGGCCTGAAATCGAGCAACAAGACTATTTTCCAGAGAAATTTGGATGAAGTGAGCAGCGGCTCTGCATGTTCCGGAAAGGCTGGGCTATGCAGAGCCGCTGTTTCTACTTCGCGCTTACCGTACTACTCCAAAGCGCCCGCCGGGCACATCCAGCACAATGGTGTGCTGCTCGAAAGCCTTGTTGCCCAGCATGCCGCCCATGCCCGAGAAGCGCATCAGGGTGTTCTGCATTAGGCTAGTACCTTCCACGTAGGTCACGTCCCCAAAGGGTACCGTCATGTGGTTCAGTTGCATGGCTTCGGTAGTGGCAGTAGTGTAGGTGGTGAGCTTGCGCCCCATGGAGTTGGAAGCAGCCGTGAGAACGGGGGCCTGGGGCTGAGCCATTTGCTGCCAAGTAGCGTGGCTGGTAATAAGGGAGAAGGCGCTGCTGCCCGAGTCGAAGAGCAGCTTCTCGTCCTGGCCCTGCACCTGCGCGGTCAGAATTATACGACGGCTGGCATAATCCAGGGGAACAAATGCAGCGCGGCGGGCCAAGCTATCGGGCACTTGGGTGGTCAGGCTGATGCGCTGGTGGGCGTAGTCAATCACCAGCACGCGACCATCAAGCACATCGGCCCCTAGGGTACCAATGATGAAGTGTTCGGTGTTGTCGGTGGGCAGCTCTGTGGCACCATACTGCAGGGTCCGCAGCCAGTGAGCCTGCACGGTAGCCTGGTCTAGCGTGAAGGTAACGTCCCGCACGGTATCAGCCTGGGGTAGCAGGCGCTGAGCTGTGGCTGGGTACTCTTTGCGAAGGGCTGCCAAGGCGTTGGCGTAAAGTAGGGTGGAAGGAGAGCCCGTGTCAAACTGCAGGTAGCACGTGCGGGGGCAGCCGGGCAACGTTACGGGTACCAGCAGGCCGGCGTGAGGGTTCACTGGCTTAACCCCGCTGGCATGCCACGCAAAGTTGAGGGTGGCAGGTAGGCCAGCAACCACCAGTTGATTGGCGGCGGGCTCAAACTTCTTACGCATGTAAAAGTAGCCGCCTAGGCCACTAACCAACAGCAGGATAAGTACGGCGAGCAGGATGTTGCGGAAGAGTTTCATGACGAAGTAAGTGGGGGTTGGATGATGCTCCAAAGCTATCCTCAACCCCACCCGTGTACGGCCGCCATTTACCCGCCATTTTGCCGCCATTTGATATAATTACTTATTATACAAGCAAGTACACAACCCCCATCTCACAGTCGGAAAGCGTAAATGTTGAGGTTGCCTTGCCTCAGTTTCCACCCGTTACAGCCTATCGTCAGCAGGTTTAACAGGTAAGAGCCAATAAAAACCCACATGAAAAGGTTGGGCAGCTTTACGTGATACAAGTGGGCCCACAGCTGAGCTACAGCGGCCAGGCCATAGCTCAGAAAGCAGAGCACCTGCCACAAAATCTGAAACCCCAGCACCCGCCGCCCTACCTCGCCGGCGTGCTCCACATCGTGTCGGTGCTTGCGCCACAGCACCCAGGGCACCACCACGTTCAGCAGCGGAAACACCAAAAAGCTTAGGGCACTCAGGTTGAGTAGCTGCAGCAGTTGCGGGTCGGGGAGCGCGGCCCCCGAGGGCGCTAATGCTGGCGCGGGCGCGGCGGCCAACACTGGGGCCGGAGCAGCTTCCGGTTTAGGGAGTGGAGCCGGTTCAGGCTCTTCTGAGCGGAAGGCTTCCAGCGGAACATCCAGGGCGGCGGCCAGGGCCTGCAAGGTGTAGCCCCGCGGCACGGTGTCGCCCTGCTCTACCCGCTGAATAGTGCGCAAGCTTACCCCCGATTGCTCGGCCAACACCTCCTGCGAAACACCTTTACTCTTGCGGATGGTAGCGATGCGTGCGGCAGAAAACATAGGTCACTGAGATAGATAAGAAAAGCCTGCCTCCAAGATAAGCGCCAACTGAACATACTACATTGCTCTGCTCCGCATGACGTTCTGAAGTAGGTTCACATCGGCTCTAGGCCACCTAGCAAACTCCCCTTATCCCCAGACCTTGGTGCCTTCGGTGCAGTTGCGGCACATCTCAATTTGGTCGCGGCCTTTGAGCAGGGAAGCTCTGAACTTCTGGTACTTGGTGCCGTGCCAGAGCTGGCGGAAGGTTTGCTGCTTCAGGTCGCCGAGGCGGTATTCGGCATCTTTATCAAAGCAGCAGGGCACCACTAGGCCATCCCAGGTCACCACGCACGAGTGCCACATCTTCCAGCAGTGGTTCACTAGCTTGTTCTTGATGCTCCAGGTACCGTTACCCTGGTTTTCGTAGCGCGAGTAATAGTCGATGGTGGGGATGAGGGGGGAGCCGTTGTGGTAGTCGTAAATCTGGGCGGTCTTGAACCACACATCGTCTACACCCAGCTCCTTGGCCAACTGCTTGGCCTCCGCAATCTGGTGCTCATTGGGGCGCACCACCAGAAACTGAAACACCACCCGCGGCGTCTGCGACTTCAGCTCCCGCCGCCACTTAATAAGGTTGCGGGTACCCTCCAGCACCTTATCGAGCTTGCCACCTACCCGATACTGCTGGTATACCTCCTGCGTGGTGCCGTCGAGGGAGATGATAAGGCGGTCTAGGCCACTCTCCACTGTGCGGCGGGCGTTCTTATCGTTGAGGTAGTGGGCGTTAGTGCTGGTGGCAGTATATATGCCTTTGCGCGAGGCGTACTGCACCAACTCCAGGAAGTTGGGGTGCAGGTAGGGCTCCCCCTGGAAATAGAAGATCAAATACCAGAGCCGCGAGGCTACCTCGTCAATGGTCTTCTTGAACAGCTCATCGGGTAGCATGCCCGTGGGGCGCGTGAAGGAGCGTAGGCCACTGGGGCACTCGGGGCAGCGCAGGTTGCAGCTGGTAGTCGGCTCAAAACTTAGCGCTACGGGCAGACCCCAGTGCCGGGCTTTACCGGTGAGCTTGCTAAGCAAATAGCCGCCCGTCACTTGCGTGGCGTTCCAGAGGCGCCCGGGTGAGGTCTTGGAAACGAAGTTGAGCGCGTCGGAGAGGAGGGAAGCCATGCTGCAGTAAAGGTACAGTGCTGCTAACAACAAAGGCAGCAAAAGCTCCCAGTGGCTCGTAGCATACGTTTTAACTTATAAAACAGCCTGTAAACACAATCTCTTGACAGCTTGAGCATTCATCATTCATATACTATTTATATTAGTATTATAACCTAATAAATTTAGCTGCGTATACCAGCTATATCCAACCTTGCTACAGATCATGAAAATTTCAGTTGAGAAAGGACAGGAAAAAGGATTTCTGCCCGACGGCCGCCACACCGTAGAGATTACCGATATCCAGGAAGGCCAGAGTGAACACCAAAATGTGCCTTTCTTCGCCGCTCGCATGGAAAACGAGGAAGGCTTCGTGACCCAGCGCTTCTACACTTCGCAGGCGGCTATGCCCATCTTGCTTTCCCTGTACGCAGCCGTGGGCATCCATGCTGAACCGGGCAAAGACCTCGACACCAAACAGCTACTTGGTAAGCGCGTATCGGTGGAGATTGGGGAGCATAGCTATTCTGACCCCGCCACTGGCAACGAGCGCTCCATTAAGCAAGCTACAGGCTTTCGTACCGCCTAGGCCAGTAACCACTGGTCTAGAATCGGATATGAACTACCAAACGCCATAAAAAAAGCCGCTCAGCATATCTGAGCGGCTTTTTTTATGGCGTTTCCTAAGTTTGGGCCACCTTACTTGTTACCCGCAGGTAATGTGCTGCTATACGTGTTAGCTTTACCGAAAGACTCTTTGATTTCATCAACTGCCGCGCGGCTGCTGAGGCGTTTGGGCTTGGTATTGAGGAAAGTCCCGTCTTCAGCAAGCAAGAAATAGGCTGGTACATCTTGTACTCCGTAAGCCTTGGCTACTGCCGAGCGAAGGCCCCCACTAGCTCGTACGTGTACGCCGGGCAGGCGCTTAGTGAGTACCAATTGCTTCCAGGCACCTTCATTATCGTCGAGGGCGATATTCAGGAACACGATGTTCTTACCGTCGAACTTCTTGGCTAGCTCCGCGGCATAGGGCAAGTCGCGCAGGGCTAGGCCACTAGTAGTGCGCCAGAAGTTGATATACACCAGCTTACCAGCCAACTGCTTCAGGCTCACTGAGTCGCCTTTGGAGGAAACGAGGGTAAAATCTGGGGCCGGGGCGCCAATGGCGAATGCCTTATGCGACTCGAAATCGTGCTGCAGAATGGGGTAATACTTGTTCTGCGGATCGGCGTTTTTAAAATCAGCCAGCATAGCCGCCGACTGTTTTACGTGCCCAAACCGGAACGACTCCTGCAGAACCCGGCCCATGATAATGGGTTTTACGGGGCCCGTCAGCTGATTCTTGGCCAAGTCATAGCACACTTGGTAGAAATCAGGGTCGGAGCGGCGCTTGCCACTGCTCTCGGCGGAGTAGTGAATGTAGTTGAGCAAAAACTCCTGATACATGCCGCTGCCCACTGAATTAGGGCTGTTGATCAGGGCTTTATCATTGAGAAATTCGTAGTAGGCGGGCGTCATTTTCAGACGGCTCTCCGTAGCTACCACTTGCTCGCGCAGGTCCTGGAAGGTCAGGCGGTCGTTGGCGTAGCTGTAATCTATCTCAGCCTTGGCGTAGTCCTTAAATGCCTGGCTCAGTTGGTTGTCCTCGCTGTAGTGCTCCAGAAACTTGCGCTCTTCTTTGCGCCGGTAGTCCAGAAACGACAGAAAGCCGGGCTCATAGAGCATAATGTTATCGGGCAGCACCTGGAAGCCATCATTCTCGATGAACTTCTCATCTACCTCGGCCAGGTAGGTGCTGGTTTCTGCGCCTTTGCCTTTAAACCGAACGGTGCTTGCCATATCAGAGCCCTTAAACCGGATATCCAACTGGTTGCCAGGCTCCAAAAACAGATCTGCCACATCGTCGCCGTACACCAGGTCGGCGCGGGTAGGGCCATCCACCTTAACGGCCATCCGAAACTCCCCTTTATCGTCGAGGCGAGCGTAGGTAATCTGTTCTTTCGGATCGAGCGGATTCTCCCGAATGGATACGGCCACGGTATCGTTGGTGCGCCCGCTTATTTTGCCCGTGAGAACCACCGTGCCCTGGGCCATCCCGAGGACCGGGGCAACCAGCAGACCGGCCCATAGCAGGGCAGTAGCAATGTGGGATTTAGAGGCCATCAGAGGAAATTGCATACATGAGGGACTTGGAATTGTCCGCTTTGGGGATTCAGGTAGGACTGCTCTCGTCAGGTGATTCGCGGTAAAAGCCAATTCCTGCACCGAAGATACGGCAGAAAAAACAAGAAAGTCCAATCCGGTAGCACCCTTTTTTCGTAACGAGTTCCCGAAGACAAAGTTTTGAACGTAGGCTCTCCCTTGCCGGGCATGCCATCTATCCGGTCTATAAACCAAGGGCCACGCTTCCGGAAGATAATACTCCTGGAAGCGTGGCCCCTGGTAAAAGCCGTGTATTGTTCTCGTAATCAGAAGGAGTCTGGTGGACTTGGTAACCGCAACTATGCCCTTGTCTCCGGTCAGGCCCTACGGTTCAGCTTAGCCAAACAGCCCATTCAGCACTTCATCAAGCCTTCCCGAAGGATGAACCCGGATGCCGTAGCGAGCAATATCGAGCCCACGGGCGTTGAACTGGGAGATGTACATTTCAGCAAACCCGAGCTTTTCAGCCTCTGAAAGGCGTTGATCTAGGCGGCTGACTGCTCTAATTTCTCCGCTCAGGCCCACTTCCGCCGCCAAGCACACTTCACCGGCAATAGGCACGTCGTTGAGGCTGCTCACCACGGCGGCGCACACGGCTAGGTCCAGGGCAGGGTCATCGAGGCGTAGGCCACCGGCAATGTTCAGGAACACGTCGTGCTGGCCTAGGCGGAGGCCACTGCGCTTCTCCAGCACCGCTAGTAGCATCTGCAGGCGCTTGGCATCAAAACCAGTGCTGCTTCGTTGGGGCGTGCCGTAGGTGGCGGGCGTCACTAAGGCTTGCACCTCTACCAGCAACGGACGGTTGCCCTCCAGCGTGGCCCCAATAGCCATGCCGCTTAAGCTCTCGGTGCGCTGGCTCAGCAAAATCTCGGAGGGGTTGCTAACCTGCCGTAGGCCACTGCCCTGCATCTCGTAAATCCCTAGCTCCGAGGTTGATCCGAACCGGTTCTTGACCGTGCGCAGCAGGCGGTAGCTTAGGTGACGGTCGCCCTCAAATTGCAGCACTGTATCCACCATGTGCTCCAGAACTTTGGGGCCGGCAATGGAGCCATCCTTCGTGATATGCCCGATGAGGAGCACCGGCACGCCAGTATCCTTGGCATACTTCAGCAGCTCAGTGGTACACTCGCGCACCTGACTCACAGAACCGGCTCCGGCCTCAACCAGCGAAGAGTGCAAGGTCTGGATAGAGTCGATGATGACAACGTTGGGCTGGAGCTGGTCGATTTGCCGGAAGATGTTCTGCGTACCCGTCTCGGTCAGGATGTATAGGTTAGGGTGCTGCTTGCCCAGACGCTCAGCTCGCATCTTGATCTGCTGCTCACTTTCCTCGCCCGACACGTATAGGATGCGCAGGTTGCCCATGTGCATGGCAATCTGGAGCATGAGGGTACTCTTGCCAATGCCCGGCTCGCCGCCAATCAGCACCAAAGAGCCCGGCACTAGGCCACCGCCCAGCACGCGGTTCAGCTCCCCATCGTGAGTGTTGAGGCGCGACTCTTCTTCATACAGAATGTCGCCCAGAGGCTTGGGCTTGGCGGCTTTGGTAGTGGTGCCGCCCACGGAGGTAGAAGCCTTCCAGGCGCCAGCCGCTGTAGCCGTATCGGCCTTTTCAATAACCTCCTCCACGTAGGTATTCCACTCGCCGCAGGAGGGGCAGCGACCAATCCACTTGGCGGATTGCGCGCCGCAGTTCTGACAAAAATATAGGGTCTTGATCTTGGCCATATAGGGAGCTCTGACTGAGCCAGGGTAAACTAAAGAAATGCGCGCGACGGCTAAAAAGTTTGGTAAGAAACGGCTTTTTGGTGGAGGCTACTGCTCAGTACATAGTGTGCCCTGCATTAGTGCTCATAAGCAATAGCTTAGCCCGAGCTAAAGGGTTATGATGAGTACGCATATTTCGCATAGCCAATTCATTATAAATTATACTATAACAATAATCTTATCTCTGACAACAAGTTCGGATTCATGACGCTGGATTGTACTACTTGTTGCTTTTTCTATTAATCGTTCAACTAACTCATGTATAAGTGAATCTTCCAAAATGAAATCTGGATAATGGATTACACAACCGTAGTCACAGTTGATAATAACTTAAATAATGTAGATACATAAATTATTGGACTTATTCTATAGCATTTCACATATATTCTTCATAAGTATACCTTTGATCATATTTAATTCTTCCAAGAAGTATCATAATCAGCTTCTTAACTACTGCACTACCAATGCAACACCTTTACCGTTACCTGCTAGGCCTGTCGTTCAGTGCCCTAGCTGTATCTGCCAAAGCCCAGTCTGTAGGCGTGGGCACAGCTAATCCAGACCCTGCCGCAGCCTTGGATATTTCGGCGGGCGCCGGCAACAATAAGGGCCTGCTAATACCGCGCATGACGGCGGCTCAGCGCACGGCTATTACCAACACTTCGCAAGGGATGCTGGTGTTCCAGACCGATGGGGCGCAGCCCGGTTTCTGGTACTTTCAGGGGGGCGTATGGGTGGCGTTGCCCTCGGGTACTGCCACCAGCTCGGCTTGGCAGCGCACTGGCAATACGGGCACTGACCCTGGCACCAACCCCGGCGTGGGGGGCACCACTAGCCCCGGCACCGACTTCATCGGCACCACCGACAACAAGGATGTGGTAGTCCGGACTGGTAACACGGAGCGCCTGCGTATTACTACTGATGGCAGCCTGTATAGCCGGTCAACCTTCGGTCTGATTCTGAATGCCAACGATGCCCCGCTGATTACGCGTGGCTGGGATGCCTTCACCAGCGGAACGTACAGTGGCCTAGGCCGCTGGGGCATATTTATGCGGGCTAACTCCTTGTCGTCGGGCATTCCAGACCTGGGGGGCAAGTCGTTTACCTGGGTAACGTGGAATGACAATTCCACTGTCAACAAAACCCTCATGACGCTGACGCAGACGGGTAATTTGGGCATTGGTAGCCCTACGCCCTCAACTCGTCTGATGGTTACGGGGGCTGGCACGGGTAACCCCGCCACCGTAAATGCTAATCAGAGCGCCGGCCAATACGCTCGGTTCCAAGATGGCTCTAATAGCCTAGCCCTCGACCTGGGTGGTAATGGCACGGCCGGCAACTGGATTCAGAGCACTAACCCTGCCGCACTTGATACCAATTACCCTCTCCGCCTGAACCCCAACGGTGGCAACGTAGGCATTGGCTTACTTACACCCGCGCAGACACTTGACGTGCAGGGCACGCTGGGCCTACGCAATAGTGCGGCCTGGGACCACCTGTTCATCGCCCACGATGGTAGCACAGCATCCATAACTGCTGGGGGTGCCGAAACAGGCCTAGGATTCCGGGTAGGTGCTAGTGCCGTGGGAACTTACAACGACGCCTCGCAGAACTACCGCGATGTAATGCGCCTGATGCCCAGCGGCAACGTGGGTATTGGCACTGCTACTCCGGGCGCCACGCTGGAAGTGGCAGGCCAGGTAAAGATTACCGGGGGCACACCCGGCGCAGGCAAGGTACTAACCTCTGATGCGAGTGGCCTAGCCAGCTGGCAAACCGCTACTTCAGGCGCTACCAACATTCAGACCACCAGCACCTTCGCTATTCCCACTACGGGCACGGGCACGCTGAATGCCACGACGGGCATGGTAGTACTGCCGAACAACAGCGGTGCGAACGGCGCCATCACACTGGGCACCGGCACCAACGGTCAAACCCTGATCATTACCAACCTCGACGCCGACGCGGTGAGCATTACTAGCGCCAGCAGCACGGGAACCCTGCTTCCCAATTTCGCGGCGCAATTCGTGTATGTGGTCAATGGCACCACCAGCGGCTGGTTCCGCATCAATTAATTCTCCCTTCCTCTTCTTCCTGATTTTTCTTCTCGGCTATGAGATTTATGGCTACTCCTGCTGGCATTGTACCAGCTTCTTCTACTCCTCAACCTCAGGCGGAGCCGCAGCGCCGGGGACTGCTCAAGCGTCTGGGTGCCCTCCTTGGTGGCAGCCTGTTGGCTGGTCCCGCACTGGCCGGCACGCGCAGCGTGGCTTCTACGCAAGGTACGGAGCCCTTCGTTGGAGAGATTATGCTGTTTGCGGGCAACTTCGCTCCAAGGGGCTATATGCTCTGCCAAGGACAAATCTTATCCATTGCTCAAAACACTGCTTTATTCTCCATTCTGGGTACTATGTATGGTGGTAATGGCCAAACAACTTTTGCGCTACCGGATCTGCGTGGACGTTTCCCTATGCAGCAAGGGCAGGGCCCCGGCTTGTCGCCTCACATACAAGGTGAAATGAGTGGCACGGAGACAGTTACTCTTAATAACGCTCAGATGCCGTTTCACAACCATCAGCTGATTGCCTCTACCACTACTGGCGACGCTGCTTCTCCGGGCGGCAACATGCTAGCCAATGATGGCCGTGGCGGTACTCAGTTTACTATGGCCAACAATACAAACACTCCCATGAATGGCCAGAGTGTAAGTGGGGTCGGCGGCAATCAGCCCCACGAAAATATGCCACCGTATCTAGCCCTAAACTTTTGCATTGCGGTTGAAGGCGTATTTCCTCAACGCAGCTAGAGCTCTAACTATTAGGATGAAGTTTTTCTACTCCTTACTAGGGCTCTGTGCCCTAGCCGAAGCGAGTGTTGCCCAGAGCCTGACCAACAACGGCAGCACCATCACCGTGCAGTCGGGGGCGGTGCTCTACGTACCGGGCACCCTCGACAATAAGGCGGGCAGCACACTGACCAACGCGGGTACCGTGCAGGTGCTCGGTAACCTGACCAATGCGGGCACTCTTACGGCTTCGGGCCGGGTACTGCTGAGTGGCGCGGCGGCCCAAACCCTCACGGCGGGCGGCGCCACGCTAGGCCAGTTGGAGGTAAACAACGCCAGCACTCAGGGCGTTACTGTGCCCGACAACCTGACGATTACGCAGGAGCTGAAGCTCACCAATGGCATGGTGCGCACTCCCGCCACGTCTACCATCAGCCTCACCAACGCAGCCAGCGTGACGGGCGAGGCGACGGGCCGCTACGTGCTGGGCAACCTGCGCGTAACCCGCGACAACGTGACGGCCGCCACCGATTTCACGAACAGCGCCACCATTGGCGGCAACGGCCAAAGCCTAGGCCAGGTAGTGGTTACGCGCACCGCCGGCCTCGCCACCGCGGGCACCAGCTACGGCACGTTCAACAGCTTCAAGAGCATCGACCGGATCTGGACGGTGACGACGAGCCAGGCCCCCACGGGCGCCGTCCCGATTACGCTTTCTTGGCTGCCCGATAACGACAATGGCCTAACGGACTTTGCCCGGGTGCTCATCTGGCGCCAGGCTACCCAAACTGCTCCCTGGAATGGGGTGGGCTCAGTGGCCGACGCGTCTGCTACGCGCAGCATCAGCACCACTACCACCGTCTTCGACCGCCTGACCGTTTCCAACTCCGCCAACCCACTACCAGTGCAGCTGATTTCCTTCGCGGCCGAAGTCCGCGCGGCAGATGTGCAGCTCCGCTGGGCTACGGCTTCGGAAAAGGATAACGCTCAGTTTATCATTGAAGTAAGCACCAATGGCCAGCAGTTTCAGTCGGTAGGCCAAGTAGCGGGCCGCGGCACTACCGGCCAGCAAACCACCTACTCGTATACCGATGCCAGCGTCAGACGCTACAACGCCGATGTACTGTACTACCGTTTGCGCCAGCAGGACCACGATGGCACCGAATCATACTCTTCTGTTCAGGTAGTAAGGTTGGCCTCAGCAGAGTTGTCTATTGCCTTACAGGCTCACCCCAACCCGTTCAGCCAGGAGCTGTACGCCCGCGTAGTGGTGCCCCAGGCTGGCCTCACCAGCATTGCGCTCCATAATACGCTAGGCCAGGTGCTGCTTACCCGAAAGCTGGAGTTGCCGGCGGGCACTTCTGAAATAGCACTGCCGGAAGCCGCAGCGCTACCCCACGGCGTGTACTTCCTCATTGTCCGGCAGGCTACTGCCTCGCGGGTAGCGAAAGTAGTGAAGGAGTAGGGGTACCTACTCCGGTATACCGCTTATGTAAAACGGCCAGACTTCCTGCGGGGAGTCTGGCCGTTTGCTTTACCATTGCTTTAGAGCGAGAATTAGAAAGTAAATTAGACCTTTACCTAGTTGTACTAGCAGTTTATCCCGATGAGCTTTGGTAGCCTCTACCTGGCTTATGCTCAATCATCTTCCTTTCTGCCATGCCTGCCACTACTATCACCCCCGATGATCTTACCCACATTGCCACCTTTGCGGACCTGCCCACCGAAACGCTGCAGTGGCTACTCGACCACAGCGAGGTGCGCACCTTCGCCTCCGGCGACACTGTGCTGAGCCCCGGCGACCCGGCCGAGTTTATGGTGGTGGTACTAGCGGGTGGCCTACAGTTCTTTGGAATACGCAACGGCAACCGTGAGCCCATCTTCCGGGTTGAGAAGGGCCACGTGAGTGGCGTGCTGCCCTATTCGCGGCTGCGCATCATTCAGGGGCTGGGAGTGGCGGTGGGTCATACGGAGCTGCTGCTGCTGCACCGCGACAACTTTCCGGCCCTGGAGCAGGTCAGCCCCGAACTGGTGCAGCGCCTGGTGGGGGTGATGAGCGACCGGGCCCGGCTGGAAGCCCGCGCCCAGGAGCGTGACGACAAGCTGCGGGCCCTGGGTAAGCTCTCGGCGGGGCTGGCCCACGAGCTGAACAACCCCGCCGCCGCCATCATGCGGGCCGCCGAAGCCCTAGACAACCGCCTGCGGGCCAAACCGGGGCTGCTGCTGGAGCTGGTGCGCCACTGCCCCGAGCCCAACGCTCTGGCCGACTTGGCCGCCATGGCCTCCAACCCACCCCTTAACCGGGAGCCCCTTTCGCCATTAGACCGCGCCGACCGAGAAGACGAGCTGGCCAACTGGCTGGAGGAGCAGGATGTGCCCGACGGCTACGCCCTGGCCGCGGGCCTCCTAGAAGCGGGCCTTACGCTAGACACTCTCAAACCGCTCATTACGGCGCTGCCGGCCCCCAGCCGCCCCTCGGCCCTGGTGTGGCTGGAAGGCCAGCTGACCACCCTGTGCTTGGTGCGCGACGTGCAGGAAGCCGGTGGCCGCATCAGCACCTTGGTCAGCAACGTGAAGACTTACAGCCACATGGACCGGGCCGGCGACTTTTCCCCCCTGGATGTGCACGCCGGCCTCGACAGCACCGTGAACATCCTGAGCTACTGCATGCGCGAGGAGAAAGTGCAGCTTACCCGCGACTACGCGCCCAACTTGCCCTTAGTGAAGGGCCAGGTGAGCAGCCTTAACCAGGTGTGGACTAACCTTCTCGACAACGCCATTGATGCCATGTCGGGCGGGGGCGAAATCACGCTACGCACCCGCCAGGAAGGCGACTTTGTGCTCGTATCGGTGATTGATAACGGGCCGGGTATCCCGCCCGATGTGCTGCCTCACATCCTGGAGCCCTTCTACACCACCAAGCCCGCTGGTGAAGGCACCGGCCTAGGCCTCGATATTGCCCTGCGCATTGTGGAACAGCACGATGGCCGCCTGGAGGTAGAAACGGAGCCGGGCCACACTGAGTTTCGGGTGTGGCTGCCGGCGGTGAAGTAGTGATGTAGTAAGCTGCCCCGTTGCTCGGCTGAGTCAGCCGGGCCGCAAAAGCACTAGGCCACTCCGCCACAATTCCATTTAATCCCCGATTATTTCCCTATTTCACCTCATGGCTACTAAGAAACCTATTCTGCTTGCCGTTGATGATGATGCGCAGGTCCTAAATGCTATTGAACGCGACTTACGTCAGGAATTCCGCCGCGACTACCGGGTGCTGCGCGCCAGCTCCGGCGAGGAAGCCTTGGCTACCATACAAGAGCTGCAGCAGCGCGAGGAGCCCCTGGCCCTGGTACTAGCCGACCAGCGCATGCCGGGCCTGCAGGGCGTAGAGCTGCTGGAGCAAACCCGCCAGCTCTTCCCCGATGCCAAGCGCGTCCTCCTGACGGCCTACGCCGATACCGAAGCCGCCATCCGGGCCATCAACCACGCCCGCCTAGACTACTACCTCATCAAGCCCTGGGACCCGCCTCAAGAGCTATTGTACCCCACGCTGCATGATCTGCTGACGGCCTGGCAAACCGCTTACCGTCCCCGCTTCCAGGGGTTGCGGCTGATTGGCTTCCAATGGTCGCCCCTCTCGCACGAACTCAAGGACTTCTTGGCGGGCTACATGGTGGCGTTTCAATGGCTTGACTACGAGAGCAATGGCGAGGCCCAGGAACTGCTACAGCGCACCGGCTTCACGCCCGCCGACTTGCCCGTGGTAGTATTCGAGGATAACACGGCCCTCTCTAACCCCGAGCGTAGCGTGGTGGCGGAGCGCCTAGGCCTGTCGCAGAAAGCCTCGCAGGAGTTGTATGATGTGGTAGTGATTGGGGCCGGCCCAGCAGGACTGGCGGCGGCCGTGTACGGCGCCTCCGAAGGGTTGCGCACCTTGGTGGTAGAGCGCATGGCCCCCGGCGGACAGGCCGGTACCAGCTCCCGCATTGAGAACTACTTGGGGTTCCCGACCGGTCTCAGCGGCAGCGAGTTAGCCCACCGGGCCTGGTCACAGGCGGTGCGGCTAGGGGCCGAGCTGCTGGCTCCGCAGGAGGTGACTGGCCTACGCATTCAGGACGGCTACAAAATCCTGACCCTCGGCAACGACACGGAGGTAAAGACCCGCGCCGTAGTGCTGACTACTGGCGTGAGTTACCGCACCCTAGAGGTACCCGGCATTCATCAGCTGACGGGTGCCGGCGTGTACTACGGTGCCGCCCGCACCGAGGCCCGCTCCTGCGACGAGCAAGACGTGTACATCGTGGGCGGCGGCAACTCGGCGGGGCAGGCCGCTATGTACCTGGCCACCTACGCCCGGCGAGTATTTATCGTGATTCGAGGCTCCTCCTTGGCGGCGTCAATGTCGGCGTACCTGATTGAGCAGATTGGCCAGACACCTAAAATTGAGCTACTTACTCATACCCAAGTAGCCGAGGTGCGCGGCGACGACCATCTGCAGGAAGTGGTGCTCAACCGCAACGGACAACTGGAGGAGCGGCCGGCCCGAGCCCTGTTCATCTTTATCGGGGCCAAGCCCAGCACCGAGTGGATCTGCAACACGGTGGTGTGCGACGGTAAAGGCTACCTGCTCACCGGCCGCGACCTAGTAACCGACCCGCGCTACGCCGAATCGTGGAAACACAACCGCGAGCCGTACCTGCTGGAAACCTGCGTGCCCGGCGTTTTCGCCGCCGGCGACAGCCGCGCCGGGGCCATGGCCCGCGTAGCCTCCGCCGTGGGCGAAGGCAGCATGGCCATCAAGTTCGTGCACCAGTATTTGGATGAGTAGAAGGGAGGTGATGAGGTGATGAAGTGACGAGGTGACCTAGCCTAGTCTAATTCAAAGGCGGTCATGCTGAGCGGAGCCGAAGCATCTCTCACGCTTCGTCCTCACGTCAGAAGTTAGCTAGAGGTAGAGATGCTTCGGCTCCGCTCAGCATGACGTTCTTCTCTATTGTATTCCACACAAAAGCCCGTCATCCTGCGCAGGATGACGGGCTTTATATAACAGCTTAAGTACAGTGGTCTAGGCCACTCCTGCAGCCACTATTTGGCGTTATACATGCGCTCGTAGTACTCTGTGGCCATGCGGTGCGACTCGAACTCGGGCTCTACTTCGCGCATGCTGGTTTTGGCAATTTCCAGGAACTTCTCGGGCTGCCCGTAGTAGAGCGGCACGATTTCGTTCTGGAGTACGTCGAGCACGTTGGTGGCTTCAATATCGTCCTTCACGTTGTCAGGCTGGTTGATGTCGGTGTGCTCGATGATGAAGCCGTTCTCGCCGTGGCGCACAAACTCCGGAATCCAGCCGTCCGCGATGCTCAAGCTCAGAGAAGCATTCATGGCGGCGGTCATGCCGCTGGTGCCCGATGCTTCGCGGGGGTAGCGGGGCGTGTTCAGCCACACATCAGAACCCTTTTTCAGAGCCGCCGACAGGCCTAGCTCGTAGCCCGTGAGTACGGCGCAGGTCTTCAGGTTCTTGGTTTTGGCGATGATGTCGTTGAACAGGCCGATAGCGCCGTAGTCCTTGGGGTATGGCTTGCCGGCCCAAATTACCTGCACGGGGCGGTTCTGGCTGTTCACGATTTCTAGGAAACGCTCGAAGTGGCGCAGAATCAGGTCGGCGCGCTTGTAGCCGGCGAAGCGGCGGGCCCACACCACGGTTAGCACCTCGGGGTCGAGGAGGGTACCGGTCTGGTCGGCAACAATCTTGAAAAGCTCCTGCTTCAGCTCCTTTTTGCGGGTTAGCAAAGCCGCATCGTCGTTGGCTTCTAGGGCAGCATGTAGCTGCTTATCACGCCAGTAGGTGCCGTTTTGGGAGTTGGTAATGGCAATGATAGGGCAGATGCCCTGGTAGTGGCCCCACATGTCGTTGGCCACCTCGCCGTGCACTTTGGATACGCCGTTAGAGATGCGCGAGAAGCGCAAAGCAGTAAGCGTGTAGTTGAGGCTGTTGTTTTCCACCAGGCCCAAGTCGCGCACTTCCTGCAGCGGCACGTTGCCGAAGAACGACATTTCGTCGAGTAGCTTCACGGGGTGCTCCTCGTTGCCGGCCAGCTCGGGCGTGTGGGTGGTGAACACGAGGCGCTTCTTCACCTCATCGAGGTTGCGGCCGTGCTTATCGTAGAGGTAAAACGCCAGCGGGAGGCCGTGACCTTCGTTGAGGTGGTACACCTCGGTCTGACGGCCAAGCAGATCAAGCAGCTTGCCACCACCCACGCCCAGCAGAATGCTCTGGGCCACGCGGGCCGCCGTGTCGGCGTCGTAGAGGTGGTGGGAGATGGTGCGCGAGAGGTAGTCGTTCTCGGGGATGTCGGTGGTCAGGAAGAACATCGGCACCGTGCCGAAGGTCTCAGGGGCCAGATACAGGGCCTTCACTAGCACCTGCGCGTTGTGAATGTTGATGGGGAACACTAGGCCAGTATCCTGCAGGAAGCTGTACTGCTTGATGCGGAAGTCGGCGCGCATGCTCATGTCTTCATTGCGGCCCTGGTCATAGTAGCCAAACGACCACAGGATGCCGATGCCTACTAGGTTCTGCTTCAGCTCATACGCTGAGCGCATGTGTGAGCCAGCCAAGAAGCCTAGGCCACCCGAGTAGGTTTTAAGCGCTTGGTCGAGCGCAAATTCCATGGAAAAGTAAGCCGCCGGAGTGCTGAACTCGGGGGCAGTAGCGTACATCTGAAAGTCAAATGCCATTGGAGCACGAAGGGTCAAAGTGAGAAGTATGGCGGCAAGTCCGCCTCGGAAACCGAGTACGGATTCCGGCTCAAAAAAAGCGGAAAAGTGCAGACTGTTTGAGGGTGAGCAGCCTAGGAAGGCCAAAATGCTAACCCGCCACCAATAAAAGACAAAAAACCATCATTGAGATGCCATTGGTAGTGGCCTAGGCCAGTACCGCGCCTTCTGCATGCGACACAAGCAGGATGATGAAAGTGTTCAGCAGCCTTTTAGCTCACGTACGAGGACTCAGCAATCGATTGTCAGTCTGCCATTTGATAACAAATCATTAATGCTGCTCAGCCGTATCATGGGCAATCTGCTGGGTAGCTTTGCCGGGCAGTAGTCCATCCTTTCCTACCTCCACAACCAAAACCCTCCTTTCATGCAGTATTCTTTTCGCTGGCTCACGGCCTCTGTTCTGAGCCTCGCCATGCTGGCTTGTGCCAAGCAGGACCTCTCGCCCAGCACCCCCGCGACGGCCGTTGTCATTGGGCAGAATGTAAGCAGCGCCGGCTTCCCCGAAGGCTTTGACACGGGCACCAAAACGGCCTACACCACGGGCTCCGTTACCCTCGGCTCGGGCTCCTGGACGCTCAACGACGCCCTGCTCGGCAACGCCACCGCCGACCCTAAAACCGGTGCGCAGTCGGTGCGGGTGCGTAACGTGGGCACGGTGGGCATGAACTTCGACGCAACAACCGGCGCGGGCGTAGTGACGGTGCAGCATGCGGTGTACGGCACCGATGGCAGCTCGCAGTGGGAGCTGTGGGTAAGCCAGAACAGCGGCAGCAGCTACGCCAAAGTGGGCAGCACCATCACTAGCAGCAGCTCTGCCCTGAGCACAGCCTCGTTCACCGTAAACCTAAGCGGCAACATCCGCCTGCAGATCCGCAAAATCTCGGGCGGCACCAACCGCATCAACATCGATAACGTGACCCTGGAGCAATATGGCTCCGGCACCACTACGCCCCCGCCCACCACGGGTGGCAAGAAGTTTCTGTTCGATGGCTCGCATGGAGAGTTGGCCGGCAACGCCGACTGGGTCCTGGACGTGAACAGCGGCGTGGCCTCGCGCTACCCCTCACCCGACCAAAGCGGTATCAGCAGCAGCACCCTGGAAACCTACTGGACCGGCGCTATTTCTGCCTGGGGCGTGGCCCTAGTGAAGCTAGGCCACTCCGTGGAGCAATTGCCCGCTGGCACGGCCATCACCTACGGCAACACCGCTAACCCGCAGGACCTAAGCAACTACAGCGTGTTTGTGGTGGATGAGCCGAACACGGTGTTCACAGCCGCTGAGAAAACAGCCATCCTGCAGTTTGTGCAGAACGGGGGCGGGCTGTTCATGATTTCTGACCACACAATTTCCGACCGCAACAACGACGGCTGGGACTCGCCAGAAATCTGGAACGACCTGATGCAGAACAATTCCGTGAAGGCCAACCCCTTCGGCTTCTCGGTGAACATGGATAACATCGTAGAAAACAGCACCAACGCGCTGGCCTCTACCACCAACCCCATTATAAACGGCTCGCAGGGCCGGGTGAGCCAGTTGTCGTTCCACAACGGTGCCACCATGACGCTCAACCCCACCGCCAACTCCACGGTGCAGGGCCTGATCTGGCGCACCTCGGCCACCCAGGGTAACAACCTGGCTATGGCTGCCAGCAGCACCTTTGGCACGGGCCGCGTGGTAATCATCGGCGACTCTTCACCGGCCGACGATGGCACGGGCTCGCCCGGCAACACCGTGTATGACGGCTGGAACGAAAACGTGAGCCACGCCCGCCTGCACTTAAATGCCTCGCTCTGGCTGGCTAAGTTGCAATAAGTTGCTAGGCCACCTCAGGTGGTCATCCCGACTCAACTCCCCGTCGTCTGGTACTGCAGGCGGCGGGGATTTTTCGTTAGCAACCCCTGCGGCAGGTAGCGCCATTGGCACCTTGGGCAAATAAAGTGGCCTAGAATAAGCTAACACAGCACCAATTCCGCGCATTTTGGCATTACCTCAACCGATTGCAGAGCCTGTATCTTGCAGTTCCGTCACTGAATCCCACCTCACGTATGATCTCAGCCCGATTTCTGCCTTTGCTGGCTGGCACCCTGCTGGCCGCTGCCGCGCCCGCTGTAGCCGCCACCACCCCTTCCGTTACTGAGCTGGCCGCCCCGGCCGCCAAAGCCGCCTCCGCTACCCGCATCGACCCTACCTTCTGGTGGGTGGGCATGAAAAACCCCAAGCTACAGCTGCTGGTGCACAGCCCCGGCATTGCCAGCAGCACGGCCTCCCTTAAGACGTACGAAGGCGTAACGCTGGACGGGGTGCAGAAGCTGGAGAGCCCCAACTACCTGCTGCTCAACCTCACCATCAGCCCCACGGCCAAGCCGGGCAAGCTGCAGCTGGAGTTCAAAGGCGCTAAGAAGATGACGTATGCCTACGAGCTGCGCCAGCGCACCACCCCCGGCGACAAGCAGAAGGTGCAGGGCCTTAACCAGCAGGACTTCATCTACTTCCTGATGCCGGACCGCTTCTCGAACGGCGAACCGAAAAACGACTACATCCCGGATATGCGCGCCCCCAAAGTGGCCCGCGACTCGATGTACTCCCGCCACGGCGGCGACCTGAAGGGCATCGAGAACCACTTCGACTACTTCAAGAGCCTGGGCGCCACGGCCATCTGGATGACGCCGGTGGTAGAAAACGACATGCCCAAGGCCAGCTACCACGGCTATGCCCTCACCGACTACTACAACACCGACCGCCGCTACGGCACCCTGGAGGAGTACCGGCAGTTTGTAGACAAGGCCCACCGCAACGGGCTGAAAGTGGTGCACGACGTGGTGCTCAACCACATGGGCAGCAAGAACTACCTGTTCCTGGATCAGCCGGCCAAAGACTGGTTCAACCAGTGGCCTAGCTTCACGCGCAGCAACTATAACTCCTCGGCTCTCAACGACCCCTACGGCTCGGAGCTGGACCGCAAGCTGTACAACCGCGGCTGGTTCGACACCACCATGCCCGATGTGAACCAGAGCAACCCGCTGGTAGCTACCTACCTGATTCAGAACTTCCTGTGGTGGGTAGAGTACACTGGCCTAGATGCTTACCGCATCGATACTTACCCCTACTCTGACCCTAAGTTCCTGATGCAGTGGGGGCAGGCTCTCAACGAGGAGTTCCCAAACCTATTCAAGTTTGGTGAGGCTTGGGTGGGCAGCACGGCCCAGCAGGCCTTCTTCGCCCGCAACATCTTCCAGCCCGTCGATGGGTTCAAGTCCAACCTGGAATCGGTGTTTGACTTCCAGTCGCAGGGCGCTATTCACGACGCCCTACGCGGCGACCAGCCCAACATGAACCGCGTGTATGAGGCCCTGCAGGGCGACTGGATGTACGAGGATGCCACCCGCAACGTGACCTTCCTCGACAACCACGACATGAGCCGCTTCTACTCCGTGATAGGAGAGGACTTTGCCAAGTACAAGCTGGGTGTGGCCTGGCTGCTCACCACCCGCGGTATTCCTCAGCTGTACTATGGCACTGAGGTGCTGATGAAGAACTTCTCGAACCCCGACGGCAAGGTGCGCGAAGACTTCCCCGGTGGCTTTGCCGGTGACAAGACCAACTACTTCACGGCCGCCGGCCGCACCGGGCAGGCCGGCGAGGCCTTTACCTACCTCAGCACCCTGGCCAACTACCGCAAAACGCACCCGGTAGTAGCCACCGGCAAGCTCATGCAGTTCATTCCGCAAGATGGAGTGTACACCTACTTCCGCTACAACGACCAGGGCCAGACCGTGATGGTGATGCTCAACGGCAACAAGGACGAGAAGACGGTAGACGGCACCCGCTTTGCCGAGCGCACCGCTGGGTTTACGTCCGGTACGGAGGTAGCCACCGGCGCCACGCTTTCCGACCTGAAATCTTTTAAAATTCCTGGCCGCACGGCTTGGGTAGTGGAGTTGAAGAAATAGTCTATCGAGGGACTGCGGGAACCTCCGCAGTCCCTCGTAACTTATGCGGATAGCACTGGTTGCTTTTTCAGCATAAGCCCACTAAGCCTGATTCTTATGACCGACCTGACCGACCAAGTAGCCATTGTAACGGGTGCCAGCCGCGGCATCGGGAAAGCCATTGCCCTGCTGCTGGCCCTGCAAGGCGCCAAAGTGGTATCTGTAGCCCGCAGCGCCGAGGAACTGGAAGAGCTCAACGCTAAAACCCAGGGCTTAGCCATTCCGGCCGACGTGGCCGATGCCGATGACGCCCAAAACGTGGTAGATGAAGCCCTGAGCCGCTTTGGCCGCCTCGATATTCTGGTGTGCAACGCTGGCGTAGGTTCCTTCAACCTGCTCGAAAACTTTGAGGCCGCCGAGTGGGACCGAATTTTTGACGTGAATGTGAAGGGCACCTTCCTGATGTGCAAGGCAATGGTACCTCACCTCAAAGCCCAGGGCCGGGGCCACATTGTGGGTATTGCCTCCGATGTAAGCAAGCGCACTTTCGAGCATGGCACCATCTATGGGGCCAGCAAGTACGCTCAGGATGCCATGCTGGGCTCTTTGCGCAAGGAGCTGCGGCCCCACGGCGTAAAGGTGAGCACCATTTACCCCGGCATGGTGGACACCTACTTCAACGACTCCCACCCCGGCTCGCCCGAACTCGAAAAGACCCACCTCAAGCCCTCTGATATTGCCCAGGCAGTGCGCTACGTGCTGGAAGCGCCGCCCCACGTGGTAGTAGATGAACTGATGATTCACCCCCTTACCCAAGAATGGTGAAATGCTGAGGTGGTGAAGCGGTGAATCTGCTGCGCTAGTGGCCTAGACAGAACAGTTAGTATTCCCTAGGCCAGTAGCTCAGTAAGCTCATCCTTCCGCAACTTCACCACTTCCCCTTTTCCCTATATTGTCTGCCTATGAAAAACCTGGTACTGCCGGTTGCCGTCCTTTCCCTAGGACTCGCTTCTTTTTCTTTCTATCAGCAACCCCCAGCTCCCGTGGCAGAAACCATTTCCAGCTCGGACCCCAACACCACCGACGAAGTACCCCAGGACCATAAGCTGGTAATTTACCAGATGATGACGCGCCTGTTCGGCAACAAAACGGCCGTGAACAAGCACTACGGTACGCTCCAGGAAAATGGGGTTGGAAAGTTCAACGATATCAACACCACCGCGCTGCAGGCCATCAAGAAGATGGGCGTGAGCCACGTGTGGTTTACCGGCGTGCTAGAGCACGCCACCATGACTAACTATACCAAAGACGGCATTGCCCTCGATGATGCCGACGTGGTAAAGGGCCGGGCCGGCTCGCCCTACGCCGTGAAGGACTACTACGATGTAGACCCTGACCTGGCCGTGAACGTGAAGAACCGCATGCAGGAGTTTGAGGCCCTGGTAAAGCGGACCCACGACAACGACATGAAGGTGCTCATCGACTTCATTCCTAACCACGTAGCCCGCACCTATAAGTCGGATGCCCACCCGGCGGGCGTGGTAGACTTGGGGCAGAAGGACGACAAGACTAAGGCCTTCGCGCCCAACAACAACTTCTACTACTTGCCCGGCAAGAGCTTTGTGGTGCCGGCCGGCTACAACCCGCTAGGCCCCCTCACCGGCCCCCGCGAGGACAAAAAGTTTCAAGAAGTGCCCGCCAAAGCCACCGGCAACGATGTGTTTTCGGAGGCACCCAAAGTCGACGACTGGTTCGAGACCATCAAGCTCAACTACGGGGTTGATTACCAGAATGGCCGCGCCAAGCATTTCTCGCCCACGCCAGATACGTGGCTGAAAATGCGCGACATCCTCATCTTCTGGACCAAGAAGAACGTGGATGGCTTCCGGTGCGATATGGCCGAGATGGTACCCGTAGAATTCTGGGCCTGGGTGATTCCAGAGCTCAAGAAAATCAAGCCCGACCTCATCTTCATTGGCGAGGCCTACGACGCCAAGACGTACAAAATGTACATTGAGCAGGGTCACTTCGATTACCTCTACGACAAGGTAGGCCTCTACGATGGCCTGCGCCGCCTCATGCGCGGGGAGGGCACCACCGAAGACATTACCAAGGTGTGGAGTGAAGAAAGCCGGGGCTTCGCGGGCCACATGCTGCGCTTTTTGGAAAACCACGACGAGCAGCGCATTGCCTCCAAAGACTTTGCCGGCAACCCCCGCGCCGCCATTCCGGCCATGACGGTTTCGGCCACGCTGGCCACGGGCCCGGTGATGCTGTACTTTGGGCAGCACGTGGGCGAGCCGGCGCACGGTGCCGAGGGCTTCTCCAGCGAGGATGGTCGCACTACCATCTTCGACTATTGGGGCGTGCCGGAGCACCAGAAGTGGATGAACGGCGGCAAGTTCGATGGCGGCAAGCTCAATGCCGACCAGAAGCAGCTCCACGACTTCTACACCCGCCTGCTCACGCTCACCAGCCAGAGCGACGCCATTCGGCGCGGCAAGTTCTACGAGCTACAGGACGCTAATAACCTCGATCAGCAGTACAACCAGCGCCAGGTGTACAGCTACGTGCGCTACACCGACAAGCAGAAGCTGCTCATCGTGGCCAACTTCAGCCCCGACAAAACCTACAAATCTACCCTGCGCATCCCGCCCAACGTGATGCAGCTTATGGGCCTCAACCCCAATCAGTTCTACACCTACACGGACATTCTCAACCAGGCTCCCACTGTGCAGGCCTTGAACGTGACCCTGGCCCCACAAAGCGCCTACATCTTCGAAATCAACGCTAAATAAGTGATGAGGTGAGGATGTGCTAAGGTGAAACGCTCCAGCACGCTATCCTGAGCAATACGAACTGCGGGCTGACGTGCCAGTACCTCCTACATCTTCACTGGCCTAGGCCACCTCATTATCCCATCACCTCACCCCTTACCACTTCCCACCACATGGCAACCCGTGTAGCGGCGGCTTCCACCAGCACCCGCGAAAAACCCCGCCTGAGCTTCTGGCAAATCTGGAATATGAGCTTTGGCTTCCTGGGCATCCAGTTTGGCTTTGAGCTGCAGAACTCCAACGTTAGCCGCATCTTCGAAACCCTGGGCGCCAACAAGGATGATATTCCGATTCTATGGATTGCCGCGCCGGTGACTGGCCTACTGGTGCAGCCCATCATCGGTTACCTCTCCGACCGGACCTGGAGCCCACGCTTTGGCCGGCGCCGGCCGTTTTTCCTGATTGGGGCCATTCTGGCTTCGCTAGCTTTGCTGGTGATGCCCAACTCCTCGGCGCTGTGGATGGCGGGCGGCATGCTCTGGATTATGGATGCCAGCATCAACATTTCCATGGAGCCCTTCCGCGCCTTCGTCGGCGACAAGCTGCCTTCGGAGCAGCGCACGTCGGGCTTTGCCATGCAGAGCTTCTTTATTGGGGTGGGCTCGGTGGTGGCGGCTTTGCTGCCTTGGGTGTTTACCAACTGGCTGGGCATGAGCAATACGGCCCCAGCCGGCGAGATTCCGCCCTCAGTGAAGTGGGCCTTTTACGTGGGCGCGGCGGCTTTCCTCAGCTCGGTTATTTACACGGTAGTTACCAGCGACGAGACGCCACCCGAGGACATGGAAGCGTTCCGGGCCGAAAACGCCAAGGTGGGTATGTGGGATGGGCTGCGCGAGTCGTTCACGGGCATCTTCCACATGCCGGCGGCCATGCGCCAGCTGGCCATAGTGCAGTTTTTCACTTGGTTTGCGCTGTTCTCAATGTGGATTTACGCCACTAACGCCGTGACTAGCAACATTTACAACATGCGCGTAGACGCGCCCTTGTACCAGAAGCTAAAGGCCCAGATTACCGGCGCTCCGTCTGATAATGCTAACGCTAAAGAGCTGGACGGTTTGAAGCGCGACGTAGCCGAAATTGATCAGTTTCAGGCTAGCAGAACCGATAAGGTCATCAGCTTGAACATGGCTAATTACGCCCTGAACAAGGGGCAGCTGACCGAGCAGGAAAAGGCCACGGCCAAGCGCGTGCAGCAAGAGTACAATGATGGCGCCGACTGGTTGAGCTTGTGCTCTTCGGTGCGCAACGGGGTAGCAGCCGTCTTTGCGTTTATTATTCCGCTAATAGCGGCCCGTACCAGCCGCCGCCGCACGCACATGCTCTGCCTGCTGCTAGGTGGCCTAGGCCTTGTGTCGCTCAAATTCATCACTAACCCCGATTTTATCATTGTATCGATGGGGCTGGTGGGTATTGCCTGGGCTAGTATCCTCTCAATGCCCTACGCTATTCTGGCCGGCTCCTTGCCCGCCAACCGGATGGGCTACTACATGGGCGTATTCAACTTCTTCATCGTAATTCCGCAGATTGTGGCCGCTACCATCCTGGGCTACTTCACCGTAAACGTGTTCCAAGGCAATACCCTGAATACGTTGGTGCTGGGCGGGGGCTCCATGATCTTGGCGGGCCTCCTGACCCTCTGGGTGAAAGACAACGACGATGTAAAACCTGGCGCTCAGATAACCGACTCGCCCGGCTACGACACCCCAACCGCAGTTGTACCCAAAATGTAAGCTCCTACTGAAACAGGCCTAGAATGAAACACGCTCCTTCTGCTTTGGTGGAAGGGGCGTGTTTCATTCTAGGCCTGTCCGTATTTCTACGAGGTGGCTTATAGTAAAATAAGCATTTACCCCTTTCTACCAATTAGCGCGCGGGCCGTATTCCATAGACAATCAGCGCCGCACCTTAGCCCTCAGCCGATGGGGCGGCCTATCATTCTGACAGGCAGCGTATGGTATTTCCGGTTATCTTCTTCGGCGTATTTTTCGGGTTATTCTTGCTGATGTTGCTCTTGCTGGTGCTGCCTCGCCCCGCCCTACAAGACACTGGCGCCCGGCCCCGCGTGAGCATCCTGATTGCTGCCCGCAACGAAGAAGCTACCATTGAGCGCTGCCTGCAGGCCCTCACGCAGCTGAACTACCCACCGGAGCAGTTGGAAATCCTGATCGGCGACGATGCTTCTACCGACAATACCATGGCGGTGGTGGAGGCTTTCATCAAGGATAAACCTCAGTTCCGGCTGTTGCCCATCCGGCACCGACTGGGCACTTCTAAAGGCAAAAGCAATGTGCTGGCCCACCTCTGCCGCGCCGCTACCACCGACTACTTCCTCTTCACTGATGCCGATATGGCCCTGGCGCCCAATTGGGTGCAGACGATGCTGGCGGCCGCGCCCGAGGGCGTAGGCGTTGTAACGGGCATCACCACCGCCGACGGCAACCTTTTTGGGCGCCTGCAAGGGCTCGATTGGCTGTTTGGCTTGAGCCTGATTCGGGTGCTTACTGACCTAGGCCTGCCCATTACAGCGGTGGGCAACAACATGCTCGTGACCCGGGCTGCTTATGAGTCGATTGGGGGGTACGAGGCGCTGGCGTTTAGCATCACGGAGGACCTGCAGCTGTTCGAGCAGATTGTAGGCCAGGGGTGGGGCTTCCGCAACATCATTTCTCCGAGTGCGCTGGGCGTATCAGTACCGCAGCCTACAGTGCGCCACCTACTGCAACAGCGCAAACGCTGGATGAAGGGTGCCAGCCGGTTGCCCTGGCAACTTACGGTGTTGTTCAGCTCCTACGGCTTTTTCTACACTATACTAGGGTGGCCGGGCTTGCTGCCCTACACCACTATTGCGTTGCTATATGCCGCTAAGGTGCTATGCCAGACGCTGTTCCTGACCATTACACTCCGGCAGGCTGGTCGGCGCGAGTCGTGGCAGGTGGTGTTTTTTTACGAGTTCTATCTACTGGTCATGTCGGTAGCAGCCTTGGTCTACACTGTTTGGCCATCTTACATTCAGTGGAAAGAACGGCGCTACCGGTGGGCCGAGGGCTAGGCCACTCCGCCCTGCTGGGGCCTTCTGCTTAATTGCCCGATTGAAGCCATTGCTGGGCTGGCATCTCCTCGGTAAACACGCGAATATCAGTGCCGCCATCCGTCGGAGTGTCCAGCTCTAATAAGCGGGGCCGCAGAATATCGGCGTGGTAGGGGGTGGTCAGGTAGGCCAGTCGGCGGGTGGTATCGGGCAGGGCAGCCTGAAAATCAGAGCGAAACTCCCGTAATACCCATTGCAAATCGTTTGGGTCGGCTAGTCCTCGACTACGCAAGTCTACCAGCCAGCGCCCCGCTTGTTCTTTCCGAGCTAGTTGAAGAGCAGCTTGATACCCGGCCCGATGCTCCGCCGGAGAAGCCGGCCTCTTCCACCGCAGAAACAGCAGCCGAAGGTCAGGACGGTAGGAGAGAGCCACATAGTCGATTTCGGGTGCTTGCATGAGGAAAGTCAATTGCAGCAAAGGTAGGGCTTACTTATCCCATTTTGAGACACCTTGCAAATTTTTCTAACATGACCTTTATCATACCAGCTTCTTGATGATTTTCACATGAACTCAACACAAAGGGGGCACCGCAAGTTATTTTGCGGTGCCCCCTTTCGTTTGTTATTCTCCGTATCCTAAGCCTTCGGTTTCTGTCCCATGCTCTTCTCCCGGATAGCCCGGAACTCGGAACTGGGCTTCCAGTTGGGGAAGGTGGTTTCTCCAGCGAGACGCTGCCCTACCCTAAACAACAGGCGGGCATCTTGCTCCATACCCCGCAGGTCCCAGTTGGGGTTATACTCATCCGAGGGCTGGTGGTAGTGCTTCTCCTCAAACTCGGCGTGCTGCTGCGTGATGTAGTCCTTGCCCTTGGCCCGGCTGTCGGCGGCTCCGCTAGCATAGAGCGAGGGTACGCCCACCTTGGCAAAGTTGAAGTGGTCGGAGCGGTAGTAGAACCCTTTCTCCGACTGCGCATCGGGCTGAATGTAGCGGTCCTGCTCTTTTGCCGCCGCGCGGGCGTAGTCATCCAGATCTGACTGGCCGTAGCCCACCACGGTCAGGTCGCGCATGGGCCCGAAGGAGGAGAGAGCATCCATATTGATGTCGGCCACCGTTTTGTTGAGGGGAAACAGGGGGTGGGCCGCATAGTAACCCGAGCCCAGTAGGCCTTGCTCTTCGCCCGTTACGGCCAGAAACACAATGCTGCGGGCGGGTGGCTGGGGCAATTTGGTGAAGGCTTTGGCAATGCTAAGCAGGGCCGCGCAGCCGCTGGCGTTATCCACCGCACCATTGTAAATAGAGTCGCCGTTGATGGCGGGGCCAATGCCGAGGTGGTCCCAGTGCGCCGAGTAGATGATGTACTCATTGGCCCGGGCGGCACCGGGCAGCACCGCCACCACATTTTTGGAGTTGCGGCGGCGCAGTTGGTTCTGCACGCTCACGCTCAGGGTCAGACCTATGGGCTGTGCCTTAAAGCCCTTTTTATTGGCGGCAGCGTAGAGCTGGTCGTAGTTAAGGTTAGCAGCCTGAAACAGCTTTTTGGTAGCGTCGAGGGTCAGCCAGCCTTCAATGGCGCACTTGCTGGCACCCTTATCGGCGGTTTGGGGGCGCAGCTTGGCGCCGGAGTAGCTGCTCTGCACCACCGACCACGGGTAGGCGGCCGGCTTAGTGTCGTGCACAATGAGTAGGCCGGCGGCACCCTGGCGGGCGGCTTCCTCATATTTATACATCCAACGGCCGTAGTAGGTCATAGCCTTGCCCTTGAACATGGTAGTGTCATTGCCGGCATTACCGGGGTCATTCACCAATACCACTACGGTTTTGCCCTTCACGTCGAGGCCCGCGTAGTCGTTCCAGCCGTACTCGGGGGCTACCACGCCATAGCCGGCAAACACCAGTTCGGAGTTTTTAAGGGCTACCGAGGGCACTTCTCGCTCGGTAAAGGCCATGAAGTCGGTTTTGTAGTTGAAGGTCAGGTTCTGGCCCTTGCCGGTTACCTGCATGGTGCTGGAGGGCGTACCCGTAATTTCTACCAAGGGCACGTTCTGGAAGTAAGAGCCATCGGGTCCGGGCTTCAGGCCCAGTTTCTTAAACTCGTCGGCTAAATAGGCAGTGGCTTTTTCCTCGCCCGCGGTGAAGGGTTTGCGACCCTGAAACTCATCGGAAGCCAGCACCTTGATGTGGTTCCCGATGTCGGCCGTTGTGATGCCGTCGGGTGGGGAGGCAGTGGTGGTGTCGGCGGCAGCAGTAGCAGTACCGGCAGCAGTAGTGGTTGAGGAGGTGTTACCCTGGCAGCCGGCCAACAGGCCTAGCAGCAGGGCCGGGCCCGCCAGGGCGGCGGAAGAAAGAACGCGCATACGCAGGTAGGGGAGAAGTGTAGAGTATCTGGAGTGGCCTAGCGCCCATTTGCAGTTGCTAGGCCACTCCGGTTCAAGGTGCCGAAAATCTGCTGGAATTACATCCCCTTGGTTGAAAGCATTTGGAGCGGCTTAGTGCTGCTCACTGCCCCGGAATAGGCCTAGGCCACTACTTGCATCTTCCTATTTTTTACTGTGTCTTTGACGGCGTAACTTCCGGGCTACGAACTTTCTTCATCCTCTATTTCCCCTATTTAATGACTCGTAATCATCTGCTCTTGCTTGGGCTGGGCTTCTCCCTAGCCTTCAACCCGGCAATGGCTCAACAAAAGTCTACTCCCAAGCCACCCACGGTTCAGAAAGCGCCTGCTGCTACGGCTGGTGGGGCCAAGCTGGTGGAGAAAGTAACCCGCAAGGGCAATGAGCTGGTTATCCCGTATGAGAAGTACGTGCTGCCCAACGGCCTCACCCTCATTGTGACAGAAGACCACTCTGACCCGCTGGTACACGTAGACGTGACCTACCACGTGGGCTCGGCCCGGGAGCAGATCGGTAAGTCGGGCTTTGCGCACTTCTTTGAGCACATGATGTTCCAAGGCTCCGACCACGTGGGCGACCAGCAGCACTTCAAGCTGGTAACCTCGGCCGGCGGTTCCCTCAACGGCTCTACCAACCTCGACCGCACCAACTACTACGAGACCCTGCCCAGCAACCAGTTGGAAACCGGCCTGTGGCTGGAAGCCGACCGCATGGGCTTCCTGCTGGATGCCGTATCGCAGAAGAAATTTGAAATTCAGCGCTCTACGGTAAAGAACGAGCGCGGCCAGCGCGTGGATAACGCCCCCTACGGGCAGGCCAACGAGTATATCATCCGGACGCTGTACCCCTACGGCCACCCCTACTCGTGGTCGACGATTGGCTACCTCGAAGACCTGGACCGTTCTGACGTGAACGACCTCAAGAACTTCTTCCTGCGCTGGTACGGCCCCAACAACGCCACTCTCACCGTAGGCGGCGATGTGAAGACGGCTGAGGTGGTGAAGATGGTGGAGAAGTACTTCGGCCCCATCAACCGCGGCCCGGCCGTGGCGAGCCAGAAGCTGGCGCCCGTGAAGCTGACCCAGGACCGCTACGTGAGCTACCAGGACAACGTACGCTTCCCGATGCTGCGCATGGTGTACCCAACCGTTCCTAACGGCCACCCCGACGACGTGCCGCTGGCCGTGCTAGCTCAGGTTATCGGGCAGGGCAAGAACTCCCTGATGTACAAGAACCTGACGAAGCCCCAGAAGGCCGTGCAGGCTACGGCCTACAGCAGCAACAACGAGCTGGCCGGCGAGTTCTCACTGATTGCGCTGCCCTTCCCCGGCAAAACCCTCGACTCATTGGAGCTGACGCTGCGCAAAACTCTGAAGGAGTTTGAAACCCGTGGCGTAACCGACGAGGACATTCAGCGCTTCAAGGCTTCCGAAGAAGCTGACCTGATCAATGGTCTGAGCAGCGTAAACGGCAAGGTAAACCAGCTGGCCGCCAACCAAACTTACTTCGGTAACCCCAACCGACTGCCCGAGGACTTGAAGCGCATTCGGGCCGTGACCAAGGCCGATGTGCAGCGCGTGTACAACCAGTACCTGAAGGGCAAGTCGGCGGTAATTCTGAGCGTAGTGCCCAAGACTGGTGGCGTGCAGCCTGCCAAAGCCGACAACTACACTGTAAGCAAGGAAGGCTACAAAGCCCCCGACTACGGCTACGAAGGCCTGAAATATGTGAAGGCGACGGATACGTTTGACCGCAGCAAGCAGCCCGCCGCCGGGGCCAACCCGGTAGTGCAGGTGCCCGCCATCTGGCAGACGTCTCTGGATAACGGCCTGCGCGTAATTGGTACCCGCAACCAGGAAATTCCGACGGTTACCATGCTGATGACCATCCGGGGTGGCCACCGCCTGGAGCAGACCATGCCTAACAAGGCCGGTATTGCTTCCCTCACGGCGGCCATGCTGAATGAAGGCAGCCAGAAGTACACCGGCGAGCAGTTCAGCTCCGAGCTGGATAAGCTGGGTAGTACCGTGCGCGTTTCGGCCGGCGACGACAACACCACGGTGTACGTGCAAAGCCTGACCAAGAACCTGCCCGCCACCATGAAGCTGCTGGAAGAGCGCCTCATGCACCCGCGCTTCGACCAGGCCGACTTCGACCGCATCAAGAAGCAGACGCTGGAGAACATTGCCAATCAGAACACCCAGCCGGTAGTCATTGCTGATAAGGCGTACTCGCGCCTGCTCTACGGCCCTAGCAACATCCTGAACGTGCCCACGAGCGGTACGGCTGCCACGGTGTCGGCCCTGACGCTGGATGACGTGAAGCAGTTCTACCAGCAGTACTACGCGCCCAACGTGAGCTACCTGGTAGCCGTGGGCGACGTGGACCAGAACACGCTCACTCCTCAGTTGGCTTTCCTGAAGGCTTGGCCTCAGAAGAATATCAGCCTGCCCGCCGGTGAAAATGCACCCAAGCCCGACAAAACGCGCATCTACTTCGTGAACAAAGATGGTGCTGCGCAGTCGGAAATCCGGGTGGGTTACCTCACGCCCTTCACCTACGATGCTACCGGTGACTACTACCGCGCTTACCTCTCCAACTACCTGCTGGGCGGGGCCTTCAACTCGCGCATCAACCTGAACCTGCGCGAAGACAAAGGCTACACCTACGGTGCCCGCTCGGGCTTCAGCAGCACCCGCTACGTGGGTCCGTTCACGGCCTCAGCGGGCGTGCGCGCCGATGCCACCGCCGCCTCGGTGAAGGAGTTCATGAAGGAAATTCAGAACTACCGCAACGGAGTTTCTGATGAGGAACTGCAGTTCCTGAAATCATCGGTGGGCCAGAACGATGCCCTGCGCTACGAGACTGGCCAGCAGAAGGCCGCCTTCCTCTCGCGCTTGGTGGAGTACGACCTGCCCCAGGACTACGTGAAGCAGCAGAGCCAGATTTTGAAGAACCTGACCAAGGAAGATGTGCAAGCCAGCGCGCAGAAATACCTACCCGCCGACAACATGTACATCCTGGTAGTAGGTGACCGCGCTAAGTCGTTCCCCGGCCTCGCTGAGTTGGGCTATGAAGTGGTTGAGCTAGACACGGAGGGCCTGCCCCTCGCCGCCTCTACCCCCATGGCCGCTCCGGCCCCCGCTGCTGTAACGCCCCCCGCCGACAATGAGAAGATGAAAATCAAGACCAAGGACGCGAACGGCAAAAAGGAGAAGCGCAAGGCTAAGAAAGACAAAGACGAAAAAGCTGACGCAAAATCTGCCGATGCCAAGTAACCTGGCCTAGCGCGGTATTACCACCCGCTCTAGCTTCACAAACCGCCCTGTCCGTTTAGTCGGGCAGGGCGGTTTGCTGTTTGTAGGCCATCGATTGGCCTAGCGCGTAAGGTATTTGTAGGGTTTATGCGTCTGCTTACTCCACTACCCCGGGCTGAGCCCGAACTAATTGAAGCTATGCGTAAATCGTTGAGAGTACTTGGCCGCCTGACTGCCAGTCTGATAGTTGTACTGTTGGTGGTGGGCGTGGCCTTTGCCAAACTGAGCCCCGAGTTGGGCGGCAAACCCACCAAAGCCCAACGACTGGCCTACGCTAAGTCGGGTCACTACGAGGACGGGGAGTTCAAGAACTTGGTGCCCACGGAGATGATGACAGGCGGTAGCACCTTCTCGGTGCTGTGGAAATTTCTGTTCAGCAAGACGCCCAACGCCAAGCCCGACGGCCCCCTGCCTACGCAGCCGCTCATGGCCGCCTACATTGAGCAGAAAGCCCCTGAAACGGTGCGGGCCACTTGGTTTGGGCACTCGGCGAGCTTGGTTGAAATAGCTGGCAAAAACATTCTCCTCGACCCCATGCTAAGCGTGAAAATGGGCCCCCTTTCCTGGGTCACGCCCAAGCGCTACAACCCGCAGCTGGCCATTACCGCCGAGGAGCTGCCGCCCATTGATGCCGTACTAATTTCTCATGACCACTACGACCACCTCGATTACCAGAGCATCCTGCGGCTCAAGGACAAGACCAGCAATTTCTACGTGCCGCTGGGCGTAGGGGCCCACCTGCTAGCCTGGGGCGTGGCGCCCGAAAAGGTACACGAGCTGGACTGGGGCGACTCAGTAAAGCTGCCCGGCCTGACCATCTTCAGTACGCCGGCTCGTCACTTCTCCGGCCGCGGCCTCACCAACCGCAACTCCACCTCCTGGAGTTCCTGGGTAATAAAATCGGCGACAAAACGCGTGTTCTATAGCGGCGACGGGGGCTACGGACCTCACTTTCAGGCCATCGGCCGTCAGCATGGCCCCTTTGATTTGGCCCTGATGGAGTGCGGCCAGTACGATGCTCAGTGGGCCAACATCCACATGCTGCCCGAGCAAACCGTGCAAGCCGCCCTAGATATACAGGCCAAGGTGCTGCTGCCCGTTCACTGGGGTGCTTTCACCGAAGCCCACCACCCGTGGAACGACCCCGTGAAGCGCGCCTCCGCCGCAGCCGCTCGCCATAGCCTACCTATGACTACCCCCCAGCTAGGCCAACCCGTAACCCTAGGGCAGCCCCTCCCGCAGCTGCAGTGGTGGCAGTAGCCGGAACCTTATTTAATAAACTAGGCTAAAGCTAGTTCCCCTCCTCAGCTGAGAAGGGGTTTGGGGTGGTTGACTGGCCTAGAACGGCTTACTCCAGATCGTTCACCCCCTGAACGTCATTCCGAGCGCAGCCGAGGAATTTCGCGTGCTGATGTTGTCGAGGTAATCCAATGATTCGAGCGAGATTCCTCGGCTGCGCTCGGAATGACGTTCTCTGTAAACAGCGATTGGTCAATTACCCCTTAACCCTTCCTTATCTGAGGAGGGGAACTAGCTTTAGCGTCCCACTAATCGAGTAATAACCAAGAGTGGTTGAAAAACTTAAACCGCTCCTAATCATTTGCCGGACCTTTGAGTTTTAGATATCTCGGCACTGAAGTATAGCGGGCCGGAAGAATATGCACAGTGTTACAAGTAAATAGAAAGGGTAGCCTAGGCCTATTGCTCGGCGGGCTGCTGAGCGGCCCAGTTTCTGCCCAGGCGCCCGATACGGCCGCAGCCATGGCCCCTCCGCGCCACAGCGTGCAGCTAGTGGGAGTAGGGCGGCGGCCCCAGCAGGATGTGGTGGATTTGTACCGCACCCTCTTTCCCAAGACCCACATGGCGGCCCACGACTCGGCGGCCTTAGGCCAGGGGCGCAAGTTTGTATGGGTGATTCCGGCCATTGGCTACACCCAGCAAACCCGCTTGCTGGCCCAGCTCACGGGTAACGTGGCCTTTCAGCGGGCCGGAGCAAACATGTCGACGCTGGTATCGGCCCTGAGCTATACCCAGAACAAACAGATCATTCTCACGGCTACCTCTAGCATCTGGAACCCCGGCAACCGCTTCAATTGGGTGGGCGACTGGCGGGTGATGCACTACCCGCAGAGCACCTACGGCCTGGGCATGCACACCTCCCTCGACCGCGCCGTGCTGATGGACTATAACTACCTGCGGGTGTACCAGAGTGGCCTTCGCAACATCAGCAAAGATTTGTACGCGGGTCTGGGTTACCAGCTCGACTACCACTGGGACATTGTAAGCCGCTCCGACGGCCAGGAAGTAGACCGCATTTCCTACTACCAGGACGGGGTACGGGGCGAGTCGGTTTCCTCCGGGCCTACCATGAGCCTGCTCTACGACAGCCGGGGTAACAGCATTAACCCGCTGGGTGGCACCTACGTGAACACGGTGCTCCGGTTCAACTCGCAGTGGCTGGGCAGCGACAACAATTACCAGACCTTGCTGGTAGATGCCCGCCACTACATCAAGCTGGCGCCCACCTCCCAGGACGTGCTGGCTCTGTGGTCGTACAACGCCCTCACCCTACACGGCAATCCGCCCTTTCTGGACCTACCTAGTACTGGTTGGGACACTTACAGTAATATGGGGCGCGGCTTTATTCAGGGCCGTTTCCGGGGTAAGAATTTGCTGTATGCCGAGGCCGAGTACCGTTTCGGCATCACCCGCAACCGCCTGCTGGGCGGCGTAGTGTTCGGCAACGCGCAAACCGTTTCTGAAAACTCGCCTCTGGCTTCCGGCACTTTACTTACCGCCCGCTTCGATAAAGTAGTGCCCGCCATAGGGGCTGGCCTACGCCTTAATCTCAATAAAGTATCCCGCACTAACCTCTCCGTTGATTACGGTATTGGTGCCGATGGGTCGAGAGGCCTAGCCTTCAACTTGGGTGAGGTGTTTTAGGGGAGTGGATACAGGCGGCTTCGAAACGGAACATTTTACCCCTTCCCGTACGTCCTTCCAGTGAGGAGACGGGTTGGTGCATCCTGCGCCCTTAAATCCGTATCTTTCCCAGGCCTGAAACTGGCTGAAGACCTATGGTGGAGCAAGACCCTGCAACAACCCGGGCGCTGGACGATGTGCTGGCCCGGCTCGATGCCTTTAAGCGTAAATTTTATCTGAGTTTGCTGGTGCGGGGGGCGCTGGTGGCCGGCGGGCTGCTGCTCACCCTGTTTCTGGTAGTCAACCTGCTTGAGTACTTCCTGTACCTGCCCACGTGGGTGCGGGCCGGGCTGCTATTCGGGTTCGTAGGCCTGTCGGTGTACGCGTTTGGGCGCTGGATCTGGCAGCCGCTGGCCGCCCTCACCAACCTGCGCCGCATGCTCACCGATGAGCAGGCCGCCCGCCGGGTGGGGGAGTTGTTCCCTGACGTGCAGGACCGCCTGCTCAACGCCCTGCAGCTACGGGGCCAGGCCCAGACCAACGCCCTGCTAGCCGCCAGCCTCGACCAACGCGCGGCCCAGCTACGCGGCGTAGAGTTCAGCCAGGGCATCAACATCAAAAGCCAGACTAGGCCACTCTGGAAGTACGTAGCCGTGCCCGCCGCCGTGGTTGTGCTGGTGCTCTTGATTTACCCGGCCTTGTTCGTGCAGGGCACCGAGCGGATTCTGCACTACAACAACAAGTACAGCCCACCTGCGCCGTTCCGGTTTGTAATTGAGAATAAGAACCTGAAAGCCTTCAAGGGCGAAGATTTTACCCTGGATGTAGCCGTGGAAGGTGAGGCCCTGCCTAACGAAATCAGTATTGAGTACGGAGGGCGTACTCGCCGCCTGACCCGTGGCCAGGGCAACCGCTTCCAGTACCAATTTCGGCAGCTCCAGCAGGACGTAAACTTTCAGCTTTCGGCAGCCAACGTTACCTCCTCCGACTACGACCTGAAGGTGCGGGAGCGGCCCAACCTGCGCGACTTTGCTGTGCGAGTGGCCTACCCGGCCTACATTGGTAAGCCCGCCGAAACCATCCGCAACTCCGGCAACCTCACGGTGCCCGAAGGCAGCACGGTGCAGTGGGAGTTCACTACCGCCGCCACCGATAAGCTGCAGCTGCAGTTCCGCAACCCCGACGAAACCGTGACGGCCGAAGCCAATGACGAGCTGTTCCGAGTGAGCCGCAAGGTCATGCGTAGCCAAGATTACTCGGTGCAGCTCCAGAATAGCTTCAGCCCCAACCGCGACCCAATTCAGTACCAGCTCACCGTAATTCCAGACCAAGCGCCTGAGATTACGCTGGAAAGCTTCCAGGATACTACCTCGCTCCGCTTCCTGGCCCTGGCCGGCAACGTACGCGACGATTATGGCCTCTCACGCCTGCAGCTGCATTACCGCGTGCTGAGCAAGGCCCGGCCCAATGCTGCCTATCAAACCCGCGCCCTGCCCCTGGGCAGCGGACCCAACCAGAGCTACGCCCACCAGTGGGATATCCGGCCGCTAGGCCTCAAGCCCGGCGACCGGCTAGAGTATTTTGTGCAGGTGTGGGACAACGACGGCGTGCACGGCCCGAAATCGGCGCGGAGCCGGGCGGCGGAGTTCCGGCTGCCCTCACGCACCGAAATGCGCCAGCAGCTGGCCTCGCAGAGCCAGGCGGTGCAGAGCCAACTGAGCCAGTCGAAGGAGCAGAGCAAGAAGATGGAGCGGGAGCTAGCCAAGGCCGAGGACAAGCTCAAGGTGAAGCGCGACCTGAACTTCCAGGACCGCAAGCAGCTCAAGGACATGCTGGACCAGAAACAGCAGATGGACCAGGCCCTCGACGAGTTGAAGAAGCAGTTTGAGCAATTGCAGGAGCAGCAAAATCAGCTCAACCCGGAGAAAAACGAGGAGCTGGCCGAGAAAGCCAAGGAGTTGCAGAAGCTGATGGAAACCCTGCTCGACCCGGAGACCAAGAAGCTCTACGAGGAGCTGCAGAAGCTCCTGGACCAGCAGAAAGACCAGAACCAGCCTGAAATGCAGAAGCTCCTGCAACAACTCGAAAACAAGGAGAACACCTTGCAGAAAGAGCTGGAGCGCGCTCTAGAAATGTTCAAGCAGTTGCAGTTTGAGCAGAAGCAGGACCAGGCTCTGGAAAAGCTGCAGGAGCTAGCCAAGGAGCAGGAGAAGTTAGCCGAGGAAACCCAGAAGAACGATAAGAACTCCGGCGATGCTCCTAAGGACAAAGCCCAGCAGCAACAAAAGCAGCAGGAGTTGCAACAAAAGCAGGCCGAGCAGAAGCAGCAGTTTGAGGAGCTAAAGCAGGACCTCAAGGACATGAAGGAACTGGACAAGCAGCTCGACGACCAGAATGGGGCCGACGAGATGAAGCAGGAGCAGCAGGACGTGGACCAGCAGCAGCAGGAAAGCCAGGAGCAGCTCTCAAAAAACCAGAACCAGAAGGCCAGTCAGAGCCAGAAGCAAGCTGCAGACAAGATGAAGCAGATGGCTCAGAAAATGCAGCAACAGCAAGAAGAAGAGGAATCTGACCAGCAGCAGCAGAACATCGACGACCTGCGCGACATCCTGGAAAACTTGCTTAAGCTTAGCTTCGATGAGGAAGCCCTGATGAAGCAGTTCCGCACCGTTGACCAGTCTGACCCGCGCTTTGTGCAGCTCGGCCAGACCCAGCGCAAGCTTAAGGACGACGCCCGCGTGGTGCAGGACTCCTTGTATGCGCTGGCCAAAAAGGTTTTCCAGATTCAGAGCTTTGTGACCCGTGAGGTGGGCGAGATGAACGGCCGCATGGACGAAAGCCTCGACCAAATTCGGCAGCGTAACGTGGGCCGGGCCACCAGCTCGCAGCAGCTAGCCATGACCAGCATGAACAACCTAGCCCTGATGCTCAATGATGCCCTGCAACAAATGCAGGAGCAGCAGCGCCGAAGCCAGCAGCAACAGCAGGGTGGGGGAGGCAAAGGCAGCCGCAAAAAGAAGAAAGGCAGCGCCGCCGGCGAGGGCCAGCTAGGCCGCATGCAGCAGCAACTCAACCAGCAAATTCAGCAGCTGCAGCAGAGTGGTAAGCAGGGTCGCGCCCTCAGCGAAGAGTTGGCTAAACTGGCTGGGCAGCAGCAAATGCTGCGGCAGGCCATGCAGGAGCTAGAGCGCATGCAGCAGAAAAACGGAGGCAAACCGGGTACCAACAAAGATGGCAAAGGCCAGGACGGTGCCGGGGGTCTCGGCGACGTTAAAAAAATGATGGAACAAACCGAAACCGACCTCGTAAACAAGCGGCTGACGGAGCAAACTGTTCTGCGTCAGCGTCAAATCCTGACCCGCTTGCTGGAAGCCGAGAAATCGGCTCGGGAGCGAGACCAGGACGATAAGCGCGAAGCCCAGACGGCCCAGAATCGTCCGCCTGTTTTTCCGCCGGCATTTGATCAGTACAAACGCCAGCAAAATCGGCAAACGGAGCTGCTCCGCACGGTTCCACCCGCCCTCACGCCGTACTATCAGCGCGAGGTCAGTGAATATTTTCAGAAAATGAAGTAGCGTTGAGCTACTTTTACCGCCCCTACGCCGCTTTCCCTCTTTTCTCTTTTTATGAAGCAGGTTAAAATTCAGATTCCTTCGCTGGTCGAAAATATCCGCGTGGTGGAGAGTTTCATCGACAACTCGAAGGATACGTTTCACATTGAGGACGACATCTACGGCAACATTATGGTGGCCGTCACAGAGGCGGTAAACAACGCCATTCGGCACGGTAACAAGTTCGACAAGGACAAGAACGTATTTCTGTCGCTGCAGGTAGATACCGACCGCGTGAAGTTTGAGGTAGAAGACCAGGGCGAAGGTTTCGACTACACCAACCTTCTCGACCCTACCGCTCCCGAGAACATCGAAAACCCCGGTGGTCGGGGCATCTTCCTGATCCGGCACTTAGCCGACGAGGTGGAGTTCCAGAAGGATGGCCGCAATGTGCAGCTGACGTTCTTCTTGCCTAACCCCCAGGAGCCTGCTCTGAACGACGCCGAAAACGCTTCCGCCAGCAACTAAGTATGAGCGACTTTCCGCACGACCACGACGAGTTTGAGGACAACGATACCACCCACGAGCACGAGGTACACGGTATCGAGTTTCTGGTGGAAGATGTCGAGTTCGAGTTAGGCGACGCTGAATCGTTGACTTCCTGGATTGAACAGGTAGCCAAGGTGCACGAGTACGAGATTGTACAGCTCACCTACATCTTCTGCTCCGATGAGTACCTGCACAAGGTAAACATGGAGTACCTCGACCACGACACCTACACCGACGTCATCACCTTCGATAATGCCGATACGTCGGACATTATTGAGGGCGACATCTTCATCTCGGTGGAACGCGTGCGGGATAATGCCGAAAAGCTGGGCGTACCCTTCCGCGACGAGCTGCACCGCGTTATGATTCATGGCGTGCTGCACCTGCTAGGCTACGCCGACAAGGACCTGCTCAGCCAGACTGCCATGCGCAAGAAAGAAGATTACTGCCTCTCCTTGCGCACCTTCTAGGCCTATTGATCTGACGTTGACCCAATAAATACTCACAAAGACGCTCGCCGAAACGCGGGCGTTTTTAGTTTTAGGTGGCCTAGAACTTCAGCTTATTTAAAAGACCGTCATGTCTCGACAAGTTCGACCTGATGATCTTCCACGCTCACCTTTTTACCTCTTGCCAGCAATGGCTAAACCTGAAAATCCTGCGCTGGCTCGGATAGGCAATGCTGAACTTATTCGGCAGCACTTTGGCTACTGGCCTAGCTTTCACGACGCAGAGATTACCAAGGTGATTTTTGAGGCTAACCCAGGCTACTGGCCTTCTGCTACATTCTCACTTAATATCTCGACGAAAAAGACTCACACGTTGGCAGATGCAGGCTCCGAGACGAATACATCCTGCACACTAGAGCTTCTATTCACTGACATTCAGGAATTGGAGTTTGCCGACTTCAGCCACCAAAATGTACTTTATGATTTAGTAATCGAAGAAAGTGCTAGTAATATCAAATGCACGTTTGATTCTTCCGCGGGCTTAGATGCCGTTATAGTTGCCAGAGAAGTTCGCGTGTTAAGTCTGACCTCTTTAGCTCAGTAATACGCGCTTAATATTAACTCTAGGCCACCTTCCTGCTACCTACCATTCACCAACCACCGCATGTCTACTACGCCTTCTTATCTGCCCACAATCAGAGGTGATGTACTAGATTATTACTTGAGTCAGGGCTATTATCGGATGCACCAAGACCTGTTTACGTGCCGGTTTCTGCCCGTGAATGACAATCTGTACACGGTGCATTGGCTGCGCCTAGTGCTGCCCGAGGTGGAGTTTGGCAGTGAGCAGCGCCGCCTGCTGCGCATAAACGAGCGGTTTACGACCACAATTCGGCCATTCCAGCTTACTGCTGAGCTAGAGGCCCTTTACGCCCAGTACCGCAGCTCCATCACCTTCGACGCGCCCGAAACGGTGGAAGCGTTCATGCTGGCCGGTGCCACGCACAATGTGTTTAATTCGGAGGTACTTGAGGTGCGAGACGGCGACCAACTGATTGCGGCCGGTATTTTCGACAGCGGCACCCGCACCATGGCGGGCATCATGAACTTCTATCATCCCAGTTACCGCAAGCATAGCCTGGGCAAGTACCTGATGCTGCTGAAGATCAAGCACGCCCTAGCTAAGCAGAACACCCATTACTACCCTGGCTACTTAGTACATAACTACCCTAAGTTCGACTACAAGCTGTTTCCCTGTGTGGCAGCCACCGAGGTATTCGACTGTACTAGTGGCCTATGGCTACCGTTTTCCTGGGATACCGTAGCAGCTCAATCAGCTCAGATAATAGCAGATCTGCCCAACGAGTATTTCGACGAGTTTGAATAATGCTTCGCCTAGCTTCTCTCGTGAGTAAGCCGGCGGCTGCGTATCTTTGCACACGTTTTGAGCGTGTTGCGTCTGGCTTCTGAACTTGATTTCTTGAAGAAACGTCCGTCTCAACGCGGGCGTTTTCTGTTTACGTGCAGTGCGAAGCTCCAGCTTCGTACTTCATTGAACGACTGAGGCCGCACCTGTTGTTTACCTCGAACGAATTACCGGGAGCTTTCGCTGCCAACCCGTTCACCGAAACGCGAAGCTGGAGCTTCGCGCTACTGTTACCCTGCCATGTTTCAGCAAGAAGAGTACGACGTTATTGTAGTAGGAGCCGGCCACGCCGGATGTGAGGCGGCCGCCGCGGCTGCCAACATGGGCTCGAAGGTCCTGCTCGTGACGATGAACATGAACACCATCGCGCAGATGTCGTGCAACCCAGCCATGGGCGGGGTAGCCAAAGGGCAGATTGTGCGCGAGGTTGACGCGCTGGGCGGACAGTCGGGCATCATCACCGACAAAACCATGATTCAGTTCCGGATGCTGAACCGCTCGAAAGGCCCCGCCATGTGGAGCCCACGCGCGCAAAGTGATAGGATGCGCTTTGCTGAGGAGTGGCGCCTGACCCTGGAGCAAACCCCGAACGTGGACTTCTGGCAGGAGGCCGTGACTGGCCTAGTGGTAGAAAACGACACGGTAGTAGGCGTGAAAACCCAGCTCGGCATTGAGTTCCGGGGCAAGTCGGTGGTCCTGACCAACGGCACCTTCCTGAACGGGCTTATCCACATTGGTGAGAAGCAGTTTGGCGGTGGCCGCGCTGCCGAGAGCAAGAGCACCGGCATCACGGAGCAGCTGAAGGAGCTGGGCTTTGAGGCTGGCCGTATGAAAACCGGTACGCCGCCCCGCGTAGATGGCCGCAGCCTCGACTACTCTAAAATGGAAGAGCAGTCGGGCGATGCAGAGCCAAGCAAGTTCTCTTACCTCGACACGCCCACCTTGGCCAAGCAGCGCCCCTGCTACATTACGTACACTAACCCCGAGGTGCACGAAATCCTGAAGGAGGGCTTCGAGAAGTCGCCGATGTTCCAGGGCCGCATTAAGGGTCTGGGGCCGCGCTATTGCCCTTCGGTAGAGGATAAAATCAACCGCTTCGCCGACAAGGACCGCCACCAGATTTTCGTGGAGCCTGAAGGCTGGAGCACGGTGGAGGTGTACGTGAACGGCTTTAGCAGCAGCTTGCCCGAGGACGTGCAGTACCGCGCCCTGCGTAAAATTGCCGGCTTCGAGAATTCGAAAATGTTCCGCCCGGGCTACGCCATTGAGTACGACTTCTTCCCGCCCACCCAGTTGCACCTGACGCTGGAAACCAAGCGCATCAAGAACCTGTACTTCGCGGGCCAGATCAACGGCACCACGGGCTACGAGGAGGCGGCGTGCCAGGGCCTGATGGCCGGCATCAACGCCCACAACCGCGTGCACGGCAAGGAGCCCTTCATCCTGAAGCGGAGCGAGGCCTACATCGGCGTGCTCATCGACGACCTGGTAAACAAAGGCACCGACGAGCCCTACCGCATGTTCACGAGCCGCGCCGAGCACCGCATCCTGCTCCGCCAAGACAACGCCGACCTGCGTCTCACGCCCCTAGGCCACTCTCTGGGCCTGGCTTCGGATGAGCGCATGGAGCGCGTGCGCGAGAAGCAGGAGCAGACCGCCGAAATCGTGAAGCTACTGAAGAACTTCGGTATTGAGCCCGCCGAAATCAACGGTTGGCTGGAGGAAATCGGTTCGGCTACCATTCACGAGAAAACCCGCGCCGTGAACTTGCTGCGCCGCCCCAACGTGGAGCTGCCGGACCTCACGCGCGCCTTGCCTGCCCTTACGCTGGCCCTAGGCCAGTACCGCCCCGATGCCCTGGAGCAGGCCGTAATTCTGGTGAAGTACGAGGCCTACCTGGAGAAGGAACATCAGCAAGCCGCTCGCGTGCAGGAGCTGGAAGACTTCACCATCCGTGGCCGCCTCGACTACCGCGCTATGCCCGCCCTTTCGCACGAAGCCCGCGAGAAACTGCTCAAGATTCAGCCTGAAACCCTAGGCCAGGCCAGCCGCATCAGCGGCGTTTCCCCAGCCGACGTGTCGGTGTTGATGGTGTACCTGGGCCGGTAAGGCAGATCAAGTGAAATAATTAGAACGTCATGTCGAGCTTGTCGAGACATCTCGCGTGCTGACATTGCAGAAGTAATTCAACGATGCGAGCGAGATTCCTCGGCTGCGCTCGGAATGACGTTCTGTTTTCAACAGGCCTACTACAGCTGCCACAGATTCTTACTGGAATTTGTGGCAGCTTCGTTTTGTACCTTCGCATTCGGGGCGGCGTAGTCTAGGCCTACCTGGCTGCTTCACCAATACATTTCATTAGCACAACTCAGTGGTTTACGAACGTCTGGACAAATGCCCGGTGTGTGGCAAGGCGGAGCTTCGCAACAAGCTCGTGGTGGAGGATAAATCGGTCAGCAAGGAAAGCTTCGCGATTCAGCAGTGCGCTGCCTGCTCGTTTCAGTTCACCAACCCGCGCCCCGACGCCGCCCACATTGGCCGGTACTACGAGTCGGAGGAATACGTGTCGCACAACAGTGGGGCAGGGGGGGTTATCAACCAAGCGTATAAAGTAGCCCGCTTCTTTACTATGCGCCGCAAGGTGGCCTTGCTCGACAAGCAAGCACCGCGCAAGGGCCGTCTGCTGGATTATGGTTGCGGCACAGGTCATTTTCTGGCGGCAGCTAAGTCAGCTGGTTGGCAGGTAAGTGGCCTAGAGCCCAACCCACGAGCCCGGGAGGAAGCCAGCCAGCGAGTCGGCCAGCCTATCGGTTCCGACGACCTCACGGCGCTAGAGCCAAGTACCTTCGATGCCATTACGCTCTGGCACGTGCTTGAACACGTTCACACGTTGAACGATACCCTGCAGCAGCTCATCAAACTGTTGAAGCCCGACGGCGTACTGATCATTGCCGTGCCCAATGTAGAGAGCCTCGATGCCCAGCACTACCGCCAAGACTGGGCCGCCTACGATGTGCCGCGCCACCTATACCATTTCAGCGCCAAAACCATGACCCACCTGCTCAAAAAGCACAAAATGGGTGTGCGGGAAGTGCTACCGATGGCCCTCGACGCTTATTATGTGAGCATGCTCAGCGAAAAGCACCGCGCCGAGCGAGGCGGTGGACTGCTTACCGTGCTCAAAGCCGGCTACAAGTCCAATCAGTACGCCGCCCAGCACGAGGGTCAATACTCCAGCCTGATTTACATCGCCACCCGACGCTAAGTGGCCTAGCGGGTGGGGTAGGGGAGGGGTTACCCTTCTGGCATCCATTACATTATCATTCCGAGCAGAGCGCGGAATCTGTGGCAGGCCACTAGGCCAGTAGCTCAGATTCCGCGCTCTGCTCGGAATGACAGTTTTTGGCCGTTGCAGCGTTGTGCATTGTACCTTCGGGCTGCGAATCCGGACTTGCAGCAACAGATTTTAGTCCGCCCTCTTTTCCGCGACTTTTCCTCTATGCTTCTTTCTGCCCGTTTTAGTTGGCTCTATTTTTTACCGGCGCTGGCTGGCCTAGCTGGGTGCGCGGCAGTCAGCTCCCCGGAGGGAGGAATTCGGGATACTACGCCGCCTAAGCTGGTGAGCAGCCTCCCAGAAAACGAAGCCCGTAACGTACGTGGCCAATCTATACGGCTGGTATTCTCCGAGTCTATTCAGGTAAAGGACCTGCAGAAAAACCTGATCATTGCGCCCTACATCGGCGACGATAACAAGTACAAAGTGCGCGAAGACCGCAACGCCGTTACGCTCACCTTCGATAAGCCGTTCAGCCCAAATACCACCTATTCTTTCAACTTCGGCAACGCCATTTCTGACATCACAGAAAGCAACCCGGCCCCCGATGCGCGCGTGAGCTTTAGCACCGGCGCGCAGCTCGACTCGGGCTCCGTGCGCGGCGCTGTTACGGAGCTACTGTCGGGTAAGCCGGCGGCGGAAGCGGTGGTGATGCTGTACCCCGAAACCGATACGGCCAACATCCGGCGGGGGCGGCCTTTCTACTTGGCGCGCACCGATAAGCAAGGCCGGTTTTTCTTGCAGTATCTGAAAGAGGGCCGTTACCAGCTCTATGCTCTGGCCGATAAAAACCAGAGTTTGCGCTACGAGGAAGGCGAGCGAATTGCGTATCTGCCTACGCTGTATACCGTGCGACCCAACTCCGACTCGTTGCAGCTAGTCCTGACGCGTCCCGATAGTCGCCGGCCCACGCTGGTTAGCCAGAAGCCGGGCCCCACATCTTTTGAGGTGAGCTACAACGAGGGCTTATCTGCCGCGGCACTTTCGCCCCTGACTGGCCCTACGCCGCCCGCGCTTACCGAAGCGTTGCAGCTCACGGAGCGGGGCCGCAACGTCTTGCTATACCGCTTCCCCGACCTCGCCGAAGGCCGCTACCTGCTGGCCGCCACCGACAGCGCCGGCAACGTGGGCCGCGACACCGTGAACGTACGTTTCCAAGGAAATCCACCCACTAAACGCCCCGCCGCTTACACCGTTGAAGGCAGCCCGCGCGAAGTGTACCGCCAGGGTCAAGTGAAGTTTAAGTTTACCGAGCCCATCCGACTGGTACCCGGCAAGCCCATTGGTACGCTCGTAGAAGACTCCCTTAAGCGCCGCCCACTGCGGGTGCCCACTGATGCCGCCCTTAGCCCCGACCGTAGCACCCTCACTGTTACCCTGAACACTCAGGCCAAGAAAAACGTGGGGATAATTCTGGACAGCACCGTGGTACAAAGCGTAACTGGGCAGCGCTTAGGCCTAAAGCCCTTGCTGCGCTTGCGCGTAACCGATCAGGCCACTACCGGTACGCTCAGTGGCACCATCACTACCAAATACACCAGCTACCAAGTGCAGCTACTCGATGCTAACAACCAAGTGGTAGCTACGCTGCTTAGCCCCAAGGGCACCTACCGCTTCGATTACCTGGCTCCCGCCACCTACTCCATGCGGGTACTCATTGATACCAACAACGACGGGCGCTGGCAGGGCGGCGACACTCAGCTCCGCGTGCCTCCAGAGCCCGTGTACTTCTTTCCCAAGAGCATTCAGATACGCGCCAACTTTGACATAGTAGAGGCGCTGCGCTTCTAAATGCACTGCGGTTTCCCACGTAATGCCCGGCCTAACAAGCCGGGCATTACTGTTTGTAGCCCATTTGCTAGCGGTGTATCTGTATGGTGCTTTCTCGTCCTCATGACTGAGTATGCTAGACTATTCTAGGCCAGTTGTCCTCTAGGCATGTTGCACCACTATGCGCGTGCACAGGGCTGGCGTAACTAAGCTCTGCTTTTTAGGCCTTGGCTGTCTATAGCTACAAGCAGCGTGCAGCCATCCATACATGCGGAGTCGAGTGCTCTATGGGATGTTAGCTTAACCCGCTTTCTAGGCCACTCGGTTTAACTCCAGACTGCACAAAGCAGGAGCGTGTTGTATGCGTACGGTAGGTGGTACGGGAAAGTACCATTCCTCACTATATAGAGAACTGCTCATTGAGCTATCCACATTCCTTATCTGCATTTCCAGCTTAACTGGGCCGTTTTTGCTGGATTTTCCACTCGCAATCCACATAGTTTTCCACTTCCTTTTTCGTAACGAGCATAATCTGTGGATAATAGTGGGGAAACCTGGGGATAACGCGTGGAGAAGTTGAGCATAAGTTTTTTTGGACGCTATTGGGCCGCTACAGCACAACTTCAGCGTGGATAAGGGTGGATAACTATCCCCTGAAAATTCAACAATCCACACACGGAGTACCCTGTGAATTGTGGATTTGTTGACAAGGTATGAGGATTGTGAAAAACCTACACAACCATTTATTTATCAGATACTTACTATCCACACACCCTGTTGATACACGGTGCATAACTCTGTTCTTGTACACAAGTTATCAGCCGTGTGTATAACCTTCTTTTATTATCCACTTATACACAGCCCCTATGACAGGGATAAAAAAGAGACTTTAAGAAAAAAATATTTTAAAAGTTATTAACCTGTGGAAAAGCAGAACGGGTTTCCGGCTTCTGGGAGAAGTGGCCTAGCCGGTCATGTCGTTTTCAATAAGCAGTCAGCAACTCGTTGAAACCCGAAGTCAGCCTTTTCACTTGATCAGAAGCGTGAGGCGGCTCGGGTAGCTCTTGCCTTGATAGTTCGCCAAGCAAGTGGCCCAGATAAAAGCCTTCTGCTAGGCCACTTCGTCTGAGAGGCAAGTGTGTTCTATTACCTAATGTCTCTTGAGCTACCAGTAATGTGAACTATGTTGTTTATAACTAATGAGTTATTCACAGGATAAGTGGGGTTTATCCACTAGTTAGGGTCTGTTTTCTTCTGCGAAGTACCCCGTAAGCTGAAATGGGCGTATAAAATCACCTTATCCACTGAGTTATCCAGATGACCCTGGCCTAGCACATATGCCGTTCAACTACGACCTCGATTTCCACTCCCTTGATTTTCGGCAGCACCCGGAACTCTACCGCGTAGGGAAAGGCGAGCAGGGGGTACTACTGGTGCAGCCGTATAAAGGCGAGATTCTGCCCCACTGGCGCTTCCGGACTGCTGAGGTGGCACGGGAGTCAAGCGAGACGATTTACGGCTTGTTTGAGGGCTATTTAAAGGCCCACGACTTTATTGGGGCCGACATGGCTCGCAAGTTTCTGCAAATGGGGTTTACGCGGGCCCGCCGCTACGCCAACCACCGCGGCGGTAAGAAGTACGATGGCCCCGTGCCCGACGACAAGAAAGGCCAAAGCGGCGCGCATGGTCGGGAGGAGTTACCCCGTTCCCCCGAAGATCCCGTAAAAGCGGAAGCTGCCGCTATCTTCAAGCGGAAGTGGGACCGAGCCAAGCAACATCCCGAGTACCTGCGCCAGCGGGCCGAGTTTGAAGCGCAATACGGCAAGTGACCCGTGAATACCTACCTTTACTCAATCTTTTTTTGAACCCCCACCCTCACTGATATGGCTATGCAAACGCCCGCCAACCAAGCCTCCGGCACCGAAGAAAACGAAATCACCTTAGGTGTGGGCATGGGCCCGCTTAAGTTCGGAGCCTCCATGGACGAAGTGCGCGCCCTGATGGGCGAGCCGGAAGAAATTGAAGAGTCGGAAGATGACGACGAGTTTGAGCACCAGGCCTGGAACTACCTCGAAGAAGGCTACTCGCTCTACTTCGACCGCGAAGACGACTACCGCCTGAGCTGCATCGAAACCGACCACCCTGGCATTCGGCTGTACGGCGAAGCCATTCATGGCAAGACTCCCGAAGAAATTCAGGAGCTTATGCAGCGCCACGGCCACGAGCAGAGCGAGGTTGAGAAAATGGATACCGGCGAGATGCGCCTCTCCTACGAGAAGGAGATGATTGACATGTACTTCGATGAAGACCAGCTACAGTTTGTGAACTTCGGCGTGTTCATCAACGACGATTTAGAAGTGCAGTGGCCTGCCTAAACTGAGTTATCCACAAAATCACACGTTTTTTGTGTTGATAAGTTGATAAGTATTTGATAAACCGGGCCTTTCTTCAACACGCAACATCTATTTGAGACTTGCTTCCCAAATAGAAGCGCAAAGCAGAAAATAGCCGCATAAAAAAAGCCACCCCAAACCGGGGTGGCTTTTTTTGTGTAATTCCGGGGTGGCCTAGGAAGGCAGGATAGCTCTGAAGAGCAGAAACAGTCCGCCCGCCAGCGCTACTGTAACCGGGAGCGTGAGCACCCAGGCCAGAGCAATGTTGCGCACCATTTGGGGGTTGAGGTTCTTGATACCGCGGTTAGCCACCATAGAACCCGCAATGGCCGATGACAATACGTGCGTGGTGCTGCTAGGCAACCCGTAGGAGGTGGAAGCGCCAATCATGGCGGCCGCAACTAGCTCCGATGAGGCTCCTTGCGCGTAGGTCAGGTGCTCCTTACCGATACGCTCACCAATGGTTTTTACAATGCGCTGCCAGCCAATCATGGTGCCTAGGCCCAGCGAAACCGACACGGCCACCAGCACTTCCCAAGGAGCGTAGTCGGTGAAGCCTTTCATGGTGTCTAGGCCACCTTTCAGCGTATCCCGGTCGTTGGTGCTCAGGCTTACCTTGTCGCTCGACTGGATTTTCTTCGCCTGGTCGTTGAGTAGCAGGATGGCTTTGCGAATCTCGAAGCGGGCATTCTGCGGCAGCTGGCTTACATGGGTTTTACCAGCGAAGATGCTGTCGAGCGAGTTGGTCTGCACTTTGATGTTGGCCACCGACTCGCGGTCTTTCGTGCCCAGCTCGTTAACGTTTACTTTCTGCATCACTTGCTCTACTTTCACCAGCGAGTCCCGCATGTCGAGCGGGTTCTTGCTGTGGTCGAGGGCGAAGTAGGTAGGCACAATGCCAATTAGAATCAGCATCATGAGGCCTACACCCTTCTGCCCGTCGTTGGAGCCGTGGAAATAGCTCACTAGGGTGCAGGTAGCAATCAGAATCAACCGGATCCAGAGGGGTGGGGGCTTGCGCTTGTGGGGCTCCTTGAAGATAGACTTATTCTTCACGAAGCGCTTCAACAGGAACATCATTACGATGGTCAGCGAGAAGCCGAACAAGGGACCAACTAGCAGAGCAATGCCGGTTTCGCCGGCTTTGCCCCAGTTTACCGCGGCATTGTTGGAGTCGGGCAGGAAGCTGTAGGCAATGCCCACACCCAAGATGGACCCAATGAGGGCGTGCGAGCTAGAGGCCGGAATACCGTAGTACCACGTGCCCACGTTCCAGATGATGGCGGCCATGATAAGGGCGCCCACCATGGCAATGCCGTGGTACACGTTTTGGTCTACGAGGCTTTCCACGGGCAGCAGATAGACCACGCCCATAGCCACGGCAATACCGCCCGTCAGAACTCCAATGAAGTTCCAGAATGCCGACCAGACGACGGCCACCCAGGGGCGCAGGGTGTTGGTGTAAATGACGGTGGCCACGGCGTTGGCCGTGTCGTGAAAGCCATTTACGAATTCAAAGGCGCAGGCTGCCACCAAACAGGCAATCAGCAGCAACAGCACATGAGGCTCTAAGCCAAACATAGAGGGGGGATTGGTGAGTATTCAGATTTTGGCAACCAAAGGTAGGGCTGCCGGAAAAGGGCACAAGATTATGAAATTGTTACCGCATCAACTGAACGGGGTGCTATTTGAGGCGCTAAACGTAGGCCAGCCGGGCAGGTTGGCTAGGCCACCCGCAAGTACAGTAAATTCCTAATAAACAGAGGGTGAGTGGCATTTTTGCCCACGTAGCTAGAAGACCGCGCAAGCTTTGGCTACTTTTGCCCGGATGTATTGAGTAAGAAATAGTGAGTATAGAGTATTCACTATTATGCACTGGCTGCAATTAGCGCACCTCCCGCATACTCACTACCCAATACTGCCTACTAACTACTACCCGCAATGAGCAACGAGCAGAAACCCGCCGCCACGGCCGAAAACACCCTGGCCGATATCGTGTCGCACGCTAAAGAATACGGCTTCGTATTCCCTTCTTCGGAAATCTACGACGGCCTGGCCGCCGTGTACGACTACGGCCCCAACGGCGTGGAGCTCAAAAACAACCTGAAGCAGCTCTGGTGGAAGGCCATGACCCAGCTCAACCAAAACGTGGTGGGCATTGATGCGGCCATCTTCATGCACCCGCTCACCTGGAAGGCTTCTGGTCACGTCGATGGTTTCTCTGACCCTATGATTGACAACCTCGACAGCAAGAAGCGTTACCGCGCCGACGTGCTGCTGGAGGAAAAAGCCGCCGAGTACGAAAACGCCGGCGACAAAGACCGGGCCGACGCTTTGCTGGCTGAAATGGGCCGTCTGCTCACGGCTGAGGACTTGGCCGGCGTGAAGCAGCTCATTATCGACGAGAAAATCCTGTGCCCTGTCTCGAAGACTGGCAACTGGACTGACGTGCGCCAGTTCAACCTGATGTTCTCGACGCAGGTGGGCGCTGTGGCCGACGACTCGAGCAAGATTTACCTGCGCCCCGAAACAGCCCAGGGCATCTTCGTGAACTTCCTGAACGTGCAGAAGTCGGCGCGCCAGAAGGTGCCGTTTGGCATTGCCCAGATCGGTAAAGCCTTCCGCAACGAAATTGTAGCCCGCCAGTTCATCTTCCGGATGCGGGAGTTCGAGCAGATGGAAATGCAATTCTTTGTGCGGCCTGGCACTGAAGGCGAGTGGTACCAGACCTGGAAAGAAACGCGCCGCCGCTGGCACGAGGCGCTAGGCCTGCCCGCCGACAAGCTCCGCTTCCACGATCACGACAAGCTAGCCCACTACGCCAAGGCCGCCGTGGACATCGAGTACGAGTTCCCCTTCGGCTTCAAGGAAATCGAGGGCATTCACTCCCGCTCCGACTTCGACTTGATGCAGCACCAGACCCTGAGCCGCAAGAAGCAGCAGTACTTCGACAACGACGTAAACCCCGAAACCGGCAAGCCCTACGGCAACTACGTGCCCTACGTGGTAGAAACCTCAGTGGGTGCCGACCGCCTGTTCCTGGCTACGCTCTGCCAGGCCTACCAGGAGGAGACCATCACGGAGGGCGAAGGCGAGAAGCAGCAAACCAAAACCCGCAAGCTGCTGCGCCTGCACCCGGCCGTAGCGCCCATTAAAGCCGCTATTTTCCCGCTGGTGAAGAAGGACGGCTTACCCGACAAAGCCAATGAAATCTACAACTCCCTGCGCCACGACTTCCGGTTGGTAGTCGAGGAGAAGGACTCTATCGGCACGCGCTACACCCGCCAGGACCTTATCGGCACGCCCTTCTGCATTGCCGTCGACCACCAGACCCTGGAGGATAACACCGTGACCGTGCGCCACCGCGACTCCCGCGAGCAGACCCGCATGCCCATCTCGGAGCTGCGCAGCTACATTGGGGAGGCCGTGAGCCTGTCGCGCATTTTCGAAAAGCTCTAGGCCACTTCCCGGTTATTGCCACTGGCCTAGAACGCAAAAAAGCCCTCGGAGTAATCCGGGGGCTTTTTTGTTGGGGAATATTTAGAAAGGAAGGAATGGAGTTGGGTAGAACGCGGGATGCTTAGTTCTCGCTGAGCCAGGCGGTGGCGTCGCGGCGGGAGGTGAAGTAGTTGAATTCGATGTGTGCCGGCGGAACCGTTTGGCTGGCCGCCGAGGAGTAAGAGGCAATCTGGTGTTGATACTGCCCCTCCGAAACCACCGCGGCAATGTAGAGCGGCTGGTTGTGGTGGGCGGGCAGGGCTGTAATCAGGGGTTGCAACAGGTGCTCCGTCTCATCCTCGGTGGGCGGGGCGTTGCGTTTAAGGTCTAGCAAGAGCTTGTCAACATTCTGATCAAGCATTTCCTGCAGCGCCCGTTGGTAGGCCTGCTCGAAAGAAACCGACAACCGAGTGGCTTTGTAGCTAAGGTGCAGAGTTTGAGAAGCTGAGTTGAAAATAAGCGTCGCTTCAGGAGTTGAGAAGAGTGTCATTAAGCCGAAATAAAGCAACCAACACGCCAAAAAGTGCAATTGGGAGAATCCGCAACGTGTTGATGTGCGGCTGTTTACGCTGTAAGCTACATAAGTTGTTGCCTATATTCTAAAGAAAAGTTAAACAGGCCGCCGAATAGTTTGGTTTGACGGCGGCCCAGAGATATAGTTTAATGGCTGAGGCTCACGGCGTAGTTGCGTACCTTTGCTGCATTTTAGCAGCCTATGTGGAGAAACCTCGCTCTGTTTGTCATCAAGAACCGCCGCTTGCTCATTGGGCTGCTGACGGTCATCACGGTGTTTATGGCTTGGGAGGCCCGCAAGGTCCAGATGACCTACGACTTCGCCCAGGTAGTTAGCCCCACCGACCCCGACATGGTGTACTTCCAGCGCTTCAAGCAGAAGTTCGGGGAGGATGGCAACGTGCTTGTGCTGGGCATGCAGGACAGCTCGGTGTACCAGCTTGGCAACTTCAACGAGCTGCGTAGCCTCACTGACACCCTGAGCAAAGTGCGCGGCGTAAACGGTATTCTGGGGGTTACGCGCCTGCCCAAGCTGGAGAAGGATACGGCCACGCAGTCGTTCCGGGCGGTGCCCATCTTCCGCAATTTCCCCCAAACGCAGGCCGAGCTCGACTCCCTAATGCGGGTGGTAAATGCGCAGGAGTTCTACAAAGGCCAGCTGATTTCGCCTACCACCGGTGCCACGCTGCTGGCCCTCACCATGGACCCGGCCTACCTCAACTCCAGCCGCCGCGAGGCCGTGATGCAGGAGATTTTAGGCCACGCCGAGCGCTTCCAGAAGAAGACGGGCATTAAGATGCACTACGCCGGCCTGCCTTACGTGCGGGCCACCATGACCACGAAGGTGGCCAGCGAGATGAAGCTGTTCGTAGGCCTCACCATTGTGATGATGGCCCTAACGCTGCTCATGTTCTTCCGGACGTGGTCGGCGGTGGTTTTCCCCCTGCTGATTGTGCTGATTGTGGTGGTATGGTGCATTGGCAGTATGGTACTGTTGGGCTACAAAATCAACCTGCTCACGGGCCTAATTCCGAGTATCATCATCGTAATCGGTATTCCGAACTGCACTTACCTGCTCTCGCGCTACCACTACGACTACCGTAAGTCGGGCAACCAAGTACTGGCTATGGCGCGGGTAGTCCGCAAAATTGGCTTGGTAACCCTGATGAACAACACTACCACGGCCATCGGCTTCGTGGTGTTTTGCTTCACCAACATTGCAATTCTGTTCCAGTTTGGGGCGGTAGCTACGCTCAATATTTTCGTGGCCTTTGCGGTGTCATTCATTCTGATGCCCATTGTGTTTACCATTCTGCCGCCCCCCACGCCCAAGCAGCTGGAGCACCTAGAAGCCAAGCCGCTCATGAAGCTGCTGGAATTCTTCGACTACGTGGTGCTAGAGCGGCGCCGCACGGTGTATCTCACGGCCCTGGCCCTGATGGTGCTGGCTACGTTTGGAGCCATGAAGGTGCGCTCGGTGTCGTACATGGTAGACGATCTGCCCAAGGACTCCTCAGTAAACTCCGACCTAAAGTTTTTTGAGCAGCACTTCAACGGCGTAATGCCCCTGGAAATGGTGGTAGATACTGGCAAGCCCAAGGGGCTGCTGAAGCTCAAAACACTGGAGAAAATTGACCGCCTCGAGAAGTTTCTGCGCACCCAGCCCGTGCTGACTACGCCCGTGAGCGTGGTTACTTTCCTGAAAGCCTCTACCCAAGCTTTCTACAACGGCAGCCCCGAGTACTACCGCCTCCCCGATAACTCCGAGAAGAACTACATCTTCAGCTACCTGGCTCACTCGCAGTCTACTAAGGGCAACGAGGGGCAACTTACCAGCAAGCTGCTGCGCTCCTTCACCGACAGCACCATGCGGGAAGCGCGCATCTCCCTGAAGATTGCCGACGTAGGCTCCCATAACCTCGATACCCTGCTCAACAACCGCATCCGCCCCGAAATCAACAAGATTTTCAATGGTACCGGCATGGATGTGAAGCTGACGGGCACTACCATCATCTTCACCAAGGGCAACGAATACCTCATTGGTACCCTCAAAGAAAGCCTGCTGATTGCTTTTGCGCTGGTAGGCCTAGTAGTCCTGATTCTGTTCCGCAGCATCCGAGCGGTATTCTTTACCCTGCTGCCCAACTTCTTTACGCTGCTGCTCACGGGCGGTATTATGGGCTACTTCGGCATCCCGCTCAAGCCCAGCACGGCCTTGATTTTCAGCATTGCCCTGGGCATTGACGGCGACAACTCTATTCACCTGCTGGCCAAGTTCCGGCAGGAAATGGCCGCCAACGGCCGCCGGGTGAAGGCCGCCATCAGCACCACGCTATCTGAAGCGGGAACTAGCATGATTTACACCAGCATTGTGCTCTTTCTGGGCTTTTCAGTGTTTGCCTTCTCGGAGTTTGGCGGCACCAAGGCCCTAGGCCTGTTGATGTCGGCCAGCCTGCTGATAACCAACTTCTCCAACCTGATTCTGCTGCCCTGCCTGTTGGTTACCTTTGAGCACGGCAAGGACGAGGACGTCATCGACCAGTCGGGTATCAAGCACTACGACGACAACTACCACGAGGAAGACGACGACCTTGAACTGAACCTCAGCCGCATGCAGGTGCAGCCCAGGTTGAACGGCTAAGCCACAATTTATACCACCGTCATGCTGAGCTTGCCGAAGCATCTCTCCCGCTTCGTTGCAGTGGCCTAGGCCAGTTAGGTAGCCAGCAGTAGAGATGCTTCGGCAAGCTCAGTATGACGTTCTGATACAACGACCCTCAAAATGAACTACCCCGAATACAAGCAGCCGCTCAACTACGGCCAGGTCGGCACCGATATCCTGGCGTGGTGGAAGCAGAACGGCATCTTTGAGAAAAGCGTGAGCACCCGCGAGGGGAAGCCCACCTTCGTGTTTTATGAGGGCCCACCCTCGGCCAACGGCGCCCCCGGCATTCACCACGTAATGGCCCGGACGGTGAAGGACATCTTCTGCCGCTACCAGACCCTGCTGGGCAAGCAGGTAAACCGCAAAGGCGGCTGGGACACCCACGGCCTGCCCATTGAGCTGCAGGTAGAGAAGGAGCTGGGCATCACCAAGGAGGATATCGGCAAGAAAATCAGCATTGAGGAGTACAACCAGCGCTGCCGCGAAACGGTGATGCGCTTTAAAGCCCAGTGGGACGACCTCACTGAGAAAATGGGCTATTGGGTTGACCTCGATGACCCCTACATCACCTTCGAGCCCGAGTACATCGAGAGCTGCTGGGCCCTGCTAAAGAAGCTCTACGACAAGGGCCTGCTCTACAAAGGCTACACCATTCAGCCTTATTCCCCAGCCGCCGGCACCGGACTGTCGTCGCACGAGCTGAACCAGCCCGGCACCTACCGCGACGTGAAGGACACGACCATCGTGGCCCAGTTCAAGGTGAAGCGGGATGAGAAATCGGAGCAGCTGTTCAGCAATGTGCAGTTGGATGAAGTGCCCCTCGCCGAGCTGTATGGCGATGGTGCCGCCGAGCCGGATGTGTACATCTTGGCCTGGACGACTACGCCCTGGACCTTGCCCGCCAATACTGGCCTAGCCGTTGGGAAGAACATTCCGTACGTGCTGGTGAGCACCTTCAACCCCTACACCCATGCGCCCATTCGGGTGGTGCTGGCGGAGGCGTTGGTAGGAAAATACTTCTCGGAGAAGGGCAAGGATGCGTCGTTTGCGGACTTCAAGCCCGGCGACAAAGTGCTGCCCTGGCGCATTGAAAACACCTTTAAAGGCTCCGATCTGATTGGTATCAACTACCAGCGGCTTTTTGGGCAGGACAAAGGCTTTCCAGCATTTGAGGGCGAGGAAAACGGCTTTCGCGTTATCAATGGTGACTTCGTGACGACCGAGGATGGTACGGGTATCGTGCACATCTCGCCTACGTTTGGCGCCGATGACTTCCGGGCTGCTCAACTGGCCGGCGTGCCCGCCCTGCTGGTAGCCGACGACGAAGGCAAGCTGGGCCCAGTAGTTGACCGTACCGGCCGCTACGTAGCCCAGATGGGCGAGTTTGGCGGCCGCTGGGTGAAGAACTACGACGGCCACGACGACTCGGGGTCTGACTATAAAACCCTTGATGAAAGCATTGCCATCCGCATGAAAGGCGACGGCACGGCTTTCAAAGTGGAGAAGTACGAGCACACCTACCCGCACTGCTGGCGCACCGACAAGCCCGTGCTCTACTACCCCCTGGATTCCTGGTTTATCAAGACCACAGCGGTAAAGGACCGGCTCATCGAGCTCAACAAAACAATCAACTGGCAGCCCGAAAGCACTGGCACCGGCCGCTTCGGCAACTGGCTGGAAAACCTGGTGGACTGGAACCTGAGCCGCTCGCGCTACTGGGGTACGCCCTTGCCCATCTGGCGCACCCAGGACGGCTCGGAGGAAATCTGTATCGGCTCAATCGCCGAGCTGAGTGCGGAAATCGACAAGGCCGTTGCGGCCGAGGTGATGACGCATAACCCCATCAAGAGCGGGGAAATGACCGACCTGCACCGCCCCTACGTGGACGACGTGTTCCTCGTGTCGCCCAGCGGCCAGCCTATGTACCGCGAGACTGACCTCATCGACGTGTGGTTTGACAGCGGCGCCATGCCCTACGCTCAGTGGCACTACCCGCTGGAGAACAAGGCACAGTTCGAGAAGAACTTCCCGGCTGACTTCATTGCCGAAGGCGTGGACCAGACCCGTGGTTGGTTCTTCACTCTGCACGCCCTGGCCGTAATGCTGGAGGACTCAGTGGCCTACAAGAACGTAATGGCCAACGGCTTGGTGCTGGACAAGAACGGCAACAAGATGAGCAAGCGCCTCGGCAACGCCATCGACCCGTTTGCGACCATCAACCAGTTCGGCCCCGATGCCACGCGCTGGTACATGATTGCCAACGCCCAGCCCTGGGACAACCTCAAGTTTGACCTGAACGGCATCACTGAGGTGCAGCGCCGCTTCTTCGGTACGCTGTTCAACACCTACTCGTTCTACGCCCTCTACGCCAACCTCGATGGCTTCCAGGCCCGCGAGTTTGACCGGATTTCCTACTCGGATCTGACTGAACTGGACCGCTGGATTCTGAGCAAACTTCAGTCTTTGATTGTGGAAGTGCGCGGCTATTACGATGGCTACGACCCCACCAAGGCCGCCCGCGCCATCCAGGATTTCGTGACCGACCAGCTCTCCAACTGGCACGTGCGCCTCTCGCGCCGCCGTTTCTGGAAGGGTGAACTGACCGCCGACAAGCGCGCCGCCTACGAAACCCTGCAGGAATGCTTGGTGGTAGTGGCCCAGTTGATGGCTCCCATTGCGCCCTTCTTCGCGGAGTGGCTCTACAAGAACATGACCGACGGCATGCGCGAGGAGGCGGTGGCCAAAAACACCCCGCTAGCCCCCGAATCGGTGCACCTCACGCTGCTGGTAGAAGCCGACGAAGCCCGTATCGACAAGGCCCTGGAGGAGCGCATGGAACTAGCCCAGCGCATTTCTTCGCTCACCCACTCTCTGCGGAAGAAGTCGGTGCTGAAGGTGCGCCAGCCCCTGCAGCGCATCCTGGTGCCGGTATTCAACGAGACGACTCGCGAGCAAGTAGGCAAGATGGAAGACCTGATCTGCGCCGAGGTAAACGTGAAGCACGTGGAGTTCCTCGACGATACCAGCGGCGTGTTGGTGAAGTCGGTGAAGCCCAACTTCAAGCGCCTAGGCCAGCAGTACGGGGCCAAGCTGAAAGCTGTGGGTGCCCGCATCCAGCAGATGACGCCGGAGGAAATCAGCACCCTCGAAAAGACCGGCCAACTAGCCGTGGAAATCGACGGCGAGGCCTACACCCTGGCCCCCGACGACGTGGAAATCCGCACCCAGGACCTGCCCGGCTGGCTGGTAGCCACCGACGGCCCCCTCACTGTGGCCCTCGACGTGACCCTGACTGATGAGTTGCGCCAGGAAGGTGTGGCCCGTGAGCTGGTAAACCGCCTCCAGAACCTGCGCAAAGACAGCGGCTTGGAGGTCCAGGATAAGATTCAGGTAACCCTAGGCCACCAGCCCGAGCTGGAAGCCGCCGTGCAGTCGTTCGGCAGCTACATCCGCGAGGAAGTGCAAGCCTTGGCCCTGAACTTCGCCCCCGACCTGACTGGCGGTTCGGTGCTGGAATTTGACGAGTACACGGTGCCGGTGCAGCTGGAAGTAGCCAACGGCTAGTGGCCTAGGCCAGTATCCAAAGAACAAAAAGGCCGCGAAACACATGTTTCGCGGCCTTTTTGTTTGCGCTAGTGATAACAAGACCATCATGCCGAGCACAGCCGAAGCATCTCTACCTCTCACTACTCAACTGGCCTAGAACCGACTCAAAGAAGCGGGTAAGATGCTTCGGCTGCGCTCAGCATGACGATGGTATGAATGATATAAGCCCTACTTCACCACTAGCTCCTTCCTTACTTCCTCCTTCTGCTTCTCTGAGAGCACGCGGTATACGTACCGGCCCGGCACTAGGCGAAGAGATAGTGCGTCGTCTGAGGGCCGTAATTCGTGGGTGTAGATGGGCACAATGTCCTCCCGCACGGCTAGTTCTGGCTGCAGGTAGAGCTGCACCATCCGGCGGCCGGTGGTAGCGGTGGGTTTGAAAGTGCGTACATCTAGAGAAACGAGCTGGGCATTGTTGGCATTAAAATAGGGCAGGGGCAGCTGGCCGGCGTTGAGGTTGTTGCGCACTACCAGGTCGTTTTCGGGGTAAGGGGAGCGGCGCTGGCCCTTCCGGAGCTGGTATACTACTTGGGCAGTACCAGCGGGAGTAGCCGCGAGGCCACTGCGGGCCTCGTTGCTCATGCGCGCCTGGTTCACACTCAGGATGGGCCAGCCGGTCAAGTCTACGAGGTGCTGCGCCATCCACTTCTTTTCTTTGCTGCCCTTCATGGGCAGCATGTTGACGTGGGAGCCCCCGCCGTACACCAGCACCCGTGCCTGCGGGTCGTGGCGCAGGGCGTTGTGCAGGTTGGTGGCCTGGGCCAGTTCCCGCTCTAAATTGCCGCGGGCCGCCTCGTAGGCCACCAGCGTAAAGCCCAGCTTTTTGGCCGTGCGGATCATGTTCGCATACGTAGCCTCGCGGGTATAGAAGCCCGCTTTCAGAGGCAGCGGATCTAGGCTGGCGGCGGCCGAATCTTCGAGTGTTTCCAGAGCCAAGTACCGGAAGCCCTGCTGGTACAGGCCCGGCAGCAGCTCCGCCGCCAGCTGCCGGTGCCGGGCGTGGCTGTGCGACTCATTCAAGAGCACCACCCGGGCGGCAGCGCTGCGGCGCAAAATCTCCGGCACGGCCTCCACTGCCACCAGCGTATCAGCGGTAGCAACCCCGCGCCGGGTAGGGGCGGAAGCAGCCGGGGCCGGCAGCCGCACGTGGTCGGGGCTGAGCTGCTGGAAATACTCCACTGAATCGGGGTTGCCCGACATGGCGTGGTACTGCAGCAGCATTTGCCACAGCATGCCGTTAATGCTAGGGTCGTTGGCCGTAGCGGGAGCGTGGCGGCTCTGGGCCAGCGCCACCAGTGGGGCCAAATAATCCCCGTTTGGGCGGCTCAGAAAGGCATCGTTAGCCAGCCTGATCGGCGAAACCACCCGCGGCCAGCGTCCCTGCTGCACCGATGGAAACGTGAACGTCACGAACTCAGCGTCCATCTCGAAGCTCCGGTCGCGGATGGAGGTGCCGGGGCGGGAGCTAGCTTCATCGGTAGCCACCAAGTACAGCCAGCCCTGCTTGTCAGGCAATGGCGCGGCGTATTCCATCAGCAAATCCTGGCCTACGGTGTCGGTGCGCTGGTAGCGGCCAATGCCATTTTCTTGGAACCCCAGGGCGTGCCAATTAGGGCTATCGGCCACGCGCATGGCGCGTAGTCGGTACGTTGGGTCTAGGTTGGTTTGGCTAGTAAACACCAGCGCCGCCTGCCGCCGCGAGAGGCCTAGTTGCTTCAGGCGCAGTTTGGTCACGGCATCGGGCTTGTTTTTAGGGTGCAGCTCTACGTCGTAATCCCCATTTAGCAGCAGGCTGGTGTTTAGCTCCCGGTTGTACACCGTGGTGGTCATGGTCTGCTGCTGCTCATTGCTCCGGGTGAGTGGGTGCGGCGTGGCGCAGGCTCCTAGGCCTATGGTGCAGGCCATAAGTGAGGCTCTGAACGGCAGATGCGAAAGCTGATTCTGGCTGATTAACATAGAGATAGTAGATGAAATGATACTAGACTTGAATGTATAACTAAAAAACTAGTTTGATACTGGAGCCCCATTTATTCCGACGTATTATCCTGTGATTTTCGAGTCTGCGCCGGCTGGTTTAGCTCTTTAACTCGGCCGGAATGTGGCTGCGCAACTTCTCTCGGAAACTGCGTGCGGCTTCTCGCCCGGAAAAAGGTTTGTTTGGAGTAAGTTTGCCGTTGAAGGAGCGTTTGGCATAACGCCGCACAAATCCTGGAAAAACAGGTTTAAATCGGCACAAAAGCCACCTCAGAACATATACCAACGGCGCAGAGGCTGCGGTGGGGCGCCACGCAGCGGAGTCAAAAATTCTGCGTCACTTTGTGCTTATGAAGTATTGGAAGTATTACCTGGTGGCCCTGCTGGTCATCGTTATTGATCAGGTCTCGAAGTGGGCCGTGCACACCTACATGGACCGCTTCGATGAGATTCACCTTATCGGCGACTGGTTTAAGCTGCATTACACGCTGAATCCGGGCATGGCTTTCGGTGTTGAATTGCCGCCGCCCTACGGTAAAATTCTCCTTACCAGCTTCCGGTTGGTGGCCGTCACGGGCATCGCCTACTACATCTACAAGCTCTGGCAGCGCCACGCCCCCAAAGGCCTTATCACCTGCGTTTCCCTGATTCTGGGCGGGGCCATCGGTAACCTGATCGACTCCATCTTCTACGGCATCATCTACAACAATGCCCCTATTACGGCGCCTACGCCCTGGTTCCATGGGCAGGTGATTGACATGCTCTACGTGGATATCTACGAGGGCATGTTGCCCGCTTCCTGGCCCTTAGTCGGTGGCTCCCACGTTTCCCTCTGGCCCATTTTCAACATCGCCGACTCCGCCATCTTCATCGGCGTGGCCCTGATTCTGATCTTCCAGAACCGCTTTTTCAGCCACCACGATGACGATGACCACCCTGTAGCCGCCGATGATGCCGCCGCTGCCCAAGCCCGCCGCGACGCCGAAGCTTCGGAAGTGGCCTAGACAAGTTCTTAAATGCCAAAAAGGCCCGCTGGAATGATTTCAGCGGGCCTTTTTCATGGCTTAAGGTGGCCTAGAGTGAATGAACCTCAGACCCACAAGCCCGTCATTCCGAGCTTGTCGAGGAATCTTGGGTGCTGACGTTGCTTAATTAGAAAGCAAGTCATCCTGAGCCCAGTGAAGGATCTTGTCACGTCAGCACGAGGCACTAGGCCTGTCGTTCCCACCTGATAAGATCCTTCGCTGCACTCAGGATGACGTACGGGTGTTGTAGGCCAGTTTGATTACCACTACAACGTCAGCACGCGAGATTCATCGACAAGCTCGGAATGACGTTCTGGGGTTATCGTGCTAGGCCACTCAGCCTACCACAGATTATGCACCAGCGGCTTGATGCGTTGCTCGTAGATGCTACGCACGGCGTCCATTTGCTCGCCTGACAACGCGGGTAGCTCCGCGGCGCTGAGGTTCGACTCGAGCTGGCTGGGCTTGGAAGCGCCGGGGATTACGCAGCTTACTTCATCAAACATCAGCACCCAGCGCAGGGCAATGGGGGCGAGGTTGGGCTGGTCGGGGAACACCTTTTTCAGCTCTTCCACGGCTGCTAGGCCAGTCTCGTAGTCTACGCCCGAGAAGGTTTCGCCTTTGTCGAAGGCCTCACCGTGGCGGTTGAATTGGCGGTGGTCGTCGGGGGAGAAGGTGGTTTCGCGGGAGAACTTGCCGGTGAGCAGGCCACTAGCCAGCGGCACCCGCACAATCAGGCCCACATCGTGGCGCTTGGCCTCACTAAACAGCAGCTCCGTGGGGCGCTGCCGAAACATGTTGAAGATAAGCTGAATGGTTGTGACGTTAGAGAAATTGAGGGCCTTGAGGCCTTCTTCCACTTTTTCCACGCTCACGCCCAGGTTCAGGATCTTGCCTTCGTCCTTGAGCCGATCAAACACCTCAAAGATTTCGGGGCGGTAGTACACCTCCGTAGGCGGGCAGTGCAGCTGAATCAGGTCGAGGGTTTCCAGCTGCATGTTGCGCAAACTGGCTTCCACAAACTTGCGCAGCGCCTCGGGCTGGTAGGCCTCGTTCACGTGGGGCTGCAGCTGTCGGCCGCACTTGGTAGCCACGTACACCCGCTCGGAGCGGCTGCGCACCAAGCGGCCCACGGCCTTTTCGCTCTCCCCGTCGCCGTACACGTCGGCGGTGTCAATGAAGTTGATGCCGCTATCTACGGCTTTGTTCAGAATGGCGTCGGCAGTTTCGTGGCTGAATGGGTCGCCCCATTTGCCGCCGACCTGCCAGGTGCCCAGGCTGATTTCAGAAACCTCGAAGCCGGTTTTACCTAGTTTGCGGTAGTGCATATGTGTTGGTTGGAGTGTTGTGGATGTTGAATTGAACAGGTAGCCAAGGCTAGAGGCTAGTTCCCCTCCTCAGCTGAGGAGGGGTTAGGGGTGGTTGACCAATCGTTGAACATCCTCTAGCAACTAGCTTTATTCTTCGTTCTAGGTCAGTCAACCACCCCCAGCCCCTCCTCATCTGAGGAGGGGAGCTCGTACTAGTTTGCCTAGCTTCAGCATACGGGAGACTTGCGCCGCAAGCTACTGCCCGCCTGCCTATCTTTACTTTTTTCCGCCTCGTCTTTCGTCGCCGTGTCCCAGCCCATTCTTTCCGTTCGTAACCTGACCATCGACTTCTCTAGCCACCGCGGCGACACGCGGGCGGTGGAGAACATTTCGTTTGATCTGCGGCGGGGTGAGACCCTGGCCATCGTGGGCGAGTCGGGCTCGGGCAAGTCCGTAACGTCGTTGGCGCTGATGGGGCTGATACCGCTGCCGCCTGGCCGCATTACGTCGGGGGAGGCGCGGTTTCAGTCGGAGGCGCTCGGGGAGGTGGACCTACTGAAGCTTTCCGAAGAACAGCTACAGCGCGTGCGCGGCAACGACATTGGGATGATCTTCCAGGAGCCCATGACCTCGTTGAACCCGGTGTACACCTGTGGCAGCCAAGTGGTGGAAGCCCTGCGCCTGCACACCACCCTCAGCGCGAAGGAAGCCGAGGCCCGCACCGTGGAGTTATTTCGGATGGCCCAACTGCCGCGCCCCGAAAAGATCTTCAGCAGCTACCCCCACGAAATCAGCGGCGGCCAGAAGCAGCGCGTGATGATTGCCATGGCCATGGCCTGCAACCCCGCCATCCTCATTGCCGACGAGCCCACCACCGCTCTCGATGTGACCGTGCAGGCCCGCATGCTCCACCTCATCGACGACCTGCGCCGCCAGCACAATACCGCTGTCATCTTCATCACCCACGACTTGGGCGTGGTAGCCGAAATAGCTGACCGCATCATGGTAATGTACCGCGGCCGGGTAGTAGAGCAGGGCGCAGTGCTCGACATCTTCACCAACCCCCAGCATCCCTATACAAAGGGTTTGCTGGCCTGTCGACCAAAATTATCAGTTGGCAAAAAAAAGTTGCCCGTAGTAGCCGATTTCATGCGTGAAACGGCCGATGGAGGCTTTATTGCTACTGAAACTACCCCTGTGCAACTGCTTGCTAATGAAATTGGTGAACAAGGTGGCCTAGCCTCTCAAAACGGCATTGAAACCACCAAAACGTTCCCCGTGGAACATCCTGTTTCACGCCCCAAAGCACCACATTTCGGCCTGGAATCAGCTCCTGGCCTAGAATCTGGCCAGCCGCTGTTAGAAACCCCGAGTGTAGGAGTTGATGCCGTGGCCGAGATAGATGTGCCAACTACGGTAGCCTCGGAACCAGTACTGGCCTATGGAGCAGCAGAAGCCCTAACGAAACCTGTTGCCGATGCTAGGCCACTGCTGGAGGTACGCGACCTGAACGTGCACTTCCCCATCCGTAAAGGGTTCTTCAACCGCACTACCGAATATGTGCGGGCCGTGGACGGTGTGAGCTTTGACATCTACCCCGGCGAGACGGTGGGGCTGGTGGGCGAGTCGGGCTGCGGCAAGACTACGCTTGGCCGCACGCTCTTGCGGCTGGTGGAACCAACCTCGGGTAGTATTCTGTTTGAAGGGGTGGATTTGGCCAAGCTACCAGCCGGGGAGCTCCGCCGCCGCCGCCGTGAGTTTCAGATGATCTTCCAGGACCCGTACGCTGCCCTCAACCCCATGCTGACGGTAGGCGAGGCCATCCAGGAGCCTATGCAAGTGCACGGTGTAGGCGGCACCCGCCATCAGCAGAAGGCCCGCGTGATGGAGCTGCTCCGGACCGTAGGCCTCAAGGAAGAACACTATCTCCGTTACCCGCATGAGTTCAGCGGCGGTCAGCGCCAGCGCATTTGTATTGCGCGGGCCCTGGCGCTCCAACCCAAGTGCATCATCTGCGACGAGTCCGTATCGGCCCTCGACGTATCGGTGCAAGCCCAGGTGCTCAACCTGCTCAACGACCTCAAGCGCGAGTTCGGCATCACCTACCTCTTCATCACCCACGACCTCTCCGTGGCCCGCTTCATGTCGGACCGCTTGTTGGTGATGCGTCAGGGGCAGATTGTGGAAAGTGGCCTAGCCGCCGAGGTCTACGCTAACCCCCAGCACGAGTACACCCAGCAGCTGCTAGCCGCCATCCCGAAGGATGAACCTTCCGACATCCGGGCGGCCGTAGCCAGCCGGGCGTAGGGAAGGAGTGGCCTAGTTGGCTTTCTTCAGATCATAGACTCGCCCGTTATGTCGAGCGGAGCCGAAGGATCTCGTGTGCTAACGTTGCCAGAGTATCTGTCATGCTGAGCTTGCCGAACCGAAGGTCGCCGTAGGCAAGCATCTCTATCGCTTCGTTGAGTTAGCATTCCAACATCAGCACGCGGGATCCTTCGGCTGCGCTCAGGATGACGTTCTGGGTGAATCGACGAGCACTTGCCCACTACCCGCATAACACAACCGTAACTACCCCCGCTACCGGCAGAAATAGTTATTTGCCGATATATTCCGTATCATCTCCCAAGAGCGCCCTGAAGCGCCTCATTACCCTTACTCCGGAAGGCTTCGTATTATCATCAGCTTTCCCCTTATCAACCCGCCGCCTGCGAAAAAGACAACCACTGGCGGCTCTCATTTTCTAATGAAAAGAAAAGACGAATCCGCCGCCCCCCGCGCCTCTCGCGCGAAGGCGACCCGTGGCGAAGAAGCCACCGCTGCCGCATCAGTATCCAAAGACCTCGTGTTTCGGATCTTCCGCGACAACCCCACCAAAGTACTGGCCTACCGCCAGATTTCTCGCCGCCTCGGTGTGACTACCAAGCAGCAGCGCGAAGACATTTTTGACCACCTTAAAGCCCTCAAGAAAGCGGGCCTGATTACCCTTCTCCAGAACGACGAGTACCGCCTCACCGACCCTGGCACCACCGAGTTTGCTAGCGCCCCGGCCAGCAGCCGGCGGGCGCGCAACCCCGAGAATACCCCGGTGCCTACCCGCCGCAGTGGCCGCCCCATCGAGACGGAGTTTGGCCAGGACCCCGTGGTGCACCGCCGCCGCGAAGCCGGCTTTGACTTCCCCGATGCTGATGAGCCCGACACCCGCCGCCGGCCCGGTCGAGACCACGATGCCCAAACCATTACGGGTACCGTGTCCCTGGCCACCGACCAGTTTGCTTTCGTCATCAGTGAGGAGAGCGAAACCGATGTGCGCGTCTACACCGACCGTCTGAAGTTTGCCATGCACGGCGACACCGTGCGCCTGCGCCTGCGCGGCTCCCGCGACGGCCGCCCCGTCGGCGACGTGGTGGAAGTAGTAAACCGGGTGCGCCCCGAGGTAGTGGGTCGCTTGTTTGTGCAGGGTGGCATCGGCTTCGTGAAGCCCGATAGCCGCAAGATCTATTTCGACGTGTTCGTGCCCTTCGAGAACCTGCACGGCGCCAACCACGGCGAGAAAGTGCTGGTGCGCATCACCGAGTTTCCGGAGGTGAGCGAAGGCCGCACGCCGGTAGGGGAAGTGGTGCGCAGCTTCGGACAAGCCGGCGAAAACGAGGCTGAGATCAACGCCATCATGGCCGAGTTTGGGCTGCCCTTCGAGTTCCCCACGGACGTAGAAGCCGAGTCCGAATCCATCTCTGATGTGATTCCGCAGAGCGAGATTGAGCGCCGCCGCGACTTCCGCGACATCACCACGTTCACCATCGACCCCGCCGACGCCAAGGACTTCGACGATGCCCTTTCCATTCGGAAGCTGGAGAACGACCACTGGGAGATTGGCGTGCACATCGCCGACGTGACCCACTACGTGCGGCCCGGTATGGAGCTGGAGCGCGAGGCCAAGTACCGGGCTACCTCTGTGTACCTCGTCGACCGCGTGATTCCCATGCTGCCCGAGCGCCTCTCCAACGGCCTCTGCTCCCTGCGCCCGAACGAGGATAAGCTGACATTCTCAGCGGTGTTTGAGCTCGACGAAAACGGCAAGCTCTACAACTCCTGGTTCGGCAAAACCATCATTCACTCCGACCGTCGCTTCGCCTACGAAGAGGCCCAGGAGCGCATCGAAACTGGTGAAGGCGACTACGCCGAGGAGATTCAGCTGATGAACAGCATCGCCAAGAAGCTCTGCGCGGCCCGCTTCAAGCAGGGTGCTATCAGCTTCGAAACCCAGGAGGTGAAGTTCAAGCTGGATGAGAACGGCAAGCCGCTGGGCGTGTATGTGAAGGAGCGCAAGGATGCCCACAAGATGATTGAGGAGTTCATGCTGCTAGCCAACCGCAAGGTGGCCGAGTTCGTGTTCAAGCTCAAGAACCGCAAGCCGCGCTTCACGATGGTATACCGGGTGCACGAAGCTCCCGACCCCGACCGCCTCGAAAACTTTGCCCTCTTCGCGAAGAAGTTTGGCCATAACCTCGACCTCTCCAACCCCAAAAAGCTGAGCACTGAGCTCAACGATTTGTCGGAGGAAGTGATGGGGCGGCCGGAGCAAAACGTCATCCAGACGCTGGCCGTGCGCACCATGTCAAAGGCCATTTATACCACCGAGCCCCTAGGCCACTTCGGCCTGGCCTTCGACCACTATTCACACTTCACCTCACCCATCCGGCGCTACCCCGACATGATGGCGCACCGCCTGCTGGAGCACTACTTGGAGGGCGGCAAGAACGTGGAAGTGGGCCCCGTGGAAGAAGAGTGTAAGCACTCCTCGGAGCGGGAGAAACTGGCGGCTACGGCCGAGCGCGCCAGCATCAAGTACAAGCAGGTGGAGTTCATGTCGGAGGTTATCGGCGAGACCTTCACCGGCGTGGTATCAGGCCTCACCGAGCGCGGACTGTACGTGGAAATCGAGGAGAACAAGTGCGAAGGCATGGTTCGCCTGAGCGAAATTCCCGGCGACTTCTTCGAGCTGGACAAGGACAACTACCGCATCGTGGGCAAGAACACGAAGCGCATTATCCAGTTCGGCGACGAGATGCAGGTGGTGGTAAAAGCCGCCAACCTGCTAGACCGCACCATCGACTTCGAGTTGGTGGATAACCGCCCCGACGCCGTGAAGCGCCGCGAACAGGAGGAGCGTCGCCAGGGCAGCAAGCCCCGCGGCTACCGCCCCGAGCGTAACGGTGGCGGCCGCCCCGGCGGCAAAGGCGGCAAGCGCCGCTAGGCCAGTAACCGGGTGGCCTAGCGGGCTGTCTTTACGAGCGGAGTCAAGCACCCGCAGGACAGCGCAGCTAATCCTTGCCTTACCGAGCGCGAAACAATGATTATCTCTAAGCCCTTACTTCCGATGAGGAGGTAAGGGCTTTTCGTTTGTTCAAGGCTTTGCGCATTGAGCAGGATGGGTTAGCTGCGCTGTCCGGTGGGTGCTTCGTCGTGTCTCCTCGTAATGACAACCAAGCCTTACTCCCTAGCCTAGGCCACTCATCCAACCCAACCGACTCCTCCGTACCTTTCCCTTTCGAACCATACCCGTTTCTGTGGACCTGTCCCAACTCACCGACCGCCTCAACACTGGCCTAGGCCAGCTACGCTACGGCGAAGCGCCCGACGCGCTCTATGAACCCATTCGCTACATCATGGCCCTCGGGGGCAAGCGCATCCGGCCCCTGCTCACCCTGCTCGGCGCCCACCTCTTCACCGATGATCTGGACCCGGTACTAAAGCCTGCCTTGGCCACCGAAGTCTTCCACAACTTCACCCTGCTCCACGACGACCTGATGGACCAGGCGCCCCTGCGCCGGGGCAAGGCCACGGTGCACGAAAAGTGGAACCCCAATGTGGCCATCCTCTCCGGCGACGTGATGCTGGTGCGGGCCTACGAGCTGTTCCTAGACATTAAGCCGGAGCTACTGGCCTACGTGCTGCGCCGCTTCTCGCAAACGGCCGCCGAGGTCTGCGAAGGCCAGCAGTGGGACATGAACTTCGAGACGGAAACGCAGGTCAGTATTGAGCAGTACCTCGACATGATCCGGCTGAAAACGGCCGTGCTCCTGGGCTTTGCCTTGGAGCTGGGTGCCCTGCTCGGCGGTGCTTCCCGTGAGGATGCCGACCAGCTCCGGCAGTTTGGCGTAGGCATTGGCGTGGCCTTCCAGCTGCGCGACGACCTGCTGGATGTGTACGGCGACGCCGCCACCTTTGGCAAGCGCGTGGGCGGCGACATCGTGTCGGATAAAAAGACTTTCCTACTGCTCACAACCCAGGCTCAGGCCACGTCGGCCCAGCAGGCTATCCTGGCCCAGCACGTAGGCCAGCCTGTGCTGGATGCCGATGCCAAAGTGCAAGCTGTGCGGGCTATCTACGATGAGCTCGAAATACGCCCTCAGACGGAAGCTCTCATCAATACTTACTTCCTAGATGCCTTGCAGCATTTGGAACGCGTGACGGCCTCCGCAGAGCGTAAAAAGCCCCTGCACCAGCTTGCCCTCCAACTCATGGACCGCGAGCAGTAGCTACTTTGTTGTTGATTGTGAGTTGTCAGTTGCTTGCTGTTTCAACCCATCAACAACTGACAACTCACAATCAACAACCAAAAACGCATGCTCAATCTTAGTCCTACGCTGGTGCTGGTTGCCCTCACCTGCGGTATTTCCATGTATGCCTGGTCGAGCCAGGAACTCATGGACAGCTGGATTCTCAATCCCTACGAAGTGCGTAAGCGCAACGAGTGGTACCGCTTCATTACGTCCGGTTTCCTGCACGCCGACTTCGGCCACTTGCTCTTCAACATGCTGGCCTTTTATTCCTTCAGCCAGATTGTAGAGCAGGTCTTCGTGAGCTTCTTCGGTACTACTACCGGCATCCTGTACTTCCTGTTGCTCTACATCGGGGGCATCATCGTTTCGGATATTCCCACCTATCTGCGCCACCGCGACGACCCCGACTACCGCAGCCTCGGGGCTTCGGGCGGGGTGGCCTCTGTGGTGTTCTCGGCCATTCTGTTTGCGCCCACCAGCAAGATTGGCGTGTTCCCGCTGCCACCTAGTCTAGGCATTCCGGGCTTCATCTTCGGCTTCCTATACCTGGCTTATTCCTACTACATGGGCCGCCGCCGGGGCGACAACATCAACCACGATGCCCACTTTTATGGCGCATTGTATGGCTTGGTGATAACCCTTATCCTGGTTCCTAAGGCTGGCCCGTTCTTTTGGCGCCAAATCCAAGGTTTTTTGAGTTAATAAATTGATTATCAAGTAATTAAATATATTTATATCATTACTTGAATATCCATTTGGCAGAATGCGCGTAAAGAGTGTCTGAAATCCCTTTTCACCTACTCTCTTCAACCATGAACAAGATTGCTCCTTATATCAGCCGGCTTGCTTCCGCGGCCCCTTTACTAGCGCTGATGCTCGTTGTTTCTTCTTGCAGCCGCTACAGTGCCGATGGTAGCCTGGCTACTTGGGGATATGTTCTGCTAGCTCTCGACATTCTAGCTCTGTTTGACGTCTTTCGTCAGCCTTGGTCAATTGGCAAGAAGATTCTTTGGGCTGCCATTATCTTCTTCTTCCCGCTAGGTGGTTTGATTGTGTACTACCTCTTCGCAGGTCGCGGTAAGGCTTCCTAGGCCTCTAGACACCCCATTAGAAAGGCCCGGTGCACTTAGTGTACCGGGCCTTTTTGTTTGCGCGTGGTAGCGCTAGTTACTGGTTTGTATTCGCTGCTTTTCAAGGCGAGCAATGCTCTTGACTAATGCGCCAGTATTGGCAATTTCAGTGGCCTGCCAATGGTCGCCTTGCTGGCGCATCTTTACCTCTACTACCAAAGTAGTGTCGTAGCGCGGCTGGCTTATCTCCAAGCCAATGATGGCTTGGTCGCCTTGCTCGTGCGTGTATTTAATGCCTTTGAATTGGCTCCCCGGGCTGGCTACTGCGCCCATCACTCCCAGCACGGGCATCTGAAGAATACCTCCTGTGCTGGCTTGGCTCGATGCTTCTATAGAACCGGTTTCTATGTACCGCTGCACTTCCTTGCGTGCCGCCTCAGTGAGTTGGGACTTTAATAAAGGCAATGTGGCTTTGAGCGCGAAGCTGCGTGGTACGAAGCTGTCGAGGGCTTCACTTTGCTCAACTAGCTGATCAATCATGTTGCCGGCCACGCTTCGCACATCAACGTAGCGCTCAAACTCGGCCATGTTGTGGGTTTGGGTAGCCTTGGCGGCTTGCATAAGGGAGTAAGTGGGGCCAGTGCTCAGGCTGCGGTAGTATAGGTAGCCTGCGAGGGCTAGGCCAGCCAATACCAGCAGGATGATTATTCTTTTCATGTGTGGACGCTAAGGAGGAAGTAAGGGAGTAGTACAAAGGTAGGATGGCGGCCAAGGCTGCTTGTGGTGCGGCAGTGGCCTAGCTAACTTCCTACGTATAACGAGCCCGTTTTATTCCCTGCTTCATGACTAAAAAAACCTTTCCGGCTATTCACGGCCATCGTGGCTGCCGTGGCTTACGCCCCGAGAATACGTTGCCGGCCTTCCGCCATGCCCTAGTGTTGGGCGTCGATGTGCTAGAGCTAGACGTTGTCATTTCGGCTGATCGGCAGGTAGTGGTATCCCATGAGCCGTGGTTTTCATCTGCTATTTGCCGCACTCCCCAAGGCCAACCTATCACGCCCGCGACCGAGCACCAGCACAATCTATACGAGCTTATCTACGCCAATATCCGGCAGTATGATTGCGGCCTTTCCCAGCACCCTGCCTTCCCGCTACAGGAATCCGAGCCGGCCTACAAGCCCCTGCTCCGTGAGGTGCTACACGACTCCGAGCGCTACGCTCAGGAGCTTGGTCGGCCGCCTGTGCACTACAGCATCGAGGTAAAAAGCTCGTCCGCCGGCGACAGTATTTTTCACCCTGCCCCTGCCGACTTTCTGGCACTCGTGCTTGCCGAAATTTCTGCTGCTCAAGTAGGGGAGAGGACCACCCTTTTGTGCTTCGATAAGCGCGTCCTGCAGGTGGCCCGACAGCAGGTTCCGCAGCTCTCGTTATGCCTCTTGGTAGAGGATGAAAAGCCTGCTCAAGTACACCTGCAGGAGCTCGGATTTTTACCCGCTGTTTATGGCATGCACTACCCCTTGCTGACCCCTGGCCTAGCTGAATTTTTGCGCGAGCAAGGGGTAGACTTTGTACCCTGGACGGTAAACCAACTCGACGACATGCGCCGTGTTTTGGCGCTTCAACCTGCTGGTATAACCACCGACTATCCTGACAGACTTTTGGCTCTGCGGTAGTCTGCTATTGCAAGCCCGAAGCTTTACACTCCAGTTATCTAAGCATCGTGTTCCTGCTGGAACTCAGGGTGGCCTAACACTAGACTACTGAAAGCAGCAAGTTCTGTAAGCCCTATTTAACAGCGGCCAGAATAGCTTAAATGAGCTGTTCTGGCCGCTTTTTACATCGTTGTGTTACAATGATACACTGTGTAATGTGACAATATGTTGTTACAACTTGTTATGTGTTACGTGTATCATGTGTAACACATTAATACTGTTACACATGATACACGTGTCTTATGTTACGTAAAAGTGTTTGGCTGTTTGAAACAGTTTTTACATATTTACACTATAAAAAGTAACACCCCCTGCACATGCCAAATCAAGGCGAAATCCTTCAGGAAGCCATTAAAAACAGCGGTATTTCCATTACGCGTATCGTGGAGGAATTGGGTATTACACGTCCGACCATTTATCGTAAGTTCAAGGAGGATACACTTGATTACGCTTTTGTAAATAGAGTCGGTGAAATTATCGGACACGACTTTTCTCAAGACTTTACAAGTTTACAACAGGTGTCTTTGCCATTTGTAACACCTGCTGTATCATCTACTGTATCACCGGTGCCATCTTTGGGTGTAACACATAAAGCTGTTACACCTTCTGTGCCTGAATCTGACCCTGTAAAGCAACTTTTGGCCCTTCAGGCTAAGTATATCGCGCTGCTAGAGTCCTACAATGAACTACTGTTACGGGTGTATGGCCCTAAGTGACAGATTTGTTCCACGTGAAACATTTTTGTTTTGCCTTCCATCCATGGGCGTTTACCGAGAAGGCTATAACAGTAAGTAGGAGGGAGTCGAGGGAGCATACAGATCGGACGACATGTAAGCGACGAGGCGCAGCGAATGACGGAACGCTGAGGCATATTGTGCCACGAATACATAGCCGGTAAGCGGGCTCAACGATGAGCTCAATCCTACCATCCAATTACACCTCTCAACCCGAGCTACAGCAATGGCTAATTCAGTGCTTCCGGACGTACGCCCGGTGTCCTATTCTCGCGTTACTCTTACGGAGCTGATGATCCCTTCATATGCCAACTTTGGTGGCAAGATTCACGGCGGAATTCTGCTCTCGCTGATGGACAAAGTGGCCTACGCGGCGGCCTCTAAACACGCCGGTAATTACTGCGTGACGGTAAGCGTAGACGGCGTGAATTTTCTGCAACCTGTGGAAGTAGGAGAGCTGGTTTCACTGCTCGCCTCCGTGAACTACGTAGGTCGGACTTCCCTGCTAGTAGGCATCAAGGTGATTGCCGAAGATGTGCGCACCGGCACAGTGAAGCATACTAATACTTGCTACTTCACGATGGTGGCCAAAGACGACGCCGGCAAGCCTACTCCCGTGCCAGAGCTGCTACTCGAAACCCCGGAAGACACCCGCCGGTTTCTGGAGGCCATCAAGCGGCGCGAGTTCAATGCCCAGTACCGGGAGCAGTTCGATAATGCCCGCACTAAGCTGGCCGCTGAGGAGCAGCTTCACCTCTTACAGCAAGAGCGGTGTCAGCTCGGGTATTAAATAATTGGAAGGGAATAGACAGTCAACTAGGAGAGGCCTTCCAAGCGGCATAACAGCCTTTGAGGTCAGATGTCTCGCAGGTATCGGCGGGTGCTAGGGATGCCGACCAAGACTAGTGATAGCAGAGTAAGGGCGCAAGTGAGAGACAGGGTATCCTAAGGTACTTGTCTACACTAATAGGATATGGGCAGTTGAGTGTATCTCTACCGCACCTGATAAGCTAGACCATCCTCCTCCCTATACTTGATAGGCCTACTCTATCGAGCTCGGCCGGGCTAATGTGAGCAAGGGTGAAGCGAAGTATCTATGCTTGGTGAGTAAGGAGGGCTCAAGCTGGAGGCCTTGGGTAAAGCAAGATCAAGTAAACAGCTTGCTCGGGGCAGGCAGACGAAACGATGTGGATAGGTAGGATAGAATGGCAGACCTAGAGGAAAACTACCTCCTTAATTACTTCCTCCCCAACTTCAGCATTGATAATTTCAAGGACGCGGGTCTTGGCCATGAACAGCTCGTGCTTGAGTGGGGCCGATGAGAGGCGAACAAAAAGCTTACCCTGGCTGACGTACACCTCCTGAGTCTTCATGGCGACGGCCTTGCCCATTACCCGCTCCCAGCTCGATACTACCACTACCTCGTTGAGCTTGCCCTGCAACCGATATGCTTTCAGCAAAGCCTTAATACCATCCTTCAGCGGAACTATGTCCGACTGACGGGAATTTTCAGGTGAATAAGGTTTTTTAAAAGCCATTTTTGTAAAATAACGCGCGAAGAAACAGCCGTTGCTAGACTACAACGGAACTACCACAAAGGTAACTCTAAGCTAGGCTAGAGCGGTGTCACTTTGCCCGAATCGACCCGGAACCGACGGATGTCATCGGAGAGGGTTGAGAGAATCCGGTCGGTGCGTTCGAGGTGGGTGTCGGTAAGAAAGATCTGCCCGAAGGTCTGGTTCGCGACGAGCTGCATGAGCCGGGTTATTCGCTTCTCATCCAAGCGGTCGAAGATGTCGTCCAGCAGGAGCAGGGGCTTGTGATGCTTGCGGGCAGCCAGCACCTCAAACTGCGCGAGCTTAAGCGCAATGGCAAACGACTTCTGCTGTCCTTGAGAGCCGTAGCTTTTCACCGCTAGGCCATCCATTAGGAAGGTCACATCGTCGCGGTGCGGACCAAGAGTAGTGCGTTGCAAGGAAATGTCTTTGCGCTCTTGCAGGCGGAGCAGCTTGAGGAAGTCGGCACTAGGTAGCTCACTCTTATAGGTTAGCGTTACGACCTCCCGAGCATCCGCTAGCTGCTCATAGTGACGCTGGAACACGGGCTCGAACTCTTGTAGGAACTCTTGCCGACGCTTAGCCAACTGCTCACCTAACGGAGCCAACTGCTCATCCAGCACTAATAGGTAGTCGCGGTCGTACCCCCCTTGCCGGTCGGTGGCCAGCTTGAGCAAGGAGTTGCGCTGCTTGAGCAAATGGGAGTATTTGATCAGAACTTCTAGGTACTCGTGGTCGAGCTGGGAGATGAGGCTATCGAAGTACTTGCGCCGTTCTTCACTGCCCTGCCGGATGAGGTCGGTATCGTAGGGAGAGATAAGCACCACGGGAAAGCGCCCTATGTGGTCGGAGATTCTATCGTAGGCCTGCTTATCGTGGAGGACTGACTTCTTCTGACCGGTGCGCAGGCTGCACTGAATCGTTTCGCCCTTATCCTCGGCAGAAAGTTTAAACCTACCCCTCACCACAAAGAACTCTTCTCCTTGTTTTATGCTTTGTGCATCAGAAGATGTGAAAGCACTTTTGGTGAGCGATAAATAATGGATGGCATCTAAGAGGTTGGTCTTGCCACTACCGTTGTCGCCCACAAAGCAGTTGATGTGGGGGGAGAGTAAAAGGTTTGCCTCGTCGTAGTTCTTGAAGAACAATAAATGCAGGTTTTCTAGAATCATGCGCGGTTCGGAATTGCAATCCTTTTACGTACTTTCGCATCCCAAACGCGAACAACCGAGAGCAAGATGGCGGAGACGAAAGTAAAGGCTGCCTCCAAGGCTTCCAATTCGACGAAGAAATCGTCGACCCCTAAAGCTGCATCCTCTAAGGACACCAATACGGTGAAGCAGCCCGATCCGGTATTGCCGCCAGCGAATGCTGAGGCAGAAGCCGCAACCGGCGCCCCCAAGGCTACTACGCCGGCCAACCCCGAATTCCCAAAGGAGACCTACCTGCAGTGGTATGAGCAAATGCAGCTCATGCGCAAATTCGAAGAGAAGGCAGGTCAGCTTTACGGTCAGCAAAAGATCAAAGGCTTCTGTCACCTCTACATTGGCCAAGAGGCTTGCGTAGCTGGTGCCGTGTCGGCTTTGACTAAAGGTGACAAGTGGATTACGGCTTACCGTGACCACGCGCACCCACTGGCTCTGGGTACTTCGCCTAACGCCATCATGGCCGAGCTGTTTGCGAAAGCTACCGGCTGCTCTAAGGGCAAAGGCGGCTCGATGCACATCTTCGATAAGGAGGTAAACTTCATCGGTGGTCACGGCATCGTAGGCGGTCAGGTTCCGTTGGGAGCTGGTATTGCCTTCGCCGAGAAATATAACAAGACCGGCAACCTCTGCATCTGCTACATGGGTGATGGTGCCGTGCGCCAGGGTGCCCTGCACGAAGCCTTTAACATGGCAATGCTGTGGAAGCTGCCCGTGATCTTCGTAGTAGAGAACAACGGCTACGCCATGGGTACCTCCGTGCAGCGCACCTCTAACGTAACCGAGCTTTACACGTTGGGTGAAGGCTACGACATGCCGTCGGAGCCGGTGAATGCCATGAATGTAGAGGATGTGCACAACGCCGTAGCTCGCGCCGCTGAGCGGGCTCGCGCTGGTGAAGGTCCCACGTTCTTGGAGTTCAAGACCTACCGCTACAAAGGTCACTCCATGAGTGACCCCGCTAAATACCGCACCAAAGAGGAGCTGGAGGACTACCGTTCCCGCGACTCTATCGAGGCAGTTCGTCACACCATCCTGACCCACAACATGGCAACGGAAGAAGATCTGGCTGCAATCGATGAGAAGATCAAAGGCCAGGTTCAGGAGTCAGTGGAGTTTGCTGAGAACTCGCCTTATCCTACCGCCGACGAGCTGTACAAAGACGTGTACGTGCAGCAGGACTATCCTTACATCCGCGACTAGTCAGCGGAAATTTAACTAGCCCCACGTAGCTGCTTTTTAAGCTAACTCCATGTCGAAGATTCCTTTTACGGGCAAGAGTCCCCAGGCTCGCCAGCAGAAGCAGGTAGTGTCCTCGGACCCGCTGCAGCCGGCGGAAGCCTATAACCCGGAGCACCCGCTCCTGGAAGACCCAGACGCACTGGCTATCCGCCTGGCTGAGTCGGAGGACTTCCTGCGTCGTAATAAGAACGTCTTGCTAGGCCTAGCGGCCGTGGTGATACTGGCCGTGGCTGGTGCCTTCGGGTACTATCTGTGGCGGTCTTCACAGGACACTAAGGCGCAAGCTGCCATGTTCCGGGCAGTAAGCTATTGGGAAGCTGACTCGCTACAAAAGGCTATGAAAGGCGACGGCCGCAACCTGGGCCTGGAGCGTGTAGCCTCAGAGTACAGCGGAACGGCTGCCGGTAACCTGGCGAACTTCTATGCGGGCGTAGCTGCCCTGAAAGAAGGCAAGTACAAAGAGGCCGTTGATTACTTGGAAGACTTTAGCTCGGATGACCTGCTGGTGCAAGCTCGGGCGTATGCTCTGCTGGGCGATGCGCACCTAGAGCTCAACCAGCCCAAGGAAGCCGCTGACTTTTACAACAAGGCGGCCAACCACAATGCCAACGAGTACTTCTCGCCCGGCTACCTGCTGAAGGAAGCTACGGCTCGTGAGCTGGCCAAAGACTACGCGGGTGCTGTTACGGCCTACGACAAGATTCTGAATGATTACCCCGCTGCTGCTGAAGCAGGCGAGGCCAAACAGTATAAGGCTCGTGACGAAGCCATGTCTGGTAAATAGACATGACGCGTTGATAAGAACAGAAAAGGTGGCCTAGGCCACCTTTTCTGTTTATGAGCGGCACGGCTAAAACAAAGCCGAGCTGTAATAGTAGGTAGGCAAACCGTGGTCAACTTTCTAAACGCCGCTCATTGGCGCTAGGCCACTTCACTCAGATTTACACCCCCAGAACCCCATGGCAACCGCACTAAAGAATCTCAGCGACTACACCTCTGACAACTTCATTGACATTTCTGACAAACGATTTGGGTTAGTAGTGGCCGAGTGGAACCGCGAGATTACGGATACCTTGGCCCGCGGGGCCTACGAAACCCTAATCAAGCACGGCGCTAAGCCCGAGAACATATTCCGCAATACAGTGCCTGGTAGCTTCGAGCTAACTCTAGGTGCCCAACTGCTGGCCCAGCATGAGGAGATTGATGCAGTCATCTGCTTAGGAGTCGTAATCAAAGGAGAGACTAAGCACGATGATTATATCTGCCACGCGGTGGCAAGCGGCATCACGAACGTGGGTTTAAAATTTAACAAACCAGTAATCTTTGGTCTGGTAACTACTAACACGCTGGAGCAAGCTTGGGACCGAGCAGGCGGAAAGCACGGCAATAAGGGAGTAGAGGGGGCCGTAGCAGCAATTCACATGCTCGGCTTTTAATGGATTACCTATTGCAATATACAGCTGGCTTAGGCGTGTAGATAGGAGCTGCTGAGGCTAATCAGACTGAACTGTAGCTCGATAAGCTACAAAACCGTAGCTTTGCGGCCATAAATGCAGTGTTGGAAGACGCTAAATGGCTAACTAACCTACCGGCCCAGGAAATCCTAAACTAATTTCTTGAGCAAGCTGTTGGGAGCACAAGTAGCTATTCCGCTGTCCTGCAGTCGTTGCTAACTTTTCTTATTATCTCTCTAATCTCCCTGCACCAACATGAGTGACGAATCCCTACGCTATTCCAGGGAAGAACTGGCTGAGTTTGAGCAAATCATTCAAGATAAGCTCACAGCCGCTCGTAAGGAAGTAGCGTTCATCAAAGAAACGCTGAGCCGCAAAAACGATTCGGGTACCGACAACACGGCTTCCTCCTCAAAGGTGCTGGAAGATGGTGCGGATACGGCTGAGAAAGAAAGCCTGAACCAGCTGGCCTCTCGCCAGATGAAGTTCATCCAGCAACTCGAGAATGCACTCGTGCGCATTAAGAATGGTACCTATGGGGTATGCATTGGTACTGGCAAGCTGATTCCGAAGGAACGCCTGCGCGCTGTGCCTCATACGCAGCACTCTATTGAGGCCAAAATGGCCCGTCGCGACTAGCGCAGCACCACACCACATTTCTGCCCGGACCCACGGCCGGGGCTCTTTTAGAGCCGCGCCGCTGGTCCGGGCACTGTTTTCTGCCGCCTGTGGTTTCCACAACTCGGCACCACCTTTTGACACTTCACCCGTACCGTAGCGATACGGCACTTATGCTTTTACTCCATGGGTAAGCAACACAACTCCGACGAAACATCAGGCCGCAACGGCCGCTCCAATTATCGCCCTTCAGGTAGCTCTAGCAGCCCCGAGGGCTTCCGCCGCTCTGGCGGTACAGGTCGTAACCGCGATGACCGCCCTGCTGGCGGTAACCCTCGCTTCGGCGATGCGCCTCGTGGCAACAGTTACGGTGGCCCCAAGAAATTTGGTGGTAGCGGTACTGGCTTCGGTGGGCCAAAGAAGTTTAACTCAACAGGTGGAAGCTTCAACCGCGGCGGCGAAGGCCGGCCCAGCGGTGGTAGCTCACGTCCCTACGGCAACCGTGAGTATGGTAACGACCGTCCGCAGCGTTCCTTCGACCGTGACGCGCCGCGCCGGTTTGATGACCGCCGGGAAGGCCGCTTCGACCGCGACAATGACCGCCGTGATGAGCGACCAGCTCGCCCGTACGAATCTAAGGCCAACTGGCCCGGCCAGCCCTACCGTCAGGAAGGCAAGCCAACGGTACCCCGTGGGGCAGCTGGTGAGCGTAACCGCAAGTTCAATAAGAAAAACCCCTTCGAGCAGGATGCCCCCCAAGCAGACCGCTTTCAGTCGCGCCAGGAACCAACGGCTCCGCGTCGGGACTATGACGCTGGCCCTGACCGGGAAATTCGTCCGGCCCGTCCATTTGATTTCCGGGGCCGTCCAGAAGGGTTAGACTCGGATGAGCGCGCGCCGCGCCGCGAAGGGTTTGCACCTCGCGAAGACCGTTCGGCTCCGCGCCAGGAGGGTGGTTTCACGCAGCGCCATTACGGCGAGCGGAAGGAAGGTGGCTTTGGGGGTGGCAGCTTCGGCGAGAAGCGTACTGCCCGCCCTAGCAGCTTCAACACCGACCGCCGCGATGAGCGGTCCGCTAGGCCAGGTAGCTTCGGTGACCGGGACAGCCGCGGTACTGGCGACAAGCGTTTCGGCGACCGGCGCGAAGAGCGTTCAGCTCGCCCATACGGTGACCGTCCGGAGCGCACCATCAACAAGCGCACTGGCCGCGACCTAGACTCTAATCAGGCTGGCAAGCGCAAGTGGGGAGAGGTAGCCGGCGAAGCCCCCGACTACAAGAACCTGAAGTTTTACGAGGATGACAAAACCCGTGGTAACAAGCGCCGCCGGGAAGAGGACGACTCGCAAAATGACGAAACTCGCTTAAACCGATACATCGCCAACGCGGGCATCTGCTCCCGTCGGGAAGCCGATTCGCTGATTGCGGCAGGTGAGATTAAGGTGAACGGCCAAGTAGTAACGGAGATGGGCTACAAAGTGAAGCCTACCGATACGGTGCAGTACGGCAAAACCAACCTCAACCGTGAGAAGCTGGTGTACGTGCTGCTCAATAAGCCGAAAGACTTCATCACAACCACGGAAGACCCTGAAGGTCGCCGGACGGTAATGGAGCTGGTGGCAGGTGCTTCTAAAGAGCGCATCTTCCCCGTAGGCCGCCTCGACCGGAATACTACAGGCCTGCTGCTGTTCACCAATGATGGCGAAGTGGCGCAGAAGCTTTCGCACCCTTCACACCGCAACAAGAAGATCTACCAAGTAGAGCTTGATAAGCCATTAAGCGAAGAACACCTCGGGCAGATTGCTGCTGGCCTAGAGCTAGAGGATGGCAAAGTGGAAGTAGATGACGTAGCTGTAGTAGCGGGCAACCCGCACTTCGTGGGCATCGAGATTCACATTGGCCGCAACCGCATTGTGCGCCGCATTTTCGAGCACCTGGGCTACGATGTAGTTTCCCTGGACCGGGTGCAGTACGCTGGCCTGACCAAGAAAGATCTACCCCGCGGTAAGTGGCGCTTCCTCACCGAGAAGGAAGTTATCCGCCTGAAGTATTTTATGTAAGCACGCAACCGCTCGGCTACCGAGCGGCTCTCAATGGTGAAGTTGTGTAAGGTGTAGTGGGAGAGGAGGCAGTTCTTTCGAACTCTTCTCTCTTGCTTCAGCAAAACGCAGCTTCACCATTTTTGTAGATCAGCTAGTCTCAACTCTATCAGCTTACCGCTTGCGTACCTTTTCCCTTGATATTGGCAACACGGCCGTGAAGTATGGGTACTTCCAGGACGACGTGCTAGTGGAATCGGCCACGCATCAGACGCCGGACCAGGTACGTGCGGCTGTTCAGCGCCTGCAACCCGAACACGCTATTGTAGCCTCGGTAGCCGAACCTACTGCAACATGGGCGACAGAGCTCTGTGATACGCTACCTGGCCTAGTGCTGGAGTTTGTCCCGGCAAGTACACCACTTCCCATTCAGAATGGTTACGCTACCCCCCACACGTTGGGAGCCGACCGGCTGGCGGCGGCGGTGGGGGCTGCTTGGTTACTACACGGCCGCAACGTGATGATTATTGATGCCGGCACTGCTATCAAATGCGACTTGGTAGATGCCAACGGGGTATTTAGGGGTGGTAGCATCTCGCCGGGCTTGGCTATGCGGTTTCAGGCCTTGCACACGTTTACCGGCCGATTACCGTTAGTAGAACGCCCAGCCAATCTAGTTACGCCGATAGCCTTTACTGGCGACAATACGCTCTCAGCAATTCAAAGCGGTGTGCTGAACGGTGCTGCGGCTGAAGTGCGTGGATTTGTGGAGGAGTACCGAGCCCAATACCCTGGCCTAGCGGTAGTCTTGGCAGGGGGCGATGCGGCTTTTTTCCATGCCCGACTGAAAGGCTCTATCTTTGTCATACCGGAGCTCGTGCTACTGGGGCTTCACCGAATTTTAGTACACCATGTCTCAACCTAATTTCGCCGGCCTCGCTGGTGGTATTTCACTGCTAGGCCTCTTGGCAGCTTCGTCGGTACACGGGCAGGGCCTCGGTAACTCGCCGTATTCACGCCTAGGCCTCGGCGACGCGAACAGCAACCTAGGCGGTATCCGGCAACTGAGCATGGGCGGAGTTGGGATTGCCGCTCCCAACAATGTCAACGTAAACGAGCTGAACCCAGCACTGCTGTTCTACACTTCTCGCACTACGTTTGAGGCTGGCTACACGGCGCAGGTGAAAACGCTACGCAACGGGGTTAGCTCGCAACGGACAGGATCGGCTAACCTTGGTTACTTGGCTTTATCCGTACCAATCAACAGCCGTTGGGCAGGGGCTATTGGTCTCAAGCCGTATAGCACCGTTGATTACGAGTCGAACACTACCACCAATATTGAAGGCGACCCGACGGCGCAGGCTCAAAACCAGTACAAGGGTAGTGGTGGCCTAGCCGAGGCCTATACTAGTCACGCCGTAAAAATTGCGAAAGGGCTTACCCTAGGAGCCTCCGCAGGGTACGTGTTTGGCAGCATCGATCAGCAGGCTAGCACTATAGTCATTAACCCAACGTCTACAATTAATAATACCGACCGCAATATATATCTGCAGCATGTGCACTACTCGGACTTTACTTTCCGGGCAGCTGCGCATTATCGAGGCAAGCTCACTGATAAAGTAAACTTCAACTTGGGCGGTGTATACAGCTTTCAGTCCAACATTGATGGCGAGCGTACCCTTTCGCTAAATCGGGAAGACGCCGAAGGCTTGCCTATTTCTTCGCTAGCAATAGAAACTGATGTGAAAGGAAAGGCCACTGTGCCTGGCCTGACACAGGTAGGTATCAGCCTCGACAATAACAGAAACTGGAGCGTGAACCTAGATGGTTCGCGGCAGGAGTGGTCGAAGTTCAGGGCCTTCAATGAGGCAGGCGGGTCTTCGGGCATTCCGCTCAGCGACACGTACCGGGTAGGCCTGGGCGGTGAACTTACCCCCGACGCTACCTCAGTAGATAATTACTTTAACCGGGTAACGTACCGCTTGGGCTTGAATGTGGCACAGCTACCTTACCGCCCCGGCGGCAACACTCTTTATGACCGGTCGGTGAGCTGGGGCTTTGCCTTGCCATTACCTACGGCCACACCTCTAGAAGCTACTACTATCAGCTTAGGATTCCAGTATGGCCGCCGCGGTAACACTGACTCCCGCACCGTAGGGAGTAACGTGGAGCGCAACGTGCAGGAAAGCTACTTGAAAATGCAGTTGGGCGTAACGCTCAACAACCGGTGGTTCTTGAAACGCAAGATTGAATAACCGAAAGATGAAGCGGCTGGCAAAGTATATACTGGCCTACAGTCTGGTATGTTCAGGACTAATGAGCTGCCAGAAGCAGGAAGAAGTTCAGAAGAAAGTCGTGAAGTATGCGGGCCCCATGCTGGAAACTTCCAACGTGCTTACCCTCATGAGCGACTCCGCCCAACTGCGTCTTCGGCTGAAAGCACCTTTGGAGCAGATCTTCGACAATGGCGACCAGGTGTACCCGAAAGGGGTAAATCTGACTTTCCTTGACAAGGATGGTGTTACGGTAATAAACACCATTAAAGGAAATTATGGTAAGCTGGACAAAACTAAAAACCTCTACGTTGTGCGGGGCGATGTGCAGGTAACTAATGTAGAAAAGCAGCAACGGATGAATACCGAGGAAGCCTTCTACGATAAGAACAAGGCACTTATTTATACCGAGAAAGAAACGGAGGTACGCGTTACCACGCCAACAGAAAGCCTAACTGGGCGAGGACTGACGGCCAACCAAGACTTTTCGCGCTACACCATTCTGACTCCTACGGGCGTATTCGCCGTTGACCCTGCCGCCACTGCCCCGGCACCAACTCGTTAACTTCTTTACATGAAACGTTTCTGGGACCCCGGCATTGAGCGTACTCTGCTGTTTACGCTGGCCATTTTCACCTTCGTCATTGCCACCTATCAAACGTTGGCCGAAGGGAACATGGAAGGGCTCTACCATAATTACTGGCTCTACATGATTTCCTTCGGGGCCATTATTTACTACCGCTACCTCAAACAGCGCCACAAGGAGGCAGTTGCTGAAGCAGAAGCAGCTGCCAAGACGGCCGCTAAAGCTCAAATCAAGTCAAAAGGCAAAACCAAGAAGCGGTAGCATAGCATGGGTATACCGCCTTTAGGCAAATGACCTTGTTCCGTTGGAGCGCGCTGCCGACCGACTGAACAAGGTCATTTCCTTTCCTGACACCAGTAATATTCTCCCGATTCTTCTGGTCTGCTTCTCAATGGCTTCCGCTCAACGGCATCGCTAGGCCACTCGTTAGGCGCTCAGCTTTGAATGTCCGCGGTATTCTGGTTATTTTGCACCTCAATCACCTTTCTACCTGTGCTTTTTTTCAAGTAAATGGCATTAATTAACACGATTCGCGAAAAATCGGGCTGGGCAGTCGGGGCCATCATTATCGGCCTGCTGCTTTTCATGCTGGGAGGAGACTTCCTCTACGGTCGCAATAGCTTTTTCAAAGGCAATGACCGCGTAGTAGGCGAAGTAGCCGGGGAGAAAGTGGAGTACGAAGACTTCAACGCCGCCCTGGAGCAAGCCAAGCAAGGGTTCATTGCCCAGCAGGGTCGTCAGCCCGATGAAAATGCCATGGGCTACCTGCGGGAGCAGGCCTGGAACCAGATCCTGTATCGGATTGCCTTCCAGAAGGAGTTCGATAAGCTGGGCCTAAAGGTGTCGGACGAGGAGCTTACCGACATGGTGCAGGGCGAGAACCCTCATCCCAGCATCCGTCAGGCTTTCACTGACCCTCAGACTGGAAAGTTCGACCGCACGAAGGTTATTGAGTATCTGCGCAACCTCGACAAGTTGCCTCCGCAGAACCAGGATGCCTTCCGCACTTTTGAAGCCAATCTGACGCCAGAGCGTTTGGCTACCAAATACAACAACCTGATCAAGCAGAGCACCTATGTAACCTCGGCCGAGGCTAAGCGCTTCGACGAAGCACAGAACACCAAGGCTAGCCTCCGTTACCTGCTCGTTCCCTACTTCACGATTTCGGATTCGAGCGTGAAAGTAACCGACGACCAAATTCAGGCCTACATCGACAAAAACAAGGGTCGTTATAAAGTAGAAGATGGCCGCGACATTGAGTACGTGACTATTCCCGTCGCTGCTTCTGTAGAGGACAGCGCCGCCGTACGCAAGAACATAGACGAGTTGGCTACGCAGTTCACCACGGCTCCCAACGACTCGCTGTTTGCTAAGCTGAACTCTGACCAACCCTACAACGGTGCGTACCTCTCGCCAGCTGATATGCCCGAGAAGCTACGCAACCAGCTGCCCCTGCAGGTAGGTAAAGTATACGGCCCCTTCGCTGAGAATGGCACCTACTCGTTGTTTAAGGTAACGGGTCAGAAAGCAGGCACGCAGGCTGCGGCTCGTGCTAGCCACATCCTCATCAAGCCCGAAGGCACCACGCCCGAGGCCGACGCGGCTGCAAAAGCAAAAGCCACCGAGGTACTGAACAAAATCAAAGGCGGCGCTGACTTTGCTGCAATGGCTCGCCAGTACGGCACCGATGGCACAACCGCTACTGGCGGCGACTTAGGCTGGTTCCAGCAAGGTCGCATGGTACCCGAATTTGAGAAGGCTGTGTTTGGTGCTACCTCCGTAGGCCTGTTGCCTGCTCCCGTGAAGACTTCGTTCGGCTACCACATCATCAAGATTACGGCTCCCAAGACCACCCAGACGTATCAGGTGGCCGCCGTACAGAAAACCATTCAGCCCACTGATGCAACCCGTGACGCCGCTTACCAGAAGGCACAGCAGCTGAAAGGCCAGGCTTCGAGCATTGAATCGTTCCGCACTGCTATTGCCAAAGACAAGAGCCTGCAGAAAGTAGAAGCCAAAGGCATTGGCCGCGGCGACCAGGCTGTAAATAACTTACAGGGTGCCCGCCAGCTAGTACGTTGGGCCTACGGCGTAAACCCCGAAGGTGGTGCCGAAACCAAAGTAGGCGACGTGTCGGAGGTGTTTGAAATTGGCGACCAATACGTAATTGCCGTGCTGACCGGCGAGCGTAACAAAGGCACCGCCAATGTAGCCAGCGTAAAGCCCGAAGTTTCGGCGCTGGTGCGCAACGAGCTAAAAGCTGAGCAGATCATAAAGAAGCTAAACGCTTCGAAGGGTACGCTGGAGCAAATTGCCCAGGCCTACGGCAGCAACGCCCAAGTGAAAACGGCTGATAATGTGGCACTGGGCACTGGCCTGCTGCCCGGCCTCGGCAACGAGCCCCTGGCTGTAGGCAAAGCCTTCGGTCTGAAAGCTGGTCAGAAGTCAGCCCCCTTCCAGGGCGAGCAGGGCGTACTGATTGTAGAACCCGTAAGCGTACAGAAGCCCACGACTACTACCGACGTGAAAGCGGTTCGTCAGCAACTGACGGCCCAGCGTACCGCCCGTGTAGATGGTTTGACGTATGAGGCGGTGAAGGCTCACGCCAATGTGAAAGACAACCGCACCAAGTTCTTCTAGGCCACTTCAGAGGTCTATTTTTAAACGGACCGCGCCGCAAGGTGCGGTCCGTTTTTGTTGTACCCATAATAGCAGAAGTCAACCCACCGCCAAGATTTCCTGCTTATCTTGAAATGAATCCGGGCTTTGGTCCGTTGCTGCTGAATATCCTGTTTGTATGCGCTGCCTTCGTCCTATTCTACTCTCTGTTGCTCTTTTAACCGCCGCTGCTCCGCTGCATGCCCAGCAAGAGTCAGAAGGCAGTGCCATCAGCTTAGCCCGCGAGTACGTACGCAAGGGTGAGAATGAGAAGGCTGTATATCTGTTCGGGCGGCTGCGTAACGAAGAGCAAACGTCCCCGAACGTTCTACCCGATTATCTAGCTTCATTGCAGGCTTTAAAGCGTTATAAAGACGCCGAGAAGCTTATCAAGCGTGCGCAACGCCAACGCCCCGACGACCCAGTGCTGGGCGTGACCCTAGGCCTTGGATATCTCAAAGCTGGCGACGAGGCAGCAGGGCAGAAACAGTTTGAGCGAGTGCTAGGCCAGTTAACCGCTGCACAAGTGGTGCCAGTAGCCATGGAGTTTCAGCGGGCCGGTCAGCCGGACTGGGCAGTGCGTACCTATTTGCGTGGCCGCGAGCTGGCCAAGAGCGAGACGGAATACTCGCCCCAACTTATTCAGCTCTACACCCAAGCGGGCCAGCAAAGCAAAGTGGTAGTGGAAACACTGCGCCTTGTGCAGGATGACGAGCGACAACTGCCCTTTGTGCGCAACATGTTGCAAAACACCCTGCAGGACGACAAAGACTTTGCGGCGCTGGAAAAGGAGCTGCTAGGCCTCGTGCAAAAGAATCCCGACCGGACTGTGTACAGTGAGCTACTACTGTGGCTACAGGTGCAACGCCACGATTTCACAGGAGCCTTGGTACAGGCCAAAGCCCTCGACCGGCGTAGCCGCACCGAAGGTCAGCGGGTGCTGGACGTAGCCGAAATTGCCCGCCGCAACAAAGACTATGAAAGTGCTATTCAGGGGTATGAGTACGTGGCGCGCGAATACAAGACTCCACCATGGTACGCTATTGCCCGTCAGCGTCTTGTGCAGACTCGTGAAGAGCAGGTTCGCAACACGTATCCCATCAACCCAGCGCAGCTGCAAAGCCTGTTGCAGGAATATCAGCAGGTGCTTACCGACTTGGGCCGCACCCCGGAAACGGCTCCCGTGCTACGGAGCATGGCCTCATTGCTAGCGTTTCAGCTCGATCAAAAAGCCAAGGCCATTACATTGCTGAACGAGGTCATCAACATGCCCCGGGCCAGCCTCGATGTTGTAGATCAGGCCAAGATTGACTTAGCCGATATCTTTCTGCTGCAAGGCGAGCCTTGGGAAGCAACACTGCTATACTCGCAAGTTGAGAAGTCGCATAAGGATACCCCCCTGGGCTATGATGCCAAGCTGCGCAATGCCCGCTTAAGCTATTTCGCCGGAGATTTCAAGTTGGCCCAAAGTCACCTGGATATTCTGAAGCAGGCAACCAGCCGCGAAATTGCCAACGATGCGATGCAGCTCAGCCTGCTCATCACCGATAATACCTCCATGGATACGGCAGGCGTGGCGCTGCGTGATTATGCTGCCGTGGAGCAGCTCGTATTTCAGAATAAAATTCCGGAAGCGTTGCGGGGCATTGACGCGCTGCTGCAAAAATATCCCGGTCATGCGTTGCAGGATGAGTCATGGTACCTGAAGGCTCAACTCCAGCGCCGCACCGGCGACTATCCTGGGGCTCTGGCTACCCTTGAGAAGATTACGGCCAACCCCAAAAGTGACGTCCTCAGCGACGATGCACTGTTTCTGGCGGCCAGCATTCTGGAAGAAAACGTACAGGACCGCGAGAAAGCACAGCAACTTTATAACCAAGTGTTAGTGAAGTTTCCGGGCAGCATTTACGTGGCAGAGGCACGCAAACGGTTCCGCAAGCTGCGCGGCGACGCCCTCTAGGCCACTAGAACTGTCATGCTAGCTGCCGAAAGAAGCTGGGTTACTGGCCTAGAGGTTTGCTCCAGACTTCTTCCTCTGCTCAGAATGACAGAAAGAACTTAGGAAAAGAACAAGAACATCAGGCTCAGAATCGCGAAGAACGCCAGATACATCAGCCCGTCGGTAAGAATATACTGGCGGTATTGCTGATAGAATTCGCGGAGTTTCTTCATGGAAGCGGAGTGGTGAGTGGCAGCGGCAAAATTACGGAAGGTGCAATTCGCGGAGAGAAATAGGCGCGGCAGGCGCCGTTTTTCTTCGTACTTTTGAAGATACAGCCCATAGTTGGCTCTTGGCAGAATATGGAAAAAAGATGGATCCGCAAGCCCGCGCCCGACCCTGATAAAGTCCGGCACTTGGCCGACGCCCTACGCGTCAACGAGGCTATCATTTCCCTGCTCTGCCAGCGCAAAGTGTGTACGTTCGAGGAAGCTCGCGCGTACTTCCGCCCGTCCCTCGACTCCTTGCCCGACCCACTGCTGATGCGCGACATGGACCGGGCTGTAGACCGCCTCGTGCGGGCCCTGCACCTAGGGGAGAAAGTGCTAGTATTCGGCGACTACGACGTGGACGGTACTACCTCAGTAGCGCTCGTATACAGCTACTTGCGTAACTTCTTCGGCCCCGACCGCATCGATTACTACATTCCTGACCGGTATAAGGAAGGCTATGGTGTGTCGGATGCAGGTATTGATTTCGCTGCTGAAAACGAGTATGAATTGATTATTGCTCTCGACTGCGGTGTGAAAGCAGTGGAAAAGGTGGCCTACGCTAACCAACGCGGCGTTGATTTCATCATCTGCGACCACCACTTGCCCGGCACTGAACTGCCGGAAGCCGTGGCTGTGCTGGACCCCAAGCGTGCCGACTGTCCGTACCCGTTCAAGGAGTTATCAGGATGCGGTGTGGGCTTCAAGCTGATGCAGGCGTTTACTCAAAACCAAGGGCTGCCGGAAGAGCCGCTACACGAGCTGCTAGATTTAGTAGCCGTGAGCATTGCCGCCGACATCGTACCCATTGTGGGCGAAAACCGCACCCTGGCCTATCATGGCCTGCGTTTGCTTAACGACCGCCTGCGCCCTCAGCGAGCAGGCCTAGATGCGTTGCGTGAGTTAGCGGGAATTCAGAATGCCGAGCTCAACATCAGCAGCCTAGTATTTGGATTTTCGCCGCGCATTAACGCCGCAGGTCGTATGGGTGATGCCAAGCGCTCGGTGGCTATGCTGCTGGCTGAAAGCACCGAGGAAGCCAAAGAAAAGGCTGGTGTGGTAGACAAGACCAACCAAGAGCGCCGCGGCTTCGACACCAGCATCACGAAAGAGGCGCTGGAGATGATTGAGCAGGACGCTATGCTGCGCACTGCCAGCACCACGGTGCTATTTAAGCAAGACTGGCACAAGGGAGTGGTAGGCATTGTAGCCTCCCGTTGCCTCGATAAATATTACCGCCCTACCATTATCCTCACCGAAAGCAACGGCAAGGCTACGGGCTCGGCCCGCTCGGTAGTAGGGTTCGATGTGCACCAAGCCATCGAAGAGTGCTCAGAACTGCTTGATCAGTTTGGCGGGCACATGTACGCCGCCGGCCTTACGCTGCCTGTAGAGAATGTACCGGCCTTCCGCGAGAAGTTCGAGCGCATTGTAGCCGGCCGGATTTTGCCCGAGCAGATGATTCCGCCGGTAGAAATCGACCAGAAGCTCCAGCTCAGCGACATTACGCCCAGCTTCTTCAACTTGCTTCGGCAGATGGAGCCATTCGGCCCCGGCAACTCTAATCCGGTATTCGAGTCGGAGCAGGTGTACGTCACGCCCGATTCGGCCCGCATTGTGGGCAACTCCCACCTTAAGCTCACGCTTACCCAAGACGGCCGTCACACCGTAGATGCCATCGGTTTTGGGCTGGGGGAGTACCTAGAGGAAATTCGGCAGGGGCAGCCTTTCCACGTGTGCTATACCGTGGAGATGAATGAGTACCGCGGTGTGAAAACGCTACAGCTCCGGGTAAAGGACATCCGCTGGGAGTAATAGCTGTTCCGTACTCAAAGCTCCAAGTGGCCTAGAGGGTTTTAGGTAGGGCATACAGTTGCCCGTTCCAAATAAAATACCCGTCGCGCGTATAGATACCGCCAATGTACTTGTTGGTGGCAGGGTTCTTATTGAACAAGTCTAGGCCACGCGCCAGCTTCATCCAAGTGGTAGTGCCATTCAGCCTTCGCTCTTGCAGAATTTTCTGGTTGTTGACCTGCGCCACATATTTTTCTTTGATCTGCCCATTGCGGAGATAGCGCGTGGTCTGTTTCCAAACATAAAGGCGCTTAACTCGATCTGCGGGTAGCTTATTAGGGTTAGCCGCAAGGGTGTAGCCCTGCACTACATGTCGGCGCAACCCCATGCGAGGGGCTGAAATCTCAAACTTGGTTGTCTGACTTAGCTCTTGGCGGGTGCTAGCCGCCATTTGCAATAGGGAGTCACGGGCAGCGGTGGCTTTGGGTACGTCAGTTACTGCTTGTGCTTGCGTTGCAAGAGGCCGTAGAAAAAAGGCTGTAGCAACAATGAGTAGAGCAGTGGTCTTCTGCATGTAATAAAGGGTAAGGTAGTAATAGAATATACAAGTCTCGTAGCTACTGAAATACGGCACCGCATCGGCTGAGCTTCACCTGCCAGTAGCTTAGCGCACTACCGGTGGCGTAGGATAGTGATAGAACTCGCGTGCTGGCTTTTGCTCTTTGGGTAAAAACAAAGGATTGAACTGACGAGTAATGCTTAGGTAATCACCCTGCACAAACTCAACAATTTCTTTAGGCGACTCCTTAGTAGGAGTTGGTATAAAAGTGAATTTGGCCAAATGCCCGTTCTGATATTCTTCACGGAACTGCTTTTGGCCCCGGTTGAAATAGGTAACTTTCTCCACTAACGCGCCGGTGGTTTTGTGCTTCACCACATGCTTTTTCGCCAAGACAAAGACTGTATTATTCACAAGCATGTAGCTCTTAGTAACAGTGCGCAAGCCACGGATAGCAAAATGGTGCGATTTAAAGCGGGTAACACGGCTACTACCTTCTAATCGGACGGCCGCTACTTGTGCAAATACAGAATCGCGGACGGATAGGGCTTTGGCTGAGGGAGCAGTAGTGGTTTGGGCCTGGGCACTAAGGAGGGAGCCAACACTCACACTTACTAGAGTAATAAGCTGTTTAATCATTTTTCTAAGTAAAAAAGCAATAAAAATAGAATTGCGCGGGCAAATATAGTGGCCTAGCTCAACGGCGCAACGACAAGATATAACTGCGTTTTGCTCATTCAGTAGTGCCATGGGCACACTTAGAAATGTCGACAAACCTACTACTCTTCATAGTGTCCGAACTAACCTGGCTCGAAACATAACATACGCTTAATATGCCCAAGCCTATTGATGGCCGTCTAAATGAGACCATTGCTAGCAGAAGGCCGCTAGGCCACTAGCCCGCCACAATGCGTACCTTGCAGCAGGCGTTATAGCCCCTCATTCACTATCCATAACTACTTGATGAAAACGTTCTATCTGGCCCTCGGGCTTGGGTTGGCCGCGGCTGGAAAGGCCCAGGCCCAGCAGCCGGCCGGTTATCAGATTTCGCTCGACCTACAAAACATCCAGAACGATAGGGTGAAGGTGGTTGTGAATACACCTCCAGTAAAGGAAACGCAGGTAACCTACGTCATGCCGTCGGTGGTACCGGGTTCTTACTCCAAGAAAGACTATGGCCGCTTCGTTACCAACTTCAAAGCTTTCGATAGCAAGGGCAAGCAACTGAAAGTAAAGAACAACGGCCCCAATCTGTTCATCATCGACAACGCCAAGAACCTGGCCCGCCTGGAATATTTGGTAGATGACACCTGGGACGCCAAGCAGGACGACTCCTTCATCTTCCAGCCCGGTGGCACCAACATTGATGCCGGCCGTAACGTGACCATTAACCACTACGGCTTTTATGGGTACCTAGAGGGCTACAAGATGCAGCCCTACCAAGTGAGCGTACAGAAACCTGCCGACTTCTACGGGGCCTCTGCCCTGGATGTCCGCCATGAGTCGCCTACCAAGGACGTATTTACCGCCAACAGCTACGTGACGCTGGCCGATGGCCCGGTGCTCTATAGCAAGCCTGATACGGCCAGCTTCAGCACTGGCGGAGCCCGCATATCAGTGGCAGTACTTTCGGAAGGTGGCCTAGTGAAGGCGGCACAGGTAAGTGAAATGCTGCGGCCCATGTCGGAGGCGTTGACCAAGTTTTTCGGGAAGATGCCGGTGCCGAAGTATCAGTTTCTGATGTATTTCCCCGGCCTGAACTCCCCGCTCAACAGCAAAAACGGTGGCTATGGCGCCATGGAGCATAGCTATTCCTCGCTGTATTTCCTGCCCGAAATACCCGACCCTGACCGCATGCGCAGCATGGTGCTGGAGGTAGCCTCGCACGAGTTTCTGCACATGCTGGCCCCGCTCAATATCCATAGCAAGGAAATAGGTGAGTTCGACTTCCAAAACCCCAAAATGTCGCAGCACCTGTGGCTGTATGAGGGCGTCACGGAATATGTATCGCAGTTAGTACAGGTGCGCGGAGGCCTGATTACGCCCGATGAGTTTCGGGAGCGGATGAAAGACAAGATTGATAAGGCACAGAAGTTCCAGGATGTATCGTTCACGGAAATGAGCCGCAAGATCTTAGAGCCGCCCTACAAAGACATGTACAACAACGTGTATGAGAAGGGCGCTCTGATAGGCCTACTGCTGGATATCCGCATCCGGGAGCTCAGCCAGGGCCGCCAAACTCTGCGCGACGTGCTACTGGCTCTGCGCGAAAAGTATGGTCCCGACCGCTCTTTTGAAGACAGCCAGCTCATTCCGGAAGTAGTGGCCCTCACCAACCCTCAGGTGCAGCAGTTCTTCGACCGCTACGTGATTGGCGCCGAGCCGCTGCCCCTTACGGAATACTTGGGTAAAATTGGCTGGGTGTACGCGCCCGTAGGCCAGGCTAAGGTGAAGGCTTTCGGCAATATTGGCTTCGGCTACGATCAGGCGAAAGACCAGTTCCGAGCAATGAAAACCAAGGCCGACGAGAATGCCTTTGGCCTGAAAGAAGGCGACGTGATTGTGGCCGTAAATGGCCAGGCCGTGAACATGCAAACGGCGGAGAAGCTGTTGCGCCCCCTGGTAGAACCTAAAACTGCCGACCCAGTTCGCGTAAAGTTCCGTAGCGGTGCCACCGGCCCCGAGCAGGAGCGGCAAGCTACGCCGCGAGAGTTTGACGTGGAAGTAAAGAACCTAGTGGAAGCCATCCCAACTCCCACACCTACCCAGCAGGCCCTGCAGGATGGATTGTTGAAGAGGTGAGCCAACTATCCAGCGACGATGTAATGGGGTGAGAAGTAGCACAGGCGTTATCCTTCTTACCCCTTACCTCGTTACCTCTCCACTATTCTCCTCATCAGCTCCCTTACCTTTGCGCCACAATGATATTACGCGCCGAACACCTGGTTAAAAAGTACAAGTCGCGCACGGTGGTGAACGATATGTCGCTGCACGTGGAGCAGGGCGAAATCGTAGGCCTGTTGGGCCCGAATGGGGCCGGCAAAACCACGTCGTTCTATATGACGGTGGGCATGGTGAAGCCCAATGAGGGCCGTATCTTCCTTGATGATCAGGAAATAACAGACCTGCCTATCTACAAGCGGGCCCGCTTGGGTATCGGCTACCTCGCACAGGAGGCCAGCGTGTTTCGCGACCTGAGCGTAGAGGAAAATATTCTTTCCGTACTGGAAATGACAGACCTGCCGAAGCAGGCTCAGCGCGACAAAACCGAAGAGCTACTCAACGAGTTTAGCCTGACGCACGTGCGCAAAAACCTGGGCCGCGTGCTGTCGGGCGGGGAGCGGCGCCGCACCGAAATTGCCCGTGCGCTGGCCGTCGACCCCAAGTTTGTGCTGCTGGATGAGCCCTTTGCCGGCGTCGATCCTATTGCTGTGGAGGAAATTCAGGGCATTGTGGCCAAGCTCAAGCATAAGAACATTGGTATTCTCATCACCGACCACAACGTGAACGAGACGCTCAGTATCGTGGACCGCGCTTACCTGCTCTTTGAAGGCAAGCTGTTGAAGGCTGGCACTGCCGAAGAGCTGGCCGCCGATGAAATGGTACGCCGGGTGTACCTGGGCAAGCACTTCGAACTAAAGCGGAAAATTTAAGACTAGCTAAGAGGCCTAGAGCCATCGTTCCGGCTGGAACGGGTAAGTGGAGTTACGTAGTAGTAGCCACCACATTGCCCGTTTCAGCCGGAACGATGGCTCTAGGCCTCTGGGCATTTCTAGTAACTTTCTGCCGCTACCTGCGGTAGAGAACCTACTCTCGCCCTTCTTTGTCTATGTCCCACCTATTCCCGCCGCTGTGATTAGTACCGTACTCACGTGGGCCGTGCAGCGCCGCCTGGATGATATTGAGCATTTCCGTCAGCACCCGCACGAGGTGCAACAGGCCCTGCTGAAAAGCCTGCTGCGCACCGCCCGCGACACCGAATGGGGGCAGCGCTATGGTTTCCCTGATGCCCCTTCGGCGCGGGAGTTTGCCCAGCGTGTACCTATCAGCAGCTACGAAGACCTATATCCGCACCTAGAGCGCGTGCTGCAGGGGGAAAGCAACGTACTTTGGCCTGGCACAGTGCAGTGGTTCGCAAAGAGCAGTGGGACTACTAACGCTCGCAGCAAGTACATTCCCGTCACGCGTGAGTCGTTACAGGATGGGCATTATCGCGCCGGTCGAGACATGTCGGCCATAGCCACCTACTTATATCCAGAAGTGGATATTTTTGGTGGTAAAACGCTTTCCCTGGGTGGTACGCACCACGTCAATCCGTTTCGTGAGGAGGGCTCTGGCTCTAGGGTGGGCGACGTGTCGGCGCTGATTATGCAAAACCTACCCGCTTGGGCGGAATTTGTGCGTACACCACCCCTTGAACTGGCCTTGTTAGATGAGTGGGAGGAGAAAATAGAGCGCATTGCCCAACATGTGCGCCACGTGGATGTACGGACGCTAGCTGGCGTGCCCACTTGGATGATTGTGCTGATTCGGAAGGTGGTGGAGCTGACAGGGGCTCAAAACATTCGAGAAGTATGGCCTAACCTAGGCCTCTTTCTGCACGGCGCCGTGGCTTTTGGACCCTATCGTGAGCTGTTCCGGCAATTAATTCCGGGTGAGCAGATGCACTATCTTGAAATCTACAACGCCTCCGAAGGCTACTTGGCTTTTCAGGATGAACCGAATTCGGAGGATATGCTCCTGCTGCTCAATCACGGCATCTACTACGAGTTCTTGCCCGCCGACCAGTGGGACGCGCCAGAGCCACAAGCTATAGGCCTAGAAGCCGTAGAACTAGGCCGTAGCTATGCCGTTATTATCAGCACCAACGCGGGCCTGTGGCGCTACAAGATTGGTGACACGGTACGCTTCACCAGTCTGGCTCCGTACCGCATCCGAATTTCAGGCCGCACCAAGCACTTCCTAAACGCCTTTGGGGAAGAAGTAGTAGTGGAAAACGCCGAGGCTGCTGTGGCCGCCGCCTGCCAGGCTACTGGCGCCACCATCCGCGACTTTACGGCCGCACCCATTTATTTTGCTGCCGATAATGGTGCCTCTCGCGGTGGCCATCAGTGGGTGCTGGAGTTCGTGCAGGCTCCTTCAGATGCCACGCGCTTTACTGACGTTCTCGATCAGACCCTGCGCCAACTTAATTCTGACTACGACGCCAAGCGTCACCGCGATATTGCCCTCACTCCTCCCGATGTGATAATTGCTCCGACGGGCACATTTGAGCGGTGGCTGGCGCGTAAAGGCAAACTAGGGGGGCAGCACAAAGTACCTCGGCTGAGCAATTCCAGAGAGTTTATCGATGATATTCTATTAGAACTAAAAAATTAGTTATATATTCCTTCATCATCGATCTACCTCCGTTACATGATGGAGCCACAGAAAGAATTATCTCACTACTTGAACTCGACGGACAGTTTGCCGCATAGGTATACTGTAGCTCTCTTGGGGCTTGTTGCTATGCTCGTGGCGTCGTGTACTTCATTACCCGTAGGCCACGCCCGCAACCGCTATGATGCGAAGGGGCAGCGACACGGGTACTGGCAGGAGTATTTTGATGCGGCTGAAATGCACGTGGCCAACCGGGGGCGCTATCGGCATGGGCGGCCGGTAGGCCTGTGGCGCTACTACACCCCCGCGCAGCAGCTAGAGCGTAAGGAGCGTTACCTGCGCATCCCGGCTGGTCAGCTATCAATTACCTACTATCACCCAAATGGTCAGATTGCTCGGCAGGGGAGAGCCCAGTATGTGTTGCGGCCCGACGGGGCCCAATTTTATTGGTTTGGAGAATGGAAACGCTATTCGGCGATAGGTAGGGCTGAGGCTTCAGAATACTATGTAAATGGCCAGCTACTACATAAGAATCAATAGCTGAATAGTTGTCTATATCGAAGGGTAATGAAGACTTGAAAAAAATATAAGTAGGATTTATTCGTGTAAGTCGAAAATTATATATTAGTGAATTGTTTCTCATTCAATTCACGAGCGTGTCTACTGCAACAACTTCTACCCACACCCTGGCAGCACGGCGTAGGCGCCGCCGCACCCCCGAAACTCCCACACTTCTAGGTACTCGTACTATTATAGTCTTTCTAGGCCTATTAGGGTTAGCGCTATTGATGAGCCTAGGTGTTATTGCCGCCAATTTGGTCACTTGATTAATAAGGCCTGATAACTGCTGTGGCAATAATTGGATTCGCCCTGCTTGAGGTTGTACTTGCGCAATAGTACATCCCCAAGCAGGGCGAGCTTTTCTACCTAGGCCACTATTCGTCAAAGATGCCGCCTACCATATTCCCCAAGACGCTGCCACTTTCTTTACGGCTGTTGCTCCCGTTGGGCGCTAAAGCCTGAATCAACTTCTTCACGGGCATTGATTGTAACCACACCCGGCCCGTACCACGCAACGTGGCTAGCAGTAAGCCTTCGCCCCCAAAAATCATCGACTTCAGGCCGCCCGCGCGGGCAATACTAAAATCAATGCCCGGCTCGAAGGCAACTACGCAACCCGTATCTACGCGCAGGAGCTCGTTGTTCAGGTACTTTTCAATAATGGTGCCTCCAGCATGAATAAACGCTTTGCCGTCGCCGGTCAGCTTTTGGAGGATAAAGCCCTCACCGGCAAATAGGCCTGTGCCCAGCTTCTGGTTGAAATGAATATTCATTTTGGTGCCCCGAGCCGCGGCCAAGAACCCATCTTTCTGCACAATCAGCCCCTGGGGCAGAGTCCGCAGGTCTAGCGGTATAATGGTGCCTGGGTAAGGTGCTGAAAAGGCTACTCTGCTCTTTCCATAGCTACCACGGTGGGTGAAGTGGGTCATAAACAACGATTCGCCCGTGAGCAAGCGCGTGCCCGCCGAAAATAGCTTGCCCATAAACCCTTGGTCTGGCTCTGAGCCGTCGCCCATTTTGGTCTCGAAAGCAATGGCCTCATCCATGTACACCATGGCTCCAGCTTCAGCAATTACTGTCTCATTCGGGTCCAGCTCTACTTCGAGTACCTGAATATCATTGCCAAGAATTTTGTAATCAACGTCGTGAGATTGCATAGTAAAGGAAGTGAATGAAAGGACTTTCAAGTATAGCAAAACGCGCATTTATTCTCCCGCCCCTGGCCTAGCGGATGAGCTACGAGTAGCCTTATAAATAGTACACGCGAAAACGTACTGCGCCGTGTAGCTTCCGCTGGCCAGCACTAGTAAAGGCTGACTTACAGATGATACACGGCGCGGTACGCGGCTAGTTGTTTAGATAGTGCTACTCGTCGTCTTCAGTGGTCTTCTCCAGGTCTTCGTCGGGTTCGGCCTCCGCTTTCGGGCCTTTCTTCTTGGCTTCCTTACTCGTGCGGCGCATGAAGTCCTCGTCAGACTCTTCCGGCTCCTGCGCGCCTTCTTCCAGCGGGAAATCATCTTCCTCTTCATCCTTCTCCCCAAACTGTCCGTCGCGATTTACCAGCTTTTTATCGCGCACGTGGCGGTTCAGGAATTGATTGATGTCCTCAATAGAATAGTTGGAGGTGATTTCGCCCAGAGGATTTACCTTGATTTCAAAGCCCTCTAGTTCTTTGTGTACCCGGGCTTTCTTTTCCGGGTCGTTCTTTTTCTTCTTCGGATTAACAGGTTTCTTGGCCATAATGCGGGCAGCTAAAGTCAGTTCAACAGCAAGCGACCCAGCAGTTCACAGTCGCCTTGAAAGAACTAGTACGATGCGTTCTTCCCGTCGGTTGGCATGGTGGCCTAGAAGTCCGGAACAACAAGTTCTGACTCACAAAAAAGCCCACCCGACGTATCATCGTCGGGTGGGCTTTTGCTGCTAGGCCAGTGGTAGCTAAGCGGGCAATTGCTGAATAGCAGCATCAATGCGCTCAGCCGTTTCCTGCGCACCCAGAATGCTCATGATGTGCATCAGATCGGGGCCGGCGGCAGCACCGGTAACGGCCACGCGCAAGGCTTGCAGCACCTGACCAATCTTGATGCCCTGGCGCTCCAGTACCTGCGTGAGCAAGGCTTTTATAGCATCCGGGGAGGCATCCGTTGCAGCAGGTAGCTCCCGGGCAAATTCCGCGAGGGCCCCGGCAACTTGCGCATTCCACTTCTTGCTGATTACCTGTTCGTCGTAGCTCGTGGGCCGCACAAAGAACAGTTGCGCCTCCTTGGCCAAGTCGGCGGGGAAGGTAGCACGTTCTTTTACCAGTGCTGCAATCTGCTCGGCTTTGTCGGCGGGCACTTCTAGGCCCTGCGTTTGCAGAGCTTCCGAAAGGTACTGGGCCAGTTCGCTGTCGGGCTTAGCGCGCAAGTACTGCTCATTGTACCACCGCACTTTATTCTGGTCGAAGCGGGCCGGCGACTTGCTAACGCGCTCAATGGAGAAAGCCTCAATCAGTTCTGGCATCGTGAAAAGCTCCTGCTGACTGCCGGGGTTCCAGCCCAGGAAGGCCAGGAAGTTGATGAAAGCATCGGGCAGGTAGCCGCTTTCACGGTAGCCGCTGCTCACAGTAGGTTCACCAGTCTCAGCGTCTTTGCCGTGCCACTCCAGCGGGAACACTGGGAACCCCAACCGGTCGCCGTCGCGCTTGCTAAGCTTGCCCGTGCCATCGGGCTTGAGCAGCAGGGGCAAGTGGGCAAACTGTGGCATGGTGCTTTCCCAGCCCAAGTAACGGTACAGGAGCACGTGCAACGGTGCCGAGGGCAACCACTCCTCACCCCGGATTACGTGAGTGATTTCCATCAAATGGTCATCCACGATGTTGGCCAAGTGATAGGTGGGCATCCCATCTGACTTCATCAGCACCTTATCATCAATGGAAGAGGAGTGGACCACTACCCAACCACGGATCAGGTCATTGAAGCGTACTTCTTCTTTGCGGGGCACCTTCAGGCGGATAACGTACTGTTCACCGCTCTCCAGCAATTGCTTTACTTCCTCAGCCGGGAGGGTCAAAGAGTTGCGCATCTGCGCCCGCGTGATGCTGTTATACTGGGGGTTAGGCACCTTGGCAGCCGTCAGGCGGGCGCGCATGGCATCTAGTTCCTCGGGGGTATCAAAGGCGTAGTAAGCGTAGCCGCTGTCGATGAGCTGCTGCGCGTACTGCATGTACATGGGCTTACGCTCACTCTGGCGGTAAGGGGCATGAGGGCCACCGTTCCAGGGGCTCTCGTCAAGCTCAATGCCGCACCACTCCAGGCTCTGCCGGATGTAGTCTTCGGCGCCCGGTACAAACCGGTTTTGGTCGGTATCTTCAATGCGCAGCAGCATTTTGCCACCCAGCTTCCGGGCCAGCAGGTAGTTATAGAGTGCAGTGCGCACGCCGCCAATGTGCAGCGGACCAGTGGGGCTGGGTGCAAAACGTACCCGTACTTCTCTTTCCATACAAACAGCAGATTTGCGCCCGGTTCAAGTCCGAAACGCGCCGCAAAGGTAGGCAATTAGCGGGGGAGCGGGAAGGATATAATAACGAGCATCTGGAGCTGATTACATGTCCGCGGAGGGGGAAACCTCTAGGCCAGTGACCAGCGGAGCTGCCTACTGGCCTAGAGGTTTTTCAAACAACAATTAGCTCGTGCTTACTCAATAGCCCCGGCAAAGTAGCTAAGGCAAAGCGTGCCTGCTTCAGCTCGTTTACTTCTGGGTCAAGCACCACATGTTGGGCCGTGGTAAAATCGGCGCCAGCCAAGTTGGTTTGGTGGAATATTGCGCCCGATAAGTCACACTCCGCAAATACAGCTTGGGTCAGGTTAGCTCGACCAAACTCTACCTCCCGCATAGAGCAGCCCACAAAGCGTGTATTCGGCAGAGCTTTTCCAGCAAACGAAGCGTAGTCTAAGTGGCACTTATCAAAGTGAACAGCAAACAGGAAGTCTCGGCAAGAGTGAAATTGCAGGCCTAGTAATTTGCACCCCTCAAAGGCCACATTTTGCAGCGCTGTGTTGCCAATACTCGCGCCCGCCAGGTTACAGTTTTCAAATAGGCAGTCGCTGAATATCCTGCCTGCTAAGTTTGCTTGGGTCAGGTCGAAGTTGATAAAGTGGTAGTGCTCAAACTCCTGCTGACCTACTAAGTGCGGCGGCAGCGCGCGTTGAAGTATGTTCTCAGCGGGAAAGAAATCAGGCTTTTGCAGGGCCTTCGCTGGCTTACGAAATGGGCGCCGCACTACTCCTTATTTTTAAACGACAGCCACAGCACTAGGCCAAGCAGGCTAATGCCAACTCTGATAACCCAGGCTATAGTGTTGCCCCAGGTATGAATCCAGTCGAAGAAAGGAAACCGAAAGTTGCTTGGTAGCAGCAGTGGGGCTACCATAGCCAATAAGCCCGCTACAAATAGAAAGATGCCTAATTCTCGCATGAGTTGGATAAATAAAAAGTAGATACAGTAAGCGGACTTGTTATTAACCTCAACTTACTATATCTACTTTCTAGTACACTGCTACTGCACTGCGATGCAAGAAATTTCTACTTGCACATCTTTGGGTAGGCGGCTTACTTCCACCGTTTCACGGGCCGGGGCATAATCGGCCTCGAAGTAGCTGCCGTAGATTTCATTGATCAGCCCAAAGTTGCCAAGGTCTTTCACGAAGATGCTGCACTTTACCACATTGCGTAGCGTAAGGCCAGCCGCTTGTAACACTGCCTGAATGTTGCGCATTACCTGGTGCGTTTCCTGGGCCACGTCACCTTCGCCAACAAGCTGGCCCGTCGTAGAGTCAAGAGCTATCTGCCCAGAGACGTACACGGTATTGCCAGCTTGGATTGCCTGACTGTAGGGGCCAATAGGAGCGGGGGCCTGGTCGGAATAAACAACTGTGTTTGCCATATGGGTGGAGTGGTTGCGAAAAGAGAAAGTCTATCTTAAGCCAAAGTAAGGGGAAAATTTATGCACCTGTTCATCGTTGGGGGCGAAGCCATGGAGGCCGAACTGCGCGCCAAGTTTGGAGTAGGCCACACCTACGATTTTTGTGATGCCGCTGCCCCCGACTTGCTTACTCGCCTAGGAGCCGCCGACATAGGCTTTGATCTACGAGAGTGGCCTGAACTGCATTACGAGCAGCCACGACAACCGCTCTTCTATGGCACTCATACCAAAAGCCTAGCTCAACTCTTCCACAAGGAAATACCGCCTTTCGGCGCCGTGTTTGGTTTTTGTGCTCTGCCAACCATGCTAAACCGGGAGCAACTGGAGGTTAGCTTGTTCCGGACTGAAGACGCAGCCCACCTTGCACAGGTATGTTCCGCTTTGGGTACGAGCTACTGCCTCGTGCCCGACCGTGTAGGCCTCTTGTCACCTCGTTTAGCGTGTGTATTCCTTAATGAGGCGTTTCATTTGCTCCAGACAAGTGTAGCTTCAGCAGCCGACATTGAGCTAACCATGAAACTGCGTTTTTATGCGGAGGAAGGGCCATTTGCTTGGGCTAATCGCATAGGCTTAGGCCTCCTTTATCAGACGTTAGAAGCGCTGTACCAGGATACCCATGAAGACCGTTATAAACCTAGTCCCTTGCTAAAAGAGCTGTTCTTACGCGGGAAGAGCTTTGTGGTGCCAATGGATGAGGCCTAGAAATAAAAAGCCGCTTCAGTTTCCTGAAGCAGCTTTTTGTCAAGTATAGAAAATGTTATTCTACCGTCACTGACTTAGCCAGGTTACGGGGCTGATCTACGTTGCAACCACGCATTACAGCGATGTGGTATGAGAGCAGCTGCAGCGGAACTACTGATACCAGTGGCATCAATACTTCGCTAGTAGCAGGAACCTCAATCACAAACTCTGCCATCTGTGGAATTACATCATCGCCTTCTGTTACAACGGCAATGATGCGGCCTTTACGGGCTTTTACTTCCTGAATATTGCTAACCACCTTTTCGTAAGAGCTGTCCTTGGTAGCAATAACCACCACGGGCATATTCTCGTCGATAAGAGCAATCGGGCCGTGCTTCATTTCAGCGGCTGGATATCCTTCGGCGTGGATGTAGCTAATTTCCTTCAGCTTCAGCGCGCCTTCCAGAGCAACCGGGAAGTTGTAGCCCCGGCCCAGATACAAGAAGTTGGCTACATCCTTGAAGATTTCCGCTATCTGCTCAATCTCCGTATTGAGCAATAGAGCCTTTTCTACCTTGGAAGGGATGTTGTTAAGCTCCATCATGAGCTCACGAAGCTTGGTATCGGAAAGCGTACCGCGCTTGTGGCCTACAATCATTGCGAGCAACGTAAGTACGGTTACCTGCGCCGTGAAAGCCTTGGTAGAAGCTACGCCAATCTCGGGACCAGCGTGTGTATAAGCGCCGGCATCCGTAGCGCGAGCAATGCTGCTGCCAACTACGTTGCAAATACCGAAGATCGTAGCGCCTTTGCTCTTGGCTAGTTCAATGGCTGCCAGCGTATCGGCCGTCTCACCCGATTGCGAAATTGCAATTACGATATCGCGTTCCGTGATGATGGGGTTCCGATAACGGAATTCAGAAGCGTATTCTACCTCAACCGGGATGCGTGCCAAGTCCTCCAGCAGATATTCTGCTACTAGGCCAGCATGCCAAGAAGTACCACACGCCACGATAATAATACGGTCGGCCGTCATAAACTTCCGCTCGTAGGCGCGCACACCTCCCATGTTTAAGTGGCCAGCTTCCAACTCCAAACGGCCCCGCATAGAATCGAGAATAGAGCGTGGCTGCTCAAAAATCTCCTTCATCATGAAGTGCTCGTAGCCGCCCTTCTCGATGCTATCAAGCGCCAGTTCCAATTTTTGGATGTAAGGAGTTTGTTGCACATCCTCCTTGGTACGGATATCGAGCTTACCGTCTTTGATTACCGCAATTTCGTAGTCATTCACATAAACTACTTCATTGGTATACTCAATAATTGGGGTGGCATCCGAAGCTAGGAAAAACTCGTCTTTTCCAACGCCAATAACCAAAGGTGAGCCTTTACGAGCAGCTATCAACTGGCCAGGCTCGTCTTTGCTAAGCACTACTATAGCATACGCTCCTACCACTTCATGCAAAGCCAAGCGTACAGCTTCTTCCAGAGTGCAGTGGTTTTGCTTCTGAATTTCCTCAATCAGATTAACAAATACCTCGGTGTCCGTATCAGAATGAAACTCGTGGCCTTGCTGCTGCAAGTGCGTCTTCAACGCTGCGTAGTTTTCAATGATACCATTGTGAATAATGGCAATCCGCTCTGAAGTAGAGTAATGAGGATGCGCATTTACATCGTTAGGTTCCCCGTGAGTAGCCCAGCGAGTATGCCCCATACCGATGTTAGCATGAGTGTCTTTATCGGAAATGAAGGCTTCTAGTTCAGCCACCTTTCCTTTTTTCTTATACACGCTAAGCTGGCCATTAAGCAGAGCTACACCGGCTGAGTCATAACCACGGTACTCAAGGCGACGCAGGCCTTTTATAATAATGGGGCAAGCCTCACGGTGCCCAATGTAAGCGACAATTCCGCACATAGCTGGATGGTTGTGTCAGAGCAAATTTTGAGAGAAACAAAATCGGGCGGCACTGGCAAAAGCCGTGCCGCCCTGTTTGTACTGGCGGTTTTCCGCTAGCAATGTTATTTAAGCTGTGAAAAGTACACTCGTAGCTTAATGCCAGAGGCATCAAGAGTGGTACGGTTTAAAGTTAGGCTTGAACTGCTACGCAGGATAGGCGACAGAACTAGGCCCGAAGGAAGCTCACCATCTAGACGGTTAAGCAAGTAGGATTGCAAATAGCTAGTAAGCGGCACCGAATAATATTGTGGCTCAGAATAACTAGGATAGAGCGTGGCTGCCGCTGGAGAACCTACTGCAGTAGGTGGCACGGCAACTCCCTGAGCTGTTTTCTCAATCTGAATTAGCCGCTCGTATTCTGTTGCCCCTACTGTACGAGTTAGAATTTGGTTGGTCGCGTTTACTTCCTGTAAGTACACATTGCTGGCGTATGGAAATAAGCCATTGGTGTACTGTTTAATTGGGATGCGCAACTCAGCTCGGTTAATATTCAGTTGGGCATTATTTCTCAGATCATCAAGACCCTGGAACTCAATTCGAGTACCTAAGCCTACGCCTTCCTGCAAGTAGGTCTCTTCACCAGTAGCGCTAGAAGGCACCTGCTGAAAAGGTGTTGCTAGGCCACTAAGAGGCTGAGCTAACGTTGTAGAAAGCTGAGTGAAAAACTTCGCATCAGCCGGAAGCTGGTTTGGGTTGTTCCCGAAGTAAATGGCATAGACGTGGCGTCTTACTGTCTTGCCACTAGCTTTACCCTGGAAATAGAAGGCTAGTCTGGTATCATAGTTCCGGCTAAAGCCTACTATGTTATCCTGAGTTTGTGCGTTGGCAGCAGGCGTTATTGCTAAGCCCTTGACCACTGCGTCTAAGCGTGCCTGATCGAAGTTCGCTTCGTTAAGCGCCGCGAAGGTTGCGTTAGCAAAGGCAGCTGCTTGAGGGTAACGTAGCAGTCGCATCCGAATTACCCGGTCAGGCACACGCACTGTAACACTGTCAGTAGTGCTTCCTGCAACTACTTGCCGCACTGATTTGTCACGGTTTAAAACACCCACAAAATCAGAAACCAAGGGGCTGCCCGTAGCGACTTGCGACTGTGAATTATACACAGTTCGCTCACCCAGTGGCTGTTGCAGCTGCGACAAATCGAAGCGCAATGGCCGTGCAGCCGTACCATATACTTGATCAAAGCCTAAGCTCAGAACGACTGAATCCAGCTTAACTTCCGTGTACTTACTAGGCAGCGAATCAGAAGGCATGCCGATCTGAACGTTCAGAAACGACTTCGCGGTGGTGACCCCAACTTTGGTATCCGCTACTCGCCCTACGAGGAAGTGATCCGCCTTAATAGTTTCTACCGGCTGTTGCCGTACCGTATAGGCCGTAACAGGGAAATCGCGGTAATTGGAATTGATAGGAGAGGTACCGGGAAGTTCTAGGCCTAGGTCATTCGCCTTTTCGCAGGCAGTAGTGAGGCCTAGAAGAGTTCCGGATAGGAGGGTAACCGACGCTAGTCGGATGGCGCTAGCTGGCCAGTTCATTATAGAGCGCGTAGTAAGAAGTAAGCAGGTTTTCATCGGCACCTACTTGTCCAATTTGTTTCTTCTCCGAGTACTCGGAAAACAGCGTGTTGAGGTTGTCGCTGAAATCTTCGTCCGATTTCACCACGGAATCAGCGTATTCCATCCCTACTTTGATAAAGCCACCAAAGTCAGCAGATTTCAACGCCGCCAGCATATCATCCTCGATGTCCAGCATTTTTGCCTTCTCAATAATGTCGCCGTCGAACTTATGATCGAACTCATTATTGTAGATGGTGAAAACCGACTTGGCGTCCTTGAAAATCGGATCCTTCTTGTAGGTCGTTTTCAAGTACATCGGAATCAAGCCCGTCATCCAGTCATTGCAATGCACAATATCCGGCGCCCAGCCTAGCTTCTTCACCGTTTCAAGTACACCTTTGCAGAAGAAGATAGCCCGCTCATCATTATCGGAGTGGAACTTGTCGTTCTTGTCTACCAGCACCGACTTGCGGTGGAAATAATCTTCGTTATCAATGAAGTACACCTGTAGCTTCGCGTTCGGAATAGAAGCCACTTTAATAATTAGCGGTTTCTCGTCCTCGCCCACCGCGATATTGATACCCGACAGGCGAACTACTTCATGAAGGCGGTTCTTACGCTCATTGATGATGCCGAAACGGGGTACGAAAATGCGAATTTCCATCCCCATCTCCTGCATTCCCTGCGGCAAACGCCGCAAAAACTCCGCTACCTTAGTGGTCTGCAAAAACGGATTGATTTCCGTGGCAGCATAGAGTATTCTCAACTTGGACATACTGGGTCAGTTGGTGTGAATGGGAGAGGGCAACACTTTGGGATGCACAAAATTAAACATTTTTGAGGGATTTTTCAACTAAACTCACCTGCCGGTATTCTGGTAGGCCTCTTCTTTCTATGCAGATACTGCAAACGGCTGCTGCGTTGCAAGCTCAAACAGAAACTTGGCGCCGCGAGGGGCAGCGCGTTGGACTAGTGCCCACAATGGGGGCACTGCATGAGGGGCACTTGCAGTTGGTGCGCGCAGCCGCCCAAGAATGTGATGTAGTGGTAGTCAGTATCTTCGTAAACCCAACCCAGTTTAATAACCCCGAAGATTATCGGTTGTATCCCCGTCTGCCCGAAGCGGATGCCGAGCTACTTGAGCCAGCTGGCTGCACCGCATTATTTCTACCTTCGGTAGAAGAAATGTATCCTAGGCCTACGGTTTTACATTTCGACTTTGGCAGCTTGGAGCGGGTGATGGAAGGAGCGCATCGGCCCGGGCATTTTAATGGCGTGGCTACCGTAGTAAGCAAGCTATTTCATTTATGCCGCCCCCACCGAGCCTACTTCGGGCAGAAAGATTTTCAGCAGGTAGCTATTGTCCGTCAACTCGTGCAAGACCTGTCGTTTGACCTAGAACTGGTTGCCTTTCCTACTATTCGAGAAGCAGATGGCCTAGCCATGTCTTCCCGCAACCGGCGTTTGACACCAGAAGCCCGCACCGTTGCACCAATGCTTTACCAAGCATTGCAGCAGGCTGAGCGCTTGGTGCATGAACAGGCTACGCCTGATGCCGTGCGTGTAGCTGTGAGTGAGCTACTAGGCCAGGAGCCCAGCATTACCCTGGAGTATTTTGAAGTAGCCGACGCTGAAACCCTACAACCCGTAAGTGAGTGGCAACCCGAGCAAACGGTGGCACTATGTATAGCTGCGCATTTAGGAGGAGTACGCTTAATTGATAACGTAGTCGTAAAAACTGCCTAGAACCATGCGAACCGGCTGGCTTCGAATAGGGTTTCCTATCTTTGTAGCCTTCTTTTTCATTCGCATTTATCCCTCATGCATATAGAGGTTCTGAAGTCCAAAATTCACCGCGTAAAGGTTACGCAGGCGGAACTGCACTATGTCGGTAGCATCACAATTGATGAAGACCTGCTAGATGCAGCGAATATGGTAGAGAACGAAAAAGTTACCATTGTAAACATCAACAATGGAGAGCGTTTCGAAACATACACCATTCGTGGGGAGCGAGGTTCGGGAATGATTTGCCTAAATGGTCCGGCGGCTCGGCGCGTGGCCGTTGGCGACATCATTATTATTATCTCCTACGGCTTGGTTGATTTTGCGGAGGCAAGGGCGCATAAGCCCACCATTATTTTCCCTGATCAGCATAATCGCTTAGGTTAAGCAACCTCGCTACTGGCTAGGCCACTCGGCATCAGCCAGCTGTATTTTCAACTGCTACCACGTGAAGCATCTTCTCACTGTACTTAAATACGCGTTGCTACTCGCCGTCTCGGGCCTGCTGATGTGGTACGCTATGCAAGGACAAAACCTCGAGCGAATCGGGGCTTCAATCCGAGAAGCAAATTACTCGTGGCTGGTTGTTACCATGATCTTGTCGGCGCTGGGCTATTTTAGCCGGGCGTATCGGTGGAAGATGCAGCTAGATCCAACGGGTTACAAAGCATCTTACTGGGACATCTACCACGCTATGATGGTAGGCTACTTGGCTAACTTGGTGCTGCCACGTATGGGAGAAGTTATCCGGTGCTCAGTGCTTCGGCGCACGAGTGGCGTACCCGTGCAAGTAGCTCTAGGTACCGTTGTGACAGAGCGGGTGATTGACGTGTTGGTGCTGCTAGGCCTATTGGGCTCAACGCTGCTCCTTGACTTTAACACCTTCTGGGTGTTTGTGACGGATAAGTTGCTGGGTGGGCGCTACGATTCCCTGTCCCGCAACCGTACCCCACTGCTGATAGCTGCCGCTATTGCGCTGGTGCTCTTAGTAGTAGCAGTCTATACTTTGTTTAGGAACCTGGAGCGGCTGCGGCAAAACACTTTCTTTAATAAGGCGGTAGCATTTTTGAAGGGGCTGTTGGCGGGCGTGTTTAGTGTACTGAAGTTGAAGAACAAGGGCTTATTCCTGTTCCATACCTTCTTCACGTGGGCGGTGTATTACCTGATGGACTATCTCGCCTTTTTCTGCTTCCCGGCTACCTATAACCTCGACATGCGAGCTGGCCTAGCGGTGCTCACCTTCGGGGCCTTTGGGATGGCGGCACCCGTAGCGGGCGGCATCGGGCCATTCCACGTAATGGTGCAAAGCATCTTACTGGCCTACGGCATCAGCAAAGATGCGGGTATAGCCTACGCGCTAGTAGTGCATGGGTCGCAGACATTGCTCGTGATACTGATGGGAGGCATTAGCTTCGTGGCAAGCATGGTAAAATCTGGCCGCGTTGCCCGCCGGAGCGGGGCCGTAAAAGCAGCGCTAGCTGTTCCTGTCAATGTGGAGTAAAGACAAAATACTAGCCTTAGAAGCTGTACTGCCTGTGGTCGCCGATTGGAAAGCGCAGGGGCAGCGGGTAGTTTTTACAAATGGCTGCTTCGATCTACTGCATCTAGGCCACGTTGATTATCTAGAGAAAGCCCGGCATTTAGGCGACCGACTGGTGGTAGGCCTTAATACCGATGCTTCAGTAAGCTGCCTGAAGCCCGGCCGGCCGCTCCAAGACGAAGTGTCACGCGCTCGGGTGTTGGCCTCTCTTTTGTTTGTGGATGCAGTAGTACTCTTCGACGAGCAGACGCCGCTGACACTGATAAAAGCCATAGTACCAGATATTCTAGTCAAGGGTGATGACTATACAATCAGTGGAATTGTAGGGCACGAAGTGGTGTTACAAAACGGCGGGCAAGTCCTGACCGTACCACTTGTAGCCGGTTACAGCACGACGCGCATCGTCGAGCGTATCCAGGCGCATCTCACTCCCTAAGACCTTTCCACCATGTATTACCCAATGAATCCGGCCTACATCATCGTTATCATAACGATGATTGCAAGTTGGCTCATTCAGCGCCGCTTGCAAAGCAAGTTTGAGCGCTACTCGCAAGTAGGCCTACAATCTAATTTATCCGGCAAGCAGATTGCCGAACTAATGCTTGCCGACCACGGCATTACGGATGTCCGGGTTATCTCGACCCCCGGTAGCTTGACTGACCACTATAATCCAGCCGACAAGACCGTTAACCTCAGCGAAGCGGTGTATGCTGACCGCTCAGCGGCGGCGGCGGCCGTAGCGGCCCACGAGTGCGGCCACGCGGTGCAGCATGCTACTGCCTACGCAGCGCTGCAATTCCGCTCGGCAATGGTACCCGCCTTGAGTGCGGTTTCGAAGTTCATGCCTATTCTTTTATTTTTGGGCGTGATTATGCTGAATAACACGCCACTTCCTCTGAAGATTGGAGTGGCTATGTTTGCTCTGACCACCCTATTTAGTTTTGTCACCTTGCCCGTGGAGTTTGATGCCTCTAAGCGGGCTTTAGCATGGATTGACCGTCGGGGTATTGTAACTCCTCAGGAGCATGCTATGGCAAAGGATGCCCTGAAGTGGGCTGCGCTAACATACGTGGTAGCAGCCCTTGGTTCTCTGGCAACGCTCTTATATTATGCATCTTTCCTGATGGGACGCCGCCGCGACTAATGGGTATTTGAAAGCTGAGTAACTCAACCGCCGCTCCAGTACTTGGGGCGGCGGTTTGTATTGGTAGGCCAGTCTACTTGCCTTGTTCAGCCATAGCATCCTACTATAGCTATGTAGTGTAGAAAGGCGACAACCAGCAAGTTGCTCTTCGCTGAAAAAAGATTGGTAGGAAACAAAAAGCTGATCCATTGCCTTATCAGCTGTAAGCGCATCGAAAAAAACTACCTAGTCTGCGTTATCTGCAAACTCAGGCGCTTAATTTTGAGGGTTGCTAGCGAATATACGCTGTGCTCCCTGACGATTTTTCCCACCCCACCCTTACCACCGCATGAATTTTCAGCTCACTGAAGAACAACTAGCCGTTCAGGCTGCTGCCCGCGACTTCGCCCAAAATGAACTATGGGCTGGGGTTATTGAACGCGACGAACACCAAAAATTTCCCGCCGAGCAAATCAAGAAAATGGGTGAGCTGGGCTTTATGGGTATGATGGTAAGCCCCGAGTATGGCGGCGGCGGCATGGATACGGTAAGCTACGTGCTGGCTATGGAAGAAATTTCCAAAGTAGATGCTTCCTGCTCCGTTATCATGTCCGTGAACAACTCACTGGTGTGCTGGGGTATCGAGAAGTACGGCACCGAAGAGCAGAAGCAGAAGTACCTGACTAAGCTGGCAACCGGTGAAATTATCGGCGCGTTCTGCTTGTCGGAGCCAGAAGCCGGTTCTGATGCCACAATGCAGCGTACTACTGCCGAAGACAAAGGCGACCATTACCTTATCAACGGCACGAAGAACTGGATTACCAACGGTTCTTCCGCCTCGGTATACATTGTTATTGCCCAGACCAACCCAGAGCTGAAGCACCGGGGTATCAACGCCATCATTGTGGAGAAAGATACTCCTGGTTTTGTAGTTGGTCCGAAAGAAAATAAGCTGGGTATTCGCGGTTCCGACACGCATTCGTTGATGTTTACGGACGTGAAAGTGCCTAAGGAAAACCGCATTGGCGAAGATGGCTTCGGCTTCAAGTTCGCTATGCAGGTACTAGCAGGTGGCCGCATTGGTATTGCTTCTCAAGCATTGGGTATTGCTTCGGGCGCTTATGAGCTGTCGCTGAAGTATGCCAAAGAGCGCAAAGCGTTTGGTGTGCCAATCTCTCAGCACCAAGCTATTCAGTTCAAGCTGGCGGATATGGCAACCAACATCGATGCAGCTCGCCTACTGTGCTTGCAGGCCGCGAATGACAAAGATGCCCATCAAGATTACGCGAAGTCTGGTGCTATGGCAAAACTGTTTGCCTCTAAGGTAGCCATGGACACTGCCGTTGAGGCGGTGCAGGTGCATGGGGGCTACGGATTCGTAAAAGAATTCCACGTTGAGCGTTTGATGCGTGATGCCAAAATCACGCAGATCTATGAGGGAACCTCTGAGATTCAGAAAATTGTAATCTCTCGTGAAATCCTAAAGTAGGATTAGATTTGCCTAAAAGCCAGAATCATTGCATTAAACCCAGTCAATTTTTGGCTGGGTTTTTCTTTTTGTGAATTTTTATATGTTATTTTGCATTACATAAGTCGGGGGTGCTATTTCTCCGATCCACTTACGTTACACAGTCACTCGCTGCAGATGGAAGATTATAATAAAGTGATAGAGTCGCTGGGTGTTCGTTACATCAAGGCGAAAAACTTAGTGTTGCAACAGCCTTTCACTGTGCGCAACTACTACGACGTGGGCAATAACCTTATTCTACTACACAAAGGGCGTATTACCTTCGGCGACGAGGAGCAGGTGGTAGAAGAGGGGGAGATGCTGTTTATTCCGGGTGGCCGGGCCACGAAAGTGTCCTATGGTGAGACATCTTCGAAGAGCATCACGAATGATGATCTTATCAGCAATAAAGACAAGTTCTTTCACTCCAATACTGACCTAGATCTGATTGGGGATGCGGAGGAGAGCCACAGCCACGTAAGCTTCGAAGCCAAGGTATTTGACTCCGTTAACTTCTTTGCCTCACTAGACGTACCGGCTTTCTTAATCACGGGTAACTCTAAGTTGGCTAACCTTATCATTAAGGTAGTAGAAGAAAGCTTGCAGGAATTGCCTGGTCGCGAGCGTCTCATTACAATTTACACGGAGAATATTGTAGTAGAGATTGTGCGTTACATCTTGAAAAACAAGATGTTCGTGGAGCAATTGGCTACAAATAGCACCTATTTCAAGGATCCGCGCCTCATCGATTTGTTCAACTACATCAAGGAGAACATTGGTGGCGACTTGTCGAACAAGGTGCTTTCGGGTGTGGCTAACGTAAGTGAAGACTACGTAGGCCAGTACTTCAAGATGCTCACGGGCATCAACCCGCAAGATTACATTGAGTACCAGCGCATGGAACGCGCCGTATTCTTGCTCCGAACTACTAAGAAGAGCATCCGCGATATTGGTAAAGAGGTAGGCTACAAGGATACAGCCTATTTCTGTCGCCGCTTTAAAATGATGTTTGGTATTCCGGCCGGTAAAATGCGCCGCCGCGAATCTGCTATGAACATCTAATTGCAGTAAGCTGGCAACGGAAAGCGCCGCTCTCATTTATGGGAGCGGCGCTTTCCGTTACTAGGTGGCCTAAAGCATGTGTATTTACTGTGGCTCTGGACTCATATTCTTGATGGCATTAAAGCTGCGTACCACTTTCGATACTTCCCCCAAGAAGTCACGGTTTTTCTCTATTTGATTACCTACTACTATCACATCGGCTCCGGCTACGAGCGCTGCTTGAGCCTTATCAACGGTATTGATACCGCCCCCAACAATCAGAGGTACCTCAGTTGCTTGCCGTACCGCCCGAATCATGGCCGACGACACGGGGTACATAGCTCCACTACCGCCATCTAGGTACATCAAGCGGAGGCCTAGCTGCTCGCCGGCCATCGCAGTACAGGCAGCAATAGCGGGCTTATCGTAGGGTAGGGGAGTGGTGCCGCTCATGTAGCTAGCCGTAGTCTGTCGCCCGGTGTCTACCAGCATATAGCCAGTAGGCAAAATCTGCAGGTTACTCTGGCGCAGTAAGGGCGCTGCAATAACGTGTTGGCCGATCAAGAAATCGGGGTTACGGCCAGAAATCAACGACAATAGCAGAATGCCGTCGGCTTGCTCATCGAGGTGTAGACTGTTGCTGGGGAAAAGCAGAACAGGTACGCTCGACCGGCTCTTTATGAAACGAATGAGGGCAGCCTGGTGAGAACTCATCACCAGACTGCCGCCCATAAAAAAGTAATCGACCGGATGTTTTTCGCTTAGCTCTAAAATGTGCCGGCAATTTGCCTCATCCAAATGGTCAGGGTCAAGTAAAATTGCCAACGACTTCTGGCCGTGGTTGCGGCGTTTAGTCAGGGCATCATAAAGACTGGTGAGGCGCATCCGCGTCGTCGTCGTGGTAAGTAAACTCTACATCCCGGGTCTCCGGCTCCGTATGGTAGCCGTTAGCGGAAGATGCAAGGTCGGGATTTTTAAGGATAGGCAAATAGTCGCCAGCTTTCTTTGCAACGTAGGCCATCAGCACGGCCGAAGCCTGGGCTACTAGCATCTTGCCCGTATCCGACTGCAGAAACGACTTGAGCGCTGATGCGACTATGGAAGAAGCCTCTCCTTGCGGGGCCGGCTCCTCTTCTTCGGCTTGGTAACGATAAGCGGGTATCCGGTCGGAGCTGGCAGCGTAGTTTACTGGGGCGAAGGGGTCGGCGTCGGTGTGGTACACCTCGGGAGCGATATGAGCCCGGCCATGTGTCTGACCTCGGTCGTACTGGTGATGACCAGTACCAAAGCCCAAGTCATCGGCCACAGCAGTATCTACGCCAGTTAAAGCGGAAGGACGCTGCAAACGGGCAGCACTGCCGCGCAGTCGGCGACCAGAGGTATTAGTAGCTAAAGCTTTTTGCTGGCGCCGGCTTTTCTTTCCAGGTCCTAACTCCTTCTTTTTGCTTCCAAACGCTTTAGATAATAGCCAAATCCCACCTAATACACCAGCTCCAATAGCCGCGTATTTACCAACGGTCTGGGTTTTAGCTTTAATTACCTCAACGTCTCCCTTCAGGGCGCGTTCATATTCAAGTTTCTGGCGCTCCAAAAACTCCTTTTCGTCCTCAAACAGCGGGTTATGCAGATCAGCCATGTGTTCGATTAAGCTTGGCGTTTGTCGGATTTATAAATCGTGTTGTCCAGCAGCTTGTCAGCCAATCCCTGGAACATTTTTTTGTCGACTCCTACAATGAAAATGATAAGTAGAAGTAGATAGAAGGCAGCTACAATACCAAAACCCCAGAAAGTGCTGTCTAATACATCATTCAGCAGCAGGGCAATGAACACATTCAAAAACAAAAAGAACATCAGCCCAATGGTAGCCATGGCTACCCCGTGCATAGTGCCTATGAAGACGTGTTTTACCTTCTCCTGAGTCTCTAAACGCACTAAATCAATACGCGTATCGAGGTAGCCCATCAGGTTGCTCACCATATTGTCGGTGCGCGGCGTTTTGCTGGTATCGTCGTCGTCAGTGGAGAAGAGGCCCATACGATAAAGAGAATTGAACAGGGAACAATGGTACAGTGTCAGGCGTCAGAAAGCAGGATAGGAGCCTGCATTTCAAAGAGCTTCTTCATACGGAAAAGTGTACGTAGTGTCTGAAAATTGACGTACTTTTACTATATATTGTCGCATTTTGAGCCAGAATCATTACCAGGTTTTAGGAGTATCAGCTACCGCCTCGGCTAGTGAGATCAAGCTGGCTTACAAGCGCTTAGCTATACAGTATCACCCTGATAAACACGGGGGAAGTACGTTGTACGAAGACTTGTTTAAGGCCGTAGCGGCTGCGTATCATGTGCTCGGAGAGCCCCGCCGACGTGCGCAGTACGACTACCAATTGAGCATAGCCGCTCGTCGTGCCGAGGAGCTTCGTCGGCAACAGCAGTTCCGGGCGCAGTCACAGCATCTCTACGGCGTGCCTATGCCTCCGCCCGCGCCTCTGCGCACTCGTCGGCCCGCTGGGTCGGCGGAGAGGTCGTATCATAATATTTCGCGCAAACGGGTAAAATTCACCAGGCGCGACTATTGGCTTCTGAGCTTATTGCTGCTAGGCCTGCTTTTGTTCATTGCTTCTGTGAAGGTGACAATGGACTACATAACGGCCACTAGCAATTACGACGATGGCATAGAGGCTTACAGTTACGGCGAATGGAGCACCGCTCACAATTACTTTTCTGAAACGCTGGAGTTTAAGCCTCGCCATGTGCGGGCGCTCCAGCGGCGGGGTGAGATTTCGCAACTCATCTACCACGAGTACGAAAGCGCCCAGCAAGACTACCGGACCGCGCTACAAGTAGTAACAGAAGCGCCGCAACAAGCTATGCTGTGGTGGCGACTAGGCCAGTGCCATGCGATGCTGCATCAGCCCGACTCCGCACAAATAGCCTTCGAGCAAGCCTTATCACTCGACTCTACTCTGGCTGGGGCCCGTTTGGGGCGGGGAGAAGACTTGTTGTTTGTAAAAAGACGCTATTCAGGTGCAGTCCGTGATTTTAGCATTGGTCTACGTTATGCTAAGCACCCTACCCTTGTAGCTCGTTTATTATTATACCGAGGCCTAGCCAGATATAAGCTACGGGATTTCGCCGCCGCTCGTGCCGATTACTGGCAGGTTTTGACTCTTACTCCGCGCAGCGGCCAAGTGTATTTCTTGCTCGGAAGAGTAGCTCAGCAGGAAGGGTCGGTAGTTGATGCCTGCGAGTATTTTCACAGAGCCATAGTGCAGGGCTACCTGTTTGCGCAAACGGCTCAACAGGAAGCTTGCTGTATTCCGGATAGTGCTCAAGTATTACCACGCAGCCAAGCCAAGCAGCGCATTGAAGTAGTAGCGCCACCTGACTCGACCTCTGGGCTTAGAAGTGCCAGCGGACAAACGCCTCAATCGCCTCATATTCCGGGAGGCCTAGTAAATCGTAGAGCTGCGCGGTAGTACGGTTGCGGTCTTCAGCACGCTGCCAAAACTCACGTTGGTCGGCGCCCGGAAATAGAGGCCGGTCTTTCTGTGATTGGTGCTTGAAGATTGCGCGGCGTTTACGGACCAGCTCCTGCGGAGAAAGCGGTATTGCCATTTCAATCTGGTCGATGTCCCACTCCTGCCAGGCGCCCCGATACAACCACAGCCAGCAATCCGGAAGCCACGAAGTGTTATTGGCTTTCAACCGCCGAAGGGCTTCAAACACGGCCTGTAGACACACGCGGTGCGTGCCATGCGGGTCAGATAAGTCGCCGGCAGCGTAAATCTGCTGCGGGGCTATCTGGTTCAGAAGTTCTATTGTGAGGCGAATGTCTTCTTCCCCAATCGGCTTCTTCCGAACCCGGCCTGTTTCGTAAAAGGGCAAGTCAAGGAAGTGTATGTTCTCATCCGGGATGCCTGCGTACCGGCAAGCGCTTTTTGCCTCGCCCCGCCGAATAAGGCCCTTAATCTGTTGCACTTCCTCTGAGTCTACCTGGCCTGGTGCTTTGTGCTGGAGAAAATCTGTTACCCGGCGGTACAGTGTTTCGGCTGGTTGCTCATCTAGTCTAAACGCTTCGTCATACTCCGCCACAAATTCTGCAAATCGGATGGCCTCATCATCGAATACGGCAATGTTGCCGCTGGTTTGGTAGGCCACATGCACCTCATGCCCCTGGTCTACCAGCCGTAGCAAAGTACCTCCCATTGATATAACGTCATCGTCGGGGTGAGGGGAAAAGATAAGGACGCGTTTAGGAAAGGGAGCGGCCCGCTCCGGCCGGTTGGTATCGTCGGCATTGGGTTTCCCGCCGGGCCACCCCGTAATGGTACGCTGCAACTGGTTGAATACTTTGATGTTCAGATCGTAGGCCAGTCCTGATTCCGCAAGTAGCGCCGAGAGCCCGTACTCATTATATTCTTGGTCCGTTAGCTTCAGGATAGGCTTCTGTAGCTTGCGAGCCAGCCAAGTCACTGCCTTCCGACGGTTGGCATCGTCCTGCCAGTTAAGAGTAGCGCCTACTAGCCAGGGGCTTTTAATGCGGGTAAGTTCCGCGCTAGCTGCTTCATCTAGTACTACCTGCACATTCGGGTGCTTCTGCAGGTAGGTAGCGGGCACTGAGTCCGTCATTTCGCCTTCTACCATTCGCTTGACTACCGCAGCCTTACCCTCACCCCAGGCCAGCAATACCACTTGGCGGGCCTCTAGAATGGTACCTACGCCCATTGTTATGGCCCGGCGTGGCACGTTTTCCTCGCCATAAAAGTCTGAGGCCGCATCGGTTCGGGTAATATGGTCTAGGGTAATTAGCCGGGTTCGAGAATTAGCCCCCGAGCCTGGCTCATTAAAGCCAATGTGGCCAGTGCGTCCAATCCCCAAAATTTGCAGGTCAATGCCACCGGCGTCCTTTATCTGCTCTTCGTATTGCTGGCAGAATTCTGTTACCTGTTCTTGGGGCACCGTGCCATCCGGAATGTGAATTTGCTCTGCCGGAATATCGAGGTGGTCAAACAGATATTCGTGCATGAAACGCACATAGCTCTGCAAAGAGCTTGGGGGCATTGGGTAATACTCGTCTAGGTTGAAGGTTATAACGTGCCGAAAGCTTAGCCCTTCCTCGCGGTGCAGTCGAACAAGCTCTTCGTACAGTCGAGTGGGTGTAGAGCCAGTAGCTAGGCCTAGCACGCACGGACGCTGCTCATTGGCTCGTTGCTTAATAAGGTTAGCAATCTGTTGGGCTACTGCCACTGAAGCTTGCTCCGAGTCGGCGTAGATGGTAGTAGGAAGGCGCTCTGCGAGATGGGAATCTGAGGCAGTCATATCAGTAAGGTGAGGTGACGCCTCATCTTACTAGAAAAATATGTTATAAGCACTATGTAACTGTAATTAATAATGTTAGTCGGCGCCTACAAGTCAGTGCGTAAGTGGATATTCAACATCTAAACTCAAAGCCAAGAAACCCATGATTGAATGGTTGAGCTTTCTGTAACAGTATTTCTTCTCATGCAGATAATGTATAAGCAGAGAAATTAAGTAGAAACGCTACTACTTATCGGTCACAAATCAACAGAATGTATCCAGTTATTTGTGTAGTAAATACATGGCTATGATCTAGTGTAGGGACTTTTGCATAGCTAATTCGGGGTATATACTTTGTCACAATACACCACTAGTTGTCCTTTCAGAATCTTCTTAGAGTAAGCATCTTGTAAAGACCTGATGCTATAGTGCAGATGGAAGCTTCGTTGCACTGCTCTCTATGAACTTTTCTACTCTAAAAGATACCTATCTGCGAAAGCTCGGTTTTGTTAGGCTCTCTTTATATCGCTCTTGGGATTACCCAGTAGCTGCTACTGAAGCGGAGTTTTCTCCTGCTACCGATATGCGTTACCAACATCAGTTAATTGGCCGCGACGGTACTCGCCTATATGTTTGTTCTTGGATTCACGAGCCTGGCTATATGCTTACTACTGCGCAGCATGTATCATCATTGGCTCACGTAGTGGCTGAATTAGATAGCGATGATGTAGTGACCCTGCAAAATCACATTGAAGCTTTTTTTCTGCTGCATGGGGGGGGCGTCCATCCCAACGACCCCGGAAGCAAGCACCAACTTATGCTTTCCTAACTGGCCCACCGGGCTGCAGAAGGGGCTCTAGTGAATGCCCTTGCAAGAGCATCCGATTTACTCCAGCCGCTTAATCAGATTCTTCGCAAGTGCACTAAGTAGCAGGACGGTGCTTCTCCGGACTGTACAATAGTAGCTACATTGGCAAGTGTTGACCTACAGGATACACTCAGCAATGAGTTATAATTGTTTGATCATCAAAATCTTGATTCCTGCGTGATAATGGCGCGGTACTAAACGGGCAGAATGCTATAGCTACGAAATCAAAAAAGCCCTTCTGCACACTGCAGAAGGGCTTTTTAGTGGTAATGGTTGGAATCGAACCAACGACACCAGCATTTTCAGTGCTGTGCTCTACCAACTGAGCTACATTACCAGCTCTGGTTCCCGTGGGCCGTTGTAACCGTTGGGGAGCACAAAAGTAGTAAAGCAAAATCAACCTGCAATACTTCTGCAAAAAAAATCTTTCCGGGGAAATTTCCGTAATTTGTTATGCATACCGAGTATATTTCGGACTAAACCCCAAACCTACCCCATCCCGTGCACTTCTCCATTCAAAACATCCTCTTCCTGCTTGTCGCAGTAGCGGGCTTCGGTCTGTTCGCGTGGCAAGTCCGGAAGATACGAGCCAATATCCTGGTCGGGCGCGACCGAGATATGAGCGGCAACATCAATGAGCGGCTCTCAAAAACGCTGTTGGTAGCCTTCGGACAGCAGAAGATGTTTAAGCGCCTTACGCCGGCTATTCTTCACCTGATTGTATACGTAGGCTTCATCGTAATCAACATCGAAGTCATCGAAATTCTCATTGACGGCTTATTTGGTACGCATCGGGTACTACAATTTCTAGGCCCCTTGTATTCAGCCCTCACTGGCACAAATGAGATACTTGGAGCTTTAGTGCTGCTGGCGGTAGCGGCTTTTTGGTGGCGTCGGAATGTGAAGGGTGTACGCCGCTTCACTGGCCCCGAGATGCGCGCCTGGCCTAGATTGGATGCTAACATCATCCTGTATGTGGAGGTGATTCTGATGCTGGCGCTATTCACCATGAACACCGCCGACCTTAAGCTGCACCAGCTGGAGGGCCGCACGTTACCTGGCGCCTTTCCAATTAGCAGCCTCCTTACGGGCTTATTCCCTGAGAATACCACTGCCCTTGCCGTATTGGAGCGTATTGGATGGTGGGGCCACATTATCGGTATTCTGCTGTTCCTAAATTATCTGCCGAGCAGCAAACACTTCCACATCATCATGGCATTCCCGAACGTGTATTACTCGCGTTTGGTACCCCAAGGCCAGTTCTCCAATGTAGACAGCATCACCCATGAGGTGAAAGCCATGATGGACCCTAGTTATGAAGTGCCGGCTCCCCCCGTAGGCCCCGATGGCTCAGCCGCTGCGCCCACGCCATTTGGTGCCAAAGACGTGGATGATCTGGCCTGGACCAATCTGCTCAACGCCTATTCCTGCACCGAGTGTGGCCGCTGTACGTCGGTTTGCCCAGCTAACCTTACCGGTAAGCTGCTTTCGCCCCGCAAGATCATTATGGACACGCGCGACCGGGTGGAGGAGAAGTATAACTCGCCGCTGGTATTTAGCCCCAACCTCTATGGCAAAGAGGCTAAGCATGACTCGCAGGAGCAACTAGATGCCGAGAGCCACACGCTGTTGCGCGGCTACGTAACTCCGGAAGAGCTGTGGGCCTGTACTACCTGCAACGCTTGTGTGGAAGCCTGCCCCGTGAACATCAACCCGCTGGAGAGCATTGTGGAGATGCGTCGCTTCCTAGTGTTGGAAGAATCGGCGGCGCCCAACTCGCTCAACGTGATGTTCAGCAACATTGAAAACAACGGTGCGCCGTGGGCCTTCTCACCCTCCGACCGCTTCAACTGGGCCGATGACCTGTACGTGGCCGACAAATCTGCGACGTCAGTTGCTGGCTAGGCCACTTGTACGCTAGGCCTGCCAAGCCTTTTCCAATTTCACTCCCTGATTTTACATTCCCACTTATATGGCTGAGCAAACTGCCAAGCGTCCCGTATCTGTTCCACTAATGGCCGATCTGGCGGCGAAGGGTGAAACTCCCGAAGTGCTATTCTGGGTTGGTTGTGCCGGCGCCTTCGATGACCGTTACAAGCGTGTTACCCGTGCTTTTGTGCGCATTCTGGAGCACGTGGGTGTCAACTATGCTGTGCTGGGTATGGAAGAGAGCTGCACCGGCGACCCGGCTAAACGGGCTGGCAACGAGTTCCTGTTCCAGATGCAGGCCATGCAGAATATTACTACCCTCAATGGCTACGGCATCAAGAAGGTGGTAACGGCCTGCCCGCACTGCTTTAATACCATCAAAAACGAGTACCCCGCGCTTGGTGGCGAGTACGAGGTGATTCATCACAGCACTTTCCTGCAGCAGCTCATTGACGAGGGCAAGGTGAAGGCTGAAGGTGGGGAGTCCTTTAAGGGGCGGCGCATTACCTTCCACGATTCCTGCTACCTGGGTCGCGCCAACAATATCTACGAAGCTCCCCGGGCTGTACTGGAAGTGCTGGATGCCGACCTGCTGGAGATGAAGCGCTGCAAAACCAACGGCCTCTGCTGCGGTGCTGGCGGTGCTCAAATGTGGAAAGAGCCTGAGCCCGGCAAGAAGGATATCAACATTGAGCGTGCCGAGGAAGCATTAGCCACCCTCGATGGCGACGCCGATGTGCTCCTGAACCTGCAGGGCGTTGAAAGCACGGCCCCCGTGCTGCCTGCTGGCTCCAACCGCGGCGGTAGCGTTATTGCCGTAGCCTGCCCCTTCTGCATGACCATGATGGCCGACGGCGTCAAGAACAAAGAGCGTGAGTCGGATGTGCAGGTGTTTGACCTTGCCGAGCTTATTGCCTCCGCTGAAGGCCTGAACGCCTAAATCTGGAGCAGTCTAGGCCAGTAAAATTGCTTTTTGTGTGCAGCCTCGCCGGAACTTCTCGGCGGGGCTGTTTCTTTTACAAGAAAATAGGGCGGTCCATCGTTACTGATAGGCCAGTTGCTCTTCTGGAAATTTGAAGTATGTACGTTCCTTTCAATCAGTTACCCGCCTCAGCTCGGCTATGGATCTATCAAGCTAACCGGCCACTCACGGAGGCAGAGCTAGCCGCCGTGCAACCAATCTTGCAACAGTTTGCTGAAGAATGGACCAGCCACGGTCGTTCTTTGCAGGCATCAGCTGAAATTCTGCATCAGCAGTTTTTGGTGATAGGCCTAGACGAGGCCGTTGCTGACGCCAGCGGCTGCTCTATTGATGCTTCCGTCCGGTTTGTACGAGCTATAGAAGAACAACTTGGGGTGTCGCTGCTGGAGAAAAGCCAGCTGGCCTTTTTGCTCGATGGGCAAGTGCAGCTGCTTGACCGCCGGGAGTTGCGGGCAGCCGTGGCCGACGGGCGCTTGCTGCCTGATACCCTGTACTTCGATAACACCATCGGCCGCCACGCGCAACTCCAGACTGCTTGGCCTACGCCGGCCGCTGCATCTTGGCTGAGCCGCTATTTCTAACTCTGCGTACAAAAGCTCTGGGCCCTGTAAAAGTCCTACCTAAACTTAGTATTATTAGCACCACGTTGGTCAACTCACGCCCGGCTGGTTTCCCTACCTTCCTTTCCCCGCTTATGAGAACTTTTATCCTAGTATGTGCTGCTGCGGGCTCTGCTGCATTCTTAAGTGGATGCGCGGCGTCGGGCAGTATGAGCAAAGCGGATAAGCGCTTCGCCCGTGGCGAATACGAAACAGCTATTGCTCTCTATAAAGCTGACGTAGCCAAGGGTAAAAATATTGCCCAGTCTAATTACCGGGTAGCAGAATCGTATCGACTTTCTAACCGCATTGATCAAGCTGAAGAGTATTATAAAGCGGCAATTGGTGGTGGGGTTAAAGCAAGTGACGCCGCTTTCTATTACGGAGAGGCTCTCAAAGCAAATGGCAAGTTTGAAGAAGCAGCTGCGCAATTCGACTCGTATGCTCAGAACGGTTCTAACCGTACACTAGCGGCCCGAGCCGAGCAGGAAGCAAAAAATGCTCGTGCTTCTACCGCTATTGTAGCCATGCGCACGAATAGTGAGGTGATGGCGCTTGATCAGGTAAACACACCTTCTGCGGAGTTCAGTGCCACTATCCTGCCCGAAACCAAAGAGTTGATTTTTGCTTCCGGGCGTGAAGGCAAAGTGTATAAAGGCAATGGCGAAGGCTTTAATGATCTATACGCTGTCAAGTTTGACGATACGGATAAAATGACGGGGGGCACCGTTCGGAAGCTCGAACCATTGTTCAACTCCGATGACAAGCACGAAGCCAGTGCCACGTACACGCCCGATGGCAAGATGATGGTCTTCGCTCGGTCAAACAACGGATCCAAGAAGGGATATCTGAGCGTTGACTTATGGGTGTCTTATAATAAGAACGGTGCTTGGACTGAGCCCGAGATCCTACGCGTGGTGAACAGCAGCACAGCTGACGACTTCGCACCCTCTTTCTCTCCCGACGGCAAAACCCTCTACTTTACCTCTACCCGCAAAGGTGGACAAGGGGGGAATGATCTGTACAGGTCTACCATGGATACCCCAGGCCGTTTTTCTCCTCCCGAAAATTTGGGTGAGCAGATTAACACGGCTGGCAACGAGAACTTCCCAGCCATTGCCCCAGATGGAACACTGTATTTTTCCTCCGACGGACACCCTGGCCTAGGAAAGCTTGACATCTTCAAAGTTGAGAAAGGAAGAGTTATCAACTTAGGCGCTCCAATCAACAGCACCGGCGACGACTTTGCTCCATACTTCACCGGCAACAAGACCGGAGTGATGTCCTCTAATCGTGCCGGCGGTAAAGGCTCCGACGATTTATACCGGTTCCGTGAGAGCATTATTAAACTGGTGACCTTTATTGCTGATGGTACGCTGGTTGAGCGCAACGATAAAACGGGCCAGACGCTCCCTGTCGCTAGCGAAACTGTGACGCTCTACGATGCTAGAGGCCAGAAGCTGCAGGACGTTACTACTGACCCAGCGGGAAAGTTCAGCTTCAAGCTAGATACTGCCGCGGCTAACTATGCTCTCATTGCCAATCGGCAGGGCTACTTCACCGCCCGAAACTCCGTGAGTACAGTTGGCCAGAAGCCGCCGCAGGAGGCGCTTCCTAACCCAATGAATGAAGTGCGAATCCCCGTGACGTTGACGCTCACCAAAATCGTGAAGAACAAAGCCATCGTGGTTGAAAACATCTTCTACGACTATGACAAGGCAAACATTCGTCCTGATGCAGCTGTGGAGCTAGACAAACTGGTGCAAACGCTCAACGACAATCCTCAAATTACCATTGAGCTTAGCTCACACACCGACTCACGTGGTAAGGATGCATACAACCAAGCATTGTCGCAACGGCGTGCCCAGTCGGCTGTTGACTATATAATTTCCAAGGGTATTGATAAGAACCGTATCACTGCTCGCGGTTATGGTGAGACGCAGCCAGTAATCAAGAATGCGAAGACTGAGGAAGAATTCCAGCGTAACCGACGGACAGAATTCAAAGTGACTAAGATTGCTGAATAGACAAGCCTAACACTAGTTGCTTTAAAAAGCCCCTGCATCGAGAATGTAGGGGCTTTTTATTGCTAGTGTAGCGGGTAACAACTGATAAAGATCTATGCAATAGCGTTGGCTATGAAATTAGAACAGTATAGGCCTAGCACAAGAGGTGGAATATTCAGAGAATGGCATAATACTTGGCATTAGACAAGAGGGAAGCAGATGAATTGCTTTCATGTAATGAACTCTTGCCATGAAGAAGGTATACCTCCTGTGCATCGCTTTATTGTTTCTAGTAATGGGCAGCTTACAAGCTGCTCCAGCCAATGCTACTTTTTACTCAGAGCGAGGAGTCCCTTTTCAATTAATCTTTGATGGTCGTCCCTTAACTAGGGGAGGGGCAAGCCAAGTAGCTTTGGATAGACTACCCCCTGGCTACCATCTGGCTGAATTTATTATCCCGACTGGGTATGGCCGCAGTATTTCGTATCGTACGCAAGTATTTCTGGACAGTGGCCAAGAAAGCAGTTTTGTGCTGCTCACTCGCAGTGGCTTCCCTCCCGCATTGCGTAAAGTAGCTGCGGTTCCTATCCGGGGTAATTATCCACCTATCGGAGGATATGGTACTCCGTACCCCGGTGGAAATGGTCCCGGCGGCCCAACCTATCCTGCTCCTGGACCCGCATATCCCAGTGGGCCGAGTTATCCTAACAACTCGGGTTACCCTAATACTTACCCCAGCAACAGTCCCAACTACTACGTTATGTCTCCTCAAGACGTAAGTAGATTACTGCAAGCAGTGCAGCGGCAGTCATTTGATGACAACAAACTACCTATTCTGCGGGAGGCGTTACGAGAGTCGGCCGTAGAGTCAGAGGATCTAAAGCGTATTTTATCTACGCTTACTTTTGATCGTAACCGTGTCGAGCTAGCCAAATATGCCTATCCACGTGTTATTGATCCACAAAGATTCTATCAAGTGTATGAGGCTTTCGACTTTCAAGCTAACGTCCAAGAGCTACAGCGGTTCGTAGAAGGATATAATCGCTGATGAACTCTATAGTAGTAAAAGCCTCCCTCATGCATGCTGCATGAGGGAGGCTTTTACCTTTATTCCCATACTGATGTAGCGCCAACTTGATTTCTGTTTTAGCTCACTCATTTAATAATAGGTCTGTATCTAATATTTCTTCAATGCTCAAATGGTTGACAATCAATATATAAGTTTTGAAAAGCATTTTGATGTAATAAAAAGCAGTAAGTAGGCTTGCAAAAGCGGAAAGAAGCAGTGACTTTTGCACTCCCAAATCGAACGGAGGCGGGCTACGAACCGGGCGCAGAAAAAGTTGCGCGGCGCATTAGGAAAAGCAGAAACGCTCTGCGTACCTTTGCACCCCGCTTCAACCGGAAGCGCCGAGGCACACGAGACAGAAAAAAA
>NZ_SRLA01000015.1 GCF_004745825.1 Hymenobacter fodinae | reverse complement strand
GCACCGACTGCTCAGCGCGCACCTCGCCGGCGCTGGCGCCGGCGCCGTTGCTGACCAGCAGCTCGTAGCGGGTGCCGGGCACCAGGCTGGCGGGGGCCGTCACGCGCAGGCAGTAGGCGTCGCTTTGGGCCAGCTCGACGGTGGCGGGCCCGCCGCCGCTGCCGCCCTCGGCGGGCACGAAGCGCACGGTGGGGGTGGCCGCCCCGAGGCGCAGGTTGCGGCCGAACAGGCGTAGGCTGCCGCCGGGGGTGATGTCGGGGGAGTCGAAGTGCATGACGCGGGCGCGGTTGACGGGCACGCGGGGGCTGCGCTGGCCCTGGTCCTCGACCCAGAGCTGGTAGAGGTCCAGCGGCAGGGAGGCCGGCAGCTGGACGGTGAGCTGGCCGGGGCTTTGCACCAGCACGGGCAGGGGCTGAGCGGGGCCGGTGGCGCCGGCGGCGAGGAAGGGCTGGGCGGCGGCGGAGAAGTGGCCCTGCAGGTTGACGGCTTCGCCGGGCTGAGCGGAGGGGCTCGCGTTCAGGATCAGGGTCTGGGCCGGGGCCAGGGCGGGCCACAGGCT
>NZ_SRLA01000014.1 GCF_004745825.1 Hymenobacter fodinae | reverse complement strand
ACAGAAGCCAGTTAGGGTAGAACAAGTAACTGGGGCTAAGTCGTAACAAGGTAGCCGTACCGGAAGGTGCGGCTGGATCACCTCCTTTCTGGAGCACGTCGACTCGATCGGCGCAGCTGGTGTTCGTACCGCTACTCTTATAAGTACTTCCCGTACTGTCTTTCCTTTTATTCAACGTTTTTATTACGGATTCGACTTTTAGTCGTGCCCGGGCTTGTAGCTCAGGTGGTTAGAGCGCTACACTGATAATGTAGAGGTCCGTGGTTCGAGTCCACGCAGGCCCACTTCGTCTAACGAAAGGTTAGGCGTGGATCAAACCGGGGGATTAGCTCAGCTGGCTAGAGCACCTGCCTTGCACGCAGGGGGTCAACGGTTCGAATCCGTTATTCTCCACAATACTTATGCTTCAATTGGGAGCGTAAGCGTGAGAATACTAATACATAGAAGTAACGCCCAAAACGTTCTTCTACTCTGTTGCTCAACTGGAGCAACATATGTTCTTTGACGTAGTGAAACGAGAGAGAAAAAGAAGTGCTGTACTCTAGTAGTATGGCGCGGAGCAGCCGGCCTACGGGTCAGCTGCCAGAAGAAGTAAGCAAGGGCACACGGAGGATGCCTAGGCTCGCAGAGGCGATGAAGGACGCGATAAGCTGCGATAAGCTACGGGGATGGGCACATA
>NZ_SRLA01000013.1 GCF_004745825.1 Hymenobacter fodinae | reverse complement strand
GCCGTGCCCAGGCTCTGGCTCACCCCGTACTGGTAGGGCAGCAGCCCGATGTAGGCCGGCGCCCCCGTGTTGGTGCGGTCCTCCACGTTCTCCACCCAGTTGCCCACCAGCTGCGTGTTATACACCATGTTGAACACCTGCGCCCCCTGGATCAGCGTCTGGCCCGGCCGCAGCAGGATCCCGTCGTTGTTGGTCAAGCGGTTGCCCACCACAGCCACGTCCAGCGTGCTGCACGACCAGAACTCCAAGCCCGCCCGGTTGTGGCGCAGCACGTTGTCCTTGACCAGCCAGTTGCGCGCCGACCAGTCCGTAATCGAGTAGCGCGAGCTCTGGTCCGGCACCACGTCCCAGCCCCGCTCCACCGTCAGGCTCTGGCCCGCGCTGGCCGTGATGCGCCGCCACTGGCCCAGGCCCTTGCCCTGGATGATGACCACCACGGCCTGGCTGGTGAGCGCGCCCCAGCTGGCCGTCGCGTCCTGCAGCGTGCTGGCCGTGGCCCCGCTCACCCGCCCGTAGTAGGCGTCCTTGCGGTTGGGCCCGCCGCCCTCGTTGAGCAGCGTCTCCCCGTCGTTGTTGTCCGGGGCCGGCCCGTTGATGGTCTCGAACGTGTTGCCCACCAGCGCCACGTTCTGGGCGAAGTTGATCGAGAGCGTGCGCGTCTCGATCGTGGGCTTGTTGGCCGAATACAGGATGGCCGCGTCGCGCACGAACGTGTTGCCCTCCACCACCAGCTCGCTGCAGTTGTCGTTGAAGCCCGTCTGCCAGACCTCGTGCAGCAGGTAGCAGTTGCGCAGCGTGAAGGCGCGCGCGCTCTCCACCGCCAGCGGGCCCTGCTGCAGCCCGGCCAGCGGGTTGTGGCGGCTGATGAAGCGGCAGCCGGTGAGCAGCACCCGCTCGCTGGGCTGCAGGAAGGTCAAGGCCTCGCCGCTGTAGGACCAGTGCACGTTGCGCAAGAAGGCGTCGCGCAGCGTGCCGGGGTACACGCACAGGTTGCGCTGCCAGCGGCCCTGCTCGTTGACGTTCTCCAGCGAGAGGTCCGCCAGGCCCACGCGCTGGGCGTTGCCCATAAAGCCCACGGCGTAGCCGAAGGCGTAGGCCGCCCCGTAGCCGTAGCGCAGGCGCGTGAGCGTGGGGCCGGCGCCCTGCACCACCACGCGGGCGGGCAGCTCCAGGCCCGAGACGCTGGAGTAGACGAGCTTGTAGGTGCCGGCCGGCACGTAGACGATGCCCCCGCCGGCGGCGGCGGCCTGCTGGATGGCCGCCTGCAGGGCGGGCTGGTCGTTGGCGCTGCCGTCACCGACGGCCTTCAGGCGCAGGCGCGGGTCGGTCTTGACGTTGTACACGTTCTGGGTGAAGTCAAACTTGGCAGCCCAGGGCACCTGCAGCTGGAAGTAGTCGGCGCCGGCGGCGATGGCTTGCACCGACTGCTCAGCGCGCACCTCGCCGGCGCTGGCGCCGGCGCCGTTGCTGACCAGCAGCTCGTAGCGGGTGCCGGGCACCAGGCTGGCGGGGGCCGTCACGCGCAGGCAGTAGGCGTCGCTTTG
>NZ_SRLA01000012.1 GCF_004745825.1 Hymenobacter fodinae | reverse complement strand
CGCCGGCCTCCTGAATGCGCTCGGTGGCCAGCTCCCAATAATTGCGCTCGGCCGTGTTGATGTACTCGTGGTTCATCGGCTTACGCTCGGCGTCGGCGTTTGGCGTTTCGCGCAACCGGTAGTTGTGAGCGGTCTTGGCCGCGCCCGCCTGGGCGGTCTTAATCTTGGCTACTCGCAGGATGGCATAGGGCATGGGCAGTAGGGAAAGGGACTTAGGGTAGTGTAGGGCTGGCCGCAGGCCCCACACCGGGCGCAGCCCGGTATAGTGGGTTATACCGTTGTTTAGACCGCGCCATTTTCTTACGCTTGTGACTTACGCTAACGCATTATTATTAGGGTACAACTTACGCTTATTACTTACGGTTGTGGGTCCGATTTACGCTTATTACTTACGCTAACCGTCCTTCCAAGTCTTTTCATTCGGGTACCCTGGGCTTTGATTTCCTGCTGCTCGTTGTACTTCACTCGCTCGATAACTGAGTTATCGGCTACCACAGCCCACCCCTGCACTAATACCCGCAGACGACCGAGCGCCTCGGCTGTCGGCATCCCCTCAACCTCTGCCAGTGCCTCTGTGGCCGACCGTCCAACCGCTATCAGCTTATCAGCCAAATACCGCTCGTTTCCGGTCGCTGGGTTCTTCCAAACTTCGCCCCGCTTGATGAGCTGGTGCTGTACTACGCGACAAGACACCGAACAGAATTTCCCCCCTCGACGCTTGGGCTCATAGTCCTTCCCGCATTTCTGACATTGCGCTATCATAGGCCGAAAGTACAAATTATTCCCCGTTCCGGGGATAGGTTTTCAGGCATGACCACGCCGCACTGTTGAGTTTATTTTGGTACTCGTCCTCAGCTGAAAATATACTCTTTTGAGCTTTCTACCACTCCCAACAGTGCGGCGTGGTCATGCCTGAAAACCTAACGTTTGAACTTACTTGGCTAGCTGGAAAATGCGGAATGCCCCCCGCGCCACTAGCCCGAATACGACCAGGCCAATAACTAGGTCAGGCCAAGCAGAGCCGGTCAGGTAGACTAGGCCCCCGGCCACAATCACCCCTATGTTCGCTATCACATCGTTCGACGTGAACACTTGGCTGGCCTGCATATGGGCCTGCTGGCTGCGGGATTTTTGGAGTAGGTACAACGAGGCGGAGTTGCCCACTAGGGCTAGCACCGATATGCCCATCATCAGCCCAAAGTTCGGCTCCTGCTCTCCCACGGCGAAGCGGCGAAGCACCTCGAACAGCCCGCCCACGGCCAGCACCAGTTGAAAGTAGCCGCTGAGCTTAGCAACCCGCTTCTGCGTGCTCACAACTTGGCTGACCGCATACAGGGCCATGCCATACACCAACGCATCAGCGAGCATGTCCAGCGCGTCCGCCACTAGGCCCATTGACTGTGCGACCAGGCCCGTTACCACTTCCAGCGCGAAAAAGAAGGCATTGATGAGTAGCACCGTCCAGAGCAGGCGGCGGTCGCTAGGGGCTTCGTCGGTCAGCTCGGCCAGGGTCGCTTCCTGGGTGCCCATCAACGAGCTGTCCAGCCGTAGCCCATCTAGGGTGCGCGCAATCGGCTCCACGGCTCCGGTATGGAAGATGGTAAGCTGCCGGCTGGGAATGTCGAACTGCAGCTCCTCTACGGCCTCATTACCCCCAAATTTCATGCGTATGAGCTGTTCTTCAGACGGGCAATCCATTTTTGCTACCCGGAATACGGTCTTATTCATGGCTTGATTTCTTGGTGTAGCCGCTCCTGCACCACGGCAAAAGCCCCGCGCAGCAGAGGGCGAACCTTCAACGCTGGGCGGGGCTTCAGACGGTGCGTCTGTGGGCTGTTCTATTCCTGGCCGGTTGCTCCTCAGCAGAGCCGGTTACGCTTCAAACAGCCCCCAAAGCTAGGTTCTTTTTCCCTTTTGTTCCCCTACTGCCCCTACCCCGCGCCGGGGCTTAACCTGGCTGCTCAGGGCGTGGTTCTGCGGGGGGATGGCACACCCCTCCCAAGCACCCGACCAGGTACGACCTGCTCCCCTGCCAGCTCGCCGGCATCCCCGGCTGACTACTGCACTGGCCAAACAAAGCCAGCAGAATGGCAAAAGGTCATTTCCAGCGCATCAACGCATATTCTCAGGTGGTTACTTCGAGGTAACAGCCAGGCGAGGGCGACTTTCCGCCCCCCATCTGCCCCGCGTTCTTTGCCAAAACCAGTTTTCGCGTCTGCCCCTATTTAGGGTACCAAAACGCCAAAAATCAGTTTGCGGCGCGGATATATAACCTCAAACCAGAACCACTTTTATGGAAGTAACTTTCACCCCCCAACTCGGCCAGTTCTTACTTGCCTTACTCGGCCAATACTACTGGCTCGTCATCCTGATAATCTTTGTCGTTGCTCTCTTTGGCTTGGCTAAGCTTGTAGCAGCGGTGGCCGACCTCGTGAAGTCCTGGCGCACACCCTAAACCAAGCTAGCCTATGTTAAGCGGTGGGATGGCGTCGAATACGGATAACTGTTGGGGGTCGCCCTGCTTTATCCGCTTCTTCTTCACGTAGCTGCGCACGAAGCTCACCCGGTCACCATTGAACATGGTCATGGGGTTGATGAAGTACACGTTCTCGTTGTAGCCGCGAGCAATGATTTTTGCTTCTATTAGGCTGGCAAGGGCGGCGTATATGGGCTTAATGCTCTTGTACTGAGTGTACTCCATGCACTCATCAATGAAGAATTCCAGCTTGTCAGACTTGGGCTTCATCTTCTGCATGATGTACCCGAACACCCGGATAGCAGGCTTGGAAAGTTCCCAAAAGCTCTCGAATTGGCTCAGGTAAACCTTGGTGAATTTCTCTTCATCTACCTCAATCTCCCGGATGAACATAGTATGGCCCAAAATCTCGCCAGTGTTCGGGTCGAACGCTTGCAGCATCGCACCCTCACTTGTACGACTTGCGGTCTTGTACTTGCGTGAGATTTGGACTTCCTCCAACGCCTTATCTAAGAAGGGGTTAGTTCTGTTCTTTTCGAAATCGGAAAGTTTCATTTTCCAAATGAGGGTTAAAAAGGAAATTCGGAGTTCCCTCAAAGGTAAAACTCATTTTCCAAAAACGCTATTGAAAAGAAACTCACACTTTCCATTTAACATACTATTTTGGAAAGTGGTACTTTCTAAGGTGGAAAGTCCCGCTTTCCAGTATGGAAAGTGATTAGTATTGGTAATCAAGGAGTTACAGAAGGCTACTTCTTACGTTCTTAAAGTAGGGGTATTTTGGGCCTGGGCTACATGCTAATCCCGCCCCCTCGGCTTTGCCCTTTGCTCTGGGCCTGGTCACGCTGCGTAGTGCGCTGCATGGCCTGCTCGTAGGCTTCTTTCATTGACACCCCACCGGGCTTCAGTTCGACCAACTCAAACCGGCTGCCGGTGGCCGTGTGGCGTAGCTGGCCCTGTTTGGTGGCTGGGTCTTCCTGGTAGGTGTAGCCTGGGAGCTTTTTTAACTGTTCGGTTAGGTCCCCGGCTTTCCGAATAGGAGCTTTTAGGGCCTGCTGAACGTGTTTTTCGGTTTCGGCCTGGATACTGGAGCGAACCTGGCGGCCGTACTCCAGCACTTTTGCCGGCAACGCCTCGCCCTGGGCAGCCTGCACCGCTGCACGGATAAAGCCCCCCTCAAACGCTTTGCGAGAGTCGATTTCCTTCGTTTTCGTGCCCTCCACGCTCGCTAACTGCCGGGTAAGGGTCTTTTCCCGGTCTTTGGCGCCAGCGCTGTCCTGGGCGATGCTAGCTGCCTTGCTGGCCCGCTCGTTGGCCGCGGCGAGCTGCCGGGCCAACTCCGCGTTCAGGCGGGCTTCCTGCTCGGCCCGCCACTTGCCTAAGTTCACCAGGTCGAGCCCGCTCGGCCCCTCGATGCTCAGCCGCTCGGCCGGTGTGGGCGTGGCCAGCTCGCGCACCTGGTCCCGGCTCCTCTCTTGGGCTCCGTAGACGTGGCGCATGACCTCATGCTTGGCGCGGCTGTGTTCTACCCCGCGCTCCAAGCCAAAGGGCTTCATCGCCTGGGCGTATTCGCTTTGCAGCTCGCGCAGGGTCCGGGGGTTGAACAGGTCTTTGGCTGACAAGCGGCAGTCGGCTGTAAGCGGCACGACCACGGCTTGAAAATGGGGGGTCAGCTCGTCCTGGTGTAACGTCATGGCCACAACATTCTCCTTGCCGAACTTAGCTTGTAAAAATGCAACGTTCGCCTCTGCCCACGTAGTACCCCGCATGTCGGCCGCTCGGCCCTGCTCGTCCCGCTTGAATGCCTCCGGGCTCGCGGTTAATATTACCTCTACCCCTCGCACCGAATCCGGCCGGACTTTAGCGCCGGCCTCCTGAATGCGCTCGGTGGCCAGCTCCCAATAATTGCGCTCGGCCGTGTTGATGTACTCGTGGTTCATCGGCTTACGCTCGGCGTCGGCGTTTGGCGTTTCGCGCAACCGGTAGTTGTG
>NZ_SRLA01000011.1:0-2500 GCF_004745825.1 Hymenobacter fodinae | reverse complement strand
AGCCTACGAGTTACTCCTCTCTGGCAAGGTTAAATGCTTGGAAGCATGGAGCCGCAGCGAAAGCGAGTCTGAATAGGGCGCAGAGTCAGAGGGGGTAGACGCGAAACTTTGTGATCTACCCTTGAGCAGGATGAAGGTTGGGTAACACCAACTGGAGGTCCGAACCAGTTTCCGTTGAAAAGGATTTGGATGACTTGAGGGTAGGGGTGAAAGGCCAATCAAACTGAGAAATAGCTCGTACTCCCCGAAATGTATTTAGGTACAGCGTCGAGGTGGAGTCAGCGGGAGGTAGAGCTACCGATAGGACTAGGGGGTGTCACAGCCTACCGAATCCTGACGAACTCCGAATGCCCGTTGATATACTCGGCAGTGAGGCGTGGGGTGCTAAGGTCCCATGCCGAGAGGGAAAGAACCCAGACCATCCGCTAAGGTCCCTAAATTCGGACTAAGTTGAACAAAGGAGGTCCACTTGCTTTGACAGCCAGGAGGTTGGCTTGGAAGCAGCCATTCCTTTAAAGAGTGCGTAACAGCTCACTGGTCGAGCGAGAGGGCATCGATAATACGCGGGCATCAAGTCCGGTACCGAAGCGATGGATTTCTACTTATGTAGAAGTGGTAGGGGAGCATTCCAGCAGCGGTGAAGCTGACCTGTCAGGGTTGGTGGAGCGGCTGGAAAAGCAAATGTAGGCATGAGTAACGATAAAGGGGGTGAGAAACCCCCTCGCCGATAGACTAAGGTTTCCTGCTCAACGCTAATCGGAGCAGGGTTAGTCGGGACCTAAGGCTAAGCCGAGAGGCTACGTCGATGGACAGCGGGTTGATATTCCCGCACCTAAGCAAGTGAGTGATGCAGTGACGCAGAAGTGAAAGTACCGCGGGCGGACGGAAGTGCCCGTTAAAGTGTGTAGGTATTGACTTGGTAGGCAAATCCGCCGAGTTAGCTGAAACATGATAGTACCTGGCGGCTTCGGCCAACGGGATAGTGTACCTAATCAGACTGCCAAGAAAACCTGCTAAGCGTTTACGCTTGTTTAGCCCGTACCGCAAACCGACACAGGTAGTCAAGGAGAGCATCCTGAGGCGCTCGAGTGAATCACGGCCAAGGAACTCGGCAAAATGGTCCTGTAACTTCGGGAGAAGGGACGCTTCCTCACAGCAATGTGAGAAGCCGCAGTGAAAAGGCCCAGGCGACTGTTTAACAAAAACACATGACTTTGCGAACGCGTAAGCGGAAGTATAAGGTCTGACACCTGCCCGGTGCCGGAAGGTTAAGAGGGGAACTTAGCGCAAGCGAAGGTTTGAATCGAAGCCCCGGTAAACGGCGGCCGTAACTATAACGGTCCTAAGGTAGCGAAATTCCTTGTCGGGTAAGTTCCGACCTGCACGAATGGTGTAACGATCTGGGCGCTGTCTCAGCCGTGAGCTCGGTGAAATTGTAGTCTCGGTGAAGATGCCGAGTACCCGCCACGGGACGGAAAGACCCCGTGCACCTTTACTATAGGTTGACATTGATGCTGGACAACACATGTGTAGGATAGGTGGGAGACTGTGAACCCGGGCCGCCAGGTCTGGGGGAGTCAACGTTGAAATACCACCCTTGTGTTGTTTGGCACCTAATCTGGAAACGGAAACAGTGTCTGCTGGGTAGTTTGACTGGGGTGGTCGCCTCCAAAAATGTATCGGAGGCTTTCAAAGGTCCACTCAGTACGCTTGGTAACCGTACGTAGAGCGCAATAGCAGAAGTGGGCTTGACTGTGAGGCTGACCAGCCGAGCAGGGTCGAAAGACGGATATAGTGATCCGGTGGTTCCGCATGGAAGGGCCATCGCTCAAAGGATAAAAGGTACGCCGGGGATAACAGGCTGATCTCCCCCAAGAGCTCATATCGACGGGGAGGTTTGGCACCTCGATGTCGGCTCGTCACGTCCTGGGGCTGGAGAAGGTCCCAAGGGTTCGGCTGTTCGCCGATTAAAGTGGCACGCGAGCTGGGTTCAGAACGTCGTGAGACAGTTCGGTCCCTATCTGTGGTGGGCGTTGGAAATTTGACAGGACCTGACTTTAGTACGAGAGGACCGAGTTGGACTAGCCGCTCGTGCACCGGTTGTGGCGCCAGCTGCAGCGCCGGGTAGCGACGCTAGGATGAGATAAGCGCTGAAAGCATCTAAGTGCGAAACTCACCTGAAGATGAGATTTCCCATATACGAAGAGTCGTGGTAGACCACCACGTTGATAGGCGGTACGTGTAGAGGCCGAAATGCCACAGCGGAGCCGTACTAATGACTCGAACGCTTCTTCTTGGACGACTCCATTTGTCTTCTTTTTCTTTCTCGCTCACTGCGTCAACGTTATTGCGTTGGTTTGAACACAACCAACGACACCAGTAATGGTGGCTTTAGCCCGGGTGTTCACCTCTTCCCATTCCGAACAGAGCCGTTAAGCCCCGGAGCGCCCATGGTACTGCCTTCACCGGCGGGAGAGTAGGTCGCCGCCAACCTTACTGA
>NZ_SRLA01000010.1 GCF_004745825.1 Hymenobacter fodinae | reverse complement strand
TAGCCCCGCCCAGAGCCACCCCAGCAAGATGATAACTCGTTTAGTCACGCAAAAAGATTAGGTGAAAGATGGATTGGTGTAGGCGCAGAGGGAGCCCTAACGCCACTTGGCTTTTGCCAATGGTTGTGAGAAAAGTGCTAAAACAGACTCGGGCGCGAGTGAGTACCCACTTCTGTTAAGAAGCAGCGAATTCGTGGGCAAAGCGGGTCCAAGAGGCTCTTAGCCAGAGCTTCAGTTTCAAACTACTATTTGAACGAAATCAAGAAATACAACCCAACGCCCTCGAACTATTCTATTGCAAACTTATCAATAAAATCATAAAGGCAACACATTCTATAGCAAGTAGCACATTGCTGCTTACTGCTTATTAAGAATATAACAAAACTCTAGTATATCAGACAATGCACTGACAGTTAATGATATACTATAACAATTTGCATTATACTATAATTAGATTAGTTATGTAAATACTTTCAATAATCACAATCACATTAGTTACAGAAACATAGAATTATACAATATTTTATAAATTAATATAAAGGGTATTTCTCGCTTTTTTGCTGAACGTAAGCTTTGCTCAAGAGCTTAGCGGGCGGTCTTGCTATACATCATCAGCTCTATATACACAGACTGCAGACTACTAAAGAATTACCGATGCGCCACAGATGCAAATAAGCGCCAGTCACTAGCATTGACGCTGATCATATGGAAACGGCCTAACCATTAATTTTATGTGATATTCTCGGCTAAAATCAATTATATCTTTATAAAGTCGTATACTTAGGCACTTGGGGGTGCATATTGGGTTACATTCTTTCTGGGAACGGTATGAGAACAGAGTTACTCGCGCCGCGCCGCCCTTGGGTTGGTGCGCTGGCGGCCAGCATATGCCTAGTTGGCACCTTGGCCTTGGGGAGAAAGAGTCCAATAAGTTTCAATGCGGCGGATACAAGTGCAATACTAAGTAAGGCCGAGGCTGCCCCAACTCGCCAGCTCACGACGGTTTCTACGCTAGCATCAGCCAGTGACACCATACGCATCAACTGCGGCGGGGGGCAGTTCCAGACGGCTGGGCCCGAACCCAAGGTGTTTTTGGCGGATACATACTTCAAGGGTGGCACGTCTTTTAGCAACCCTGCAGCCCAAGATATAGCGCAGACTCAGGAAGATGAGCTGTACCGAAGTGAACGCAGTGCGGGCGTTGACCGCGGGGGCTTCAGCTACCACATTCCCGTTACGCTTGGTACCTACCGAGTGCGTCTGCACTTTGCTGAAATTTACTTTGGTGCGCCGGGCGGGGGGCCAGGTGGCCAAGGCCACCGCATTTTTAGTGTTGCGCTGGAGGGTAGGCCAGTCCTAGTAGCATATGATATCAGCGCACAGGCGCCGGCTACTACGGCCATTGTGCAGGAGTACACCACGGCCGTACTGGATGGAGAGCTAACCCTTGCCTTTTCGGCCACTGTAGATCAGCCTACCATTGCCGCTATTGAGGTAGTACGCACCACCCAAGTGCCCACCACGTCCTGCAACTGGCAACCAGCTGCCGCCGTTGACTACGAGCGAAAGGAAGGACAAAGTGCTTTAGTTGATGACTACCTCTACACCTTTGGTGGTTACTACGGCAACCTGATTGGCACCAACCTCACTCAGCGCTATGAGGTAGCTACCAACACGTGGGTTAACCTGGCCCCGGCTCCGCTAGCCGTCACGCACATGGGAGCAGCCGTAGTAGATAAGAAGGTATGGCTCATCGGCGGATTTGTAGGTGACCACCCGGGCCCCGTCACGGCAGCCGTGCAGATATATGACACCCAAACCAACACTTGGAGCATGGGTCCTCCCCTGCCCGCTCCCAGGGGGTCTGGTGCCGCGGCCGTAGTAGGCCACTACCTGCACGCTTTTGGCGGCCTCCTCCCCGACCGTCGCACTGACACGGGCGACCATTACGTGCTGGACCTGCAGAACATAACCGCCGGGTGGCAGCAGGCCGCTCCTTTGCCCGAGCCCCGCAACCACTTGGCCGGCGTGACCGTGGGCGGAAAAATTTACGCCATTGGAGGCCAGCGTGACCACGACGGCCAGCGCTCAATTGGGGCCTTTGTGCACGCCTACGACCCAGCAACCAACGCCTGGACTCGCTTGGCCGATTTGCCCGTCAACCGCTCGCACTTTGAGCCCGGCACTATTGCGCTGGATGGCCAGATTTTGATTGTGGGCGGCAGCAACAACTTCTCCGACTACGGGGATATTCTTAGCTACGACCCCGCGACCAACGCCTGGAGCACCTTCTGTACATTGCCCGCAACTCTCGTCGCGCCCTTTGCCCAAGTAATCGGCTCCACTCTAGTAGTGGCCCAAGGTGCCCGCGACAATAATGCTATTCCCGAAAAAAGCACGCAGCTTACGCCCCTTAGCCGGCAGCCCAGCAACGTACTGCGCTTTTCCTCTCCTGCTTTAAAGGCCCAGCTTTCTCAAGGTGGAAGTACTACGATAACCAACTTACTATGGACCTTAACGGGCACGGCTTCTTACACCATTAGCGCGCCTGGTGCGCCTGCGTGGTTACGGCTGCCTACCGGCACAGGAAAAGCGGGCCTGGTAGGTCAAGAAGTGTCCATTCAACTTGATGCCGCAGGCCTCTCGCCGGGTACCTACTCGGCCGTGGTGCAGGCCACAGCCCCGGGGTACGCCGTGGCCACGAGCACGGTGCAACTAACCGTAACCGCCACCGGAGTAGTATTTGCTGTGAACGCCGGCGGAGAGGCCTACACCGACGCCAATCATCTGGCGTACCAGAGCGACCGGAATTTCCGTGGGGGCACCACCTACCAGACCGCTAGCGCAATTGCTGGCACCCCCGATGATGCTCTGTACCAAACGGAGCGCTATGGCAACTTCAGCTACCATGTTCCCCTCCCCGCAGGCCAATATCGCCTAACGTTTAAGCTGGCTGAAATCTATTGGACCGCACCCCATCTTCGGCAGTTTGACGTGTTGGCGGAGGGGCAGGAAATCATCAGCAATCTGGATATCTACACCCTGGCAGGAGCCTTTGCCACTGCTCTTGACTTGGAACGCACAGTCAACGTCACGGACGGAGAGCTTACCCTGGAGTTCCGCACCGATGCCGACAACGCCAAGCTCGCGGCACTAGTGGTGCAACGGCTTTCGCCCACAAACCTGGCTGGTGCACTGGCGGCCCGTCCGGAAAAAACCTGGAGCCTGTTTCCGAACCCTGTAGCTGACCAAGCCACCCTTTCTTACATAACAACCAGCAGCCAGGCGGCGCGAGCTGAAGTGTTTAACAGCCAAGGCCACTGCGTGTGGCAAGGCACTCAGCAAGCCGAACCGGGCAGCAACCGCCTACTTATTCCAACCCGAAAGCTGCACCCCGGACCTTACATTCTCCGGGTGTACCTGCAAGAAGGAGTCATCAACGAACGACTGCTGGTAGCGAAGTAAGCTCCAGTTTTTGAGTAACCGGCTCCGCCTCGCCACGACAGGCGACCGATCCGAAAGACAGCCTTTCACGACCCAATCTACCGCTTACCCGCACCCAGAAAACCTGCTGACCATAGCCTCGCCAACGCGGGCTTATCCGAAGCCCACTAATGTACCACGGGCTTTGTTGGCAGGTCCTACCTAATTCCCACACGTGCTTATTTCTGGGTTTACAGCCCCCGCTCATCATTTATTCCTCGCTTTTTTATCACGTGTAACATGCTACAGCTTTACTCAGTGTTGCGTAGTTGGGCACTTGGCACCCTCGTGGTGAGTGCCCCGGTTTTGGCACAGCCCTCCGCAACCCCGCCACCTTCAATGGCCGCCACCAGGCTGGCCTACACCCCGTACTGCCCCGCGACACCGTCGTCCTCGTGTGCCAGTTCTCACAGGGCCGCACAGCCAACTAGTGGCCTAGCCGATGTTCAGGCTGATGTATTCCGACGGTCTTTCTTGCTGGAGCCTAGTGGCCTAGGCCAGGCTGGCGGCTGGACGGCGCGCAATGAACCCGAGCATCTGCAGGCTCAGCTGGAAGCCGACACCTATTCTCTAACGCCCACCATGCCCCCGGGCGAAGCCCCGGCCTGGCAGGTGAGTTGGAAGCTGCGTGGCGTAGGGCGAGCCGGCCAGTTGTCTCTGCACCCAGTGGCGGCGGCTCTGGCTCAGGTGCACGACAACACTGTGCGCTTTCAGCACGGCGAGGCCTTTGCGGTAGAATATGTAAACAGCCCGGAGGGTATTCGCCAGAACTTTCACGTGGCGCGGCGCCCGGCAGGGTCTGCTGGATCCGTGGAAGTAGTGCTTGCAGTGCAAACAACCCTGCAACCAGAGCAGACTGGCTCGGGAGAAATATCCTTTCGCTCGGGAGCGGGTACTCCGGCAGTACTCACCTATAACGGACTCAAGGCGTGGGATGCCACCGGCAAGGTATTGCCCGCACGCATGCACCTAGGCCACGACCAAACCCTACGGCTGGCAGTAGATGATACCGGGGCTACCTACCCTGTGACGATTGATCCTGTGGCCACCACTCCTTTTGCCACGCTTATTGGCGAGGCTTCGGCCACCAGCTTTGGCTACGCAGTATCCAGCGCCGGTGATGTAAATGGAGATGGCTTCGACGATGTGATTGTGGGAGCCTACGTTCAGAACCGGGCCTACGTGTATTATGGTGGCCAAACTGGCCTAACCACTAACACTAGCAGCCGACTCACTAATGATGTGGGCGGCAACTTTGGCTATTCGGTGAGTGGGGCCGGCGACATCAACGGCGATGGGTATGATGATGTACTGGTGGGCGCCCCCGTCGAGGGTAAGGCGTATGTGTATTACGGCAGCCGTACTGGCCTAACGGGCAGTGTTGGCACAACCCTGGTGGGCGAAATTGGCAGTACCAGCTTCGGGTTTTCGGTGGCAGGGGCCGGCGATGTAAACCACGATGGCCTGGCCGATGTAGTAGTGGGCGCTGAGGCCTACAACCGTGGGCAAGGCCGAGCGTATGTTTTCTACGGCACGCGTAGTGGCCTAGGCACCACCGTGGCAGCGGCCAGTGCAAGCATGGTTCTTACGGGTGAAGCAATTTTCACTGGCTTCGGCTACTCCGTGGCGGGGGCCGGCGACGTGAACCACGATGGGTTCAGCGATATTATCGTGGGAGCCTACGCTTACAATAGCTTTCAGGGGCGAGCCTATTTGTTTCTAGGCAGCAGCACCGGCACTAGTCCTACGGCCAGCTCAGTGCTTACCGGGCAGGCCACTTTTTCTAATTTCGGCTCCTCTGTGGCCGGCGCTGGCGACGTAAACGGTGACGGGTACGCTGATGTACTGGTGGGGGCTGTTGCCAATCAGCAGGAGCTGCGACGAGCCTACGTCTACTATGGCAACAGTCAGGGTCTGCCTGCCTCGCCCGGCTCTATCCTTACCCCCGACGTGACCAAGAACACCCAATTTGGAGGCTCAGTTGCGGGCGCGGGCGACCTGAACCATGATGGGTTTGGCGACATCATTGTGGGGGCTCAGGATGTAAACAACGGTCAGGGACTGGCCTACGTGTACTATGGCCGTGGTTCGGGGCTACCAGCTACAGTGGCAGCTACTGAGGCGGGTACTACGCTTACGGCGGGGGCGGGCAGCAGCTTTTTCGGCAATGCCGTGGCCGGAGCCGGCGACGTAAACGGCGACGGAAATAGCGACGTTGTGGTAGGGGCGCGGGGCTACACCGCGAACCTAGGCCGGGCCTATGTGTATGCGGGCAGCGGCACTCCTCCCCCATCGACTATCTACCGCCTCAACAGCGGCGGGCCCGCTTATTCCACTCCACAAGGCCTATTTGCCGCCGATGATTACTATTCGCCCCGCCCAGGAGCCACGTACTCTACTACTGCTAGCATCAACGGCACCAATGATGATGCCCTTTACCAGACGGAACGCTACGGCCCTGAGGGAACCCTCAGCTACGCTTTACCCGTCGAGAATGGCACCTACCGGGTGGTACTTCACTTTGCTGAATTTTACTGGAATGAAGCTCGGAAGCGCATCTTCGACGTAAGCTTAGAGGGTGCCACCGTACTCGATAACTACGATATTTTTCAGAAGGTGGGAGCCAATACTGCTACCGCCGAGACGTTTACCGTCACCGTTACGGATAACTTGCTGAATATCGACCTCAGCTCTCTGGCACAAGTAGGAGGCCGAGACAACCCCAAGCTCTCGGCACTAGAGGTACGCCCTCAAGAATCAATTTATCAGCTCAATAGTGGTGGGCCTTCGCTGCGCATTGGGCAGAGCACGTTTGCTGCCGACGACTATTTCTCGCCCGCCCCAGGTACCACGTACTCTACCTCCGCTCGCATTGCGGGTACCCCAGATGACGCGCTCTACCAAACCGAGCGCTACGGCAGTACTGGCCAGTTGCGCTATGCCCTGCCCGTAACCAATGGAACCTACCAAGTGGTGCTCCACTTCGCAGAAATCTACTGGTCTGGCCCCGGACAGCGGGTATTTGATGTGAGCTTGGAGGGCGCCCGGGTCCTAGACAACTACGATATATTTGTTAAAGCGGGGGCTAACACGGCCATCACCGAAACATTTACGGTTACCGTAAACGACGGCATATTAAATCTGGATATGAGTTCCTTACCCCAAGATGGAGGGGTAGACTACCCTAAGCTTTCGGCACTTCAGATTCTACCGTCCAGCTTGCCTGTGGCAGAAGTTAACTCGTTCAAAGAGCTTCAGGCGTACCCCAACCCTTCCACTGGGGATTTCACGGTGGCCTTGACCAGCACAAAGGAGCAGGCAGCCGTTTTAACGCTGACTGACGGCATAGGCCGGAAGATGCATGAGCAGCATCTATCACTACGTGTCGGCGCTAATTATTTGCCTGTAAAGACGTTAAATCTGGCTAAAGGCATGTATTACCTCTCCCTCCGTCCGCAGGATGGCACCACATTAAGAACGAAAGTGTCGCTAGAGCCCTAGCCTTACTTCTGCCTTCTTCAAAAGCGCCCCCACGGGTGCATCAGTAAGCTCTACAGCTAGCCGATGCATCTGTGGGGGCTTTTTAGGTACGTGAAGCTTACATTGTCAGCCACCTTGTTTGCAACACTTAGCTTATTAAAGTTATATTATTTCAGCACGTTAAAACATACAGCAAGTCGCACTCCATTTATAACTAATAATACATTAATGTATGAGCGCATTGAACACAGAAGTATAACACGTATTTGAATGCGCTAACCAAAACTCATTATATCGCGCATTAATGGCATACCAACGCTTGCACAGCAAATCATCATTCATTCACGGTTGCTTTAAGCAAGCTAGACAACCAAACCATTATTAGTACTTTTCTAACATAAGTTCATAAGTTTTAAGGAGAATTAACTGATCCATAAAATATAATAGTACTATTGGTAATCAACAGTCGTTTTACCTAGTACCACCTATTCTTGGCGCTTTCTATGTTGTTTCTCGGCTACAGGGTTAATAGATTTATCATCTTGTTGGGATGGCTCTGGGCCGGGCTG